>NZ_PVNH01000021.1 GCF_003001955.1 Prauserella shujinwangii | reverse complement strand
CACCGTCACCACAGAGAGGGCTGTTCGATGGGCACCCGTATCACCGACGAGCGCCACCTGAACCGGCTGGTCACCTGTCACCACGAGGCCGGGCACGCCGTGATCCACCGCGCCACCGGGGGCCGGGTGGCGCACGTGAAGATCCTCAGCGACATGGAGGGCGTGATGCGCCCGGCCGACGAGTTCGACCCCGACAAGGCGTTGGGGTGGCTGACGATGATCCTCGCCGGGGGCGAGGCCGCCGCCCGCTACATCGCCACCCAGGGCTACAGCCTCGGCCAGGGCCGCCGCCTGGCCCGGCACGGCTGCCGTGACGACCTGGCCCTGTTCCGCCGCTACGCCCAGCACACCGGCATCAGCGAGGGCCGCGCCCGCCGCGAGGCCGACACGCTCGTGCGCCGCCACTGGGGCCGCATCCACCGCGTCGCCCACAAGCTCGACCAGCGCGGCCGCCTCTCCCACTCCCTCTAACCACCCCTGCCTTCCCGTCGTCCGAAAGGGACCCGCTGTGCACACCCACACCACCACCCGCCACACCCTCCTCGCCGGGCTCGCCGCCGCCGCGCTGGCCACGTCCGGCTGCGAACTACCCGACCTCGACACCCTCGCGCCCGGCGCGCCGAGCGCACCCGCCACCGGCACCCCACGGGAGCTGCCCGCGCTCGCCGTGGCTGCCGAGGACACCGGGGCGCACTACGACCGGGACGACTGGCCGCACTGGACCTCCCTCGGCGACGGCTGCGATGTCCGCGACGCCGTCCTGCAAGCCCAAGGTCAGGGCGTGCGCACCGGTTCTGACTGCGCTGTGTCCGGCCGGTGGGTCAGCGTCTACGACGGCGCCACCGTCACCGACTCCTCCGAGCTGGACATCGACCACCTCGTGCCGCTGGCCGAAGCCGCCCGCTCCGGAGCCCGCCACTGGACGCAAGCCCAGCGGGAGCGTTTCGCCAACGACCCCGCCGGGCTGGTCGCGGTCACCGCGACCAGCAACCGGCAGAAAGGCGACCAGGACCCGGCCGAATGGCTGCCCCACCGCGACCGGTGCGGCTACATCGCCCGCTGGGTGGACATCAAGCACACCTACGGCCTCACCGCCGACCCCGCCGAGGCCGCCGCCATCCGCGCCGCGTGGGCGCGCTGCCCCCGTTAAGAGCTGCTGCCGGGCCGGTGGCCGAGCACCGCTCCCACCGGCCCGGCAGCCACCACCAACCATCC
>NZ_PVNH01000020.1 GCF_003001955.1 Prauserella shujinwangii | reverse complement strand
CTCAGTGTCAGGGTGATGTTGCCGCTGTTGCGGTGGTTGGGATCCTGGCCGTTGGTGATCTGGCTCGTAGTGTCGTTGCCGCCCGTGGGTTGGCGATCATGCGTTGTGCCGGTCACCGGCTGGTCAGGGTCGGCCGGCGTGACTTGACAGGAGCGTGGCGTCGCCCCCACTGAGGTGTGTCCGCCGGCCGGCCCAGCCGTCCCTTCGAGTCTGGAAGGAGACCATTCCCATGGTGGTGGTGCTGGGTATCGATGTCCACAAGAACACACACACTGCGGGCGCGGTGGACGAGGTGGGCCGGGAGCTGGATCACCGGACGGTACGGGCCACCGATGCCGGGCATCGGCAGCTGTTGCGCTGGGTGTTGCGCCGTTGGCCGGACGCGGAGCTGCGGTTCGCGGTGGAGGACTGCCGGCATGTGTCGACCCGGTTGGAGCGGGCGTTGCTGGCGGCGGGCCAGAGTGTGGTGCGGGTGCCGCCGAAGTTGATGGCCACAGCCCGGCAGTCAGTGCGCATGCGGGGCAAGTCGGACCCGATCGACGCGCTGGCGATCGCCCGGGCCGCGCTGCGCGAGCCGGATCTGCCCATCGCCACGCACGACGGGGTGTCGCGCGAGATCAAGCTGCTGGTCGACCACCGAGAAGACCTGGTGAACACCCGCACCCAGATGCAGAATCGGCTGCGCTGGCACCTGCACGAGCTCGACCCGGAACTCGATCCGGCCGCCCGCTCCCTGGACCGGCTGTGTGAACTCGATCGACTCGACGCGTGGCTGGCGCAGCAGCCGCCGTCGATCGTGGTGCGCATCGCCACCGAGCTCGTCACCGACATCCGGACCCTGACCGTGCGGGCCAACGCGCTGGAGCATGAGCTGGCGGCGCTCATGGAGCGCGTCGCGCCGCGGCTGCTGGCGCTGCCCGGCTGCGGGGCGTTGACCGCGGCGAAGATCGTCGGCGAGACCGCGAACGTGACCCGGTTCCGCTCCGAGGCCTGCTTCGCCATGCATGCCGGGGCCGCCCCGATCCCCGCCTCCTCCGGCAAGACGATCCGGCATCGCCTGGCCCGCGGTGGTAACCGCCAGCTCAACGCCGCCCTGCACCGCATCGCGGTCACCCAGATCCGCCTCCACGGCCCCGGCCACGACTACTTCCAGCGACGCCGAACCAGGGGAGACACAACGATGGAAGCGCTTCGAGCACTCAAACGACACCTCGCCCGCATCGTCTACAACGCCCTCCAGCAGAGCACCACCCACCAATCACCCCGCCTCACGGCAGCGGCTTGACATAGGAGCAAC
>NZ_PVNH01000019.1 GCF_003001955.1 Prauserella shujinwangii | reverse complement strand
GTCGTGGTCAAGGCTCAGGTGAAGACGGGTGGCCGGGGTAAGGCCGGTGGGGTGAAGCTGGCGCAGGATCCGGTTGAGGCTCGGGAGCGGGCTGAGGCGATTTTGGGTCTGGATATCAAGGGGCATGTGACGCGGCGGGTGTTGGTGACCGAGGCGTCGGACATTGCGGAGGAGTATTACTTCTCGTTTTTGCTGGATCGGGCGAATCGCACGTTTTTGGCGATGGCGTCGGCCGAGGGGGGCGTGGAGATCGAGCAGTTGGCGCTGGAGCGTCCGGAGGCGTTGGCGCGGGTGCCGGTGGATCCGTTGGTCGGGGTGGATCAGGCCGCGGCGTTGGAGATGGTGACCCGGGCGGGGTTTCCGGAGGTGGTGCGGGAGCGGGCCGCTGAGGTGGTGGTGCGGCTGTGGGAGACCTTTGTGGCCGAGGATGCCACGTTGGTGGAGGTCAATCCGCTGGTGCGGGATCCGCAGGACCGGATCGTGGCGTTGGATGGCAAGGTCACGCTGGATGACAATGCGGGGTTCCGGCATCCGGAGCATGCGCGGCTGGTGGACACCCAGGCGGAGGATCCGCTGGAGGCCAAGGCCAAGGCCAGGGATCTGAACTATGTCAAGCTGGACGGGCAGGTCGGCATCATCGGTAATGGTGCCGGTTTGGTGATGTCCACGCTGGATGTGGTGGCCTATGCCGGGCAGCGGCATGGTGGGGTCAGGCCGGCGAACTTCCTCGACATCGGTGGGGGTGCCTCGGCGGAGGTGATGGCCGCGGGGCTGGATGTGATCCTGGGGGATCCGGATGTGCGCAGCGTGTTCGTCAACGTTTTCGGGGGGATCACCGCGTGTGACGCGGTGGCCACCGGGATCGTGGAGGCGTTGAAGATCCTCGGTGAGGAGGCGTCCAAGCCGCTGGTGGTGCGGTTGGACGGCAACAACGTCGAGCAGGGCCGGGCCATTCTGGCCGAGGCCGGCCACCCGCTGGTCACGCTGGTGGACACCATGGACAACGCGGCCGACAAGGCCGCCGAGCTCGCCGCGGCAGGTGCGTGACGATGGCTATCTTCCTCAACGAACACTCCAAGATCATCGTGCAGGGGCTGACCGGGTCGGAAGGCACCAAGCACGCCACCAAGATGCTGGCCGCCGGCGCGAACATCGTGGGCGGGGTCAACGCCCGCAAGGCCGGGCAGAGCGTGCGCATCGGCGAGCGGGAGCTGACCGTGTACGGCACGGTGGCCGAGGCCATGGCCGCCACCGGCGCCGACGTCAGCGTGCTGTTCGTGCCGCCCCGGTTCGCCAAGGACGCCGTGATCGAGGCCATCGACGCCGAGATCGGCCTGGCCGTGGTGATCACCGAGGGCATCCCCGTGCACGACTCGGCCACCTTCTGGGCCCACAACGTCGCCCAGGGCCAGAAAACCCGGATCGTGGGCCCGAACTGCCCCGGCGTGATCTCCCCGGGCCAGTCCAACGCCGGCATCATCCCCGCCGACATCACCGGCGCCGGCCCCATCGGGCTGGTGTCCAAATCCGGCACCCTGACCTACCAGATGATGTACGAGCTGCGCGACATCGGCTTCACCACCTGCGTGGGCATCGGCGGCGACCCCGTCATCGGCACCACCCACATCGACGCCCTGCAAGCCTTCGAAGCCGACCCCGACACCCGGGTCATCGTCATGATCGGCGAGATCGGCGGCGACGCCGAAGAACGCGCCGCCGACTACATCAAATCCCACGTCACCAAACCCGTCGTCGGCTACGTCGCCGGCTTCACCGCCCCCGAAGGCAAAACCATGGGCCACGCCGGCGCCATCGTCTCCGGCTCCAGCGGCACCGCCGAAGCCAAAAAACAAGCCCTCGAAACCGCCGGCGTCAAAGTCGGCAAAACCCCCAGCGAAACCGCCGAACTCGCCAG
>NZ_PVNH01000018.1 GCF_003001955.1 Prauserella shujinwangii | reverse complement strand
TCAGTCTTCGGTTCCTTTGTGGAGTTCGGTGGTGATGTGGTCCATGACGGTGGTGTCGGCGAGGGTGGTGACGTCGCCGATTTGGCGGTTTTCGGCGACGTCGCGGAGGAGGCGGCGCATGATTTTGCCGGAGCGGGTTTTGGGGAGTTCGGGGACGATGAGGATTTGGCGGGGTTTGGCGATGGGGCCGATTTCGCGGGCGACGTGGTCGCGGAGGTGGTGGATGGCTTGTTCGCCGCTGGTTTCGGTGTCGGCGGTGCCGCCGCGGAGGATGACGAAGGCGACGATGCCTTGGCCGGTGGTGGGGTCGCTGGCGCCGACGACGGCGGCTTCGGCGACGGTGGGGTGGGAGACCAGGGCGGATTCGACTTCGGTGGTGGAGATGCGGTGGCCGGAGACGTTCATGACGTCGTCGACGCGGCCGAGCAGCCACAGGTCGCCGTCGGTGTCGTATTTGGCGCCGTCGCCGGCGAAGTAGTAGCCCTGTTCGGCGAAGCGGGACCAGTAGGTGTCGCGGTAGCGTTGGTCGTCGCCCCAGATGCCGCGCAGCATGCCCGGCCAGGGCTGGTCGAGCACGAGGTAGCCGCCCCCGCCGGGGCCGACTTCGGTGCCGGTGTCGTCGACGACCTTGGCGGAGATGCCGGGCAGCGGGCGTTGCGCGGAGCCGGGTTTGGTGTGGGTGACCCCGGGCAGGGGGGAGATCATGATGGCGCCGGTCTCGGTCTGCCACCAGGTGTCCACGATCGGGCAGCGGCCGCCGCCGATGTGCTCGCGGTACCACATCCAGGCCTCGGGGTTGATCGGTTCGCCCACGCTGCCCAGCACCCGCAGCGAGGACAGGTCGTAGCGGGCCGGGATCTCCGCGCCCCATTTCATGAACGTGCGGATCAGGGTGGGCGCGGTGTAGTACAGCGACACCCGGTAGCGCTGCACGATCTCCCAGTGGCGGCCCTCGTGCGGGGTGTTCGGGGTGCCCTCATACACCACCTGGGTGGCGCGGTTGGCCAGCGGCCCGTACACGATGTAGGAGTGCCCGGTCACCCACCCGATGTCGGCGGTGCACCAGTACACGTCCTGCCCCGGCTTGTGGTCGAACACCGCGTGATGGGTGTAGGCACACTGGGTCAGATACCCACCCGAGGTGTGCACGATCCCCTTCGGCTTGCCCGTGGTGCCCGAGGTGTAGAGGATGAACAACGGATGCTCGGCATCGAACGCCTCCGGCTCATGCTCCCCGGACTGGGCCCCGACCAGCTCGTGCCACCACACATCCCGCCCCTCGGTGAAGGGCACCTCCCCCTCGAGATCGTCCCCGGCGCGGCGCACCACGATGACCTTCTCCACACTGTCGGCCCCGGCCAGCGCCTCGTCCACGTTGGCCTTCATCGGCGCGGCCCGCCCCCGCCGGTACTGCCCATCCGAGGTGATCACCACCTTGGCCCGCGCATCATCCACCCGCGACCGCAACGCCGCCGCGGAAAACCCCCCGAACACCACACTGTGCATCGCCCCGATCCGCGCGCACGCCAGCATCGCCACGATCGCCTCCGGAATCATCGGCAGCTGAATCGCCACCCGATCACCAGCGGTGACCCCCAACGACACCAACGCGTTCGCCGCCCGGCACACCTCCCGCCGCAACTCGGCATAGGTCACATCACGCGTATCACCCGGCTCCCCCACCCAGTGCACCGCCACCTGATCACCATGCCCAGCCTCCACATGCCGATCCACACAATTGACCGCCACATTCAACCGGCCCCCCACAAACCACCTCGCGAACGGCGCACCCGACCAATCCACCACCCGCGACCACCGCGAATCCCAATCCAAACGCTCCGCCTGCCGCGCCCAGAACGCCTCCCGATCCGCCTCCGCCTCCACATACCACTCCGCCGACGCATTCGCCCGCGCCGCGAACTCCTCCCCCGGAGGAAAGGTACG
>NZ_PVNH01000017.1 GCF_003001955.1 Prauserella shujinwangii | reverse complement strand
GTTATGTACGGCGGTGTCCTACTCTCCCACACCCCTTCGGGTGCAGTACCATCGGCGCTGGTGGGCTTAGCTTCCGGGTTCGGGATGGGTCCGGGCGTGTCCCCTACCGCTATGACCACCGTAACACGGTGAAACACACTGTTTTGTTCTCCAACCCCCCGGCCCGGGGTGTGGGTGGGGGGGTGGTGTGGTGTTTCAGAACCGTAGAGCGGATGCGTGCGTGCGTGTGTGGGCAAGTCCTCGGCCTATTAGTACCAGTCCACTCGAGAACACCTTGCGGTGCGTCCATGTCTGGCCTATCAACCCAGTGGTCTGCTGGGGGCCTTAACCCCACGTGGGGGTGGGAGACCTCATCTAGGAACAGGCTTCCCGCTTAGATGCCTTCAGCGGTTATCCCTTCCGAACGTAGCTAACCAGCCGTGCCCCTGGTGGGACAACTGGCATACCAGAGGTTCGTCCGTCCCGGTCCTCTCGTACTAGGGACAGCCTTCCGCAAGTCTCCTGCGCGCGCGGCGGATAGGGACCGAACTGTCTCACGACGTTCTAAACCCAGCTCGCGTGCCGCTTTAATGGGCGAACAGCCCAACCCTTGGGACCTACTCCGGCCCCAGGATGCGACGAGCCGACATCGAGGTGCCAAACCATGCCGTCGATATGGACTCTTGGGCAAGATCAGCCTGTTATCCCCGGGGTACCTTTTATCCGTTGAGCGACACCCCTTCCACCAGGTGGTGCCGGATCACTAGTCCCGACTTTCGTCCCTGCTCGACCCGTCAGTCTCACAGTCAAGCTCCCTTGTGCACTTACACTCAACACCTGATTGCCAACCAGGCTGAGGGAACCTTTGGGCGCCTCCGTTACTCTTTGGGAGGCAACCGCCCCAGTTAAACTACCCACCAGGCACTGTCCCTGAACCGGATCACGGTCCGAGGTTGAGGTTCCCCATCCGACCAGAGTGGTATTTCAACAACGACTCCACGACCACTAGCGTGACCGCTTCACAGTCTCCCACCTATCCTACACAAGCCGAACCGAAAACCAATACCAAGCTGTAGTAAAGGTCCCGGGGTCTTTCCGTCCTGCCGCGCGTAACGAGCATCTTTACTCGTAGTGCAATTTCGCCGGGCCTGTGGTTGAGACAGCCGGAAAGTCGTTACGCCATTCGTGCAGGTCGGAACTTACCCGACAAGGAATTTCGCTACCTTAGGATGGTTATAGTTACCACCGCCGTTTACTGGCGCTTAAATTCTCAGCTTCGCCCCCGAAGGGGGCTAACCGGTCCTCTTAACGTTCCAGCACCGGGCAGGCGTCAGTCCGTATACCTCGACTTGCGTCTTCGCACGGACCTGTGTTTTTAGTAAACAGTCGCTTTCCGCTGGTCTCTGCGGCCAACTCGCCCTAGCCCGCACGGGGCTTCAGGCGCTCTGGCCCCCCTTCTCCCGAAGTTACGGGGGCATTTTGCCGAGTTCCTTAACCACAGTTCACCCGATCGCCTCGGTATTCTCTACCTGACCACCTGTGTCGGTTTGGGGTACGGGCCGCCCATGCACTCGCTAGAGGCTTTTCTCGGCAGCATAGGATCACTCTACTTCGCCTCACACGGCTACGCATCACGCCTCACCCTCGACCCTCGCAGGGTCAGCAGCACGGATTTCCCTATGCTGCGGGCCACACGCTTACACCAGTATCACCACTGACTGGCGGAGCTACCTTCCTGCGTCACCCCATCGCTTGGCTACTACAGGATCAGGTCCCACGCACCACCACCCACCCACCCCCCAAAGGAGGGCCGGCGAGCGGGGCGGGTGGTTAGTCTCACCTGCCTCGCCAGGGACGCGCACACGCGGGTACGGGAATATCAACCCGTTGTCCATCGACTACGCCTGTCGGCCTCGCCTTAGGTCCCGACTTACCCTGGGCGGATTAGCCTGGCCCAGGAACCCTTGGTCATCCGGCGGCAGAGGTTCTCACTCTGCATTCGCTACTCATGCCTGCATTCTCACTCCCACACCCTCCACCGTTGGCTTCCGCCACGGCTTCCCCGGGTGCAGGACGCTCCCCTACCCACCCACACCACTACACCACCAGGAACAAAGCCCCGATGATGGATGTATCTGTGTGAGTGACACGGCTTCGGCGGTGTGCTTAAGCCCCGCTACATTGTCGGCGCAGGACCACTTGACCAGTGAGCTATTACGCACTCTTTCAAGGATGGCTGCTTCTAAGCCAACCTCCTGGTTGTCTGGGCAATCCCACATCCTTTCCCACTGAGCACACACTTCGGGGCCTTAGCCGGTGTTCTGGGCTGTTTCCCTCTCGACGACGAAGCTTATCCCCCGCCGTCTCACTGCCGCGCTCTCACACACCCGTATTCGGAGTTTGGTTGACTTCGGTAACCCGGTAAGGCCCCTAGGCCACCCAGTAGCTCTACCCCAGGTGTGAAACACGCGACGCTGCACCTAAATGCATTTCGGGGAGAACCAGCTATCACGGAGTTTGATTGGCCTTTCACCCCTACCCACAGCTCATCCCCCAGGTTTTCAACCCTGGTGGGTTCGGGCCTCCACGCCGTCTTACCGGCGCTTCACCCTGGCCATGGGTAGATCACCCCGCTTCGGGTCTAGACCACGCGACTCACACGCCCTCTTCAGACTCGCTTTCGCTACGGCTACCCCACACGGGTTAACCTCGCCACGCAGCACTAACTCGCAGGCTCATTCTTCAAAAGGCACGCCATCACCATCCCCAAAAGGGACCGCTCTGACGGCTTGTAGGCACACGGTTTCAGGTACTCTTTCACTCCCCTCCCGGGGTACTTTTCATCTTTCCCTCACGGTACTCGTCCGCTATCGGTCACCAGGAAGTATTTAGGCTTACCGGGTGGTCCCGGCAGATTCACAGCAAATTCCACGAGCTCGCTGCTACTCGGGAACACCGGCCAAACACGCCACCACGGTTTTCGCGTACGGGACTCTCACCCACTCCGGTCCGCCATCCCAGACGATTCCACTAACCACAGCACGCATCCGGGAGAATGGCAGTTCTCCCCACCGGCTCCCACAACACCGCACACACAACACCTGCCAGCTTGACATGCGCACGGTTTAGCCTCCTCCGCTTTCGCTCGCCACTACTCACGGAATCACACTTGTTTTCTCTTCCTACGGGTACTGAGATGTTTCACTTCCCCGCGTTCCCTCCACACCGCCTATACATTCAGCGGCGGGTAACGCCCCATCACGGGCGCTGGGTTACCCCATTCGGACACCCTCGGATCACAGCTCGGTTGACAGCTCCCCGAGGCTTATCGCAGCCTCCCACGTCCTTCATCGGCTCCTGATGCCCAGACATCCACCATGTGCCCATAAAAACTTGACCACAAAGATGCTCGCATCCACTCTACAGTTCTCAAACACCACACCCACAAGACAACCACACGTGTTGCCTCAGGACCCAACAGCGCACCAGCGAATCACCACCACCCACCAACCACCCCAACCCCCTTTCCACACCCACCCCCACACCACCAACAGATGATGACCAGGGACAGGCAGTACTCGACAGCCACGGCAGCCAGCGACCAGCGTCAACCAGTAGTTCCACAATTCCTCGAGCAACCACCAACCCGGACACCCGCCGGATCCAGTGGCCACCCCACCACCCCCACCCCCCACAACAGGAGGCACCAAGTGGCGGCTGTGTTCGCTCCTTAGAAAGGAGGTGATCCAGCCGCACCTTCCGGTACGGCTACCTTGTTACGACTTCGTCCCAATCGCCAGTCCCACCTTCGACCACTCCCTCCCCCAAAAGGGGGTTGGGCCATGGGCTTCGGGTGTTACCGACTTTCGTGACGTGACGGGCGGTGTGTACAAGGCCCGGGAACGTATTCACCGCAGCGTTGCTGATCTGCGATTACTAGCGACTCCGACTTCACGCAGTCGAGTTGCAGACTGCGATCCGAACTGAGACCGGCTTTAAGGGATTCGCTCCACCTCACGGTATCGCCACCCTCTGTACCAGCCATTGTAGCATGTGTGAAGCCCTGGACATAAGGGGCATGATGACTTGACGTCATCCCCACCTTCCTCCGAGTTGACCCCGGCAGTCTCCCACGAGTCCCCGGCATTACCCGCTGGCAACATAGGACAAGGGTTGCGCTCGTTGCGGGACTTAACCCAACATCTCACGACACGAGCTGACGACAGCCATGCACCACCTGTGCACCAACCACAAGGGAGGACGTATCTCTACGCCTGTCTAGTGCATGTCAAGCCCAGGTAAGGTTCTTCGCGTTGCATCGAATTAATCCACATGCTCCGCCGCTTGTGCGGGCCCCCGTCAATTCCTTTGAGTTTTAGCCTTGCGGCCGTACTCCCCAGGCGGGGCGCTTAATGCGTTAGCTACGGCACGGAGCGCGTGGAATGCACCCCACACCTAGCGCCCAACGTTTACAGCGTGGACTACCAGGGTATCTAATCCTGTTCGCTCCCCACGCTTTCGCTCCTCAGCGTCAGTATCGGCCCAGAGACCCGCCTTCGCCACCGGTGTTCCTCCTGATATCTGCGCATTCCACCGCTACACCAGGAATTCCAGTCTCCCCTGCCGAACTCAAGTCTGCCCGTATCGACCGCACGCCACACGTTAAGCGTGGGGTTTTCACGGCCGACGCGACAAACCGCCTACGAGCTCTTTACGCCCAATAATTCCGGACAACGCTCGCACCCTACGTATTACCGCGGCTGCTGGCACGTAGTTAGCCGGTGCTTCTTCTCCCGGTACCGTCAGTCTCCCTTCGTCCCGGGCGAAAGAGGTTTACAACCCGAAGGCCGTCATCCCTCACGCGGCGTCGCTGCATCAGGCTTGCGCCCATTGTGCAATATTCCCCACTGCTGCCTCCCGTAGGAGTCTGGGCCGTGTCTCAGTCCCAGTGTGGCCGGTCGCCCTCTCAGGCCGGCTACCCGTCGTCGCCTTGGTAGGCCATCACCCCACCAACAAGCTGATAGGCCGCGGGCTCAACCTGTACCGCCGGAACTTTCCACCACCAGACCATGCGGCCAGCGGTCCTATCCGGTATTAGACCCAGTTTCCCGGGCTTATCCCGAAGTACAGGGCAGATTACCCACGTGTTACTCACCCGTTCGCCACTCATCCACCCAGCAAGCTGAGCTTCAGCGTTCGACTTGCATGTGTTAAGCACGCCGCCAGCGTTCGTCCTGAGCCAGGATCAAACTCTCCAACAATGCATGATCCCAAAAACACCACACACAAAAAACATGCGCGGCCTCAAAGAAACCCCAAAAA
>NZ_PVNH01000016.1 GCF_003001955.1 Prauserella shujinwangii | reverse complement strand
GGCTCCAGCGGCACCGCCGAAGCCAAAAAACAAGCCCTCGAAACCGCCGGCGTCAAAGTCGGCAAAACCCCCAGCGAAACCGCCGAACTCGCCAGGGAGCTGTACAAGGCTCTGTGAGGCCGGGGACGGCACGCGCCGGGGCCGGGCACCGCATCGTGGTGCCCGGCCTCGTGCGCTTTCCGGAACGGCAGGCTCCGGGTGCGGCAGGAACTAATCCGGGGCGCGGAACGTCGTAGACCCGGGGCCGGTCACGCCGTGGTGCGCTAACGTTCCGTTACCAGTGACCGCCCGCCCTTGGCCAGGTGGCGAGAACACGACAGGAGAACACGGATGACCTTCCCGAGCGGTGCGCCGGGTGGATTCCCGGGGCAGGGCCCGCATCAGCCGCAGCAGCCGTATCCGGGCGCGGCTCCGTCGACCGGCGGTGGTGCCAAGCTCGGCCTTCCGGAACTGCTGTACCTGGCGATCGCGGGCGTCGGCGTGCTGAACCTCTTCCTCGGGTTCGTCAACGCCGACACGGACAGCAACTTCTACGAGGTGGGCCTCGGCTGGGTTCCCGGCCTGCTGCTGCTCAGCGGTATCACCGCGGCGTCCAACATCCTGCCCGGCGACCAGAAGCCCGGCGTGTGGCCCGCGGCGTTCGCGGCCGCGGCGATGCTGCCGTACCTGTTCACCGTCTTCTACGCGAACGACCTGCAGGCCGGTGGCATCCTGGTGCTGATCTTCGGGATCCTGCAGCTGCTGGCGGCGGTCGTCGTCTACCTGTTCGACGTGGGGATCCTCAAGCCGCCCGCACCGCAGGCCGCGCCCTACGGCGGGCCGGGCCCGTACGGGCAGCAGCAGTACGGGCAGCAGCCCGGTCCGTTCGGGCAGCAGCAGTACGGGCAGCAGCAGCCTCAGCAGCAGGGTGGCGAGCAGCCGACCAAGTTCGCGCAGCCGGTGAACCAGCCCGTGAACCAGCCGGGCCAGCAGCCGACGCAGTACGCCTCGCAGCAGGGGCAGTTCTACCACCAGCAGCAGTCGGGGGAGGGCGGTCAGCAGCAGAAGCCGGGCACGCCGCCCGGCGGTTTCGGCCAGCCCGGCAGCTGACGCCCGCCGTACCCCGCGTACCGCGGGCGGCGGGCACTCGCCGTGAACGGCCCGGCGCCCGCGGTTCTGGCCCCCCGTCCGGGTGGGTGTGGGAGGCCTCATCCCCCGGCGGCGGCGTGCCTCACCCGGACGGCGCAACGCGGGTGCGAAGGTGCGGGACATGCGCCTGCTCACCTCGCCTTCGCCCCGCCCGGGCGCCGGTGCGGATGAGCACGTGTCCGGCGCCGCCAGGGCCCGGGCGTTGCTCGCCGCGGCGCTCAGCCCGCTCGTCACCGGTTACGCGGCCGTCGCGGCGCTGTTCGCGCTGGTCACGGCCATCGCCTCGCAGGCGCACTTCTCCGCTGCCGGTGTTCTGCTCGCCGCCGCACCGGGGTGGCTCGCCGCCTACCAGGTCCCCGTGGAGATCGGCGGTGTACCGCTCGGGCTGCTGCCGTTGCTGCCCACGGCCGGTGTCGTCGCGCTGGTCGCGCGCACCGCGGCCGCCGCGGCCCAGCGACTGCGTTACACCGAACCGGCCCAGGGCGGCACCCTGATCGGGGTCATCGCCGGTGCACACGGGGTGACGGGTGCGGCCATCTCCCTGCTGTCGGACGACAGCACGCTGACGGTGGGGCCGCTGGCCGCGTTGCTGGTTCCCGCGCTCGTGGCCGGCGCGGCCGCGACGCTCGGTATCGCGCGGCCGTGCGGGCTGCTCACCGCCGCCAGGCGGTACCTGGATCCGCTGGCCCTGCACGGTCTGCGGGCCGGCGCTCTCGGGCTCGCCACGCTCCTCGCCGGGGGCGCGCTGCTGCTGGCGGTGGGCACCGCGTTCTCGGTGCCCACCATGCGGCAGCTCTTCGCGGACCACGCCCCGGGGCCGGGCAGCGGGTTCGGCATGTTGCTGCTGGCGCTGGGATACGTGCCCAACGCGGTGGTGCTGGCGCTCGGGTTCGCCACCGGCCCCGGTTTCCAGCTGGGTTCGGTGTCGATGAGCCCGCTGTCCTTCTCCGGTGGCCCGGTGCCGGGGATGCCGCTGCTGGCGGCGTTGCCGGAACAGCAGGCGGCGTGGTGGCCTGCGTTCCTGGTGCTGCCCGCGGTCGCCGGGACGCTGGTCGGCTGGTCGCTGCGGCGGGCCCACGACGATCCGGTCGCCCGGTTGCGCACCGTCGGGGTGGCGGGTGCGGTGATCGGCTTCGGGGTGGTGCTGCTCGGCACGCTCGCCGGGGGCCGCCTCGGCGAGGGCCAGCTCGATCCGGTCGCGATCCCCGTCGGCCTGGCGTCGATCGCCGCGTTCTGCTGGATCGCGGTGCCGGGTGGGCTGGTGGCCTGGTTCGCCGGTCCCGGGCGGCCGCGGGTCAGGAGCCGGTCCGAGCCGGAGCGGCCCGGGGACGCGGCGACCACCATGACCACCACGACCCCCGAGACCCCCGAGACCCCCGAGACCGGCGAGACCGGCGAGACCGGCGAGAACACCGACACGGCCGAAGAGGCTGCCGAGGACACCGCCGAGGACGCTGCCGGGGAGCTTCCGGAAGATCCCGAGGACGCGGAAGACCCCGAGGCCGAGCCGGACGGCGAGCCTCCGCCCGGGGACACCGGGGACACCGCAGGCCAGCCGGACGAACCCGAGGAACCGGAGGAACCGGAGGAACCGGAGGACGACGACTTCGACGACCTCGACGAGACTCCGGACACCGGCGAGTCTGGGATCCCCGGGCACACCGGGGAGGGGCCGGATCCGGAGGCGGACCGTTCGGAGCGCTGAACCCGCCTCGCCCTCCGACCTCGTGGTCAAGATCGACTTCCGGGCGTCTAGGGTGGGGCTGACCAGGTCGAGTGCCGTGCGTGGGAGCGCACCGCCCTACCGAGGAGAGCGTTCTGGCTAGCAGGTTGGAGCTGCCCGTGCCGGCGAAGCTCGTGGTACTCGCGTCGGGTTCGGGGACCCTGCTGCAGGCGGTGCTCGACGCGGCCGCCCGTCCGGGCTATCCCGCCACGGTGGTCGCCGTCGGTACCGACCGCCCCGGTGTCGCGGCGCTGGCCAGGGCCGAACGTGCCGGTGTCCCGGCGTTCACGGTCCGGATGGCCGACCACCCGGACCGCGCGTCCTGGGACGAGGCGCTCACCGCGGCGGTGGCCGCCCACGAGCCGGACCTGGTGGTCTCCGCCGGCTTCCTCAAGATCCTCGGTCCACGGTTCCTGGACCGCTTCCCGAACCGCGTGATCAACACGCATCCGGCGTTGCTGCCCGCCTTTCCGGGTATCCGGGCCGTCGCCGACGCGCTCGAGCTCGGGGTGAAGGTGACGGGGTCGACCGTGCACTTCGTCGACGCGGGCGTGGACACCGGCCCGATCATCGCGCAGGAGGCGGTGCCGGTGGAGCCGGGTGACGACGAGGACGGCCTGCACGAGCGGATCAAGACGGTGGAGCGCGGGCTGCTCGTGGACGTGATCGAGAAGCTGGGCCGTGCCGGGTGCACGGTGGACGGACGAAAGGTGAGTTTCGGAGTGAGCGAGTCTCCAGGTTCCGGGCAGCGGCCCATCCGGCGCGCGCTGATCGGCGTCTCCGACAAGTCCGGTCTGCTGGAGCTGGCGACGGGGCTGCACGCCGCGGGCGTGGAGATCGTCTCCACCGGCGGCACGGCCAGGGTCATCGCCGACGCGGGTGTTCCGGTGACGCCGGTCGAGGAGGTCACCGGCTTCCCCGAGTCGTTCGGTGGCCGCGTGAAGACGCTGCACCCGAGGGTGCATGCCGGGCTGCTGGCCGACCGGAGCAACGCCGAGCACGCCGAGCAGCTGTCCACTCTGGACATCGCGCCGTTCGACCTGCTGGTGGTCAACCTGTACCCGTTCACGGAGACGGTCGCGTCCGGCGCCACGCCGGAGGACTGCGTGGAGAACATCGACATCGGCGGGCCCGCGATGGTGCGCGCGGCGGCGAAGAACCATGGCTCCGTGGCCGTGATCGTGGACCCGGCCAGGTACGACCAGGTGCTGGAGCGCGTCGGGGCCGGCGGTTTCGACCTGGCGGAGCGCAGGCGGCTCGCCGCGGAGGCGTTCGCGCACACCGCCGCCTACGACACGGCGGTGGCGTCGTGGTTCGCCGGCGTGCACGCGCCCGCCGACGACTCGGGTTTCCCCGACTTCCTCGGCGCCGGCTGGCGGCGCGGCGAGGTGCTCCGCTACGGCGAGAACCCGCACCAGCGCGCCGCCGTGTACCGCGGCGACCGGGAGGGCCTCGCACACGCCGAGCAGTTGCACGGCAAGGCCATGTCCTACAACAACTACGTCGACACCGACGCGGCCCGGCGCGCGGCGTACGACTTCGCCGAGCCCACCGTGGCGATCATCAAGCACGCGAACCCGTGCGGCATCGCGAGCGGCACCGACATCGCCGAGGCGCACCGGAAGGCGCACGCCTGCGACCCGGTGTCGGCGTTCGGCGGGGTGATCGCCGCCAACCGGCCGGTGAGCCTGGAGGCCGCGGAGCAGATCGCCGATGTCTTCACCGAGGTGGTGCTGGCCCCGGACTTCGACGCGGAGGCGCTCGACGTGCTCCGCAGGAAGAAGAACATCCGGCTGCTCCGGCTGCCCGCCCTGGACGGGCCGGACGACCTGGAGCTCCGGCCGATCTCCGGCGGGCTGCTCGTGCAGACGTCCGACCGGATCGACGCGCCCGGTGACGACCCCGCGAACTGGACGCTCGCCACCGGGGAGGCCGCCGACGAGGCCACCCTCGCCGACCTGGTGTTCGCGTGGCGCGCGGTGCGCTCGGTGAAGTCCAACGCGATTCTGCTGGCGAGCGACCGCGCCACGGTCGGCGTCGGCATGGGGCAGGTGAACCGGGTCGACTCGTCGCGGCTGGCGGTGCAGCGGGCCGGCGACCGGGTGAAGGGCTCGGTGGCGGCCTCGGACGCGTTCTTCCCGTTCCCCGACGGCCTGCAGGTGCTGCTCGACGCCGGGGTGCGGGCCGTGGTGCAGCCGGGCGGCTCGGTGCGCGACGCCGAGGTGATCGCGGCCGCCGAGGCCGTCGGCGCGACCCTCTATCTCACCGGAACCCGCCACTTCGCCCACTGACGGCGTGTCCGCCGTCTAGGTACGCGTGTCCGCCGTCTGGGTACGCGTGTCCGCGGTCTGTGCCGGGCCGGTGTCCCTGGATGGCGGACACGCGTACCCAACTCGCGGACGCGCGTACTCAACTCGCGGACACGTGTCCCTGGATGGCGGACACGGTGTCTCGGCACGAGGTGCCCACTCGTGTCCCTTCTTGACAGCGCGGCCCCCGCGCGGTTCACTGGCGATATCGAACATGTGTTCGAACGCTGGCCGTCTTCCCCGCGGCGAGCGATGAGATGACGCGGTGCGCGCGACCGGCGCGGACCGTGCTCGTGCCGTCGTGAGGGGAGGTGACACCGGTGCCGGGCGGAGTGGTGACCGAGCTCCAGGCCGCGCGGCGGCCGGGTGCGGCAGGGTCCCGGGGTGCGGGGGACCGGCACGCGGCCGTCGCGCGGTTGGCGGCGTTGCCTGGGGTGAGCACGGCGAGCGGTGTCGCCGTTCCGGCGGAGCACGGGCAGGCCACGGGGCAGGTCCTGCCCGTGCTCCCCGCGCTGGCCGGCCTGCTGCCCTCCCGGGGGCTGCGCCGGGGCAGCACGGTCGCCGTCCACGGTTCGACGTCGCTGCTCCTGGCGTTGCTCGCCCAGGCGACGGCGGACGGGGCCTGGGCGGCCGTGGTGGGGCTGCCGCACCTGGGTGTCGTCGCCGCCGGGGAGCTCGGTGTCGAGGTGAGCCGGCTCGCGCTGGTACCCCGGCCGGGGGCGGACTTCGCCGCGGCGACGGCCGCCTTGCTCGACGGGATGGACCTGGTGGCGGCTGCGGCACCGCGCGGGCGGGCGGAGTTCCGGACGGCGCGGCGGCTCTCCGCCCGCGCCCGGCACCGCGGCGCGGTACTGCTGTCCCTCGGCCCGTGGCCGGGTGCGGAGGTGGAGCTGCGGTGCGGCCCCACTCGCTGGTCCGGAGCGGAGGACGGCTACGGCTGCCTGCGGGAGCGGGAAGCCGTGGTGAGCACGACGGGGCGGGGTGCGGCCGCCCGGCCCCTCCGGGCGGCCGTGCTCCTGCCGGGCCCGGGTGGAGGGGTGGCGCCGGTGGAGCCCGGGCGGAGGGAGCGCGGCCTGCCCGCCGTTCCCCCGGAGCGGGCTGGGCGGGCCGAGCGAGCGGAGGGGGTGCGCGTGGGATGACCCGGCTCGTGCGCCCGGTGCGGATGCTCGTGATGTGGTGCCCGGACTGGCCGGTGGTCGCGGCCGGGCTGGCCGCCGGGGTGCCCGCGCACCTGCCCGCCGCGGTGTTCTCGGCCAACCGGGTCGTGGCGTGCTCGGCCGTGGCGAGGGCGGCGGGTGTCCGGCGTGGCATGCGCCGCCGGGAGGCCCAGTCGCGGTGCCCGGAGCTCGTGGTGTTCACCGACGATCCCGGACGCGACGCGCGGCTGTTCGAACCCGTCGCCGCGGCGGTGGAGCAGCTGGTGGTCGGTGTCGAGGTCGTGCGGCCAGGCCTGGTCGCCGTGCCCGCCGACGGCGCGGCGGGTTATTTCGGCGGGGAGTCCCGGCTCGCCGAACTGCTGGTCAACCAGGTCTCCCGTGACCCGGGCGTGGAGTGCCAGGTGGGCGTCGCGGACGGGTTGTTCGCCGCGACGCTGGCGGCGCACCGCTCCGCGCTGGTGCCGAGGGGAGCGAGCGCCGAGTTCCTGGCCCCGTTGCCGATCACCGAGCTCGACCAGCCCGGCTCCGAGCGGGCGGAGCTGATCGACCTGCTGCGCAGGCTCGGGCTGCGCACGCTCGGTGCCTTCGCCGCGCTGCCCGAGCGGGACGTGCTGTCCCGCCTCGGCGCGGCGGGACTCCGCGCGCACCGGCTCGCGTGCGGTCGTGACGAGCGCCCGCCGTACCGGAGACGGCCACCGCCGGAACTGACCGCGACGGAGAGCTTCGACCCGCCGCTCGACCGGGTGGACGCCGCGGCCTTCATGGCGAAGGCACTGGCCGCGCGGTTCCACGCCGGGCTCGCCGCGCACGGGCTGGCCTGCACCCGGCTGGGCATCCACGCGACCACCGAGCACGGGGAGGAGCTCGGCAGGGCCTGGCGGTGCGCGGAACCCCTCACCCCGCAGGGCATCGCCGACCGTGTGCGCTGGCAGTTCGAGAGCTGGCTCCGGGCGGGGGAGGGAACCCGGCCGACCGCGGGCGTCGCCGTGCTGCGGCTGGAACCGGAGGAGGTCGTCGAGGGCCACTCGCTGCAGCTCGGTCTCTGGCCGGGTGGCTCCGGCGGGGAGCACACCCCCGAGGCCGACCGGGCGGGGCGGGCCATGATCCACGTGCAGGGCCTGCTCGGGCCGGACAGCGTCTTCACCGCCGTGCTGGAGGGCGGGCGGGGGCCCGCCGAGCGGGTGCGCCTGGTGCCCTGGGGCGACCGGCGCACGCCGTCCGGGGACGGTGCGGCGCCCTGGCCGGGCCGGCTGCCCGCACCGTCCCCCGCCACCGTGTACGAGCGCCCGCTGCCCGCCTCCGTCACCGACGCCGCGGGAGCCGACGTGGACATCACCGACCGGCAGCGGATGACCGGCGCCCCCTGCCAGGTCGCGGTGAACGGTGGCGGGCCGCGCAGGGTGCTCGCCTGGGCCGGTCCGTGGCCGGTGCAGGCGCGCTGGTGGGCCCCGGGCGGGGACGTGGACCTCGCCCGGCTGCAGGTGGTGCTGGCGGGCGCGGAGCCGGACGAACCGGATTCCGCGCTGCTGCTGGTCTGGCGAGCCAATCGAAGTCCGTTGTGGACAGTGGAAGGGGTGTACGACTAGTGGACGGTGACAACGTCGGGCCGGGCGGGTCGTGGCCGGAGATCCGGATGCCCGCCTCCGCCGACGGTGCGGCGCGCGCGGCCACGGGCCGGGGCGAGTGGGAAGACCACCCCGTGGTGATCCCGCTGCCCCGCAGGTCGCCGGAGAACCTCGGGTAGCCACGATGGGCTGGAACAACCCACCGGTTCCCTGGCGGCAGCTCGAACGCGCGCTGTCCGGGCGGCCGGATCCGCCCGGCGACGGCAACGACAGCCCCGCGTGGACCCGGCACCGGACGGGTTACGCCCGTCCGCCGGATCTGGCCCGCCCGCGCGCCGCCGACCACGGCGGTGCCGTCGTCGCCGGTGCCCGGGTGCCCTACGCCGAGCTGCACTGCCACTCGAACTTCAGCTTCCTGGACGGCGCGAGCCACCCCGAGGAGCTGGTCGAGGAGGCCGCCCGGCTGGAGCTCGACGCGATCGCGCTCACCGACCACGACGGCATGTACGGGGTCGTGCGGTTCGCGGAGGCCGCTCGCGAGCTGGGCGTGCGCACGGTGCTGGGGACGGAGCTCAGCCTGGGCCTGTCCGCGCCGCAGAACGGGGCCGCCGATCCGGAGGGCGAGCACCTGCTGCTGCTCGCCAAGGGCAGGCAGGGCTACGCCGGCCTGTGCCGCGCCATCACGGCGGGCCAACTCGCCGGGCACGAGGGCGAGCACCTCACCGCCCCCGCCGGGGAGCGGGCGGAGAAGGGCAGGCCGGTGTACGACCTGGACGCCGTCGCCGGTGAGGTGGCGGGCACGTGCGTGGTCCTCACGGGCTGCCGCAAGGGCGCGGTGCGCAGGGCGCTGGCGGAGGCGGGACCCGGCGCGGCCGCCGGGGCACTGCGCGCGCTCGCCGACCGCTTCGGCGCGCGCAACGTGTACGTCGAGCTGACCGATCACGGCCTGCCCACCGACACGGCGGACAACGACGCGCTCGCCGCCCTCGCCGCCGAGCTGGACCTGCCCACCGTGGCGACCAACGTGGTGCACTACGCCACCCCGGATCGGGGGCGGCTCGCCGCCGGGCTGGCCGCCGTCCGGGCGCGGCGTGGCCTCGACGAGATGGCGGGCTGGCTGCCCGCGGCGGGCACGGCCCACCTGCGCTCGGGGCGGGAGATGGCGGAGCGGTTCGCCCGCTACCCCGGTGCCGTCGAGCGGGCTGCGCTGCTCGGCACCGAATGTGCCTTCGAGCTGCACCTGGTCGCCCCCGACCTGCCGCCGTTCGACGTGCCGGAGGGGCACACCGAGGCCAGCTACCTGCGTGAGCGGACCTACCGGGGCGCGGCCGAGCGGTACGGGTCCCGCGCCCGCCATCCCCGGGCCTACCGGCAGCTCGACCACGAACTCGGCATCATCGAGCGCCTCGGTTTCCCCGGCTACTTCCTGATCGTGTGGGACATCGTGGAGTTCTGCCGCCGCAACGACATCCTCTGCCAGGGCAGGGGCTCGGCCGCCAACTCCGCCGTCTGCTACGCGCTCGGCATCACGAAGGTCGACGCCGTGAAGTGGAACCTGCTGTTCGAGCGTTTCCTCGCCCCGGACCGCGACGGTTACCCGGACATCGATCTCGACATCGAGGCCGATCGCAGGGAGGAGGCCATCCAGTACGTCTACCGCAAGCACGGCAGGCTCCGCGCCGCGCAGGTGGCCAACGTGATCACCTACCGCGCGCGGTCCGCCGTGCGCGACGCGGCCCGCGCGCTCGGCCACTCGCCGGGGCAGCAGGACGCGTGGAGCAAGCAGATCGACCGGTGGGGCCCGCTGGCGGAGACCCAGCACGACCACGACCACGACATCCCCGAGCCGGTGCTGGCCCTGTCGGCCGCACTGGAGGACTTCCCCCGGCACCTCGGCATCCACTCCGGCGGAATGGTGATCTGCGACCGGCCGGTCAGCGAGGTGTGCCCGATCGAATGGGCGCGGATGCCCGGCCGCAGCGTCGTGCAGTGGGAGAAGGACGACTGCGCCTCGGTCGGCCTGGTCAAGTTCGACCTGCTGGGGCTGGGCATGCTGTCGGCGCTGCACTACATGCTCGACCTCGTCCGGGAGCACAAGGGCGTCGAGATCGACCTCGCGGACCTCGACCTCACCGACGACGAGGTGTACGCCATGCTGCGCAGGGCCGACGCCATCGGCGTGTTCCAGGTGGAGAGCCGGGCACAGCTCGCCACCCTGCCGAGGCTCGCGCCGAGGAAGTTCTACGACCTGGCGATCGAGGTGGCGCTCATCCGGCCCGGCCCGATCCAGGGCGGATCGGTGCATCCGTACATCCGCCGCTACACCGGCCGCGAGGAGTGGGACTTCGACCACCCGCTGCTGCGGCGCGCGCTCGGCAAGACGCTCGGGGTGCCGCTGTTCCAGGAGCAGATGATGCAGATCGCCCGCGACGTCGCCGGCTTCACCGCGGCGGAGGCCGACGAGCTACGGCACGCCATGGGTGCCAAACGGTCCGGCCGCCGGATGGAGCGGCTCCGGCGGCGGTTCTCCGAGGGCGCCGCCCGCAACGGGGTCGGCGAGGAGATGGCCGCACACATCTTCGCGAAGATGCGGGCGTTCGCCGACTTCGGTTTCCCGGAGAGCCACGCCCTGAGCTTCGCCTACCTCGTGTTCGCCAGTGCCTTCTTCAAGCGCTACCACCCGGACGCGTTCTGCGCGGGACTGCTGCGGGCGCAACCGATGGGCTTCTACTCGCCGCAGTCGCTGGTGGCGGACGCCCGCAGGCACGGCGTCACCGTGCGCGGGCCCGACGTCAACGCCAGCCTGTCCCACCCCACGCTCGAGCCGCTGGGGCAGGGCGGAGGTGGCCACGCCGTGCGGCTGGGCCTCGGCGGCGTCCGGCTCGTCGGCCGGAAACTCGCGGAGCGGCTGGTCGCCGAACGCGACCGGGGAGGCCCGTTCCGCGACATGGCCGACGTCGCCCGCCGGGTCCGGCTCACCACCGCCCAGGTCGAGGCGCTGGCGACCGGGGGTGCGTTCGGCTGTTTCGAACCGGACCGCCGCAAGGCGCTGTGGGCGGCGGGCGCGGTCGCGCAGGAGCGCCCGGAGAAGCTGCCGGGCAGCGGGGCGGGCGCGGCGGCGCCGGTCCTGCCCGGCATGGACGACCTCGATCTCGCCGCCGCCGACGTGTGGGCGACCGGGGTGTCGCCGGACAGCTTTCCCACGCAGTTCGTGCGGGACCGGCTCGACCGCCTCGGTGTGGTCACCGCGGGGCGGCTGCTCGACGCGCAGAACGGCAGCAGGGTGCTCGTCGGCGGGGCGGTGACCCACCGGCAGCGCCCGGCCACCGCGGGCGGGGTCACCTTCCTCAACCTCGAGGACGAGACCGGCATGGTGAACGTGATCTGCACGGCCGGGCTCTGGCGGCGCTACCACCGCATCGCCCGTTCCAGCGCGGCTCTGCTCGTGCGCGGGGTGGTCGAGAAGGCCGACGGGGTGGTGAGCCTGCGGGCCGACCGGCTGCAGCACCTGCCGATGCGGATCACCCAGCCCTCCCGGGACTTCCGGTGACGGCCACCCGGCCTGGTGCGTGGTTCTCGCCCCGCCACGCGCCCACGAGGTGGGCGACGCTAGTCGATCGGCGGCTCCCCGGGCTCCAGCTCGATGAGCGTGCCGTCGGCGAGCAGGTCCTCGATCGAGGCGGGCAGCAGGTACGCCGCGCCCCCGCCCGGCTGGTTGAACCAGGGGATCGCGACCCCGGCCAGTGCCTCCAGCGGACGCTGCACCCGGTACACGTGGTACGGCCGGTTCACCCACTCCGGCACCAGCGAGCGCTCCTCGAAGGGCGTGCCCGCGGCGTACGTGAGGTTGCCGTTGGGGCCGCCGAACCGGTCCAGCTCGCTGCCCGCGGGCAGCTCCCGCATCTCCTTGCCGCGGAAGAGGGTGAGTGGCGGCTCGCCGGGCATCGGCTGGATCGGCCACTGCTGCCCGCCCTGCTGGCGCTGGTCCGGCTTCTCCGCGGCGGGCCGCGCGTCGGCACGGCGGGGCACGGCGGCCGGGGGAGCGGGCTCGGGCGGGCGTGCCCCGACCGGCACCGGCGCGCCGACGCGCGGCGCCCCGGGGTGGTCCTCCCTGTCCCTCGGCGGTACCGGTGGGGCGGCCCTGGGCGGCTCCGGCGGCCGGGCGCCGGTGGCCACCTCGGGGGACAGCGTCGCGGTCACCGGCTGCGGCGGCGGGGCGGGACGCTCCTCCGGTTCCGGCTCCCGCGCGGGCAACGGCTCGCGGCGCGGGCCGCCGTCCGGCACCAGCAGCACCTTGCCCAGCATGAACGCGGCCGCGTCCTCGGCGTCGCCGAACACCGCCGGGCTGGTCAGCTCGCCGTCGTACCAGCCGACGCGCCAGCCGTCGGCCACCTTCTCGATGCTCCAGCCCCGGTCGGTCGGCTCGCCGATCCGGTAGGCGTCCGCGGGCACCCCGAGCTCGTCGAGCATGTCCTCCAGCTGTTCCAGCGCGGGCTCCCCGAGCGCGGCACGCGACGGCGCCGGGGCGTACTGGGTCGCCGGGCCGGCGTCGTCGGGCTCGGCGTGGTGGTGCGGCCGCTGGTCGAGGGTGTCGTCCTCCGGCTCGGCCCGTGGCGGCTCGGTGCGCTCCTCGTCGCCGGACGGGGGTTCCGCCACGGCGTGCTGCGTCACGGGCGGAGGGGAGGGCGACGTGATGGTGGTCGGCGGGCCACCGTCGAGGTCGGGCAGTGGCCGGTAGGTCGTCGCCTGCTCGACCGGGCCGGTGTCCTCGAGTTCGGAGCGGTCGCCGTTGTCGTGCGGTTCCGCGTGCGCCGCCGGTTCCGCGGGTTCGGCGGGTTCGGCGGGTTCGGGCGGATCCGACAGGGCCGGCATCGCCAGCTGCGTGTGCTCGGCGTCGGCCCGGTCGAAGTCCTCGAACGGCGGCTCCTCGGCGTGGCCCTGCGGCTCCTCGGGCGCGGGCTCCGGCTCGGCGGGCGGCGGCGGGGCCGGCCGCTGCGGCGGCGGCCCGCCGCGGGTGACGTGCGCGGCGGCCGCCTGCCGGACGGGTTCGGGCACCTCCGGCAGGGCGAACCCGTTCGACCGGATGTGCTGGACGAGGTCCGGCTCCGGCGCGACGCCGTACTCGCGCAGGTAGTAGTTGACGGCGGCGGGCCAGATCCAGACGCCGTCACTGTGGAAGGCGATCGGGACGGTGCTCTCCGGGGTGCCGGCGAGCCGGTCGAGGTCGTAGCCACGGCCGGGCAGCACCACGGGTGCGCCGTCGAGGTAGTCGAGCAGCCCGTCCCGCTCGTCCGGGTCGGGCTCCGGCCGGTTGACGACGGGCCTGCCGTTCGCGTCGGCCCCGTCGAAGATCCGGGCCATGCGGAACCGGGGGCCGGGCCGCTCGGGGCTGAGGCCGGACATCCGGCGCATGAGCCAGTCGGGCACGTTGTCCTCGGTGCGCGGGAACATGCGCAGCTCGTCCGCGTAGGCCTGCGGCGGCGGCATCAGGTTCCAGCGCGGCTCCTCGCGGTCGTACTCGAGGTTGTAGCTGGAGGGGTGGTCCAGCTGGTAGCGGGCGTTGAACCAGGTGCCCCGCCCCTCGCGGTACATCCCCGCGCGCAGCCTGCCGAAGAGGGTCGCGATGTCGTGGGTGGCCACCCACTCCTGGGTGGAGCCGTCGGCGGTGACGATCTCCCCGGTGAGCTCGTGGTACCTCCCCACGGCGCGGTACTCCGCGATCACCCGCCGCCAGTCGCGCGGAGCGGCCCGCAGCAAGGCAAGGCCGATCTGCTTGACCAGGGTGTCCTGCTCGGTCGCGTTCAGCTGGGTCGGTTGAGCCACGAGAACATCTTGGCTAATGAGTGGCGTCAATGCACGGGACATGTGTGCATCCACGCCAAGGAGGCTGGTATAAGCTGCGCGCCCGCCAACCGCGGGCAGTGGGCGTCACCACACATCACCCTACCGGAGCAGAGGGGTCCGCCCGGCGGCGCCGAGAATGGCCGGTGATGACTACCGCGAGTGCGGGCCCGGGCCCGGATGGCGCCGGGCCCGGCACGACCCGGCGAACCCGCTCCGTGCGCCGCGCCGCGGGTGTCGTGCTGGCGATCCTGTGCGGTGTCGGCATGGCGACGCAGAGCCGGGTGAACGGTGCGCTCGGCCAGCGGCTGGACGACTCGCTGGCCGCGGCGGTCGTGTCGTTCGGTGGCGGCCTGCTGTTGCTGGTGACAGCGTTCGCGCTGTCCCGGCGGCTGCGGGCCGGTGTCGCCGGGGCGGCCGCCGCGCTGCGCTCCGGGCGGCTGCGGCCGTGGCACTGCCTCGGCGGCGTCGCGGGCGCCGCGTTCGTCGCGAGCCAGTCGGTGACGGTCGCGGTGCTGGGCGTGGCGATGTTCACCGTCGGTGTGGTCGCGGGCCAGACGGTGAGCGGCCTGTTCGTGGACCGGGCCGGGCTCGGGCCCGGCGGCGCCCGGATGCTGACCTGGCCGAGGGTGGTGGCGGCGCTGCTGACGCTGGGCGCCGTGGCGAGCGCGCTGGCCGGCGACCTGGCGCACCAGGCGGACCCGGGCCGGGCGTGGCTGCTGGCGTTCCCGCTGGCCGCCGGTGCGGGCATGGCCGTGCAGCAGGCGTTCAACGGTCACGTCAGTGCCGCGTCGGGCAGCGCGCTGACGGCGGCGCTCGTCAACTTCACGGCGGGCACCACCGTGCTGGTGGCCGGCTGGCTGATCTCGCTGGCGGTGCGGGGCGGCCCCGCGGCGTGGCCGGACAACCCGGTGCTCTACCTCGGTGGGCCGATCGGCGTCGTGTTCATCGCGTGCGCCGCGGTGATCGTCTCCTGGGTCGGCGTGCTCGTGTTCGGGCTGGCCGCGATCGCGGGCCAGCTGGTCGGTTCGGTGGTGCTGGACCTGCTGCTGCCCGCCGCGCCCGTGCCGCTGCGCGCGTCGACGCTGCTCGGCTGCGGTATCGCCCTGGTCGCCGTGGCGCTGGCCGGTGTGGGCGGGCGGCGGGCGACGCGGGCGGCTTTGGAACAATCGGGCGCGTGACGGCGACAGTTCTCGACGGCAAGGCCACCAAGGACGCCATCTTCGCGGAGCTCGCTCCCCGGGTGGCCGAGCTCGCCGAGCGGGGCATCACCCCCGGCCTCGGGACCGTGCTGGTCGGGGACGACCCCGGTTCGCACTCCTATGTGCGCATGAAGCACGCGGACTGCGCGCGCGTCGGGATCAACTCGATCCGGCGCGACCTTCCCGCCGACATCACCCAGGCGAAGCTCCAGTCGGTGATCGACGAGCTCAACGCCGACCCGGCCTGCACGGGCTACATCGTGCAGCTACCGCTGCCCAGGCATCTCGACGCGAACCCGGTCCTGGAGCGGATCCACCCCGACAAGGACGCCGACGGCCTGGCGCCGGTGAGCCTCGGCAGGCTGGTGCTCGGCCAGCCGGGACCGCTGCCGTGCACCCCGCTGGGCATCATCGAGCTGCTGCGGCGGTACGACGTGCCGCTCGACGGCGCCCGGGTCACCGTCGTCGGCCGCGGGATCACGGTGGGCCGCACCATCGGGCTGCTGCTGACCCGGCGCAGCGAGAACGCCACCGTGACCCTGTGCCACACCGGGACGCGTGACCTCGCCGAGGAGGTGCGCCGGGCCGATGTCGTGGTCGCGGCCGCGGGCTCGCCAGGTCTGGTCAGCCCGGACATGATCCGGCCGGGGGCGGCGGTGCTGGACGTCGGCGTCTCCCGGGTCGACGGCACGCTCGTCGGCGATGTCGCGCCGGGCGCCGAGGAGGTCGCGGGGTATCTCTCCCCGAACCCGGGTGGCGTCGGCCCGATGACCAGGGCCATGTTGCTGTCCAACGTGGTCGAGGCCGCCGAGCGGGCCGCGGCGCGGTGACGGCCGCCGTGCGCGCCGAGAAACGCCGGCGGTGGGACCGGGCCCGCGTGCTCCGGCACGTGCCGTTCGCCGTGGTGCTCGCCCTGGTGGCCATCGCGGGGCTGCGGATCTGGCAGTACCACTGGCGGCAGGGCGCGGCACTGATCGGCGGCGCGCTGCTGGTGGCGGCCGTCCTGCGGGCCGCGCTGTCGGACGAGCAGGGCGGGCTGCTGACGATCCGCAGCCGGGTGATCGACGTGCTCAGCTATGCGGGCCTCGGCCTGCTCATCCTCTTCGTCGCCCTGACCATCACCGGCGGCCCGCTCGGCTGACCCGCGGACCGCGTTCTGCGGGCAGAACGCGGTCCGCGGGGGCCGGGCGAGCGCGTTCCGCGGGCTAAACGTGCCCGGCGAGTGCGGGCGCGGGCTGGGCGGCGGGCTCCGCGCCGGTCGCGGGGACCGGGCTGTCCGGGTGGCTGGTGGTGGCCGTGGCGGCCTCGCGGCGGTCCAGCCCGCCCGACACGGCGGCGAGCATCAGGCCCAGCACGGCCAGCGTCGCGCCGACCCAGTTGGGCGCCACGAGCCCGAGGCCACCGGCGATCACGAGACCGCCCAGGTAGGCGCCGATCGAGTTGGCGATGTTGAACGCCGACTGCACGGCGGCGGACACCATCGACGGCGCGCCACCGGCCTTGTCCATGATCCGCGCCTGCATCATGGGCGCGACCATGAACCCGGCGACACCGACCAGGAAGATCGTCACCGCCGCGCCGAGCTTGCTCTCCGCGGTCACGGTGAACACGGCGAGCACGGCCGCCATGCCCACGAGCGCGCCGTACAAGCTGGGCATCAGGGCCCGGTCGGCGAGCCTGCCGCCGAGGACGTTGCCCAGCGTCATGCCGAGCCCGGCGAGCGCCAGCAGCAGCGTGACGTCGGCGGGCGCGTAGCCGGTGACCCCGGTCAGCATCGGCGTGACGTAGCTCAGGCACGCGAACACGCCGCCGAGCCCGAAGGTGACGATCGCGAGCGCCAGCCACACCTGCGGGCGGCGGAACGCGTCGAGCTCGCCGCGCAGCGAGGTCGCCTCCGGGCGGCCCTGGTGGGGCACCAGCCTGGCGATGCTGCCGATTGCGAGCAGGCCGATGAGCGACACCACGAGGAACGTCATCCGCCAGCCGACCTGCTGGCCGAGCAGTGTGCCGAGCGGTACTCCGACCACGTTGGCCAGCGTCAGCCCCAGGAACATCATCGAGACGGCCTTCGCCCGGTCGCCCTTGGCGACGAGGCTGGACGCGACCACGGCGCCCGCGCCGAAGAAGGCGCCGTGCGGGAGCCCGGCGAGGAACCGGAACAGCACGCCGAGCTCGTGGTTCGGCGAGAGCGCGAACAGGAGGTTGCCGCCGGTGAACAGCCCCATCATCGACAGCAACATGGTCTTGCGGGGCAGCCGCATCGCGACGGCGGTGAGCAGGGGTGCGCCGACCACCACGCCCAGGGCGTAACCGGAGATCAGGTAGCCGGCGGCGGGGATCGAGACGCCGAAGTCGGCGGCCGCCTCGGGCAGCACGCCCATCATGACGAATTCGGTGGTGCCGATGCCGAAGGCACCGATGGCGAGCGCGAGCAGCGCGATGGGCACAGCTCTCCCTTCGGGAAGTTCTGGATCGATCAAGTAGACACGCAGAAAGAAAGACAGGCCGACGTTGACCCCGCTGTCGCCGGACTGCCTACATCCAGTTCAACCGATCGCCGTGCCCGCTGTCATCCCGGTTTCGCGTGACGATCACCACGCGGGTCGGGGCGCCTGGCCCGGCAGGGAGACATCCCGCCGCGTGGGACGGGTGAGAATGCGCCGGATCCCTTGTGCCGCAACGAGTCCCGCCTCCTGGCCGGGCATCCCGCACGTCGGTGCCCGCGGGGACGGGCCACTGTGGACTTGCTCACCTCCCCGCCGCCGGGGAGCCCGGCGGCCCCCGGCCACGGTGGCGTTCGCGCCGCCACCACCGTGCCCGGGGCCGACCCGGTGGCGCTCACTCGGTCCCGGTGCGGCTCTCCACCTCGCAGTCGGGTCCGGGGAACATCAGCCCCTCGTGGCCGTCGGAGAAGCGGACGAGGTAAGGCGGCCTGCCGTCCTCGCCGCGCACCTCCACGATCTCGCCGTGCCGCTCGCCCAGCCCGACCACGCGGCCGTGCACGCGGATCTGATCTCCCACGGATGCTCTCATCGTCGACCACCTCCGTGTTTCGCGTGCTTTCAGGGTAAGAGCGCGACAAGATGCCGTCGAGCCGCGGCGGCCTAGACTCGGTGGTGACCGAGGAGGTGCCGCGCACCGTGTGTGGGATCGTCGCCGCGGTCGGCGACCTCGATGCCGACCTGTGCCGGGACATGCTGGGCCGGATCAGGCACCGCGGCCCCGACGACACCGGGGAGGTGCGGCGGGGACCCGTCTGGCTGGGCCACCAGCGACTGTCGATCATGGACGTCGGCGGCGGCCACCAGCCGCTGGCCGACGCGGACACCGGCACCCACCTGGTCGCCAACGGCGAGATCTACAACCACCGGCACATCCGGGAGGACCTCGGGCACGAGCTGTTCGAGACCGGTTCGGACAGCGAGGCGGCCCTGCGCGCGCTGGTCGCGGACGGCCCGGCCGGGCTCGGCAGGCTGCGCGGCATGTTCGCGCTCGCGTTCGCCACCGACGACGGCGACTTCCTGGCGGCCCGCGACGCGGTCGGCGTCAAGCCGCTGTACTGGGTCCGGCGGCCCGGCACCACACTGTTCGCCAGCGAGCTGCGCGCGTTCGCCGAGGCCGACCGGCCGCTGGTGGAGAGTTTCCCGCCGGGACACTGCTGGAGCCCGGCGGGCGGGCTGGTGCGGTTCGCCGACGCGGTCCCGGCCTCCGTGCGGCCCGCCCGGCGAGCCGGGACACCCGGCCGGTGGGACACCGACCTGCTCAAGCGGGTCCGCGAGCCGATCGTGGCCGCCGTGGAGAACCGGATGATGAGCGACGTCGGGATCGGGGTGTTCCTCTCCGGCGGGCTCGACTCGGCGATCGTGGCGGCGGTGGCCGCCGAGTACGCGGCCCGGCACCGGCTGCCGCTGCCCACGTTCGCCGTCGGCGCGCCGGGCAGCTCCGACCTGGCCGCCGCGCGCACCGTGGCGGAGTTCCTCGGCGCCCGCCACCGCAACATCGAGCACCACGAGGTGGTGATGACCCACGAGGACGCGGTGGCGGCGCTGCCGAGGGCGGTCGAGGTCATCGAGCACTTCGACCCCTCGCTGGTGCGCAGCGCCGTGCCGAACCTCCTGCTCGCCGAGTACACGGCCCGGCACGTGCACGCGGTGCTCACCGGGGAGGGCGCCGACGAGCTGTTCGCCGGCTACTCCTACTACCACCGTGAGCCGTTCACCTCGCCCGACGCGCTGCAGGCCGAGCTGGTGCGCACGGTCGGCGAGCTGCACCACCTCAACCTGCAGCGCTGCGACCGCACCACGATGGCCTTCGGCCTCGAGGCGCGGGTGCCCTTCCTCGACCGCGACGTCATCGCCACCGCGCTGGCGATCCCGCCGGAGCTGAAGATGGTGCGGCCCGGCGCCCGGGACACCGTCGAGAAGCAGCTGCTGCGCGACGCCTTCACCGGCTGGCTGCCCGAGCCGATCCTGCGCCGGGGCAAGGAGCAGTTCGGCGACGGCTCCGGCGCCAGCGACGTGCTGGAGGCCGCCGTGCGGGACTCGCCCGAGGTGGCCGCGGCGAGCGGGGCCGAGCCGCGCTCCCGGGAGGAGGCCGCCTTCCACGCCCTGTGGCGGCAGCGGTTCGCGGGCATCCGCCCGGAGCGCACCCTCGGGCTGTTCGCCACGACGTGACGCGGTCAGGCCAGCGGGGCGACGGCGTCGGCGAGCTTACCGACCAGCTCCGGTTCGGCGCGGTGCGGCAGGTTCAGCACGACGAGGTCGATGCCCAGCCCGGCGTGGGCCGCCACCTGCTCGACCACCTCGCTGATGTCCGGCTCCGGCGGGACCACGACGTTGGTGGACCGGATGATCTCCGTGTGGTCCCGGCCGAGGTCCGCGCAGTGCGCGCGCAGCGCGCCGTCGAGCTCGCGCCAGCCCTCGGGTGACTCGACGAAGCCGTGCCACTGCTGCGCCCAGCGGGCGGCCGCGCGCAGCGTGCGCTTCGGTCCCCGGCCGCCGATCGTGATCGGCGGATGTGGCCGCTGCACCGGCTTGGGCTCGCAGCGGGCCTCGGTGAGCCGGACGTACCGGCCGTCGAGGGTGGTGACCGGTTCGGACAGCAGCCGCACGATCGCCTCGACACCCTCGTCGAACAGGTCGAACCGTTGCTTCAGCGGCGGCAGCTCGATGCCGTAGGCGTCGCATTCCTGCTGGTTCCAGCCCGCGCCGAGGCCCAGCTCCAGGCGGCCGCCGGAGATGATGTCGACGGTGGCGGCCATGTTCGCGAGCACGGCCGGATGCCGGTAGATCATGCCCGTGACCTGGCAGCCGATGCGGATGCGGTGGGTGGCCTGCGCGAGCGCGGCCAGCATCGTCCAGCCCTCGAGATTCGGGCCCGCGAGGTCGCCGCTGAGCGGGTAGAAGTGGTCCCAGTTCCACGCCGACTCGAAGATCTCCAGCTCGTCGGCGGCCAGCCAGACGTCGAGCATCTGCTGCCAGCTCGTGTGTTCGGGGCGGGTCTTGATTCCGAAGCGCATGCCGTCACCTTCGCCGACGGACGAGGCTCGCCGCCAGTCCCGCGCCGACCAGGGCGCCACCGATCGCGAGAACGGCGCCGACCGCGAGCAGGCTGGACAGTCCGGCGGTCACGGCGTTGCCGCCGAGCACGTCGAAGACGAACGCGAACACGGCATCCGGGGCGAACAGCGTGTACAGGCCGGGGAACACACCCCACACCAGGCCACCGAGCACGGGGCCGAGCCCGGACAGCGCGCCGAGCAGGGCCACCGCGAGCAGCACGAGCGCGCCGCCCAGCACCATCCCGAGTCCCGGCCAGTCGGTGGAGTTCCCGGCGATGCGGAGCGAGGGAGTCGTCACCCGCACGCCGCCGTCGGCCAGCAACCCGAGGCCCACCGGGGTCAGCAGGAGGCCGAGGACGGCACCGAGTCCTCGCCGCCCGGTGAGCCCGCGGCGGTGCCGGACGAAGGGCTCCGGGTCGTGGCGGGCGGGCGCGGCGAACGGGACCTGCTCGCGGTCCTGGTAGTACGGATCGGTCGGCATGAGCGTCCCCTCCCGTGGCTGCTGGCGTGGGTGTGGCTCCGGCGTTGCGCGCGTAGCCTTCCCGGGAAACCACGTGGTACCAGGGCCGGCGCCATTACTGCTGGGTAACCAGGGTGCGGCAGACACGACCGGGTGTTTACCAGTACGCTTGTACCGCTACGACGTGACGCGACAGATCCGCGGAGAGGAGCCCCGCTGCTCATGGCCAAGATCAAGGTCGAGGGCACCGTCGTCGAACTCGACGGCGATGAGATGACCCGCATCATCTGGCAGTTCATCAAGGACAAGCTGATCCACCCGTATCTCGACATCAACCTCGAGTACTACGACCTGGGCATCGAGGAGCGGGACCGCACCGACGACCAAGTCACGGTCGACGCGGCGAACGCGATCAAGAAGCACGGCGTCGGCGTCAAGTGCGCGACGATCACGCCGGACGAGGCCCGCGTCGAGGAGTTCGGCCTCAAGAAGATGTGGCGGAGCCCGAACGGCACGATCCGCAACATCCTCGGCGGGGTGATCTTCCGCGAGCCGATCGTCATCTCCAACATCCCGCGCCTGGTCCCCGGCTGGACCAAGCCGATCATCGTCGGCAGGCACGCGCACGGCGACCAGTACAAGGCGACCGACTTCAAGGTGCCCGGCCCCGGCACGGTGACCATCACCTACACGCCCGAGGACGGCTCCGAGCCGATGGAGTTCGAGATCGCGAAGTTCCCCGAGGGCGGGGGCGTCGCGATGGGGATGTACAACTACCGCCGCTCGATCGAGGACTTCGCCCGCGCGTCGCTGCAGTACGGCCTCGACCGCGGCCTGCCCGTCTACATGTCGACGAAGAACACGATCCTCAAGGCTTACGACGGCATGTTCAAGGACGTGTTCGCCGAGATCTTCGAGAACGAGTTCAAGGCCGACTTCGACGCCAAGGGCCTGACCTACGAGCACCGGCTGATCGACGACATGGTGGCGGCCTCGCTGAAGTGGGAGGGCGGCTACGTCTGGGCGTGCAAGAACTACGACGGCGACGTGCAGTCCGACACGGTGGCGCAGGGCTTCGGCTCGCTGGGCCTGATGACCTCGGTGCTGCGCACGCCGGACGGCAAGACGGTGGAGGCCGAGGCCGCGCACGGCACCGTGACCCGGCACTACCGCCAGCACCAGCAGGGCAAGCCCACCTCCACCAACCCGATCGCGTCGATCTTCGCGTGGACCCGGGGTCTGGAGCACCGGGGCAGGCTCGACGGCAACTCGGAGCTGATCGGTTTCGCCAACAAGCTGGAGCAGGTCGTCATCGAGACCGTCGAGAGCGGCAAGATGACCAAGGACCTGGCGCTGCTGATCGGCAAGGACCAGCCGTACCAGACGACCCAGGAGTTCCTGGCCACGCTGGACGCCAACCTCGCCAAGAAGATCAACGAGAGCTGACCCGCCGCGCGCCCTCGTGAGTGTTCACCGTGGTAAGAACCACGGTTGGCACTCACGAGGGCCCGGCGTTCGTATCGCCGTCGCGGCCCGTCGAAGGTCTGCTCACGGAGCGTGTTCACCGGTGGGGCGCGTTGGCGCCTGCGGGTGGTTGCGCCGCGCGGCCCTGTCAAGGGGCCCCGCCCAGCCTCTACTCTCCTCGCAATGCCGGTCGCGCCAACCGAGGAGCACCAGTGTTGCTGGGCATACCGAAGAAGACGCTGATCATCGTCGCCGTGCTGGCTGGCGTGGTGCTGATCTACGCCCTGGGTTCCGGCGAACGGCCCTCGGAGGCCGAGTCCGGGTCCGCGGGCTGCCGGGTGGCGGTGACCGCGGACGTGCTCAACGTGCGCTCCGGCCCCGGCCTGGGGCACGGCATCGTGGGCAAGTTCCAGCAGAACGCCGAGACCGACGCCGAGCCGCTGGTGCGCAACGGGTTCCGCAAGCTGGCCGAGGGCCGCTGGGCCGCCGACGAGTTCCTCGACCCGGTGGACGGCGCCCGCTGCGGCTGACCAGCCGTGTCCGCGATCCGCGCACGCGTGCCCGCGTCGCGCGACGCGGACACGCGTGCACAGACGGCGGACACGGTGTCGGTCGCGGCGGGTAGCCTGCCCGGCGTGCTGACCGTGTCCACAGTCAACGTCAACGGCCTGCGCGCCGCCGCCAAGAAGGGGTTCGTCGAGTGGCTGGCCGCCACGGGCGCCGATGTCGTGGCCTGCCAGGAGGTGCGGGCCGAGGCGAGCAGGCTGCCCGAGCACCTGCGCGAGCCCGACGGCTGGCACACGGTGCACGCCGACTGCGCGGTGAAGGGCCGCAACGGCGTGTGCCTGTACAGCCGGATCGAGCCGAGGGCCACCCGGATCGGCTTCGGCGAGCGGGAGTTCGCCGAGTCCGGCCGTTACGTCGAGATGCGTCTGCCCGGGCTCGTCGTCGCGAGCCTGTACCTGCCCAGCGGCGATGTCGGCACCGAGCGGCAGGAGGAGAAGGAGCGGTTCATGGCCGCGTTCCTGCCCTATCTCGGTGAGCTGCGCGACAAGGCGGCCGCGTCGGGCGACGAGGTGGTCGTGCTGGGCGACTGGAACATCGCGCACGCCGAGATCGACCTGAAGAACTGGAAGGGCAACCGGAAGAACTCCGGCTTCCTGCCCGAGGAGCGCGCGTGGCTGGGCCGGGTCTTCGACGAGCTCGGCTACGTCGACGTGCAGCGCAGGCTCGACCCCGAGGGACCGGGTCCTTACACGTGGTGGTCCTACCGGGGCAAGGCCTTCGACAACGACTCCGGCTGGCGCATCGACTACGCGGTCGCGACGCCCGGGCTGGCGGAGCGCGCGGTGTCGGCGGTCGTCGAGCGGGCGCCGAGCTACGACGCCCGCTGGTCCGACCACGCGCCGCTGACGGTCACCTTCGACTGGAGCCCGCCCGCGTGACCGGGTACCCGGAGGGGATGCTCACCGACCGCAACCCGCTGCCGGAAGGCCTGCCCGCCCGGCTGCGCGACCAGCTCGCCTTCGTGCTGGAGGTCGACCGGCTCAAGACGGTCCTGCGGCAGTCGCCGCTGGCCGCCGCGGACCGCCGCGAGAACGACGCCGAACACTCGTGGCACCTCGCGCTCATGGTGCTCGTGCTCGCCGAGCACGCCGACGAGCCGATCGACGTGGGCCACACGGTGCGGCTCGTGGTGGTGCACGACCTCGTGGAGATCTACGCGGGCGACACGCCGCTGTTCGGCGCCGGGGGCGGGCACGGCAAGCACGAGCGGGAGCGGGCCGCCGCGGAGCGGCTGTTCGGCCTCCTGCCCGGCGACCAGGCGCGGCAGCTGCGCGGCCTGTGGGACGAGTTCGAGGCCAGGGAGACCCCGGAGGCGCGGTTCGCGAAGGCCGTCGACGGGCTGCAGCCGATGCTGCTCAACTGGCTGGCCGAGGGGGGCACCTGGCGCACGCCCGGCGTCACGGGGGACGTCGTGCGCGCCAGGAAGGCCGTGGTCGGCGAGGGCTCCGCCGCACTGTGGGCCGCCGCGCGGGCGCTCATCGACGAGGGCGAGCGCCGGGGCTGGATGCCGCCCGGCTGACACGCCTCCGACCCCCCGGCGCGGCCGCCTCACCCGGCTCGCTAGTCTCTGCCCCCAAGGTTGGCCGGAAGCTGCGGACCTTGACACGGTCGGTAGCTTTCACCTCGGGACCCACTCACTCGATCGGGTGAGAGTGGTCCGGATGGCGGTTTCGGTTTCGGGAGGCACTCCGGTGCGCAACCATGTCAGTGCGGTGACTCGCTCGTTCGCGCGAGCGCTGCGCGCGGCCGCGGCCCTCGGGCTCGTCCCGGTGGCCCTGCTGCTGGGAGCGGGTGCGGCCCACGCGGAACAGTCCGTGCAGGCCGAGCCGAACGCGATGACCTTCGGGCTCCTCGGCCCGGTCGGGCTCGCCGCCGTGGTGCTCGGCGTCGTCGGGATGGCGGCCGGGGTGGTCCGCCAGCGCCGCAAGACCCGCGAGGAGGCCGCGGCCGCCGAGCGGGTGCACGCGGACGTTCCCGCGCTGGCCGGTGCCGTCGCGGCCGACGAGCCCGCGCCGCGCGCGTCCGCGTGACGGCAGGCGCCCTTTATTCCACGGTCCGGCGAGTAATGGGTCACAGCGAAAACCCTTAACCGCGTCCCCGGCTCGCCCGTAGTCTCGGGCCCATGCCTGAGCCCGTCTCGATCGTCCCACCCGGTCCGCAATCCGCGCAGCCCACGGCATCCGCTCTGCGCCGCGCCCTCAAGCGCGCCGCGGACGGGGTAGCGCTGGACGTCACCGAGTCCGCGGTGCTGCTGCACGCGCGAGGCGACGACCTGGAGCGGTTGCTGGCCGCGGCGGGGCGCGTCCGGGACGCGCACCTCGCCGACCAGGGCAGGCCCGGCATCGTCACGTACAGCCGCAAGGTGTTCATCCCGCTCACCCGGCTGTGCCGCGACCGGTGCCACTACTGCACGTTCGTCACCGTGCCGGGCAAGCTGCCCGCGCCGTACCTGGAGCGCGACGAGGTGCTGGAGATCGCCCGCGCCGGTGCGGCGGCCGGGTGCAAGGAAGCGCTGTTCACGCTGGGCGACCGGCCGGAGGACCGCTGGCCGCAGGCACGCCAGTGGCTCGACGAGCGCGGATACGAGTCCACGGTGGACTATGTGCGCGCGTGCGCGATCGCGGTGCTGGAGGAGACCGGGTTGCTGCCGCACCTCAACCCCGGCGTACTGAGCTGGGAGGAGCTCCAGCGGCTCAAGCCGGTCGCGCCCAGCATGGGCATGATGCTGGAGACCACAGCCGAGCGGCTGTGGTCGGAGAAGGGCGGCCCGCACTACGGCAGTCCCGACAAGGAACCGGCCGTCCGCCTGCGGGTGCTCGACGACGCCGGCCGGGTCGGCGTGCCGTTCACCACCGGCATCCTCGTCGGCATCGGTGAGACCCTGACCGAGCGCGCCGAGTCGCTGCACGCCATCCGCGCGCGGGCCCGGCAGTACCGCCACATCCAAGAGATCATCGTGCAGAACTTCCGGTCCAAACCGGACACCGCGATGCGCGGGGTGCCGGACGCGGACCTGGCCGACCTGGCCGCGACGGTCGCGGTGGCGCGGCTGCTCATGCCGCCCGGCGTGAGCGTGCAGGCCCCGCCGAACCTCGTCGGCGACGAGCACGCGTTGCTGTTGCGGGCAGGCATCGACGACTGGGGCGGGGTCTCCCCGGTCACCCCGGACCACGTGAACCCGGAACGGCCGTGGCCGCAGATCGACGCGCTCGGCGAGTGGACCGCCGCGGCGGGCTTCACGCTGCGCGAGCGGCTCACCGCCTACCCGAAGTACGTGCGGGACGCCGAGAAGTGGATCGACGTCCGGCTGCACGAGCACGTGCACGCTCTGTCCACTGAGGATGGTCTCGGCGCCGGGGACGCTCCGGTCGAGGGCAGGCCGTGGCAGGAGCCCGACGGCGGGCTCGACACCACCGGCAGAGCCGACCTGCACGCCGCGATCGACACCGAGGGCCGCACGGGCGACCGGCGCGGCGACTTCGACAGCGTGTACGGCGACTGGGACGCGTTGCGCGAGCAGGTGCCGAACGCCCCGGAGCGGTGGGACACCGACGTCCGCGAGGGCCTGCGGCTCGCCGCGGACGACCCGGCCGCGCTGCTGGACGAGCGCAACGCCGCCGCCGCGATGGCCCTGCTGACGGCCGACGGCGCCGCGCTCGACACCCTCACCAGGCTGGCCGACGAGCTGCGGGCGGAGGTGGTGGGCGACGACATCACCTACGTCGTCAACCGGAACATCAACTTCTCCAACGTCTGCTACGTCGGGTGCCGCTTCTGCGCCTTCGCGCAGCGGGAACGGGACGCCGACGCGTTCCGGCTGTCCGTCGAGGAGGTCGCGGCGCGCGCGGTCGAGGCGGCCGAGGCGGGCGCCACCGAGGTGTGCATGCAGGGTGGCATCGACCCGAAGCTGCCGGTGAGCTACTACGCGGACATCGTCCGGGCGATCAAGGCCGCGGTGCCGGACCTGCACGTGCACGCGTTCTCACCGATGGAGATCGTGTCCGCGGCGGCGAAGGCGGGCGTCAGCGTGGCGGACTGGCTGACCGAGCTGCGCGACGCCGGGCTCGGCTCCATCCCCGGCACGGCGGCGGAGATCCTGGACGACGACGTGCGCTGGGTGCTCACCAAGGGCAAGCTGCCCGCGCGGACGTGGATCGACGTGGTGTCCACCGCGCACCGGCTCGGCATCCCCTCGTCGAGCACGATGATGTACGGCCACGTCGACCACCCCGGACACTGGCTCGGCCACCTGCGCGTGCTCGGCCGGATGGCCGAGGAGACCGGCGGCTTCACCGAGTTCGTCGCACTGCCGTTCGTGCACCACAACGCGCCGATCTACCTGGCGGGCGTCGCCCGGCCGGGCCCGACCGTGCGGGACAACCGTGCGGTGCACGCCTTCGCGCGGCTGGCCCTGCACGGCCGCATCGACAACGTGCAGTGCTCGTGGGTCAAGCTCGGCGACGAGGGCACGGCGCAGGTGCTGCGCGGTGGCGCCAACGACATCGGCGGCACCCTGATGGAGGAGACGATCTCGCGCATGGCCGGGTCCGAGCACGGTTCGTCCCGGACCGCCGAGCAGTTGACGGCGCTCGCGGCCCTCGCGGGACGCCGTAGCGTGCAGCGGACAACAACGTACGGGAGGATCGCTCTGACCGGCTGAGCGCGCGGCGTGGACGGAAAGGACCGATGGGCAGGAGAACCGGAACGTTCGCGATGTCGCTGGCGGTGGCCCTGCTGGCCGCCGGACTCACCGCATCCCAGCTGGTCGGCGGTGAACAGCCGGCCGACGCCGGGCAGCACGTTCCGCGGGCGGCCCCCGGCGAGCGCGAGCAGGTCCGGCCCGGTGCGCGGACGCCCGCGGAACCGTTCGAGGTCGGTGCTGTGCAACACACCCTGCGCGGCCTCGGCTACCAGGTGCGGGAGGTCTCCGGCGTCGTGGACGACGAGACCCGGCACGCCGTCGTCGCCTTCCAGAAGGTGCAGGGGCTGCCCCGCACCGGTGTCCTCGACCCGGACACGCTCGCCGCGCTGGAGGACCCGGCGGTGCCGCGGCCGCGGTCGGCCGGGCGTGGTTTCCACGTCGAGGTGGACCTCACCACGCAGGTGGCGTACACGGTGGTGGACGGCGAGGTCCGGCGGATCTACGACGCGTCGACGGGGCGGGAGCCCGCCAAGCGGACTCCCGTCGGGGAGTTCACCGTGCGGTACCAGATCGACGGGATGCGCTACGCCCCGCTCGGGCCGCTGTACCGCCCGAGCTACATCACCGACACCGGCATCGCCCTGCACGGCGGTGAGCCGGTGGAGCCGTGGCCCGCCAGCAACGGCTGCGTCCGGCTGACCGATCCCAGCGTGGACGAGCTGTTCGGCAAGCTGCGCCCCGGCACGACGGTGGTCGTGTACCGGTCGTGACCGTTCGTGTTGCGGCGAGCGGAACGCGTGGTTAGCGTCCCGCCGTGGCGGACGAGAAGACCGAGGACGAGAAGCTGCTGCCCCGGCTGCGCCGGAAGTACCCGTGGCTCGACCACGTGCTCCGGGCCAACGAGGCGTTCACTGAGCGTTACGGCAACCACTACGCGGCCGCGATCACGTACTTCTCCGTGCTGTCGCTGTTCCCGCTGCTCATGGTGGCGTTCTCGGTGGCGGGGTTCGTGCTGGCGGGCAACCAGCAGCTGCTGAACGAGCTCAAGCAGGGCATCCTCGAGTCCGCCCCGCAGGGCCTCGGCGACCTGCTCACCCAGTTGGTCGACTCCGCCCTGGAGTCCAGGGCCGGCGTCGGCGTGCTGGGTCTGCTGCTCGCGCTCTACTCCGGAATCGGCTGGATGACCAACCTCCGCGACGCGCTCACCGCGCAGTGGGGCCAGGAGAAGAAGAAGCAGCCGTTCCTCGCGGCCAAGCTCAAGGACCTCGCCGCGCTGGTGGGGCTCGGCCTCGCGCTCGGCGTGTCGTTCGGGCTGACGGCGGTGGGCAGCACCCTGGGCCGCTCGCTGCTGGACCTGGTCGGCCTGTCCGACCAGGCGTGGGCGGAGTTCCTGCTCACTCTCGCCTCGATCGTGCTGTCCCTGGCCGCGAACGTCCTGGTGTTCCTCTGGGTGATCTCCCAGCTGCCGAGGGAGCGCGTCACCGCGCGCAGTGCCGTGAAGGGCGCCGTGCTGGCCGCGGTCGGCTTCGAGATCCTCAAGCAGGTCGCGAAGTACTACCTGGAGGGGGTCACCAGCTCGCCGAGCGGCGCGATCTTCGGGCCGATCATCGGTCTGCTGGTGTTCGCCAACCTCGTCTCCCGCTTCCTGCTGTTCGTCACGGCGTGGACGGCCACGGCGCGGGAGAACGTCGTGCGGCACGTCGCCCCGCCGCCGCCCGCGGTGATCCGGCCCACTGTCACCGTGCGGCGGGGGCTCGGCGCCGGTGCCGCCGCGGGCGCCTTCGGCGTGGGCGCCCTGCTGGGCTGGCTCGGCCGTCGCCGCGGCTGACCGCGAGTCCCCCGCTCCCGCGCGCGGAGTGCCGCGTTCCCGCGCGCGAGTGCCGCGTTCGCGTTCCCGGGAGGCGACTCCCGGCGGCGCCGGGATGCCCTCACCTATGCTCGGGACGACACGGAGGGGTGAGGGTTGAGCGAGACGGTGACGACGGCGGAGCAGCAGACCCGGTTGCCCCGCGAGATCTGGGTGCTGGTCGGAGCGAGCTTTCTCATCGCCATCGGCTACGGCCTGATCGGCCCCGCGCTGCCGAACTTCGCGACGAGCTTCGACGTCGGTGTCACGGCCGCGTCGGTGGTCGTCAGCGCCTTCGCGTTCGTGCGGCTGGCGTTCGCTCCCGCGAGCGGGCGGTTGGTGACGCGGTTCGGTGAGCGGCCCGTCTACCTGTGGGGTCTGTCGATCGTCGCCGCGGGCACGCTGGCCTGCGCGGCGGCCGCCGACTACTGGCAGTTGCTGCTGTTCCGCTCCGCGAGCGGCATCGGCTCCACGATGTTCACCGTGTCGGCCATCGGCCTGCTGATCCGGATCTCGCCGCCGCACCTGCGCGGGCGGGCTTCGGGGCTGTGGGGCACCAGCTTCCTGCTCGGCGGTATCGCGGGCCCGGTGGCAGGCAGCGGGCTGGTCGCGGTGTCGCTGCGGGCGCCGTTCCTCGCCTACGGCCTGGCGTTGGTGCTCACCACCGTGCTCGTGTGGTGGCAGCTGCGGAACTCGGAGCTCGCCTCCCGGCCATCGGGCGAGACCGAACCGGCCATGACGTTCCGGCAGGCGATGCGCCACCCCACCTACCGGGCCGCGCTCGCGTCCAACCTCACCAACGGCTGGATCGTCTTCGGTGTGCGGATGTCGCTCATGCCGCTGTTCGTCACCGCCGTGCTGCTGAAGGACGAGACGTTCACCGGCTTCGCGCTCGCCGTGTTCGCGGCGGCCAACGCGGCGGTGCTGCTGCTCGCGGGCCGCTTCGCCGACCACCGTGGCAGGCGGCTGCCCGCGCTGTTCGGGCTGGCGCTGCTGGCCGCGGGCACGACCCTGCTCGGGCTGACGAGCGATCCGTGGGTGTTCCTCGTGGCCTCGTTCGTCGCCGGGGTCGGCTCGGGCGCGCTGAACCCGGCCCAGAGCGCGGCGGTGGCCGACGTGCTCGGCGCGAAGGCCCGGGGTGGCTCGGTGCTGGCCGGGTTCCAGATGGCCGCCGATGTCGGGGCCGTGGTCGGCCCGCTCGTCGCGGGCGCGATCGCCGACCAGTGGTCCTACGGCGCGGCCTTCGCCGTCACGGGCGCCATCGGGGCGCTCTCGCTCGTGCTGTGGGTTTTCGCCACGGAAACGCTGCCGGGCAGGCGCGCGGACGAGCACACCGCCCAGGACGTCGCCACCGACTCGTGCTGCCCGGAGTCGGGCGGCCGGTCCTGACCTTTACTCCCGCTGGACCAGGGCGCCCCTGCGGTGCGCGATCACGAAGCCCACCAGCACGATCAGTGACACCAGCAGCGTGACGATCCAGCCGGTGGTGCCGAACGGGTCCTCCTCGGCCTGGGCCGTGGCGGTCGAGGTGGCGGTTCCGCCCTCCCCGGGCACCACACCGCTGGTGTCCGGTGGGGGCGGTGCGGTCGTCACGGTGCCGACCGCACCGGTTCCCGCCGAGGCGAGTGAGAAGCCGTACTCGAGCAGCGCCTGCGCCTGCTCGGACACGCGGATCGGCCGCTGCTCGGCCCGCAGCAGCACCACGGCGACCCGCTTGCCGTCGCGTTCCGCCGCGCCCGCGTAGGTGTGCCGCGCGTCGTCGGTGAAACCGGTCTTGCCGCCGAGGAAGCCGGGCAGGGTGCCGAACAGCTTGTTGTCGTTGTAGACGGGGTAGTCGGGACCGTCCCCGCCGGGGAACGTCATGTGCCGCGTGCCGACGGCGGCGGCGTACTCGGGCTGGCGCATCGCGTAGGCGAAGATCACGCTCATGTCGTAGGCCGACGTCATCATGCCCGGGCCGTCCAATCCGGACGGGGTGGCCGCGCGGGTGTCGCCGGCGCCGAGGCTCGCGGCGAGCTCGTTCATCTTCCGCACCGCCGTCGGCACACCGCCGACGGCGGTGGCGAGCGCGTGCGCGACGTCGTTGCCGGACCGCATGAGCAGCGCGTGCAGCAGGTCGTCCACTGTGTACTTGGCGCCGGCGACGATGCCGACACAGGTGCACTCCTGGTTGGCGTCCTCCTCGGTGGGGACCACGATGTCGGTGGGCTCCAGCTCCTCGATCACCACGAGCGCCAGCAGCGTCTTGATCAGCGAGGCGGGCCGGTAGCGGCCGTGCGGGTTCTTCGCGGCGAGCACCTGGCCGGTGCCGAGGTCCTGCAGCAGCCAGGCGTGCGCGGTCTGCGGCCGTGGCGGGGCGGGCGCGCCCTCCGGCAGGACGAGTCCGCACTCGGCCATCCGCTCGCCGCCCGCGGGGGTCGCCGGCACCGGCGGCGGGGCGGGCGAGGCCTCGCCGGGCGGCGGTTCCTCGGACGTGTCGACCGGCGGCGGCGGAAGCTCCCGGTTGGGGCACCCGGCCGTGGGCGGTTCGGTGACGGTCTGCGCCGGCGCGGGGAGCGCCGGCAGTCCGAGCAGGCCGGTCAGCAGCGTGACGAGCAGAAGCCGGAGGGTGAGGGTACTGCGCACCCGTGCAGGCTAGCCCGGCCTCCGGCGGGAATACTGCCGGGTATGCGGATGTCTCGCGGAGTCTCGGTGTTCCTGCTCGCCTTCGGTGTGTGGTCGTGGATCATCTGGATCACGTTCGCGCGCAACCTGTGGGCCAGTGCGAACGCGTGGCACCCCGACGGGTCGCCCACGTCGTTCTTCGTGGTGCACGCCGTGCTCGCCGTCGTGTCGTTCGTGCTGGGGACCGCCATCGGGGTCATCGGCTGGCGTGGGTGGCGGGCCTCCCGCAAGCCCCGTTCCTGACCCTCCGAAAATCTCGACACTTTTTCGGCGGCACGAATTTTTGCTGCCGTTCCTGGGTGCGGGACAGCGACTTCTGACCAGTTCAAAGCGCATTCGGGGGCCAGTTGCGTCCGAAACTATTTCGATAATCGTGCATTGACGTGATCTGAACCACGTGCGCATACTGCTCCCCGGCCGTTGCCAGGCGCTGTCGACCGGTCGCACAGCGTGGCGGCGACGCCGTGTTCCGGTCCTCGACGAAAGGACGGCAAGCAGATGTTCAACAGGGTTCCCCGCCGTGCGGACAGACGCGGCAGGCCGGCGACGCGGGCGGCGCTCGTGGCCGCGACGGTCGGCACGTTCGTGGCCTCGGCACTCGTCGCCGGAGCGGGCCAGGCCGCCGCGGCGAGCACGCTCGGCGAGGCCGCCGCCGAGCAGGGCAGGTACTTCGGCACCGCGGTCGCCGCCAACCGGCTCGGCGAGTCCGACTACGTGGCCACGCTCAACCGGGAGTTCAACAGCATCACCGCCGAGAACGAGATGAAGTGGGACGCCCTGCAGCCGTCGCGGGGCTCGTTCAACTTCAGCTCGGCGGACCGCATCGCCGACCACGCCCGCAGCCAGGGGATGCAGCTGCGCGGGCACACCCTCGTCTGGCACTCCCAGCTCCCGAGCTGGGTCGGCAACCTGGGGGCGAGCGAGCTGCGCTCGGCGATGAACAACCACATCACCACGGTGATGCAGCGCTACCGTGGCCGGGTCGGTTCCTGGGACGTGGTCAACGAGGCGTTCGAGGAGAACGGCAGCAGGCGCAACTCGGTCTTCCAGCAGCGGCTCGGCAACGGCTACATCGAGGAGGCGTTCCGCACCGCGCGGGCGGCCGACCCGAACGCCAAGCTCTGCTACAACGACTACAACACCGACACCTGGAGCTACGCCAAGACGCAGGGCGTCTACGAGATGGTGCGCGACTTCGTCAGCCGCGGCGTGCCGATCGACTGCGTCGGGTTCCAGGCCCACTTCAACAGCGGCAACCCGATGCCCAGCAACTACCACACGACCCTGCAGAACTTCGCCGACCTCGGGGTGGACGTCCAGATCACCGAGCTGGACATCGCGGGCTCCGGCCAGTCGCAGGCCGAGCAGTACGGCGGTGTGGTCCAGGCCTGCCTGGCGGTGTCGCGCTGCGACGGCATCACCGTGTGGGGCGTCACCGACAAGTACTCGTGGCGTTCCGGGGACACCCCGTTGCTGTTCGACGGCAACTACAACCCCAAGCCCGCGTACCACGCCGTGCTGGAGGCGCTCGGCGGCTCGGGCGGCGGCGGTGGCGGCGGCGGTGGTGGCGGGAGTGCCACCTGCACCGTCTCCTACCAGGAGACCCAGCGCTGGGGCGACCGCTTCAACGGCCAGGTGACCGTGCGCGCCGGGAACTCGGCCATCAGCGGCTGGTCCACCACCGTCACCGTGCGCTCGCCGCAGAAGATCTCCGCGACGTGGAACGGCAGCCCCACCTGGGACAGCAGCGGCAACGTCATGACGATGCGGCCGAACGGCAACGGCAACCTCGCGGCCGGCGCCAGCACGACCTTCGGCTTCACGGTCATGGCGAACGGGAACTGGTCCACTCCGGCCCTCGGCTCCTGCACCGCCTCCTGACCCGCCCGAAAGCAGTGAAGGCCACCTTCAGTGCGCTGGACGCACGGAAGGTGGCCTTCACTGCACGGGGGCGGGGTGGCTCAGACGCGCTTGAACAGCAGCGCGCGCTTGACCTCCTGGATCGCCTTGGTCACCTGGATGCCGCGCGGGCAGGCGTCGGTGCAGTTGAACGTCGTGCGGCAGCGCCACACGCCCTCGGCGTCGTTGAGGATGTCCAGCCGCTCCTCGGAACCCTCGTCCCGCGAGTCGAAGATGAACCGGTGGGCGTTGACGATCGCCGCGGGCCCGAAGTACGAACCGTCCGCCCAGTACACCGGGCACGACGACGTGCAGGCCGCGCACAGGATGCACTTCGTGGTGTCGTCGAACCGCTCACGGTCGGCCTGCGACTGGATCCGCTCCCGCGTCGGCTCGTTGCCGTACGCGATGAGGTACGGCTTCACCGCGCGGTACGCCTCGAAGAAGGGCTCCATGTCGACATAGAGATCCTTCATCGTCGGCAGGCCCTTGATCGGCGCCACGGTGACCGTGGTCCGCTTGCCGTCCTTCGCGAGCAGGTCCTTCACCAGCACCTTGCACGCCAGCCGGTTGATCCCGTTGATCTGCATGGCGTCGGAGCCGCAGATCCCGTGCGCGCACGAGCGGCGGAACGCGAGCGTGCCGTCCACATAGTTCTTGATGTTGAACAGCAGGTTCAGCACCCGGTCGGTGGGCAGCGCCGGGACGTCGTAGGACTCCCAGTGCGGTTCGGTGTCCAGTTCCGGGTTGAACCGGAGGATCTTCACCGTGATGGTGACCGAGCCCTCCGGGGCCGGGATCTGGGAGGTGTCGTGGGCGTTCTCGGCAACTGCGGTCATTTCTGTTCCTCCGCGGGAGGGGGTGCGTCCGGGCGCATCAGTACTTCCGCTCCATCGGCTCGTACCGGGTGAAGACCACCGGCTTGTAGTCCAGCCGGATGTCCGCGGTGAAGCCGGTCAGGCCGAGCGGAGCGTCCGGGTCCTCCTGCTCCGGCAGCATCTTGTACGCCATCGAGTGGCGCATGAAGTTGGTGTCGTCCCGGTTCGGGTAGTCCTCGCGCGCGTGCCCGCCCCGGGACTCCTTGCGCGCCAGCGCGGTGACGACCAGGGCCTCGGCGAGGTCCAGCAGGAAGCCCAGCTCGATGGCCTCCAGCAGGTCCGTGTTGTAGCGCTTGCCCTTGTCGTGCACCGCGATCCGGCCGTAGCGCTCCTTGAGCGCCTGCACGTCGGTCAGCGCCTGCTTCAGCGTGTCCTCGGTGCGGTACACGGCCGCGTTGGCGTCCATCGTCTGCTGCAGCGCGGTGCGGATGTCGGCCACGCGCTCGCCACCGGTCGCGGTGCGCAGGTGGTTCACCATGCCCTCGACCAGCTTCGCCGGGTTCTCCGGGAGGTCGACGAAGTTCCTGCCCTGCGCGTACTCGGCCGCGGCGATGCCCGCCCGCCTGCCGAACACGTTGATGTCCAGCAGCGAGTTGGTGCCCAGCCGGTTGGCGCCGTGCACCGAAACGCAGGCCACCTCACCGGCCGCGTACAGGCCGGGGATGACGGTGTCGTTGTCCCGCAACGCCTCGCCGTGCACGTTGGTCGGGATGCCGCCCATCGCGTAGTGCGCGGTCGGGTACACCGGCACCGGCTCGTGCACCGGGTCCACGCCGAGGTAGGTGCGCGCGAACTCGGTGATGTCCGGCAGCTTGGTCTCCAGCACCTCGGCCCCGAGGTGGGTGCAGTCGAGGTACACGTAGTCCTTGTCCGGCCCGGCGCCGCGGCCCTCCAGCACCTCGAGCACCATCGAGCGGGCGACGATGTCGCGAGGTGCCAGGTCCTTGATCGTGGGGGCGTAGCGCTCCATGAAGCGCTCGCCGGACTCGTTCCGCAGGATCGCGCCCTCGCCACGGGCGCCCTCGGTGAGCAGGATGCCGAGCCCGGCGAGCCCGGTCGGGTGGAACTGGTAGAACTCCATGTCCTCCAGCGGCAGGCCCTTGCGGAAGTAGATGCCCATCCCGTCGCCGGTCAGCGTGTGCGCGTTCGACGTCGTCTTGAACACCTTGCCGAAGCCGCCGGTGGCGAACACGACCGACTTGGCCTGGAACACGTGGATCTCGCCGGTCGCCAGCTCGTAGGCGATCGCGCCCGAGGCCACCGGGCCGTCCGGTGTGTCGGTCAGCGCGATGTCGAGCACGTAGAACTCGTTGAAGAACTCGATGCCGTGCTTGACGCAGTTCTGGTACAGCGTCTGCAGGATCATGTGGCCGGTGCGGTCGGCCGCGTAGCAGGACCGGCGCACGGCCGCCTTGCCGTGGTCCCGCGTGTGGCCGCCGAAGCGCCGCTGGTCGATCCTGCCCTCGGGCGTCCGGTTGAACGGAAGCCCCATCTTCTCCAGGTCCAGCACCGCGTCGATGGCCTCCTTGGCCATGATCTCCGCGGCGTCCTGGTCGGTGAGGTAGTCACCACCCTTGACGGTGTCGAAGGTGTGCCACTCCCAGTTGTCCTCCTCGACGTTGGCCAGCGCGGCACACATGCCGCCCTGCGCCGCGCCGGTGTGGGACCGCGTCGGGTAGAGCTTGGTGAGCACGGCCGTGCGGGTGCGCTGGCCCGCCTCGATCGCCGCACGCATGCCGGCGCCACCCGCTCCGACGATCACCACGTCGTACTTGTGGAACTGCATGGAAGGTCCGCTCCCTGTGGTGGTGGGTCAGCTGGCCGGGATGTCCGGGTCGAAGGTGAAGATCACCAGCGTGCCGAGCACGAGGATGACGGCCATCGAGACGTACAGCAGCATCTTCAGCCAGAAGCGCGTGCTGTCCCGCCGGGCGTAGTCGTCGATGATCGTGCGCAGGCCGTTGCCGCCGTGCAGCTGGGCCAGCCAGAGCATCAGCAGGTCCCAGGTCTGCCAGAACGGCGACGACCAGCGGCCGGCGACGAACGCGAAGTTGATCCGGTGCACGCCGCCGTCGAGGATGTTCATGATGAACAGGTGCCCCAGCACGAGCACCACGAGCAGCAGGCCGGACACCCGCATGAACGTCCAGCTGTAGAGCTCGAAGTTGCTGCGGCGGGCGGCGGGCCTGCGCGGCGACCGCGGCTTGTCGAGCGCGAGCGTCTCGGTCTGCGCCATCAGTTCCCGCCTCCGAACAGTTCACTCACGGTGCGCTCGAGCATGAAGTAGGTGCCGGGCACCATCACGATCACCCAGACACCGATGAGGCTCCAGAGCATCACCTTCTGGTACTGCGTGCCCTTCGCCCAGAAGTCGACCAGGATGACCCGGATGCCGTTGAGGGCGTGGTAGAGCACGGCGCCGACGAGCGCGACCTCGAGGAGGTTCACGAACGGCGTCTTGTAGGTCTCGATGACCTCGTCGTAGGCGTTCGGCGACACGCGCACGAGCGCGGTGTCGAGGACGTGGACGAACAGGAAGAAGAAGGTGAGCACGCCGGTGATGCGGTGCAGCACCCAGGACCACATTCCCGGGTCGCCGCGGTAGAACGTGCCGCTCCGGCGGGCGGCACCTGCCCGGTCGCTCGCGCCCGCCGTCTCGGCGGTGCTCGTGCTCATGGCCGCACTCCTCCCGTCTGCGCTCCTCCCTCGCTGGGGCTCGGTCGATGCTCGACGGTCGTCGCGCGCCAGGCAGTGGTGGACATCGGTGTACGGCCTCCAACGTCACTGATGGACTTAGCCCGGATGGCCTCGCCTGCACTGCGTCGTCTGCGAGATCAACAAGGTCATCGAGCGTGGATACGAGGGATGCTAGACCCGGCTTATCCGGCCTGCTCAACCTCGGGTTCCCCGCTGTGACCGACCAGACAATCGCGCCGTCGCGAGCGTGGCGCAGGTCTCGTGAGCGTGGTCACCCCCGCCGTCAGCCGTCCGGGTGGTGGTGACAGCACGTGCCCAGTCGAGCGCGTACCGGAACCGGGAGTAAACATTTGGGTTACGCACGGTGGCATCCGTCTGTCTCGCCATCTCACATAGCGGTACGGTTCGCCAGTCGGCCCGGCGAGGAGTCCGGGCCTTCTGTAGTTCGTCCGCTGTGAAGGCGGGGAGGGAGAGACACCGTGCGTCGAATGCGTGGTGGAACGCTGGTCGCGATCGCGGCGGCCGGCGTGCTGGCGCTGGCCGCCTGTGGCGGCTCGGGTGACAGCGGTGCGGGCAACCAGGATTCGGGGGGCGGCTCCGACGCACTGAAGGTCGGCCTGGCGTACGACATCGGCGGGCGCGGCGACCAGTCGTTCAACGACTCGGCGGCGCGCGGCCTGGACAAGGCCAAGCAGGAGTTCGGCGTCGACGCGACCGAGCTGGAGGCCACCCAGGGTGAGACCGACGCGCAGAAGGAGGACCGGCTCCGGCAGCTCGCCGAGAACGGCTTCAACCCGATCATCGCGGTCGGCTTCGCCTACGCCGGCCCGGTGGGTGCGGTGGCCAAGGACTTCCCCGACGTGAAGTTCGCCATCGTCGACGACTTCACCGAGGGCGTCGACACCGGCCCGAACATCGCCAACCTGACCTTCGCCGAGCACGAGGGTTCGTTCCTCGTCGGCGCCGCGGCGGCGCTCAAGAGCGAGACCGGCAACGTGGGCTTCGTCGGTGGCGTGAACACCCCGCTCATCCAGAAGTTCGAGGCCGGCTACACCGCGGGTGTCAAGGCGGTCGACCCGGACGCGAAGGTGCAGGTCAAGTACCTGACCCAGCCGCCGGACTTCGGTGGCTTCAACGACCCGGCCAAGGGTGAGACGGCCGCGAACGGGATGCTCGACGCGGGCGCCGACGTCATCTACGCGGCGGCGGGCGGCTCCGGCAGCGGCGTGTTCCGGGCGGCGAAGGAGAAGGGCGCCTACGGCATCGGCGTCGACTCCGACCAGTACAACCAGCCCGCGCTGGCCGACGTCAAGGACGTGATCATGACGTCGATGGTGAAGAACGTGGACACCGCCGTGTACGACTTCATCAAGTCGGTCAACGACGGCCAGTTCCAGGCCGGCCAGCAGGTGTACGACCTCGAGTCCGGCGGCGTGGACTACTCGACGAGCGGCGGCATGGTCGACGACATCAAGGCCAAGCTCGACGAGTACAAGGAGAAGATCATTTCCGGCGAGATCGAGGTTCCCTCGACCACCTGACCGGCAAGGCGGTCGGCGGGCCCGGGGCGATCCCTCGGGCCCGCCGTCGTCGCACGCAAGGAGCGTGGGTCATCAGTACAACAGCTGAACCGGCGTTCGCGGTGGAGCTTCGGGGGATCACCAAGCGGTTTCCCGGTGTGGTCGCGAACTCCGACGTCAACGTCGCCGTCCGGGGCGGGACCGTGCACGCGCTGGTGGGGGAGAACGGCGCGGGCAAGTCGACCCTCATGAAGATCCTCTACGGGATGCAGGGCCCGGACGAGGGCACCATCGCGATCGAGGGTGCTCCCGCCGACTTCCACTCGCCCGCCGACGCCATCGCGGCCGGGATCGGCATGGTGCACCAGCACTTCATGCTCGCCGACAACCTCAGCGTTCTGGAGAACGTCGTGCTCGGCACCGAGCCGCGGACGGGCGGGCGCATCGACTTCCGTGCCGCCCGGGCCCGGATCTCCGAGATCTCCGCGCGGTACGGCCTCGGTGTGCAGCCCGACCGGCTCGTCGACGAGCTGGGCGTCGGCGAGCGCCAGCGCGTCGAGATCCTCAAGGTGCTCTACCGCGGCGCGCGCATCCTCATCCTCGACGAGCCCACCGCCGTGCTGGTGCCGCAGGAGGTGGACGAGCTCTTCGGCAACCTGCGCGAGCTCAAGGCCGAGGGGCTGACGATCCTGTTCATCTCGCACAAGCTGGACGAGGTGCTGTCGGTGGCCGACGACATCACGGTCATGCGGCGCGGCACCACGGTCGCCCGCGTGACCCCCGGTGAGGTCACCGCCCGCCAGCTCGCCGAGCTGATGGTCGGCAGCGCGCTGCCCGTCCCCGAGCTGCGCGAGTCCACGGTCACCGACACCCCGGTGCTCGAGGTGTCCGGCCTGACCGTCGCCTCGCCCGAGGGCCGCACCGTGCTGGACGACATGTCGTTCACCATCCACGCCGGTGAGGTGCTCGGTATCGCCGGTGTCGAGGGCAACGGGCAGGCCGAGCTCGTCGAGGCGCTGATGGGCATCCGTTCCCTCGACGCGGGCCGGATCGCGCTGCGCGGCGAGGACATCACCAAGCAGTCCACCCGCAAGCGGCGGGACGCGGGGATCGGCTACATCCCGGAGGACCGGCACCGGCAGGGCGTGCTGCTCGAGTCGAGCCTGTGGGAGAACCGCATCCTCGGCCACCAGACGAAGCCGCCGTGCGCGCGGGGACCGCTGCTCGACCGCGCGGGCGCGCGGGCGGACACCGAGCGGATCGTCGCCGAGTACGACGTGCGGACGCCGGGCATCGACGTGGCCGCGACCGCGCTGTCCGGAGGCAACCAGCAGAAGCTCATCGTCGGCAGGGAGATGAGCGGTGAGCCGGTGCTGCTCATCGCCTCCCACCCCACCCGCGGTGTCGATGTCGGCGCGCAGGCCGCGATCTGGGAGCACATCCGCAAGGCCCGGGCCGAGCACCTCGCGGTGCTGCTCATCTCCGCCGACCTCGACGAGCTGATCGGCATGTCGGACAGTCTCGCGGTGATCCTGCGCGGCAGGCTCGTCGCCGAGTACGACCCCCGGTCGGTGACCCCGGAGCAGCTGGGCTCGGCGATGACCGGCGCGGCGGAGGAGGTGTCCTGATGGGACGGCTGTCCTTGCGGTCGGTCTATCTCGGACTCGCGGCACCGGTGGGCGCGCTGCTGTTCGCGCTGCTGGTGTGCGCCGCCATCCTCGGTGCCACCGGTCATCCGCCGCTCGAGGTGGCCGAGGCGATGGTGGGCTCGCTCGAACGTCCGCGCACCGCGGCCAACTCGCTGAACAGTGCCACGACGTACTACCTGTCCGCCGTGGCGGTGGCGATCGGCTTCAAGATGCGCCTGTTCAACATCGGCGTCGACGGCCAGTACCGCCTCGCCGCCATGCTCGCGGCCGCGCTCGCCGGCGCGTCCTTCATGGACGCACTGCCCTCGGTGCTGCGGATCGCCATGACCGTCGGGGCCGCCATGCTCGTCGGCGCCGTCTGGGCGGGCATCGCGGGCTTCCTCAAGGTGACGCGCGGGGTCAGCGAGGTCATCTCGACGATCATGCTCAACGCGGTGGCGACCGCGCTCGTGGCGTTCCTGCTCAACCCGGACCGGCTCGCGGTGACCGTCGCGGGCAGCAACAACATCGGCACGCCCACGATCACCGAGGGCGGCCGGGTACCCGGGTTCGGCTACCCGGGCTCGTCGTCGGACGTGTTCGGGCTGATCCTGCTGGCCGCCGCCGTCGGGGTCGCGTACTGGTTCATGCTGAACCGCACCCGGTTCGGCTTCGACCTCAAGGCGACCGGCCAGTCGCAGTCGGCGGCCGTGGCCAGCGGCGTCAACGTCAAGCGCATGGTGCTGGCGAGCATGCTGCTGTCCGGCGCCGCCGCCGGGCTGGTCGGCATGCCCCAGCTGCTCGGGGCCTCGTACTCCTACGCGCTCGACTTCCCGGCCGGGCTCGGCTTCACCGGGATCGCGATCGCGCTGCTCGGCCGCAACCACCCGGTCGGCATGGCCTTCGCCGCGCTGCTGTGGGGCGGGCTCGACCAGACCTCGAACGTGCTGGACCTCTCCGGGGTCCCGAAGGAGATCGTCGTGATCATGCAGGGCGTGATCGTGCTGTCGGTCGTCATCGCCTACGAGCTCGTGCGGCGCTACCGGCTGCGGCTGGAGCAGCGGGACGTGGGCCGGGCGCTCGGCACCGCACCGGCGGCCGAGGAGGTGCGGGCATGAGCGCCAGCGGGCTCGACGTCGGCTCCGAGCAGATCACCGCGCCACCCCGGCAGCGGCGCCGGATGTCGCCGGTCGTCTACCTCTACATCGCGGTGGGCGCGCTGCTCGTGGTGTCGCTCGTCCGCGTGCTGACCGGCGCGGGCAACCTCACCTCCAGCGGCACGGTGTCGGCCGCGCTCATCGCGGCGGTGCCGATCGCGCTCGCCGGTCTCGGCGGGCTCTGGTCCGAACGCGCCGGCGTGATCAACATCGGCCTCGAGGGCATGATGGTGCTCGGCACGTGGGGCGCGGGCTTCGCGGGCTACCAGTGGGGGCCGTGGGCCGGGGTCCTGCTCGGCGTGGCGCTGGGCGCGCTCGGTGGCCTCATCCACGCGGTCGCGACGGTCACCTTCGGCGTGGACCACATCATCTCGGGTGTGGCGATCACGCTGATGGCGCCGGGCGTGACGCTGTTCCTGGCGAAGCTGTACTTCACCGACGCGCCGGGCGGCGGCCAGAAGCAGTCGCCCCCGATCGACGACGTCGCGCACGTCTCGGTGCCGGGACTGCCGTCGCTGCTGGATTCGATCGAGCGGAAGGGCTGGTTCTTCGTCAGCGACCTGGCCGGCCTGCTGCGCGGGCTGACGACGGACGTGTCGCTGCTGACCCTGCTCGCGGTGGTGCTGTTCGTCGTGACGGCATACGTGCTGTGGCGGACGCCGTTCGGGCTGCGGCTGCGCTCGTGCGGCGAGTCCCCGCCCGCGGCGGAGTCGCTGGGCGTGAACGTCTACAAGTACAAGTACGCCGCGATCGTCACCTCCGGCGCGCTGGCCGGGCTCGGCGGCGCGATCCTCGCGGTGGCGTCGAGCCAGTTCCGCGACGGCCAGACGGGCGGCCGGGGCTACATCGGCCTGGCGTCGATGATCTTCGGCAACTGGCGGCCCGGCGGGGTCGCGGCGGGCGCGAGCCTGTTCGGCTACACCGACGCCATGCAGCTGCGCGGTGAGGAGGCCGTGCACGCGCTGCTGTTGCTGCTCGGGGTGGCGCTGATCGTGCTCGCGGTGGTGCAGGTGCGGGCGCGGCGGTACGTCGTGGCCGGGGTGGCCACGGTGCTCGGTATCGCGTTCGTGCTGTGGTTCCTGTTCACCGACCAGGTGCCCGCCGAGCTGGTGAGCGCCACGCCGTACGTCGTGACGCTGCTGGTGCTGTCGCTGGCCGCGCAGCGGCTGCGGGTACCGAAGTGGATCGGGCAGCCGTACCGCCGGGGCCAGGGCACGTGACCGCGGCGGGCGTCGACTGGGACCGGCTGCGGGCGGAGGCGGTGCGGGCCGCGGGCCAGGCGTACGCGCCGTACTCCGGTCTGCACGTCGGCGCGGCCGGGCTGGCCGCCGACGGCAGGCTGGTCACCGGCTGCAACGTGGAGAACGCCTCCTACGGCCTCGGTCTGTGCGCCGAGTGCACGCTGGCCGGCCAGCTGCGGCTGACCGGGGGCGGGCGGCTCGTCGCCGTGGCCTGCCGGTCGGGCCGGGGTGAGCTGCTGATGCCGTGCGGGCGGTGCAGGCAGGTGCTGTTCGAGCTGGGCGGCGGGGAGTGCCTTGTGGACACTCCTCGCGGCCCGCTGCCGCTGACCGAGGTGCTGCCCGACGCCTTCGGACCAGCCGACCTGCCCTCGTGAGTGGCTTCCCCATGTGGCATCGGTTGCGTTCAGCGCACCCACTGTGGCATTCGGTGCGTCCAGCGCACCCCATGCCACAGTGGGGAACGAGGGAAGGTGGGCCGGCATGAGTACGGAGCCGTTCGCGGCGGTCGACGTCATCCGCGCGAAGCGGGACGGGGCCAGGCTGACCGGCGCGCAGATCGACTGGGTTGTCGACGCCTACACCCGGGGCGTGGTGGCCGAGGAGCAGATGGCGGCGCTCGCGATGGCGATCTTCCTGCGCGGCCTGGACGCGGCCGAGACGGCCCGCTGGACCGGCGCCATGATCGACTCGGGGGAGCGGCTGAGCCTGCGCGTGGACCGCCCGACCGTCGACAAGCACTCCACCGGCGGGGTCGGCGACAAGATCACGCTCCCGCTCGCGCCGCTGGTCGCGACGTGCGGTGCCGCCGTGCCGCAGCTGTCCGGGCGCGGGCTGGGGCACACCGGAGGCACGCTCGACAAGCTGGAGTCGATCCCCGGCTGGCGGGCCGCGCTGTCCGCCGACGAGATCGCCGCGCAGCTGGCCGGGGTCGGCGCCGTCGTGTGCGCCGCCACGCCGACGCTCGCGCCCGCCGACCGCAAGCTCTACGCGCTGCGGGATGTCACGGCGACCGTGGAGTCGATCCCGCTGATCGCCGGTTCGATCATGAGCAAGAAGATCGCGGAGGGCGCCGGGGCGCTCGTGCTCGACGTCAAGGTCGGGTCCGGGGCGTTCATGAAGACGCTCGGGCAGGCGCGGGAGCTGGCGCGGTCATTGGTGGACATCGGCGCCGCCCACGGCGTCGCCACGACCGCGCTGCTGACCGGCATGGACACCCCGCTCGGTGCCGCCGTCGGCAACGCGGTGGAGGTGGCCGAGGCCGTGGACGTGCTGCGCGGTGGCGGCCCGGCGGACGTGGTGGGGCTGACGGTGGCGCTGGCGCGGGAGATGCTGGCGCTCGCCGGAGTGTCCGGCGCCGACCCGGCGGAGGTGCTCGCCTCCGGCGCGGCGTACGAGACGTGGTGCCGGATGATCCGGGCGCAGGGCGGCGACCCGGACGCGCCGCTGCCCCGGCCACGGCACGTGCACGTGGTGGAGGCGCCGGAGACGGGCACGCTCGCCCGGCTGGACGCCTACGCCGTCGGCGTCGCCGCCTGGCGGCTGGGCGCGGGCCGGGCCCGCAAGGAGGACGCGGTGCAGGCGGCCGCGGGGGTGCGCTGCCTGGCCAAGCCGGGCGAGCGCGTGACCCGCGGCGAGCCGCTGCTGGAACTGCACACGGACACCCCGGAGGCCGTGCCGGCGGCGCTGGCGGCGCTGCGCGACGCGTACGCGGTGGGCGAGGATCCCGGACACGACGATGCCCTCGCCACCCGGGGCGAGGGCATCGTGCTGGACGTCGTGCGCGCGTAGCCCAGGGCTACGCGTCGCTGTCGTCGGAGTCGCCCGACGAGTTCGTCTTCGCCTTGGACTCGGCGTTCTTCGGCGAGCGGCCGTTGCGGCGGCGCGGCTGCCGCGGCGCGGGCGGGGCCACGGCCACCTGCTGGGGCGCGGGACCGCCGCCGAGCATCAGCTCCGCGAAGGTCGCCATGGCCTCGTCGAGCTGGCCGCCGATACGGCGCTCGGACTCCTCGTTGCTCTTGCGCACCACCGAGGTGAAGTAGTCGTTGTCGGGCTGCTTCGCCAGCGTGCCCTCGACCTTGTTCAGGCCGGACTTGAGCGAGCCGTCCAGGTCGCCGAGCTGGGAGGCGAAGCCCTCCTCGACCTTGTCGATGCGGCCGGACAGCTCGTCGAGCCGGGCCGTGATCGTCTCCAGGCGGTTGCCGAGCCCGTCGAGCCGGTCGCTGGCGTCCACCATCTCGGCCGTCTCGGTGAGCGCGGTGCGCAGCGTCTCGGTGCTGCCCGCGATGCGCTCCCTGGTGTCGGTCTCCAGCCGGTCCACCCGCTCCTTCAGGTCGGACTCGACCGAGTCGACGCGCTCGCGCAGCATGTTCTCGGTGAGGTCGATGCGCTCGCGGACGGGGCCGTGCACCGCGGCGGGCAGGGCCTCGATGCGGTCGTCCTGCTTGTCGAGGTGGCCGCCCAGCTCGTCGAGCCTGCGGTGGATGTTCTGCAGCTTGTCCTCGAGGCCGTCCATCCGGCCCGCGACGCCCTCGAACCGCGCGGCGACCCCGTCGAGGCGGCCGTCCAGCTGGGCGAACGGCTTCGCCAGCTTGTCGACGATGGCCTCGACCGCCCTGCCGAGCTCGGCGATGGCGTTGTCCTGCGCCTCCAGCCGGGACATCGCCTCGTCGAGTCGCTCGGCGAGGACGCTGACCTCGGTCCGGTCGGGCAGCTCGGACAGCCGCTTGCGCACCGCGCCGAGCGAGTCCACCGGCGCCAGCCGGGCGTAGATGTCGTCGAGCGCGTCGAAGATCTGCTGCTGTTCGCTCTCTCGGACCTCGGCCGCGCGCACCAGCATGTTGCGCATCCGGTCGAAGGACGGGGCTGCAAGGTGGTTGTCAGTGGTCACTGCGGTGTCCTTCATCGGCGGGGAAAGATGGGACGTGGAGCGCAGCCTATCGACCCGTGAATTGCTGTGCGTATCGCCCCCGGGAAATTGCTAATGACGTGCAACTCCGATGGCCGAATAACGAAAAGGTCAACAAGCTGACCGTGAGGTTCAGGCTGAGGCTCGCGTCCCTGTAGGTGACGGCAGGCCGCCGGGTGGCCTAACGGGCGCTGCGGCGTCCGGGCCAGCGACGGCGCGGTCGGCCGGGCGGCGGGGCCCGGAACGACTACCGTTTACCCATGTCGACGAGAACCGTTCCGACCCTGGCAGAACTGCGGCCCGCACCCAAGGTGCTGCTCCACGACCACCTCGACGGCGGGCTGCGTCCCGCGACCGTCGCCGAGCTCGCCGAGACCACCGGCTACCAGGGGCTTCCCACGTCCGACCCGGTCGAGCTCGGCCGCTGGTTCCGCGACGCGGCCGACTCCGGCTCGCTGGAGTCCTACCTCGAGACGTTCGCGCACACCTGTGGCGTCATGCAGACCGAGGAGGCGCTGGTCCGGGTGGCCGCCGAGTGCGCGGAGGACCTCGCCGCCGACGGAGTCGTGTACGCGGAGGTGCGTTACGCACCGGAGTTGTTCGTCGAGCGCGGGTTGTCACTCGATGCGGTGATTGAGGCTGTTCAGGCCGGGTTCACCGAGGGTGAACGGCGGGCCGCCGAGCGCGGGCACCGCATCCGCACCGGCACGCTGCTGTGCGCCATGCGGCAGCACGCGCGGGCGCTGCAGATCGCCGAGCTGGCCGTGCGGTACCGCGACGCGGGCGTCGTCGGATTCGACATCGCGGGACCGGAGGCCGGTTTCCCGCCGACCCGCAACCTCGACGCGTTCGAATACCTGCGTACCAACAATGCGCATTTCACCATTCACGCGGGTGAGGCTTTCGGGCTCGCCTCCATTTGGGAGGCGATTCAGCACTGCGGGGCTGAACGGCTCGGGCACGGGGTCCGCATCGTCGACGACGTGAAGGTCGCGGCCGACGGCCAGGTGCAGCTGGGCAGGCTGGCCGCGTACGTGCGGGACCGGCGGATTCCGCTGGAGGTCTGCCCGTCGTCGAACGTGCAGACCGGGGCCGCGCCGTCCATCGCGGAACATCCCATCGGCCTGCTGGCCCGGCTTCGGTTCCGGGTCACCATCAACACCGACAACCGGCTGATGAGCGACTGCACGCTCTCCTCGGAGTTCGCCACGCTCGCCGAGACTTTCGGATACGGCTGGGCCGACGTCCAGTGGTTCACGATCAACGCGTTGAAGTCGGCGTTCATCGATTTCGACGAACGGCTCGATCTGATCAACAACGTGATCAAGCCCTGGTACGCGCCGCGGCTGTAGAACCGGCGCCCCGCGGCCCTTGCGATGGTTAGCCCTGCGAAGTAAAGTTCAGAATGTAGGAGCTGATTCTCAGAATATGGGAGCCGTGCGGGCATGGTGGGGGTCGGTACGGCCGTGGGAACCGGCAGCCGCCGCTGGTTCGTGCTCGCCCTCGGTCACGCGGCGCAAACGGCCAGCTGCGCCTTCCTCTACGGCATCCCGTTCCTCGTTCCCTCGATGCGGGACACCGAGAACCTCACATTGGGTGAAGCCGGTGCGGTGGTGGCCGCGCCGAGTATCGGGCTGCTGCTGACCCTGATCGCCTGGGGCGCCCTCGCCGACCGGTTCGGGGAGCGGCTGATCATGGCGCTCGGCCTCGGCGGCTCCGGCGTCCTGCTGCTGGTCGCCGGCACCGGCGGCCACGGCCTGCCCGCGCTGTTCGGGCTGTTCCTCGCGGCGGGCGCGAGCACCGCCTCGGTGAACGCGGCGAGCGGGCGGGTCGTGATGGGCTGGTTCGGCGCGGACGAGCGGGGCCTCGCCATGGGCATCCGGCAGACGGCGCAGCCGCTCGGCGTCGGCATCGCCGCGCTCGCGCTGCCGCCGCTGGCCGCGCAGTGGGGCTTCCGCCCGGCGCTGCTGTTCCCCGCGGGGCTGGCGGTGCTGGTGGCCGTGCTGGTGCACCGGTTCGTCGTCGACCCGCCGCGCCCGCGACGCGGGACCACCTCCGCCCCGGACGGCGCGCCCGCCTCGCCGTACCGCCACCCGGCCCTGTGGCGGCTGCACGGCGCCAGCGCGCTGCTCGTCGTGCCGCAGTTCACCGTCTCGGCGTTCGCGCCCGTGTACCTGGTCTCGGTGCAGCAGTGGAGCCCGCTCGCGGCGGGCTGGTTCCTCGCGGTGGTGCAGGGGCTGGGGGCGCTGGGCAGGCTGGCGGCAGGCTACTGGTCCGACCGCGTGCGCAGCCGCCTGCGCCCGATGCGCGTGCTCGCGGTGGCCAGCGCCGGGGCGATGCTGCTCGTGGCCGTCGGCGAGGTGTCGTGGCCGTGGCTCGCCGTGCTCGCGCTCGTGCTGGCCGCCGTGGTCACCGTGAGCGACAACGGCCTCGGCTTCACGGCGTCGGCCGAGCTGGCCGGGGCCGCCTGGGCGGGGCGCGCGATGGGTGCGCAGAACACGGCGCAGAACATCGCCGCCTCACTGACCCCGCCGTTGCTGGGCCTGGTCATCGGGGACACCCGCTACGCGCTGGCGTTCGGCCTCGCCGCCGCCTTCCCGCTGCTGGCCGTCGGGCTCACCCCCGTCCGCGCCGAGAGCGGGCGCGGAATGTCAGGAGTGGCTCGTTACTGACGTTCTTCGCCAGTAACGAGCCACTCCTGACGGAAAGCGCGTCCTCAGTTGACGTGCAGCCGGTCCTCGAAGGACTCCACCAGCTCCCGCCACGCCTTCTGCTCGGCGTCGAACGGCGGGCTGGGTGCCAGGCGGGTGGGGTCGGGCCGCACCACGAACGACACGAGCCAGCCGAGGCGCTCCGAACTGGACAGTGCCGTGGCCACGCTGTCGTCGTCGGCCCAGTCGGCCGCGTCGGAGAGCAGCTCGACCGCGAGGTCCAGCTGGGTCGGGTCGATCGCGTCGATGCCCTCGGCGATGTCCTCGTCGAGCCCGGCGAGCACGTAGGTGTTGTCCGGGTCGACGTCGACCTCCAGCTCCCCGGCCGTCGCCTTCACCAGCACCTCGTCCCAAGTGGACACCTCGGCGAGGTCGGTGTCGGCCAGGTCCTTGGGTTCCGCCAGCGCACGGGCCAGCGCCCGCTCCGAGTTGAAAACCTCGATCCGGCCGTCGGAACCGAGGAAGATCGGGTCGTCGTCGAGGTAGCAGCGGAGCGTGTAGTACTCGCCCTCCGACGTCACGATCTTGATCGGATCGATGCCGACCTCGCCCCAGAACCCGACGGGCTCGTCGGCGCCGGCCTCCTCGTCCTCGTCGTCGGAGTCCAGCTCGTCCTCGGAGTCGGAGTCCACGTCGTCGAGATCGCGCTCGCTGTCGACGCCCGCCTCGGACTCGGCGGACTCCTCGTGGAACGCGGCAAGCTCCTCGGCGGTCTCCTCCAGCGTGGCCGCGTCCACGTCGGGCACCGTCACGAGCTGGTCGATCGTGTCCAGCACGGTGTCCCACTTCTCGGAGACCACCCGCGAGAGGTCGTTCCACAGCCGGGCGCCCTCGCGGCCGGTGAACGGCAGCTGGCCCTGGTCGAGCAGCGAGAAGCCCTCGCAGCCGTCGAGGATCTCGTGCACCTCGTCCAGCTCGCACACGTCGGCGAGCGAGCGCACGATGTTGACGATCTCGGCGAGCTCACTGATCGTCCAGGAGTCCGGCTCCTCGGCGACCATCTCCGGTACACCCACCAGGTCGTACGAGTGGTCGTCGTCCGGGATGAGCTCCGGCACGTTCAGCGCGGGCACGGCCTCCCACGCCGGGTGGTCGACCAGGTCGTGCTGCTCCGCCGTGCGCACGAAGGCGGCCAGGTGTGCCGCGTCGGGAAAGGCGTACAGGTCGTCCTCGTCGCCGAGGAAGGCCTCCCATTCCTCGCCGTCCTCCCGCCACCGTGGCGCCCACAGGGTCACCAGATCACCCTGCGGCAGCCCGAGTTCGATCGGGATGATATCCTGTGCCATTCCGTCCTCCGGATTACCGCCCTGTGCGCGTGCCGATCTGGATGTTCCGTTTGACCCCGGACGCGATACGCGAAGCCTACGGGTTCCGGCTCCGGGCCGCGATCACCCCTCGCCTCCCGGCGCGGGGATGACACGATCTACACCACGATGACTGACTTCCTCGCAGACCGCCTACCCGCCGACGCCGATCCGGACACGCTGTTCGACACGTTCTCCACCTGGACCTCCGAGCGCGGCTTCGAGCTGTACCCGGCTCAGGAGGAGGCGCTGATCGAGGTCGTGTCCGGGTCCAATCTCATTCTCTCCACTCCCACCGGATCCGGGAAGAGCCTGGTCGCCGTCGGCGCCCACTTCGCGGCTCTCGCCCAGGGACGCAGAAGCTACTACACCGCGCCGATCAAGGCACTGGTCTCGGAGAAGTTCTTCTCGCTGGTCGACATCTTCGGCGCGGAGAACGTGGGCATGATGACCGGCGACTCCGCGGTCAACGCCGACGCGCCCATCATCTGCTGCACGGCGGAGATCCTGGCCAACATCGCGCTGCGGGACGGAGCGGAGGCCGACGTCGGGCAGGTCGTCGCCGACGAGTTCCACTTCTACTCCGAGCCGGACCGCGGCTGGGCGTGGCAGGTGCCGCTGCTGGAACTGCCACGGGCGCAGTTCGTGCTGATGTCGGCCACGCTGGGCGACGTGTCCTTCTTCGAGAAGGACCTCACGCGGCGCACCGGAAGGCCCACCGCGGTCGTCACCTCCGCGCAACGCCCGGTCCCGCTGACGTTCCGGTACGCGACGACCCCGATGCACGAGACCATCTCCGAGCTGTTGTTCGGGGGCCAGGCACCGGTCTACGTCGTGCACTTCTCGCAGGCCGCCGCGGTGGAGCGGGCGCAGGCGCTGATGAGCATCAACGTCGCCAGCCGCGCGGAGAAGGACGCCATCGCCGAGGCGATCGGCGACTTCCGGTTCTCCGCGGGCTTCGGCCGCACGCTCTCGCGGTTGGTCCGGCACGGCATCGGCGTCCACCATGCGGGCATGCTGCCGAAGTACCGGCGGCTCGTCGAACAGCTCGCGCAGGCCGGCCTGCTCAAGCTGATCTGCGGGACCGACACGCTCGGTGTCGGCATCAACGTGCCCATCCGCACGGTGGTGCTCTCCGCGCTGACCAAGTTCGACGGCGTGCGGCAACGGCACCTCAAGGCGCGCGAGTTCCACCAGATCGCCGGCCGCGCGGGGCGAGCCGGGTACGACACCGAGGGCTACGTCGTCGTGCAGGCCCCCGACCACGTCATCGAGAACGCGAAGGCGCTGGAGAAGGCGGGCGACGACCCGAAGAAGAAGCGCAAGATCGTGCGCAAGAAGGCCCCCGAGGGGTTCGTCAACTGGACCGAGAGCACGTTCGAGCGGCTCGTCGCCGCCGAACCCGAGCCGCTCACGTCGAGCTTCGGCGTCAGCCACTCGATGCTGCTCAACGTGATCTCCCGGCCGGGCAACGCCTACCAGCACATGAAGCACCTGCTGGAGGACAACCACGAGGACCGGCCCGCCCAGCGCAGGCACATCCTGCGGGCCATCGCCATCTACCGGGCGCTGCTCGCGGCCGGGGTGGTCGAGCAGCTGGACGAGCCGGACGAGCAGGGCAGGTACGTGCGGCTGACCGTGGACCTCCAGTTCGACTTCGCGCTCAACCAGCCGCTCTCGCCGTTCGCGCTGGCGGCGATCGAGCTGCTCGACCCGGAGTCGCCGACCTACCACCTCGACGTGGTGTCCATCGTGGAATCCACTGTGGACAACCCGAAGCCGGTGCTGTCGCAGCAGCGGTTCAAGGCCCGTGGCGAGGCCGTGGCCGCGATGAAGGCCGAGGGCATGGAGTACGACGAGCGCATGGAGCAGCTCGAGGAGGTGGACTACCCCAAGCCGCTCCAGGAGCTGCTCGAGGCCGCGTACTCGCGCTACCGCCAGGGACACCCGTGGGTGGCCGACTACGAGCTCGCGCCGAAGTCGGTCGTGCGGGACATGTACGAGCGGGCGCTGAACTTCGTCGAGTACATCGGCTTCTACTCGCTGGCGCGCTCCGAGGGCGTGCTGTTGCGCTACCTCGCCGACACCTACGACGCGCTGCGCCGGACCGTGCCCGACGAGGCCAAGACGGAACCGCTGCAGGACCTCATCGAATGGCTCGGCGAACTGGTGCGGCAGGTCGACTCGAGCCTGCTCGACGAGTGGGAGGCGCTGCGCCACCCGGACGAGGCGGTCGTGCCCGAGCGCCCCGCGCTCACCGAGGGGCCACCGCCGGTCACCCGCAACGAGCGGGCGTTCCGGGTGCTCGTGCGCAACGAGATGTTCCGCAGGGTGCAGCTGGCCGCGCGGGAGGCGTACTCCGAGCTCGGGCAGCTCGACGGCGAGGCGGGCTGGGACGCCGACGCGTGGGCGGATGCCCTGGACCCGTACTTCGCCGAGCACGACGAGCTCGGCACCGGCGCGGACGCCCGCGGCCCGGCGCTGCTGCTCATCGAGCGGGAGCCGGACCGCTGGCGGGTGCGGCAGATCTTCGACGACCCGGCGGGCGACCACGACTGGGGCATCAGCGCCGAGGTGGACCTCGCGGCATCCGACGAGGCGGGCACCGCCGTCATCCGCGTGACCGACGTGAACCAGCTCGGCCCGTAGCCGCGAGTCCCCCGCTCAGAACGGCGAGTGCCGCGCTCGTGGACCGGGGACGCCCGGCGGGGCGCGGCACTCGCGTGCGGGACCGGGGGACTCGCGGGTTACGCGCCCATCGGGTGCCAGACCGTCTTCGCCTCCAGGTAGTGGCGCAGCCTTCCGATGTCCGGCGGCCGCGTCCAGTCCGGCTCGTCCTCCGGCACCCGCAGCACCCGCTTCACGGTGTCCGCGGCCTGCCGCGCCAGCTCCGGCCTCTCCCGCGCGTCCGCGCCGGCCGGGTCGAGGGCGTCGACGTCCCCGTGGGAGGCCAGCCACGGCCCCAGCTCCGCGGCCCGGCCGGTGAGCACGTTCACCACCCCGGCCGGCACGTCCGACGTGGCGAGCACCTCGGACAGCGTGATCGCGGGCAGCGGCCGGTCCGTGCTGCTCACCACCACCGCCGTGCACCCGGCGGCGAGCACCGGCGCGAGCACGCTCACCAGCCCGAGCAGGGACGAACGCTGCGGCGCCAGCACCGCGGCGACCCCGGACGGCTCCGGCACCGTGAACGAGAAGTACGGGCCCGCCACGGGGTTCGCCGCGCCCAGCACCGTCGCGATCTTGTCGGTCCAGCCCGCGTACCACACCCACCGGTCGACGGCGGCGTCCACGAGCGACTGCGCCTTCCGTGCGGACACGCCCTCCGCGGCGGCGACCTCGGCGGCGAACTGCTCGTGCCTGCCTTCCAGCACCTCGGCGACCCGGTAGAGGACCTGGCCCCGGTTGTAGGCGGTGGTCCCGGACCAGCCGGGGAACGCCTTGCGGGCGGCCACCACCGCGTCGCGCACGTCCTTGCGCGACGCGTGCGCCGCGTTGGCGAGGAAGTTCCCCTTGGCGTCGCTGACCGGGTAGGACCGGCCGGACTCCGAACGCGGGAACGCGCCCCCGACGTAGAGCTTGTACGTCTTGGCGACGGGCATCCTGTCAGGCATCGAGGTACGCCTCCAGACCGGTCCGGCCGCCCTCGCGGCCGAACCCCGACTCCCGGTACCCGCCGAACGGCGCGGCCGGGTCGAAACGGTTGAACGTGTTGGCCCAGACCACACCGGCGCGCAGCCGGTTCGCCATCCACAGGATGCGCGAACCCTTCTCGGTCCACACCCCTGCCGACAGGCCGTACGGCGTGTTGTTGGCCTTGGCGACGGCCTCCTCCGGCGTGCGGAACGTGAGCACGGACAGCACGGGGCCGAAGATCTCCTCGCGGGCGATCCGCATCGACTGCTGCACCCCGGAGAACACCGTGGGCGCGAAGAAGAACCCGCGTTCGGGCACGGGGCACGGGCTGGTCCAGCGATGCGCGCCCTCGTTGTCCCCCGACTCGACGAGCTCCCTGATCTTCCCGAGCTGCTCGGCCGAGTTGATCGCGCCGATGTCGGTGTTCTTGTCCAGCGGGTCACCCAGGCGCAGCGTGGACACCCGGTACCGCAGCTTCGCCAGCAGCTCGTCCACAACGGACTCCTGCGCGAGCAGCCGGGAACCGGCGCAGCACACGTGCCCCTGGTTGAAGAAGATGCCGTTGACGATGCCGTCGACGGCCTGGTCCAGCGGCGCGTCGTCGAACACGACGTTCGCCGCCTTCCCGCCGAGCTCCAGCGTGAGCCGTTTGGGCGTGCCCGCGACCGCGCGCTGGATCTGCTTGCCCACCTCGGTGGAACCGGTGAACGCGACCTTGTCGACGCCGGGGTGGCGCACCAGCTCGGCGCCGACATCCCCGGCGCCGGGCAGGATGTTGACCACACCGGGCGGCAGATCGGCCTGCTGGCAGATCTCGGCGAACACCAGCGCGGTCAGCGGCGTGGTCTCCGCGGGCTTGAGCACCACCGTGTTCCCGGTGGCCAGCGCGGGCGCGATCTTCCACGCGAGCATGAGCAGCGGGAAGTTCCACGGGATGACCTGCCCGGCCACGCCCAATGGCCGGGGGTCGGGGCCGAGGCCCGCGTAGGAGAGCTTGTCGGCCCAGCCCGCGTGGTAGAAGAAGTGCGCGGCCGCGGTGGGGATGTCGGCGTCGCGGGACTCCTTGACCGGCTTGCCGTTGTCCAGCGTCTCCAGCACGGCCAGCTCGCGGGCGCGTTCCTGGATCAGCCGGGCGATGCGGAACAGGTACTTGGCGCGCTCGCTGCCCGGCAGTGCGCTCCAGGTGCGCTCGTAGGCGCGCCGCGCGGCCTTCACCGCGGCATCCACATCGGACGCGTTCGCGGTGCCGACCTCGGCGAGCACCTCCTCGGTGGCGGGGTTGAGGGTCTTCAGCGGCTCGCCGCCGCCGTCGACGAACTCCCCGTTGACGAACGGCCGGTAGGCCGCCTTCAGGTTCGCGATGTCCCGGGATTCGGGTGCGGGCGCGTACTCCCACATGGTCATGATCAGTCCTGGGTGACGTAGTCGGGGCCGCTGTAGTGGCCGTCGAGCTGGGTGCGGCGCTGCAGCAGCAGGTCGTTGAGCAGGCTGGACGCGCCGAACCGGAACAGCGCGGGGGTGAGCCATTCGGGGCCGGCCACCTCGTGCACGGCCACCAGGTAACGGACGGCGTCCTTGGTGGTGCGGATCCCGCCCGCGGGCTTGACGCCGCGCAGCTCGCCCGTCGCGGTGTACCAGTCGCGCACCGCCTGCAGCAGCACGTGGGTCACCGGCAGCGTCGCGGCGGGGGAGACCTTGCCGGTGGAGGTCTTGACGAAGTCGCCGCCCGCGAGCAGGGCGAGCCACGCCGCGCGCCGCACGTTGTCGTAGGTGGCCAGCTCGCCGGTCTCCAGGATGACCTTCAGGTGGGCGTCGCCGCAGGCGGCCTTGATCTCCCTGATCTCCTCGAACACCTGGCCGTAGCGGCCCTCCAGGAACGCGCCCCGGTCGATCACCATGTCGACCTCGGTGGCGCCCGAGGTGACGGCCAGCTCGACGTCGGCCAGTTTGACGGCACGGCTGGAGCGGCCCGAGGGGAACGCGGTGGCGACGCTCGCGACGCCGATGCCGGAGCCGCCCAGCGCGTCGACGGCGGTGGCGGCCAGGTCCGGATAGACGCACACCGCGGCGACGGGCGGCGTGTCCGGCCGGTCGGGGTCGGGCCTGCGCGCCTTCGCGGCGAGCGCCCGGACCTTGCCGTGCGTGTCGGCGCCCTCCAGCGTCGTCAGGTCGACCATCGAGATCGCCGTGTCGATCGCCCAGAGCTTGGCGGCCTTCTTGATGCTGCGGGTGGCCAGGCCCGCCGCGCGTTGCTCGACGCCGACCTGGTCGACGCCGGGCAACCCGTGCAGGAACCGGCGCAGGCTCGACTCGTCGCGGGTGGCGTCGGCGAGCGCGGCCGGCAGGGTGGGTGTTGCCATGCGCCGAGCCTAGTGGTCGGTGCCCGCACGCAGCGGCACCGCTTCAGCTGCGGCTCGGGCCCGCCGCGGCGGGCGCCGACGGCGCCGGGGCGCAGAACGCCGAGGTCATCACCGTGATGTCGGCGTAGGCGGGCACGGTGAACTTCCGCCCGGCCACCGAGGTGATGCCGGTGCCGCCGTCCGCGGTGTGCATGCTCCACACCCCGAAGCCGGGCAGCGAGCCGTCGTGCCCCCACACCACGGGGCCGCCGGGGCACAGCGGGTCGAGCGGCATGCGTGCCAGGCCGAGCCCGTAGTCGAACCCGGCGTACTCGCCGTCCGGTGTGCGCGCCGGTACGGTCCGGCGCATCTGCGCGAGCATCTCCGCGCTGAGCAGGTCCCCGCCGAGCAGTGCGGCGAAGAAGCGGTTCACGTCCTTCGCGGTGGAGAGCATGCTGCCCGAGCCGAAGTAGCGGGAGTGGTTGTAAGTCGTCACGTCCGTGAGCGGCCGCGGTGGGTCGTACAGCCGCTCGTACCCGCGCAGGGCCGCACCCGGTACGAACGGGAAGTCCCTCGGCACCACGGTGCGGCGCAGGCCGAGCGGGCGCAGGACGCGGTCCCGCAGCGCGTGCTCCATCCGCTGCCCGGTGACGCGTTCCACCAGCAGCGCGAGCACGCTGTAGCCGACGTTGGAGTACGCCCAGGAGGTGCCGGGGGCGAACCGCAGCGGCCGTTCGGTGCTCACTCGGACCACGCGGGCCGGGGTGAAGTGCTCGAACCGTTCCCGGTCGATCTCGGGCAGGCTCGTCCACGTCAGCTCGTCCGGCAGGTCCCTTGGCAGCCCGCTGGTGTGCTGCAGCAGCTGCCGGACCGTGATCTTCTCCCGGTACGGCAGCAGCCCGGGCAGGTGGTCGCGGACGTCGTCGTCGAGACCGATCCGGCCCTCGTCCACCAGCCGCAGCACGAGTGCCGCGGTGAACGTCTTCGTGACACTGCCGATGCGGAACAGGCCCTCGGTACGGGGCGGCCTCCCGGTGCGCACGTCGTGTACCCCGCTCGCACCGCCCCGGCTCCCGGCCGCACCGTGGGTCACCGCGAGCACGCCGGGTACGCCCGCGGCCACGGCGGCGTCCAGTGCCGCCTCGATGCGTTCCCAGCGGGGTGGTGCCGCGGTGGCCGTTCCGGACAGCGGCCCGGCGAGCACGGCCAGACAGCACAGGATCGCCACGGTCCGGTGCGCGGCACGTTTCATCGAGATCCCCCCGGTTCGTTCGTCCCGCGGCTCAGCCGTTCAGTTGCCTCCGGTCCTTGCGCGGGACGCGCCTGACCTCGACCCCGCCCCAGAAGGCGAAGCCGTTGACGCGCACCACGGGAGCGTCCGGTGGCGCGGTGTCGGCCGCGCCGTTCTTGTCCTTCGTCTCGAAGGCGCCCATGATGCCGATCCCGGTGACCTCGACGACGACGTCGTCGGGCACCGTGATGTCGATGCCGCCCATGATCGCCACCGCGGTGATCGTGGAGTACCGCTCGGCGAAGCGGGCGTGCCGCAGGTCGATCTCGACCCCGCCCCAGAACGCGAAGCTGTTGTGCTGCGGCGGCACCACCCAGTTGCCCTTGCGCCCGGCGCCGGACATGATCGCGATCGACGTCGTGGAGCCCGGGGTCCCGCCGATCCGGTCGTCGGGCCTGCGGACCTGCGCGGGTGTCATCGGCTGCAGCGCGGCGCTCACCGATGTCTCGGGCAGGTCGGACAGCACCGGTTCCAGCTCGCCGACGGTCTTCGCGGAGTACACCTGGTCGAGGCGTTCCTCCAGTTCCGTCACCGTGATCCGGCCCTCGCCCATGGCCTTGTGCAGGATCTGCGCCACCCGCTCGCGGTCGTCGTCCGACGCGCGAAGCCGTCTCGGGTCGGGTCGGTCCGGCTGTTCGGTCACGGGACCAACCCTAGCGGGCGCGGCCCGCTCGTTCAGCGGTTCTCCGCAGCCGCGTGGTGGCAGGTGCGCGAGAACGTTCCCGGCCGTGCCGCCGGGTCCTCCACGCGGAAGGGGCGGACTCCCCCACGGCTCGTCGGTGAGCGGGTGGACGACGCGCCCCGCGGCGGCCTGTGCCGCGCCGACCGCGGCGGGACCTCCGCTCCGGTGTTTCCGTTCCGTGCGTCAGGCGCCGCGGCGGTCGCGGGTCGGATGGGGCTCTCCGCGATAGGGGCCGAAGCTCCAGAGGTTCCCCTCGGGGTCGGCCACGGTGAACTCGGGCTGCCCGTGCACCTGGTCGGCGAGCTCACGCACGATCGCGGCACCCGCGGCCTTGGCTCGTTCGTAGAGGTCGGCGACGTGGTCGGTGACGACGTAGGCACCGAACGCGCCGGTCTGCCGGGCGCAGTCACCGGAGGCCTCGTGGTCGGCGAGCATGAGCCCGCCGCCCTCGGGCCAGCGCAGCTGAGCGTGCACGACCGCGCCGCCGGCATCGGTGAACACGGCGGTCTCCTCGAAGCCCACGATGGTCGTGAGCCAGCCGATCAGCGCGCGGGCGTCGCGGGCCTGCAGGGTGGGCCATACGGTCGGCGCGGGCGTCTCGACGGTGGTGTCCGTACTGGTCATGGCACCAGTCTGGGTCCGGTCGGCGGACCCCGGCTTGGAACTTTCGGAACTCCCCGGCCGCGGACCGGTCCGTGGCCGCGCTGTCGCGCGCCCTCTCCTAGGGTGTCCGACCATGGATGTGCTCGTGGTCGACCACCCGCTCGCCAAGGACCGCCTCTCCACCATGCGGGACGCCCGTACCGGCAGCGCGATGTTCCGCGCGGCGCTGCACGAGCTCACCGTCATGCTCATCTACGAGGCCATGCGGGAGGCGCCGCTGCGTACCGAGCGCATCCACACGCCGGTCGCGCGCACCGACGCCTACCGGCTGGCCGACCCGCCGCTGCTGGTGCCCGTGCTGCGCGCGGGGCTCGGCATGGCCGACCAGGCGCACAAGCTCGTGCCGGACGCGCAGATGGGCTTCGTCGGGCTGGCCCGCGACGAGGAGACGCTGCAGCCGACGCCGTACATGGAGTCGCTGCCGGAGTCACTCGCGGGGCGGCCGGTGTTCGTGCTCGACCCGATGCTCGCCACGGGCGGCTCGATGGAGTACACGATCCGGCTGCTCACCGGGCGTGGTGCCACCGACGTGACCGCGATCTGCGCGCTGGCCGCGCCCGAGGGGCTCGAGCGGCTCGAGGCGGCGGGGCTGCCGGTGCGGGTCGTCACCGCCAGCGTGGACGAGCGGCTCAACGACTCCGGCTTCATCGTGCCCGGGCTGGGCGACGCGGGCGACCGGCAGTACGGCACCGTCTAGCCGGGGGCCTCCCGGACCAGCGGTGTGGCCCGCACGCGCTTGGCGGACAGCCGTCCTACGCGCCCGCGCGCAGCCAGCCGCTCGCGTTGGCGCGCAGCGCCCGTTCGTACATCCCCGCGGTGCCGAACTCCGGGGGCAGGTTGCCGTCGAGCTCCAGCGAGACCAGCCCGTGGGCGAACGCCCAGCAGCTCGCGGCGATGACCCCGGGCGGTACGTCGGCGAGGACACCGCGGTCCACGCCGTCGCGGACCGTCTCCAGCAGCGGGTCCACAGTGGATCTCGCCAGCCGGGCCGCCGCCTCGTTCGGCTCGAAACCGGGCACCGCGCGCGTGAACATGACCGGGTACAGGTTCCTGCTCGCCAGCGCGCTCGCCCGGTAGGCCAGCCCGAGTCGCACCAGGTCGGCCACCACGTCGCCCGTGCGCTCCACCGCGCGCAGCCGGGCGCCCAGCCGGCGGAACCCCTCCACGTACAGGGCGTTGACCAGCTCCGTCTTGCCCCCGAACAACGAGTACACGGCGGTGGTGGACGTGCCGGCGTCGGCCGCGAGGCGGCGCAGGCCCAGCGCCTTCGCGCCCTCCGTGGAGAGCAGCTCGCCCGCGCGGTCGAGCAGGCGCAGCCGCAGAGCTTCGTCGTGGGTGCGCGGGCGCGGCATGCCGCCACCGTAAACGCGACGCTGTTACGAAACCGGCCGCCGTGCCGAGTTTCCGTGTTGACCTGGAGCGCGCTCCAGGTCGTAGCGTCGCCGGCATGGCCTATTCGATAGCGGAAGCCGCTCGGCGCAGCGGGCTGTCGATCGACACCCTCCGCTACTACGAGCGCATCAAACTGCTGGACCCGCCCGCGCGGGACTCGGCGGGACGGCGCGCCTACTCCGAGACCGACCTCGCGTGGCTGCAGTTCCTGACGAAGCTGCGCACCACCGGCATGCCGATCCGCCGGATGCGGGAGTACGCCACGCTGCGCAGGCGGGGCGCCGCGACCGCGGGCAGGCGCAGGGCGATCCTCGTCGAGCAGCGCCGCTCGGTCGCCGAACGGATCGCCGAGCTGCAGTCCTGCCTCGACGTCCTCGACTACAAGATCACCAACTACGAGCGGCTGGAGCACGGTCACGCCGCCGGCATCCAGGAGGCCAGCGCATGATCGGCAGCAGAAGGCTCGGCGCACTCGCCGTCAGCGCACAGGGCCTCGGTTGCATGGGGATGAGCGACTTCTACGGCGACCGGGACGACGCCGAGTCGGTCGCCACCCTGCACCGGGCACTCGACCTCGGTGTCACGCTGCTCGACACCGCCGACATGTACGGCTTCGGGCGCAACGAGGAGCTCGTCGGGCGGGCCGTGGCGGGCCGAAGGGACGAGGTCGTGCTCGCCACCAAGTTCGGCATGATCCGCGACGCGCGGAACCCCTCCGCGCGCGGGGTCCGGGGCGACCGGGACTACGTGCGGCAGGCTGCCGAGGCGTCGTTGCGCAGGCTCGGCACCGACCACATCGACCTCTACTACCAGCACCGCGTCGATCCCCGGGTGCCGATCGAGGAGACCGTTCAGGCGATGGCGGACCTCGTGCGCGAGGGGAAGGTCCGGCACCTCGGGCTGTCCGAGGCCGGTGCGGAGACGATCCGCCGCGCCCACGCCGTGCACCCCGTCGCCGCCGTGCAGACCGAGTGGAGCCTCTGGTCCCGGGACATCGAGGACGAGGTCGTGCCCACCTGCCGGGAGCTGGGTGTCGGGATCGTGCCGTACTCGCCGCTCGGGCGGGGATTCCTCACCGGCAGGTACGCCTCCGCGGGGGACTTCGCGGAGGGCGACTTCCGCAGGCACTCGCAGCCGCGGCTCGCGGACGGCAACCTGCAGCGCAACCTCGCGCTGGTGGAGGCGCTGCGCGCGCTCGCGGCGGAGCGCGGTGTCACGGCGGGCCAGCTGGCGCTGGCCTGGGTCCAGCGCCGCGGGGACGACGTCGTCCCGATCCCCGGCACCAAGCGGCGCCGGTACCTGGAGGAGAACGTGGCCGCGCTCGAGATCGAGCTGACCGACGCGGAGCTGGACGCGATCGAGCGGGCGGTGCCCGCCGCGGCCGTGGCCGGTGACCGCTATCACGAGGACGGGATGCGGCTGCTCGGGCAGTAGCCAGGTGGGCGTGAACCGGGGGTGCCGGAGGCGGGGAGGCCCCCTGAACTGCGCTTTCGTGGTTGGGGGACCCCCCTGTTTCCGGGGTGTGCGGGGGTGTGTAATCTTTTCTTCGTCGCCGGGGAGACCGGGCCGGCCGGGACCTGGAAGGGTTTCGCAAGGTTCGGGTTACCAGGCGGGGGAATACGGTGTCACTCTGCTGAGTTGTAGGGTGGGTGTTCCCTGGGCCAGAGCGGCGGACCCCTTGATAAGTCGGAGTTTCGGCTGGGGTAGGGTCTGCTCTGGTTGGTGACAACTTGCAGGATGTTTGTGCGTGTTGTTTGAGAACTCAACAGTGTGCTAGTGAATTTATGCCAGTAGAGCTTGTTTTTTGGACCCTGTTTTTGGGGTTTCTTTGAGGCCGCGCATGTTTTTTGTGTGTGGTGTTTTTGGGATCATGCATTGTTGGAGAGTTTGATCCTGGCTCAGGACGAAC
>NZ_PVNH01000015.1 GCF_003001955.1 Prauserella shujinwangii | reverse complement strand
CCCGGGGGTGCTGCGGTGCGGGCCCGGCGTCGGCGGGCTGAGCGGCGGGTGGAGCTGGTGCACGGTGAGGACGGGATGGCGACGCTGGTGGCGGACCTGCCGGTGGAGGTGGCCAGCAGCATCTACGCCCGCCTCGACCACACCGCGCGCAAACTCCGCAGCGCCGGGGAAACCCGCACCCTGGATCAGCTGCGGGCCGACGTGCTGGCCGACACCCTGCTCACCGGCGCCGGGTTGCCCGCGGGCCCGAAAGCCGACATCCATATCTATGTCGACCTGACCACCCTCGCGGGGCTCAACGCTGAGCCTGCGGAGGTGGCCGGGCACGGCCCGATCCCCGCGTGGCTGGCCCGCCAGTTGGCGCACGAGCCGGGGAGTACGTGGCGGCGGATCATCACCGACCCCGCCACCGGCGCGCCCGTCGACGCCGGACGCCAACGCTACCGGCCACCGGCCGTGACGGATGATTTCGTGCGGGTGCGGGACCGGGTGTGCCGCCACCCGGGTTGCCGCCGTCCGGCGCAGTTCGGCGACCTCGACCACGCCCACCCCCGCGCACGCAACGGCACCACCGACACCAAGAATTTGGTCGGCTACTGCCGCCGCCACCACCGCACCAAACACACCCCCACCTGGCACCACCAGTTGTGCCCCGAGACCGGGCGGCTCACCGTCACCACCCCGGCCGGAGCGACGTTCACCAGCGACCCCGAACCCCTCCACGAACCCCGCCACAGTGAGCGGTGAACGCCACATCCCCGCGCCTCACGCGGGCAACGAGCCACCCACCGCACCCCGCGAGACCCGGGCGGCACCGGCACGCGCCACCCCGCGCGCGACGCCGCACCGCATACCGTGCCCCGCCCTCCGCCGCATCCCCGGCACAGCGCGGGCAGCGACCCAGCCGCCGCCGGCCGAGGCCATGCCGACCCGGCCACGACACCCGCGCACCAGCGGTGCCAGACCCGAACTCCGCAACGCCACCCCCACAGCCCAAAAAGCCACACCCGCCCACCCGAGCGCAGCACCCGCCCACCTGAGCGCGGCACCCGCCCATCTGAGCGCGGCACTCGCGTGCTCGAGCGCAGCACCCACCTGAGCGCAGCACTCGCCTGCCTGGGTGCAGCGCTCGCGTGCCTGAGCGCTGCACGTCCCAGCCAAGCGCGGATCTCGGGCGCCGTAGCGCGACACTCGGCCGCCCGAAACGCAGGCTTCGCCTGCCTGAGCGCGGCACTCGCGTGCCCGAACACGGCACTCGCGTGTCTGGGCGCGGCACTCGCGTGTCTGAGTGCAGCACTCGCGTGCCGGAACGCAGCATTCGTCTGTCTGGATGCGGCACTCGCGGGCATGGCCGCGGCGATCCGCCCGACTGCTGAACCCTCAGCACCGCCTCTCTCGGCGGCCGCCCCGCTCGGCGGCCGGTCCGCGTCATCGCTGATCCGCCCGGCTGACCGAACCGATCGACACCGAACCGTGCACATCGGGTCCGCTGGTCACCGATGCGGCCGGGTGCCGCATCCGGTGGGTGCCGCATCCGGTGGGTGCCGCATCCGGTGGGTGCCGCATCCGGTGGGTGCCGCATCCGGTGGGTGCCGCATCCGGTGGGTGCCGCATCCGGTGGGTGCCGCATCCGGTGGGTGCCGCATCCGGTGGGTGCCGCATCCGGTGGGTGCCGCACCCGGCGGGCGCCGCATCCGGTGGGTGCCGAACCCGGTGGGTGCCGCATCCGGTGGGTGCCGCATCCGGTGGGTGCCGCACCCGGCGGGCGCCGCATCCGGTGGGTGCCGAACCCGGTGGGTGCCGAATCCGGCGGGTCCCGAACCCGGCCGGGCGCCGTTCCTTGCGGAGCCGGGGCGGTGACCGACGCGGAGCCGGGGCGGCGACCGACGCGCGGCGGTACTGCCGACTTCATCTGTTCGTTATTCTCCGGCCATGTCGTCGCCCCGCGCCGCCCTCGTCAGGGGCACCGCTCGCGTGGTGCGGGCGGCGACGGCGGGCGTGGCCACGGGCGCGCTGGCGGTCCTCGCCCACGCCGGGGCCGGCGGGGCGCTGCCCGGCGCACCCGAGGTGGCGGCGCTGATCGTCGCCGTCGGCGTGGCCGCCGCAGCGCTGGGCGGGCGCGAACGCGGTCCGCTCGCCATCCTCGCGCTGGTGGTCGCCGGGCAGGCGGCGCTGCACGGTGCCCTCTCGCTCACCGCCTCCGGTCACGCGCACCATGCCGCCGGTCACGAACCCGTCCCCATGCTGCTGGCCCACGTGCTCGCCACCGCCGTGACGGTCGTGGCCATGACCCGGGCGGAACGTGTCCTGTTCGCGCTCCTCGCCGCGCTGGCCGCACGCCTGCCGCGCCGCCTCGGCCCGCTGCCGGTGACCGACGGGCGCCCCGCCGGGTGCCCGGCGCCGCCGCGGCAGCCGACGATCACCGACATCCTGCACCGGCGCGTGCACACCCGGCGCGGCCCGCCGGGGACGCTCTAGTCACCCACCGTCCACCCACCCGCGCGGAGCCACCGCCCGCGCGGCCCTTTCCCTGCGCGGAAACGGGAACACCCCAGAACGCGCGGAACGCGCGAAACGGAGCGTCCTTGTCATGTCCGAGAAAACCGCCACCGAACCGGCCGCGGCCGCCAGGGGCCGACGGCCCGGCGGCTGGCGCGGCCTCGTGCTGCGCCTGCACTTCTACGCCGGTGTGCTCGTCGGGCCGTTCGTGCTCGTCGCCGCGCTCACCGGGGTCCTCTACGCGGTCACCCCGCAACTCGAGTCGTGGCTGTACAGCGACGAGCTGACCGCCACCTCCACCGCCGAGCCGCTGCCGCTCGCCGAGCAGGTCCGCGCCGCGCAGGCCGCCGTCCCCGGCGGTGACCTGCACGCCGTGCGGCCCGCGCCGGAGCGCGGCGACACCACCAGGGTCCTCTTCGCCGACGACGCCCTCGGCTCCTCGGAGTGGCGGACCGTCTTCGTCGACCCCGGGACCGGCGAGGTCACCGGCGACCTCACCACCTACGGCACGAGCGGCGTCCTCCCGCTGCGGATGACGCTGGACCAGCTGCATCGCAACCTCCTCCTCGGCGAACCGGGCAGGCTCTACAGCGAACTCGCGGCCTCGTGGCTGTGGGTCGTCGCCCTCGGGGGTCTCGTCCTGTGGGTGACGCGCCGCCGCGCCACCCGCCCGAACCGGACCCCACGCGCCCGCACCCTCGCCCGGCACGGCACGCTCGGCGCGTGGCTGCTCGTCGGTGCGCTGTTCCTGTCCGCGACGGGACTGACCTGGTCGACGTACGCGGGCGCCAACGTCGCCGACCTGCGCGCCGCGTTGAGCTGGAGCACGCCGTCGCTCGAGACCGGGACGGCCGAGCATGCGGGCCACGGCGCCCCGCCGGGGGACACCGGCGGTGGAGGCGACCCCGCCGCGGCCGTCGACCGGGTGCTGGCGGTCGCGCGCTCGGCGGGGATCGACGCGGGCCGCGTCGAACTCGAGCCACCCGCGGAGCCCGGCGGCACCTGGTCGGTGACCGAGATCGACCGCGGCTGGCCGACGCAGGTCGACGCGGTGGCGGTGGACGCGGGCACCGGCGGCGTCGTCGACGAGGTGCGCTTCGCCGACTACCCGCTGGCGGCCAAGCTGGCCCGCTGGGGCATCGACGCGCACATGGGCGTGCTGTTCGGCTGGCCGAACCAGGTCCTGCTCGCGGCACTCGGCCTCGGCCTCGCCACCCTCGTCGTGCTCGGCTACCGCCTGTGGTGGCAGCGCAGGCCGACCAGGGCCACCGGCCTCGCGTTCGGCCCCGCCATCCCGCGCGGGCAGTGGCGGCGCGTCCCGCCCGCGGCACTCGCCTGCGGCGCCGTGGTGGTGGCCCTCGTCGGCTGGTTCGCACCGCTGCTGGGCCTCAGCCTGGTGGCGTTCCTCCTCGTCGATCTCGCGCTGGGCAGGCGCGCGGCACGGCGGGCGCGCGGGTGACCACGGCCGGGTGGCGGCCGCCGGGGCCGCCACCCGGCCGTCACCGGGCCGCGGCGGCGCGGGTCCGCCAGAGCAGCCACACGAAGTACGGCGTGCCGACCATCGCGGTGAGCAGCCCCGCGGGAATCTGGGCCGGGGCGATCACCGTGCGGCCGAGCGTGTCGGCCAGCGAGATCAGCAGCGCGCCGAGCAGGGCCGCGACCGGGATGACCCGCGAGTGCCTGCCGCCGACCAGAGCGCGGGCCATGTGCGGTGCCACGAGACCGACGAAGCCGATCACGCCGACCGCCGCGACCGCGGTGGCGGTGAGCAGCGCCGCCGCGCCGAGCACGACGAGACGCGTGCGCTCCAGCCGGATCCCGAGCACACGCGGGGTGTCGTCGTCGAGGGCCAGCACGTCGAGCTCACGGTGGGCGAGGGCGATCACGGGCACCAGCACGACCAGGGCCACCGCGACGGGCAGCAGGTGCGCGGGGGTCCGCCCGTACGTCGATCCGGACAGCCAGGTCAGCGCCTTCGCCGTGTTCCACGGGTCGAACGCGACGATGAGGAACGTGATCAGGGCGTTGCCGCCCATCCACACCCCGATGCCGATCAGCACGAGCCGGTCGGAGTCCAGCCCGGCCCGCCAGGCCAGGCCGTACACGGCGGCGAACGTCAGCACCGCGCACCCACCCGCGACGGCGGACAGCGTCCACGCCCCCGCGAGCGGCACGAGGGTGATCAGCGCGACGGCACCGACCCCGGCGCCTGCCGTGATGCCGAGCAGTCCCGGCTCGGCCAGCGGGTTGCGGCAGACGGCCTGGACGGCGGCCCCGGCGACCGCCAGCGCCGCGCCCGCGAGCAGCGCCGCCAGCACCCGGGGGTACCGCTGGTCGAGGACGAACGTCAGCGCGGGACCGGTGCGCTCCCGCATCCAGTTCACGATGTCCCCGGTGAGCACGCCCGTGTCGCCCAGCAGCATCCCGGCGGCCAGTGCGGCCACCACGAGCGCGGACAGCGCGACCAGCACCAGCGCCACCGCCCGCCCGCCGCGGACCGTGCCCGCGTGCGCGGCCGGGCGCTGCCGCGCCGGTCCGGAGCCGCGGTACCCGCGGGCCAGCCACACCAGCAGCAGCGCACCGGCGATCGTGGTGACCACGCCGGTCGGGATGTCCACCCCGGCCTGACCGCCGAGCGCGGCCCGGACGGCGACGTCGGCGGCCAGCACGACCACCACGCCGGTGAGCCCCGCGAGGGGGAACAGCAGCCGGTGCCGGTGCAGCCGCGGGATCCGCGAGCCGAGCAGCCGGACGATCGCGGGCGCGCACAGCCCGACGAACCCGATCGGCCCGGCGAGCGTGACCGCCGAGGTGGCCAGCAGCACCGCGAGCAGCGTCGCCGCCAGCCGGGTCCGCCGCACGGGCACGCCGAGCACCGACGCGGTGTCGTCGCCGAGCGCGAGGATGTCCAGGCGATGCCCCAGCAGGAAGCAGGCCGCCACCGCCAGCGCGATCACCGGGGCGGTCTGCGTGACGGCCGTGAGGTCGATCTGCACGAGCGAGCCGCTGCCCCACGCGAACAGGCCGACCGTCTCCTGCTCCTTCAGCACCAGGAACAGCATCGTGAGCGCGTTGAGCGCCAGCGCGATCGCGGCACCGGCGAGGATCAGCCGGGTCGGGCCCGACGCCCCGCCGGCCGACAGCAGCAGCACCAGCCCGGCCGCGGCCAGCCCGCCGAAGAACGCCACGCTCAGCGTGGCCATGCCACCGAGGAAGGGGACCCCGGCCGCGAGCGAGAACCCGAACGCCGCGGAGAGCACCACGGCCAGATGCGCTCCCGCGTTGATCGCGAGCGTGTCCGGTGAGGCCAGCGGGTTGCGGGCGAGGGACTGCAGCACCGCCCCGGCGATGCCGAGCGCCACCCCGACCGCGACCCCGGCGAGCAACCGGGGCAGCCGGGACGCGACCAGCACGCGCGCGGCGTCCTGGTCGTCGCCGCCGAAGGCGATCCGGAGCAGGTCCAGTGCCCCGACGGCGGACGTGCCCTGGGTGAGGTGCACCGCCGACAGCGCGACCACGGCGAGCCCGGCCGCCAGCAGCGCGAGCGCCGCCGGGACCGGGCGTTCCGGGGGAGCGGGCCGGAGGTCCGGGTCGGACGATCCGGGAGCCTCGGCCGTGGCCGTCGAGCTCACGAGGCGAAGACCGAGACGAGCTCATCGAGGAACTGCTCGCTGGACGCCGGGCCACCGAACGTCCAGATACCGTCGCTCATCCGGTGCACGTGCCCGGCCCGCACAAACGGCAGCGACTTCCAGATCGCGTTGTCCGCGAGCCCATCGGCGAACACGTCCTCGCCGCCGGAGGCGCTGTAGAGGAACCGCGCGTCCTCGTCGGTGATCGTGGTGAGACCCTCCACATCGGTCTGGCCGAGCCCCCACACCTTGTCCACCTCGCCGGGCCAGGCGTTGCGCAGCCCGGCCGCGATGGCCAGCTGCGACGCCAGCGCGCCCTCGCCGTAGGGGCGGATCGCGATCGCGTTGCCCTCCTGCCAGCCGTCGGCGATGACGAAGGACTCGCCGGCCGCGCCCGCGTCGGCGATCTTCCGCTTGGTCTCGGCCAGCGCGGCGTCGAAGCCGGACAGCACCCGCTCGGCCTCGGCCCGCTCGCCCACGGCCTCGGCGATCATGGTGAAGTCGTCCCGCATGCGGTTCAGGTTGTCCCCGGCGTCGCTGCCCTCGGTGACGAGCACGGGCACGTACTGCTCCAGCTGCTCGACGAGGGGCGCACTGCGGTAGCCCTCCATCACCACCAGGTCGGGCTCGAGACCGACGATCGTGTCCACATTGGGTTCCGCGCGGGTACCGACGTCGCGCACGCTCGCGTCGAGCTTCGCGGCGGTGACCCACTTGCCGTAGTCCTCGACCTGGCTGACGCCCACGGGCATGACGCCGAGGGTCACGAGCATCTCCGCCTCGGCCCACTCCAGCGCGACGACCCGTTCGGCGGGCGCGTCGAGCGTGATCTCCGCACCGCGGCTGTCGGTGACGGTGACCGGACCGCCGGAGGCCCCCGCCGGTGCCGGGGAACGGTCGCCTTCCGCGGGCGGTTCGGTGGTGCCGCACGCGCCGAGCAGCAGCAGGGCGCAGCCGGCGAGCGCGGCGAGGCGTTTTCCGGGCATGACAGAACTCCGTTCGCTGACAGGGATTCGTGGTGGTGTTCGGGCGGGCCGGGTGCTACCGGGGCACGGCCGTCCGCCGGGTGTGCCTGCCGACCGGGCGGGCGACCAGCGTTCCCGTCGCGGGGTCGGTGTCGACCTCGATCCGGATGCCGTACACCTCGGTGAGGTGCTCGCCGGTGAGCACCTCCGCAGGCGTTCCGCCGGCTCGCACCACACCGCCGTGCAGCAGGACCACGTGGTCGCCGATCGCGGCGGCCTGGTTGAGGTCGTGCAGCACCACACCGACCGCGACGGCGTGGTCGTCGGCCAGCTCGCGGACCAGGTCGAGGATCTCCACCTGGTACCGCAGGTCGAGGAAGGTCGTGGGTTCGTCCAGCAGCAGCACGCGGGTGTCCTGCGCCAGGCACGTCGCGAGCCACACCCGTTGCAGCTCCCCTCCGGAGAGCTGGTCGGCGGGGCGGTCGGCCATGCCGGTGACGCCGGTGACCTCCATGGCCCGGGCGATCGCGCGGCTCCCCTCCGGGTCGTCACCACGCCAGCGCCCGCGATACGGGTGGCGGCCGTAGGCCACGACGTCGGCGACGGTCACCCCGCTCGGCGTCGGCCTGCTCTGTGCGAGCAGCGTGACCCGGCGCGCGAACTCCTTGGCGGACAACGCGAAGGCCGACGTGCCGTCCGCCAGCCGCACCTCACCGCGGTCCGGCCGGTGCAGCCGCGCCAGCGCCCGCAGCAGGGTCGACTTCCCGCTGCCGTTGGGACCGACGAGCGTGGTCACCCGGCCCGCCCGCAGCTCGATCGACGCGCCGTGGACGACCCGGGTGCCGTGGTAGCCGATGTCCAGCCGGGAGCCACTGACCGTGGCCCCGCCCGGCTCGCCGTCCGGTTTTCCGCTGTCCAGCACCCCGCACCTCGATCACTCGGTTGATTAAGTGAGGCTAACCTAAACAACCGAGAGAGCGCTGTCCAGCCTCGCCGCTGTGACCTGTGCCGGAGCGGAACGCCGTCAGCCGCAGATCTCGGCGAACCGCCGGGCGCCGATGTTGCCGCCGGAGAGGAGCACGCCCACGCGGCGGGCCGTGCGCGGTGCGGCGCCGCCCAGCACGGCGGCCAGCGCGGTGGCCCCACTGGGCTCCAGCACGATCTTGAGGCGCTCGAAGGCGAACCGCATCGCCTCCCGGATCTGCTCGTCGGTGACCAGTTCGATGCCGTCGACGAGCCGCTGGTTGATCGAGAACGTCAGCTCGCCGGGGATGTCGGCGGCCTGGCCGTCGGCGATCGTGCGCGGCACCGGGATCGGCACGCGCCTGCCCGCCTCCAGCGACCGCTTGGTGTCGTCCCCCGCCGCCGGCTCGACCCCGAGCACGCCGAGGCCGCCGCCGCGCAGTCCCTTGGCCACCGTCGCGCTGCCCGCGATCAGGCCGCCGCCGCCCACCGGTACCAGCAGCGCGTCGAGCTCACCCGCCTCATCGATCAGCTCCAGGGCCGCGGTGCCCTGACCGGCGATCACGTGCGGGTGCTCGTACGGCGGGACGAGCGCGAGGCCCCGGTCGGCGGCCAGCGCCTCCCCGATCGCCGTCCGGTCGCCGGTGTAGCGGTCGTAGGTGACGATCTCCGCGCCGTAGCCCGCGACGGCGTCCCGCTTGGACTCCGGGGTGTCCTCGGGCATCAGGATGACGGCGGTGCCGCCGAGTTCCCTGGCGGCGAGGGCGACCGCCTGGGCGTGGTTGCCCGAGGAGTAGGCGGCGATGCCCTTCGCGCGCTGCTCCGGGGAGAGCCGGGAGATCGCGTGGTACGCGCCGCGGAACTTGAACGCTCCGATCCGCTGGAAGTTCTCGCACTTGAGGTACACCTCGGCACCGGCGATCGCGTCGAGTGTGCGCGACCGCAGCACGGGGGTGCGGTGCGCGGCCTCCTTGATCCGCGCGGCGGCGGCGCGGACGTCGTCGAGCGTGACCGGGGCGGTGGGGGACATGGTCATCCTTCCTGGGGGACCGAACCATCCGAAGTGGACTCCTGGCGCACTTCGGCGAGGTAGTTGTACGCGGAGGCGCGGGAGATGCCGAGCCGTGCGGCGACCTGCGGGACGGCCCGGCGCACGGCGAACACGCCTCGCTCGTGCAGCCCGCGGAACAGCCGCAGCCGCTCGGCCCGGCTGAGCTCGGCCCACGGCCTGCCCTCCCGCAGCTGGTGGGCGTCCACCACCGCGTCGACCACGGCGTCGATGTCGTCGCCGAACGTCGTGGTCGGCACGGTCGCCGCGGTGGTCACGCCGGTGAGCTCGGCGAGGACGCCGTGCGCCTGGGTCACGGCGGTGAGGTCGAGGTTGACGCACAGCGCACCGAACACCGAGCCGGTGCTGTCGCGCAGGACCATCGTCGACGACTTGACCAGCTTGCCGTCCCGGGTCCGGGTGACGTAGTTCAGCTCGTCGGCCGCGTCGTCGCCGCGCGCGAGCAGGCCCATGCCGATCTCGCTCATCGCACCGCCGACCCCGCGCCCGGTGACCGAGCCCGCGATGGCGACGACGGAGCGTTCGGGCCGCCGGAAGTCGTGCACCACCACCTCGCAGAACGAGCCGAGCGTCGCCGCGATGCCGTCGGCGACCGGCCCGAGCGCGCGGAGTATCGCGTCCCGTTCCGCGTCCATGCCCGCCCCGTTCGCCCGCCGAGTTTGGACTCAGCGTATAACGCACTGGACGAAACGTCCAACACGACGGGGGAGATGCCGTGGCCGGGCCATGCCCCTCAGGTCGCGGGGACCTCGGTCACCCGGTCGGCTCGTCCTCGTCCTCGTCGGTGCTCGGGGGCCGGGTCCGCGACGTGCCACCGAAGCCGGGTGCGAGGTCGGCCGGATCGGGGCTGTCGTCGTCCCGGTTCGGTCCGCCCTCGGGCGGGTCGGGCACGGGAAGGCCGGAGGCGTCCTTCCGGTGGCGCTCGTCGTCCTGCATGGCTGGCTCCTTCCGCCGGGAGCACGGGGTTCCCCGTCCGGGGCCGGCGAAACGGCCGCCACCGGGCTGCGCGGGCGGCCGGTCAGTCACCCGGTTCGAAGCGGACGAACGGGATCTGGCGGCCCAGCTCCCGGTAGTCGGCCTCGGTCCCGTCGACGGCGAAGCCCATCAGCCCGCTCAGCCGCCGCGCGGCCCGCGGGTGCCGCCGCCCGTAGCGGGCCATCACCTCGCCGCCCTCGGCCTCGGGCAGCGGCCGTGCGGTGGCCCGCACGGTGCGCCCGCCGACCTGGAGGGTGACGTCCGGGTTCGCCCGGACGTTGCGGTACCAGTCCGCCCTCGGGCCGAACCCGGACGCGGCCACGTAACCACCGGGGTCGCGCTCGACCACCTCGACGACGGTTCGCCGGGGCAGGCCGGAAACCCGGCCGGTGTGGTGCAGCAGCATCATCCGGGTGCCGAAGATCCTGCCCAGTCCCAGCCGGTAGACGTGGACCGGCAACCGGAACAGCAGCCTGGCGAGGCCCCTCGGCGGGCGGACGCGCTTGACGATCTCCACGGTGACTCCTCGGTGCCGGGGCTGGTGCTCAACGGGTGGTGGTGGCGCGCACGAGGGGCGCCTCGGGAACGAGGAAGCAGACCAGCAGCTTGAGATAGAACAGCACCGGGAACCACAGCAGCGCGGCCGGCAGCGGCAGCCACGTGAGGTTGACGAGCACGGCGCCGAGGTACAGGCCCATCGCCGCGGGCCGCTTGAGGTGCACCGGCAGCGCCTCCAGCAGGATCGCGGAGCCGAGCAGCAGCGCGGCGTTCCCCGCGAACCAGACCCAGCCGCCCGCGTCCAGCACGAGCGGCACCGCGACCAGGTACGCCAGGTGGGAGCCCACGAACAGCAGGCGGCGCCGAGTGCCCGCGCCCGGCCGGTGGTACCAGCGCTTCGCCGGATTGGTCGCGTTGGTCAGCACCCCGCCGACCAGGTCGACGACCATGACCGCCAGCACGGCCAGCTCCAGCGGAGACCGCCCGCTCCAGCCCCCGGTGTGCCCGAGGTACGCGGCCAGCAACGCCGTGCCGGTCAGCTGACCCGCGAGCTCGACGACGTTCTCCGCGCGGCCACGGCCGGGACCGAAGAACCGGCGCACGGCGCCCGGCGGGGTCGGCGGGATCCGCCAGTCGAGCGCCAGTCCCTCCGGCGGGCCGTTCTCGGTGGTGGCCGGACGGGTCATCGTGCCTCCTCGTCATCCTGGGTTGGTCGGCCTGGCGTGGCCAGGCGATCTCCACGCACAGGCCGTGTTTCGGGCGCATGGCGGCGAATCCGGTCGGGGTGATCCGCTGCGGCGGGAGCCGGTAGTCGTGGCGGGCCAGGAAGCGGGCGAGCAGCGCGCACAGTTCGGTGGTGGCCATGGCGGCGCCGACGCACCGGTGCGTACCGCCGCCGAAGGGCAGCCACTCGTGCGGGGCGGGCCGGACGGGCTCGCCGTCCCGGCCGAGCCATCGCTCGGGCCGGAAGGCGCGCGCGTCCCGGTAGACCGCAGTGGACCGGTGCGTGACGTACGGGCTGTAGAGCACGGTGGTGCCCGCCCTGATCCGGTGCCCGGCGAACGCGAAGTCCGCCGCGACGTGCCGCGCGGACAGCACGGCGGGCGGGTACAGCCGCAGGCCCTCGGTGATCACGGCCCGCAGGTAGGGCAGCCGGGCCAGGTCGTCCACCTCCGGCGGCCGGTCACCGAGCACGGCGGCCACCTCCCGGCGGGCCTCCGCCCTGGCCCGCGGATGCGTGCCGCGCGCGTGCAGGATCCACGCCATGGCCGCGCTCGTCGTCTCGTACCCGGCGGCGATCAGCGTGACCACCTGGTCACGCACCTCGTCGTCGGACAGGCCGTCGCCGTCGCCGTCGCGCCCGTGCACCAGTGCGGCCAGCACATGTCCGCCCGCCTCCCCACGGTGCTTCCGGACCAGCGCGATCTCCGCGTGGATGCGGGCGTCGACCCGGGCCCTGGCCGCCGCGGCCCGCCGCCACCGCGGGGTGCGCAGCCTCCGGTGCAGGCTCACGACCTCCGGGAGCCGGTCGACCAGGTCGAGCAGCGGCTGCAGGTCCGCCGACAGCGCCTCGGCGCCGCGCGCCAGCCGCGGTCCGAACAGGGACCGTACGGTGCTCCGCCGGATCGCCGCCCGGAAAGCCTGGTAGGCGTCCACCCGGGTGCCCCCGTGCCAGGTGGCCATCGCCTCGTCGGCGGAGTCGGCCATGATCCGCAGGTAGCCGCCGACACGGCGGTGCTGCAACGCGGGCTGCACCAGCCTGCGCCGCCGCCGGTGGTCCGGGCCGTCGGACACGATCAGTGACGTGGGACCGTCGACGGGAACCAGGCCGGCGAACGCCTCCTGGACGCGGAACAGGTCGTCGTGGGCGAAGACGAACCGGTTCGCCTCGGGACCGAGGAGGTAGGCGAACCTCCGCCGCCCCGCGCCCAGCCGCACGACGGGGCCGAACCGCCGGTGCGCCCACGCCAGCAGTTCGCCGGGCGGGTATGTGATCGCGGGGATGCGGTCCGTCCCGGTGGACTGGTCGAGCGTCATCGCCGGTTCCTTTCCTCGGTGCACCCGTCACGGCGCGAGCAGGCGGTGCAGCAGGTCGAGCTGGGCACGCAGCAGCGGTTCGGTGCCGCGCCGGTCGGACAGGTCCTGGTGCCGCAACGTCCACTCGTCGAGTGCGCGCAGCACCGCGAACGTGACGTGCCGTTGCAGGCCGGGTGGCAGGTCGGCGCGCACGGTTCCCGCCGCCCGGCCCGCCGCCAGGACACGGTCCAGCCAGGACTCCGCGGCCGCCGTGGCCCGGCCGACCGCGGACTCCGGCCCCGCCGGGGCGCCCGGCAGGGAGAACATCCGGCCCAGGTCGGTCAGCAGCGGTTCGCGCTCGGCGACGGCCAGCAGGCGGCGTAACAATCGCTCGGCGGTCGCCCAGAAATCGTCGCGGAAATCGTCCGGTCCCGTTTCCGAGAGTTCGTCGGCGAGCTGGGCGGACAGCTGGTCCACCACCAGCTCGAACAGTTCCTCTTTGGACCGGACGTAGTAGTAGAACGAGCTCTTGCTCAAGCCGCACAGGCGAATGATCCGGTTGAGCGAGGCCTGCCGATAACCCTCGACGGCGAACTCCCTGGCCGCCGTCGCCAGCAGTCGCCGACGGCGTTCCGGCGCCATCTCGTCGATCGACCTGCTATTCACGGCTGCAGGCTAGCACTGTGTGGACCACCCGGTCCACACAGTGCGCGCGGCCTGCCGGATCAGCAGCCGGTGACCGGGCGGAGCTCCGCCACCACGGCCGGTGGCAGCGACACCGTGCGGCCGGACGTCTCCAGCGACAGCCCGCCACCCGCCGGTTCCACCTGCCGGCCGCACCATGTCCTGCCCGCGGTGTCGCGCGCCTCGACCAGCGAGGAGGCCGCGTGCGGGGTGGGCCACCAGCCCGCGCTCGCTGAGAGGGCGACCGCGGCGACGGCCGTGAAAGTGAGCGCGATCCCCGCGCGCAGCCGCCCCGTGGATTCCCGGTCGGCGGGGACAGCGCCACGCCACGGAGCCGACGAGGACGGTCGCCGCACACGCGAGCGTGAGCGCGGCCAGGGCCAGTGCGGCGGCCGCCACCTCGAGTGGGAACGGCAGGTCGCGGTCGCGCTGGAGGACCCCGCAGAGGCCGATGAAGCCGAGTGCCGCGAGCTGGATGCCGTGCCAGCCGCGGGCGCTCGACCGGACGTCCGTGCCCGCGGGTTCGGCGGAGGTGTCGTCGGACATCCCGCCAGCATGCGTGACTCAGGTCACATTCGCGACCGTCGCGGCGTGGCGGTCAGGACGGTCGCGCATGTCCGCGCAGGTCTCAGTAGGCGACGGTGAACCTCCGCCGGCGGTGGCGGGGCCGCTCGGTCTCGTCGAGCAGGGCCACGGCGAGGTCCGCCACGGAGATGGCCGACTCGCCCGGGCGTCCACCACGAGCTCGTCGGTGCCAGACCGACCCGGACAACCGCCGCAGCGTGCTCGTGGCGCTCACCGACCGGGCCGGGAACTGGTGGACGAGGTCGTGGCGGGGCATCTCGGCAACGAGGAGTCGCTGCTGGCCGCGCTCGGTAGGGACGAGCGCGCCGACCTCGCCCGGCTGCTCCGCACGCTGCTGGCCGGGCTCGGGGACCTCCCGCCGGGCGAGGCGCCCGGCACGGCCGGGCGCGGCTAGGTGTGCCGCGAGATGCGCCGCACCTCGGCGAGCCGCACCGGACGCCGCTCGGCCCGCGACCGCTCGCACGCCTCCGCCACGGAGAACGCCTCCAGCGCGTCCGCCGGCGTGCACGGGCTCGGCAGCCGGCCCGCGACGACCTCGGTGAACGTCGTCAGCTCGCGCACGTAGGCCTCCCGGAACCGGTCCAGGAAATGCGGGTACGGCGGCCCGGCCTGGGCGGGCACGCCGGGTTCGGCCGAGGTGAGCGGGGTGCGCCGGTCGAGGCCGGCGGCGAGGCTGCCGGCCGAGCCGAACAGTTCCATCCGGACGTCGTAGCCCGCGCCGTTGTACCGGGTGGCGGACACCAGTGCGAGCGTGCCGTCGTCGAGCGTGAGGACGGCGGCACCGGTGTCGACGTCGCCCGCCTCGGCGAAGAACGTGGCACCGTTGTTGGTGCCCAGCGCGTACACCTCGGCCACCTCGCGGCCGGTCACCCACCGGATCGCGTCGAAGTCGTGCACCGAGCAGTCCCGGAACAGCCCACCGGAGTGGCGCACGTACTCGGCGGTCGGGGGAGCGGGGTCGAGGGTGGTGGAGCGCACCGTGTGCAACCTGCCGAGCCGCCCCGCCGACACCGCCTCCCGCGCGGCCACGTGACCGGCGTCGAACCGCCGCTGGAAGCCGATCTGCACCGGCACGTCCGAGGACCGGGTGCGCTCGATCACCCGCAGCGTCCCGGCGACGTCGGCGGCGACGGGCTTCTCGCAGAACACGGGGATTCCCTCGGTCACCGCCCGGATGATCAGCTCCGGGTGGGCGTCGGTCGCCGCGCACACCACGAGCCCGTCCGGCCGCAGGGCGAACAGCTCGTCGACGCTGTCCACGACGTCCGTGCCGAGCTTCGCGGCCGCCGTCCGCGCGCGGGTGACGTCCACGTCGGCGACCACGACGGAATCCACGCCGGGGATCCCCTGGAGGGTCTCCGCGTGAGCGGTGCCGATCCGGCCGGTGCCGGCGAGTCCCAGGCGCATGTGCTGCTCCTCCGCTTTGTTAGTCGGATCCGGACGGCGGGCACGTGGTCCCGCGGACGACGAGAGTGGGCCGCAGCAGCTGCCGCACGGGCTCGGCGCGCTCCCCGCGCACGCGTTCGAGCAGGGTCTCCACGGCGAGCCTGCCCATCTCCATCCGGGGCTGGTCCACCGTCGTCAGCGACACGCGGCGCAGCGCGGCCAGCGAGGTGTTGTCGTAGCCGACGACGGAGACGTCCTCCGGCACCCGCAGGCCCGCCTCCTCCAGCGCGGAGATGGCGCCGAAGGCGTTGAAGTCGTTGCCCGCGAACAGCGCGGTGGGCACGTCATCACCCTCCACTGTGCCCAGCAGGGCGCGCACGGCCTTCTCGCCCGCGGTGTCGGTGTGCTCGCTCGGCAGCACTCGGGCCGGCAGGTCGTGCGCCGCCATGGCCTGCCGGTAGCCCTTCCGCCGGGCGGCGGCCGCCGTGGCGGTGCCGCCGTCCAGGTGCGCGATGCGGCGGTGCCCGAGCGAGATCAGGTGCTCCACCGCGAGGCGCGCACCGGACACGCCGTCGTCGTTCACGGTGTCCACCCCGGGCTGCCGGGAGCCGCGGGAGACCAGGACGACCGGGACGCGCCGCGCCGCCGCGGCGATCGCGGACGCCGCGAGCACGGGGGAGAGCAGCACCACGCCCGCGGGGCGGAACGACAGCAGGCGGCGCAGGGCGTCGGCCTCCCTGGCGGGACTGCGGGACCCGGTGTTCAGCACGAGCTCGAAGCCGGCCTGCGTGGCGGCTCCGTCGAGGCCCTCGATGACGTCGGCGAAGAAGGTGTTGCGGAGGTCGGACACGAGCACGCCGAGCACCGTGGACGTCCGGCTGGCCAGTGCCTTCGCCATCGCGTGCGGCTGGTAGCCGAGTTCGGCCGCGGCGGCGAGCACGGCCGCCCTGCGCCGCTCGCTGACCTTCGGGGAATCGTTGAACACCAGCGAGACCAGCGCGCGGGAGACACCGGCCCTGGCGGCGACGTCCTCCATGGTCGGTCCGGCCAACGGTCCCTCCGGGAAGGCGATGGCACGACGGCGTGCCCGGCTGTGTCGAGCGGCACGCTACCGCGTTGGAGCGCTCTACTCAATAGAGCGCTCCAATCTCGATCGACGCGCGCGGGGGACGGCGGCTACGTTCGCACCGAATCCGCACTGAGCTCGCAGCAAACCCGTCCCGACCACCCGACCGGAGGCAGCCCATGTTCGTCCTGGCCCAGTTCAGCGACACGCATCTCGACGGCACGGAACGGAAGGCCGACCGGACGGCCCGCGTGATGGATTACCTCCGCGTGCTGCCGCGACCGGTGGACGCGGTGCTCGTCACCGGGGACATCGCCGACCAGGGTGAGCCCGCCGAGTACGAGCAGGCCAGGGCGCTGCTGACGGCGGACGTGCCCGTGCTGGCCTGCCCCGGCAACCACGACCGGCGGGCACCGTTCCGGAGCGTGCTGCTCGGCGAGGCGGCGGACGACGCGCCGGTGAACTCCGTGCACACCACCGGCAACGCCGTGTACGTGCTGGCCGACTCGACGGTTCCCGGCCGCAGCGAGGGGTTCCTCGACGACGGCACGGTCGCCTGGCTGCGGGAGACGCTGGCGGCGGCAGCGGACGAGGACGGCAAACCCGTCTTCGTCTGCCTGCATCACCCGCCGGTGCCGCTGCACAGTCCCGTGATCGACGAGATCCGGTTGCGCGAGGAGGACCGGCTCGCCCGGGTGATCGCCGGGCACCCGCGGGTGGCGGCGATCCTGTGCGGCCACGCGCACACCCCCGCGGCGAGCACGTTCGCGGGCAGGCCGGTGCTCGTCGCGCCCGGCGTGGCGTCCACGCTGCGGCTGCCCTGGGAGCCTGGCGAGCTCTTCGACCCGGCGCTCCCGCCGATGCTCGCCTTCCACGTGGTGGGCGACGACCTGCGCGTCACCACGCACTACCGCGTCGTGCCCTGAGCCCGCCCGCGAGTTCGCCGCTCAGCACCGCGAGTGCCGCGTTCGGGTGCGGCTCGGGGTCAGAGCTCCTGGAACACGCGGAACGTGCGGCCGTCGTCGGTGGAACGGTGGATGCCGGTGCCGGTGGCGACGTACACCTCGGCACCGCCGTGCGTGGTGAGGGCCTGCGGTGTACCCGGCACCTGCCCGCGCCGGGCCCACGTCCCGCCGCCGTCGGTGCTGACGTGCACCGCGCCGTCGGGGGCGACGCCCACCAGCCGGCCGCTCGCGGGCCAGTCGAGGTACACCAGCACCGGTGCGCCGCCGACCGGGGCGAAGGTGCGGCCACCGTCGGTGCTGCGGGCCGGCCCCTGTTCGGTGGTCGCGATCACCTCCTCCGGCCGGTCCGGCGACACGGCGAGGTCGGCGAGCGCCAGGTCGGCGCGCGGGTCCCAGGTCTGCCGGTCCTCGCTGACCAGCAACCGGCCGGACACGCTGTCGTAGCCGTAGACCCGGCCGTGTGCGGCCTCCATGGCGTGGAAGTCGGCCTCGCCCGACAGCGACACCGGCCGCCAGCTCTCGCCTCCGTCGGTGCTCTCGATCAGCCCCAGGTGCGACGGTTGCTCCCGGTCATCCGGCCCGGGGTGCCCGCTGCCGAGGAAGTGGCCGGGGCCGACCACGGTGAAGCCCATGAAGTCCTGCGTCAGCCCGGCGATCCGCACCGGATCCCCTCGCCGCTCACCCGGAAGAGGCCGTGGTGGCTGGCCACGTGCAGGGTGCCGTCGGCGGGATCGACGCCCAGCCCGTGGATGTGCTCGAGCGACACGGTTCCGGTCCCGGCCTCGTGGGCGGCGTCGTGCTGGTGCGCGTGCTCGTCGCCCGTTCCGCCGCCGCACGCCCCGGCGAGCAGTCCGGCGGCGAGGAGGGTGGCGAGCCGCTGTCCGGTCCGCCGGGAGGGTCGTGCCACGGGAGCTCCATCCTGTTCGCTGCTATCCAGCGTAGTAGTACCGGACCGGGTCGTGACTACTACGTCAACGTAGTAACGTGGCAGGGAGCCAGCGACGAAGAGGAGTGATCCCGTGGGTGCGAAGGACCTGGAGCGGCTGCGCCGCCACTGGAACAAGCAGGCACGCCACTACGACCGGCAGATGACGTTCGCCGACCGCAAGTTCTTCGGGGACACCCGGCAGTGGATCTGCGGGCAGGCGAGCGGGGACGTGCTCGAGGTGGCGCTCGGCACCGGGCTGAACCTGCCGTGGTACCCCGGCGGCGTGCGGCTGACCGGCGTCGACCTCAGCCCGGAGATGCTGGAGCACGCGCGCCGCCGGGCCGCGGACCTCGGCCGGGAGGTCGACGTGCGGGTCGGTGACGCGCAACGGCTGGAGTTCCCGGACTCCTCGTTCGACACCGTGGTGAGCACCTACTCGCTGTGCGCGGTCCCCGACGAGCGGGCCGCGGTGGAGGAGATGTGGCGCGTCCTGCGTCCCGGCGGCACACTCCTGCTGGCCGACCACGTGGTGAGCACCTCCGCGCCGGTGCGGCTGCTGCAGCGCCTGGTGGAGCTGGTCAGCGTCCCGGTCGGGGGCGAGAACTTCCGCCGCAGGCCGATCCGGCACGTCCGCGCTCTCGGGTTCACCGTCGAGCGGCACGAGCGCTTCAAACTCGGCATCGTCGAGCGGCTCGCCGCGCGCAAACCCGCGGCGTGACGGTCACCAGCACGGGCACGTCAGCACCATCAGCGTCCACGCCCCGGCGACCGCCACGACGAAGGCGCACGCCCCCGCCACGGTCAGCGCGCCACACCGGCGGGACACGGCGGCGGGTCGGGGCGGGACGCCGGACTCCAGCTGGGCGACGCGGGCGGCGAGCAGTTCCGCCGTCGCGAACGGGGCGGACACGGCGGCCCCCGGCACCTGCGCGGTGACCCGCAGCAACGCGGCGGCGAGCGCGGCGCGGCCGGAGCGCCGGACCGCCGCCCGGTCCGCGGCGAGTTCCTGCGCCCGCCACGCGCGGCCGCGCAGCTCGGCCGCCGCCGGCAGGAACCACAGGTGTGCCGCCAGGACCAGGGCCAGCAGCGACCGCAACGGGTCCCGCCGCCGCACGTGCGCGTGCTCGTGGGCCAGGACCGCGCGCAGCTCGACGGTGCCCAGCTCGCGCGCCAGCGCGTCGCCCACGACGATCACCGGCCGCCACGCGCCGACGGTGACGGCCAGCGGCGCGTCCGTGGCGACGACCCGGACCCGGTCCCGGGCGGGGAAGCCGGTGAGCACGGCGGACACGGTGGTGCAGGGCCGGGTCCGGTGCCGCTCCGCCCACCGCCGGAACCGCCGGGTCCGCCACCAGCCGCGGACCAGCACCCGGCCCGCGCCGCCCACCGACACCGCCGCCGCCAGCACGAGCACCGGTGCGGCGAGCGCGCCGGGATGTCCCGCCAGCCACATCTCCCACGCCGAGCGTTCCGTCCCGAGGAGCGCGGCCACGCACCAGCCCAGCGACAACGCCGGGTAGGTGGCCGCGGCCGCGACCACGAGCACCAGGAACGGCCGGTCGCGGGTCACCGCCCTTCCACCAGCCTGCGCAGCCGCTCCCGCAGCCGCGCGTCACCGTCGACGTGGTCGACGAACGACGCCACGGCCGCCTCACCGTGCTCGTCCAGCAGCTGCCGCACCGCGATGTCCGCGGGGCTGGCGAGCGCGGCCTCGTAGGCATAGCCCCGGCCGGCGCGGTGCCGGCGCGCGATCCCGCGTTCCGCCAGCCGCGACAGCACCGTCATCACGGTCGTGTAGGCCAGTGGCGGCTCGCGGTCGCGGTTGAGCTCCGCCAGCACCGCCCGCACCGGCAGCGGGTCGCCCGCGCGCCACAGCACGTCCATCGCCGCGGACTCCAGCGGACCCAGGACGGCGCCACGTTCCGAACGTCCCACGGGCCCGACTCTACTACGCCGCTGTCGTAGCGGGGTCCCGTCGCGCGACCGTCACGATCTCCGGCGAGGCGGGGGAGAAGGGGCGGCGCGCCCAGTCGCCGAACCGCTGCTCGACGGCCAGCCCGGCTCCGGCGAGGAAGCCCGACACGGCCGCGGCGCCGGGGAACCGCAGCGTGCTCCGGCTCACCCGGGGCCGCGGCCACCCGGGTGCGGAGAACGTCTCGGTGAACGTCACCAGGTCACCGTCGACCGACCGGACCTCGTGCTCGACGCGGACCGGGATCCCCGCCGCCGTGGTCACGCCGGTCGCGTGCCCCGGGTGCCACCGTTCCCACGGCCGGACGGCCGGGTTGCGGGTCTCGAAGGCGAACCGGCCGTGCTCGGTGAGCGCCGCCCGCACGGCGGCGAGCGAGGCGCGGATCTCGTCGTCGCCGGTGAGCACCTGGAACGCGTGCCCGGTCATCACGACGAGATCGAACTCGCCCACGGCGCCGAGCGACCGGGCGTCGCCGAGCACCCACTCGACGTCCGCCCGGGCCCGCGCCACGTCGAGCATCGCCGGGGCCGGGTCGACGCCGCACAGCCGCCCGGGGTGACCGCGCTCCCGGGCCGCGCGCAGCAGCGCGCCCGTCCCGCAGCCGAGGTCGAGCACGGCCGTCGCCGACAGCACCAGGCCGAGGTAGAAGTCGTCCCCCGGGCCCCACGGGTTGAGCGCGTCGTACAGCGCGGCCAGCTCGGGATCGGTGTACGCGACGTCGGTCACGGTTCGGTGCGCAGCTTGCGCCGCAGCGCGCCGATCTCGTCCTCACCGAAGCCGTTGTCCACCAGCCAGCCGGGCACCCCGCCGAAGCGGCGGTCGAGCTGGTCCAGGAACTCGGCCATCGTCTCCGCGCGCGGCGTGTGCCGGTGCTCCGGCACCTTGTCGACGTCCTCGGCGTAGGTGGCCGACGACCGCAGCCGCGCGAGAATGGCGGAGATCCGCTCCCCGGTCGCGGCGTAGTCGCGGACGATCTCGGCCCGCCGCGCCCCCGCGACGCTCAGCGCGAACGCCACCACGACGCCTGTGCGGTCCTTGCCCGCGGCGCAGTGCACGAGCGCGGCGCCGGGGGCGCGGTTGATCGCGCGCAGCGCGCCCACGATGCTGTCCGGCCGTTCCGTCACATAGCACAGGTAGTGCGCGCAGGCGGGATCGTCCGGGTAGCGCTCCGCCTCCTGCCTGTGCCGGACCAGCAGCGCCTCGGCGGCCGGGTCCCAGGTGCCCTCCGGCAGCAGCGAGTGGTGCTCGTGGCTGACGCGGCCAACCCGGGTCAGCGGTGCGGGGCCCTCGGCGTGCACCTCCGTCTTGGTGCGCAGGTCCACCACCGTGCTCAGGCCCACGGTGTCGAGCAGGTACGAGACGTCGGCGGGGGAGAGGTCCTGCAGGTTGTCGGCCCGCAGCAGCCTGCCGGGCGCGGTCGTCGTCCCGTCCTCGGTCGGGATGCCCCCGACGTCGCGGATGTTGACGGCGCCTTCGAGATCGATCCACAGCACGACGCCAGTGTCCCAGTTCCGCACCGGGCGGCGACCGCCTTTCGGCTCAGTTCACCGCGTACCGGGGGAGCTGGCCGGGCCGCAGCACCGCGCCGCAGTGGCCACGGGGCGGCACGGAGAGCGAGAGGTCGCGGGCGTAGTCCCGCAGCCGTGCCAGCGCGGCGGGCCCGGGCACCGCGTCCCGGCGCACCCAGTCCTCGGCGCCGCCCGCGCGCGGCACGACCGGCACGTAGTCGCGCCGCAGCCGCTCGTCCCGCAGCACGCCCGTGCGCCGGCTCCAGAACCCGTGCGCGTGCAGGAACGTGGGCCTGGCCTCCTCGTAGAGGTAGTCCCGCAGGCCTGCCCAGTCGCGGTGCGACCAGAACCCCGCGATCCGCGCATGGGTCAGCCCGGCCAGATCGACGACGTCGAGCCTGCTGGTCAGCGCGGTACCGCCGACATCGGGCAGGGCCAGCGATCCGCGCTCCACCCCGAGGACACCGGCGTAGGCGTTGAACGTCCGGCCGAACCGCTCGGCCACCCCGCACATCGCCACGGTCGGGGAAGCCCGGAACTCCTGGGACGCGGTCGCGAACAGCGAGCCCGACACCGCGAGCGCGAGCGCGAGCACCGCGACGAGCACGGCCCTGGCCCGCGTCGCGAGATGCCGCAGGACGGCCGCGCCCGCGAGCGCCGCGGTGAACGCGCCGACGGCCCACACCGGCGTCGCGAAGCGCAACTGGCCCATCCAGTCGTCCTTGAGCACCGCGTACGCGATCGCGGCCAGTCCTCCGGTGACGAGCAGCGGGACCAGTCCCGCGCGCAGCGGGGACGGTCGCATCAGCGCCGCGCCGACGAGGACGGCCGCGGTGATCGCGGCCGGGGCGCCGACGTACGACACGAGGTCGCCGGTGCGGGCCAGGTCGGCGAGTTCCGGCAGGTCCTGGTTCTTGGCGAGTGCGGGCAGGGAGAGCAGCTCGCCGAACCGGACGGAGCGCCACGCGAGGTATCCGCCGAAGGGCACCGCGAACGTGGCCACGGAGATCAGCGCCGCCCGCGCGCTCGCGCCGAGCGAGCCGCGGTGGGCCAGCAGGAGCAGTGTGCCCGGATACGCCGCCACGTAGACGAGCCCGTCGGGCCTGGTGAGCGCGGCGAGGGCGGCGAGCCCCCCGGCGGCGAGCGCCGTGCGCGGGGCGGTGAGCCGCCCGTCGCGGTCCGCGCAGACCGCGCTGAACAGCGTCGCGGCCAGCGCGGTCACCGCGAGGGCGAACAGCGCGTTCTCCAGCCCGGACAGGCACCAGATGACGAACGAGGGGTTGGCGGCGAGCAGCGCCCCGGTGGCCAGGGTGACCAGGCCGGGCAGGCGGGTGACCCTGCGGGCGGCGAGGTGGCAGGCCGCGAGGAGGCCGGCGCAGCAGAGGAGGGCGAGCGCCTTCGGGAACAGGACGTAGTCGGGAACGCCCAGGATCGTCCCGTGGTCGAACAGGCCGATCAGCCTGCCGAGGGAGAGCAGGGCCAGCCAGGACGGGTTCGAGAAGCCCTCCGTGGGGTCGGCTCCCGGTTGCAGCACCGGGCCGTTGCCCTCGGCGACGTTGCGCGCGTAGGCGAACGTGATCGCCGCGTCGTCGACGATCCAGTGGCCGAACCGGCTGCCGTGCCACGCGATCAGCGCGGTGCCGGCGAGGACCGGCGCGAGGGCGCGCAGCCACTCCGGCACCCGGCGCCCGACGGCGGGCGGCGGCACCGGGGTGGCCTCGACCGGGCGCGTGGCGAGAACCGTGCTCTCGGGCAAGGTCGTCCCTTCGGGCAGGCGGCGCGGCAGCGCGCGGGTGCCCGGCCCGCCGGAACGCCAAACCGGCGGGCCGCGGACGTCACCGGACCGGCGTAACCGCGGCCGCGGGCGTCCCGGGAACGGCGCCGTCCCGGGCCCGGCACCGGGGGTGCTTCGAGCCCGCCCGCGCCGGTGCCACCGGCGCGGGTCGCGGACAGGCCGGGGTCACCGCGCCCGTTCGCCGCACCCCAGAGCCATCGCTGTGATGCGGGTCACTTTGTCGGTGGCGGGTGCGACCATCCGGACCGTGCCGAACGAGGGACCGATCCTGCATGCCGACCTGGACGCGTTCTACGCGTCGGTCGAGCAGCGGGACGATCCCCGCCTGCGCGGCAGGCCGGTGATCGTCGGTGGCGGTGTCGTCCTGGCCGCCAGCTACGAGGCCAAGGCGCGGGGCGTCCGTACGGCGATGAGCGGGCGGACGGCACGGCGGTTGTGCCCGGACGCGGTCGTGGTGCCGCCCCGGATGCGGGCCTACGCCGAGGCGAGCCGCGCGGTGTTCGACGTCTTCGCGCACACGACGCCGATCGTGGAGGGCCTGTCCATCGACGAGGCGTTCCTCGACGTGGGCGGCCTGGCGCGGATCGCGGGACCCCCCGCCGAGATCGCCGCCCGGCTCCGCGAGGACGTCGCCTCGCGGGCCGGGCTGCCCATCACGGTGGGCGTCGCGCGGACGAAGTTCCTCGCCAAGGTCGCCAGCGGCGTCGCGAAGCCCGACGGCCTGCTCGTGGTGCCCCACGACCGGGAGCTGGAGTTCCTGCACCCGCTGCCCGTGGAGCGCCTGTGGGGCGTCGGCGAGGTCACCTCGGCGACGCTGCGCGAGCGGGGCATCACGACGGTCGGCCAGGTCGCCGTGCTCGGGGAGGCCGTGCTCGTCGCGATGCTCGGCCGCGCGGCGGGCCGCCACCTGCACGCGCTCGCCCGCAACCACGACCCCCGGCCGGTCCGTACCGGCCGCAGGCGCCGCTCGATGGGCGCCCAGCGTGCGCTCGGCAGCAGGCGGCGGGCACCGGCGGAGCTGGACGCGATCCTCACCGCCCTCGTCGACCGGCTCGCCCGCAGGCTGCGCGCGGCCCGGCGGGTGTGCCGGACGGTCACCCTCCGGCTGCGCTTCGCCGACTTCACCCGCGCCACCCGGGGCCGCACCCTGCCCGATCCCACGGCGCACACGGAGACCATCCTCGACGCCGCGCGAGCCCTGCTGGCCGCCGCGACGCCGACGATCGAGAACCAGGGGCTCACGCTCCTCGGCGTCGCGCTGTCCAACCTGGACGACGACGGCGCGATCCAGCTCGCCCTGCCGTTCGACGGCAGGCCGGAGGGAGCGCTGGACTCCGCGCTCGACGACGTCCGCCGCCGGTTCGGCACCACCGCCATCACCCGGGCGACGCTGCTCGGCCGCGACGAGGGGCCGACCGTGCCGCTGCTGCCGGACTGAGCCGGTTCAGCGCAGCAGCCGGAACGTCGCCAGCCGCACCTCCCCGTCGAACACCAGGTACACGTCCCCCCGCCCGGCGGCCCTGGCCAGCGTGGCGTGCACCCCCGTGTACCGGTACCGGTCACCCGTGCTGGGCACGGGAATCCTGCCCAGCACGCGACCGGTCCGCGGGTCGCCGAGCCGGACCGTGATCGTCGTGGCGCCCGGCGACTCCTTCGCCACCACGGCCGCGATCCGGCCCGCACCCCGCCGCAGGGCGGCGTCGCGGAACAGGATCCAGCCGCCACCCTCGGGCGCGCCCACCGAGGTGCCGCGCTCCTTGCTGCGGTCGGTCAGGGTCACCCCGGCGTAGTCGTCGAACGTCTCCGCGCCGGTCTCCCGGAACAGGTCGCGCGGCGGGATCACCTCGCCGCGCACCCGCACCGTGCACCGGCCCCGGATGTCCGCGGCCGAGGCGCCCACCAGGATGTCGTGCACGGCCGACTCGACGACCCACCGGTCGCGGGTGACGTCCCAGTGCGCGAGGTCGGCGGCCCGCAGCCGCAGTCGCACGGTCCGCGTCCGGCCCGGTTCGACGCGCACCCGCCGGAACGCCCGCAGCCGCAGCCTGGGCTGCGGGTCGCGGGACGTGCGCTGGTGCGTGTAGAGCTGCACCACCTCGGCGCCCGCCCGCTCCCCGGTGTTGGTCACGTCGACGCTCACCTCGGCCTCGCCGCGGTGGTCCAGCACCGGGCGGCTGACCCGCACCGCGCCGTAGCGGAACGTGGTGTACGACAGCCCGTGCCCGAACGGGTAGAGCGGGGTGCCCGGGAAGTACTGGTAGGTGCGGGCGTGCTTGATGATGTCGTACTCGAGGATGCCGGGCAGGTCGTCGGCGGACCGGTACCAGGTCTGCGGCAGCCGCCCGCTCGGGTTCGCCTCGCCCAGCAGCACGTCGGCGACGGCGTTGCCCGTCTCCGCGCCCGCGTGGCACGTCCACAGGATCGCGGGCACGTGCTCCTGGGCCCAGCCGATCGTGGTCGGGTAGCTGTTCTCCAGCACCAGCACCGTGCGGGGGTTGGCCTCGCGCACCGCCTCCAGCAGCGCGTGCTGGCCTGCGGCCAGGCTCATGTCGCGCCGGTCGTCGTCCTCCCTGCCGTTGATGAACGGCATGCTGCCTGCCACCACGACGGCGGCGTCCGCGTCGCGGGCGGCGCGGACGCCCTCCTCGACGCCGCTGCGCACGACCTCCCGGGTGAACGGGGTGGCCGCGGCCGGATCCTCGGCGTCCACGGTGAGCAGCCCGTCCGCGCCGGCGACGACGTACCTGCGCGGGCCGAACCACGCGTCGTCGGTCTCGTTGCCCGCGTACTCGAGCACGTGCCCGCCGCCAGCGGGGACGAGCTTGAACTGCTGCTGCACGAACCAGCCGTGCGGCTGGTCCGCCGTGTTCTCGAGCGTGCGGCCGGAGCCGAAGGACACGTACCTGCCGTTGACGACCGCGCGCAGGGTGAGCACGTCCTCGCCCCAGTCGAACACGTCGAAACGCTCCGCCTCACCCGCCTCCGGCGCGGCGGCCCGCAGCGGGCCGCCGTCGGCGGGCGCGGTGACGTACCGGCCGTCGGCGGTGCGCAGCGCGATCCGGTCGACGCCTTCGGTGAACACGACGGCGTCCTGGCCGAGGCGCTCGGTCAGCGCGTCCCTCGGCGTGACGCGGTACGGCAGCGCGCCGGAGTACCAGTCGGTGTAGAGGGTGTCGGCGAGCGGCCCGATCACCGCCACCCGCCGCGGCGCGGCCAGCGGCAGCGTGCCCTCGTCGTTCTTCAACAGCACGATCGCCCCGGTGGCGGCCTCCCGTGCCAGGGCGCGGTGGGCCGGGCTGTCCACGACGTCCCTGCCGATGCCGCCGTACGGGCCGCCGTCCGGGTCGAACTCGCCGAGGCGGAACCGCAGGCTGAGGATGTTCCGCACGGCGGTGTCCACATCGGACTCAGTGAGCAGGCCCGTGGACAGCGCCGTCGTGATCGCCTCGATGGTGCGGGAGGAGTCGGTGTCGTCGACCGTGAAGCTGTCGAGGCCAGCCTTGAGCGTGGCGGCGTCGGCCTCGGCCAGGGTGGGGTAGTAGGCCTGGCTGCCGACGAGGTTGTTGGGCCCGCCCGCGTCGGTGACGTTGCACAGCGGCCGGTCGGTCCAGCCCCGGACGACGTCGTTGAAGTCGCGGTGCGCGCTCATCGGCCTGCCGTTGACCAGGTTGTAGGCCGACATGAGGCCGGTCGCGGCTCCGGCGGAGACGGCGGGCCGGAACGCGGCCTCGTAGTACTCGCGCTTGACCCGGGGCGGCAGGACCGACGACGTGGTGTCGCGGTGGATCTCGTTGTTGTTGGCCAGGTAGTGCTTGAGCACCGGCGCGGCCCGCAGCCGGTCGGGGTCGTCGCCCTGGATGCCGTGCCCGTAGGCCGTGGAGATCACGCCGGTCAGGTACGGGTCCTCGGAGTAGCCCTCCTCGTTGCGGCCCCAGCGCGGGTCGCGGAGCAGGTTCACCACCGGTGCCCACAACTGCAGGCCCCACACGCGCGGGTTCTCCGCGTGGAAGCCCCTCGCCTCCACGCCGACGGCCGTGCCGACGCGGCGCACCAGGTCCGGGTCCCAGGTGCTGGCCAGGCCGATGGCCTGCGGGAACACCGTCGCGGTCGCGGTGCGGACGGCGCCGCCCGCGTCCCGGTCGGTCGACCACGCGATGCCGTGCAGGGCCTCGGTCCCGGTCTTGAAGGCGGCGATGCCGAGCCGGGGGATCTCCGGCTGGTACTGGTGCAGCAGCGCGACCTTCTCGTCGAGGGTGAGCCTGCCCAGCAGGTCCTCGACCCGGGCGGGCAGCGGCAGGCCGGGGTCGCGGAACGGCGGGCTGTCGGCGCGGGCCGAGGGGACCAGGCCACCGGCGGCGGGGAGCCCGGCGAGGACGGGCGCGGCGGCCGCGCCCGCGGCGAGGGTGAGGGCGTGGCGCCGGGTCAGTTCCGGCAGCGGGGACGTCTGGTCGGCCGGTCGGGGACGCATGGGCGGAAGCCACCTCCGATAGGCTGTCGAAGCGATTCGACTCTGTACGGCAAGTGCGGCGTGCGGCGAGACGTGCGGTGGACGGACTATGGCACCGCCTGCCGCCCCGGTCAACAGTTTGTTACAGCGAGGAAAAGGAAAACGCGGATGGCTCTTGTGCGCGGCTTCGGTGTCGCCTAGCCTTCGACAAATCCCGCGCAAGTCGATGCGCTTCGACAAGATAGTCCACCGGAGGTACCGCGATGGTGACCATCGCCGACGTCGCCCGGGACGCGGGCGTGTCCGCGAGCACCGTCTCGTACGTGCTGTCCGGCAAGCGTTCGATCTCGGCCGACACCCGGCGCCGGGTGGAGGCCAGCATCCGCAGGCTCGGCTACCACCCGCACGCCGGGGCGCGGGCGCTGGCGAGCAGCCGCACCAATGTGCTGGCGCTGGTGGTGCCGCTGCGCACCGACATCCACGTGCCGGTCGTGATGCGGTTCGTCACCTCGGTGGTGACCTCCGCCCGCGAGCACGACCACGACGTGCTGCTGCTGACCAACGACGAGGGGCCGGACGGGCTGCGCAGGGTCGCGGCCTCCGCCATCGCCGACGCGATCCTGGTGATGGACGTCGAGGCGGAGGAGCCGCGCATCCCGGTACTGCAGTCGCTGCTGCGCCCGGTGGTGCTCATCGGCGTCCCGGACGACCCCGCCGAACTGTCCTGTGTGGACCTCGACTTCCACGCCGCCGCGGCGAGGTGTGTGGATCACCTCGCCGACCTCGGGCACGAGCGGATCGCGCTGATCGGTCCTTCGCCCGCCGTCTACGAGCGGGGCACCAGCTTCGCCGGGCGGTTCCTGCGCGGGTTCACCGGTACCGCGCGGGAGCGCGGCCTGGCGGCGGTGGCGCACTCCTGCGCGCCGTCGTACGAGGCGGTCCGCGAGTGCGTGGACAAGGTGCTCGCCGATCAGCCCGACGTCACCGGTCTCGTCGTGCACAACGAGGCGGTGCTCGGCACCGTGCTGTCCGAGCTGCAACGGCGCGGGCACCGGATTCCCGCCGACCTCTCGGTCGTGGCGGTGTGCCCGGAGGACATGGCGGTCAGCTACTCGGTGCCGCTGACCACCGTGGCCATCCCGTCGGACGACGTGGGCAGGCTCGCGGTGGAGATGGTGCTCCGCCAGCTCGACGGCGCGGCCGCGCCCGAGGTGCGGCTGCTGTCGCCCCGGCTCTCGCCAGGGCACAGCACCGCACCGCCACCCCGGTCCTGAGAACGGCCCCTGCGCGGGGCCCGCACAACTGAATCGCAATCGAAGCGCTTCGAAGGTGCTCGGAAGGCAGTCCGCGAAGGAGCAGACACATGAGCAGAGTGGCTCGACACCTCGTTCTCGGCAGCGTCGCGGCGACCGCGATGCTGGTGGTCACGGCCTGCGGGCCGAGCCCCGCGACGGAGTCGTCCGGCGAGCCTGCGGGGGAGATCTCCGAACTCGACTACTACGCCGACCAGCAGGGCAGCCGCGCCTGGCAGCAGATCCTCGACACCTGCTCGCGGGAGACCGGCATCACGATCAACCGGCAGACGGTGCCGACCGACCAGATGCTGCCGAAGATCCTCAAGGACGCCAGCTCGCGGACCCTGCCCGACCTGGTGTTCACCGACAACCCGACGCTGCAGCAGATCGCCAGCACCGGCGCGCTCACGCCGCTCACCGACTACGGGATCTCCATCGACGGCTACTACGACAGCATCATCAAGGCGGGCACCTACGAGGGCGAGGTCTACGGGCTCGCACCCGGCGTCAACGGGCTCGCGCTGATCTACAACGAGAAGCTGCTCGCCGAGGCGGGCGTCGAACCCCCGCGGACGTGGCAGGACCTCGCCACCGCCGCGCGGAAGCTGTCGGGTGGCGGCAAGTACGGGCTCGCGTTCTCGGCGATCCCGTCCGAGGAGGGCACCTGGCAGTTCCTGCCGTTCTTCTGGAGCAACGGCGCCGAACTGTCCGCGCTCGACTCCCCGGAGGCCGTGGAGGCGCTGCGCTTCGTCACGGAGCTGGTCGACTCCGGCGCGGCGTCGAAGTCGGTGCTGAACTGGAACCAGAACGACGTCGCCGACCAGTTCGTCGCGGGCAACGCCGCGATGATGATCAACGGCTCCTGGAACCTCGCCCGGCTCGACGAGGAGCAGGGCCTCGACTACGGCGTCGTGCCCGTCCCGGCGCCGGAGGCCGGCACCGACCCGGTGGTCGCCCTCGGCGGCGAGGTCGGGGCCATCCCGGCCACCGGCGCCGACCGGCAGCAGGCCGCCGCGGAGGTGCTGAAGTGCATCCTGGCGGAGGAGAACATGCTCGCGTGGGACACCGCGCACGCCTACGTGCCCTCCAGGAAGGCGACCGCGGAGAAGTTCGCGCGGGACAACCCCGCGATGCGGCCGTTCGTCACCGAGGTGGAGACCGCCCGGTCCCGCACCGCCGAGCTGGGTGAGCGTTACCCGAAGGTGTCGCAGGCGCTCGCCACCGCGCTGCAGGCCGCCCTGGCCGGCGAGCGGTCTCCGCAGGAGGCGCTGGCCGCGGCCCAGCGGGAGGTGGGCCGGTCGTGACGGTGGTCGCGCAGCGACCCGCCGAGACGGCGGCACCCGTGCCGCGCCGGAGGAGGCGCGGCACGGGCCGCCAGCGGTGGGTGGCGCTGGCCTTCCTGGTGCCCGTGCTCGCCTACGTGGTGCTGTTCTTCGGCTATCCGCTGGTGAACAACGTCTCGATGAGCCTGCGCGACTACACGGTCCGCTCGTTCTACACCGGGGAGGCGCCGTTCGTCGGCTGGGAGAACTACGCGGCCGTGCTGCGCGACCCGTTGTTCACCGAGGCGGTCGTCAACACCGTGGTCTTCACGGTGGGCTCCATCGCCTTCCAGTTCGGCATCGGGCTGGCGCTGGCCCTGTTCTTCGCGGGCCGGTTCCCGGCAGGCGGGCTGCTGCGCTCGCTGTTGCTGCTGCCGTGGCTGCTGCCGCTGGTGGTCAGCGGCGCGGTCTGGCGGTGGATGCTCGACCAGGACCACGGGGTGATCAACGCGGCCCTGCGTGCCGTGGGCCTGGCCGACGGGCCGACCCCGTGGCTGACCGACCCCGGCTGGGCCCTGCCCGCGGTGATCATCGTGAACATCTGGATCGGGATCCCGTTCAACCTGGTGATCCTGCACGGCGGGCTGCGGGCCATCCCGCAGTCGCTGTACGAGGCCGCGGCGCTCGACGGCGCCGGGCCGTGGCAGCGGTTCCGGCATGTCACCTGGCCGCTGCTGCGGCCGGTCACGGCCGTGGTGCTGATGCTCGGGCTGGTCTACACCATCAAGGTCTTCGACGTGATCATGGTCGTCACCGGGGGCGGTCCGGCGAACGCGACCCAGACCCTGACCACCTGGTCGTACCACCTGTCCTTCGGGGGCGGCTTCGCCTTCGGTGAGGGCGCCGCGGTGAGCAACCTGCTCGTCCTGGTCGCGACCGTGTTCGGGTTGTTCTACCTGCGGTCGGCCCGGTCCTCGATCGCGGAGGCGGGAACATGAGGGGCACGCGCACGGCGAGCGGGTGGCTGCGCACGGCGGCCGGTGTGGTCATCGTGGTGGTCCTGCTGTTCCCGCTCTACTGGATGATCAACGCGTCGCTGCAGCCGGGCGGAGCGCTGCTGCGGCCGAACCCGGACTGGCTGCCGGTCGACGGCACGTTCGACGGCTACCGCAAGGCGCTGTCGACGCAGGGCGGGCCGCTGCTGGACAGCCTGGTCGTCGCCGGGGGCACCGTGCTGGTGTCGCTGGTGATCGCGCTGCCCGCCTCGTACGCGCTGGCGCAGCTGCGCTTCCGCGGTGCCCAGCCGCTGATCTTCGCGCTGCTGATCGTGCAGATGATCCCGGGCATCGTGATGGCCAACTCGCTGTACGCGGTGTTCTCCGACCTCGGCCTCATCGACGACTATCTCGGGCTGATCCTGGCCGACTCGACGGCCACCATCCCGTTCGCGATCCTGGTGCTGCGCGCGTTCATGCTCGCCATTCCCCGGGAGCTGACCGAGGCGGCCCGCGTCGACGGGGCGAGCTACTGGCGCACCTTCCGGTCGATCATCGTGCCGGTCAGCCGCAACGCGATGGTCACCGCGGGGCTGTTCTCGTTCCTGTTCGCGTGGGCGGACTTCCTGTTCGCGGTCACGCTGACGACGGGCCGGTCGATCGAGCCGATCACCGTCGGGATCTACCGCTTCATCGGCAACCAGAGCGCCGACTGGAACGCGGTGCTCGCCACGGCGGTACTGGCGTCGGTCCCCGCGGCCATCCTGCTCGTCATCGCGCAGCGCTACGTCGTCGCCGGCGTCACCGGCGGTGCGGTCAAGGAATGACCCGCGTTCCGTTTCCCTCTCTCACCCAAGGAGTTCACGCATGATCGAAAGCCGCGACGGCGGGCAGGCACTCGAGGTGCGCGTGCGCCACGAGGTCATTCGGATCGAGCCGTGGGGAGCCGACAGCCTGCGGGTCCGGGTGGGCAGGCACGGCGTCGCCGACGACGTCCCCGGCGCGCTGCTCGCGGCCAAGCCGTCCGATGTGGACATCGAGGTGGCCGAGGAGACCGGCCGGATCGTCAACGGCGCCCTCACCGGGGTGGTCGAGCTGGTGCCGACCGACACCGGGGTGACCCCGGTGCTGCGGTTCCTGCGCACCGCCACCGGGGAGGAGCTGCTCGCCGAGCAGCGGGCGCACTTCTGGTGGCCGGGCGCCCGCCTGTTCCAGCCACACGGCGGTGGCTACTCCCGGCTGGAGCAGCGGTTCCGCGCCTACCCGGGGGAGCGCCTGTTCGGGCTCGGCCAGCATCCGCACGGCAGGCTCGACCAGAAGGGCATGGTGCTCGACCTGGTGCAGCGCAACGGCGAGGTGTCGATTCCGTTCCTGGTGTCCAGCCGCGGCTACGGGTTCCTGTGGAACCTGCCGGCCACGGGGCGGGTGGAGCTCGCCGAGAACGGCACCCGCTGGGTCGCCGACAGCGCCAGGCAGCTCGACTACTGGGTGACGGCCGGGGACACCCCGGCCGACATCCTGTCCCGCTACGCCGACGCCACCGGGCACGCGCCGATGCTGCCCGAGTGGGCGAGCGGCTTCTGGCAGTCGAAGCTGCGCTACCGCAGCCAGGACGAGTTGCTGTCCGTCGTGCGGGAACACCGCCGCCGGGGGCTGCCGCTGTCGGTGATCGTCGTGGACTTCTTCCACTGGACGCACCTGGGCGACTGGCGGTTCGACCCCGCCGAGTGGCCCGACCCGCAGGGCATGCTGGCGGAGCTGGCGGAGCTCGGGGTACGGCTGCTCGTGTCGGTGTGGCCCACGGTCAGCCCGCTGAGCGAGAACTACGCCGCGATGCGCGACGCGGGTCTGCTCGTGGCCACCGAGCAGGGCGTCCCGCTGCACGCGCCATGGCACGACAAGGGCATGGGCGTCGAGATGCCGGTCGCCTTCTACGACCCGACCGAGCCCAGGGCCCGCGAGTTCGTCTGGGACCGGGTGCGGCGGGGCTACTACGACCTCGGGGTGCGCGCGTTCTGGCTCGACGGATGCGAGCCGGAGCTGCAGCCGGGCCACCCGCACAACCTCAGCTTCGCCGCGGGACCCGGCACGGAGGTGGCGAACCTGTACCCGATGGCCAACGCGCGGACCTTCCACGAGGGCGCGCTCGCCGAGGGCGACGGGGACGTGGTGCTGCTGTCCCGGTCGGCGTGGGCGGGCAGCCAGCGGTACGGCGCCGCCGTGTGGTCCGGCGACATCCCGGCCACGTGGGAGTCGCTGCGGGCGCAGGTGCGGGCGGGGCTGAACATCGCGCTGTCCGGCATCCCCTGGTGGACGACCGACATCGGTGGCTTCCACGGCGGCGACCCGGAGTCGGAGGAGTACCGCGAGCTGATGGTCCGCTGGTTCTCCTACGGCGCCTTCTGCCCGCTGTTCCGGCTGCACGGGGTCCGCGAGCCGAGGACGCCGTTCGGCCCGGAGATGACCGGCGGGCCGAACGAGGTGTGGTCCTACGGCGAGCGGGCGCTGGAGCTGATCCGGCGCACCCTCGCCCTGCGCGAGCGGCTGCGGCCGTACCTGCTCGCGCAGATGCGGGTCGCGCACGAGACCGGGGTGCCGCCCATGCGGCCGCTGTTCGTCGACTTCCCCGGTGACGCCGCCACCTGGGACGTGGACTCCGAGTTCCTGCTCGGCCCGGACGTGCTGGTGGCGCCGGTGCTGGAGCCGGGCGCCCGCAGCCGCTCGGTGTACCTGCCGCGCGGCACCACGTGGACCGACGCCGGGACGGGCGAGGTCCACGAGGGCGGCACCGTGGTGGAGGCGGACGCCCCGCTGGAGCGCATCCCGGTGTTCCTGCGCGCGGGGGCCGACGTCCCGGTGGCCGAGCCTTTCCCGGACAGGCAGTGAAGGCCACCTTCACTGCGTTCAACGCACTGAAGGTGGCCTTCACTGCCTGCGCGGAGGCTGGGTGGTGCCCGGGTGGCGCGCCGGTGGCCACGGCGCGCCACCCGGGAGGACGAGCGGCTGTCAGGGGGTGGTGACCCCGAGGGTGTAGCTGCCGGAGCCGCTGTAGGCGTGCACCACGAACCGGTAGTAGCCGGCCGTGCCCGAGTAGCTCACCTGCTCGTTGTTGCTAGGCGTCGTGCCGGACGCGACGGTCGCCCAGGCCGAGCCGTTCCACTTCTGCAGGTACAGGTCGAAGTCCGTACCGGAGGGCCCGGCGAGGCAGCCGCTGTGGGTACCGGACGCGGTCGCCTGGTAGTAGCTGCCGTCCGGCTGGTATGCCACGTTGCCCGAGGACAGCGAGCCGCGGTAGGTCGACTCCGCGCCCTCGCACGCGTCACCGGGCGGGTTGCCGCCGCCACCGCCGCTGGTCAGCAGCGACAGCCCGTACGCCTGCAGGATCTCGTTCACCGGCTGGAAGTAGGTCGTGCCACCGGACCGGCAGTTGCCGGAGCCGCCGGAGGTCACGCCCTGTGCCTGGTTGCCGGCCAGCAGCGAGCCGCCGGAGTCACCCGGCTCGGCGCACACGCTGGTCCGGATCAGGCCGCTGACCGTGCCCTGCGGGTAGGTCACGGAGGCGTTGCGGGCCTGAATGGTGCCGCAGTGCCAGCCCGTGGTGGAGCCGGACCGGCACACCGCCGACCCGACCGGTGCCTCCTGGGAGCCCGCCACGGTCACGGTGCCGCCCGCGTAGTTGTTCACGACCGGCCGCGGCGTCCAGTTGGAGTTGGTCGCCACCCACGCGTAGTCGTTGCCGGGGAACGACGAGCCGCGGAAGGTGCCCTGCGCGACCCGGTTGTGGCCCGAGGTCGACTGGCCGGTGTTGCCGCAGTGCCCCGCGGTGACGAACCCGCCGTTGACGGAGAACCCGATCGAGCAGCGGCTGCCGCTGCCGATGTAGTAGGCGTCGCCGCCGCGCACGTCGTACAGCGGCCGCGGTGACTCGTGGGTGCGGCGGACGCGCACCATCGTGGTGTCCACCCCGGCGTCGGCGAGGAACCGCTCGGCGGCCGCCTCGCCGCCCGGCTTGGTCTGCAGCACCACCGCGTTGGCGGGCAGGTCGTGGTACCAGCCGACGACGGCCCTCGGCGCCTTCGCCCGGTGGGAGTCGAGCGTCGCCACGGCCCGGCTCAGTTCGGCCTCGCTGTGCTCGACCACGCGCGGCTCGGCCCCCGCGGCGCGGACCGGCGCCGCGTCGGCGGGGTCGGTGACCCCCACGACCAGCTTGTGGCCGCCGCGGGGCAGCCAGCCGCCCGCGAAGCTGGAGCCGAGTGTCTCGCGCAGCAGTTCCTCCGTCCGTCCCGCGCGGTCCTGCGCGGCGAAGTGGGCGCGCGCCTCGCGCGCGTCGAGCCCGAGGTCGCGGTCGAGCGCGGTGAGCAGCTCGGCGGAGACGTCGACCGGGGCGCCGCCGTCCTCGGTCCGAGAGTCGGCGGCGCTGGCGTTCGCCAGCGTCACGGGAAGGGTGCCCGCGACGGCGAGCGCGGCGGCCAGCACCGCCGTGCGCACTGCGTGGAGTGGTCTTGGAGGCATGGGGGTTGTCTCCTTCGTGGGGATGCAGGGTTGCCGGAGGCGCGGGGGAGACGCCGCCGGCACCCCACGGACGCTGCCGGGTACGGTGCGTGTCCGCGGGGCCACCGCAACGTAAGGGCCGCGAAGGGCGCGGCGGTAATACCAACTGGGTCATACCGTCCGGTGATGGCGCCGCCGGGGCGGTCGGCGTCAGGCGACCGGAGCGAACCTCGGGTGCCGCGCGAGCCAGGCCGGGTACCGTGGGTTGCGGCCGAGCACGTCGGCGTGGGCGGCCTTCGCGTGCCGCACGACGCGATCGGCCAGCGCCGCCACCGGCGACCGCGCGTGCCAGCCCAGGACGTGCCGCCACATGAGCGGCGCGCCCGCGATGGGGGCGGCGACCAGTCCGGCGGTCTGCCGGAACATCGGCTGGCACAGGGCGACGGCGGAGCCGCTGTGCGCGAGCTCGATGCAGCTGACGGCGTCGACCTCGTAGATGGCGGCCGGAGTGAACCCCGCGCGGGCGCAGGCCGTGGCGAAGCAGGTCTCGAAGCACCCGTCGCCCGGGGTCACGGCCCACTTCACGTCGGCGAGCGCGCGCAGGTCCACCTCGTCCAGCCGCGCGCACGGATGATCCTCGGGCAGCAGGACGAACACCGGGTCCGCCGACACCGTGCACCACACCAGTCCCTCGACGCGGGGCGGGGCGGCATCGCCGCAGACGCCCGCGAGCACGAAGTCCGCGCGGCCCTGCGCCACCAGCCCGGCGAGCTCGTCCGCGGACCACGACGAGTGCGTGGTGACGAGCGCGGTGGGGAACCGCTCCTCCAGCCTGCGCACGAACCCGGTGAGGAACGGGCAGCCGGTCGACCCGATCCGGAACCGGCCGACGGTCTCGGCCTCCCCGGCGAACCGGCGGGCCTCCTGCTGCAGCTCCGACATCACCGGCAGCAGCACCCGCGCCCTGGCCAGGACCAGCTCGCCGAGCGCGGTGGGGCGCGCCCCGCGCCGGTCGCGCTCGAACAGGCAGCCGCCGAGCGCGGACTCGATCCGGGTCAGCTGTGCACTGAGCGCGGGCTGTGCCAGGCCCAGCACCGACGCGGCCTTCGACACACTGCCCGCCTCCGCGATCGCGCAGACGGCCTTCAGATGGCGGAGCTCCAGCTGCATGTACCGACAGTAGAGCTCGCCGATGCTGGAGGGGAACAGCCGAACGTACGCTGGGCCGGGAGGGGCCGGGATAAACCGGTCGCGGCCCGGTTCCCCCGGCAGCAGAATGACGTTCGTCCACTGTAGAGCGAGTGACGAGGGAGGGCCGATGCGCACCGCGGTCGACGGCGCACGGGTGCCGATCCGGATGTGGACCGATCCGCGGTCGGTGGAGGAGCAGGCGATGCGGCAGCTGCACAACGTCGCCAACCTGCCGTGGGTGCACGGGCTCGCGGTCATGCCGGACGTGCATTTCGGCAAGGGCGCCACCGTCGGCAGCGTCATCGCGATGCGGGACGCGGTGTCACCCGCGGCCGTCGGGGTGGACATCGGCTGCGGGATGTCTGCGGTCCGCACCTCTCTGACCGCGGGGGACCTGCCGGACGACCTGGGGCGGCTGCGGCGGCGGATCGAGCGCGCCGTCCCGGTCGGGTTCGGCCTGCACCGCACGCCCGTCGACCCGCGCCGGGTGCCGGGTGCCGTCGGCTGGGACGCGTTCTGGTCGGCGTTCGACGACCTGCACGAGGGTGTGCGGCACCTGCGCGACCGGGCGCGCAGGCAGCTCGGCAGCCTCGGCGGCGGGAACCACTTCATCGAGGTGTGCCTGGAGCAGGGTGGCGCCGACGACGGCCGGGTGTGGCTGATGTTGCACTCGGGGTCGCGGGGCATCGGCAACGAGCTCGCCAAGCGGCACATCGACATCGCCACGCGGCTGCCGCACAACGCCGACCTGCCGGATCGCGACCTCGCGGTGTTCGTCGCCGGGACGCCCGAGATGGCGGCGTACCGGCGGGACCTGTTCTGGGCGCAGGAGTACGCCGCCCGCAACCGCGCGACGATGGTCGCCCTGGTGCAGGACGCGCTCGCCGACACGGTGCCCGGCGTGCGGTTCGACGAGCCCATCTCCTGTCACCACAACTACGTCGCCGAGGAGACCTACGACGGGGTGGAGCTGCTGGTGACGCGCAAGGGCGCCATCCGCGCCGCCGCGGGGGACCTCGGCATCATCCCGGGCAGCATGGGCACCGGGTCCTACCTCGTGCGGGGGCTCGGCAACGAGGCGTCGTTCCGCTCCGCGGCGCACGGGGCGGGGCGGCGGATGTCGCGGACGAAGGCGCGCAGGACGTTCACGGCCGCCGACCTCGCGGCGCAGACCGCGGGTGTGGAGTGCCGCAAGGACGGCGGCGTGGTGGACGAGATCCCCGGCGCCTACAAGGACATCGAGTCGGTCATCGCCGAGCAGACCGACCTGGTGGAGGTCGTGGCCCACCTCAAGCAGGTGGTCTGCGTCAAGGGTTGAGCCGCCGCACGAGCGCGCCTCGCGCCACCCGCCCCGCCGCGTGCCACCTGCCCCGCCGCGTACCCCCAATGTGGCATCGGGTGCGGTGAGCTTCCCCAATGTGGCATTCGGTGCGTCCAGCGCACCGAATGCCACATTGGGGAGGTCGGGGAGGTCGGGGGCGTCGGGGCGTCACGTGTCGTCGTCGTGGAGCTGGAAGTCGGCGAAGTCGAAGCCGGGGGAGACCACGCAGGAGACGAGCACCTCCCCGGCGCCCGCCGGGCGGGCGGCCTGCCAGGTGCCCGCGGGCACGAGCACCTGCGGCCGCTCGCCGTGCTCCACACCCGGGCCCAGGGTCACGGCCTCGGGTTGGGCCGCGGGACGCTCTCCGGTGCCGCCGAGCAGGAGGGTGAGCGGGCCGCCCCGGTGCCACAACCACAGCTCGTCGCCGCGCACGCGGTGCCACCGGGACTCCTCACCGGGCGCGAGGAGGTAGTGGATGCCGGTCGCGGAGTCGCGCTGCCCCGGGTAGCCGTCCGGCCGGAACCGGACGCCCGTCTGCCACGTCCGCCGGTACCAGCCGCCCTCGGGATGCGGTTCCAGGCCGAGCGCCTCGGCCAGCGGCGGCCTGGGTGCGGGGTCCGCGGTCACGACGTCCTCGGCAGCTTCTGGGCGAACTCGACGACGTTGCCGTCCGGGTCGGCGATGTGCAGGGTGCGCTCCCGCCACGGACGGTCCACCGGTCCGGACAGGACGGTCACGCCCGCGGCCCGCAGCCGGTCCGCCTCGGCGTCGACGTCGTCGACGAGGAAACCGATCTCGCCGCACGGTGCGCGGCCTGCCCGGTCACCGATCAGCTCCGGCAGCTTCGCCCGCTCGAACAGCGCGAACTTGGAGTTCTCGAGCGCGAACTCGACGTAGCCGTCCCCCTCGATCCGGACCTGGAGGCCGAGGACGTCGCGGTAGAACGGCACCGAGGCCGCGAGCGACTCGACGTACCAGATCACGTAGTCAATCCGGCGCATGTCCACCACCGTAGCCGGGCTCCGGCGAACGGGGTAACGCGCGGCGGCGTTCGGCGCAATGCGGGCGGGCTCCGGCGTTCCGCCGTTTCCGGGTGGGCGGGCCTGGGCATCCCGCGACGGTCGGGGGGATCGTTCGAGTCTGTGGAGGAGAGCGCGATGCCCACCTGGCTGGTCGTCGTGATCGTCGTCGCCGCTGTCGTCGTCGCCGGGCTGGCCGCCTGGCTGGCGGTCCGTGAGCGGCGGCGCAGAAGGCTGCGGGAACGGTTCGGCGCGGAGTACGACCGCGCGGTCGAGGAGCACGGTAGCGCCCGTGCCGCCGAGCAGGATCTCGAGGAACGCGAACGGCGGCATTCCGAATTGGACATCCGCCCGCTGTCGCCGTCGGCGCGCGAGCGGTTCACGCACGAGTGGAACCTGGTGCAGGAACGGTTCGTGGACCGGCCCGCCCAGGCGGTCGCCGAGGCGGACCGGTTGCTGGACGAGCTGATGGCCGAGCGCGGTTACCCGACCGGCGACCACGACCAGCAGGTGGCCGACCTCTCGGTGCGCCACGCGCGGACGATCGAGCACTACCGCGCCGCGCGCGGCACCCTGAGCGCCCACGAGCGCACCGAGGCGTCGACCGAACGCCTGCGGGAGGCGATGGTGCGCTACCGCACCGTGTTCGACGACCTGCTCACCGACGGCGCTGGCACCGGCGGCACCGGCGGTGCTGGCGGCGACGGCAGGCACACCGGCGACCGCGGCCCGGCGCGGGAGGGCCGCTGAGATGGCCGGGCCCGACGACGCCGCCCGGCGACCGGGGTTCGGCACGGAGGATCTGCTGGCCGCTCCGGCGGGGGAGCCCGGCGGCGCCGGGCACCGGGACGGCGCGGAGAACGGCCCGGACCCGCTGCTCGCCCCCGGCGAGGTCACGGAGCTGCGGGACCGCTGGCAGTCGGTCCAGACGGGTTTCGTCGACGATCCGCGACAGGCGGTGCGGGAGGCGGACGAACTGGTCGCCACCACCATCCGGTCGCTCGCGGCGACCTTCGCCGGGCACCGGCGGGACCTGGAGCGCCAGTGGAGCGAGGGCGACGCGGCCACCGAGGAGCTGCGGCTCGTGCTGCGCCGGTACCGGTCGTTCTTCGAGCGGCTGCTGGAACGCTGACCGCTCAGCCGCCCGGTTCGGCGAGCACGGGCCGGGCGGCGGACGGTGTGCTCAGCCGCCGACGGTGCGGTGCGCCACCGCCAGGAACAGCGCGCAGCCGTGCTCGACGAGCTCCTCCTCGGTGACGCGCAGGGTGCCGTCGAGCCAGGACGTGAGTGCCTGGGCGAAACCGCCGACCAGGAACTCGGACGCCACGGCGAGGCGGGTGCTCTCGCCCATCCCGTAGAACTCCCGCGCCTGCAGGCCGAGCAGCGCGACGAACCACCGGGTGGACTCCACGCGGCGCTGCGCGAGCACGGTGGCGCCGGGCGCGGGGGAGAAGAGCAGCCTGCCGCGCCGGGGGTCCTCGGCGACGGCACGCACCAGCCTGCCCAGCCCGGCGCGCGTCTTGGCCTCGGCGTCCGGCGGGGCGGCCTGGACGGCCTCCAGCGTCGCGGCGGCGATGCCCTCGACGACGTGGTCGTGCACGGCGACGGCCAGCGCGTCCCGGTCGGCGAAGCTCTCGTAGAAGTACCGGGCGGCCAGCCCCGCCTGGCGGCACACGCCGCGCACGGTGAGGGCACGCTCCCCGTCCCGCGCGCCGAGCAGCTCCAGCCCGGCTTCGATGAGGGCGGTCCTGCGCTCCGCGCGCCGGTCGTCCCCGGACATGCCGCCGTACGTGCGCAGCGTGCTCGGCTCCATGCGCCCATCTTGACATCCCGCGGCCGGACGCGGTGTCATATCTGCTAACACCTGTGTGCAGATCAGGTCCGACGGGAGGAGGCCGCTGTGGCAGGCCAGGCAACCGTGGCGGAGCCGTTCGAGGATGCCCTGCTCGGGGCGAGTCTCCTGGCGGCGACCGCGAACGTGATCATGCAGCTGGCGCTGCCCGCCGTGGGGCACGGCGTGGTCGAGAGCCCGGTCGAGAGCGGGCGGCTGTTCGACCACCCGATCAAGCGCACGCGCACCACGCTCACCTACCTCGCCGTCGTCATGCACGGCACGGAGGAGGAACGCGGGGCCTACCGCCGCGCGGTCAGCGCGGTGCACGCGCACGTCCGCTCCACCGAGTCCAGCCCGGTCGAATACAACGCGCTCGACCCGGAGCTGCAGCTGTGGGTCGCGGCCTGCCTCTACCGCGGATTCGAGGACACCTACCAGGCGTTCCTCGGCCCGCTCGACCCCGGCACCGCCGACGAGGTGTACCGTGCGGCGGCTCCGCTGGGCACGACGCTGCAGGTGCGTGCGGACGACTGGCCCGCCGACCGCGCGGCGTTCGAGAAGTACTGGACGACCATGCTCGACCGGGTCTCGATCGACGACACGGTGCGCGAGTACCTCCACGACATCGCCGGTCTGCGGTTCCTGCCCCGGGTGGTGCGGGAGCCGTTCGCGCGGTTCCACCTCTTCGTCACGACGGGGTTCCTCCCGCCCCGGTTCCGGGAAGAGATGCGCCTGCCCTGGTCGGCGCGCAGCCAGCGCCGGTTCGACGCCCTCCTGCGCGTGGTGGGCGCCGTTGTCCGCCGCTCGCCGAGGATCGTGCGCGAGTTTCCCTACAACGCCTGCCTCTGGGATTTCCGCAGGCGGCTCCGGACCGGCAGACCGCTGGTGTGAACCGCCCGGTTCCGGCCACCCCCGCGGCCGTGTGTGAAACTCGCTCGCATGGCCAACTGGGGGTTGCCCGCGCCGTGGTCGCGCGCACCGGCGGCGCTGTGGCGCAGGCCCGCCGTGGTGCTGGCGACGGTCGTCGCCGGTCTGCTGGTCGCCCTCCCCGCCGCGGCCGCTCCGCTGTTCCTGTCCTCGTCGGGCAACGCCACGCTGCACAACCAGATCGACCGCTCGTGCCAGTGGCGGGTCGGCGCCAGAGTGGAGGCGCCGCTGTCCTTCGCCGCCCCGCCCTTCGACCGGGACCGGCTCACCGGGGAGCGGGCACTGGACCGGCGCGCCGAGGCGGTCCGCGCGGCGGCCGCGACCGTGCCGCGGCTGTCGCGGCCCGTCGTCACCACCCATCTCACGGCGAACGTCGTGCCGGCACGGCGGCCCGCGGTCGCGCCGGACCGGACCACGGTGGTGCTGATGGCGCGCGACGGCTTCCGCGGCCACGTGCGGCTGCTCGCCGGCGGTGAAGGGCCCGGCATCTGGCTGCCCGACGGGTTCGCCCGGCTGCAGGGGCTGGAGCCAGGGGACCGGGTCGCGGTCGGCACGGCCGGGGGAGCGCCCGTGCCGATGCGCGTCGCCGCCGTCTACCGCGACCTGCGGTCGCTGCCGGACCAGCCGTACTGGTGCGGCCTGGAGGAGCTCTACCGCGGCAAGCCGCTGTCCAACCAGCCGGTGTTCCCGGTCGCGCTCGTCGACACCGGGCCGCTGCTGACGGTCGCGGGTGACAGCGAGTTCGACGCGGGCCAGCGCCTGGAGATGGCCGTCGACAGCACCGGGCTCACCACGAGCGGCGCCCGGCCGGTCGTCGACGGGCTGACCGCGTTCCGGGACGCGGTCAGCCGGGCCGGGCCCGCGGTGTTCCCCGGCGGGCCCGACATCACCTCGACGCTCGGCGGCGACGTGGCGCGCGCCGAGCTCGTGGTCGCCTCGCTCACCGGCACCGTGCTGCCGCTGGCGGCCGCCGGCGCACTCGCGGGCCTGGTCATCGCCGGTGCCGCCGGTGCGTTCTGGGCCGACCGGCGGCGGACGGAACTGGCGGTGCTGTCCGCGCGGGGCGTCGGCCCGGTCGCCGTCGCCGGGAAGGCGATGCTGGAGACCGCCGTCCCCGTCGTGCTCGGCGGGGCGCTCGGCTGGGTCGCCGCCCGCACGCTCGTGGCCGGGTCCGGCCCGAGCCCGCTCGTCACGCCCGCCGCGGTGGGGGACTCCGTGCTCGCCGCGGCCGCGGCCACGCTCACCGCTCTCGCCGCGCTGGCGGTCACCGCCGGTGTCCGCGCCGCGCGCGTGTTCGACGCCCCGCCCGCGCACCGGCACCGCGTGCTGCGGCGGCTGCCGTGGGAGCTGCTGCCCCTGGCCGGCGCCGGACTGGCGTGGTCGCTGCTCGACGGCGAGACCACGACGAGCTCCGTGGGCACCGCCGGGATGGTGGCGCATCTGCCGCCCCGTCTCATCGTGGCTCCGGTGCTGCTCACCGCCGGGCTCGCGCTGCTGACCGCGCGGCTCACCCGGTGGGCACTGGCACTGGCGCGGCGGCGCGCCGCCGGAGACCCGGCAGGCGCGTTCCCCCGGCACGTCGCGAGGTTCCTCGCCTGGCGGCGGGTCCGGGCCACGCCCGCCGTCGCGGCGATCCTGGTCGCCGCGACCTCCGTGCCCGTGGCGCTGTCGGCCTTCGGCGCCACAGTGATCGGCTCGGTGGAGCGCACCCTGCACGCCGAGGGACAGCTGATCGTCGGCACCGACGCCGTGTTCGGGCTCACCGGGTCCACGGCGGTGCCGCCCGCGCTCGGCGACCGCGCGACCGTCACGAAACTGTGGACCGACGGCGATCTCGGCGGCACCACCGTGCACGTGCTCGGGGTGGACCCCGCCACCTTCGGCAGGGCGGCGTTCTGGGACCCCGCGCTGCCGGGGCCGGACCTGGCCGAGCTGCTGTCGCGGATCGGTGATCCGGACGCGCCGAGCCCCGGTGCGGTGCTCGCCGGGATGCCCGTGCCCGCGGACCCGGTGCTCGAGGTCCGCGGGCAGCGGCGGGCGCTCGACCTCACGGAGGCGCCCCAGCTGCCGGGCAAGGGACCGGGCTATCCGATGCTGCTCGTGCACCGGGAGGTGCTCGACGGCCTGACCGGCGCGGCCCGGCCCTACCTCTGGGTGCGGGGTGATCCCGACCGCAGCGTGGCCGCCGTCGCCGCGGCCGGGCTCGGGGTGTCCACCGTGAGCCGGGCCGACCAGGTGCACCAGGTCGGCGTGTACACCGGGATCACCTACACGTTCGCGTTCCTGGCCGCGGTCTCGCTGCTGTCCGGGGTGATCATCGTGGTCGGGCTGCTGCTGCACCTCGACGCCCGCGCGCGGGCCCGCCGCTCCGCGTACGTGATGCTGCGGCGGATGGCGGTGACCGCCTTGGCCCACTGGCGTGCGCTGGTGCTGGAGGTCGGCGGCCTGCTGCTCGCCGGGTTCGCCGCGGGCGCCGCGATCGCCTCCGTGGTGGTGCTGCTGACGCGGCCGGACTACGACGTCGACGCGGCCACTGCGCCCGGCACGGTGGTGGACGTGCCCTGGGTGGTGCTCGCGGCGCTGCTGGGTGCCGCGCTCGCCACCGGGGCCGTCGCCGCCGGCACCGCCCAGCGCGCGGCCTCCCGCGCCCGGCCCTCGGAGGTGCTGCGTGACCCGCACTGACGCGCCCGCCCTGCGCTGCGCGGGCGTCGGGCACGGCTACCCCGTCGACGGCCGCGTCGTGCGGGTGCTCTCCGGTGTCGGGCTCACCGCGGAGCGCGCAGCGGTGACCGCGCTCACCGGGCCGTCGGGATCGGGGAAGTCGACCCTGCTGCGGATCCTGGCGTGCCTGGAGCGCCCGGACGAGGGCACCGTGGAGGTGGCCGGCACTGAGGCGGCACGCCTGCCCGCCCGGCGCCGCCGCGCGCTGCGCCGCGCCCACGTCGGCTACGTCTTCCAGGATCCGGCGGACAACCTCCTCGACTACCTGACCGCGGCCGAGCACCTGGCGCTGGGTGCCCGGCTGCGCGGAGCCGGCACGGACGCGGCCGGGGCCAGGGCGGTGCTGGACGCCCTCGGGCTCGGGCACCGCGCCGCGCACCGGCCCCGCCAGCTGTCCGGGGGAGAGCAGCAGCGGCTCGCGCTCGCCTTCGCCGCGGCAGGCGACTCGGCGCTGCTGGTGGCCGACGAGCCCACCGCCCAGCTGGACCGCTCCGCGACCGGGCTCGTGCTCGACGCGCTGCGGCATCTCGCGGGCCGGGGACACGCCGTGGTCGTCGCCACCCACGACCCGCAGGTGCGCGGCGTCGCGGACCAGGTCATCGAGCTTCGTGACGGCAGCCGGACGGAGGTGTGAGACGTGCCCGAACCCCTGCTGACGGTGTCCGGCGTGCACAAGTCCTACGCCGGTTCGCCGGTGTTGCGCCCGGTGAGCTTCGTCCTCACCCCCGGTGCGGTGACCGTCCTCACCGGACCGTCCGGCTCGGGCAAGAGCACGCTGCTCATGATCGCCGGCGGATGGGAGGCCCCGGACGGCGGCGAGGTCACCGCCCACCCGCCGCTGCCGGGCGGGCCGCTCGGCGCGATCTCCTGGCGGCACGCGGGCTTCGTGCCGCAGTCGGTCGGGCTGCTCGACGAGCTCACTATCGCCGAGAACCTGGCGTTCGCCGCGCGGCTCGGCGGACCGGACGGCCGGCGCCGCGTCACCGGCCTGCTCGGCGCGCTCGATCTCGGGGACCTCGCGGACCGGCTGCCTGCGGAGGTGTCCGGAGGGGAGCGCCAGCGCGCGGCGGTCGGCCGCGCGCTCGCCGCGGGCCCGTCGCTCGTGCTCGCCGACGAGCCGACGTCGCATCAGGACAGCGCGCGGACCGGGCTCGTCCTGGACGCGCTGCGGGCGGCCGCCGACCGGGGCGCGGCCGTGCTGGTCGCCAGCCACGACCCCGCCGTCGCCCGGCACGCCGACCGCACCGTCACGCTGGACTCCGCGCATCCGGTCCACGACGCGGGGTGAGCCCGCGCGGGCCGCACGGTGGCCCGGCTCACCCCGTGCCGTCGCCGAACCCGGCCGTCGCACAGTCCACCTGGTAGTGTCCTCCGGGCTCCGGGCAGGGGGCCACCGGGCCACACGGATCGGGACACCGAGATCGAAAGGGGTCGGATCGTGGCGACGAACCACGTTCACGACGACGACAGGGCAGTCGGCACTGCCGGGACCGAGAAGCCGAACCGGATCAACCCGGTTGTCTTCGCCGGTTCGTCCGTCTGCATCCTCGCCATCTCCATCTGGGCGATCATCACACCGGACGCCGCCGCGGCCGCCATCGGCGAGCTCGTCGGCTGGATCTCGGCGGGCTTCGGCTGGTACTACTTCCTCGCCGCGACGCTGTTCCTGGTGTTCGTGGTGTTCGTCGCGCTCTCCCGCTACGGCAAGGTGAAGCTCGGTCCGCAACACTCCACTCCGGACTTCAGCCTGTTCGCGTGGGGAGCCATGCTCTTCGCCGCGGGCATCGGCATCGACCTGATGTTCTTCTCCGTGGCCGAGCCGGTGACCCAGTACCTGGCGCCTCCGGTCGGGCCGGGGGAGACCGTGGAAGCGGCCCGCGAGGCTCTGGTGTGGACACTGTTCCACTACGGCATCACCGGCTGGTCGATGTACGCCCTGATGGGCATGGTGCTCGGCTACTTCGCGTACCGGTACAGCCTCCCGCTGACGATCCGCTCGGCGCTCTACCCGATCATCGGCAAGCGGATCCACGGCCCGATCGGGCACGGCGTCGACATCGCGGCCGTGCTGGGCACCGTGTTCGGTATCGCGACCTCGCTGGGCATCGGTGTCGTCCAGCTCAACTTCGGGCTCGAGGTCCTGTTCGGCATCCCGCAGGGCACGGCCGCGCAGATCGGGCTGATCGCGCTGGCGGTGTTCATGGCCACGGTGTCCGCGATCGCGGGCGTCGACAAGGGCATCCGGCGGCTGTCGGAGCTGAACGTGGTGCTCGCCATCGGCCTGATGCTCTACATCCTGTTCAGCGACGACCCGCTGTTCCTGCTGAACGCGATCGTGCTCAACATCGGCGACTACGTCAGCAGCTTCTCCGACCTGACCCTGAACACGTTCGCGTTCGACCAGCCGACCGAGTGGCTGAACTCGTGGACGTTGTTCTTCTGGGCGTGGTGGATCGCGTGGGCGCCGTTCGTCGGGCTGTTCCTCGCGCGGATCTCCCGGGGCCGCACCATCCGGCAGTTCGTCGCCGCGACGCTGGTCATCCCGTTCCTGTTCACGCTCACCTGGCTGTCGATCTTCGGCAACGCCGCCCTGCGCGAGGTGCGCGGCGGCAACACCCAGTTCGGCGAGACCGCGATGAACCAGCCGGAGCAGGGCTTCTACGCACTGCTCGCGCAGTATCCCGGTGCGACGTTCATCGCGGGCCTCGCCACGTTCGTCGGCCTGCTCTTCTACGTCACGTCGGCCGACTCGGGCGCGCTGGTGATGGGCAACTTCACCTCGTACCTGAAGACGCCCCGGCATGACGCGGCGCGCTGGGTGCGTGTCTTCTGGTCCGCCGCGATCGGCCTGCTCACGCTGGCGATGCTGATCGTCGGTGGCGTGCCCACCCTGCAGAACGCGACCATCGTGATGGGCCTGCCGTTCTCGTTCGTGATCTTCCTGGTCATGCTCGGCCTGTGGCGGGCGCTGCGGGTGGAGAGCTTCCGCGAGGACAGCTTCCGCACCACGCTGCCGTCCACCCTGTCCGAACGCACCACACTGGACGGTCGCGAGGTGACCAGGGCGTCCTGGCGGCAACGGCTGGCCAGGGTGATGAGCTTCCCCGGCAGGCGCGCGGCGAACCGGTTCGTCGAGGACGTGTGCCGCCCGGCCTTCACCGAGGTCGTCGAGGAGCTGCGGGCGCAGGGCGCCGAGGCGACCCTCGCCGAGGAGCTCGTGCCGGAGCTGGAGCTGCCGCACCTGGACCTGACCGTGGACCTCGGCGAGCAGGAGGCGTTCCGGTACCACCTGTGGCCGAGGGAGGCCGAGACGCCCGGGTTCGCGACCCACTCGCTGAGCAGCCAGGACACCTACTTCCGGTTCGAGGTGTTCCTCTCCGAGGGCGGCCAGGGCTACGACGTCATGGGCTACAACCGCGACCAGCTGATCGGCGACATCCTCGACCAGTACGAGCGGCACCTGGAGTTCCTGCGACTGCACCGGGAGACCGGCAGCGGCGCACCGGTGCCCACCATGTCGGAGTCCCGGGACGAGTCCTGAGGCCGGCGGGCCAGAGCCGGTGAGTTCCGGGCGGTGCGGCGGTCTGTCCCGGGGACACCGCCGTACCGCCCGGGAGGCCGCCATGCTCATCGTGTCCGGAACCCTGCACGTCGATCCCGCCGAGCGGGAGCGCTACCTCGACGCCTGCCGCGCCGCCGTCGCGCGGGCGCGGTCCACGCCCGGCTGCCTCGACTTCGCCCTGTCGGCCGACCTGCTCGATCCCGGCCGGATCAACGTGTACGAGCGGTGGTCCTCGGACGAGGATCTCCTCCGGTTCCGCGGCTCCGGCCCGGAACCGGGAACGCTGCCGGAGATCCGCGCCGCGGACGTCGCCAAGCACCGGATCGCCGCCACCGAACCGCCGTGACCCGGGACCGGGACACCTCGCGTGCGAGTGCCGCGCTCGGGCAGCGGACCGCCGTGGATCCCGGGCCGAGCGGAACCCCGCCGTCCCGGCTGGCCCGCCGGGGGCCTGGGTCGCGCGACCCGACTTATGGCGGTTGTGGTCCGGACCAGCCACCGCCACGCTCAGGGACCACCGCACTCGGTGACCCCTGGGAGGCGTGCGATGTTCCGACGACCCCGCGTGTTCGGTGCCCTGGCGGGCGCCGGCGTGATCCTGCTCGCGCTGCTGGCGGCCCCGGCAGGCGCCCAACCCTCGGCGGGCGCCCCGCCCGACCGGGGGGTCTACACGGTCCCCGCCGGGAACGCGGCCGCGCGCACGGCCGTCGCCGGCTCCGGGGTGGACGTACTCGGCACCCGCGACGGCACGATGACCGTCGTCGCCACGCCCGCGCAGGCGCGTTCGCTGCGGGCGCAGGGCTTCCGGCTCGGCCAGGTCGGGGACTTCGACGCGATGCTGGCCGAGCGCAGCGGCCCCCCGCGCGCCGCGGCCGCGGCCGCGGAGTTCCCGCCCGGTGACGAGGCGTACCACACCTACGCCGAGATGACCGAGGCGCTGCGTGCCGCCCAGCGGGCGTACCCTGGCCTGGCACGACTGTCCAGTGTGGGCCGGTCCTACGAGGGCCGGGAGCTGTATCTGATCAAGATCAGCGACAACGTGGACCGGGACGAGGCCGAGCCCGAGGTGCTCTTCACCTGCAACCAGCACGCGCGGGAGCACCTGACCACCGAGATGTGCCTGCACCTCGTGCAGCGGTTCACCGCCCGCTACGCGACCGACGCGACCGTGCGGCAGCTGGTGGACTCGCGGGAGATCTATGTGCTGCCGCAGGTCAATCCGGACGGCTCCGAGTACGACATCGCGGGCGGCCGGTACAAGGGCTGGCGGAAGAACCGCCAGGGCAGCGGCACCGACCCCAACCGCAACTGGGACTACCGGTGGGGTTGCTGCGGCGGCTCCAGCGGCAACCCGCGCAGCGACACCTACCGGGGGACCGCACCGTTCTCCGCGCCCGAGACCAGGGCGGTCGCGAACTTCGTCAACTCGCGCGTCGTCGGTGGCAGCCAGCAGATCACCGCGCACATCGACTTCCACACGTACTCGGAGCTGGTGCTGTGGCCCTACGGCTACACCTACGCCGACACCGCACCGGGAATGAACGCGGAGCAGGCCCGCAGGTTCGCCGACATCGGCAGGCGGATGGCGGCCACCAACGGCTACACGCCGCAGCAGTCCAGCGACCTCTACATCACCGACGGCTCGGTGAACGACTGGATGTGGGGCGTGCACGGGATTCTCAGCTACACCTTCGAGATGTATCCCCGCACCAGCAGCGGCCTCTCCGGCTTCTACCCGCCGGCCTCGGTGATCCCGAGGGAGACCGCACGCAACGACGCCGCCGTGGACGTGCTGCTGCGCGCCGCGGGCGGCGCGTAGCGACAGGGCGCGGCCGCGCCCGTGGTCCCCGGCGGGCAGCCGCCCGCCGGGGACACCCTTGCGTGGGGCAAGGTTGCCCCCATGGACAGGCACGACTGGGACCGGCGGTACGGCGGCGCCGAGTTCGCGTGGACCACGCGGCCCAGCCGGTTCGTCGTGGCCGAGCTGGCCGGCCTGCCGCCCGGACGGGCGCTCGACCTGGCAGCGGGGGAGGGCCGCCACGCCGTCTGGCTCGCGGAGCGGGGTTGGCGGGTGACCGCGGTGGACTTCTCCCGGGCCGGCCTGGACAAGGCCCGCAGGCTGGCCGGCGAGCGCGCGGCCGAGGTGGACTGGGTGCTCGCCGACCTGCTCGATCACGAGCCCGAGCACGCGGCGTTCGACCTGGTGCTCGTCGCCTACCTCCAGCTGCCCGGAGAGCGGCGGGCGGGGGTCCTGGCGCGCGCGGCGGCGGCCGTCGCGCCCGGCGGCACGCTGCTCGTCGTCGGGCACGACCTGGCCAACCTGTCGGAGGGGACCGGCGGCCCGCGGGATCCGGCGGTGCTGTACACGCCGGAGGCGATCGCCGCGGAGGTCGCGCCGCTGCGCGTGCTGCGGGCGGAACGGGTTCGCCGTCCCGCGGGCAGGCACGGCGGCACCGGCACCGCGATCGACACGCTCGTGCGGGCCATCCGCCCCGCCGGGATGTGGCGCGCCGGTTCAGCCGAGCCCGGCGGCCAGCCGCTCGGCCCAGCGGCGCGCCCGCTCGGCCTCCCCGTCGAGCAGCGGACCCCGCGTTCCCGTGACGGAGAACGACTCGGCCGGTGCGACGAGCCGGGCGCCGTGCCGCCGGAGCAACCTGGCCGCCTTGCTCGCCGCCGACCCCGGCAGGGCGGGCCTGTGCACCTTGGTGGTGAACGCCGCCGCGCCGATCCCCCGGGGCAGGCGCACCCCGGCGAGCCACTCCCGGATGCCCCGGCCGGCCGACACCAGTCCCTCGGTCGCCTGCCGGGCGGCATCCTCCCTGGTGGACGGCCTGCTCATGCCGAAAGCGTGGGTGGGCCCGCCGACGACCACCAGCCGGACGTCGTCCGGCACGGCCGCCGGTGCGTCACCGGCCTCGACGAGCTCGACGTCGAACCGGCCGGTCAGCCCGGCGGCCACGGCCTTCGCGATCGTCTGGGTGTTGCCGAACATCGACTCGAACACCACGAGTGCGCGCTGCATCGTTCCTCCTCGGTGGACTCCGCCACCGACGATCGCGGGCATCGCCCGGGCGGCCCAGGGTCGTTGGGCCGTGACTCGCGGGACGTTCGGCCAGTTCGGTTACCGGAGCGGGTGGGGCCTGCGGGGGCGGGGGACGGGAGCGGGCCTCGTACTTCGGGACGAGCGCGCGCCGAGCAGGATCCGCTCCCGCTCGCGGCACGGCAGGCAGACCACGGCGCTGCCGGTGGTGTGCCCGGACTCGTCGGTCAGCTCGGCGACGCGGGCGGTGCGGTAGCCGCACTCGCCGCAGACGACCGCCGGCGCTTCGGTGAACCGGATCGTCGTGCCACTCGCTATCGGTACCACGTCGGTACTCCTCTACTCGGGGTGTTGGTGGCACCCGGCCAGTTACCCCGTACCGGCCATGACACACGACACAAGCGGAATCTCCTTCACTTTCAGTCCTCCGTGTGAAGGACCCCCGGACGGGGAAGCCTGGTCCGTACACGATGTGCGACAGCCGGATCACGGGAGGTCACGCATGCCGACGCGGGAACAGGTGCGGGCACTGCTGCGCGAGGGACACGACTACCCCGAGGCGGGCAGGCGGCTCGGGATCCCACCGGGACTGGCCTACCTGATCGCCACGGGCCTGCCCGCGGACGCGGGCGACGTGCCGAGTCCCGAGGAGCGCGGGCGGCGGCCGGGACTGCGCACCGCCAGCCAGGACCTGGCCAACCCGGGCCACGAGAACCCCACGTCGAAGGAGAGCGTGCGGCGCTGGATCGCCGGGCGTGTCCAGGCGGACGAGCAGATGCGGGCGGCCGGGAAATCGTGAGTTTGCCTCCCCGGGGAGGCGGGTAACTGGCGACGGCGAGACAGCGACCGCGCGGAGGACAGCGGATGGGTGTTCGGCAGTGGATCGAGGGTTGGCCCGTCTACCGCCAGTGGACCGAGAAGGATCCCAGCGGACGGGGCGCGGCCGCCAAGAGCCGCCGCAGCGACTCGTTGCGGCCACGCACGGACCAGGCGGACCGGGTGGTGAAGTCGATCTGCCCGTACTGCGCCGTCGGCTGCGGGCAGAACGTCTACGTCTCCGGCGAGCAGGTCACCCAGATCGAGGGTGACCCGGACTCACCGGTGAGCCGGGGCAGGCTGTGCCCGAAGGGAGCGGCCAGCCTGCAGCTGACCACCGGTTCCGCCCGCGAGCACCAGGTGCTGTACCGGCGGCCGTACGGCACCGAGTGGGAGCCGCTCGACCTGGACACGGCGATGGACATGATCGCCGAGCGGACCATCGCCAGCCGGGAGCGCGGCTGGCAGTGGGAGGTCGACGGCGCCCGCACCCGGCGCACGCTCGGCTTCGCCAGCCTGGGCGGGGCGACGCTGGACAACGAGGAGAACTACCTCATCAAGAAGCTGTTCACCGCGCTCGGCGCCGTCCAGATCGAGAACCAGGCCCGCGTTTGACACTCCTCCACGGTTCCCAGTTTGGGGACCTCCTTCGGCCGCGGCGGCGCGACGACCTTCCAGCAGGACCTGGCCAACTCCGACTGCATCGTCATCCAGGGCTCGAACATGGCCGAGTGCCATCCGGTCGGGTTCCAGTGGGTGATGGAGGCCAAGGCCAGGGGCGCGAAGGTCATCCACGTCGACCCGCGGTTCACCCGCACCAGCGCACTGGCCGACATCCACGTGCCGCTGCGGGCGGGCAGCGACATCGCGTTCCTCGGCGGGATCATCAACTACGTCCTGGAGCACGAGAAGTACTTCCGCGAGTACATGCTCGCCTACACGAACGCGGCGACGATCGTGAACGAGCGGTTCGCGGGCGCCGACGAGCTCGACGGCGTGTTCTCCGGCCTGGACCGCGAGCGGCGCAGCTACGACGTCTCGACCTGGCAGTACGAGGGCGCCGAGGTGCAGGCCGCGTCCGGCAAGCGCGACCAGCTGTGGGCGGAGCGGACCCGGCACGGCGTGCGCCAGTCCGGCCGCGGTGAGGCCCACGGCTCGGGCGGCGCGGAGATCGGCACCGAGCCGAGGACGGACGAGACCCTGGAGCACCCGCGCTGCGTGTTCCAGATCCTCAAGCGGCACTTCGCCCGCTACACGCCGGAGCGGGTCGAGGAGATCTGCGGGGTGCCCAGGGAGAAGTTCCTCCAGGTGTGCGAGCTGCTGACCGAGAACTCGGGCCGGGAGCGCACCAGCGCCTTCGCCTACGCGGTCGGCTGGACCCAGCACACCGTCGGCGTCCAGTACATCCGCACGGCCGGCATCCTGCAGGCACTGCTGGGCAACATCGGCAGGCCCGGCGGCGGGATCCTGGCGCTGCGCGGGCACGCGTCGATCCAGGGCTCGACCGACATCCCGACCCTGTTCAACCTGCTGCCCGGCTACATCCCGATGCCGCATGCGCACACCAACGAGGACCTGGCGACGTTCGTCGAGGCGGAGTCGGCGCAGAAGGGCTACTGGGGCAACATGAAGTCCTACCTGGTCAGCCTGCTCAAGGCGTGGTGGGGACCGGCGGCCACCCCGGACAACGAGTTCCGCTTCGACTACCTGCCGCGGCTCACCGGCAGCCACAGCACGTACGAGACCGTGCTGGAGCAACTCGACGGCACGTGCAACGGCTACTTCCTGATGGGCGAGAACCCGGCGGTGGGCTCGGCCAACGCCAAGATGCAGCGGCTCGGCATGGCCGCGCTGGACTGGCTCGTCGTGCGGGACTTCTCCCTCATCGAGAGCGCCACCTGGTGGCAGGACGGCCCGGAGATCGAGACCGGCGAGCTGCGCACCGAGGACATCGCCACCGAGGTGTTCTTCCTGCCCGCCGCCGCGCACACCGAGAAGGACGGCAGCTTCACCAACACCCAGCGGCTGCTGCAGTGGCACCACCAGGCGGTCGAACCCGAGGGTGACGCCCGCAGCGACCTGTGGTTCATCTACCACCTGGGCCGCAGGATCAGGGAGAAGCTGGCCGCCGCGGCGCGGGACGGCACCCGGAAGGAGGCCGATGCCGAACGCGACCGGCCGGTGCTCGACCTCACGTGGGACTACCCGACGAAGGGCCGCCATGCCGAGCCGGAGGCCGAGGCGGTGCTGGCCGAGATCAACGGGTGGAACGCCGACGCGGAGCCACTGAGCACCTACGAGCAGCTCAAGGACGACGGCTCCACCGCCTGCGGGTGCTGGATCTACTGCGGCGTGTACGCCGAGGGCGTCAACCAGGCCGCGCGGCGCAAGCCCGGCACCGAGCAGAACTGGGTCGCGAGCGAGTGGGCGTGGGCCTGGCCGCTGAACCGGCGGATCCTCTACAACCGCGCCTCGGCCGATCCGGACGGCAAGCCGTGGAGCGAGCGCAAGGCGTACGTCTGGTGGGACGCCGAGCAGGAGAAGTGGACCGGGCACGACATCCCGGACTTCAAGGCGACCAAGGCGCCGGACTTCGAGCCGGAGGAGGGCGCCAAGGGGCCGGACGCGCTGCGCGGCACGGACGCGTTCATCATGCAGGCCGACGGCAAGGCGTGGCTGTACGTGCCGGCCGGGCTCACCGACGGGCCGCTGCCCACGCACTACGAGCCGCACGAGTCCCCGTTCGCCAACCTGCTGTACGGCCAGCAGCGCAACCCGGTGCGGCAGCTGCTGCGGCACGAGAACAACCGGTTCCAGCCCAGCGACGGGCAGCCGGGCGCCGACGTGTTCCCGTACGTGCTCACCACGTACCGGCTCACCGAGCACCACACGGCGGGCGGCATGTCCCGGTGGCAGCCGTACCTGGCGGAGCTGCAGCCGGAGCTGTTCTGCGAGATCTCGCCCGAGCTGGCGACCGAGCGCGGGCTCGAGCACCTCGGCTGGGCGACGATCGTGACCGCCCGGACCGCGATCGAGGCCAGGGTGCTCGTCACCGACCGCGTGTCGCCGCTGCGGGTGCAGGGCCGCACGCTGCACCAGGTCGGGGTGCCCTACCACTGGGGCCCCAACGGACTGAGCACCGGCGACGCGGTGAACGAGCTGGCGTCGATGGCCCTCGACCCGAACACCCACATCCAGGAGGTCAAGGCTCTGACGTGCGATATCAGGCCGGGACGCCGCCCGAGGGGACCGGAGCGGGTCGAGCTGGTGGAGCGCTACCAGCGCGAGGCGGGCATCACCGACGAGACCGGAACCGAGGTGTGACATGACGACCGCGCGCACGCCCGTCGATCCCGCGGGGGACAGCGGCTACGCCGACCACCCGCCGCGGATGGGTTTCTTCACCGACACCACCGTGTGCATCGGCTGCAAGGCCTGCGAGGTCGCCTGCAAGGAGTGGAACGCCGTCCCGGAGGACGGGCTCGACCTCACCGGGATGTCCTATGACAACACGGTCGGCCTCGGCGCCGACACGTGGCGGCACGTGGCGTTCATCGAGCAGCGCAAGCCCATCGGCCGCCAGGACCCCGGCCTGCACCACGACCAGGACGTGCTCACCATGGCCGAGCACGGCACGGCGACCCAGCCGCCGGAGGCGGGCATGACGCCGACCACGCCCGGCGCCGGGGACGACTTCCGCTGGCTGATGGCGTCGGACGTGTGCAAGCACTGCACGCACGCCGCGTGCCTCGACGTGTGCCCCACCGGGTCGCTGTTCCGCACCGAGTTCGGCACGGTCGTCGTGCAGGAGGACATCTGCAACGGCTGCGGCTACTGCATCCCCGCCTGCCCCTACGGCGTGATCGACCAGCGCAAGGACGACGGCAGGGCATGGAAGTGCACGCTGTGCTACGACCGGCTCGGCGACGGGCTGGAACCCGCGTGTGCCAAGGCTTGCCCCACCGACTCCATCCAGTTCGGACCACTCGACGAGCTGCGGGAGCGGGCCGGGCGGCGGGTCGAGCAGCTGCACGAGGCCGGGGTCCCCGAGGCTCGCCTGTACGGGGCCGACCCGGACGACGGCGTCGGCGGGGACGGCGCGTTCTTCCTGCTGCTGGACGAACCCGAGGTCTACGGCTTCCCGCCGGACCCGGTGGTGACCACCAGGGACCTGCCCGCGATGTGGCGGCACGTGGCCTCCGCCGCGGCGACCCTGGCCGCGGGCGCGGTCGCCGCCTTCCTCGGTGCCCGGAAGGGACGGTGAGCATGAAAGGCCAGGACGCCGAACACGGCAGCCTCGACTCGCGCCCCGCTCGGGAGGCGATGACCGGAGTTCACACCGGACGCAAGCGCAAGGGTGAGCAACCGGTCGTCCCGGACACCGAGTTCACCTCCTACTACGGCAAGCCGGTTCTCAACGGCCCGGTGTGGAAGTCGCCGGACGTCCCCGGCTACCTCTTCCTCGGCGGCGTCGCGGGCGCCTCCTCGGTGCTCGGCGCTGGTGCGCACGCGACCGGGCGGAACCGCCTTGCGGTCGCCGCCAAGACCGGGGCGTTCGGCGCGGTGACGGTGTCGCTGGGCGCGCTGATCCACGACCTGGGCCGCCCCGCGCGCTTCCTCAACATGCTCAGGGTGTTCAAGCCGACCTCGCCGATGAACATGGGCTCCTGGCTGCTCACCGCCTACGGCCCGTGCGCGGGCGCGGCGGCGCTGTCGGCCGTGACGGGCAGGCTGCCGAGGATCGGCGCGCTCGCCACGGCGGGCGCCGCCCTGACCGGGCCCGCCGTGGCGGCGTACACCGCCGCCCTTGTCAGCGACACCGCGGTGCCGGCCTGGCACGACGGGCACCGGGAACTGCCGTACGTGTTCACCGGATCGGCCGCCGTCGGTGCGGGCGGGCTGGGTCTGCTGGCCGCGCCGGACCGGGAGGCAGGCCCGGCCCGCAACCTCGCGCTCTTCGGCACCGTGCTCGAACTGGCCGCGTTCCGGCGGATGGAGCGGCGGCTCGGGATGGTCGCCGAGCCCTACCGCGCCGGCAAGCCGGGCGGCATGGTCAGGGCCGGGGAGGCGCTGGCCGTCGCCGGGGTGGCCGGCGCGACGCTGGGCAGGCGCAGCCGGGTCGCCCGCGCGCTGTCCGGAGCCGGGCTGCTCGCCGCGTCGGCACTGTCCAAATGGGGCATCTTCGACGCGGGCAAGGTGTCGGCGGAGGACCCCAAGTACACGATCGTTCCCCAGCGTGAACGGCTACGGGAACGCGAACGCGGAGGCGACGGATGGCCGGCAGGCAACGGAGCGCGGTGAACGAGCTGCCCGAACAGGTGGGCAGGCTGGTCCGGGACGAGCTGCGGCTCGCGATCGGCGAGACCAGGGCGAAGGCCAGGCAGGCCGGTTTCGGTGGCGGGCTGCTCGCGGGTGCGGCCGTGCTCGGTCTCTACGGCGGCGCGGCGCTGATCGCCGCGCTGGTGCTGCCGCTGGCCAGGCGCCTGCCGCCCTGGCTGGCCGCGCTGCTGGCCGGGACGGTGCTGAGCGGCACGGCCGCCGCGCTGGCCGCACTCGGCGTGCGCGGCCTGCGCGAGATCGATCCGGTTCCCCAGGAGGCGGTCACCGAGGCGGAACGCACCGCGGAGACCCTGCGGGAGTCGGTGGAGACCCGCTGAGCCACGGCCCGACGGCGTTTGCCGGACGGCGAAAGCGGGTACGGCGAGGCCTGACCGCGGTCGAAGGGCACAGTGGAGGGTGACGTGGAGTTCCAGCGGGTGTTCGAGCGGGTCTTCGCCTTCGAGATCGCGGTGGCATCCGTGGTGTTCGCCCTCGTCCTGCTCGGCGTCGTGCTCGCGATCTTTCTCAGCCGGAAACGCTCGGGGGACACGCGCCGACGGGACAGCAACAAGCCGCTGGAGATCGGGTACGCGGTACTGCTCGCCGGGGTGGCCGGGGTGATCGTGTACGTCACCGCGTCCGCGCACCAGGAGGTGCAGCACGGCACCACCGGCTACAGCGTCGCCGAGCAGCGGGGCGCGACGAAGGTCGACGTCACCGCGTTCCAGTGGTGCTGGGAGTTCCAGTACCCGGACACCGGGCGGTCCGTCACCGGAACGTGCCGGGACAAGAACTCCGGGCTGCCGACCCTGGTGGTGCCCACCGGGCAGCCGGTGGAGCTGCGCCTGCGGTCCAGCGACGTGGTCCACGCCCTGTGGATCCCGGACAAGGCCATCAAGATGGACGTCTACCCGCACCACACCAACACCCTCACCGTCGAGTTCGACGAGGAGGGCCGGTGGCTCGGCCGGTGTGCCGAGTTCTGCGGCCCCTACCACCCGTCCATGCACTTCTGGGTCCGGGCCGTCTCGCCGCAGGAGTTCCAGCAGTTCCAGCAACAGGGGACCGTGGCATGACGGCGGAGCTCGCCGTCGCCGAGGAGCGGGAGCTGCCCCGGGACCGATCACTGCGGTCGTGGCTCGGCACCACCGACCACAAGCGGATCGCGTTGCTGATCACCGCGGTCGCGCTGCTCCTGCTGTTCGTGGCCGGCGCGCTGGCGCTGACCATGCGCCTGCAGCTGGCACAGCCCGATCAGGAGTTCGTGACCAACGACGGCTACAACCAGCTGTTCACCATCCACGGCTCGGCGATGATCTACCTGGTCGTCACGCCGCTGGCGCTGGCGTACGGGCTCTACCTCGTGCCGTTGCAGGTGGGCGCGCCCAACGTCGCCGCGCCCCGGACGACGATGCTCGGGTTCTGGCTCTACCTGTTCGGTTCCGTCGCGATCTTCTCCGGTTTCCTCACGTCGGGCGGTGCCGCGAAGGAGGGCTGGACCGCCTACACCCCGCTGTCCACATCGGAGTACTCCCCGGGCATGGGCACCGATCTGTGGGTGCTGGGCACGTTCGTCACGACCGTCGGCATGATCCTGGTCGGCGGGACGGTGCTGTGGACGGCGCTGCTCAAGCGCGCCAGGGGCATGACGATGCTGCGGATGCCGGTGTTCAGCTGGTCGGTCGTGGCGACCAACCTCATGGTGATCGCCGCGTTTCCCTCCCTGCTGTTCGCGCTGGGCCTGATCGCGGTCGGCCGGATGACGCCCGGCCTGTTCGACAGCAACCTCTACAACATCGGCTACCAGCACCTGTTCTGGTTCTTCGCGCATCCGGTCGTGTACGTGATGTTCTTCCCGTTCGTGGGCGCGGTGGCCGAGGTGCTCGCCACGTTCGCGCAGCGCCGGTTCTTCGGCTACACGATCACGGTGCTGTCGCTGCTGGCCTTCGCCGGGCTGTCGATGAGCGTGTGGGGGCACCACATGTTCACCACCGGGCTGGTCTCGGACGACTACTACTCGCTCACGTCGATCCTGCTGATCGTGCCCGCGGGAATCGAGTACTTCGCGTTCCTCGGCACGATCATCGGCGCCCGGCTGAGATTCCAGCTGCCGATGCTGTTCGCGCTGGCGTTCATCCTGCAGTTCCTGGTCGGCGGCATCACCGGGATCATGGTCGCCAGCCCGGTGCTGGACTACCAGATGCACGACAGCTACTTCGTCGTCGGGCACTTCCACTACACGCTCGTCGCGGGCAGCCTGTTCGGGCTGTTCGCGGGGCTGTACTTCTGGTTCCCGAAGGCGACCGGGGTGATGCTGGGCAGGGGGCTGGGCCACGCCCACTTCTGGCTGATGATGGTCGGCACCAACGTGACGTTCCTGCCGATGTTCTGGCTCGGGATCGCCGGCATGCCGCGGCGCGTCGCGAGCTACCTGCCCACCGACGGATTCAGCACGTTCAACCTCATCGCCTCGATCGGAGCGGGCATCCTCGGGCTGGGCATGCTGGCGTTCGCGGTCAACGTCGTCCGGTCGCTGACGAAGCGCAAGGAGCGCGCCGCACCGGACAATCCGTGGCGGGCGCACACGCTGGAGTGGGCCACCTCGTCGCCGCCGCCTCCGCTGAACTTCGACGACAAGCACCCGATCCCGCCCATCCGCAGCTACGCCCCGCTGCTCGACCTGCGGAGGGAGCGGGAGCCGTGAAGCCCGCGCTCGTGGTGCTCGGCTGGGCGGGCTGGAACGCCGTGCTGATGCTGGTGATGATCCCGTACCGGGAGAACGCCCTGTTCATCGGCATGTACGCGCTCGCGGTCTCGGCGACCGCGGCCGCGGCGGGTGTCGTGTGGCTGTACCGCAGGAGCCGGCGGGCCGAGGGGCCGGTCCGGATGGCCGCCAACAGCCTGTCCGCCGGCTTCCTCGCGGTCGCGGTGATCCTCGCCGGATCGAGCGTGCTCTTCGGGCAGTGGCTGACCGGGATCGCCTTCTACTTCGCGGTGGCGGCGCTGCTGCACGTGCGCCGGGAGCGGGTGCCCGCCGGAGCGCTGCCCGGGCCCACCGCGGTGCCCACCGAGCCCGGGGTGCGCGACCAGCGCGGCGTCCTGCCGAAGGCGGCGAAGGCCGCCGCGACCGCCGGGCTGCTGACGCGGGCCCTGCGCACGCTGACCGGGCGGCGGAAGGGGGCCGGGCGGTGACCGCGGAGATGCTCCGGATGGCGGGGATGGGGCTGCTGACCTCGGTGGTGGCCCCGGCGCTGCTCCTGCTCACGGCCCGGCACCTGCCGTGGCACCGCGTCCCCGCGCCACCGCTGCTCGTCCTGACCGGGTTCGTCCTGCTGCACGGGCTGGTCGTGGTGGTCTCGGCCGGGCACCACCTTGCGGCCGGCGCCGATCTCGCGCTGCACGCCGGGCTGCTGCTGGCCGCGATGGTGTTCTGGCTGCCGGTCCTCGGCCCCGGCCGCAGGCTGCCGGACGCGCTGCGCAGCGTCTACCTGTTCGTCGCCGGGCCCGCCCTCGACCTCGCGGCCATCTACGTGATCATCATCGGCCACTCGGCCGCCGGTCTCGCCATGATCGTCGGGATGCTGCCGATCCCGCTCGCGGCCATCGGCATCACCTGGCGCTGGATCACGCGGGAGGAGCACGCATGGTCGGCGTGACGAGGTTCGCGGACGCCCTGGACGAGCGGTTCAAGGCCGCGAAAGGGGTGCGGCCGAGAGCCAACAAGGTGTTCCCCGAGCACTTCTCGTTCCTGTTCGGCGAGATCGCCCTGTACAGCCTGGTCGTGCTGGTGATCTCCGGCGCCTACCTGGCCCTGTTCTTCGACCCGTCCATGGCGGAGGTCACCTACCGTGGCGGCTACCTGCCGATGCACGAGGTCGAGATGTCGCGCGCCTACGAGACCGCGGTCCAGCTCTCCTTCGAGGTCCGGGGCGGCCTGCTGGTGCGGCAGATCCACCACTGGGCGGCGCTGGTCTTCATCGCCGCGATCCTCGTGCACCTGCTGCGGATCTTCTTCACCGGGGCCTTCCGCAAGCCACGCGAGGGCAACTGGCTGATCGGCCTGTTCCTGCTGCTCCTCGGGCTCGCGGAGGGCTACGTCGGCTACTCGCTGCCCGACGACCTGCTGTCCGGCCTCGGGGTGCGAATCATGTCCGGGATGGCGCTGTCCATCCCGGTGGTCGGCACATGGCTGCAGTGGATGGTCTTCGACGGGGAGTACATCGGCGACCTGATCATCCCGCGCTTCTTCACCCTGCACGTGTTCGTGATCCCCGCCCTGCTGCTCGCCCTCGTGGCCGTGCACCTGGCCGCGGTCTGGTACCAGGAGCACACGCAGTTTCCCGGCAAGCGCAAGACCGAGACCAACGAGGTCGGCACGCGCACGGTGCCCGCGTTCGCGATGAAGAGCACCGGGCTGGCCGCCGCCGTCACCGCCGTGCTGATCGGCATGGGCGGGTTGCTGCAGATCAACCCGATCTTCAACTACGGCCCGTACGAGGCCTCGCACAGCTCGCTCAACGCCCAGCCGGACTGGTACCTGCTGTGGGTCGAGGGCGCCATGCGCCTGTTCCCGTCGGCGGAACTCGTGCTCGGCGACTACCGCGTCCCCGCGGTGTTCTGGCCCGCGGTGGCGATGCCGTTCGGCGTGTTCGCGCTGCTGTTCGCCTACCCGTTCCTGGAACGGCGGGTCACGAGGGACAACGCGGCGCACAACCTGCTGCAGCGGCCGCGCGACAACCCGGGGCGGACCGGGTTCGGCATGATGCTGCTGAGCTTCTACACCCTGCTCACGGTGGCCGGCACCGACGACGTGATGGCGTTCATCTTCGACGTGCCGGTCGAGACCCTGGTGTGGACGTTCCGGATCGCCGTTCTCGCCGTGCCCCCGCTGGCGTTCGTGGTGACCTACCTGAGCTGCCAGCGCCTGCAGCGCGCCGACCGGGACGTGCTGCTGCGCGGAGCGCACACCGGCGTCCTCGAGCCGCGGCCCGGCGGCTACTACGTGGAGGTCCGGCAGCGGCTGCACACCGACGGTGACGAGCGCACCCGCCCCCGGTACACCGGGGCGCGGCTGCCGTCGCTGCCCGCCGAGCTGGACCGGCTGCCCGCGGACGAGCGGGAGGCGCCCGCCGGGCAGAATCAGCGGGGTGGTGGTGAGGCGTAGCGCCGGGATCCTGCTGTACCGGGGGGCCGGACCGGCACTGGAGGTGCTGCTCGGGCACATGGGCGGCCCGTTCTGGGCCCGGCGGGACGCGGGGGCGTGGACCGTGCCGAAGGGCGAGTACGGCGCGGACGAGGAGCCGCTCGCGGCCGCGCGCCGCGAGTTCACCGAGGAGCTGGGGCTGCCGGTGCCCGGCGGCGACCCGCTCGACCTGGGGGAGGTCCGGCAGTCCGGGGGCAAGACCGTGGCGGTGTGGGCGCTGGCGGGAGATCTCGACCCGGCGGAGGTCGTGCCGGGCACCTTCCGGATGGAGTGGCCCCGCGGGTCCGGCCGGATGGCGGAGTTCCCCGAGCTCGACCGGGTCGCGTGGTTCCCGCTGGCGGAAGCGAGGGAGCGCATCGTGACCGCCCAGCGGTCCTTCCTGGACCGGCTCGCGGGGCGGGTGGGCGCCGGGTGGTGACCGCGCGCACCGTCGCCGCATGAAACGGCCGTTGTGCGGGTATGTCGGGATCATGGCCTGCCCCGTTCCCGACCCGACAGCCACCGTGCGCCTCGGCTCCGGCCCCGTGCACGTCACGGGTGCCCCAGCCAGTGCGATCATCGATGTGGCGGGACAGTCCGTCGGCATCCTGTCCACGTATCCGGTCCGCGATGGAGTCGGGCTGCACAGCCTCGCGCGGCTGGTCGAGTTCCGGTGCGCCGAGTGCGGGTCCGACCAGGAGGCGGCGCTCGTCGCGATCCACCGGCGGCTGCCCGTCTGTCCCGGCTGCTCGTGGGAGCTCGGGAGCGCCGTCGGCGGCGTGCGCTCCCGGCAGCCGCTGTGGGTGCTGCCGGTGAGCCGCCGGAGCCGTCCGCTGCGGGCCCTCCACCCGCGGGCTCCGGCCGGCGACCCCCGCGCGGCCGTTCCGGCGGATTCGGGGCTTTAGGCCCTGTCCGCGGAGGCCGGGGGCCGGTCATGCTGTTCTCGTTCGCCGGCGGGGGAGCCGCGGGAGAACAGTGGGGGCGGAAGCGGTCGTGTCCGCCCTGGCGGTGCCGGTTCGGCGGCGGGGAATCCCGGGCCGGCCTCGGGTGCGCACTCCGGTCAGGGGCCGGAGGTGCGGGCCTGGCCGCTGACGGTGCGGGCAGCCGACGCAGGGTTCCGGTTGCCCGCACCAAGCGGCGGATGTCCCGCCTGCTCAGCGGCCGAGCACGGTCCGGATCGCGTCCCGGGCGCGGTCCATGATCGCGGCCGCCGGGCCGAGCACGAGGTTGGCGGCCTGGCTCTCGACACCCGGATGCGGCCGGGTGGGGGCGACCGCCTCGGCCGCGCGGGCGGCGGCGGCCATGTCGAACAGCCGCTCGGCGTCCACCTCCTGCTGCAGCAGCGGGAACTCCTCCCGCTCCTCGTGGGCCGCGTGCGCGAGGACGTCGTCGCGGAGCTGGGCCAGCAGGGTGTCGAAGCCCTCGGCGTCCGGGCCGATCTCCTGGAGGGTGGACAGCAGCTCCTTCGCGCTGTGTTCCTCCTTGAGCCGCGCCTCGACGATCGGCCGTCCCGCTCCGGACCGCAGCTCGCGTACCTGCGGGTGCACGATCTCCTCCTCGGCGGTCTCGTGCACCGACAGCAGGTGCACCAGGCGGTGGAACGTGTCGCGGCGGGCGTCGCCCTCCTCTCCGGGCAGCCGCCCGAACAGATCCCTGATCTCCTCGTGCTGCCTGCGCAGCAGCGAGATCACGTCCTCCCGGTCCTTGGTCTCCGGCACACCGAACCTCCTTCCGTTACCGGAGTGATACCCGGGGGCGCCCGAATCAACCCCCGGTGACCGCCGCCATCCGTATAACGTCCTATACGGCGCGGCGTGGGTGCCGCACCCGCTCACCACAGGTCCGCGAGCCCGCGCACGTAGCCGACCGGGTCCTCGAGCTGGGGATAGTGCCCGGCCTCCGGCAGGACGACCACGCCGGCCTCGGGACGCAGCTCGCGCAGGCCGTCGAGCACCGACGTCGTGGCGACCGGATCGCGCAGTCCCCACAGCAGGCCGAGCGGGCCGGGCCACTCCCGCACCGCCCCGTGCCAGCGGGGTGCGTAGCGGACCCGTTCCCCGAGGTAGCCGGCCAGCCGGTGGAGGACGCGGTGGCCGTCGCCCGCGGCCAGCAGCTGCCAGTGCCGGTCCGCGTCCGCCGGGTCGAGCGGATGCGCGGGGGAGTACACGGCGGCCAGCTGGCGGCGGAACACCCGGCGGTTGCCCAGCGCGGCGACGAGCGGGCCCGCGGGCGAGCGCAGGAGCCGCTGGACCGGGCGCAGGCTCGCCCGGTCCAGCAGCACGCTGCCGTTGGACAGGATCACCCGGTCGAGCCGGAAGTCCAGTGCGTGCTCGCAGTCGCGGGCCATCAGCTCGGTCGCGACCGACGTGCCCATGTCGTGGGCCACCACGGTGACAGAGCCGTCGAGGTACTCGCCCGCCACGTACTCGACGATGTTCGCCTGCTCGAACAGCGTGTAGCGGTGCCGCCTCGGCTTCGCCGAGAGACCGAAGCCGAGGAAGTCGAGGGTGACGACCGTCCGGTCGCCGAGCAGCGGGAGCACGGCGTGCCAGTCGTAGGAGCTGGTGGGGTAGCCGTGCAGGAGCAGCAACGCGGGGTCCGTGCCCGCCCCGCGCCGGTGCCGCGTGAACACCGTTCCCCAGGGTGTCTCCAGGGTGGTGCCGCTCGCCCGCCATGCGCGCAGCTCGTCGTCCCGCAGCTCGGCCTCCATGGAGGACGGATGCTACTCAGGCGGCGGCGACCGACACCGTCTTTCCGCTGAGCGAGTCGTCCCCGGCTGTTCCGGCCGCACCGACTCCACTTCGGACACCACGGAATCGCCCGCACGCCCGCACACCCGCACGGTCGCCGACGGTGACCGCACGGTGCCGAACGGTCGCGGGGTCACGCACCGGGTTCCGACACGCCCGGTGTGCGTCCGTGAGGCCGGTCTCAGTCCGTCCGGATCAGTGGAGCGTGGCAAACGGAGTAATCCGGCCAGGGTTGATCGCAGAGTGTCACGAGCAGGTCTCGATTGATCGATCCGCGTGGCTCGATTGCCCGGCCTCGGTCGAAAAACGGACCACGGAGCGAGTAGGTTCCTGGGGAACGACGAAAGGGCGTGTTCGACTGGTCCCTGGCCGTCGTGCTGACCGTGGTGCGATGGGCACGCTGCGTGAGGGCGCGTGCCGGGGCCGTCCCGTTCCCTTTGCCCCGAGTGAAAGGTGATCGTGGCCGCGATACGGACGGAAGGGCTCTACAAGGTCTTTGGCCGGCGAGCGAACGAGGCGCTGAACCGGCTGCGGGACGGCGCCGCGCGGGAGGACGTGGTGCGTCTCGGAGTGACGCCGGCCGTCATCGACGCGACCTTCGAGGTGAGACCGGGCGAGATCTTCGTGGTGATGGGACTGTCCGGCTCGGGCAAGTCCACCCTCATCCGCATGCTCAACGGGCTGCTGCCCGCCACCGCGGGGCACGTCTACGTCGGTGGCGACGATGTGGCCGCGCTGGACGCGGCCGCACTGCGCGCGCTGCGCCGGGACCAGATGAGCATGGTGTTCCAGCATTTCGCGCTCCTGCCTCATCGGACAGTGCTCGAGAACGCGGCGTACCCGCTGAAGGTGCGCGGTGTGGAGAAGGGCGAGCGCGCCGAACGGGCCCGCGCCGCCCTGGAGATGGTCGGGCTCGACGGCTGGGAGGACCGGCTGCCCAGCCAGCTCTCCGGCGGGATGCGGCAGCGGGTCGGGCTGGCCCGCGCGCTCGCCGCGGAGACCGACATCATGCTGATGGACGAGGCGTTCTCCGCACTCGACCCCCTGATCCGTCGGGAGATGCAGGATCAGCTGCTGGAGCTGCAGCAACGGCTCGGCAAGACCATCGTATTCATCACGCACGACCTGAACGAGGCGATGCGGCTCGGCGACCGGATCGCGATGATGCGCGCGGGGCGGATCGTGCAGATCGACACCGCCGAAGGCATCCTGCGCGCACCGGCCAACGACTACGTCGCCCAGTTCGTCCAGGACGTGGACCGGGCCCGCGTGCTCACCGCGGCGACGGTCATGGAGCCCGCCGCGGGCGGGAGCCCGGAGGCGGGTCAGCCGACCGTGGCGCCCGGCACCCTCCTCGCGGACGTCTTCGGGCCCGCGCTGGGCAGCGCGCTGCCGGTCGCCGTGGTGGATGACGGCCGGATGGTCGGGGTGATCCACCGCGAGTCGCTGCTCGCCGCGATGACGGCCGACGGGGCCGCGAACGGAGTCCGGGCCGGAGAGGGGGAGGTCAGCCGTGGCTGAATGGCGCATTCCGCTCGGGGACTGGGTCGACGAGTTCGTCGCCTGGTTGCTCGACACGTTCCAGCCGGTGTTCGACGTGCTGCGGGACTTCCTGCGGTGGTCGTTCGACGAGCTGGCGGATCTGCTGGTGCTCCCGCCGTCGTGGGCCATGGTCGCGTTGCTCGGCGCGCTCGCGTGGCTCGCGCGCGGCTGGCGGCTCGGCGTCGGCGGTGCGGCCTCACTGGCCCTGATCGTGCTGATCGACCAGTGGGAGAACGCGATGCAGACGCTCGCGCTGGTGATCATCACGGTGCTCGTCGCGGTGATACTGGCCATCCCCATCGGCATTCTCGCGGCCAGGTCCCGGCTGGTCAGCAACATCGTGCGGCCGGTGCTCGACTTCATGCAGACGATGCCGCCGCTGGTCTACCTGATCCCCGGGGTGGTGCTCATCGGCGTGGGGCCACAGGCGGGCATGGTCGCCACCGTCGTGTTCGCGATGCCCCCGGGCATCCGGCTGACCGAGCTCGGCATCCGGCAGGTGGACGCGGAGGTGGTCGAGGCCGGGCACGCCTTCGGCAGCACGCCGCGCAGCATCCTGCGCGACATCCAGCTCCCGCTCGCGCTGCAGACCATCATGGCGGGCGTCAACCAGGTCATCATGCTGTCGCTGTCGATGGTCGTGCTCGCCGGGTTCGTCGGCGCGCCGGGCCTGGGACAGCAGGTGATCTCGTCCATCTCGCAGCTAGACGTCGGCCTCGGTGTCGAGGCCGGACTGTCCGTGGTGATCCTCGCGATCTACCTGGACAGGGTGACCGCGGCACTCGGGTCGCGGTCGGCGGTCGCGCGCCTGGAGAAGGTCGCGTGAACGCCACTATCGAAAGTCACCGACGCGGGTGTCGCGCAGTCCCGTCTCGGACGCCCAAGGAGAGATGACATGCGAATCAGCAAGTTCGGAAGGTCCGCGCGCCTGATCGCCGGAGCCGCCGCCAGCGCACTGGTGCTCGCGGCCTGCGGCGGCGGTGGCGACGCGGGTGACGACGGCGGCCAGGGCCAGGGTGGCGGCGAGAGCCCGCTGCAGGGCAAGGACGTCACGATCGGCGTGTTCAGCGGCTGGGAAGAGGGCATCGCGGCCTCGTACCTGTGGGGTCACATCCTCGAGGACGCGGGTGCCAACGTCAGCTACGAGACGGCCGACCCCGGCCCCGTCTACGCCGGGGTGGCGCAGGGCCAGTTCGACGTGTCGTTCGACGCGTGGCTGCCCGCCACGCACGAGGACTACTGGGCCGAGCACAAGGACAGCATCGAGGACCTCGGCGTCTGGTACGACAACGCGCCGCTGACCATCGCGGTCAACGAGGACGCCCCGATCCAGTCGCTGGAGGAGCTCGGCGAGCACGCCGACGAGTTCGGCGGCCAGATCGTCGGCATCGAGCCGGGCGCCGGCCTCACCCGGATCACCAAGGAACAGGTGATCCCGCAGTACGGGCTGGACAACATGAAGCTCGTCGAGTCGTCCACCCCGGCCATGCTGGCCGAGCTGCAGGGTGCGATCGACCGCGGCGAGAACGTCGTGGTCACGCTGTGGCGGCCGCACTGGGCCTACGACGCGTTCCCCATCCGGGACCTGGAGGACCCGAAGAACGCGCTCGGTGACCCGGAGGAGATCCACGCCTTCGCGCGGCAGGGCTTCTCGGAGGACTTCCCCGAGGCCGCCCAGTGGATCAAGAACTTCACGATGACCGACGAGCAGCTGAGCTCGCTCGAGAAGATCATGTTCTTCGAGAACGACGGCGAGAAGAACGCCGAGTCGGTCGAGCAGTGGCTGCAGGACAACCCCGACTTCATCGACTCGGTCAAGTCGGGCCAGCAGTAACTCCCGGCCCGGCCGGTCTCACAGGTCGGTGGCGATGGCGCGCGCCGTGTCCAGCACGGCGCGCGCCACGCCGGCCTCGGCCAGCTCGGTGAGCGCGACCACGCCGACACTGGCCGCCACTCCCGCCGCGGGCAGCGGGGCGGCGAGCCCCCAGGCGCCCGGTTCGAGCTCGCCCGACGTGACCGCGTAGCCGCGGGCCCTGGCCCGGGTGACCGCCGCCCGTTCACCGGCTACCGGGGGACGGGCCGCGAGGATGGCGAGCCCGGCCGCGCTCACCGTGAGCGCGTGCCGCACGCCCACCCGGTAGCCCACGTGCAACCGGGCGTGCCGGGGTTCCACCGCGCAGGCGTTGACCGCCTCGTCCCCCTCGGCCAGGGTGAGGAAGGCGGTGGCCCCCACCTTCTCGGCGAGCGCGCCGAGCCGCGGCTCGGCCGCCGCGCGGAGGTCGGCACGCACGCCGCCGGCCAGGGCCAGCAGGCCCGCGCCCAGCCGGTACCGCCCGCCCTCGCCCTGCATGACCAGCCCGTGCGCGCGCAGCGTCCCGAGCAGCCGGTAGACGACCGTGCGGTGCAGGTCCAGCCGTTCCGCCACCGCGTGCACCCCGAGTCCGTCCGGGTGGGCGCGCAGCAGCTCCAGCACCCGCAGCCCCCTGCCGAGCGTCTGCGAGTACGCCGTGCCCGTGGTGTTGACACCCGGTGTGGGCTGTTTCACCATCACCTCACGTGTGCGAAAAAAGCACTGGAAGAGCGAATATAGCACTAGGAGGTCCGGTGGCCGAGGAAGTCCTGCGGGTCGGCGACGGCGAGCATCCCGTGCTTGCCCTGCACGGGTGGTTCGGCTCCGGGGCGGCGTGGCGGCCGCTGTGGCCCCACCTCGACGGCGACCGGTTCAGCTACGTCTTCCCGGACTACCGCGGCTATGGCGCCCGGCGGGACGAGCCGGGCGAGCACACGATCGCGGAGGCCGCGGCCGACGTGCTGGCGCTCGCCGACCGGCTGGGCTTCGACCGCTTCTCCCTGGTGGGGCACTCGATGGGCGGCAGCGTGATGCAGCGGGTGCTCGCCGACGCCCCGGACCGGGTGCGGGCCCTGGTCGGTGTCTCCCCGGTCCCGGCGAGCGGCGTGCCGTTCGACGACGACGGCTGGGCCCTGTTCGCCGGCGCCGCCGAGGACCCCGGCAACCGCAGGGCGATCATCGACCTCACGACCGGCAACCGCCTCTCCGGCGTCTGGCTCGACGCGATGGTGCGGCACTCGCTGGAGAACTCCGACCGGAGGGCGTTCGCCGAGTACCTGCCCGCCTGGGCGCGCACCGACTTCCACGCCGAGATCGAGGGGAGTCCCGTGCCGGTGAAGGTGATCGCGGGCGAGCACGACCCGGCCCTGGGGGCGGAGACCCTGCGCGCCACGTTCGCCGCGTGGTATCCGAACTGCGAGGTCGAGGTGTTCGGCAACGCGGGACACTACGCGATGGACGAGACACCGGTGGCACTCGCGACGGCCGTCGAGGGCTTCCTCGGGGCGCACTGATGACCGCGCCGCCCGACGTGCCGGACGTCTTCGACCCGAGGGTGTTCGCCCAGGGCATCCCGCACGAGGCGTTCCGGCGGCTGCGCGACACCGCCCCGGTCGCGTGGCAGGAGGAACACGAGGTCCTCGACTGGCCCGCGGGTCCCGGCTACTGGGCCGTCACGCGGTACGAGGACGTCCGGCACGTCCTGCGCGCTCCCGAGGTGTACTCGTCGTGGCTCGGCGCCACCCAGATCCGCGATCCCGAGCCCGGCGACCTGGACTTCATCCGGCGCATGATCCTCAACATGGACCCGCCGGAGCACCAGCGGCTGCGCAGGCTGGTGTCCGCGGTGTTCACCCGGCGCAGGCTGGAACGCTCGGCGGAACGGATCGCGCGCCGGGCGCGGGCGCTGCTGGACGCCGTCGCGCCACGCGGCGAGTGTGACCTGCCGGTGGAGGTCACCGACGACTTCCCGCTGGCCAACCTCGCCGACCTGATCGGCGTGCCCGCCGAGGACCGGCAGCTGCTGCTGCACTGGACCAACCGCGTCATCGGCTACCAGGACCCCGAGCACGCCGAGGTGGTGCGCGGCCCCGACGGCAAGCCCGTCAACCCGCGTTCGCCCGCGATGCTGCGCGACATGTTCGACTACGCGCAGCGGCTCGCCGCTCGCAAGCGGGCGGAGCCAGGGGACGACCTGATGACCGCGCTCGTCCAGGCCGAAGTGGACGGTCGTTCGCTGGACGAGGCCGAGCTCGAGATGTTCTTCTTCCTCATGGTGATCGCGGGCAACGACACGGTGCGCAGCGCGCTGCCCGGGGGCGTGCTCGCGCTCGCCGAGCATCCGGGGGAGTACCGCAGGCTGCGCGCCGACCGGTCGCTGCTGCCCGCCGCCGTCGAGGAGATGCTGCGCTGGCACCCGCCCGTGCTGAGCTTCCGCCGCACCGCGACGCGGGACGTCGAACTGCGCGGACAGCGCATCCGGCGCGGCGACAAGGTGGTGGTCTACCACGTGTCGGCGCACTACGACGAGCGCGCCTTCCCCGAACCGCACCGGTTCGACCTCACCCGCACGCCCAACGACCACCTCGCCTTCGGTCAGGGCCCGCACCTGTGCCTCGGCGCCCAGTTCGCCCGGATGCAGCTGCGGATCTTCTTCACCGAGTTGCTCGACCGGCTGCCCGAGGTCCGGCTCGCCGCACCTCCCACCCGGCTCACGTCCAACTTCATCAACGGCATCACCCACCTGCCGCTGTCCTGGGACCGCCAGAGAGTCCACTGAGGACACCCTCGCGAGTCCCCCGCTCAGGTGCGCGAGTGCCGCGCTCACGGCGGCGAAGTCCCCGTTCCGGGTGCGAGCGGCGCGGCGCGCGTGCCGGGCGCGTCGTTTCCCCGCTCGGCACGGCATCCGGGCGTGGAGCCGGAGCGCGTGTCCGCTACTGTCGGCGTCCCATGGAGGTGACCGATTCGCGGCTGAAGACCGACGTGCTCCGCCGCATGCACGCCGACGCCGCGCGCGAGGACGGGTTGCGCAGGCTCGTCCGCCGGGTCGCCCGCGAGGTGAACGGCCGGGCCGCGGTCCTCGACGGCGGCGGGTCCCCCGTCTACGCGCATCCCCGCCTGCCGGCCGACGTGCTCCCGGCCGCCGCCGCGGACATCGAGCGGATCCGTACGGGCCGGGTCCGCTCGGCGACCGTCCGGCACGGTGGGTCGACGGTGTCCGCGATGTCGATCAGCGACGGCCCCGGAGGCCCGGTGCTGCTCGTGATGGCCGGTGCGGACGACCTCGCGGCCGCGTCCGGCGTCGTCGCCGACGCAGCCCGGCTGCTCGCCCTGCGGTGGGCGGTGGACGCCGCGCGGCGCGACCGGGCGCGCGTCGACCGGGCGGACGTGGCCGTGCGGGAGGCGGTGCTGCACCTGCTCATGCTGGGGGAGCGGGACGCCGCGAACCGGGTCGCCGCCGCGCTCGGTCCGCGCCTGCCCGCGACGTTGCGGGTGTTCGTCGCCGAGAGTGCCGCGGCCGCGCGGGAACGGCTCGCCACCGGCATCGCGGAGCTGACGGCGGGGACGGCGTGGATCGTGCGCTGTCCCGTCTACCCGGGGCACGTCATCGCGCTCGTGCCGGAGCCCGCCGCGGACAGGGCGGGGGAGGCGTTGCGCGAGCTCGCCGACGGCGGCGGGTCGCGGATCGGCGCGAGCGGACCCGTGGTGCTGCGGAACGTGCGGTACGGCTACGAGCAGGCCTTCCACGCGCTGGCGCACGCGCGCGGCGGCCCGGCGCGGTACGCCGAGTTCAGCCCGGCCGACGACCTCGCGACGGTCCTCGGCCCGGCCGCGCACGCGTGGGCCGCCGCGCAGCTGGCGCCGTTGCGGCAGCATGTGCCCGCGCGGCCGAAGGAGCCCACCGCCGCGGAGCTGGAGGTCACGCTGGACTCGTGGCTGAGCTTCCACCGGCGGGCCGCGGCACAGCTGAAGATCCACCGCAACACCTTGTCGTCGCGCCTGGGACGGGTCGCGCGCATCCTGGGACGGGACGTGCACGACCTGGCGACGCAGGCGGCGCTGCATCTTGCGCTGCGCCTGTCGGCGGACGCGACGGGGGAGGAACGCGCCGGCCGCGCGGAGCTGGACGCGTTGCTCGGCACCCCGGCCGCGGCCGAGTGGTCGGCGCGGCAGCTCGCGCCGCTGGTCGAGGACGGGCCGCGCACGCTGGGGACCGTGCGCACCTGGCTCGCGCACAACACCCGGCTGGACGCGGCTGCCGCCGAGCTCGGGGTGTCGGTGCCCGCGGTGCGCAAACGGCTCGTGCGCGCGGAGACGCTGCTGCGCCGCTCGCTGCTGCACGGGCCGTCCGTGCGGTACGACCTGTACTTCGCGCTGCGGGTGCGGGACGGGGCACCCGATCCCGGCCCACCCGGGCAGTGAACGGGCAGGCCGGGATCGTCAGCGCCTGGCCCAGCCGACCGGCGAACATGCTCACCCCCAAGAACAGCACGTGCACAGGTTCGCCGGGCAGGGCGCAGTGGATCTCCCTCGCGCCTCACTCTGGCAGGAGCCGCCACCCCGCACCAGGTTCCGATACGCACAACGTGCCGGGGCGCCGGTAACGATCCGCTGCGCGATCGTGTAACGCGGTGCCCCCGCCCCGCATGGGACGGCGGGCGTGTGCCGGGCAGCGTGGCCGAGGCGAAGGGTGCGGTGTGACGCCGTGGGTGTCCTGGCCGGGCGGGTGGCGAGGTCAGGTCGAGGCGGCACTGCTGGACGCGGTGCTGGCGCGATCATCGGGAACCGGCGGCGTCTTCCCGGCGGTACGGCGACGGCGGTGACCGTAGCGGCGAACGCGCTGCTCGCGGCGGGTGTCCGGCACGCGGCGGACGTGGATCCGCGTTCTGGAACGGCGGACTCGCGGATCCGTGGGATCCTGGCGGGGGAGGTGAGTGCCATGGCGCGGCACCGGGTGCTCCTGGTCCGGGAGTGGGACCAGCAGATGGGAGGTTCCGGCTGTTGCGGCAGGCTCAGCGCGGACGCCGTGGGCGCGCTGCACGACACCGGCGACGACCCGTACGCCCACGCGCGGCCGGAGATGGAGCGGATGGGCGCCGTCTACCGCGCGCTGCGCGAGCGGTTCGGCCCGGAGGAGGTGGAGCTGACGGTCGTCGATCCCCGCAACACCGCCTGGGTGCTGCCCGCCGTCTGGCGGGACGCGCGGCGGCGCGGGCTTTCGCTGCGGGAGTCCGTACGCCAGCTCAACGCCGCGACCGCCGCCTGCACCGTGGTCTGCGACGGGGTGGCGCTGGTCTCCGATCCCGATCCGGCCACCGCCGTGGCGGCGGTGGCCGCGGACCTGGCCGCTCGGTGACCTTCCGGCGGCGATCGCGACGTCGCCACGCCCAGACAGGTGTATAACGACCTATACGTCTCGGCATGAGACAGCCCTACGGCCGGGTCAGTCCAGGTCCCGTGCCCGCAGTAACCACCCGGCGAGGAGGGCGAAGCCCGCCAGGTAACCGGCGACGACGAGCGCGGCCTGCCCGGCGCCGACGAGCGGCGCCACACCGGGGGTGCCGGTGGGCGCGCCGAGCGCGGCCACGAGCGAACCCGCGTTGGCGCCGGGCAGGCCCTTCTGGAGTGCGGCGACCCAGTCCAGCAGCGGAGCCGCGATGGCGGCCAGCAGGTTCTGCACCGCGAGCAGCCACACCAGGCCCAGGCCGACCGGCAACGCCACCGAGCGCAGGGCCACCGCCAGGAGGACCCCGAGCGTGCCCCACATCGTGGTGACCAGCCAGCCCGCGCCCGCCCCGCGCAGGACCGCGGTGCCCGACGGCCAGCCGCCAGGCTGGTCCTCCAGCGCGGCGATCACCGCGCTCGCGGCCGCGCTGACCGCGAGCAGCGCCAGCACCAGCAGCAGCGCGCCGACCGCCACCGTGACGAGCTTCGCGGTGTAGACGGTGGCCCGCGACGGCTGCTGGACGAGGACGGTCTTCCACGTCGCGTAGCCGTACTCGCCGCCCGCCACGAGAACCCCGAAGATCAGCGCGAGCGCGCCGACGAAGACGGGCGTGCCCGCGATCGCGTTGCCCGCGAACTGGGCGGGCAGCATCTCCGCGAGCCCCCGGCCCGCGCCGGGCGCCCCGGACGCGGCGCCGCGGTAGCCCGCGTACGGCACCGCGTGCGCGAAGGTGGCGCTGAGCACCACGCCGATGGCCAGCAGGAGCCAGCTCGCCGGCCGGTAGGCCTGCTTCGCGAGCTCCGCGCGCACGTCACGCCACATCCGGGTCACCTCCGGTCAGTTCGAGGAACCTCCGCTCCAGGTCCGGCTCGCTCCAGCACAGCTCGTGCACGTCGACACCGGCCCGTACCAGCTCGGCGTTGACCCGGGGAGCCTGGTCGCGCTCGACGTCGACGAGCAGCGCGCCACCGTCGTCGGCGCGGACCCGCTCCGCGCCGAGCAGCGCGACGACCCGGTCCCTGGCCCGGTCTTCCGGGCCGGCCACCACCCGGAGGGCACCGCCGGTCCGTAGCTCCTCCACAGTGGATTCGGCGACCAGCCTGCCACCGTGCAGCACGCCCACCCGGTCACAGATCTGCTCGACCTCGGCGAGCAGGTGGCTCGACAGCAGGACGGTGCAGCCCCCATCGGCGAGGGCCCGGATCGTCCGGCGCATCTCGGCCATGCCCGCCGGGTCCAGGCCGTTGGTCGGTTCGTCGAGGACGAGCAGCCGGGGCTCCTTGAGCAGGGCGGCGGCGAGCCCGAGGCGTTGCTTCATACCGAGCGAGTAACCGGAGTACCGGTCGCCCGCGCGGCCGGTCAGGCCCACGCGAGCCAGCGCGGTACCGGCCCGGGAACGGGGCACCCCCGCGTGGTCGGCGAGCACGGCGAGGTTGCGGCGGCCCGAGAGATACGGGTAGAAGGCCGGGCCCTCGACAAGCGCGCCGACGTGCCGCAGGCTGCCGGGTCCCGGTGGCGCCCCGAACAGCCGGACGCCGCCGGAGGTGGGCCGGATGAGGCCGAGCAGCATGCGCAGGGTGGTCGTCTTGCCCGCGCCGTTGGGCCCGAGGAAGCCATACACCTCTCCGGGCCGCACGGTGAGATCGAGGTCCCGGACCGCGACCGTGCCTCCGTAGCGCTTGCCGAGCCCGTGGGTCTCGACGGGATTCGTCGTCATGCCCCCATCGTGGGCGCCCGGCCTGCCGGTCCGCGTCGGTTCGCCGACGGCATTCGCGCGTACGCCGGTGTGCGTAGGCCGTCCGGTCAGCGCATGTGGGAGAAGTAGACGGTGCCCGACCGGGGCGAACCGAGCTGCAGGAGCACCTCGCCCTCCGCGGGGCCGGTGAAGGCGACCGCGAACGTGACGGACTGCCCCGGCGGCAGCTCCGGCGGAGACGGCGTGGGCAGGCCCGCGTCCCGGGCGGCGGGTGTGCTGCCCACGGTGGCGCGGATGTCGAGCAGCGCGAGGGGGAACGCCTCGCCGGACCTGTTCGCGATGGTCACGTCGTAGGCGAGCGCCCCGGTGGGCAGGGTGCGCGGGTTGGCGACGGTCAGGTCGAGGGACGCACCGCGGTGGGTGTCACCGAGGACATACGTGGTGGGCACGGTGCCCACCGCGCTCTCCGCCGGAACCTCGCGGGAGTTGATGCGGTCGAGTGCGCGGTCGACGGCGTCGAAGCCGGACAGCTGCACCGCGACGGTGAGCACGACCCCGGTCACGCCGGACGCCGTGCCGATCGCGGCGAGCGCCCTGCGCCCACCGAACAGGGCGACGGCCCCGGCGAGGATTCCCGCCACCGCCGCGAGGACGGTGATCCGGTTGACCGAGTGGACTGCCGAGCCGGCGAGGCCGACGACGCCGAGCAGTACCGCGGCGCGGGCGAGCCCGCCGAACCTGGGCGGGGCGACGGTGCGAGCGGGCGGGGGTACCGCGGTGGGGACGGACACGGGCGGGCCTTTCGGGAGCGGCGGGAATCGCGGGGGCGATGCCCTCACCATCGCCCGCACCGCCGCGCCGTTACCGCGGTTGCCCTTCCGGGTGAGCCGGGGGAAACGGGTCGGTGTCGAGCCGGGAGTACAGATACAGGTCGCGCCGCTCGCCGCCGATCTCGCGCCAACGGCGCAGCAGCCCCTCCCGGACGAACCCGGCGCGCTCGCCGGTGCGGATCGACGCTCGGTTCCACGGTTCGATGTGGAGCTCGAGACGCGGCAGGCCGAGTTCGGTCAGTGTCCAGTCCGCCACGGTGCGCAGGAGCTCGGCGGCGGCGCCCCGGCCGCGACCGCCCGCGAGCAGCCAGTAGCCGAGCGAGGCGCGGCCCTGGTCCGCGTCCCGCAGCGACACGCTGACGTGGCCGATGGCGCGGCCGGGGCCCCATTCCGCGGCGGCGAAGGAGTACCCGGAGCCTTCCGCGGCCCGCCGCCACTGGCGCTCGACGAACGCCCGGCATTCCTCGTCGTCGCCGTTGCCCGGCACGGTCGTGATGAGCGGGATGTAGGGGTCGCGCCCTGCCTCGCGGACGGTGGGCACGTCGGCGTAGGTCCATTCACGGAGCACGAACCGGGCGGAGGTGAGCCGGGGGACGCGCGGGGCGATGGTCATCGGCCCATGATGCCGGGCGGGTCGCGTGCGCCGCCCTCAGCCGGCGGGCGGGTCGTCCCGGTCGCCGTCCTCGCCGGGCGGCGTGCGCCGGGGATCGTCCTCCGGTTCGTCGCCCTCGGCGCCGAAACCGGGTGCGGTGTCGGGCGCGCCGCGGCCGGGGTCGGCCGCCGGGATCGGGTCGCGGTCGGGGTGCAGGTTCGGTTCGAACGGTTCGGAGGTCGTCATGGTCGCCGGGTACCCGGAGTGCCCGCTGCCTATCCCGGCCGGGTGGGCACCCACCGGGCGCCGTCGGGCAGGCCGAGCCCCTGCGCGGCGGCCTGGCCGAGCAGCGTCATGAGCGCGCGGGCGGTGCGGGAGAGCGGGCGCCTCGGGTCGTGGACGAGCCGGATGTCCCGTTCCACGGCCGGTTCCGCCGCCGGACGTGAGCGCAGGCCGGCGAAGCCCATCATCGGCAGCACGAGAGCGGGCACCATGGACACACCGAGCCCGGCCGCGGTCAGCCCGGCGACGGCGCCGACGTTGCGGGCCTCCGTCACGGGCCCGAGCTCGACCCCCTGCTCGGTCAGCGCACGTTCCACTGAGGACCGGATGCTGGTGTTGTGGTCGAACGCCACGAACGGTTCGCCGCGGAGATCGCGCCATCGAACCCGCTCCCGGCGCGCGAACCGGTGCTCCGGTGGGAACACGCAGACGAAGGCGTCGACCGCGACCGGTTCGGCGCGCAGGGCGCGCGGCACCGTGTGCGCGACGGTCACGGCCATGTCGACCACACCGGAACGCACGTGGTCTAGCACCTCGGCGGACAGTCCGTCGTGGACGGTGATCGAGACATCCGGCCGGTCGCGGCGGAACGCGGCGAGTGCGGGCGGGAGCATGCTCGCCGCGAGCGAGGGCAACGCCGCGACGGACACCGAACCCCTCGTGCCCGCCAGGTAGCCGTGGAAGTGGTTGAGGGCGGCGTCGAACTCGCCGAGCAGCCGCCGCGCGATGGCGAGGAACTCCGCGCCGTCCGGTGTCGGCCGCACCTGCCGGGTGGTGCGCTCGAACAGCTGGACGCCAACGCGGCGTTCGACGTCGAGCACGGCCCGGCTCAGCGACGACTGCGCGAGGTGGAGGTCGCGTGCGGCCGCCGTGTACCCGCCCGCGTCGGCGACCGCGACCACGACCCGGAGCTGGCGGATCGACAGATCTATGCTCATGACGCATCAATCTATGTCCGATCAATGTTGGACGCCATGGCCGGGGGCCAGCACACTTCCACGCACGGCGCGAGCCGTTTCCTGTCGTCTCGTGAGAGGTCCCGGACAATGTTGTCGCTCATGGGGTTTCTGACCGTCGGTGCGATCCTGGTACTGCTGCTGACGAACCGGGTGGCCGCCGTGGTCGCGCTCGCGGGCGTCCCGGTGGTCACCGGCCTCGTCGCCGGGTTCGCCCCCGCGGAGATCGGCGAGTTCGTCGAGTCGGGGATCGGCGACGTCGCCGGGGTCACCGCGATGTTCGTCTTCGCCATCGTCTACTTCGGAGTGATGCGGGACGCGGGCATGTTCGATCCGGTCATCGAGCGGATCGTCGGTTTCGCGGGCAGCGCACCCGCCACGGTGTGCGTGGCCACCACGGCGCTGGCGGCCGCCGCCCACCTCGACGGGGCGGGGGCGACGACGTTCCTGATCACGATCCCGGCGATGCTGCCCGTCTTCGACCGGCTCGGCATGCGCAGGCTCGTGCTGGCCACCTGTGTCGGGCTGGGTGCGGGCGTGATGAACCTGCTGCCGTGGGGAGGGCCCACCGCCAGGGCCGCCACGACCACCGGCGTTCCGGTGAACGATCTGTGGGTGCCGTTGATCCCGGCGCAGGTGGCCGGGATCGTGGCCGCGCTGGCGATCGCGTGGTTCCTGGGCCGCAGGGAGAGCCGCCGGATCGGCCACCCCGTCGCCGCGCGCGACGGGGTGGCCGTGGGCGCCGGTGGTGACGGCACCGTGCCGACCGGTGGTGCCGGGGTGCCCGGCGGTGCGGCGGGCCCGCCCGCGGCCGGTGCGGACGGGCCCGCGGACGCTGCCGAGGAGGAGCTGCGCAGGCCGCGCCTGCTCTGGTTCAACGTCGTGCTCACCGGCGCCGTGGTCGCCGGCCTGGTGGCCGCCGTGGCGCCCCCGGAGCTGTTGTTCCTCGCCGCCGTGGTGGTGGCGCTGGTCGTGAACTACCCGGGGCTGAAGCGGCAGACGGCGCGGATCGAGGCGCACGCGCGGGGCGCCATGCTGATGGCGACCACGTTGCTGGCGGCGGGTGTCTTCCTGGGGATTCTCGAGGGCACCGGCATGATCGAGGCGATGGCGCGGAGCGCGGCGGCGCTGGTCCCCGGGGGCGCCGCGCCCGCGTTGCCGGTGCTGGCTGGACTGGTCGCGGTGCCGCTGAGCCTGCTGTTCGGTCCGGACGCGTACTACTTCGGAGTGCTCCCGGTACTCATCGGCGTGGGCGAGCAGTTCGGCGTCAGCGGGGTCGCGATCGCCCAGGCGTCCCTCCTCGGCGAGGAGACGGTCGGGTTCCCGATCAGCCCGCTGACCGGGTCGTTCTTCCTGCTGGTCGGGCTCAGCGGGGTCGAGATCGGCAGGCACATCCGGCACCTGCTCGGCTGGGCGTGGCTCACCGGTGTGGTGATGCTGGCGGTCGCGCTGGCCACCGGTGCGGTTCCGCTGTGGGCGGCATGAGCGCCCGCACGGTGCGGCTCGGTGCCGGAGCGGGGTTCGCGGGGGACCGGCTGGATCCGGCCGTGGACCTGGCCCGCCGGGGGGAGCTCGACTACCTCGTGTTCGAGTGTCTCGGGGAGCGGACGGTGGCGGCCGGGCAGACCCGGCGGCTGCGGGACCCGCGACAGGGGCACGACCCGCTGTGGGGTACCCGGCTGCGCGCGGTGCTGCCGCACTGTGCCCGCTCCGGCACGGTGGTGGTCACCAACGCGGGCGCCGCCAACCCGGAGGCGGCGGGTGCGCTCGCGGTCCGCGTCGCGGACGAGGTCGGTGCGGCGGCCACACGGGTGGCCGTGGTCACCGGGGACGACGCGCTCGCCGCGGTCCGCGAGCGCGACCCGGTGGTGTGGGAGACCGGGCTGCGGGTTTCCGCGTGCCCGGAGGAGCTGATCTCGGCCAACGCCTACCTCGGCGCCGAACCCGTCGTGGAGGCGCTGGACCTCGGCGCGGACGTGGTCGTCACCGGGCGGGTGGCCGACCCGTCGCTGTACGTCGGCCCGCTGTGGCACCGGTTCGGGTGGAGTGCTCGCGACGTCGACGTGCTCGGGCGGGCGACGCTGGTCGGGCACCTGCTGGAGTGCGCGGGCCAGCTGACCGGGGGGTACTTCGCCGACCCCGGCACGAAGCCGGTGCCCGGGCTGGCGTGGCTCGGCTTCCCGTTCGCGGACGTCGACGTCGGGGCGGAGGCGGTGCTGCGCAAGCTCGCCGGGACTGGCGGTGTGCTCGACACCAGGACCTGCGCCGAGCAGTTGCTGTACGAACTGGACGACCCAGCCGGCTATGTCACCCCGGACGTGGTCGCCGACTTCACCGGTGTGGAGTTCGACCAGCTCGGTCCCGACACGGTCCGCGCGCGGGGAGCGCGCGGGCGGGCCCGCCCCGGCGAGCTGAAGGTGACGCTCGGGTTCCGGGGCGGCTGGCTGGGGGAGGGGGAGATCGGCTACGCGGGGCCGCGTTGCCTCGACCGGGCACGGCTGGCCGCGGACGTGGTCCGGGAGCGCCTGGTGGGTGTCCACGGACTGGCGGAGGAGGCGGTCGACGTCGAGTACGTCGGCGCGGCCGGTGCGTTCCGCGGGCTGTGTCCGGTGCCGGACCCGGCGGAGGTGCGGCTGCGGGTGACCGCGCGGGCCGCCTCGGCCGAGGCCGCCCGCGCGGTCGGCTGGGAGGTGGAGTCGTTGTACACCAACGGTCCCGCCGGAGGCGGTGGTGCCCGGACCGACGCACGGGAGTTCGTCAGCGTGCGGTCGTGCGTGCTGCCGCGGGAGGAGGTCCGCGGCGCGGTGCGGGTGCTGGGGCGGTGAGCTCGATGGTGCGGCTGGACGATCTCGCGGACGTGCGGGCGGGGGACAAGGGCGGCACGCTGATCCTCGCCGTGCTGCCCCGGGGCCGGGCGGCGTTCGCGGTGCTGGAACGGTGCCTGACGGCGGAGGTGGTGCGGGCGCATTTCGGTCCCGCGGTGGCGGGCGAGGTGCGCAGGCACGTGTTGCCGCGGCTGCCGGGCTTCGTGTTCCGGGTGCCCGGTGTGCTCGGCGGCGGTGTCACGGCCTCGCCGGTACTGGACGGGCACGGCAAGACGTTGAGCTACTTCCTGCTGACCCTGGAGCTGGCCGCCGGGGACGGCTCTCCCCAGCCGGATGTATAACGACCTATACGGCTCGGCGTCAGGCGACCTCGTCCGGCTCACCGTCGTCGTGCCGCCCCCAGCACCACACATCGGCACGGAAGGGAGGGACCGGGCCGCCGCCAAGGTCACCGAGCTGCGGTGGCACCACCACCGGCGGCGGGTCCGGGAAGGGGTCACTCCGCGATCCGAACGCGGCACTCGCGAGCCTGAGCGGGGGACTCGCGCGGGGGTCGCCGGGCGGCGACCGGGAGACGGTAGTCGATCCCGTCCTCCGTCGCGGTGCCCAGTGCTCCCGGCCACCGGCGGGCGATCCCCAGGTGGGCCGCTTCGTTCTCCGGGAGCACGGCCGCGTCGAACCGGGTGATGCCGCGGGCGACGGCGAGTTCGGTGAGGTGGCTGACCAGCGCCGTGGCGATGCCCTGCCGCTGCCAGGCGTCCGCGACGAGCACGGCGATCTCCGCGCTCGCGGTGCCGTCGGGGTCGCGGACGTACTGCGCCATCCCGACGGCCTTCCCGTCGGCGACCGCGAGCACCGCCTCACGGGTGTCGTGGTCGAGCGCCGCGAGCTGGCGCAGCAGCGCGGTGGGAATCCGGGGAGTGCCGGCGAAGAACCGCAGGTAGAGGGAGTTCGGGGTGAGCGCGTCCGACATCGCGTCGACGAGCGGCACATCGGCGGGTTCCAGTACGCGCACGACCACGGAGGGCGGCTGTGCCCGTGGAAAAAACCGATCGATCGTGCTATTTATGGCCGATAGTTCCGGGCTGGGATACATGCGGTGCCGCCTCTCGGGGGACGGTGGGGTCGGTGGGAGTGACGCGGACGGTCAGCGGGCCGCCGCGAGCAGTGCCTCGAAGGAACGGGCCGCCCGCTGCTCGGCCATCGGGTCACCGAGCAGGCGGGCGCTGTGGATGTAGGCGAGCAGGATCCCGTGCAGGTCCTGGGCGAACTGGTACGGATCGGCCTCGGCGCGGAAGTGGCCCTCGGTGATGCCCGTGCGGAACACCTGGGCGACCGTGTCGGCGAGGTCGCGCTCGTCGTTGACGAGCAGGTCGCGCACCGGGCCCGGCTGGTCGTCGAACTCGGCCGCGGCGGCGGTGAAGATGCATCCCCCGCCGAGCACGTCGCCCCGGCACCAGGCGAGCCAGTGCTCGAACAGGGCCCGCACGCGCCGCTCCCCGCGCGGCGCGGCGAGCGCGGGACGCACGACCAGGTCGACGAACCGTTCCCTGGCGTGCCGCAGCACGTCCAGCTGCAGTGACTCCTTGGACCGGAAGTGCGCGAAGAGCCCGCTCTTGGACAGCTCGGTACGCGTGGCGAGGGTGCCGATGGTGAGTCCCTGCAACCCCACCTTGCTCGCGATCTCCGTCGCCTCGTCGAGGATCACGCGCTTGGTGGAGTCGCCCTTACTCATGCCCAACTTATAGCACGATCGTTCGGTCTGGGCAATGGGCGCCGTTCCGCCCTGCCCGATGCTGGCAGGCTGATCGCCATGGCCCGAGCCGGGTCGTGTGCGGCGACGAGGAGGAGACACGGATGAGTGGCACGGCGGCACCCCGCGGCCCCGAGGAGCGGATGCGGGACACCCTGCGCAGGCTGGAGGACGACGTCGACGCGTGGATCGCCACGGCCGGCGGTGGCCGCCCGCACCTGGTGCCGCTGTCGTTCCGGTGGGACGGCGAGTCGCTGCTCGTCGCCACACCGGTCGACAGTGTGACCGCCCGCAACCTGCGGGAGAGCCGCCGGGTGCGGGTGGGGATCGGGCCGACCCGCGACGTCGTGCTCCTCCACGGGGTCGCGGAGGCGGTTCCGGAGCCTGCCGCACCGGTCGCCGAGGCGTTCGTGGACAAGACCGGCTTCGACCCTCGCGGGCTGGACACGCCGTACCAGTTCTTCCGCATCCGGCCCCGGCGCGTGCAGGCCTGGCGGGAGGTGAACGAGATCGCCGGCCGGGAGCTCATGCGCGAGGGCCGGTGGCTGGTGCCCCCGGAGGCCGCGGCGGCGGGCCGGGACCCGGCGGAGCCGCCGTCGCTGCGGCCGGTGGGCCGGGTGGAGTCGCCGCTGACCGACCGGGCCGCCGCCCCCAGACAGGGTGACGAGGGCGCACCGGTCGCACGCATCGTGTTCCTGCCCGAGGTCAGGGAGGCGGCGGCGGATCTGGGCGAGGGAGCCGAGGTGCTCGTGCTCACGTGGTTGCACCTCGCGCGGAGGGACACGCTGTCGGTGCATCCGCGCGACGACGAGCGAAGGCCGAGACAGGGTGTGTTCAGCACCCGCTCGGCGGATCGGCCCAACCCGATCGGCGTCCACCCGGTCACGGTCACCGCCGTCGAGGACGGCGCCGTGACGGTGAGCGGGCTCGAGGCGATCGACGGCACCCCCGTGCTCGACGTGAAGCCCGTGCTGGGGCGGGCCGACCGGCGCTGAGGAGAGGCGCGCCCGCCGGGCCGTTCCGGTGCGCTGCGGCGCCGTGGGCACGCGCCTAACGTGGCCGGGAGAGCCGGTTGCGGAGGTGATTCCCATGATCGAGCGCACCGCGACGGTGGACGGCATCCCCATGCGCTGGCTGGAGCGGGGTGAGGGCGCGCCCGTGGTGTTCGTGCACGGAGTGCCCACGTCCCCGGAACTGTGGCGGCACGTGCTGGGCCGGGTGCCCGGAGCCCGCTGCCTCGCCTGGGAGATGGTCGGTTACGGGGCGAGCATCCCGCACGGCCGCTGCCGCGACATCGCGGTGGCCCGGCAGGCCGGGTACCTCTCGGCATGGCTGCGCCACCTCGACCTCGGCCCGGTCGTGCTCGTCGGGCACGACCTGGGCGGCGGCGTCGCGCAGATCCTCGCCGCCACCGAACGGGACCGGGTCGCCGGGCTCGTGCTGACCAACGCCGTCTGTTACGACTCCTGGCCCATCCCGAGCGTCCGGGTGCTCCAGCGGCTGGCGGGTGTCCTCCCGCTGCTGCCCGACACCGCGCTCTATCCCGCGTTCGTGAACCTGCTGCGGCGCGGCCACGACGACCGGGCGCGCGCGGCCGAGTCGATCGGGATCCACTGGCGGCACTACGTGACGCACGGCGCCACCCGCGGCCTCGCCCGGCAGGCGGCCGCGCTGCGGGCACGGGACACGCTGGCCGTCGCGGACCGGCTTCCCGGGATCGGCGTTCCCGCGCGGGTGGTGTGGGGCGCGGCAGACCAGTTCCAGCGGGTCTCCTATGGGGTCCGGCTGGCGGAGGACCTCGGGGCCGACCTGGACCGGATCGACGGTGGCAGGCACTTCACCCCGGAGGACCACCCCGACCGCGTCGCCGCCGCGGTCGACAGTGTCCTGGCGCGGCTGCACGAGGTGCCGCGGTAGGGGCCGGACCGGCGAGCGCTGGACAGTTGATTAGCTAATTAGCATAATGGCTAAGTGCTCGACGTCGACGTGCTCAGGGCCCTGGCCAACGACAAGCGCCTGCTGGTGCTCGACTGGCTGCGCGACCCGGAGGCGCACTTCCCGCCGCAACGCGACGGCGACCTCGTCCGCGACGGCGTGTGCTCGGTGTTCATCGCCGACAAGCTCGGCGTCAGCCAGCCGACCTGTGGCGAGCACCTGAAGGTGCTCAGCAGGGCCGGGCTGGTGCGGAGCAAGAAGATCAAGCAATGGGTGTTCTACCAGCGCGACGAGGAACGGATCGCCGAGGTGAAACGGCTCCTCGGCGGTGGCTGGTGACACCGAGCGAACGACGGGAGTCCGCCATGACCACACCCACGACCGCCGCCGAGCGGCTCTCCGCGCTGGGCCTGGAGCTGCCGCCGCCACCCGTTCCCGTGGCGGCGTTCGAACCCTACGTCCGCGCGGGTGACACGGTGTACGTCTCGGGGCAGATCGCCACCCGCGACGGCGCGCTCGTCGCCGACGGCGTGCTCGGTGCCGGTCTCGACGTCGAGGCGGGGCAGGACGCCGCCCGGGCCTGCGCGCTGAACGTCCTCGCGCAGCTCGCCGCCGCGGCGGGCGGGCTCGACGCCGTCACGCGGCTGGTCAGGGTCACGGTGTTCGTCGCCAGCACCCCGGACTTCACCCGGCATCCGCAGGTGGCGGACGGCGCTTCCCAGCTGTTCCGCGACGTGCTGGGGCCCGCGGGCGCGCACGCCCGCGCCGCCGTCGGGGTCGCCTCCCTCCCGCTGGGCACCCCGGTCGAGGTGGACGCGGTCGCGATTCTCGACCCGGAACGGGCCGCGGCGTGATCACCCCGGAAGACGTCGCGCGAACCCAGGTGGTGATCGCACCCCACGTGCGCCGCACTCCCGTCGTCGCGGTGGAGCCCGCGGACCTCGGAGTCACCGGCGCCGACGGGGCGGGGCTGGTCCTCAAACTGGAGCAGCTGCAACGGGCGGGCTCCTTCAAGGTCCGCGGCGCGTTCGCCAACCTGCTGCTGCGGACCGTGCCCGGGGCCGGGGTGGTGGCCGCGTCCGGCGGCAACCACGGCGTGGCGGTCGCGTACGCGGCGCACCGGCTGGGCGTGCCCGCCCGGGTGTACGTCCCCACGATCTCGGCGCCCGCCAAGATCGACCGCATCCGTTCCCTCGGCGCGGAGCTCGTGGTGGGTGGCGACCGGTACGCGGACGCGCTCGGCGCGGCCGAGCGGTGGATCTCCGAGACCGGTGCGCTCGGCGTCCACGCGTTCGACCAGCGGGAGACGCTGCTCGGCCAGGGCACGCTCGGGCTGGAACTCGCCGACCAGGTGCCCGATGTGGACACCGTGCTGGTTCCGGTCGGTGGCGGCGGGCTGATCGGCGGTGTGGCCGCCGCCTTCGCCGGCGCGGTCCGGGTGGTCGGTGTGGAGCCCGCCGGTGCGCCGACCCTGACGGTCGCGCTGGAACGGGGTGGGCCCGCCGACGCGCCCACCGGCGGCATCGCCGCCGACGCGCTGGCTCCCCGCCGGGTGGGGGCGCAGGTCTTTCCCCTCGCGCGCAAGTACGTCAGCGAGGTCGTGCTCGTGCACGACGACGACATCCGGGCCGCGCAGCGGGAGCTCTGGCAGGCCGTGCGGGTGGTGGCCGAACCCGCGGCCGCGGTGGGCGTGGCCGCGTTGCGCTCGGGTGCGTACCGGCCCCGCCAGGGTGAGCGTGTCGCCGTCGTGGTCAGTGGGGCGAACGCGGCGCCGCCGGGCGAACAGCCCTGACGCCGGGTGCCGCCGGGGCGGGCCGCGACGGCCCGCCCCGGCGGCGCGCGGGTGTGGTCACCTCAGCCGGAGGATGAACAGCCCCCTGTCCATCGTGCTGACGCCGATGACGTCCCGCTTGAAGTAGCCGTAGTTGCTCCACGTGCCGCCCTCGAACGAGGCGTTGTCGTTCTCCGGGTACACGTCGAAGTGCGCGACCTCCTTGAGCTCGCCGTCGGCGATCTTGCCGGTGTGGTAGACGCGCAGCCCCGACGTGTAGTTCGACGCGTAGGCGAGCCTGCGCTCGGTGTAGATGTTGTGGTCGATCGAGGTGGTGCCGTTGTCGAACGAGCCGATGTGCCGCGGGTTGTCCAGGTCGGACATGTCCCAGATCCGGGTCCTGGTGTTGATCCCGTGGTCGAGCTCGTCCAGCTCGTCACCGTGCAGGAAGTACCGCTGGTCCGGCGTGAGCCAGCCCTGGTGGCTGTAGCCGCTGTCGGTGTACGGCACGCGGGCGATCGGCCGCGGCGCGAGCTTGTCGGTGACGTCCACGATGGACACGAAGTTGCCGTCGTTCGCCGCGTTGGAGTTGAGGCAGATCTCGCGTCCCGCGTAGTCGGCGTCCGGGCCGGAGTAGGTCACGCACTGGGTGTCGTGGATGTAGCCGTGCGTGGCGAAGCAGCCCGCGAACTCGGGGCTCGTCGGCGTGGAGACGTCCACCATGTGCAGGCCGCCCGCGCACGTGTTGGTGCCGATCACGTACGCGTAGCCGCTGTCGGTGTTGATGTTGATGTTGTGGGCGTTGCCGAACAGCGGGTAGTGCGCGTCCTCGGTGAACGTGCCCGTCTCGGTCCGCAGCCGGGTCAGGTCGAAGACCTGCATGCCGTGCGGGATCTGCTCGGACACCACGAACGCGTGGTTGTCATGGACCTTGATGTCCCGCCAGAACGGCCGGTTGGGGTCGAGCACGTGCGCCGGCAGCATGCCGACCACGGTGGCGTCGGTGGGCTCGCTGATGTCGACGAACACCGTGCCCTCCGTGCCGCCGATGATCGCGTAGTCCCTGCCGGTGGCGGGATCGGTCCAGCCCCACATGTCGTTGGCGAAGCTGAGCCCGAGGTCCTCCAGCCAGAGGTGGTCGAGCATGTCGATGCCGTCGCAGGCGTACGTGTCGGCCGCGACGCCGTTCACGCACTTGGCCTGTCCGTCCGGGGCCGCCGTCAGCTCCGCGCGTCTCTCCTCCGCCGTCGGAGGGGAGACCTGGTCGAACGCCTGCTCGTGGGCCGACGCGGCCGGCGCGCTCAGGACCGCCGCCAGCACTGCGATCGTCGCGGTGGCGAGTATCGCTCTCATTTCTTCCTCCGGTTCTCCGCGGTCCGCGGATCGTCCGATTCGCGCCTGGCAACCCAAACTCGCGTTTCGGTTCGCCACAAGGGCTGTTCGGGTTAATGACGGCGATACCCAGAGTGTCTTTTTCACGGCCGTCAGCGAATCGCGATAGCCGGGACGCACCGGCGTCGTTATCCCGGCGCGGTACCGGGCCTCCGGCCGGCTAGGTGCCCGTGACCTCGCGGTACAGCCGGCGCAGGCCGTATCTGATGCCGAGCACCTGGCCCGCCATCACCCCGGCCAGCACGGCCACGCTGGTCGCTCCGCCCGCGGGGCCGTGCACCCGCAGCCCGACGATCCGGGTGCGGAAGACCGCGAAGACCAGGTACGCCACGAGGATCACCGCGCCGACCGCGTCGACCCTGCCGGCCACCGTGCGCAGGAAGATCCGGAGCCTGATCCGGATCTTCCGGTCGAGGTACCCGCGCAGGGCCTTCCGCCGGGACTCGCCGCCCACGCGGTGAGCGTAGCGGGGTGGCGCTCAGTCGGCGTGGCAGTGGCCGCCCGGTGTCGCGGGCACGTTCAGGGTGGGATTGCGGTCGAAGAACCCGAACGGTTTGAGGGTGAACTTGGCGTAGTCGACCGGCATGATCGGCCAGTCCTCGAGCCGGGGGAGGTGGGTGGGGCCGAACGTGTGCCAGACGACGATGTCCTGGCCGTCGATGTCCCGTTCCGCCGCGGTGTAGCCGGGCAGCCCGCCGTGGCCGGGGCTCTGGTTGACGTGGTCGCCTGCGGGGTAGCGTTCGTCGGCCGAGTACCGGGTGACCCAGAGGTGTTTCGTCGCGAAGGCCGCCCTGGCGGCGATCACCGAACCGGGGTCGGCGAGCAGCGTCGGTGCCTGCTGGGGCAGCAGCGCGTAGCCGACCGGGGTGCCCATGCGGTTGCGCGTGCCCGGGTTGACGATGTGCCACGTGCGGCTGACCGCCGCGTCGGCTTCGCGCGCGCCGTCCCGCTCGTTGCCGAGCCGGGTGGTGCGGCTGGTGAACGCGTTGCCGTACGGATTGGCCTCGCTCATCGGCAGCCGGACGACGTCGACCTCGTCCACCGCGTTCTCCACCCCGTCCACGGTCATGTCCAGCCGGGCGCAGAACAGGTGCTGGTGGTACGGGGCGCCCAGGCCCGGTGCGAGTTCGGTGGCGAACGCGGATCCCTCCTCCGGATAGGCGGAGGTGAACGGGATGCCGGTGAGCTTGGCCTCGCACTCGATCGTGCCGTCGAGGTAGAGGTACCAGTAGAAGCCGTAGTCGTAGTTGCCGACGGTGGTGAAGAAACTGATCACCAGCCTGCGCTGCCTGCGCACCTCCGACACCCCGGTGAACAGGTCGCTGTGCTTCCACAGCGTGCCGAAGTCCTCCTCGTGGACGCAGATGGCGTTGCCGATCGTGTGCGGGTTGCCGAACTCGTCGGCGATCGTGGCGTCGAGGTAGGTGATCTCCCCGAGGCAGTCGCAGCCCAGCCGCAGCGAGTTGGCGTAGCGGCCGTAGAGGTACTCCCCGGTGTCGAAGTAGTTCTGCCAGAACCGGACCGGGGACGGGTCGCCGTAGGGCACCACCATCTCGGCGATGGAGGCGCGGTAGACGACCGGCCGCTCGGTGTCGCCGTCCCGGTAGGACAGTTGGCGCAGGACCAGGCCCTCGCGCATGTCGAATCCGACGCGCAGTGACCAGTTCGCCCAGGTCAGCCGCTCCCCGTCGAACCGGAACGACGGTCCGTCCGGTTGGGTGATCGAGATCGGCCGGAGGCCTTCGAGGGGCGGGCCCGCGACCGCGGGATCGTGGTAGTTGCCCGGCTCGGCCGGTACCGGGTGCACGCGGTGGTCGATGATCTTGTGGACGGACCTCGCGATGAGATCGACGTACGCGCACAGTCCGTCGACGGGATGCGCCCAGCAGTGGTCGCCGGGGTGGTCCTGGCGGAAGGCGAGCACGCGCATCATGCGCTTGCCCTCCTCGTCCGGGTACCCGTAGTTGCCCGCCGACAGCGGGGCGTACACCACGGTGTCCGGGTCGACGCCCCGTGCCCGCAGCGCCTGCGTCCACTCGGCGCAGCCGGCCAGGATCCCGTCGATCACGCCGAACTCCTCGTTGAGGATCGCGATCTGGCCCGCGGCGCCGTCGATCGGGGTCACCTCCCGCACCGCGCCCTCGGCGACGGACACCCGGACGTCGTCCGCCTTGCCGGTCGCGATGTCGAGCAGGAGCACCCTGGCGCGCCGGTCGGTCACGGTGCCGGCGAGCACGTCGGGCTTGCCGGGTTCGTCGAGTCCGACGTAGGCGAACCGGGTGGTGTCCGAGACGAGCCCGGCATCGGCCATGACCTGGCGGACGGTGGCGATCTCGGCCGGGCTGAGCGAGGACAGCGGATGGGTGTGCGACGTCATTGGCGGTCCTTCCGAAGTCGGGTGCGCCCCATTATTCTGAGCAAGCGTACAAAATAAAAGGGGCTACGGCGAACGTCGAGCTGACCGGGCGTAGGCTCGGCGGGGTCACCGTGCCGCGAAGGACGTCCGGACGGGGGTTTCGTGCCGAAGATCGTGGACCACGAGGCACGCCGCAGGGAGATCATCGGCGTCGTCTGGCGGCTGATCGCGGAGGAGGGCATCCAGTCGGTGACCACCCGGCGGATCGCCGAGGCCGCCGGCTTCGCCAACGGCGCGCTGCTGTACTACTTCCCGAACAAGGACGCCGTGCTCACAGCCGCGTTCCAGCACATCTTCGACGCCACCAACACCCGCGCCGACAAGGTCGAGCCCGACCGCAGAGGGCTTTCCGGCCTGCGCACGCTCTGCCTGGAGATCATGCCGCTCGACGAGGAGCGCCTGGCCGAGGCGCGCCTGGCCATCACCTTCTGGCAGCAGGCGCTCAACTCCAGCGACAAGGCCGAGCTCTACACGAACTCCACCAACCGGTGGCGCGCCGAGATGACCCAGCGCATCGAAGAGGCCGTTGCCGACGGCACCGTCGCCGCGTCCGTCGACGTCCCCGCCGCGGTGGACGAGCTGCTGGCCATGCTGATGGGCCTGCAGATCCAGGGGGTGCTCTCGCCGGCCGAGAGCACCCCCGTGCGGCAGCTGGCCCAGCTCGACGGGTTCCTCGGCCGGCTGCGCCTGCGCTGACCCCGGACGTGCTCGGGCCCGCGGGCGCTCACCGGGGAGGCACCCCGGGCGGGGGCAGGTAGTAGTTGTCGCTGAAGTACTCGGGCGGCACCGGGGGCGCGCCTGCGGTGTGGAAGATCCGGCTCATGCCGACCGGTGAACCCCGCCAGCCGGACAGCATCCGGTTGGCCGTGTGGTGGGGGAAGTGACAGTGGAACAGCCAGTTGCCCGGCCTGGCGACGAACTCGACCAGGAAGAAGTCGCCGGGGCTGATGGACTGGGTCGTCTGGCGGACGACCGGCACGGCGTGGCCGTTCTTGGCCACCCGGAACTGGTCGTGACCGTGGAGATGCATCGCGTGCACACCTTGCCCCGCGTTGTACAGCCTGAGCCGCACGAGGTCCCCGGCGGCGATGTCGATCGGCCCACCCGATGCCTCGCCGGTGCGGCCGTTGATGGTGAACCAGCCGAAGTGGCCGTCGTTGCCGAACGGGTTGACCAGCGCTCCCTCGGCCTCCCACCACCACTGCTGCATGGTCAGCATGACGTCCACGTCGGCCTTCACCGACTGGCGCTGGCTGCGCGGCAGCACGGTGATCGCGCCGACCAGACCCATCATGTCCTGCACGGCCGTATGAGTGGTAGGCGAACGTGCCGGCATGTCCTGGGCTTGCTCGTGTAGACGGAGGTCTCCCCTGACGGCGATGGGATCGACGTCGGGGGAGTGGCGCTAGCCTCCGGGCTTGTGCCAGACCAGCAGGTAGCGCCAGAACAGCAGCCTCCGCACCCGGGCGCCGGGCAGGATCGCCGCGGCCCGCGCGCGGACCTGTCGCGTGGTGAGCGGCGGATCCAGCACCACGGGCATCGCGTCGTGCGAGTGCTCCGGCGCGTACCACCGGCCGCGGCCCACCGTCCTGGCCACGGCGAACGTCGCGGCGAGCACTCGCTGCGCGGCGAACGCGGCCAGTTCGACCGGCAGTTCACGCGGCAGGTCGGTGCGGGGGAGCGCGATCGCGGCGAGCACCCCGCCGGGCCGGAGCGCGTTCGCCATGCGGGGCAGCGCGTCCGAGAGCGGCATGTGGTGCAGCGCGCTGACCGAGACGACCGCGTCGTAGTGGCCGGCCGGGGCGGCGCCGGGGTGGGTGTCGCGCAGGAAGTCGGCGTGTACACAGCGGACGTTGCCCGGTACGGCCCGCTCGGCGGCGGCGATCATCTCCGGGGCACGGTCGAGCGCGTCGACGTGCCGTGACCTGGCCGCGAGCGCGGTGGCGAGGGCTCCGGCGCCGCAACCCACGTCCAGGACGCGTCCGGGCGCGGCGGGGAGCGTGCGCAGCAGGGTCCGGTGGTAGTACGCGTTGTGGTCCCACGCGAAACGGCTCACGCGGGCATCCTGGCACGCCGCCCGGTCGTGACGGGACGGGAATCTCCCTCCCCGAGGGCTTGCCCGGACTCGGCCGGGTGAGCGGGTGTCGGTCCAGTCCGGACGTGGTATCCCTCGGTATGTGGTCGCTCAAACGGCCCGGCGGTGCCGTCGGCGCGCTGCGCGCGGCGGGCCGGGAACAGGTCGTGCTCGCTACCGCCGCCATGCTGCCGCGCCTGCTGCGGCATCCCGTGTGGCGCGGCGGACGTTCCCGGCAGGGCGCGGGCCGCGGTGTGCTGCTCGTTCCGGGCTTCGGCTTCGGTGACCGGAGCCTGATGGTCGCGCACCGGTGGCTGCGGTCTCGCGGCTATCGGCCGGAGGGAGCCCGCATCGGGCTGAACATCGGGTGCACGACGACCCTGCTGGAACGGGTCGAGCGGCGGCTCGAGGACCATGCCGAGGCCACCGGCGGGAGGGTGGTCGTGCTCGGACAGAGCCGGGGTGGCTGGCTCGGCAGGCTCGTGGCCGTGCGTAGACCCGACCTGGTCCGTGGCCTGGTGATGCTCGCCAGCCCCGTCCTCGATCCGCTCGGCGCCCACCCGGGAACGGTGCGGATCGCCAGGGCGCTCACGCGTCTGTCCGCGGTCGGCGTGCCCGGCCTGCTCGACGACGACTGCTTCACCGGGACCTGTTACCGGGACAACGTGCGGCGGTTGGCGGCGCCGTTGCCCGCCGACGTTCCCGCGGTCGCCGTCTACTCCCGCAACGACGCCGTCGTGCCGTGGCGGCTGTGCCGCGACCCGGACGCCGAGTGCGTGGAGGTGCGCAGCTGTCATACCGCGATGGGCCTCGACCCGGACGTCTACGCGGCACTCGAACCGAGGCTCGCGGACTGGGCGCGGCCGGACGGTGAGAGCCCGGAAGAATCGTCCGGATAGGACAGAATCGGTCGGCGGTGGATCTGGGATGCGTGGAGACCGAGTCGAAGTGGTGATCGACGCGGGCGACGGGAACCGTGCCTACGAGATCGCCGCCACCCGCATCGGGCGCCGGGTCGAGGTGACCATCGGCCGCGGCGTGGTGGAGGTCGCCGAGGTGACGCGCACGGGCACGCCTGTGCGCACCGCGCGCTTCATGTCCAGCCGGGTGCTCGCGCTCGTCGAGCACCCGGCTCCGGACAAGGTGCTCGACGGCGAGCGATGACGCCGGGTCGCCGGAGACACCGCCCGGCGAGGCGCGTCACGAGCCGGAGGTCGGGATCCGCCTCGGCTTGGCCGCCTCACTCTGTGGCCCGGTGATCGTCAGCGCGCCGTGGTCCAGGCTCGCCATCCGGGTGCCGACGTCCTCGGCGTCGTGGAACGGGTCCCCCACGTCCGGCGCGCCGGAGGGACGGTGAGCGGGAAGTGCCACGATCGTTCGCCCGCTGGGCGGGCGGGTCAACCACGCGGGCGGCGATCAGCCTGCCGGTGCAGGCCGGGCGTCCGCGCGCAGGTCGGCGAGGATCTGGCGGGCCTGGGAGAGGCGGGCGGGCCAGGAGCCGGTGATGGCCCGCCACGCCTCCCGCAAGGAGACCTCCTCGGCGAGGACGACGATCGGTGCCTGCCCCCAGTGCGAGGCGACGACGTTGCCGAGCCGGTCCTCCTCGCCCGGCCTCGGCGCTCCACCCGGCAGGAAGTCGATGGTCAGTGACGCTCCGCTGCCCGTGAGATCGTCCTCGACGCCGGCCATGGCCGCGTGGAAGCCGCGCAGGCGGTGCCGTTCGGGCGCCTCCGAGGGCATGCGGCGGCCGGGGTGCGCGACGTTGTACGCGTCCACCGTGGCGAACCGTCGTGGCTGACCGGCGGCTGACATGCGTTCCTCCTGGCGAGAGCTCGAGTTCATCGGGCGAATCCTAAGCCGCCGAGCCGGGACGTCCGTGGCGATCCCGTGCCGGTCCGCCAGTCGGAGCAGCGAGGTCTGGGCCGTCCAGCCCTACTTCCGTGGATTCCGGGTGCGGCCGGGAGCGAGCGCGGAGAGCTGGGTGAGGGTGTCGCTGAGGGGACGTCCGCGCGTCTCGCCGGCGAAGACGAGCGCCACGAGCGCGGCCCCCGCGAACGCCACCGCGAAGACACTGAGGGCGGCGACCAGCGAGATCGACAGCAGCACCCCGCCGAGCAGTGGGGCGACCGTGCCGCCGATCCGGGCGAAGCCGCTCGCGATGCCCATGCCCCCGGCGCGCAGCTGCGTCGGGTAGACCTCCGGCGTGTAGGCGTAGAGCGCCGCCCAGGCGCCGAGCGTGAAGAAGCTCATCAGCCCGGCGGTGGCGAGAATCGGCCCCACGCCCGCGACCAGCGACCACAGGAGGGTGGCGACGGCGCTCGCCGCGAGGTAGGTGGCGAGGACCGGCTTGCGTCCCCACCGGTCGACCAGCCAGGCGGCGCTGAAGTACCCGGGGAGCTGGATGAGCGCGAGGTAGAAGACGTAGCGGTAGCTGTTCAGCAGGTCGTAGCCGTAGCGCTCGGCGAAGATGTCCGGCAGCCAGACGAAGATCCCGTAGTAGGAGAAGGCGATGAGCAGCCACAGCGCCCACAACGTCAGGGTGGTGCGGCGTAGCCCGCCTCGGAGCAGCTGGCCGAGGCCGGTCCGGCCGCTGCCCTCGGGCACGGTGAGCTCGCCGGGCGGCAGGCGCGTCCCGTTCTCCGTGGCGATCCGGTCCAGCAGCCGTCTGGCCTCGTCCTGGCGGCCTCGGGTGAGCAGGTAGCGGGCCGACTCCGGGACGCGCAGCCGCACCCACAGCACCAGCAGCGCCGCGACGGCCGAGGTGGCCAGCAGCCAGCGCCAGCCCAGTGTCGGGACCAGCAGCAGTCCCAGTACGGCCGCGATCACCGTGCCGACGGCCCAGAAACTCTCCAACAGGACCAGCCATCGTCCCCGGTTGCGCGTCGGCAGGTACTCGGCGAACAGGGAGAAGTCCAGCGGCAGCGCGCCACCGAGCCCGAACCCGGTCAGCGCACGCAGGACCGCCAGCCACACCGCGTCGGGGGCGAACGCGGACGCCAGCCCGGCGAACGCGAAGATCGCGATCGTGAGCTGGAAACCGAGGCGCCTGCCCACCCGGTCCGCCACGGCTCCCCACACCCACGCCCCGGCCAGCATGCCCGCGAAGGTCGCCGTCACGACCAGACCCGCCTCGGTCGCCGACAGGCCGAACTCGTCGCGGAACCCGGGAAGCGCGAAGGAGATCAGGAAGATCTCCGCCGCGTCCGCGGCCCAGGTGACCCCGCAGACGAGGAACAGCCTGCGCTGGAACCGGCCGAACCCCACGTGATCGATCGCCTGCTGGATCTCCATCATTTCCAGGCTAGTGCCGCGTGGGTCCCCGAGCTGGGCGACCTCGTCGCCACGGCGCTCCCGGCTCGGCCGAGACGGGCGGTTCGAGGCGCCTCGGGCGGCGGGGCGGCAGGGTCGGCCTCAGCGTCGCCGTCGCTGCCTGCCGGCCACGATCGCGATGCGGACAGCGGCGTAGCCGGCGAACGCCACCGGCAGTCCGAACCGGACCAGCGGGCGGTCGACGTCCAGCAACACCAGCAGTGCGACCAACACGCCAAGGCTGAGCACGTTCACGGCCACCTCACCGGGTGCCGTCCTGGCCAGCGGCCGCGGTGGGCGTCGTCCACCCACGGCGACGAGCTCGGCCGGTCCGGCCAGCGGCATCCCCGCACCGACGGCCGCTGGCTGGGTATCCCCGCCGGGTAGGCGGGCGAGCCGGGGCACGCTCGTCTCCCGGCGGCTGGTTGCTGGTCAGGCGGCGAGTGGGGCCGGGTGTCTGGTGTGGAGGGTGTTGCGGCGGGGTCTTCGGCGGGGGTCGACGTGGGGTGGTGGGACGAACCAGGGGATGCCGCCGACGAGTC
>NZ_PVNH01000014.1 GCF_003001955.1 Prauserella shujinwangii | reverse complement strand
CACCACCCCGGCCGGAGCGACGTTCACCAGCGATCCCGAACCCCTCCACGAACCCCGCACCACCCACCCTCCACACTGAACAGTGAACGCCACATCCCCGCGCCCCACGCGGGCAACGAGCCACCCACCGCACCCACGAAGCCCGGGCAACGTCGGCACCCGGCGCGGAGTCGCGTCGCCGCGCCGAGCACCGGCGCTCGGCGCCCCACCGAACCGGTCCCCCGGACGACCCGAGCCCGGCGACGATCCCGGACGACCGAAACCGCACCGGATTCCGGTGTCGAGCCGCGCCGCGGGAGCCGACACCGCGCACCACACCGCACGGGGCTCGCTCAATGCGACCACAGATCAACGCGACCACGAATCAATGCGGCCACAGATCAGTGCGGCCACGGATCAATGCGGCCACGAAGCTGGACCCGGCCGCGGGAGCCGACACCGCGCACCGCATCGACCCAGACCACCGCACGAGCGCCACGTACCGCGACGAGCGAACCCGCCACCGTGCCGGACACCCGCCCACAACGGACGACCCGCATCGCCCACCCCGGCGAACAGGACCACGGCACCGGCTCCCCGCCCGGCGCCAAGCCGGACGCACCCACCACCCTGCCCGTGCCGGAAACGCGCACCCCTGCGGGGACACCCGCACCGCGACCGGACACGCGTACCCCTGCGAGGACATCCGTACCCCGGCCAGGCACCCACACCACGGCCGGACACCCACACCCCGGCCAGACACGCGTACCCCTGCCAGACACCCACACCCCGGCCAGACACCCGCACCACGGCCGGACACCCGCGTACCCGGCACGGGGAGCCGGGCGCCGTTCACCGCGACGGCGGATCCGGTGCGGGCCGGTCGCGGATCGCGCGGAGGTAGGCGGCTCCGCGCGGGGAGAGCCGGTACCCGACCTCGAGGCTGTGGGTGAGCCCCAGGTTCTTCAGCTTGCGGACGTCGAGCTTGAACGACTGCTTGTCGCGGCCGAGCAGGTCCGCGAGGTCACCCGCCCGGCGCTCCGGGTGGGCCTCGACGACCTCCAGCACCGCGCGGGTCCACGGGCCGTGCCTGCCGGCGCGGTCGAGCCGGGCCAGGCGGCGGGAGATCTCCTCGACCTCCTCGGGGAGCAGGTCGTCGTTCGCGCCGAGGGCGACGCGCGGGTCGGGACCCGCCCAGCGGACCCGGATCCGGTACGTCGGATGGTGCTCGGGGCCGCGCAGCGCCGCGCGGACCGCCGCCGCCGAAGGGGCGCCGGCGAGCACGGCGTCGTCCTCGGTGATCGACGCCGGATCGACCGGCTCCACGGACTCGACCTCGACGACCCCGGCCGGGGTGCGCAGCGTGCTGCCGGGGCGGACGTCCGGCTTCGCCCAGCGCCGGAAGGCGAGCCGGACGGTTCCCTCGGCGACCCCGCGGGCCACCGCGCTCGGCAGGATCACGGCGCCCCACGCTCCCGGCCGTCACCCCGGCATCCAGAAAGGCCGGAGCGCACAGGCGACACCAAGGCAGGACTCACGATCGCAGCCTCCGACGGCTCACCGCTCCTCCTCCCGGTCGTACGCCCCGGCTTCCGCGACCCGCTAGGGTCCGGGCGTGACCGAGTATCTCAGCATTCCCACCGCCGCGGGTACGTTCGACGCCCTCGCCGCGGGCCCCGCCGACGGGCGGCCGGTGCTGCTCCTGCACGGCTTCCCCGAGGCCGCCCTCGAATGGGACCACCAGCTGCGCGCGCTCGGCGCCGAGGGCTACCGCGCCGTCGCCCCGGACCAGCGCGGCTACTCGCCCGACGTCCGGCCCGAACACCCCGCCGACTACGGGATGGACGACCTGGTCGGCGACGTCCTCGCGATCGCCGACGAACTCGGCTGGCACAGGTTCGACCTCGTCGGTCACGACTGGGGCGCCGCCGTCGCCTGGCACACCGCCGAACGCCACCCCGGCAGGCTGCGCACGCTCACCGCCGTCTCCGTCCCGCACCCGGCCGCGCTCGGCTCCGCCATCCGCGACGACCCCGACCAGCAGCTCCGCTCGCAGTACATGCGCGAGTGGCGGCACGACAAGACCACCGAACGGCGGATGCTGGCGGACGGCGCCGAGGCGCTGCGCCGGATGTTCGAGTGGAAGGTGCCCCGCGAGCACGTCGAGGAGTACGTGCGGCGGCTGTCCGAGCCGGGCGCGCTCACGGCGGCCCTGAACTGGTACCGGGCGGGCACGCCCGACCACCGGATCGGCAAGGTCGAGGTGCCGACGCTGTACGTGTGGAGCACCGAGGACGTGGCCGTGGGCTCCACCGCCGCGCTCGACACCGAGAACTGGGTGAGCGGGCCCTACGAGTTCCAGATGATCGAGGACGTCACCCACTGGGTCCCGGAGGAGGTGCCGGAGGCGCTGTCCGCGCTGCTGCTGGACTTCCTCGGCCGCCGCTAGCCCGGATCCAGCGCCGCCAGCACCCGCTGGTGGGTGATCCAGCCGACGAGGTCACCGGCTCGCTCGTCCAGCACCGGCAGGCCGGTCCCCGGCGCCCGGGTGAGGGCGTCGAGCGCCTCGGTGAGCGTCGCGCCGAGCGTCACCTCAGGCGGCAGCTCGGCGAGGTCGGCCACGGTGCGCACGCTCGCCTGCTCGTCGTCGAGCGCCTCGGCGACCGCGCGGGCGGTGACGCACCCGTGGTACGCCCCGTCGCCGCCGACCACCGGCAGGATCCCGTGGCCGGACAAAGCGAGCGCGTGCGCCGCCTCGGCCAGCCCTGTGCCCTCGGCGAGCGGGCGCGGCAGCGGCTCGGCCACGTCGGCGACCGTGCGGCCACCGAACGGGCGCCGCCGGTCCAGCTCGACGCCGCGGCGGCGCAGCTTCGCCGTGTAGATGGTGTCCCGGGACAGTCCCCTGCTCACCAGCGTCGCGATGACGATGGCGGTCATCAGCGGCAGGATGATCGAGTACTCGCCGGTCAGTTCGAACAGGACGATCACGGCCGTGATGGGAGCGCGCGCGGCCCCGGCGAACGCGGCGCCCATGCCGATGAGCCCGTACACGCCCGCCGCCGCCGTCATCCCGGGCAGCCAGCCGTGCACCAGCAGCCCGAACGCCGCCCCGCTCGTCGCGCCGAGGAACAGGGACGGTGCGAAGACACCGCCGGATCCGCCGATGCCGATCGTCAGGCTCGTGGCGAGCAGCTTGCCCGCGAGCAGGACGAGCAGGAAACCGGCGACGTACTCGCCACGCACCGCGTGCTGCAGCACGGGGTAGCCCACGCCGTACAGCTCGGGCAGCGCCAGCAGCACCCCGCCGAGTACGAGCCCGCCCACGGCGGGCCGCAGCCACTCCGGCCAGCGCCACACCCGGTCGCACCCGTCCTCCACGAGGTACAGCACGCGGGTGAACAGGACGCCGACCGCGCCCACCACCACGCCCAGAGCCATGAACAGCAGGTACTCCACGGGGCTGGCCAGCGAGAACCGCGGCAGGTCCAGGAGCTGTTCGTTGCCGAGGACGGCGCGGCCCACGACGCTCGCGGTGACGCTGGCCAGCACCACCGCACCGAACGACTCGGCGGCGAAACTGCGCAGGATCAGCTCGATCGCGAAGAACGGGCCGGTGAGCGGGGCGTTGAACGTCGCCGCGATACCGCCCGCGGCTCCGCACGCGACCAGCACCCGCAACCGGGACTCGGGCAGCCGCGCCGCCTGGCCGAGGCTCGACCCCAGTGCCGAGCCGATCTGCACGATCGGGCCCTCCCTGCCCACCGAGCCACCGGAACCGAGGCACAGTGCCGAGGCGACCGCCTTGACCACGCTGACCCGCCCGGGGATCCGGCCGCCGCGCTCGGCGACCGCGTACATCACCTCGGGAACGCCGTGCCCGCGGGCCTCCGGCGCGAAGCGGTACACCAGCGGGCCGTAGAGCAGGCCCGCGAGCGCGGGCGCGAACACGACGAACGAGGGGCCCAGCCACGGCAGCCACGGATGCTCCGCCCCGGGCGCCGCGGCGTAGTCGGCGTGCCCGGACAGCAGGTAGGTGACCGAGTCCACCAGCCAGCGGAAGGCGATCGCGCCGAGCCCGGCGCCCGCGCCAATCGCGAGGGCGAGCGCGACCAGGCCGCTCGTGCGCTCGCGCAGCCAGCGGCCGAACGGCCCGCGGACGGGAACGGGAAGGACCCGGGCACCTCGGGAACCGGCCACAGTCACCATTGCATTGTGCAACACTTGCTCAGGGCACGAAAATCGGCCGTGCGGTAGAACGGAGCCATGTCCGATGACGTCGACACGATCACCGACGCGGTGCTCACCGCGTCCCGGCTGCTCGTGGCCGTGTCCGCGCGATCGATCAGCGCGATCGACGAGTCGATCACGTTGCCGCAGTTCCGGCTGCTGGTGGTGCTCGAGAGCCGGGGCCCGCTCAAACTCGCCGCGATCGCGGACCAGCTCGGGGTGAACCCGTCGACGGCGACCCGGATGGTCGACCGCCTGGTCGCCGCGGGCATGGTGAGCCGGACGGCGAATCCGGCCTCCCGCCGGGAACTGGTGGTCGCCCTGACCGAGGAGGGCGCCGCGGTGGTCGCGGGCGTCACCGAGCGCAGGCGGTCCGAGATCACGCGGATCGTCGAGCGGATGCCCGCTTCGGAGCGGCAGGGACTGGTGCGTGCGCTGACGGCGTTCGCCGAGGCGGGCGACGAACCCGCGTACACCGGGCGGCGCGAGCCGCTCTGGGTCTAGCGCCCCGGTCGGCCCCTTGCGCGGACGGAACCGAGCCGCCACACTACGCGAATCCTATTCATATCTACTTCGGGGTAGGTTCGCGATGACACGTCGCCGTGCTCGGTTCACCGCTCTGGCCGCCGCCGTACTGGCCGTGGCCGCTCCCGCTCCCGTCGCGACGGCGGCGCAGGCACAGCCCGAACGGGACGTGATGTTCGTCGGCAACAACTGGGAGGGCACCGTCGACCTGGTCGACGCGGACACGTTCGAGCGGTACCAGCGCATCGACGTGGTTCCCGACCTGTCCCGCCGCAAGGCCGAGATGACCCCGGACCGGCTGCTCGCGATGCTGGTCATCCGGCAGACCGCGGGCGAGGGCCACGACCAGCTCGTGGACGACATCATGGTCTCGCCCGACGGCCGCACGATGTACGTCTCCCGGCCCAGCCTCGGCGACGTGTCCGCCTTCGACATCGCCACCGGCGAGCAGCGGTGGCACACGAGGGTCGACGGCTACCGCTCCGACCACATGGCGATCTCCCCCGACGGCCGCTCCCTGGTCGTGTCGGCGACCACGGCCAACGTCGTCAACCGGATCGACACCGCCACCGGCGAGATCACGGGCAGCTTCCCGACCGGCGACTTCCCGCACGAGAACCGGTACTCACCCGACGGCGAGACCATCTACAACGCCACCATCGGCCGCGTCGTGGCCCCCGACGCACCGCTGCTCGACGCCGCGAAGGGCAAGCGCGTGCTCACCATCGCCGACGCCGACACGCTCGAGGTGCGCAAGGTCATCGACTTCGGCGTGGGCATCCGGCCGTTCGTCGTCCTGCCGGACCAGCGCACGATGTACGCGCAGCTGTCCTTCCACAACGGATTCATCGAGTACGACCTCGCGGCGGAACGCACCACCCGCACCGTGCACCTGCCGCTGTCCGAGGAGGCGAAACGGATGCGCCGCGAGGACTACCCGCTGGACTCCGCGCACCACGGGCTGACCCTCAACCGCGCGGGAGACAAGCTCTGCGACGCGGGCACGATCTCGGACTACGCCGCGATCGTGTCGGTGCCCGCGCTCACCGTCGACGCGATCGTCCCGACCGGGAAGAAGCCGTACTGGGCGGCGGCGAGCCCGGACGGTGAGCACTGCTTCCTGTCCAACAGCGACAGTGACGACATCTCGGTGGTCTCGTTCGACAACCCCCGTGAGGTCGCCCGGATCCCCGTCGGAGACCACCCGCAGCGGGTCAGGGGCTACCCGGTGCCCACCGAGGTGCTGGCAGGCTGACCGGGGACCCGTCGCCGAACCGGGTGCCGCCCGACCACCCCGCGACCGGGGCCGGGCGGCACTGCTCCGAACGAAGCACATCGGTGTGACACTCGCGCCCGCGATGCTACGTTGAGTTCCCGCCCGGTTACGCCCGGCGCATCCGGCGCGGACAACTGAACCCGCCTGCAGTCGAGGGGTGTGCCCGCATGAACTCGTGCGAATCGTGGCCGCAGTGGGCGAGCGAGGGAAACGGAGGGAGCCGGGCGGCGACGTTGATCGCCGAGATGCGCACCGATCCCACCGGCAGCTTCGCACCCTCCTGCTACGAGACGGGGCGGGTGGTGACCCTCGCCCCGTCCGCACCGGGACACCCGGAACGCGTGCGGTTCCTGCTGGCCGGCCAGCGCGCCGACGGCACGTGGGGCGGGCCGGACGGCTACGCGCTGGTGCCGACGCTGTCCGCCACCGAGGCGATGCTCACCACACTGCGCCTGGGAACCGGCGACGGCATCGGCTCCACGCGGGTCGCCCGAGCGGCCGGCGCAGGGCTGCGGGCGCTCACCCGCCTGCTGTCCGGGCGCCCGGCGCTGCCGGACACGGTCGCCGTGGAGCTCATCGTGCCCGCGCTCGTCGGCGACCTCAACGCGCAGCTGGCCACGCTCGACCGGGCACCGCTGCCCGGCCTGGACTCCTGGCGCGGCCACCGCCTGCCCGTGCCCGGCGGGGCGAACGAGGACCTGCTGGCCCGGCTGCGCGCCGCGGTCCGGCACGGGGAACCGGTGCCGCACAAGCTGTGGCACTCGCTGGAGGTGGTCGGGGAGGCGGCGCGCGGCGCGCCCTCCGTCGAGCCGGTCGCGGGTGGCGGGGTCGGCTGCTCCCCCGCCGCGACGGCCGCCTGGCTGGACGAGCGCGCGCTGCGCACGCCCGGCCATCCGGGACTCCGGTACCTCCGCACCGCGCAGGCCGCCGACGGCGGGATGCCGGTCGCCGCTCCCCTCGCGCTGTTCGAGCGGTCCTGGGTACTGTCCACATTGGCCGATGCGGGCATCCGGTTCCCCGTGCCCGCGGATCTCGTCGCCTCGATGCACGCCGAGTTCGGCGAGCACGGCGCGGCGGGCGGGCACGGCCTGCCGCCCGATGTCGACGACACGGCCACCGCGCTGTACGCGCTGACGCTGCTGCACAGCCCCCGCTCGGCGGAGTGCCTGTGGGAGTACGACACGGGCGACCACTTCCGGTGTTTCCCGGCCGAACGCACCCCGTCCACCAGCGCCAACGCGCACGTGCTGCAGGCCGTCGGCGCGCTGCTCGGCACGCGGGCCGCACTGCCCGGCCGCGGCCGGTACGAGGCGGCGGCCCGCCGGGTGACCGCCTGGCTGCGCGAGCACCAGCACCCCGACGGCAGCTGGACCGACAAGTGGCACGCGTCGCCGTACTACGCCACCGCGTGCTGCGCCACGGCCCTCGCCGCCTACGGTGGCGCGGCCGGGGCCGGAGCCGTTCACGCCGCCGTGGACTGGGTGCTCGGCACGCAGCGAGCCGACGGCTCCTGGGGACACTGGGAGGGCACGAGCGAGGAGACCGCCTACGCGATCCGGACCCTCCTGCGCACGGGCGCCGCCCGCCCCGGTGGGGCGGTGGAGCGGGCCGCCGCGCTCGGCGGCGCGTACCTGCTCGCCCAGGGCGACCGCACGGACTTTCCCGCCCTGTGGCACGACAAGGACCTCTACACCCCGGTCCGGATCGTGCGCACGGAGGTGCTCGCCGCACTGCACCTGGTGTCCGCCAGGCCCGGCGTGGCCGCCCTCACGGCGGCGCACGCCGCCGGGGCGAGCCTGCGGCGGCCGGACCGGATCGGCGCCCGGTGAACACCACCGAGCTGCGGCACGCCCTGCGGACGCTGCCGTTCCTCGACGCGTGCGCGCGGGCGCCGGGCGAGTACGTCGAGCTGTCCGGCCCGCCGTCGCCGAAGCTGCTGGTGTGGCAGCCGGACGCGGTCGACTGGATCTTCCGGTCCGACCAGGCGCTCGGGCATCCCGGCAGCCGGTCGCTGATCCCGCTGCTGGGCCGCAGCTCGCTGCTGTGGGGCGACGGCGAGCGGCACGCCGCCTACCGCCGCGTGCTCGGGCCTCCGCTGCGGGGCCGCAAGCTGAGCCGCTACCACGACGTGATCGCCTCGACCGTGCACGACGCGATCGACGCGCTGCGCCCCGGCACCGTGCTGCCGCTGTCCGCGTGGACCCGCGGGGTCGCGCTGCGGATCATCGGCCGGATCATCCTCGGCCCCGGCGAGAACGGCGCCCACACCGTGGACGCCGTCCTGGCCCGGTTCGCGGCCTGGATCGAACGGGCGCTCGGCTCGCGGAGCCGGACGCTGGCGTACCGGTTCCTCCGGGGCAGGCTGCCCCCGTCCGGACCCGAGCTGGACCGGCTGTTCACCACCACCGCCAGGGCCGCGGCCCGCGCGCATCCGCACACCCTCGCCGGCCTGCTCCTCGACGACGCCGGGCCGCTGGCCGGAATGAGGGACGCCGAACTGCGTGACCAGGTGGCCTCACTGCTGTTCGCCGGGCACGAGACCACGGCCTCGGCGACGGCGTGGGCGGTGTACTGGCTGGACCGCGAGCCCGCCGTGCGCCACGACGTGCTCGCCGAACTGGCCGCCACCAGCGACGACGGTGCGGACAGCACCCGCGTGCCGCTGCTGCACGCCGTGCTGCAGGAGTCCCTGCGGATCACCCCGCCGGTCCCCGCCGCGGGCAACCGGGTGCTGCGGGAGGACACCGAGCTGCTCGGCCGCACCCTGCCCGCGGGCACGACGCTGGCACCGAGCATCTACCTCGCCCACCGGCGGCCGGAACGTTTCCCCTCCCCTGCCCGGTTCGACCCCGGCCGGTTCCTCGGCGGCCGCGTCGAGGCCCGGCACTACTTCCCGTTCGGCGGCGGCGACCGGCACTGCCTCGGCAGCCAGCTCAGCCAGCTGGAGGCCCGCATGATCGTGGCCGCGCTGCTGCGGCGGCGCACGCTGCGCTGCGCCGACCCCGGCGCGGGGGTGCCCCAGCTGCGCGGGCACGCGATGGCGCCGGCGTCCCGGCTGCGGATGGTGGTGACCGCGTGCCACGACTGAGCGGTGCCGTGCGCTGGCGGGACGTCGTGGTGCTGCACCGCCTGCAGTTCCCGCTGCCCGTCACCTACGTCTGCTACGCCGCGTGGGGCGCGGCCTACGCCCTCGGATCTCCCGCCGGGCTCGCCGGATCCGCCACGGTCCTGGCCGTCGCGGCCAACCTGCTGTTCATCGTGGGCGCGCTCGCCCTGAACAACGTGGCCGACCTGGGCATCGACTCCCGGCACGCGGAGAAGGGCTACCTCGCGCGCGCGACGCGGCGGCTGGGCACCGACCGCGCACTGCGCTGGGCCGTGACCGAGCTGGCCACGGGTCTCGCGCTGTGCCTGGTGCTCTGGTTCACGACCGGGCGGTGGGTGGTGGCGGCGCTGGCGGTGGCCATCGTGGTCCTGACCCTCGGGTACAACGTCGAGCCCGTCCGGTTGAAGCGCCGGGGTGTCGCGGGCCCGCTGGTGTTCGGCACCTCCCTGGTCGGGTTGCCGTTCCTGCTGTCGTACACCGCCGTGGGGGCGGATGTCGCGGCGTGGACGTGGCTGGTGTTCGCCGGGGTCACGGTGCTCACGGCGGGCCGCACGGTGTGGTGGTCGGTGCCCGACCGGGCGGCCGACACGGCTGACGGCGTGGCCACACCGTCGGCCCGCTACGGCGTGCCCGGGACGCTCGTGCTGGCGTGCCTGGTCCTGTTCACCGGGCTGGTCGTGCTCGCCGGGGGGCTGTGGTGGCGCTACGGCGCGCTCGGGGCGTTCGCGGGTGTCGCCGCCCACGCCGCGTTCCTCGGCGGGGTGGCGGCGCTGCTGCGGGCGGCCAGGGCGGGCCGCCTGCCCACCGCGTCCCGGTTGCACCGCCGGGGCCTGCCGTTCGTGGTGGTCGGGGAGGTGCTGCTGCTCGTGGTGCCGCTGGCCGCGTAGGTCAGGGCTTGCGGCCGACGCCGGCGTGTACCTGGGCCAGTTCGGGGTTGCGGCCCATGTCGAACTCGGACGTCGGCCGCCAGAGGGTCACCGGCACGATGCCGGGCGGGACGAGCTCGAGCCCGGCGAAGAACCGCGCCACCTCGTTCGGTTCACGCAGGGTCACGGTCGGCGGCTCGCCGAACAGCTGCGTGAACATGCCGAGTCCCGCGGTGAGCTGGTCGCTCTCGCCGAAATGGGAGATCGCGAGGTAGCTGCCCGAGCACAGCGGTTCGAGGTACGCGGCGACCAGCGCGCCGGGATCGGCCGACTCCGGTACGTGCACGAGCGTGTCGATCAACAGCACGGCGACCGGTTCAGCCAGGTCGAGCAGCCGTTGCGTGTCCGCGGCGCCGAGCACCTGATCCGGCTCGCGGATGTCGGCGTGCACGAACGCGGCGCCGTCGGTGCCGTCGAGCAGTGCCCTGCCCTCGGCGACGATCGCGGGATCGAGGTCGGTGTAGACGACGCGGCACGCGGGATCGGCCTCCTGAGCGACCTCGTGCACGTGCCGCTCGGCGGGAATGCCGGAGCCGAGTTCGAGGAACTGCCGCACGCCCTGGTCGACGAGGAAGCGCACGAGCCGCTCCGTCCAGGCCCGCTGCGCCCGGACCAGGTACGGCAGATGCGGCGCGCAGACGGCGATGTGCTCGGCGAACTCCCGGTCGGCGTCGGAATGGTGGCTGCCCGCCATCCAGTAGTCACGCATCCGGGCGATACTCGGCTCGGTGGAACCCTCTTGACCTGCGGTTCCGACGGGGAGAACCACTGTGAGTACGCCTCCTCAGGTCACGACCAGGCAACCGAGCACGGTCGTCAGCCGTACAGGCACCGGAGTCTAACGCTCCGGACACGGCCGGTGGCCGCCCGGCTCAGGGGGACATTCTGCCCCGAGACGTCACCGCAGGGAAGGACGTCGTGGCCCCTCGCGGCCCCCGTCCGACGGAGATCACACGTGTCATGAGTGGCCCGTTACGGACGAAGTTCGTCCGTAACGGGCCACTCATGCCAGCGCACGAGGCCGCGGGAAGACCTCGCGGGGGCTCAGCGGGAGTTGCGGCCGCGGGCGGCGGCGAGCCCGCCACCGGCCGCGGCGGCCGCGGTCACCGCCGCGGCGGCGAGGGTGCCGTGGTGGTGCGAGAACCACAGCTGCGGGCTGCGCTTCTTCGCCTGCTCGTCGAACCGGCCGTGGGCGCCGAAGTCGGAGTCGTCGTCGACCGGCTCCCACAGGTTGACCGGCCGGTCCGGGTCCTCCTCCCGCTCCGTCTGCTGCGAGTCGTAGCCGGTGCGGCCGAGGTACCGGTCGAGCAGGCCGGGTGCGAGCTTGTTGGCGATCAGCGTCGCGACCGTGCTGAAGCCCACCCAGTACTCGCGGCGCCGGGGGTGGTCGGCGGCGTAGACGATGCCGCGCGCCGCGATCTCCGGCTCGTAGATGGGCGGGACCGGCTGCGCCTTGTACCGCATCCGCGACACCGCCCAGTCGAACTGCGGTGTGTTCAGCCCGGGCAGCTGCACCATCGTCACGTTGACGCCGCTGCCGTCGTGCAGCAGCTCGCAGCGCAGCGACTCGGTGAAGCCCTGGATCGCGTGCTTGGCCCCGCAGTACGCCGACTGCAGCGGCACCCCGCGGTAGGCCAGGGCCGAGCCGATCTGCACGATCGTGCCCCGGTCCCTCGGCTGCATGAGCTCGAGCGCGGCCTTGGTGCCGTGCACGAAACCGTGGTAGGTGACGTCGGTGACCTGGCGGAACTCCTCCGGCTTGAGCTTCGTGAACGGGCCGAACGCGGTGGCGAAGGCGCCGTTGATCCACACGTCCACCGGGCCCAGCTCCTCCTCGGCCCGCCGGGCCGCCGCCCGCACCGCGGCGAAGTCGCTGACGTCGACCGGGATCGGCAGGGCCCGGCCACCCGCCTGCTCGACCTCCTGGGCGGCCTTGCGCAGGCCCTCCTCGCCCCGCGCCAGCAGGGCCACCCGGTCTCCCCGCGCGCCCAGCAGGCGGGCGGTGGCGCGGCCGACGCCCGCGCTCGCACCGGTGACCACGACGGTCTTCCTGGCGTTACGTCCCATGATGTGTCCGGCTCCTCTCGGCGGGTCCTATCCCGGAACCTCGTGGTACTCGGTGACCGCGAAGCGCCCGTACTGGCAGACCGCACCGGCGGGCCAGTCGACGCGGAAGGTGGCCGTGCCGTCCGGCGGGGTCACCAGCAACGCCTCGGGCGCGGGCTGGCAGGCCTCGGCCCCGGGTTCGCCCGGCGCGGCGGCGGTGCTCCAGCGCAGCTCCTGCGCGGCGCGGTCGCCGGGGTCGAGCACGGTGGGCCGGGGCTCGTTCCCCACCCGGTGCAGCACGGTCGGCAGCAGCCCGCCATCCGGTCCGACGAGCTGCAGGTCGCCGTAGCCCTCCAGGTGGCACGCCGCGACACCGGTGTTGACCACGCGCAGCGTCGCCCTGCGCTCGGCCGCCGCGCCGTCGACGCCGGTGACCCCGGTCACCCGTCCGTCGAGGATCGCGGCGTTGCACTCCGGCAGCTGGTCGTCGAACGGCGGCAACGGTTCACCGGCGGGGTCCGCCGTCCTCGGCGAGACGGTGCCGCACCCGGTGAGCGCCAGTGCCGCCGTACCCGCCAGCAACGCGGCCGCTCCGCGCGGGACGCTCGGTTTCATGCCAGGCGGGTACCCCGATCTCCCGGCTACGATTCCTGACCGGCCCGGAACAGACCAAGGAGGAGGATGTCCCGCCCCCTGGAGCACTACGCACTGCTGGGCGACACGCGCACGGCCGCGCTCGTCGCCACCGACGGGTCCATCGACTGGCTGTGCCTGCCCCGCTTCGACTCCGGAGCGTGCTTCGCGGCCCTGCTCGGCGACCACCGGCACGGCCGCTGGACCCTGGCGCCGCGCGGCCGGTTCCGCGCCGTGGGCCGCGCCTACCGCGAGGACACCCTCGTGCTGGAGACGCGGCTGGCCTGCGCCGAGGGCGAGGTGCGCATCACCGACTGCATGCCGATCCGGGGCGACTACGCCGACCTGGTGCGCCGCGTGGAGGGCGTGCGCGGCCGCGTGCCGATGCGCACCGAGTTCGCGCCGCGGTTCGACTACGGCAGCATCGTGCCCTGGATCCGGGCGGAGGGCCGTCGCACGCACGCCCTGGCCGGTCCCGACCACCTCATGCTCGACTCCGACATCACGCTGGAGACCACGCACGGGGGCGCGGCCGCCGAGTTCAGCGTCGCCGAGGGGCAGCGCGTCGACTTCCGGCTGGCGTGGATCGCGCCGGGGCAGCGGTCGCCGGAACGGCTCGACGTCGACGAGCGCATCGAGCACACCACGCGCTGGTGGCGGCGGTGGGCGGGCCGCTGCGGTTTCACCGGCCGCTACCGGGACGCCGTGGTGCGCTCGCTCATCACGTTGAAGGCACTGACGTACGCACCGAGCGGCGGGATCATCGCGGCCCCCACCACCTCACTGCCCGAGCACCTCGGCGGCGTGCGCAACTGGGACTACCGCTTCTGCTGGATCCGCGACGCGACGATGACGCTGATGGCGTTGCTCGCCGCGGGCTACACCGAGGAGGCGCGGGCGTGGCGCGAGTGGCTGCTGCGCGCGGTGGCGGGCAGTCCCGCGCAGATGCAGATCATGTACGGCGTCGACGGCGAGCGCAGGCTGCCGGAGCTGGAGCTGGACTGGCTGCCGGGCTACGCGGGATCCGCCCCGGTGCGGGTCGGCAACGAGGCCGCCGCCCAGTTCCAGCTCGACGTGTACGGCGAGCTGATGGACGCGCTGCACCAGGCGCGCGCGCACGGCATCCCGCCCGACCCCGACGCGTGGCGGGTGCAGCGGACGCTCATGGACTTCCTGGAGTCCGGGTGGAGCAAGCCGGACAACGGCATCTGGGAGATGCGCGGTCCCCGGCGGCACTTCACGCACTCGAAAGTGATGGCGTGGGCCGCGGTCGACCGCGCCGTCAAGGCCGTCGAGGACTTCGGGCTGGACGGGCCCGTGGACCGGTGGAAACGGCTGCGGCGCGAGATCTTCGACGAGGTGTGCGAGCGCGGCTACGATCCCGACCGCGGCACGTTCACGCAGTACTACGGCTCGCGCTCGCTGGACGCGGCGCTGCTGATGATGCCCAACGTCGGGTTCCTGCCCGCCGGTGACGAGCGCGTGCGGGGCACGGTGCTGGCGATCGAGAAGGAGCTCTGCCAGGACGGGCTGGTGCGGCGGTACACCATGGACGCCGAGAGCGAGCGGATCGACGGCCTGCCGCCCGGCGAAGGGGTGTTCCTGCCGTGCAGCTTCTGGCTCGCCGACAACTACCTGCTGCGCGGGGAGACCGAACGCGGCCGGGAGCTGTTCGAGCGGCTGCTGTCGCTGCGCAACGACGTGGGCCTGCTGGCCGAGCAGTACGCGCCCGACGAGGGCAGGCTGATCGGCAACTTCCCGCAGGCGCTGTCCCACATCCCGCTGGTGGACACCGCGCTCACCCTGGCACAGCCGCACGGCCCCGCCGAGCAACGCGCTCAGGCGGGGCGGGAGTGAAGGCCGCTCCCGCCCCGGCCGAGCCCGCCGCTGTCCATTCCGGACTCAGGAGAGCGGCAGCAGCTCGCGGTCATGCCGCGGACGCAGGAACAGCAGCGTGGTGGTGAGGCCGGCGAGCGCCATCGTCATGTCCCACTGGCTGTCCAGCGGATCGCCCTGGGTGGCCAGGTAGCTCTCGCCCGCCTCGCCGGTGACGGACGCCGCGGCGGTCTCCACGATCTCGAACCCGGCGCTCACCCCGAGCGCGCCGAGCACGGTGACGACGAGCAGCCACCGGCCCGCCCGCAACGGCGTGTGCCGGATCAGCAGCTCCCGGATGACCACCGCGGCCACGAGTCCCTGCACGAGATGCCCCGCCCGGTCGTAGTGGTTGCGCGACCAGCCGAACCAGGTCTGCGCCCACTCCCCGAGCGGCACGTGCGCGTAGGTGTAGTGCGCGCCGAGCAGGATCATCAGCGCGCCCAGCGTCAGGACCCGGTACGCGACCGGGGTGAGCGGGAACCGGCGGTAGGTGAGGACGAGCAGCGGGACCGCGAACAGCACGGGCGCGGCCTCCAGCAGCCACACCGCGTGGTCCCGGGGGCGGACGCCGGAGACGGCCGTCGCCGTCAGCACGGTCCCGAGCAGCACCAGCGGCTCACGGGACCGGGTCTCGCGCAGCGCCCCGGCGGGCGCCCGGGTCACGAGCCGGGGAGCTCGATCAACGCCAGCCCCGAGCGCTCGTCGTAGCGACGGGTCAGCTCGGCGGGCGACTCCGTCACCATCACCTCGAGCGTGGGCCGCACCGTCGCGCTCAGCAGGTGCCCGCCCCGCGTCGTGCCGTCGCGGCGGCCGACCACCACGTGGGCGTGGATCTGGTGCCCGTCACCGCCGCCGACGATGTCCCCGGCCATGGTCAGCACCTCGACCTGCTCGTCGACCGGGATCTCCAGGTAGCGGCGCTCGTCCAGGTCGTAGAAACCGAGCGTCACCGCCTGGAACGCGCCGATCGCGGTGAACGCCGCGGTGCCCAGGTCCTGTTCCGCCGCGAACGCGGTGAGCTCGTCGAGCACCGAGTCACCGGTGTCCAGCACGACCGCGTGCGTGCGGGGCCGTTCGCCGCCGAGCCGCGTGCTCCGCGTCATTCGAACTCCGGATGGGACCGCCGCGCGTTCGACCGGCTGGACACGTGCAGGCACGCCGCCGTCGCCAGGACCAGCGCACCGACGAAGATCAGCCCGAAGTTGAGGGTGATCGCGCCCATCACGATGAGGAACGCGGCCAGCGCGTCCAGCCCGTAGTGCAGCAACCCGCCGTGGCCGCGGCCCCGGGGTGGCCGCCCGTCGCCGAGCGATCTCGCCAGCTGCGGATCGTCGCTGTGGAACCACTGTTCGATGCGTTCGAGTTCCTGCCGTTCGTGGTGACTCATCATGGCGCCGGTTCCCTGCCTCACTGGTCTCGAGCCTCGCGCGCGGTGCGCTGGAGCAGCTGCTTGCTCCCGTCGTAGCCGATCTGCATCAGGTCCGAGGCGGCCACCGCGGTGAGCATGGTGGCCACCACCCGGGTCGCCCTCGGCGCGGCCACGAACCCCGCGGTCAGCGCGGTCGCGGTCCACACGCCGAGGCAGAACGGGCAGGTCAGCATCTCCCCGACCGCGTGCTGCGCGCCGCGCCCGCGCACCGACTCGTTCAGCTCCGCCATCCCGGCGGGCTCCTCGTACCGCGCGAAGGGCGCCCGCAGCGGGCTGGTCACCGCGTCCTTCGTCAACAGCCTGCTGGCCTTGTGCGTCGCCACCGACAGCAGGACCGTGTCGCCCGCGCTGAACCGCTCCGGCAGCCGCACGCCGAGCGCGCGCCCGCCCGCGGTGAGCGCTCCCGCCACGGCGGCGTACGTGCCGAGCACGACGGTGTACCCGCGCAGCGGCCGGTTGGCGCCTCCGGAGTACCGCTCGCGGATGCGCCGGAAGGTCTTCTGCAGCCCGCCCATGCTGTCCGGCTACCCCTGCCGGGGCCGCGCAAACTACCGCCGGCCGCGGAGCAGCCTCGCCAGCCGCAGCGGGAACAGGCCCAGCGGGGCGCGGCGGCCGAGCGCGCCCCCGTCCTCGCGGTCGAAGGCGGTGGCGTACCGGCTCGCCTCGGCCGCGGACGGGTAGGTCTTGCTGCCGCCCACCGCACAGCCCCGCTCGCACGTCCAGGTCATCGTCGGTCCCTCGGCCCGGAACCGGTAGCGGTGCCCGAACACGGCACAGCGCGCGCTCACGGCGTGCCCTCCGGCTCCGGGCTGTCCGGCACCTCGGTCGGCTCCGTCGTCGCTGTTTCCGTGGTCTCCGTCGGTGTCTCGGTCACCACGCCCGGCTCGCAGCCCTTCGGCGGGGCCTCGAAGCTCTCCTCGGGCGGCACGACAGCGTCGACGGTCAGCTCACCCGCCTTCTCGAACGTGAACACCAGCGGGATGGTCGTGCCCTCCCGGACTTCCTCCTCGAGCCCGAACAGCTCGAGGTGGTAGGCGGTGCCCGGCCCGCCCTCGGGTGGTTCGGGCACCGTGCCGTTCGGGTGCACCGGAAGGAAGGCGGCGGGCTCGGCGCTGCCGTCGCAGTCGGCGTCCCACTTGATCCGCACCTCGGTCGCCTTGCTTGTCTCCACGCTGCGCAGCTCGTCCGGCACGTCGGCGTTGTTGTAGAGGGTGAAGAAGACGATGGCGTCCTCGCCGGGGTGGTAGGCGCTGCCCTTGGGCGGCTCGACGTAGGCGTTCAGCACCTCCATCGTGTGGGCACTCGCGTTGGCGCCGACCGGCCCGGACTCCAGCCGCTTCTGCGGGTTTCCGCACGCCAGCGAGCCGATCAGCACCGCGGCGAGCCCGGTGGCGAGCATCGTTCGGCGGCCGTGGTTTCGAATCATGGCGAGTGGCTACCCCGGCACCGGCGAGGTCATCCGTCGCGCGCGAGATCGGCACGGGTGAGGCACGGACGCAGGGAGGGCCGATGGGCGATGCCAACCACGCCACCGACCGCGACCGGCGCGCGGAGCTGCTGCGTCAGGGCGCCGAGCAGGACGGGGTCGAGATCGAGGAGTACGAACCTCGGTTCACCCCCGGGAGCAGGCAGGAGAACCGGTCGCGCCGGCTCGTGGTGACCCTGTGGCTGCTCTGCGCGGTGTTCTCGCTCGTCGCCGTCGGCATCTTCGTGTTCTGGCCGTGGCGCTACGTCTTCCCCGGCGAGGAGGGCCACTTCCACTACTCGCTCTACACCCCGCTGCTCGGCCTCTTCCTGGGCCTCGCCGTCGCCTGTGTGGCCGCGGCGCTCATCCTGCATGTCAAGCTGCTCCTGCCGAAGGAAACCGCCGTCCAGGAACGGAAGCTGCCCGGCCCGTCCAGCGAGGAGGACCGGGCCACCATGACGGCGATGGTCCTGGACACCGCGCAGCAGGTCGGGATCGGGTCCAGCAGGCAGGTCGGCAGGCGCTCGGCGGTCGGCAAGGCGATGGGTCTCGGCGCCGGTGTGCTCGGCACGAGCGTCGGCGTGATCGGCGTGGCGGGGTTCATCGAGAACCCGTGGGACGCGCAGGGCCCTCGCGCCGACCGGCTGGAGACCCTGTGGCACACCGGGTGGTACCCGCACGACGGCGAGAAGGTCTACCTGCGGGTCGAGACCACCGACCCGGAGGAGGTCGTGCTGGTGCGGCCCGCCGACATCGCGCCCGGCGGGCTGCTCGCGGTGTTCCCGTTCCGGGAGTCCGACCGGGGCAACCCGAGGAAGCTGCGGGCGGCGCTGAACCAGGCCGACAACCCCGCCACGCTGTACCGCTTCCGGCCGGAGGACGACATCGAGTACCGCCCGGACCGAGCGGGCATGAACTGGGGCGACTACTACGCCTTCTCCCGCGTGTGCACGCACGTCGGCTGCGCGGTCAACCTGTTCGAGGATCAGACCAACCGCGCGTACTGCCCCTGCCACCAGTCGCAGTTCGACCTCAACCGGCACGCGAAACCGATCTTCGGCCCCGCTGCCCGGCCACTGCCCCAGCTGCCGATCGACGTCGACGACGAGGGCTTCTTCTACGCGCTGGGCGACTTCACCGGACCGGTGGGCCCCAGCTTCTGGGAGCTCCCCGCCGCGGAGTCCTGACGTGCGCCAGCCACATCCCGAGTCCAACCCGGTGCGCCTCACCAGGTCGACGCTGCGCACGGCCGCGATCGTCTCCGGTCAGTTCCTGCTGCTGTTCCTCGCCCTGTGGGCACTGCACAGCCTGATCAAGTATCTGAGCCTGGTCCTCATCCCGGTCACCGTGGCGCTGCTGCTGACCGCGCTGATGGAGCCGATGGTCGGCTGGCTGCACCGGCACCGCTGGCCCCGGGGGCTCGCGGTGGTGGCGACGCTCCTGGCCGGGATCGCGGTCGTGGGCGGGATGGTCACGTTCGTGGTGTTCGCGATCCTCGGCAGTATCGACGAGCTGCGCCGCAGCGTGGCGCAGAGCGTCGAGCAGGTGCAGGAATGGTTGCGCAACACCCCGCTGAACCTGGGCGGCGACCTGCTGCAGCGAGCGCAGAACTGGCTGCAGGGCAACCAGGGCCCGATCGCCTCCCAGGCGCTCGGCGCCGTGAGCACGGTCGGCGAGTTCGTCACCGGGCTGGTGCTCGCGCTGGTGCTGCTGGTGATGTTCCTCTACGACGGGCCACGGATGTGGCGGTTCCTGCTCGTGCCGTGGCGCGCCCGCACCCGGGACATCATCGACGACGCGGGCCGCGGCGCCTACCGCAGCGTCGTGCTGTACGTGCGGGTGACCGCGCTCATCGCGCTCATCGACGCGGTCGGCATCGGCATCGGGCTCGCCGCCGTCGGGGTGCCGCTCACGGTCCCGCTGGCCGCCGTGGTGTTCCTCGGCGCGTTCGTGCCGTACGTGGGCGCGCTCGTGTCCGGGTTCCTGGTGGTCGCGGTGACACTGGTCAGCAACGGCCTGGTCGCCGCGCTGATCATCCTCGGTGTCGTGCTCGCCGTCCAGCAGCTGGAGGGGCAGGTGCTGCAGCCGTTGCTGCAGGGCAACTTCATCAAGCTGCACCCCGCGGTGGTCCTGGTGGTGCTGACCATCGGCGCCATCGAGGGCGGGATCGTCGGCGTGCTGCTCGCGGTGCCCGCCACCACCGCGCTGCGGGCGATCGTGGTCGCCGTGGCCAAACACGCTCGTGAGTGAGAAACGTTGTTCTCACCGCGTTTCTCACTCACGAGCCGGGCGCTGGAAAAGCACGAACAGCCACACCAGTGAGGGCACGAGCAGCACCGCGCCGACGGCAGAGACACCGAGCGTGACGGCGAGCACCTCGGGGCGGGCGGAGACGTCGTCGATCGCGGTGTCCGGCGGCAGCAGCAGCGGGTACTGCGCCACCGCCCACGCCCACAGCAACGCACCCACCGCCACGGCGGCCGGCACCCTGGCCACCGCGAAGTGCCCTCGGGCCAGCAGGGCCAGCGACACCAGCCCCGCCACCGCGGACAGCACCACCACCGGCAGCGCCACCGTGGTCAGGCCGCTGAACAGGAACGGCGCGTCGTACCGCAGCACGACGATCCCGCCCAGCGCCACGGCACCCGCCGCGAAGCCGCTGCCGAGTGCCCGCCTGCGGAACGCGCCGGTCAGTTCCACGGAGCCCGCGCGCCGGGCGTCCGCGCAGAGGAACACCGCGGCGAGGTAGGCGGACACGACGACCGCCAGCACCCCGGCCAGCGCCGACGTCGGGTTCCACCAGCTGGTCACCAGATCGCCCTCGGCCAGCCCGCGCGGCACCCGGCCGGAGGCGATGCCGCCCGCCACCGTGCCGAGGAAGAACGGGGTGAGCACGGAGGACCCCGCGAACGCGGCGCCGTAGAGCCTGCGGTGTCCCAGCTGTGTGCTCGCCTTGCGGAAGGCGAACGACGCGCCGCGCGCGATGATCCCCAGCGCCGCGAGGGTCAGCGGGATGTACATCGTGGACGACACGGAGGCGAACACGGCGGGGAAACCCGTCCAGCACAGCACGATGACGAAGATGAGCCAGACGTGGTTGGCCTCCCACACCGGACCGATCGAGTCCTCGATCAGCTCCCGTTGCCTCGCGCCGCGCCGGGCGCCGCCCGCCACCAGATCCCAGACGCCGGCGCCGAAGTCGGCCCCGCCGAGCACGACGTAGGCGGTGAGCGCCACCCACATGAGCCCGATCAGCCAGTCGGCGAGCGTCATGGTTCACCTCGCTCGGTGTCACCGGTCTCGGCCTCCTGCGGCGCCAGCGGCAGCGGTGCCTTCGCGAGCCTGCGCAGGACAGCCACTGTGGCCACGGTCAGCAGCACGTACACCCCGGTCACCACGGCGAGCCCGGCCACGAGGCCGGGCACCGGGGTCACGGCGTCCTCGACCCGCATGACACCCCAGACGATCCACGGCTGCCTGCCCACCTCGGTGGTCACCCAGCCTGCCTCCAGCGCGAGCACCGACGCGAGCCCGGAGAAGGCGGCGCACCGGTAGAACCAGCGCGACTCCGGCAGCCGCTTGCGCCGCCACCGCACGATCAGCGCCCACGCACCGAGTGCCAGCAGGGCGAAGCCCATGGCGACCATGATCTGGAACGCCCAGTGCACGATGTTGACCGGTGGCCGCTGGTCGGGCGGCACCTCCGCGAGCCCGAGGACGGTCGCGTTCGGATCCCAGTGCGCCAGCAGCGAGAGCAGGTTGGGGATCTCCAGCGCGTAGTGCATCTCGCCGTCGGAGTAGAAGCCGCCGATCCGCAGCGGCACCCCCTGCGACGTCTCGTAGAGCCCCTCGATGGCGGCCAGCTTCACCGGCTGGTTGGTGGCGAGGAAGTGCGCGGCCCAGTCCCCCACCCCGATCTGCACGGGCGTCAGCACGGCGGCGACGGTGAACGGGATGGCGAAACCGAGCCGGTGGTAGCGGTCGTTCCGGCCACGCAGGATGGCGACCGCGTAGACACTCGCCATACCGAACCCGGCGACCAGGAACGCCGCGAGGATCATGTGGACGGTCTGCGGTGGAGTGGCCGGGTTGAACATGGCCGCCCACGGCTCGACCTCCGTGACAATGCCGTTCTCCAGGTCGAAGCCCCGCGGCTGGTTCATCCACGCGTTCGCGCACACCACGAAGAACGCCGAGGCGACCCCGGCCACGCACACGGGGATCCCGGTCAGCAGGTGGGTCTTCGGCGGCAGCCGGTCCCAGGCGTAGAGGTAGATGCCGAGGAAGATCGCCTCGATGAAGAACGCGAACCCCTCCAGGGTGAACGGCAGCCCGATCACCTGGCCGTAGGTCTCCATCAGGCCGGGCCACAGCACACCCATCTCGAAGCTGAGGATGGTGCCGGACACGGCGCCGACCGCGAACAGCACGCCCATCGCCTTGGCCCACCGGTGCGCGAGCAGCCGGTAGGTCTCGTCGCCCGTGCGCAGCGCGCGCCACTCGGCGAAGACCGTGATGGCGGGCATGCCGACGCCGAAGCAGGCGATGATGATGTGCCAGCCGAGCGACAGCGCCATCTGTGTGCGTGCCGCCATCAGGTTCGCCGGGGTGGTGACCTCGGCGAGCACCGGCCACGACACCAACCATCACCTCCGGGCGCGCTGGTGATCGCCCGCCGGGCCGTACACCCGCCGGGAGAACCTGCGCACCCGGCCCTCGTCGACAGCCGCCCGCAGAGCCGAGCCGAACCGGCCGGGGCCCCAGTAGCGCGCGCCGACCATCTCGGCGAGCGCGTCCCGCCGCGTCGGGCCGTGCTCGCGCAGCGCGTGGTCGATCATCTCGATCTCCAGCTCCAGCGCCTCGTCGGCGGCGGCCGCGTGACCCGGGTCCACGCCGAGCCCCCACGAGCCGACCAGCGAACCGGGACCCGGTCGCCAGCGGGCCTGCCTGCGCTCGGCGCGTTCCAGGGCGCGCCGGGCGCGGTCGGCGTCGGCCTGCCGCCGTTCGGCGGCGCGCTCGGCGACGTCGGCCCTGCGTTCGGCCTCCGCCCGCCGCCCGCGCTCGGCCTCCAGCTCGTCCCCGGGTTCTTCTCCCTCCTCGTCGGGCTTCCCCTCCGGGCGTGCCCGCTCGCCGCCGCCTTCCTCGGCCTCCTCGGCGGTGAGCGGCTTGGCGATGTCCTCGAGCGAGTTCTGCTCGGCGCGGACCCCGAACACGAGCTCGGCGACGCCGCCGAGGGCCATGACACCCGCGGCGATGGCGAAGCCGATCGCGACCAGCGTCCGGTCACCCGAGTCGATGAACTGCCCGAACAGCAGCGGGCCCGCGATCCCGCCGCAGGCCGTGCCGACGGCGTAGAAGAACGCGATGGCCAGTGCCCGCGTCTCCATCGGGAAGATCTCGCTGACGGTGAGGTAGGCCGCGCTCGCGCCCGCGGAGGCCAGGAAGAACGTGGCCACGACGAACCCGAGGAAGGTCCACTGCCCACCGAACTGGGCCAGGAACACCCAGATCAGCGGCACCACCAGCAGCGCGGAGCCGAGGTAGGAGATGCTGATCATCTGCTTGCGGCCGACCGTGTCGAACATCCGGCCGAGCGTCACCGGACCGAGGAAGTTGCCGATCGCGTAGGCGATGACGAACACCGGCACCATCCCGGACGCCACCCCGTAGTAGTTGTTGAACAGGGTGCCGAGGTTGAACGTGATGCCGTTGTAGATGAACGCCTGGCCGATGAACAGCGCGAGCCCGAGCACCGCCCGCTTGGGGTACACCTTGAACGCGGTGCGGGCGATGGTGCGGAACGGGATGGTGCGGCGCTGCCGCACGGTGATCGAGTCGTCGGGCTCGCCGAGCGGCTGGCCGGTCTCCTCCGTGACCCGGTCCTCGATGCCGCGGACGATGCGTTCGGCCTCGTCCTCGCGGCCGTGGATGAACAGCCAGCGCGGGCTCTCCGGCACGTGCCGCCGCACCAGCAGGATCACGAAGCCGAGCAGCGCGCCCATGCCGAACGCGAGCCGCCAGCCGAGGTCCGCGGGGAAGATCGCCTTGTTGAGGAAGAGGATCGCGAGCGCGGCGCCGATGGCGGCGCCGAGCCAGTAGGTGCCGTTGATGACCAGGTCCACCCGTCCCCGGACCCGGGCAGGCATCAGCTCGTCAATGGCCGAGTTGATCGCGGCGTACTCGCCGCCGATCCCCGCGCCGGTGAAGAAGCGGGCGAGGAAGAAGTACCAGGGGGCGAACGCGAACGCGGTGGCGACGGTGGCCGCGACATAGACACCGAGGGTGATGATGAACAGCTTCTTGCGGCCGAACCGGTCGGTGAGCTGCCCGAAGAATAACGCACCGAGACAGGCCCCGGTGACGTAGAAGGCGGCGGCGATCCCGATGTCCGCGGCCGACAGGTTGATCTGGGTCTCCGGATCGGTCAGCCGGGCGGCCACCGACCCGACGATGGTGACCTCGAGCCCGTCGAGGATCCACACCGTGCCGAGTCCGATCAGGACGCGCCAGTGGAAGTGCGACCACGGCAGCCGGTCCAGCCGGGACGGCACTCTGGTCTCGATCGTTCCCGTCTCCACCGTAGAACTCACGCCCCAGGCACTACCCACCGCGGCGGTTCGAAAACCGTCGCCGGGCGGACTCCTCCCCGGTGAACGCCTCGCCGGGGCGGAGGACCCACCACGCGACCAGGGTCCACGGGACGGCCAGCAGCACGCTGCCCAGCACGTCGCTGAGGTAGTGGGCGCCGGCGTAGACCCGCTGGAACGCCACCAGCAGGGGAATCAGCACGGCGAGGGCCACGAACGGCCAGCGCCACCAGCCGCGGGTCGCGGACGTCGCGAGCAGCGCCGTACCGAGGTACAGCGCGATGGCCGCGGTGAGGTGACCAGAGGGGAAGCTCTGCTGCGCGGGCAGGCCGGTGACCAGGTCGGGCACGTGCGGGCGGGCGCGGCTCACGGCGTTGGCCACCACCAGGTACAGCGTCACCTCGCCGAGGAGCGCGACCGCCAGGAAGAGCATGGGCCGCCAGCTGCGGCTGAGCGCGATCGCGAGGGGACCGAAGACCATGGCTCCGGCGGCGATGCCCGCGGTGTCGCTGAGCTTGGCGACGAAGGAGGTGACCGCGGTGAGCGCCGGCGTCCGCACGCCGACCAGCCACCGGGACACCGCTTGGTCCCATCCCGGGGCCTGCGGGCCGGGGCCCGCACCCTGCAGCCATTCGCCGACGCCGAGAAGCACACCGCCCACCAGCACCCAGGCGACCGCGAGCGCCGCGAGCTGGCGGCCGGGGCTCGCCAGCGCGGGGGGCCGGTCGCGCGGGGCCGGCTCGACCGCACCAGCGGCCTCGGGCCCGATCGTCGCTGTGGGTGACACCCGCCGGGCGCCGAGATCGCCAAGCCAGCGGCGGAACGCGACCGTCGTCGCGGTGAGCCACAGTGCCCCGAGCAGCCAGCCGCCGAGCACGTCGGTGAGGTAGTGCACACCGAGCGCCATGCGCGTGAAGCCGATCGCGAGCACGAGCAGCGCCACCACCGCGGCGAGGATGCGGCGGACACGCCGGGAGACGGCGGGCGCGAACACCAGGAACAGCACGCCGTAGCCCACCAGCGAGCCCAGCGCGTGCCCGCTGGGGAAACTCGGTCCCGGCGCGGTGCCGACCGGCACGTCGACGACCGGGCGGATGCGGTCGACGAGCGTTTTGACCAGGGTGCTGAGCACCATCCCGCCGATGGCGGTGACCGACACGTAGAGCGCCACCCACGGCAGGCGCCGGATGAGCAGGTACAGCACGCCGACCGTGAGCACCCAGGCGAGGACGGTCGCCCCGCCGAGTCGCGTCACGGCGTCGAGCGCCGACGCGAGCCGGTCGTTGCCCGACACGACGAGGTTCAGCCGGTCGGCGACCGCCCGGTCGGCGTCCCGCAGCGGGGCCCAGCGCAGCCGGAGCAGAGCGAGCAGGAGGGCGAAGCCGAGGCCGCAGGCGACGACCAGGACCAGTGCGCCGGCGGTTCGCGCGGCGAACCGCTCGGTCGCGCCGGTCAGGCCGGGCCCGCTGTCGCGGTGTTCGGTCAACGACGCGCTCAGCCCGTGTTGCCGCCGGTGTTACCGGCCGTGTTGCCGCCGGTGCCGTTCTCCTGCGGCACCGACTTGTCGATGTTCTGCGCGACGAGGAACTCCTCACCGCCGTACGGCTCGTAGAGGTCGGCGGCGCCGAGCGCGTAGTCGGCCTCGTAGTTCTGGTAGTCGAACTCCCGCACCGTCCCGGTCACCTGCACGACGTTGCCCTCCTGCACGTCGGGAGCGTCGCGCTGGGCCAGCACCAGCACGGAGTCGTCGCCGTAGTCCTGCGCGCCGAGCACGAAGCTGCGCGGTCCGACGACCTCGTCGACGGTGGCGCTGAGGGTCACCTGCCTGCCGACGTACTCGTTGTCGCCGAACCAGTCGTCCCCGGCGACGTCCCCGACATCGGCACCCTGCTCGGGACCGGCGGACTCGCCACCGCACGCGGTGAGGGCGAATGGGGCGGCGGCCAGCAGTCCGGCCGCGGCGGTCCCGGCGAGGCGGCGACGCAGGTTTCCATACGGTGGCATGACGAGTCTCCTTCGATCGGATTCCAGGGTCACGTGCGGAGGGAACGACCGTGGTCGGCGGCACCCGCGGCGACCAGCCACCGGTGCCTGCGCCTGCCGATCGTGGTGGCCCACAACGTCAGCAGGAGGCCCGCGCCGAGCGAGCCTGCGCCGTCGGCGAGCAGGTCGCCGACCGTGTCGGTGTAGCCCACCACCATCTCCATGCCGAGAAGGCGCTCGCCGATCCACTCGTAGAACTCCCACAGCATGCCGATGGTCCAGCCGAGCATCAGCGTCAGCAGCGGGTTCGCGACCGTCCGGACGCCGCGGTCGAGCAGCGGCGGGAACACCTCGGCACGGATCAGTAACAGGTGCAGCGCGGCCGCGATGGCGCCGGTGTCCACTGTGTGCAGTACCCAGTCGATCCAGGGCACGCTCTGGTACCAGCCGAGGATCGAGGCGATCATCGCCGTCGGGATCGTCAGGCACACCGCCAGGTCGAACAGCGGCGGCACCTTCCCGAGCCGCGGCACCAGCAGCACGGCCGCCGCCACGCCGAGCCGGACCGCGCCGTCGACCGAGCCGAGGATCGCCACGACCACGGCGGCCACGGCGAGACCGGCCCGGACGACGTCGGCCGCCATCCGGGTCGCGGTGAGGGCCCTGCCCTCGCGGTCGCCGTTCGTCGTCTCATCCCGCACACCGTTCCCCTTCCCCGTACGAACCGGGCGAAACAACCGGATCGGTCAGCCCGTGGGTTCCCGTTCCCCGAGCAGCCGCTCCGGGTGGGTCCGCGTCCCGTCCCTGAGGACACCGGGAATCCGGTGCCGCAGCCGGGCGATCCTGGCCACCGCGAGGACCAGGTACACCGCCGACAGGGTCAGCCGCAGCACCGAACGCGCGTCATCGCTGAGGACCACGCTGCCCGCCACGTCGGAGAGGAACAGCGTGAGGATGAGCGCGGCCTGCGGCACCGACAGCCGGAGGTCGAACAGCAGGCTCATCGCGAACACCGACTGTGCCGACGTGAGCAGGATGGCCTGCTGCTGCGTCGGGCTGATCGGCATGCCGTTCAGGCTGCCCGCCGCCAGCGCGTACGCGGCGGGCACCATGCTCACCAGCAATGTCCACTGGTTGATCTTCGAGGACAGCAGGGTGCCCAGCCCCTTGTTCGGCAGTTGCCGCCACGCGAACAGGCATGCAGGCACCAGCTCGGCGGACTCGGTGGCCAGCGGCGCCACCCACTGCACCATGAGGAACTTGTCCAGACCGAGCAACTGGCCAGTCTGGACGATGGAGTCGCTCAGCGGGTGTGCCATGAGGACGATCACGGCGGCGGCCGATCCCATCAGGACGACGACGACCGTCCTGCGCTTGGCGGTCGGCAACCGGTTGATCAGAGCGGGCGGACCGATGAACTCCGGTTCCTCCTGTGGCGCCCGGACGAGCCGGAACACGTAGAAGCCGAACAGGGACAGCAACACCGCCGAGTCGACCAGAGTGAGCGTCGACCGCAGTGGGATGTGCAGCATGTAGAGCGACGCGGCGGCGAGCACCACGAGGTCCACGGTCGCCAGCCGCCGCAGATGCATGGAGTAGCGGCGTTCACCCGTGCCGTCCGCACCCCGGCGCCGGGCCCGGTGGTAACTGACGGCCCCGACGAACACCACCACCGACCAGCCGATGCCGATGAGCAGCCGGTTGGCGCCGGTCATGTTGGCCAGCGCCAGCGACGACGTGCCCGGGTTCTGCCCGGCCTGGTACGCGAACAGCAGGTCGATCGCGTACTCCGGCAGGATCGCGATGACCGCCAGCGCCGAGAGCGCCAGGCCGGTCGGCACCTCCAGCTGCGCGAGCTCGGTGCCCCACACCAGCAACAGCGCGGCGCCGATGAACGCGGCGCCGTAGGCGAGCGTCCCCACGGGCGCGCTGACGTGCCCGATCACGAAACGCAGCAGGAGCGCGGGCACGCACAGCCCCGCCGCGCCCACCAGCGCGAGAACCTGGCGCCGCTGGGCGCCGCTGGAGGCGTTCATCGTCGCGGGGGGTAGCCCGATCCCGCGACGGCTACACCTCAGGCGACGTCCCTGGCCTCCTCGATGTGCCGGGCGACCGTCATTTCCAGCCCGTTGAGCAGCAGGTAGGTGGTGGACGCCGCGAACGAGCCCGCGAACCAGGCCGGCGCGACCGGCAGGAACAGGCCGCACAGGGCGGTCGCGCCCACCCCCAGGGAGATCGAGACCACGCTGAACGAGCTGCCCAGGGCGACCACCTTCGTCTGCTCGTCGCCGCCGAGGGACCGGCGGAACCCTCTCGTCGCGAGCGCCTCGACGGCGAGGAAACTCACCACGGCGCCGACCACGAACAGGAAGATGTGCGCGGTGGCGGGCATCCCCAGCTGCGAGTTCAGCATCGCCAGCGCGCACGTGATGAGCACCGAGAAGCCGTAGGCACCGGAGTTGTTGCGCAGCGAGAGCCGTATCTCGCGCACGTAGAGCCCGCCTGACCTGGACTGATTCGAGCTCTTGGCCGCCATCATCGCTCGCCCTTCCTCTGCGCGGGACCGACGCTTCGAGTGTGGTTCCGGACCGTCCCGGCCGCGACCGGAGGTCACGAATCGGAAAAGCGCCGAGGGAGCGAGTTACCTCCCGCGGCGGCGGGTATGCGCAGAAGGGTCCTGACGATCCGACAGAGCAAGGAGCGCAATCAGATGACCCGAAGTGCGAGCGTGACCAACGGTCACGGACAGACGAGGGAAGACTCGGAGTTCACCTTCTGGAAGGACCACACGCACATCAACCTGAGCCCGGTGGCGGCGCCGTCGATCCTGGGCCTCTACGGATTCGCCGTCGCCACGTTCATGGTCGCGGCCAACATCGGCGGCTGGTACGGCAATGACACCACCACGCCGCTGGTGCTGTCGTCGTTCGCGCTGACGTTCGGCGGTATCGCCCAGTTCCTGGCCGGCATGTGGTCCTACCGCGCGCGGGACGCCCTCGCGACCGCGATGCACGGTGCCTGGGGATCGTTCTGGATCGGGTACGGGATCTACCACCTGCTGGTTGCCGGTGGCGTCCTGCCCGGCCCCGCGACCAGTCCGGTCGCCGCGACGGCGTTCGGCTTCTGGTTCATCGGCCTCGCGGCCGTGACCTGGGTCGGCGGCATTGCCGCCATGGCGGAGAACGTGGCTCTCTCCCTGGTGCTGCTCACCCTGGCGGCCGGTGCGACGCTGCTGGCGATCGGCCTGATCGGCGGCTGGGGCATCATCGAGACGATCGCGGGCAACGTGCTGGTCGCCTCGGCGGTGTTCGCGTGGTACACGGCCAGCGCGATGGTGCTGGAGGCGACGTTCAAGCGCGTCATCCTGCCGGTCGGCAAGATGGGCCCCGAGCCCAACGCCCCCGGCGCCAAGCCGAAGGACACCATCCAGTACTCGCTCGGTGAGCCGGGCATCAAGATCGGTCAGTGACCCACCGCACGAAAGGCGCCCCGGGTTTCCACACCCGGGGCGCCTCTGCTGCGCGATCCAGCTCCGGCCTCAGCCGGTTCCGGGTGCGTCCTCGCGGGTGAGCACCTGCCGGGCCTGGTCGGCGACCTCCGTGTCCACCAGCAGGTCGTAGGACCGCGCCCGGAAACCGGGCACCGAGCTGAAGTCGCGCCTGCCGCGGGTGGCGGCATGCGCGGCGACCCCGAACAGGGCGCCGATCACCGCGCCGACGACCGCGCCGAACACGGCGCCGTAGAGCGCGAGCAGCAGGTAGCCGACCACCGGCTCCACCCAGCCGAACAGGCCGAACAGCCAGCCGAACAGAGCACCGACCACGGCACCCGTCGCCGCTCCGCGGCCCGCCGCGGACCAGTACGTGTACCGGCCGGTGATCCGTTCCACCATCTCCAGGCCACGGCCCACGAGCATGGTGCGGCGCACCGGGAAGTCGTGATCGGACAGATAGTCCACCGCGCGCTCGGCCTCGGCGTAGGAGCGGTAGCTCCCGACCACCTCGTGCGCCTCGGCACGGGCGGTCCCTTCCGTCCGCTGTGGAGCGTCGTGGTTCGTGCTCACTGAGCACCTCCTTCGTCGTTTTCTTTCTCCTCGTCGGTGTCGGCCAGTTCCCTGAGCACGGCCACCGGGCAGGGCGCGTGGTGCACGACGGCGTTGCTCACCGAGCCGAGCAGCACCCGCCGGACGGCACCGCGGCCGTGGCTGCCGACCACGAGCAACCGGGCGTCCCCGGCCAGCTCCAGCAGCGCGCTCCCCGGGCGGTCGGCCACCGAATGCCACTCCACAGGCACGTCGGGGAACCGGTCGCGCCGGGTCTCGACGTGCTCCCTGGCCAGCTTCTCGGCCGCGTCCGTGGCCTCGTCCTGCCCGACCTGGCCGAGTGGTGCGCTGACCGTGATGTCCAGCGGCCAGTCCGACCACGCGTGGACCGCGCGCACCGGCGCGCCGTGCCGCGCGGCGAAGTCGAGCGCGAACTCGATCGCCCGGTCGCTGGCCGCCGACCCGTCGACGCCCACCACCACGGGACCCGACCGGGGCACGTCCTCGCCCTCGCCGTCGCGGACGACGACCAAGGGGCAGCGCAGCGTGCGGGCCAGTTCCCCGACCGTGGAACCGAGCGCCGCCCTGGCCACCGCGCCCCGGCCGGAGCCGCCGACGGCGACCAGCTCGGCGGCGGCGCCCTCGGCCAGCAGCGGCACGGTCTCCTCGGGTGCCCCGTCGGGCATCTGCGACGTCACGGTCAGCCCGGGATGCGCGTCGCGCACCTCGGTGACCAGGTCACGCAGCGCGGACTCCGCGAACTCCCGGATCCGGTCGACGCCGTACTCGGACGCGCTCGTCGCGCCGCGGGCGATCAGCGGTATCCCCCACTCGAACGACTGCACGACCAGCAGGGACCGGTCCCGGGCCAGCGCCTCGGCGGCGGCCCAGTGCACGGCTCGCCGTGCGTTGTCCGAGCCGTCGAAACCGGCGACCACCGCGTACTGTTCGAGGTCCTGCACGGAAGCGGACAAGGTCGGCCTCCTTTCGGATTGCTCCCCCGTTGTCCGGGTTACCCCGAGGCCACGATCGGTACGCGGAACGAGGAGGGGCGCGTGGCGGCACGGTGGTGGCGGTTCGTGCGGAGGCTGTTCGAGGAGATCGGACGGGACCAGCTGCCCCTGGCCGCGGCGGGCATCGCCTTCTTCGCCCTGCTGGCGCTCGTACCGGCACTCATCGCGTTGATCTCGGTGTACGCGCTGGTCACGGACCCGCAGAACGTGCGGGACCAGTTGCAACCGCTGCTGTCGGCGATCCCCGGTTCCGCGGGCGGGCTGGTGAACCGGCAGCTGAAGTCGGTGACGGCGCTGGGTTCGGGCGGCCTGACATTCGGCCTGGTGGCCAGCGTGTTCGTGGTCCTCTCCAGCACGTCGACCGCCATGAGCGCGGTGATCTCGGGGCTGAACCGGGCGTTCAACGAGCAGGAGACCCGTGGCTTCCTCCGCGTGCGGGCCCTGGCGCTGCTGCTCACGCTCGGCGCACTGGTGGTCGCCGCGGTGTCCCTCGGCGCGCTGGCCGTCCTCCCGATCGTGCTGAACCTGCTCCGCGTGCCGGGCGACACCCTCTGGATCGTGGACACCGCGCGCTGGGGCGGGCTGGTGCTCCTGCTGGGCGGCGCCATCTCGGTGCTGTACCGGTTCGGCCCCGACCGGGAGCACACCCGCCGCCGGTGGTTCAGCTGGGGCGTGTTCACCGCCCTCGCGCTGTGGCTGGCGGGGTCGGCCGCGTTCGCCGTGTACGTCGAGAACTTCTCGCGCTACGAGGCGACCTACGGCACCCTGGCCGCGCTGGTGGTGCTCCTGCTGTGGCTGTATCTCTCGGCGTTCGCGGTGCTCGTCGGCGCCGAAGTGGACTCCGTGCGGGCGGAACGCCGCGCCGCCCCGCCCGGCCCTCGTGAGTGAGAAACATGGTGAGCGGGCGGCGGGTGGGCGTTCCTCACGGACGGCGGGAACGCATCGTCCACCCCAGACTGAGCGCGGTGAGCACGACGACGAGGGCGCCGCACACGATGTCGTTGCCGATCGCCGCCGCGGTGTCCCCGTTCTGCTGGTAGCCGAGCACGAACGGCGCGGCGATCAGCCAGCCGCCCAGGGGCAGCGTGAGCCAGCCCGCCCACATCGTCGAGAACGGCACGACGGCGCGGGCCGAGCCGAGCAGCACCAGCAGCGCGCCCACGCCCACGTCGTTCCACACGGAACTGATGCCCGCCGCCGTCCCGGGGTGGTCGATGAGGAACTGGCCGACCAGCAGCCACACCCCGACCAGGAACACGATCGCGCTGGGGAAGCCGGACAGGACGTCGCGGAACGGCACGTTCCTCGCCCTCGGCCGCTGGTACCGGTCGGCGGGCACGGCGGACGGGTGGGTGTGCGGCGGGCGCATGCCCTTCCACGGCCCGTACTGCTCCTCGGGCACCATCGGCGGCGGAACCTGCCCGCGGTGCTTGTGCCGGATCTTCGCCACGGCTGTCGCCTCCTTGCCTCCTCCCGGCGCGTCACGCCGGTCGCGCGTCGATCACCTCGACGGGAATGCCCTGCATGCACGTGGTGGCCTGGTCCGGCGCGGCCCGCGCCTGCACGACCACCCGGTCGCCCGGCTGCAGTGCGTCGTCGCCGCCCAGCAACAGGTACTGCCGCTGCTCGGCCATGAGCACGAGACAGTTGGGCTCGACCCCTTCCTGCACGATGCCTTCGAGGGTCAGCCGCTCGCCGGGTTCCGGCGTCGGCACGGGTTCGCTCGTCGGGGACGGGCTCACCGGCGCGGGCGGAACCTCGGGCGGTGTCTGCGTGTCACCGCAGGCGGACACCGCCAGCAGCGCGGCGGCGAAGACACCGGACAGCACGGTTCGCACGGCGATACTCCACTCCCTCATCCGGACGCGGACATGTCGCGGACATGTCAGGGTTGCCCATCAGCGCACCAGGGGTATGCCCGCCACGGGAACGGCCGAATCATCCGTTGCCGGTTCGTGACGGGCCCGCGGAGAACCCGAGCGGAAGGAGCCTCGATGGCACTGGCGCTGGCGTTCGGAGCCGTGCTGCTGCTGAGCGTGTCGCTGTCGGGGCTCGCCGCCAGGACCGTGCTGTCCACGGCACTGCTGTTCCTCCTCGCCGGGGCGCTGCTCGGACCTGGCGTGTTCGGGGTCGTCGACCTCTCGCTCGACACCGTGAGCAGGCTGGCCGACATCGCGCTGTTCACGGTGCTGTTCACCGACGGGCAGCGGGTGAGTGTGCAGGCGCTGCGCGAGGGCTGGCGGCTCTCCGGGCGGGCGCTGCTCCTCGGCATGCCGCTGATCATGGTGGGCGTCGCGGTGCCGGTCCACTTCCTGGCCGGGCTCGACTGGCCGACCGCGTTCCTGATCGGCGCCATCCTCGCGCCGACCGACCCGGTGTTCGCCTCCATCATCGTCGGGCGCGAGGACATCCCGCTGCGGCTGCGGCGGCTGCTCAACGTCGAGTCCGGGCTCAACGACGGCCTCGCCCTGCCGTTCGTGCTGCTGCTCATCGCCGCCGCGGCGCACGAGAGCGCCCACCCGCTCCAGGTCGCCGGTGAGCTGGCCCTCGGCCTGCTGTTCGGCGTCGCCATCCCGCTGGCGATCTCGTACGCGTGGCGGCTGCGGGTGTTCTCCGCCGAACCCCGGCTGCAGCCGCTCGGCCCGCTGGCGATCGCCGTGCTGCTGTACGCGGCCTGCCACCTGACGCACGCGAACCCGTACCTCGCCGCGTTCGTCGCGGGCTCCACGCTGGCGACCCTCGACCGCACGGCCGTCCGGCGGTTCCATCCGTTCGGCGACCTGCTGTCCGAACTCGCCAAGTTCGGCGCGCTGCTGGTGTTCGGTGCTCTCATCACGCCCGACCGGATCACCGACCTGAGCTGGGGCGCGTGGGCGGTGGCCGGCCTCGCCATCTTCCTGGTGCGGCCCACCGCCATCCTGCTGTCGATGCTGCGCACCCGGTTGTCGCCGCGGGAGCGCGCCGCGGCGGCCTGGTTCGGGCCCAAGGGGTTCGCCTCGGTGGTCTACGGGCTGCACGCGCTCCAGTCACCGATCCCGCACGCCGAGCAGGTGTTCGACCTCGTGGCGATCACGATCGCGCTGTCGATCGTGCTGCACTCGTCCACCGACGTGCCCTTCGCCAAGCTGCTGCGGGTGCGGCCCCCCGACAACCTGCCCGGCGGCCGGGAAGAAACGGAGGAGGAGACGGGGGAGCAGGCCGGCGGCGAAACCGGCGAAACCGGATTGGGAGCGCGCCGCCTCGGGTAGCCGGGCGCTATGGCGCCGAATCGATGGATCGCGGCCGCGGCCGGCGCGGTGCTGGTACTGGTCAGCGGCTGCACCGGAGGCGGGGGCGACGACTCCGACGCCTCCGCCACCCAGAACCAGACGTCCGCGCCCGGCCAGTCGGCGGGCGGCCAGGGCTACGCCGACCTCGTGGACCGGGTGGAGCCGAGCGTCGTCACGGTCCGGGTGCAGGGCGGCGTCGGCAGCGGGGTGGTGTTCAAACCGGACGTGGTCATCACCAATCACCACGTCGTCCAGGGCCAGGACCAGGTCCGCGTCGTCTACGCCGACGGCACCGAGTCGGCGGCGAGCGTCATCGCGACCGACCAGGTCACCGACATCGCGGTGCTCCGCACCGAGCGCGGTGGGCTGCCCGTGCCCGAGTACCGGGAGCAGCTGCCCCGCCAGGGTGACCGGGCCATCGCCATCGGCAGCCCCCTCGGGTTCCAGAACACGGTCACCGCGGGCATCATCTCCGGCCTGCACCGCGAGATCCCCGGCTCGGCGGGCCGGACCCAGTCGCTGGTCGACCTCATCCAGACCGACGCGCCGATCTCCCCGGGCAGCTCCGGTGGCGCGCTGCTCGACGCGCAGGGCCGGGTGATCGGCATCAACGAGGCCTACATCCCGCCGAGCACGGGCGCGGTCGCCCTCGGCTTCGCGATCCCCTCGGCGACCGCCGTGGACACCGCGAACGAGCTGCTGCAGGACGGCACCGCCACCCACCCGTACCTCGGCGTGTCGCTGGGCAGGCTGACGCCCCCGATCCGCGAGCAGTTCAACGTGCAGGTCGAGCAGGGCGCGCTGGTGCTCGGCGTCGAGGAGGGCGGCCCCGCCGCGCAGGCGGGCCTGCGGCAGGGCGATGTCATCGTCGGGCTGGGTCAGCAGGACGTGAACACCGTGGAGGACGTGCTCTCCGTGCTGCGCCGTGCCGAACCCGACCAGCAGCTGCAACTGACCTACTCCCGCGACGGCAACGAGCGGCAGACGACGGTCACCGTGGGCACCAGGCCGAGCTGACCCTCCGTTTCGCCGGAAGCGGCGGGGGTACCCGGGGCGCGAGTTCCCGAACCGAACCACCACGAGGAGACACCCATGACATCGGCGCAGGGCCAGCCCGACCTGATCAGCGTCATCGTCAACGACCACCGCGAGGTCGAGCAGGTGTTCACCGAGCTCGAGCGCGGTGGCGGCGACTCCCGGCACCGCAGGGCGCTCGTCGACCACGTCATCGCCGAGCTCGTCCGGCACAGCGTCGCCGAGGAGCAGTACATGTACCCGGCGGCACGCAAGAACCTCGCCAACGGCGACCAGGTCGCCGACCACGAGATCGCCGAGCACGCCGAGGCCGAGCAGCTGATGAAGCAGCTGGAGGACCTCGACCCGGACGACCCGAAGTTCGAGCAGCTGCTCGGCGAGCTGATGGGGGCGATCCGGCACCACGTCGAGGACGAGGAGAACGACCTGCTGCCCAAGCTGCGGAACGCGCTGTCCGAGGAGGAGCTGCGCGAGCTCGGCCAGCAGGTGGTGAAGGCCAAGGAGCGGGCACCGACGCGGCCGCACCCCGGCGCCCCGGACAAGCCGCCCGCCAACCGCATCCTCGACCCGGGCGCCGGCCTGATCGACCGCATGCGGGACCGGCTCGCCGGCAGGCAGTCCTGACCAACCGCCTGGTCACCGGTCGTGAGTGAGGAACGTGGTTAGAACCACGTTCCTCACTCACGACCCGGTCACTTCACGGCGCCGAGGGACAGCCCGCGCACGAGCCACTTCTGCGCCACCCAGCCCGCGATGATCACCGGCAGCGCGGCCATGGTGGACGCGGCCGACAGCCGCGCCCAGAACAGGCCCTCGCTGGTGATGAAGCCGACGAGGAAGACGGGCACGGTCGCCGCCTGCGTCGCGGTCAGGCTCACCGCGAAGAAGAACTCGTTCCAGGCGAAGATGAAGCAGATCAGCGCGGTCGCGGCCAGCCCTGGCGCGATCATCGGGAGGATGACGCGCCGGATCTCCACGCCGAAGGTGGCGCCGTCGATCCGCGCCGCCTCCAGCACCTCCTTGGGCACCTCGACCAGGAACGACCGGATCATCCAGACCGCGATCGGCAGGTTCATCACGGTGTAGACGAGCGCCAGCATGGTGACGTTGTCCAGGACGCCGACGTTCTTCGCGATGATGTAGAGCGGCAGGATGATCGCGACCGCGGGCATCATGCGCGTGGAGATGAAGAAGAACAGCGAGTCCCGCCACCTCGGGATCTTCGCGATGGACAGCGCGTACGCCGCCGGGGTCGCCAGGATGATCACGAGGATCGTGGAGAACACCGACGCGCTGACCGAGTTCAGGAAGTACGGGGTGAAGTCGCGGCCGAGGATCGCCCGGTACTGGTCGAGCGTCGGCACGAAGAAGAACGTGGGCGGGTCGGTGGAGGCCTGCGACTCCTGTTTGAAGCCGGTCAGGAACATCCACAGCACCGGCGAGAAGAACACCGCCGCCGCGGCCCACGCGGCGAACGCGACGCCGGGGTGGCGTGGCCGGAACCGGCGGCGCCGCCGGTGCGGGACGGTCCGCACGTCCGCCTGCCCGCGTTCGGGCACGGCCGCTTCCGGCGCGGTGGTGGTCGTCGGCGACATCGTCACACCTCTTCCCGGAACAGGTTGGAGATGACCCGCAGGGCGAACGTCGCGATGATGATCGTCGCGACGACGACGAGCACCCCGGCGGCGGCCGCCTCGCCGACGTCGAAGGCCCGGAACGACTCCTGGTAGATGAAGTACGGCAGGTTGGTGGTGGCCTGCCCCGGCCCGCCCTGCGTGATCATGAAGATCGCGTCGAACGTCTGCACGATGAAGATCGAGCCGAGCAGGATGCCGAGCTCGATGAACTGCCGCAGGTGCGGCAGGGTGATGTAGCCGAACGTGGACCACGGCCCCGCACCGTCCACTGTGGCCGCCTCGAGGACCTCGGGGGACTGGCTCTGCAGTCCGGCCAGGACGATCAGCATCATGAACGGCGTCCACTGCCAGACCAGGACGAGGATGATCGACGCCATCGGGAACCGGCTGACCCAGTCGACGTTGTCGACGCCGAACGGGGAGAGCACCCAGTTGAGCAGGCCGAAGACCGGGTTGAAGATCGAGGTCTTCCACAGCAGCGCCGCGGCGGCGGGCATCACCAGAAACGGGGTGATGAGCAGCGTCCGCACGATGCTGCGGCCGAGGAACTTCTTGTCCAGCAGGATCGCCAGCCCGATGCCCAGCGCCATGGACAGCAGCACGGTGGACGCGGTGAGCACGACCGTGTTGAACACGGCGTTGCGGAACAGCCGGTCGCCGAGGACGTCCGCGTAGTTGGCGAGCCCGACGAACTCCCGCGATCCCGGCCGCAGCAGGTTCTGCGAGAACAGGCTGTAGAAGACCGTGAGCAGCATCGGGATCTGCGTCAGCACGATCGTGAGCAACAGGGCGGGCAGCAGCGGCCCCCGGCGGCGCCACCGCTGCGCCGCGGGGGGTTTCGGGGGTGGTGCCGGGCGGCGGCCCCGCGGGGCCGCCGCCCGGACGGTCGGTGCGGTCATTTCCGGTAGCCGCCCTCCGTGGCGGTCTGCTCGGCGTACCGCTGGGCCTTGGTCAGTGCCTCATCGACCGACTGCCTGCCCGCGATGGCCGCCGAGATCTCCTGCGAGACCGTGGTGCCCAGGTCCTGGAACTCGGGGATGGCCACGTACTGCACGCCGACCCAGGGCTGCGGATGCACGCCGGGCTGCCGGACGTCGACGTTCTGGATCGCGTTCAGCGTCGGCTCCGCGAACGCCTCCGCCGCCTGCTGGTACTCGGGGATCTCGTAGGTGGACTGCCTGCTGCCCGGCGGCACCCTCGTCCAGCCCAGCTCGTTGCCGACCAGCTTCATGTACTCCTTGGACGTGGCCCAGGAGATGAACTCCCACGCGGCGTCCTTCTGCTGCGAGGTCTCCGGGATCGCCAGCGACCACGCCCACAGCCAGCCGGACTTCTCGGTCTCCATCACCGGCGCGGGAGCGTAGCCGATCTTGCCGGCGACCTTGCTGTTCTTCGGGTCCTCCAGCGAGCTCGCGGCGACCGTCGCGTCGAACCACATGGCGGCGTTGCCCTGGCCCATCGCGGTCAGGCACTCGGAGAACCCGGCGTTGGGCGCGCCCGGCTGACCGTGCTCACGCACCAGGTCGACGTAGAACTGGACGGCCTCCTTCGTCTCCGGCGAGGTCAGCTTGGCGTTCCAGTTCTCGTCGTACCACTGCCCGCCGAAGGTGAGGATCATCGTGTTCAGCGGCGCGAGGACCTCGCCCCAGCCGGGCAGGCCGCGCAGGCAGATCCCGGCGGTGTCACTCGCCGGGTCGTCCAGCTTCGCGGCGAAGTCCGCGACCTGCTGCCACGTCGGCTGCTCCGGCATCGTCAGCCCGGCCTCGGCGAAGAGGTCCTTGCGGTACATCAGGAACGAGGACTCGCCGTAGAACGGTGCCGCGTACATCGTGTCCTCGTAGGACAGTGCCTCGCGCACCGGGGTGAGGATGTCGTCGACGTCGTACGCGGGGTCGCTCGCGTACTCGTCCAGCGGGGCGAGCCAGCCGTTCTCCGCCCAGATCGGCGTCTCGTAGGTGCCGATGGTGACCACGTCGTACTGGCCCGCCTGCGTCGCGATGTCCTGCGTCACGCGGTCGCGAAGCTCGTTCTCCGGCAGGATCACGAAGTCCAGGTTGATGTCCGGGTGGTCCTCCTCGAACCGCGCGCTGAGCTTCTCGATGTCCTGCATCTGCGGGTTGGCGACGGTCGCGATCGTGACGGTGCGCTCGCCGTCACCCCCGCCACCTCCTCCTGCGCCTGCGCACGCGGTCGCCAGCAACGGCAGCGTCGCCGCCATCGCCGCGAGCGCGAGCGGCGTCCTTCGGGCTCGGGAACGGGTTGTCATCAGGACCTCCTCGTCCTGTCCGGTGGGTGGTTGGCTGGCGGGCCTCAGGTGGCCGGGACGACCTGGACCTTCAGTCCCGCACCGCTGCGCATCAGGTCGAGCGCCTCGGGGTAGCGCTCCAGCGGGAGCGTGTGGGTGAGCAGTTCGGAGGTGTCGACGGCGCCCGTCGCCACCAGGTCGAGCGCGGCTCCGAAGCTGTGCAGCACGGCCATCGAGCCGACCACGGTGATCTCGTCGTTGTAGATGCGGAACGGCGAGAGCGACACGCGCGCCTCCTCGGGGGCGACGCCGAATACGAGCAGCCGCCCGCCGCGGCGCAGCGCGTCGAACGCGGCCTCGATGGCGGGCACGGCACCGGTGCAGTCGGCGGCCGCGTCGAACCGCTCCCCGTCCAGCTCCGCGGTGTCGCCCGCGACGGCGTGCGCGCCGAGCCGCCGTGCCCGGTCGAGCCGGGCCGTGTTCCGGTCGACAACCGTGACCACGGCGCCCGCCCGCTGCAGCAGCTGCTGCATGATCAGGCCCATCGTGCCCGCACCGAGGACGAGGAACCGCTCCCCCGCCTCGACCCCGACCCGGCGCACCCCGTGCACGGCGCACGAGACCGGCTCCACGAGGGCACCCTGCTGGTAGGTGAGCTCGTCGGGCAGGCGGTAGCAGGTCGCGGCGGGCACGGCGACGTACTCGGCGAAGGCACCGTTCACGGTGTCGCCGGTGGCGCCCCAGTTGGCACACAGGTTGCCGTGGCCCGACCGGCACGGGGTGCAGTACCCGCAGAACAGCGACGGGTCGACGGCGACGCGGTCGCCGATCCGCCAGTCGCCCGGCACGTCCGCGCCGAGCTCGACGATCTCCCCGGCGAACTCGTGGCCGGGCACGATCGGGTACGGCGTCGGCGGGAAGTGCCCGTCGGCGATGTGCAGGTCGGTCCCGCAGATACCGCAGGCGCCCACCCGCACGACGACCTGGGCATCGCCCGGTTTCGGATCGGGTACGTCACCGACCCGGACCCGTCCCGGCTGGTCGACGATCGCGGCTCGCATGCATTCTCACCTTTCACTGCCGTACCGCTCATATGAGCACGATGGGAACCATTCGTCGCATCGCATGTGCAGGCATTGAAAGACTTCCCCGGTGAAAACGTCAACCTTTCCAGCGAATCCGGTGCTATAGTGCTCATATGAGCAGGAGTAGGCGACCACTCGGCGTGGCCGAGGCAGTGCGGGCCGCATCGATCGCGCGCCGGTACTACCTCCAGGGCGCGACCAAGCTGGAGATCGCCGAGGAGTTCGGTCTCAGCCGGTTCAAGGTGGCCCGGATACTCGACGCGGCCAGGGAAGACGGGCTGATCAGGGTGGAGTTCGACATGCCGGCGCCGGTGGACCCGATCCTCGGTGACGACCTGCGCGCCGCCTACGGCCTGGAGCGCGCCCTGGTGCTCGAACGAGCAACTTCCCGGGGGCCGCGGACGGAGCTGCGCCGCCGGATCGGCGCGCTCGCCGCGCGCCTGCTCACCGAGATCGCCACCGACCGCGACGTCATCGGGCTGTCGTGGGCCCGCTCGGTAAACGTCATGACCGAGCTGATCGACACGCTGCCGCGGTGCCCGATCGTCCAGCTCTGCGGGGTCCAGGCCGGAATGGACATGCGCGACCGCTCGGTGGAGACGGTGAGCAGGCTCGCCGGGGTCTCCGGCGGCGCGGCGTACCCGATCTTCGCACCGCTGGTCCTGCCCGACAGCCGGACCACCGAGATCCTGCGCCGCCAGCCCGGCATCGCGGAGACGTTCAGCCAGTTCGGCAACCTCACCAAGGCGGTGGTCAGCATCGGGGCGTGGGAAGCCGGTGAGTCCACTGTGTACGACGCGCTGAGCCAGGCCGAACGGGACGCGATCAGCAAGCGCGGCGCGAAGGCCGAGGTCGCGGCCAGGCTGTACGACGCCGAAGGCAACCCCCTGTCGACCGGGCTGGCGCACCACGTGCTGGCGATCAGCGCCGAGGACCTGCACCGCGTGCCCGAGGTGATCGCGCTCGGCTACAGCCCGCCGAAGGCCGAGGCCGTGGATGCCGTGCTGCGCTCCGGCATGGTCTCCACGCTCATCACCGACGCGGAGACGGCGGCGCTGACCCTGGAACTCGCCACCCGCAGGCCCCTCCAGCCCCGCCCCCGCCGCGGGCAGTGAAGGCCACCTCCACTGCGCTGGGCGCAGTGGAGGTGGCCTTCACTGCCCGCCACCGGGTCAGGCGGCGGTGTGCTCCTCGGCGAACACCTCGTGACAGCCCTTGCTGCAGAAGGCGTAGCGCGTGCCCCCGTGCTCGGCGGTGGCCGCGGCGTGCTCGAACGGGACGGTCATGCCGCACACCGGGTCGAACCCCGTGCCGGGCGGCAGGCCCTCCGGCGACCGCGGCGACTCCCGGTGCGCCTTCGTGATCAGCTTGACCAGCTCCACCGAGCCGAGCACCCCGCCCATGGCGCCGATGCCGTCGTCCGGTACGCCGAGCACGTGGACCCACGCCACCGGCTCGGCCCGCAGCCGCTCCGGGCGGGAGTCCACCTCCGCCACCAGCGCCGAGAAGACCTTGATCACGTGCGGGGCCATCCCGTCCCGCCAGCTCTCCGGCACGCTGACCCGGAGGAGGTACGGCGGCGGGTCGCCCGGCTGCACCTCGCGCCCGGCGGTGTACCAGCCGTCCGTCTCGTGGAACAGCACGTGGCACAGCGACCGCGCGGCCTCGATGACCTCGTCCGGCGCGCCACTGTCCCCCGCCTGCATCACGTCGGTCACCAGCCGCCGGCCCAGCACGTGCCGCTGCTCCGGCCCGAGCGCGCCCTTCGGCACGAACACCTCGATGAACATCATGATCCGCATCTCCCTTCCGGTGACGCCTCGAGCCTCGCCCGCCGACGGCCCTCCGCGCGTCGCGCGGGGGAAGACAGTCTCCGCTGCTCCCCCGGCCGCAGCGCCCGGCCGGAAGTACTCCCCGGGGAGTACCCGCGACTGCCTCCCGGAAGGGAACGTGCACGTCAGCCGCGCGGGCTAGGGTTCGTCCATGGCGACCGACCAGGGGTGGCGCGCGTACGCGCGGGACGGGGCACTCACGCTCGGGGTGGTGGCGCTCGTCGTCGCCGACGCGGTGCTCGGCCCCGCCCGCCCCGGCGCGCTCGACTACACGCTGCTGCTGGCGGGGACCCTGCCGCTGGTGGCGCGCAACCGGGCGCCGCGGACGGTGCTGCTGGTGAGCCTCGCGCTCGTCTTCGCCTACACCGCCCGGGTGGAGCCGGGGCCGATCGCCACGACACCCGTGCTGATCGCGCTCTACACCGTGGTCGCCGTGGGGCACCGCGTGCTGGCCACGGTGGTCGTCGTCCCGCTGACCGCCTTCGCCGTGGCGGACAACCTGCTCTCGGCGCCGGAAGGCCCCGCGGCCCAGGCGGTCCAGGCCGCGATCCTGCCGGTGGGCTGGTTCGCGGCGGTGTTCGTGCTCGGCGAGGTCACCCGCGCCCGGCGCGCCTACCTGCGGCAGGCGGAGGAACGCGCGGCCGAGGCGGAGCGCACGCGGGAGGAGGTGGCGCTGCGCCGGGCGAGCGAGGAGCGGCTGCGCATCGCGCGGGAGCTGCACGACTCGCTGACCCACAGCATCTCGGTCATCACCGTGCAGGCGGGGGTGGGCGTCCACCTGGCCCGCAAACGCGGCGAGGAGGTGCCCCCGGCGCTGCTCGCCGTGCAGGAGGCCAGCCAGGAGGCGAGCCGGGAGTTGCGTGCGACGCTGGAGGTGCTGCGGGAGCCGGGCGACGCCCCGGACATCGGGCTCCGCAGCCTGCCCCAGCTCGTCGAGCGGGCTTCCGGCGCGGGAGTGCCCGTGACGCTGACCGTCGACGGTCCCGAGCGGTCCGTGCCGCCCGAGGTGGACCGGGCCGCCTACCGCATCGTCCAGGAGGCACTGACGAACGTGGCGCGGCACGCGAACGGAGCCTCGGCCACCGTGTGCGTCGGCTACGGCGACGGGACGCTCGTGCTGCGGATCGACGACGACGGTGCCGCCACCCCAGACGACGCCCCGGTGCCCGGCGCGGGGCTCACCGGCATGCGCGAGCGCGTGTCCGCGCTGGGCGGGCACCTGCGGGCGGAACCGCGCCGGGGCGGCGGGTTCACCGTCGAAGCCGAGCTGCCGCTGGAGGGCGTCTCGTGATCCGGATCCTGCTCGTCGACGACCAGCCGCTCATCCGGGCAGGGTTCCGCGCGCTGCTGGACGCCGAGGACGACATGACGGTGGTCGGCGAGGCGGCCGACGGTGCGGCGGGAGTCACGCTCGCGCGGGAGCACCGGCCGGACGTGGCGCTGGTCGACGCGCAGATGCCCGTGGTCGACGGCATCGAGGCCACCCGGCGGATCGCGGCCGACCCGGACCTGTCCCGCGTGCACGTGGTGATGCTGACCAACTACGGCTTCGACGAGTACGTGTTCGCCGCCCTGCGTGCCGGGGCCTGCGGGTTTCTCGTGAAGGACAGCGAACCGGCCGACCTGATCGCGGCGGTCCGGGTGGCCGCCCGCGGGGACGCGCTGCTGTCGCCCTCGATCACGCGCAAGCTGATCAGCGAGTTCGTCTCCCGCCCTCCGGAGGCGCGGGCGAGCGTGGGCATGGACGTGCTCACCCGCCGCGAGCGGGAGGTCGTGGCCCTGGTGGCGCGCGGGCTGTCCAACGACGAGATCGCCACGCACATGGTGATCAGCCCCACCACCGCGAAGACGCACGTGAGCCGGGCGATGGTGAAGCTGCGCGCGAGGGACCGCGCCCAGCTGGTGGTGTTCGCCTACGAGGCCGGCCTGGTCACCCCGAGGCGGTCGTGACCGTTTCCGGGTTCTCGCCACGTCGTCCACTGCCCGAACCCGGCTACAGTGCCGGGTGATGACACGCAGGCCCGCTTCCCCGCTGCCGCCGAGGCACGGGCTCGACGCCGCCCGGTTCCGGCTGCCCGCCGACGGGCACTGGGCGACGATCCGGGACCACCTCGTCGACCGGATCCCCCGGCTGCCGCCGCGGCGGATCGACGCGATGCTGCGCGAGGGACGGATCGTGGGCCTGGACGGGCCGATCACGACGGACACGCCGTACGCGCCGAACACCTACCTCTGGTTCCACCGCGACCTGCCGGACGAGGTCCCGGTGCCGTTCGACATCGGCGTCGTGCACCGCGACGACGACCTCGTGGTGGCCGACAAGCCGCACTTCCTGGCCACGATCCCCCGCGGCAGGCACGTGCTGGAGACCGCGCTCGTGCGGCTGCGCCGCGACCTCGGCCTGCCCCTGCTCAGCCCCGCGCACCGGCTCGACCGCGTCACCGCCGGGCTGGTCCTGTTCGTCACCCGCCCCGAGCTGCGCGGCCCCTACCAGACGCTGTTCCGCGACCGCGCGGTGCGCAAGGAATACGAGGCCGTGGCGCCGTACGATCCGGCGCTGCGGCTGCCGCGCACCGTGCGCAGCCGGATCGTCAAGGAACGCGGCGTCCTCACGGCGCGGGAAGTGCCCGGCGAGCCGAACGCCGAGACCCACGTGGAACTACGGGAACACCGCGACGGCCTGGGCCGCTACCGGTTGCGGCCGGAGACCGGCCGCACCCACCAGCTGCGGGTGCACATGAGCGGGCTCGGCGTGCCGATCCTCGGGGACACGTTCTACCCCGAGCTCACCGAAACCGCGCTCGACGACTTCCGCCGTCCGCTGCAACTGCTCGCCAGGACGCTGGAGTTCACCGACCCGCTCTCCGGCGCGCCGCGCCGCTTCGACAGCCGTCTCCGGCTGCGAGCGTGGACCGACTACGCCGCGTGGGCGGGGGACGCGCCCGCCTGAGCGCGGGACTCGCGTCAGCCGCGTTCGATCAGGTGGCCGACCACGTCCGGTCCGGGGTGCGCCGCACCGGAGCCGTCGCGGCGCGGGTCCGGCTCGGGCAGCTCCACGGCCTCGCCGTTCCTCGTGGCTCCGGCGGGGCGGGGCCCGATCCAGGCCACGGTGACCTCGGACTCTCCCTTGAGGAACCGGTGCGCGCGGACACCGCCGGTCGCCCTTCCCTTGGCCGGGTACTCCGAGAACGGCGTCGTCTTCACGGTCGCGCCCGTGGCCGTGACCACCATCGGCTCGCCGTGTTCCGCGTCGTCGGTGCGCACCGCGCCGAAGAACACCACGTGCGCACCCGCGGGCAGGTTGATACCGGCGACGCCGCCGCTCTTGAGCCCTTGCGGCCGCACGAGCGAGGCCTCGTAGCGGAGCAGCGACGCGGCGGACGAAACGAACGCGAGCGTCTCCGCCCCGTCGGAGAGCCAGCTCGCGCCGACCACCTCGTCGCCGTCCTTCAGCGTGATCACGTCGAACTCGTCGGCCCGCACCGGCCACTCCGGCGAGCACACCTTCACGATCCCGCGCCGGGTGCCGAGCGCCAGCCCGGGTGAGCCCTCGGCCTGCGCACCGACCGGCGCGATGCCCACCACCCGCTCGCCCTTCTCCAGCGGCACCAGCTCCCGCGCGGGCATCCCGCCGCGCAGCGACACCGTGCCCGCCTGTTCGGGCAGCACCGGCAGCGGCAGCACGTCGGTCTTCACGGCCCGCCCCCGGCTGGTGATCAGCAGCACCTGGCCCCGGGCCGTCGAGTGCACGAGCGAGGCCACCGCGTCGTGCCGGGTCCGGCCGCTGCGCCTGCGCCCCTCGGTGACCTCCTCCGACTCGGCCGCCGTCCGCGCCACCAGGCCGGTCGCCGAGAGGATCACCTGGCACGGATCGTCGGCGATCTCCAGCGGCCCGGCCGGCTTGGACGCCTCCAGGACCTCCTTGAGGTCGCCGTCGACGAGGGCCGTGCGCCGCTCCGTCGGGAAGTCCTTGGCGATCTGCGCCAGCTCCTGCGAGACGACCTTCTTCAGCACCGACTCGTCGTCGAGGATCTTCGTCAGCTCGGCGATCTCCGCGCGCAGCCTGTCCTGCTCGGCCTCCAGCTCGATCTTGTCGTACTTGGTGAGCCGCCGCAGCGGGGTGTCGAGGATGTAGGTGGCCTGGATCTCGGACAGGGCGAACCGCTTCATCAGGCCCTCCTTCGCGGCCTGGGCGTTCTCGCTGCCCCGGATGAGCCGGATCACCTTGTCGATGTCGAGCAGTGCCTTGAGCAGGCCCTCCACCAGGTGCAGGCGCTCCTCACGCTTGCGCCTGCGGTAGCGGGTGCGCCGCGTCACGACGTCGTAGCGGTGGGCGAGGAAGACCTCGAGCAGCTGCTTGAGGCCCAGCGTCCTCGGCTCCCCCTCCACCAGCACGAGGTTGTTGATGCCGAACGACTGCTCCAGCGGGGTGAGCCGGTAGAGGTCGGCCAGCAGCGCCTGCGGGTTCACCCCGACCTTGCACTCGATCACCAGCCTGGTGCCGTTCTCCCGGTCGGTGAGGTCCTTGACGTCGGCGATGCCGGTGAGCCGCTTGGACTTGTTCACCTCGTCGGTGATCTTCTCGATCACCTTCTCCGGGCCCACCCCGTACGGCAGTTCGGTGACGGTGATGGCCTGCCTGCCCCGGCTGCCCTCCAGCGGGCCGGTCTCCACCTTGGCCCGCATGCGCACCACACCGCGGCCCGTCTCGTACGCGCGGCGGACCTCGTCGAGACCGAGCAGCAGGCCACCGGTCGGCAGGTCGGGCCCGGGCACGAACTCCATGAGCTTGTCCAGCGACGCGTTCGGGTGGTTGATGAGCCACCGCGCCGCCCTGATGACCTCGCTCATGTTGTGCGGGATCATGTTGGTCGCCATGCCCACCGCGATCCCGGACGTGCCGTTGACCAGCAGGTTCGGGAACGACGCGGGCAGCACCGTCGGCTCGGCCAGTGAGCCGTCGTAGTTGGGCCGGAAGTCGACGGTCTCCTCGCCGAGCTCCCCGACCAGCAGCATCGCCTCGGGCGACATGCGCGCTTCCGTGTTGTGGTTGACGAACCCGCCTGCCAGGAAGGAATGGTCGTCGGAGTCCACGCGGACCGAGTACACCTCGGCCGGCTCCGCCGCCTTCGCCTCGGTGACCTCCTCGAACCGGTAACCGGAGTCCATGACGGGGAGGATGGTGGCGAGGATCTCGGGATCCTTGATCCGGTCGATGATCCGCAGCCGTTCGGTCTCCCAGCGTTCGATCCGGTCGAAGTTGTGCTGTGTCAACCACTTCCGGCCGCTGCCGCGCGTGTCGACATCGAGCGCGCCGCGCACGTAGTCCGCGACGAACGGGACGTGGTCCTGGCTGAGCCGGTGCGGGCGCAATGGCGAACGAGCCAGCAGCTCACGTAGTTGTTCTTGCTTGGTCTTGAGGAAGCCGATCCGCTCCGCGAAGCCCCTGACGTTCCGCAGTCCGGAGACGACCAGCCGGTACTCGATCGAGCCATTGGGCCGCGTGTAGTGGCGGTTCCGGGCGATGACACCGAACTCGGCGAGAAGCTCCTGGAGTTCCTGGGCGAGCCGCGCACTGTAGGTGCTGTACTGGATCGTCCATGAACCCTTGGCTAGTCGCACGCCGCCGTCGCCCTCGAACGCGGCCATGAGGAAGGCCCGCTTCACCCCCCAGCCGCCGGTCCACACGAACTCGGGAACGAACTTCTCCCGCGCCTGGTGACCGATGAACTCGGCGAGCGGACTCGCCCGGAAGGCGTCCATTGCCCCGGCATAGTCCTGGATGTCGAGTTCGTGGATCAGCTTGCGGTCGCGGCGGGTCCGCCGCTGGGACACGTACCGCGTTCCGCCGACGACCTGGTCGTAGGCATGCAGCACCTCACCGAAGAAGTGCTCGTCGGCATTGTTGAAACCGGCGCGGGTATCGGAGGCGAACCCCTCGGACACCCAGGCACCGGCCAGCACCCCGAGCATGTACTCCCGTGCGGTCGGAACGACCTGGAGCCATGCGTTCCGGGCGACGCACACCACGGTGCCGGGCTGGATCTCGTCCAGCCTGCGCCACTGGAAGAGCGGAACTCCCATCGGAGCCTCGAGGCAGAGCACCAGGTGGTTCTCACTTCCCCTGAGGGAGAACCCGGACCTCGTCGTGATCCGCCGGGTCGGATGGACACCCGAGTTGAACACCTTGCTCACCCGGACGCTCTTGCCGTCCTTGTCCAGGACCTCGAAATCCGCGTCGGCCTCCGAGTCGGCGGGCAGGTCCACCAGGTCCCCGATACGCGGGCTCGAGCCGTCCGCGAGCCGGATCCGCGTGTCGCCCGTCACGCAGTACCGCGAGGCGGCCGGTCCGTCGTCCGGGGAACCGAAGTTGCCGTGCCCGTCCACCAGCGGCACGTTCATCGAGAAGTCCTGCGCCAGCCGCACCATCGCGTCGTAGATCGCGGCGTCGCCGTGCGGGTGGTAGCGGCCCATGACATCACCGACCACACGGGACGACTTCACGTACGCGTGCGTCGGCCGGTAGCCGTTCTCGTTCATCGAGAACAGGATCCGGCGGTGCACCGGCTTGAGGCCGTCCCGCGCGTCCGGCAGCGCACGCGAGTGGATGACCGAGTAGGCGTACTCCAGGTACGAGTCCTCGATCTCGGTCTTCACCGGGTTGTCGAAGACCTGCGCGCCCGGCTGGTCGAACGCGGCCGGATCGACCCGGGTGACTGTGCTCTTCCGGCGTGCCATGGCTTTCCGAAACTCCTCAGATGTCGATCGCGGCCTGGTCCACGCGGGCGGCCGAGGCGATCAGCCAGTTGCGGCGTGGCTCGACCTTCTCCCCCATGAGCAGCTCGAGCGCGGCCTCCGCGGCGTCGGCGTCGTCGAGCGTGATGCGGCGCACCGAGCGGGTCGCCGGGTTCATCGTGGTCTCCCACAGCTCGTCGGCGTCCATCTCGCCGAGTCCCTTGAACCGGGGAACCGGCTTGTCGACCTTCTTGCCCGCCGCCTCCAGCTCGGCGACCACGGCCTCCATCTCGCGCTCGGTGAACGTGTAGCGCGTCTCCCCGTTACGGCCCTTGGTGACCACCTTGTGCAGCGGCGGCATGGCGGCGTAGAGCCTGCCCTCCTCGATCACCGGCCGCATGTACCTGGCGAAGAGCGTGATGAGCAGCGTCCGGATGTGCGAACCGTCCACATCGGCGTCCGCCATCAGGATCACCCGCCCGTAGCGCATCGACGAAGAGTCGAACGTCCGGCCGGTGCCCGCGCCGAGCACCTGCACGATCGACGCGATCTCGGCGTTCTTCAGCGCGTCGCCGAGCCCCGCCTTCTGCACGTTGAGGATCTTGCCGCGCAGCGGCAGCAGCGCCTGGTACTCCGAAACGCGCGCCATCCGCGCGGACCCGAGCGCGCTGTCGCCCTCGACGAGGAACAGCTCGCTGCGGGAGACCCCGGTGGTGCGGCAGTCGACCAGCTTGGCCGGCATCGCGGCGCCCTCCAGCGCCGTCTTGCGCCGGGCGGCGTCCTTTTGCTGCTTCTGCGCCAGCCGCACCCGCGAGGCCTCGACGATCTTCTGCAGGACCGTCTTGGCCTCCGCCTTCGTCCTCCGGTGCTCGGTCCAGGCCTTGATCTCCTTCTCCACCAGCCCCTGCACGACCTTCGTGATCCCGGCGGTGGACAGCTCGTCCTTGGTCTGCGAGGTGAACTGCGGCTCCGGCATCCGGACGTGGATGACCGCCGTCATCCCCTCCTGGACGTCGTCCAGCAGGGGCGGGTCCTCCTTCGGCTTGAGCAGGCCACGGGTCTTGGCCACGGCCTCCTGCAGTGCCTTCACGGTGGCCCGGTCGAATCCCCTGCGGTGGGTTCCACCGTGGACGTTGCGAATGGTGTTGGTGAAACACTCGACGGTGCGCTCGTACCCGGTGCCCCAGCGGAACGCGATCTCGACCTCCGCCTTGCGTTCCACATTGGACTGCATGACGCCGTTCTCGTCCGCGGCGTTCTCCTTGTACGTGCCCTCACCCTTGACGAGCAGCGTCCCGGACACCGGGCGGTCTCCCGCGGGGGCGAGGTACTCGACCATGTCCATGATCCCGTGGGGATAGTGGAAGGTCTCCTCGTTGATCGCCCCTTCGGTGGCCGTGCGCAGCACGTAGGTCACCCCGGGGACCAGGAAGGCGGTGTGCCGCAGCTTCGACCTGACCTCCTCGGGGTCGAGGCGGGCGCCGTTCTCGAAGTAACGGGCGTCGTGCCAGTACCGGGTGGACGTCCCGGTCCGCTCGCCCCGCTTCATCTTGCGGACCACCCGCAGTCCGGACTGCGGCGTGAACTTCGCCTTGGGGCCCGGCCCGTCGAACACACCGGGCTTGCCGCGCGCGAAGGAGATCTCGTGCACCTTGCCGTCCCGCTTGACGGTGACGTCGAAGCGCAGGGACAGCGCGTTGACGGCCGAAGCGCCCACCCCGTGCAGGCCGCCCGAGGTCTTGTAGCCGGAGCCGCCGAACTTGCCGCCCGCGTGCAGGCGGGTGAGCACGAGCTCGACCCCGGACAGCCCCGACTTGGCGTGCTTTCCGGTGGGGATGCCGCGCCCGTCGTCGTCCACCTGGACGCTGCCGTCCGCGTGCAGCGTCACCACGACCTTCGTCGCGTGCCCGGCGACGCCCTCGTCGGTGGAGTTGTCGACGATCTCGGTGAACAGGTGGTTCACCCCGCGGCTGTCGGTGGACCCGATGTACATGCCGGGCCGCTTCCGAACCGCCTCGAGACCCTCCAGGTGGGTCAGGTCGTCGGCCCCGTAGAAGGTCTCAGCAGAAGCAGTCACAGGGTCGCTCTCCCGGATCTGGCACGGTCTGGCACGTGGGACGCGTGGCGTACGCGCGCTGCAGGCTATCGTAACCGCACCCGGTCGAACAGGTATTCGATCCCGGCGCGCCGTCGTGAGTGAGAAACGTCGTTCTAACCACGTTTCTCACTCACGAGCCGAACTCCGCGCGCACGCCGAGCAGCCGGACGGGCCGGGTCAGCTCGAACCGGCCGAGCACGGTGAGCGCGGCCCGTTCCAGTTCGGCCGCGTCGCTCGTGGGGGTGGCGAGGGTCATACTGCGCGTGCGGGTGTCGAACGGAGCGAACCGCACCTTCACGGCGACCCGGGCCGCGGGCCGCTCCTCGTCGGCGACGTCCCGCGCGACCCGCCGCGCGAGCACGGCCACCTGCTCGCGGATCTCGCCGGGCTCGGTGAGGTTGCGCTGGAACGTCGTCTCCCTGCTGCGGGACCGGGGCACGTACGGCGTGGCCTCGACGGTGGTGCTGCCGCCGCCGCGGGCGAGGACGCGGTACCACGGCCCCAGGTTCGGGCCGAACCGCGCGGCGAGGTCGCCGGGATCGGCCGTCGCCAGCCGCGCGACCGTGGTCAGGCCGGCCTCGGACAGTTTCCGCGCGGTTTTCGGGCCGATGCCCCAGAGCGCGTCCGGCGGCCGCCCGGCCATCACCTCCACCCAGTTGTCCCTGGTCAGCCGGTAGATCCCGGCGGGCTTGGCGAACCCGGTGGCGAGCTTCGCCCGCAGCTTGTTGTCGCCGATGCCCACCGAGCAGGACAGTCCGGTCTCCTCGGCGACCACGGCTCGCACGCGGTGGGCGAGCGCTTCCGGATCGGCCGTGCGCGCGCCGAGGAACGCCTCGTCCCAGCCGAGGATCTCCACCACGACGGGGAGGGTGCGCAGCACCGCCATCACCCGCTCCGAGACCTCCTCGTAGGCGCTGTGGTCAGCGGGCAGGAACACCGCGCCGGGGCAGCGTTTCGCCGCGGTGCGCAGCGGCATGCCCGACCGGACTCCGAACTCGCGGGCCTCGTACGACGCCGTCGCGACGACGGCCCGCTCGCCAGGGTCGCCCGAGCCACCGACGACAACCGGGAGTCCGCGCAGCTCCGGATGCCGCGCGATCTCGACCGCCGCGATGAACTGGTCGAGGTCCACGTGCAGGATCCAGTCCGCTGTAGACACGCGTCCAGTATCGCTCTCGGGACGGTTGCGCGGAGCCGCGCGGCGGGTAACCCACGGAGATGAGTGAGGAGAACAGGCCGCGTCCACGCGACCAGCAGGAGTACGTCGACGAGGTGGCCGAGCGTGAGCAGGGCAGGGCGGCGCCCGTGGAGAACGACGCGGGCGTGCTCGACGAGCCCGAGGCCCAGCCCGGCCGCAGCGCCGTGTCCCGGCGCACGAAGGAGGCCCGCGCCACGCCCAAGACCGACGAGGAGGTTGGGTCCACCGAGCACGCGGGTACCCGCCGACCACGGTGAACCCGAACGAACCGCTACGACAGCGAAGGAGGGGAGAACATGGCTCAGCTCGTGCGTGAGCTCATGACCTCCGATCCCGAGACCCTGCCGGTCGACGCCACGGTGCAGCAGGCGGCCCAGCGCATGCGCGACCGCGGCATCGGCGACGTGCTGGTCATCGAGGACGGCAGGTTGTGCGGCATCGCCACCGACCGCGACATCGTGGTCCGCGCGCTGGCCGAGCGCGAGGACCTGTCCGGCACCCGCCTCGGCGAGGTGTGCAGCGAGCAGATCGTCACGGCCTCGCCGAACGAGGATGCGGACAACGCCATCGCGCGGATGCGGGAGCACGCGATCCGGCGGATCGCGGTCGTCGACGAGGGGCGCCCGGTGGGCGTGCTGTCGATCGGCGACGCCGCCGTGGAGCGGGACCCCCGCTCGGCGCTCGGCGACATCAGCGCCGCCAGGGCGAACGCCTGACCAGGCACGGACCGCGGCCGGCGCGGTGACGGCCTAGGGTCGTCGCCGTGTCGGCCCGGGAACTGGTCGTGCTGGGCACCGCGAGCCAGGCGCCCGCACGCGACCGCAACCACAACGGCTACTTCCTCCGCTGGGACACCGAGGGGCTGCTGTTCGACCCCGGTGAGGGCACCCAGCGGCAACTGCTGTTCGCGGGTGTACCGGCGAGCGCGATCACCCGCCTCTGTGTCACCCACTTTCACGGGGATCACTGCCTCGGCGTGCCCGGGATCGTGCAGCGGCTGTCCCTCGACGCCGTGGCGCACCCCGTGGCCGCGCACTACCCGGCCTCCGGCGCGGAGTACTTCGCCCGGCTGCGGCGCGCCAGCGTGTTCCACGAGCGGGCGACGCTCGCCGAGGCACCCGTGACGGGCGAGGGCACGATCGCGACCGGCGGGTTCGGCGAGTTGCGGGCCCGGCGGCTCGACCACCCCGTCGAGTCGTTCGGCTACCAGCTCACCGAACCGGACGGCAGGCGCATGCTGCCCGACCGGCTCGCCCGGTTCGGCGTGCACGGGCCGGACGTGGGCAGGCTCCAGCGGGAGGGCGGGCTGCGCGTCGGCGACCGCACCGTCACGCTCGCCGAGGTCAGCGCGCCCCGTCCCGGGCAGCGCTTCGCGTTCGTCATGGACACCCGCCTGTGCGACGGCGCGTTCGCGCTGGCGGAGGGTGCCGACCTGCTGGTGATCGAGTCGACGTTTCTCTCGGCGGACGCCGGGCTGGCCGCGGAGTACGGCCACCTCACCGCCGCGCAGGCGGGCCGCATCGCCGCGGAGTCCGGGGTGCGCAGGCTCGTGCTCACCCATTTCTCGCAGCGCTACACCGAGCCGGAGGAGTTCCGCGCCGATGCGGCCCGGGAGTTCGGCGGCGACATCGTGGTGGCCGCCGACCTGATGCGCGTCAGCGTGCCGCGGCGGCGAGGGCGCTGAGTTCGGCGAGCGAGCGCAGATGGAGGTCGGGCGTGGTGACCACGGTGGCCTCCGGGGTGGCTCCGGAGCCCGGCCTGCCGTGCCCCCGCTCGATCCAGCACACCCGCAGGTCGGCTGCCCTGGCGGCCCCGATGTCGTGGTACTGGCTCTGCGCCACGTGCAGGTGGTCCGCGCGACGGTAGCCGTGCACGGACTGCCTGCCGAGGCAGTAGGCGAACACGCGGAGGTCCGGCTTGTTCACGCCGGCGTCCTCGGCGGTGACGATGTCGTCGAACGGCTCACCGAGCGTGGTGGCGAAGTGGCCCGCGGCCCAGTTGTCGGCGTTGGTGAGCGCCACCAGGCGGAACCGCGTGCGCAGCGCGCGCAGTGCGGTCACCGCGTCGGGAAAGGCGGGCCAGCGGGGGATGGACGCGCGCAGGGCGGGCCCCTGGCCGGGCGGGAGGCCGAGCTCGCCCGCCATCCGCTCGTACACCGGCTCGAGCATCTGGGTGAACGGCAGCTCCGGGGTGAGCCGCTGCTGCCGGTCCTCGGCCCGGCCGAACGCGGCGAGGACGTCGGCGCCGGGCACGGCCGGGGCGAGCGGCCGGACGGCGTCGAGGATGCCCTGCTCGAAGTCGACGAGCGTGCCGACGACGTCGAACGTCAGCACGCGGTGGTCGGCGAGGTTCACCGGTGCACCTCCCCGGGGACGACGGCGAGCTTGCCGAAGAACTCCTTGCGGGTGAAGTGCTCCTGCGCCCGCCCGAGCTCGGCCAGCGGGTAGGTGCCCGCCAGCAGGGGTTGGAGCTCGCCTGCCTCGATGTGGGCGAGCACCTCCCGGAAGTCCTCGTGGGTGCCGAAGGACGAGCCGACGAGGCGCAGCTGTCGCAAGTAGACGGTACGCAGGTCGGCCTCGACGAGCGGGCCCGCGATCGCGCCCGCGACGACGTAGCGGCCGAGCGGGCCGAGCACGCGCAGCAGGGCGGGGAACAGCGGCCCCGCGACGACGTCGGCGACCACGTCCGGCCGCTCCCCGCCGAGCGCGGCGACGACGTCCGCGCCGAGGTCGGCGGTGTCCCGGTCCACCGTCGCGTGCGCGCCGAGCCATGCGGCGCGTTCGCGTTTACCCGTCCCGGCCACGGCGACCACCCGCGCGCCGCGGGCGACGGCCAGCTGGATCAGCGCCGAGCCGACCCCGCCCGAGGCGCCGGTGACCAGCACGGTCTCCCCCGCCGTCACCCCGGCACGGCGCAGCATCCGCAAAGCGGTCGTGTAGGCGGTGGGGAACGTGGCCAGCTCGGCGTCGGCGAGCGGGCTGTCGACCGCGTGGGCGTTGGCCGAAGGCACGGTGACCAGTTCGGCGAACCCGCCGTCCCGCTCGCTGCCGAGGTAGTCGGTGGTGACGAGCTCCCGCTCGCCGCCGTCGTAGAGCATCGGGTCGACGAGCACCCGTTCGCCGATCCGCGTCTCGGGCACGCCCGTGCCGACGCGGTCGACGCGGCCCGCGACGTCGGCGCCCTGGATCCGGGGGAACCGCAGCGGCTCGCGGCGCCAGCCCGCCTGGGCGCCGGGGTCGTCCGGCGAGCCGTAGGCCCCCTGCCTGGTCCAGATGTCGGTGTTGTTCAGCGCCGCCGCGCCGACGCGGACGCGCACCTCGCCCGGACCCGGCTCCGGATCGGGCACGTCCTCCCGGTACTCCAGCTTCTCCGGCCCGCCGAACCCCGTGAGCAGCACGGCTCGCACCGCGAACACCTCCTGACTATACCGACCGGTATGTTTACCTACTCAGTGAAACCACGTCCCCTGCGCGCTGTCAACCCGGATGTCATGACCGAAGCGGAAAGGTTGCGTGCGGTGAGCAAGTGCCAGGCGGGCATGAAAGAGCCCGCTCAACCGGCCTGGGGGTCACCGGGAGCGGGCATCGCCCATCCTACCTGATGTCGCACAAGTTGGAACCACGATTTTGTCCTCCGGCACTATTTCACTCGTCCGTGGCTCCGTGGCCTTGCGCCGGGGACCGCCGGCACCCGAGACTGCGGAACCGTGCGCCTCCGCCGCGGACCCGACGCGATCAGCCCCACCGGCCACTACACCGGCTACGTCTGGGTGCGTCACGGGCTCGCGCCCGGCGCGCTGGCCACCCCCGAGGGCCGGGCCCTGTACTACGCCGCCGAGCCCGCGATGCGGCTCAGCCGGGCCGCCGGCGGCCCCACCTTCGAGGGCGTGCTGCTGGCCCGCCACCAGGTTCTCGACACGCTGCTGGCCCAGGCCGTCGAGCGGGGCGAGATCGGCCAGGTCGTGGAGGTCGCCGCGGGGCTGTCCGCGCGCGGTCACCGGTTCGCCGAGCGGTTCGGCCCGGCGCTCACCTACGTCGAGACCGACCTGCCCGGGATGGCCGGACGCAAGCGCGCCCTGCTGGACCGGCTCGGCGGCACGGGCCCGCACCACCGCGTCGCCGAACTGGACGCCCTGCGCGACACGGGGCCGGACAGCCTCGCCGCGCTCGCGGACACCCTCGACCCGGACACCGGAACGGCGATCCTCACCGAGGGCCTGCTCAACTACTTCGACCGCGCGGCGGTGACGGCGATGTGGCGGCGCTTCGCCACCGTGCTGGCCCGGTTCCCGCGCGGGACCTACCTCGCCGACCTGCACCTGCGGGAGCAGGCCGGCGCCCCCGCGCACCGGCTCGGCGCGGGTCTCGTCGGCGCGTTCGTGCGCGGCCGGGTGCACTTCCACTTCGCCGACCGCGCCGAGGCGGAGGCCGAGCTGCGGGCCGCGGGGTTCGCCACGGCCTCGGTGCGGGGGGCCGACGACCTGGCCGGACGGCCGGGCGACCGCAGCGCCCGGCTGGCCGGCATCGTGGCGGCCCGCACCGCGCGGGACTGACTCACACCACCGGCAGCGCCGGGGCGCACTCGCGCAGCGGCCCGGTGACGCCGAGCCCGCGCAGCACGAGCGCGATGGCCGCCGTGGAGTAGCTCATCGACAGGTGGTCGGAGAAGTCGATCGCGCAGTGGTCCTGGATGGTCACGTTCCGCACGGTGGCCCCGGGGCCCGCGGTGAGGAACGTCGACTCGTACGGCGTGGTCACCTGGTCGTACCTGGTCGCGATCACGACGTAGTCGACCCCCGCCACGGTGTCCCCGCCCTGGTTCAGCGTGCGCAGGAACTCGGAGCCGGCGTACTGCTGCCGCGCCGCCTCGCCCAGCACGGCAGGCGTGTGCGGCAGCAGGCCCAGCCGGTCCACCAGCGTGCCCAGCCCGCTGAGCGTGGTGCCGTGGTGGGTCGCGCCGAGCGTGACGAGCGTGCGCACCGCCTCCGCCCCGCCACCGAAGCGCAGATACCAGCGTGGCATCAGCCCGCCCTGCGAGTGCCCGACGATGTCTACTTCGGACGAGCCGGTGGCCGCGCGCACCCGGTCGACGAAGGTCGCGAGCTCCCCGGCCGAGGCGCGGATGTCGCCGTAGCCCTTGATGCCGGGCGCCAGGTTCACCGCCGCGCTGCCGTCGTCGCCGTAGTTCAGCGCGAAGACGCAGAACCCGGCGCGGCGCAGCGCGGGCGACAGCCGAGCGAAGTTGTTGTACCGGTTCTCCCACGTGCCGTGCACGAGCACCACCGGGCGGGGCCGGTCGGCCGACGGCGTGCACGACCAGTCGTTGGCGCCGGGCGGCACCGCGTCCGGATGTGCCTGCGAATAGAGGAACGCCGCGGCGAAACTGTGCAGTTCGGGACCGCGCGAACCCTCCCCGGCAGCCGCCGCCGGAGCGGCCGGGGCGGTCGCGAGAACCGCGGAGAACGCGACCGCGAGAACGGCCGACCGGCACACCACACGTCGTCGGGTGGTTTTCATGGACGCCTCCAGGAAATGTGTTCCGGAATGATTCAGGCGGGCGCTCCCAGCTGCCGGCAGGCCCGCGCGTCGTCGAATGCCGCGTCCAGTTCCGGATTCGCGCGCAGCTCCCGCTCCGGGCCCTCCACGAGGTTCACCTCGTCGAACACCGACCTGGCCGAGGTGATCGCGCGCTCGTACGACCGCGCGTCCGTGATCTCCGCCCCGGCGAGCGTGGACCGTGCCTCCTCGACCGCGCTCCTCGTGCCCGTCACGTTGTCCACGGCGCGCCGCAGCGCGGCGTCGCCGCTGTCCACCGGTGGCGCCCCCTCGCGCCGCAGCATGGTCTCGACCTCGGTCAGCGCCGTCGAGATGCGGCCGAGGTAGTCGACGAGCGCCGTCCGGCCCGCGTCCGGTTCGGCCGTGTCCACCTTCGGCAGCCGGGACAGCAGGTCACCGCCCCCGCGCACGGTCCGGCAGAACTCCTCGGCCCAGGCGACGGCGGCCGGGTTCTCCGGCCCCTCCTGCTCGCCGGAGCCGCACGCGGTCAGGCCGGCGGCCGCGACGACCGTGGCGACGGAGAGCGCACCGGCGAGGAATCGGCGGATCATGGCAGTCCCTTCAATTTCGTTCGACGGCCCGGAAAACGTACACAGCCACCCGCGCGGGCGACAACGGCGGACGCGAGTATTTCCGGATTCCGGTCATTATTTGTCAGACGCGGACAACGAACGCGGGCCGCTCTGACGAATTTCGCTGACGTCTACCGGGAAATCGTGGCCGTGTTTTGACAGCGCCGGTGACGCAAAACTACGTTGACCGGCATGACCACGCCCGGCACGCCGGCCGAGGCGAGCCGGAGCGATCCCGTCCGGCGAGCCACCGAGCAGGCCACGTCGCTGTGGGCCTCGCTGCCCCGTGACCTGAGCGAGCGGTTCGGCCCGCTCGTGGAAGGGCTGACCCGGGAGATCGTGCGGGAGGTGCGCCACGCGGTGCCCGCGTACTCCGGTCCGCTCGGCGCCGGGACCCTCGAGGACCTCGTGTCCGCCACGCGGCAGGCCGTGCTGCGCGGCAAGGACGCCATCCGGGCGGGTGCCGAGCCGGACCCGGCGTGGCAGGAGGTGTTCCGCAGGCTCGGCAGGGTGGAGTTCCGCAACGGCCGCAATCTCGACGCGCTGCAGGCGGCGTACCGCGTGGGCGGCCGGGTCGCGTGGCGGCACATCGCGGTGTGGGGTCAGCGGGAGCGGCTGCCGACCGAGCTGTTCGCGATCGCGGCCGAGGCCATCTTCGCCTACGTCGAGCAACTGTCCGCGCTGTCGATCGAGGGGTACACCGCCGCGCAGGCCGAATGCGACGGCGTCCGCGCGCGGCACCGGCGCAGGCTGGCGCAGCAGATCGTCGCCGACCCGCCCCCGGCGGGCAAGGAGATCGCGCGACTGTCGACGCTCGGGCACTGGCCGCTGCCCGAAGAGGTGGCGGTGGTGGCGGTCGCGCCGGACGACGAGGCCCCCGAGCTGTCCGCCGCCGAACTCGGCGACGACATCCTGGCCGATGTGGACAGTGGGCAGCCGTGCCTGGTCGTCGCCCACCCGGAGCGGGCCGGAGAACGGCTCGGCAGGCTGCTCGCGGGCCGCAGGGCGTGCGTCGGCCCCACCGTGCCGCTGGCGGAGGCGCCGGTGTCGCTGCGCTGGGCCCGGCGGGGCCTGCGGCTGGCGGAGCGCGGCGCCCTCGGTGCCGAGCCGGTCGTCTGGTGCCGGGACCACCTCACCACGCTCTGCCTGCTCGCCGACGAGTTCCTGGTCGAGGAGCTGCGCAGGCGGGTGCTCGCCCCGCTGGCGCCGCTGACGCCGAACCGCAGGGCGCGCACCGTGGAGACCGCGCTGGCGTGGCTGGAGAGCCGGGGCAACGCGCCCGCGGTGGCTGGGCGGCTCGGGATCCATCCGCAGACCGTGCGCTACCGCATGCGGCAGGTCACCGAGCTGCTCGGCGACCGGCTCGGCGACCCGGCCGCCCGCCTGGAACTCGAGCTGGCCCTGCGTGCCGAGCGCCTGCTGGCTCGTGAGTGAGGAACGCCCTGCCGAACGCCTGCTGACTCGTGCATGAAAGGCGGCGGCGCGCAGCGCCTCCACCAGGGGTGGTGGCCGGGCGACGGGCGGGCACAGCGGCGCGCAGCGCCTCCACCAGGGGTGGTGGCCGGGCGACGGGCGGGCACAGCGGCGCGCAGCGCCTCCGCCAGGGGTGGTGGTCGGGCGACGGGCGGGCACAGCGGCGCGCAGCGCCTCCGCCAGGGGTGGTGGTCGGGCGACGGGCGGGCGTTCGAACGACGTTCCTCACTCACGAGCCGGTCGGCGGACGCAGTGGGCGTCGGTGTTGAGCGGGGCGGGTGCGGTGTCGAGGCCGTCGCGGTACCGGGTGCCCTCGTAGCCCGTGGTGCACGGCAGCGGGTCGAAGAACGTGCTCGCCAGCCCGAAGCCCGCGGACTGTCCGCCGAGGACGGTCCGGCCGGCCGCGACCGCCCTCGGCGTGAGCACGAGCAGCTGCTCCAGCCCGTCGTGCCGGGTGCGGATCACCTCCGCCGTCGTCAGCAGGTTGCCGAGCAGGGTGGTCAGGCCCGGCCCGCTCTCCCGCAGCAGCTCGCCGACCTGCACGGCGGCCGCGGGCCCCGCCGAGAGCACCCCGCGCAGGTCCCCGTCGGAGTTCCGCAGCCGCCGGGCGACGAGCCTGGCGTTCCGCCCGAAGTCCCGCAGTGCCTCGGCGGCCGAGACCTGGGTCTCCAGCACGGTGCCCGCGTCGGTGATCAGCCGTACGGTCTGTGGCAGGTGCTCGCCGGCGGCCCCGGTGAAGCCGGCCGTCGCGTCCAGCAGGGCCTGCAGGCTCGGCCCGGTGTCCCGGGTGGCGAGGTAGAGCTCGTCGACCACCGTGCGCAGGTCGTCCCTCGGCACCGAGGCGACCAGCCGGTCCAGGTTGCGCACCAGTTCCTCGCTGCGCAGCGGGGTCTCGGTGTCCTCGGCCTCGATCACCGAGCCGTCGGCCAGGTACGGCGCGCCGTCCGACCGGGGGCGGAGGTCGACGTACTGCTCACCGACCGCCGAGCGGTGGGCCACCACGGCCAGCACGTCGGCGGGCACCGGCGGCGCGTCGTCGTCGATGCGCAGGTCGGCCTCCACCCCCTCGCCGGCCAGGCGCAGCTGCCCGACCCGCCCGATGGCCACCCCCCGGTAGGTCACCTCGGCGTTGCCGAAGATGCCGCCCGATTCGGCCAGGCGCGCCCTGACCACGTACCCGGAGCCGCCGACCAGCCGGTCGAGCCCGACGTAGGTGGCGCTCACGTAGCTGATCCCGGCGAGCGCCACGAGCACGAACGCGATCACCTGCAGCCGTACCTTGCGGGTCAGCATCAGCCCGCACCGCCGTCCGGCGCCGTCCGCGCGTCGTAGTCGAGGTACAGGTTCAGGTAGTCGCCCCGCACGGCGTCGAGCGCGGCGTCGGGGAACGGGAAGGTCAGCAGGATCTCCATGGCTTCGGGCAGCCGTGCCCCGGCCTCGTCGAGCCGCCGCAGGATCGGCTCCAGCGCCCGCAGATCGGCGACGAGGTCGTCCTTGCCGCGCCGCACGGTGTCCACGGCGACGGCGGCGAGGGAGTCGAGTGCCGTCAGCATCCGCACCAGCTGCCGCCGCTGGCCTGCCAGCGCCTCGACGCCGGGCGCCAGGTCGTCGATGGCGCCCGCGATGTCGTCCTTGCGGGCCGCGAGCGTGCCGCTGAGCTCGGCGACGGAGTCGAGCGCGCGGGAGATCTCGTCCCGGCGCCGGTCCAGCCCGCCGAGGAAGGTGTCCAGGCCGGACAGCAGGTTCTTGATCTCGGTCTCCCTGCCGCCGAGCGCGGCGTTCAGCTCCCGGGTGATCTGCTGCAGCTGGCCGATTCCGCCGCCGTTGAGGACCAGCGACAGCGCCCCGAGCACCTCCTCGACCTCGGTGCTGCGGTCGGTGCGGGCGACCGGGATGCGGGCCCCGTCGGCCAGCCTGCCCCGGGGTTCGGCGGTCTCCGGTGGGCCCAGCTCGACGAACTTCTCCCCCAGCACGCTGGACTGCCGCAGCCGCGCGACCGCGTTGGCGGGCAGCTCGACCGACCCGCGCACCACGAGGGTCACTTCGGCGGTCCGGCCGTCCGGTGCCAGCTCGATGCGTTCCACCTGCCCGACCGGGACGTCGGCGACCTTCACCGACGACTGCGGCACGAGGTCGAGCACGTCGGTGAAGCTCGCCGTCACCCGGAACGGCCGGTCGCCGAGGTCCGGCCCGCCCGGCAGCGGGGTGCCGTAGAGCCCCGGCAGCGCGGAGCATCCGGCGACGAGCGTGAGCACCGCCGCGAGCACCGTGGCCCGGATTCCCCGTCGCGCCATCAGTTGCCCCCCGTCGTCGGCAGCGGCAGCACCGAGCCCATGCTGAACTCGTTGAGGTTGACGCGGGAGTCCAGCGTGCCGGTGCGCTCGTCGTAGGCTGCGAGCACCCGGCGCAGCGCGCCCGGCGCCTCGTCGAGCGCCATCGCCAGCGAGTCGCGCTGCCGCACCAGCGTGCCGGTGACGCTCGCCAGTTTGTCCACATTGGAGCGAAGGCGTGCCCGGTTGCCGCGGACGAACTCCGCCACCGTGTCGAGCGCGCCGGCCAGCTCGTGCAGCGCGGCACCGAACTCGTCACGGTCGTCGGCCAGGTAGCCCGAGACGGTGGCGAGCAGGCGCTCGAACCTGGCCACCTGGGCGTCGCTCTCGGCGAGCATCGTGGTGAACCGCTGCAGCCCGTCGACGGTGGCGAAGAAGTCGTCCTGTGTCCCGTTCAGCGTCCTGGCCGCCTTGCCCAGCTCGCGGACCATCCGCCCGGCCTGCTCACCGTTGCCGTCCAGGTACTCGGCGCCGGTGGCGAGCAGGTCGCCGAGCGCGCCACCGCCGTTGGCGCCGTCGGGGCCGAGCGCCGTGGTGAGCCGGTCGAGACTGCCGAACACCTCGTCGATCTCCACCGGCACGGCCGTGCGGTCGGTGCCCAGCACGGCACCGTCCGGCAGCGTGGGACCTCCGGTGTGGACGGGCGAGAGCTGGACGTAGCGGTCGCTGACCAGGCTCGGCGTCACGACAAGTGCCCGTGCCCCGGCGGGCACGGCCACATCCGGGTCCACGGACAGCACCACCCGGACGTCCCGCCCGCTCGGCTCCACCGCGTCCACGGTGCCGACGGGCACGCCGAGCACGCGCACGTCCGATCCCGGGTAGATGCCCACGGCAGCGGTGAAGAACGCGGTGAACCGCTGGTCGCGCCGCGGGTCGAGCACCACGAGCGTGGCCGAGGCGGCGAGCACCGCGGCGACGGCGAGCGCGAGCAGGCGGCGCAGGCGGCGCGCCCGGGGCCGTGGTCGGCGGGTCATCACTGTCCCCCTTCCGGTTTCGGTGGCCGGCAGCTCCCGTCCTCGCCGGAGGTGACGAGTCCGCAGAGGTAGGTGTCGATCCAGGGCCCGTTGCTGACCGCGTCGCCGAGCAGCCGGTAGAACGGCCCGGCCAGCCGCAGGCTGCGGTCCAGCTCGTCCTGGTTGCGCCGCAGCACCTCGGTCACCCGGTCCAGCTGCGCCAGCGCGGGCCCGAGCCGGCGCTGGTTGTCGGCGACCACGCCGGACAGCTGGCGGGAGAGGTCCCGCGCCCCGGTCAGCAGCGCGTGCACGGCTTCCCTGCGTTCGCGGAACTCCTCGAGCAGCACGTTGCCGTCGGAGAGCAGTGTGCGTACCTGCTCGCTGCGCTCGGCCAGCGTGGTGCTCAGCTCGCCGGTGTTGCCGAGCAGGCGCTCGAGGTCGGCGTCGCGTTCGGACACCGTGCGGGACAGGGCGGCCAGGCCGTCCAGCGCGCCGCGCAGGTTCTCCGGGGTCGTGCCGCGCAACGTCTCGGAGAGGGTGCGGAAGCTCTCCGCGAGCCGTGCGGTGTCGAGCCCGCCCGCGGTGCGGGCGAGGTCGCCGAACGCCTCGTTGACGTCGTACGGCGTCACCGTGCGCTCGCGCGGGATCGGCCGCTCCGGGTCCTGCTCGGCGTCCCCGCGCGGTTCCAGGGCGAGGTTCTTCGCGCCCAGCAGTGTCTTGATCCGGATCGCGGCGACCGTCTCGTCGCCGATCCACACGTCGTCGACGCCGAAGGTGACCCGCACGTGGTCCCCTTCGAGGTCGACCGAGCGCACCTCACCGACCTGCACGCCCGCCACCCGGACCTCGTCGCCCGACCGCAGCCCGGCGGCCTCGGTGAACTCGGCCGTGTAGGTGGTCCCGGTGCCGGGCAGGCGGTCCCAGAAGAACGTCAGCAGCACCACGGCGAGCACGGCGGCGGCGCCGAGGAAGCCGAGCCGGACGGGATCGCGGGACTGGAACGGCGTGATCATCGCGTGCACCTCGGTTGGGTCACCGGCACCCCGACCGGGCCGCCGCCGGGGGCGGGCACGGCGTCGGAGGTCACCGAGCAGAGGTAGAAGTTGAGCCACGAGCCGTAGGAGGCGATGCGCCCGATCGACTCGTACTTGCGCGGCAGGTTGGCGAGCACGCCCTCGAACTCCGGGGTGTTGTCGGCGAGCGTCTTCGACAGCGCGCCGAGCGCGGCGATGTCGGCCCGCAGCGGTGCCCTGCCCTCGGCGAGCAGGTCCGCGGTGCTGCCGCTGAGCTCGCCGACACCCTCGACGGCCGCGCCGATCGGGCCCGCCTCCCGCGCCAGGCCCGACACGAGCCGCTGGGTGGTGGCCAGCAGGCCGGATAGCCGGTCCCCGCGCGCGTTGACGCGGTCGAGCACGGCGTTGAGGTTGCCGACGACGCGTTCGATCACCCGGTCCTTGTCGGCGAGGGTCGAGGTGAGCGACGCCGTGTGCCGCAGCAGGCTGTCGACCGTGCCGCCCTCCCCTTGCAGCACCCGGACAATCTCGGCGGCGAGACGGTTCACGTCGTCCGGCGAGAGTGCCTGGAACAGCGGCTTGAACCCGTTGAACACGGCCGTGAGGTCGAGAGCGGGACTCGTGCGCTCCAGCGGGATCAGCGCGCCTGCCCGCAGTGTCCCCGACGGGTCCTCGCCCTGGTCGAGGGCGATATAGCGCTGGCCGATGAGGTTGCGGTACTTCACCGTCGCGGTGACCGATGTGGACAGTTTCCGGGTGCGCTCGACGGAGAACTCCACCTCGGCGATGCCGCGGTCGACGATCGTGACGTGCTCGACCTGTCCGATGCGGACACCGGACATGCGGATGTCGTCCCCCGGGTTGACGGAGGTGACGTCGGTGAACCGGGCGCGGTAGGCGACGGCGTCGCCGCCGTCCCGGTTGGCGATGGCGGTGCCGAGCACGGCGGTGGCGACCAGCGTCACCAGCGCGAACACGAGCCCCTTGACCAGCGGCTTGGTGATGTTCCTCATCGCAGGGTCACCTCCGTTCCGCGCAGCAGCGGTCCGACCAGCAGCGCGCCCCAGCCGGGGACCTCGGCGGGCCGGGAGCCCTGCCCCGCGGCGATGAGCTCGGTGAGCAGCCGGTGCTCGGCCGTCGAGTACGCGGCGGGGGCGGGCCCGCCCGCGGCGGGGCACCACGGCCCCGGCGGAGGGCTGGGTGCGGTGCGCCGGGGGCGTTCGGCGGGTTTGAGCGTGAGGTCCACGTGCAGCCCCGGCTCGTCTGTTCCGGCGCCGAGCACGCGTTCCACCTGGGGCTTGAGCCTGGCCGCGGCCTCGGCGAGGCACGGGAACACCGGCGAGTACTCGGCGAGCAGCCGCAGCGTGGGCTCGCTCGCGGCGGCCAGGCCGATGATCTCCTCCCGGTTGGTGCCGGTGAACCGCTCCAGCTCGTGCGCGGCGCCGGTGACGGTGCGCAGCAGCGCACCGAGGTCGTCGTCGTGCCGCGCGAGGGTCACGCCGGTGGCGCGCAGGTCGGCGAACGCGGACACCAGGTCGGGCGCGGCGGCCTGGTAGCCGTCGACGGCGTCGGCGAACCGGGTGATGGCTTCCCGCAGCTCCGGCACGGCGGGGTTGAGCCGGGCGAGGTAGCCGCCGAGCGTTTCCAGTGTCCGGCCCAGCAGCTCGCCCCTGCCCTCCAGTGCCTGCGCCACCGCGCCGAGCGTGCTCGCGAGCTTCTGCGGCTGCACGGTGCGCAGCACGGGCAGCAGGTCGTTGAGCGCCTGTTCCAGCTCGACGCTGCCCGGGTCGCGGTCCTGCCGGATCTCCGCGCCCGCCCGCAGCGGCACCGGGGCCGGCTCCTCCGGCAGGACGAGGCTGACGTAGCGCTGCCCGAACAGGGTCTTCGGCAGCAGCCGCGCGGTGACGTTGGCGGGCAGCTGCCCGGCGAACGCCGGGTCGAGCGCGAGGCCGACCTCGATGCCGCGACCGGGCTCGCCGAGCCGGATGTCCCGGACGGTGCCCACGAGCACGCCGTTGACCTTGACGTCGGCGTTCTCGGTGAGCTGGGTGCCCGCCCGGCCGGCGTGCAGGGTGACGTCGACGGTGCGGGTGAACGACTTCTGGTAGACGGCGACGGCGAACCAGCCGAGCCCGGCGAGCAGCAGCAGGAACACCACGCCGAACGCGTGGTAGCGGAGCCGTCCGCGGTCGCCGGTCATCCCGCCACCCGCACGGTCGTGGTCGCGCCCCAGATGGCGAGGCTGAGGAAGAAGTCGAGGACGCTCACCAGCACGATCGAGGTGCGCACCGACCGGCCCACGGCCACGCCCACCCCGGCGGGACCGCCGCTGGCGCGGTAGCCGTAGAAGCAGTGGGTGAGGATCACGCCCACGCTGAACACCAGGACCTTGCCGAACGACCAGAGCACGTCCTCCGGCGGCAGGAACAGGGTGAAGTAGTGGTCGTACGTGCCCGCCGACTGCCCGTAGAGGTGAACGGTGGTGGCGCGCGCGGCGACGTAGGAGGTGAGCAGCCCGACGACGTAGAGCGGGATGATCGCGATGAACCCGGCGACGATCCGCGTGGTGACGAGGAACGGCACGCTGCGCACGGCCATCACCTCCAGCGCGTCGATCTCCTCGGAGATCCGCATCGCGCCGAGCTGGGCGGTGAAGCCGGAGCCCACGGTGGCCGAGAGGGCCAGCGCCGCCACGAGCGGCGCGATCTCGCGCGTGTTGAAGTAGGCGGAGAGGAACCCGGCGAACGCGGACGTGCCGATCTGGTCGAGCGCGGTGAAGCCCTGCAGGCCGACGACCGTGCCGGTGAACACGCACAGGCCGACCATCACGCCGATCGTGCCGCCGATCACCGCGAGCGCCCCGCTGCCGAACGTCACCTCCGCGAGCAGCCGCACGACCTCGCGGCGGTAGCGGGTGACGGTGACCGGCACCCACGCCAGCGCGCGCCCGTAGAACGCGAGCTGGTCACCCAGCCGCGCCAGGCCGTCGAGCGGCCGCTCCGCGTCGAGCAGCCGGTGCCGTCCGCCGGTCATCGTCACCGTTCACGCTCCCTTCGCCGGGACGACCCGCAGGTAGATCACGCTGATCACGAGGTTCACCAGGAACAGCAGCAGGAACGTGATGACCACGGACTGGTTGACCACGTCGCCGACCCCCTTCGGCCCGCCCCTCGGGTTGAGGCCGCGGTAGGCGGCGACGAGCCCGGCGAGGAAGCCGAAGAGCACCGCCTTGATCTCGCCGACCCACAGGTCGGACAGCTGTGCCAGCGCGGAGAAGCTGGCGAGGAACGCGCCCGGCGTGCCGCCCTGCACGATGACGTTGAAGAAGTAGCCGCCGCACACGCCGACCACGCTGACCATGCCGTTGAGCAGGGCGGCGACCAGCATGGACGCGAGCACCCTCGGCACGACCAGCCGCTGGACCGGGGAGACGCCGAGCACCCGCATCGCGTCGATCTCCTCGCGGATGGTGCGGGAGCCGAGGTCGGCGCAGATGGCCGAACCGCCTGCCCCGGCCACGACGAGCGTGGTCACGATCGGGCTCGCCTGCTGGATCACGGCGAGCACGCTCGCCGCCCCGTTGACCGACCCGGCACCGATCTGGCTGGTGAGCGAGCCGAGCTGGAGCGTGATCACCGCGCCGAACGGGATCGACACCAGCGCGGCGGGCAGGATGGACACGCTGGCGACGAACCAGAACTGGCCGATCAGCTCGCGCACCTGGAACGGCCGCCGGAACAGGCCGACGAGCACGTCGAGGCCCAGCGCGACGAGGCGGCCGAACTCGGCGACGGCGGTGAGCGCGCGGCCGGGCGGCCCCGCGGTCCCGAGGTCCCTGGTCGCGGTCACAGCCCGACCCCCACGGTGGTGAGCACGGTCGTGATCTCGTTGCCCGGCCCGGAGATCAGCCCGGACAGCAGCGGGTCGAGGTCCTCGTGCACCCCGCAGCCGGTGAACCGGGGGATGGCGGCCACCGACTCGAACGTGGACCGGGCGCCGGGCGTGAGATCCGCCTTGCCGCGCATCCGCACCTCCAGCGGCCGCTCGGTGCGGCAGTGGTCGCCGACCTCCAGCGGCACGCCGTCCTGCCGCACGTGGGACACGGCGAGGCCGAGCCGGGCGGTGACGTCGACGTCCGGGTGGAACAGGTCGGGCAGGATGCCCGCCGTGCCGCTCACCCTGCCGTTCTGCGTGAGCGTCACGGTGCTGGTGACCGGCAGGAACCGGAACACCACGAAGTACCCCTCGCCCGGCGGGATGGCCAGGTCACCCTCGATGCGCACCTGACCGGCGACGTCGGTGGGGTACAGCCCGGCGTCGAAGGTGCCCCGCGGCATGGTGAGGTCCGAGCCGAGCTTGGCGACGCGGGTGGTGGTGTCGACGAGGAACCGCGCGGTGAGCAGCGGCGCCTCCGGCTCCGCCGCCGGAGCCGGTGCGGGCCGGGCGGCCGTCCCCTGTCCCGCCGGAGCCGCGGCCGCCGGGGTGGCGGCCACCGTGCCGAGCCGCCCGCCCTGCCCTGGCCCGGTGGCGCAGGGCGCCGTCCCGGCCCCGGTTCCGGAGTGGACGGTGAGCGTGGGGGTGAGGGCGGCCAGTTCGACGGTGAGGTCGCCGGAACCTGGCGCCGCGAGCGGAACCGGCTTCCCGGCGAGCGGGATCCGCCAGTCGCCCCCGGCGGGCAGCGGCAGGTCCGCTGTGGACTCCAGCGTGGCGGGCACGGCGGTGCCTGCCCCGTCGCGGTGCAGCGCGAGGGTGGCGGACGCCGACACCGTCACCGCGGTGGCGCCTGCCCCGTGCAGGGCGGTCACGGCGGAGGCGGGCAGCGTGGCCACACCCGCCACGGCCGCCGTCTCCGGGATGCCCTCCCGGCTCAGCGTGGCGGGCAGGTCGGCGGTGAACGACAACGTCACCGGCACCGGATCGCCGCCGGGCACCGGGCACTCGCCGCCGATCTCCACCGCGGCCGCCGCCGTGCCCGGCGGTGCGGGGATCGCGGCGGTCGCCAGGAGCACGCTCGCGCTCGCGGCGAGCGCCGCGCACCGGCCGCGTGCGTGCGACCACCGCCAGGATCTCATCGGGAACACTCCGCGTCACAGGAATCGGAAACCGCATTACGTGCGGCGACTGGAGAGCCACCGTATCCGCGGCGCAAGGGCCCGACAATGACCTCGGGACATCGATTCCCGCGCGCTCACGGAAATCGCCGATTGTTGTCACGAGCGGCCAACGACCGTCGGCAAAGTTGTTGGCAGCCAAGAAGTTTCGGTGTTCCGAGCGGAACGCACATCGGCCGCGTCATTCTTGTGCGCGGCGGACAAAAAGCGACTTCGCGGGGGCCGGGCGGGTTCCGGCCGATTGCGGCTCTCGCCCGCCCTGCAGTAGCTTCCGGCTGCGCCCGTGGTTCCCGGCGTGATTTCCGCCCGGTGGAGGTGCCATGCTCCGATCCGCGCTCGTACGGCACCGCGAGCTGCTCCGGTTCGGCGCGGTCGGCGCCATCGCGTTCGCCGTCACCGCCGCCGTGAACTACGCGCTGAAGCTGTCCGTGCTGGCGGCGAAGCCGGTCACCGCGCTCGCCGTCGCCACGGTCGTCGCGACGGGTGTGTCGTACGTGCTGTCGCGAACGTGGTCGTTCCGCGAGCGGGGCGGGCGCAGGCGGCACCACGAGGCGGTGCTGTTCGGCACGGTCAACGCCGTCGCCGTCGTCATCAACGTGGCGCCCGCCTTCGTGTCCCGGTACGTGCTGAACCTGCGGGTGCCCCTGGTGTCCCTGACCGCGCAGGAGATCGCCGACTTCACGGCCGGGATGGTGGTGGGCACGGTGCTCGCGACCGGTTTCCGCTGGTGGGGCTACCGGCGGTGGGTCTTCCCTGCGTCCGCCGCCCGCCGGTCGCCGGGCGGCACGAGCAGTCGTTTGAGCACCTTGCCGGTGGCGTTGCGCGGGAGCTCGTGGGTGAACAGCACCTCGCGGGGCATGCAGAACCGGGGGATCCGCTGACGCAGGAAGGCGAGCACGTCACCGGCCGAGAGCTGGGCCTCGGGCGAGGTGACCACGTAGGCCAGCAACCGGTGGCCGAACTCGGGATCGGGGACCCCGACGGCGGCGGCCTCGTTGACGCCGGGCATGGTGGCGAGCGCGTCCTCGACGGAGCGGGGGAAGACGTTCTCCCCGCCGGAGACGATCATGTCGTCGTCGCGACCGGCGACGAACAGCCTGCCGTCCGCGTCGAGGTAACCGCGGTCGCCGGTGTCCATGAGCGAGTGCCGCCGCTCCCGGCCCGAGCCGTCGGTGTAGCCGTCGAAGAGCATGTCGTTGCGCACGAAGACGCGGCCGACCGCGCCGGGCGGCGCCGGGTCGCCGGTCGGCTCCAGCACCGCGACCTGGCTGCCCAGCGGCGGGTAGCCCGCGGTGCCCGGCGCGGCACGCAGGTCGGCGGGCCCGGCGACGGTGGCCACCGACACCTCCGTGGAGCCGTACAGGTTGTAGAGCACGTCCCCGAAGGCGTCGAGGAAGTCGGTGACGAGCTTCGGCGGGAGCGCCGAGCCGCTGCTGGCGACCACCCGCAGGCTGGAGGTGTCGTACCGGCCGCGGACCTTGGCCGGCAGGTCCATGATGCGCTGGAGCATGACCGGCACGGCGAACATCGAGGTGCAGCGGTACTGCTCGATGGCCTGCAGGCAGTCCTCGGGGTCGAACCGGCGGCGCAGCACGAGTCCCGCGTGCAGCGGCATGCCCACCTGCACCGCGGCCAGGCCCCAGGTGTGGAAGACGGGCGCGGCGACGAGCATGCGCTCGCCCGCGCGCAGCGGGATGCGGGACAGGAGGGCGAGCGCGGCGCCGAGGCCCTTCGGGGTCGGCCGCCGCGCGCCCTTCGGCGTGCCCGAGGTGCCCGACGTCAGCACCACCAGGCGGCCCGGCCGGTCCGGCGGCGTGAGCGGTCCGCCCGGCTCGGTGGCGATCAGGTCGTCCACGGTGACCCGCCTGCGCCCGGAGCGGCCGCCGAGGGTGCCGACCACCAGCACGTCGTCCCGCAGCCCGGCGAGGTGCTCGTCGAACTCGGGATCGCCGAACACGACCCGCGCGCGGTGCCGGTGCACGGCCTCGGCGACCTGCCTGCCCGCGAGGCCGGTGTTGAGCAGCAGCGTGTGCGCGCCGAGCTTGCCGCACGCGATGAGCACGTGCAGCAGGGCGGCGTGGTTGCGGGCGAGGACGGCGACGGTCCGGCCCGCGCCGACCCCGATCTCCCGGAGCCCCCAGGCCAGGCGGGTGGTGCGGCGATCGAGGTCGGCGAACGTCCACCGCGTCTCCTCGTCGGCCACGGCGATCGCGTCGGGGGCGGACGCCGCCGCGGCCTGGTACCCGCCCGCGAGCGTGGCTCCCCAGCGCGACAGCGCGCGCAGCTGCCGGATGATCTTGGCGGGTGACGAGGGGGCGATCACGCCCGCGTCCATGAGCGTGCGGGCGGCCTTGAGCTGGGTGGGCGGGGACCAGACGGGCAGCGGTGCGCCGATCCCGCCGAGGTGGTCGTCGATGCGCCGGATGCCGTCGGTGAGCCACGCGCGGATCTCCGGCTCGGCGAACTCGCGATGGGCGACGGCCGTCCGGAAGAAGTAGACCTTCACGCGCGTGCCCGCCACACCGGCGTCCTCCAGGTGCACCGAGACACAGCCGGTGGCGCCCTTCAGGCTCTCCAGGACGAAGTGCTCCCCGCGCCGGTACTGCACGGTGTCCACCTCGAGCGGGACGACCGCGCCCTCCTCGCGGACGCGCATCCGGTAGGTGCGCCGCCTGCCGTCCGCGGCGACGCGCTCGCACGAGCCGATGCCGCGGAAGAAGCGGGGATACCGCTCGGGGTCGGCCAGTATCTTCCACAGCTCGGCCCTCGGCTGGTCCACGAAGACGTCGAAGACCGCGCATTCGACCGTCATGGGTGCACCGTCCCGTCTTTCACCAGCCCGGGGCTGCGACCGCCTGGCTCCCGCCCGCGCCGAATCGAGCAACTCGCAAGGAATAGCATTACTCCGAACGGCGGTCAACTGATCGTTGAAAGTGCAATTTCACGGATGGAGACGGCTCGGCCACGTTGTGCTCAGGTGAGCATCCCGGCACCGGCGTTTACCCCGTTCCGCACAATTCCATCCCGCCCCGGCCTGCCCGTCGGCGAACCTGTGATCCCCCGCCGAAACGGCCCCGCATTTCTTGTCAAAAATCGCTGAACCGGCGAGTCTGTCGTGCACGACCAAGGCGCACCGACGGTACGTATCGAATCGTGACAAATTCGCCCGCCATCTCGGTTTCCGCTGGAGACAGCCTTGCCCGCGCGGTTTCCCCGTAGGTAGCTTACCCGGGAGTAGGGAATGGCGGACCGCGTTTCCCTGCTACTCGACAAAATCCGCCGTCGACCTCCACGACGGGCACATTGTCGTGTCACGCCATTTCGTATCTCGATGGATACCACGGAGGATAATGTGAAACACAGACCGAGCACGCGACGGCTGGTGACCAGGACCGTGGCGGGTGGCGCCGCGGCGAGCATGGTCATCGGTGGTCTGCTGGCAGGCGCCGGGTCAGGTTCGGCCGACCCGGTGTCCCTGACGCTGAACTACCAGTGTCCGTTCCCGCTCATCGGCACGCAGGCGATCACGATCGACATCTCGACCGACATCCCGACCACGATCGAGGTGGGTGAGCCGACGCCCGAGTTCGAGATCACGGCGGTGGCGACCGTGCCGGAGACGGCCACGCAGGGCCTGAACCTGGTCGGCGCGGAAACCGTCGAGGGATCGGCGCTGGCGTCGTCGACGGTGACGGTGCCCGAGGCGACGCTGCCGGTGGAGGTGCCGACCACGATCCCGTCGACGCCGATTCCGGACTCGGGGTCGTTCCAGGTGACCTCGACCGGCAACGCGCCGTCGCTGACGTTCACGCAGGCGGGTGACGGCACGATCAGCGTGGGCGACGTCCTGCTCACGATGACGCCGCGGACGGCCGACGGCTCGGAGACCGGGCTGGGCACGTTCGACTCGCAGTGCGTGCAGGACCCGGGCCAGGACAACACGCTGGCGACGTTCCAGATCGTCGAGCCGGAGCCGACCGAGCCCACGGAGCCGACCGAGCCGACCGAGCCGACGGAGCCGACCGAGCCCACGGAGCCCACGGAGCCGACCGAGCCGACCGAGCCCACGGAGCCCACCGAGCCGACCGAGCCCACCGAGCCGACCGAGCCCACGGAGCCCACGGAGCCCACGGAGCCTACGGAGCCCACCGAGCCGCCGGGTGGCATCGAGTACAGCTACGGCCTGGAGGGCTCGTCGCACATCGCGAAGCTACGGGCCTCCGCACCGCTCACCGGTGGCATCGACGCGGAGCTCGACCTCGCCAGCGGCGACTTCACCGCGGACCTGCTGCTGCACCCGACCAGCGTGAAGGCCCGGCTGTTCGGCCTGTTGCCGATCAGATCGAAGGTCGAGTTCCAGCAGGAGGGCAAGACCACGGGCACGCTGACCGGCGGCCGGCTCACCGCGAACGCCTCCACCACGATCACGATGCCGAAGATCACCGTGTTCGGCTTCCCCATCAGCAGGTCGCCCGACTGCCGCACGTCCGAGCCGTCCGACATCGCGCTGACGTCGGAGGACGGCTTCGACCCGCTCGCGGGCGGTGACCTCTCCGGCACCTACGAGATCGCACCGCTCACCGATTGCGGGGCGCTGAACAACGTCGTCAGCGCCTTCGTCGCCGGACCGGGCAACACCGTCGACGTCACCCTGACGCCACAGCAGTAGACCGGCGTCCCGGAGGAAGGCCCGCCCCATCGGCCACGGTGGGGCGGGCCTTCCGCACGGGTGCGGTGGAAAATCCGGCCGGAGGTGTCGGATCGGGGCAGCGGCGTTCGTGGCAAGAGCGAGCGACCGCCCGCAGGGGGCCGCCCGGAGGAAGGGAACACCATGAAACTGACGACTGTCACCAACGTCTCCGTCGACGGAGTGATGCAGGGGCTGGGCGGAGCGGACGAGGACCGCCGAGGCGGGTTCGAGCGCGGCGGATGGGCCTTGCCGCTGTTCGACGACGAAGCCGAGGCCTTCCTCGGCGAGATCTACCAGCGCACCGACGCGTTCCTGTTCGGCAGGCGAACCTACGAGATCTTCGCCGGCTCCTGGGGCGCGATGGAAGACCCCAGCACCAGCCCCATCGCGGCGGCGTTGCACGCGCGGCCCAAGTACGTGGCGTCGACCACGCTCACCGGCCCGCGCTGGGCGGACACGACCGTCCTCTCCGGTGACCTCGCGGCCGCCGTCCGCGAGCTGAAAGCCAGGCCGGGCGGTGAGCTGCAGGTGCACGGCAGCGGCAGCCTGGTCCGCTGGCTGTTCGACCACCACCTGGTCGACGAGATCATCCTGCTCACCTATCCCGTGGTCGTCGGCCAGGGCACGCGGCTGTTCCCCGCCACCGGCCCGGACACAGCACTCGACCTGGTCACCTCGCGCGCCACCTCGGGGGGCGTGGCGATCCACGCCTACCGGCCCAGCGGGCGCCCGCGGTACGCGCCGTAGGCAGCCGGGGCCTGGCGCCGTCCGGCGGACGGGCGAAGTTGAAAGAAGTCCGGCCGGTGGTGTCGGATCGGGACATCGGTGTTCGTGGTGGGGGTGAGTGGCCGTCCACGAGGGACGCCCCGAGTCACAGGAGATGATCTTCAGATGCGGTACCTGGTTTCGGTGATCGACGACAAGAGCAATCCCGGCAGCACGGACAGGCAGCCCGCCATCAACGCGTTCAACGAACGACTGATCGCCGAGGGCTACTGGGTTTTCGCGGGCGGGCTCGCGGGAACCGACGCGGCCACGGTCATCGACAACCGGGGGGAGCAGGCAATGGTCACCGACGGGCCGTTCGTGGAGTCCAAGGAGTACCTCGCCGGGATCTGGGTGTGGGAGGTCCCCGACCTCGACGTCGCGCTCACGCTCGCCGCCGAGGCGTCGAAGGCCTGCGATCGCAAGATCGAGGTGCGGCCGTTCTCGTGAGCATGGCTGACGTCCGCGCGGCGGTCACCCGGGCCCACCACGAGGAGTGGGCCCGGATCGTCGCCACCCTGACCAGGCGGTGCGGTGATCTCGACCTCGCGGAGGAGGCGGCGGCCGAGGCGTCCGCGACCGCGGTCGAGCGGTGGCCGGCCGAGGGCGTGCCGCCCAACCCGGGTGCCTGGCTGACCACCACCGCGCACCGCAAGGCCATCGACCGGATCCGGCGGGAGAACAAGCGCGACGGCAAGCACCAGGAGGCGCAGACCTTGTGGGACGACCCGGCTGTACCCGCCGAGCCACCCGGCGCCATCGAGGACGACCGGCTCCGGCTGCTGTTCACCTGCTGTCACCCGGCGCTGGCGATGCCGGCCCGCGTGGCGCTGACCCTGCGCATGGTCGGCGGCCTGACCGTGCCCGAGATCGCCCGCGCCTTCCTGGTGACCGAGACCACCCTGGGGCAGCGGATCACCCGCGCGAAGGCCAAGATCAAGGCGGCGCGCATCCCCTACCGGATACCGGCCGCCGAAGACCTCCCGGCCCGCGTCACCGGCGTGCTCGCCGTGCTCTACCTCGTGTTCAACGAGGGCTACCTGGCCACCGGCCCCGGCACCGATCCCGTGCGCCGCGACCTGACCGCCGAAGCGATCCGGCTCACCCGCCTGATCCGCACCCTCCTGCCGGAGGACGGCGAGGCGGCCGGGCTGCTGGCGCTGATGCTGCTCGCCGAGGCCCGCCGCACCACCCGGGTGTCGGCGAGCGGCGAACTCGTCACCCTCGACGAGCAGGACCGTGGGTCCTGGGACACGACACTGATCGCCGAGGGGCATCGGCTGGTGCGCGAGCGCCTCACCGCGGCCGCCGCCGGGATCGCCCCGGGCCGCTACCAGATCCTCGCCGCGATCAACGCCGTGCACACCTCCGCCCGCGACGCCCGCGACACCGACTGGGCGCAGATCCTCGCCCTCTACGACCAGCTCCTCCCCCTCGACCCCTCACCGGTCGTCGCCCTCAACCGGGCCATCGCGGTCGCCGAACTCGACGGCCCGGAGGTGGCCCTGGCCTCCGTCGACCGGCTCGCGGACAGACTGGCCGGCTACCACGCCTACCACGCCACCCGCGCCGACCTGCTCCGCCGACTCGGCCGCAGCCAGGAATCCCGCGCGGCGTACGACCGCGCCATCGACCTCGCGGGCAACACCGCCGAGATCGCCTACCTGACCCGCCGCCGCGACCAACTGGGATAGCACTCTCGACCGCGGCGTGGTGGCCGTCGCCGACGTGATCGGTGCGGCACCCCGCTCCGGTCGCCGCCCTGGCGGCTCACTCCGTCGAGGCACGGTCGAGTTCGGCGGTGAAGGCGGCCTCGTAGGCGAGCAGGGTGTCGGCGAACAGTCGCCGCTGTCCGGCCGTCAACGGAGCGAGCGCCTGTCGCCACGCCGCCCGAACGCAGAACTCGCGGACCTGAGCGGGCACTCGCGCGCCGGAACGGGGGACTCGCGCGGGAGGGCTCAGTGGCGCTGTGCTCGCCTGCGCGCGAAGCCGAGCAGCGCGGCTCCCGCGGTGAGCAGCCCGCCGCCCAGCAGCAGGGACAGGGTCAGCGGGGCGCCCGTGCTCGCGAGGCCGCCCGTGCCGTCGCCGTAGCCGCCGGAGCCGCCCACGGGGACGTACGACCCGGTCGGCGTGGGCTCACCACCGGGAGGAGTCGTTCCGGGCGGTGTCGTGGCGGGCGGCCCGGTGGGCTCGGTCGTGCCGGTCGGGTCGGTGGACTGCGTCGGCTCGGTCGGCTCCGTGGGCTCCGTCGGCTCGGTCGGCTCGGTGGGGTCCGTGGGGTCCGTCGGCTCGGTGGGCTCGGTCGGCTCGGTGGTGCTGCCCTCCCCGACGATCTCGAACGTCGCCAGCGTGTTGTCCTGCCCCGGGTCCTGCACGCACTGCGAGTCGAACGTGCCCAGCCCGGTCTCGCCGCCGTCGGCCGTCCGCGGCGTGAGGGTCAGGAGGATGTCCCCCACGCTGATCGTGCCCTGGCCCGGCTGCGTGAACGTCAGCGCGGGCGCGTTGCCGGTCGCCGTCACGTCGAACGAACCCGATGCGGGCACGGGGGTCGACGGGATCGACGCCGGAACCTCGACCGTCAGATCCCCCTGCGGCACGGACACCGTCGACTCCGCCAGTGCCGATCCCTCGACGGTGGTGGCGCCCACCAGCGTGAGCCCCTGGGTGGCCGTCGGTGGCACCGTGGACACCGCGGTCACTTCGAACTCCGGCGTCGGCTCGCCGACCTCGACGGTCGACGGGACGTCCGTGGAGATCACCACGGTGATCGGCTGCGTCCCGATCAGCGGAAACGGGCACTGGTAGGACAGGGTCAGCGATGCCGGCTCGGCCGCGACCGGCCCGGCTCCGAGCACCATGGCGCCGGTCACCAGGCTCGTCGCCCCGGCCGCGGCCACCGCCGCGATCAGCTTCTGCGGTCTCATACGTCCCCTTCGTCTTCGGTTCCCCGACCCTGAAATACACGTTCCGAAATTGCGGCCAGGTCCGCGGGGCGACCGGCCGGAATCAACACGAGAATTGCCTCCACCAATAGGGCGAGGCGAACGTACCGACCGGTAACGACGGTGGCAAGATGCCGCCCGGGGCCAATCCGGAAATCGCGCGACAGGACGAAGAGCCGGGCAGCGGACTAGCGGGAATCGACAAAGTCCGGCGGACGGACGGGCGGGCGCGGGAAGCGGCGCGGGCCGGCACGATGCCGGGAAACGACGGCACGTGCCGCCGCGCGCGGGCTGGTCACCGCGCCGATGGCGGGCGGTTTTGTCGATCGGTGATGAAGTGCCGCCGAGAATTTGACAGCATCGGACAACGAACAAGTTCGCCGCTCTAACGAAAAGAATGGGACCCGGAGCGCCCTGGTTCCGACGTTTGACATGCCGTGGTGGGCGAAATTATCGTTCGTCGATCGAAATCGACCGGGACCGGTAGTTACAAGGGCCGCTTTTTTGTCACATCGAGGTGGCGGATGACTGCAGATTTCCACGGCTCGGTGGCCGTGAACGCATCGGCGCGGGCCTCCTGCCCGCCGCCGCGAACGGGCGGGCAGAACGCCGCGGAGGGCGCCGCCGTCCGGCCGGGAGCGCCGCGGCCACGGCAGGCCGCGGGAACCGGACCACGTCCGGCCGCGGGCGACACCGCGCGACAACTGTGGGCGGCGATACCCGCCGAACTGGCCGAGAAGCTGCGGCCGCTGGCCGGCCTCCTGGTGGCCGACGCCATCCGCGAGGTGCAGCGCGCGGTGCCCACCTACAACCGGCCGCTGACCGGCAAGTTCCGCGAGGTCCTCGTCGGCGCGATCGAGGCCGCCGTCTACAAGTGCTTCGACAACATCTGCAACCCCGGCACGCCGCAGACCGACTGGAAGCGCGTGTTCCGGTACGCCGGCAAGGTCGAGTACCTGGAGGGCCGGACGCTGGACGCGCTCCAGACCGCGGTGCGGGTCGGGGCCAGGGTGGTGTGGCGGCACATCAGCGTGAAGGGGCGGGAGATCGGCATTCCCGCCGACACCCTGTTCGCCACCGCCGACGCGATCTTCGCCTGGGTGGACGAGCTGTGCACCGTGGCGATCGAGGGCTACACCGAGGCGCAGCTGCACGCGATGGGCGCGCTGGAACGGCGGCGCAGGCAGCTGCTGAAGCTCGTGCTCTCCGAGAAGCCGGTGTCCCAGCAGTCGCTCACCGACCTGGCGAGCACCACGGACTGGCCGCTGCCCGCGACTGTCGCGGTGGTCGCGCTGGAGTACCGGGACGACCAGCACCAGCTGCCCGGCATCTCCCTCGGCCCGGAGGCCCTGATCGACCTGGAGAGCAGCAAGCCCTGCATCGTCGTCGCCGACCCCGCGCGGCACCTGCGGGCCCTGCAGCGTGAGCTGGGCGACCGCAGGGCCGCGGTCGGGCCCGCCGTGCCGCTGGCGGACGCCCACCGCTCACTGGCCTGCGCCCGCAGCGCCCTCACCCTCGTCCGGCGTGGCATCCTGCCGCCGGAGCAGGTGACCTGGTGCGCCGACCACCTGCCGACACTCGTCCTGCTCGCGGACGAGTTCCTCGTCGGCCAGCTGGCCGAACGGGCCCTGCGGCCGTTCGCCGACCTCACCACCAAGCAGCGCGAGCGGCTCACCGCGACGCTGCTGGCGTGGCTGGAGACGCCGGGGAGCATCAACGACGTCGCCGCCCGCCTCGACGTGCACCCGCAGACCGTCCGCTACCGGATGCACCAGCTGCAGGAGCTGCTCGGCGACCAGCTACGCGACCCGGACAGCAGGCTGGCACTGGAGATCGCGCTGCGCACCCGCACGCTGCTGGCGGGCGAGGCACTAGCGAACCGAAGACGCACCCGCCGCCAGCAGCCCGCCTCGTGAGTGGGGAACGTTGTTCTTACCACGTTCTTCACTCACGAGTCGTGCGCTGCGGCGACGCCCCTTTCCACGGCCGCGATCAGCTCCGGGCGCAGTTCCTCCGGCCGGATGATCGCGTCCACCGAGCCGACCTGCACGGCGCGCTGGACGCTGTGCACACCGTCGAACTCGGCGGCCACCTCACCGAGCTTCTCCGCGCGCACGGCCGCGCGGACGTCCGTGAGCTGAGTGCTCAGCGCGGCCCGTTCGGCGCCGGTCGTCTCGGCGATCCGCGCCTCCAGCTCGCGCACCCTCGGGTCCCGCGCCGTCCGCGCGTCCACGTCCCCGGCGAACACCACCGCCGCCGCGGGCGCCCCGCCGATCACCGACGCGAACGACCCGTCCACGGCGAGCACGGTCAGGTTCGGGTTGAGCGCCTTGGAGAACACCACGAACGCGCCGCCGTGGTACCGCGACACGACGCAGAACACGATGGGGCCCGCGAAGTTGACGATCGCCCTGCCGATCTCGGCACCGTACTCCAGCTGCAGCTTCCGCATCGACTCCGGGGAGCCGTCGAAGCCGGAGAGGTTCGCCAGCACCACCAGCGGGCGGTTGCCGCTGGCCGCGTTGATGGCCCGCGCCACCTTCTTCGACGAGCGGGGGAACAGCGTGCCCGCGGTGTAGGTGTCCGGCCCGTCGGTGGGCGGGAACCCGCGCCGCGGCACCGAGCGCGACTCGATGCCGACGAGGCACACCGGCCTGCCGCCGAGATGCACGTCCTGGACCACGGCGGTGTCGGCGTCCGCCATGCCCGCCCAGCGCTCCAGGATCGGGTGGTCGGCATCGGACACGGCCCGCATCAGCGTCCGGATGTCGAACGCCTTCTTGCGGTCCGGGTTCGCCTCGGCGGAGAAGATCTCCCCCACCGTCGCGAAGTCGCTGTCGACCACCGCGTGCGGATAGGTGGTGACGTCCCGGTCGACCGGGTCCGCCGTGCGCGCGACCCGGGGACCACGCTCCCCCGGCGCGACGTAGGCGTGGTCGTAGTGCGCCATCAGCACGTCCCGGGCCCCGGCGAGGTCGGGAGCCCAGTACTGCGCCTGCCCGTTCGGCCCCATCACGCGGTCGTAGCCGCCGATGCCGAAGTTGTCCTCCGCCGAGACCCCACCGGAGAAGTCCAGTGACTGCTTCCCGGTGAGCACCATGGCCGAGTCGGGCGTCATCACGAGGATGCCCTTGGTGTGCATGAGCATCGTGGCCTCGGCGTTCCAGTACGGCTGCGCGCCGACGTTGATCCCCGCCACCACGATGTTGATCTCACCGCCGGCCTGGGTGAACTCGACGATCCGCTTGAGCGCGGCGGCGACCCAGTCCATGTTCTCGGTGCCGGAGTCCATCGAGATCCGCGCGCCCGCGGACAGGGCGAACCACTCGACGGGCACCCGCATGCGCTCGGCGAGGTCGAGCGCGGCGATGACCCGCGAGCACTCCGGTTCGGACAGCGCGCCGAGCGCCTTGGTCGGGTCGCCGAGCAGCACGACCCGGGTGACGCCCTCGGGGAACCGCTCGGTGGGCGTGCTGACGACGCCCGCGACGATCGCGGCCTTGTTGTGGCCCTTCGGCCGGTCGACGGGCACGAGCTCGCCCTTGTCGTCCAGGTCGTGCTCGACGAAGGAACCGTCCCGGCCCGCGAGCATCTCGGTGAGCTCGTACGGGTACACGGTGCCGCGCCTGCGGGCCCGCAGCACCTTCTGGCCGTAGTCGTCCAGCGGCTGGATCAGCTCGGACGTCGGCTCGGTCACCCGCACCCGCACGCCGGAGCCGACGTCGTAGGAGATCTTCACGGCCACGTCGTGCAGCTGTCCGGTCTCCGGGTCGCGCTGGCGGCCGAGGAAGAGCACCTCCTCCACGCCCGCGCCCGCCGTGGTGGGCACCACGCGCTCGGCGATCGTGTTCAGCTCCTCCACGGTCAGCTCGCTCGGCGGCCAGACGTAGAGGAAGACCCGGTTGGTGTCGAACCGCTTCTTGGCCGGGCGGGTGGCCTGGACCTTGCGGATCGCGTCGAGGCACGCCGACAGCGTGCCCTCGACGGCGGGCAGGGCGACGAGCCTGCCCTCGGAGTCCCGCAACGGCGTCAGGTCCCGCACCTGTGCCATCGCCACCAGCCGCTCGTCCGCCGGGTTCTTCGGCGCCACGCAGCGGAACAGGTAGACGTCCTCGTCCGCCGACGGCAGCCGGGTCAGGTCGAAGTTGCGCAGCCGCTGCAGCTCGAGCCGCTGGGCGATGAGCGGGTGCAGGCCGCGGATCAGCCGCTCCTCGGAGAAGCCGGTGGACGACGGCCGGAACGTGAAGTGGTGGTGCATGGCCGTGCCGCTGCGCCCGGCCACCGTGGTCGTCACCCGGCGGACGCGGCCGGGCAGCGGGGCCGCCGCGATGATCTCCCGCAGTTCGGCGGCCATCGCGTTGGCCTCGGCGGGCTGGTCGGGCCAGGTCAGGTACACGTCGGCCACCAGTTCGGCGTCGCGCGTGCCGCCGTCCGCGACCTCGCCCAGCGCGGCGAGCGCCTGGGGCAGCTCGGCGAAGTCGGTGGCCGTGGCCACGAGCAGCAGCCGCTGCCCCTCCAGGTCGTACTCGGCGGTGAAGAACGAGCGGCCGTCCGAGCGCAGCGTGCGGATGTCCGCCAGGTCGCGGGTGCGGTAGTAGCGCCTGCTCATCACCTCCAGCAGCGGCCGCAGGTCGCTGCCGTCGCGCCCGATGCGCTGGCCGAGCAGCCGGACCAGCGGCTCCGGGCTGGCGACCATCGCGGCGATGCGCTCGGCGCGGTCGGGTGCGTCGGGGTCGCGCTCCAGGTGCCGCAGGTGCCCGCGCACGGTGGCGTACACCTCGGCGCGGGTGCGCCGCAGCATCGGCTGGGCGAACCAGCGGAACACCACGCTGCGGGCGAGGTCACCGACCACGGGGAAGCGCAGCTGGGTGGCCGTGATCAGGTGCTCCAGCGCGTAGCCGACCGGCTCCCGCAGCTCACCGGGAGGCGGCGGCTCCTCCAGCCACTGCTGGAGCAGCGTGGTCGCCACGACGACGTCGGACGAGGCCCGCTGCTGCGCGACGAAGATCCGGAAGACGGCCTCTTCCAGCTCGGGCGTCCGCTCGAAGTCGTCGACGCCGTAGTGCGCCAGCACGCGCGCCAGCCGCTGCTGGAAGTTCTCCGACAGCCCGGCGCGCTCGACGTCGAGGCTCTGCAGGTAGGTGTGGAAGTACTCGCGCGGGCTGTGCACCCGCGTGTCGGCCTTGGTCTCCTCGCCCGCGGGCCGGTTGCGGCTGAGCTCGGAGAGGTCGGCGAATACCCGCAGCAGCTCGACCTCCTCGGTGAGCGGGCGGCCGCCCCGCGCCACCAGCTCCGCGCGGGCGTCGAGGTAGGCGGTGAGCGCGCGGCCCTCGTCGTGCGGGTCGACGTCGTAGCCGAGCAGCAGGCTGCGCAGGTCCTCCAGGCCGCGGGCGGCGCGGGCCTCCGCCGACACCCCGTCCGGCTCGCCGGGCAACGCCAGGTCCACCACCTCGGCGGCGCCGTCGGCCGCGTCGGTTCCGGCGTCCCCGACCGGCTCCAGCCGCAGCAGCGGCGCGCCGGTCTCGACCTGGCTGCCCACCGACACGAGGGATTCCTTGAGCCGGGCGCGGAACGGCGCGCGCAGCACCGTCTCCATCTTCATGCTCTCCAGCACGATGACGGGCGCCCCGGCCTCGACCTCGGAGTCGACGTCCAGCGGGGTGGCCACGACGAGCGCGGGGGCGGGCGAGCGCACGACACCGCCCTCGTCGCGGCTGATCCGGTGGGTGACACCGTCGACCTCGACGAGGTGGATGGGGCCGTGCGTGCCGGTGACCAGCCGGAACCGCGTGCCGTTGACGGTGAGCTGGCCCGACTCGCGGTCGTGGCGTTCGAGCTCGACGTCGACCGTCCGCTCCTGCGTGCCCCCGCTGATGCCCACGCGGTAGCGGCCGCGTCCCACCCTCGCCACGGTGACCCGGTAGGCGGCGCCGCGCAGCTTGAGGTCGATCGGACGGCCCCCGTCGTGCTGCGCCTGCGGCCGACCGCCGTGCGCGGTGGCCAGGAACCGCTGCCGCTCGATCCGCTCCTCGTCCTCGTAGGCCTCGATCGCGGCGGCGGCGAGCGCGATGCCCGAGTGCTTGTGGGACACCAGCCCGCCGCCGGCGCGGACGCGGTCGATCCAGCCGGTGTCCGCCGAGGCGTCGATCACCTCGGGCGCGTCGAGCAGGTCGAGCACGAAGCTCTTGTTGGTGGCTCCGCCCTCGATGAGCACGGTGGTACCGGCGACGGCGCGGCGCAGCCGGGCCAGCGCCTCGTGCCGGTCCCGGCCGTAGGCGATGATCTTGGCGATCATCGAGTCGAAGTCGGCGGGGATGACGTCGCCCTCGCTGACCCCGGTGTCGATGCGGATGCCGGGGCCCGCGGGCAGGTCGAGGCGCGCGATCCGGCCCGGCGCGGGCGCGAAGTCGCGGTCGGGATCCTCGGCGTTGAGCCTGGCCTCCACGGCGTGCCCCAGCTCGGCGGGCTGCTCCCCGTCCAGCGTGCCGCCCGCGGCGACGTGAATCTGCGCCTTCACCAGGTCCATGCCGGTGGTGGCCTCGGTGATGGGGTGCTCCACCTGCAGCCGGGTGTTGACCTCCAGGAACGCGAACAGCCGCTCGCCGGGGTGGTAGAGGAACTCGACGGTGCCCGCGCCGCGGTACCCCACGGCGAGCGCCAGCCGCTCGGCCGACGCCTTGAGCTCGGCCGCCTGGTCGGCGGAGAGCACCGGCGAGGCGGACTCCTCGATGATCTTCTGGTTGCGCCGCTGCACCGAGCAGTCACGGACGCCGAGCGCCCACGCGGTGCCCTGGCCGTCGGCGATGACCTGCACCTCGACGTGCCGCGCGCCGGTGACCAGCCGCTCGAGGAAGACCACGCCGCTGCCGAACGCGCGCTCGGCCTCCAGCGTGGTCCGCTCGAAGGCGTCGGCCAGCTCCTCGTCGGAGCGGATCACACGGATGCCGCGGCCGCCGCCGCCCGCCGTGGCCTTGAGCATCAGCGGGTAACCGATCTCCTTCGCGGCGGTCAGCGCCGCGTCCAGGTGCTCGACCGGGCCCCGGCTCCACGGGGCCACGGGGACGCCGACCTCCTCGGCGATGAGCTTGGCACCGATCTTGTCGCCCAGCTTGCGCATGGCGTCGGGGCCGGGCCCGATGAACGTCACCCCGAGCCGCTCGCACAGCTCGGCGAACGCCGGATCCTCGGCGACGAACCCCCAGCCGACCCACGCGGCGTCCGCTCCCGTCTCCGTCAGCGCCCGTTCCAGCACGGCGAAGTCGAGGTACGGCCGGGCCGAGGCGGGACCGAGGCAGTACGCGTGGTCGGCCTCCCTGACGAAGGTGGCGCCCCGGTCGGCCTCGGTGTAGAGGGCGACCGTCTCGATCGGCCCCGCCCCCTCGGCGTTGAGCTCGCGGACAGCGTGGATCAGCCGCATCGCAGCCTCTCCCCGGTTGACGATGGCGATACGACTGAACACCGACTCAAGCCCTCACAGGTTGCGACAAACACACGAAAGGCGACGCCCGGGTCGCGGACCGTCGCCTACACCGTGCCCCACCCTGGTCGTTACCGCCGGGTACGGAAACCGCTGGAGTCACCACAGGTGAGCGCCGCCGTTTGTGGAGTGTCGCCAAACGCGCGCCCGGCTCGTGAGTGCGGAGCGTGGTTCTCACCACGTTCCGCACTCACGACCACGCCGCGTCCGGTCAGCCTGCCCGGCTTGGTCACCGGGTCTCGACGATGCGCTTGAACTCCTCCGCCGCACGCTCGACCTTGGCCTGCGGGTCGGCGAACAGCGTCGCGACCACCTCGCCCGCCTTGCCCGCGGGCGGGTCGTACTTGAGGCTGATCTCGACGCCGGTCACGCTGTGCCCCTTGTCGTCGAACCGCACGGCACCCGCGTGCCGCACGTCCGGGTCGGCCGCGTCGTCGGTCGCCCACGAGATGGTGCGCGGGGCCGAGTCCTCGACGATCCGCGCCTCCCAGTCGACGGAGACGCCCGCCGGTCCGCGCACCGTCCACCTCGTACGGTTCCCGGTGTCGTCCAGTGCCTCCACCCGCTCCACGTCGGAGAAGATCTCCGGCAGCCGGGTCAGCCCGCGCCACCAGTCGTAGCAGGCCTGCACGGGCGCGTCGACCTCGACGTAGTGCGCTGCGGCTCCCATGGCTCTCCTTCCCTCGCGCACGGCACGGGTCGTGACCGGGCTTCCCACCTTCGTCGTGCGCGAAACCGGCGAATATTGGTTCAGACCTTGCCGTGGCGATGTGGTCTAGACCACAATGCGCGGGGTGTGACCGGAATTCTCCCCCTGCTACCCGACGTGAGGATGCCGATGTCCAGATCACGATGGCGCCCCCTGACCCTGCTTCTCGCCCTCGCGGCCGCCACGCTCGGCCTCGCCGGCCCGCAGGCGGCCGCCGCCGAAGGCCCGACCGCGACGTTCACCACGGTGTCCGACTGGGGCACCGGCTTCGAAGCCAAGATCACCGTCACCAACGGCGGCTCCGCCGCGCTGAACGGCTGGACCGTGGAGTTCGACCTGCCGTCCGGGTACTCGATCGCCAGCGCCTGGGACGCGCGGCACACCAGCAGCGGCACCCACCACACGTTCCGCAACCCCAGCTGGGCACCGACGCTCGCCGCGGGCGCGAGCGCGTCGTTCGGCTTCACCGGCAGCCCTGGCGGGCTCCCGGGGATCGAGAACTGCCTGCTCAACGGCAACCCCTGCGACGGAGGCCCCGGCGATCCCGGTGACCCCGGCGATCCGGGTGACCCCGGTGACCCGGGCACGCCCGCGGGCGGGCACGGCGCGCCGTACCTCTACCTCGGCTGGGGCAACCCGCCGTCGGCCACGACCGTCATGAACGCCACCGGCATCCGCTGGTTCACGATGGCGTTCGTGCTCTCCAGCGGCGGCTGCAACCCCGCCTGGGACGGGACCCGGCCCCTGCTCGGCGGCGTCGACGCGCAGGTCATCGCCCAGATCCGGGCCAACGGCGGGGACGTCGTGCCCTCGTTCGGCGGCTGGAGCGGCAACAAGCTCGGCCCCAACTGCGCCAGCGCCGAGGCCCTCGCCGGTGCCTACCAGAAGGTGATCGACGCCTACGGGCTCAAGGCGATCGACATCGACATCGAGAACACCGACGAGTTCGAGAACGAGGTCGTGCAGGACCGCATCCTCGGCGCCCTGAAGATCATCGAGCGGAACAACCCGGGCATCGAGACGATCATCACCTTCGGCACGACGACCACCGGCCCCAACTGGTGGGGCAACCGGCTGATCGAGCGCGCGCACGCCCTCGACGTGGGCATCGACGTGTTCACGATCATGCCGTTCAACTTCGGCGCCTCCGACATGTACCAGGCCACGGTCAGCGCGGCCGAGGGCCTGAAGAACAAGCTGAAGTCGACCTTCGGCTGGTCGGACGCCACCGCCTACGCGCACCTGGGCATCTCCGGCATGAACGGGCTGTCCGACCAGCGCGAGGTCACGGACACGGGCACCTGGACCCAGATCCGCGACTGGGCGAAGGCGCGTGACCTGGGCAGGTTCTCGTTCTGGTCGGTGAACCGGGACCGCGGCTGCGCGGGCGGCGGCGTCGCGGCGCACTGCAGCGGCATCGCCCAGCCCGACTGGGAGTTCACCCGCATCACGGCCGGGTTCTGACCCGGTCGTCCTCCGGGGGCGGGGTGGCCTGGTCACGACCGGGTCCCCCGTCCCCGCGCGCGCGGCGGGGCAGGGTGAGCGCCAGCGCGCCACCCGCGGCCGCGAGCAGCGCGGCGGCCGCGAACCCGGACCGCAGACCGTCCACCCGGGCCGCGGGACCGCCACCCGCCGTCTCGGCGACGGTCGCGGCCAGCAGCAGCACCGCCGTGACGCCGAGCCCGGAGCCGACCCGCTGGGCGGTGTTCACGATCCCCGCCGCGACGCCGGTGTCCGTCTCGGCGACCGCGGTGACGGCGGGCACGGTCACCCCGACGAACGCGGCGGGCAGGCCGATCCCGAACACGAGGGTGCCGGGCAGCACGTCGGCGAGGTAGCCGCTCTCGACGGGCAGCCGGGCGAACCACGCCAGCGCCACGGCCTGCAGGGCCAGCCCGGCGGCGAGGGTGCCCCGCGCGCCGAGCCGCTCCAGCGCGGCGGGGATCACGGTCCGCGACGCGGCGATGCTCACGAGTGCGACAGGCAGCACCGCCAGCCCCGACTCGGTCGGGGAATAGCCCTGGGTGTCCTGCAGGTACAACGCCAGCAGCGCGAACGCGGGCACGTGGGCGGCGCCGACCAGCGCGTTCACCGCGGTGGACACCGACACCTCGCGGATGCGGAACAGCCGCAGCGGCAGCAGCGGCTCGGCCGCCCTCGCCTCGATCGCCACGAAGCCCGCGAGACCGGCGGCACCCGCGCCGAGCAGGATCCAGGCGAGCGTCCGGGTTCCCGGGTCGGCCAGCGCGCCGACGGCGTAGCCGACCAGTAGCAGCGCGATCGTGCCGGTCACGGCGCCCGCCAGGTCGAAGTGCCGGGCGGACGGCCGCGGCCGGGCCGCGTCGGCGGGCAGCAGCCGGGTCACGAACGCGAGGGCGACGGCGCCGACCGGCACGTTGACCAGGAAGATGGCGGGCCAGCCGAGGCCCTGGGTGAGCAGGCCACCCGCGGCCGTCCCGATCGCCGCGCCCGCCGCGCCCATCGCACTCCACACCCCGAACGCGCGCCGGTGCGCGGCGGGTTCGGGGAACGTCACCCGCAGCAGCGCCAGTTGCGCGGGCACGACGACCGCCGCGCCGAGCCCCTGCAGGGCGCGCGCCCCGACCAGCAGCCACGCCTGGGTCGCCAGGCCCGCCACCGCGGAGGCGACCGTGAACACGATCAGTCCCGCGGCGAACGCCCGGCGCGGGCCGAACAGGTCGCTCGCCCGCCCGCCCGCGACGAGGAAGCCGCCGAACGCGAGCAGGTAGGCGTTGGTCACCCAGCCCAGCTCGCCCTCCCGCAGCGCCAGGTCGGCCCCGATGGCGGGCAACGCGATGTTGACGACCGTGGTGTCCAGGAACACCACCAGCTCCACGGCGGTGATCAGCAGCAGCGCCGCGGTCCGGCCGCGGAGCACCCCTCGTTCCGGCATGATCCCTCTCCATCTCACTAGAGCGTTACTCTAGTCAAAAATCCACTAGAGTGGTGCTTCAGTCAAGTGCGGATCGGAGGCTCATGGCGGAGAGCGGGACACGGGCACGGAAGGCGGCCGAGACACGGGCGCGCATGCTGGCCGCGGCGCGGCGGCTGTTCGTGGAGCACGGCTACGCGGCGACGTCGATGCAGGCCGTCGCGAAGGAGGCCGGGGTGGCGGTGCAGACCCTCTACTTCACGTTCGCCACCAAACGCGCCCTGCTCAGCGAGCTCGTGGACGTCGAGGTGGCCGGGGACATGGAGCCGGTGGCCACGCTCGACCGGCCCTGGGTGGCCGAGGCGCTGGCCGCGCCGCCGGAGCGCCTGCTGCGCCTGGTCGTCGAGGGCACCGGGCGGATCCACACCAGGGTGGCGCCGGTACTGGAGGTGGTGCGCTCGGCCGCCGCGGCCGACCCGGAGATCGCGGCACTGTGGCGGGCCAACATCGAGCAGCGGCACACGGTGCTGACGACGTTCGCCGGGGCACTCGCGGCGCGCTCGGCGCTGCGCCCCGGGGTCGGCACCGGCCGGGTGGCCGACATGATGCTGGCGACGCTGTCGCCCGAGACCTACCTCCTGCTCGTTTCGCGGCGCGGGTGGAGCCACGAGGAGTGGGCGGACTGGGCGACCGGCACGCTGCGCTGCCAGCTACTGGCCGACGTTGACTAGAGACACACTCTAGTGTTTGCTGGAGGCATGAGCGAAGCGGATGAGCGGCCGGTCCTGGTGGCGGGCGGGTACGGCGCCGTCGGCGCGACGGTGACGAGGACGCTGGCCGGCCCGCTGGCGGGGCGGGTCGTCGCCGCGGGCCGGGACCTGGCGCGCGCCACCGCACTGGCCGCCGAGGTGGGCGGCGCCGCGGCGCGGATCGACGTGCACGATCCGGCGGGCTTCGGCCGGGTCCTCGACGAGCACGGCATCGGCACGGTGGTGCTCTGCGTCGAGCCGCCCGGCCCCGCGCTCGCGCGCACCTGCCTCGAACGCGGTGTCCACCTCGTCGACGTGGGCGCCTCGGCGGATCTGCTGGAGCAGGTGGAAGCGCTGGCCGGCACGGCGGTCGCGCACGGCGCCACGGCCGTGCTCAGCGTCGGCGTCGCGCCCGGGCTCACCAACCTGCTGGCCCGCAGGGCGCGCGACGACCTCGGCTCGGCCGACCGGGTGGACGTCACCGTGCTGCTCGGGGCGGGCGAGCGGCACGGCGCCGACGCCGTCCGGTGGACGGTCGGGCAGCTCGCCAGGCCCGCCCCGCCCGGCGGCCCGCTGCGCACCACGCTGCCCGGGTACGGTCGCCGCACCGCGCACCCGTTCCCGTTCTCCGACCAGTACTCGCTGCGCCGCACCCTCGACGTCGGCGAGGTCACCACGCGGCTGTGCCTCGACTCGGCACCGCTGACCGCGCTGCTGTTCGCGCTGCGCCGCTCGGGGCTGGTGCGCCGCTCCCTCGCCAGGAGGCTGCTCGTGGCCGCGTCGACACGCGTGCACCTCGGCGCCGACGGCTTCGCGGTGCGCGCCGACGCCCGCCTCGGCGGCAGGCACGCCGCCTACGCGCTCACCGGGCGGCGGCAGAGCCACGTCACGGGCCTGGTCGCGGCGCACGTCACGCGGGCGCTGCGCACCGGGACCCTGCCCGCCGGTGTGCACCACCTGGACACGCTGCCCGCGCTGGCCGGGCTGCCGCAGGAACTGCCCGGGACCACGCTGCGGCGGCTCAGCGAAGGCTGACCCGCCCCTCGGCGACGACCCGCTCCCCCGCCGTGGTCACGGCCAGCCGCACCGCGTCCGTCCCTTCCGGACCGCCGGAGACGAGGAACTCGTCACCGAGGAAAACCGGGTGCCGCAGGCGGTAGGTGAACTCGGTCACCGTCGCGTCCGGACGGTGCTCGCGCACCAGCTCCAGCATCAGCAGCGCCAGCAGCGGCCCGTGCACCACCAGTCCGGGATAGCCCTCCACGCGCCGCACGTAGGGCTCGTCGTAGTGGATGCGGTGCGGATTCGCCGTGAGCGCGCTGAACCGGAACAGCAGCGTCTCGGACAGGGCGGGCCGGGCCTGCCACGGCGCGGCCGTCGGCTCCGGCGGGCCCGACGGCCGTTCGAACGCACGGTGCGGCGCCTCGCCCGCGCGGTAGACGAGGTCCTGCTCCTCCACCAGCCGCGGTGCGCCGCCCTGCCGGTACTCCGAGCGCACGGTGACGAAGGCGAGCTCGCCCGTGCGGCCCCGCCTGACCCGCGCGGCGGCCAGCGCGGAGGTGCACGTCGCGGCCGCACCGATCTCCAGCGGCCGCCGCACGGTGAGCCTGCCGCCCGCGAACATGCGGCGGCGACCGGGGATGGGCGGGATGAACCGGCCCTCGGCCAGATGGCCGTCGGCGGCCAGCGCGCGCTGCGGCGGCCAGTCCGGGAAGTGGAACCAGTGCCACAGCGGCGGCAGCGGCTCACCGGCGCCGGGCGCGTCCTCCCGGTCGAGCAGGGCCGCGAACGCGGCGACGGGACGGGCGGCGAGCACGTCCTCCTCGGTCACCGGGGCAGGCGACCAGTCCGCGAGGTACCCGCTGAGACCGGGTGGCCGCGCCGCCATGGTCAGGAGGCCACGGTCCGCGGCGCGGCGGCGGGCCGGGCGGGGCGGCGCGCCCAGTAGGTGGCGAGCGCGGAGCCGGACACGTTGTGCCACACGGAGAACAGCGCGGCGGGCAGCGCGGCCATGGGGACGAGGTGGGTCGTGGCCAGGCTCGCGGACAACCCGGAGTTCTGCATGCCGACCTCGATGCTGATCGCGCGGCGCGCCGACTCGTCCAGCCGGGCGAGCCGGGCGGCGGAGTAGCCGAGCAGCAGGCCGACGCCGTTGTGCAGGATCACCGCGAGCACCAGCAGCGCGCCGCTGGAGGCGATGACGTCGCTGTTGACGCCGACGATCGCGGCGACCACCACCACGATCCCGGTGACCGAGACCAGCGGGAGGTAGTCGAGCACCCGCTCGACCAGCCGCCCGGCGAGGGCGCGCACGAGCAGCCCCGCCACGACGGGCACGAGCACGATCTGCACGATCGACGAGAACAGCGCCCAGAACCCGACCGGCAGGTCCGATCCGGCGAGCCAGAGCACGAGTGCCGGGGTCAGCAGCGGGGCGAGCAACGTCGCCACGGAGGTGAGCGTCACCGACAGCGCCACGTCGCCCTTGGCGAGGTAGACGATGACGTTGGACGCCGTTCCGCCCGGAGCGGCGCCGACCAGCACCATCCCGGCGAGCAGGGCGCCGGTGAGCCCGAGCGCCCAGCCGATGCTCCAGGCCGCGAGCGGCATCACCAGGAACTGCGCGGCCAGCCCGAGGAGCACCGCGCGCGGGCGGCTGAGCACCAGGCGGAAGTCGGCGGGCCGCAACGTGAGCCCCATCCCGAACATGATCACGCCCAGCAGTTGCGGGATGTAGCCGGCCACGGCCGTCGCGGCCCGCTCCGGGAGCAGCAGCCCCGCGGCACCGCCGAGGAGCACGAGAACGGCGAACCAGCGGCCCACGAACCCGGCGAGCCTGCGCAACGCACCACGCTGTTCGGACACCGCGACACCCTAAGCGAACCGGTCGTGATTTCTCCACCGGATGGGCGTACGGATTCACTCCCGGGTGCCGGCGCGGGCAGCCGCGTCACGCCCGCGCGGGCGGGGGCAGCGAGGAGACGCCCGCGAAACCAGGCGGCAGGTCGTCCCGGCCGACGGTCAGCAGCACCGGCGTGGTGACCCCGTGCTCGGCGGCGGCGCCGGTCAGCACGGCGGCCAGCAGGCCGACCGCGTCCAGGGACCACTCGGCGATCGTGCCGCGGAACGTGACTCCGTGGCGGGGCGGACCGTTCCAGTGCCACTCGGGCAGCGGCGTGTGCCGCGCCAGGGGCGGGTGGTCGGTCGCCGACGAGGAGCCGCACCTGAACAGCGGCGGCCCGTCGCGCCGCATCCGGTCGAGCAGCCGGGGCGCGGCCGCCGGGACGGACGGCTCCCGGCCGCTGTCGAGCGTCGCCCACAGCCCGGCACGCGAGCGCGGGTCGCTCTCGGCGAACCAGCCGGAACCGTGTCGCGTGCTCGGCGCGACCCTCCGAGGTGTGGTGCGGAGCTGGTGCAGAGGCTGGCCGCCGGCAACGGTGTCGCCGGTGGTGGCGGTAGTGGATGTTCCCGACCGCGAGGTGTCGGTGGCCTTCGATGCCGAGTGGAGCGTTCACGTGTCATCGAGCCTCGACTGCCTCGACTGCCTCGACTGTTCCGGTTGCGGGCGGCACGGTCTCCTTCAGCGAGCGGGTTGTCGCCACCAACAGCGCAGCGGCCAACGCCAGGGCAGCGGCGATCCAGACGGTGGACTCCAGCGAGAGTGTGTGGATGACGACGCCACCCGCCAGCGCGCCGAGCCCGATGGAGAGGTTCCACACTCCCACCCACAGCGAGGTTGCCCCTTCGACGGCCGTGGGCGCGGCCTTGATCATCCAGGTCTGCATGCTGACCGACAGCCCGCCGAAGAACAGACCCCACAGGAAGAGCAGCAACACACCGGAGACCGGCTGGAGGCCGACCGCCGGGAGCAGACCCAGTGCGACGGTGGTCACCGCGAGGATCGAGAACACCACTGCGGGAACGCCGCGCCCCAGCAGCGCTCCGGCCGCGAAGTTCCCTCCCAGACCGAGGAGTCCGTAGATCAGGAGAACAGGGCCGACCGCGGAAGCGGACAGGCCTGCGATGTCGCGAAGGATCGGACCTACGAAGGTGAACGCGGCAAAGTGTCCGGTGACGGAAAGCAAGGTCGCGATGAGCCCGAGTGCCACGCCCTTGTTCCTGAGCTGACTGGCCAGCATCCGCGGGCGGACCGGGGTCTGCGCCGACAACGGAGGCAGCAACCCGATCAGCCACAGCAGAGCGACGAGCGCGGCCACTCCGAGCGCGGCGAACGCCAACCGCCACCCCAGACCCGTTCCCAGGATCGTCCCGAGCGGGACGCCGAGGACGTTGGCTGCGGCGACACCGGCGAAGATGATCGAGGTCGCCTTGGGCACATTCGCCGCCGACACCAGGCGAACAGCGATGCCGCCTCCGATCGCCCAGAATCCGCCGATCGCGACACCGACGAACACGCGTGACAGCAGGAGAACCTCGAACGTCGGAGCCAGCCAGGAAGCCGCGTTCGCGGCGGTCATGAGGGCCATCAACGCGACCAGGAGGACCCGCCGGTCCAACTTCCCGACCACCAACGGCACCAGCAGCGCTGCGACACCGGCGACGATGCTGGGGACGGTGACGCTCAGCCCGGCGGTTCCTTCCGTGACGCCCAAGTCGGGGCTGATCTGGATCAGCAGCCCGATCGGCAATTGCTCCGCGACCACCAGGACGAACACGCCGAACATCGCCGCCCAGGCCGCGCCCCAGCGTTCGCCGCCGGTACCTCGCGCGTTCTGGGCCTGCCTGCCAGGGGCGACGCCGCCGAAGCCACCGTCGCTGTGCGTTCCAGCCACTGTGTGTTCCTCTCTCGTTCGGGAGCGATCGCTCCCGAACGAGACGCTAGCATTGGGAGCATCCGCTCCACAACACAGGGAGGATCGATGGCCAGGCCGCGCGGATTCGACGAGGAGACAGCCGTCCACCGGGCGACCGATGTCTTCTGGCGCAAGGGCTTCCACGCCACCAGCACGCGGGACCTGGGTGAGGCGCTCGAGCTCAACCCGAGCAGCCTCTACCGCACCTTCGGCGACAAGCGCCGGCTCTTCCTGCGCACCCTCGATCACTATCGGGCAACGGAGAGTTCCGACGGATGTCAGCGGTTCCGAAATGCCAACCCGACCATGGACGGGTTGACCGACGCGGTGGCCGCGGTCGCGCTGGGAAGCGATGCGCAGGCGCCTGATCCAGCAGGGTGTTTCGTTGTCAACACCGCCGCAGAGATGGGCGGCACGGACCCGGACATCGCTCGACGGACCGAAACGGCGTTCGATCTCACCCGGGCCGGCCTCGCAGACCTACTCACCCGGATGCGCGACAGCGGAGAGATTCCAGTCGAGGCCGATCCCCACAAACTGACCGACCTGCTGTTCACCCTCATCCTCGGGTGGCGGCTTCGAGCCCGTGCGGGGCATGCCCCCAGGGACATCCGGAGCTCCATCGAGCACGCGATCGGCCTCCTCGGCTGAAGGCCCGCCGAGCGGGCCGGTGTTCGTCCCCATGGCTGCCGCTGACCTGCCGCGGCCACGTCACCAACGTCCTGCCCCGCGACGGCGAGTACCCGACGACGGTCCGGCGCACCGGCCCCCGTGCACGCACCGGTGCGCACCGGGCACACTGGGCAAGGGATCGCCCGGACGAGTGACAGGGGGTTGTCGATGGGGGACAGATCGATCGACGCGTTCGCCGCGTCCGTGGACCGGCCGAGCTCGGCCCGGGTCTACGACTACCTCCTCGGCGGTACCCACCACTACGCGATCGACCGCGAGTTCGCCGACCAGCAGCTGGCCACGGTGCCGGACATGCGGGAGGCGTTGCGGTCGAACCGGGCGTTCGTGGGCCGCGCGGTCCGGTGCGCCCTCGGGCGCGGCGTCCGGCAGTTCGTCGACATCGGCGCCGGCCTGCCCAGCCAGGGGCAGGCGCACCAGGTGGCGGACGAGACCGATCCGGAGGCGCGAGCCAGGGTGGTCTACGTCGACAACGAGGAGATCGCCCACGCCCACGCGTCGATCCTGCTGGCCGACGAGGCCGACCCCGAGCGGCACAAGGCGGTGTGCGCGGACTTCTTCGACCGTGACCTGCTGTGGGAGCAGGTGCTCGCGACGGGCGTCATCGATCAGGCCGAGCCGGTCTGCCTGCTGGTGACCGCGCTGCTGCACTTCGTGCCCGACGAGCGTGAGCCGGGCAAGGTGCTCGCCTTCTACCGTGACCAGCTGGCGGCGGGCAGCCTGCTCGTGCTCTCGCACGGCTGCGACGAGCTCGACGACGAGGACGTCCGGCGGGTCGCCGGGAACTACGCCAGAACGTCCAGCCCGGCCGTCCTGCGCGACCGGGACGGCATCGCTGGCTTCTTCGACGGCTGGGAGCTGCTCGACCCCGGCCTGACGTGGACGGTCGAGTGGCGGCCGGACGGCACCGAGACGGAGTGGTGGGAGGGCGTCCCGGCGCGCGCCCGGTGCCTCGCCGGAGTCGCCGTCAAACCGGCCTGACCCGTTCCCCGGCCCGCGTCCCCACACCGGGGGCGGCCCCGTCCGGCTGGCTCGCGTCGCGGCGGCCCGGGACTAGGCTCAGCCCATGGCCAAGTACTTCGACGTGCACCCGGACAACCCGCAGCCCCGCACCATCCGCAAGGTGGCCGAGATCCTGGGCGCCGACGGCCTGATCGCCTACCCCACCGACTCCTGCTTCGCCCTCGGCTGCCTGCCGGGCAACCAGTCGGGCGTCGACCGGATCAAGACGATCCGCGACCTCGACGACCGGCACCACTTCACGCTGGTCTGCCAGGACTTCGCGCAGCTCGGCCAGTTCGTGCACGTCAGCAACGCGGTGTTCCGCGCGGTCAAAGCCGCCACCCCGGGCAGCTACACCTTCATCCTGCCCGCGACCAAGGAGGTGCCGCGCCGGCTGCTGCACCCGAAGAAGAAGACGGTCGGCGTGCGGATCCCCGCGCACGTCACCACGCAGGCGCTACTGGCCGAGCTCGGCGGTCCGCTGCTGTCCAGCACGCTGCTGCTGCCGGGCGAGGAGGACCCGCTGACCCAGGGCTGGGAGATCAAGGAGCGCCTGGACAACGTGGTCGACGCGGTGATCGACTCGGGCGACTGCGGCGTGCGGCCGACCACCGTGGTGGACTTCTCCGAAGGCGAGGCCGAGATCATCCGGCACGGCGCGGGGGACCCGTCCCGGTTCGAGTAGCGGTCCGCCCCTGGAACCACACGCCGGCCAGCAGGAACACGGCGGCGACGGCGAAGATCGCCGAGTAGCCTTCGGTGGCGGCGAAGCTGAGCACCGGCACCCCGCGCAGCGCGTCGATCGCCTGCCCGGCCAGCAACGGCCCGGCGAGCAGCCCGACCCCGCGGCTGAAGCCGAACAGGCCAGCCCCGACCCCGTGCCTGGTGCGCTCCGGCAGCAGGCTCATCAGCTGGGAGTAGGGCAGGGTCAGCAGGACCACGGCCGCGAAGGCGACCGGCAGGATGGCCGCGACGAACGTGGTGTCGGTGGTGACCACGGCGGGGGTGACGCCGACGGCGAACAGCAGGGCGGCGGCGATCATCACCCGCCGCACGCCGTAGCGGTCGCCGAGCTTGCCCGCCAGCGGGGCGGCGACCACCGCCGCGACGCCGACGAGCGCCAGCGCACCCGACGTGCCGCTGAGGGAGAAGCCGAGCCCGGCGGTGAAGTAGAGCACGACGAACGTCCGCAGGGCGCCGAGCGCGGCCTCCCAGCAGGCGTTGGCGACCGCCCAGTTCCGGATGCGGCGGTCCGCGCGCAGGATGGCCAGTGCCGCGGCGGCTCCGTTTCCCCGCTCGCCGTCCGCCACGTCGGTGGACCGCCCCCGGACGGCGGCGACCAGGCTCGCCGGGAGCAGGAGCAGCACGGCGGCGGCGAGCACGAACGGCAGTGGCCGCCACAGCGCCAGCAGCACACCGCCCCCGGCCAGCGCCAGCAGCAGCCCGGCGGCGCGCAGCCCGCCCTGGAAGCCCTGGGAGCGGCCCTCCATGCCCTCGGGCACGAGGTCCGGGTAGAGGGCGTAGTAGGGCGCGTAGTAGGTGAAGTACGCCGCGAAGAACAGCAGCAGGGCGGGCACCACCAGGTACGGGGAACCACCGGCCAGCGGCAGCAGCACGAGCGCCACGGCCGCCACCACGGCCGCGGCCAGCACGAACGGCAGCCTGCCGCCCACCCGGGTGCGCAGCCGGTCCGACCAGCCGCCGACCAGCAGCGGAATCACGAGCGCGAGAACGCCCTCGCTGCCGATCAGGATGCCGATCGTGGACGGTCCCGCGAACCGGCCGAGCAGCACCGGGCCGTAGGTGGTCACGACCGTGTAGGCGAAGGCGATCCCGAACGCGGGCAGCGCCAGCAGAAGCAGGAACCGGCGTTGCGGCCAGGTGAGCGCCGTGTGGCGGCTGCCCGGCGCGCCCGCCATGGTGCCCCGCAGCTCAGCGCCGGTGCGAGGCTCGCTCACGCCCCGTGCCCTCGGCCTGCGCGGCCTCCCTGGCCTCGGCCGCCTGGGTGTCGGCACTGTGCGCGCCGCGTTCGCCCCTCGGCTGCGGCCGCCCCGTGGTGGTGTCCCGCACCGTCTGCCGCTCGGACTCGGCGTTGATCTCGGCGCCGAGCAGCACCAGGTAGCTGGTGAGGAAGAGCCACAGCATCAGCACGACGACCCCGGCGATCGCGCCGTAGGTGGCGCTGTAGTTGCCGAAGTTGCTGACGTAGAAGCTGAACCCGACGCTGACGATGATCCACAGCACCGTCGCGATCACCGCGCCGGGGCTGACCCACTGCCAGCGCGGGGTGCTGCGGTCGGGAGCCACCCGGTAGATCACCGCGAGCGCCACCAGGAACACGCCCACCAGCAGCACCCAGCGGCCCACCTGCGCGAACACGTTGCCGACGACGCCGAGCTGCAGGTTGGCGATCACCGGCGGGAACACCGCGACCAGCGCGAGGGCCACGAGCGCGACGACGATCAGCGCCAGGGTCAGCGCGAGGGCGATGGCCCTGAGCTTGACGAAGCCGCGCTCGTCCTCCTCGTCGTAGGCGATGTTCACCGCGGTCATCAGGTTGCTCACGCCGCCGGACGCGCTCCACAGCGCGACGAGCAGAGAGACGGCGAGCCCGACCGTCAGTGCCGCGCCGCCCGCGCTCGCCGAGGCGGCCAGCTGGTCGGTGAGGAGCGATTGCGCCGACTGCGGCAGCGCCGACGCGAACTGCGACGTCTGCTGCGCGACCTGCGCCGGATCCGCGATCAGCCCGTACAGCGTGAGCGCCGCGATGATGGTCGGGAAGAGGGCGAGGAAGCCGAAGAAGGCCACCCCGCCCGCGAGGATCGGGACGTTGTCCGCCTGCGCGGCCTTGACCCCCCTGCGCAGTACCTGCCACCAGCCGCGGGGCGGGATCTGGGCCGGGGCGTCCGCGCGCTCCCCACGCGGCCCGGCCCCGTCCGGGCGCCGTTGCTCGTCCTTGTTGCCGCCGTTCATGCCGCGAGGGTTCCCTTCGCGGCGGCTTTCACACCGGCGGCCCGAGCCCGGTCAGCAGATCCACCAGAGGACGTGCATGGCGGCGGCGTGCACCTCCGGGTGACCGGTGATGGCCGCGGCAGCGGCGACAAGGCCGAGACCGACGAACGCGACTTGCTTGACAACCTTCAAGAAAGCTCCTCGGAGTTCCGCCGATGGTGACGACGAGATCGACAACATCGAGAAACCTATTGGGCTAATCGAGGCGAGAGCATCCGAGAAGCGGCGTGACGCACGGTGACGCGGCTAGCGCGAATAGGTCACGTCACCTGCGAGGAAGGAAAATGGAGACAAATCATCTCTACTCAAAGTAGAGTATTTGCTATCCAGACACGGGGGCCAGATTCACCCTTTCGAGTGGCTGTCACGCGTCACCCGGCACCTGTGAGGCCGGATCCGCCACCCCGGTTCGGCCGAGATCCCTCGCGTGTGGAAGCACGAGATCGGTCTCGACCGCGGCGATCTCCGCCAGGCGGCGCTCGACCTCGCGCGCCTTTCCTGACCTGCCCCGCCCGTGGTGGATCTCGGCGCACCGGTGCCAGGCCGCGGCGGCCCGGTCGCGCTCCCCCAGCTTCGCCTCGACCCTGCCCAGCGCGTCGAGCGCCTCGGCTTCGGCGTCGGCCTGTCCGGCCGGCCGGGCGGTCTCGGCCGCCCTGCGTGCGTACTCGGCCGCCTCGCCCAGCTCCCCGGCGTCCTCCCGGAGCTCCGCCGCGATCACGAACAGCCGGGCCCTCGCCGCCACGTTCTCGCCCCGTTCCAGGAGGGCCAGGGCGCGCCGGGCGGACGACTCGGCCCGTTCGCGGCGGCCGTGCGCACGCAGGACGGCGGCGAGCTCCGCCAGCGTCTCCACCTGCCCGCCCGCGTCACCGAGTTCCTCGCGGATCCGGAGCGCCCGCGCGAAGTGCCCGATCGCGTCGTCCCGGCGGCCCCGTTCGTGGCAGATCCCGCCGAGTCGATGCTCCACCGTGGCGACACGCTCCGGGTTCTCCAGGCGCTGGGCCTTCCGCAGGCACTCCCGGTAGAGCCGCTCCGCCTCGTCGAGATCGCCAGACCGATGGTGCGTGGCGGCGACATTGACCAGCACGGTCAGCTCCCCCAGCGGGTGCCCGCACCGGTCGAGGATCGCCAGCGCGTCGCGGAAGCGCGTAGTCGCGGCGGTGACCTCACCGAGGTCGAGCAGGTAGTAGCCGAGGTCGTTGAGCGACGCCGCCTCGGCGAGGTCGTCACCGTCGGCCTTCGCCGCCTCCCGCGCGACCTCCAGACCGGCGGCCGCCGCCGCGGAGTAGCCGCAGCGTCCGAAGATCTCGGCGGTGGCGTGCGGCAGCCGCCAGGCGATGCCGTACCACCGCTGCCGGAACGCGCAGTCGGTGGCGGCCTCCAGGTTGGCCCGCTCCCGCAGGCACCACTGCACGGCCCGCCGTTCGTCGGCGAACGTCATCGGCTCGCTCCCCGGCACGGGCTCCGGCAGTGGCAGCGGATCGGTGTGCGGCAGTACGGCCCCGCGGGCATTGCTCGCGCACCGCAGGTAGAAGTCGAACATGCGGCTCATCGCCGCACGCCGCTCGGGATCGGCGGCGGCGAGCGAGGCCGCGTAGGCGTGCACGAGGTCGTGCATCCGATAGCGATCGATCTCCGCGGGTTGCTCGATCAGGTGCGCGCTCACGAGCTCGTCGAGCCGGGCCCGGGCCGCCGCCCTGTCCTCACCCGCGAGCGCGGCGACCACCTCCACCCCGAACTCAGCACCGGGATGCGCGCCGAGCAGCGTGAAAACGCGACCTGCCTCCACGGTCAGCGCCTCGAAGGAGAGCGCGAAGACCGCTTCCAGGCTGCGATGCGGGCCGTCTCCTTCGGTTCCGATACCGAGCAGCGTTCGCCGGTCGCGCAGCTGCCCGGCGAGGTCGGCCAGGCGCACGTTGGCGCGGGCGGCGGCCCGCTCGGCCGCGAGCCCGAGCGCGAGCGGCATCCCACCGCACATCCGGACGAGCTCGGCGACGGCCGCCGGCTCCCGCGCACAGCGGGCGCCGATGCGCTCGGCCAGCAGCGCCTCGGCCTGCGGATCCGAGAGCGGACCGACGGTCAGCGACCGGATCCCGTGCTCGACGGCGAGCTCGCTGAACCGCCGTCTGCTGGTGACGAGCACGACGCAGCGGTCGAGCAGGGGCAGCAGGGGGCGCACGTGCGCGGAGTTGCGCGCGTTGTCCAGCACCACCAGCACCGTGCGGTCCGCCAGCAGCGCTCGAAGGTGCCGCGCGCGGCGGACGGGACCGGCCACGTGCTCCGCCGGACTGCCCAACGACGCCAGCAGGGTGTCCACCACCTCCGTCGGCGGAGCGGGACCGCGCTCGGCGAAGCCGTGCAGATCGGCGAAGACCGCACCCGCCGGGAACTGCCGTGCGACCCGGTGTGCCCACTGGACCACGGCGGCGGTCTTGCCGAATCCAGCCGCGCCCACCAGCGCGACGACGGTCGGTTGCGGAGCCCCGGAACCGATGCCGACCAGGTGGTCGAGTTCGGCGAAGAGTTCCTCCCTCCCGGTGAAGTCGGACACCGCGCGCGGCAGCTGCCGGGGCGGCTCCGGCGCCGGAACGCTCCTGGCGGGCACCGCGTTCCGGGGGCGGTGATCGTCGTGGAACCGGCGAAGGTCGTCGGCGCCGTCGTGATCGCCTTCTTCCCGCAAGGTCCGGTGCAACGCGAGGTAGTACTCGTCGGCCTCGCCGTGGCGGTGCGCCGCCCGCAGCACCGCGATCCGCTTCTTGCCGAGCTCGCGCAGCGGACCGTGCTCGCGCAGAAGCTCGTCGAGCCTGCGCAGCGCGTCGTCGTACCGGCGCAGGCGCACTTCCTGCTCCACGAGCAACGTGTTCGCGGGAAGCCAGTCGTGGCGGATGACCTCCTGCCGCCAGTCCCGGGCCGGTTCGGTGTCGAGTTCCGCGAGCGGTTCGTCCGCCCACAGGCCGATCGCCTCCAGAAGGCCGGCGTGGGCCCGCTCGTGCTCTCCTCGTGCGCTCGCTTCCTTGGCCTCGGCGACGAGCCGCCGGAAGACGTGGTGGTCGATCCTCTCCCGGTCGACGCGCAACCGGATCCGACCGTCCACAATGTCCAGTTGAACCGCGAGACCGCAGTCGCGCAGTGCGGCCCGGACCCGGCCGCCATGGGTGCTCAGCGTGGCGGCCGGATCCTGGGGGGCCTTCTCCCGCTCTCCCCACACCCAGTCGACCACGGTGTCGAACGGCACCAGCCGCCCAGGCCTGGTGAGCAGCGCGGCCAGCAGTTGCCGTTCCCTGCGCCGCCCGGTCCACTGCACGGACAGATTCCCGTGCAGCCGCACTCGCATCGAACCGAGAATGCCGAAGTCGATTTCTTCGTGCACAGGGGCACCACCTCCCCCGGCCGCCGAAAAACCACCGGTGCCCGCGAACTCGGTGTCCTCAGTGTGTCAGGAGCGGAAAACCGGGACCAGGGGCACTTTTACCGGCACAACAGCACGTGCGATGCCACCCTGCTGCTATTTTCGGATAACGGGTGGCCGGCACCGACCACCACGCGGAAAGGGGATTCCGATGCCCGAACCCATTCTCGTTTCCATCGCGGCGGCGCTCGCCGGCAAGGCGGCGACCGGACTCTACGACCTCGTCCGCCGCAGGTTCGCGCACGACGAGCAGGCCCTCGCGGAACTCGAGGCCGCCACCGACTCGCCCGGGGAACCCCGGTTCGTGCACGCGGTCGCCGAGCGGATCGCGCAGGCGGAAGAGGACGACCCGGAATTCCGGCGAGAATTGCGCGCCCACTGGGAGGCGGTTTCCGGGGGCCAGGCAGCCGGTGACGGCAGCGTCGCCAATCACGTGTCCGGCACGGTGTCCGGACGGGTGGTTCAGGCCGGCGAGATCCACGGCGACGTCCGGCTCGGCTGACCACGGGACGCGAAAAAGGTTCCCCGCATCGGGAAAGTCACAGAACTTCCGCACTCAGGCGGTACCTCGGTCGCACCGCGGCAGGAAGACTGCCGGTACCACAGAAACGAGGGCGGGCTCATGAACACCGGCACGGACAAGGACATGGGGATCTCGGGCGGCGTCTCGGGATGGGCGGTCCAGGCCGGTTCCGTGCGGGGTGGAGTGCACCTGCATCCACCCTCGTCGCCGGTGCCGGTACCCCGACAACTGCCTCCCGTCCCGGCGTCGTTCGCGGGCCGGGAAACGGAGATCACCGAACTGGACCGGCTGCTCTCCCCGGACGGGAGGCGCCGGGGGCCGGGGCTCGTCGTGCTCGTCGGGCCGGGCGGGGTGGGCAAGTCCGCGCTCGCGGTGCGCTGGCTCCAGGGCGCCGCCGACCGGTTTCCCGACGGACAGCTCGTCGCCGACCTGTGCGCGTTCGGGGACGGCCCCCCGGCCGGTCCCGGCGACGTGCTCGCCGGGTTCCTCCGCGCACTGGGAATCCCGTCCGGCGACCTGCCCGCGGCGCTCGCCGAGCAGGTCGCGCTGTACCGGTCGCTGACCGCGGGCAAGGCGATCGCCATCCTCGCCGACGACGCCGGGTCCGCGGCCCAGGTCCGCCCGCTGCTCCCCGCGTCGCCGCACAGCGTCGTCATCGTGACCAGCCGGTGGCGGCTCGGCGGCCTCGCCCTCGACGGCGCACAGGTCGTCGACGTGGACCCCCTCGACACCCCCGGCGCGTTGCGGCTGCTGTCCCGCACCGTCGGCGAGGCCCGGGTCACCACCGAACTTCCCGCCGCCCGTGCCCTCGCCGAGCTGTGCGGAGGGCTGCCCATCGCGTTGTGCGTCGCGGCCGGACGGTTGTCGACGCGACCACGCTGGCCGATCGCCAGGATGGTGCGTTCCCTTTCCGACGAGCGGCAACGGCTGGCGGCACTGGCGGTCGCCGACAGTGCCGTGGTGCAGGCCGGTTTCGACGCGTCCTGCGCCGAATTGGGGCCGGCGACGGCCCGGGTCTACCGGCTGCTGGGTCTGCACCCGGGCCGCGATCTGTCCGCCGCCGCGGCCGCGGCACTGCTCGCCCTCCCGCGAGCGGAGGCAGAGGACCGGCTGGAGGAGCTGGTCGAGGCGAGCCTGCTCATGGATGCCGCGCCGGACCACTACCGCTTCCACGACCTCGCCCGGTTGCACGCGCGGCAGTGGGCCGAGCGGGCGGAGACCGGAGCCGACCGGGAAGCCGCCGAGCGCCGGATGGTCGGCTGGTACCTGGACCACGCCGTCGCGGCCGACCACGTGGTGCTGCCCGCCCGTCCCCACATCGGCCCGCGCTATGCGCGCGTGCTGGACTGCGCTCCCCGGTTCGGTGGCGCGCGTCCGGCGCTGGACTGGCTCGAACGGGAGCTGGGCAACCTCTGCGCCATCGTGGACCTCGCCGCCGACCGGCGGTGGTGGGACGAAGCCTGGCAGCTGTGCGAGGCGCTGTGGGGCCTGCTGGTCTTCCGCAGGCATCGGGGGCCGTGGGTTCGCACCCACGAGCGCGGCATCGACGCGGCCCGGCAGGCGGGCAACCCCCGGGCCGAAGCCCGGTTGCGCGTACAGCTCGGCTACGCCCACCTCAGCACCGGGCAGCCCGAGCGGGCCCGGCCCTTCTTCGCCGGCGCGCTCGGCCTCGCCAGGGCCACCGGAGACCGCGCGATGGAGGCCACGGCGCTGGAGCATCTGGGGCTCGCCTGCCGGGCTTCGGGAGAGGCGGCCTCGGCCATGCGCTGCTTCACGGACGCCCTGGCCATCGCCGAGGCGCTCGGCCAGCCGCGCGCCGCGGCACTCCACCTCCGCCGTCTCGGGGAGGCGCTGTGCGACCAGGGCCGGGACCGGGAGGCACTGCCTGCCTACGAACGCGCCGCCGCACTGGCGCTCGAAGTCGGCGACACCGTGCTGCACGCCAGGGCGCTGACCCGGCTCGGTGCGGCGCGTGGGCGGCTCGGCGACCGGGAACCGGCCGTGGACGTGCTGCACCGGGTGATCGCCGTGCTCGGCGAGCATGGCGCGGACCACTACCGGGCGGAAGCGCTCGAAGCGCTCGCGGACGTGCACGACCGCGCGGGGGACACCGCCGGGACACGCACACTGTTGCGGCAGGCACTGGCCACCTACGAGTTCTCCGGCGGGCGGGACGCCGAGCGGGTCCGCTCCCGCCTGAGCGCCCTGGGCGAGTCATCCCCCGCGCCGACCGAGTGATAACGACGCCAGGCGTGCTCGCGCGTGGTGGCCCGGTGATGGTCGCTCGGCTCGCCGCCGCGGACCGCGACCACGCATCGCCCCGGTGCCCACTCCACGGCGGCCACGGTGGCTCCGGGCAGCAGGACCAGCAGGTCCCGGGCACGGCACCGCGCGGCGTCCCGGCTGCCGGGCAGGCAGTCCAGAACGATGTCCGCCCGCTCGGCCACCACCCGTCCCGCGTCGGGAACGCGGGCCGCGAGAGCCCGGTCGGGCAGCCCGCCTTCCATCCACATGCGGGTCTCCACCACCGGATCGCGGCCGGGATCATCGGCCATCCGGCACCTCCGCGGGGAGCGGCACCGGTGACACGGGCGCCGGGTGCGCGGGTTCCGCCAGCCCCAGCAACCGATACATCGCTCGCCGGAGAGACGGTCCCGCCTGCCCTCGATTCGACGTCAGGCGCGCCGCCACCATCGCGGACCGCTGACGTGCCCAGCCCAGGCGCGCCTCGCGCACCAGCGCGCGCGGGCACGCGGCGGGCCGGAGCACCGGAGCCGTGCGGTGCAGCAACGCCGCGACGCTACCCGGCCGGACATCGGCCGCGGAGCCGGGAGCCACCAGGACGGGCACTCCGATGCCCGCCGCGTACTGGGTGACCGAGCCGTGGTCGCCGAGCACCACGTCCGCGGCCACCAGTGCCGCCCGCCAGCCCTCTTCCGGAGGCAACAGGGCCACACCGGACCGGAGGTGTGCCGACAGCCACGCCCGGACCTGCCAGCCGCCGTGGACGGCCCAGATGTTCGGGTGCAGTGCGGCGACGATGCGGTACCGCGAGCGCGGCAGCGCGTCCAGAACGCGGTCGAGGAGACGGCCGTCGCCACCGAACAACGAACGCCGCGACCACGTCGAGCTCACCACGACGAGGCACTGACCCGGTCGCACGCCCAGTGCCCGCCGGTACAACGGGCGCAGTGGCAGGCTGGCCTCGATGCGGTCGAGGCAGGGATCCCCTGCCACGAACGTCCGCGGGGCGGCCTCCGGGCAGCACCGCCGCACCTGGCGAGCCTCGCGCTCGTGCGCCACGGCGACGGCCGCGGGCACCACCCTGCCGTCCCGGACCAGCAGGTCCCGCAGGCCGAGGTCCGCGTCCCACGGGGTCCGCCGCGACCTCGACCCGACCCCGTGCGGTACCACCAGCACCGGGCCGTCGACCTGGTCGATCTGGCTGTGACTGGCCGCGAGCACCAGGTCGAAACGCATCCGGAGCACCTGGTGCCAGGGCAGCACGAGGCCGCCCCACGACCGCAGGTACTCCTCGGCGCCGTGCCAGCCGTCGGCCATCGCCGGCACCGTGAACACCACCTGGATCCGGTGATCGGCCTCGAGCAGCGGAAGCAGGTCGGTCAACCGCGTTCCCGCCGTCATGTGCGGCACCATCACCAGCACGGTGCGGCACCCCGTTCTGGTCAGCCAGCGAGCCGCCGCCGGACTGCCGGGCGCCTTCACCCAGGTCGCGTGTGGTGCGTCGGTCATGATCCCGTTCCCCTCTCCACGGTCGGATCACCCTGGCGTGGAGCGTGCGGGACCGCCAGGTCAACGCGATGTCACCGGGAACGCACCGGGCCGTCAGCCCGCCCCCTGCCGTGACAGGGCCCTGTGTTCACCCGGAATGGTGAACAAGGCACACTGATCCCGGCTTCCACGGGAGGAACGCACGGGAGGATCGCGATGGCGGGCGGCGACGCGGACCGGCTCGGCGAGTCGGTGAACAAGGTCTCCGCGGGGCGTGTCTACGACTACCTGCTGGGCGGCGTGCACCACTACGCGGTGGACCAGCGGTTCGCCGAGGAGCAACTGAAGAAGCTGCCGGAGATGCGTGACTTCGCCCGGTCCAACCGCGCCTTCCTTGGCCGCGCGGTGAGGTACGCGGTGAGCCAGGGCATCCGGCAGTTCGTCGACATCGGCTCCGGCCTGCCGACGCAGGGCAACGTGCACGAGGTCGCGGAGGAGGCCGCCCCCGGCGAGTGCCGTGTCGTCTACATCGACAACGAGCCCATCGCGCAGGCGCACGCCGAGATCCTGCTGGAGCGCACCGCCGACCCGGCGCGGCACCGCGCGCTCGACGCGGACTTCTTCGACGGCCCGCGGTTGTGGCAGCTGGTGCTGGACACCGGGGTCATCGCCGAGCGCGAGCCGATCGCGCTGCTCGCCGTCGCCCTGCTGCACTTCATGCCGCCGGAGACCCGGCCGGAGCGCATGCTCGCGTTCTACCGCGACCAGCTGGCTCCCGGCAGCCTCGTGGCGCTGTCGCACATCCACGTCCCGCCCGAGGACACCGCGACCCTCGCCGCGTCGCGGGAGGTGATCGAGTCCTACCGCAAACAGGCCAACAGCGTCGCCCAGCCGAGGTCGAGGGAGGACATCGCCGCCTTCTTCGACGGTCTCGACCTGGTGGAGCCGGGCCTGGTCTGGATATCCGAATGGCGCCCCGAGGGCGCCGATCCGTACCGGGACGACCCAGCGGGCTCCCGCGGCCTGGCCGGGGTCGGCCGGAAACACTGACCGGCAGCCGGACGAGAACGACCCCGCCCTGCCCCCGGCGCGGAGGGGCGGAGCGGGGTCGTCCACAGGGGACGGTCAGCGGCGGGACCAGCCCCCGTGCCGCGGGTGCGGGCAGTCGCGGTGGCCACGCGAGGCCTCCGCGAGCGTCTCCCGCAGCGCGTGGTAGGCGGGCTTGCGGGTGAAGTCGTCCCACATCACCGTCGCCGCGCCCTGCCCTTCGAAGAACACCGGGACCCACGAGTACTTGTCGGTGAAGCCCCAGATGGTGAACGAGTCGCAGCCCTCGACGGCGAGGCAGGCCTCGAGGGTCCGCTGGTAGTAGTCGGCCTGCTGCGCCAGCTGCTCCGCCGTCGGCGTGCCACTCTCCGGCAGGTCCATCCGGACGTCGAGCTCCGTGATGGCCGTGGCGAGGCCGAGTTCGTCGAACCTCCGCAGGTTCTGCTCCAGGTCACCGGGAAACCCGTAGCGGGTGCTCAGGTGCGCCTGCGCGGAGAAGCCGTGCACGGGAACGCCCTGGGCCAGCAGCTGCTTGGTCAGCTCGTAGTAGGCATCGCTCTTGGCGTTGACGCTCTCCACGTTGTAGTCGTTGAAGAACAGCTCCGCCTTCGGGTCGGCCTGGTGCGCCCAGCGGAACGCGTCCGCGATGATGCCCGGACCCAGCTCCCTGAGCCAGATGTTGTCCTCGGTCCGCAGGTTGCCCGCGTCGTCGAAGATCTCGTTGGCGACGTCCCACTGCTGGATCCGGCCCGCGTAGCGGCCGACGACCGTCATGATGTGCTCGCGCAGGATCGAGCGCAGCTCGGCCGCGGAGAAGTCGCCCTCCTCGAGCCAGGCCGGATTCTGGCTGTGCCACAGCAGTGTGTGCCCGCGCACGGCCTGCCGGTTGCGCTCGGCGAAGGCGACGATGGCATCGGCCATGGCGAAGTCGTACCGGTGCCGTTCCGGGTGGATGTACTCCCACTTCATCTGGTTCTCCGGCGACACCGAGTTGAACTCCCGCGCGAGGATGCGCCGGTACGGCCGGTCGGAGGTGAACGGGTCGGGGTACGGCTGTTCCAGGTGGTGGCCGCCACCCGCGACGGCCGTCCCGATGTGGAAGCCCTTGGGCGCCGCCCAGCGCAGGGTGTCGTGCTTGCCGTGCCCGTGTCCCGGGGGGACGCGGGGCGACTCGGCGAGGGCGGGCGCGGCCAGCGAGACGGACATCGCGGCGGCGGCGAGTGCGGCGGTGACGAGACGGGCGAGGCGGAGCTTCTTCATCGAGGTCTCCCACTTCTCGGACATGACCGGCAATACTTTCGGAAAATTCCGGAAGTTTGCGTGACGACGCACCCTAAGCTGATCCGCACAGGCCGTCAAGACGCTCGTAAGCTGGACCGGTGCCAAGGAGGACCCCCGTGACCGCCACCCCGGCTCGCACCGTGACCATCTCCGCCATCGCCGCGGAAGCGGGGGTGTCCGCACCGACGGTGTCCCGCGTGCTCAACGGCCGCGGCGACGTCGCGCCCGCCACCAGGGAGCGGATCGAACAGCTCCTGCGCGCGCACGGCTACCGGCGCCGCGGCACACCGCCCCGCGAGCGGCGGAGCGGCCTGCTCGACCTCGTCTTCAACGACCTCGACAGCCCGTGGGCGGTGGAGATCATCCGCGGGGTCGAGGACGCCGCCCACGCGGCCGGGACGGGCACCGTCGTCTCGGCCATCCACCGGCAGGCCGACTCCACCCGGCGGTGGCTGGCCAACATCCGCTCGCGCGACAGCGACGGCGCCATCCTCGTCACCACCGACCTCGACCCCGGCCTGCACGCCGAGCTGCGGGAACTGCACGTGCCCGCGGTGGTGATCGACCCCGCGGGGGTGCCCGCCCTCGACGTGCCCACGATCGGCGCGACCAACTGGGCAGGCGGGCTCAGCGCCACCGAGCACCTCATCGGCCTGGGACACCGGCGGATCGGGTTCGTCGCGGGCCGCCCGGAACTGTGGTGCAGCCGCGCCCGGCTCGACGGCTACCGGGCCGGGCTGGAGACCGCGGGGCTCGCGGTCGACCCGGACCTCATCGTCGAGGGCCGGTTCGACTACGAGTCCGGATTCCGCGGCGGTGAGCGCCTCGTCGACCTCGCGCACCCCCCGACGGCCGTGTTCGCCGCGAGCGACCAGATGGCGCTCGGGGTGCACGAGGCGCTGCGGCGCCGCGGCCTGCGCGTGCCCGAGGACGTCAGCGTGGTGGGCTTCGACGACCTGCCGGAGGCCCGCTGGGCCGCGCCGCCGCTGACCACCGTGCGGCAGCCGATGGCCGACATGGGCAGGCTCGCGGTCCGCACCGTGCAGCGGCTGGTGCGGGGCGAGGAGATCGAGAGCCCCCGGGTCGAGCTGGCCACCGAGCTCGTGGTGCGGGACAGCACCGCTGCGCCGAACGGGCGTTGACACCGGCGGCGCCGGGCCGCAGAGTGTTCCGGAAACTTCCGGAACACAGCGTGGAGGCGCCGGATGTCCGCGACCGCCCGGTTGCTGCTCGCCGCCCTGGCCACCGCTCTGCTGCTCGGCGGCACCGCGCCCGCCGCGGCCACCCCGCCGAGGGGACCGGCGACACCGGACATCGTGGACACCACCCGGCACGGCGGCCGGGCCGTCGCACTCACCTTCGACGACGGGCCCGACCCGCGCAACACCCCCCGGCTGCTGGACGTGCTGCGGGCGCACCACGTGAAGGCGGTGTTCTGCCTGTGGGGCGACCACGTCCGCGAGCACCCCTGGCTGGTCCGGCGGATCGTCGCCGAGGGGCACACGCTGTGCAACCACTCCCTGCACCACGACGACCTGAGCACGGCGTCGCCGCACGCGATCAGGGCGGACCTGCTGGCGACATCGGCGGCCATCCGGGCGGCCGTGCCGCACGCCCGCATCCCGTACTTCCGCGCGCCCTACGGCGCGTGGGGGCAGACGCCCGAGGTGGCGGCGTCGCTGGGAATGCAGCCGCTGGGCTGGCGGCTCGCGGTCGGCGACTGGGACCCACCCGGCACGGACGTGCTCGTGGAGCGGCTGCTGTCCGGTCTCGAACCCCGTGCGGTCGTGCTGCTGCACGACGGCGGCGGTGACCGGGCACAGACCGTCGACGCCGTCGCCCGCGTCGTCCCGCGGCTGCGCGCCGAGGGCTGGCACTTCGGACTTCCGTCCCCGCCCGGCCGGGGATGAGCGGCGCCGGATCGGGGCACCCTGCCCGAGGCGGCCGTCCACGACCGCCAGGGAGGGAACGACGATGGCCCGATCCGCCGACCGGAACGCCGAGCACGAGGGCGGGTTCTGGCGGGATCGCACGCGGATCGTGCTCACGCCGGTCGCGGCACCGTCGATCCTCGGGCTCTTCGGGTTCGCGGCGAGCGCCTTCGCCGTGTCGGCGAACGTCGTCGGCTGGTACGGCGTCCGGTCGGTCACGCCGCTGGTCCTCGCCGCGTTCGTGCTCACCTTCGGCGGTGTCGCGCAGGTGCTGGCGGCGATGTGGGCCTACCGCGCCCGCGACGCGGTGGCCACCGCCATGCACGGGGCCTGGGGTTCCTACTGGATCGGCTACGGCCTCTATCACCTGCTCATCGCGGCCGCCGTGCTGCCCGCCCCGACGGCCGACGCCGTGGCGCGCACGGCGTTCGGCTTCTGGTTCGTCGGCCTGGCGGCGATCACCGTCATCGGTTCGGCCGCCGCCGCGGCGGAGAACCTCGGGATCGCGCTGGAACTCCTGGGCCGCACCTGCGGGGCGACGCTGCTGGCGATCGGCCTGATCGCCGGTGTGCCCGCGGCGCGGACGGCCGGGGGCTACGCCCTGATCGTCGCGGCCGTGCTCGCCTGCTACACGGCGTCCGGCCTGCTGCTGGAGGCGGCCACCCAGCGAGTGGTCCTGCCGGTGGGCAAACGGGGCGCCGAACCCGACACCCCGGGTGCCCGACCGCGCCGGATCGTGCAGTACCCCGCCGGGGAGCCGGGCGTGCGGTACGGCCAGTGACGCGGCTCCTACTCCCGCCTTCGCCCGGGGGAGCCGATGACGATCCGGTAGAGAGCGAGGATCACCATCGAGCCGAGGATCGCGAGACCCCACGTGCGCGCCTCGAAGAACCGTCCGATGTCGACGGAGAACAGCGTCCTTCCCAGCCAGCCGCCGAGCAGCGCGCCGCCGATCCCGAGCAGGATGGTCAGGAAGCAGCCACCCGGGTCGCGGCCCGGCATCAGCAGTTTCGCGATGCCGCCGGCCAGCAGCCCGAGGATGACCCAGCCGAGAATACCCATGGGCCCACCCTACGATCACCGTTTCGCGGCGAACTCGACCACCGCGACCTCGCCGGGCTCGCCGAGCGGGACGTAGGCACGGCGGCCGCCGGGGGCCAGCACCACGTCGCGGGGGTCGGCGCCCACGGGTACGACGCCGGTGACCTGGTTCGCCGCCGCGTCGATCACGCTCAGGGTGCCGGGCCCGGCGCTGACCACATAGACGCTCTCGCCGTCGGGCGCGACCGCGACACCCTGCGGCTGCGCGCCCACGTCGATCCGCGCGACCACCGAGCGGGACCGGGTGTCGATCACGGCGACGGTGCCGTCCGACTCGTTCGGGATGTAGGCGCGGCGGCCGTCCGGCGAGAACGCGGAGTCCTGTGGCCTGGTGCCCACCGGGATGGTGCCGGTGACGGTGCCGCCTGCCGTGTCGACCACCGTGACGGAGTCGTCGGTGAAGTCGGTGACGTAGAGCTGGCCGCCGCCGGGCGACACCATCACCTCGAACGGCTTCGCGCCGACGTCGACGGTGCCGACGATCGTGTCGTTCCGGAGGTCGAGCACGGAGACGGCGCCGGCGACGGCGTTGGTCACGTACCCGCGGTCGCTGCCTTCCGGCCCGAAGGCGACCCGGTCCGGGCCGCGTCCGGCGGGGATCGTCGCGGTCACCGTGTTGTTTCCGGTCTCGATCACAGAGATGGTGTCCGTGCGGAAGTTGGCCACGTAGACCTTCGTGCCGTCCGGCGACACGGCGATGCCACCGGGATCGTCGCCGACCGGCACCGTGGCGACGACCTCGTTCCGCCGCGTGTCGAGCACGGACACCGTGTCGTCAGCGGCATTGGCCACGTAGGCCCGGCGACCGTCCGGGGTCAGCGCGACGCTCTCCGGCAGCGCACCCACGGGCACCACCGGACCGGCCTCGGCCACCAGGTCCAGCGACGACCCCGGCTCGCCCGTGCCGGGCGGCGGCGAGGTGCCGCCGCCCGACGAGGGCAGGTTCAGCAGCACCACGCCCGCGGTGACCGCGACGGCGACCAGCGCGCCGGACACGGCGAGCGGCACCCGCCCCCGTCGCCGCCGCGGCGCCGCGCCGACGGGCTCGGTGCGCGCCTCCCCCGCGGTGGCCGCCGCGCCGGGCAGGGTCGCCGTGGTGGCGGGGGCGTCGCCGAGCTCGACGGTCGCGGCGGTCCCCGGCGCCAGCGCCGCCCTGGCCGCCGCGGCGAGCTCACCGGCGCGGGCGTAGCGCTCGTCCGGCTTCTTCGCCATGCCGCGGGCCACGACCGCGTCCAGGCCCGCGGGCACGCCCCGGCGCGCCCGCGCGGGCGCGGGCGGATTGTGATGCAGGTGCGCGTACATCTGCGCGGGCATCCCCTCGCCGCGGAACGGGCGCTGCGCGGTCAGCGCCTCGTACAGCACGCAGCTGAGCGAGTACACGTCCGCCCGGAGATCCACCTCGCCACCGGTGAACCGCTCGGGCGCCATGTAGTGCGGGGTGCCCACGGTGTCGCCGGTGCCGGTCAGCCGGGTGTCCGTGGCCGCGCTGGCGATGCCGAAGTCCACGAGGTAGACGTGGTCCGTTTCGCCGTCCCCGTGGCTGACCAGCACGTTCGACGGTTTGACGTCCCGGTGGACGAGCCCGTCGGCGTGCGCGGCGTCCAGCGCACCGGCCACCTGCGCGATGATCCGCACCGCGCGGGCGGGTTCCAGCGCGCCCTCCCTGGCCAGCAGCTCCCCCAGGTCGACGCCCTCGACCAGCCGCATGTCGAGGAACGGCTGCCCGTCGATCTCGCCGTAGTCGTGGATCGGGATCACGTGCGGTTCCCGCAGCCGCGCCGCCACCCGGGACTCGCGGCGGAAGCGGGCCTGGAATCCCGGGTCGGCCGCGAACGCCGCGGGCAGCCGCTTCACCGCCACGACCCGGTCCTTGGTGGTGTCGACGGCACGGTAGACCTCGCCCATCCCGCCCCGGCCGATGAGCGACTCCAGCCGGTAGGGGCCGAACTGCTCGGTCACCGCACCCTCCACCCTCGACACCGAACCGGGCGTGCCGGACGGACCGGCCGCCGGACCGCGCACTCACCTTAACCGGCGAACGGTGCCAGGCCGGTCTTTCCGGACACCGCGGTTACTGACGACGACCCACTAGTTTGCGAGACCTACTAGTTGGCGTTACCGTGGTGCTGGTGAGAGCGGAACCCAGGGGCAGGCGGACGCAGTGGTTGCGGGGGGTGCTCGACCTCGCGGTGCTGGCGCTGCTCGCCGAGACGGGCGAGGACTACGGCTACACGCTGTTGCAGCGGCTGGCGAAGGCCGGCCTGCCGGACGTCCAGGCCGGAACCCTGTACCCGCTGCTCAACCGACTGGCCGCGGACGGCCTGGTGCGCGCGGAATGGCGGGCGGGAGCGGGCGGCCCCGGGCGCAAGTTCTTCGCGCTGACCGACGAGGGCAGGACGGCGCTCACCGAGCGGGGTGCGGAGTGGACGGATTTCGCGCGGAACGCGGTCGCACTGGTGGAACGGGGGATGCGGGCATGACCGATGTGGACGGAAAGTATCGCGAGGAACTGATCCTCGCCCTGCGGCGGCACGGCCTTTCGGGCAGGCAGGTCGGCGAGGTGGTCGCCGAGGTGGAGGCGCACCTCGGCGAGACCGGTGCGGATCCGGTCGACGCGTTCGGTGCGCCGCGGGACTACGCGGCCCAGGTCGCGGCGCAGCTCGGCCCGGGGAGAGGGAGCCGGCCGGCACCGGCGGACGTGGGCGCCGTGCTGGCGGCGTGCGCCCTCGCACTGGCCGGCACCAGCCTGCTGATCGACGGGCTGACGGCGGGCGGGCAGGCCGTGACGGTCACCGCCGCGGACGTGGCCTCCCTGCTCGTCCTGCTCACGGTGCTCACCGCGGGTGCCTTCGGCCTGGTCCGCGTGGTCGCCGCCACCACGAGCCGCGCCGTCCTGGCCGCCGTCGTTGCCGGTGTCGTGCTCGCGCAGATCGGCGCCATCCTGCTCACCCGGTTGCTGCCCGGCGACGACGTCGGCCTCGTCACGCTTCCGCCGTGGGCCGGGATCACGCTGGGCGCCGCGCTCCTGGTGGCCATGGCCGCGCTGCTCGGCCTCATCCGGCGCGACCGGATCACCGGCCCCTGGGACTGACTCGTACTTCGGACCGATCCGCGCGCCGTCCCGCGCTCGTACGATGACCGGGTGAACCGCCTGCTGCGGCCGGTCCGGGACGAGCCCCGGCCGCCCGACGTCCCGCCGCTGCGGTGGACCGACTGGGCGCTGGTCGCGGCGATCGTGGTCATCGCCGTGGTCGAAGGACTGGTGCGCGCCGACTACGAGATGCGGACGTTGTCCGTCGGGGTGGCCGCCGGGCTGGCGCCGACACTGCTGTGGCGGCGGCGCAGGCCGCTGCTCGCCCTGATGGTGGCGTTCGGGGTCGGGACGGTGGTCGACCTGGTGGCCGGGGCCGAGGTGACCGCGCACACGCTGATCTACCTGTTGCTGCTGCCGTTCTCACTGGTCCGGTGGGGATCCGGCCGGGAGATCGTGGCCGGGGCCGCGATCGTGCCCGCGCGGATCGGCCTGTCCCTGGCGATGGGGCACAGCACGCTGGGCGACGCCGTCGGCGGGCTGGCCGTCGTGTCCGCGGCCTGCGCGGTGGGGGCGGCGCTGCGGTACCGGTCCCGGGCCCGGACGCGGGAGCTGGACCAGGTCCGGCTGCTGGAGCGGGAACGGCTGGCACGCGAGTTGCACGACACCGTCGCCCACCACGTGTCGGCGATGGCGATCCGGGCGCAGGCGGGACTGGCCACCGCGGAGGTGAACCCGGAGGCGGCCGCCGACGCGCTGCGGCTGATCGAGTCCGAGGCGTCCCGGACGCTGGCGGAGATGCGGGCGATGGTCCGCGTGCTGCGCGACGCCGGGCCCGCCGACCTGGAACCGCGGCCGGGGGTGCGGGACCTGGCGCGGCTGGCCGGGCCGTCGCGGTCGGGGCCGCTGGTCGACGTGCGGATCGACGCCGACCTTGACGACCTCGACGACCTGCCGCTCCCGGTGGGGACCGCGATCTACCGGCTGGCCCAGGAATCGATCACCAACGCACGCCGCCACGCCCGCAACGCCACCCGGATCGACGTGCGGGTCGCCGCCGACGACACGACGGTGTCCCTGCTGGTCAGCGACGACGGTGAGCCCGGCCCGCCGGACGGGAGTCCCGGGTACGGAATGATCGGCATGATCGAACGCGCCGATCTGCTGGGTGGCACGGTCGAGGCGGGACCGAACCCCGGTCGCGGGTGGACCGTACGTGCCGTGCTGCCGAGGACGGGTGGATGACCATTCGGGTGATCGTCGCCGACGATCAGGAGATCGTGCGCACGGGACTGGCCATGATCCTGGACGCCGAGCCGGACATCGAGGTGGTGGGCCGGGCCGCGGACGGGCGGGAAGCCGTGGAGATGGCCAGGCGGCTGCGGCCGGACGTGTGCCTGATGGACATCCGGATGCGCGGGGTCGACGGGATCGAGGCCACGCGCAGGCTCGCCGGGCCCGAGGTGGCCGACCCGGTCGCGGTCGTGGTCATCACCACCTTCGACCTCGACGAGTACGTCTACGCCGCGCTGCGGGCCGGCGCGAAGGGATTCCTGCTCAAGGACTCGGGCCGGGAGCTGCTGGCCCAGGCGATGCACGCCGCCGCGGCCGGGGACGCGCTGATCGCGCCCAGCATCACCACCCGGCTGCTGCGCGCGTTCGCCGAAGCCGGGCCCGCCGGGCCGCCGCGGCAGCCGGTCGAGGCCCTGACCGAGCGGGAGGAGCAGGTGCTCGCGGCGGTCGCGCGGGGGCGGACCAACAGCGAGATCGCCACCGAGCTCTACATCACCCTGAGCACGGTGAAGACCCACATCGCGAGCCTGATGAGCAAGCTCGGTGCGCGCAACCGGGTGGAGATCGCCATCTGGGCGCACGAGACCGGGCGGGTCGCCCGGCGCGGCTGACCCGGCGGCCCGCGCCCTTCCGAACGGCGCCCGGCGAAGGTCATGAGTGGCCTTTTGCGGACGAAACCGTCAGTGACGAGCCACTCAGGACAGTTCCGAGACCCCGGCGGCGGCCGGAAGCACGACCCCGGTCTCACCCTTTCGGCCGGTCGGGCCGCGGCCGCAGGTCCGATGATTCGCGTCCTGCCGCCGACCACGATTCAGGCATGAGCAAGCAGGATCATCTCGTGCCCGCCGGGCTGCTCGCGCTGTCCCTGGTGCCGGTCGCGGCGAGCGGTTTCCGGGTGACCGAACTGGCCACGGGCGCCGACATCACCGAGGCGAATGCCCGGTTCTTCGACGCACCCGTGCCCATCCTGGTGCACGTCGTGGCCGCCAGCGTGTTCTGCGTCGCCGGGGCGTTCCAGTTCTCCCCCGCCCTGCGCCGGAAACGGCCGCGGTGGCACCGCGCGTCGGGTCGCGTGCTCGTCCTCTGTGGACTCGCCACGGCGTTGTCCGCGCTGTGGATGACGTTGTTCTCCGCCATTCCCGAGGATGACCGCGGGCTGCTGACGGTGTTCCGGCTGCTGTTCGCGTCGGCGATGGCGGCGGCCATCGTCCTGGCCTTCCTCGCGATCCGCCGGGGGAACGTCGCGCGGCACCGGGCCTGGATGATCCGCGGCTACGCGCTCGGGCTGGGTGCGGGAACCCAGGTGTTCACCGCCCTGGCCGCGGTGGCGTTCCTGGGCACCGTCAGCCCGCGGGCCCACGCGCTGGCGATGGGCGCCGCCTGGGTGATCAATCTTGCGGTGGCCGAGTGGGCCATCCGCGGCCGAGGGGTCCGGCCGGCCCCCGCACTCAAGGAGGCACTGTGAGGGCCATCGTCCAGCACGAGTACGGATCCCCCGACGTCCTGCGGTTCGCGGAGGTCGATCGGCCCCGGCCCGGTGACGGCGAGGTGCTGGTGCGGGTGCGGGCCGCCTCGGTCAACGCCCGTGACTGGCACCTCATGCGCGGCGACCCGGCGGTGGCGAGGCTGCTGTCGCCGTCGGTCTTCGGCCTCCGCGGGCCGAGGTCGCCGATCCGCGGCAGCGACTTCGCCGGGACCGTCGAGGAGACCGGGCCGGGGGTGTCCGGGCTGCGCCCCGGTGACGAGGTGTACGGCTACGCCGACGGCAGCTTCGCCGAGTACGTGTGCGCACCGGCCGGGTCGGTGTGCCCCAAGCCGGTCACACTGTCCTTTGCGGAGGCGGCCGCGGTGCCGCTCGCGGCGAGCACGGCGCTGGTGGCCCTGCGGGACGTCGGCAGGGCCGGGGCGGGCGACCGGGTGCTGGTCAACGGAGCGTCCGGCGGGGTGGGCACCTTCGCCGTCCAGATCGGCAAGATCCTCGGTTCGGAGGTGACCGGGGTGTGCGGCGCCCGCAACGTCGAGCTGGTCGGCTCGGCCGGGGCGGATCACGTCATCGACTACCGCCGCGACGACTTCACCCGCGGCGGCCTGCGCTACGACGTCGTGCTGGACCTCGTGGCCAACCGTTCGGTGACCGCACTGCGGCGTGCCGTGAAGCGGGACGGGACCGCGGTGCTCGCCGGTGGCGGGGTGTCCGAGGGAGGTTCGCTGTTCCGGCCGTTCGGCCTGATCGTGCGCAGCCGGCTGGTGGCGCCGTTCGTCCCGCAACGGCTGGCGCTGGTCGACGCCCCGCCCACCCAGGAGACGCTGACCGGCCTGCGCGACCTCGTCGAGGCCGGGCGGCTGCGCCCGGTGATCGACCGGACGTACCCGCTGAGCAAGGCGGCGGAGGCGATCCGCTACCTGGAGGACGAGCACGCCAGGGCGAAGGTCGTCCTCGTCGTGTGAGGTCAGGTGGCCGAGGTGACCGGCTGCCGGAGAATCGTCCTGCGCCTCCCGGGCGCGACCTTGCGGAAGTCGCTGAGGTAGATCTCGTGGTGCTTGCCGGCCATCCGCAGTCCGTGGCCGGGAACGAACTCGTGGTGCAGCCGCGCGAGCACGTCGGCCTCGTCGTCGAAGGAACCGACGTGCAGGGTCTGCACACACCGTCCCTCGGACAGGGTCTCCAGGCGGACCTCGTCCAGCCGCGCCGGGCGGTTCCTCGCCCCGGCCCGCTCGACGGCGGCGGTGACCATGCTCCGGTCGATCCAGTCCGGGACCATGATCATCAGGGTCCAGTCCCATCGCGACTTGTCGCGCGCGGTGGTGAAGGCGGTCGGGTCGTCCGCCCACCACAGGCCTTCCAGGGGCGGGACGACGTAGTCGCGCCCCAGCTCCCGTTTGCTGGCGAACTTCAGCGTGTAGGCCACCGGGTAGAGCGTCTCGACGGCCTCGGCGAAGGCAGGCGACGTGTTGGGGTCGCCGTGGCCGTCGAGCATGAGATACCGCAGGTCGGGCACGTCGACGACGCGGAAACCGGTCCGCGGCGCCCGGTAGGCGTCGAAGGTCTTCTTGAAGTCGGTCTTGTCCGTCATCGGGCCACCTGGGCTCGGTCCGCGAGCCACTGCCTTTCCGCCTCCAGGAGGCTCAGCGAGTACGAAAACACCTCACGCGCCGGTGCAGGCAGGGAAGCCTGCGCCCGCCGCGCCGCGCGGACGGCGGCGATCCGCTCCTCGATCCGCCCCAGCCGGGCGCGCAACGCCCGCGCGTAGGCCTCATCGGACAGCAAGGAGAGGTTGGCGACGCCGACCAGCAGCGGGTTCGGCACCGGACGCGGCTCGGCGATGACGTCCAGCGCGGCGCGCGCCGCGACCGCACGGCCCCGCGCGGTCGCGTGGAAGACGCGGCGGGACTTCGCGGCCTCCGGCGCTCGCGGCACATGCAGCAGGCCGCGCTTCTCCAGCTTGGTGAGCAGGTAGTAGATGGAGGAGAACCCGATGTCGGTCCACTGCCGGACACCACGCTGCTCGATCACCTGCTCCAGGTCGTAGCCGTGCTGCGGCCGTTCGACGATCAGCCCGAGCACGGTCAGCTCGGCCGGAGTCAGCTCCACGGCGCTATTCTAGCGCTGGAATAGCGTGGAAGAAGGCCGTGGCGACGTCGAGGCAGCACGGCGGCATGGAAGGCGGCGTCCGGCCGAGCCACGCCCGGCCTCGCCCGGCACGGCGATCAGACGAGCGCGGGCTGCCCAGGCAGAACAACAAACAGGCCACCCGCCCGGCGGGTGGCCTCTCGCCCTCGTACTCAGGGTTACCACACAGTCAGGGTCATCCTGAACATTCTTTGGTGGAGCTAAGGGGACTCGAACCCCTGACCCCCTCACTGCCAGTGAGGTGCGCTACCAGCTGCGCCATAGCCCCGGGCGCGGAGCGAACTCCGCATCTCGTGGGGACCACTGTACCCGACCGCACCGTGCGCCCACGGAGGGGGTCAGCGGTCGGAGCGGAGGGTCGCCGGGTCGAACGAGTCCAGGTCGTCGTCGGCGGGGTCCGGTGGCCGGCGCGAGGCGGCGGGCCTGCCGAGGCGCTGCTCGCGCCTGCGCTGGAACTCCTCGACGGTGAGGCCGGTGTCGGCGTGCGGGTCACGCGCCGGTGCCGGCATGCCGGAGAGCTGCTCGACCAGGTAGGTCATGTCCTCGCCGAGCAGCAACGCCACCCGGTTGTAGCTTTCCTGCGTCGCCTCGCGGAAGGCGACCTGCGCCACCTCGACGATCAGGGCGCCGAGCCGGTCCGGACCGTAGTTCAGGGCGGCGGGCGCGAGCCACAGGCGCAGCAGCTTGCCGCGCGCGTCGACGGTCAGCTCCATCGTGCCGTCCACGTCGTGGGCCGTCCCGGTCGCCTGCGCCATCAGCTCGTCGACGCGGGCGAGCGCGTCCTGGCGTGCGCGGGCCTCCTCGATGAGCTGTCGGGTGCTCCGTTCGAGCGGTACCTCGTCGACCACCGTCAGCGACCTCCGAGCCGGAACGGCGCCACGTCGTCCTCGTCGTCGTCCGGCAGCGGTTCGTAACCCAGCCGGGTGAGGTGCGTCTCGCCTTCCGGGCCGAGCACCGGGGCCAGCGCCCGGTACATCCGGTCGCCCGCCCGCCGGGTCGCCCGGTCCGCGAGCTCCACGATCTGCCGCGCGACGGCCTCGGAGCCGCCGCGCAGCGCCGCGGAGGTCAACCGCACGTCGGTGAGCAGGCCACCGGGTGCCACCTCCACCCGGATCGCGCCGTCCGCGGACTCCGCGCGGCCGGTGACGCTCCCGGCCCTGGCGAACCGCTCGCGCGCCTGCTCGGCCGTCCGGTCCACCTGCTCGCGGACTCTGCCGGCCTCCTGGTCGACGTCGAACTCGGTCACGGTGCCTCCGCTAACCCGTCGGACGGTAGAAGCCGATGAACTGCTGGCCCGCGTTGCTGGTGCGGATGGGCCCGATCTGCACCGGGTCGCCCGCCTCGATCATCAGCCCGTCGCCGATCACCATCGCGACGTGTCCCGACCACACCACCAGGTCGCCGGGCAGCAGCTGGTCCATCGACGGCACCTCCGCGCCGACCGTCTGTGTCTTGGCGATCCGCGGGATCTCCAGGCCCGCCTCCCCGTACGAGGTCATGGTGAGCCCGCTGCAGTCGAGCCCCACCCCGCGCTGCGTGCCGCCCCACACATACGGCACGCCGAGCTGCGAGATCGCGGCCCGCACCGCCTTCGCCGCGACCTCGTTGGGCGCCTCGACGGTCTTGCCGTTGGGCAGGTTGATCTGCACGCCGGTGCCGGGCTGCGGCGGGATGGCGACCGGGAGCCTCGGCTTCGTCACGGCACCGCCGCCGCCGTACCCGCCCGGCGCTCCCCCGCCACCGCCACCGGAGCCGCCCGAACCCTGGCTGTTGAACGACGTCGCGACGTGCGTGCCGCCGCCCGCGGCGCTCGCGGTGGTCGCCTCCGAGCCACCGAGCCGTCCCGCGATGTCGGTCAGCGTCCCCAGGGTGCGGGCGCTGAGGTCGGCGGCCTGCCCGGTGAGCTCGGCGATCCGCCGCTGCAGCGCCACCATCAGCTCGCGCACGGCGGCCTGCCCGCCGGAGGGCACCGGCGGGGTCATCCGCGCCGCGGCGACGGCCTTCATCGTCGAGGTGATCTCGCGGATGATCTCCTCGCGGACCCGGTCGTTCTCGATGCGGCCGACCCGCAGCGCCTCGGCCGCGTCCGCGACCGCGGTCTCGATCTGGCTGCTCTCCTCCAGCAGTGCCCTGATCTCGCGTTCCAGGCTCTCGGAGGTGGTGGTCGCGAGGTCGGTGGCGTTGCCGGACGACCGTGCCGCGAGCGCCTGCCGCTGAGCCCCCGCCCCCGCCCCGGCGCCGTCGAGGGACGTCCGCAGCGCGGCCTGGCCGCGCACGGCGCCGTCGATGGCGGCGTCGTCGGTGCGCATCTTGTCGGCGAACCGGTTGGGCAGGTCGAGCCCGCTGCGCAGCACCTGCTCGGTCTCCACGGTCACCGCAGGCCCTCCCCGAGCCGGTGGACGGTCGTCTGCTGATCGGCCTCGACCGCGGCGTAGTTGGCGCTGGTGCGCCGGGCCGCGTCGGCCATCTGCCGCCAGTCGCCGCCCAGCCTGCCGAGCCGCTCGGACAGGGCGCGCATCCGGGTCGCGTACGCGCCGGCGAACCCGGACTCCGTGCCCATCGCGGAGAAGCCGTCGCCCGCGAGCTCGGCGTGCGGTGCGACGTGCGCCGCACCCGCCGCGCCGAGGTCGTCGCCCACCGGGTCGATGGCCCGCGCGTAGCTGTCGTAGGCGCCCTCGTCGACCCAGAATCCGCGGTGCGGTGTCCCGTCCACGTGCCCCCTCCTCGTAGCCGGAGGCCAGACTAGAACAGCGGGTCACCTCTCGTGAGTGAAAACCGTCGTTCTAACCACGGTTTTCACTCACGAGCTTGTCGAGCCACTGCGGGTCGGAGAAGTCGACGATCCGCCCGTCCGCCACCACGGTGGGGGTGCCGAAGCCCCGCTGGCCGTTGCCGAAGTCCTGCTGCAGCGCCGGGTCCTGCGCGACGCGCTCCATCTCCGCGGTCAGCTCGTCGTCGAACCTGCCCTCGCGCACCCCGTCGGCGAACTCCTGGCTCTCGATCCCCAGGTCCCGGCCGAGCTGGATGAGCTGCTCCTTGTCGTACCCGCGCTTGCCCTCCTCGGGCTGGTGGGCGAAGAGGCTGTCGTGGTAGGCGGTGAACTCGCCCGCGTCGGCGGCGAGCAGCGCCGCGTTGGCCGCGTCGAGCGAGTAGCCCGGCGGGTCCGACTTCTCCACCAGCAACGGCACCATGTGCGTGCGCAGCCGCAGCTCCCCCGCGGCCACCTTCCGCTCGATCTCGTCGCCGTAGCTGTGCTCGAACTGGGCGCACACGGGGCACAGGAAGTCGGCGTAGACATCGATGGTGGTGGGCGCGTCGGCGCTGCCGGACACCACCACCAGCCCGTCCCGGCGCACCTCGTAGTCCGTGCTCGCGGGCTGGACGGTCGGGATGGTCTGGCCCTCGGTGGCGTTCTTCGACGCGTTGGTCCACAGCACCCCGCCGATCACGACGGCCGCGACCAGCAGCACCACGCCGATGACGGCGGCGGTCTTCTTCCGGTCGGGACCACCCCGCGCCCTGGCGACGGCCTGCTTGCCCGTCAACTGCTGTTGGCGCCGCTTACGCGCGGTCCGCTCCGCTCCACCCACCGGCGGATCCTTCCTCGATCGTCGTGACGTCCTGCCGGTCCCGGCCGAGCCAGCTGTCCACCGAGAACGGCGTGCGCGGCCGCACCAGCAACCACCCGGCCAGCACCAGGAAGCCGAGGTCCCGCGCGATCTCCTGCGGGTACGCCGTCTCGCCGGGAGCCACCTGGCCACCCCCGCCGAAGCAACCGCAGTCGATGCTCAGCCCGCGCGCCCAGGACTGCGCCACCGCGGCGACGAACGCCAGCAGGACCAGCACCGACACCGCCGCGACCGCCCTGGTGGCCACACCGAGCAGCAGGAGCAGGCCGAGGGCGACCTCCAGCAGCGGCATCGCGGTGGCGACCACTCCGACCAGTCCGTGCGGAAGCACGTCGTAGGCCTGCACCGCGACATACGTCTGCCCCGGGTCGGCGAGCTTCATCCCGCCGGACACGAGCCACACCGCCGCCAGGCCGAACCTGGCCAGCGTGCCCGCGCCGGCGAGCAGCACTCGGCGCGAACGCGACACGCACCTAGGCTATCGGCCGACCCTGAGAACTCGGTGAGGAGACGCCCGTGCGACTCGCGACGCTCGTCACAGCCGTCGCCACCGCCGCGGCGGCCTGCCTGAGCGCGGCCTGCTCCGCACCGGACGCCGCCGAGGACTCCGTGGTCACCAGGGCGTACGAGACCGGCACGCTGACCATCGGCATCCGGTTCGACCAGCCCGGGCTGTCCGAGCGCACCATCGACGGCCGCTTCGTGGGGTTCGACGTGGACGTCGCCGAGTTCGTCGCCGACGAGCTGGGCGTGGCAGCCGACGACATCACCTGGCGCGAGACCACCCCGGCGCAGCGGGAGTCGGACCTGTCCTCGGGTGCGGTCGACCTGGTGGTGGCCGCGTACTCGATCACCGAGGAACGCAAGGAGACGGTGTCGTTCGCCGGCCCCTACTTCGTGACCGGACAGGACCTGCTGGTCCGTGCGTCGGCCACCGAGATCGACGGCCCGGAGGCGCTCAGCGGCAAGCGGCTGTGCTCGGTGACCGGCTCGACGTCGGCCGCGCAGGTCAAGGAGCGCTTCGCGCGGACCCTCGAGCTGGTCGAGTACCCGCGCAACTCCGACTGCGTCACCGCGCTGCTCGCGGGCCAGGTGGACGCCGTCACCACCGACGCCGCCATCCTCGCCGGGTTCGCGGCGCAGAACCCGGAGCTGCTGCGCCTGGTCGGCGAGCCGTTCTCCACCGAGCGCTACGGCGTCGGCCTGCGCAAGGGCGACACCGACGGCCAGGCCGCCGTCGCCGCGGCGATCGAGCGGATGATCGAATCGGGCAGGTGGCGCGAGTCCCTCGAACGCAACCTCGGTCCCTCCGGGTACCCGCTGCCGGAGCCGCCGGAGGTCACGGAGCGGTGACCCGGCCCGAGCTGCCCGACCTGCCGGTCCGCGCGGTGCTCGGCGACGTCGCCCGCGCCCTGGCCGGCCACGGCACCGCCGTGCTGCACGCCCCGCCCGGCACCGGCAAGACCACCCTCGTCCCCCTGGCTCTGGCGGAGGAGTTCCCCGGCCGGATCGTGGTGGCCGAGCCCCGCCGCCTCGCGGCCAGGGCCGCGGCGGCCCGCATGGCCGGCCTGCTCGGCGAGCCGGTCGGCGGCACCGTCGGCTACTCGGTGCGGGGCGAGTCGGTGGTCTCCGCGCGCACCCGCATCGAGGTGGTCACGTCCGGGCTGCTGGTCCGCAGGCTGCAGGGCGATCCGGAGCTGCCCGGCGTGTCCGTGGTGCTGCTCGACGAGTGCCACGAACGGCAGCTGGACGCCGATCTCCTGCTGGCGCTGCTGCTCGACGTGCGCGGTGGGTTGCGGGACGACCTGCGCGTGCTGGCGGCCTCGGCGACGGTGGCCGCCGAACGGCTCGCCACGCTGCTCGGCGACGGCGGTCCCGCACCGGTCGTCACCGCGCATGCCAGGACCCACCCGGTGGACGTCGTGCACGTCGCTCCCGCGCGTGCCGAGCGGATCGAGTCCTGCGTCACCAGGGCCATCCACACCGCACTGTCCGAGACGGACGGTGACGTGCTCGCGTTCCTGCCCGGCGCGGGGGAGATCGCCCGGGTGGCCGAGCGGCTCGGCGAACCCGGCGTGGACGTGCTGCCGTTGCACGGCAGGCTCCCGGCCGCGCGGCAGGACGCCGCGCTGAACCCGGGCCCGCGCCGGCGGGTGGTGCTGGCGACGGCGGTGGCCGAGTCGAGCCTGACGGTGCCCGGCGTGCGCGCCGTCGTGGACTCCGGACTGGCCAGGGTGCCGAGGGTCGACCACCGGCGCGGGCTGCCGGGCCTGGCGACGGTGCGGGTGTCGGCGGCCGTCGCCGAGCAGCGCGCGGGCCGGGCCGGGCGCGAGGGCCCCGGACGGGCCTACCGCTGCTGGCCGCGGCACGAGCACGCGAGCCTGCCCGCCTACCCGGAGCCGGAGATCCGCACCGCCGAGCTGGCGCGGCTCGCGCTGGAGCTGGCCTGCTGGTCGACACCGGACGGCAGTGGCCTGACCTGGTGGGACCCGCCGCCCGAGGGGACGCTGGCGGCGGGCAGGACACTGCTGCGGACGCTCGGGGCCGTCGACGACACGGGCCGGGTCACCGAACGAGGCGCGCGCATGGCGGCGCTGGGCCTGCATCCGCGGCTGGCGCGGGCGCTGCTGGACGGCGCGGCCGAGACCGGCGCCCCGGCGGCGGCCGAGGTGGTGGCGCTGCTCGACTCGGGCGGGGCGAGCGGCGACCTGGAGGCGGAGCTGCGCCGGATGCGCGCCGCGACCGGCCCGGAAGCACGCCGGTGGCGGCGCGAGGCCGACCGGCTGGCGCGGCTGGTGACCGGCGCGGGAACCCCGGACCCGGCCCTGGTGGTGGCGCTCGCGCAGCCGGAGCGGCTCGCGCGGCGCCGCGCGCCGGGCACGCCGGTGTACCTGCTGGCGGGTGGCACGGCCGCGGAGCTGCCGCCGGGCAGTGGGCTCGGCGACGCCGAGTGGCTGGCCGTGGCGGAGGTGACGCGCGAGCCGGGCCGCGCCCACGGCATGATCCGGCTGGCCGCGCGGGCCGACGCGGAACTCGCGACGCGGGCCGCGCCCGAACTGCTGGCCGAGGACGAGGAGGTGGCCTGGTCGGACGGCGACGTCGTGGCGCGTTCGGTGCGCAGGCTCGGGGCGATCACGCTCGCGGAGCGGCCGTTGCGCGATCCCGGTCCGGCGCGGGTGCGGGCGGCGCTGCGGACGGGGCTGCGCCGGGACGGGCTGGGGCTGCTGGAGTGGCCGGATGCGGCGCGGCGGCTGCGGGAGCGGGTCGCGTTCCTGCACCGGCGGCTCGGGCCACCGTGGCCGGACGTCACCGACGACGCGTTGCTGTCCAGGGTGGACGACTGGCTGGAGCCGGAACTGTCCTCGGCGCGGCGCCGCGCGGACCTGGCGCGCGTCGACACGGCGGCGGCGCTGCGGCGGCTGCTGCCGTGGCCCGAGGCCGCCCGGCTGGACGACCTGGCTCCCGACCGGATCGAGGTGCCCACCGGCTCCCGGATCCGCGTGGACTACTCGGGCCCGGAACCGGTGCTCGCGGTGAAGCTGCAGGAGACGTTCGGCTGGCGGGCGACGCCGCGGGTGGCAGGCGGCCGGGTGCCGGTGGTGCTGCATCTGCTGTCGCCCGCCGGGCGGCCCGCCGCGGTGACCTCCGATCTGGAGTCGTTCTGGCGCAACGGGTATCCCGGGGTGCGGGCCGAGCTGCGCGGCCGCTATCCCAAGCACCCGTGGCCGGAGGACCCGCTGACCGCCGAGCCCGTGCGGGGTACCCGGCGCCGCTGACCACCGTGTCCGCCGACCGCGACACCGTGTCCGCGAGCTGTGACGCCGTGTCCGCGCCGTGCGGCGCGGACACGGCGTCACAGCTGGCGGACACGGCCGCCGGGCAGCGGTGGTACGGGAAGCTCGGCGGCCGTCCGGTCGGTGTCGCGGTCCTCCTCGTGCAGGCCCTCCTGCACGGCCGCCCTGATCTGCTCCCGGTTCTCCCGCACCACGTGGGCGAAGAACTCGTCGATGCGCGGATCGGTGAGCACGTCGAGGATGACGCGGATCGTGGTGTCCACCATGGACTTGACGACCTCGTCGTGGAACGGCAGCCGGGACAGCCTGCCCGCCTGCCGGTCGTTCTTCAGCTTCTCGGTGACGATCTCCCGCAGCATCTCCCGGTTCTCGTCCAGCGAGTACGCCAGGTTCCGGGGGTAGTTGCCGGTCTCCAGCACCTTCACGACCTCGTCCAGCACGGCGATCGTGATGGGTTTCTTGATGGCGAGCACGATCGGGCGGGAGAACCGCGCCACCAGCCGCTCGGTGAACCGCTCGCCGAAGGCCCGGTTCGCCGTCCTGGTCAGGCGTACCACCAGCACCACCACCCGCAGCAGCCGGAAGCCGCGCAGCGCGGGGTGCGCGATCGGGATCATGCCGAGGATCTCGTACCAGTTGCGCAGCGGGAAGCGCCGCTCCCAGCGGTCGGCGCGCCAGCGCCACAGGAACTCGAGCAGGAAGACGCCGCAGATCGACGTGTCGATGGCGAACACCGTGTACGCGGTGCGCTCGCTGTGCGGGAAGAACGTGATGTAGAGCAGCAGGCCCAGGGAGAACACGGCGAGGAGCACCATCACCACGTCCACCAGCGTCCGGCGCCGCAGCTCCCGCCTGCCCTCGACCATGGGCGGCATTCTGCCTGACGAACGGCAGGGGCCTCCGGTGGCCATCGTCGGCTGTGCCGACGCCCTCACGCTCCCTACGTTCGTGGCCCTGAGGAACACCACGGAGGGACCACATGATCACACTGCGGGGGCTGACGAAGCACTACGGCAGGAAACGGGTGGTGGACGAGCTGACGTTCGACGTCGCGCCCGGCCGGGTCACCGGCTTCCTCGGCCCCAACGGCGCGGGCAAGTCCACCACGATGCGGATGGTGCTCGGCCTGGACCGGCCGACGTCCGGGGAGGCGCTGGTGGACGGGCGCCGGTACGCCGAGCTGCGGCATCCGCTGCGCGAGGTCGGCGCGGTGCTCGACGCCAGGTCGGTCCACCCGGGCCGCGACGCGCGCAGGCACCTGCTCGCGATGGCCCGCAGCAACGGCATCCCCGACGCGCGGGTGGACGAGGTGCTGGGCACGGTCGGCCTGGCCGACGTCGCCGGGAAGCGCGCCGGTGCCTTCTCGCTGGGCATGGGCCAGCGGCTCGGCATCGCTGGCGCCCTGCTCGGCGACCCGGGCACGCTGCTGTTCGACGAACCGGTGAACGGCCTCGACCCAGACGGGGTGCGCTGGATCCGGCAGCTCATGCGCTCGCTGGCCACGGAGGGCCGCACGGTCCTCGTCTCCAGCCACCTGATGAGCGAGATGCAGCTCACCGCCGATCAGCTCGTGGTGATCGGTCGCGGCAGGCTGCTCGCCGACGCGCCGGTGACCGAGTTCGTCGCCGACGACCGCGCGGTGCACGTGCGGCTCCCCGATCCCGGGGAGAGGCAAACGCTTGCGCACCACCTGACCGGAGAGGGCCTCGCCGTCGAGGAGCGCGGCGGCGGCGAGCTCGTCGTGACAGGCGGGACGGTGGAGGGCGTCGGCGACCTGGCGCACGCGCTCGGGTTGCGCCTGCACGGGCTGACGGCCGACGCGGTGTCGCTGGAGCAGGCCTACCTGCGGCTGACCGCGAACGAGGTGGAGTACGCCGCGCCCGCGGCGGGACGGAGGGCCGGACGGTGACGGCGACGATCGGCCCACCGCGGGGCGGCGGCCTGCCCGGCGCGGTGCACAGCGAGTGGACGAAGCTCTGGTCGGTGCGGTCGAGCTGGTGGACGGTGCTGGCCGCGGCGGTGCTCATGCTCGGCTACACGGCGCTGGCCGCGACGGCGGTGCCGGTCATGGCCGAGCACGGCGATCCGGAGGCGGCCACGGTCTCGGCGCCGGGCCTCGCGGTGAACGCGGTGTTCTTCCTCGCCCAGTTCCCCGTGCTCGCCCTGGCGACCCTGTTCATCGCGGGCGAGTACGGCACCGGCGCCATCCGCTCGACGCTGCAGTGGGTGCCCGTCCGCGGCCGGGTGCTCACCGCGAAGTGCGCGGCGCTGCTGCCCGCGCTGTGCGGGCTCGGCGTCGTGCTCACCGGCGCGGCGCTCGCGCTCGCCGTTCCGCTGATGGGCGGCGCCGGGGTGCCGCTCACGGCGGGCGAGGCGGTGCGCACGGCACTGGCGATCGGCGGGTACTTCGTGCTGCTCGGCGCGTTCGCGCTGGGGGTGGGCACCGCGCTGCGCAGTGTCGCGGGCGCGCTGACCGTCAGCTTCGTGGCGCTGCTGGCGCTGCCGATGCTGTGCTCGGCGCTGGGCCTGACCGCGGTGCTCGACTACCTGCCCGGCGTCGCCGGGGTGAACCTCATGCTGGGCGAGGGCACCCTGAACGACCTCACCGGGCAGCCGGTGCCGTACGCCAGGTGGGTCGCCGCGCTCGTGCTGGGCTGCTGGTCGGCCGCCGCGCTCGGCGCGGGCGCCGCGGTGCTGCGGAGCCGGGACGCGGGATAGCCGTCGGGAGCGGGGACCGGCGTTCCCACCGCGGTCCCCGCTCCCGGAACCTACGCCGGAGGCGGCGATGGCGTGCCCGTGGGCGCGGGCACCACGGTGCGCCGGAGGGGGTACGCGATGAGGAGCGTGACCGCGACCAGCAGGCCGCTGGCCCACAGCGGCCCGAGGTTCCCCGCGGCGCCGAGAGCGGCCGCGGCGATGAGGGGACCGGTGGCGGCGCCCACGTTGAGTGCCGCGGTCGCGTACGCGCCGGCCAGGACGGGGGCTCCCGCGGCCTCGTAGAGGACCCGGGTGATCAGGGTGCTGCCGAGCGCGAACGACAGCGCACCCTGCACGAACACGAGCGGGAACAGGGCCGCCGGCGCGTCGGCCAGCACCGCCAGCGCCGGCCACCCGGCAAGCAGCAGCGGACCACCGGCCGCGATCACCAGCTGGGGACGCCGGTCGGACAGCCTGCCCGCGACGGTGACGCCGGCGAACGAACCGGCACCGAAGAGCACCAGCACGGCGGAGACCCACAGCTCACCCAGCCCGGCGGTGCCGGTCACGACCGGGGCGAGGAAGGTGAAGCCGCCGAACGTCGCCGCGTTGACCAGTGCGCCGAGCAGCATCACCAGGGCCAGCCGCGGCCGGGTGAGCTGGGCGAGCTCCGCGCGCAACGCCGGCCTGCCTGCCGCCTCGTCCCGCACCCGCCCCGCGGGAATTCCCTTCAGGACACCGAGTGCCGCGGGCAGGCAGACAGCGGCGACCGCCCAGAACGCGGCCTGCCAGCCGAACACCGTGCCGAGTACCGCTCCGCCGGGGACACCGGCGATCGTGGCCACCGTCGTGCCCGACAGCAGCACGGCCAGCGCGCGTCCCTTCCGGCCGGGCGGGACCAGCGCGGCGGCGGCCGTCAGCGCGACGGCCAGGAACCCCGCGTTGGCCACCGCGGCGACGACCCGGGTGGCGAACAGGAGCGGGAAGCTCGTGGTGCCCGCGCCCACGACGTGCGCCGCCATGAAAGTGAGGAGGAACCCGAGGAGGCCGGAGCGCCGGGGCCAGTCACGGGCGAGCGCGGCCGCGAGCGGGGCGCCCACGACCATGCCGATCGCGTAGGCCGAGGTGAGCGCGCCCGCGGTCCCGACGGTGACGCCGAGATCCGAGGCGATGTCCGGCAGGAGGCCGGCGAGCATGAACTCCGAGGTGCCCATGGCGAAGACCGCCACGGCGAGCAGGTACAGCGGAAGGGGCATCGAGTGGCTCCGAGGTGAGGAGGGGTACGAGGACCTCGTCTCGGCACCGCGGCCAACCCGGACGCACCACGCGCCCCACCGCGGAACGCGGTGCGGCGACAGGGCTACGAGCTCAGTGGTTCAGGGGGCTGACGGCGTGGCCGAAAGCCCCCACCTCGTCTGACTCCGGACTCGACACGGTCCACACGCTACCCGACCGGCGCCCGCCGGGGCACCTCGCTACTCCCGGTCCCCGCTCACGAGGCCCGCCTCGTAGGCGGCGATGGCGGCCTGCACGCGGTTGCGGGCGCCGAGCCGCTGCAGGATCGTGCTGACATAGGCCTTCACGGTGCCCTCCACGACGTGCAGCCGGCCCGCGATGTCCGCATTGGACAGCCCGGATCCGACGAGTGCGAGCACCTCGCGCTCCCGCTCGGTGAGGGCGGCGATCCGCTCGCGTGCTCCGGCGGCCCGCGACAGCCGCCCGTCCCCGGACAGCCGGGCGATGGCCCACTTGGCGACCTGCGGGGAGAGGAACGCCGCCCCGCCGGCGACCGCCCGCACGCCCGCGATCAGCTCGCGGGGGTCTCCCGACTTGAGCAGGAACCCGTTCGCCCCCTCCCCCAGCGCCCGCTCGACGTAGGCGTCCTCGCCGAACGTGGTGAGGATCACGACCGCCGTCTCCGGTCGGACCCGGCGGATCTCGGCGGCCGCGGCCAGGCCGTCGAGCCGGGGCATGCGGATGTCCAGCAGGGCCACGTCCGGCCGGGTGCGGCGCACCTGCTCCACCGCCTCGTGGCCGTCCGCGGCCTCGGCCACCACCTCGATGTCGCCGTCGGCCGCGAGGATCGCGCCCACCCCGGCCCGCACCATCGTCTCGTCGTCGGCCAGCAGTACCCGGATCACCCTGTCTCCCCTCGTTCCCGGCGCTCGTCGAAGCTCTCCTTGGCCACCAGCCGCCCGCCCGCGAAGCACAGCCGGTAGACGACCGGGCTGCTGCCGATCAGCGTCGCGTCGGCGCCGTAGACGCGGCAGTCGGCCCCCTCGGGCGGCGTGCCCCACGCGTCGGGGTCATGCGAGAGGCGCTGCTGGCTGGGCAGCAGGGCCTCCACCTCGTCCTGGGGCTGACCCACCCGCAGCCGTGCGTACACCTCCGGCTCCAGCACCGACGACACCTGGTTGAAGCTGTAGTAGACGGTGCTGACGGCGGCCAGCACGGCCACCACGACGACGGGCACCACCAGCGCGTTCACCAGCGTCCAGCGCACCCGGCGGCGGGCAAGGGCCAGTTCCCGCGCGGAGTCGGTGCCGCCGTCGCCGCTGTCCGCCGCCACCGGGGCGGCGCCGTGCGGCAGCCACGCCACCACCTGGAAGCCGCCGTCGCACTCACCGGAGCGCAGGCTGCCACCGACGAGCCGGACACGTTCCCGCAGGCCGACGAGCCCGCGCTGGCCGGAGGTCGCGCCGGGCAGCGGTCCCGCGGGCGGCCGGGTGTTGCGGACGGTCACGCACGTCTGGTCCGCCGACCGGCGCACGTCGACGGTCACGGCGGCGCCGGGCGCGTGTTTGGCGACGTTGGTGAGCGCCTCCTGCACGACGCGGTAGGCGGCGCGTTCCACCATGGGCGGTGCGGTGCCCTGGTCGATCCGCGCGCCGACCGCGAGACCGGAGTCCGCGGCCCGCCGGACCAGGTCGGCCACCGCCGCGTCGGCCGGTTCGGTCGGCGCCGCGTCCTCCCGCAGCACCCCGATGATCTCCCGCAGCCGCTCGGTCGCCGCGGCGGCGCCCGCCCGCAGCTCACCGGCCGCGGCGCGGTGCCGCTCGCCGAGGTCGGCGGCCACCTCCAGCGCACCCGCCCGCAACGCCAGCAGGCTCAGCTCGTGCCCGAGCGAGTCGTGCATGTCGCTGGCGATCCGCGCCCGTTCCCGCAGGCGGGCGCGCTCGGCTTCGTGGCGCCGCCGCTCCTCCGCCTGCCGGGCGCGGTCCCAGCCGGTGCGCACGAGGTCGTCGCGCAGGCGCGTGTAGCGGCCGAGGTGCCACGGCACGAACACCGCGAACAGCAGGGTGAGGACGAGCGTCGCCCAGTTGCCGACGGCGTCGGCGCTCAGCGCGTACGCGACGGGCATCCCGGCGAGCGCCACCCCGGCGAACGTGAGCACGGCGGGCCGCGCGTGATCCATGCGGCGGCCCGCGAAGTAGCCCGCGGCCACCATCAGCAGCACCGGCCACACGGGGTACCGGCCGAGGTAGTTGAACAGCACCGCCAGGGCCGAGGCGGAGGCGACCGTCAGCGACAGCAGCGGGTGGCGGCGTGCGGTGGCCATCGCGACGGTGGTCGCGGCGAGCCCGCCGAGCAGTTCCCACGGCGCCGCGTTCTCCCGCGTCTCGTAGCCGCACACGGCGCAGACGGCCAGCCAGACGCCGACGTCGACCAGCACGGCGAGCCGACGGCGCCCCCTCTCGTTCACGGCAGCACGCTATCCGGCGCCACCCCGCCGCGACACTGCCGAAAGTCAAGTGTCAGGCGCCGGTGGTCACGCGGATGAAGTCCAGCGCCTGCGGCCACGACAGCGCGTAGGCGCGCTCGTTCACCTCGTTGCCATGCCTGCCGCGGTCGCTGAAGCCATGCTCGGCGTGCGGATAGAGGTGCACGATGCTCGGCCCGCTCGCGCGGGACTGCAGCGCCTCCTGCAGCCGGGCGAAGCTCTCCCACGGCACCAGCGAGTCGGCTCCGGGGTAGAGCATCAGCACCGGCGCGGCGATGCGGCCGGTGTGCTCGACGGCGTCGAGCGTGTGGTTCGGCGCCGGGGTGCCGGGCACGGTCGGGTGGTAGGCCACCACACCGGCCACGCGCTGGTCCCGCGCGCCGAAGAGCAGCGCGTACCGCCCGCCCATGCACCAGCCGATCACCCCGACCCGGTCCAGGCCGAGCTCACCGAGCATGTGGTCGAGCAGCCGCCCCGCCTCGGCCAGGCAGTTCTCGTCGTCGAGCTCGGCCATCAGCTCGAACAGCCGCTCGCGGGGCGTGTCGTCGATGCTCGGCCCGTGCCACGGGTCCCAGCTCAGCGCCGTGACCCCGGCCCTGGCGATGTCGTCGGCGAACTCGCGCAGCTGCTGCCCGATCCCGGTGACCATGGGCAGCAGGAGCATTCCGCTGGTGCCGCCGGTCACCGGGCGGGAGAGGTAGGCGTTCAGGTCGCCGACCGCGACGGTCGACGTCTCGATCTCCGCTGTCATGCCCGGCACGGTAGTCCCACCATCAGGCATGATGATCGGCCGGAGGTGGTGCTCATGACCCGCCCGAGGCGCACCCTGGCCGAACAGCTCGGCGGACCGCTGCCCACCGGGATCGAGGCGCTGGCCGACGAGCACAAAGAGCTGCTCGGCGAGGCGCTCCACGCGGCCCGCAGGCGGCAGGCCGCCGCGCTGGCGACCGCGGCGGAGGGCTCGCTGGACTACGTGCCGTTCTTCCTGCGCGGCGCCGTGCGGAAGGCGGTGGGTTTGTGAGCGAGGCCCTGCGCGCGCTGGAGGCGCAGGCCGAGATCCGCAAGCTGGCCAGGGTCCTCGGCGAGCCCGCGGAACGGCTCGGCTTCCTCGCCGAGGTCCCGCCCGGGGACATCCAGGCCCTGCGCGAGCGGGCCACGACCGTGCTGTTCGACGCCAACGTGGCCGTGCTGCGGCGGATGGCCGCCGCGAGCAGGCTGCTGCCCGCCTCCGTGCTGGCGCGGATCGCGGAGAAGGTGTTCGGCCCGCTGCTGTGCGCCCGCATCGCGGGCCTGGTGGACGCGCACCGGGGCGTGGAGATCGCGAGCCACCTCCCCGCGCCGTTCCTCGCCGACGTCGCCGCCGAGCTCGATCCGCGCCGGGCCAGCGCGGTCCTCGCGGGCATCCCGACGAGCACGGTCGGCGCCGTGGCCCGCGAGCTCGCGCGCCGCGAGGACTGGATCACCGTCGGCCGGTTCGTCGGGCACGTGCCGGCCGAGGCCGTGGCCGCGAGCATCGACGTGCTCGACGACGCCGCCGTGCTGCGCGTGGCGTTCGTCCTCGACGACAAGTCGCGGCTGCCTGCCGTGCTGCGGCTGCTGCCCGCCACCCGGCTCGACGGCGTGGTGCGCGCCGCCGTGCGGGAGGGGCTGTGGGCGGAGGCGTTCGACGTGCTGCTGCGCCTCGAACCACCGCTCGCCGGCGACCTGGCCGCGGCCGTCGCGGCGCTGCCCGCGACCGACCGGGAACGGGCCGCGGCGAAGGCTCGTGCGCTGGGGCTGCTCGACGAGCTGGGCCCCGCCCGCGACGCGCTGCTCAGCTGACGCGCCGCCCCTCGCGCCACACGGCCCAGGTCAGCGGGACCCCCGGCCGGTAGGCGAGGTGGGTGACCGACGGCGCGTCGAGCACGTGCACATCCGCCCTGGCGCCGACGCGGAGCACGCCGACCGCGCCGTCCCCCGCGTCGCGGCGCAGGGCCCGCGCGCCGCCCGCCGTGGCCGCCCACACCGCCTCGTCGACCGACAGGCCCATCTGCAGCACGGCGGTGGCGACGCAGAACGCCATCGACGTGGTGTAGGAGCTGCCCGGGTTGGCGTTGGTCGCGAGCGCGATCGTCGCCCCGGCGTCGAGCAGGCGGCGCGCCGGGGCGAGCGGTTGCCGGGTGGACAGGTCGCACGCGGGCAGCAGGGTGGCCACGGTGTCCGAACCGGCGAGCGCCTCGACGTCGGCGTCGGCGAGGTGGGTGCAGTGGTCCACGCTGGCCGCGCCGTGCCGCACGGCGAGCCGCACGCCGGGGCCCCGGCCGAGCTGGTTGCCGTGCACGCGCAGGCCCAGCCCGCGGTCGGCCGCCGCCCGCAGCACGCGCGCGTTCTGCTCCTCGTCGAACGCGCCGGTCTCGCAGAACACATCGGCCCACCGCACGTACCCGGCCACGGCGTCGAGCATCTCGCCGCACACGAGGTCCAGATAGGAGCCGGGGTCCGTGCCCTCCGGCACCAGGTGCGCGCCGAGGAAGGTGACCTCGTCGGCCACGTCCGCCGCGATGCGGGCCGCACGCCGCTCGTCGGCGACGGTCAGCCCGTAGCCGGTCTTGGTCTCGACACAGGTCGTGCCCTGCCGGGCGGCCTCGGCGAGGTGCCGGGCGAGGGTGGCGGCCAGCTCCTCGTCGCTCGCCTCCCGGGTGGCCGCCACGGTCACCGCGATGCCGCCCGCCGTGTAGGGCGCCCCGGCCATCCGCGCCTCGAACTCGGCGGTGCGGTCGCCCGCGAAGACCAGGTGGGTGTGGCTGTCCACCCAGCCGGGCAGCACGGCCCGGCCTGCCACGTCGACGGCCTCGTCGGCGAGCGGGGCGGCCGCCGCCTCGCCGACCCACGCGACGCGCTCGCCCTCCAGCACCAGCGCGGCGTCCCGCAACCGGCCCAGCCCGGGCTCGTTGGTGGTGAGCTCACCGATGTTGGTGAGCAGCGTCGATCTCCCGGTCATGTCCCCGACCACAGCCTCCCGATCTCCTCCGCCAGCACCGCGGCGGGCCGCTCGACCAGCAGATGTTCGCCGCCGCGGACCACCTCCCGGCCCGCGACCAGCACGTCCCGCACGTCGGCGGCCGTCGCGGCCATCGGCGCGCCGCCCGGCTCGGTGCCCGCGGTGCGCACCGACGACAGGTCGACGCCGACCAGGTCGGCGGCCGCGCCCGGGACCAGCTCACCGACGCCGGTCCAGCCCAGCGCCCGGTGGTCGGTGGCGGCGGCCAGCAGCTCGGCGGGGGTGAACCGGCCGCGCGACTGCGCGGCCAGCCGCTCGTCCAGCTCCAGCGCCTGCAGCTCGGCGAAGGGGTCCACCACGGCGTGGCTGTCGCTGCCCAGGCACAGGCGCACGCCCGCGTCGTGCAGCGCGCGGGCCGGGCCGATGCCGTCCCCGAGGTCGCGTTCGGTGGTCGGGCAGAAGCAGGCGCGGGTGCCGGACCTGGCCAGTGCCGACCGGTCGCTCTCCCCGACGTGGGTGGCGTGCACGGCGACCGTGTCCGGCCCGAGCACACCCGCGTCGGACAGCACGGCGGTGGGGCTGCGGCCGTGGTGGCGCAGGCATTCCTCGTTCTCGGCGCGCTGCTCGGACAGGTGCACGTGCAGGGGCTTCCCGCGCGCCCACCCGGCCACGACCGGCAGCGCCCACACCGGGACCGCGCGCACCGAGTGCACGGCGGCGCCCAGCCGCACGTGCCCGCCCTCGGGACGGAACGCCTCGACCCGGCGCACCCAGCCCTCGGCGTCGCCGTCGCCGAAGCGCACCTGGTGCTCGTCGAGGTCCCGGCCGAAACCGCCGGTCAGGTAGCAGGTGTCGAGCAGGGTCAGCCGGATGCCCGCGTCCGCCGCGGCGGCGACGAGCGCGGCGCCCATCGCGTTCGGGTCGGCGTAGGGCCTGCCGAGCGGGTCGTGGTGGAGGTAGTGGAACTCGCCGACGCTCGTGTACCCGGCGAGCACCAGCTCCGCGTAAACGCCGCGGGCGAGCCGGTAGTAACTGTCCGGGTCGAGCCTGCCCGCGAGCGCGTACATGCGTTCCCGCCAGGTCCAGAACGTGCCGCGGTCGTGGTGGGTCCGGCCGCGCAGCGCCCGGTGGAAGGCGTGCGAGTGGGCGTTGGCGAAACCGGGCAGCACCAGTCCGGAAAGGACGGTTCCGGTGCGCGGGGCGTCCGGCGTGACCTCGGTGAGCCGTCCTTCCGCGACGCCGAGCCGCACCGCCCGTGCCACCCCTCCGGGCAGCCACGCGCGCTCGCACCAGTACGTCACCGGCACAGGTGCTCCAGCACGTCGGTGAGCGCGGCGGCGCCGCGTTCCACGTCGGCGGGCTCGGCGTGCTCCTCGGGCGCGTGGCTGACCCCGGTGGGGTTGCGGACGTAGAGCATCGCGGAGGGCACGTGCGGGGCGAGGATCGCGGCGTCGTGCCCGGCGCCGGTGGCCAGCTCGGGCACACCGCCGAGCAGGCCGCCGAGCTCGGCCCGCAGCCGGTCGTCGAACGCGACGGTGTCCGAACAGGATTCCTGCCGGACGGTGAGCGCGCAGCCCTCGTCCGCCGCGGCGGCCCGCGCCGCGGCGGTGATGTCGTCGACCAGCGCCTGGGTGCCACCGCCGGGCACGCGCGCGTCCAGCCACAGGTCCACGGTGGAGGCGATGACGTTGGTGCCGCCGGGGCTGGGCACGAGCCTGCCGACGGTGGCCCTGGCGTCCGGCACCCCGGCGGCGAGCCGCCGCACGGCCGCGACGGTGGCGGCGGCGGGCAGCATCGGGTCGCGGCGGTCGGACAGCGGGGTGGCCCCGGCGTGGTTGCCCTGGCCGGTGAAGGTGAACCGCCACCGCCCGTGCGCGATCACGGTGCTGCCCACCGCCACCGGTGAGCCCAGGTCGATGAGCCCGCGGCCCTGCTCGACGTGCAGTTCGACGAACGTGCCGATGCGGCCGAGCGCCTCCGGGTCCGGTCCGATGCGGGCGGGGTCGAGCCCGGCGGCGCGGGCGGCCTCGGCGAAGGTGACGCCTTCGGGGTCGCGCAGGTTCCGCGCGGCTTCGGCGTCGATCGCACCGGTGAGCAGCCGCGAGCCGAGGCACGGCACGCCGAACCGGCCACCCTCCTCCTCGGCGAACACCACGACCGCCAGCGGGCGGGCGGGGGTGCCGCCGCGGGCCCGCAGCGCGCCGACGGCCGTGAGCGCGCTCGCCACCCCGAGCGGCCCGTCGAACGCGCCGCCGCCGGGAACCGAGTCGAGGTGGCTGCCGGTGACGACCGCGCCGGGGCCGGGCGTGCCCCACCACGCCCACACGTTGCCGTTGCGGTCGGTCTCGGTGTCCAGGCCGAGCCGCGCGGCGTGGTCGGCGAACCAGCCACGCAGTTCCCGCTCGGCACCGTCGAACACGTGCCGGGAGTACCCGCCACGCCGCCGGTCGCACCCGATGTCCGCGATCTCCGCCAGCAGCGCCGACGCCGAGGGGCAGTGAAGGCCACCTTCACTGCGTTGGACGCAGTGAAGGTGGCCTTCACTGCCCGCGCCGGTCACGGCTCCTCCCGCATGGGCACGCGCAGGCCGCGGGCGGCGGCCACGTCGGCGGCGGTGTCGTAGCCCGCGTCGGCATGCCGCAGCACCCCCATGCCCGGGTCGTTGGTCAGCACGCGCTCGATCTTGGCGGCCGCCAGCGGTGTCCCGTCGGCGACGCACACCTGCCCGGCGTGGATCGACCGGCCCATGCCCACGCCGCCGCCGTGGTGGATCGACACCCACGTCGCGCCGGACGCCGTGTTGACCAGGGCGTTGAGCAGCGGCCAGTCCGCGATGGCGTCGGAGCCGTCGGCCATGCCCTCGGTCTCCCGGTACGGCGAGGCGACGCTGCCCGCGTCCAGGTGGTCGCGGCCGATCACCACCGGCGCCGCCAGCTCGCCCGAGGCGACCATGTCGTTGAAGCGCGCCCCGGCGAGGTGCCGCTCGCCGTAGCCGAGCCAGCAGATCCGCGCGGGCAGACCCTGGAACGCCACGCGCTCGCCCGCGAGCCGGATCCAGCGCGCGAGGGTGTCGTTGTCGCCGAACAGCTCCAGCACGGCACGGTCGGTGGCGGCGATGTCGGCCGGGTCGCCGGAAAGCGCGGCCCAGCGGAACGGGCCCTTGCCCTCGCAGAACAGCGGGCGGATGTAGGCGGGTACGAAGCCGGGGTAGTCGAACGCCCGCGCGCAGCCGCCGAGTTTCGCCTCGCCGCGCAGCGAGTTGCCGTAGTCGAAGACCTCGGCGCCGGCGTCGAGGAACCCGACCATCGCGTCGACGTGCTCGGCCATCGAGTCCCGCGCGCGGTCGGTGAACTCGTCCGGCTTGGCGGCGGCGTAGTCGGCCCAGTCGTCGACGGCCACGCCCCTCGGCAGGTACGCGAGCGGGTCGTGCGCGGAGGTCTGGTCGGTGACGATGTCCACCTCGATCCCCCGCCGGAGCAGTTCGGGCAGCACCTCGGCGGCGTTGCCGATGACCCCGACCGACAGCGCGCGCCGCGCGGACTTCGCCTCGGTGACGCGCGCGACCGCGTCGTCGAGGTCGGCGGCCAGCTCGTCGAGGTATCCGGTGCCGAGCCTGCGCCGGGCCCGCCGCGGGTCGCACTCGACGACGAGCACGGCGCCGCCGTTCATGGTGACGGCGAGCGGTTGCGCGCCGCCCATGCCGCCGAGCCCCGCGGTGACGGTGAGCGTGCCCGCGAGGCTGTCGCCGAACCGTTTCGCGGCCACCGCGGCGAACGTCTCGTAGGTGCCCTGCAGGATGCCCTGCGTGCCGATGTAGATCCACGAGCCCGCGGTCATCTGGCCGTACATCGTGAGCCCGAGCGCCTCGAGCCTGCGGAACTCCGGCCAGGTGGCCCAGTCACCGACCAGGTTCGAGTTGGCCAGCAGCACGCGGGGCGCCCACTCGTGGGTGCGCAGCACGCCGACCGGCCTGCCCGACTGCACGAGCAGGGTCTCGTCGTCGGCGAGCGCGGTGAGGCACCGGGTGATCGCGTCGAAGCTCGCCCAGTCCCGCGCGGCCTTGCCGGTGCCGCCGTAGACCACCAGGTCCTCGGGCCGCTCGGCGACCTCGGGGTCGAGGTTGTTGTGCAGCATCCGCAGCGCCGCCTCGGTCTGCCAGCCGCGTGCCGTGAGCGCCGTGCCCCGCGCCGCCCGGACACCCGGGGCCTTCTTCGTCATCGTTGCCTCCTCGCGTGGGGGTCGTGAATGGGAAACGTGGTTCTCACGACGTTCCTCACTCACGAGGGCAGGTGCTCGGTCACCGCGTCGAGAACGGCGCCCGACGCGATCAGCTCCTCGGCGGCGGCGATCTCCGGCGCCAGGTGCCGGTCGGGTCCCGGTCCCGCCACGCTGGTCCGCAGCAGGTCCCGCACCGCCGCCGTCACCGGCGCGGGCCGCAGCGGCGCCCGGAAGTCCAGCGCCCGCGCCGCGGTCAGCAGTTCCACCGCCAGCACGGTCGTGAGCCCCCGCACCGCCCGGCGCAGCTTGCGCGCGGCGCCCCACCCCATCGAGACGTGGTCCTCCTGCATCGCGCTGCTCGGGATCGAGTCGACCGACGCGGGCACGGCGAGCCGCTTCAGCTCGTTCACCACGGCCGCCTGCGTGTACTGGGCGATCATGTGGCCCGAGTCGACGCCGGGGTCGGCCGCGAGGAACGCGGGCAGGCCGTGCGAACGGGAGATGTCCAGCATCCGGTCGGTGCGGCGCTCGGCGATGCTCGCGACGTCGGCGGCCGGGATCGCGAGGAAGTCCAGCACGTAGGCCAGCGGCGCGCCGTGGAAGTTGCCGTTGGACTCGACCCGTCCGTCGGCGAGCACCACGGGGTTGTCCACGGCCGAGGCGAGCTCCCGGTCGGCGACCACCTCGGCGTGCGCGAGCGTGTCCCGCGCGGCCCCGTGCACCTGCGGCGCGCAGCGCAGCGAGTAGGCGTCCTGCACGCGGGTGCACTCGGGCCCGCGGTGGCTCGCGACGATCTCCGATCCGGCGAGCGCGGCGAACATGCGGCGGGCCGACTCGGCCTGGCCAGGGTGCGGCCGCAGCGCCTGCAGGTCGGCGGCGAACACCCGGTCGGTGCCGAGCAGCGCCTCGACGCTCATCGCGGCGGTCAGGTCGGCGACATCGAGCAGCCGCCGCAGGTCCGCGGCCGCCAGGACGAGCATGCCGAGCATGCCGTCGGTGCCGTTGGTGAGCGCCAGCCCTTCCTTCTCGGCCAGCGTCACCGGTTCGAGGCCTGCCTCGTGCAGTGCCTGCCCCGCGGGCACGCGGCTGCCCTCGGCGTCGAACACCTCGCCCTCGCCCATCAGCGCGAGCGCGACCGCGGCCAGCGGCGCCAGGTCGCCGGAGCAGCCCAGCGAGCCGTGCTCGTGGACCACCGGGGTGATCCCCGTGTTGAGCAGGGACGCCAGCGCGGCGGCCGTGCCGGGCCGGATCCCCGTGTGCCCGGTCGCGAGGCTGCGCAGCCGCAGCAGCATGAGGGCCCGCACCACCTCCGGCTCCACGGCCGCGCCGGCGCCCGCGGCGTGCGAGCGGATGAGCGAACGTTGCAGGTCGCTGCGCCGTTCGCCGGGGATGTGCCGCACCGCCAGCGCGCCGAATCCGGTCGAGACGCCGTACGTGGGCTCGTCGGCCCCGGCCAGGGCCTCGACGTGCTCCCGTGCCCGGGCGATGCGCTTCTCGGCCGCTCCGGCCAGTGCCACGGGCGCACCCGCCCGCGCCACGGCGAGCACCTGCTCCCGGCGCAGGGGTCCGCCGCCGACCTCGACGGGGGCCGGTACGTCGCGCTCGTGTGCCATGTCCCTATTTCACCGTCCCCGGCGCGGGTGCATCATCGGCGGAGAGCCGGAACCGTCTGGGATCTCAGACACAGCCGGTCGTGGAGGAACAGATGGGCGGCACGAACGTCCCCGCGCTGCGGCGCGGGCTCGCGGTTCTGGGTGTGCTCGCCCGCCACGCGGGTCCGGTGTCGGCGGCGGCGATCGCGCGCGAGCTGGCGTTGCCGCGCTCGACGACCTACCACCTGCTCGCGGAACTGGAGGCGGCCGGTTTCGTGGTGCACCTGCCCGCCGAGCGGCGCTACGGGCTGGGTATCGCCGCGTTCGAGCTCGGCTCGGCCTATCTGCGGCATGATCCGCTGGAGCGGCTGGCCGGCCCGTTGCTGCGCAGGCTCGTCGACCAGGTGGGGCACACGGCCCACCTGGGCGTGCTGCACGGCAACGAGCTGCTGTACCTGCTCAAGGAGCGGCCCGCGCGGCCGCAGACCCTCGTCACCGATGTCGGGGTGCGCCTGCCCGCGCAGCTCACGGCGTCGGGCACCGCGATGCTCGCCCACCTGCCGCGCGCGCACGTCCGCGCGCTGTTCCCCACCGCGTCGGCGTTCGTGCGCCGCACCGGCCGCGGGCCGAGGGGACCCGCCGAGCTGCGGCACCTGCTGAGCGCGCTGCGCCGACGTGGCTGGGCGGTGGAGGACGGCCACGTCACCCCCGGCTTCGCCTCGGTCGCCCATCCGGTGTTCGACCACGGTGGGCGGCCGATGGCGGCGATCAGCGTGACGTTCCGGCACGTGTGCGACGGAGCGGAGTGCGGCGGTACGTGGCCGGACCTGGCCGACCAGGTCCGGCGCACGGCGACCGAGTTGACCACCCGCATCGGCGGGCGGCCCGGTTGAGTCAGGACTTCAGGTCGCCGGAGCTGCCCGCGTCGACGAGCTGGCGCAGCTCGTCCGGTAACGACTCGCGGACCTTGCCCAGCACGCCCTGCGTGGCCTCCCCGGTCACCTCGAGCACCACGCGGGAGCCGTAGACCGCGTCGGGCTGCTGCAGGTGCCCGCGCTCGGCGACGCGCTGGGCGAACTCGTCGAACCCGAACCGCTCGCCGGTGCCCGCACCGCCCATCGTGACCGTGCGGCGCAGGTGCTCGCCGATCTCGGTGGGCAGCTGGTCGGCGAGGTGGGTCGCGACCTGCTCCGGGATGCGCTCCCCGAGGGTCTCCAGCGTCGCCCGGGTGATGCCCTCGGCCTCGCCCCGGCTCGACAGCTGGGCCCGCGCCTGCACCTGGCCGATGAAGTGGTCGTGTTCCATCGTGTCAGCCCTCCGACAAGCGCTTGGCCAGAAGTTCCTTGCCCTGCTCGCCTGCCTTGCGGTTGTTCTCCTGGATCTTGCGGAACCAGGTGGCCAGCTCCTGGTCACCCTGCTGCTCGGCGTCGGCGATGTAGGTCTCCATCTGCCAGACGTAGTGCAGCGACGCCTGCAACACCGAGATCAGGTTGTAGTTCTTGTCCTTCAGGGGGCTCTGCGGTTCGTTCGCCATCTGCGTCTCCCTTCGTCGCAATGGCAGACTTGCCCGTCGACCCGAAGTCCAAACGAGCGGAGGAGACGACGATGGAGGAGCGTGTGCTGGGCCGGACCGGCCGGGAGGTCGGTGTCGTGGGGCTCGGGGCCTGGCAGCTCGGCGGTGCGGAGTGGGGTGCCGTGGACGAGGAACAGGCGTTCTCCGTGCTCGCCGCCGCCGTCGACGCGGGGGTCACGTTCATCGACACCGCCGACGTGTACGGCGACGGCCGCAGCGAGCGGTTGATCGGCGAGTTCCTCCGGTCGCGGGGCGGCGCGGGGCTGACCGTCGCCACCAAGATGGGCCGGAGGGCGTCGCCGCACGAGCCCTCGGGCTACACGCTGGACAACTTCCGCAGGTGGACCGACCGCTCCCGGGAGAACCTGGGCGTCGACACGCTGGACCTGGTGCAGCTGCACTGCCCGCCGACGCCGGTGTACTCCACCGATGCCGTGTACGACGCGCTCGACACGCTCGTGGAGGAGAAGCGCATCGCGGCGTACGGGGTGAGCGTGGAGACGCGCGCCGAGGCGCTGACGGCGATCGCGCGGCCCGGTGTCGCGACGGTGCAGATCATTCTCAACATGCTGCGGCTGGGCCCGCTCGAGGACGTCATGCCCGCGGCCAGGGAGGCGGGCGTGGGCGTCATCGCGCGGGTCCCGCTGGCCAGCGGGCTGCTGTCCGGGCGGTACGACGAGCACACGACGTTCGCGCCGGACGACCACCGCCACTTCAACCGGCACGGCGAGAAGTTCGACGTCGGCGAGACGTTCTCGGGGGTGGACTTCGCCACCGGGCTGGCCGCTGTGCGCAGGCTGGCGCCGCTGGCGCCCGAGGGCGCGACGATGGCGCAGTTCGCGCTCCGCTGGATCGTCGACCAGCCCGGCGTGAGCGTGGTGATCCCCGGCGCCCGCGACGCGGACCAGGCGCGGGCGAACGCGGCGGTGGCCGACCTGGCGCCGCTGCCGGAGGACACCCTGCGGCAGGTGCGGGAGGTCTACGACGAGCTGATCGCGCCGGAGGTCGCCGGCCGCTGGTGACGCCGCGAGACGCGGACGCACCACCGCGCTTCGCCGCACACCGCAGGCGGGGAACGACACTGCTCCATCCGGGTGCTCTCGCGCGGCGAGCGCGGCAACGCGCCCCGGATTGTCGGGGGTGGCGGGCACCGTGTACCGCACCGTTGACCGTGAGTCGCGTCGTGCGTACGGCGCGCGGTTTCTGGGGTGAGGTGCGTGCTCGAGATCGCCGCCGGGGTTCCGGTATGGGGAGCGTGGGGCAAGGCCGGGTCGGCCGAGCAGCCCCACCCCCTGATATGCCACATGATCGACACGGCGGCCGTGGCGGAACGCCTGTACGACGTTCTGCTGGGGCCGGCGGTGCGGGCGGACCTGGAGTCGGGACTGGCCGCGCTCGGAGACGTGCGGTCGTGGGTGGCGGTGCTGTGCGGACTGCACGACATCGGCAAGTGCAGCCCGATCTTCCAAGCCATCCGGGGGAAGCTGGCGATCCGGTACCTCGGCGAGGAGGTCCGCGAGCTGATGGGCGTCCTGGACCGGGGCGCGACCGACCGGGAGGCCCGCACCGAGCACGGCACGGTGACGGCGGTGCACCTGCGGCGATGCCTGGGGCAGTGGGACGCGCCGCGCAAGCTCGGCATCGCGCTGGCCGTCGTCCTCGGCGGCCACCACGGGTACCTGCTGTCGGCCAAAGCCGTGCTGGACGCGGAGGTCCGGAAGGGACATCTTGGCGGGCCGCGATGGCACGACCTGCGGTGCGAGCTGGTGCGGGCGGTGGCGGAGCTGTGGGGACTCGGCGATCCGGCACGGGCCGGCTGGCGTGCGGTGTCCCTGGACGTGCCCGCACTGGCCGGGCTCGGCGGGCTGGCCTCGGTTTCCGACTGGATCGCCTCCGACATCAGGAACTTCGCCTACGCCGAGCTTCCGCTGACCGACCTGGTCGCCTACCGGGACGAGGCCCGCGGACGGGCAGGCAGGGCAGTGCACGGTCGGCTGCGGTGGAAGCCGTGGCGCCCGCCAGGGGACACCACGCACGCGGCGCTGTTCGGCGAAGAACCACGCCCGCTGCAGCGGGCGGTCGGGGAGCTGGTCGCCGACCGCGACGAGCCCGGGGTGCTGGTGATCGAGGCGCCGACCGGGGAGGGCAAGACCCGCGCCGGGTTCCAGGCAGCGGCCACGCTGGTGCGCGGGCTCGGCCTTTCGGGGCTGTACTTCGCGCTGCCGACCCGGGCCACGGCCGAACACGTGCACGCCGAACTGGCGGCGGCCGCGCGGGCGCTGCGGCTCGAGGAGCCTCCCGGCCTGGTACACGGCGGCGATCAGCTCTCGCCGTCCTCGGTCAACGAGGACGGGGACGGGGACGGCGATGGCGACGAACGCGCGTGGTTCACCCGCAGGCGCGGGCTGCTGTTCCCGGTCGGGGTGGGCACGATCGACCGCGCGCTGCAGGCGGTGATCCGTTCGCGGCACGTGTTCGTCCGGCTGACCGGCCTGTCCGGGAAGGTGCTGGTGGTCGACGAGGCACACGATGTCGACGCCCACATGACCACGCTGCTGCGCAGGCTGATGTGGTGGTGCGGCCGGCTGGGCATCCCGGTCGTGCTGATGTCGGCCACCCTCCCCGCCGACGACCGCGAGCAGCTCATCGCGCACTGGCGCGCCGGACGGCGCAAGCTCCTGCCCGGCCAGGTCGAGCCACGTCCGGCCGGCTGGGTGGGGCCGGGCGTCACCTGGGCCGGCGCCGAAGGCGAGCCAGTGCGCAGGCCCGTCGAGCTCTCCCCCGTCAACGCCGATCGTCCGCCGATCCGCGTGCACCACCTCGGCGACGGCCAGCTGCCCACCTGGTTGCGGAGCAGGGTGGAATCCGGCGGATGCGCGCTGGTCATCCGGAACCTGGTGCGCGATGCCGTGGGGACCTACGACCGGCTTCGCGAGGAGACCCGGACGTGGGAACGCCAGCCCGAGCTGGTCCTGCTCACCGGCCAGGTCCCGGCGGACTGGCGGGCCCGGACCGAGACATGGTTGCGCGAGAACTTCGGTCCGCACAGCGCAGATCGCCCGCACGCCATCGTGGTCGGCACCCAGGTGCTCCAGCACAGCCTGGACGTGGATTTCGACCTGCTCGCCAGCGACCTGGCGCCGATCAACGAGCTGGTCCAGCGTCTCGGCAGGACACACCGCCACCCGAGGGCGGCGCGCGCCTGCCCGGTGCCCGAGCTCGCGCTGGTCCAGCCTCCCGAGGGCCGAAGCGGCCCCGTCTTCCCGCGCGGGCTGCACACCGTCTACCACCAGGCGCTGTTGCTCCGCACGCTGTCGGTGCTGCACGAGCGGACGGAGCTGAGGTTGCCCGCCGAGGTTCCCCAGCTGGTGCACCACGTCTACACCGAGCCGGTCCCACCGCAGGGCCCGCTGCGGGAACGCTTCGAGAAGGCCGAAGCCACCCTGGTCGCGCGGGACAGCGAGGACGAGGCGCGAGTCCGCCGCTTCTACCTGCCCGCGCTGCGGCCCGGGGACCAGATCCGCGACCTGACCAGGTACCCGACCATCGCCGCACGCACCCGCAAGGACACGCCCTGGAGGCGCAGGTGACCGACGACCCGATACGCCCGGAACCGTTCGATGTCGTGCTGCTCCTGCCGGGCGATCCGCGTCCGGCAGCGCTCGACGGCACCCCGGTGGATCTGTCCGATGTGCACGAGCTGACCGACGCCGAGCAGCGGGCACTGCTCGGCTCCGCCGTGCGGATCTTCCCCGAGGACCTCACCCCGCGCGCGTACCAGGAGGTGGCCGGGTTGCCGATCCCCCGCTGCTTCGCACGCTCCGGCTGGCTGCACGAGCATCGCGCGCTGGTGCTGGACGAAGCCGCCCGCACCGGCCCGGTGCGCTTCGACCTGCACGAGGTCCTCGGCCTGCGCATCGAAGACGACGAAACGTAACCGCATCCGCGAACGAATCCCCAGGGCAGCAGCCGGAGTCCGGGGATCAGCGCGAGAGGAGCACAACAATCGTCAGCAAGACCACCAGCCCGGCCAGGACGACCATCGCCAGCGCCGTTCCAGAGAAGTGCGCCGCCACCCACATCCCGTCCGGGTCGCGACGCCTGCGCCGTTCTTCGCCTCGCTCCGGGTCACTCGGTTTGACCATGGGGACGGATGCTAGCAGAAGCATGAACATGTCCTAGAGAGTCAAGGACGATTGAGTAAGGTTGATATGTGCGCCATCCATTACTCTCAATCCGGTCCCTGGTGCCTCAGGGGTGATCCACATGAACATGTAGTGGATAGCCAACTGATGTCGAGATCCCCGCGCACGCGGGGGCGCCACCGGTCGGGAGCGCGACCGCATGCTCGTTCGCGCCCCGACCGCGTCACAGCGCTACCTGGACGGATCCCGTTCCCTCACACCGCACCAACCAGGAGATGCCGTGCGTTTTCCCCTCGCCGAGGAGCCGTGGCTGCCGGTGGTCGACCTGCGCGGCCACGCGTTCTCGGTCGGGTTCCGCGAGCTGCTCACGCGGGCCCACGAGCTGCGCTGGCTCGACGCGGAGGCGCCGCCCGTCACCGCCGCGCTGCACCGGCTGCTGATCGCACTGCTGCACCGCGTTCTGGACGGCCCGGCACACCATGACGAGTGGGCCAGGTGGTGGAAGGAACCGGCGTTGCCCGCCGACCGCATCGCCGCCTATCTCGACGAACACGCCGGGGAACTCGACCTGTTCGACCCGCGGCGGCCGTTCCTGCAGTGCCCTGCGCTGGGGCAGCTGGCGCCACGGTCGGCGGCACAGCTGGTGCATTTCCGGTCGGTGGGCAACAACGTGACGTTGTTCGACAAGACCATCGCCACCGACACGCTGCGCCTCTCCCCGGCCGAGGCGGCGCGCTGGCTGGTGACCGTGCAGTGCTACGACCCCGGCGGGCTGAAGACGCCGTTCACGAAGACCAAGCATTCACAGTCCGCGCTGGGCAACCGGTTCGGGATGGTGCTGGTCGAGGGCAACACCCTCAAAGAGACGCTGCTGCTGAACACCTGCCGGTATGATCCCGCCGCCGACCTGCCGTGGCGGTCGGCGGACGCGGCGGGCGGCGACCGTCCCGCCTGGGAGGCCGAGCCGGACGGGCCCGAACCGGACGAGCGACTGCCCCGCGGGTGGCTGGACCTGCTGACCTGGCCGTCGCGGCGAGTGCTGCTCCATCCGGCCACCGACGGAACCGGCCTTGTCGACGGCGCGGTCATCACCCCGGGCACGACGCTGAAGGGCGAACTGCACAACATCGAGCTGATGGTCGCCTTCGGCCGACAGCCCACCAGGTCCGCCAGGTCCACAAAGGAGCCTCCGCCGTGGAGCCCGGTGCGGCTGCACGAGCTGCGCGGCGTGTGGCGGCACGCGCGCACGATGCTGCTCGACGAGGACCAGCTTGTGCATCACCGCCCCAGGGCGCTCGACGAGGTGGCCGAGCGGGTCCAGGAGGATGTGCTGTCCCGGCACCAGGTGTTCACGATCCGCGTGTTCGGCCAGCAGCTCGACGACAGCGGCGGCGGCTCGGTCTACGCCTGGCTGCAGGAACAGCTCCCCGCCCCGGCGGCCCTGCTGGCCGCCCGGCGACCCGAGGTCGGCCCGGTGCTGGGCAGCTGCGTCGCGCTCGCCGACCACCTCGGCAACGCGCTGACCGGCCTGGCGACGGCATGCCGCAGGGCCTTCCATGCCGAGCACCCACCCGCGGCCAAGCGCGCGGCCCAGCGCAACGTCGGCCCGGCCCAGGACTACTGGCCGAGGCTACCGTCGCCGTTCGCGACGCTGCTGCTCGATCTCGGCACGGCGGAGGAAGCGGAAACCACGCCGAAGCCCCCGGTGCGGCAGTGGCGGGACACCGTCCACCGGCTCGCCACGGAAACCGCCGACCAGCTGGTGGCCCAGCTGCGGGAACGCCAGGGCCGGCATCTCTACGAGATCTCCGGCGCATACGAGCGCTTCGAGCGCGACGTCAAGGCGCGGTGCCAGACCTTCGACAACCAGATCGCCGGAATCCTGCCCTAGGGAGGAACGACCTTGACCCACGTTGCGGAGCTTCCCCCCGTCCACCAACGGCGGCAGGAGTTCGTCAAGCACCTCGAACGGCTCGCCCACGATCTGTCGTCCGGAACGGACCACCGGATCCGGGCGGCGCGGCGCACGTTGGCCCAGCTGCGGCGTTCGGCCACCGGGCAACTGGACGAACACGAAGCACTCGCCCTCGTCTTCGAACACCACGCGCCACGGCAGGAGGAGCGGATCTGGCTCACCGTCGCCGGGCTGTTCGCGCTCAACCCGCGAATCGACGGACATCGGCTGCGTCTCGGCGCCGCGCTCGGCGAACTCGAACGACGGCAGCCTCGCGGCACCGCGCAGAAACGGCTCCGGCAACTGCTGGCCGCCGACACCGGTGCGCTGCCGCAGCACCTGCGCACCACACTCCAGCTGCTCGCGAACCACGACATCCGGGTCGACTTCTACACGCTGCTGGACGACGCCGTAACGCTGCTGGACCCCCACCACGACGAGCAGCGGGGGCGGGACATCCGGTGGCGATGGGCCAGGGACTTCCATCAGCGGAGAAACCGCAAAGCCGACAACAACGCCTCCCAGGAGAACGACGAGTGATCCTCGAACTGCACCTGCTCCAGTCCTTCCCCGTCAGCAACCTCAACCGCGACGACCTCGGCCAGCCCAAGAGCGCGACGTTCGGCGGCGTGCCACGCGCCCGGATCTCCAGCCAGTCGCTGAAGAGGGCGGCACGGAATCGCTTCACCGAACACGGGCTGGCGGCCGAGCACCTCGGCACACGCACCAAGCGCTTGGTCTCCGCGACCGCGGAGGTACTCACCGAACGCGGCCGCGATGCCGAACTCGCCCCCGAGGTCGCCGCCGTGGCCCTGCACCAGCTGGGGTTCGGGGTCGAGAAGACGGAGAAGAACCAGCTGACCCAGTACCTGCTGTTCGTCGGCCACGACGCGGTGACGCTGCTGGCCGACTTCTGCGAGGAGAGCTGGGACACGATCGCCGAGGCGGTCGCGAAGGCCGAGAAGGCGAAGAAGCAGCCCGGCCAGGTGGCCAAGATCGCCAAGGTCAAGCCCGGCAGGGAGATCGCCGCCGCCGCGAGCCGGATCTTCGACGCCACCCGGGCTGCGGACATCGCGTTGTTCGGCCGCATGATCGCCGACAACACCGACTTCAACGTCGACGCCGCCTCGCAGGTGGCGCACGCGATCTCCACCCATGCCGTGGCGACCGAGTTCGACTTCTACACCGCGGTCGACGACCTCAAACGCGAGGACGAGCCCGGCGCGGACATGATCGGCACGATCGACTTCAACACGGCCTGCTACTACCGCTACGCCAACCTCGACCTGGCTCAGCTCGCGGGCAACCTGCGCGGCGACCACGAGCTGGTCGCGCACGCGGCACGGGCGTGGCTCGGCGCGTTCATCCATTCCACGCCCGAGGGCAAGCAGACCACCACGGCCGCCCGCACCATGCCCGAGACACTGCTCGGCACCGTGCGCACGCATGGTGCGTGGAACCTGGCCAACGCGTTCCTGCGCCCGGTCACCGGCACCGACGTGCTCGGCACCTCGACCGAACGGCTGTTCGCCCACTTCCAGACGCTGCGCGGCTTCTACGGCAGCACGGACCTGCGGACCGTGGCCGGCGCGGCGCTGAGCTGCGACCCCGCGCCGCTGCCCGCCGAGGACACCGTCACCGACCTCGACGAGTTCGTCTCCCGGCTGCTGGACACCGCGCTGGACACCGCATGACCCACACCCTCGCACTGTGCCTGGACGCTCCGATGCAGTCGTGGGGGCTGCGCTCGCGGTTCTCGAGCCGCGACACCGCGCAGGAACCCACCAAGTCGGGCGTGGTCGGGCTGCTGGCCGCCGCCCTCGGGATCCAGCGCGACCAGGACGACGAGATCCGGCACCTGGCCGCGGCCCGGATGGGGATACGGGTGGATCGCGAAGGCTTCGTCGAACGCGACTTCCACACGGTCGGAGACGTACCGAACACCGAGGGCAGGGCGCACCGCACGGTCGTCAGCCACCGCTACTACCTCGCGGACGCGGTGTTCCTCGTCGCGCTGGAACACCCTGACCGCGAGCAGCTGCTGCGCTGGCACGCCGCCCTGCTCCGCCCGCACTGGCCGATCTACCTGGGCCGCAAGGCGTTCGTGCCCGCGCGTCCGCTGGTCAGCCAGGAGCCCGAAGACGACTGGCTCGGCGTCACCGCATCGTCCGTCGCGGACACCCTGGAACGGCACGGCTGGCTGGAGAACCGGCCCTCGTATCGCGAGCGCGTGCTGAGGGCGGTCCGCGAAGGGCGGGCGCACCCGCTCCGGACCCTCGTCGACACCGAGCCGACCGATCCGCTGGCCGAGCCGCGACGCGACGTGCCGGTGTCCTTCCGCCCGCGGAACCGCCTGTTCGGGACCCGCTCCGTCCGCACGGGGCACGTCCAGCTTACCGAACCGATGATCCATGCCGGAGCACAGCCATGTACCTGAGCCGCCTCGTCCCGGACCCCAGCTCGCACGACTTTCTCCGTGACCTCGGCGACCTGCAGCATATGCACCGCACCGTCATGTCCGGCTTTCCCGAGGTCACCGGGGACACCCCGGCGCGCTCGCACCACGCGGTGCTGTGGCGACTGGACCGTGCCCGGACCAGCCAGACCCTCTACGTGCAGAGCGGCACCCGGCCCGACTGGGGCCACCTCGGTGACTACCTCGCCCGCCCGGCCGAGGTCCGCGAGCTGTCCCCCGTGCTGGACGCCCTGCGTCCCGGCCGTCTCCTGGCGTTCCGGCTCCTCGCCAACCCGACCAAGCGCCAGCACCCGGAGCATCAGCGCGACCCGGGCTGGCGGGGCGGCCGGAGGGACAACCGCTACCCGATCCGCAAACCCGAGGACCAGCTCGCCTGGCTCATCAAGCAGGGGCAACGACACGGCTTCATCGTCCCGGCCGGGGCGGACACCCGCCCGGACGTCGCGGTCTCCCCGGCGGCGCGGCGCACCGGCCGCCAGACCGGCCGGCGAGCGAACACGATCACCGTCGACCCGGTCCGGTATGACGGGCATCTCGTCGTCACCGACCCTGACGCCTTGCGCGAGGCCCTCGGCACCGGTATCGGACCCGCCAAGGCCTACGGGTGCGGGTTGCTCACTGTCGCGCCGCCGCGCTCGGCCTGACGGGAGCCGCCGGGCACCCGTGCCGGGCTGGCTGGGTTCGAGGAGCAGACCAGAACACGAAAAGCCCTCTCGGTCAGGCTCGTGCCTGGCCGAGAGGGCCTCATTCACAACGTGGAGGTGCCGGGAATCGAACCCGGGTCCTCTGTCGCCTCTCCAGGGCTTCTCCGTGCGCAGTTCGCTGTGCCTCTGCTCGGCCCCACCGGTCACGCGAACAAGCCGGTGTGACGGGCCCAGCCACTGTTGGTTTCCCTACCGGTCCCCGTGGCCGGGACCGGCGGTGAGCCTCCTAGCTGATGCCGGCAGACCGGGTCGGAGGCTTACCCGGGCCGACAGACTCGCACTCGCTCAGGCGGCGAGGGCGAAGTCGCGCTGACTGTTCGTCTTGGCGCTTATTTTAGTGCGACGACGCTTAACGGTGGTCTCTCGCCTGCACCGGCACGCTTCCCCTGGATCAACGTCCAGAGTCGAAACCGTTCACCCCCTTGTCGGCGGAACCTTCTTGCTGTTCCACCCAGGATAACGCCCGGGGCAACCGGGTAATTCCGGCGGCCGAGGTAGGGCTGTCCCCACCCGGGAGCGACCGGCTCGCACCATGGTTTCCCCAGGTCGGCGACGGGATGCTGGGATGGTCGGCCACAGAGAGGGGAACTCGGTGAGGAACGAGACGACCACCGGCACCGCCCGGCCGCCGATCGGCGGGTCACTGGCCTACCTGCTGCTCAACCTCCCGTTCGGCATCGCGGGCTTCGTCCTGCTCGTGACACTGGGCGCGGTGGGGGTGTCCACCGCGATCGTCTGGGTGGGCGTCCCGGTCGGCGCGCTGGCGGTGCTGTGCGCGCGCGGCGGCGCCCGGCTCGAACGGGCCCGCATCCGGGCGCAGCTCGGCGTCGTCATCCCGCACCCGTACCGGCCGCTGCCGGACGGTGGCCAGCGGAAGCGCTGGGCCGCCCGGTTGCGCGACTCGGCCACCTGGCGTGACGCCGCCTACCTGCTGCTGCTGTTCCCGTTCGGCATCGTGCAGTTCACCGTGGTGGTGACCACGTGGTCGGTGAGCCTGGGCCTGCTGACCCTGCCGATCTTCTACCGCTACCTGCCGGACGGGGCGTACTACTTCCCCGGCTACGACCTGCGCTGGATCACGGTGGACTCCGCGGTGGCGGCGCTGCCGTGGGCGGCGCTGGGTGTGCTGTTCGGCGCGGTCGCGGTGGCCGTGACCCGCGGGCTGGCGACCGGGCACGCCACGTTCGCGCGGGCGCTGCTGGGCCCATCCGCGGGCAGGCAGCGCGAGGCGGAGGGCGCATGGCACGCCGTGCCGACCGCGGCTCCGGTGGCAGGATGACGGTCGGTGCGGTGACGGAGGGACCGGCGATGACGGCGGAGCGGGCGGAGGCGGAGCGGACAGAGGCGGCGCAGCCCAGGCCGGGCGCGGTCCGGACGGTCGCCTTCATGGTGGTGAGCTTCCCGCTGCGGCTGGTCCAGTTCGTCCTGCTCGTGGGCCTCATGGCGATCGGCATCGCGACGACGGTCATCTGGGTGGGCCTGCCGCTGCTGTTCGCGGCCACCCAGCTCGCCCGCTGGTTCGCCGACGTGGAGCGGCGCTGGGTGCGCACGATGCTGCGAACGCCGGTCCCGGACGCCGAGCGGCTGCCCGCCGATGGCCCGCTCCTGCAGCGCTGGCGCGTGCACCTGACCGACCCCACGACGTGGCGAGACCTCGGCTACCTGATGGCGGTGTTCCCGATCGGGGTGATCGAGTTCGCGCTCGGGCTGGCGGCGATCGTCCTGTTGCCCGTGGCGGTCTGGGTGGCGCCGGGACTCGGCTGGATCCACGGGCACCTGGCCCTGTCACTGCTGGGTCCGCCGAAGGCGCACCGCCTCGCGGCGCGGGCGTCGCGGCTGCAGGCGTCGCGGGCGCGCGGGGTGGACGCGGCCGAGGCGGAGCGGCGGCGCATCGAGCGGGACCTGCACGACGGGGCGCAGCAGCGGCTGGTGTCGGTGGCGATGAACCTCGGCCGGGCGAAGGCGAAGGTCGGCGACCCGGATTCGCTGCAGGAGATCCTCGACGAGGCCCACGCGGACGCGAAGCTCGCCGTGTCGGAGCTGCGGGACCTCGCCCGCGGGATCTACCCCGCGGTGCTGGGCGACCGGGGGCTCGACGCGGCGCTGTCGGCGCAGGCCGCGAAGTCGCCCATCCACGTCGACGTGACGGTGGACGTGGACCCGCGGCCGCCCGCGGCGGTGGAGACGACCGCGTACTTCATCGTGGGCGAGTCACTGACCAACGTCGCCAAGCACAGCGGCGCGACCGAGGCGGGAGTGCGGGTGTGGCGGGACGGCGACACCGTGGTGGTGGAGGTCACCGACAACGGGCAGGGCGGCGCCGAGCTGCGGCCGGGCGGTGGCCTGGCGGGGCTGGCGGATCGCGCCGCGACCATTGACGGCATCATCACGGTCGTCAGTCCACCCGGCGGTCCCACCGTGATCCGCGCGGACCTGCCGTGCACCTGGTGAGCCGCCGCCGAAGCACTGGGGAGTGCCGATGCGTGTGGTCATCGCCGAGGACGCCGTCCTGCTGCGAGCGGGGGTGCAACGGCTGCTGGCCGACGAGGGGATCGAGACGGTCGCCGCGGTCGGCAGCGGCGAGGAGCTGCTGGACGCGGTACGGGAGCACCGGCCGGACCTCGCGATCGTGGACGTGCGGATGCCGCCCACCTTCACCGACGAGGGCCTGCGCGCGGCGCTGCGGGCCCGCGAGACCGTGCCCGGCGTTCCGGTGCTGGTGCTGTCGCAGTACGTCGAGGAGACCTACGCGGTCGAGCTGCTGTCCGGAGGCGCCGGCGGCGTGGGCTATCTGCTCAAGGAGCGGGTCGCCGACGTGGCCGACTTCCTCGACGCGGTGCGCCGCGTCTCCACGGGCGGCACGGCGATCGACCCGGAGGTGATCGCGCAGCTCATGGCACGCGGCAGGAAGAACCCGCTCGACGCGCTGACCGCGCGCGAGTCCGAGGTGCTGGGCCTGATGGCGCAGGGGCTGTCCAACACGGCGATCGCGAACACGCTCGTGGTCTCCCACGGCGCGGTCGAGAAGCACATCGGCAACATCTTCACGAAACTCGGCCTGGAGTCGAGCACGGAGGAACACCGCCGCGTCCGCGCGGTCCTCACCTACCTAGGCCGCTGACCCCCTCCCCCGGGGGGAGCGAGGGAGCTTTACTCCCGTCTGGCGGTAGTAAAGCTCCCTCGCTCCCCCGTCGGTGGGGCGGGTGGGGCACGTGGGGCTGGTGGGTCACCGGGCCCAGGGCGGGTCGATGGTCCGGCCGTGCACGGTGCCGCGCATTCCCCGGGACGTGCACACGGTGAGCCGCGCCGGCCGGTCCGCCGGGTTGCGCAGCCGCACCGGGGTGTCCGGCGGCACGATGACCGCGTCTCCCGGGGTCAGCTCGTGCCGGTCGTCCCCGACCTCGACCGCCATCCGCCCTTCGTGCAGCACGAGGACCTCCTCCCGGCTGACCGTGTGCCGCTCGCTCTCGGCTCCGGGCGGGGCCTCGAGTGCCCACACGGCGAGCTCCGCCGAGCCGCGGCTGGGTACCGCGAGCGGCCGGAAGACGAAGCCCGCGTTCTCGAACCTCGGGGCGCAGGCGAGGGTCGCCAACGTCATCGCACACCTCCACGAGTAGTCAACCAACTTGACTAAGTTTAAGGTAAAGAAGATGGACCATCCAGTCAAGGAGGTTGACCAGTGTCCGGTGAGCTTCCCGCCCTGCTCGCGGTCACCTTCCGCGCCGTGATGGATCACGTCCACACGCGGCTCGCCGCCGAGGGCTTCGGGGACGTCCGCCCCGCCCACGGGTTCGTGTTCCAGTACCTGTCGTTCCACCCGGAGGCCACCGCCGTGGAACTCGGCGAGCACCTCGGCGTCACCAAGCAGGCCGCCGTCCAGCTGGTCGACGAGCTCGCGCGGCGCGGCTACGTCGAGCGCCGCCCGCACCCCACCGACCGCCGCAGCCGGGTCGTCGCGCTCACCGCCCGCGGCTGGGCCTGTGTCGAGCGCGTGACTGCGCTCTGGCGGGAGACGGAACGCCGCTGGGCGGAGCTGATCGGCGAGGACCGGCTCGGCGCGCTGCGGGAGGACCTCACCGCCCTCGCCGCCGACGCCGCGGGCGGCAGGCCCGTGCCCCTCCGGCCGCTGTGGTGACGTCACCTCACCCGTTGCGCCGAGGCCCCGCGCGCCCCGGCTCGCCTACGATGGAGCGATGTGCCGATGTCCGAGGAGGCGAGCATGACGACCCACCAGGTGCGCTTCCTCGGCGGCCCGCTCGACGGCCGGGTCCAGCCGCTCGGCGGCGAGCCCGTGTGCGGCAGCATCCTGCGCCACGTCCACCTGCACGAGGGGCCGAAGATCGAGACGTACTACCAGCTCGGCTACACCGACGTCACCGGGTGGACCTACCGCCTCTACGGCAGGCCCGCCCCGGAGGAGATCGCGGGCACGGCCAGCGCGGACGAGGTCGGCGAACGCTGAGGGTGGGGGCTGCCCCACCGGTGGCGCGGGGTGAACCGGAGCGGCAAGACGCCCGCTGACCGGCGTGTTTCCGCGCCGGTCGGCGACCAGGCTTGCGGGCATGCAGACCACGCCCGCGAGAGACGTCCTCCTCGACCTCGTCCGTGCCGCCGCCATCGTCGCCGTGGTCGTCCAGCACTGGACGATGCCGGTCCTCGCCTACTCGGACGGCGTGCTCACCACGGGCAACGCCCTCACCACCCCCGGCTGGTGGGTGTTGACCTGGCTGTCGCAGGTCATGCCGCTGGTGTTCTTCGCGGGCGGCGCCGCCAACCTGCTGTCCCTGCGCACCGCGGGCTCCGCGCGCGACTGGCTCGCCCGGCGCACCCGCAGGCTGCTCCTCCCCGTGCTGCCGCTGCTGGCCGTCTGGCTCGTTGTCCCGCGCCTGCTGCGCGATCTCGGCGTCCCGGCACAGCCGGTGGAGATCGCGGGCGACATCGCCGCCCAGCTGCTCTGGTTCCTCGCCGTCTACCTGCTGACCGTGCTGGCGACCCCGCTCATGGCGGCGCTGCACCGCCGCGCGGGCTTCGGCGTGCTGATCGGGCTCGCCGCGGCGGCGGTCGTGGTCGACGTCGTCCGCTTCGAGGTGACTCCCCTCGCGGGGTACGTCAACGCGGTGTTCGTCTGGCTGGCGGTCCACCAGCTCGGCTTCCACTACGCCGAGGGCAGGCTGCGCACGCTGTCCCGCCGGGGCGCGCTCGGCCTCGCGGCGGCGGGGTTCGGTGGCACCGCGCTGCTGGTGGCGTTCGGCCCCTACGCGGCGAGCATGATCGGTATGCCGGGTGCGCCCGTGTCCAACATGAGCCCGCCCGCGGCCTGCCTGATCAGCCTCGCGGCGGGGCAGATCGGCCTCGTCCTCGCGGCGAGGTCCACGCTGGTCCGGCTGGTGCGCACACCGTTCGTGGGCGCCGCCGTGGGCTGGCTCGGCCCCCGTTTCATGAGCGTCTACCTCTGGCACATGCCCGCGCTGGTCGTCGTGTCGGGAGGCACGGTGCTCGCGCTCGGGTACGCCACGCCGGAGCCGGGCACACCCGCGTGGCTCGCCACGACGCCCAGCTGGCTGGTGCTGACAGGTGCCGTGCTGGCCGTCCTGCTGCGGGTGTTCGGCCGGTTCGAGACCCCGCGCGGCAGCGCCGCTCCCCCGCCGCCCGCGGGCCAGCTCGCCGCGGCCTGCCTGCTCGCCTCGGCCGGGCTGCTGGGCCTGGCCGCGACCGGATTCTCCGCCGAACCCGCGAGCGGGCCGGTGCTCTGGGTGAGCCTGATCGCCGCCGGCTACCTGCTCGGCACGCGCCCGGTGCGGGTGACCGCGCCGGCCATCCGGGGCTAGCAGCCGAGTAGCTTCGCCGGGGTGTCGTGCAGGACGGCGCGGAGGAACGGCTCGCCGAGGCGGTCGTCCGCCTCCGCCCAGCCTGCGATGGCACGCAGCTGGGCGGCGTAGGGATACGGGATGTTGGGGAAGTCCGTGCCCAGCACCACCCGGTCGGCCACCGCGACGAGCCGCTGGGGCCAGTCGGCGGGCAGCGGCGTCAGCCGCTCGGTGAACGGCACCCCGACCATGGTGGTGTCCAGGTACACCCGCGGATACCGGTCGACCAGCCGCAGCGCCTGCTCGTACTCGGGCATCGCGGCGTGCGCGAGCACGGCGACCAGCCGGGGATGCCGCTCGAGCACACCGGCGAACACGTCGACGCCGGTGTGCGCACCGCGCAGCGGCCCGTGTCCACAGTGGATCACCACGGGCACGCCGGCGTCGGACAGCGTTCCCCACACGGCGTCGAGCAGCGGGTCCCTGGGGTCGTAGGCGCCCACCTGGACGTGCGCCTTGAAGCAACGGGCACCGGCCCGGAGAGCGGCGTCCACATACGACGGCGCCGAGGCCTCCGGGTAGAGGGTGCCGGTCGGCAGGGCGTCCGGCTCCCGGCGGGCGAAGTCCAGCGCCCACTCGGTGAGCCACTCCCCCCATCCCCGGCTTGTGGGGGTACACCAGCGGCGCGAACCGGCGCACGCCGAGCGAACGCAGGGTGGCGAGCCGCTCCTGCTCGGGCGTCCGGTAGTGCACCGGCCATTCGACGCCGTAGTGCTCGGCGGCCTGGTCGAAGTAGGCCCACACCTTGCGCATCACCCGGTCGGGCAGGAAGTGCACGTGCAGGTCGACGAGGCCGTTGAGGCCGAGGTCGCGCACCCAGCCCGCCACCTCGGCGTCGGTCCCGGGCCCGGTCAGCGGTACTTGCCCTTCGCCGCGCGGCCCATGGCCTTGGCCATCTCGCGCTGGGCGTCCCGCTTGGCGATCGCCTGCCGCTTGTCGTAGGCCTTCTTGCCCCTGGCCAGAGCCAGCTCGACCTTGACCTTGCCGTCCTTGAAGTACATCGACAGCGGCACGAGGGAGAGCCCGCTCTCCTTCGTCTTGCCGATGAGCTTCTCGATCTCGCCGCGGTGCAGCAGGAGCTTGCGGGTCCGCCGGGGCTCGTGGTTGGTCCAGGTGCCCTGCGCGTACTCCGGGATGTGCAGCCCGCGCAGGAACACCTCGCCGTCGTCGACGGACGCGTACGCGTCGGCCAGCGACGCCTTCCCGGCTCGCAGGCTCTTGACCTCGGTACCGACGAGCACCACGCCGGCCTCGTAGGTGTCGATGATCGAGTAGTCGTGCCGAGCGCGGCGGTTCGACACGATCACCTTGCGACCGGTTTCCTTGGGCATGGTTCGACTTTACGTCAGTGGCGCACGTACAGCCGCAGCGTGACGTACCCGGTGACGGCGGAGATGAGAATCGAGACGCCGAGCAGGACCGGCGCCACCGGGAACAGCACCTCCACGAGCTCGATGCCGGGGATCGCGCCACCCGTGGCGGCCAGGAGGCGGTCCAGCACGATGTACTTGAGCGCGATCAGCCCGCCGATGCCGAGGATCGCGCCGGTGACACCGGCCACGCACGCCTCGAGGAGGAACGGCAGCTGCGTGTACCAGCGGGTGGCGCCGACCAGCCGCATGATGCCGACCTCGGTGCGCCGGGTGTAAGCGGAGACCTGGATGGTGTTGGCGATCAGCAGCACGGCGGCGAGCGCGGCGATGAGCGCGATGATGAAGGTGCCGTTGCGGCCCGCGTTCAGCAGCTCCAGGAAGCGCTCGAGGAACTTGTTCTGGTCGTCGACCTTGTCCACGCCGGGCTGGCCGCTGAACTCCTGCACGATCACCCCGCTGCGCGCGGGGTCGAACAGCTTGACGTGCAGGGACGCGGGCAGGGCCTCCGGCCTGGCGAGCTCCACCAGCTCCGGCTGGCCCTCGAAGATCCGCTTGAACCGCTCGTAGGCCTCGGCCCGGTTCTCGAAGACGACCGACTCGACCGCCTGGTTGCTCTCCAGGGCCTGCCGGATGGACGAGCACGGATCACCGGTGCAGCCGGGGTCGTTCGCGCTGATGTCCTCGGTGAGGTAGACGGTCACCTCGACGTCGTCGAGGTAGTTCACCTTCATCTTGTCGATCGTGCGGACGAACAGGAGGCCGCCGCCCAGCATGCCGAGCGAGATGGCGGTGGTGAGGATCATCGCGATGGTCATCGTGACGTTCCGGCGGAGACCGGTGATGACCTCGCTGAACACGAAGCTGGCGCGCATCGGAGGGACGTTCCTTGTCGGGGCTGTCGGGGATTGCGGGGGCGGGGAAGCGGGGTGGCGGGTTGCCGAGGGCGCTGTCGGGGGTCAGCGGCCCACGCCGTACACACCTCGCTTGTCGTCACGGATCACCCTGCCGAGGTGCAGCTCGACCACCCGGCGTCGCATGGAGTCGACGATCGAATGGTCGTGGGTGGCCATGAGGACCGTCGTACCGGTGCGGTTGATGCGCTCCAGCAGCAGCATGATGTCCTGGCTGGTGTCCGGGTCGAGGTTCCCGGTGGGCTCGTCGGCGAGCAGCACGAGCGGGCGGTTGACGAACGCGCGCGCGATCGCGACCCGCTGCTGCTCACCGCCGGAGAGCTCGTTCGGCATCCGGTCGGCCTTGCCTTCCAGTCCGACGAGCTCCAGCACCTCGGGCACGACCTTCGTGATCGTGTGCTTGGGCTTCCCGATGACCTCGAGCGCGAAGGCGACGTTCTCGGCGACCGTCTTGTTCGTCAGCAGCCGGAAGTCCTGGAACACGCAGCCGATGGTCTGGCGCAGGCGGGGCACCTTCCGGCGGGGCATCTTCGCCACGTCGAAGTTCGACACCATCACCCGGCCCTTGGTGGGCGTCTCCTCGCGGAGGAGGAGCCGCAGGAACGTCGACTTGCCGGAGCCCGAGGGGCCGATGAGGAAGACGAACTCACCCTTGTCCACGTCGACCGACACGCCTTCGAGTGCGGGGCGCGTCGAGGTCTTGTAGACCTTGGAAACAGAATCGAGCCGGATCACGGTGCGCCATCCTACTCATGTCACCCGTTAAGACGAGGTTGCCTCCGCAAACCCCCACCCACCCCGCGGGTGAGCAAGGGAGCTTTACTCCCGTCTGGCGGTAGTAATGCTCCCTTGCTCGCCCACGGGGCGGCGGGGTGAACGGGCGTGTCGCGGCGCGGTCAGACGTTGGCCGTCTGCTTGCGCCAGCGGATGCCCGCCTCGAGGAAGCCGTCGATGTCGCCGTCCAGCACCGCGGTCGGGTTGCCGACCTCGTGCTCGGTGCGGATGTCCTTGACCATCTGGTACGGGTGCAGCACGTAGGACCGCATCTGGTTGCCCCAGCTGGAGCCGCCGTCGCGGAGCGCCTCCATCTCGGCGCGCTCCTCCTCCTTCTTGCGCTGCAGCAGCTTCGCCTGGAGCACCTTCATCGCCGCCGCCCGGTTCTGCAGCTGCGACTTCTCGTTCTGGCAGGACACGACGATGCCGGTCGGCAGGTGGGTGATCCGCACGGCCGAGTCCGTGGTGTTGACGCTCTGCCCGCCGGGGCCGGAGGAGCGGTACACGTCGATGCGGATGTCCTTCTCCGGGACGTCGACGTGGTCGACTTCCTCGACCTCCGGCAGCACCTCGACGTGCGCGAACGAGGTCTGCCTTCGGCTCTGGTTGTCGAACGGGGAGATCCGCACCAGGCGGTGGGTGCCCTGCTCCACCGAGAGCGTGCCGTACACGTACGGGGCGCTGACCTTGAACGTCGCGGACTTGATGCCCGCTTCTTCGGCGTAGGAGATGTCGTACACCTCGGTCGGGTAGCCGTGCCGCTCGGCCCAGCGGAGGTACATCCGCAGCAGCATCTCGGCCCAGTCCGCGGCGTCGACGCCACCGGCTTCCGCGCGGATGGTCACCACGGCGTTCCGCTCGTCGTACTCCCCGGACAGCAGGGTGCGGACCTCGAGCGCGTCGATCTCCTTCGCGAGGTCCTTGAGTTCCTTCTCGGCCTCGTCCCGGCTGGCCGCATCGCCCTCGGCGACGGCGAGCTCGTGGAGCACGGCGAGGTCGTCGAGCCGCTGGCGCAGCTCGGTGACCCGGCGCAGCTGGGCCTGCTTGTGCGAGAGCCGGCTCGTGATCTTCTGCGCCTCTCCGGGGTCGTCCCAGAGGTGGGGGTCGGCCGCCTGTTCCTCGAGCGCACCGACCTCATTCCGGAGGGCTTCCAGATCCATGACGGCCTCGACCTGCGACAGCTTGCCGCCGAGGTCCTTCAGGTCTGTTTCGAACTCAGCACTCACAACCCACAAGGTTACGGCAAATAGTGCGGCCGCTGACGGCGGCCGCACCTACCGCCGTGCTCAGTCCGGGGAAACGGCGTCGACGAGCTTCAGCGCCGCCCTGGCGTGGGCCTGACCGAACTCGGCGACGGCCTTGGCCACCGGATCCGGCGCGGCTTTCGCCGCCGCCTTCGCGTCGTCGAGCTGCTGGGCGTAGGTGGCCCTGGCGTTCTCGAAGAGCGTGGCGCGCTGCTTGGGCGTGAGCACCCCGGCGTTGACCACCCGCAGGATCAGCGGGCTGCGCAGGTGGTCGGGGCCGGGCTCGCTGGTGAGCCACGCCTTGAAGGCCTTCTTCCCGGCTGCGGTGATGATGTACTGCTGGCTGGAACGCGGTCCCTGCTTGCCCAGCCGGACGAGGCCGGCGTCGGCCAGAGCGGGCAGCTCCCGGTAGACCTGGCTCCTCGTGACGCTGAAGAACGTACCGAAGTGTTCCTCAGCCCCCGCGACGAGCTGGCCCCCGGTCGCCGGACCGTCGTGAAGCAAACCAAGCAGTGCTGCGGCAGTAGCGTTCAAATCGGACACGCATATACGGTGCCACGTCTCGGCGAATCTGTCCACAGTGGTCTAGGCCCCGTCCATTGTGGAACCCTCGGTTCAGCAGCCGAGCACCCCCGCTGAACACGGCAAAGGCCCGGACCACGTGGGTCCGGGCCTTTGCGACGAAAGTAGCGGGGACAGGATTCGAACCTGCGACCTCTGGGTTATGAGCCCAGCGAGCTACCGAACTGCTCCACCCCGCGTCGATGTGTACTTGCTGAAGTCTACCTCATCCCCCGATCCGGCTATCGGCCGGGGGTCCGGGACCGCGGCCCCGACCGGGGAATCGGACCCCGGCCAATGCGGAGGATGCCGAGGCCTGCGCGATCCGCAGACACTCGACACCCGGCATCTGTAGCGGGGACAGGATTCGAACCTGCGACCTCTGGGTTATGAGCCCAGCGAGCTACCGAACTGCTCCACCCCGCGTCGGTGACACCCACTTTACGCCCCGGTTTCCCGGAGACGCAAAGTGGGTGCCGGTTACGTTACGTATCTCACCCGCCGGAGTTCTGCAGCTCTTCGTAGCGGCGCGCGGCGGCGTCGAGCTCGGAGAGCGCTTCGCCCTGCTGGTCGAAGTCACCCGACTGCTGGGCCGACCTGAGCTTCTGCAACGCCGCCTGGATGTCGGCGATCGCCTGGTCGAGCTCGGCGTTGCCGCCGCCACCGTTGTCCGGCGCCTGCTGGTTGCCGGTGTCCGGCGGAGGCGACGTCGGCGACGAGGTGTCGGTGTCGTTGCCGTTGTCCGGGCTGCCCTGAGCAGGTCCCGTCGCCGCCTCACCGGTGCCCTCACCGAACACCTGGTCGAGCGCGCCGTTCAGCGTCGAGTCGAACCCGATCTTGTCGCCGAAGGACACCAGCACCCGGGCCAGCTGCGGATAGCTCTGCGCGTTGCGCTGCTGGATGTAGATCGGCTCCACGTACAGGAAGCCGCCCGCGACCGGCAGCGTCAGCAGGTTGCCGTAGATGATGTTGACGCTGTCGTTGCCGAGCAGAGTGCGGTCCTGGGTGAACCGCGGGCTGCTCTGGAACCGGTTCTGCACCTGCACGGGGCCGTCCAGCTGGATACTGCCGTCCGTGGGCAACCGCAGCACGTGCATGTCACCGTAGTTGCCGGGGTCCGACGACACCGTCACCCACGCGGCGAGGTACTGCCGCGCCAGCGGCGTGAGCGCGCTGGTGAGCTGGAAGTTCGGCTGTTCCTGACCCGGCGACTGCGCGTACACGTAGTACGGCGGCTGCTTGGCACCGTCGGAGTTCGGGTCGAGCCCGCCCTCCTGCGTCGGGTCCTGCGGGACGTTCCAGAACGTCTGCGTGGAGTAGAACTCCTGCGGGTTCTCCACGTGGTACTTGGTCAGCAGCTCCCGCTGGACCTTGAACATGTCCTCCGGGTAGCGGAAGTGCTGCCGCAGCTCGTCGGAGATCTCCGAGCTCGGCTTGACCATGCCGGGGAAGACGTTCTTCCACGCCTTGAGCACCGGGTCCTGGTCGTCCATCGTGTACAGGGTCACGGTCCCGTCGAACGCGTCCACCGTGGCCTTCACCGAGTTCCGGATGTAGTTGATCTCGTTGTCCTGCTGCCGCGCGACGCCGCTCAGCGAGTCCGAGGTCGCGTCGCCGAGGTTCGTCTTCTGCGCGTACGGGTAGTTGTTCAGGGTCGTGTACCCGTCGACGATCCACTTGATCTCGCCGTCGATCACCGCCGGGTACGGGTCGCCGTCGACCGTCAACCATGGCGCCACCTTCTGGACGCGCTCGCGGGGGTCCCGGTCGTACATGATCTTCGAGCCCTCGCTGATGGCGTCGGAGAACAGGATGTTCCGCTCGCCGTACTGGGCCGCGAAGACCAGCCGGTTCAGCCAGTTGTCGATCGGGACGCCGCCGTCGCCCTGATACAGGTAGCTGCGGTCGGTCGCCGTGTCGTATTCGCCGGGCGCCGTGCCCTCCTGGCCGCCGACGATCGCGTAGTCGGTCGCCAGCTCGCCGAAGTAGATCCGCGGCTCCTTGACGGCGATCCCATGCGCGCCCTCAGGGTTCTGGGTGTCGCTGGTACGGGCCAGCGGGTAGCCACCGTCGCTGTCCGCCTCCTCGATGGCGCGGTCAATGGTGTTGGCGGGAGCCGCGACGAACCCGTTGCCGTGCGTGTAGACGAGGTGCCGGTTGATCCACGTCCGCTGGTTCTCGCGCAGGCCGTTGGTGTTGATCTCCTTGGCCGCGACGATGTAGGCCTGCTTCTCGCCGTCCACCGTGTAGCGGTCGACGTCCAGCTTCTCCGGGAACCCGTAGAAGTTCTCCCGGCCGACGCGCTGGGTGAAGGTCGGGCTCAGCACGTTCGGGTCGAGCAGCCGGATGTTCGGGATGGTGCCCTGGTCGGTGCGGACCTCCTCCGGCGATGCCGTCGACCTGCCCGTGTAGTCGGTGTACTGGACACCGTCCAGCCCGAACGCGTACCGGGTCGCGTTCATGTTGCGCTGGATGGACTCGGCTTCCTTCTCGTTGGCGTTCGGGCGCACCGAGAACTGCTCCAGCACCGCGGGCCAGGCGACGCCGATGATGATGCCCGAGAGGATCAGCAGCACCAGCGCGATGGCCGGGAGCTGCAGGTTCCGCAGGAAGGCCCCCACGAAGAACGCCACCGCGCAGAACACCGAGATGCACAGCAGGATCAATTTCGCGGGCAGCACCGCGTTGAGGTCGGTGTAGGTGGCGCCGGTGAACAGCGGCTCGTTGCGACCGGACAGCAGCAGGTAGTACCGGTCGAGGAAGTATTCGGCGGCCTTGAACAGCACGAACGTGCCGATCAGGACGGAGAGGTGCACCCGGGCGGGGCCGGAGACCTGCCCGCCGCGCCCGGCGAGCCGGATGCCGCCGAACAGGTAGTGCGCCAGCAGCCCGCCGATGAACGCCACCACGAGCGCCACGAAAAGCCAGCTGAGCAGCCAGCTGTAGAACGGCAGGTCGAAGACGTAGAACCCGATGTCGTTGCCGAACTGCGGGTCGGTCCTGCCGAATTCGGTGCCGTTGAAGAACAGCTGCACCCGCTGCCAGTCGCCCTGCGCCGACGCACCCGCGATGAGGCCGGCGGCCACCGGGATGCCGATGCCGAACAACCGGATCCGCGCGACCACCGTCGAGCGGTAGCGCGCGAGCGGGTCGTCGGCGCCCGTGACGGGCACGAACACCGGCCGCGTGCGGTAGGCGATCGCCAGACTCACCGCGAGCAACCCACCGACCAGCACCCCCGCCCCGACGAAGAGGGCGATCCGGGTGAACAGGATCGTGGAGAACACGCTGCGGGCGCCGACCTCGCCGAACCAGAGCCAGTCGACATAGGTGTCCAGCAGTCTGGCGCCCAGCAGCAGAGCCAGCACGATCACAGCCGCGAGGATGAGCAGGATGCGGCTGCGCCGGGACAGCTTCGGCATGCTGACGGGGGGCCGAGTGGCCACTGCGCACACTCCTGTTGTCGTGATCGAAAAGTTACCGGGGCGCCAGCGCTGCGAGCGTCCCTGAACACCTAACTCTACGGATGCCCGTCCGAGTTCCCGAAAGCCCCCAAACCGGACGCGTATGTCGGGTCCGGCGAGATCCTGCCACGATGGCCTCATGACAGGCAGCGAGAACCGGGCGGCGGCTTCGAGTGTGGCCGCACTCGCCCGCGAAGTCGAGGAGTTCGTCGCGACCGCGGGATGGGATCAGCAGCCGCAGCTGTTCGCGCTCGTCCCCACCCGGGAGCTGCTGCGCCAGCAGCCCGAGCTGGCGGATCAGGTCGACACGGAGAGCCCGCTGACTCCGGTGGCGCAGGAACCGCTGCCCGAGGGCGACCTCGCCGAGTCCCTCGGGCGGATCGCCTGGCCGGAGACCGTGGAGGGCTGCGCGCTCGCCCAGGAGATCATCGTGCTGCCGCCGGACGCCGAGTCCGAGCTGCCGGACGTCGGCGAGACGACCGGGGAGGAGGACGTCGACCGGCTCCGGCGGGCAGCGGCGGACCACCCGAGCCGCACCGAGGCCCGGCTGGTCGCGGCGGTCCTGCGGGACGGAACGGCGGCGTGCGTCATGCGCCTGCGCGGGGTCCGCGCACCGGAGGGCGGTGACGAGGGCGACGTCGACGAGATCGTCGAGCACCCGGAACTCGCCCCCAACCTGGTCGACGCCCTCCGCGCCACCCTGCAACCCTGACCACCCCGCCCCAGCGGGTGAGCAAGGGAGCTTTACTCCCGTCTGGCGGTAGTAAAGCTCCCTTGCTCGCTCCGTGCGGAGCGGGCGAGCGGGCTCAGCAGGTCGAGACCGGGCGCCCGGCGCTGAGGTTCTCGAGGGCGGTCACCGCGTCGTCGAGGTCGGACACCTTGACCAGCTCGAGCCCTTCCGGGGCCGCCGAGACCGCTTCGGCACAGTTGCGCTCGGGCACCAGGAAGGCGGTCGCCCCGGCCTCCCTGGCCGCGACCAGCTTGAACGAGATGCCGCCGATGGCGCCGACGGAGCCCTCGTCGTCGATCTCCCCGGTACCCGCCACGTGCTCCCCACCGGCCAGCGCACCCGGCGTCAGCCGGTCGACGATGGCCAGCGCGAACATCAGTCCCGCCGACGGGCCGCCGACGTCCTCCAGCGAGATCCCCACCTCGAATGGCACGTCGGCCCGGTCGACCGGCTGGAAGCCGACGAAGCCCTGGTCGCCGTCCGGGTGCTCGGCCAGCGTGATCCGCTCGGTACGAGTCTGGCCCTCATGCTGGAACGTCAGCGTCACCTGCTGGCCGGGGCGGGTGTTCGCGAGCGCTTCCCGGACATCGTCCTCATTGGTGATCTTCTCGCCGTCGATCCGCAGGATCCGGTCACCGGGCGCGAGCACACTGTCCGCCGGGCTGTCCGACACGACCTCCTGCACGACCACCTGCACCGGGTAGCCCAGCCGCCGCAGCGCGGCGACCTCGGCGTTGCTCTGGGAGTTCCGGAACTGCTGGACGTTCTCCCTGCGGACCTCCTCGTCCGTTTCGCCCGGCGCGAAATACTCCTCTCGCGGCGCCAGCGCGTACCGGCCGCTCGCCCACAGCCCGAGCGCGCCGAACAGCGTCACGTTGTCGTTCAGCGACACCGTCGTCATCCGCAGCTCGCCGGAGGTGGGATAGGTCCGTTCGCCGTCGATCGCCACGACCTGCGTGCCGTCGACCTTGCCGAGGGTGTCGTAGGTCGGCCCCGGCCCGAGCGCGACGTAGGGCACCCGGACGAACGCGCCGAGCAGGCCGAACACCAGCACCAGCACGAGGCTGAGCACGAGCGTCCAGCCCCTCCGGCTCAGTCTGGTGCGCGCGTCGCCGGACCCGCCCGGTTCGTCCGGGCCCGCCGAGGGCTCCGCGGACACGGGCTTGCGCTCGGGCTCGGCGCTCGCCTGCCCGACTCCTCCGCCTGGCGCGCTGTCGCGGGACTCGCTCACAGCAACACAGCGTACGGTGGCCCTGGCACGCCGACGGCGCAGGCCACGCCCATCGCCCGGCTCGTCCGCGTACGGTGGTGACATGAGCAACCCACCGTTCGGTTTCGGACCCCCCGATCCCGACAAGCGTCGCGACGACGAGTCGCCGGGTTCCGGCGGCGAGCAGCAGCCTGGTTCGGGCGCCGACGCGTTCAACCAGCTGGGACAGATGCTCAGCCAGCTCGGTCAGATGCTCAGCCAGGCAGGCAGCTCCTCCGGGCCGGTCAACTACGACCTGGCCAAGCAGATCGCCATGCAGCGGCTCTCCAGCTCGTCGAAGCTGGGCTTCACCCTCGACGACAAACCCGCCGACACCGCGGTGCGGGACGCCGCTCACCTGGCGGAGCTGTGGCTCGACGCGGCCACCATCCTTCCCGCCGGCGCCAGCACGACGGTCGCCTGGACGTCCCGGGACTGGGTGGAGAAGACCCTGCCCACCTGGCAGCGGCTCTGCGACCCCGTGGCGAAGCAGGTGTCCGGCGCCTGGATGCAGGCGTTGCCCGACGAGGCCAAGCAGGCGGCGGGGCCGCTGCTGTCGATGGTCGGCCAGATGGGTGGCATGGCTTTCGGCTCGCAGCTCGGTAACGCACTGGCCGAGCTCGCCTCCGAGGTGCTGACGTCCACGGACGTCGGCCTGCCGCTGGGCCCGGCCGCCACGTCGGCCCTGCTCCCCGCGAACATCGAGAAGTTCACCGAGGGCCTGGAACGGCCCGCGAGCGAGGTGCTCGTCTTCCTCGCCGCCAGGGAGGCCGCGCACCAGCGGCTGTTCGCGCACGTCCCGTGGCTGCGGCAGCGGCTGCTCGCGACGGTCGAGGAGTTCGCGCACGGCATCACCGTCGACACCTCGGCGCTCGAGCAGCTGGCTGGCCAGGTCGACCCGAGCAACCCGGCGAGCATCGAGCAGGCCATGTCGTCCGGACTGCTGGAACCGCAGACCACGCCGGAGCAGCAGGCCGCGCTCAACCGGCTGGAGACCCTGTTGGCCCTGGTCGAGGGCTGGGTCGATGTCGTGGTCGCGGAAGCCGTCGGCGACCGGCTGCCCGGCGCCGACGCGCTGCGGGAGACACTGCGGCGGAGGCGGGCTACGGGCGGCCCCGCGGAGCAGACGTTCGCGACACTCGTCGGGCTGGAGCTGCGGCCGAGGCGCATGCGTGCCGCGTCCGCGCTGTGGAAGCTGGTCGGCGACCAGCACGGCACGGAGCAGCGGGACCGGCTCTGGTCGCATCCGGACCTCATGCCGACCGCCGACGACCTCGATGACCCGATGGAGTTCGCCGAGCGGCTCGGCCGCTCGGGCGAGACCGGTGAGGGCATGGACCCGATGGCCGAGCTGGAGCGCACCCAGCGGGCCGAGGAGGCCTCGTCCGGCGACGAGGACCCCGGCACCGAGGGTGACGGCCGCGGCGACGACCAGCGGTGACCGCGCGACGGTCCTGGCCGGCGCCACCGGCCAGGACCGCGGGGTGGCCTCATTCGTCGTCGGCGTCGATCCCCGTGATGCCCAGCCCGGCGGCTGACGACAGGCCCTCGAGGTAGCCGATCGCGCGTTCCGTCTTGGGATAGCGCCGGACCAGCGCCCAGAACTTGGCGTTGTGCCCGGCGACCCTCAGGTGGGCGAGTTCGTGCACGAGAACGTAGTCGAGCACCCACGACGGCACGTCCCGCAGGCGTTCGCTGACGCGGATCGTGCGGTCGACCGGGGTGCACGAGGCCCACCGCGTGCGCATCGGCGGTACCCAGCGCACGCTGGCGGGCATCGTCGTGGAGTCGAGGTAGCGCCGGGAGAGTTCGACGCACCGCGCCAGCAGGGCCTCGTCCGATTTCCGTGCGGGCGAGGCCCGCCTGCTCTCGGTGCGCTGCAGCTTGCGCTGCATCTCGGCGACCCAGTGCTCCTCCTCCGCCCTGCTCATGGTCGCGGGAATCAGCACGACGAGCGTGTCGCCGTCCCGGTACGCGGTCACTGTGCGGCGCCGGCGCGCGCTGCGGCGCACCTCCACCTTCTCCTGAGGGGCGGACGGCTGGCGTCCGTTCCGGCCCCGATCTCTCAACGAGGGCACCCGTGCATCGGCCACGCATCCACCGTAAAGGCACGGACCGACATCGAGGATGGCTCGATCGCACAGACCTCGAGTTGTCCACAACTGAGTTTTCCTGTGGACAAATCGCGACTCCCGCTGTGCACGGGCAGCGATGACCAGTCACTCTGGGCGACATGACCGAATCGCTACCGAACGTCACCCTGCCGTCACGGCCTCGCCTGGTGCCCGGCCTGGACGTCATCGAGCGCCGCGCCGACGAGGTGCAGATCGGCCTCGACCCCCGGCACGCCGTCGTCGCCACCGGCCTGCCTCCGGTGCTCGTCGACGTGCTGCGCAGCCTCGACGGCAGCCGGAGCATCGGTTCCCTGCTCGCCCTCGCGCGCGACGAGCACGCCGAACGGCTCCGCGACCTGCTCACCGGGCTCACCGCCCGTGGACTGATCGAGGACGCCGAGCCGGCACGGCAGCACGGCCGGACCGACGAGCCGGATCTGTGGTCGCTACACCTCGGGCGCCGATGCCAGGACACCGCCGCCAACCGGGCGCGCAGCACGGTACTGGTGCATGGTGGCGGAAGGCTGGCGGTCGCGGTGGCGACGCTGCTCGCCGCGGCCGGCGTCGGCCACATCGAGGCGGCCTCGACCGGGCGGGTCAGTCCCGACGACCTGGGATCCGGGCACCTCGACGCGGACATCGGCAGACCACGGCGGCAGGCCATCGCCGACGCGGTGCGAAGAGCCAACCCGGCCGCGCGGACCGGCCGGATCGGCGGCGATCGCAGTCCCGACCTGGTCCTGCTCACCGACGCCGTCGTACCGGCGCCTGAGGTGGTCCGCGAGCTCACCGGCAGCGGGCAGCCGCACCTGGCGGTACGGGTGCGCGACGGCATCGGTCTCGTCGGCCCGTACGTCGTGCCGGGCCGGAGCAGCTGCCTGCGCTGCGCCGACCTGTATCGCACGTCGCTGGACTCCTGCTGGCCCCGGGTCGCCGGGCAGCTGGCGGGGCGCTACCAGCGGGCCGACCTCTGCAGCGTGCACGCCGCCGCGGCGCTCGCCGCCGGGCAGGCCCTGCGCATCCTCAGCCCCGAGGACGAGCCGCCGCCCACCTGGAACGGCACGCTCGAGATCGACTCCCACGCGGGCACGCTGCGCAGGCGGGACTGGCCTCCGCACCCGGACTGCGGGTGCGGCGCGTACCGGCCGCGGAGGGTGACCTAGCACCCCAGGAGACCGCGGCGGCTGCGCGCACCGTGATCGGCAAGGCAGAATCGCTGACGTGACAGAATTCCGCGACTCGACCGACGACCGCGTCGACACGGCGATGCCGCGCCGGACGGCCATGCGCACGGCCAAGCTGGCCAGTCTGCCGCTGGGCATCGCCGGGCGTGCCGTCGGAGGCTGGGGGAAGCGCCTGACCGGGCAGAGCGCCGAAGAGGTCAACGCCGCGCTCTCCGCCAAGGCCGCGGAACAGCTGTTCGAGGTGCTGGGCACGCTCAAGGGCGGCGCCATGAAGTTCGGGCAGGCGCTCAGTGTGTTCGAGGCCGCGGTTCCCGAGGAGATGGCGGCGCCGTACCGGGAGGCGCTGACGAAACTGCAGGCCGCGGCGCCGCCGATGTCGCCGAAGCAGACCCGGCGGGTGCTCGCCGAGCAACTCGGCCGCTCCTGGGCAGACCGGTTCGCCGAATTCGAGGACGAGCCCGCGGCCGCGGCCAGCATCGGGCAGGTGCACCGCGCGGTGTGGCACGACGGCCGCGAGGTCGCGGTGAAGGTCCAGTACCCGGGCGCGGACGAGGCGCTGCACAGCGACCTGCGCCAGCTGCAGCGGTTCAGCAGGCTCTTCCAGGCCCTGGTGCCGGGCACGGAGGTCAAGCCGCTGCTCGCGGAGCTGTCCGCGCGCATGAGCGAGGAACTGGACTATCGCACGGAGGCCGACAACCAGCGCGCCTTCGCGAAGGCCTTCCACGGCGACGGCCAGGTGTTCATCCCGAAGGTGGTGGCCAGCGCACCGAAGGTCATCGTGTCGGAGTGGGTCACGGGGACACCGCTGGCGGAGATCATCCGCGACGGCACGCCGGAGCAGCGCAATGAGGCTGGGCGCCTGCTCGCCGAGTTCCACTACTCGTCGCCCGCACGTGCCCGCATGCTGCACTCCGATCCGCACCCGGGGAACTTCCTGCTGCTCGACGACGGCCGCCTGTGCGTCATCGACTTCGGAGCGGTCGCACGACTGCCGGAGGGGGCGCCGCCGACGCTGGGTGTGATCATGCGGCTCGCGCTGCAGGGGCGGTCCGAGGAGCTGCTCGACGCGCTGCGGGCCGAGGGGTTCGTCCGGCCCGGCACGGAGCTCGACGCGGACGACGTGCACGCGTATCTCCTGCCGCTGATCGCCCCGCTGACGGCGGACCGGTTCCACTTCACCCGCAGGTGGGCGCAGAAGCAGGCGATGCGGATGGGCGACACCCGGAGCACCGACTTCCACACCGGCCGTTCGCTGAACCTGCCCCCGAACTGGCTGCTCATCCACCGCGTGACGGCCGGGGCGGTCGGCATCCTGTGCCAGCTCGACGCGGAGCTCGAGCTGCGCGCGATCGTCGAGCGCTGGCAACCCGGCTTCGCCGCCTGACCCCCTCTCCCAGCCCCACCCACCGCCTCGTAAGGATGAGCAAGGGAGCTTTACTCCCGTCTGACGATAGTAAAGCTCCCTTGCTCACCGGTCTCCCGCCGAAGTGAGTTGTCCACAGGGACAGCGGATGATGCGCCTGGGTACCGTTCGCGGCGCCGAGTTGTCCACATTTCCGGCGAGCACTCCCCCGCCACCCGCGACCGGGCGACGCTGACGGACATGACCCCGTCAACCACCGCGGCCCCGATCGCCGCCAACACCGACAACACCGGCCACACCGACAACATCGCCACGGTCGCCCAGCTGCGCGCCGGAGGCCTTTCCGAACGTGCCATCGCCACCCGGTGCCGACCGGGCGGTCCGTGGCGCAGGCTCCTGCCGGGTGTCGTGCTGCTCGCGGCCACCGAACCCACGCGGCGGCAGCTCCTGCGCGCGGCCTCCTGCCACTACGGCCGCGAAGGCGTCCTCACCGGCGTCGACGCGCTCATGGCCCACGGACTCGACCTGCCGCGACCCCGCCGCATACACGTGCTCGTCCCGTCGTACCGGCGGACGCTGCCGCCCGAGTTCGTCCTGCTGGAACGCACCCGACGACCGCCGGACCCGGTCTCCGTCCACGGCCTGCCGTTCGCGCCGCCTGCCCGCGCTGCCCTCGATGCCGCCCGGCGGACGGACGACCCCGACCTGCTCCACGACCTGTTGACCTTGCCCGTTCTGGAAGGCCTCTGCGACCTCGACCAGTTGCGCGCCGAGCTTGACGCGGGCAACCAGCGCGGCTCGTCGGCGGTGCGGTCCGAGCTGCGCCGCCTGGCGCAGAACCGCGACAGCTACGTGCACGGAATGGCACGCCGGCTCCTGCTGCGGTCTCCGCTGCCGCCGCCGAGGTGGAACACCACCGTCTGCGACCTGCGGGGCCGGCCGATCGGTTTCGTGGACGCGTGGTGGGACGAGTTGGGACTCGGCTGGCAACTCATCCGGCCTGCGGCGGAGGAGTCCCACGGACGGCTCGGGCATCTGGCACTGACCGCGGCCGGGGTGGTTGTCCTCCGCACGTCCGTGGAACGGCTCCGGGACGCGCCCGGTGACGTCGTCCGCGAGCTCGCGAGCGCGTTCCGGACCGCGTCTCAGCGGCCGCGGCCGCAGGTGCAGTGCGAGGTGCCCGGGGTGGCGGCGTGACCGGACGGCATCCGGTCACCAGTAGTCGGTCGGCAGCTTGCTCTCGATGTCGCGAACGTGCCTGCCCGCGCATTCGGGGCACAGCCAGCGCGCACCGTCGTTCTCGTTCTCCCGAACCCACGCGAGGGCGCGCAGCGGGTCGGCGAAGGTCCGGGTCGTGCCGCACACCCGGCACGCGACCTGCTCGGAGTCCGTCACGTTCGATGCCCGTAGTGGACGGTACGAGCGGAGAGGACGAAGACGTCGTCGCGGTGGCCGAGGTACTCCGGGGCCTCCGGGTCGAGGAGCCGCCGCGCGGCATCGCTGTCCTCGGCGCTCACCCGGTCTTCGGCGATCTCGGCCAGCCAGCCGAGTCGTTCGGCGGCGAACTCCTGGACGAGCGGCCCGCCGGGGGCGGGATGATCGATCAGGTACGTGAAGGAGCTCGTGCCGACAAGCCCGGCGCGACGCAGCGCGGTGGTCCAACCGTGGGGCATCCGCACGGCTTCGGGCATGCCCGCACGCAGCTCACCGAACCATGCGTTGCGCGCCGCGTTGAGCCGCTGCTCCAGTCCTGGGGTGCCCACGCCGACGTCCCACGGAAGGCAGGACGTCTCGAGACCGCCCTCGGCCACTGCCAGCAGGCCACCCGGCCGCAGCATCTCGGCGAACCGGTTGACGGCGGCCTGCTGGTCGGGAAGGTGGTGGACGACAGCGGATCCCCAGACGAGGTCGGCTCTCGGCAGCAACTCGGGCAACTCCGCGGTGGCCGCGTCGGCGACGACGGTTTCGACGCGAACGTCCGCGCCGGCCTCGGCCAGCGCGGACTCCCGAGCGGCGGCGAGAAGCTCGTCCACCGCGTCCACGAGTACGAGCGTGCCCCCGCCCCGGCCGCGTAGGGCCGCGGCCAGTGCCGCACTCATGCCCCCGCTTCCGCTGCCGATGTCCACCACTGTCGCGGCGTCGGGCAGGTCGGCGGTAAGGCGAGCGGCGACGGCCGCGAGCGGCTCTCGTTCTAGCTGGTCGAGCCGTCGCATGGCAGTGAGGCGGGCGACCCAGTCGACATCGTCGTGTGTATGTGCTGACACCCGGCCATTGAACACCGGTGGTCAACCACATTTCCGAACCGCCGGGCTGGGTGGGCGGTGCGCCCACCCAGCCCCGCGATCATCGGCTGAGCTGTCCGGATCGGCGGCTCGCCCAGGTGGCCAGCCTGCCCCACCTGCGTGCCGCGCGAGCACGCCGGACGTACCTCCGTCCGTCCAGGCCGTGGTGCAGCTCGCGTATTCGCGATCTGGCGAGTTCTTCGTAGATCAACATTTGGGTGTTCTCCTGAGTCGTCATGTCGATACCGTTCGCTCCGTCAAGCGGGTTGGCGGGACGGTGGTCGGTGCTGGTTCGCGTGGTCATGCCGCGCTCCGTTCGTTCACTGGCTGCTCGACGACAGGGTTCTTACGTGGACGCCCGCGCGGCCGCTTACGGGCCACGACGGCGCCGCGCTCGAAGATCTCCCCGCCCCAGACGCCCCAGGGCTCGCGCCGGTCCAGCGCGCCCTGCAGGCAGGCGGAGCGGACCGGGCAGTCGGTGCACAGCACCTTGGCCCGCTCCAGGTCCGCCGGGGCTTCCGCGAACCAGAGGTCCGCGTCGCCGGATCGACAGGGCAGTTCGACCTCGGGTGCGGAAACCGCGTCGAGCAACTCACCGACACCCGTGCTGCCGGCGAGAACCTCGGGTAACGCCCCCTCTGACGCGAAGGCGGTTGCCGATGGCATTCCCGTTCTCCTTTGTGGTTGTGGTTTCTTGCGTTCGATTCGTCCTCGAACAACACGAAGGCCGCGGATCCGATGAACGGTTCCGCGGCCTTCGTGAGCCTGATCCCTGACGGGAGTGTCAGGGGCATCTCTCACGTGAATACGGCGGAACCAGGGCCTGCTCGCGGGCCTGCTTGCGGATCGGCAGGGCGAAGGTGGACGGTCGGACGGCGAGGGCGGCGAACCCGGGCGCACCGAGATCGCGAACACGCACTCCATGGGGGCGGGCAAACGCCCCGTCGTACTGCTGACCGAGCCAGACCATGCCGGTGTCACGGCGCACAGCCGTGCGCATCTCCGCATCGGGGGACAGCGAGGTGCAGGCATTGCCGAACAGAGCATCGAGCTTCATCGCCAGCACCTCCTCTCGCCGCCTGTAGGCACACCGATACGTCGGTGGCCGGAACATGTGCGGTGACTTCCACCCAGTGCATGCAGGCTATTGCTCCTGGGCACGGCAAGGCAACCGAATTTAGAGAAAACTGCTCGCAAGGGGGAGGAAATCCGCTGACCAGGTGTTTCGCCGCCGCACCGTGCCCGGACGGCTACGACTCGTGAGCCTCTCGCACCACGGCCAGGACTTCCGCGCCGAACCGTTCGAGCTTGGTCGCTCCGATGCCGGAGATGGCGACCAGCGCGCGGTCATCCGTCGGCCGCTGCTCAGCGATCGCGAGCAGCGTCGCGTCGGTGAACACGACGTACGCGGGCACCTTGAGCTGTCGAGCCCGGTCACCGCGCCACTCCTTGAGCCGGGCGAGCAGGTTCTCGTCCACGTCGGCCGGACAGTTGGTGCACCGACCGAGCTTGACCTCGAGGGTGGCGTTGAGCGCGCTGCCGCACAGCCGGCAACGGCTCTTGGATCCGGCGGCCCTCGGCTGCGTCCGCGGGACGCGGGCGGCGGGGTGGTCCTCCGGGATCAGCCCATAGAGGAACCGGCTGCGCCTGCGGTGGGGCCTGCCGCCCGGTGACCGCGACAGCGCCCACGACAGGGACAGGTACTGCCGTGCCCTGGTCACGCCGACGTAGAACAGCCTGCGCTCCTCCTCGATCGCGCTGTCGTCACCGTCGGCGCGCTGGATCGGCAGCGTGCCCTCCGCGAGCCCGACGAGGAAGACGGCGTCCCACTCCAGCCCTTTGGCGGCGTGCAGCGACGCGAGCGTGATGCCTTCGACCGTGGGCGGGTGTTGCGCGGACGCCCGCTGTTCGAGCTCGGCGACGTACCGGGCGAGGGTGGCTCCCTCGGTTGTGGCCGCCAGCTCCTCGGCCAGCTCGACGAGTGCCAGCAGCGCGTCCCAGCGTTCCTTCGCCGCACCGCCGGGCGGTGGTTGCTCCGTCAGCCCGACCCCGGCGAGAATCCTCCGTACGAGCGGCACGAACTCGCCGTCCGGCTCACCGGCCGCGGCGGTACGCAGGGCCGACATCGCCTGCCGCACCTCCCTGCGGGCGAAGAACCGCTCGCCGCCGCGCACGAGGTACGGGATGCCCGCTTCCGACAGCGCCTGCTCGTAGGCCTCGGACTGGGCGTTGACGCGATACAGCACGGCGATCTCGCTGGCGGGCACATCCGCGTCCAGCAGGTCCCGGATCCGGCCCGCGACGGCCGCCGCCTCGGCCGCCTCGTCGTCGTACTCGGCGAACCGGGGCGGGGGCCCGTCGGGCCGCTGCCCGACGAGCCGCAGCCGGGACCCGGCCGGCCTGCCGCGCGCGGCTCCGATCACCTGGTTGGCCAGCGAGACCACCTGGGGGGTGGAGCGGTAGTCCCGTTCCAGCCGCACCACGGTGGCCTCGGGAAACCGTCTGGTGAAGTCCAGTAGCGGGCGCGGCGACGCGCCGCCGAACGAGTAGATCGTCTGGTTGGCGTCGCCGACCACGGTCAGGTCGTCCCGGCCGCCGAGCCATGCGTCCAGCAGCCGCTGCTGCGCCGGCGTGACGTCCTGGTACTCGTCGACGACGAAACAGCGGTAACGGTCGCGGAACTCCTGCGCGACCGCGCTGTGTTCCTCCAGTGCCGCCGTGGTGTGCAGCAGGAGGTCGTCGAAGTCGAGCAGCTGTGCCTCGTTCTTCAGCTTCTCGTACATGCGGTAGAGCTCGGCGATCCGCGTGCCCGGTTCGGGCAGGTCCCGGCCGAGCCGGGATGCCACGGCCGGGTAGTCGTCCGGGCCGACGAGGGAGGCCTTGGCCCACTCGATCTCCCCGGTGAGGTCACGCAGCACCTCGGCCTCGGTGGGCATGCCGAGCCGGTTCGCCGCCTGACCGACGAGGCGCAGCTTGTTGCCGTCGATCAGGTCCCACTGCCGGTCACCGACGACCCGCGGCCAGAAGTACCTGAGCTGGCGCAGCGCGGCCGCGTGGAACGTCCGGGCCTGTGCGCCCTCGACCCCGAGCGCCCGCAGCCGGGCGCGCATCTCCCCCGCTGCCCGGGCCGTGAACGTGACGGCGAGCACCTGCCCCGCGGCGACGTGGCCGGAACGCACCAGGTAGGCGATGCGGTGGGTGATGGTCCGCGTCTTGCCAGTGCCCGCCCCCGCGAGCACGCACACCGGGCCGCGCGGTGCGCAGGCCGCCGCCCGCTGTTCGGGGTCGAGGCCCTCCAGCAGGCCCGGTCGAGACGTCGATCGAGCTGCGCTACCCACGGCCGCATCCTCGCAGAGGGGACCGACGGGTCCACGCCTGGGCACGCGGCCGTATCCTGATTCATATGGCGGGAAAGCAGGACAAGGAAGCTGCCAAGCAAGCCAAGCGGGAGCGACGCGCGCAGAGCAAGGCGAAGCGCGGGCAGATCTTCCAGGCGTTCAAGATGCAGCGCCAGGAGGACAAGGCCCTCATCCCCTGGATGCTGGGCTCCTTCCTGGTCGTCGCGGGCGTGGTGTTCGGGATCGGCTGGCTGCTGGGCATCGAGTGGTTGCTGCTGCCGATCGGCATCATGCTCGGCCTGCTCGCCGCCGTGATCATCTTCGGCCGCCGGGTGCAGAAGACGGTGTACAGCAAGGCCGAGGGCCAGCCTGGTGCCGCGGCGTGGGCATTGGACAACCTGCGTGGTCGCTGGCGGGTGACGCAGACCGTGGCGGCCACGACCCAGCTGGACGCCGTGCACCGCGTGCTGGGCGGGCCCGGGGTGGTGCTGGTGGCCGAGGGCGCGCCGCACCGGGTGAAGGGCCTGCTCGCGCAGGAGAAGAAGCGCATCGCGCGGCTCGTCGGTGACACGCCGATCTACGACGTGACGATCGGCAACGGGGAGGGGCAGGTGCCGTTGCGGCGCCTGCAGAGCCACCTGATGAAGCTGCCGCGCAACCTCAAGCCGAAGCAGGTGGACGCCCTGGAGGCGAAGCTGGCCGCGCTCGGCAACCGCGGTGCGGCGATGCCGAAGGGCCCGATGCCCCAGGGCGCCAAGATGCGCAACGTGCAGCGCACCATCCGCCGCCGCTGACCCCGCACCACCAACCCACCACTCACACCCCCGCGAGGGAGCAAGGGAGCTTTACTACCGCCTGACAGCAGCAAAGCTCCCTTGCTCACCGCGACCACGCGGAAACTGTCAGTGGCTGGTTGCATGATGGCGCTGTGACACGGCGATGCGCCATCGCGCACGATGAGCTGCGGAAACGGTTTCCGGGAGGGGTCGCTCCCCGGGCCGTTCTCGTCGCGCTGGGCATGTCGCACTCGGCGATCTCCCGCCGTTGCCGCGCCGGCGGTCCCTGGCGCAGGCTCATCCCCGGAGTCGTCCTCCTCAACAACGGCACCCCGACTCGCCACCAGCTCGACCGGGGCGCTCTCGTCCACGCCGGACCAGGCGCCATGATCACCGGGATCGAGGCGGCCCGGCTGCACGGCGTCCGGCACCTACCGTCCGACTCCCGGGTCCACGTCCTCATCCCGCACGACCGCCGCGTCGCCACCCGCGGTTTCGCCGTCGTCGAGCGCACCATCCACCCGCCGGAGCCGGAGACCGTCGACGGGCTCCCCGTCGCGCCGCTCGCCCGTGCCCTCATCGACGCCGCACACCGCATGGACAGCCTGAACGACATCCGGGCGATGATCGCCGATGCCGTCCAGCGCGAGCTGTGCCATCCCCGCGACCTCCGACACGAGCTGGAACAGGGCACCACCATCGGATCCGCGCTTCCGCGCATCGTGGTCGAGGAGATGGACCGGGGCATCCGCTCCGCCGCCGAGGCCTGGGCCGCCCGCGTCGCACGGCGGAGCACGCTGCCCGAGCCACAGTGGAACGTCGAGATCCACGACGAGTTCGGCACGGTGCTCGGCATCGTCGACGCGTGGTGGCCGGAGGCGGGACTCGCATGGGAGATCGACTCGCTCGACTTCCACCTCAACCCGAACGACTACGAAAGGACGGTTCGCAAACACTCGCGGCTGACCGCGGCCGGTGTCGTGGTCATGCACACGCTGCCGACACGGCTCCGCAGGAATCCGCAGGGAGTGATAGCCGAGCTCCGCGCCGCCTACGCCCAGGCGAGGAGCCGCCCACCCCCGAACGTGCGCGCCCGACTGTGGCGCCCGGCCGCGTGAGGCACGGGCGCCGCCGTCAGCGCATGCGGATCACGACGGTCCCAGTGAGGCGGTCGTGCCAGCCGCGGTTGTCCGCGTTGCGCACGGCTGCCGGGATGACGAAGAAGGTGAGCCCGGCTCGCACGAGCGCGCGCCACACCCCCACCGCGACGCGGCCGTCCAGCCTGGCCACCCGGAGCGCCCAGACCGCCATACCCGGGGTGAAGCCGAAGATCGCCACGGGCACCGCCGTGATCGTGGCCCACACGACGAGCGACCACAGGTTGAACTGCTGCATCACCATCGGATCGGCCACGTCCGGACGGATGAACAGCGCCGTCAGCAGCGACGCGAGCACGAGGTCGACCACGAGGGCGAGGAACCGCCTGCCGTTGCCCGCGGCAGCACCGACACCGTCCTCCGGGAGCCCCAGCCGCTCGCCGGGCCAGCGTGGCGGCTCCTCGTCACCACCCATGCGCGTCGTCGCTGGTGACGAAAGCCACTCACCGGTCCATCTAGCCACCCGTCCAGGGTATGCCGCTGGCGGGACGTGCGCGCGACCTGGTCGACTGTCCTGATATCCGCCGACCCGTTAACACCGGCGAAACATTCGGGTGACGGTCGGGCAACACCGCGCTCTTAGCGTGAGCCGAAGAGGGTACTGCCGAACGAGCTCGAACACAGAGGAGTCACCGAGGGTGTCCACTACTCCAGACGATGTCCAGCGTCTCATCGCGGACGAGGACGTGCAATTTGTCGACGTGAGGTTCTGTGACCTGCCGGGTGTCATGCAGCACTTCACCGTCCCCGCCAAGGCCTTCGACGCGGACGCCTTCGAGGAAGGTCTGGCTTTCGACGGGTCGTCGGTGCGTGGATTCCAGTCGATCCACGAGTCGGACATGCTGCTCCTGCCGGACGCGGCGACGGCGCGGATCGACCCGTTCCGCAAGCACAAGACTCTGTCGATGAACTTCTTCGTGCACGACCCGTTCACGCGGGAGCCCTACAGCCGTGACCCGCGGAACATCGCGCGCAAGGCGGAGCAGTACGTCACCGAGTCCGGTATCGCGGACACCGTGTTCTTCGGCCCGGAGGCAGAGTTCTACACCTTCGACTCGGTGCGGTTCGACTCCTCCGAGAACGCGACCTTCCACGAGATCGACTCGATCGAGGGCTGGTGGAACACCGGTCGCGACGAAGAGGGCGGGAACAAGGGTTACAAGACCAAGTACAAGGGCGGCTACTTCCCCGTTCCCCCGGTCGACCACTACGCCGACCTGCGCGACGACATCACCCGGAACCTGATGTCGTCCGGCTTCGAGATCGAGCGTGCTCACCACGAGGTCGGCACGGCGGGCCAGGCGGAGATCAACTACAAGTTCAACACGCTGCTGCACGCCGCGGACGACCTGCAGCTGTTCAAGTACATCGTGAAGAACACGGCGTTCGCCGCGGGCAAGACCGCCACGTTCATGCCGAAGCCGCTGTTCGGCGACAACGGCTCGGGCATGCACTGCCACCAGTCGCTCTGGAAGGACGGCGAGCCGCTCTTCTACGACGAGTCGGGCTACGCGGGCCTGTCCGACACCGCGCGACACTACATCGGCGGCATCCTGACCCACGCGCCGAGCCTGCTCGCGTTCACCAACCCGACGGTGAACTCGTACCACCGGCTCGTGCCGGGTTTCGAGGCCCCGGTCAGCCTGGTGTACTCGCAGCGCAACCGGTCCGCGTGCGTGCGTATCCCGATCACCGGGAACAACGCGAAGGCCAAGCGCATCGAGTTCCGGTGCCCGGACTCCTCCGGTAACCCGTACCTCGCGTTCGCCGCGATGATGATGGCCGGCCTGGACGGCATCAAGAACAAGATCGAGCCGCCGGAGCCGATCGACAAGGACCTCTACGAGCTGCCGCCCGAGGAGGCCAGGAACGTCAAGCTGGTGCCGAGTGACCTCGGCACGGTGCTCGACACGCTCGAGTCCGACCACGAGTTCCTGCTCGAGGGCGGTGTGTTCACGCCCGACGTGATCGAGACGTGGATCAGCTTCAAGCGGGAGAACGAGATCGACCCGCTGCGGCTGCGCCCGCACCCGTACGAGTTCGCCCTGTACTACGACGTCTGATCGGTCGCCGACCGCGGGCTGCGCCGGCGGCGGGGAGTGGAGAGCACCCCCGCCGTCGGCGTTTCTTCATGATCAGTTCTCGCCACAGAGCAGCTTCAGGTCGGCCCCGGCCTGCTCGAACCGGCCGCGCGGGTCCGTCACGAGCTTGCGCCGGTCGAGATCCATGAGACCCACGACGCACTTGATCTCCGCCGACAGCGTGCCGTCGGCTTTGTAGATGTCGGAGTTCATCTGGAAAGTCTTGCCCGAGCCGAATTTGGCGGTGCAGGTCACGTCGACCTCGTCGCCAGCGCGCAGTTCCCGCCGGAAGCTGATGGTCGACTCCAACAGGACCGCGGCGAGTCGCTGACGTTGCAGCTCACCGTCGAGACCGCCTGCCTGCTCCATCAGCTCCAGCCGGGCGACCTCGCCGTAGGAGTGGTACACGGCATGGTTGACGTGGCCCAGGGTGTCAAGCTCGTAATGCCGCACCTTGATCCGGACCCGGAATGGTTCGCGTTCGGTCACGGCCTCACCCTAAGTTCACCGCCGCCTCCCGTCGCCCAAAGGTGAGCAAGGGAGCTTTGCTCTCGTCTGACGGTAGTAAAGCTCCCTTGCTCGCCCCAGGCTCGGGTTGAGAGGGTCGCGGTTCAGCTTTCGTAGAACAGGCGCTCCACCACGGCGTGTGCGCGACGGGTGGTCCGGCGGTAGGAGTCGAGGAACTCGCCGGGGTCGTCGTCGGCCGAGTAACCCAGTACTCGTGCGACGGCGGCGAGCTCACGGCCGGACGACGGCAGCTGATCGACCGCCTTGCCCCGCACCAGCATCGCCGCGTTTCGGGCCCTGGTCGCAAGCAACCAGGCGTCGAGGAGGAAGTCCACGTCCGTCTGCTCGGCCAGCCCGGCCTCCGCCAGCGCGCGCAGCGCATCGAGCGTGGAGGTGGTCCGCAGCGCGGGCACCTCACCGGCGTAGCGCAGCTGGAACAGCTGCGCCGTCCACTCGACGTCGGCGAGCCCGCCGCGCCCGAGTTTGGTGTGCGTGGTCGGATCGGCGCTGCGCGGCAGCCGCTCGTTCTCCACACGAGCCTTGATCCGCCGCACCTCTCGCACCTTGGTGGCGTCGAGGCCGCCGTCGGGATAGCGGACGGGTTCGATGAGCGCCATGAACCGATCCCCCAGCTCCGGGTCTCCCGCCACGAACCGGGCCCGGAGGAGCGCCTGCGCCTCCCACACTTCGCCCCAGCGCGCGTAGTACGCCCGATAGGACTCCAGCGTGCGTACGAGAGGACCGCTGCGTCCCTCCGGCCGCAGGTCAGCGTCCACCTGGAGGGCGGGGTCCTGGCTCGGCGCGCCGAGCGACTGCCGCACGGTCTCGGCCACGGACGTGGCGAACCGCAACGCCTCGGTATCGGCGGCACCGGGCGCGGCTTCGCACACGAACAACACATCCGCATCCGAGCCGTAACCGAGTTCCTCCCCACCGAGACGACCCATGCCGATGACTGCGATGCGGGCTGGTTCGGCGCCGATCTCGGCCGCACGTTTCCGCACCGCCGCCGCGAGTGCGCTCTGCAGCACCGCGCCCCAGACGGAGGACAACGCCGTGCACACGGCGGGCACGTCGAGTAGGCCCAGCAGATCGGCGCACGCTACCCGCAGCATCTCGTGCCTACGCAGCGATCGCGCGGCGGTGACCGCGGCGGCGAGGCCGGGCTGCCTCCGCGCGGCCGCCCGCAGGGACCTCGCCACCTCCTCGGGTGCGCGCCCGGCCAGCCGGTCCGGATCACCCAGCAGCTTGAGCACCTCGGGCGCCCGCACGAGCAGATCGGGCACCAGCCGCGACGTACCGAGCAGGGTGGCGAGGCGCTCGACGACAGCGGCCTCGTCCCGCAGGACCCGCAGGTACCAGGGCGTGTCCGCCAGCGCTTCCGACACTCTCCGGTACGCGAGCAGCCCACCGTCGGGGTCGGGTGTGTCCGCCAGCAGATCGAGGAGCACGGGCAGCAAGGCCTGCTGGATCGACGCTCGCCGCGACACCCCGGACGTGAGGGCCTTGATGTGCTGCAGAGCGCCGTCAGGTGCCGCGTAGCCGAGGGCGGACAGCCTGCTCGCGGCCTGCTCGGTGGTCAGCCGGAGCGCGGCGGTTGGCACGCGTGCCACCGCGTCGAGCAGCGGACGGTAGAAGAGCTTCTCGTGCAGACGACGGATGCGCCGGACGTTCGTCCGGTACTCGGAGAGGAGGATCTCGCTCACCGAGCGGCCCCGGGCCGCGCCAAGCCCGCATGCCCTGGCGAGCCAGCGCAGTTCGGTGGTGTCGTCGAAGTCGGGGAACAAGTGTGTACGGCGCAGGCGGCGTAGCTGCAGCCGGTGCTCCACCGTGCGCAGGAACTCGTACGACGACTCGAGTTCGGCGGCGTCCGCCCGGGCGACGTATCCCCCTTCGCCGAGTGACCGCAGCGCGTCGAGGGTGGTGGCCGACCGCAGTTGCGGGTCCACGCGACCGTGCACCAGTTGCAGGAGCTGCACGGCGAACTCGACGTCACGGAGACCGCCGCGGCCGAGTTTCAGCTCACGGTCGGCGATCTCCGCGGGCACGTGCCGTTCCACCCGCCTGCGCATCTGCTGGACGTCGGCGACAAAGTTCTCGCGTTCCGACGCAGACCACACCATCGGTGCGACCAGTTCCGCGTACCGCCGGCCGAGCTCGGCGTCCCCGGCGACCGGTCTGGCCTTGAGCAGCGCCTGGAACTCCCAAGTGCGGGCCCACTTCTTGTAGTACGCCTCGTGCCCGTCGAGGGTGCGGACGAGAGCGCCCGCCTTGCCTTCCGGCCGGAGCGCGGCGTCCACCTCGAAGCAGGCCGTGCCGACCACGCGCATCATCGCGGTGGCGACGCGGGTGGTGATCTGGATGTCGCCCTCACCGACGAACACCACGTCGACGTCACTCACGTAGTTGAGTTCACGGCCACCGCACTTGCCCATGGCGATCACCGCCAGCGTGCCGTGCGCGGCGTCGGCGACCTCGTGCTCGGCGATCGTGAGGCCCGCGCGGAGCGCTGCCTCGGCGAGTGCGGTGAGCGCGCTCGCGACCTCGGGGTATGTCGGTCGCTCGAGGTCTCGTTCGACGAGGCTGCCGAGGTCGACGGCGGCGATCTCGAGCAGCAGCCCGCGGTAGCCCGAGCGCAGCGCCTGAGCGGCGTCGGTACCGGTGAGCACCTCGCCGTCCGGCCGGATCGCGTCCTGCAGGACCGCGGTGTAGTCGGCGGTGTCCGTGCAGTCGGGGTTGGCGAGCCGGTGCCATTGCCGAGGCGACATCACCAGGAAGTCGGCGAGCGCGCTGGACGCGCCCACGGCGGCGATGAGCCGTCCACGAAGAACGGGATTGTCCCGAAGTGCTGCGGACAGGTCCGGCCAACCGGCCACGTCGGCCTCGCGGATGCGGTCAAGTGATCGGAGCGCGAGGCTCGGGTCGGGCGCGCGGGACAGCGCGGACAGGATCGGCTCGCAACCGTTGACGGGACCTTCGTCGTCCCACCACCCGGCGGCCCGGAGCTCGATTTCGGCTCGATCGTCGGTGAAACCGAACCTCGCCGCTGACGCGGACGATCTGACACGCTCTGCCATCGGCTACCACCGTAGCCCGCCGGGCGCCCAGACCACGCCATGCCACTGGGTGAGCAAGGGAGCTTTACTCCCGTCTGGCGGTAGTAAAGCTCCCTTGCCCCCTCGGGGTCAGGCGAGGGGGAGGGTGCGCGGGTGGTAGGCGGCGGGGTCCAAGTCGCCGGCCGCCAGGCGCACGAAGCGGTGGGCGAACGGACGCCACGTCTCTTCCAGGTCGGTGTGGACGCTGGCGAGCCGCTCCTCGGTCAGCGCGTCCTCGCGTGCGGAGGCGGCGATACCCGGCGCGTTGGCCGCCCATGTCCGGACGACCTCCGGGGTGGTCTCGATGTGGAACTGCACACCGTAGGCGCACCGGCCGATCCGGAACGCCTGGTGCGGGTACTTCGGGGCGGAGGCGAGGAGTTCCGCACCACCCGGAAGCTGCTCGATGACGTCCTGGTGGAACTGCAGCACGTCCTGCATCAGCGGCAGGTCCGCGCAGAGCGGGTCCTTCCACGCCGCATCCTTCTTCGCGACCAGCGCCGGTCCCACCTCCGGCCCGGCGGACCCACGTGCGACGCGGCCGCCGGTGGCGACGGCGAGCAGTTGGGCGCCGAGGCAGATCGCCAGCGTGGGTGTGGCAGTCCCCGCCGCACGGCCGAGCAGCTTGCGGACGTCAGCAAGCCAGGGATGCTCGCGGTCGTCCTCGGCACCCATGCCGCCGCCGAGGCAGACCACGCCGTCGTACCGGTCCAGGCCGTCCGGGAGCTGGTCACCTGGTGGCTGCCGCACATCGAGTTCGGCGCCGGCTTCGGTCAGCCAGTCACCGAGTGGCCCGAGCGGGTCCGATGGGTCAGGTTGGATGGCCAGCAGGCGTGCGATGCTCACGCCCCCAGGGTACGGAGGCTCTTCCGGCGCCCTGTTGGGTGAGCAAGGGAGCTTTACTACCGCCTGGCGGTAGTAAAGCTCCCTTGCTCACCCGGTGGGTGGGGTGAGGGGGAGGTTGGCGAAGTCGAGGATGCGGCGGTAGCCGAGGCGCTGGTAGAGGGCGTTCGACGTGGGGTTGGCCTGGTCTGCGTACAGGACGACGTGCGCAACACCGGCGTGCCGCAGGTGGCGTGAGATCGCGGCGGAGACCGCCGCTCCGTAACCGCGGCCGCGGTGCTCGGGCGGGGTGTAGACGTAGCTGATCCGCGCCATGCCGCATTCCGGCCGGCTGGCCTGTGCGGTGGCGACCGGGGTGCCGCCCACGCACCAGAGACCGCAGGTCCGCTCGGTGATGACGGTCGCCGCGGTGCCGGCCGGGTCCGGGTCCTCAGGTTGCCAGGGCAGCGCTTCCGCGGCGAAGTCCCGCCGCCAGCGGGCGACGAGATCGACCTCGTCCGAGGTGGCGAAGCGGAACAGGCCGGGAACCGGGCGCGGATCGGACAGCTCGCCGAGCTCGTACAGGATCATCGTCCGGTCTCCGGTCACGGACGCCCCCGTCAGGCCGGTCCAGGCGGACACGAACGCTTCCGCTTCGGCGCGCGGACCGTTGACGGCGCCGAGGGCGGTGGTCATCTCCGCGACCGCCGTGGCGACGACGCGACTCGCCTCGACCGGCACCCCGCTCACCGGAACCGGCAGCGGGCGCGTCCACGGGAGTACCGCACGGAGCCGTCCCTCGTCGTGCGCGGTGACCAGGGCCGACTCCGCACCGCCGCGCCGGAGGCCGCTGACGGCACTGAGCGCAGACGTGTGCCGGACCGGATCCCGCCCAAAAAAGGGCATCGCGAGGGAGGCGAACGCGGCCACATCGGAATGCACGGTGCTTCTCACAACAGCACCGTACCGAGCACAAAGAAAACCCCGGAAGTGGCGGGAGAACTTTACGTTCTCGACCGGACCACTTCCGGGGTTTCTTAGGTTATGTACGGCGGTGTCCTACTCTCCCACACCCCTTCGGGTGCAGTACCATCGGCGCTGGTGGGCTTAGCTTCCGGGTTCGGGATGGGTCCGGG
>NZ_PVNH01000013.1 GCF_003001955.1 Prauserella shujinwangii | reverse complement strand
TCAGCCCGCTCCCGAGCCTCAACCGGATCCTGCGCCAGCTTCACCCCACCGGCCTTACCCCGGCCACCCGTCTTCACCTGAGCCTTGACCACGACCTGGCCCCCGATCTTCTCGGCGGCGGCCTGTGCTTCTTCCGGATTGCTCGCCACGGCGCCGGGCAGTACCGGCACGCCGTGGGCGGCGAAGAGATCCTTCGCCTGGTACTCGTAGAGGTCCACTACTCCAGTCTCCTGACGACACACGCCACTGTGGTTTTGCAAACCGTGCTGCCGGACGCAGACGACCCTAGCGACCCGGATGGTCGCGGCGGCCCCCGCATCCGGTGAACTCGGTCACCGGCAACCCCCTGAGCTGGGATCTGTGGCGCAGATCGCGCCGTCCTTCACCCAGTCGACGACGTCATCACCGGCGTCGAGGACCGCCACCCGCGTCTCGGGCACGGCAGCGGCCACGGCGTCGGCGAGCGCCCGGCCGGTGCCGGGGGCGGGCACCAGACCGACCAGGCCGGGATCCTCCTGCTCCACGGTGGCGGCCACCGCGGCGGGGGTGTGCAGGACCCCGGCGTGGATCACTTCGGCCCCCGCGTCGCGGAGGGCCCTGGCGACGGCGATGGCCTCCGCGCACGGCCCACCGAGCTCGACGAGGACGATCCGGGCCACCGCACGGCCTCCGGTCACGACCGCGTACCCCGGAGTCTGCCCGCCACGGCGACACCCGCGGACACCAGCAGCGCCGCCACGGCCGCGAGCGCGAGCCAGAACCCGGCTCCGGCGGTGGCACCGTCGATGTACGCACCGCTGAGCGGCAGGGCCGCGGCGTGCAACCCGAGGACCGCGGCCGCGCCCACGAGCATTCCCGCGGCGGGCACCGGGCGGCTGCGCGGGGCGAGGGCGAGCGCGCCGACCACGGTCAGCGCCGTCGCCAGCAGGCCCCACGACGGCGCCCGGAAGTCCGACCACAGCCCTGCCGCGACGTAGTCGGGCGCGGCGACCACGGGCAGGCCGAGAGCGGCGACCGACAGCACGGCGGCCGCGCCCAGCGGCAGCAGCAGGTTGCCCTCGACCGCCCCGGAGCCGGCGGCGCCGCGCTGGGCGCCGTTGATGTCGCCCTCGTCCTCCCGCTCCACGACACCGGTGACCGCCGAGCAGCACGCGGTCACGACGGCCGCGCACAGCGCCAGCCACGTCCAGAGCACACCGGGACCCGCCGACAACGGGCCCTGGACGCTGGCCGCGGTGAGCGCGGTGTCGAGCACGGCCGTTCCGGCCAGCAGCACGCCGACCCAGGCCACCGACAGCACGGGCCGGACCACGACCGCGAGCCTGCGGACGAACATCGCCGCGCCGAGGATGCCGACGAGCACCCCGGCCCACAGCAGGAGGTCGCGGGCGGGGCTCTCGGGGGCGGGCCCGGAGGTGGCCGAGTCCAGCTGCGCGGTGACCGAACCGGCGACGGCGACCCCCGCGGTCAGCACCGCGAGTGCGCCGGTCGCCGCACGCAGGCGGCGCTTGCCCGGCACGGCGGCTCCGCCCGCCTCGTCGTCGGCCTGTTCGGGGGCCGGCCCGGCCAGCCGCGGGGTGCCCGCGACCGCCAGCAGTCCGGCCGCGCCGAGCACGGCCACGACCGGACCGGCACTGAGCTCCGCGACCGGCACCGTGACGCCCGCGACCAGGCTGGGCAACGCGAGGAGGAGCACCGCCACGGCGAGGCCGGCGAGGCAGCCCCTGGCGAAGTCGCCCGCGCCCGAGGTCATGGCGAGCGCCGCCGCCAGTGGGAGCGCGGCGGCGACGAGGAGGTACCCGGTGAGCGCGACGGCGGGTCCTTCGAACGCGTTACGGGCGAGCAGGTAGACGTCCGTCGACACGACGGGCGCCATGAGCAGCCCGAACGCGGCCGCCACCGCGGCCAGGACGGCGACCAGGAGCCACCGACGCCGCCAGCGCTCCGCGGCGCCCGGCTCCTCCTCCGGCCGGTCGGCGTCCGCCCTGCGGTCCCTGGCCCGCACGGCGAGCACACCGGCGGCCACCGCGGCCAGGTGCCCGCCGACGAGCAGCCACAGGCCCGCCGCGGGCGCGTGCTCCACGAGGTCGGACGGCAGGTAGAGCTCGGGCCGCACGGCCGCCGAGGGATCGGTGGCGAACTGGAGGTCCAGCACCGCGCTGCCCGGTGCGAGGGCGGCGAAGCCCGCCAGCACCCCGGCCGACGCGCCGTGCCGCCCGCGCAGCATGAGCACGCCCGCCGCGAGGAGCGGCAGCACCGCCAGCGTCACCAGCAGGGGGCCGCTCGCGAAGCCGGGCCGCCCGCCTTCCACGACGGGCAGAAGGGAGCCCGCGGCCAGGAGCGCGGACGCGAGCGCCGCGACACCGAGAGCGGCGATCAACGTGGCCGGACGCCGGTCGGCGGCCGGGGCGGCGCGGGTGCTCAACGCCGTCCTTCCTCGACGGCTGCCCCGGCCACCGGAGCTGCCGGCGCCCGCCGGGCGGGACCGTTCATCGACTCACCTCACGCCGGTCCGGATTCGATGACCGTGCCGACGCTAGCAACCGCCGCCGGGATGCCGTTCGCCGCCGCACCCCGGGCGGCGGACACCGAAACCAGGGCCGGGAGCACCTCAACCCGACGGAGTACGCCGCGTCCCGGGCCGCCAAACCCGCGGTTGCGCGAATGTAACGCAAGTCACACCGAATGGAGCAATACGCCTCCTACCTTGACTCATTCCGGCTACCGAGGCCGGCACCGGCAGCCCCGTTCGGCCGACACGCGCCCCGGATCTTGCTCGCACTGGTGCCTCTTCGTTACTGTCCCCCGGTCCCCATTACGGTCAGGTCACGAAAGGACATGGCGAGCAAACCTCCCCCAGGTCGGCAAGCCATCGAGCGGTCGCCCCCGAACCGCTCACCGGGATCCCCCGCCCGGCGTCCGAGATCTGGCTCCCCGAGTAACGGAAGGCCCCTGTCTTGGCTCGACACCGCTCCCCCGGCGGCCAAGCTCCTTCCCCGGCACTCGAAGAAGCACTGGACGGTGCGGTTGTTCGTGTCCGGGGATCACATCGGCTCCCCGCGCCTTCGTCGGCCCTCCGCGGCCGCGTCGTCGTCGCGGCGGTCGCCGCCGGTGCCTTCGCAGCAGCCGCCGCCGGTCAGACGTTGCAAGCCGCTGCCACCTCTGGCGAGCGGTCCGATGCGGACCGCGTGACTCCGCTGGCCAACGCACGGGACGCCAGCGCCTCGTTCGGCATGGGTGGTGACGCACGCACGGGCGCCCCCGAGCTGCTGCCCGTCACGCGCACCGCCGACGCGTCGGCCGAGGTGCAGAAGCTCACCGAGAGCGCGGCCGTGACCAAGGCCCGGATCCAGCGCGAGGCGGAAGCCGCTCGCCGCGCCGCCGAGGAAGCCGCCCGGCCCAAGACCGTCACCCCCGCGCAGGGCGTGTTCACCTCCGGCTTCGGTGCCCGGTGGGGAACAACCCACTACGGCATCGACATCGCGAACAGCGTCGGGACACCGATCGTCGCCGCCGCCGACGGAACCGTCATCGAGGCGGGCTCCGCCAGCGGCTTCGGCCTGTGGGTCCGCGTCCAGCTCGACGACGGCACCATCAACGTCTACGGGCACGTCAACAGCTACTCGGTGTCCGTCGGCGACCGCGTCAAGGCCGGCGAGCAGATCGCCGAGATGGGCAACCGCGGCCAGTCCACCGGCCCGCACCTCCACTTCGAGGTCTGGACCTCGGAGGACGGGCAGAAGGTCGACCCCCGCGCCTGGCTGGCCAACCGGGGCGTCTACATCTGACGCCCCGGCGGCACGCCGCTCACCGGCGCCCGCACCGGCCACGGCTCGCCACGCCCGGACACCACCCTCGGGCGGGGACCGCGCGTGGCGGGCCACCCAGGGCGCGCACCAGGGCCACGACGAACCGGCCCACCGACAGCCGCGCCGAGCTCACCGGCAGACGCATGTCGACACCTCCCCATACCTCATTCGAACTTGTGTTCGAACCGAAGAGTAACGCGGGGGTCCGACAAAACAGCGGCCTGCTCGCCGCTTCACCCGAAGGAACTACAGCTTGACCATCGGCACGCTGCCGATGAGCATCAGCCGCACCGTGCCGGACGCGCCGAAGTCGATGGTGGCCGTGGCGCGCGGTCCGCTGCCCTCGGTGGCGACGACGGTGCCCAGCCCGTACTTGTCGTGGCTGACGCGGTCACCGACGTCCAGTTTGAGTGCCACGGTGTTCTTCCAGTCGTCCTTCCAGCCTTTGAACGACGTCGTGCGCATGCCGCCTGCCGCGATCCCGGCCTGCGCGGAGTCGCCGCCGAACCCGGACCGGCGGCCCCAGGTCGTCGCCGCCCTCGGCGAGCCGCCTCCGCCACCCCCGGTGGGCTCCTCGCGGCGCCAGTCGACCAGGTCGGCGGGGATCTCGTCGAGGAAACGCGACGCCGGGTTGGCCATCGGTGACCCCCACGCCGTGCGCATCAGCGCGCGGGACACGTACAGCCGCTCGCGCGCCCGGGTGATCGCCACGTAGGCCAGCCTGCGCTCCTCGGCCAGCTCCTTCGGCTCCCCGAGCGCACGCAGGTGCGGGAAGATGCCGTCCTCCCACCCCGTGCAGAACACGACCGGGTACTCCAGGCCCTTCGCGGTGTGCACGGTCATCAGGGTGACCACGCCGGAGTCCGCCTCGCCGTCCGTGCCGTCCGCGCCGTCCGCGCCGTCGTCGTCCGGCGACGGGATCGAGTCCGCGTCGGCCACCAGCGACACCCGCTCCAGGAACGCGGCGAGCGAACCGGGCTCGGGCGTGCCGGCCGGGTCGGCCGGGTTCGCGTCCTGATCCGCCTCCGCCTCCGCCGCCAGCACGCTCTCGGCGTACTCGGCGAACTCCCGTGCCACGTTGACGAGCTCGTCCAGGTTCTCCAGGCGCGAGGCGTCCTGCGGATCGTCCGACTCCTCCAGCTCGGCGCGGTACCCGGTGCGGTCGAGGACGGCCTCGAGCACCTCCGCCACCGGCACGCCCGAGTCCGCCAGCTCGTGCAGGCCGTCCAGCAGCTCGACGAACGCGGTGATCGCCTTCTGCGAGCGGGGGTTGAGCAGGGACACCCGCCCGGCGACCGCAGCGCGCAGCGCGGCGGCGAACGAGATGCGCTCCCGCTCGGCGTGCGTGGCCACCACCGCCTCGGCGCGGTCGCCGATACCGCGCTTGGGCACGTTGAGGATCCGGCGCAGGCTCACGGTGTCCTCGGGGTTGGCGAGCACCCGCAGGTACGCCAGCGCGTCGCGGACCTCCCGCCGCTCGTAGAAGCGGACCCCGCCGACCACCCGGTACGGCAGGCCGAGGCGGATGAAGATCTCCTCGAAGACCCGCGACTGGTTGTTGGTGCGGTAGAACACCGCCACGTCGGAGTACTTCGCGTCGCCGCGGTCGGCCAGCGCGTCGATCTCCCCCGCCACGAACGCGGCCTCGTCGTGCTCGTTGTCGGCGACGTAGCCCACGATCGGCGTGCCGTTCCCGGAATCGGTCCACAACCGCTTGTCCCGCCGGTTCGGGTTGCGGGAGATCACCGCGTTGGCCGCGGACAGGATCGTCTGCGTGGACCGGTAGTTCTGCTCCAGCAGGATCGTGCGCGCGCTCGGGAAGTCGCGCTCGAACTCCTCGATGTTGCGGATCGTCGCGCCGCGGAACGCGTAGATCGACTGGTCGGCGTCGCCGACGACGCACAGCTCGGCGGGCTCCACCCCGGACTCGGCGACCTCCGTGCCGACCAGCTCCCGCACCAGCGTGTACTGCGCGTGGTTGGTGTCCTGGTACTCGTCGACGAGCACGTGCCGGAACCGCCTGCGGTAGTGCTCGGCGACGTCCGGGAACACCTGGAGCAGCTCGACCGTGCGCATGATCAGGTCGTCGAAGTCCATCGCGTTGGCCTGCGCGAGCCTGCGCTGGTACTCCGCGTACACCTCGGCGGCCCTGCGCTCGTAGTCGTTGGCCGCGCGGCCCGCCGCGGAGTCGGCGTCGAGCAGCTCGTTCTTCAGGTTCGACAGGTGCGCCGCGAGCGCCCGCGCCGGGTACCGCTTGGGATCCAGGTCCAGGTCGCGTGCCACGAGCGTGATGAGCCTGCGCGAGTCGTCGGCGTCGTAGATCGAGAAGTTCGACGACATGCCGAGCGTCTTCGCCTCCCTGCGCAGCAGCCGCACGCACATCGAGTGGAACGTCGACACCCACATGGCGTTGGCCCGGCGGCCCACCAGCTCGCTCACGCGGTCGCGCATCTCGGCGGCCGCCTTGTTGGTGAACGTGATGGCCATGATCTGGCCCGGGTGCACGTCGCGCTCCGCGAGCAGGTAGGCGATGCGCCTGGTGAGCACCCGGGTCTTGCCCGATCCGGCGCCCGCGACCACGAGCAGCGGCGTGCCGCGATGCTCCACCGCCGCACGTTGCGCGGGGTTGAGATCGTCGAGCAGATCGGCGTGCCTGCTGGATTCCGGGGGGAGGTCGAAGAGGGTGCTCATCGTGGGTTCACGCTACCTGGGGACTCCGACGTTGGTGCCGTGGCTTGCCGCGGCGTCCGCACCCGGCGGGCGTGTGCCATAATCGGGGCGTGCGCTACGACAGCTTTCGATTTTTCTACGGGATCCGGACTCCGGCTCCCGTGGTCGCGTAGCGCGCACACCGCCATCACCGCAAGCCCCGGAGTCCACGGACCCGGGGCTTTCGTCGGCTCTGGGGCCGCCACCGGACCCGATACCGACCGGAGGTCCAGATGAACGCTCAGACCCACGAGGCCGGCGAGCAGGGGGAGACCCTGCCGCAGGACATCGACGCGCTGCGCCAGGAGATCGACTGGCTGGACGCCGAGATCCTGCGGCTCGTCAAGCGCAGGGTCGAGGTGTCGAAGGCGATCGGCGCGGCCAGGATGGCCGCGGGTGGCCCGCGCATCGTCTACAACCGGGAGATGGACGTGCTCGCCCGCTACCGCGAGCTCGGGCCCGAGGGACGCCAGCTCGCCATGGCGCTGCTGAACCTGGGCCGGGGCAGGCTCGGCCGCTGAGCGCGACGCGCCGGTGCGGGGCCATCTCAGGGACATCCCCGAGCCGCCGGAGCGCCGCCACGGGCACACTGGTGTCATGGAGACGATCGTCGGGGTGATCGCGGCGGTGATCGCGATCGCGGGTCTGCTGGCGGCCCTCGGCCACGCCGGGTACCTGGCGCTGCTCGGCAGCGCCGCGAACAAGCGGGCGGGCGGTGCACCGGTCGCGGAGTACGTCCGCGGCCGGTGGCCGGTCGCGGGTGGCACGACCGCGGCCGCCCTGCTCGCGCTGCTGTTCACCACGGGCGGTCCCGTGCTGGACATCCTCGGCATCGCGCTCGCGGTCGGGGCGGGCTCGGTGGCCACGAAGGCACTGCGCTCCACCCAGGAGCGCTATCGCAGCGGCGGCTGAACGGCCGATACCACACGCACTCCTGGCCCCTCCCCATTCGGATGCGCCCAGAGGAGTGATATCCCGCCGGACTTGCCGCCCCGGAGACGCGAACGCGGCGTATGCCACCTACTCTGGTCCGGGTGAGGGCTCTCAGGTGCGGTTCGCGCGCGGCAGACCGCCGCGCACGTGCATCGTGCCGTGCAGATGCTCATGACCCCGCTGGGCCAATCGGCTTAAACCGGGCCGGAATGCCGTCAGGTGGCGCTCGGGGAGGGGTCCACCAGGCATGAGCGGCAGGGGCGACCAGACCGAGCGGTTCTCCGCGACACCCGCACGACAGCAGCCACGCCACGGCAGGCACCGCCGTGCGCAGGCGGCGGGCACCTGGACGCCCGCCGTTCCCGCCCAGCAGCGGTTGCACCGGCACACCCACGACGCCGGCCTCCCGACCGACCCGCTCGCGTCGTCGATCAGCGGGTCGCTGCCCGTCTCCCAGCCCGATCCCGCAGCCGGCGCCACCCACGGCGAGCTGCCGCTGCCACCGTCCGGCATGCCGGACCAGCCGACCCAGCCGACCGAACCCGTCGCACCGGCCTGCCCGGAACCCGCCGGGTCCGCGGGGCCCGGGCCCGGCTCCGAGCCACCGGCGGCACCCGCCGCGCTCACCGCGCTCTCGGAGCAGCCGACGGTCCGGCGCACCAAGGTCTCGCTCACCGCCCCGCCCCCCGAGGCGAGGGTCGAGTCCGACGACGACGAGGCCCGCGTGTACGTGGCGCCCCCGGCCGACGGGCTCGGCAACTTCGACCTCGGCTCCGTGCCCGCGTCGGTGACGCCGCCGCGGACGTGGCGCAAGGCGGCGTGGTTCGCCAGCCTCGCCTCCGGCGGGGTGGTGGTCTCGATGCTCGTCGCGGGTTCCATGCTGGTGAGCCAGCCGCACAACGAGGGCAGGGCCATCGAGGGCTGGACCGACCGGCACGGCGGCGCCCCGCTGCTGCCCGGCGAGTACTACGTCGAGGGCACCGCCGACCCGACGAGCGGTCCCGCCACGACGACCGCCACGACCAGCGCCTCCGCGAGCACCGAGTCGGACGAGGCCGGAGCCACCGACGGCTGGTCCTCCGGACCCCCGCAGGGCGGCGTGGCGCCCGCGCCGGGCCGCTCGACCCCGCAGGGCACCAGCACCACGCGCCCCACCCCGCCGCCCACCACGGCCGTGCCGCGGAAGCCGCCGGTCACCCCCGCGCCCACCACGACGGCGAACAAGCGTTACCTCTTCCCCCGGCACAACGCCGAGAAGATGGGCGCCCGCTCCCAGGACTTCCTCAACACCGTCACCGAGGACCCGGCGGCCGCCCACGAGCTGACCACGGGCGAACTGGCCGAGCAGGGGCCCGACGGGCTGCGCCGCAGGTACGCCGCCATCGCGTACTTCGTGGTCAAGCAGGTCTACGTAGACCAGCACGAGGGTTTCACCGTGAACACGGTCGAGGTCACCTGGAAGGACGGCCGGAAGACCGAAGAGACACGGAAACTGTACTTCGGCGACGGCGACAAGATCGAAAGCGATGGCCGGTAGGGGCTTCTCCGCGGCATTCGGACGACCCCGAACAACGCTTTCACCTGCGGATGCACAGGTAATCCGCACATTCCGTTGCACGTGCAGCGCGGCAGGCGGCGGAAAGTTGCTCTAGGTGGGTGACAACGAATGCCGCTCGTCGTATTTCCACGACAGTCCACCGACAACCACTGGTCCGCGTGCGAGCGGACGGGTTACCTATTGCGCAGAGACGAACCCGTCGTCCACAAGACGAACCAGACACGACCGCCCGCGGCCGACACGGCCGCGCCGTCCCCACCGTGAAGACGAGGACCTGCCGTGCACGACCGGCGTGACACCGGACGCGGAATCACCGTTCCCGCCGAGGACGTCGACAACGACGAGCTCCCGGCGGACGAGACGGTCGACGACGAGCACCTGCGTGCCGTCCTTCGCGAGTCGCGGAGATACCTGCCTCCGCCCACGCTGCGGCTCCGGCGCAAGGAGCCGTCGCCGCCCCACGAACCGGAACCCGCCTTCGCCCGGAGAGCCAAGCTGATCGGCCTGATCGTCGCCATCGCCCTGCTCGTCGGGTCGATCGCGGCGGCCGCCCTCCTCGCCGACGACCACGGCCGCGACCGCTCCTTCGACCCGGCCGAGCGGCCGGAGATCACCGGCGTCGCCGCGCTCGGCGGGTTCGTCCTGCCCGCACAGCGCAGGTCCGTACCGCACGTCCGGCCCGCGGCCGTCGGCGACGCCGACCCGGCCGAGCCCGCCACGACTCCCACCGGGCAGCCGGCGGACGGCGACCGCATCGCCCTGCGGGCCGCGCACGGGGAGCCCGCGCAGCCGGCGGCGCACAGCGAGCCCGAGCCGTTCGCCGACGGGATCAGCACCGTGCGGCGGTTCTACGAACTCGTCGCCGAGCGCCCGCGCGAGGCGCTGGCCCTGCTCGACCCCGCGCCGGCAGGCCGGGAGGCCGCCGAGCTCGTCCGCGCCTGGAGCGCCATGGACACCGTCCGGGTCGACGACCTCGCCGAGCATCCGGGCGGAGTGGTCCGCGCCGTGGTGACGATGGTCCCGCCGGATGGCAAGCCGCTGCGGGTCACGCAGCTGCTCACCCTCTCCGAGGGCCCGGACACGCGGATCCGCGCGGCCAGGCTGGTGGCGACGCGGGGCGAGTGACACCCGGGCGCGGCACCGGGGCAACCCGAAGAGTGCCGCCTGCGTGTGCGCAGAGTGAGCACCCTAGCCTTGTTCCGGGGGTCGGTCTCGGCAAGCCGGCGCACCGCTAATCCGCTTGTGCCGCGACGGAGCCCGAAGGAGGTCCCGTGAGCGACGAGGGTCGCCTGGTCGCCGGCCGGTACCGCATCGTGCGGCGGCTGGGTACCGGCGCCATGGGCGCCGTCTGGCAGGCACAGGACGAGGTACTGCACCGCACCGTCGCCATCAAGCAGCTGCTCCTGCAGCCGGGGCTGGACGGGAACGAAGCCGAGGACGCGCGGCAGCGCACCATGCGCGAGGGCCGCATCGCCGCCCGGCTGCATCACCCGAACGCGATCAGCGTCTTCGACGTCGTCACCGACGACAACGGGCAGCCGTGCCTGATCATGGAGTACCTCGAGTCGACGAGTCTCGCGCAGGTGCTGCAGAACCAGGGCACGCTGGACCCGATCGAGGTCGCCCGCATCGGTGCGCAGGTCGCCTCCGCGCTCAAGGAGGCGCACGCCGTCGGCATCGTCCACCGCGACATCAAGCCGGGCAACATCCTGCTGGCGCCCAACGGGCTCGTGAAGATCACCGACTTCGGCATCTCCCGCGCCAAGGACGACGTCACGGTCACCAAGACCGGGATGATCGCCGGCACCCCCGCCTACCTCGCGCCCGAGGTGGCGATCGGCGGCGACCCGGGGCCCGAGTCGGACGTCTTCTCACTCGGCTCCACCCTCTACGCCGCCACCGAGGGGCAGCCGCCGTTCGGCCTGAGCGAGAACACCCTCAGCCTGCTGCACGCCGTCGCCGCCGGGCAGATCAACCCGCCGCGGCAGTCCGGTCCGCTGGCCAGCGTGCTGGCGGTGCTGCTGCATCCCGACGTCCGGCACCGCCCCACCGCCGAACAGAGCGAGCAGCTGCTGGCCGCCGTCGCCAGGGGGGAGACGCCCCTGGGCGGCCCCGTCGAGGACGCCACCCGGTTCGCCCCCGCCGCGGGGCTGGGCGCCGCGGCGGGGGCGGGCGCCGCGCTCGCGGCGGACGACGTGCCCGCCGGCCACTCGGGCACCCTCGACCCGGGCGAGCCGTACTACGGCTCCGCGGGTGAGGACGACTACGAGACCGCCGTCGCCGGCTACCCGCCCGACGACTACGACAGCCGAGGCCCGCACGCCACCCGCGCCGTCCCGGCGGGCGCCTACGCCGACCACGGCGGCTACGAGTCCCCCGACGACTACGCGGACGGCGACTACGACGGCTACGACGGCTACGACGACGAGCCGCCGCCCGAGGAACCCGCGAAGCGCTCCGGCTGGAAGCTGCCCGCCGCCGCGGGCAGCGTCGTCGTGCTGGGCCTGGCCGCGTTCGCGATCTGGCTGTCCAACGGGCACTCGGGCGGCGACGCCGAGGAGGGCGACCCCAACCGGCAGCAGCCGGTGGGCTCGTCGTCGAGCACCCAGCTGACCACCACGACGGTGCCGTCGACCACCTCCGAGGTCGTCGACGAGCCCGTGCGGCCGGTCGACACCGAGGAGTCCAGCTCCTCGCGGTACGTCCCGCCAGCCCAGCCCGAGCCGGAACCCGAGCCGACGCAGGAACCGGAGCCGGAACCCGAGCCGGAGCCGACGAAGACGACGACATCGGAACCGGAGCCGACAACGACCACGCAGCAACAGCCGACGACGTCCGGCACCCCGACGTCGTAAGCGACTTTCCGTCCGGGGTTGATGCCGGTTTGACCGTGGCAGGGGTACAAGAGGTGGCGTGAAGGACGCTGAAGGTGCCGTCGTCGGCGGCCGGTACCGGCTGGACATGCCGATCGGCCGGGGCCACGCCGGAATCGTGTGGATGGCCCTCGACACGCTCCTGCACCGGACCGTCGCGATCAAACGCCTCTACCTCCGGCCCGGGCTGGATCCGGCGAGTGCCGAACGGGCGAGGGAGGCGGCACTGGGCGAGGGCCGCGCCGCGATGCGGGTGACGCATCCGAACGCGATCACCGTGTACGACGTCTTCCGCGACGGCCAGGACGTCTGGCTCGTCATGGAGTACGTGCCCTCCCGCAACATGACCGACTTCCTCGCCGAGCACGGCACGCTGACCCCGGAGCAGGCGGCGTTCCTCGGGCTGCAACTCGGTTCCGCACTGTCGGTGGCCCACGCGCTCGGTGTGCCGCACCGGGTGATCGAGCCGGGCAACGTGCTGCTCGCCGACGACGGCGGCGTCAAGATCACCGACATCGGCATCTCCGGCGCGGCGCCCGATCCCGCCTACCAGGCACCCGAGGTGCTGCGCGGCGAACCCGCGACCCCCGCGGCCGACGCGTACTCGCTCGGCGCGACCCTCTTCGCCGCCGTCGAGGGCATGCCGCCCCGCGGCGACGACGGCCGGGGCGACCTGGCCGTGCCGCGGCACAGCGGGGCGCTGACCGCGGCCGTGGAGAAGCTGCTCCGGGACGAGCCGGACCTGCGGCCCACCATGAACGACACGGTGTCGGCGTTGCGGGCGATCACCAAGGGCAGGCGGAACGGGTTCGTCCCGCCGACCGCGCCCGCCCTGCCGACGGTGCCGCTGCTGCCCCGGCCACCGGGGATCGTCGCCCCGCAGCTCGCACCGACACCCACCCGGACCCGGCCCCGCGTACCGCCGTGGCTGGTCGTGGCGGTGCTCGTGGTGGCCGCCACCGTCGCCGGAATCGTCCTGGCCTGACCACGCGGCCACCGGCCACCCACCCGGAAAACGGTTCGACGGTTCGGCGCAGCCCTGACAGAGTGGCACACCGTGCCGAACAGCGAGCCCGTGACCGCCGCCGACATGGAGCTCATGCAGGGCCTGGCGCAGCGGGTCACCGCCACCCGCCCGGACCTGGTCAACAGCGACGCGTCGTTCGGCGAGCTGGCCTGGAACTGGGGTAAGGGGCATGCCGCGGACGGCGCGAGCTGGCGGCGCGGGCTGTGGTTCTCCGGCGGGGAGCTGGTGGCGTGGGGCTGGGCCCGCCTTCCGCACCAGGTGCGGCGCGGCGACGGGTCGGTGCGCGACATCACCGGCGCCTACCTGGCATACCAGGTCGATCCCGGCCACGCCGGGCTGGTGGACGAGGTGATCGCCTGGTACGACGACACGGCGGGCGGCGTCGAGCGCACGGTGCGGCCGAGCGCCGCCGACGAGTTCGGCCTGCGGCGATGGGCGGCGCACGGCTACGAGACCGACCCGGCCGCGCTCGGCGACACCGGGTCCTGGACCCAGCTCAACGAGCGGGACCTCACCGACGTGGAAAGGCCGGTACTGCCGGACGGGTTCCGTTTCCGCACCGCCGACGAGGCCGGGCCGGAAGCCGCGGTCCAGGCCCATGTGGACGCCTGGGCCTCCTCGACGTACACGGCCGAGAGCTACCAGGGTGTCCGGCGGACGGCGGCGTATCGCGGCGACCTGCACGTCCTGGTGGAAGCGCCGGACGGAACGATGGCGTCCTCGGCGATCATGTGGCTCGACGAGGTGAACAAGACCGCCGAGTTCGAGCCGGTCGGGACGCACCCGGACTACCGGCGACGGGGACTGGGCAGGGCGTTGCTCCTGCACGGGATGCGGCTGGCGCGGGCGGCCGGGGCCACGCACATGACGGTCGCCTGCCTGGGTGCGCCGGGGCATCCCGAGGCACGCGGACTGTATTACAGCGTCGGGTTCCGGGAGTTGTCCCGCGACGCGCCGCTCATCAAGATCGGGACCGCGGGCTGACCGGGCGCGGCGGGTGCCCTCGGGTGCCGCCTCGCCGTGGTGACCTGTTCCGGCGCTAGCGGCGCATCGCGGCCAGCAGGCTGCGCACGGCGGGCAGCTCGCGGGCCCGCGCGGCGATCGCCGCATGGATCACGCGCACCGGCTCCGGGCGCCGGACGCGGCGCACCACCACGCCGGGGTGCGGCGAGCCCAGGGCCAGCTCGGGCAGCAGCGACACGCCCAGCCCGGCGGCCACGAAGCCCTGCGCGGTCTGGTAGTCCTCGGCCTCGACGACGAAGTTGGGTGCGAACCCGGCGGCGCCGCACGCGTTCAGCATCACGTCCCGGCACGGGCCCGGCGGCCACTCGTTGCCGACGAACGTCTCCTCCGCCAGCTCGGCGAGGTCGAGCACGCGCTTGCGGGCGAGCGGGTGGCCCTTCGGCAGCACCGCCCGGTACGGATCGTCCAGCAGGTGTACCAGCTCGACCCCGCGGGCAGGCGGCCGCGACCGGGGAAACACGACGATGGCCACGTCCGCCTCACCGGACTCCACCTCGGGCAGCGGATCGTCCGGCTCGACGAGCTTGAGATCCACCTGGATACCCGGGTACTCACGGCGCAGCGTGGCCACCGCGGGGGGCACGAGCGCGGCCCCGGCGGTCGCGAAGTACCGGACCGCCAGCCGCCCGGTGCGGCCCTCCCGCAGGTCGGACAGCGCCGCCTCCGCCTTGGCCAGCTGGGTGCTGACCGCCTCGGCGTGCTCGGAGAGCAGCATGCCCGCCGCCGTGGGGCGCACGCCGCGCCCGACACGTTCCAGCAGGACGAGGCCGGCCTCACGCTCGAGCGCGGACAGTTGCTGGCTGATGGCCGACGGGGTGTACCCCAGGTTCCGCGCCGCCGCGCTGATCGAGCCGCTGGTGACCACCGCGCGCAGCACCTGCATCCGCCGTACGTCGAGCACCCACTGACCTTACAGCGCAGCTTAACCACCCTCCAGGTTATTTCGCTTGTCCTTACAGGGGGGCCGGAGCAATCTGGGACGGTGCGCGAACTGAAAACGTTGTCGCTGCTGGGGGCGCTCGCGCTGATGTGGGGCTCCAGCTTCTTCTGGATCAAGATCGGGCTGGGCGCCTTCTCCCCCGTGCAGCTGGTGCTCGCGCGGCTGGTGCTGGGCGCGGCGATCCTGACGGCGCTGTGCTACGCCTACCGCGGCAGGCTGCCGTCCTCCCGGCGCGTGTGGCTGCACCTGACCGTCGCGGCCTTCTTCCACAACGCCATGCCGTTCCTGCTCTTCGCCATCGGCGAGCAGACCGTGGACTCCGGCACGACCGGCATCCTGAACTCGACCACCCCGCTGTGGGCGCTCGCCGTGGCGCTGCTGTGGCGCACCGAGCGGCGGCTCACCGGCGCGCGGGCCGCGGGCCTGCTGGTCGGCCTCGCGGGCACCGTGCTGATCTTCGCGCCGTGGCAGTCGTCGGACCTGCTGAGCTGGGGCGCGATCGCGATCCTCGCCGCCGCCGCGAGCTACGGCTTCGTCATGGTCTACGAGGGCAAGTACCTCTCCGGGCTGGGGATCTCCCCGATCGCGCTGGCGGCGGCCCAGATGATCACCGCGAGCGGCTTCCTGGTGCTGGCCGTGCCGGTGGCCGGGCTCAGTCCCCTCCGGCTCGACGCGGGCGCGATCGTCGCGGTGACGATCCTCGGCGTGGGCTCGACAGGCATCGCGTTCGCCCTGAACTACCGGCTGCTGGCCACCGAGGGAGCGGTGGCCACGTCGGCGGTCGGCTACCTGCTGCCCGTGGTGTCGGTGCTGCTCGGAACGGTGTTCCTCGGCGAGGAGCTGAACCCGCGCGTCATCGCGGGGATGGTCGTGGTGCTCGCGGGCGTGGCGCTGACCCGGGTACGCAGGCGCATGCCCGCGGTCGAGCCCGATACGGGTGACATACCCGTGGCGGCCCGATAACGGTTAGCCACCACAAGCAGTACTGCCCCACCCGTTCGAGTAGGTTCTGCCCGGTTTGTTCCGGCCGCACCCGCGCGGCGTACCAGGGGAGAATCACGTGCTTCCACCGAGCTTCCGGAGAGCCTGCGCGCTCGCGGCCGCGCTGGTCCTCGGTGCTGGACCGCCGGCCACCGCCGCGAGCGCGCAGGAGCCCGGGCCGCCGTCGAGCCCGCCCAGCACCACCACGACGGCCCCGGCCGCCACGTCCGCGACCGCCACCCCCGGACCGCGGGCGGAGCTGAAGGTCAGCGCCTCGGTCCCGGACGGGCCGTTCGTGCCCGGCGACGAGGTCCCGCTCACGGTCACCATCACCAACGCGGGGGGAGCCGACGCCACCGGCGTCGTCATCTACGCCTTCAACCCCGGTGACGACTTCTCCTTCTCCACGCCGCGGCAGGCCTGGGGCGAGTTCGAACCGACCGGGCCCGGCGCCACCATCCCCGCCGGGGAGAGCCGCGTGCTCGAGGCCACCGGCACGATCGGCTGGACCGGCGGTGAGCCCGCGATCAGGGTGATCGCCGAGGTGGCGGAACCGCGCGAGTCCGCCTCCACCGAGGTGCCGGTGCCGATGCTGCCGCTGGGCACGACAGGCACCGTGGGCGGGCTGGTGTTCGGCGACACCGACGGCGACGGCACCGCCGACCCGGGTGAGGGCCTGGCCGGGGTCCGGATCGACCTGTACGCACCCGACGGCACCGCGTTCGGCACCACGACCGGCGGCGACGGGCGCTTCTCCTTCACCGAGGTCCCCGCCGCGGTCTACTCGCTGTCGACGGGCGGCGTTCCGGGCGGCTGGGTCCTGGACAGGGTCCCGGACCTGCGCGTCGACGGCACCGGAAAGCACACCGGCCTGCGCGTCAGGGGTGCGCGGCCGCTGTCGGAGGCGCTGAGCGCGACGATCGAGTTCACCGAGAAGACCTACCGGCCCGGGGACGAGCCGCACCTCCGGGTGACGCTCAGCAACCACGGCGCCGGCGACGTGACCGGAGTCAAGGCGGCCTGCGACCGCCCTGGCGAAGGCCCGCACCTGCGCGGCTGGCACGATCCCGCCCGCTGGGGCGACCTCGCCGGCCCGGGGGTCACGATCGCCGCGGGCGCCACCAGGACGTGGACGGTCTCGGGCACCCTGCCCGCGAGCGCCGACGACCACGGACGGGTCTTCGTCCACTGCGACTTCGGGCCGGACCCCGGCTACGGACGTGGCTACCCCGACGCGTTCGCCCAGGCGAAGGTCCCCGGCAGGACAGGCTCGTCGTGGGGCCACGTCTACCACGACCAGGACGGCGACGAGCGGCAGGACGACGGCGAGGGCCCCGAGGGCGTGCGCGTCGGCATCGTCGACCCCGGCACCGGCGACGTGGTGGCGCGCACGACCACCGGGGAGAACGGCCGGATCGACTTCGAGGACGCGCCGGTCGGCCTCTACCGGCTGCAGACCTTCGGGCCGTGGTCCGTCGTCGACCCGGACAACGCGTTCGTCGCCATCACCACCGACGCGTACCCCCGCAGCGGCTGGGGACACCGCATCGAACCGGGGCCGGACCAGCCGGACACCGGCAACGTCGGGCCCGACCCGGTGACGGAGGCGCCGCCGCTGCCCGCGCCCGGCGACCGTGACGCCACGGGTGGCGGCGCCGAAGGGCTGGCGAGCACGGGCGTGAACGCGGTGACGATGTCGGCCGCCGGGCTGGCCGTCCTCCTGGCGGGCGCCGCCGCGCTGGTGCTCGCGCGCCGCAGGCGGCAGGCCGCGTGACCCGCGCCTCCGGCCGGCGGCCCTGGCGGGCGACCGCCTACACGAGCCGCCGGTCGGAGGCCCAGCGGGACAGCTCGTACCGGTTGGACAGCTGCGTCTTGCGCAGCACGCTGGACACGTGCGTCTCGACCGTCTTCACCGAGATGAACAGCTCGGAGGCGATCTCCTTGTAGGCGTAGCCGCGGGCGAGCAGGCGCAGCACGTCCCGCTCCCGCGGCGTGAGCAGGTCCAGCTCCGGGTCGCTGATCGGCGCCGAGCCCGGACGGTCGGCGAACGCGTCGAGCACGAAACCGGCCAGCCGCGGCGAGAACACCGCGTCGCCGTCGGCCACCCGGACGATCGCCCGCACCAGCTCGGTCGACGAGATGGTCTTGGTGACGTAGCCGCGCGCCCCCGCCCGGATGACCGCGATCACGTCCTCCGCCGCGTCGGACACCGACAGCGCGAGGAACACCACGTCCGGCAGCTCCGGCCGGACCCGGCGGAGCACCTCCGCGCCACCGCCGTCGGGCATGTGCACGTCGAGCAGCACCACCTGGGGACGCACCCGCGCGATGCCCGCGACCGCCTCCCCGACCGAGCCCGCCTCGCCGACCACCCGCACCTGGTCGGTGATGGACTCCAGCTCCGCGCGCACCCCCGCGCGGAACAGCGCGTGGTCGTCGACGAGGAAGACCTGCACCGGCTCCCGCGTCCGTTCCGTCTCCGTCACGTGGCCCCCTCTGCCGATTTGGCGCCGACCTGGCGCGGCATCTCCAGCTGTACCTCCGTGCCCTCACCGGGCGCGGTGCGCAGCCGGCAGGTGCCGCCGTTGCGCTCCATCCTGCCCCTGATCGAGTCCGCGAGGCCATGCCGGTCGCCGGGAACGCCGCCGGGGTCGAAGCCCTTGCCCCGGTCACGCACGAAGACCGTGACGGACCCGGGCTCCACCTCGGCGTACACGCTCACCTCGCGGACGTCGGCGTGCTTGGCGGCGTTGACGATCGCCTCCCGCGCGGCCTGCACCAGCGCCACCAGCGGCTCGTCGAGCTCGGCCTCGCCCACCACGACCTGCTGGACGGAGATGGCGAAGGTGTCCTCCACCTCGCCGCATGCGGTGGCGATGGCCTGGGACAGCGTGCCCGCCGTCTCGGTGACCCCTTCCGCGGGCTTGCCGTAACCGGACGGCCCGTACAGCCAGCCGCGCAGCTCCCGCTCCTGCCCGCGGGCCAGGCGCGCCACCTCCCTCGGCGACTCCGCCTGCTTCTGGATGAGCGCGAGCGTCTGCAGCACGGAGTCGTGCAGGTGCGCGGCGATCTCGGCCCGCTCCTCGGTGCGGATGCGCGCGCGCCGTTCCTCGCCGAGATCACGGACCATGCGCAGCCAGAACGGCACGGTGAGCACCGCCACGCCGACCAGCGTGGCGAGCACGGCGATCAGCGCGAACTGGATCTGGGCGAGGCTGGAGTCGCGCAGCACGATCACGCCGATGCCGGTCATCACCAGCGCCACGCCCGCGAGCACGCGGACGAACGCCGACCAGCCGCCCCCGCCGAGGACGGCTCCGGCCACGCCGGTGCGCGCGCCCTGGCGCCAGCGCCTGCGCTGCGACTCGTCGGCCTCCCGCCACACCACGGCGGCGCCGACGAGCACGATGGCGACGGGGAGCCCGAGCCAGCCGCTGAACAACCCGGTGAGCGCCCCTCCGGCCACCGTGAGGCCCATGCCGAGGACGAGCAGCCCGATCGCCTGCTGGCGTTCCCTCGGCGTCTGCACCTCGGTCGCCGACTCGCGCGACTGCTGCGGGACGAACACCCAGAGCAGGCCGTACGCGACGAGCCCGGCGCCGCCGAACGCGGCGAGCACGGCGAAGGCGGCGCGCACCCAGAGCACCTTGACCCCGAGGTGGTCGGCGAGGCCGCTGGCGACACCGGCGACGGTCCGGCCGGTGCGCCTGCGGTAGAGCTTCGGTGGGCCGGCCTCCTCCCGCGTGGCCGCGTCGCGGCCGGGCGCGGTACCGGCCAGGGCGGAGGCGGCCGGGTCGGCCGGCTCCGCCTGCCCGGGGGCGGGCACGAGGGCGGGCGAGCTCGCCGCCCGCTCCCGCGTGGACTGTTCCTGCACGTCATCCATGTTCACACGGGATCGATCCCGAATCATCAGGGAAACCCCTGAGCCGCTCCCCCACCCTGACCGCCGGTCCCCGGATTTCAGGGGTGTTCCCCGATGTGCGGACCGCTCAGGGCACCGCATCCTCGATGCCATGAGTGGTACGACCGACACCTCGCGACAGCCGAGCGGCTTCGAGGCGACCGTGCGGGACTTCTGGATCAGCAGGCCGAGGCGGCCGCTGCGGGGCCGCAAGCTGGCCGGCGTCGCCGCGGCCGTCGGCAACCGGTACGGCATCGACCCGGTGATCGTGCGGGTCGCGCTGGTGGTCATGACGATCTTCGGCGGGATCGGCCCGTCCGTGTACCTGTTCGGCTGGCTGTTCTTCCCGCAGGAGGACGACGAGGTCTCGGCGTTCGAAAGTCTCATCGGCAAGGGGCGCAGCTCGGTGTCGAAGGGTTTCGCCGTGCTGCTGTGCGTGCTGCTCGTCCCGATGTCGAGCTGGGCGTTCTCGGCCAACTGGTTCGACGGCGGCGGCTTCGTCGGGATGGCACTGGTCATCACCGCCGTGTACCTGCTGCACCGCTCGCGGGGGCACCTGAACCGGCCCGCCCCGCCGGTGCGGCCGGCGGCCTACGCCGGGACGCCCGGCACCGCGTGGTCACCGGCCGCGTGGTCGGCGGCGCCCGCGGCGCCGGCAGCGTCGGCGGACGCCGCGGACCGGACGCGGCAGCCACCCGTGTGGGACCCGCTCGGCGCCGCGCCGCTGGCCTGGGACCTGCCCGACCCGCCCGCGCCACCGGAGCCGCCCGCTCCCCGGCCGCCGCGACGGCGGTCGAAGGTGGGCGTGGCCACGGCGGGCGTGGCACTCGTGGTCGGCGGGGTCGGGGCGGCGCTGGTGGCCGAAGGCGAGCCGTGGTTCACGCCCGCCCACGTGATCGGGCTGGTGCTCGGGGTGCTCGGCATCGGCATGGTCGCCGCGTCGTTCGCCGGAGGCGGCCGCGGCCTGATCGCGCTGGCCGCGCCACTGTCCGTGGCGGGACTGCTGCTCACCGCGGCGCCGTTCGACCACTTCCCCGGCGGCGGTGTCGGCAACCTCGACCAGACACCCCGCACGGTGGCCGACGTGCGGCCCGTCTACGAGCGCTCGGCCGGCGACGTCCAGCTCGACCTGCGCAGGCTCGACGGCGACGGTGACGTGCGCACCTCGGTCCGCAACGGCCTGGGCAACACCGTCGTGATCGTGCCACCCGAGGCCGACGTCACCTACACCTGCCACAGCTCGATGGGCAACACCAGCTGCCTCGGCCGCGAGCTGTCCGGCATCGGCACGGAGCCGGTCACCGGCACCGACTTCGGCACCGACGGCGAGGGTGGCCGCAAGATCACGCTGGACGTCCGCACCGCGGTCGGGAACCTGGAGGTCAACCGTGGCTGAGCACGACAACGACACCGCCACCGTCGCCCCGCGCGGGCGCGGCACCGACCTGGTCACGCTGATCGCCGGGCTCGCCACCCTGCTGGTGTCCGCCTACATCCTCTCCGACGGGCAGACCTGGCTGCCCGGGGTGGACCTGCGCTGGATCCTCGCCGGCGGCGCGGTGCTGGTCGGCGTGCTGATGCTGGCGGCCTCGATGCGCGGCGACCGCGGCCAGGGCCGCTAGGCGCCGGTCACTCCCATTCGATGGTGCCCGGCGGCTTGCTCGTCACGTCGAGCACCACCCGGTTGACGTCGCGGACCTCGTTGGTGATGCGCGTGGAGATCCGCTCCAGCACGTCGTAGGGCAGCCGCGTCCAGTCGGCGGTCATCGCGTCCTCGCTGGACACCGGCCGCAGCACCACCGGGTGGCCGTAGGTGCGCCCGTCGCCCTGCACCCCGACGCTGCGGACGTCGGCCAGCAGCACCACGGGGCACTGCCAGATGTCGCGGTCCAGCTCGGCGGCGGTCAGCTCCTCACGGGCGATGGCGTCGGCGGCGCGCAGGGTCTCCAGCCGCCCGGCCGTCACCTCGCCGATGATGCGGATGCCGAGGCCGGGGCCGGGGAACGGCTGCCGGTGCACGATCGTCTCCGGCAGGCCCAGCTCCAGCCCGACCCGGCGCACCTCGTCCTTGAACAGCAGCCGCAGCGGCTCCACGAGGCCGAACCGCAGGTCCTCGGGGAGCCCGCCGACGTTGTGGTGGCTCTTGATGTTCGAGGTGCCGGAGCCGCCGCCGGACTCCACGACGTCCGGGTAGAGCGTGCCCTGGACGAGGAACTCGACGTCGCCCTTCGCCTTGAGGTCGCGGGCCGCCTGCTCGAACACGCGGATGAACTCGCGGCCGATGATCTTGCGCTTCTCCTCGGGGTCGGTCACCCCGGCGAGCGCGTCGAGGAACCGCTCCCGGGCGTCGACCGTCACCAGGTTCACGCCGGTCGCGGCGACGAAGTCGCGCTCCACCTGGGTGCGCTCGCCCGCGCGCAGCAGCCCGTGGTCGACGAAGACGCACGTCAGCCGGTCGCCGATGGCCTGCTGCACCAGCGCGGCCGCGACCGCGGAGTCGACGCCGCCGGACAGCCCGCAGATGGCGTGCCCCTGGCCGACCTGCTCGCGGATGGCGGCGACCTGCTCGTCCACGATGGACGCGGTGGTCCACTGCGGACGGATGCCCGCGATCTCGTGCAGGAACCGGCGCAGCACCTCCTGGCCGTGCGGCGAGTGCGCCACCTCGGGGTGGTACTGCACGCCGGCCAGCCTGCGCTCGACGTCCTCGAAGGCCGCGACCGGGGCGCCCTCGCTGCTCGCGGTGACGGCGAAGCCCTCGGGGGCCTTGGTGACGCAGTCGCCGTGGCTCATCCACACCGGGTGCCGCGCGGGCAGCTCCTCGTGCAGCGCGCCCCCCGCGACGCCCAGGTCGGTGCGGCCGAACTCGCGCGTACCGGTGTGCTCGACGGTGCCGCCGAGCACCTGCGCCATCGCCTGGAAGCCGTAGCAGATGCCGAACACCGGCACCCCGGCGTCGAACAGGGCGGGGTCGACGTTCGGCGCGCCCGCGGAGTACACGCTGGCGGGCCCGCCGGAGAGCACGATCGCGGACGGCTTGCGCTCCAGCATCTCGGCGACGGCGGTGGTGTGCGGCACGACCTCCGAGTACACCTGTGCCTCGCGAACGCGGCGGGCGATCAGCTGCGCGTACTGCGCGCCGAAGTCCACCACGAGCACGGGACCCTCTGCCACCACCGGCACCTCCTGCCTTGTCGGAACTCCCCTCCATCGTCCCAGGTGAGCTGCCCGGCGGTGCTCGCAGGTCGCCGTTACGGTGCGGGCATGGACACGATCACCCCCGAGCCGAGGCCCGCGTGGATCGCGGGCCGCGCCGAGCAGGGCGCGGACACCCTCGTCGTCAGCCATCCCTACGACGGCAGCGAGGTGGCCACGGTCGCCGTGCCGGGCGCCGACCAGGTGGAACGCGCGGTCGCGGCGGCGGCCGGGGTGGCCCGCGAGTTCCGGCGCACCCCCGCACACGCCCGCGCCGCCGCGCTGGAGCACGTGTCCCGGGGACTGGCCGGGCGCGCGGAGGAACTGGCCGAGGTGATCACCGCCGAGAGCGGGAAGCCGCTGCGCTGGGCCGAGGTCGAGGTGACCCGCGCGGTGTCCGTGTTCCGGCTGGCCGCCGAGGAGGCGCGACGTTTCGCGGGCGAGCTGCTGCGCCTCGACGGGGAGGAGGCGGGCACGGGCCGGTCGGCGCTGGTGCGCCGGGTGCCGAGGGGCCCCGTGCTCGGCATCGCACCGTTCAACTTCCCGCTGAACCTGGTCGCGCACAAGGTGGCCCCCGCGCTGGCCGTCGGCGCCCCGATCGTGGTCAAACCCGCACCGAGGACCCCGCTGTCGGCGCTGATCCTCGGCGAGCTGCTGGCCGAGGCGGGCCTGCCGGAGGGCGCGTTCTCGGTGCTGCCGCTGGGCAACGCGGACACGGAGCGGCTGGTCACCGACCCGCGCCTGCCGGTCGTCTCGTTCACCGGGTCCGCGCCGGTCGGCTGGCGGCTGGCGGACGCGGCGTCCCGCAAGCACGTGGTGCTGGAGCTCGGCGGCAACGCGGCCGCGGTCGTGCTCGCCGACTGGCCGGACCTCGACGGCGCGGCCGAGCGGATCGCGACGTTCGGCAACTACCAGGCGGGGCAGTCGTGCATCGCGGTGCAGCGGGTCGTGGTCGAGCGCGCGATCGCCGCCGAGTTCGTGCCCAGGCTGGCCGAGGCGGTGCGGGAGCAGCGGACCGGCGACCCGTACGACCTGGAGGTGTCGGTCGGCCCGGTGGTGGACGAGGCCGCGGCCGAGCGGATCGCCGCCTGGATCGCCGAGGCCACCGGGGCGGGGGCGAAGGTGCTCGCCGGGGGCGGGCGCGCGGGCACGTCGGTGGAGCCGACACTGCTCACGGACGTGCCCGCCGACGCGAAGGTGTGGACCGAGGAGGTGTTCGGCCCGGTGCTCGCGGTCTCCGTGGCCGAGGACGCGGACGCGGCGTTCGCCGCCGTCGACGACTCCGCGTACGGGCTGCAGGCGGGCGTGTTCACGCGCGACCTCGATCTGGCCTTCCGCGCGTCGGCCGAGCTGGAGGTGGGTGGCGTGATCGTGGGCGACGTGCCGTCGTTCCGGTCGGACGCGATGCCCTACGGCGGGGTGAAGGGCTCCGGCGTGGGCCGCGAGGGCGTGCTCGCCGCGATGCGCGACCTCACCGAGGAACGCGTCACCGTCCTCCCCCTCCCCTGACCCGGCGGCCGCACCGCGACGAAAGTCGAACCGCCCGCGCCGTCCGGCCGATGTGGCCGGACGGCGCGACTGGCACCGTGGCGCACCGGACGACACGAGACGACGAGTCATGGCCACTGCAGGACAGCGACCCGGCGGGGCGGGCACCGTCGGGATCCCGGACGCGGGGGAGTACCGCATCGACGCGGAGCGGTCCGCGATCTCCTTCACCACCCGGCACCTGTTCGGGCTGGCGCCGGTCCACGGCACCTTCCGGCTCCGCGAAGGCCACCTCCGGGTGGGCGACCCGGTGTCCGGCTCGGCGGCGCGGGCGACCGTGTCGGCGGCGAGCGTGGACACGGGCAACGCGCAGCGGGACGCCTCGGTGCGCTCGGCGACGTACCTGGACGCCGAGGCCCACCCGGACATCACGTTCGCCTCCACCGGCCTGGCGCGGGCCGACGGTCACTGGACCCTGCACGGCGACCTGACGGTGCGCGGCCGCACCCGGCCGGTGGCGCTGCGCATCGACTCGGCACACCCGGACGGCGGGCGGGTCCGGCTGGGCGCGACGTGCGAGGTCGACCGCTACGAGTTCGGTATCACCGCCATGCGGGGCATGACGGGCAGGCGGCTCACGCTGCGCCTCGACGTCACGGCGGAACGGACCTGACCTGCGATCAGCTGACGAGGGGCAGGCGCAGGGCGGCGGGGGCGTCGGCGGGCACGGCGGGGTGCTTGGGCGCGATCGGGTCGAGCCGCCGGTAGCCCTCGTCCTGCGCGGGCCTCGGGTCGGGCTGGCCCCGGTTCGGCCACAGCGAGAACGCCCGCTCGGCCTGCGCGGTGATGGTGAGCGACGGGTTCACGCCGAGGTTCGCGGTGATCGCGGCGCCGTCCACCACGTGCAGGTTCGGGTAGCCGAACACGCGGTGGTAGGGGTCGATCACGCCCTCACCGGCCGAGGTGGCGATGGGCGCCCCGCCGATGAAGTGCGCGGTGAGCGGGATGTCGAAGATCTCGCCCCAGGTGCCGCCCGCGGTGCCGCCGATGTGCCGGGCGGTGAGCTCGTTGGCGAGGTGCCCCGCGGGGATGAACGTCGGGTTCGGCTCGCCGTGTCCCTGCCTGGAGGTGTAGCGGCGGCGCCCGAACAGGCCCCGCCTGGTGTAGGTGGTGATGGAGTTGTCCAGGCTCTGCATCACCAGCAGGATCACGGTCCGCTCGCTCCACCGGTGGCCGTTGAGCAGCTTCAGCGTCTGCACCGGATGCTTGGCCATGAACCGCAGCGCCTGCCGCCAGCGCGGGACCTCGGAGGCGCCGTCGGTGGCGATCGTCTGCAGCAGGCTCATCGCGTTGCTGCCCTTGCCGTAGCGCACCGGCTCGATGTGCGTGGTCTCGTCGGGGTGGATCGACGAGGTGATCGCCACGCCGCGGCTGAAGTCGCGGTCGGGGTCCACGGTGGCGCGCGCGGCGCCGACGATGGCCTCGGAGTTGGTCCGGGTCAGCTCGCCGAGCCGCGGGGAAAGCCGCGGCAGCGCGCCCGTGTCCCGCATGCGGTGCAGCAGGCGCTGGGTGCCCCAGGTGCCCGCGGCGAGCACCACCTGGCCCGCCGTCAGCGTGTGCGTGAACCGGCGCGACCGGGTGCCGGTCTTGCGGAGGTCGACCTCGAAGATGCCGTCGCCGCGCTCGCGCAGCGCCGTGACGGTGGTCATCGGGATGACCTTCGCGCCACCCTGCTCCGCGAGGTACAGGTAGTTCTTGACCAGCGTGTTCTTGGCGCCGACGCGGCAGCCGGTCATGCACGAGCCGCACTCGGTGCAGCCGGTGCGCTCCGGCCCGGCGCCGCCGAAGTAGGGGTCGGCCGCCCGCTCGCCCGGCCTGCCGAAGTACACCCCGACCGGGGTGGGGTGGAAGCTGCCGGCCACGCCCATGTCGGCGGCCACCTTCCGCATGACCTCGTCGGAGGGGGTGACGGTGGGGTTGGTGACCACGCCCAGCATCCGGCTCGCCTGGTCGTAGTGCGGCGCGAGCTCGGCCTCCCAGTCGGTGATGTGCGCCCACTGGCGGTCGGTGTAGAACGGCTTGAGCGGCCGGTACAGCGTGTTGGCGTAGACGAGCGAACCGCCGCCGACCCCCGCGCCGGCGAGGATCATGACGTCCTTGAGCATGTGGATGCGCTGGATGCCGAAGCAGCCGACCTGCGGCGCCCACAGGTACCGGCGCAGGTCCCAGGACGTCTTGGCGAACTCCTCGTCGGTGAACCGGCGGCCCGCCTCGACGACCGCGACCCGGTAGCCCTTCTCCGTCAGCCGCAGGGCGGCGACGCTGCCGCCGAAGCCGGAACCGACCACGATGACGTCGTAGTCCTGACCGGTGGTGGTGTTACGCGCAGTCACACATAAAGCGTAACCGCCCGGCGAACTCCTGACCAGAGGTAAGTTACCGCCCGGTCACCCCCGGAGTCGTGGTGCGCGGGTCGCCAGGCTCGTGAGTGTTGCGCGTGGTTAGAACCACGTTCCGCACTCACGAGGCCCGCCGCGCGCCGCGTTCCGCGGGCAGAACGCGCTCAGCCGCGGACGGTCAGGCCGACCTTCTGGAACTCCTTCAGGTCCGAGTAGCCGGTCTTGGCGAGCGCGCGGCGCAGGGCGCCGAACAGGTTCACCACGCCCTCGGCGTCCGACGAGGGCCCATGCAGCAGGGTCTCCAGCTCGACGCCGTGCCCCGGCCCGGGAGCGACGCGCGAGCGCGGCAGCGACGGGTGCGCGGCGGCGGCCGTCCAGTACAGCCCCTGCCCCGGTGCCTCGGCGGCCGCGGCCAGCGGCGCCCCGAGCATCACGGCGTCGGCGCCGCACGCGATGGCCTTCGCGATGTCGCCGCTGCAGCTGATCCCGCCGTCGGCGAGCACGTGCACGTACCGTCCACCGGTCTCGTCGAGGTAGTCGCGGCGCGCGGCGGCGGCGTCGATGATCGCGGTGGCCATCGGCACCCCGATCCCGAGCACGCGGTCGGTGCTCGTCACGCCGGGGCTGTAGCCGTGCCCGACGATCACGCCCGCCGCGCCGGTGCGCATCAGGTGCATGGCCGTGCGGTAGTCGCTGACGCCGCCCGCGATGACGGGCACGTCCAGGTCGGCGATGAAGTCCTTCAGGTTCAAAGGGTCGGCCTCGGGCAGGTCGCGCGCGACGTGCTCGGCGGACACGATGGTGCCCTGCACGACGAGCACCTCCACCCCGGCGGCGAGCAGGTCCGGCGTGAGCTCGGCGGCGTGCTGCGGGCTCACCCTCGCGGCCACGGTCACGCCGGACTCGCGGACCGTGCGGACGGCCTCGGTGAGCAGGTCGGTGCGGATGGGCGCCGAGTGCAGCTCCTGCAGCAGGCCGACCAGCGCCGCGGGCTCGGCGCCGTCCTTGGCCGCCTCGGCGATCCTGGCCAGCGCGCTGGCGGCGTCGGCGTGCCGGGCCCACAGCCCCTCCGCGTTGAGCACGCCGAGGCCGCCCAGCTTGCCGATCGACACCGCGGTCGCCGGCGACACGATGGCGTCGGTGGGATGCGTGACGAGCGGCAGGTCGAACCGGTAGGCGTCGATCTGCCAGCTCGTCGAGACGACCTTCGACGACCGGGTCCGCCGCGACGGCACGATGTCGATGTCGTCGAGGTCGTACGACCGCCGCGCGGTGCGCCCCATGCCGATCTCGACCAGATCCCGCACGTGAAGTCCCTTCTCGCCGCTGTTCGCCGCTGTTCGCCGCTGCCCGGACATTGTCCTGCGCCGTCCCCCGCGGCGGCGCCCGGGGCGCGTTTAGCCCGCAGAACGCGGCACCGCGCTCAGCGCGTGGTGTAGTTCGGCGACTCGACGGTCATCGTGACGTCGTGCGGGTGGCTCTCCTTGAGCCCCGCCGCGGTGATCCGCACGAGCTGCGCCTGCTGCAGCTCCGCGATCGTGCGCGCCCCGGCGTACCCCATGCCCGAGCGCAGCCCGCCGACCAGCTGGTGCACCACGCCGGACAGCGGACCGCGGAACGGGATGCGGCCCTCGATGCCCTCCGGGACGAGCTTGTCCTCGGAGAGCACGTCGTCCTGGGCGTACCGGTCCTTGGAGTAGGACCGGTGCTCGCCACGCGACTGCATCGCGCCGAGCGAGCCCATGCCGCGGTAGGTCTTGAACTGCTTGCCGTTGACGAGCACCACGTCGCCCGGCGCCTCCGCGGTGCCCGCGAGCAGGCTGCCGAGCATCACGACGGACGCGCCCGCCGCGATGGCCTTGACGATGTCGCCGGAGTACTGGATGCCGCCGTCGCCGATCACCGGCACGCCCGCGGGGCGGCAGGCCTTGTCCGCCTCGTGGATCGCGGAGATCTGCGGCACGCCCACGCCGGCCACGACCCGCGTGGTGCAGATCGACCCGGGGCCGACCCCCACCTTCACCGCGTCGGCGCCCGCGTCGACCAGCGCCTGCGCTCCGGCGCGGGTGGCGACGTTGCCGCCGACGACGTCCACGGTGTCGCCGAGTTCCTTCTTCAGCGTGGACACCGTGTCCAGCACGGCCCGCGAGTGCCCGTGCGCGGTGTCGACCATGAGCACGTCGACGCCCGCGTCGGCGAGCGCCATCGCCCGCTGGTGCCCGTCGGGCCCCACGCCGACGGCCGCGCCGACGAGCAGCCTGCCGTCGGGATCCTTGGTGGCGTGCGGGTACTGCTCGGTCTTGACGAAGTCCTTGACGGTGATCAGCCCGCGCAGCTTGCCCGCACCGTCGACGATCGGCAGCTTCTCGATCTTGTGCCTGCGCAGCAGCCCCAGCGCGGCGTCCGCCGTGACCCCGACCTGCGCCGTCACGAGCGGCGCCTTGGTCATCACCTCGCGGACCGGCTTGCTGTGGTCCACCTCGAACCGCATGTCGCGGTTGGTGATGATGCCCACAAGACAGCCGGAGGCGTCGGTGACGGGCACGCCCGAGATCCGGAACCGCGCGCACAGGGTGTCCACCTCGGCGAGCGTGTCGTCCGGCGAGCAGGTGACCGGGTCGGTGACCATGCCGGCCTCGGACCGCTTGACCACCTCGACCGCCTGCGCCTGCTCGTCGATCGGCATGTTGCGCTGCAGCACGCCCATGCCGCCCTGCCGGGCCATCGCGATGGCCATGCGCGACTCGGTGACCGTGTCCATGGCGGCGGACAGCAGCGGGATCCTCAGCGTGACGTTCCGGGACAGCTTGCTGCTGGTGTCGACCGAGCTGGGCACCACGTCCGACTCCGCGGGCAGCAGCAGCACGTCGTCGAAGGTCAGCCCGAGCATCGCGAACTTCTCCGGGTCGGGGGTGAACTCGCTCGTCATGGCAGGCGGCTGACCTTCCTGGCAGGTTGCGGGCAGTGCGGAAAGCAGGTATGCGGACCTGTTAACGATGGTATCTGGACGGACCCGGGGGCCCGCCCGGTACCGTGCAGGCCGTGCCGCACGAAGTGTTGCCCCCAGACCCGTTCGCCGACGACCCGAACGACCCGGCCAAGGAGATCGCTGCCTTGGAAGAGCCGCAGGGCGAGCCGATCAGCCCCGAGGAGCGCACCGAGCTGCTCGCCGACCTGTCGGATCTCGCGGTGTACCAGGCGCTGCTGGAGCCGAGGGGCGTGCGTGGCATCGTCGTCGACTGCGGAGAGTGTGACCAGCCGCACTACCACGACTGGCACCTGTTGCGGGCCAGCCTGGAGCAGCTCCTCTCCGACGGCCACATGCGCCCCCACGAGCCGGCTTTCGACCCGGACCCCGCCAACTACGTGAGCTGGGACTACTGCCGCGGTTTCGCTGACGGGGTGACGGCCACCGAGAGCGCCTACTAGCGGCCCCCGGCACACACACCGCCGCGTTCGGCCCGCGGAACGCGGCGCGGCGGCCACCCGACGCAAGGGCGCGTGCTCCTCGCTGGGGCACGCGCCCTTCTCGTGGTCCGGGGGGCCGGTCAGCCCTGCGACGAGGAGGCCGGGTCGTCCACCGAGGCGCCCAGCGGGGCGCCCCCGTCCGGCTGGGTGCCGGTTCCGGTGCCGGTGGAGGTGCTGGTGGACGGCGAGGGCGTGGACGTCGTGGTGGACGGCGTCGGCGTCGACGTGGTGGTGGGGTCCGCCTGCGACGGCGGGATCTCCGGCGCGGGCTGCACGGAGGACGTCGACGGTGCCGGTGAGCCCGTCGCCGAGCTGGTGTCCGGGGTGGTGGTCGCCGACTGCTGCTGCTCCGGCTGGGCCGGCTCCAGCTGCTCCATCAGCTCCGTGTGCCGGGCCCGCAGCTGCGCGAGCTCCTCGCCCGCGGCGACCTGGGCGAGCGCGTCCTGCGCCTCCCGCAGCGCGCGTCGGGCGTCGTCGAACCGCTGCTGCGCGATGGCGAGGCTGGCTTCCTGCAGCTCGGTGCGCACCGAGGCGGCGGCCTCCACCGATCTGGCGTGGTCGGAGTAGAGCACCTTGGACAGGCCCCACAGCGTGTCGCCGGGCTGCGCGTCGCGCGCGGCGAGGGCCGTGCCGGTGAAGCCGATGGCGAGCACCGCCGCCGCGGCGGCCACGGGCACCAGCATCCGTCTGCGGCGCAGCCGCCCTCCGTTGCGCCTGGCGAGCTCGGCCGCCCTGATCGTGACGAGCGCGTTGTCGGTGTCGGTCAGCTCGGGCATCGGCTCGCTGTCGATGTCCCGGCGCCACGCCAGCAGCAGCGAGTTCAGCTCCTGGTCGCCCAGCTCGTCGGCGAGCTGCGGGTCCGAGCCGCCCAGCGCGTCGAGCAGCGCGTCGTCGGCCTGGATCGCCGAGAGGTCGGTCGTCGCCGAGACGTCCCCGGCGGCCGATGAGGCCTGCTGCTCCGCAGCGAGCCCCGGCTCGTCGATACCGGCCCCAAGCTCGCGCTCGTGGTTACCGCTGTCGCGTTCCGTCACTCAGACCACCTCCTCAGCGGCCAGCACCTTGCGCAACCGCGCAAGGGCACGATGCTGGGCGACCCGGACGGCGCCCGGGGTCGACCCGACGGCCTCGGCGGTCTCCTCCGCCGAGAGGCCGACGACCACCCGCAACACCACGATCTCCCGTTGTTTGTCCGGCAGGACCTGCAGCAACTGGGACATGCGCGCGTTGAGCTCGCCCTGCAGCGCACGCTGCTCGGGACCGACTCCGACCTCGGCCTCGTCGGGGACCTCGGCGACGGGCTCGGCCCGGTTGCGGGATGCGGCACGGTGGGCATCGGCCACCTTGTGCTGGGCGATGCCGTAGACGAAGGCCAGGAAGGGGCGCCCCTGGTCACGGTACGAGGGCAATGCCGTGAGCACCGCGAGACACACCTCCTGGGCTACGTCGTCCGCCGAGGCGAACGACCGTTCCTGCCTGCCGACCCTGGCGCGGCAGTACCGCACCACAAGGGGACGGATGGCGGCCAGTACCCGCTCCACCGCCTGAGGCTCACCCTCGACGGCGGCGGCGACTGACTCGTCCAGTCCATCCCCCACATTGGCCATCGCAGACAACAGTCCCGGTGTTACGTGTAGGCGTGCAAAGAAGACGGCGTGGTGACTTCCCATCCCTCACGCCGGTGATGCCTACCGTACCGCCCGCACCCTCCGATGCTCGCTCACGGTCACTTTGACGCGTTCCGTGTCCCACGAACTAGCGGGGAAGCCCACACTTTAACGCACTCATAGAGTTTTCAACCACACGACCCGTCAGCGATACGGCCGAAGGTCACCCATCGCATTGACGACCGCATGACGACCGCATGACAACGCGGCACGGCCCCCGGTGCCCCGGGGTGTGCCGTGCCGCGTCGGTCGCAGGGAGGTCCGGTGTGCGGTGTGCCGCGGACTCAGCGGACTCGGCGGACTCAGGAGACGAGCCCGCGGCGGAAGCCGTGCGCGACGGCCTGCGCGCGGTCGCGCACCCCCAGCTTGCGGAACAACCGCCGGGCGTGGGTCTTGACCGTGTCCTCGGACAGGTACAGCTCCCGCCCTATCTGGCCGTTGCTCTTGCCCTGGCTCATGCCGCGCAGCACCTGCAGCTCGCGCTCGGTGAGCTGGACGCCGGGGTCGGAGGGCTGGCGCGGGGCGGGCACGGAGGTGCTCGCGAGCGTGTGCGCGAGAGCGGCGACCAGTTCGGGCCGGGAGGCGTCCCAGCGGAGGTAGCCGCGGGCGCCGCCGGCGATGGCCGCCGCGATGCTGCCCGCGTCGTCGGGGGCGCCGAAGACGATCACGTTCGCCTGGGGATTGGCGGACACCAGGCGGCGCGTGGCCTCGACTCCGGTCGGCACCGCGCGCTGCGTGCCCACGAGCACGACGTCGACCGGCTGCCGGGAGTACCTGGCGAGCAACTCGTCACCGTGCGCTACACAGTCGATGCGACTGACTCCGGCAACGGCAGACATCACGCGGGTGAGCCCTTCGCGGACACTGCGTCGGTCGTCGCAGATCAAGACCGTCGTCACGGGGTTTCCTTCCTGCAGCCGGGTGACATTCCATCTCCCCTATCGGACGCTTTAGGTCCCACCTTGACACGATCCGGTGGCTTTTTTTGGAAAGGACCTCGCCCGGATGTCGGTATAGCCTGTGTGACCCAGGCAACACCGTCAAATCGGGACCCACGCCGACTGGCGCGCCAACCGCCTGCCCTCAGGGTCAGCCGCCGGTAACAGAGCGTGCAACTCGCGAGTAACCGCGGCGCGGTGCCGGCGCGCGGCAGCGCTGCCCGCGGCCGCCAGCTCGGCCGACAGCACGGCGGCGGGCCAGCCGAGCGAGCCCAGCCCGTGCGCCGCCGTGGCTGCGCGCGCGGTGGCCACCAGCCCCGCGGCACGCTCGCGGGCCCCGGGCTCGCCGGTGGCCGCCAGCGCGGCGGCGAGCACGAGGCCGGACTTCACGCTGTGCCGCGCGGCGCCGCGCTCGCGAGCGACCCTGGCCGCCTCCTCCGCGAAGGGCACGGCGTCGGCCGCGGCACCGCAGGCCAGCGCCAGCTCGGCGCCGATCCAGCCTGCCCTGACCCGCGTGCGCCACCCGGCGGGCACCTCGGCCGCGCGGGCCAGCAGCCTGCGCGCCACGCCCAGCCTGCCCAGCGCGAGATTGTCGGCGGCGAGCCCGAGCAGCGCGTCCGCGAGCGCACCGGCCGGATCGGCGCCGTCGTCGTCGGCGGGCCCTCCGGCGGCGGTGGCGCGGGCGAGGGCGGCTGCGTCCAGTGGCAGCGCGGCGGCGTGGCCGCCGAGCTGCCGCCGGTGCGATGCGAGCGTGCCCGCGGCGAGCGAGGCGTGCAGTGGATCGCGGCCCCGGATCAGCGGCTCCAGGAACGTGGTGGCGGCGGCGTACCGGCCCTGCCCGCCGAGCACGACCGCGGCCAGCCAGCGGCAGCGCGCGGTGGCGGCGCGGGCGAGCTCGCGCGCGCCGAGGGCGGGGGCGTCGCCGAAGGCCGCCCTGCGCAGGACCGCTTCCCGTGCTGGCACCGGCTCATTGTGGCCGCCCGCCCGCCACCACGTGCTCCAGCCTGCCGGCCGCGTGCCGGAGGTCACCGAGCAGCTCGACCTGCGGTGGCAGCTCGGCGGCGGACCAGCCGGGACCGCAGGCGAACAGGCGGCCGCGCTGCCTGCCCCTGGCGAGCCGGTGGAACAGGCGGGGGTCGGCGGCGCTGCGCCGGTGCGCCCACAGCACCACGGCCGCGGGCACGCAGCGGCGCCCGGTGACGGCGAGCACCTCGCCGGGCAGCGGGGCGCCGAAGGCCTGCGTGGCCAGGTCACGTTCGGCGAGGGCGGCGGCGAGCGCGTACACCGGCAGGCCGGTGGTTTCCTCGGGCGGGCGGGCCAGCAGGATCGGCCGCCGGTTGCGCGGGACACCGGGCACGGGGGCCGCGCGGACGAGGGCGGCGAGGGCGCATTCCGCGAGCAGGTGGCGCACCTCGGCGCCGCCGGCGCGACCGACCCCTGTCCCGCCGCCGAGGGCGTCGAGCACCGGCCCGAGCACGGCCTCCCAGACGTCGAGTACGCCGTGCGCGGCGAGCGCGGAGGCGAGGAGCCGCTGCACGGCCGGCGCGTCCATCGCGAGCGCGGCCGCGCTGAGCCGGCGCGCGAGGCGGGACAGTTCGGGGACGCCGCCCCGGAGCTCGGCGTGCCCGGTGGGCCTCCTGGTGTGCTCGGCACTGTCCCTGGACGGTGGGTCCGCGGCGGCCGCGCGCGGGACGGTGGGGACGGTGGCGCCCTTCGGCAGGTGGGCCAGCGCGTAGCGCGCCGCCTCGGCGGTGGAGGCGCCCCGGAGCAGTGCGCGCTGCATCAGTTCGAGCCTGCTGACGTCGTCGGGGCCGTACCGGCGGTGCCTGCCCCCGGTGTGCCTGCTCGGCCCCAGCCCGTAGCGGCGGTCCCAGGTGCGCAGGGTCGACGGTGCGACGCCCAGCCGCCGCGCGACGGAGGCCACGGGCAGCGTCGGTTCCGCAGGGCGATGCCGCGATACCGGGCCGACCACAGCCGGCACCGCACCGGCTGCGTGATCTGAGCCGGACTCGGATCGCACCCGGCCCAATATTCCGGTGCGGCCGGGTGACGGCAACCGGAGCAACGGCCAGCGCTGTGTCACAGATCACACAACCGGGGGACGTCTAACGGCTGAATTGATCCGAATTCCTTGAACAAGTATTGGCGCGCTTCTAACGTAACGCGCGTTGCACCAAATGGAGTAGTCGCAGAGTACAACTGCAGACATCCGGCTTCCGAGCCGGCTGGCGGAGGCGGTCACGATGGCAGACACGCGCAGACTCCCTGGCCCCAACGCGGATGTGTGGGACTGGCAACTGGAGGGGGCATGCCGGGGGATGGACAGTGCGTCCTTCTTCCACCCGGACGGCGAACGCGGCCCGGCGAGAGCCAGGAGAGAGGCCAGGGCGAAGGCGATCTGCCACTCGTGCCCGGTGCTGGAGATGTGCCGTGCTCACGCGCTCGCGGTGCATGAGCCGTACGGGATCTGGGGCGGCCTCTCCGAGTCCGAACGGGAGCACATCATCAAGTCCGGCAAGCGAACACTGAGCCTGACCGGGCTCTGAGACACCGCGCGGCCGGGACGGCCACACGGGAACCGGGGCGACCGCACGGCGCGGGCTCCCGTTTCCCACCCTCATCCGGCGGTGCCCGGAGCGCGGCCGGCCCACCCGTCGCCCGACCCCGCCCCTGGCGGAGTGGGACGCGACGCCGGTGTGCCGGGCGCTCCGGGCAGGTGGGCCGCGGATGACGAAAGGGGCGGCGCTCGCGTGGAGTGCCGCCCCTTTCGTGTGCGCGACGAGCGTCAGTGCGCGTGCCCGTGGCCGTGGCCACCGGCACTCTCGTCCTCTTCCTCCGGCCGCTCGACGACCGAGCCCTCGGTGGTGAGCACCAGCCGGGCGATCGACGCCGCGTTGGCGACCGCGGAACGGGTGACCTTCACCGGGTCGACGATGCCGGCCCCGAGCAGGTCGGTGACCTCGCCGGTGGCGGCGTTGAAGCCGTGCCCCCAGCTCTGCTCGGCCACCTTGGACACGGTGATCGCGCCCTCGTGGCCGGCGTTGCTGGCGATCCAGAACAGCGGGGCCCGCAGGGCCTCGCGGACGATCTTCACGCCGACCGCCTCGTCACCGTCGAGGCCGAGGCCGTCCTCGAGCTCCTTGGCGGCGTGCACGAGCGCCGAACCGCCGCCGGGCACGATGCCCTCCTCGACGGCCGCCTTGGTGGAGGCCACGGCGTCCTCGATGCGGTGCTTGCGCTCGTTGAGCTCCGTCTCGGTGGCCGCGCCGACCCTGATGACCGCGACGCCGCCGCCGAGCTTGGCCAGCCGCTCCTGCAGCTTCTCCCGGTCCCAGTCGGAGTCGGTGGTCTCGATCTCCTTGCGGATCTGGGCGATGCGCGCGTCGACGTCGGCCTTGGTGCCCGCGCCGTCGACGATCGTCGTGGTGTCCTTGGTGACCTCGATGCGCCGGGCGCGGCCCAGCACCTCGAGCCCGGACTCGGACAGCTTCCGGCCGACCTCGGCGGCGATGACCTCGGCGCCGGTGACGACGGCCAGGTCGTCCAGGAAGGCCTTGCGCCGGTCACCGAAGAACGGGGCCTTGACGGCGACCACGCTGATCGTCTTGCGCAGCGAGTTGACGACCAGGGTGGACAGTGCCTCGCCCTCGACGTCCTCGGCGATGATCAGCAGCGGCTTCTTGGTCTCGACGACCTTCTCCAGCAGCGGCAGCAGGTCGTGCAGCGCCGAGATCTTCTCCCGGTGCAGCAGCACGTAGGCGTCGTCGAGGATCGCCCGCTGCTCCTCCGCGTTGGTGGCGAAGTGGGCCGAGATGAAGCCCTTGTCGAACTGCACACCCTCGGTGATGTCCAGCTCGGTGGCCAGCGTGGAGGACTCCTCCACGGTGATCACGCCGTCCTCGCCGACCTTCTCCACGGCCTCGCCGAGCAGCGCGCCGATGTTGGCGTCGCGCGAGGTGACGGTGCCGACCTGGGCGATGTTGTCCCGGCCCTTGACCGGCGTCGCCTTTTCCTTGAGGGTGGCGACCACCTTGTCGGCGGCCACCTCGATGCCCCGGCCGAGAGCGGCCGGGTTGGCGCCCGCCGCCACGTTGCGCAGGCCGGCCTTGACCAGCCACTGGGCCAGCACGGTCGCCGTCGTGGTGCCGTCGCCGGCCACGTCGTTCGTCTTGGTGGCCACGCTCTTGGCGAGCTGGGCGCCGAGGTCCTCGAACGGGTCGTCGAGCTCGATCTCCCTGGCGACGGTGACGCCGTCGAGGGTGATGGTGGGCCCGCCGAACTTCTTGTCCAGCACGACGTGGCGCCCACGCGGACCCAGCGTCACCTTGACCGCGTCGGCGAGCTTGTTGACCCCGCGCTCCAGCGCGCGACGAGCGTCCTCGTCGAAGTGGATCTGCTTAGGCATTGAGTGCAACCTCTCTGCATGCGCGCGAACGCCCCGGTCCCCGGCTGAGCGGGACCCGGGGCGTCAACGCATACGCGGGTCGTCGTCAGTTGATGACGGCCAGCACGTCACGGGCGGACAGGATCAGGTACTCCTCGCCGTTGTACGTGACCTCGGTTCCGCCGTACTTGGAGTAGATGACGACGTCGCCTTCCTTGACATCCAGCGGGATGCGGTTGCCCTTGTCGTCGATGCGGCCCGGGCCCACGGCCAGGACCTTGCCCTCCTGGGGCTTTTCCTTCGCGGTGTCAGGGATGACGAGACCGGAAGCCGTCGTCTCCTCGGCCTCGCTCGTCTGGACAACGATCTTGTCCTCGAGCGGCTTGATGTTCACGCTCACCGGGTTGACCTCCACGGGTCGTCGAAAGCGTTGGCAGGTACCTAGTTGGTTACGGCTCCTACCACCCCGCCGTCGCGGGTGCCGGGGCGTGTGCGGTGCCGTGCGATTAGCACTCTAGCTACCGGAGTGCTAGCCGCGCAACCAGGGTATACCCCACCGCCCCGGACCGCGTTCCGCCCGCGAAACGCGACCGCGGAGCGGCGCGCGGGATCACGCGGGACCGCACCAAAGGTTCACCACCTCATCACCCTTTCGGGAAGGAATGGCCACCCTGGGCTTGCAAGCTGTGCGGGTTCCGGCTGACCTACACCCGTTGGGAGACGTTCCGTGCCCGCATCCGGTGAGAGCCCGTCGTTCACCACTTCCCGCCGTCACATCCTCGTCGGTGGCGCCGCGCTCGGCGCCGCCGCGATGGCCACCGGCCTGCCACTGACCGCGTCCGCGCAGGGCGCGGGCAGGCCGCTGCCCGGCGACCCGTTCACGCTCGGCGTCGCCTCCGGCGAGCCCGACCACCACAGCGTCGTCCTCTGGACCCGGCTCGCGCCGTCCCCGCTGGCCGAGGACGGTCTCGGCGGGATGGGCCGCAACCACGTCGAGGTGCGCTGGGAGGTGGCCCTGGACGAGCGGTTCCGCCGGATCGTCCGGCGCGGCCACGAGCGCACCGGTCCCGAGGCGGGGTACGCGGTGCACGCCGAGGTGGCCGGACTGCTGCCCGGCTGGGAGTACTTCTACCGCTTCCGCGTCGGCAGGCACGTCTCGCCGACGGGCCGCACCCGCACCACGCCGCTGCTCGGCGTCCTCGGCTCCGGGGTCGCGATGAGCTTCGCCTCCTGCTCGCAGTACGAGCACGGCTACTTCACCAACTACCGCCATCTCGCGGCCGACGAACCCGACGTGGTGCTGCACCTGGGCGACTACATGTACGAGTACAAGCCGCAGGTCTACGTCTCGCCGGACGGCAACGTGCGGGACCACGCCGGACCGGAGACCGAGACGCTGGCCCACTACCGGCAGCGCTACGCCCAGTACCGCGCCGACACCGACCTGCAGGCCGCGCACGCCGTCGCGCCGTGGCTCGTGGTGCCCGACGACCACGAGGTGGACAACAACTGGGCCGGCGACGTCCACGAGAAGCCGGAGATCCCGCAGCCGGACTTCCTCCAGCGCCGCGCCGACGCGTTTCAGGCCTACTACGAGAACATGCCGCTGCGTCGCCGCAGCAAGCCGCGCGGTGCGCACATCCGGCTGTACCGCACGGTGTCGTGGGGGTCGCTGGTGAACTTCCACATGCTCGACACCCGCCAGTACCGCGACGACCAGGCCTGCGGGGACGGCTGGAAGGTGTGCGAGGACGCCGCCGACCCGGCGCGCACGATCACCGGCGCGGAGCAGGAGGCGTGGCTGCTGGACCAGTTCCGCCGCTCGCGTGCCCGCTGGGACGTGCTCGGGCAGCAGGTGTTCTTCGCCAGGCGGGTGAGCGCGTCCGGCGCCAACAGCATGGACGCCTGGGACGGGTACCAGGGTTCGCAGGAGCGGATCTCCGCGGGCTGGGTCGAGGCCGGGGTGCGCAACCCCGTCGTGCTCACCGGGGACGTGCACACCCACTGGGCCAACGAGCTGAAGGCCGACTACGCCGACCCGGACAGCCCGGTGATCGGCGCCGAGCTGGTCACCAGCTCCATCACCTCGGGCGGCAACGGCCAGGACTCCGATCCGGCCGACGACCCGAACCTGCACCGCAACCCGCACATCAAGTTCCGCAACGCGCTGCGCGGGTACGTGCGCACCCGGATCACCCGGGACGAGCTGCGCGCGGACTTCCGGGTGGTGGACCGGGTGACCGAGCCGGGGGCCCCGGCCCGCACCCGGGCGTCGTTCGTGATCGCCGACCGCCACCGGGGTCTCACCGAGGTCCAGCCGCGCTGACGGGGTCGTGCGTGGGAAACGTCGTGAGAACGACGTTTCCCACTCACGACACGGTGACCGTGCTGACCGGCAGCGCGGGGTTGGCGGACAGGTGCAGCGGACTCGGCGCGCAGCCCGCCGCGACGACGTGCGCGCCGAGCGCCGCGATCATCGCGCCGTTGTCCGTGCACAACCGGGGCCGGGGCACGCGCAGCTCGATGCCCGCCTCGGCGCAGCGGTCGGCCGCGAGCCCGGACAGCCGCGAGTTGGCGGCGACCCCGCCGGAGATCACCAGCGTGCCGATGCCGGACTCGGTCGCCGCGCGGACGGCCTTCGCGGTGAGCACGTCGGCCACCGCCTCCTGGAACGACGCCGCCACGTCGGGCACCGGCACCTCCTCCCCGCGCGCCTGCGCGGCCTCGACCCAGCGGGCGACCGCGGTCTTGAGCCCGGAGAAGGAGAAGTCGAACTTCGCGTCGCGGGGGCCGGTCATGCCGCGCGGGAACGCGATCGCGTTCGGGTCGCCCTCGCGCGCCGCCTTGTCGATGGGCGGGCCACCCGGGTACGGCAGGTCGAGCAGACGCGCCACCTTGTCGTACGCCTCGCCCGCCGCGTCGTCCACTGTGGACCCGATCTCGGTGATCTTGCCCGCGATGTCGTCGACGCGGAGCAGCTGGGTGTGGCCGCCGGAGACGAGCAGGGCGAGGCAGGGTTCCGGCAGCGGGCCGTGCTGCAGGGTGTCGACGGCGATGTGCCCGGCGAGGTGGTTCACGCCGTAGAGCGGCACGTCCAGCGCGGCGGCGTAGGCCTTGGCCGCGGACACGCCGACCAGCAGCGCACCGGCCAGCCCCGGCCCGGCCGTGACCGCGACGGCGTCCACGGCGGACATCGACAGCCCCGCCGTGGCGAACGCCCGCCGCACGGTGGGCACCATCGCCTCCAGGTGCGCCCTGCTGGCCACCTCGGGGACCACCCCGCCGAACCGGGCGTGCTGGTCCACGCTGGAGGCCACCTCGTCGGCCAGCAGCTCCACGGTGCCGTTGGCCGCGAGCCGGACGAGGCCGACGCCGGTCTCGTCGCAGGAGCTCTCGATCCCCATGATGATCCGGGACATCAGCCGGCCACCTCCTGCGCCGCGCGGGCCTGCCGCTTCATGGTGTACGCGTCGGCGCCGGAAGGCTGGTAGTACCGCCTGCGCACGCCGACGCGGGTGAAGCCGTGCCGCTCGTACAGCCTGATCGCGTTGTCGTTGTCGGTGCGCACCTCGAGGAACACGGGTGCGCGGAGCTCGTCGGCGCGGTCCAGCACCGCCCGCAGCAGCGCGGTGCCGATGCCGCGGCCCTGGTAGGCGGGGTCGACGCCGATCGTGTGCACGCTCGTCTCCCAGTCGCCGGGCACCCCGGCGATGGCGAGCCCGGCGTACCCGGCCACCTGCTCGTCGTCGGTGAGCGCGACGAGGTAGTAGCCGCCCGCGTCCAGTTCGGCGTGGAAGGCGCCCGCGGGCCACGGGCTGTCCCCGGGGAAGAGGATGCGCTCGATCTCGACGCAGCGGCGGATGTGCTCGCGGCGCAGCGGTTCCAGTCTCACGACACGGTCACCCGTTTCCGCGCGCCCGGCTCGGCGGCGTCGGGCCGGCGCAGGTAGAGCGGGGTGAGCGGCTCGGGTTCCGCCCCGGACAGCACGGCGTCGCGCGCGGCGGTGGCGAGGCCGTGCGGGGTGGGGTGGTCGTGGTCGAGGAGCCGCCTGCCGAGGACGGCGGCGTGCTGCCGGGCACCGTGCCCCGCCACGGCCCGCAGGGGAGAGTCCAGCTCGGCGGGGACACTGACGTGGGGGCCGTCGGTGCGGGTGCCGTCCGCGGCGTAGGCGGCCCAGTACACCTCGCGGCGGCGGGCGTCGGTGACGACGAGGAAGGGCTCGTCCACGGTGACCCCGGCCGCGATCGCGTCGAGGCTGCACACGGGATACACCGGGATGCCGAGACCGTCCCCGAGCGCGGCGGCGGTGACCATGCCCGCCCGCAGCCCGGTGTAGGGCCCCGGCCCGACACCGCAGACGATGGCGCCGAGGCCGGTCAGTGCGGCACCGGCGCCGCCCACCGCCTCCAGCACGTGCGGGGTGAGCAACTCGCCGTGGGCGCGGGCGTCGAGGGTGACGCGCTCGGCGAGCACCTCGACCCGCTCCGGTTCCACGGCGACGACGCCCGCGGTGACGGCCGGGGTCGCGGTGTCGATGGCGAGGACTAGCACCCTTCGAGCGTACGACCAGCCGTTCCGGCCGATCGAGCTACCCGGGCGCCGCGGTCCGCCGGGCGACCGCGTTCTGCCCGCGAAACGCGCCCCGCCGGGCGACTTCTGCGGGCAGAACGCGACCGGCCGGGCGACTTCTGCGGGCAGAATGCGGCCGGGCCGGAGTCAGGCTGGCTCGTCGTCGGGGTTCCAGCTGAGCAGCCGGACCTTGGCGACGGTGCGCAGGTGACGGCGCATCGCCGCCGCCGCGCGCCGGGGGTCGCCACGGCTGATCGCGTCGAAGATGCTCTGGTGCTGGCTCAGCGACCGGTTCGGCCGTCCCGGCTGCCGCAGCGACTCGGTGCGGCTCTCGGTGATCTGGTCGGCGATCGAGCGCATGAACTCGGCCAGCAGCGCGCTGTGGGCCGCCGCCGTCACGGCTGCGTGGAACCGGCGGTCACCCTCCACCCCCCGCCCGCCCGCGGCGATCTCCTCCCGCATGTGGTCGAGCGCCGCCTCCAGCGCGTCGAGATCCTCCCCGGTCCGCCTCTCGGCGGCGAGCTCGGCCAGCTTCGTCTCCAGCGCCTCCCGCGCCTCCAGCACGTCGGGCAGCCTGCGCCGCCGCTCGACGAGCGCGTCCACCGGCTCCACCTCGAGGCCGTCCCGCACGAGGTAGGTGCCGCCGCCGTGCCGCGCCTCGACCGCGCCCTGCACCTCGAGCACCACGATCGCCTGCTTGACCGACGCCCGGCTCACCCCGAGCCGCTGGGCCAGCTCCCGCTCGGCGGGCAGCTTGTCCCCCGCGCGCAGCCCCGCGGTGGCGACGTACTCGCGCAGCCGCTCCAGCACCTGCTCGTAGAGCCGCTGCCGCGCCATCGGCCGCAAAGCATCGGGCGCTTCGGGCAGTTCGGACACCGCCAGTCCCCTCGACTCGTCGCTCACCTGCGTTCCGCAGCCTAACAGTCGCGGCAGAGTGGATGAGCCACTTGGCCACTTCAGTATTGACACTCGGGTCGGCCGCGGCGCAAAGTGGTTCAGCCACTCGGCCACTTGGCACCTGGTCCACGACAGCGACCCCAACGACGGGAGCACCGCATGTCCGCCGAACTCGTCTCGATCCTCGTCCTCGTCGTGATCTTCGTGATCGCCACGACCAGATCCATCAACATGGGGGCGCTCGCCTTCGCGGCCGCGTTCGGCGTCGGCACACTCGCCGGAGGCATGGACGCCGACGGCATCTTCGCGGGCTTTCCCGGCGACCTGTTCGTCGTGCTGGTCGGCGTGACCTACCTGTTCGCGATCGCCAGGGCGAACGGCACGACCGACTGGCTCGTCCACGCCGCCATCCGCGTGGTCGGCGGCAGGCTGGCCCTCATCCCGTGGGTGATGTTCGTGATCAGCGGCACGCTCACCGCGATCGGCGCCGTGAGCCCGGCCGCCGTGGCCATCGTCGCGCCCATCGCGCTGGGCTTCGCGTCCCGCTACCGGATCAGCCCGCTGCTGATGGGCGCGATGGTCGTGCACGGCGCGCAGGCGGGCGGGTTCTCCCCGATCAGCATCTACGGCACGATCGTCAACGGGATCGTGGCCCGCGAAGGCCTGCCCGGCAACGAGATCGTGCTGTTCCTCGCCAGCGTCGTGGTCAACCTCGTCATCGCCGCGATCGTGTTCGTCGTCTGCGGCGGCCTGAAACTCGCCTCGACCGCCACCGCCACCCGCGAACTCGCCACCGTCGGCGGCTCCGGCACCACCACCCCGGCGGGCGGGGACACGAGCGCCACGGGTGCCACCGGTGGCGTGGGCACGGACACCACCACCGGCCACGGCGAGGACACCTCCGGCCTCACCGCTCCCCGCATCGCGACCCTGGTGAGCCTCGCCGCGCTCGTCGTCGGCGCGCTGGTGTTCGACCTCGACGTCGGCCTCACCGCGATCACGCTCGCCGTGCTGCTCAGCATCGCGTGGCCGGAGACCAGCAGGCAGGCCGTCACGCACGTCACCTGGCCGACCGTGCTGCTCATCTGCGGCATGCTCACCTACGTCGGCGTGCTGCAGGAACTGGGCACGATCGACTACGCGGGCGACGCCGTCTCCGAGGTCGGCGTCCCCCTCGTCGCCGCGCTGCTGATCTGCTACATCGGTGCGATCGTGTCCGCCTTCGCGTCCTCGGTGGGCATCATGGGCGCGCTCATCCCGCTGGCGGTCCCGTTCCTGCTCGAAGGCACCGTCGGGCCGGTCACCATGATCGCCGCACTCGCCGTCTCGTCCACTGTGGTCGACGTCAGCCCGTTCTCCACCAACGGCGCGCTCGTGCTCGCCAGCGCGCAGGACGTGGACCGCGACCGGTTCTTCCGGCAGCTCATGGTGTACGGAGGCATCATTGTCGCGGCGGCACCCGCCGCGGTGTGGCTCGTGCTCCTGGTGCCCGGGTTCGGCTGACGGCGGGCACGCCATGACACGGCAGTTGGTTCGACACGAGGAGAAGGAGACCGGGTGACCGTCCTGTTCCCGGCGCTGCACACGGCGTCCCGCAAGCCCGCGCTGCGTTTCGGCGACCGCACGCTGGACTACGCCGAGCTCGCCCGCGTGGCCGGCGCACTGGCCCGTGAGCTGCGCGCGCTGCCCGATGCGGGACCGGTGCGGGTGGCCGTGTGGGCGACGCCCGGCATCGAGACCGCGGTCGCCGTCGTCGCCGCCCTGCTGGCCGGTGTGCCCGCCGTCCCGATCAACCCGAAGATCGGCGAGCGGGAGCTCGAACACATCGTCGCTGACAGCGAGCCCGCGCTCGTCCTCACCGGGCCGGGCGCGCGGCTGCCCGCACGGCTCGCCGCGCTCCCCCGGCACGAGGTGCGGCTCACCGGCACCGACGGCGAGCTGCCACCCGAGCCGGAGGACGAGGCGCCGGCGCTGATCGTCTACACCTCGGGTACCACCGGCCCGCCCAAGGGGGCGGTGCTGCCCCGCCGCGCCATCGCCAGCACGCTCGACGCGCTCGAGGACGCCTGGCAGTGGACGGCCGACGACGTGCTGGTGCACGCGCTGCCGCTGTTCCACGTGCACGGGCTCATCCTCGGCATCCTCGGCCCGCTCCGCCGCGGCGGCACCGTTCGCCACCTCGGCCGGTTCTCCACCGACGCGGTCGCCAGGGCACTCGGCGCCGAGGCCACCATGTTGTTCGGGGTGCCCACCATGTACCACCGGATCGCCGCCGAGGTGAACGACAGCGCGGAGCTGGCCAGGGCGCTGCGGAACGCGCGGCTGCTCGTGTCCGGGTCGGCGGCGCTGCCCGTGCACGACCACCAGCTGATCACCGCCGCGACCGGGCAGCAGGTGGTGGAGCGCTACGGCATGACCGAGACGCTGATGAACACCAGCGTCCGCGCCGGAGGGCCGCGCAGGCCGGGCACGGTCGGCGTCCCGCTGCCGGGGGTGGAGCTGCGGCTGGTCGACGAGTCGGGCGCCGTGCTCGAGACCAGCGACGGCGAGACGGTCGGCGAGATCCAGGTCCGCGGCCCGAACCTGTTCACCGGGTACCTCAACCGGCCCGACGCCACCGCCGAGGCGTTCGACGGCAGCTGGTTCCGCACGGGGGACATGGCGACCCGCGACGCCGACGGCTACCTGCGCATCGTCGGCCGGAAGGCCACCGACCTCATCAAAAGCGGCGGCTACAAGATCGGCGCGGGCGAGATCGAGAACGCCCTGCTGGAGCACGCCGGGGTCGCGGAGGCGGCCGTCACCGGGGAACCGGACGAGGACCTCGGCGAGCGCATCGTCGCCTGGGTGGTCGCCGAGGGTGAGGCGCCCGCCGAGCGGGACCTCATCGACCACGTCGCGCGGCTGCTGTCCCCGCACAAGCGGCCCCGCGTGGTCCGGTTCGTGGACTCGTTGCCACGCAACGACATGGGCAAGGTGATGAAGCGGGCCCTGCATGGCTGAGGGAGCCAGGGCGGTGCTCGCGGACGTCGCCGCCGAGTTCGCCGAGCTCCCGTTCACCGATCCCGGACAGACCACTGTGGACGGCCCGATCGGCTGGCCCGGTTACGACGACGCGCGATCCCGCGCCGCCGAGCGGACCGGTGAGGCCGAGTCCGTGGTGTGCGGCGTCGGCAAGATCGGCCGGGCCGAAGCGGTGCTCGTGGCGTTCGAGTTCGGTTTCCTCGGCGGCTCCATCGGCGAGCGCACCGGGCTGCGGGTGCAGGCCGCGTTCACCAGAGCGCGCGAGCTGGGCCTTCCCGTGGTGTCGCTCGTCGCGACCGGCGGCAGCCGGATGCAGGAGGGCATGCGGGCGCTGACGCAGCTGCACCGGCTCGCCCGGCAGTCCGCGCTGCACCGGGCGGCCGGGTTGCCGCAGGTCGCGGTGCTGCGCGACCCGGCAACCGGCGGCGGCTGGGCGACCCTCGGCGCGGGCGCCGACGTGACGCTGGCCCTGCCCGGCGCGCAGGTCGGTTTCGCCGGTTCCCGCGTCCGGCCGCCCGGCGACGACCATGCCTACACGGCGGAGAGCCAGCACGAGCACGGGCACGTCGACCAGCTCGTCGACCGGGCCGCCCTGCCGGCCCGGCTGGAGCGATGGCTGCTGCTGCTCACCTGCCGGTCGGCGGCCGCCGCCGACCCGCCCCGCGCGCTCGGCGCCGCGGAACCACCCGCCGACGGCTGGGCGGCCGTGCGGCGGGCGCGGGCGCCGGAGCGCCCCCGCGCCGACGCCTACCTCGACGCCCACTTCGACTGGCGGGAGGACCTCGGCGGCGACCGGTGCGGCGGCGTGGACCCCGGTGTGCGCTGCGGATTCGGCTGGCGGGACGGCCGGGCGGTGGCCTACGCCGCGCAGTGCGGCACGCCGACGCTGCCCGCCGGGTTCCGCACGGCGGCGCGGCTGGTGCGGCTGGCCGACCGGCTCGGCATCCCCGTGCTGACGCTCGTGGACACGCCGGGCGCGGCCAACGACGGTGCCGCCGAGCGCGCGGGGGCCGGACCGGCCATCGCGGAGCTGTTCGGGGCCGTCGCCTCGGCGAGCGTGCCGGTCACCACGCTGGTCGTCGGCGAGGGCGGCTCCGGCGGCGCGCTCGCGTTCGCGGCCCCGGACCGCACCTGGGTCACCCCGGACAGCTACTTCTCCGTGACGTCACCGGAGGCGGCGGCCTCGATCCTCAAACGGGCTGCCGCCGACGTGCCGGCCACGGCGAACGCGCTGCGGCTGCGCCCCGCCGACCTCGTGGAGCTGAGCGTCGCACGGGGCATCGTGGGACCCTGACCGCGGCCGGCTCGTGAGTGCTGCGCGTGGTTCTAACCACGTTGGTCACTCACGAGGGGTGCGCGCTCGGTCCAGGTGCCGTGCGGCTCCAGGTCGACCACGCGCACGTCGTCGGGCCGCCGGTCCATCCGCACCACCAGGTGGTCGGCGGAGAGCCGTTCGGCCACCCCCTCGCCCCACTCGACCACCACGGCCGCGTCCTCCAGCTCGGTGTCCAGGTCGAGGTCGTCGAGCTGGCCGAGGTCGCCCCCGAGCCGGTAGGCGTCCACGTGCACGAGCGGCACCCCGTCCGGTCCGGCCGGGTGGACGCGGGCGAGCACGAACGTCGGCGAGCTGACCCGCCCGGACACCCCCATGCCCTCCGCGATGCCGCGGGTCATCGTGGTCTTGCCCGCCCCGAGCGGCCCCGCGAGCAGCACGAGATCGCCCGCGCGCAGTACCCGACCGAGTGACTGTCCGAACCGGACGGTCTCGTCGGCCGTCGGCAGTTCGATGCTCATCTGCGCCACCACCAGGTTCGCCGTGCGGATCGCCTGCCATCCACACCGGAGCAGGCCTGTACGAGATCGATGATATGGCTGTTCACCAGCTCGGGTTGTTCCAGCTGCACCAGGTGCCCCGCGCCGCGCACCCGCACCAGCTCCGCGTCCGGCAGCTCGGCGGCCATCCGCTCGGCGTGCGAGAACGGCGTGAACCGGTCGGCGTCCGCGCCGACCACCAGGACGTGCGCGTGCTTGAGCCCGGCGAGTGCGGCGTAGCGGTTGTGGCTGCCGAGGGTGTCGACGAAGTCCACGAGCTGGCGCACCGGCGTGACCGCGAGCATCTCCTGCATGAAGTCCACCAGCCGGGGGCTGACGTCGCGGGAGCCGAACGCGAGCCTGCGCACGGCCTCCCGGGTGAGCTGCCCGCCTGCCGCGCGGACGAACTCGACCAGGCCGGGCTGCCAGCCCGCGAGCTCACCCACGCCGCGCGTGAGCGGGTTGTACTTCGACAGCAGCGACCGGGGCAGGCCACGCGCGCCCACCTCGCCCGCGGCGGTGGCGATGAGCGCGACCCCGCGCACCTGCTCGGCGAACACCTCGGGGCGCCGCTGCGCCAGTTCCATGATCACCATGCCGCCCATGGAGTGACCGAGCAGCACGACCGGCCCGTCCGGGGCGACGGCCCGCAGCACGGCGTCGAGGTCGAGCGCGAGCTGCTCGATGGTGCTGTTCCCGGGTCCGGCGGCGCCCGAGGAGCCGTGCCCGCGATGGTCGTAGTACACCTGCCGCACGCGCGGCAGCCGCAGGGTGGCCAGGTCGCGCCGCTGGAAATGCCAGCAGTGGCGGGACAGCGCGAAGCCGTGCACGCCGACGACGGTGAGCACCGGCTTCCCGCCGTCGGCGGGGTCGATCTCCTCCACCCACAGCGGGGTGCCGTCGTCGGCGGCGACCGTCGAAGCGCGGTCGGGTTCGAGCCGGCCGAGCGGTTCGTCGCGCAGCGGGTCGTCCGCGCCGCGGCGCTGCCGGGTGGCCACGGCCGCGACCGTCGCCGCCGTCCCCGTCAGCACGGCGCCGAGGCCGCCCACCAGGCCCAGCACGCGGGCCGAAGGGCTCACCGCTCGCCCTCACCGACGTACCGGCGGCGGACCCGGGGCCGGTACATGCCGGTGACGATCTCGTAGTCGATGGTGCCGAGCGTGTCGGCCCACTCGCGGGCGGTGGGCTCACCGCGCGTGCCGGGCCCGAACAGCACCACCTCGGAGCCGACGGCGGGCTCGTCGTCGCCGCAGTCGACGGCGAGCTGGTCCATGCACACCCGCCCGGCCACGGGCCTGCGCTTGCCGCCGAGCCACACGCTCATCCGGCCGGACAGCGTGCGGGGCACGCCGTCGGCGTAGCCCACCGGCACCAGCGCCAGCGTGGTGTCGCGCTCGGCGGTCCAGGTGTGTCCATAGGAGACGGACTCGCCCGCGTCGATCCGTTTGGTGAGCACCACGCTGGACCGCAGCGTCATGGCAGGCCGCAGGTCCTCCCGCTGCGGCACGGGATTGAGGCCGTACATGGCGATGCCCGGGCGTACGAGGTCGAAGTGCAGGTCGGGCCGGGTCAGCGTCGCCGCCGAGTTGGCGAGGTGCCGCAGGGGGTCGAGCCCGGCCGCCCTGGCGACGGCGTGAGCGTCGGCGAACCGGCGCGCCTGCTCGTCGATCGAGGGGTGCCCCGGCTCGTCGGCGCAGGCCAGGTGCGACCACACGGCCACCACCTCGACGCCGGGTTCGGCGGCGGCGCGGTGCACCAGCTCCGGCCAGGCGTAGGGCGGGCAGCCGTTGCGGGACAGCCCGGTGTCGATCTTGAGGTGGACCCGGGCCCGGCGCCCGGCCCTGCGGGCGGCGTCGGCGATCCGCGCGAGCTCGCCGGCCGAGCTGGCGGAGAGGTCGACGTCCTCGGCGATGGCGGGCGCGAAGTCGACGTCCGGGGTGTCCAGCCAGGAGAACAGCCGGGCGGTGATCCCGGCCCGGCGCAGGTCGAGCGCCTCGGCCGAGGAACACGCGCCCAGCCAGCTCGCCCCGGCGTCGACGGCGGCGGCCGCGACGCGCGCGGCACCGTGGCCGTAGCCGTCGGCCTTGACCACGGCCATGGTCTGCGCGCCGGAGCGGGCCGCGCGCGCGGCGAGGAGACCGAGGTTGTGCCGGATCGCCCCCAGGTCGATCACAACCTCGGCGCGGGCTGGCTGATCAACGCTCATGTCGACGCCGATTTTCCCACAGCCCGCGCCGAGGTCCGCCGCTGGTGGCGCGGAACACGCCTGGCTCACACGTCGTGCACCTGTCGCCGCGCCTCGGCGTGCCGCTGCCGGACCCGCGCGCCCTCCTCGGCGCCCTCGGCCGACGGTTCGTCCAGGCGGAGTGCGGTGTTGCCCTGCCACGCGGGCGGCTCGGGGGTGCCCGCGAGGGCCCACGCGGCCTGCCGGGCGGCGCCGATCGCGACGTGCTCGGCGGGCTCGGGCACGACGACGGGGACGCCGAACACGATCGGCGCGACCGCGCGCACGCTCTCCGACTGGGCGGCGCCGCCGATGAGGAGTACGCGCCGCACGTTGATGCCGTGCTCGCGCACGGCGTCCAGCCCGGCGGCGAGCCCGCAGAGCATGCCCTCGACGGCGGCCCTGGCGAGGTTCTCCGGCGTCATGTTGGTCCGGCGCAGGCCGAACAGCGAGCCCGCCGCCTCGGGCAGGTTCGGCGTGCGCTCGCCGTCGAGGTAGGGCAGCAGGGTGAGGCCGCCCGCGCCGGGGCTCGCGGCGAGCGCGAGCCGGTCGAGCTCGGCGAGTTCGACGTTGAGCATCCCGGCGGTGGCGGTGAGCACGCGGGCGGCGTTGAGCGTGCACGCCAGCGGCAGGAACCGCCCGGTGGCGTCGGCGAACCCGGCGACCGTGCCGGTGGCGTCGGCGGGCGCGGTCCCGGAGACGCCGAACACGGTGCCGCTGGTGCCGAGCGAGACCACGACGTCGCCGTCACCGATCTCGAGCGCGAGCGCGGCGGCCATGTTGTCGCCGGTGCCCGCCGAGACGAGCGTGCCGTCCGGCGTGTGGCCCGCGGCCGCGGCGGGGTCCAGCACGGTCGGCAACTCCGGGTGACGACCGCCGAACGCCCGGGTGAGGATGTCCGGCCGGTAGGAGCGTTCTGCGGGCGAAAAGTACCCGGTCCCGGACGCGTCGCCACGGTCGGTCACCGGATCGCCGCCGGTGAGGCGCCAGGTCAGCCAGTCGTGTGGCAGCAGGACGCGGGCGACGCGGTCGGCGAGTTCGGGCTCGTGCTCGGCCATCCAGCGCAGCTTGGTGACGGTGAAGCTCGCCACCGGCACCGAGCCGACGGCCTCGGCCCACGCCTTCGGCCCGCCCAGCTCCGCGGTGAGGTCGGCGGCGGCCTTCGCGGAGCGGGTGTCGTTCCACAGCAGCGCCGGCCGCACGACGTCGCCGTTGTCGTCGAGGGTCACCATGCCGTGCTGCTGGCCTGCCACGCCGATGGCGGCGACGCCGTCCAGGAGCCCGTCGGTGGCCTCCTGGAACGCGGACCACCACTTCGCCGGGTCCACCTCGGTGGTGTCGGGGTGCTCGGCGCGCCCGCTGCGCACCACCCGGCCCGTGCGGGCGTCGCAGACCATCACCTTCGTCGACTGGGTGGACGAGTCGATCCCGGCTACGAGTACGTCCTTCTCACTGTTCATGTTCCAGAGCTTCCTACGAGCTCGACCCGGGTGTCGAATGTCCGGATCACGTCGATTTCCTCCGCGGGTGCGCCCGCGTCGGCGAACACCAGGTCGTAGTCGCCCACGTCGCCGTGGGCGTAGGTCGCGGTCTTGCCGAACTTGGAGCGATCCGCCAGCAGAACGTTCCGGTTGGCGGCGGCGAGGGCGGCCCGTTTGAGGTCGGCGTAGTCGCGCACCGGGTGGTAGAGCCTGCCGCCCGCCACCGCGGTGGCGGAGACGAACCCGATGTCGGCGCGGATCCGGCCGAGCCCGGCGAGCACGTCGGGGCCGATGCACGAGTCGAACTCCGTGTACCGCCCGCCGAGCAGGATCACCTCGTTGCTGCCCGGCTCCTCGCCCACGATCCGCGCGATTTCGAGCGAGTTGGTCACCACCGCGAGGTGTTCGCGCCGCCGTAGCAGCCGGGCCAGCGGGAACAGGGTCGTCGAGTCGTCGAGGAACACGGTCTGCCCGTTCGTGACCTCACCGGCCGCGGCGGCGCACAGCGCCTCCTTCTCGGCCAGGTGCAGGCCCTCGCGAAAACGTTTCGCCGTCTCCATGGTGAGCGCGGGGTAGGCCGCGACCCGGCCGCGGAGCTTGCGCAGCAACCGCCGGTCGGCCAGGTCGTCGAGGTCGCGGTGCATGGTCATCAGGCTGACGCCGAAGCGGCCGGTGAGGTCGTCGATCCGCACCTCACCCAGCTCGATCACGGTGCGCAGGATCTCCTGCCGCCGCTGTTCGACGGCCGCGTCGGAGGGGCGGGCTCTACCCATGCGTGGCGACCTGCGGCAGGACCACGGCCTTGACGACGGTGTCGTCGCGCGCGCCGATCGTGAGCGCCTGCTCCACCTCGTCGAGCCCGAACCGGTGGGTGACGAGCCGGTCGAGGTCGACCTCGCCGCCCGCGGCCAGGTCGATCGCCGTCGGCCAGGTGTTGGCGTAGCGGAACGTGGCGGTGACCTCGATCTCGAAGCCCTGCACGTGCGCCAGGGGCAACGGGATCTCGTCCCCGCCCATGCCGACGAGCACCACGCGCCCGGCGCGGCCGACCCGGCGGATCGCCTCGCTCGCCGCCGAGGGCACGCCCGAGCACTCGAGCAGCACGTCGGGTTCGAACCCGCTGTCGGCGAGCGATTCGCGGGAAGCGTCGACGGTCCCGGTCGCGCGCATTTCGCGGGCGAAACGCAGCCGGTGCGGGTTCACGTCGGTCACCACGACCTCGGTGGCGCCGAAGGCGCGGGCGGTCTGGGCGGCGACGAGACCGATCGGGCCCGCGCCGGTGATCAGGACGCGGGAGCCCGGCTGGACCCGCGCCTTGCGGCACGCCCACACGCCCACCGAGAGCGGTTCCAGCAGCCCGGCCGCCTCGTCGCTGACCGAGTCGGGCACGGGGTGGGCGAAGTCCTCACGCAGCACGACGTACTCGCAGAACGCGCCGTCGATCGGCGGGGTGCCGAAGAAACGCATGTCCGGGCACAGGTTGTACCGGCCGGGTTTGCACTGCGCGCACCGTGAGCACGGCACGCCCGGTTCGAGCGCGACCCGCGTGCCGACGTCGTGGCGGGTCGCGCCGGGCCCGCGGGCGACGACCACGCCGCTCGGCTCGTGGCCGAGCACGAGCGGGCTCTTGACGACGAAGTCGCCGATCCGCCCGTGCTCGTAGTAGTGGACGTCCGAGCCGCAGGTGCCGACCGCCTGCACCCGGACGAGGACCTCCCCCTCGCCCGGCTCGGGCACCGGCCGCTCCTCGGTCACGATGTCGTGGATCCCGTTCAGCACGGAGACCCGCATCGCCTCGGGAATGTCACTCACCGGTCACGGCTCCCAACGTCAGTCCGGTCACCAGCCAGCGGCGGACCGCCAGCCCGGCGACGAGCATCGGCAACACCACGATCGTGCCGATCGCGGTGAGCTGCCCCCAGTCGATACCAGTCTGGGTCACCAGCTGGTCGGCGGCCATGGGCAGGGTCTGCGAGTGCGGCCCGCTGAACACGAGCGCGAACGCGTAGTCGTTCCACGAGAACACCAGGCACAGCACGAACGTCGTCACCAGGCCGGACTTGGTCAGCGGCAGCACGACGTGCCGGAACGCCTGCCAGCGCGTGCATCCGGCGACGAGCGCCGACTCCTCCAGCGCGGGCGGCACCTGCGAGAAGAACGCGCTCATCAGCCAGATCGCGAACGGCAGGTTGAACGTCAGGTAGGCCAGGATCAGGCCGGGGATCGAGTCGATCAGCCCGGCGCCGCGGAAGAGCAGGAACAGTGGCAGCACCACCACGGCGATGGGCGCCATGCGGGTGCTGATGATCCAGAACGCGACGTGCTTCTTGCCCCGCATCCGGCTGCCGGCGAGGCCGTATCCGGCGAGCGCGCCGAGGACGGTGGCGAGCACGGACGAGATCCCGGCGGCGAGCACGCTGTGCAGGATGTACGGGCCGAGGTTGTTGGCTCCGGAGAACAGGCTCGCGTAGTTCTCCAGCGTCGGCTCGAAGACGAACGTGGGTTCCGCCGAGGTGACGTCGGTGTCGGACTTGAACGACGACAGCGCCATCCACACCAGCGGCACCAGCGTCCACAACAGAGCGACGGCGAGCAGCACGGCCACCCCGGCGCGGACGCGGCGCGGGCTGCGGTCGATCGGCATGGTGGTGGTCGTGGTCATCGGGTCAGCCCCTTGGATTCGAGGATGCCCACGAACGCGCGGGCGATCGCGACGGTCACCGCGAGCATCACGAGCCCGATCACCGCCGCGTAGCCGAGGTCGAAGAAGCGGAACGCGGTCTCGTAGAGGCGGATCGGCACGACCTTCGTCGCGTCGGCCGGGCCCCCGTTCGTGGTCACGGCGATGATGTCGAAGTACCGGATGGCGTCCATGGCGCGGATGAGCAGCGCCACCAGCAGCACACCGGAGATCGAGGGCAGGATGATCGAGCGCAGCGCCTGCCAGCCGCTGGCTCCGTCGAGTGCGGCGGCCTCCCGGATGCTCTGCGGCACCGAGGTGAGGCCGGCCAGCGCGATGAGCGTGATGAGCGGCGTCCACTGCCACACGTCCATGAGGACCACGGCGGCGAACGCCGAGTAGGTGCCGCCGAGCAGGTCGCCCTCGAAACCGGCGAGGCCGAGCAGCCAGTGGTAGAGCCCGAACGTCGAGTCGGTGAGGAACCGGCCGAGCAGCCCGACGATGACGGGAGCGACGAACATCGGCAGCAGCAGCAGACCGAGCACGGCGTTGCGGCCCCGCAGGAGTTTCCACAGGCACAGGGCGAGCCCGACACCGAGGAGCATCTCCAGCCCGACGGTGAGCACGAAGAACACGAGCGTGCGCACCCACTGCAGCGCGAGGTCCACGTCGGTGAGGAAGCGGGCCCAGTTCTCGGCGCCGACGAAACCGAACGACACGCCGCCGAGGAGGCGGACCTGGGACACGCTCATCGCGATGACCGTGAACAGCGGGATGAGCGAGAGGACGGCGAGCAGCAGGATGCCGGGCGCCATCATGCGGGCGTGGAAGCCGAACCGGCTCCGGCGCGGTGCGCCGCGCCGCTGTGGCGGGGCGGCGTTCCGCGCCGGTGTGGTGGCGGTGAGGCTCATGCGGACCACCCCCGGTCGGTGATGCGGTTGATGCGTGCCGTGGTCTCGCGCATGGCGTCCGCGGGCGAGAGGTCACCGGCGAGCATCTTGGACAGTTGCGTGTAGATGGCGGTGTCGCACTCGTTCCACATCGGAATCTTCGGCCGGAGGCCGATGTTCTCGGGCTGCCAGGCCTTCCGGACGGCGGGCGCGGTGAGGATGTTCGGCAGGTCGCTCGGCCGCTGCTCGGCCGCCCGCACCTCGGGCAGGGCGTACACCGACTCACGGGTGGGTGTGCCGCCGCCGGCGTCGCTGGCGAGGTTGGCGAGCTGGGTGCGGGGAGCGGTGGCCCAGTTGACGAACAGCCACGCGGCGCGGCGCTCGTTCGGCAGGGTGTTCCCGTTGATGGCGATGCCGGTGCCGCCGTAGATGTTGGCGCTGCGGGCGGTGCCGCGGGGCAGCGGCGCGTAGCCGAACTTCCCCGGCATGGCCTGCTCGTTGCCCGCGGCGTACTCGTGCCAGTTCGGGCACATCGCGATGCGGCCCGAGGTCAGCGCGGGCGCGAGTCCGTTCCAGTCCCAGGTGCGTGACGAGGGGTCGGCGATCGAGAGCAGCCGCCGGTAGAACTGCGCGGCCTCGATGGCGGGGTCGGTGTCGAGCCTGCAGTCGCCGGGTTCGACGGTGCCGTAGCGGCCGAGCCGGTCGCCGTGGTCGAAGTAGTCCCCGCCGAAAGCCCAGAGGACGTTGGAGAAGTCGCACTGCAGGGAGTCGTGCTGCTTGGCCTGGTGACCGGTGCCGTAGGCGACGTCGTCGGTGTTGTCGTTGAACCAGCGCGCGATGCGGAAGTACTCCTCCCAGGTACGTTCGGCGCCGGGCGTGGGGTCGAAGCCGAGGTCGTCGGCCATCCGGTCGTGGTGCTTGGCGAACAGGTCGGCGCGGTACTGCCAGACCATCGTCGGGCAGTCGTAGGGCAGCGCGAAGATCTCGTCACCACCGCCGAACCGGCCCGCCGCGTCCAACTGCGTGGGGATGAAGTCGGCGAAGCCGCCCTCCAACCCGGGCAGGGAGCTGTCGGCGGCGAGTTCCCGCAGGTCGACCAGGCCCTTCGAGTAGGGCGCGAGCACCTGGTAGGGGTCGGCGTAGATCACGTGGTACTGCGACTCGCCGCCCGCGAGGTCGAGGGCGACCTTCTGGACGAGCGCGGTGAGTTCCAGCGTGACGATGTTGACGTTGATGCCGGTGAGCTCGGTGAAGGGCCGCAGGTTGGCGGCGATCGCGGCGGTCGGGGCGGTGTTCTCCGAGATGAAGTTCAGTGTCGTGCCCGCGAACTGCCGCCACCGGTCGTCGGTGGCGATCCGGACCGCGTCCTTCCTGCCGCCGCACGCCGCGCTCGCCGCGTTCAGCCCGCAGAATGCGGCGAGGCCGGCGGCGCCGCGGAGCAGCGTCCTCCGGTCGAGTACCCCGCGCTGGGTCATCGTTCCTCCGGTGGGCCTGGTGGGGAGTCATGCACCGCTGCGCATGCGGCTGCATTTTTACCAGACAATCTCACCTTTGTTAACACATAATTCGATAACTCTACCCTCCCCGCCCCGCGCCGGTCGCGTTTTGCCCGCAGAAGTCGCCCGGGACGGGCTCGTAGTCAAGTTTGTGAGTAGTCTGGTTTTTGACTATCGGGAGGTGGGGATGGCGCTCCGGCACGCGGTGCTCGCGGCACTGCTCGACGGTGAGTACAGCGGCTACCAGCTCGCTAAGGTCTTCGACGTCGGCGTGGCCAACTTCTGGTACGCCGCCCCGCAGCAGCTCTACGGCGAGCTGGCGAAGCTCGAGCGCGACGGGCTGATCACGGGCAGGCAGGTCATCCAGCGGCACCGGCCCAACAAGCGGCTGTTCACCCTCACCGGGGCGGGCGTCGCCGAGCTCGAACGGTTCGCGTCGGCCCCCGCCAAGCCGCTCGTCCTGCGCGACGACCTCGCCGTCAAGGTGCACGCCGTCGACCACGTCGACCCGGAACCCGTCCTCGCGCAGCTGGCCGAACGCGCCTCGACGGCCGCCGCCAAGCTCGCCCTCTACGAGCGCACGCTGCGCGAACTGCGGCAGGACACCGACGAGGAGACGTTCCTGCGCGACGGCGAGCGCGTCGGCCCCTACCTCACCTGCCTCGCGGGCTGCCGGCTGGAGCGGACGGTCCACGACTGGTGCGTCGACACCGCCCGCGTGCTGCGGCAGCGGGCCCGGACCGGGAGCCACCCATGACCTACACCCGCTACGTCGCCCTCGGCGACAGCCAGACCGAGGGACTCGGCGACGGTGACGCGACACGCGGCTACCGCGGCTGGGCCGACCGGCTCGCCGAGCACCTCGCCCGGCTCGAACCCGGTCTCGAGTACGCCAACCTCGCGGTCCGCGGCCGCCGCGCGGCGCAGGTCCGCGCCGAGCAACTCGGCCCCGCGCTCGCCTTGCACCCCGACCTCGCCACCGTCGTCGCCGGCATGAATGACCTGCTCCGGCGCGACTTCGACGCCACGGCCGTGGCCGCCTCGCTCGAGGAGATGTTCGCGGCCCTCACCGGCGCCGGAGCGCACGTGGTCACCGTCACCTTCCCCGACATCGGCCGGATCGCGCCGCTCGCCCGCCCCCTGCGGCACCGCGTGCTCGACCTCAACACCCGTATCCGGGCCGCCGCGGGCAGGCACCACGTCGCGGTCGTCGACACCTTCGACCAGGCCGTCACCACCGACCCCCGGCTGTGGAGCCCCGACCGGCTGCACGCCAGCCCGCTCGGCCACGAGCGCATCGCCGCCGCGGTCGCGCACGCGCTCGGGCTGCCGGACAGCGACGACGCATGGACCCGGCCACTTCCCCCACTCGAGCCGCGCAAACGCTTGCGGGTCGTTGGCGCGGAGGTCCGCTGGCTCGCCGCGTTCGCCGGCCCGTGGGTCTACCGCCGCCTGCGGGGCCGGTCGTCCGGCGACGGCCGCACGGCCAAGCGCCCCGGGCTGAGCCCGTTCACGGCTCCAGGGAGCGGGCCTGCCGGATCGCGTCCGGGATAGCGGCGAGCACGCCCGACGCGGACACCGGCACCCCGCCCGCGGCGAGCTGCCCCGCCCTGGAGTGCACGTCCGCGGCCACCCCGGCGGCGAGCCACGGATCCAGCCCGGACGCGAGCAGCGACCCGACGAGCCCGGACAGCACGTCCCCGGAACCGGCCGTCGCCAGCCACGAGCCGCGTGCCCGGTTGACCAGCACAGCACCCCCGGGGTGGCCGACGATCGTCGTGTGCCCCTTGAGCAGCACGATCGCGTCGAACCGCCGTGCGGCGTCGCGCACCGCCCGCACCCGGTCGGCGCCCGGCCGGGCGCCGGTCAGCCGTTCGAACTCGCCGTCATGCGGGGTGAGCACCAGCGGCGTGCCGGGGTCCCGGGCGTCGAGCACGTCGGGGTGGCGCGCGATGATCGTGATCGCGTCGGCGTCGGCGCACACCGGGACGCCCTGCCCCAGCGCGTGTGCCAGCACGTCCCGGCCGTCGCGGCCGGTGCCGATCCCCGGGCCGACGACCCACGACTGGACCCGGCCCGCGTCGAAGATCGACCCGGTGGCGACCACCTCCGGCCAGTGCGAGCGGACCACGTCCGCGGCGGGCCCGGCGTAGCGCACCATGCCGGAGGTCGACCGGACGGCGGCCGCGGAGGCCAGCACAGCGGCACCGGGATAGGTGGCCGAGCCCGCGGCGACCCCGGCGACACCCTGCGTGTACTTGTTGTCGGCGGGGCCGGGCAGCGGCCACGCGCCGGCCACGTCGGCGGCGTCGAGCCGCATCAAATCCGGCTCACCCAGCTCGCCGGACAGGCCGATGTCGACCAGCGTGACCTCGCCGCAGCGGTCGGGGTTCAGCACGTGCACCGGCTTGTACGCGCCGAACGTGACCGTGTGGTCCGCGCGCACGGCGGGACCGTCGACGGCCCCGGTGTCCGGTTCGACGCCGCTGGGCAGGTCGACGGCCAGCACGGGCGCGGCGACGTGCTCGACCAGCGCGGCCGCCTCCGGGCGCAGGCAGCCCTTCGCCGAGATGCCCACGATGCCGTCGATCACCAGATCCGCCCGCTCGATCCACTGTGGACCTTCGCGGGAGGTGGCGACGCGGCCACCGGCGCGCCGGAACGCGGCGAGGCCCTGCGGGTGCGCCTTCTCCGGGTTCAGCAGGACGGCCGAGACGCCGACGCCTCGCCTGCGCAGGAACGTGCCCGCCCACAGCGCGTCGCCACCGTTGTTACCGGCGCCGACAAGCAGCGTGACCCGGCTCCCGGGCACGCGCCCGGCGTGCGCGGCCAGCATCTCGGCGGCCCGCACGGCGACGCCGAAAGCGGCCCGCCGCATGAGCGCGCCCTCGGGGGTCACCGCCAGCAGGCGCTCCTCGGCCGCGCGAACGTGCTCCGTGGTCCAGATTCCGCGCACAGCGCCTGTCTACTCCACCGTCACGGACTTCGCCAGGTTGCGCGGCTTGTCCACGTCGTAGCCGCGGGTGCGGGCGATCTCGGCGGCGAGCACCTGCAGCGGAACCGTGGACACCAGCGGCTGCAGCAGCGTCGGCACGGCGGGCACCTCCACCAGCTCGTCGGCGAACGGCCGCACGGTCTCGTCGCCCTCCTCGGCGATGACGATGGTGCGGGCCCCACGCGCCTGGATCTCGCTGATGTTGGAGACGAGCTTGGCGTGCAGGACGGCTCTGCCCTTCGGCGAGGGCATCACGACCACCACCGGCAGGCCCTCCTCGATGAGCGCGATCGGGCCGTGCTTCAGCTCGCCCGCGGCGAAGCCCTCGGCGTGCATGTAGGCGAGCTCCTTGAGCTTGAGCGCGCCTTCCAGCGCCACCGGGTAACCGACGTGCCTGCCGAGGAACAGCACCGCCTTGGAGTCGGCCATGCGCTGCCCGAGCTCCCTGACCTGATCCACAGTAGACAGTACTTTCTGGACGGCGGCGGACATGGACTCGAGCTCGGCGAACTCGCGGGCCACCTCGTCCGGGTACTTGGTGCCCCTGGCCTGGGCGAGCGCGAGGCCGACGAGGTAGTTCGCGGCGATCTGGGCGAGGAACGCCTTCGTGGAGGCCACACCGATCTCCGGGCCCGCGTGCGTGTAGAGCACGGCGTCGGACTCGCGGGGGATCTGCGCGCCGTTGGTGTTGCAGACGGCGAGCACCCTGGCCTTCTGCTCGCGCGCGTGCCGGACGGCCTCGAGGGTGTCGGCGGTCTCCCCGGACTGCGACACCGCCACGACCAGCGTGTCGCGGTCGAGCACCGGGTCGCGGTAGCGGAACTCGCTCGCCAGCTCCACCTCGACGGGCAGTCGGCACCAGTGTTCGATGGCGTACTTGGCGACCAGGCCCGAGTGGTAGGCGGAGCCGCACGCCACCACGAACACCTTGTCGACCTCGCGCAGGTCCTGGTCGGACATGCGCTGCTCGTCGAGGACGATGCGGCCCGACTGGAAGTGCCCGCGCAGGGTGTTGGCGAGGGCGTCGGGCTGCTCCTCGATCTCCTTGAGCATGAAGTACTCGTGGCCGCCCTTCTCGGCGGCCGAAAGGTCCCAGTCGACGGTGAACGGCTTGGCCTGCGCCGGCTCGCCGAGGAAGTCGGTCACGTCGTAGCCGTCGCGGGTGATGACCACGACCTGGTCCTGCCCGAGCTCGACGGCGTCCCTGGTGTGCTCGATGAACGCCGCGACGTCGGAGGCGACGAAGGTCTCCCCGTCACCGACGCCGACGACGAGCGGGGAGGAGCGGCGCGCGGCCACGATGACGTCGGGCTGGTCGGCGTGGGTCACGACGAGGGTGAAGGCGCCCTCCAGCCGGCGGCACACGGCGCGCACGCTGGCGGGGAGGTCACCCGCCGTATCGCCGTCCTGGTAGGCGCGGGCGACGAGGTGGGCGACGGTCTCGGTGTCGGTGTCGCTGGTGAACTCGACCCCGCCGTCCTCCAGCTCGGTGCGCAGGACGGCGAAGTTCTCGATGATGCCGTTGTGGACCACGGCGACGCGCTGGGTGGCGTCCCGGTGGGGATGGGAGTTGCGGTCCACCGGCGGCCCGTGGGTCGCCCACCGGGTGTGTCCCATGCCCGCTGTGCCCGCGAACCGGTCCTGGCCGGTGGCGGCCAGTTCCGCCTCGAGGTTGCCGAGGCGGCCCGCCTTGCGTTCGACGGTCAGGCTGCCCGCGCCGTCCAGCACGGCCACCCCGGCCGAGTCGTAACCCCGGTACTCCATCCGGCGCAGTCCGCCGAGGACGACGTCCAGCGCCTGCCGGTGTCCGACATATCCCACGATTCCACACACAGCCTCCAGCGTAACGAGACCGGGTGACGGCCCTTCCGCGGCTCGCCCCGGGCGCGTTTTGCCCGCAGAACGCGCTCGTCGGAGGCCTCCGGGGCGACTTCTGCGGGCAGAATGCGGCGCCGTTCGTCCGGGTCTGCCGGGGAGTGGCTGGTCGGATACTCTCCAGCCATGGCCAGCAAGCCCAAGCAGATGCTCGAGGAGCTGTCGTATCCCGGGCCGCACGAGGTGCTGCGTGGCGACCTCGCCCTCGTCGGGCTCCCCGGCGTCGTGTTCACCCCGCGCGAGGGCCGCAACCTGCCCGCCGTCGCGTTCGGGCACGGCTGGCTGCAGCCTCCGGGCCGCTACCGGGAACTGCTGCGCCACCTCGCCAGCTGGGGCATCGTCGCCGCCGCGCCCGCGACCCACACCGGCCCGCTGCCGTCGCACCGGTTGTTCGCCGCCGACCTGCGCTCCACCCTCGACGTCGTGCGCGGGGTGCGGCTCGGTCCCGACGGCATCAGCGTGGACCCCGAGAAGCTCGGTGCCGCGGGCCACGGCATCGGCGGCGGCGCCGCCGTGCTGGCCGCGGCGGGCGAGGGCGAACCACACGTCCGCGCCGTCGCGACCGTCGCCGCCGCGCAGACCCTGCCGCAAGCCACGACGGCGGCCGCCACCCTCGACGTGCCCGGCCTGCACCTGGCCGCCGCGCAGGACCTCGTCGCGCCGGCCACCGGCAACGCCGAGGCCATCGCGAAGGCCTGGGCCGGTCCCTGTCGCCTGCGCACCCTCCCGAAGTCCACCCACCTGGGCGTCACGGAGGGCGCGCACTGGACGCAGCTGCTCGTGCACGGCAAGCCGCACCGGGCCACCCAGCGTGCCGTGCGCGCGCTGTTCACCGCCTTCTTCCTTGCCGAGCTCGGCGGCGCCGACCGCTACCGGCCGCTTCTGGAGGCCGACCTCAAAGCCGCGCCGCTCGACCTGGACAACCGCGTCCCCGCCTGACCCGGCGCGATCACGTCAGCCAGCTGTTGTTGGAGAAGTCGTCGTCATCGAAGTCGGGGTCCCGCTGGGCGTGGCGCCCCCGCGAGACCGGCTCGCGTGGCGGCAGCGGCGGCTGCGGCGGGGGCAGGGGCTCCGGGGAACGCGGCGCCGGCTGCGGCCCCGACGCCTCCGCCGCCGGTTCGTCGTCGCCGAACCGGTAGGTCGTCTCCCGCGTCTCGGTGCGCTGGAGCCACTGGTTCCGCGCCGCCGGGTCGTCCTTGCCGCCCTGCCGCTCCTCGGCCCGCCGGTCGAGCTCGGCGCTGTGCCGCGCGTTGGCCTCCTTGCGCTGCTCCGCGGCCTCGGTCACCGCCCGGGACTGCTCCCGCACCCGCTCGGCGATGCCCGCCGAGGTGTCCCGCACCCGGTTCTGGGTCTCGGCCAGCCGCTGAACGAGTGCGGGGTCGGCACCGGAGATCGTCATCGGTGGATCCTTTCGGTCCCGGTCACCGGCCGAACTGGACCGGCTGGTCGGTATCGTCGCCGAGCGAGCCGCTGATCCGGCTGCTGGCCTGGCTGGTCTCGAACACGCCGCCGTCGATGCGGTACGGGTTGCTGCGTTCCTGGTCACCGCCGCCGCCCGCACCGGCGCCACCCATGCCACCCATGCCGCCCATCATGCCCATGCCACCGGCACCGCCCGCGCCCTGCTGGGCGGACGCCGCGGCCATCGGCTCGGCCGTTCCACCAGGTGCGGCGCCGAGCCCCGCGCCACCGGCCGTGGTGCCGGAGCCCGATGCGGAACCGGGGTCGAGCGGCTCGCCGCCGCCCGCCGCCAGGCCACCTCCGCCGCCCATGCCGTGCCCGCCGGCGCCGCCCGCACCGGCCGTCTGCGGCTCGGTCGCCTCGGCCCCGGCGGCACCGCCGGGCGTGCCCGCCATGTCGGCCGTGCCGGCCGCCGAGCCGGAGAGGTCACCGCCGACGGGCTCGGTCATCCCTCCGGCCACCGAGGCGGAGGGCGGCGGTCCGGTCTCCCCTGCGGGGGTGAACCCGCCGTCGGCTCCGCCCGTCTGCGCGCCGCCGTCGGGCCTGCCACCGCCGTCGCCGGTGGGCACCTCCCCGCTCTCGGCCCGGGCGGTGGGCGGCTCCGCGCCGGTGCCGCCGGACGCGCCGACGGGTTCCCCGCGACCCGGCTGGGTGCCGGCACGGCTCTCGCGCGGCGGCTCCGCGGCGGCGTTGTCCTGGTCCTTCGCGCCCAGCGTGTACGTGGTCGGCTCGCCCTGGCCGTCGTCGACCGTGACCACGGTGGGACCGTCGGGTCCCTCGGGTTGCTCGGCGGTGATCGTGAGGTCGCCGTCCTCGATGTGGATCTTCCCGTCCGGTCCGGGCCGGTACACCTGCTCGCCGCCGGGCTGCCCGCCGCCCGGCGAGCCCTGGGGACCGAACCCGTCGCGTGGCGGCTCGCCCTCGGCGCCGAAGTCCAGCTGGTACTCCTTCAGCTCGCCGCCGCCGTCCTCGACGGAGATCTCCATCGCACCCTGGTCGTCGGGCTCGGTCATGGTGAGCTTGTGGTCGCCCTGCTCGACGGTGAGCGTGTCGCGGTCGTCTCCGGTGTCCTTGATCGCCTCACCGGTCTCGGGATCGATCGGGTACGGCTCACCGGTCTCCGGGTCCACCTCCAGCGGTTTGCCGGTGACCGGGTTCGTGCCCTGCGGTGTCGTCTCCTCCGGGGTGGGCACGCTGCCTCCGCCCCCGCCGGGCACGCCGCCCCCGCCGCCGGGGACACCCCCGCCGCCACCGGGGACGCCACCCCCGCCGCCGACACCACCGCCGGTGCCGGTGCCGGTGCCGCCACCGGTGTCCACGGACGCCTCCCCGCCGGGGCCACCCGTGTCGACGGAGGCGAACGGGTCGGGCTCGAGGCCCTGGTTGAGCGCCTCGATCAGGGCGGTGTAGTTGTCCTGGATACCGCTGACGTACGTGGCACCCTGCTGGTGTACCGAGCTGGCCTTCGTCTGGTAGTCGGTGCAGAACTCACCGAGCCGGCGCTCCGCCTCGGTCAGCGCAGCGCGGAACTTCTCGGTCTCCTCGCGGATGTTGTCTTTGGTGATTTCTTCGGCGAAGTTGATGCCAATGCCGACCAAGCTGATGGAGCCGATGATCCGGACAATCCCCCCGAGGATGCCGCCGAGCATGTCCGCGAACCTGTCGAACAGGTTCGCGTTCTCGATCTCCTCAATTTTGGCCTCGAGCTCCTGGATAAGCGCGGGCAGCTCTTCCTTGGCCGTGATGAAGGCGTCCACCTGCTGCGGGGTGAGGCCGGCGACGGTGCCGTCGCCGTAGAGGTCGAGCACGGCCCGCGCGAAGTTGACGACGTTCTGCTGGATCGCGTTGTCGACGGTGTGGGTGATGTTCTCGGGTGCCGTGCGCAGGGCCTGCGAGAGGTCACCCGCTCCTTGGACCAGGTGGTTGTTGAGCTGTTCGGCCGCGGCCTTGGCGTCGCCGGTCCAGTCCGCGGTGTTGCTGCTCCAGGACGACCCCATGGCGTCGGTCGCGTCGCCGACCACCTGGTGCGCGGTGCTGAGGGTTTCCGCGTCGGCGCGGAACGCGGTGAAGTCGATGCCGCGGAACTCGTCGAGGCCGTTGCGGATGCTCTGCGGGTCGAGACCGCTGTGGGGGTAGGCCGCCATGCCCGCTCCGCCCGCTCCGGCTCCGGAGGAGAAGTCGGTGGTGACGACCTGCGGCTGCTGGGTCGAGCTGTCGGAGTAGGCGGCACCGACGAGCGCGCTGGCCCGCTCGTAGCGGGGGTGGAAGTCGTCGAACAGCCGGAGCGCGACCTCGGCCTCGTCGATGATCTCGTCGGAGGTGGAGTAGGAACCCTGGCCGAGCCGGTTCTGTGCCCTTTCCACGTCGCCCTGGGTGCGGCTCGCCCGGCCCCGCCACTGGTCCTCCTCGGCTCCGGTGAGGCTGGTGCGCGCGTTCTGCATGTTCTCGCCGAAGGCCTGGCCGCCCGCGAGCACATCCATCGGGTTGGCCTTGACCTGCTCGGAGTACCGGAACACCTCCTCTGGGCTGAGCCTGCCCGCGTTCTGCAGGGCGTAGAGGAAGTTCTGCCGGTGCTCCGGCGAGACGTTCGGGTCGTCGAGCATCGACCGCATCCGGTCCAGCTCGCCGTCACTGAACACCTGGTTGGCGACCTGCTGCCGCATTGGGCCGCTCTCGAGGATGCCCACGGTGGTCAGACCCCCTTCGAGGCGATGGTCTCGCGGCTGACCTCTTCACCCTGCTCGTAGGCGCTGGCCGCGCTGGTGAGCTTGCCGCCGAGCTCGGTCGACTTCTGCCCGTAGGTGGTCACGCTGTCGCGGTACTTGCCGATCGCGTCCGCGTACGGCGCCGCCACGCCGGACCACGCCTTGCCGACCTGCCCCATGGAGACACCGGTCTCGATGCGGGACCCCGCGTTGGTGAGTTGGCCGCCTTCCTGGCTGTACGCCGAACCGGCCGCGTCCAGTTTGCCCGGGTCGACCGTCTGCCCACCGGCCATGCGCTCCCCCTTTGTTCGTGGTCCTCACGTGCCGCTCGTCGCCACTACGACGCGGGCGAGCGGCATCCGGTGCCGTCGCACATGCACAGAGAATGTACCGGTGAGGGCCGGTCGCCGGGCCGGAATCACACATTCCGGGCCGGTCAGGAGGCGGAGGCCACCACCCCGGCGAGGCGGTCGGCGGCGGCCTGGGCGGTCTCCTGGGCGGGGGCCTCCACCATGACGCGCACGAGCTGCTCGGTGCCGGAGGGCCGCAGCAGCACGCGGCCCTCACCGCCGAGCTCGGCCGTGACGGCGTCGACGGCGTCGCGGACGGCCGCGGAGGCGGCGACGGCGGCCTTGTCGGCCACGCGCACGTTGACCAGCACCTGGGGCAGCCGGCGCATCACGGACGCGAGCTCGGCCAGCGGCTTGCCGGTCTGGGCGATCCGGCTCATCAGGCGCAGCGCGGTGAGCAGGCCGTCGCCGGTGGTGGCGTAGCCGGGCAGGACGACGTGACCGGACTGCTCGCCGCCGAGGGAGAAGCCGCCCGCCCGCAGTTCCTCCAGGACGTACCGGTCGCCGACGGCGGTGGTGCGCAGGGTGACGCCGTGCTCGCGCATGGCGAGGTGCAGGCCGAGGTTGCTCATGACGGTGGCGACCAGGGTGGTGTCGGCGAGCTCACCGGCCTCGGCCATGGCGAGGGCGAGCACGGCCATGATCTGGTCACCGTCGACGACGTTGCCCTGCGCGTCCACGGCGAGGCAGCGGTCGGCGTCGCCGTCGTGGGCGATGCCCAGGTCGGCGCCGTGCTCGAGGACGGCGGCCTGGAGGGACTCGGGGTGGGTGGAGCCGCAGCCGTCGTTGATGTTCACGCCGTCGGGCTCGGCGTGCAGCGGGATGACCTCGGCGCCCGCCTTCCGGTACACCTCGGGGGCGGCGAACGACGCGGCGCCGTTGGCGCAGTCGACGACGACGCGCAGCCCGGCGAGGGACTGGGGGGTGGCGGCGACGAGGTGCGCGGCGTAGCGGTCGAGGGCGTCGGTGGCGTCGGCGACCCGGCCGATCTCGGCGCCGGTGGGGCGGGTTCCGTTGCCGGCGAGGCCCGCCTCGATCTCATCCTCGATGCCGTCGGGGAGCTTGTGCCCGCCCTCGCCGAACAGCTTGATGCCGTTGTCGGGCATCGGGTTGTGGGAGGCGGAGATCATCACGCCGAGGTCGGCGGAGAGGTCCGCGGTGAGGTGGGCGACGGCGGGGGTGGGGAGCACGCCGAGCCGCAGCACGTCCGCGCCCGCGGAGGCGAGGCCCGCGACGACGGCGGCCTCGAGCATCTCGCCGCTGGCGCGGGGGTCGCGGCCGACGACCGCGACCGGGCGGTGGGAGCGGTCGTGCGCGGCGAGCACGCGGGCCGCGCTGGCGGCGACGGTCAGGGCGAGCTCGGGGGTGAGCTCGGCGTTCGCGAGGCCGCGCACCCCGTCGGTGCCGAATAGGCGGGCCATGTCCTCTGCCTCCGTGTTCTCCGTGGGACCCCCGTATCCCACCACTGTGGTCCGTGAGCAAGCGCCCCGACAACTTAGCGACCCCCGCGCCCGTCCCCCCGACCGGTCCACTGGGAGCGCGTTCTGCCCGCAGAAGTCGCCTTCCGGGGGCGCGGCGGGCGACTTCTGCGGGCAGAACGCGCCCGGCCGGGGCGGGTGTGGCCGGACAGCACGAAGCGCCCACCCGTGAACACGGATGGGCGCTTCGGTGAGTCGGGTCAGCGCTTGCTGTACTGCGGCGCCTTGCGGGCCTTCTTCAGGCCGTACTTCTTACGCTCGGTGGAGCGGGCGTCCCGGGTGAGGAACCCTGCCTTCTTCAGCGCGGGACGGTCGTCGCCGTCGATCTCCGCCAGCGCCCTAGCGATGGCGAGACGCAGCGCGCCCGCCTGCCCGGAGGGCCCACCGCCGCGCAGGTTCGCGAAGATGTCGAACGAGTCCGGCTTCTCGACCGTGACCAGCGGCTCGCGGATGAGCTGCTGGTGGACCTTGTTCGGGAAGTACTGCTCGAGGCTCTTGCCGTTGAGCTTGAACTCGCCGGTGCCGGGCACGACACGCACCCGGACGACGGCCTCCTTGCGACGGCCCACCGTCTGCGCGGAACCCCCGGCAGCACGAGACGGCTTCGGCGCGGCGGGCGTCTCGGTGGTCACGACCGCGTCGGTTGCCGCGGCCTCGGTCTCGGTGCTGGTCACAACCTGTTCCTCACTCACTGGGTCACCTGAGCGATCTTGGTGATCTCGTGCGGCTGGGGCTTCTGCGCGGCGTGCGGGTGGTCCGGGCCTGCGTAGACCTTGAGCTTCTTCGCCTGGGCACGACCCAGCTTGTTCTTCGGCAGCATGCCCTTCACGACCTTCTCCACCAGCCGCTCGGGCCGGGTGTCGAGAAGCTCGCCGAACGACCGCTTGCGCAGGCCGCCGGGGTAGCCGCTGTGCCGGTAGGCGAACTTCTGCTCGCGCTTCTTCCCGGTCAGGGCCACCTTGTCGGCGTTGACGATGATGACGAAGTCACCAGAGTCCACGTGCGGGGCATACGTCGGCTTGTGCTTGCCGCGCAGCAGTGTGGCGACCTCGGTCGCGAGCCGGCCGAGCACGACATCCTCGGCGTCGATCACGTGCCAGGCACGGGTGACGTCGCCGGGCTTAGGGCTGTACGTGGGCAAGGGTCTACCTCGTCGTCAACATTGCTTGTGGGGTCCGTGCGGCAGCGCACCTGACGGCTCGTGCGCGCACAACAGCTTATGAAGATACCCGGTCACCGGGAGCTGGGTGCAGCCGGGGGGTCGAGCCGTCGATCCATACTAGTCTTCCCGCCAGCGCGGCGCGACAAGACTCACCGGGGGAACCACGACATGACACAGCGTAGGCGAAGGCTCACCGCCGTCGCCGCCACGGCGGCCATGATCCTCGTCGCGGGCTGCTCGGGAGGCCGTGCCGGTACCGCCGTTCCCGACGGCGACCAGGCCGCCGAGTACGTCACCGCGAAGTTCTCCGCGTCCCTGGAGCGCCTCGACGAGGACTTCTCCGCCACCGAGCCGCGGCACACCATGCACGACTCGTTCGCCCGCATCGACGACAAGAAGTCGGACTTCACGCTGACCGCCATCCAGGTCGGCGATCCGCCGTCCCGGCTGGTCAAGAACCACTCCAACCGCGACTCGTCCGACTATCGCGACTACTTCCATCCGGCGGGCAGTGACGTCGAGTACACCCTTCTCGGCCCCGAGTACGCGAGCCTCGCCCCGACGCCCTGGGTGTCCGAACCGTACGACGACGCCGGCTACGGCCCGTGCTTCTGGGCGGGCTACCTCACCGTGTGCAAGATGATCAGCGCCGTGGGCCGCTCCCTGCGGGACGGGCACGCCGCGAAGACCGCGAAGAGCCTGCCCGACGGGAGCGTCGAGCTGACCGCCGAGATCACGCTGCGCACGTTCCTGGAGGAACGGGTCGTGGTGTTCCCGGACTGGGCGCTCGAACGCATCACCGAGGAGATGCGCGACGGGGTCATCGACACCAGGATCCGGCTCGGCCCCGACGGCAAGCTCACCGAGATCGAGATGACCGGGCTGATCGAGACCGGCGGGCACGAGGTGGAGATCGACGAGCACTACCGGGTGCTCGAACCGCCGACGAAGGACGATCTGCCCGACGTGCCCGACCCGGAAGAGGTCACCGAACTGCGGACGCAGGCCGAGGTCGACGACTTCTACCGCCGCATGGACGAGATCACCAGCAGCGGCGGCTGAGCGTCCCGGCCCGCCTCCGAAGCCACGAGGAGAACCATGACACAACCACCACCAGGACAGCCCCAGGGCTGGTGGCAGCCGCAGGGCACCCCGAGCCCGCCGCACGGCCAGGCGGCGCCGGGACACCCGCCGCCCGTGTACGGCGGCGGCTTCCAGTCCCAGTACGGGGGTTTCGGAGCGTTCGGTGCGGGCGGCCCGGCCCCGGCTCCGCGGAAGTCGAGGAAACCGCTGCTGATCGCCGTCGCGGCGGTGCTGGTGCTGGCGGGCGGCGGCGTGGCGGCGTGGCTGCTGGGCGCGTTCCGCGGCGACGTGCTCGACGCCGGCTCCGTCGAGCGAGGCGTCGCGCAGGTGCTGCGCGACAGCTACGGCGAGCACGACGTGCGCGCCGTCCAGTGCCCGGACGGGCAGCCGATCGAGACGGGGCACACGTTCGACTGCTCGGTGGAGGTGGCGGGAAAGCCGAGGACCGTGTCGATCCGGGTGCTCAACGACCAGCCGGAGTTCGAGGTCGGCGCCCCGCGCTGACCCCCACAAACGAGAAATCGGGCCGCGGCGCGAGACGCGCCGGGCCCGATCCCGGTTCCACGAACGATCAGAACATCCCCTGGATGCCCTTGTCGGTGGCCTGGTAGCCGTCCGCGATCTGCGGCAGCGCGGTGGCGATCTGCGCGAGAACCTGCTTCATCTCGTCCAGCGACTGGTTCCACTCGTTCTGCACGTTCATCCAGGCCTCCATGGCCTCACCGGACCAGCTGTCGGTCAGCGGAGCCAGACGGGACTTGAGGTCCTCGAACAGCGCGTCCAGCTCGGACCCGGTGCGCTTGCAGTCCTCCGCCGCAGTGTTGATGGTGGCGTAATCGACAACGATGCCGCTCGGCATTTTTCCCTCCGTTGTGTCGTGAAGTCTTCGGTATTCGTGGTGAAACGCCGACCGCGGCTCAGAGACCGCTCAGCGTGTTGCCGATGTTGCTGATGGCGGAGTTCTGCTCCTCCTCAGCCTGCTGGTACTTCACACCGGACTGCTGGAGCAGCTCACCGATGTTGGCGAGCGCCTCGTTCAGCTTCCTGGTCTTCTCGTCGAAGGCCATCATCACGTTCTGGAAGGCCTTCGCCGCCTCGCCCTGCCAGCCGGCCTGCGTCGCCTCGATGTTGTTGCGGAGCTGGTTCAGGTTCTGGTCCATCGACGCCTTGATCGCGTCGACGTCCTGGTAGGCCTGCTGGAACTGCTCCGGTGTCCCGGTAAAACCGCCTGCCATCGGGAGTTACCCCCTTCACTCGTGGGTCGCCTGTACGTCGTTCGTTCGTACTGGCCCTACGACGGAGACATTGCCATGGTTGGTTCCGCGTTGTCGCCACCTGGGTGCAAGTAGTTGCTAGCGTGAATGCTCCACTTCGGAGCCGGCCGGAACCGGTCGTGACGCGGTGCCGGAGCGGTGCGGGAATCGCCGTGTCGCAACGATTCGCCCACCGTTTCCCGGCACGTCATCGCGTCGTGTCGCCACCGAGAACGATTCGCGCTTGCGAAAAGTCCTCGTCTTCTTCACTCGGTGGGGCGTCACCCTTTCGTTCGCGCGCGCGAACCGGTGCCCCTTCCTGGCCCCCGCCGGGCGCGTTCTGCCCGCAGAATGCGCCCGGCGGGGTCGCGGCCTCGGGCTTCACTCACCACCCGGCGGGAGCGGGGCCAGCGGGGTCCCGCGCCACCGCGAACAGCGCGGGCCTCCCCTCCGGTCGTCCGCCGCGCTCAGTTCGTGAACTCGAGCGTGCGGACGATCTGCTCACACGCGGCCCGCACCCGGGCGGGCACCTCCGCCTCCTGGCAGCCCACGCTGACCTGCGCGGTGCGGTGCGCGAGCACATACCAGTGGACGGTGGCGGTGGCCTTCGTCTCGACGTAGTGGATGACGCGCCTGCCCGCGTACGCGAAATCCGCGGAGAAGTCGCGGAACCGGTCCGGCAGGGCAGCGATCTGCCCGCGGAGTTCGTCGACGAGCCGGTCCCGTTGGACGCCGCCGTCGTAGGACAGGACGAACTCCTGCACCACCACCAGGTCGTCGTCGGTGGGCTGCTGCGCGTCGGCGGGCTTCACCACCACCTGCCGGGCGGCCACGTTGTCCCCGGTCTGGGTCCAGTCGGAGGGGGCGACGAACTTGTAGGCGTACTGGGCGAACGTCCGCCCCTCCGGCTGCTCGGAGCCACCGTTGAGCACGACCAGCAACGTGGTCACCAGCGCCGCCACCAGCACCACCGCACCGCCACCCCACCAGAACAGCTTCCGGCGCCCGCCGGTCGCGGCGGGCGCCGCGGGCTTGGCGATGGTGACCGTCTGCTGGCTCGCGGGACCGGGCGGCGGCGCCCGGTGCCCGAGGTCGGGCCGGTGCGGCCCGGGTGCGGGGCGGCCGGGATACCCGGGCCTGCCGACGACCTCCGTCCGCTGGTCCCCCGCCGGTCGCATTCTGCCCGCTAAATGCGCCGTCGGGGGCGGGCCGGGGCGGGCGGCCGGGCGGCCGGCCACCAGTTGCACCGCGCGGAGGGCCCCGCGGGCCACGACCGTTTCCGGCTGGTCGAGCGTGGTCGGCACCACCCCGGTGCGCTCGTGCACCAGCCGCGACACCATCGGGATCCGGCTCGACCCGCCCACCAGGAAGATCGCCGTCAACTGCCTCGGCCGCAGCCCGGCCGCCTCGATCGTCGCGCTCGTCAGCTCCACCGCCCGGCCCAGCGGCGCCGCGATCAGCCGTTCCAGGTCCTCCCTGGTGACGTGCGCGTCCGCGAACGGCGGCGGCATCGGCACATCCGTGTAGGCGTGCCGGGACAGCGTCTCCTTCGCCCCGCGCACGTCCTGACGCAGCACGCGCCTGCGCCGCCGGTCGGTCAGCTCCCTGCCCTGCACCAGCTGGTCCCACGCGTCCTGATCCGCCGCCGACACCAGCGACCCGACGTGCTCCAGCAGCGCCTGGTCGATGTCGGCGCCGCCGAACCCCGGGTCCCCGCGCGTGGCCAGCACCTCGAAGCCGCCCCGACGCCCCCGCTCCGCCGTGCGCCGCACGACGCTCACGTCGATCGTGCCGCCACCGAGGTCCAGCACCGCGAGCGTGTCCCCCGGCTTGCCGCTGAACTCGACCGTGCGCTCCTGGCTCACGTCCGTCGGCGCGAACGTCGCCGCATGGAACACCGCCGCCGCGACCGGCTCGGGCACCAGCGCCACCTCGCGCGCCAGCTGCCCGGCGGCCTGGCGCAGCAGCCGGGTACGCACCGCGCCCCAGTCCGCCGGATGCGTCAGCACCAGCAGGTCGACCTCCGCACCCGCCGCGAGCCTGCGCGCCTCGGCCACCGCGCGCCGCAGCACGGCGTGCACCACGTCGACCACGCGCAGCACGCTGTCGCCGAGCAGCAACTCGCCCTCGTCGATCCTGCGCTTCGGGTTCGGCTCGTAGCGCGAGGGGTCGACCGCGGCCTGCCGCTCCGCCTCCTGCCCGACGAACAGGGTGCCGTCCGGCGCCGCGTACACGGCGGACGGCAGCAGCGGCTGGCCGTCCACCACGACGACCTGAGGTTCACGACCGTTCACCGACGCGACCACACAGGTGCTCGATGTCCCGAAGTCCACCGCCACCCGTAAGGTCACCAGCCGCTCCCAGCAGTCATCGATCCACGCAGCACTGTGTCAGACCACCCCGACAGTGGAGCGGCTGGCTCACTCCGGCTGGATCCACGACACGTGCATGAGTTGCTTGCCCGCCTTGCGGCTGACGAAGACCCCGCGACCGGGTGGCATCGGCCCCGCCTTGACGTTGCCCAGCAGCTGACCTTCGTCCTTGGACCCGTTCATGACGATGCCGGGCGCGGCGATCTCCTTGAGCTTGCCGATGATCGGGTCCATGCCGGTGCGGGCGGCGCCACCGGTGCGGCGCGCGACCACCATGTGCAGGCCGACGTCCTTGGCCTGGGCCAGGTACTCCGACAGCGGCCGCAGCGGGTTGCTCGTGGACGTCGCGACCAGGTCGTAGTCGTCCACGATCATGAACAGCTCGGGGCCGTTCCACCACGAGCGGTCCTTGAGCTGCTGCGGCGTCACGTCCGGACCGGGCAGCCGTTTGGCCATGGACCCGGCGACGTCCTTGACCATGCCCTCGAGCTGGTTCGCCGAGACCGCGTAGCCCAGCAGCTGGTCACCCTCGATGAAGCCGAGCATGGTGCGCCGGTAGTCGACGAGGATGATGACCGCTTCCTTCTTGGTGTAGCGCTCGGTGATGCCGCGCGCGATCTGCCGCAGCAGGTTGGTCTTGCCCGACTCGCCGTCGGCGTAGCACAGGAAGTGCGGCTCGGCGTCGAAGTCGAGGTAGACCGGCGCCAGCTCGTCCTCGTTGACGCCGATGGGAACGAGCCTGCTGTCGCGGTGCCTGTCCAGTTCGAGCAGTTCCTCGTAGGGCAGTACGTCGGGCAGCAGCCGCACCTGGGGCGCGGGGCGGCCCTTCCAGGCCGAGGTGATGCGGGCCACCGCGTCGGCCACTCCGGCGCCGAGGTCCTCGTCGCTGCTGGAGCCGTCGATGCGCGGCAGCCCGGTGAGGAAGTGCAGCTTGTCCCTCGTCAGGCCGCGGCCGGGACGTCCAGGCGGCACGTTGACCGCGACCCTGCGGTCGATGTCGGACTCGCTGGGATCACCGAGCCGCAGCTCGAAGCGGGTACCCAGCATGTCCTTGATCGCCGGCCGGATGTCCGCCCACCGGTTCGACGAGATGATCACGTGCACGCCGTAGGTGAGGCCCTGCACGGCCAGCTTGGTGATCTGGGGTTCGAGCTCGTCGAAGTCGTCCCGCAACGCACGCCAGCCGTCCACGATGAGGAACGCGTCGCCGAACGGGTCCTGCTCGGCGGTGATCTCCCCGCGCCGCTTGCGGTTGCGGAAGTCGTTCATCGAGTCGATGCCCATCGCGCCGAACCGCGACTCCCGTTCGTTGGCCAGCGTGAGCATCTCGGCCACGATCCGGCGGGCCTTGTCGGGCTCCCGCCGCGCCACCGCGACACCGCCGACGTGCGGCAGCCCGTCGAGCGCGGCGAGCGTGCCACCGCCGAGGTCGACGCAGTAGAACTGCGCCTCCTCCGGGGTGTGGGTCAGCGCCATCGACATGATCAGTGTCCGCAGCATGGTGGACTTGCCCGACTGCGGGCCGCCGACGATCGCGCCGTGGCCCGCGCCGCCGGAGAAGTCCGCCCACAGTGGATCGCGCCGCTGCTCGTACGGCCGGTCCACGATGCCCAGTGGCACCTGCAGCCGCCCGTTGCCGAAGAAACCCACCGGCGAGAGCCCGCGCTCCTCGGTCGGGTTCAGGTTCGGCAGCAGCGTGTCGAGCGAGTTCGGCTCCCGCAGCGGCGGCAGCCACACCTCGTGCGCGGGCGGGCCCTGACCCACCAGCCGCGACACGATCACGTCGAGCTCGCTCGGCTCGACGGCCTCCTCCGACTGCGGCTGCGGCTGCTGCGGTTCCGGCTCGGGCTCGGGTTCCGGCTCCTTCGGCAGCTCGACGAAGTCGGGCACGAACAGCTGCGGTCGCTTGTCGGCCCTGACCACCGCGGCACCGGGCGCGGCCTGCTTGATACCGGCGGGGCGGTACGGGCCCGACACGTACGAGGCCTTGAACCGCACCAGGGTGGAGGTGTCGTACTTGAGATACCCGCCACCGGGTACCGAGGGCAGTTCGAAGGCGTCCGGCACGCCGATCGCCGCCCGCGACTCCGCCGCGGAGAACGTCTTCAGACCGATGCGATAGGACAGATGCGAGTCCAGGCCCCGCAGCTTGCCCTCCTCCAGACGCTGCGAGGCCAGCAGCATGTGCATCTGCAGCGAGCGGCCCAGCCGTCCGATCGCGACGAACAGGTCGATGAAGTCCGGCTTGGCCGACAGCAGCTCGGAGAACTCGTCGACCACGATGAACAGCGCGGGCAGCGGGTCGAGGTCCGCGCCGTTCTCCCTGGCCTTCTCGTACTCCCAGACGTTCTTGAAGTTGCCGCCGTTCTTCAGCGCCTCCTGCCGCCGGTTCATCTCACCGGCCAGCGCGTCCTTCATGCGGTCGACCAGCGTGACCTCGTCGGCCAGGTTGGTGATCACGGCGGACACGTGCGGGGCCTTGTCCAGGCCGAGGAACGTCGCGCCGCCCTTGAAGTCGACGAGCACGAAGTTGAGCGCGGTCGACGAGTGCGTGGCCAGCATGCCCAGCACGAGCGTGCGGAGGAACTCCGACTTGCCGGAACCGGTGGCGCCGATGCACAGCCCGTGCGGGCCCATGCCCTCCATCGCCGCTTCCTTGATGTCCAGCTCGACCGGCTGGCCGTACTCGCCGACCCCGAACGGCACCCGGTAGCGGTCGCGGATCGGCCGCGGGCGCCACGCCTGCTGCACGTCGAACGTCATCGGGTCGCCGGGGATGCCGAGCAGTTCCAGCAGCGAGGGGTTGGACAGCAGCGGCTGCTCCTCGCTGTCGTCGGCGGCCGCGGAACCGACCCGGTACGGCGCGATCTTCCGGGCCAGCGCTTCGGTCTCGACGACGCTCAGCCGGTCGGGCTTGCCGAACCACTCGACACCGCCCGCGCTGCGGGCGCCGAGCCGCTCGTCCTCGACCACGAGCCGCAGGCCGCGGCGGGCGGGCAGGTTGCCGAGCGAGTCCGAGAGGTCGATCAGGGTGACCCCGACCAGGCCCTCCTCCAGCAGGATCTGTTCCTCGCCGGTGACCTCGGCGTCGTCGATGACGATCACGACGTGCGGCTGGTCGGGCGCGGGCGTGGCGTTGCGGGAGAACCGCTGCCGGTCGCGCAGCTCGTCGTCCAGCCACGCCTCGATCTGCGCGAGCGAGCCCGCCATCATCCGCATCTGCCCGATGCCGTCGGACAGCGTGGGGTGCTGCACGTGGGGCAGCCACTTGGCCCACTCCCACTGTTCCTTCGCCCGCCCCGCGGTGGCCACGGCGACGAGCACGTCGTCGGGGCTGTGGAAGGTGACGAGCTGGGCGAGCATGGCGCGGGTCAGGCCGCGGGTGAGCTCCGGGTCACCCTGCATGCCCACGGCGGCGAACCCGCGCAGCGTGATCTGGGTGGGCAGGTCGGGCACGATGGAGTGAGCGCGCACGAAGCGGCGCAGCGCCAGGGTGGCGATGGGCTCGAGCTCGTCGACCGGGCCGGTCTGCGGCGGCACGAGGCGGGTGGCGAGCCGGTGCGAGCTGCGGCCGACGCGCAGGTGGAGGAAGTCCTGGTCACTCTGCCTGCGCTCCCACATGCGGCGGCTGGTGGCGAGCGACCACAGGCTCTGCGGGTCGGGGTGCACCCACTCGAGCGCCGCGCGCTGGTCGGCCATGGCCTCACGGGCCCGGTCGCGCATCTGGCCGAGGTACCGCAGGTAATCCTTGCGGTCCTCGTTCATCTCGGCCTTCTTCGGCCCGCCCCCTCGGCCGCCCTGGAAGAACATGCCGACCATCGACATCATCATGAACAGGGGCATCATCAGGAAGAACGGGCTGCGGCCCAGCGCACCGCCCGCCGTGAACATGAAGACGATCATGCCGATCATGGCGACGACCATGACGACCGGCAGCAGCTTCATCAGGATGTTGCCGGGGATCGTCCTCGGCACCTCGGGCGGCGGCTCGAGGTGGACCTCGCCGCCCGGAGGACGGGGAGCAGCAAGCCGTGGCAACCGCTTGAACTGCAGCGTGCTCACCGAAAGACCCCTCTTCAACTCGGCGACGGCGGCCAGTGGGTGCACGGCCGCCGCACACGGTAGCGAACCGCAGGCCGCACACGGGCGTCGCCGTGGCCGACCGCTCGACCCGGTGCATTCACCCGAAGTGACCCCACGTACTGCCCGGGTGCGCTAATACTAGGGCGGCACGACGACACTGTGGGCCGGTTCGCCGAGGTTGCCGGTCCTCGTCCGGGGATCTCACCCGAGAAGGTAAGTTCCTGCGGGCATTCTCTCCAGCTAGGGGGCGGAACAGGTGGCAACGGGCACGACGGTCTTCAGCAGGGTCACGGTCGTGGCACCGCGCACCCGCATCGATGTCGCGCTGCCGGCGGACGTGGCGGTGGCGGACCTGCTGCCGATGCTGTTGGAGATGGCCAAGGAGGTCACCCCCGACGGCGGCGCCCGCCACGGGGGCTGGGCGCTGGCCAAGCTCGGCGACGCGCCGCTCGACCCCAGCCGCACGCTCGCGTCGCTCGGGATCGTCGATGGCGAGTTGCTGCAGTTGCGCAGGCGAAACGAGAACCCACCGCCGCCGCTGTACGACGACGTGGTGGACGCCATCGCGGAGGCGGAGCCCGACAGCTTCCGGCCGTGGACGAAGGAGACCGCGCAGCGGATCGGTCACCTCGCGGGCGGGCTGGCGCTGTTCTCGGCGGCGCTGGCGCTGTTCTTCGGCGGGCCGCTGTTCGGCGGCGACGGGCTGGTCGTGGCGATCACCGCCGGTGTCGCCGCGATCGCCTGCGTGGCGCTGGGGGCGACGCTGGCGAAGGCGTACCAGGCGGAGGCCACCGGGGTGCTGATCGCGGCGGCGGGCGGGCTGCCGCTGGCGTTCGTGAGTGGCTTCCACATCGTGCCCGGCGTGTCGGTGCGCGCGAACCTCCTGCTGGCGAGCTCGCTGGTGGTGGTGGTCGCCGCCGCCTGCATCCTGCTGATCGGCGCGGGCATCACGACGTTCATCGCGGCGGCGACGGCGGGCGTGTTCGGTCTGCTGGCGTTCCTGGTGGCGACGTTGATCGCACACCCTGCCCCGGGGATCGCGGCGGGCACGGCCGCGGCCGCGCTCGCCGGCATCTCGATGCTGCCGAGGGCGACGATCTGGCTGGCGAAGCTGCCGCTGCCGAACGTGCCGGGCACGGCGGAGGAACTCAAGGAGGACTCCGGCTTCCCCGACTACGCGTCGATCGAACGGCGGACCAGCGTCGCGCACAACTACATGACGGGCCTGCTGATCGGGTGCGGCGCGGTGACGGCGGTGGCCGCGATCATCACGGCCACCGCGCCGGGCATCTTCGGCGTGCTGACCGCGGCGATCGCCACCCTGGTGCTGTTGCTGCGGGCCCGGACCTACGCCAACGGCGGCCAGGCGGTGGCGTTGCTGACCACGGGGATGGTGTCGGCGGGCGGGATCCTGCTCGGCTGGATGTGGACGGCCGGGCCGCTGGACCGCGTGATCTGGGTGTTCGGTGCGCTCGTGCTGGTCGGCGCCGGTGCGCTGGTGGTCGGTGTCATCTTCCCGAACCAGCGGTTCTCGCCACCGATGCGGCGCACGGTGGAGATCATCGAGGCGATCTGCATCGCGACGGTGCTGCCGCTCGCGCTGGCGGTCATGGGGCTGTACTCGACGCTGCGGCACCTCGACCTGTCATGAGCGGGCGCGTGGTGACCGCGAGCCCGGCGCGCAGGATCGCGGCGGGCCTGCTGGCGGGCGCCTTCGGCCTGCTCGCGCCGGGGGTGGCGCCGCTGCCGGCCGGGGCGCAGGAGGAGGACGACGGCGGCTACTACGCGACGCCGCCTCCGGTGGCGGTCGCGCCGCCGCAGGACACGGGCTCCCCGAACGAGAACTACGTCAAGCACACCGAGTGCGTGCAGCGTGATCTCAGCCGGAACATCAGCCTGCAGCAGAAGCCGTGGGGGCAGCTGTACCTCCGGCTGGACGAGGTGCACCGGTTGATGCGCAACACCACCGGCTCGGTGGGCGGCGGCATCGAGGTGGCCGTGATCGACACCGGGGTCACCGCGACGCATCCGTACTTCGAGGGCCGGGTGAGCGGTGGCGGCGACTACGTGAAGGCGACGCCGGCCGGTCCCGGTCTCGAGGACTGCGACGGCCACGGCACCGAGGTCGCGGGCATCATCGCGGCGGACACCCCGGAGCACATCGGCTTCGAGGGGGTCGCGCCGGACGCGAACATCGTGTCGATCCGGCAGTCCAGCCAGAACTACAAGCCGGACGACTCGCCGTCCGCGCCCACCGGGGGTGACCAGAGCGGCGGCGACTCGGGCGGCGACGGCAGGTCGGGCGAGAACGGTGGCGGCGACCAGCCGAACGCGCTGCGTGGCCCGTCCGGCGGGGAGACCGGGCCGGCGCAGGGCGGGGAGGGCCGGACGCAGGACCAGGAGGGTTCGGCGGGCAACCTGGACACGCTGGCGCAGGCGGTGGTGAACGCCGCGAACCGTGGCGTTCAGGTCATGAACATCTCGATCAACAACTGCAGGCAGGCGAACGGCAGCATCGGGTCCGGGGAGCAGGCGCTGCAGGCTGCCGTGCGGTACGCGGTGGAGGAGCGGGACGTCGTCGTGGTGTCGGCGGCGGGCAACACGACCGAGAGCTGCAAGCAGAACACGGGCGATCCGGACAAGCCGAACACGATCGTGACGCCGCCCTGGTTCGCCGACGACGTGCTCTCGGTGGCGGCGATCGACGCCACGGGCAGTGTCGCGGACTTCAGCGTGCACGGGCCGTGGGTGAGCGTGGCGGCGCCGGGCACGGACATCATCTCGCTCGACCCGGCGGTGGGCTCGGACCGTCTGGCCAACATGACGATCGAGAACGGCCAGCAGCAGTTCATCCAGGGCACCAGCTTCGCGGCGCCCTATGTGTCGGGTCTGGCGGCCCTGGTTAGGGCGAAGTTCCCGGAGCTTTCTGCCCGCGAAGTGATGAACCGGATCACGAGCACGGCCCAGCATCCGGCAGCGCCGGGCGGCCGGGACAACTTCGTGGGACACGGCGTGATCGACCCGATGGCGGCGCTCACGGCGACCGTCCCCGAGGAGGAGGGCATCGCCCCGGCGAGCGCGGTGGCGCTGCCGTCGGACATGCCGCCGGCGAACAACCGCGACTGGACCCCGATGATCGTGGCCCTGGCCGGTGCAGGTGGTGCGCTGGCGGCACTCGCCATCACCCTGTTCGTGGTGCACACCATCCGCCGCAACCGCACCCCCGCGTCGCGTTCTGCCCGCTGAACGCGCCCGGCTGGTCGCGTTCTGCGGGCATAATGTCGCCAGTCTGCCCGACCCCGCGCGCATTCTGCGGGCAGAACGCGGTTAGCCGACGATCACATCTCGCCGATCACCACGGTGGCCGGTCCGGCTTCCCGGGGACTTCTGCGGCTCCAGGAGGGTCTCGGCTTGCCGCTGTGTCCCTCGCCTCGGCGCCGTCCGGCCCGCCCGGCTCGCGCACATCCGGCACACAGTCCAGGCGACGCCCGATTCCTGCCGAGATGCCCCCTCCGTCCCGCCCGCACTTCGCATTCTGCGGGCAGAATGCGCCCGGCTGAGGGCGGAGGCGTTAAGTCCGAGACGACCGCCATCCCACTCCCGGGCTGGCCACACGCGCCGCGGTCCCGCCGCGACGCCCAGGACACGGGCATGCGACACGGGAGGCCCCTGGTGGGTCAGTTGCCACCCGCGGCGGCGTCGTCGGATGTATCGAACGTGCCCGCGTCAGGATCGACCGGAACGCTGTCGAACGTACGGCCGACATCCTGGGTGTTCAGCGAGGCACCGACGGGCAGCAACTTGAGGATCGACTCGGGCGCCGGATCCTGCTCACCGAGCCCGAGCGCCTGCGCGGTGGTGACATCGGGAACCCCGTACCGCATGCCGCGATCCGAGACGAGCTGGATGTTGCCACGTCCGAAGGTGTCCTCGGTTGTCGCCGACCGCACCACCGCCGCGAAACCCGGCTTCATGTAGAAGTAGTCGATCTTCCACCCGTCCGGGCTCGGCTGTCCGATCTCGACCGCCTGCACCTCGTTGGCGGCGTTCTTCGGGCCAGGAGGAACCGAACCGACGTAGACGGCGGTGCGGCTCTCCTCACTCGCTCCTTCACCACGGACCGTCCAGCCGAGGCACGACACGGGGTAACGGCCGGGATTGAGCACGGTCGGCACCGACTGGGGGTAGTGCGACACCTCGAGCGCACCCGGGTCACCCTCCGTCACCGTCGGAAGGCCCGTCACGTCGTCGGGTTCGACGACCGGCACGTCATCCCCGGTCGTCGCGGTGTTCTCGAACAGGATCATGTCGGCAACCGCTTCCGAGACCTCCTGGATCCCTGTCCTGGTGACCACGTAGAAGTCCTTGCCGTCGGCTCGCGGCGTGGAGAAGACGGTGCCGACCGGGTAGCTCTCGATCTCGTACCCCTCCGGCGGGTTTCCTTGCCCGTCGATCTCCGGAGGCACCAGCTCACCGACCGCGGGGATGGCGTTGAGCAGTCCCATCGAGATGTGCCGGGCCTGGTCCTCGTCGAGCCTCAATGCGGCACGGACGGAACCGGCGGAAAGGTCGACCTCGGCACGGACGGCGTTGGCCGTGCGGTTGGCGTCCCCGGGCTGCCGGTAGATCAGGTAGTGCTTGCCGTCGTCGGCCGAGGCCAGGATTGCCTCGTTCTGCGCCAGCTCCTCGCCGAGCTCGGACAGCCCGGCGTACACCGTGGTCTTGGTCTCGGCCTGTTCACGCGCCTCCGCGTCCGGGAGGCTTCGGTCGATCTTGAAGTTGTCGCAGACCGCCCAGTGGTCGGAGACACGCTGGTCCGCGGTCGGCAGCAACTCGGGGCCGTTCGGAATCCCCTGCAGTCGTCCGCGCGGGATGTCCTTCAGCTGCTCGTCCGGAACCACGTTGGCCTCGACGACCTCCACGGCACCGCCACCCTGTGCGGCACCTCCCTGCCCTTCCTCCCCTTGCTGTTGCTGGGCCAGGAGAATCAGGCGGGCCGAGGCGAGGTTGAAGGTCGGAATGAGCTTCTTCGGGTTCTCGGACACGACGTAGATCGAGCCGGACTGCTCGCCGATCACGATCCCCGAATCGGGTGGTGTCGGCGCAGGCTTGAAGAACCCGAAGATGATGAAGCCGAGCATCGCGATGGCGCTCAGCACAACGCCCACGATCGTCGCGCGGCTGTGCGTGCGCATCGGATCGTGCAGCATCACCGCGTCCTTGCGGACCAGCGCGGACTGCATGCGCCGCAGCACGAACTGATACGCCTGGACTTGTGACTTCGTCGTGGGTGTTGACGGCATTCTCGACCTACAGCTCTCCCAGTCGCGGTACGGTTCCGCAGGATAGCCGTACGGGGACCGCTCGGTGTTGGTTTCTACCAACTCGTACCGGCGCGGGGTATCCGGGATCGGCTGCCAGCTCAGTTGCATGATCGAGGGGAAGAACGAGCGGATGTCCGTCACCACTCCTCCACGTCGGCCGGGGCCGCCGCCGGGGTCCCAGCCGCCTCCGGGGCGGCCCCCGGGACCACCACAGCGTCCAGGTGGACCCGGCGGTTCCGGCGGCGGCCCAGGTGGACCTGGCGGGCCGGGGGGTCCCGGCGGGCCCGGTGGGCCTCGTGGTCCCGGCGGCCCCGGGGGACCCGGAGGTCCTGGGGGGCCTCCGCCCGGGCAGCCTCCTCGGCCCGGTGGTGCGACGCCGCCCGCTCGTCCGGCGGTGGTCGCTCCTCCTGCCCACCGGCGGCGGCTGGGGGCGAACCTGGGCCCGCTGCCGGTGGCGAACGTGGTGCTCCTCGAGGTGGGCCTGGCCGTCGGGCTGATCCTGCTCGCCGTGAACAGCTCGCTGGTGTACGTGGCGATCGGCATCACAGCGGTGGCTCTGGTGCTCGCGTTGCTGCGCTGGAACGGGCAGTGGTTCACCCAGTGGGCCGGGTTGACGGCGCGGTATGCCTTCCGATCACACGATCGGGTGGCGACACCGCCCGCTCCGACGAGTCTGGAGTCGATCGCGGCCGACGAGGATGGCGTCACTGGGCCGGACGACGCCCGCGTCAGCCTGCTGCGGCTCGCGGTGCCTGACCTCGTCGTCGCACACGGCAAGGACCACGAGCACCAGCGGGTCGGGCTCGCGTGGCACAACGGCACGTGGACGGCTGTCCTCCTCGTCGAGCCGGCTCCCGCACTGATCACCCAAGCCGGTGGGGCGCCGAGCCTGCCGCTGTCGGCGCTCGCGCCGTGCCTCGAGGACCGCGGCGTCGTTCTGGACTCCATCCAGATGATCTGGCACTGCTATCCGGGCAGCGCCGCGCTGCCCTCCGACTCCCCCGCGCTCAGCTCGTACATGGAGGTGCTGGGGCCGCTGCCGGCCGCCGCGCGCCGCACGACGTGGGTCGCGGTCCGGCTGGACCCGAAGCGCTGCCCGACGGCTGTACGGGAACGCGGTGGCGGTGTCGTGGGAGCGCACCGCGCACTCATCGGTGCCCTGTCGCGGGTCCGCAACGCCCTGGAGTCCCGTGGCGTGCCCACGCGCCCGCTCGACCCGGATGAACTTCTGCGGGCAGGAATCTCCGCCGCCGAGCTGACGGGGGTCGCCGGCTCGGGTGCGCGCGTGACGATGCAGGAACGGTGGACAGGCGTCACGGCGGCAGGAATCGGTCATGCCAGCTACGCGATCACGGGCTGGCCGAAGGGCAAGGTCACCAACACGCTGAACGCACTGACGAGCGTGCGGGCACTGTCCGCGACAGTGTCGATGTCGATCTCTCCCTCCACGGAGGAAGGGAAGATCGGTCTGCGGGGTGTCGTCCGGATCAGCGCGCGGAACCCGCGTGAGCTCGACGCGGCGGACCAGCGGTTGACGACGCTCTCCGAACGACTCGGCGTGGCGCTGACCCCGTTGCGCGGGCTGCAGGTCTCCGGATTCGCCGCGACCCTGCCGATGGGAGGGACGGCATGAGTTCACGCGTTCGGGACGCTAGTCAGGACGCTGGGGTGGCGCCGGAGTTCGTCGTCGATCCCGCGCTGCTGGACGCGATCAGTCCTTCGGGTGACCGTGGTGGCATCGTGCTCGGGTCGGGACTGCAGGGCGAACCGCTGACGGTGTCGGCTCTGCGCTCGGCGCCGACGAGGATCGTGCTGGTGGGCGGGCTGTATCTCGCACGTCAGGTGGCGTTGCGGGCGATGGCTGTCGGCGCATGGGTGGTGGTCGCGACCGGGCGACCCGCGGCGTGGCAGGTGCTGTCGAACGCGGCGGGTACGCAACCGAACGGGCGTCCCTCGCCGCTGGTGCAGATTCGCAGGCTGTCGCCGGTCGAGCTGCCGCGGCCGTCGGAGGACGCGCCGCTGCTCGTCGTGCACGACGGCGGCCCCACTCCGCAGGATCTGTTCCCCCCGCGTTCGCCGTGGCACACGACGGTGTACGTGCTCCCCTACCTGCATCCGCAGGCCGATGCGGTGGCGAACGCGGCTGACCTGGTGCTCATGCAGCGGCTGCCGGCGGGCCAGGCCGAGCTGGCGGCCCGGCTGTGGCGGCTGCCGCCCCAGATGATGCGGCAGCTGACGACATTGAAGGACGACCAGGTGGTGGCCCTGGGCCGCAACCTGTGGCGCCCGCTGCGGTTGGTCACGACCAGCAAGGAACAGCAGATCCTCGGCCCGGTTCGCCGCGGCGACTGACCGCGGGCCCCTGTCGCGTTTTGCCCGCTGAACGCGCCCCAGCCGGGTGCGTTCAGCGGGCAAAACGCTCTCGGGGAGAGACTTCTGCCCGCAAAATGCGACCGGGGTGCACCGAGGTGGGGAGGGTGTCAAGCCGCGAGCGCGCGTCTGTGGACAACAGGGCCGCTGTGGACAACTTCCTCCCGAATCGGCGCGAGGCACGGAAGCTGTCGGACCGGCCATCGACGCTGACGCGGTGATCAAACGAACCAAGCCACACGAACTGACCGACGTCTTCCGCGGCTCCGTCGCCCGCCGGGAGGGCTATGTCACCGCCGCTCAGCTGCGCGGACCACATTTCCGCAGGTTGTTCCAGGACGTCTACGTGCCCGCACACGTCCCCGTGACCCACGAACTCCGCTGCCGAGGCGCCGCGCTGATCGCGCCCAAGGAAGCAGTGCTCACCGGACGATCCGCCGCGACCGTCCGCGGCGTCGAACTCGCTCAGCCCTACGACCCGGTGGAGATCGTCGTCCCGGAGGAACACCGATTCGGGCCACTCAAGGGCATCCAGATTCGCCGCACCGCCGTGAAGCGCCGCGAATCGCGCCCCTGGCGCGGGATACGCATCGCACGTCCAGCACGAATCGCGCTCGACCTCATCTTCCGGCTCTCGCCCCGCACCCGCGGCTGGGTCCGCAGACTCCGCACCGCTGTCCCCGACGTGGACGCCTTCCTTCGCTCCGGCGTCGTCAGCAAGCGGCAACTCGGTCGAGCCATCTCAGGTCGCCGCAACTGGGGTATCCGCCTGGCCCGCGAGGTCTTCGTGCTGTGCGATCCGAGAGCCGAGTCACTTCCGGAGTCCGACCTGCGGGTCGTCCTGACGGTCGGTGGTTACCGAGTGACCCCTCAGTTCAGGATCCTCCGCAACGGTCGAGAGGTTGCACGGCTCGACCTCGCCATCGAAGAAACCAAGACAGCCATCGAGTACTTCGGGCGCTGGCATGCGGAATCCGACCAAACACTGCGAGACGAGGCCCGGCGAAAACGGCTCGAAGCCGAGGGCTGGCGGTTCGTCATCGTCACCGCGGAGAAGCTCGCGGGTGACTACCGGAAGATCTTGGAGGAGGTGCGCGAGGTCCAGCAGGACCGCTGACGCTCAGCCGCGGCCTGGAGTGGCAGAGCGGACGTTGCGCGTCTGCTCGGCACGCGCGGCCAGCTCGGCATCCGGAGGGTAGTCCACCCCGACAAGGGTGAGGCCATGCGCCGGGGCGACAGCGCTGTCCCTGATCTGACTGTCGAGCAGCCGTCCTGGCCAGGCGATGTCGCGCCTGCCGTCACCGACGAGCAACAGCGCTCCGACGAGGCTGCGCACCATCGAGTGACAGAACGCGTCCGCCGACACGTGGGCGTGCACCTCGTGGTCACCGACACGGGTCCATGTGAGCTGCTGAAGCTCCCGGATCGTGGTGGCGCCCTCACGCTGCTTGCAGTACGCCGCGAAGTCATGAAGGCCCAACAGGGCATCCGACGCCTCGTTCATGGCGTCCACGGACAACGGGCGTGGCCACGCGAGCGTGTCGTGTCTGCGCAGCGGGGCCACACCCCATGGCGCATCGGACACCTGGTAGCGATAGCGGCGCCGGATCGCCGAGAAGCGGGCGTCGAACCCGTCTGGTGCCACGGACGCATGCAACACGCGCACGTCCGGCGGCAGGTAGCGGTTCCACCGGTGTCGCATGCGATCCAGGTCCGGAATGCCGTTTTCGTCCACCGTCAGCCGTCCCGCCGGGCGCATTCTGCCCGCAAAAGGCGCCACGTCGACGTGGAGTACTTGGCGTTCGGCATGTACACCGGCGTCGGTGCGGCCGGCGACGACGGTCGGACTGGCGACCTCGGCGCCGGGAGGCTGCTTCGCGAGGGCGTCCTCGAGGACGCCCTGCACGGTGCGCCGGTCGGGTTGCCGGGCCCACCCGGAGAAGTCGGTGCCGTCGTAGCTGACCTCGATACGCAGACGAACGAGCCCGCCCTCCCCAGCGGGAGCAGCGGGCTCGTTCGGGTCGTTCGCTGCCGTCAGGACTCGTCCTTCTTGTCCTCGGCCGGCTTCTCGGCCTCGGCTTCGGGGTCGCCGCCCTCGGCGGGCTCGGCCGTCGCCTGGTCGGTTGCCGACACCGGAGCCTCAGCGTCCTGGTCGGCGGGTGCCTCACCGGTCTCACCGGTGGTCTCGACGGCGTCCGAGGCCTCGGCGGTCTCCTCGGCCTTGGCCTCGGCCTCGGCGGGCTTCGGCTGGTCCTTGGCGAACTTCGTCTTGCGAGCCGCCTCGGCCTCCGCGGTGGCGGTCTTCTCCGACACCAGCTCGATGACCGCCATCGGGGCGTTGTCGCCCTTGCGCGGCATCGTCTTGGTGATGCGGACGTATCCGCCGTTCCGGTCCTCGTAGAACGGACCGATCTCGGCCATCAGCTTGTGCACGACGTCCTTGTTGCGGATCGTGCGCATGATCTCACGCCGGTTGTGCAGGTCGCCCCGCTTCGCCTTCGTGATCAGCTTCTCGGCCAGCGGCCGGACACGCTTGGCCTTCGCCTCGGTGGTGGTGATCTTGCCGTGCTCGAACAGCGACGTGGCCAGGTTCGCCAGCATCAACCGCTCGTGCGACGGCGATCCGCCGAGACGGGGTCCCTTGGTGGGGGTGGGCATCGGTTCTCCTCGTTACAGCTCCTCAGCCGCAAGACCGGGCGGCCCGCAAGGGATCGCGGGCCACCGTCTCCGGTCCTACAGCTGCTCCGTCTCTGCGTAGTCCTGGCCGTCGTCGTGGCCAGTGTCCGGAGCGGTGTCGACGCTCTCGGACCAACCTTCACCTTCGTAGGTCGCGGCCGCCGTGGTGGGGTCGAACCCGGGCGGGCTGTCCTTGAGCGACAAGCCGAGGCCGACCAGCTTCATCTTGACCTCGTCGATCGACTTGGCGCCGAAGTTGCGGATGTCGAGCAGGTCCGCCTCGCTGCGCGAGACCAGCTCGCCGACCGTGTGGATCCCCTCCCGCTTGAGGCAGTTGTAGGACCGCACGGTCAGGTCGAGGTCCTCGATCGGCATCGCGTAGGCGGCGATCGTGTCCGCCTCCTGCGGCGACGGGCCGATCTCGATGCCCTCGGCGTCGACGTTCAGCTCGCGGGCCAGGCCGAACAGCTCGACCAGGGTCTTGCCCGCCGAGGCGACAGCGTCCCGCGGCGTGATCGACGGCTTGGTCTCCACGTCCAGGATCAGCTTGTCGAAGTCGGTCCGCTGCTCGACACGGGTGGCCTCGACCTTGTAGGTCACCTTGAGCACCGGCGAGTAGATCGAGTCGACCGGGATGCGGCCGATCTCGGCGCCGGCCTGCTTGTTCTGCAGGGCGGGGACGTACCCGCGGCCGCGCTCGACGACGAGCTCGATCTCGAGCTTGCCCTTCCCGTTCAGGGACGCGATGTGCAGGTCCGGGTTGTGCACGGTGACCCCGGCCGGGGGCACGATGTCCGCCGCGGTGACCTCACCGGGCCCCTGCTTGCGCAGGTACATCGTGACCGGCTCGTCCTCCTCGGAGGAGACCACGAGCTCCTTGAGGTTCAGGATGATCTCGGTGACGTCCTCCTTCACCCCCGGCACGGTGGTGAACTCGTGCAGCACGCCGTCGATGCGGATGCTCGTGACGGCGGCACCGGGGATGGACGACAGCAACGTGCGCCGCAGCGAGTTGCCGAGCGTGTACCCGAAACCAGGCTCCAGCGGCTCGATGGTGAACCGGGAGCGAGTCTCGTTGACCGTCTCCTCGCCGAGGGACGGCCGCTGGGAAATCAGCACTTTCTCTTCTTCCTTTCCTGCCGGCGCCCGCCATATGACGCCGATAGGTGTGGCGTGGCGGCGACGCACCTTGAGCGCCGCCGCCGGATCCCTCCTGGCCGGGGCCAGGCGGGGATCACTTCGAGTAGAGCTCCACGATCAGCTGTTCCTGGACCGGGATGTCGATCTGGGCACGCTCGGGCAGCTGGTGCACGAGGATGCGCAGGTTCGAGGGCACGACCTGCAGCCACGCGGGAATCGGACGGTCGCCGAAGGCTTCCTTCGCGGCGACGAACGGCAACATCTGCAGCGACTTGGGTCGCACGTCGATGATGTCGAACTTCGAAACCCGGTAGCTCGGGATGTTCACCTTCTCGCCGTTGACGAGGAAGTGACCGTGGCTGACGAGCTGGCGAGCCTGCCGCCGGGTCCGCGCGATACCCGCGCGGTACACGACGTTGTCGAGCCGCGACTCGAGGATCTGCAGCAGGTTCTCACCGGTCTTGCCGGTCCGCCGGTTCGCCTCCTCGTAGTAGCGCCGGAACTGACGCTCGAGGACGCCGTAGGTGTAGCGCGCCTTCTGCTTCTCCTGCAGCTGCAGCAGGTACTCGCTCTCCTTGATCCGGCCGCGGCCGTGCTGGCCGGGCGGATAGGGGCGACGCTCGAACGCCTGGTCGCCGCCGATGAGGTCGACCTTGAGGCGCCGCGAGATACGGGTTGCGGGGCCGGTGTAACGAGCCATGTGTCCTGATCCTCCCCGTTCCTCAGACCCGGCGCCGCTTGGGCGGGCGGCAGCCGTTGTGGGGCTGCGGGGTCACGTCCTGGATGGTGCCGACCTCGAGGCCAGCCGCCTGCAGCGAGCGGATCGCCGTCTCCCGGCCGGAGCCGGGGCCCTTGACGAACACGTCGACCTTCTTCATGCCGTGCTCGGCGGCCTTGCGGGCGGCGCTCTCGGCGGCCATCTGGGCGGCGAACGGCGTGGACTTGCGGGAGCCCTTGAAGCCGACGTGCCCGGACGAGGCCCAGGAGATCACCGCGCCGTTCGGGTCGGTGATGGAGACGATGGTGTTGTTGAACGTGCTCTTGATGTGGGCGTGCCCGTGAGCGACGTTCTTCTTCTCCTTGCGCCGGACCTTCTTGGTTCCGGCGGTACGGGACTTGGGTGGCATGGGTGGGTGTTTCTCCTCGTTAGCGCGAGTTCTGGCGATGGGCTGCAGCGGCCTCCCGCTGCCCCTGCCGGATCAGCGAACCGGCGTCGGTGTACAGCTGGCGCAGCGCCATCGGGCGGGCGTAGAGCGCCTTCGGCGATACGCACGAGGCGGTGCCGCGACGCTGCACGCCCCCGGCTGCGCGTACGACCTTCCTGCCTCGGACGCTCACTTCTTACCCGCCTTCTTCTTGCCGGCGACCGTCTTCTTCGGACCCTTGCGGGTGCGGGCGTTCGTCTTGGTGCGCTGCCCACGGACGGGAAGTCCGCGGCGCCACCGGAGGCCCTCGTAGCACCCGATCTCGATCTTCCGACGGATGTCGGCATTCACCTCGCGGCGGAGGTCACCCTCGACCTTGAAGTTCTCTTCGATGTAGTCCCGCAGCCGCACCAGGTCGTCGTCGCTGAGGTCCTTCACGCGGGTGTCCGCGTTCAGTTCCGTGGCGGCGATCATCTCCTTGGAGCGGGTACGGCCGATGCCGTAGATGTAGGTCAGCGCGATCTCCAGCCGCTTCTCGCGGGGGAGGTCGACGCCGGCGAGTCGTGCCATGGCGCTCGTGCTCCTTCTTCAGTCGTCTCTCCAGGTCTGCTCCCCGTCCGTCCCGGGACCGACTCGCTGTCGTCCACCCGCTCTCACGGGCGGTGTCCCGGCCCCGGCCTGGAGCCCGGGGGTGCACCGGGCCGTCGGACGGCCCGGCAGGTGCGGGGAGGTTATTGAGGTGTCAACACTCCGACGAGTGCCGGTGATCAGCCCTGCCGCTGCTTGTGGCGCAGGTTGTCGCAGATCACCATGATGCGCCCGTGCCGACGGACGATCTGGCACTTGTCGCAGATCTTCTTGACGCTCGGCTGAACCTTCACGTCTCCTGCTCTCCTGCTCGGCTCACCGTGATCACTTGTAGCGGTAGACGATGCGACCACGGGACAAGTCGTACGGTGACAGCTCCACCACGACCCTGTCCTCTGGCAGGATGCGGATGTAGTGCTGCCTCATCTTGCCGCTGATGTGTGCAAGGACCTTGTGGCCGTTCTCCAACTCGACGCGAAACATCGCGTTGGGAAGCGGCTCGATCACGCGGCCTTCGACCTCGATGGCCCCGTCCTTCTTCGCCATGTCCTCCGCGTTTCGTGATTGGTTGAGCGGTGAGTGCTTTGCCTGGATGATGTCGGCACACACGTCACCCCGACTCCAATGCCCCAGAGATACACAAGCGCGATGGAATCGACGTGATGGGCACGCCGACTAGACAGTGTACGCACCCCGTGTCGCGGGCCCCAAACGGGGTCCGATTGTGGTAGGCGTCACTCTCGGTGATTTGATTTGGTCCCGCCGTCACCCCGCGCCCACACCCGGGTGAGCCACTGCCGACGGCGCGTTCTGCGGGCTGAATGTGCTCGTCCGGCGGGCACCGGAGCGCGTTTTGCGGGCTAAAGGCGGCGTCAGGGGGTCTCGGGGGCGGTCAGAACCCAGGGGCCGCTGTCGGTGACGGCTACGGTGTGCTCCCAGTGCGCGGATCGGGAACCGTCAGCGGTGACCACCGTCCAGCCGTCCTCCAGCTCCACCGTCTCACCCGTTCCGGTGGTGAGCATGGGCTCGATGGCGAGCGCCATCCCGGTGCGCAGACGCGGGCCCCGTCCCGGCTTGCCGACGTTCGGCAGGAACGGGTCCATGTGCATCTGCCTGCCGATGCCGTGCCCGCCGTACTCCGCGACCATGCCGTACTCGACACCGGCCTCCGCCGCGGCACGCTCCGCCGCGGTCTGGATCGCGTACGAGATGTCGGTGAGCCTGGCCCCCGCCACCACGGCCCGGACACCCGCCCACATGGCGGCCTTCGTGGCCTCGGACAGCGCGTGATCGGTGTCCGCCACCGCACCGATCTCGAGGGTGACCGCCGAGTCGCCGTGCCAGCCGTGCAGGATCGCACCGCAGTCCACGGAGATCAGGTCACCCTCCCCGAGCTTCAGCTCACCTGACGGGATGCCGTGCACTATCTGCTCGTTGACCGAGGCGCAGATCGACGCGGGAAATCCGTGATAGCCCTTGAACGAAGGCACCGCGCCCGCGTCCCGGATGGTCTGCTCGGCCACCTCGTCGAGCTCAGCCGTCGACACGCCCGGGCGGGCGGCGTCCGCGACCGCGGTGAGCGCGCCGGCCACCACCAGGCCCGCCTCGCGCATCGCCTCCAGCTCGCCCGGAGTCTTGACCTCGATCCGCCGTCCCCGGCTCATCCGCCGCAGAACGCTCCCCACCCGTGATGTCACTGCTTGATGCGCAGGGCGTCCAGGACCCTCGTCGAGATCTCGTCGACGCTGCCGACGCCGTCCACGGTCACGAGGATGTCGGCGTAGTACTCCAGCAGCGGGGCGGTCTCCGACCGGTAGACCTGCTGCCTGCGCCGGATGACGTCCTCGGTGTCGTCCGAGCGCCCCCGGGAGAGCAGCCGGTCGACGAGCACGTCCTCCGGCACCTGCAACTCGATCACCGCGTCGAGCGCGGTGTCGTTCTCGGCCAGCATCTCGCCGAGCACCTCGGCCTGTTTCGTGTTGCGCGGGAAGCCGTCGAGCAGGAAACCGCGCTTGGCGTCCGGCTCCGCCAGCCGCTCCCGCACCATCTCGTTGGTCACCGAGTCGGGCACGAGGTCGCCCGAGTCCAGGTACCGCTTCGCTTCCTGCCCGAGCGGAGTCTCCTCGCCCACGTGCTTGCGGAACAGGTCACCGGTGGAGATGTGCGGGACGCCGAGACGCTCGGAGAGCGCCGCGGCCTGCGTGCCCTTTCCCGCACCTGGCGGACCGACCAGAACGACGCGTGTCATCGGAGGAACCCTTCGTAGTTGCGCTGCATGAGCTGGCTTTCGATCTGCTTCACGGTGTCGAGGCCGACACCGACCATGATCAGCACAGCTGTGCCGCCGAATGGGAAGTTCTGGTTCGCTCCCTGCTGGGTCACGGACAGGAAGAAGTTGGGCAGGATCGCCACGATGCCCAGGTAGATGGAACCCGGGAAGGTGATGCGGTTGAGTACGAAGCCCAGGTACTCGGCGGTGGGCCTGCCCGGCCGGATGCCCGGGATGAACCCGCCGAACTTCTTCATCTCCTCAGCGCGGTCGTCCACGTTGAAGGTGATCGTGATGTAGAAGTACGTGAAGAAGATGATCAACGCGAAGTACAGCAGGATGTGCACCCAGCTGGACTGGTCGACCAGGTAGGTCTGCAGGAACCGCTGCCACGCGGAGGCCTCGTTGGGGTCGCCGATGAGCCTGCCGAGCAGGTCGGGCAGGTACAGCAGCGACGAGGCGAAGATGACCGGGATGACACCGGCCTGGTTGACCTTGATCGGCAGGTAGGTCGAGGTGCCGCCGTACATCCGGCGGCCGACCATGCGCTTGGCGTACTGGACGGGGATCCGGCGCTGTCCCTGCTCGACGAAGATGACGCTCGCGATGATCGCCAGGCCGAGCACGCACACGAAGGCGAAGATCATGCCGCCCTCGTTGTTCAGGATGTTGGCGCCCTCGACCGGGATGCGGGAGGCGATGTTCAGGAAGATCAGCACGGACATGCCGTTGCCGACGCCGCGCTCGGTGATCAGCTCACCCATCCACATCATGACCGCGGTGCCCGCGGTCATCGTGAGGACGATGATGGCCAGGGAGTACACCGAGTTGTCCGGGAGGACCGGCTGGCTGCAGTCACCGAACAGCGCGCCGCGGTCCGCGAGCGCGACCACGCCGGTGGCCTGGAGGATCGCCAGCGCGATCGTCAGGTACCGCGTGTACTGGGTGAGCTTGCCCTGTCCGGCCTGCCCCTCCTTCTTGAGCTCCTCGAACCGAGGAATCACCACGGTGAGCAGCTGAACGATGATGCTGGCCGTGATGTAGGGCATGATGCCGGTCGCGAACACCGACAGCTGTAGGAGAGCACCACCGCTGAACAGGTTCAGCAAGCCGTAGATGCCCTGCTGGTCGATCTCCGCTTGGCAGGCCTGCACATTGGGATAGGAGACCCCGGGCGCCGGCGTGACCGCACCGAGCCGGTAGACGGCCACGATCATCAGCGTGAACAGGATCTTCTTGCGCAGGTCCGGCGTCGCGAGAGCCGAGCGGAAGGCGCTGAGCACGCGGGGGACCTCCTCGGCGTCGTCGGTGATCAGCCGACGATCGGCTTGGCCGGCACGGTGACCGGCGGGAACACACTGTCGCTGGCGGGCAAGCCAGGAACGCTTCGGGGCAGACGTGTCCCGAAGCGTGCAGCCGACTCTAACAGCCCCGCATCGGCCGCCTGCACGTAGTGCGCATTTCGCATGCGACTTCCCGGTTCGTGGGGGCCAGCGGGGCGCGTTTTGCCCGCAGAACGCGCCCGGCCGGGAGGTGGCGAGGCGCGTTCCGCGGGCAGAACGCGGTTCAGCAGCGCGGGTCGGTCTCCTCGACCTTGACGTCCCAAGCCGGCTGGCTGGCCGGGCCGTCGACGACCACGTCGTGCACGTACCAGTAGTAGTGGCCGTAGTACGGATCGCCGAAGTGCATCTCGTAGGTGCCGCGCACCTTCTGGCGCATCGGTGCCGCAAAGATGTCCACGGCCTGGTAGGGCCCCAGCTCGTGGCGGATCTCGTCGGCCTTCGTGGTGGTCCAGCTCCATTCCTGGCTGAAGCTCACCTCGTAGCTGGTCTCGAAGATCTCGCCGAGGGTCGCCCCGGCACTGATGGTCACGCCGACCGAGTTCGTGGTGGTCTGCGACGACTCCCAGCGGATGACTCTGGTCGAGGTGCCCGCCGAACAGTTCCGCGCGCCTCCGGCCAGCTCGTACGACCCGCGGTAGACCTCGGGCGGGCCGGCCGGGTGGAACTCGCACAGGTCCGTCCTGCCCTGCTCGCACTGTTCGAGCAGCTGGCGGATGGTCGGCCCTTCCTCAGCGTTCGCGACACCGGGCGCGAGCAGCCCGCCCAGCATCGCCGCCGCCGCGGTGAGTACCGCCGTCGTTCGCTTGGCACGTCCCATGTCGATCATCCCCTCAGCTGAGTCCCACGGTCACGGTGCGGTCGTTGATGTAGTCGCCGACGTACGAGTGGTTGTCCTTGTACGGCCCGGCGCGGTCGCCGGACGAGGGGTAGAGCCAAAGCCAGCAGGTGGACCACGCCTGTACCGACGAGATCCGGTCCTGCCAGTAGTCGCTGAGGTCGAGCCAGAAGTCGACCTTGCCGTTCTTGGGGCAGGGCTCGGGGACGGTGATGGTCAGCGAGGACCCGCCGTAGTTCTCGTCCTCGAACACCGTGGCTCCGATGATCTCGCCCTGCACACGCAGGAAGTCCCGGCCCTGCGGTCGCGTCCCTGCCTGCGACTTCGCCTCGGCGAGCGTGTCGTGGCAGGTGTACTCATGCGCCGAGACCGAGTACACACAGTGCTGACCCGGTTGCGCGGCGCTCGCGGCCGACGTGCCGGCCAGCGTCAACGCGACCGCACCGGCAGCGGCCGCGAACGCGGAAACGACGCGTCTCCCGCGTCGCTGAGAGCCTGTGTTGACCGTTGTCATCTCGATGTCCTCCCCACGGGCGAAGCCCGATACGGAATCGGTTCAGCTGACGTCCCGACTGTCCCGAGAGCTCGGCCAAGGGGTCTAGACCAAACTGTGGAGTAACCGACGAAGGTCTCCCCACCGCGCGACGATCGAACGCCGCCGGCCGGGTGAACCGGGCCCCGGCCGCGGCTGCCCCGTCGACCGCGTTCTGCGGGCAGAATGCGGCGCCCGGGGCGCGTTTTGCCGGCAGAACGCGCCCGCCGGGCGCACGAAAACGGCCCGCCGGTTCCGTGCGGAACCGGCGGGCCGTTTCGTTGGGGCGGGTGGGCTCAGACCGTGGTGGCGGAGCCACCGGCGGCTTCGAGCTTCTCCTTCGCCGAGTTGGAGAACGCGTCGGCGGTGACGTCCAGCTTCACGCCGTCCACGTCGCCGTTGCCGAGCACCTTCACGAGCTTGCCCTTGCGGACCAGGCCGCGAGCGGCCAGCTCTTCCTTGCCGACCTTGCCGCCGTCGGCGAAGACGCGCGCGATGTCGCCCACGTTCACCGGCTGGTACTCGGTGCGGAACCGGTTCTTGAAGCCACGCAGCTTCGGCAGCCGCATGTGGATGGGCATCTGCCCACCCTCGAAACCGGCGGGCACGTTCTTGCGCGCCTTGGTGCCCTTGGTACCGCGGCCCGCGGTCTTGCCCTTCGAGCCCTCACCGCGGCCGACCCGGATCTTCTCGGTCTTCGCACCGGGCGCGGGCCGCAGGTGGTGGATCTTGATGGCCATTACTTGACCTCCTCCACTGCCACCAGGTGCCGGACGGTGTGGATGAGGCCCCGCACCTGCGGCGTGTCCTCACGCACGACCGACTGCCGGATCTTGCGCAGCCCGAGGGTCCGCAGCGAGTCCCGGTGGTTCTGCTTCGTACCGATCGTGCTCTTGATCTGGGTGACCTTCAGCTGAGCCATCTCAGACCCCCTGCCCCGCACGCATGCGCAGCATCCGGGCCGGAGCCACGTCCTCGAGCGGCAGGCCACGGCGCGCCGCGACCTCCTCGGGACGCTGCAGCTCCTTCAGGGCCGCCACGGTCGCGTGCACGATGTTGATCGCGTTGTCGCTGCCGAGCGACTTCGACAGCACGTCGTGCACACCGGCACATTCCAGCACGGCACGCACCGGGCCACCGGCGATGACACCGGTACCGGGGCTGGCCGGACGCAGCAGCACGACACCGGCGGCCGCCTCGCCCTGCACGGGGTGCGGGATGGTGCCCGCGATGCGAGGCACGCGGAAGAAGTTCTTCTTCGCCTCCTCGACACCCTTGGCGATCGCCGCGGGAACTTCCTTCGCCTTGCCGTAGCCGACGCCGACCTGACCGTCGCCGTCCCCGACGACGACCAGCGCCGTGAAGCTGAAGCGACGACCACCCTTGACGACCTTGGCCACGCGGTTGATCGCTACGACGCGCTCGAGGTGCGGGGTCTTGTCCTGGGCCGCCCCGCCACGGCCACCGTCACGACGGTCCCTGCGGTCCCGGCCGCCACCGCGCTCGCGGTCGCCGGGTCCGCCCTGGCCGCCGGATTGCCGCGTACGTCCCGGCATCAGGCGTTCCTTCCGTTCTCGAGAATGTGCATGATCACTAGAACTCCAACCCGCCCTCGCGAGCGGCGTCGGCCAGCGCCGCGATCCGGCCGTGGTAGGCGTTGCCACCCCGGTCGAACACCGCGCTGGAGATGCCCGCGTTCTTGGCGCGGGCGGCGATCAACTCGCCGACCTTGGCGGCCTTCGCCTTCTTGTCGCCCTCGACGGCCTGCACGTCCGCCTCGAGGGTGGACGCCGCGGCGAGGGTGTGCCCCGCGATGTCGTCGATCAGCTGCACGTGCATGTGCCGGCTGGACCGCTTGACCGAGAGCCGGGGCCGCTCCGCGGTTCCGCTGATCTTCTTGCGCAGCCGGAAGTGCCGACGGGTCTTCGCGACCCGACGGCGGGTCGAGATGTCCTTGCCGACCGGCTTGCGCTTGGTCACGGTTTCGCTCATGATCACTTACCCGTCTTTCCGACCTTGCGGCGGATGCGCTCACCCTCGTAGCGCAGGCCCTTGCCCTTGTAGGGGTCGGGACGCCGCAGCTTGCGGATGACCGCGGCCGTCTGGCCGACCTTCTGCTTGTCGATGCCGGTCACCGAGAACTTCGTCGGGCTCTCGACCTTGAAGGTGATGCCCTCCGGCGCCTTGATCGTCACCGGGTGGCTGTAGCCGAGGGCGAACTCGAGGTCCTGCCCCTTGGCCTGGACGCGGTAGCCGACGCCGTGGATCTCCATCCGCTTCTCGTAGCCGTCGGTGACGCCCACGACGAGGTTGTTCACCAACGTCCGGCTCAGCCCGTGCAGCGCACGGCTCTCCCGCTCGTCGTCCGGCCGCTTGACCAGGATGGAGCCGTCCTCGTCCTGCTCGACCGTGATCGGCTCGGCGACGGTGTGCTCGAGGGTGCCCTTCGGTCCCTTGACCGAGACGTGCTGGCCGTTGATGGTCACCTCGACCCCGGAGGGGACGGCGATCGGCTGCTTTCCGATGCGAGACATGCTCTGGTCCCCCTTCCTCACCAAACGTAGGCGAGGACTTCGCCGCCCACGCCGTTGCGCTTGCACTGCCGGTCGGTCTGCAGGCCGGACGACGTCGAGATGATCGCGACGCCGAGTCCACCGAGGACGTTCGGCAGGTTGGTCGATTTCGCGTACACCCGAAGGCCCGGCTTCGACACCCGGCGCAGGCCGGCGATGCTGCGCTCGCGGTTCGGGCCGTACTTCAGCTGGACGACGAGGTTCTTGTGCTTCTCGCCGGGCTCGTCGCGGTAGTCCGAGATGTAGCCCTCGCGCTTGAGGATCTCGGCGATGTTCGCCTTGATCTTCGAGTGCGGCAGCACGACCTCGTCGTGGTACGCCGAGTTCGCGTTACGCAGACGCGTCAGGAAGTCTGCGATCGGGTCGGTCATCGTCATGGTGACCTGTCAACCTTTCTCACCCCGGTTCCCCGCCTTCCGGCGGGGCCTGTGGCGAAGTAGGAAATACGGAAGCCTTACCAGCTGGACTTGCTGACGCCGGGCAGCTGGCCCGCGTGGGCCATCTCGCGCAGGCAGATCCGGCAGAGCCCGAACTTGCGGAAGACCGAGTGCGGCCTGCCGCAACGCTGGCAGCGGGTGTAGGCGCGCACCTTGAACTTAGGCTTGCGGGCGGCCTTGGCGATCAGTGCTTTCTTGGCCATCGGCTCAGTTCTCCTTGAACGGGAAGCCGAGCTTGCGAAGCAGCGCACGGCCCTCGTCGTCGGTAATGGCGGTGGTGACAACCGTGACGTCCATGCCGCGCGGGCGGTCGATGGAGTCCGGGTTGATCTCGTGGAACATCGACTGCTCGGTCAGGCCGAACGTGTAGTTCCCCTTGCCGTCGAACTGCTTGGCCGACAGCCCGCGGAAGTCCCGGATACGCGGCAGCGCGATGGTCAGCAGCCGGTCGAGGAACTCCCACATGCGGTCGCCGCGCAGCGTGACCCGCGCGCCGATGGGCTGGCCCTCGCGCAGCTTGAACTGCGCGATGGACTTGCGGGCCCGGCGCACCTCGGGCTTCTGCCCGGTGATGGTGGCCAGGTCGCGGACCGCGCCTTCGATGAGCTTGCTGTCGCGGGCGGCGTCGCCGACGCCCATGTTCACGACGACCTTCACCACGCCCGGGATCTGGTGCGGGTTGGTGTAGCCGAACTCCTCGCGGAGCTGGCCCTTGATCTCGTCGCGGTACCGGGCGCGCAACCGCGGGGTCGGGTACGTCTTCTCTGCGGTGGTCATCAGATGTCCTTGCCGGTCCTACGCGAGATACGAACCTTCTTGCCGTCCTCGCCGATGCGGTACCCCACCCGGGTGGGCTTGCCGTCGGAGTCGACGACCATCACGTTCGAGACGTGGATGGGCGCCTCCTGCGTGACGATGCCGCCGGACTGCGCACCACGCTGCGTCTGCGTGATCCGCGTGTGCTTCTTGATCCGGTTGACACCCTCGACGAGCACGCGCTGACGCTCCGGGTAGGCCTGGATGACCTTGCCCTTGGCGCCCTTGTCCTTGCCGGCGATGACGAGGACCGTGTCCCCCTTCTTCACCTTCATCACAACACCTCCGGCGCGAGCGAAATGATCTTCATGAACTTCCGATCGCGCAGCTCGCGGCCAACCGGCCCGAAGATGCGGGTGCCTCGCGGCTCGTTGTCGTTCTTGATGAGCACCGCGGCGTTCTCGTCGAAGCGGATGTAGGAGCCGTCAGCGCGACGCTTCTCCTTCACCGTGCGGACGATGACGGCCTTGACCACGTCACCACGCTTGACGTTGGCGCCCGGGATGGCGTCCTTGACGGTAGCGACGATGATGTCGCCGATGCCCGCGTAGCGCCGCCCCGAGCCACCGAGCACGCGGATGGTCAGGATCTCCTTGGCACCCGTGTTGTCGGCGACTCGTAGTCGCGACTCCTGCTGGATCACGTCAACTCCTGTATGTCGCGCCGGTTCTCGGCGTCTTCCGAGCCTGGCGGAACGAAAGGGACCCGAGGGCCCCTGATTACTTGGCCTTCTCCACGATCCGCACCAGGCGCCAGCGCTTGGTGGCGGACAGCGGCCTGGTCTCCATGAGGATCACGCGGTCGCCGACACCGGCCGCGTTCTGCTCGTCGTGGACCTTCACCTTCTTGGTGGAGCGCACGACCTTGCCGTACAGCGGGTGCTTCTTCCGGTCCTCGAGGACGACCACGACGGTCTTGTCCATCTTGTCCGAGACGACGTAGCCCTCCCGGACCTTCCGGTAGTTCCGGCCGGCATCGACCTTCTGCACCGGCGTCTTGGCGAGCTCCTCAGCCTTCTCGCTCATGCCGCACCTTCACTTTCCGAGTCCTGCGGGGCGACCGACAGCCCGAGCTCGCGCTCGCGCATCACGGTGTAGATCCGCGCGATGTCCGAACGGACCGTGCGCAGCCTGCGGTTGTTGTCAAGCTGCCCGGTGGCCATCTGGAAGCGCAGGTTGAACAGCTCCTCCTTGGCCTCGCGCAGCCGCAGCACGAGCTCGTCCGCGGCGAGCTCACGGAGTTCCGATGCGGAAACGCCTGCCTTCGCCATCAGAACTCACTCCCTTCCCGGGTCACGATCCGGCACTTCATCGGGAGCTTGTGGATCGCGCGGCGCAGCGCCTCGCGAGCCACCGCCTCGTTGGGGAAGCTCATCTCGAACATCACCCGGCCGGGCTTGACGTTGGCGACCCACCACTCGGGCGAGCCCTTACCGGAACCCATGCGGGTCTCCGCGGGCTTCTTGGTGAGCGGGCGGTCCGGGAAGATGTTGATCCAGATCTTCCCGCCACGCTTGATGTGCCGGGTCATGGCGATACGAGCGGACTCGATCTGCCGGTTGGTCACGTAGCTGTGCTCAAGCGCCTGGATGCCGTACTCACCGAAGTTGACCTTCGTGCCGCCCTTCGCGGCGCCGGAACGATTCGGCGAGTGCTGCTTGCGGTGCTTGACCTTGCGTGGGATGAGCACGCGTCAGCCCTCCGTCTTCTCTGCCGCGTCCGGAGCGGCCGTCTGCGGCGCCTGCTTGCTGGCGACGTCGGTGTCGGACTGCGCGCCGCCCTGCGACGCCGCGGCAGCCCGGCCCGCCTCGGTGGACGTGGGCGTGGTGCCGGAAGCACCGGAACGGCGGGGCCGCGAGGGGCGCTCGCGACGCGGCGCGCGCTCGGCGGCCGCGGCGGCGTCCCGCGCCTCCTTGGCCTTCAGGCCACCGACCAGGTCGCCCTTGTAGATCCACACCTTCACGCCGATCCGGCCGAACGTCGTCTTGGCCTCGAAGAAGCCGTAGTCGATGTCGGCGCGCAGCGTGTGCAGCGGGACCCGGCCGTCGCGGTAGTGCTCCGAACGCGACATCTCGGCACCGCCGAGGCGGCCGCTGCACTGCACGCGGATGCCCTTGACCTGCGGCGAGCGCATGGACGTCTGGATCGCCTTGCGCATGGCACGGCGGAACGCCACCCGGTTGGACAGCTGCTCGGCGACGCCCTGAGCCACGAGCTGGGCGTCGGCCTCGGGGTTCTTCACCTCGAGGATGTTCAGCTGCACCTGCTTGCCGGTCAGCTTCTCCAGCGCGCCGCGGATCCGGTCGGCCTCCGCGCCGCGACGGCCGATGACGATGCCCGGCCGGGCGGTGTGGATGTCGACGCGGACCCGGTCACGGGTGCGCTCGATCTCGACCTTGGAGATGCCGGCGCGCTCCATGCCGGTCGACAGCAGCTTGCGGATCTTCACGTCCTCCGCGACGTACTCCGCGTACTGCTTGTCGGCGTACCAGCGGGACTTCCAGTCCGTGGTGATCCCGAGCCGGAAGCCGTGCGGGTTGATCTTCTGGCCCACTACCGGCCACCTGCCTTCTTCTTACCGCTCTTCTTCGCCTTGGACTCGGCCTGCGCCGGACGAGACTCCAGCTCGACCGTGATGTGGCTCGTGCGCTTGCGGATCCGGTAGGCGCGTCCCTGCGCGCGGGGCCGGATGCGCTTGAGCGTGGGACCCTCGTCCGCGTAGGCGTTGCGCACCCACAGCGTGTCGGGGTCGAGGTCGAGGTTGTTCTCGGCGTTGGCCATGGCGCTGGCGACCACCTTCGCCAGCTGGTAGCTGGCGGCCTGCGGTGCGAACCGGAGCACGGCCAGCGCCTCGTTGGCGTTGCGGCCCTTGATCAGCTCGATCACCCGGCGCACCTTGGTCGGCGAGTCCCGGACGAAGCGAGCCCGCGCCACGGCGACGGGCAGCGCTTCTGCCGTCGCGGCGTCGTTCTGGGCGTTCATCGCTTGCTTCCTTTTCTGTACCCGCTCAGCGGCGGCGCGACTTACGGTCGTCCTTGATGTGGCCCTTGAAGGTCCTCGTCGGGGCGAACTCGCCCAGCTTGTGACCCACCATCGCCTCGGTGACGAACACCGGGACGTGCTTGCGGCCGTCGTGCACCGCGATCGTGTGCCCGAGGAAGTCGGGAAGGATCGTGGAGCGGCGGGACCAGGTCTTGATCACCGTCTTCTTGCCCGACTCGTTGAGCGCGTCCACCTTCTTGAGCAGGTGGTCGTCCACGAACGGGCCCTTTTTCAGGCTACGCGGCATGTTCTTCTACCTCCCTGCTCAGCGCTTCTTGCCGGTACGCCGGCGGCGGACGATCAGCTGGTCACTCGGCTTGCGACGGCGGGTGCGGCCCTCCGGCTTGCCGTTCGGGTTCACCGGGTGCCGGCCACCGGACGTCTTGCCCTCGCCACCACCGTGCGGGTGGTCCACCGGGTTCATGACGACACCGCGGACGGTGGGGCGCTTGCCCCGCCAGCGGCTGCGGCCCGCCTTGCCCCAGTTGATGTTGGAGTGCTCGGAGTTGCCGACCTCGCCCACGGTGGCGCGGTTGCGCACGTCCACGTTGCGGATCTCGCCCGAGGGCATCCGCAGCTGGGCGTACGGGCCGTCCTTCGCCACGAGCTGCACGCGGGCGCCCGCGGAACGCGCGATCTTCGCGCCGCCACCGGGGCGGAGCTCGATCGCGTGCACGATGGTGCCCACCGGGATGTTGCGCAGCGGCAGGTTGTTGCCCGGCTTGATGTCGGCGCGCGGGCCACTCTCCACGGGGTCGCCCTGCTTGAGCTTGTCCGGGGCGATGATGTAGCGCTTCTCGCCGTCGGCGTAGTGCAGCAGCGCGATGCGGGCGGTGCGGTTGGGGTCGTACTCGATGTGCGCGACCTTGGCCGGGATCCCGTCCTTGTCGTTGCGCCGGAAGTCGATCACCCGGTACGCACGCTTGTGGCCGCCACCCTTGTGCCGGGTGGTGATGCGGCCGGACGAGTTGCGGCCGCCGCGGCCGTGGCGCGGACGCAGCAGCGACTTCTCCGGCTCCGAACGCGTGATCTCAGCGAAGTCGGACACCGAGGAGCCCCGGCGGCCCGGGGTCGTCGGCTTGTACTTGCGGATGCCCATGTCTTCTCAGTCCCTTACGCGGCTGGTCCGCCGAAGATCTCGATCGGCTTGCTCTCCGCCGAGAGCGTCACGACGGCACGCTTGGTGTCCTTGCGCTTGCCGAAGCCGTACCGGGTGCGCTTGCGCTTGCCCGGCCGGTTCAGCGTGTTCACGCTGACGACCTTCACGCCGAACACCTTCTCGACCGCGACCTTGATCTGCGTCTTGTTGGCGTCCGGGCGAACCAGGAACGTGTACTTGTGGTCCTCGAGCAGCCCGTAGGACTTCTCGGAGATCACCGGCGCGATGAGGATGTCGCGCGGGTCGGGGATCGCCACCGAGCTCACTGCTCGTCACTCCCTTCAGCCCCTTCGACGCGGCCCTTGCCGCCCTTGGCGGCGCCCGCGAGGAACGCCTCCAGCGCGGCCTTCGTGAAGACCACGTCGTCGTTGACCAGCACGTCGTAGGTGTTGAGCTGGTCCGGCGTGATCAGGTGCACGTAGGTGAGGTTGCGCGCGGAGAACCAGCCGAGCTGGTCGTCGCGGTGCAGCACCACGAGCACGCGCTTCGCCTGGGTCACGGCGGCGAGCGCGGCCTTCGCGTCCTTGGTGGACGGCTTCTCGCCGGACACCAGCTCGGTGATGACGTGCACCTGGCCCGCGCGCGCCCGGTCGGAGAGGGCACCGCGCAGCGCGGCGGCCTTCATCTTCTTCGGGGTGCGCTGGCTGTAGTCGCGCGGCGTGGGGCCGTGCACCGTGCCACCACCGGTGAACTGCGGCGCGCGGACGGAGCCCTGCCGGGCCCGGCCGGTGCCCTTCTGCCGGTACGGCTTCCTGCCACCACCGCGGACCTCGCCGCGGGTCTTCGTGTCGTGCGTGCCCTGGCGGGCGGCCGCGAGCTGGGCCACCACGACCTGGTGCATCAGCGGCACGTTGGCCTGCACGTCGAAGATCTCCGCGGGAAGCTCGACGGTGCCCTCCGCCTTGCCAGCGGGGGACTTCACCTCGATCGTCGCGGTCACTGCGTCACACCACCCTTCGCGGCGCTGCGGACGAAGACCAGGCCGCCCTTGGGACCGGGCACCGCACCCTTGATCAGCAGCAGGCCGTCCTCGGCGCGCACGGAGTGCACGGTGAGGCCCTGCGTGGTGACCCGGTTGTTGCCCATCCGGCCGGCCATCCGCAGGCCCTTGAACACGCGGCCCGGCGTGGCGCATCCGCCGATCGAGCCGGGCGCGCGGTGCTTGGCCTGGTTACCGTGGCTGGCGCCCTGGCCGTGGAAGCCGTGCCGCTTCATGACACCGGCGTAGCCCTTGCCCTTGCTGGTGCCGGTCACGTCGACGACCGTGCCGTTCTCGAAGACGTCCGCGGTGACCTCCTGGCCGACCTCGTACGTCTCGGCGTCACTGGTCCGCAGCTCGGCGAGATACCGCCGGGGCGTGACACCCGCCCGCTGGAAGTGCCCGGCCTTCGGCTTGTTGACCTTACGCGGGTCGATGGCGCCGAACGCCAGCTGCACGGCCGAGTAGCCGTCCTTGTCCTTGTTGCGCACCTGGGTCACCACGTTCGGCCCGGCCTGCACGACGGTGACCGGGATGATCCGGTTGTTCTCGTCGAAGACCTGGGTCATGCCGAGCTTGGTGCCCAGGATGCCCTTCACTTGCCTGTCAGACATGAGTCTCTTATCTCCGCCGCGCGCTCTCGCTTACTGGATGTTGACGTCGACGCTCGCAGGGAGGTCGATCCTCATGAGTGCGTCCACGGTCTTGGGCGTCGGATCCATGATGTCGATCAGACGCTTGTGGGTGCGCATCTCGAAGTGCTCGCGCGAGTCCTTGTACTTGTGCGGCGAGCGGATGACGCAGTAAACGTTCTTCTCGGTGGGCAGCGGCACCGGCCCGACGACGGAGGCGCCGGTGCGCGTCACCGTCTCCACGATCTTGCGCGCGCTCGCGTCGATCGCCTCGTGGTCGTAGGCCTTGAGCCGGATGCGGATCTTCTGTCCCGCCATGGTGGCAGCTCGTTCCTTGTCGTTTGCCGATTCGGGCTGTCGTCTTCTGCGCAGACGCAGTCGTCTCGTGCCGCTATCTCACACCGGAGTTCCGAGCAGCCGTACAGCCCTCTTCTCGCCGGTCTGCGCACGTCAACGCCCTGCTGTCCGGTCCACGCGGTCGGGCGTGTCGCGCCCAACACGCAGACTGATCCCGCAGGATCGTCGTGGTGCCGTAGGTCCTGTGCGTGCCGGAGCGGCCCGGCCGGTGCCAGGCGCTCCAGACCCGCGATCCCTCGCGGGCCCGACGCTCGTGCCGGGGCGGCCGATTCTTTCCGTGTTGCCACAGAATCGGCCGCCCCGCAACGAGCAACCCTAGTAGGATGCCATATTCGTTACCGGCACCCGTACCCGGGGGTACTTACTTCACGATCTTGGTGACCTGGCCGGCGCCGACGGTGCGGCCACCCTCACGGATGGCGAACCGCAGGCCCTCGTCCATGGCGATCGGCTGGATCAGCTTCACCGAGATCTCGGTGTTGTCGCCCGGCATCACCATCTCGGTGCCCTCCGGCAGCGTCACGACACCGGTGACGTCGGTGGTCCGGAAGTAGAACTGCGGACGGTAGTTGTTGAAGAACGGCGTGTGCCGGCCGCCCTCGTCCTTGGCCAGGATGTAGACCGAGGCCTCGAACTCCGTGTGCGGGGTGGTGGTGCCCGGCTTCACGACGACCTGGCCACGCTCCACGTCCTCACGCTTGATACCGCGCAGCAGCAGGGCGGCGTTGTCACCGGCCTGGCCGTAGTCGAGCATCTTGTTGAACATCTCGATGCTCGTCACGGTGGTCTTGCGCGCCTCGGGACGGATGCCGACGAGCTCGACCTCTTCGTTGAGCTTGATCTCACCGCGCTCGATACGGCCGGTGACGACCGTGCCGCGGCCGGTGATGGTGAAGACGTCCTCGATCGGCATCAGGAACGGCTTGTCGGTGGCACGCACCGGGTCCGGCACGCTGTCGTCGACGGCGTCCATGAGCTCGAGCACGCTCTGCGCCCACTTCTCGTCGCCCTCGAGCGCCTTGAGGCCCGAGACCTTGACGACCGGAGCGTCGTCGCCGGGAAACTCCTGCGAGGACAGCAGCTCCCGGACCTCCATCTCGACGAGCTCGAGGATCTCCTCGTCGTCGACCATGTCGGCCTTGTTCAGCGCCACGACGATGTAGGGCACGCCGACCTGACGCGCGAGCAGCACGTGCTCACGGGTCTGCGGCATCGGGCCGTCGGTCGCGGCGACCACCAGGATCGCGCCGTCCATCTGGGCGGCACCGGTGATCATGTTCTTGATGTAGTCGGCGTGGCCCGGGGCGTCGACGTGCGCGTAGTGACGCTTCTCGGTCTGGTACTCGACGTGCGAGATGTTGATCGTGATGCCGCGCTGCTTCTCCTCAGGCGCGTTGTCGATCTGGTCGAACGCACGCGACTGGTTCAGCTCCGGGTACTTCTCGTGCAGAACCTTGGTGATCGCCGCGGTCAGAGTGGTCTTACCGTGGTCGACGTGACCGATGGTCCCGATGTTGACGTGCGGCTTGCTCCGCTCGAACTTCGCCTTCGCCACTGGAATGTCCTCCTGGACTTTGCTTGCTCACCGGATCGGCGTGGCCCTGCCTGCCGGTGACTCGATCTGGTCGGTTGTGCGGACCCTAGGGGAGGCCCCTTTCACGCCCGCGTTGGGTGCGATTGGAGAGTTACTCCCCCGTCGCCTTCGCGATGATCTCCTTCGCGACGTTCGCCGGAACCTCGGCGTAGGAATCGAAGTGCATGGAGTAGTTCGCTCGACCCTGGGTCTTCGACCGCAGGTCGCCGACGTACCCGAACATCTCCGACAGCGGCACGAGTGCCTTGACGACGCGCGTGCCGGACCGCTCCTCCATGGCCTGGATCTGGCCACGGCGGGAGTTCAGGTCACCGATGACGTCGCCCATGTAGTCCTCGGGCGTGGTCACCTCGACCGCCATCATCGGCTCGAGCAGTACCGGGTTGGCCTTCTTCGCGGCTTCCTTCATCGCCATCGAACCGGCGATCTTGAACGCCATCTCCGAAGAGTCGACCTCGTGGTACGCACCGTCCAACAAGGTGAACTTCAACCCGACGAGCGGGTAGCCGGCCAGGACGCCGTACTGCATGGCGTCCTGGGCGCCCGCGTCCACCGACGGGATGTACTCCCTCGGCACGCGGCCACCGGTCACCTGGTTGTCGAACTCGTAGAGCGCGCCGTCGCCGGTCTCGAGCGGCTCGAGCTTCACGATCACCCGCGCGAACTGACCGGAGCCACCGGTCTGCTTCTTGTGGGTGTACTCGAGCTTGTCGACGACCTTGCGGACGGTCTCGCGGTAGGCGACCTGCGGCTTACCGATGTTCGCCTCGACCTTGTAGTCGGACTTCATACGGTTGACCAGCACCTCGAGGTGGAGCTCACCCATCCCCTTGATGATGGTCTGCCCGGTCTCCTCGTCCTGCTTGACCTGGAAGGTGGGGTCTTCCTCGGCCAGCTTCTGGATCGCGTTGGAGAGCTTCTCCTGGTCCGCCTTCGTCTTGGGCTCGATGGCCACCTCGATGACGGGCTCGGGGAACGTCATCGACTCGAGAACGATCGGGTTCTGCGGGTCGGCGAGCGTGTCACCCGTCGTGGTGTCCTTCAGGCCCTGGACGGCGTAGATGTGGCCGGCCTGCGCCTCGTCGACCGGGTTCTCCTTGTTGGAGTGCATCTGGAAGATCTTGCCGATGCGCTCCTTGCGGTCCTTGGTCGCGTTGACGACCTGCGAACCCGAGGCGACCCTGCCCGAGTAGACCCGGATGTAGGTCAGCTTGCCGAAGAACGGGTGCGCGGCGACCTTGGAGACCAGGGCCGAGAACGGCTCCTCGACCGACGGCTTGCGCGACGCGGGGGTCTCGCCGTCCAGCAGCAGGCCCTCGACCGGCGGCACGTCGAGCGGCGACGGCAGGTAGTCGATCACGGCGTCGAGCATGGGCTGCACGCCCTTGTTCTTGAACGCCGAGCCCGCCAGCACGGGGAACGCCTCACGGCTGAGCGTGAGCTTCCGGATGCCGGACTTGATCTCGTCCTGCGTCAGCTCCTCGCCGCCGAAGTACTTCTCCATCAGCTCGTCGTCGGTCTCGGCGACCGCCTCGATGAGCTGGTCACGGTACTCCTGAGCGCGCTCGGCGAGGTCGGCCGGGATCTCCTCGACCTCGTAGTCCTCGCCCTTCTTGACGTCGCCACGCCAGGTCAGCGCCTTCATCCGGACGAGGTCGACAACGCCCTGGAAGTCGCTCTCCGCACCGATGGGCAGCTGGATGACCAGCGGGCGAGCGCCGAGGCGCTCGGAGATGGTCTTCACGGTGAAGTAGAAGTCCGCACCCAGCTTGTCCATCTTGTTGACGAAGCAGATGCGCGGGACCTCGTACTTGTCGGCCTGGCGCCAGACCTGCTCGGACTGGGGCTCGACACCTTCCTTGCCGTCGAACACGGCGACGGCGCCGTCGAGCACGCGCAGCGAGCGCTCCACCTCGACGGTGAAGTCGACGTGGCCCGGGGTGTCGATGATGTTGACCTGGTAGTCGTTCCAGAAGGTGGTGGTCGCAGCCGAGGTGATGGTGATACCCCGCTTCTGCTCCTCCTCCATCCAGTCCATCGTGGCGGCGCCGTCGTGGACCTCGCCGATCTTGTAGTTGATGCCTGTGTAGAACAGGATCCGCTCGGTGGTGGTGGTCTTACCGGCGTCGATGTGGGCCATGATGCCGATGTTGCGGACCTTGTTCAGGTCGGTCAGCACGTCACGTGCCACTTGAATGTTCCCCTGTCTCGAACGTGGGGCCCGGCATTGGCTTCGGTCGGCTGCCGGGCGGCGCTCACCAGCGGTAGTGGGCGAACGCCTTGTTGGACTCGGCCATCTTGTGCGTGTCCTCGCGGCGCTTCACGCTGGCCCCGAGGCCGTTGCTCGCGTCGAGCAGCTCGTTCTGCAGGCGCTCGATCATGGTCTTCTCGCGGCGTACGCGCGCGTACGCGACGATCCAACGGAGCGCGAGGGTCGTGGAGCGACCCGGCTTCACCTCGATCGGCACCTGGTACGTGGCGCCACCGACGCGGCGGCTCTTCACCTCGAGGGTGGGCTTCACGTTGTCGAGCGCACGCTTCAGCGTGACGACCGGGTCGGTGCCGGTCTTCTCCCTGGCGCCTTCCAGCGCGCCGTAGACGATGCGCTCGGCCAGCGAGCGCTTGCCGTCCGTGAGGACCTTGTTCACCAGCTGGGTCACCAGCGGCGAGGCGTAGACGGGATCAGCGGTGAGTGGCCGCTTCGGGGCCGGACCCTTGCGGGGCATCAGCTCTTCTCCTTCTTCGCGCCGTACCGGCTGCGCGCCTGCTTGCGGTTCTTCACGCCCTGCGTGTCGAGCGAGCCGCGGATGATCTTGTAGCGGACGCCCGGCAGGTCCTTCACACGACCGCCGCGCACGAGCACCATCGAGTGCTCCTGGAGGTTGTGCCCCTCACCGGGAATGTAGGCCGTGACCTCGATGCCGCTGGTCAGCTTCACACGCGCGACCTTGCGCAGCGCCGAGTTCGGCTTCTTGGGCGTGGTGGTGTACACGCGGGTGCACACGCCACGCCGCTGCGGGCTCCCCTTGAGCGCCGCGGTCTTCTGCTTGGCAGCCTTGTCCTGGCGGCCCTTGCGGACCAGCTGCTGGATCGTGGGCAATGGACCAGCTTTCTGTCGCGTCTGTCAGCTCTACTCTTTCCCCGGTCCCCGCGGTCGGGCGTGTCGGCCCGCGTCAGGATCTTTCGATCCGCTAACGTCCCCTCGGGATTTCCGTGGAACTCCGTCTGGCCCCGGCCGTCAGCCGGGAGCTGGAGCACCCGGCCGTGGCCGAATGGCACACGGAGCCGCCCGACGCCTGCCGGGCACGGTCGTCAAAGATACCCGCCCGCCCAGATGTCAACCACATCGGGGGTCGGTTTCGACCCATGACGCGGCACGGACGGGTGGCTTACCGGTCCCAGTTTACCGGATCCTCACCCGCACGCAGGGCGGATGAGCCATGATGAGGCCCGCGTCGAGCGCGTACGTGACCACCACCATAGCCGGGGAGGCAAGCAGTGTCAGCAGAGTTCGACCGGCTCGTCGCTCAGTTCGAGCAGTTCCAGTCGAAGCTGAAGAACGTCGACGAGCAGTTCGCGAACCTGGGCCAGATGCAGCGGCAGATCGCGGACCTGGAGGCCGTCGCCACATCACCCGACCGGTCGATCACGGTGGTCGCCGGTCCCGGTGGGTCGGTGAAGGACATCAAGCTCACCGAGGCGGCGCTCGCGCAGCAGCCCCAGGCCCTGTCGAGCGCGCTGCTGTCGACGCTGCAGCAGGCGGTGGCCGAGGCCGCCCGCAAGCAGGCCGGGATCGTCGAGGAGCACGTCGGTGACGACATGCACCTCACCGACCAGGTGCTGGAGACGCAGGCCCAGCTGTTCGGCACCTCCCCCGAGGAGCTGCGGGAACGCACGGAGGAGGAGCGGCCCGCGCGGCGCGCGGACGCCGACGAGGTCCACGACGACTACTCGCAGCAGTCAGTCCTGCGGTCGTCCGACGAACAGCCGCCCGGCACTCCCCCGCCGAGCGCGACAGGTTCCCAGGGCGACGATTTCCTGCGCAACCTGTTCAGCGAGGACGACCGCTGACCTCGGAGGAGAAGGAGGAGGTCACCCCCGAGTGACGTTCGAGGACCACCTGCCCGGACTCATCGTCGTGAGCTACGCGCTCATGGCGCTGTGCCTCTGGGGACGGAGCAAGCTGCGGGCGAAACTGCCGCCGCCGTCCGCCGACGAGGACGCAGGCGAGTCGCAGGTGCCGACGCCGGCTCCCGGCAGCATCGGTCCGGAAGCCGGTGCGGGAGCGACCCGGACGGGGGCTCGCGCGCTGGCGTGGGGCGCCGCCGTGCTCGGCACCGGCACCACCGTGACGTGGCTGTACGCCGCGCTGGACCTCAGCGGCATCGTCGTGTTGCTCGCGGTGCTGCTGGGGCTGGTCCTGTTCGGGCTGATGCTGGGGCTCGCGCTGCAGAGCGAGTCCGCCACGAGCAAGCTGTTTGGCGTGCTCGGCGCGGCCGTGGTCCTCGCCGACTTCTGGTTTCTGATGCTGGCGCCGCTGCTGCACCTGCTGGGCCTGACCAGGGACATCGCATTGCACGTGACCAGCGTGTTCGAGTCGCGCAACCGCCTGGGCGCCGGGCAGGCCACGACCGTCCAGGGCAGCTACGAACTCGACGGGGCCGAGCACCAGGCGGACGTCTGGTGGCTCGCCCTCGGCGGGGCGCCGGAGGAAGGGGAGACGGTGGCCGCGGGCCTGTCCCCGGCGTGGCCGCACCAGATCATCGGGGAGACGTCGGAGGCGTGGCTGCTGCTCGGCATCGGCGCGGGCACCGCCGTTCTGTACGGATGCGTCTTCTTCGGGGTCGTCTCCGGCACCCGGCGGTTCCGCACCCGGCGGAACACACCGGCAGAACAGGGAACCGGGAGGTGACCCCGCACGGTCGAAGCGGGGAGCACGGAACAGGAGGAGGGCACAGTGAGCGGGTTCAACGTCAACGCCGAGGAACTGCGGGCGTACTCGGGGAAGCTGGCCGGGCAGAAGGACACCGCGAGCCAGATCGGCGGGCTCGTCGACACGGCCGATGTCGGGGACAAGTCGTGGGGCGTGGTCGGCCTGTTCGTCAAGGACGAGTACACGCAGATGCTCGGCGACCTCAAGGACCTGTTCGCCGACATGCAGGACGGGTTCCAGTCCGGAGTGGACAAGTTCCGGCTGGCCGCGGACGGCTACCAGCAGCACGAGGACGCCATGAAGCAGCTCCTCGACGGCATGAAGATCGAGATCGAGGGTAAGTAGCGATGGCTGAGGTCGAGCACGAGGCAGGCGGCGTCAAGATCAAGGTCGGCGAGAAGGACGTCGGCACCAAGGCCCAGGAGGCCGTGCCCGTTTACGGCAACTTCCTCAAGGCGTTCGAGGCGGGCGGCAAGCTCACCGACGGCGCGACCGGCTCCGAGGTCTCCGGGCTGATGTCGGAGGGCTCCGGGTTCATCATGTCGTGCGCGGGCACGGCGATGGGCATCGCGACGGACCCCATCGGGTGGCTCGTCGGCCAGGGCCTGAACTTCCTCATCTCGGTCGTGCAGCCGCTCGAGGACGCGATCCACTTCGTCAGTGGCGACGGGCCCGCGCTGTCGCAGGCGGCGGAGAACTTCAACGCGATCGGCCAGGGCGTGACCGAGCTGCGGCAGAAGTTCGACGAGGAGCTGGCCTCCACCGTGAAGGAGTGGGGTGGCGAGGCCTCGGAGACGGCGGGCACGAAGCTGGCCGAGTTCGCCAAGGGCATCGACGGGGTGGCCGGGCAGGCCGGCGAACTCGCCCAGCTCCTGCAGATGTCCAGCATGGTGATGACGGTCATCGAGGACTTCATCAAGGCGCTGCTCACCGAGTTCATCACCTGGCTGATCATGATCTGGATCCCGGCGCTCGCCGCCGCGGTGCCGACCGCCGGTGCCTCCACGGCGGCCGCGGGCACGGCGACCGGCGTGCGTGCCGCGACCACGACCAGCCGCGTGTCGCAGATGATCGCGAAGCTCCGCAGGGTGCTCGACAAGATCATGGACTTCCTGCGCGGGCTGCGCACCCGGATGGGCAACCTGCGCACCGGCTTCAAGCAGGCGATGGACAACAAGCGGCTGCAGAGCAGCCTCGCCGACATGGAGCTCGCGGGCGGCAGCAGGTCCCCGATGGCGAAGCTCATGGGCGGCGACGGGATGATCGGTGAGCGGGTGCAGAAGGGCTTCGGCACGATGACCGGCAAGGCGCTCGGTGACACCGCGGCCGCGCAGGTCGGCGCCGGCACGGGGGCGAACGCGGGACCCGAGAAGCTCTACCGCAACATCGGCAACACGGAGAAGGCCGGCGAGTACGACCAGACCGGCGCGGACCAGACGAAGAGCGAGACCGAGGGCTACCTCGACATCTGAGAAGGGGCTATGACACCGTCGACGTGGCTTCCGGACGGCCCGGCCGGGTGGGTGCTGATCGCCCTGCTCGTCGCGGGCCTGGCGTGGTGGGCGGCGCGGCGCGTCCCCAGGGCGACGTTCGGCGCCGGCGGCGCCCGGCGGCTCGCCCGGCAGCGTGGCTGGCTGGCCAAGGCGGGCCCGGCCGGTGAGGGCGATCTCAGCGGGGACGGTGCCCCGGCCGCCGCGTCCTGGGAGCACGCGGGGCTGCCCAGGACCGACTTCGAGTTGCTCGGTGAGCACCGGGGTTACGTGTTCCACGCCCGGCAGCAGCGCACGCGCGCCAAGACGTCGGCGGGCCATCCCGGTACCCACAGTTTCTACTGGCGGTACGACTACGTGGTCAGCATCGCGACGACCCCACATCCCTACGACGGGTTCTTCACCCGGGGCGTGCGCCAGCCGATCACCGACTGGCGGCTCGCGCTGTACCCGGCGTTCCTGGAGTGGGAGCGGGCCATCTTCGAGTCGTTCGACCTCGCGGGCAACAACACACCGCCGAACGGTTACCGCAGCGGGCACGGCCTCGTCTCCGTCGAGCGGCGTGCGGAACGGCTGTCCCGGCAGGCCCTGCTGGCCCATCTCGATCAGCTCGTGGACTCCGTCCAGCCCGGTATGACCGGCTACCACGCCGGTCCCTCCTGAGCCCCGCGCGCGACATTCTGCCCGCAGAACGCGGCCCGGGGACCCGCCGGAGCGCGTTTCGCGGGCAGAATGTCGCGCTCCGGCGGGTCCGGGATCAGATTCCGCAGCTGGATGCCGACCAGTAGCGGCTCGACCGGTGGTCGACGTGGGTGTGGTCGTTGTGGCCGGGGAAGCCGGGGCCGAGGATGCCGTTGAAGCCGTGGTTGCGGGCCTGCCTGGCCAGGGTGCACAGCGAGTGCGGGCCTGCCCCGAGGTCGACGGCGTCGCCGTAGAGGTGGCGGCTGTTGGACGCGCCGCCGACGGCGTCGTTGCACGCGTGGCTGCGGAAGCCGCTGGTGACCCGGATCGGGGAGTCACCGAGCGCGTGCCGCATGGCCTGCAGCTTCCACATGGACACGAGCGCGTTGAACCGGGCCGTCGAGGCCGAGACCGCGCCGCCCGACCAGCTGGAGTTGCACTGGTTGAGCTCGGCGAACGAGAAGTTCGCCGGGCTGCAGTCGCTGTCCTGCAGCGCGTAGATCTTGCTGTACGTCTGGCTGCCCGCGATACCGTCGGCCGCGAGCCCGTACGCCTGCTGGAACCTGGTGACCGCGGCCTTGGTGGCGGGACCGTAGTCGCCGTCGATGGCCAGTACCCCGCCGTAGCCGGGATAGCCCGAGACGCGGATCTGCAGCTGCCGCACGTCCTCCCCCGACATGCCCTGGGAGAGCGTGCGGTTCCACGTGTAGCAGGCGTCGGCCTGCGCCGGACTCGCCGTGACCGTGGAACCCACGACGGCGCCGGCGACGGCGAGCAGCAGTGCGGCAACGAGTCCGGCAACACGTCTGACCATGGGTGACCTCCTCTACCCGGTTCAGTGACGCCGGGAAGAGTGGCGTGGCCCACGCCGAGTCGTCAACGATTCACACCCTGGTGGCCCAGTCTGTTCGTCTGTGTCAGCGGCGCCCACCCCCGCCGTGCCGCCCGCCCCGGGCGCATTCTGCCCGCAGAAGGCGCCCGGGGCGGGCGGCGGAGCGACATTCTGCCCGCTAAAGGCGCTCGGGGGTGACGTCGTGCCAGTGGTGGACGGGGTCGTGGATGAAGTAGCGGGCGAAGGTGTCCACGGTGAAGTGGGCGCCGTCGCTGCGGGTGCCGGTGCGCTGCCACTGGTCGTCGTTCACCCGTTCGAACCGCGCGGCGAGGGTCTCGGCCGCCTCGGCGAGTTCGTCCGCGACGTGCCGGGGATCCTGCTCGCCGTACCGCTCGGCGACCGCCGTCTCGTCCTGGTCCCAGTTCGGGAAGGCGGGGTCGTCCTCGGTCAGCATGAGCACCAGGCGATCGTCGTAGATCCGGAAGACGTCCCGGACGTGGCAGGCGTACTCCAGTGGCGACCACTTGTCGGGCCGCGGCCGCGTCCGCACGTCCGCGCCGGCCGTGAGCAGCTGCCGCCAGGACGCCGCGTTCACCCGCAGCATCGCGGGCACCTGCCGGGGTGTGATGGACGAGGCGTCGAAGCCGCATTCCGGGCAGGTGCGGCGCAGGACCCAGGTCCAGTCCTTCGTGTCAGGCGTAATCACCAGCAGATCGTCACCCGCACCGATGCTGAAGCACCAGTGAAATTCCGTTCAACACGGTTAAGCAGCGCTGAAAAAGCGCTCGGCCCCCGGGGCGCGGGAGGCACCCCGGGGGCCGAGCGCTCAGGTGACTACGTCGGCGCGGCAGCCGCGTCCTCAGCGGAAGTCGCGGCCGAAGTCGTAGTCGTCCAGCGGGACCGCGGCACCCGTGCCGGTGCCGAACACGTCCGGCGTGTAGTAGCCGTCGTCGTAGGACGGGATCGCGTAGGCCGCGACCCGCGCCTCCTCGGTCGGCTGGACCTGGATGTTGCGGTAGCGGTTGATGCCCGTACCGGCCGGGATCAGCTTACCGATGATCACGTTCTCCTTGAGGCCCACGAGCTTGTCGCTGCGGCCGTTGATCGCCGCATCGGTTAGGACTCGCGTGGTCTCCTGGAACGACGCCGCGGACAGCCACGAGTCCGTGGTCAGCGACGCCTTCGTGATACCCATCAGCACCGGACGGCCGGAGGCAGGCTCGCCGCCCTCGGCCACCGCCTGCCGGTTGACCGCCTCGAAGCGCGTGCGCTCCGGCAGCTCACCGGGCAGGAACTCGGTGGTACCCGAGTCGATGATCGTGACGCGCCGCAGCATCTGCCGCACGATGACCTCGATGTGCTTGTCGTGGATCGACACACCCTGCGCGCGGTACACCTTCTGCACCTCGTTGACCAGGTGCATCTGGGCCTCGCGCGGGCCCATGACCCGCAGCACCTCGTGCGGGTCCGGCGTGCCTTCCAGCAGCGGCTGGCCGACGTTCACGTGGTCGCCGTCCGCCAGCGGGCCGTTCGGCCCCACGGCGAGACGCTGCCGCTTCGACAGCTTGTCGAAGACGATCTCCTCGCTGCCGTCGTCCGGGATCAGCGTGATCTTCCAGAACCGCTCGCTCTCCTCGATGCGCACGCGGCCGTCGACGTCGGCGATCGGCGCCTTGCCCTTCGGGATGCGGGCCTCGAACAGCTCCTGCACACGCGGCAGACCCGTGGTGATGTCGTCACCGGCGACACCACCCTGGTGGAAGGTACGCATCGTGAGCTGGGTGCCCGGCTCACCGATCGACTGGGCGGCGACGATGCCGACGGCCTCGCCGACGTCCACCAGCTGACCCGTGGCCATCGACCGGCCGTAGCAGGTGGCGCAGATGCCGACCGCGGACTCGCAGGTCAGCACGCTGCGGACCTTGACCTTGGTGATCCCGCTCGTGATGAGCTTCTCGATGGCGGGATCGCCGAGGTCGTCGCCCGCGTTGAGCACCACGTTGCCCTGCGCGTCGACCGCGTCGGCCGCGAGGTTGCGGGCGTAGACGCTGGTCTCCACGTGCTCGGTGCGCACCACGCGACCGTCGGGCAGCTCGTCGCCGATGGTCATCATGATGCCGCGGCTGGTGCCGCAGTTGACCTCGCGGACGATGACGTCCTGCGACACGTCCACCAGACGCCGGGTCAGGTAACCCGAGTCGGCGGTCCGCAGCGCGGTGTCGGCCAGACCCTTGCGGGCACCGTGCGTGGCGATGAAGTACTCCGCCACCGAGAGGCCCTCGCGGAAGTTGGCCTTGATCGGCCGCGGGATGTACTCGCCCTTCGGGTTGGACACCAGACCACGCATACCGGCCAGCGACCGGACCTGCGTCATGTTGCCCGCCGCCCCCGACCGCACGATCATCGCGATCGGGTTGTCGTCCGGGAAGTGGTCCTCCATCGCCTTGGCGACGTCCTCCGTCGCCTGGCCCCACACCTTGACCAGCTCGTTGTTGCGCTCGGCGTGCGAGAGCTGACCGCGCTGGTACCGCTTCTCGACCTGGGACGCCTTGGCCTCGTACTCGTCGAGGATCCGCTTCTTCTCCTCGGGCACGAGCACGTCGGAGATCGCCACGGTGACACCCGAGCGGGTGGCCCAGTAGAACCCGGCGTCCTTGAGCCGGTCGAGCGTCTGCGCGACCTGCGTCATCGAGTACCGCTCCGCCAGGTCGTTCACGATGACCGCCTGCCGCTTCTTCGGCAGGGGCTCGTTGATGAACGGGTAGTCGGCGGGCAGCAGCTCGTTGAACAGCACGCGGCCGAGGGTGGTCTCGGCCAGCCACGGCTGGCCGGGCTCCCAGCCCTTCTCGCGCAGCGCGGGCTCGTCGGCCTTGGCCGGCTGCCGGTCCTTGACCCGGATCTTCACCGGCGCGTGCAGGCCGATCTCGTGCAGGTCGAAGGCCATGACGGCCTCGGCGAGCGACGAGAAGGAACGGCCGGCACCCGGCGCGTTCTCGTCCAGCCTGGTCAGGTGGAACAGGCCGGTCACCATGTCCAGTCGCGGCATGGCCAGCGGGCGGCCCGACGCGGGCGACAGGATGTTGTTCGCCGACAGCATCAGGATGCGCGCCTCGGCCTGCGCCTCCGCGGACAGCGGCAGGTGCACGGCCATCTGGTCACCGTCGAAGTCCGCGTTGAACGCCTCGCAGACCAGCGGGTGCAGCTGGATGGCCTTGCCTTCCACCAGCTGCGGCTCGAAGGCCTGGATGCCGAGGCGGTGCAGCGTCGGTGCCCGGTTCAGCAGCACCGGGTGGCCGTTGATGACCTCCTCCAGCACGTCCCACACCTGCGGGCGGGCCCGCTCCACCATCCGCTTGGCGGACTTGATGTTCTGCGCGTGGTTGAGGTCGACCAGCCGCTTCATCACGAACGGCTTGAACAGCTCCAGCGCCATGTCCTTCGGCAGGCCGCACTGGTGCAGCTTCAGCTGCGGACCGATGATGATGACCGAACGGCCCGAGTAGTCGACGCGCTTGCCGAGCAGGTTCTGGCGGAACCGGCCCTGCTTGCCCTTGAGCAGGTCGGACAGCGACTTGAGCGGCCGGTTGCCCGGGCCCGTCACCGGACGGCCGCGGCGGCCGTTGTCGAACAGCGCGTCGACGGCCTCCTGCAGCATCCGCTTCTCGTTGTTGACGATGATCTCGGGCGCGCCGAGGTCGATCAGCCGCTTCAACCGGTTGTTCCGGTTGATGACGCGGCGGTACAGGTCGTTCAGGTCGGACGTGGCGAAGCGGCCACCGTCCAGCTGCACCATCGGGCGCAGCTCCGGCGGGATCACCGGGATCGCGTCCAGCACCATGCCGCGCGGGTCGTTGCCGGTGTTCTGGAACGCCGCGACGACCTTCAGCCGCTTGAGGGCGCGGAGCTTCTTCTGCCCCTTGCCGGTGCGGATCGTCTCGCGCAGCGACTCGGCCTCGGCGTCGACGTCGAACTCGACGGCGAGCTTCTGAATGGCCTCGGCGCCCATGCCGCCGGTGAAGTACTCGCCGTAGCGGTCGATCAGCTCGCGGTAGAGCTGCTCGTCGACGATCAGCTGGCGCGGCTCGAGCTTGGTGAACGTCGACCAGACCTCCTCGAGCCGGTCCAGCTCACGCTGGGCCCGGTCGCGGATCTGGCGCATCTCACGCTCGCCGCCCTCCTTGACCTTGCGGCGCACGTCCGACTTCGCGCCCTCGCCCTCCAGCTCGGCGAGGTCGGCCTCGAGCTTCTGCGCCCTGGCCTCGATGTCGGAGTCCCGCTTGGCCTCGATGTTGCGGCGCTCGACGCCGATCTCGTTCTCGAGTGTCGGCAGGTCGTTGTGCCGCAGCTCCGTGTTCACGCTGGTGATCACGTAGGCCGCGAAGTAGATGATCTTCTCGAGGTCCTTCGGAGCCAGGTCGAGCAGGTAGCCCAGCCGCGACGGAACACCCTTGAAGTACCAGATGTGCGTGACGGGCGCGGCCAGCTCGATGTGGCCCATGCGCTCGCGGCGCACCTTGGCCCGGGTCACCTCGACGCCGCAGCGCTCGCAGATGATGCCCTTGAAGCGCACCCGCTTGTACTTACCGCAGTAGCACTCCCAGTCCCTGGTGGGACCGAAGATCTTCTCGCAGAAGAGACCGTCCTTCTCCGGCTTCAGCGTGCGGTAGTTGATGGTCTCCGGCTTCTTGACCTCACCGAAGGACCACTGACGGATGTCGTCCGCGGTGGCCAGGCCGATCCGGAGCTCATCGAAGAAGTTGACGTCCAGCACGTCCTTGCATCCCCTTGGGTTTGATTCGGCTAGAGGGGTCGGCTACCCGGGTGGGAGGGCACACGGGAGGTGTGCCCTCCCACCCGGGCGGCTGGGTCATTGCACGACGTCGTCCACCGAGGGCGACTCGTTGCGGGACAGGTTGATGCCGAGGTTGGCGGCGGCCCGTTCGAGGTCTTCGTCGTCGGAGTCGCGCATCTCGATGGCGGCCCCGTCGCTGGAGAGCACCTCGACGTTCAGGCACAGCGACTGCAGCTCCTTGAGCAGCACCTTGAACGACTCCGGGATACCCGGCGACGGCATGTTCTCGCCCTTGACGATGGCCTCGTAGACCTTCACGCGGCCGAGCACGTCGTCGGACTTGATGGTGAGCAGCTCCTGCAGCGTGTACGCCGCGCCGTAGGCCTGCATCGCCCAGCACTCCATCTCACCGAAGCGCTGGCCACCGAACTGCGCCTTACCGCCCAGCGGCTGCTGGGTGATCATCGAGTACGGGCCCGTCGACCGCGCGTGGATCTTGTCGTCCACCATGTGGTGCAGCTTCAGGATGTACATGTAGCCGACGGCGACCGGGTACGGGAACGGCTCGCCGGAGCGGCCGTCGAGCAGCGTCGCCTTGCCGTCGGCGTCCACCATGCGCTCGCCGTCCCGGTTCGGCTTCGTCGCCCCGAGCAGCCCCATGAGCTCCTGCTCCTTGGCGCCGTCGAACACCGGGGTGGCCGTGCGAGTGCCCGGTTCCACCTCCTGCAGCTCCTCGGGCAGGCTCTTCGCCCACTCGGGAGCGCCCTCGACCTTCCAGCCCTGCGAGGCCAGCCAGCCGAGATGCAGCTCGAGGATCTGCCCGATGTTCATCCTTCGCGGCACACCGTGCGTGTTCAGCACGACGTCGACCGGCGTGCCGTCCGGCAGGAACGGCATGTCCTCGACGGGGAGGATCTTGCCGATGACGCCCTTGTTGCCGTGCCGGCCCGCGAGCTTGTCGCCGTCCTGCACCTTGCTCTTCTTCGCCACGTAGACGCGGACGAGCTCGTTGACGCCCGGGGGCAGCTCGTCGTCGTCCTCGCGGGAGAACACGCGGACGCCGATCACCTTGCCGGTCTCGCCGTGCGGCACCTTCAGCGAGGTGTCGCGCACCTCGCGCGCCTTCTCGCCGAAGATCGCGCGGAGCAGGCGCTCCTCCGGGGTCAGCTCGGTCTCGCCCTTCGGCGTGACCTTGCCGACCAGGATGTCGCCGTCGCGGACCTCGGCGCCGATGCGCACGATGCCGCGTTCGTCGAGGTCGGCGAGCACGTCCTCGGAGACGTTCGGGATGTCCCGGGTGATCTCCTCGGCACCGAGCTTGGTGTCGCGGGCGTCGACCTCGTGCTCCTCGATGTGGATCGAGGTGAGCACGTCGTCCTGGACCAGCCGCTGCGAGATGACGATGGCGTCCTCGTAGTTGTGGCCCTCCCACGGCATGATCGCCACGAGCAGGTTCTTGCCGAGCGCCATCTCACCCTGGTCGGTGGAGGGGCCGTCGGCGATGACCTGGCCTGCCTCGACGCGGTCGCCCTCGTTGACGACCGGCCGGTGGTTGAAGCACGTGCCCGCGTTGGTACGGCGGAACTTGTACAGCCCGTAGCTCTTGCGGGTGCCGTCGTCGTGCATGATCGTCACCAGGTCGGCCGAGAGCTCCTCGACCACCCCGGCCTGCTCGGCGACCAGCACGTCGCCCGCGTCGACCGCGGCCCGCAGCTCGGCGCCGGTGCCCACGAGCGGGGCCTCGTTGCGCAGCAGCGGCACGGCCTGCCGCTGCATGTTGGCACCCATGAGCGCGCGGTTGGCGTCGTCGTGCTCGAGGAACGGGATCATGGCCGTGGCCACCGACACCATCTGGCGCGGCGACACGTCCATGTAGTCGACCTCCATCGGGTCGATCAGCTCGACCTCGCCGCCCTTGCGGCGGCCGAGGACCGTCTCCTCGACGAAGTAGCCGTCGGCGTCGATCGGCGCGTTGGCCTGCGCCTTGACGAAACGGTCCTCCTCGTCGGCGGTGAGGTAGTGCACCTCGTCGGTGACCCGGCCCTCGACGACCTTCCGGTACGGGGTCTCGATGAAGCCGAACGGGTTCACCCGCGCGTAGGAGCACAGCGAGCCGATGAGGCCGATGTTCGGGCCTTCCGGCGTCTCGATCGGGCACATCCGGCCGTAGTGGCTGGGGTGCACGTCGCGCACCTCCATGCCGGCGCGCTCACGGGACAGACCGCCGGGGCCGAGCGCCGAGAGGCGGCGCTTGTGGGTCAGCCCGGACAGCGGGTTGTTCTGGTCCATGAACTGCGACAGCTGGGAGGTTCCGAAGAACTCCTTGATCGCCGCGACGACCGGGCGGATGTTGATCAGGGTCTGCGGCGTGATCGCCTCGACGTCCTGGGTGGTCATCCGCTCGCGGACCACGCGCTCCATGCGGGAGAGGCCGACCCGGATCTGGTTCTGGATCAGCTCGCCGACGGTGCGCAGGCGGCGGTTGCCGAAGTGGTCGATGTCGTCGGTCTCGACCGGCACCTCGCGCTCGCCGATCGTCATCCTGTCCTCACCCGCGTGCAGGCGGACGAGGTACTCGATGGTGGTGACGATGTCTTCCTCGGTGAGCGTGCCGGTGTCGTACGGCAGGTCGAGCCCGAGCTTCTTGTTGATCTTGTACCGGCCGACCTTGGCGAGGTCGTAGCGCTTGTCCTTGAAGAACAGGTTCTCCAGGAGCGTCTGCGCGCTCTCCTTCGTCGGCGGCTCGCCGGGACGCAGCTTCCGGTAGATGTCCAGCAGCGCCTCGTCCTGGCCCGCGGTGTGGTCCTTCTCGAGGGTCGCGAGCAGCGTCTCCGAGAAGGAGAAGCGCTCGCGGATCGCCTCGGTGGTCCAGCCGAGCGCCTTGAGCAGCACGGTGACCGGCTGGCGGCGCTTGCGGTCGATGCGGACGCCGACGGTGTCGCGCTTGTCGACGTCGAACTCCAGCCACGCACCCCGGCTCGGAATGACCTTGACGCTGAAGACGTCCTTGTCGGTCGTCTTGTCGACCGCCTGGTCGAAGTACACCCCGGGGGAGCGCACGAGCTGGGAGACGACCACGCGCTCGGTGCCGTTGATGATGAACGTGCCCTTGTCGGTCATCACGGGGAAGTCGCCCATGAAGACCGTCTGGCTCTTGATCTCACCGGTGTTGTTGTTGACGAACTCGGCGGTGACGAACAGCGGCGCCGCGTAGGTCATGTCCTTGTCCTTGCACTCCTCGACGGAGGCCTTGACCTCGTCGAAGCGCGGGTCGGAGAAGGACAGGGACATCGAGCCGGAGAAGTCCTCGATCGGGGAGATCTCGTTGAGAACCTCCTCGAGACCGCCGACCGGGTTCTCGTCCCCCTCGTTGACGGCACGCTCGTACCACGCCTCCGAACCGGTGAACCATTCGAAGGACCTGATCTGGACGTCGAGGAGGTTGGGAGTGGTCAGCGGTTCGCGAATCTTCGCGAAGGAGACCCGCTTCGGCGCTCCGGGGATGCCCGTGGACTCGGGAGTCGAGTGGGTGGTCGCAGCAGTGGCCTGGTTCGCGGGAGAGACTGCCAAGATGCGTCCTTCCGGGGACATAGCGGTTGAGCAGCCGCGTTAGCAACTCGTAACACGTACTGTCAAGGGTGCGGTGGTGCCGACCATCCTAGCTGCCGCGATTGGGCAGCCTGAAAGTGGGCAGCGCAAAGAAGCAGTCTAGCCCGGAAGACGGCATCTGTCGAGGGGGCACTCCCAGACCGGGGCCCAGCCTCACGTGCTCGTCTCCTGGCTCGCCTCCCGCATGGGCGTGCCGTCGGGAGTAAGCGTGAACCCCCAGCGACTATGAGTCAAGCGCCCACGCGCGGATCCCTTCGGACGGCGCAGTACCGGCACCCCCGACCGACCGGCAGCCGACACGGTTTCCCCTGGTGAGGGGGCCGGAATCCGGCCCGCGAGCCGCTTCGGCGGGCCGCGAGCGACCGCTCCCGCGCGCCGGCCGCGGCGGAACGGGACGCGCGGGCGGGAACGCGGCACTCGGCGTTCTGAGCGCGGCACTCGGCGGCCCGGGCGGGGGACACGCGCGCCCGGGCGGGGGACACGCGGTCAGTTGCCGCCGTTCGGCTGCTCGGGCGCGGAGGACGGGGCCGGCGTGGGTGCCCCCGAGCTGTAGGTGTCCATGTCGACGACCTTCCACTGCCCGTCGCGCTTCTCCGTGTTGAACCACATGGCGGCGCCGCCCGCCGAGCTCTGGTTCTTGTCGGTGCGCGTCGCGGTCTGGTCGATGTACACCATGACCTTGGCCCGGTCGCCGTCGAGCAGGATGACGCCGCTGCGGGTGGCCTTGACGGTCACCACGATCTTCTGCTCGGGTGCCAGCTTGCGGACCTCGCCCATGAGGGCGTCGTACTTCTGCCGGACCTCGTCGCCAGCCAGCAGCTCGTTCGCCGCCTGCTCGGTCTTGCCGAGATCGTTGTAGTCGATGGAGAACAGCCGCTCGGCCGCGCTGCTCATCGCCTGCTTGACCTCGGCGGTCGCGGCGACGTCCACCAGCGCGGTGTTGCTCGTGGCCGAGGCGACCTCGTCGTGCTGGAGCTTGAAGAACACCCCGAGTCCGCCGAAGACGACGGCCACCGCGAGCAGCACGGCGGTCCGCGTGTACATCCCCCGGCGCGACAGTCCGCCCGCGGAACGCTCGCGCCGGGCGGGTGGCGGGGGCGGCCCTGAGGGCGCCTCGGCGTCGGTGACCTCGGCCTCGGAGGCGGGCTTCGGCGCGCCCGCGTCCCGGGACTTGCGGCGCGGGGTCGGCCTGCCGGGTTCCCGAGGCACCTCGAGGGTGTCCGGCACCGGGGGAGCCTCGGGCGCCGCTTCGGCGCCCTCCGGCCGCGGCCGGGGAGAAGGGGACGGTTTGCGCAGGCCGGCCACGCGCGGCCGCCGGGCCGGCGGCGGCGCGCCCGGGAGGTGGCGGGAAGGTGGCAACACTGGCTCCGTTCTGGCTCGGCCTACTGGCCCGATCCGACCACCGGCACCTCGCCGATGTTCGACAGTTTCCAGGCCTGCTCGCCATTCTCCGCGACACGGGTCAGCTGGACCTCGAGCCGCAGGGTCTTGGTGCTCGTCTGGTCGCCCTGGGTGATCTCGTTGCTCACGGTGGCGAGCGCGCTGGCCTTGCCCTCGTGCTCGTTGAGCTCCTCCACGGCGATGTCCTGCACGGTGGAGACGACCTTCGTCTTGGCCTGGGCGATGGCCTTGCGGTAGGTCTCCTCGGACTTGTCGATCTGCTCGCGCAGGTCCCCGGTGGTGATCTCCCGCTGCCGGGAGAAGTACGCGTCCGGGTTCTCGTAGTCCAGCTCGGTGAACGCCTCCACGGCGGTGCCGGTGGCCCGCACGACGTTCTCCCTCGCGGTGGCGATGTCGGCGTCGTCGCTGTTCGACTCGGTCAGCCACAGGACACCGAAGACGGCGGCCACCACGACCGCGGCCACGGCGAGGGCCGCGCTGCCCAGCATCAGCAACCGGGGCAGCTTCGGGTCGGCCGGGTCGTCTTCCGCGGCCGCGGCCGCACGCTCCGGCTCGGTGTCCTCGGTGTCCTCGGTGTCCTCGGTGTCCTCGGTGTCCTCGGTGGACTCGGTGTCCTCCGCGGCCTCCGTGTCCTCCATGGAATCGGCGGACTCCGGGGACCCGGCGGCCTCCGGGGACCCGGTGGTCTCCTCCCGGGCCGCACCCTCGGCGGAGGACCCGGACGCGTCAGCCGACCCGGCCCGCGCCGTCGCGGTCTCCTCCTCCGGGACGGCGGGCTCGCCGTCGCCTGCGGCGGAGTCCCGCTGCTCGTCCGAACTCATAACGCTCCAGGGTAGGTGGGGGGTGTGATATCGCGGTCAGCTCGGCAACCCGATCAGCTGACGGAGGCTGACGATGTTCAGCCCGGGGCTGCCCGCCATGCCCGGGACGCCCCGCCGGGACGCGAGCTCCTCCTCGTCGCGGTCGGCGTTGGCCCGCACCTGCTCCTCGCTCGGCGCCACCGGCACGCCGTGGTACGGGGCGTTCTGCGACCCGCGCACGTTGATCGGGCTGCCGGCGGGCTCGGCGCAGTAGGCGTCCGTCTTCGGCGGCCGCGGCGACTCGACGTTGCCGGGCCGGTACTGCTCCGGCGGCAGGTATCCCTTGGTGCACGACGGTGGGTCGAACAGGTTGAGCACCAGGCCGAGGTGTGCGGTGCCGTCGCCGGGGGCGACCGTCTGGGCGCCGACGGCCAGCACCGGGTAGGTGACCAGCCCCTGCTCCAGGCCGTCGAGCCGGGTCACCAGGAGGTTCGACGTGGTGAGCAGGTTGGCCACGAGCGCGCCGAGGCCGGGGCCCGACTCCGCGAGGACCCCGCTGACCTGCTCGGCGACCTGCGGGGTGATGTCGATCAGCTTGCGCAGGTCGGCGTCGGAGCTCTTCAGCGTCGCGCTGAGCTCGTTGAGGTCCCGGCTGAACGAGCGCAGCGAGCCCGCCATCTCGTTCTGCGTGTCGAGCACCGTGTTGCCCTGTTCGAGCAGTTGCACGGTCTGCGGCAGGTAGTCCTGCGCGATCCGGGTGAAGTCGCGCGTGGTGTCCATCAGGATCTGCAGGTCGTCGCCGGTGCCGCGGAACGCGTCGTAGGACTCGTCGACGACGGTCCGCAGCGCGTCGGTGGGCACCGAGCCAGCGAGGCTGTTCAGGTCGGCGATGACCTCGTGGGCGCGGACCGGGGTCGTGGTGTCGGACGCGTCGATGACCGACCCGTTCTCCAGGTAAGGGCCGTCGTCGGTGACCGGGCGGAGATCGACGTACTGCTCCCCCACCGCGGACCGGTTGGCGACGACGGCGTGCAGGTCGCGGGGCACCTGGGGCGCCTCCGGCTCGATCTCGAGGTCCGCCTGCAGCCCGTCGGCGGTGAGGCTCAGCTCGCCGACCCGCCCGATGTTGTAACCGCGGTAGGTCACCTCGGCGCCGGTGAAGATGCCGCCGGACTCCGTCAGCTGCAGCCGCACGGTGTAGCCGTCGGTGCCGAACACCTTGCCGACGTCGGTGAACCGGAACAGCGCGTAGGTGATCGCGAGCACCGAGATGACCAGGAAGGCCAGGAGCTGGATCCGCGTCTTGCGCACCAGCATCAGCGCTCACCTCCCAGGAGACCGAAGATCGAGCCGAGGCCGCCCGGCGAGGACGAGGTGCCGTCCTGCCCGCCCTGGTCCGGTTCGGCACCGGGCACCGGCAGCGGGGGCGGCGAGTCGCCGCTCTCGCCCTGCCTCGGGCTGGTCAGGTCGCCGACGACGGGGATGTCCTGCAGCGGGTTCTGCCTGCTGCGGCCCAGGTTGGCCAGCACCTCGCCGAGGTTGAGGTCGATGGTGGCGTAGAGGTTGAAGTAGTCGCCCTTGGCGCCCTGCACCGCGGCGTCGCTGAACGGGAAGGTCAGCAGCAGTTCGAGCGCCTTCGGCAGGTCGGAGCCCGCCTCGCCGAGCTTGCGCAACGTGGGCAGCAGCGAGCGCAGGTTGGCGACCAGGTCCTCCTGGCTCTGGTTCACGGTGTTCACGGCGACGGTGGAGAGCTCGCGCATGGCCTGCAACATCGTGACGAGCTGCCCGCGCTGCTGTTCGAGGACGCGCAGCCCGGGACCCAGGTTCTCGATGGCGTTCGCGATCTGGCCCTGCTGCGCGTTGAGCGTGCTGGACAGCCGGTTGAGGCCGTCGAGGGCGCGGGTGATGTCGCTTGACTGGGCGTCGAGGGTGCTGACCAGTTCGTCGGTGTTGCGGAGGAGGGCCTTGATCTCCGGTTCGTTGCCGGAGAGGGCCTTGTTCAGCTCCTTGGTGATCGTGTTGAGCTGCTCGACACCGCCACCGTTGAGCAGCATCGACAGCGCCCCGAGGATCTCCTCCACCTCGACGTTGCGGTTGGTGCGGGCGACCGGGATGAGGTCGCCCTCGCCGAGCCTGGCCTCGGCGGGGTTCTGGGCGGGTGCGGACAGCTCCACGTACTTCTCGCCGAGCAGGCTGGACTGGCGCAGGTTCGCCACCGCGTTGGCCGGCAGCTCGACGTCGCCGTTGACGAGCACGGTGACCTCGGCGGTCCAGCCGTCCTCGGCGAGTGTGACCGACTCGACGGTGCCGACGGGCACCTCGTTGACCTTGACGCCGGCCTGCGGCACCAGGTCGAGCACGTCGCGGAAGTGCACGGTGACCGAGTACGGGTGGTCGCCGAGGTCGGCGCCGCCCGGCAGCGGCAGGTCGTAGATGCCACCGAAGCCGCATCCGGAGGTGGTGAGCAGCCCGGCCGCGCACAGGGCGGCGATGATCTTGCGCCTCACTGGCCACCTCCCGTTCCGTAGACCTGCGACGCCAGCGGGAGCGGCAGCGGCGGCAGCTGGCCGTTGTTGAGCGCGTGCACCGACTGGGCCAGCGACGGCAGCTGGAGGGTGCCGTCGAGCACGGGTGCGAGGGAGGCGCAGGTGTCGCCGAGCACGTCCAGCGCTTCCGGGGTCTGCCTGAGCAGGTTGCAGACCATCGTGATCGGCGGTTGCGTGAGCTCGTTGAGGTTCGGGCGCGCGTCGAGCGTGCCGGAGGCGGCGTTGTAGGTGTTCACGAGGTTGCCGAGGCCGACGGGGGCGACGTCGAGAATCTCGGCGAGCGCGCCGCGCTGCTCGACGAGCACCCTGGTGATGCTCGCGAGTTTGTCCACGTTGGACTTCACCCGGCCGCGGTTGTTCTCGATGAAGTCGCGGACCGAGTTGAGCGTGGTGCCGAGCTGGCGCACGGTGGCGGCGAGGTTGTCCTTCTCGTCGGCGAGGTAGCCGCTCACGTCGGCGAGCTGGGTCTCGAACCTGCGCACCTCGTCGTCGCTGGCGGCGATCGTGGTGGACAGCTGGGCCAGGTTCTCGACGGTGGCGAACAGGTCGCCCGAGTTGCCGGAGAGGGTGCCCGCGGCCTGGCTGAGCTTGGTGATCGTGTTGTTCAGCTGGGTTCCGTTGCCCTCGAAGTTCTTCGCGAGCGTCCGCAGCACGTCGGAGAGGGAGCCGTCGGCGTTGGCGCCGGTGGGCCCGAGGTCCTCGGCGACCCGGCTGAGGCTCTTGCTGAGGTCGTCGATCTCCAGCGGGACCGCGGTGCGCGCGAGCGGGATCTCGGCGCCGTCGGGGAGCCGTTCGCCGCCGGTGTAGGCGGGTGCGAGCTGGACGTAGCGGTCGGAGACCAGCGAGGGAGCGACGATCACGGCCTTCGCGTTCGCGGGGACCGGTACCTCGCGGTCGTAGGTCATCTCGACGCGAACCTGGTCGCCCAGCGGCTCGATGCCGGTGACCTCACCCATCCGCACGCCGAGCATGCGCACGTCGTTGCCCTCGTAGAGGCCGATGGCGGTGGGGAAGAACGCGGTGACCCGCTTCTGGCCCGCGTCCTGCAGCGTCCACCACAGTCCGCCCGCGACGACGAGGCCGAGGACGCACGCGATGGCGACCCCCCGGGCGAGGGACTGCCCGAACCTGGTGTCACTCATTCGGGTTGCACCCCTCTTCGTTGAGCGGGCCGACGGACGGCAGCAGGAGGCCGCAGATGTAGTTGTCGAACCAGCGGCCGTTGCCGATCGTGTTGGTGAAGACCCGCACGAACGGCGCGAACCGGCGGATGCCCTCGCCGAGGGCCTCCTGGTTGCGGTGCAGCATGTTCGTGAGCTGGTCGAGCTGGGCCAGGACGGGGTCGAGCTGCTCGTTGTTGTCGTCGATCAGGCCCTGCAGCTCGGTGGCCAGCTGCCTGCTGCCGTCGAGCAGGGCGGTGATGGCCTCCTTGCGCCGGGAGAGCTCCTCGAGCAGCAGGTTGCCGTCCTCCAGGAGCTTCGTCAGCTGCTGGTCGCGGTCGACGAGGGTCTGGCTGACCTGGCGGGTGTTGGCCAGCAGGGTCGCCAGCTGGGAGTCGCGCGAGGCGATGGTGTCGGACAGCCGGGACAGCCCGGTGAGCGCGCCGCGCACGTCGTCGGGGGTGTTCGCGAACGTGTCCGACAGCGCGTCGAAGCTCTGCGCCAGCTGTTCGGTGTCGATCGCGTCGACGGTCTGGGACAGCCCGCGGAAGGCCTCCAGCACGTCGTAGGGGGCGACCGTGCGTTCCTTCGGGATGGTGTCGGACGGGTCGAGCGGGGTGTCGCCGACCGGGTCGAGTGCGATGTACTTCTGCCCGAGCAGCGTCTTGATCTTGATGGCGGCCGTGCTGCGGTCGCCGACCCAGGCGTCCTTGACGCGGAACGCGACCAGGACCTGGTCACCGTCGAGGCCGACATCGCTGACCTCGCCGACCTTGACGCCGGCGATGCGGACCTCGTCGCCCGAGGTCAGCCCGGCCGCCTCGCTGAAGTGGGCGGTGTAGGTGGTGCCGCCGCCGATGATCGGCAGGTCGTCGGAGTTCAGCGCGGCGACGGTGCCGAGCACCATCAGGACGATGCCGACGATGGCGATCGGGACCGGGTTGCGCTTGGAGAAGCTTTTCATGCGTGGCACCGCTCCCTCTCGGCCGGAGCGATCGGCAGCGTGACGGGCTCGTTCATCAGCCCGGGGAGCTGGACGCTGCCCTTCGTCTCGCACATGAAGAAGTTGAACCAGGAACCGTAGTCGGCGGTCGCGGTCAGCCTGGTGACCTTCTCGGGCAGGTACTGGATGAAGTGCTCCACCACCGGCTCGTTCTCGTTGAGGGTGCGGGTCAGGTCGCCGAGGGCGTCGATGTCCTGCTTGAGCGGCTCCCGCACGTCGCGGACCAGGCTTGCCGTGGTGGTGGTCAGGTTGCCGAGCGCGTCGATCGCGTCGCCGATCTGCTGCCGGTCGCCGGACAGCCCGGAGACGAACTCCTGGAGCCGGGTGAGCAGGTCGGACAGCTGCGGGGTGCGCGCGTTGACGGTCTCGAGCACCGCATTGAGGTTGTCGATGACCTGGCCGATCACCTGGTCCTTCTCGGCGATCGTGGTGGTCAGCGACGCGGTGTGTTGCAGGAGGCTCTCCACCGTGCCGCCCTCGCCCTGCAGGACCTGGATGATCTCGTAGGACAGCTGGTTGACGTCGTCGGGGTTGAGCGCCCGGAACAGCGGCTTGAAGCCGTTGAACAGCTCGGTGAGGTCGAGCGCGGGCGTGGTGCGCTCGAGGGGGATGGTGTCGCCGGGTTCGAGCCTGCCCGCGGGCTCGCCGCTGCCCTTGTCGAGGGAGAGGTACCGCTGGCCGACGAGGTTGCGGAACTTGATGGTCGCGGTGACGCCCGCGGGCAGCGTGCGGCCCTGCTCGACCTCGAACTCGACCTCGGCCTGGCGGCGGTCGACGACGCGCACGCCGGAGACCTGGCCGACGCGCACGCCGGCGATGCGGACGTCGTCGCCCTCCATCACCATCGTGGCGTCGGTGAACCGGGCCGCGTACGTGTTGGTGTCGCCGAGGTTCACGTTGCCGATGCTGATCCCGAGGATCGCGGTGAAGACGACGGTCACCACGATGAACGTGACCAGCTTCGCGAGCGGAGCGCCGAGTCCCCTCATCGCACCGACACCTCGGCTCCCCGGTACAGCGGGCCGACGAGCAGCGAGCTCCAGCCGGGCACCTCGTCCGGGCTCAGCCCGACCTGCGGGGCGAGCAGCTGCGACAGCAGTGCGTGTTCGGCGGCGCTGTGGGCCAGGCCGCCCGCCGTGCTGCCGCCGCCATTGTAGTCACCGGCGTTGGCGGCGTTGTTGGCGGGGTTGAGCCCGTCGTTCTGGGACCGCGCGGGCGGCGGATGCTCGGTGCCGTCCTGGATCGGGCCGTCCGGCGGGTGCTGGGGGAAGGGCTTCGGGTACTCGTCCATCGCGTAGCAGCGCGGTCCGCGCTTGTCGTTGAACTCCGGTTCGTCCTGGCCGGGAATGTAGCGGCCCCGGTGGTTGGTGATCTCGATGGTGGCGTGCAGGCCGGGCTTGTCGGTGCCCTTGCCGAACGCCTCGTCGATCTTCGGCAGGGTGTCGGCCATCTGGCTGATGACGCACGGGTATTCGGGCGCGTACTTGGCCAGCAGTTCGAGCGTGGGCCGCGACGTCTCGCCGAGGCTGATGATGTTGCTCGAGTTGGCCTCGAGGAACGACCGCAGGTCCACCGACGCGGTGGTGAGGCTGCCGTAGAGCGTCCGCAGGTTCGTGGCCTGTTCCACGACGGTGCGGCTGGTGGTGGTGAGGTTGTCCATGGCGCGCACCAGGTCGGGGGCCGCGTCGGAGAGGTGGTGGGAGAACTCGGCCAGCTCCCGCAGGTTCTGTTGCAGGTCCGGCAGGTGCGGGTTGAGGTCGCCGAGATACCTGCCGAGCTCGGAGAGGGTCTCGCCGAGCGGTTCGCCGCGCCCTTCGAGCGCGGTGGAGATCGCGGTGAGCGTGCTCGACAGCTTCTGCGGCTCGACCGCCTGCAGCACGGGCAGCAGGTGTTCGAAGGCCTGCTCCAGCTGCACCGCGTCCTCGGTGCGGTCCTGCGGGATCACGTCGCCGTCGCGCAGGCTCTGCGGGGACGGCCGCTCCGGGATCTGCAGCGCGACGTACCGCTCGCCGAACAGGGTCTTCGGCAGGAACCGGGCCCTGACGTTGCTCGGCACCAGGTCGGCCTGCTCCGGGTTCAGCTGCAGGGTGAGTTCGACGCCGTCGTCGGTGGGCGCGACGTCGGCGACGCTGCCCACGATGAGCCCGCGCACCTTGACGTCGGAACGTTCGGTGAGCTGGTTGCCGATGTCGCCCGCGCGCAGCTTGACGGTGACGAACGTGGAGAACGCCTTGTTGTAGAGGGCGACGCTGAGCGCCACGCCGCCCACCAGGACGGCGATGAGCAGCAGGCCGAGCAGCCTGCGCCGTACCGTGACCATGACCTGCCGCGCGCTCATCCCGCGATCCTCACCGTCGTGTCGGTGCCCCAGATGGCGAAGCCGATGAAGAAGTTGACGATGGCGACCGTGACGATCGTCAGCCGCACGGCCCGGCCGACGGCCACACCGACGCCCGCGGGGCCGCCGCTGGCCCGGTAACCGTAGTAGCAGTGCGTGAGGATGATCAGCACGCTGAAGATCAGGACCTTGATGAACGAGTACAGAACGTCCTGCGGTGGTAAGAACAGGTCGAAGTAGTGGTCGTAGGTGCCCGCCGATTGGTCATAGAGGTAGACCACGACCAGCCGGGACGCGAGGTAGGAGCTGAGCAGCCCGATCACGTACAGCGGGATGACGGCGACGAACCCGGCGAGGATCCGGGTGGTCACCAGGTACGGCAGGCTGGGCACGCCCATCACCTCGAGCGCGTCGATCTCCTCGGAGATCCGCATCGCGCCGAGCTGGGCGGTGAAGCCGGCGCCGACCGTCGCCGACAGTGCGAGGCCCGCCACGAGGGGCGCGATCTCGCGGGTGTTGAAGAACGCGGTGAGGAAGCCGGTGAACGCCGACGTGCCGATCGAGCTCAAGGCGGAGTAGCCCTGGAGGCCGACGAGCACACCGGTGAACAGGGTCAGGCCGACCATGACGCCGACCGTGCCGCCGATCACCGCCAGCGAGCCCGAGCCGAAGCTGACCTCGGCGAGCAGCCGCAGCACTTCCTTGGAGTAGCGGCGGATCGTCCGCGGTGCCCACGCGAGCGCGCGGATGTAGAACGACATCTGGTCGCCGAGGACGTCCAGTGTCTCCAGTGGACGGTTCGCGATCCGCTTCGCGTTCTGGGTGAGGGAAGCCATCGTTCTTGCCGTCCTAGCCCAACTTCGTCGGAACGATCTGCAGGTAGATCAACGTGATCACGAAGTTCACCACGAACAACAGCAGGAACGTGATGACGACGGACTGGTTGACCGCATCCCCCACGCCCTTCGGCCCCGGCGGCGGGTGCAGGCCGCGGTAGGAGGCCACGACCGCCGCGATGAAGCCGAAGATGAGCGCCTTGATCTCGCCGACCCACAGGTCGGGCAGCTGGGCGAGGGCGGAGAAGCTGGCGAGGTAGGCGCCGGGTGTGCCGTCCTGGAGGACGACGTTGAAGAAGTAGCCGCCGAGCACGCCGATGACGCTGACCATGCCGTTGAGCAGCAGCGCGACGAGCATGCACGCGAGGACCCTCGGCACGATCAGGCGCTGCACCGCGGAGACACCGAGCACCTCCATGGCGTCGATCTCCTCGCGGATGGTGCGCGCGCCGATGTCGGCGCAGATCGCGGAGCCGCCCGCGCCCGCGACCAGCAGCGCGGTCACCAGCGGGCTGGCCTGCTGGACGGTGGCGAGGACGCTGCCCGCGCCCGTGTAGGACTGCGCGCCGAGCTGCCTGGCCAGGGAACCGAACTGCAGCGAGATGACCGCGCCGAACGGGATGGCGACGAGCGCGGTCGGCAGGATCGTGACGCTCGCGATGAACCAGGACTGCTGGATGAACTCGCGCAGCTGGAACGGCCGCTGGAAGATCCCGCGCCCGACGTCGAGGCCGAGGGCGAAGAGCTTCCCGGTTTCCCGCAGCATGCCGATTCCGGGAAACCTGGCCGTGGAGGCCCCTGCTGTCATGAACGTCCTCGCCGTGCTCGTTCCTCGCGGGCCGTGCCCGCTCGCCGTGTCGTGGGGAGCGACCGAACTCGGTCGGCACCGCTCATGCGCCGCCCTGCCCCGGGCGCGGCGACTGGTGCCGGGGGCCGCCGGTGCCGGGCTGGGGTCTCGGCGCGGGCCCGTTCCAGCCGGAGTCCGGCAGCTGGGCGATGTTCTCGGTGGGCAGCTCGCCGGAGTGCCTGCTGGGCGTGCTGCCGGACGCGACGGGCCGGGTGGCGTGCTGCGCGCCCGCGTAGGCGTGCGGCTGCACGCCGTAGCGCCGCTGCTCCTCGGGGGTGAGCGACTCGATGATGCCTTCCTGCGCTGCGGGCGGCAGGGTGTGCAGGATCTTCATGACGCGGTCCTTGCGGCGGCGGACGCCCTGCCGCTCCGGCAGCCCCGGCGTCGGCTGCAGCTGCGGGACGACGCCACGGACGTCCTCGGTGGACCCGTCGTGGTGCCCGGCGTCGGCCATCTCCTGCTCCATCGCCATCTGGGCGGAGTCCTTCTCCTCGGACATGCCGATCGGCCCGATCCGGCGGCCGTTGAGGAACTGCTCCACCACCGGCTCGTCGCTGGTCAGCAGCACCTCGCGGGGGCCGAACATCACCAGCTCCTTGCGGAAGAGCATGCCGATGTTGTCCGGCACGGTGCGGGCCACGTTGATGTTGTGGGTGACGATGAGGATGGTGGCGTCGATCTGCGCGTTGAGGTCGATCAGCAGCTGCGAGAGGTAGGCGGTGCGCACGGGGTCGAGGCCGGAGTCGGGCTCGTCGCACAGGATGATCTCGGGGTCGAGCACGAGCGCCCTGGCGAGGCCGGCGCGCTTGCGCATACCGCCGGAGATCTCACCGGGCAGCTTGGTCTCGGCGCCCTTGAGACCGGTCATCTCGAGTTTCTCGAGCACGATCTTGCGGATCTCGGTCTCGGACTTCTTGGTGTGCTCCCGCAGCGGGAACGCGACGTTGTCGTAGAGGTTCATGGAACCGAACAGCGCGCCGTCCTGGAACAGCACGCCGAACAGCTTGCGGGTCTCGTAGAGCTTGTGCTCGGAGCACTGCACGATGTCGACGCCGTTGACGACGCACTTGCCGCGGTCGGGCTTGAGCAGGCCGATCATCGACTTGAGGAACACCGACTTGCCGGTGCCCGAAGGGCCGAGCATGACGGAGACCTCGCCAGGCGGCAGCGTCAGCGTCACGTCCCGCCAGATGGCCTGCTTGCCGAAGGACTTCGTCAGGCCTTCGATGACCACCTCGGCACCCATCGCACCTCCCGGAGCTGTTCGTCGCCGGCCCGCGTCGGCCCGCACCTGGTATCGCCGCGCCCGATACCCGCGTCAACCAGGTGCAACGAGCAGGGGGCCGACAGGTTACTCGCCAGTTCTGTGCGCGAGCACCCGTTGTCGCCGCGATCGCGCAGCAAGGTAACCCACGAAGGCGGGTCTCGCGGATACCCGGGTGTGTTCCGGAATCGAAAAAGGGCGGGCACCCGGGATGGGTGCCCGCCCTTTTGCCGGTCCGTGAATACCGCGCCGTGGCGGTTCGTTCACGAGAAGTGACCGGAATGGGTCACTTGACGGTGACCTTGGCGCCGGCGGCCTCGAGCTTCTCCTTGGCGGCGTCGGCGGCCTCCTTGTCGACCTTCTCCAGGAGCGGCTTCGGAGCGCCCTCGACCATCTCCTTGGCCTCCTTCAGGCCGAGGCCGGAGACGATCTCGCGGACGACCTTGATGACCTGGATCTTCTTGTCGCCCGCGCCCTCGAGGATGACGTCGAACTCGTCCTGCTCCTCCTCGGCCGGGGCGGCACCGCCCGCGGCGGGGGCGCCCGCGACGACCTGCGGCGCCGGGGCGGCCGCGGTGACGTCGAAGGTCTCCTCGAACTTCTTCACGAACTCGGACAGCTCGAGCAGCGTCAGCTCCTTGAACGCGTCGAGCAGTTCGTCGGTGCTCATCTTCGCCATGGTGGCGTTCCTCTCTCGGTGATCTCGGTGGTCGGGGTTTTCGTGGTCAGCTCTCGGCAGTGTCGCCGGACTCGGACCTGCGCTTGTCCTCGAGCGCGGCGGTCATGCGAGCCACCTGGGACGCCGGCGCCTGGAACAGCGCGGCGGCCTGGGACAGCTTCGCCTTGAACGCGCCCGCCGCCTTGGAGAGCAGCACCTCGCGGCTCTCGAGGTCGGCGATCCGGTCGATCTCGTCGACGGTGAGCGGGCGGCCGTCCATGTAGCCGCCCTTGATGACGAGGGCGTTGTTGGCCTTCGCGAAGTCCTTCAGAGCCTTCGCGGCCTCGACCGGCTCACCCTCGACGAAGGCGATGGCGGTCGGGCCGATGAACAGCTCGTCGAGGCCCTCGATGCCCGCGTCCTCGGCGGCACGCTTGACGAGGGTGTTCTTCGCGACCCGGTACTTGGCGGTGTTGCCGAGAGCGCGGCGCAGCTCGCTGAGCTGGGACACGGAGAGGCCGGTGTACTCAGTGACGACTGTTGCCGAGCTGGTGCGGAACCGGTCCGCGATCTCGGCGACGGCCGCCACCTTGTCGGGCTTCGCCATGGTCGCCTCCTCTCTCTTGGCTGAGCGACCACTGGCCGGCCCGGGACCCCGGACACGACAAACGCCCCGGCGCAGCAGGCGGCGGGGCGTCCACGGTGGCGTGCGTGCGCACGCGGTGAGCCTCGTTCCTCCTGCGCGGGCCGCCCGCGGTGCACGGGACCTTCGCTCCCCGCGCCGGGAGGCACGGGGAAGACCAGCGGTCTTCGGTAGAACCGCGACCAGCATACCCGCCCCCACCCGCGCCCCGGCGCCACCCCCGCCCGGACCGCGTTCCGCGGGCGAAACGCGACCGGCCGGGCGACTTCCGCGGGCAAAACGCGGCCGGGACGCCACCGGGAGTGGCCGGGCAGGCATCATGGGTCACGTGGTGGAACAGCGACCTGACGGCGAGCCGGGGCCCGAGCGGCGCCCGGACGGCGCCACGCCGGGCTCCGAGGTCGAGCCCGCGCGGCAGGCGGCGCCGGAGCAGCGGGCGGAGCCCGAACGGTTCGACGCCGAGCAGTTCCGCCAGTTCCAGCAGTTTCAGCAGTTCCAGGAGTTCCTGCGGTACCAGGAGGCGCAGCAGGGCGGGTCCACCCCGCGGTACCCGCCCGCGGCCGCACCGCCCCAGCAGCTGGACCCCGCGCCGCCCGGCAGGCCGAAGGCCCCCCGCTGGCTGCGCTGGCTCGGCAAGAAGGTGCTCGGCTGGCTGGTCTTCCTCGCCCTGCTCGCGCTCGCCCTGATCCTGGCGGCGAAGTACATCATCAACATGGTCACCGGCGGCGACGACCCCGAGCGGCCCGCGGCCGAGATGGGCGGCGGCACCTACCGCACGAACAAGATCCTCTCCACCGAGCCCTACGAGGCCGTGCGGAAGGTCTACGCCCAGATCGCCTACGGCAGGCCCGACCTCGCCTGTGGCTACTTCGACAACGAGCGCGGTATCCAGCAGCGGTTCGCGGTGAACACCGGGTACGCCGACTGCCGGGAGGCGGTCCTCGGGCTCCACGAGCAGGTGGCCCACGTCAACGACTACGCCGAGTCGATCTACCCCAGGACGTACGACCCGGACGCCACGACGATCCGGATCGACTCCTGCGACTTCCCGATCGAGGGCGGTCCCGCCCTCGGCACCTTCGTGGTCACCAAGCAGGACTTCGAGGGTCAGTGGCTCATCACCGGACACGAGAAGGGACCGCGGACCTGCCCCGCTCCCCCGGCGAGCACCGGCCCCACCCGCTGAACTGGCACCCACCGCCGCCGACGAGCGCCGACCGGATGCACCCAATGCCGCATTCGGTGCGCCGGATGTCCCCAATGTGGCATTCGGTGCACTGGACGCCACCAATGCGGCATTCGGTGCGTGGCGGAAGCGCTCGAACGGCTCCGGGAATCCGGAACGCCGACCGCGCGGTTCCGAGCGCGGCACCCCGCGTGTCCGAACGCGGCTCTCGCACCACGGAACGCGGCACTCGCCGCACCCACCGCAGCACTCGCGGCCGGACCGCGGCACTCGCGCGCCAGAACGCGACACTCACCGACCCGAACACGGCACTCGCACGTCCGAACGCGGCACTCACCGACCCGAACGCGGCACTCGCGGGTCCGAGCGGCGGACTCGCGGGCGGGAGCGGGGGACTCGCGCACGCGAAAGGGCGGCCACCCGTTCGGGGTGGCCGCCCTTGTCGCCTGCGACGGGCGCGTTACGCGCTGACCTCCTCGGCGAGCAGGTCGCGGGTGCGCGCCGGGTCCACCGGGATGCCGGGGCCCATCGTCGTGGTGAAGGTGACCTTCTTGAGGTACCGGCCCTTGGCGGCGGACGGCTTGGCCCGCAGCACCTCGTCGAGCGCGGCCGCGTAGTTCTCCACCAGCTTCTCGGTGTCGAACGACGTCTTGCCGATCACGAGGTGCAGGTTGGCCTGCTTGTCGACCCGGAAGCTCACCTTGCCGCCCTTGATGTCGGCGACGGCCTTGCCGACGGCGGGCGTCACGGTGCCGGTCTTCGGGTTGGGCATCAGCCCACGGGGGCCGAGGATGCGGGCGATCCGCCCGACCTTCGCCATCTGGTCCGGCGTGGCGATCGCGGCGTCGAAGTCGAGCCAGCCACCCTGGATGCGCTCGATCAACTCGTCGGTGCCGACCGCGTCGGCGCCTGCGGCCTCGGCCTCGGCGGCCTTGTCGCCACTGGCGAACACGATGACGCGGACGGTCTTACCGGTTCCGTGCGGCAGGTTCACGGTGCCGCGGACCATCTGGTCGGCCTTGCGGGGGTCCACGCCGAGGCGCATCGCGACCTCGACGGTGGCGTCCATCTTGACCTTGGACGACTCCTTGGCGAGCTTCGCGGCCTCCAGCGGCGTGTACAGCCGCTGCGGGTCGATCAGCTCGGCGGCCTGGCGGTAGGCCTTGCTGCGCTTGGTCATGCTCTGTCCTTACTGCTGAAGCGGATCAGGTGTGGTGGCGGGCCAGCGCCTGGCCCTCCCACGGATGGTGCTCGTCAGTCGACGATCGTCAGGCCCATCGACCGGGCGGTACCGGCGATGATCTTGGCGGCCTGGTCGGCGTCGAACGCGTTGAGGTCGGTCTTCTTCGTCTCGGCGATCTCGCGGATCTGGTCCCAGGTCACCTTGCCGACCTTGGTCTTGTGCGGCTCGCCGCTGCCCTTGTCGACACCGGCGGCCTTGAGCAGCAGCTTCGCGGCGGGCGGCGTCTTGAGCTTGAAGTCGAACGACCGGTCCTCGTACACGGAGATCTCGACCGGCACGACGTTGCCGCGCTGCGACTCGGTGGCCGCGTTGTAGGCCTTGCAGAACTCCATGATGTTGACGCCGTGCTGACCCAGCGCCGGACCGACGGGCGGCGCCGGGTTCGCGGCGCCCGCCTGGATCTGCAGCTTGATGATCGCTGCAAGCCTCTTCTTCTTGGGTGGCATTCCTTTTTCCTGTTCAGTGTCGTCTCCCCCGCGCACCTGCCCGTAGCGCGGGGACTGTCGGCCGTCCTGCGGCCGTCAGATCTTGGAGACCTGGTTGAACGACAGCTCGACCGGTGTCTCCCGGCCGAAGATCGACACCAGGACCTTCAGCTTCTGCGCGTCCGCGTTGACCTCGCTGATCGTCGCGGGCAGCGTCGCGAACGGGCCGTCCATGACGGTGACCGACTCGCCGACCTCGAAGTCGACCTCGACCGCGCCGCCGCCCGTGGGGGCCTCGGCCGCGGCGGCCTCCTTGCCCGGCTTCGCGGGCGCGGCCTTCTCGACACGCGGCGCGAGGAACTTCAGCACCTCTTCGACGCTCAACGGCGACGGCCGCGAGGTCGCTCCGACGAAGCCGGTGACTCCCGGCGTGTTGCGCACCGCGCTCCACGACGCGTCGTTGAGGTCCATGCGGACCAGGATGTAGCCGGGCAGCACCTTGCGCTGCACCTGCTTGCGCTGACCGTTCTTGATCTCGGTGACCTCTTCGGTCGGCACCTCGATCTGGAAGATGAAGTCCTCGACGTCGAGCGTCTGCCTGCGGGTCTCGAGGTTGTTCTTGACCTTGTTCTCGTAGCCCGCGTAGGAGTGGACCACGTACCACTCGCCGGGCAACGACTTCAGCTCCGCGCGGAGCTTGGCGACCGGGTCCTCGTCCTCGTCGGCCTGCTCCTGCGCGGCGGCGGACTCAGCAGTGGTCTCGGCGGGCTCGGCCTCCGCGTCCTCGCCGGCCTCGGCGGCGTCGTCCGCGGGCGCGGTCTGCTCCGCGTCCTCCTCGCCGGTGGCCGCGAGCACCTGCTCCTCGGAAAGGCCGGTCAGGTCCTGACCGGCTCCTGAGCCGTTCTCGGAGGTCACTTTCCGTCCTCTCAATTGATCGCGTGCGGTGGTCACGGGCGTGCACCGGCCCGCCACCCGCGAGGTGTGGCGGAGCGGATCACTCGCCGAACACGACGTCCATGCCCTCGAGGAACACGAAGTCGAGCCCGCTGACGAGCGCCACCATGAACACCAGGAACACCAGCACCACAGCGGTGTAGGTGATCATCTGCTTGCGGGTCGGCCAGATGACCTTGCGCAGCTCCGCCCAGACCTCACGGATGAACCGCGAGATGCGGGCGAAGATCGAGCCCCGCTTGTCGTCCCCGCGGTTCCGCTTCGGGGTCGGCCCGCTCTTGCCCTCGGGCTTGGCGGCCTTGTCCGAAGACTTGCCCTTCGGCGCGGGCCGCTTCGAGGCGTCGGCCGCCTCGGAGCCCTTGCCCGCGGGACGCGCGGAGGCACGGCGCTCACGCCGAGCCGCGGCGGTGACCGGACGGGAAGGGCGCTTGGCGCCTTTCTCCTTGTCCTTCTCGCCGTCCTCGCTCACGAGCCACTCCTCCGCATCACCTGGCTGTGTCCGCTGTGTCCGCTGCGACCCCGGCCGGGACGTGATGTCCCGGGCCGCGCGACGCAGGGGTGACAGGACTTGAACCTGCAACCTGCGGTTTTGGAGACCGCTGCTCTGCCATTTGAGCTACACCCCTTCGGGCGGCAGGACCGCCCACAGGACGCACTTCACCAGCCCCGCATTCCGCGAGGGGCCGACGGTCGTACGTTCCAAGTTCCGCAGTCTACGGCAAGCCCGGCAGCGGCTCGCAACCGAGCCCGTCGGACGGCCGAGGGGCGGCTGCGCACAGCCACCTCACGCGTGAAAAAATGCCGCCATGGCCACCCCTGGAAGCACCGTCAGCAGCCCCCGCTCGCGCGTCTCGGCCCGCATCGCCGGCATCACGCCGTCGGCGACGCTCGCCGTCGACGCGAAGGCCAAGGCGCTGAAGGCCGAGGGGCGTCCGGTGATCGGCTTCGGCGCGGGCCAGCCCGACTTCCCGACCCCGGACCACATCGTCGAGGCGGCCGCCGCCGCCGTGCGCGACCGGGCCAACCACGGCTACACCGCCGCGGCGGGCCTGCCCGAGCTGCGGGAGGCGATCGCGGCCAAGACCCTGCGCGACTCCGGGTTCGACTGCGACCCTTCCCAGGTCCTCATCACCAACGGCGGGAAGCAGGCGGTCTATTCCGCCTTCGCCACCCTGCTCGACCCGGGCGACGAGGTGCTCCTGCTCGCGCCGTACTGGACGACCTACCCCGAGTCGATCACCCTCGCGGGCGGGGTTCCGGTCCAGGTCACGGCCGACGAGTCCACGGGCTACCTGGCGACCGTCGAGCAGCTCGAGGCCGCGCGCACCGAGCGCACGAAGGTGCTGCTGTTCAACTCGCCGTCCAACCCCACCGGCGCGGTGTACCCGCGCGAGCAGGTGGAGGCGATCGGCCGGTGGGCCTACGAGCACGGCATCTGGGTCGTCACCGACGAGATCTACGAGCACCTGGTGTACGACGGCATGACGGCCGAGTCGATGCCGGTGGTGGTGCCCGAGCTGGCCGACCAGACGCTGATCCTCAACGGCGTCGCGAAGACGTACTCGATGACCGGCTGGCGGGTGGGCTGGATCGCCGGGCCCACCGACGTGATCAAGGCCGCGGCGAGCTACCAGTCCCACCTGTGCGGCAATGTCGCCAACGTCTCGCAGCGGGCCGCGCTCGCGGCCGTCGCGGGCCCGCTCGATGTCGTGGCGGAGATGCGGGCCGCGTTCGACGCGCGGCGGAAGCGGATCGTCGCGCTGCTCTCGGAGATCCCCGGGGTCGACTGCCCGACGCCGCAGGGCGCGTTCTACGCGTACCCCTCGGTGAAGGCGCTGCTGGGCAAGGAGATCCGGGGCGAGCGGCCGGAGGACACGGTGGCGCTGGCGGACCTCATCCTCCGGGAGGCCGAGGTCGCCGTGGTGCCCGGCGAGGCGTTCGGCACCCCTGGCTACTTCCGGTTCTCCTACGCGCTCGCGGAGGAGGACCTGGTGGAGGGCGTCACCCGCGTCGGGAGGCTGCTCGCCGAGGCCACGTGACCCGGATCGGATGAAGCAGGCCGCCTCGGCGCACCGGGGCGGCCTTCTTCGTGCACCCAGAGCGCGTTTGTTCTAGTAGAGTTAGAACTATGCTGGTCCGGATCGACCCCGCGTCGAAGGTCCCCCTGTTCGAGCAGGTGGCCGCCTCGGTCCGGCGAGCCGTCGCCGACGGGGACGTGCGGCCGGGTGACCAACTGCCGCCTGCCCGTACCCTCGCGGCGTCGCTGGAGGTGAACGTCCACACGGTGCTGCGCGCCTACGCGCTGCTGCGGGACGAGGGGCTGATCGAGCTGCGCCGCAGGCGGGGCGCCGTCGTCACCGGCGGCGCGGAGACCTGGGCGAGGCTGCACGGGCTGGTCGGGGAGCTCGTCACCGAGGCCCGCCGGGCCGGACTCGACCCGGACGAGCTGAACGCGCTGATCCGAAGGCGGTACGCATGACACAGGTGCGGGCACGGATCCTGCTGGCGACCCTCGGGATCCCCGCGGTCGCGGCCGGGCTGGCGGGGTGGCTCCGGCTGCGCTGGGCCGATCGCCTGCCCGACCCGGTGGCCGTGCACTGGGGCGCAGGTGGCGAGCCCGACGGTGCCGCGTCCGTCGACACGATCACCGTCGCGCTGTTCTGCGCCGGCGGCGCTCTCGCCCTGCTGGGCGCGACCCTCGCGCTGGTGGCGCTGCGCCGCGGCGCGGCGGTGCTGCGCTGGCTGCTCGGCTTCTACGCCTGGCTGGCGGCGCTGCCCTCGGCCGCGCTCGTGAGCACGCTGTGGGCCAACCTCGGCGCGGAGAGCTGGCGCGCCGCCGCCGACGCCGGCTGGTCACTGGTGCTGCTGCTCGGCGGGAGCGCGGTGGCCGCCCTGCTCGGGGCGCTGGTGGGCCCGTCCGTGCCCGCGCGGCGCGGTGCCGGCGAGGGCGGCGACCGGCCTTCGATCGGGCTCGCGCCCGGCCAGCGGGCGACGTGGACCGGGGGCAGCACCAACCGGTGGCTGGCCGCCTCCTTCCTCCCCGCGCCCGCCGTCCTCGTCGCCATCGACCTGGCGGGGGCCGCGGACGTGCCGCTGTTCCTCTACCTCGTGGTCACCGTGCCGGGACTGGCGATCACGGCGGCGCTGTCCCGGCTGCGGGCCGTCGTGGACTCGACCGGGGTGTCGGTCCGCATGGGGTGGTTCGGCCTGCCGCGCAGGCACCTTCCGCTGGCGGACATCGCGCACGCGGACGCCGACCGGCTGGGGATGCTCGCCATGGGCGGTTTCGGAGTCAGGGTGAACCCGGTCACCGGTGACACCGGCTACGTGCTGCGGGGTGGCCCGGCCCTGGTGCTCTCGCTGCGCTCGGGGCGGCGCGTCTTCGTCACGGTGGACCGGCCGGAGCAGGCGGCGGGGCTGGTCAACGACCTGCTGCACCAGCGGTCGACGGCGCCGGAGTGATCGGGTAGGAACATCCACGATGGGCTGGAAGAGCTGGAGCGCGGCAGGGGTGGCGCTCGTCCTGGTCGCGGCCGCGGTGGTCTTCGGCTACCTGCGAGGGGGCGAGGAACCACCCGCCCGGTACGTCGCGCTCGGCGACTCGTACACGGCCGCGCCCGGCACCGGGCAGCCGGTCGGGACGCCGCCGGGCTGCGGCCGCTCGGACAACAACTACCCGCGGCTCGTCCGGAACGGGCTGACGCCCGCCGAGTTCGTCGACGTCAGCTGCGGCGGGGCCACCACGGAGCACCTGTCCTCCCCGCAGCGGACCCGGGAGGGCACGAACCCGCCGCAGCTGGCCGCGGTCACCGCGGGGACCACACACGTAACCCTCGGCATCGGCGGTAACGACGTGGGTTTCGTCACGCTCGGCGAGCGCTGCGCGACCCGGGACCGCACCGCGACTCCGTGCCGGGACCGGTTCACCTCGGGCGGCCGCGACCGGCTCGCCGAGGCGGTCGCGGAGGCGGCACCTCGGGTGGGCCGGGCGCTGGAGCGGATCCGCGAGCGCGCGCCGGACGCGCGTGTGGTCGTGGTCGGCTACCCGGCGATCCTGCCTGCCGACCCGGCCGCGTGCTGGCCGGAGCTGCCGTACGGCACCGGGGATGTGACGTACCTGCGGCGGTCGATCGAGCGGCTGAACGCGATGCTCGCCGAGCAGGCCCGCGACCACGGGGCGGAGTTCGCGGACACCGCGCGGGCCACCCGGGGGCACAGCATGTGCGCAGCCCCCAGTGCCCGCTGGATCGAGGGTCCGGAGCCGGTGACCGGCGCGGCCCCGCTGCATCCCACCGCCCGCGGGCAGCGGGCGATGGCCGACGCCGTGCTGCCGGCGGTCAGCTGAGCCGGACCACCGCCTGCGCCTTGCCGAGCACGGTCTTGCCGCCGCTGCGGGCGGTGATGTCGACGCGGGCGGTGCCGTCGTCCCGCACCTCGGCGACCTTGCCGGTGAACTCGACCAGGGTGCCCTCGTCGTCGTCCGGGACGACGACGGGCCGGGTGAAGCGGACGCCGTACTCGGCGATGCGGCCGGGGTCACCGAGCCAGTCGCTGAGCAACCTGCCGCCGAGCGCCATCGTGAGCATGCCGTGGGCGATGACGTCCGGCAGGCCGACCTCCTTGGCGAAGCGCTCGTTCCAGTGGATGGGGTTGAAGTCGAGCGAGGCACCCGCGTAGCGGACGAGCTGTTCCCGGGTGACCCGGACCGCCAGCGCCGGAAGTTCGGTGCCCTGTTCGGGGTGCACGAGGTTCATCCGGCCTCCCCTCGGACCACGAGCTGAGCCCGGGTGGTGCACACCGGCTCGCCGTCCTCGGTCGCGATGTCGGCGCGCACGGTCAGGAAGTCGTTGCCCGCCCTGGCGAAGATCTCGTCGATGTGGGTGGTGAGCCGCAGCCGGTCACCGGCGTGGACGGGACGGTGGTGGGTGAAGCTCTGGTCGCCGTGCACCATGCGCGAGTAGTCGAGACCGAGCTCGGGGTCGGCGACGATGGCGTTGATCGCCGCCAGGTTGATGATCGTGAGGAAGGTGGGCGGCGCGATCACGTCCGGGTATCCCGCGGCCGTGGCGGCCTCCGGGTCACGGTAGAGCGCGCTGCCGTCGCCGATCGCGTCGGCGAACTCGACGATCTTCTCCCTGCTGACTTCGTAGCTGCTCGTGGGCGGGTAGGTCCGGCCGACGAAGGAGGCATCCAAAGGCACGCAGGCAGGTTACCGACCGCCGGGACTCGTGAGTGAGAAACGTTGTTCTAACCACGGTTGCCACTCACGAGCCCGGCGGCCGGCTCCCTGTCCGGTTCAGGTTCAGTTCAGGCTCACGCCGTAGGCGTTGAGGGCCTCGACGACCGGCTGGAAGAACGAGCTGCCGCCGCCCATGCCGGAGGTGATGCCGAGCCCGGTGCTGCCGGAGAACAGGCAGCCGCCGGAGTCACCGCGGTCGACCCGCGCCGAGGTCTGCACGAGCTGGTGCACCGAGCCCTCCGAGTAGTTCACCGTGACGTTGGTGCGCTGCACGGTGCCACAGGTCAGGCCGGTGGTGCTGCCGCTCTTGCAGATCGACTGGCCGACGTAGGCGTTGGCCGCCGAGCTGATCCGCTGCGTCGAGCCGTTGTAGAGGGTCACGGCGCCGGGCGCGTGGCCGGTGTCGTTGCGGATCAGGCCGTAGTCGTTGCCGGGGAAGCTGGCGTGCACGGAGGGGCCGACGTTCCACTGGGAGATGGCACCCGTGCAGTGCCCGGCGTCGACGATGTAGTTGCGCCCGCCGTAGTTGGTGTTGAACCCGGCCGAGCAGCGGCTACCGCCACCGGTGATGGCCTCGCCGTTGTACACGGCCTTGCGCATCGTGCCGTCGACCTGCTCCACCTGGACGGCGTCGCCGAAGCGCTTCGCCGTCGCGAGCAGCCGCGCCGCCTTCGCGTCGTCGGCGGCGTCGGCGATCGTCACGACGACCCGGTTGGCGGCCGGGTCCAGTCCGATCGAGGTGTGCGCGGTCGCGGCCCGCTGCAGCTTGGCCTGGATGGACTCCAGTTCCGCGGTCGAGCGGCTGACCACCTTCGCGGTCGCGCCGGAGCGCTTCACCTCGGCCGCCGCCTGCTGGGTCAGGACGTTGACGACCGGGCGTCCCCGGTCGTCGAGGTACGTGCCCGCCGCCTCGCCACCGAGGCGTTCGGTGAGCTGGTCCAGCGTCTCCACGCTGCGCTCCTGGGCGCGCAGGCGCTGTTCGGCGGCGAACTCCGTGATGCCCTCGCTCGAGGCGAGCTCGGAGACCGCGGCCTGCTGAACCTGGCTCGAGTAGCCCTCGATACTCGAAGCCGATGCCACCGAAGGGGAGAGCGAGCCGATCGCCAGCGCTCCCACGGCGAGTCCGATCGCGGATCGGGACAGTTTTCTCATACCGGCAACTCACTTTCGCAGGGTCGACCGGACGCGGCGGTGGCCGCGCCGGCCAGGAGTGGGTTGGCCGGACACTGTTTCGTGACCGACACCGGTGATAACCGGCACTCGATAGGGTGACGAGGGTCACGAACTGGACACCAGTGACTTTCGTCGGGTTCTTTCCCACCGTGCGGGCTCCCCGACAAACGAAAGGAGGCCGCCCCCGATGGACGGGGACGGCCTCGCGAAAGCTACAGCGGTGACGGCTTGGTCAGCGCGTCTCCTTGTGCACCCGGTGCGTACCGCAGTTCGGGCAGAACTTCTTCATCTCCAGGCGGTCCGGGTCGTTGCGCCGGTTCTTCCTGGTGATGTAGTTGCGGTGCTTGCACTCCTCGCACGCCAGCGTGATCTTCGGTCGCACGTCGGTGGCAGCCACAGCGGCTCCTTCTCACTAACTCGACTCCCCCGCGGGACCGGGGGGGTCCAGGGGGGCGGAGCCCCTCCTGGGCGGGGGTTTGGGGGGTCCGCACCCCCCAAGGCTATTGCGAAGCGAGGAAGGCGTGCCGTTCGGCACGCAGCATCCGCCCACTCGCGTAGCGGTGGCCGGACTCGAACCGGCGACACAGCGATTATGAGCCGCTTGCTCTACCGACTGAGCTACACCGCCTGACACGCTCAAGGCCGCGACACGAGTTTACGTATCGCGGCCCCGACGACCGAGCCCCTTTACGGAATCGAACCGTAGACCTTCTCCTTACCATGGAGACGCTCTGCCGACTGAGCTAAAGGGGCGTGCTCAACGAGCCTCGACAAGAGTACCCGAGCCGCCGGTGCGCTCGCGCAGGGGGGTCCCCTCCCGCGAACGCTCAGGTCAGCAGGGTCAGCACGGTCTCGGACTGCCTGCCGACGGAACGCGCCGTCCGCGCCTGCAGCCAGGCCTCCAGCCGTTCCTCGGACAGCGGCCGGGAGATCAGGTAACCCTGCGCCACGTCGCAGCCCATCGCCTCCAGCTGGTCGCGCGCGAGGTCCTCCTCCACGCCCTCGGCCACCACGGTGAGCCCGAGCGAGTGCCCCAGCTCGACGATGGACCGGACCACCGCGAGGTCGCCGAGGTCGGTGCCCATGCCGAGGACGAAGCTCTTGTCGATCTTGACCTGGTCGACCGGCAGCTGGCGCAGGTAGGCCAGCGACGAGTACCCGGTGCCGAAGTCGTCGACGGCGAGCACGATGCCCAGGCTGTGCAGCTCCCGCAGGATCGGCAGCGCCCGCTGCGGGTCGGCCATCACGCCGGATTCGGTGAGCTCGAACGTCAGCAGCTCGGCGGGCACGCCGAACCGTTCCAGCGCCGCGACCACCTTCGCCGGGAACTCGGCGTCGGCGAGGTTGCGCACCGAGAGGTTGACGGCGACGGAGATCCGCAGCCCCTCGTCGAGCCACCGGCGGGCGCGGCGCAGCGACTCCTCCAGCACGAACGACGTGAGCACGCCCACGAGCCCCGCGGCCTCGACGGCGGGCACGAACTCGTCCGGGTCCACCTTGCCGAACTCGGGGTGCTGCCAGCGCACCAGCGCCTCGACACCGAGGACGTGCTTGTTCGGCAGCGCGATCTTCGGCTGGTAGTGGACGCTGAGCTGGCCCTCCTCCAGCGCCTGCCGGAACTGGGTGACCATCTGGAACCGGCGCAGGAAGATCTGGCCCATGCTCGGCACGTAGCCGCGGACCTCCTCGCCGCCGCGGGTCGCCCGCACCGCGACGTCCGCGCGCTGCAGCAGGCTGTCGACGTCGACGATCTCGGAGTTCTCCTCCACCCCGGACGCGGCGTAGCCGACCATCGCGTTGGCCTCGACCGTGAGCCGGTCGACCGGGTACGGGGCGGACAGCTCCGCCCGCAGCCGCTCGGCGACGGGGTGCGCGTCATCGGGCAGGCAGTCCACGAGCAGCGCGGCGAACGAGGCGCCCTCCAGCCGGGCCAGCGGCACGTCGCTGCCGAGGACGTCGCGGATGCGCCTGCCCGCCGCCATCACCATGCGGTCGGCCCAGGCGTAGCCGAGCGCGTCGCTCACGGTGGAGAACACGTCGAGGTCCACCCGCAGCACCACGCAGCTGCCGCGCTCACGCAGCGGGTCGCGCGCCACCTGCCGGAAACCGGGCCGGTTCAGCAGGCCGGTCAGCGGGTCGTGGTAGGCGTCGTGCCGCAGCGTCGCGAGCAGCCTGCGGTTGTCCAGTGCCGTGGCGAGGTGGCTGGCCATCGTGCCGAGCAGCTGCACGTCGTACTTGCCGAAGCCGCGCCAGCGGGACAGCCGGTCGTGTGCCTCGACGACTCCGAGCAGCTGGTTCGCGCTGCGCAGCGGTACGACGAGCGCCTCCTGCGCGCCGCGGTCGAGCAGGGCGGCCCGCACCTCGGGGTTGGCCTCGGTGACCCGGACGTGCCGGACGTGCGCGCCGGGCAGCCGCAGCAGCGGGTCGTCGGCCGGGACGTCGTCGGCGGGCAGCGGCTCGCCCGCGACGACCACGCGCATCGCCTCGTCCGGCTCGAAGCGCAGGCGCAGCACCACGCGGCCGGCGGCGAGCTGGTCCTTGATCCGTTCGGCGATCGTCGCCCACTCGCCCACGTCGATCCCGCGGCGGATCTCGTCGGCGCGGCTGGCCGGGCGGGCGGCGGCCTGCTGGCCCGAGCGGGCGACCATCAGGCTGACGTCGGAGAGCGCCTCCATGTCCCGCTGCTCGCGGAGCAGGTCGGAGTAAGCCCAGTACAGGGCGGCCAGGCCGAGGCAGACGGCGAGGACGATCGGCCACGCCTCGGGGGTCGTGGAGATCACCAGGTAGCCGGTGAGCCCGACCGAGGCGTTGACGAACGCCACCACGAGGATGCGGCCGGCCAGCCGGAGCACCGTGCCGACCCGCATGCGGCGGCGCAGCACCCGGACGGCCGCCATCGCGAGCACGCAGCTGGCGAGCGGCGCGGCGAGCGTGCCGGCGAGCGCGGCGAGCCACGGCATCCCGGCCGGGTCACCGAGGGCCTGCTTGACCAGCCCGGCGACCGCGAAGGCGCTGGTGATCTCCAGGAAGAAGGCGCCGGTGTTGTAGAGGATGCGGCCGGAGACCCGGCGGGCGAGCAAGGTGCTGATGCCCGCGATGACGTGTGCGGCGAGCACCACCTCGAACGGGGCGACGAAGAACGCGATGACGAGCGGGATCTCGGTGAACGAGATCGTCCACGAGATGCCGCTGCGCACGTCGACGTTGACCCCGAGTTGCTCGGCGCCGAGGAAGGCGAGCGCGAGCAGCGGCCCGATCCACCACAGGTGCACCGAGCCCTCGAACGGCAGCCACGCGGAGACGGCGGCCGCGGCGACGAGGCCCGCCGCGAGCACCGCGGCGGTGTAGACGCCGAACCGGCGTTCGTCGGCACGGGCCTCGTCGGAGACCTGCCCGTGTTGTCTGGAGGGACGTGAATCGGCTGCAGCCGCACTGGAGCCGACGGACTCGGCGGGTGCGTCCGGCATGCAACCTCCTTCCGCTGCGCACGCCCTCGATCAGGGCAGGGTCGCCAACGAGGGCATTACTGTACCCCGGAGGGCGTAGTTAAGCCTCGTTTCGAGCACCATGACATCACCTCAGGGTTAACGAGACACCAACGCGGTTACCCGGCTCTGGGTGACGGGGTGACCGCGCCCGCGTGCCGGTCGCCCCGCGTAGTCGAGAGCCGAACCTCGTCGCCGAGGTGCCGTGACGCAGGTCATACGCCGTCCGGTTGGATGGACCGCATGGACACCGAGCACATCGCGAACATCACCGCCGAGCACGCGAAGCGGCTGCTCGCCGAGGACTCGCTGATCCCGCCGCCCACCTCCTGGGCTGGAGCCGGGGGCACGCTGCTCGGCACCGAGCACGCCGTCGCGCTGGCCACCCGCTCCGAGATCTCGCCCACGGCGGCGGAGGCACTGTGGCGCCCGCTGGTGGAGCACCGGCTCGACGTCCGCCTCGCCGGGTCCGACCCGGGCGCCCGGCTCGGGGAGCTGCTCGACGCGTGGGAACCGCACGTGCGCGAGTGCCCGCGCGGCGAGTGGGACACGGCGGCGATCGTGGTCCGGCCGAGCCGCGACACCGCGGGCACCGAGGAGCTCATCCGGCGCGGTTTCGCGCCGGGGAGGGTGATCGCCGTCCGCCCCGCCGACCGGCTGGGCGGCGGTCCGCCCGCCGTGCCGGGGGTGCGGATCCGGCGGGCCGAGTGGCGCGACCGGCCGACGGCTGTGCGGCTGCTGCTCGAGCTGCTGCGCTACGACGCGCAGTTCGGCCTGGTGACCCCGAGGGACGCCGCCGAGCGGGTGGTCACCGAGCAGGTGGACCGGGAGCTGGCGCAGCGGGAGCCGCAGCTGTGGATCGCGGAGCTCTACGGCGAGCCGCTGGGGATCGCGCAGCTGCAGCTGCCCCCGGCGTCGGACTGGGTGCGGGGCCAGGTCTCCGCGGGGCGCGTGGGCTACCTCACCTCACTCAACGTAGCCGAGCAGGCCCGCAGCACCGGTGTGGGCACGGCGCTGGCCGAGCACGCGCACCAGGTGTTCGACGAGGCGGGCGCGGAGGTCGTGCTCCTGCACCACGCCCTGGCCAGCCCGCGGTCGACGCCGTTCTGGTACGCGCAGGGTTACCGCCCGTTGTGGACCTACTGGTACCGCCGTCCGGCGGTCCGGTAGAACGGTGCGGTGACCGAGAGCAACGACGTGGCCCCTGAGGCGCCCTCCGGAGTCGACACCGAGCGGCCGTCCGCCGCCCGGGTCTACGACTGGTACCTGGGCGGGAACCAGAACTGGGCGGTGGACCGGGAGTTCGGCCGGAGAATCGAGCGCACCTTTCCGCCGATCAAGGAGCTGGCCACGCAGAACCGCAGATTCCTCGGCAGGCTCGTGCGGGCGGCGCTGGACGCGGGGATCCGTCAGTTCCTCGATCTCGGCTCCGGGGTGCCCACCGTCGGCAACGTGCACGAGATCGTGCGGGGGCACCTGCCGGAGGGCGAGCACGCCTCGGTCGTCTACGTGGACTACGAGCCGGTGGCCGTCGCGCACGCCACGGTGATCCTGGAACGGGACGGCGCGACCGACTGGGCCGGCATCGTGCAGGCCGACCTGCGTGACCCGGCGGCCGTGCTGGACCACGCCGAGACGCGGCGGCTGCTCGACTTCGCCGAGCCGGTGTGCGTGCTGATGATCGCGGTGCTGCACTTCGTCGGCGACGACGAGGACCCCACCGGGCTCGTCCGCCGTTACCGCGAGCGGCTGGCGCCCGGCAGCTGGCTGGCGATTTCGCACATGACCGGTGAGCTGGCGACGGGCGAGCAGGCGGAGCAGCTGCGCCGGTTCGTCGACATGTACCGGGGAACGAGTAACCCGATCTGGTTGCGCGACCGGGGTGAGCTGGAGCCGCTGTACGGCGGGTGGCCGCTGGTGGAGCCGGGGTTCGTGCACCCGGCCGACTGGCGGCCGGACGTCGAGCTCAACGGGCTGCAGCTGCGGGCGCGGCCGTTCGGCTGGTGCGGGGTGGCCGAGCGACCGCGCTGACCGGCGCTCGCTCACGGCGAACGGCGTGGGGGAATCCCCGCTCGCTCGGGAAGGTTGAGTCGGAGGTACTCAACTACTGAGGGAGCGATTCGATGAGTCAGACACAGCTCCTCCCCGTGCTTCCCCTCGACGACGACGTGGTGCTGCCGGGCATGGTGGCGCCGTTCGACCTGACCTCCGACGAGACCCGCGCCGCCGTGGAGTCGGCGCAGGCGCGGCAGCCGGGCGCGGTGCCGCTGCCCGGGATCCGGTCGGAGCTGCCGCGTGCGGCGGAGGTCCTGATCGTGCCGCGGCTGGACGGCGTCCTCGCCGACGTCGGCACGGTGGCCACGGTCGAGCGCGTGGGCCGCACTCCCGACGGCGCGTCGGCGGCCCTGCTGCGGGGCACGCACCGGGCCCGGCCGGGTGAGCCGGGCGCGGGCCCCGGCGCCGCCGCGTGGGTGCACGCGGAGACCCTGCCGGAGCCGTCCGACGCGCGCACGGCCGAGCTGGCCGGCGAGTTCAAGTCGATGGTGCTCGCGGTGCTGCGGCAGCGCGGCGGCTGGCAGCTGCTGGACGCGGTGCAGCGGATCGAGGACCCGTCGGCGATCGCCGACCTCGCGGGCAACGCGCCGTACCTGAGCGTGCAGCAGAAGCTCGACCTGCTGCGCACGGCCGACGTCTCGGAGCGGCTGGCGAAGGCGCTGGAGGCCACCAGGGCCTACCTCGCCGAGCTGGAGGTGACCGAGGGCATCCGCAAGGACGTCGCCGACGACATGGAGAAGCAGCAGAAGGAGTTCCTGCTGCGCAGGCAGCTGGAGGCGATCCGCAAGGAGCTCGGCGAGCTCGACGGCGGCGCCGACCGGGACGACTACCGCGCCCGGGTGGAGGCGGCCGACCTGCCCGAGCACGTGCGCGAGGCCGCGCTGGCCGAGGTGGACAAGCTGGAGCGCACGTCGGAGCAGTCGCCGGAGAGCGGCTGGATCCGCACGTGGCTGGACACGGTGCTCGACCTGCCGTGGCGGGTCCGCACGACCGACGTGCACGACATCGCGGAGGCGCGGCGCGTGCTCGACGCCGACCACGCGGGACTGGCGGACGTCAAGGAGCGGATCATCGAGTACCTGGCCGTCCGGCAGCGGCGCGCCGAGAGCGCGGCGGAGGTCGGCGGCAGGCACTCGGGGGCGGTGCTCGCGCTCGCGGGTCCGCCCGGGGTCGGCAAGACGTCACTGGGCGAGTCGGTCGCCAGGGCGATGGGCCGCGAGTTCGTCCGCGTGGCCCTCGGCGGGGTCCGGGACGAGGCGGAGATCCGCGGGCACCGGCGCACCTACGTCGGGGCGCTGCCGGGCCGGATCGTGCGGGCCATCCGCGAGGCGGGCGCGATGAACCCGGTCGTGCTGCTGGACGAGATCGACAAGGTCGGCGCCGACTACCGGGGCGACCCGACCGCCGCGCTGCTGGAGGTGCTGGATCCGGAGCAGAACCACACGTTCCGCGACCACTACCTCGAGGTGGAGCTGGACCTGTCGGACGTGGTGTTCCTGGCGACGGCGAACTCGCTGGAGACGATCCCGGGTCCGCTGCTGGACCGGATGGAGCTGGTGACGCTCGACGGTTACACCGAGCAGGAGAAGGTGACGATCGCGCGGGACCACCTGCTGCCCCGTGAGCTGGAGCGGGCCGGGATGAACCCCGGTGACGTGGTGCTCTCCGACGAGGCGCTGAGCCGCATCGCCGTGGAGTACACGCGCGAGGCGGGGGTGCGCGAGCTGAACCGGATGCTGGCGAAGGTGCTGCGCAAGGTCGCGACGCGGGTGGCGCTCGGCGAGGCCGCGCTGCCGATCCCGGTCGGCGACGGCGACCTGGTCTCCTACCTGGGCAGGCCGAGGCACGTGCCGGAGTCGGCGCTGCCCTCGGGTGCGCGGCGCACGGCGATCCCCGGTGTCGCGACCGGGCTGGCGGTGACCGGCGCGGGCGGGGATGTGCTGTTCGTCGAGGCGTCGCTCGCCGACGCGGAGACCGGTGGCACCGGGCTCTCGCTGACCGGTCAGCTCGGCGACGTGATGCAGGAGTCGGCGCGGATCGCGCTGTCCTACCTGCGGTCGCGGGGAGCCGAACTGGAGCTGCCGGTGGGTGATCTGAAGGACCGGGGTGTCCACGTGCACGTGCCCGCGGGCGCGGTGCCGAAGGACGGTCCCTCGGCGGGGGTCACGATGACGACCGCGCTGGCGTCGCTGCTGTCGGGGCGGCCGGTGCGGGCGGACGTGGCGATGACCGGCGAGGTGTCGCTGACCGGCAGGGTGCTGCCGATCGGCGGGGTGAAGCAGAAGCTGCTGGCCGCGCACCGGGCGGGCATCACCACGGTGGTGATCCCGGAACGGAACGAGCCGGACCTCGACGACGTCCCGGCCGGGATCCGGGAGCGGCTGGACGTGCGCCCGGTGTCGACCGTGCGGGAGGTCCTGGAGATCGCGCTGGAGCCCGCCGCCGCTCCCCTGGCCCACGCCGCCTGACCCCGCCACCTGAGCCCGCGGGGCAGTGAAGGCCACCTTCAGTGCGTTGAACGCAGTGAAGGTGGCCTTCACTGCTGTCCGGCGGGCGTTACTGGCGCTGGCGGGCGCCGCGCAGGCGGCTGACCACGAACCAGACGACCGCGAAGCCGACGGCGACCAGGACGATCGTCTGGAAGATGCCCGCGTAGGTCTCCACGACGTGCCAGTTCTCCCCCAGCAGGTAGCCGGCGACGACGAACCCGCTGTTCCACAGCAGGCTGCCCGCCGTGGTCAGCAGCAGGAACAGCCAGAACGGCATCCGCTCGATCCCGGCGGGCAGTGAGATGAGGCTGCGCACGAGCGGCACCATCCGGCCGAGGAACACGGCTTTCGTGCCGTACCGCGCGAACCACGCCTCCGCCCGGTCGAAGTCGTCGGTGGAGACGAGCGGGATGCGGCCGAGCAGCCGCCGGGTGCGCTCGCGGCCGAAGGTGCGCCCCACGAAGTACACGATGACCGCGCCGAGCACCGAGCCCAACGTGGTCCAGAACAACGCGCCCGCGAGGGTGAACGTGCCCTGGCTGGCGGTGAACCCGGCGAGTGGGAGGACGACCTCACTCGGGATGGGCGGGAACAGGTTGTCGAGCCCCACGGCGATCGCGGCGCCGGGTCCGCCCAGCGTCTCCATCAGGTCGACGACCCATCCGGACAGCCCGCCGAGGGGTTCGGCGGCTGCTGTTGCCAGCGTGTTCATAACGGCCTTTCGTGTTCGGTTGGCGACACACCGAACGTTACGAACCGGCCCGTCTGCCGACCATGAAGCGCGGCACCCGGTCCGCCGGATGGCTACCCCAGGGTGAAACTGTGGAAAACCTCAGTTCACCGGCTCGGGAGCGTCGCTAACCTCGGGGGCGTGCCCCAGCCCCGCCTCGACCGGCTCGCCGCGCTCGCCGTGCGCGGGAGCCGGGTGACGGCGGGCCTCGCCCTCGGTGGCGCCTCCGCGTTCGGCGAGTTCGCGTTCGCCGTGCTCGCCGCGCTCGCGGTGGCGGTGCCCGCCACGCGGCCCCGCGTTTTCGCCGTGGCCAGGGCGCTGGCCGGGTTCGAGCAGTGGCGGCTCGCGCGGTTCCTCGGCACCGAGAGCGCCTCGGGCTACTCGGGGCCGCGGGCGTTGCGCTATCTCGCGCTGCGCAGCGTGGTCGGTGGCCTCGGCGCGGGCGTCTTCCTGCTGATCCTGTGGGGCGCGGTCACCGGCGCGATCATGCTCTGGCAGCTGCTCGACGGGCAGCCGCTGGGCGGCGGCGATCCCGTCGGCACCGACCAGGACTGGTACGACCCGATCGTCGTGTTCCTGTTCGGCATCCTGCTGGTGTTCCTCGCCGTGCAGGGCCTGATCGGGGTCGCCGCGCTGGAGCGGCTGCTGGCGCGCCGGTGGCTGGGGCCGAGCGAGCAGGAGCGACTGCGGCGCCGGGTCTCGGAGCTGGCGACGAGCCGGGCCGCCGTCGTGGAGGCGGTGAACGACGAGCGCAGGCGCATCGAGCGGGACCTGCACGACGGGGTCCAGCAGCGGCTGGTGGCACTCGGCATGGTGCTCGGCAGGGCGCTGCGCGCGGAGGAGCCGGGCCGTGCCGGGGAGCTGCTGCGGCAGGCGCACGAGGAAGCCCAGCGGGCGTTGCGGGACCTGCGCGAGGTGACCTGGCGGGTGTACCCGGTGGCGCTCGACTCGGGCGGGCTGCACGTGGCGCTGGAGTCGCTCGCCGAGCGGTCGAGCCTGCCGGTTCGGCTGCGGTTCGACCTGCCTGCGCGGCCGGACACGGCGACCGAGACCGTGGCGTACTTCGTGGCGTCCGAGGCGGTGACCAACGCGGCCAAGCATGCCGGTGCGAGCCGCGTCGACATCACCGTCTCGGCCGGGGACGGCGCGGTGGTGGTGCGGATCACCGACGACGGGTGCGGTGGGGCGGTGCCGGAGGGCGGCGGGCTGTCCGGGCTCGCGCGCAGGGTCGCCGCCGCGGATGGGGAGTTCACTGTGGACAGTCCGGTCGGTGGGCCGACGACGGTGACGGCGGTGCTGCCGTGCGGGTGATCCTGGCTGAGGACTCGACGCTGTTGCGCGAGGGGCTGGTACGGCTGCTCGCGGAGGAGGGGCACGAGGTGGTGGCGGCCGTCGGCGACGGACGGGCTCTGGTCGAGGCCACCGCGGCGCACCGGCCCGACGTGATCGTCACCGACGTCCGGATGCCGCCGGGGCGAGGGGACGAGGGGCTGGTGGCGGCGCTGGAGATCCGCAGGCGGTGGCCGGAGATCGGGGTGCTGGTGCTCTCGCAGTACGTGGAGAAGCGGTACGCCACCGAGCTCATCACCGACGACGCCGGGCGGGTGGGTTACCTGCTGAAGGACCGGGTCGCGCAGGTCGGCGAGTTCCTCGACGCGCTCGAGCGGGTGGCGGACGGCGGCGCGGCGTTCGACCCGGAGGTGGTGCGCAGGCTACTGGCTCGCACCACGCACGTGGATCCGCTGGCTCGGCTGACCGCGCGCGAGCGTGATGTCCTGGAGAAGATGGCGCAGGGCCACACCAACGCCGGGATCGCCGCGCGGCTGTATGTCTCGCAGAGCGCGGTGGAGAAGCACGTGAACGCGATCTTCGACAAGCTGGAGATCGTGGCGGATGCCGGGTTCAGCCGCCGCGTGCTGGCGGTGCTTCGCTACCTGGGCTCCTAGCCGGGCGAGCAGGCCGGGACGGGCAGCCCCCGGCGGACGTCGCGGACCGTGCGGGCGAACAGCCGGATCGCGTCGGCGGCGAACCGGCGCCTTGGCACGCCGAGCCGGGCGAGCGCGGAACCGTGGTCGACGGCGACGACCGCCACCGCCGCCAGGTACAGCGCCCACCACGCCCCGCGCACCGCGGACCACAGCGCCGGGGACAGGTGGCCGTAGTCGGCGTGCAACCGCTGGACGTGGAAGGGGACGTGCCGCTCCTCGTCGGTGAGGACCCGGTCCGCGACCTGGGTGGTCAGCCGGTCCCCGGCGCCGTCCCGCAGGGCCCGGTAGTACCGCAGGGCGATCACCTCGGCGACGAGCAGGGTCATCAGTTCCAGCCGGAGGCCCAGCGCCCGCCGCACCGCGACGAAGGCCGTGTCCGTCCAGTGGCGGGTGATGGTCGGTGCGTCCGCCGCGCGGAGCAGCCGTGCGAGCAGGCGGGCGTGGTCGCGTTCCTCCGCGACGAAGAGCCGGACCGCCTCGGCGTAGTCGGCGTCACCCGTGCGCTCGGCGGCCCGGATCAGGTTCGCGCCGTCGCCGGACTCGCCGACCTGGAACCGCTGGAGGCTGCGGACGACCGCGGGGGAGAGCCCGGCGGCGCCCCGGGTCCAGTCCGGGTCACCTTCCTCTCGTCTCCGGCCGTCCGCGGCGCGGAACTCCCGCACCCACCCCGAGAACCACCGTGGGTCCATCTCGGACTCCTCCCTGCTCGCCGTCCACTACCAGATGGACGTTTCAGCGGGCCGGGCGTTGCGTTCCCGTCGTTCGCCGTCGGCGAGCACGTTACGCCGCAGGCGAATTCCGGCTCCGCGCCGACGGTTCCGCCGCTACCGTCGGCGGTAGTCCACAGGCGACCAATCGGAGGACGGAATGAGCGGTGGTCCGGCGACGCTGAACGACTCGGTGTACGAACGGCTGTTGCGGCAGCGGGTCGTCGTGCTTGGGCAGCAGGTCGACGACGACGTCGCGAACCGGATCACGGCGCAGCTGCTGTTGCTGGAGGCCGAGGACCCGTCCGCCGACATCTCGCTCTACATCAACTCGCCGGGCGGCGCGGTGCTCGCGGGGATGGCTATCTTCGACACCATGCGGCTGCTGGACTGCGACGTGGCCACGTTCGGCATGGGCCTGGCGGCGTCGATGGGCCAGTTCCTGCTCTCCGCGGGCACGCCGGGCAAACGGTACGCGTTACCGCACTGCCAGGTGCTCATGCACCAGCCGTTGGCCGGGATCGGCGGCACCGAGTCGGACATCCGCACGCAGGCCGAGTTGTTCCGGCGGAGCAAGCAGGAGCTGGCCGAGCTGATCGCCGGGCACACCGGCCAGCCGGTGGAGCGGATCCTGGCCGACTTCGACCGGGACCGCTGGTTCGACGCCGAGGGCGCCAGGGAGTACGGGTTCGTCGATCACGTCCTCGGGAGCGGTCCGCCCCGATGACAGCGAAGCGGACCGTTCCCGTGTGGACATTCAGGCCAGCTGCGGTCGCCGTTCACGCACGAGCAGGTACAGCAGGCCGGAGGCGAGCATGATGCCGCCCGCGACCCAGGTACCCACGGCCCAGCTGCCCGTGGCGTCCCGCAGCACGCCGCTGACCACGGGGCTGGCGACGGCTCCGATCTCGGACACCAGGTTGAGCATGCCGAACGCGGCGCCGCGCTGCGCGGCGGGCACGAGGTCGCCGGTGATCCCCTGCGCGATCGGCTGCAGCGCGTTGAAGAACAGCCCGGAGCAGAACAGGATCGTGCCGAGCAGCAGCAGTGAGGGCCGCTCCCCCGCGCCGATCGACAGCGCGAACGTGAAGACCAGCACCGAGTAGATCATGGTGAACGCCACCAGCAGCGGCTTGCGGCCGTAGCCGCGGCGCAGTGCCCAGTCGGCGAGCCAGCCACCCGCGGGGAAACCGAGGATGCCGGCACCGGCGTTGAACGCCGCCGTGAGTGCCGCCGCCAGCAGCGAACTGTTCGCCGCCTCGCGCACGATCTCCACCGACCAGAAGCTGAAGAACCACAGGTTCCACAGGATCGCGATGTAGGCGATGTAGATGATGACGATGTCGCGGCCGAGCAGGCTCGCGGCCTCGGGGGTCCGCCGCAGCCTCGTCACGATGATGCCGATGACGAGGACGGCGAGCACCCCGGAACCGATCGCCGTGCCCCAGGTGGGCCACCGCAGCTCGTCGGCGACCACGAACAGCAGCAGCACGGCGGCGAGCAGGGGCGCGGAGACGCCGAGCAGGCGCACCAGCGGCGGTCCGAGGTGCAGCCTGCCGCCGAGGTGGTGGTGGAAGAACCACCAGCAGCCGAGCGCGACGGCGACCGAGACGACCGCGAAGACCAGGAACGGCATGCGCCAGGCGCCGTCGCCGAACCCGAGTGCGGTGCCCCATTCGATGAGCAGCGGGGTGCAGATGATGCCGATGGTGAGACCGATCGACAGTCCGGAGATCACCACGCCGAGGCCGAGCGTGCGCCGCCTCGGCGGGGTGTTGTTGAGGATCAGCGTCCGGTCGTTGGAGTAGAAGACGCCCTCACCGAGGCCGGTGAGCACGCGCGCGGCGACGAACGCGATGAGCCCCACCACGATGCCGGACAGCGCCGTCATGACACCGGCCCACAGCAGCGAGAGCACGATCATCTCGCGGTGGCCGAACCGGTCGCCGAGCCTGCCGCCCGGGTACTGGGTGAGCATGTAGCCGGTGAAGAACAGCGAGCCGACGAGCCCGCCGAGCGCGCGCGGGTCGTTGGCCTGGCCGATGAAGCCGACCTCGTTGGCGAGCATCCAGCTCACCACGGGCCCGGTCAGCGTGCGGTCCGCGTAGCTGACGACCCAGCCCAGCAGCAGCGCCGCCCACAGTGCTCGGTACGGCCTGCCGGTGCCTTCGGCCCCCAGGAACGGAGTCTGCTGTGCCGACTCTGTCGGCTTGGGTCCTGTCATGGCGCGTCACGATGACAACCCGGCGCGGAAAACGCTCGCGGCGCGTTCCGGCGAACGGAACGGACAAAGTCTTTCAGGGACTGAAAACGGCCGTGGCCGGGCCCGGTCGCCGCCGCGCACAGTCAGCGCGGTTTCCCACCACGCATGCCAAGGAGCGACGTCGATGACGACAACGGCGACCTTTGCCCGTAACCAGTGGTACGTCGCGGCGTACAGCCGCGAGGTCGGCCGGGAACTGCTCGGCCGCACGATCCTCGGTGAGCCGATCGTGTTCTACCGCACGGAGTCCGGCGCTGCGGTCGCCCTGGCCGACCGCTGCGTACATCGCAGGTACCCGCTGTCGGAGAGCAGGTTGGACGGCGACACGATCGTCTGCGGCTACCATGGCTTCACCTACGACCGGTCCGGTTCGTGCGTGTTCGTGCCCGGCCAGTCCCGCGTCCCGCGCACCGCCCGGGTGCCGAGCTATCCCGTCGTCGAGCAGGACTCCTTCGTCTGGGTGTGGATCGGCGACCGGGACGAGGCCGACCCGGCGCTGATCCCGCGCGCGCCGTGGCTGGCCGATCCGGCCTACACCACGGTGTCCGGAATGGAGCCACTCGCCGCGCGGTACAGCCTGCTGGTGGACAACCTCATGGACCTGTCCCACGAGACGTACCTGCACGGCGGCTACATCGGCACGCCGGAGGTGGCGAACACGCCGATCACGACGGAGGTCGACGAGGAGAACGAGGTCATCTACGTCAGCAGGCACATGGCCGACGCGGAATGCCCCTCGTTCTACGCCAGGTCGACGGGTATCGAGGGGCGCATCACGCGGTGGCAGGACATCGAGTACCACCCGCCGTGCCTCTACCTGCTGCACAGCCGGATCGCGCCGGTGGGTGTGCTGCCGAACGACGACGGCACCGACCCCGACGCGTTCCACGTGGAGGTGGTCTACGCCATCACGCCGGAGACCGAGCACAGCACGCACGACTTCTGGGCGGTGGCGAGGGACTTCGCCCTCGACGACGAGGAGGTGTCGGCGTTCCTGGCGGAGAGCAACCGCACGGTGGTGCTGCAGGACGTCACGGCGCTGAACATTCTCGAGCGGGTGATCGAGGGCGAGCGCGACGGTTACCAGGAACTCAGCATCAACATCGACACCGGCGGGCTGGCCGCGCGCCGGTTCCTCAAGCGCATGATCGAACGCGGCGAGCGGGGCGCCGCGGCGCGGCCGGTGGCGGTGCGGTCGTGACCGACCGCGTCCCGATGCTGCGCGGCGACTCCGTGTACCGCATCCACTGGGTACTGGGCACCGACCGGCTGCTCGGCGTCTGCCACTGCGGCGCCGAGCACGAGTCGGACGACCCCGTCGAGCTGTGGGACTGGCTGCTCGCGCATCCCGAGCGGCACCCCGCCGGTGCGTGAAGGAGGCGCGATGGAGGAGCGCGAGCTCGTGCTGGCACACCGGGAGCCGGTGGCCGACGGGGTGGTGTGCCTGACGTTACGCGCCCCGGACGGCGGCCCCCTGCCCGCGTGGGCTCCCGGTGCGCATCTCGACCTGCTGCTGGCCGAGGGGCTGGAGCGGCAGTACTCGCTGTGTGGCGACCCGGCGGACACCGGCGCGTACACGGTGGCGGTGCTGCGCGAACCGGAGGGGCGGGGCGGGTCGGCGTTCGTGCACGACCGGCTCGCCGAGGGCGACACCGTGCGGGTGCGCGGCCCGCGGAACCACTTTCCGCTGGAAGCGTCGGCGCGCTACCTGTTCCTCGCGGGTGGCATTGGGATCACGCCGATCGTGCCCATGGTCGCCGAGGCCGAGGCGAGAGGCGCCGACTGGCTGCTGGTGTACGGGGGCCGGAGCCGGTCGTCGATGGCGTTCGCGGACGCGCTCGCGGCCGAGTACGGCGACCGGGTGCGCCTGCACCCACTGGACGAGTGCGGTCCGCTGCCGCTCGACGAGGTGCTCGGCACCCCGCACCCGGGCACGGCCGTGTACTGCTGCGGGCCGGAGCCGCTGCTCGCGGCGGTGGAACAGCGGTGCGTTGCGTGGGGTCCGGGGGCGCTGCACGTCGAGCGGTTCGCTCCGAAGGCGGATGCGGACGCGGGACCGCGGGTGGCGTTCGAGGTGGAGCTGGCCGTTTCGGGGCGGACGTTGCCCGTTCCGCCGGGGAGGTCGATCCTTGAGGTCGTCGAGGACGCCGGGGTGCCGGTGCTCTCGTCGTGCCGGGAGGGCACGTGCGGCACGTGTGAGACGGAGGTGCGCGCCGGAGTGCCCGACCACCGCGACTCGCTGCTCACCGACGAGGAGCGGGCCGCCGGTGAGACGATGATGATCTGCGTGTCGCGTTCGTGCGGCCCGCGGCTGGTTCTCGAGTTGTAGGAGTTCGGGTGGGCACAGTGGCCCGGGACACGCGGTCGGTGACGGCCAAGGTCCTCGCCATGCTCGAGGCGTTCACCCCGGCCACCCCGCAGCTCACCCTGAGTGAACTCGCCCGCAGGGCGGGCATCTCGCTGCCGACGGCGCACCGGCGAGCGGCCGAGCTCGTCGAGTGGGGCGCGCTGGAACGCGGCGCGGACGGGCGTTACCGCATCGGGCTGCGGCTGTGGGAGGTCGCCTCGCTGGCCCCGCGCGGGCTGCGGCTGCGGGACGTGGCGATGCCGTTCCTCGAGGACCTCTACGAGGTGACGCACGAGAACGTCCAGCTCGCCGTGCGGGAGGGGCTGGAGCTGGTGTTCGTGGAGCGGATCGCGGGCAGGCGGGCGGTGCCGGTGCTGACCAGGGTCGGTGGCCGGTTCGCGCTGCACGCCACCGGGGTCGGTCTGGTGCTGCTCGCGCACGCCCCCGCGGAGGTGCAGGAACGGGCGCTGGCCGCGCCGCTGCAGGCGTACACGGCGAAGACGGTCACCGAGCCGGACCGGCTGCGGGAGGTGCTGGCGGCCGTGCGGCGGAACGGCTACGCGGTCAGCGACGGGCAGGTGACGCTCGACGCCCTGTCGGTGGCCGCGCCGATCCGGGGCCCCGGGGACGAGGTGATCGCCGCGGTGTCGCTCGTCGTGCGGGCGGACACCGCGGCGCCCATCACGCTGGCTCCGCTGGTGCAGGCGGCCGCGCGCGGGATCTCCCGCTCGCTCGCGCCGGGCAGGGACCGCTGAGCGCGGTCACTCCCCCTGCTCCTGCTGCTCGGCGGCGGCCTTGACCTCGTTCATGTCCAGCTCCCGCACCTGCCGGATGAGGTCCTCGAGCGCGTCCTCGGGCAGGGCGCCGGGCTCGGCGTAGAGGAGCACCCGGTCGCGGATCACGGCGACGGTGGGGATGGACTTGATGTCGAACGCCGCCGCCAGCTGCGGCTGCGCCTCGGTGTCCACCTTCGAGAACACCACGTCCGAGTGATTCTCCGACACTCGCTCGTAGGTGGGTGCGAACTGGCGGCACGGGCCGCACCAGTCCGCCCAGAAGTCGATGAGGACGAACTCGTTGTCCGCCACGATCTGGTCGAAGTTGTCGGTGGTCAGCTCGACTGTGCTCATACCGGGGCAACGACGGACGGCCGATCCGCATTCCCGCGCGTACCGTGGCCGGTGCCGGACGAAAGGAGTCGAAGCGATGGCCGACGGGGCTGGCTCGGAAGAGATGATCGCCCGGATCGACGCGCTGATCGCCGAGGAGCACGAGCTGCGGGGGCGGGCGACCGGCAAGGGCCTGAGCGAGCGCGACCGGGCCCGGCTGCGCTCGCTTGAGGAGCAGCTCGACCAGTGCTGGGATCTGTTGCGGCGGCGGCGCGCCCGCGCGGAGTTCGGCGAGGACCCGGACACGGAGGAGCCGCGCCCGGTCAGCGAGGTCGAGTCCTACCAGCAGTAGTAACCAAGGGATGCGCAGGTCCGCCCCTGGGTCTACCGTGATGCGGGACAGGGCACCACTCGGGCGGAGGTGCGCGACTTGGACACCCAGATCGGCCTGCGGCCGACCCGAATCCAGCACCCGGCCCCGCACCGGGGAAAGCGCGGCCAGGTACTGCTTTCGTACCTGAAGACCACCGATCACAAGAAGATCGGGATGCTCTACCTGAGCACCTCACTGGCGTTCTTCATGATCGGCGGCCTGCTGGCGCTGCTGATGCGCGGTGAGCTGGCGGCGCCGGGACTGCAGTTCCTCTCGAACGAGCAGTACAACCAGCTGTTCACCATGCACGGCACGATCATGCTGCTGCTGTACGCGACGCCCGTGCTGTTCGCGTTCGCCAACCTGGTGCTGCCGCTGCAGATCGGGTCGCCCGATGTCGCGTTTCCCCGGCTGAACGCGCTGTCGTACTGGTTGTTCCTGTTCGGCGGCACGATCGTGCTGAGCTCGTTCCTGACCCCCGCGGGTGGAGCCGACTTCGGCTGGACGGCGTACACGCCGCTGTCCAGGGCCGAGTACTCGGTGGGCATCGCGGGCGAGCTGTGGATCATGGGGCTGGTGGTGTCGGGGCTGGGCACGATCCTCGGCGCGGTCAACATGATCACCACGATCGTGTGCCTGCGCTGCCCCGGCATGACGATGTGGCGGATGCCGATCTTCACCTGGAACATCCTGTTCACCAGTGTGCTGATCCTCATCGCGTTCCCCATCCTCACCGCGGCGCTGCTGGGCCTGATGGCCGACCGGCAGCTCGGGGCGCACGTGTTCGACCCGGAGAACGGCGGGGCGATCCTGTGGCAGCACCTGTTCTGGTTCTTCGGGCATCCCGAGGTCTACATCGTGGCGCTGCCCTTCTTCGGCATCATCACCGAGATCATCCCGGTGTTCAGCCGCAAACCGCTGTTCGGTTACCGGCTGATGGTGTTCGCGACCATGGGGATCACCGCGCTGTCGGCGGCGGTGTGGGCGCACCACATGTTCGCCACCGGGGCGATCCTCATGTCGTTCTTCGCGTTCATGACCTTCCTCATCGCGGTGCCGACCGGGATCAAGTTCTTCAACTGGATCGGCACGATGTGGAAGGGACAGATCAGCTTCGAGTCGCCGATGCTGTGGTCGGTCGGCTTCCTGGTGACGTTCCTGCTCGGCGGGCTGACGGGGATCATCCTGGCGTCGCCACCGCTGGACTTCCACGTCACCGACAGCTACTTCGTGGTGGCGCACTTCCACTACGTGTTGTTCGGCACGATCGTGTTCGCCACGTTCGCCGGGATCTACTTCTGGTTCCCCAAGTTCACCGGCCGGATGATGGACGAGCCACTGGGCAAGCTGCACTTCTGGCTCACCTTCATCGGGTTCCACCTGACGTTCCTCGTCCAGCACTGGCTCGGCGACGAGGGCATGCCCCGCCGGTACGCCGACTACCTGCCCGGCGACGGCTTCACCGCGCTGAACACGGTGTCCACCGTCGGCGCATTCGTCCTGGGGCTGTCGATGCTGCCGTTCCTGTGGAACGTCGTGCGCAGCTACCGCTTCGGCGACCCGGTCGAGGCCGACGACCCGTGGGGTTACGGCAACTCGCTGGAGTGGGCCACCTCGTGCCCGCCGCCGCGGCACAACTTCACCGAGCTGCCCCGGATCCGGTCGGAACGGCCCGCGTTCGAGCTGCACTACCCGCACATGGTCGAGCGGATGCAGGACGAGGGGCACATCACGCTCACCGGCAAGGCCAAGCCGCATACGGCGGAACCGGAGCCGCCGTCGAAGAGGGCTTCCGAGGCCACGGAGGGCAAGACCGGCGAGTAGGGCGTGCGAGACTCGGGACGTGGCTGATCGGGACCGAGACGAGGAGGGCCGCGCCCGCAACGCCCGGCCGCGCGACGGGCTCGGCAGGCCCCTGCCCTACGGCGCGGAGGGCGTCGAGCGGCAGCCGGAGGGCGTGGTCCGCGCCCCCGGCGAGGCGCTGCGGGAGGCACAGCGGCTACTGGACGACGGCAAGCCGTTCCACGCCCACGAGGTGCTGGAGGACGCCTGGAAGTCGGGACCGGAGGACGAGCGCGCGCTGTGGCGGGGGCTGGCGCAGCTGGCCGTCGGCGTCACGCACGCGGCGCGCGGCAACCCGGGTGGCGCGGCGTCCCTGCTGCGCCGGGGCGCCGAGAACATCGGCCCCTACGCGAGCGCCCCGCCGCACGGCATCGACGTCGCCGGGCTGCGGGAGTGGGCCGAGCAGCTGGCGACGTGCCTGCCCAGCCGTCGGCAGCCCCCTCGGCCCGAGGCGATCGCACCCCGGTTGCGCTCCTCGTGAGCGGGACCTTCCGCGCTCACGAGCCGCCGAGCACGGGCCTGCCGTTGTCGAAGTGCATCTCGACGGTGTACAGCGCGCGGTATCCGCGATCGGGGCCGCGCCACGCGTGGAAGAACGCGTGCGTGCCGCCGGGGCCGGGGAGTACGTCGGCCGAGCCGGGACCGTCGACGTTCGCGCCGAGCACGCGGCGGGAGATGAACGGTGCGCCGCTCTTCGTGTACGGCCCGGTCAGCGCCGGCGCGGTCGCGTAGGTGGTGCGGTAGCCGGGGCTGGTGAAGTGATCGGCCGAGTAGAACAGGACGTACCGCGAGGGCAGCCGCACCAGGGTCGGCGCCTCGACGATGCCGTGCTCGTCGGGATGGTCGGCCCGCAGTAGCTCGACGCGGTCCCCCACCGGCCGGATCCCGCCGGGACCGACCCGCTGCAGGTAGAGGATCGCGGGCTCGCCTTCGTGCCCGTTCGCCTTGTAGAGCAGGAAGCGGCGGCCGTCGGCGGTGGTGAACGCGGCCGGGTCGATGTTCCCGTCGTCCCGGGGGTCACACACCACCGGTTTCCGGCCGACGGGACGGAACGGGCCGAGCGGCGACCCGGCCACCGCGGCGCCGATGCACATGGTGCCGTCCGCGCCGCGCGCCCCGCTGAAGTACATCAGGTAGTCGCCGTCGGCGCGGCGGACGACGTCGGGCGCCCAGATACCGCTCTTCCGTGCCATCCAGGCGGGCCGCTCCGGCAGGGCGTCCCCGCGTGCGCGCCACGGGCCTGCCGGGGACGGCGCGGTGGCCACCGGCGCCCTGGTGTCCCTGGTGCCGGTCGCGTAGCCGTAGTAGTGCGAGCCGAACCGGTTGACGTCCGGATCGGGGAAGTTCGCGTCCAGCAGCAGTCTCGGCTCGGCGGCGGGCGCGCCGGGCGCGAGCACGGCGGATCCGGTCAGGACACTGAGCAGGAGGTTGAGCAGCCGCGTTCGCATCGGAACGCGGTTACCCCGGAGTGTGGATCACACACTCGTCGCCCGGGGTGGCGAAGAGCCGGTCGAGGTGGTAGCGCAATACCCCGGCCGCGGATTCGGCGGTGCGCTGCCCGACGAGGACGCCGGTGCCGAGGCCGTGGTGGAGGGCGAGCAGCCGGGCGGCCTCCGCTGCCGGATCCAGACCGGCGGCCAGTTCCCCGTCCGTTCGCGCCTGGTCGAGGACCTCGGTGAGCTGCCGTTCCAGCCGGTTGGGTCCCTCGACGAACGGCTGCTCGGCCAGCTCGGGATCGGTCATCGCCAGCACCGCGTAGGACGTCCACACCAGGTGGAAGGCGCGGCTGGCTTCGTCGGTGGGCAGGGCCTCGGCCAGCAGCGCCTCGACGAACGCGCGGGCGGGCGGCGGGGCCGGCAGGTGGGCGAGCCGGGCGGCCCAGCGCTCGTGGCCGCGCCGCTCCAGGTGGTCCAGCGTCGCGCTCATGAGCTGCGCCTTGCTGTGGAAGTAGTACTGCACCAGCCGCAGTGAGATCCCCGCCTCGGCGGCGACCGAGCGCATCGTCACCGCGTGCAGGCCCTCCCGCGCGGCGAGCCGGACGAGGGCGTCGGCGATCTCCGCCCGCCGCCAGGCATGGTCGACGATCTTCGGCACCCCTTTATGGTACACACGTATCATGAAGAGGGCGGTGCTGGCGCTGGCGTGCACGGCGCAGTTCATGGTGGTGCTGGATCTCTCCGTCGTGAACGTCGCGCTGCCCGCCGTGCGGGTCGCGCTCGGTTTCGACCAGGTCGGCCTGCAGTGGGTGGTCACCGCGTACGCCCTCGCGTTCGCCGGCTTCCTGCTGCTCGGCGGGCGGCTGGCCGACCTGTACGGCCGGGGCCGGGTGTTCGTCGCGGGGCTCGGCGTGTTCGCCGCGGCCAGCCTCGTCGGTGGGCTGGCGACGACGCCGGGAACGCTCGTGGCCGCGCGCGCCGTGCAGGGGCTCGGCGCCGCGGTGCTGGCTCCGGCCACGTTGACCGTGCTGACCACGACGTTCCCGGAAGGCACGCGGCGCACGCGGGCGCTCGCGGCGTGGACGGCGGTCGGCATCGCCGGTGGCGCGGCGGGCAGCCTCGTCGGTGGGGTGCTCACCGAGTACCTGTCGTGGCGGTGGATCCTGCTGGTGAACGTGCCGCTGGCCGTGGTCGCCATTCCGCTGGCGCGGCGGCTGCTCGGCCGGGACGGGCACCGTCCGGCGGCGGAGCGGGGGCTCGACGTCGCGGGCGCCGTGACGGCGACCGCGGGGTTCGCGCTGCTCACCTATGGCGTCGCCCGGACGCACGAGCACGGGCTGGCCGATCCGGTGACGGGCTGGTCGCTGCTGGGCGGGCTCGGCGCGCTGGCCGCCTTCGTGGTCGTGGAGCTCCGCCTGGCGCGGGCGCCGCTGCTGCCGCCTGCCCTGTTCCGGGCGCGGACGGTGTCCCTCGGCAACGTCGTGCTGCTGCTGGCGGGGATGTGCTTCAACCCGATGTGGTTCTTCCTCACGCTGTTCATGCAGCGGGTGCTCGAGTACGGGCCGCTGCGGGCGGGTCTCGGCTTCCTCCCGCACACCCTGCTCACGATGGCGGTGGGCATGTGGCTCACGCCCAGGCTGATGCGGTGCGTGGCCTGCCGCACGCTGATCGCGGCCGGAGCGGTCGTCGCGGCGGTGGGTTTCCTGTGGCAGAGCCGGGGAACGCCGGCCGACGGCTATGTCGGGGCGATGCTCGGGCCCGCCGTGCTGATCTCGCTCGGCAGCGGTCTGCTGACCACCCCGGTCACGGCGATGGTGACGTCCGGTGTGCCCCGGGAGGCGGCCGGGGCGGCGTCCGGCGTGCTGAACACCGCCAAGCAGGTGGGCGGCGCGGTGGGGCTCGCGGCGCTCGCCGCGCTCGCGGGCGGTGGTGGCGACCGCGCGGCGCTGGCGGCGGGTTACGGCCGCGCGTTCGCCGGGATCGCCGCGATCCTCACCGTGGTGGCGCTGCTCGCGCTCGCGTTGCCCGGGCGGCGGCACGAGGCCGGTTCGACGCCGCCGAGCCGGGTATCCGGGCAGCGGACCTCACCACGACCGGAGCAGGAGCTGCCATGACGGAATCGACGACTCGCCCGCTGGCCGTGGTCACGGGCGCCTCCAGCGGGATCGGGCTCGAACTGGCCAAGCAGTTCGCGGAGCACGGGTTCGACCTCGTCGTGTCCGCGGAGGACGCGGAGCTGGAGGACGCGCGGCGCGAGCTGGAGTCGTACGGCGTGACGACCGAGGCCGTGCGGACCGACCTGGCGACCTACGACGGCGTCGAGGAGCTGGTGCGCCGGGTCTCGGAGGTGAACCGCCCGGTGAACGCCCTCGTGCTCAACGCGGGGGTCGGCGCGAACGGGGCTTTCGTGGAGACCGAACTGGAGGACCACCTGCGGGTGCTGGACCTCAACGTGCGGTCGGCGCTGCACCTGGCCAGGCGGATCCTGCCGGGCATGGTGCGCCAGCACGCCGGACGGGTGCTGTTCACGTCCTCGGTGGCGGGTCTGATGCCGGGCCCGTACCAGTCGGTGTACGCGGCGACGAAGGCGTTCCTGACGTCGTTCTCGGAGGCGCTGCGCGACGAGCTGCGCGGCACGGGCGTGACGGTGACCGCGCTGCTGCCCGGCCCGACCGACACGGAGTTCTTCGAGCGGGCGGGCATGCAGGACACGAAGATCGGCGCGGGCGAGAAGGACCCGGCTTCGCTCGTCGCACGCCAGGGCTACGAGGCGACGATCGAGGGCAGGGAGCAGGTCGTCGCGGGCGCACGGCGCAACCGGGTGCAGGCCGCGGTGGCCCGGGTGGCCCCCGACTCGATCATGGCCGCCGTGCACCGGCGGATGTCCCGCCCCGGCTCCGCGCGCCGCTGACCGCGCGCCGCATTCTGCGGGCAGAACGCGGTCGGCGGCCGGCCGCCGACCGCGTTCTGCCCGCTAAAGTCGCCCGGCCGGGGGCACGGCCGCGGCGTAGCGGTCGGCGAGTTCGCGCAGGTGGGCAACCAGTTCGGCGGGTTCGGTCACCTCGAACCGTGCGCCCAGCATGCCCAGGTGGACGCCGAGCGTCTCCACCGAGTCGGCGCCCGTGTCCAGCACGCAGCGGTGTTCGTCGACGGCCTCCACCACCCCCACCGCGGGGGAGATCCGCTCGGCGACGACGGGCGCGGGGGCGTGCACCAGCACGCGGGCCCGGAGGCGCCACGCGGCGGAGGACACGCCCCGCGAGACGTACGCCGCCGCGTCACCACCGGGCGGTTCGCGCGGGATGAACCGGGGACCGGTCGGGATCCGTGGCCGGAGCCGGTCGACCCGGAACGTCCGCCAGTCCGCCCGGTCGAGGTCCCAGGCCACGAGGTACCAGCGGCGGCCCCAGTTCACCAGCCGGTGCGGCTCCACCGTGCGCACCGACTCCGCGCCGCCGTGCCCCGCATAGTCGAAGCGGAGCCGCTCGTGGTCCCTGGCCGCGGTGACCAGCGCGGTGAACACCGCCGGATCGACGGTGGGCCCGCCGTCGTCGCGCGGCACCGTCACCGTGTAGCTCTGCAGCGCGTTGACCCGGTGCCGCAGCCGGGACGGGAGCACCCGTTCGAGTTTCGCGAGCGCCCGCAGCGACGTCTCCTCGATCCCGGCGATCGTGCCGCCCGCGGCCGTGCGCAGGCCCACCGCGACGGCGACGGCCTCCTCGTCGTCCAGCAGCAGCGGCGGCAGCTGCGCTCCGGCCTCCAGCCGGTAGCCGCCCGCCGCACCGCGTGTCGCGTGGACCGGATAGCCCAGGTTGCGCAGGCGTTCGATGTCATTGCGCACCGTCCGGGGTGAGACGGACAGCCGCTCCGCCAGTTCCGTGCCACGCCACTCGCGCGGGGTCTGCAGCAGGGACAGCAGGCGGAGCAGGCGCGCCGAGGTCTCCAACATTTTTCCGATTCTGCCCGACCATTAGGAACGAACCGTGCCTAAAGCACTCCTAGCGTTGTGGCCATGACGAACAACACCGGCATCCGCCCCTTCCGCATCGACATCCCGCAGGCCGATCTGGACGACCTCACCGACCGGATCGGCCGTACCCGCTTCCCGGACGAGCTGCCCGGCGCGGGCGCCGACTACGGCGTGACCACCGAGTACGTGCGCAAGCTCGCCGAGCGCTGGGCGGACGGCTACGACTGGCGCGCGTTCGAGCGGCGCGTCAACTCCTTCCCGCAGTTCACCACCGAGATCGACGGCCAGAACGTGCACTTCCTGCACGTCCGCTCCCCCGAGCCGGACGCGCTGCCGCTGATCCTCACGCACGGCTGGCCGGGATCGTTCGTGGAGTACCTCGACGTGATCGGCCCGCTCACCGACCCGCGCGCCCACGGCGGCGACCCGGCGCAGGCGTTCCACGTCGTGATCCCGTCGGTGCCCGGGTTCGGGTTCTCCGGCCCCACAAGGGACAAGGGCTGGAACGTCCACCGCGTCGCCAGGGCGTGGGCCGAGCTCATGCGACGGCTCGGGTACACCCGCTACGGCGCGGTGGGCAACGACGGCGGGTCGATGATCTCCCCCGAAGTCGGCCGGGCGGACCCCGAGCACGTCGTGGGTGTGCACGTGACGCAGATCTTCTCCTTCCCCACCGGGGACCCCGCGGAGATGCGGGACCTCACCGAGCAGGAGACCGCCGCGCTGGAGCACCTCCAGTGGTTCTGGGAGAAGATGGGTGCCTTCAACACCCTGCAGGCACAGCAGCCGCAGACGCTGGCGTTCGCGCTGCAGGACTCGCCCGTCGGGCAGCTGGCGTGGAACGGGCAGCTGTTCGGCGACGCGGTGGACGCGGATTTCGTGCTCGACAACGTGAGCGTGTACTGGTTCACCCGCACCGCCGCGTCCGCCGCCCGCTTCTACTACGAGAACGACAAGGCCGAGCAGCCCGCCGAGCCGACGACCGTGCCGATCGGCCTCGCCATGGCGCCGGGCGACTTCCAGACCATCCGGCGGTTCGCCGAGCGCGACCACAAGAACCTCGTCCACTGGAGCGAGCTCGAACGCGGTGGCCACTACACCGCCCACCAGGCGCCCGACCTGCTGGTCGACGACCTCAGGACGTTCTTCGGTTCGCTGCGCTGAGCACGGGACGTCGGAACGGCCTCGCCGGCCACGGGCGGCGGGGCCGTTCCGCGTCACCGCGAGCGGAGGGTCCGCTAGGAGCTGTTTAAGAACGGGCCCTGGTGTCTGGGTATAGCGAGGTCGCCGGTAGATGGATCAACGACCAAGTAGATCAGCATCTATTCGGATCTGCCTGGATGGCGATCTGGGGAAACTCGTCGGAAAGCATGGAGATTCGGGGGCAGGGCGGGCGTGGTGACGAGCTCGGCGACGGGCCGATTCCAGACATCCAGCATGGCTCGGGGGCGCATCCTCATCTGGTGGCAGTTGTCGCGGTGAGGTGACGGACATGATGGTCCGTCACAGCAGTTCCTGCTGGTACAGTGCACGTACTCGATCCTGCGATATTCGGCAGGCCGCCCGGCCCAGGCGAAGCGGCACGGCGGCCCGGCTGCCCCGTGCCCGATTCCACGGTCGCGGTAGTTGTCCAGGCAACATCTGTCATGACTGTTGACACGCCGACGGCGCCATGCGGGGCTGCTCGACGCCGGACTCGCTCCGTCGGGGTGGCCGGAACGACGGCGGTCACAGCTTCTTGAGCCGCCGCCGATTGACCGTCAGCACCTCGTCCGACAGGTCCGGGGCAGCGTCCGCGATCGCCCGGGAGAGGACCAGCGCGCCGACCATCTGGCTGAACAGCGCCACCGCGTGCTCGCGGGCTTCGGCGGGAGTGAGTTCGGTGCCGGATTGGCGTGCGCGGTCGAGCAGCATGTCGGTGATGGTGGCGAAGTAGCCGTCAAGCCCGCGCCGGTATTCGGCCTGGGCGGCGGCGCCGTGGCGGCCGACGTCGGAGACGAGGGCGGCCGAGGCGCAGCCGATCTCGGGGTGGTCGCGGTGCTCGGCGTTGACGTACCCGTCGACCATGTCGTGCAGGGCCGCGCGCGCCGAGCGGGGATGCGCTTCGCGGATGGCGTCGAGCGCCTCGAGCGAGTCGGCGAAGCCCTGGTGGAGGACTTCGAGAGCAAGGTCGTCCTTCGAGGCGAAGTGGTTGTAAAACCCGCCGTGCGTCATGCCTGCCGACTTCATCAGCTCCTCGATGCCGATGCCGTCGATGCCGCGCAGCCGGAATCCCGCACCGGCCGCGTTGACGATCTTCTCGTGGTTGAGCCGCTTCTGCTCTTGCGTGATGCGGGGCACGTCGACCACCTTCCCGGCGAGCTCGTCTCTCGCGATGGTACTCATCATCAAAACGAGAGTGCGCGGAGGAGTCCAGGCTTGACAGTTAATGATGACGTCTACAATCATAAATTATGATGGCGGACGTCATCGAAGACTGAAGGGACAGTCATGAACTTCGGAACCATCGGCGCCGGGACGGTCGCGCAGGCCATCGCCGGCCACCTCGTGACGGCCGGCCACAAGGTAACGCTCAGCAACAGCCGCGGCCCGGACACGCTGCTCGACGTCGTGACCCGGCTGGGGCCGCTCGCGAGCGCAGGCACGGCCGACGAAGCGGCCACCGCCGACATGGTCTTCCTCACCGTGATGTGGCCACAGGTCGGTGACGCGCTGGCCGGGCTGCCCGAGTGGGACGGCCGCATCCTGGTCGACACCACCAACACCGTCGCCGACCTCGAGGTCGAGACGGCGAGCGAGTTCGTCGCGGAGCGCGCACCGGGCGCGCGCGTGGTCAAGGCCTTCAACACCCTCTACGCCCAGTACATCGCCGCCGATCCCCGGCACACGGAAGGGCGGCAGCTGCTGTTCTACGCCGGTGACGACGAGGCCGCCAAGGCGGATTTCCACACCGTCGCCGACGGCATCGGATTCGCGCCGGTCGACGCCGGATCGCTGCGCGATGGCGGCCGCCTGATGCAGATCGGCGGCCCGCTCTCGGCACTGCACGCCCTGAGGCAGGAATGAAGCCATGAAGGCTCTCGCCTACGAGAAAGCGCACGCGCTCGACACGTTCGCCATCACCCTGGCCGAGGTCGCCGAACCTCGGCTACGCGACGGTGACCTGCTGATCGAAGTCCGTGCGATCGGCATCAACCCGGGTGAAGCCGCGATCCGGCAGACGCGCAGCGCCGAGCCCGGCGGGCGGGTCATCCTCGGCTGGGAGTTCGCCGGGGTCGTCGCCGCGGCCGGGCCCGCGGCCACCGGGTTCGCGGTCGGGGACCGGGTGATGGGAACCGGCGACTTCACCCGCGACGGCAGCTGGGCCGAGCGCGTCGCGGTCGACCACCGGGTGGTTGCCAAGATCCCGGACCGGCTCGCGTTCACCGACGCCGCATCGCTGCCCATCGGCGTCCTCACGGCCTGGGAATCGCTGTTTCGCGACCAGGATGCGTTGCTGCCCGGTGTCGGCCGCGTGCTCGTCATCGGCGGAGCCGGCGGCGTCGGGTCGATGGCCACGCAACTGCTCAAGGCCACGACGCCGGCATTCGTGATCAGCACGGCCTCGCGGCCTGAGTCACGGAAGTGGGCGACGGCGATGGGCGCCGACCTGGTCGTCGATCACCGCGGCGACCTGGCCGGACAGCTCCACGCGGCGGGGATCGACCACGTCGACCTGGTGTTCTCGACCTCGGGCACCAGCGGTCACCTGGGGGTGATCGTCGAGGTGCTGCGCCCCTTCGGTCACCTGGCCTCCATCGACCTCGCCGGCCCCTTCGACCCGGGGGCCCTCACCGGAAAGTCACTGTCGCTGCACAGCGAGATGGTGTTCAGCAAGATCGTGGCCGGCGGCGACGTCGGCAGCCAAGGCCGGATCCTCGCCCGGGCGGCGGACGACGTCGCGGCGGGCCGGCTGCGCCCGATCGTCACCACCACGCTCGAGGGCCTGACCGCCGAGACCATGAAGACGGCGCACGCCCTCGCCGAGAGCGGCCGGACCATCGGGAAGACCGTGATCCAGGTAACCGGCTGAAGCCGGTGAACGTGTTCGGCTCCACCGTCCCGCCGGTTCTGGCTGCGACATCCACGGCCGCGCGTGAAACGCCACCCCCCAATGAAAGGAATTCCCTGACATGACAACGGATCTGCTCGACGGTGAGTACGTCCCCAGTGCCGACGCGACGACCCGCGACCAGGTCGAGCTCTACGAGCGCACCGACGGCCGCGAATGCGCGACGACGGAGGGTGGCCCCGTGGTCGTGGTGACCATGCGCGGCGCCCGTTCGGGCAAGCTGCGCAAGGTCGCCCTGATGCGCATCGAGCGTGACGGCGTCTACGCCATCGGCGCGGCGGCCGGCGGCCAGGCTCGCAATCCGAGCTGGTTCCACAACCTCGTGGCGCACCCGACGGTGCAACTGCAGGACGGTCCCGATCGCCGGCTGATGACCGCCCGGGTAGCCGAAGGCGCGGAGCGGGAGAACTGGCTGGCCTACACCGACGAGCTCTACCCGTTTTCGCCGACTTTCGCGCCCGGGCCGTCGAGGCCGGCAACCGCGAGGTGCCGCTGATCCTGCTCGAACCCACCGAGAGCTGACCGAACTCGCCACGGGCGCCCGGGCTCGCACCCGGGTGCCCGCCATCCGGCCGACGCCGACCGAACCATCCTGTGGCTCAACCCCGCCTCCCACTAGGAGTTGTTTAGGAATTGGTCTTGGTGAGGTTGTGTAGCCAGATGTCGATGGTGGCGACGTGGAGGGTGGCTTCGTAGCGGACGGCGAGTTTGTCGTAGCGGCTGGCGATGGCGCGGTGGTGTTTGAGCTGGTTGATGCCGCATTCGACGGCGTGGCGTTGCCGGTAGTGGTGGGGGTCGAAGGCGGGTGGGCGGCCACCGGCTGATCCGCGGGCGCGGCGGTGGGCAGTTTGATCTTTGGGGGTCGGGATCGTGGCCGCGATCCCGCGTTTGCGCAGGTAGGCCCGGTTCGAGCGGGAAGAGTAGGCCTTGTCGGCCAGCACGCGCCGTGGGCGTGTGCGCGCTCGTCCAGGTCCGGGCCGGGGCACCCGGATCGCGTCCAGCACGCCGGTCATCTGAGGGCTCTCACCGCGTTGACCGGCGGTGATCACCAGTGACAACGGTTTGCGTCCTTGTTCGCAGGCCAGGTGGATCTTCGTGGTGAACCCGCCCCGGGACCGACCGAGCGCGTGGTCGCCCGGCTCGTCGCCGGGCGGTTCGACCTGCTCATCGGGTCGGCGGCGGGCCCCGGACGCGTGCTGGTGGGCCCGATTGATCGTGGAATCCACCGACACCTGCCAGTCGATCAGCCCTGCCCGGTCGGCCCATGCCCACAGCATCGTGAGAATCCAGGACCACACGCCCTCCCGTTGCCAGCGACGGAACAACTGATAGATCGACTGCCAGTGCCCGTACCGTTCCGGCACGTCCCGCCAGGGAGCACCAACTCGTACCCGCCACCGGATCCCGTCCAGCAACTGACGCCACGTCCACTTCGGGCGACGTCCCACCCCAGAACGAGGCGGCAACACACGCTGCAACACCTGCCACTGCCGGTCCGTCAAGTCTTTGCGCGCGCCCACCGATACGCTTCCCACCGAGGTCTCCGGATAGATGCTGATCTTCTTGGTCGTTGATCCATCTACCGGAGACCTCGCTATACCCAGACACCAGGGCCCGTTCTTAAACAGCTCCTAGCTGCCGCGCTCCCGGCCGGAGAGGTCGAGCACGGCGGTGCCGTGGTCGAGGTCGATCCTGTTGCGGGGCGGGGCGCCGTCCTCCTCGAGCTGGGGCATCACCAGTTCGGTGTCGCGCTGGTCCAGCTCGGCGCGCTTGGTGGCGTAGAGGAACGAGAAGAGCTCCTCCGCCGCGAGGCCGGTCGCCATCCTCCGTTTCCTGCCACGTCGCCAGGGGATCCAGTCGAACTTGCTCGCGGCCAGCTCGAGCGCCGCGAGCACGAACAGCAGCAGGACGAGTCCCGGGATCGACATCGCGAACAGAGTGCCCACGACGCGACAACGACGCCCGGTTCATCCGGGTTCCGCGACGGTGGTGTCGGACGCGGATGGCATGATCGGCTCGCCCGCTCAGCCCGGCCGGAAGGGATCGTGTGACCGGACTCCGCGTGCGTCGAGGTGTCGCCGCCCTCGCGCTCACCGTTGCCGGGCCCGCGCTCGCGGGCTGCGCGTTGCCCGGCCTGTCCGCCCACCCCGCGTCGGCACCGGCCACCGTCGACGTGGCGGCCCTGCCCGAGCTGCGGGTGGCCCCCGAGGACACCGGCGCGCACTACGACCGGGACGACTGGCCGCACTGGACGTCTGTGGGCGACGGCTGCGACGTGCGCGACGAGTGCTCCGGGAGCAGGGGCGGCGGGTCCGTGTCGGGCATGACTGCGCGCTGTCGGGCACCTGGTTCAGCGGCTACGACGGCGTGACCGTGACCGACCCCGGTGACCTGGACATCGACCACATCGTGCCGCTGGCCGAGGCGGCGCGGTCGGGTGCCCGCCGCTGGCCCGAGGAGCGGCGGCGGGCCTTCGCCAACGACCCGGACGTACTGGTCGCCGTCACCGCCACGAGCAACCGGCAGAAGGGCGACCAGGACCCCGCCGAATGGCTGCCCGACCGCGACCGGTGCGGCTACGTCGCCCGCTGGGTGCGCATCAAACACACCTACGGCCTGACCGCGGACCAGGCCGAGGCGGACACGATCCGGTCCGTGCTGCGGCGGTGCCGCTAGTTTCCGGGAAGGAACCGCGTGGACCGTTCCGTGCGCACGGTGGACGACGTGCTGAGGTTGCTGGACGGCCTGTTTCCGCCGCAGGCCGACCGCTGGGACGCCTTCTACGGCGACCGGTCGAGGCAGGTCCCGTTCTTCGTGGCCAAACCGGACGAGAACCTGGTGTCCTATCTCGAGCGGGGGTTGATCACGACGGGGCGCGTGCTCGACCTCGGGTGCGGGCCCGGCCGCAACGCCGTCCATCTCGCGCGGCACGGTTTCGAGGTGGACGCCGTCGATCTCTCCCCGACCGCCCTGGCGTGGGCCGAGGACCGCGCCCAGGAGGCGGGCGTCGAGGTGCGCTTCCGCCGCGCCGACATCGTCGACGCGGAGTTCACCGGCCGCTACGACCTGGTGTACGACTCCGGTTGCTTCCACCATCTGCCGCCGCACCGGAGGGTGAGCTATCGGGCACTGCTCGACCGGGTGCTGGCCCCCGGCGGGCTGTTCGGGCTCGCCTGTTTCGCGGCCGGGGAGATGGGTTCCGAGCTGCCCGATGCCGAGCTGTACCGGGAAGGCTCCCTGCGGGGTGGCCTCGCGTACACGCCGGAGGAGCTCCGGTGGATCTTCGCCGACCTCACGGAGCTGGAGCTGCGCCGGATGCACGACGAACCCGCCGAGTCGCCGTGCTTCGGGGAGAGGTTCCTCTGGACGGCGCTGTTTCGCGCCTCGTCATCGCACCCCCACGTCGATGACCACGGCTGAGATGTTGTCGCCGCCGCCGTGGCTCGCGGCCAGCCGGGTCAGCTCCGACGCGGCGTCCTCCGGGTCCGCCGCCGAACGGAGCACCTCGGCGATCCGGTCGTCCTCCAGCTCGTTGAACAGACCGTCGGTGCACAGCAGCAGCCGGTCCCCGGGCTGAGGGACGATCTCGACGAGGTCGGCCGCCACCTCAGGGCCGACGCCGACGGCGCGGGTGAGGAGGCTGCGCCGCGGGTGGTTCCGCGCGTCCCGCTCGGTCAGCTCGCCGGCCCGGACCAGGTCCGCAGCCACGCTGTGGTCGGCGGTGACGCGGGTGAGCTGCTGCCCGCGCAGGCGGTAGCCGCGGGAGTCCCCGACGTTCGCCGCGACGAGCCCACCGCCGGCGACGGCGACCAGGGCGAGCAGGGTGGTTCCCGAGGCCGGCGCCTCGCCACCCTCCCGCCACACGGCGCGGTTGGCCTGGCGAACGGCGTCGGCCAGCGTCTCGCGGGTGCGGTCGCCGGTCAGGGCCGCTCGCATCGTGTCCACCGCGAGGCGGCTCGCGGCGCGGCCTTGCTCGCCGAAGCCGTCAGCCACGGCGAAGATCGCGTCCTCGGCCAGCACACGGTCCTGGTTCTCGGGCCGCACGGTGCCGGTGTCGGTCGCGGTCGCGGCGGTCAGGTTCGTCATCACAGGTCCCTTCTCCTGGACTGTCCGGGTGATCGGTGGCGCGGCGGTGCCGGGCGTCATCCGGGCGCGGACCTCGGTCAGCGCCTCCCGGCGTGAGCGGTACTCGGCGTCCAGCGCCCGCTCCCACGCCGCCACCCTGGCGGGCGTGGGGTCGCGGAGAAACGCGGCGATGTCGGCCAGGGCGACCCCGCCCCGCCGCAGTACGGCGATGAGCTCGGCCTCGGGCACCTGGGCCGGTGCGTAATACCGGTAGCCGTTCGAGCGATCGACGGCGGCCGGTGTGAGCAGCCCGGCGGCGGCATAGGCCCGGAGCATCTTCGGGGACAGCCCGGACCTGGCCGAGAACTCCCCGATCGTCAGCAGTTCCTCCACGTCGAGCACAATGGGTCCTCCCCGAGGGACAAGGTCAAGCCTTCGCCCGACGTCCGACAGGAGGCCCCATGCCGAGGCGGAAGCACATCGCCGGTGGTGCGCTGATCCTCACCCTCGGGCTCGCGGCCGGATGCGGCACGTCGGGCGACGCGGAACCCGCCCCCTCGACGGGGCCCGCCCCGGCCACAGCCACCAGCGCGCCGAACGGCGACGACCACAACCGCAGCGACGTCGCCTTCGCGCAGGAGATGGTCCCGCACCACGAGCAGGCGGTGGTGGCCGCCGAACTCGCCCTCGAGCGCACGGCCGACCCCGCGATCCAGGATCTCGCGCGGCGGATCACGTCGGTCCAGGATCCCGAGACGAAGCAGCTGATGGCGTTGCTGACCATGTGGGGCGAGACGGTCACGCCGGGCGGCGCCTCGGGCGAGCACGACCACTCGCACCTGATGACCGAGGAGACGTTCCAGGAACTCCAGCAGGCCACAGCGGCCGAGTTCGACGAACTGTGGCTGCGCACGATGATCGAGCACCACCAGGGAGCCGTGGAGATCGCCGAGGCGCAGCTACGGGACGGCAACGACTCCCTGGCCTCGATCCACGCGCGGGAGATCGCCGACCGCCAGCGCCAGGAGGTCACGGAGATGACGGCGCTGCTGGAGCGGTAGCGCGGGTTCTCAGCCCGCGATCAGGTGCGGGCTGGCGAGGCCGAAGTACACCGCCGCCCACAGCAGCAGCCGCCACGACCTCGTCATCACGGAGTCCGCGGGACTCGCCACCGGCGCCGCCGCCCTGGCCGCCTCGATCCGCTCCCGCACCCGCCGCTGATACCGGTTGCCCCGCAACGCGTTCAGCACCGAGGCGCCACCCACCCCCAACGGCACCACGGTCTCGTCCCGCAACACCACCGCCACCGCGGGATCCACCTCGATCTCCGCCACCGCCGACCACGGAATCCAGTACCGGGTGAACCAGTTGTCCACCCGGATACCGCCCCCCAGCACCACCACCTTCGACGTCACGATCGCGCCGATGAACCACATGCCCACGGTCGCCAAGGCGAGCGAACCGAGCGGCCTCCTCGGTTCTCTGCCCGCCATGGCACCGTCGTGACACTCGTCGCCGGGAATGGTCGCAGCAGCCGGCCCGGTGCCGGGCAGGCTGCCTCGACCGTTGGCGTATCGATACCTTTGGACATCGGCGGAGTACCGACTGCGATCCAGCCCACGTGGGCCGTTCCGGCGGTCAGGGCCTGACACCGGACGGAGAACGCACGCAGTCACCCGTCGCCGTTCCGCTGCGATAGTAGGACGGCCAGCGCAGCGCGACCCGGGTGTTCGGGCCGTAGATCCCGTCCGATACGACGCCTCGCCGGAACTGGGCGTACTTCAGCGCTTCCTCGGTGCGCGGCCCGAAGTCGCCGTCCACACGCAGACCACCGGCGTAGTTGCACTGCCGCAATGCCCGCTGCAGCGCGCTCACCGCACTGCCGGATGCTCCTCGGGCGAGCGTGCAGTCCACTCTCCCCGTGCCCCTGTGATACGGCTGCACGATGAACTGACTGCCGACACTGACCCTCGTCGAGCCGTTGCACCAGCCCACGGAGTCAGCGGCCGCACTTCCCGCGGTGGTGATGCCGATTCCCGCCACCAGTGCGGCGGAGGCGGCGGCTGCCGCGAGATACCGGCGCATGGTTCCCCTCTCGTTGTCCGGCACTGTTCCGTCTCTCCTGCGCGGCGAAGGTCATCAGGGATTCGCGAGGTAGGCCCGGCCCCACAGCGGATCGTGGTCGGAGTAGTTCGAGCTCGTCGCGTCGCCCCAGAAGCTGTAGAAGTGGGACGAGTAGAAGAGGTAATCGATCTTGCCCTTGCTGTGCGTGCCCTCCCCGCCCCGGCCGTCGCACTTCGCGCGATCCGTCTCGTAGAACCTGCCCTTGCCCCCGGGGTAACAGGAGGCGTACATCGGATCGATCCAGGGACTGTTCGGCGTGACGTTGAAGTCGCCGCCGACGACGACCCGGTTGCCGCCGTTCCGGTAGGAATCGACCCTGGTGGCGACCGCGTTGATTTGCGTCTTCTGGTCCGCCGACTTGTGCGAGATGTGGGTCACGCAGGCGACCCACTTGTCGTACCGGTTCGACCTGACGCAGAGGATCTTCCGCTGCTCGGTGTTGTTCGGATTGGGCAGCGCGAAGTTGCCGAGGATCGTGCGCCCGGACTTGACGAAGATCGCGTTGCCGTAGGCGGCGCCGTTCTTACACTTCGGCCCGGTCGGGCCCCACGTGCCGACATAGCCGTGGTCGTCCAGCCGGGTCCTGATGTAGTTGTGCTGGTTCAGGCAGACCTCGTTCAGCGTCACGATGTACGGCCACCGCTTGCTGTCCTTCACCGAAGCCACCACGGCCTTGGCGACACCGACGCCGCCCTCGTTCATCGTGTTGCCCGCCATGTTGAACTGGAAGAAGTAGAACCTCGTCGCCGCCTCGGCCGGCGCGGCGAACACGGTCGCCGCGAGTGCCGCCGTCGCGGCAGCGGCGAACAGTTTGCGAATCCTCATCGACCCACCCCCGGTGGACATGTGATCAAAGAAGGCCGGGCGGCCCCCAGTGATCGTCGGCAGCCGCCTCCCAAGCCGGGCTTCCTCCCCTGCGAATACCGGCGCTTCTCACCCTAGAAGGGCGCCGGCTCCGGTGTTGTCCGGTGAACACCCGACACGTCGGCCGCCAGCGTGCCCACCAGGCGCTCCGGCGCGGCGACCGGGGGCAGCGTCGCGACCCGCAGGACGACCGCGTACCGGCGGCCGAATCGCCACAACAGGCGTGCCGTCTCCCCGGCGGGACGGAGCGTGGTCCACGGCACGAAACGACCTCCGTCGGCGACGAGTCCGGTACCGGCAGAGGAGCGGTCGGTGTCACGCTGGACACCGGGGCGGAGAAGGGAGAACGGATGAGCCCGATCGACGTGCCACAGGTCCACGGGCGGCCTTCCTATGCTTCGGAGAAGCAGATCTGGCGCACCCTCTGCGCGTACTGCGACGCCATCGACAACGGCGACCTCGACGCGGTCGCGCGGCTCTGGGAACACGGGACGTGGCCGTTCGCGGAGGCGCCCGGGCCGGAACCGGCCCGCCGCTGGTTCGAAGACCACGTCATCCGGTACGACGGGAAAACACACACCAAGCACCAGTTGTCGAACGTCGTGATCGACGTCGACGACGACGCGGGAACCGCTGTTTTCTCCAGCTACGCCAGCATCTGGCAGGCGCTACCGGATTTCCCGCTGCAACCGATCATCTACACGCGATTCAACGGGACGTTCGAGCGTGTGGACGGACGGTGGTGGTGGAAGACGGCGGAGGTGCTACCGGACCTTCTGGGCGACACGAGCCGGCACGTCCGCGGGTGAGGGCCGGTCCGCGCCGCTGCGGCTCACCGGGACGCGGCCTCCCAGCCGAACCCGTCCGGGTCGGTGAAGGGCCCGGCATCGCTGGCGATGCCGAGCCGGTGTGATCCCGTGCCGTCGGCGGAGACACCGGCGACCTTGGCGAGGGCGCGGCGCCGGTTGAGGGTCAGCTTCACCGGGCCGGTGTCGAACTCGACGTACCTGCGGCCGAAGCTCTTCGCCACGGTGAAACCGCGGTCGACGTAGAACCGCTTGCTCGCGGCCACGTCCGCGACACCCAGCTGGAGCACGATCTCGTCGATCCGCCGGGTGGCGGGGCCGGTGTCCTTCTTCGCCGAGGACGCGATCGACCAGATGGTCCCGTCCGGGGCCTGTACGACGCCGCCGTAGCCCCAGAGCGACTTCGCGGCCGGCTTCAGCGCCGTGGCGCCCGCGGCGAGCGCGGCGTCGACGAGGCTGTTGACGGTGGCCGGCCGCGACACGACGAGCGACAGCGTGCACCCGCGGAAACCGGTCGTCGGTGCCTCCGCCTCCCGCAAGCGCACCCGGGCCCCGAGATCGAAGGCGGCGGTATAGAAGCGGTCGGCGGCCGCGGTGTCGGCCACCTCGATCGTCACGTACTCGATGGAAGCCATACCGGTCACGCTAGTGAGGGTCCGGGAGCCCGGACTTCTCGATTCCTGACCGATCGGCCTGCCGGTGCGCGGTGACGCTCAGCGGAGTTCCTGAACGCGGATCAGGTTTCCGGCGGGATCGCGGAAGGCGCAGTCCCGGATCCCGTACGGCTGCTCGATCGGCTCCTGCGCGACCTCCGCGCCGCGTGCCCGCACCCGCTCGAACGTGCCGTCGAGGTCGGCGGTGGCCAGGTGGATCCAGCCGTAGGTGCCCTTCGCCATCATCTCGGCGATGGTGCGGCGCTCGTCGTCGGTGATGCCGGGATCGGCGCCGGGCGGCCCGAGGAGGATGGACGTGGCGGGCTGGCCGGGCGGGCCGACCGTGATCCAGCGCATCTCGCCCTGCCCGACGTCGCTGCGAACCTCGAAGCCGAGGACGTCCCGCCAGAAGGCGAGGGACGCGTCCGGGTCATCGTGCGGCAGGAAGCTCGTGTGAATCCTGAGGTCCATGGCGCTTCAGGCTAACCACGCTCGGTGGCCGCCGCTTCTCGATTCCCGACCGCGACCGGCCAGTCCCGAGCGGGTGGGACGAGATCGGCCCCGTGGCCTCTCTGCGCTGGTCGCGGGGCCGGTCCGGCTGGTGTGGCGGGCGCGGGACGCGAACCCCGAAGGGGGACGCGGGTCGGCGTCAGCCGTCGCCGCTCGCGCTCGCCACAGTTCTCCAGGCCTGCCGGTCGGAGGCCAGCGTCCGCATCCCACCTTTGTCGTCGCCTATCCCGGCGCTGACCATCGCGGTGGCCCCGACCATCGCGGTAGCCGCGGCGTGCGCCAGCGTGGCGTGCACGAGAGCAAGCTCGCGCAGCTCACGCGCACGCTCACCGGTGAGGCCCGCGGCTTCGGCCAGGTAGTTCTCGGCGTGTCGATAGTGCTCTGGCCCCGTCATTCACCGTCTCCTGTCGTGGAAGGTCGCGCCAGCATACGGCGAGCACGCGGACGCCACCGTGCCGCGCCGCATCAGGAAAGCATTGTCCCGTGCCGTGTGAGTACCCGCTGACCTGCGAAGCAGCGTCGAACCGATCCCGGGCCGGGATACGTAGGGAACGACTCCCGCTCCGCCGGTCGGCGGTTTTTCCGCCCACCCGGCCAGGAATTCGTAGCGAACCCAAGTGCCATGCTCGGGGGCTTCGACCTGCATGGTTACGGCCCAGAGGCCGCACCTTGCCAAGCACCTGCCGGGACTGCCCCGAGACGGCTTCCCAGCGCCGCTCTCAACGTGCGACCGTCCCGCTGCGGGCGATTCAACCCCGGCCATGTCGCGCATGGCCGCGTAACGCCACCTGGGGTGGTCGCCTCAGCAGGTCGTGGCCGTACCTGAGCAGATGCCGCTCACGTGGGACACGCCGGAAAGGCGACATCGTGCGAAACCAGTGCGACACTGGCCACGGCAGTCCGATCGTTGGAGGTGCGTGATGACGGCTGGCGGAGCGGAGCATCAAGAGCGCCCCGGCCACCGCGGTGCACCGTTGTCGGTGGACGAGGTGGCCAGAGCGCAGGGTGTGCAGCCGAAGACCGTTGACGATCTGGCCTGCGACGAGGTCTTCGAGAGCGAAGAGGCACTGGCCGAGTTCCTCCAGTTCGTGCGTGACCAGCGCAACGCCAATCTGGTGTAGGACGTGGGATACGCCGTCCTTGACACCGACGCAGCTTCGCTGTCTTTCAAACAGCAGTTGCCGCCCAGGCTGCTCGCGGAGCTGACAGGAAGGCCGGTCTGCATCACGTCACTTTTGGCGAACTCAGCCAATGGGCGGTGATGCGTCAATGGGGCGTACAGAAGCGAGCAGTATTGCTCGATTGGCTCGAAGGCATCCCGGTATTGCCAGGCAGCAAGGAAGTGGCCGAAGTGTGTGGGGGGATATTCGCGAACTCCAAGGCGCGTGGCAGGCCACGCCCCCAGAACGACACGTGGATCGCGGCTTGCTGCATCATCTACGAGCTCCCACTCGCCACATTGAACATCAAGGACTTCACAGACTTCGCCGAACACGAGGAGCTTCGCATTGTTGGCCAAGGCACCGAATAGCGCGGCAGTCTCCGCAGACGGGAAGTGCGGCATTGTAACGATGTTGACGCTGCGTCCGTGGGCCAACGGCTTCGTCAGCCCACCCGGAACCGGTGGAAACACGCCCAAGCCGCCCAAGCCGTAGCGCAACAGCGCGGATGCGACCTCAGCGGTCGGCCGGGCCGGCAGCACGGCGAAGTGCCGCGGGCTCCGGCTGTGCCGCCGCGAGGGAGCGCGTCGAGCGTGCCCTGCAGGACTGGTGAGCGGCCCACGGAGCTGGGACGCCCAGGGGACAACCGGCCGTAGCGGGCCGGACGCGGCCGGATGAGACAAGATCGGCCCCGTGACCTGTTTCCGCTGGTCACGGGGCCGATCCGGCTGGTGTGGCGGGTGAGGGATTCGAACCCCCGAAGGCAGAGCCGTCTGATTTACAGAGCACCGGCCAAACCAGTGTTGACCTGCACTTTTATGGCCGTGGCCGTGCTTCTTGCCGCGCACTTGCCGCGACCGGCTCAAGATACGACCCCTCAGAGCCTCTCTCAGCCCATGAATGGCCTCCCCCAGACCCACACCGTCCAAGTCGCTCGTCGCCAGGCAGCGGCCGTCTGAGAGAGCCATCCCTGGAGGTCACAGCAGCGCAAGCACGCAGATGTCCCCCGCGTGGGACACTAGACACGCTGGAAAGCGACATGTCGCAAGACAAGTGCGACACTGGCCACGTTAGGCCGGAACAGTGGAGGTGCATGATGACTGCTGGCGGAGCAGAGCGTTCAGGCCGCCCCGGTCACTACGGTGCACCGTTGTCGGTGGATGAGGTGGCCAGAGCGCAGGGTGTGCAACCGAAGACCGTCGACGACCTGGTGTGCGACGAGGTCTTTGAGACCGACGAGGAGCTAGCCGAGTTTCTCAAGTTCGTGAGGGACCAGCGCAACGCCAACCTGGTGTAGATCGTGGAATACGTCGTCCTCGACACCGACGTTGCTTCGCTCTCCTTCAAGGGCCAATTGCCATCAGGATTGCTCGCCGAGCTGGCCGGAAAGCCGGTCTGTATTACGTTCGTCACCTTTGGTGAACTCACACAATGGGCGGTAATGCGCCAATGGGGAACACGAAACCGTGCGGCACTTTTGCACTGGCTTGAAAGTGTTCCAGTCATACCGGGCGGCAAAGAAGTGGCGGAGGTGTGGGGCGAGATATCTGCACATGCCAAGGTACGCGGCAGACCACGCCCCCAAAACGATACTTGGATCGCCGCATGTAGCATCATCTACGAGCTACCGCTCGCGACATTGAACATAAGGGATTTCGCGGATTTCGCCGAGCACGAGGGACTTCAACTTGTCTGCCAAAGTGCCGAATAGTGCGGAAGCATCCGCAGACGGGATGCGGAAAGCTGTGACAATGGTTGAGGATGCTTCAGCCCTCGCTAGGCGCCTCGTTGGTCCACTCGGCAGGCGATGGGAACATGTCCAAGCCGTAGCGCGGCGAGCCAACGACATTTCAGCCGCAGTAAGCGTTGAGGGCAGGCCGACACTGCTAACCGCTGCATGGCTACATGACATCGGCTATTCGCGAGAGATTGGGCATACGTGCTTCCATCCACTCGATGGTGCTCGTTATCTGAGAGCCAACGGCTGGCCAGCGCACATTGTCAGCCTCGTAGCGCACCATTCCGGCGCGCGCTTCGAAGCCGCCGAGCGTGGTTTGTCGGAGGAGCTTGCTGAATTCCCGTTTGAGAATGGCCCGGTGATGGACGCCCTGGTCACGGCCGACCTGACGACCGGACCCAGCGGTGAGCGGTTGACCTATGACGAGCGTATCGCGGAGATTTTGGAGCGCTACCCGCCTGACCACCCGGTGCATCGGACGTGGGTGAAGGCGGCGCCGATTCTGCGGGAGTGCGTGGAGCGCACGGAGGCGCGGCTACGGGGCGATCAGCCGAGGTAGGGCTGGGTGCGGCTGGTGTCGAGGGCGTGGTCGATGCGAAGGCGCATCGAGGGGTGGATGTTGAGGTGGTCCAGCTCGGCGGGGTCGACCCAGCGGGCGGCCTTGGTCTCGGTGCCGTCCTCGCGCGGCTGGCCGCCGACCCAGCGGCCGTGGAAGCACAAGGAGAACTGCTGGCGGACCTCGCCGTCGTCGTAGGCCATGACGTGGCCGGGGTTGGTGTAGGTGCCGACCAGGCCGGTGACCTCGATGTCGAGGCCGGTCTCTTCCTTGACCTCGCGCACGGCGGTGTCGGTGATGCGCTCGCCGGGGTCGTGGCCGCCGCCGGGCAGTGCCCAGAGGTCGTTGTCGACCTTGTGGATGAGCAGAAGGCGGCCCCGGTCGTCGCGGACGGCGACGGTGACCGAGGGGACGACGCTGTTGACGGCCGGGGCGTTGGGGTCGTCGAGGTAGTCGATACGAGCCATGTCCGCTGCTCCTAGCTGGGTTCAGGGGTCGCCTGCTCCCACACGCGGTCGAACGAGCGCATGTAGTGCTGCCACATCGACCCGGTGGGCAGGCGTTTGAGGTGCAGGACGGGGTTCTGGCCGGCCAGCGCGCCGTGTGCGTGGCCGTTGACCAGGAGGTCGTCGTCAAAGCGGTAGAGCGAGTTGTAGAGCACGGTGCCGTGCGTGCGGACCTCGACACCGTCGAGGCCGGTCACATCGGCGAGGTAGCGGCGCATGAGCTGGATGCGGCCTTCCAGACCCCCTGGGGTGCCCTCGTCGACGGCACGCTGGATCACCGCAGGCGCCGTCTCGTCGCCGACGAGGAGCCGGAATCGCACGCCTTCGGCCACCTTGCGCTGGATGATCGGTATGAGGTTGTACTGCTCGACCAGGAACGCGCCGGAGAACACCAGCACGTCCATCTGCTCTCGTACGCCGTTGATGAACCGTTCCCAGGTTGATCCGGGGATGGCCGAGCGCGCCGGGTACAGATAGACGAGTTCGGTCTCGCTGGCGCTGGCAGGTAGTTCGGCGCCCGGCGCGGGCCACAGGTCGGTTTCCTTGGTGCGCAGGAGCTTGGCGACCTCCTGTCGCGTGGTGCGGTGCGGCTTGCGGGTCTCGTTGCCGATCCAGCGCTCGACCGTCTTCGGGTCGACCCCGACCTTGACCGCCACATCTTCCACGGTCAAACCCGCCGCGATCATCGCGGTGCGCAGTCGATCATTCGCCATCGCTGTCAACCTGGGACGTTTCGGGGACGTTGTCCGGACGTTTTGGCTGGTCGAGACGTCTCCAGCCGTGTCGGCAAACGTGGTGTAAGCGTCCGCCGATTCGCGGTCTCCTTGAGCCATGCCAGCGGGAACCACCACTCACCGAGGAGGCAGCGATGTCGAAGAACAAGAACGTCCTTCCGATGCCGACCGGCTCCAGCGCCAAGCCGAAGATCATCGGCACGCTGGTCACGCTCGGACTGCTTGTGTTCGTCGTGAAGTACCCGGGCGAGGCGGCCGAGGCCGCCAAGGGCCTGCTGGGGATGTTCGAGACGGTCGTCGAGGGCATCGCGGGGTTCATCCGTCAGCTTGCCTAGCGCGCTGCTCGATGCCCTCGATGCGCTCCTGCAACGCGGTGACCGTAGCTCGCAGCTCGGCGAACCCGCGCCGGAGGTCGTCGAGTGTCTCGGGAGCCGCCTCTTGGGGCTGGGTGTCGTTAACGTACACCCCGACCGAGGCACGTGAGACGAGCCAGCCCTCGTCCTGCAAGACCCCGAGTGCCTTCTGCGTGGTGACCAGGGAGACACCTTCCTGCCGTGCCAACTCGCGGTTGCTCGGCAGCTTCTCCCCCGGCTTCATTCGCCCGGACCGGATGGCCTGCCGGATGTTCTCGGCGACGCGCTCGAAGGGCGCCATGCCCGTCCTCCTGCTTTCCACGCGGCGAGCATACCGCCCTTGACCAACCCTGACCTAGTTCACGCGGATGGCCTAACGACAAACTGACCGAGTCTGACCTATGTTAAACCATGTCAGACGAACAGAAAGGACCTCGATGAAGACCGGACAGATCACTGACCGTCAGGCCCGCGAAGTGGTGGACCTGGCGGTGGATGTGGACGTTTGCGCTGCTCAGGAGGTGGACGTGAGGTACGCGGAGCGGGATGAGATCGAGCGGTTGATTGAGGAGGTCGATCGGGAGATCGCTGCTGAGCAGCGCACGGCGTCGGTGCGGCTCTCGCACGAGTTCACCGATCAGCGCCGGGCGTGGCGCTCGGTGCGGCGGGCTGAGCGCGAGGCGCTGCGGTCGCTTCCGGCTCGGCTCGATGTGGCCGTCGTGGCGGAGAGCGAGGCCGCGTGATGGCCGCGCTGAACGTGCTGGCCGAGCTGGGCCAGCTGCACCTTTCGCGCCCGGCGCTGGATGCGTCGCCGGAGCAGGTGGCCCGCTGGTACGAGCGCAAGGCCACTGTGCTCGAGCACCTGGCCTCGCAGGGCAGCGACACCGCCGAGCTGGCCGAGGCCGCGCACCGGCGCGCCGAGGCGCTGGGGGTGGGCCGATGTGCCGCATGACCGTTTCTGACCCCGGCCCGGCGCATCCCGCCAAGAACGCCGCCGGACCGGGCTCCCCAACCACTCGCGTAACGAATCGAAGGGAAGGACACCGATGGTAAGCCCGGAGGATGCCCGCCCGTGGTGGCAGTACGAGCCTGCGAGCACGTGCGGCATTTGCGGCAGCGACGAGCACACCGATCCCTGGCACGACGAGTACTGGGACGGCGGCGCGGTTACCTGCACGCGGAAGGACCGGGCCGCTGATCCGGCGTTCGCCTACAGGTACTTGTCCTCGGCGGTGCGTGCCTACCTCGATGGCGAGTGCTCTGCCGAGTATGTGCGGCTGGTGCTGGACAAGCTGGACACCGCCGTCTACGCCCCGGGCACGAACGGGGGTGAGGGCCGGTGAACCCCCGCAACCGCAGGCAGTCGGTGGTCACCATTCACGACGGCCGGACGCACGTGGTGGCGCTGTGCCGGGGCTTCCGGGACGGGCTGCCGGTGTTCGGCTGGGGCGAGGCCCCGGCGACGCTGCTGACCCGCACCCAGTTGCGGGCGGCCGGGTTGCGGCCGAATGGGCAGGACCCTGTGGCGTTGCTGGTGTTTCGGCATCACCGCCCGTATGCGCGGGAGACGGTGGCCGAGCTGTTCTCCACCGAGCGGGCCGCGCCGCGCCGGGTACCCAGCCCGGCTCAGCGGCGGGCGCTGGCCTTCGCGCTGCGGGCGCGGCGGGTGTGTGTCGAATGCGCGCGCGAGAAGGACTACTGCGTGCCGACCTCCACCCGGCAGTGCTGGGACTGCTTCGAAGCCGAGGCCGCCGACGCCACGGACGCGCTGGAGGTGGCGTGATGGGCATCCGCGACAAGTTTCAGCAGTTCAAGCAGGACTGGGCCGCTTCGCGCGAGGCCCTGGAGGACAACATGCGCGCCGGTCAGCGCCGCCGTGAGCGGAGTCAGGCGCAGCGCCGTGGGGCCGGTGGGTGCGCGACCGAGGGCTGTGCCCGGCACGCAGCCAAGGACGGCTACTGCCTTCCTTGCTGGGCCGCGATCTTCGGGGGTGCGTGATGTCCACATTCGACGTTCTCGCCCGCTACGGCACAGCGGCGCTGCTGCGGTTCGCAGGTGCGGTGGTGCTGTTCCTGCTGCTGCACCTGGCACGGATCCCCCTCGTACTCGCCGCACGGGTGCTGGAGGTGGCCATGCGCCGTCTCGACGGCTACGCCACGCGGCAGGCCAGTCAGCCACCGCGTGGGCCGATCAACCACTACTTCGACCGGGAGGTGCCCGCATGACTGAGCAGGAACGCGCACGGCTTGAGGGCCAGGCGACCCGCACGGATCGGGTCGTGTCCTGGATCGGCTGGCACGTCGGTGAGCTGGTCGCGGTCGGGGTGCCGCTGTTGCTCGCGGCGACGGTGAGCGTGTGGCTGGCCGTCGTGTCGGTGCTGGCCGGTGCCGCGTGGGGTGTGCACGAGTTCCGGCACGCCCGTCAGCAGCGCGCGATCCGCGCCGAGACCGAGCAGCGGCGGCACCTGGCGGCCGCCGAGCAGACCAGCGACGACACCAACGGCACCGACGGCGGTGACGGCACGACCGGGACGGGGGCGAGCGCATGAGCACGTGGCGAGACGAGCGCCGCAAGGATCGCGCGGCGGAAGCGGAGCAGAAGCGCGCCGACCGGCTCGCCGCCGCCGAGGCGGAAGCAGTGCGGCTGGCCGCGCTGAGTGAGGCGAACCGGGCCGCGACCGAGCAGGCCCACGCCCACGAGCAGGCCCGCGAACAGGCCCGCCGAACTGCGAAGCAGCAGCGGGCACAGCGCCGCCGGGCGATGCTGGCGGGACTGCGGGCGTGGGCGGGGACGCATGCGGTGGACCTGCTGATCTATCCGCTGGCGCTGGTCAGTGCGGTGATGGCGGTTCCGGCGATGGCCGCCTATGGCCACGACGCCTACGGCGGCGCCACCGGCTACGTGCTGCCGGTGCTCTCGGAGCTGGGTATGTGGGCGTTCGCGGTGGCTGTGCAGGTCTCGCGGGCGAGGTTCCCGCAGCGGCCGGTGTGGGCGTTGCAGCTCGGGGTGTGGCTGTTCGCCGGGGTGGCGTTCGTGCTCAACTTCCTGCACGGCCTGACCACTCCCTCGGGCGGTGTGGACATCGCGGTGGTGATGGGGCTGGTGTCGGTGGCCGGGGTGCTGGCGCATCAGCTCATCACCGCCGGAGCCCGCCGCTCCCGCGCCGAGCGGGACGCCGCCCGGATCGACCGCCGGGCCGCGCGCAAGGTCGCAGCGGTGCGCAAGGCAGCGGTGCGGCAGGCCGTGGCCGAGATCGACCCCGACGGCACCGCGCGGCTGGTGTACGCGCCGGGCCGCTACGTCCTCGCCCGCCGCCAGCTCGGCCGCCGCCGGGAGTTGCAGGCCGCGATCGTGCCCGGCCTGCCCGTCGACCCGGTTGTCGACGGCGAGCTGGACGCGCTGGACCGGGAACTGGCCGCGCTGCTCGACGCCGACCACCCGACCACGCCCGGCACGACGATCGCCGAGGCGATCGACCACGCCGACCACGCCACCGACGAGGGGGGCGACTCGGGTGGTGTCGCCACCCTCGACCGGGGCGCTGACCAGCGAGAGTCGAGGGTCAACCGGGGCCTGATCGAGCCGCCCCCGGCGCGGTCGATGGAACAGCTCCGCGCCGAGCTGGCGACGGCGGTCGAGGCCGGTCGGGTCGATCCGACCTCGGCGGAGTCGATCCGTAAGGGGCTGCGCTGCTCCGCCGCGCGCGCCCGCCAGCTTCGCGACGAACACCGCACGGGGGAGGACCAGTGACCACCGAGCACGACAACGAGCACACCGGGGAAGAGCTGGCGCGAGTGCACTACCTGCCCACCCACGACGCCACCGACTCGGCCCGGCCGGTCGAGGCCGAGGTGGTCGAGGGCGAGCTGGTCACCGACGAGGAGTACCAGCGGCTGACCAGTCAGAAGGCGCAGGCCATCGCCCGCTATCAGGGCTACAAGCACGACCTGGTCGTCGTCGGGCGCCTCACCCGCCGGGTGGCCACGCACGAGCGCACCAGGGCGGTGCTGCGGCACGCGGTGGCCTACCCGGTGGCTGGGGTGGGGGTGGCGTGGCGCCGCTGGCGCGACACCCACGGCGCGGGCCGCTACGAGCGGCAGATGCGCGCGGCCGAAGCCGCCGGTGATGAGGAGAAGCTGCGGTACTGGCAGGAAGCCGACGTGGCGGAGAAGCAGCGCCGCCACGACCGCGTGATGGACTGGCTACGCGCCCCCGCGCAGTGGATCAAAGCCGCCGCGATCGGCGCGGCGGGGATGGCCGGGCTGCTGCTGGTGCTCGGCATCATCCTCGCCATCAACAGCGGCGAGCTGGCCGATGTGGTGGCGCCGATCAGCGGGGTGGTCCACGCGATCGCGTTCGTCGTGTGGTTCGTGGTCACCTACGGGGTGTTCCTGCTGCTCGGCGGCACCGCCGCCGGGATCGCCTACCTGTACTTCCAGGGGCGGCAGCACGCCGAGATGCCGTCGTGGCTGGCCAGCCGCGCCACGCCCGCCGAGGGCCGGGACACCGTCCCCGACGAGGGCGCCATCCTCGCGGCGCTGCGGGAACTGGGCTACGGGCCGCTGACACGGGCGTTCAAGGAGGGCTGGCAGCCGCGCTGGGTGTCGCCGACCACCCGGGTCGGTCGGGGTTATCACACGCAACTGCTGCTGCCCCGGCAGGTGCCGGTCGAGGAGATCGCCAAGCGCAAGGGCGTGCTGGCGCACAACCTGCTGCGCAAACCGATCGAGGTCTGGCCCACCGAACCGAAGGACCAGCCCGGGGTGCTCGACCTGTGGGTGGCCGACCAGGGCATCCTCACCGGCCCGGTCGACGCGTGGCCGCTGCTGCACGAAGGGTCCACGGACTACTTCACCGGCGTGCCGGTCGCGGTCGACGCCCGGGGCGAGCAGATCACCGGCAAGCTCATGGCCTGCAACTACCTGGTCGCCGGGATCATGGGCTCCGGCAAGTCCTCCCTGGTCATCTGCCTGCTGCTCGGCGCGATGCTCGACCCGCTGGTCGATATCGACGTGCACGTGCTGGCCTACAACGTCGACTACGACCCCATGAAACCGCGCCTGCGCACGCTGGTGAAGGGCGACGAGGAGGAGCACATCGAGGCCGCCATGGCCACCCTGCGCAACCTGGTCGGCGAGGTGTCCGAGCGGGGCCGCATCCTCGAAGAACTCGGCGGGGAGGAGGCCAAGCTCACCCGCGACATCGCCGAGCGCGACCCGCGCATGCGCCCCCGCGTCGTGGTCTTCGACGAGGTGCACGAGCTGTTCACGCACAAACAGCACGGCGAGGAGGCCAAGGAGCTGGCGCTGAAGGTGACCAAGAAGGCCCGCAAGACCGGGATCACGCTGCTGTGGGTCACCCCGGACGCCGACGCCAACAGCCTCCCGCGCGGCATCTCCAAGACCGCCTCCCACCGGGTCGCCTTCGCCATCAACGACCACCAGGGCAACGACGCCATCCTCGGCACCGGCATGCACAAGCGCGGCTACTCCGCCACCACCCTGGTCGCCGGGGAAGACGTCGGCACCGCCATGGCCGCCGGGTTCGCCAAGGTCCCGGGCCTGATCCGCTCGCACTACGTGCGCAAGGAGAAGGGCCTCGACGAGATCACCCCCGTGGTCGAGCGCGCCCTCGCGCTGCGGGACCAGGCCGGGATCACCGCCACCACGCCGAAGCTGCTCGACGCGGCCGAGGCCGACCCGCTGGCCGACATCGCCGCCGTGCTCGGCCAAGCACCCCGCATGAAGACCCGCGAGGTGCTGCAACACCTCGCCGAGCGCAACCCGGCCGTCTACCGGGACTGGACCCCGCAACGACTCACCGCCTACCTCGCCGAGCACAACGCCGCGCCCTACAAGACCGAAGGAGCGATGCAGGTCTCCGCCGCCCGCATCCGCGAAGCACTCACCGAACGTAACCACAACGACGACACCGACACCGACGACCACGACGACGAGGACTGAGGGAGACACCGCCACCGAGGGAGTTTTCCCCCACCCCCTCCCTCACCACTCCTCCCTCGCGATGAGCAGCCACAACAACCGCTGAGGGAGCCGAGGGAACCACCGCCACACCCACCTCGCCACCCCGCACACACCACACCCACACCAGCCGACGCGGCTCCCTCCCCACACCAGCCGCGACGGCACCCCCTACCCACCATCCGTTACACACCGTCACCACAGAGAGGGCTGTTCGATGGGCACCCGTATCACCGACGAGCGCCACCTGAACCGGCTGGTCACCTGTCACCACGAGGCCGGGCA
>NZ_PVNH01000012.1 GCF_003001955.1 Prauserella shujinwangii | reverse complement strand
CCCGGACCCATCCCGAACCCGGAAGCTAAGCCCACCAGCGCCGATGGTACTGCACCCGAAGGGGTGTGGGAGAGTAGGACACCGCCGTACATAACTTCAAGAAGCGGGGCCCCGTCAGCCGGGGCCCCGCTTTCTTGTGTGTTTTCCAAGCCACCTGTTGCGGGAAAAGGGGTGCGTGGCCGTGTGCCACGCACCCCTTTTCGATTTCTCGGTACCGGTCGGTGCTGGAAGGGCTGGCTATTCCTGCCGCAGGAGTCGTTCCTCGAGCCGGGTGCCCGGTTCGGCGTCCGCACGCAGGTGCACGAACGCGGTGAAGCCCGCGGCTTCCAGCCGCTTGAGCTGAGCCGGGAACTTGCCGCTGCGGCGCACCGGCGCCACCGCCCGGTTCCCCTCACGGAGGTCGCGGGCCGCCGCGAGCACGCGGGGTGTCGGCACGTCGGCGTCGTACAGCACTGCCAGCCGTTGACCCGACGGTGGCGCGGCGAGCAGATCCACGATGCGTTCGAAGCCGATCGAGAACCCGCAGGCAGGAACGTCGGTGCCGAGGCTGCGGCCGACGAGGTTGTCGTAGCGCCCGCCACCGGCGACGGAACCCGCCGCACCGGGGTAGGCGACCTCGAAGATCTGCCCGGTGTAGTAGCCCATGCCCCGCACCAGGGTGGGGTCGAACTCCCACCGCACCGCCTGCTCGGCGCTGATCTGGCTCAGGCACGACGTGGTCGTGGCCAGGTCGGCGACGACCTCCTGCGGGAGCGTCGGCAGCACGTCGCCGAGCATGTCGGCCACCTTCTCCGCGGGGGTCTCGCCGAGCGCCTCGATCCGGTCCCGCGCCGCGGTGACCACGTCCTGCGGGAAACCACGCCGGACCAGCTCCTCGGAGACACCGTCCCAGCCGATCTTGTCGAGCTTGTCGAGCGCGATGAAGAAGCCGTCCTGCGCCTCGGCGGCCACCCCCGCCTCCGCGGCCAGCGTGGCCAGGAACCGGCGGTCGGAGAGCCGCACGGTCGTGTCCGTGAGTCCCACCCGGTTCAGCGCGTCGGTGGTGGCCTCGATCAGCTCCGCCTCGGCCAGCACGCCCGGCTCGCCGATCATGTCGATGTCGCACTGGTAGAACTGGCGGTAGCGACCCTTCTGTGGCCGCTCCGCACGCCACACCGGCCCGAACTGGAACGACCGGAACGGGGTCGGCAGCTCCGCGCGGTTCTGCCCGTAGAAGCGGGCGAGCGGCACGGTCAGGTCGTAGCGCAGGCCCAGGTCGACCAGCTCGGCCAGCTCGGTGCCCGCCTCCAGCCGGTCCGGCAGCCCCCGGCGCAGCACCTGGAAGATCATCTTCTCGTTCTCGCCGCCCTCACCGCCGGACAGCCGCTCGATCCGCTCCAGCGCGGGCGTCTCGATGCGCTGGTAGCCGTAGCGGCCGTACACCTCGGTGATGGTCGACAGCACATGGTCGCGGACCGCCACCGCAGCGGGAAGCAGGTCACGGGTCCCCCTCGCGGGGCTGTTGTCGATCTTCACCAGGTGTTTCCTCGGGTCGGAGTGAACGGCTCTGCCTACCCGCCGAGTCTATCGACCGGTGCGGGCGCCCATGAGCAGGGCGAGCGCGGCTCCGGCCGCGCACACGGCCGCCGTCACCACGAAGATCTCCGTGTACTGGGTCAGCAGCGCCTGCCGCACCGCGTCGACGTACTCGGTCATCGCGTCGCGGTAGGCCTGGTCCGAGGGGAAGAGCACGCGGATCGGCACGTCCAGTTGCGCGGTCATGCTGTGGAAGCGGTACAGGCCCCAGGCGGACAGCGCCGCGATCCCGACGAGCATCCCCGTCATCCGGGCGACCACCACCCCGGCGGAGGCGACACCGTGCTGGGTCGGCGAGACCACCCGCAGCACGGACGCCGACAGCGGAGCGATGACCAGTCCCAGCCCGAGCCCGACGATCACCAGGTCGGTGTCCAGCCTCGGCAGGGTCAGCGGCCCGAGCTCGTGCCGTGCGCTGAGCACCTCCATCGGCCAGGCCGACATCAGCAGGAAGCCGCAGGCGGCGAGGATCATGCCCACGAACGTCATCCAGCGTTCCCCCACGCGGGCGGCCAGGACGCCACCGAGCACCGCGCCCACCGGCAGCGCGACGAGGAACCGCAGCAGCAGGAGCACGCTGCCCTGGTCGTCGCGGCCGAGCAGGGTCTGCGCGAACAGGTCGACGTCGACGAGCGTCACCATCAGCGCGGCGCCGGCCGTGGCGCTGGTGCCGAGCGCGGCGAGGAAGGGCCGCATCCGCACCGTCGTGGTGTCGAGCAGCCGGGTCCGTGCCCGCGACTCCCACAGCACGAAGAGCACGGCCGCGACCGCGGCGCCGATGAGGAACGGCCAGCCCCAGGCGGGCAGCACCCGTTCCCGCGGGTCGGGGTTGTAGAGGCCGACGACGGCGAGGCCGAGCGCCAGCGCGAGCAGCCCGCCGCCCGTGACGTCGACCCGCGCCCGCTCCGTGGGCCGCCCGCCGGGCACCGAGAAGTACACGGCCACCATCGCCAGCAGCGCCAGCGGCACGTTGACCCAGAACACGCTGCGCCACCCGGCCAGTGCCGCGAGCGCGATGCCGTACAGCGGGCCGAGCACGCTGCCGAGCTCCTGCGCCGCGCCCACCGTCCCCAGCACCGCCGCCCTGCGGCGTTCGCTCCACAGGTCGGCGACCAGGGCCATGGTCACCGGGAGCAGCGCACCGCCCGCGACACCGAGTACCAGCCTGCCGGCCACCAGCAGCGGCACACTCTCCGCGGACGCCGTGACCACCGAGCCCGCGAGGAAACCGGTGAGGCACACCTGCAGCAGCAGCTTGCGGCCGAACCTGTCGGAGGCCTGGCCGAGCAGCGGCATCGCTGCCACGTAGCCCAGCAGGTAGCCCGTGACGATCGGCGTCACCTGCTCGAGCCGGTTCACCGGGATGCGGAGGTCCTCGATGATCTGCCGCAGCAGGCCGATGACGACGTAGGTGTCGAGCGCGCCGAGCAGCACGGCCAGCGCCCCCGCGCCGATGGCGACGGAGCGGTTTCCCCGGGACGCGGCGAGTGCGGTCACGCCGGTGGGGTCACGGTGACGGGCTCGTCGACGGCCGACAGCGTGACCTCGACCGTCGCGTCGCCGGGGAACGCGGCCGAGGCGCGTACGGGGAGGTGCTCGCCGTCCTGGCGCAGCCACACCGTCAGGTTCGCGTCCGACGTGATGCCGGGCAGCATCCCGGACAGCACGTCCTTCGGCACCATCCCGCTGACCTTGTACGCCGCGGTGCCGTCCACGTCCTCGGCGGCCTCCGTGACCGGCTTGCGCATCGCGGACAGCAGCTTCGACACGCCGCGCTCAGGGTCGAGCACCGCGGAGGGGTCGTACACCGACGAGCTCAGCGCCGCCGGGATCCGCTGGTACCCACCGGTCGGCCCCTTGAGGTAGAGCGTGTCTCCGGTGAGCACGAAGTCGATCTCGACGAGCTGGCCAGCCTGCTCGATCGTGCCGCTGCCCTCGGCCGTGCCGTCGCGCGTGAGGTCGCCTTCGAGACTCCGCACGCTCAGGCCGGGCACGTTGCCGTTGACCTGGAGGGTGAAGTGCGTGCTGGTGATGTCGCGGGTGGCCGCCGCCGCGTCCCGCACCAGGGCGGCACCGTCGGGCAACTGTTCGCTCGGAGCGTCGTCGGACGTGCACCCGGCGGCGGCAGCGCTCGCCACGGCGGCGAACACGGCGAGCGTCGCGCACAGGATTCGGCGGAGGACCATGCCGGAATCGTAGGGGCATGCCCGAATGGCCCGTGGCGGGAACCGGTGTTTCAGGACATGAGACCGGCGGCCAGCGTGCCACCGAGCTCCCAGCACGCCTCGAGGTCGTCCTTGGCGGGCTCGCCCAGCACGACGGCGGGTGCGGCGGCCTGCTTCCAGCCGAGCCCCGTGGTGATGCTCTCGATGGCCCGCTGCGCTCCCTCGATGCCCTGGTTGCCGTGCAGGTAGTAGCCGAACGGCCGGCCGCGGGTCGCGTCCAGGCACGGGTAGTACACCGTGTCGAAGAAGTGCTTGAGCGCGCCCGAGAGGTAGCCGAGGTTGGCGGGGGTGCCGAGGAGGTACCCGTCGGCCTCCAGCACGTCCGGCGCGGTCGCCGAGAGGGCGGGCCTGCGCACCACGTCGACACCGGTGATCTCCGGGTCGGTCGCCCCGGACAATGCGGCCTCGAACATGGCCTGCAGGTGCGGCGACGGGGTGTGGTGGACGATCAGCAAGGTAGGCACAGTGCGCCAGCCTGCCCGCGGCCCGGGAGCCCCGCAACCGCCCCGCCCCGTCACCCACAAGCGCCCCTCCCGCCCCTCTGATGCGGAGCAAGGGAGCTTTACTACCGTCTGGCGGTAGTAAAGCTCCCTCGCTCCTCCGGCGGGGGTGGGGTGGGGGTCACGGGGTCAGGAGGGTCTCCACGTCGGCGCGGAGGGCGGCCAGGCGGTCGGCTGCCGCGCGGCGCGCGGCGGCGAGACCGTCCGGGCCGGGCACGTCGGCGGTCACCTCCAGGTACGTCTTGAGCTTCGGCTCGGTGCCGGACGGGCGCAGCACCACCCGCAGGCCGGGACCGCGCAGCCGCAGCACGTCGGCGTCCGGCAGCAGGTCCTCCGCCGTCACCTCGGTCCCGGCGAGGGTGCCCGGCGGGTCGGCGCGCAGCCGCTCCATCAGCCGTGCCCTGGCGGACAGGTCGGCCATCCGGGGCGCGACCTGGCCGGTCAGGTGCACCCCGTGCCGCACCGCGAGCTCGTCGAGCAGGTCGAACAGGGTCCGCCCCTCGGCCTTCGCGGTCGCCGCCAGGTCGCCCGCGAGCACGGCCGCCGCGATGCCGTCCTTGTCCCGCACGGTGCCGGGGTCGACACACAGCCCGAGCGCCTCCTCGTAGGCGTAGACCAGCCCTTCCCCAGCGCGGACCAGCCACTTGAACCCCGTCAGCGTCTCCGCGTACCTGGCGCCGCGCGCCCGCGCGATCCGGCCCAGCATCGACGACGACACGATCGTCGTCGCCACCAGCGGGTCCGGCGTCCGCCCGGTGGCCAGCACCTGGTCGCCGAGGAGCACACCCGTCTCGTCGCCGGTGAGCATCCGCCAGGTGCCGTCGCGGTCGCGGGCGCCCAGCGCGCACCGGTCGGCGTCCGGGTCGAGCGCGACGGCGAGGTCGGCGCCGGTCTCCGCGGCCAGGGCGAGCAGCCGGTCGGTGGCGCCCGGCTCCTCCGGGTTGGGGAAGGCGACGGTGGGGAAGCCGGGGTCGGGCGCCGCCTGCTCCGGCACCTGCGCGGGTTCGGCGAACCCGGCCCGGCGCAGCGCCGCGCCGAGCACGTCCGCCCCCACCCCGTGCAGTGCCGTCGCCACCATCCGCAGGTCGCGCGCGCCACCCCTCGGCAGCGCGGCGACGCGGTCCAGGTAGGCCTCCAGCACGTCCGCCCCGAGCGGGCGCGCACCGGGCTGCCTCGGCACCGCCACCGCGGCCGGGGTGGCCGCGATCGCCGCCTCGATCTCCGTGTCGGCAGGCGGCACGATCTGCGCGCCGCTGTCGTCGTAGAGCTTGTACCCGTTGTCGGCGGGCGGGTTGTGCGAGGCGGTGATCTGGATGCCCGCCACGGCGCCGAGCCACCGGATCGCGAACGCCAGCACCGGGGTGGGCAGCGGCTCCGGCAGCGTCCGCACCACGAACCCGGCCGCGGTGAGCACCTCCGCGGCGGCGGTGGCGAACGCCTCCGACCCGCGCCGGGCGTCCCGGCCGACGACCACCGTGCCGCCGCGCCGCGGCGCCAGCCACGAGGCCACGCCCGCCGTGGTGCGCACCACCACCGCGGTGTTCATCCCGTTCGGCCCCGCGCGCACGGGCCCGCGCAGCCCCGCCGTGCCGAACCGCAGCGGGCCCGCCATGCGGTCGGCCAGCCCGGCGACCGCGTCCGGGTCGCCGCCCATGGCCTTCGCCAGTACGTCCCGCAGCTCGCCGCGCGAGCCGGGATCGGGGTCGTCGGCGATCCAGCGGAACGCCTCGTCGCGCAGGGCCGGGGTGAGCTTCCGGGGCGGCTCGGTCACCGGGCCATGTTGTCAACCCCGGCCGATCTCGCTAGCGTCGCCCCGACTCGACGGGGGTAGCACAGCCATGGGGAACGAGGCCGCCACGGTCGGAGCCGACACCAGCCGCCTGCCAGCCGGGCTGGTACCGGGACTCCGCGAGCGAGCCACCGAGGTCGCACATCGCATCTTGCAGGAGATCCAGCGGTCGATCCCCGCCTACTCCAGACCGCTCGAGGGCACCTTCGGCAGGGCGATCGTCGACGGCATCGAGCACGGCGTGCGGGACTTCATCGACCGGATGGTGCACCCGGGCGGCCCCGGTCCGGAGACCGCGGAGCTGTTCCGGCAGCTCGGCAAGTACGAGGTGGCCGAGGGGCGCGGGATCGACGTGCTGCACTCCGCCTACCGGATCGGCGCTCGCGTGGGCTGGCAGGCGCTGAGCGACTTCGGGCAGCGGGCCGGGCTGCCGGTGGCCACCATGTGCGAACTGGCCGAGAACCTGTTCGCCTACATCGACGAGCTGTCCTCGCTGTCGTACGAGGGGTACACGGCCGCGCAGGCGAGGGTGGCGGGTGCGCTGGAGCGGCGGCGCAAGCGTTTGCTCGAACTGCTTCTCGCCGACCCCCCGGTGCCGTCCGGGGTGCTCGTCGAACAGTCCGCTGCCGCGGGCTGGGAACTGCCCGGCACCGTGGCGGTGGTGGTGCTCGACGCCCCGGACGGCGCCCCGGCGCCATCGCAGCCCGAGGTGGCCGCGGACGTCCTGGTCGACCTCGAAAGCCCCGCTCCCTGTCTCGTGGTGCCCGCGCCCGGGGGCGAGGTGCCGGACCTGGAGCCCGCGCTGGCCGGCTGGCGCGCGGTGGTCGGTCCCGTCGTCGACGTCACCGCCGCCCGGGACTCGCTGCGGTGGGCGCGGCACCTGCTGGCGCTGCTGCGGCACGGGGTGCTCCCGGACCGGCCGGTGACCTGGTGTGCCGACCACCTCACGACGCTGTGGCTGCTCGCGGACACCGAACTGGCCCGGCAGCTGGTGCGGCAGGCCGTCGAGCCGCTCGACTCCCTCAGCGGCAAGCAACGCGAACGGCTCGCCGAGACGCTGTCCGCGTGGCTGGAGATCCGCGGCGGAGCGCCGGAGGTGGCCGCCCATCTCGACGTGCACCCCCAGACCGTGCGGTACCGGCTGCACCAGCTGGACGAGCTCTACGGCGGCCGGCTGCGGGACGCGGACGAGCGTTTCGCGCTCACGGTGGCGTTGCGCGCCCGGCGTATTCTCCGGCTCCTTTCGGAGTAATCCGAGCGCGATTCCCCGCATTCGGGTGAGTATCGAAAATCGGGGATTTGTCACCGGGATGACAAGTCGCGCACGGTTAACGGCAATGGGGCCCCGAAGCACTCGATCGGGCTATTGTCCGGTTGTCAACGCTTCCGACAAATTGACTGCGCCGCACCGAATTCCACTGCCCGCCGACAAAACGGGAGGCGGTTCCGTGCGGTGAATTTCACCGTGCCCTGCTCGTGGAAAGAGGATGCCGATGACCACTCGCGAAATCTCCGACGTGCCCATCACCACCAGTCAGCCGACTGGCAAGTGAGGTATATCACGAACGTTCCACGAGTTCACGCAGCAGACCGCCCATCCGCGTCGCGGCCGCCCGGCCTGCCTCCAGAACCTCCTCGTGGTTCAGGTGCTCGCCGGTCATGCCCGCCGCCAGGTTGGTGACCAGCGACAGCCCGAACACCTCGACGCCCGCGGCCCGCGCGGCGATGGCCTCGAGCACGGTGGACATGCCGACCAGGTCCGCGCCGAGGGTCCGCAGCATCCGGATCTCGGCGGGGGTCTCGAAATGCGGTCCCGGCAGCCCGGCGTAGACGCCCTCCGCCAGCTCGGGGTCGATCTCCCTGGCCACGGCACGCAGCCGGTGCGAGTACAGGTCGACCAGGTCGACGAAGTGGGCGCCGGTGATCGGGGAGGTCGCCGTCAGGTTGAGGTGGTCGGCCACGATCACCGGCTGGCCGACGCGGAAGCCCTCGCGCAGCCCGCCCGCGGCGTTGGTCAGCAGAACCGTGCGCACACCGGCCGCCGCGGCGGTGCGCACGCCGTGCACCACCCGCGCGACACCCTTGCCCTCGTACAGGTGGGTACGGCCGAGCAGGACGAGCACGCGCTGGTCGCCCACCCGGACCGAGCGGGCGGTGCTGCCGTGGCCCACCGCGCTGGGAGTCTCGAACCCGGGCAGCTCGCCGAGCGGCACCTCCGCCTCGGCGGCGCCGAGGACGTCGGCGGCCGGCCGCCAGCCGGAGCCGAGCACCACGGCGATGTCGTGCCGCTCGGAGCCGGTCCGCTCGGCGAGAGCGGTGGCCGCCGCGGCGGCGAGTGCACTGGGCTGGTGGTCGATGTTGTCGGTCACGACGGTGCAGCCTAGGACCATCGCGCAGGCGGCCCGCCGGTGGCCGTGCCGGTACGGTTGACATATCGACACGTCCCCGACAGCACAGCCAGCGCAGCCAGCACAGACCGCACAGGCCGCCCTCGCCGGTACCGGGCCGCGAACGGGCAGGCTGCGCCGGTACGGCACGCTCGCCGTCGTGCTCGCCCTGCTGGCCGGGGTCCACGCCGCCGTGGAGCTGGGGCCGGCGGGCACCGAGTACCTCGCCGCTCCCGCCGTGGCCGTGGTGCTGCTCGGCCTGGCGCGACGGGCCGGGCTGAGCTGGGCCGACCTCGGCCTGTCCCGCCGCACCTGGCGCAGGGGCGCCGCCTACGGAGCCGGTGCGGTCGCCTTCGTGGCCGTGCTCTATCTCGTGGCCGCGGCGCTGCCCGCCACCAGGTCGATGTTCCTGGCCGAGGACTACCGCATCGGTCTGGGGGCCGCGCTGCTCACCGCACTGGTCGCCATCCCGCTCAACACCGTGCTGCTGGAGGAGGTCGCGTTCCGGGCCGTGCTGCCCGGCCTGGTGCGGCATCCCCTCGGCACCGCGTGGGCGTCCGTGCTCTCGGCGGTGCTGTTCGGGTTGTGGCACGTGCTGCCGTCGCTGCGGCTGGACAGCCCGGCCGTCACCGCCCTGGTCGGCGCCGGAGGCGCAGCGGCAGCGTGCTCGCCTCGGCGGGCCTGCACTGGGCGGCCAACGGTCTCGGGGTGCTCGCCTCGTCGGTCCTGTGGGCCGCGAAGGCCGCCTGACGCGCGAGGTCAGTTGGTCATCCGGAACGTGGGCACGATCCGGTCGAACAGCTCCGTACGGCCGAGCTGCTCCTGCTCGACCGGCACGGTCACGCTGACCACCCACAGGCTCGTCCCGCTGCGGAACGCGCGGGCGATCGTGGTGCGGTTCATCGCCCGCTCCGGCGGGTCCCCCGCGGGTTCGGCCGCCGTGCTGGCCCGCTCCGCGGTGCGGTAGGTGAGCCGCCTGCCCTCCTCGCCGCCGAGCGGCTCCGACTCGACCAGGTGGAAGTCTCCGGGTGGCCAGTACGACTCGAGCGCGCGGACGTAGCTGGTGAGCGAGTAGCCGGGGAAGAAGTCGGCGTAGCGCTGCACATTGAGCGCCTGCGTGCCGTTCGCCGAGACGAACTGCACCAGCGTGCTCGACGGCAGCCGCTCGGCGGGCTGCTGGGTGATGAACCGGGTCCAGTCCTCCGGCACCCGCACCGAGAACAGGCCGCCCTGCGCGCCGCGCAGGTTGGTCGCGTCGCCCTGCCGGGTCACCAGCTCCCTGGTCTCGGTGGGCCGGGGCGGGGCGGTCGGCGACGAGCGCGGCGGCGGGGTGAGGGCCTGGCCGCCCACGAGCCTGGTCAGCGCGAATCCCGTGGCCGTGGCGGCGACGAACAGCAGCACGGCCGTGACCACCAGCGCGGGGCCGCGCAGCGTGCGTCCCCGGCGCGGTGCGGCCGGCTCGCCCGCCGTGTCGAACGGCAGCGGGCCCGGATCGGCCGCCAGTTCGGCGCCGTCCGGCTCGGGCTCCGGGGTGACCTGCGGGATCACCCTGGTCACGCTCGCCTCCGGCCCGGCGGTGGCCTCACCGGCGAACAGCTCGGGGCCGAACAGCGGCTGCCGGGGCGCGGCGAGCAGTGAATACACCCTGCTCCGCGCCTCCGCCAGGGACATCCGCGCCGCCGGGTCCTTCGCCATCAGCCCGCGGATCACCGGGGCCAGCGGGCCGGGCGGCGGCTGCGGCACCTCACCGCGCACCACCAGGTTGACGGTCTCGATCGCGTTGCCGTCGACGTCGTACGGCGGGCGCCCGGCCGTGGCCGCGAACAGCGTCGCCCCCAGCCCCCACAGGTCCGCCGCGTAGGTCACCGGGCCGCCGGAGGCGACCTCGGGCGCGATGTACGCGGGCGAGCCGAGCATCATGCCGGTGCGCGTCATCGTCGCCTCGGAGACGTTGCGCGCGATGCCGAAGTCGGTGAGTTTGATCCGGCCGTCCCTGGCGACGAGCACGTTGCCCGGCTTGACGTCCCGGTGCGTGATCCCCGAGGCGTGCGCGGCCTCCAGCGCGGATGCGACGGCCTCGGCGACCGCGGCGGCCTGCGCGACGGTCAGCGGCCCGTGCTCCCGCAGCAACGCCGCGAGACTGCGGGCGGGCAGCAGCTCCATGACCACGAACGGGTCGCCGTTCTCCCTGGCCACGTCGTGCAGGACGATCACGTTGGGGTGCGAGAGCACGGCGATCGCCCTCGCCTCCCGCATGGTGCGCTCGCGCAGCTCGCCGGCCTGCGCCGCGGCCACCCCCTGCGGCAGGCGGACCTCCTTGACCGCGACCGGCCGCTGCAGGAACTCGTCGTAGGCGGACCAGACCGTGCCCATCGAGCCCGAGCCGAGCACCGAGAGCAGGCGGTAGCGGCCTGCGACGAGCCGGGATTCGGCGCCTGGCGTGGACACGGCCCTATTGTGTCGGACCCGGTCCCGGAACCGGTCGCGGCCAGCCGAGTTCATGGCGATCTGCCTCACACTCGGGGGGTCTTCCCCGGCCCTACCATGAGGAGTTATGACGAACGTGGCTGGTACGTCGGCGTCCACGGCCGCAACCGAACCGCGGGAGCTCTCCCTCGCCGCGGAGTTCGGCACACCGAGCCACGAACAGTGGCAGCGGCTCGTCGCCTCGGTGCTGAGGAAGTCCGGCGCCCTGCCCGAGGACTTCACCGGCGCCCCGGAGAGCCTGCTCGCGAGCCGCACCTACGACGGCATCGAGATCCGGCCGCTCTACACCGCCGCCGACGAGGCGCCGCCCGCCGGGCTGCCCGGGCTGCCGCCGTTCGTGCGCGGCTCCGTTCCCGAGGGGCACGTCACCACCGGCTGGGACGTCCGCGCCCGGCACGCCACGGGCGACCCGGCCGCGGCCAACCGCGCCGTGCTCGCCGACCTGGAGGGTGGCGTCACCTCCGTCTGGCTGCGCGTGGGGGACGGCGCGCTGGCCCCCGGCGCGCTGCCCGAGGCCCTGCACGACGTCCACCTCGACCTGGCCGCCGTGGTCCTGGACCCCGGGGAGCACTACCCGGCCGCCGCCGACGCGCTGCTGGGCCTGCTCGCCGACCGCGCCGCACCCCCGGCCGAGGTGACCGGGGGACTCGGCGCCGACCCGATCGGCCTGCGCGCCCGCACGGGGCGCCCGCACGAGCTCGCGCCCGCCGCCGAGCTCGCCGCGCGGGTGGCCGGGACGCACCCGCGGCTCCGCACGCTCGTCGCCGACGGGCTGCCGTTCCACGAGGCGGGCGGCGCCGACGCGCAGGAGCTCGGCGCCACGATCGCCGCGGGGGTCGCCTACCTGCGGGCGCTGACCGCCGCCGGGCTCGACGTCGACACGGCGGCCGCGCAGCTCGAGTTCCGCCTCGCGGCCACCACCGACCAGTTCCTCACGATCGCGAAGTTCCGCGCCGCGCGCAGGCTGTGGGCGCGGGTGCTGGAGGTCTGCGGCGCGCGGCCCGGCGGGATGGCGCAGCACGCCGTCACCTCGCCCGCGATGCTCACCCGCCGCGACCCGTGGGTGAACATGCTCCGCACGACCGTGGCGGCGTTCGCCGCGGGGGTCGGCGGCGCGGACGCGGTGACCGTGCTGCCGTTCGATACCGCGCTCGGGCAGCCGGACGCGTTCGCCCGGCGCATCGCCCGCAACACCCAGATCATCCTGCTGGAGGAGTCGAAGCTGGCCGGGGTGATCGACCCGGCCGGCGGTTCGTTCTACGCCGAGAACCTGACCGACGAGCTCGCCAGGGCCGCGTGGCGGGAGTTCACCGCCATCGAGGCGGCGGGCGGCATCGAGGCCGAGCTGGACTCCGGCGCCCTCGCCGCGCGGCTCGCCGGGACATGGGAGCGGCGCAGGCGGCGCATCGCGACTCGCGAGGATCCGATCACGGGCGTCAGCGAGTTCCCCGACCTCGCCGAGGAACCCGTCGAGCGCCCGCCCGCACCGTCCCCTGTGGACGGCGGTGGACTGCCGCGGGTGCGCTATGCGGAGGATTTCGAGGCGCTGCGTGACCGCTCGGACGTCCACCTCGCCGAGCACGGTTCCCGCCCGAAGGTCTTCCTCGCCACGCTGGGCCCGCTCGCCGCGCACACGGCCCGCGCGACGTTCGCGGCCAATCTGTTCGCCGCGGGCGGGATCGAGCCCGTCAATCCCGGCGTCACCGAGGACACCGCAGCGCTCGTGGCGGCGTTCCGGGACAGCGGAACCCCCGTCGCGTGCCTGTGCGGCTCCGACTCCGCCTACGCCGAGCGGGCCGGTGAGGTGGCGGCCGCGCTGCGGGACGCCGGAGCGCGGGCCGTGCTGCTGGCGGGAAAACCGGCCGAACACACGGGCGTCACCGGGTTCGTCCACACCGGATGCGACGCGCTCGCCGTCCTGTCCGGCACCCTCGACACGCTGGGAGTCGCGTGATGAGCATCCCGAACTTCGCCGACGTCGAACTGGGCACACCCGGCCCCGCGGACGCCGCGGCCTGGAGTGAGGCCCTGCAGGCGAGCACCGGCAAGGGCGCCGACGCGCTGACCTGGGAGACCCCCGAGGGGATCGGCGTCAGGCCGCTCTACACCGCCGACGACCTGTCCGATGTGGACTTCCTGCACACCTACCCCGGCATCGCGCCGTACCTGCGCGGGCCGTACCCGACGATGTACGTGAACCAGCCGTGGACGATCCGGCAGTACGCCGGGTTCTCCACCGCCGAGGAGTCGAACGCCTTCTACCGGCGCAACCTCGCGGCGGGGCAGAAGGGCCTGTCCGTCGCGTTCGACCTCGCGACCCACCGCGGCTACGACTCCGACCACCCGCGCGTGGCCGGGGACGTCGGCATGGCCGGCGTCGCGATCGACTCGATCTACGACATGCGGCAGCTCTTCGACGGCATCCCGCTGGACCGGATGAGCGTGTCGATGACCATGAACGGCGCCGTGCTCCCGGTGCTGGCGCTCTACATCGTGGCCGCCGAGGAGCAGGGCGTCGAGCCGAAGCAGCTGGCGGGGACCATCCAGAACGACATCCTCAAGGAGTTCATGGTCCGCAACACCTACATCTACCCGCCGCAGCCGTCAATGCGGATCATCTCCGACATCTTCGCGTTCACCTCGCGGAACATGCCCCGGTTCAACTCCATCTCGATCTCCGGCTACCACATGCAGGAGGCCGGGGCGACCGCCGACCTGGAGCTGGCGTACACGCTCGCCGACGGCGTGGAGTACATCCGCGCGGGCCTCGACGGCGGCCTCGACATCGACGCGTTCGCGCCGCGCCTGTCGTTCTTCTGGGCGATCGGCATGAACTTCTTCATGGAGGTCGCGAAGCTGCGCGCGGCCCGGCTGCTGTGGGCCAAGCTCGTCAAGCGGTTCGATCCGGCGAACGACAAGTCGCTCTCGCTGCGCACGCACTGCCAGACGTCGGGCTGGTCGCTGACCGCGCAGGACGTCTACAACAACGTGGTCCGGACCTGCGTCGAGGCGATGGCGGCGACCCAGGGGCACACGCAGTCGCTGCACACCAACGCGCTGGACGAGGCGCTCGCGCTGCCCACCGACTTCTCCGCGCGCATCGCCCGCAACACCCAGCTGCTGCTGCAGCAGGAGTCCGGCACGACGCGGGTGATCGACCCGTGGGGCGGCAGCGCGTTCGTCGAGCGGCTCACCTACGACCTGGCGCGCCGGGCGTGGGCCCACCTCGGCGAGGTCGAGGCGGCGGGCGGCATGGCCAGGGCGATCGACGCCGGTATCCCCAAGCTGCGCATCGAGGAGGCCGCGGCGCGCACCCAGGCGCGGATCGACTCCGGGCGGCAGCCGGTCGTCGGCGTCAACAAGTACCGGGTCGACGCCGAGCAGCAGGTCGAGGTCCTCAAGATCGACAACGCCGGGGTGCGCGCGCAGCAGCTGGAGAAGCTGCGCAGGCTGCGTGCGGAACGCGACGAGGAGGCGACGCGGGAGGCGCTGCGCAAGCTCACCGCGGGCGCCGCGGCCGACCAGGGTGAGGCCAACCTGCTCGCGCTGGCCATCGACGCGGCCCGGGCCAAGGCGACGGTCGGGGAGATCTCCGACGCCCTGGAGCAGGTGTGGGGGCGGCACGCCGGGCAGATCCGTACGATCTCCGGCGTGTACCGCGACGAGGCAGGCAAGTCCGAGGGCCTGCGGCAGGCGCGCGAGCGGGTGGAGCGGTTCGCCGAGTCCGAGGGGCGCAGGCCGCGCATCCTCGTGGCCAAGATGGGCCAGGACGGGCACGACCGCGGCCAGAAGGTGATCGCGACCGCGTTCGCCGACCTGGGCTTCGATGTCGACGTGGGCCCCCTGTTCTCGACGCCGGCCGAGGTGGCGCGGCAGGCGGTGGAGGCCGACGTGCACATCGTCGGTGTGTCCTCGCTCGCGGCCGGTCACCTGTCCCTCGTGCCCGCGCTGCGCGCGGAGCTGGCCGAGCTCGGCCGCGCGGACATCATGGTCGTGTGCGGCGGTGTCATCCCGCCGCAGGACTACGACGAGCTGCGCGCGGCGGGAGCGGCGGCGATCTTCGGTCCCGGCACGGTGATCTCCGAGGCCGCCGTCGACCTGCTCGACCAGCTCGAAGCACGGCACGCGTAGCTCGATGCCCCGGCAGATCGACGTCGGCGACTACGCCAAGGGAGTGCTCGCGGGGGACCGCGGGACGCTCTCGCGGGCGATCACGCTCGTCGAGTCGCAGCGGCCCGACCATCGGGAGCGTGCCCAGGAGCTGCTGGTGGAGCTGCTGCCGCACGCGGGCGGCGCGCAGCGGGTGGGCATCACCGGCGTGCCCGGGGTCGGCAAGTCGACCTTCATCGACCAGCTCGGCACCAACCTGACCGGTGCTGGGCACCGGGTCGCCGTGCTCGCGGTGGACCCGTCCTCGACGCGCACCGGCGGCAGCATCCTCGGGGACAAAACGCGGATGGCCAGGCTCGCCGTCGACGCGGGCGCGTTCATCCGGCCGTCGCCGACTTCCGGCACGCTCGGCGGCGTGGCCAGGGCGACGCGGGAGACGATCGTGCTGATGGAGGCGGCGGGCTACGACGTCGTCCTGGTGGAGACGGTCGGCGTCGGGCAGTCCGAGGTGGCGGTGGCCAACATGGTCGACTGCTTCCTGTTCCTCACCCTCGCCCGCACCGGCGACCAGCTGCAGGGCATCAAGAAGGGCGTGCTGGAGCTGGCCGACGTCATCGCCGTGAACAAGGCCGACGGCGAGTACGAGCTGCAGGCGCGCAAGGCGGCGCGAGAGCTGTCCGGGGCCCTGCGGATGCTCTACGGCCCCGACGCGGCGTGGACGCCACCCGTGCTCACCTGCAGCGCGCTCACCGGTAACGGCCTCGGCACGGTGTGGCAGCAGATCGGCAGGCACCGGGAGCTGCTCGAGTCGTCCGGGCAGCTGGCGGAGAAGCGGGCGCGGCAGCAGGTGGACTGGACCTGGTCGATGGTCCGCGAGCGGCTGCTCGACCAGCTGTCCGCGCACCCCGGGGTCCGGGCGGTCGTGCCCGAGGTCGAGCGTGCCGTGCGGGACGGCGAGCTGACGGCGACGCTGGCCGCCGAGCGCATCCTGGCCGCCTTCTCCTCGCCCGGTCGGGGCGACACACCGCGCGCCGAGTGACGTCCACCGCGCCCGGCAGGGCAGACTTGGCGGCGTGCGCGTGCTGATTGCCGGGGTGCTGGTCGTCCTCGTCGGAGTGCTCGCCTGCGGCGGGCCCGCCCAGGCGGCGGTGCCCATCGCGGCCGCGGAGCCCGGGGTGGCGATGGGCAGCGGGGCTCCCGTGCTCGTCCAGGACCCGTCGCCCGAGCCGGGGCCGCAGCTCGACCCGCAGACCGAGGCCGACTCCCGCAAGACGAAGAACAAGCTGATCGTCGGCGGCGCCGCGCTGGTCCTGCTGCTCATCGTCATCTGGGGCCGCAAGCAGCGGAACAAGAACCGGCCCGGTAAGTAGCGCTCGCGGCGGTCCCGGACTACAGCCTGGCCGAACACTCCGTAACCGTTCAACGCAGATCCACTACCGGCTGTCTCCTCATTAGGACATCCGGGGATTACCTTCACCTGTTTGGTGCAAGACTAGGATCAAATGCGTACGACAATCATCACCCAGCGAGAGACCGCTGTTGCAGCGAGTGCTGCGCGCGTCCCGCTGGGTCCGCGCGGAGGTGCGGAGTGACGATTCTCGATTCACGGCCGGAGCGGCCTGGTGAGCCGAGCGGTGCCACCACGGCCTCGTCGTCCGGCGCGCTGATCTCCGAGACCGGCGTCAGCATGGCATCCGTGCAGGATCTCGGAGCGGGCCGCGGACCGTCCTGGCTCGACGAGTGGCTCCAGGCGCACGCCGCGGACGTGGTGGCGTGGCGCAGGCACATCCACGCCAACCCCGAGCTCGCCCGCCGGGAGTACAAGACGACCGAGCTGGTCGTCACGCTGCTCCGCTCGGCGGGCCTGCGACCGAGGGTCCTGCCGGGCGGCACCGGCGTGCTGTGCGACATCGGCAGCGGGTCGAAGTGCGTGGCCCTGCGGGCCGACATGGACGCGCTGCCGCTCACCGAGGCGACGGGGCTGCCGTTCTCGTCGACCGTGGACGGCGCGGCGCACGCCTGCGGGCACGACCTGCACACGACCGTGCTGCTGGCGGCGGCGCTGGCGCTGAACTCGGCCCCCGAGCTGCCCGGCCGGGTGCGGCTGATCTTCCAGCCCGCCGAGGAGGTCATGCCCGGCGGCGCGCTCGACGCGATCAACGCGGGCGCGCTCGACGGCGTCGACCGGATCTTCGGGCTGCACTGCGACCCGCGCCTCGAGGTGGGCCGGATCGGCACCCGGATCGGTGCGCTGACCTCGGCGGCGGACCTGGTGGAGCTGCGGCTCACCTCGCCCGGCGGGCACACCTCGCGGCCGCACCTGACGGCCGACCTGGTGCACGCGCTGGGCACCGTCATCACGTCGCTGCCGTCCGTGCTGTCCCGGCGGGTGGACCCGCGCTCGGGCACCGTCCTGGTGTGGGGTGCCGTGCACGCAGGCGAGGCCGCCAACGCGGTGCCGCAGGAAGGCCTGCTGCGGGGCACGCTGCGGACCGCCGACCACCAGACGTGGACGATGCTGGAGCCGCTCGTGGCGTCGTCGGTGGACTCGCTGCTGGCGCCCACCGGGGCCGGCTACGAGCTGAACTACCGGCGGGGCGTGCCGCCCGTAGTGAGCGACGAGCAGAGCACGATGCTGATGCGGGCCGGGGTCGAGGCCGCGCTCGGCGCGGAGGCGCTGGCGCCCACCGAGCAGTCGTCCGGCGGTGAGGACTACGGCTGGTACCTGGAGCACGTGCCGGGTGCCTTCGCCCGCCTCGGCGTGTGGCCGGGTGAGGGCGCCAAGCGGGACCTGCACCAGCCGACCTTCGAAGCCGACGAACGCGCCCTGCTCACCGGCGCGCGCGTCATGGTGCACACCGCCCTGGCCGCCCTCACCTAACCCGCGCACGCGTGTCCGCCATCTGTGTACACGTGTCCGCGACGTGCGACGCAGACACGGGTACACAGCTCGCGGACACGACGTGGGCGGTTATCCACAGGATGGGGAGTTGTCCACATTCTGTGGATTGCTGCTGTCCGAGGTGCCGCCGGACCGCAGCCTGGAGTCCATGGACATACCTGGGGATCCCCGTGGGGCGGTGCTGCGGCGCGATGCGGCCGCCGCCATCGGCGAGCGGCCGTTGCGAGCGGCGCTGGCCAACGGCGTACTCACGCAGATCTGGCGCGGTGTCGTCGTCCGGTCCGCGCACGCGCTCGACCTGCGTACCCGTGCGGCGGCCGCGGTGCTGCTCGTCGGACGTCATGCGGTGCTCTCCGGCGCCACGGCCGTCGCCCTGCACGGTTGCGCCGCCGCTGGGGACGTCGCGACGGTGCACGTGACCGTCCCGTACTCCCGGTCGGTGCGGTCCCGGCCCGGGCTGGCGGTGCACCAGAACAGGTTCGCGCCGGGTGACGTGGTGAGCGTCGACGGCCTTCCCGTGTTCGCGCTCGACCTCGCACTGGCCGACTTCCTGTGCGAGGGGACCAAGTCGGTCGCGTTCGCGAGCCTGGACCAGGCGCTGCACCGGTTGCCGGAGGAGGAACGGGACGGGTTCCGGCAGCAGGTGACCGGACGTCTGGCTTGCCGGGACGACCGGCGCGGGGTGGTGCAGGCGTCGATGCTGGCGGAGTTGGCGACCGGCAAGGCCGACTCTCCACCGGAGAGCGAGTTGTTGCTGACCGTGGTCGAAGCCGGATTCCCGGTGCCGACCGCGCAGCATCCGGTGCACACGATCGACGGCAGGCTCCTGTACGTCCTCGACCTCGCGTGGGTGGAACGACGCATCGCGCTGGAGTACGACGGTTATGCCGCGCACGAGGAGCGGGCCGCCTACGACGCCGAGCGGGACGAACGCCTGGCCAGGAGAGGGTGGATCGTCATCCGGGTACGCGCCGAGGACCTGCGGGATCCGTCGCGGGTCTTCACGGAGTTACGGGAAGCGTTCGCCAAGCGCTCGCGGTAGTGTCCGCGTTCTGCGCTCGCGTGTCCGCGTCGCGCGACGCGGACACGCGTACCCAGAACGCGGACACGGCGGCTAGGGGCCGATGCCCTGGCAGGGGCGGGTGCGGAGGTCGTTGACGTAGTCGGCGGGGGCGCCCGCCTTCTCGGCGGCGTCGGCCAGCACCCCGAGGTACCGGGCCGACGGCAGCCCGCCCTCGTAGGCGTCGAGCACGTACAGCCACGCGAGCACGGACCCTTCCATGGTCTGCACGCGCAGCCGGATCTTGTTGTGCAGGCCGAGCTCGCCGCCCTCCCACCGGTCGAGCATCGACTCGTCCAGGTGGGTGACGTCGTAGAGCACCACGAACACCCGCGACGCGGGATCCTCGACGATCGTCGCGAGCGCACCCTCCCAGCTCAGGTCCTCTCCGCCGAAGGTCAGCCGCCAGCCCTCCAGCCAGCCGGTCCCAGCCATCGGCGAGTGCGGGGCACGCTCCTTCATCTGGGCGGGATCCATGTTGGACCCGTACGCGGCATACAGAGGCACGGCCACAGCCTAACGACCACGTCCTCCCCCGAACGGATGCACTCCGCGTGTCCCTGCCTAGAGTGGGTGCAGCGCCGGGATGAGGAGGAAGGTCAGTTGACGAAGATCGTGATCATGGGCGGCGGGCCTGCGGGTTACGAGGCGGCGTTGGTGGCGGCCCAGCACGGGGCGGACGTGACCGTCGTCGAGCGGGACGGCCTCGGCGGTGCCTGCGTCCTCTACGACTGCGTTCCCTCCAAGACCTTCATCGCGTCCACCGGCGCGCGGGCCAGCCTGCACGGCTTCCACGAGCTGGGCATCAACATCGACGTCGACGACACCCGGATCGACCTGAACACCGTGCACGGCCGGGTCCGCGGGCTCGCCCTCGCGCAGTCCGCCGACATCCGGGCCCGCGTGCAGCGCGAGGGCGTGCGGGTGATCAGCGGCACCGCCCGGTTCGACGACGAGGAACCGGGCCTGGCCACCCACAAGGTCGCCGTCACCGGCCCCGGGGCGGACGAGGTGCTCGACGCCGACGTGGTGCTCATCGCCACCGGCGCCACCCCGCGCGTGCTGCCCGGCGCGGTGCCGGACGGCGAGCGCATCCTCGACTGGCGCCACCTCTACGAACTGCCCGAGCTGCCCGAACACCTCGCGGTGATCGGCTCCGGCGTGACCGGCGCCGAGTTCGCGTCGGCCTACACCGAGATGGGCATCAAGGTCACCGTCGTCTCCAGCCGCGACCGCGTGCTCCCGCACGAGGACGCCGACGCCGCCGCCGTGCTGGAGGAGGTCTTCTCCCAGCGCGGTACCGAGGTGGTCAAGCACGCGCGCGCCGACCGTGTCGAGCGCACCGAGAAGGGCGTGCGCATCCACCTGACCGACGGCAGGGAGATCGAGGCCAGCCACGCGCTGATGACGGTCGGCTCCGTGCCGAACACCACCGAGATCGGCCTCGATCGCGTCGGTATCGAGCCCGGTCCCGGCGGGTTCATCACCGTGGACCGGGTCTCCCGCACCAGTGCCCCCGGCGTCTACGCGGCGGGCGACTGCACCGGCGTGATGATGCTCGCCTCGGTCGCCAGCATGCAGGGCCGCATCGCGATGTGGCACGCGCTCGGCGAGGGGGTCGCCCCGATCAAGCTGAAGACGGTGGCCGCGAACGTCTTCACCCACCCGGAGATCGCCACGGTGGGCATCAGCCAGCAGGCGATCGACTCGGGCGAGGTGCCCGCGCGCACGATCATGCTGCCGCTCGCCACCAACGCCCGCGCCAAGATGGAGGGCCTGCGGCAGGGCTTCGTCAAGCTGTTCTGCCGGCCTGCCACCGGCGTCGTCGTCGGCGGCGTCGTGGTGGCGCCGACCGCCAGCGAGCTGATCCTGCCGATCGCGCTGGCCGTGCAGAACCAGCTCACGGTCGAGCATCTCGCGCTGACGTTCTCCGTCTACCCGTCGCTGTCCGGCTCGATCACCGAGGCCGGGCGGCAGCTGATGCGGCACGACGATCTCGACTAGCAGCGCGGGCACTCCCGTTCGCCGGTGCGTGCGGTGACACTGGTCACCTCAGGAACCGAGTCCCCGGAGTGCGACATGACGATCCGTGACACCCCCTGGCCCGACGGTACGCCGTGCTGGGCCGACCTGGTGGCGCCCGACCCGCGCATGGCGATGGACTTCTACGGTGCGCTGTTCGCGTGGGCGTTCGCCGACCAGGGTGATGAGGCGGGCAACTACCTGCTGTGCTCGCTCGGCGGCCGGACCGTGGCCGGGATCGGGAGTGTCCCGCCCGGCCAGGAGGGCATGCCTGCGGCCTGGACGACGTACCTGGCCACGTCCGACGTCGACACGTCCGTGTCCGCGGTCACCGGTGCCCACGGGCAGGTGCTGGTGCCGCCGATGGACGTGCTGTCCGCGGGCCGCATGGCCGTCGCCGCCGATCCGACGGGCGCGGTGTTCGGCCTCTGGCAGGCCGGTGACACCCTCGGCGCCCAGCTGGTGAACGTGCCCGGCGCCATGATCTGGAACGAGTGCATGACCAGGGACGCCGAGACGGCGCGGGACTTCTACCGGGACGTGTTCGGCCACGAGTTCGACGACCTGTCCGCAGGCGGGTTCCGCTACGTCACGGTGCGCGTGCGGGGTGAGGTGGCCGGCGGCCTCGGCGAGCTGCCCGGTGAGGTGCCCGCATCCGTGCCCGCGCACTGGTCGGTCTACTTCGGCGTGTCCGACCCCGACGCCGCGGTCGAGCGGGTCGAGCGGCTGGGCGGCCGCGTGCTGCGCCCGCCCTCGGACACGCCGTTCGGCCGGATGGCGCAGGTGACCGACAACCAGGGTGCCGCGTTCTGCGTGATCTCCACCGAACGGGCCACTGGCTGACCCCGCACCCGGCCGAGAAGGGGGAGCGAGGGAGCTTTACTACCGCCAGACGGGAGTAAAGCTCCCTCGCTCCCCCCTTGGCGGTGGGGGAACGGGTGGTTCAGTCCTCCTCGACCCAGTCGAAGGTGCGGGTGACCGCCTTCTTCCAGTTGCGGTACTGGCTCTCCCTGCGGTCGGGGTCCATCGCCGGGTCCCACTGCTTGTCCTGGGCCCAGTTGGTCCGGATGTCGTCCTCACTCTCCCAGAAGCCCACGGCGAGACCCGCCGCGTAGGCGGCGCCCAGTGCGGTCGTCTCGCTCACCACCGGCCGGATCACCGGCACCCCGAGGATGTCGGCCTGGAACTGCATCAGCAGGTCGTTGGCCACCATGCCACCGTCCACCTTGAGCGACTTGAGCGGAACGCCCGAATCGGCGTTCATCGCGTCGATCACCTCGCGGGTCTGGAACGCCGTCGCCTCGAGCACCGCCCTGGCGAGGTGCCCCTTGTTGACGAACCGGGTGAGGCCGACGATCACCCCGCGCGCGTCCGAGCGCCAGTACGGCGCGAACAGACCGGAGAACGCGGGCACGAAGTACGCGCCGCCGTTGTCCTCGACGGTGCGGGCGTGCTCCTCGATCTCGGCCGCGGACGAGATCATGCCCAGGTTGTCCCGCAGCCACTGCACGAGCGAGCCGGTGACGGCGATCGCGCCCTCCAGCGCGTACACCGGCTCCTGCGAGCCGATCTTGTAGCAGACCGTGGTGAGCAGCCCGTTGCGCGACAGCACCTTCTCCGTGCCCGTGTTGAGCAGCACGAAGTTGCCGGTGCCGTAGGTGTTCTTCGCCTCGCCGGGGGACAGGCACGCCTGGCCGAACGTCGCCGCCTGCTGATCGCCGAGGATGCCCGCGATCGGCACGCCGCCGAGCGCGCCCCGGGCGCGCACGTGGCCGTACTCCTCGGACGACGACCGGATCTCCGGCAGCATCGACAACGGAATGCCCATGTCGGCGGCGATGTCCGGATCCCACGACAGCGTGCCGATGTCCATCAGCAGCGTGCGGGAGGCGTTGGTCGGGTCGGTGACGTGCACCCCGCCGTCCGGGCCGCCGGTCATGTTCCACAGCAGCCACGTGTCCATGTTGCCGAACAGCAGGTCGCCCGCCTCGGCGCGCTGCCGGGCGCCCTCCACATTGTCCAGGATCCACTTGATCTTCGGGCCGGAGAAGTACGTGGCCAGCGGCAGCCCGGTCCGCTCCCGGTAGCGCTCCTGCCCGCCGCCGAGCTCGCCCAGCTCGGTGACGATGCGGTCGGTGCGGGTGTCCTGCCAGACGATCGCGTTGTAGACGGGCTTGCCGGTCGTGCGGTCCCACACCAGCGTCGTCTCGCGCTGGTTGGTGATGCCCACCGCCACGACGTCGCTGGCGTGCAGGTCGGCGTTGGCGAGCGCCCCCGCGGCGGTGGCCCTGGTGTTGGCCCAGATCTCCTCCGCGTCGTGCTCCACCCAGCCGGCCTTGGGGAAGATCTGCTCGTGCTCCCGCTGGTCCACGGCGACCACGCGGCCGGCGTGGTCGAAGATCATGGTCCGCGTCGACGTGGTGCCCTGGTCGATCGCGGCGACGTACGAACTCATGCTTGCTCCCTCGGCGTTGGCGGGTCAGGTCGTGGGCAGGACGAGGTACAGCAGCGCGGCGAGACCACCGCCGACCAGCGGGCCGACGACCGGCACCCACGAGTATCCCCAGTCGGCGCTGCCCTTGCCCCGGATCGGCAGGATGAAGGCGTAGGCGATGCGCGGCCCGAGGTCGCGCGCCGGGTTGATCGCGTAGCCGGTGGGGCCACCGAGCGAGGTGCCGATCACGAGGACGACGAACGCCACGCCCGCGTAGCCGAGGGCGGCGTTGCCGAACACCGGGATGCCGTTCGGGCCCGCCTCGGCGCCCGGGCTCAGCAGGATCCACGCGACCAGCACGAACGTGCCGATGATCTCGGTGACGAGGTTCCACGGCAGGTTCCGGATCTGTGGCCCGGTGGAGAAGATCCCCAGCGTCCCGCCCGGCTCGGGGAAGTCGTCGAACTGCAGCTTGTAGGTCAGCCAGCACAGCACGGCGCCGAGCACGCCGCCCACGAGCTGGCCCGCCATGTAGATCGGGACCTCCGCCCAGTCGAGCTGGCCGGCGACCGCCAGCCCGAACGTGACCGCCGGGTTGATGTGCGCCCCGGTCGGGTTGGCGATGCTGGCGCCGGTGAACACCGCGAACGCCCAGCCGATGTTGATGAACAGGAACCCGTTCCCGGTTCCCAGCGTCTTGCGCAAGACGTGGTTGGCGACGACCGCGGTGCCGAGCAGCACCAGCACCGCCGTACCGAGCATTTCCCAGACGAAGATCTGACCCGCGTTCATGCCTCAGCCCTCCACACTGGACACCCCTTACGCGCAGGTCAGACGCGGCGGGCAGAAGGCTTCGTCGCCGACCCACGGATCTCGAACGCTACTGCCTCGCGGGCGATCGTTCCAGGGACCGGCCGTCGTAATTCGAATCCGGGATGCGGGTGCCGGTGGACGTGTCATCCTGGAGACTGGCCATGTCGGGGCAGGCCGACCACCGTGTCCGGGGAGGATCATTCGTGGCTGCGCAGCGCGTACGGGGAACCGAGGGGCCGAGTCCGGCGCGGCTGGGACCCGAGACCAGGGAGCAGGCGTGGGATCGCCTGGGCACGGAGACCTTCGACATCGTCGTGATCGGCGGCGGCGTGGTCGGTGCCGGAACCGCGCTGGACGCCGCCACCCGCGGGTTGCGGGTGGCGCTCGTCGAGGCCCGCGACCTGGCCTCCGGAACGTCGAGCCGGTCGAGCAAGCTGTTCCACGGCGGCCTGCGGTACCTGGAGCAGCTCGAGTTCGGCCTGGTGCGGGAGGCGCTGCGGGAGCGGGAGCTCATGCTCACCCGGCTCGCGCCGCACCTGGTGAAGCCGGTCAGCTTCCTCTACCCGCTCACCCACCGGGTGTGGGAGCGGCCGTACACCGCGGCCGGGCTGGCGCTGTACGACACGATGGGCGGCGCGCGGTCGGTGCCGGGGCAGAAGCACCTCACCAAGGCCGGGGCGCTGCGGATGGTGCCCGCGCTCAAACGCGACGCCCTCGTCGGCGGCATCCGGTACTACGACGCGCAGGCCGACGACGCCCGGCACACGATGGCGGTCGCGCGGACCGCCGCCCACTACGGTGCCGTCGTGCGAACGTCCACTCAGGTCGTCCAGTTCGTGCGCGAGGCGGACCGCGTCTCCGGGGTCAGGGTGCGCGACGCCGAGGACGGCAGGGAGACGGAGGTCCAGGCCAACGCGGTGATCAACTGCACCGGGGTGTGGACCGACGAGCTGCAGCGGCTGTCCGGCAGCCGGGGCCGGTTCCGCGTGCGGTCGAGCAAGGGCGTTCACATCGTCGTTCCCCGTGACCGGATCGTCTCCGAGTCGGGGCTGATCCTGCGGACCGAGAAGTCGGTGCTGTTCGTGATCCCGTGGCGCAACCACTGGATCATCGGGACCACCGACACCGACTGGCACCTCGACCTGGCGCACCCCGCGGCGACCCGGTCGGACATCGACTACCTCCTCGACCACGTCAACGCGGTGCTCGCGACACCGCTGACCCACGACGACATCGAGGGCGTCTACGCGGGCCTGCGGCCGCTGCTGGCCGGGGAGAGCGAGGAGACGTCCAAGCTGTCGCGCGAGCACGCCGTCGCCCGGGTCGCGCCGGGCCTGGTCGCGATCGCGGGGGGCAAGTACACGACCTACCGGGTGATGGCGGCCGACGCCGTGGACGCCGCCGCGGTGGACCTGCCGGCGCGGGCGCAGTCGTCGATCACCGACAAGGTGCCGCTGCTGGGCGCGGACGGCTACCACGCGCTGGTGAACCAGGCCGACCACCTCGCCGCCGCGCACGGGCTGCACCCCTACCGCGTGCGGCACCTGCTGGACCGCTACGGCTCGCAGGTGCGCGAGGTCCTCGCGCTGGCCGAGGGGCGGCACGAGCTGCTGCGGCCGCTGGAGCACGCCCCCGACTACCTGCGGGTGGAGGCGATGTACGCGGCGAGCCACGAGGGCGCCCTGCACCTGGAGGACGTGCTGGCGCGGCGCACCCGCATCTCGATCGAGTACCCGCACCGCGGCGTCGACTGCGCCGAGCAGGTCGCCGAGCTGATGGGGGAGGTGCTGGGCTGGTCGCCCGAGACGAGGGCCCGTGAGGTGGACGTCTACCGGGCGCGCGTGGAGGCCGAGCGGGAGTCGCAGAGCCAGCCGAGCGACGAAGCGGCCGACGCCAGCCGCGCGGCCGCCCCCGAGGCGCGCCCGAAGCTGGTCGCCTCCGTGTCGTGAGTGAGCAACGTCGTTCCCACCACGTTGTCCACACACGAGCCGGTCAGGCGATGCCGCGGGAGTGGCCCGCCCAGTGCGGGGCCCGCAGCGCCTGCTTGTCCACCTTGCCGATGTCGGTCAGCGGCAGCGCACCGGCGAACTCGATCCTCGCCGGCACCGGATGGTCCTGGTCGAGCAGCGCCCGCACGTGCGCGCGCAGAACGTCCTCGCCGGGGCCGCCCGGGTCGGCGACCACCACGGCGTGCACGCGCTCGCCCTCGCCGTCCGGGCCCGGCACCCCGAACACCGCGGCCTGCCGCACGCCGGGATGGCCGGTGAGCGCGTCCTCGACCACGGTGGAGTAGACCTTCGTGCCGTGCTCCCCGGTGACGATCACGTCGTGCAGGCGGTCGAGCAGGTACAGGTAGCCGTCGGCGTCGAACCGGCCGACGTCGCCGGTGCGCAGCCAGCCACCGGTGAACGCGCGCCGGGTGAGGTCGGGCCTGCCGACGTAGCCCTCCATCAGGGCGAGGCCGCGGACGAGCACCTCGCCGACCGCACCATCCCCGGCGCCGTCGGCACCGTCGATGCGGGCCTCCATGCCGGGCACGATCCGGCCGACGGAATCGTGCCGTCCGGGGTGTCCCGCGTAGTCCTCCGCGGAGATGCTCGCGATCATCGGCGCCTCGGTGAGCCCGTAGCCCTGCCCGACCACGGGGCCGAACGCGGCGAGCGCCTGCCGCAGTCGTCGTGACGGCAGCGGGCTCGCGCCGAGGGACAGCCGCCGCACGCTGGCGGTGTCCGTGTCGGCGAGCGCGGGGTGGTCGAGCAGCCGGGCCAGGCGGGGCGGGGTGAGCGAGAGGTGGGTGACCCGCTGCCCGCCGATCGCGGCCAGCACCGCCTCGGGATCGAAACCGTCGTGCAGCACCACCGTGTCCCCGCAGAGCAGGGCGCCGAGCACGGCGCAGTTCCCGGTCAGGTGCGTCACCGGCGACACCACGAGTGTCCGGTTCGGACCATCCGGATCAGGCCGGAAGATGTGCGCCATGCCGTCGTAGATGCCGCGGTGCCCGATCAGCTTGGGCGCGCCGGTCGTGCCGCCGGAGAGGAAGACGGCGTGCACGGAGGCGGGTGGCCGCGGCGGCGCGGGCGTGCCGGGTCCGGACCCGGTGAGCGGCAGGACGCGGGGGACACCGTCCCGTGCCGGGTCGCCGAGACCGGGGTCGGCGAGCAGCACGGTGACGCCGGCCGCGGTCAGCGCGGCGCGCCGGTCGGGTGCGGTGGCCGAGGCGCCGACCAGCAGGACGCTCGCCCCGCGCAGCTGGGCCGCGAGCTGGGCGAGGACCGTCTCCGGCCGGTTGCCGCCGCGGACGGCCACGACGTCGCCGGGTCCCACGCCCTCGGCCGCCAGCGCACCGTGCAGCCGGAACAGGGCGCGGTACGCCGCGCGGTAGCTGGTGACCGTGCCGCCGTGCCGGAACGCGGGACGGTCGCCACCCGCGCGCAGGCCGTCGAGCAGCCGGCTGAGGAACGCGCTCGTCACGGCACCTGGTCCGCCGTGCGCAGCCACACCTCGTCGGCCGGGTCGGCGGAACCGGCGTGCCGGAACCCGCACCGCGCGGCGACGGTGGCCGACGCGCGGTTGTCGCGGTGATGCCGGTAGCGCACCTCCCGCAGGCCGAGACCGCCGAACCCGAAGCGCAGCGCCGCCTCCACGGCGGCCACCGCGACGCCCCGGCCCCGCGCGGGCGGAGCCACCCACACCGACGCCTCGGCGGTCCCGGCGCCGGGGTCGAGGTCCTTCAGTCCCACCTCGCCGAGCAGGTCGCCGGTGGTGGGTTCCGCGACGGCCCAGGAGCAGCGCCGCCCCCTGGCCCATTCGGCAGCGCGCAGGGCGACGTAGTCACCGGCGTCGGCGAGGGTGCCGAGCGAGACGGTCACGAACCGGCGCATCTCCGGGTCGGCGAACGCCGCCACCAGCGCGGGCCGGTCGTCCATGCGGTCGTCGGCGCGCAGTTGGCGCAGGTAGTAGCCGCCCGCGTTGATCTCCACGGGGTCCATCGGCGCCACTCTAGTCAGCGGCGGGGACGCCGGTTGCCGAGTGACCCGGCGAGCAGGGCCACGACCACGGGGATGAGGAACACGAAGATCATGCCGCGCAGCACCGTGAGGAACAGCACCAGCGCGACGATCGCGGCGATCGGCACCGCGCTCGACGCGAGCCGCCGCTGCCACGTCACGGGCGGCGCCGGTGCCGCGCCCTGCGGCGGCAGCCGCCGCAGGGTGCGCAGCACGCTCGGGCGTGGCTCCGGCAGGTCGGCGAACAGCGGTTCGAGGTCGCGGCGGACCTTCGCCGCGCTCGCGCGTGCGGAGCGCTCGTCGAAGTCGACGATGTCGAGCCGGCCCGTGCGCACGTGCTCGGACAGCGCGTCCAGGGCTTCCTGCCGCTCAGCGTCGCTGAGTCGGAACTCCGGTCTGTCGACGCCCACGTCCCCATCGTACGTGGGCCCGGCCGGGACCTCAGTCCTTGATCTCCAGCAGCACGGCGCCCTGGCTGACGGAGGAGCCGGTCTCCACGGCGAGGCCCGTGACGGTGCCCGCCTTGTGTGCGGTGACCGGGTTCTCCATCTTCATGGCCTCCAGCACCACGATCAGCTCACCGGCCTCGACGTGCTGGCCGTCCTCCACGGCGACCTTCACGATCGTGCCCTGCATCGGCGCGGTCACGGCGTCGCCGCTGACGGCGGTCTTGCCGCCGCTACCGCGCTTGCGGGGCTTGGCCTTCGCCGCGCCGCCGCCGTTGCCGCCGCCGAGCGCCAGGTCCCCCGGCAGGGAGACCTCGAGCCTGCGGCCACCGACCTCGACGACCACCGTCTGCCTCGGCGCGGCCTCCTGCTCGGCCGCCGAGGACTCCGCGGGCGCGGTGAACGGCTCGATCGTGTTGTCGAACTCGGTCTCGATCCAGCGCGTGTGCACCGAGAAGCCGGAGTCGTCGCCGACGAAGGCCGGGTCGCGCAGGATCGCGCGGTGGAAGGGCAGGACGGTCGCGAGGCCCTCGGCGACCATCTCGTCCAGCGCGCGGCGGCTGCGTTCGATGGCCTGCCGGCGGTCGGCGCCGGTGACGATCACCTTGGCCAGCATCGAGTCGAACTGGCCGCCGATCACGCTGCCCGTCTCCACGCCGGAGTCGACGCGGACGCCGGGACCCTCCGGGAACACGAGCCGGGTGACGGTGCCGGGCGCGGGCAGGAAGTTGCGGCCCGCGTCCTCGCCGTTGATCCGGAACTCGATGGAGTGCCCGCGCGGCACCGGGTCCTCGGTGAACGGCAGCGTGCCGCCCTCGGCGATCCGGAACTGCTCGCGGACCAGGTCGATGCCCGTGGTCTCCTCGGACACCGGGTGTTCCACCTGCAGCCGGGTGTTGACCTCGAGGAACGAGATCGTGCCGTCCTCGCCGACCAGGTACTCGACGGTGCCCGCGCCGGAGTAGCCCGCCTCCTTGCAGATCGCCTTCGCGGAGGCGTGGATGGTGGCGCGCTGCTCGTCGGTGAGGAACGGGGCGGGCGCCTCCTCGACGAGCTTCTGGTGCCGCCGCTGCAGCGAGCAGTCCCGGGTGCCGACGACGACCACGTTGCCGTGCTTGTCGGCGAGGACCTGGGCCTCGACGTGCCGCGGCCGGTCGAGGTAGCGCTCGACGAAGCACTCACCACGGCCGAACGCGGCCACCGCCTCGCGGGTGGCGGACTCGAACAGCTCGGGGATCTCCTCCAGCGTGCGGGCGACCTTCAGGCCGCGTCCGCCGCCGCCGAACGCGGCCTTGATGGCGACGGGCAGGCCGTGCTCCCGTGCGAACGCGACGATCTCGTCGGCGTTCTTCGCCGGGTCCTTCGTTCCCGGCACGAGCGGGGCGCCCGCCTTCAGCGCGATGTGCCGGGCGGTGACCTTGTCGCCGAGGTCGCGGATGGCCTGCGGGCTGGGGCCGATCCAGGTGAGGCCCGCGTCGAGCACGGCCTGGGCGAAGTCGGCGTTCTCGGAGAGGAAGCCGTAGCCGGGGTGCACGGAGTCGGCGCCGGACCGCGCGGCCGCGTCGAGCAGCTTCTCGAACACCAGGTAGCTGTCGGCCGCCGTGGTGCCGCCGAGCGCGAACGCCTCGTCGGCCATGCGCACGTGCGGGGCGTCCCGGTCGGGGTCGGCGTAGACGGCGACGCTCGACAGTCCCGCATCCCTGGCGGCTCTGATCACGCGGACGGCGATCTCGCCACGGTTGGCGACGAGCACCTTCGTGACGCTGGCTGCTTCGGGCACCCCTATCTCCTCCTCGCTCGCGCTGCGGAGCCACCGGTGCGCCAGGCGGCGCTCCTGCGGGCCTCGAAGCAGTCTACGAGCAGCGATGAGGCTCGTGGTGAGAGGAGGCTCACGCCCGGGAGCCGGTGTGCCGCAGCTCGTCCGGGATGAACCCGTCGAGCATGATCACGTCGTAGGGCTGCGCCTCGTAGATCTTGTCCAGGTGCTCGGTGCGCACCATCACCCACGGCTGGTGCTCGCCGCAGCCGTAGACGAGACGGTCGACGGCGGAGAACGCGATGAGCGCGACCCGGCCGTCCTCGGTGCGCCGCAGCTCGACGTTGGTCTGCTCGCCCGAGGCGTCGCTGGTGGGCAGGTACAGGACTGGGGGAAGGCTGGGATTCGTCACCCTCCCAACATAGACGTGCGCTCTCCGCCATCTCCCTTACGCTCTGCATCGCGAGGGAGGTGACGATGACGGGGACGACGGCGCCGCGGCCCGTGGTGGTGACCGCGGTGCTCGCCGCGCTGGTCACCGCGGGTGCGCTCGTCGCCGCCGCCGTCCTGCGGCCCGGTGCCGGCCCGGCCGCGGGCAGCGGGCCCGGCGCGGAGGTGTCGGCCGGGCCCGCGGCGGGCGACGGCTGCGGGGCCGCGCCGTGCCAGGTGCTCGACACGGCGTCCGTCGGCGGGATGACAGTCGAGCTGCTCGCCGACGGCGAGGGCGGGTCTGGGCGCCTGCGCGCGGGCGGGCCGACGAACGGCATCACCGCCGAGACCTCGATCACCGCCATGGGGGCCCGGCTCGGTCCCGGATCGCTGGACTGCGTGGACGCGGCGGAGCCGGTGTGCCTCGTGCGGGGCCCGCTGGACGGCGGGATCGTCGGCGAGGTGCTGGTGTGGCGGGGCGACAGCTGGCGTGCCGCCGAGCGGCCGTACTTCTCCGACGTGGGCGCGATCGTGCTGGACACCGTGTCGGGCGACGAGGTGCCCGAGATCATCGTGGTGCGGCACGAATGCGCCGGCGTCGAGTCGGCGGCGGACTGCGGGCAGACGCCGGTGCTGGCCGAGGTGTTCGACCTGCGGGGCGAGCGGCTGGGCTGCACCTACCAGTACGAGTCGCCGGGGGAGCTGCGCGGCTGGCCCCGGGTGGAGCTGGTCGACTCCGACCTGCGGGAGTGCCCCTGAGCCCGGTCAGCCGAACGCCGCGGCTCGGGCCCGCCGCACCGCGGCCTCCGTGCCCAGCTCCGCCCTGGCGTCCGCGTGCTCGAGGTAGTAGCCGAGCAGGTGGTAGACGATCACCGGGTCGGCGGAGAGAAACTTGCCGGGGATGACGATCATCGGCACCTCCCGTTCGCCCCGGCGCGTTCCCGGCAGCCGGTCCTGCCGCCACAGCCTGGTGATCTGCCGGCGCCGCCATGCCGCGTTGTCCGTCGCGCGCACCACGACGACCGGGCAGTCGCGGTAGGTGGGGTAGATCCCGACGACGTCCTGCCAGCGCAGGAACGACTCGAAGGTCCAGCCGCGCTGGTGAATGCCCTCGGGGGTCAGCAGCACCCTGCCCCGCGCGAACCTGCCGGTGGCCATGAGCGCGGGGAACGACGCGAACACGGCTGCCAGCGCGGCGAACAGGTAGCCGCTGTTGGCGTAGCCCGTACCGGGCACGGTCAGCGCGTGCCCGGCGGCAGTGGCGAAGAGCAGTGCGATCGCGGTCATGAGCGCCCCGTAACCCCGGTACAGGCTCGCGGAGTAGGGGATCTCCAGCCCCGCCCTTCCGTCGTCCGTACCGCGGCTGCCGATCGAGTCCGTGCTGGTGTGCCCGCGGAACCTCGTCTCGTAGCCGACCCAGAGGACGAGCAGCGCGATCACCGCGAGGGCCAGGCTGTACCCGCCCGTTGCCTGTCGGCCGTTCCGGAAGTAGTACAGCGCGAGCGCGACCGGCACCAGCACCAGCACGACGGCGACGAAGGCAAACGCGGCGACAACGGCAGGCCGGGTCGACCGCGGCCACTCGGCAGGTCTGGGCACCGTGTCAGAAGATGGCATCCCAGGCCTCTTTCACTCCACCAGCGACCGCGCTGGCGGCATCGCCAATGCCGTCGCCGACGACCTCAAGGGTGTCGGTCACCGCTTTGGCTCCGTCGTCGATCGCTTGACCCACGGCGCCGATTCCGTTCTCGTACAGTGAGTCGACCATTCCGGACGTGAACACTCCGACACCGGCACCAATGACAGCGCCGACGGCCGTGCCGACAGGGCCTCCGATCACGGTGCCGACAGCGGCGCCGGCACCCACGGAGGCGGCGAATCCGGCTCCACCCGAGACGATGGCCTGGTCGACCGGCTTTCCGTGAGCGATGTCGTAGGCGATTCCGCCCACCGCGAGCGCGCCACCGAGCCGGAGCCCGGAGACCTTCGCCCTGCTGGTGGCCCTCGTGGCGTCGTCGGTGAGCGCGGCCGAGGCACGGGTGCTCGCCTGCGCGCGATCGAGTTGCGTGTAGAAGCCTTTGTGGTCGAGAACCACGTCTCCGTAGGCGCGCACGTGGCGCAGGGCCTGCGCGGCGTCGTCGGCGTAGTTCCGTGCTCCTTCGAGCAGAAAGGAGCTGTATCTGGCTCCCGCCGCGGCCGCGATGGTGTTACCCGCAACATCGCTGACGGTGAGCCAGGCCTTCGGACCGACGCTGTTGGCCTCGGCGGCGATCGTCTCGACGCTGCCCTGCCATGCCCGCCGCACGGCGTCCGCGTCGTTCCGCGCCTGTTCGTACGCGCTGACCCGCGCGTCGTGAGCCTGCTGTGCCCGTACGGCGTCGTGATAGGCCTGCATCGCTTCGGGCGTTGCCGCATCGCCGGTCGGTTGCGGGCCTGGCGCCCCCGGGGCGGGGCCCGGGTCGTGGATCATGCTCCTGTCCACCGTCAGCCCGGCTTCCGATGCCTCGCCGCGGATCCGCTCCATCTCCGCCTTGGCCCGTCGCGGGTCGGCGGCGAGCTCGTCGAACTTTTGTGCCATCTTCCGCGCCGTACCGGCGAACTCGTCCGTGAGCTGGGCACCCTGTGTCATCCGGTCGCGGAACACCTCGGCCGCGGGGCCGTGCCAGCCGGCGTCGGCGTTGTTGCGGGCGTCGTAGATCTTGCTCGCCGTGTCGGTGACGCGGCTGGCAAGGGCATCCCGTACCCACGCCGCGACCTCGGTCACGCTCGCCGGGTCGCCTTCGATCCTGGTGTCGATCGGCACGGCTCACCGTCCTCCCGAGGCGCGGACGGCCTCGCCCGCCGACGTTTCGGTCTCCGTGTACGCGCGGCCGCCGTCGGCGACGGCGGCCCCCGCGGCCCGGGTGCCGATCACCAGCTGACCCGCACTGTCGGCCAGCTTGGCGAGGATCGCGGCGACAGCCGCACGCGCGTCGCCGGCATCCGGCGCCGGAGGAGCGGTGGTGCCGATCTCGTCGAGTCGGTCGGCCGCGGTACGCAGTGTGCCGGCGATGCCGTCGATCACCCCGGGGTCGGCGCGGAAGCCACCTCCTTCAGGCATCGGGGGCTCCCTGGGCGGCGTGCCGGTGTTCCGGCGGGATGATGACGTCGAGGAGGATCAGGTCATAGGGCTGGGCCTGGCGGATGTCCTCGAGAACCGGGGTGGGCACCACCATCCATGGCTGGTCGTCGCCGCAGCAGTAGTGGAGCCGGTCGAGGGCCGAATAGACCATGAGCGCCATCCGTCCGTCCCGTGTTCGCCGCAGTTCCACCACGGCGTCCGCGGGACTGCTGACGTGGGTCGTGCAGGGCAGATACACCACAGGCGGAAACTCCGGTGGTACCGGTCTGGGCGACGCTGTGGAGTTCATGCGCGGTCTCCCTCCGCGAACCAGGCTGCGTCGGACGTGGCTGGGACGAGTGTCGTGGCGGGGCCGGTTCCGCGCAATTCCGCTGGTGAGGGAAAGCTGCCGAGGGGGGTCAGGACCGCCAGAGGTCGGTGACGCGGATCCCGACCTCGGCCAGCAGGCGCCGGGTCAGCGGGAGGCTGATGCCGATCACGCTGGACGGGTCGCCGTCGACCCCCTCGACGAACCAGCCGCCGAAGCCGTCCAGGGTGAACGCGCCCGCCACGCCGAGCGGTTCGCCGGTGGCGAGGTAGGCGTCCAGCTCGTCCGGGTCGGGGTCGGCGAACCGGACGCGCGTGCGCTGGCTGCCGGTGGCCTCGCGGGTGCGGCGGCCGCCGTCGAGCCGGAGCACCGCGTGCCCGGTGAGCAGGTCCCCGCTGCCGCCCGCCATCGCCGCCCAGCGCTTGCGGGCGATCTCGGCCGTGCCGGGTTTGCCGACCATCTCGCCGCCGATCGACAGCATCGAGTCGCAGCCGACGACGACGGCGTCGTGCCCGCCGTCGGCGATCGTGTCCGCGACGGCGGCGGCCTTGGCGGCGGCGAGCGCGGTCACCAGCTCCGCCGGGCTCGGATCGGCCAGCCCGGCGGCGACGGCGTCCTCGTCGACACCGGACACCACGACGCTGGGATCGATGCCCGCCGCGCGCAGCACGGCGAGCCGGGCGGGCGAGGCGGAGGCGAGCACGAAACGCACGCCGCGAAGGCTACCGCGTGCGGTGAAGGCCACCCTGCGTGCGTTCAACGCAGTGAAGGTGGCCTTCACTGCCCCACCTGGGGGTGGGGTGGGGGTGGGGTGGGGTGTTAGGTGCCGGGGAGGTGGGAGTAGCGCCACGCGCCCTCGCCGGGGCGGGGCAGCGGGCGCATCCGGGCGGCGGGGTCGCCCCAGCGGGACCGGCGCACCGGCCGCTGGTCGCCGTTCCCCGCCGTGGACGCCGCGGAGGCCAGCCCGGCCACCACCGCCGCGAGGGCGGCGAGCTCGGTGTCGTCCGGCTCGCCGCGCACCACCCGTAGCAGCGGCGGAGCGGGGGAACGATCGTCGGTCATGGGAACCCTTCGTCGCGGGACGGTCAGAGGGGGATGTTGCCGTGCTTCTTCGGCGGCAGGGTCTCGCGCTTGTCCCGCAGCATCCGCAGCGCCCGCGCCACGTAACCGCGGGTGTGCGCGGGCGGGATCACGCCGTCGACGTAACCCCGCTCGGCGGCCACGTACGGGTTGCACAGCGTGTCCTCGTACTCCTGGATCAGCTCCGCCCGCAGCGACTCGACGTCCTTGCCCTCCTCGGCGGCGGTGGCGAGCGTCTTGCGGTGCACGATGTTCGCCGCGCCCTGCGCGCCCATCACCGCGATCTGCGCGGTCGGCCACGCGACGTTGACGTCGGCGCCGAGGTGCTTGGAGCCCATCACGTCGTACGCGCCGCCGTACGCCTTGCGGGTGATCACCGTGACCAGCGGCACCGTCGCCTCCGCGTAGGCGTAGATCAGCTTCGCGCCGCGCCGGATGATGCCGTTCCACTCCTGGTCGGTCCCCGGCAGGAAGCCCGGCACGTCGACGAAGGTCAGCACCGGCACGTTGAACGCGTCGCACGTGCGGACGAACCGCGCCGCCTTCTCCGAGGCGTCGATGTCGAGGCAGCCCGCGAACTGCGTGGGCTGGTTGGCCACGATGCCGACGCTGTGCCCGTCCACCCGGCCGAAGCCGACGATCACGTTCGGCGCGAACAGCTCCTGCACCTCGAGGAACTCGCCCTCGTCCACGACGCGGTTGATGACCTCGTGCATGTCGTAGGGCTGGTTCGGCGAGTCCGGGATGAGCGTGTCGAGCTCCCGGTCGGTGTCGGTGACCCCGTCCGGAATGGACTCACCCGTGGGCTCGGGGGCCTCGAACACCGGGGGCTCGGACAGGTTGTTGCCCGGCAGGAACGACAGCAGCTCCTTGACGTAGGAGATGGCGTCCTCCTCGTCGGAGCCGAGGTAGTGCGCGTTGCCGGACTTGGTGTTGTGCGTGCGGCCGCCGCCGAGGTCCTCGAACGTGACCTCCTCGCCGGTGACGGTCTTGATCACGTCCGGCCCGGTGATGAACATGTGTGAGGTCTGGTCGACCATCACCACGAAGTCGGTGAGCGCGGGGGAGTACACGTGCCCGCCCGCGTTGGCGCCCATGATCAGCGAGATCTGCGGGACCACTCCGGAGGCCTTCACGTTGCGCGTGAAGATCTCGCCGTAGAGGCCGAGCGAGACCACGCCCTCCTGGATCCGGGCACCGCCGCCCTCGTTGATGCCGATGATCGGGCGGCCGGTCTTGATCGCCAGGTCCATCACCTTGACGATCTTCTCGCCGTACACCTCGCCGAGTGAGCCGCCGAAGACCGTCACGTCCTGGCTGAACACGCACACGGGGCGGCCGTCGACGGTGCCGTACCCGGTGACGACGCCGTCGCCGTAGGGCCGGTTGCGGTCCTGGCCGAAGTTGGTCGAGCGGTGCCGGGCCAGCTCGTCGAGCTCGACGAACGAACCGGGGTCCAGCAGCAGGTCGATGCGCTCGCGAGCGGTCTTCTTGCCCTTCGCGTGCTGCCGTTCGACCGCCCGCGCCGAGCCCGCGTGCACCGCCTCGTCGTACCGGCGGTACAGGTCGGCGAGCTTGCCGGCCGTGGTGTGGATGTCCGGCTCTTCTGCGGGAGGCGTCCCGATCGGCTCCGTCGCGCTGCTCATGAAATGGGAGCCTAACCACCGTGCAGGGGGGTCCGCTTGTGGCGTAGGCAACGTCGGCCCTGTTCTAGGGTGTGGCGCATGCCTTCCCTCGACGCCGCCCGACTGCGTGCGGAACTGGTGCGGCCCACGGGGCCCTACGCCGCGCTCGACGTCGTGGCCAGCACCGGATCCACCAACGCCGACCTGCGTGAGGCCGTCACCGAGGGGGCGGCCGACCGCACGGTGCTGATCGCCGAGCAGCAGACCGCCGGGCTCGGCAGGCGGGGCCGGATGTGGGTGTCGCCGCCGGACACCGGCCTGTACCTCAGCGTGCTGCTGCGGCCCGAGCGGGTGCCCTTCTCCGGGTACGGCTCGCTGGCCGTCGCGGCGGGCCTCGCGGTGGTCGACACGGCCACCGAGCTGGGTGCGCGGGTGGTGCTGAAATGGCCGAACGACGTGCTGGCCAGGGACGGCAGGGGCAAGTGCGCCGGGATACTGGCCGAGGCGGTGGCGAGCGACGAGAACGCCGTGGTGCTCGGCCTCGGCGTGAACGTGCGCCGGGCCCGCGAACCGGTGCGGCCGGGTCCCGGCTCCCTGCCCGCGGTCTCGCTCGCCGAGCTGGGCGCGCGGGTCACCGACCGCACCAAGGTGGCGCGGCTGCTGCTCGCCTCGCTGCACGCCAGGGAGAAGCGCTGGCGGGCGGCCCGCGGCGACCTGGCCGCGGCGGGGCTGCTGGCCGACTACCGCGCGCACTGCGCCACGCTGGGCCAGGAGGTCAAGGTCACCGTGGCCGGGGCGAAGGCGCTCGTCGGCCGCGCGGTCGACGTCGACGAGGCCGGGGCGCTGGTCCTCGACACCACGAGCGGCAGGCGCACGGTGTTCGCGGGTGACGTCACGCACCTGCGCCCCGCCGTCGAATAGCCCGGTCGGGGACGGGACCGCGCGGTACGGTGAGCACCTCGTCAAGGACTAGCCCGGGGAGCGTTCGCGTGGCCTATCCGAGGGACCTGCTCGGCGCCGACGAGCACGTCGTCGTGCACCGGCATCCGCACTTCAAGATGCTCGTCCTTCCCGTGTTCACCCTCGTCGTGACGCTCGGCCTGGGGAGCTGGCTGGCGGTGCTGGCGAGCGACCTGCAGGCGCCGTGGGACCTGGTCGCGCTGGTCGCGATCGGCGTGGTGGCGCTGGTGCTGCTCGCCTGGCTGGTGCTGGCGCCGTTCGTGCGCTGGCGGACCACCCACTTCATCGTCACCACCGACCGCGTGATCGTCCGGGAGGGTGTGCTGCGGCGCACCGGCATCGACATCCCGATGGCGAGGATCAACAGCGTGCAGTTCGAGCACGGACTGTGGGACCGGGTGTTCGGCTGCGGCACCCTGGTCATCGAGTCGGCGGCCGACGAGCCGCTGCGGTTCGACGACATCCCCGGCGTCGAGCGGGTGCACTCGATGCTCTACCGCCAGGTCAATGTCCAGGCCGACAATCCGCACGACGACCGGGACGAGGTCGACGATGTCGACGACTTCGACGATCTCGAACCCGGACCGCGCGAGCCGGGGGAGGAGAACCCGCGGCCACGAGGACGGAGGCGCTGATCGCATGGGTGCACGGGAACTCGGCCTGCCCGAGCGGGTGCCGTCGCGGGACGGCCTGCCGGAACGGGTGACGATCTGGGAGGTCGGCCCCCGCGACGGGCTGCAGAACGAGCAGGCCGTGGTGCCGGTGGAGGTCAAGCTCGAGTTCCTCGACCGGCTGGCCGCGGCGGGGCTCGGGGTGCTGGAGGCGACGAGCTTCGTGCACCCGAAGTGGGTGCCGCAGCTCGCCGACGCCGAGGAACTCCTCGGCAGGCTCGACCGGCGCCCCGGCGTGCGTTACCCGGTGCTCGTGCCGAACGAGCGCGGCCTCGACCGCGCCCTGGCCGCCGGGGTGCGGCACATCGCGGTGTTCGGCAGCGCCACCGAGACCTTCGCCCAGCGCAACCTGAACAGCACCGTGGACGGGCAGTTCGCGATGTTCGAGCCCGTGGTGGGCCGCGCGCGGGCCGAGGGACTCGAGGTGCGGGCCTACCTGTCCATGTGCTTCGGGGACCCGTGGGAGGGGCCCGTGCCCGCCGAGCAGGTGGTCCGCGTGGGCAGGCGGCTGCTGGACCTCGGCTGCTCCCAGCTGTCCCTCGGTGACACCGTCGGCGTGGCCACCGCGGGGCAGGTGGAGCGGCTGCTCGACCTGTTCACCGGGGCGGGGGTCGGCGTCGACGCGCTGGCCGTGCACTTCCACGACACGTACGGCCAGGCCCTGGCCAACACCCACGCCGCGCTGCGGAAGGGGGTGTCCACGGTGGACTCCTCGGCGGGTGGCCTCGGTGGCTGCCCCTACGCCGAGTCGGCCACCGGCAACCTCGCGACCGAGGACCTGGTGTGGCTGCTCGACGGGCTCGGCATCGAGCACGGGGCCGACCTCGGCGAGCTGGTGGCCGCGAGCCGGTGGATGGCGGAACGGCTGGGCAGGCCGAGCCCGTCCCGGGTGGTCCGGGCCCTCGGTGGCTGACCGCGGCGGTCAAGGAACGATCGCGGCGTGCCGATCTGTACCACGGCACCCCGCGGATGGTCCGCACCGCCGGAACCCGGGCACGGCCGGAACCGGGCGGGCCGCGCGTGCGTCGAATCCCAGCCGACCGCTGTACCGCAGAACACCGACGTCGGGGAGTGTGCGCTGTGACCGAGCATCGGGCCCAGGTCGACGAGTTGCTCGCCGACTACCGGCGCAGCAGGGAGCGGCTCGCCGCCGTCCAGCGGGAGCTGGCCACCGTCAGCGCGTCCGTGACCAGTGACGACGGCCTGGTCACCGCGACGGCGGGCGCCCGGGGCGTGCTCACCGGGCTGGTGATCGCCGACGAGGCCTACCGGCGCTACCGGCCGGCCGAGCTGTCCGCGCAGGTCGTGCGCACCGCGGGGGCCGCGGCGGTCCGGGCGCTCGCCGCGGCGGGGGAGGTGCTCGCCCCCGCGCTGCCCGCGGGCAGCGACCCGCAGGCCCTGCTGCTCGGCACCGCCGACCTCGGCGCGGCCGAGCTGGTCCCCGACCCGGTCGCGGCCAACGGCACCGCCGACACCGACGATGCCGACGAGAGCTTCGAGGACCAGAACTGGCTCGAGGACGCCGAGTGGCCGAGGCCGCGATGAGCGACGGGTTCGAGGTCGACGCCGATCGGCTCGGCAGGCACGCCGGGGAGTTCGAGGCGCTCGCCGAGCGCGCCGCGCGGGTGGCGGAGGAGCTGCGGCGGGCGCTCGACGCGACCGGTGAGCCGTGGGGCGCCGATGCCGTCGGGCGCAGCTTCGCCGCCGCGCACGCGGAACCCGCTGCCGGGGCGCTCGACCGCCTGCGGCGGCTGCCGGACGACCTGGCCGGGGTCGGTGAGCGGTTCACGGCCGCGGCCGCCGCCTACCGCGCGGGTGACGAGCGGGCCGTGTCGGACGTCACCGACGCGGGCCGGACCCGGTAGCGGGGCGCGATGGGGATCGAGCTGCCCGCGGAGCTGGCCGGCATCGCCGCGAAGGTGGGGGTGCGGTGGCCGGAGGCGGACGAGGACGCGCTGCGCGAGCAGGCCACGGCGTGGCGTACCGCGGAGCGGGAACTGACCGCCCTGGCGGCCGACGCCGACGGCGCGGCGAACGGCGCGCTCGCCGCGATGTCCGGTCCGGCCGCGGACCAGGCCAGACGGATGTGGTCGGGGTTCGTGGAGCCGGACAGCGGGCGGCTCACCACCGCGGCGCGCGACGCGGGACAGGCCGCGCAGCGTCTGGAGCACGCCGCCGAGCAGGTCGGCGCCGCCAAGGCCGAGCTGGTGCGCCAGCTCGTCGACGCGGCCAAGCACGCCGACGCCGCGACCGGGGCGGCGGACGCCGGCCATCCCGCCGCCCTGCTCGGGCTGGACACCGCGCTGCGCGGCACCGCGGCCAACGTCGGGGCGGTCACCGACGGTCTCGCGGACGCGGTCGGCCCCGGCGCGGGGCAGGGCGGTCCGCCGGGGGAGCTGGCCGGCACCCACCCCGGCGCGCGCACGGCGGACGGGCAGGCGGGGCTGCTGAGCGCGGTGACGGGCCTGCCCGGGGCGGTGGTCGAGGCCGCCCTCACCCCGGTGGAGACCGTCGGCGCCGAGGTGGGCATCCGGCCGGGGCTCGCGGAACCACCCGACGACGTGCGGATCGACGACGTGCCGCCGCGCGCGCCTGCCGTGCCCGGCGAGCCGCCCGCCGTGCCCCCGGTGGCCGCGCCGTTCCGGCCCGACCCGCTCCCGCTGCCGCCCGCCGCCGACGCCGACACGGGACCGATCCCGATCGGTCCCGGGGCCGTCACGCCCCCGCGTGGCGTCGCCGGGGGAGGGTTCGCCGACGCGCCGACCCCGCCGTCCGGCTTCTCGCTCCGCCCCGACGTGCCCACCCCGCCCGCGCAGACGAGCCTGTCCGGATTCACCGGGGGTCCCGCGCCGTCGGCGGCGGGCCCGCCGGGGCCCGGACCGGCCCCCGCGCCGCCACCCCCGCCGCCCGGAGCGCCGCCGGGGCCCCAGTTCGGGCCCGCGCCCGGCGGCTACGCGGGCGGCCCGGTGGGCGGGCCCGTCCCCGGAGCTCCACCCGGGGCCGCTGGGCCGCCGCCTGGCGGGTTCTCCGGACAGCCGCCGCCCCGAGCGGGCGGGGGTTTCGCCGCTGCTCCCCGCTGGGGTCCGCAGCCGGACCAGCCCGGCCAGTACGCGCCGCACGGCAGGCCGCCGGAACCGGTCCGGCCGCAGCCGCCCGCTGCGCCCGTGCCGCTCGGCTCGCCGAGGCAGGAGCGGGCGAGCATCATCGCCCTGTTCTGCGTGCACATGTTCCCGATCGGGCACCTGCCGGTGGCGACCGACCGCCCCGCCCGGCAGCTGCCCGCGCCGCCCGCGGACGTCGACTACGCGGCCGGGCTGCGGTTCCCGCCGCACGACCACCCCCGGTCCGACGTCCTCGATCCGGGGCACGCCCTGGCCTGGCTGCGCCACGGCTGGCGGCAGCCCGCGCCGCCCCCGGCCGAGGTGCTGCCGTGCCCGCCCGCGGCGCTGACCGAGGGCCACGACCCGCTCGGCGGCCTGTCCGAACGGGAGTGGGACCACCGCTACCTGGTGCATCCCGGGGAGCGGCCCGAGTACGCGTGGCCGCCGGGGGAGCGCTACCCCGAGGGCGGGTGCACCGAGGGGGAGCCGGTGCTGCTGCCGGAGGGGACCCTGCTCGACCGGTTCGGCACCGCGCACGGCCGGGTGTTCGCGGCCGACGGCACGCCGTTCGCGCGGCGCTCGCTGCCGCCGTCGCACCTGGCGGCGGGCTACCGGCGGTACCGGGTGCGGCGCGAGGTGCCGATGTGGCGCACCCTGTCGGCGGGCTGGTTCGGCCAGCCGGGGGGCGGTGAGCGGTTCCGGTCCGTCTACTCCGCCGCCGAGCTGGTGATCCTGGGCTACCTGGCGGATGTCACGTTCGAGGAGGTCGGACAGCGGTGAACACCGAGTCGATCGTGCGGTGGCTGGAAGCGGTCGGAGTGCCGCACGAGGTGGTGTCGGTCGGCAGCGAGGCGGACAACAGCTGGTGCCTGCTGCGCAACGAGGAGCCCACCGACGACGGCGAGGTGACGTGGGAGGTGTTCTGGCGGGAGCAGGGCAACCGCTACGACTGGGCCCGGTTCACCAACGAGCAGGTCGCCTGCCACTACCTGTTCGGCAGGCTCGCGTGGGCCCAGGTCGCGCGCGGCGCCGTCGGCGTGCTCCCCTGATCGTCAGCGCACGCGGAGCAGGGCGAGCGCGGCGTCGTGCACGTGGCCGTTGGTGGACAGCGCGGAGCCGCCGTCGAACCGCTCGGCGCCGGTGAGATCGGTGAACCGGCCCCCGGCCTCGGTCACCAGGACCTGCGCCGCCGCGACGTCCCACGAGTTCACGATCGGCTCGGCGGCGACGTCCAGCGCGCCCTCCGCGACCAGGCAGTGCTGCCAGAAGTCGCCGAACGCCCTGGTCTCCCAGCACGCGTCGGTGAAGGCCAGGTACGCCTCCCTGGAGTGGTACTCGGTCCACGAGCCCAGGTCGGTCGTGGAGGCGTAGGCGTCGGCCAGCGTCCGCACCCCGGACACCGACAGCCGGTGCTCGCCCGCGTCGTCGCGCACGAACGCGCCGCCACCCGCGCTCGCCCACCAGCGCCTGCCCAGCAGCGGGGCGCTCACCAGGCCGACCACGGGGGTGCCGTCCTCGACGAGCGCGATCAGCGTCGCCCACACCGGCGCGCCGCGCAGGAAGTTCTTCGTGCCGTCGATCGGGTCGAGCACCCACACCCGGCCGGGGGCCGCCGCGGCGCCGCCCCGTTCCTCACCCGCCACCGCGTCGCCGGGCCGCTCCGCCGCCAGCACCGTGCGGATCGCGTCCTCCACCGCCGTGTCCGCGTCGGTCACCGGCGTGCGGTCGGGCTTGCTGCTGACGTCGAGATCCAGGGCGCGGAACCGCGCCGTGGTGATCTTGTCCGCGGCGTCGGCGAGCCTGCCGGCCAGCGTGAGATCGGCACCGTAGGAGGACACGGTCACGATGTTTTCATGCCCTGCCACCGTAGAGTTGGCGAGGTGAGCACCGTCCTACTTGCCGAAGACGATCCCGCGATCGCGGAGCCGCTGTCCAGGGCGTTGCAGCGCGAGGGCTACGACGTCGAGATCGTCTCCGACGGGCCGGGGACGCTGGCGGCGTGTACCCAGCGGCGGGTGGACCTGCTGGTCCTCGACCTCGGCCTGCCCGGCATGGACGGACTGGAGGTCTGCCGCAGACTCCGGGCGGGCGGGGCCGAGATCCCGGTGCTCATGCTCACCGCGCGGACCGACGAGGTGGACTTCGTGGTCGGCCTCGACGCGGGCGCCGACGACTACGTGGCCAAGCCGTTCCGGCTGGCGGAACTGCTGGCGCGGATCCGGGCGCTGCTGCGCAGGCGGGTGCCGGAGGTGCTCGACGTGGGCGGGGTGCGGATGGACGTGGGAGCGCGGCTGGTCACGGTCGAGGGCCAGGAGGTCCCGCTGGCGAACAAGGAGTTCGAGCTGCTGCGCGTCCTGATGAGCCGGGCCGGGCACGTCGTCAGCCGGGACGAGATCCTGGCCGAGGTGTGGAACGACCTGGAGTCGAAGACCTCGAAGACCCTCGACATGCACATGTCGTGGCTGCGGCGCAAGCTCGCCATCGCCGTCGAGGAGGCCACGGGACAGGCCCCGAAACCCGGTGACGGCGAGCGCATCGCGACCGTGCGCGGCGTCGGGTTCCGCTTCAACACCGAGTGACCCGTGCGCCGCCGGATCCTGCTCGCCATCCTCCTCGCGGTCGCCGTCACGGGCACCGCGCTCGGGGTCCCGCTCGGGGTGACCGGGCTGCTGCTGGTGGAGAACCTGGCCCGCGAGGACCTGGCGTCCAACGCCCAGCGGATCGCCGCGATCCTGGACGACCAGCTCGCCGACTCCCGGCCGCTGGACCTGCAGCCGGTGCGCGCGGCCGTGCCCAGGGCGGGGGAGCTCGTCGTCCGGCGGCCCGGCGCCGAACCGCTGCGCTACGGCACCGACCCCGGCGACGACGTCGTCGTGGAGAGCGTGCCGATCGCGAAGGGCGGCACGGTGCAGCTCGCCATCCCGGCGACCCCGCTGCGGACCAGGCAGACCCAGGTGGCTGTGGCGGTGATGCTGCTCGTGGTGCTGTCCGTGGGCATCGGCACGATCGTGGCCACGGTCACCGCGCAGCGCCTGGCCCAGCCGCTCCGGCACGTCGCGGGCCGGGCCGCGCGGCTCGGCGGCGGCGACTTCCGGCCCGACCCGCGGCGCTACGGGGTCGGCGAGCTGGACATGGTCGCCGAGGCGCTCGACGCCTCCGGCACCGCGCTGGCGCAGCTCGTGCAGCGCGAGCGCCAGCTCGTCGGGGACGTCTCCCACCAGCTGCGGAGCAGGCTCACCGCGTTGCAGCTGCGGCTGGAGCCGCTGGCCGCGCATCCGGACCCGGATGTCGCCGAGGACGCCCAGGCCGCGCAGGAGCAGGCGGACCGGCTGGCCGAGGCGCTGGACGAGCTGCTGGCCGCCGCCCGCGCCGCCAGCGAGGTCGGTGCCGAACCGGTGGATCTCGCCGCCACGCTGCCCGAGATCGTCGAGGAGTGGCGGCAGCTGCTGCGGGCCGAGGGCCGGACGCTGCGGCTGCGGGTGGCCGGCGCGCCCATGGCCAGGGCCACGCCGGGCCGGTTGCGGGAGGTCGTCGGCGTGCTGCTGGACAACGCGCTGCGGCACGGCGCGGGCACCGTCACGGTCACCGCGTGGCGCCCGGACGCCGAGGGCACCGTGGTGATCGAGGTGAGCGACACCGGCGCCGGGATTCCCGACGACCTCGCCCCGCACATCTTCGACCGGGGCTTCTCCGGCGGCGGGTCCACGGGCGTCGGGCTGGCGCTGGCGCGCGCGCTGGCCGAGGCCGACGGCGGCAGGCTGGAGCTGTCGGTGAAGCGGCCCGCGACGTTCAGCCTGTTCCTGCGGGTGCCCACGGCCGCCGACGTGGCCGACGTGCGCTGGCCCGCCGAGCGGGTGCCGCGCTAGACCGTCAGGCCCGGTCGCCGGTGAGCGCGGGCTCGGGCTCCTCCTCGACCTCGTTGCGGCGCTGCCCCAGCTCGTCGGGGAACACCCACTTGCGCAGGCCCCAGAACCGGAACAGCATCGCCAGCAGCATGCCGACGATCGAGCCGCTGACGAAGTCGGCCGTCTCCTGGACCAGTAGCGACACGTTCGGCTGCTGCAGGTCGAGCACGTACCGGGACGCGTACAGCGGGATCAGGTTCACCACCAGCGCGCACCCGCTGATCAGGAAGAACAGCGCCGCCTCGTGGTACCGCTCGCGGCCGCCGCGGGTGCGGAACGACCACTCCCGGTTGAGCACGTACGACACGACCATCGCGACGATGATCGCGATGCCCTTCGCCGTGGTCGGCTTCGCCTCCAGCACGGTCAGCTTGAGCAGGTACCAGATGCCGTTGTCGACCAGGAACGTGGTGCCGCCGACGATCGCGAACTTCAGCAGTTCCCGGTGCCTGACCAGCAGCGCCCGCACGGGTGCGGGCACATGCGCGAGCACGGTTTCGACAACGGCCACGACGGCAGTCTACGCATCGGGCACCCGTCCGTGCCGCCAAAGGGGTGAACGACCTCACTCCGGCGACCGGCGGTGAATGGCACATCCCCTGCGTTCAGCGCAGGCGATGTGCCATTCACCGCCCGGGGCGGGGCGTCAGCCGAGCCAGGGCACCCAGTCCCACCACCGCGGGTCGTCGGGCTCGTGCCGGGCGGGCGGGGCCGGTGGCGACGGCCGCCCGCCGGACGTCTCCGGCTCGGTCCGCTCGCCGTCGCCGGGCCGCTCGGTGGGCAGCTCTCCGGGCGCCGTGGGGGCGGGCCGGTCCGGCGTGGTCGGCTCCGGCCGCCCGTGCTCGCCGGGGGTGCTGCCCGGCTCGTCCCCGGGCGGGGAACTCTCGCCGGTCCCGGTCGGTGTCGGCGTGGTCGTCGCGGTGGTCGGGGTCGTCACGGTCGCCGAGGCCGGGGGATCCGCCGGTTTCGGCCCGCCGGGGTCCGGCCAGCGGCACGACCAGGGGCGCAGGTACCAGCACTCGAACCGCACCGTCTTCGCCGCGCTCGCCGTGCCCAGCGTGGCCGTGACCGTCACGTCGTCCACGGGCCGGAACGTCTGCGGCACGCTGATCCAGAACCGCAGCTCCTCGCCGGGTTCGAGCGGGTCCCTGCTGGTGCACCGCATCGCGCCGGTGCCGGACCCGCAGTCGACCCGGTGCCCGCCGATCACCGGGTAGGCCTCGGTGTCCGTGCCGACCTCTGCCGTCCTCGGCTGCGTGCCGTCGTTGCGGACGACGACGCGCACGGTCCGGCTCCACGGGTGCCACGCGTTGGCGGCCTGCAGGAACACGTCGTCCCTGGCCGCCACGGCCACCGGCACGCGGATGGTCACCTCGACCGGGCTGCCGGAGCTCACCGTGCCGGTGACCTCGCCGGGCCGGGCGGTCTCGTCGGCGCGCAGCCGGAAGCGCAGCACCGCGGACTCCCCGGGACGCAGCCCTTCGGTGGTGCGGCAGGTCACGGTCCCGGTGCCGCCCGGGCAGTCGACCGTCTCGGCGACCGTCCCGGCCTGGCGCGGCGCTCCGGCCGGAGCGCCGCCGCCCCCGCCCGGTGGTCCCTCGGCGGACACACCCGCAGGCAGGTTCAGGGTGACGACCACCGGGTCGGAGGTGCTGCCGCCGCCGTTGCGGACGGTGATCGGCAGCTCGACCGTGCCCGCGCCGGGCACCAGTTCGATCCCGCCGGGCGGTCCCTCGGCGGTGACCTCCGGGGGCGCGGGCGGGGGCTGTTCCGGCGCGGGCGCCGGTGCGCCGGGTGCGGGCGGCGGTGGGGGCGGGGGCGCCGGTTCCGGCTGGGGTTCCGGCGCCGGTGGCTGCGGCTGCGGTTGTGGCTGTGGTTGTGGTTGCGGCTGGGGCTGCGGTCGCGGTGGTGGCTGCGGGTTCGCCGGTGCCTCCACCGCGGGCGGCGGTTGCTGGGCGGCGGGGATGCTCGGGGCGCCCCCGCCCGCGGTCAGCGCCACCGCGACGGCGGCGGCCATCGCCACCCCCGACGCGGCCACACCCACGAACTGCCGGGGACCGCCGGCCGCGGCACCGGCGGCCGCGCCCCCCGACGAGCCCGCCGCGGCACCGGCGGCGACCGCACCGGCCGTGGCGGCGGACGCCTTCCCCGCCCCCGCCGTGGCGAGGTAGCCGAGGGCGGCGCCGCCCAGCACGAGCGGGGCCACCACCGCGCGCAGGGCGCCGTTGACGTCGGCGAGCTCGGCCGCCAGGGCGCGGCACTGCGCGCAGTCGTCGAGGTGTGTCTCCACCTGCGCGCGTTCGCGCTTGGACAGCCCGTCGCGGGTCCACGCGCCGAGCCGGTCGGCCGTGGCGCGGCACCGCTCCGCGGCCGTCTCCGCGAGGTGCACCTGCAGATACGCCTGCCGCAGGCCCTCGCGGGCCCGGTAGGCGAGCGCGGAGACGCCGTTGGGCGTGAGCCCGAGGATCGGCGCGACCTCGGCGGGGGACTGCTGCTCGATCTCGGTGTGCCACAGGACGGCCTGCCAGCGCTCCGGCAGCCGCGCGAACGCCTTGGCCGCCATCGTGCGTTCCAGCCCCGCCACCGCCGTGTCGGAGAACGGCACGGTCAGCGCCTCGGCCGCCGCCCCGCCGACCGCGGTCATGTCCTCGTTGAGGTCGACGCGCTTGTCCTTGCGCGTCTTGTCGTAGGCGGTGTGCCGCAGCGCGGTCAGCAGGTACGCGCGGAACGCGCTGTCCGGCCCCTTGCCCGCGCGCAGGGTGTCGAGCACCTTCGCGAACGCCTCGGACACGAGGTCGTCCGCCTCGGCCGTCGACCTGGTGAGCTGCCGGGCGAGGTTGCCCGCGGCGGCGACGTGCCGCTCGTAGAGGGTGCCGTACGCCGTCAGGTCGCCGTTCCGCACCGCTGCGATCAGCTCGGCATCGCTGTTGCCGTCGGGATCGGCGGGAACGGTGGACACGGTTCTCCTCTCGCGGCGCCTCTCTCGACTGTCAAGAGGCCAGGCAGCGCCAAGTGTGACGCAGCGACTCGGGGCCGTCACCTCGCGGGTGAGCCGATGACCCGAAGGGCGCAGGCGGGTTCACCCGATGACCGGAAGTCCCGAACGCCGTCACAGGTGGCCGCCGCGCTCGTCCCCTCCTCGGTGAACGAGTCGCAGCGGGACAAGGGCGGTGGTCTGTGGACGGGCCGGTGAAGGGCGTGCTGCCCGACCCGGACGGCGAGCAGCCGGAGTACGGCAGCCGGTCGCTGCTGGAGCGAGCCGCGCGCGACCGCTCCCTGCGGGCGCTGCGCGCACGCTGGCGCACCGCGAGCCTCGCCTCCGGCTGGCGGTTCCCCGGCGACTGGGCGCTGCCCGAGGTGGACGTGGTGTGCGCGGCGGTGCTCGACGGCGGCGGCGCCGATCCGGCGCCCACCGCGCTGGCCGGGCTCGGCCGGGCGCGGGCCGGCGCGGGCGCCGGGCTGGCCGAGACGCTCGCCGACCTCGCCGCCCTGCACGCGGTGCTCGCCGACCCGCACGCGAAGGACGGGTTCGTCGCGCCGGACGTCGACGCCATCCCGGCCCGGTCGATCCGGGTGACGGCGGTGGCGTGGGCGGAGGTCGCACTGGACGGTGCGACCCGGGCCGAGGTGACCGATCCGCTGACCGGCCTGCCCACGATCGCCTACCTGCGGACCCGGCTCGGCGAGCTGTACCGGCAGGCGGCGCGGGACGGGCGGCCGGTGCCGGAGGCCCACGCGCTCGTCGTGGTCACCGTCGATCTCGGGGAGACCCCCGGCTGGAACCGGCTCACCGGCATGATCCTCGCCGCGGACGCGTTGCGGGAGACCTTCGACGGCGGGGAGAGCCTGGCCGCGCTCGGTGCGTCGGTGGTGGCGGCCGTGGTCGCGCGCGACGACGGCCTCGCCGGCAGGGCGGTGCTGCTGCGCCGGGCGCTGACCCGGCGGCTGCACGTCGACGCCGACCTGCGCGACGCGGGCACGCCCCGGATCCGGCTGGTGCGCCTGCCCACCGGTCACGACGAGGCGTGTGCCCTGCTCGACCGGCTGCGCCACACCTGAACGCCCTGGTCACCTCTCGTGAGTGAGAAACGTGGTTAGAACCACGTTTCTCACTCACGAGTCGTGACCAGGCAGGGGGCTTGCGGCGGGGCTCGTCCGGTTCATGATTTCCTGGTCCGGTGAGCCACACCCTGCCCAGAACACCGCCCGGTGAGCCGTCCTCGCCGGTGCCGCCGCGCCTTTCGCTGCGGGAGTCGTTCGGCAGGCTGTCGGTTCGCCCGCGCTCGATCGCGCTGCTGGCGGCCGCCCCGGCGGTGTTCGTGCTCGCCGGGGTGCTCGGCTGGGCCTTCGACTGGCACCTCGGGGTCGACAGTGCCGTCTACCGGGCCGGCGCGGTGACCCTGCTCAGCGGCGACCCGCTGTACGAGGGCACGACGCTGTGGCCCGAGCCGTTCTGGGCGCTGCTGCCGTTCACCTACCCGCCCGCCGCGGCGCTGCTGTTCGTGCCGCTGGCCGTGCTGCCCGTCCAGGTCGCGTGGGGTGTGCTCGCGGCCGTGTCGATCCTGGCGATGGCGCTCGTGATCCGCGTGACGATCGGCGTGCTGCCGATCCGCTCCGGCGAGCTGCCGCGCTGGACCACACCCGCCCGCGCCACCCTGGTGTTCTCCGTCGTCTTCCTCGCTCTCGAACCCGTCTGGCGCACCCTGTTCCTGGGGCAGATCAACCTGGTGTTGATGGCGTTGATCGTGGTGGATGTGCTGGTGTTGTCGGTTCGGGGGAGCCGGTGGGGTGGGGTGCTGGTGGGGGTGGCGTCGGCGGTGAAGTTGACGCCGTTGATTTTCGTGCCGCATTTGGTGTTCACGGGCCGGTGGCGGGAGGCGGTGCGGGCGGTGGGGACGTTCGCGGGGTTGCAGGCGCTGATGTTCCTGCTGGCGCCCGGCGACGCCGTCCGGTTCTGGACCCACACGATCTCCGAGCAGGGCCGCATCGGCCCGATGCACTGGGCGGGCAACCAGTCCCTGAACGGGCTGCTCAACCGCGTCACCGACCTGGCGCCGTGGGCGACGCTGGCCGCGTACGGGATCGGCGCGTTGCTGGCCCCGGCCGCGATCTGGCTGATGCTGCGCTTCCACCGGCGCGGGCAGGCGCTCCCCGCGCTGCTGGTCACCGCGTTCTACGGGCTGCTCGTCTCGCCGGTGTCGTGGTCGCACCACTGGGTGTGGTGCGTGCCGCTCATCGTGCTGCTCGTGTCGCGGCTGCCGGAGACCACCCCGGCGACGGCGTGGCGGCGCTGGCTGTCGGCCGGCGCGGTGATCGTCGTGTTCGTCAGCTGCGTGCTGCTCGTGTTGCCCAACGGCCGCAACCTCGAACTGCACTGGGAGTTCTGGCAGTTCGTCGCGGGCAGCGCCTACCTGCTGGTGCCGCCCGCGCTCGCCGTGGTTCTCGCCGGTCGCTGGCTGTGGCGGCGGCGCGCCCGCACGGAACCGGGGGACGATGTCGACGCGGCCGCTGCCCACTGACCATCCGCCGCGTGCCGGCGCGTCCCGTCGCGGGTCGTCCGGAGGTCTCGCCGTGGGCGGGCTGGTCGCGCTCGCGCTGGCGCTCGGCGTGGTGGCGTGGCTCGCCGGATGGCGGCTCGGGGCGGACAGCGCGGTGTACCGCGCGGGCGCGCTGACCTTCCTGCACGGCGACCCCGTCTACACCGACCTGCGGCTGGGGACACTGCCGGACTGGGTGTCGCTGCCGTTCACCTACCCGCCCGCCGCCGTGCTGCTGTTCCTGCCGCTGGCCGCCCTGCCCCCGGGTCTGGTGTGGGGCGTGCTGCTGGCGGGATCCGTGCTCGCGCTCGCGGTGGTGGTCCGCACGCTGCTCGGGACGGGCCCGGACCGCCCCGCGGGGGCGCTGCTGCTGCCGGGGCTGACGCTGGCCGCGCTGCTGCTGGAGCCGGTGTGGAAGACGCTGTTCCTGGGGCAGATCAACCTGGTGTTGATGGCGTTGATCGTGGTGGATGTGCTGGTGTTGTCGGTTCGGGGGAGCCGGTGGGGTGGGGTGCTGGTGGGGGTGGCGTCGGCGGTGAAGTTGACGCCGTTGATTTTCGTGCCGCATTTGGTGTTCACGGGCCGGTGGCGGGAGGCGGTGCGGGCGGTGGGGACGTTCGCGGGGTTGCAGGCGCTGATGTTCCTGCTCATGCCGGGTGACGCCGCGCGCTACTGGACGCAGTACGCGCTCGATCCGGACCGGGTCGGGGCCGTGCACTGGATCTTCAACCAGTCCCTGAGCGGGCTGGTCAACCGAGCCAGCCAGGTGGCGCCGTGGTCGCCGCTCGCTGCCCTCGCCGCCGGGATCGTGCTCGCGGTGCCCGCCGTGTGGCTCGTGGTCCGGCTGCACCGCCGGGGCGACGCCGCCGGTGCGCTGCTGGTCACCGCCTGCTACGCGCTGCTGTTGTCGCCGGTGTCGTGGTCGCACCACTGGGTGTGGTGCGTGCCGCTCGCCGTGCTGTTGCTGGTACGCGGCCGCCACGCGCTGGCGGCCGCGGTCACCGTGCTCTTCCTCTCCGCGATCATCATGTGGGTGCCCAACGGCGGCGACGCCGAGTTCCGCTGGGGACCCGTCGCGTTCGCGCTGGGCAACAGCTACGTGCTCGGCGCCACAGCCGCGCTGCTGGCGCTGGCCGCCCGCGAATGGCGCCGGGGCAGGCAGCTAGTCTGAGTGCGTTATGGACACTCGGACCGGACTTCCCGTCGTGGGCATGGTGGGCGGCGGCCAGCTCGCGCGGATGACGCATCAGGCCGCGATCTCGTTGGGTCAGTCCCTGCGCGTGCTCGCGGCGGGCGAGCACGACTCGGCGGGCCTGGTCGCCGGTGAGGTGGTGTACGGCCACCACACCGATCTGGAGGCGCTGCGGTCGTTCGCGCGCGGGGTCGACGTGCTCACCTTCGACCACGAGCACGTGCCGGGAGAGCACCTGCTGACGCTGGCCATGGAGGGCTTCACCGTCCGGCCGGCGCCGGACGCGCTCGCGCTGGCGCAGGACAAGCTGCTCATGCGGGAGACACTGGCCGGGATGGGCTTCCCCGGGCCGCCGTTCGCCGAGGTGTCCGAAGTGGACGACGTGGTCGAGTTCGCGGAGAAGCACTCCTGGCCGGTCGTGCTCAAGGCCGCGCGCGGAGGCTACGACGGGCGCGGCGTGTGGGTGCTCGACGGCGTCGAGCAGGCGCGCGGGCTGGTGCCGGAACTGCTGGACGCCGGGACTCCGCTGCTCGTCGAGGCGAAGGTGGCGATGCGGCGCGAGCTCTCCGCGCTCGTCGCCCGCTCCCCGTTCGGCCAGGGCGCCGCGTGGCCGGTGGTGGAGACCGTGCAGTCCGGCGGTATCAACACCGAGGTCCTCGCGCCCGCGCCCGGCCTGACGTCGCGCCAGGTGGACGAGGCACAGGGCATCGCGCTGCGCATCGCCGAGGAGATCGGGGTCACCGGCGTGCTCGCGGTCGAGCTGTTCGAGACCGACGGCGGGCTGCTGGTCAACGAACTGGCGATGCGTCCGCACAACTCGGGCCACTGGACGATGGACGGCTCGGCGACCTCGCAGTTCGAGCAGCACCTGCGCGCGGTGCTCGACTACCCGCTCGGCACCACGGATCTGCTGTCCCCGACGGTGATGGCGAACGTCCTCGGCGCTCCGGAGCCGCCCGCGATGCGGCCGGACGAGCGGCTGCACCACCTGTTCGCGCGGTTCCCGGACGTCCGTGTCCACCTGTACGGCAAGGGGGAGCGGCCGGGCCGCAAGCTGGGGCACGTCAACGTGCTCGGCGAGCTGACCGACAGCCTGCGGGAGCGAGCGAGGCTGGCCGCGCACTGGCTATCCCACGCGGAATGGCTCGACGGCTACTCCCACCACTGAACGGAAGGGGCGCGATGAGCGCGGACGTCGGCGTGATCATGGGCAGCGACTCGGACTGGCCCGTGCTGGAGGCCGCTGGGCAGGCACTCGACGAGTTCGCGGTGCCCTACGAGGTGGGGGTCTACTCCGCGCACCGGACACCGCAGCGGATGCTCGACTACGCCACTTCGGCCGCCGACCGCGGGATCAAGGTGATCATCGCGGGCGCGGGCGGTGCGGCGCACCTGCCGGGCATGGTGGCGTCGGCGACGGTGCTGCCCGTGATCGGGGTCCCCGTGCCGCTGAAGCACCTCGACGGCCTCGACTCGCTGCTGTCGATCGTGCAGATGCCCGCGGGGGTGCCGGTGGCGACGGTGTCGGTGGGCGGCGCGCGCAACGCCGGGCTGCTCGCGGTGCGGATCCTCGCCGCGGGGGACGCCGCGCTGCGGGAGCGGATGGCCCGCTTCCAGTCCGACCTGGCCCAGCTGGTGCTGGACAAGGACGCGGCCCTGCGCTCGCAGCTCGTGAGTGAGGATCGTGGTTAGAACGACGTTCTTCACTCACGAGGTGAGATGCCCGCTTCCAGCAGCTCGACGGCCCGCCGGGCGGCGGGGTGGTCCGCGATCGACTTCTTCACCGCGACCGCGATGTGCCGCACCGGGGTCGGTGACACGACCGGCACGGACCGCAGCCCGGCGGGCAGCCCGCCGATGCCGAGCCGCGGGATCACGGTGATGCCGACGCCGGTGGCCACGAACGACATCGCGGTGCGGTAGTCGTGCGTCTCGACGGCGAACCTCGGGGTGAACCCCGCCTCGGCGCACGCGGCCAGCAGGATCCGCCTGCACGGACCGTTGCGCAGGTCGTTGTCCACCCAGCGCCGGGCGGCGAGGTCGGCCAGCGGCAGCTCCGGCAGCTCAGCCAGGGGGTCGTCGCCGGGCACGACGGCGAGGTACGGGTCCGAGGCGAGGCGCCGCACGTCGGCCGGGGTGCCGCGCTCACCCTTCGCTCCCTCGACGAAGAGGTCGATGTCCGGGTCCGCCGACGCGGTGTCCTGCCGCTCCGTCATCCGCAGGTCGAGCCGTAGCTCGGGGAACTCGGTGTGCAGGGCGGCGACGACCGGCGGCAGCCACGCCTCGCCCGCCGATCCGAAGTAGCCGATCGACAGGCTGCCCACCCGGCCGGCCCTGAGGTCGCCGACCAGGGCCTCCACCCGGCTCAGTGCCTCGAACAGCGGTTCCGACTCGGCGGCGAGCGTCTGTCCCGCCGAGGTGGGTTCGATGCCCCGGCCCGCCCGGTCGAACAGCCGCAGCCCGGTCTCCCGTTGCAGCGCGGCGAGCTGCTGGCTCACGGCGGAGGGGGTGTAGCCGAGCATCGTGGCGCTCGCGCGGATCGATCCGGTGGCGACGACGGCCCGTAGCAGCCGCAGCCGGGTGACGTCCAGCATGCTCCGAATAGTACAGAAACACTGAACGGTTGTGTAGAACTCATCGCTTGTGCTGTTCAATACCGCAGGGCGAGGATGGTGGCATGACCGAGCGACTCGATGCCCCGCCCCGGCTGTCCACCTCGACCAAAGCCGCGCTGGCCGCCGCGCTCACCGTGGTGCTGTGGGCGTCGGCGTTCGTGGCCATCCGGGACGTCGGGCACAGCATCTCCGCCGCGCCGCTGGCGCTCATCCGGCTCGTCGTGGCCGCCGCCGCGTTGACGGTCCCGATCCTCCTCCGGCGCGGCCGCGCGACCCGGATGCCGGTGACCGGCAAGGCGCTCGGGCTCATCGCCCTCTACGGCGTGCTGTGGCTGGCCGGCTACACGGTCGCGCTCAACGCGGGGGAGCAGCACGTCGACGCGGGTACCGCGGCCCTGCTGGTGAACATCGCCCCGCTGCTGGTGGCCTTCGGCGCCGGGCTGTTCCTCGGCGAGGGCTTCCCCCGGCCGCTCCTGGTGGGCTCGGCGGTCGCGCTGGGTGGCGTCGCGATCATCGCCGCGGGCTCCGGCGGCCGCAACGACGGGGCCGGTGTCCTGCTGTGCCTGCTGGCCGCGGTCCTGTACGCCGCGGGCGTGCTGATCCAGAAGTTCACGCTCCGGCACGCCGACGGGCTCACCATCACCTGGCTCGGCTGTGTCCTCGGCGCCGTGGCGCTGCTGCCCTGGCTCCCGCAGCTGGTCGCGGAGCTGCGCTCCGCTCCGGCGAGCGCGGTGCTGGGCGCGGTCTACCTCGGGCTGGTCCCGACCGCGCTGGGGTTCAGCACCTGGGCGTACGCGCTGCGGCGTACCGACGCGGGCAGGCTGAGCGCGTCCACCTACGCCGTGCCCGCCGTGTCGGTGCTGCTGTCCTGGTTGCTGCTCAGCGAGGTGCCAACGGCCTACGGTTTCGTGGGCGGCGCGATCTGCCTCGTCGGCGTGGCGATCTCCCGGCGGCGGCCGCGCGGGCGGCGCTCAGCCGTCGGCCAGCCGCAGGCCGACGACGCCGGCGACGATGAGCGCGAGGCAGCCGAGGCGCGCTGCTGAGGCGCTCTCGCCGAGGGCGATGATGCCCATCGCCGCCACGCCGAAGGCGCCGAGCCCGACCCACACGGCGTAGGCGGTGCCGACGGGCAGGTCGCGCAGCGCCAGCGTCAGCAGCACCACGCTGATCGTCGCGACGACCAGCCCGGTGACGCTCGGCCAGAACCGCGTGAAGCCGTCCGCCTGCTTCAGCGCGAACGCCCACACCAGTTCGAGCAGGGCGGCGAGGATCAGGATCAGCCAGGCCACGGACGTGCCCCTCACGCGTTGGCGCCCGCGTCGACCAGGATCGACGTGCCGGTGATGTTGCGCCCGTCCCGGCCCGCGAGGAAGGCGACCGCGGCGGCGACGTCCTCGGGTGCGTTGAACCGGCCGAGCGCGGTCAGTCGCCGCTGCAGGTGCGCGTGCTCGCCGTCGGCGGGGTTCATGTCCGTGTCGGTCGAGCCGGGGTCGACCACGTTGGCCGTGATGCCCCGCTCGCCGAGCTCGCGGGCGAGTCCCCGGGTGAGGCCGATCAGGGCCGACTTGCTCGCCGAGTACAGCGTCGTGCCGCCGTCCGGCACCCGCGTCGCGAGGTTGCTGCCGATCGAGATGATGCGGCCGCCGTCGGTCATGTGCTCCACCGCGGCCCGCGCCGCGAGCAGGACCGAGCGGACGTGGACGGCCAGCGTGCGGTCGATGTCGGCCACGGTGACCTCGGCGAGTGGTCCGTGCGGGAAGATCCCGGCGTTGTTGACGAGGATGTTGAGCCGTCCGAACTCCGCGGCCGCGTGGTTCACGGCGGCGGCGACCTCCTCCGTCCCGGTGTTGTCGGCGCGGATCGCCAGCCCGCGCCTGCCGAGCGACTCGATCTCGGCCACCACTGTCTCCGCCCGCTCGGCCGCCGTGGTGTAGGTCACCGCGACGTCCGCCCCGTCGCGGGCCAGCCGCAGCGCCGTCGCCGCGCCGATCCCGCGGCTTCCTCCGGTGACCAGCGCGGCCCTGCCTTCCAGCATGTCGTACCCCTTTTTCTGTATCAATCGATACATAAATGGTCGCGGCGGCGCCCTGGCGGCGTCAACTAATATGTAATGGTCGACACAGAAAGGGGTGCCGGATGGCGGGACGCGGCCGCCCACGCGGGTTCGACCGGGACGCCGCGCTGGACGCGGCGATGCGCCTGTTCTGGGAGCGCGGCTACGAGGCCACGTCACTGAGCGAGCTGACCGAGGTGATGGGCATCCGCTCGCCCAGTCTGTACGCGGCCTTCGGCTCGAAGGAGGAGCTGTTCCGCAGCGCCGTGGCGCGGTACCTGGAGACCGAGGGCGAGCCCGCGCAGCGCGCGCTGCGGGAGGAGCCCACCGCGCGGCAGGCGGTGGAGGTCTACCTCCGCCGCAACGCGTGCGCCTACACCGAACCGGGTGTCCCCCGCGGCTGCATGGTGGTGCTGGCCGGCACCAACTGCTCGGCGGGCAACCGCGGCGTCCACGAGTTCCTGGCCGAGATCCGCCGCCAGGACAAGGCATCGCTGCGGGAACGCCTCGACCGGGGCATCGCCGACGGCGACCTGCCCGAGGGCGCGAACACCGGCGCGCTGGCGTCCTTCTACAACACCGTCCTGTACGGACTGTCCATTCAGGCGCGGGACGGCGCCTCCCGCGACGAGCTGCTGGAGATCGTCGACGAGGCGATGGCGGCGTGGCCGGGTGCGCCGGTCAGGTGAGCTGCTCGCGCAGCTCCCGCTTGAGCACCTTGCCCGCGGCGGACATCGGGATCTGCTCGACGAAGCGCAGCTCGCGCACCCGCTTGTACGGCACCACCTGCCCGTTCACCCGCTCCAGCAGCTCCTCGGCGGTCACGTCGTGGCCCTGCGCGCGGACGACGAAGGCCACCGGCAGCTCGCCCACCTCCGCGGTGCGCCTGCCCACCACGGCGGCCGCGGCCACCTCGGGCAGGGCGACCAGCAACTCCTCCAGCTCCCTCGGGTACACGTTGTAGCCCTTGTAGATGAGCATGTCCTTCTTGCGGTCCACGATGGACAGATAGCCGTCGTCGTCGATGGTGCCGATGTCCCCGGTGTGCAGCCAGCCGTCGACGAGCGTGGCGGCGGTCTCCTCCGGCCGGTTGTGGTAGCCGGTCATCACCTGCGGGCCCCGGATGCACACCTCGCCCGGGGTGTCCGGCGGCAGCGGTTCCTCTCCGCCCTCCGGCGGGACGACCTTCACCTCGGTGTCGAAGATCGGCACCCCGACCGAGCCGACCTTGCGCGTCCCGGAGCGCCAGCTCGGCGAGAGCGTGGCGCCCATCGTCACCTCGGTGAGGCCGTATCCCTCCGCGATCACCGCGTCGGGGAGGCGCCGCTGCAGCGCATTGATCATCTCCCTGGCCAGCGGAGCGGCGCCCGACGTGACCGTCCGCACCGAGGAGAGGTCCGCCGTGTGGAACTGCGGGCACGCGAGCAGGGCGGCGAACAGCGCGGGGGCACCGCTCATCGACGTGACGCGCAGGCGCTCGGCGTCGGCCACGTAGGCGGGCGGGTCGAAGAGGTCGTGCAGCACCACCGTCCCGCCGGTGGCCACCGCGACGTTGAGGGCGCCGATCGTGCCCATCGCGTGGAACCAGGGAGTGAGGTTGATGCCGATGCCGGTGCCCAGCCGGACGGGCCACTCGTCGGCCGGCCCGGTCTGGTCGAGCGTCGGGTGGCCCGCATCGTCGAGCACGGGCACCGAGCCGGTGCCCCAGCACGCGTACTGCAGGGTGTTCACGACGACGTTGCGATGGGGCAGCCGGACGCCCTTCGAGCGGCCCGTGGTGCCGCCGGTGTAGGCCAGGTGCGCGAGGTCGGTGTGCACGTCGAGGCCGGCGTCCGGCGGCGTCTCCGGCGCGTCGCGGTGGAACGCGGCGAAGTCGGTCTGGTCGTCGGTGGTCGGCCGGTCGACGAGCACGAGCGGCACGTCCGCCTGCGCGAGGGCGCCCGCGACCGGGCCGAACGTGACCACGGCGGCGGCCTCGCAGTCGGCCAGCTGGGCGGCGAGGTCGTGCGGCGGCAGCAGTGGGTTCGCCGGGCTGAACGTGGCGCCGGAGAGCAGCGTCCCGTAGTAGGCGACCGGGTAGGCCAGGCAGTTCGGCAGGTGCAGGGCCACGGTGCTGCCCCGGCCGATGCCGTGCTCGCGCAGGGCGTTGGCGAACCGGCACGCCGCGCGCCACGTGTCCGCGAACGTCAGGTGGTCCTCGCCGTGCAGGAACGCGATGCGATCGCCGTAGCGGGCCGCGGCGGCGGCGAGAATCGAGCCGACCGGAGCGTCCGGGTAGGTCAGCGACGTGGGCAGGCCGGGCGGGTACCACTGCGTTGTGATCGTCATCACTCGACAGTAGGAACAATGCGGCCAAGGACACAAGGACGCGTGTGTGAACGACCGCTAACATCGACACTGGTACCGACTGTCGTTGAGAAAGGTGGCGCTGGTGACCGAGGGTCCTGGGCTCTACCGGCTGGCCGAGGAGCACGAGGAGCTGCGCGCCGCGGTGCGCGCGCTGGCGGAGAAGGAGATCGCGCCCTACGCCGCCGAGGTCGACGAGCAGGAGCGCTACCCGGTCGAGGCGCGCGACGCGCTGGTGCGGTCCGGCTTCAACGCCGTGCACATCCCCGAGGAGTTCGAGGGGCAGGGTGCCGACGCGATCGCGGCCTGCATCGTCATCGAGGAGGTGGCGCGGGTCGACGCGTCGGCCTCGCTGATCCCCGCGGTCAACAAGCTCGCCACGCAGCCGATCCTGCTCTCGGCGTCGGAGCAGCTGAAGAAGACCGTGCTGCCGTCGATCGCCGCCGGTGACGCGTCGGCGTCCTACGCGCTGTCCGAGCGCGAGGCCGGTTCCGACACCGCGTCGATGCGCACCCGGGCGCGGCTGGACGGCGACTCCTGGGTACTCAACGGCACCAAGTGCTGGATCACCAACGCGGGCGAGTCGACGTGGTACACGGTGATGGCCGTGACCGACCCGGAGGCGGAGAAGAAGGCGAACGGCATCTCGGCGTTCGTCGTGCACGCCGACGATCCCGGCTTCTCGGTGGGCGCCAAGGAGAAGAAACTGGGCATCAAGGGCTCGCCCACGTGCGAGATCCACTTCGAGAACTGTGTCATCCCGGCCGACCGCATCATCGGCGAGCCGGGCACCGGGCTGAAGACCGCGCTCCGCACACTCGACCACACGCGGCCGACGATCGGCGCGCAGGCACTGGGCATCGCGCAGGGCGCGCTCGACGCGGCGCTGGGCTACGTCAAGGAGCGCAAGCAGTTCGGGCAGCGCATCGCCGAGTTCCAGGGCGTGCAGTTCATGCTCGCCGACATGGGCACCAAGATCGAGGCGGCCCGGCACCTGGTCTACGCCGCCGCGGCGGCCACCGAGCGCGGCGACGCGCGCGCGTCGTTCATGGCCTCGGCGGCGAAGTCCTACGCCTCCGACGTCGCGATGGAGGTCACCACCGACGCGGTACAGCTCTTCGGCGGCGCGGGCTACACCCGGGACTTCCCGGTGGAACGCATGATGCGCGACGCGAAGATCACCCAGATCTACGAGGGCACCAACCAGATCCAGCGCCTCGTGATGGCCAGGAACCTGCTCAAGGGCTGAGCCTCCTCGTGAGTGAGGAACGTGGTGAGAACCACGTTCCTCACTCACGAGGAGGGCGGTGCCGTCGCGTCCGGGTCGGTCAGCGGCAGCGCAACATTTCCAGGTTGCGATCCGGGGGTCCGCCTGCGGGTTCGGTGACGGTGTACCCGAGTCTGCGCAGCACATCCGCTGCCTCTCGAGGCGAGTCCCGGACGATCGCTCTGGTCTGGAACGTGCGCCAGCGCTCGCGTCCGGCGTGGATCTCCTGCTCCCACTTCGGGAGTGTGTCGATCCTGAATTCGACGATGAGCATCTCGAGGAAGTCCTCGAGACACGGGCGGTGTCGCGTGCCTCCAACAGGGAGGTGCACGCGGGAGAGCAGTCCTTCATGTTGTGGATTGCAGCGGGCGAGCAGGACCGAGGTCGCGCCGCGTTCCGCGTGCACGTTCCAGTGCGCGGCCGGGATGGAGTGGGCATCGTGCACGTAGTCCACTCTCAGCAGCGGGGTGCCCTCCTGGCGGGAAGACAGCTGAAAAGTGGACTTGCGCGTCGCCAGGAACATCCGCGACCGGTCCGGGGCGCAGTGGTACGTGAGCCAGAGATCCGCGACATGCTCGCCGTTGTGCAGCAGGGGTATACCGCCTGGCTTGTCCCTTGTGCCTGGACGAATGACGCGAAAGTCGCCCTGGACGAGCACATTGAGCTGACGCAGCCTCGGATCTGCGCTGGGGCTGGGAGGCAGGACGGCGTCAAGCCGATCTTGGATCTCCTGCGCGAACCCGGTTGCCGCGTTGTCGAGGTCGAAGGTCAATCCTGCTCGCCCAGTAAGAACGCGATCTCGTCGAGCCGCTCCAGCGCGACCCGCTCGGCCGTGGTAGCGGTTTCGTGGGTGACGCGGTCGCGTAACTCCTCAGTGGTCATGCGAAGGTCGTGCAGCAGCTTCTCGCGACTCTCGATGAGTTCTTCGCGTGTCAGGTTGATCACGGTGACCGTCATCATGACCTCCCTTCCCGCGACACCTGATTGTGTATCCACCTACCGACAGTTTTATCGACAGGAGACGCCAACCCGTGAGGTTCGTCACTGTATCGTTGTGCGTGACCTGCGGTTTTCTGATCAATCATCACACGAATAGAGCAACGTTCAGCGCCGAGACACCGCGCGGGCGCCGGGACCGCGCGTGGCTCATCGGCCGGTCCGCGGTCTGCTCGGATCCCGGCTGCACGGGCCGCGACAATCGGCGCATGGAGTCTCTCACCGTTCGCCCTCCCGAGGAGGAGGAGATCCCTGCCCTCGCCGAGCTTCGCTGGCAGTGGATCCTGGAGAAGGGCGCATCCCCCTCGACTGGCCGCGACGAGTTCGTCTCGGCCTTCGCGCGGTGGGCGCGCGAGAACCGGTCCTCGCACCGGCCCGTGATCCTGCTCCGGGGCCGGGAGATCCTCGGCATGGCGTGGCTGGCGCTCGTGCCGCGGGTGCCGACACCGCTTGCCGTCGAACGTTCCTCCGGTGACGTGCAGGGTGTGTACGTCGTGGCGCACGAGCGGGGCCGGGGCCATGGCGGCCGGCTGATCGCGGCCCTCCTGCGGCTGGCCGAGGACCTCGGTCTGGAGCGGGTCACCGTGCACTCCAGCGAGCGGGCGGTTCCGGTGTACGAGCGCTCCGGGTTCACCGCCTCGCCCCGCCTGTTGCAGGCCGGGATTCCGAACCCGGCTCGTTGACGAGATCGCGGTGCGGGCCCTCGTCGTCGCCGGGTCCCCGGCGCGGCCGTCGTGACCCGGCCCGTAACCGATGGGACGGTGGTTCTCCGGAGTTCACTCGCGATGCCCGGCGGCCCGCACGAGGCACACCAGGGACACCGCGATGCCGATCGCCGATCCCACGACGGCGAAGCCCAGCACCACCCGCGCGACCAGCGCCCAGCCGACATCGGGGTCGCCGAAGTCGAACGGGAACACCGCCCAGATCCGTACGAGCGCCGCGAGGCCGATGCTCGTGGTCACGATGTCGCCGAGGGACCGCAGCCAGCGCGGATCGCGGACGAGGTAGGCCACGTTGGCGGCGATCCCGGCGACCAGGGTGGCGGTCACCAGCCCGAGCACCTCGTCCGTGCGCTCGGTGAGGAACGGAACCGCGGCCCAGCCCGGCCACGCGTGCGCCGCGTAGAGCAGGGCTCCGGAGAGGAGCGCGGCGACGAGGTAGCCGCTCCGCCGGGCCGATACGGCGCGGCCGTCCGGTCGCGTGTCTGTCGGCATCGTGCCTCCTCGGGGGCTCCGGAGCGACCGTAAGCCGGGCGTAGCCGCTCCGAGCAGGGCCGAAGGGCCTCCCAGCGCGGCCGAAGGTCCGTCCTCGCGCACGCGAGGGGAGCGCGTCCTGCTGCTACAGTCGGCACGTAGTTGAAATTTCATCTATCTGGAGGTGAAGGTGTGTCCGACTGGCTCCGGGACGTCACGGCACTGGCGGGCCGGCTCGCGGTGGCGGTGGTGTTCTTCGCGCACGGCCTCGACAAGTGGCAGCTGGGCATCGGCGGCACGGCGGACATGGTCGGCGGCATGGGGATCCCGCTGCCGACGGTGACCGCGCTGTTCCTGATCGGCGTCGAGGTGATCGGTTCGATCGCCTTCGCGGCCGGGCTGGCGCTGCCGCTGGTCGGCATCCTCTACGCGATCGACGGACTCGGCGCGCTGTTCCTCGTCCACCTCGACGCGGGCCTCACCGGGCAGGGCGGCTACGAGCTGGTCCTCGTGCTCGCGCTCGCCGGGCTCGCGCTCGGCTTCAACGGCGGCAGGCTCTCCCTGGACCACCTGCTCGTCGGCCGCAGGCGAGGTGGTGTGTCCGCGTCGCGCGGCGCGGACACGCGTGCACAGACGGCGGACACGCCGGTCAGCTGAGGTCGACCGTGGTCCGCTCCGCGTCGCGGTGCGCGGCCAGCCTGCCGGGGTCCGCGCTGGTCACCTGGACCACGTGGGCCCCGGCGGTCAGCGGCGCGAGGAGCGCGTCGATCACGCCGCCGGGCAGCGTCCACTCCCGGGTCGACAGCACCCGGTCGCCCTGCCCGATGCCCGAGGCCGTGGCGCTCTCCCGCGCCCGCCGCAGCACCTCGTCCACCGTGGCGCCGAGCAGCGCGGGCGTGTCGCCGGGGACCGGCACCAGCGGCGAGAACTCGTCGCCCGCGACGCGCGCCTCGGACAGGTAGTCCAGCGCCCCGTCGGGCACGGCGCCGCCGAGTCCCCGGCCCAGCGGATCGAGCGCGACCACCGCGACCGCTTCGGCCTCGCCCCGGTCCGCATCCGGTCCCACGAACGCCACCCGTGCGCTGGTGTCCGGGCCGACCACGTGCGCCCCGCACCACCACGCCCCCAGCAGCACACCCGCCGTCTGCCAGTGCGCGGGCAGTGCGACGGTCACCTCGTCGCCCGCCTCGACATCGAACTCCTCGACCAGCCAGTTCGCGGTCTTGGCCGCCCAGTTCGCCAGCGTGGCCACGGACAGCTCGATGCGGCTGCCCGCGGCGTCGTCGTAGTGCGTGACCGCGGGGCGGGCGGCCGCCGATGCCAGCAGCGGGTGGAGGATCTGCTCGGTGAGGCTCACGGTCTTCAACCCTAGTGCCCGCGCGGGCGGGGGACTCGCGGGTCAGTTCACGCAGGCCACGCCGTCGGCGGTGATCTGGCGCGGCGCCGCGCCCGGGGCGGCCCCGCCGCCCGACGGCGCGGGCGCGCCCCGCGCGACGCTCTGGACGAACCCGCGGACCTCGGCGACGTCGACCTCCACGATGCTCTGGCCGTCGGCGCTGTAGGTGCCGACCGCCCGCACCGGGATCGTGACGAACTCGATGTCCCCGGACGCGATGCCCTTCGCCTGCTCGGCGAACTTCAGCAGGTCCAGGTCGGGGTCGAGAACCAGCGAGCGGCGCAGCGCCTCGGTGAGCTTGTCCAGCTTGGCCGGGCTGGTCAGCGTGCCCGCGGAGAGCACCTGGTGCAGCGCCGACGCGAGGAACGCCTGCTGGCGCACGATGCGGTCGAGGTCGCCCCTCGGCAGGTTCTTGCGCTGCCGCACGAACGACAGCGCCTCGCCGCCGGAAACCACCTGCGGGCCCGCCGCGAAACTCGCGCCCGAGTCCTTGTCCGAGGTGGCGTGGTTCAGGCAGACCTTGACCCCGCCGAGCGCCTCGGTGAGCAGGTAGAAGCCGAAGAGGTTCACCTCGGCGTAGTGGTCGATGCGCACGCCCGTGAAGTCCTGGACCGTCTTGACCAGCGCGCGCCTGCCCGCCTGGTCGGATTCCCGCTCGATCTCCGCCTGGTCGGTCATGCCCTCCGCGCGCAGCCGCCGGGCGGTGGTCAGCTTCGCCGCGCCGTACGCCGAGTTGATCTTGGCCTTGCCCCCGTGGGGGACGTCCACCCACGTGTCCCTCGGGATCGAGACCGCCGTCGGCTTGGTGCCGTCCCGCGGGATGCGGAGGATGATGAGGGTGTCGGTGTTCACGCCCTGCTTGCTCTCGGTACGCAGCGTCCGCAGCACCTCGGGGGGCAGCGGGTTGCCCTGCATGTCGGTGCGGGCGTCGGCGCCGACCAGCAGGATGTCGGTGGCGAGGTCGTCCTCGGCCGGGGCCGTCGCCTCCACCTCCTCGTTCTGCCGCAGTGCGTCGGTGGTGTGGACGTTGTCCTGTGCCTCGTCGAGGGTCGAGTAGGCGTAGCCGGTGGCGAGCAGCGCCGCCGCGGACACCAGCGCCACGACGGTCCTGACCGCGCCGCGCAGCGCCCGCCCCAGCCGCCGGGGCCGCCCGGGCGGTGGGCTCTCCTGGCGCGGGTACGGCGTCGGCCTGGGCGCTGGAGTCCCGGCGGTCGCCGTGGGCTCGGCGTCGTCGGTGTTGCCCGTGTTCCCGGTGTACTCGGTGTTTCCGGTGGTGCCGGCGTCCCCCGTACCTCCCGGGGCCTCCGGTGTCTCGGCCGCCCCCGTCTCCGCCGCTTGTCCGGTATCAGACTGTTCGTCCGGCTTTTCGCCGTCGCCCTCGGCCACGCTGGTTACCTCCCCGCCCCGCGCGTGCTCCGCGTCCCCCAACTCTAGTTGACGCAGGGCACCTCGCCCGCGGTGATGGGATCACCGGTGGTCCGGTCCTCCGTGGTCGCCGGGGATTCGGCGGTGTCGGTGGCCGTCGCCGGGGTGCTCGGCTCGGACGTCCGGCGAGCGGGAGCCGGGCGCGCGACGTCGGACCGCATGGCCGAGACGGGCTCCAGGTCGAGGTCGGAACCGAGGAGCACGATCAGGGAGCCGCTGTCCACCTGGCTGTCCTCCGCCAGCTCGACCTCCTCCCCGAGCGCCTGGCGGAGGGCCTCGGCCCCCGCCTCGTCGCCCGGGGCGTGGCGGACCACCGTCGTGCTCCGGGAGTCCACAATGGCGTATCCCTCGCCCTGGAAGCCCTTGCCCTGCAGCAGCTCGCGGACCTCGGCGCCGAACCGCGCGATCCCGGACCCGTCGAACAGCTCGACGGTGAACTCCGCGGCGTCCGCGAGGTCGGTGCTGGCGGGCCCGTTGCCCGGCTCGCTCTCGGGGATGAGCTCGTCCACGAAGCCGCGGACCTCCTGCCGGTCCACCTCCAGCACGTCGGCGCCACCGATCGTGGTGTTGCCCACCACCGGGATGGTGTGGAACTCCACCTTGCCGCCGGAGAGATTGCGCATCTGCGAGGCGAACTGCAGCAGGTCCCAGTCTTCCGACAGCACGACGGACCTCTTGACCGCCGCCACGACGTCGGAGAGCTTCGACGGGCTGGTCAGCACCTCCGTGGACAGCACCTTGTGGATGACCCCGGAGAGGAACGCCTGCTGGCGCTGGATGCGGCCGAGGTCGCCGCCGTCCAGGCCGTACCGCTGCCGCACGAAGGCCAGCGCCTGGACCCCCGAGATCTCCTGCCTGCCCGCGGGCAGGTGCACGCCGGACATGGGTTCGTTCACCGGGTTCTTCAGGCACACCTCGATGCCGCCGATCGCCTTGGTGATCTCGTAGAAGCTCGCCAGGTTCACCTCGGCGTACCGGTCGATCATGCCCTGCCTGCCGATGAACCGCTCGATGGTGGCGATGAGGTTGCGCCGCCCCGCCTCCGCGGCCTTCTCCTCGGCCTCGTCCAGGCTCAGGCCGTCCCGCTGGCGCAGGGTCTGGAACGTGTCGTTGAACGCGTAGACGAACGCGCTGTTGAGCCGGTGGGTGCCGTAGCCGCCCGCGAGCTCGACCCAGGAGTCGCGGGGGAACGAGAGGGCGACCGCCCGCGTGCCGTCCTGGGGGATGTGCACCAGGATCATCGTGTCGGTGTGCCGCTCGCCGTCCGCCTCGCCCGCGTGCAGCTTGTCGAGCACCTCGCGTGGCAGGGGGTTACCCTGCGCGTCCGTGCGGCTGTCCTGGCCGACCAGCAGGATGTCGACGGCGCCGTCGAGCGGTTCCGCCTGGGGCTCCGAGTCGAACACGTCCGTGGTGGCGACACCTTCGTTGACGTCGCCGACGAACTGCCACCCGTACCAGGTGAGCGCGAGCACCGTGACCGAGACCAGCGCGACGATCACCCTGCCGGTGTGGAGCGCGACCCTCCGGATCCGCCGCCGGCGGCGGACCGGTGCCTGGACCGGTTCCCACGGCCAGTCGGTCACGCTCGCTCCTCCCAGTCAGCGGCTTGCGAGGTCCACATTACTGATGTGTTAGTTGCACGTCCGTAGGATCGGAAAACGTTGTCTGGATGTTGCGTTCTCGATCCGGTGGGGGCGTGGCAGACTGCGCGGACCGTGGCGGAAGGGAAGCAGATGCGGGTGCTGGTCACCGGGGGTGCCGGGTTCATCGGGTCGCACTACGTGCGGCAGGCGCTTACCGGCGAGTACGAGGCGGTGCGCGATGCCGAGATCGTGGTGCTGGACAAGCTCACCTACGCCGGCTGCGAGGAGAACCTGGCGCCGGTGGCGGACAATCCGCGCCTGCGGTTCGTGCGCGGCGACATCTGCGATGTGACCACTGTGACCCAGGTGATGGCCGGGGTCGATCTCGTGGTGCACTTCGCCGCGGAGTCGCATGTGGACCGCTCCATTGCCGGCGCGGCGGACTTCGTGCTCACCAACGTGCTCGGCACGCAGACCCTGTTGCAGGCCGCCGTCGACGCGGGGGTGGGCAAGTTCGTGCACGTCTCCACCGACGAGGTGTACGGCTCGATCGAGTCGGGATCCTGGACCGAGGACCACGCGCTGGAGCCGAACTCGCCGTACTCGGCCTCCAAGGCCTCGTCCGATCTCGTCGCCCGCGCGTTCCACCGCACGTACGGGCTGCCGGTGTGCGTCACGCGGTGCTCGAACAACTACGGTCCGTATCAGTTTCCCGAGAAGGTCATCCCCCTGTTCGTGACGAACCTGCTCGACGGGGAGCCGGTGCCGCTCTACGGTGACGGCCTGAACGTCCGGGACTGGTTGCACGTGGACGACCACTGTCGGGGCGTCCAGCTCGTGGCCGACCGCGGCAGGCCGGGGGAGATCTACAACATCGGCGGGGGCACCGAGCTGACCAACCGGGAGCTCACCGGGCGGCTGCTCGCCGCGGTGGGCGCGGACTGGGAGATGGTGCGGCCGGTTGAGGACCGCAAAGGTCACGACCGGAGGTACTCGGTGGACATCACGAAGATCACCACCGAGCTGGGCTACCGGCCGCGGGTCGACTTCGAGACCGGCCTCGCCGACACCGTGCGCTGGTACGCGGACAACCGCGACTGGTGGGAACCGCTGAAGAACCGTTCCGCGCTTGCTGGAAGGTGATCGTCCTTGTCCCGACTCGCAGTTCTCGTCCCCGGCGGCTCCGGCCAGCTCGGCCGGGACCTCGCCGCCCTCGGTGGCGCCGACGGTTCCGATATCGAGGTCCGCGCACCCGGCTCGGCCGAGCTGGACGTGACCGAGGCGGGCGCGGTGGTGGAGGCCGTCGCGACGCTGGCCACGTCCGCCCGCGAGAGCGGCCGGGTGCCCGTCGTGATCAACGCGGCCGCCTACACGGCCGTGGACGCCGCCGAGGACGACGAGGAACGCGCCTTCGCCGTGAACGCCGACGGCCCCAGGGTGCTCGCCGCCGCGTGCACCTCCCGCCGGGTGCCACTGGTGCACGTGTCCACCGACTACGTGTTCTCCGGCGACGGCGACCGGCCGTACGAGCCGGACGACGCGCTCGGCCCGCGTACCGCCTACGGGCGCACCAAAGCGGCCGGTGAGGACGCCGTGCTCGGCTCCGGCGCGCAGGCGTGGATCGTCCGCACCTCCTGGCTCTACGGCGCGGCGGGTGAGAACTTCGTGCGGACGATGGTGCGCCTGGAACGCGAGCGCGACACCGTGTCCGTTGTGGACGACCAGCGGGGTAGTCCGACGTGGACGGCCGACCTCGCGGGCGGCCTGCTCGAGCTGGCCGGTCTGGTGGCGGCGGGCGAGGGGCCCCGGCGGCGGATCCTGCACTGCTCAGGTGGTGGGGACACCACGTGGTGCGGTCTCGCCCGTGCGGTGTTCGCCGAGCTCGGCGCCGACCCGGAGCGTGTCCGGCCGTGCGGCACGGACGAGTACCCCCGGCCCGCGCCACGTCCGGCCTACTCGGTGCTGTCGGACGCGTCGTGGCGGGAGGCCGGGCTCACCCCGCTGCGCCCGTGGCCGGAGGCCCTGCACGCGTTCTTCCAGGACTCGTGAGTGAGAAACGTCGTTCTTACCACGTTTCTCACTCACGACGGGCGGCGCGGCGGTAGGCGGTGACGGTCGCCTCGGCACAGCGGCGCCACGTGAAGCTCGCCGTGTGCGCGCGGCGGGTCGCCGACGTGGACGCCGCGTGCGGGTCGTCCACGGCGGCGCGCAGGGCCTCCACGAGGCCGTCGACATCGCCGTAGGGCACGAGAGCGGCCAGCCCGCCGGAGACCTCGCGCAGTGCCGGGATGTCCGTGCACACCACCGGCACGTCACACGCCATCGCCTCCAGCACCGGCAATCCGAATCCCTCGTCTCGCGACGGCAGGACCAGCGCCGACGCTCCGGCCACCACCCGCTGCAGCTCCAGGTCGGTCAGGTAGCCGAGGTGGTGCGCGCGGGCGCCGGGGGGAAACGGCCCCGGCCCGGCGAACACCATGGGCGGCAGCCCGGGGTCGGTGGCGTGCGCCTTCGCCAGCCAGTCGAGCCCCTTGCGTGGCCCCGCCGCGCCGGTGAACAGCAGGTACCGCGACGGAAGCCCGAGCCGGTCCCGCAGTTCCTGGCTCGGCGGCCTGCCGGTGAACCAGCCCGCGTCGATGCCGAGCGGTGTCACCTCGATCTTGCCGCGGTCGACGTCCAGTCGCTCGGCGACGACGTCCGCGACCGCCGCGGTCGGCGTGCAGATCACGTCGGCCCGCGCGGCACCCTTGCGCACCAGCTCGGGCAGTTCGGCGTCGCTCGGCGGCAGGTCCTGCGGGGCGTCGAGGAACGCCAGGTCGTGGATGGTGAGCACGCCCGCGGCCCGGGCGGTTCCGGGCAGGACGAAGTTGGTGCCGTGCACGACATCGGTCGGCCCGGCGAACAGCTCCACCGGGGGAAACGTCGAGCGCAGCCACATCGACCGCAGCACCCGCGCCGCCACCGGCATGCCGCGGGCCCGCACACCGTGCGGCAGCACCGTGCGCAACCTGCGCCAGCCGCGCAACGTGAACGCCACCGCGCGCGTGTCCACAGTAGACAGCGAGGCGAGCTCCTCGGACAGCGACGCCGTGTACCGGCCGATGCCGGTACGTTCGCCGAGCAGGGGCGTGCCGTCCAGCAGGACGCGCAGCGGTTTCGCGGAGGGCTCAGCCACGGCGGTGTCCACCGCGCCCACGGCGTACCAGCTTGCGCACCCGCCCGCCCGCGCGGCGGGCCAGCTCCGCGGGTCCCCCGTCGGCGAGGTACTCCCGCACCAGCGCCAGGTCCCGGCGCACCAGCTCCCGGCCGCGCACCGGCGCCGAGGGCACCAGGTCCGCCGCACCGGGCAGCCGGTCGGCGGCGGGACGCGGGTTCCGGCAGAACTCGGTGAGCGGCGCCAGCACCTCCGGCCACGTGTACCGCCGGGCGACGTCGGCGATCCGCTCCCGGCAGCCCGCGGCGAACCCGGGGTCGTACAGGCACTGTTCGAGCGCGCCGGCCAGCGCCTCCGCGTCCTCGGCCGGCACCACGGCGCCCAGCCGTTCGGCGCGGACCAGGTCGGCGAACGCGTCACCGTCGGTGGTGACGATCGGCAGCCCGGCCCACAGGTAGTCCAGCACGCGGGTGCGGAACGCGAACGTCGTCTCCACGTGCTCGAAGTGCGTCGTCACACCGCAGTCGGCGTCGAGCAGCCAGTTCTGCCGCTGGCCGTACGGCACCCACTGCTCGTTGAAGAACACGTGCTTGCCGGTGAGGCCGAGCGAATCCGAGAGCCGGACGGTGCGGGTGCCGATGTCCATCTCGGCGACCTCGGGGTTCGGATGCCGCATGCCGAGGAACACCAGCCGCACGTCCGGCCGCCGCTCCCGCAGCAGCTCCACGGCGCGGACGAGGGTGAGTGGGTCGAACCAGCTGTAGACCCCGCCCGCCCACAGGATCACGCGGTCGGTGTCGGCGATCTCGTCGAACGCCGCGCGCAGGCCGGGCCCGGTGCGCCGGGGTGGCTCGGCGGGCAGCCCGAACGGCACGACGGCCAGCAGCGAGCGGGTGGTCGGGTCGGCGTCGTACAGCCGGGGCGACAGCCGCCCGAGCGCGGCGAGGTGGCCGAGCCAGAAGTGCCGCTGCCGCTGCGAGGCGCACAGGAAGAAGTCACCGCGTTCCAGCTGGGCGTCGAGCACCCGCGTGACCCCGGCGAGGTCGGCGGCGCGCCGGTCGTCGGGCGCGGCCTTGCCCTGTTCGAGCAGTTCGAGGTGCATCGGGTCGTAGAGGTCGCACACCACGATCTTGTGCGCGTGTTCCCGCTTCAGCGCGGGCGCCATCTCCAGCACGTGGCCCTGCAGGATCACCACGTCCGCCCACGCCACCGGCTCGGTCAGGTCGCGCCTGCGCGCGGCGCTGACCGGGAACGGCGCCGGTGGCGGGTCGGCGAGCGGGTTGACCGTCACCAGCCGCACGTCGTGCTCGGCGGAGAGCACCTGCGCCATGTTCCACGCCCGGATGGCGGGGCCGGCCATGCGCTCGGTGATCGCGTCGCCGGTGAGCACCAGCACCTTGCGCCGGGCGCCGAACGCCCGCTCGATGCCGAAGGCCTCCACCAGGATGTCGTGGGCGGCCAGGTAGCGGGGCAGCGGGTACGCGGGCTCGAGCGCCGTGCGCAGCAGCGGCAGCAGGTCCGCGTCGGTACGCACGCGCGCCGCCTGCTCCTCGGCTCGCGATCCGGCGAGCGAGGGGAGCAGCTCGACGAACTGGTCGATGGCGAGGACACCGGCCAGCGCCGTCCGCGGCAGCGGTACGGGATCGGTGTCGTCCGGGGAGCCGCCCCGGCGCAGATCCAGCTGACCGGGGTCCAGCTCACCGCGCGCGGTGGCGCGCCGCACGGCGAGCGCGAGCGCGGCGGGCAGCGCCCTCGCCAGCGCGTCGTCGGAGAGGTTCTTGTACAGGGCCGCCAGCGCGTTGCGCTCCAGCAGGAACGTCTCGCGGCCGGTGTCCGGCGAGTCCACCGCCGCCATCGTGCCGTGGTGGCGGTGGTAGGCGACCGACCCGGGCACGTAGCGCACTCGCCAGCCGCGCAGGTTGAGCCGCCAGCCGAGGTCGACGTCCTCGTAGAACATGAAGAAGCGCTCGTCGAAACCGCCGAGCTCGGCGAACACCGACGCGCGGACGAACATCGCCGAGCCGGTGCCGAACAGCACGTCCTTCGGCGCGTCGTGCTCGCCGGGCGGCAGCTCGGCCAGCGCGGTGCCCGCGTGCCGCTTGTAGCCCATACCGAACCAGGTGAGGCCGCCGTCCACGAAGTCGGCCGCGGTGCCCTCCCAGTCGACCACCTTGCTGGCCACCGCGGCCACCGCCGGGTCGGCGCGCAGCGCGGCCACCGCCGCCTCGACCCAGCTCTCACCGGGCCGGGCGTCGTTGTTGAGGAACCCCAGCACGGTGCCGTTCGCCTCCCGGGCACCGAGGTTGCAGCCGCCGGCGAAGCCCAGGTTCTCCCCGGCCTCGACCAGCCGCACGCCGGGCACGGCGGCGCGGATGCGCGGCACGTCGTCGCCGGGCGAGCCGTTGTCCACGCAGATGATCTCCAGGCGCGGGTAGGGCAGCCCGGTCAGCGCCCGCAGGCACGTGATGGTGTCGTCGGCCCCGCGGTAGTTCACCACGACCACCGACACGAGCGGATGTCCGGATTCCCCCTGAGCCCCGTTGGCCAACGCCGCGCTCCTTCCCACTGGCCCCCAAGATTAGCCGCGGGCCCACGCGCGCCAGAGCGCGTGTCGCCCGACCGTGCGGCGACGGCTGATCGCCCGCCGTGCGAGCAGTGTGGCAGGCAGCAGCGCGGCGACCTCGGCCAGGACCCGGCAGCGGAGCCAGGGCCGGAAGTTCGCGGCGCGCGGGCGGCCGCGGCGCAGCGGCAGCACGACGGTCAGGGCGGCGAACCGGGCGAGCTCGCGCAGCGCGACGCGGCCCGGGGCACAGCGCAGCAGCATGAGCAGCCGGTTGCGCTCGTTCCAGCGGTGGAAGCGCGGTGAGCCGGGGTGCGTGCTGGCGCCGTGCCGGTGCCGCACCACGGCCCCCGGCGCGGCGACCACGCGCCGCCCGGCCAGCCGCAGCCGCCACGCGGTGTCGGTGTCCTCGTAGTAGCAGAAGAAGCGGGCGGGCACCCCGCCCGCCTCGCGCAACGCGTCGGTGCGCAGCAGCGCCGCCCCGCCGCAGAAGCCGAACGGCTCGCCGCCGGCGGTCGCGGTGAGATCGGTCAGGTCGGCGCCGTGCCCGTCGGCGGTGAGCCGCACACCCAGCGACTGCGCGGTGCCGTCGGCGTACTCCAGCCGCGACGAGACCGCGGCGACGCCGGGCGCCATCGCGTCCTCCAGCGCGGCGAGCCAGCCCGGCGTCGGGGCGGCGTCGTCGTTGAGCCAGGCGACGTAGGGCGTGCGCACGGCGGGCAGCGCGGCGGCGATCCCGCCCGCGTAGCCGGTGTTGCGGGGCAGCCGCAGCACCTCGGGAGCCGACGGGTGCGCGGCGAGCAGCGCGGCCGTGCCGTCCGTGGAGGCGTTGTCGACCACCAGCGTCCGGTGTGGACGGTCCTGCGCGGCGAGCGCGTCGAGGCATTCGGCGACGTGCCCCGCGCCGCGCCAGGTGACGACGACGACCGTGGTGAGCACGTCGAGCAGAATAGCGGGGTGCCCGAACTCGTCGTGCTCGCCGAGCAGCTGCTGTCCCCGGTCCCCGGCGGGACCGGCCGCTACACCGCGGAACTGCTGCGCGCGCTGGCCGCGACGGCCCCGGAGGGGTGGACGGTGGGCAGCGCCGTCGCCCGGCACGCCGACGTGACGGCCGCCCGCGTGCCGGGGGTGCGGGGTCCCCGGCGGCTGCCGCTGCCGCCGAAGGCGCTGGTGGCGGCCTGGCAGGCCGGGGTGCCGCTGTGGCCGGGCGGGGCCGCCGTGCACGCCCCGACGCCGCTGGCCCCGCCGAGGGCGCCCCGGGGCCGCAGCCTGTCGGTGACCGTGCACGACACGGTGCCGTGGACGCATCCGGAGACGCTGACCCCGCGGGGCGTGCGCTGGCACCGCGCGATGATCGGCCGCGCCGCGCGGGGGGCGGACGCGCTGGTCGTGCCCACCGAGGCGGTGCGCGGCGAGCTGGCCGGGTTCGCCGCGGGACCGGCGCCGGTGCACGTGGTCGGGCACGGCGTCACCACCCTGCCCGTCGCGGAGCCGCCCGCCGGGCTGCCGCCGCGTTACGTCCTCGCGGTCGGCACCCTGGAGCCGCGCAAGGGCATCGACGTGCTCGTCGCGGCCATGGCCCTGCTGGCCGAGCCGGAGGTGCCGCTGCTGCTGGCCGGCCAGCCGGGCTGGGGCGGGCTCGACCCACTGGCGCTGGCGCGGGAGCACGGGCTCGGCGAGCACCGCGTGCGGGTGCTCGGCAGGCTGTCCGACGCCGAGCTGGCCGCCGTGCTGCGCGGGGCGAGCGTGCTCGCCGCGCCCAGCCTCGCCGAGGGCTTCGGGCTGCCGGTGCTGGAGGCGATGGCCGCCGGGGTGCCCGTGGTGCACTCGGACGCGCCCGCGCTCGCCGAGGTGGCCGGGGGCGCGGGCCGGATGGTGCCGCGCGGCGACGCGCGGGCACTCGCCACCGCGCTGCACGAGGTGCTGTCCTCCGGCCCGCTCGCCGCCGGGCTGGCGGCCGCGGGCCGGGAGCGGGCCGCCGCGTTCAGCTGGCGGCGGGCGGCGCTGGCCGTGTGGCGGCTGCACGTGCCGGGGGCCTGACCACGAATTACCGCATTCCACCCAACCGGCCGTGGCCGGCGTCGTAGTCTGCACGGGTGGCTGAACCACGCGTGCTGCTCGACGCCACGGCCGTGCCCGCGGACCGGGGTGGCGTCGGTCGCTATGTCGACTCGCTCGTCGCGGCCCTGGACGCCGGGGGCGCGCGGGTGGTCGTCGCGTGCCAGCCCCGGGACGCCGAGCTGTACGGCACGCTCGCCCCGCACGCGCAGGTGCTGCCGACGCCGCAGTCCGTCGCCACCCGCACCGCCCGGCTCGCCTGGGAGCAGACCACGCTGCCCGGCCTCGTCCGGAGACTCGCGGTGGACGTCGTCCACTCGCCGCACTACACGATGCCGCTCGCCAGCCGGGCGGCATCTGTCGTCACGCTGCACGACGCGACGTTCTTCACCGACGCCGTGCTGCACTCGTCGGTCAAGGCGCGGTTCTTCCGGGCCTGGACGGTGGCCGCGCTGCGCGGAGCGGACCTGTGCGTGGTGCCGAGCCAGGCCACCGCGCGGGAGCTGGCCAGGGCCACCGGCACCCGCCCGGCGCGGCTGCGGGTCATCCAGCACGGCGTCGACCTGGAACGCTTCCACCCGCCGTCACCGGAGGAGATCCGCGCCGCCCGCACGGCCGTCGGGCTGGGGAACACGCCGTACGTGGCGTTCCTCGGGGCGCTCGAACCACGCAAGAACGTGCCCGCGCTCGTCCGGGGCTTCGCCGAGGCGGTGGCGGGGCGCCCCGACCCCCCGGCGCTGGTGCTGGCCGGGCAGCCGGGCTGGGACGGCCAGGTCGAGCGGGCGCTGGACGCCGTGCCGCACCGGCTGCGCGTCATCCGGGCCGGATACCTGCCGTTCGACACGCTGGCGGGATTCCTCGGCGGGGCGGAACTGGTGGCCTACCCGAGCCTCGGCGAGGGATTCGGGCTGCCGGTGCTGGAGGCGATGGCGTCCGGGGCCTGCGTGCTGACCACGCGGCGGCTGTCGCTGCCGGAGGTGGGCGGCGACGCCGTCGCCTACTGTGGGGTCGGCGCGGGCGACGTCGCCGTGGCGCTGCGCGAGCTGCTCGACGACCCCACCCGCAGGGCCGCCCTGGCCGAGGCCGCGCAGCGCAGGGCGAAGGAGTTCTCCTGGGAGACCACCGCCGACCAGCACCGCGAGGCCTACGACGTGGCCTGGCACCGGTGGCGCTCCCGCCGCTAGTGCCGCGAGTGCTGCGCTCGGACCGGTGAGTGCTGCGTTCGGGCCCGCCGCCCCTCGGTCGCGCCCACGCTCGGTGACCGGTGCACAATGGCCGCGTGACCGAGCCGAAGACCTACGGCGACCGGCTCGCCGTGGTGACCGTGACCTACTCGCCGGGGGAGACCCTGGAGCGCTTCCTCGACACGCTCACCAAGGCCACCACGCGGGACGTCCACGTGGTGCTCGCCGACAACGGGTCCACCGACGGCGCGCCGGAGAAGGCCGCCGAGCGCGAGCACGTGCACCTGCTGCGCACCGGGGAGAACCTCGGCTACGGGGCGGGGGCGAACCGGGGGGTCGCCGAGCTGGACGACAGCTACGGCTGGGTCGTCATCGCCAACCCGGACCTGGAGTGGGAGCCCGGTTCACTGGACGAGCTGCTCGCGGTCGCCGAGCGCTGGCCGCGCGGCGGCGCGTTCGGCCCGCTGATCCGCGAACCCGACGGCACCGTGTACCCGTCGGCACGGCTGCTGCCCTCGCTCGGCCGCGGCATCGGGCACGCGCTGTTCGGCAAGGTGTGGCCGGGCAACCCGTGGACCCGCGCGTACCGGCAGGAACGCGGTGAGCCGGTCGAGCGCACCGCGGGCTGGTTGTCCGGGTCGTGCCAGCTGCTGCGGCGGGAGGCGTTCGACTCGGTCGGCGGCTTCGACCCGCGCTACTTCATGTACTTCGAGGACGTCGATCTGGGCGACCGGCTCGCCAGGGCGGGCTGGCTCAACGTGTACGCACCCTCGGCCGCGGTCATGCACCTCGGCGGGCAGGCCACGTCCCGGGCGTCGGCCCGGATGCTCGCCGCGCACCACGAGAGCGCGTACCGCTACCTCGCCGACCGGCACCGCGGCCCGGCGTGGCGCCCGCTGCTGCTGGCGATCCGGCTCGGCCTCGCGATCCGGCTGCGCCTGGAAACCCGCCGCTCCTGACCCGTTGGCCTACCGGCCTTCGAGGCGGCGGGAGAGCTCGGACTGGCCGCGCCGCGTGGTCGTGGTGGGCACCAGCCCGTCCAGCCGCGTCTCCTCCACCTCGCCGCCGGGCTCGTCGAGGCGCGTGGTGGGTTGCTGCTCGGTGAGGTGGCTGGGCCGCCCGTCCCCGTCCGCCATCGACTCCTCGATCATGGCGTGCGGTAGCCGGGTGGTGCTGTCCGGATCCTGCTCGTCGATGCTCCGGACGACGGATCTCGGGATCTGCTGGGTGTTCGAGGCATCCATGGGGGACGTCATGTTGTCCGGCGTCACCACCCCCTCGCGCGCCTGTGCGCGCGAGAGCAGGGCGTCCGCCCGATCGCGGGGGTCCATGCCCTCGCCTCCCGTACCTCACCCGAGGCCCTCTCCGAACGGGGCCGCCGCTGTCTGGGTCTAGGGTAGGCCCTCCGGCCTCGGACCGTCAGCGTTTCACACGGTCTGTCGTCACCGGTGGGCCAGTGAGGGAGGAATGCTCGCGATGACCGCCGTTTCCGGCGTCGATGCCGTGATCCTCGTGGGGGGCAAGGGCACGCGGCTGCGTCCGCTGACCCTGTCCGCGCCGAAGCCGATGCTGCCGACCGCGGGGGTGCCGTTCCTGTCGCACCTGCTCTCCCGCATCCGCGCTGCGGGGATCACCCATGTCGTGCTCGGCACCTCGTACCGGGCCGAGGTGTTCGAGGAGTTCTTCGGCGACGGCGCCGCGCTGGGCCTGGAGATCGACTACGTCGTGGAGGACGTGCCGCTCGACACCGGCGGCGCGATCCGCAACGTGGCGGACCGGCTGCGGGCCGACGACGCCGTGGTGTTCAACGGCGACATCCTGTCCGGCGCCGACCTCGGCGAGCTCGTCGGCACCCACCGGCGCGCGGGCGCGGACGTCACCCTGCACCTGCAGCGCGTGCCCGACCCGAGCCGGTTCGGCTCGGTGCCCACCGACGCCGAGGGGCGGGTCACCGCGTTCCTGGAGAAGACCCCGAACCCGCCGACCGACCAGATCAACGCGGGCTGCTACGTGTTCCGCCGCGAGGTGATCGAGGACATCCCGGCGGGCAGGCCCGTCTCGGTCGAGCGGGAGACGTTCCCCAGCCTGCTCGGTGACGGCGCCCACGTGCACGGGTTCGTCGACAGCTCCTACTGGCTCGACGTGGGCACGCCGGAGGCGTTCGTGCGGGGTTCCGCCGACCTCGTGCGCGGCGTCGCTCCCACGTCGGCGCTGCCCGGCCCGGTGGGCGAGGCACTGTGCCTCGACGGGGCGAAGGTGGCCGACGGTGCCACCGTGACCGGTGGTGCCACCGTCGGCAGCGGCGCCGAGGTCGCCGCGGGCGCCACGGTGGACGGCGCGGTGCTGTTCGACGGTGCCGTGGTGGCCCCGGACGCGGTCGTGGAGCGGTCGGTGCTCGGCGCGGGCGCCCGGGTGGGCGAGGGCGCGGTGCTGCGCGGGGTCGTGCTGGGGGACGGCGCCGTGGTGGGCGCGGGCTGCGAGCTGCTCGACGGCGCGCGCGTGTGGCCCGGCGTCACGCTGCCCGACGGCGGGATCCGGTTCTCCTCCGATGCCTGAACAGCCTGAACGGTACCGGCGGTGGCGCGCGCCGTTCCCGGTCGACCTCGCGGGGGTGCTGGCGCCGCTGCGCCGCGGCCGTGGCGATCCGTGCCTGCGGTTCGACGACGGCGGTCACGTCTGGGTCACGGCGAACACGGCCGACGGTCCCGGCACGCTGGTGCTGCGGGCCGGGGACACGGTCGTGGAGGCGAAGGCGTGGGGCACGGGAGCCGGGGTGCTCCTCGACGGTGTTCCCCGGTTGCTCGGCGCGGAGGACGACGACTCGGGTTTCGCCGCCCATCACGATGCCGTCGCGCGGGCGCGCCGCCGGTTCCCGCTGCTGCGGCTGGGCGCGACCGGCCGCGTGTGGGACGTGCTGGTGCCGTCGGTGCTGGAGCAGAAGGTCACCGGCTACGAGGCGCGCCGGTCGTGGCGCGAGCTGTGCCGCCGGTTCGGCGAGCCCGCGCCGGGGCCTGCCCCGGCGGGGATGCGGGTGCCGCCCACGCCCGCCGCGATCCGGTCCGTCACCGACTGGGACTGGCACCGCGCGGGCGTGGACCTGGCCCGGCGCACGACGCTGGTCGCGGCGGCCAGGGTCGCGCACCGGCTGGAGCGGGCGGCCGAGCTGCGCGGGGTGCCGGGCCGCGAGTTCCTGCGGCAGGTGCCGGGGATCGGCGTGTGGACGTCGGCGGAGATCGCGCAGCGGGCGTGGGGCGATCCGGACGCCGTCAGCTTCGGTGACTTCCACATCCCGGCTGTCGTCGGGCACGCGCTGGTCGGCAGGGAGCTGGACGACGCGGGCCTGCACGCCGAGCTGGCGCCGTACGCACCGCAGCGGCACCGCGCCGTGCGGTACCTGGAGGCGGTGGGGTTCTCGCGACCGCGGTTCGGCCCGAGGGCGGCGGTCCGGGACTACCGCGCCATCTGACCCCGCCGTGTCCGCGGTCTGTGCACGCGTGTCCGCGGTCTGTGCACGCGTGTCCGCGCGTGGTGTCGGCGTGTCCGCCGTCCGTGCGCGGCCGCGCGGCGCGGATGGCGGACACGTGAGCGCAGGTGGCGGACACGTGAGCGCGGATGGCGGACACGTGAGCGCGGATGGCGGACACGTGAGCGCGGATGGCGGACACGCCGTCAGCCCGCGAGCTCCCGGTAGGCCTCGACGAGCTGGGCCTCGGCGGCGTCGAAGTAGTCCTCGAGCCTGCGTTCGGCCGCGCCGATCTCGCCCGCGGTGACCAGGTCGGTGATGGCGCGGTTGGCCGCGAGGTAGGGCTCGTGGAACTCGCGCGGCCGGGACATGACGTGGAACGCCAGCCGCAGCTCGGCCAGCAGCTGCCGCATGGTCTCGTCCACGCGCGGGCTGCCCGCCAGGCCCGCCACGGCCTGGTGGAAGCGCATGTTCGCGGTGCCGACGTCGAGCCAGCGATGCTCGGCCGACGCGGTCTCGCCCGCCCGGACGGCCGCGTCCAGCGCGGCCACCCGCTCGCCGTCCGCGTCGCCCGCTCTCCGGATGGCGCTCGTCTCCAGCATCCGGCGGATCCGGTAGAGGTCCACGACGTCGTCGGCGGTCAGCTTGCGGACGAACACACCGCGGTGGAACTCGTGCACCAGCAGCCGCTCGTGCACGAGCAGCCGGAACGCCTCCCGCAGGGTGTTACGCGACACCGCGAGCGCGCGCCCCGCGCTCTCCTCGGACAGCCGGCTGCCGGGCGGCAGGGCCCCCTCGATGATCCGCTGGCGGAGCACGTCCGCCACCCGCTCGGCGGTGCTGGTGCGGTCGAGCAGCGAGCGCTCGCCCGCGAGCAGGTCCACCCACGGGTCCGTGGTGGTCATCCGGCCTCCGTTCTGTGACGTCTCAGTTTAACAAAGACGTTCGACAAGAGCCTTGCAGGATTGTTCAACAATTCAGTACGGTCCGGGGACCCGAGACGAGGGGAGTCCCCCATGGCCGACAAGACCAGCAACGCGGGCACGGTGGGTGCCGCGGTCAAGCGCAGTGCTCTGCTCGGCGCGGTGTTCCTGATGGCGACCAGCGCCATCGGACCCGGCTTCATCACCCAGACCACGCAGTTCACGGTGCAGCTCGGCGCGGCGTTCGCCTTCGCGATCGTCGTGTCGATCGTCATCGACATCGCGGTGCAGCTGAACGTCTGGCGCGTCATCGGCGTCTCCGGCCTGCGCGCGCAGGAGCTGGGCAACCGGGTCCTGCCCGGGGTCGGCTACCTCATGGCCGCGCTCGTCGTGTTCGGCGGGCTCGTGTTCAACATCGGCAACATCGCGGGCACCTCGCTCGGCCTGGACGCCCTGCTCGGGCTGGAGGTCAAGATCGGCGGCACGATCTCCGCGGTGATCGCGATCGGCCTCTTCCTCAGCAGGCGGGCCGGAATCGCGATGGACCGGCTGGTCGTCGTGCTCGGGCTGCTGATGATCGGGCTCACCGCGTACGTCGCGATCGTCTCCGGCCCGCCGGTCGGCGACGCGCTGCGGCAGTCGGTCGTGCCCGACACCGTCGACTTCCTCGCCATCACCACGCTGATCGGTGGCACGGTCGGCGGCTACATCACCTACGCCGGCGCGCACCGGCTGGTCGACGCCGGTATCACCGGCCCCGAGCGGGTCGCCGAGGTCAGCCGCAGCTCGGTGACGTCCCTGCTGGTCACCGGCGTGATGCGGATCGTGCTGTTCCTCGCCATCCTCGGCGTGGTCGCCGGTGGCGCCACGCTGGCCACCGACAACCCGCCGGCCGACGCGTTCGCCCACGCCGCCGGTGAGGTGGGGCTGCGGCTGTTCGGGATGATCCTCTGGGCCGCGGGCATCACGTCCGTGCTCGGCGCCTCCTACACGTCGGTGTCGTTCCTGGTGTCGTTCTCGCCCGCGCTGCAGCGGCGGCGCAACTGGCTGGTGATCGCGTTCATCGCCGTCTCGGTGACCGCGTTCCTGCTGCTGGAGCAGGCTCCGACCACGTTGCTGATCCTCGCGGGCGCGCTCAACGGGCTGATCCTGCCCGTCGGTTTCGGCGTGCTGCTGTGGGTCGCCGCGCGGCGGGCGGACCTGCTCGGCGGATACCGTTACCCGCGGTGGCTGCTGGCGGTCGGCTCGGCCGCCTGGCTGCTGACGGTGTACCTGGGGTGGAAGTCGCTGAGCGGCATCGTCGAGTTGTGGAGCTAGGAAGATGCGTGTCCTGCCGTGTGCCGACTCTGGGCTGCTCGTGGAGCTCGACGACCTGGACGCGGTCCGGGGTCTGCACGCGGCACTGCGCGCGGCGCCGCCTCCCGGCGTCACCGACCTGGTGCCCGCCGCCCGCACCCTGCTGCTGCGGCTGGACCCGGAGGTCGCCGACTCGGTGGAGATCGAGCGGGTGGTGCGGGGGACCAGGCCGGTGCCCGGCACGGAGGGGAGCGGGGAGCTGGTGCGGGTGCCGGTGGTGTACGACGGCGCCGACCTCGCCGAGGTGGCGCGGCTGACCGGGCTGACCGAGCACGAGGTGGTCGCCGAGCACACCCGGCGGGAGTGGACGGTCGCGTTCGGAGGGTTCGCACCCGGCTTCGGCTACCTCGTCGGTGGTTCGCCACGGCTGGAGGTGCCCCGGCGGGCGGAGTCCCGCACCCGGGTCCCGGCCGGCGCGGTCGGACTCGCCGGGACGTTCAGCGGCATCTACCCGAGGTCGTCGCCGGGCGGCTGGCAGCTGATCGGCCGGACCGGCCTGGAGATCTGGCGGCCCGACCGGGACCCGCCCGCGCTGCTGCGGCCGGGGGTGCGGGTCCGGTTCCAGGAGCAGCGATGACCGCGGCGCTGGAGGTGCTCGACACCGGTCCACTGTCGACGGTGCAAGACCTCGGCAGGCCCGGCTACGCGGGCATCGGGGTCGGCACGTCCGGGGCGGCGGACCGCGCCGCGCTGCGCCTGGCGAACCGCCTCGCCGGCAACGACGAGGGTGCCGCGGCGGTCGAGGTGACCTTCGGTGGGTTCGCCGCGCGGGCGCTGCGGGACCTCACGGTGGTGGTCACGGGAGCGCCGTGCCCGGTGACCGTCGGCGGGCGGGGCGCGGCGACCGACACGGTGCTGCGCGTGCCCGGGGGCGCGCTGCTGCGGCTCGGCGCACCCGAGCGGGGACTGCGCAGCTACGTGGCGGTGCGCGGAGGGCTCGACGTGGAGCCCGTGCTCGGCTCCCGGGCGACGGACGTGCTGTCCGGGCTCGGCCCGGAACCGTTGCGCCGGGGCACGGTGCTGGCCACGGGCCCACCGCCCGCGCACTGGGCCCCGGTCGGGTTCGCTCCGGTCGCCGCGCCCGCGGCGGAGGAACTGGTGCTCACGGTGGTGCCCGGCCCGCGCGACGACTGGTTCACCGCGCGGGCACTCGCCACACTGTTCGGTGCGCCGTACACGGTCACGGCCGACTGCGACCGCGTCGGCATCCGGCTCGACGGGCCCCGGCTGGACCGTGCCAGGGACGACGAGCTGCCGAGCGAGGGCATGGTGGCCGGGGCGTTGCAGGTGCCGCCAGGGGGCAGGCCGACGCTGTTCCTCGCCGATCATCCGGTGACCGGCGGCTACCCGGTGATCGCGGTGGTGGTCGCCGCCGATGTCGACAAGGCCGCGCAGGCGCGTCCTGGCCTCCGGCTCAGGTTCACCGCGCGGGGAAGGAGAGGACCATGACCAACGCGGCGCTGACCCCCGCCGAGGCGAGGGCGAAGTTCCGGGCCGGGCTGCGCGTGCCGACCTCGGGTTTCTGCGCGGGCTGGGCGCAGGCCAACCTGATCAGCCTGCCGCGCGACCACGCCTACGACTTCCTGCTGTTCGCGCAGCGCAACCCGCAGGCGTGCCCGGTGCTCGACGTCACCGAGCCCGGCGAGACCAGCGCGTCGATCTTCTCCGGCGACCTGCGCACCGACCTGCCTGCCTACCGCGTCTACCGCGACGGGGAGCTCGTCGACGAGTGCGCGGACGTGACCGGGGTGTGGCGGGACGACCTGGTGTCGTTTCTCGTCGGCTGCAGCTTCACGTTCGAGACGGCGCTGCTGGACGCGGGCGTGCCGGTGCGGCACATCGAGGCGGGCACGAACGTGCCGATGTACCGCACCAACCGGGAGTGCAGGCCCGCGGGCCGCCTGTCGGGCTCGCTGGTGGTGTCGATGCGGCCGGTGCCCGCCGAGCTGGTCCCGCTCGCGGTGCGGGTCACGGCGCGGTACCCGGCGGTGCACGGCGCGCCGGTGCACGTCGGCTCTCCCGGCCTGCTGGGGCTGGAGGACCTCGACCACCCCGACTTCGGCGACGCGGTGGAGATCCGGCCGGGGGAGCTGCCGGTGTTCTGGGCCTGCGGCGTGACCCCGCAGGCGGCGGTGATGCGGTCGCGGCCGCCGTTCGCGATCGGCCACGCCCCCGGCCACATGGCCATCACCGACGCCCGCGACCACGACTACCTCTCGTGAGTGTTTTCCGTGGTAAGAACAACGTTTCCCGCTCACGAGCGCAGGGCGGCGGTGACGATCGCCAGCGCCTCGTCGGGGCCGATGCCCATCCGGTGCGCCACCGCGGCGTACTCCGCCGCCGCCTCCCGCACCCGCTGCCTGCTGGTGTCGCCCGACGAGCCGACGAAGCTGCCCGCCCTGCCCCGCGTCTCGATGAGCCCGGCCTCCTCCAGCTCCCGGTAGGCCCTGGCGATCGTGTTCGGCGCGATGCCGAGGTCGGCCGCGAGCCTGCGCACCGTGGGCAGCTTCGTGCCCACGGCCAGCGTGCCGTCGTTGATCTGCCTGGCCAGCTCCGAGCGGACCTGCTCGTACGGCGGCACCTTGGAGTCCGCGTCCACACTGATGATCATCGCGTCGGCTCCGCGGCGGTCCGGGGCAGCGGGCGGCGGTGGTCGGTCAGGTACGTCGCTCCCCACAGCAGCAGGGCGACGGCGACGTACCCGAGCAGCAGCCCGGTGAACACCGGGCTCACCGTCATCATCGACATGACCAGCGCGACCGGCAGGCTGTAGGGCACGCCCTGGTGAGAGTCCTGGGTGCGGAGCAGGTCGTCGACGGCCAGCGCGGCGTCGCCGTCCGCGAGGGCGGGCCTGCGGACCTCCTCCCCGGCCACGAGCGCGGTGAGGACCCCGAAGACCAGGGTGCCGGCGGTGAGGATCAGCCCCAGCACCCGGTCGACGAGGTGGCCGCCGAACAGCAGCATGCCCGCGCCGAGGGCGACCCCGCCCGCGTAGGTGACCGCGACGGCGGCGAGGAACGGCGCGCCGAGCACCTCGCGGGGCAGCCGCACGGCGCTGTGCGCGGTCCTCCGGGGCAGGGTGGCGGCGATCCGTTGCTCGGCGCGCCGCTTGCGGTGCGCCAGCCACCACGCCGAGGCCGCGGCCAGCAGGTACGCCCCGGCCAGCAGCAGCGGGCCCATCAGCTCCACGCCGTCGACGGCGACGGAGAACCGGACGAACTCCCGCAGCACGGCGAACCCGATGACGAGGAACGCCAGCATCAGCGCGTGCAGGATCAGCTGATGGCGCATCCGTTCCCGCACGGTCATCCGGGCGGCCAGCAACCGGTCCGGCTCCTGGCCTGGTGCCCCGTGCCGGACCAGCCACCGGCGTGCGCGGCGCAGGCCCGCGTCGTCGACAGGTACGTTCACAACCCCTCCTTTGTAGCATTGCTTGTCCCAAGAAGGTGACACAAAACATGCTACAAAGTCAACCCCGCCCCGGTCTGGGGCAGTGCCATTCACCGCCGGGGACGGCGGGCGGCCCCGGGCGTCAGGCGCGGTCGAGCGCGGTGGCGAGCAGCTCGGTGAGGTCCTCGGTGTCCGGGGGCAGCGCCGTCGCGGGCCACCAGCGCAGGTCGTCGGACTCCGCGCTGCGCACGGCCTGCGCGCCCCGCGGCGCGCGCACCAGGAAGCGCACGTCGAAGTGCCGGGTCGGCACTCCCAGCGAGCACGTGATCGGATGCACCTCCAGGTGCAACGGCTCCGGGTCGATCCGCAGTCCGGACATCCCCGACTCCTCCCGCGCCTCGCGCAGCGCGGCCGCCGCCAGCGACTCGTCACCAGGCTCGCAGTGCCCGCCGAGCTGCAGCCAGCGGCCGACCCGGGGGTGCAGGGTGAGCAGCACCCGCTCGCCGGTGTCGTCCAGCACGACGGCCGACGCCGTCAGGTGTCCCGCCGCGCACTCCCGCGCGCAGGCGTCGGCACGGGCCACCAGGAAGCCCAGGTAGGCCTGCCGCAGCGACTCCTGCGCCGCCGTCGGGGGCTGCCAGCTCTCCAGGCTGGACAGTGCGGAGGCGTGCAGGCTCACCACTCCACCAGCCCTTCCCCGAGGTCTCTCGGCTCGCGCGGCCCGGAGGGGCCCGCCGCAGGGTGGCCGATCGCCACGGCGCCCAGCGGCTCCCACTCCGGCGGCAGGCCGAGCGTGCGGCGCACCACGTCGGCGGCGAAGATCGTGGAGCCGATCCAGCACGAGCCGAGGTCCTCCGCGGCGAGCGCCACGAGGAGCCCCTGCACCGCGGCCCCGGCCGCGACGGTGAACATCGTGTGCTCGCACGCGTTGCGCCGGTCGTCGGGGTAGGTGTGCGCACCCTCGGCGACCAGGAACGGGACCACCACCTCGGGCGCGTCGAACAGGATGTCGCCGCGGCGCAGCCGCTTCGTGATCTGCTCCTCGGTGAAACCGTCGCCGGCCAGGTCGGCCCGCCACGCCTCCCGCATCGCGCCGAGCAGCTCCTCCCGGCGCGCCCGGTCCCGCAGCCAGCCGAACCGCACCGGCCGGGTGTGGTGGGGCGCCGGTGCGGTGAGCGCGGCCCCGATGGCGCGGCGCAGCACGTGCTCGTCCACCGGCTTACCGCTGAACTCGCGCACCGAGCGGCGCACCAGCACCGCCTCGCGGCGGCCCTGGGCGATCGCCTCGGCGGTGCCGAGCCGGAACAGGTCCTCCTCGGCCGGCCGCACGAGGTCCCGCGCGGTCGACGACTCGTCGCCGACGCGCAGCCCGCGGACGACGGCGACCGGGGTGCCGCCGAGCTTGCCCTTCACCAGATCCGCCGCGGCGGCGATCTCGTCGGCCACGGCGATCTCGGTGACTTCCAGCTCGTTGCCCTGCCCGTCCACCGAACCGGCGTAGGAGTGCAGCACGCGCAGGCCCGAGGACCCGATGGCCGCGTCGGTCTGCCCGTTGCGCCACGCCCGCCCCATCGTGTCGGTGACCACCACCGCCACCTCCACGCCGAGCCGCTCCCGCAGCCCGTTGCGCAACGCCAGCGCGGAGGCGTCCGGGTCGGCGGGCAGCAGGGCGACCTCGTCACCGGCCACATTGGACGCGTCGACACCGGACGCGGCCTGTACCACGCCGATCCGGTTCTGGGTGATGACCGTCCGCCCGATCCGCGCCAGCACGCGCACGGACTCCTGCTCCACCAGCCTGCGCCGGGCGGCGTCGCGAGCCTCCGGGTCGCGGGGCACGCGGATCAGCCTGCCCTCGATCTTGGACACGATCTTGCTGGTCACCACCACGACGTCGCCGGAGCGCAGCCAGCGTGCCGCGTCCGCGATGGCGCCGGTCAGGTCATCGCCGGGCCGGAACTCCGGCAGGCCCTCCACCGGGAGGATCTCCAGCCGCTCCGCCGCGTGGTCGTGCTCAGTCAAGGTCCACCCCGGCCAGGTTCAGCGCCGCGCGGGCCATCCCCGCGGTGGCGTCCACATCGGACATGATGAGCGGCACGGCGCGCACGGCGACGCCCGGCACGTCCACCGACTCGCCCGCCTGCACCAGCCACCCGTCCAGCAGTCCCTCGTCGGACGTCTGGCGGGAGCCGTAGTGCCTGCCGACGCCCTCGGCGGACGTCTCCACGCCGATCGCCGCCAGGCACGCGTCGGCCATGCCCCGCAGCGGCTTGCCGCCGATGATCGGGGAGACGCCCACGACCCCGGCCTCGGTCTTGCGCACGGCGTCGCGGACCCCGGGCACCGACAGCACCGTGCCCACCGACACCACCGGGTTCGACGGGGCCAGCAGCACCGCGTCGGCCTCCGCGATCGACTCGAGCACCCCGGGCCCCGGCACCGACTGCTCCGCGCCGACCGGCACGATCGAGTGCGCGGGCAGCTGCGCCCGGTAGCGCACCCACCACTCCTGGAAGTGCAGGGCCTTGCGCTGCCCTGGCAGGTCCGGGTCGTCCACGACGACGTGCGTCTCCACCCGGTCGTCGGTCATCGGCAGCAGCCGGGCCCCCGGCCGCCACCGGTCGCACAGCGCCTCCGTCACGGCGGAGAGCGGGTAGCCCGCCTTGAGCATCCGGGTCCGGATGAGGTGCGTGGCGATGTCCTTGTCGCCGAGCCCGAACCAGCTCGGCTCCGCGCCGTAGGCGGCCAGCTCCTCCTTGACCGTCCACGTCTCGCCCGCGTGCCCCCAGCCCCGCTCGGGGTCGATACCGCCGCCGAGCGTGTACATGCAGGTGTCCAGGTCGGGGCAGATCCGCAGACCGTGCAACCACACGTCGTCGCCGGTGTTGACGATCGCGGTGACCTCGTGCGGGGACGCCTCGGCGGGCTCACCGATCCCGGGCAGGCCCAGCGCGGCCTTCACCCCGAGCAGGAAGCGGGCACCACCCACTCCGCCGACTACAACCACAACCTTCACAGGGCCCGATCCTTCCACGCCGGACGGTTCACCGGGCGCCGGGAACCCAGTACCGGTAACGGTGGTGCTCGCCGAACCCGAGCCGCTCGTACAGGGCGAGTGCCCGCTCGTTGCGCACGGACACCTGGAGTGCACAGCGCGTGGCGCCGTGCCGCCCGGCCCAGCCGCCGACGGCCGCCATCAGCGCGGTGCCGAGGCCCTGGCCCCGGTACTCCGGCCGCACCGCCAGCCTGGCCACGAGGAGCACGCCGCCCGCCACCGCGCCGCGCACCGCGCCGACCGTGCGGCCCTCGCGGGTCGCGACCCCGTAACCGACCCGCGCGCCGCCGGTGAGCACGTGCCGCTCCGCCTCGGTGGGCTCGGGCCGGTCCACGGTCAGCTCCCACCAGCCGGGCGTCGGCGCGCCGAGCACGCGCACCCCGTCCTCGCCGGTCCCGCGGGCTCCCGGCCGGAGCGGTCCCAGCAGCACGGACACCTCGTGCCCGTTCACGTAGGTCTCGTGGGGCACCCAGCCCGCGCGGGCGAGCGCGTCCTCGACGGGGCCGCCCCGCACGGCCTGCGCCATGGGCTCGATGCGGTGGGCGTGGGCGAACTCACAGATCTCGGACAGCGCGTCCGGCACCGGGCGGCCCGGGTCGCCGAGCGCCAGTGCGCTGTTGGCCCGGCCGGTGAAGCCGCCCGCGGCCCGCAGGCGCCAGTCGCCGAGGCGCCGTTCCACCTGTGCCGGCCACGCGTCGGCGCACGCCTGCTCGAGCTTCTCCGCGGGGTTCACCACTAGATTGGTACCAAAGGCGCAGACAGGAGGGCCGATGAGCATCGCGCGAAGGGACGACCGGCACAACGCCGACCTGGCCAAGGAGATCGCCGACAGCTTCAACCGGGCCGTGCGACCTCCCCGGGGTGACGAGAACGACGCCGACAACACCGACAACACCGACGGCACCGAACCGGAACGTCCCCGGTTCGTGGTGACCGGTGATCGCCGCGTACCGGAGCGGAAGCCGGAGCGGGACCGGTAGGCCGCATAGGATGCCGGGCGGGACAGCTGTAATGTCCGCATTCGGGCCAGACCACTGAACCAGGAGTACGCAGTGACCTACGTGATCGCCGAGCCCTGCGTCGACGTGCTCGACAAGGCATGCATCGACGAGTGCCCCGTCGACTGCATCTACGAGGGCGAGCGGATGCTCTACATCCACCCCGACGAGTGCGTCGACTGCGGAGCCTGCGAGCCGGTGTGTCCGGTCGAAGCCATCTACTACGAGGACGACGTCCCGGACGAGTGGAGTGCCTACACCAAGGCCAACGTCGACTTCTTCGACGAGCTGGGCTCGCCGGGCGGCGCGTCCAAGGTCGGCAAGACCGCGCACGACCCGCAGTGGATCAAGGACCTGCCGCCGCAGGGCGAATGAACCGCCTGCCCGACTTTCCCTGGGACTCGCTGGCCGGTCAGAAAGAGCTGGCCGCCGCGCATCCGGACGGGATCGTCGACCTGTCGGTCGGGACGCCGGTCGATCCGGTGCCGGAGAGCATCCGCGCCGCGCTGGCGTCCGTGTCCGGCGTGCCCGGCTACCCGGCGACGCACGGCACGCCTGCGCTGCGGTCCGCCGCCGTGGCGGCGCTGCGCAGGCGGCACGGCGCCGAGGGCGTCGAACCCGATGCCGTGCTGCCCACGATCGGGTCGAAGGAACTGGTCGCGTGGTTGCCGACGCTGCTCGGCGCCGGTCCCGGCGACCTGGTCGTCATTCCCGAGCTCGCCTACCCGACCTACGAGGTGGGCGCCCTGCTGGCAGGCGCCTCCGTGCTGCGGGCGGACGGCCTCACGGCGCTGGGCCCGCAACGGCCCAGGGTGCTGTGGCTGAACTCACCGTCCAACCCCACCGGGCGGGTGCTCGGAGTCGAGCACCTGCGCAAGGTCGTGGAGTGGGCGCGCGAGCGCGGCACGATCGTGGTGTCCGACGAGTGCTACCTCGCGCTGGGCTGGGAGGGCGAGCCGGTCTCGCTGCTGCATCCGTCCGTCCACGGCGGGCGGCTCGACGGCCTGCTCGCCGTGCACTCGCTGTCGAAGTCGGCGAACCTGGCCGGGTACCGGGCCGGGTTCGTCACCGGTGATCCGGCGCTGGTCGCCGACCTGCTCGCGGTGCGCAAGCACGCGGGCATGATCGTGCCGAGGCCGGTGCAGGAGGCCATGACCGTCGCGCTGGGCGACGACGAGGCCCTGCGGGAGCAGCGCGAGCGCTACGCCGCCCGCCGCGCCGTGCTGCGCAAGGCGTTGCAGGACAGCGGTTTCCGCATCGACCATTCCGAGGCGGGTCTGTACCTGTGGGCCACGCGCGACGAGGACGCGGCCGTCACGGTCGACTGGCTCGCCCGGCACGGCATCCTGGTCGCGCCCGGCTCGTTCTACGGGCCCGCGGGCGGCCGCCACGTGCGCATCGCGCTGACCGCCACCGATGAGCGGGTGGACGCCGCGGCCGCGCGGCTCAGCGCGCTCTGAAGGTGGCCTGCACTGCCGTCACGGCAGCACGGCCCTCGCCGCCGCGTCGATGTCGGCCACCAGGCCGCGCCACCGCCGCCTGGCCTCGGCGCGCTTGGCCAGCTCCCGCTCGACGATCCGGCCCGCGACGAAGCCCACGTGGGCGTCGGCGCCGGTCGCCGTGCCGAGCAGGTCCCGCATGCGCGACACCGCCACGACCGCGTCCTGGTGGTCGCCGAGCACGGTCTGCAGCCGCTTGGCCGCCTTGACCAGGCCGCGCAGCCTTTTCGCCTGCTTCCTGCCCGCGGCGGGCCGCGCGAGCTCGGCCGCGTACCGCAAACGCTTGCTGTGGATGCGCAACGCGTGCAGGTCGTCGTCCGGCGGGTCCTCCGGGAGCGCGGCGGCCGCCTTGACCAGCCTGCGGTGCGGCTTGCGCAGCGACCCGACCAGCACGGTCCTCGCCTCGCCGTCCTCGGCCTCCCCCTGCCCCGGCTCGATGTCGGGCCGCTGGGTGAGCCGGGCGGCCGTGCTCAGCAGTGCCGCGTAACGCTCGGACGACAGCGCCCGGTTCAGCCTCCGCTTGGCCTGCCCGCGCTGCCGGACGAACTCGGAGACCAGCCTGCGCCCGGCCGCCTGGTCGGCGACCTCGAAGTCCGCGACCACCTCACGCAGGTGCCCGATGAGCACGTCGTAGTCCCGCACCTCGCCCAGCGCCGCGCCGAGCCAGCCCAGCTCGGCCCGCACCTGCTCCGCCTCCGGGCCGAGCAGCTGCCTGCCCAGCTTGAGCACGCTGCGCATCCGCCGGGTGGCCACCCGCATCTGGTGCAGGTCCTCGGGATCCTTGCCGGCCCGGGTCCCCGGCTCGCGGGAGGTCAGGGCACGCAGCTCGGTGTCCAGCTTCGCGCGCAGGTGCTGGGCGGGGGAGTCACCGGGGCCGGCCACGACCGGTTCGGCGGGCAACGAAACGGTAGTCACCGGATGAAGTGTAGGTGAACACGCCGCGTGGCGGTCGTGAGTGAAGAACGTGGTTAGAACAACGTTCTCCACTCACGACCACCACGCGGCGGGCAGGCTCGGTGCGCCTCAGTCGTTGGCGTGCAGGGCGGCGTTGAGCTCCACGCCGGCGCCCTGCTTGGGCACGACCTCCACGGCGCCGGTCGACGAGTTCCTGCGGAACAGCGCACCCGAGATGCCGGACAGTTCGCGTGCCTTGACGGCCCTGCCCTCGGCCTGCACCTTCGTGCCCGCCGTGACGTACAGCCCGGCCTCGATCACGGAGTCGTCACCGAGCGAGATGCCGACGCCGCCGTTCGCGCCGATCAGGCACCGCTCGCCGATCGAGATCACTTCCTTGCCGCCACCCGACAGCGTGCCCATGATCGACGCGCCACCGCCGACGTCCGTGCCGTCGCCGACCACGACACCGGCCGAGATGCGGCCCTCCACCATGGAGGCGCCCAGCGTGCCCGCGTTGAAGTTGACGAACCCCTCGTGCATCACGGTCGTGCCGCTCGCGAGGTGCGCGCCCAGGCGCACCCGGTCGGCGTCGGCGATCCGGACGCCGCTGGGCAGCACGTAGTCGACCATGCGCGGGAACTTGTCCACGCCGTAGACGGTGACGGCGCCCCGGGCGCGCAGCCGCAGCCGCGTGGCCTCGAAGCCCTCCACCGGGCACGGTCCGTGGTTGGTCCACACGACGTTGGACAGCAGTCCGAAGATGCCGTCGAGGTTCTGGCCGTGCGGGCGGACCAGGCGGTGGGAGAGCAGGTGCAACCGGAGGTAGACGTCGTGCGTGTCGGCGGGCGCGGTGGCCAGCGCGGGGATCGTCACGCGCACGGCGACGACCTCGACCGCGCGGTCGGTGTCGGGGCCGAGCAGGCCCGCGACGGCGTCGCCGAGGCTCGCCACGGCCTGCTCCGTGGTCAGCCGCTCGGTGCCGCCCTCGGCGTCCGGACCGCCCTCGATCAGCTTCGGGTGCGGGAACCACGTGTCCAGCACCGTGCCGTTCGCGACGGTCGCGAGGCCGACGCCGGTGGCGCCGGTGGTTTCGGGATTCGGGGTCTCGCTCACGGCCGTAACCGTAACGCGTCGGGTCAGCGGGGATTCGCCGTGACGCCGGGCAGCGTCGCGATCTCGGCCTCGACCTCCCGCAGCGCGTCGGCGACGTCCCGCAGCGCCTGCGAGCACGCCGGGGCCGCGGCTGCCTTCGCGCAGCCGTTGTCCCGGTACGCGGCGATCGCCTCGCCCAGCGCGCTGCCCGCGTCCTTCAGCTCCGGATGGTCGCCACCCGCGTACTTCGCCGCGTTGCCCGGCACGCTGGCGAGCTGGGTGACGTACTTCTCGCACTCCGGAGGCGCCAGCCCGGTGGGCTCGCGGAAGCACGGGTCGTTCATCAGCAGGTCGATCTTGTCGTACAGCGCTCCGGGGCCGGGGTCCGGCGACCGCTTCGGTTCCGGCCCGGCCTCCCCGGAGCAGGCCGCCAGCGGCAGCAGCGCGGCCGCGGCGACGGCGGCGAGGACAACTCGGGTGCGCACGCCCTCACCGTACGCAGCTCCCAGTACCGTGCGTCCATGGCCTCGCTCGATCCCCGCACCGATCCCGTCGATCTCACCGCCGCGCTCGTCGACATCGAGAGCGTGTCCGGCCACGAGGCGGTCATCGCCGACGCCGTGGAGGCCGGGCTGCGCGAGCACGCCCCGCACCTGGAGGTCGTGCGCCACGGGGACGCCGTGCTGGCCCGCACATCGCTGGGCAGGCCGTCCCGGGTGGTGCTGGCCGGGCACCTGGACACGGTGCCGGTGAACCGGAACCTGCCCGCGACGTGGACGGGTTCCGGAGCCGACGCGGTGCTGCACGGCCTCGGCACGGTGGACATGAAGGGCGGCGACGCGGTGTTCCTGCACCTCGCCGCCACGCTCCGCGCGCCGAGGCACGACGTGACGTTCGTGTTCTACGACTGCGAGGAGGTGGAGGCCGAGCGCAACGGGCTGGGCCGCATCGAGCGCGAGCTGCCCGGCTGGCTGCGGGGCGACCTCGCGATCGTGGGCGAGCCGTCGAACGCGGTGATCGAGGCGGGCTGCCAGGGCACGATGCGGGTGGAGCTGCGCCGCACCGGCGCCCGCGCGCACACCGCGCGCGCCTGGATGGGCGACAACGCCATCCACGGCCTCGCCGAGCCGCTGCGCAGGCTCACCGCCTACGAGCCGCGTGTGGTGGAGATCGACGGGCTCACCTACCGCGAGGGCCTGCAGGCCGTCCGCGTGACCGGCGGCGTTTCCGGCAACGTCGTGCCCGACGAGGCGGTGCTGTCGGTGAACCACCGGTTCGCGCCGGACCGCACGCCCGAACAGGCGGAGGCGCACCTGCGCGAGGTGTTCGACGGCTTCGATCTGTCCGTTGTGGACTGTTCGCCGGCCGCCCAGCCGGGGCTCGGCGCGCCCGCCGCCGCGGAGCTCGTGCGCGCCGCCGGGGGGCGGGTCGCCGCGAAGCTCGGCTGGACCGACGTCGCCCGCTTCGCCGCGCTCGGCATGCCCGCGGTGAACTTCGGGCCCGGTGACCCGACGCTCGCGCACACGCGGGAGGAGCACGTGCGGGTGGCGGAGATCACCCGCGTCGCGGAGGTGCTCCGGTCCTTCCTCGGCGGAACCTCCTAGGGTAGGCGCCGTGAGCGAGCACGTGAGCCAGAACGCGGAGACCGACGCGGAGCACCCGCCGGAGAAGCACCGGGGCCCGGTGGTGCTGCGCCGGGGACGGCGCGCCGAGGACACGACGACCGACCAGCGCCTGCTGGACTCCCGGGGTCCCAGCGACTGGGTCCACACCGACCCGTGGCGGGTGCTGCGCATCCAGGCGGAGTTCGTCGAGGGCTTCGGGGCGCTGGCCGAGGTGCCGCGCGCGGTGACGGTGTTCGGATCCGCCCGCACGCCGCGCGACCACCCCGAGTACGAGCTGGGCAGGCAGATCGGCGCCGCACTGGCCAACGCGGGGTTCGCGGCGATCACCGGGGGCGGGCCGGGCTCGATGGAGGCCGTCAACCGCGGTGCCTCGGAGGCGGGCGGGCTGTCCATCGGCCTCGGCATCGAGCTGCCGTTCGAGCAGGGCCTCAACCCGTGGGTCGATCTCGGCGTGAACTTCCGCTACTTCTTCACCCGCAAGACGATGTTCATCAAGTACGCGCAGGCGTTCATCTGCCTGCCCGGCGGGTTCGGCACGCTCGACGAGCTGTTCGAGGCGCTCACGCTCGTGCAGACGAAGAAGGTGACGAAGTTCCCCGTGGTGCTGTTCGGCTCGGCGTACTGGGGCGGGCTCTACGAGTGGGTGCGCGGCACCGTGCTCTCCGAGGGCAAGATCGGGGAGCGGGACGCGGCGCTGCTGCACGTGACCGACGACATCGACGACGCGGTCGGGATCGTGCTCGAGGCCTACAAGGCTTGGGAGGACACGCATTGATCGGACGGGTCTGCGTCTTCTGCGGCTCCTCGCCGGGGCGGGACGCCCGCTACGCGCGGGACGCCGCGGCGGTGGGCACGCTGCTGGCCGAGCGCGGGATCGGTGTGGTGTACGGCGGCGCGAGCGTCGGGCTCATGGGTGCCGTCGCCGACGCCGCGCTCGCCGCGGGCGGCGAGGTGATCGGCGTGATCCCGGAGAACCTCCTGCGCGTCGAGATCGCCCACGAGGGCCTCACCGAGCAGCACGTGGTGGCCAACATGCACGAGCGCAAGGCGAAGATGGCCGCGCTCGCCGACGGGTTCCTCGCGCTGCCCGGCGGCGCGGGCACGCTCGAGGAGCTGTTCGAGGTGTGGACGTGGGCCCAGCTCGGGCTGCATGCGAAACCGATCGGGCTGGTCGACGCGGGCGGCTACTACACGCGGCTCGGCGAGTTCATCGACCACATGGTCGAGGAGGGTTTCCTGGACACCCGCAGCCGCGACCTGGTGACGATCGACGCCGACCCGGCCGCCCTGCTCGACGCCTTCGCCCGCCACCGTGCCGAGCCGGTCGACAAGTGGGCCAGCTGATCGTCCCCCAAGGTGGCCTTGGGGGACGGCGTCCGGCTCAGGCGGCGTCGGGACGCCGGTGGTAGGCGTCCACGTACTCCTGGCCGGACAGCTCCATGATCGCGTACATGATCTCGTCGGTGACGGCGCGCCGGATCGCCGGTGCCGCGTCGAGCCCGTCGTAGCGGGAGAACTCGAGCGGCTCGCCGAAGCGCACCGTGACCCGGGCCGGTCGCGGGATCCTGCGGCCCACCGGCAGCAGCCGCTCCGTGCCGGTCAGCGCCACCGGCACCACCGTCGCCCCCGTCGCCAGCGCCAGCGCGCCCACACCGGTGTGCCCGCGGTGGAGCCTGCCGTCCAGCGAGCGCGTGCCCTCCGGGTAGATGCCGAACGCGCCTCCCGCGTCGAGCACCTTGCGCGCCGCCTCCAGCGCGGCCAGCCCGGCCTTGGCGTTGCCCCGCTCCACCGGCACGTACCCGAGCGCGGCGAGGAAGTTCGCCACGAACCGGCCGCGCAGGCCCCGGCCCGCGAAGTACTCGGCCTTGCCGAGGAACTTCACCGGGCGCGGCGTGACGATCGGGATCACCGCGGTGTCGACCGCCGACCGGTGGTTCGCGGCGAGGATGACCGGCCCGTCCAGCGGGACCTTGTCCGCGCCCCGCACGTCGGGCCGGTACAGCGCCCGCGCCAGCGGTGCCAGCAGCCAGCGGATCAACAGGTGCAACACATCTCCTCCCGGGGCTCGGCCGCCAGGATGGCACGATCACAGCCATGACGTCGCTGCGCTGGTTCGCCGAACGGACCTGGCAGGCCCCCGGGTGGCCGGTCGCCGAGCTGGTGCGTGCCAAGGGGGCTCGCACCGTGTCCGTCGTGCTGCCCGCGCTGAACGAGCGGGAGACGGTGGCCGGGGTGGTCGGCTCGGTGCGCCCGCTACTGGGTTCGCTGGTCGACGAACTGGTGGTGGCCGACTCGGGTTCCACCGACGACACCGCCGAGGTCGCCGCCAGGGCCGGGGCACGGGTGGTGCACCGCGAGGACGTCCTGCCGGACTGGGCTCCGCGGCCCGGCAAGGGCGAGGTGCTGTGGCGCTCGCTCGCGGCCACCGGCGGCGACGTCGTGGTGTTCCTCGACTCCGACCTGGTCGACCCCGACCCGGCGTTCGTGCCCGCGCTGCTCGGGCCCGTGCTCACCGAGCCGGGCGTGCACCTGGTCAAGGGGTTCTACCGGCGCCCGCTGCGGCTGGAGACCGCCGAGATCGGCACCGGCGGGGGGCGGGTCACCGAGCTGCTGGCCAGGCCCGTGCTCTCGGCGTTGCGGCCCGCGTTGTCCGGGCTGGTGCAGCCGCTGGGCGGGGAGTACGCGGCGACGCGGGAGCTGCTGGAGTCGGTGCCGTTCGCGGCGGGGTACGGCGTGGAGATCGGGTTGCTGCTCGACGCCGAGGCCCGCTACGGCGTGGACGCGCTGGCACAGGTGAACCTCGGCGTCCGCAAGCACCGCAACCGCTCGCTGCTGCAGCTGGGCGTGATGGCACGGCAGATCCTCGGCACCGCGCTCGCCCGCTGCGGCGTCGACGCCGCGAGCACCGAGCTGACGCAGTTCGTGCAGGTCTCCGGCGAGTGGCTGCCGGACGTGACCGACGTGCTGGTCGCCGACCGGCCCCCGATGCGGGAGGTGCTGGCGGCGCGCGGGTGAGCGCGGGGGTGTGTCACGATCGTGGCGTGACCACCGCGCTCATCTACCTCGTCATCATGCTGCTCGTGGCGGCTGTGGTGTTCCTGCTGGCCGCCGTCGTGTTCGGGCGGGGCGAGGAGCTGGCGCCGCTCGCTCCGGGCAGCTCGCCGACGAGGCTGCCCGCCGAGGACATCACCGGCGAGGACGTGGGCGCCGTGCGGTTCCAGCTGGTGCTGCGGGGTTACAAGATGTCCGAGGTCGACTGGGTGCTGAGCAGGCTGGGCTCCGAGATCGACGGCCTCCGGGAACGGGTGGCGCAGCTGGAGGCGGAGCTGGCGGAGCACCGGCTGGCGGACCGCCGGGAGGCGTCGCGATGACCGACGTCGTCGTGTCCGTCGACGTCGCCGCGCCCGCGGGCACGACGTGGCTGGCGCTCACCGACTGGGGCAGGCAGCGCGAGTGGATGCTCGGCACCGAGGTGCGCGTGGTGTCGGGCAACGGGCGCAGCGTCGGGTCGCGGCTGGAGGCCTTCACCGGCATCGGCGGGATCGGGGTCACCGACACCATGGAGATCACCAGCTGGGAGCCGCCGGTGCGGTGCACCGTCCGGCACCTCGGGAAGATCGTGCGGGGCACCGGCGCCTTCCACGTGCAGGAGCGCGGCCCGCAGCGGTCGGTGTTCATCTGGTCGGAGCAGCTGGACCTGCCGCTCGGCGTGGTCGGCAGGCTGGGCTGGCCGCTGGTGAAGCCCGCGTTCGTGCTCGGGCTGCGGCAGTCGCTGCAGCGGTTCGCGCGGTTCGCCGAGTCCTACGTGGTGGGCGGATGACCGAGCTGCTGGGGGAGGACGGTGTCGCGCGCTGCTCCTGGGGCAACACCGCACCCGACTACGCCGAGTACCACGACACCGAGTGGGGTTTCCCGCTGCGCGGTGAGGCCGCGCTGTTCGAGCGGCTCTCGCTGGAGGCGTTCCAGTCCGGGCTGTCGTGGCTGACGATCCTGCGCAAGCGGGAGGCGTTCCGGCGGGCGTTCGCCGGGTTCTCCCCGGAGCGCGTCGCCCGCTTCGGGGACGACGACGTCGCCCGGCTGCTCGCCGACGCCGCGATCGTGCGCAACCGGGCGAAGGTGCTCGCCACGATCAACAACGCGCGCGCGATCGCCGACCTCGACGTGCCGCTCGACGAGCTGCTGTGGTCGTTCGCCCCACCGGCCGAGGGCAGGCGGCGGCCGCGCACGATGGCGGAGGTGCCCGCCGTGACGGCGGAGTCGAAGGCGATGGCCAAGGAGCTGAAGCGCCGCGGGTTCGTCTTCGTCGGCCCGACCACCTGCTACGCGCTCATGCAGGCCACCGGCATGGTCGATGACCACGTGGCCGGCTGCTTCCGGGCCTCCGGGATGTCCTGAGTGGCTCGTTACTGACGTTCTTCGCCAGTAACGAGCCACTCATGACCGTCACTTGCCGGAGAAGTCGGGCTTGCGCTTCGCGACGAAGGCCTCCACGGCCTCGGTGTGGTCGGCGGTCGCGCCGAGCGCGGCCTGCGCGGCCTCCTCGGCGGCCAGCGCCTCCTCCAGGGTGCTCTCCGCCGCGGTCGTCAGGGTGCCCTTGATCTTGGCGTACGCCACCGTGGGGCCCGCCGCGAGCCGGGCGGCCAGCGCGTGCGCCCTCGTGGGCAGCTCCTCGTCGGTGACCACCTCGCTCACCAGCCCGATCCGCAGCGCCTCGGTGGAGTCCACCGTGCGTGCCAGGAGCATCAGCTCGGCCGCGCGGCCGTAGCCGATCAGCCGCTGCAGGGTCCACGAGGCTCCGGAGTCCGGGCCGAGCCCGACGTTGGCGAAGGCCATCATGAAGTTCGCCGAGCTCGCCGCGATCCGCAGGTCGGCGGCGTAGGCGAAGGCCGCGCCCGCGCCCGCGGCCGGCCCGTTCACCGCGGCGATCACCGGCTTCGGCATGTCGACGATCGCCCGCACGATCGGGTTGTAGTGGTCGGAGACCGTGCGCAGGGGTGCCGGATCGCCCGACTGCAGCATCCCGACGTGTTCCTTGAGATCCTGCCCGGCGCAGAACGCCTTGCCGGAACCGGTGAGCACGACCGCCCGCACGTCGGCGTCCTCCGCCGCCCCGCGCAGCGCCCCCAGCAGCCGCTCCTTGAGCTCGACCGTGAGCGAGTTGTACGCCTGGGGCCGGTTCAGGGTCAGGGTGCGCACGCCGTCGGCGTCAGCGCTTCGCAGCACGTCCTCTGTGGTCACTGGAAAATCCTTCCGTTACGCGTTCCGCCCCGCGAGTCTGACAGCCTCGCGAGCCGCATACCAGCACCTATGCCGCACGTTAAGATCGGTCCGTGTTCGCGGCCTTCGGCTGATGGGGGACAATGGTCACAACCCGGTTGCTTTGGCGAGCGCGACCCGGGCGCGCTGGTTCAGACGGAGGGAGCACGCTATGGCGGCCATGAAGCCCCGGACCGGAGATGGTCCCCTCGAAGTGACCAAGGAGGGGCGGGGCCTCGTGATGCGCGTACCGCTCGAGGGTGGTGGGCGACTCGTCGTCGAACTGTCGGCCGAGGAGGCCAAGGATCTCGGTGCGGCCCTTCAGGAGGCCACCAGCTAGAACGCCGTTCCCCACCGCTCGCCAGCACCGACTCGCTTCGGCTGGCCCGTTCACCGTGCCCAGGAGGCAATCCGATGGCCCGCTCCCCGCTGCCGTCCGTGCCCAGCCGGCTGCCCGACGTCGAGGTCGCCGACGCCGCCCGCCGGGGGACACCGCTGGCGGTCGTCATCCCCCAGCGGTCCGCGGAGGGCGAACCGTCACCGTACGCCGGGCTGATCGCGGACCTGCGGGCCACTGGCAAGGCGGGTGAGGTGCAGACCGTGCCGGGCGACCCGTCGGCGGGGCCCCGCTGGCTGGTCGGCGCGGGCGACGGCGAGGGAAGGCACTACCGCGGCGCGGGTGCGGCGTTCATCCGTGCCGCGAACGCGTTCGCGGCCGCCGCGGCGGACACCGGCGCCCGCCCGCCCCGGTCGGTGCAGGTCGAACTGCCGGGGGACGCCGGGGCGGAGGCCTGCGCCGAGTTCGTGCTCGGCGCCCTGCTCGGCGGCTACCGCTACGACGCGGGCAGCGGGGAGCCGAAGCCCGAGGTGCGCTCGCTGCGGCTGCTGCCGGGAGGCGGTGCCGAGGAGGTCGAGCGGGCCGCCGACGCGGTCCGCCGGGCCCGCGAGCTGGCGGCCGCCTCCGCCTTCGCGCGGGACCTCGCCAACACCCCATCCAACGTGAAGAACCCCGCCTGGCTCGCCGGGGTCGCCGAGCGGGTGGCCGGTGAGGTGCCCGGCCTCGCCGTGACCGTGCGGGACGAGGAGTGGCTCGCCGCGCGGGGCTTCGGCGGCGTGCTCGCGGTGGGCGGCGGCTCGGCCAGCCCGCCCCGGCTGATCGAGCTGAGCTACCGGCCGCGCGGGGCGAGCGGGCACCTGCTGCTGGTCGGCAAGGGCGTCACGTTCGACACGGGCGGCATCTCGATCAAGCCTGCCGAGGGCATGCACCTCATGCGGACCGACATGTCCGGCGGCGGCGCGGTGATCGCCGCCATGCGGGCCATCGCCACGCTCGCGCCGCGCGTGCGGGTCACCGCGCTCGTGCCCGCGGCCGAGAATCACGTGTCCGGCTCCGCGTACCGGCCCGGCGACATCGTGCGGCACTACGGCGGCCGCACGACGGAGGTCGCCAACACCGACGCCGAAGGGCGGATGATCCTGGCCGACGCGCTCGCCTACGGTGTGCGCCGGTTCTCGCCGGACGCGGTGGTGGACGTGGCGACGCTGACCGGCGCGATGAAGGTGGCCCTGGGCCTGCGCACGGGCGGGCTGTTCGCGACCGACGACGCGCTCGCCGAGCGGATCGCCGCCGCGGGGGAGCGGGCCGGCGAGCGGTGGTGGCGCATGCCCCTGCTCGACGCGCACGCCGACGACGTGCGCGGCGAGATCGCCGACGTCCGGCAGGCGCCGCCGGGTCCCGGCGGCATCACGGCGGCGCTGTTCCTGCGCGAGTTCGCCGGCGGACTGCCGTGGGCACATCTGGACATCGCGGGGCCCGCGCGGTCCGAGAAGAACTACGACGAGGTGGTGCCCGGCGGCACCGGCTTCGCCGCGCGCACGCTCGTGGAGCTGGCGGTGTCCTTCTCCGCCTGAGCCAGCACGAAGTCGCGGAAGCCCGCGACGGCCGGGCTCAGCGGCGGGTGCGCGGGCCACACCAGCCCGATCGCGCGCGTGACCCTCGGTCGCAGGGGCACCTCGACCACCCCGGCCGGTGCGCCCGGCTCGAACTTCGGCAGCAGTGCCACCCCCAGCCCGGCGGCGACGAGCCCGCGCACGGTGTCCGACTCCTGCCCCTCGAAGGCGACCTTCGGCGTGAACCCCGCCCGCGCGCACAGCTCGTCGGTGATCCGCCGCAGCCCGTAGCCGGGTTCGAGCTGCACGAACTCCTCGCCGGCCAGCTCCCCGACCTGGATCCGCCGCCGCCCGGCGAGCCGGTGGTCCGCCGGGACGGAGAGGAACAGCTCCTGCTCGGCGAGGGTGCCGGAGGCCAGCGCCGGGTCGTCCGGCGGCGGCGCGACGAGCGCGAGGTCGATCTCCGCGGCGGCCAGCCGGTCCAGGATGTCCTGGCGGGATCCCTGCTCCAGGCTGAAGCGCACGTGCGGGTGCCGGGCGCGGAAGTCGCGCAGCAGCCCGGGCACGAGCGAGCGGCCGAGCAGGTGCAGGAAGCCGAGCACGACGTGCCCGCGTTCCGGCTCGATCTCCTCCCGCGCCGACCGGACCCCGCCGCGCAGCACGCCGACCGCCCGCTCGGCGGCCTCGGCCAGCAGCGCGCCCGCCCTGGTCAGCCGGATGCCCCGGCCCGAGGGCGCGGTCAGCGGAGCGCCGAGCAGGTCGCCGAGGGCCGCGATGCGCCTGCTGGCGGTGGGTTGCGGGACACCGAGCAGTTCGGCCGCGCGGGTGACGTTGCCGGTGTCGCGCAGGGCGGCCAGCAGCGCGGCGTGCGGCGCCAGCTCGGCCGCGACGCGGTCGTCCTCCCACTCATTCGTCATGGTATTGATTATGCGCGTCGTACGTATTGGACGTATTGGTTAGCTGCGCTTAGCGTCGACCGTATGACGACCGTGGTGCCGCAGCGGGTGTCCGTGCGCCGGGTGACCGTCGCCGTCGCGGCGGCGGGAATCTGCTCGTTCACGCTGCTCTACGCGCCGCAGCCGCTGCTGCCGCAGCTCGCGGCCCGGTTCGCGCTGGGCCCGGGTACCGCGTCGCTCGCGGTGAGCGTCGCGACCGGAGCGCTCGCGGTCATGGTGCTGCCGCTGGCGGTGCTGTCGGAGTTCGTCGGCAGGCGGCCGGTGATCCTCGGGTCCGTCCTGGCCTCGGCCGCGCTCGGGTTGCTCCTGCCGCTGGCCCCCTCGTTCGAGGCGCTGCTCGTGCTGCGGGCACTGCAGGGCGCGGCGATCGCGGGCTTCCCCGGGGTCGCCGCGGCGTACCTGGTGGAGGTGCTGGGCCGGTCGGGCGTCGCCGCGGCCGTCGGGGCGATGATCGCGGGCAACACGGTCGGGGGCATGCTCGGCAGGCTCGCCAGCGGGTTCACCACCGGCTGGCTCGGCTGGCCCGGCGCGCTGGCCTGCGCCGGCGTCCTCGGCCTCCTCTTCGCGCTACTCACCGTCACCACCCTGCCCCCCACCCCGGAGGAGCGAGGGAGCTTTACTACTGACAGACGAGAGCAAAGCTCCCTCGCTCCCCTCGGGGCGGGGTGGGGGCGGCCGGGTCGGTTACGGAGCGTGCTGGCCGGGGTGGGGGTGGCGCTGCGGCGGCCGGTGCTGCTCGCCCAGTATGCGGTGGCGCTGCTGGGGATGGGCGCGTTCGTCGCGCTTTACAACGCCGCCGGCTTCCGGCTCACCGGCGAGCCGCTGGCGCTGAGCCCCGCCGTCGCGTCCCTGGTGTTCCTCGCCTACGCCATGGGCTCCGTCTCGTCGGCCACCGCGGGCAGGCTCGTTGGCCGGCTCGGTCGCCGCCGCTGCCTGCTCGCCGCGCTCGCAACCACGGCCGCGGGCGCCGCGCTGACGCTGCCCGACTCGCTGCCGCTCGTGGCCGCCGGGTTCCTCGTGCTCACCGGCGGGTTCTTCGCCGCGCACGCCGTCGCCAACGGGTGGGCCGCCGCCGAGGCGCCCGCGCGGGCCCGCGGCCAGGCCGCCGGGCTCTACACGTTCGCGTACTACCTGGGCAGCAGCGTCGGCGGGACGGTCGGCAGCGTCGTCTACGGCCACGCGGGCTGGGGCCGGCTCATCGCCGCGGTCACCTGCTGGCTGGCGGTGGCGTGCGCGCTGGTCGCCGTCGTCAGCAGGTCGCCGCGGCCAGCAGGCCACCGCCCACCGGGATGAGCGCGGGCACCAGCCGCGCGTCCTCCCGCACCGCCCGCACCACCTCCCGCAGGGCCAGCGCCTCCGGTTCCCGCCGGGCGGGCTCCACCGCCCTGCCCCACGGCAGCACGTTGTGGAACACGATCGCGCCCCCTGGCCGCAGCAACTGCACGCCCAGCTCGCAGTACCCGGGGTACTCCAGCCGGGCGGCATCGACGAACACCAGGTCGTAGCCGCCCGAGGTGAGCCGGGGCAGCACGTCGAGCGCACGCCCCATGATGAGCCGCATCCGCCCCGCCGCGAAGCCCGCCTCCAGGAACGTCGCGCGGGCCGACCGGTGGAACTCCGGCTCGATGTCGATCGAGGTGAGCACCCCGTCGGGCGCCATGCCCCGCAGCAGGTAGAGCCCGCTCACCCCCGCGCCGGTGCCGATCTCCACGACGGCACGGGCCTGCAACGACGCGGCCAGGAAACTCAGCGTCGCCCCACTGGCCGGCGTCACCGCCGAGCAACCGAGGTCCTCCGCCCTGGCCCGAGCGGCGACGAGCACGTCGTCCTCGGGGAGGAATCCCTCGATGAAGTCGCCGAGATCGAGCGACCCGGCGAGGTGCGTCTCGGAGCTCACGGGGTGAGGTTAGCGCGACCGGGCTACATCGACGGTGAACCACGCAGTTTTACCTGGCGATATCGGTCGTCGGACTCTCAGGTTCCTCTCAGTGCCGTCTCACTAGAACCATAAGGAAACCGGCGAGACTTCGTCTCAACCCGGGGAACACCGGACGCGTCCCGCGCGTTGAGCCGAGTAGTTAGGGGATCAGCCCGATGGAGGTGCCTCCGCTGCCGTCGCAGAACAGCCTGAAGGCCGCAGACCAGCCGGCCACGCCCGCAGTGGTGAGCGCCGCGGGTGACCAGGGCGAAGCCGCCTGGACGCCACCGTCCTGGGACGAGGTCGTGCGCGAGCACGCCGACCGCGTGTACCGCCTGGCCTACCGCCTGACCGGCAACGCCCACGACGCCGAGGACCTCACGCAGGAGACGTTCATCCGCGTGTTCCGCTCCCTGGCCTCCTACAAGCCGGGCACGTTCGAGGGCTGGCTGCACCGCATCACCACCAACCTGTTCCTCGACATGGCCCGCCGCCGTTCGCGCGTGCGCATGGAGGGGTTGCCGGACGACACCGACCGCATCGTCGGCGACGACCCCAGCCCCGAGCAGGTGTACTCCGACACCCACCTCGACCCCGACCTGCAGGCCGCGCTCGACGAGCTGCCGCCGGAGTTCCGGGCCGCCGTCGTGCTGTGCGACGTCGAAGGCCTCTCCTACGAGGAGATCGGCGCGACCCTCGGGGTTAAGCTCGGCACCGTGCGCAGCAGGATCCACCGCGGCAGGCAGGCGCTGCGGGCGTCGTTGGAGCGCAGGCGCGCGCTCAAGCAGGAGGCGTACGCATGACGGAACGCCGGGGCTGGGATCTCGGGGAGTCGCATCTGCTGCCGGATGCGATCGTCGCTTTCGTCGACCGTGAGCTGACCCTGGGCGCCCACGAACGCGCGGCCGCCCACGTGGCCCGCTGTCCCGGTTGCGCCGCCGAGGTCACCGCGCAGCGGCAGGCCAGGGCCGCCGTGCGCACGGCGCAGGCACCCGCGATGTCGCCGGGGTTCCTCGCGAGCCTGCGGTCCATCCCCGAGCACACCGACCTCTCCGGTACCCCGGACAACCTGGCCGTCGACCCCAACGGCCAGCTCGTCGCCGTCCAACGTCCCGACCGCGTCGCCGGCCTGCGGGACGGGCTGCCGCCCGCCGCCGCGCTGACCTCCGGTCCGCTCGGGTCCGCCCCGCTGGGCAGCTCGCCCAACGTGCTCGGCAACGGCCAGCGCCTCGGCTCGACGCGGCGCCGCGCCGCGCAGGGAGCCGGGGTGGTGGTCTCCGGGCTCGTGCTCAGCGCGCTGGCCTTCGTCGTCACCCCCGGCGGCGACGTCGCCGACGAGCCGTCCCGGCGTCCCGGCGAGGTGCTGCCCGCGCAGTTCGGCGCCTACCACAGGGCCACCGCGACACCCACGAAGACCACGGCGCCGCCGACCACCTCGACCCACGCCGCCGCCGCGCCGATCTCCGGCCCACGCTGACTTCACCACCGTCACGGCAGAATTCCCCTTCTGAGCGTGGCGTATCGTCACGCCGGGCACTCCGCGTGCCAGGTCAAGCACTGAAGCCGTCTGCCGGGGAATGATGAGCCAGCCACCGAACTCGCACCACGAGGAGGCGGGCGGGCAGGAGGGCAGGCTCCGGCCGCGCCCACTGCACCGCCCTTCCGTGGACCCGGCGCAGGCCGCGACGTTCGGCAGGCCCCGTGGCGTCGAAGGCTCCTTCGACCCGCCCGCGCAGGGCCGGGAACACGGCGGCGGCCATGGCAACGGCAATGGCAACGGCAACGGGGCAGGCCACCAGCTCGTCTCGGCACCACCGCCCCCGGAGTCCCTGGTCGAGGCGTTCCGGCGCCCGCCGGGCGCGGACGGTGTCGTGCTCCAGCGGCCCGACGACGACCCGGGCACCGGTTCCCGTGCCGACGGGGAACCCGAGGCGCCGCTGTGGTCGTCGTCCGGGGATCCCTGGCGCGACCCCGGTTCCGGTGCCGTCCTGGGCGGCCCCGCCGTGCCCGCCGCCGACGGGGCGGACGAACGCGCCGAACGGCCGCGCGGACCGCTGCTCAGCCTGCCCGAGGTGCTCTTCGGCAGGCGCGTCAAACCCACCGCGCTGGCGCTGCTCGGCGTCGTCGCGCTGCTGGTCGGGGCGGCGGGCGGGTTCGTCGGCTGGGGGCTGGCCAACGCGGGCAACTCGCTCACCGGCGAGCTGAACATCGCGGAGGCGCAGGCGGGCAAGGAACGCCCCGCCGGCTCGATCGCCGACATCGCCCGCCGCGTGTCCCCCGCCGTGGTCTCCATCGAGGTCAAGTCCGGGCAGTCCGGCGGGGTCGGCTCCGGCGTCGTCATCGACCCCGAGGGCTACGTCGTCACCAACCACCACGTCGTGTCCCAGGCCGCCCGCGACGACGCCGCCGGGATCACCGCCGTGTTCATCGACGGCACCCGCGCCGAGGCCAGGATCGTCGGCACCGACCCGAAGACCGACCTCGCCGTGCTCAAGGTGAACGTCTCCAACCCCGTGGCCATCGAGGTCGGCAGGTCGGCCGACCTCGCACCGGGCGACGCCGTGGTGGCGGTCGGTTCGCCGTTCGGCCTGGAGAACACCGTCACCGAGGGCATCGTCAGCGCGCTCAACCGGCCGGTCACCGCACCCGGCGAGAACGGCGAGCCGCCCATCACCTACGACGCCATCCAGACCGACGCGGCCATCAACCCCGGCAACTCGGGCGGCGCGCTCGTCGACTCCACCGGCGCGCTGGTGGGGATCAACTCGCTCATCCGGACGGTCGGCACCGGCGGCGAGGGCGGCAGCATCGGGCTCGGCTTCGCCATCCCCGTCGACCAGGTCGTGCGGATCAGCGAGGCGCTGATCGCCGACGGCGAGGTCAAGCACGCCGACATGGGCGTCAACGCCGCCTCCGTCGCGGCCAACACCTCCGAGGGCGCGCAGGTGCGGAACGTCGTCACCGACGGCCCCGCCGACAAGGCGGGCATCACCGAGGGCGATGTGATCACCATGGTCGGCGACCGGCAGGTGCGCAACGCCGCCGAGCTGACCGTGGCCGTGCGCGAGCACGAGGTCGGTGAGGTCGTGCCGGTCCGGATCGTCCGCGAAGGCCGACCGTTCACGGTTGATGTCACCTTGGGTTCAGACTGACGAGGTACCCTGTCCGCAGCGGGACCCGAGGCGGAGGTTCGACGTGTTCGAAAGCATTGGCTGGGGCGAGATCGTCGTCCTCATCGTCGCCGGCCTGTTCATCCTCGGTCCGGAGCGGCTGCCGGAGGCGGCGGCGTGGCTGGGCCGCAGCGTACGGAAGATGCGGGACTTCGCCACCGGAGCCCGCCAGCAGCTGCGCGAGGAGATGGGCCCCGAGTTCGACGAGTACCGCAAGCCGCTCGAGGATCTGCGGAACCTGCGCAGCTTCGACCCCAAGCGGGCGGTCACGCAGCACCTGTTCGACGGCGACAGCGACCCGCTCGGGCTCAACGAGATCAACGGCAACGGCTCGAACGGCGGCACCAAGCCCAACGGCCACCCCGCCCCGGCTGCCCAGCAGACCGAGCCGCTCAAGCCGGGCGAGAAGCCCCCGGTCGACCCCGACGCCACCTGAACCCCGCCGTGTCCGCGATCTGCGCACGCGAGTTCGCGTCGCACGACGCGGCCACGTGTGCGCAGATCGCGGACACGGCTCCCGGCGCTAGGCCGGGCTGACGTTCAGCATCTTGCCGGCGAGGCCGCGGGCCCGCACCGACAGCTTCCGCGCGGCGTCGGCGAGCACCTGCGCGGCCGCCGCGTCCGGGTGCGAGAGCACCAGCGGTGTCCCGGCGTCGCCCTGCTCCCGCAGCCGCGGGTCGAGCGGCACCTGACCCAGCAGCGGCACCTCGGCACCCACCGACGTGGTCAGCGAGTCCGCCACGGTCTGCCCGCCGCCGGTGCCGAAGATCTCCATACGGGAGCCGTCCGGCGTCTCCAGCCACGACATGTTCTCGATGACCCCGGCCACCCGCTGCCGGGTCTGCAGCGCGATCGCTCCCGCGCGCTCGGCGACCTCGGCCGCCGCCTGCTGCGGCGTGGTGACCACCAGCAACTCCGCGTTCGGGATCAGCTGGGCCACCGAGATGGCGATGTCACCGGTGCCGGGCGGCAGGTCGAGCAGCAGGATGTCCAGGTCGCCCCAGAACACGTCGGCGAGGAACTGCTGCAACGCGCGGTGCAGCATCGGGCCACGCCACACGACCGGGGTGTTGCCGGGTGTGAACATGCCGATCGAGATCACCTTCACGCCGTGCGCCTGCGGCGGCATGATCATCTTCTCGACCTTGGTGGGCTTCTCGCCCGCACCCAGCATGCGCGGCACCGAGTGGCCGTAGATGTCGGCGTCCACCACGCCGACGGACAGCCCCTGCTCGGCCATCGCCGCGGCGAGGTTGACGGTCACGCTGGACTTGCCGACGCCGCCCTTGCCCGACGCGACGGCGTACACCCTGGTCAGCGAACCGGGCTGGGCGAAAGGAATCACCGGCTCCTCGGCGTCCCCGCGCAGCGACTTGCGCAGTTCGGTGCGCTGCTCGTCGCTCATCACGTCGAGCTCGACGTGCACGTCACGCACGCCGGACACCTTCTTGACCGCCTCGGTGGTGTCGCGGGTGATGGTCTCCTTCAGCGGACAGCCCGCCACCGTCAGGTAGACGGCGACCGTGACCGTGCCGTTCTCGCCGACCGTGACGTCCTTCACCATGCCGAGGTCGGTGATCGGCTTCTTGATCTCCGGGTCCTGGACGTTCTTCAGCGCCTCGCGCACGTCCTCGACGCTGGGGATCTCCTTCGTGGTGGTCACTGCTCGGGCACCCGACCTTCTTCCGAGGGGACGCGGTTTGCACTCCCCATGCTACGTGCCCGCTTCCGCCGTCAGCCCGGCTGTGCCGCGCCCGACTCCTCCCGCCGGGCGCGGCCGCGGACGGCACGGCCGTCGCCCGCACCGAGGTCCTCCCGCAGCCGGTCCAGCTCCCCGCGCAGGTAGTCGCGAGTGGCGACCTCCCCGACGGCCAGCCGCAGCGCGGCCAACTCCCGCGCCAGGTACTCGGTGTCCGCCTTCGTCTGCGCCGCCCGCGCGCGGTCCTCCTCCAGCGAGACGCGGTCGCGGTCGTCCTGCCGGTTCTGCGCGAGCAGGATCAGCGGCGCCGCGTACGCGGCCTGGGTGGAGAAGGCGAGGTTGAGCAGGATGAACGGGTAGGGGTCCCAGCGCAGCGACGCCGCCGTGATGTTCACGATGATCCACACGATCACGATCAGCGTCTGCCAGAACAGGTACTTGCCGGTGCCGAGCAGTCGGGCCAGCCGCTCGGAGAACCGCCCGAACGCCTCCGGGTCGATGTTCACCGTGAGCCGCCGCGAGCTGCGGGGCTGGTCGAGGCGGCGGCGGGGGATCGGCTCAGGCACGTTCGTCCTCCTCGGACGGCTCGGTTCCGACATCGTGCAGCCCGGTCTCGCGCCACCCCTCGGGCAGCAGGTGGTCGAGCACGTCGTCCACCGTCACGGCGCCGACCAGGTGATCCTCGGCGTCGACGACCGGCGCGCACGCCAGGTTGTACGCGGCGAAGTACCGGGTGACCTCCGCCAGCGACGCCGAAGGGCGCAGCGCGGGCAGGTCCGTGTCCGCCGCCGCGGCCACCAGCTCGGCGGGTGGCTCCCGGAGCAGCCGCTGGAAGTGCACGCAGCCGACGTACCGGCCGGTCGGCGTCGCGCTCGGCGGCCTGCACACGAACACCATGCTGGCCAGCGCCGTGGTCAGGTCCGGGTTGCGGATGTGCGCGAGCGCCTCGGCGACCGTCGCGTCCGGGGTCAGCACCACCGGCTCCGGTGTCATCAGCCCGCCCGCGGTGTCGGCGGAGTACTCGAGCAGCCGCTTCACCGGCTCGGACTCGTCCGGGTGCATCAGCTCCAGCAGCCGGTTCTGCTCGGCGGGCGCCAGCTCGGACAGCAGGTCGGCGGCGTCGTCCGGGTTCATCGCCTCGAGGATGTCGGCGGCCCGCTCGTCGGCGAGGTAGCCGACCAGCTCCTTCTGGTCCTCCTCGGGCAGCTCCTCCAGCACGTCGGCGAGGCGCTCGTCGTCCATGGCGTCGGCGACCTCGTGCCTGCGCTTGAGCGGCAGGTCGCGCAGGGTCGCCGCGACGTCCACCGCGCGCATGGTGTCGAACAGCATGAGCAGCTGGCCCGCGCCCTGCGGCTGCCCGGTGAGGTCGGTGAGGCCGAGCCCGGCGACCTCGTCCCACGGCACCACGCGCAGCGGCGACCGGCGGCGGGCCAGGCCGAGCCTGCCCCTGGGCTCGCGGATGGCGAGCCTGGCGAGCACCCAGTCGCGGGTGCGGGTCGGTTCCATCGCCGCGTCGACCACGGTGACGCGCGTCCCGGTCTCCGCGAGCCAGGCCCGCGCGTCGAACAGCTGGCCGAGGACGAGCACCTCGTTGGGGCGCTGGTGGAAGCGGCGCATGTTGACCGAGCCGCTGCCGAGCGTGACGGCGTTCGGCTCGATCGCGGTGACCCGCAACATGGGCACGAAGACTCGGCGACGGGTGGCCAGCTCCACGACCAGGCCCAGCACCCGGGGCGGCAGCTGGTCCAGGCGGAGCCCGACGACGAGGTCCCGCACCTTGCCGATCGACTCACCGTCGGGACCGAACACCGGTAGCCCGGCCAGCTGAGCTGCGTAAACCCGGTTGACGGGAGCCATGGCGCCAGCCTATTGCGTGCGCCGCGAGGATGCCCGTCGCGCGCGGCGCGGCGTAGCATCGAGCGAACAGGGGGCTCGGGCACCCGGGAGCGGGCCATGTTGGTGGAGATCCTGACCGCCGCCGTCGTCGTCGCCGCCGTGGGAGCCGCCGGGCTGGCGGCCGGCGTGCGGGTCGTCAAGCAGTACGAACGCGGTCTCGTGTTCCGCTTCGGCCGCGTGCGGCACCCGCCGCGCGAGCCGGGGCTCGTGCTGATCGTTCCCGGCGTCGACCGCATGCGCAAGGTCAACCTGCAGATCGTGACGCTGCCGGTGCCCGCGCAGGACGGCATCACCCGCGACAACGTGACGGTCCGGGTGGACGCGGTCGTGTACTTCAAGGTGATCGACCCCGTGCAGGCGGTCGTGGGTGTCGAGGACTACCGGTTCGCCATGGGCCAGGTGGCGCAGACGTCGCTGCGCTCCATCATCGGTAAGAGCGACCTCGACGACCTGCTCTCCAACCGGGAGCGGCTGAACGAGGGGCTCGAGCTGATGATCGACAGTCCCGCGCTGTCGTGGGGCGTGCACATCGACCGTGTGGAGATCAAGGACGTCGCCCTACCCGAGGCGATGAAGCGGGCGATGTCCCGGCAGGCGGAGGCGGAGCGGGAACGGCGCGGCCGGGTGATCGCCGCCGAGGGCGAGCTGCAGGCGTCGGAGAAGCTGGCGCAGGCGGCGGCGCGGATGGCCGACACCCCGTCGGCGTTGCAGCTGCGGTTGCTGGAGACGGTCGTGGAGGTGGCGGCGGAGAAGAACTCCACGCTCGTGCTGCCGTTCCCGGTGGAGCTGCTGCGGTTCCTGGACCAGCGCGCCCGGGAGGGGGAGCCGGTGGAGGCCCCCGCACACCAGCGGCAGGGGGCCGACCGTGGCGCTGCCCACCCTGTCTCCACGGAGTGACCGTTTTCGGGTCATACTCAGCGGTAACCCGCGCCGGGGCGTCAGCGCTTCGGCGCCCCCGTGCCCGAAGGGAAGTTGCATGGCCCGCCTCGCCCAGACCGCCGGCCTGACCGACGTGCAGACCGAGATCCTCGCCACCGTGCGTGCCTTCGTGGACAAGGAGATCATCCCGCACGCGCAGGAGCTCGAGCACGCCGACACCTATCCCGCCGACATCGTCGAGGGCATGAAGGAGATGGGGCTGTTCGGCATCACCATCCCCGAGGAGCACGGCGGTCTTGGCGAGTCGCTGCTGACCTACGCCCTGGTGGTGGAGGAGATCGCGCGCGGCTGGATGAGCGTGTCCGGGGTGATCAACACGCACTTCATCGTGGCGCACATGATCTCCCGGCACGGCACGGAGGAGCAGAAGCGGCACTTCCTGCCGAGGATGGCCACCGGCGAGGTGCGCGGCTCGTTCTCGATGTCCGAACCGGACCTCGGCTCCGACGTGGCGGCCATCAAGACCAAGGGCACCCGCGACGGTGACTCCTACGTCATCGACGGGTCGAAGATGTGGCTGACCAACGGCGGCACGTCGAACCTCATCGCGCTGCTGGTGCGTACCGACGAGGGCGCGGAGAAGGCGCACCAGAACCTCACGACGTTCCTGGTCGAGAAGCCGGAGGGCTACGGCGAGGTGCTGCCCGGCCTGACCATTCCCGGCAAGATCGACAAGATGGGCTACAAGGGCGTCGACACCACCGAGGCGGTGTTCGACGGCTTCCGCATCGGTGCCGGCAAGGTGCTCGGTGAGCGCCCCGGCAAGGGCTTCGCGTACATGATGGACGGTGTCGAGGTCGGCCGGGTGAACGTGGCGGCGCGGGCGTGCGGCATCGCGATCCGCTCGTTCGAGCTGGCGATCGAGTACGCGCAGCAGCGCAGGACGTTCGGCAAGCCGATCGCCGAGCACCAGGCCGTCGCGTTCAAACTCGCCGAGATGGCCACCAAGGTGGAGGCCGCGCACCTGATGATGGTCAACGCGGCGCGGCTCAAGGACTCCGGCGCGCGCAACGACGTCGAGGCCGGGATGGCCAAGCTGCTCGCGAGCGAGTACTGCGCGGAGGTCACGCAGGAGGCGTTCCGCATCCACGGTGGCTACGGCTACTCGAAGGAGTACGAGATCGAGCGGCTGATGCGCGAGGCACCGTTCCTGCTCATCGGCGAGGGCACCAGCGAGATCCAGAAGACGATCATCAGCCGCGGCCTCCTCCGGGACTACAAGCTCCGCTCGTGAGGGTGAACTCGGTCACGAAGACGAGTCGGACGGGCCGTCGGCCGCCAGGCGTTCACCCGGCCGGACCAGCGCCGGCGCCGGCCGCGGGTCGTCCGGCCAGGTGGGGTTCGCGCCGGTTTAGCGATGTTGGCAGGATGGATACATCCACGAGTAGCCGCTGCGGACGTGCGGGCGGCTGACCACGCAGCAGGGCTCAGGTGATGATCGTGACCGGTCCATTCTCGTCGGGGCGGCAGGCCGCGGGCCAGCCACGCCTGCCGACGCCGCCCACCGGGTGGCCGATCGGCTCCTACGGGACCTACGAGGAGGCGCAGAAGGCCGTCGACTACCTCGCCGACAACGACTTCGCGGTGCAGGACGTGACCATCGTCGGTGTCGACCTGATGCTGGTCGAGCGCGTCATCGGCAGGCTCACGTGGGGCAAGGTGCTCGGCACCGGCGCGCTGTCCGGGGCCTGGTTCGGTCTCTTCGTGGGGTTCCTGCTCGCCCTCTTCGGCAGCGGGCAGGGCATCTCGTACGCGCCGGTGCTGGTGGGCCTGATCGCCGGTGTGCTCTTCGGTGTCGTCTTCGCCGCCACCAGTTACGCGTCCACGCGTGGCCGCCGGGACTTCTCCTCAGCCAGCCAGCTCGTCGCGGGCCGCTACGACGTACTCTGCCAGCCGCGCAACGCGGAACGCGGGCGTGACCTGCTCGCCCGGCTGGCCATGGGGACATCCGGCTGATCGACTCCTCACGCGTCCGGGTGCCGGAATCATTACTGTCGGTGCTTGCGCCGGCTACCCCGCAGGAATAGGTTTTCCTCCTGCACGACGGGGTGCGGGCGCGGCTCCCCCCGCGCCGGGCGTCCGACCGGACGCGAGCGCTTCGGCGTGCGCGTTCGGAAGGAGACCCGATGGGGAAGGTCAACGCACGCCACCGCCGGGGGCGCTCACCAGGCAGGGCGGTGGCGGCAGCCGGCGCGGTCGCCGTGGGCGCCGGGATGCTCACCGCCTGCGGTTCCGAAGGCGGCATGAAGATCAACGTCTATTACGCGCCCGAGGACAACTTCCAGGCCGTGGTGGACCGCTGCACCGCCGAGGCGAACGGCCGCTACGAGATCGTCTACAACAAGCTGCCGCGCGGCGCGGACGGGCAGCGGGAGCAGATGGTCCGCAGGCTCGCCGCCGGTGACGAGACGATGGACGTGCTGGGGCTCGACGTCACCTGGGTGCCGGAGTTCGCCGAGGCCGGCTGGGTCGAGGAGTGGACCGGCGAGGACAAGGCCGAGGCCACCGAGGACGTCCTGCCGGGCCCGCTGGAGACGGCCACCTGGGACGGCAAGCTCTACGCGGCCACCAAGAACACCAACGTGCGCCTGCTCTGGTACGACGACCGGATCACCCCCGAGCCGCCGAAGACGTGGGACGAGATGATCGCCATGTCCCGCGAGCTGAAGCGGCAGGGCAAGCCGCACGAGATCCTGTTCACCGGCGCCCAGTACGAGGGCCTGGTCGTCACGTACAACTCCCTCGTCGAGTCCGCGGGCGGCCGCATCCTGTCCGAGGACGGCCAGTCGGTGGTCATGGACCAGGGAGCCGTGCGGGCACTGGAGATCCTGCGCGAGGTCAGCGCCTCCGGGCTCACCGACCCGTCCCTGACCAACATGAAGGAGGACGAGGTCCGGCTCGCCTTCCAGGGCGGAGGCGGCGCGTTCCAGCTCAACTGGCCCTACGTCTACGCCTCCTACGCCGCCGAGAAGCCGGACGACCTGGCGCACTTCCAGTGGGCGCCGTACCCGTCGGTGCTGCCGGGGCAGGCGGGCCGCACGACCATCGGCGGGTACAACCTCGCGGTCAGCGCGTCCTCGCGGCACAAGCCGGAGGCCTTCGAGGCCGCACTGTGCCTGCGCAGCGCCGAGAACCAGAAGTTCTCCGCGCTCAACGACGGCGTGCCGCCGACGATCGAGTCCGTCTACACCGACCCGGAGCCGCTCGACCCGAGCCGGCCCGCGGATCCGGAGGACAACCCGAGCATGGCGACCGAGTACCCGATGAAGGACACGATCCTCGAGTCGTTGAAGAACGCCGCCGTGCGCCCGCTCACCCCGGCCTACCAGAACCTGTCCACCGTCATGTCCAAGGTGCTCTCCCCGCCGTCGGACATCGATCCCCAGGGCACGGCCGAGGAGTTGCGGCAGCAGCTCTCCGACGCGCTCGACTCGAAGGGCGTGATCCCATGAGCGAGACGGTTCAGCAGCGCGCGGACACGGGGACACCGGCCCCGCCCGCGCGGGGCAAGCCCGCGTTGTCGGAGGGCAAGAAGGCGGAGCGGCGGCTGGGCCTGCTGCTGTGCGCGCCCGCGGCGATCGTGATGCTCGCGGTGACGGGCTGGCCGATCATCTACTCGCTCTGGCTGTCCCTGCAGCGCTACGACCTGCGGTTCCCGGCCGAGCGGCAATTCGTGGGCATCGAGAACTACGTGGCCGTGCTGTCCAACTCGTACTGGTGGACCGCGTTCGGCACGACGCTGTTCCTCACCGTGGTTTCGGTGGCCATCGAGCTGGCGCTCGGCATGGCGCTGGCGCTGATCATGCATCGCACGCTGGTCGGGCGGGGTCTCGTGCGGACGGTGACGCTGGTGCCGTACGGGATCGTCACCGTGGTGGCGGCGTTCTCCTGGTACTACGCGTGGACACCGGAGACCGGCTACCTGGCCAACCTGCTGGCCGGCGAGGGCGCCCCGCTGACCGAGCGCTGGCCGTCACTGATGATCATCATCCTGGCCGAGGTGTGGAAGACGACGCCGTTCATGGCGCTGCTGTTGATGGCCGGGCTGGCGCTGGTGCCGGACGACCTGCTCAAGGCCGCGTCGATGGACGGCGCGAACGCCTGGCAGCGGTTCACGAAGGTCATGCTGCCGGTGATGAAGCCGGCGATCCTGGTGGCGTTGCTGTTCCGCACCCTGGACGCGTTCCGGATCTTCGACAACATCTTCGTGCTGACCGGCGGTTCGAACGACACGTCGTCGGTGTCCATGCAGACCTACAACAACCTGATCAAAGGACTGAACCTGGGTATCGCCTCCGCGATGTCAGTGCTGATCTTCATCAGCGTGGCGATCATCGCGTTCATCTTCGTCAAGGTGTTCGGCACCGCCGCGCCGGGCAGTGACCAGGAAGGGAGGCGCTGATGGTGATGGGGACATCCACCGCGGCCCGGAAGGCCCGGTGGGCGATACTGGACATCATCGTGGTGGTCTACGCGCTGGTACCGGTGCTGTGGATCGCGTCGCTGTCGTTCAAGACCAAGGAGACGCTGGCCGACGGCAACTTCGTCCCGCGCGAGTGGACGCTGCAGAACTACGCCGAGATCTTCGCGACCTCGGAGTTCATCCGCCCGCTGATCAACTCGATCGGGATCGCGAGCATCGCGACGCTGATCGCGGTGGTGCTGGGCATGATGGCCGCGTACGCGATCGCGCGGCTGGACTTCCCCGGCAAGCGGACGCTGATCGGGGTGTCGCTGCTGATCGCGATGTTCCCGCAGATCTCGCTGGTGACACCGCTGTTCAACATCGAGCACGCACTCGGCCTCTTCGACACCTGGCCGGGGCTGATCCTGCCCTACATCACCTTCGCCCTGCCGCTGGCGATCTACACGCTGTCGGCGTTCTTCCGGGAGATCCCGTGGGAGCTGGAGAAGGCGGCGAAGATGGACGGGGCCACCCCGGCGCAGGCGTTCCGGCGGGTGATCGCGCCACTGGCGGCGCCCGGCGTGTTCACCACGGCGATCCTGGTGTTCATCTTCGCCTGGAACGACTTCCTGTTCGCCATCTCGCTGACGTCCACGGAGGCGTCCCGCACGGTGCCCGCCGCGCTGGCGTTCTTCACCGGGACCTCCCAGTTCGAGGATCCGACGGGGACGATCTCCGCGGCCGCCGTGGTGATCACCATTCCGATCATTGTGTTCGTGTTGTTCTTCCAGCGCCGCATCGTGGCGGGGCTGACCTCCGGTGCGGTGAAGGGGTAACCAATGGCTGAGATCGTGCTCGACAAGGTGACCAAGACCTACCCGGACGGGGCGCGTGCGGTGTCCGACATGGACATCCAGATCGCCGACGGCGAGTTCGTCATCCTGGTCGGCCCCTCCGGCTGCGGCAAGTCCACCGCGCTCAACATGATCGCGGGGCTGGAGGACATCTCCGACGGCGAGCTGCGCATCGACGGAGTACGGGCCAACGAGAAGGCACCGAAGGACCGGGACATCGCGATGGTGTTCCAGTCCTACGCGCTGTACCCGCACATGAGCGTGCGCGAGAACATGGCCTTCCCGCTGCGGCTGGCCAAGATGGACGACGCGTCCGTGCGGGCCAAGGTCGAGGAGGCCGCGAGCATCCTCGACCTGACCCAGCACCTCGACCGCAGGCCGTCGAACCTGTCGGGTGGCCAGCGGCAGCGGGTCGCGATGGGCAGGGCGATCGTGCGCAGCCCCAAGGCGTTCCTGATGGACGAGCCCCTGTCCAACCTGGACGCGAAGCTGCGCGGGCAGATGCGGACGTCGGTGTCGAAGCTGCAGAAGCAACTGGGCACCACCACCGTCTACGTCACGCACGACCAGACCGAGGCGATGACCCTCGGCGACCGGGTCGTGGTGCTGCGGGGCGGCGTGGTGCAGCAGATCGGCTCCCCGCAGTTCCTCTACGACCAGCCCGCGAACCTGTTCGTGGCCGGGTTCATCGGGTCTCCCTCGATGAACTTCGTGCCCGCGAGCCTGGAGGACGGCGCGTTGCGCAGCCCGCTGGGCACCATCCCGCTGGGCGACCGCATCCGCAGGCTGGTCGAGGCCGCCGACGCGCCGAGGGAGGTGATCGCGGGCATCCGGCCCGAGCACTTCGAGGACGCCGCGCTGCTCGAGGAGGGTCATCGCGGGCAGGGCGCGACGTTCACGGCCCCCGTCGACGTGCTGGAGTCGATGGGCTCGGAGAAGTACGCCTACTTCACCGTGGAGGCTCCGCTGGCGAGCACGGCGGAGCTGCAGGAGCTCGCCGCCGACGCGGGCGCCTCGGACGTCCCGGGCAGCGGCTCGACCATCGTCACCCGGTTGTCCGCGTCGTCGGCGGCCAGGGAGGGCGACAACGTCGAGGTCTGGTTCGACACCGACAAGCTCCAGCTGTTCGACCCGTCCTCGGGCCGGAACCTGACCTACTCCGGCTGACCGGCCGCCCCGGCTCGTGAGTGGCAACCGTGGTTAGAGCCACGGTTGCCACTCACGAGCGCGCCTGGGCGGATTCTCAGGGAACAGGTGCCACGATCTCCGTGTTGCTGCGAGCAGGGAGGTCGGAGCGTGCACGAGCAGGGGGAGCTTTCCGAGCGCCGCGCCCGCTGGAGTGGCGCGTTCTCCGTCGTGTCCGGGGCGCTGGCCGTGCTGGCGTTGTTCGGGCTTGCCCGGTCCGTGCTGGCGATGACGTATCTCAACGTCCGCTTCGTCGACGAGGTCGACCCGCTGTCGCGGGCCGTCAGCTACTACGTCTTCGTGGAGCGGGGTGCCGACGTCTTCGACGCCACGCTGGGGATGGTCGCCACCGCCACCGTGACCCTCCTGGTCGGCATGGCCCAGTTGCGTGTCCGCCTGGGGACGCCCGCGGTGCTGTTGTTCGTCGCCTGGTCGGTGGCGCTCGTGCTGTGCGCGCTGTTCCCCACGGACAACGCGCCGCGCATCGAGACGGCGAGCGGCTGGATCCACCAGTTCGCAGGTGCCTCGCTGTTCGTGACCCTGCCGCTGGCCGGGCTGACGCTGGCCAGGTCGCTCGCCGGGCAACGGGGGTGGGCCACCGCCGCGCGGATCGTGCGCGGGCTCGCGCTCGGCGGGGTCGCGCTGGCCCTCGGCTACCTGGTCGCCCGGCTGCCCGACCTGTTGCCGTGGTGGGAGTTCCCCGCGGTGCTCGACCTGCGGCGGATCTCGGGGCTGGTCCAGCGGGCCCTGTTCGCGGTGGAGCTGGGCATGCTCGTGGTCCTCGCGGTGACGCTGCTGCGGTCGGCGCTGGCGTCCCGCCGGGTGACCGCCGGGCCCGCCGCCGCGCGCGCCGAGACCGCCGTGCGGGACGCTGGTGGGGAGTACGCGGCTTCCCGGGAGACGTCATGATGCTGGTCGCGATCGTCTGCGCGGTGCTGGGCGCCGCCTGCAGCGCGGTCGGCGCCCAGCTCCAGCACCGCGGGGTGCGCGCGGAGACCACCGAGAGCGGGTTGACGCTGCGCAAGCTCGGCAGGTTGGTGCGCAACCCACAGTGGCTGCGTGGTTTCCTCGTGCTGTTCGCCTGCGCGGTGCTGCAGATCCTGGCGCTCACGTTCGCCCCCGTCACGGTGGTCGCGCCGATCGTGGTGCTCGCGTTGCCGATGGTCGCGTTGCTCAACGCGCGGGAGCTGGACGTCGCGGGCTGGATCGCGGTCGCCGCCACCTCGGCCGCGATCGCCCTGTTCGTGTCCAGCACGGCCGGGGCCGTGGTGGAGGAGCGGGACATCGTGCCCAGCGCCGTGCTCAGCGCGGGGCAGTACGTCGGCCTCGGCGTGCTGGTGCTGTGCCTGCTCGCGTTCGGCACCCAGGGCACAGTGCGCTGCATGGCGCTCGCGATGGCGGCGGGTGCCGCGTACGGGCTGGTGGCCGTGCTCGTGCGGGACGTGACGTTCACGGTGCGCACCGAGGGTCTCGCGGCGACGCCGCTGCTGTCGCTGGCCGGCCTGGTCCTGGCCTTCCTCGCCGGATCCTGGCTCATCCAGCTCGGCTACGCGAGCGGCCCGCCCGATGTCGTGGTCGGCTCGCAGACCGTGCTGAACCCGGTGGTCGCCACCGCGATCGGGTTCTTCCTGCTCGGGGAGGCCCGCGGTGTGGAGGCCGGCCTGCTCACCCGGCTGGTGGTGTGCGGTGTGGTCGCGATCGCGGGGGTGGCGGTGCTGGCCCGGCACCATCCCGACGCCATCGAGCGCAGGCGGCTGCGCCGCGCCGCGAGGACCGCCGGGACATCCTGAGCGCCCGGCCGCGGAGCCCCGCCGTGCGGCGGGGCGGCTCACTCGCTGACCGGTCCCGGACGGTCCTCCTGGGCGAACGCCGCGTCGAGCAGCATCCGGGCCAGCCTCGCGAGTTCCCGGTCGCCGTGCATGCGGAGCCTGGCGACGGCGAGGTTGTAGCACTCGGCGTCCGCGCGAGGCCCGATCACCCACACCACGACGGCGGTCCCGTCGGCTTCGACGCGGTACACGATCCGGAAGGCGCGGTTTCCGACGACCAGCTTGCGGAAGGTGGTCAGGTCCCCGCCGGGGCGTGAGCCCAGCGGCTCACCGCGTTTCTCCGGTTCGTGCTCCAGCTTCCTGAGCGCCTTCAGCACCACGACCCTGGCCGAACCGTCCAGGTCGCGAAGGTCCTCCCGGGCGTCGTCGGTCAGCTGAACCCGTGCCATCCGCGCTCAGGTCCTGTCGTCCTCGTCCTCGGCGTCGACCTCGTCGAGGTCGACGCCGAACTCCGCGGCGACATCGGTCAGATCGTGCCGTCGGCCGGAGTCGGTGATGGTGCGCGCGAGGGCGATGCTCAACAGCCGCAGGTTCTCCTCGGCTTCCTCGATCCGCTCCAGCCGGTTGAAGGTGCCGATGTCGGCCAGGACGGCGGCGGGTTTGTTGTTCTTGACCACGACGAAGTTGCGACCGGTCTCGGTGACGTCGCGGACAAGGCTGGAGAAGGTCTTGGCGGCGTCGGTGACGCTCACGATGTCGTCGGTGTTGAACTTCACGGTGCCCTCCCCGGTACGGGTGCAGGTCCGATACTACCCCGATCACCACAGAATAGACTTCTCGAATCTACGGCGAAATCGGAGTAGAAGTCTCAGTGCCGCTGGACGCGCAGGGCCTCGATCACGTCGTCGTCCCAGCGGTGGGTGCGGATGAGCCGGTAGCGCTCGCACGCGACCCACAGGTACGCCTCCGCCTCGGTGCGCTCGCCGACCAGCTCGGCCTGGCGCACCATGCGGACCACGGGCACGTACTCCGAGTCGTACCAGCGGGCGGCGACGGCGGCGCGGTCGAGGAACGTGCCCTCGTCCTGCATCAGCCGGAAGCCCCACGCCTCGACGTGCTCGCCCAGCCTGGCGTAGTCCCACGGGTCGGTGAGCACGATCGCCGCCCGCGCCTGCCCGGTCAGCGGCACCCGCTCCAGGAACAGCCTGCGATAGTCCTTGACGATCAGGTCGCCGCGGAAGCGGATGCCGGCCGGGTCGAGCTTGGTCCGCACCTCGGTGACGTAGGCGTCGATCGTGGCCAGCCCCAGCGCGTGCGCCACCGACACCCGGTGGTGGCCGTCGACGACGAAGTGCAGCTCGCCGACCCGGTACACCTCGATCGGTGGAATCGCCTCACCGCGCCTGCTCGCCAGCGCGAGCCGTTCCCAGCGCTGGCGGACGCGGCCGGACGTGGGCCGGAACCGGCGGTCGAAGTCGCGGCCGCGGTCCACGCTGCCGACGATCGAGGCCAGCCGGATCACCCGCAGCCCGATCCTGCGCTCGCCGTCCCAGCCGAGCGCGGCGATCACCTCGTCGAACGGCAGCATGATGTTGACGTCGTCGGGTTCCCGGCGCAGCCACGCGGCCAGCCGCGAGAGCACCTGCCTGCGGCGGGCGCGGAGGAAGTCGTGCTCGGCGTCGGCCCTGGGGAATCCGGTGTCCCTGTTCACGGAGAACCTCCGCTGCCGAGTTCGAGCACGTGCCTGCCCACGACGTTGCGCACCCGAGTATCCCCGATCCGGTGCTCGGCGGGCCGTTCCCCGTGCGGGTGGACGTGCCCGTGCAGCAGCCAGGCGGGCCGCAGCCGCTCGACGGTCCGGTGCAGGCAGGTGAAGCCGCGGTGCGCCGGGTCCTCGCGGTCACCGACGCCACGCGGCGGAGCGTGGGTGAGCAGCACGTCGACGTGCCGGCCGTCCCGGCGCGCCCGCCACCACGCGCGGACGGCCAGCCGCCGTGCCCGGCGGGCCTGCTGCGCCTGTGTCCACTGGTTGGGGCCCTCGCGGTAGCGCGGGGAACCGCCGAGGCCGGCGATGCGCAGCCCGGCGACGTCGACCACCCGGCCGTCGGCGTTCACCCCGCCCACCGGACCCGGCCACGGCTCGGGGAAGCCGGCGCGCAGCGACAGGCCGGCGGAGCGGGTGAAGCCGGAGAGGTCGGGGTCGTGGTTGCCCGGCACGAACACCAGCGGCCGGTCCAGCGCCGAGGCCAGGAACTCGAGGTAGTCGAACGGCAGGTCCCCCGCGGCCAGCACGAGGTCGACGGGGAGGCCGCGGACCTGGTCGGTCCACAGCCGCTCGTCGACCTCGTCGGCGACCACGAGGGCCCTGGGCATGGCCCGAGCGTACGGCCGTCAGTGCGTGGTCAGCGCGGCGTCGGGGTTCTTGGTGATGATGACGGTGACGATGACGAGCCAGGTCAGGGCACAAGCGAGGCCCCAGAACTTGAGGTTGGTGAGCATCCGTGCCATGGCGGAACTCCCTTGCTGGTCGAAGATCGCGGAAGGACGACTGGAGGCGGGGCCGACGGCCCAGGGCGTCTCTCCCAGTCCCGTGGCCTGCCGCACCGCGGTGTCAGCGCGGCGCGACGGCGGAAGACCGGGAGACACGCCCTAAAGCCATCGGTTCTTCCGGAATATTCGATAGAGCAGCAGGCAGAGCCCGAGGATGACCGCGATGGTCACCGGGTAGCCGTAGCGCCAGTTCAGCTCCGGCATGTAGTCGAAGTTCATGCCGTAGATCCCGGCGATGGCGGTGGGCACCGCGATGATCGCCGCCCACGCCGTGATCTTGCGCATGTCCGAGTTCAGCTGGAGGGTGATCTTTCCCAGCGTGGCGTCGACGAGCGTGGTGAGCAGCTCGTCGAACGCCGTCACCCGCTCCGCGACCGTCGTGACGTGGTCGTGGACGTTGCGGAAGTAGGAGTGCACCTCGGCGGGCACCAGTCGCGAGTAGCCCTCCGAGAGCCTGCGCAGCGGCGTGGCCAGCGGTGCGACGGCGCGGCGCAGCTCGAGGATCTCGCGCTTCATCAGGTAGATCTGCTCGGAGGTCACCCTGGTGCGCGGCGCGAAGACCTCGGTCTCCATCTCGTCGATGTCGTCCTCGATGCGGTCGGTGACATCGAGGAAGTGGTCGACGACGTGGTCGGCGATGGCGTGCAGGACCGAAGCGGGGCCCGAGGCCAGCCGCTCCGGATTCCCGTCCAGCTCCCGGCGCAGGTGCGTCAGGCCGGCGTGGTTGCCGTGCCGCACGGTGATGATGAAGTCGGTGCCGAGAAACGCCATGAGCTCGCCGGACTCGACGATCTCGTTGGCCGTGGTCGGCGAGTCGTGCTCGACGTAGCGCACGGTGCGGAACACCATGAACAGGGTGTCGTCGTACCGCTCCAGCTTGGGCCGCTGGTGGGCGTGCACGGCGTCCTCGACGGCCAGCTCGTGCAGTCCGAACGTCTCGGCGATGCCCTGGATCTGGTGGGCGTCGGGCTCGTGCAGGCCGATCCAGACGAAGCCCTCACCGCGCGAGCGGACCTCCTGGACGGCCTCGGTGTGCGTCCAGCGGCCGGGGAGACGCTCGCCGCCCACGTACACCCCGCAGTCGACGACGTACGCCGACAGCGGCACGGGCACGGGGGGCCGTACGGTGCGGTTCGCACGGCCGTTGGCCCGGCCGCGCAGGCCGCCGAGGGAAGGAATCGCGGGCATGGGGATCTCCTGGCTGTGACGTCGTTGGCCATGACGACGCGCCGTGCGGAAAGGGGTCCGCTCGGCACTACCAGCGTCCCGGCCGCAGCCGGACTACGGAGCCAGGAAGAAGGCTTCGCCGGAACTGGACGCGGGAACGCTGGTGCTACTAGGGAGCGGACTATCGCCACTACTCATCGTGCGTTCCTCACCTCCTTCGGCCGGCGGGCGTGGTGTTGCTCGCGTTGACGGGATCTGTCCCGATAGTCGAGGGTACTCCTCAACATCAGGGTATGTCGCCGCAGGGCGGTGTGACGTTACTTCCGGCACGTCCGGCTTTCCAGCGAGGAGGATCCCAGGTGCAGTTCGGGCGGTACTACGAGGAGTTCGAGGTCGGTGCGGTGTACAAGCACTGGCCGGGCAAGACGGTCACCGAGTACGACGACCACCTGTTCTGCCTGCTCACGATGAACCACCATCCGCTGCACATGGACGCGCACTACGCGGAGGAGACCACCGACTTCGGCAGGAACGTGGTGGTGGGCAACTACGTCTACTCCCTGCTGCTGGGCATGTCGGTGCCCGACATCTCGGGCAAGGCGATCGCGAACCTGGAGGTGGAGTCGCTGCGGCACGTGAAGCCGACCTTCCACGGCGACACCATCTACGGTGAGACCGAGGTGCTCGACAAGACGCCCTCGAAGTCGAAGGACGACCGCGGGGTGGTGTACGTGGAAACCCGGGGGTACAAGCAGGACGGTCAGATCGTGTGCACGTTCCGCCGCAAGGTGATGGTGCCGAAGCGGTCGTACGGCGAGGCGCGCGGCGGCGAGCAGCCCGGGCGCCCGGTTCCCCATGAGTGAGCCGGCATGACCGACCTGGAACTCGTCCGCACCCGCCTGCGCCGGTTCGCCGAGCGCGAGGCCGCGGGACTGTCGCCCCTCTACGAGCACCTCGCGGCACGGGCTGCCGAGGACACCGACGTGGCGGCGCTGCTCGCCGAGGCGCCCGAGCCGGACGCGCGTCCCACCCTGCTGCTGGCCGCCGCGCACCGGCTGATCCAGGCCGAGCCCGTTCACGACCTGTCGCGGTACTACCCGTCGCTCGGCGGGTTCGACGGGGTCGACGCCGAGACGTGGCCGATGTTCCGCGCGTTCCTGCTGGAGCGCGCCGACCGGGTGCGCGAGCTGGTCCGGACGCGGTCCACGCAGACCAACGAGGTGCGCCGGGCCGCCGCGCTGTACCCGGCCGTGGCGCTGGCCGCGCGGCAGGCGCGGGGCAAGGTCGGGCTGCTGGAGGTGGGGTGCAGCGCCGGACTGCTGCTCGGTATGGACACCTACGCCTACCGCTACCAGTGCGAGGGCGGGGAGCAGCTCGCCGCGGGCCCGGCGAAGGCCGCGGTCGGCCTGCACTCCTCGCTGGAGCTGGCCGGCGGCGCCGCGCTGCCGAAGATCCCGAAGAAGCTGGCCACGGGGGCGAAGGTGGGTCTGGACCGCTCCCCGGTCGACGCCTCCGACGAGGAGGAGCTGGCCTGGCTGGAGGCGTGCGTGTGGGCCGACCAGCCGGAGCGCATCCGGCTGCTGCGCACGGCGGCTGCCGCCCAGCGCAGGAACCCGCCCGAGCTGGTGGCCGGTGACGCCGTGGACGACCTGGCGGCGGCGGCCGGGCGGGTGCCCGCCGAGCTGCCGCTGGTGGTCTTCACCAGTCACCTGCTGGCCTACCTGCCGGAGGAGCGCAGGGCGGGACTCGTGGACGCGCTCGGCGATCTGGCCTCGGGCCGTCCACTGTGGTGGGTCAGCCAGGAGGTGTACGACGCGGCGCTGCGGTACGTGCTGCCCGGCCGGGAGGACCTCGCCTTCGACCGCACTCAGCAGGCCGTGCTCGGCGTCGCGACGTGGGACGGCGGCGTGCCGCGCGGCCAGGCACTGGCCCTGGTGGCGCCGCACGGGGGCCGGATGACCTGGGTGGCCTCCTGAGATCCCGGGACCCGGTCTCCAGCCGGAGATTGTGAGCCGCGCGGGCGGTGGCGAGGATGGGGTGATGGGCGCCACACCCGAACCCGAGACCTGGTACACGCCGCTCACCCCGCTGTCCTTTCTGGAGCGTTCCGCCGAGGTGTTCGGCGACAAGACCGCGATCGTCCACGGTGACCGGCGCATCGGCTACCGCGACTTCGCGGCCGAGGCCACGCGGGTGGCCCACGCGCTGCGCGCCTCCGGGGTCGAGCCCGGGGACCGCGTCGCCTACCTGCTGCCGAACATTCCCGAGATGCTCGTCGCCCACTTCGCCGTGCCGCTGGCCGGTGGCGTGCTGGTCGCCGTGAACACGCGGCTGGCTCCCGCCGAGATCCACTACATCCTCGCGCACTCCGGCGCGAAGGTGCTGGTGGTGGACGCGGCGTTGCACGGCTCCGTGCCCGCGGACGCCCCGGTCGGCGAGATCGTCACGGTCACCGACCCGGTCTCCGGCGCGCGACCGGACCCCGCCGTCGGCGGCATCTCCTACGCCGACCTGCTCGCCAGGGGCGGCGCCGGGCCGGACGAGCCACTGCCGTGGACGGTGGCCGACGAGCGCGCCACCATCTCGATCAACTACACGTCCGGCACGACGGGCAGGCCCAAGGGCGTGATGTACCACCACCGGGGCGCGTACCTGAACGCGCTCGCCGAGGTGATCCACTCCCGGCACACCACCGAGTCGCGCTACCTGTGGACGCTGCCGATGTTCCACTGCAACGGCTGGTGCACCACCTGGGGCGTCACGGCGGCAGGCGGCACGCACGTGTGCCTGCGCGCGGTCGACGGCGCCGAGATCTGGCGGCTGCTGGACACCGAGGGCATCACCCACCTCAACGGCGCGCCGACCGTGCTGAACACGATCACCGGGCACGAGGCCGCGCACCCGCTCGACCGGGAGGTGGTGGTGACGACCGCGGGTGCCCCGCCGAGCCCCACGGTCATCCGGCGGATGTCGGCGCTGGGAGCGCGGCTGGTGCACGTCTACGGGCTCACCGAGACCTACGGCCCGTACACGGTGTGCGAGTGGCAGGACGGCTGGGCGCGGCTCGACGTGGAGCGGCGCAGCGCGCTGCTGGCGCGGCAGGGGGTCGGGATGGTCGTCACCGACGGTGTGCGCGTGGTGGACGACGAGATGCGGGACGTGCCGCGCGACGGCGCCACCATGGGCGAGGTCGTCATGCGCGGCAACAACGTGATGTCCGGGTATTTCGCCGACCCGGAGGCCACCGCGAAGGCGTTCCGGGGCGGCTGGTTCCACTCCGGCGACCTGGGCGTGTGGCATCCCGACGGCTATGTCGAGCTGCGCGACCGGGCGAAGGACATCATCGTCTCCGGCGGGGAGAACATCTCGACGATCGAGGTCGAGGCGGCGCTGGACTCGCATCCCGCCGTGCACGAGGTGGCCGTCGTCGGCGTCCCGGACGAGAAGTGGGGCGAGCGGCCGAAGGCCTACGTGGTGACCAGGCCGGGCGAGTCGGTGGACGCCGAGGCGCTGCGGGAGCACGCCCGCGCGCGGATCGCCCGCTACAAGGTGCCGGACGCCGTGGAGTTCGTGGCCGAGCTGCCGAAGACGTCGACCGGCAAGATCCAGAAGTTCCAGCTGCGCGAACGCGAGTGGGCAGGGCACGCCAACCGCGTCCAGGGCTGAGCGGCGGAGCCGATCGTCCCGGCGCAGGTCAGGTGCGGGGGAGGGCGTTCCAGGCACGGAGCGTGCCCGCCAGGCCGTCGGTGAGCTCGCCCGCGCGCTCCATGGCGGCGAACGTGGCCGCGTCGACCCAGCGGGCGTCGGCGGCGTCGTCCGCCGCGGTGAGCCTGCCGCCCGCGACCTCGCAGGCGTAGTCGAAGATCTCGTACGGCCCGCGCGCGACGCTGCCGACCAGCGGGCCCGGTCGTACGCTCAGCCCGGTCTCCTCCCGCAGCTCCCGCACGACGGCGTCGGGGTCGGACTCCCCGGCCTCGACCCGCCCGCCCGGCAGTGACCACCTTCCCCTGGCCGGCTCGTGTGCCCGCTGGATCAGCAGCAGCCTGCCCGCGTCGTCGTGCACGATCGCGCCGACGCAGCGCACGGTGCTCACACCCGCACCGGGAGCCGTTCGGGGCCGCGCAGGTTGATGCGGCCGTTCCAGGCGACCTCCCCGTCGAGCGCGAGGCCGGGGAAGCGCCGCACGAGCCCGCCGATGGCCGTCCTGGCCTCCAGCCTGGCGAGCGCGGCGCCGAGGCAGTGGTGCGGGCCGCCGCCGAACGACAGGTGCTGGCGGGCGTCGGGCCGGCCGAGCCGCAGCTCGTCGGCGTCGGTGCCGAAGAAAGCGGGGTCGCGGTTGGCGCCGGCGAGGTTGGCGAGTACGAACGAGCCGGCCGGGATCTCCCGGTCGCCCACGCGGTACGGCGCCAGCGTGATCCGCCTGCTGCTCTGCACGGGGCTGTCGTAACGCAGCAGCTCCTCGACGGCGTTGCCGATCAGCCCGGGGTCCGCGCGCAGCGCGGCGAGCTGGTCCGGGTGGCGCAGCAGCGCCAGCGTGCCGCCCGCGATGAGGTTCACCGTGGTCTCGTGCCCGGCGACGTACAGCAGCACGACCTGGGCGACGAGCTCGTCGTCGCCGAGCACGTCACCGTTGTCCTCGGCCGTGATCAGCGCGGTCAGCAGGTCGTCGGCGGGGTGCTCGCGCTTCCACGCCACCACGTCGGCCGTCATCGCGGTGAGCTCCGCGTCGGCGGCCGCGATGGCGCGCACCACGTCGGGTTCGGTGACCGGCTCCAGCGAGCGGACCAGCAGGCCGGTGAGGCCGCGGAGCCGCTCGTGGTCGGCGGGCGGCATCCCGAGCATCCGCGAGATGACGGCGAACGGCAGCGGGAACGCCAGCGCCTCGACGAGGTCGGCGGAACCCGCGTCGGCGATCCGGTCGAGCGCCTCGTCGACGAGGGTGTCGACCCCGGGGGTCAGCGCCTCGACCGCGCGCGGGGTGAACGCCTTCGACACCAGCCGCCGCAGCCGGGTGTGGTCGGGCGGGTCCTTGTCGAGCATTGACATCCCGCCCGCGCGCCGGTCGCCGAGGTCCGCGCCGAGCTCCTCGTAGAGTTGCCCGAGCGGACCGGGAGTGGCGTGCCGCGCGTCGACGGAAAGGCCAGCCCGCAGCAGTGCGGACACGTCCGCGTACCGCGAGAGCAGCCAGAACCCGAGCGGGTGGTGGTGCACCGGGACGCGTTCGCGCACCTCGCGGTAGTGCGGGTACGGGTCGTCGGTGAAGCCCGGGGCGAACGGGTTGAAGACGAAGTCCTCGTCGGCTGTGTCGGCGGCGGCACCGGTCATGCTCCCACTGTGCCCGAGACCGGGCCCCGGATGGAGCCCTGACCGGAGCGTGTGGCGGACAACGGCTCCGTGTGATCACGGAGGGTAGTTATCGAATGTGATTTCCGCTGTCTACTGACCCAAGCGACGGACTTTCCTCCCGTAACGCTGTGCAGTGCGGTACAAACTTAGTGGCACCTTGCCGGACAGGTCTGCACTCGAGAGACGGGATTGATCGCCGTGAACGCGAAAAAGCTTGCGACAATCGCTGGTATCGCGTTGGTCCTCTTCTTCGTGATCGCCCAACCAGGAAACGCGGCGGGCCTCGTGAACAACATCATCGGCTTCCTCCGCGACGCGGCCGAGTCGGTCATCACGTTCGTGAGCAACGTGTTCAGCTGACAGGGGTTAGCCTTAGCGTATGTTCGCGCCGCGCGACCCCGACGAGTATCTGCTCGACACGGAGCGGAGGGTCATCCGCATCCGCAGGCACTGGGCGTGCCTGATCTGGGACATGTTCGAGGCCGTCGCGCTGATCGCGATCTGCGTCATGGTCTCGTACATCCTGCCGCCCGCGATGTGGGTGCTGCAGAACGTGCTGTGGTACGCGGCGCTGTTCGTGGTGCTCCGCTTCGCCTACCAGGTCATCGAGTGGTGGGTGGAACGGCTGGTGGTCACCGACAAGCGGTTCATCATGACCACCGGGGTGTGGACCACGAAGGTCCTGATGATGCCGATCACGAAGGTCACCGACCTCACCTACGAGCGGTCCTTCTGGGGCCGCATGTTCGGCTACGGCACGATGGTCGTCGAGTCGGCGGGGCAGATCCAGGCGCTCAACCGCATCAGCTACCTGCCCCGGCCGGAGGACTTCTACGACACGATCTCCGAGCTGGTCTTCGGTGACAAGCAGAAGCAGGCCGAGCGCTTCTCCATGATCAAGGCCCAGCGGGCGGCGCGCGGGAAGAAGATGGTCGGCTGATCGCGCCGCGCACCGCCGTCGGAGAATGGCGGGGTGCGCATCGACCTGCATACCCATTCCACGGTCTCGGACGGGACGGACAGTCCCGCCGAGCTGGTCGAGGCCGCGTTCCGCGCCGGTCTCGACGTCGTCGCCCTCACCGACCACGACACGACCGCGGGCTGGCAGCCCGCGATCCAGGCGCTCCCGCCCGGGCTGCGGCTCGTGCCCGGGGCCGAGCTGTCGTGCGAGTCGGTGGGTGCGGGCGGCAGGCGGGTGAGCGTGCACCTGCTGGCCTACCTGTTCGATCCCACGTCGCCCACGCTGGTCGCCGAGCAGCAGCGGCTGCGGGTGGAGCGCCGCAGGCGGCTGCGCGCGATGGCGGCGCGGATGGCGGAGGACGGGCTGCCGGTGGACCCGGACGAGATCATGGGCCTGCTGGACCCGGACGCGCCTGCCGGCCGCCCGCACCTGGCGCAGGCGCTGGTGCGGGCGGGCCTGGTGGAGACCGTGGACGAGGCGTTCGCGACGTTCCTCGGCAACGGCCGCGGCTACTACGTGCCGCGGGCGGACACCCCGGTCGAGGCCGCGATCGACATGATCCGCGACGCGGGCGGGGTGACCGTGCTGGCGCACCCGTTCGCCTCCTCCCGGGGGCCGACGGTGACGGCGGAGGTCATCGCCGCGCTCGCCGAGCGCGGCCTCGCCGGGCTGGAGGTCGACCACCCGAACCACGACGACGCGGCGAGGGCCGCACTGCGGGACCTGGCGAAGCAGCTCGACCTGCTCCGCACCGGGTCCAGTGACTACCACGGCACCAACAAGACGATCGGGCTCGGCCAGGAGACGACCGACCCCGAGCAGTTCGAGGCGCTGACCGAGCGGGCCACCGGTGCGGCGGTGCAGGTGGGCCGGGCGTGACCGTCGCCGACTACTTCGACGTCACGCTGTTCTTCGAGGCGACCATCACCCTGGTGGTGATCATGGATCCGCCCGGGACCGTGCCCGTCTTCCTCAGCCTGGTGGGCCGCAAGGCACCGGCCGCGCGGGCGCGGGCGGCGCGGCAGGCCGTGCTCGTGTCGCTGCTGGTGGTCACGCTGTTCGCGGTGGCGGGGCAGGCGATCCTGGCCTACCTGGGCATCGGGATCCCGTCGCTGCAGGGCGCGGGCGGGCTGCTGTTGCTGCTGATCGCGCTCGACCTGCTCACCGGGAGGGGCAGCACCGAGCCGCAGGCCGCGGAGGACGTCAACGTCGCGCTCGTGCCACTGGGCACGCCGCTGCTGGCCGGGCCGGGCGCGATCGCGGCGACGATCGTGTTCGTCCGCGAGGCGCACGGGCACGTCGGCGCCTACGTGGCGCTCGGGCTGGCGATCGTGACCGTGCACCTGGTGCTGTGGGCGTGCATGCGGTACTCCGGCGTGGTGATCCGGGTGATCCGGGAGAGCGGCATCACCCTGCTCGCCAAGATCGCCGGCCTGCTGCTGGCCGCCATCGCCGTCCAGCTGATCGCCGACTCGGTCCGCGGCTTCGTCGCCGGCACCTGACCCCACCCCGCCGGGGGAGCGAGGGAGCTTTACTACCGCCAGACGGGAGTAAAGCTCCCTCGCTCCCCCGGGGCGTGCGGGGGTGTCGGGGCGGGTGCGTAGGGTGAGCGATCGGGGGACCGTCCGACCGGGGGTGAGACATGGCGCAGCTCGGGTTCGACTTCGGGGTCCAGCCGCGCAGGCTGACGAAGGTCACGCCGGCCCGGCTGTCGACGTTCGACGACTGCCCGCGCCGGTTCCGCATGAGCTACCTCGACCGGCCGACGCCGCAGCGCACCGGCCCGTGGGCGCACAGCACGCTCGGCGCGGTGGTGCACAACGCCCTGCGCGCCCTGTTCGACCTGCCGCCCGACCGGCGCACCCCGGCCAGGGCGGCCGCGCTCGTCACCGAGCAGTGGCAGGACGGCGGCTTCGCCGACGCCGCGCAGGCCGACGCCTACCGCGAGCGCGCCCGCCAGTGGGTGGCCGACTACGTGGAGCGACACGACGTCACGGCCGATCCGATCGGCGTCGAACGCTGGATCTCCGCGCCGGTCAGCGTCGACGAGGGCCCGCCCTCGCTGATCGTGGAGGGCCGCGCCGACCGCATCGACGTGCGGGACGGCGAGCTCGTGATCGTCGACTACAAGACCGGCAAGCGGGAGCCCGACGAGTACGAGGCGAGGGGTTCGCAGGCGCTGGCCATGTACGCGGTCGCGGCGGCGCGCACGCTCCGCAGGCCGTGCCGCCGGGTCGAGCTGCACCACCTGCCGACCGGCGAGGTCGCCGCCGCCGAGCACACCGGGGACAGCCTGCGCAGGCAGCTGCGCCGCGCGGGGGAGACGGCCGACGAGATCCAGCTCGCGACGGATACCCTTGCCGCGGGAGGGGACCCCGACGAGCTGTTCCCCGCCCGGACCGGACGGCGCTGCGCTTGGTGCGACTTCCGGCCCAGCTGTGCCGAGGGACAGCAGGCCGCGCCCGCCGCGCGCTCCTGGGAGCTGCTGGCGCCATGAACTGGAACAACGCTGGAACGGACGTGCCCGGCATCGACGGGGCCGACACGGTGGAGCTGCACGCGCACGCGCCGGGCGCCGCCGAGCCGAGGCGGGTCCGGCGCGGTCGCTGGTGGCGCGCGCTCACCGGGTCATTGGCCGCGGGCCTCGCGGTGGTCGCGCTCGTGCTCCTCGGGGCGCAGATCGCGGGCTGGCTGTCGGGCTGGGCGGGTCCGGGCGGCGTCCCGGTGGCCGGTCACCTGATCGGTGCCGTGCTCGCGCTCGCCGCGCAACGCGTGGCCGACCGCGCGCGGGGGCCTGCCGCCGCGGCGGCCGCGGCCGGGGTGCTCGGAGTGACAGGCGCGGTGCTGTGGCTGTTCTGGTGGTGGTGAGGCTCAGCCGCGCGGCAGGAACGCGCGCAGCGCGGCCGTGACATCCTCCGGCCGCTCCAGCGGCGGCAGGTGCCCGGTGCCGGGCAGGTCCACCCGCCGCGCGCCGGGGATCCGCTCGGCCAGCAGCACCGACACCTCCTGGATCTCCGGCACGTCGGCCAGCCCGCGCACCACGAGCGTCGGCACGGTGACCTCGGCCAGCCGCTCCTTCGCCGGTGGCCGCAGCAGCTTCCCCGGCCGCTGCGGCCGCGACCAGTGCCGCCGGTTCAGGTCGGTGTCCATCGCCAGCGCGAGCCGCCAGACCTCCGCGGGCAGGTCGCGCCACGACCGGTCCGGCCCGGCGACCAGGAACTCCGTCTCTGCCCGGGCGTAGACCGCGAGCTCGGTCTCGTCGATCTCGGCCACCTCGCCGCGGCGGTAGGCGCTCAGCCGGTCGGCGCCCAGCACGTCGTGCACCCGCCGCCGGTAGCGCTCCAGCATCGACGGCGGCCACTCGTGCCCGGAGAGGCCGGGTGCGGCCAGCGCGAGCGCGGCGATCCGGCCGGGCTCGGCCAGCGCGGCGTCCAGGGCGGTCCGCCCGCCGTCGGAGGCGCCGACGAGCGCGGCCTCCGGGACGTCCAGCGCGTCCAGCAGCGCGAGCAGGTCCTCGTGGTAGGCGAAGTCGCCATCCGCGTCGGTCGATCCGCCGTACCCGCGCCAGTCGTACCGGATGACGCGGTACGTGTCCGCCAGCGCGTGGAACTGGTGCTCCCACATCCTCCGGTCGGCGCAGCCCGCGTGGACGAACACCACGGTGGGACCGGAGCCCGCCTCGTCGTAGGCGAGCCGGGCGCCGCCGACCGCGACCGTGCTCATCGCCCGTCCAGCCAGGACAGCCACTCGGTACGCAGGATCTCCAGCAGGCCGGGCGGGTTCTCCGTGTTGGGAGCGTGCCCGGCCCGCTCCACCAGGGCGAACGGCACGTCCAGCCGCCGCGCCATGTCCTTCTGCGCCGGCAGCGGCCAGGCGTCGTCGTGCTCGCCGGCCACCACGAGCCCGGGCACGTTGCGCGCCCGCAGCGCCGCCGCCAGCTCGTCCACGCGGTCCGGCTCGGTGCGCAGGCCGACGGCCATGCCGAGCAGGCCGTGCCGGCTGGAGCGCACGAACCGTTCCCGCAGGAACGCGCGGAGCTCCTCGGCGAGCACGGCGCGGGCCGGGTTGGCGGCGTCGAGCTGCTCCCGCAGCGTGTACACGGCCTCCACGCCGCGCTGCCGCAGCATCGGCTCACCCACCTGCAACGCGTCGAGCCGCGCGCCCGACGGCAGCCTGCCGGGGCCGCTGCCGAGCAGCGTCAGGCCCGCGACGTCCGCCCCGGCGAGCACGGCCGCCCTGGCGACCAGGCCACCGAAGGAGTGGCCGAGCAGCAGCACCGGCGATCCCCACCCGGCCAGGGTGCCGACCAGCTCGGCGACCACCTCACCGAGCGCGGAAGGCAGGTACCGGGACTCGTCGTCGGGCCCGGGAGACTCGTACTGGCCGGGCAGGTCGACGGCGACGGGCCGCAGCCCGGCCTCGGCGAGGGGGTCGAGCAGCGGGGCGAAGTCCTCCTTGGACCCCGTGTAGCCGGGCAGCAGGAGGGCGGTGGCACGGGCGCCCGCGAGCTCGGGTCCGAGGAGCGCCGCGAGGGGGCCGTGCCGGCCCGGTAGCTCGGCCCGCCGCCCGCCGTGCGGCGACAGCTGCGAGAACGCGGCGGTCATCGCAACGCCACCAGGGTGCCTCCCCGTTGTTCCAGCAGTACCGGCCCCGCCGAGGCGGTACCGATCTCTCCGCGGTAGCCGCCCCGGTCGACCGAGACCGTGCGCACCAGGCCGCCGGTGCGCTCGTCGAGCACGGCGAGCCCGCCCTCGATCGGGACGACCACCTGCCCCGCGTACAGCGTACCGGGACCGAGCGTGTCCTGGAGAGTCCATTGTGGAGCAAGGTCGGTCGCGGACAGCGCGATGGTGCGCGATCCGGTGAACCAGAAGACGGTGTCCTCGCCGCGCGCCGTCGGCACCACCCGGCCCGGCGGGACGGCCGCCAGCTCCTCCTCGGGCACGTCGAGCGGGTAGGTCGCGCGCTGCTCGCCCCGCGGGCCGTACACGACGAGCTGCCCGCGCTCCGGGAGGGCGACGGCCGCGACGTCACCGGCAAGGGCCACGAGCTGCCCCGTGCGCTCCGGAAGCAGGGTGCTGAACTCCTCCTCCGGCTCGTCGCTGTTCTCCGGCGCGGCCTTCAGCACGGTGAGGCGGTCGGCGCGCTCGCCTGGACAGCGCTCGACCACACCGACCTTCCCGGTCGCGGCGGCCACGGAGCGGTAGGCGCAGCCGGTGCGGGGTTGCTTGCCGGGGTTGACCTTGGCGTAGACCTCGCCGTACTCCATGCTCCGCACGAGGTCGTCCCGCCAGGTGTTGAGCAGCCGCTCGCCGGTGGTGGTCACGTGGCTCTCGCCGACCACCAGCCGGGTGCCGAGCTCGGCGTCGCCGTTGCGCTGCGCGGTCCTGGCCCCGGTGTCCGGGTCGAGCTGCGTGACCTCGCTGCACCCGGTGCCCTTGGTGTAAACGGCGAGCACCTTCGACCACGCGCCCGCCACCGTGCACAGCTCGAGATCCCTGGCGTAGCGCCAGCGCACGTCGCCGGACAGCGGGTCACGGCCCGCGACCTCGCCATCCGCGCCGGTCACCACCGCGTTGCCCTCGGCGACGGGAACGGGGGTGGCCTCGCTCGGCGCGCGCCAGGCCTCCGTCAGCGTCGCGGGCACCTGCTCCGGCGCGGCGGGCAGGGCGGGGCCGGGCGGCGCCGTCTCCTGCGTGGTGGCGCGGCTGTCGCTGAACGTCCAGACGAGCGCCCCCGCCGCCAGCCACGCCACGGTCAGCAGCGCGGCGATGGCCCGGTCGCGACCCCGGCTCCACGGTGAGCGCCCGCGGCGGGACGGCACCGCGTGCCGGGGCCCGCGCGCGATCGGCACCGGGGACACGTACCGGCCGTCGGCGGCGTCACCGCCTGCCCCGGTGCCGTCCGTGCTGTGCCACCCGTGGGGCTCGTTCACCTGCCCGTGCTCCTGCTCTGGCTCCTGACGACGGGTCGGGGTCAGTCTGCCGAAGCGGGCGTTTCGACGGTGTTGGCCGTACCGCCGCGCCGGCTGCGCCTGCGGCGGCGCGCGGGCCGCTCACCGCCCTCGCCGGAGCCGGACTCGGTCTTGTCGTTGGTGGCCGACGCCTCGCCGGTCGGCTTGCTGCCGCCGCCCCTGCTCCGGCGGCGCCGGGGACGGCCGCCACCCTCACCGCTGTCGCCCTCGGTGTCACGCTTGCCCTGGTCGGCGGCCCTGGCCGCGTCGACGGCGGCCGAGGCGTCGCTGCCACCGCGCGTGCGCTTGCGGGGCCTGCGCTTGCGCGTACCGGAGCTGGAGCCCGAGCCGGAGCGTTCCCTCCGGCCCTTGCCGCCCAGGTTCTCCTCCGGCTCGGCCGCGAGCCCGGCCCTGGTGCGCTTGGCCAGCGGAAGCCTGCCCGTTGCGTCGGCGGGGATGCCCAGGTCGGTGCGGAGGTGCTCCGACGTGGAGTAGGTCTCCACCGGCTCCGGCATGTCCAGCCCGAGCGCGTCGGAGATCAGCTTCCAGCGCGGCTCCTCGTCCCAGTCGACGAGGGTGACCGCGACGCCGGTCTTGCCCGCGCGGCCGGTGCGGCCGATGCGGTGCACGTAGGTCTTCTCGTCCTCGGGCGTCTGGTAGTTGATCACGTGCGTCACGTCGGTGACGTCGATGCCGCGGGCCGCGACGTCGGTGGCGACCAGCACGTCGACCTTGCCGGAGCGGAACGCGCGCAGCGCCTGCTCGCGGGCGCCCTGCCCGAGGTCACCGTGCACAGCGGCCGCGGCGAACCCGCGCTCGGCGAGGTCGTCGGCCACCTTCTGGGCGGTGCGCTTGGTGCGGGTGAAGATCATCGTCAGCCCGCGGCCCTCGGCCTGCAGCACCCGCGCGACCAGCTCCGGCTTGTCCAGCGAGTGCGCGCGGTAGACGAACTGCCTGGTGCGCTCGTGCACCGCGCCCGCGTCGTTCTCCTCGGCGCGGATGTGCGTCGGCTTGTGCAGGAAGGTGCGGGCCAGCGTGATGATCGGGCCGGGCATGGTGGCCGAGAACAGCATCGTCTGCCGCTGTTCGGGCACCATCCGCAGGATGCGCTCGATGTCCGGGAGGAAGCCGAGGTCGAGCATCTCGTCGGCCTCGTCCAGCACCAGCATGCGGACCTTGCCCAGCACCAGGTGCCGCTGCTCGGCGAGGTCGAGCAGCCTGCCGGGCGTGCCGATCACGACGTCGACGCCCTTGCGCAGCGCCTCGATCTGCGGCTCGTAGGGGCGGCCGCCGTAGATGGCGAGGGTGCGGACGCCCAGGTGCTTGGCCGCGTCGGTGAGGTCGTGGGTGACCTGCAGGCACAGTTCCCTGGTCGGCACCACGACGAGCGCCTGCGGGGTGCCGTCGCCCGGCACGTCGATCCGCTGCAGCAGCGGCACGCCGAAGCCGAGGGTCTTGCCCATGCCCGTGCGGGCCTGGCCGATCACGTCGTCGCCGGCCAGCGCCAGCGGCAGGGTCAGCGACTGGATCGCGAAGGTGCGCTCGATGCCCGCCTCGGACAGCGCGCGGACGATCTCGGGGTGGACGCCGAACTCGGCGAACGTCGGGTTCTCCGGCTCGACGGGGGCGCCGGCCTGCAGCGGGTGGGAAGGATCGGTGGGCGGCACCCCGGTCTCGCTGTGCTCCAGCGTCACCGGATCGGTGCCGTGGTTGTCGTTCTGGTCGATGGGAAATCGCCTCTCTCATACCAGCGCGCACGGCCAGGTATTGCCCGACACTCGACCACGCGGAGTCCGTTTCCGCTTCGCGGACTCGGCGAAGCCGTCCCGGCGCGGGAATGCCGCTCGAGGCGCGCACGCACACTCGGTTCTGCCTGAAGGCCGGGGGCGGCGCGTGGCCGCAGCACGTCAACCGACCTTCTCTATCACTTGGCAGTGTAGCCGGACCACCTGGGCGCTCGGTGAGCATGGTCGCACCGGACGGCGTGTCGTAGGTCTCCCTCCGTGGCACTACGGTGGCTGTCGTGAGTGAGGCGAAGGCTCAGCCGACTGGGATCGGCTCCGGGGTGGTGGATCTCCTCGGCGTGCTCGCGTACGGCGAGCTGTCCGCGTTCGACCGGCTGGCCGAGGACGCGCGGACCGCGCCGACGCTGTCCGGGCGGGCGGCGCTGGCCGAGATGGCCGCCGCCGAGATCGGGCACTACGGCAGGCTGCGCGACCACCTCGCCGCCCACGGCGTTCCGGTGGAGGACGCGATGGCCCCCTTCGTGGCGCCGATCGACGCGTTCCACGCCTCCACGGCGCCGAAGTCCTGGCTGGAGTCGCTGGTCAAGGCCTACGTCGGCGACGGTCTCGCCGCCGACCTCTACCGCGAGATGGCGCAGTGGCTCGACGAGGAGACGTGCGGGCTGGTGCTGGCGGTGCTGGCCGACACCGGGCACTCGGCGTTCGCCGAGCGCGAGGTGGCCGCCGCCATCGAGGCCGACGGCAAGCAGCGGGACCGGCTCGCGCTGTGGGGCCGCAGGCTGCTGGGGGAGGCGCTGACCCAGGCGCAGTACGTGGTGGCCGAGCGGGACGGGCTGGCCGAGCTGATCGTCACCGGCTCGGGGGACCTCTCGGGCATCGCGGCGCTGTTCCGGCGGCTGCAGCAGGGCCACACCAAGCGGATGCAGGTGCTCGGACTCGGTTAGCCTGGGACCGGCAGGCAACGATCCAACGGAGGCGGAGGTCGCACGTGGAGGTCAAGATCGGCATCAAGGACACCCCGAGGGAGCTCGTGGTGTCCAGTGGCCAGTCGGCCGACGAGGTCGAGAAGCTGGTCTCCGAGGCGCTGGGTGCCGACGACGGCCTGTTCCGCCTCACCGACGACAAGGGCCGCAAGTACCTCGTGCCCGCGGACCGGATCGCCTACGTCGAGATCGCGCCGTCCGACGTGCGCAAGGTTGGCTTCGCCGTCGGCTCCTGAGCCCGGCCGACTTGAGTGAGGGCCACCTTCACTGCGTTGGACGCAGTGAAGGTGGCCTTCACTGCCCGGGCGGCTAGACCTCCTCGAGGGAGGTGGGGACCGTGAACGGCGGGGTGCTGGTGCCCAGCAGCCGGTAGCGGTCCCACGGGTCCGGATCCGACAGCTCGCCGCTCGCGGAGCCCTCCGGGGTGCGGATCTCGATCTTCCGCTTCTTCCCGGCCGCGAGCTCGGACACGCGCTCGTCGGCCCGCACCCGGCCGTACCAGTGGTAGTAGCCGTCGATCGGCTGGAAGTGCCCGCGCAGCTCCACCTCGACGGGCACCTCGGCGCCCTCCAGCAGCAGCGTCGCGGGGCCGGTGTAGCCGTCCTCGTGATCGGCGTGGTCGGCGTGCTCACTCATGCCGGGTCTCCCGTCCTCTCGGTCTTCCGGTCGGCCAGCTTGACGACCTTGTTCTCGTCCAGCGGCTGATCGGGGTCGATCACGATGCCGCGCTGGCGGCACAGCCCGTCGATGGCGGCCCAGATGATCTGCGTCAGGTACTCGACCACGCTGTCGCGGCTCATCGTCCGCTTCTCCAGCCACCACTCGCCGGTGTTCTGGACCATGCCGACGATCCCGTACGCCCACGGCTCCGCGGCGCCCGAGTCCATGTCGAACATGCGCATGTAGTCGCCGAGCAGCGCGGTCAGCGCGGTCGCGATGACCTCCTTGTCCTCCGCCACCACGTCGGCGTCCACCGGCTTGTCCTGGAACGTGCCGCGCGCGAGCAGCCGGTACAGGTTCGGGTGCTCCTCGATCACGGTGAAGAACGCGTCGAGCGCCATGCGGATGCGCGGCACGGGCGCCAGTTCGGCGTTGATGGCCGGGATCAGGCGCTGGAACAGGATCTCGGTGCCGCGCTGGCCGAGCGCAAGGTAGAGGTCCGCCTTGTCCTCGAAGTGCCGGTAGAGCACCGGCTTGGTCACGCCCGCCGCCGCGGCGACGTGCTCCATGCCCAGGTCGGGACCGTGCTCGTCGAGCGCCCGCAGCGCGGCCTCCACGAACTCGGCGCGCCGCGCGATGCGGTGCTTGCGCCAGCGGTCCCGGCGGGCGTCGCCCGCGCTGCCCGCCTCCTGCTTGCCGGGGTGCTTGCTGTCGCGCTTGACACGGTCGGACATGCCGTTCATGCTACCAGAAGTAACTGTTACCCGAAGTTACATACGTGGGGAAGGTGGGTGTCGACGATGACGCGGACCCTCGGCGAAGCCGGCCGCGAGAAGACCGCGGAGCGGCTGCTCAAGTCCTCGGCGAACAAGTTCTACGACCCCGAGGTCGACATCGACTGGAACGCGCCGCTGGCCGAGGGCAAGCGCTACATCCCGGAACACCGCTCCACGCTCTACGGCACCGACCTGTGGGAGCGGCTGACTCCCGAGCAGCGTGTCGAGCTGGGCAAGCACGAGCTCGCCAGCGTGGCCACCAACGGCATCTGGTTCGAGATCCTGCTCATGCAGATGCTGCTCAAGGAGCTCTACGACGCCGACCCGACGACCAGCCACGCGCAGTACGCGCTGACCGAGATCGCCGACGAGTGCCGGCACTCGACGATGTTCGCCCGCATGGCCGAGCGCATCGGCTGCCCGCCGTACGGCCCGGTCGCCTTCCGCAGGCGGCTCGGCAAGATCCTGCCGACCATCGGCTACGGGCCCGCGCTCTACGGCTCGATCCTCGTCGCGGAGGAGGTCCTCGACCGGCTGCAGCGCGAGCAGATGAACGACCCGCAGATCCAGCCGCTGGTGCGGATGGTCAACCGCATCCACGTCCTCGAGGAGGCGCGGCACGTCACGTTCGCGCGCGAGGAGGTCACCCGCGGCATGGCCCGGCTGTCCAAGGCCGAGCTGGGCTACCAGCGGCTGCTCATCGCGATCGTCTCCCACGAGATCACCCGCAGCCTGGTGAACCCGGCCGTGTACAAGGCCGTCGGCATCCGGCCACGGGACGGCTACCGGGCCGCGATGAACAACCCGCACTGGCAGGAGACCGTCCGCTACTCCGGCGAGCGGATCATGGAGTTCCTCGGCGAAGCCGGGCTCGTCGGCGCGCCCGGCATGTACTGGTGGCGCCGCTCCTTCCTGGTGCGGGACCGGTGAGCGCCCCCGCCGCCACACGCCAGCCGCCGTTCGTGACCACGGACGGCACGCCCCTGCACGTGACCGTGACCGGGCCCGGTGCCGCCGCGACCACGCTCGTGCTGGTGCACGGGTGGACGCAGGACCACCGGACGTGGGACCGGGTGCTGCCGCGGTTGCCGCGCTCGCTGCGGGTGCTGCGGTACGACCTGCGCGGGCACGGCGCCTCCGCACCCGCGCGGCCCGGCACCGCCACCATCGACCAGCTCGCCGACGACCTCGCCGAGTTGCTCGCCGACCGGGTGCCCGAGGGCAGGATCGTCCTGGCCGGGCACTCGATGGGCGGGATGACGATCATGGCGCTGGCCGACCGGCACCCCCGGCTCGTCGGCAGCCGGGTCGACGGCGTCGCCTTCGTCGCGACGTCGTGCGGCCAGCTGGACCGGATCACGCTCGGCCTGCCCGGGGTGGCCGGCAGCGGGGCGGCCCGCGTCGAGCGGCGGCTGGCGAACCTGCTGGTCTCCTACCGCAGGGACGCGCTGCCGCTCCGCCCCGCTGCCGCCAGGGCGGGCGCGCGCCTGCTCGTGTTCGGCAGGCGCCCGGACCGCGCGGCCGTCGCCTCGGTCGCCGACCAGCTGCTGCGGGCCCACCCCGCCAGCGTCGGGGGGTTCCAGCAGGCCATCTCGCTGCACGACCGCCGCGTCGCGCTCGCGGCGTTGCGCACCACGTCCGCGGTGGTACTGGCGGGCGACCGCGACCGGCTCTGCCCGCCGCGGCACGCCGAGGCGATCGCGGCCGAGCTCCCCGGAGCCCGCTTCGTCCGCTACCCGGGCGCGGGTCACATGCTCCCGCAGGAACGGGCCGCCGACGTGGCGAGCCAGCTCGCGACGCTGCTGCGCACGGCCGCGCGGACCGGCTGAGCCAGGCAGGCGGCACTCGCCGGGCGGGTCGTGCGGGGCGCCGCTCAGGACTGCGGTGGCTGCTGCTGCAGCGGGAAGCCGCCGCCGATGCCCCGCCACGCGAGCGTGGACGTCAGCGCCACGGCCTCCTCGCGGCTCATCGAGCTGTGGTGGGCGAGCCAGAACCGCGCGGAGACCTGGCTCATGCCGACCAGCCCCACGGCCAGCAGGCGCGCCTTGTCCTCGTCCAGCCCCGCGTCGGCCGTGATGGTCTCCGTGATGGCGTCCACGCTCGCCGACGTGGCGCGGTCCACGGCCTCCTGCACCGCGGGCTCGCCGCGCAGGTCCGACTCGAACACCATGCGGAACGCGCCCGCGTCGCCGTTGACGAAGTCGAAGAAGGCGCCGACCGCGTTCTGCACGCGCTGCTTGTTGTCGGTCGTGGAGTTCAGGGCCTCCTCCACCCGGCTGACGAGGTGGTCGACGTGGCTCTCCAGCAGCGCGATGTAGAGGTCCAGCTTGCCGGGGAAGTGCTGGTAGAGGACGGGCTTGCTGACCCCGGCCTGCTCGGCGATGTCGTCCATGGCGGCGGCGTGGTAGCCGTTCGCCGCGAACACCCGCTGGGCGGCGGTCAGCAGCTGGGCGCGGCGCTCGTTGCGCGGCAGCCGTACCCCCCGGCCGAACTGCGTCCCGGTGCCCTCACCGCCGTTGTCGCGCTCCAGCCGCGCCGTCTCCGTCATCCCGCCTCCACTTCACGCGTTCGCCGTGCGAGCGGGTTCGCCGCTCGCGAGGCACCCCTGAACATTACTCGCCGGTATGCACACGGCCCAAGGGCGAGGCATCCTGGACAGGTGTCCGAGACCCTGTCCCGCCGGGAGACGCCTTCGGTGGAAGGCCCCAACCGGCGCGCCCCGCTGACGCACGTGCCGTTCACCCATCGCTCCCTGCCGCCGCTGGACCAGACGCGGGCACCGTGGACCGGTGCGGTGGAAACGGTAGGCGATGTGACTCTGCACGTTCGCCGAACACCGGGTGCGGACGAGGAGACGGTGGTGTACGTGCACGGTCTCGGCGGCTCGTCCACCAACTGGACCGACCTCGCGGCCCAGCTGTCACCGTTCGCCGGTGGCGTCGCCGTGGACCTGCCGGGCTTCGGCTTCTCCGAGCCCGAGCCGGACTTCGACTTCAGCCTCGCCGCGCACGCCCGCGTTCTGGGCGAGTTCGTCGCGGGCCTGGGCGAGGGGCCGGTGCACGTGATCGGCAACTCGATGGGCGGGGCGGTGGCGCTGCTGCACGCCGCCCAGCGGCCCGAGCTGGTCCGGACGCTCACGCTGATCTCCCCGGCGATGCCCGACCGGCGGCTGGATCCGCGGCGGCTGTCCGACCCGCGCATGGCGCTGGCCTACCTGCCGTTGCTCGGCAAGCCGGTGCGCCGCAAGCTCGCCGCGCTGCCACCGGAGGAGCGGGCCGAGCAGGTGATCCGGCTCTGCTACGCCGATCCGGACGCGTTCCCCGGCCACCGGCTGGCCGAGCTCGCCGAGGAGCACGGTGCGCGGGCCGCGCTGAGCTGGTCGAACAGGGCGATGGCGCAGAGCACGCTGGAGATCTTCCGCACCTGGTTCTGCATCGGCCAGCGGTCGCTGTGGTCCGTGGCGCCCACCGTGGAGGTGCCCACCCTGGTGGTCTGGGGCAGCCAGGACAAGGTGATCTCGGTACGGCGCGCCCCGCGGACGGCGTCGCGGCTGCCGCGCGCCCGGCTGCTGGTGCTGCCCAGGACCGGGCATGTGGCGCAGATGGAGCGCCCGGTGACCGTCGCGAAGGCTGTTCTGGGTATGTGGGAGGCCGTCGAGGCCGGCACCTGGTAGCCCGTTCGTGTGATCCCGATTCCGCCGGTGACCAGCCGGTCGCGCGGGGTGTGACCGTCCGCATATGGCACCCTGGGGCCGTGGAACGGGTGACGTACGGAGCGCGAGGGGAAGGGACGCGGCCCGCGTCCTCGTCTTCGCGGTCGTCCTACTCCCGGGAGCACTACGGGCGGTCCCGGCCGGGTCCGGGCAGGGCACGGCCCGCGGAGGACCGGTACGAACCGGGGGGACGGCGCACGACCGCCGAGCCGCTGCGGGCGTCCTGGCAGCCCGCCGCCGAGGAACGGGGTGCCGGGGCGGAGCCGCCCTCGCGGGTGCGGCGGATCACGCGCACCTACGGCTGGCGGGCCTACGCGGTGCCGGTGCTCGTCGTGCTCACGGCGCTGGTGGTGTTCGACACCGCCCGCTCCGGCGAGCAGCCCGCGCAGGGCAGCCCTTCCCCGGGGCCGAACAGCCCCGTGGCCAGCGCGAGCCAGGACCCGCTGGTCAGCGAGAACCCGGCCGAGCCAGCGGACCTGGACATCCCGACGGCGAAGCTGCCCGAAGGCGGCGGCTACACGAAGGCGGGCCGCGGCACGTGGCACGTCGTCCCCGGACACGGCGAGAAGGTCGGGGACGGGCAGCGGCTCTACACCTACACCGTCGAGGTCGAGGACGGTATCGACCCGGCGAGCTACGCGGGGGACGACAGCTTCGCGAAGGCCGTCGAGGGCGTGCTGTCCGATCCGCGGAGCTGGACGAGCACCGGCGACATCGCGCTGCAGCGGGTGGACGCCAGCGACCCGCCTCCCGACTTCCGGGTGAGCCTCACCACGCCCGACACCACCCGCAGACCCGACATCTGCGGCAACTCGATTCCCTACGACGCGTCCTGCTACCGCAGCGACGTGCAGGGGGAGAGCCGCGTCGTGATCAACCTGGCGCGCTGGGTGCGCGGCGCGCTCGCGTTCGGCGGTGACCTGGTCGGGTACCGGCAGTACGCCATCAACCACGAGGTGGGGCACGCCCTCGGCCTCGGTCACAAGCCGTGCGCGAAGGACGGCGCGCTGGCGCCGGTGATGATGCAGCAGACGTTCGGCGTGGCCAACGACTACGTCGCGAAGCTGAACGACACCCCGGGCGGCGACCAGGGCTCGGTGCCCGCCGACGGCAAGGTCTGCAAGCCCAGCTCGTGGCCCAACCCGCAGGCCAAGTAGGGCACCGCGGTTCCCTGGCCACCCGTCCAGTATGTGGACGCGGGAAGATGAGGCGGCCCGCACCGGTTATAGATGGGTGGACCGCGATTCGCGCGAGATGGAGGACCCGATGTCAGGCACGCTGCCGCCGCTCGTCGAGCCGGCCGCCGAGCTCACGAAGGACGAGGTCGCCCGGTACAGCAGGCACCTCATCATCCCGGATGTCGGGATGGACGGGCAGAAGCGGCTGAAGAACGCGAAGGTTCTGGTCATCGGTGCGGGCGGCCTGGGCAGCCCGGCGCTGCTCTACCTGGCCGCCGCCGGGGTCGGCACGCTCGGCATCGTCGACTTCGACGTCGTCGACGAGTCCAACCTGCAGCGCCAGGTCATCCACGGCCAGTCCGACATCGACAAGCCGAAGGCCGTCTCGGCCAAGGAGTCGGTGGCGGAGGTCAACCCGTTCGTCGAGGTCCGGCTCCATCAGGAGCAGCTGACCAGCGACAACGCGCTGGACATCTTCCGCGACTACGACCTGATCCTGGACGGTACCGACAACTTCGCCACCCGGTACCTGGTCAACGACGCCGCCGTGCTGCTCGGCAAGCCGTACGTGTGGGGCTCGATCTTCCGGTTCGAGGGCCAGGTCAGCGTGTTCTGGGAGGACGCGCCGAACGGCAGGGGCCTCAACTACCGCGACCTCTACCCCGAGCCGCCGCCCCCCGGCATGGTGCCGTCGTGCGCCGAGGGCGGGGTGCTCGGCGTGCTCTGCGCGTCGATCGGCTCGATCATGGTGAACGAGGCGATCAAGCTGATCACCGGTATCGGCGAGCCGCTGCTCGGCCGCCTGATCAGCTACGACGCACTGGAGATGCGCTACCGCGAGGTGAAGATCCGCAAGGACCCGGAAACGCCCAAGATCACCGAGCTGATCGACTACGAGGCGTTCTGCGGCGTGGTGAGCGACGAGGCGCAGCAGGCCGCGACCGGCCACACGATCACCCCGGCCGAGCTGAAGGCGAAGTTCGACGCGGGGGAGGACTTCCAGCTCATCGACGTCCGTGAGCCGCACGAGTACGAGATCGTGAACATCAAGGGCGCGAAGCTCATCCCCAAGGACCGCATCCTGTCCGGGGAGGCGCTGGCCGAGCTGCCGCAGGACAAGCCGATCGTGCTGCACTGCAAGTCCGGTGGCCGGTCCGCCGAGGCGCTGGCCGCACTGCACAAGGCGGGCTTCCGCGACGCGACCCACCTCGGTGGCGGCGTGCTCGCGTGGGCCAGGCAGATCGACCAGAGCCTGCCCACGTATTGACGGCTCCGTTGCCACCCCGCCAACGGCAGCATCCCGGCGGAGCAAGGGAGCTTTACTACCGTCAGACGAGAGTAAAGCTCCCTTGCTCACCCGGAGAGGGAGCGGAGGAGTTGCGCGAGTTCGTGCAGCACGGCGGAACCGGCCGGGGCGCCGGGGACCGGCTCCGGTAGCCAGACGGCCAGCGCCACTCCCGCCAGGGACACGGCCAGCGCGGGGCCCCGCACCGCCCACCGGCGGACCAGGACGGCCGCCACGAGCGGGAACGGCAGCGTCAGCAGCGGGATGGTCACGACCGCCACTCCGGGCACGTCGAGCGCGGTGAGCGTGGCCGCGACGAACAGCACGCCACCGGAGCAGAGCGCCGTGTACACCAGCGCCCAGCCGAGGCGCGTGCCGTGCCCGGCCGTCAGCCACGCCACCCCGGGCGTGGCCGAGGCGGCCGCGTAGGACAGCACGGCGAGCATGCCCAGCGGGGGCACGAGCAGCGCCGGGGCGCGCAGGAATCCCGCGAGGACGACGAGCCAGCCGGCCAGCAGCACCGTCAGCGCGCCCACCAGCCACAGCGCCGCGACGTGGGCGGCGACGTGCCAGGGGCCGTCGTGCCGCCGGGTCACCTCGGTCATCGGCGTCATGACCGGCAGCCTGCCAGGCCCCGCGCCCGGCGCCGTCCGTAGATCTACGCAGAATCCGCGTCTCCACCACGGCGGCGCGGCGGCGCCGCGGAACCGCCGGCGCGCGGTAGCTTCCTGGGCTGTGGCCCACCGCAGCGCACCACCTCCCGCGCACGTGTGCGCGGCGTTCGGCGTGGCCGCGGCCACGGCCGAGCCGCTGCCCGGGGGCCGCGCGTGGCGGTGCGGCGGGATCGTGCTCCAGCCGGTCACCGACCGCGCCCACGCCGTCTGGCTCGCCCGCACACTGGCCGCGCTCGACGTGCCCGACCTGCGCGTGGCCCGGCCCGTGCGGGCCACCGACGGCCGGTCGCTGATCGGCGGCTGGCGCGCGAACCACTACGTGTCGGGCACCCCCGAGCCCCGGCCCGACGACGTCGTCCTCACCGCCCTCAAGCTGCACCAGGCCACCGCGGGCCTGCCGCCGCCGGACCGAAGACCCGGTCCCGCCGACATCACCGCGGCCGCCGACCGCATCGCGTGGGACGAGCGCGACCACCAGCTCGACGAGACCAAGGGCGGCCGCTGGTTCGAGATCCTCGCCCCCGCCCGCAAGCCCGTCCGGCTGCCCGACCAGCTGGTGCACTGCGAGCTCTTCGGCAACGTCCTGTTCGACGGGGACGCCCCACCCGGCATCGTGGACTTCGTCCCGTGCCTCCGTCCCGCCGAGTACGGCGCGGCCGTGGCCGCCGTCGACGCCGTCGCCTGGGGCGACGCGGGCGCCGAGCTCCTGCGCCGCTGGTCCCACCTCCCCGAGTGGCCGCAGCTGCTGCTGCGGGCCGTGCTGTTCCGCCTCGCCTTCCACGCGCTGCACCCGCGGTCCACCGCCGCCGCCCTGGACGGCCTGCGCGCCGCCGCCAGCGAGGTCAGCGAGCTGCTGTGAGGCTGAGCACCGACCTCGCCGCCGCACCCGAGGACGTCTGGCGGCACGTCACGAGTTTCGCCGGTATCAACGACGAGCTGCGCCCGCTGCTGTCCATGACCGTGCCCCCGGCCCTGCGGGGCCGTGCCGCGCTCGACGCCGCCGCGCCCGCCGTGCCCGTGCGGCTCGGCCGCAGCGTGCTGCTCCTGTTCGGCGTCCTGCCGGTCGAGTGCGACGACATCGGCCTGGTGGAGTTCGAGCCACCGCACCGCTTCCTCGAACGGTCGCGCATGCTCACCGCCGACGTCTGGGAGCACGAGCGCACCGTGGCGCCGCTGCCCGCCGGGCACTGCCGCGTCACCGACCGGGTGCGCTTCCACGCCCGGTTCCCTCCGGCGGGGCTGGTCCTCGGCTGGACGGTGCCCCGGCTGTTCCGGCACCGGCACGCCCGGCTCGCCGCGCGCTTCGGCCGCTCACCGGCAGTGTCCTGATGTCATGAGTGTCCGGCGTGCGCGGGTCCCGGCGGATGCCGATCTCACCGGGGTGGCGGTTCGCGGAGCGAGCAATGTCTCCTGCGCGAAACATTCAGCCACGCGGGAGTAACACGGCCTCCCTAACGTCGGGCACCGCCGACGAGCAGGAGGTGCCCGTTGACGCCGGTGACCCTCGCCGCAGCAGCCACCCACCCGACCGACCCCGCGGCCGGGCAGGTCGACACCCACTGCCCGTACTGCGCCCTGCAGTGCGGCATGACGCTCCGCACCGGTGCGCGCACCGCGATCGCGCCGCGGGAGTTCCCCACCAACGCGGGCGGCCTGTGCCAGAAGGGCTGGACCGCCGCCGCACTGCTGGACTCGCCGGCCCGGCTCACCACCCCGCTCGTCCGGGTGGCCGGGGAGCTCCGCCCGGCGAGCTGGGACGACGCGCTCGACCTGGTCGCGGGCAGGCTCCGCGACCTCCAGGCCGCGCACGGCCCGGACGCCGTCGCGATCTTCGGCGGCGGCGGCCTCACCAACGAGAAGGCGTACCTGCTCGGCAAGTTCGCCCGGGTCGCGCTGGGCACGTCGCAGATCGACTACAACGGCCGGTTCTGCATGTCCGCCGCGGCGGCCGCCGGCGGCAGGGCGTTCGGCGCCGACCGCGGCCTGCCGTTCCCGCTCACCGACCTCGCCGGGGCCGACGCCGTGCTGCTCGCGGGCGCCAACCCGGCCGAGACCATGCCGCCCTTCGTCCAGCACCTGCGCGGTGCGGCCGCCAAGGGCGGGCTCGTCGTCGTGGACCCGCGCCGCACCCCCACGGCGGAGCAGGCCAGCCTGCACCTGGCTCCGGTTCCGGGCACCGACCTGGCGCTGGCACTGGGCATCCTGCACGCGGCCGTGGCCGACGGCCACCTCCGGCAGTCCTATCTGGACGAGCGCACCACCGGATTCGCGGCCGTGTGGCGGATCGCCGCCGCGTACTGGCCGGAGCGCGTCGAGCGCATCACCGGTGTCGCCGCCGCGGACCAGCGTCGCGCGGCGGACCTGCTCGCCCGCGCCCGCAACGCCTACGTGCTCACCGCCCGCGGCACCGAGCAGCACGCCACCGGCACCGACACGGTGAGTGCCTGGATCAACCTCGCGCTCGCGCTGGGCCTGCCGGGCACGCCGGGATCCGGGTTCGGCTGCCTCACCGGTCAGGGCAACGGCCAGGGCGGCCGTGAGCACGGGCAGAAGGCCGACCAGCTGCCCGGCTACCGCAGGATCGACGACCCCGCCGCCCGCGAGCACGTCGCCCGGGTCTGGGGCGTGCCCGCCGCGTCGCTGCCCGGTCCCGGCCGGTCCGCCTACGAGCTGCTGGACGCGCTCGGCACCGAGGGCGGCCCGCGCGCGCTGCTCGTGTTCGGCAGCAACGTCACCGTCTCCGCGCCGCGCTCCGCGCACGTCACCGAACGGCTGTCCGGGCTGGACCTTCTCGTCACCGCCGACCTCGTGCTGTCGGAGACCTCGGCCACGGCCGACGTGGTGCTGCCGGTCACCCAGTGGGCGGAGGAGGACGGCACCATGACCAACCTGGAGGGCCGGGTCCTGTTGCGGCGCAAGGCCGTCGATCCGCCCGAGGGCGTGCGCACCGACCTGGAGGTGCTGTCCGCGCTCGCCGGGCGGCTCGGTCAGCCGGAGGACCGGTTCCCCGCCGACCCGGAGACCGTGTTCACCGAGCTGCGGGCCGCCTCGGCGGGCGGGATCGCCGACTACTCCGGCGTGAGCTACGGGCGACTCCGCGCCGGGGAGGCCCTGTACTGGCCGGTGCCCGGCGACGACCACCCCGGCACACCCCGGATGTTCCTCGACGCCTTCGCCCATCCGGACGGCAGGGCCCGCTTCGTCCCGGTCACGCACACCGGCCCGGCCGAGGTGCCCGACGCGGAGTTCCCGCTGCGGGCCGTCACGGGCCGCGTGCTGCAGCACTACCAGTCCGGGGCGCAGACCCGCGCGATCGGCGAGCTGGCCGCCGTCGTCCCGGAGGCCTTCGTCGAGCTGCACCCGGACACCGCCGCCCGCGCCGGGCTCGCCGAGGGCGACCTCGCCCGCGTCGCGTCCCGGCGCGGCGTGATGCGGGCCAGGGTGCGCTGCGTCGGCTCGCTGCGGCCCGACGTCCTGTTCCTGCCGTTCCACTTCCCCGACCGGCAGCGCGCCAACCTGCTGACCAATCCCGCGCTCGACCCGGTCAGCCGGATGCCCGAGTTCAAGGTCTGCGCCGTGCGGGTGACCAAAGAGGACGGTGCGGCATGAGCCCGCGGAACGTGGTGGTGCTCGGTTACGGCATGGCGGGCGCCCGGCTGGCCGAGGAGATCCGGCACCGGGACCCCCTGGCCGAGCGCGTGGCGCTCACCGTGGTCGGCGCCGAGCCGCACCACGCCTACAACCGCGTGCTGCTGTCCTCCGTGGTCGGCGGCACCCTGCGGCCCGAGGCCGCCGCGCTGCACGACCGGGACTGGGCCGCCCGGCACCACGTGGACCTGCGGCTCGGTGTGGCGGCGACGGCGATCGACCGGGCCGTGCGCCAGGTCACGCTCTCCGACGGCGGCACGGTCGGCTACGACGCGCTCGTGCTCGCCACCGGCAGCACGCCCTGGCTGCCGCCGGTGGAGGGCCTGGTCACCGACTCCGGGCCCGCGGAGGGCGTGGTCGCGTTCCGCACCCTCGACGACTGCGCGCGGATCCTCGACGCCGCCCGGGTCGGCGCGCCGGTGGCGGTGCTCGGCGGCGGGCTGCTCGGGCTGGAGGCCGCCAGGGGTCTCGCCGGACGCGGCAACCTCGTCACGGTCGTGCACCCGATGGGGCACGTGATGGAGCGGCAGCTCGACGCGAGTGCGGGCCGGGCGCTCGCGCGCACGCTCGCCGGGATGGGCATCGACTTCCGGCTCGGCACGGCCGCCGCCCGGTACGTGCCCGGCGACGGGCTCAAGCTCGCCGACGGCGGCCACGTGCAGGCCGACCTGGTCGTCGTGTCGGCCGGGGTGCGGCCCGAGACGGCGCTGGCCGAGGACGCCGGCCTCGCGGTCGACCGCGGCGTGCTGGTGGACGACGCGCTGCGGACCACTGACGGGCGCATCCACGCGATCGGCGACTGCGCCCGGCACCCCGGAACGGTGTCCGGGCTGGTCCAGCCCGCGTGGGAGCAGGCAGGGATCCTGGCCGACCTGCTCACCGGCGCCGACACGGCGGCCCGGTACCGGGGCACCCCGGTGGTCACCCGGCTCAAGGCGCGGGGCGTCGATCTCACCGCGCTCGGCGACACCCAGACCGACGTGGCCGACGAGAGCGCCGAGGTGCTGGCGTTCGACGACCCGGCCCGGGGCCGGTACGCCAAGCTCGTCCTGCGCGACGACCGGGTGACCGGGGCGATCCTGCTCGGGGTCCCGGACGCGGCGGCCACCATCGCCCAGCTCTTCGACCACGGCGTGCCCGCGCCCGGCGACCGGCTCGCGCTCCTGCTGGGGCGGGCGCTGCCGTCGGGCGCGCCGGCCGCCGCCAGCCCCGCCGACCTGCCCGCGTCCGCCGTGGTGTGCCGCTGCAACTCGGTGACCAAGGGCGCACTCGTGGACGCCTGGCGTGGCGGCGCGTGCTCGGCCGCCGAGCTGGCCACCGCCACCAGGGCGAGCACCGGCTGCGGCAGCTGCTCCGGCGCCGTCCGCGGCATTGCCGACTGGCTCGCCAGCACCGCTTGAGTCCCCCGGCTCGTGAGTGAAAAACGTCGTTCTCACCACGTTTCTCACTCACGAGCCCTGACCAGCAAGGAGAGGCACGTGACCGTCACCGCCGAGAGGCAGCTGGAGGACTCCCCGCCGAAGCGGGGCCGCTGGATCGACCACTGGGAACCGGAGAACCCCGAGTTCTGGCAGCGCACGGGGAAGCGGGTGGCGTGGCGCAACCTCGCCTTCTCCATCCTCGCCGAGCATCTCGGCTTCAACGTCTGGATCCTGATGAGCATCGTGGTCACCTTCCTCGGTGACCTCGGGTTCGGCTTCAGCGTCGGGCAGACGTTCTGGCTGCTGATCCTGCCCAACCTGATCGGTGCCGCGCTGCGCGTGCCCTACACGTTCGCGATCCCGAAGTTCGGCGGCCGGGCGTGGACCACGATCAGCGCCTCCCTGCTGCTGATCCCGTGCGGCATGCTGCTCACCGCCGTCACCACCGGCGCGCCGTACTGGTTCTTCCTGCTGACCGCGGCGGCGATGGGCTTCGGCGGCGGCAACTTCTCCTCGTCGATGACCAACATCTCGTTCTTCTTCCCCGAGGGCAAGAAGGGCCTGGCGCTCGGCCTCAACGCCGCGGGCGGCAACATCGGGGTCGCGGTGACGCAGCTGTTCGTGCCGATCGTCATCAGCATCGGCACCGGGATCCATCTGGCCTACGCCGCGCTGATGTGGATGCCGGTGATCGTCGTCTCGGCGGCCTGCTCGTGGCTGTTCATGGACAGCCTCACCTCGGCCAAACCCGACGGGCAGTCCTACCGGATGGCGATGACCAGCAAGCACACCTGGGTGATGGCGTTCCTCTACATCGGAACGTTCGGCTCCTTCATCGGCTTCTCGTTCGCGTTCCCGTCGCTGATCAAGATCAGCTTCGTGGACTTCGAGGGGTTCGTGGCGCTGGCGTTCCTCGGGGCGCTCATCGGATCGGTGTCCCGCCCGCTCGGCGGGTTGCTGGCCGACCGGCTCGGCGGCGCGCGCATCACGCTGTGGAACTTCCTCGGCCTCGCCCTCGGCGTGGCCGGCGTGATCGTCAGCGTCGAGGCGAACAGCTTCGCCCTGTTCTTCGGGGCGTTCATCTTCCTGTTCGTGCTCACCGGGATCGGGAACGGCTCGACGTACCGGATGATCCCGATGATCTTCGCGGCGGAGACGCGCAGGCGCGTCGCGTCGACCGGTGAGGACGCCGGCGCCGCGCTCAAGGCGGCCAAGCGGCAGGCGGGTGCCGTGGTCGGCGTCGTCGGCGCGGTGGGCGCGTTCGGCGGCGTGCTGATCAACCTGGTGTTCAAGTTCTCGCTGGAGGGCGGCGGCACGCTGACGCCCGCGCTGGTGGCGATCCTCGGCTTCTTCCTCGTCTGCACCGCTACGACGTGGTGGTTCTACCTGCGGCGCAGCTTCGCGGTGCGGCGGGTGCCGAGCCTCGCCCACGCGCGGGTGTGAGGCGTTGGTAACGCGGCCGCAACACGGCGGAAGCGGCCGTGACACGAGTCGTGGTGAGCATGAGAGCAGTCTCGACGGAGGGTTGCAGATGAGCCGAACGGTGGTTGTCGCCGGACACGGGATGGTCGCGCACCGGCTGGTGGAGGCGATCCGGTCCGAGGACACCGACGGGCAGTGGCGCATCGTCGTGCTCGGGGAGGAGCGGCGGCCCGCGTACGACCGGGTCGCGCTCACCTCCTATGTGGACGGATGGGACGCCGGCGCGCTGGCGCTGCCCGGCGCCGACTACGCCGGTGCCGACGCCGTCGAGCTGCGCCTCGGTGACCCCGTGGTGGAGGTCGACCGGGCGGCCAAGCGGGTGGTCACCGCATTCGGGCACGTCCAGCCGTACGACGCGCTCGTGCTCGCCACCGGGTCGCGGCCGTTCGTGCCGCCGGTGCCGGGGCACGACCTGCCCGGCTGCTTCGTCTACCGGACGATCGAGGACCTCGACGCCATCCGGGCGGCCGTGGAGCGCGCGCGAGCGGGCCGGGGCAGGCCGGCCGCGGCGGTCGTGGGCGGCGGGCTGCTCGGCCTGGAGGCGGCCAAGGCGCTGCGCGACATGGGCCTGTCGCCGCATGTCGTCGAGATGGCGCCGCGGTTGATGCCGCTGCAGGTCGACCAGGGCGGTGGTGCGCTCCTGCGCAGGCTGATCACCGACCTCGGGCTGACCGTGCACACCGGCACGTCCACCGAGGCGATCGAGGCCGACCGGGGCAGGCTGTGCGCGCGGCTCGGCAACGGCACCGAACTGGACGTCGACCTCGTGGTGTTCTCGGCCGGTGTGCGGCCGCGCGACGACCTGGCCCGGCAGTGCGGGCTCGACCTGGGCGAACGCGGTGGCGTGCTGGTGGACGCGGCCTGCCGGACCAGCGACCCGGACATCTACGCGATCGGCGAGTGCGCGGCGCTGGAGGGCCGGGTGTACGGCCTGGTCGCGCCCGGCTACTCGATGGCGGAGGTCGCCGCCGCGGTGCTGCTCGGCAGGGACGCCGCGTTCCCCGGTGCCGACACCTCCACCAAGCTCAAGCTCATGGGCGTCGACGTGGCCAGCTTCGGCGACGCCCACGCCACCACCGAGGGGGCGCTGGAGGTCGCCTTCCACGACGCCGTGAACGGCACCTACAAGAAGCTCGTGGTGTCCGAGAACGCCGGAGCCTCCCGCACGCTGCTCGGCGGCGTGCTGGTCGGCGACGCGAGCGACTACAACCTGCTGCGGTCCCTCGTCGGCAGCCCGCTGCCCGCCGACGCCGCCGCGATGCTCGCGCCCGCGGGCGCCGACGGCGGTGCGGTGGGCGTCGACGCGCTGCCCGAGCAGGCGCAGATCTGCTCGTGCAACGCGGTCACCAAGGGTGCCATCGTCAAGGCGGTCACCGAGGACGGCTGCGACTCCGTCCCGAAGATCAAGGCCTGCACCAGGGCGGGGACGTCCTGCGGGTCGTGCGTGCCGATGCTGGGCAAGCTGCTCACCGCGTGCGGGGTCGAGCAGTCCACGGCGCTGTGCGAGCACTTCGCGGTGTCGCGGGCGGAACTGTTCGAGATCGTGCGGGCCACGCGGATCACGACGTTCAGCGAGCTCATCGCCAAGCACGGCAAGGGCAGCGGCTGCGCGATCTGCAAGCCCGCGGTGGCGTCGATCCTCGCGTCGCTCGGCACCGGGCACGTCCTGGACGGCGAGCGGGCCACGCTGCAGGACACCAACGACCGGTTCCTCGCCAACCTGCAGCGCAACGGCACCTACTCGGTGGTGCCGCGCATCCCCGGTGGCGAGATCACCCCGGACAAGCTGATCGTGCTCGGCGAGGTGGCCAAGGAGTTCGGGCTCTACACCAAGATCACCGGCGGGCAGCGGATCGACCTGTTCGGCGCGACCGTGGAGGCGCTGCCGCGGATCTGGCGCCGCCTGGTCGACGCCGGGTTCGAGTCGGGGCACGCCTACGGCAAGGCGCTGCGGACCGTGAAGTCGTGCGTGGGCAGCACGTGGTGCCGCTACGGCGTGCAGGACAGTGTCGGCCTCGCGATCGCGCTGGAACTGCGCTACCGGGGGCTGCGCTCCCCGCACAAGCTGAAGTCGGCGGTGTCCGGCTGCGCCAGGGAGTGCGCGGAAGCCAGGGGCAAGGACTTCGGGATCATCGCCACGGAGCAGGGCTGGAACCTCTACGTCTGCGGCAACGGCGGCGCGACGCCCCGGCACGCCGACCTGCTCGTGTCCGACGTGGACACCGACACGCTGGTGCGGATCATCGACCGGTTCCTGATGTTCTACATCCGGACCGCGGACCGGCTGCAGCGCACCGCGTCCTGGCTGGAGGACCTGGAGGGCGGCCTCGACCACCTGCGGGAGGTGGTCGTCGACGACAAGCTCGGGATCTGCGCGGAGCTGGAGGCCGCGATGGCCGAGCACGTGGCGAACTACGCGGACGAGTGGAAGGGCGTGCTGGACGACCCGGAGAAGCTCGCCAGGTTCACCTCGTTCGTCAACGCGCCCGGCGTCCCCGACCCGACCGTGGAGTTCCGCACCGAACGCGAGCAGCCGGTGCCCGTGCTGCTCGGAGTACCGGAGGTGGTGAGCCGATGACCGCGGTGCCCGAACTGGCCGGGCTGACCTGGGTGCGCGTGTGCGAGGTCGACGCCGTCCTGCGCGGCGGCGGTGTCGCCGCGCTGCTGGCGGACGGAACCCAGGTCGCGGTGTTCCGGACGCAGCACGACGAGTTCTTCGCACTGTCCAACCGGGACCCGTTCAGCGGCGCCGCGGTGCTGTCCAGGGGCATCGTCGGGGACGTCGGCGGCGTGCCGGTGGTCGCCTCACCCGTCTACAAGCAGCAGTTCGACCTGACCTCGGGGGTCTGCGTCGAGGACGGTGGGGTGCGCGTCCGGACGTTCCCGGTGCGCGTCGCCGACGGCGTGGTCCACGTCGGCTCGCCGTGACGGGGATCCCGCCGCTGGCCGGGTACGCCGTGGGCATCACGGCGGCCCGCAGGGCCGACGAGCTGGGCGCGCTGCTGGTGCGCAAGGGCGCCACGGTCCGCTACGGGCCCGCGATCCGGATCGTGCCGCTCGCCGACGACACCGAGCTGCGCGGGGCCACCCGGGAACTGCTCGACGAGCCCGCGGACGTGGTCGTCGCGACCACCGGCATCGGCTTCCGCGGCTGGATCGAGGCCGCCGAGGGGTGGGGACTGCGCGACGAGCTGATCGCCTGCCTTGCCCGCGCCACCGTGCTCACGCGGGGCCCGAAGGCGAAGGGCGCGGTCCGGGCCGCCGGGCTGGCGGAGGCGTACTCGCCCGCGTCGGAGAGCAGTGCCGAGCTGCTGGCGCACCTGCTCGGCTCCGGGGTGGCGGGCAAGCGGGTCGCGGTGCAGCTGCACGGCGAGCCGCTGCCGCACTTCGTGGACTCCCTGCGCTCCGCGGGTGCCGAGGTGGTGCAGGTGCCGGTGTACCGCTGGGTGGGCCCGGCGGATCCCGGCCCGCTCGACCGGCTCATCGACGCGGTGCTCGACGGCTCGATCGACGCGCTGCCGTTCACGAGCGCACCGGCGGCGGCGAGCACGCTGGCGATGGCGCGGCGCACGGGCAGGCACGCCGAGCTGGTCGACGCGCTCACGCGGCGGGTGGTGGTGGCCTGTGTCGGACCGATCACGGCGGGGCCGCTGGCCGCGCTGGGAGTTCCGGCCGTGCTGCCCGAGCGGGCCCGGATCGGCGCGCTCGCCCGGACGCTGGCCGAGGAGCTGGTGGCCCGCTCGCCGCGGCTGCGCGCGGCGGGGCGGCGGATCGAGCTGCGCGGTCAGGCGGCCGTCGTGGACGGCCGGCTGTGCGAGGTGGCACCCGCGCCGATGGCCGTGCTGCGGGCGCTCGCGCGGCGGCCGGGGCACGTCGTGTCACGGCGTGAGCTGACGGCCGCGCTGCCCGGCGGGGGCGAGGAGCACGCCGTGGAGACGGCCGTCGGCAGGCTGCGCACGTCGCTGGGCGAGAGCAGGCTCGTGCAGACCGTGGTCAAGCGCGGCTACCGGCTCGCGGTCCCGACGGGGGAGGACGCGTGATCGTCCTGGTCGCCCACGGCACGCGCGACCCCGAGGGACCGCGCGCCATCGCACTGCTGGCGCGGCGGGTGCGGGCGCGCGGCGTCCCGGTGGCGGTCGCCTACGCCGACGTGCGGGCTCCCGACGTGACGACCGTGCTCGACCGGGTGCGCGGGCCCGCGGTGGTGGTGCCCGCGTTCCTCGCCGCCGGGTACCACGTGCGGACCGACGTGCCCGCGCAGATCGCCGCCAGCCGCAACGGCGACGCCGTGCTCGCGAAGCCGTTCGGCCCCGCTCCGGAGCTGGTGGCGGCCGCGGCCGACCGGCTCAGCCAGGCGGGACACACTCCCGGTGACGCGGTCGTGCTCGCGGCGGCGGGTTCCCGCGACCCGAGGGCGCTCGCCGACGTCGGCACCGCCGCGCGGTCGCTCGCGGGGCGCCTGGGCGCGCCCGTGCGCGTCGGGTACGCGGCCACCGCGGAGCCGCGGATCACCGATGCGGTCGCCGCCGTCCGGGCGGGCGGCGCGCGGGTCGCGGTGGCGTCGTGGCTGCTGGCGCCGGGCCTGTTCCAGCGGCGGCTCGCCGAAGCCGCGCCGGACGTGCTGGCCGAGCCGATCGGCGCCCACCAGGCGGTGGTGGACCTGGTGCTGCGCCGCTACGCCGAGGCCCGCGCCCTCGTGCGCGCCTGACGTTTCCTCACGAGCCGGGCCAGCGCACCGCGACCTTGTCCTGGCCCCGGACGGCGGCCACCAGCTCGGCCTCGGCCTCCACCCGCGCCCGGACGGAGCGCGGCAGCGGCCGGAACGGGTCCACGGTGATCTCCAGCCGCCTGCCGGACGCCTTCGCCCGCCACGTGCCCGCGATCTCGCCGTCGGCGAGCAGCGCACCCGGGTTGCCGAGCACCCGCCACAGCTCCTGCTGCCGGGCCTTCTCCGGTACGAGCAGCGCCCGGTCCCGCGCCTGCAGGTACGGGTCACCCGGCGGGAGCAGCCGCACGAGGTCCGGTTCGGGTGGGTGTTCCAGCTCGGCGAGCCGGTCCGCGGGCAGGTGGGCCGTACGGCCCTCGACGCGGACCTCGGCGAGGTCACCGGGCCACAGCTGCCCGGCGACGATCGCGCGGGTGGAGCCGACGAACCCGGCGGCCTCGCCCGCGGTGGCCGGGCCGTGCAGGCGCAGGTAGCACTGCACGGTCCCGGTCGCGCCGGGCACATCCGCCTCCGCCGGGATCCGGGGCCTGCCCGGGACCGGGACCAGCGTGGCCGGGCTGGCCCCCGGCACCAGCGCCAGCCCGGCCAGCGGGGCGGCCAGCCGCATGAGCTGCTCGTGGATATGGGTGGCCTGGCAGCCGCGGCACCAGCGGCTCAGCGCGTCCGGCACCAGCCTGGTGACCGCGGCGCTCGCCGCGCCCTTCGTCATCGCGTGCCCGACCGCCTTCCGCAGGGACCGCGCGGCGGTCAGCAGGATCTCCCGCGCGGGCATCCCGGCGGCCTCGGCCTCCGCGGGCCGCCACCCCAGGCGCGCGAGCGCGTCCGCGTCGTCCACCGGGAACAGGGCCGGGAGCAACCCGGGGAACTCGCTCGCCCGGTGGTAGTGCGGCGCGCCGCGATGGGTCCAGGCGAGCGTGAACCGCTCGTCGTCCTCCAGCGACAGCGCGGCGGAACCGGTCCGGGCCGCCACGGCGAGGGACGCCGTGGCCCGGCCGCCCACGTCCTGCACGCCCAGGTCGAGGACCGCCAGCGCGGCCGGGTCGGTCCCCGCGCGGTGCAGCCCGTGCGCGGCGATCCGGTAGGCCAGCACCTGTGCGCGCTGCACGTCGGGCATCGTGCCCTCCCCTCCCGCCGATCAGCCGAGCCGGTAGTCGAACGTGTACGGCATCGACTCGGCGTTCCCGGCCATGGAACCGGTCCCGGTCAGGCCCGTCAGCTCACCCGTTCCGGAGCCGGGAACCACCGACCAGGTGTCGCGGATGCCGCTCGCGTCGTAGGCGACGTCGTGCCGGACGAGGAAGCTGCCCCGCCTGCCGTCCACACTGCCCTCGATCCGCTCGAAGCCGGGTGCCGTCTGCCCGGCCCCTTCGTAGCCGGGCTCCGCGTAGTACAGCAGGTAGTCGCAGGTGGAGGTGCCCTCGATGACACCGGTGTAGCCGAACGTGGTGTGGGCGTGGGCGAACCGGGGGCCGTCCTCGGGACCGGCCACGACGTGTTCCTCCCAGGTGCGCATCGTGCAGGTGTTCTCGCTCATGAGCCGCACTCTGCCGGATCCACCTGACACCTTCTGTCAGGTTTTCCGGGCAGAATCGGGAGCATGCGGGCGAGCAGGCTGCTGTCGGTGCTGCTGCTGTTGCAGAACCGGGGGCGGATGACGGCCGAGGAGCTGGCCGGGGAGCTCGAGGTGTCGGTGCGCACGGTGTACCGGGACATCGAGGCGCTGTCGGCCGCGGGCGTGCCCGTGTACGGCGACCGCGGCCGGGCGGGCGGCTACCAGCTGGTCGCCGGGTATCGCACGCGGCTGACCGGGCTCACCGAGGAGGAGGCCCAGTCGCTCTCGCTCGCCGGGCTGCCGGTGGCCGCGGCCGAGCTGGGCCTGGGCACGGTGCTCGCGGCCGCCCAGCTCAAGCTGCACGCCGCGCTGCCCGACGAGCTGCGCGACCGCGCCGGGCGGGTCGCGCAGCGGTTCTTCCTGGACGTGCCCGGCTGGCACCGGGGCGTCGAGAGCCTCGACCAGCTGGCCCCGGTGGCGCGGGCGGTGTGGGAGCAGCGGCGGCTGCGCGTGCGGTACCGGCGCTGGGACCACAGCGCGGTCGAGCGGGAACTGGAACCGCTCGGGCTCGTGCTCAAGGCGGGCAGCTGGTACCTCGTGGCGCGGTGCGACGGCGGCGAGCGCACCTACCGGGTGTCCCGCATCGACGCGCTGGAGGAAGGGGAGACCTTCGCCCGGCCGGACGGCTTCGACCTCGCCGCCTACTGGCGGGACTGGTCGGCGGGCTTCGAGCGGCGGATGTACCCGCGGACCGCGCTGGTGCGGCTGTCGCCGCTCGGCCGGGACCTCGTACCGTTCTTCCTGGGGGCCGTCGGCGCACGAGCGCTGCGGGACAGTGGGACGGAACCGGACGAGGACGGGTGGTCGCTGGTGGAGCTGCCGGTGGAACAGGGCGCGCCCGCGCTCGGCCAGCTGCTGCCCTTCGGGCCGGAGCTCGAGGTGCTGGAGCCCGCCGACCTGCGGGAGCGGGTCGCCGGGGCGGTGGCCCGGATGGGCGCGCTGTATGGGTGAGCTGAGCGGGGTGACCATCGGGGTCACGGCGGAGCGGCGCGCGGAGGAGTTCATCGGCGCGCTGGAACGGCACGGCGCCACGGTGTGGCACGCGCCGACGATCCACATCGTGCCGCTGCCGGGCGACGAGCGGCTGCGGGCGGCCACCGAGGACGTCGTGGCCGGTGCGGCCGACCTCGTGGCGGTCACCACCGGCCAGGGCTTCCGGGGCTGGGTTTCCGCCGCCGAGGAGTGGGGCCTGGCCGACGAGTTGCTCGCCACGCTGGGCCGGGCGCGGCTGTTCGTGCGGGGACCCAAGGCGAAGGGCGCCGTGCGCGGCCAGGGGCTCACCGAGGCGTGGTCGGCGCCGGGCGAGACCAACCGCGAGCTGTTCGAGCGGCTGCTCGCGGAGGGCGTGCGGGGCAGGCGGGTCGCCGTGCAACTGCACGGGGCGCCGCTGCCCGAGTACACCGGTGCGCTGCGCGAGGCCGGCGCGTCGGTGGTGGAGGTGCAGCCCTATCGCTGGCAGTGGCCCGCCGACCTCACCCCCGCCTACCGGCTGCTGGACGGTGTCCTCGCGGGCCAGGTGCGGGCGCTGGCCTTCACGAGTGCCCCGGCCACGGCGAACCTGCTGACGCTGGCGCGGGACGGCGGGCGGCTCGACGCGCTGCTGGCGGCCCTGCGGGAGCGGGTGCTGTGCGCGTGCGTCGGCCCGGTGACGGCGGCGCCGCTCACCGACCTGGGGGTGCCGACCCGGCAGCCGGAACGGCAGCGCCTGGGTGCCCTGGTGAAGCTCCTGGTCGCCGAGCTGCCCCCCGCGGCTCGTGAGTGAGAAACGTTGTTCTAACCACGTTTCTCACTCACGACCGGTACCACCTCGACCAGGTCCTCGATGCCCACCAGGTCGCGGGCATTGCGGGTGTAGAGGCGGGCGTCGTGTGCATGGGCGGTCGCCGCGATCAGCAGGTCCATCGTGCGGGCCCGGGGTTGGCGACCCGTCCTGGCCACCGCGGCGGTGAGCTGGCCGTAGCTCGCGGCGACGGCATCGTCCACGGGCAACGGATCGAAGCGCCGTTCGAGCGCGGTGAGCCGCCGCAGCCGGGCAGCCCTGGTCCGGTCGTCCCTGGCCACGAGCACGCCGAAGTGGAGCTCGGCGAAGGTCGCGGCGCTGATGGCCAGCTCGCCGGGCAACGGTGACACACTGGGCGCGATGACGACGCTCGTGTGGAGAACGCCCTTCATCGCTCGGGCCACGGATCCCGCACAGTCTGGTCGATCAGGTCGCGATCCCGTTCCCAGTCCTCGTCCGGTTCGCTGCCGAACACGTCCGCGATGTCGGAGAACGCTCGCCAGCGCCGCGGCGCCACCGGGACCAGCCGGGCGCTCGGCCTGCCGGCCACGGTGATCGTGACCTCCTCGCCCGCCTCGACCTGCCGGACCAGGTCGGAGGCGTACTGGCGCAGCTCGCGCAGGCCCACTGTCGTCATGACACCACTATGGCACTAGTGCTACCCCGGTTTCCCCGGTTGCGGCGAAGGGCTACTCCTCTTCCTCGAGGGGTTCACCCGCGTCGAGTTTGCGCAGGTTCTCCCGGCCCGCGTCCTCCTCGCTGGCGCCCCGGCGCCAGTAGCCGCAGAAGGTGATCGCCCGCTTGTCGACGCCGCGCTCACGGACCAGGTGCCTGCGCGTGAACCGCACCAGGCTCGACTCGCCGGCCAGCCACGCGTACGGCTGCCCGGCGGGCAGGTCGGCGGCGCGGACGGCGGCCAGCACGGCCTGCCCGTGTGCCGCGCCGGAGCGGTGCACCCACCGGAGGTCCACCTCGCCCCGCGTGGCGAGGTCCAGCTCGTCCTCCGGTCCCTCCACCTCGACGAACACACGGGCGGCCGCGCCGTCCGGCAGCGCCTCCAGCAGCGCGCCGATCGCCGGGATCGCCGACTCGTCGCCGACCAGCAGCTGCCACGAGGTGCCCTCCGGCACCGCGTAGAGGCCGTGCGGGCCGAGCAGGGCCACCTCGTCGCCCGGCTCGGCGCGCTCGGCCCACGCGGAGGCGGGTCCCGGGTCGGCGTGCAGCACGAAGTCGATGTCCAGCTCGCGGGCCTCCGGCCGGTGCGCGCGGACGGTGTAGGTGCGCATCGGCGGCCGCACGCCGTCCGGCATCGCCAGGTAGGTGCGGTACCAGGAGACGGTGTCGTCGCCGTGCACCGGTGGCGGCAGCCGTGGCCGCCGGTGACCCTCGGGCGGGAAGAACACCTTGACGTACTGGTCGGGCGCCACGCTGGTGAAGTCCCGCAGGTCCGTGCCGGTGAACGTCACGCGGGTCAGTCGCGGCGCGATCCGCCGGGCCGAGGTCACCTGGACGGTGCGGTAGGTCAGCTGCGGACGCGTCGCCTGCGTGGTCATTAGGCTAGGCTAACCTATTCTGGCTGCCACCGATACCTCCGCAGGTCGACCCGCTGCCCGTCGGCCAGCACGCCCTCACCCCGCAGCAGCTCGAGCTGGCGGTGCACCAGATGTGGCGCCGGGGTCCCGTTCGCCCGCAGCACCCGGTGCCACGGCACGTCCTGGCCGTCCTCGGCGAGGATCCGCCCGACCAGCCGGGGCGTCGGCGCGCCCGCGGCGGCCGCCACGTCGCCGTAGGTGGCCACCCTGCCCGCCGGGATCGTCGCGATGATCTCCCGCACCCGCTCGTGCAGTTCCTCGTCCATGCGCCCGCCCGCCGTGCCGCTGTCCGGTTCTGTCCCCCGCTCATGATTCCATCAGCACGTGAGCGGACGACGGCCACAGACCCACGCGCGGCTGGTGCGCTCACCCGCGCAGCCACCGCCGCCCCGCCGGTGGGACGACGCCGCGCGGGCACTCCTCGCCGGTCCGCGCGGGTTCGTCCGGGTGCTGGGCGGCCCGGGTTCGGGCAAGACGACCCTGCTGGGCACGGCCGCCGCCACCCGCGTCCGGCAGGGTGCCGACCCGGAGAGCCTGCTCGTGCTCACGGCGTCCCGCCGCGCGGCCGACGCCCTGCGCACCGACATCACCCGCGGTCTCACGGCGGACCCGGAGCACGCGGGCCGCACCGTCCGGGAACCCGTCGTCCGCACGGTCCACTCGTACGCCTTCGCCGTGCTGCGCCTGCAGGCCGGGCTGCGCGGCGAACCGGCGCCGCGCCTGCTGTCCGGCCCCGAGCAGGACGTCGTGGTACGCGAGCTGCTGGCGGGCGACCTCGAGGCGGGCGCGGAGTACTGGCCCGAGCACCTGCGCCCCGCGCTGACCGTGCCCGGTTTCGCCGAGGAGCTGAGGGATCTGCTGCTGCGGGCCGCCGAACGCGGGCTCGGCCCCGAGGACCTGGTGAAGCTCGGCCGCCAGCAGCAGCGTCCCGAGTGGACGGCCGCGGGCCGGTTCTGGCGGCAGTACGAGGAGGTCACCCTGCTGCTGGGTGCCGGTGGCAGCGGGCTCGGCAACCCGGGCGCGCCCGCCCTCGACGCGGCCGAGCTGGTGGCGAGCGCGCTGGTCGAGCTGGAGGGCGACCCGGCGTTGCTGGCCAGGGAACAGGGCCGGGTGCGGCACCTGTTCGTCGACGACGCGCAGCACCTGGATCCGCTGCAGTTCCGCCTGCTGCGCCTGCTCGGCAGCGGCGCGGACGACTTCGTGCTGGCCGGTGACCCCGACCAGGCCGTGTTCTCCTTCCGTGGCGCCGATCCGCGGCTGCTCACCGACGCCGACCCCGACGGTGCCCGCACCATCACGCTCACCAGGGGGCATCGCATGGCCGCCGCGGTGCGCGCCGCCGTCGGCACGGTGGCCGCCGGGCTGCCCGGCGCGGCCCGGCACCGCGCGCCCGGCCCGACGGACGGCGCGGCGGACACGGAAGGCACCGTGCGCACCCGGCTGCTGCCCACGCCCGCGGCCGAGGCGAGCTGGATCGCCGACCAGCTGCGCCGCGCGCACCTCGTGGACGGCGTCCCGTGGTCGGAGATGGCGGTGCTCGTGCGCTCGCCCGCCCGCTCGTTCCCGGTGCTGCAGCGCGCGCTCGGCGCCGCGCGGGTGCCGATCGCCTCGGCCACCGAGGAGATGGCGCTGGCCCGGCAGCCCGGGGTCCGGCCGTTGCTGACGGTGCTGCGCCTGGCCGCCGACCCGGACACCCTCGACGCCGACGTCGCCGAGATGCTGCTGGCCTCGCCGCTCGGTGGCGCCGACCCGCTGGCGCTGCGCAGGCTGCGGCGCGGTCTGCGCAGGCTGGAGGTCGCCGCGGGCGGGGAGCGGGGCAGCGACGAGCTGCTCGTTGAGGTGCTGCGCGAGGGCGACGTGCTCGCCGGGCTCGGCGACGCCGAGGCCGCGCCGGTGCGCCGGGTCGGGCGGCTGCTCACCACCGCGCGCGACGCGATCCGGCGTGGCGCCGGGGTGGAGGACGTGCTGTGGGAGGTGTGGCAGGCCAGCGGGCTGGAGTCCCGGCTGCTGCACCAGGTGACGCGGGGCGGGTCGCTCGCCGCGCAGGCCGACCGCGACCTCGACGCCGTGGTGGCGCTGTTCCACGCCGCGGGTCGCTATGTCGACCGGCTGCCGAAGGCGAGCGTGGCCGGTTTCGTCGACTACCTCGGCTCCCAGCACATCGCGGGCGACAGCCTCGCGCCGGTCGCCGCGCGCGGCGAGGGGGTCTCCCTGCTGACCGCCCACGGTGCCGCCGGCCGGGAGTGGACGGTGGTGGCCGTCGCCGGTGCGCAGGAGGGCAGCTGGCCCGACCTGCGCCTGCGCGGTTCCCTGCTCGGCGTCGAGCGGCTGGTCGACCTGCTGTCCGGGGTGGACGACGACGTGGTGTCCGCGACCGCGCCGATCCTCGCCGAGGAGCGCAGGCTGTTCTACGTCGCCGCCAGCCGTGCCCGGCGGGCGCTGCTCGTCTCCGCCGTGCAGGGCGAGGACGAGCAGCCCTCCCGCTTCGTCGACGAGCTGGTCGGCGAGGTCACCGGCGAGCCGGGCCCGGACGTGCGCCAGTACACGCGCGAGCGCTCGCTCGTGCTCGCCGAGCTCGTCGGCGAGCTGCGGTCGGTGGTGTGTGACGCGGAAGCCGACCCGGGCCGCAGGCGGCTGGCGGCCCGGCAGCTGGCGCGGCTCGCCGACGCGGGCGTCCCCGGCGCGCACCCCGACTACTGGTACGGCCTCGCCCAGCCGTCCACCGAGACGCCGCTGTACGCGCCGGGCGACGTCGTGCGGGTCAGTCCGTCCACTGTGGACGTGCTGGCCAAGTGCCCGCTGCGGTGGCTGCTCGAACGGCACGGTGGCAGCGACCCGGCCCAGCTGGCCGCGGTCACCGGCACCCTGGTGCACGCGCTGGCGCAGGCGGCCGCGACCGGCGCCGACGAGGAACAGCTGCGGGCCGAGCTCGACCGGGCGTGGGCGCGCGTCGACGCGGGCGCGCCCTGGTTCTCCCGCCGGGAGCGCCGCCGCGTCGAGCAGATGGTGCGGAACTTCCTGACCTGGCTGCGGACCAGCCGCGACGAGCTGACCCAGCTGGCGGTCGAGCTGGACATGGAAGCCGAACTGCCCGCCGAGGCCGAGGAGCTGCGGGTGAAGCTGCGGGGCCGGGTCGACCGGCTGGAGCTCGACCGGCAGGGCAGGCCGGTGATCGTCGACGTCAAGACCAGCAAGAGCGCCGTCAGCGCGGGCGACGCCGAGAAGCACCCGCAGCTGGCCGCCTACCAGCTCGCGACCCTGCTCGGCGCGTTCGCCGAGCACGGCCGCGAGCCCGGCGGCGCCCGGCTGGTGTACGTCGCGAAGGCGAACCAGAAGACGGGTGCCACCGTGCGCGACCAGCCCGCGCTCGACGACGAGTCCGGGCGGGAATGGCTGGCGCTGGTGCGGGCCGCCGCCGCGTCGGCGGCGGGCCCCGGCTACGCCGCGCACGAGAACGCCGACTGCGACCGCTGCCCCGGCCGGGGCGCGTGCCCCCTGCGGCCCGAGGGCAGGCAGGTGACGGGACCGTGAGCATCACCGGCACCGCCCGCGCCAGCGGCACTGTCGTGCCACCCGCCGAGATCGCCCACGCGCTCGGCCTGCACCCGCCGACCGAGGAGCAGGCGGCGGTGATCGCGGCCCCGGCCGAGCCCGCGCTCGTCGTGGCGGGCGCCGGAGCCGGCAAGACCGAGACGATGGCGGCACGCGTGGTGTGGCTGGTCGCCAACGGATTCGTGACGCCCGACCGGGTGCTGGGCCTGACGTTCACCCGCAAGGCGGCCCGCCAGCTCGCCGACCGCGTCCGCGCCCGGCTGCGCAGGCTGGCCGGGTCGGGCCTGCTGGACCGGCTGGACCCCGGCGGGCAGCGCAGGCTCGCGGTGCTCGCCGGCGAGCCGACCGTGCTCACCTACCACGCCTACGCCGGGCGGCTGCTCGCCGAGCACGGCCTGCGGCTGCCCGTCCAGCCGGGGGCGCGGCTGCTGTCGGAGACGGCGTCGTGGCAGCTGGCGTACCGCGTCGTGTCCTCATGGGACAGTGACCTGGAGACCGACCGGGTGCCCGCCTCGGTCACGGCGCACCTGCTCGGTCTCGCCGGGGAGCTGGGGGAGCACCTGGTGGACCCCGACCGGCTGCGGGAGTACACCGAACGTTTCTGCCGCATCGCCGAGAACGCGCCCCGCGCCAAGGGGCAGCGCGCGGCCCCGCCGGTCGCGCTCACCGAGATGGTGGCCGCGCAGCGTCTCCGCCTGCAGCTGCTCCCGCTGATCGAGGACTACCAGCGGCGCAAGCGCGCGGAGGGCGCGCTCGACTTCGCCGACCAGATGGCGCTGGCCGCCCGGCTCGCCGACACGCACGCCGACGTGGTCGCGGGCGAGCGCGCGCGGTACGGCGCCGTGCTGCTCGACGAGTACCAGGACACCGGGCACGCACAGCGGGTGCTGCTGCGGGCGCTGTTCGGCGGCGCCGACCCGATGCCGGTCACGGCCGTGGGCGACCCGGCGCAGGCGATCTACGGCTGGCGCGGGGCGAGCGCGGCCAACCTGCCCCGGTTCGCCACCGACTTCCCCCGGCACGAGGGCGACCGGCCGGTGCCCGCCTCGCGGTACGGGATGCTCACCAGCTTCCGCAACCCGCCGGAGGTGCTCACGCTGGCCAACGCGGTGGCGGAGCCGCTGCGCGCGGCCGGTCTCGGCGTCGAGCGGCTGCGGGCGCGCGAGGGCGCGGGACCGGCGGACATCCGCTGCGCGCTGCTGGCCGACGTGCGCGCGGAGCGGGAGTGGCTCGCGGACGCGCTGGCGGAGGTGTGGTTCGGTGAGCGCGCCGAGAGCGGGAGCCCGCCCACCGCCGCGGTGCTGGTGCGCAGGCGGGCGGACATGGCGCCGATCGCCGCCGCGTTGCGGGCCCGCGGCCTGCCGGTCGAGGTGGTCGGGCTCGGCGGGCTGCTCGACGAGCCCGAGGTCGCCGACCTCGTGGCTACCCTGCGCGTGCTCGCCGAGCCGCTCGCGGGCACGGCCGCGGCGCGGCTGCTGACCGGCGCCCGCTGGCGGATCGGCGCGGCCGACCTCGCCGCGCTGTGGCGGCGGGCGCAGGACCTGTCCGCCCCCGCGGGAGACGAGTCCGCGATCGTCGCCGAACGCGCCGAGCAGGCGGGTCTGGTGGACGCCATCGACGACCCCGGTGACCCGGAACGGTACGGCTACTCGCGGGAGGGCCTCGCCCGCGTCCGCAGGCTCGCCACGGAGCTGGCCGCGCTGCGCCGCAGGCTCGACCAGCCGCTGCCGGAGCTGGTCGCCGACGTCGAGCGCACGATGCTGCTCGACGTCGAGGCGCTCGCCCGGCCGGGCGGCGCGGGCCGGGCGCACCTCGACGCGTTCGCCGACGTCGTCACCGAGTACGCCGAGAACGCGCCCACCGCCACCCTGCTGTCCTTTCTGGACTACATCGCGACGGCGGAGCACGCGGAGGACGGGCTGCCACCGGGCGAGGTGGAGGTGGTGCCCGACCGCGTGCAGGTGCTCACCGTGCACTCCGCCAAGGGCCTGGAGTGGCGCGTCGTGGCCGTGCCGCACCTGGTGCGGGACGTCTTCCCCGGCAGGCGCCGCTCGTCGTCGTGGCTGAAGACGGTGCCCGAGCTGCCCGCCGCGCTGCGCGGGGACGCGCAGGACCTGCCCGAGCTGACGTGGCGCGGCGACGAGGACCGCAAGGAGGTGCTCGACGCCTGCGCCGAGCACGAGCGGCGGTTCGCCGAGCGACACGCCGAGGAGGAGCGGCGGCTCTGCTATGTGGCGCTCACCCGGTCCGAGCACTGCCTGCTCGTGTCGGGTCACTGGTGGAACGAGGGCAGCGGCAAGCCGAAAGGCCCCTCCGACTTCCTCACCGAGATCGCCGGCGTGCTGGCCGAGCAGGACGGGGTGGGGACGGTGGCGCACTGGGCTCCCGAGCCGGAGCCGGACGAGCCCAACCCGCTGCACTCGTCGGCGCGGGCGGCCGCATGGCCCGCCGACCCGCTGGGGCAGCGCCGTTCCGCCGTGCGCGAGGGGGCCGAGCTGGTGCTGGCCGAGCTGGCCGGGCTCGCGGGCCCCGGCCAGACCGCGTTGTTCGGCGGCGGTGACGTGGCCGACCCGGCGGATCAGGAAGGCGGCTCACCGGACACGGCGCAGGACGACCCGGACGGCTGGATCGCCGACACCGACGTGCTGCTCGCCGAGCGGGCGCGGGCCGTGGGCACGGGGGAGCGCATCCTGCTGCCCGGGCAGCTCTCGGTGAGCCAGCTGGTGGAGCTGGCAGGTGAGCCGGAGGCGCTGGCGCGCAGGTTGCGCAGGCCGCTGCCGGTGCGGCCCAACGTCTACGCCCGCCGCGGCACGGCCTTCCACGGCTGGCTGGAGCGGCGCTTCGCCGGGGAGCGGCTGTTCGAGATCGACGAGCTGCCCGGCGCCGCGGACGCCGACAGCGCCGACACCGACGCCGAGCTGGAGTCGCTGCGGGAGGCGTTCGAGCGCAGCGAGTGGGCACACCGCACCCCGCACGACGTGGAGGTGCCCTTCTCCACCGACATCGAGGGCGTGACGGTCCGGGGCCGGATGGACGCGGTCTTCGCCGATCCGGACGGTGGCTGGACCGTGGTGGACTGGAAGACCGGCGCGGTGCCGGACTCCGCGCGGCTGCCCGCGCTGGCCGTGCAGCTCGCCGCGTACCGGCTCGCCTGGGCTGGGCTCACCGGCGCGCCGCTGGAGAAGGTGCGCGCGGCGTTCCACTACGTCCGTGCCGACCGGACCGTGCGGCCGGTGGACCTGCTCGACGCGGAGGGGCTGCGGGCGCTGCTGAGGTCGGTACCGGAGGCCGGGTGAGCCGCGCGGCCGGGTCCGCGGCACAGGCCCGGCGGAAGGCCGGGGCGCGGGACTAGGCTCCCGGCTGTGGTGATCAAGCGGATGGGCCGGCGGGCGGGTGCCGAGCAGCTGGCCGACCTGCCGGGGCATGCCCTGGCCGGCGTCGTGCGGATGCCCGAGACGACGGTGAGCCCGCTCAACGCGATCGTCCGCCGGGTCGTCGGCGCGGTCCTGGTGCTGTTCGTGGTCGTGCTCGTCGTCTACCTCGACCGCGACGGCTACCAGGACTCCAAGGGCGACGGCGTGTCCTTCCTGGATGCCATCTACTACGCGACCGTGTCCCTGTCGACCACCGGGTACGGCGACATCTCGCCGGTCACGGACACGGCGCGACTGGTCAACATCGTGCTCATCACGCCGCTGCGGGTGTTGTTCCTGATCGTGCTCGTCGGCACCACACTGGAAGTACTCACCGAGCGGTCCCGGCAGGCGCTGCGGATCCAGAAGTGGAGGCGCACCGTGCGTGACCATGTCGTGGTCGTCGGGTTCGGCACCAAGGGCCGGTCCGCGGTGAACACGCTGCTCGTCGACGAGAACGTCGAGCCCAACCAGGTGGTCGTGGTGGACACCGACCAGCAGGCGCTGGACTCCGCGGCCGCCAGGGGACTGATCACCGTGCACGGTTCGGCCACCCGGGGCGACGTGCTGCGCGTCGCGGGCGTGCAGCGGGCCAGGTCGGTGGTGGTCGCCGCCAACCGCGACGACACGGCGGTGCTCGTCACCCTCACCGCCCGCGAGCTGGCCCCCAAGGCGCACATCATCGCGTCCGTGCGGGAGGCGGAGAACGTGCACCTGCTCAAGCAGTCCGGCGCCGACCAGGTGGTGGTGTCGAGCGACACCGCGGGCCGCCTGCTCGGCATGGCCACGCGCACCCCGCTGGTGGTGGCGATGGTGGAGGACCTGCTCACCCCGGAGGCGGGGCTCGCCATCGCCGAACGGCAGGTCGAACCGGAGGAGGTGGGCGGCTCGCCGCGGCACCTGCCCGACATCGTGCTCGGCATCGTGCGCGAGGGCAGGCTGTTCCGGGTCGACGCGCCCGAGGCCGACGCCATCGAAGCGGGCGACCAGTTGCTCTACATCCGCAAGGTCACCCCCGCCGAGGAGAAGGCGAACCGGGCGAACAGAACCGGCTGACCGGGGACGCGCCGGTCGGGTGACCCCCGGCGGGGCCGGTCAGCCTGGGTTTCGCCGCCCCCATCTGGAACCATGGACCGTGTGCGACAGCGAGTGAAGCGAGGACGGCGCCCGCCGTCGCTCACCTGGAAGGTACTCGGTGTCGCCAGCCTCGCCGGCCTGTGCGTCGTGCTCGCCGCGTGGTGGGCAGGCCCGTCCCTGTTCAGCGTCCCGGAGCCGGAGCAGCGGCGGGTCGTCACGGCCACGGTCACGTTGCCCGCCGAGTGCACGACACCGGACGCGGAGGAGACCGTGCGGTTCGAGCTGGACGGCACGACCCGCGACGGCACGCTCAGCGGCTGCGGCCACGACCAGGACGAGCAGGTGCGCATCGCGGTGCCGTCCGATGCGGGCGGCAGCGGCCTGGTCGAGGTGAGCCTCGCCGGCACGGCGCCGGGGATCGGCGACCTGCGCCGCCCCGCCGGCTTGTTCCTGCTGGTGCTCAGCTGCGCCGCCGGGGGTGTGTACGCCTACCTCGTGGTGCGCGGGCCCCGGCTCCGTACCGCCCTCGCGTAGCGCGCCCGGCCGGTCAGCTCACGTCGGCGGGGGCGGCGGCGAAGGTGTTGCACTGGGCGATCCGGTTGTGCACGGCCCCGGTCCGCCACCAGCCCGCGTAGTGGGCGTTGCTGCCATGGTCGTGGGTGCCCGACGTGTCGTCGCCGCGGGTGTCCTGGTCGCGCCACGCGTTCTCGTACATCTCCCGGGTGATGGACCCGCCCCGCTCGACGTGCGAGCCGAGGAACATGCCCGAGAAGCACTGCGCCTGCAGCTCCTTGCGGCGGGACATCTCCTGCCCGGCGGGGCTGTCCTGGCCCACGGCGTAGATGCGTTCCCACGCGGCGTCCATGATCCCGGCCAGCTCCTGCACGTGGTGGCCGTACTCGTGCGCGAACAGCGCGAGGTACACGCCCGGGCTGTCGCCGTACTGGTCCGTCTGCAGCCCGGCGAACGGCACGTACAGGTCGTTCTCGCAGTAGTAGGCGGCCGTGGCGATCCCGACCTGGATCGTGCCGCATTCGGTCTGGAAGCTGCTGCGCTTCGGGAAATGCAGTTCGGGCGAGGAGAACGGGAGGTCGTAGTGCTCCAGCAACGGCCGCCACGCGGCGTCGAGGCAGCGCCGGGCGGCCGTGAAGAAGGCCTCCGCCGACGCCTGGTCGCTGCGCCAGGCGGGCAGGTGGCACGCCAGGTTCTGCAGGCCCGCCTCGGGGTCCCGCAGCAGCGGGTGGTCGGCGAGCTTGAGGACCTTCCGGGGACCCGGCGCGGCGGACGGGGAGGGCAGGGTCGTCGTGGGGGCGGGCGGCGACATCGTCGTGGTGGTCTCGGCCGGGCCGCTCGGGGAGGGGCTGGGGGACGCGTCGCTCGTCGTCGCGCCCGGGTAGCTGCGGAACCCCGACCCGGCCGACGGCCGGTCGTCCCCGCCGGGCACCGTGAGGGCGATCACCAGGATCACCACGGCGAGCGCCGCACCGCTGACCACCGCCGCGATGGCGGGCCCCCGCGAAGGCCGCCGGGGCGGGACGGCACCCGCCCAGTGGCCGGGCCACTGCGGGCCGTGCGGTTGCGTCATTCGTGGGGTCCCCGGGTCGGCTGGTCTCCTGCGAAGCATAACGAGCACGCCACGGGCGATCGTGTGCTGCGGAGAAACTCCGCGGAGCTTGCATAATCGCCCCCACGATCCATGACCAGAGGACAGGAGCGAGGATTTCCCCATGACGGATTCGACCGGCTGGTCCACGCCGAACCCGGACGACGATCCACGGCACGGCCAGGGCCCGCAGGGGCAGTATCCCCGCTACCCCGGGCAGCCGGAGGGCAGCGGTGCGGGCGGCGCGGGTGGCCCGCTCGGCCACGGCAAGCCGGGGGTGATCCCGCTGCGCCCGCTCGGCCTCGGCGAGATCCTCGACGGCGCCATCACCACCATGCGCAAGCACGCGGGCGTGGTCTTCGGCTCCTCGGCGATCGTCGCGGTGATCAGCGCCGCGCTCTACCTGATCACGGACTTCTTCGTGCTGGACTCGCTGAACCAGGTCGTCACGATCGACCAGAACGCGAGCCCCGAGGAGCAGCTGGACCAGGCGTTCGCCGCCATGGGCGACAGCCTCGCCACCAACGGCGTCGCCGCCCTCATCACGCTGCTCACGCAGACGTTCCTCGCCGGTTTCCTCACCGTGGTGGCGGGCAAGGCGGTGCTCGGCAAGCCGATCGGCGCCGGTGAGGCGTGGGCCGAGCTCAGGCCCAGGCTGCTGCCGCTGTTCGGGCTCACCGTCGTGGTGACCCTGATCGTGATGGTGGGCCTGATCCTGTGCATCCTGCCCGGCATCTGGCTGTGGGTGCTGTTCGGTCTGGCCACGCCCGCGCTGATCCTGGAACGCGGGAGCATCGGGCAGTCGCTGGGCCGGTCCCGGCTGCTCGTGCGGGGTGCCTGGTGGCGCGTGTTCGGCGTGCTGCTGCTGGCCATGGTCATCACCACGCTGATCGCCCTCGTCATCGGCGTGCCGTTCAGCGCGATGGGCGGCGCGTTCTCCACCGCCGAGCTGTCCTTCGGCGACATGCTGATCATCCGGATCGGTGACGCGATCGCCCAGACCATCACCGTGCCGTTCGTGGCCCTGGTCACCGCGCTGCTCTACATCGACCAGCGGATGCGCAAGGAAGGGCTGGACCTGGAGCTGGCGCGCGCGGCGGGGACGGCGTAGCGCCGGTGCCGCTCGCCGACGTACCCGTCGACATCGGCCGCGACGACGCCCGGCGCGCCGCCCGCGCCGAGCTGGCCGACCCGGCCTACGCGGACGCCGAGCCGTCCCCGCTGGCGGCGGCACTGCGGTGGGTGGGCGAGCGCCTGGCCGACCTGTTCGCGCTCGCCGGTTCGCTGCCGGGCGGCCCTGCGGCTGTGGTCGTGCTCGTCGGGCTGGTGCTGGCGCTGGTGGTGCTGATCCGGCTGCGGGTCGGGCGGACGGCGCGGCACCGCGCTCGCCGTGCCGGTGCGGTGTTCGCGGGCAGGGCACGCTCGGCGGCCGACCACCGGCTGGCCGCCGAGCAGGCGTTCGGCAGGGGAGACCTGGCGGAGTCGGTGCGGGAGCGGTTCCGCGCGATCGTGCGGTCGCTGGAGGAGCGCGGTCTGGTCGACGAGCGGCCGGGCCGCACCGCCGACGAGGCCGCGGCCGAGGCCGCCAGGGTCCTGCCCGTGGCGGCGGAGGAGCTGCGGGCGGCCGCACGGCGCTTCGACGCCGTTCACTACGGCGGCCTCCCGGCCGGCGCGGAGGACTACCGCAGGCTCACCGTGCTGGACGAGACGCTGGCGGGCAGCAGACCGGCAGGCGTGCCGTGACCGCGGCGGACACGTCGGTCTCGCCGGACGCCCGGCGCGTGTGGCGGGCCGCCCGCGCTCCCGTCGTCATCGTGCTGGCCGTGCTCCTGACCGGGGTGGTGCTGGTGCTCGCCCGGGGCGGCGGGGACGCCGCGCTCGATCCCCGCTCGTACGGGCCCGGCGGGACCAGGGCGCTCACCCGGCTGCTGGCGGAGCAGGGCGTGCGCGTCGAGCCCGTGTACTCCAGCGCCGACGCCGACCCGGCCGGCGCGACCGTGCTCGTCGCCAGGCCGGGGCTGGTCGAGCCGGACACGCTGGCCGCGCTCGCCCGCCGGTCGGCACACCTGGTGCTCGTGGCCCCGGACGAGGCGGCGCTGGAAGCCGTCGCCGATGCCGTCACCACCGCCGGGGACGGGCAGCTCGGCACCGAGGCCCGGCCGCCGGACTGCGCGCTGCCCGCGGCCACCGGTGCGGGTGTGGCCGAGCTGGGCGGGACCGCCTACCGGGGCCCGGTCACCTGCTACGGGGGCGGGCTCGCGCGGGCAGGCGACGTCACCGTGCTCGCCGGGGGGCACCCGCTGACCAACGGCGCGCTGGCCGAGGAGGGCAACGCGGCGCTGGCGATGCGCCTGCTCGGCGCGCACGAGCGGCTCGTCTGGTACCTGCCGTCGGCGGGTGACCCGGGCCTGCGCGACGGGGACCGGTCGCTGTACGCGCTGCTGCCGCGCGGGTGGGTGTTCGGCGCCGTGCAGGCGGGGATCGCGGTCGCGCTGCTCGCCCTGTGGCGGGCCCGCCGCCTCGGCCGGGTCGTCACCGAGCCGCTGCCGGTGGTGGTGCGGGCGGCCGAGACCGTCGAGGGCCGGGCGCGGCTGTACCGCCGCGCCGCCGCGGCCGACCACGCCGCGCAGGCGCTGCGCGAGGCGTCCCTGCGCAGGCTCCGGCCGCTGGCCGGGCTGGGCCGGGACGCCGCGCCGGAGACGGTGGTCGCCGCCGTCGCCGCCCGCACCGGGCGCGCTCCCGCCGAGGTCGGCGCCGTGCTGTACGGTCCGGCTTGGCCTGGCGGGCCCCCGCCGTTGACCGACGATTCCCAGCTGGTCCGGCTGGCGGACGCGCTGGACGCACTCGAGAGGGAGAGCGAGGTCAGGCAGTGACTGCAGGGACCGCAGGGACCGCAGGGAGCGCGGGGACCGCACCCCGCGATGCGCTCATCGCGCTGCGCTCGGAGGTCACCAAGGCCGTCGTCGGCAACGACGCCGCCGTGACCGGGCTGATCCTCGCGTTGCTCTGCCGGGGCCACGTCCTGATCGAGGGCGTGCCGGGGGTGGCGAAGACGCTGCTGGTGCGCACGCTCGCGGCGGCGCTCGACCTGGAGACCAACCGCATCCAGTTCACGCCGGACCTGATGCCGGGCGACGTCACCGGCTCGATCGTCTACGACACGCACTCCGCGGAGTTCTCCTTCCGCGAGGGCCCCGTGTTCACGAACCTGCTGCTCGCCGACGAGATCAACCGGACCCCGCCCAAGACACAGTCCGCGCTGCTGGAGGCGATGGAGGAGCGGCAGGTGTCGGTGGACGGCAGCCCCCGGCGGCTGCCCGACGAGTTCGCGGTGGTGGCCACGCAGAACCCCGTCGAGTACGAGGGCACCTATCCGCTGCCGGAGGCACAGCTCGACCGGTTCCTGCTCAAGCTGGTCGTGCCGCTGCCCGCGCGGGAGGAGGAGATCGGCATCCTCACCCGGCACGCGCAGGGCTTCGACCCGAGGGACCTGGGCGCCGCCGGGGTCGCTCCGGTCGCCGGTGCGGCCGACCTGCGCGCGGCTCGCGCGGCGGTGCGGCAGGTGACGGTGGGTCCTGAGGTCATCGGCTACGCCGTGGACGTGTGCCGCGCGACGCGGGCGGCCCCGGGCGTGCGGCTCGGCGTGTCGCCCCGGGGAGCGACCGGGCTGCTGGCCGTGGCCAGGGCCTGGGCGTGGCTGTCCGGCCGCGAGTACGTGACTCCCGACGACGTCAAGACCCTGGCCAAGCCCGCGCTGCGGCACCGCGTCGGCCTGCGGCCCGAGGCCGAGCTGGAGGGCGCGACCGCGGACGGTGTGCTCGACCGCGTGCTGGCGTCGGTCCCGGTGCCACGCTGATGGCACTCACCGGCAGGGCGGGGCTGCTCGCGCTGGCGGGCGCGCTGGTCGTGGGGCTGCTGCTGCCGTCGTGGCCGGGGGTGCTCGCCGTGACCGGGGTCGTGCTCGCGGGCGTCGGGGCGGACCTGCTGCTGGCCGGCGGCGTGCGGCGGCTGGAGTTCGGCCGGTCCGGGGACGACGCCGTGCGGCTCGGCGCGGAGGCCGAGGTGGCACTGCGGGTCGCCAACCCGGGCGGCAGGCCGGTGCGCGGCGTGCTGCGGGACGCGTGGGTCCCGAGCGCGGGCGCCGTCGCCGACCGGCACCGCCTGCACGTTCCGGCGGGCGAGGCACGCGTGGTCCGCACCCGGCTGCGCCCGACCCGGCGCGGCGACCGGCCCGCGGAGCGGGTGACGGTGCGGTCGGTCGGGCCGCTGGGGCTCGCCGCGCGCCAGGGGTCGCACGAGGTGCCGTGGACCGTGCGCGCGCTGCCGCCGTTCCACAGCAGGCGGCACCTGCCGGGCATGCTCGACCGGCTGCGGGAGCTGGACGGGCGCCGGGCCGCGCTCGTGCGGGGCAGGGGCACCGAGTTCGACTCGCTGCGGGAGTACGTCACCGGTGACGACGTGCGCTCGATCGACTGGCGGGCGACGGCGCGGGCGGCGGACGTCATGGTGCGCACGTGGCGGCCGGAACGCGACCGGCACATCGTGCTCGTGCTGGACACCGGGCGCACGGCGGCCGGCCGCGTCGGCGACGGGACACGACTCGACGCGGCGATGGACGCCGCGCTGCTGCTGGCCGCGCTCGCGGCCAGGGCAGGCGACCGGGTGGAACTGCTCGCCTACGACCGGCGGGTGCGGGCGAGCGTGCAGGGCGCGGGCCAGGCGGAGCTGCTGCCGTCGCTGGTGTCGGCCATGGCGCCACTCGAACCCGAACTGGTGGAGCTGGACGCGCGCGGCCTCGTCCGCGAGGTGCTGCGCCGTACCCGGCGCCGTTCGCTCGTGGTGCTGCTGACCGGGCTCGACCCGGCGCCGCTGGAGGAGGGGCTGCTCCCCGTGCTGCCGTCGCTCACCGCGCGGCACCGGCTGCTGATCGCCGCGGTCGCCGATCCCGCGGTGGCGGAACTGGCGCGCGGCCGGGGCGACGCGGAGAGCGTCTACGGCGCCGCGGCCGCCGAGCGGACCCTGGCCGAGCGGGCACACGTCACCGCCCTGCTGGGCCGCCACGGCGCCGACGTGGTCGACGCGGACCCCGGCGCGCTGCCGCCCGCCCTCGCCGACCGCTACCTCACCCTGAAGGCCACCGGCCGCCTGTGACCCCCTCCCACCGCCCGCCGGGGGTGAGCGAGGGAGCTTTACTAGCGTCTGGCGGTAGTAAAGCTCCCTCGCTCACCCCCGGGCGGGGGCTTCGTCACCGGCCGCGCGGGGGTCGAGGTCGCCGGTCTCGCCCGCGGCGGCGGCGCGCCTGCCGAGTACGAAGACGTAGGCGAGGAACGCCGCCTCGGCGGCGACGCCGATCCCCACCCGCGCCCACGTCGGCAGGCCGGACGGGGTCACGAACGCCTCGATCAGCCCCGAGACCAGCAGCACCACGACCAGCCCCAGCGCGATCACGACCACCGAGCGGCCCTCGCGGGCGAGCGCCGCGGACCGGCTCCGCCGCCCCGGGTCGATCACCGTCCAGCCGAGCCGCAACCCGGTTCCGGCGGCCACGAACACCGCCGTGAGCTCCAGCAGCCCGTGCGGGGCGAGCAGGCCGAGGAAGAACTCGCCGCGCCCGGCCGCGGTCATGAGCCCGATCCCGACGGCGAGGTTGAGCGCGTTGGTCCACAACACGAACAGCACCGGCAGCCCCAGCAACACGCCGAGCACGAGCGACGCCGCCGCCACCCGCGCGTTGTTCGTCCACACCTGCGTGGCGAACGAACCGGCCGGCTCGCTCGAGTAGTACGCCTCGTAGCCACCGCCGGGACGGGTCATGGCCCTGATCTCCTCGGGCGCCGCGATGGTCGCGCGCACGGCCTCGTCCCCGGCGATCCACGCCGAGAGCACGGCGGTCACCCCGAGAAACACCACCGTCGTGGCGACCCACCACGGCCAGCCGCGGTACACGGCGGCGGGGAACCGGCGGGAGAAGAACAGCCCGACCTCCCGCCACGCCGGGTTGTGCGTGCCCGTCACCGCCGACCGTGCCTTCGCCACCAGCGCCGACAGCCGCGCCAGCACGGCCGGGTCCGGAGCCGACGACCGCACGATCGACAGGTGTGTCGCGGCACGCTGGTAGAGCCGCACGAGCTCGTCGGCCTCCGGGCCGCGCAGCCGCCCGCTCCGCCGCACCAGCTCGGCCAGCCGGTCCCATTCGGCGCGGTGCGCGGCCACGAACACGTCCAGGTCCACGCGACCTCACCCTGCCTTTCCCCGCGCTGCCCGCACCACCATACTTTTCCGGGTGCGGCCCGAATCCGACCTCGTCACCGGGGACGCCGTCGTCCTGGACCTGACCCTCGCCCGGTCCGCGACCCGCGCGCTCGGGCTGGCGATCGACGCCCTGGTGCAGGTGCTCGCGCTACTGGTCGTGGCCGTCCTGTTCGTCGTGGTCGGTGATCTCGACGGTGTGCTGCTCGGCGCGCTGATCGGCGCGGCGACGCTGCTGGTGCTCGTCGGCTACCCCACGACCTTCGAGACGCTGAGCCGGGGCCGCACGCTCGGCAAGCTCGCCCTCGGCCTGCGGGTGGTGCGCGACGATGGCGGCCCCATCCGGTTCCGGCACGCGTTCACCCGCGCGCTCACCGGAGCCTTCGTCGACTTCGGGCCGTTCTGGCTGTGGAGTGTCGTCGGCTTCCTCGTGTCGCTGAGCTCGCGGAAGGGCAAGCGGGTCGGCGACTTCCTCGCCGGGACCGTCGTGCTGCGGGACCGCGCGCCGGCGGAGTCCACCCCGCTGATCGGGATGCCCCCCGCGCTGGCGCACTGGGCGAGCCGGCTCGACCTGTCGGCGCTGCCGGACGACGCCGCCCTGTCCGCCCGCCAGTACCTCGCCCGGTACGGCAGCCTCACCGAGGAGGCCCGCGAGCGGCTCGGCAGGCGGATCGCCGACGAGATCGCCGGGTACCTCGGCGCGCCGGTGCCGCCGCAGGTTCCGCCGTGGGCGTACCTGTCGGCCGTGCTGGTGGAACGGCGGAACCGCGACCACGCCCGCGTGGCGGGAGTCCCGCCCTACCCGCCGCAACCGGGATCCCCCGCTCCGGGCCCAGCACCGCCGTGGACCCCGGAACCGGCGGACCAGGAACGTCCCCGCGGCGGGGAGGACACCGGACCGTTCGCCCCGCCCGGCTGAGCGGGCTCCCGCTCAGCCGAGCGCGTCGGCGATCAGCTCGTCGCTGAGCGCGCGCAGCCGCTGCCGGGCCTCGCGGTCGTGTGCCTGCCGGTGCGGGGTGGACTCCTCGGTGCCGGTGAAGAACCGGCCGGTGGTGCCCTCGAGCGCCGGGTCGGTGAGCAGCCGCAGCACCGCCGCCCCGCCCTCGGCCACCGTGCTCGCGGGGCGGACGCCCGCCTCGCGGACCATCCCGGTGTCCATGAACGTCGCCGGGTGCACCGCGTTGACGGTCACGCCGCTGCCGTCCAGCTCCTCGGCGAGGTCGATCGTGAACATCACCTGCGCGAGCTTGCTCTGCCCGTAGGCGCGCCAGCCGGTGTAGCCGTGCCACAGCAGCGGGTCCGAGAAGTCGATGTCGTGTTGCCCCGCCGACGCGACATTGACGATTCGCGCCGGCGCGCGCAGTACCGGGAGGATCTTTCGCGTCAGGTGGTAGCCCGCGAGGTAGTTGACGGCGAACCGGAGCTCGATGCCGTCGGCGCTCACCTCCCGCCCGTCCCCGCCGGGCCCGGAGCCGACGCCCGCGTTGTTGACGAGCCCGTCCAGCGGACCGTGCCGTTGCCTGATCTCCTCGGCCAGCCGCTCGACCTGCCGCAGGTCGGCGAGGTCGGCGCGGAGCACCTGGGCCCCCGGTCCGGCGCGCACGGCACGCAGCCGGTCCGCGTTCCTGCCGTGCGCCAGCACGGTGGCCCCGGCCTCCGCGAGCTCGCCCGCGACGTACCGGCCGAGACCGCTCGTCGCGCCCGTGACCAAGATCCGTCGTCCTGTCAAGTCCTTGTTCACCGAGCCCCTTCCCGGTCCGTTCGCCGATCCCGCGGACGGTCGCGGACCTCCCGTAGGGTGTGCGTCATGGCCGTACCCGAGCTACACAGATTCACTCTCGACAACGGCCTGCGGGTCGTGCTCGCACCCGACCGGACCGCCCCGGTCGTGGGGGTCAGCGTGCACTACGACGTGGGCTTCCGCTCGGAACCGGAGGGGCGCACGGGTTTCGCGCACCTCTTCGAGCACCTCATGTTCCAGGGCAGCGAGAGCCTGGAGAAGCTGGCCCACTTCCGCTACGTGCAGGGCAGTGGCGGCGTCTTCAACGGCTCGACGCACCCCGACTACACCGACTACTTCGAGGTGCTGCCGTCGGCCGCGCTGGAGCGTGCCCTGTTCCTCGAGGCCGACCGGATGCGGGCGCCGAAGCTCACCGCGGAGAACCTCGCCAACCAGATCGACGTGGTGAAGGAGGAGATCCGGCTCAACGTGCTGAACCGGCCGTACGGCGGGTTCCCGTGGATCCTCCTGCCACCGGTGCTGTACTCGACGTTCCCCAACGCGCACAACGGCTACGGCGACTTCACCGACCTCGAGCAGGCCACGATCGACGACTGCGCGGCCTTCTTCGACACCTACTACGCGCCGGCCAACGCGGTGCTCACCGTCGCGGGCGACTTCGAGATCGACCGGGCCCGCGCGCTCATCGAGAAGCACTTCGGTGACGTGCCCGCCCGGCCGAAGCCGCACCGCCCGTCGTTCGCCGAGCCGCGCCCCAGCGGCGAGCTGCGCGGCAGCCACACCGATCCGCACGCCCCGCTACCCGCCCTCGCCGTGGGCTACCGGATGTCCGACCCCGTCAACGAGCTGGACGGCTACCTGGCCCACCTCGTGCTGGCCGGACTGCTCACCGACGGCGACGGCTCCCGCCTGCAGCAGCGCCTCGTCCACCGGGAACCGCTGGTGACCGACATCAACGCGGGTGCCGGGCTGTTCGGCCCGTTCGAGGCCCGCGACCCGGACACGTTCTCGATCACCGCCATCCACGCGCCCGAGGTCAGCGCGGAGCGGGTGCTCGGCGCGCTGGACGAGGAGCTGGAGTCGCTCGCCACCACCCCGCCCGGCGAGCAGGAACTGGCGAAGATCACCGCGCGCTGGAGCGCCAACCTGCACTCCGACCACGACCGGCTGATGTCGCGCACGCTCGCCCTCGGCTCGTTCGAGCTGCTCTACGGTGACGCGAGCCTCGTGCACGGCCTGGCCGACCGGATCGGCGCGGTCACGGCCGAGGAAGTGGCCGAGGCGGCCAAGGCACTGCGACCCGACTCGCGTGCCGTGCTCCTCGTCGAACCGGAACAGGGAGGTGCCCAGTGACCGCCGCAGCCCACCGCAGCGCGGTCGAGATCGGAGCGACGCCGCAGGGGCCGCGGGAGGTGCCTCCGCTCGGCGAGCAGCGTGCCGCCGCGGATCTGTCCCATGTGGACACCGTGCTCGGCAACGGCCTGCGCGTGCTGGCCGTGCGCAAGGCCACCGTGCCGCTCGTCGAGGTGCGCCTGCAGATCCCGTTCGCGGGCGACGACCCGATGCACCCGGCGACCGCCGAGGTGCTCGCGGAGACACTGCTCACCGGCACTCGGCGGCGTGACCGGATCGCCATCGACACCGAGCTCGCGCTCATCGGTGGTGAGCTGGGCACCGTCGTCGACCCGGAGCACCTCGCGGTCTCCGGCACCTCGCTGGCCAGCGGCCTGCCCACGCTGCTCGACGTGCTCGCCGACGTGCTCACCGGCGCCACCCACGTGGACGACGAGGTGGCCAGGGAGTCGGCCCGGATCGTGGAACGGCTCGCGGTCGCCCGCACCCAGCCCCGCGTGATCGCCAGGGAGGCGCTGCAGCGGCGCCGCTACGGCGACCACCCCTACACCCGCGAGATGCCGAGGGCAGAGGACGTCGCCGAGGTGACGCCCGAAGCGGTGCGGGCCCTGCACGGGCAGGCCGTGCTGCCGAGGGGATCCACACTCGTCCTGGTCGGCGACATCGACCCCGACACCGTGGTCGGCGACGTGGAGCGGGCGCTGACGGGCTGGGAGTCCGACCGGTCCGCGGCCGCCCTGCCCGCGCTGCCCGACCTCGCCGGCGGGGACATCCTGCTCGTGCCGAGGGCGGGTGCCGTGCAGTCGCAGATCCGCCTCTCGGCGCAGGCGCTGCCCCGCACCGACCCCCGCTATCCGGCCCTGCAGCTCGCCAACCTGGCGTTCGGCGGCTACTTCTCCTCGCGGCTGGTGGAGAACATCCGTGAGGACAAGGGCTACACCTACGGCGCCCACTCCGGCTTCGAGTTCACCGGCAGCAAGGCCACCGTGCAGGTCGAGGCGGACACCGCCAACGAGGTCACCGCGGCGGCGCTGCTGGAGACCCGCTACGAGCTGGGCAGGCTCGGACTGGTCCCGCCGACCGACGCCGACGTGGAGTCGGTGCGGCAGTACGCCATCGGGTCGCTGCTGATCGCGACGTCGTCACAGGGCGGGCTGGCCGGCCAGCTGTCGGCGCTCGCGGCGGTGGGACTGGGCCCCGAGTGGCTGGCCGCGCACCCGGAGCGGGTGGCGCGGGTGACCACGGAGGAGGTGGCGCAGGCCGCGCTGGACTTCTTCGCCCCCAGCCGGTTCACCGGTGTCGTGGTCGGTGACGCCGACACGCTCGCTCCGCAGCTGAACGCCCTCGGCGGCGTCACGGTGGAGCGGCCGGAGTGACGACCAGCCCGCCGTTCCAGCTGGACCGGCTGCCGACCCTGTCGCGGTCGACCGCCGACCGGCAGGAACAGCTGCGGAACGATCCCGGGCGGCTCGTCGCGCGCTGGCCGACCGCGCGGGTGGTGCTGCTCGACGACAAGGGCCGCACGCCCGTGCCCGCCGACACCGTCGGGGGCGCGGGCGTGCCGCTGTCGGTCCGCAAGGCGCCGGACTTCGGAGCCGAGCCGCCGGAGGACGCGGTGTTCCTCGGCGAGTGGGAGGGCGCCGACTACTGGGCGCTGCCCGGCGCGCCGGAAGGGGACACCGAGACGGTCCGGGTGGCCGGCGGCTGGGGCTTCCCGTACGAGGCGCCCGCCGCCGACGGCGAGGTGTGGATCGACCTGCGCGGGCACGGGGCCCTGCTCGACGACACCGCCGCGGGCCTGTTCACCACCGCCGTCGCGCTGCGCAACTGGCACCGGCGGGGAGGCTTCTGCGCCCGCTGCGGCGGCACGGTGCGCCGCGTCCAGTTCGGCTGGGCCACCCGCTGCCAGTCGTGCGGCCGCGAGGAGTACCCGCGCACCGATCCCGCGGTCATCTGCCTCGTGCACGACGACGTGGGCACCAACGGCGAGCACGTCCTCCTCGCGCGGCAGCCGGTCTGGCCGCCCGGCCGGTACTCCGTGCTGGCCGGGTTCGTCGAGGCGGGGGAGTCGCTGGAGGCCTGCACGGAACGGGAGATCCGGGAGGAGGTCGGCGTCGAGGTCCGCGACGTCCGCTATCTGGGCAGCCAGCCGTGGCCGTTCCCGCGCTCGATCATGCTGGGCTTCGCCGCGCGCGCCGACCGTGCCGCCGAGCCGGTGCCCGCCGACGGTGAGATCGAGGACGCCCGGTGGGTGGCGAGGGCCGAGGTGCGGGCCGCGTTCGACGGTGAGCACGCCGAGCTGGCTCTGCCCGGCAACGCGTCGATCGCGCACGTGATGCTCAGGGCGTGGGCCAGGGCCGATCCCTGACCAGGCCGGCGACGATGTCGTCGGCGGGTGCGGCGATGTCCACGGTGCGGCCGGGCTCGTCGGGCTCCAGTGGTTCGAGGTCGGCCAGCTGCGAGTCGAGCAGCGCCACCGGCATGAAGTGTCCCCGCCGGGCCGTCAGACGGCGGGCGAGCAGGTCCCGATCGCCGTGCAGGTGCAGGAACCACGCGGGCCCGCCGGCGCGCAGCACGTCGCGGTAGCGCCGCTTCAGCGCGGAGCAGGTGACGACGCCTCCGCCGTGCGTGTGCGCGCCGATCCAGCGCGCGATGGCACGCAGCCACGGCATGCGGTCGGCGTCGGTGAGCGGGACGCCCGCGGACATCTTCGCGATGTTGGCGGGTGAGTGGAAGTCGTCGGCCTCGGCGTAGGGCACCCCGAGCATGGCCGCCAGCGCCGTCCCGACGGTCGTCTTGCCGGACCCGGCCACGCCCATCACGACGATCACGGTCATCGCACACCTCGTCCCGCGCCGTACTGTGTCGTGCTCCGCCGTACTGTGCCCTGGGTCCACCGTACGGCCGGGCGGTGGTCGAGTAGCCTGCCCCGCGACGGATTCTCCGAGGCCGGGGGGCGACACGGGGTGAGCGCGGCGCGAGCTGTCGGACTTCTGCTGGGGGTACTCGCGGACGGTGCCGTGACCCACCCGGCGCGGGAGCGGCCGGTCGCCGCGTTCACGCGGGCGGCCAGGGCCGTCGAGTCGCGGATCTACGCCGACCACCCGCTGCCGGGCGCGGTGCACGCGGGTGCGCTCACCGGCACCGCGGTGGCACTCGGGCTGCTGGCCGAGCGAGCGACCCGGCACCGGCCGGTGCTGCAGGCCGCGGGCACGGCGGTCGCCACCTGGCTCGTGCTCGGCGGCACGCGCGTCGCCACCGACGGCGCCCAGCTCGCCCGCGACCTGGAGACGGGCAGGCTCGACGGCGCGCGCGAGCTACTGGCCGGCTGGGACTCCCGCCGCACCGCCGACCTCGACGTGATCGGCCTGTCCCGGGTGTCCGTCGAGACCGTCGCCGAGCACACCGCCGACCAGGTCGTCGCGCCGCTCGCCTGGGGTGCGGTCGCGGGCGTGCCCGGTCTGCTCGGCGCCCGCGCGGTCGGGGTGCTGCGCACGGTCGCCTCGGCCCGCGACCCCCGGTACCGGCGGTTCGGCCTGGCTACGGCGCGGCTGGACGAGCTCGTGCAGCTGCTGCCCACGCGCGCCGCCGCGGCGCTCACCGTCGCCGGGGCTCCCGTCGTCGGCGGATCCGCGGGCGCGGCGTGGCGGGCATGGCGCCGCGACACCGTGCTGCACCCGAGCCCCAACGCCGGACGCGTGGAGGCCGCGTTCGCGGGCGCGCTGGAGGTGCGCCTCGGTGGCCGCGCCGCGTACCCGCACGGCGTCGCCGAGCTGCCCGTTCTCGGTGACGGCCGCAACCCGGACGCCGGGCACGTCACCCGGGCCGTGGAGCTTTCCAGGGTGGTCGGCTGGCTGGCCGGTGGCGCGTCGGCGCTGCTGGCCCTGGTGCTCGGCGCGCGCCGCCGGTCCCGCCGCCGAGCCCGGTGACGGTGCCGGCAGGCCGGCGCCTCACCCGGTCGCGTCCGGCGTGCGGCGCAGCAGATGGTGCCGCGCGCCCCGGTCGCCGGGGCCGTCGCGCCCGGCCAGCCGTCCCGCGATGGCGGCGCGGTGGTCGGCGTCCTTGTTGCCGCCGAACTTGAACTTGGCCCGCACTCCGGTCACCGTCAGCTCGACCCCGCGGATGGCCGGCAGCAGCCGCCGGTCGGGTTCCGCGCCGGGACGCACGGGCACGCGAGTGCCCGCGGTCTCGAACCGGGCGAGCATCCGGTTCAGCAGGTCCGCCTTCTCGTCCGGGTCGTCGATCACCCGGGCCGTGCACTCCAGCTGCACGGAGGCGTAGTACGACGTGGGCACGCCCAGCGCCGGGTCGCCGCCGGGCGCGGCGTTCCAGTCCGCGGGGACGTACGCGTAGTCCCCGGTCACCGCGAACAACGCCCTGGGGTTCTCCGCCAGCAGCGGCCACACCGGGTTGGGCCGCGCCAGGTGCAGCCACACGGTGTGCCCGCCGTCGCGGGCGTCGAAGGCGTAGTGCGCGGGTTGCACCACCGGCAGCTCGCGCCTTCGGCCGGACGCGACCAGTTCGCCGAAGTCGTGCTGCCGGAGGAACGTCACCCACTCGTCCGCGCCGGTGGCGGCGTCCCAGGGATGGATGAGCACGAGCCCACCCTGCCTCGACCGAGTGGACTGGGAACAGGGCCATTCTCGCGGTATTCGGAGATGCCACTTCAGCCGCGGCGGGCACCGTCCAGGCCGGCCTCGCGGCGCTCGTCCTCGGCGAGGATCTCCGCGACCGACTTGCGGCGCTCCGGCTTCGGCCGGTCGCCCGAGAGCACGCCGCCGGGCTTGAGCTCGCGGATCGTGAAATACAGCCACGCGAACAGGGTCATCGAGCCGAACGCGATCCACTGCAGCGCGTAGGAGAAGTAGGGTCCCGCGTCGAGCTTCGGCAGCGGCAGCGCACCCAGCACCCCCGGCTGGCCCTCGGCCAGCTGGAAGTACCCCGGCCGGAGGTCGAGGCCCGTCGCCGCGCCGACCACCGAGGAGCTGACGACGTAGCTGTGCAGCCTGCCCTGCGTCGACGCGTTGGCGAACGCCGGGCGGCCCTGCGGGTCCACCTCGTCCTGCCGCACCCGCGCCTCGACCCGCACCTGCCCCTCGGGCGGCGCGGCGTACGGCGGCACCCGCGTGTGGTCGTCCGGGCGGACGTATCCCCGGTCGACCAGCACCAGCTGTCCGTCCGTGGTGCGCAGCGGGGTGAGCACCTCGAACGCGGGTTCGCCCTGCACGGTGCGCAGCCGGGCGATGACCTCGTGCTCGGGCAGGTACGTGCCCCGCAGCTCCACGCGCGTCCACTCAGTGCGCTGGCCGGGTGCCTGCCCCGCGGGGAGCACGCGGTCGAGCGGTCGCGGTGGCGCGGTGAACGACTCGGTTAGCGCCGCGTTGCGGGCCTGGCGCTCGTCGTCGCGGTGGAACTGCCACGGCGCCAGCAGCGTGTAGCACGCGGTGGCGAAGACGAACACCACGAGCGTGAGCGCCAGCCAGCCGGGCCGGAGCAGGAACTTCCACCGCACCCCTCAACGGTATGTGGTCGCCCGCGGCCGCGGCACGTCAGCCCCGCCACAGCTGGTCAGCGCGGACCGGCGTGGGTCAGCGCTGCCGCTCCCGCGGTGGCGTCAGGCCCGCAGGGCCGCCCGGGCCGCGGCCAGCGCCTGCCCGGCGTAGCCCCCGCCGAAGACGGCCGCGTGCATCAGCAGCGGGAACAGCTGGTGCAGGTCCACCCGGCCGGTCCAGCCGTCGGCCAGCGGGGCCCCCGCGTCCCGCGCCGCGTCGGCGTACGCGCCGAGGACGTGGTCGAGCAGCGGCGTGCCGAACAGGCGGAGCATCGCCAGATCCGTTTCCCGGTGCCCGCCGTAGGCCGCGGGGTCGATCAGCCACACCCGGCCGTCGGCGGCCCAGTGCACGTTGCCGCTCCACGCGTCGCCGTGCAGCCGGGCGGGCGGCTCCGGCGGGCCGGCCAGTTCCGGCAGCCGGGCGCACACCTCGTCGAACACCGCCGCCTGCCCCCGGTCGAGCAGTCCCGCGTCGACGCACGTGCGGACGTACGGTTCGACGCGGTGCCGTGCGTAGAACGTGGGCCAGTCGGCGTGCTCCTCGTTGCGCATCGGCGCGAGGCCCATCCACGCGTCCACCGGCCCGCCCGGCGGCGGCGAGCCGAACGCGGGCGCACCCCGCAGGTGCAGGGCCGCGAGGCCGCGGCCGAACGACTCCGCGGCCGCGATGCCCGGTGCGCCCGGCGCGACGTAGTCGAGCACGATCCACTCGTCGTCGGCGCCGTGCACGGCGGGAACGGGCACGTCGCCGTGCTCGGCGAGCCAGCGCAGCCCGGCCGCCTCCGCCTGCGTGGCCCGCGCGCCCGCGCCGCGCTTGGCCACCACCCGGCGATCGTCGGCGAGTGTGACCAGGGTCGTCTCTCCGCCGAGGCCGCGGCCGCCGGTGGCCTCCGTGCCGACGTGCCGGGCCACGGCCCGCAGTGCCTCGTTCCTGCTCATCGGTTCTCGCGTACCCAGTCGAGGATCCCCGGTACCGCCCGCTCGATCATCGCCAGCACGTCGGCGAAACCGTCGCCGTCGCCGTAGTAGGGGTCGGGCACCTCGGCGCCCTCCGGCGCGGCCGGGTCGAACGAGCGCAGCAGGCGCACCCGGTCGCCGTCGCCGACGAGCCTGCGCAGCGCCTTGGCGTGGCCGCGGTCGGCGGCCAGCAGCAGGTCCGCGTCGAGGTGCTCGGCCCCGACCTGCGCGGCGACGTGCGCGACCGCGTAGCCGTGCGATTCCAACGTCCGCGTGGCCCTGGGGTCGGCGGGCTCGCCGACGTGCCACGGCCCGGTGCCCGCGCTCGTCACCCGGACCTGGTCGGCGAGCCCGGCCCGCCGGAGGTGCTCGCGCAGCACGACGGCCGCCATGGGAGAGCGGCAGATGTTGCCGGAGCACACCACGCAGATGTGCAGTGTCGCGTCTTGCCCTGAACCGGAACCTGGCATGGCCCTCAGTGTGCCGAACCGCCCGCGCGACGTGCGTGGGAGGATCGAACCCATGCCCGCGACAGTCTCCGACGTGATCGCCGCCCTCGATGCCGCCTACCCGCGCGAGCTGGCCGAGGACTGGGACGCCGTCGGCCTGGTCTGCGGTGACCCGGCCGAGCCGGTGGAGCGGGTGCTGGTGTGCGTGGACCCGGTCGAGGCGACCGTGGCCGAGGCGGTCGAGCTGGGCGCGCAGCTCATCGTGGCGCACCACCCGCTGCTGCTGCGCGGCGTGCACGGCGTGCCCGCGGACACCGCCAAGGGCAGGCTGGTGCACCGCCTGATCCGGTCCGGCATCGCGCTGTTCTGCGCGCACACCAACGCCGACGCGGCCCGGCCCGGGGTCTCCGACGCGCTGGCGGAAGCGCTGGGGCTGACCGTGTCGCGCCCGCTGGCCCCGCACGCGAACGGCGAGACCGGCATCGGCCGGATCGGCGAGCTGGCCGAGCCCGAGCCGTTCGCCGCGTTCGTGCGGCGCGTCGCCGGCGCGCTGCCCGCCACCCGGCCCGGCGTCTACGGCGCGGGCGCCGAGGACCGTCCCATCCGGACGGTCGCGGTGTCCGGCGGGGCCGGGGACGGTTACCTCGGTGCCGCGACCGAGGCCGGCGTCGACGCCTACGTGACGGCGGACCTGCGGCATCACCCCGCCGGAGAGCACCTCGAGCGGGTGGGCGAGGCGCCCGCGCTGGTGGGGGTCACGCACTGGGCCAGCGAGTGGCCGTGGTGCGCGCAGGCCGCCGCCGTCGTCCGCGCCGTGGGCGGCGTCGACGCGCACGTCTCCACGCGGTGCACCGATCCGTGGAACATCCGAGGACAGGAAGAGGCACAGTGAAGGCAGATCCCGCCGTGCAACGGCAGTTGCTCGACCTCGCCAAGGTGGACGCCGAGCTCTCGCGGGTGGCGCACCGGCGCCGGAACCTGCCCGAGCTCGCGGAGATCGCCGAGGCGGAGAAGCGGCTGCGGGAACGCCGCGACGCGCTGGTGGCCGTCCAGACGACCGTGTCCGACCTCGACCGGGAGGTGGCGAGGCAGGAGCGGGAGGTCGAGTCGGTGCGGGCGCGCGCGGACAAGGACCGCAACCTCATGCAGTCCGGTTCGGTGTCGGCCAAGCAGCTCACCGACCTGGAACACGAGCTGGCCACGCTGGAGCGCAGGCAGAGCGCGCTGGAGGACGACCTGCTGGAGCTCATGGAGCGCAAGGAGGCGGCCGAGCTCGACGCGCAGCGCACCAGCGCCGAGGTGAGCAAGGCGGAACAGGAGGTCGGCGACGCGGGCTCGCGGCGCGACGAGGCGCTGGCCGATCTCGACACCACCGAGGCGCGCAGGCGGGAGGACCGCGAGCGGCTGGTGCCCCGGTTCCCCGACGACCTGCTCGCCCTGTACGAGCGGGTGCGGGAGCAGCGGGGGATCGGCGCCGCGCTGCTGCGATCCCGGCGCTGTGGCGCGTGCCAGCTGGAGCTGGACCGCAACACGATCGCCGAGATCAAGGCGGCGCCCGAGGACGAGGTCGTGCGCTGTGACAACTGCGGCGCGATCCTCGTGCGCACGCTGGAGTCGGGCCTGTGAGCCGGCACGTCGTCGTCGAGGCCGACGGCGGGTCGCGCGGCAACCCCGGTCCCGCGGGATACGGGGCGGTGGTGAAGGACGCCGAGACGGGGCGGGTGCTCGCGGAGCGCAAGGAAGGTCTCGGGGTGGCGACCAACAACGTCGCCGAGTACCGCGGCCTCGTCGCCGGTCTGGAGGCGGCCGCGGAGGTCGGTGCCTCCACAGTGGACGTCCGGATGGACTCCAAGCTCGTGGTCGAGCAGATGTCCGGCCGGTGGAAGATCAAGAACGCGGTGCTGCAGCCGCTCGCGCTGCGGGCCAGGGACCTCGCGGCCGGGTTCGACCGGGTGCGGTACGAGTGGATCCCGCGGGCCGACAACGCGCACGCCGACCGGCTCGCCAACGAGGCCATGGACACCCAGGCCGGCGCCGCCGAGGAGGGCGAGGAGGCCGAACCGGAACCCCCGGCCCGCAAGGAGACGTCGTCGCCGAAGGCGTGGACGGGGGCGACCGGCAGCCCCACCCGGTTGCTGCTGCTGCGGCACGGGCAGACCGGGATGTCGATCGACCGGCGCTACTCGGGGCGCGGCGACGTGCCGCTCACCGAGCACGGGCGGTGGCAGGCCGGGGCCGCCGCGAAGCGGCTCGCGGCGATGACCGGGCTCGGCCCGGACGTGCCGGTGGTCGCCTCGCCGCTGACGCGGGCGACGCAGACCGCGCAGACCGTGGCCGACGCGCTCGGCGGCCGCGTGCGCACCAGCCAGGGCCTCGTCGAGACCGACTTCGGGGCGTGGGAAGGGCTGACGTTCGCCGAGGCGGCGGAGCGGGACCCGCGCGTGCACCGGGCGTGGCTCGGGGACTCGTCGGTGCGGCCACCCGGCGGGGAGAGCTTCGACGAGGTGCACCGCAGGGTGCGCAGGGCGCGGGACGAGATGCTGGCCGAGTACGGCGGGCGGACCGTGGTGGTGGTCAGCCACGTCACGCCGATCAAGGCGCTGCTGCGGATGGGCCTCGACGCGGGGCCTTCCCTGCTGTTCCGCCTGCACCTCGACCTGGCGTCGCTGTCGATCGTGGACTTCTACCCCGACGGCAACGCCTCGGTCCGGCTCGTCAACGACATCTCGCACCTCGGCTGAGTTCTCCCGGGGCTCGATACTCCCTGGCAGCCGTGCCGCCGGGAGGGGAAGCTGGAGACGAGGAGTCCGCTTCGAGTCTGTCGAGCCGAGCGAGGTGTGCGGTGGGGAGGCACCCGCGACGTTCCGCCGACCCGGCCGCGCGCCGGCGCCGACGGCGGCTGTGGCTCGACGCCGTGCTGGCGCTGGCCGGGGTGGGCGTCGCGGTGTGGCGGCTGGCGCCGACCTTCGCGGAGGCCGGTGACCCGGCCGCGCTGTTCGCCGGGCTCGGGTGGGACTGGCTGGCGGTGGCGCTGGTGCTCGCCGTGGCGTCGCTGGCCGCCTACGGAGAGCTGTACCGGGCGCTGCTGGCTTCCGGCGGGCAGCGGCTGCCGAGGGCGTCGGTGCAGGCGGTCACCTTCATCGGCAACGCGGTGACCCAGGCGATGCCGTCGGGCGGCTCGCTGGCGGGCGGGGCGTACTCGGCGACGGCGCTGCGCAGGCGAGGGGTGGACACGGCACTGGCGGTGTGGGCGGTGGCCGTGGCGGCGGCACTGACGGCGGTCACGCTCCTGGCGCTCGCACCGCTGGGCCTGGCCGCCTACGGGGTGCTCAGCGTGCCCGCGGGCGTCGCGCTCTCGGCCGGGATCGCCGTCGCGTGCTGGGCTGCCTGGCGGGCGAGCGGCCGGGAACGGGTGGTGGACGCGGTGGCGCGCGGAGTGCTGGCGGTGGCCCGCAGGCTGCCGTACGTGCGCCGCACCGACTGGCCCTCGCGGCAGGCGGGGCGGGTGAACCGGTTCGTGCGGCGGATCGGGCACCTGCGTCCCGCTCCCCGGCACTGGGCGGCGTTCGGCGGGATCGCGCTGGCGACGTGGCTGCTGGACTTCCTGGCCCTGGCCGCGTGCGTCGCGGCGGCGGGCAGTGCCGTGCCGTGGGCGGCGCTGGCCGTGGGATACCTGATCGTGCAGCTCAGCATCGGGCTGGAGCTGACCCCGGGCGGCACCGGTCCCGCCGAGGCCGGCCTGCTGGCGGCGCTGCTGTCGGGTGGGGTGGCGGCCGGGCCCGCCGCGCTCGTGGTGGTCGTCTACCGGGCGCTGACGCTGCTCGTGCTGGGGTTGCTCGGGTGGGCCGTGTTCGCCGGCGTGGCCGTGCGGCGGGCGCGCCGGCGGAGGCGGGCGGTATCCTCGTAGGTGGTGGACGAGCTGGCAGGGCGGCCGCGACGCGGCACCATCGGTGCCGTATCGAGGAAAGTCCGGACTCCGCAGGGCAGGGTGGTTGCTAACGGCAACCCGGGGTGACCCGCGGGACAGTGCCACAGAAAACAGACCGCCTGGCCGGTCCGGCCAGGTAAGGGTGAAACGGTGGTGTAAGAGACCACCAGCGTCCCGGGTGACCGGGGCGGCTGGGTAAACCCCACCCGGAGCAAGGCCAAGAGGGAGCTCCGGCTCCTGCGCAGGCGTTCGAGGGCGGCCCGTCCGATGCCTGCGGGTAGGCCGCTGGAGCCTGTCGGCAACGGCAGGCCGAGAGGGATGGTCGCCCATCGTGGCCCGCAAGGCGCCACGGGGACAGAATCCGGCTTACATGCCAGCTCGTCCACCACCGGTTCGCCGAGCCAGGGTGTGTCTCGCGCCAGCAACGGCTCAACTCCCCCCGCCGCACGGGTCCGCGCGCTACCCGGCGGGCTCGACCGCGTCGCCGGTGTCCGGCAGGGCGGTCAGTGCGGCGGTGATCGCCGGGATGTCCTGGTACTCGCGCCAGTGCGTGATCAGGCCGTCGTGGACCCGCAGGACGGCGATGCAGGTCACCGAGGCGCGCAGGCCCGTGCTGGTGACCGTTCCGGTCAGTTCGTACTCGACGACGATCACCTCGGGATCGCCGGTCTGGTATGTGGCCAGTTCACGGAACCGCTCGAACCGCACCAGCAGGCCCGCGCCGCTGGTGCGGTAGTACGCCAGCCACGCCTCGCGGCCTTCGTGGCGCCGCATTCCCGGCGGGGCGAACGGGGTCTCGACCACGACGTCGTCGGCCAGCAGCTCGGCGGGAAGGAGCGTGGCGTCGGCCCCTCCCCGCCCAGGACCGCGTCCTGCATGCGCCGGTAGGTCACGAGTGGACCCGCCGTGCCGGGAGTCGATGGGGTCATGGCCGCACCTCCGAATAAGATGAGTGATACTCACTATCATATAGTGAGCGTGACTCATTTTGTCAATGAGGAGGGCCAGTGCACCGAGACGGCATGCCGCCTGCCGACCACGAGGAGGCCGAACGACCGCTGCGCGCCGACGCTCGCCGCAACCGCATCCGGATCCTGGAGGCGGCCGGGGCCGTGTTCGCCGAGCAGGGCGCATCGGCCTCCACCGAGGCGGTGGCCGAGCGTGCCGGGGTGGCGATCGGCACGGTGTTCCGGCACTTCCCGACCAAGCCCGCACTGCTCCAGGCCGTGGTGATGAACCTGCTCGACCAGCTCATCACCGAGGTCGACGCGCTGGTCGAAGACTCGGCGCCGGGCACGGGCCTGTTCGAGCTCTGCACCCGGGTCATGGAGATCAGCGCCCAGAACGGCGCCGTGTTCGAACGGCTCGCCGAAACCGGGACCCGGGTCCACGTCGGGGACGCCCTCGCCCGGGTCCGGCCCGCCGTCGAGCTGCTGCTCGACCGCGCCAGGAACGCGGGCGCCGTCCGCGGCGACCTGCGACCGGACGAGCTGACCGCGCTGCTCGCGGCGCTCTGCCAGGAAGCGATGACCGGCGAGTGGAGCCAGGGTTTCCGCCGTCGCGCGCTGACCATCCTGTTCGACGGGATGCGACCCGGCGCGCGGCCCCGGGACGGCGACGGCCAACAGGGTTGGCGCACTGCTAACAATGAGTAGGGTTCGCGTCCATGGACGCTGAAGAAGCCCGCACCACCGCGTACCGCTGCCACCGGGTGCTCGACCCGCTGCACTCGCTCATCTACTTCGCGCCGGAGGCCGAGCAGGAGTTCACCGCCGTCGGCCTGGAGAAGGGGCGCATGCCCTACTTCGCCAGCCGGTCGGCGCCGCTGGGTGCCGTCGGTTCCGGCGTGGTCGCCGCGACGTTCTACAACTTCAACCCCGAGCTGGTCGCCCGGCACATCCCGAGGGCGTGGACCCTGGCGTCACCGGACCGCATCCTGGAGGCCCGGTTCATCGCCGCCGAGACGGCCCTGCGCAGACTGCTCGGCGACGAGATCGCCGACTCCGCCGAGATCCGGGAGCTCGCGGAGCTCACGCGGGAGGCCGCCGAGGGCTGCTACCCCGACGGCAGGCCGCTCTACGCCGCCCACGCCGACCTCGACTGGCCCGGCGAGCCCCTGCTGGTGCTCTGGCACGCGATCACCCTGCTGCGCGAGTTCCGCGGCGACGGCCACATCGCCGCCCTCGTCAACCACGGCTACGACGGGCTGGCCGCGCTCGTCTCGCACACCGCCACCGGCAAGGGCTTCACCGAGGAGGCGGCGCGGAAGCTGCGCGGCTGGTCCGAGGAGCAGTGGTCCGGCGCCGTCGCGGGACTGCGCGAACGGGGCGTACTGGACACCTCGGGCGCGCTGACCGAGCAGGGTGTGCGTGAACGGGAGTTGATCGAGGAGGAGACCAACGCCGCCGCCACCCGCCCGTGGGAGCGGCTCGGCGCCGACAAGGCCGCGCGGGTGCAGGAACTGGGCAGGAAGCTCAGCCGGACCGCCGTCGCGGCGGGCGCCTTCCCGCCCGGCCTGTTCGCCGCCGCACGCTGACCTGTCCGCCGGTGAGCGCCCACGCGCGGCGCTCACCGGCGTTTCGCGCAGCAAAACCCTCACAATGGGGGAACCGTCACACTCCGTCAGCAAAAACCGGGGCCGAGGTGAGCTCCCCGTAACCGATTTCACCCGTCGGCGTGGGCATCCGTGCCGACCTCGTTCGGTGCGACGGTAACTACACCGAGGTGATTATCGGCGCCGAACGGGGCATGGTTCACTGGTACCGCCATCATCCAAGGGTGGCTGTCCGCACTCACAGTGAGAAGGATGTACGCATGTGAGTGAGTCCATGCGCACACTAGGAAATCCGGGTGGACTGGGTTAAACCTGGACGCCGTAGCGGCGATGATGGAGGGCGGACGAGTTTCAGTGAGACGGGCCGTGGAGCGGGCCGGGCGGTTGCGGCAGAGCCGCCCATGCCACCTTTGACCGCTACTTCACGTAACGCCATGATGTTATTCGAACACGGCAAGTGCTGGAACCTCCGCGGAGCGCACACCGGTGCGTTTCGCACCACGCTCCGCGCACTCGGGAGTACGCGATGACCACGATGACGCTTGCGGCGCTGGCGCAAGGAGAGCTCGGCACGGGCAACGTCCGGGCCTGGATCCTCGACAACATTGTCCCGCTGGTACTGCTCGCGGTCGCGCTGCTGCTGCTCTGGCTGGGCGGCGGCAAGGGCGACAACGCCGGCGTGATGCGCAGGCTGGCCGGTGTGGTGATCGCGCTGGCGATCATCGGACTCGCCGTCAGCGGCCTCGGTGTCGATGTCGGCGAATGGATCGCCGGCTTGTTCACCGGCTGACGCGGGGCACGGGCAGTGCGCATTCGAACCGATGACGAGGTCTACCGGGTCGACGCGGTGTGGCTCGGCCCGCCGAAGGCGACGTTCCCCTGGCGTGCCCGATATGTCGCGTGGGGCGTCGGGATCCCGGTTTTCCTGGTCGTGCTCGGCGTCGAGCGGCAGATGGGGATCGGCTTCGGCTTCTTCTCCACCGCGTGGGCGTTCGTCGCGACCATCGCCATCACGCGCCTGATCACGGCCAAGATCAGCCACGAGCGGCCGCTCGGCGCGGTCTTCACGATGTGGATGCGGGAGCTGTACGCGCCAAGGGAACGCAAGAGCGGCACCGGCGGCGCGGTGACCGCGAGCAAGATCAGGGTGCGGGCCGAACGGCCGCGGCCGAAGAACCGGCGCGGCCCGGCCGCGCGCGCCCGGGAACCGGACAGACAGCAGCCAATGGGGGTGGTGTCCCCGCCGGGGACAGGCAGGAAGACAGCACGAGCGCGCCGCCGCCGGTCACCGGCGCCGGTCGGGAGGTAGTCGTTGTTCGGTCGCGGCAGCAGCCGGCGAGCAGGGCAGGCACAGTCGACGCAGGCACCGGGTGGCCGAGGCAGGAGGCTGCCCGGTGAGCAGGCCATTCCCAGCTACACCCCGTCGATCGCGGTGCGCAGCATCGACGGACACCTCGTGCGCACGGGCAACGAGATCTACGCCTGGTACCGGCTGGCGCCGCAGCGCTGGTCGTTCCGGTCCGACTCCCAGCGCCGCGACCTGGTCGCGGCCATCGCCGGTCAGTACGCCGAGCTGCAGGGCCGCTGGCTGCACCTGCGGGTGACCACCCGGCCCTACCCGATCCGCATGTGGGCCGAGGCGCACGTGCACAACGCGCACAACCGGCCCTCCGACGTGCCCGGCGCACTGTCCTTCGACGACTACCTCGTCGGCGAGCAGCAGCAGCTCCTGGGCCGGTCGATGGCGGAGAAGGAGGTGTACCTGGGCGTCCAGGTGCAGACCCGGCGCGTTGTCGACCGGGCCGTCGAGCGGGCGGCCCCGCTGCTGCGCCGGATCCTGCCCGAGGCCGTCGACGCCGAGCTCGCCGCGCTGGACTCCGAGGTGGAGCACCTGGACGGCGTCATCGGTTCGGCCGGTCTGGAGGGCAGGCCGGTACAGGCCGAGGAGATGTCCTGGCTGATGCACCGGTCGTGCTCGCTGGGCCTGCCCGCGCCGCGCAACCTGCCCGCGGTGCCGGGCGCCGAGTGGGAGCCGGAGGACCTGGCGAGCTTCACCGACGCCGCCGACTTCCACTGCGAGCCGTACGCGCCGACCGTCGCGGTCCGCGGCCGCACCGGCTCCAACGCGGGTGTCAAGCGGCACGTCGCCGTGCTCACCGTCGGCCAGATGCACGGGCTCCAGATCCCCGAGGTCGACGATCCCTGGGTGCAGCACGCCGACCGGCTGCCCGCCTCCGTCGAGTGGTCGGCCCGCATCTACGTGCGCAGGCCCGAGGACGTCGCGAGCGAACTGCAGCGCCAGATGAACAAGGTGCGCTCGCAGGTCAAGCACTACACCGACGAGCACGAGCTGGAGCCACCGCAGTCGCTGGCCCGGCAGGCCGCGCGGGTGCTGGAGATCGACGACGAGATGACCTCGGGCTTCACCGCGCTCGCCACCCGGGTGCGCTCGTGGTGGCGGCTCGCCGTGTCCGGACCCACCGAGCGCGACGCGCTCAAGCTCGCGCAGCAGCTGCTCGACCTGTACAAGCCCAAGGTCGCCATCGAACACCCCGAGGCGCAGTACGCCCTGGCCAGGGAGTTCATCCCGGGTGAGCCGCTGGCCTCCGCCGCGTACATGCGGCGCGGCTCGGTGGTCTGGGCCGCCTCGGCGGTGCCGACCGCCACCGCCGAGGTCGGCGACCGGCGCGGCATCCTGCTCGGCGAGACCTGCACGGCCACCCGCCGCCCCGTGGCGTGGGACCCGTGGATGGCGCAGGAGATCCGCGACGGCTCGGGTCTCACCGCCGTCGTCGCGGGCCTCGGCGGCGGCAAGTCGTTCCTCGGCGGCGGCGTCGTCTACAAGACACTGCGGGCGGGCGCGCACTGGACGATCCTCGACCCGTCCGGGCCGCTGTCGCGCATCTGCGACCTGCCCGAGCTGCGGCCGTACGCGCGGCCGATCAACCTGCTCAACGCGCAGCCGGGCATCCTGAACCCGTACCGGGTGGTCGCGGAACCCCAGCTCGAACACTTCCTGGACGAGGACGACCCGGAGCGCGCGTGGCGGCGTGAACGGGCGCTCGCCGGCGCCACCCGGCGCCGCCTCGTGCTCGACGTGCTCTCCGGCGTGCTGCCCTACGACGTGGCGCGGATGGCGCAGACGCGGATCGTGCTGCTGCGCGCGGTCCGCGCGGTCGGCGGCCGGTTCGACGCCCACCCCGGCCAGGTGATCGACGCGCTGCGGCGCGACTCCAGCGAGCACCACGAGCACGCGGTCGTCGTCGCCGACTTCCTCGACGAGCTGCGCGAGCGCATGTCCCTGCTCATTCCGGAGGCCGACGCCGACCCGTACTCGGAGGGCCGCGACGACCGGCTCACCGTGCTGACGATGGCCGGGCTGACCCTGCCGAAGGAAGGCGTGGGGCGCGAGCACTGGACCGACGCCGAGGCGCTCGGCGTGGAGATGCTCAACCTCGCCGCGTGGCTCACGCAGCGCTCGGTGTACGAGAAGCCGAAGGACGAGCGCAAGGGCGTGTGGATCGACGAGGCGTTCTTCCTCTCCGAGGTGCCCACCGGCCGGGTCCTGATGAACCGGTTCGCGCGGGACTCGCGCAAGTGGAACGTCCGCGTGCTGCTGTCCTCGCAGATCCCCGCGGACTTCCTGCGCATCCAGGGCTTCGTGTCCCTGCTCGACTCGGTGTTCGTCGGGCGGCTCGACGACGAGGAGGCGCAGGCCGACGCGTTGCGCCTGCTGAAGGTGCCGGTCGGCGTCGGCTACGAGCAGGTGGTCGCCGCACTGGGCAGGCGCCCCGGCGGGCAGCGGGACACCGTCGAGCGCGACCGCGAGCCGAGGCAGTTCATCTTCGGCGACGGCGCCGGCGGTGTCGAGCGGATCCGGGTCGACTTCTCCGGTCCGCACCTGGAGCACCTGCGGGCCGCGATGGACACCACCCCCGGCTCGCTGCCGGAGAAGCCGCCCGCGCGGCCCGGTTCGCCACCGGAGGCGGAGCCGGAACGCGTGCACGTGCCCGAGCCGCCGGAGGACGACTTCGAGGAGGACCTGGAGCTCGAGGCGGAGCTCGAGGTCGGGCTCACCGAGGACCAGCTGCTCGACGAGCACCTGCCCGACGGTGCGCCGAACGGCTCCGGCGACACCGCGGGCGGCAGGCGGGAGCAGCGGGCTGGCGCCGGGAAGAACGGCACCGGACGGGACGCGGCATGAGCGCCCTGCTGATCGTGCTGGCCCTGCTCGCCGGCGCGGGCGCGTGGCGCGCCGCCCGGCGCGGGCGCGCGGCGGGCCGCGCCGTGCGCACCCGGAAAAGACTCCGGTCGCTGGTGCTGGTCATCGCCTTCCTCGGGCTGCAGACGGTGGCGCTCGCCCCGCCCGCCCTGGCGCAGGACTGCGAGGCGCCCAACCCGGAGCGGCCGGGGTCGGGCATGGTCGGCGCCATCGATCCTCCCGCTACCCACGGTGAGAACGGCAGCGCTTACCTGGACTACAGCTATGCCGGCATGGTCTGGCACACCTACCAGGAGGACTGCAGCGGGGTGATGTCCGGGGTCTCGGACCCGGACACCACCATCGACACCTGGGCGGGCAACCAGCTGTTCAACATCGCGAAGAACATCGTCGGCGCCACCAACTCGCTGCACTACACGGTGCTCGAGGGCGGGCTGCTGAACCCGATCCACAGCGCCGTCTCCTCCGGCGCCGAGAAGGTCTACAACAACATCTACACCCAGCTGTTCGGCCTGGTCGCGCTGCTGCTGGCCATCATGATGTTCCGCAACATCTGGCGCGGCGACCTCTCCACCGTGAGCAAACGCGCGCTGTTCGCGCTGGGCGCGGTGTGGCTGGCCGCGTCCTCACTGGCGCTGCTGCGGTACTTCGACCCGATCGACCAGGCCATCGTGCAGACCACGACCAACATCCAGGCCGGGTTCATCGACGAGTCCGAGGACCGGATCGTCCGCGAGATGCTCCCGACGGACCTGCACAACCAGGTCGTCTACCAGAACTGGCTGCGGGGCGAGTTCGGCTCGCCGGACGCGCCGCAGGCCGAGGAGTTCGGCCGCCCGCTGCTGGACGCGCAGGCCTTCACCTGGGAGCAGCTGCGCAACGGGGACGACGCCGACCAGTCCGTCGTGGACGAGAAGAAGGCCGCGTACAAGGAGATCGCCACCCAGCTCGGTCCCGCGACCGGGTACTTCACCGGCGAGGACGGCAGCCGCACGGGCTCCGGCTTCCTCGCCCTGCTGCAGAGCCTCGCGTACGCCCTGTTCCAGCTGTTCGCGAAGGCGGCGGTCCTGCTCGCGCAGGTGCTCGTGCGCCTGTTCACGCTCACCGCGCCGCTCATCGGCCTGGTCGCGCTGTTGCACCACGACATCCTGCGCCGGGTGGGCAAGGTCGTCGGCGTCGTCGCCTTCAACCTGCTCGTGCTCTCGGTGCTGGCCGGGGTGCACGCCCTGCTGCTGCGGGCGATCTTCGGCGCGAGCGGTTCGCTGTCGATGGTCACGCAGCTGGTGATGGCCGGGCTCGTGACGATCCTGCTGTTCCTCGTGGGCAGGCCGGGACGGCGGCTGTGGCAGATGGTCGAGATGTCGGTCGGCATGGTCGGCGCCGCGGTGCCCTCGCCTCGCTCCGGGCTGTTGTCCCGGTTCCGCAAACGCTCCACCGAGCCGTCGCCGCAGGACGAGTTCTGGCAGAACGTCCGCGACAACGACGAGGCCGAGGGTGGCGCGCGGACCAGGGGCTCGACCGGTGCCACCACGGGTGGTGCCCGCTTCCGTCCCGAGGCCACGGTGTTCGCCACGGCGCAGCGCCTCGACGACCCGGCGGCGGGCGGGTACCCCGGCTACTCCGGCGCCGACCGGGCCGGGTTGCCCGCGGCCCGGCCGGCGTTGCCTCCGGGCGGCGGCCCGGGTGCCGGCGCGTACGCGGGCTACCCGCCCGGCCGTTCGCCGGGTGACTACCTGCGGGCGGGCGCCGCCACGGTGTCCCGGCCGAGCAGGCGGGTGGACACCGCACCCGTGTCCGACCGCGGCTGGGACCGCGGCGACGACGGCGACCCGCTCGTGGTGCCCTCGCGGATGGCCGCGGACGGGCCGGTCCGCGAGTCGGCGCACGCCGCCCCTGGCGGCGCGGTGCCGCCGCAGCGCTCCGGTGCCGGAGCGCCCCGCCGGGTGGAGCCGGAGATGGTGGCCGGCAAGCCGGTGTTCGTCCTCTACCGGCCCAGCCGTGGGCTCGAGGTGCGGGACGAGCTTCGCGACACCGACCACGCGATCCGGTAGGAGGGAGCGGGCATGCCGATCCGAACCCACCGGGGCAGGGCAGCGGTCTACCGGAGGCTGTGGGGCTGGCCGCTGCGCTCGCCGACGCACCTCGCGGGGGCGCTGGTCCTGCTCGTCGCGCTCGTCGTGGCGGCGGGCATCCTCGTGCCCCGCGTCTTCGGCGAACCCGCCGGGGCCGGCACCGGGGACGGGCGGTCGCCGGGGACCGGGGACCGCCCGGGCTACTCGGACTACGTCGCGGACCCCGCGGACGGCGGGAGCAGGCTGCCCACCCGGCTGTCGGAGCCGCTGGAATCACCGACCTCGGCGCCGCCCGAACCCGCGGCACTGCGGGTCGCCGAGCAGTGGGCGACCGCCTGGGTGAACCACCCGAAGGGCATCAGCAACGAGCAGTGGCTGGAGAACCTGCGGCCGCTCACCACCGAGGAGTACCTGCCGAGGATGGAGAGCGTGAACCCGGCGAACATCCCGGCCACCAGGGTCACCGGAGAGCCGGAGGTCACCAGCTCCTTCACCAGCTCCGTCGACGTCACCATCCCGACCGACGGGCCCGCGCTGAGCCTCACCGTGGTACGCACCAACGCGGGCTGGCGGGTCGCGCAGTACGACGCCGCGGAGTGACCCGTGCGCGCCGGTCTGTTCCTCGCCTTCGTCACCGCTGGCGTCGTCGCCGTCCTGCTGGCCGCGGGCACCGTAGCGATCATCGACAGCCAGCGGCAGCAGGCGCTCGGCGTCACCCCGCTGAGCTGCGACGCCGCGATCGGACCCACCCAGCCAGGGCAGGGCGACATCGGTGCCGCCGACGCGGCCAACCTGACCGAGGAGCAGCGCGCGATCGTGTCGCTGATCATCTCGATCGGCAAGAAGCGGCAGCTCTCGCCGAGGGCGTGGCAGATCGCGATCCAGGCGGGCATGACCGAGTCCGGCCTGCGCAACCTGCACTACGGCGACCGCGACTCGCTGGGCATCTTCCAGATGCGGCCCTCGATGGGCTGGGGCACGGTCGCGCAGGTCACCAACCCGCCGTACCAGGTCAACAAGTTCTACGACGTGCTGCTGTCGATCCCCGGCTGGGAGACGATGCGGCCCGGCGACGCCGCGCAGGCGGTGGAGCGCTCGGCCTTCCCGGACCGCTACCACAAGTGGGAGCCGATGGCGGTCCACCTCGTGGAGAACATGGGCGAGGTGGTGGACGCCACCGGTTGCGGCGAGGGTCTCGGCGCGGCGCTGCCGCCGAACAAGGCCGCCGCGGCCGCCATCGAGTTCGCGCTCGGCGAGCGGGGCAAACCCTACGTGTGGGGTGCGACGGGACCGGACTCCTACGACTGCTCGGGCCTCATGCTCCGGGCGTACGAGGCGGCGGGGATCACCCTGCCGCGGGTGTCCCGCGACCAGTACAAGGCGGGCGCGATGCTGCCGGTGGAGAAGGCGCAGCCGGGCGACCTGCTGTTCTGGGCGTACGACGAGACTGACCCGAAGACGATCCACCATGTTGCGATGTACCTGGGCGACGGGAAGATCGTGGAAGCCCAGCAGAGCGGGGTCCCCGTGCACGTCCGCGACGTCTCGTTCGACGAGGCGGAGCTGGTGGCACAGGCGATCCGGCCCGGTGTGTGAGGAGGCTGTCGAGAAGTGGCCAGGAAGTGGGGCAAGCGCGGGAAGGGCAAGCGGGATCCCGCGCTGGACGTCGACCCGCGTGCCATGTTCGGTCCACCGCCGCAGCCGCGGAGCGCGCCGCCCGCGTCGAGCACGCCGCTCGCGGACCACCTCGGCCGGGGCTGGCCCGGCGTCGACGGCGGCTACATCGTGCTGCCGCGCTCGCTCGCGGAGGGCATGCCGCTGCCCTGGCAGCAGCAGCTGGTTCACCTGCTCGCACAGTTCCACGACACCCACGCCCGGCTGTCGTGGCCGGTGTACCGGGTGGTGCCGTCGCGTCCGGAGCGGCTCGTGGACCTTGACGAGGATCAGCTCGCGGAGGCGGGCTACCTGGTGGAGATCGACACGGACGGCGAGATGGTCTACCGCGAGCGCAACGGCCGCAAGGTCGAGCGGCCCGAGGAGACCACCGTGCTGGTGTCCTGTCTCGACCCGATCCCGCCCCGGACCCGGCAGCAGGCAGGCCCCGAGCAGCAGGGCGGGGCCCGCACCGGCCCCGCTCCGATGAACATCGGCCCGCAGCCGGTGTGGCGCACCACGGGACAGACGGCGCGACCCGTGCCCGCGCCGCCGCTGCCCCCGCCACCCACCGCGCCCGCGGTGGCCGAGCCGCGCCCGGCCGAACCGCCCCGGCCGGACCAGGGCGGCGAGCAGGCCCGGCCCGCGGAACCGGGGGAACCGGGGGGACCGCCCGCGCCGTCCGCGTCGTCAGCGCTGGGGGAGCAGCCGCCGCAGCGGCACCAGCCCGCGCCGCCGGAAACACCGGAAACACCGGAAACGCCCGAAACCCCGGAGCAGCCCGCCGCCGAACCGCCGCGGTCCGAGGTGCCACGGCCCGCGGAGCCGAGCACGCCGCCGGGAGGTGTGCACAGGCCACGCGGCTGGTTCGACGAGATGCCGTCGGACCCGGAGCCGGGGACGGGCCGGGGCGGCGGCGAGTTCGGGCCCACCGGGGAGCCCACGGAGATCCCGTACCGCTACCGCCACTGAGCGGCGCGAGCGGTGGCCTTCCCCGGCCGCGCGTGCCACGCTCGGATCATGGCCACGGACACGAACGACCCGAACCCGGATACCGGCTGGTGGTACAACACGCGGACGGGTGAGGTCGAGCACGGCAATCTGTCGCGCTCGATCGACCGGCTGGGGCCCTACCCGGACGAGGCGACGGCTCGCCGCGCCCTCGAGATCGCCCGTGAGCGCACCCGGCAGGCCGACCGGGCGGACGCCGAGTGGCGCGGGGACGACTGACCGGCCCGGTCGGCTACCCGCGCACGAGCGGGCCCGGTACGAACTCCGGGTCGACCTGCTCGGCCAGCTCCCGGCCTGCCCAGGCCCGCGCGTTGCGCAGGTGGAACTCCACCGCCTGCGCCTGGTACCGCGCCCAGTCCCGCGTTTCGGCATCCACAGTGGACAGCATCGTGCGCAGCGTGCCGAGGTTGTGCGGCTCCAGCTCGCCGATCGGCCTCGGCCGCCCGCGCTCGGCCGCCCGCACGTGCTTCGAGGCCGAGACCCAGCCCAGCAGGTCGTCGCCCACCTGCTGGTGCAGGAACTCCACGTCCTCGGCGTCGGTCACCTTGTTGCCGACCACCGCGAGCCGGATGCCGAAGTCCCTGGCGTAGTCGGTGTACTGCCGGTACACGCCCACGCTGCGCACGGTCGGCTCGCAGACCAGGAACGTCACGTCGAACCGGGTGAACAGGCCGGACGCGAACGCGTCGGCGCCCGCGGTCATGTCCACCACCACGTACTCGCCCGGCTCGTCGACGAGGTGGTTCAGCAGCAGCTCGGCCGCGCCCACCTTGGAGTGGTAGCAGGCCACGCCCAGGTCGTCGTCGGCGAACCGGCCGGTCACCGCCAGCCGCACGCCGCCGACGTCCCGCACGCACGCGTCGGTGATCGGGTTGTCCTCGCCCAGCGTCAGCAGCCGCGAGCCGCGGCCCGGCGGCGTGGTCTTGATCATGGCGTCCGCGCTGGGGATCCTCGGGTTGTCGCCGCGCAGGTAGTCCTTGATCAGCGGCAGGTGGTCGCCGAGCGTGGGCAGCGCGGCGGCGTCCTCCTCGGACGCCCCCAGCGCCACCGCGAGGTGCTGGTTGATGTCGGCGTCGATGGCGAGCACCGGGTGCCCCGCGTCGCCGAGGTACGCGGTGAACAGTGCGGCCAAGGTGGTCTTGCCACTGCCGCCCTTGCCGACGAAGGCAACTTTCACTGCCGACTCCTGAAAGTGGTTCTGGTTTTCATTGTCTTCGATCGCAAGGTACACCCGGGTGGCCCACACCCGAACGGGCCATCTCGGCGGCGCGATCGCGTTAGGGTGCGAATGTGGCACTCGTGGTCCGCGCCTCGGGCGGCAGCGACTTCGCCTCGCTGCGCGCCGAGTTCGAGCTGCCGGAATCCTTCCCGGCCGAGGTGCTGGCGGAGGCCGGGGCCGTGGCGGGCGACCCGGCCGAGTTCGCCGGCGGCCGGGAGGACGCCACCGACCTGCCGTTCGTGACCATCGACCCGCCGGGGGCGAAGGACCTGGACCAGGCGGTGCTGGTCGAACGCCGCCGGAACGGCGGTTTCCGCGTCCGCTACGCCATCGCCGACCTGGCCGCGTTCGTCCCGCCCGGCGGGCCGATCGATCGGGAGGCACGCCGCCGGGGGCAGACGCTGTACCTGCCGGACGGCAACGTGCCGCTGCACCCGCCCGAGCTGTCCGAGGACGCGGCCAGCCTGCTGCCCGGCCGGATCCGGCCCGCCGTGTTGTGGACGATCGACACCGACTCCGGTGGCGAGCCGACCGCCGTGGACGTCCGGCGGGCGCTGGTGCGCTCGGTCGAGCGGTTCGACTACGAGACCGTGCAGGCCGGCCTGGCCTCGGGGGAGGAGCATCCCTCGATCGCGGCGCTGCCTGAGCTGGGCAGGTTGCGGCGCGGGCTGGCGGTCGAACGCGGTGCCGTCGAGCTGCAGCTGCCGGAGCAGGAGATCGTCGGCGACGGCGACGGCGGCTGGCTGCTCGCCCAGCGGCCACGCACCGACGTCGACGCGTGGAACGCGGAGATCTCCCTGCTCACCGGGATGTCGGCGGCCGCGATCATGCTGCGGGCCGGGATCGGCGTGCTCCGCACGCTGCCCGACGCCGATCCCGGCGCGGTGGACTGGCTGCGCCGCTCGGCGTCGGCGCTCGGCATCGAGTGGCCCGGGGAGACGAGCGTCGCCGAGCTGCTCGCCGGGCTCGACCCCGAGCGGCCGGAGTCCCTCGCGCTGTACGCGGGCACCACCCGCCTGCTCCGCGGCGCGGGCTACACCGCCTTCGACGGGAACGACCCCGAGATCGCCACGCACGCGGGCATCGGCGCCCCGTACGCCCACGTCACCGCGCCGATCCGCAGGCTCGTCGACCGCTTCGCCACCGAGGTCTGCCTCGCCGTCACGCACGACCGGCCCGTGCCGGAGTGGGTGCGCGCGGCGCTCGCCGAGCTGCCCGACCTGATGAACGCCTCGGACAACCGCGCCGCCCGCGTCGAGCGGGCCTGCCTCGACCAGGTGGAGGCGTGGATCCTCGCCGAGCACGTCGGCCGGACCTTCGACGCCGTGGTGCTGCGGGCCGAGGAGAACCGCGCCGAGATCCTCATCGAGGACCCGCCGGTGCTGGGGCGGTGCACGGGCACCGGCTTCCCGGACAGCGGCCGTATCCCCGTCCGGCTGACCTCGGTGGACCCCGTGGCCCGCAAGATCTCCTTCGAGCGAGCGTGACCGGACGATGAGCGAGAACTGGACGGGAACCGAGACCGAGCTGCGCGACCGAGTTCGCGCCGGGCACAGCGTGGTGGTGAACGTGCGGAAGTCGGGACCGCACCGGCACCTCGTCCCGTGGCTGGTCGACCACGGGCTGCTGGTTTACGTGGGACACGCCGGCCACCGGCACTCCTGGCCGGAGTCCGACTTCGCGAACCCGTTCGTCAAGGAGGGCAAGACCGACCGCGAGGCCATGCTCCGCCACTACCGGGAGTACCTCGCCGAGCGGCCGGACCTGCTGCGCCGCCTGCGCGACGGCGAGCTGTCCGGCTACGCCCTCGGCTGCTGGTGCGCTCCCCGGCCCTGCCACGCCGACGTCCTGCTGGAGTACTGCGCATGACCGGCCTGATCGACGACCTCGGCGCCGACGTCCCGCTGACCGCGCCGCCGCGGCGGGTGGTGTCCCTCGTGCCCGCGCTGACCGAGGCCGTGGCGACCACCGTGCCCGGGGTGCTGGCGGGCGCCACCGACTACTGCACCCACCCGCCGGACCTCGGCGTGCCCCGCGTCGGCGGGTCGAAGTACCCGAAGGTCGACGCCGTGCTCGACCTGCGCCCGGACCTGGTGCTCGCCAACTCCGAGGAGAACCGGCCCGGGGACGTGGCCCGCCTGCGCGAGGCGGGCGTACCGGTGTGGGTCATGGCGGCCCCGGGCACCGTGCCGCAGGCGCTCGGCTCCCTGCGGGCGCTGCTCACGAGCGCCTTCGGCGTCCCGGCCCCGGACTGGCTCGCCGAGGCGGAGCGACGGTGGGCGCGGCCGAGGCCGGTGCGGGCACGGGCGCTCGTCCCGGTGTGGCGCAAGCCGTGGATCGTGCTCGGCCGCGACACCTTCGGCGGCGACGTGCTGCACCGGCTCGGCGTCGCCACCGTGTACTCCGCCCACGCGGAGCGCTATCCCCGCCCGAAGATCGGGGAGCTGCGCGCCCGGTTCGCCGAGGGCGCGGCCGACCTGCTCGTCCTGCCCGACGAGCCGTACGAGTTCACCGCCGACGACGGTCCGGAGGCCTTCCCCGGCGTGCCGTACGTGCTCGTGTCCGGCCGCTACCTCACCTGGTACGGGCCCTCGCTCGTCGACGCCCACCGGGAGCTGGACGCCGCGATCACAGCGGCAGTCCGGTGAGGACGGTCACCCGCTCCTCGGTGAGGTCGGCCATCGCCGCGGCCGGGCCCTCGCGGCCCACGCCGGAGTCCTTCACCCCGCCGTAGGGCATCTGGTCGGCGCGGAAACTCGGCACGTCACCGACGACGACGCCGCCGACGTCCAGGGTGGCCGCGGCCTCGAAGGCCGTTGGCAGGTCGCGGGTGAACACCCCCGCCTGCAGGCCGAAGCGGGAGGCGTTGACCCGCTCGAACGCCTCGGCCACCGACGCCACCGGGTTCACGCACACCACCGGTCCGAACACCTCGTCGGCCATCACCGCGACGTCCTCCGGCACCTGCGCGAGCACCGTCGGCTCCACGGTGGCGCCGGACCGCCTGCCACCCGCGAACCGGCGCGCCCCCGCGGCGACGGCCTCGTCCACCCACGCCGTCACCCGCTCCGCGGCGGCGGTGTCGATGAGCGGGCCGACGTCGGTGCCTGGCGCGCGCGGGTCGCCGGTGCCCAGCGCCGCGACCTTCGCCAGCACGCGTTCGGACAGCTCGTCGAAGACGTCGGCGTGCGCGTACACCCGCTGCACGGAGATGCACGACTGGCCCGCCTGGTACATGGCGAACGTCGCGATGCGCTCCGCGGCGAGGTCGAGGTCCGTCCAGTCGGGACAGACGACGACCGCGGCGTTGCCGCCCAGCTCCAGTGCCACGTGCTTGCGCGGTACCGCGTCCCGGATGCGCCAGCCCACCGGCACCGAGCCGGTGAACGACACGACGGGCAGGCGCGGGTCGGCGACCAGGCCGGCGGCCACGTCGTTGCCGACCGGCAGGATCGACCAGCTGCCCGCGGGCAGCGCGGTCTCGGCGAGGATGTCGCCGAGCGCGAGCGCCGTCAGCGGGGTCGCGGGCGCCGGTTTGAGCACGATCGGCGCGCCGACCGCGAGGGCGGGCGCCACCTTGTGCGCCACCAGGTTCAGCGGGAAGTTGAACGGCGTGATGCCGAGCACCGGACCGCGGGGCACCCGGCGCACGAGGGCGAGCCGCCCGGTTCCGCCCTGGTCGGTGTCGAGCCGCTGCAGCTCGCCCGAGAACCGCCGGGCCTCCTCGGCGGCCCACCGGAACGTCGACGCGGCGCGGCCCACCTCGGCCCGTGCCCACCTGATCGGCTTCGCCGACTCGGCGGTGATCAGGGCGGCCAGCTCGTCCGCGCGCTCGGTGATGGCGCGCGAGACGTGGTCGAGCGCGGCGGCCCGGACGTGCGCGGGCAGCGCCGCGGTCTCCCGGCGTGCGGAGTCGGCGGCCCGGACGGCGGCCTCGACGTCGGCGGCGGAGGGCACGTGGTGCGTGCCCGCGACGCCACCGTCGTAGGAGTGGTGGACGGTGGCGGTCCCCCCGCCTGCCACGGGCTTGCCCGCGACCCAGAACGGCGCGGTCACCGGCCCGCCTCCGCCCGGACGGCCCGGTCCAGCACGGAAAGGCCCTCGTCGAGCAGGTCGTCCGGCAGCACCAGCGGCGGCAGCAGCCGGACGACGTTGCCGTGGGTGCCGCAGGTCAGCACCACCACACCGGCCTGGTGGCAGGCCGCGGCGACCCGCCGGGTGACGTCCGGGTCGGGCTCGTCCGTGCCCGGCCGGACGAACTCGGCGGCGAGCATCGCACCCCGGCCTCGCACGTCGCCGATGATCCCCGTCTCGTCCGCCAGCGCGCGCAGGCGCGGCAGTGCCGTCTCGCCGATGCGCCGGGCCGCGGCGGCCAGGTCGCGGGTGCGCAGGGTCTCGATCGCGCCGAGCGCGGCGGCGCAGGCGATCGGGTTCCCGCCGTAGGTGCCGCCGAGCCCGCCGGGCGGGACGGCGTCGAGCAGGTCGGCGCGGCCGGTCACGGCGGCCAGCGGCAGCCCGCCCGCGATGCCCTTCGCCGTGGCGACCAGGTCGGGCACCACGTCCTCGTGCTCGCTGGCGAACCAGTCCCCGGTGCGGCAGAAACCGGTCTGCACCTCGTCGGCGACGAACACGGCACCCTGCTCGGAACACCAGCGGGACAGCGCGGGCAGGAAGCCCGGCGCGGGCTCGACGAACCCGCCCTCACCCTGGATCGGCTCGATCACCACGGCGGCCACGGAGTCGCCGCCGACCTGCTTGTCGACGCGGTCCAGCGCGGCCGCGGCGGCCTGCTCGCCGGTCAGCCCGTCGCGGTACGGGTAGGAGCCCGGCACCCGGTACACCTCCGGGGCGAACGGGCCGAAACCGTGCTTGTACGGCACCGACCTGGCGGTCAGCGCCATCGTGAGGTTGGTGCGGCCGTGGTAGGCGTGGTCGAACACCACGACCGCCTGCCGTCCGGTGGCCACGCGGGCGATCTTCACCGCGTTCTCGACGGCCTCGGCCCCCGAGTTGAACAGCGCCGAGCGCTTGGCGAAGTCGCCGGGGGTGAGTTCGGCGAGCGCCTCGCACACCGCCACGTAGCCCTCGTAGGGAGTGACCATGAAGCAGGTGTGCGCGAACCGCTCCGCCTGCTCGCGCACGCGGTCCACGACGGCGGGCGCGGCGTGCCCGACGTTGGTCACGGCGATGCCCGAGCCGAGGTCGATGAGGGTGTTGCCGTCGGCGTCGGTGAGCAGTCCGCCGCTGGCGGAGGTGACGTACACCGGCAGCACGGAGCTCACGCCCGCCGCGACGGTGGCCGCGCGCCGCTCCTGCAGCGCGCGGGAGGCCGGGCCGGGGATCTCGGTCCGCAGGCGCGCCGAGGTGGCTGGTGTGGTCGAGGCCGTCATGTCACCCAGCATGGGCCGGCGAACCGGGGACGTCAGCCTGCCGGAATGGCGAACCGGCGGGCTAAGATTCGCCAACATGGCACTGACCCTGCGCGGCCTGGCCGCCCGGCCCTCGCTTGGCCTGCGCGTCCGCGCGGGTGCGGCCGGGCTCGACCGCGGGATCGCCTGGGTGCACCCCACCGAGCTGGCCGACCCGACGGCGTTCCTCGACGGCGGCGAGCTGCTGCTCACCACCGGCCTCACCCTCGGCGCCGAGCCGGCCGCCGACTACGTGGACCGGCTCGTGGCGGCGGGTGTGGCCGGGGTGGGCTTCGGCAGCGGTCTCAGCCACGACGAGGTGCCGCCCGCGCTGGTCGCGGCGGCGGGGGAGGCGGGGCTGCCGCTGCTGGAGGTGCCGAGGCGCACGCCGTTCATCGCCATCACCAAGGCGGTGTCGGCGGCCGTGGCCGCGGACGAGTACGCGGCCGTCGTGCGCACGGGCCGGGGACAGCAGGAGCTGACGCGCACCGCGCTCGCCCGCCGGGGGCCCGGCGCGCTCGTGCGCAAGCTCGCGCGGCTCGTCGACGCGTGGGTGCTGTTGCTCGACGGCAGCGGAGCCGTGCGGGAGGCGGCGCCCGCCGCCGCCCGGTCCCGCGCCGGTGCGCTGCGCGGCGAGCTGCGGCAGGCGGGCAGCGGGTCCCTGGTGACGACGGTGGGCGGCGACGAGGTGCTGGTGCAGGCGCTGGGCAGCCGGGGGCGCGGGTTCCTCGCGGTGGGCTCGCCGCACCGGCTGGACAGCGCCGACCGGCACGTCGTGACCACGGCGGCGTCGCTGCTGTCCCTGGCGCTGGAGCGGGACCGCGCGCGGGGGGAGAGCCTGCGCGGGTTGCGGTCCGGGCTGGCCGGGCTGCTGCTGGGCGGGCAGGCCGGACTGGCGCTGGAGACGATCGGCACGGTGTTCGGCGCCGTGGCCGGACCACCGTGGACGGTGACGGTGCTCGCCGGTACCGCACGGGCCCGCGCCGTCGCCGTCGAGTTGCTGGAGACCGAGCCCACCGGGGCGTTCTTCGCCGAGTACGACGGCGCCGTGCTGGTGCTCGGCGCCGAGCGGGACGCCGTGCGGGTCGCCGAAACCGCGGGCCTGCACGCGGGTGTCTCACCGTCCACAACGGACGTCGCGGCGGGGTACCGGCAGGCGAGGGCGGCCGCGGAGGCGGCGCTCGCCGAGCGCAGGCCCGTGCTGCGCTTCGCCGAGCACGCGGGTGGCGGGCTGCTGGAGCTGGTCGGGCCGGACCGGGCGCGGGCCTTCGCCGACGCGCTGCTCGGCCCGCTGCGCGACCATGCCGGGACGGGGCGCGGTGAGCTGGAGGATTCGCTGCGGTGCTGGCTGGAGCACAACGGGCACTGGGACCGGGCCGCGGCGCGGCTGGGCGTGCACCGGCACACTTTGCGCAACCGCATGGCGAAGGTGGCGCGGCTGACCGGAAGGGACCTCGACCGCCCCGGCACCCGCGCCGAGTTCTGGCTGGCCCTGCACGCGGGCCCGTGAGCGCGGGCCGTGGTCAGGGCGAGACGAGCAGGGCGATGGGGGCGTCCCCGCAGCGGCGCAGGGTGACGCCGTCGGTCACCATCGGTTCGGCGCCGCCGCTCCACCACGCCGGGATGTCGATCGCCCGCACCAGCGAGCCGGTCGCCTGCCGGGCGCTGTTGGAGACCACGACCCGGCCCTGGGCGTTGACCAGTGCCGCGCGGCCGGGGAGCCCGCGCAGCCTCGGCCGCAGCACGTGTTCCAGCTCCCGGACGAAGACGTCGGCCCCGACCACGCCCGCGAACCTGCCGCCGGGGCGGACCGGCACCGTGAAGGTCATCGTGTACTCGTCGGTGCACAGGTAGTCGACGTAGGGCCCGGTGATGTGCCTGCGGCCGGTGTCCCTCGGCACCGTGAACCACGACTGGCGGGTGTAGTCGAGGAAGTGGTCGCTCGCCGGGTCGAGGCTGACGCACAGCCGGCTGGGAGCGGCGTCGGAGGTCCTCGTCCACCACTCGAAGCCGAGCTCCTGGTCGGCGAGCGCGTGTGGTGCGGTGATGCAGCCCGCCCCGACGACGAGCCCGCGTGGCCCCGCCAGGATCCGCAGCACGCCGGGTCGCAGCCGGTCGAGGTCGGCCGCGCGCACCCCGGCCTCGCCCGCGCCGGCGAACAGCGCGTCGGCCTGCGTGACGAGCGGGGCCAGGCTGTCGAACACTCCCTCGACCAGTGCCGAGACCGCCTCGGCCATCTCGTCGCCGACCAGCGTGCGCGTGTTCTTCACGATGGATCCCACCTTGCGTCTCCTGCGATCGGGGCAGCTTAGGGCTCAGGGCGCCAAAAGGCCTAGGTGCAGCTCCGCCAACCGGTCGATCGCTGCCAAGATGTGTTCTTCGGTGAGCCTGCGGGCGAGCTCGCCGTCGGCGTCGGCGATGGCGTCGGTGATGGCCTGGTGCTCGGCGTAGGCGTCCTCGTGCGGCCCGGCGTCCCCGGTCGCGAGCCAGAGCAGGGCGCCGAGCTCGCCCTGCAGCCGCACCTCCTGGTGGGTCAGCCGCGGTGACTGCGCGGCGGCGGCGACCTCCAGGTGGAAGTGCCGCTCGGCGCGGGACGCCTCGGCGCCCTTCGCGTCGCGCAGGTCCTCCGTGGCCAGCTCCAGCCGCTCGACGTCCTCGGCGGAGCTGCGCTCGGCGGCCAGCCGGGCGGCCGCCCCCGCCACGGCGATGTAGTGGTCGCCGAGGTCGCGCAGGTCGGTCAGGGTCAGCGTGCGCAGCCGTTCCCGCAGGGAGGCCGCCGCCGGGTCGCGGGGCGCGCGGACGAAGCTGCCGCCGGTGCGCCCGCGCCGGGTCTCGACCAGCCCCTGCTGCCGCAGCGCCATGAGCGCCTCGCGCACGGTCACCGTCGAGACGCCGAACTGGCCTGCCAGTTCCGCCTCGCTGGGCAGCTGCTCCTCGTCGGCGAGCAGCCCGAGCGTGATGGCGTCGACCAGCCGTCTCGTGACGGCCTCCACCCGCCCGGTCTGGTCCAGCGGCGCGAACACCGCCGTGCGCGCACCGTGCGAGATCCGCTTCGCCATCGTCCCCTCGGCTCCTCGTCGAACGCCAGAACTCCCCGATGGAGGCAATCTTGCCCCAAAGTCTTGTCCTATTACATATGGAGTTATATGTTTTCGCGCCATGCGACAGCTCAAGCACTTCGTGGGCGGCGAGTACGTCGAGCCCGCTGGCGACACGGTCGCCGACATCATCGACCCGGTCACGGGGCAGCCGTACTGCGCCGCGCCGGTCGCGGGCGCCGAGGACGTCGACCGCGCCCTGCGCGCCGCGGCCACCGCCTTCGAGACCTGGCGGGACGCCACCCCCGCCGACCGGCAGCTGGCCCTGCTGCGCATCGCGGACGCGATCGAGTCGAGGGCCGACGAGGTCATCGGCGTCGAGTCGGCGGACACCGGCAAGCCGCTCGCGCTGACCCGCGCCGAGGAGCTGCCGATGGTGCTCGACCACCTCCGCTTCTTCGCCGGTGCCGCGCGGGTGCTGGAGGGCAGGGCCGCCGCCGAGTACCTGGCCGGGCACACGTCGTTCGTGCGGCGCGAGCCGGTCGGCGTGTGCGCGCAGGTCACGCCCTGGAACTACCCGCTGATGATGGCCATCTGGAAGATCGCCCCCGCGCTCGCGGCGGGCAACACCGTGGTGCTCAAGCCGTCGGACACCACCCCCGCCTCGACGTTGCTGCTGGCCGAGATCTGCGCGGAGTTCCTGCCCGCCGGGGTGCTCAACGTGCTCTGCGGCGACCGGGACACCGGCCGCGCGCTGGTCGAGCACCCGATCCCGGCCATGGTCTCGATCACCGGCTCGGTCCGCGCCGGCGTGGAGGTCGCCGGCGCGGCGGCCGCCGACGTGAAGCGGGTGCACCTGGAGCTGGGCGGCAAGGCGCCCGTGCTGGTGTTCGCCGATGCCGACGTGGCCGCCGCCGCCGAGGCCGTCGCCGCCGCCGGGTACTTCAACGCGGGCCAGGACTGCACGGCCGCCACCCGGGTGCTCGTGCACTCCTCGGTGCACGACGACTTCCTCGCCGCGCTGACCAGGCAGGCCGAGGGCACGCGCACCGGGCGTCCGGACGACCCGGACGTGGCCTACGGGCCGCTCAACAACGCCGACCAGCTCGCCAGGGTCTCCGGGTTCGTCGAGCGGTTGCCCGCGCACGCCACCGTCCACAGTGGCGGTCAGCGCGAGGGCGAGACCGGGTTCTTCTACCAGCCCACGGTGATCGCGGGCGTCCGGCAGGACGACGAGATCGTGCAGGACGAGGTGTTCGGCCCGGTGATCACGGTCCAACGGTTCGGCGACGAGGCGCAGGCCGTACACCTGGCCAACGACGTGCGGTACGGGCTCGCGTCGTCGGTGTGGACCGGCGACCACGCCCGCGCGATGCGGCTGTCCGCGCGGCTCGACTTCGGCTGCGTGTGGATCAACACCCACATCCCGCTGGTCGCCGAGATGCCGCACGGCGGCTTCAAGAAGTCCGGCTACGGCAAGGACCTCTCGCTCTACGGGTTCGAGGACTACACCCGCGTCAAGCACGTCATGACCGCGTTCTGACCGGAGGAAGGACAACCGACCATGTCGCCGAACCAGGCACCGTCCCTGGCGGTCCAGGACCCGGCAGGGGAGCGGGCGGGGCGCGACGCCGAACCCGCGGTGCGCCTGCGCGCGCTGCGCAAGGCGTTCGGGCCGGTCACCGCGGTCGACGGCGTCGACCTCGACATCGCGCAGGGCGAGTTCTTCTCGATGCTCGGGCCCTCCGGTTCGGGCAAGACCACCGTGCTGCGCATGATCGCCGGGTTCGAGCTGCCCACCAGCGGCACCGTCGAACTCGCCGGGCGGGACGTCAGCACGCTGGCGCCGTTCCAGCGGGACGTCAACACGGTGTTCCAGGACTACGCGCTGTTCCCGCACATGAACGTCCTCGCCAACGTCGAGTACGGGCTGCGGGTCAAGCGCGTGCCGAGGGCGCAGCGCAGGGAGCGCGCCCTGGAGGCCCTGCGCACGGTGCGGCTGGAGGACTTCGCGGGCCGCAAGCCCTCCCAGCTCTCCGGCGGGCAGCGGCAGCGGGTCGCGCTCGCCAGGGCGCTGGTGAACCGGCCGAGGGTGCTGCTGCTCGACGAGCCGCTCGGCGCCCTGGACCTGAAGCTGCGGCAGGCCATGCAGGTCGAGCTGAAACAGATCCAGCGCGAGGTCGGCATCACGTTCGTCTTCGTGACCCACGACCAGGACGAGGCGCTCACCATGAGCGACCGCATCGCGGTCTTCAACAACGGGGCGATCGAGCAGGTCGGCAGCCCCGTCGAGGTGTACGAGCGGCCGGCGTCGGCGTTCGTCGCCGGCTTCGTCGGAACGTCCAACCTGCTCAGCGGACCCGCCGCGGAGCAGGTGATCGGCAGGCGCGGGATCTACAGCATCCGGCCGGAGAAGATCCGCATCGACGCCGACCTCGCCGTCCCGGCGCAGGCGGGGGAGACCAGCGCGACGGGCGCCGTCACCAGCGTCGTCTACGCGGGCGCCACCGTCCGCTACGAGGTGTCGCTCGACGCGGGTGGTCAGCTCTCGGTCGTCCGGCCGAACGAGGGTCCCGCGGCCGACGCGCTGCGGCTCGACGGCAGCCGGGTCCGGCTCGTCTGGCGCGACGAGCACAGCTTCCGCGTCGCCGCCGGAAGTTGAGACCAATCCACAGGTGAAGGAGAGAGAACCGATGAACAAGCGCAAGACCGTCCGCCTGCTGGCGGGCCTGGCGTGCGTCGGCACGGTGCTGGCCTCGTGCGGCACCACCGGCGGCGACTCGTCGCAGGGTGCCCCCGGCGGCCAGGGCTTCCAGCCGCCGGACCTGGCCGCGCTGGAGACCCTGGGCGAGCCGGAGGGGCAGCTGAACATCCTCGCGTGGCCCGGCTACGCCGAGGACGGCTCCAACGACCCGGCCGTGGACTGGGTGACCCCGTTCGAGAAGGAGACGGGCTGCCAGGTCAACGTCAAACCGTTCGGCACCTCCGACGAGGCCGTCAACCTGATGAAGACCGGCGAGTACGACGTGGTGTCCGCCTCGGGCGACGCCTCGCTGCGGCTCATCGCCGCGGGCGACGTCGAGCCGGTCAACACCGACCTCATCCCGAACTACCCCGACGTCTACGACTTCCTCAAGAACAAGACGTGGAACAGCGTCGACGGCACGTCCTACGGCGTGCCGCACGGCTGGGGCGCGAACGTGCTCGCCTACCGCACCGACAAGGTGAAGCCCGCTCCCGACTCGTGGTCGGTGGTGTTCGACGAGAACTCGCCTTACCGGGGCAAGATCACCGCGTACGACTCGCCCATCTACATCGCCGACGCCGCGCTGTACCTGATGAAGCACCGCCCCGAGCTCGGCATCCAGAACCCGTACGCGCTGGACGACAAGCAGTTCACCGCCGCCGTGGACCTGCTGAAGAAGCAGCGGCCGATGGTGAGCGAGTACTGGTCGGACTACCTCAAGGAGAGCCAGGCGCTGAAGAACGGCGACGTCGTCGCCGGTACCGCCTGGCAGGTGACGGTGAACCTGACCGAGGCCGAGGGCGCCCCGGTGAGCTCCGTGCTGCCGTCCGAGGGCGCGACCGGCTGGTCGGACACGTGGATGGTGTCGGCGAAGTCGGAGCGCAAGACGTGCGCCTACCAGTGGCTGAACCACATCATCAGCCCGGAGGCCAACGCCGCCGTGGCCGAGTACTTCGGCGAGGCCCCGGCCAACCCGAAGGCCTGCGACCTCACCGAGGACCCGAAGCACTGCGACAACTACCACGCCGGTGACGCCGAGTACGCCTCGCAGATCTGGTACTGGACCACGCCGATCGCGCAGTGCGTCGACGGCCGGACCGACGTGAAGTGCAAGGACTACGGCGAGTGGACCCGCGCCTGGACGGAAATCAAGGGCTGACCGACCACCGGGGTCGTGAGTGAAGAACGTGGTGAGAACGACGTTCTTCACTCACGACCCCTGACCAGCGGGAATCGAGATGACGACGACGACCACGCCGCCTACCCCGCCCACGCCGCCCGCACCCGCCCCGCCCCGGCGGGCGCGCACGCTGGACACGGCGTCGAGCTTCCTGCACCGCACCCCGCGGCTGCGCCTCGGCCTGCTGCTGTCCGCGCCCATGCTCTGGCTCGGGCTGGCCTATCTCGGTGCGCTCGCGGCCCTGTTCGTGACCGCCTTCTGGCACACCAACACCTTCACCGGCGAGATCGTCCGCGAGTGGACGCTGGACAACTTCGTCACCCTGTTCACCAACGACGTCTACCGGACGATCACCGTGCGCACGATCGGCATCGCCGCGCTGGTGACCCTGGTCGACGCCGTGCTGGCGTTCCCGATGGCCTTCGCCATGGCCAAGTTCTGCTCGCCGAGGGCGCAGCGCATCCTGGTGATCGCCATCATGACCCCGCTGTGGGCCAGCTACCTCGTCAAGGCCTACTCGTGGCGGATCATGCTTTCCGGCAACGGGGTGGTCGACTGGTTGCTGGCACCGTTCGGTGTGGACAGTCCGGGCTACGGCCTGACCGCCACCGTGCTCACGCTCGCCTACCTGTGGCTGCCGTACATGATCCTGCCGATCTACGCGGGCCTGGAGCGGCTTCCGGACTCGCTCGTGGACGCGTCGGGAGACCTCGGCGCCCCGCCGTGGCGGACGTTCCGGTCGGTGGTGCTGCCGCTGACCTTTCCCGCGATCGTCGCCGGGTCGATCTTCACGTTCTCGCTGTCCCTCGGGGACTACATCTCGGTGCGCATCGTCGGCGGTGCCAACCAGATGCTCGGCAACGTCGTGTACGACAACATCGGCGCCGCGAACAACCTTCCGTTCGCCGCCACCGTCGCCACCGTGCCGGTCGTGATCATGCTTGGCTACCTCGCCGTCGTGCGCCGCACCGGCGCGCTGGACAACCTCTAGGAGCACCGCCCCATGACCGTTTCCCGGACCACGAGGATCGCGCTGTTCGGCGCGCTGGGCCTCGGCCTCGCCGTGATCTACTTCCCGCTGCTGGTGGTGCTGCTGAACTCCGTCAACGCCGACACCACGTTCGGCTGGCCGCCCTCGAGGTTCACGCTCGAGTGGTGGAGCCGCGCGGTCGGCAACCAGGGCGCGCTGGAAGCGCTGTGGACGAGCGTGCGCGCGGGCCTCGCCGCGACGGGGATCGCGCTCGTGCTCGGCACCATGGCGGCGTTCGCGCTCCAGCGGTTCCGGTTCTTCGGCCGGGACTCGGTGTCCCTGCTGATCATCCTGCCGATCGCGCTGCCCGGCATCGTCACCGGCATCGCGCTCAACAACGCGTTCCGCACGGTCCTCGGCATCGACCTCGGGTTGCTGACCGTCGTCATCGCGCACGCGACCTTCTGCATCGTGGTGGTGTTCAACAACGTCATCGCCCGCCTGCGCAGGCTCGGCGGCAACCTCGAGGAGGCGTCGATGGATCTCGGCGCCAACGGCGTGACGACGTTCCGGCTGGTGACGTTCCCCATGCTGCGCTCGGCGTTGCTCGCGGGCGGGTTGCTCGCCTTCGCGCTGTCGTTCGACGAGATCATCGTCACCACGTTCACGCTCGGCGCGGGCCTGGAGACACTGCCCATCTGGATCCTGAACAACCTGTTCCGGCCCAACCAGGCGCCGATCGTCAACGTGGTCGCCGCGGTGCTCATCGTCGTGTCGACCGTGCCGGTCTACCTGGCGCAGCGGCTCTCCGGCGACACCGCCAGCGGCGGCCGCATCTGAGTCACCGGCGCGCGAAACGGTCCGTGGCCGCGCGGAGGGCGGCGAGCACGCCGGGGTCGGTGACGGCGTGCCCGGCGCCCTCCACGAGCACCAGCTCGGAGCCCGGCCACGCGCGGTGCAGCTGGTACGCCGTCACCGGAGGGCAGACGGCGTCGAAGCGCCCCTGCACCAGCACCCCGGGGACGCCGGCGAGCGTGCCGGCGTCGCGAATCAGCCCGCCCTCGGGCAGCCACGCGCCGTGCGCGAAGTAGTGCAGCGCGATGCGGGCGAACGGCACCGCGAACGCGGGAGCGCCGTACCCGGCGGCGAATCCGGGCCCCGGCACGGTGGACACGATCGCTCCCTCCCAGCTGCTCCACGCCACCGCGGCCCGCTCGCGCACCGCGGGGTCGGGGTCGTCGAGCAGCCGCCGGTACGCGCCGAGCGGGTCGCCGTCCGCCCCGTCGAGCGGCGCGAGGTAGTCCGCCCACGCCTCGGGGAACAGGTGCGCCGCGCCACCGCGGTAGAGCCAGTCGAGTTCGCCTCGCCGGACCGTGAAGACGCCGCGCAGCACCAGCTCGGTCACCCGCTCCGGATGCCGTTGCGCGTAGGCCAGCGCCAGCGTGGCGCCCCACGAGCCGCCGAACAGCTGCCAGCGGTCGATGCCGAGGTGTTCCCGCAGCAGTTCCATGTCCGCCACCAGGTGCCAGGTGGTGTTGACGGACAGGTCGGCGGCGGGGTCGCTGACGTGTGGCGTGCTGCGCCCGGCGCCGCGCTGGTCGAACAGGACGATCCGGTAGGCCTCGGGGTCGAAGTGCCTGCGCGTCAGCGGTGAGCCGCCGGTACCGGGCCCGCCGTGCAGCACGACCACCGGTTTGCCGTCCGGGTTGCCGCTGACCTCCCAGAACACCTCGTTGCCTTCGCCGACGTCGAGCATGCCCTGCGCGTGCGGCCGGATGGCGGGGTAGAGCTCGTCCATGCGCCCACCCTGCCGTACCCGCCGCACTCCGCGGGCGCGGCGTCACCGAGCGCAGCCGGATCGCCGTCGCGACCTGTCCCCGCACGTCCTGAGTGGCCCGTTGCGGACACTTCTCGTCCGCAACGGGCCACTCAGGGCAGCCGTCAGTGGAAGGCGTGGTCGGCAGCGGGGAACTCGCCCCGGCGCACCTCGTCGGCGAACGCCCGTGCGGCGCCCGACAGCACACCGGCCAGGTCGGCGTAGCGCTTGACGAAGCGCGGCGCCTTGCCCCGGCGCAGCCCCGCCATGTCCTGCCAGACCAGCACCTGGGCGTCGCAGTCCGATCCGGCGCCGATGCCGATGGTGGGGATGTGCAGCTCGTGCGTCACGCGTTTGGCGACCTCGGCGGGCACCATCTCCATCACCACGGAGAACGCGCCTGCCTCCTGCAGCGCGACGGCGTCGGCGAGCAGCTCCTCACCCGCGGAGCCGCGGCCCTGCACCCGGTAGCCGCCCAGGTTGTGCTCGCTCTGCGGGGTGAACCCGATGTGCCCCATCACCGGCACCCCGGCCGACGTGATCGCCTCGACGTGCGGCGTGAACCGGCGCCCGCCCTCCAGCTTCACGGCGTGCGCGCGGCCCTCCTTCATGAACCGCACGGCCGTCTCGAGCGCCTGCTCCGGCGAGAGCTGGTAGGAACCGAACGGCAGGTCCGCCACCACCAGCGCCCGCTCGACCGAGCGGGTCACGGCACGCACGAGCGGGAGCAGCTCGTCGACGGTGACGGGGAGCGAGGTGTCGTAGCCGAACACGTTGTTGGCGGCGGAGTCGCCGACGAGCAGCACCGGGATGCCGGCCTCGTCGAACAGCTGCGCGGTGTACATGTCGTACGCGGTGAGCATGGGCCACGGCTCGCCGCGTTCCTTCATTTCCCGCAGGTGGTGGATGCGGACCCTCTTGCGCGGCGCGTCCGCCTGCGCCGAGGCGCCGGAACCGTACGGGGCGGTCACCTCGCCGGAGGCGCCGCTGCCAGTCGTGGACATCGTTGTCGACCGTCCTTCCCTCGAGGCCTCCGCGAGGTCCCCGGGTCTGTGGATCGCTGATGACATGAGCGTGGCACCGGGGACTGCGCGCTCCCAAGCCCCTGCGACCAGCTTCACACGGCGGCGTCCCGGCCGCAGCCGGGCCGTGACCAAACCGGTGGCGAATTCTTGTGCAGATGCACGTGCGCGCGTGATAGGAACTCGCCATGGCGTCGGTCTTCCACCGCTCGGCCACGCTCGTGGCGGTTCGCGTGGTGACCGTGACCATGCTGGGCCTGGCCGCGGTGGCGCTCCTGGGCTGGCTGGCCGAGTTCGCCCTGCCGACGGGGGTGTCCCCGCTGCGCGCGCCGCTCGGGGAGCTCACCGCCGACGGCAGGCCCTACCGCGAGGTGTTCCGGACCGCGGAGATCACCGCCGCCGTGCTGTTCGCGCTCGCGTGCCCGCCCCTGCTCCGGCTCGCTCCCGTGCACTGGCAGGCCAGGGCCACGGTCGGCGCCGTCTTCGTGTCCGCGATGCTGCTGCTGGCCCACGCCGTGTTCACGCTCGACTGCGCGCCGTCGGCCGGCGAGGTGTGCGCGGAGCCGTCGCTCGCGCACCGCGTGCACGAGGTCGTCACAGTGCTGCTGCACACGGGCTACGTGGTCGCCACCGTGGTGCTGATGCTGTGGTGGCGGCACACCTGGCGGGCCGTGGCGGGCACCGTGCTCGCCGTGCACCTGCTGGTGTGGCCCATGGGCGGGCTGCTGGAGGTGCTCGGCGCGGGGGAGCTGACGGGTGCGGCCATGCGCCTGCAGCTGCTGGCGGTGGCGTTTCTCGTCGGCGCCGCCATCGCGTACCTGCTCGACGTGGGCAGGACGGAACAGCCCTAGCGCCCGGCGTCCTTCAGAGGTCGAACAGCGTCGGCTCCGCGGAATGCGCGTTCTCGATCGAGAGCATCCGCAGTTTCGTGGCCGTGCCGCCGGTGGCGGAGAAGCCGCCGGTCCTCCCGCCCGCGGCGAGCACCCGGTGACACGGCACGATCGGCGGGAACGGGTTGTTCCCGAGCGCCCGCCCCACCGCGCGGGCCGCGCCGGGCTCGCCGAGCCGGTGCGCGATCTCGCCGTAGGTCAGCGTCGCACCCGGCGCGATGGTGCGCGCGATCTCGTACACCCGGCGATGGAACTCCGGGACACCGGTCAGGTCGAGCACCGCCGCGGACAGGTCGGCCCGCTCGCCGCGCAGCAGGGCGGTCACCGCGTCGATCGTCTCCGCGACCGGCGGCGGAGGCGCGAGCTCGGCCGCGCCGGGATGGTGGCGGCGCAGCCGGTCGCGCGTGCGGTCCGCGGTCGCCTCCGGCAGGCAGCAGCCCACGATGCCGCGTTCGTGCCAGGCGATCCCGCAGTGGCCGATCGCGGTGGGGAACACCGCGAACCCGTGTGCTGTCATGGCCTTCCCGTCCGGAGTGGATGCCGCCGTGCGGTCAGCCGGCGGCGAGGCAGAACGGATGTCCCTCGGGATCGGTGAGCACGACCCAGTCCCCGTTCCCCGGCTGGAAGTCTGGCACGGTCGCGCCCAGCGCGACCAGCTCCTCGATCGCGGCGTCGACGTCGGGGACGGCGAAGTCGAGATGCGCCTGGGCGCGGTCGTCCGGCCACGCGGGAGCCCGGTAGCCGGCGACCCGCTGGAAGGCGAGCTGGATCGGGCCGTCGCCGAGGTAGGCGCCGTCCTCGTCGCCGCTGGTGACCGGCCAGCCGGTGACGCGGGCGTAGAACGCCGCGAGCGCGGCGGGGTGGGCGCAGTCGAGGATGATCGCGGTCGGTCGGGCCTGAGCGGGCATGGCCGGGCTCCTTCGCTTTCCGGTTTCGTCGTTTCCGGTGAGCCTGCCGCCGCGCGCCCCCTGCGGTCTTGAACATCCTTGCGGCGTCCGGGAGTGTCGGTGGGCGGGCGTAGCGTGTCGCCGTGCGTTCGGCGGTGGAGCTCGCCACGGGTGAGGGGTTCGGCGTGTCGGCGGTGTACTGCCGCGAGGACCGTCCCGGGTGGTCGGCGGGGGAGGAGCGGACCGGATACGGGGTGGTGCTCGTGCGCCGCGGCCGGTTCCGGCGCCGCTGGCGCGGGGCCGAGGTCGGCGCCGACCCGGCGCTCGGCTACGTCAGCGTGCCCGGTGACGAGGAGCGCTTCGCGCATCCGCACGGCGGCGACGTGTGCACGTCGATCACGGTGTCCGAGGAACTGTGGCACGCGACGGCGGGGGAGGGCCCGCTCACCGCGGAGCGCGGCGTGTACGTCGACGCGCGGCTGGAGCTGGCGCACCGGCGCTGCCTGGCCGCCGTGGGCGACGTGCGGTTCGCGCTCGCCGAGGAACTGCTGGAGCTGCTGGCGGGCACGGTCCGCCGGCTCACCGACCGGCCCGTGCCCGCCGCCGCCCCGCCGGGAGACCGCGCGCTCGTCACGGCGGCCAGGGAGGCGGTGGCGGCGGAGCATCCCGCGGCCGAAGGCCTGTTCCCGCTGGCCGCGCTGCTCGGGGTCTCGCCGTACCGGCTGAGCCGGGCCTTCCCGCGCGAGCTCGGCGTCTCGCTCACCCGGTACCGCAACCGGGCCCGCGTCGGCAGGGCGCTCGACCGCCTGGCCGCGGGTGAGACGGACCTCGCCGCACTGGCCGCCGACCTCGGCTTCGCCGACCAGGCCCACCTGACCCGCACCGTCCGCGCCCACCTGGGCCACACCCCCGCCACCCTCCGCTCCCTGGCGAGCAAGGGAGCTTTGCTCCCGTTATAGGCGAGCGAGGGAGCTTTGCTACCGCCACGGGGGAGCGAGGGAGCTTTACTACCGTTCGGACCCGGGCGATCAGGCCCCCTCGTGCGTCTCCCGCCACGCATTGGTGAGCGGCAGCCTGCGGTCCCGGCCGAACGCCTTGAACGTGATCTTCGTGCCCGGCGGGTACTGCCTGCGCTTGAACTCGGCCCGGTCGACCATGCGCACCACCTGGTCCACCACCGCCGGATCGAAGCCCGCGGCGAGCAGGTCGGCGAACCCGCGGTCGCCCTCGACATAGTCGTCCAGGATGTCGTCCAGCAACGCGTAGTCCGGCAGCGTGTCGGTGTCCAGCTGGTCCGGCCGCAGCTCGGCCGACGGCGGCTTGGTGATCGAGTTCTCCGGGATCGGCGGGGTCTCGCCGCGCTTCTCCGCCTCCGCGTTGCGCCAGCGCGCCAGTGCCCAGACGTGGGTCTTGAACACGTCCTTGATGGGAGCGAACCCGCCGACCGCGTCCCCGTAGATGGTCGAGTACCCCACCGCGAGCTCCGTCTTGTTCCCCGTGGCGAGCACGAGGTGACCCTCCAGGTTGGACAGCGCCATCAGCAGCATGCCGCGGACACGTGCCTGGATGTTCTCCTCGGCCAGCCCGGTACCGGCCAGCTTCAGCTGGTCGACGTAGACCCGGACCATGTCCGCCACCGGCTCGACGCGGAAGTGGCAGCCGAGCCGCCGCGCCAGTTCCGCCGCGTCCGACCGGGAGTGTTCCGTCGAGTACTCCGACGGCATCGACACGCCGTACACGGCGTCGGCGCCCAGCGCGTCGACCGCGAGCGCGGCGGTGACCGCCGAGTCGATCCCGCCGGAGAACCCGAACGTCACCGAGCGGAAGCCGTTCTTGCGCACGTAGTCGCGCAGGCCGACCACCAGCGCCGACCACACCTCGGCCTCGTCCGGCAGCGGCTCGCTGATCGCGGGCTCGGCCGGCGGCTCGAAGGCGGGCGCGGGCTCGTCGCTCAGCACGCGGCGGCGCACGCGCAGCCCCTCGTACTCGCCCTCGGGCGCGTGCTCGCCCGAGGGCAGGTCGAGGTCCGCGAGCAGCAGGTGCTCGACGAACTGCGGCGCCCGCGCGAGCAGCTCGCCGTCGGTGCCGACGACGATCGAGTCGCCGTCGAACACCAGGTCGTCCTGCCCGCCGATCAGGTTCGTGTAGACGATCGGGGCGTTCGCCTCGGCCGCCCGGCGCGCGACGAGGGGCAGCCGCACGTCGTCCTTGGCCCGTTCGTAGGGCGAGGCGTTGGGAGCGACGACCACGTCGACACCCGCGTCGCCGAGGGCCGCGACCGGACCGCCCTCCTGCCAGATGTCCTCGCAGATCACCATGCCGATGTCGAGGCCGTGCAGGCGCAGAACGTCCAGTGTCCGGCCCGGCTTGTACCAGCGGTGCTCGTCGAAGACGCCGTAGTTGGGCAGGTGGTGCTTGAACTGCCGGGCCACCACCTCGCCGCGGTACAGCGCGGCGGCGGCGTCCCGGGGACCGGCCTCGTCGCGGTCGAGGTAGCCGACGTAGGCGAGCAGATCGCCGCAGCCCGCGTCGGCGAGCAGCCCGGCGAGCCGCTGCACCCGCGCGCGCGAGGCCTCGGCGAACGTCTCGCGCAGCGACAGGTCCTCCACCGGATAGCCGGTGAGCGACATCTCGGGGAAGACCACGACGTGTGCCCCCGCGTCGGCGGCCTTGCGCGCCCACTCGACGTGCAGGTCGGTGTTGCCGTCGAGGTCGCCGACGGTCGGGTTCACCTGGGCGAGAGCCATACGCAGTTGCGGCATGCGGCCATTCTCGCCTACACCCCACGGCCCCACACCCGCCCGTGACCAACCCCGCGGAGGGGGAGCGAGGGAGCTTTACTACCGCCAGACGGGAGTAAAGCTCCCTCGCTCCCCCTCCGGGGCGGCACGAACGGAGTGTCAGCTGCGCTTCTTGCGGAGCATGCTGCGCACCTTCTTGAGCGCCTGCTCCGCGTCGGAGTCGAACGGGTTGTCGTGCACCAGGTACGTCCAGGTCGAGGTCGGCCTGCGGACCCCGGCGGCGGCCAGATCCACCCCCGACTCGGTGACCTCCGCCTCGAGCAGCGTCTTCGCCGAACGCTGCTCGGCCTCGCCGACGATCTTGTGGAACTCCGGGATCGCCGCGCGGTGGAACTCGTCCAGCGGGGCCTCCCTCGCCAGCGCCCGCAGGTGGATGGTCTCGCGCACCTCGGCGAGGAAGGCCAGGTGGTCCGCCCACAGCTGGTCGAGGTGGAACAGCACGATCTCCCGGCACACCTGCGTCAGCGTCGCCTCGTCCAGCTTCTCCGCCAGCTCGGCGCAGCGGTCCGGCTCCGCCTCCGCGAGCCGCTCCCGCGCCAGTTCCGACCGCAGCACCGCGTCCCGGTGCCGCAGCAGCTCGGCACGCTGGCGCTCGATCAGCCGCGTGTAGCGCCACGTGTTCCGGTGGATCTCCAGGTCGACGCCCTCCGCCACCCGCTGCGCGTGGTTGATCTGCCGCTGCGCGGCCGCGTCGGTGACCTCACCGGTCTCGGGGTCGGCCTCGATGTCCTCCGGCACGTCCGGCGCGTGCGACAGCACCAGCTCGTCGTTGAGGCTCGCGAAGAACACCGAGCTGCCCGGGTCGCCCTGCCGTCCCGCACGCCCGCGCAGCTGGTCGTCGAGCCTGCTGCTGGGGTAGCGCGCCGTGCCGATCACGTGCAGCCCGCCGAGCCCGGCCACCCGCTCGTGGTCGGCGCCGTCGGCCCCGCCGAGCCGGATGTCGGTGCCCCGGCCCGCCATCTGCGTCGACACGGTGATCCGGTCGTAGGTGCCCGCCTCGGCGATGATCGCCGCCTCCTCGGCGTCGTTGCGCGCGTTCAGCACGACACACGGCAGGTCCGCCTTGGCGAGCTTGTCGGCCAGCTCCTCCGACTCGGCCACGTCCTGCGTGCCGACCAGGATGGGCCTGCCGCTCTCGTGCACCGTCCGGATCTCCTCCACGATCGCCCGCAGCTTCTGCGACGGCGACGCGAAGATCCGATCGCGGTGGTCGGTGCGGATGGTCGGCGTGTTGGGCGGGATGACCGCGACCTCGAGCTGGTAGAACTCGCGCAGCTGCTCGGCCACCGCCGCCGCCGTCCCCGTCATCCCCGCCACCTGCGGGTACCGCGCGATGAGGGCCTGCACCGTGATCGAGTCGAGGATCTCGCCGTGGTCGGACGGCGGCAGCTGCTCCTTGGCCTCCACCGCCGCCTGCAGCCCGTCCGGCCAGCGCTGCAGCTCCGCGACCCGCCCCCGCGAGGCGTTGATGAGCTGCACCTTCCCGTCCCGCACCAGGTAGTCGACGTCTCGCGTGAGCAGCGCGTGCGCGTGCAGGGCGATGTTGACGGCGGCGAGCCGCGCCGAGCCGGACTCGTCGTAGAGGTCGATGCCGCCGAGCGACTTCTCGACCACCGACGCGCCCGCGGCCGTCAGCCACGCGTTGCGGCCGTCCGGATCGGTCTCGTAGTGCAGCCCGTGCCGCAGGCGGCGGACGATGTTCGCCACCTCCTCGTCGGCCATCCCGGCGTCCACGGAACCGGCCATCACCAGCGGCACCCGGGCCTCGTCGACCAGCACCGAGTCGGCCTCGTCGACGATCGCGACCTCCGGCTCCGGCTGCACGAGGTCCTCGGGGCGCGTCACCAGCCGGTCGCGCAGCACGTCGAAGCCGACCTCGCTCACCGCGCCGTAGCAGACCTCGGAGTGGTACGCCGCCCGCCGGTCCTCGGTGGTCAGGGACGGCTCCACCCAGCCGACGCCGACTCCCAGCAGGTCGTAGACCGGCCGCATCCACTCGGCGTCCCGGCGGGCGAGGTAGTCGTTGACGGAGATGACGTGCACGCGCTTGCCCTGCAGCGCGTACCCGGCCGCGGCGAGCGCGCCGGAGAGGGTCTTGCCCTCACCGGTGGCCATCTGCACCACGTGCCCGGTGAGCAGCCCCATCGTGCCGAGCAGCTGCACGTCGAACGCGCGCTCGCCGAGGGCGCGGCGGGTGGCCTCGCGGCCCAGCGCGCACAACTCGGCCAGCCACTCCTGGTCCACCGGATCCCGCTCGCGCATCGCCGCGGCGGCCTCGGTCAGCTCCGTGTCCGACAGCTTCTCCAGCTCCGCCTCGCGCCGCCCGATCGCGGGGAGCAGTGCCTCATACCGGGTCAGTTCCGCGCTCGCCGGACGCTGGATGAGTCTTCGCAGCCGCCTGCCGACCCGGTTCAGCATCGCCACCCGTGGCCTCCCTCGCTTCGTGCCGACTCCCCAACGCACTGGTGGTGCGCTGGAGTTCCCGCGTCGATGGCACGATCGTCACGTGCCCTTCCCGAAACGCTACCTGTCCCGACCGGCTTGTCTACTGGCGATCGTCGCCCTCACCGCCGGCCTGACCGCATGCACGCAGGACGACCAGGACGGTGCGCGGAGCGGCCCGGCCGGGCCCGTGCCCGCCGGGCTGGAGCGGTTCTACGCCCAGCAGCTCGACTGGGGCGACTGCGGCCCGTTCGCGACGACCCAGAGCGCCGCGTCGGCCTTCTCCGGCGAGGGGCTGGAGTGCGCGCGGCTGACGGTCCCCCTCGACTACGGCAGGCCCGAGGGCGCCACGATCACGCTCGGCCTGCTGCGCAAGCGGGCGGGCGACGACGGCGACCGGATCGGCTCACTGGTGCTCAACCCGGGCGGTCCCGGCGCCTCCGGGATGCAGGCCGCGGCGTCGATCGCGGGCAGCGTCACCGGGTCCCCGCTCGGCGAGCGGTTCGACGTCGTCGGCTTCGACCCGCGCGGCGTCGGCGCCAGTGACCCGCAGGTCGAATGCCTCACCGACGCCGAACGCGACGCCGACCGCGCCAGCGACACCGAGGTCGACGGCACTCCCCAGGGTGTGGCCAGGCAGGAGGCGGAGGCGAAGGAGTTCGCGGCCAAGTGCGCGCGGCGCACCGAGCACGGCGAGGAGATGCTCGCCCACCTCGGCACCCGCGACGTCGTCAAGGACCTCGACGTGCTGCGTTCCGCGCTCGGGGACGAGAAGCTGACCTACCTCGGCTACTCGTACGGCACCCGCATCGGCTACACCTACGCCGAGGCGTTCCCGCGCAACGTCAGGGCGCTGCTGCTGGACGGCGCGCTCGACCCGGAGCAGGACGTCGTGGACTCCCTGGTCGCGCAGGGGGAGGGCTTCGCGAAGGCGTTCGCCGAGTTCGCCGCGTGGTGCGCCCCGCAGCAGGACTGTGCGCTCGGCTCCGACCCGGACGGCGCGACGAAGGCATACCGGGAACTCGTCCGGCCGCTGATCGACAACCCGGTCACCCTCGGCGACGGGCGCAGGCTGTCGTACGAGGACGCCACCACCGGCACCATCCAGGCGCTCTACAGCGATCAGTTCTGGGAGCAGCTGAACACGGGCCTCAACGAGCTGAAGCGGCACCGCGGCAGCACGCTGATGGCGCTCGCCGACATGTACAACGAGCGCGGTCCGAACGGGCACTACGCGTCGACGCAGGACGCCTTCACCGCGATCCGCTGCGTCGACGACCCGCGCGTCACCGACAAGGCCAAGATCCTGGCAGCGCAGCGCCGGTACGAGGAGGTCGCGCCGTTCCTCGACGACGGCGAGCCGGACTCCTCGGCGCGGGACGCGTGCGCCTTCTGGCCGGTGCCGAACACCTCCGAACCGCACCTGCCGGACGTCGAGGGCGTGCCGCCCGCGCTGGTCATCTCCACGACGAACGATCCCGCCACGCCGTACCAGGCCGGGGTGCGCCTGGCGAAGGCGATGGGCGGCAGGCTGCTGACCTACGAGGGCACCCAGCACACGGTGTTCCTGCAGGGCGAGGCGTGTGTCGACGAGGCGGGCATCGCGTACCTGGTGGACGGGACCCTGCCGGAACGGGGCACGCGCTGCTGAGCCGGGCTAACTGGTGGGTGCCGGCGTCGGGTCCACGGGCGCGTTGTGCCGGGACAGCGCCAGTTCGAGCATCACGGCACCCTCGTTCGGCTGCCGCGGCGGGATCTGCATCCACACCCGGACCAGGTCGCGGCTGGGCCGCTCGCTGATCCAGAACTTGACCGTGACGTCCGACCGGATGCCGGGGATCAGCCGGGAGACGACCTGTTCCGGCACCTGGCCCGCCACCCGGTAGGTCGGGATCTCGCCGATCCGCTCGCGGTTCTCGGTCTCCAGGCCCGTGGCGCCGAGGAGCAGGCCGCGCAGCCCGTGCTCCGGGTCGAGCACGCGCGCCGGGGTGAACTGCTCGGGTGCGGGCGTCTCGGTGTGGTTGCCCTCGTCGTCGGTGAGCGAGAGCGTCCCGTCGGCGAGCCGGAAGTCGTACTGCACGCGCTCCGTCCGCTCCTGCACGTCCGCCTCGCCGTGCGCGAAGCCGGACGCGCCGCCGCCGCGTGCCGCCTCGCCCGCGACCTCCCGCACGGGCAGGCCGGGGACGGGGCCGCTCAGCCCGAGTTCGAAGGACACGCTGCGCAGGTCGCGCAGGGCCTCGGCGGAGGCGCCGACGAGCGCCCCGGCTGCGGGCAGTGTCCGGTCCTCGCCGGGGTCCGCCGAGCAACCGCCGACGACCACCAGCACGAGCACCAGTGCGATGCGGCGGAGGAGCATGCCGCCCACGTTAGCGGGACGCGGAGAAGGTGCGCCGGTAGGCCAGCGGCGCCACCCCGATCGTCGAGCTCAGGTGCTGCCGGAGGGAAGCCGCGCTGCCCAGCCCGGCCTGCTCGGCCACGCGGTCCACTGGCAGGTCCGTCGTCTCCAGCAGGTGCCGCGCGTGCAGCACGCGCTGGCGGGTGAGCCACGCCCTCGGCGGCAGTCCCGTCTCGGCGCGGAACCTCCTGCTGAACGTCCGCACGCTCATCCTGGCGTGGGCGGCGAGGGTGGCCAGGTCGAGCGGTTCGGCGAGCCGGTCGAGCGCCCACGCGCGGGTGGCCGCGGTGCTGCCCTCGTTCGCCTCGGGCAGGGGGCGGTCGATGAACTGGGACTGCCCTCCGTCGCGCCACGGCGGCACCACGCAGTAGCGCGCGGCCACGTTGGCCACCTCGCTGCCGTGGTCCTCGCGCACGACGTGCAGGCACAGGTCGACGCCCGCGGCCAGCCCCGCCGAGGTGAGCACGTCCCCGTCGTCGACGAACAGCACGTTCTCGTCCAGGTCCACGTCGGGGTAGAGGCGGCGGAACTCGTCGGCGTGCGCCCAGTGCGTGGTCGCGGGCCTGCCGTCGAGCAGCCCGGCCGCGCCGAGCACGAAGGCCCCGGTGCAGATGGACATGATGCGGGCATGGCCGGGGATCAGGGCGAGCGCGGCGGCGATGTCGCCAGGCAGCGTGCCCGTGTGCCGCGGCCCGTGCACGCGGGTGCCGGGGATGATCACGGTGTCGGCCTGGGCGAGTGCCTCGGGTCCGTGGTCGAGGGTGGCCGTGTACCCGGCGCTGACGCGTACCGGCCGGTCGTCGACCCCGCAGATCCGCACGTCGTAGAGCGGCTGCCCGGCGCGCTCCGCCGAGCGGAAGATCTGCGGCGGGATGTGCAGGTCGTAGCCCACCACCTCGCCGATCGCCAGTACCACCACCCGGTGCATGGCAAGAATCTTACAGATATTGGCATTCTTGCCACTCGTGCGGCGTCCGGCCGCCGAGCAAGCTGACTGCCGTGACCGACCTGCGTACCTCCGTCCCCTCCGCGCCCACCAGGTCCCGCCGCCCGCACTGGGCGTGGCTCGTCGCGTTCGCCGCGTTCGTGGCCCTCGTCGGCGCCGCGGGCTTCCGCGCGGCACCCAGCGTGCTCATCGATCCGCTGCACGAGGAGTTCGGCTGGTCCCGGAGCACCATCTCGGCCGCCGTGTCGGTCAACCTGCTGCTGTACGGGTTCATCTCGCCGTTCGCCGCCGCGCTGATGGAACGCCTCGGCATGCGGCGCGTGGTGACGGGCGCCCTCCTCCTGGTGTCCGCGGGCAGCGGGCTCACGGTGTTCATGACCGCGAGCTGGCAGCTGTTGCTGTGCTGGGGCGTGCTCGTCGGCACCGGCACCGGCTCGATGGCGCTCGCGTTCGTCGCCACCGTGACCAGCCGCTGGTTCGTGCGGCATCGCGGTCTGGTCAGCGGCGTGCTCACGGCCGCGGGCGCGGCGGGCCAGCTCGTGTTCCTGCCGCTCGTCGCGATGCTGGCCACCGACCACGGCTGGCGGCTCGCGTCGCTGGCGGTCTCGGGCGGCGCGCTGGCCGTGGTGCCGGTCGTGGTGCTCCTGCTGCGGAACCGGCCCTCCGACGTGGGCACCACGGCGTACGGCGCGACCGAGGCCGAGGAGGCGCCTGCCGTGCCGGGCAGCAGCGCGGCCAGGGCGCTGCGGGTACTGCGGGACGCGCTGGCCAACCGCACGTTCTGGCTGCTGGCGGGCGGGTTCGCGATCTGCGGCGCGTCCACCAACGGGCTCATCGGCACGCATTTCGTGCCCGCCGCCCATGACCACGGGATGCCGCACACGACCGCTGCGGGCTTGCTCGCGCTGGTGGGCGTGTTCGACGTCGCGGGCACCATCGCCTCCGGCTGGCTCACCGACCGCGTCGACCCGCGCAAGCTGCTCGGCGCCTACTACCTGCTCCGCGGCGCCTCGCTGCTGGTGCTGCCGATGCTGTTCGCGCCGACCACCGAGCCGCCGATGTGGGCGTTCATCGTGTTCTACGGCCTCGACTGGGTCGCGACCGTGCCGCCGACCGTGGCGCTGTGCCGTGACCGGTTCGGCCTCTCCGGGCCGATCGTGTTCGGCTGGGTGTTCGCCTCGCACCAGGTGGGAGCCGCCGTCGCGGCCTTCGGTGCCGGCTTCACCCGCGACCAGCTCGGCTCCTACGACCTGGCGTGGTTCGTGGCGGGCGGCCTGTGTGCGCTCGCCGCGCTGATGTCCCTGCGCATTTCGCCCGACCGGGCGGGCAGCCCCGAAACACCGCGTTAACACGACCCGCATAGGGTCGCTGGCATGGATCGCCAGCAGGAGTTCGTGCTGCGCACGCTGGAGGAACGCGACATCCGCTTCGTGCGGCTCTGGTTCACCGACGTGCTGGGTTTTCTCAAGTCGGTGGCCGTCGCCCCCGCCGAGCTGGAGGGGGCGTTCAGCGAGGGCATCGGGTTCGACGGCTCGGCCATCGAGGGTTTCGCGCGGGTGTACGAGTCCGACATGGTCGCCAAGCCCGACCCGTCGACCTTCCAGGTGCTCCCGTGGGAGACCCCGGAGGGTGGGCACTACTCGGCGCGGATGTTCTGCGACATCGCCATGCCCGACGGGTCCCCGTCCTGGGCCGACCCCCGGCACGTCCTGCGCAGGCAGCTGTCGAAGGCGGGCGAGGCCGGATTCACCTGCTACGTGCACCCGGAGATCGAGTTCTTCCTCCTGGCCGGCCTGACCGAGGACGGCAGCGAGCCGGAGCCCGCGGACAACGGCGGCTACTTCGACCAGGCCAGCCACGCCACCGCGACGCACTTCCGGCGGCACGCGATCGAGGCCCTCGAGGCGATGGGTATCTCCGTCGAGTTCAGCCACCACGAGGGCGCCCCCGGCCAGCAGGAGATCGACCTGCGTTACGCCGACGCACTGACCATGGCCGACAACGTCATGACGTTCCGGTACGTGGTCAAGGAGGTCGCGCTCATGCAGGGCGTGCGCGCGACGTTCATGCCGAAGCCGTTCACCGGCCAGGCCGGCTCCGGCATGCACACCCACGTGTCGTTGTTCGAGGGCGACCACAACGCCTTCTACAGCCCGGAGGACCCGTACGAGCTGTCGGAGACCGGCAAGGCGTTCGTGGCCGGCCTGCTGCACCACGCTCGGGAGATCTCGGCCGTGACCAACCAGTGGGTCAACTCCTACAAGCGGCTGATCAGCGGGGGAGAGGCGCCGACGACCGTGTCCTGGGGACGGGCGAACCGGTCCGCGCTCGTGCGGGTGCCGATGTACTCGCCGGGCAAGGCCTCCTCACGCCGAGTGGAGATCCGCACCATCGACTCCGCGTGCAACCCGTACCTCGCGTACTCCGTCGTGCTCGCCGCCGGGCTGAAGGGCATCGAGAAGGGCTACGAGCTGCCGCCCCCCGCCGAGGACAACATCTGGTCGCTGACCGACTCCGAGCGCAAGGCCGCGGGGTACGCGCAGCTCCCGCAGAACCTCGGTGAGGCGCTGGTGGAGATGGAGCGGTCCGAACTGCTGCCCGAGGCGCTCGGCGAGCACGTCTACGACTTCTTCCTCCGCAACAAGCGGGTCGAGTGGGACAACTACCGCAGCGCGGTCACCCCCTACGAGCTCCGCACCCTCCTCCCGGTCCTCTGAGCAGCGGTTTTCCCGGAAGGGGACCCCCCTGTTCGCAGGCTGGTGGCGGGCAGGTAATCTTTTCTTCGTCGCCGGGGAGACCGGGCCGGGGATCCGGAAGGGTTCCGCGGGGCCCGGGTTACCAGGCGGGGGAATACGAACCAGGCTGCACGGGTTGTGTAGTATGGGTGTTCCCCAAGGCCAGAGCGCCGGGTCGGGCGGAGTTGACACCGCGAACCGGACCGGGTAACGTTGCTGGTCGGCCCTGAAGTAGGGCAACAACCCTCCGAGTGAAGTCAAACGACGAAACGTCGTGGGTTGTCTGTCGCTTCGGGTCACAATAACTTGCAGGATGTTTGTGCGTGTTGTTTGAGAACTCAACAGTGTGCTAGTGAATTTATGCCAGTAGAGCTTGTTTTTTGGACCCTGTTTTTGGGGTTTCTTTGAGGCCGCGCATGTTTTTTGTGTGTGGTGTTTTTGGGATCATGCATTGTTGGAGAGTTTGATCCTGGCTCAGGACGAAC
>NZ_PVNH01000011.1 GCF_003001955.1 Prauserella shujinwangii | reverse complement strand
CCGAAAACCGCCAAATCGGCGACGTCACCACCCTCGCCGACACCACCGTCATGGACCACATCACCACCGAACTCCACAAAGGAACCGAAGACTGAACCGCGTCTCGTGAGTGGCAGGCGTTGGGAGAACGACGCCTGCCACTGACGGGACAGACGACTGTGGCCTCCACCCCGTCCGGGATGGAGGCCACAGTCGTCGTTCTGGAGCGTGCTCCGGTCGTCAGCCGGTCACGTCGAGGTGACCGGGCTGCGGTGTCGGCACCGGGGCGTTGCCGTCCTCGTCCGGCTTGTCGCCGGGCAGGTCACCGTCGTCGTCACCGCCGTCGTCGCCCGGCTTGCTGGGCTCGGTCGGCTTGCTCGGCTCGGTCGGCTTGGAGGGCTCGGTCGGCTCAGACGGCTCGGTCGGCCCGCCTTCCTTCTTCGTGCACGTGGCCGAGGAGATGTCGAGCGTCTGCGTGCTCTTCAGCACGTCGACCGAGAGCGCGGTCACCGTGAGCGCGCCATCCTTCTCGACCTGCTTGTTCAGCGTGATGCTCGCGATGCCCTGCAGCGGCTCGGGAACCACCGCCTGGTTCTCCGGGATCTGGTCGAGCTTGATTTCCTGCTTGCCGATCCGCAGGTTCGCCAGCGACGTGGAGCCCTGCAGGTCGTCGCACTCGGCCACGATCAGCTCGGCCTCGATGACCGGAGCGCCCGGCAGGCCGATGCGGGCCTCGGCGGTGCTCGCCTTCGCGTAGCCCTGGGACACCTCGGCGTTGAACACCCCCGCGTGGATGGCGGGGTCCGCCCCCGGCGGCAGGTCGGCCGCGACGAGAGACTCGTCGCCGGAGCCGGTGACCAGCGGTGTCTTCGGGATGCTCACGATGCCGTCCGCGGCGATCGCGTACGCGGAGTCCTGCGCCTCGGCGGAAGCCATCGGGGCGAGCGCGATGCCACCGGCGAGGAGCGCGGACAGCGCACCGGCGCCGAGGGCAGCTCTCTTCTTGGACAAGGGTTCACCTTTCAGTCGAGTGGACAGTTCTACGGAGGGTGACGCGGGGGCCGGGAAAGCCCCGATCACGCGATGTTGACGATCGTGCCCAGCGGCAGCTTGACCAGCTGGTCCAAGGCGTCCTTGGTGACCCTGATGCAGCCGTCACTGTTCGCCTTGCCGACGAAGCTGTTGTCGGGCCAGGTGTGGATCCCCACCGTGCCGGGCCCGCCACCGAACGTCTCGTGCGAGTCCGAGTGGCTGCTCAGCGGGAGAACGATCGGACTGTAGTCGTTCACGGTCTCCTTGATCGAGGCGATGATGAAGGCACGCCCCTTGGGGGTGGGATGCTCGGGCTTGCCGATGCCGATCGTCCACTCGCCGACCCGCTCGCCGCCCTTGAGGATCTCCAGGCTGTAGTTGGCGAGGTCGACGTGCACGAGGTAGTCGTTGTTGGCCGACTCCACCACGTCACCGGCCGTGTTGATCCAGCCCGTCGCGCCGTTCGGTCGCGTCGGGAGCAGGATCTGCGCCCAGTCACCGTCGCGGGCGATGACCGGGACCCACGTCGGCGACGAGATCTGCTTGACCGGCAGCTTGGCGATCGGTTCGCCGTCCACCGCGTCGTGCACCACGAGCTCACGCTTGGGGTGAAGCACCTCGCCCTCGGTGGCCTCCTGTGGAGCCGGGTCCTTCGGTGCGTTCACCAGCTTCGCGTACGTGGTGGCCTCGGGGAGATTGCCGTTCTGCTCCTGGCCGGCCGCGGCGTCCGGGTTCGCGGTGCCGCCCTCGTCGCCACCGCCGCACGCCGGCAACAGCAGCGCCAGCGCCGCCACGGCGGCGGCGGCGAACCGGCGACGAGCGGAACGGAAACCGTCACGACGGCCGGAACCGCCGACCGCACACTCTCGAGGCATCTCACGTCTTTCCATTAATCACAGTCCCTGGCCGTAGGTCGCATTGCAGCGAGGTCGGTATTAAAGCAGAGGGCCTTTTCCGTCGTGCACACCGGTCTCACGTTGCCCGGCACCCCGGTCAGCGGGGGCACAGCGGCCGACAAAGGACGGTCACCACCGGACCGGCCTGGGCACAAGAGTCTCCTGTGGAACGACGAAGGCCGATCGTTGGTAACGCACAAGGGCACCGCGGATCAACTGAGCCGGCCAGCGTCCGGACCACCGCGAAACCGCCATCTGCGAAAACTACGGAGCGCTATCTCACCCGTGCATTTCCATTTCACTCTTTCGGGTGGATCGATGTAACGCTCGTACCAGCGGTATGGTGAACCGGAAACGATACTCAGAGCATTCAACAGCGCAGAAAATGACCTTCTCGAACCAGCCCCTGCGCACACTCCGTGACAGCGGTAACGTCGGGCCGGGCAACCCTGGATCGAACGCCTGTTCTATCCTGTGTTCCCTACCACCATCGACCCCGGCAAGGAGACGACACCGACGATGACCGTGGACTCCGCGACTCAGGAACGGGAAGAGACGACTCCCGGCGGCCCGTCAGACACGTCCGACATGCCCGAATCCGCCTCCGCGCCGTCCGGCGCCGAGGACGCCGGGACCCCGTCCGCTTCCGGCACCGACGACCAGCAGGCCGAACCGGCCAAGCCGCAGCGGGGCAGGCCGAAAGGGTCCGGCGCCCGCAAGACCCGCTCGGTGGAACTCACCCTCACCGTCACCGGCACGGCCGACGGCGAGTGGCAGGCCGAGCTCAAGCACGGCAGCAAGTGGGTCGCGCGTGGACTGTCCATCCCGGCTGCCGCGGTTTCCCGCGCCGCCAAGGAACTGCATGACGAGCTGTCCGGCCCGATCGACGAGGTGATCAACGCCGCTCGCGAACAGCAGCAGGCCAGGGTCGCCCAGCTCGAAGCCGAGCTGCAGCAGGCCAAGCAGGCCCTCGCCGAACTGGAGAGCTGACCTCGCGGCTGAGCGGGGCAGGCCCGTCCGGCCCCGCTCAGCCGGCCACGGAGATGCGGGGCTCGTGCCGCACCGGGAAGTTCACCGAGCGGGCGATGAAGCACTTCTCGTGCGCGGGCCCGTGCAGCTCCTCCGCCTTCGCCAGCATGGCCTCCTCGGCGACGGTCACCCTGGGCCGCAGGACGACCTCGGTGAACTGGCCCGCTCCGCCCGGCTGCTCGACCATCGTCCCGCCCGCCTCGTCGACGTAGTCGGTGACGACCACCCCGGCCTGCGCGCACAGCGCGAGGTACCAGAGCATGTGGCACTCCGAGAGCGACGCCACGAGCAGCTCCTCCGGGTTCCACCGCGCCGGGTCGCCCCGGAACGCCGGGTCGGACGATCCGGCGAGTACCGGCTTGCCCGGGGCCGACACGTCGTGGTCCCGGCTGAACGCCGCGTAACCGGACGTACCGGTCCCCGTGTTACCCGTCCACGTGACCGTCACGGCGTATCCGTGCTCTCGCTCGCGCATGCCTGCAGAATATCGGGGTGAGCGATGATCCCGCCCCGCGCGGGCACCAGGGCGAGCGGCACCACGAGGACTTCGGCGGCAGGCTCAACTGGCTACGGGCCGGGGTGCTCGGCGCGAACGACGGCATCGTGTCGGTGGCCGGGCTCGTCGTCGGTGTCGCCGGGGCGACCACGGACCGCACGGCGATCCTGGTGGCGGGCGTCGCCGGGCTGGTCGCGGGCGCGCTGTCGATGGCGGGCGGCGAGTACGTCTCGGTGAGCACCCAGCGCGACACCGAGCGGGCGATGCTCCGCCTGGAACGGTACGAGCTGCGGACGATGCCCGAGGAAGAGGAACGTGAGCTCGCGCACATCTACGAGCGGAAGGGGCTTTCCCCCGAGCTGGCCACCCGGGTGGCGAAGGAGCTGACCGCGAAGGACGCCCTGCGGGCACACGCCGAGGCCGAGCTCGGGATCGACCCGGGCCACCTGACCAGCCCGTGGCAGGCGGCCTGGGCGTCCATGGCCGCGTTCACGGCAGGCGCCCTGCTGCCCCTGCTGGCGATCGTCCTGCCACCGGTGTCCGCACGGGTGTGGGCGTGTGCCGCGGGAGTGGTCGCCGGCCTGGCGCTCACCGGCTGGGTGAGCGCCAGGCTCGGCAACGCGCTGGCCAGCAGGGCGGTCGTGCGCAACGTCGGCGTCGGAACGCTGACGATGGCGGTGACCTACCTCGTCGGCACGCTGTTCGGCGTGGCGATGGGATGAGCCGTCAGCGCACGCCGCTCATCAGCCTCCGGATGACCGGGGAGGCGACCGCGAGCAGCACGCCGATCGCGATGGCCACGCCGCCGATCACCCCGAAGTAGGGAGCCTCGTTGTCGGCGTCGTAGTACCCGGCGAGCGAGCCGGACAGCGCCGTGCCCAGCGCGATCGACAGGAAGTTCAGGGCGACCATCTGCGTGCGGAACCGTTCCGGCGCCAGCTTCGTGGACAGTGAGAGCCCCACCGGCGACAGCAGCAGCTCGGCCACGGTGAACACGAGCAGGATGCCGATCATCGCCAGCAACGGGCTGGAGTTGCCCGAACCGCCCGCCATGGGCAGGAACAGCAGGAACGCGCCACCCATGGTGGCGGTGCCCAGTGCGAACTTGATCGGCGTCGACGGTTGCCGGTCGCCCAGCCGCACCCAGAGCGCCGCGAGGACCGGCGCCAGCAGGATGATGAACACCGGGTTGATCGAGTTGACCCAGGACACCGGCATCTCCCAGCCGAAGAGGTCGCGGTCGAGCCGCGTGTCCGAGTACACCGTCACGACCGTGAACTGCTGCTGGTAGAGCGCGAAGAACGCGGCGCTGGCGACGAACATCGGGAGGAACGACAGCACCCGCCTTCGCTCCACCGCGGTGATCTTCCGGCTGGACAGGATCACCGCGAAGTAGCAGATCGCGGCGATGCCGACGATCCACACGGTGACGTCGGAGAGGTTCGCGGCGGTGACCACGCCGGTCAGCAGGAGCACCGCGACGGCGGCGAGGCCCGCGAGCGCCACACCCGTTGCCGTGGCCCGCCGGCTCGCCGGGAGCGGGTTGGGCACCTCACTCGCGGTCTCCCCCAGGTTGCGCCGCCCGAGCGTGTACTGCACCAGGCCCAGGGCCATGCCGATGGCCGCGAGGCCGAAGCCGAGGTGGAACCCGATCTCCGACTGGGCGAGGCCGGTGAGCAGCGGCCCGGCGAACGCGCCGAGGTTGATGCCCATGTAGAACAGCGTGAACCCGGAGTCGCGCCGCTCGTCGCGTTCGGCGTAGAGCGTGCCGACGACCGCGGTCGCGTTGGCCTTCAGCCCGCCGCTGCCGAGTGCGACACAGGTCAGCCCCACCGCGATGCCCGCGGTGCCGGGCAGCACCGCCAGGCTGACGTGGCCCACCATGATCAGCACGGCGCTGTAGAACAGCGTGCGCTCGGGACCCAGCAACCGGTCCGCGATCCAGGCGCCGAGGATCGTCGACAGGTAGACGAGCCCGCCGTACGCGCCGACGATGCTGACGGCGGTGGCCTTCGCCATGCCCAGCCCGCCGTCGGCCGCGGAGTAGTAGAGGTAGATCGGCAGGATGCCGAGCATCCCGTAGAACGAGAACCGCTCCCACATCTCGACACCGAACAGGTTCGCGAGCCCTCGTGGGTGCCCGAAGAACCGGGTGTCCCTGGTGACCTCGGTGGAGGTGTCCAATGTCAACAGTCCTTCACGATCGTGCCGCGACGTCAAACGTCAACACAGTAGCCGAGTTAGCAGTCGGTAACTGACCTGGGCGGGTGGTACTGACCACGTCCTCGCGCGCCGGAACGTCACGTGCCGTTAGGGTCGGCCGCAGGTGTGCCGGGAAGTCTGGTCGGCGGTGTCCGTCGACCGACCCCTGGAGCCGCCCGTGAGCACCCCACGCCGACCCAACCAGTCCGTCGCCGAGTTCGCCCGTTTCCTCCGCACGGAGACCACCGGCGGCATGATCCTGCTCGCGGCCACCGCCGTGGCACTGATCTGGGCGAACTCCCCGCTCGGGGACAGCTACCGCGCCGTCCGTGACTTCGAGTTCGGCCCCGAGCTCCTCCACCTGCACCTGTCCGTCGGGGACTGGGCGAAGGACGGCCTGCTCGCGCTGTTCTTCTTCGTCGTGGGCCTCGAACTCAAGCGCGAGCTCGTGGTCGGGGAGCTGTCCAACGTGCGGGCGGCGGCGCTGCCGATCGTCGCGGCCGTCGGCGGCATGGTCGTCCCGGCACTGATCGCGCTCGGCGTCGGCTGGGGCGAGCCGGGCATCGAGCAGGCGTGGGCCATTCCGGTGGCCACCGACATCGCCTTCGCCCTCGGCGTGCTCGCGCTGACCGGGTCGAGCCTGCCCACCTCGGCCAGGATCTTCCTGCTCTCGCTCGCCGTCGTCGACGACCTCGGCGCGATCGTCGTCATCGCGGTCCTGTTCACCGCGAGCTTCAACATGCTCGCCGCGGCGATCGCGGCGGTGGCCCTCGGGCTGTACGCGTACCTGCAACGCAAGCGGGTGCGGGCCTGGTGGATCTACGTGCCGCTCGCGATCGTGGTCTGGGTCGCCGTGCACTCGGCGGGTATCCACGCGACGATCGCCGGGGTCGCACTCGGTCTGCTCACCCGCGTGCACACGGACCCGGGCGAGCACGAGTCGCCCGCCCTCCGGCTCGAGCACCGGCTGCAGCCGTGGTCGGCCGCGGTGGCGGTTCCGGTGTTCGCGTTGTTCGCGGCGGGCGTCGAGCTCAACGCCGACGCGCTGGGCGCGGTGTTCACCAGCCCGATCCCGCTGGCCGTGCTGGTCGGCCTGCTCGCGGGCAAGGTGGTGGGCATCCTCGGGGCGAGCGCCCTCGCGGTGCGGCTGGGCATCGCCCGCAAGCCGACCGGCACGGGCTGGCTCGACATCGGCGCACTGGCCATGCTCGGCGCCGTCGGCTTCACGGTCAGCCTGCTCATCGCCGACCTCGCGCTGTCCGGGGAGCAGGCCGAGCTGGCCAAGGCGGCCGTGCTGCTGGCGTCGGCGATCGCGTCGCTCGCCGCCGCGCTGCTGCTGATCCGCCGCAGCCGGGTGCACTCCGCTGTGGAGTGACCGGCCCGCTACGCGCGCCCACCGAGCCCGCCGAGGCGGCACATGGCACGATGACCCCCGTGAGCAGCCCCAAGCACGAACGCAACGACCCCGACGGCGTGGGGACCGTGCCCTACCTCCCGCTGTCCGAGGACGACGGCTATGGCGAGGTGAACGGCCAGTCGGTCGGTGCGCTGGTGAAGGACGCCACGCAGCACCTGTCGACGCTGTTCCGGGCCGAGGTCGAGCTCGTCAAGTCGGAGACCGTGAGCGAGGCCAAGAAGGCCGCCAAGGGCAGTGTCTTCTTCGCCATCGCCGCCGTCGTCGCGCTCTACAGCTCGTTCTTCTTTTTCTTCTTCCTCGGCGAGCTTCTCTCCGAGTGGCTCCAGCGGTGGGCGGCGTTCCTCATCGTCTTCGGACTGATGCTGGCGCTGGCCGCGGTGCTCGGCCTGCTCGGGTACCGGAAGTGGAAGAAGGTGCGGGCTCCGCAGCGCTCGATCGACAGCATCAGGGAGACGGCCGCCGCGCTGAGGCCGCGCCGGACCCAGGAGGACCAGGCGCACCCGGCTCCCGGCGCCCCGTCACCGGACCCGCGCTGACTCGCGGCGGGACGGATCGCGTTGCCGCGGCCTGATCCCTCGACCGTCCGGATCGACGGTCCGTGGACGCATCACGACGTGTCCGCGAACGGGATCCGGCTGCACGTCGCGGAGGTGGGGTCCGGGCCCGCGGTGCTGCTGCTGCACGGCTTCGCCGAGTTCTGGTGGGCGTGGCGGCACCAGCTGCGGGCACTGGCCGACGCGGGGTTCCGGGTCCTGGCCGCGGACCTGCGCGGGTACGGCGACTCCGACAAGCCGCCCCGGGGTTACGACGGCTGGACGCTCGCGGGCGACGTGGCCGGGCTCGTCCGCGCGCTCGGCGAACGGAGGGCACATCTCGTCGGGCACGCCTGGGGCGGCCTCCTCGCGTGGACGGCCGCCGCGCTGCACCCGCGCGTCGTGGACTCGGTGAGCGTGCTCGGCGGTGCTCACCCGCTGGCGCTGCGCTCGGCGATCACGAGAACGGCCCTGCGGGGCAGGTCGCGCAACCAGGCGAGGGCGCTGGCGCACCTGTTCCGCTTCCAGCTGCCTCTCCTCCCGGAGCGCGCGCTCACCAGGGACGACGCGGCGGCGGTCGGCAGGCTGCTGCACGACTGGTCGGGGCCGGGCTGGCGGGACAGCGCCGACTTCGCCGAGACGGCCGGGGTCTTCCGCAGGGCGATGCTCGTCCCTGGCGTCGCCCACAGCGCGCTGGAGTACTACCGGTGGGCTTTCCGGACCCAGTTCCGGGGCGAGGGCAGGCGGTTCACCGACGCCGTCGACGCGCGCCTGCGGGTGCCGGTCCTGCAGCTGCACGGCGCCGAGGACCCGTGCGTGCTGCTGGAGACGGCACGCGAGTCCGCGCCGTGGCTCGGCCCGCGCTCGGTGTTCGAGACGTTGCCCGGCGTCGGCCACTACCCGCACCTGGAGGCCCCGGCGGAGACCAACCGGGCCCTCGTGTCGTTCCTGCGCGGCGCCGGCTCGTGAGTGCCGCAGGCGGTCCGCTCACGAGGTGCAGGCGCCGGTGCTCACCGCCGAGGTCATGTTCGGCGCCGCCTGCACCTCGGGCCGCACCTCGTCGGCGGTGAGGACGAAACCGGTGTCCGGGTCCTCGACGGACGCGCCGAACACGACCCCGAGCACCTGCCCGCCCGGATCGACCATCGGCCCGCCCGAGTTGCCGCTGCGCACCTGGCCGCGCACGGTGAAGACGTCCCGCTGCACCGTGTTGGCGTCGTAGATGTCGGGCCCCTGCAGGTTGATCCGCTGGCGCACCCGGGCGGGAGTCGCGGTGTACGGGCCGTCGAGCGGGTAGCCGAGCACGATCGCGTCGTCGCCGGCCTCCGCGTCCTGCTGCGCCAGGCGCAGCACCGGCGCGTCGAGACCGGGCACCGCGAGGACCGCCACGTCGGTGGCCGGGTCGTAGTGCACCACCCGCGCGCGCTCGGTGCCCCCGGGTGTCTCCACCGCGACCTCCTCGGTGCCCGCCACGACGTGCGCGTTGGTCATCACGCGCTGCGGGGCCACCACGAAACCGCTGCCCTCCAGCGACCGCGAACAGGAGGGCGCGACCCCCCGGATCTTGAGCACGCTGTCGCGAAGCTGCCGCACCACCTGGCTGTTCTGCAGGGCCGGATCCGGCGGCTCGATCTCGTTGATCGGGGCGTCCTGGAACGGGGCCACGATGGAGGGGAAGCCCGACTCGTCGAGCAGCTTGCGCAGATCCGCGGGCAGGCCCTCCGCCGCCTCGGGCATCACCGTGTTGACACCGCCGAGCACGGTCGAGTCGTTGATCGCCCTGGCGAGGCCGGGCAGGGCCGCCACGCTGGTCAGCGGCAGCGCGATGAGCCACGCGACCACGAACACCACGGCACCCTGTACGACGGCGCCGAGCGTGCTGTCCACCCCGGACAGCTTCGGCGAGGAGATCCGGCGCCTGATCTTGTTGCCGACCCACACACCCAGCGTCTCGCCGAGCGCCACGAGGAACACGACGGTGGCCACCGCGAACGCCACCCGCGCCGCCGGGTTGTCGAAGAAGTCGATCACGAAGGGCGCCACCTGGATACCCACGATCGCGCCGCCGACGACGCCGAGGAACGCGGGCAGCGCGATGGCCACCCCCTGCCGGGCACCGGAGACCGCGGCGAGCAAGGCCACCAGCACCACCAGCACGTCGACCCAGTTCACGTCTCTCCCTAGCTCGCGCTGTGCCGACTGCGCCGGCCGGTACGGGCTTCGTGTTCGGCCAACGCTACGTCAAGATCCCGTACATCCGTGTGATCCCAGTCCCGCTCCCAGCCACCGAGAGTGAGCAGAACCGAGAGCAGGCCCGCCGTGAAACCCCAGACGAACAGGCCCTCGACCTCGAAGGCCGGTCCCTTCCAGCCGCCACCGGGCCTGCGCACGTGGAACCGGTTGGCCGGGTCGGCGAGGTCGGCGAGCGGAACGCGGGCGACCGCCGCCGTCTCGCCCGGGTCGACGGCGTGCACCGGCGAAGGCTCGTGCCAGTGGGCGAGCACCGGGGTCACCGCGAACCCGGACACGGGCACGTAGAGCTCGGGCAGCACGGCGACCGGCCGCACCCCGGAGGGATCGACCCCGGTCTCCTCCTCGGCCTCCCGGAGCGCGGTGTGCACCGGCCCCTCGTCGTGCTCGTCGACGCCGCCGCCGGGGAACGCCACCTGCCCCGCATGCGAGCCGAGCGTGTCGGCCCGGCGCAACAACAGCACGTCCGGCCCGCGTTCGTCGTCGCCGAACAGCACCAGCACCGAAGCCGGCCGCGTCGAAGTGCCGGACGGCGGCGTGAACCGGGTGAACGTCCGCGCGTCCAGCTCGCCGCTGATCTCGACGAGCCTGCGCAGCCAGTCCGGCACGTCGTCCGGATGCACCAGGGGACCGGAAGACTCCGTCACGGCACGGCGCTCCCCCGCTCGACGGCCTCGCGGACCTGATCGACGGACGTGAGCAGGCGGGGGGCGTCGATGAACTCCACCGTCCCGTCCGCGGTCACCAGGTAGGAGGCGGGCAGCACCCGGGGCAGCTTCAGCGCCCTGCTCACCGGCCCGTCGGTGCCCTCGCCGTCGTAGACGCCGGGGAGGTGAACGCCGAGCTCGGTGAGCAGTTCGAGGCCCGCCCGCTCGTCGCTGGCGACCTGCACGGTGAGCACCCGCACGGCGTCGGGCCGCCGCGCGTACTCGGCGAGCACGGGCAGCTCCTCCCGGCACGGCTCGCACCATGTCGCCCAGACGTTGACCAGCGTCGGCTCTCCCGCGAGGGCGGCGCCGAGGTCGACGGTCCGGCCGTCGGCGAGGCACCGCGCCGACACGCCCGCCAGCTGCGCGACCTGTCCGCCGCCGACGTCCGGGCACGGCTGGAGCGCGGCGGCCGCGCGGGCGGGGCCGAGGTCCTCGGCGGGCGGCCCGCCGTTGTCCCTCGGCAGGAACGCGACCAGGAGGGCGAGCGCCAGCACTCCCGCCGCGAGCGCCCACTTCACCGGCGTGGTCAACGTCGCGCCGTCCCCTCCCCCGCGCCCTTCGCCAGGGCGAGCAGGTGCTCCCGCTCCGGCCCCTTCACGAGCTTGGCCGCGGCGTCGAAGTCGGTGGGCCCGGCCCCGTAGGACGGGCAGTCGCGGGCGAGCGGGCACGCCCCGCAGGCCGGCTTGCGCGCGTGGCAGACCCGCCTGCCGTGGAAGATCACGCGGTGGGAGAGCATCGTCCACTCCTTGCGCGGGATCAGCTCGCCGACCTCGTGCTCGACCTTGACCGGGTCCTCCTCCAACGTCCAGCGCCAGCGGCGGACCAGCCTGCCGAAGTGGGTGTCCACAGTGATCCCCGGCACACCGAACGCCTCGCCAAGGACGACGTTGGCGGTCTTGCGCCCGACACCGGGCAGCTTCACCAGCTCGGCCAGGGTGCCGGGCACCTCACCGTCGTGCCGCTCCACGAGGGCCGCGCCGAGTCCCATCAGGGAGGTGGCCTTGTTCCGGTAGAAGCCGGTGGGCCGGATCAGCTCCTCCAGCTCGGTGCGGTCGGCACCCGCGTAGTCGGCCGCGGTGGGGTAGCGGGCGAACAGCGCGGGGGTGACCTCGTTGACGCGCTGGTCGGTGCATTGCGCGGACAGGATGACGGCGACGAGGAGGTCGAGCGGTGTGCTGAAGTCCAGCTCGCAATGCGCGTTTGGATAGGCCTCGTCGAGGCAACGTTTCATCCGACGTGCGCGTCTCACCAAGGACAACCGGCTCTCTTCGGCGAACGTACGACCCTTCCGGGGGGCCTTACCGACGGCTGACGACACCTCGCTAGCCTACGTGCGCCCTCCGACCATGAGGGCACGTGCTTCGCTAAGGTCGAGCGACCACCACCGTGGCGCGTAGATCGAGCTGCCATGAGCAAGATCTTGGAGTCCATGCGGTTATGACAGTCTGGTTCGTTATCGCGGTCCCGCTCGTGGTGATGCTCTTCGCGCTGTTCATGGAGCGCGTGGAGAACCGGCTCAAGCACGTCGCGGTCCGCGGCGAGGAGGTCGAGGAGTTCCTCGAGCAGGCTCAGCCGAACGAGGTGCGCGCGCTCTACGGGCACGGCATCGGCCGCGCGCTGGAGCTGTTCCGCATCCGCAGACTCGGTGGGCGGGCCACCAAGCTGCGCCCCCGGCGCGTACGCGGCTGACGCGCCGGAACCGCGGGCGCCATCCGTCGGCACACGGATCCGAGACACCGGTTAGGCTGTTCGGTCGGACGAGATCACTCCTGGTGACGCTCTCACGGGCAGTATCAGGGCGAACGCGGTAAGAGACCGGAGGCCGTCACCCGCCTGGGGACCATCCCGGCTACCGCGGCGAGCCACGGAGCGATCTCTGGGGCACGCCCTACACTGCACGTAGTGATCGGCGACACGCTCCTCCGCGGGAGGACCAGTCGCTTCTCGAAGGAGGCACGAGGTGGACGAGACCCTGGCCCGCGCGGGCATTTTCCAGGGTGTGGAACCGGCAGCGGCTGAGGCGCTTGCCCAGACCCTGGAGACCGTCGAGTTCCCACGGGGCCACGTGATCTTCCATGAGGGTGAACCGGGCGACAAGCTCTACATCATCAAGTCCGGCAAGGTGAAGATCGGACGGAAGTCCGCGGACGGCCGCGAGAACCTGTTCCAGATCATGGGCCCGTCCGACATGTTCGGCGAGCTCTCGATCTTCGACCCCGGCCCGCGCACGTCGACGGCGACCACGGTCACCGAGGTCAGCGCGGTGACGATGGACCGCCCCGCGCTGCGGCAGTGGATCTCCACCCGGCCGGAGATCGCCGAGCAGTTGCTGCGGGTGGTGGCCCGCAGGCTCCGCCGGACCAACAACATGGTGGCCGAGCTGATCTTCACCGACGTCCCGGGCCGCGTGGCCAGGGCGTTGCTGCAGCTCGCCCAGCGCTTCGGCAGCCAGGAGGCCGGCCTGCTGCGGGTCACGCACGACCTGACCCAGGAGGAGATCGCGCAGTACGTCGGCGCGTCGCGGGAGACCGTCAACAAGGCGCTCGCCGACTTCGCGCACCGTGGCTGGCTGCGCCTGGAAGGCAAGAGCGTGCTGATCCTCGACCCCGAGCGGCTGGCCCGCCGAGCTCGCTAGAACGAGTTACACCCGATCAGACGAGTCAAGACAGGGCAAGGGGCCGGGCGCCACCCCCGACGTGGCGCACCGGCCCCTTACCGTTGCGCGGACCATCCCCCGACAGTCCGCGCTCCCCGCCCTCCGGTTTAGGCCCCGACCCGAATCCCGGAGGGAGTCTTTGTGGTTGTTCAACCATCGCACGGCCCCTACCCCCCAACTCAAGGCCGTTCACTCTTCAAGACGCCTGGAGCCCCGGTTTGTTGCCCGGAATCGGCACTCCGTTATCCAACTGAGATCGGAATACCCAATCGGGGGTGTTCCACACCCGTCCGAGTTGTCGGATTCACCGAAAATAACTGGTACATGCGTACCAGTCCGAGGCATACTGGTACGCGTGTCCCAGTCTGAGTCCGCAGCATCCACGGCGCACGGCCGCACGAGCCTCGCCGACTACCGCGTCGCGCTGAGCGCACCCGGCTCCCGCAGGCCCATGGTGGCCTCCCTGTTCGCGCGGCTGCCGATCGCCATGGTCGGCATGTCCGTGCTGCTGTACGTGCAGCTGCGCACCGGCTCGTTCGCGATCGCCGGCCTGGTGTCGGCGAGCACGCTGGCCGGGGTGTCGGTCGGCTCGGTCGCGCAGGGCAGACTCATCGACCGGTTCGGCCCGACGCGCCCGCTGCTGGCCGTGGCGGCGGTGTTCAGCGTGATCATGGCGGCACTCGTCGTCTCGATCGAGCTGCGGGCCCCCACGGCGCTGCTCGTGGTTCTCGCCGCGGGGATCGGCCTGAGCGAGCCGATGACGGGCGCCGCCTCACGGGCGTTGTGGGGCCGCCTGCTGCCTGCTGGACCCGCCCGCAACGCCGCGTTCTCCTACGAGGCGATCAGCATGGAGGCGTTCTTCATCCTGGGACCGGGGCTCTCCGGCCTGCTCATCACGGCGCCGTGGCCGGGCACCGGCGTGCTCGTCGGCGCGGCCTGCATGGTGGGCGGGTCGGTGCTGTTCGCGCTCAGCCCCGCCGTGCGCGCGTGGGGTGCCGCCGGCCCGAGCCGCAGGCGACTGCTCGGGGCGCTGGCCAGCCCCGGTATGCGCACGCTCGCCATCGCGGCGCTGGGCTTCGGCATGGTGATCGGCTTCGTGGAGGTGGCCGTGCCCGCCGCGGCCGCCGAGGCGGGCAAGCTCGCGGTCGGCGGCCTGCTGCTGTCGCTGTGGTCGGTCAGCTCCGTCGGCTTCGGGGTGGCCTACAGCCTGCGGCCGTGGCCCCGGCGCATGGCACTGCGGCTACCCGCGCTGCTCGCGCTGTTCGGCGGGTTGGTGGCGCTGCTGGCGCTGCCGTCCACACTGTGGGGCCTCGCTGTCGCGATGCTCGCCGCCGGAGCCCTCATCACACCGCAGTCGTCGACCCACTCGACGACGATCGAGCTCGTCGCACCCGAGGGCACGGCCGCCGAGGCGTTCGGCTGGGTCATCACCGCGATCACCCTCGGCCTCGCGCTGGGCCAGTCCGTGAGCGGCTACCTGGTGGAGCACAGCGGGCCGGAACTGTCGTTCCTCGTCGCGGGTGCCTGCGCGGCGGTGATCTCGGGTGTGGTCTTCCTGCTGCGCCGCACCATCCACCCTGCCCCCGCACCCACCCCAGCCCTCGTCGGCTGAACGTAGCGGTCTCAGCCTCCCTGGGCGCGGAGGTAGGCCAGCTGGGCCTCGACGCTGGCCTCCGCGGGTGCCCACAGGGCACGGTCCACGTCGGCGTAGACGACCTCCACGATCTGCCGCGCCGTCGCGCCGGGGCCGAGCCGCCGCAGCGCGGCCCGCACCTGGTCGAGCCGCTGCTCGCGATGCTCGGAGTACGCCCGCGCCGTCGCCGCCAGGTCGGCCAGCTCGGGTCCGTGCCCCGGCAGGCCGAGCGACCCCGGGGGCAGCTCCCGCAGCAGCCGCAGCGAGGACAGGTAGTCACCGAGATCGGTCAGCACGGTCGTGCCCCGCCCCAGGATCGTGTCGCCGGTGAGCACGTGGGTCCGCCCGGCGTGGTCGAAGCGCAGCGTGACCGAGTCCCGGGTGTGCCCCGGGGTGTGCAGCACGTGCAGCTCGAGCCCGGCCACGGAGATCACGTCGTCGTGGTCGAAGGCACCGGCGCCCACGCACAGCGCGGGGTCGAGCGCCCGCACGGGCGCGCCGACCCGCTCGGCGAACGCGGGCGCGCCCTCGGCGTGATCGGGATGGTGGTGGGTCAGCAGGACGAGCTCCACGTCGCCGACCGCGGCGAGCCGGTCCAGGTGTTCGGAGTCCTCGTAGCCGGGGTCCACCACGACCCGGCCCGTCGCCCCCGGCGCGCCGAGCACCCACGTGTTGGTGCCCTCCAGCGTCATCGTCGACGGGTTGTTCTCCAGCAGCACCGAGGCGGCGTCCGACACCGCACGCAGCTCTCCGTACGCGGGGTGCGTCACGACTCCACCTCCACCCGGACCTGGTCGCCGTCCCGCACGAGGCGGGGCGTGACCTTGCGGATCGGCTGCCGCTCCCGCGCGAGCGCGTCGGCGACCGACGCACATCGGTCGAGTTCCGCCAGGATGCTCCACGTCGGCGGCATCAGCATGCTGTGCCCGGCCTCCGCGTCCGCGATCGCCTCGGCGGGGCGGCGCCAGCCCGACGACTCCGCCTCGCTGGTGTCCCCGTCGGCCCGCTGCCCCGCGGGCAACGCGGCCACGAAGAAGCGAGCGTCGTAGCGTCGGGGCTCCTGTTCCGGGGTCACCCAGTTCGCCCACGGCCGCAGCAGGTCCGCCCGCAGCGTCAGCCCCGCGGCGGCGAGGAAACCGGCCAGCGAGAGCTCCCTCGACTCCAGCGCCGCCCGCTCGGCGGCGTAGCGCGCGGTGTCGGTGACCACGGCCGAGTCGGTGCCCGCGAGCAGGACGCCCGACTCCTCGAAGGTCTCCCGCACCGCCGCGCAGACGAGCGCGCGGGCGAGCGACTCGGGGCAGGAGAACCACTCGGCCCACGCGGCGGGTGGCGGCCCGGCCCAGCGCACCGAGGTGTCGGCGTCCCGCTTGTCCACGCCGCCGCCGGGGAAGACGGTCATCCCGCCCGCGAACGCCATTCCGGCGACCCGGCGCTGGAGGAAGACCTCGACGCCGCCTGCGTCCTCGGCGTCCCGCAGCAGCATCACCGTCGCGGCATCCTTCGGCGCCGCCGGACGCTCCGGGGGATCCGCGGGCATCGACAACACGGACGTCAGCGGTACGTGAAAGTTCTGTGGCACGTACCGCAACATACCTGCCGCGGCCGGGTGCTCAGGCGCCGGCGAACCCGTCCGACCAGCGCTGGTCGCCACCCCGGGTCACACCGTTCATCCGCGACCTGGCCGCCTCGGCCCGCTCCCGCTCCGCGAGTTCGGCGTGCAGCTCACGCAGCAGCTGCCGGTCGCGCTCCGAAAGCTGGGGGTCGTCCAGGTCGAGCTCAGGCAGCTCGACGATGTCGTCCGAACGGATGCTGGTGGCACCGGCGATCATGCGGCCCTTCTCCGGGTCCTCGGCGAGTGCCGCCCGCAGCTGCGCGACCTCGTCGCCGGTCATCTCCGTGGTGCTCGCCGTGCGGTCCTCGTGGTCGGCCTCAGGAGCCGCCTCCGCCACCGTCTCCGGCCGCGGCTCGGGCACGGGTTCCGGTACGGGCTCGGCCGGGTCCTCCCGGACGGCGTGCGCGCCCGCGCTCGGCAGCTCGGCGACGGCGTGCGGCGCGGACGAGCCGCTCACCGCCCGCAGCGCGTGCGAGCCACCGCCCGCACCGCCGTCGGGCTGCGCGGAGGCGAGCCACACGGGCGTGGCGGCGGCCAGCGCCGCCTCGTGGTAGTCGGTGCGCTCGGCACCGGGTCCCGTCACCTCCACGACCGCCCGGATGCCCGCCCTGCGCAGGGCGGTGTCCACGCGGAACGCGACCGCGGGCGGATGCCCCTCCGGGCCGATCTCCACGAGCACGACGCGCTGCGGCAACGGCCCCGGCACGCTGCCCGCGGGCGTGTTGCGCCAGACGGCGTGCACCGAGCGCAGGTCGGGAAGCACCTGGAGCGTGCGGTCGAGGGCCTCGGCCACGCCGCGCTCGGGCTCGTTCTCGCTGCTGAAGCGGTGGGTGTAGCCGGGAACGGCGTCCCCGACGGTGAGCTGGTCGGCGAGCGTCGCGTCCGACCGGCTCATCTCCAGCACGAGCGCGATCTCGCGCTGTTCGGCGGGCCGCACCATGATCCGGCCCGCGATCAGCGCACCCGCGGCCAGTTCGATCGAGTCGTCGAGGTGCGACCGGGCGACGAGCTCTCTCGACTCGGTCAGCGCGGTGTCGTCGAGCCGGCCCGCCATGGCGAGGAGGACGTTGTGCAGCCGCAACGGCACCGCGAATCCGTCTTTCGGCAGGCCGTCGTGGACTTCCACCATCGCGCGCTACTCCCTCCAGCCCGCCGCCGGCAGCGAGCTCTACGCGGGTACGAGTCTGTGGTGACCGGCGTCCACGGCACCCACGCACACGAACCTGGAGTTCGCGAGGGCCGCCCGGTGGTACTCGGGGAGGTCGATCTGCTGCGGCAGCACCTCGACGCCGGGTGCCTCGTCCCCCAGCACACGGAGCACACGCTGCAGCTCCCCCGTGAGGCGCGGCAGCCCGGAGGTCGCCGTGATCAGCAGGACCCGCTTGGCGTCCTGTTCCGCTGAGTCACGACCGTGCCGCCAGCTCTCCCGTACCTCTCCCACGTCCGGGCGACCGCGCAACGTTGCGTGAATCACCACGGACACCGAGTCGACAGAGTTCACCCAATCGGGTGCACCCGTAACGAATGTGTACCGGTTATCGGCCGGGGCGTCTACCCCCAGCGTCGAACTCACCTGGTGCCAGTCGGCGCCGTGCGGGATCAGACCCGCGACCAGCAGGCGATACTCCACCTGGTCCAGGTCAATCCTGTGCTTCAGCAAAGCCTTCGGCAGGGTGCGGGCGATCGTCGCCATCGCCCCCTCGCCCAGCCAGTCCCGGAAGCGCCACAGCAGCGAGTCCGGCAACCTGCCGGCCAGCCGCAGCAGCAACTCGTGGCACGAGTACTCGATGTCCGGGTCCATCAGGCCACCTCCACGATCAGCTCGACCTCGACCGGGGACCCCAACGGCAGCTCCGCCACGCCGACCGCGGCCCGCGCGTGCGCACCCGCGTCCCCGAAGACCTCGCCGAGCAGCTCCGAAGCGCCGTTGAGGACGGCGGGCTGCCCGGTGAACCCCTCGCTGGAGGCCACGTAGCCGGTCACCTTGACCACCCGGCGGACCTGGTCGATCCCGACGAGGTCGTGCACGGCGGCGAGCGCGTTCAGGGTGGCCGTGCGCGCGTGCCGCTTGGCCTCCTCCGGGCTCACCTCACCGCCGACCTTGCCGGTCGCGGCGAGCGAGCCGGAGACGAACGGGAGCTGGCCGGAGGTGTAGACGTGCGGGCCCGTACGCACCGCGGGGACGTAGGAGGCGACCGGCGCGGCCACCCCGGGCAGCTCGATGCCGAGTTCGACCAGCCGCGCGCTCCAGCGCCCCGGCTCCGGCGCCCCCGTCGGCTCGGTCACAGCCATGACCTCAGCCCTTCGGTCGCTTGAGGTAGGCGACGTGCTGCTCCCCGCTCGGGTTGGGCAGCACCGTGACGAGCTCCCAACCGTCCTCGCCCCACTGGTCGAGGATCTGCTTCGTGGCGTGGATCAGCAGCGGAACCGTGGCGTACTCCCACTTCGTGGCACTCATGCGGCACACCCTAACGACTGACGCGGGCCTGGCAACGCGGTTCCCCAATGTGGCTTTGGTGGCGCTGAACGCACCGAATGCCGCACCGGGTGCGTCGAGCGCACCGAATGCCACAGTGGGGAGCCGTGCACGTACCGGCCGGTCGACCCGGGTGGCTTACGCTGCGAACGTGACCACGCTGGCTGGCTGGACCGATGAACTCGCCCGCACCCGGCTCCATTTCGTCACCGGGAAGGGCGGCACCGGCAAGACCACCCTCGCCGCGTCGCTGGGCCTGGCACTGGCCAGCGGGGGAAGGCGGGTCCTGCTCATCGAGGTCGAGGGCAGGCAGGGCTTCGCCCAGGTCTTCGACACCGAACCACTGCCCTACGCCGAGCAGCGCATCGCGGCCGCGCCCGGCGGTGGTGAGGTCAGGGCGCTGCACATCGACGTCGAGGCGGCGCTGCTCGAGTACTTCGAGATGTTCTACAACCTCGGTTTCGCGGGGCGGACGCTGCGCCGCATGGGCGCGATCGAGTTCGCCACCACGCTCGCGCCCGGACTGCGCGACGTCCTGCTCACCGGCAAGATCAAGGAGTGCGTCGGCCGCACCGAGTCCGGCGGAAGGCACGTCTACGACGCCGTCGTCGTGGACGCCCCGCCGACCGGCCGCGTGGTGAAGTTCCTCGACGTGACCAGGGCCCTGACCGACCTGGCCAAGACCGGGCCCATCCGGGGGCAGGCCGAGGGCGTGGTGCGGTTGCTGCACTCGGGCGAGACGGCCATCCACCTGGTGACGTTGCTGGAGGAGATGCCGGTGCGCGAGACCCTGGAGGCGGTCGCCGAGCTCGACGGCGCCGACCTGCGGCCCGGAGCCGTGCTGGTGAACCGGGTGCGCCCGCCGCGCCTGCCCGCGCGGTCGGTGACCGCGGCGGCCGACGGCCGGGTCGACGCCTCCCGGGTGCGCGCCGGGCTCGCCGCGGCCGGGCTGCAACTGCCGGAGACGACCCTCGACGCGCTGGTCGAGGAGACCGTCGAGCACGCCATCCGGGTCGCGGCCGAGCAGCGCTCCAGGGACCAGCTCGCCGAGGCCGACCTGCCGACCCTGGAACTTCCCGAGAGCACCGGAGGCGTCGACGTGGCCGCGCTGTACGAACTCGCCGAGTCGCTCGTCGAGCAGGGGGTCCGATGAGCGCGGAGCCGAGGGTCCTCGACGTCGACGAGCTGATCGACGATCCGGAGACCAGGGTCGTCGTGTGCTGCGGTTCGGGCGGGGTGGGCAAGACCACCACGGCCGCCGCGCTGGCTCTGCGCGCGGCCGAACGGGGCAGGCAGACGGTGGTCCTGACCATCGACCCGGCCCGCAGGCTCGCCCAGGCACTGGGCCTGCGGGAGCTCGGCAACCACCCGCGCAAGGTCAGCGTCGCCGGCTTCGAGCCGAAGGGTGAGCTGTGGGCGATGATGCTCGACATGCGGCGCACCTTCGACGACATGGTGCGGGTGCACGCCGGGCCCGAGCGCGCCGAGCAACTGCTCGCCAACCGCTTCTACCAGACGATCTCCACGTCGTTCTCCGGCACGCAGGAGTACATGGCGATGGAGAAGCTGGGCCAGCTCGCCGCCACCGGCGAGTGGGACCTGATCGTCGTCGACACCCCGCCGAGCCGCTCGGCGCTGGATTTCCTCGACGCCCCGACCCGGCTGTCCAGCGCGCTCGACGGCCGGATGATCCGCCTGCTGACCAGCCCGGCCAGGGCGGGCGGCTGGGGCCTGCGCAAGGTCGTCAGCGCGGGCTTCTCGATGTTCGCGAAGGCCGTCTCGACGATCCTCGGCGGGCAGCTGCTCGCCGACGCCTCGGCGTTCATGCAGGCCTTCGACTCGACCTTCGGCGGCTTCCGGGAGCGGGCCACGAAGACGGCGGAGCTGCTCCGCTCGCAGGGCACGTCGTTCCTCGTGGTCGCCGCGCCCGAGCCGGACGCGCTCCGCGAAGCCAGCTACTTCGTGGAACGGCTTTCCGAGGAGTCGATGCCGCTGTCCGGGCTGGTCGCCAACCGAACGCATCCCGTGCTCGCCGACCTGTCGGCGATCGACGCGCTGGCGGCCGCCGAGTCCCTGGAGCGCGGGGGCACGGCCGCCCCGCTCGCGACGGCCGTGTTGCGCCTGCACGCCGACCGGGTGGCGCTGGCCGAACGCGAGGAGCGGCTGCTCGCCCGGTTCACCCGCGCGCACCCGACCGTGCCCGTGGTGCGGGTCCCCGCGCTGCCCAGCGATGTGCACGACATCGCCGGGCTGCGGGACATCGGCGACCGGCTCGCCGGGTCAACCGATCACGAGACCCGCTCGGCGGGCTCGTAGTTGCGCTTGGCCGACTCCAGCAGGTCCCGCCAGCTCACCACGTCGCGACGGCGTCGCAGCAGCGCCCTGCGCTCCCGCTCGGTCATGCCACCCCAGACCCCGAAGTCGATCCGGTTGTCGAGCGCCTCGGCGAGGCATTCGGTCCGCACGGGGCAGCCCATGCACACGAGCTTGGCCTTGTTCTGTTCCGCTCCTCGTACGAAAAGCCCGTCGGGATCGGTGTCCCGGCAGTAGGCTTTGACCCGCCAGTCAGACTGGTTGGTTTCCATACCCCCAGCTCCTGCCCTGTCACGACCAGCAGGCAGGGAACGAAGCACGCGCCTCGCCCCCCGCGAGCAGGTCTCTCCCTGTGCTCACGTCCCTCCGTCACGGCGCCTCCCCAGGCACCGCCGCCGCCACGCGGGAGGCCCATAACAGCTGGCCCGCCCGCCTGTCGGCTGTTCTCGTGAGATGTTGACGGACTGTAGGCGTCAACGGTTCCGTCCGCCAACCCCCCGGCGACGTTTTGTTACCTGATACCCGTCCCCCACCAGGGGCCGTGCGACCTCCGGCCACCCGCGTACCCTGGCTCTCGTGCGTAAGCGGGACGGTCTGTTCAAGATGCTCGGCCTCTGCCTGCTGGCGGGGGTGCTCGTCGCCGGAATCCTCTTCCCCGTCGTCGGTGCCGCCGGGGTGGTCTCCAACCAGGCGAGCGACACGGTCGAGTCGATGTCGTCGGAACTGGCGGACGTGCCGCCGCCGCTGGTGACCACGGTCACCGACCAGGACGGCAAGCCGATCGCCACGCTGTACGACCAGTACCGCATCCCGACCGCGCCCGACCAGATCTCCGACGCGATGAAGTGGGCGCTGATCTCGGTCGAGGACCGCCGCTTCTACGACCACCACGGCGTCGACTGGAAGGGCACGATCCGCGCCGCCATCAGCAACACCACCGGCGGGGACACGCAGGGCGCCTCCACGCTGACCCAGCAGTACGTGAAGAACTACCTGATCAACGTCATCTACCGGAACGACGAGGTCGGCCAGCAGAAGGCGCAGGAACAGACCATCGCGCGCAAGCTCAAGGAAGCGCGGATCGCGATCCAGCTCGAGACGAAGATGAGCAAGGAGCAGATCCTCGCGGGCTACCTCAACGTCGTCGAGTTCTCCCGGCGGGTGTTCGGCGTGGGCGCGGCCGCGCAGGCCTACTTCAACACGACCCCGGACAAGCTGTCCGTGGCGCAGGGCGCGCTGCTGGCGGGGATGGTCAACAACCCGACGCAGTACGACCCGTGGAACCACCCGGAGAAGGCCACCGAGCGGCGCAACTTCGTGTTCGACAAGATGGTCGAGAACCGCAAGCTCTCGAAGGAGGACGCCGAACAGCTCAAGAAGGCGCCGCTCGGCGTGAACCCGGAGGGTCCGAACAAGCCGGCGTCGAACTGCGTCGGCGCGGGGCCCGAGCACGGGTTCTTCTGCCAGTACGTCGAGGACTACCTCCTCGAACACGGCATGGACAAGGACGACCTGTACACCGGCGGGTACACCATCCGCACGACGATGGACCGCGCCGCCAACCACCAGGCGAAGGCGTCCGCCGAGCAGCAGGTCTCGCAGACCGCGGACAACGTCGCCAACACGCTGTCGCTCGTCCGCCCCGGCAAGGACCGGCACGAGGTGGTCGCGCTGGCCGCCAACCGCGACTACGGCCCCGACCCCGAACAGGGCGAGACGTTCTACGCCCTGCCCTCCGGCGTCTACAACACCGGCGGCGCGGGGTCGAGCTACAAGATCTTCACCGCGGCCGCCGCGATGCAGCAGCGGGTCGTCGGGATCTACGACACGATCCCGTCCCCGAGCTTCCACGTGTCCAACGTCTTCATCGGCGGCGCCGACCGGTGCCCCAACACCGCTGACGGAACCTCGAACCTGTACTGCCTTGGCAACGCCAGCGACACCTACCCGCCGGAGATGACGCTGCAGACGGCGCTGCAGACCTCGCCGAACACGGCGTTCGTCATCCTGGAGGAGCGGGCAGGCATGGGGCCGGTGGTCAACATGGCGAGCAAGCTCGGCATGCGCGAGACCATGGCGAGCAACCTGTACGGCGGGCCGGTCGACCCCGACTCCGACGACCCGGGGCGGACCGTCAGCCAGCTCAAGCACTTCGGTCCGAAGCCCAACTATCCGGGCAACGGCTCGTTCACCCTCGGCCCCGCCCCGCTGAGCGGGCTGGAACTGGCCAACGTCGCGGCGACGATCATGAGCGGGGGCACGTGGTGCCCGCCGACGCCGATCAAGCATGTCGTCGACCGGGAGGGCAACCCGGTGCCGATCAAGGAGGCACCGTGTGAGCAGGCGGTGCCGGAGGGCCTCGCCAACACGCTCGCGGTGGGCATGAGCAAGGACCACGAGCCGGGCGGCACCGCGCACGCGGCGGCCGCGGGCGTGGGCTGGGACCGGCCGATGATCGGCAAGACCGGGACCACCCAGGCCAACGGCTCGGCCACGTTCGTCGGGGCGACCCCGCAACTGGCCGGCGCCGCGCAGGTCTTCCGGCCGAAGGGCGGCTCGGGCGGCCTCTGCGACGGCGGCCCCGGCAACGTCTACACGTGCGGCGAGGGCAACATGTTCGGTGGTAAGACACCGGCCCGCACCTGGTTCGGGGCGATGAAGAACATCATGGCGGGTGAGCCGGCCAGGCCGCTGCCCCCGGCCGACCCCCAGTACGAGCGCATGAACGGCTGACCTGCCGAAACCGCACGTCCCGGGCTCGTGAGTGAGGAACGTGGTTCTAACCACGTTCCTCACTCACGAGCCCGGGACGGCGTGTCGGCGGGATCCCGTACTCTCCTGCGAGTGCCACCTGGATTCCACTCACTCGAAAGAGTGACATCAGGACACGATTTGGCAATGCCCGCCGGAATCGCCACGGGGCGCTCACCGTCTGCGTACGCTGGGTAGTGGAGGTAACTCCTGAGGATGACGATGAAACGCCTCGTGTTGGGGACAGCCGCGCTCGGCACCGCCGCGATCGGTTATGCCACCGGGATCGAACGGCGGCACTGGACCCTGCGGACCGCGGAAGTGCCGGTACTCCTCGAATGCGCGCGTCCGATCCGGCTGCTGCACATCTCCGACCTGCACATGCTCCCCGGCCAGGCGTCCAAGCAGCGCTGGGTCGCCGCGCTCGACCGGCTGGAGCCCGACCTGGTGGTGAACACGGGAGACAACCTGGCCCACCCGCGTGCGGTGCCCGCCGTGCTCCGGGCGCTCGGCCCGCTGCTCGACCGGCCCGGCGTGTTCGTCTTCGGCAGCAACGACTACTACGCACCGAAGCCGAAGAACCCCGCGCGCTACCTGATGCCCCAGGGCCGGAAGAAGCGGATCCTCGGCCACCGGCTGCCCTGGCGGGACCTGCGGGCGGCGTTCATCGAGCACGGCTGGCACGACCTGACCCACGTCCGGCGCCGGATCACGGTCGGCGACCAGCTCGTCTTCGCGGCCGGGGTCGACGACCCGCACCTGCGCCGCGACCGGTACTCCGACATCTCCGGCAAGGCCGACGCGAACGCGGCGCTGCGGATCGGCGTCACCCACTCGCCCGAGCCGCGGGTGCTCGACCCGTTCGCCGCCGACGGCTACGACCTCGTGCTCGCGGGCCACACCCACGGCGGCCAGCTGCGGATACCCGGCATCGGCGCGCTGGTCACCAACTGCGCGCTGGACCGCTCCCGTGCCAGGGGCGTCTCGCGCTGGGGCTCCGACATGTGGCTGCACGTGTCCGCCGGGCTGGGCACGTCGCCGTACGCGCCCGTCCGGTTCGCCTGCCCGCCGGAGGCCACGCTGCTGACGCTGGTGCCGCGCGGCTCGCGAGTGCCGCGCCAGCGAGGGGCCCTTCGCAGGACCCACAGCGACGTCCGTTAGACTGTTCCCCGACCCGTTAAGGAAGACCTCGGGGTGTGGCGCAGCTTGGTAGCGTGCCTCGTTCGGGTCGAGGAGGTCGTGGGTTCAAATCCCGCCACCCCGACGGAATGCCAGGAAGGGCCCTGCTCGCGGATCCGCGGGCAGGGCCCTTCCTGCTGACTGGGCTCGTGCGCGTTCCCCGTGGTGCTCACCACGTTCGTCACTCACGACGGGCCAGCACCTCGACCCAGCACTGGCTGAAGTCACCGCCCCCGCCGCGCACCCACATCCACGCGGAGCGAGCCGCGCTCGCCAGCTGCTGATCGCGCTCTCCCTCCGGCGCCTGCACCGCCGCCGCCAGCCGCTCCTCGACCCGGTGCGCCAGCTCCCGGTAGCCGACCGCGGCGTGGAACCGGGCCCGCACCCGCACGTCGCGGAACCCGGCCCGCTCCACCCAGTCGGCCACGTGCCTGCCCGCGAACGGGTTCCCGCCCGCCCTGCGCTGCAGCAGGTACGCCCCGCGCAGGGCCGCGTCCACGTTGGCCGTCTTCGGCCGCAGCTTCGCCCTGCTCCAGTCCGCCGTGGACAGTGCGAGCGTGCCACCCGGCCGCAACACCCTGGCCAGCTCCGCGAGCACCTCCAGCGGCGAGGACACCGACTCCAGCAAGGCGTGCGAGAACGCGAGGTCGACCGAACCCGGTGGCAGCGGCAGGGCGTGCGGTGCCGCCGCAAGGAAATCCACAGTAGACACCGCGGCGCGGCGGGCCGACTGCCGCGCGGCGGCGAGCCGCCCGTGGTCGCGGTCGACGCCGACGGCATGGACGGGGTGCACGGCCGTGCCGAGGCTCAGGGTCGCCGTTCCCCCTTGGCAGCCGACGTCGAGCACCCGCATCCCGGATCTCAGCAACGGCAGCACGAAGCCCGCAGCCTCCGGCGCGTAACCCTCCAGCACACCCCTAACCCTACGGACCTGGCAGGATCGAGGGGTGACCACACAGGAAGCCGCTCCGCACCCCGAGGCCAAGGTCCCCGACGAGCTGTTCACCGACGCGGCAGCCGAAACCCGCTGGCGTGCGCGGTTCCACGCGCCCCGCATGTCGGTGCCCGACTGGGCCATCGACGCTCCCGACGCGAACCTCTACGTCTCCAACGCCAGCGGCGTCTGGGAGGTCTACGCCTGGGACCGGGCCGCCGACAGCCACCGGCAGGTCACCGACCGGCCGAACGGCACCCTGCACGCCACGCTCTCGCCTGACGGCCGGTGGATCTGGTGGTTCGACGACACCGACGGCGACGAGTTCGGCTCCTGGGTGCGGGAGCCGTTCCCCGCGGGGTCCGGCACCGCGGCGGCACCGGCCGTCCCCGAGGTGCCGGACGGCTACCCGGCCGGTCTGGAGATCGGGCACCAGGTCGTCGCCGTCGGCGTGTCCACCGACGACGGCAGCGCCCTGTACGCGCACCGGGACGGCGAGACCACGCGGTTCTACGCGAGCGAGCACGACGCCGGCGTCGCGGCGCTGTCCAGGGACGAACGCCTGCTGGCGATCTCCCACTCCGAGCACGGCGACTCCCGGCACCCCGCCGTGCGGGTGCTCGCGTGCGACGGCTTCGGCACGGTCGCCGAGAAGTGGGACGGCGAGGGCAAGGGCCTCGCGGCGCTCGCCTTCTCCCCCCGGCACGGCGACTCCCGGCTGCTCGTGCTGCACGAACGGCACGGCCGCGAGGAGCTGCTGATCTGGGACGTCGAGGCGGACACCGAGACCGAGCTGAGGCTCGACCTGCCCGGTGAGGTCGTCGCCGACTGGTACCCCGAGGCGAACGCGCTGCTCGTGGTGCACTTCCACGAGGCACGCAGCTCCCTGCACCGCTACGACCTGTCCTCCGGCGAGCTGACGTCGCTGGACACCCCGCCCGGCCGGATCGGCGGAGCCGGGGTGCGGCCGGAGGGCACGATCGAGTACTCGTGGTCGAACGCCGCGCAGCCACCCGTCATCCGGGCCCGCGGCACCGACGGCACCGACCGCGTGCTGCTGGAGCCGCCCGGCGAGCGCGCCCCCGAGTCGCTGCCGGTGACGGACGCCCATGCCGAGGGCCCCGGCGGCCGGGTGCACGCGCTGGTGACGCGGCCGCAGGGCGTCGAGGGACCGGTACCGACGGTGTTCCTGCTGCACGGCGGCCCGCACGCCGCCGACGAGGACCGGTTCTCGGCCTACCGTGCCGTGTGGGCCGACGCCGGGTTCGCCGTGGTCGAGGTCAACTACCGCGGCTCGACGGGCTACGGCTCCGCGTGGCGCGACGCCATCGAGGGGCGGCCCGGCCTCACCGAACTCGAGGACGTCGCCGCCGTGCACGACTGGGCGGTGACCAGCGGGCTCGCCGAACCGGAGCGGTGCGTGGTGACCGGCGCGTCGTGGGGTGGCTACCTCACCCTGCTGGCGCTGGGCACGCAGCCGGACCGGTGGGCGGCCGGGATCGCCGCGGTGCCCGTCGCCGACTACGTTGCCGCGTACGAGGACGAGATGGAGCAGCTGCGCTCGTTCGACCGGGCGCTGTTCGGCGGGTCACCGGACGACGTGCCCGCCGTCTACCGGGACTGCTCGCCGATCACGTACGTCGACGCGGTGAAGGCACCGGTGCTCGTGCTCGCCGGGGACAACGACCCGCGCTGCCCGATCCGCCAGATCGAGAACTACCTGCGGCGGCTCGCCGCCCGCGACGTGCCGTACGAGTTCTACCGGTACGACGCGGGCCACGGCTCGCTCGTCATCGCGGAGACCATCAAGCAGACCGCCATCGAGGTGTACTTCGCCCAGCGGGCCCTCGGCCTCCGCTGAGGGACCCAAGACCGTCCCCCAAGGTGGCCTTGGGGGACGAAAAGCGGGCGTCAGCGGTCGGCCTGCTGGGCCTGCCACATCCAGTGCTGCTTCTCCAGCTCCTGGGCGATCTCGATGAGCAGGTCCTGGGTCACCAGGTCACTCTTGTCGGTCTCGTCGATCCGGGTGCGCAACCTGCGGATCACCTGCTCGAGCCGCTCGACGATCGCGTCCACCGTCGTCTCGGCCGACTGCCAGTTGTCCGGGTACTCGGACACGCCGGAGCTCTCGGCGACGGTCTTCGCCTTGCCGTTCGGGGAGACCCCGATCGCGTTCGCCCGCTCGGCGACGTCGTCGGTGAAGCCGCGCGCGGCGCTGACCAGCTCGTCCAGCTGCAGGTGCACGCTGCGGAACTGCCTGCCCACGACGTTCCAGTGCGCCTGCTTGCCGATCAGCGACAGGTCGATCAGGTCGACCAGCGTGGACTGCAGCGCGTTGGCGGTGACTTCCTTGTCGCTCTCGGTGAGTGGGCTCGTGATGGGTGCGTTGGCCATGATCCGTCCTCTCTGTGCTGCGGTTCGGGCCATCAGGTCCTGGCTGAGACCGTCACGGCGATGTTTCCCCTGGTCGCGCTGGAGTAGGGGCACGTCTGGTGGGCCTGGGCCACCAGCTCGTCCGCTTTGCCCTGCTCCATGCCCGGCAGCGAGGCGGTCAGGTCGACGGCGAGCGCGAACTGGCCCGCCTCCGTCTTGCCGAGGTGGACGTCCACGGTGACTTCCGTCTCACCCAGTTCCACGCCCGTCTTCCCGGCGACCGCGCGCAGCGCGCCGTGGAAGCAGGCCGAGTACCCGGCGGCGAAGAGCTGCTCGGGGTTGGTGAACGAGCCACCGGGACCACCGAGCTCCTTGGGCACCGCCAGCTTCTCGTCCAGCACGCCGTCGGACGAGGTCACTTCGCCGTCGCGGCCGTCGCCGCGTGCGGTCGCCGTAGCGGTGTAGATCGCATCAGCCATCAGTCGGGAACCCCTCCAAACTCGGTAGGGGACTACCCGAACCAGGAGAACCCGAAACGCGTCAGAGCGCTCGCTGAGCCAGGCCGAACTCCACGACCTGTCGCCCGATCAGGCGAAGGTTGTGGAAGACCTTCTCCTCCGACGCGCCACCCGCGTCGTCGAACTTGACCTCGGCGGTGTTGACGGCCCCGCCGAGCGGTGTGGGCCACCCGCGCAGGGCGTGCGTGACCTGGCGCAGCTGCGCGAGCGTGGTGACGGCGGCCTGCCAGCCATGGGCCACGGCGATCAGCCCGACACCGCGGCCGTGCAGGTAGGGGCGGGTGTCCGAGCGCAGGTCCTCGACGTAGTCCAGGGCGTTCTTCACCAGGCCGGACATCGCGCCGTGGTAACCGGGTGACACGACGATCAGCCCGTCGGCGGTGCGCACCTGCTCGATCAGCGCCGCGGCGTCGGCGGACCGGCGGTCCTCGGCCGCGTCGTAGAACGGCAGCGCGAGGTCGCCGCCGGTCACGGCCCTGGTCTCCGCGCCCGCCTCGGCGGCTCCGGCGAGCGCGATGCGCAGCGCCCGCTCCGACTGCGAGCCGTCACGCAGGGAGCCACCGAGACCGAGGACCTTGATCGCAGCTGTGGAAGTCACTCCACGAGGCTAAACCTTCCAGTTAGGTCGAGAGCCATCTCGGGGTGCGGGGACATCCGTCACAGTTGGCCGGACGGCTACTCGTTAGTAACCTCTGTCCTGGACACCGGCCACGAGGAGGAGACATGTCGATACCGTTGCGGGTCCGGGTGCAGGCCGCGGCCGCCCAGCTCCTTTACGCGCTGCCCAGGCCGGTGCGCAGGGCGATCGCGGGCAGGCCGATCCGCATCGACGGGCAGGAGCTCGCGCTCGACGCGCAACTGCTTCTCCGCATGCAGCAGCTCAGCGGCACCGCGCTGGTCGGGTCGTCGGTCGAGGCGTCGCGTGCGGCGCTCGACGAGTCGCGGCACCTGGTGAGCGGCAGGCCCATCCAGCCGGTGCACACGCGTGAGGTGCCGATCCCGGCCGAGTACGGCACGCTCCCCTCGACCCTGTACACCCCCGAGGGCCTGCCCGACGGCTCGGGGCTGCTGGTCTTCTACCACGGCGGCGGCTGGGTGATCGGCACCCGCGCGAGCCACGACAACACCGCCCGCTTCCTCGCGGCCCGGGCCGGGGTGCGGGTGCTGTCGGTCGAGTATCGCCTCGCGCCGGAGCACCCGTTCCCCGCCGCGACCGAGGACGCGGTGCTGGCCTTCGACTACGCCCACGCGAAGGCGGCCGAGCTGGGAGCGGATCCGGATCGGATCGCGGTGGGCGGAGACAGCGCGGGTGGCAACCTCGCGGCCGTCACGGCGCAGGTGACCACGCGGCGCGGTGGCCCGGCACCCGCGTTCCAGCTGCTGTTCTACCCCGGGGTCGACGCCACGGTGCGGCGGCGCTCCCGTGAGCTGTTCGGCGACGGGTTCTTCCTCACCGACGAGCACATGACGTGGTTCCTCGACCACTACGCGCCCGACGGTGTCGACCGTGCCGATCCCCGGATGTCGCCGCTGCTGGCCGAGCACCTGGAGGGACTGCCTCCCGCCTACGTCGCGACGGCGGGCTTCGACCCCCTGCGCGACGAAGGCGAGGCCTACGCACGGCGGCTGGCGGAGGCGGGAGTCCCGGTCGCACTGAGCAGGCAGCACGACCTCATTCACGGTTACATCAATTTCCTCGGCGTCGGCAGGCGGTTTACCGAAGCCACCGCCGAGGCCGCCGGCGCCCTGCGAATGGGACTCAGCCGGAAATCGCGGGAGCAATAAGACGCGGCGGAATCCGGCGGCGCATTGTCGCCGCCGGATTCCGCTCCCCCTCTTCGCGACCGGTCAGGGCGCGGGCACCTCCGGAGTCTCCGGAACGGGCAGCTCGGGCACGCCACCGCCGAGCAGACCGGCCAGCAGCCCGGTCACCGCGGACAGCAGGCTCTTCAGCAGGTTGCTGACCACGTCGAGCGGCGGGGGCAGGTCGGGGATCTCCGGCAGCGGAACGCTCGGCACCTGCCTCGGGGTCGCCGACGGGTCGGCGAGCAGCCTCGCCGCCTCCCGCGCGTGCTGGTGCGCGACGTCGGCCCGCTGCTGGGACTCCGCCTGGATGGAGTACTGCTGTCCGGCCGCCAGGTCGGCCAGCAGCGGATCGAGCCTGGCGAGGGTGTCCTGGGTGCCGGCGACGTCACCGGCGTAGGCCTTCCTCGTCAGTTCGTCCCGTAGTTCGAGCACCTTCGTGCCCGCGGCTTCCGTGCTCGAGGACCCCTTGCCGCCCTCGACCACGCTCGCCGCGGCCATCCCGGATCCGGTCACCGCCAGCATGACGCCGGCGGCGGCCGCCGCGATGGCGCGGGCAATCCTGCCTTTCATTTAATACCTCCCGGCCTTCGAAAGACCCAACGGCAAACTGGATACCAACCGTGTCGGGCCTTCACCAGACGATCACCACGCCGGGCTGATTTCCGATCCTCACGTGCCGAATTCGATTCGCTCGAATGACCCACAATTGATGAACGCGGACCGGTTACCTTTCGCCCGGAAGATCAACGTTCGAAAGTACGGCTACTGCGTTGTGTAGTCACATCACCCGATGGTCCATCTGGGTAACCCACAGGGAGGTAATCGGTGATTGATTCCCCTGATCACCCCGTGGTGTCAGTACGACAGTTAAACCACAACGGCGTAATTCGCCCACGTTTGTCGCAACGAACACTCTGTCCACAGCACAACGCGGCCCCGGGCCACCAGCCGGGCCGCGCCGTGTTCCGCGGTGGGCCCCGGGCCTCCTTCCGGAACGCCTCCTCGACCTTGTCGCCGCACCGGGAGCGAGGGAGCTTTACTGCCGTCTGACGGTAGTAAAGCTCCCTCGCTCCCCCTCCCCAGGGAGGATGGGGGTGTGAGCGACCCGGGACGCTACGCCGCGCTGCACGCGATCGGCCGCGCGGTGCTCGCCGAGCTGGCCCGCGACTACGCCGTCACGACCGAGACGACCACCGAGCCCGACGGGCGGGGCGGACCCGCACCCGCGGTGCGCCTCGTGCCCGCCGACCGGGACGCCGCGCCGCTGACGATGGTGTTCGACGGACGTCCCGCACTCCGTGTCCGGCTCGGTGGCACGGAGCTGACCCTGCCGCACTGCCGGTGCGACGCCTGCGCGGAAACCGTCGAGGAATGTGCCGCGGAACTGCGAACCCACGTGACCGCGCTGACGGCGGGCACGTTCGGCGAGCGCCTGGTCCGCGACGGCGGCTGGTGGCACGAGCGCTGGTACCGGGCCGGTGACGAGAAGGGTTCCAGCCGGACCCGTCTGCGCCGCGCCGAACGCGCCGCGCTACGCGAACGCCTGCCCGGCGGGGAACGGCGGTGGGCACCATGGCCCCGGCGGACCCGGTAACGGCGGCGAACACGGCACCCATCCACGCGAGCGACGGGACCGTCACGAGCACGGCGGCCCAGGCGAGGCCGGCCGAGCGGCAGGCGCGCACCCACGCGCGGGTTCCGGGCGCGGCGCGAGAGCGGCGATCCCGGGCAGCACGAACGGCACGTTGATCGGGAAGACCGAGTGCGCCGGACCGCTGATCGGGTCGCCCACGGTGGTGCCGCTGCCGGGCTCGGCCCGGTCATGGGGGTGGCGCCGGGGAGCCAGCACAAAAAAGTTGCACGGACGTACCAACCTGCGGTTGGCTCGGAGCGTGCCGCTCCAGCCCTACCTCCGCGTCCTGCGCCTGCCCGGCGTTCCGGCGTCGATCCTGCTGATGTTCGTCGCCCGCCTGCCGATGACGGCGATGGGCATCACGCTGACGCTGCACGTCGTGAGTGAGCTCGGGCGCGGCTACGGTGCCGCGGGCCTGATCGGCACGGCGACGACGATCGGCAGCGCGCTCGGGGCGCCGCTGATCGGGAGGTTGATCGACCGGCACGGGCTGCGCCCCGCGGTGGCGCTGTGCGGGCTGGCGTCGTGTGCGTACTGGCTCAGCACGCCGCACTTGCCCTACGAGGCGCTGCTCGTGGTGGCGCTTCCGGCGGGCATGCTCACCGTTCCGGCGGGCTCGCTCGCGCGGCAGGTGCTCACCGCACTCGTGCCGCCGCCGCAGCGGCGCACGGCGTACTCGATGGACATGATGTCACTCGAGACGTCTTTCATGATCGGCCCCGCGCTGGGCATCCTCGTCAGCACCCAGCTGTCGTCCACCGTCGCCCTGACGTCGATCGGCATCGCGTTCGGTGCGGTGGCGGCCGTGCTGTACGCGGCGAACCCGCCGGTGCGGACCGCGGCGGAGTCGGCCGCGCCGAGGACGGCCCGGCAGCCGATCCGGACCTGGCTCACCGCGCCGCTGGTGGCCGCGCTGTTCATCGCGGTGGGCGCGACGTTCGTGCTGATGGGCACGGAGATCGCGGCGCTCGCCGCGTTGCGCGCCTCCGGCGAGGTCGAGTGGACCGGGGTGGTGATCGCCGTGATGGCGGTGGCGTCGGCGGTGGGCGGGCTGGTCCACGGCGCCGTCCCGCGGTCGCTGTCCCAGCTGCCGCTGATGGTGCTGCTGTCGGTGCTGGTGCTGCCCGTCGGGCTGGTGGACCAGCCGTGGTGGCTGCTCGCGCTCGCGCTCGTGCCGATGAACCTGGCCTGCGCGCCCACGCTCGCCGCCACCACCGAGGCGGTCAGCGCGCTGGCGCCGCCCGGCGTCCGCGGCGAGGCGATGGGGCTGCAGGACTCGGCGACGCGGATCGGGCTCGCCCTCGGCGCCCCGGTCGTGGGCTTCGTGATGGACCACTCCGCGCCGGGCTGGGGTTTCGCGGCGGCCGGTGCGGGTGGCCTGCTGTTCGCCGCCGTCGGGCTCGCGCTACAACGCCGCCGGGTACGGGAACCGGTCCCCGCCGCGACCGGATAGCCGCCCGCGAGTCCTTCGCCCAGGACCGCGAGTGCCGCGTTCCGGCCGCGACGGCGTCCGGTCAGAGGCAGGCCTGCCGCAGCTCGTCGAGCTGCTTCATGCTGTTCTGCAGCCACTGGTTGAACTCGCCCGCGGCGGTGGCCTGCTTCTGCTCCAGCTCGACGTAGGAGTCGGCGAGCTGCTGCAGCGACTGCTGCACCTCCTGGTCGGCCGCCTGCTGACCGAGCTCGCGCAGCCGGTTGGCCTTCTCCTCGGCCTCGGCCTGCAACTGCTGGGGGTCGACGTTCGGGTTCAGGTTCACCAGGCCGAGCGCCTCCGTGCACACGGACGCGCGGTCGGCGGCGCGGTCGGCCTGGTCGATCGCGGAGTTCACGTCGTCGCAGCCGGCGAGCGCCACGGTACCCAGGATTCCGAGCGCGGCCAGTGCGCTTCTCTTCCACATGGTCCGAAACCTACCGTGCCGCACCAGCTCGCAGTGAAGGCCACCTCCACTGCGTCGAACGCACTGAAGGTGGCCTTCACTGCCCTCAGGAGAACTCGGGGGCCAGCTGCTCCGCGACCTCGTACGTGTTGAGCGCGGCCCCCTTGCGGAGGTTGTCGCCACACACGAAGAAGTCGAGGGTGTTCGGGAAGTCCAGCGCCTGCCGGACCCGGCCCACGTAGGTGGGGTCGTTGCCGACGACCTCGGCCGGGGAGGGGAACCTGCCGTTCTCGGGGTCGTCAACGAGGACAACGGACGGCTGCGCCTCGAACACCTTGTGCGCGGCCTCGACCGTGACCTCACGCTCGAACGTGGCGTGCACCGCCAGCGAGTGCGTGGTCACCACCGGAACGCGCACGCAGGTCGCCGACACCTTCAGGTCCGGGATCCCGAGGATCTTGCGCGACTCGTTGCGCACCTTCAGCTCCTCGGAGAACCAGCCGTCACCCTTGTAGGAACCGGCCGAAGGCACCACGTTGAGCGCCAACGGAGTGCCGGCGAACGGGGTGTCCGCAAGGGACAGTCCGCCCGCCTCGAGCGCCGCGCGCACGTCGCCCGCCTTCGCGCCGAGGCCCTTGCCCGACACGGCATCCAGCTCCGCGTACAGGCGGTCGACACCGTCCTGCCCGGCGCCGGAGGCCGCCTGGTACGAGGCCACGACCAGCTCCTTGAGGCCGAATTCCCGGTGCAGCGCACCGAGTGCGGCCATCATCGACAGCGTGGTGCAGTTCGGGTTGGCGATGATGCCCCTCGGCCGGTCCGCCACCTTGTCGGCGTTCACCTCGGGCACCACCAGCGGCACGTCGTCGTCCATGCGGAACGCACCGGAGTTGTCCACGGCGACGGCGCCGCGCTCGGCCGCGATCGGCGCCCACTCGGCGGACACCTCGTCGGGCACGTCGAACATGGCGACGTCCACGCCGTCGAAGGCCTCGGGCGAGAGGGCGATCACCGTGAGCTCCTCGCCCCGCACCGTGATCTTCTTGCCGGCCGAGCGCGGGGAGGCGATCAACCGGATCTCCCCCCACGGCACCGACTCCCTGCCGTTGATGATGTCGATCATGACGGTGCCGACGGCACCGGTCGCACCGACCAGGGCGAGTGTGGGTCCGTTGCTCATCAGCGTCCGCTCCCTGCGTAGACGACGGCCTCCTCGTCGCCGCCGAGCTCGAATGCCTCGTGGATCGCGCGCACGGCGTCGTCGAGCTGCGCGTCCCGGATCAGCACCGAGATCCGGATCTCCGAGGTGTTGATGATCTCGATGTTCACGCCGGCCTTGGCGAGCGCCTCACAGAAGCTCGCCGTGACACCAGGGTGCGAGCGCATGCCCGCGCCGACCAGCGACACCTTGCCGACGTGGTCGTCGTAGAGCACCGCCGTGAAGTCGAGCTCGTCCTTGATCTTCTCCAGCTCGGCGACCGCCTTCGGGCCGTTCGCCTTCGAGAGCGTGAACGTGATGTCCGTGCGCCCCGCCGTGTTGGAGATGTTCTGCAGGACCATGTCGATGTCGATCTCGGCGTCCGCGACCGTGCGGAAGATGCGGCCTGCCGCACCGGCGTGGTCCGGCACGCCGGTGACCGTGATCTTGGCCTCCGACCGGTCGTGCGCGACACCGGTGATCAACGCTTGTTCCACGGGGATCTCCTCGATAGAGCCGGCCACGGTGGTGCCCGGCTTGTCACTGTAGGACGAGCGGACGCGGATCGGCACGCCATAACGGCGGGCGTACTCGACCGAGCGCAGGTGCAGGATCTTCGAGCCGCTCGCGGCGAGCTCGAGCATCTCCTCGTAGGGCACCGTGTCGAGCTTGCGTGCGTTGGGCACGATCCGCGGGTCCGCGGTGTACACACCGTCCACATCGGAGTAGATCTCGCACACGTCCGCGTTCAGCGCCGCGGCGAGCGCGACCGCGGTGGTGTCGGAGCCACCACGGCCGAGCGTGGTGATGTCCTTGGTGTCCTGGGCGACGCCCTGGAACCCGGCGACGAGCGCGATGTAACCCTGCTCGAGCGCCTCCGTCACGCGGCTCGGCGTGACGTCGATGATCCGTGCGTTGCCGTGAACCGACGTGGTGACGACGCCTGCTTGCGAACCGGTGAACGACCACGCCTCGGCACCCTGCGCCGAGATCGCCATCGCTACAAGCGCGTTGGAGATGCGCTCACCCGCGGTGAGCAGCATGTCCATCTCGCGTTCCGGGGGAACCGGGTTCACCTGTTCCGCGAGATCGAGCAACTCGTCGGTGGTGTCGCCCATCGCCGAGCACACCACCACGACCTCGTTGCCTGCCTTCTTCGTGGCCACGATCCGCTCGGCCACGCGCTTGATCCGGTCAGCGCTCTCCAGCGACGAACCGCCGTACTTCTGGACTACGAGCGCCAATTTGCCCGAACCTCCTCGACCGGGGCAGGGGTGCCTCCCAGTGTCGTCGGAAGGGCCCCGCTCCCTTCTTTTCGCACGTAGCCTACCGGGGGCACCTTCCGCGAACACCTCGCGCTGTGGCGCCGACCACTTTTTCCCCGAGATCATCTGCCGAGGCCAGGCCGTATACTCGGCGCCCGATGAGCGACAAGGAAGCCGAGACGAGCGTCCCGATCCACGAGCTGATCGCGCGGCGGTGGAGCCCGCGAGCGCTGGACTCCTCAGCCGAGGTCCACCCCGACCAGTTGCGCGCGCTGCTGGAAGCCGCGCGCTGGGCTCCCTCCTTCGGCAACACCCAGCCCGCCCGCTACCTCGTCGGCCGCCGGGGCGACGACACCTTCCAGCGCATCCTCGGCACGCTCACCGAGCGCAACCAGTCCTGGGCCCATCGCGCCGGGGCGCTGCTGGTCGGGCTGGCCGTCACGCACAACGAGAAGGGCGAGGTGCCCTACGCCGAGTACGGCCTCGGGCTGGCCGGCGAGAACCTGGCGCTGCAGGCGGTGGCCGAAGGACTCGTGGTCCACCAGATGGCGGGCTTCGACCACGATGCCGTGCGGGCCGCGTTCACCCTGCCCGACGGCGTGCGCCCGGTGATCGCGATCGCCGTCGGCGTGCTCGGCGACCCCGAGGTGCTCGGGGACGAGCGCAGTGTCCAGCGGGAGACGGCGCCCCGCACGCGGCTCCCGCTCGCGGAGTTCGCCTTCACCGGCGACTGGGGCAACCCGGCCTTCTGAAGCCGGGGCCGTCAGGCGCTGCCGCCGACCCGCCGGATGATCCTGGCCACCACCGCGGAGACGATCAGCCAGAACAGTGCGGCGATGCCGTAGTTGACCAGCACCTTCAGCTTGGCGTCTTCGGGCGTGAACAGGTCCTGGAACCCGAGGGAGAGCCAGTCCGCCCAGCTCTGCACGAACGACACGATGCCGTTGTCGGGGTTGGCCTCACCGATCACGAAGATCACGTGCAGCACCAGCAGGGCCGCGAAGAACAGGCCGGCCCAGCGGACGACCGCGGCCAGCAGCCCGACGACCTGGTCCTTGACCGCGACCCAGTCGGTGCGGCGCTTCCGCCTCGGCTCCGGCTCCTCGGCCGCGCTGCCGTAGGTGGACGAGGCGTGGACCGGCGGCATCGCCTGCGTGGCGCCCTCGTCCCGGTCATTCCTCTCGGCGTGCTCACCCATGCCCCGAAGTCTGGCACTTTCGTTCGCGGAACGCTACGCGTCAGTAACCCCCGGCCAGGGGGCCGCGGGTAACGGTTCGGCCACGGCCCCGGCTTTTCAACCCGAGACCGTCGTGGTTAAGCTGGCCGCGTGGCACGTGCCCTTCTGCTTCGCTGCCGCGACGGGGCCTGATCAGACCGGCTCCCCGTCGCGGGGATGCGTGGTGCCGCCGGTCGTCCGCCGTCCGATACCCGCACAGCGAGCAGGAGCCCCTTCAGCATGAGCACGCCCGATTCCTCCGTGAGCCCGTCCAGCCGCATCCGAACACCGTCCCGGCCCGCACCGGCCGACCAGCCCGCGTGGAACCCGCAGCGCGGCAGTTCGATGCCCTTCCACCGCTACCAACCGTGGTACCGCCTGGTCGAGGACATCACGCTGCCCGACCGGACCTGGCCCGACAAGCGGATCGAACGGGCACCGCTGTGGTGCGCCGTCGACCTGCGGGACGGCAACCAGGCGCTGATCGACCCGATGTCGCCCGCCCGTAAGCGCAAGTTCTTCGAACTGCTCGTGCGCATGGGCTTCAAGGAGATCGAGGTCGGCTTCCCGGCCGCGAGCCAGACCGACTTCGACTTCGTCCGGGAGATCATCGAGGAGGACGCGATCCCGGCCGACGTCCGCATCCAGGTGCTGACGCAGTGCCGCCCCGAGCTGATCGAGCGGACGTTCGCCGCGCTGGAGGGCGCGCCCGGGGCCATCGTGCACATCTACAACTCGACCTCGATCCTCCAGCGCCGCGTCGTGTTCCGCGAGGAGCGCGAGGGCATCAAGAAGATCGCGCTGCAAGCCGCCGAGCTGGTGGTCGAGTACGCGAACAAGTACTCCGACACGGACTTCCGGTTCCAGTACTCGCCGGAGTCCTACACCGGCACCGAGCTGTCCTACGCCGCCGAGGTGTGCAACGCGGTCACCGACATCTGGCAGCCCACGCCGCAGCGGCCGGTGATCCTGAACCTGCCCGCGACGGTGGAGATGGCCACTCCGAACGTCTACGCGGACTCGATCGAGTGGATGAGCCGGAACCTGGAGCGCAGGGACTCCGTGATCCTCTCGCTGCACCCGCACAACGACCGGGGCACCGGCATCGCCGCGGCCGAGCTGGGTTACCAGGCCGGCGCCGACCGGATCGAGGGCTGCCTGTTCGGCAACGGCGAGCGCACCGGCAACGTCGACCTGGCCGCGCTGGCGATGAACCTGTTCAGCCAGGGCGTCGACCCGCAGCTCGACTTCTCGGACATGGACGAGATCAAGCGCACGGTCGAGTACTGCAACCAGCTGCCGGTGCACGAACGCAGCCCGTGGGCGGGCGACCTGGTGTTCACCGCCTTCTCCGGCAGCCACCAGGACGCGATCAACAAGGGCTTCGACGCGCTGCGCGCGCAGGCCGAGAAGGCCGGGGTGCCGTTCGAGGACCACCCGTGGGAGGTGCCGTACCTGCCGATCGACCCGAAGGACATCGGCCGCACCTACGAGGCCGTGATCCGGGTCAACTCGCAGTCCGGCAAGGGCGGCATCGCCTACATCATGAAGACCGAGCACCAGCTCGACCTGCCCCGGCGGCTGCAGATCGAGTTCTCGCAGACCATTCAGCGGCACACCGACACGGCGGGCGGCGAGGTCGACCCGGACACGATGTGGCAGGCGTTCTCCGCGGAGTACCTGGAGCCGACCGCGCCGCTGGAGCTAGTCGGCCAGCACGTCACCGACCACGGCGCCGACGGCTACGAGATCTCGGCCACCGTCCGGCTGGACGGCGAGGAGCAGGACATCCGGGGCCGCGGCAACGGCCCGATCGCGGCGTTCTTCGACGCGCTGTCCGCGGTGGGCTTCGACCTGCGGCTGATGGACTACAGCGAGCACACGCTCACCCCGGGTGACGACGCGAAGGCCGCGTCGTACATCGAGTGCGCCGTGGCCGACAAGGTGTACTGGGGTGTCGGCATCGACCCGTCGATCGTCACGGCCTCCCTGCGCGCCGTCGTCTCGGCCGTCAACCGCGCCCACCGCTGACCCGGCTGCGGGCAGTGAATGGCACATTCCCTGCGTTCAACGCAGACGATGTGCCATTCACTGCCCGCTGCTGAGGGGTTCTCAGACTGGCGGGCGTTGGACGGGTCGTGGACGCCTCGACGGTCTCGCTGCTGGTGCTCTTCGTCATCTCCGCCGTGCCCTTCGCTCCGACGGAGCTGGCGCTGATCGGCCTGGGAGTGGCCGCCGCCGAACAGGGTGGTTCGCTCGTCCCGGTCGTGCTCGTGGCGGCCGTGGGCTGCCTGGTCTGCGACCTCGTGCTGTATGCCACGGGCAGGCGTGGCGGGGCCTGGGCCCTGCGCCGGGTCCGCGCCCGCCCCGGCCCGGCGGCCAGCCTGCGCTGGCTCACCGACCGGATCGAGCGCAACCCGGTGCCCGTGCTCGTCATCGCCCGCTGGCTGCCCGCGGGTGGCACCGCCGGAGCGCTGCTCGCCGGGTCCCTGCGCTGGCCGAGGACCGTGTTCGTCACCGCCTCGGCGATCGGCGTCACCCTGTGGTCGGCCTATGCGGTGGCCCTCGGCTACCTCGGCGGCCGGATCGTCGAGGAGCCGCTCGTCAGCCTGGTGGTCTCGCTCGGCGTGGCCGTGGCGCTGGCGTCGGTGGCCGGCGCGGCGTTCCGGCTCCGGACCGGGCATGATCTGGTGCATGCGAGCGGAACGGCTGGTGGCGCTGCTCTTCACCCTGCAGAGCAGGCGTAGCGCCACCGTCGCCGAACTGGCCGGTGCCCTGGGCGTTTCGGAGCGGACGATGCACCGGGACCTCGCGGCGCTGCAGGCCGCGGGCGTTCCGTTGTGGACGGAGCAGGGCAGGCACGGTGGCGTGCGCCTGGTCGAGGGCTGGCGCACCCGGCTCGACGGGCTGACGTCCCGCGAGGCGGTGGCGATCTTCGCGATGGGCGTGCCGAGGGCGCTGGCCGAGCTGGGGCTCGGCACGGCCGTGTCGGCCGCGCACGCCAAGGTTTCGGCGACCCTGCCCGCGCCGCTGCGGGAACAGGCCCAGCACCTCGCGCAACGGTTCCACCTCGACGCTCCCGGCTGGTTTCGCCGCGAGGACGAGGCCGAGCACCTGGCCGACATCGCCCGCGCGGTCTGGGAACAGCAGCGGCTGCGGGTCTCCTACGCGCGCGGCGACGGCACGATCGAGCGGGTGCTCGAACCGCTCGGGCTCGTCCTCAAGGCCGGGATCTGGTACCTCGTCGCCGCGGTCGGGGAGCACCGCCGCACGTACCGCGTGTCGCGGATCCGCGCGGTCGAGGAGGTCGGCGAGCGGTTCGATCGGCCCGCCGGCTTCGACCTCGCGAGCTGGTGGGAAAGGTCCTCAGCGCGGTTCGAGCGTTCGCTGTACAACGAGCGGGTGCTGGTCAGGCTGAGCCGCGCGGGGGTGCGCACGCTGCCCCACGTCGTCGACGCGGATCTGGCCGTCGCGGCGCTCGACCGCGCGGGCGAGCCGGGACCGGACGGCTGGACCGAGGTGGAACTGTATCTGGAGGGTGACGGCGTCGCGGCGGGTCAGCTCCTCGGGCTCGGCCCCGACGTGGAGATCCTGGAACCCGAGCGGGTGCGCACCGCCTTCGCCGACCTGGCCCGCCGGATGCTCGACCGCCACTCCGGCCCGCGAGTCCCCCGCCCGGGTCCGTGAGTGCTGCGTTCGGATCGCGGCGAATGCAGCACTCGCGCGCAGGAACGGGGGACTCGCGGGCGCGTCAGCGGTAACCCGTGGCGTCGGCCGGTTTGCCCGCGTCCGCCACCTCGACGAGGTACCGCCAGGCGTCCGGCCTGCTGCCGTCCACGTCGTCGATGCCGTACACCTGCGCCAGCCAGCCACTGGACAGCGTCTCGCCGGTGAACCGGCCGTGGTCCTCGTCGGCGGCGAGCGCGGCCACGGTCCTGCCGACGAACGTCGGCGACTCCGAGACGCAGAAGTGCGGCTGCCCGGGCAGCGCGTCCCGCCAGTTCTCCTCGGTGACGCCGAACTCGTCGAGCATCGCCTCGGACCGCAACCAGCCCGGCGTGACCGCGACCGCGGTGCCGCCGTGCGGCCGCAGTTCCTCCGCCTCGGCCAGCGCGACGTGGTGGGCGGCCGCCTTCGCCACGTAGAACGCCAGCGACGTGCCCTTCCGGAAGGTCGCGTTGTACTCCCGGGTGCCGTCGGTCAGTTCCACCACGAGCCCGCCTGGCCTGCGGATCAGCAACGGGAGCAGGTGGTGACTGGTGATGATGTGGGCGTCGATGCCGAGCCGGATCATCCGCAGGCTCGCCTCCAGCGAGTGCTCCCACACCGGCTTCGCCCACTCCAGGTAGCCGTCGCCGCCCCAGAGGCCGTCCACGAGGATGTCCAGCCCGCCCTGCTCGGCGTCGATCCGCTCGGCGAGCGCGCGCACCTGCTCGGGCCGGAGGTGGTCGACCCGGATCGCGACACCCTTGCCTCCGGCCCGCTCGATGAGCCGCACGGTTCCGTCGATCGTCTCCGGCCTGCCCACCTCGGACCGGTTCTCCTCGGTGGTGCGCCCGGTGACGTAGACGAACGCTCCCGCCCTGGCCAGCTCCACCGCGATCGCCCTGCTCGCGCCGCGCGTGCCGCCCGCGACCAGTGCCACCCTGCCTGTCAGTCTCTGGTTCATCCGGGTCACGATCGTGGTGAACCCTGTCAGGTCACGGCAGGGTTTCCCGGCCGACTTCCGCCACCTCGGCGCGCAGCGCGTCGAGCACCGCGGCCACGGCGGGCCGGGTGGCCGCGCCAGGCCGGAGCACGACCTCCACGTGCCGAGCGGCGCGGATGCCGGCCAGCGGCCTGCGCAGCACGCGCGTGGTGTCCACTGTGTACCGGGGCAGCAGCGCGACGCCGTGCCCGGCGGCGACGAGCGACTCGATGATGCGGAAGTCGTTGATGCGGTGCACGACCCTCGGGCGGATGCCGGTCCGGACCGCGAGCGACAGCAGCACGTCGTCCACCGGAAACCCCACGTCGACGCTGATCCACGGCTCCGCGGCGACGTCCGCGAGCCCGACCCGGTCGGCAGCGCCCAGCGGATGCCCCGGCGGCAGCGCGAGGTCGAGCGGCTCCCGCAACAGGTGCACCACCTCGAGCCGCTCGTCCTCGAAGGGCGCCGCGTGCTCGTCGCGGTGGGCGACCACCAGGTCGAAGTCGGCCAGCAGCCCGGGCACCTCCGGTGGCGTCATGTCGACATCGCGGACCTCGGCGTCGAGGCCGTCGTACCGGGCGAACCGGTGCAGCAGCCCGGACAGGAGCATCAGGGCCGCGGAGGGGAACAACGCGAGCCGCACCCTGCCGCGGGGCGCGCTGCGATAGGCGTCCAGCTCGGCGTCGGCCCGGTCGACCGCCGCGAGCACCTCGTCCGCGCGAGCGACCAGCGCGCGCCCGGCGTCGGTGAGCCGCAGGCCCCGGCCGGAGGGCTCGGTCAGTGCCAGCCCCACCTCCTGCTGCAGCGCCCGCAACTGCTGCGACACCGCCGAGGGCGTGCAGTGCAGCGCCCGCGCGGCCGCGGTGACGCTGCCGCGGTCGGCGAACTCCCGCAGCGTGCGCAAGCGCCCGACGTCCACGCCAACAGTGAAGCACATCTGAAAGGTTGTTGAAAACAATCTCGCTGGTGCTTCACAGTCGGCTCGCGCAGAGTGGACCCGTGCCCGTCCGCGACCGCCTCCTCGCCGCCCTCACGGCGGTGCTGTGGGGCTGCAACTTCCTCGCCATCCACGCCGTGCTCACGCACTTTCCCCCGCTGTTCGCCGGCATGGTCCGCTTCCTCGTCATCGCGATCCCCACGGTGCTGCTGGTTCCGTGGCCCGGTGTGCGCCTGCGCTGGCTCGTCGGCTACGGCCTCGGGTTCGGCACCCTGCAGTTCGCGTTCCTGTTCGTCGGTCTCGATGTCGGCATGCCGACCGGCCTGGCTTCGCTGGTGCTGCAGGCCTCCGCGCCGTTCACGGTGCTGCTCGGCATGCTGTTCCTGCGGGAACGGCCCACCGCGAGGCAGGTCGCGGGTATCGCGCTCGCGGTCACCGGGATGTGCGCGATCGCCTGGCAGCGGGCCGAGCACGCGGCGCTGCTGCCGGTGGTGCTGACCCTGCTCGGCGCGCTGAGCTGGGCGGCGGGCAACCTCTGCTCCCGCCAGGCCAGGCCGCAGAACCCGCTGCACTTCACGCTGTGGATGTCGGTCGTGCCGCCGCTGCCGATGTTCGCTCTGTCGCTGGTGTTCGAGGGCCCGGCCGAGCAGTGGCGGGCGTTGACGACGCTCGGCGAGCCCGGCGCGTGGGTGTCGCTGGCCGGGCTCGCCTACGTCGTGCTGCTCGGCACGATCGCGGGCTCGGGCATCTGGAGCACGCTGCTGCGACGCCATCCGGCCGGGGTCGTGGCACCGTTCTCGCTGCTGGTCCCGGTGGTGGGCATGACGCTGGCGTTCCTGGTGCTCGGCGAGCGCCCGACCGCCGTGGAACTCGTGGCCAGCGCCATCGTGGTGGCCGGTGTGCTGCTGGGGTCCTTCCAGCGCCGGGTCGTGAGTGAGAAACGTGGTTCAAACCATGTTTCTCACTCACGAGCCGAGCGGGTGGTCACCGAGACGTAGCGGCTGCCTCGGCCTCCGCCGGATCGCCGACATGCACCCCGTCACGGCGCACGACGACACCGTGCAGGTGGCAGGCGACATCCCGGCCTGCCACCTTTTGCACACCCGGTTCCGGTCCCGGCCCGAACCGGACGACGACGCCGCCCGGTTCGACCTCGACCCCGGTGACGGCCGAGAACACGTTCGCGGGCAGTTCCGGGCCGACCGAGCGCAGCCATTCGGCGACAGTGTCGGGCTCGCGCGAAGGGAACCGGACGAACGTGGTCGCCACCTCGGCGTCGCCGAGCCTGCCGAGCAACTCCAGCTCCCGGTCAGCCGTGTCCCGGTCCACCTTCGTCCAGCGGTCCTCGATCGCGTCGACGAGGTCCTGGCCCTGCCAACCGCAGACCTCGAACGCGTCGGGGCAGCGGGGATGGAACCGGCAGCCCGCGGGCGGGCGAGAGGCGTCCGGGATCTCACCGCGCGGCAGCACCTTGACCCGGTCCCGCCGCCGCGTGTCGGGCAGCGGGATCGCCGAGAGCAGCGAGCGGGTGTACGGGTGTCGCGGATCGTCGAACAGCAGTTCCGACGGCCCCTGCTCGACGAACTCGCCGAGGTAGAGGATGCCGATCCGGTCGCACAGGAACCGCGCCGTCGCCAGGTCATGGGTGATGAAGACGTAGGTGAGGTCGAGGTCCCGTTTCAGTTCCAGCATCAACTCGAGCACCCGGGCCCGCACGCTCATGTCGAGCGCGGCGACCGGCTCGTCGGCCACGACGAACTTCGGCTCGGTGATCAACGTCCGCGCGATCACCAGTCGCTGCTTCTGCCCGCCGGAGAGATCCTCCGGGTAGCGGTCGAGGAAGCTCTCCGCCGGGTGCAGGCCCACCCGCTCCAGCATGTCGATCACCCGCTTGCGCGCCTCCGCCCGCGAGCTGACCATCTCGTGGATGTGCAGCGGATGCCCGACCCCCTGCCCGATCGTCATCGCCGGGTTCAGCGAGGCATTCGGGTCCTGGAAGATCAGGCCGAGCTCGCGGCGCAGCGGGCGCATCTCCCGTTCGCGCAACGGCATGAGGTCACGCCCGCGGTAGCGCACCTCGCCCGAGGTCGGTTGCACCAGCTTGAGTATCGACCGCCCCAGCGTGCTCTTGCCGGAGCCGCTCTCCCCGACGAGCCCGAACACCTCGCCGGGGTGGACATCGAAGCTGACGCCGTCAACGGCCTTCACCACGGTCTCGCCGCCGCGCCCGAACAGCTTGCCACCCTGGACGAAGTGGGTCTTCAGGTCACGCACGGAGAGCAGTGGCTCGCCACGGTCGCCGTCCGAGCCGGACACAACGGCCGTGGGCTCGTCCTCGCTCATCAGACTCCCGTCTCCTGTGGGTTGCCTTCCGGGGCACGCACACCCTCCGGGACCGGTGCGCCCGCTCCCGGATAGAGGTAGCAGGCGGTGTGCTGGCCCGGATTGGTCTCGGTCAGCCGGGGCACCGCGTCGGTGCAGTGGTCCATCACGTACGGGCACCGCGGAGCGAAGCGGCAACCCGGCGGGGGATCGGTCAGGTTGGGCGGGTAACCCTCGATGGAATGCAGCTCGGTCGTCTCCAGCGAGATGGTGGAAGCCAGCAGCCCTCGCGTGTAGGGATGCTTGGGATCGTTGAAGATCTCTTCCACCGGTCCGATCTCGACGATCTTGCCGGCGTACATCACCGCGACCCGGTCGCAGGTCTCGGCGACGAGGCCGAGGTTGTGGGTCACCAGCAGCAGCCCGATCTGCTGCTCGGAACGCAACCGGCCGAACAGATCCAGGATCTGCGACTCGACGATCACGTCCAGCGAGGTCGTCGGCTCGTCGGCCACGATCACCTTCGGTTCGAGCGCGATGGACAGGGCGATCATGGCGCGCTGCCGCATACCGCCGGAGAACTCGTGCGGATAGGACTCCACCCGCGTCGGGGGGATGCCCATCTGGGACAGCGCGACGCGGGCGCGCTCGAGTGCCTCCGCCTTCGACACGTCCGGCTGGTGGGTGCGGATCATCTCGATGAAGTGGTCGCTGATCTTCAGCAGCGGGTTGAGCCGCGTCATCGGCTCCTGGAAGACGAGGCCGAGGTCCTCGCCCCGCTTGCGCCGCAGGCGGGACTCCGAGAGTCCGACCATGTCCTCGCCCGCCACCTCGACCCGGCCGCGCACCACGCCGCCCGGCGGCATCAGCCGCATCAGCGCCCGGCCGAGCGACGACTTGCCGCAGCCGGACTCACCGACCAGGCCGAGGCTTTCGCCGGGGTGAATGTCGAAGCTGACGTCGTCGACCGCCCACAGTGGTCCGTCCGGTGTCCGGTACCCGACGCGCAGGCCACGCACCGCCACCGAGGGCCGTGCGGCCTGCGGTGCGCTGCCCGCCGCACCGGTGGCGGCGCCGGCGGTGTGGTCCTCGGCGGGCGTGTCCTCCCGCGGGGCGGGCTCGATCTTCGGCCCGGTCTTGCCCCTGCTGCGCAGCAGCGGGTTGATGACGTCGTTGAGGCCCTCACCGACCAGGGTCAGTGCCGTCACCAGGATCACGATGGCGAGACCCGGCCACAGCGCCGTCCACCAGATGCCGGCCGGCACGTCAGTGATGGCGCGGGAGATGTCGTAGCCCCACTCGGCCGTGGGTGGCGGGACGCCGTAGCCGAGGAAGCCCAGTGAGGCCAGGACCAGGATCGAGTCCGCGGCGTTGAGGGTCAGGATCACCGGCACCGTCTGCACCACGTTGAAGAACACGTACCGCCCGAGGACGGTGCGCTCCTTCGCGCCCATCGAGCGCGCGGCCTCGACGAAGGGTTCCTGCTTCACCGAGAGCGTGTGGTTACGGACCACCCGGAAGTACTGGGGGATGTAGACCACGCCCACGGCGGCGGCCGCGGGCACCACACCCGGGCTCATGATGGCGGACAGCGCGAACGCGGTGATGATCGCCAGGACCAGTGCCGGGAACGCGTAGACGGCGTCCATCATGGTCACCAGCGCGCGGTCGATCGGTCCGCCACGGTAGCCGCTGAGCAGCCCGAGGGTCACGCCGGCGATCATCGCGATGGACACCGCGAGCGCCATCACCGCGAACGCGAGGCTGGCCCCGTCGATGATCCTGGCGAGCACGTCGAACTGGTCACGCGTGGTGCCGAGCGGATGCTCACCCGACGGCGGTTGCAGTGCCTTGATGGGCTCGAACTCGCCCGGCGCCACCTCGACGCGGTACTGGGTACCTCCGTACTCGTAGAGCAGCGGACCGACGAAGGCCATCAGCAGGAACAGCACCACGATGCCGAGGCCGCTGAAGATCAGCACCCTGGACACCCGGCTGGCCCGCCGGAACGGCCGCCACGCGTGCGACAGCCGCGCCCGCACCCCCGTCTTCTGCTCACCCGGTGTCGGGTCGTTCCGGACCGGTCCGACGGCGTCCACATTCTCCGTACTCATGCGGGCAACCTCCTCAGTACCGCACTCGCGGGTCGACCAGCCCGGTGATGATGTCGATGAGCAACGAGACGCCCACGATCACCAGCGCGATGAACGTGACGATGCCCTGCACCGCCGCGTAGTCGCGCTGCCCGATGAAGTCGACCAGCGCCTGCGCCAGGCCCGGCCAGTTGAACGTCCGCTCGGTCAGCACCGCGTTGCCGAGCAGCAGTGCGAACTGCAGCCCCATGATGGTCACGATCGGAATCAGCGCGGTCTTGAACCCGTACCGGTAGAGCACGTTGCGCTCGCGCAACCCTCTGGCCCGCGCTGCCTCCACGTAGTCCGAGCGCAGGGTCTGCATCATGTTGACCCGCACGAGACGGATGAAGATGCCACCGACGAGCAGCCCGAGGGTGACGGCGGGCAGGATCAGGTGCTCGAGCGTGCTCTCCAGGGCGGCCATGTCCCAGGTGAGCAGCGAGTCGAGCACGTAGAACCCGGTGATCCACTCCGGTTGGTCGAACCCTCCCGCTCGTCCGCTGCTCGGCAGCCAGCCCAGCTTGACCGCGAAGAACAGCTGCGCGAGCAGGCCGGTCCAGAACACCGGGGCCGCGAAGATGATGATGCCGAACAGCCGCCCCCCGATGTCGAACGGGGTGTCGCGAAGTCGTCCGGCGAGGCCGCCGACCAGGATGCCGACCGTGACGGCCACCAGCATCCCGGCCAGGGCCAGCTCGATGGTGGCCGGCGCCGTCTCGGCCACGATCTCGACCACGCCGCGCGGGTCGGTGACCGGAGTACCGAAGTCGCCGGTCAACGCGCCGCCCATGTACTCGAGATACTGCACGATCAACGGGTCGTTCAGACCCATCGCCTCCCGGGCCGCCTCGATCTGCGCCGGCGTCGCGCGCCCGCCCAATGTCGCCGTCACCGGGTCACCAGGAATCGCGCGTAACAGCAAGAAAACCAAGGTGAGCAGGATCAGCACCATCGGAATGGCGAGCAGCAGCCGAACAACGATGTAGCGGCCCAATGAACCAGGTTTCACGCCTGCCAGGACCTTCCTCTACGGGCCTCTATGGGCCTCATGGGCGCTGTGGGCTCCAGACCGGGACGGACCCGGCGGCCGGGCAGGCCGCCGAGTCCGTCCGGACAGGGGTTACACCACGGCGTCCGCTACTGCTTCGACAGCAGGTAGAAGCGGAACACCTGGGAGGCGTCCATCGTCTCCTCCAGCCCCTTGATGTTCTGCCTGGCGAAGGCGTACGGCGTCTCGACGTACAGCGGAATGATCGGTGCGTCCTCGGCCGCCAGTTGCTGGATCTGCTCGAACGTCTCCATCCGCTGTGGCGAGTCGGACTGCTCGGCGGTCTGCTCGTCCGCGATGAGCTGGTCCATCCGCTGGTTCTTGTAGTTCTGCGTGTACCCCTGCGAGGAGTAGAACGGCTGGATGTAGTTGTCCGGATCCAGGAAGTCCGGGTACCAGCCCAGCAGGTAGGACGCGTACGGGCTGGTGGCGGCCGGAGCGTTGTTGTCGGAGTACTGCGCCCACTCGGCGTTCTGCACGTTCACCGTGAACATGCCGCTCTCCTCCAGCATCCTGGCGATCTCCTGGGCGAGCGCGGTCTCGGTGTCGCCGTAGTGACCGCTCGACTCGTGCCACAGGTCGACGGTGACCGGCTCGTCCAGGAAGTTGCCCGGTTCGCTGCCCTCGTAGACATCCTGGAACGCGGGCACGTGGGCGTCCTCGAACAGCGGCGGGACCATCGAGTACAGCGGATCGGCGCCACCGGCGAGCACGTTGTCGACAAGACGCTGCCGGTCGATCGCGGCGGCCATCGCCTTGCGGACGTCGACGTCGCTGATCGTCGGGTGCTTCGGGTCGATGTTGAACACCAGGTACCTGATCGAGGCACCCTCGCCCTCGACGGTCTTGACGTTCTCGCTGTTCTGCAGGCTCTGCCGCTGCTCAGGAGTGAGGTGGCGGAACGCGACGTCGATGTCGCCGGACTGCAGGGCCGCCTGCATCTGGGAACTCTCGGCGAAGAACCGCACCAGAACCCGCTCGTTGCTCGCGGGGTCACCGAAGTAATCCGCGAACTTGTTGAGCTGGATGGACTCGTTCTGGCGGAACTCCTCGAGCGTGTACGGGCCCGCGGCGACCAGGTCCTGGTTGAGGAAGGAGTCCTTCTCCTCCTGCGGGGTGTCCTCCGGCAGCGGGCCGTCCGGCGACTGGTAGGCGCCGTCCGACGGGACGATGGTGGCCACGTTGTACGCCAGCTTGGCCCCGAAGGTGATGTCCGGCTCGCTGAGCTGGAACACCACGGTCCGCGGGTCGGGGGTCTCGATGCTCTCGATGCCGCCCAGCAGGAAGCTGGCGCCGTCCGGGTGCGCGATCCACTTGGCGCGGTTGAGCGAGAACTTCACGTCCTCGCTGGTCAGGTCCGAGCCGTCGTGGAACTTGACGCCCTCCCGCAGCGTGAAGGTGTAGGTCCTGCCGTCCTCGCTGATCTCCGGCTCCGACTCGGCCAGGTCCGGACTCGGGTCCGTCTCGCCGGGCTTGTAGCTGACCAGCGTCGCGCCGACGTTGTCGATGATCGTGCCGCACATGTAGCTGTAGCACTCGGCGGGGTCGAGCGAAGGCACGTCGTCATTGGTGCCGACGATGATGCCACCACCATCGCCGCCTCCGCCCTGGTCGCCGCCGTCACCTGAGCAGGCGGAAAGCACCATCGTGAGGGCGATTCCGCCCGCCATGCCCGCTCGCGTCAACCGCCGCGGCAGTACCGACCGGGTGGATCGTGTCCTGGTCATTTACACACACCTCGGGTTGTCCGTATCCCATGCGTTGGGACGCACCCTAGTCAGTAGTGGCCGTGACACCGAATTCTGGAGATCACGATCCGGATACGCGACGCTGCGCGACGAGTTTCGCCACCTTCAGTGAGAATTCACGATTCGGACATCATCGGCATGGTCGCGGGTGCGGTCGGCGGAGAACCAGCCGTGTTCGAACCTCTGCCAGTCGGCCAGGTACGGCCGGGACTCCTCGCCGTCACGCGCGACGGCACGGTTCAGGCGGGCCCGCTCGTCGGGGTCCTCGACCCAGCAGAGCAGGGACAGCCGCGGCCGGACGGAGGCGCGGCCCGCCGAGACGCCCTCCAGCACGAGCACGTCCGGTACGGCGACCTCGACCCACCCGCCGAGCCGCGGCCGGCCACCGGTCCAGTCCATGCGGCGGTACCGGCCGGGCTCGCCGTGCGCGAGGGGGTGCAGCACGCCGTCGGCGAGCCGGGGCCACCAGCCCACCGGATCGTCCCAGGTGGCGAAGTCGTCGGTGCTGACCAGCGCCACGCGGGCACCTCGGGCGCGGAGTTCGGCCACGACCTCGCGGGCGAACGTCGTCTTGCCCGACCCCGAGGGCCCGTCGATCGCGAGCACCCGGACCGCCCCCAGCCGCGGCTCGGCCGCCAGCACGCCGTCCACCAGCGCGCCCACTCGCACCTCAGAGGGCGCGGCGGCCGGACAGCGCGCGACCCAGGGTGAGCTCGTCGGCGAACTCCAGGTCGCCGCCCATCGGCAGGCCGGAGGCGAGCCGGGTGACCCGGAGACCGGGGAAGTCGCGCAGCATGCGGACGAGGTAGGTGGCGGTGGCCTCACCCTCGGTGTTCGGGTCGGTCGCGATGATCACCTCGGACACCTCCTCCGCGCCGAGCCTGGCGAGCAGCTCCCGCATGCGGAGCTGGTCGGGCCCGACACCGGACAGCGGGTCGAGCGAACCGCCGAGCACGTGGTAGCGGCCCCGGAACTCCCGGGTGCGCTCCACCGCGAGGACGTCCTTGGGCTCCTCCACCACGCACAGCAGGCTCGTGTCGCGCCTGCTGTCCCGGCAGATACGGCATTTCTCCTGCTCGGAGACGTTGCCGCAGATCTCGCAGAACTGGACGCCCTCCCGCACCTTGCCGAGCACGTCCTGCAGCCTGCCGATGTCCGCGGGGTCGGTGGCGAGCAGGTGGAACGCGATGCGCTGGGCGCTCTTCGGACCGATCCCGGGCAGGCGCCCGAGCTCGTCGATGAGGTCCTGGACGACGCCTTCGTACAAGCTAGTGCCCGGGAAGCCCGAAGTTGCCGAGGTCGGGCATGCCGCCGCCGAGGCCGCCTGCCAGCGGGCCCAGCTTCTCCTCGGTGAGCTTCTGCGCGTTGCTCGTGGCGTCCCGGACGGCCGCGACCACGAGGTCGGCGAGCGTCTCGGTGTCGTCGGGGTCCACGACCTGGGGATCGATCGTGAGGTTCTTGAGCTCCAGGCCCCCGGTGACCGTCGCGGTCACGAGACCGCCGCCGGAAGTGCCGGTGACCTCGGTCGCCGCGAGCTCCTGCTGCGCCGACACGAGCTGTTCCTGCATCTGCTGGGCCTGCTGCAGGATCTGCTGCATGTCGGGCATTCCACCGCCGGGTTGCACCATGTTCGGCTTCCGATCTCATCGCTTCCTGTGCACGTGCCCCCAGCGTAGCCGCAGCGCATGTGGCACCGTGTGAGCCGTGCTGCGTCGAGGCTTCCTGCTGTCGCTCCTCGGCCTGTCGCTGCTGAGCTGCGGCACGCCCGACCCGGCCGCCGCCCCGCGACCGGTCCCCACCACGGTGGCCGACCGCGCGCCGACGACGACGGCCGCGCCCGGCACCGCCACGAGCACCGCGGCGACCACCGCCGTCACGTCGACCGCCTCGACCACGGCGCGCCCCGCCCGCCCGCCGGTGGTGGTGCTCGACGCCGGACACAACGGCGGCAACGCGGGCGCACCCGGCGCGATCAACAGGCAGGTCCCCGCCGGGCGCGGCCGGACGAAGGCGTGCAACACCACGGGCACCGCCACCGAAGCCGGATACGCCGAGCACGCGTTCAACTTCGACGTCGCCCGGCGGATCGGCCGCCTCCTGGCGGCGCGGGACGTCCGGGTGGTCCGGACCCGTGACCGCGACGACGGGGTGGGGCCGTGTGTCGACCGGAGGGCGGCGATCGGCAACGAGGCCGGTGCCGACGCGGTCGTGTCGATCCACGCCGACGGCGCCACGGCCGCGGATGCCCGCGGCTTCCACATCGCCTACTCGGCACCGCCCCTCAACGCCGCGCAGGGCGAGCCGTCCCTGCGGCTCGCCCGAGCGCTGCGCGGCGCGTTCACCGGAGCGGGCTTCCCCGCCTCGAACTACCTCGGCGACGACGGCCTCGCGCCGAGGGACGACCTGGCCGGGCTCAACCTGTCGGAGCGGCCAGCCGTACTGGTCGAGTGCGGCAACATGCGGGACCCCCGTGAGGCCGCGGCGATGTCCAGCCCGGCAGGCAGGCAGCGTTACGCCGAGGCGATCGCGACGGGGATCCTGGCCTACCTGGCTCGTGAGTGAAAACCGTGGTTCTCACCACGGAGAACACTCACGAGTCGATGGGGCGGGCGCCCAGGTGGTCGGACAGCAGCTTGTGGGCCCGCTCGTGCGGGTCGGCCGGTTCCGGCCGGGGGACCGCCGCGGAACCCTCGGCCGCCGGCTGGTCCATCGGCGGCTCGTCCTCGTCCTCAGGCTCCGGCGGCAGCGGGATGTCCGGCTCGCCCTGGGCCGGAACGGGCCGCCGCTGCGGCTGCGCCTGCGGGGGTGACTCCGACTGGGGCCGCTCCGGCGTGGGCTGCCTCGGCTCCGGCCGCTGGGCTGGCTGTGCCGCCGGGGCGGCCGCGGGACGCGACGGCGCCTGCCGAGCCCGCTGCGCCGCGGCCTCCCCCTCGGCTCCCGCGTGCACGCACCGGACCTGCCACTCCCCGGTGAGCAGTTCCCCGAGCGCCGCCGCGATACGGTCCGCGTTGTGCGGCTCCGAGAGCCTGCGCACCAGCGGCGCCGCCGTGTGCGTGAGCACCACGGTGGAGCCCTCGACACTGTGCACGGTGGCGTTGGTCAGCATCGCCTCCGTGCTGCGGCTGATCTTGCGCACCGTGGCCAGCAGCTGGGGCCAGTACTGGCGTAGTGCGGCGGCGTCCACCTGACCGGGCTCGGCGGCGGGTTCCGGTTCGGGTTCGGGTTCCGGTCCGGGCCGGACCGAGGACGCCGCGGCGGGCGGCTCGGCCTCCCGAGCGGCGGGTGGCTCGGGCTCCCCGGGGCGCTGCGCGGCCGGAGCCGGGGCAGGACTCGCGGCGGCCTGCTCGCGCTGCTCCGCCGGTGCGGGAGCCGCCGGTTGCGGAGCCCGGCTCGGCCGCTCGTAGGTACGCTCCGGCGGCGCCGTGGACCCGGCCGCTGCCTGCGCGGGACCGCCCGCGGTGACCCGGCGCTCCAGCCGCTCGAGCCGCTGCAGCAGCGCTTCCTCGCTGTCCGAGACGGCGGGCAGCAGCATCCGGGCGCAGAGCAGTTCGAGCAGCAACCGCGGTGCCGTGGCTCCCCGCATCTCCAGTAGTCCGTTGTGGACGATCTCGGCATAGCGGGTGAGCGTGGCCAGTCCGAGGCGTTCGGCCTGCGCGACCATTCGGTTCAGCTGCTCGTCCGGCACGTCGATCATGCCGGAGGAGGCGGCGTCCGGCACCGAGCGCAGCAGCACGAGATCACGCAACCGGTCGAGCAGGTCGGAAGCGAACCGGCGCGGGTCGTGCCCGGCCTCGGCGAGCCGCTCGACGGTGCCGAAGACGGCCTTCGCGTCGTCCGCCGAGAGGGCGTCGACCATGTCGTCGATCAGCGCGACGTCGGTGACCCCGAGCAGCGCGACCGCGCGGTCGTAGGTGATGCCGTCCGGACCGGCCCCGGCCAGGAGCTGGTCCAGCACCGACTGCGTGTCCCTGGCCGAGCCGCCGCCCGCCCGCACCACCAGCGGATAGACCGCAGGCTCGACGGGCACGCCCTCCGCCTCGACGTTGCGTTCCAGCAGCTCCCGCATCGCGCTCGGCGGGATCAGCCGGAACGGGTAGTGGTGGGTGCGCGAGCGGATGGTGGTGAGCACCTTGTCCGGCTCGGTGGTGGCGAAGATGAAGATGAGGTGTTCCGGCGGTTCCTCGACGATCTTCAGCAGGGCGTTGAAGCCCTGCGTGGTGACCATGTGGGCCTCGTCGATGATGAAGACGCGGTAGCGCGATTCCGCGGGCGCGTAGAACGCCCGGTCCCGCAGCTCACGTGCGTCGTCGACACCACCGTGACTGGCCGCGTCGAGCTCGGTGACGTCGACGCTGCCCGGCCCCTCCGGGGCGAGCGCGCGGCACGAGTCGCACGTGCCGCACGGATCGGGCGTCGGCCCCTCGGCGCAGTTGAGCGAGCGCGCCATGATCCGCGCGCTGGACGTCTTGCCGCAGCCGCGGGGGCCGGAGAACAGGTAGGCGTGGTTGATCCGCCCGGCCGCCAGTGCGGTGCGCAGCGGTTCGGTGACGTGCTCCTGCCCGACGACCTCGGCGAACGTGGCCGGACGGTATTTCCGGTACAGCGCGAGTGCCACGCCGCGAGAGTACCGGCAGGCACCGACGCCGATCGGCGGGGAGCGCCACACGGGCAAAAGGGGACCCCCGCACCCGCCAGAGCCTGCTTATCCTTGCTGCCTTCCGGCCCTGGGGAGGTTCACAGGGTGGACGCCGCGGGGGTCCGGCACCCAGTGTACGCACCCGCCGGGAGCACGTGGCGGCGGGCGGGTGCCGGTCCACCCGGCGTCCCCCGGATGGCTGGTCACGATCACCTCGCCGCCGTGCGCGGCGGCGAGGTGATCGCCGGCCCGGGCCCGCGTGAGCCGATTCACAGCCCACGCGGGCCGGGCTGTGTCCGGGATCACCCGGGAAGATCGAACTGGCCCGCCTTCACGGCGACGAGGAACGCCTGCCACTCCTGCCGTCCGAAGACGAACACCGGGCTGTCGCGGAGCTTCGTGTCGCGCACGCCGACTCTGTCCGCACCCAGGTTGACCTCGACACAGTTGCCGCCGTTGGGCTCGCTCGCAAAGGACTTCTGCCAGCCCGCGGCGTCGAACATGCTCGCCGCCGTGGCCGGGTCGTAATCCGTTTGCGCAGCATAATCGGCCATGGCCGTACCTCCGTGCCTGGTTGGCGGACGCGAACCGCGTGCCCCACTGGTGCACACTTTCGTCGCCCCATACTCGAAACCAGCTGACCGATGCCGCCATCCGTGCGAACTTCGATCAACTGGCTCGACAGCGTGATTAATCCGAGAGTAGGATTATTACTATCCGCTGGAGTGGTCCGGACGCAAATCACTGGGGATGGAGCTCACACATGGCCGTACGACTCGACGTGACCCCGGCAAGCACCACCCACGGGGTCGCGGAGCCGGCCGACGTGGAGCCCGCCACCCGAGGGCTCGGGTCGAACTTCGGCCTCGCCCTGCTCAAGCTGTCCACCCGCCGCTCGGGGCGGCGCTGGCCGGGCGAGCCGGAGCCGGGCAGCGGCCGCGGTCCGGGCACCCGGTCCCAGGCGCGGCCGCTCGTGCTGCTGGAGGACCACTTCGCGCTGCGCACCCTCTGCCGCGCGTGACCGTCAGGCGTTGAACTCCTCGCGGTAGGTCTCCGCGAGCTCCTTGAGGAACTGCCGGGTCTCCTGCCGCTCCAGCGCGGCGCCGCGCAGCCGGTCCCAGGCGTCGACGAACAGCTGGAAGTCCTTCATGTCGTCGAGGTAGATGCCGCCCGCGGAATGCTCGATGTAGACGAAGTCGCGGGTGCGGTCGGGGAAGCGCATGATCGTGAAGTCGTTCGGCACCGCGGCCAGCTTCGCGTCGAACGGCAGCACGTGGATGTAGACGCGGGATCTGCGGTCCAGCTCCAGCATGTGCTCCAACTGGTCGAGCATCACGGCGGGCGCTCTGCCGCCCGGCGCCCGCCGCAGCGCCGACTCGCTGATGATGAAGCGGTAGTACGGCGGCTGCTGCTGGTCGAACACGGCCTTGCGGTCGAGCCGGTTGCGCACCAGCGAGGTCACGTCCGTGGCGCCGAACTCGGTGAACTGCTTGAGCATGTAGTGCTCGGACTGCAGCGGCCCCGGGATGCGCTCTCCGTGCCACGTCATGATCTCCGCCGCGGCCGGTTCCAGGTCGGTGAACGTGCGGAACCAGTGCGGCACGACCGACCGGTAACCGGACCAGTGGCCGCGCTGCCCGGCCGCCGCCCGCGCGAGGCTCAGCAAGGCATCGGCCTCCTCACCCTCGATGCCGAACGTGTCCAGCATCGCGCGGACATCGCCCAGCTTGACGCCCACCGCACCGGACTCGATCTTGTTGACCTTGCCCTGGGTGCAGCCGAGGATGTCGGCCACCTGCTGCTGGGTGTAGCCCGCCGAGGTACGCGCGTGCCGCAACTCGTTGCCGAGTTGCTTGCGGCGGGACGTAACGGTGCTGGCCATGGCGTGATGACGTTACCTCTTCCCGCCGCCGACTTCGAATCGCCTCTTCGGCGTAAGGTGCGGGCATGACGAACAAGGCGAGCATCGGCGTCACGGGTCTGGCCGTGATGGGGCGGAACCTGGCCAGGAACCTTGCCCGGCACGGGCACACGGTCGCACTGCACAACCGTTCCACCGAACGCACCCGCGATCTCGTCGAGCGGTTCGGCTCCGAGGGCACCTTCCTGCCCACCTCCTCGGCGCGGGAGTTCGTCGACGCGCTGGAGCGGCCGAGGCAGATCGTGATCATGGTCAAGGCCGGTGAACCGACCGACGCCGTGATCGAGGAGTTCGCGCCGCTGCTCGAGCCGGGTGACGTCCTCGTCGACGCGGGCAACGCGCACTTCGCCGACACCCGCCGCCGCGAGGCCGCGCTCCGCGAACGCGGCCTGCACTTCGTCGGCACCGGCGTCTCCGGCGGCGAGGAGGGCGCATTGCACGGCCCGAGCATCATGCCCGGCGGCTCGAAGGAGTCCTACGCGTCGCTCGGCCCGCTGTTCGAGGACATCGCGGCGAAGGTGGACGGCACGCCGTGCTGCACCCACGTCGGCCCCGACGGCGCGGGCCACTTCGTCAAGATGGTGCACAACGGCATCGAGTACTCCGACATGCAGCTGATCGCGGAATCGTTCGACCTGCTGCGCGGCGCGCTCGGCTACGAGCCCGCCCAGATCGCCGACGTGTTCCGCACGTGGAACACCGGCCGGCTCGACTCGTACCTCATCGAGATCACCGCCGAGGTGCTGGCACACACCGACGCCGAGACGGGCAGGCCGTTCGTCGACGTGGTGGCCGACCAGGCGGAGCAGAAGGGCACCGGGCGCTGGACCGTGCAGATCGGCCTGGACCTCGGCATCCCGATCACCGGCATCGCCGAGGCGACGTTCGCGCGGTCGCTTTCCGGCCACACCGGTCTCCGGGCCGCCGCGGAAGGGCTCGCCGGGCCCCGGCGCGCCCCGCTGTCCGGCGCCGCGGCCGAACGGTTCGCCGACGACGTGGAACGCGCGCTGTACGCGTCGAAGGTGGTGGCCTACGCCCAGGGCTTCAACCAGATCCAGGCGGGCAGCGCCGAGTACGGCTGGAACGTCGACCTCGGCGCGGTCGCGTCGATCTGGCGCGGCGGGTGCATCATCCGCGCCAAGTTCCTCGACGACATCCGCGCGGCCTACGAGGCCGAGCCCGCGCTGCCGACGTTGCTGACGAGCGGCGACTTCCGCAAGGCCGTCGAGGACGCGCAGGACTCGTGGCGCTCGGTGATCTCGACCGCCGTCCGGCTCGGTATCCCCACGCCCGGCTTCTCCACCGCGCTCGCGTACTACGACGGGCTGCGTGCCGAGCGCCTGCCCGCCGCGCTCGTGCAGGGACAGCGGGACTACTTCGGCGCGCACACCTACCGGCGGGTCGACCGTGCGGGCACCTTCCACACGGAGTGGGCGACCGAGGGCCGTCCCGAGCACCCCGCCTGACCGCCCCGCCTCGTGAGTGAGAAACGTGGTTAGAACAACGTTTCTCACTCACGAGTGGCTACCAGTCGAAGGGCAGGCCCACGTAGTTCTCGGCGAGGCTGGTGGCGGCGGCGGTGGACGAGGCCACGTACCGCAGCTGCGACAGGTGCAGGCGCTCGGCGAACTCGTCGCCAGCGGGATCGCGGTGCAGCATCGACGTCATGAACCAGGAGAAGTGCTCGGCCCGCCACACCCGCCGCAGGCAGGTGTCCGAGTAGGACTCGGCGAGGCCGCTGTCGTTCCGCCGCACCAGCGGCGCGAGGGCGCGGGCGAGGTTGCGGACGTCGGCGACGGCCAGGTTCATCCCCTTGGCGCCGGTCGGCGGGACGATGTGGGCGGCGTCCCCGGCGAGGAACAACCTGCCGTACCGCATCGGCTCGACGACGAAGCTGCGCATCGGCGTGATGCTCTTCTCCAGGACCGGCCCGTCCCGCAGGACGAAGTCGGCCGAGCTGGTCTCCAGGCGGTGCCGCAGTTCCGTCCAGATCCGGTCGTCCGGCCAGTTCTCGATCGGCTCGCCGGGGTCGACCTGGAGGTAGAGCCGGGTGATCTCGGGTGAGCGCATGCTGTGCAGCGCGAACCCGCGCTCGTGCCGGGTGTAGATCAGCTCCTCGTGGGACGGCGGCGTGCGCGCGAGCACGCCGAGCCAGGCGTACGGGTACTGGTGGTCGTAGGTGCGCAGGGCGTCGCCGGGAATCGACGGCCTGCTGACGCCGTGGAAGCCGTCACAGCCCGCGATCGCCGCGCAGGTCAGCTCCCGCGCGTTGCCGCCCGCGTCGGTGTAGGTCACCCTCGGCCGCTCGGTGTCCAGATCGTGCAGTGCGACGCCGGACACCTCGAACTCCACCGGCAGCCCCTTGCCGACGTGCGCGGCGATCAGGTCCTTGACGATCTCCTGCTGGCCGTAGACGGTGATCGACTTCCCGGTGAGCTCGGTGAGCGCGATGCGGTGGTCCTCGCCGTCGAAACGCAGGGACAGCCCGTGGTGCGGCATCCCCTCCTCCTCGAGCCGGGCGCCGACGCCGATCTCGCGGAGCAGTTCGACGGTCGGTTGCTCGCACACCCCGGCCCGGACCCGCTGCTCGACGTACTCGCGGCTGCGCGTCTCGAGCACCACGGCGTCGATGCCCTCCAGGTGCAGCAGGTACGACAGCAGCAGTCCCGCGGGTCCCGCCCCGATGATGCCTACCTGGGTGTCGGTCACCGATTCCTCCCGTTCGTCCGCGCCGTTGCCCGGCCAGGGTGCGTCGCGAGGTCGTCCCCCGGCCACCACCCCTTCCGGCCAATGGAAGCCTTTGTCCACAGTCAGCGGCGTGGTCGGTGGGTCTCGCGGTGCGCGTCGTGGGCCACCCGGGTGGCTCGCGGTGCCCCGAGCACGCGGGAGATGCCCCTGGCGGCCGCGCGCACGGCGGGCACCAGGGACCGGGCGTCGGTCCCCTCCTTGGGCACCACGATCGAGATCGCGGCGCGCACCGTGTCGTCGGCCCCGTACACCGGCGCCGCCACCGAGATCACGTGCGGCTCGATCTGCCCGTCGCTGATCGCGAAGCCGTCCCGCCGCACGTCGGCCAGCGCCCTGCGCAGTGACTCCGGCGTGGCGAGGGTCCCCGGCGAGTACCGCTTCAGCGGCGCGGCGAGCACCTGTTCCTGCACCTCCGGCCGCGCGTAGGCCAGCAGTACCAGGCCGACGCCCGTCGCGTGCACGGGCAGCCTGCCACCGACCCGCGACTGGATCCGCACGGCGTTGCGCCCGGAGATCCGCTCCAGGTAGACCACCTCGGCGCCGTCCATCACCGCCAGCTGCACGTTCTGGTGCGTCGCCTCGTACAGGTCCTCCAGGAACGGCATCGCGCTCTCCCGCAGGCCGGGACCGTGCGGAGCGAGCGAGGCGACCTCCCACAACCACAGGCCGATCCGGTACCCGCCGCGCTCGTCCCGTTCGAGCGCGCCGCGGTCGGTGAGCTCGCGGACGAGCCGGTGGGCCGTCGACAACGGCAGCCCGGCCCGCCTGCTCAGCTCGGACAGCGTGAGCACAGGGCGGTCCGCGGAGAACGCGTCGAGCACGTCGAGCACGCGTCCCGTGACCGACGGTGACACCTGCGCGTTGTGCCGCATACCACTCACCCAACTGTGCGCTGGGGACGCCCGCAACCCCGCGACGGGCATACGCTGGCGAACCGTGATCCATGGAGCGCAGGGGGACCCGGGTGACGACTGACGTCGCGCGGGTGGTGCTGCGTCGGCTCCTGCCCAGCTGGCGGCATCCCGCACGGGTGGTGGTGACCGCGTTCGCGACCGTGATCGCGATGGGCACGTTGCTGTTGCTGCTGCCCGCCGCCGCGGAACCCGGTGCGCAGACCGGCTTCGTCACGGCGCTGTTCACCGCCACGTCCGCGGTCTGCGTCACGGGTCTGGTCGTCGTCGACACCCCGTCGCACTGGTCGACGTTCGGCGAGCTGGTGATCCTGGGCCTGATCCAGGTCGGCGGCCTCGGCATCATGACGATCGCCTCCCTGCTCGGGTTGCTCGTCGCCCGCCGGTTCGGGCTGCGCCTGCAACTGACCGCGCAGACCGAGACGAAGGCGCTGGACCTCGGCCAGGTGCGGCGCGTCGTCGCCGGTGTCGTGCTGATCAGCCTCGCGTTCGAGGCGGTCACGAGCGTGGTGCTGGCCGCGAGGCTGGGGCTGGCGTACGGCTACGACACCGGGCAGGCCGTCTACTTCGGCGTGTTCCACGCGATCTCGGCGTTCAACAACGCGGGGTTCGCGCTGTACCCGGACAGCCTGATGCGGTTCACCACCGATGCCTGGATCTGCCTGCCCATCATCGTCGCGGTAGTCGCGGGTGGACTCGGCTTCCCGGTGTGGGTGGAGATCTGGCGGCGGCGCCGGGGCCGCAAGCGCTGGTCGCTGCACGCGAAGATCACCCTGCTCACCACGACGGCCCTGCTCGTGGTCGGGACGGTCGCGATCTCGGCCGCCGAGTGGAACAACCCCGAGACGCTGGGCGGGCTCGGCATCGGCGGCAAGCTGCTCGCCGGGCTCACGCACGGGGTGATGCCCCGCACGGCGGGCTTCAACAGCCTCGACATCGGGCAGATGGAGTCGGGCGCCCTGTTCGTCAACGACATGCTGATGTTCATCGGCGGGGGCAGCGCGGGCACCGCGGGCGGTATCAAGGTGACGACGTTCGCCCTGCTCGCGTTCGTGATCCTCGCCGAGATCCGCGGCGAGCCGACCGTGCACGTCATGGGGCGCAGGCTGACCGCGAGCACCCAGCGACAGGCGTTGTCGGTGGCCCTGCTCAGCGTCGGGGCCGTGGTGACGGGAACGCTGCTCCTGCTGACCTTCACCCCGTTCGGTCTCGAGGCCGTCCTGTTCGAGGCGGTGTCGGCGTTCGGGACCGTGGGACTGTCCACAGGGATCACCGCGAACGTGTCGACGGCGGGCGAGCTCGTGCTGACGGCGCTGATGTTCCTCGGCAGGCTCGGCCCCATCACGCTCGCGTCGGCGCTCGCGCTGCGCGAGCGCACCCGGCGTTACGAACTACCGGAAGAGAGGCCGATCGTTGGCTAGTCGCAACAGGACTCATCGCGTGGTCGTGATCGGGCTCGGCCGGTTCGGCAGCTCGCTGGCGACCGAACTGACCAGGGGTGGCAGCGAGGTGCTCGGCATCGACCGCGATCCCAAGAGGGTGCAACGGTTCGCCGACGCGTTCACGCACACGGTCGCGGCCGACACCACCGACCCGGAGGCACTGCGGCAGCTCGGCGTGCCCGACTTCCGCAGGGCCGTGGTCGGCATCGGCAGCGACATCGAGGCGAGCATCCTCACCACGTCGCTGCTTTCGGAACTGGGCGTGCCCAACATCTGGGCGAAGGCGGTCAGCAGGCAGCACGGCCGGATCCTGGAGCGTGTGGGCGCGCACCACGTCGTGCTGCCGGAGCACGAGATGGGTGAGCGGGTGGCCCACCTCGTGACCGGCCGCATGCTGGACTACATAGAGTTCGAGGACGACTACGCGATCGTCAAGACGACCGCGCCCGTGGAGGCCATCGGCAAGGCACTCGGCGAGACGAAGTTGCGCGGCAAGTACGGCGTCACGGTGGTGGGGATCAAGCGCGCCGGACAGGGCTTCACCTACGCCACCGCGGAGACCGTGGTGCACCCCGACGACATCCTCGTCGTGGCGGGCCGTCGCGAGGACGTCGAGGAGTTCGCCGACCTCACCTGAGGAGTCATGCGTGGCTCGTTACTGGCGAAATTCGTCAGTAACGAGCCACTCATGACATGCGGACGTGCGCGGATCAGCCCCAGACCTTGGCTGCCGTCTCGACGATGCGTTCGAGCTTGCGGACCTGCTGCTCCTCGGTGAGGTCGTTGCCCTCCTCGGTCGAGGAGAACCCGCACTGCGGGGAGAGGCACAGCTGGTCGATGTCGACGTACTTGGCGGCCTGCTCGATGCGCCGCTCCAGCGTCTCCATCGGTTCCAGCTCGCCCCGCTTGGTGGTGACGAGCCCGAGCACCACGTACTTGCCCTTCGGCACGAACCGCAGCGGCTCGAAGCCGCCGGAGCGCTCGTCGTCGAACTCCAGGAAGAAGCCGTCCACGTTCAGCTCGTTGAACAGTGCCTCCGCGACGAAGTCGTAGCTGCCCTCGGCGGCCCACGACGAGCGGAAGTTGCCCCGGCACAGGTGCGTGGTGATCGCCATGCCCTCCGGCTTGGCCTCGATCGCGGCGTTCATCGTCTTGATGTTGCGCAGGTGCAGCGTCTCCGGGTCGCCGCCCATGCGCGCCACCAGCTCGCGCTGCTTCGGGTCGTTGAGGTAGGCAAGGCTGGTGTCGTCGAGCTGGAGGTAGGTGCAGCCGAGCGCACCCATGCCCTTGATCTGGTCGGCGTACGCGGCGGCGAGGTCGGTGAAGAAGTCCTCGAGGTCGGGATACACCTGCTCGTCGACGGCGGCCCGGCCGCCCCGGTAGTAGACCATGCTCGGCGACGGGATCGTCTGCTTGGGAGTGACGCCGCTGTCCACAACGGACTTCAGGTACGCGAAGTGGTCGCCGAAGATGGTCTTGTTCAGCCGCACCTTCCCGTCGACCTGCAATCCGGGCGGGCTGAACTCCAGGTCGCCCGCGGCGTTGTGGAACTTGACGTGCAGCCGCTCGTCGCTCTGCGACACGCCACCGAGCTGGTAGATGAAGTCCATGTGCCACGACGCCCGGCGGAACTCGCCGTCGGTGGCGGACCGCAGGCCGGCCTTGCGCTGCAGCTCGACGACGCCGCGGATGGCCCTGTCCTCCACCTCCCGCAGCTCGCCGGGAGTGATCGTGCCCTGTGCGGCCTTCTCCCTGGCCGCACGGAGCTCGGCGGGCCGGAGCAGGCTGCCTACGTGGTCTGCGCGGAACGGAGGTGTCGAACGCTGACTCATTGCCGAATACTCACATGTCGCGCTGAGCACCATCAATACGCGGGCGAAATCCTTCCAAACACTGAAAAGGGGCTTGCGCTCGTGCCCCGCGGCAGTGAAGGCCACCTTCAGTGCGTTCAACGCACTGGAGGTGGCCTTCACTGCCCACAGGTGACCCGCGGATCGCTCAGCCCTCGTGCGGGGCCTGGTAGGTCTTCGCGTCCTCGGACACGAACAGCTCCTTGACGTACTTCATGCCACCGGGCACCGACTTGTCCGGCTGCGCGACGTAGACCTGCCGCGTCGCGGGCGCGCCGGGCTTCGAGAAGTCCAGCGGCGCCACGAGGTCACCGGTCTCGGCGGATGTCGTCTGCTGCAGCGCCTCGTGCACTCCCGACCGCGTGAGGTCGCCGTTGTCACACGCCTTCCGCAGCACCGTGCCCCACACTTCGGCCACCGCGTAGCCGTACGGGACACCGGCGTTCGGCGGCTCCGTGAAGCCAGCCTCCTCGTACTTCCTGGCCACCTCCTGCATCTTGGGGATGTCGGCGGAGAACGGCACGCTGCTCGCCACGACGTACAGGTTGTCGAGCGCGCCCGCGGCCGGGCTGTTGTGCAGCAGCGGGTCGAACGTCGGGTTGTTGCCGAGGATCGGGACGTTCAGCCCGAGTGCCTTGTTGGCCGCCGCGACCGAACCCGTCTGGGTCGGGGTGGTGGTCAGCAGGATGGCCTTCACCCCCTGGCCACGCAGGCCGGTGACGACGTTGGTGAGGTCGTTGTCGCTGGAGGTGATCTTGACCTCGCGCAGCTTCAGGTTGTGCTGCTTGGCGTAGTACCGCGCGCCGCGCAGGCCGTTGAAGCCGTACTCGCCGTCGATGTAGATGTGCCCGACCGTGTCGCCGTCGGCGATCATGCCCTGCTCCTGCAGGTACGACAGCCCGTCGATCATCTCCACGTCGTAGGTGGTGCCGACGATCATCAGGTACGGGTTGTCGAGCAGTTCGGACGACCACGACGCGGGCGTGGTGGTCATCTCGTCGCCCTCGAGGTCACTGTTCAGCGCCGCCGTCACCGGGGAGCCGACCAGCTGCACCATGCCGAGCACCTTCGGTTCCAGCTGCGGGTACAGGGTCTTCGCGGTGTCCGCCTTGTAGCCGTGGTCGACGATCTCCAGCTTGATCTCCCGGTCGCAGACGCCGCCCTGGGCGTTGACGTCCTCCACCCACAGCTCGTTGCCGTGGGTGATCCCGGTCGACAGGTTCTTGAACGGGCCCGTCTGGTCGGTCATCACGCCGAGGGTGATCGTGGAGTCCGTGACCCCGACGCCGGTCCGCACGCCCCCGGCGCCCTCGCCCCCTTCGTCTCCGCCCCCGCCCTTGGTGCCGCAGGACGCCAGCACGAGTGCCGACGCGCACGCGACCACTGTCCATCGCCTCATGTCTCATTCCCTTCCACGCGCTGGGTTGCTCAGGCGGCCCGCGATCCTGCGGCCGATCGCCGCCAGGCCGCCGGGCTCGAACAGCACGACGAGGATGATCGCCGCGCCGTACACGAACGAACTGATCAAGACGGGGGTGAAGGCACCCTCGCCGGTCCCGGTGAACCAGCCGAGCTTCGTCGAGTAGAGCGCGAGCACCTGGGGCAGCCCGTTCACGACCACCGCGCCCACGAGCGCCCCCGGCACCGAGCCGAGCCCGCCGATGATCACCATCGCGAGGAACGCGATGGAGACGTTGATGCCGTAGGTGCCGAACTCGCTCTCGTCGGGCTTGAGGATGTCGAACCAGAGCACGGTCATCACCCCGGCGAGACCCGCGTAGGCGGAGGAGACGGCGAACGCTCCCGCCTTGGCCCTGGCCACGCTCACGCCCATCACCGCGGCCGCGGCCTCGTTGTCCCGCACGGCGCGCCACGACCTGCCGACCCGGCTGCGCACGGCCCCGAGCGCCAGCAGGAACGCGATCAGCAGGAGCCCGAGGAACAGGTACCAGACCCGCTCCGACTGCCGGAACGGGACGCCGAGGATCTCCAGGTCGCCCTCGTTCGAGAACTCGAAACCGAACAGGGAGAACGGCTCGGGGGCACGGCCGGTCGACGTCCCGCCGGTGAGGCCTTCCGCGGCCTGTCCGAAGTAGAGCCCGAGGAACACCAGTGCCAGCGAGGCCACGCCGAGGTAGATGCCGCGCAACCGGCCCGCGACCGGAGCGAACGCGATGCCGAGCAGCGCGGTGATCGCGACGGCCCCGAGCAGCGCGAGCAGCGGCGGCAGGTTGAACCCCACCAGGTTCCGCTCGCCTTCCTGGCCACCGGCGAGCACGGTGTACGCGGTGCCACCGGCGAGCAGGAAGAACGCGTGCGCGAGCGACAGCTGGCCCGCCTGCCCGGTGAGCAGGGTCAGGCCGATGGCGCCGACCGCACCGACCATCATGTACTCGCCCGCGCGCAACCACTGCGCTTCCAGGTACAGCGGCAGCGCGAGCAGGACGATCAGCAGGGCCAGCCACAGCAGGGCTCGCACCCACCACATCGGACCGCGGGCGCGCACCGGTCGCGGGCGTGGGTCCGGCCGCTCCGGTGGGGACTCCGCGACGGTCGTCGCGCTCGTCGTGCTGGACTCAGACACGGGTACTCTCCCTCGTCCCGAACAACCCCGACGGCCGGACGACCAGCACGACCAGCATCACGAGGAACACGGCGCTCTTGGCGAAGGCGAACGACACGTAGTGCGTGGAGAGGGCGTCCACCAGGCCCACGGTGAGCCCCCCGACGATCGCGCCCGCGGTGGAGTCGAGCCCGCCGAGGATCGCCGCGGGGAAGGCAGCCAGCGCGATCGAATGGGTGCCCCGGGACAACCCGGCACCCGAGAAGTCCTGGGTGGCGATGAACAGCACCGCCACGCCCGCGAGCAGGCCCGCGACGAGCCACGCGGTCGCCGTGACCCGCGAGCTGCGGATGCCCACGAGGGCGGCCGCCTCCTTGTTCTCCGCCTGCGCCCGCATGGCCACGCCCCAGTTGGAGTACCGGAAGGCGATGAAGAACGCGGTGATCAGCACGGTCGCGACGACCATCGCCACCAGGTGCGTGCGGAACAGCGTCACCCCGCCCACCTGCACCGGCTGCGCGTCCCACGCGTCGCCGATGAACGGCAGCGAGACACCGAGCCTGCGCACGATCTCTTCGGTGATGATCACGTCGACACCGATGGTGAGCAGGGCGAGGCTGAACGGATCGGCGAGCCGGGATCTCGACAGCAGCAACCGTTCCACAAGCAGGGCCAGCACTCCGGCGCTGACCACACCGAGCACGGCCGCCCCGGCCCAGCCGAGCGTCTCCCGCGTGGCCACGACGAGGTAACCACCGAACAGCACGAGGGAGCCGTGGGCGAAGTTCACCACCTCCGTGGCCTTGAAGATCACCACGAAACCCAGTGCCAGCAACGCGAACACGGCGCCCTTGCCGAAGCCGTTCACCACCAGCTGAACGAACGTCTCCACTACGCGTTCTCCTTGTGGTCGGTACCGAGGTACGCCCGCACGACCTCGGGGTCGGCCTGCACCTCGGCGGGCGTGCCGTCGGCGATCAGCCGGCCGAAGTCGAGCACGCTGACCCGGTCGGCGATGCCCATCACGAGTCCCATGTCGTGCTCCACCAGCAGGATCGAGATGCCCAGTTCGGCGCGGATCTCGTGGATGGTGTGCGCGAGTTCGGCGGTCTCGGCCGCGTTCATGCCCGCCGCGGGCTCGTCCAGCAGCAGCAGCGCGGGTTCGACGGCGAGCGCGCGGGCGATGTCGACCCGCTTCACCGCGCCGTACGGCAACGCGCCGACCGGGGTGTGCAGCACGTCGCCGATGCCGAGGAACTCGCAGATCTCGGCGGCCCGCTCGGCGTGCCTGCGCTCGGTGCGGGTGATCCACGGCAGCCGCAGCCCGCACTCCAGGAAGCCACCCCTGGTCAGGGCGAACCTGCCGAGCATGACGTTGTCGAGCACGGTCGAATGCGACGACAACGCGGCGTTCTGGAACGACCGGCCGATGCCGAGCCGGGCGAGCCGGTTGGGGCGCTGGCGGGTCAGCTCGACGTCGCCGAAGAACACCCGTCCCTCGCTGGCCCGGTACAGCCCGCAGATCACGTTGAAGCAACTCGACTTGCCCGCGCCGTTGGGGCCGATCAGCGCGTGCAGCGAGCCCGGCTGGACGTCGAAGGACACGGAGTCGAGCGCCCGCAGGCCGCCGAAGCGCAGGGTGACGTTCTCGACGCGCAGCTCGGCGGGGGTCATCCGGTCCACCTCGACAGGCCCCTGGCACCGACCCGCTGCCTGCGGGCGAGGGCGGCCTCCTCCTCGGCCGCGGTGTCCGACTCGGCGTGGCCGCCGAGGTAGAGCCGCTGCACCTCCTCGCTGGCGGAGAGCTCCGCGGCGGAACCGGCCAGCGCCACCGTGCCGGTCTCCAGCACCACCGCCTGGTCGGCCACCTGCAGGGCCATCACGGCGTTCTGCTCGACGAGGACCACGGCGGTGCCCTGCTGGTGGATCTCCCGGATGATCCCGGCGATGCGCTCGACGATCTTCGGAGCCAGTCCCAGCGAGGGTTCGTCGAGCAGCAGCAGCTTCGGTCCGGCCATCAGGGCCCTGCCGATGGCCAGCATCTGCTGCTCGCCACCGGAGAGCAGGCCCGCGCGCTGCCTCGCGCGCTCGGCGAGCACGGGGAACAGCTCGTGCACCCGCTCCCGCGCCCGCGCCCGGTCTTCGGCGGAGCGGGCGCCGATGCCGCCTGCCCGCAGGTTCTCGTCGACGGACATCCTGGCGAAGATCTGCCTGCCTTCGGGCACGCCGACCACGCCGAGTCCCACGATCGCCGCGGGGTCCAGCCTGTCGATGCGGCGCTCGCCGTAGCGCACCTCGCCGCCGGAGACGGTGCCCCGGTGCAGCCGGAGCGTGCCCGAGATCGTGCGGAGCAGGGTGGACTTTCCCGCGCCGTTGCTGCCGAGCACGGCGAGCACGCCGTCGTCGGGAACGTCGAGGTCGATGCCGTGCAGGGCGGCCACCGAGCGGCCGTACCGTACGTGCAGGTTCCGGACCGTCAACACAGCGTGTCCTTGGATGACCCAACCGTGCGCACTCAACCTCCTCGGTCGTGTGACTGGCGTCACTGCCAGTGGCGGCTATCTTGAGTCGCCGCACGCACGCGGGCCACCCCCACTTGGAGAGGTAGCCGGTGAGTGACGACCAGTGCGCCGACCGCGTTGGCCGGTCACGGCGCGGTCAGAGCAGGCCCGCCTCGCTCGCCTTGCCGATCGCCTCGACCCGGTTGCGGGCGCCGAGCTTGTGCAGCGCCGACTGCAGGTAGGTCTTGACCGTGTTCCTGGTCAGCCCGGTGGCCTCGGCGATCTCGGGATTCGTCCTGCCCTGCGCCGCCAGCCGCAGCACCTCGTACTCGCGCCGGGTGAGCCCGCTGCGCGCGAGCGCGTCGGAGCGCTGCCCGTCGTCCGGCAGGATCCGCGGGTCCACCACCCGCTCCCCGCGCAGCACCCTTCGCATCGCCGAGACGAGGTCGGTGCCCGCGACGTCCTTGAGCAGGCAGCCGTTGGCACCGGCCTCCAGCGCCGCCACGACGCCCTGGTGGTCACCGTGCGCGGTGAAGACGACGATCCGGGCGGCCGGGTACTCCTGCCGCAGCCCGGAGATCACCTCGGGCGCGAGCATGTCGGGCAGTCGCAGGTCGAGCAGCACGATGTCGGGCCGCCAGACCGACACCTGCTCGATGGCCGCGCGCCCGGACTCGACCGAGCCGATGATGCGCAGGTTCGGGTCGGACCGCAGCAGCATCATCACGCCGTCCCGGACGACCGGATGGTCGTCGACGACCATGACCTTCGCACTCATGCCGGGTGCTCGACATCCGGCACCCAGGCCCGCAGGGTGCAGCCGCCGTCCTCGTCGCGGACCAGGCTGACCCGGCCACCCAGCCGGGCGGCCCGCTCCGCGAGCGTGCGCACGCCCATCCCCGTGCTCGGCCCGGTCCCGTCCGGCTCGCCGTTGCCGTCGTCGGCGACGACCACCTGCACCCCGCCGTCGCACGGTCCCAGGCTGACCACCACCGAGTAGGCGCGGGCGTGCTTCTCCACGTTGAGCAGTCCCTCCCGGACGACGGCGACGAGCAGCCGGGTGCGCTCGACGTCCATCGGCGGCACGTCCGCGAGCTGGACGAACCGGGCGGGCACGCCGCACCGGGCCTCGAACGAGCGCGTGTGCTCGGCGAGCTCCACCGGCAGCGCGCGTTCGGGCGTGGTCTCGGACAGCGCGAGCAAGGACTCCCGCAGCGCGCTGGAGGCGGCGGACACGTCCGACTCCAGCCGCCGGAGCCTGCTGTCGAGCGCGGGGTTGTCGCGGATCGCCTCGTGCAGGTCGCGGACCTGGACCCCGATCGAGAACAGCAGCGCGCCGACCGAATCGTGCAGGGCGCTCTGCATGCGCTGCCGCTCGGCGGTGACCGCGTCCTCCCTCGCCGACTCCGCGCAGCCCGCGATGTGCAACGCGGTGGCGGCCTGCTCGGCGATGTGTTCCAGACGCCGCACGGCGTCGTCGCCGAAGTCCGCGGTGTGCCGCATGGCGGCGTAGGCGATGGCGACCGTCCGCTCGTCGCCGCCGTGCCTGCTGATGATCGGCACGGCCAGCATCGCGCCCAGTCCCTCGCCGCGCACCTGCGCGTCGAACTGGTGCGTGATGGCGGGGGAGCTGACGTAGTCGCTGACCCGGACCGGCTTGCCGAGCGCGAGCACCCGGCCGCCGATGCCCTGCCCGACCGGCACGATGAGGTTCTGCAGCTCGCTGGTCCTGGTACCGGACAGCCAGCGGATCACCGCCTGCTCGGGACCGTCGATGTCGGCCACGAAGCCGGAGTCGGTGCCGACACTCTCGCGGATGAGCCGGGCGGTCCCGTGCAGGGCGACCACCCGGTCGAGCACGGTGAGCAGGCCGTCGCGCTCGCGCAGCAACGCGTCGAGCGCGTTGACGTGCTCGACGGCTCGCTCCGTTGCGCTCCGCTGTTCGGCGGCCACGGGCCAACTCTGGCACATCGGGCGCCGCACGCGGTATCCCCTGCTGGAGAGGGCCGTGCGGGTAGCGGCCACACCGCCGGGCCGGCGGCCCCGCGCGCCGTCAGCAGGCGCTAAATGGGGGGAGCGAAGCCGGGCAGCCGCCCGCGGCCGCGGTAGCGTTCGCAGGTGGGGCAGGGCTTCGCCGCCATCTTCGTCATCGCCTGCCCGTCGTGACCACGAGCGTCGGCACCCACTTGAGGCCCTCGCCACCGCAGTCGTGGCACAGCGTGCTGATCGGCCCGCGCGGCTGCCCGTCGTCCCGCTCATCGGTCACGATGGTCGTCCCACGATCTGACCCGACCACTCGACGGTCTCCATGCCCCGCGCGCTTCACCTACTGGGTGCCGGACCCGTGGCAAGCCGGGCATGTGCAGATCTGGCGGTCGTCCGACGTCTTGGCCATGGTCTCACCTTCCGCAGGTTCGTCACCGCCGGAAGCCCTCAGGCGGGCGGGAAGGCCGAACGCGGACCGGACGGCCGCGTCGATACCGCGAGTATCGACGCCGCCCTCGGCCGCCTCGCACAGCCCCAGCTCCAGCAGGTGGAAACCCCGCTGACGCAGCACCTGCCGCGCATGCTGCTCGTCCGCGTCCTTGCCGGCGTAGAGCCGCTCCGCATCGACGTTCACCGCGTGGTTGACGCGCCGCACCATCTCCTCGGCCGCTGCCACTGTCCTCTCCTTTCTCGCGTGTGCTGTTCAGAGCCGTCTCAGGGCCCGTGCCACTCCGGCCAGGAACGCGGGTTCGCGCTCCGGCGGTCGCAGCCGCCAGGTCATGTCCGGCTCGTCAAGGTCTTGTGCGGGCCAGATCGGCCCGGTCGCGGGCAGCCGCTCAGTCGGTTCGGCATCGTGCGGCCACACGGGCAGCGGCACGGTCGGCGGCTCAGTCACGGAACAGCCACGCGATGACCAGCAGCCCGATGACGCCCAGCGACCCAGAACCACTCCGGCCCCGTCACGGCTCGATCGCGCGCCCTCGATGACGCGTCCCTCGAGCTCGTCGGCGCGGGCCTGCATCTCCTGCCCGAGCGCCAAGAGCGCCTCCCCCAGTGCGTGGCAGCCGCCGGCGGGAAGCTCGCCGCCGTCCTGTCCGTCGAGCAGCGTCACGGTCAGCCGACCGAGCTGTGTGTTCACGGTCATCAGCCGGGCGAGGAGGTCACGGTCGCGGGCGATCATCAGCCACCTCCTCGACCTCGTCCTCGTCGTCGAGGGGCCCGTCGCCGTCCAGGTCATAGACCCGGCCCCGGCTGTCGCGTAGCCAGCTCATGGGCAGAACCACCCTGCGAACAGGCTGACACCGAGGCGGCCGACGAGGGCCAGGGTCGCGAGGACGAGCACCAGGAGTACGCGGTTTGTCATCAGCGCGCTCCCGCTTTCGCTGGCGTGCCGCCGGCGAGCCACGCGCAGGTCTGGCACCGGATGGGCCCGACCAGGTGGGAATCGATCCGGCACGGCCAGACCAGCCAGCCGCAGCGCGTCCGGAAGAACGTCGCTCCCGCATCGTCGATGCGCACCTCGACGATGAGGTGCTGCTGCTGCCCGGCGGTCAACCACTCGGGAGCCTTCCGCGTGCCCACGCGGTCATCATCCGCCTGACGGAACAGCAATTCAAGCAATCACAGCAATATCAGCACAGTGATACACGGACGGAGTAGCGCTGTTGCCGCTGCGTGCCTGCCTTCAGCGGGCTTGTCACACGGCTGTACGTTGCCGTTGTGCTCGGATTGCGCCGACGATGTGGGGCGTACCGCTCATCCGAGGAGGACCCAATGCGAGTGACGTTCCTGGGCACCACGTCCGATGAGGGCAACTGCCCGACCGTCTACGAGACCGACCGCGACACCTTCCTGGTGCAAGGCGACATCGTTACCGACCCGGAGGCGCTCGCCGTGCTGCGGAAGCGCGGCAACGGCGTCCCCGAACACGAGACCGTCGTCGAGATTCCGAAGGCGCTGGCCCGGTTCCTGCCGCGGGAGGACGAATGAGCCCGAGCGACGAGCTGAATGAGCTGTTCCGCCGCTTCCGGCGCAGCGCCTGGCGGTGGGAGTGCCAGGGCGACTACGCGGTTGACGAGGCCAAGCTGCAGCGGTGGCGCGACGGGCTACCGCCGGATCTCGAAGCCAAGCGGCCGTGGCTCGACTTCATTCGCGACCTCACCGCGACCGGGAAGTCGTGGCAGCGGGTGCGCATGCTCACCGAGCCGCTCACCGAATACCTCCGGTGGCTGATCGAGCAGACCCAGGTCAACATCGACGCGGGCGAGGACATCCGGTGGATCCCGCAGCGCCAGGCCGTCGAGCTGGGTATGCCCGGCTACGACTTCTACCTGTTCGACGACGAGCTCGTCGCGATCATGCGCTTCGGCGAGGATCGGCTGCTGCGCGAACTCGAAGTGAGCGGTGACCCGCAGGTCGTCGCGACGCACCGGGCCTACCGCGATACGGTCTGGCCGCACGCGATCCGGCACACCGACTACCACGCCCCGAGTAGCCCTTGAACGAAGTGAATCCCCGTCGCCTCGCGCTCGGCGACGAACTCCGACTGCTTCGCGAGTCCGCTGGCCTGTCCGGCAAACGGCTCGCGGAGCAGCTCGGTTGGCCGGCCTCGAAGGTCAGCCGAATCGAGCGCGCCCGCCAGGCCGTCACCGACTCCGACCTCGTCGCGGTCGCCGCCGCGCTCACCCTCGACAGCGTGCAGCTCGCCCAGCTGCGCGACGAACTCCGTGCGATCCGGTTGGAAGAGGCACGCTGGAGCCGCCAACTCCGTGCCGGGCATCGGCCCGTGCAGGACGTGGTCGCGGTGGCCGAACGGGACGCGCGCCGCATCCGCGGATTCTCGATCACGCTGGTACCCGGCCTCCTGCAAACGGCCGAGTACGCACGCCACGTGTTCACCTCGCTCGCCGAGATGCACGAGTCACCCCGCGACACCGAAGACGCCGTGCGGGCCCGGATGGAGCGCCAGCAGGTGCTCTACGACGAGACCAAGACGATCGAACTGCTGATGACCGAAGCCGCACTGTGGTTTCCGGCTGCGCCGTCGTCGGTGATGCTCGCGCAGATCGATCGCCTGATCACCCTGCAGGGACTCCCTGCCCTGCGCCTCGGCATCATCCCGCTCGGCGCACAGCTCCCAGCGGGGATCACGCACAACTTCGTCATGAAAGACGACGTGGTCACCATCGAGCTGATCACCACCGAACTGGCCACCCGCGCCCCCGAAGATGTCCAGCTGTTCGAGCGATACCTCGACCGGCTCTGGTCGGTCGCCGCCGAGGGCGACGACGCCCGCGCCATCCTGACTCGTGCAGCTCGGCAGGTGGCCGACGCTGCCGATCACTCGACCCGATAGGCGATGAGCCGCCGTGCGCCGTCGAGATCCGGTTCGGTGCAGCCGACGCCGTGCTCGGCCGCGTGCCGCCGGCGAGCCGCTGCTGGGTGAGCAGGCGACCCAACGGCCAGCAGCTCGACCTCGCCTGCGCGGAGCTGGCCTTCGGTGACCCGCACGGGCTCGCGCATCCCGACCGACACCCGCGTAGGGCCCGGCTCCGGCGGGCACAGCCCTGGACGTACCACTGGAGCACGCGCCCGGAGGGACCGATTCCGGTGAGGGCTTCGCCGCGGGCGATCTCGCCCCAGCGCGACGGTGGAGCCCTCGGCGTCGGGTGACGGTCACGGCGGGATCCGGGAAGAGGTCGGGGTAGCCCCGACGCCTCAGCAGCGACGCCAACCGGCGGATTGGTCTGGACAAATTTGGCCTGCCGCTCTAGCGTGTCGGTGCCGAACGGGAGGAGTGCGGGGATGCGGGACGCCGTCCGGGCGTTGCTCGACGACATCGACAACAGGCGCGACACGATCACCGAGGCGGCGGACCTGATGCTGACCGCCGTCGACGGCGGCGGCCTGGTCCACGCGGCGGGAGCGGGGCACTCGCTCGCGATGGTGTGCGAGACCTTCTACCGCGCGGGCGGGCTGGCGGCGGTCCGGCCGCTGTGGGATCCGGAGATCCTGCCGCTGGCCGGTGCGCGGCGCAGCTCCGTCGCCGAGCGGGAGCCCGGCCGTGGTCGTGCCGTCGTCGCCGCGGCCGCCCCCACCCCATCCGACGTGGTGGTCGTCTTCTCGACCAGCGGGCGCAACCCGTACCCGGTCGAGGTGGCACAGGAGGCGCTGGCGCGGAAGGTCCCGGTGATCGCCGTGACCTCACTGCCCGCCTCGGCGGCGGCGAGCGACCGCACCGGCACCCGCCTCGCCGACCACGCCACCGTCGTGCTCGACACCGGCGTGCCGCCCGGCGACGTGGCACATCCCGCCGACGAGCCGCGCACGTCGGCGGTCTCCACCATCCTGTGTTCGTACCTGTGGTCGCTGCTGCTCGCGGAACTGACCGACCTCGCCACCGCGCGCGGCACCAAGCTGCCGTTGTGGACCAGCTCGAACGTGCCGGGTGGCGACGAGCACAACGCCGAGCTCATGGCGCGCTACGGCGACCGTATTCCGGAACTCACAGGCCCCCCGGCTTGACCCGGCCCTGCGGTTAGGTAAGCCTAGCCTCATGCATACGACCATGTCGCGCCGCCGCGCGCTCGCGGCCGGCGCCGTCTCCGTCGCCCTGCTCGTGTCGGCCTGCGCCGGAGACGGGTCCGCACCGGAGGACTCGCCGGGAGCGGGCGACGCGAGCGGCGCCTTCCCCGTGACGATCCAGCACCGCTACGGTGCCACGACGATCGAGAGCGAGCCGAAGCGAGTCGTCACGGTCGGCCTCACCGAGCAGGACGCACTGCTCGCCCTCGGCATCGTCCCGGTCGCCACCACCCGCTGGCTCGGTGACGACCCCGGTGCCGTCGGCGCGTGGGCGCGGGACGAACTGGGCGAGGCCCAGCCGCCCGAGGTGCTGGACGACACCGGCGGGGTGCAGTTCGAGAAGGTGGCCGCCCAGCGGCCCGACCTCATCGTCGGGATCTACTCCTCCCTCACCAAGGAGGACTACGAGAAGCTGTCCCAGATCGCGCCGACGATCGCGCCACCGGAGGGGTACCCCGACTTCGGCGTCCCCTGGCAGGAGGTGACGAAGACGGTCGGCAAGGCCGTCGGCAGGGCCGGCGAGGCGGACCGGCTGGTCGGCGACGTCGAGCGGCGGCTCGCCGAGGCGCGCCGCGCGCACCCGGAGTTCGCGGGTGCGACGGCGCTCGTGGCCACGGTGTTCGACGGCTACTGGGTGTACGGCAGCGACGACCCGCGCACGCGAACCCTGACCGCGCTGGGCTTCCGCCTGCCGGAGGAGGTCGACAAGGCGATCGGCGACCAGTTCGGCGCCAACATCAGCCGGGAACGCGTCGACCTGCTGGACACCGACGCGATCGTGTGGCTGCTCGCTGACGGCGACGCCAAGCTCCGCGAAGACGCCGCCTACCAGAACCTCCGCGTGGTCGAGGAGGGCAGGCAGGTCTTCATCGACGACGGCTCCGACTACGGCAAGGCCGTCTCATTCGTGTCGGTGCTGAGCCTGCCCTACGTACTGGACCGGCTGGTGCCGCAACTGGCCGCCGCCGTGGACGGCGACCCCGGCACCGAGGTCGGCGCTCCGTGACCACCGGTGGCGGCGACTGCGGGCGCGGCAGCCGCCGCCACCGGCGTCACCGGCCGACGTCGCTCGCCAGGGCCTCCCGCCAGTTGCCGCGCGCGTCCGCGGGCAGCAGGAAACCGCTCCGCACGTTGCCGTGGTCGGCGGCCCGCACGGAACCGAGGTAGCGCCCGCGCGCCGGGTACAACCGGTCCAGCGTCTCCTCGTCGAAGGGTTCGTGGGAGCCGAACAGGAAGCAGAACGACTCCCCGCCGTTGTCCCCGGTGTTGAGCGCCGTCGGGACGGCGACCTGGGAGAGCCGGATGCCGCCGCGCGCGAGGCCGAGGGAGTCCCTGCGCTTCGTCACGCCGTCGGCCTCGAACTCCAGCGGTTCCGCGACCGGCGGCGGCGTCCCGTGCTCCACCCAGCGGACGAGATGGTGGTAGGCGGCCGCGGTGACGTGGTGCATCGGGACCCGGCTGAACGGCGGCCGGTCGCACTCGTAGCTCGGTGCGCCCCCAAGGTCCCGCTCCGCGATCGGCGCACGGTAGACCTGGCCGCGGTGGCCGGAGTGCGCGGTTCCCGCGACCTCCCAGCGGCGGAACCGGTCGGTGTCGGGCGGCCGCCGCGCCGACCGCACGTCGGTTTCGGACAGCACCTGGAACACCGGTTCGGGGCCCCGCCTGCTCGGGGCACTGCCCACGACGAAGGCGTAGCCGTCGAAGACCGGCCGCACCTGGGGCAGGACGCGGTCGTAGTAGACCGTCATCCTGGCGGCCGACTGCGATGCGCCGATGGCGAGGACGGTCCGCGCGCGCAGACCGCCGAGCGGCGAGTGCCGTCCCGGCTTCCGCACGGCCTCGGCCGCCTGCGCGAAGATGTCGTACGACAGCTCGTCGGCGGTGAAGGCCCCGCCGCCGGTCACGTCGAGCCGACCGTAGCGGGCAGGGCTCCAGCCGCGGAGGTGGTCGACGCCGACCCGCTGCGCGGAGACGCCGATCCACGCGTGGCCCGCCCTGGTGATCGCGTCGGCCTCCCACAGCGCGTCGAGGTCGTAGCCCGCGGTCACGTTCTGCCATTCGACGAGAACCGTTCCGGTGAACCGCCGCGGGCTCTCCGGGCGGCGCACGACGAGCCGCGTCGTGTACGGCACGTCGGCGGCGACCCTGCTGCCGTCGAGGCTCCACCCGTCGGCGGCCCCGGAGAGGTAGAACTCCTCCTCGACGTAGCCCCGCGCGGCGAGGTCGTCCGGGGTCGAGAAGAACGGGTAGGTGTCGGCGAGGCCGGGCGCGCGCGGGTCGCCGGGAACGCTGCCCGGAATCGGCCCCACGACCTCGGGTAGGGAACCGCCCGCGACGGCGGGTGGCGGAACGGCGGAGACAAGGCCCGCGGCGAGGACCGCCGTCGCGAGCCGGCGCCATCGTCTGCGCATCGTCGTGCTCCTCGGTGGGATCGCTGGGAGAGCCACACTAAGCGGATGCTCACCCGGCGAACCACCGTGCGCGGGAAACCTGAGACGGCTGTCGCAGGCGTCAGCTCCGCCCGGTCAGCAGCGCTCGCGCGGCACGCTCGGCGTGCGTGAACGCCACTTCGGTCCCACCCAGCAGGTCGGCGTACAGGAACGACTCGACGATGCGAACGTAGAGGTAGGCCAGCTGCTCCGGGTCCGAGGGCGCCCACGACTCCGTCCGGTTCTCCAGCAGGATGTCGCGCTGCGCCAGCACGGCACGCCGGTGCACGCCGCCGGAAGGGTGGAACAACACGCGGGCGGCGGTCCCCGGCTCCGCCCGCAGGAACGCGCGGAACGGTTCGGCGTCCCGCAGCAGCACCGCGAAACGGCGGGTGACCTCGAGCACGCCGTCCACACCGGTGCGCCGCCGCTCGCGCCGGGCCCGCGCGAGCAGGTCGTCGCCGAGCAGCCACAGCACGTCACCGAGCACGGCGTCCCTGGCGCGCACCACCCGGTACAGCGTCGCCCGGCTGATGGCGAGGCTCGCCGCGAGCGCGTCCATGTCGATCGTGCCGCGGCGCACGAAGTACCGGCACCCGCCCCGCACCACCTGCTCCCTGGTGACGACCCGCATCCGCGACCTCCGCGCCGACGGCCTGAGCGGTCATTCTGCGGCGGCGGACCGGCCTCCGGCGAGGAGGCCTACCCGGATGGCCGCTCCACGGAGACCGTGACCGACGGCGCCGCCTCGGTCGGCCCCGATCGCGTGGTCTCCGTGACGGACCGGGGTGGTGCCGACGCGGTGCCGGTCACCTCACCGGCGCCCGTGACGACGGTCGTGCTGACCACCCGCAGCTCCAGCAGGGTGCCCGGGCTGAGCCAGGGCTGCTCGGGCCGGGGCCCGGCCGTCACGCGGGAGGCGAGGAACTCACCCGTGCCCGGGTCGACGATCACCTCCCGCACCCGCCGGTCGCCCTCGGTGCCGACCGCGACACCGGTCCGCTCGCCCGCGTGCGCCGCCCGCTCGGTCACGTGCACCCCGGGCAGCTCGGCGAGCACCCGGAACAGCGCCGCCCGCAGGTCGGCGGGCACCAGGCCGTCGGCGAGCAGCAACACCGCGGCGTCCCACACGTCCCCGGCGGGCTCGACCCGCTCCGGCGACGGCACGAACAACTCCCGGGCGGCGGCTTCCGCCAGGTACGTGCGCAGCTCGCCCGGTTCGCGCGGAACGGCGTCGTAGAGCGGGCCGGGGTCCCGCACCGGCTCGCCCGCGCCCTTGACGCCGTCACACGACACCGCGAGGAGGCCGCGGTCACACAGGTGCCACCGCTCGTCGCGGGAGCGGGCCTTCTCCTGCTCGGCGAGGGGGAACTCGGGCACCGTGCCGCCCAGCCACCGCGGGGTGCCCAGCGGTACGGTGCGCACCCGCCACACGTCCCCCGTGTTCGCCGGCACCCGCGTCTCCTGCCTGCTCTCCCGCAGGTAGGAGTACCCGCCGCCGTCCTCGAAACGGATGTGCACGGCGGCCGCCGCGTGCTCGGTCACTCTCCGGTACGCGCCCTCGGGCACGACCGGGTCACCGCTGTGCAGCGCCGCGCCCGCGGCCCGCTCGAGCACGTCCCGCGCAGACGGTGCGGGCTGCACCGCGGCCTGCTCCGGTGCGGAATCCGGCGGCGACCACCACGATCCCGCACCGGGGACGAGGACCGCGAGCACCAGCACCGCGGCCGCCGCCGCGACGGCGGGCAGCCAGCGCCGGGACGCGGGCACGCGACGCGGCAACCGGACGACCTCACCGTCGGCCTCCGCTCTGGCGGCGGCCAGCACCCGCTCGCGCACGTCCGCCAGCTCGGCGTGCTCGCTCCGCCGGTCCCGGTGCAGCAGCTCCAGTGCCTCGTCGAGCCGGTCGTCGTGCCGGCTGCCGGGCTCCTCACGCATCGCCATCCTCCCCGTGCCGCTCCAGCACCGTGTTCCGCAGCCTGCGGCGCACCCGGTGCAGCCGGGAGCGCACCGTGCTCGGCGGCACCCCGAGCGCCTCGGCCACCTCCGAGGGCTCCAGTTCCGCCCACGACGTGAGCAGCAGGACGTCCCGATCGATCTTGTTCAGCCGGGCCAGCGCGGCGGCGAGGTCCCGGACGTGCCGGTGGGCGTCCATGCGCTCGGCGATCCGGGTCTCGTGGTCCTCGACGTGCTCAGCCGTGCTGCCCCCGTGCGCGCGGGCGGTCGCCCGGAAACCCCGCACCTCGTGCCGGACGTGGTTGCGCAGCAGGTTGGTCGCGATCCCGTACAGCCATCCGCGCACCGGTGCGCGCTCCGGGTCGTACGACGCCCGCTTGCGCAGGGCGAGCAGGAAGGTCTCGGCGACCAGGTCGTCCGCCACGTCGGCACCGACGCGCCCGGCCAGGTACGCCCGCAGCGGTCGCGCGTGCGCGTCGAACAGCCTGGCGAACTCGACCTGCGGGTCACCGGACGCGAGGTCGGGCCGATCCCCGTCGGCCACCTCCCCACGTCCTTCCTCCACGCCCGTCCGGAACCCGGCTATTCCACTCACACCCGCCTGTTGTCCGCTCGCGGCGCGCGCGTCCCGGGATCGGTGCCGTGGCGAGATCCATTCCACACCCCGCGGGTCATTCTGCAGCGCACGGCGGCCGAGGGGCCAACGGCCGGTATGCGCAACCCGAGCATCCCCCTGTTGACGGCGCTCGCGGTGGTCGCCGCCGTCGCGCTGGCCATCGGCCTCGCCGGGCTGGTCACCGCGCCCCCGCCGGCTCCGGCCGACGCGCGGACCACCCCTGCTCCGGCGACCACCCCGCGCGACCGGCCACTCGCGCCGGAACCCCTGCCGGGCCGGTTCGACCCGCCGCCCGCCCTGTCCGGCCGGTTGGGTGTGGCCGTCCTCGACCGCAGCGAGGGCCGCCTCGTCCTCGCCCACCGCCCGGACGCCGAGTTCACCTCCGCGTCGCTGGTGAAGCTGCTCATCGCGCTGGAGGCGCTCGAACGGGGCGAGCCCGGGCGACGGGTGGTGACGATGCTGGCGCGCAGCGACGACCCGATCGCCAGCGCGCTGTGGACCGAGTACGGCGGTACCGGGATCGTGACCCGGTGGGCGCAACGGCTCGCGCTCACGGCGACCCGGCCCGCGGAGGACCCCGGGCGGTGGGGCGACACCGTCGTCACCCCGGACGACGTGGTGCGCGTCTACGAGTACGTGCTGGAGGAGGCGCCGGACCGGACCCGCGAGGTGATCCTCGCCGGGCTGCGGTCGGCGACGACGTACGGCGCGGACGGCTTCGACCAGTCCTTCGGCATCCCGGACGCCGCCGCGGCGGCCGGGATCCCCCGCGCGGTCAAGCAGGGCTGGTCGTGCTGCCGCTTCGGGCGGGTCCTGCACACGACCGGTTTGCTCGGTGCGGACGCCCGGTTCGTCGTCGTGGTGCTCACCGCGAACCCGGAAACCGAGTCGTGGACCGGCGCCGCCCGACGGCTCACGACGCTCACCGCACGGATCCTGCGCCGCACCGGGGTGTAGCCCGCGCGCCGCGCGGCTATCCGGAGTACGTGTTCAGCCGGACCCAGGCACTCACTCTGGTGGTGGGCGCGGCGAATCTCGCGCTGGGAGTCATGCAGGTGCTGCCCGTGACCGCCGCCCAGCACTGCGTGCAGGCAGTCGTCGGGATGTTCGGGATCATGCTCGCGCGCAGGCACCACACGGCACGCCTGTACGGCATGATCCTGCTGTTCGGCTTCGGCGGCCTGTTCGCGTGGCAGCTGGGCCGGACCGGGGACGTCGGCGGCTGGCTGCCGTTGCGGATGACGCTGTCGGGCATGGTGATCGTGCTGGTGCCGCGCGCGGAGCAGAGGTTCGCGGCACTCCGCGACCACCGCGACGACGGCTGACCGCGACCGAGCCGGGCGTCACCGAACCCGCGTGAGTTCGCACGTTTGCCGGACGTCCACCGGGTATCCCCCGGTCATGCTGACATCGATTCTGCGCGGCGCCGCGGCGGGTGCCGCGGGCACCACCGCGCTCAACACGACCACGTACCTGGACATGGCTCTGCGGGCGCGTCCCTCCAGCAGCACCCCGGAGCAGACGGTGGAGGAGTTCACCAAACGCACCGGTGTCTCGGTGCCCGGCGACGAGAACAGCCGGGGCAACCGGGTCTCCGGCCTGGGCGCGCTCATGGGAATCCTGACCGGCACCGCGATCGGGGCCGCCTACGGTGCGGCACGCGGACTCGGCTGGCGGCCCTCGACGCTCACCGGCGGGACGGTGACCGGCCTCGCCGCGATGGTGGGCACCGCGGCCCCGATGACCGCGCTCGGCATCACGGACCCGCGGAAGTGGGGCGCCGAGGCGTGGTTGAGCGACGCGATCCCGCACCTCGCCTACGGCGCCGTCACGGCGGCCACCTTCGCGGCGACGGAACGGCCCCGCCGGGACTTCCGGCTCCGCATCCGGCGCTGAGCGCCGCCCTACCCCGCGCTGCCGAACCGGGTCAGCCGCTCGCCCAGCTCGTCGAGTGTGCCGGCGCAGCGCAGGCCGGGCGGGTCCGGCCTCCCGGGGTAGCGGTCGGCCATGAAGTCGTCCACGAACCGGGCCACGAGCCCCGGCGAAGGCAGGAGGTCCTCGCCGAGGTAGGTGAGCACGATGATGTCCTCCCCGCAGCCGGACTCCACGCCGATCGCCCACCCGTTCTCCTCGTCCCACAGCAGGGCGAGGTCGCGGTCCGGATAACGCGGCACCCGCTGTTCCAATGCGAAGTACACGGTCGCCCGGTCGTCCACGTCGACGCAGAAGGCGGGTGGCATCCGCAGCTCCTCCGCGACCAGCTCCACATACCGTCTCAGTCCCCGCGCGGTCGCGGTCATCTCATCGCTGTACACAGTTCGTTCCCTCTCCCGAGTGGCCGCGGCTGATTGCCCCACGGGGGCCTCCTTCAAACGCGAGAGGCCGGTCCAGCACCATGAACGTCCGCCAGAACTTCGCTTTCCAGAGCCGTTTCCAGTTGCCGCTCGCCCTGCTCGGGGTTCGCGAGGACACCGCGTTCGCCGAGATCGGCGAGGCCGGACTGCGCGTGCGATTCGGTCCGTGGGCGATCTCCACCCCGGCCCGCAACCTCGCCGGCGCCGAGGTGACGGGCCCGTACTCGGCGATCAAGGCCATCGGCGTGCGGCTGTCGCTGCGCGATCGCGGGCTCACGTTCGGCACGAGCACCGCGCGCGGCGTGTGCGTCCGCTTCCGGGAACCCGTGCGCGGCAGCGAGCCACTCGGGTTGCTGCGGCACCCCGGGCTCACCCTGACCCTGGAGCGCCCCGACGAGTTCGCACAGCACGTCCAATCGACGATCGCAAGGCCTTGATTGCAAGATGCAGGAGCAATATGCTCCCGCTTGCTCGGGGACCGTCACGAAGGGCGTGCGTGTGATCGCGTGCTGTCAGGGAAGGAAGTCGATGAGCTCGAGCGGTAGCCGGAGGTCCCCCGCCACCCACGACACAGCGCGCCGGTCGCGGTCCGGCCGGATCCCGCGCTGACCGTGGACATCCCGAGACTTCGCGCCAGCTGGAACGCGGTCGCCTCCTACGGCGGCCAGGTACCGCTGTTCTTCTACTCCACGCTGTTCCTGCTCCATCCCCGTACCCGGGAGATGTTCCCCGCGGCCATGGCGGGGCAGCGGGACAAACTCTTCACGGCGCTGGGGCACATCGTGGCCCACGTCGACGACCTGGAGAACGCGGTGCCGTTCCTGCAGCAACTGGGCAGGGACCACCGGAAGTTCTCCGTCGCGCCGGAGCACTACCCCGCCGTCGGGCAGGCGCTGCTCGCCACGTTGCAGCACTTCCTCGGTGACGGGTGGACGCGGGAACTGGCGGCGGACTGGACCGAGGCCTACGGCCTGGTGTCACAGGTGATGAACGAGGCGGCCGAGAGCGCGGCCACCTCCTCACCGCCGTGGTGGGACGCCGAGGTGGTCGCGCACGAACGGCGCAGCCTCGACGTCGCCGTGCTGACGGTGCGCACCGCGACGCCGATGCCGTACGTGCCTGGGCAGAGCATCGCGGTGGAGACCCAGCTGCGGCCCCGGCTCTGGCGGTACTACTCGCCGGCCAACGCACCGCGCCCGGACGGCCGGATCGAGTTGCACGTGCGGCTCGTCGACGGCGGGCCGGTCAGCTCGGCGCTCGTGCAGGCCGTGCAGGTCGGCGAGGTGCTGCGGCTCGGCGCTCCGGTCGGGCACAGCCTGACCCTCGACCACAAACAGGACGTGGTGTTCCTCGCGGGCGGCACCGGGTTCGCGCCGTTCAAGGCACTGCTGGAGCAGATCGCCGAGGAAGGGCTCCAGCGCAGGGTCCAGCTTTTCGTCGGGGCCCGCACGGCTCGCGAGTTCTACGACGCCGAGGCCATCCGCGGCTTCGAGCGCACGTTGCCCGGGTTGCGGGTGGTGCCGGTGGCCTCCGACGACCCCGGGTTCCGCGGCGAGCGGGGCAGGCTCGTCGACGTGGCACTGCGGTACGGGCCGTGGCCGGAGGAGGAGGTCTACGTGTGCGGCTCGCCGGAGATGGTCTCCGGCACGTGCGACGCGCTGCGCGCCACGGGCATCGGCCCGGAGCGCGTCCATCGCGAGGAGTTCACCAGCTACGCGGGCACGGCACCGGAACTCACCGGCTCAGGCACAGCGGACGAGGACCATCGAGGATGACTTTGCAGGCCAATGACCATCGCCAGCCCGGATTCCGGCGCGTCCTCACGCCCGACCGGATCCGCAACATCACCTTCAAGAAGTCGCCACTGGGCCGCCGTGGGGTCGATCCCGACGAGGTCGAGCTGTTCCAGCGCAGGCTCGCGGAGGAGATCGCCGCCGGCGAGGCGGAGAACGCCCGCCTGCGCGCCGAGATCGACCGGTTGCGCAACTGGTATCGCGACCACGGCGAGAACGTGGACGCGGTCCCCGCCCAGCAGCTCGACGTGCAGGCGGTGAACCTGCTCTCCGAGGCCCAGTTGCAGGCCGAGGCCTACATCGCGCAGGCGGAGGCGCACTGCCGCCGCGTCACGGTGGACGCACGCAGGCAGGCCGACGCGATCCTCCACGACGCGCAACAGCGGGCGGAGGACGCCGCCCAGGAGGCCGCGCACGCCTACCGCGCCCGTGCGGGCGACGGCTACGCCGCCGAACTGGAGGAGATGGAACGCAGGCTGGCGTGGCTGCGGGCGTTCAGCCACGCCGTGCAGGTCCAGCTCCAGGCCACGTCGTCGGCGTTCGCGCAGGAGATCGACAAGCTCGCGCGGCTACCCGAGAAGCTCAGGAAGTCCGGCACGGATGTGGAGGAATCATGACCACGGTGTACGAGGAGATCGGTGGCCAGGATGCGCTCGTCGCGGTCGTCGACGACTTCTACCGGCGGGTGCTCGCCGACCCGGCGCTGGCGTCGTTCTTCGCCGGTACGAACATGTCCCAGCTCAAGGGCAGGCAGGTGGAGTTCTTCGCCGCCGCGCTCGGCGGGCCCGACCACTACGGCGGCAGGCCGATGCGGGAGGTGCACCGCGGCCGCGGCATCCAGCGGGAGCACTTCGACCTGGTGGCGGGGCATCTGACCGAGTCGCTGCTCGCCGCGGGCGTGCCGGGGCCGACCACGGACACGATCATCGCGACGATCGCCCCGCTCGCCGACGACATCGTCACCCAGGAGGCCACGGACCCGGCCGCCACCCGGTGACGGCCCCGGCTCGGCGCTGAAGGCACCCGGCCCGGAACACCAGGGGTGGCAGGGCGGCGCTAACCGCGTTGCTCGCCCACGACCCGCTCGGCGGGCTCGGTCACGAACAGTTCGCCGTTCCACAGGAAGCCGCGGTCGCCGGTGCGGAACCACCCGTTGCGCACCGACCTCAGCGTGCTGCGCAGGTCGCGGTGGTATCCGGACATCACGGCGCCCCCGCTGATCTCGATGTCGCCAACGACGTGGGCTGGCGCGGGCGCACCGTCCGGCCCCACCGTCCGGACCCGCATGCCCACCACCGGATGGCCGGAGGAGAGGATCCGCGCCGTGCCCTCACCCTTCTCCTCGTGGACGTGGCGGACCTTCCCGCGCTCGCGCAGTGCCGTCTCGTCGACGGCGGCCACGGTCGGGTCGGTGTCCGGCTGCTTGCACGTGACCGCGAAGGCGGCCTCGGCGACGTGGTACAGCGGCGTCGCCGTGGCCGCACGGACACCGTAGGAGGCGAACGCGGCACAGAACCGCGTCAGTTCCGGCGGTGTCAGCCCGCCACCCACGAGCGCGACGCGCCAGCGCGCGAGATCCAGCCTGCCGGTGGCGCCGGCCTCGGCCGCCTCCCGGAGCCGGGCGTACCCGGCGGCTCTGCCCAGCGTCACCGTCGCGCGTGACTCGCCGACGTACCGCAGCACGCCCTCCGCCGCCGCGCCGCATGCGCGCGGCGGGAACACGTGCACGCGTCCGCCGACGAAGACCTGGCTCAGCAACCCGAACAGGCCGAGCGGGTCGTGCAACGGCAACCACTGCACGAGCACGTCCTCCAGGCCGATCCCGGCCGACCACCGCACAGCGCGGATACCCGCGACGACCTGGCCGTGAGTCAGCGCGATCCCGGCGCGTCCCTCGACCGCGCCGGGAGGGAAGTACACGAGCGCCGGTTGCGTGTGGAAGACCTGGGGCAGCGGCTCCCGCTCGGCGGTGCGGCCCGGCCCGACCAACCGGATGGTGGGACACAGCTCGGCCAGCCGCTCGCCGACACCGGCGAGTCCCTTGTCCGTCACGACCGTCTTGGCCCCGGCGGTGTCGAGCGCGTCCACGATCGCCCGCAGCCCCGCCTGGTAGTGCTGGGCGCCTGGCGTGAACGGCAGGATCAGCGCGGCACAGCCTGCCCGCAGCACACCGAAGAGGTCGACGAGGAACTCCGGCCGGTGTGAGGCCAGCACGCCGACGACCTCTCCGGGCGGCAGGTCCTGCGCCCGGAGGAACGAGGCACGGCGCGCGGACGCGTCCTCCAGGTCGATCAGCCTGAGCGACCGCGACAGCTCGGGAAAGTACACCATCCCGAATGGACTGTGCTGCGAACTCTCGACCAGTCCTTCGACGACGTCCGCGGCCGCGCTGGCGGACGGGAGGTGCACGCTCTGCGTCGCGCCCGGAATCCGTTGAATGGCAAACCCCTTCGATTCGGCGACTGCCGTTCCGCCGTCACATCGGTGATTCTTCCGGCGGTCACGGTACATCGGAGATGTCACCGTGCGCGACAATTCGTGCCGCGGTTTCCGGAATTGTCACCGCCTCGTGTGTCACCTGCCGCGCCCGGCGGAGACCCGCGGATAGGTTCCTGCCGGGAAACCGATGTGGCACGCGGCAGGAGGAGTGGTCCGGATTGGTCAGAGTGCTCTGGGAAACCGGCGGTGCGCTCCCGTTCTCACCCCCCGAGGCGGTGCTTCAGTTCACGCCGCCGGATCCGCTGGACCAAACCCGCTTCGCGGAGGGGTCCAACGGGCGTGCCGGCCGCTGCTCGTACTGCCTGGAGCAGGCAACGACGATGACCAGCACCGGAGACCGGCGTCGGCTCGCCTTCTGTCCGGCACACGACCGTCAGCACCGGTGGATCAGGCACCCGGGGCAGGAGGTGTGGTGGTATCTCCCTCCGCCGCTGCGCAACGAACCAGGCCGCTGCTGGTGGGCGCTGCACCGGGAACCGCACGGCTTCGTCGGCGGCCTTCCCGGTTGGTACCTGCACGAACACGGCGGGACCCGGGTGGTCGACACGTACTCCACGACCTTGTACCGGGCCAGGGCCATCGCCGAGGCCGTGCTCGGCACGTTACTCGCCGCGGGCTGACGAGGCTCCGGGCGACTCGGGTGCCTTCTCCGGCGTGCCGTCCCGCCGCCATTGCGCCGCCAGCGTGTCCGCATCGGCCACCGGCTCGGCGGCGAGCCGTTCCGGCGGCGCGGGAGCACTGCCTCGGTCGGCCAGTTCCGCCTTGAACACCTTCAACGAGCGGCCGATCCCCCGCGCGGCGTCCGGCAATCGCCTGGCTCCGAACAGGACGATCACCACCAGCAGCAGGATCAGCAGGTGCGAGGGAGCGAATCCGCTCATTCCCATGGAGGCGACCGTAAGACCGGCCCGACACATCGGCAACAACGTCCCACGATTGTCCATCGATCGGTTGAAGGAACGGGTGTGCGTGCGGGACCGCGGCGGTTCGCTCATTAGTGTTCACGTCGTACGCCGGCGAAAGGAACCAGTCGATGTCCCGATCCGGTCTCGCACACGGCCAGCGCGGGGTACCGGTCACGGATCCGGAGGGCGGGATGCGCATTCCCCCGGTCCGTCCGGTCACCGTGGCCCGCAGGCTGGCGGCGATCCTCGGCACGCTCGCGGTGCGCGGCGCGGTGCTGCCGTGGTACTTCCTCGGGGGTGCGGTGCGGAAACGTACCGGCACGGGGGCGAGGCAACGGTGGCTCACCGAGACGATCACGGAACTCGGTCCCGCGTTCGTCAAGGTGGCCCAGTTGCTCAGCACTCGCCCCGACCTGGTGCCGCCGCGGATCTGTGCCTCACTCGGCGAGCTGTACGACGATGTCCGGCCCATTCCGCCGGACCAGCTCGTACCGCTGCTGGAGCCGCTGCTCGGCTCAGCCCTCGCGGGCATCGTCGCGCGGGACGGTGGCGCGGCCGCCGCCTCGGGCAGCATCGCGTGCGTCTACACGGCACAGCTGCCGGACGGCTCCCGGGTGGCGATCAAGGTGCGCAGGCCGGGTATCGAACAGGTGCTGGCGACCGACCTCACGATCCTCCGGCGCGGGGCCAGGGCGCTCGGCAGGCTGCCCTGGCTGCGCGCGGTGCCGGTCACCGAGATCGTCGACCAGCTCACCGAGTCGGTCTTCCGCCAGCTGGACCTGGCCGCCGAGTGCGAGCACCTGGACGAGCTGTACCGCAACATGGCCCGGTTCCCCCGGGTGCGCGTTCCCCGGCCGTACCGCGAACTGTCCGGTTCGGACGTCGTCGTCATGGAGTTCGTGGAGGATCTGCGTCGGTTGCGACCCTCGGACATCGACCGCGAGGCCGGGGAGCAGGCCGTCGTCGAGGCGCTGCGCGGCGTCTACCAGATGCTGTTCCAGGACGGGCTGGTCCACTGCGATCTCCATCCAGGCAACCTGTACCTGCGCCGCGACGGCTCGGTGGCGATCGTGGACGCGGGGTTCACCGTCCGGTTGACCCCGCAGGCCCAGGACAAGTTCGCCGGGTTCTTCCTGCACATGGCGAAGGGGAACGGAGCGCGCTGCGCGGACATCGTGCTCTCCACCGCGACGCCGGGCCCGGAAACCGACGTCGAGGGTTTCCGGCGTGCGCTGAGCGCGCTCGTCGAGGCGCACTCCGGGGTCAGTGCGGCCGAGTTCGACCTCGTCGGTTTCGCCACGCGGCTGTTCGACATCCAGCGGCGCTTCGGCCTCTACGCCGACCCGCAGTTCGTGTTCCCGATCCTGTCGCTGCTGGTGCTGGAGGGGACGATCCGGGACTTCGCCCCGGACGTCGACTTCCAGCACGAGGCGATGCCGTTCCTGGTGCACGGCACCATGGAACGCGCCGTGCGCGCCTGGCAGGCCAGCCTGTCCGAGGCGGACCGGCTCGGCTGAGCCGCCCCGCCCCGCCGCCTGGCACACGGAAAGCGGCGCCGGCCTCGCTCGCCGTGCTGGACGAGACGAGACCGGCGCCGCCGGATCCGGATTCGGATTGTCGTTCAGATCAGCCCTTGATCAGCTCACCGACATTGATGTTCATACCGTCGAGCCGCATGTAGGTCCGGTCGTCCCCGGGCATGCCGATCTTGATCGGGGCGGCCATCCGGTAGAGCTGGCCACCGGTCGGGCTGCCGTCCGGGTTGGTGCCCTGGGGCGGCGGCGGGAAGGTCGTGACGTTGCCGACCAGCTGCGCGGGCTCCAGCGTGCGGAAGGTGAACGGACCCTCACAGTTGCCGCACCGTTCGAAGGTGATGTCGAAGTTGAGGAACATCTTCGCGAGCAGGCTGCTCGGGCCGGTCACCGAGAGCAGGCTTTCCGGCGAAACGTCGACGTCCGGCAGGCGGATCGTGACCTTGCCGAACAGGTCGTGGAAACCCTCGACGGTGTGGTTGAGCACCTGCAGGCGCACGAAGTTGGCTCCGCCGACCGTCACCTTCACGACGATGCTGCCGATGAAGTTGATGCGCGGCGCCGGCGGCGGCAGGTTCACGATCAGTGTCGCGCCGAACGCGTTGCAGCTGCAGTTGATCGTCTGCCCGAGCTCCGGCAGCAGCCCGGCGCCGTCGCCACCCGGCAGCGGGAGCTGCGAGGGGCTGAGCGTGGACGCCGCGGCGTTCCGCACGTCGAGCAGCGGGACTCCCGCGGCCGCGACCGCTGCCGCCGCGCCGGTCATCCCGGCCCTGCGGAAGAAGTCACGCCGACTGTTCACCGGGTCCGGTTCGGACTCCAGTGGGGGCAGAAAGTTGTCGTACAAATCCGCCATGGTTGATTCCTTTTCGAGGTTGATGGCGACCAGCGATGGGTCGTGACACCGTTCGTGCTGCCGCCTCACCGGCGGGCGAGGATGTCGGTGGGTGGGGCGCCGGGCGAACCGGCGCCCCACCGGATTCCGTCATTGCCGACCCGGTCAGCCGCCCAGGATCCCGTTCGGCAGGATTTCGTTGAACATGTGCTGCGGAGTGGTCACCGCGTCCGTGACGCTCGTGATGTTCGGCGTCAGGCCCATGTCCCCGCCGAGCAGCCCACCGGTCAGCGGGCTGAGCGACCCGGTACCGGAATCCGGCGGCTCGGTGGTCGACGGGCCTGCGCCGTCCTGGTCCTCCAGCGGCTGACTGAAGGCGCATTCCTGGCACGGCGCCGGGCTCGGAGCCGGTTCCGGTTCAGGTTCCGGTTCGGGCGCCGGTTCCGGTGCGGGCTCGGGTGCCGGTTCCGGGGCCGGTTCGGGAGCGGGCTCCGGTGCGGGCTCGGGCGCCGGTTCCGGTGCGGGCTCCGGTGCGGGCTCGGGCGCAGGTTCCGGGGCCGGTTCCGGCTCGGGCGCCGGTTCCGGTGCCGGTTCCGGAGCGGGCTCCGGTGCGGGCTCGGGCGCAGGCTCCGGTGCGGGCTCCGGTGCGGGCTCCGGTGCGGGCTCGGGCGCCGGCTCCGGTGCGGGCTCCGGTGCGGGCTCGGGCGCAGGCTCCGGGGCCGGTTCCGGCTCGGGCGCCGGTTCCGGTGCCGGTTCCGGAGCGGGCTCGGGCGCGGGCTCCGGTGCGGGCTCGGGCGCAGGCTCCGGGGCCGGTTCCGGCTCGGGCGCCGGTTCCGGAGCGGGCTCGGGCGCAGGCTCCGGAGCGGGCTCGGGCGCAGGCTCCGGAGCGGGCTCCGGCTCAGGCGCGGGCTCCGGTTCCGGAGCAGGCTCCGGTGCCGGTTCGGGCGCAGGCTCCGGTGCGGGTGCGGGTGCGGGCTCCGGCATCGAGCCATCGGTCGAGATGAAGTACGAGCCTTCGTGCTCGACCACGATGGTCTGGACGTCGTTACCACAGATGTAGGTCACCCGCGTGCCCGGAGGCAGCGGACCGTCGCTCACCGTTCCCGTTCCGGACGGGTAGCTGACGACGATCGTGTTTCCGCTGTCGACAGCCGGGAACACCTGGACGTGACCGTCGGGCCCCGTGACGTACACGATGCTCCCGGTCGGCAGCGGAGTGGGCGCGGGTGCGCCACAGTCCCGTGCTTTCGAATCACAGCCCGTCGTCTCATGGGACCGGCTGCTCGCCGGTTCCCCCGCGGCGCGGTAGACGCCGCCGGAGCCGTACTCGGCGGCGGAAGCCGGGAGCGCGGCCGGCAACAACGCCAGCCCAAGCCCAAGCAGTCCGGCACCGAAGGCTCGGATCGTTCTGGACACCAAACGTACTCCCCGTCTTTCTAGGTCGTGACGTCCCCGTTCCCGGCGGCGCCAGCGACGCGGTTGAAGACCGATTCGACTTTCGCCACTTTTCTGACCGTCAGCCAGGAAAGGCGCGGTCACGGACCCGAACAGGTAATCGTTATCGCCCGGCCGGTACCTGCCCGTGCTCGTCGTTCGCGGTGTGAGTTCGTTCGTGGCCAACGAAGTGCGAGTGTCCACACGGTCGAGTTCGGACCAGCGCACGATCAGGTCTGCGGTGACCGAGCGTGCACGTCTCCGCACTTCAGTCCGAAAGGGAATGCGCGCGGCCGGCGCAGTCGTTCCCTCGATCAGGTGGAATCCGCACGCCGGACACGAAAAAGCCGGGAAGCTGGAGCGGATCCGAACCGGCGAAGGGAACCGCATGTTCCACGGAACACGACGAAGAATACTGGTGCTCGTCTCGGCGCTGATCGTCGGTACGACGGCGATGGCCTCGCCCGCCGCGGCCGCGCGCCCGGACGGCAGGCTCCTGCTGACGGTCCGCGATGCCACGACCCTGCGGCCGCTGGCGGTCACCGTACTGACGTGCGCGCCCGACGGTGGCACGCACCCGCACCCGGCCCACGCCTGCAACGCCCTGCGCATCGCCGGCGGCGATCCCGCGCGGCTGCGCACGCTGCTCGCCAAGACGTGCCTGGCCATCTACCAACCCGTGCGCGCCGAGGCACACGGAACCTGGCGGCGAAGCCCCGTCCGGTACAGCGAGGTCTTCGGCAACCGCTGCCTCGCCGCCGCGGAGACCGAGGACGTCTTCGCCTTCTAGGCCACCGTCTCGCCGCCCAGCGGTCGCGAGTGCGGAACGTTGTTAGAACAACGTTTCCCACTCACGAGAGGTGACCACGGCTAGGAGTACGGGCGCAACGCGTCGGCCAGCTCCGCCGGAACGTCGACCGGCCGCATCCCGGTGCCGTCCCGCCGCATGCAGGCGATCGTCTGGCTGCCCTTGGCGACCAGCTGCGGCAGGGGGTCACCGACACGGAAGTAGTCGAACAGCATCGTGACCCGGCCACCGTCGATGCCGCCGAGCGACATCCGCACCTCGACGGTGTCGGACGCGTACAGCTCGTGGAAGTAGTCGCAGTGGCACGACACGGTCACGAGCGCCAGGTCCTCCCGCAGGGCGCGGAGCACACCCGGGGCGCGGTCCATCAGGAACCGCTCCCGGGTGTGCCCCTGCCAGCGCAGGTAGTTGGTGAAGTACACGTTGCCGACGAGGTTGGTCTCCTCCAGCGGCACGATGTGCCGGTACTCGAACGTCCTGCCCATCGTCCCGCTCAGCGCTCCCCGTCGAGCACGACGGCGACGGCGGACTCGGAATCGTCCCCGGCGACGGCGACCACGGTGCTCGCCACCCGGAGCGGCCCGCACGCGAACACCGCCCATCCCTCGTCGTAGACACCCTCCAGCACCAGCTCCCCTTCCGCCTGGTCACCCGCCGTCGCCAGCACCGCCGCGACGCGGGCGGCGACGGACTCCTCCGGCTCCCCGAGCCGCGCCCGCAGGTCCCGCAGCAGCCCGTCGTGCCCGGCGACCGCTTCGCTCTGCCCGGCAACGGGCACGCGGCACCACCGCGGCTCGCCCCTCGTTTCGGTCCCTGGCGCCCGCAGCGCCGACGCGATCCGTTCGATGTAGACCCGCAGCAGCGCCTCCGGCCACGGCTCGGTGCGCGCGATCGGCCCGACGTCCCGCAGCCGCAGCCCCGTCCAGTTGAGGGCCCGCTTGCCGTACTGGTCCCGCACGACCACGTCCCACACGTACTCACCACCGCCGGACGAACGCTCGGTCGCGTAGATCTCGCGCGCGTTGTGCGTGCCGGGAACGCGGGTGAACCGCTCGCAGCCGACCGGCAGCAGCCGCCGGTGCGGGACACAGGCCTGCAGCGCGTGCACGGTCGCGTCGTTGGCCGTGACGTCCCCGAGCAGCAGGGCCGCGCCGATGACCGGGTAGTCACCGTCGCTGTCCCGCTCCCGCAGCGAGACTCTGGCGTGCCGCGCGGTGAGCGCGGTGAATTCCCGCACCAGGCGGAACTCGGGGCCGTGGAAGCACACCTGCCGGTACAGCTCACCGGGATCCAGATCCACAGTGGATTCCGGGATGTCCGGGAGCCCGCCCGGTTCGGCGGGCAGCGCGAGCGGGAAGCGTGCTCGGAAGTGGTCGGCGGCGAAGTTCGTCTCGTCGCTGCGGAGTACCACGTCGATGGCGTCGTCCCGGAGCAGCGCGCACACCCGCAGGGTGCGGGAGCCCGGATCCGGCACCACGATCGGCCGGTCGAGGGCGAGATCGGCGAGGTGCCGGAGCGCGCGGCCCGCGACCGCGGTCGCCGCCTCCGCCATCAGCTCCATGCCCAGCACCGCGGGCACCAGAACCACCCCGTCCACGGCGTGGTCGCGCAGGTAGGGGTGTTCGGCCAGGTCCAGCCCGGCCTCCGCGACGAGCTCGATGCCCGGGCTGTGCACGAGCACCCGGTCCAGCGACCGGCCCGCGGGGAGCCGGTCGGGAGCGCCCTCCAGTGCGCCCAGTCTCCCGCGCACCGTGACGGCGGGTGGCGGTTCCGGTGCCGAGAGCAGGTCGAGGAACGCGCGCACCCCCTCCTCCACCGGGATCGGGTGGACGTCGAGCATCCGCAGGGTCTCCAGCACGCCGAGATCGTCACCCATCCCCGTGCCCGACCACACCGACCAGTCCACAGTGGTCGTAGCGCAGTGTGGCAGTTCCCCGGCGAGACGTTCGACCTCCGCCCGCAGCGCGCCGTTCGCCAGCGCGTAGTGGCACTCACCGGCGAGGCCGTACCGTCCGATCACCGAGCCGAACGCGACGAGCGTGCGCAACCGCTCGGTGTCAAGCGCCGCGACCAGGTTCCGCAGCCCGTCGACCTTCGGCGCGCGGTGCGCGAGCATGGTGTCCTCGTCGAGATCGGCGAAACGCACCGGCCGGTTGACCCCGGCCGCGTGCAGTACCGCCGTGACGGTTCCGAGCTGCCCGGAGAGCCGCGCGACGGCCGCGGCCGTCGCGGCGGGGTCGGTCACGTCGGCCGCCTCGTAGGCGAAGCGCACCCCGGCCTCGCGCAGCGCGTCCAGGTTGCGCCGCAGCGCGTCGTCCCGTTCCGGCAGCGCCCGGCCGAGGAGGGCGAGCGCCACGCCGTGCTCGGCCGCCAGCGCCGCCGCGCACGCGTAGCCGATCCCCTTCCCGCCTCCGCTCACGAGGAGCACATCGGTGGCACCGAGGCGGCATTCGCCCCGCGCGGCCGGTCGCGGCCGCGTGACCGGCACCTCGACCAGCCCGTCGTCGAGCAGGTACTCCCGCCACTGCCCTGGTTCGGCCACGGCGTGCCGTGCCGCGTCCCGCAGCCCCGCCGCGGTCGCGGGAACGCGCAGCAGCGTCACGCCGACGTCCGAGTGCTCCTGCCGGAGCGACCTGAGGAAGCCGCTGAGGCCCGCGCCGTGCGTGACGGCGACGAGACGCCCGCGCGTGACCGCGGCCCGCGCCGCCGCGAGCAGCGTGCGCGCCGCCGCCGGATCGGCGGGGTCGGGCACGTACACCAGCACACCGGAGTCGGCGGTCGCGTCCTCGGTGAAGACGCCCCCCTCGGTGATGTCACCGGCGACGAAGACTTCGGTCCAGCCGCCCCCGGCCTCGGGCAACGGGTCGATGATCCGCCGCCGGTCGTCCACGAGGGTGCGCACCCACGGCGCGACCCCGTCCACCGTGGCCGCGACCGGCGCGTCGTCGGCGGCAGGCAGCCCCTCGACCGCCGCCACCAGTTCGGCGACCGACAGGTCACCGGCGGCCAGCGGCGCGTTCGGCCGCGCCCGGCCCGCCGCGTCCGCGGCGGCCACCAGCAGCTGGGTGATGCCCAGCGACGACAGGTGCAGGTCGCCGAGCAACCGCGCATCCGGGTCGATCAGCCGTGGCTCCAGCTCGGTCTGGTCGGCGAGCAGCCGCAGGACGCACGCCCCGACGTCGCGTTCCTCCTCGGCGCGCTGCTCCCGTTCCGGCACCGTGTCCGGCTCGGTGCCGCTGACGGCACCGGTGCCCGCGCACGGGTTGGCGAGGAACACCCGCTCACGCCAGATGTCGACGGGGCGGCCGCGCCTTCCCTCGAACGCGGGCCTGAGCGTGTCGAGCGCTCCGGCGGCGAACAGGGCGGCGGCGGTCGCCGCCTGGCCGCGTTCGCCCGGGGCCCCCGCGTCGATCGACACCACCGGTGTGTCGCAACAGGACGCGACCAGCGGCGCGAGCGAGGTGCCGGGTCCGGCCTCGCAGAACAGGTCGGTGCCGGGCACCGCGTGCCACACCGCGTCGGCGAACCGCACCGGAGCGGTGAGCTGGTCACTCAGCACGGTGGTGAGGTCGTCGTCGGCGGTGACCGGCCTGCCGAGCACGGTCGACACGACGTGCGCGGCAGGCGGCGCGAACTCGACATCCTGCAGGGACGGCTTCAACTCGGTGACGCACCGGCCCATCGCGGGTGAGTGGAACGCGTGCGAGACGGACAGCACCACGGCCGAAAGGCCCCGGCGGCGCGCCTCCTCGACGAGCCCGCGCAGGTCCTCCAGCCTGCCCGCGACCACGTGGGACTCGGGGCCGTTGTACGCGGCGACCGCGAGTCCGGTGGCCGCGCACAACCGCTCCACGGTCTCCGCGTCCGCACCGATGCTCGCCATCCCCGTGCCGCGCTGCCCGAACCGGCTCATCACCCAGCCACGTGCCACCACGAGCCGGTCGGCGCTGTCCGCGGGGAGGCAGCCGGCGCGGGCGAGCGCCGCGATCTCGCCGAGGCTGTGCCCGACCAGCGCGGCCGGTGCCACCCCGAGGTGTTCCAGCCAGCGCGCCGCCGCCATGCTCGCGCGGTGGATGGCGGGCTGGGCGATCGCGGTGTCGGCCACACCGTCGCTGGCGGCCAGCGGCAGCTGCGCTCCGCCGAGGAACCGCTCCAGCGAGCCGAGCCGCACCGGAACCGGCGCGCCCTGTCCCGGGAAGAGCACCGTCACCCGGCCCGCGACCGTGTCGCCGAGGAACATCCCCGCCGCCGTGTCCAGCGCGCCCGGCCGGAGCCGGTCGAGGCGGTCCGCCGCGAGCGCGGCACGCTCGGCGAGCTGGGCAGGGGTGTCCGCGACCAGTGCGACCCGCACACTCCCCGCGGCGCGTTCGCGGCCGAGCTGGCACGAGAGGTCGTGCAGCTCGGCGACCGAGAACCGGTGGGCGGTGCTCGCCAGCCGGTCGAGCACCGCCCGCACGGACGCCCGGTCGGGGCCGGAGAGGACGATCGGTGCGCAGTCCCTCGGCGCCCCGGGATCGGCCGGTGGCAAGGCCGGGTCGACGGCGCGCACCCTGGCCGGTTCCGGAGCGCCGAGCACGACGTGCGCGTTGATCCCGCCGAATCCCATCGAGCTCACGCCCGCGAGCCGCGGCCCGCCGGGCCACGGTTCGGCCTCCCTCGCCACCCGTAACGTGCTGCCCGCCTCTCGCAGCAACCGGTGCGGAGTGCCGCAACCGGTGATCGGCGGCAGCACCCCGGTCGCGAGGCTCATACCCGCCTTGATCAGCCCGGCGATGCCGGACGCGGCCTTCGTGTGCCCGATGTTGGCCTTGACCGAGCCGAGCGCGGCCGCCGCCTGCGCTCCGCGCCGCAGCTCGAGCAGAGCCGACAGCTCCACCTCGTCTCCGACCACGGTGCCCGTGCCGTGCCCCTCGATCAGCCGGACGTCACCCGGGTCGACGCCGGCCAGCTCGTACGCCCGCCGCAGGGCGAGCAGCTGACCGGCCCGCTCCGGCCGGGTCAGCCCGCCCCTGCCGTCCGAGGAGAGACCCCATCCGCGCAGCTCCGCGTAGACGGGGAGGTCCCGTGCGTGCGCGTCGGCCGCGCGCATGAGCACCACCATGCCGCAACCCTCACCGGGGACGAACCCGGCCGAGCGCTCGTCGTAGACCCGCATCGGCCCCTTCGCGAGCGCACCGGCCTTGGCGAACCCCACAAGCTCGAACGGGTCGAGGCTGATGTCGACACCCCCGGCCAGCGCGACGTCGGCGCTTCCGTCGTGCAGGCTGCGGCACGCCGTGATCACGGCGAGCAGCGACGACGAGCAGGCACCGTCCACTGTGTAGCCGCCGCCGTGGAAATCGAAGTGGTTGCAGATCCGGCCCGCGATGGTGTTGGCGAGCCCGCCCGCGAGCGTCTCGTCCCCGACGGGCTCGAACGCGGAGAGGTAGCGCGACTCCGCCTCCGCGAGCAGCCGCCGGACGTCCGGCTCGGCCAGCCCGGCGGCTTCGGCGGCGGCCGCCACCGTCTCCCGCACGAAGGGCCAGCGCAGCCGCAGCGTGCTGGCCCGCGTCACCTCACCGGTGAGGCTGTTGCCGACGACCACGGCCACGCGGTCCCTGGCCAGCCCTTCCCCTTCCGGGTAACCCGCGTCGGTGAGCGCCCGGCTCGCGGTCTCCAGGGCGAGCCAGTGCGCCGGATCGGCCGCGCGGTACGCGGAGCCGGGGATGCGGAACGCGGCCCGGTCGAACTCCCAGCCCTCCAGTACGGCGGCCAGCGAACCGTACGTCTTGTCCGGGGCGGCGGGATCGGGATCGAGGTAGTCGCCGAGGTTCAGCCGCTCGCCGGGCAACCGCCGGAACGACTGCCGCTGCTCCAGCACGGAAGCCCACAGCTGAGCGGGATCGTCGGCGTCCGGATAGCGGCAGGCCATTCCGACGATCGCGACGGGTTCGCCGCCGGTCACACCACCTCACGCTCCCTCGGCGTGGCGGCCGCGGCGGGCACCGTCACCACGGCGGGCTGCGGCGCCGTGGGCGCGGGCACGGGCTCCCCGGCCGGCTTGCGCATCGCGAGGAACGCCAGTCCGATACCCCGCAACACGCACACCGCCACCAGTGCGAAGAAGAGCCCGAAGACGACGTGGAACTGCACCAGGATCCCGTAGGCCGCGGCGGTGGCGAACCCGAACGCCATCTGGTTGCGCGGTGTGGTCGGCGACGTCGACGGGTCGGTGATCATGTAGTTGGTGAAGAGGATGAACGCCACGCCGGTCAGCGGGAGCAGTGCGCTGATCAGCGAGATGTCGGTGAACGCGGCGCGGACGACGGCCTGCAGCGCGAACCCGCCGACCCAGGCCAGGATCAGCGGCATCCGCTTGGTCAGCTTCGCGTTCAGCATGGTGCCCGCGGCGAGCAGCGCGATCGCGATCGCACCGTCCAGGAAGCCGTCCGTCCACTCGGTGAACTGGTACGGCGGCGCGATCCCCACCCAGGGGAACAGCAGGAGCACCACGACGATCCCGAAGTTGCTCGGGTTGAGCACGTGCCGGAGCCTGCCGTCCACGCGGACCCGGATCACGTACTTGCTGGCCACCGCGATGACGGCGGCCAGCACCACCGGCAGCAGCCGGTCGTTGGCGTAGAGCAGCATGGCGCACGCGAGACCGCCGATGTAGGCGGGCAGCAGGAAGTCGACCACCTTGCCCACCGGGGCGCGGTACCGGGGCGCCCGCCCGTGGGACAGCGCCTCGATCGTCTCCAGCAACAGCTCGACGGCGAGCGTGGTGGCCACCGCGACCACGGGGGTCAGGTACGCCTGCTCGAACCCGAGCACGGTGTGCCCGAGCACGGTCAGCACGGTGATGGAGATCCCGAAGCGGCGCAGCGCGGTGCTCCGGGGATCCTTGGGCTTCGCCGTTCTCGCCTTCCGCGCGGTTCCCGCGTTCTCCGCCTTCTCCGCCGACTTCGCGGTCTCCGTTGTCGCCGTCATCACCGGACCTCCTGTACCTTGCCGTCGGCGTTGAGCAGCAGCTCGTGCCAGCCGGGAGTGAGCTCGAGCGTGTCCGAGCGGGTCTGGCCGCACGCCGTCCGCCAGGTGACCGTGACCGGCAGCGGACCTGCCGCCTCGCCGAGTCCAAAGTGCAGATCGGGCGCGTTCACGCCGTTGTGTCCGTTGGCCGGGTAGACCTGTTGCGTCAGCGCGGTCCGGCCCTCGGGCGACACGGTGGCCCGGGCGCCGATCGCGGGCCGCGTGCGGCCGCTTTCCGTGCCCTCGCAGTCGCCGCCCCGGGCGGGCTGGCGCAGCCGCAGGCCGAGGAAGTCGCCCGCGGCGGACTCGTTGCGGTAGAACGTCGACTGTGTCCACTGGTTGGCGGCCACGAAGTCCAGTCGCCCGTCGGTGTCGACGTCGCCGACCGCGAACGCCCGGCTCACCGCGTCGGTGCCGACCCCGGCGAGGTCGCCGATCTCGACGTAGCGGCCGTCCGGGCCGCGGGTGAAGAACTTGTTCGGGTCGTGGCCGGACAGGTCGGCACCGTCGGCGAACCGGGGCCACAGCCCGGGATGCGCCATGATCAGGTCGTTCGACATCGCGGCCTCCTGCATCTGCGCCCACCGGTTGGTGTCGCCGCGCAGGAAGCCGGTCGCGAACAGCACGTCGGGGCTGCCGGAGTTGGCGAAGTCGGCGATCTTCACGTCCCACGTCCAGCCCGTGCGGGACAGGCCGAGGTCCTCGGCGTGGTCGTCGAACGGAGCGATGCCGCGTTCCAGCTCCTCGTCACCGCCGGTACGGACGAAGGCGAAGTTGCTCTCGTGCAGCGCGTAGTCGTCGGTGATGTTGCTGACCACCAGGTCCGTCGCACCGTCGGCGTTCACATCGCCGAACGCCACGCCCATGCCCTTGAACGAGTCCTGCCCCACCACTTTGGACTTCGGCGTCAGCGCGTGCCGCTCACCGTGCACCTCGCGGAACCGGATGTCACCCGGCACGGACTCGTTGACGAGCAGCTGATCAGGGGCGAAATCGTTGCCGATGTAGAGGTCGGCGAGGCCGTCCCCGGAGATGTCCTGCGTCCCGGCCGCCAGCGTCCAGCCGGTCTCCTCGGTTCCGTCGAACGCGTCGTGGTCCTCCACGAAGCGGATGTCCGGCGGGCCGCTCGCCGTGGCATCGGCGAACCGGAAGATCCGGTGCGTACCCGCGTTGTAGGCATTGGACAGCGAGTCCGTCATCACGAGGCTCGCCTGGTCGGCCGTCGGGTCGAGCACGCGGGCACCGTCGGGGAAGTAGTTGCCGAAGAACAGGTCCACGTGGCCGTCGCCGTCGAAGTCGGCGATCGATGCGGCGTTGGTGTTCCAGATCTGCGGGGGCGAGACCAGCTCGCGCGCGGTGAAGCCGTCCGCTGCCTGCGGCGTGTCCGGCTCCCGCAGGAACACGACCGGGGAGCGGCCCCAGTAGTAGACGACGACGTCCTGCCAGCCGTCCTCGTTGTAGTCGGCGGGCAGGCAGCCCATGGGCGCCACGTACGACTCGTACGGCAGCCCTTCCGGGTGCAACTCGAACGCGGGGAACCGCTGTCCGGTCGTGGGCGCGGGCCGGATCGTCACGGTGTCGGTTCGCGGATCGACGAGGCAGATGTCCCTGGAGACCGTGCCACCGTCGGTGGCGAGCAGTGCCGTGCTGGCCCCGACGGACGACACCCAGCCCTCGATGTGCTCGTAGACCGGGGCCACCGGCCGAACCTGCCGGTCACCGGGCCGGTCCGGCGGGCTCACCGGATGTGTCGCGAACGCGTACCGCTCCGCCAGCGCCTGCCGTTCCTCGGCCGACGTGGCGGGCAGCTGCGCGAGCTGCCACGTCAGCACGCAGCACAGGATCGCCACCAGTGCGGCCGCTCGCCTGCGCAGCCAGGACAACGACGATCGCATCAGTTCCCACCCCTCTGGGCGCGGTGCGCCCATCGTTCTCGAATTCCCGACCGCCAGCGCTGGTAGTCGGCGGAGCCCCCGGCGCCGGCACCGAGCGCGGCCTTCGCCTCGTCCGTCCAGCCCGCCGCGACCGGGACCGGCGCCCCGGCCAGCACGGCCGCGGCGGCCTCGGTGTGTTCGGGCACCACGCCGGACAGCAGCCGCGCCGCGCTCGCGAACGCGCACCCCTGCGCCAGATCCGCCCGGTACTCCCCGGCGTGGTCGCGCAACCGGGCGAGCTCGTCCCGGTCGGCACCGCCCGCGTAGGTCGCCGCGAGGCCGATCCCGCTCCACAGGTCAGCCCGCCGGAAGGCGGGAAACTCGGCGATCCGCAAGGACACCCCCTCGGGATCGGCGCATTCGTGGAACCACAGCGCGCGGCCGAGGCCCTGGTCGCGGATCGCGCGGCGGTCGCCGGTCAGCCCGCGTTCCAGCCGCCTGCCCCCGACAACGCGGTCGGAATGGAAGAAACCCTGGTGGAACCCGTAGCCGTCCCAGGCGAGCCAGTGCAGCAGCGGGTCGGTCCCTTTCGGAGCCCGCGAGCCCGGCCGCAGACCGAGCTTGGCGTAGCCCCAGCCGGTGCCGACGTGGACGAGGTGCCGGTAATCGGCTCCGGCTCCTTCGAGCAGGTCCCGGACCCGCCTGCCACGGGCCAGGGTGCCCATGTCCAGCAGCGTGTACGCCATGCCGGCACCCTCGAAAGCGAAGCCGCGCAACGGCTTGTCGACGCGCTCGATGGCGTCCACGGCGCGGTCCAGCGTGCGCCAGGTCGCCGCCGCGTTGAATCCCTCCAGAAAGGACCGTGCGGCGGCTTCGAGCATGCCGCGTGCGGGTCCAGGCCGGAGCCGGAACCGGCGGGCCCCGAAGTCGGCCAGTGCCAGGTCCTGACGCAGTAACCCCGCCGTGTACCGAGCGCCACCGCCAGTGGCGTCCCTACCGATCGACAATTCCGGACCCCGATTCCGTACCACGCTTCGCGCTTCGCCCTTGCGAGAGAACGCAGAGCGAACACGCGAAACAGCGTTTGCCTTCAGAAGCCGAGTTTCTCGGCCGCCATGCGGGTGCCCTCGACCCGGGCGCGGATCTTCTCGAACGCCGTGTCCCGCGACGTGGAAAGGTCGTCGGAGAACGGGGAGAAACCACAGTCGTCACAGGTTCCGAGCCGGTGTGGGGGTAGGTACTCGGCCGCCTCCAGCACCCGCTCGCACACCTCCTCCGGGGTCTCCACCCGCGGGGAGATCGGATCGGTGACACCGATGAAGATCAGCTGGTTCTCGTACGACACGCGCCGGATGATGTCCAGCACCCGGCGCCGGTCTGGCTCACTGGCGAGCTGGATGTAGAAACGGCCCGCACGCAGCGCGAACAGCTCGGGCAGCAGGTCGAGGTAGTCGACATCGAGGCTGTGGGTGGAGTCCTGGTCGCCGCCAGGGCAGACGTGGACGCCGATCCGGCGCCGGTCCTCGGGAGCGAACTGCTCGATGACACAGTTGTTCAGCCGGATGAAGTCGCGCAGCAGTTCCCGCGAGGGGTCGAGCTTGAGCGCGAGCCGCGCCTCCGTGAAGTCGATCTGCACCGAGTCGGCACCGGCGTCGAGGCACTGGCGCACGTCGCGCAGGCTCTCCCCGATGAGGTCAGTGAGGAACTCGTCGCGGCCGTAACCGTCGATGCCGTCGCCCGGGTACAGCAGGCTGAGCGCGGAGGGCGAGATCACCGCCTGCTTCACCGCGGCATCCGACCTGGCCAGCGCCTTGCGAAGGTAGCCGTCGGCGTACTTGCGGTAGCGGAACGGGCCGCGGGCGAGCACGGGCAGCACGCGAGTGTGCCCGTCCTCGAACGGGATCACCGGACCGCCCTCGGCGAGGTTGTCCGCACCCTCCAGCGGGTAGGTCAGGAAGCTCGACTTGGCCTGCTCGCCGTCGGTGACGACCGGCGACCCGGTCTCGGCGAACCGCCGGAGCGTGTCGTCGAGAGCCTCCTCGGCGATTCGCTCGAATTCCTCCGTGGACAACCTGCCTTCGGCGAACTCACGGTGGGCACGCACCAACGGCTCGGGCCGGGGAATGCTGCCAATAGGTTCCGTGGGGAGCACGACAAGCTACCTCCGTGGCGCTGTCGAAATTGGTGAATATTGGACGGATGCACACTTTACGAAACTTGACCACAATGGACAGGACACGATCGTGTGATCACTGGCTTTCCCCCGCGTTCGAGTGAACGGGTGCACGCTGCGGAGTCACCCGCCGCGCGCCGGACCACGATCCCGCGACCCGGTCCCGTTCGGCCCACAACAGGCAGAGCGCCACGGTGAGCACGATCGAACCGGCCACATTGGCCAGGAAGTGCCACCAGATGCGATACGTCCAGAGCGCCGGGCCCGGTTCGATCGTGCCGAACCATGTGGACAGTCCGACGGCAGGCCCGCCGAGCGCGACCGACACCGTGAGCACCAGGTGCTCCAGGCCGTGCAGCCCCTGCATCCACACGCCCATACGGGCCCATCGCCGCGCGCGGAAGGCGGCCGCATGCCGGGCCACGAGCGCGACCCCGACGAGACCGGCGAGGAAAACGACGTTGCCCGTCAGGTGCAGCAGCTCCATCCCCAGCGCATGCTGCCCACCGGCGAGCGCGTGGAAGCCACGGGCCAGACCGTCGCCCCACGGAGTCATCCACGCAGGTTCTTCCGGATGAAGCACCCAGTAAGCCGCCTGAGCGACGTGTTCCTGTACGTGACCGAGCTGGCCCACGACCCCGGCGGTGATCACCCCCGCCGCGACGCGCGGCAGCCATGGCGGGAGCGGCCCGCGGAGCGCGTACGCCAGCACACCGACGGCGACCCACATCGCGACGGCGTAGACCGTGAGCCCGGCAGCGCCCGCGACCTCCAGCACCGTGACCGAACCGCTCATGGAGCCCCCTCCGCAGTCCCCTCCGACCGGAGCAGCCCCGGCCGGACCAGGTCGCCCGCAGCCTAGGGGCGGCCCGCCCGGAACGCCCGGAACATCACCCGGCCGGGACCGCTCCCGCAGGTCGGGCCCGCTCGCCCCCTCCCCGATCGGGCGAGACCTGCCCTGATACCCTTTCCGGCGGAGGATTGGCCGAGCGGCCTAAGGCGCACGATTGGAAATCGTGTTGGGTTAACAGCCCTCACGGGTTCGAATCCCGTATCCTCCGCCAGCCAAGCAACCGGAACGCCGGGCAGCCGAAGAGTCGGCCGCCCGGCGTTCCGGTGTGCCGGGCCGCAGCGGGATCCCGCCTGACCGGCTACGGCCCGCTGGCACTCGGTCGGCCACGGCTTCGATGAGTACACACCCTTGGCGACCCGGCAGCGCGTCGGCGCCGGTTCACTCGCGCCCTCGCACCGAGGTCGTCTCACTCGTCAGGGGCCGCCCGTCCGCGGCCGCGGGGACGACCCGCGGAACGACGGCGCCGTGCTCGTCGACCAGGACCGAATGCGGCTCACCCGGTTCGAAGGCGTGGCGTTCACCCCACTGACGGAGCGTGACGATCACGGGAAACAGGTCCTCGCCCGCCGCGGTGAGCGCATACCTCCGGCGTTTGCCCGAGGGGGCCTCGACCTGGGTGATCAAGCCGTGCGCGGCGAGTTTGCGAAGCCGGTCGGTGAGGATGTTGCGGGCGATGCCCGTGCGCCGCTGGAAGTCGGTGAACGTGCGGGCTCCGTCCATCGCGTCCCGGACGATCAGCAGGCTCCACCGGTCCCCGATCACGTCCGCCGCCCGCGCGACCGGGCAGTTCGGGTCCGTCCACGCGAGGCTGCGCCCCGCCCCGTCGTCGCGTGCCATCACCCTCCAATGAGTTGCGCAATGAAACCATTCTGCCCTAGCCTACAAAGAGTTGCAATCTGAAACTGATTGGGAGGCGGCGGTGGGGCGAGGGACGAGACTGCTGCTGGCGTCGGTGTGCGGGGTGGCGGTCGCCGGTGTCTACGCCGGACAGCCGGTGCTGGGACCGCTGGGCCACGATCTCGGCGTTTCCCGCGACGCGGTCGGCTGGTTTGTGGCCGCCGGGCAGCTCGGCTACCTCGCCGGGCTGGTGCTGCTGGTGCCACTGGGCGACATGCTCAACCGCAAGAACCTGATCGCCGCGCACCTGGGGCTGGTGGCGGCCGGCCTGGCGGTCACCGCGGCCGCGCCGGTCGCCTGGGTGGCGTTCAGCGGCCTCGCCGTCGCGGGCGTGTTCGCGGTGGTGGTGCAGACCACGGTCGCCTACGCGGCCTCGATCTCCCCGCCCGGCGAGCGCGGACGCAACCTCGGCGTCGTCACCTCCGGGGTGGTGGCCGGCATCCTCGGCGCCCGGATCGTCACCGGGAGCCTGGCCGACCTGTGGGGCTGGCGCGGCAGCTATCTCGCGCTGGCGGTCCTCGCCGCCGCCCTCTGCGTGCTCACCCTCGCCGCGCTGCCCGTGGACGTCCGCACCGGTACCGGACGGTACGGGCAGGTCATCCGGTCCCTGGGCGGACTGTTCGCCCAGCCGACGTTCCTCGGCCGCGGACTGATCGCCTTCTTCCTCTTCGCCTCCTTCGGCACCCTCTGGAGCGGTATGGCGCTTCCCCTTGCCGACGAGCCCTGGCAGCTGAGCGAAGCGCAGATCGGGTTGTTCGGCATCGCCGGTCTCGCCGGCGCACTGGGCGCCGCCCGATCCGGCCGCTGGGGCGACGCCGGACACGCCGCCCGGGTCACCGGCATCGCGCTCGCCGTCCTGCTCGTCTCCTGGCTCGCGATCGGACAGCTCGGCTGGTCGCTGCTCCTGCTGATCGTGGGCGTGCTCGCGCTCGACTTCGCCGTGCAGGTCGTGCACGTCAGCAACCAGCACGTCCTCACCACCGCGTACGCCGACCGCACCAGCAGCGCGATCGGCGGATACATGGTCTTCTACTCCCTCGGCTCCGCGCTCGGAGCCACCGCCACCACCGCGCTGTTCGACGCCACCGGCTGGACTGGCCCCACCGTCCTCGGCGCGGCACTCGCGCTGTGCGCACTCGCCACCTGGGCGCTCGCCGGCGGCGGCAGGGGAAGGGACCAGCGCGGGAGACCGCGCTTGACAGCGGCAAATCGGTAAGTGCAGACTTACGGTTAGTTTAGACTTACGGAATCGCGGGTCGGTGGTCTCCGGTGCACGCACTCGCCGCGGAGCCCCGGTCAGCGGGCCGTCGAGCAGATCCGAAAAGGAGAGACGATGACGACCCAGGCCCAGAACACGACGGTGCGGACACAGGTCGTCGTGGAGACGACCATCGAGCGCGCGTTCGCGCTGTTCACCGAGCGGTTCGGGGACTTCAAGCCGCGGGAGCACAACCTGCTCGGCGCCGAGCTGGCCGAGACGGTCCTCGAACCCAGAGTCGGTGGCCACATCTACGACCGCGCCGTCGACGGCAGTGTGTGCCGCTGGGCGCGCATCCTCGCCTACGAACCGCCGACCCGGGTCGTGTTCAGCTGGGACATCAACCCTCGCTGGCAGATCGAGTCCGACCCGGACAAGACGAGTGAGGTCGAGGTGCGTTTCGTCGCCGAGACCGGCGGGCGCACCCGCGTGGAACTGGAACACCGCAACCTCGACCGGCACGGCACGGGCTGGCAGAGCGTCGGCGACGGCGTCGGCGGCGAGGGCGGCTGGCCGCTGTACCTGCGGCGCTACGCCGACCTGGTCGGTCAGGAGGACTGACCGGCGCCGACCCGGACCACGGCAGCACACCGCCGTCCGCGGGCATGCCGGGCAGCCGGGGGTGGTCCCGGTCTGCCCGGACCGTCTCCGGACCACGCCCGGCGGCCTAGGCTTCGTGGGGTGAAGTTCCTTCTGCTCATCTGCGGGGACACCCAGGCCTACGAGGCGATGCTGGCCGACCCCGACTTCCTGCCCGACTGCAAGGCGTGGGCGGCGGCGCGCGGTGACGCGGTGCTGCTGACCGGCGGCCTCGAGGCACCGGCCGACGCCACCACCGTCCGCGTGCGCGACGGCGAGGTGCTGCTCGGCGACGGTCCGTTCGCCGAGACCAAGGAGGTCGTGGCCGGGTTCAGCCTCATCGAGTGCGCCTCACGCGACGAGGCGGTCGAAGCCGCCCAGACCCATCCGGTCGCCCGCTACGGGACCATCGAAGTGCGGGCACTGCGACCTTGAGCGTCGACGCGACGGTCACCGCGCTGTTCCGGCAGGAATGGGGCCGGATCGTCGCCACACTCGTCCGGCTGGCCGGCGACTGGGACCTGGCCGAGGAGTGCGCACAGGACGCCTTCACGCAGGCGCTCCGGCGCTGGCCGACCGAAGGCACACCACCGAAGCCTGCCGCGTGGCTGACCACCACCGCGCGGAACAGGGCGATCGACCGCCTGCGGCGCGACGGCATCGGCACCGCCAAGCTGGCCGAGATCGCGGCCGCCGGGCCGGCCGATCCGCCGGAGCCGGACGGGATCGGTGACGACCTGCTGCGGCTGGTGTTCACGTGTTGTCACCCGGTTCTGCCGTTCGAAGCCAGGGTCGCGCTCACCCTGCGGGCGGTGGCCGGGCTGAGCACCGCCGAGATCGCCCGCGCCTTTCTCGTGTCCGAGGGCGCGATGACGAGGCGGCTCACCCGGGCCAAGGCCAGGATCCGCGCCGAGGACCTTCCGTTCCGCGTCCCGGGCTCGGAGGAGTTGCCCGGCCGGCTCACCGCGGTGCTGGGCGTGGTGTACCTGCTGTTCAACGAGGGGTACTCGGCCAGCGGCGGCGACGACCTCGTCCGGGAACGGCTCTCGGACGAGGCACTCTGGCTGGGCGGGCTGCTGGTCCGCCTCCTGCCCCGAGAACCGGAAGCCGCGGGGCTGCTCGCCCTGATGGAGTTGCACGACGCCCGGCGCCCGGCCCGGCTGGCCGCGGGCGAACTCGTCCCGCTCGAGGAGCAGGACCGCTGCCGGTGGGACCACGAGCGGATCCGTGCCGCCGTCACCGTGCTCGAGGACGCGCTCCGCCGCGGCCGGGCAGGGCCCTACCAGCTGCAGGCCGCGATCGCCGCCTGCCACGCCACCGCACCCTCCTTCGCGGCGACACCGTGGCCCGAGATCGCGGCCCTCTACGGCCGCCTGGAAGCGATGGCGCCGTCCGCGGTGGTGCGGCTGAACCGCGCCGTCGCCGTCGGGATGTCCGATCCGGACCGGGGCCTCGCCCTCATGGACGACCTCTCCGCCGCCCTGCGCGAGTACCACCTGCTGCCCGCCGCGCGCGCCGACCTGCTGCGCCGCCTGGGGCGGCTGCCCGAGGCGGCGGAGGCCTACCGGGCTGCCCTGGCGCTCGCCCCGACCGGGCCGGAACGCCGCTACCTGCGCCGCCGCCTCGCCGAGATCTCCCCGTGAGGCGCTGTCCGGTGGACGGGTCCCCGTTCGTAGGGAGGGCGAAGCTCAGCACAGAAAGGCGACCTCATGCACACGACACGATCGGCCGACGGCACCACCATCGCGTTCGACCTGCTGGGATCGGGCACCCCGATCGTCCTGGTGAGCGGCGCGTCCTGCACCAGGGGCGTACACGACGCGCTGGCCGGGCTGCTCGCGGACGGCCACACGGTGCTCAACTACGACCGGCGCGGCCGCGGCGACAGCGGGGACACCTCGCCCTACTCCGTGGACCGGGAGATCGAGGACCTCGCGGCCGTCCTCGGCGAGGCGGGCGGCTCCGCGGCCGTGTTCGGCAACTCGTCCGGCGCCGTGCTCGCGTTGCGCGCGGCCGCCGCCGGACTGCCCATCACCCGGCTGGTGCTCTGGGAACCGCCGTTCCAGCTCGACGCGGAGGCGCCCGAGCGGGCTCGCGCGTATCGCGCCGACCTGGCCGCCTGCCTGGCCGAGGGCAGGCGAGGCGACGCGGTGGCCCTGTTCCTGCGCTCGGTCGGGATGCCCGGGGAGATGCTGGCACAGCTGCGCCGGTCACCGGGCTGGACCGCGCTGGAGGCGGTCGCCCCCACGCTCGCCTACGACGCCGCGGTACTGGCCGACGGCAGGCCACCGGCGGAGCTGGCCGGGGTCGAGGTGCCCACGCTGGTCCTCACCGGCTCCGAGACCGGCGCGTGGGCACCGGCCGCCGCCGCGGCGCTGCTGGACCTGCTGCCGTCGGCCCGGCACACCGTGCTCGACGGGCAACGCCACGACGTCGCCTGGGACGTGCTCACGCCCCATCTCCGGTCCTTCCTCGACCAGGGAGTTTCCCGGCGCTCCAACGGTTCCGGGGCTCCGGACGGCGCGGCGGGAGCCTTCCGCTAGGGTTTCCAGCCGTCACGTGGAACGGGCTTCCCGGAGCACGGATCCGCGGACCACGCACTTCGAACGGCTGAACGCCGGACCACCCCAGGTCCGGCGTTCTGTCGTAGCGGGTGCGGGAAGTAACCGCATGTTCGCCCACCTGGAAGCTGTCCGGAGTCGCTCGATCACGTAGAGTGTCACCGAGACGTCCCGGCCTCATCAAGGAGTCCGCCCCATGCCCGGAGTGGAAGAGATCCGCGCGGGAATCGCCCTCGCGAACGAGAAGGCGTCCGCCAGTATCGCCGCTCTCCAGCAAGCCGCCCAGTCGCTCGAGGAGGCCCAGCAGACACTGGCCCAGGCGACCTCGGGCAGCACCCAGGAGGAGGTCAACCAGGCGCACGGCCTCCTCGCCGAAGCGCTGCAGGGCATCAACGGAACGCAGAGCACCATCCAGGCCTGTATCTCGTCCGCCGACGCCTACTCGGCACGGCTGTAGGGAAGCCATGTCACTCGACGCGCTGCGCCAGCTCCTGACCGCGGTGCACTCCGGGGTCGCCGACGCGCGTGCCCACACCGACCGGGCGAAGTCACTGCTCGAGGAGTCCCGGCGCGCGCTCGTCGATTCGCAGGCACAGGCCCAGCCGTGGTTGCCGCCGCAGCTCGCGCAGGCTCTCGACCAGATCGACGGCCACCACGGGCGGCTCACCGGCATCGGGGACCTGCTCGAGCGCTACCAGTCGAGGCTGTAGCGACCATGCGACGCAAGGCCGCCGAACGGCGCGGGCGCGTGGTGTCCGCGCTCGACCAGCTGCGGTACCGGCTGGGGCTGGCCCTCGGCGCGGCGCGCAACGCCCGCGCCGCCGCCGAGACCAACCTCGCCAAGCTGGAACTCGAACAGCTGATGGTGCGGGCCGGGATCGAACGGGCAGGCCAGGACCCGCAGGTCGCCGAGCGGCTGCGGGACCCGGCCATGGCCGAGGTGCCGACCTGGCTCGGCAGGGTCCGCGACCAGTTCTACGGCGAGTGGGCCGACGGACCGAGCAGGCTGCGGGAGCTCGTCGCCGCGAGCGCGCCCGGCCCGGCAGGGCGCCCACCCGGCGACTGGCTCGGGCGGGTCGGCACCCACGAGGGCCTCCGCCCGCCCGAGCTGTGGCGGATCGGATCCTCCACAGTGGACGGCTCGGCGGCCGGCCGGACACCGGGCACGGAGCTGACCTTCGACGTCGCCGTGCCGCTGCTCGACGAGTCGCACCTGTCGATCACGTCGGCGCCGAAGACCAGGGACACCGTCGACGCGCTCGTCGAGAACCTCCTGATGCGCGTGCTCAGCACGTTCGAGCCCGGCGCGGTGAAGATCCACCTGTGGGACGTCGGGCAGCTCACCGCGGTGCTGCCGAACTTCTACGCGCTGAGCCGCACGAGCGCGCTCACCGTGCACGACCCGACCCGGCTGGTGGACCTGCTCGACGAGTTCGCCGGGCACATCCGCCGCATCCACGCCGAGACCATGCAGGCCGGGTACAGCTCGCTGCGGGCGATGCGGCTGGCGACGGGCAGGCGCACCGAGCCGTGGCGCATCGGCGTCCTCTACGGAAACGGCGAGAACCTGCCACCCGAGCAGCTGCGCGATCTCAAACGCGTCGCCGCGAGCGCCCTCGACGCCGGCATCTCGCTCATCCTGGTCGACGTGCCCACCGTGCTCGGCGGCGCCGTGGAGACGATCAGCCTGTTCGACGAGCGGCGCGCCATCAGCAGCATGACCGGCACGGACCTGGTCGTCGACCTCGACCCGCCGCTGCCGTCGGGGCAGGTCGCCACCGCGGCCAAGCGGATCGCCGAGGCACTCGTCGCCAAGCAGGGCGGTCCCCGGTCGTTCGCCGACCTGCTGCCCACCGAGTACGGCCGGGAACGGTCCGCCCGCGAGCTGCGCGCGCCGGTGGGCTTCTACGAGGGCGAACCGGTGGAGGTGGTGATCGGCGACGCCACGCCGCACGCGCTGATCGGCGGGCCGAGCGGGTCGGGCAAGACGAACTTCCTCTACGCCCTGCTGGGCAGCCTCTGCGCGCGGTACTCACCGGACGAGCTGGCGCTGTACCTGCTGGACTTCAAGGAGGGCGTGTCGTTCGCCGGGCTCGCCCCCGGCCGCAGGGACGCCAGCTGGCTGCCGCATGCCCGGCTCGTCGGGGTGAACGTCAACACCGACCGGGAGTTCGGGCTGGCGCTGCTGCGCTTCCTCGCCGACGAGATGCGCAGGCGCTCGGCGGCGGCGAAGGACCACGAGGTGACCAACCTCGCCGAGCTGCGCGAGCAGGACCCCACCGGGCACTGGCCGCGGATCGTGGCCGTGATCGACGAGTTCCAGTACCTGTTCGCGGGCCGGGACAGCGTGACCGCGCTCGCCACGTCGTTGCTGGAGGACATCGCGCGGCGGGGGCGCTCACAGGGCATCCACCTGATCCTCGCGAGCCAGGACATCGCCGGGATCGAGGCGTTCTGGGGCAAGCCTGCCGTGTTCGAGCAGTGCACGCTGCGCATCGCGATGCCGAAGGCGCGCCGCGTGCTGGCCGAGGCCAACCAGGCCGCCGTCGCCGCACCGCGCTGGCACGCGGTGATCAACCACGACTCCGGGGTCGCGCACGGCAACCGGCTCGCGCACATTCCCGACGCCAGTGCGAAGGGGGTGTTCCCCTCGCTGCAGCGGGAGCTGTGGGAGCGCTTCGCGGGACAGTCGGAACCGCGGCTGTTCGACGGGGCGCACGCGCCACAGCTGGACTCCTCGCCCGCGTTCACCGGGCTGGGCCAGGCGGAACGGCCACTCGCGCTCGTCGGCCAGTCGATCGACGTGTCGGACACGGCACGCGGGGTCGAGCTGTCCGGCGCGCCCGGCCGGAACCTCGCGGTGCTCGGGACCAGCGCCAGGGAAGCGGTGTCCATACTCGACTCGGCTGCCCGCTCGCTGGCACGGCAGTACCAGCAGGGGGACGTCGAGTTCATCGTGTGCTGCCCGGTCGAGACGATCCTACCGAGGGCACGCGAGCTGACCGACCGGCTCGCTGGTGCAGGGCACAAGGCGGAGCTGCTGGACGCGGGTGACCTCGCCGACCGGTGCGCCACGCTGGCGGCCGAGCTGTCCGATGTGCGGACCCACCGGATGCTGGTGTGCTATGGGGTCGACGCCGCGCTGCCCGCGCTGGAGCAGAAGGCGCCCGGCCAGCAGAGCGGGCTCGACCACCTGCGGGTGTTGCTCAAGCAGGGTCCCGCGAAGGGCCTGCACGTGCTCGGCTGGTGGCGGGGCATCGCCCGGCTGAAGGACACGCTCGGCTTCGGCGGCACCGACGACATCGGCGCGTGGGCGGCGCTCGACGTCCAGGGCAACGAGCTGAGCCCGCTGTGCGCGGGGCAGGTCGTGCACTGGGCGCCGAGACCGGGCCGGGCCCTGTTCTTCGACCGGACGACGCACTCGTCACCGGAGGTCGTGATCCCGTTCCACCTGCCGGAGGCCGACGATGACTGACGACGCGACCGCCGCGATGCGGTACAAGGAGATCATCGGGCTGGCGCGGAAGGCGGCCGAGGACCTGCGCGCCTGGGAACGCCACCGGGCCGAGGAGCTCGACGTGGCGATCGGGGCGGCCGCCACCGAGGTCAGCGCCGCCGCCGAGCGGGAGCAGCGCGTCACCGAGCGGGTGGACCGCTGGTGGCGGATGGCGTGTGACAACGTGTCGCGGCTGTCCTGGCTGGACGCCGGTGAGCCGCCGGAGCCGGTGCCGTCCGCGCGCGGTGAGCTGCTGGACCGCTACGCCGAGGACGTGCGCCCGGCCTACCACGAGCTGACGCAGGCGATCCTGAACCTGGGCTGGCGCGCCCGCTGACCTCCCCGCGACAGCGCGGACGCAGTGAAGGCCACCTTGAGTGCGTTGAACGCAATCATGGTGGCCTTCACTGCGCGACAGCCCTGGCCGCGCCGCCGAGGGGGACGGTGGGTCAGCCGCGCGGGATGAAGCGGACGATTTGGGGGTCGTGGTCGCTGGCCTGCTCGGCGAACTCGGCGTTGATGTGCACCACGTCGTAGTCGACCCGCCGCGGCGCCCGCGACACCAGGATGTGGTCCAGCACCTGCGAGTTGCCCTCGTAGACGTAGCTGTACCGCTCGTTCTCGGGCAGCGTGTCGATCAGCGCCTCCAGCGCGCCGCCCTCGGTCAGCGTCCGCAGGGTCGGCGAGAACGGGAAGTCGTTCAGGTCGCCCGCCACGACCACGTTCGCGCGGGGGTCGGCCGCCAGCAGCTCGTCGACGAACCCGCGCAGCACGCGTGCCTGCCGCAGCCGCTGCTCCTCGGAATGCCGCGTGGGCGGCTGGAAACGGCCGTGCAGCGGCTGGTCGCCGCCCTTCGAGGCGAAGTGGTTGGCCACCACGAACACCGTCCGCCCGCGGAAGACGAACTCACCGGCCAGTGGCTTGCGGCTGTCCTCCCACGCCGGGTCGAGCGGGTCGACCCGGCCCGGCGAGATCGACAGCCGCGCACCGCGCCGCGTCCGCTCCACCTCGACCGCCGTGGTCGCGTCCCCGCCGGGGCGGTCCACGAACGACACTCGGTGCGGGTTGAACAGGAACCCGACCCGGATGTTGCCGCCCGGCTGGCCGCCGTCGGTGCGGTCCCGAGGGTCGATCTGGCGCCACTCGTACCGCGGACCGCCCGCGGCGACGATCGCGTCGGTGAACCGGCGCAGGGTCTCGTCGGCCGCCACCACGCCGTCGCCGTTCCCGGACGGCCCGTTGTTGTCCTGGACCTCCTCCAGCGTCACGATGTCCGGTGTGGCGAGGTGCTCGACGACGCCCTCGGCCAGCGCGTCGAACTTCGCCTGGGCGTCGGCGGCGAAGAGGTTCTCCACGTTGTAGGTCGCGACCGCCAGCTCACCCCGGCGCTGCTTGCGGGTGGTCTCCCGCTCGAGGCCGTTGTCCTTGACCTCGCCGAGCACGCTCGCGAGCAGGGTGTGCCCGCCGAACCGGTCGTACTCCACCGGACCGGACGTCACGCCGGTGAGCACGTCGCCGGTGTTCGCCGTCGGGAACGGACGCTGGGAGAACGGGATCAGCGACTCGATCTTGAGGATGCCGGTGTTCGGCCGGTCGTAGCCGAGGTACAGCGTGCCGCCACGGGCGCTGGGGTGCTCGTCCGGCTTCGTCGTGACGTACAGCTCGTTGTAGTCGGTGCTGCGGCTGACCAGCCGGACGTCGCTGACCTGCACCAGCTCGCTCTCGTGCGACTCCCAGAAGTCGAGCGCGTAGGTGCCCGGCCGCAGCGGCAGCTCCTCGATGTTGCCGCCCGGCTGCGGCGCCAGCGTGCCCGGCACGGTGTCCGGCCCGACGGCAAGCGGCTCGGGCACGGCACCGCCGCGCGACTCGACGGTCCAGCGCGCGCCGGTCAGCTCGGTGAGCGACTGGAAGTCCGAGGTCGCGGGGTTGTCCGGGTAGTACTCCTGGACGGTGCCGGTCACCGTCAGGGTGTCGCCGGGCGCCACGGCCGGGGTGGTGGAGCCGGTGTAGACGAACAGCGCCTCGCTGGTGCGGGGGTCGGTGTCCGGGTCGGGGTCCTGCAGCCAGAACCCGCGGCTGGAGCCGAACGTCCGCAGGGCCGTCACGACGCCGGGCACGGACACCAGCTCGCCGTCGAGCGGGGAGAGCCGGGTCGTGCCCTGTACTTCGTAAATGCGCGTGGCCACCGGCTCGGGCTCCGGGCCGCCGGTGGTGTCGCCCGCGGCGTTGGTCGGCGTCGGCTCGCCCGCCGCGAAGTCGGCGGCGTTGTCGTCGGTGTCGGTGAGCGCGTCGCGGGCCACCGACGCGGTGTTGCTCGCGCCGGGCACGGGTGCGCCTTCCCGGACCGTCGCGCCGCCGTAGCCGACGAGGTCCACGATCCTCGGCTCGGCCGCGCAGCCGGCCACGGTGCGGCAGGTGAGCGGCTCGGTTCCGGTGACGAGTGCGACGGTGCCCGAGGAGGCGCTCATCGCGATGCCGCCCGTGGCGTCCGGCGTGGGCAGCTCCACCGTCCCGGCCGCGCCCCTGCCCTCGGCGACGAGGTAGCGGCCGCCCGGCTCGACGCCGCCGGTGAGCGGCGTCGACTGCCACCGGCTGCTCGCGCTCGGCGACCCCGGCAGGTACTGGACACTGAGCCCGGCGAGGTTCACCGTGGTGGCGCCCGCGTTGGCGAGCTCCACGAAGTCGTTGGTCAGGGTCGCGCCCGCATTGCCTCCACCGCCGTAGACCTCGGCGACGACGGCCGCGGTGCTCGGTGCGGCGCCGGCACCCGGCGCGGTCACCAGCGCGAGGGTCGCCGCGAGCGCGGTCCCCCCAGCAATGGTCGCTCGACGTAGTGACGAGGTCACTCGCTGTCCTCTCGTCGTGGGATGATCCGCAGATCATTACCCAGACGAGTGAACGCCGGAAGGCTCCGAACTAACGGTTTTCCGCGGGTCGCCGTCGCAGTCGTCCGGAGACGGTCTCCGCGAGCGCCCGCACACCGCCCCTGGCGCTCGACGCGAGCACGGTGGCCCAGTCGAAGTAGTCCCGCCACAGCACGATCCGCCCGTCGCGCACCTCGAACGTGCCGCAGACCCAGAACCGGGCGTTCCACCGCCCGGCGGCCAGCACGTCGGTGCGCTCGGTCAGCACGACCTGACCGTCGGCGGCGATGTGGTGCAGCTTCGCCTCGAACCCGGAGCCGTACTTCGCCATCGCGCGCAGCTGCTTCTCGAACGCGCGGATGCCGCGCGCGGGCGGCAGCGGGACGTTCTGGTACACGATGTCGGGTGCCGCGTAGGTCAGGGCCGCGTCGACGTCGAGTCGTTCCAGGGCGGACAGGAACGCCCGTACGGTCTCGGTCGGGCTCGCGGGCTCGGACATGCCGCCTCCCTCGCTCCAGGTGTGCCGTGTTCCCGACGCTACTCGCCGCGTGCACGGCCAGGAACACCGAGATCAGCCCATCCCGCACCGGCATCCGGAGCCCGACCTCCCGGACCCGGCACCGTCACGAGGTGGCGAGCGCCTCGCAGCTGCGGATGACCACCGCGGCCGCGCGGCGCTCCGCCGCACCCAGCAGCGGGTTCCCGGCGTACTCCTGCCAGCGCCGCAGCGCGCCCACGGCCTCGTGCCGCAGCGCGGGCCCCGCGGCCTCGGCGGCCTCGAAGCCGAGCCGGGCCGACGCCTCCCCGCCGTAGCCGCCGACCAGCCGGAACGCCTCCTCGGACAGCTCCTCGGGGAGGCGCACCCGGCCGGTCCGCAGCGCCGCGATCAGCCGCAGCTCGCGGAACTCGTGCGCCCCGGCCACCGTGCGCTCCAGCTCGGCCAGCAGCGGGCCCGCCGCCGGGCGCGGTTCCATCCGCAGCACGACCTCCAGCCCGATCAGCGCCGACCGCGCCTTGAGCACGTCCGCGCGGTCGGTGAAGTACAGCTCGACCGCGTCCCGCAGTTCGCCGAGTCCGCTCCGCTGCAGCAGCTGCGCCGACAACGCGGCCTGCCCCCGCGCACCGCGGCGGACCAACGTCGTCGCCAGCCGCACCCCGAACAGCCCGAAGCGCTCCAGCAGCGCCGCGCGTGCCTCGTCGGCGGCGAACCGGTCGGCCGAAAGCAGCAGCGGGTCGAGCTCCTGCTTCGGCAGCGCGGCCAGTGCGGCCAGCAGTTCGAACTCGTCCTCCCGCAGGGTCCGCCCCGCGCACGCGGCGAGTCCCGCGACCGGCAGCACGTCCTGGCACAGCCCGGAAAGCCCGGGTTCACGCCGGTGCCTGCGGGCGATCTGCCGCGCGGAGACGATCGCGTCCACCCGGCCGCCGCCGAGCTCGTCGGCCCTGGACAGCACACCCAGCGCGGTCACCGGCGCCGCGCGGGCGACCGGATGGTCCTGCACGGCGCGCAGGAACGCCAGGTCCGCGTCCTGCGGGTGCCGCATCAGGTAGAGCACCGCGTCGGCCTCCATGCAGATGCCCTCGACCACCCGCGACTCGGTGTCCCGGTCCACCGGCGGGGTGTCGAGCAGCAGCAGCTCCTGCCGCGACCGGCTCTGCCGCACCTGGTACCAGGACAGTTCGGTGTCCGGAACGCCGGGCTCGGCAACCAGCTCACCGGCGAGCGCGTTCACCACCGTGGACTTGCCCGCCCGCGCCGGGCCGACGACCGCGAGCCGCACCGGGTCGTGGAAGCGGGCGAGGTGCCTGCGCAGCCAGGCCGTCGCCTGCGGACTGTCCCCGTACGCCTCGAGGGCGCGGTTCAGCAACGACCAGGTGACCTCTGCCAGGCTCACGCCGTCAGCCCACGGACGGTGCCTGCCGCGGTGAGCGACTGCGCCCTCCTGCGCAGCGACGTCAGCTCGTCGATGCTCTTGCTCAGCTCCCGCACGCGGGCGGTGCGCTGCGCGGTCTCGGTGTCGATGACCTCCTTGATCCGCTTCGCCGACTCGGTGATCTCCACCCGCAGCTCCTGCGCCACCGCCGTGCACCGGTCGCGCAGGTCACGGTGGATCATCCGCACGGTGTCCTTGCTCTCCTTGCCATAGATGAGGAAGAAGTCGTCGACGTAGCGGTGCGCCGCGGTGCGCGCGGCGGACTGGCGGCGCTTGAGCCGGTTGCCGCGCTCCTCGAACACGCTCTTGGCACCGAACGCCGCACCGGCGCCGATCGAGATCGGGTTGATCAGCGACATCCCGGCCAGCGTGGTGGCCAGGCCGAACATCAGCAGGCCGCTGTAGGAGCCACGCATCCCGACGAACAGCTTCTGCCCGACGCCGAACCGCTCGATGGCCGGCCTGCGCAGCTCCCCGACGTGGTCGTCCAGCTGCGTGCTCTCCAGCCAGCGTTCGCGCAGCGATCCGCTCCCCCGCGGCGCGACCTGCCTGGCGATCTTGCGCGCGATCCATTCGAAGCGGTCGAGCAGCCAGTTCGAGTTCGTCTCGGCGACCGCGCGGAGGTTCTCGTACATCCACTCGGCGAACTCGTCCCAGTCCTTCGCCGGGTCCGCGACCTCGAAGTACTCGTCCACCTCGCGCAGGATCCGGCGGGTGCGGTCGCGCAGGTCGAAGTCGAGGTCGGCCACCAGGTCCGCCACCTCGTCGGAGAGCAGCGTCTGCCAGCGCTGGGACTCCCGTTGCAGTTCCTCCAGCTTGCGGCCCGCGGCCCGCCAGCGTGCGGTCAGCTCGTCGGTGTCGGTCTCCTTGGCGGCGGCCAGCCGCTCCCGCAGCGGTGCCGTCAGCTGGTCGGCGGTCAGCCGCGTCAGCGCCGCCACCGAGCGGCGGCGCAGCAGGTCGGCGTGCCCGATCAGGTCCCGGTGCAGGTACTGCACGAGCGCGCCGAACCCGGACTCCTCGTTCAACGCGGTGTCGCCCGCGCGCGCGGCGGCGAGCCGCAGGGACGCCGAGACCGGGAGCACGGTGACGGGCAGCCCGCCCCGCGCGAGATGGGCCTGGTTGCGCTCCGCGACCCGGCGCCAGCCCGGCACCATGTCGATCTTGGTCAGCACCACGACCACGGTCGGGCAGAGCGCGCAGACCCGCGTAAGCAGGTCGAGCTCGGAGCTGGACAGTTCCTTCGTCGCGTCGCTGACGAGCAGCGCGGCGTCCGCCTGCTGGAGTGCCGCGAGCGCGTTGCGGGTGTGCCGCGCGGTCGGCGCGCCGACCGGCGGTGTGTCGATCAGCGTGAGACCCTTCGCCAGCAGCTCGCGGGGGAGCCCCACCTCCGCCCTGACCACCGTCTCGTCGGCGTTGGCCCTGGCGGCCGCCGACTCGATGGGCACGGGCCGGTGGCCGGGCCCCTCGATGGCCCGAGCCTCGTCGTCACCACCCGTAACCAGGGTGGCGACCGGTTCGGACGCGTGCCGGATCACGACGGGCGCCGTGGTGGTGAGGTCGTCACCCACCGCGCACACCGGGGCGTTCAGCAACCCGTTGACGAGCTGGCTCTTGCCCTGGCTCGGCTCGCCGAAGACGAGCACGCGCACCCTCGGTTCCACCAGCTGGGCGCGGCGGACCCGGAGGCGGTCGACCAGGTCCTGGCGCTCGTGCGCAGCGCACGCCCGGATGGTGTCATCCAGCACGTCGAGCCAGGGCGAAGCCATCATCGGAGCGACAGTGTGCCCTGTTCACTCTGCGCAGTGAAGGCCGGGCCCGTGATTCACACGAGCCCGGCCTGTTACCGCAGCGAGATCACATACCGAGGTCGAACGAACCGGACGACTCCTGCGAGGCCTCACCCTCCGCACTCGGCTGGCCGAGGCCCTGGGCGCTCAGACCACCGAGCGGGCTGGAGCCGACGGCATCGGTGACCGGGTTGCTCTGCAGGCCCTCGGTGACCTGCTCCGCGCCCGGCAGGTCCTGCGGCGCGGGCAGCGGGTTGGCCACCGGCAGGTCCGACAGGCCGCCCGGGATGTCGGTCGGCAGCTCCGTGGGCAGGTCCACCGGCAGGTCACCGGGCACGTCGGCGGGCAGGTCCGCGGGGACGTTCGCGGGCAGGTCCGCGGGCGCCTCCGTGGGCAGCGACCGGGCGTCCGCCACGTCGCCGACGTTCGGCAACCCGGCGGGAACGTCGGCCGGGAGGTCCGCCGGGACGTCGGCGGGCACGTCGACCGGCAGCGAGCCGGCGTCCGGGGTCGGCAGCGACGGCATGGCCGGAACGCCGAGCGGCGCGCTGTCGGACACGAAGCTGGCGATGGTGCCCGCCGCCGACTCGCTGCCCCGGTTCAGGGCGTCGGAGTCGAGGGCCTCCGCGAGGTCGCCCGTGGTGTCGAACTCGGGCATCGACGGCGTGGTCGGGTCGCCGCTCATCTCGACGCCGTAGGTGCCGAACGGGGTCTCGGTGGAGCCACCCGCGGCGAACGTCTCGGCGGAGCCGGCCGCGCTGCCCTCGAAGGCGAGGCCCTCGGCGCCCGCGGCGGCGCCACCGGCGACACCCTCGGTGCTCGCGGCACCGAACGCGGTGCCCTCACCGTGGTCGGAGGCGAAGCCGAGGCGGCCGACACCGCCCTCCGGGCTCACGTCGAGCGAGCCGGAGCCGTTGGACAGCGCGTTGTCCCAGCCCGCGGCACCGCCGGTGCTCTCGAGGCTCGCGCCGCCCTCGCTGGAGAACACGCCGGTGAGCTCCGACTCGGAGTGGTTGGCGACGTTCACGCCGTCGGCACCGCCGGTGCCCGCGGCGGAGAACTCGCCCGCGTCCGAGGTGGCGGTGGCCGCACCGGAGACGCTCTCGGTGGTGCCCGAGAGGGAGCCGGCGGCGCTGAACAGGTCACTGGTGTACGAGCCGGTGCCGCCGAAGCCGTCGGCGCTGCCGTGCGACGCGAAGCCGAAGGAGCCGGTGTCGGCGTCGGAGCGGCCCTCCCCGGCCGCACCGGCGACACTCTGCAGCTGCTGGATGGCGCCCTCGAGGCCCTCGGCGCCCGCGGGCAGCTCACCCAGCGCGGACTCGAGCGACCCGGCGTCCGGCAGCTGCGAGCCGTCGGCGTACTCCATGACCAGCGGAACCACCTCCTGCACATCCTGCGCGGTGATGTCGCTGAGGCCGGCGCCGGCCAGGGCCTGCGCGGGGTCCTCGGCGAACGCGGACCGGGCGGTCGCGTCGTTCAGCAGGTTGAGCACGAAGTCGTGCAGGGTCTGTTCCGACATTGTCAACGAATTCTCCTCATGTGGATGAAGTCTTCCCCCGGGGCGCGCTGCGCCCGGCAAGGAACGGTAGGCGCGGCGGCGGGCCGGGGCATCGGGGATCGCGCCGGGACCGTCCCCCAACCCGGGTCGGCGCGGCGCACCGGCCGCGTTAGGGGATTAGGGGATCGGCGCCGCGCGCGGCTCGGGGCTGTCATTCGGGTGTACCTCTTTGGTACGAAAGGAGTCACCTTTCCGGGTTGCCGAGAGACCGTGAGGAACCGCCGAGCATGCGCCACGTCCTGGGGATCGATCTCGGCGCCACGCGCACGACGGCCGCGGTGTGCCGGTGGCGGGGCGGGACGTGGTCGGATCCCGAGGTGGTCCCCCTGCAGGCGGGTGCGCCGTGGGTCGACTCCGTCCTGCACGTCTCCCCGGAAGGCGGGTTGCTCGCCGGGCAGGCCGCGCTGCGGCACACCACCACCGAACCGGAGCGCATCGCCCGCGGCTTCCTGCACCGGGTCGGCGACCCCGTCCCGTTCGTGCTCGGGGACACGTCCTATCCCGCCGAGGCGCTGGCCGCGGGACTGATCGGCTGGGTGGCCGACGGGGTCGCCGAGGCGGAGGGCATCGCGGCGGAGCGGATCGTCGTCACCCACCCGCCGGGGTGGTCCGCGTACCGGCGCGGGCTCCTGCACCAGGCGCTGGACGAGGCCGGGTTGCCCGGCGTCCTCGCGCTGCCGAGCCCCATCCCGGCGGCCGAGAGCCACCTCGCCACCCACGACATGGCGGTCGGGTCCGTCGTCGCGGTGTGCCGGATCGGTGGCGAGCACCTGGAGACGGCGGTGCTGCGGCGTGGCCCGTACGCGTTCGAGCTGCTCGCTCACGACGAGCCGCCCGAGCACGAGGCCGGAGCCCACCTGGACGACCTGCTGGTGCGGCATGTGCTGGACCGCGCGGGCACCGACTCCGCCGACCCGGCGGCGATGGCCCGGCTCAGGGCCGCGTGCGCCGCCGCGAAGGAACGACTGTCGCTGGTGCCCGAGGTGGTCGTGGCCGAGGGCGTGCAGGTGACGCGGGCCGAGTTCGAGGCCCTGGCGAGGCCCGTGCTGACCGCGGCGGTGAGCCGGCTCGAACGCATCGCGGCGGGAGTGCCCGCCGACCAGCTCGCCGCGGCGGTCCTCGTCGGCGGCTCCGCCCGCATCCCGCTGGCCGGTGAACTGGCGCGGGCTATGCTCTCGGCCCTGCCGTGCCCCGTCGTGGTCGACGACGACCCCGGCACTGCCCTGTGCCGGGGAGCCGCGCGGGCGGCCCGGCCGCGGACCGAGCCCGCTCCACCACCCCCGGTGGAGGCGACCTCGGGTTCGCTCGTCACCGTGGGGCCCGAGCTGCCCGCCCTGTTCGGCGACGCGGACCTGGACGACCTCGGGCCGCCGCCGGAACGGCCGCCGGTGGAGATCACGCCGCTGGAGCCGCCGCGGCGGCGGTTCTCGCTGTCCCGCAGGGCCGCTTCGAACGACGAACGAGACGAGGACCGCTAGCCACCGTGATCGCCACTCAGACCGAGCTCGTGCTGGACGAGCCGACCCGCGAACTGTGTGCCGCGGTGGCGGCGGGCAGGCTCGCGCCCGCTCGCCTCGCCGTGGTGGCACCCGGCGGGTACGGCAAGACCGCGCTGCTCGATCACCTGGCCGCGAGCCGCACGCGTGCGGGCGGGTCGGTCGCCTGGTTCGGCGAGGGCACCGACGGCACCGGAACCGCCGACCTGGTGCTGGTCGACGCGGCGCACGAGCTCGGGGACGCCCAGCTCGCGGAGCTGCGGCGGCTGGCCGGGGACGATCGGGCCGGTCTGGTGATCGCGGCCCGGCCGTGGCCCCGGCCCGCGGAGCTCAACCGCGTACTCGGCAGGCTGCGGGCACAGGTGGTCCTCCGCCCCTTCGACCGGGCACAGACCCGGTCGGCGCTCGGCCGGGAGCGGGAATGGCTGACCGACTTCGTGCACGCCGAGACCGGCGGGGTGCCCGGTTTCGTGACCCGGCTGGGGCACGCGCTCGCCGCGCGACCGCGCCGCGAGGTGCCCGCCGCCGCGCTCACCGGGTTCCGCGCCGAGCTGGACCGCATGCCACCCGACGTGCTCCGCGTGCTGCTGGCGGTGGACGCGGGGGCCGGACTCGACGCGGATCTCCTCGGGGCGCTGCTGGGCCGGGAGCACGACGACGTCGCCGAGCTGGTGGACGCGGCACGCGCGACGGGCCTGCTCTCGCACGACGGCACGCTGCTGCCCGTGGCCGCGAAGGCGCTGCGCGCGGCGGTGCCCTCGGACCGGCGGCAGGGCGTGGCTCGCCGGCTGGTCCGGCTCCAGCTGGAGCGGAGTGGTCCCGTGCTGCCGGTCGTCCGCTCGCTGCTGGGCGCCGGACTCACCGGGCCGGAGCTCGCGAAGGGGTTCGAGGCCGCCGCGGAGGAGGTCGCCACGACCGAACCGGCGCTGGCGGCGCGGTTGTACGAAGCGGCCGTCGACGCGGGCAGCCCGCCGGGCGCGGTCGGCGCGCGATGGGCGGAGCTGGCGGCCAGGGCCGGTGACCTCGACACGGCGCTGCGGCTGGCCGACGAGGTGGTGGCCGCGGGGGACGCACCGGATCGCGCCGGTGGAGCCAGGGTCGCCGGCACGGCGCTGGCGTTGCGCGGGCAGCTGGCCCGCAGCGCCGAGCTGTTCCGCTGGTCCGGCACCACACTGTCCACTGTGTATGCCGCCATCGGGTCGCTGGGCACCGGCCGCCTCGCCGAGGCGCGGCAGCTGCTGGAACGGCCGGCCTCCGGCGAGCCGCCGACGCTGCTGTCGGGGGCGATGTCGGCGACCGCCCGCGCCCTGCTCGACTCGGTGTCGGCCACCCCGACAGCCGCGCTCTCCGCGCTGGTCAGCGCGGCGGAGACGCTGGAACCGGTCGCTCGCTCGGCACTGCTGCCGGACAGTCCGGCCGCGCTCGGCGCCGTGGTCGGCCTGCACTGCGGCGAGCTGGGGATCGCCGAGTCGCTGCTGGAACGGGCGATCGCGGCGGAGTGCGGCGGCGGCACGCTCGCCGCGCGGCACCGGCTGCTGCTGGCGTGGATCGCCATGGTGCGCGGCGACGCCGAGCTCGCGGGCGAGCGGCTGCGGGCCGCGGGGGAGGAGCTGGCGCCCCGGGACTGGCTGTTCGCCGTGGGGCTGCGGGTCGGCCTCGCCCGGCGGGCGAGCGACCTGGCGGCGCTGCGGCTCATCTGGCGGGAGGCCTGCGAGGCGGTGATCCGGCATCCCGCCGACCTGTTCACGATCCTGCCGTTCGGCGAGTTCTCGGTGGCGGCCGCCCGGCTGGGTGACCGCGACCGGCTGGGACACCGCCTTCGGCAGGTGTGGGACCTGCTGCACGCCCTCGGCGACCCGCCACTGTGGACGGTACCGCTGCACTGGAGCGGGCTGCACGCGGCGATCATCGCGGAGCGCCAGGACGAGGCACGCGACCACGTCGCCGCGCTGGCCGCCGGAGCGGACCGGGGACCGTACTTCGCCGCCGTCGCCTCGGCCGCGGAGTGCTGGCTGCGCGTGATCGCGGGCGATGTCGACGCCGAGCGCGTCGAGACGGCCGCCCGTGGCCTGCACGACGCGGGTCTGTGGTGGGACGCCGCGCGGCTCGCGGGTCAGGCCGCGATCCGGACCACCGACCGCAAGGCGATGGTCGCGCTGCTCGACAGCGCGCGGATGCTGCAGGGCAGGCCAGGCCCGGCCGCGCCGGGCGACGCCGTCGCCGCCACCACGGGCAGCGCCAAGCTCAGCGAGCGGGAACTGCAGGTGGCCGAACTCGTGGTCGCCGGGCGGACCTACAAGCAGGTCGGCGATCAGCTGTACATCTCGGCGAAGACCGTGGAGCACCACATGGCCCGGATGCGGCAGCGGCTCGGCGCCACCAGCAGGAGCGACCTGCTCGCCCAGCTCAGGGCCCTGCTCGCCGCCCGAGAGTGAGCGATCCGTTTTCGTGGCGAGCGCCGAGAAGCGCGAGCGAGGCCCACACCAGCCGACCGGCCGGATCGCGATGACCGGCACGTTCACGCCATGCCGTTTGTGCTTACCTGAGAAGAACGCGCGGTCATAGCCCGACGCCATGCCGACCCGGTCAATCGAGATCAGGGTGCCGTCGACGCCTTCGCGGACATAGCGGAACACCGTGGTCGTCCCTACTCCGAACCCACCGACCAGGGCAGCGTAGGTCTCTCGCCCTTGTTCACATACGCCAACGCCACAAGCGCCCTGCTCACCAACCGAGAGCACCTGAAGCTTCTGGCCAGACTGGCGACGCCTGCACCAAACCCACGCCCACCACAGCCACTACCAGCGACAACGCATCAACATCACAAGGCGCGGCTGCCGTAATCGCCACCCTTCACTGCCTCAAAATGCGGCTGTCGAAACCAGCGGCCAGCAGCCGGTCATAGGCGGCGCGCACTTCCGCGGGCACATCTTGTTCGATGGCAAAGCCCTGCTTCGGATACTCGATCACGCGCTGTAGGTCGCCGACGAGCATGTCAATGACGAGTTTCTCGTCCCCGATGGACTGCACGTAATCGTCGAGCTTGAGTGGTTCCGAGGCGCAGACGACCTCGATCTCAGGCCACACCTTGCGGCACGTGGCAAAGGCTCGCCGCTGCATGTACGGCTTGGAGATCAGCAGCACGGAACGCGGCGCATGACCGTGTTCGGCCAGCAACGCCCGCGACAACGCGATGTTCTGGCCGGTGTTGCTGGCCTGCGGTTCAACCAGGATGGCGCTGTCTGGCACACCGAGTTCGATGGCGTGCTCGCGGTAATGCACAGCCTCGCCGCGCGGGAAACGCTTGGCCGTGGTCGGGCTGGTGGCACCGCTGAACACCAGCAGCGGAAAGAGGCCAGCGTGGTACAGCTCGGCGGCATACGCGGCAACACCGAGGTCATGGCTGCCGAGCCCGATCGCCACGTCGCACGGTGACACGTCATGCCCGATCTGGTGATAGTCCCAGATGGTTCGGGCATCCCGCCGGTTCTGCTCGGTGACATCGTCGCGCGAATTGCTCACTATCGAATCGCTCCTTTAACTGTGTTAGCGCGCCGAGCGCTCAAAATCAGAGCGGATATTGTCGATACTCCGCAGCTGATGCGACAGTCCGAATTCGCGTGACATGGTTGCCGCCTGCCCGAGGATCGACAGGCCGTTGTTCGTCGTCATGGGATCGGACAGCAGGATGTGCGCGTGGGCCGTATTCAGACGGACGCGCTGCATCGGGGAGTCTGACGAACGGTTGGACAAGGCCACGTCGATGTAGCGCAGCGCGCTGTTGAGGTCGCCCGAGCCGCGGTACGCCAAGGCGAGCTTCTGGTGGGCGACCGACCAATCCTCAGGTTCCTCGAGGTCCTCAAACTCCTGGGTGGCGGTGGCCATCACTCGCACCGCGTGGTCGTTCTTGCCTTCCTTGCTGAGCGCTGTGCCGATCCACAGCCGGGCGCGGGCACGGTCACGCATGCTGAGCCGTTCATCGCCAGCCAGGGCCTCGTACCGCTTGGCCGCCTGCTCCAAGTGACCAGCCATTTCGTCGATAACAGCCAGCCACAACTCCACCTGTGCCGCCCGCCGCGGTACCTCCAGGCTCTGGAACAATTGCCGCGCCTTGCGGTAGGTCTGACGAGCCGACATCGGCCCCTGGATCGCTCCTTGGTCGCGCTGCATGTCGCCGAGCAGCACCAGGGAGCGGGCGTGCAGGTACAGCCCATGGGAGTCCAGGCTGTGCGGGGCGAATCGGCGCAGCCAGCGGTCGACGAGGCTGGCGGCGAACTTGAAGTCCTGCCGCGCCAGACAGGCAGCTGCCCGGCCAAGGTCATCGGTCCAGGTCTCGTAGTCCCACTCCCGTGGACCACTGCGGTAGTGCTGCGCGAGCGGGGCGTTGCCGTCGTCCATGAGCAGCAACTCGAAGCGCAGCTTGGCGTCCGCGTCGGCCTTCGACAGGGTGGTGTCCAACACGGCCTGCATGTGCGGGCGGGGCGTGGTGTCAGGGCCGAGGGCTTCCCACTTCGTTACGGTACGGACCCCGATGCCGAGGCTCGCCGCGAAGTCGCGGATGCTCAGTCGGAGGGCACGGCGCAACGCCTTCGCTTCCCGGCCAGACCAGCGGGCCACCGACGCCATGCCGCCTCCTTCCTGATCGCTATGCAACCACACGATCACGGTTCGGGATATCGGAAGTGCCACGGAAGTGCCACACCAGGCCATTCCCAGGAGAACCCCGGTTAACCAGGCTCTTTACCAGGCACCCGGCGTCGGGATGACACATCTCCGTCGGCTCCTCCGAGCAGGTTCGTCCCCACGTGGGCGTTCCCCTGCTGCTCGGCCAGCCGATGCATCTCCCGGCGCTGGGTGTCGTCCAGCAGGGAGCCCGGCAACAACGGATGGCAGACATGAACAACGTAAACGCTGGTCAGTGGCACGACTCAGTACAGGCGCTAGAGACGGCCGTGTTCCGCTCGGCTGGGTTCCGGGAAGAGTCGGGCGGCCAGCCGCTGGTGTACGGCTACGTGCGCTCGGCGTCCAGGCAGTCCCGGCACCTGGCGGCCTGCCGTCGCAGCCTTGAGCGCTACTGCCAGCGGGAACGCTTGCAGCTCTGCACCGTCTTCACCGACACGGGCACTGGTAAGGCAAAGTCTCGGCCGTGTCTCGCCGGCCTCTGTGACGTACTCCGCCTGCCGGATTCGTTCGCCGTCGTCATGGTCGGCATAGGCCACCTGCCGCCCGATGGTCGGGTAGCCGAGCAGCTCATCCGCCAGATTCCGCGACACGGGCGCACGGCTGCTGTTGGGCCGTCGCACTGCCGATGCACCGAGTCCGCAGTGCGCACGGCTGCCGGAGTGGTGCCAGTGATGACGGCGCCGAGGGCCACTGACAGCGGCGAACTGATCGAGCAGTTCCGCAAGGTCGACAAACTGCTGCCGCTGTACGTCGTCGCCCTGCAAGAGGAGATGACGCTGACTGCGGATGACCACTATCGGATTGCCCGAGCACTGCGCGGCATCACGCACGTCACTGAACAGAAGGCAAACGAAGCACCGATTGGAATTTCCGGCGACAGCCGTCCCCTGATTCAAGGCGGCCTTGACAATGCACACCGAGCTGACCGCTCGACCACCGGCACGTAACCATGTCCACCGACCGGGACGCGCTCGTCGGACAGCTCGATCTCCTCGTCACCTGGCTGGAATGTGGCGATGGCGAGCGGCCGGAGTTATTCGGTACGCGCGACGAATACGAATGGCTCCTCCGACTGACCGGCTTCGCCATGGCGTTGCTGACGCGACACGAGACGGACGCCGACGGACACTGCGAGCAATGCCGCGACCCACGCCGCGGTTGGCGGGCCTGGTTGCCCCGCCGCCGGGTGCCGTGTCACGTCGTGGCAAGGGCAAATGCATTTACCCACTCAGGCGTGGAGAAAGTGTGGTGGCAAGCACTGTCGTTGCGCGGCGACGAAATACGACTGAGGGACGTACGAGCGTGGCTTGATGCCACGCACGGCGAGCACGCGCCCACCGCACCTGCCAAGCACGCGAGAGGCTTTGCGGATGAACGCGGTCTACCGCATGTATGGGTCGAATTACCGAACGAACGAATACAACCAGAGGAGAGGGACACCCAAGAACTGCCGCGCCTACTACCGAAGAGTGGTGACTGACGCATAAGCGGATCGAATACTGAAGGCGTGGCACGGCAGAGCGGGGCGACAAGATCACCGCCTCAGAAAATAATAACGGTCTTCAAGAACGCAGAGGAGAATCACGCATGACTACTGGACTTCTCACCGACACGGCCGAGCGTTTCCCGCTCGGGGCTCGCAATGGAATCATCACCCCAACCGCAGAGTCCATCTCGGACTCCGCTACGACACCGTTTGGCCTCACCTTGCGGGCCATCCCCACTCCGCGCAGTGTGGTCCGCGTGCGCTCCGTAGACGGCCTGATCAACATGGCCACCGAAAAGCTCACCTCGATGTCGACCGACGGCAGCGACGAAGGGGACACCCGATACGACGCCGAGAACGACAGCTAGAGCGTGGGAGAGCGACTGGTTGACGCCATGAATCCCGGACCACACCCCGCCGCCGCGAACACTGTGCTGGTGTTGACCGAGCCGGGCGACACGACAGCTGATCTCGTCGTCATGGAGCTGGATCGCCGAGGCGTACAGGTCTTCCGGATGGACCCTGGCGACTTTCCACTCGCGGTGGAGGTGAGCGCGTGGTTCGACGGCTCATGGAGCGGCGAGATCCGCGGCCCGGATGGGTCGGTCGGCCTGCGCGACATCCGCAGTGTCTATGTCCGAAGGCCGACCGCGTTCACGTTTCCATCCTCGATGACCGACGCCGAACAACGGTTCGCCGCCCGAGAAGCTCGGCGGGGCATCGTCGGGCTTCTCGGGAGTCTGCCGTGCGCGTGGGTGAACCACCCGTCGCGTGCAGCGGACGCCGAGTACAAGCCAGTCCAGTACGCGACTGCGGCGGCGTGCGGGCTGGAGGTGCCCCGAACCGTGATCACCAACGCGCCCGGCGATGCTGACAAGCACAGCGCCCACCTGGGTTCCTCGGTCGTCTACAAGACCCTCACTTCCGCCACGGTGACAGACGGGGATCGGGTGGCGCTCGTATACACCACTCCGGTCACCGGCTCGGGCATGGCGGATGGCCGGGTCGCACTTACAGCGCACCAGTTCCAGCAGCGCGTGGCGAAGGTGCGGGACGTGCGAGCGACCGTGGTGGGCAAGCGCGTGTTCGCGGCGAACATCCTGGTCGACGACGAAACCACCGAAGAGTTGCTTGACTGGCGTGCGGACTACGACGCGTTGCTCTACGAGCCCACGAAGCTGCCGGATGACATCGAGAAGGCGTTGCTGCGGATGACCGAGCGTCTCGGGCTGTCGTTCGCTGCCGCCGATTTCGTCGTGACCGAAGATGACCAGCACTATTTCGTTGACCTGAACCCCAGCGGGCAATGGGGATGGATACAGGAAGCGACCAGGCTTCCCATCGGCGCCGCCCTCGCTGCCGAGCTGGCCGGAGGAGAACTGTGACTGACGTGATCGAGCTTGACGACCGGCTGCGGCGACTGGCCGACGAGCTGAACCATGCCCTGATCGAGCAGGTGGCGGCCGTTAGGAAGCTGACAATGCCTGCATGGCGCGCAGCCTTCGAGGCCGTGCCCCGGCACCTGTTCGCGCCGCGGTTCACGCTGCCGCAGAACCTCGGCGGCCAGACCCTCGACGGCACCGATGTCGCCCAGCGGGAGCACTGGCTTCGCGCCGTGTACCAGAACGAGGCGCTGCTGACCGACATCGACGACCGCGACATCCCCACCACGTCATGCTCCGCACCGTCTGTGGTGGCAACCATGCTGGAATCCAGTCAGGCGTCTGAGGGGGACACTGTGCTGGAGATCGGCACCGGCACCGGATGGACAGCCGGCCTACTCGCTCATCGGCTCGGCTCGGACTCGATCATCTCCGTGGACATCAGCGCCCAGTGCGTCACCGACGCTCGGGACCGCCTGGAGCGCCTCGGCCTGGCCCCGACCCTCGTCGTCACAGACGGCTACCTCGGCCACCCGGCCCGCGCCCCCTACGACCGGATCATCGCCACCGCCTCCATCCGGAAGCTGCCGCCCGCGTGGCTCGACCAAACACGGCCCGGCGGCACCATCCTCATCGACCTGCGCGGCGACTTCGCAGGCAGTCTCGCACTCTTCACCATCGGCGATGACAGGTCCGTTCATGGCCAATTCCTCCCCGAGACAGCGAACTTCATGCCGTTGCGCAGTACCGAGCAACCGTTCCAGCAGTTGCCCGAACTGTCGTCACGGGCGGTCCGCGAGCCCGGCGAACAGCGGACGACCAGTCTCGACCCCGCCGCGCTCCGCACGCGCTCGTTCGCGTTCCTCGCACAGTTGGCTCTGCCGGGAACGGTGGCAGGGCACGTCACCATCAAGAACGGTGAGAAGCGCGGCCCGATGTACTTCTGCCTCACCGATCCCCGCAGCCAGGCATGGGCGCGCGTGACGACCGACACGACCACCGACCGCCAGGTCATCCAAGGAGGCAACCGGCGCTTGTGGGATGAGTTGGAGGCCGCGCACGACCTGTGGAAGCGCCTCGGACAGCCGCGCCCCGACGAGTTCACGATCACGATCGCGCAGGATGGCGACCAGATCGTGGACCTTCCGGGCGCGGATCGATCGTGGTCTCTGCCGCTGTAGTGGCCAGCTGTCCGCACTGCATGCCGATAACTTTGAACACTTCGTGCGCAACTCCTGATCGGTAGCCCGAACCTACCGCTGCACGGCAATCTTCACGGTGTTGTAGAACTCGTTCATGCCGAGCGGACGCATGACGCCGATGACGGTCATGGTTGAGCCCACCGTCACGCCCTTCCCGATGCGGATCTCATAGTCCACACTTACTGTCTCGCCGGCCGGAAGGGTTCCGATGCTGGGGCCGTCTTCGGCCTCCGGGTGCCGGGCAGGTCCAGTCGGACCACTCGGCCGAACCACGGTTTCACGCTCGAGGGTCGGTGGAGGCCCGGACGACCAGCTCCGGGCGCAGGCGCTCGGACCGCACCTGCTCCCCCTGCAGCAGCCTGGCCAGCAGGTCGATCCCGCGCCTGCCCATCTCGTGCATCGGCGAGCGCACGGTGGTCAGCGGCACCGGCAGCTCCGCCGCGAGCGGGGTGTCGTTGAAGCCCGCGACGGCGATGTCGGCGCCGACGCGCAGGCCGTAGTCGCGCACGGCGCCGAAGGCACCGATGGCCGCGAAGTCGTTCACCGCGAAGATCGCCGACGGTGGCTCGCCGTCGGCGAGGATCCGGGCGGTGGTCTCGTGCCCACCGCGGGCGTCGAACCGGGAGTGCAGGATCCGGTGCCCCGGGATCTCGATCCCCGCCTCGGCGTAGGCGTCGGCGAACCCGGCCGTCCGGTCGATCCCCGTGCTGGCGTAGGGCTCGCCGGCCACCACGGCGACGTCGCGATGCCCGAGCCCGAGCAGGTGCTCGCCGACCATGCGCCCGCCAAGGTAGTCGTCGCAGGTCACCGACGGGTAGTCGCCGGCGTGCCTGCTGACGAGCACGAACGGGACGCCGCGGGCGGCGACCTCCCGGAGGAACTCGGCGTCGGCGTAGGCGTCGCCGAAGATGATCCCGTCGACCCGCCGCGCGAGCACCATGTCCGTGCGCGCCCGCTGCACCTCGGGAACGTCCCTGGTGTTGGTGACGAACGTGGAGAGGCCGTGCTCGCCCGCGGACTCCTCGATGCCCTCGTAGATCGTCGCGAGCACGATGTCCGACAGCCGGGGCACGAGCACGCCCACCAGGTTGCTGCGCTGGGTCCGCAGGCTCGTCGCGTGCGGGTTCGGCCGGTAGCCGAGTTCGTCGGCGAGCCTGCGCACGCGTTCGACGGTCGCCTTGGAGGCCGCCCGATGGCTCTCGTCGGGCTTGGCGTGCAGCACCCGGGACACCGTGGAGACGTGGAGGCCCAGCTCCTCGGCGAGCATCCGCAACGTCACGGGTGCCGTTCTGTCAGCGCCCACCAGTCCGCTTCGCCTCTCACCAAACGATTTCGCACGATCGTAACAGCGGGCCGTTGACTCCCGCCGCCTCCGAGTGCATGATACCCAAACGTTTGTCCCAAACGTTTGGGTTGTTGCTCCGAGGAGGTTGTCGCGTGCGCAAGGTCGTCGTCCTGTCCACCGGCGGAACCATCGCGACCCGCGGCGGTCTCGCCCACGACGACGCCAGCGCGCTGCTGGAGCGCCTGCCTGCCGACCCCGGCGTCGCGCTGGACGGCAAGGACGTGTTCTGCCTCGGCAGCTACCTGCTGACCCCGCACGACATGCGGCGGGTCGTCCACGAGGTGCACGCCGCCCTGACCGACCCGGACGTGCTCGGCGTCGTCGTCACCCACGGCACCGACAGCATGGAGGAGACCGCGTTCCTCGCCGAGCTGTTCCACGACGACCCCAGGCCCGTCGTGTTCACCGGGGCCCAACGACCCGCCGACAACCCGGACAGCGACGGCCCGCGCAACCTCGCGGACGCCATCGCGGTCGCCGCCTCCACCCCGGCGCGCGACCACGGAGTGCTGATCACGTTCGACGGCCGGATCTTCCCGGCCCGCGGCACGCGGAAGGCGCACACCGTGGCACCGGCCGCGTTCTCCGCACCCGACCGCGGCCCGATCGGCCACACGCGGCAAGGACTCGTCGAACTCACCGCCACGCCCGCGCGTTCCACCCCGCTCGTGCTCGCCGACTTCGCGCTCGACGGCGTCCGGGTCGACGTGGTCCCGTGCTACCCCGGCACGGACACGGTGGCCCTCGACGCGGTGACCGCGGCGGGCAGCACCGGGGTGGTGCTCGAGGCCACCGGCGCGGGAAACGCCAACCCGGCCGTCCGCGACGCCGTCGCGCGCCTGACCGCCGACGGCGTGGTGGTCGCACTGTCCACCCGGGTGCACGCGGGGCCGATCGCCGAGCTCTACCGCAACGGCGGCGGCATCGACCTGGTCGAGGCGGGGGCCGTCCCCGTCGGCGACCTGCGCCCGTCGCAGGCCCGCGTGCTCCTGACAGCCCTGCTCGGCTGCTTCCGCGATCCCGCCAGGGTCGCCCGCGAGCTGCGCGGGCGCTCGACTTCCACGGAAAGGACCTGACCCATGCCCAAGGAGATCTTTGTCGCGTTCGGCGTCGACGTGGACGCCGTCGCGGGCTGGCTCGGCTCGTACGGCGGGGAGGACTCGCCCTGCGACATCTCACGGGGACTGTTCGCCGGGGAGGTCGGCGTGCCCCGGCTGCTCCGCCTGTTCGAGCGGAACGACCTGCGCACGACGTGGTTCATCCCGGGGCACTCGATGGAGACCTTCCCCGACCAGACCCGCATGGTGGTGGACGCGGGACACGAGATCGGCGCGCACGGCTACTCACACGAGAACCCGATCGCGATGACCCGCGACCAGGAGAGCGCGGTCCTCGACCGCAGCATCGAGCTCATCGAGAAGCTGACCGGCCGCGCGCCGACCGGCTACGTCGCGCCGTGGTGGGAGTTCTCCCCGGTCACCAACGAGCTGCTGCTCGAACGCGGGATCAAGTACGACCACTCGTTGATGCACAACGACTTCACGCCGTACTACGTGCGGGTCGGCGACAGCTGGACGAAGATCGACTACTCCAGGGCGGCCGAGGACTGGATGAAGCCGCTCGTCCGGGGCGAGGAGACCGGCCTGGTGGAGATCCCGGCCAACTGGTACCTCGACGACCTGCCTCCGATGATGTTCGTGAAGGCGAGCGCGAACAGCCACGGCTTCGTCAATCCGAGGCATCTGGAACAGCTGTGGCGGGACCAGTTCGACTGGGTCCACCGGGAGCTGGACTACGCCGCCTTCACCATGACGATCCATCCCGACGTCTCCGGCAGGCCACAGACCCTGCTGATGCTGGAGCGGCTCATCGAGCACATCAACGGGCACGAGGGTGTGCGCTGGGCGACCTTCGACGAGATCGCCGACGACTTCCTGGCGCGGTTCCCGCGCTCCTGACCCGCCCGCTGCCGAGTACGACCCTTTTCGAGAAGGGCACTCCCATGTCCGAAACCCCCACCGTCGGCACCGCCGTCACGGCGAGGTCGTTGCCCCGTATCGGTGTCCGCGCCACCCGCAAGGCCACCATCATCGCGTTCTTCGCGTGGCTGTTCGCGGTGTTCGACTACATCATGTTCGGCACCCTGCTGCCGGAGATCTCCGGAGCCTTCGGCTGGACCGCCGCGACCGCGGCGCTGGTGTCCACACTGGTCTCGGTGGGGACCGCCGTTTTCGCGCTCGGAGTCGGGCCCGTCGTCGACCGGATCGGCCGCCGGAAGGGCATGATCCTCACGGTCTCCGGCACCGCGCTCGCCTCCGCGGCCACCGCGGTCACCCCGAACGCGGCCTACCTGGTCGGGGTCCGCGCGCTCGGCGGCCTCGGCCTGTCCGAACAGGCCGTCAACGCCACCTACCTCAACGAGATCTACGCCGTCACCGAGGACGAGAAGATCAAGAAGCGGCGCGGGCTCGTCTACAGCCTCGTGCAGGGCGGTTGGCCGCTCGGCGTGCTGCTCGCCGCGGCGTTCGTCGCGATCTTCCTTCCGCTCGTCGGCTGGCGTGGCTGCTTCCTGCTGGCGGTCTTCCCCGCGTTGCTCATCGCCATCATGCGGCGCGGCCTGCGAGAGAGCCCGCAGTTCGAGCTCGAACAGCGGCTGCGGCGGCTGCGCAAGGCGGGCAAGGCGGCCGAGGCCGCCGAGCTGGCTCGGGCCTACGGCGTCGAGGACCAGCCATCGGCCCCGCTCGTGGCCATCTTCCGTGGCCCGGCGCTGCGGAACACGCTGGTGCTCGGCTTCGCGTGGTTCACCAACTGGTTCGGCATCCAAGTGTTCAGCGTGCTCGGCACCACGGTGCTCACCGAGGGCAAGCAGGTCAGCTTCTCCAACTCCCTGCTGATGCTGATCGTCATCAACGCGGTCGGCTACCTCGGTTACGTGACGCACGGGTGGATCGGGGACAAGCTGGGCCGCCGCAACGTCATCGCCTACGGCTGGATCATCTCGGGCCTGATGTTCGCGCTGATGCTGACTGTCGCGAGTGGAACGATCGCCGTGGTGACGCTCTACTCGCTTGGCATGTTCTTCCTGGTCGGCCCGTACGCCGCGCTGCTGTTCTACATGGGCGAGTGCTACGACACCCGCTGCCGGGCCACCGGGACCGCGTTCCTCAACGCGCTCTCCCAGCCCGGCGCGATCCTCGCCGGCGCGGTGGTCACCGCACTGCTCGCGGCGGGCTCCGACTGGGGCGAGGCGGCGCTGCTGGTCGGCGCGGTCGGCACGTTCCTCTCCGGGTTCGTGATGTTCGGTGCCCGCAAGGCGAAGGTGCTCGAGGGATGAGCGCCGTCGCGGTCGTCACGGGAGCCGCGAGCGGCATCGGCCGCGCGCTGGCCGTCGCCTACGCCGAACGCGGCGTCCGCACCGTCGTCGGCACCTTCCCGGGCGACCCACACGATCCACAGGAGACGGTCAAGGCCGTCGAGGCGGCGGGCGGCGAGTGCGTCGTGCACGAGGTGGACGTGCGGGACCCGGCCGGGGTCGACGGGTTCGCTCGCCGGGCCGTCGACGAGTGGGGCAGGCTGGACATCGCCGTCGCCAACGCGGGTGTGCTGCGCAGGGCCGCGCTGGCCGAGCTGACCGACGCCGCGTGGGACGACATGCTCTCGGTGGACCTCACCGGGGTGCTGCGCACCTTCCGGTCCGCCGCCGCCCACATGACCGGCGGGGCGATGGTGGCGGTCTCCTCGATCGCGGGCGGGGTGTACGGCTGGGGCGAGCACGCGCACTACGGTGCGGCGAAGTCCGGGGTGCTCGGACTGTGCCGCAGCCTCGCCGTGGAGCTGGCTCCCCGCGGGATCCGCGTCAACACGGTGATCCCGGGTTACGTCGTGACGCCGCAGTCACTGGACCCGGTCAACTCGCTCGGCCCGGACGGCCTGGCCAGGGCGGGTGGCGACATCCCGCTCGGCCGCGCGGGGGACCCGGCCGAGGTGGCCTCGGTGATCCGGTTCCTGACCTCGCCCGAGGCGTCGTACGTGACGGGGCAGGCGGTGGTCGTCGACGGCGGGCTGACCGTGCGCATGCCGGCGTGAGGAGGAACGACGTGGCACTTCTACGGGATCGCACCGCGCTCGTGGTCGGTGGTGCGGGCGGCATCGGCAGGGCCATCGCGGAGGCCTACCTGCGGGAGGGCGCCGAGGTGGTGGTCGCCGACCGCGCGGGTGCGGACGTCCGCATCGACGTCACCGACGACGCGTCCGTCCGCACCGCGGTGGCCGGCGCCGAGCGCGCGCTCGGCCGGATCGACGTCCTCGTCAACTCGGCGGGGATCCTCACCGAGGCGCCGCTGCTGGAGATGGATCCGGCGACGTGGGCGGAGACGATCGCGGTCGACCTCACGGGAGTCTTCCTGTGCTGCAGGCGGGTGGTTCCCGGCATGGTCGAGCGCGGGTTCGGCCGGGTGATCAACATCGCCTCCCAGCTCGGGATCAAGGGCGGCCCGGCGCTCTCGCACTACGCGGCGGCGAAGGCCGGGGTCATCGGGTTCACCAAGTCGCTCGCGCTGGAGGTCGCCGGGCACGGCGTGCTGGTGAACGCCATCGCGCCGGGACCGATCGAGACCCCGATGGTCGCGGGGATCACGGCGGACTGGAAGGCGGCCAAGCGTGCGGAGCTGCCGCTGGGCCGGTTCGGCACGCCCGAGGAGGTCGCGCCCACCGCCGTGCTGCTCGCCGGTGAGCCGGGCGGCAACCTCTACGTCGGGCAGACGCTCGGCCCGAACGCCGGGGACGTGATGCCGTAGATGTGCGGAGCCTGCGGGGACCGGGCGGCGGCCGACTGGGCGCGGCCGCTGTTCGGCGGCCCGGCCGCACGGGCGGCGGCAGGCGAGATCGTCGCCCGGCTGCTCCCGCGGCGGGGGCCGAGGGTGAGCGCACGCAGCGGCGGCTGGCTGGTCCGCATGCCGACCGGCGGCGCGGTCGTCTGCGCCGGACTGACCGAGCTGGTCGCCACCGTCCGCCCGTGGGGACCGGAGGTGCCCGAACTCGCCCCGCCTGGCGGCGGCCACGTACCCGCGTCGCCGCCGCCGGACGGCCGGACCGGCATCCGGCTGCGGGTGGACCCTGCCGCGCCACCCCGGGCGCTCGGCACCGGAACGGAGGTCACGGTCCCCGACGAACGCTCGACCGGGGACGTGCTCGCCCGGCTGGCCACCGTGCCGTGGTCGCTGCGGTGCTTCCTGCTGGACGTCACCGGCGTGGCCGCGGCCTGGGGCGGCCCGGCGGAGCGCGTCACCGGACCGGCGCTCGACGTCGTGGTGTGGCTGGAGTGGGCCCGGCAGGCAGGCGCGTTCGCCGGCCGGGCGGTCTCCGCGCGCTGCCCGCTCGCCGGCGGCGAGTTCGACGTCGAGGTCCGGGCCGGGCACGTGGTCCGCGCGCGAGCGGTGCCGGCTCAGTAACGCCGGTCGATCACCGTGCCCGTGCTGCGGTACCACCGGATGTACCCGCGCTGGAAGTCGCTGCGCCTGCCGCCGGGGGAGCCGTACTCACCGGTGACCGGGTAGCCGAGGTACGAACGCTCCCAACCCAGCGCCCGCCACCGGTTCCGGATGGCGCCGTAGACCTCGCGCGCGCCCGTGCGCGGCGTCCAGTAGACCGAAGCGCCCTTCGAGAAGTGGTTGTACCGGCCCACGCCGTCGGGCGTCCCCCGCTCCCTGGTGGTGGGGTATCCGAGCCGGCCGTGTTCCCAGCCGAGCGCCGCCCACCGGCCGCGGATCGCGCCCCACACGCCGTGCGCGCCCGTCCGCGACGTCCAGTAGACCGACGCGCCCTTCGAGAAGTGGTTGTACCGGCCCACGCCGTCCGGGGTGGGCCGCTCGTCGGTCGTCGGGTAGCCCATGGGGCCGTGTTCCCAGCGCAGCGCGGCCCACTCGCGCCGGATGGCGCCCCACACCGCGTGCGCGCCCGTCCGCGGCGTCCAGTAGACCGAGGCCTGCCCGGTGGCCGGGGTACCGGCGAAGTGGTTGTACCGGCCGACGCCGTCCGGGGTGGCCCGCTCGTCCGTCGCCGGGGCACCGAACCGGCCGTGGCCGCCGAGGTCGAGGTACTTCCGCAGGATCGCGCCCTTCATCGCGTGCACGCCGGTGGCCGCCGACCAGTACAGCCTGCCGCCCTCGTACAGCCGGTAGTGCACCCCGGAGGTGTCGTCCACGACCTCCGGCCCGGTCGGCTCGCCGAGCAGGGACCGCAGCCCGGGCTCGGCGGCGTAGCGCTGCTCGATCGGCGTGTCGTAGCGCGCGGTGAGCGTCCGGTCCCCGGCGCCCATCGTGATCGTGCGCGAACGGGCCGGTTCCCCGTCGGCCCACCCGGCAAACGGGGACACCCCGTCGCCCGCGTGCTCCGCGGCGAGCACGTCGACGGTCGCGCCCTCCGTGACGAGGGCGGCGCTGACGCCACCCTCGACCGGGATCCGCAGCACGGCGGGCGCGTTGCTGTCCAGGGTCAGCAGGTGTTCCCTCGGCCAGGCCGTGTAGGTGCGGCCGACCGAGACGCCGTCGCTGTCGGTCACCGTCGCGGTGACGGTCATCCGCGAGTCGGGATGGTCGGTGAACGGCAGCGCGAACGCGGGGCCGTCGCCGCTCACGCCGGGGTGGGCGTGGCAGGCCGTCTGGTCGGGGCAGTGCTGCACGCTGCTGGTCCAGCGCACCGGCAACGCGCCGTCCTCGGCGTCGGTCGCGGTCGCGCCGAGCGACACGGTCTCCCCGACGGCGAACTCGACGTCGCCGGGTGTGGTCAGGTCGAGCACCGGTGAGTGGTTGCCGGGCACCACCGTGACCGTGGTCGTGCCGGTCGCCCCCAGCGGGTCGGTCACGGTGAGCCGCGCGGTCGCGCGCTCGACGCCCGCCGCGTAGGTGTGCGTCACGGGTGAGCCGGTGCCGCCGGTGCCGTCGCCGAAGTCCCACTCGTACCGCAGCGGCTCGCCGTCGAAGTCGTAGGAGGACGAGGCGTCGAACGTCACCGTGCGGGTGGCCGGGTCCGTCGACGTCTCCACGTTCGCCACCGGCGGGGTGTTGCCCTCGACGTAGCTGAGCCTGGTCAGCCTGCCCGTGCCGATGTCGGCGTACACGATGTCGCCGTTGGCGGCGGCGGCGAACCTCACCGGCCTGCCGATGTCCACGCCGAACGGCGGGCTCTGCGGCGGCTGGGTCAGGTCGCCCGCGACGTCGTAGCGCAGGGACCACAGCTTGTGCCTGGCGTAGTCGCCGAAGAAGTACGCGCCCCGGTACTGCTCCGGGTAGCTGGTGCCGGAGTAGACGATGCCGCCGGTGACGCTGTTCGCGTTGTCGACGCCGGTGCCGTGGCGCAGGGTGACCAGCGGCGGTGTGTTGGTCGCCCCGGCGCAGCCCGCGAGGTCGGCGTAGCCGGGCGTGGGCGCGGTGCCCTCCCAGCACGGCCACCCGTACGACCGCCCCGGCCGCACGAGGTCGATCTCCTCCCAGGTGTTCCAGCCCACGTCGCCGACCACCGGCAGCCCGGTGCGGGGGTCGAGGGACAACCGGAACGGGCTGCGGAACCCGCTGGCGAACACCTTGCTGCGGACCGCTCCGGGCTGGGCGGGGTCGTAGTACGGGTTGCCGGGCACCCCGAGGCCGTCGGGGGTCAGGTGCAGGATCTTGCCCTGCGGCCGGTCGGGGTCGAGCGCGATGAGTGCGCGCGGATCGACCCTGGTGTAGCTCGCGTCGTCGCCGAAGGACACCCACACCGTCCCGTCGGGTGCGGCCACGATGCCGGTGAGCCCGTGCACGGTCGCCACGCCCGGCTCGTCGAGCAGCACCTTCTCGAGCCTGAGCCCGGTGGGCTCGGGCGATCCGGTGACGGCGTACCGCTCCAGCCGGTACGAGCGGCCCGCGCTCGTCGGCGCCGACCTGGCCAGGTAGACACGCCTCGTCGTGCTGAAGTCCGGCGCGACCGCGAGGCCGACCAGGCCGAGATCGGCGGTGGTGACGACGGGCAGCCTGGCGATCGTGCGGGCGGAGCCGCCCGGCGCCACCCAGGCGACCGTGCCTTCCTTGCCGAGGCTCAGCAGGCCTCCGCCGTCGGGCAGATAGGCGAAGTCGGTGAGGTCCCACGGCTGCTGGCCGCTCGGCTCGTCGCGGAGGACGAAACCGGGCGGCAACGCCGGCGCGGCGTCGGCGTTCGGGCTCAGCGACGCCACCGGCGCCGTGAGCAGCCCGGCGAGCACGAGCAGGGCGGCGAGCAGCACGGTGACGGCGGGGCGACGTGGGACGAGAGCCATACCCACCGCATCGCGGAGGAGACGGCGACGGTTTCACGCTTACGGGTGACGTGATGGGACCGTGACCGCGCCGCGTAGCAGCCGGAACGGCGCCGGGGCGGGTGCCGCCACCCGAACGGGCAGGGCACCCGCCCCGGGCGGATGCGGTAGCGGTGGGATTTGAACCCACGGACGGGGGTTACCCGTCACGCGATTTCGAGTCGCGCTCCTTCGGCCGCTCGGACACGCTACCGCCGACAAGCGTACTGCACGGCCTCAGCGAGCTTCGAAGGGGTCCGGGGCGCCGTCCCCGCGCTGCCGGGCGAAGAACTCGGCCAGCAACGCCGAGCAGTCCCGTTCGAGGACCCCGCCGATCACCTCGGGTCGGTGGTTGAGCCTGCGGTCGCGGACCACGTCCCACAGCGAGCCGACCGCCCCCGTCCTCGGCTCCCACGCACCGAACACCACCCGCGCCACGCGGGCCAGCACCAGCGCGCCCGCGCACATCGTGCACGGCTCGACGGTCACCGCGAGCGTGCAGCCCTCGAGCCGCCAGCCGTCGCCGTGCACACGCGCCGCCGCGCGGAGCGCGAGGATCTCGGCGTGCGCGGTCGGGTCCCCCAGCTGCTCCCTCGCGTTGCGGGCGGAGGCGAGCTCGGCACCGTCGGGACCGAACACGACCGCGCCGATGGGCACGTCGGCGGTGCCCCGCGCCCTGCGGGCGGCCGCGAGCGCGGCCCGGACGGCCTCGGTGACGTCGACCGGGCCCCGGCTCACAGCTCGTCGAGCAGCTTGCCGAAGTGGTCGCCGAACCCGCAGCGCTGCGCGATCATCTGCAGCTGCTCGTCGGGGTAGAGGTCGACCTCGTTGACGATCACCTCCAGCTCGACGCCCGGCATGCCGAGGTCGGCGAGGATCTCCAGGTCACCCTCCGGCCACACGGTCTCGTCGTCCTCGTCCGGCGGTTCGACCCGCAACAGGTCGAGCACGTCCGCGGCGATGTCGTAGTCGAGCGCGGCGGCGGCGTCGGACAGCAGCAGCGACACCCCGGTCGGGCTGGGTCTGACGATCACGAAGAACTCGTCGTCAACGGCGAGCAGACCGAAGACCGCGCCGGTGGACCGCATCTTGCGCAGCTCCGTGATCGCGGCGTCCAGCTCGGCGAGCGCAGCCGTGTCGAGCGGGCTGCATCGCCATCGGCCGTCCTCGCGAACGACGGCCACCGCGAACCCCGTGATCGGCTCCTTCACCGCCATGCGCCCCACCGTATACCCGTCGCCACGTTCCCGATCGCCGAAACCGCACTCCGGGCGTGCCACTATCGGGATCATGACCGGACCCACCGAACTGCCCTCCCTCCCCGACGCCCGCTTCGCCGGCCTGTTCGCCGAGGCGGAGGCACTCCAGCCCAGGACGATCGCCCTGCGCCGCGAGATCCACCGCCGCCCCGAGCTCGGGCTCCGGCTGCCGGAGACGCAGGCCGCGATCCTGCGCGCGCTCGACGACCTGCCGCTGGAGGTCAGCACGGGCACGGCGACCACCTCGGTGACCGCGGTGCTGCGCGGGGCCAAACCGGGTCCGGCCGTGCTGCTACGGGGAGACATGGACGCGCTGCCGATGACCGACGACACCGGCAGCGAGTTCGCCTCGACGGTGCCGGGCGCCATGCACGCGTGCGGCCACGACACCCACGTCGCGATGCTGGCCTCGGCGGCCCGGCTGCTCGCCGCCCGCAGGGACGAGCTCGCCGGCTCGGTCGTGTTCATGTTCCAGCCCGGCGAGGAAGGTTTCCACGGCGCGCGGCACATGATCCACGAGGGTGTGCTCGACGCCGCGGGCGAACGCGTCGAGCGGGCGTTCGCCCTGCACACGTACGCCAACGCGCCGAGCGGCCAGATCGGCACCCGGCCGGGGCCGATCCTGGCCTCCGCCGACTCGTTCGTCGTCCGCGTCACCGGCAGGGGCGGGCACGGCTCCGCGCCGCACCACGCGCTCGACCCCGTGCCGGCGGCCGCGGAGATGGTCGGCGCACTGCAGGCGATGCTCACCCGCAGGGTCAGCGTGTTCACCCCCGCGGTCCTGTCCGTCACCCGGATCACGGCGGGCACGACGTCCAACGTGATCCCGGAGACGGCCGAGCTGGAGGGCACCATCCGCACGCTGTCCGAGCGCACGAGGGCGCTGGTGCGCTCGGAGCTGGCTCAGGTGTGCGAGGGGGTCGGAGCCGCCCACGGCTGCCGGGTCGTGGTGGACATCGAGCCCGGATACCCGCCGACGGTCAACGAGGCCGCCGAGGCGCGCCGGGTGCTCGCCCTCACCGGTGAGGTCCTCGGCGAGCGGCACGCACACGAGATGCCGGACCCGGTCATGGGCGCCGAGGACTTCTCGTACGTGCTGCAGCGGGTGCCCGGCGCGTTCGCGTTCCTCGGCGCCTGCCCTCCGGACACCGACCCGGACCAGGTGGCGCCGAACCACTCCAACCGGGTCCGCTACGACGAGGCGGCGTTGGCCTCCGGTGTCGCCCTCTACGCCGCCTACGCGCTGGACGCGCTCCGCGGCTGATCCCCTGGTGCGGGAGGATGACCAGCGTGCGAGACGTGTGTGTGATCGGGCTCGGGTTGATCGGCGGTTCCGTGCTGCGCGCGGCCGCCACGGCGGGCCGCAGGGTGTGGGGCGCGACCGACTCGGCCGAGGACGCCGAGGCGGCCCGCGCGGACGGCTGCGACGCGGGCACCGACGTGGCGGCCGCGCTCCGCCGCGCGGCGGAGCGGGACGCGCTTGTGGTGCTCGCGGTGCCGCTGACCGCGGTGGACGGCGTGCTCGGCGCCGTCGCGCGGCACGCCCCCGAGGTACTGCTGACCGACGTCACCGGCGTGAAGGGACCGGTGCTCGACGCGGTGCGCCGGATCGCGCCCGCCGCCCGGTACGTGGGCGGGCATCCGATGGCCGGCACGGCGAAGTCCGGCTGGACGGCCGGGTCGCCGACCCTGTTCGCGGGCGCCGCCTGGGTGGTGGGCGTCGAGCGGGACACCGACCTCGCGGTGTGGCGGGAGGTGGCCGCGCTCGCGCTGGACGTGGGCGCCCACGTGATCCCGCTGGGCGCCGCGGCGCACGACGAGACGGTGGCGCGGGTGTCGCATCTGCCGCACCTGCTCGCGGCCGTGCTGGCGGCGGTGGGTGCCTACGGCGGGCCGCTGGCGGCGGCGCTGGCGGCCGGGTCGTTCCGGGACGGGACGCGGGTCGCGGGCACGCGGCCGGACCTGGTCCGGGCGATGACGGAGGGCAACCGGGAGGCGCTGCTCCCGGTGCTCGACGAGGCGCTGGGCAAGCTCGGCGCCGCGCGCGGCTCGCTGGCGTCGACCGGCGGGCTCGCCGCCACCATCCAGGCGGGATACGACGGGAGCCACGCCGTCGACCGGCATCGCTCGGCGGCGCGCGCCGGGGTCCGGGTGGACCTGACCGCGCCGGAGGCCCGCGACGGTCTGCTCGCGCTCGGGGAACGCGGCGGCCGGATCACCGCGCTGGAGGGTGGGGTCGCGATCGGCGAGGTGGCCTGACCGCCCGCATGGTTGTCGTGAGCGAAAAACGTTGCTCTCACCACGTTCCGCACTCACGACACCACGTGGTCGGTTACCGCTGCTGTTCGTTCCCCGGGGTCCCCCCGCCGCCGCGCTCCTGCTTGTGCAGGAAGTCCTTGGCCTTGCGGGTGGCGTTGTCGATCTTGCCGGCCTGCTTGCCGAACCGGGACTTGGCGAAGCCGCTCGCCTTGTCGATGCCCTGCTCGACCTTGTGACTGTTCTTGCCCAGCGCGTCCTGCGCCTTCTTCTTCAGCTGGTTGAAGTCCATAGCCATACCTCCAATGCACCAGCATTCGGGATGGCCCGCAACACGGGGCACCCTTCCGGGGTCAGCCCCGCGCCAGGTCGGGCCCGCGCACGGCGTCGAACGCGGTCCGGAGCTGGTCGACGACACCGGACAGCTGGTCACCGCCGGGCAGCTCGGGCTCCGCGGGGTCGCGCTGCTCCCGCACCGCCGACCCGAGCTCGGCGAGCGCGGCGGTGAGCGAAGCCACGTCGTCCGCGGCGGGCGGTTCGGTGCCCTGCTCCACGGTGACGACGACCTCGGTGACGGCGTCGGCCACCCGTTCCAGCGCCACGATGACCGGCCACCACGCGGCGGCCTGCCTGCCCGCGGCCGACGGTTCGACCACCACCTGCTGGAACGCGGTGCGCACGTCGGCGAGCGCCCGGTAGGCGCGGCGCCTGCGGCGGGACCGTTCCGCCCGCTGCGCGGGTTCCGTCGCGGGCCGCAGCCCGTGGTCGACGTAGCGGGACACCGCCTCGGTGGCCTCCGCGAGCCTGCTGCCGACCCTCGGTTCCCGGCTGCCCGGCCACAGCAGGTAGCCGAAGACCAGCACGATGAGGCAGCCCGCGACCGTGTCGAGCAGCCGGGCGACGACGAGCGACCAGTCCCCGCCCACGGTCAGGTCCATCTGCACGATGATCAGCGGCGTGATGAACGCGCTGAGGATGCCGTAGTTGCGCACCTTGCCGACCGCCGCGCCCGCGGCGAACAACGCCACCAGCGCCACCAGCGCGGCGCCCCGTACCCCGAGCCCGAGCACGAGCGCGCCGATGCCGACCCCGGCGACCGTGCCCAGCCCGCGCAGCACCGCCCTGCCGAACACCGAGCCGAAGTCGGGTTTGAGGACGATGCCGACCGTGAGCGTGATCCAGTACGAACGCTCGCTGGGCACCAGCACACCGACGAGCTCGGCGATCGCCACGCACAGGGTGAGCCGCAGCGCGGCGAGCCAGGTGAGCGGGCCGGACGCCAGCGTGTGCGCCCACTCGCGCAGCCGGACGGTGACGGGTTCCCGCGCCCGGCGCGCCCGCTCGGTGCCCCGGCCGATCCTCGTCAGCGCGGTGTACAGCGCCGCGACCGCGGGATCCGGCGAGTTGGTGGCAGGGGGTTCCGGCAGCGGCGTGCGGGCGAGGACCGCGGTCGCCAGTGCGGTGAAGTGGTCGACCACCTCGCGGGGCGCGCGCCTGCCCGCGTTGACCATCGCCACCGAGGCCTCGACGGCCGGAGTGCTCTCCGAGAGCAGGCTGAGCAACCCCCGGTAGGTGGCGTCCCGCCCGGACAGCCACGACCGCGCGGTGAGCAGCCGGTCGTAGGCGGTGTTGAGCGCGGTGGTCAGCTGCTGGCGCGCGGCGAAGGAGGTGGCGGTGTTCCTGGCCGAGAGCATGGCGGCGAGCTCGATGTAGACCTGTGCGACCGCACGCCGCTCCGGCGAGGTGGCGTGCACGGTCCAGCCCACGAGCGAGACGAGCAGGCCCCACGCGCCGCCCGCGGTGAACGCGGCCAGCCCCGGTCCGAACTCGACACCCAGCGCATGCTGCCCCGTGCCGAGCACGGTGAACACGAACAGTTGCAGCGCGGCGACCGAGGCGTTGCTCCCCGCCGCGCTGATCAGCGCCGAGACGGCGGCGACCAGCACCACGGCCGGGATCGACAGCCCGAGGTCGCCGCCGGTGAGCAGGCCGATCGCGAAACCGGCGACGGCGGCGCCGACCGCCCCGCCCAGCCGCTGCGCCCGGTACCGGTACGGGCCCGCGGCGTCGGCGAGCAGCGTCGGCAGCGCGCCGGTGGACACGAGCGCGCCGAGCCTGAGGTCCCCCGCGGCGAACGCCACGGCGAGCGGCGCGGCCAGCGCGACGGCCGCACGCACCGCTCTCGACCAGGGCGGCGCGGTGGGCTCGCTGCGCAGCAGGTGCACCAGCCAGCGGGGCGGGGCGAGATCGGCACGGGTCGGACGCACGCCGCCATCTTGACGCATCGCTGTTATCGTCCTGCCAACAAAGGAGGTGGGCCCGTGGCGGGCAAGCGTTACTCGTTCGAGGTCCGGCGCACGAGCACGGCGCCACCGGAGCGGCTGTTCCGGCTGGAGACCGACGGCGCGGGATGGTCCGACTGGGCGAAGCCGGTCATCGTGGTGTCCGGCTGGGAACGCCTGGGCACGCCGGAGCCCGGTGGCGTCGGCGCGATCCGCAAGGTCGGCGCGTGGCCATTGCTGATGCGGGAGGAGACCGTCGAGTACGAACCCGGCCGCAGGCACGTCTACACGTTCGCCGGCGCCCCCGAACCCGTCGGCGACTACCGCGCCGAGGTGCTGTTCACCCCCACCGACTCGGGTGGCACGGAACTGTGCTGGCGTGGCTCGTTCACCGCGAAGATCCCCGGCTCCGGCCCGCTGGCGCGGGTGCTCCTGGAGGGCGCGATCCGCTACCTCTCGGCCCGCCTGGTCCGCGCCGCCGAACGCACCTGACCCGGCAGCAGTGGCTCAGCCGGAGCCGAGGCAGAGGAACGGGCGGCGCAGCGGATCCACCGCGACCGCCTCGGCGAGCGCGGTGGCGGGGGACGTCCCGGCGGCGAGCCTGCGGTGCAGGTCGGTCATGGTGTCGGCCGCCGCGCGGTCGCCGACCCTGGCGACCGCGCCCACCACGGTGCGCGAACCTCCCGCGAGCAGGGCACCGGCGAAGCCGAGCGCCTCCTCGCCGGGCCGGATGTGGCTGAGCGCCAGCTCGCACGCGGCGAGCACGACCCGCTCCGGCGGACGGCCGAGGCGTGCGGTCTCGTGCGCGAACAGCGGGCCGTCGACCAGCTCCAGCCGGGAGAACAGCGCGTTGGCCGGCTCGTGCGCACCGTGCGCGACGAGGTGGGCCACCCCGGAACCCTCCAGGGCCGACAGCACCGCCTCACTGGTCGCGTGCTCGCCCTCGACCAGCCGCGCGCCCGGGTACACCGACCGCAGCTGGCGTACCTCGCCGACCGCGCCGGGCACGCCGGGACCCCCGACGAGCAGCACGGGTTCCGGGCGTGGCCCGCTGGCCGCGGCGAACCACGCGGTCGCCGAGGGGGCCACCGCGATCGGCCTGCCACGCAGCGAAGGCAGCGCCGCCCAGGGCAGCGCGTACAGCGAACCGAGCGGGACGATCACCAGCTCCCGATCGCCGAGCACGTCCGCCAGCGGCCGGACCAGCAGCTCGTCGAGCCGGTCCGCCCGCCGGTGCGCCGACGCGCTGACGGCGTTGACCAGGGGCCGCGGCAGCTGGTCGGGCGCCAGTGCGTCCAGGTCGGCGTGCAGCTGCTTGGTGATCTCCACGGCCTCCGCGAGCGAGCCGAGCCGCACCAGCCGGAACCGGCCGTCCCGCAGCACCACGGCCGCCAGCTCGTCGCCGTGCCCGACGAGGCTCACCAGCGCCCGGTCGCCGAGCTGCTCGGCGACCTCCTCCGGGGAGGCGACGGGACGCGGCTTGCCCCACTGGCTCGTGTACCAGCCGAGCCTGCTCGCCTCGCGCTGCAGCCGGGCGTACCGGTTCTCGAGCGCCTGGACGGGCTTGCCCGCGAGCCGGTTCTGCTGCACCGTGCGCTGCACCTGGCGCATCTCGGTGAGGAGCCGGGCGAGCTCCGGGTCGTCGATCGCGGGCAGCGGCTCGTAGCGGTACACCTGCGCCCGCGTGCGTTCCTGCCACGCGAACAACCGCCGGGCGTCGGACTGGCCCCTGGCGCGGGAAAGCACGAGGCCGACGGCGAGCCCGCCCAGCTCCTGTCCGTGCACGGCGGTACCGCACAGCAGGTCGAGGCCGCCCATGCGGTCCCTGGCCCAGCCGAGCTCGGTGAGCCCGGCGCGGGCCTGCGCGAGCGCCGACCGCGTCCGTCCGGTGGCCACCGCCAGCTCGGCGCGGCACAGCCGCAGCAGCATCCGGTGGTCGACCGGGCTGGTTCGCTGCGGCTTCGGCACCTTGGCCAGCTGCTCGGCGGCCCGGTCGGCGGCGTTCCTGCGCAGCAGCAACCGCACGGCCAGCAGCCGCGCCGCCGCCGTCTCGTCCCGCAGCCCGAGCCCGGCGAGCCGGTCGGCCAGCTCGACGAGCCGCTCGGGCAGCGAGGCCGGTGGCCGGGCGTCCCGGCCGAGCGCCTCCATGGCGTCGGCGCGCAGCCTGGCCAGCGCGGCGACCTCGGCCCACGGCAGGTTCTGCCTGCGCAGGAAGCGGCGTCTGGCGGCGACCGCCAGCCGCCGGGCCAGCGCGTAGTCGCCTTCGAGCAACGCGGCGGCGGCCCTGGCGACCTCGGCCTCGGCCACGTCCTGGATGACCCGGTTGCGGCGCAGGTCGGGCAGGGCCTCGTCGAGATGGCGGGCGGCGTGTTCGGCCAGGCCCGCGACCAGCAGCGCCCTCGCCTGGTCGAGGCGGACCCTGGCGACCCAGCCAGGAGCCTCCGACTCGAGGATGCGCGCGGCCTCGTCGTAGTGGCGCAGCGCCCCGGGCACGTCCCCGGCGAGCTGGGCGAGGTCGCCGAGCCCGTGCCGGGCCTTGCCCTCCAGCCGGGGATGCCCGTGCTCGACGGCGAGCTTGAGAGCCCGTTCGAAGTCCTGCGACGCGGCTTCGAGGTTGCCCATCTCGGCGTGGATCTGCGCCCGGTTGGTGACGGTGCGGGTCAGCAGCAGCCCGCCGTCGTCAACGTCCCGCTCCAGCATCGGGATCATCGCGTCGAACAGGGCGAGCGACTCTCCGGGGCGGCCGACACGGAACAGCAGCAACGCCCGCTGCCCGGAGATCACGGCGGAGAGGGTGCGCCGCTCGGCGCCTGCGGGCAGCGCGGCCAGCTGCGACTCGGCCTCATGCAGGCCCGCGAAGCCCTCCGCGGTGGAGCCCACCTCCGCCGTCGCGAGGGCGAGGCTGATCAGCACCCGGATGCGGGCGGCGACCCACTCGGGCCCGGCGTCGCCCGCCGAGCCGAGCCGGCGCAGGGCCCGGCGCAGCAACCGGATCGCCTCGAGGTTGTGTGCGCCACCTGCCGCGTCGTTGGCCCGGCGCTGCAGATCGGCGACGGCGGCCAGCACTTGATTCGGTTGGGGACGGCCACGCACGCGGTCTATAGGAGCACACGCGTCAACGTGGGTCTTCGCCCGTCCGAGCTACAGCACGACCGCCGGGGTCACCACGGTGCGGCGGCACGAATCGCCGTCGATGTACACCACTATCTGGGTGGTTCCCCGGGGTACCTGGTCGAGTACGAAACGGCCGCCGTCGTCGGCGGTGGTCGTGGCGGACTCATGACCTGCCACGCGGACCTCGACGCCGTACTCGCCCTCGGGCACGAGCCAGCCGTCGATGCGGTGGCCGAGGCCGACCTTGGTGAGGTTGATCATCACGGTGAGGTCGCTGACCGTGAACGTGATGGTGCCCTGGCCCGTACTGCGCACCCCGGCCAGCGCATCGGCGCGCTCCCACCGGGCGACCTCGACGTCGAGATCCTCCAGCGCGAGCGCGAACTGCACGCGCTCCACCAGGCCCGCGGGCGGCCGGTCGATCTCGTCGACGACACGGCTCAGTTCCGCGAGCAGCGTGTCGTCGTCAGGGTAAAGGCCCTCGTTCATGCGCTGCCCCCTTGAGCTTCCAGCAGGTCCCGCATCGTCTTCAGGCACCGGCCACGGGTCGGCCCGATGCTGCCGTGTGGCATGCGGAGTGCGTCCGCGACGAGCCGGTACTCGGCACGCCCGGCGAGAACCGTGAGCCGCAGGAGCTCCTGGCAGCGCTGCGGCAACCGGGCGAAGGCCTGCCACAGCCTGCGGTCCCGGTCGCCGCGTACGGCCTCGGCCTCGGGGGCGGGCTGCGTGCTGGGAACCGACTCCGCGAGCTCGTCGGTCAGCGGCACCGGGCTCGGCCTGGCCCCGACGCGCTGCGCTTCCCTCCTGGTGGTGGTGATCAGCCACGCCGCGAGCGCCCTCGGGTCGGCGAGCCGGTCGAGATGCCGGAAGAGCGCCAGCCAGACCGTCTGCACCACGTCCTCGGCCGTGTGCCGGTCGAGGCCATTGCCCCGGGCCACCTGCCAGACGAGCGGGGTCAGCTCGGCGACGAGGCGGTCCATGGCGGCACGGTTACCCATTCGCGCCGCATGCATGCAGGCCGCGTACAGGTCATGCCCCCGCAGACCTTCCCACGGAGGATCCGCCTCGGCGGTTCGGGCGTCGGTCACCGCATCAGCCCTCCTGTTTCGCGCTGTTCAAGTCGGCGCAGGCAGTATCTCGGGCTTGTCGGGACAAAGGAGGGCGGTCACGGAACTGGGATACATAGCTCACTCGTTTGGAGTAGCGGACACCGCGGATATGACGAAAGTGACCGAGCGGCGCGGCCTCGTCTCCCAAGGACGCGCCAGCTCGGCCTCGATGAGGTGCCGACCGGCGCCCGTCACGTCGAGCGCCAGCCGGCGAACCCCACCTCCCCCTGGAGTCCCACCCCCTCGGGACCCCGATTCCGGATGGTCGTCACCCCCACTGACGTACTCGTCGACGACCAGCCGGATCCCCTCCGGAAGGCGCAGTGACCACTGGTAACCCGACGTGCGGACCTCGGGGAGCCGGAGCTCCACGGTGTCCCCGACACGCAGTTCCGCTGTTCGCCCCGCATCGGACTGCGCGAGCCGGACCAGTGCCACTGCCCCTCCCGTCCTCTCTTTCCTGCCCCGGGCGAACGCACCGGGGGTGGTGGCGGCCGGCGGCCCCCTCGACTGCCGGCCGCCACCGTCGCGAGCACGGACTCAGACGATCAGCTGATCGATCTGGCCGTGCGCGTCCTCGTGGTAGGTGACCGGGAGCCGGTTGTTCCTGGCGAGCAGCGCGAGCATCGTCAGGTGGCTGTGCCCGGTCTCCGACGCCGGCGACAGCCGCTTCCAGCCGACGCCCTGCACACCGACCCAGACACCCGGTGCCGCGTTGTACGACCACAGGTGCGTGATCAGTCGCCGGTGCACCCAGCCGCCGCCTGCACTGCCCGCACCGGCCGCGCCGCCCCGGCCAGCCCCGTCGCGCACCGGCGCGGGCTGCGGCTGGACCGGTTGCGGTCGCGGGTCACCGTTCGGCGGTGGGGTGTAGGGGTCCCAGCCGGCCGGAGCGGGACCTCCGGGCGGCGGCGCGTACGGGTCCCACCCGGTCGGGGCAGGCCCTCCGGGCGGCGGCGCGTACGGGTCCCACCCGGTCGGGGCAGGCCCTCCGGGCGGCGGCGCGTACGGGTCCCACCCGGCCGGAGCGGGACCTCCGGGCGGCGGGGCATACGGATCCCAGCCGGTCGGCGGCGCGGGCGGTGGCGCGTCCGGGTCGCCGGTGTCGAGCTGTTCGGGCTGTTCGGTTTCCTTCTCGGTCACGGTGTCCTCGGACATCGCGGCCTCACCTCCGTCGGGGTCAGTGGGCGAGCTGGATCATGCTGAGCTCGGCACCCTCGACGAACGGGGAGACGGGGCTCCCGCTCGCCCTGGCGGCGGTCAGCATCGCGAGCTTGTTGGTGGTGCTGTGCGCGCCACCGGAAAGCCGGATCCACCCCAGGTTCTCCAGGTAGACCCAGCCGTTCGCGTCGTGGGCGGTGGCGAACAGGCCGAGCGCGCGCTGCGGGGGCAGCCACGCTCGCAGGTTCACCCCCGTGCAGCCGAGCGTCGTCGGCCGCGGGTCCGGATAGTCCTCGATGTAGGCCTCGCCGTAGGCGATGCGGAAGAAGCCGTCCTCGCCCCAGTCCGGGCCCCACGAGTTCTTGGCGATCCAGCAGCCTGCCGTGTCGTCCCAGCCGATGAGCGCGACACAGTGCCCGCCGCTGGTCTGCTCGACGGTGTGCCGGTACACGCCGCCCGTGTAATGGAAGAGATCGTCGTAGACCACCAGGCAGGCGGTGACCGGCCCGTAGGCGTAGAGGTGCTGCTTGATCGCCGCGGGGTTGCGGCTGAGGTCCACCACCTTCTCCGCGCTGGCCGAGCGGTCGCGCCAGCGCGGGTGCAGCGAGCCGGAGCCGTCGTCGGAGTAGGGGTAGCAGTCCTCGAACGCCACGCCCAGCGTGACGAAGTCCTCCAGCAGCTCGTCCGGCCACGTGCCGTCGGGCAAGATCGCGTTCCGCGCCGCCGCGTGCCCGAAGAAGGCGTGCGCCTCCGACAGGTCCAGCCGCAGCCCCGGCGCCCTCCGCGTGTACGCGGCGGTGCTCTCGAGTGTCGCGATCGCACCGAAGGCACTGCAGGAACCGCACTCGCCCTGGTCCTTGACCGGGGTGACGTAGCTGCGGCCACCGACGTCCCGCAGGTCGAACGCCGCGGGCAGGTGCGGGGTGGGCGCGTGGACGGCCGCCACCGGCTCGCCTGCCGCCCGCAGCGCGGAGTCGGCCATCAGGGCGGGCAGCTCGGCCCGCGCCGCGATCTCGTCCGCGGACGGGGCCGGGACACCGAGCCTGGCCCTGCGGGAGTCGGCGGAGAGCCTGCTCAGCCTGGTCTCACCGCACTGCCACGGGTGGCCGAGCCCGGCGAGTGCGTCGCGGATCCCCGCGAGCTCCGCCGCGCAGTCATGCTCGCCACTGTCGGCGCTCATGCGTTCCTCCCGTGCCGGTCGAACTCGTCACTGCCCCATAGGACGCGGCGGAGTGCCCGTCAGATACATCCGGGAGGAAAAAACTTCAGCCGTTCTCCGCGCCGCGGCTGTGCTCATCCCGTTCGCGCTGCCACCGGTCGAAGAGTCCGGGCAGCTCCTTGACCATGAAGTCGAGGAAATCGGCCATGTCGGCCAGCCGCCTGCCCGCGGGGGTGTCGGCCCCGACAGCGGCGACGCCCTGGAAGGTGGCGTCGCGCCACATCCGGATCATGCGATCGCGCTTGAGGTACGAGGCGAACCAGAAGTCGTCGTAGATCCGGAAGTGGTCCCGGCGCTCGCCCGGCTCCCGCTCCTTGGCGACCAGGCCCACCTGCTCGAGGTAGCGCACCGCGCCGGAGATGGCGGCCGGGCTCACCGACAGCGTCTCGGCCAGCTCGGCGGCGGTCATGCGGCCCGAGTCGATGACGGTCAACGCGGCGAAGACACGCGCGGCCATGCGTTGCAGCCCGAGCTGTGTCAGGGTCAGCGCCAGGTCCTCGACGTACCTGCGGACCGCCGCCTCGTCTCGGCCGGAGCTCGGATCGCGCTGGGACTCGGGTCGGGCGGACATGCTCACCATCCTCTCCCGGGGCGGCCGGTGACGATCACCGTATCCATACGTTTTCTTAACTTCACAAGTTTCTGAAATAACATTACCTTCGTGGCCATGGATAACGCCATCTCCGTCACCGGCCTCCACAAGTCGTTCGGCCGAACCAAGGCCCTCGACGGCCTCGACCTCTCCGTCGCCACGGGTGAAGTGCACGGCTTCCTCGGCCCGAACGGCAGCGGCAAGTCGACCACCGTGCGCGTGCTGCTCGGACTGCTGCACGCCGACCGGGGGACGGTGCGCCTGCTCGGCGGTGATCCGTGGCGGGACGCCGCCAACCTGCACCGCAGGCTGGCCTACGTGCCCGGGGACGTGAACCTGTGGCCCAACCTCTCCGGCGGCGAGGTCATCGACCTGCTCGGCAGGCTGCGGGGCGGCCTCGACCAGAAGCGGCGCGCGGAGCTCGTCGAGCGGTTCGAACTCGACCCCAGGAAGAAGGGCCGCACCTACTCGAAGGGCAACCGGCAGAAGGTGGCCATCGTGGCCGCCCTGGCCTCCCGCGTCGAGCTCCTGATCATGGACGAGCCGACCGCGGGCCTCGACCCGCTGATGGAGGCGACGTTCCAGGAGACGATCCAGGAGGAACGCGAGCAGGGCCGCACCGTGCTGCTGTCCAGCCACATCCTCGCCGAGGTCGAGGCCCTGTGCGACCGGGTGAGCATCATCCGCAACGGGCGCACCGTCGAGACCGGGACGCTCGCGCAGCTGCGGCACCTCACCCGCACCTCGATCTCGGCCGAGCTGGCCGGCCCGCCCAACGGCCTTTCCACGCTCGAGAACGTCCACGACCTGAAGGTCGAGGGCAACCACGTCCGGTTCGACGTGGAGACCGCTGCCCTCGACCGCGTGCTGAAGCAGCTCACCGAGGTCGGCGTGCGCAGCCTCACCAGCCAGCCGCCGACGCTGGAGGAGCTGTTCCTGCGGCACTACACCGACGACAGGGCGGTGGCCCGGAAATGACGACGGGAACCATGACGACCACGACGACCCGCGACCGGCCGGTCCGCGTGGAGCGGCGGCACCACCTCGCCGGGACCTGGCAGCTCGTCCGCCTCGCGCTGCGCCGCGACCGCATCGTGCTGCCGATCTGGGTGCTGGTGCTCGGCCTGATGGCGTCGGCGGGGGCCGGCGCCTACGAGACGCTCTACCCCACGCAGGCCGAACGCGAGTCGCTCACCGCCGTGATGGCGAACAACCCGTCGGTGAGCCTGATCTACGGCCCGGCGTACGACCTGAGCACCGCGGGCGGGTTCACCGCGTGGCGGTACGGCACGCTGGTGGCCACGTTCCTCGCGCTCGCCTGCATCTTCACGATGACCAGGCACACCCGGCAGGAGGAGGACACGGGCAGGCACGAACTGCTGGCTTCGGCCGTGGTGGGCCGGTACGCGGCGCTCACCGCCTCGGTCATCGTGGCCGGGCTCGGCAGCCTCGCCACGGGACTGCTCATCACGGTCAGCCTCATGGGGGCCGGTCTGCCCGCGGCGGGCTCGGTCGCATTCGGCGCGAGCACCGCGCTCGTCGGGTTCGTCTTCATCGGGATCGCGGCGATCGCGGTCCAGCTCGCCGAGTATTCGCGGACCGCGAACGGTATCGCCAGCGCCGTGCTGGGGGCGGCGTTCATCGTCCGCGCCGTCGGCGACGCGTCGGCCGACGGGAGCTGGCTGTCGTGGCTCTCGCCGATCGGCTGGGCCACCCGGGTACGGGCGTTCGCGGACGAGCGGTGGTGGGTGCTCGCACTGCTGGTCGCGGCCGCGGTCGTGCTGACCGGCGCCGGTTACTTCCTGCTGCCGAAACGGGACGTCGGGATGAGCCTGATCCCGGCCCGGCCCGGCCCCGCCGCGGCCGCGCCCGGGCTGCGCAGCCCGTTCGCCCTCGCGTGGCGGCTGCACCGGGGTGCGCTGATCGGCTGGACCGTCGGTTTCGCGCTGATGGGAGCGATGTACGGCTCCCTCGCCGCCGGTATCGGCGACATCATCGGCGACAGCGAGCAGTCGCGGCAGATGTTCGAGCGGCTGGGTGGCGCCGACGCGCTCGTGGACGCGTTCATCGGCATGACCGCGCTGATGGTCGCCATGATCGCGTCGCTGTACGCGGTGCAGTCGACGTTGCGGATGCGCGCCGAGGAGAGCGCGGTGCGGGTCGAGCCGCTGCTGGCCACGCGGGTCAGCAGGCTCGGCTGGGCGGCGAGCCACCTGGTGTTCCCGCTGCTCGGCACGGCCCTGCTGCTGGCGGTGGCCGGGTTCTGCACCGGGCTGCTGCACGGGCTGCGGGTCGGGGACGTCGGCGGGCAGCTGCCCTCGGTGCTCGGCGCGACCATGGCCCAGCTGCCCGCGGTGTGGGTGGTGGCCGGACTGGCGGTGGCGCTCTTCGGATTCCTGCCGAAGGCGGCGACGGCCGCGTGGGCGGTGGCGGCGGCGTTCGTGCTCCTCAGCATGTTCGGCCCGATCCTGCAGCTGAACCAGGCCGTGCTGAACGTGTCGCCGTTCCAGCACGTGCCGAACCTGCCCGCCGCCGAGTTCACCGCCACGCCGCTGGTGTGGCTGACCGTGCTCGCCGTCGCGTTCACCGGCGCCGGGCTGGCCGCCTTCCGGCGCAGGGACATCGGCTGAACCCGAGCCCCGGGGGTGGGGGCAGTGAAGGCCACCATCACTGCGTTGAGTGCAGTGATGGTGGCCTTCACCGCGCGTGGACGCGGCCCTGGGAGTCGACGGTGAGGTGTGCCTGGGCCGCCTCACCGCCGCAGCCGGGTCCGTTCGGGTAGACCAGCTCGGGGGTGACGCGCAGGGTCCGGTGGGCGTACTCGCCGCCGTCGGCGGTGACCACCGTGAGCGTCACCTCCACCGGCTCGGCGGGCAGCTCGGGCAGGTCGGCGAACCCGGTCAGCCCCCCGGTCTCCCGCATCCGCGCCGAGCACACCGAGTCCGGCTCGTCGCCCTCGCAGGTGGTCTCCGTGGCCGCCGTCTCGGGGACCAGCTCCACGCTGACGGTCCGGCACGAACCGCCCCAGCACGCCTCGACGGTGGCCTCCCGGGGCTCCGTGCCCTCCGGCGGCGGTGCGAGGTCCACCCCGATGCCGGCGCGGGCGGCGATCGCGGTACACGCCCGCTCGCCGGAACCGGCGGACGAGCCACACGCGGTCACCGCGACGAGGACGAGGGCGAGAGCGGGAAGGGCACGCATGACCAGAAGACGAAACGGGACCCGGGCGGGGTTGCATCGGGGGACGAACCGCCTGCCGCGGGACTGCGCCCGGGCACCACGCACGCGCTCAGCCTTCGAATGGAACCGCGGGCGGCGAGATGTCGAAGTCCCAGGCGAGTCCGAGTCGCGAGGCATGGGCTGCGCGCCGTTCCTTCCGGCGAGCGAGCTCCCGTTCGCGCAGGAGCCGCAGGACGTCGACGTCGATCCGCGCCCGCCGGCCCAGCACGACATCACGTGCCTGATCGTGGATCTCCTCCGGAACCCGGCGCGGGTGGACCCACACGCCGTCGGTCACGAGGCCTCCGCCGTCGCCACCCAGGACGCCGGTTCCCCCCGGATGCCTTTCGATGGCGACCGTGGCGATCGTGGGATCCCCACTCATCCACGACACCGCGTCCAGATCTGAGACGAGCGTGCGCAGCGCGCCGAGATCGCAGCCGACGAGCCGCACGGGCGCAGTCAGGAAGATGGTGCCGCCGTAGTCACCGGACAGGACGACGGCGGCATTCGGATCCCGGGCCGCCTCGGCCAACGTCGGGTACCAGACGTACTCGGTCCCGAGAGCTTCCGCGAGAAAGGACCTGGTCTCGTGCAAGGGGACCGCATCGGGTTCCCCCGTTCCACCCTGGGTCATGGGAGGCGCTGTGACGGTGCGCGACCGGTGAGCCGGATGTTTCCGGGCTCAGCATAACCCGATCGGCCGCGTGGTCCTCGGCCAGGTCGCGACGTGTCGGGCGTCTCCGGCGCGGGTAGCCCGGCGGCATGAACGACGTCATCGCCAGCATTCCAAAGCGGATCCTCGTCGACGGCGAATGGCGCGAGTCCGCCGACGGCAGCACGTTCGGCGTCGACGATCCCGGCACCGAGCAGCGGCTGTGCGAGGTGGCCGACGCGCAGCGCGCCGACGCCGAGGCCGCCGTGGAGGCGGCGGTCTCCACGCAGGAGAGCTGGGCCGCGACGCCGCCCCGCGAGCGCGGGGAGATCCTGCGCCGCGCCTGGGAACTCATCACCGGGCGCGCCGACGAGCTCGCCCGGCTGATGACGTACGAGATGGGCAAGAGCCTCACCGAGTCGCTCGCCGAGGTGAAGTACGCGGCCGAGTTCTTCCGCTGGTTCTCGGAGGAGGCCGTGCGCATCGACGGCCGCTACTCCCGCAACCCCGCTGGCGGCGGGCGGACGCTGGTGACGAAGGAGCCCGTCGGCCCCTCGCTGCTCATCACGCCGTGGAACTTCCCGCTGGCGATGGGCACGCGCAAGATCGGGCCCGCCGTGGCCGCCGGGTGCACGATGATCGTGAAGCCGCCCCAGCTCACGCCCCTCTCGATGCTGAACCTGGCCGGCCTGCTCACCGAGGCGGGCCTCCCGCCCGGCGTGCTCAACGTCGTGCCGAGCAGCTCCGCGACGAGGGTGGTCGGCCCCGTGCTGGCGGACGCGCGGGTGCGCAAGGTGTCCTTCACCGGTTCCACCGAGGTCGGCCGCACCCTGGTGGAGCAGTCCGCACCCAACCTGCAGCGCATGTCGATGGAGCTGGGCGGCAACGCACCGTTCCTCGTGTTCGCCGACGCCGACCTGGACGTCGCGGTCAAGGGCGCGGTGACGGCGAAGATGCGCAACAACGGCGAGTCGTGTGTCGCCGCCAACCGCTTCCTCGTCGCGGAATCCGTCGCGGAGGAGTTCGCGCGGCGGCTCACCGACGAGATGGCGGCGCTGAAGATCGGGCACGGCACCGAGGCGGGAGTGTCCGTCGGCCCGCTCGTGAACGAGGGGCAGCGGCGGCAGGTGGCGGAGCTGGTCGACGACGCCAGGGACCACGGCGCCCGGGTCACCACCGGCGGCGAGTCGCTGGACGGCTCCGGCTTCTTCTACCGCCCGACCGTGCTCACCGACGTCCCCCCGCGCGCCCGCATCCTGCACGAGGAGGTGTTCGGGCCGGTCGCGCCCGTCACCACGTTCGCGGAGGAGGACGAGGCCGTCGCGCGGGCCAACGACACCCAGTACGGCCTGGTCGGCTATCTGTTCACCCGGGACCTCGACCGCGCCGTCCGGGTGGGTGAGCGGCTGCGGACCGGCATGGTCGGCGTCAACACCGGCCTCGTGTCCAACCCGGCCGCCCCGTTCGGCGGGGTGAAGGCATCCGGGTTCGGCCGGGAAGGCGGAGCCGAGGGTATCGAGGAGTACCTCGACACGAAGTACCTGGCGCTCGCCGTCGGCTCCTCCTGACCCCCTGCTGAGCCCCCTGATTCACCCGTTCGGGAGTGCGGGCCGGTCCGGATGCAACAGCGCGGCGGAACCGGCCACCTCATGATGTGACCACCACTTCCGAACGAACGAGAGGGGTGCGGGCCCTGGACGGCCTCCGCCGCGCGATGGACGACCCACCTCCCGGCGGCACCCCCGCGACCGACACCGAACTGTGGAACCGCGCCGCCGAAGGCGACGAGTCCTCCTTCGCCGAGTTGTTCCAGCGGCACGCCGAGGCGGTGTGGAACCACGCCTACCGCCTGACCGGCTCCTGGGCCGCCGCCGAGGACCTGACCTCGTCGGCCTTCCTCACCGCCTGGCGCAAGTGCGGGGAGCTGCGGCTCGTGCACGACAGCGCCCGCCCGTGGCTGTACGCGGTGGCGGGCAACCTGGCCCGCACCCATGCCCGCGGCGAACGGCGCAGGCTGCGGCTGCTGCACCGGGTACCCCGCGCCGACGTGCAGGGCGACCACGCCGACGACGTCACCGACCGGCTGACCGGCGAGGACCGGGTCCGCCAGGTGCTCGCCGCGGTCCGCCGGTTGCCGAACGCCGAGCGGCGGGCGGCCGAGCTGTGCCTGCTCGGCGAGCTCACGGCCGCCGAGGCCGCCGCCGTGCTCGACCTCGCCGAGTCGAGCGTCCGCTCCCAGATCTCCCGAGCCCGCAGCAGGCTCCGCACCATGCTGGAGGAATCATGAACGACCTCGGACTGCCCCCGCACCGCGAGCTTCCGCCCGGCGTGCGGGACCGGATGTACGCGTCGGTGCGCGAGGGCATGGCCGAACGACCACGCCGCTCGCTGCGCACCCCGCTCGGCATCGCCGCGGCGGTGGCCGTCCTCGCGGGCACGGCCGCCGTCGCGGGCGGCGTGCTCGACCGGGACGAACCCGGCCGGGTGCCCTCCGCCGCGGGCAACACCGCGACGCTCGACCGGTGCTGGGCCGCCATCGAGGACAGCGGCAAGGCCGCGGACTTCCCGGCGAGGCAGGACTGGCGCCAGGTGTCGAGCACCTCGCTGCCCGCGTCGACCGTGACCGGCGTGCGCGCCGGGGACACGACGTTGTTCTGCGAGACCACGCTCACGTCCGTCGCGGTGTCGGCCCCGCTGACCGCCACGGCGCCACCGGACGACGAGCTGGTGCACGGCGTCATGCTCAGTCCGAACGGGACGGTCATCGGCCTTGCCGCTTCCGGGTTCGACTCCGTGACGGTGATGACCAAGGACCAGGTGACAACCGGGCTCACGGACAGGCCGGCGTGGCTGGGCTCGGCGGATTTCGCCGTGCGCGACGGGGTGTTCGTGGGCAGCTGGGCGCTGCACGACCTGACCGGCTTCCCGGTGGAAGCGGTCCTCTACCGGGAGAACGAGGAGGGCGAGTCGGCGCCGCTGTCGCTGCCGGAACCCGCCGTGCTGCGGGTGGACCGGCCCGCCGAACCGGGTGACCGCTCGTCGGAGGCGGGCCGGATGCTGACCGAGTGCCTGGCCGGACCGGACACCTGGGGCGGCGCGGTCGTCGACGCGGCCACGTGGCGGCCCGGCGCGATGCTCCGGCAGGACTTCCCGTCCCGCGAGGTGGAGAAGAAGGAGACCAAGCCCTACCGCACGGCCTTCGTCGTGGCCACCAACGAGCGGGCGAGCGCGGTCTGCACCACCGAACCGCGCTGGGACTTCCGCATCCATCCCGCCCCGGACACGCTGACCTCGGCCCGGCAGCCGATCGCGCTGCTCGCCGGGGAGAACCACCGGCCCGGCCTCACCGTCGCCGGGGTGACCGGGCCGGACGTGTCGAGCATCGAACTGGAGGCGGGCGGCGAGAAGGTCGCCGCCCGGGTGAGCGCCCGGACGTTCACCGCCTACGTACCCGGTGTCGAGGAGGGCGGGACCGGCATCGGCGAGGGGTCCGTCACGGCCACCGTCCGCGACGACGGAGGTGCCGTGCTCTACGAGGGCCCGCTGCCCCCGATCGCGAAGTAGTAGCCAGGAGCGCCGGCTCGTGAGTGAGGAACGTGGTTAGAACGCCCGCCCGTCGCCCGACCACCGCCCCTGGCGGAGGCGCTCCGCGCCGCTGCGTCGTTTCTCACTCACGAGCCTGTTCCAGGTTGGCGAGACGCTGTTCGGCGTGCTGGACGTCCCGCTCGGCGGCTTCGAGCGTCCGGCGCGCCGCCTCCGTGCGCTCACGGGCCTTGGCCTCCTCCCGTTCGGCTGCCCGCAGTTCGGTCTCGGCGGTGTTCCGCGCGGACCGCGCCTCGGTGAGCTCGGCTCTGACCCGCTTCCGCTCCTCGCGCCTGCGCCGGGCCTCGGCGAGGTCGCGGACCTTGCGGTCACGCTCGGCGGCCTGCCGGTCCTCCCGCTGCTCGCGCTCCTCCCGCTGCGCCTGCCGCTTCGGCTGTTCCCGCGACTGCCGTTCCCGGCGTTCCGGCGCGGGACCGATCGCCAGCCAGTCCCCGGAGAAACCGGCCGCGGGCTCCAGCGCCGACGAGAGCCTGCCCTCGGCGACCGCCTTTCCCGCCTCCGGATCGGTGAGCGCGGCCTCGAGCGTCCGTTCGACCTCCCTGGTGACGGACTCGCTGACGGCGCCGTCCGCGAGCTCGCTCGCCTGCCCGGTCAGCGCCTGGACCAGCTCGTGCCGTTGCCGGGAGAGGGCCCGCAGGTCCTCGCCCGCCAGTTCGGAGTGCGCCCGGCGCAGGGCGTCACCGAGCTCGCCCAGCCTGCCGACCTCGCCGGGCCGCCGGCGGGCGAGCCGGTTGACCAGCCACGCCGCCGTGGTCGGCTTGCGCAGCTCCTTGATCCGCTTGGCCAGCTCGCGGTCGCCTTCGGCACGCGCGGCCTTGGCGCGCTCGTCCCGCAGGGCGGTGAACTCGTCCCGGTCCGCGCCGTACAGCTCGTCGGCGACCGCGTCGAACTCCATGCCGCCAGCGAAACACAAGTAGGCTGATCAGCGTGGGTACGACGCAGGTCGAGTTCTACTGGCGGCCCGGCTGCCCGTTCTGCGCGATGCTGCGCCGGGGGCTGCGCCGCAGCGGCCTGCCGGTGCGCGAGGTGAACATCTGGTCCGATCCCGAGGCCGCGGCGCGGGTGCGCGCGGTCGCGGACGGCAACGAGACCGTGCCGACCGTCTTCGTTGGCGAGCGTGCGCTGGTCAACCCCTCCATGCGCGAGGTCGAGGACGCCGTGCGCGCGCAGGCACCGGACCTGCTCCGGACGGCGGCCCCCGCCCGCCGCCGCTGGTGGCCGTTCGCCCGCTGAGCGAGCAGTGAATGGCTCATTGTCTGCGTTCAGCGCAGGCAATGAGCCATTCACTGCCTCCGGGTCAGGTGGGGTCGAGGGCCGAGGGGTGCCGGGTCAGCGGGGTGACCTCGATGTCCAGGTACGGGAACAGCGGCAGCGTCGACAGGATCTCGTGCAGCTCGTCGGCCGAGTCCACGTCGAACACGCTGACGTTGGCGTACTGCCCGACCACCCGCCACAGGTGCCGCCACGTGCCCGCCCGCTGCAGCTGCTGAGCGCGTTCCTTCTCCTCCCGCTTGAGCCGCTCGACGACCCCGGGGTCCAGGTCGTGCGGAAGGCGCACCCGCATGCGCACGTGGAAGAGCATGCCGTTTCTCCTCGCCTGAATCGGTGCGGCGCTATCACCGCTTGACATTCCCCTGTGGGCCAGCACACAGTACCAACAAGACCGGATAGCGGCCAAATTGTACGCAATGCGTACATACTCACGAGGAGGCACCGTGCGAGTCGACCCCCGAGCGCTGCGGAACTGCCTCGGCCACTTCGCCACCGGCGTCACGGTCGTCACGTGCGAGGCGGACGGGGCGCCGCACGGCGCCACGGTGAACGCGTTCACCGCCGTCTCCCTCGATCCGCCGCTGGTGCTCGTCTCGCTCGACCGCGACACCAAGGCGTGCAAGTACCTCGACGACCGGCCGTTCACCGTCAACGTGCTCCGCGAGAAGCAGGACGACGTGGCCCTGCACTTCGCGGGCAGGCCGATGACCGAGGCACCCGCGTGGGAGCGTCCCTCCGACGACACGCTGGCGCCCCGGCTCGCCGGATCGCTCGCCACCATCGCCTGCGCGCCGTGGCGCAGCTACGACGGCGGCGACCACGTGCTCTACCTGGGCGAGGTCAGGGAGTTCGAGTTCCACGGCGGCGACCCGCTCGTCTTCTACCTCGGCGGGTTCCGGCACCTCGGCGACGTCTTCGAGACGGTGCCGTGGCTGGAGTCCGCCGACTGTCCCGGCCTCTCCTGGTTCCGCCCCAGCTGAGACCTCCCCTGCCGGAAACCGATGCAAAGGAGCAGCAAGTGACGGCACAGCAGGAATCGCCCGCCACCGAGTCGGCGCGGCGCAGCACGCGCCCGCTCACGGGCGAGGAGTACATCGAGAGCCTTCGCGACGGCCGCGAGGTGTTCATCTACGGCGACAAGGTCGCCGACGTCACCACGCACCCCGCGTTCCGCAACTCGGTCCGCATGACGGCACGGCTCTACGACTCGCTGCACGACCCCGGCAAGCAGGCGAAGCTGACCGCGCCGACCGACACCGGCAGCAGCGGCTTCACGCACCCGTTCTTCCGCACGCCCCGCAGCCGCGAGGACCTGCTCGCCGACCGCGACGCCATCGCCGGGTGGGCGAGGATGACGTACGGGTGGATGGGCCGCAGCCCCGACTACAAGGCCGCCTTCCTCGGCACCCTCGGGGCCAACTCCGACTTCTACGAGCCGTACGCGGAGAACGCGCGGCGCTGGTACACCGAGTCGCAGGAGAAGGTGCTCTACTGGAACCACGCGATCATCAACCCGCCGGTGGACCGGGACAAGGCGCCGGACGAGGTGCGGGACATCTTCATCCACGTCGAGGAGGAGCGCGACGACGGGCTGATCGTCTCGGGCGCGAAGGTGGTCGCCACGGGATCGGCCATCACGCACTACAACTTCATCGCCCACTACGGGCTGCCGATCAAGAAGCGCGAGTTCGCGCTCGTCTGCACGGTGCCGATGGGCGCCCCCGGCATGAAGCTCATCTGCAGGCACTCCTACGCGCAGGCGGCCGACAGCACGGCGAGCCCGTTCGACTACCCGCTGTCGTCCCGCTTCGACGAGAACGACACGATCTTCGTCCTCGACCGGGTCAAGATCCCGTGGGAGAACGTCTTCATCTACGGCGACGCGGAGAAGGCCAGCACCTTCTTCCCCGGTTCCGGCTTCCTGCATCGCTTCACGTTCCACGGCGTCACCCGGCTGGCGGTGAAGCTCGACTTCATCGCGGGTCTGCTGATGAAGGGTGTCGAGGTGACCGGGACCAAGGACTTCCGCGGCATCCAGACCCGCGTCGGCGAGGTTATCGGCTGGCGCAACCTGTTCTGGGCGCTGTCCGACGCGATGGCCGCCAATCCCGACGAGTGGATCGACGGCGCCGTGCTGCCGCACCTGGACTACGGCCTGGCGTACCGCTGGTTCATGACGGTCGGCTACCCCAGGGTGCGCGAGATCATCATGCAGGATCTCGGCAGCGGCCTGATCTACCTGCCTTCGCACGCGGACGACTTCAAGTCCCCGGAGATCCGGCCGTACCTCGACCAGTACGTCCGCGGCTCCAACGGCATCGGCGCCGTCGAGCGCGTCAAGCTCATGAAGCTCATCTGGGACTCGATCGGCAGCGAGTTCGGCGGCAGGCACGAGCTCTACGAGCGCAACTACTCCGGCAACCACGAAGGCGTGCGGGCCGAACTTCTGTTCGCCGCGCAGCAGTCCGGAGCGGCCGAGGCGATGCAGGGCTTCGCCGAGCAGTGCATGGCCGAGTACGACCTGGACGGCTGGACCGTCCCCGACCTCATCAACCCCGGCAAGTGAACCACAGGAGCCGACGATGACCACAGCACAGCAGCGCACCGCGGAGGTCGTGGGCGACCTCATCAACACCGTCAACGAGCGCCTGGTCAAGCACGAGGTGACCTACGGCGAGTACCAGGCGGCCAAGCAGTGGCTGATCGAGCTCGGCGAGGCGGGCGAGTGGCCGCTGTTCCTCGACGTCTTCTTCGAGCACACGGTCGAGCGCATGGCCTCGGAGCGGCGCCGCGGCAGCACCGGCTGCATCGAGGGTCCGTACTACGTGCCCGGCTCGCCCGAGCTCGACTCGCCCGCCACTCTGCCGCGGCGGCCAGACGAGCCGGGGGACGGGCTCGTGTTCTCCGGGACCGTGCGGGACCTCGACGGCATCCCCATCCCCGGCGCGGTCGTGGACATCTGGCACGCCGACGCCAACGGGTTCTACTCCCAGTTCCATCCCGACCCTCCGAAGTGGAACCTGCGGGGCACCGTGCGCGCCGACGCCGAGGGCCGGTTCGAGATCCACACGGTGCTGCCCGCGCCGTACGAGATCCCGAAGGAGGGGCCGACCGGAAGGATGATCACCTCGGCGGGCTGGCACCACTGGCGTCCCGCGCACCTGCACATGATGGTGCGGGCACCCGGGAAGCAGACCCTGACGAGCCAGCTGTTCTTCGCCGGGCACGAGTACGTGGACGACGACGTGGCCGGCGCCGTCAAGCCGGAGCTGACGCTCGAGCTGGTCCGGCACGACGACGGCCACTACACCGCCGAGTACGACTTCCGGCTGGATCCCGCGTGATGGGTGAGCTGACGATCGAAGCCGTCGACACCGTCCTGGTCGACCTCCCGCTGCGCAGGCCGCACAAGTTCAAGTCGATGAGCGCCACGCACCAGAGCTACCTGGTGACGCGGGTGCGCACGGCAGGCGGCGCGGTGGGGGTCGGCGAGGCGGTGGTACCCGGCGGGCCGTGGTGGGGCGGAGAGAGCGTCGAGACGATGAAGGTCGTCATCGACACCTACCTCACCCCCGGGCTCCTCGGCGAGGACGCCTCCCGGGTCGACTACCTCGCGCACCGGATGGACCGCGTGGCCGCCCGCAACTCCTTCGCCAAGGCGGCCGTCGAGATGGCCCTGTTCGACGCGTGGGGCAGGACCCTCGGCGTCCCGGTGCACCAGCTGCTCGGCGGGCTGTACCGGGAGTCGATCCCGGTCACCTGGGCGCTCGGCGCCGAGGACGCCGACACCGTGCTCGCCGAGGCGGAGGAGAAGCTCGCCGCCGGCCTGCACACGAGCTTCAAGCTCAAGATGGGCGCCACCGAGCCGGGCAGCGACACGGCCCGGATCGCGTCGATCGCGAAGGCGCTGGGTGACAAGGCCAGCGTGCGCGTGGACCTCAACGCGGCGTGGGACGAGGCCACGTCGGCACGCTGGCTGCCGGTACTGGAGGACGCCGGTGTCGACCTGGTCGAGCAGCCCGTGCCCGGGTGGAACGTGCCCGCGCTGAGCAGGCTGGCGGAGCGGCTGACCATCCCGGTCATGGCCGACGAGAGCCTGCTGACGGCCAACGACGCGCTCCGGCTGTGCCAGGCCGCGGCGGCCGACATCTTCTCGCTCAAGGTGCACAAGCACGGCGGGTTGTCGGCGACGCGGCGGGTCGCCGCGGTGGCCGAGGCCGCGGGACTCGCCTGCCACGGCGGGTCGAGCATCGAGAGCTCGATCGGCACCGCCGCGGCCGCGCATGCCTACGCGGCCATCGGTGCGGTCACCTTCGGCTGCGAGCTGTTCGGGCCGCTCCTGCTGGCCGAGGACCTCGTCCGCGAGCCGGTCCGGTACACCGACGGCGCGCTGCTGGTGCCGAGCGGTCCCGGCCTCGGCGTCGAGCTGGACGAGGGCAAGCTGAACCGGTTCCGCCGGGACTAAGGTGGGGCCGGAGGAGGTGAGCGATGGTCAAGGCGGCCGAGGAGAAGGACTACGTCCAGTCACTCGAACGCGGGCTCTCGGTCATCCTCGCCTTCTCCGACCACCACCCCCGGCTCACCCTCGGCGAGCTCGCCGAGCTGACCGGGCTGTCCCGGCCGACCGTGCGGCGGATCGTGCTCACCCTGGAGAAACTGGGCTACGTGCGGGCGGAGGGCCGGTACTTCGCGCTCACCCCGCACGTACTCGCGCTCGGCAACGCCTACCTGTCGTCGCTGAACCTCACCGAGGTGGCGCAGCCGTACATGGAGGACGTCACCAAGGTCACCGGCCACCCGTGCTCGCTCGCCGCGCTGGACGGGGAGGACGCCGTGTTCCTCGCGCGCATCCCGTCGCGCCGGGTCATGCGGCACACCCTCACCACCGGCACCCGGCTGCCCGCCTACGCCACGTCGATGGGGCGGATGCTCCTGGCCGGGCTGCCCGACCACGAGATCGAGGAGTTCCTGCGGCACGGGCAGTTCCCCCGGATCACCGCACGCACGGTGACCGATCCCGCCCGGCTGCGCGAGATCCTGCACGAGGTGCGGCGCCAGGGCTGGGCGCTGGTCGACCAGGAGTTCGAGGAGGGGGTGCGCTCGTTCTCCGCGCCCGTGCGCGACTCCGGCGACCGGGTCATCGCGACCCTGAGCATGTCGGTGCCCGCGGGCACGCTGTCGCTGGCGGAGATCCACGGCGAGACGCTGCCCGTCGTGGTGGAGGCCGCCAGGGAGATCAGCAAGCAGCTCGGCGCGCCCGCACCGCGCTGACCACCGCGGAAGCGACATTCGACGTACTCGCCCCGTGCCGCCGGATCCTGGGCGGCGCGGTGTGCGGAACCTACCCTTGTTGTGCGCGCCACGTCACGAGTACCATGGTCGGTGTATACGGTATACAGGAGGCGGCATGACGATCGACAGCGCAGGCGCTTCGGTCGCGGACCGGGTGCGTGCGGTGGTCGCCGCGCACCGGGACGACCGAGGGGCGCTACTGCCCATCCTGCATGACATCCAGGCCGAGTTCGGCTACATCGACCAGGCGGTGGTGCCCGTGCTGGCCGAGGAGCTCAACATGTCCCGCGCGGACGTGCACGGAGTCATCACGTTCTACTCCGACTTCCGCTCCGAACCCGCGGGCGCGGCCACGGTCCGGCTGTGCCGGGCCGAAGCCTGCCAGTCGGTCGGCGCGGAGCGGCTGGTCGCCGATGCCGAGCAGGTCTTCGGCGTCAAGCTCGGCCAGACCACACCGGACCGTTCGGTGACCCTGCAGCAGGTGTTCTGCCTGGGCAACTGCGCTCTCGGACCGGCGGCCGAGATCAACGGGCGTCCCTTCGGGCGCGTGGACCGGAGCAGGTTGATCGAGATCCTGGCGTCCCGCGAGACGGGGGGAGCCCCATGATCACCGTCTACGTGCCCCGCGACTCGGCGGCCCGCTCGGTGGGCGCGGACGAGGTCGCGGTGGCCATCGCCCGCGAGGCCGCGCTGACCGGCACGGAGATCCGCCTGGTCCGCAACGGCTCGCGCGGCATGCTGTGGCTGGAGCCGCTGGTGGAAGTGGCCACCGACCGGGGACGGATCGGTTACGGCCCGGTGTCCCCGGACGCCGTGGCCGACCTCGTCGCTGCCGGGCTGTTCGACGGCGCCGACCATGCCCTGTGCCAGGGACCGGTCGACGACCTGCAATGGATGCGCGACCAGCAGCGCCTCTGCTTCGCCAGGGTCGGGGTGACCGACCCGCTGTCCACTGAGGACTATGAGGCGAACGGCGGGCTCCGCGGCCTGCGCCGGGCCGTGGGACTCGACCCGGCCGACGTGGTGGCCGAGGTGACGGAGTCCGGCCTGCGGGGCCGTGGTGGCGCCGGGTTCCCGGCAGGCATCAAGTGGAAGACCGTGGCCGAGACCGAGGGCGAGCTGAAGTTCGTCTGCTGCAACGCCGACGAGGGCGACTCGGGCACGTTCGCCGACCGGATGCTCATGGAGGGCGACCCGTTCTGCCTCATCGAGGGCATGACCATCGCCGCGCACGCCGTGGGCGCGACCGAGGGCTACATCTACCTCCGCTCGGAGTACCCGGACGCGGTGGCGACGATGCGCCGCGCCATCGAGCTGGCGTACGAACGCGGCTGGCTCGGCGACCGCATCCTCGGCTCGGACCTGCGTTTCGACCTGCACGTCCGGGTCGGCGCGGGCGCCTACATCTGCGGCGAGGAGACCTCCATGCTGGAGAGCCTGGAGGGCAAGCGCGGCATGGTGCGCTCGAAGCCGCCGATCCCCGCCATCACCGGCCTGTTCGGCAAGCCGACCGTCGTCAACAACGTGCTGACGCTGGCCAGCGTCCCGGCGATCCTGTCCGACGGTGGCTCGGCGTACGCGGAACTGGGCGTCGACCGGTCCCGGGGCACCCAGGTGTTCCAGCTCGCGGGCAACATCGCGCGCGGCGGCGTGTTCGAGACCGCGTTCGGTATCCCGCTCGGCACGCTGGTCAACGACTACGGCGGCGGAACCCGCTCCGGCAGGCCGGTACGCGCCGTCCAGGTCGGCGGGCCGCTCGGCGCGTACGTGCCGGCCGAACAGCTCGACCTGCCCACCGACTACGAGGCCTTCGCCGCGGCCGAGGCGATGCTCGGCCACGGCGGCATCGTCGTGTTCGACGACACCGTGGACATGGCCGCGATGGCCCGCTTCGCGATGGAGTTCTGCGCCGAGGAGTCCTGCGGCAAGTGCACCCCCTGCCGGGTGGGCGCCGTTCGCGGGGTCGAGGTGATCGACAAGATCACCGGGGGCCAGGACACGGAGGGAAACCTCGCGCTGCTGAACGACCTTTGTGAACTGATGACCGACGGCTCGCTGTGCGCGATGGGCGGGCTCACGCCCAACCCCGTGCGCAGCGCGCTCGCCCACTTCCCGGACGACTTCACCGCCAACCGCAGGGAGGCGAGGTAGAACGATGGGCCTGTTGAAGGAACCCGACCTCGGTACGCCGGCCAAACCGGGCCTGGCGACCGTCACGGTCGAGGTCGACGGCATGCCGGTACAGGTGCCCGAGGGCACCTCGATCATGCGCGCGGCCGCGTTGAGCGGGACCGAGATACCCAAGCTGTGCGCCACGGACAGTCTGGACGCGTTCGGCTCGTGCCGGCTGTGCCTGGTCGAGATCGACGGCCGCAAGGGCACGCCCGCGTCGTGCACCACCCCGGTCGCCGAGGGGATGAAGGTCCGCACGCAGACACCGCGGCTGGAGAAGCTGCGGCAGGGCGTGATGGAGCTCTACATCTCCGACCACCCGCTCGACTGCCTCACGTGTTCGGCCAACGGCGACTGCGAGCTGCAGGACATGTCCGGCGTGGTCGGGCTGCGCCAGGTGCGCTACGGCTACGAGGGCGACAACCACCTCGACCTGGAGAAGGACACCTCGAACCCGTACTTCGACTTCGACCCGTCGAAGTGCATCGTGTGCTCCCGCTGTGTACGGGCGTGCGGCGAGGTGCAGGGCACGTTCGCGCTGACGATCTCCGGCCGTGGCTTCGAGTCCAAGGTCTCGCCGAGCGCGAACGATCTGTTCATGGACTCCGAGTGCGTGTCGTGCGGCGCGTGCGTGCAGGCTTGCCCGACCGCGACGCTGCAGGAGAAGTCCGTTGTGGACCTCGGCATGCCGAACCGCACGGTGCTCACCACGTGCGCGTACTGTGGCGTCGGCTGCTCGTTCAAGGCTGAGTTGCGCGGCGACGAGCTCGTGCGCATGGTGCCCTACAAGGACGGCGGCGCCAACGAGGGCCACTCCTGCGTCAAGGGCCGTTTCGCGTTCGGCTATGCCACGCACCCGGACCGGCAGCTCAAGCCGATGGTTCGGGAGAGGATCACCGACCCCTGGCGGGAGGTCGACTGGGAGACGGCGATCAACCACGTCGCCGAGCGCATGAAGGACATCCAGGCGCGGCACGGCGTCGGCGCCATCGGCGGCATCACCTCCTCGCGGTGCACCAACGAGGAGGTGTACGTGGTGCAGAAGATGGTGCGCGCGGCTTTCGGCAACAACAACGTCGACACGTGCGCGCGGGTGTGTCACTCCCCGACCGGGTACGGGCTCAAGCAGACCTTCGGCACGTCCGCGGGCACGCAGGACTTCAAGTCGGTGGCCCAGTCGGACGTGATCATGGTGATCGGCGCGAACCCGACCGACGGGCACCCCGTGTTCGCCTCCCGGATGAAGCGCAGGCTGCGGGAGGGCGCCAGGCTGATCGTGGTCGACCCGCGCCGGATCGACCTGGTGCGTTCACCGCACATCAAGGCAGACCACCATCTGCAGCTGGCCCCGGGAACCAACGTCGCCGTGGTGAACGCGATGGCGCACGTCGTGGTGACCGAGGGCCTGGTGGACATGTCCTTTGTAGACAGCAGGTGCGAGGACTTCGACGCGTGGGCGGAGTTCATCGCGCGGCCGGAGAACAGCCCCGAGGCCGTTGCGGAGATCACCGGCGTGCCCGCCGCCGACCTGCGGGCGGCCGCCAGGCTGTACGCCACCGGCGGCAACGCCGCCATCTACTACGGGCTGGGCGTCACCGAGCACAGCCAGGGCTCCACGATGGTGATGGGCATGGCCAACCTCGCGATGGCCACCGGCAACATCGGCCGCGAGGGCGTCGGGGTGAACCCGTTGCGCGGCCAGAACAACGTGCAGGGCTCGTGCGACATGGGCTCGTTCCCGCACGAGCTGCCGGGCTACCGGCACGTCTCCGACGACGCGGTGCGCGAGGTCTTCGAGACGCTGTGGGAGCGGCCGATCGTCCCCGAGCCGGGTCTGCGGATCCCGAACATGTTCGACGCCGCCGTCGACGGCTCGTTCCGGGGCCTGTTCGTCCAGGGCGAGGACATCGCGCAGTCCGACCCGAACACGCAGCACGTCACCGCCGCGCTGGAGGCGATGGAGCTCGTCGTGGTGCAGGACCTGTTCCTGAACGAGACGGCGAAGTTCGCCCACGTGTTCCTGCCGGGCACGTCCTTCCTGGAGAAGGACGGCACGTTCACCAACGCCGAGCGGCGGATCAACCGGGTGCGGCCGGTGATGGCCCCGAAGACGGGCATGCACGAGTGGCAGATCGTGTGTGAGATCGCACGCGCCATGGGTTACCCGATGAGCTACCCGCACCCGCGCGAGATCATGGCGGAGATCGCGGCGACCACGCCGACGTTCGCCGGGGTGTCGTTCGACAAGCTCGACAAGCTGGGCAGCGTGCAGTGGCCGTGCAACGACTCCGCGCCCGAGGGCACGCCGACCATGCACGTGGACGCGTTCGTGCGGGGCAAGGGCAGGTTCGTGCAGACGCCGTTCGTGCCGACGCGGGAACGGAGCACGCGGAAGTACCCGCTGATCCTCACGACCGGCCGGATCCTCAGCCAGTACAACGTGGGCGCGCAGACCCGGCGCACCGCGAACGTGGCCTGGCACAAGGAGGACGTGCTGGAGATCCACCCGCACGACGCCGAGGTGCGCGGCATCGGCGACGGCGACGAGGTCACCCTCGCCAGCCGGGTCGGTACGACGTCGCTGCGCGCCGTGCTGTCCGACCGGATGCCGGTCGGCGTCGTCTACACGACGTTCCACCACCCGGTGACCGGTGCCAACGTGGTGACCACCGAGAACTCCGACTGGGCGACCAACTGCCCGGAGTACAAGGTGACGGCGGTGCAGGTGGGCCTGCGGCACTCCGGCAGCGCGGCGGAACAGGAGTCCGAGGAGGAACCCGCGCTGGTGGACTGAGCCCCACCCCGCGAGTGCCGCACTCGGAACCGCGAGTGCCGCGTTCGGGACCGGGCCGGAACGGGCCACTCGTGGGCCCGGGTGCGGAACTCGCGGCCCTGGACGCAGCACTCGCGGTCCCCGGCGGGGGACTCGCGAACGAGGACGAGGAGAGACCGCATGACCAGGTCGGACACCGGTGAGCACACGACGGCGATCTCACCCCAGATCCGGCTCGCCAACGAGATCGCGGTGCAGTTCCCGCACCTGCCGCCCGAGGAGGCGGCCGAGGCGATCGCGAAGCACATCCGCCAGTTCTGGGATCCGCGGATGAAGGCCGAGCTGCTGCGGCGGATGGACGCCGAGTCCACGGCGCTCGACCCGAAGGCGCTCGCCGCGGCCCGCCTGCTCCGCGACCAGGCCCCCACCTCGGCCGGGCGGTGAACGACACAGTGAATGGCACATTCCCTGCGCTGAACGCGGGCACTGTGCCATTCACTGCCGGTGGTGCTCGGGGGGTCAGCGGGCATTCGGCGCCTGGGTGACGTAGGTGATGCGGAAGACCGGAAACCCGGGCGCGGCGCGGCGCAGGTCCTCCTCGGGGGAGGACGTGTCGAGGTTCTCGAAGAACGCGCCGACCTCCCACGCCCAGCGCCGGAGGTACTCGCGCAGCAGCGGCGCCTTCTCCTCGTCCGGCAGTTCGACCGCGGTGAACGTCCGGACCCGCCTGCCGACGCGCAGCCTGCCCTCCCCCGCGACCCGGAGGTTGCGCACCCACTGCGTGTGCCCGCGCGGGGCGACGAGGTACTGCTCGCCCTCGAACGGCAGCAGGTTCACCGGCGTCTCCCGCCACTCGCCGGTCTTGCGGCCCCGGACGTAGAGCACCCGGGTGCCCATGACGCTCACGCCCAGCTTCGTGAGTCCCCGCACGATCGCGTTGAACCCGCTGGCGGCCTTGCCTGCCTGGAGGTAGCGGTGCTGTTCGGCTGCCATGTCGGCTCCTGATCTCTAGGGAGAGCAGTGCTCTCGTTTAAGATCAGTGAACACGGAAGGGTGCTCACTGTCAAGAGCACTGCTCTCGAATTTGTGCACTGCTCTCGGCTGTGTCACCCTGGCTCGTATGACCGAAACCTCGCCGACCTCCCGGCAGCGGCGCGCGCCCCGGACCGCCCGCGAGCGCGCCAGGGCCGAGCTCACGGCCGCGATCAAGGAGGAGGCCCGCAGACAGCTCGCCGAGGTCGGCGCGCACGGCCTCTCGCTGCGTGCCGTCGCGCGGGAGCTCGGGATGGTGTCCTCGGCCCTGTACCGCTACTTCCCCAGCCGCGACGAGCTGCTCACCGCGCTGATCGTCGACGCGTACGACGCACTCGGCGAGGCGGGCGAGGTCGCGGTGGCGCGCGAGTCCGTGGCGTGCGAGCAGTGGCGCGCCGCCTGCCGGGCCATGCGGGACTGGGCGAGGGCGCACCCGCACGAGTACTCGCTGATCTACGGCTCGCCGGTGCCCGGTTACGTGGCACCCGAGCGGACGATCGCACCGGCGGAGCGCGCGCCCCGGGTGCTCATCGAGACGCTCCGCACGGCGTGGGGCACGGGCGGCATCGAGCCCGCCACGCCACAGGTGCCCGTCCCCGCCGCGCTGCGCACGCAGGCCGAGACGCTGGGCCGCTCGTTCGCACCCGACCTGCCGCTGCCCATCCTGCTGCGCGGGGTCGTCGCGTGGACCCAGCTCACCGGCATGATCGGCCTGGAGCTGACCGGCCATTTCGTGGGCGTGTTCGAACCGGCCGACGCGTTCTTCACGCATTCGGTCGAGGAGCTGATGGCCTTCGTCGGGCTGCACTGACCGGAGAGTGCCATGAGTGGCTCGTTACGGACGGAATTCGCCAGTAACGAGCCACTCATGACCGGGGGTGCGCGGTTCAGGCCGGGCCGAGCACGACGACGGAGTTGTGGCCGCCCATGCCCAGCGACGACTTCACGGTGAGCCCGCCGTCCAGGGGGAACTCCCCGTGCAGCAGTTGCGGGTGCGCCTCCGCCACGGCGGGCGGCGCGTGGACGACGCCCCGGTCGTAGCCCATCGCGGCCACCGCCATCTCCACCGCGGCCGCGGCGGCCTGGCAGTGCGCGGTGAGCGGCTTGACCGAGTAGATTCCGGTCCGCGCCGGGAACATCTCCTCCAGCACGGTGGCCTCGGCCGTGTCGCACTGCCGCGTGCCGGGGCCGTGCGCGTTGACGTACGACACCTCCTCGGCCCGCACGCCCGCATTGGCGAGCGCCTCACCGAAGCACCGGCGGACCTGCCGCAGCGACGGATCGATCGACGTCGGGTGGTGGGCGTCGTGGGACATCGCGCCACCGAGTGCCACGGCGTAGGGCCGCGGCGACCGGCGGGAGAGCACCATGCCGATGGAAGCCTCGCCCATGATGAACCCGCGGCTGCCCTGCTGGAACGGGCGGCATGCCTCCAGCGGCTCGGTGTCCACCACCGAGACCCCGAGCCGGACGAAGTGCTCGACGTTCTCCCGCGTGAGCGAGAGGTCGGTGGCGACGAGCACCACGTCGTCCACGATGCCCGCGTCGAGCCACGCCTTGGCGGTGAGCACGCCCGCGTTGCCCGACGCGCACATCGCCGACACGTTCATCGCCGGCCCGTGGAACCCGTTCTCCTTCATGAACAGCGACATCGGCGTGGACGGCATCAGCGCCAGGTAATCCCGCACCGGGAGATCGCCGCCGTCGGCGAGGTAGAACTGCCGCCACAGGTCCACCTCGCCGAGCACGACCGCGTGCAGCAGACCCACGCGCTCACCCGCGACCCAGCCGCGGGACCGCGCGTCGTCGATCGCCTCGCGCGCGGCGGCTCTCATCGCCCGCGCGAACCGGCCCCGGCCGTCGCCCGGCTCACCATCGTCCGGCACGACGGCCACCCAGGCCGTGTCGTTGCCGTCCGGACCGTAGCCACCGGTGAGCGAGGCGGCGGGCTTCGCGGCGGCGAGGCCGTCCCACAGTAGTTCGCGGCCCCAGCCGTAGCCGGTGACCGCTCCGATTCCGCATATTCCGATTCCCTGCGCCCGCATGTGTTGGTCCTCACTTTCAGCCAGATTCGAGAGACAAGGCGGCAGGGCGACACTGCCCAGGAAACAACCGCCTACTGTGGTGACGATTAATCGACTTCCTCGGGATGCCCAGGGGGCCGGCACGCGAGCACTTTCGCCGGTTCGCCTCACGGCGAACTCATGCTGTAATCGAAATCCACGCCGGCGACCACGCGAATGGACGGAGCATGGAGGCGCACGACTACAGCGGGCTGCTGCTCGGCCGCGACCTGCGCCAGGGGCTCGCGGTGGACCTGGCCCTGTCGGTGGACTCGGCCGTCCTGTGGTCTGTCGATTTCACCGACGGCTCCGTTACCTGGACGCCGGGACTGGCGGACATTTTCGGACTATCCGATTACGCTGAACGGAGCATCACCGAAGTTCTGCTGGACTTGATCGAACCCATGGCGCTGGCAGCGAGATCCGCACCGGTGTGGGAGGATTTCGATCTCGAACAGCGGCACGAGACACCCGAAGGCGATACGCGATGGATTCGGTTCCGCGCCCGGAGTTTCGGCGTCACCGGCGCGTCCGGCGCCGGTGGTCTGCTGGGGATCGCCGCGGACGTGAGTGAGCGGCACGCCGACCGGCAGGCGCTCGCCGATCTGGCCGACCGGTACCGGCTGCTCGTCGAGCTCAGCCCGGACGCCATCTGTGTCCACGAGGCCGGCAGGATCGTCTACGCGAACCCGGCCGCCGTGCGGTTCTCCGCCTCCGGAACCGCCGAGGCCATGCTCGGCAGGCCGATCACCGACTTCGTCGACCCCTACTCCGTGCCGGACATGCTGCGCCGCATCGAGTCACTGACCGGGCCGGGGTCCACCTCGGAACCCACCGAGGTGCTGCTGAAACGCGCGGACGGCGACACGATGGTGGTCGAGTCGGTCTCGGTCCGCACGACCTGGGAGGGCCGCCCCGCCTTCCAGGTCATCATGCGCGACGTCACGGCACAGAAGGCGGCCGAGGCCGCCCTGCACTACCAGGCCGCGCTGGTCTCGCACGTCAGCGACGCCATCATCGCCACCACGGCCGACGGGGTGGTCACGAGCTGGAACCCGGCCGCGGAATCCGTGTACGGCCACGCGGCGGCGGACGCGCTCGGCCGGGACGTCGCCGGGCTCGTCGGCGCGCCTCTCGACCCGGGCGGCATCGTCGATGCGGGCGGAGTGGTCCAGGCCACCCACCGGAGGGCGGACGGGACGCCACTGGCGATCCGCGTCTCGGCGGCGGAGATGAACGCGGGCTACGTGCTGGTGTGCGCCGACGAGACCGCGCGCAGGGAGGCCGAGCAGCGGTTCAGCACCGTGGTCACCGCACTCGACGAAGGCGTCGTGGTGGTCGGCAGGGACGGCAGGGTCGAGTCCGCGAACCCCGCCGCGACCCGCATCCTCGGCCTGCCGGCCGAGCAGATGGTCGGCCGCTCACCGACCCGGTTCCCGCTCTACGACGAGTCAGGCGCCCGGGTGCCCAAGGAGGACTACCCCTCGGCGCGGACTCTCCGCACCGGGCAGCCGAACAACGGCCGGGTGCTGCGCGCGGAGCGGCCGGACGGGCGGAGTGTCTGGCTGTCGATGAGCTGCCGGCCGCTCGACCCCGAGGCACGCGAGCCGTCCGCGGTCGTCACGTCGTTCACCGACATCACCGAGCGCAGGGCCATCGGCGAGCAGCTGGCCCACGACGCCACCCACGACCCGCTGACCGGGCTCGCCAACCGCACGCTGGTGCTCGAACGGCTCACCGCCGCCCTGCGGACCCCGGGCCGGGTGGACACCGCCTGCGTGCTGTTCATCGACCTCGACAAGTTCAAGGTCATCAACGACTCGCTCGGGCACAGTGTCGGGGACAAGGTGCTCCGCATCGCCGCCCGCCGCCTGCGCCACTCCGTGCGCAGCACCGAGGTGGTCGGCAGGCTGGGTGGGGACGAGTTCGCCGTCATCACCCTGGGCGCGGGTGAGCCCGCCGAGATCCACGCGCTGATCCACCACCTGCGGGAGGCGCTGACCGAGCCGATCTCCGTCGACGGCAGGCACCTGCGCATCGACGCGAGCATCGGCGTGGTCACCGCGCGGCCCGGGGACCGGCGCAGCGCCGAGGACCTGATCCGGGACGCCGACGTGGCCATGTACCAGGCGAAGACCCGGGGCCGGGGCCGCTACGAGTTCTTCGACGTCGAGCTGCGGGAACGGGTGCAGCGGCAGCTCCGGCTGGAGCAGGACCTGCGGGCCGCGGTGCCGGACGGCCAGCTGTGGCTGGCCTACCAGCCGATCGTCGACGTCGGCACCGACCGGCCGGTCTCGGTGGAGGCGCTGCTGCGCTGGACCCACCCCGTGCACGGCGTCGTCCCGCCCGCCGAGTTCATCCCGCTCGCGGAGGAGAGCGACCTCATCAACATCATCGGCGACCACATGCTGCGGACGGCGACCCAGGAGGTCGCCGAGCTGCGGGCCCGGCACGGCACGGACCTCCGGCTCGCCGTCAACCTCTCGGCCCGGCAGCTCGACGACGCGGCGCTGGTGCCCGCCGTGCACGACGCGCTGCGCGCCGCCGGACTGCCCCCGGACGCGCTGTGCCTGGAGATCACCGAGAGCGCGCTGATGCGGGAGCCGCAGACGGCGGCCGAGGTACTGTCGGCGCTGCGGGGCCTCGGTGTGCGGCTGGCCATCGACGACTTCGGCACCGGCTACTCGTCGCTCGCGCAGCTGCGGCGGCTGCCGCTCGACACGCTCAAGGTGGACCGCTCGTTCGTGTTCGGCCTCGGCGAGCCGGAGGAGCGGGCGAAGGACGCCGAGGCGATCATCGCCAGCATCGTCGCGATGGCGCACGCGGTCGGCCTCACCGTGATCGCGGAGGGCGCGGAGAACGAACGGCACGCGCGCATCCTGCGCAAGCTCGAGTGCGACCAGGCGCAGGGCTATCACTTCGGCAAGCCGGTTCCGGCGGCGAACCTGTTCCGCGACGGGCAGTGAAGGCCACCTTCACTGCCGGACGGGGCCGGTGGTGTTCGCCGCGACGACGGCCTGACCGAGGCTGACGCCGCCGTCGTTGGTCGGCACGCGCGAGTGCGTGAGCACCCGGAACCCGCGACCCTCGAGGAGGTCGACGGTCCGGTCCAGCAGCAGCACGTTCTGGAACACGCCACCGGACAGCGCGACCGTGCCGACGCCGGTCGCCTCCCGCAGCCGCGCGCACACGCCGCGGATCGCCTCCGCCACGCCATTGTGGAACCGGGCCGCGACGACGTCGACGGCCCGGCCCGCGCGCAGGTCGTCCACAACGGACTTGACGAGGTCGGCCCCGGACACGGTGACCGGGTCGGCGGCCGAGATCCCGGCCGGGTAGCCACCCCGCACGGCCGGATCGGCCAGCTGCTCCAGCTCGATCGCGGCCTGCCCCTCGTAGTTGGTCGTGTCGCGCACGCCGAGCAGTGCGGCGACGGCGTCGAACAGCCTGCCCGCGCTGGAGGTGAGCGGGGCGTTGACCCCGGAGGCGGCCATCGACACCACGGCGGGCCACTCCCGGGCGTGCCGCCGCACGACGTCGAGGTCGCCGGTGTCGTCCGTGGCGCCGAGGTAGGCGGCCGCCATGCGCCACGGCTGCCGGACGGCGGCGGTGCCGCCCGGCATGCGGACCGGTTCGAGATGGCCGACCCTGCGGAACCCGGCGAGGTCGGCGAGCAGGAACTCGCCGCCCCAGATGGTGTGGTCGGTGCCGTAGCCGGTGCCGTCGAAGGCGACCCCGAGCACCGGCCCGCTCTCGGCGTTGTCCGCGAGGCACGCGGCGATGTGCGCGTGGTGGTGTTGCACGCCCACCGGCTCGACGGTGCCGGACTCCGCGAGGTCGAGCGCGTACTTCGTGGACAGGTACTCGGGATGCAGGTCGTGCGCCACGATCTCCGGCGCGATGTCGAAGAGCCTGCCGAAGTGCTCGATGCCCTCGGTGAACGAGCGCAGCGTCTCGTAGTTCTCCAGGTCGCCGATGTGGTGCGAGAGGAACGCGTGCCGCCCCTTGGCGAGGCAGAAGGTGTTCTTCAGCTCGGCCCCACACGCCAGCACGTGCCGGCGGAAGTCCTGGCCGACCACGACGGGCTCGGGCGCGTATCCCCGGGAACGGCGCTGCAGCTGCGCCCGGCCGCGGAACGTGCGGGCGACGGAGTCGTCGGTGCGGACGTGGATGGGGCGGTCGTGGGTGAGGAACGCGTCGGCGATCCCGGACAGCCGGTCGCGGGCCTCGTCGTCGCGGAAGACGATCGGCTCGTCGGAGACGTTGGCGCTGGTCAGCACGATCGGTGCGGCGAAATCGGTGAGCAGCAGATGGTGCAGCGGCGTGTAGGGCAGCAACACGCCGAGCATGCGGTTGCCGGGTGCCACGGACGGCGCGACCGGAGCGGCCCGCCTGCGCGGCAGCAACACGATGGGCCGCCTGCGCCCGGTCAGCAACCGCTCCGCCACCGGATCCACCTCGCACAGGTCCCCGGCCACCGCGAGATCGGGCACCATGATCGCGAACGGCTTGTCCTCGCGGTGCTTGCGCGAGCGCAGTGCCGCCGCCGCGGGCTCGCTCGCCGCGGCCACGGCGAGGTGGTAGCCGCCGAGCCCCTTGACCGCGAGCACCCTGCCCTCCCCGAGCAGCCGCACCGCAACACGCAGCGCGTCGTCGCCCTCCGCGGTGCCGAGCCGCAGCCGGGGCCCGCACGCGGGGCAGCACACCGGCTGCGCGTGGAACCGGCGGTCGGCGGGGTCGGCGTACTCGCGGGCGCAGTCGCGGCACAGGGCGAAGCCCGCCATCGTGGTGCGCGGCCGGTCGTAGGGCACGCCCCGGACGATCGTGAACCGGGGACCGCAGTTGGTGCAGTTGACGAACGGGTAGCGGTAGCGCCGGTCGCCGGGGTCGGCCAGCTCGCGCAGGCAGTCGGCGCATGTGGCGCTGTCGGCGGAGACGAGTGTGTTCGCGACGCCGCCCGGCGGGCTGGGCAGGATGTCGAACCGGGCCGCGCCGAGCGGCGGCACCTCGGTGACCTCGATCCGGTCGATCACCGCGAGCGGCGGCGCCTCGGCCTTCAGGGCGTCGAGGAACCGTGCCACGCCCTCGGACGAGCCCTCGACGGCGAGGAACACCCCGTCCGCGTCGTTGCCGACGTGCCCGGCCAGGCCCAGCCTGCGCGCGAGGGTGTGCACGAACGGCCGGAAGCCGACCCCCTGCACGACGCCCTCGACCCGCGCCTCCCTCCGCACACGCTGACCCACCAGCCCAGTGTGGAACCGGTCACGTCCGGGAGCCAGTCGAGCGGAGGTCGTGACCGACACCCTCCCTGGCCGAGACCCGCGCCTATTCGCTCACGAGGACTTCGAGGGTGCGCGGGCCGTGCACACCCTCGACACGGTCCAGCTCGATGTCGCTGGTGGCCGAGGGCCCGCTGATGAACGTCAGCGGACGCACCGGTTCCAGCCGGGCCAGCGCCTCGGGCACGCTGACCGCCACCTGGTCCGCCCGCACCACGCACAGGTGGTAGTCCGGCACGAGGCTCAGCATCCGGCGGCCCTGCGCGGCGCCCGCGTCGAGCACGATCGTGCCGGTCTCGGCGATCGCGGCGGCGCATCCGGTGAGCACGCCGCCGACCCCGTCCAGTTCGGCCAGCGCGAGCGGTGGCTCGTCGGGCAGCCACGTCACCCCGGGCGCGCGCCACGGCCCGGGCACGTCGGCGGGGACGGCCATCGTCGTGACTCCGCGTGCGGCCAGCCGCTCCGCGATCCGCTCCGGCACCTCGGCCTCCGCCACGCGGTGCACGATCGCCTTGTAGTCGGCCACCCGCTCCACCAGCAGGCCGACCGGGTCGGGAACCGAACGGGACCGCTCGTAGTCGCGGACCACCGCGGCCGGTGCCGGCCGGTCCGCCAGCGCGGCCCGCACCCGGGCCAGGATCTCGCCGCGCGCGTCATCCACGGTTGCGCCTCCACCAGGCCCGGAAAGACTCCTTCGGCACCGCGGGGACGTCCCGGGACGACGTCCACTTCGAACCCGGCCACGGCAGGTGCGAGATCCGCCCGTCCCGCGCGAGGAACCGGCTCAGCGATCCCGCCTTCTGCGCCACCTCGTACCGCCGGGCGTCGGCGAACATCCACGCCGCGGCGGCCATCGCCACCGCCTCCGGCGTCCGCTTCCCCTTCGCCTCGACGACCTTGCCGCGCAGATGCGTGAGCACCTCGGGAATGTTGATCCGCACCGGGCACACCTCGTAACACGCACCGCACAGCGAGGAGGCGTACGGCAGCGACGCCGCCTGCTCATCGTGCGGGTCGTCCACGAGCTGCGGTGCCAGGATCGCGCCGATCGGGCCCGGGTACACCGAGCCGTAGGCCTGCCCGCCCGTCCGCTCGTACACCGGGCACACGTTGAGGCACGCCGAGCACCGGATGCAGCGCAGCGCCTGCCTGCCCACCCGGTCGGCCAGCGTCGCGGTGCGCCCGTTGTCCAGCAGCACCAGGTGGAACCGCCGCGGCCCGTCGCCGGGGGTGACGCCGGACCACACCGACGTGTACGGGTTCATCCGCTCCGCCGTGGACGACCGGGGCAGCAGCTGGAGGAACACCTCCAGGTCCGGCCAGCTGGGCACGATCTTCTCCAGGCCCATCACGGTGATCAGGGTCTCCGGCAGGGTGAGGCACATCCGGCCGTTGCCCTCGGACTCCACGACGACGACCGAGCCGGTGTCGGCCACCGCGAAGTTCGCCCCGGAGATGGCGACCTTGGTGGCGAGGAACTTCCGTCGCAGGTGACGCCGGGCCGCCTCGGCGAGGTCCCCCGGCTCGTCGGAGGCGGGCGGTTCGGCCATCCGCCGCCGGAAGACGTCCCTGATCTCCGCACGGTTGCGGTGGATGGCGGGCACGAGGATGTGCGAGGGCCGGTCGTCGCCGAGCTGCACGATGAGCTCGGCGAGGTCGGTCTCGACGGCGCGCACGCCACCGGCCTCCAGCGCCTCGTTGAGGCCGATCTCGGCGGTGGCCATCGACTTGACCTTCACGACCTCGTCGGCGCCCTCGGCCCGCACGAGGTCGAGCACGATCCGGTTGGCCTCCTCGGCGTCGCGGGCCCAGTGCACCACGCCGCCGCGCGCCGTCACCGCCTCCTCCAGCCGCACCAGGTAGGTGTCGAGGTTGGCGAGCACGTCGTCCTTGATGGCCGCACCCGCGGCCCGCAGCCGTTCCCAGTCGGCGAGCTCGGCGACCGCGCTCGCGCGCTTGCCCCGGATCGTCGTGGTGGCCTTGCGCAGGTTGCGGCGCAGCTGCGTGTCCCCGAGCGCGTCGTGCGCCGCCTTCGGGAACGACGGGGTGCCCAGCCAGGTCACCGGGTTGCGGCCGCCCACGGCTCCTCCTCCGTACTCGCGAGCACTTCCGCCAGGTGCACCGTCCGCACACCGGTGCGCAGCCGGGACAGCCCGCCGCCGATGTGCATGAGGCACGAGTTGTCCCCCGCGGTGAGGACCTGCGCGCCGGTGTCCTGCACGCAGCGCATCTTGTCCGCGAGCATGGCGGTGGACGTCTCGGCGTTCTTCAGCGCGAACGTGCCGCCGAACCCGCAGCACTGCTCGGCCTGCGGCAGCTCGACCAGCTCCAGCCCGCGGACGGCCCGCAGCAGCGCCAGCGGGCGGTCGCCGACGCCGAGCATGCGCAGCGAGTGGCACGTCGGGTGGTAGGTGACCCGGTGCGGGAAGTACGCCCCGACGTCGGTCACGCCGAGCACGTCGACCAGGAACTCGCTGAGCTCGTACGTCCGCTCGACGGCCGGGCCGGTTCCGGCCAGCCCGGGGTGGATCTCCCGCACCATGCCCGCGCAGGAGCCCGAAGGAGCCACCACGTAGTCGTAGCCCGCGAACACCTCGGCGTAGGCCTGGGCGAGCGGCCGCGCGTGGTCGTGGTAGCCGGTGTTGAAGTGCATCTGCCCGCAGCAGGTCTGGGCGAGCGGGAAGTCGACCTCGCAGCCCAGCCGCTCCAGCAGGCGCAGCACGGCCTTCGCCGTCTCCGGATACACGGTGTCGGTGATGCAGGTGGCGAACAGGGCCACGCGGGGCCCGGTCATGCCAGGCCCACCCGCTCGGCCGCGGCGCGCCAGGCCGCGCGGTCGCCGCGCGGTGCGTAGCGGGCGAACGGCTCGCTCACCGGCCGCTCCGCCGCGAGCACCCCGGCCGCCCTCGCCTGCACGTACACGTTGCCGAGCGCGCTGGCCTCCACCGGGCCGGCCAGCACGGGCACGCCGCACGCGTCGGCGGTGAGCTGGCAGAGCAGCGCGTTGCGGGCACCGCCGCCCACGACGTGCACGACGTCGATCTCCCGGTCGGCCAGCCGGGCCGCGGTGCGCAGCGACGCCGCGTGCGCCAGCGCCAGCGACTCCAGGATGGTTCGCACGACGGCGGCGGGCCGCTCCGGCGCGGGCTGACCCGACTCGCGGCACGCGCGCGCGATCCGCTCCGGCATGTCACCCGGCGGCAGAAACGCCTGATCGTCCGGATCCACAATGGACACGAACTGGGGTTCTCTCGCGGCCGCGTCCAACACCTCGCCGAGGGTAATCGCGAGGCCGCGTTCCCGCCACACCCGCAGCGACTCGCTGAGCAGCCACAGCCCCATGGTGTTGCGCAGGAAGCGGACCGTGCCGTCGACACCCGCCTCGTTGGTGAAGTTGGCGGCCCGCGCGGCCGGGCTGAGCACCGGCCCGGGCAGCTCCAGCCCGGCGAGCGACCACGTGCCACACGAGACGTAGCCGAAGTTCTCGCCGCTCGCGGGCACCGCGGCCACCGCCGAGGCGGTGTCGTGCGAGGCCACCGCGAGCACCGGGACGCCGTCCGGGCCGGTGCCGATCCGGTCGCCGGGCTGCCGCAGCGGGGGCAGCAGCCCCGCGGGCAGGCCTGCCCGCTCGATCAGCTCGGCCGACCACTGCCGCGTGGTCACGTCGAGCAGGGCCGTGGTGGACGCGTTGGTCACCTCGGCGCCCAGTTCACCGGTCAGCCAGTAGCCGAGCAGGTCCGGCAACAGCAGCAGCGTCCTGTCGACAAGTCGACCGGGAGGTTCGGCCAGCAGCTGGTAGATCGTGTTGAACGGCAGGTACTGCAGCCCGGTGACGGCGTACAGCGTCTCGTCGTCGACACGCTCCCGCAGCCGCCCGGCCATGCCGTCGGTGCGGGAGTCGCGGTAGCACCGCACGTCGCCGTCCAGCTTGCCGTCCGGACCGATCAGGCCGTAGTCCACCGCCCACGAGTCGATGCCGACCGAGACCGGGGCCGAGGGCGCGGCCTCCCGCAACCCGGCGAGCACCTCGCCGTACATCTCCTCGACGTCCCAGCGCAGGCCACCACCGGGCCGCTCCCTCGGACCGGTGGTGAAGCGGCGCAGCTCGGTGAGATCCACGGCGCCGTTCCGGACGCGGCCGAGCATCACCCGCCCGCTGCTCGCACCGAGGTCGACCGCGACGAACGCGGGTTCCCTCTCCATCTCCACCTCCTCGTCCGCTGATGGTGAACTCAGCCGGGTCAGCGCAGGAAGGCCGCCGCTACGCCGGCGTCCACCGGGACGTGCAGGCCCGTCGTGTGCGACAGTTCCCCGCCGGTCAGCACGAACACCGCGTTGGCGACGTGCTCGGGCAGCACCTCCCGCTTGAGCAGGGTGCGCTGGGCGTAGAACGCGCCCAGCTCCTCCTCCGGCACTCCGTACACGGCGGCCCGCTGGGCGCCCCAGCCGGAGGCGAAGATGCCCGAGCCGCGGACCACCCCGTCCGGGTTCACGCCGTTGACCCTGATGCCGTGCTCGCCGAGCTCGGCGGCGAGCAGCCGCACCTGGTGCGCCTGGTCGGCCTTCGTCGCCCCGTAGGCGATGTTGTTGGGCCCGGCGAACACGCCGTTCTTGCTCGCGATGTAGACGATGTCGCCGCCCATGCCCTGCTCGATCATCGCCCGCGCCGCCTCGCGCGAGACGAGGAACGAACCCTTCGCCATCACGTCGTGCTGCAGGTCCCAGTCGGCGGTGGTGGTCTCCAGCAGCGGCTTCGAGATGGACAGCCCGGCGTTGTTCACCACGAGGTCGATCCCGCCGAAGGCCAGCGCGCAGTCGGCGACCGCGCGGGCGACCCCCGCCTCGTCGGTGACGTCCGCCGCGACCGCCACCGCCCGGTCGGCGCCGCCGATCTCGGCCGCGACCTGTGCCGCGGCCTCGGCGTCCCGGTCGGCCACCGCGACGCACGCGCCCTCGGCGGCCAGCCGCAGCGCGATGGCCCTGCCGATCCCGGAGCCGCCACCGGTGACCAGCGCGATCCGGGTCGCGAGGGGTTTGGGCTTCGGCATGCGCCGCAGCTTCGCCTCCTCCAGCTCCCAGTACTCGATCCGGAACTTCTCGGACTCCGGGATCGGGGCGTAGGTGGACACCGACTCGGCGCCCCGCATCACGTTGATCGCGTTGACGTAGAACTCGCCCGCGACCCGCGCGGTCTGCTTGTCCCGGCCGAAGCTGAACATGCCGACGCCGGGCACCAGGACGATCGCGGGGTCGGCGCCCCGCATCGGCGGCGAGTCGGGCGTGGCGTGCCTGCGGTAGTAGGCGGCGTACTCCTCGCGGTAGCCGTGGTGCAGCTCCTTGACCCTGGCGACCACCTGCTCCAGCGGCGCGGTGGCAGGCAGGTCCACCACGAGCGGGGCGACCTTGGTGCGCAGGAAGTGGTCCGGGCAGGACGTGCCGAGTGCCGCCAGCGCGGGGTGTTTCTCCCTGGAAAGGAACTCCAGCACCTCCGGCGCGTCGGTGAAGTGCCCCACCTGCGGGGAGTCGGTGGAGGCGAGCCCGCGCAGCACGGGGAACAACGCGGCCGCGCGGGCCCGCCGGTCCGGTTCGGACAGTGGCTCGTAGCCGGGCAGGGCCTCGCCGAAGGGCTCCTGCTCCCCGTGCTCGGCGAGGTAGGCCTCCGCCGTGCGGATGATCTCCAATGAGTTGCGCTTGCACTCCTCGCTGGTCGCGCCCCACGCCGTGATGCCGTGCCCGCCGAGGATGCAGCCGATCGCCTGCGGGTTGGCCTCCCGCACCGCCGCGATGTCGAGCCCCAGCTGGAAACCGGGCCGCCGCCACGGCACCCACACCACGCGGTCGCCGAACACCTTGCGGGTCAGCTCCTCGCCGTCGGCGGCGGTGGCGATGGCGATGCCCGAGTCGGGGTGCAGGTGGTCGACGTGCGGTGCGCCGACGAGGCCGTGCATGGCCGTGTCGATGCTCGGCGCGGCACCGCCCCTGCCGTGCAGGCAGTAGTCGAACGCCGCCACCATCTCGTCCTCGCGCTCCTCGCCGGGGTAGACGTCGACGAGCGCGCGCATCCGGTCAAGACGCAGCACGGCCAGCCCGGCCTCGGTGAGGGTGCCGAGGTCGCCGCCGGAACCCTTCACCCACAGCAGCTCCACGTCCCCGCCGGTAGCGGGGTCGGTGGCCGTGCCCTTCGCGGACGCGTTGCCGCCCGCGTAGTTGGTGTTGCGGCGGTCGGCGCCGAGCTCGTGCGAGCGGGCGAGCAGGTCGGCGACGGCCGGATGGGTTTCGGTACTCACGATGCTCCTATCAGCCGAGTCGGAAGTCGGCGACACGGATCGGCGACGGCGTGGTGCCGCTCGAGGTCTGCTGGTACTGCACGGAGAGCACGCCATCGGACGCCACCCGCGAGGTGTCCACGTTGACCTCGCCGAAGGCGTTCATCGAGGGCCGGTCGAACACGAGGGTCCAGTCGGTCCACCCGCTGGCCGCGCTCGCGGCCACGATGCGCCCCTTCGGCATGACCAGGTAGGCGTTGTCGGCGCTGTCGAACACGATCTTGGTGCGCTGGGTGTGGTTCGGCGGGACCGGCACCTCGCGCTTGGTCCAGCTGCCGTCGGCGGCCCGCACCAGGTGGAACGTGCGGCCGTACCGCGCGCGCTGGGCGGAGTAGTCGGACACGCACTGCGTGAACCTGCCGGGCACGTAGCTGATCACCACGTGCGGCGTGCCGTGCGAGTCGACCGCCTGACTCTCCTGGTTCATCAGGCCGTGGTTGGGGTCCAGCGGGTCGGCGACCAGGCCGGGGTCGTCGATGCCGACCCGGTCGGCGCCGGTGACGCCGACGACCCGCCCGGCCCCGTTGCGCCAGGTGCGGCCCCGGTCATCGCTGTAGACATAGCCGGTGTCGTGGTTGGTGAGCCCACCCGGGTGGCAGAGCACGTCCCAGTTGCCCTCGCGCCACGTGAACGCGGCGTGCAGGCGACCGTTGTCGTCGTAGGTCAGCCCGTGCAGGTACATGTTCCGGGTGTTGGACACCACGCCGTTCGGGCCGGTGTAGGAGCCCGTCGCGGAGCTCCACGGGCCGAGCTTGCGCCACGTGCCGCCGTCGTACTCGGCCAGTTCGTTCACGCCGTTGCCCGAGCCGCCGGTGCGGTAGCTGAACTGCAGCCTGCCCTCGGGCGTGACGACGAACCGCGGGTACGTCATGTTGCCGAGCTCGACACCGTCGAGCGTGCGCCGCACGGAGCCGAACATGTCCGGGGACCACCGGTGCGCGGCGGGCCGGGACGCGAGCCCGGCGACGGACTTGACGTAGAAGAGGCGCGAGTTGTGCGTGTCCATCGCCACGTGCAGCCTGCCGTCCTGCGGCGAGATGCCGAGCGAGATGACGTTGTGCGAGTCGTCGACGGTGAGCTTGTGCGGCAGGACGACGGTCTCCCACGCACTCCTGCCGTGCAGCGCCCTTCGCGCCACGACGGCGTCGCGGCTGCCGGTGTACCAGGTGGCGTACTGGTAGCCGGCATAGGTGAGGATGGCGTCCTGCTGGAACGAGTCGTTGTTCACCAGCCCGTCGTAGGACACGAAGTACAGCGCCGAGGGGTCGAGCAGCGTGTCCGAGAGGAGGGTGACCCCGGGCGCCGCGGGCTTGGGCGCGGCGGCGGCCGTGACCGGCGCCAGCAGGGTGGCCAGCAGCAGTGTGGTGGCGAGCAGTGCGCGCCGCATGATCACACCCCCCAGCCCGCCGCGGTGCCGCCGACCCGCTCGGCCCGGATCTTCTCGGCGTGGCCGCTGCGCTGGTAGGCGGCGATCGGATCGGGGTCGATGCCCATCTCCTCCCGCACCTCGCCGAGCAGCGGGCGCACGTCGGTGGAGAAGGCGTCCACGAGGATGGCGTTCGCCCCGAGCACGTCCCCGGCGAGCTGGGCCTCGCGCAGTGCTTCCGCGTCGACCAGGAGAGCCTTCGCGGTGGCCTCCTGCACGTTCATCACCGACCGGATCAGCGCGGGGATCTTCGGCTCGATGTTGTGGCACTGGTCGAGCATGAACGCCACTCCGGCCTCGGCGGACAGCCCGCCGCCGAGCACGATCTCCACCATGATCCGGAACAGCTGGTACGGGTCGGCCGCGCCGACCATGAGGTCGTCGTCGGCGTAGAAGCGGGAGTTGAAGTGGAACCCGCCGAGCCGGTTCTTGCGCAGCAGGAGCGCGACGATGAACTCGATGTTGGTGCCCGGCGCGTGGTGCCCGGTGTCCACCAGCACCTGCGCCCTCGGCCCGAGCTCGAGGCAGTGCGCGTAGCTGGTGCCCCAGTCGGGCACGTCGGTGGCGTAGAACGCGGGCTCGAAGAACTTGTACTCCAGCAGCATGCGCTGGTGCTCGCCGAGCCGCTCGTACACGGTGGCGAGCGACTCCTCGAGGCGCGCCTGGCGGTCGGCGATGGAGTCCTGGCCCGGGTAGTTGAGCCCGTCGGCGAGCCACACCGAGAGGTCCCGCGATCCCGTGACGTCCATGATGTCCACGCACTCGAGCAGGTGGTCGACGGCCTTGCGGCGCACGGCGGGGTCCGGGTTGCACAGGCTGCCGAGCCGGTAGTCGTCGTCCTGGAACACGTTGGGGTTCACCGCACCGACGCGCACCCCGGCCGCTTCCGCGTGCCGCGCGAGGTCGCCGTAGTCGGAGACCTTGTCCCACGGGATGTGCACCGCGACGCTCGGCGCGACGCCGGTGAACCGGTGCACGGTGGCGGCGTCGTCGATCTTCTCGTAGGCATCGCGCGGGATGCCCTCCTGCGCGAAGACCTTGAAGCGGGTACCGGAGTTGCCGAACGCCCACGAGGGTGTCTCGATGTGCTGGGCGCGCAGCGCGGCCTTGATGGCTGGCATGTCGGGCATGGAGTCTCTCCCTGGTCTGTGGGCGTCAGTCGAGGTGGAAGACCTCGGTGAGCGGGGCGATCCCCTCGTCGGGCGTGCCGTCGAGGCTCTCGAAGAACGGCGCCATCTCGGCCTGCCAACGGGCGTTCACGTCCCTGGACGCCATCCCGGCGAGCGCGGCGTCGAGGTCCTCGGTCTCGAAGTAGCCGACGAGGAGCCCGTCCGGCGCGAGGAACAGCGAGTAGTTGTGCCAGCCGGTCTCCCGCAGCGCGGCCAGCATCTCGGGCCAGACCTCGGCGTGCCGTCGCCGGTACTCCTCCATCCGGTCCCGCCTGACCCTGAGGAGGAAACAAACCCGTCGCATCGTGGAACCTTCCCCCGTGGGGTCGTGAGTGAAAATCGTTGTTCTAACCACGTTCCCCACTCACGACCCCGTGCGCCGTCAGAAGTCGTAGTCGTCGATGTTGTCGGCGTTGAACGTCGTCGGCGGACCGAGGATGATCTCCCCGTTCTTGCCGATCGTGCGCTCACCCAGCTCGCCGGCCTTGAGGACCTCGCCCTCCTTGCCGGTGATCTGCCCGGAAGCCAGCGCGGCGGCCGCGTAGCCGGCCAGGTAGCCCAGCTGCTCCGGGTCCCACAGTGCGAACTCGGTGACCGTGCCGTCCTTAATGAACTGCCGCATCTGGTTCGGCGTGCCGAGCCCGGTCAGCGCAACCTTGCCCTTGTACGGCGACGACGAGATGTAGCGGGCCGCGGCGGAGATGCCCACCGTCGTGGGCGAGACGATGCCCTTGAGGTCCGGAATGGACTTCAACAGCGCCTGCGTCTCCTGGAAGGACTGCTGGTCGTCGTCGTTGCCGTAGGCGACCTTCACGAGCTCGATGCCGGAGTACTCCGGCTTCTTCAGCTCGTCCTTCATGTACTCGATCCAGGTGTTCTGGTTCGTGGCGTTCGGCGTCGCGGAGAGGATCGCGATCTTGCCCTTGCCGCCGATCTGCTCGGCGATCATCTTGATCTGCGTGCGGCCGATGTCCTCCGAGTTGGCCTGGTTGACGAACACCTGGCGCGCGTCGGTCGCCGCATCGGAGTCGTAGCTCACCACCGCGATGCCCTTGGCCATCGCCTCCTTGAGCGCGGGCGCGACCGCGTTCGGGTCGTTGGCCGCGATCACGATGGCGTCCTGGTTCTGCTGCACCAGCGTGTTGATGTACGACACCTGCGACGAGGCGGACGCGTCGGAGGGGCCGACCTCCTTGCCCGTGCCGCCGAGCTCCTCGACGGCGGCGATGCCGCCCTGGTCGACGAGGTTCTCGTACGGGTTGTCGATCTCCTTCGGCAGGAAGGCGATCTTCAGGCCCTCCTTGATGGGGGCGTTGGGGTCGGCGACCTTCTCCGTGCCCGAGCCGCCTGCGTCGGCCTGCGGCGCCGAGTCCTTCGTCGTGCCACCGCAGGCCGCGACCAGCGCGAACGCGAGCCCGGCTCCGGTCACCGCCAGCGCGGCGCGAGCCCTTCTGGTTCGGGAGCGGATCATCGTTGGTCCTCCTCGTTGGGTCCGTGGGACACACCCACGGGATCGGGGTCTGGTACGGAAACCGGTTCCGGCTCAGGGGGTGCCGGGTCCGCCGCGGCGGCCGGTGCCGGTGGGCGCCTGCGCCGCAGCAGGGTCGCGATCACCGGCACGAGCACGGAGATGATGAGCAGCAGGCCGTTGATCACGTTCTGGATCTCGTTGGTGACGTCGTTGAGGAACAGCACGTTCCGCAGACCTGCCATCAGCAGGAGCGCGCTCGAAACGCCGATGACCGTGCCCCGCCCGCCGAAGATCGAGACACCGCCGAGCAGCACGGCGGCCACGGCGATCAGCTCCATGCCGTAGCCGTTGTCCGCCCTGGCGCTGTTGTAGCGGAGGGTGTAGACGAGCGACGCGACCGCGCACAGCACGCCAGAGACGATGTAGAGGGTGAACCGTAGCCGTTCCACGCGGATTCCGGAGAACCGCGCCGTCTGCTCCCCGAGCCCGACCGCGTACAGCGAGCGGCCGATCGGCGTGTAGTGCACCACCACCGCGGCGAGTACGCACACGACGAGCACGAGCAGCGTCGGATACGGCAGGAACGTGCCGGGCACGGTGTCGGTCGCGAGCGGCCGGTAGTTCGCGGGGAAGCCGGTGACCGCGCCGTCGCCGAGCACCACGTACGCGAGTCCCCGGTACAGGCCGAGCGTGCCGATGGTGACCGCGAGCGCGGGCAGCCCGAACTTCACGATCAGCCCGGCGTTCACCGAGCCGAGCAGCGCGCCGGCCAGCAGCACGACGGGCACGATCGTCTCGAATGAGACCCCGGCGTTCCAGAGCGCTCCGGTCAGCGCGGAGCAGAAGCCGAGGATCGAGGCGACCGAGAGGTCGATGTGCCCGGTGAGGATGATCGGCAGCAGCGCCATCGCGAGCAGCGCCACCTCGGTGTAGTCGAGCAGCAGGAAGCTGATGTTGTCGGCCTCGGCGAAACCGGGTGTGCTCGCCGATCCGAACACGAACACCAGCACGCACAGGGCGAGCAGGATCGTCTCCCACCGCAGGACCGCGCCGACGCCGAACCTCCGGCGGGGCACCGTCGCCAGCTTCTGGTCAGACACGGCGCAGGCTCCTTTCCTTCCGCAGGCGTTCGGCGACCCGGAGCATCACGGCCCGGTCGAGCGAGATGGCGAGCAGCAGCGCGGCGCCGTCCACGGCGCGCTGCCAGAACGCGGGGACGCCGAGGATGGGCAGCGCACCGGTGATCGTCGTGAGCAGCAGCGCACCGAGCGCGGCCCCGAGCACCGTCCCGCTGCCGCCGAAGATCGCGACGCCGCCGACCACGACCGCGGCCACGACGGCGAGTTCCTTGCCGGTGCCGACGGAGGCGTTGATCGTGCCGAAGTAGGACGCGTGCAGTACCCCGGCGAGGCCGACCAGCGCGCCCGAGATCACGAACGAGGTGAACACCCGCCTGCCCGCCGGGATACCGGCCAGCCGTGCCGCCTGCGGGTTGGAGCCGATCGCGTACAGCTCCCGGCCGGAGCGCCAGTTGTGCAGCGCGTACCCGGCGATCCCGAGCGCGACCAGGGCGATGAGCGTCAGGTGCGGGATGCCGAGGACGGAGCCGCTGCCGAAGCTGAGGAACTCGGGCGACATCTGGTCGGCGTTGATCTGGTGCACGCCGGTGGCGCTCGCCCAGCCGTAGTCGATTCCGCGGAAGACATAGAGCGTGCCGAGGGTGACCACGAGGGCGGGCACCTTCGCGATGGCGACCAGCGCGCCGTTGAACGCACCGCACGCGGCGCCGAGCGCCATCCCTGCCAGCATCACGACGATCACCGGGGTGCCGGAGTCGGCGATGAACATCTGCCCGGACAGGTACGCCGTGAGCCCCATCACCGAACCGACCGACAGGTCGATGTTGCGGGTGATGACCAGCAGCGTCTGGCCGATCGCGAGCAACGCGATGATCGAGGCGTTGAGGAACATGTCGTGCAGGCCCTGCGGGCTGACGAACGACGGGTTCACGAACGCCGTCACGGCGACGACCGCGACGAGCGCCCCGACGATGCTCATCTCCCTGCCGGACAGCAGCGAGTGCACGCGGTTCATGCCGCGCTGCCTTCCTCGCCCGCGCGGCCGTTCCCGGTTGCCGCGTACATGACGGTCTCCTCGTTCGCTTCCTCTTTGGACAGTTCGGCGGTGAGCCTGCCCTCGTGCATGACCAGGACGCGGTCGGCCATGCCGAGCACCTCGGGCAGTTCGGAGGAGATGAGCAGCACCGCCATCCCCTCGGCAGCCAGTTCGGAGAGCAGCGCGTGCACCTCGACCTTCGCGCCGATGTCGATGCCCCTGGTCGGTTCGTCGACGATCAGCACGGACGGTTCGGTGGCCAGCCACTTGCCGAGGACGACCTTCTGCTGGTTGCCGCCGGAGAGCGTCGCGGCGGGGTCGGCGAGTCGCCCGTACTTCAGACCGAGGCGTTCACCCCACGCGGCGGCGAGCGCGCGTTCCCTCGACTGCCGCGTGATGCCGGCAGGCGACACCTGGCGCAGCCGGGCCAGGCTCGTGTTGCGTTCGATCGGCAGTTCCAGGACCAGGCCCTGCTCCCGGCGGTCCTCGGGGACGAGCGCGACACCCGCGGCGATGGCCGCCTTCGGGTCCCCGGCGCGCAGTGGCCTGCCGTTCACGGTGACCGTGCCCGCGTCCCGCCCGTCCACCCCGAAGACCGCGCGTGCGACCTCGGACCTGCCCGAACCGACGAGTCCCGCGAGGCCGACGATCTCGCCCGCACGGACGGAGAAGGAGATGTCGTTGAAGTGGCCCGCCCTCGTCAACCCCTCGACGACGAGCACGTCGGCACCCGCCTCGTGTTCCCTGGTGGGGAACAGCTGCTCGACCGAGCGGCCGACCATGCAGCGCACGAGCTCGTCGTTGGTGATCTCGCTCATCCGGGAACTGGTGACGAAGGCGCCGTCGCGCAGCACGGTCACGCGGTCGCACAGGGCGTACATCTCGTCCAGCCGGTGCGAGATGAACAGTAGCGCCGCGCCGCGTTCGGCGAGTCCGCGCGCGACACGGAACAGCCGTTCGGCCTCGACGGCGGACAGCGCGGCGGTCGGCTCGTCCATCACGATGATCCGCGCGTCGGCGACGAGCGCCTTGGCGATCTCGATGATCTGCTGGTCGGCGATGGACAGGCCGCGGGTCTGCCGGGCCGGGTCGAGCGGCACCCCCAGCCGCTCGAACACCTCGGCGGCACCGCGGTGCATGGCGCGCCGGTCGATCCGGCGACCCTGCCGCAGCGGCTGCCTGCCCATGAAGACGTTCTCGGCGACGCTCAGGTCGGGGAACTGGATCGGCTCCTGGTGGATGACGGCGACGCCCCGCTGCTGGGCGTCCCGGGGAGCGGAGAACCGCACCGGCTCGCCGTCGAGGAGGACCTCGCCGCTGTCGGGCTGGTGCTCGCCACCGATGATCCGGACGACCGTCGACTTGCCCGCACCGTTCTCCCCGGCGAGCGCGTGCACCTCTCCGGCACGCAGCGCGAGCGAAACGCCGCGCAGTGCCCGCACCGCCTGGAACGACTTGGTGACGTCCCGCAGCTCAAGAAGCGGCACGGAGGGATGCTCCGTTGCTTCCACGATGCCCTCCCTCGTTGGAGACCAGGAAACGTGTCGGCATGAAACGTTTCACACAGTGGCGCTCAACGTAGGGGAGGCGATCCCACCCGTCAAGACCTCCAGTGACGGGCCGTTGGTAACGATCCGGCGTACCAGGTCCCGCGCCGCCCGTGCTAGCGTGCACCCGACGACACGGGGTGTCACACGGGTTGTGCGCTGACACGTTTCAAGAGCGAGGATCGAAGGCAATGTCTCCGAGCATCAAGGACGTCGCCGAACGCGCCGGCGTCTCGGTCGGCACCGTGTCCAACGTCCTCAACCACCCCGAACGCGTCGCCGACAGCACCCGGGCCGCGGTGCAGGCCGCGATCTCCGCACTCGGTTTCGTGCGCAACTCCTCCGCGGCGCAGCTGCGGGCGGGCACGAGCCGCTCCATCGGGCTGATCGTGCTCGACATGGCCAACCCGTTCTTCCACGACGTCGCCCGCGGCGCCGAGGACGTCGCGGACGAGCTCGGCTACGCGGTCGTACTGTGCAACTCCGACGACCAGCCGTCCAGGGAGAACCGCTACCTGCAGGTGCTGGAGGAGCAGCGGGTGCGGGGCGTGCTGATCACGCCGATCGAGGTCGGCTCGGAGCGGCTCGACGCGCTGCGCAGGCGGGGTACGCCCACCGTTCTGGTGGACCGCCACGATCCGCGCGTCAACTGCTGCTCGGTGGCGGTGGACGACGTCGTCGGCGGCGAGCTGGCCGGAGCGCACCTGCTGGGCCTCGGGCACGAGCGGATCCTGTACCTGACCGGGCCGCTCGGCCTGCGGCAGTGCGCCGACCGGCTCACCGGCCTGCGCCAGGCCGTCGCCGCCGCCGGCCTCGACCCCGGCGAGGTGATCGACGTCGTGGAGGAACGGGCGATGAACGCGCGCACCGCGCACGACGCCGCCCGCGCCCGGTTCGCCGACGACCGGGCCACCACCGCGGTGTTCTGCGCGAACGACCTGATGGCCCTCGGCGTGCTGCGGGCGGCGCTGAACACGGGCCGCCGCGTCCCGGACGACCTCGCGATCGTCGGCTACGACGACATCGAGTTCGCCGCCGACGCCGCCGTTCCGCTGACCTCGATCCGCCAGCCGACGCAGCAGATCGGCCGTGCGGCCGCCCAGCTGCTGGTGGAGGAGTGCGACCACCCGGAGACCCACGCCCACCAGCAGGTGATGTTCAAACCGGAGCTCGTGATCCGGGACTCCACGACTCGTGAGTGAGCAACGTGGTGCTCACCACGTTGCGCGGTCACGAGGGGTGACCAGGCACGGGAGCGCGCTCGACGAGGCTCGCGATGCGCTCCAGCGCGTCCCTGCCCTCGGGGATCGACATGAGCGGCCAGGCGTGGATCATCTGCTCGTACTCGTGGTAGGCGATCTCGACACCGCGCCGCTCGGCCTCGTCGCGCAGGTTCCTGGCATCGGCGAGCAGGACGTCCCTCGTGCCGACGAACACGCTGACGCGGTCGAGGGCGGACAGCGGCCCGAACAGCGGACTGACCCGCGGATCGCGCGGGTTCCGGTTGTCGGCGTACATCCGGCCCGCCGCACGCAGCCCGTTGACGGCCAGGTAGGGGTCCTTGCGGTCCAGCTCCGGCTGCCGGGGGTCGGTCATCGTCACGTCCAGCCACGGGGAGAGCAGCACGACCTCCTTGGGTTGTGGCCTGCCCGCCTCCTCCAGGGATTCGGCGATGACCAGGGTCAGCGCGCCGCCCGCCGAGTCCCCCATGAGGACCTGGTCGGCGGGATCGACCTGGCCGAGGATCTCGTCGTAGGCGGCCGCCACCATGGGCACCGTGTCCGCGCAGGTGTGCTGGGGCGCCAGTGGATAGATCACCGCCGTCACCGTGCACCCGGTCCGCTCGATCAGCCGGACGAAGAACGCCCAGTGGTCGCTCAGGATCTGGTGGACGTAGGCGCCGCCGTGGAAGTACAGGACGTGCTTGCCACGTGCCGGGCGGAACGGTTCGAGCGTGTAACACGGCCTGCCCCGGACCTCGGTGCAGCGCACGGACACCTGGTCGTGCACCCACGCCGGGGGCCGTGCCGGGTCGCTCCGCTGGTTCTCCCTGATGCTCTCGTGAAACGTGCCGAGGTCGGCGTAAACGCGTTTGCGACGGGCGAGGCGCAGGCGGGCGAGCAGGATCGCCGCCTGCGGGCTCATCCCCGCGATGGTGATCACACGAGCCTCCTCGGGTCCTCGTCCGCGTCGAGCTGGTCGCCAAGGAAGTCCCCGAATGGGCCGCAGCCAAAACAGGTACCGCCCCATCAGGGCACCGTTTGCCGCAGCGCGCCGGGGGTACCAGCAGGGGCGGTCCTGCCGAAGACGAGCACAGGGATGTGAGCTGGTAGCCGACCTGAAGCCGGGCCACGACGGTGGTATGGCCGTCATCGAGAACAGGCGACTGGCCCTGTCGATCGAGTTGGAGAAGGATTCGTTCCCGCGCCACGCCGCCTTCACCCCGAGCACACTCCGGGACGTGGCGGAGGCCATCGACGCCCCGCCCGATGTGCTGGCGCCCGGCGGCTGGCAGGCGGGACGGCAACCGATCGCGGCCGGGTACCACGGCACGCACGCACCGAGCCGCGGGTGGACGACGTGGTTCGGCAGGCAGGCGGAGTACCTCTCGTCCTCGCACGTCCGGTCGCACATCATGATGGCGCTGGGCAGGGTTCCCCGGCTGGAACGCCCCGGGCAGCAGGCCGTCCTGGTGTGGGAGGGCGTCACCGGGGCCTTCTACCTGGTGGACGAGCGGTACCGGGTGTGCCGGGAGATTCCGGTGCTGTCGGCGCCCGGCGCCAGGTACGCGTTCCGCTACGCACTGGCCGACCCCACCTTCCCCGACTCGGGCGCCGTGCCCGATCTGGGCGTGAGCGGCAAGCTCATGGCGCTGGCCGCGTACGGCGACGCGAAGGCGGCCGACCCGCTGCTCGCGGACACCGTGGAGCGGATCCTCACCCTGGACTCGCTGTACCCGGCACCGAAGGAGCGGTTCCGCGACTCCCCCGGGTACAACGCGGGAGTGGAGTCCGAAGTGGCCAAACACGCCGCCGCACTGCTCACCGACCGGCTGTACCAGGTGTTCGCGCGGGCGGCTCGGGACGAGCTGCCCGAGGGTGTGCCGCTGCGGATCTCCGGTGGCTGCGGACTCAACTGCGACTGGAGCGAACGGTGGCGGCGGGACGGCTTCTCGTCGGTGTTCGTGCCGCCGTGCATCATCGAGGGAGACCCGCACATCGACTGGGATGTCTACAGCGGACTCGAGTTCCGGCACGACGCCGAACCCGGCCCGGCGCGGTGGACCGCTCGCGCGCTCGTTGCTCGCGGAGCCGTTCCAGGCCGCCACCCGGGACCGGCTCAACGAGATCAAGCAGCGGGCGCAGGTGGACGGCACCGAGCGGTGCGGCACCGGCATCCTGTGCAACACCTCGCTGAACCACAAGGGCAACGGCTTTCTTAACCGCATGTCCGATCTGCTGGCGTACTGCGAGGCCCGGGGTGTCGCCGACATCGTCGTCGGCGACACCTGGTACGGGCGTCGCTGACCGTCAGCCGATCCGCCTGCGCTCGATCGCCGTGGCCACCAGCGCCGCGGCGATCATGCCGACACCGAGACCGAGGTGCAGCCAGTTGTCGGGCGTGTTGACGGGAATGAAGTTCGCGTCGCTGGACAGGTCCACCCACACGCCGTACGCGGTCAGGATCAGGTACACCAAGCCGCCGACCAGCAGGAAGATCCTGGACATCGCGGCGGACATGGCCGCGGCCAGGCCCAGCACCCCGAAGGCAAGGTGCACCAGGTTGTGCAGGATGGATACGGCGAAGACGCCGAACAGCATCGCGTCCGCGTCCGGGCCCGCCCATTCGAGCTGGTCGTAGTTGGTGGTGACGCCGGGGATGAACCCCAGTACGCCGACCACCAGGAACACCGCGCCGACCAGCGCGGCGACGCGCTGTACCGGTCTGGTCCTGGTTCGACTCGCGCGTGCTTCGGTCACGGCGGCCCCCTTCACTCGGGAACGGGCAATTGCGTCCGGGACGCAGGAGTAGCCGCCGGACACCCGTGCCAAACCGGTTCCGTCGATCGACCGGGTGGTACTCGACGTGAATGCCCTTGGCGCAGCCGGGGGAGACCTGATGGCCGGACGATGCTGGAGGACCGCACCGGCACGGGTGGCGAGCGGTGAACCCTCACTCCCTGGTGAGCAGGCGGCCCCGGCGAACGGCGGGCATGGACAGCGTGCGGTAGCCGAGGTCGTCGAAGAGGACCGTGAGCCGGTCGTCCTCGTGGTAGACCACCGTGCCGCTGCCCCACTCGCGGTGCCGCACGCGGGTGTCGGCGGGGAACTCGGCGTCGGTGGCGGCCGAGGTCGTGTGTTCCTGCGCGGTGCCCGCGGCGCACGTGTCGCAGAACCCGCACGGCCGTTCGAGTGGTTCACCGAAGTAGCCGAGCAGGTAGCGGCGGCGGCACGAACGCGTCTCGGCGTAGTGCCGCATGATCTCGATACGGGAGCGGCCGAGACGCTCGCGGCGCTCGAACTCCCCCGCCACCCGGTCCACGGCCTCCTCGGTGCCCGGGTCTTCGCGGCCGAGGTCGAACCGGCCCTCGGCGGTGGGCCGGAGGACATCGGCGTCGTACAGCAGGTCGAGGCTGCGCATCGTCCTCCGGTGACTGTGCCCGACCTCCCGGTCCACGTCCTGCGGGCTCGCCGGCCCCTCGTGGTCGCGCACCGCCTCGGCCACCTCACGCACGCTGTCGGCGTCGAAGCGCCGTGCGGTGAGGAAGCGTTGCAGGCCGAGGTCCTGCGGCCGGTAGAACAGCACCGCGTCGGCCCGCCGTTCGTCGCGCCCGGCGCGCCCGATCTGCTGGTAGTAGGAGTCGAGCGACTCCGGCGCCGAGGCGTGCGCGACGAACCGGACGTTGGGCTTGTCGATACCCATCCCGAAGGCGGAGGTCGCCACCACGACGTCCAGCTCGTCGGCGAGAAAGCGCTCGTGCACGCGTGCCTTCTCCGCGCGGTCGATCCCGGCGTGGAAGGCCGCGGCGCGGATGCCCCGCGCGGCGAGTTCCGCGGCGTAGCGTTCGGTGTCCCTGCGGCTGGCCGCGTAGACGAGCCCCGGCTTGTCGGCGGCGACGGTCCAGTCCACCACCGCGGCGCGCTTGCTGTCGTCGTCGGCGAACCGGCGCACCTCCAGGTACAGCTCGGGCCGGTCGAACCCGGCCACGACTCGCGCCGGGTCCCGCATGCCGAGCCGGTCGACGATGTCATCCCGCACCGGCTGGCTCGCGGTCGCGGTGAGCGCGAGCACCCTCGGGTGACCGAGCTGCTCGACGACGTGCCCGAGCCGCAGGTAGTCGGGCCGGAAGTCGTGGCCCCACACCGAGATGCAGTGGGCCTCGTCCACGACGAACAGCGTCGGGCCCACCTGCCGCAGCTCGGCGACGACCTCGTCCTTGGCCAGCTGCTCCGGGGCGAGGAAGAGGTACTCGGCGTCGCCCGAGCCCACCGCCGCCCAGGACCGCTCGCTGTCGGTGCGCCGCTGCGCCGAGTTCACGGCGACGGCGTCGGGCGCCTCGCTGTCCCCGATCTGCGCGGCCTGGTCGTGCTGCAGGGCGATGAGCGGGGACACGACGACCGTCGGGCCCGGCAGCAGCAACGCGGGCACCTGGTAGATGGCGGACTTGCCGGCACCGGTCGGCATGACGACGAGCGTGTCCCGTCCGTCGAGCAGGTGCTCCATCGCCGCGAGCTGTTCGGGAGAGAGGTCCGACCAGCCGAAGGTTTCCTCGGCGGTACGGCGGAGGCGGTCGCGCACGTCGCGCGGTGGGCCCGGCCGGGGAGGATGCTCTGGCACCCGCGCGGTGTTCCCCGCGGGCGGCGACGGAAACCCTCTCACCTTGTCTTCATATGTAGACAAGTGTCATGCTGGTAACCTCCTCGAGAGAACACCGGCGGCATCGACGAGGAGGAGCGGACGACGTGGATGGCGAGCCCGAGCGGGGCGTGCGCGGGGTCAAGTCCGCCGCCCGGACCGTCGATCTGCTGGAGCTGCTCGCCTCGCGGCAGAACCGGCCCGCCCGCCTGCGTGAGCTGAGCGACGCGCTCGACGCCCCGCGCAGCAGTGTGTACGCGCTCATCCGCACGCTCGTCGAGCGTGGCTGGGTGCGGGCCGACGCCACGGGGACGCAGTACAGCATCGGGATCAGAGCCCTGCTGGCGGGAACGACCTATTTGGACACGGATCCTTACCTGCGCATCGCGCAGCCCCACATCGCCGATCTCAGCGCCGAGCTGAACGAGACCATCCACTTCGGACGCCTGGATCGCGGGGACATCGTCTATCTGGCCACCAAGGAGTCGACCAGGTACGTGCGCCCGTTCAGCCGGGTGGGCAGGCGGCTGCCCGCGTTCAGCACCGCGATGGGCAAGTCGCTGCTGGCCGAACGGCTCGAGTCCGGAATCGGACCACACGTCCCACAGGAGCTGACCCCGCTCACCCCCAAGACGATCGTCGACCACGACGTGCTGCTGGCTGACCTGCGCCGCACGCGCGAGCGGGGGTACGCGATCGACGACGAGGAGAACTCCGCCGGGGTGCGCTGTTTCGGATTCGTGCTGCGGTACGCGAGTCCGGCCATCGACGCGATCAGCTGCTCGATCCCCGTGCACAGCCTCGACGAGCGGCGCACCGGGGAGATCCTCGACGCGATGCGCCGCACGCGGCTGGCGATCGAGCAGATGGCCCCGGTCGACCTGTCCGGAGCGGACCTGCCGACCGGGATCTAGGTTGGCCCTCGACTCGATCGCGTTGCTCGTGCTCGCGGGCGTCGGCGCGGGCCTGGCCGGCTCGGTCGCCGGGCTGGCGTCACTGTTCAGCTACCCGGCCCTGCTCGCCGCCGGGCTGCCGCCGATCGCGGCGAACGTGACCAACACGGTGGCGCTGTTCTCCACCACGGTGGGCGCGGCCGTCGGTTCCCGGCGCGAGCTGCGCGGCCAGTTGCTGCGGCTGGCCAGGCTGATGGTCCTCGCCGCCGTGGGCGGGTCGATCGGGGCCTATCTGCTGCTCACCACATCGGCACGGACGTTCGAGCTGATCGTGCCGTGGCTCATCGCGCTCGGCTCGGTGCTGCTGCTGGTCCGGGAACCGGTGCGCAGGCTGGCCGACGAGCGGGCGAGCGCCCGCGGCGGCGCGCCGCGCCTGACCGCCGGGCTCGCCGTCGCCGTGGTGCTGATCGGGTTGTACGGCGGGTACTTCGGCGCCGCGGCCGGAGTGCTGATGCTGGCGGTGCTCTCCGTGTCGGTCACGGAACCGCTGCCGGTGACCAACGCCGTGAAGAACATCGTCACGGGCGCGGCCAACGTGACCGCGGCCGTGGCGTACGCGTTCCTGGCGCCGGTCGACTGGGCCGCGGCGGGCCTGCTGGGCCTCGGCTGCCTCGTGGGCAGCTGGACCGGGCCGCGAATCGTGCGGCGGTTGCCCGAGCGGCCGTTGCGCATCGCGATCGCGCTCGCCGGCCTCGGCCTCGCGGTGCGGCTGTGGCTGTCCGCGACCGGCGGGTGAGCGGACCCCGAAGTTATCCACAGGTTTGCCCACAAGGCGTCCACCTGTGGATAACTCGATCGGGGGTCAGAGCCAGCGCGGCAGCTCCGGAACCGGAACGGTGGGCCGGAGCCGGTCCGCGTTCCCGCGTCCGGTGAGCCAGGCGGCCAGGAACTGTGGTGTTCCGGCGATCTCCCCCTCCCGGGTGCCGGAGCCGAGCGGCACGCGGCCGTGCCCCTCGGCGACGAGGTCGACGCCGCCGTCGATCCTCGCCGACATCCAGCCCGCGACCTCACGCACCAGTGCCCAGGCCAGTTCCGCCGGCAGCACGTCCATCCCGACACCGGCATCCAGGTCCACGTGGTGGATCCACACCTCGCGCACCCGCAACCACGGGATCTGCGCGGCGGGAATGTCCACGCCCTGTGCGTTGGTGACCGTGGCCGCCCAGTCGTCGGTCGTCATCGACCCGGCCGCCTCGGCGAAGCGCCGCGCGGACGTTTCCAGATCGGCCCGCTGCTCGGCGAGCGCCCGCCGGGCACCGGCCTCGATGTCGGCGTTGCGCTGGTCCGGCGAGGAGTACATCGGGGTCCGCACCCCGGTGCGCGCCCACGTCAGCAGGTTCACCAGCGCGTCGGCGTTGCGGGCCACGTGGGTGAGGACGTGTCCGCGGGTCCAGCCGGGCAGCGCCGAGGGGGCGGCGACGGCATGCTCGGGCAGGTCGGCGACGGTGCGCTCGAGGCGCTCCTGCCCCTCGCGGACCCAGCCGAGCAGCGTCTCGACATCCACCGCGGTCCCTACCCGGCGCGCCCGGCGCGCAGGCCCACCCGCGCGCCCTTCGCCGTGCGCTGCGGCCCCTCGATGTCCTCGTCGGCTCTGCGGATGAGCGGGAAACGCATCGATCGGTCCTCCCTGTGGTGCCGCCGGGGCAGCCCTGTCTACCTGCCGGCGGCACCGAGGGCAATGGGACGATCGGACCTCAACCGCAGAAACCGAACGCCATCGGCCGGACCTCGATGGGCAGCGTGATCGCCCTGGCCAGCTTGTGCCCCCACTCCAGCGCGGCGTCGAGATCCGGCGCCTCGATCACCGTGAAGCCGCCGACGTGCTCCTTGCCCTCCAGGTAGGGACCGTCGGTGACGAGGGCCTCGCTCTCCTTCACCTGCACGACGGTGGCCGAGCTCGGCGGGAGCAGGCCGCCGGAGAACACCCAGGCGCCCGCCTCGCGCATCTCGGCATTGACGGCCTCGACGTCGCGCATGATCGGGTCCAGGATCTCGGGCGGCGGCGGGTCACCGTCGGGCTGGTAGATGGTGAGCAGGTACTGCGCCATGGTGGCCTCCTCGTTCGCTGGGCAACAGGTTCGCTCACCCCGTACACGAACGCCACCCGCCCCGATCGACACCACCCCGCGGAATCTCCCCTCGCGCTCACTTTGTCCCCCAAGGCCACTTGGTTGCTGGAGTCGAGCACAGCGACGCGGAGCGTCTCCTTCTGGGTGGCGGTGGGAGACGGGTGGGCGCAACCAAGGTGGCCTTGGGGGACAGCGGGGGTTCGGGGCAGGTACTTCCGAACCCCCAACTGAGCCCCTGGCTGGACCCTGAAACGCGGAATGGCCCCCGCCAACTTCAGACGGGGGCCTTTTCTGCAGGTCAACGGTGTGGCCAGGGCCGGGGTCGAACCGGCGACCTTCCGCTTTTCAGGCGGACGCTCGTACCAACTGAGCTACCTGGCCGGAAACGCCGGCACGGAACCGAACGCTCTGGCGACCCTGACGGGACTTGAACCCGCGACCTCCGCCGTGACAGGGCGGCGCGCTAACCAACTGCGCCACAGGGCCATGTGTACTTGTCTGTACTGCGTACTCCCAACGGGATTCGAACCCGCGTTGCCGCCTTGAAAGGGCGGAGTCCTAGGCCGCTGGACGATGGGAGCCCAGTCGATTTCGGCGAACCGACCGACCGCACTTCCCCAGGTCCCCCTGGGAGCGATTACTAGCATAGGGCACCCTCCCAACCCCTTTCAAAGCGGGTACCCCTAACTCTCCGGCGACCCGGCCACCTGCGCAAACACCGATCAGCTCCGCGCCGTCGCGTCGAGCGCGCGCAGGCGGCCGGTCAACTCCGCCCACTCCGGCTCCGCCAGCCCGTCCTCGATCAGCTCGCCCATCCGCTCGTCGGTCATCCGCTGCGCCCGGTGCCAGCGCTCCCGCAGGCCCGGCTTGGCCTCGGCGCGGGCTATCAACTCCTCCGCCGCTTCGGGCCGCCACGCCGTCCGCAGCAGCCGCCCGCGCCCGCCCTCGGGGTCGGCCACGACCGCCTCGGGGACGGTCAGGCCCACGGCACGCAGAGCCGCGAAGTGCACGCCTCCGCGATACTCCCGGAGCACGTTCAGCCCGTGCACCACCCGCTCGGCGCCGCCCTCCGGCCACGCCACCCGGCGCCAGCCGCCGAACAGTGCCAGCCCACTCGGCTCGGCCGCCTCCACGAGCCTGCGCAACAGCCCGGCCAGCCGCTCGGGCTCCGCCAGCCCGGCGAGCGTCGCCCTCGCCCAGCGCGACGCCGCTTCCTGGTACGCCGTCACCGCCTCGGCCGCCCCGACCGCCTCCGCCGCCGCGGGCAGCACCGCGTCGAGCAACCAGCCAGGAAAGATTCCGAACAGATCCGCCACCACGGCGGGCGGCACCTCGCCGAGCACGCCCGCCCTGCCCCGGAAGTACAGCGCCCGCGAACGGAGCCCGGCTCCCCGTTCCACCTCCGCGAGCTGCGCCGAGAGCATGAACGCACCGCCCCAGCGCTGCACGAACGGCCTGCTCACCCGGGCGGCCTCGATCGGCGTCCCCGCCGCCTCCTCGTCGCTTCGTCTCGACACCGCGCGAAGATAACAGCGTTACGGAAACCTTGTCGCCAGATTCACGAAAGCGAAAGAGATTGCGCAGCAAGGGTGGTCCGCACTACCGGAGATTGCCCAGCAACGGTCTGGACCAGTACCTTTGAGCCGTGCTGCCCAGGTGCGCGACCAGGGGGTGCGCATCTGGGCAGCCCAATCGTCAGCGCTGGACGGGCGGCTGACCGTCCTGGTCCGGCTTCAGCCCGAGCATGTCGAGCAGCTCCGCGCAGTCATCGACGTCGGTCGCCCCGCGTGCGACGGCCAGCCGGGCCCTGCGCACCTGGTCGTCCGAGATCCGCGGCGCCTCGCCGTGCCCGGCGCGCTGCGCCGGCACCCCACCGAGGCCGGAGCCACCCTGCGCTTCTCCGTCGTAGCGCAGGAGGAACTGTCGAACTTCGAGTGATCCGCTCATGGCTCCTCCCACGGTCCTGGACATCTGTGGCCGCGAGGCTAGCGAGCGCGCGAAGCGGCCCACAGCCCCCCGGAGAGTGAAACTCCAGGCACGCTCCGTCGACTTGAGCCGCCATCCGGGCGGGACGGCGAAGGTGAACGCCCGGCAACGGCAAAGTGACAGGTCAGGAGGCTTTTTCGGATTCAACCCTCGCGGCATCCGGGGAACTCGTGTAACAATCAACGTGCTGACACACCCCCGGTCAGCGCCTGTGGAGATCCCCTCCGGCCCCCGCGTTCCTCCCCCTGGCGCGGGGGCCTCTCCATGTCCGCACCTTTCCGCCCGGCCCCCGTGAAGGCCCCCTGACGCTGCGTGCTCGCCTCCTGCGGACGTCCGTGTCGTGATCCCCCGAACAGCCCAGCGTCAGGGGAAATTTCGCGACACGCCGTGTGGCGACTGTCACAGCAACGTTGCCGTCGAGACTCAACCGTTATCGTGGGCGCGTGCCACTTCCCTCATTCGGACGGCTCGGTAGCCGCAACAACCTCAAGCCCGTGAGCCACGGTCGCCACCGCGACACCGGTTCCCGTGGTGAGACCGAGGTCGTCGACGACCACGAACTCACGAGCTACCTCGCCGCACTCGCCCCCGACACCGACGACCGGGAGAGCACCGGCTCCGGCAAGCGCTTCGGCAGCGCCCAGGTGTACCAGCTGCGCATGACGCTGATGGCCAGCGAACAGCTCAAGGAGCTCGCCGCCGAGCGCGGAACATCGCCCCAGGCGCTGGCCCAGGAGTGGGTGCTCGAGCGCCTCTCGTGGGAGTCGCGGGCACTGTCGGCGGCGCCCGGCACCTACCCCGAACCCCAGACCGACGAGCACTACTTCGACCACCAGCGGTGGGAGCAGCCGATCCGCGGCAGCCTCCGCTGACGGACCCCGGACACGAGCGAGCGCCGGCGGAAGCACCGCCGGGGCTCGTTTCGTCGAGCGAAGCGCTCGGTCGTCAGATGGCGCGAACCTTCTGCGCCTGCGGGCCCTTCTGCCCCTGACCGACCTCGAACTCCACGCGCTGGTTCTCCTCCAGGGTCTTGAAACCGGTGCCCTGGATCTCCGAGTAGTGCACGAACACGTCGCCCTCGCCGCCGTCCTGGGCGATGAAGCCGAAGCCCTTCTCGGCGTTGAACCATTTCACAGTGCCTTGCGCCACCGTCTAACTCCTCGTTACAGATCCGCATCGATGCCGCGTCAGCGACACCGAGGCCGTCCCGGGCGGTTCCAACGAGACGAGCGACAGAGCGCACACGGCTCAAGGCTCGCGTCAGAAGTTCCGCGAGTGTGAAGCCACGAACACGCAAAACGACGGCCTGATCGAGATCGTACCGGCATCCGGAGCCCGGTGGCACGGCTTGGCCGGGTATTGCTCCGACCGGGGGGAATTCGAGGCGGAACCCGTAGCGGAACACGCGACCGGAGCGATGACGTTTGCCAGGAGTGACGATGGGTACCGAGCGGACAAGTACTGGTGTACGGGACGTTTCGGCGGACACCCCGTCCACTGCCCGACAACACCACATGTGACGGCAGTCACCTTCTTCCTCGTGCAACGGGCGGCTCCCGTGCGGCGTCAGTGGGTACACGGGGACACAAGGGGAGTAAGCGAGTGAGGCAACCACACAGCGCATCGCGGCCGTTCGGGCTCGCGGCGCTCGTCCTGGCCATCCTGCTGGGGCTGACCGCGTGCACCGGCGACAGCGGCGGCGGCGCCGGCGGCCAGGGGCAGGCGGAGACCGAGGAGCAGCAGCCCGCCGCCAAGGTGACAGCGGAGCCCGCGAACGGTGCGCAGGGGATCGCGCCGCGCGATCCGGTGCGGGTGACGGTGGCCGACGGAACGATCAAGTCGGTGGCGCTGAAGAACGAGAGCGGCGAGAAGGTCGCGGGCAAGCTCACCGACGACGGCACGAGCTGGACGGTCACCGAACCGCTGGGCTACGGCAAGACCTACACCTGGTCCGGTCACGCCGTCGGCGGCAACGGCGAGCAGGTGCCCATCGAGGGATCCTTCAGCACCGTGCAGCCGGACCGGATCATCGGCGCGCGCCTGAACGTCGGCGACGACCGCACCTACGGCATCGCCATGCCGATCAGCATCACGTTCGACGACAAGGTCACCAACAAGGCCGCCGTCGAGAAGGCACTGCAGATCGAGACGACGCCCGAGACGCAAGGCTCGTGGGCGTGGCTGGAGAACGACCACTCGGTGCACTGGCGGCCCAAGGAGTACTGGGCGCCCGGCACGAAGGTGACCATGAAGGCCCCCCTTTACGGCATCGAACTCGCCGACGGCGCGTACGGCGAGCAGGACCTCACGGTCAGGTTCTCGATCGGCAGGGCACAGGTCGTGAAGGCCAACACGCAGACCCACCGGATGGCCGTCTACCGCGGCGGCGAGAAGATCGCCGACTACCCGGCGAGCTTCGGTCTCGAGTCCGACCCGGGCCGGGTCACCCGCAGCGGCACGCACGTCGTGATGTCCAAGCACGAGACGTACTTCATGAACAACCCCGGCTACGGCTACGAGGACTTCGAGGTGAAGTGGGCCGTGCGGATCTCCAACAACGGCGAGTTCACCCACGCCGCGCCCTGGTCGGTGGCCGACCAGGGCGAACGCAACGTCTCCCACGGCTGCATCAACCTGTCGCCCAGCAACGCGAAGGAGTACTTCGACATGGCGCTGATGGGCGACCCCTTCGAGGTCGAGGGCAGCAGCCAGCAGCTCGGCCCGAAGGACGGCGACTACCACGACTGGACCTACTCCTGGCAGGAGTGGACCGCCATGTCGGCCCTGGCCGAATGACCCGTTCGCGACGGGTTAGCGTGTCCGGGTGACGCAAACTGGGCAAAGCTGGCCTCCGGCCGGTACCGAACCGGTGGAACCGCATCCGGACGCACCCGGTCCAGGCAGCAAGCTGCCGCAGCACTACGAGCAGTGCTTCGGCTGCGGCGACGAGGTGGACGCGGGACTGCACATCCGCTCCGCCGTCGGTGACGGCATGGTGGTGCACTCGACGTTCACCGTCACCGAGGCACACCAGGGCGCTCCCGGTCTCGCCCACGGCGGGCTGCTGGCGTGTGCGTTCGACGAGGCGCTCGGCTCCACCGTCGGCAACCTGCTGCGCAGGCCGGCGGTCACGGGCAAGCTGGAGACCGACTTCCGGCGGCCGGTGCCGGTCGGCTCGACGCTGCACATCGCCGCGAAGCTCGACGGAGTCGCCGGCCGCAAGATCTACGCGAGCGCCGAGGGCAGGCTGGACGCCGACGACGGTCCGGTGGCCGTGCGTGCCCGCGGGTTGTTCGTGAGCGTCGACTTCACGCACTTCACCACGCACGGTGACGTGAACGCGCTGGAGAAGTTCCGGGCGGCCCGCAAGGCCCGGCCCGAGAAGGACTGGGACATCAACCCCTGATGTTCTTCGTCGTGGCGTTCGGCGTCGTCGCCCTTCTCAACCTGTACCTGTGGAAACGGCTCGTCGCCGACACGACGGCCCCGCGCACCCGGTCCCGCCGGATCGGCACGGCGGCGCTGGTCGTGCTGTTCCTGCTGGTCGTGGGCGCCCTCGTGTTCGGCACCTCCGTCGACCCCGACATCGCCCGGTGGATCGCCTGGCCCGGCTACCTGTGGCTCGCGTTGGGTTTCTACGTGCTGCTCACGCTGCTGGTGCTGGAGGTGCCGAGGCTGGCGCTGCGCCGCTGGGCCCGGCGGGAACCGGAGACCGGGGAGCGCCAGGGGGTGAGCAGGCGGGTGCTGCTGGCGAGGGGATCGGCGGCGGTGGCCGGGGCCGTGGCTGCGGGTCTCGTCGGCTACGGGACCTCGGTGGCCCTGGGGCCCCCCTCGATCACCCGGGTGCCCATCACGCTGCGCAGGCTCGACCCGCGTGCCTCCGGTTTCCGGATCGCCCTCATCAGCGACGTCCATCTGGGCCCGATCAGCGGGCGTGCGTTCATCCAGCGGATCGTCGACATGATCAACGCGGAGCGGCCGGACGCCGTGGCCATCGTCGGTGACCTCGTGGACGGCGACGTCGAGCACCTGGCGGAGGCCGTGGCGCCGCTGGCCGATCTGCGCAGCACGCACGGCACCTACTTCGTCACCGGCAACCACGAGTACTACTCCGGGTACGAGCAGTGGCTGATGCACCTGCCGACACTTGGTATCCGGGCGCTGCGCAACCAGCACGTGGAGATCACGCACAACGGCGGCGTGTTCGACCTCGCGGGCATCAACGACGCCACGGCGTACCTCTACCACGACGGTGGCGACGTCGGGAAAGCCCTCGCCGGCCGTGATCCGGACCGGGCGGTCGTGCTGCTCGCGCACCAGCCCGCGGACCTGCACAACGCGGTGCGCCACGACGTCGACCTGCTGCTCGCCGGGCACACGCACGGTGGCCAGCTGACACCGTTCGAGCTGATCGTGAGCCTGCAGCAGGGTGCCGTCGCCGGGCGCTACGACGTCGAGGGCACCACGATGTACGTCACGCGCGGGGCCGGCTTCTGGGGCCCGCCCGTGCGCGTCGGCGCGCCGCCGGACATCACGGTGGTCGAGCTCGTCAGCGGGCAGCGGGCCTAGCCGCGTCCGACGTCAGGTCAGGGTGCGCGGGCGGACGGCGTTGGCCTTGTCCACCAGTGCGATCCGTTCCTCGGCGCTGCCTGCCAGCCGGGCGAGCGCCCGGTAACAGCGTTCCAGCCCGAACCGCAGCTCCCGCTCCCTGAGCTCCCAGCCGAGCACCTTCGTGCCCGGGGTGAGGCCCTGCCCCTGCCTGCGTGCCTCGCTCGCGCAGACCCACTCGAACGCCGCCTCCAGCACCTCGGCCGTGAGCCGGGCCCGGCGTTCCGCGTCCAGGGCCAGCCGCTCCAGCCTGCCCGCCGCGTCCACGAAGTCGTGTTCGCGGACCTCGACGTGCCCGCCGCCGGTCACCCGAGTCTTGATCTTGATGGCGGCGACCTGGGCCGCCACGTGATGGGTCGACGACGGCGGCACCGACTCCAGCACCTCCACCGCGCCCGCGCGGGCGCCCTGCGCGAGGTACACCCTGGCCAGCCCGAACGCCGCGCTGACGTAGGACCGGTCGGTGCGCCACACCAGCTCGTACAGCCGGGCGGCCGCGAAGTAGTCGCCGACCATCTCCGAGCTCACGGCCATGGCGAGCTTCGGCGCGATCTCGCCGGGCAGCTCGTCGTACACCGCGTCGAACGCCGCATGCGCCACACGGGCCCGGCCGCCCGCCAGCTCGATCAGACCGCGATACCAGTCGATGCGCCAGTCGTGCGGGAAGCCCGCCTTGATCGCCAGGTACTGCGCCGCCTGCAGCTGCCTGCTGGCCTCGGAAAGCTCGCCCAGCTCGATCCGCGCCCGCACGATCCGCAGCCGGACCTCGATCGACTCCCTCGGCGCGCCCGCGAGCGCCTCGATCGCCGTCTTCGGGTCGGCCGACGCCGTGGTGGCCAGCACCCCCGCGCCCGCGTCGTCGGTGTACACCTGCGGGATCGGCAGTCCCGTCACGACCTCGCGGGGGTCGGGCAGCGGCACGTTCCGGCCGACCTCCGGCACCACCATGTCGACGCCGAACGTCCTGGTCTCCGGGCCGAACACGGTCGAGGCACCCGGCCTCGGCTCGCCGGTACCGAGCGCCATGATCTCGCGCAGCACGCCGGTGAGCTGGTCGGCCATGTCCTCCGCGGAGACGAACCGCCGCTCCGGGTCGGTGTGCGTCGCGCGCCGGAGGAACCGGTAGTAGGAGCCGAACAGCCTGAACAGCGGCACCTCGTCCCGGCTGGGCAGGGTCGTCTTGTACTTCGTGGTGTAGCCGGTGAACTCGAAGCTGAGCACGGCGAGCGTGCGACCGACGGTGAACAGGTCGGACGCCACCGAGGCGCCCTGCGTCGGCAGTTCCGGCGCGCTGTAGCCGGTGGTGAAGAACAGCGGGCTGGAGTAGTCGTCCATGCGGCGCACGGCGCCGAGGTCGATGAGCTTCAGCTGCTCGTGCGTCTGGATGACGTTGTCCGGCTTGAGGTCGCAGTACAGCAGGCCCTGGCTGTGCAGGTAGCCGAGCGCGGGCAGGATCTCCAGCCCGTACGCGATGACCTGGCCGATCGGCAGCGGCTCGGCGCGGCCGGTCTCGCGGTGGTGAGCCAGCGCGAGCTGCCGCAACGACTGCCCGCCCACGTACTCCATGACGATGTAGCCGACGGAGTTGCCGGTGTCCGGGTCGGGGTGCTGCACGAAGTTGTAGATCTTGACGATGTTCGGGTGCTCGACCTGCGCCAGGAAGCGCGTCTCGTTCACCGCCGCGGCGAGCGCGGTCGCGTCGCCGGTGTCGATCAGTCCCTTCAGGACCACCCAGCGGCCGTTGACGTTGTGGTCCTGCGCGAGGTAGATCCAGCCGAGCCCGCCGTAGGCCAGCGCGCCGAGCACCTCGTACTGCCCGCCGACCAGTTCCCGCGGCCGCAGCTTGGGCACGAACGAGTACGCCGTGCCGCACTTGTCGCACACACCGGTCGGGGCACCGGGCTCGCCGTCCCTGCCACGGCCGACCTTCGCGCCGCAGTTGCCGCAGAACCGCTTCTCCTCGGAGACGACCGGGTCGGTGAGCACCGCCGAAGCCGGGTCCCGGTACGGCACGGAAGGGACGTCGACCAGCCCGGCGCCGAGCCTGCCCCGGCGCGAGGTCCGCGACGAGGTCCGGCGGGACGTGCCGGGAAAGGCGCCGGAACCCGTGCCCGGTCCGGTGCCGGGCCCGGTGCCCGGCACGCTGCGGCCGCTCGTGCTCTGCGGGAGCACGCTCTCCGTCCCCGGGTCGGGCAGCGGTCCCGGCCCGCTGGGCTCGGGACGCGGCCCGGGCGGTGTGATGCTCTGCGTCTCCGGTGCGGGGGCGGCCAGCACGCTGGTGGGTGGCGGCTCGCCCTGGTCGCCGGGCGCGGCATGCCGGGGACGGTACGGCTCTTCCGACACTGCTGTCTCCTACCGGTACTGGGGTTGCGGCGGGTTGGCGGCACCGAGGCGATCCCGCAGCCACCGGTCATAGCTCTGCCGCCACGGACCACCCCGCACGGACTCGAGGACGGCGTTGACGTACCGCACCATGTCCTCGTCCTCCTTCGGGATCCCGATGCCGTAGAGCTCGTCAGTGAACCGGTCGCCCACGATCTTCGTCGTCGGGTCCTGCTCGGCCATGCCCGCGAGGATCGTGTCGTCCGTGGACACCGCCTCGACCTGGCCCTGCTGCAGCAGCACGAGGCAGTCCGACCAGTCGTCGACCGAGACCGGGACCGGTTTCGAGTCGACCTTCGCGATGTTCTTCAGCGACGTGGACGACTTGGTGGCGCAGACGCGCTTGCCGCCGAGGTCGTCGATGCTCTCGACGTCGGAGTTCTGGTGCACCAGCACCCGCTGCCCTGCGACGTAGTACACGGTCGAGAAGTTGATCTCCTTCAGCCGGTCGCAGGTGATCGAGAAGGTGCGCACGACGATGTCCACCTCGCCGTTCTGGAGCACCGGGATGCGCTGCGCCGAACTGATCGCCCGGAACCGGATCGCGTCCGGGTCACCCAGCAGCGCCTCGGCGATCGACCTGGCGATGTCGATGTCGAAGCCCTCCAGCTGGCCCGTTGTCGGGTTCCGGAAGCCGAAGAGGAAGGTGTTCTGGTCGACACCGACCCGCAGGTGACCGCGATCCCTGATCTCGTCCATTGTGGAACCGTCGGGGATGTCCCCCTTCGGCGGGAGGCTCGCCGCCGGATCGCAGCCGTTCTCGGTGGACCCGCCGCCCTCCACAGTGGTCTCCACCGTGGCGTTCGCGGGCATCGGTTGCCGTACCGAGCTGACCGGGGCGGGGTCGACGGGCGCACCCGGTGACCCACAGCCCGCGCCGAGCAACGCCGCAACGGCCGCCAGCACTGCCAGTTTCTTGACCCTCATCAGCGGTACTCCCGCAAGCGTTCCCAGATTCCCAGTGTCGTCCCCAGCGCGGCGATCACCGCGAGCACCGCGAAGCCGGGTGCCAGCAGGGTCAGCGCACGAGCGCCGTTCGTCGTGTCGTCGAGGAAGTTCTGCCTGCCCGCGTCGATCGCGGCCGCCAGGTTCTCGTCCAGCCGGGCGAACGCGTGCGCGGCGCTCTGCTCGTTCCCCCCGTCGATGGCGAGCCGCACGGCCTGCTCGTAGTCACCCGCGCCCTCGAGCCTGCGCACCTGCTCGTGTGCGCGGAGCCATGCGGCGGTGTCCTCCCTGGCGGCGTCGATGTGCTCGGCCGCCGGACCGCCCTGCGCCCGGTCGGCCGCCTCCGCCAGCAGGCCGCCCGTACCGTCCTCACCCGCGAGCTGCGCGGTCAGCGCCGAGAACTCCTTCTCGTACTCGCTGCCGCCGCCCCTGGCCACGAGGGTGAGCGTCTCGTCCGCCCGGGCCTGCAGCGCCGCGATCCGCGCCCGCACCACCACGTCGACCTGCTCGGTGCCCCCGCTGCTGCCGCTGCTGACCAGGACGCTCTGCACGGTCATGCCGACCGCGCTCCACACGATCGCGACCCCGACCGCCACGGTGGCGACCACGAGCCCGACGTTGAACACGCGGTTGGTCCTGCGCCTCAGGTAGACCTGGGTGGCGATGAGGGCGCCGAGCAGCGCGAACACGAGCAGCGCGGTCAGCCACGGGAACCCGGCCGCGTCGTCCTGCTCGTCGACCAGCCGCTCGGTGTCGATCTCGTAGAGCTCGTGCGCGGCGGGGAGGATCGTACTGCGCATGAGCTCCGACGCCTCGCGCAGGTACGCGGCGCCCACGGGGAAACCCTGCCGGTTGTTGGCGCGCGCCGTCTCGACGAGTCCCGTGTAGACGGGCAGCTGCCTGCTGAGGATGTCCACCTGCGCGGCGGCCTTCGGCACGCCGCCCGCGTCGGAAGCCGCCTTCGCGAGCGCGGCTCCGGCCTTCGCGATGTCGAACTGGTAGCGCTCGCGCAGCTGTCGCGGTTCGGCTCCGGTGGACAGGAAGGCGCTCGCCGCGGTCGCGTCCGCGTCGGACAGCGACCGGTACACCTGCTGCGCGGCGGCCGCGAGCGGCTCCCGGTGCTCGATCAGCCCGTCGATGGTGTTGCCGCGGTCTTGCACGGACAGCGCCCCCACCAGGCCGGTGAGCAGGGACAGGGTCACGAGACCGGCCGCGATCAGGGACAGCCTGCCGGGCGTCGTGGCCGCCGAACGGGTGACCCCGCGGACGGCGTGCGCGGGCAGATCGAGCAGCCAGGCCAGACCGGAGCGCGTCCCCCGTTGCTCTTCCGGCGGTTCCGTGCCCGGCGCATCCGGACCGCGCCGGGTCACGGCGCTCGTCATCGCATTCCTCCACCCAGTTTCGGCACCCGCATGAAAGTAGTCGAGGACGAGCGACGGCCACCACCGGCTCCACGATGGGAGCGACATCGTGGCGGGGCTGTGACCCTTCAGCGCTGGTGTCCGCCCGCACGGATCGCGGGAGCGACGGAATGCGGCAGGATCCGCTCGGGTTCGGCCGGCCGCTCCAGTACCACGTCGAGGTCGTCGGCGAAGCGGTACGGCCTGCGTTCCAGGATGGATCCGAGCTGCCTGCGCAGGCGGGACATCTCGGCGCGCACCGTGACGGTCCGCGCCGGGTCGCCGAAGAGGTCGAGGGCGAGCTGCGCCGCCGAGCGGCCCTCCCGGTGGGCGGCGAGCACGTAGAGCATCTCGGCGTGCCGGGGGCTCAGCGGATGCGACCAGGTGCCACTCGACCCGGTGACGGTGAGCACGCAGCCGCGCGGGGACCGCACGTCCAGGGTCACCCGGGTCGGCCTCGTCCGCTCCGCGTCCTCCCCGGCGAGCCGCACGAGCCAGCCGCCGGGCACCGGCTCCAGCCGGCAGGTGCCGAACGCGGGCAGCCACACCTCACCCGGACGGCAGCTGTTCGGCAGCGAGATGCGGTCGACCGGGGTCAGGCCGGAGACGGCGGCGACCCAGCCGTGCCGGTCCGCGACGAGCGCCCTGCCGGGCACCTTCGACAGCGTCGGCACGGTCGCGGCCCGCAGCCGTTCCAGCTCGGCGAGGTGCGCGTTGCGCAGCTGCGCCTCGGCGAGCCGGGCGACGGTCACGACGAGGGCCAGCGTGGTGGCGTGCACCGTCGCCGCGGGTCCGGAGAGGTCGACGACCCCGAGCAGCCTGCCGTCCCTCGGATCGTGCATCGGCGCGGCGGCGCACGTCCACGCGTGGTGGGTGCGGACGTAGTGTTCGGCGGAGTACACCTGCAGCGGGCGGCGGGCGACGAGCGCGGTGCCGATGGCGTTGGTGCCGACGCGGTCCTCGTTCCAGGACACGCCCTCGGTGAAACCGAGCCCGTCGGCCCTGCGGCGGACGGCCGTGCTGCCGTCCCGCCACAGGACCCTGCCGTCGTGGTCGACGACGACCATGATGTGCGCGGCCTCCTCGGCGACGCTGATCAGGCCGTCCCGCAGGATCGGCAGCGCGTCGGCGAGCCCGCTCGCGCGCCGCCGGGCCTCCAGCTCCGCGACGGCGAGCGGCGCCGGCTCCTGACCGCGGTCCGGATCGAGGCCGAGCCTGCGCATCCGCTGCCACGAGGCGCCGATGACGGGACGCGGCGCCTCGGGCGGCGCCTCGCCGCTGACCGCCGCCTCGTGCATCCGCGCCAGGACGCGCGCGTACCTGCGGGGGTCCTCCCCCGCGGGCAACGCTGCCTCGAGGTGCTCCTGGCGCACCCTGCCAGTGTCGCAAGCCATGCGCCGTGGTGGAACCCTTCCCTTCGGCTCGTGAGCGGCAACCGTGGTTCTAACGACGTTTCTCACTCACGACGGCGACCAGGGCGTTCGGTTTCTCCATGTGCACCATGTGGCCCGCGCCCTCGACGACGTGCACCGCGTCCGGGTCCGGCAACGACCGCGCGTTGGACACCGGCAGCACCGCGTCGTCGCTGCCCCACACCACGGTCACCGGCAGCTCCGCCTTCGCCAGCAGCGGCACCACGTCCAGCGCGGGCGCGTCCCCGTCGAGCAGTGTGCCGAGCAGGGTGCGCAGCGCCTTGTCCACGCCGTCGAGCCGCTTGTACTTCATCAGGTCGTCCGCGAGCTGGCGAGTGACCTGCGCGGGGTCGGCGAACAGGGCGCCGAGGTGCGGTTTGAGCTCGCGCCGCGACGTGGCCTCCGCGAAGCCGCGCAGGTACTCCGCGTTGACGTCCGGCCCGACCCCGGCCGGCGCGACGAGCGTGAGCGAGGCGACCCGGGCCGGGTCGGCCACGGCCGCCGCCGTCACCACCGCGCCGCCGAGCGAGTGCCCGACGAGGTGGGCTCGTTCGATGCCCCGCTGTTCGAGGAAGCCGAGCACCGCACCGGCCAGCGTGTCCAGCGAGCCGTCACCGACGTCCTTCGCCGACTCACCGTGCCCCGGCAGGTCGAGGGCGTGCACAGTGCGGCCGTCCGCCAGCGGCTCCTGCACGAACAGCCAGGAGTTCTTGTCGCCGCCGTAGCCGTGGACGAGCACCACCACCTCGGCGCCGTCCCCGAGCGTGGCGTAGGCGAGGGAGCGGCCGTCGACGGTGACGGTGCCGGTCACCGGGCCCGCCGCCTCCTCGACCGCGCCGGACTCCAGCTCCTCGCGGGCGAGCCGCGCGGCCTCCTCGATCTCGGAGTCCGGCACGTCGGCCGGTGCGATGAGCGCGATGGTCGCGCCGACGGGAACGTCCTCGTTCACGTCGGCGACGACCCGGCGCAGGACGCCCGCGTCGGCGGACTCCAGCGTGCCCGCGATCTTGTCGGTGTCGATCTCGGCGAGATCGTCGCCGTCGGAGACCTCCTCGCCCTCGGCGACGATCCACTCGGTGATCTTGCCGCTGGTCATCGAGAGGCCCCACTTGGGCATGACCACTTTCCTGATGGCGTCGTTCATGCTCACCTCGTCCATCCGGCGACGCTCTTGACGGCATTGGCGACGCGCTGCGCATCCGGGATGTAGAGATCCTCGAGCGCGTCGGAGAACGGCACCGGCGTGTGCGGTGCGGTGACCATCTCGATGGGCGCGCGGAGCGAGCCGAACGCCTCCTTCGCGACGAGGGCGGAGATGTCGGTCGCCAGGTTGCAGCGGGGGGTCGCCTCGTCGACGACCACGAGCCTGCCGGTGTTCTCGACGCTCTCCAGAATGGTCTCCTCGTCCAGTGGGCTCGTCGTGCGCGGATCGATGATCTCCACCTCGATGCCCGACGTGGACAGTTCGCGTGCGGCCTCCTCGGCCACCGAGACCATGCGGCCGATCGCCACCACCGTCACGTCGTCGCCGTCACGCACGACGTTGGCTTCGCCGAACGGGATGGTGTAGCTGTCCTCCGGCACGTCACCGGTCGTGTCGTACATGGCCTTGTGCTCGCAGAAGATCACCGGGTCGCTGTCCCGGATGGACTGGATCATCAGTCCCTTCGCCTCGTACGGGCTGGACGGCACGACCACCTTCAGCCCGGGAATGTGGGTGAAGATCGGGTACAGCGCCTGCGAGTGCTGCGCGGCCGCCCGCAGGCCCGCGCCGTACATCGTGCGGATGACGACCGGAGTCTCCGCCTTGCCGCCGAACATGTACCGGAACTTGGCCGCCTGGTTGAAGATCTGGTCGAAACACACGCCCATGAAGTCGATGAACATCAGCTCGGCCACCGGCCGCAGGCCCCGGGTCGCCGCGCCGATGGCGGCACCGACGAACGCCGACTCGGAGATCGGCGTGTCCAGTACCCGGCCGGGGAACCGGTGGTAGAGGCCCTTGGTGACGCCGAGTACGCCGCCCCACGCGTCGTCCTCGCCGGGACTGCCCGCGCCGCCCGCGTTGTCCTCACCCAGCACGATGACGGACTCGTCCCGCTCCATCTCCTGTGCGAGCGCCTCGTTGAGCGCCTCGCGGTAGCTGATCGTGCGTGCCATGATCGTGCCCCTTCTCAGTAGCTCACGTAGACGTCGGTCTCGAGGTCGGCGGCGGTCGGCTTCGGCGCAGCCTTGGCCTCCTCCACCGCGGCATCGATCAGGTCGGCGACCTGGGTGTCGATCGCGTCGAGCCGGGCCGCGTCCACCTGCCCGGTCTCGGTGACCCTGGCGCGGAACCGCTTGAGGCAGTCGAGCTTCGCCCTCGCCTCGGCCACCTCCTTCGCCCGGTAGGTCTGCTGGTCGCCCTCGAAGTGGCCGAAGTAGCGGGTGAACTTGACCTCGATGAGCGTCGGCCCGCCGCCCTCGCGGGCCCGCTGGACGGCCTCGCCCGCGGCCTCGTGCACGGCGAAGAAGTCGAAGCCGTCCACGATCACGCCGGGCATGCCGAAACCGGCCGCGCGGTCGGCGATGTTGTCCGCCGCCACCGACCACGAGCTGGACGTCGCCTCCGCGTAGCCGTTGTTCTCGGCGACGAAGATCGCGGGCAGGTTCCACACCGAGGCCAGGTTGAGCGACTCGAGCGTCGTGCCCTGGTTGCTGGCGCCGTCGCCGAAGAACGCGACGCCGACGCCGCCCGTGCCGCGCTGCTTGGCGGCGAGCGCGGTACCGCAGATCAGCGGTGGGCCGCCGCCGACGATGCCGTTCGCGCCGAGCATGCCCTTGGACAGGTCGGCGATGTGCATCGAGCCGCCCTTGCCGTGGCACGAGCCGGTCTTCTTGCCGTAGATCTCGGCCATCATCGCCTTGACGTCGACGCCCTTGGCGATGCAATGACCGTGCCCGCGGTGGGTGCTGGCGATCGAGTCCCGCCCGTCGAGGTGCGCGCACACGCCGGTGGCCGAGGCCTCCTCCCCGGCGTAGAGGTGCACGAAGCCGGGGATCTCCCCGGTCGCGAACTCGTCGTGCAGCCGTTCCTCGAACGCGCGGATCGTGCGCATCGTGCGGTACGCCTCGAGCAACGCGTTCTCATCGAGCTCGTGGCTGACCGCCGTGGACAAGGTGTCCGTCATCGTTGACGCTCCCTTCCGGATTCCGAACCCTGAGCAGGCCCGTGCGTGCGGCCTCGGCCAGCACGGCCCGCACGTCGACGCAGCGCGGGCCGTCCGCCCGCAGCAGCACGGTCGCGGTCTCGTCACGCAACTCCAGTTCCCGCTCGCCGTCCACGGCGATCACCCCGCCGCGCGCGCCGAGGGACACTCGCTCGCCGGGCACCAGCGGCCGCCACGAGCGGACTCCGACGGGCGCGACGAGGCCGGGGGCGATCGGTGCGTGGACCACCCACGTCGCCTCGTCGGGCGGGGCGAGGGTGAGCGCGACGCCGTCGGGGGTCGAGCGGGGGCTGGGGCAGAGCTGGCCCGCGACGCTGGACAACCCGATCCCGTCCGGTTCGGCGAACGTGCAGAACAGCTCGGTCAGCGTGCCGGGATGCCACAGCGCCCGGGAGCCGACGTGCCGCTCGGTGGACGCGCACACGTCGACGAGGGCGAGCTCGGTGCGGGTGCCCGCACTCACCTCGAGCACGCTCGCGCGCCGGGTGCCGATCGCGGGAGACACCGCTGCGGTGGCGACGAGCCCGCCCGCGAGGCCGGCGACGGTGGCCTCGCGAAGCTGCGGGAACGCGTTGTTGGTGCCGGTCGACAGGGCGAGCAGGGGCACGTCGCCGCACGCCTGGGCGGCCACGCGCGCGGTGCCGTCACCGCCGAGGCAGACGATGAGCCGGGCTTCGGCCGCGACCATCCGGCGCACGGCGTTGACGGTGTCCTGGGCGGTGCCGGTGATCTCGTCGTCGGCGCAGAAGTCGACCTGCGGCCAGGCGCCGTCGCGGCCGCGCCGCCGGTGCAGGGCCCGCAGCACGGCGGCGGAGATGCCGCCGAGGTCGGTGGACAGCAGGGCCCGGTCCACGCCGACCGTGCCGAACGCGGCGAGCAGGCGCTGCACCATGTTGGCCTTCTCGGCCGTGGGGAACACGGAGGCCTGCGCGACGAGGCGGCGGATGTCCCGTCCGGAGGCGGGGTTCGCCACGGCCCCGACCGTCACCGCGGGCTCACCCACTACGCACCTCCCTGGACGTGGCCGGAGTCACTTCCGGCGGCACGATCCCAGGGGACCCCGCGCGGGTCGTCGGGCGAAAGGGTTGCAGGAGGTTGCAACGCCAGGGGCACACATGGCGAAGGCCGCCTCCTCCGCGACGGGCGCGGTGAAGGCGGCCTTCCCTGAAAGCGCTGGGGTCAGCGCAACTCAGATAACGCTGACCGAGGTGGCCTGCGGGCCCTTCTGGCCCTGGCCGATCTCGAACTCAACGCGGGCGTTCTCCTCCAGGCTCCGGAAGCCGGAGCCCTGGATCTCCGAGTAGTGCACGAAAACGTCGCCACCACCATTGTCGGGCGTGATGAAGCCGAACCCCTTCTCGGAGTTGAACCACTTGACAGTGCCCTGCGTCATAAAATTCTCCTGTATCACAAAAATAAATACGGGCTCCGATCGGCGACGCCCAACGGAGCCATCACCTAGTCAAGCACACGCCCGGCGGGAATCCAACCCGATACCGCCGAACGTGTGCTTTCCCATGTGCTAGCCGGCCCGTCGGGCCTGCACCGCGACACGGAACGGCGAGCGCTCGACGTCCTGCCCCACGGTCTCGGACACGACGGGCGTGCTCGCGGAGTCCCGGTCGGCCGCGCTGAACCGCACCGGTACCACACCGGACGGATTGGCGGCCTCGGGCCGCGATGTCTCGTTTGTCATGAAGTTTCCCCGATTTCCTTGGTACTCAAGTATTCAGTGCTGCTCAGTGGGCGACCGTGATGCGGTCCAGCCTGGCCGGGGTAGGCCAGCGGACGTTGGTCGCCCAGCCGAGCTTCTCGAACAGCCAGATCAGCCGTGCGGAGATGTCGATCTGCCCGCGCAGCACCCCGTGCCGGGCGCAGGTCGGGTCGGCGTGGTGCAGGTTGTGCCACGACTCACCGAACGACAGGATCGCCAGCGGCCAGAAGTTGGCCGCCTTGTCCCGGCTGGTGAACGGCCGCTCACCGATCATGTGACAGATCGAGTTCACCGACCACGTGACGTGGTGCAACAGTCCGACCCGGACGAACCCGGCCCAGAAGAGCGCGGTCACCCCGCCCCAGACCGACCAGGTGATGAGTCCGCCCAGGATGCCCGGCAGCAGGAAGCTCGCCGCCACCCAGACCGGGAACAGGCGGTCGACGGTGCGGATGTCGCGGTCGTTCAACAGATCGGGCGCGAACCGCTCGGCGTTGGTGATCTCCCGGTCGAACAGCCAGCCCATGTGGGCGTGCCAGAACCCCTTGGCGAGGGCCCTCGGACCGGTGCCGAACAGCCACGGCGAGTGCGGGTCGCCCGCCCGGTCGGAGAACGCGTGGTGCCGCCGGTGGTCGGCGACCCAGGTGGTGACGGGTCCCTGCGCGGCGAAGTTGCCCGCGATCGCCAGCGCGATCCGCAGTGGCCGTTTCGCCTTGAAGGATCCGTGGGTGAACAGCCGGTGATAACCGATCGTCACGCCGAGCCCGCTCAGCACGAAGAACAACGCACCGAGACCGATGTCCAGCCAGCTCAGCCCCCAGCCCCAGGCGAACGGAACAGCGACGGCCATCGCGACCAGCGGCGCGAGAACGAAAATCTTGACCGTGACGTGCTCGGATAGTGAGGTTCGTCCTGAGATAACCGGTTTCGGACGCCTCGGTTTGGCCGGAGTCTGGGTTGCGGACATAGACACCTCGTGCTCTCTCTACTTCGTGACACGGCGCAACAATCCGCCCGCCGATTCGACGACGGGAGACACCGAACGAAAGAAAGTGGAATCTCTTTTCAACCGATTCGGCCGGACCCCACCGGCCTAAACAAGAATGTTCATCGAGCGTGCCACTCGGGCCCCGCCGGGGGTCACTCCGATCTCACCTGGGCGGCCGTGCCGCGCGATCACCTACATCTCCGACCGTACCCGATGCCACGCCGGGGCGCCATGCGCCGGACGTGACCACTACATTCGTCCCGGTGAGCTACGCGCACTGGGAACTGGTCCCCACCAGGTGGAAGGACAACGACCTCTACGGACACGTCAACAACGTCGTGCACTACGCCCTGATGGACACCGTCATCAACGGCTGGCTGATCGAGCACGGCGGCCTGGACATCCACGAGGGCGAGGTCATCGGTCTCTGCGTCGAGTCGCACTGCAACTACCACGCCTCGGTGGCGTTCCCCGAGCGTCTCGCCGTGGGCCTGCGGGTCGGCCACCTCGGCCGGTCGAGCGTGCGCTACGAGATCGGCATCCACCGGGAGGACCGCTCCGAACTGATCGCGGAGGGACACTTCGTGCACGTCTTCGTCGACCGGAAGACGCGGCGTCCGGTGGAGGTCACCGGGCGGCTGCGCGAGTCGCTGGCAGCGCTGCGCGCGGACTGACCGGGACGGTCCACGCCCGCATCAGCTCAGCGTACGCGGGCGCGGAGGACAGCAGCTCGTCGTGGCTGCCGAGCAGCGTCTCCCGGCCGTCCATGACGAGTACCCGGTTGGCCCGCACCGCCGAGCTGAGCCGGTGGGCGATCACCACGAGCACCCCGCCACGCTCGGCGAAGGCCCACTCCGCCCGTGCCTCCGCCGCGGGGTCGAGGTGTGAGCTGGCCTCGTCGAGCACGATCACCTCCGCCGGGCTCGCGTAGAGCCGGGCGAGCGACAGCAGCTGCGCCTCACCCGCCGAAAGGCCCTCGGCCGCGTGCCCCAGCTCGCCGTAGAGCCCGCCGAGCCGGTCGACCAGCGCGGCCGCGCCCACCCGCTCGGCCGCGGCGAGGAGCCGCGCGTCGGTGGCGGACGGTGCGAGCAGCGCCAGGTTCTCCCGCACGGTTCCGGCGAAGACGTAGGACTCCTGCGGGGTGAACGCGACGAGCCGGTGCCGCAGGGCGGGACGGATCTCGGTGACCGGTTCGCCGCCGAGCAGCACCTGCCCCCGCTGCGGCCGGAGCATCCCGGTGAGCAGGCCGGCGAACGTCGACTTGCCGATGCCGCTCGGCCCCACGATCGCCAGGTGGTCGCCCGGCTCCAGCTCCAGGTCGAGGTCACGCACGATCGGCTCCGCGTGCTCGCCCCAGCCGAAGGTCACCCCGCGCACGCCCACCGTGCCGTCGCGGGGCTCCGCCGTCCCGTCCTCCGCCTCCGGAACCGGGCAGGACTCGCTCAGCCTGCGCAGTGCCACCAGCAGGCGGAGCACCACGGTGCTCGTCGTGGCGGCCAGCCCCTGCAGCGCGGGCCGCAGCGTGGCGGAGAGGTAGACCACCGCACCGAGCGCCGCACCGGCCGTCAACTGACCGGACGCCACCATGCCCGGTGCGAGCGCGAGCACTAGCAGCAGCGGGACGAAGCCGCCGACGGCGATCACCAGTGTCCTGGCGGCGGTGGCGGTGCCCATCCGCACGGCCGCGGTCTCCTGCTTCCCGATCTCGCCGAACACCGAGGCGACCGCCGCGGCCTCCGCACCGCACGCCACCACGTCCCGCATGCCGGTGAGCACCGTGCCCGCCGCCTCGGCGGTGTGCTCGTCGGCGAGGGTGAGGGCCCGCTGCCTGCTCGCCAGGGTCGGCAACAGGCAGGCGAACACCGCCAGCGAGAGCAGGACCGGAATGGCCACCAGCCACGCCAGCTCCACGGCGACGGAGAACAACCCGGCCAGCGCCGCCACCGTGGTCACCACCATGCCGCGCGCCTGCACCAGGAGCCCGGCCGTGGCGTCCCGCACCACCTCGACGTGCTGGGTGATCCGGGCGACGCCGCTGGCGTCGGGGCGGCTGCGCTGCGGTGCGCTGCCGCCGAGGACCCCCCGGACGATGGCGCGGACGAGCGCGTCGCGCAGTGGTTCGATGATCTCGCCCAGCCGCTGCCACACCAGCCGCGATCCGAACGCGCCGAGCACCGAGACGGCGGCGAACACGAGCAGCCACGCGACCCCCGGCCACGGCCTGCCCGCCGCGAACCCCGCGTTGACCGATCGTTCGACGAGCCTGCCGGACAGGAACGCGGGAACGCTCTCCAGCACGGAGCAGCCGGCCAGTACCAGGGCGCCGCGCCACTGCGCGGCGAGCGTCGTCCAGTAGAGCCTCACGGGTCGGTGCCCTCCGTGCCCTCGGCGCTCTCCGTGAACACCGCCCGGTAGTCCGGCTCGGCCCACAGCACGTCGTGCGGCGCGACGCCGCGCACCCGGCCGTCGGCCAGCCAGATCACCCGGTCGGCCCGGCTCGCGGTGCCCGCACGGTGGGTGACCACCACCCGGGTGCGGCCGGGCAGCGCCTCCCCGATCGCGCGTTCGACCCTGGCCTCGGTGACCGTGTCGAGGCTCGCCGTGGCGTCGTCGAGCACCAGCAGCCGGGGATTCCGCACGACCGCGCGGGCCAGGCCGACGCGCTGCGCCTCCCCGCCCGACAGCGGTGTGTGCCCGAGCGGGTTCGCGTACCCCTCGGGCAGGCGGACGACGAGATCGTGCACCTGCGCGGTGCGGCACGCGCGTTCGACGGCGGCCGAACCGGCCCAGCTGCCGTAGGCGACGGCGTCGGCGACCGTCGCGCCGAGCAGGACCGGCCGCTCGAAGGCGTACCCGACGGCGGTCCGCAGCTCCTCGGTGCGCGTCCGCTCGACGGGCACGCCGTCGAGCAGCACCTCCCCGCTGTCCGGACGGCGCAGGCCGCCGAGCACGGCGGTGAGCGCGGACTTGCCGGAGCCGGAGCGGCCGACGACCGCCACCGTGCTGCCGCCCGGCACGGTCAGGTCCACGTCCCGGAGCACCTCGCCGACACGCACCCCGCGCAGTTCGACGGTGCCCGGCCCGGCGGGAAGCCGGAACGTGCCCTCCTCCGGCGGAGCGGTGTCCAGCACCTCCACGAGCCTGCCCGCGCACGACCGGGCGCGGGACAGGTTGGTCAGCTGCGGCACCTGCCCGACCAGGCTCATGCCGAGCGCCACGTAACCGAGCGCGGCGAGCACGTCGCCGACGCTGAGCCTGCCCGCGAGCACACCGAAGCCCGCCGCCCCGAGGACGGCCAGCTCGACGGCGGGCAGGAGCAGCCCCGCCTTCCACACCATGCGGGCCTGGGTATGCCACATCCCCGCACCCGCCGCGCTGAGCTGGGGCAGCGGCCGCAGCACCCGGGCGGACTCACGCTCGCCGAGCCCGGCGGCCGCGATGGTGCGCAGTCCGGAGACCGCGTCGAGCAGCCGCGCGGACAGTTCGCCGGACACCCGTTGGTAGGCGGTGAGGTCGTCGGCGGTGAGCCGCAGGTGGGAGCGGGCGAGCCGGAGCGCGAGCGGGACGCTGACCAAGAACACGACGGCGAGCCGCCAGTCGAGGACGGCCAGCAGCGTGACCGCGCCGGTGGACACCACGACGGCGGAACCGAGCTGGACGAGGGTCGACGCGACCGTGCCCGCTCCGGTGCAGTCGGTGGTCAGCCTGCTCACCGCGTCGCCGTCGGGGTAGGGCGACGCGGTGCCGAGCCGGGCCAGGTGCCGGGTCAGGCGGCGCCGCAGCCAGGCGGTGTCGGCCGCGGTGACCCGCGCGGTGAGCATGGCCGCCGCCACGTCGGCGGCGATCTCGGCCCCGCCCACCGCAAGCAGCCAGAGGACCTGCGGCCAGCTGCGCTCCCCGGAGACCGTGGCGTCGACCGCGCCGGCGAGCGCGTCCGGCAGGAGCAGGCCGGCGGCCGCGGCGACGGCGGCGGCGAGCATCAGCAGCACGACGCGGTAGCCGCTGTGCCGGACGGTGTCGAGCAGGAGCCGGTCGGGTGCGTTCACGGTGTTCGGGCCCACCCTTCGCCCGGCCTTCGGTTCCCGCGGAGGCACCGCGTGCCGCTGCGCTCGAAGGCTTTTCACGCACGACTCCACCTGGCTCGGTCGGGCAGAATGGGGTGGTGCGGGAGCGGCGCACCTCTCCTGCGCCGCTCCCGCACCCGCGCCTGCCGTCAGTGGCAGGTGAGCAGGCTGACGGTGCTGTTGGCGCAGGAGGCGATCAGGCTGAGGTTGCTGGCGCCACCGCTGCTGCCGCCGCCGTACTCGGGAGCCTCGGCGTTCTCCATCGCCTGCAGGTCGAGAACCAGATCCATCGTGCTTCCTTTCCTCGTTCCTCACTTGCCTTCCGGTCGGGGATCGGCCGGAAGTCCTTGGGGGCGCCGCGGTCCGCCGAGGAACGGCAGCGCTTCGCCGTGACCGTCCTGCACGGCCGCGAGCGCGAGCAGCACACCGGCACCACCGGTGGCCACGTCCATCGAGAGCCGCAACAACTGGTTGCCGGGGAAGGCGAGGCCGCCGGGACCGAACGGAACCGCGTGCAGCCGCAGCCGGGACAGGTGCATGTCCACCACCGAGGCGACATCGGCGTCCGGTCGCCGCCGATGCGCGGCCGCGAGCGTGACCAGCAGGCCGCACCGGCCGAGCAACAGTCCGGGGTGGACGACGAACTCGCCGCGGCATGCCTGCAACAGGTCGGGAATCCGGTGCGCCACAGCGGAATCCGGGTCCACTTCGGCCAGTTCACCCGCCACCAGCGCGACACCCGCGCTGCCCACTCCCACGTAGGGCAGCGTGCGGGTGCCCGCGTCACGGACCTGCAGCGACCCGTCGTCGGCCGGCACGCATTCGGCGAGGTCCCGCTCCAGCGCCCGGCAGGCGAGTGCCAGCCAGCCGCGGTCGCCCGTGCGCTCGAACAGCCGCACGAACAGCAGGGCGGGTCCGGACCAGCCGTGGGTGAGCCCGGCACGCGCGTGGTCGGCGGGGCCGTCCGCCGACTCCAGCGTGGTGGCGAGGCGGTCGCCGATCCGTTCCGCCTCGGCGCGGAACCCGGCGTCACCCCGCGATTCCGCGAGGTGCAGCAGGTTCAGCCCGATACCGGCCAGCCCGCTCTCGAAACCATGGTCGCCGGTCTGCTCCACGAGGTTCGCCGCGCCGGACACGAGTTCGCTCGCCTCGTCGCGGTAACCGAAGTTCTCCAGTACGTGCGCGATGCCGTGCGCGCCGTCGAGGAGGCCGGGCCTGGCGGGCGGGTCGCGCCGCACGGAGTCCAGCAGCCAGCGCTCGTGCTCCGGGTAGCGGCCCGCGCCGCCGACGTGCAGCGCGTGCAGCACCCCGGCCGCACCGTAGGCGAAGCCGGCCCCGCCGACGCGGAACTGCTCGATGTCCCCGGGAAAGAGCCGGTCGGTCCGCTCGGGCGTGGCGCTCGCGAGGATGGCCTCGGCGATGGCCTTGCGCACGGCGCCCCAGTCGGGCTCCGCCGCGTCCAGTTCGTTCGGCGCGGGTGTGACCGGCGCCGCGGGCGCGAGTGTGCGCACGATGCCGTCGCCGAAGCCGGACGGCAGCGGGAACCTGCGCTCGATGAACTCGACCAGCCCGGGCAGGCGCGCGGGCGCGAGTTCGAGCAGGGCGTTGAGCGGCAGGAATAGCCAGAGCTTGAGGGCGGCGAGGGCGTGCTCGTCGATGGCGAAGCCCTTCCGGTCGGCGGGGGCGCGGAAGCCCGGCGCGCCGAGGGCGGGCCTGCCCGGCTCGGTCACGTCGAACGCGAGCTCGAAGTCGATCAGGCGCACGGTGTCGCCGCCGTTCTCGCCGCCTGCACCGTCGTCCGATTCGACGATGATGTTGAGCGGGTGCAGGTCGCCGAAGACGATGCCGCGCTCGTGGATCTCGGCCAGCAGCCGCTCGACGGAGCCGAGCAGCGCGAGCGCCCGCTCGGTGTACGCGGCGACGTGGTCATCGCCCACATCGCGCCTGGTCAGCGGGTAGTTCCGGGCGAGCCAGGAGCCCAGCGGCACCCCTGGCACGTCCTGCATGGCGAGGAAGTGGTGCTCCCAGACCACGAACAGGTCGTACACCTCGGGCACCCCGTCGATCCCGGCGAGGCGGGTGAGCACCCGGTGCTCCCGGCGCAGCCGCTCGACGGCGTCGACCCCGCCCCGGTCGAGTCCCGCGTGCGGCCTGGCCTCCTTGAGCACGAGCTCCTTACCGTCGGAGAGCCGCTCCGCGCGGTACACCCCTCCGCCGTTGGAGAAGTGCAGTGAGCCGCGCACCCGGTAGGGAAACTGGGCCGGATCACCGCTCCGGCGGGCGGCCAGGTGTGGCTCGAGGCACGCGGGAAGCGTGACCCACTCCGGCACCGAGAACGTGGGCTCCCTCCGGTCGGGCGCCTTGGTGCCGTCCGGTTTCGTGACGGCGAGCACCCGGGAACCGCCGTGCTCCATCCACTGCTCGACGAATGCTCCATACCGTGCGTAAAGGGGGCCAGAACCGTAACGAAGATCGCTGAGAATGTACGGACCGGGCTCTCCATCGAGTTTCCCGGAAAGCTCTTCGAGTATCGAAGCAAATCGGTCGTCGTCGGCGGGGTATATCGTGATCAATTTTCCACTTGCCGCGCGGGACGCGTATTTCGAATTGCGCGCGAGCAAGATTGACTTCGTCCGCAGGTGCTTGAACGCGACCGCATTGTGAACGCAGTACTCGTATACTCGCGAAAGGATTCGCTCAGCGTTGTCCAGACCAGAGGACACATGGATCTTCCAGCCCTGACCCGGCAGCGCCACCGCGTCCGGCGCGAGCATCCGCCACACTCCGAGATCCTTCTGGACCCAACCGGTCCCGGGCAGCGGGAGGAGCGTGGAGAAGTCCTCTTCCGGGGTGCGCGTTTCCCTCTGCTCGTCGAAGAAAAGCGGATCGGCGAAGCAATATGCCTCGTACCGGAGGTCCATCGAAATCCCTTTCCTGACCAGCGGAACAGAGCTCGCCGGTCGGCTGCTTTCCACGACTCCCGGGAATATTCCCCCACACGGGACCCGCCATGGCCAATCCGCCATCAAGGGGGTTCGACTCCGCTGAACAGGGACGTGACTATTACGGTTACCAACCGGTATCCAAGCGTTGCGTAACCCGCTCGGGCCTCGCTTCACCCGGTTGCCGGTGTAACACGGGTGGCCGGAAAACGAATTCGCTGGTCGCCACGGGTGAGCAGAGGGTCACAGAAACTGCTCGAAAGAGGGGCCAATTCGAGTTGTCCCCATGGGACGGAGCAGGTAGCACCCGATCCCGATCCACAAAGGACCAGCGGGCCGCACGTGAGCTGTCGAGTGAGGCCACTATGCTACACGAGGTAGTAGGCCGACGGGAGGAACCGTGATCTCTGAGTTCGCCGTCGCGGTGGCGCTGTCCGCGCTCGCCGTCGCGGTGTGGAGCTTCGTGCTCGTCGCCCGGAACCGGCCCCCGCAGCGGGCCCTGCTGGCCGGGCTGGCCGCGGTGGAGGTCCTGCTGATCGCGCAGGCGGTGCTCGCGGCCGTGCTCCTCATCGCGGGGGAGCGGCCGGGCAGCATGCCGACCTTCATCGGGTACCTGGCGGGCTCACTCGTGGTACTGCCGCTCGGTACCGTGTGGGCGCTGGCCGAGCGCAGCCGGTCGGCGACCGCGGTGCTCGGCGTCGCGTGCGTCACCGTCTCCGTGCTGGTGCTGCGCCTGTACGAGGTCTGGGGTGGAGCCGGTGCCTGACGTTCCCGCCACGGCCAGCGGGCCCGGCCGCGTGCTCGTGGCCGTCTACGCGATCTTCGCGGTCGCCGCGACCTCCCGCGCGGGCGTCCAGATCGCCACCAGGTTCGACGAGGCGCCGCTGCCCTACGCGCTGTCGGCGTTCGCCGCGGTCGTCTACGTGCTCGCGACCATCGCGCTGGCCCGCTCCGGCGTGACCTGGTGGCGGGTGGCGCTCGCCGCCTGCTCGGTGGAGCTGGCCGGCGTGCTGACGGTCGGGGTGCTGAGCATCGCGGACGCCGCGGCGTTCCCCGACGAGACGGTGTGGTCCGACTTCGGACGCGGCTACCTCTTCATCCCGCTCGTGCTTCCCGTGGTGGGACTGCTCTGGCTGCGCCGCACCGCGCCTACCAGAACACCGCGATGATCACGTTGACCACGGTGAGCCCACCGACCGCGGCGACGAGGCCCCGGTCCGCGAGATCCCGCCTGCGGTAGAGCACGAGCGCGAGCACCAGCACGGCGACGGCGACCACGAGCTTCACCGCGATCTTGGTGTTGTTCACGTCCGAGTCCACCAGGCCGGCCGAGGCGATGCCGGTGAGCGCCAGCCCGGTGATCACCTGCAGGATCGCGCTGTGCAGCATGGCCGCGAACGCCGCGGCGGCCTTCGCCGTGTAGTGGATCAGGACACCGCTGAGGATGCCCGCCATGCCGAGCAGGTGCAGGACCACCAGTACGTCGTAGACGATTTCCATGGCGGAAATTTACTACATCACGTAGTAACAGTCAGAGGGGCACGGCGAACAACGCCGTGGATGTCGCGAGCGCGCAGACGACGAGCGAACCCGCCACCATCCGGCCGAGCGGGAAGCCGGGCCGCCCCGGCTCGCGCAGCCGCCGGATACGAGCCTGCACCGAGGTGGTCGCCACCGCGAGCGCGCCGGCCGGGGTGCCGCCGAACCCGCTGGCGTGGAAGCGTTCCAGCGCGCTCGCGAGTGGTTCCCTGCCGTGCTGCCGTGCCGCCTTGTCGTCGGCACACATCTCGACGAGCAGTTCGATGGTCTCGCAGACGCGGGCGAGCAGCGCGTTGCCGGGGAGCAGCCCGCGCAGCGCCTGGAACGGGGCCACGACGAGATGGTGCCGCTCCCTCGCGTGCGCCCGCTCGTGGGCCAGCACCGCGTCCAGCTCGGCGTCGGTGAGCAGGCGGCGCGCGCCCGCGCTCACCACGATCCGGGGCGTGCGGCCGGGCAGGCAGTAGGCGACCGCGACCGGATGATCCACCACCAGCGCGTCCGTCCCCTGCCTCGCGACAAGCTGGAGGAGCAGGCGGTGCCGGGCGCGGGCGCGAGCGGTGCTCACCAGCGAGAGCAGCTGGTTGACCACGAGCCACCCGGCGAGCGTGAGGCCCGCGGCCACCGCCGTGAGATGCCAGGCGTCCAGCACCTGCCACCGGCCAGGCAGGTCGACCAGCGCGGGGACCAGCCCCCGGCGGTACGGCGCGAGGCCGAACGCGAGCAGCGCGCCGATGGTGGACACCACGAGCGTCAGTCCGGAAAGCTGCCAGAGGACGAGCGCGGTCCGCGGGTGCGCGTGCGTCCAGCGCCCCCGCAGGAGCCAGAGCGCCACCATCGCGGCCACCCCGAAGGCCGCGAGCTGGTGCCCCACGATGATCACGTCTCGCCCCGCTCCAAAGCCTGACGCAGCGCGTCCGCCTCGTCGTTGCTGACCGACTGCGCGAACCTGACCAGTGCGGAACCCCGGTCGCCGGTGAGCTTGAGCGCTTCGAGCATCAGCTCCGCCACGTACTCCTCGCGGCTGGCCGCCGGCGCGTACAGCCACGCGCGTCCCGCGCGCTCGCGCCGCACGACGTTCTTGGCCGCCAGCCGCGTGAGCACCGTCATCACGGTGGTGTAGGCCAGGTCCCGATCAGCCAGCTCGGCGTGTACGGCACGGACACTGAGCGGCTCGTTCCGCGCCCAGAGCACGTCCATGACCGCGCGCTCCAGTTCTCCGAGCCTCGCCACGTCCACCCTTTCGCCGTTCGTCAGCCGAGATTCAATCACGAATCGGCCCGTAGGAGGCCACGCGGACAGGGAACGTTCGGGCGGGCCCCTAACCCGGCCTCTGGGTGAGCAGGAGCTGGAGGTGGCAGGCGAGCCGGGACCGCGGATCGGCGAGGTCGACCCCGCTCACCGCGGCCGCCCTGCGCACCCGGTGGCGCACCGTATTCGGGTGCACGTGCAGGGCGTTCGCCGCCGCCCGCACGTCCCCCAGCGCGTCCAGGTAGGCGAGCAGCGTCGGCCCGATGTCGGTGCCGTGCTCGGCGTCGTGCCTGGTCAACGCGGTCACCGCCGGGTCGCGCAGGCCGGGCTGCTCCCGCAGCAGCGCGGCGACCGCGCCGAGCAGCACCTCGGCCCGCAGGTCGGCGATCGTGGCCGCCACGCGGTCGGAACCCATCGCGTCGAGCACGCGATCCGCCTCGGCGCGCGACGTGACCACTTCGGCCAGCCCGGTCACGGGCGAACCGATGCCCGCCTGCACCCGCACACCCGTCCGCCGCCGCAGGATCAGGGCGATGTCGGCGACGAGGGCACCGAGCTGGCGGGTGTCCGCATCGCCTGCGACGCCGGGAAGCACCCCGTAGATCCGGGAGCCGGAGGCGCCGACCAGCGCCCCGCGCCGGTAGGAAGCCAGGTGCATCGACACCATGTCGATGGCTTCGACCCGGTGCAGCTCGTGGGCGGGGCGGTCGGCGATCACCTCCCGCACGGCGTACGCGACCACGACCGCGGGTGTCGCCGGGTCCAGCCCGAGGCGGCCGGCCACCAGGTCGGCGCTCGCGGTGCCGTCGAGCAGGCCGGTCACCAGCCGCTGCGGCGAGCGGTCCCCTCCGCTGCGGCCCCGCAGCAACTGCACGGCCGCGAGGCGGGCGGCGCCGAGCAGCGCGCTCTCCGCGCGTTCGGCGAACGGCTCGCGACCCTCCTGCACCCAGATCGTGCCGAGGTGCTGCGAGCCGGCTCGGATGCCGACGGCCAGCCTGCGCCGGATGCCGAGCTCGGGATGCTCGTCGATCCGTACCACGTCCTCGCCGGAGCGCAACCGCTGGAACACGCCCCACTCGCGGAGGAGGGCGAGGTAGGTCTCCGGCCCTTCCCAGCCCAGGATCGACAGCCTGCGCAGCTCGTCCACCTCGTCGTCGGAACGGGAGTAGGCCAGCACCCGGTTGCCCGCGTCCTCGATGCTCACGCTGCCCGCGGTCAGGACCGCAAGCGTTTGCGCCAGGGAGAACAGGTCGCCGGGTTCGGCGTCGCCGAGGCCCTCCGCGAGCGCGGCGGCGTCGAGCACCTCGCGGACCAGCGTGCCGAACTGGTCCCAGCGGATGTCCGCGGCGACGCCGACGAGGGCCACCCCGGCCTCGGCCGCCACGTCCGCCAGCCGCTCCGCGGGCGGGCCCGCCTTCACCGCGACCGCGGCCGCACCACCGCGCGCCGCGGCCCGGACGTACCGGGCAGCCTCGCGGCCCCTGGCGCCGATCACCAGCACCAGCTCACCCGGGTAGCTGCCCGGCTCGTCGTCGGGATCGAGGATCGCGACGCCCCGCACGACCGGGTCCAACGCCGGCGTCCACGACTCGACCAGCGGCTCGCCGATCGCGACGAGCAACTGCCGCAGGGTGACACCTTTGTTCGATCCGACAAGGGACATCGCACAACGTTAGCCGACCAGACAACGCGGCACGAGCCCGCCGCTGCTTACCGTCATGCGTTATGGACGCGATCACGAGCCCGCCCGCGCCGCGCAACGAGCCGGTGCGCGACTACGCCCCCGGCTCCCCCGAGCGGGAGAGCCTGTCCCGCACGCTCGCCGACCTCGCCGGCCAGCGGTTCGAGCTGACCGCGACGATCGACGGCGAGCAGCACCTGCCGAGCGGTAACCGGATCGACGTCGTCCAGCCGCACCACCACGCCCACGTGCTCGGCACCACGGCCAACACGACCCACGAGGACGCGAAGGCGGCCGTCGAAGCGGCGCTGCGGGCGGGCGAGTCGTGGCGCAGGCTGCCGTTCGACGAGCGTGCCGCCGTCCTGCTGCGCGCGGCCGATCTGCTCTCCGGCCCGTGGCGGGACACGCTGAACGCGGCCACCATGCTCGGCCAGTCCAAGACCGTGGCGCAGGCCGAGATCGACTCCGCGTGCGAGCTCGCCGACTTCTGGCGGTTCAACGTGCACTACGCGCGCCAGCTGATGACCGGCCAGCCGGAGAGCGCGCCCGGCGCGTGGAACCGGCTGGACTACCGGCCGCTGGAGGGCTTCGTCTACGCGATCACGCCGTTCAACTTCACCGCGATCGCGGGCAACCTGCCCACCGCCCCCGCCCTCATGGGCAACACCGTCCTGTGGAAGCCGTCGCCGACGCAGGGGCTGGCCGCGCACCTGACGATGCGCCTGCTCGAGGAGGCGGGCCTCCCGCCGGGCGTGATCAACCTGCTGCCCGGCGACGGGCTGGCCGTCTCCGACGTGGCGCTCGCCGACCCGGCGCTGGCCGGGATCCACTTCACCGGATCCACGCGGACGTTCCAGCACCTCTGGGCGACCGTGGGCGCGAACATCTCCGGCTACCGCACCTACCCCAGGCTGGTCGGCGAGACCGGTGGCAAGGACTTCGTGGTCGCCCACCCCAGCGCGGACGTGGACGTGCTGCGCACCGCGCTCGTGCGGGGCGCCTTCGAGTTCCAGGGCCAGAAGTGCTCCGCGGCCTCACGCGCGTTCATCCCGAGGTCGGTGTGGCAGCGGCTGCGCGACGACCTCGCCGCCGAGGTGGACTCGCTCGCCGTCGGCGACGTCACGGACTTCTCGAACTTCATGGGCGCCGTCATCGACCGGCGTGCGTTCGACCGGCTCGCGGCCGTGCAGCGGATGGCTCACGAGACCGACTCGCTGGAGGTGATCGCGGGCGGCACCGCCGACGACTCCCGCGGTTACTTCGTGCGTCCGACCGTGCTCGTCGGCTCCGACCCGACGCACGAGGTGTTCCGCACCGAGTACTTCGGCCCGGTGCTCGCGGTGTACGTGTACGAGGACGCCGACTACGACCGCGTGCTGCACGAGATCGACCGCGGCGCGGACTACGGGCTGACCGGCGCGGTCGTCGCCCGCGACCGGGCCGCCATCGAGCGGGCCGCGGAGGTGCTCCGCTTCGCGGCGGGCAACTTCTACGTCAACGACAAGCCGACCGGCGCGGTCGTCGGGCAGCAGCCGTTCGGCGGCGCCCGCGGCTCCGGCACCAACGACAAGGCGGGCTCGGTCTACAACCTGCTCCGCTGGGTCAGCCCGCGCACGGTCAAGGAGACGTTCGTTCCGCCGGTGCGCTCCTCGTACCCGCACCAGCTCTGATCCTCCTCCGCCGAAGGAGCCCCCATGCTGCGCTCGACCCTGCTCGCCGCCGCCCGGTCCCCGCACTGCCGCTCGGCCGCCGAGCGCACGCCGTTCCTGCGCCCGATCGTCGACCGGTTCGTCGCGGGGACCGACGTCGACTCGGCCGTGCGCACGGCGGGGGAGCTGGCGACCGACCGGTTCGTCACCCTCGATCACCTCGGGGAGGACACGACCGACCGGCGGCAGGTGGAGGTCACCGTCGAGGCGTACCGGACGCTGCTGTCCCGGCTCGCCTGGGCCGGGCTCTCCGGGCGGGCCGAGGTGTCGGTGAAGCTGTCCGCGCTCGGTCAGGCGCTGCCGGTGGACGGGGAGAAGGTCGCGCTCGACGCGGCGCGGCGGATCTGCGCGGCGGCGGCCGGGGCGGGCACGACGGTGACCGTCGACATGGAGGACCACACGACCACCGACTCGACGCTGTCGATCGTGCGGGACCTGCGGCTCGACTTCCCCGGCACGGGCGCGGTGCTGCAGGCGTACCTGCGGCGTACCGAGGCCGACTGCGCCGACCTGGCCGGGCCGGGTTCGCGGGTGCGGCTGTGCAAGGGCGCCTACGACGAGCCCGCCTCGGTCGCCTTCCGGGACAAGTCCGAAGTGGACCGATCCTACGTGCGGTGCCTCCGGGTACTGCTGGGCGGTCAGGGTCATCCCATGATCGCCACCCATGACGACCGGCTGCTCGCGATCGCCGAGGACCTCGCGGCGCGGGCGGGCCGGACGGCGGGGGACCACGAGTTCCAGATGCTGTACGGCGTACGCCCGGACCTCCAGCGGCGGATCGCCGCACGCGGTCACCGGATGCGCGTGTACGTGCCGTACGGCACCGAGTGGTACCCGTACTTCATGCGGCGCCTCGGCGAGCGGCCGGCGAACCTGGCCTTCTTCGCCCGTGCCCTCGGCTCCGGCTCGTGAGTGAAGAACGTGGTGAGAACCACGATTCTCACTCACGAGCCGGGGACCGCTCAGCTGGTGGTCGAGACGGCGTCGCGAGCCTGCACACCCTCCCGGGTGGTCTCCCGGGCGCAGTGGGCGCAGCAGTAGAACTGGCCGTCGACCTGCACACCGTGGCCCATCACCCGGCAGCCGCAGTGCTCGCAGATGGGCGCCAGCCGGTGGACGGCGCACTCGAACGAGTCGAACGTGTGCCTGCCGCCGCCCGCGGTGTGGACCTCGAAGGCCAGCTCGTACTCGTTGCCACAGACTTCACAGGTAGCCATGGGATGTCACCTCCGTGCCGTATGCGCAGATAGGCATTCCCGCATGGCGCGCGCGAAAACGTCAGCGGCCGATGAACCGTGCCTGCCTCCGCTCGACGAAGCTGCGCAGCCCCTCCTGCGCGTCGTCGCTGCCGACGATGCCGGGCAGGACGCTCCGCAGGTGGTCGGCGGCGGCGCGTTCGGAGTCCGACCGCAGCGCGACCCTGGCGTTGGCCAGCGTGCCCTGGACACCGAGCGGCGCCTGCGCCGCGATGAGGTGCGCCAGTTCCGTGGCCCGGTCGAGCTGGGTCCCCGCGGGCACGACCTCCTGCACCAACCCGATGCGGTGGGCCTCGGCGGCGCCGAACTCCTCACCGGTGAGCAGGAACCGCATCGCGTTGCCCCAGCCGAGCTGGGCGGGGGCCCGCATGGTCGCCCCGCCGAACGGCAGGATGCCCCTGCCGACCTCCAGTTGCCGGAAGCGCACGTCGTCGGCGGCCACCACGATGTCGCAGGCCAGCGCGAGCTCGATGGACAGGGTGAAGGCGATGCCCTGCACGGCCAGCACGACCGGCTTGCCGACGGGCTCCTTCCACAACCCGAACGGGTCGTGCCTGCCCTCGCCCGAGAGCGCACCGGGCCCGTGCTCGGTGACGGCCGGGAAGACGTCGGCGAGGTCGAGTCCCGCACTGAAGTGGTCACCGTGCCCGAACAGCACGCCGGCGCGCAGTTCGGGGTCGTCGGCCAGCACGTCGTAGGCGCGCCCGACCTCCTCGATGGTGCGCAGGTCCCAGGCGTTGCGCTTGGCGGCGCGGTCGACTCCGATCAGCAGGACGTGGCCGTCGCGCTCGACGGTGACTCGGTCGGTCATGAACGCATGCTCTCATCCCGCCTGGCCAGCGCGGACGGCCACCAGACGCGCTTGCCGATGTCGACGGTGAGCGCGGGCACGAGCAGCGACCGCACCACGAACGTGTCGAGCAGCACCCCGAACGCGACGATGAACGCCATCTGCGCCAGGAACAGGATCGGCAGCACCGCCAGCGCGGAGAACGTCGCGGCGAGCACCACGCCCGCCGAGGTGATGACCCCGCCGGTGACCGTGAGCCCGCGCAACGTGCCCGCCCGGGTGCCGATGCGCGTGGTCTCCTCCCGCACCCGGGTCATGAGGAAGATGTTGTAGTCGATGCCGAGCGCCACCAGGAAGACGAAGGCGAACAGCGGCACCGCCGGATCGGCGCCGGGGAAGTCGAGCAGGTGGTTGAACACCAGGGCGGACACGCCCATCGTCGCGGCGAACGAGAGCACGACGGTGGTGATGAGCAGCAGTGGCGCGAGCAGCGCCCGCAGCAGCAGGGCCAGCACCGCGAACACCACGGCGAGCACGATCGGGATGATCACCCTGCGGTCGCGCTCGGACGTCTGCTGCGTGTCCAGCAGCTCGGCCGACTGGCCGCCGACCAGCGCGTTCGGCCCGGGCACGTCGTGTACGGCCGCGCGGAGGCGCTGCACGGTCGCGAGCGCGGCCTCCGAGTCGGCAGGCGCATCCAGCGTGGCCTCGATCTGGACCAGGCCGTTCACGACCCGCGGCTGCCCGCCCGGCGTGGTGGTGACGCGCGCCTCGACCACGCCGGGCACCTGCCGGGTCTCGCGCAGCACCCGTTGCGCCGCGTCGGCGTCGGCGAGCACGATCGCGGGAGCGCCGACGCCGCCGGGGAAGTGCTCGCCGAGGACCTCCTGGCCGGTCACCGACTCGACCTTGTTGAGGAAGACCTCGGACTGCGAGGTCCCGCTGGCCTGCAGTTGCGGGAAGAACGCCGCGCACCCGATCAGGACGAGCGCGGTGATCGCCCAGACGACGCGCGGGCGGCGGTCGACGCCGCCCGCGACCCGCCGCCAGATCCCGCGCTGTTCCGGGTGCTCGGAGCCGAGCTTCGGCCGGAACGGCCAGAACGCCGACCTGCCGAACAGCGCGAGCGCGGACGGCAGGAACGTGGTGGAGGCCAGCAGTGCCGCGGCGATCCCGATGGCGGCGACCGGCCCGAGGTCCTGGTTCGACCGGAGGTTGCTGAACAGCAGGCAGAGCACGCCGAGGATCACCGTCCCCGCGGAGGCGGCGATGGGTTCGATGGTGGCGCGCCACGACTTCCGCATCGCGAGATAGCGATCGCCGGTGTCGCGTAGTTCCTCCCGGAACCGGGACACGAGCAGCAACGCGTAGTCGGTCGCGGCCCCGAAGACCAGGATGAACAGGATGCCCTGGCTCTGTCCGTTGAGCGAGAGCGCACCGGCGTCGGTCAGCAGGTACACGACGAGGCTCGCGAGGCCGAGCGCGAAGAGGGCGGACAGCAGCACGATGACGGGGAGCAGCGGGCTCCGGTAGACGATCACCAGGATGAGCGCCACGACGGTGCCCGCGACGAGCAGGAGCAGCCCGTCGATGCCGCTGAACGCGTCCACCAGGTCGGCGACCTGCGCGGCGGGTCCGGTCACGTATACCGAGAGCCCGGCCGGTTTCCCCTGTTCGAGGAGGTTCCGCAGCTGTTCGACGCCCTGCGCGGGTTCGTCCGTGAACGGGACGACGACCTGCAGCGCCTGACCGTCCTCGGACGGGATCACCGGTGAGGCCGGCTGCCGCGCGCCACGCACCGAACCCACCTCGGCGACACGCTGCCGCAGGTACGACCGGTCGGCCTGGGTGATCCCGGACTCGCGCTCGGCCACGACGATGGCGGGGAGGGCATCGGTGCCCGCGAACTGCCGCCGCAGCTCGGCCACCTTCGTCGCCTCCGCCGACTCGGGGAGGAACGCCGCGAACTCGTTTTCGGCGACGTCGCTGAGCTTGCCCGCGTACGGGCCACCGAAACCACCGATGGCGAGCCAGGCGAGCACGAGCAGTGCCGGGATCAGCCAGCGGCGTCGGGGCATCCGGATCTCCCTAATTCGATCGTCGAACTATCCCAGCGTCAAAGGGTATGCTGGCTCGCCGGGCTACGGCAAACCGACGGGAGCGAGACGAACGTGACATCCGCTCACGAAAAGGATGAGGGCTTCGACGACACCGCGCTGATCAGGAAGCTGCGGCAGCTGACGGTGGAGACCGATCACTTCGCGGAGATCTTCCGCACGGCCCACCACCTGCACCGCACGGACCTGAACGCGCTGACCGTGATCATGGACGCCACCCTCGGTGGCCGGTCGCTCAGCCCGGGAGAGCTGGCGGAGGCGCTGCATCTCAGCGCGTCGGCCACCACGGCCCTGCTTGACCGGCTGGAGGCGGCGGGCCACGTCGTGCGCGACCGCAGCGGCGAGGATCGCAGGCGCATCGAACTCCGGATCCGCGAACCGGCGAGGGAACTCGGGCGACGGTTCTTCGGCCCCCTCGGCACCGAGCTGGCACGCGAGTGGAGCGGGTTCACCCCCGAGGAGCGGCAGGTGATCCGGCGCTTCCTGACGGCCACCATCGAGGCCACCGTGCGGACCCGGGGGCGCCTGGCCCGGGGCGAGGAGGGCCACCCCTCGTGAGTGCTTTCCGTTGTTCTAACAACGTTCTGCACTCACGAGGGGTGACCAGGCACTCAGTGGCCGTGGAGCACGCCGCTGAGCTCGTTGGGCGCCTGGGGCAACGTGACCGTGGCGGTCTTCTCACCCGACGCGAGGTCCACCGCGTGCACCTCCTTCTTCGCCGGGTCGGACACGTAGGCCGTGCCACCACGGACGAAGATCGCCGGGCGCGGCTGCTGCCAGTCCAGCGGCTCCCGCCACGACTCCGCCAGCACCGGGATCGTCCGCACGACCTTCGCCTTCTCGGGGTCGATCACGTGGATCCGGCCGTCCGTGCCGAGCACCAGCGCCTCACCCTCGGGGCCGCGGGCCAGCGACCGGAACGTGTAGCTCGCGCCGAGCTCGACCCGCCGGAGGCTGCCGTTCCTGGTGTCAATCAGCGACACCTGCTCGGGCCGTTCCAACTCGGCGTCCGGGTCCTGCTTGTAGTCGCCGAGCACGATCGGGGAGACGTCCGTCCCGGCCTGGTTGCCGATCCGGCCGTACTCGGTCGGGCTCGGCACCTTCGTGATCTCGCCGTCGCGGTAGACCAGGACGCCGTCCTCGCAGCCGATCACGACGGCCTCGCCCTGTGCGGTCGCCTCCCCGTGCACGCCGGGGCACTGCTCGTTGCGGGCGATCTCCTCGCGGTTCTCGTCCAGGACCGCGATCCCGACCCGTTCCTCCTCGGTGCCCAGCGTCACGACGAGCTCGCCGTTCTCCAGTTCGATCGCGACGCCGTGGTGCGGCGCGGCCGCCTGGTAGACCTCCGTCTCCGGTTCACCGTTGCCCAGGTCGTGCGGGTCGAAGATCCGGACCTCGCCGGTGCCGTCGGTGAACAGCACCGTCTTGTCCGCGTGCCGCACGACGTGCCCCGGCTTCTCCCCGGGGAACTCGACGTCGGTCAGCCTGCCCGCCGCGGCGTCCAGCACCCGGAAACCGTCCGCTGTGGACACCAGGACGTGCCTGTCGTCACCTGCCGGGTTGACCCGGTTGAACCCGGCGAGCTCGATGTCCTCGGCCAGCTCCAGGGTCTTCCCGTCGAGGACGTACAGTCCGCCGTCGTACGTGGTGACGATCGGTTCGGCGATCGTGGCGGTCCCCGTGGCTCCCGCCGTGTCGACCTGCTGCCCGTCCTCCGCGCCGCACGCGCTCGCGACGAGCGCCCCGGTGAGCACGGTGGTCAGCAAGGCCAGCCGTCTTTGTCGCAGCATGCTTCCTCTTTCCTCGTTCCTTCTCGGTTCAGCCGGGCACGAGCCCGGTGACGATGTCCTCGGTGTTGGAGCGCATGAGCTCCACGTAGCTGCTCGCCCCCTGGCCCGGCGCACTCAGCGACTCGGTGAACAGGTCGACGACGCCGACCCGCACCCCCGCCTGCTCGGCGAGCACGCGGGCCAGCCGGTCGGGTTGAGACGAGTCGGCGAAGACGGTCGGCACGCCGGCCCGGCGGATGGTGTCCGCCAGTGACTTCAGGTCGGCGGCGCTCGGCGACGCGAGCGTGGTGCCACTCGGGATCACCGCGCCCACGACGTCGAAGCCGAACCGGTGGGCGAGGTAACCGAAGACATGGTGGTTGGTCACGAGCTTGCGCCGCTCGACGGGAATCCGCGCGAACTCGGCGGCCATCCAGTCGTCCAGCCGCCGCAGCTCGCCGGCGTACCGGGCGGCGTTCGCCCGGATCCGGTCGGCGTCGACCCCCTCGACGTGCCGCACCACCTGCTCGGCGATCACCTCGACGGCCCTGCGTGCGCGGGCGGGGTCGGTCCAGAAGTGCGGGTCCGGCGTGCCTGCCGACTCGCCGGAGGCGTAGTCGAGGGGATCGACGTGCTCGGCGACCGCCACGGTCGCGACACCCGACTCCCGCGCCGCCCGCACGTTCCGGAGCACGCCCTCCTCCAGACCGAGTCCGTTGTAGACGACCAGCCCCGCGGTCTCCATCCGGGCGGCCTCCTGCGCCGAGATGGCGAACGAGTGCGGGTTGGCGTTCGGCTTCATCAGCACGGTCACCTCGGCCTCGTCGCCGACGATGGTGCGGGTGAGGTCGCCGAGGATGTTGGTGGTGACCACCACACCGGCGCGTTCGGCACCGCCCGCCGCGCACCCGGTGACGGCGGCCAGCACGAGCGCCAGGACGAGCGGCAGTGTCCTCCTCGACCGCACCGCCCTCATCGGCCCGTCTCCACCAGGTAGGTGGACCGGATATCCAGCTCGAACGTCCTGGCGACCCTGAGGTCGTCGGCGTAGTCGATCTCGTGGACGGTGCGGGCCGCGATGTCGTTGACGTAGGCGCGGCTGGTGTCGATCTCGATCACCGGTCGTGGTCCTCCCTCGGTCACCGGATGCGCGAGCACCCGCTTCCGCGCGATCTCCCTCCCGGATTCGCTGTCGAAGGCGCGCAGCGTGCCGTCGGCGGTCAGGGCCAGCAGCGGGGTGCCCGCCCCGGCGGTGTTCGCGGCGATGACGGGACCGGCCCCGACGAGCCGCCACGTGCGTGCGTCCAGGTCGAGCGCCCAGAGTCCGCGGTCCCCGGCGCGCGCGACGAGGGTCGTGCCGCCCGCCCGGTGCGCGAACTCGCGCGCGCGGTCGGCCTCGGCGACTCCGGCGGGGTAGCGGATCTTCTCGCCGGTGAAGGCGTCGTCGTCCTCGGTCACCAGCAGGGCGCCGTCGGCACAGCCGAAGACGACACCCCGGCGGGTCACGGCCTCCCCGCTCGGCCGGGGGCACGGCTCCGCCACGACCGCCCGCCGTTCGCCCTCCGGTGTCCGCACCTCCACCGCGTCGCCCGAGGGCACCAGCACCTGTCCCGCGTACGGCACCGCGCCCGCCTCGCCCTGCCGGTCGAGCGTGCCGGTCCCGCCGACGGTGCCCGCCTCCAGCCGGGTCCGGTCCAGCAACCGTGCTCCGCCGACGGCGAAGGACACCACGGTCCGGGCGGCGTCGCCGTGCACGGCGATCGTCCGGCCACCGTCGACCGTCCCCACCGCACGGATCGGGGCACGGTAGTAGTGCACGTGGTCGCCGTGGTCGACCGTCCACACCCCACTGTCGATGACGTGCACCGCGCCGCCCGCGGAGTCGAGGTAGGCGAACCGGCCGTCGCCGTGCAGCCCGCGGACCGCGTCGACGTCCCCCGCCTCGGTCACCTCGCCCGTGAGCAGGTCGACGACCCGGACGGCGCCGCTGTCCGCGTCGGCCACCACCAGCCGTGGCTGCGCCTCGGCGACTTCCTCCGCGCCCTCGACGTAGCCGTGTGGCACGGAAGGCTGGGAACTGGCCGGGTCCGCCGTCCCCGGGCCGCACGCGACGAGGAGCAGGGCCGCGCCCGCGGCCACCTTTCCCTTCAGCCGCACGGCGAGCGCGGAGACGAAGAACAGGGCGACGGAGACGGCGACGATGGTCGCGCCTGCCGAGGTCCCGAAGTGCCAGGAGACCAGCAGTCCGGCCACGACCGAGACCGCGCCGAGCAGTGCCGCCCCCACCATGATCGCCGGAACGCGCCGTGCCCACAGCAGCGCGGCCGCGGGTGGCGCCACGAGCAGGCCGAACACCAGCAGCGTGCCGACGACGTGGAAGGACGCGACGACGGCGAGCGTCACCAGGCCGAGCAGCGCGGCGTTCGCCCAGCGCGGCCGCAGCCCGAGGGTGTGTGCCTTGCGCGGATCGAACGCCAGCGCGACGAACGACCGGTAGCCGAGCGCGGAGACCAGCGCGGCGAGGACGACCGCGGCGGCGAGGAACGCGAGGTCGGCGGCTCGTACGGCCAGCACGTCACCGAAGAGGAAGCCGGTCAGGTCGACCGCGAAGGACCGCGAGTGCGACACGATGATCACGCCGAGCGCGAGCATGCCGACGAACAGCAGGCCGATGCTGGTGTCCCGGGACAGCCGCGACCAGCGGCCGAGCGCGGTGACCCCCGCCGCCATCGCACCGGCGCTGAGCGCCGCGCCGAGCATCAGGTTGCCGCCGAGCAGGGACGCGACCGCGACGCCCGGCAGCATGCCGTGCGCCATGGCGTCGCCGAGGAACGCCATTCCCCGCAACACCACCCAGGTGCCGACCAGCGCGCAGACGAGGGCGACGAGGAGCCCGCCCCACAGCGCCCGCTGCATGAAGGAGACCTCGAACGGGGCGATCAACCAGTGCACGGCGAGTCACCCTATAGTGAAAATGGTTATCGTTACAAACAGGGAGAGGCATGCCACATCGCTCCGAGGACGCCGAGGTCGTGGTACGCCGGCTCGTGGTCGCCTACGGCCACCGGGCGGTGCTGCACGGGGTGACCGCGCGGATTCCCCGAGCCGCGTCGACGGTCGTCGTCGGGCACAACGGGTCCGGCAAGTCGACGCTGCTGGGGGCGATCGCGGGCGTCGTACGGCCGGTGTCGGGCACCGTCGAGCGGCGGGACGCGGGGCGGCCCGCGCTCGTGACGCAGCGCAGCACGGTGCCCGACACGCTGCCGATCACCGTCCGCGAGGCCGTCTCGATGGGACGGTGGGCACGCCGGGGCATGTGGCGGAGGCTGTCCAGGACGGACCGGGCGATGGTGCACGAGTGCCTGACCCGGCTGGGCATCCAGGACCTGGCCGCACGGCAGCTGGGTGAGCTGTCCGGCGGCCAGCGGCAGCGGGCGCTGGTGGCACAGGGACTGGCCCAGGAGTCGGACCTGCTGCTGCTCGACGAGCCGACGGCGGGTCTGGACACGAAGGCACGGGAGTGCATCGCCGAGGTGCTGGCCGAGGTGACCGCCCGGGGCACCACGGTGGTCCAGGCCACGCACGACCTTACCGAGGCACTGCGGGCCGACCACTGTCTCCTGCTGCGGGACGGCAGCCTGGCCGCGGAAGGCCCACCGGCCGACGTCCTGCGGGCGGTCCGAAACCGGGCCGGATTCCCGGGAACCGAGCCGGAGTGGGCGGCGTCCTAGCGGCGACCCGACCACCAGCCCAGGACACGCCATGGACACCACTGAGGACACACCCGCCGCCGGGAAGCCCCTGCCCCGCGAGTTCCCGCCCGTCGTCTACCTGCCGTGTGTCGAGACCGTCACCGACCCCGAACAGGCCCGCATCGCGATGCGAACGACGAGGGACGGCCGCGTCGCCCTGCTCGCCTACTCCGCACTCGACCGGCTGCACGACTGCTGCGGCCGCAACCAGCCGTGGATCGTCCTGCCCACGGCCGCGCTGGACGCGCTCCAGCAGGCGCAGCCCTTCCAGCTGGTGCTGCTCGACGTCGTGATCCCGGAGGACAAGCGGCAGGAGGGCGCCGCATGAGCGGCCACGACGTCGACTACGACGTCCTCGACGGCATCGCCAGCACCCTCCGCAACGCGAGCGCCGACGTCGACGCGCTCGGCAACTCGGTGCCCGGGACCCCCGACGCGGGCGACGCCACCCCGGCCGTGACCGGGATCCTCGCGCACCTGGTCGAGAACGCGAGCGCGTTCGTGCTCGGCGCGGCGGGCGCGGGCGACGACGTCGCCTCGGCCAACGCCGCGTACCGGGACCAGGACGCGGCCGCCCGCGACGACGTCCACAACGCCGGAGCGAGGTGACCCGTGTCGATCGACACCAGGATCGAGGGGAATCCGGAGAGCGTCCGCGGTGCGGCTGACTGGCTGCGCGGCTCGCTCGGCGACACCGTGTCGCAGGCCGCGACGCAGGTCTACCACGCGCGCAACCGGGCTGACGCCGGCTGGCAGGGCCCCGCAGGGGAGGCCTTCCGCGCCAGGATGACCACCGGGGCGGAGAAGACCGACGAGCTCGCCTCGGCGGCGGTCGACGCCGCACAGAGCTTCGACACCTACGCCGCTGACCTGCAGCGCGCCCAGGACGACATGCGTTCCGTCCGGCAGCGTGCCGCGACCGCGGGACTCACCGTGAACGGCGACACGATCGAGCACCCCGGACCCGCGCCCGCCGATCCGGGCGACGCACCGACCGGCGCGGACGCCACCCCGGAAGCCCTCGCCGCGCACTCCGACGCGGTCACCGCCTCCCGCGCGCACGCCCAGAAGGTCGAGGCGTACAACACGGCGAAGACGGACGCCGACGCCGCCCGGCACATCGCCAAGGTCGCCGCGGACACGCTGAAGAACGTCTGGGCCGACGTCACCCAGAAATGGTTCCTGGTGGTCGGCGACCTCACGGCGGGCGCCGCGGGCACGCTGGCCGCCAAGCACTCGTCGATCCTCAAGAACCAGGCGAAGTTCCTCGCCGACGAGTCCGCGAAGTTCCTGGAGCGGGCCCGCACCGCGCCGTCCGGCACGAGCGCCGCGCAGATCTACCGCGACTTCGACCTCGGCCGGGCGGCTGCCTACCAGGCGGACGATGTCGCGACCGCGGCACGGAACGTCGACGCGAACGCCGCGAGGTGGGGCCTGCGGGCAGGGGGCGCGCTGGCGGTCGCCGGCATCGCCTACGACATCGCGAACGGCAAACCCGCCACCCAGGCGATCGTCTCCGGCGGTCTGGGCTTCGGCGCGTCGGTGGCGGCAGGGGCCGCGATCGGCACCCTCATCCCGGTCCCGGTCGTCGGCACGGCGGTAGGCGCGGTGGGCGGCGCCGTGGTAGGAGTGTTCACGTCAGGACTCGTCGATTCGCTCTGGCAGAACGGAGTCGGCGACGTCGGCGGAGCGATCGAGGACGGGTTCGAAGCAGTGGGCGATGCGGGAGAGGCCATCGGCGGCCTGGCCAAGGACGCGTGGGATGCGATCTTCTGACGCGCTGGCACGGCCACCGGAATGGCCCGCCCGCGATCCCGCCAGGTACCGGTCAGCGATCGTGTTCGTCACGGCGATCGGCGCGCTGTGCGTCGCCGCCGGGATCGGCTTCGTCGCCGTCGGGCTGGCGTCCGCACTCGGCTACGCCCTGCTGCTCGGCGTGCTGTTCTTCCTGACCGCCGCGTACGGCCTGGTGACGAAGGTCCGCCGGGCGCCACGGCCGGACGATGTCGCGATCACCGAGTACGAGGGCAGGCCCGCCACCGAGATCAGGTACTCGGGACCGGCCTTCCTCGTGCTCGGTGCGCTGGTGGGGTGCCTGGCGGCGCTCTGCACGCTCGCGGCGGTGGACTTCGCCACGGCGGGCGACGAGGTCCCCGCGGCGCCCGTGGCCGCCGTCCTGTGCGGCCTCGGTGCGGGCTTCTTCCTGAGCTTCTTCGTGTTCGTGGCCATCGGCAGGCTGAGCCGGGGACGGCTCGTGCTGGCGCCGCAGGGCATCCACCAGCGTGGCCGCGCGTTCACCTCGTTCCTCCCGTGGGAGGCCTTCGCCGGGGTCAAGGCGGCCGACAACGGCACGCCCGAAGCGCTCGTGATCGCCTACGCCAACGCGCCGTGGGACCGGCGGCAGCTCGGCGGCGTCTGGAAGCTGGACAAGCTGCCGCCCGTGCCGATGATCGAGATCGACACGACGAACTTCGCCGTCGACCCGGTCGTGCTGTACCACCTGGTGCGGTTCTACGTGGAGAATCCGGAAGCCCGCGCGGAGCTGGGCACCGAGACGTCCCTGCAGCGCGTGCGGACGGCCGCGTTCGGCTAGGTCGGCCGGGGCACGCCCAACCCGCCGACGACGGTCAGCTGCTGGCCGGTGAACTCACCGGTGAGCATCGGCATCGCCTTCCCGATCGACTCCTTCACCTCGGGCAGGTCGAGGGAGGCCTGGTGGTGCGCAGCGGACTCCCACACCTCGTTGACCCAGACCGTGTCGGGATCGGTGTCCGACACGCTCACGACGTACAGGTGGCAGCCCGCGTCGCGCAGCCGCTCGACGCCGTCGAGCAGGATGGCGACCACCGCATCGCGATGGCCGGGCTTGACCTTCATCGAACCGTTGTGGCCGTACGGCATGAGTCCCTCCCCGGTGAGCCACGGGCGGACCATCCCGCCCAGGTGGCGACAGCCTGCCACCGGGGTACGACATCCGGTCAGCCGCTCGCCACACCGGCCCGGGCGGCGAGAATGCGCTGCCCGGGACCGCTCAACTCGGGCACGGCCGCGCCACGACCGGCGACGGCCATCAGGATGGCCTCGGCCTTGCCGCGGACCTCGGGCCCCCTTCCGTGCGACCACTCGTGGTCCGTCGCGACCAGCCGGAGTCCCCTGGCACGCCGGATCGCGCCGATCGGCGGCGCGATCAACGCCCGCCGGAGGGCGGGGAGCAGGCGTTCGGCCGGGATCTCGCGGGGCCTGCCGAGCGCGCGCCGGATGTCCTGGTGGTGGATCATGCCGTCGACCAGTCCGACCATGCCGCCGAACGCGGCGGTCAGGCCCCGCGGCCGCAGGTGCCGGTCGAGCAGGCCCAGCAGCGCGTCCGGGGACAGCCCGGCCAGCTCGCTCACCCCGATCGCGTTCGCCCTGTCCAGGGCGAACCGGCCACGGGCCAGTCGGCGCAGCAGCGCCCGGACGGCCAGGTCGTCGTAGCTGATGACGTGCGCGACGACGTCCCGGACCCGCCACTGCGAGCAGAGCGTCGGCGCGTCCCACTCGGCCGGTTCGAGGGTGCCGAGGAACGCCGCCAGGTCGGCCCGTTCCTGCGTGGCCAGCGTCATCAGGTCCATCCGCCACCTCCCTGTGTGAACCGCGCCACAGTAGCGCGCGCACCGCGGTCCCGGCCGGGAAATCGGTGGGCGGCGCTGCGCCGTTGTGCTGTGATGGCTCCGTGGACCTCTCCGTGCTGCTCGCCTTCACGGCCGCCGCGCTGGTCATCAGCGTCGTGCCCGGGCCGGACATGATGTTCGTCGTCGCCAACGGCATCGCCCGCGGCCGCCGGGCTGGTCTGGTGGCGGCGCTGGGCATGTCGACGGGGCTCGCGGTGCACACGGTCGCGGCCGCGCTCGGCCTCGGCACCTTGCTGCACGCCGCGCCCGCGGTGCTCGACGCGGTCCGCATCGTCGGCGCCGCGTTCCTGGTCTACCTGGCCGTGACGACGCTGCGCTCCCGAACGCGGATCGACGACCGGCCGGTCGACCAGGCCACCGGCCACCGCTCCCTGCGCCGCACCTACCTGATGGCGGTGCTGACCAACCTGGCCAATCCCAAGGTGATCCTCTTCTTCCTCGCGTTCTTCCCGCAGTTCCTCGTCGCCGACGGCGGATGGCCTGCCTGGGTGCAGTTCCTGGTCCTCGGGGCGGTGTTCATCGCGGTCGGCCTGACCGTCGACGGCACCGTGGGCCTGGCGGCGGGCACGCTGTCGGCGCTGCTGCTGCGGCGGCCGTCGGTGCAGCGCTGGCTGGACCGGATCTCGGCGGCGATCTTCGGTGCGCTCGCCGTACGCCTGGTCGCCGACCAGACCGGCCATTGAGGACGGAAGGTGACCTGAATCGTCTCTAGCGTCGGTCGTATGGAGACGACGACGCAGGAGATCCTGCCCTTCCGCATCGACGTGCCGGGGCGCCAGCTCGACGACCTCAGGGCGAGGCTGGGCAACACTCGCTGGCCGAGCGACCTGCCGGGTGTCGGCTGGAGCCGCGGCGTGCCGGTGGACTACCTGCGGGACCTCGCCGAGTACTGGCGCACCGGCTACGACTGGCGGGCCCGGGAGCGGGAGCTCAACGAACATCCCCAGTTCCGCACCACGATCGACGGGCAGTGCGTGCACTTCCTGCACGTGCGTTCCGCCCGGCCGGACGCGTTGCCGCTGCTGTTGCTGCACGGCTGGCCCGGCGGCTTCACCGACTTCCTGGACGTGCTCGGGCCGTTGGCCGAGACGTTCCACCTCGTGGTCCCCTCGCTGCCCGGGTTCGGGTTCTCCACACCGCTGGCGGGACCCGGCATGGGACCGGCGAGGATGGCGCGGGTCCTCGACCTGCTGATGGACCGGCTGGGCTACGGCCGGTACGGCGTGCACGGCTACGACACGGGGGCCTGGGTGGCGCCGGAGATCGGCAAACTCGCCCCAGAACGTGTCGTCGGCGTGCACGTCAACGCGATGATCACCTTTCCGGTCGGGATCGACGGTGAGCTGGACGGTCTCACGGAAGTGGAGCAGCGGCGCTGGGAACGCATGCAGAACTTCAACGACGGCTACCTGCAGTGCAACTCGAAGCGGCCGCAGACGGTCGCGTACGGCCTGCACGACTCACCGGCCGGGCAGCTCGCGTGGATCGTGGAGAAGTTCAAGGAGCTCACCGTCCCGGAGGAGGCCCTGCCCGAGGACAGCATCGACCGGGACCGGATCCTCACCGACGTGTCGCTGTACTGGTTCACGGGCACGGCCGCGTCCTCGGCGCAGGTGTACTACGAGGCGATGTCCGCGGAGCCGGCGGACGCGTGGGCCGGGAGCGACTGGTCGGTGAGCCCGCGGAGCGCCGTGCCCACCGGTGTTCTGGTGTCCGCGCACGACGTGACGATCCGCCGGTGGGCCGAACGCGACCACGACATCGTGCGCTGGACCGAGCTCGGCGCGGGCGGGCACTTCCTCGCCATGGAGGCACCGGACCTGCTGGTCGAGGACGTCAGGGCCTTCTTCGGGCAGGTCGGCTGAGGAGCACCCGCGCCGCTGCGCCGGGCGGAAGGCACCCGTCGAACGGGGTGCGCCGGGCGCTGCGGCACCCCGGCGTACGGGGCGATCGCGCCCGCTAGACTGCTCCGCGAGGGCCGTTAGCTCAATTGGCAGAGCAGGAGACTTTTAATCTTCGGGTTCTGGGTTCGAGTCCCAGGCGGCCCACCAGATCATGTCTCTTGGCCTGCGGAAACGGCCCATCTGGTGATCTGGCTCCGGTAAGCACGGCCGAGCGCGGTTCGCTCCCCGTTCACCCGCCACTGGGGATCCTGGTGGTCGCAGCCGGGTTGGCCGATGGGCGCGTCCTGGCCAACCCGGCTGCTCGGTGTCATCTGATGAGCGGGGAGCCGGTCAGGCTCCAGTCGGATCCGCCCTTGCCGTCGTTGTCGATGTCGTAGCGAAGCCAACCGTCACTGGACCAGTCGTAGCCCGAGTTGTAGACGCCGGACACCGTGACGCTACAGCTGGTGTCGCCCGACCAGGACGCGTTCACCGTGCTGGTGACGGTGCAGGTCTTGCTCGCCACGGTGCTGTCGCTGGAACTGCCGTTGGGGCGGCGCTCCAGCCGGACGTTGATCTTGAAGTCGTCGAACTTGTGCCCGCTGCCGACCGCGGGCAGCGACGCCTCGCTCCAGCCGATCCTGATCGTCGCCGTCATCCTTCCGCTGCTGTAGCGGGTGATGCACGGGTCAGCGTTCATGTGGATATCGGTCTTGCCAGGCAGATCGAACTTCTTGGTGTTGCCCGTCCCGTTGTAGCACTTGGTGGTGGACTGCTCGGCGATGGCAACGGGCGAACCGGCCAGTGCGATCCCACCACACACGACTGCCACGGCGGCGGCCGCCGCCATGCCCTTGACCCGCTTGTTCACGATGCTCCCGATCCTCGTCACGCCCGGTCCTCCTGCCACCCACTGCAGGCGAAGCCCGGTCCGCCCGCCTCCGAAAGGCACGCCTTGATGCGCACGTAGCGCCCGTCGGGCACGGAGTAGTTCACGTCGACCTCGGTGCCCGCACCCTTGCCGTGATAGCGGCCGGACGACGGGCTGACCCAGTGCCATTTGAAGTCGTAGTATTGCTGCAGGTAGCCCTTCACACCGTGGCCGTCCTTGTGGATGTCCTTGATGATCAGGTGCTCGCCGAGGGCTTCGAAGGCGACTTCCCCGCTGCAGAAGCGTCCGTCGTAGCGAGTGGTACAGACATGAGTGTCGGCGCTCGCCGCGGGCGCGAACGCCAGCGCCGACGCGGCGGATACCAGCAGGGTGGCCGCCACTGTGGTGGCACGGCGCAGGAGAGGTATGTGGCCGGTTCGGCCGGATCTCGGAATCATGTTGTCACTCTGTCAGAAAGCCGACTCGGACACGGGCGGTTTGCCGAAGTTTCCCGATGCAGCATCTCGACGTGGTCCATACCAGTGTGAAGAACACCAGGTACATCACTCGGTGCGTGCCAGCTGATCGCGAAGCGTCCACGGTGCCCTCATCGGACAGTGGCCGGTCGATCGGACGGACGGCGATGTCGGTGTCCATATCCGCTCCGGCACGCACTACCACGTTTTCGCTCAACCAACGGGTTGACAACGATTCGGACGAGGCCTACAGTTCTATTCAACCGAGGAGTTGAGGAGGACGGTGGACGAGAACGCGGAGCGACTCAACCGGGTGTTCGCCGCCCTGGCCGACCCGACCCGGCGCGAGCTGGTGGCCCGGCTGGCCGACGCGGACGCGACCGTGGGCGAGCTGGCGGAGCCACACGACATGAGCCTGCAGGCGATCTCCAAGCACGTGAAGGTGCTGGAGGACGCCGGGCTGGTGACCCGCAGCAGGGATGCCCAGCGCCGCCCGGTCCACCTGGACGCGGAGGTGTTCGACCTGATGACCAAGTGGATCGAACGCTACCGCCGGCGGGCCGAGGAGCGGTACCAGCGCCTCGACGCCCTGCTGGACGACATGACCGACGACGAGAAGCCACAGCGAACCCGTAAGGACGCATCATGACCATGACGAAGCACGAGACCGCGATCGTGGCGGACCCGAAGCTCCCGACGATCGAGATCAGCCGCGAGTTCGACGCGGCCCCCGAACAGGTCTTCCGCGCCCACGTCGATCCCGAGCTCTACGCCCGGTGGGTCGGGCCGCGCTCGGTCACCACGAGGATCACCAGGTGGGATGCTCGCACCGGGGGCGCGTGGGCCTTCGCCAACGACCGGGACGGCGAGGAGATCGCCTCGTTCTTCGGCAGCTTCCACGAGGTGCGGCCGAACGAGCGGATCGTGTGGACCTTCACCTACGAGGGCCAGCCCGACGGGGTCGCGCTCGAGACGCTGACCTTCGAGGAGCTCGAGGGCGGGCGCACGCGGCTGACGACGCTGAGCGTGGTGCAGGACTTCGAGACCCGGGACGGCATGCTGTCCAGCGGCATGGACGTCGGGGTCAAGGAGGGCTACGCCAAGCTCGACGAGCTGCTCGCGCGGGAGGCCTGAGATGGCGCCGGCATCCCCGGGCCCGGCGAGGCAGCACGCCGACGACGCGGCCCGGTTCACCGCGCTCGTCGAGTCCGCCTCCGCCGCCGACTGGGCGCGGCCGAGTCCCGTCGCGGAGTGGACGGCGTTCGACATCGTGCGGCACCTGGTCGAATGGTCCCGCGGCTTCCTCAAGGGTGCCGGGATCGAGCTCCCGGCCCTGGATGTCGAGGCCGACCCGGCCGCGGCCTGGAAGCAGCACGTCACCGACATCCAGGCCGTCCTCGACGACCCGGCGGGCCGGGTGCTCAGCAACCCGAACACCGGCGAGATGCCCGTGGACGAGGCGATCGACCGGTTCTACACCGCCGATGTCTGGATGCACTCCTGGGACCTCGCCAAGGCGCTCGGCCGCGAGCCCGACCTCGGCCAGGAACGCTGCGCCACCGCACTCGAGGCCATGCGGCCGATCGAGCCGATGCTGCGCGACAGCGGGCAGTTCGGTACCGCCGTGCCCGTGACCGACGACGCCTCCCCGCAGGACAAGCTGATGGCCTTCCTCGGCCGCGACCCGGCCTGGCGGCCCTGAGGGCGGGCTCCCTACCGCACGTCCGTGACGCCCTGGTAGTCGCCGGTGCGAGCCGCGCCGGTGGCCCGGTACTCGAGCAGCAGGAGACCCCGTGCCGTGGTTTCGTGCCGGACGAGGCGCAGGCCGGTCGCCGGGCTCGGGTGGGTGAACAGCCGCCGCCCCGACCCGATCACCACGGGTGCCACGACGAGGCGGAGCGTGGCGACCAGGCCCGCGGACAGCAGGGTGCTGCCGAGCCGGGCGCTGCCGTGCACCTGGAGCTCGCGTCCCGGCCGGCCGGCGAGCTCGCGGACCGCCTGCGCGGGATCACCGCGAACCACGGTGGTCGGCCGCCAGCTCCCGGCCGGGAGCGTGTTCGACACGACGTACTTCGGCAGAGAGTTCATCCGGCCGGTGAACGGGTCGTCGGGGTCCGTGATCCGTGGCCAGTCGCGGGCGAACGCCTGGTACGTCCGGCGTCCGAGGAGCAGGCCGTCGGCGAGGTCGAGCCACTCGGACGCGCGCTGGACGAACACCTCGTCGAGGTGCGGCACGAACCAGCCACCGCGGCCGAAACCGTCGCTGGTGTCCTCGGTGCCCGAGCCGGGCCCCTGGCTCACGCCGTCCAGGGTGAGGAACTGCGTCAGGGTGATCTTCACCGGGCACGCTCCACGAACCGCGCGAGTTGGTCGGCGACCGTGCCCCAGCCGTCGGTGAAGCCCAGTTCGGCGTGGCGGTTCCTGGCGGCCGGGTCACCGTGGCGCACGACGATCCGGTAGTCGGTGCCGTCCGCGTGGTCGGACATCGTGATCTCGGCGGTCATCGCGACCGGATCGGGGTTCGCCGGGCGCCACCCGCTGTCCACGGTGTTGGTGAACACGAGGCGCTCGAACTCGTCCACCCGCAGGAAACACGCGTCGAGGTGCGGAACGAAGGCGGCGCCGTCCTCACTCATCCGTGTGACGAACGCGCCGCCAGGGCGGACCTCCAGCCGGTCGACGCGGCACACCGTCGGCGCGGGAAGCCACCACTGGGCGAGGCTGCCGGGGTCGGTCCAGGCGTCCCAGACGACCTTGCGGGGCGCGGCAATGACCCGTTCGATGCTGAGGTCGAGGTCGGGGTTCATGTCGGTTTCCTCTCCTGGGTGTCGGTGACGAACCGCTCGAGCCGGTCGGTGCGCCCCTCCCAGAGGCGCCGCTGCTGCGCCAGCCAGTCCTCGACGACCGCGAACCGCTCCCGGTTGAGCTCACAGGTGCGGACGCGGCCCGACTTGGCCGTGCGGATCAGGCCGTTCGACTCGAGCATCCGCACGTGCTTCATGAACGACGGAAGCGTCATCGTGGCCTCGCGAGCCAGGTCGCCGACACTCGCCGGTCCCCGGCCGAGCCGGTGGATCACGGCCCGCCTGGTCGGGTCGGCGAGGGCGAGGAAGACCCCGTCCAGCATCGCTGAATACTGTGCCACAAGGCTAAGTATCCAGCTCCACAACAGTTAGCGCAAGAGCTAAGTATTTGTGTCCTCCTCCGGCTGGTACCGGCACCGCGGGCGGGAGCCGATAATGGACGCGTCACGCGTCATGCGGGGGAGTCGACGGATCCTGGTGAGGTGTGCGATGGCGGAGAGGCAGGAGGCCGGGGACGAGTTCACGCAGCTGCGTTCGGTGCCGGTGGAGCACGTGCTCGCCGAGACACTGGCGGGGCTGCTCAACGTCGCACAGGCCAAGCTCGGCAGGCGCGACGCGCGGTTGCTGATCGATCTGGCCGCGATGGTCACCGAGCACAGCAGGGACTACGTCCCGGAGAAGCTGAGCGCGGAGCTGGACCGGGCGCTGAACACGTTGCGCCTCGGGCAGGTCAGCGCCGAGCGGGAGGCCACGGCCAAGGGCGGGGTGACCGAGCAGGGCGACCTGGACCGCATCCCGGAGCCACCCGCGAGCGGGGGCGTGGCACCGCCGGAGCGGTCACGGCCCGAACCGGCTCCGGAAACGTCGAAGCTGTGGGTGCCCGGCAGGTGAAGCCGACGCGGCGCGGGCGGGCCGCCTCCGGGCACGTCCGTGCCCTCACCCGCCGGTGAGTTCTTCCGGTTCCAGTGAGCGGAGCTGGGCCCGGTTCGCCACTCCGAGCTTGGGAAACGCCCGGTACAGATGATGTCCGACGGTGCGCGGGCTGAGGAAGAGCCGGGCACCGATCTCGCGGTTGGACAGGCCGCCCGCGGCGAGCCGGACGACCTGGAGTTCCCGGTGGGTCAGGGAGTCACCGCCGCTGGGGGCGACCGGTTCGGCACCGGTCGGGCGGAGCTGACCGGCCGCCGCATGGGCCCACACCCGGGCGCCGAGACCGCGGAAGATCTCGTGCGCCTGGCGCAGCAACGGCCGGGCGCGGGCGGGGCGGCGAACGCGGCGGAGCCATTCCCCGTGCAGCAGCGCGGTCCGGGCCTGCTCGAACGGATGGTCGGGCGCGGCGGTGGCCAAGGCGGTCGTGAACAGCTTGTCGGTGTCGTCGTCGTGCTCGGAAAGGAGGGCACGGCATCGAGCGAGGCGGCTGCGAGCCAACGGTGACGTGCTGGCGTTCGCCCAGGGCGCGAAGGTGTCCGCCGCCTGCCGGGCCCGGTTCCGTTGCCCGGCCCGCAGGTGCGCCTCGACGAGATCCGCTGTCGCCAGCCTGCCGAGGTAGCCGTGGGCCGTGGGTGCCGCCGGGTCGCGAAGCGCCGCCAGGTGCTCGACGGCGAGGTCGTGGTTTCCCCGCGCGAGTTCGAGCAGGCCGAGTGCCCAGCTCGCTCGTGCGGCGGCGAGCCGGTTGCCCAGGGGAATCGCCAGGTCGTGGCAGCGGCGGGCGTGGTCACGACAGTCGCCGCTCTCCCCGCGTGTCGCGGCCAGCATCGCCAGTACCGCGTGGAAGTCCGCCTGCCTCGACCGCTGACCGGTGTCGTGTGCCGAGCGGAGACCTTCGGCGGCCCGGGTGCCGGACTGCTCCCAGAAACCGAGCTCGAAGGCCAGCTCGGCGAGCCACAGTTCGGGCATGGTGACGATCGCGTGCATGCCGTTCGTGGTGAACTCGGCGACGGCTTCGAGCCCGAACTCGTAGGCCCGCCCGGGACGTGGCCCGAAGCTGCTGAGCACCAGGGGCCACAACCACTGGTGCACGTCGCTGGCCCGCAGGTGCTCCGGCGCGCGGTCCCGCAGCCGCCACGGGTCGCTGGTCTCGGCGTCGGCGGCCGCGTCGGTGAGTCCGGCGAGCAACCCGCCGTACTCGGCGAAACCGCCGTCGATCGCCACGATCCGGCGGGCGGCCGCCGCGAGCTCGCCGGGCAGATCGGCGTGGTGGGCCGCGGCCGCCGCCATGAACAGCAGGCCGACGGCCTCACCGGGTGCGGTCCCGGCCCGGCTCATCGCGGACCTCGTCAGCATGTCGTACGCGCTTCGCTGATCGCCATCACCGAGCGCGACGAGGCCGTTCAGCCGGTCGATCGCGGCGTTCACCTCCGGCTCGTTCCGGTGCGCGGCGCATTCGGCGGCAAGAGACCGGGCGAGGTCGGGCTGGCCGGACTTCCACGCGGCGTAGCCTGCCGCCGCCAGCCGCCGCGGCCGCCGCGGCCCGGTGGACAACCGGGCCGCCAGCCGCAGCACACTCGCCGCGCCGGCGAGACCGCCGCACCGCGCGACAGCGGCCGACCGTTCGTCCAGCCTGGCCGCGAGGTCCTCGTCGGGGCCCTCGGCCGACAGCGAGCGGTGCCAGAGCGCCCGTTCTGGTTCGCCAGACGTCTCGAGGGAATCGGCGAGGGTGCGGTGCGCCGCCCGGATCTCGGCCGCGTCCGCGTCGGCGCGGACCAGCGCACGCAGCAGCGGATGGCGGAACCGGACATGCCCTCCGGCACACCGCACGAGGGCGGCCTTCTCCGCGGGAACCAGCGCCGCGATGTCCAGACCGGCTCCGGCCAGGACGTCCGCCCGGCCCGTCCCGTCCAGGGCGAGCAGGAGCAGCAGCAGCCGTGTGTCGGCGGGCATCCGCCGAACTCGCGCGCCGAGCGTCCGATGCAGCCGGGAACCCGGCGCCACCACCGGGGTCGTGGAATCGTCCTCGGCGACCTCCGCCGGTGTCCTGGCCAGTTCCACCAGGGCGAGCGGATTTCCCCCGGCCGCGGCCAGCACGGTCTCCCGGTAACCGGCGCTTCCCGACGGCGCGTGCTCGTCGAACACCGCTCCGGCCGCGGTGGGCGGCAGCCCGGTCAGCGGCAGCGCGGGCAACCCGGCCAGGTACGGCCCCGCCTCACCGGAGACCGCGACGAGCACCAGGACCGGCTGGGTGGCGATCCGGCGGGCGGCGAAGGCGAGCGCCGCCGCCGAGACACGATCCCACCACTGCACGTCGTCGACCGTGACCAGCACCGGGTGCCGTGCCGCGGCCTGCCCGAGCAGCCGCGCCACGGCCGTGTAGAGCACGAGGTCGGTGCAGTCCGGGCCGCCGAGCCCCAGCGCGGCGGACACGGCGTGCCGCAGCGGCTCCGGCAGGCCGTCGACGTACTCGGTGCCGGAAAGGGGCCCGAGGAGCTGGTGCAGACCGGCGAACGCCAGCTCCGCTTCCGCCTCGACACCGGTGGCCGACAGCACGGTCAGCCCGTCGGCGCGGGCCTCGGCCGCACGCAGCAACGCGGTCTTGCCCATGCCGGGCTCTCCGCTGAGCACCAGCGCACCACCCTTGCCCCCGCGTACGGCGAGCAGAGACCGGTCGAGCACGTCCAGCTCGTGCTCCCGCCCGTGCAGCATTCGGCCGAACCTACCGGCCCGGCACTGAGGATGCCCTGAGAAGCGGCATGGCCCTGTGCGAACCCGTTCCGGGAAACGCGGCGAGCGCGAGAACCAGTCGAACTGACCGATACACGTCCGCCGGCGTTCCCGGCAGGCTGCTGGCGAGCCACTTCCCGGAACGTGATGAACAAGCAGGAGGAACTCATGGATCAGCGGCCAGCCACTCGCCCGATCGGGCGCCGCGCGATGCTGGGCGGCGCACTGGCGACCGGCGCGGCGGGACTCGCGGGTGCCCTCCCCGCCGAAGCCGCACCGCACGAGAGCAGGCGGAGACGTGGCCGGTTCGCGGGCAAGGTCGTGGCGATCACCGGAGCCACCTCCGGCATCGGCGCCGCCACCGCGAAGGCGTTCGCGGCGCAGGGGGCGAAGGTCGGCTTCTGCGGGCGGCGGCAGGAGCTCGGACGTGAGGTCGAGCGGCAGATCCGCGCCGCGGGCGGGGAAGCCACCTACCTCAGGGCCGACGTCCGGGTACCCGAGCAGGTTCAGTCGTTCGTGGACGGTGTCGCCCGGCGCTACGGCGGCCTGCACATCGCCTTCAACAATGCCGGTGTCACCGTGGACAGGCCGCCACACGAGATCACCGTCGAGCAGTGGGACGACGTGCAGCACACCAACGCGCGCGGCGTGTTCCTCGCGGTCAAGTACGAGGTGCCCCACCTGCTCAGCGCCGGGGGCGGGGTCATCATCTGCACCGCGTCCTCCGCGGCGGAACAGGCGAGACCGACCGGCGCCGCCTACACCGCCAGCAAGCGAGCGATCCAGGGAGTCGTGCAGGCCGGTGCGCTGGCGTACGGCACGCACGGCATCCGGATCAACGCGATCCTGCCCGGCACGACCGACACCGCGTTCGTCCGGCCGCCCGGCATCCCCGATCCCGACTGGGAGAGGTTCAAGGACGCATGGGGGCCGCTCAACGTCGACGGCATGGAACGGATGGCCATGCCCGAGGAGATCGCGTCCGCGGTGCTCGCCCTGGCGTCCGATGACTTCGGCTACCTGACCGGCGCCTCCGTTCCGGTGGACGGCGGAGCCACGGCGGGCCGCAGGATGACCATGCCACCCGGGTTCGGCGGGTGAGGTCGACGACTCACAGCGGCAGGACGGCGTGGGCGATGAGGAAGTAGATGACCAGGCCGGTCGCGTCGACCAGGGTGGTCACCAGCGGCGCGGAGATGACGGCGGGGTCGATGCCCAGGCGCTTGGCGAGCAGCGGCATGGTGGCTCCGATGGTGGCGGCCCAGCCGCAGATCAGCACGAGCGACAGCGCGACCGTCACGGCCACCGGGAAGTCGACGAGGATCGTGCCCATGACCAGGCCGACGGCACCGAGCATCGCGCCCAGCAGGAGGCCGACCCGGCTTTCCCGCCAGGCGACGTGGAACAGGTCACGGGTGCGGACCTCGCCGACGGCGAGGGCACGGACCGTGGCGGTGGCGGCCTGGGCTCCCGCGTTGCCGCCGGTGCCGACGAGCAGGGGGATGAACAGCGCGAGCGCGGTGACCTGTTCGAGGGTGGCCTCGAAGAACTGCAGGACGTTGACGGTCAGGGTGGCGGCGGCGATGAGCAGCAGCAGCCACAGCGCACGGGAGCGGGCGAGCTGGGCGACGCCCGCGGACATGTAGTGGCCGCTCCACGGGGTCGCGGCGGACTGGCGGGCGATGTCCTCGGTGTCGGCCGCCTCGATGACCTCGACGGCGTCGTCGATGGTGAGCAGGCCGAGGACACGGTCCTCGCTGTCGACCACCGGCAGGTCGAGCAGGTTCGCCTCCTGCATCAGCCGGGCGGCGCCCTCGGCCTGGTCGGTGGCCTGCACCCGCAGCGCGGTCGTGTCGACGAGTTCGGTGATCGGCCGGTCCGGCGAGCTGAGCACGAGATCGCGCAACGACAGGGTGCCCACGAAGCGGCGTTCGTCGTCGATGACCGGCAGGGTGTAGATCGTCTCGGCGTCCGCGCCGCGTTCCCGCACCACCCGCAGTGCCTCTCCGGCGGTCAGGTGCCTGCGGATGGCCACCGTCTCCGGGCTCATGTAACGGCCGACCGAGCCGTCGGGGTAACCGAGCAGCGCGGCGGTCATGGTGCGCTCGTGCGGGCTGAGCCCGCCCAGGACATGCCGGGCGAACTTGGCAGGCGCCTCCCCGAGCAGGCGGGCGCGGTCGTCGGGGTCCATGGCCTCGACGACGTCGCGGAACGCGTGGTCACGCAGCCCGGAGAGGATCTTGTGCTGGTCCGAGGGGTCCAGCTCCTCGAACACCTCCAGCGCGCGGTCCTTGTCGAGCAGTCGGAACAGCAGCACCCCGCGCAGCGGGTCGGCGCGGCCGATCTCGTCGGCGATCTCGTGCGGGGCGTGCTGAACGAGCCACTGCTGGAGGGCGGGGATGTCGTTGGTGTCCACGAGCTGGCGCAGGTCCTGCGCTGCCATCGTGCTCCCTTCCCGGCTGTGGGGCCTGTGCCTCCATCGTCAACCGGGAACGAGGGCAGCGCCATCGGATGCTGCCCGCACCACCGCGGCGGTGGGCCGGATCAGCCGTCACCGCCCCTGCCGCGCCCGCCGTTCTCGTCCTCTTTGTCCTTGCCCCTGCCCTCGTCCTTCTTCTCGTCGTCCTTCTTCTCGTCGTCCTTCTTCTCGTCGTCCTTCTTCTCGTCCTGGTCCCGCGGTGGCCGGTCCGGCGCGGCGGTGCGTTCGGAGTGCAGGAGGGTGTCGGAGACGATGAGCAGCCTGCCGCCCTCGACGGCCAGCCCGTGCTGGTGGAACTCCGTGACCTTCGCACCGTTGCGCAGGGTCAGCCGCACACCGACATGCACCAGGTCCTCGGCGGTCCGGCGGGGCGGCGACACGACGGCCAGCCGGGTCACCCTCGCCCAGTGCGATTCGTAGGCCTGCCTGCCCTCGGCACGCGGCGCGGGACCCAGCCGCGCCCAGGCCTCGCCCGTGCGTTCCGGCAGCAGCGCGTAGTAGCCGGCCACGGCCTTCTCCAGCTCGGCGGCCGACAATGCCCTGCTCGTCGTCGTGGTCGTCGACGGAGCAGGCTCCCGGGCGGCGCTCGAGTCGCCCCAGTCGAGCTGGGTCAGCAGCACCACCCCGGCCAGCAGCACGACGAGCAGCCCCGCACCGCCCGCCAGCAGCGGCCGGACACCGCGCGACCGCGGCGCCGGACCGGGCGCGGCGGTGACGGCACCGGGAGCGGGGCCGACCGGTACGGCGTCGAGCCGCGTGCCCATCGGACCGACCGCGGTGACCGCGGTGAGCGGCTGGGTCGGCCATCCGCCCGCCGCCTCGGCGAGCGCCTCCGGAACCGGGTTGCCCGTCGCGACCGCCTGCGCCGCTTCGCGGACCTGGTTCGCCGTGAGCCGCTCCCCCGGCTCGGCCCGCAGCATGCCCATCAGCACCGGTTCGAACGATCCCGCCCGGCGCGGCGGGGCGAGCGTGCCCGCGGCCACCCGGTGCAACAGGGCGAGCGAGTTGTCCTCGTCCTCGCCGAACGGCGGGCGCGCCCTCGACCGCCGCGTACAGCGTGGCACCGAGGGAGAAGACGTCGGAGGCAGGCGTCGGCGAAGCACCCCGCGCGGTCTCCGGCGCCAGGTAGGCGGGGGTGCCCGCGATGAGTCCCGCTCGGGTGACGGACACGTCGTCGGCGGCGTGCGAGATGCCGAAATCGACGATCTTCGCCACGCCGTCCTCGGTGATCAGGATGTTGCCCGGCTTGATGTCCCGGTGCACGATTCCCGCCGCGTGCGCCGCGGCGAGCGCACCCGCCACCTGCGCGCCGATGTTCGCCACGACCTCCGGGGCGAGCGGCCCCTGTTCGGCCAGCAGGTCGGCGAGGCTCCGTGCGGGCAGGTACTCCATGACGAGCACCGGCAAGCCCTGGTCGGTGAACACGTCGTGCACCGCGACCGCGTTCGGGTGTTGCAGCCGCGCGGCGATCCGGCCCTCCCGCAGCGCACGCTGCCGCGCCTCCTCGGCCCGCCGCGGATCGAGCCCCGGCTGGAGGAGCAGCCGCTTGATGGCGACCGGACGGCGCAGCAGCTCGTCGTCGGCCTGCCACACCACCCCCATCGCGCCGCTGCCGAGCCGGTGCCGCAGCCGGTACCGGCCGCCGAGGAGGTCGCCCGTATCGCTCACCCGGTCAGGTTATGGGGTGACACGGGCGCACCAGAACGGCGCGTTCGCGTCACGGCGAACGCGCCGCCTTTCGTGCGCCCCGCGGGGTCAGCCCGCTAGCACTTTCCGCAGCAACCGCACCCGGGACCCGAGCAGGAACCGCAGCAACCGCATCCACCCATGGGAATCACCGACCTTTCGTGCACACGGCAGCCATTTCCGAAAACCAACGCTAGGGACGGCGCCGGGGCCGCGACACCACTGACCGAGTGATACATGGCGATCTCACTATGTGATGTCGGCAGGTCGGCGGGCCCGGTGGTAGCGGTACCGCGTGACCCTGCTCCGGAGGAGCCCCGGATAGTTCTGGACCCGGTGCCACCGGCTGCCGCCCGAGCCCACGCCGTCGCCCGGCGCCGCGAGCGCGTCGATGTGCGCCTGCTCGCTCTCCCACTCCGCGAAGTTCAGCACCCTGGTGCCGTCGGTGCTCACGTGGAAGTGTCCCGAGATGCCCCCGGACGGCGGGTGGGGATCGGTCTCCAGCGCCTCGAACACCGCGTCGATCCAGGCTCGCTGCCGCGCCGGGTCCGGACCGTCGAACTCCACCTCGACGAGCACCACGCATCCCGGCACGCGACCTTCGTCCCGAGTGGACATACTCCGGTACAGTTCGTACTCCACCAGCTGCCTGCGGTCGATCTCCGGCACCGCGGCCAGGATCCCGTCCACCCTGCCCGGGGGATCCGTCCGCCGGAACGCGGTTACGGCGTCCCGTCCGGTCCACTGTGAATAGTGGGCGACGCTCGTCCCGTCCGTACTCAGCAGCACCGTGTGGGACAGCAGGCCCTCCGGCCACGGCGCGCCGTCCCACGCCGTCATCGCCGCGTCGGCTGCCCTGCGTTGCGCCTCGGCGGACCCGACGTGCCATTCACTGGCCCAGACCAGGCCGACGTCGGGACGGGTCAGGTCCGGCATGATCGTTGTCTCGTCCATGGCGGTGACGCTAGGAACCCGGCACGGGGGACCGCATCGGTCAGCTGACCGGCGTTCCCGGCACCGGCAACGCCAGTCACCTGACCGATGCCGCGGGGGCGCGGCCGTTCGTAGCGTACGGGCCATGTCGAACACACCACTCCAGCTCGCGATCATCATGGGCAGCACCCGCAAGGAAAGGTTCTGCCCGGTGCCCGCGACGTGGTTCGCCGGAGAGGCGGCCAAGTACGAGGGCATCGCCGTGGACCTCATCGACCTCACCGACTTCGAGCTGCCGGACACGCTCGACCACTCGGTCGACGTGGCGGCGCTCGGCCCGAGGCTCGCGGCGGCGGACGCGTTCGTCGTCGTGACCCCCGAGTACAACCACAGCTACCCGGCCGCGTTGAAGACGGCGATCGACCACTTTCACCGCGAATGGCAGGCCAAGCCGGTCGGCTTCGTCTCCTACGGCGGGATGGCGGGCGGCCTGCGCGCCGTGGAGCACCTCCGGCACGTCTTCGCCGAGCTGCACGCGACCACCGTGCGGGACACGCTGAGCTTCGCCCAGTTCTGGGACCGCTTCGACGACGATGGCGTGCCGAAGGACGCGGAGCAGGCGAACGCCGCGGCCCGCGCGATGCTGGACCAGCTCGTGTGGTGGGGAACCGCGCTGCGGGAGGCGCGGACCGCCCGGCCCTACGCCGCCTGAGCGCCGAGCTTGACCTCCACCATACTCGAGGTAACAGGCTGTCGGCATGACGCTGACCGCCTACCGCACCTCCACCCTGCACGGGCGCGCGGACGCGCTGGCCGCCGTCGGGCACCTGCTCGACGGCGCCCGCGCGGGTCGCAGCGGCAGCCTCGTCGTCCGGGGTGAGACCGGGGTCGGCAAGTCCGCCCTCCTCGACCACGTCGCCGGGTCCGCCGCCGACCTGCGGGTCCTGCGGGGCACGGGGATCGAGGCCGAGCGGGAGCTGCCGTTCGCCGGACTGCACCTGCTGCTGCGCGAGGTCACCGACCGCATCGACGACCTGGCCCCGGCTCAGGCGCAGCCGCTGCGGTGCGCCCTCGGCGCCGGGACCGGCCGGACGGGGGACCGGTTCGACGTCGGCCTCGCCGTGCTGAACCTGCTCGCCGACCTCGCCGAAGAGCGGCCGCTGCTGTGTCTCGTGGACGACGCGCACTGGCTCGACCCGGCATCCGCCGACGTGCTGCTGTTCGCCGCGAGGCGGCTGCAGGCCGAGGGAGTCGCCATCGTGTTCGCGGCCCGCGACCTGCACGCCCCGCCGTTCCCCGCGCCCGGCGTTCCCGAGTTCCGGCTGCGGCCGCTCCCGCCCGATGCCGCCGCGGAACTGCTCACCGAGCACGCCGCCGACCTGCCCCGCCACGTGCGCGAGCGGATCGCCGACGAGGCCGAGGGCAACCCGCTGGCGCTGCTGGAGCTCGCCGACGCCTACCGCGAGGGCAGGCTGACCACGTGGCCGTTCCGGGTCACCGGGCTGCCCGCGCACAGCCGCATCCTGCACACCTACGCGGGCCGGATCGCCGCCCTGCCGGAGCGGACCCGGCTGATGCTGCTGGTCACGGCCGCCGACGGCACGTGCGACACCCGCACCGTGCTGGCGGCTGGCGAGTTGCTCGGCGCCTCGGTCGACGACCTTCGGGTGGCCGAGGACGCCCAGCTGCTCATGTTCACCGACAACTGCATCGGCTTCCGGCACCCGCTGATCCGCTCCGCCGTCTACGAGAACGCGGCGCTGCCACAGCGGCTCGCCGTGCACGGCGCCCTCGCGCGGGTGCTCGCGGACCGCGCCGACGCCGACCGGCGCGCGTGGCACCTCGCGGCCGCCACCGTCGGACCGGACGAGGAGGCGGCCACCGCACTGGAGCTCAGTGCCGAACACGCCAGGGTGCGCGGCGGGCATGCCGCGGTGGCCGCCGCGTACGAACGGGCCGCCCGCCTCAGCCCCGACCCGTCCGCGCGGAGCAGGCGGCTCACCGAGGCGGCCCGCGCGGCCCTCGACGCGGGCCAGCTCGACCGGGCCGCCGACCTGGCCAGGGAGGCGACCACCCTGCTCACCGACCCGGCTCTGTACGCGCGAGCCGCGCTCGTGCACGCCGCGGTCGCCACCGAGCGCGGCGGGCCGCTCGACGCGCATCGCGTCCTCACCGCGGCCGCGGGCCAGGCGGCCGACCTGGCCCCGGACCTCGCGGCCAAACTGCTGTTCTGGGCGGTCGACGCGGCGTGGTCGGCCGGTGCCGTCGGGGTCGCCGAGCACACCGCCGGGCAGGCCGAGGCACTCGGTGTCGACGTCGGCGGGCACGTGCGGCTGCTGGCCGAGGCCATGGCCGCACTGCACCGGTTCGCGCCGGAAGGTCCCTCGGCGCTGCGCCGGCTCGTCGACCGGGCGGGGGAGCTGTTCGCCGGGTGCTGCGGCCAGCCCCTCGAACTGCACGGCCGGGTCAACGTGGCGAGGTGGTACCTGCTGCTCGGCGACGACCTGGCCGCGCACCAGACCGCGCTCGCCGTCGAGGAACAGGCGTGCATGCAGGGGGCCAACGGCCTGCTGCCGCACGTTTCCGCGCTGCTCGCCCGGACCCGGCTGTACGCGGGCCACCCGCACGAGGCGCGCGAAGGGGCCACGGAGGGGTTGCGCGTCGCCCGCGAGACCGGTCAGCGGCACAGCGCGGCGGAGCTCACCGGGGTGCTGGCCGAGATCGCGGCGATCGCGGGCGACGAGCGGCGGGTGAGCGAGCTGCTGCCCGCGGCGCCGCCACCCACCGCCCAGATCGTGCACAGCCTGCTCGACCTGGGCCTCGGCCGCTACGAGGTGGCGGTGGACCGGCTGGCCGCGCTCGTCGAGAGCCGCGACCGGCTCGCCGCACTGGCCGCCCTGCCCGACCTGGTGGAGGCCGCGGCCAGGGCGGGAACGCCCGACCGGGCGCGTGCGGCGGCGGACTGGTTCACGACGTGGGCGGAGGCGGGCGGGCAGCGGTGGGCTCGTGCGGTCGCCCTGCGCTGCCGGGCGCTCCTCGACGACACCGAGCCAGAACGGCTGTTCGCGGCGGCCGTCGCGCTGCACCGCGAGGACGGCGGGCGGCCCTTCGACCGGGCGCGCACCGAGCTGTTGTACGGGGAGTGGTTGCGCCGGGCCCGCCGCCGGAGCGAGGCGCGGCCCCTGCTCCGCTCGGCGCTGGCCATCTTCGAACGGGCCGGGGCCCGGCCCTGGGCCGAGCGCGCCAGGACCGAGTTGCGCGCCACGGGGGAGAGCGTGCGGGCGCCCGGCGGTGCGGATGACCTGCTCGACCGGCTCACCCCGCAGGAGGCGCAGGTCGTCCGGCTTGCGGCGCTCGGGTTGACCAACCGGGAGATCGGCGCGCGGCTCTACCTCAGCCCGCGCACGGTCGGCCACCACCTCTACAAGGCGTATCCGAAGCTGGGCATCGCCTCCCGGGGTGAACTCGGCACACTCGACCTGCCGAGGTGACGGCCTGGGTGGACGGCCGCCGAGCCGGGCGTGCCAGACTGCCCGGCGTGGAGTACCAACTCACGGCCGAGCTCACCACGCCCCCGGACGCCCCCGACCTGGACCCGCTCCAGCAGGTCGGGGTGGTCTCGCTGCTCGACACCAGGCTGAGCGGCCTGGTCAGCATCGAGGGCCCCGACGGCATGGAGATCACGCCGATCGAGCACACCCTGAACGCCCACCTCGGCGGCGTGATCGTCAACTGGCTGCTGGATGCTCCCGCACTCGTGTTCGCCGAGGACGCCACGCGCACCGTGCTCGAACAGCTGCTCGAGGAGACCGAGCTGCTGGTGGGCTGGGAGGTCAAGCACTGCGCCGTCACGGCGACCGACGACCAGCTGGCCAGCGCGCTGGCGGTCGGTGAGGAGCACGACGAGGTCGAGGTGTTCGACTTCAGCGGCCCTTCCGAGGAGGAGCGGGCCCTGCGCAGGACGCGGCTGCTCGACGCGAGCAGGCACCTGCGCGCGTTCGGGCCGGAGGCGTTCGGCGCCGGCGACGGTGACATCTCCGAGGAGGACGCCCGGTACGTCGCCGGCGCGCTCATGCACGGCATCGAGATGCTCACCGACGAGCTGTTCGGCGACATCCAGACGCTGGAGGACGAGGACACGACGGCCGACCAGGTGGACGCCCTGTGGGTGCTCGACGAGCTACCGCAGCGGTTCGCCGACACCTACACGGCGCTGTTCGCCAAACAGTTCCTCGTCGCGACCGCCATCCTCGGGCACCGGCTGACCCTCACGGAGTGGACTCCGCCGCTGTGCACCGCCGAGGCGCTCGCCCTGCACATCGCCAAGTCGCGGGCCGAGATCGAACTGGACCTCGCGGACGTGCTCGGGGACGACAAACTCGCGCAGATCTTCGCGGTATTCGACGGATACGCGTTCGAAAACCACGACCACGAACTGCTGTACGAATACGGCGACATTTCCGACGATTCTCCCGCGTCCATGGACTCGGCGGAATGGACGGAATCGGCGGAAGGCTGGTTCCGGCCGCATTCCCACCTGGTCGACGCGGAAACGCTGCACCCGTACCTCACCGACGAGAACGGGGACGGTGGGGCGCCGTCAGCACCCTCAGGGCCGTGACGCCACGGCGGTGCGGTGCCGCTCGGCGGACCGCTGCCGGTAGGTGGCCGTGGCGCTGATCGTGCCGAGCACCAGGAGCGCGGCTCCCACGACGAGGTCGTTGGCCATCGCGAGGCCGGGATGCCGTGCGGCCGAGTAGTCCAGCACGAACGTGGCGACCATGAGCCACGCCCCCAGCGCGGCGTTCACCAGGCTCAACCAGGGCAGATCACGGGGAGCCACCATGCGGGCGAACGCGAGCATGCCCGCGACGACGGCGACCGTCACGTCGTTGGTGTCCACCGCCGCGGAGAGGGTCGGGAAGCCGTAGTGCAGCGCGAAGGGCGCGAACACGAGCCACACCGAACACAGGAACAGCAGTGAGCTCGGCAGCCCGGGAGTCATTCGTCCGTCCGTTTCGGGACCGGTCCAGAAATGACGTGCGAAATCCATGACTCCATTCTGGCACCGGACCACCCGGCCGTCCGCGATCAATACGTTTTCCTAACGCCAGGAAATTGTCCCGATGTGCCGGAAAAGCGAACTCTGCCGGTTTTGTGGCCTCCTCGCCCGTGACGGTCCGTGCCGGGCGCTCCACCCCCGCCTTTCGTAGTGGCCCCCGCGGGTGATCCACAAGGCCCGGGACGGTTGGTCATTAACCGATCATGAAGAAGATTTCAAGTCTCCCGTACGCCGGGTTGGCCGAATAGCGTCCGCCGCTATCACCGTCAACCCTGCTCGGTGATTTTCACACCATCGGGAGAGATCAAATATGAAGCGACCTCTCATTCGACCGCTGCTCGCGGGACTCGCGCTGATCGGCGGGTCCGCGGCCGTCGTCACCGCCGCTCCCGCCGCGGCCGCACCCGGTGCGGACGTGGTGCACGGGGCCGACGTGATCCGCCACCAGGCGGCGACGACAGCGAGCGAGCACGCGCGGATCACCGCGTACTGGACCGAGGGCCGCATGGAACGGGCACTGCCTGCCGACGTCCGGTTCGCGGGCGAGGGCAAGAAGGCGACGGCGGCGAAGAAGGCGAGGGTGGCCGCCGAACCGGAGACCCCGCAGCCGGAACTGGGCAAGGTCTTCTTCACGCTCGGCGGGCAGGACTACGTCTGCTCCGGCACCGCGACGAACAGCGGCAACGCCGACGTGGTCACGACCGCGGGGCACTGCCTGAACGAGGGCCCCGGAGCGTTCGCGACCAACTTCGCGTTCGTCCCCGCCTACGACAACGGGTCCCGCCCATACGGCACCTGGACGGCCGAGCAGCTGTTCACCACGTCCCAGTGGGCCAACTCGGGCGACTTCAACTACGACGCCGGGTTCGCCGTGATGAACGAGGACTCGAGCGGCCGCAGCCTCACCGACGTCGTGGGCTCCTACCCGATCGCGTTCAACCTCGCGCGCGGGCTGACCTACACGGCGTACGGCTACCCGGCCGCCCGGCCGTTCGACGGCGAGTCCCTGTACTCCTGCACCGGCACGGTGCGGCAGGACCCGAACGGCTCCGACACCCAGGGCTTGAGCTGTGACATGACCGGCGGCTCCTCCGGTGGTGGCTGGATCACCGGCGGCAGGCTGAACTCCGTGAACAGCTTCAAGTACACGTTCGACTCCTCGACCATGTACGGGCCGTACTTCGGCTCCACCATCCAGTCCGTCTACAACCAGGCGGCGAACGCCTGACCCACCCGCAGTGAAGGCCACCTTCCCAGCGTTCAACGCAGGGAAGGTGGCCTTCACTGTGTGCGCGCGGCGTCGTGGCAACCAGGCTTGAAAGTTTCTGCAAGTACTTGCAAGTCTTGCGAGACACCGGCTACGGTTCCGGCACCCCGCCGGTCTCAACGAGGAGAGCCATGAAACGACGCAGCACCATCGCGGCCCTCGCCGCGACCACCGCACTGGCGGTGTCCGCGTGCGGGAGCGAAGGCGGCGCCCAGGACACCGCGGCCCAGCAGGCTGCCCAGGACCCGCGGTCGGTGTCCGGCACCGTCACCTTCTGGGACACCTCCGACGCGACGAACGAGGCGCCCGCCTTCGCCGACCGCATCGCCGAGTTCGAGAAGAAGTACCCGGACATCGATGTCGAGTACGTCAACGTGCCCTTCGACGGCGCCGACGACAAGTTCAAGACCGCCGCGCAGGCGGGCGACGGCGCGCCCGACGTGATGCGCGCCGACGTCGGCTGGACGCCCACCTTCGCCGCGCTCGGCTACCTGCAGCCGCTCGACGGGACCCCGGCACTCGACGGCGCCGACGACTACCTCGACGTATCGATGCGGAGCACCCGGTACGAGGGAGCGACCTACGGCGTTCCCTCGGTGACCGACACGCTCGCGCTGCTCTACAACAAGGAGCACTTCGCGAAGGCCGGCATCGCCGAGCCGCCGTCGACCTGGGCCGGGCTGGAGGACGCCGCGCGCAGGCTCGAACGCACCGTGCCGGGCACCACCGGCGTGTTCCTCAACGCCGACTCCTACTTCCTGCTGCCCTTCGTGTACGGCGAGGGCGGCGACTACGTGGACATCGACGGCGAGCGCATCACGATCGACAGCCCGGAGGTGGCGAACGCGATCGAGACCGTCCAGCGGCTGACCGCCGACGGCGTCGGGGCCACGGACACCAGCGCGAACAAGTACACGAACATGCAGAACGGCTTCAAGAACGGCACGATCAGCATGGTCGTGAACGGGCCGTGGGCAGTAGCCGACTACCTGTCCGGCAAGGCGTTCGCCGATCCGGAGAACCTCGGCGTGGCCCCGGTTCCCGCGGGACCGGAGGGCCAGGGCGGCCCGGTCGGCGGGCACAACCTCGTCGTGTACGCGGGTTCGCCGGACCTCGCCGCGTCGTACCTGTTCATCGAGTTCCTCAACTCCGTGGACAGCCAGGCCCACGTGGCGGCCGAGAACAACACGCTGCCGACCCGGCGGTCCGTCTACGAGCGGCCGGAGATCACGGACAACCGGCTCATCGCGGCGTTCCGGAAACCGCTCGAGGGCGCGGTGCCCCGGCCGGCCGCGCCCGGCGCGGGCGACCTCTACGACCTGTTCACCCCCTTCTACGAGAAGATCATGGGCGGACAGGTGTCCATCGAGGACGGCCTGCGAGAGGCGCAGCGGAAGGCCAAGGGCGCCGTTCCCGGCTTCGAGTCATGACCACGCTCGCCACGGGTCCCCGCTCCGGGGCGGCACCGGCACCGGTGCCGCCCCGGCGGCGGGTGCCGCTGTCCGGACTGCGCAGGCTGCGTCGGCACTGGTACGCGTGGGCGATGGTGGCGCCGGTGGTCGTGGTGCTCGGCGTGCTCGTGCTGTACCCGCTCGCCCGTGGCGTGTTCCTGTCACTGACCAACGCCACCGAGATGAACGTCGGCCGCACCATCGGCAGCAACGAGATCCCGCCCAGCTACGACTTCGTCGGGCTGGACAACTACCTCGACGTGCTCTCCGGTGCCGAAGGTGCCTTCTACTCGCGACTGCTGTGGACTCTGGAGTGGACGGTCATCTGCGTGACCCTGCACTACACGATCGGCCTCGGGCTCGCGCTGCTGCTCAACCGGGCGCTGAGCATGCGCGGGCTGTACCGGATGTTGCTGATCCTGCCGTGGGCGGTGCCGCCGTTCGTGGCCGCGTTCGGCTGGCGGCTCATCCTCAACGACGAGGGCGGCGTGCTCAACGCCGTGTCGCGCTCGCTGGGGATGGGCACGGTGAACTGGCTCGGTGAGCCGTTCGCGGCCAAGATCTCGGTGATCATGGTCAACGTGTGGCTCGGCGTGCCGTTCATGATGGTGGCCCTGCTCGGTGGCCTGCAGACGGTGCCGAGGGAGCTGTACGAGGCCGCCGAGGTGGACGGTGCGACGCCGTGGCAGCGGTTCCGCGCGGTCACGCTGCCCGGGCTGCGGCCGGTGTCCGGCACGGTGATCCTGCTCGGCACGATCTGGACGTTCAACCAGTTCCCCGTGATCGCACTGCTCACCGGCGGCGGGCCGGGCGGCGCGACCAACATCCTGGTCACCGAGGCGTACGAACGGGCCTTCCAGGGAATCCGCGACTACGCGGGCGCGGCGACGTACGGCGCGATCATCGCGTCGATGCTGGTGGTGTTCGCGTCTGTCTACCGGCGGTGGCTGGCGCGGCAGACGAGTGAGGTGCTGGGATGAGACACCCGCGCGACCGATCCCGGAGCCGCCGCCCGCTGTCGTCCGCCGCGCTGCACACCACGCTGGTCGGCGCGAGTGTGCTCGCCGTGTTCCCGGTGGCGTGGGTGCTGCTCACGTCGCTGAAGACGGACCGGGACAACTGGGCGAGGCCGGACACGCTCGGCACGCTCGGGCTCGGCAACTACCGCCAGGTCCTGGCCGAGACCCAGTTCACCACGTGGTTCGCGAACTCGCTGATCGTGGCCGTGGGCACCACCGTGGTCGGCGTGCTCATCGCGGCCACCGCGGGCTACGCGGCGTCCCGCATGCGATTCCCGGGGCAGCGGCCGCTGATGTGGATGTTCCTCGTCACACAGATGTTCCCGGCCGCCGTGCTGATCGTCCCGCTCTACAACGTGCTGTCCGACCTCGGCCTGCTCAACTCCTACGGCGGGCTGATCCTCGCCCAGTGCACGGTCGCCGTGCCGTACTGCGGCTGGATGCTCAAGGGCTACTTCGACACCATCCCGGTGTCGATCGACGAGGCGGGGCGCATCGACGGGCTGTCCCCGTTCGGCACGTTCTGGCGGCTGATCGTGCCGCTCGCCAAGCCCGGCATCGCGGTGACCGTCTTCTACTCGTTCATCACGGCGTGGGGCGAGGTCGCCTTCGCGAGCGTGTTCATGCAGAGCGAGGACCGCTACCCGCTCCCGGTCGGCATGGGCACGTTCGTCAGCGACTTCACCGCGGAATGGGGGCTGCTGACGGCGAGCTCCGTCCTCGTCATGATCCCCGCCGCGGCGGTCTTCTTCCTCGTCCAGCGCCATCTCATCGCCGGCCTGACGGCCGGTGGGGTCAAGAGCTGAAAGGGTGTACATGACACGGAACTCGGGCTGGTGGCGCTCCGCGGTGATCTACCAGATCTACGTCCGCAGCTTCGCCGACGCCAACGGGGACGGCGTCGGCGACCTCGCGGGGATCCGCGCGCGGCTGGACCACCTCTCGGACCTGGGCGTCGACGCGCTGTGGGTGACGCCGTTCTACACCTCGCCGATGGCCGACGGCGGGTACGACGTCGCGGACTACCGGGCCGTGGACCCGCTGTTCGGCGACCTGGACGAGGCGAAGGGCCTGGTCGCCGACGCGCACGCCCGCGGCCTGCGGGTGATCGTGGACGTGGTGCCGAACCACACGTCCGCCCAGCACCCGTGGTTCGTCGAGGCGCTCGCGGCCGACCCGGGTTCGCCCGCCCGCGCCCGCTACCTCTTCCGCGACGGCACGGGCCCCGGCGGTGCCGAGCCACCCAACGACTGGGAGTCGGTGTTCGGCGGTCCCGCGTGGACCCGCGTCCCGGACGGGCAGTGGTACCTGCACCTGTTCGATCCGGCGCAGCCGGACCTGAACTGGGAGAACCCGGAGGTCCACGAGGAGTTCGCCGACATCCTGCGGTTCTGGCTCGACCTCGGCGTGGACGGCGTGCGCATCGACGTCGCACACGGCATGGTCAAGGCCGACGGCCTGCCCGACACCGGCCGCACCGAGCAGATCGGCCTGCTCGGGCACGGGGAGCTGCCGTACTTCGACCAGGACGGTGTGCACGAGATCTACCGGGAGTGGCGGAAGATCCTCGACTCCTACCCCGGCGAGCGGATCGGCGTCGCGGAGGCGTGGGCACCGAACGCGGAGCGGCTGGCGCTTTACCTCCGGCCCGACGAGCTGCACCAGGCGTTCAACTTCCACTACGTGAAGGCGGAGTGGTCGGCCGAGCGGTTCCGGGACGTCATCGACGAGTCGCTGGCGGCCGTGAACCGGGTGGGCGCGCCGAGCACGTGGGTACTGTCCAATCACGACATCGAGCGGCACGTCACCCGCTTCGGCGGGGGCGAGACCGGGCTGCGCCGGGCCAGGGCGGCCGCGTTGCTGACGTTCGCGCTGCCCGGCTCCACCTACGTCTACCAGGGCGAGGAACTGGGCCTGCCGGAGGTGACCGATCTGCCGGAGGAGGTACTCACCGATCCGAAATGGATCCGCTCCGGCCACACCGAGCGCGGCCGGGACGGCTGCCGGGTGCCGCTGCCCTGGTCGGGCAGCGAGCCGCCGTTCGGTTTCGGAGCGTCGTCCTGGCTGCCGCAACCCGCGGACTGGGCGAAGCTCACCGTCGAGGCTCAGCGAGCCGACCCCGGATCGACGCTGTCGCTGTACCGCAGCGCGATCCGGCTGCGCCGCGACCTGCCCGACGCGCCGCTGCGCTGGGTCGACGCCGGCGGTGACCGGCCGGACGTGCTGATGTTCCGCCGGGGCCCCGGATTCGCGTGCACGGTGAACTTCGGTTCCGCATCGGTCACGCTGCCCAGGCCGGGGCGGCTACTGTTGGCCAGTACCCCCACCGACGAGATCGCCCGCACCGACCAGACCGTCACGCTGCCGCCCGACGCGGCGGCGTGGTGGACCGGAGACGCCGATGACTGACCAGCACCCGGACGCGGTCCGGCTCGCCGACATCGCCCGGCAGGCGAAGGTCAGCGAGGCGACGGTGAGCCGGGTGCTGAACGGCAAGCCCGGCGTCGCGGCGACCACCCGCCAGGCGGTGCTCGCCGCGATGGACCAGCTGGGCTACGAGCGGCCGGTGCGGACACGGCAGCGCAGCGCGGGGCTGATCGGGCTGATCATCCCCGAGCTGGACAACCCGATCTTCCCCGCGTTCGCCCAGGTCATCGACCGCACGCTGACCATGCGCGGCTACACGTCGGTGCTGTGCACGCAGTCGCCGGGCGGCGCCACCGAGGACGACTACATCGAGGCGCTCACCGACCGCGGGGTGGCCGGCATCGTGTTCGTGTCCGGGTTGCACGCCGACACCACCGCCGACCACGGCCGGTACACCCGGCTGATCGAACGCGGCCTGCCGGTGGTGTTCGTCAACGGCTACGCGCCCGGCATCCGGGCGCCGTTCTTCTCCGACGACGACGGCGCGGCGGTGCAGCTGGCGATCACGCACCTGCGCGAGCTCGGGCACGAGCGGATCGGGCTCGCGGTGGGGCCGCAGCGGTTCGTGCCCGCACAGCGCAAGGCCGCCGAGTTCCGGCGGCTGATGGCCCCGGCGATCGGCTCGGCCGACGACGTGGACAAGCTCATCGTGCACTCCCTGTTCTCCGTGGAGGGTGGGCACTCGGCGGCGTGGTTCCTGCTGGAGCAGGGCTGCACGGCGGTGGTGTGCGGCAGCGACCTGATGGCGCTCGGCGCGATCCGCGTCGCCCGCAAGCGAGGGCTTTCGGTGCCGCGCGACTTCTCGGTGGTGGGCTACGACGACTCGCCGCTGATCGCGTTCACCGATCCGCCGCTGACCACCATCCAGCAGCAGGTGTCGGCCATGACCACGGCCGCGGTCCGCACCCTGCTCGACGAGATCGCGGGAGCCGACGTGCCCACCGCCGAGTACCTGTTCCAGCCGGAGCTCGTGGTGCGCGGCTCGACGGCGGCGTGCCCCGCGGGGTGAGCCGCTAGTCGTCGTCCTCGCCGAGCCGGTGCGGGAGCACGAACCAGAGCAACACGAACAGCACTCCGATCACGGCGGCGACCACCGACATGGCGATCCAGCCGAAGATCACCTTGGCGATCAGGCCGACGGTCAGGGTGACCGCGACCGAGAGGCAGACGAGCCCGCCGAGCACGAGCCGGTTGCCGACGCGCAGGATCTCCTCGCGGCGGCCCGACCGGAACAGCACCCGGTGCCAGACGGCGGGTGCGGTGAGCAACGCCGTCGCCGCCGCGGTGAACAGCACCGTCACCAGGTGCAGGCTCTTCTCGAATCCGCTCGCGGCGCGGAACGTGCTGGTGAACGCGACCGCGAGCAGGAAACCGAAGAGGATCTGCACGCCTGCCTGCGCCACCCGCAGCTCGCCGAGCAGTTCGTTGACGTTGCGCGCCAGCCGCTGATGTCGCGGCTCGCCGGTTTCGCTCATACCGCGGCTCCCGTCAGTGGACGTTCCTCGACCACGGGAGCACGGCGCACCCGCTCGTGCCAGCCGAGAGCGGTGATCGCGCCGACGACGACCACCAGGCCAAGCCACTGCGTCGCGGTGAGATCGGCGCCGAGGAAGGACACCCCGATGATCGCCGCCGTGGCGGGAAACGCCAGTTCCGCGAGTGTCGCCCGAGCGGCCGGGGTGGCCCGCAGGCCGACGTAGTAGAGGCTCAGCGCGAGCAGCCCCGGCACGAACGCGAGCAGCACGAGGCCGGGCGCGTTGTCCCAGCCGACCGCGAACCCGCCGCCGGTGACCGGCACGATGGCGGCGGCGACCGGAAGCCCCACGGAGAACCGCAGCACGGTGACGTCCCTGGGCCGCAACCGTGCCGAGACGAGCCTGCCGAGCACGGTCCCCGCCGCCCACAGCGCCGCCGCGCCCAGCGCGAGCAGCGCCGTCCGGGCCGCCTCGACCCGGACGGACAGCGGGTCGGCGAAGGCCAGCAGCCACGCACCGGCGAGCGCGGGCACGGCGAACCCGAGGTAGCCGCGGCGCAGCCGCTCGCCGAGCACGAAGAACGCCGCGAGCATGGCGAACAGCGGCTGCAGCTTCTGCAGCACCAGCGGGGTCACCGGGTCGCCGAGCCGGAACGCCGCGGTGAACAGCGCGGTCGCCAGTGCCGACGCGCCGCCGCCGATCACCAGCACGGCGAGCCATTCACGCCGCCCGCAGCGGAGCAGTGCCCGCACGGCGCCGGGCAGGAACGGGGTCAGCACGAGCACGATCAGCAGGTGTTCCCAGAACACGACGGTCGCCGCGGGGAGCGCGTCCGCCAGTGGCAACCGCAGCAGCCCGTCGGTTCCCCACAGCGCCGCCGCGACGGCCACCAGCCAGGTCCGGTCGTTTTTCACACGTTCAGGCTACGAGCCCGCGCATGGTTGGAACGATCATCGTGTCACGTAGTGGGATGGACATATGCGACGTCGACTTCTCTCCTCCCTCGGTACCGTGCTGGCCGCCGCCGCGCTCGCGCTGCCGGGCACCGGCCAGGCCGCCGCGAGCGAGGCTCCGATCACCGTGACACACGGCACGTTCGGCGACTACGCGCCGGGGCGCACCGCCGTCACCTACGACTCCCGGGTGCCGGAGGGCGCCAGGGCGACGGTGGTGATGGTGTCCGCGCCGGGTCTCGGCACCAGGACCGTGCTGCACGTGGCCGGGCTCGTTCCGCACCGCGAGTACGGGGCGCACGCCCACACCCAGCCGTGCGGCCCGACCGGCTCCGCGGCGGGGCCGCACTTCCAGCACGTGCCCGGACCGTCCGACGATCCCGCGTACGCCAACCCGGAGAACGAGATCTGGCTCGACTTCACCACCGGCCCGCGCGGCCACGCGGTGGCCAGGTCGCACGTGGACTGGACGTTCGACGAGCGGCGTCCCCGCTCGATCGTGATCCACGAGCACCACACGTCGACCGCACCCGGCGAGGCCGGCAGCGCCGGGACGAGGCTGGCCTGCGTCGACCTCTGACCCGCACGCGGTCAGTTCACGCGGTCGTACCTCGCCCTGGCGGTGGCGATGGCGCCCCGGTGCCGCTCCGCCCAGTCGATCAGGGACGTCAGCGTCGAGTGCAGCTCCCGCGCCATGTCGGTGAGCGCGTACTCCACCTTGGGCGGCACGGTGGGGTGCACGGTCCGGTGCAGCAGGCCGTCGCGTTCCAGCTTCCGCAGGGTCAGCGTCAGCATCCGCCTGCTGATGCCGTTGATCGACCGTTCCAGCTCGGTGAACCGCACCGGGCCGTGCGCGGCCGCGACCAGCACGCCGATGCTCCACTTGCCCGCCACGTGCTCCAGCACCTCGGTCAGCGGGCAGGCCTCCGTCGCGATGACGTCCGCCACGTCTTGGCCGCCGCTACCGGCACGGGCCTCGTCGGACACATCGGTGTGACTCTGGGACATCAAAGTGCCTCCTTCCGGCCCGTCCAATAGTCACACATCATGGGCTCTGTTACAAATCGTGCACTTAGGAGCCCTGATGCCTCGGACCCCGACCGCGAACCGGTCCCGCCTGCTCGCGCTCGCCGTGCTCTGCGCCGGCACGCTGATGGCGATCCTCGACGAGACGGTGGTGAACGTCGCGCTGCCGTCGATCCAGCAGGACCTGGGCTTCACCCAGACCGGCCTGGCATGGGTCGTCAACGCCTACCTCATCGCCTTCGCCGGCCTGCTGCTGCTCTCCGGACGGCTCGGTGACCTGCTCGGCCGGAAGCGGATGTTCCTCACCGGACTCACCGTGTTCACCGTCGCCTCCGCCCTGTGCGGGCTGGCCTGGACGCCGGAGGTGCTGGTCGCCGCCCGGTTCGTGCAGGGCGTCGGCGCCGCGGCCACCTCCGCGGTGATCCTCGGCATGATCGTCACACTGTTCCCGGAGCCGAAGGAGCGGGCGAAGGCGATCGGCGCCTTCAGCTTCGTCCAGGCGTCCGGCGGTTCCCTCGGCACGCTCGCGGGCGGGCTGATCACCGAGGCCGTCAGCTGGCACTGGATCTTCTTCGTCAACGTGCCGATCGGCATCGTGGCGCTGCTCCTGGCGGCGCGGCTGCTCACCCCCGAGGCCGGGCTCGGCTTCGGCAGGGGCGCGGACGTGCCGGGGGCCGTCCTGGTCACGGCGGCGCTGATGGTCGGCGTCTACACGATCGTCCGGGTCGAGGCCCACGGCTGGGGCTCGGCGCACACGCTCGGCTTCGGCGCGCTCGCGCTGGCCCTGCTCGCGGCCTTCGTGCTGCGGCAGGCACGCACGGCGAACCCGCTGCTCCCGCTGCGGGTGTTCCGCTCCCGCGCCGTCACCGGCGCGAACGTGATCCTGTTCCTGCTGGTCGCCGCCATGTTCGGGTTCATGTTCCTCACCGTGCTCTTCCTGCGGCAGGTGCTCGGCTTCGGCGCGCGCGACACCGGGTTCGCGATGGTGCCGGTGGCACTGGTGATCGCGGTGCTGTCGCTGAGCGCCTCGGCTCCGCTGAACACCCGGTTCGGGCAGCGGCGGGTGCTCGTCGCCGGGCTCGGCACCGTCGCCGCGGGGCTCGCGCTGCTCGGCCGGGTCCCGGTCGACGCCACCTACGCACTCGACCTGCTGCCCGCGCTGCTGCTGCTCGGTGCCGGATTCGGCGTCGCCATGCCCGCCCTGATGGCACTCGGCATGTCGGGCGCCACCACCGCCGACGCCGGGCTGGTGTCCGGGCTGTTCAACACCGTCCAGCAGATCGGCGGCGCACTCGGGCTCTCGACCCTCGCCGTGCTGGCCACCGAACGGTCGCGGGCGCTCACCGAGCGCGGCACCGAGACCGCGCACGCGCTGGCCGGGGGCTTCCACCTCGCGTACTGGACGGCGGCCGCGGTGGTCGTCTCGGCGGCGGTCCTGGCCGCGCTGGTGCTGCGACCCGGACGCCGCACGGCGGCCCCGGCACGCACCAGGGCAGTTCATTAACTGTCCAGTCAGTTAATTGATAGCCTGAGCACATGCCCCGGCCGGTCGATCTGGAACGGTCCGCGGCGCGACGGGAGGCCATCACCGTCGCCGCCGCGGACCTGTTCGCGCGGCACGGCTTCGAGAACACCACGGCGACCGACATCGCCAGGGCCGCCGGGCTCAGCTCGGGCACCGTCTTCTACTACTTCACCGACAAGCGGGCGGTGTTCCGGTCCATCTTCGAACGCGACATCCCGGTGCTGCGGGAGCTCGTCGACCGGGCGCTCGCCTGCGACGATCCGGTGGCGGCCGTGCTCACGATGGTGGACGAGCTCGCGGCCGACGCGCTCGACCCGAACGCGTCGGGCATCCTCGTCGAACTGCTGCGCCAGATCGACAGGGACCCCGAGCTGCTGCGCGTGGTCACCGGCAACGACGCCATCCTGCTCGACGGGTTCACGACGCTGATCGAACGCGGCATCGAGGCCGGGGCCGTCGACCCCGGCCTCGACGCCCGGGAGGCCGCGGCCTGGATCGTGCACCTCGTCGACGCGGCCTACCTCGGCGCGGACCCGGCCAGGGACCCGCGGCCGATGCTGCGCCGGCTCGTCACGCGGTTCCTCGCACCACCCACTGCCGACCCACCCACCGGAGAACAGGGATGAGCACCTCCGCGCCTTCCGTCACCCTGCGCATGCCCGACGCCGTGCTGTGGGCGGTCGGACTCGGCGTCACGGCGCTGGGCTTCGGGCTCGGCTTCGCGGTCAAGCCCCTCGCGCACTGGCTGATCGACACCGTCGGCGGCGCGCCCGGCCCCCTGCGCCTCGTCTCGATGTTCCCCACCGCGGGAGCGGTCGCGGTCTGCACCGCCGCGGGCGCGGTGGCCGGAGCCTGGCTGGCGTACGAATGGCGCAAGGAGAGCCTCGACCTGACCGTCGGGCCGGACAGTGTCCAGCTGGCTCAGAAGGGCGCCGAACGCTACGTCCCCCGGGAGCGCGTCGGCGAGGTCTTCCGGGACGCGAAGGACCTGGTCATCCTCGACCCGGACACGAAGGAGGTCGCGCGGCACGCCGCGGACGACCTGTCGTGGGACGAGGTCCGCGCGGCGTTCGAACGCCTCGGCTACCCGTGGGCGGGCACTGGTGACCCCCACGAGCGGGAGTTCCGCCGCTGGCGGGACGGCGAACCGGAGCTGGACGAGAAGGCGAACGGGTTGCTGCGCTCCCGGGCGAGGGCGCTGGCCGACAAGCGGCACGGAGCCGCGGCCGACCTGGCCGACGAGTTGCAGGCCAACGGGATCGTCGTCCGCGACCGGGACGGGGCCCAGGAGTACCGCCGCCTCCCAGCTGGCGAGTGAGGAACGTGGTGAGAACGCGTTCCGCACTCGCGAGGGATGACCAGCCCGGCGGCAACTCTCAGTAGCTCAGCGGAGCGCGATACCGAGCCTCAAGGATGGGGGCCGATCGTGACGATCGTAAGCTGACCATCCTCCGGACCGTAGATCCACCAGATGCGCCATGCCGAGGGAGTTCTGTTCTCGACATAGGACTCCCAAAGGGTGACCCCACCGGGCCCGGGAACCGATTGGTAGTCATGCGAACGCAGACCAGGATGTCGAGGACCCGCCTGTTCCAGCAAGCGCAGCGCCTTACGAACCTTCTTCAGCTTTGTGGCGTACTGCTGCTTCGCTTGCAGCTCAACGATGACTTTCTCGGCCTCGCGGGTATACAGCAGCACAAACGGTGGAGCGCTCACGCGTCGTCGTCGTCCCCATCGTCTGCGGTCACCCATTCCAGGCGGCGCACGTTACCCTCCGCCGCATCAGCGAGACCACGGAACAGCGAGGCCCGCAGCTCGTCGTTCTCCCAGACGAGCAGCTCACGCTTGGGAATGCTGGCCAGCGGGGTCAGCAGGATGGCCCCCTCGGCGTTCGTCGAGACGGCGTAGCGGTCGTTCTTGTGTGCACCTGCCTTGCCGACCGCGACCCTGGCGCGCTCGTCGGCGGTCACCTCCGCCACCGGGTGAAAGCCTTCGAAAGTGGTCACGCCGCCTCCCTCAAACACACGGCCTTGTAGCAACCAGCCTACCAGTCGGTGGGCAAGTGGGAAAGTGGGCATAACCCATCTAGCCTCCCTGGCCGACGACAAAGTCCAGCGGTGACAATGGAGGGCGTGACCGCCACCCTGTCGAAGCCCGCACTCCGGATCGGCCCCTACGAGGTCGACCCGCCGGTGGTGCTCGCTCCCATGGCCGGCATCACCAACATCGCCTTCCGCAGGCTGTGCCGCGAGTACGGCGCCGGGCTCTACGTCTGCGAGATGATCACCGCGCGCGCCGTGGTCGAGCGGCACCCCGGCACGATGCACATGATGGCGTTCGACGAGGGCGAGTACCCGCGTTCGATGCAGCTCTACGGCGTCGACCCGGCGACCATGCGCGAAGCGGTGAAGATCGTGGTCGGTGAGGGCCTCGCCGACCACGTCGACGCCAACTTCGGCTGCCCGGTCAGCAAGGTGACCCGCAAGGGCGGCGGCGCGGCCCTGCCGTACAAGCGGAAGCTGTTCGGTGAGATCGTGCGCGCCTCGGCGGAGGCGGCCGCGGCGGCGGGTGTGCCGTTCACGGTGAAGTTCCGGGTCGGCATCGACGACGACCACCACACGTACCTCGACGCGGGCCGCATCGCCGAGGCGGAGGGCGCCGCGGCCGTGGCACTGCACGCGCGCACGGCGGCACAGCGCTACTCCGGCCAGGCCGACTGGAGTCACATCGCCCGCCTCAAGGAGGCCGTCACCACCATCCCGGTGCTCGGCAACGGCGACATCTTCACGGCGGACGACGCGCTGCGCATGGTCGCCGAGACGGGCTGCGACGGCGTCGTGGTCGGCCGGGGCTGCCTCGGCAGGCCGTGGCTGTTCGGCGAGCTGGAGGCGGCCTTCCAGGGCAGGCCGGTGCCGGAGGGCCCCCGGCTCGGCGAGGTCGCCCGCGTGCTGCGCAGGCACGCCGAGCTACTCGTCGAGCACGACGGCGCCGACAAGGCCCTGCGTGACCTGCGCAAGCACATGGCGTGGTACTTCATGGGCTTCCCGGTGGGTTCCGAGCTGCGCCGCCGGTTCGCCATGGTGTCGTCGCTCGACGAGCTCGACGAGCTGATCGCCCAGCTCGACCCGGACGTGCCGTTTCCGGCCGACGCCCTCGGCCCGCGCGGGCGCCAGGGCTCGCCCGGCAAGGTCACGCTGCCGCACGGCTGGCTGAACGACCCGGACGACCCGTGCGTGCCCGAGGGCGCCGACATGATGCACTCCGGCGGCTGATCAGCCGTCGGCGAGCCGGATCGCCACCTCCGTCTCCCATCGTGCCGGGTCGGGCTGGACCTGCGGGTCGGTGCGGAACACCTCCAGCCGGCAGCCCCAGTGCTCCCCGTCGGCGGCCGCCGTGCGGTCGAGCCGCAGTCCTTCCCTGCCCGCCCAGTCCAGCAGTGCGGCGTTGACGTCGAACAGGGCGTCGGGATGGCCACGGTGGAGCACGGTCGCGTACCTGCCCCCCGGCAGGGTCCCCAGGAACAGGTCGCGTTCGGCCCGCACGTCCGCCGCCACGGGCACCCCGGCGTGGACCACGTGCGCTTCGTCCCCGACGACCTCGAACCGGTAGAACGGCGGCCCCGCGGGCGCGGCGCCCTGCCCGGCGAGGAACGCGAACAGCTCCGGGACGCGGGCGTTCAGCTCGCCGAAGGCCCGCCCGTTGACGTGGTGCCGGACGCCGACGTACCGCAGCGGCGCCCGGTGCTCGATGGTGGGTTGGATGTCCATACCGGGTGATACGGCGGGGCGGCGGAAAACTCAGCGCAGCCGGGTGGGCAGGTCGAACCGGGGGAACAGTCCGGCCGAGCCGAGGAACGTGGTCGTCCCGGTGATGCGGTCCCCCACGACGTCCAGCAGCACGAGCGCGAACGGTTCCAGGCCGTCCGCGCCCGGCCGGTACTGCCCGAACGCGGGGCCGCCGTTGGCCTCGGTGGGCACGAGCCGGTCGCCCGCGCACGCATCGCCCCCGGTCTCGAAGACGTGCCGGATGTCGGCGCGACCCCGCAGCCACCAGGCGAACGGGGGCATCGACATCGTCGCGTCCTCGTGCAGCAGCTCGGTGAGCGTGTCGACGTCGTGCCGCTCGAACGCCGCGACATAGCGGGCGAGCAGGTTCCGTTGCCGCTCGTCGAGCGGACGCAGCGGCTCGGCCTGCGCGGGGTCGATGTCCGCCAGGGTCGCCCTGGCCCGCTGCAGCGCGCTGTTCACGGCGGCGACCGTGCCGCCGAGCAGTCCCGCGACCTCGGCGGCCCGCCAGCGCAGGACGTCCCGGAGGATCAGCACCGCTCGCTGCCGGGGCGGCAGATGCTGCAGTGCCGCGACGAACGCCAGCCGGATCGACTCCCGCAGCACCGCGGCCTCGGCCGGGTCGGCATGCGGGGGCAGCACCCGGCTCTCCGGGACGGGCTGGACCCACGTGCTCTCCGGCAGCGGGACGCCCAGCGCCCCGCCGGGCCGGGACGGCGGTCCCAGGTCCATCGCCAGCGCGCGGCGCTGGCTGCTCGAGAGCATGTCGAGGCACACGTTGGTCGCGATCGAGTACAACCAGGTGCGCAGGCTCGCCCGCCGCTCGTCGTACCGCTCGAACGCCCGCCAGGCGCGCAGCAGCGTCTCCTGTACGGCATCCTCGGATTCGGCCGCGGAGCCGAGCATGCGGTAGCAGTAGCCGGTGAGCTCGGCCCGGTGGCTTTCCAGCCGCGGGGCCACGGATTTCACGGTCATGGTTTTCCTGAACAAGCAGGCTCTTTAGGCAGAAGTAGACACTACAATCCCTACCATGGCCAAGCGACAGTACGGACAGTTCTGCGGCCTGGCACGGGCCGCGGACCTGGTCGGGGAGCGCTGGGCGCTGCTGATCGTGCGCGATCTGCTGGTGAGGCCCCGAAGGTTCACCGACCTCAAGCGCGGGCTGCCGCGCATCCCGACCAACGTGCTCTCGAACCGGCTCAAGGAGCTGGAAGGCGCAGGCGTGGTGCACCGCAAGGTGCTGCCCCGGCCGGACAGCTCCGTGGTCTACGAGCTCACCGAGTACGGTGCCGACCTGCGGGACATCGTGCTGGCCCTCGGCAGGTGGGGCGCCCGGACGCTCGGCGAACCCGGCCCGGACGACATCGTCACGCCCGAGTCGCTGGTGATGGCACTGCGCGCGACCTTCCGCCCCGATGCGGCGGCCGATCTGCGCGCCGGGTACGAACTGCGCGTCGGCGACGCCGTCCTGCACGCGCTGGTCGACCACGGCACGCTCCGGGCGGAGCCGGGCCCGCTGCCGGCCGCCGACCTCTCCCTCGAGGCGGGGCCGGCCATCAGGGCTGTGCTCGCCGGTGAACTCACCCCGGCGGAGGCCGTGGCCACCGGGAAGGTCCGCGTCACCGGCGACGCCGGGCTGTTCGACCGCTTCGCCGAGGTGTTCCGGATCTGACGGGCCGCTGACGGGCGTCACCAAGGCCTGGCGAACGTGGACCTTGAGCCCTCGAACGGGTGGGATTGCGGACCGCTCGGGCCCACTGTGTGCACGGCCTGTCGGGCAAGTGTGTCACCTGACTTTTCCGCCGTCGTCCCGTTGAGCGATATCCGCCGCCGCGGCGTCCCCCGAGGTCATGTGCGCCCTCTCTCTAGACGACAACCACGGGTCGGTCGGTGCGACGGAGGCGAGTGCGGTGGTAGGGAACGGGGTGCGGAACGGCTCGAACACCCGGGACTGCGCGGACCTGCTCGCCGTGCACGAGTCCATCGCGAGCATGTTCGCCGCGCAGGGCGAGTGGCAGCGGGCCTACGAACACCTGCGCTCGGCGTTCCAGATCGCCACGGCAAGCGCGGATCCGGGACCGCAGGTCCCCGAGCAGTACCGTCGCGAGGTCGAGCAGCTGCGCCGGGAGAGCGCCCAGGCGCGAATCGACAGCCTCACCGACGCGCTCACCGCCACGTTCAACCGCCGCTACCTGGACCGCCGCCTGCTCGAACTGCGCACGCCCACCATCGCCCTCGTCGACCTCGACCTGTTCAAGCGGGTCAACGACACCTACGGGCACCACGCGGGTGACCAGGTACTGCGCCGCGTCGTCGCGCTGCTGCGGGAGAACCTGCCGCCCGACGCCTTCTGCGCGCGCTACGGCGGCGAGGAGTTCGTGCTCGTGCTGCCCGACGCCGGGCTCGGCACGGCGGTGGCGATCGCGGAGCGTGCCCGTGCGCGGATCGCCGAACACGCGTGGACGGAGTTCGGGGCGGGCCTTTCGGTCACCGTCAGCATCGGGGTCGCCCCTCGGCCGGAGAGCCCGTGCGACCCCCAGGACCTGCTGCTCGAGGCGGACTCCCTGCTCTACGCGGCCAAACGCGCCGGCCGGAACCTCGTCGCATACCGGCAGTCGGGCACGATTCGTGTAGTAGGTACTGTCCGTGGCGCATCGTTCGACCAGGCCCGCGAACGAGGTCCACTGGCGTCACTCGACCGTGGCTGATGTGCCGAACGGCGAGCAACTCTGCGTAAAAACTTCACGGCATGGTGTCGTCACGAACGGCCGGTATCCGTACGATAACGAACGCTGCCCGCCGGGCGATCATTCCGAGCGAGGCAACCCGTACGGAGTAACCCGGCCACGGAAACACCGGAGCCGGATCGAGTGCGAAGGGAGACTGCGTGTCCGACGACCGCAATGCTCCCGGCACGAGCTCCCAGGCCGAGGAGTGGCGCGCAAGGGCCCAGCAGAACCGCAGGGCGTCGGAGCGCAAGCGGCGCCGCTCACTGGAGGACCAGGGCGGCATCAGCGTCTCCGACGTCGTCGCGAAACACACCGGGCGCAGGCCCCGGTTCGACACCGGTGAGCAGCCGCTGCCGCCGGGACCGCCACAGCCGCCCGCGCCGCGCCCCGCCGACCGGCCCGCGCCGCCCGCCGCGGAACAGCAGCGTCCCGTCCGGCCACGCAGACCACCGGCCCCGAGGCCGGAGGAGCCCCCGCCGCAACGGCGGCGCCAGCCGATGAACTCGGGGCCCTTCCCCCGCCAGGCCCCCGCCGCGCCCCCGACCCGCAGGCAACCGCCACCCCCACCGGTTGTCCCACCGCCACCGGCGCACGCGCGGCCGGAGCCGGTGCGCCCCGAGCCACGGCACGAGCTGCCGCCCCGGTCCGATCTCGCGCGAGCCGAACCGCCGCGAGCCGAGCCGCCACCGAGGCCGGAGCGGCCCCGCAGGGCGGACCTGCGGCGGCAACCACCGCCCGCACCACGCGTGGTACCTCCGCCAGCGGCGCGGAAGCCGGTCACCCAGCCGCCCGCGCCGCCCGCAAGCGACGTGCCGTCGGCACCCTCGGCACAGTCGATGCCGCCCGCGCCGCCCGTGCCATCCGTGCCATCCGTGCCGCCGCCACCGGACGGCGAGCGCGAACCGAGGGCCGAGCCCGTACCGCCCGCGCCAACCGCGGCCGAGCGGCCCGCACCGCCGCCGCCGTTGCGCAGACCGGTCCAGCGGCCCGAGCCGTCGCTCGAGGACCGGCTGACGATGACCGACCAGCTGGAGCCGGTCGACGACGCGACGAAGTACCGGCGCAAGATCGACGAGTCGCTGGCGCGCTTCTCCGCCGCCCACGACGAGCTCGAGGCCGAGGAACAGCAACGCAGGCAGCGGCGGGAGCGGCTGGCCGCGCGCCTCGAGCAGACCAGGACGAAGCTGCAGCGGGTCGTGGCGGCCACCTCGCAGCGGCTGCCGAAGCCGCAGGCGGGGGACGACCCCGGCCCCGGCGCGGCTGCCGTGGACGTCGACCAGCCCACCCGCCAGGTGCCCGCCGACGCGCCGCCGCCCCGGCCCGCGCTGACGCGCCGCGACGGTGCGGACGGTGCCGTCGGCGAGAACGGCGAGGAGCAGGCCGACTCGCCGCAGACCCGGCTGCAGGAGAAGAAGCGGCGCAAGGAGCGCAAGGCGCTGCGCGCCGGGCGGATCACCGCCGTGATCGCGGCGGTCCTGGTGTTCCTGGCCACCGGCACGGCGTGGGGCACGAAGACGTGGTTCAACGCGAAGTTCAACGAGATCGCCGCGCTGGACGAGAACTCGGCTTCCATCCGGGACGCGCCCGCGCAGCTCGGCGACGAGAACTTCCTCATCGTCGGCTCCGACACCCGGGAGGGCGCGGAGGCGGAGGACAACGTCGGCAGCACCGGCGGCGTTCCCGGCGCGCGGTCGGACACGATGATGCTCGCCCACGTGCCGAAGGACCGGTCCCGCGCCGTCGTGATCTCCTTCCCCCGCGACCTGGAGATCGACCGCCCCGCGTGCGAGCGGTGGAACCCGGAGACGGGTGACTACGGCGAGGTCGTCGAGGCCGACGAGAACGTCAAGATCAACACTTCGTTCGCCGTCGGCGGCCCGAAGTGCGTCACCAAGGTCATCCAGCAGATCTCCGGGATGAAGATCAACCACTTCGTCGGCATCGACTTCCAGGGCTTCAAGGGCATGGTCGACGCCGTGGGCGGCGTGACCGTGCACGTCGAGGAGCCGATGCGGGACGCCGAGCTGGGCATGATCGTGTCCCAGACCGGCGACGTCGTGCTGCGCGGCGACCAGGCGCTGAACTTCGTGCGCGCGCGCAAGGTGTACAGCGACCCGACGTTCTCCGACTACGGCCGGATGAAGCGGCAGCAGGAGTTCATGTCCTCGCTGCTCAAGGCCACCCTGTCCCGGAACGTGTTGCTGGACATGGGCAAGCTGACCGACTTCGTCAACGCGTTCGCCGCGTCGACCTTCGGAGAGAACATCGGGGTCGACCAGATGCTGACGCTCGCCCAGTCGATGCGCGGGCTGAACGCGGGCAGCGTCACGTTCCTGACCGTGCCCACCGTCGGCGAGGCCAACGAACGCGGCAACGAGGTGCTGCTGGACCAGCAGACGTCCGACCTGTTCCACGCGCTCATCAACAACGCACCGCTGCCCGGGGAGGAGCCGGAGACCCCGGCGTCGACGGGCCCGAAGACCAGCCAGCAGGCGGCCCCGGCGTGAACCGAGCCGAGGCGAACACTTAAGCCCCGGTTCACGCCGGGTTCACGCGACGATGCGGCACTGGTGCTCACCCGGACGTATGGTTGCGCGTATGCGCGAGGCTTACCACGTTGAACTCGAGAACCTGGCGAGCAACCTGGCCAGGATGTCCGGACAGGTCGCTGATGCCATGGAGCGTGCCACGCGAGCCATGCTGGACGTCGATCTCGCGTTGGCGGAGCAGGTGATCAGCGACGATGTCAAGGTCGATGACGCGAGGGCGGAGTGCGAGGAGCAGGCGTACGCGCTGCTCGCCCTGCAGGCGCCCGTCGCGACCGACCTCCGGACCGTGCTCGCCGCGATCCACGCCGCCGAGAGCCTGGAGCGCATGGGCGACCTGGCCCTGCACGTCGCGAAGGCCGCCCGCCGCAGGCACCCGGACCCGGTGCTTCCCGAGCAGGTCCGGCCGTACTTCGCCGAGATGGGAGAGGCGGCCGTGCGGCTCGCCCGGCAGGCGGAGGAGGTCATCAAGACCAAGGACGTCGACGCCGCCCGGTCCATCGAGACCGACGACGACCGGGTCGACGAGCTCCACCGGCACCTGTTCACCGTCATCATGGACCGGGAGTGGCCGCACGGGGTCGCCGCCGCCGTGGACGTGACGCTGCTCGGCCGGTTCTTCGAGCGCTACGCCGACCACGCGGTCTCGGTGGCCCGCCGGATGGTCTTCGTCGTCACCGGGAAGATGCCCGGATACACCGGCGACAACCTCTGACCGGAACGCCCTCGTGAGTGTGAAACGTGGTTCTAACCACGTTTCACACTCACCAGTCTGCGTGGCCGCCACCACAGCAGTGTGGACGTTCAGTGACCGGATTCACTCGAATGCCTGGTAACGCGCCCTGAATATTGGCCCACCCGCTAACTCTTCGTCACTTCTCAGTGATGTTGCCGTGACGACCGACGCTCGCAGCATCGAGTTCAGATTTCGTTCACCTTATCTGCGCTGCGAAGTCATGTCCCCCACTTAGCGTCCTGCCACGTAAGCATGACGACGAGTCGGCCCACGCCGACTACGGAGACTTCGGAAGAGGTTAACTGTGAAGCGTACCACCCTGGGCCGCGCTCTCGCCCTCCCAGCGGCAGCCGCGCTCACCTTCGGCCTGGTGGCGTGCGGCGCGGCGAACGAGTCGGGCGGCGGTGACAACAGCGGCAACGGTGGCGGTTCGGGCCTGTCCGGCACCATCTCCGGCGCGGGTGCCAGCTCCCAGGACGCCGCCCAGCAGGCGTGGCGGGCCGGCTTCCTCGAGCAGAACCCCGACGTGACGGTGAACTACGACCCGATCGGCTCCGGCGGTGGCCGCGAGCAGTTCATCAGCGGCGGCTCCGACTTCGGTGGCACGGACGCCTACCTCGACGAGGAGGAGCTGCCCAAGGCCCAGGAGCGCTGCGGCCAGGTCGTGGAGATCCCCGCCTACGTCTCGCCGATCGCGGTGATCTTCAACGTCGAGGGCGTCGACTCGCTCAACCTGAAGCCCGGGACCATCGCCAAGATCTTCAACCAGAAGATCACGAAGTGGAACGACCCGGCCATCGCCGCCGACAACCCCGGCGCGCAGCTGCCGGACACCGCGATCACGCCGGTGAACCGGTCGGACGAGTCCGGCACGACCGAGAACTTCGTCGAGTACCTCAAGGCCGCCGCTCCGCAGGACTGGCCGCACGAGGTCAGCGGTGACTGGCCGGTCAAGGGCGGCGAGGCCGCGCAGGGCACCTCGGGTGTCGTCCAGGCGGTCTCCAGCGGCAACGGCACGATCGGCTACGCCGACGCCAGCCAGGCCAAGGACCTGAGCACCGTCAAGGTCGGCGTCGGTGGCGAGTTCGTCCAGTACTCGCCGGAGGCCGCCGCCAAGATCCTGGAGGTCTCCGAGCGCGTCGAGGGCCGCGGCGAGTACAGCTTCGCCTTCGACCTGGCCCGCGACACCACCGAGTCGGGCACCTACCCGATCGTGCTGGTCTCGTACGAGCTGGCGTGCGCGAACTACTCCGACGCCAACAAGGCCGAGCTGGTGAAGGCCTACTTCAACTACATCATCAGCGAGGAGGGCCAGCAGGCCTCGGCCGACTCGGCGGGCTCCGCTCCGATCTCCGACGCGCTGCGTCAGCAGATCAAGCCCGCGGTCGACGCCATCTCGGCCAGCTGACCGGACACACCGCAAGCCCCTTACGGTCCGGGTGGCCACCCGTTGTGGGTGACCCCCGGACCGATGGGCGTTCCGGGCAGATCGGAACACCAGCATGAGAAAGGGATCAACAGTGCTCCCCAGCACAGAGCGGACCCGGTCCCGCCGGGCGCCACAGCGGCCAGGGGACCGCGTCTTCTCGGGGCTGTCCACCGGCGCGGGTGTCCTGATCCTGGTCGTACTGGCCGGGGTCGCCGCCTTCCTCGTGGCCGAGGCGTGGCCTGCCCTCATCGCACCGGCGGACGAGGTCCCTGGCCCCGACGGCATCGTCCTCTACATCTGGCCGCTGCTGTTCGGCACGCTGCTCGCGGCCTTCCTGGCGCTGCTGATCGCCGCACCGCTCGCGGTGGCGATCGCCCTGTTCATCACCCACTACGCCCCGCGGCGGATCGCGCAGGCACTGGGTTACATCATCGACCTGCTCGCCGCCATCCCCAGCATCATCTACGGCCTCTGGGGCATCCAGGTGCTGGCGCCGCTCACGGTGGAGCCCGCGGGGTGGCTGGAGGAGAACCTCGGCTTCATCCCGCTGTTCGCGGGGCCGGCCTCGACCACCGGCCGGACGATGCTCGTCGCCGCCCTCGTCCTCGCCGTGATGATCCTGCCGATCGTCTCCGCGGTCGTCCGGGAGGCCTTCCGGCAGACGCCGCGGCTGCACGAGGAGGCGTCGCTCGCGCTGGGCGCGACCCGGTGGGAGATGATCAGGATGGCGGTCCTGCCGTTCGGCCGGTCCAGCATCATCGGTGCCTCGATGCTGGGACTCGGCCGCGCCCTCGGCGAGACGATGGCCGTCGCGATCGTGCTCTCCGTCTCGGGCGGCGTCACGTTCAACCTCATCAGCAGCGGAAACCCCGGGACGATCGCCGCGAACATCGCGCTCGAGTTCCCCGAGTCGACCGGCATCGCGGTGAACACGCTGATCGCCTCTGGCCTCGTCCTGTTCGCGGTGACCCTGCTGGTGAACATGGCCGCCCGCGCGGTGATCAACCGGCGTCGTGAATTCTCGGGAGCCAACTGATGCCTGTGACAACGTCCAGCGAGCGCGGGCCCGATCTGCACACGCCGCTGTCCGGCGTGCCCCTCACCCACGGCCAGCTGCCGCGCTACGCGGCCCAGTTCACGCTGCTCGCGGCCATCGCCGCCGGGATCGCGCTGACACTGGCCGGCTGGAACCCCGCGGCGAGCGCGATCATCGCCGGCGCGGGCTACGTGGTGGTGATCTACGCCTGGTCACGCACCGTCGAGGGGCCGAGAAAGGCCAGGGACCGGCTGGTCACGGCCGTCGTGACCGGGGCGTTCCTGCTCGCCCTGCTGCCGCTGGTCTCCGTGATCGTCACGGTGGTCGGCAACGGCATCGCCCGGTTCGACGTCGAGTTCTTCACGTACTCGATGCGGGGGGTCGTCGGCGAGGGCGGCGGCGCCTACCACGCCATCATGGGCACGCTGGTCGTCACCGGCCTCGCGGCGCTGATCTCGGTGCCGATCGGCATCCTCACCGCGATCTACCTCGTCGAGTACGGCCGGGGCAGGCTGGCGAAGGCGATCACGTTCTTCGTGGACGTGATGACCGGTATCCCCTCGATCGTCGCGGGCCTGTTCGCCTACGCGCTGTTCGCGCTGGTGTTCGGTCCCGGCGTCCGGATGGGCATCATGGGTGCGATCGCGCTGAGCGTGCTGATGATCCCGGTGGTGGTGCGCTCCGCCGAGGAGATGCTCAAGCTCGTGCCCAACGAGCTGCGGGAGGCAGCGTACGCGCTGGCCGTGCCGAAGTGGCGGACGATCGTCAAGGTGGTGCTGCCGACCGCGCTGGCCGGTATCGCCACGGGTGTCACGCTCGCCATCGCCCGCGTGATCGGTGAGACGGCGCCCCTGCTGATCACGCTGGGGATCACGTCGAGCGTCAATCTCAACCCGGTCGACGGCCGGATGGCGACCCTCCCCGTGTACGCGTACTACCAGTACGTGACGCCCGGGGTGCCGCCGGAGCCTGCGCTCGAACGGGCATGGACAGCGGCGCTCACGCTCATCATCATCGTGATGGCGCTGAACCTCATCGCCCGCCTGATCTCCCGACTGTTCGCACCGAAGACCCGCGGCTAGCGGCAAGACTGGATAAGGAAGCACTGTGGCCAAGCGCATCGAGGTCAAGGACCTCGACATCTACTACGACAAGTTCCTCGCCGTGCAGGGCGTGTCGATGACGATCCAGCCACGGTCGGTCACCGCGCTGATCGGGCCATCCGGCTGCGGCAAGTCGACGTTCCTGCGCACCCTCAACCGCATGCACGAGCTGGTGCCCGGCGCCAGGGTCGACGGCAAGGTCTTCATGGACGACGAGGACCTCTACGGTCCCGGGGTCGACCCGGTGAGCGTCCGCAGGCAGATCGGCATGGTGTTCCAGCGGCCCAACCCGTTCCCCACGATGTCGATCTACGAGAACGTCGCCGCGGGCATCCGGCTCAACGGCGGCCGCATGAAGAAGTCCGAACTGGACGACGTCGTGGAGCGGTCGCTGCGTTCGGCGAACCTGTGGGCCGAGGTGAAGGACCGGCTGAACCGCCCCGGTTCCGGCCTCTCCGGCGGCCAGCAGCAGCGGCTGTGCATCGCGCGGGCGATCGCCGTGCAGCCCGGTGTGCTGCTGATGGACGAGCCGTGCTCCGCACTCGACCCGATCTCCACCCAGGCGATCGAGGACCTGATGCTGGAGCTGAAGACCGACTACACGATCGTCATCGTGACCCACAACATGCAGCAGGCCGCCCGGGTCAGTGACGTCACCGGGTTCTTCAACCTGCGCGGTGTCGGTCAGCCCGGTGAGCTGGTGGAGATCGACGAGACGACGAAGATCTTCTCCACCCCGAGCAACAAGGCGACCGAGGACTACATCTCCGGCCGCTTCGGCTGACCCGCTCGTGAGTGAGGAACGTGGTAAGAACAACGTTTTTCACTCACGAGCGTGCGTACTGGACGTCCACTTCGTACGGTTCGAAGCCGAGCTTGCGGTACACGGCGACCGCGGGCGCGTTGTCGCCCTCGACGTAGAGGATCACCTGACGCAGCCCGCGGTCCCGCAGGTGCCGAAGCCCGGCGAGCGTGAGCGCGCGGCCGAGCCCGCCGCCCTGCGCGGCCGGATCGACGCCCACCACGTACACCTCGCCCACGGGCTCCCCTTCGAACCGGCGCGGGTTCGGCGGGTGGACCTTCGTCCAGTGGAAGCCGACGACCTCGCCCCGGTCGTTCTCCGCGAGGAAGAAACCCGCCGCGTCGAACCAGCTCTCCCGCTCGGCCGCACGCAGCTGCTCGACGCTGAACGCCGACTGCTCGGGATGCCAGGCGAAGGCACGCGCGTTGACGTCGATCACCGCCTGCTCGTCGCGGGCGGGCACGAACGTGCGCAGGGTGATGCCCGAGGCCGGGGTGGGTTCGGGCCAGTCGGCCCGTTCGACCCGCACCCGCATGACCAGCAGCTCCCTGGCCCGCGCCAGGCCGGCGCGCTCGGCCAGCCGGGCCGCGGCGGGGTGGTCGCCGTGCGCCCAGACCCGGACCGCACCGGGGACGCCGTCGAGCAGCTCGGTGAGCAGCACCCGGCCGTGGCCGCGGCGGCGGTGCGCGGGATGCACGACGAGCTCGGCCACCGCCCGGCCGAAGGCGTCGCCGGACGCGGCGACGTGCGCGTACCCGACCAGCTCGGCGCCTTCGGTGGCGAGCAGGTGCCTGCCCCCGGTGAACTCGGCGGGCAGCGCGCCTACCGGCTCGACCTCGGGCCTGCCGTCCGTGTCCCGTGCCGCGAGCAGGAGCGCGCGCACGCGCTCGGTGGCCGTCTCGTCGAGTTCGTCGACCCACGCCGTGTGCACCATGAGTTGCTCCTATGTCAAGCCGCTGCCGTGAGGCGGGGTGATTGGTGGGTGGTGCTCTGCTGGAGGGCGTTGTAGACGATGCGGGCGAGGTGTCGTT
>NZ_PVNH01000010.1 GCF_003001955.1 Prauserella shujinwangii | reverse complement strand
CACCACCCCGGCCGGAGCGACGTTCACCAGCGATCCCGAACCCCTCCACGAACCCCGCACCACCCACCCTCCACACTGAACAGTGAACGCCACATTCCCTGGGCCCAACACGGACAGCGGGCCATCCACCGCGTCCATGAGCCCGGGCAGCACCGGCACGTTGCCATCCCGGCGCCACGACACACGGAACCCGGGCGCCACGCACATGGCAGCTCCAGGCCGGATGGTCGGCGGCGAAACGAGGCCGCGCCGCCACGCCGACGCGTGGTCACGCCGGGCACCCCGTCGCCATGCGACACACGCGAAACCGTGCCGACCGTGCCGCCGTGCCGACCGCGCCGCCGCGCCGACGGCGCGTCCGGCCGCGCCGCTTCGCGCACGACACCGCTTCCCTACCGCGGCCCGTTGACGCGCTGCCCCAGATCGCCACCCGCGGCGGAGGTCACCGCCACGCCGAGCGCAGCATTCACGTACCTCAACGCAGCACTCGCCCGCCTCAACGCGGCACACCGCCTCAGCGCGGCACACCCGCCTCAGCGCGGCACACCCGCCTCAGCGCGGCACACCCGCCTCAGCGCGGGACTCCAGCGCCCGAGCGCGGCACTCGTTGTACCTGAGCGGGGAGCTCGCGTGGCTGAGCGGGGGACTCGCGTGCCTGAGCGGGGGACTCGCGTGGCTGAGCGCAGCACTCGCGGGCCGGAGCGCGGAGGTCGCGCGCCCGACGCCGCATTCGGGTGCTGGCCGGACGCGGTGCTCGTGCGGCCCAGCGCAGAACTCGGGCGCGGTGCCCGCTCAGCGGTCCAGGGCGGAGCGGAGCAGCAGGCGCCGCTCGGCGGAGCCGAGGGCGGCGCGGGCGGCGGCCACGCTCTCGGCGTTGACGGAGACCGACGTGATCCCGAACCGCCCCGAGTACTCGACGAACTCCGGGCGTGCCGATGTCGCCGGTGGGATGGCCACGATCAGCGGCGAGTTCGCCGACGACGCGGAACGCCGCGTGGTCACCGCGCTGGCGCGCACCGTGCCCGGGATCCTGCGTGCCGAGGTGCGGGCTGGGCAGCCGGGCCGGAGCACCTCCACGACCTCCTGACCGGGAGCTGACGGGGAGCCCGCACTGACCGGGAGCCCGCACTGACCGGGAGCTGACGGGGAGCCCGCGCGAGCCTCGCGCGGGCTCCCCGTCGCGCGCCCGCCTGCAACCACGCACCGGCCGGATTCCCGGCCGCCGCCACGTTGAAACACCCCTGCCCGCCCGTGACAATGGGCGTCACCAGGGGAATTCCGTGCCGACGACAGTTCGGTGAGGGGCCGCGCGAAGGAGGTCGGTGCCACATGCCGTCGCCCGGAACGAGGATGGGCCGCTGGGGGTGGTTGCTCCGGCCCGGTCGTAACCCGCTGTCCCGGCCGGGGGACCGGTTCGAGGCGCGGCTGCTGGCCGTGCTGGCGCTGCTCGTCGTCCTGGCCGTGCCCGCGGCCGTCGCCGTGGGCGGGCAGGTCCACGCCGACCGGCTCGAGGCGGCGCGGCAGGAGGCCGCGACCCGCCAGGAGGTACGTGCCGAGCTGATGGCCGACGCGCCCCTCAGCGTGTCCGGGCCACGGTCGGAGATGCCGCACGTGCCCGCGCGCTGGCAGGATTCCGATGGCGAGATCCGCGTCGAGAACGTGCCCGCGCCACCGGGAACGCGGCGCGGCGGCGAGGTCTCCGTCTGGCTCGACGAGTCCGGTGCGGTGACCGGTCCGCCCAAGACGCCGACAGGGGCCGTGTTCGACGGCATCGGCGCCGGTGTGCTCACCTGGTGCGGCGTGCTCCTCGGGTGCGTCCTCCTCCAGGCCGCCGCCCACCGGCTCGTGGCCAGGATGCACGCCGACCGCTGGGCCCGGGAATGGGCTCGCGTGGCACGGGAGTGGTCCCACAGCTGAGCCGGGCACGGAAGAGGTGCGCGACCGGGCCCGGTCGCGCACCTCTTCCGTGCCGCATCGTTCAGCGCAGCCAGTGGTGGCGCCGCACGAGGCGGAGGTCCGCCCACCGCCTGCCAAGACCCCAGGTGTTGCCCGCGTACACCGCGGCCAGCACGATCAGCACCAGCGCGTACACGATGTGGTATTCGATCAGCGGGTTGGTGGACATCGACGGCTCGCCGGCCTCGGTGACCCGGTCGGGCGGCCACTCGGCCGCCCACATCAGCAGCATCATCGCGGTGCCCGCGAACGCCGAGATCCGCAGCCCCACGCCGAGCAGCACGGCGACGCCGATGCCGGCCAGCCCCAGCATGAACAGCCAGTCGGCCCAGCCCGCGCCCGCCCACGACCGCAGCGTCCCGGCGAACGGGCCGACCTCGACCCCGCTGAGGAAGCCCTCCGTGGGTGAACCGCCGTTGATCCAGGCCCGCTCGGCCGTGGTGGCGTAACCCCAGCCGAACGTCTTGTCGAGGAACGCCCAGAGGAACACGAAACCCGTGGCGATCCGCAGGACGGCGACCAGCATGCCCGCCGTCGTGGTCATCACCGCGCCGTGCGTCGGCGCCGTGTCCGCGGCGCGCTGCGGCGGGATCTGCAGGGACGTGTCGGCCCGGGGCCGTTCGCGTAGTGACATGACGTGCTCCTTCGTCGATGGCCTTGTCGCCGCTTCGAGCCTCGTGCGCGGGACGGATCGGCACAGGAGTCGAAATGCCCACGATCGCGGGGCGATCGTCACCGCGGACAGTCGCCGCGACCGGCCATAGTGTCCGGTAGGGACACAGCCGGAGGAGGTGCCAGTTGACCACCGTGAACACCGAGACCCGCATGCGTGCCTGGCGCGTGACGCGCCCGGGGCCGATCGCGACGGGACCGCTGGAGCCGCGTGCGGAGCCGGTGCCGGAACCGGGGCCGGGCGAGCTGCTGCTGCGGGTGCTGGTGTGCGGCGTGTGCCGCACCGACCTGCACGTGGCGGAGGGCGACCTGCCGGTGCACCGGCCCGGTGTCACGCCCGGACACGAGGTCGTCGGCGAGGTCGTGGCACTCGGCGCGGACATCCCGCCCGGGTTCGCGGCGGGCGACCGGGTGGGGATCGCCTGGCTGCGCGGCACGTGCGGGCACTGCCGCTACTGCGTGCGCGGCGCCGAGAACCTGTGTCCCTCGTCGCGCTACACGGGCTGGGACGCCGACGGGGGCTACGCCGGGTTCGCCACCGTCCCGGCCGCGTACGCGCACCCGCTGCCCGGTGGGTACGCCGACGCGGAACTGGCTCCGCTGCTGTGCGCCGGCATCATCGGCTACCGCGCGCTGCGCCGTGCCGAACCGCCCGAGGGCGGTGTGCTCGGCATCTACGGGTTCGGTGCGAGCGCACACCTCGCCGCCCAGGTGGCGATGGCCGAAGGACTGCGCGTGCACGTGATGACGCGCAGTGCGCGGGCCCGCGCGCTCGCCGCGGACCTGGGCGCGGCGTCGGTGCAGGGCGCGGCCGACCCGCCACCGGAGCCACTCGACGCGGCCGTGCTGTTCGCCCCGGCGGGCGAACTCGTGCCGCCCGCCCTCGCCGCCCTCGACCGGGGCGGGGTGCTCTCCGTCGCGGGCATCCACCTCACCGACGTTCCCGCGCTGAACTACCAGCGGCACCTGTTCCAGGAACGCGAGCTGCGCAGCGTCACCGCCAACACCCGGGAGGACGCCCGGCGGTTCCTCGAGTTCGCCGGCAGGCACCGGCTGCGGGTGACCACGACGCCCTACCCGCTCGCCGCGGCCGACCGCGCCCTCGAGGACCTCGCCGCCGATCGGGTGAACGGCGCCGCGGTGCTCGTCGCGTGAGCCGAACGGCCCTGTGCGAGATCGGCGCACCCGTGATCCAGTAGGAGGGGCCGCAGGGAGGTGGTGGCATGTCCGGCAGGCACGTGCGGCAGCTGCTGGCGGCCGTCGCGGTGTTCGTCGCGGTCGCGGTGACCGCCACCCTGCTCCTCTGGAACAGGGACGGCGAGGCACCGCCCGCGGCCCCGCCCCCCGCACCGTCCGCCACGACCACCACCACGACGACCGAACCGCCCCCGCCCCGCGACCGCGTGGTCGTCGTCAAGATCGACAACGTACGGTCCGCGCTGCCGCAGACCGGGCTCGGGGCCGCCGAGGTGGTGTACGTCGAACCCGTCGAAGGCGGCCTGACCAGGCTCGCGGCCGTGTACTCGCGGCGCCTGCCCGACGTGGTGGGCCCAGTGCGCAGTGCCAGGGAGACCGACGTGCAGCTGCTCGCCCAGTACGGCAAGCCCAGCCTCGCCTTCTCCGGCGCGGCGCCGGAGATCATGCCCATCCTGCGCCGTGCGCCCCTGCAGCTCGCGACCGAGAAGTCGGTGCCCGGCGCCTTCTTCCGCGACCCGGCGCGCCCCCGGCCGCACAACCTGTTCGCCCGCCCGGCGCGGCTGCCGCACGGTACGGGACCGGGACCCCGGCACGTCTTCCGCTTCGGCCCGGCCCCCGGCGGGGGTGAGCGCACCGCCAGCCGCACCGTCCGATTCGAGTCGGCGAACTACACGTTCACCTGGGCCGCGGGACCGAAACGGTGGCTGGTGTCACGCAACGGCGCGCCGCTGCGCTCCACCGAGTCCGGCCGCGTGTCCGCCGCCACCGTCGTGGTGCAGCGCGTCACCGTCCGGCAGGGCGCGGACGTCACGGACGCGACCGGTGCGGTGTCGCCGGTCGTGCGCAGCGTCGGCCGCGGTCCCGCCACGATCCTGCGGAACGGCAAGGCGTTTCCCGTCACCTGGTCCCGCTCCGGACCCGGCGCGGGCACCCGTTTCACCACCGGAGCGGGAGACCCGGTGCCACTCGCCCGGGGCCCGGTGTGGGTGCTGCTCGTACCGCGCTGAGCGGTGGTGCGCGCACGGGAGCGGGGTCGCCGGGGCGCGCTCATCGCAGCGGCAGGCCCGGCAGCGCCTATCATCGGCATGTGCGCACCTGCGGAGAGGTGGACGGCGTCCGCCGGCTGAGCCTGCACGACCACGTGTGCTGGGTCTACGAGGACATCGCCGACGTCCGGAAGCGGATCGTCGACTTCCTCGCGGACGGGCTCGCCCTGGGCCAGCGTGTCTGCTATGTCACCGAGTCCGCCGCGCCACCAGGCGAGCTGCCCCGGCTGCTCGACGGTCTCGGCGGCGTCGATGACGCACTGCGCGAGGGCGCGCTGCAGATCCAGTCGCTCGCCCACCGTTACACCGGCTTCACCGGTGTGGGGCCGGCCGACCAGGTCGCCGCCTACGCGGCGGCGACGCGGGAGGCGCTCGCGGCCGGCTACACCGGTTTCCGGGTCGCCGCCGAGGCGACCGGGCTCGTGCGGGAGCCGGAGCAGCGGGCGTCGTTCGCGCGCTACGAGCACCTCGTCGACCGGTACATGACACGCGAGCCGTTCGCCGCGCTGTGCGCCTACGACCGGAGGGTGCTCGGGCCCGAGGCCACCGCGCAGATCGCCTGCATGCATCCGATGAGCTCCCCGGACGCGGCCCCGTTCCGGCTGCATGCCGTCCGCGACGCCGCCTTCGCGGTCGACGGCGAACTGGACCGCGCGGGTCAGGCGCTGTTCGCGGGCGCACTCGCCGGGGCCGACCCCGAGCCCGCCGGTGGTGAGTTGCTGGTCGACGCCACGGGGCTGCATTTCATCGACCATCGCTCCCTGCTTCAGCTGGCGGAGCTCGCCGAGCGCAGACGCGCCACCCTCACGCTGCGCACCGCGCTCCGGAGCGTGCCCCGGCTGATCGACATCCTGGGACTGACGAGTATTCGCGCGGAGCTGACGTCATGAGATCGGGAACCGCTGCGGGACACGAGGGCTACTACCACGAGGCCGCACTCTACGGTTCGGACGACGAGTTCCTCTCCGTCGTCGTTCCCTTCCTGGAGGACGGGCTGGCGGCGGGGGAGCCGACGCTCGCCGCCTTCGCTCCCCACAACGAGGCGCTGGTGCGCGGCGCCCTCCCCGGCGGCGGCCGCGGGATCACCTTCCTCGCCGGGTCCGAGCAGTACCGCAACCCGGCGACCTCGATCAAACGGTACCGGGACACGGTGGCCCGGCACGTCGCCGAGGGCGCGGCCCAGGTCCGCATCACCGGGGACGTGCCACACCCCGGCACCGGCACCCCCTGGGACTGGTGGGCCCGCTACGAGGCCGCCGCCAACCACGCGTTCGCCGACCTCCCCCTGTGGGGACTGTGCCCGTACGACACGCGAACCGCACCGGCGGCCGTGCTGGCCGACGTCGAACGAACCCACCCGCACCTGGCGACCCCTGGCGGGGCACGCCACGCCAACTCGGCGTACGAGGACCCGGTGACGTTCCTGGCCGGGCACGAGCCGGCGTTCGCCGACCCGGTCGAGGGACAGAACCCGGACGTCGCGCTCGGCGCCCCGACCGCCCAGTCCGCCCGGCGGGCGGTCGCCGAGGCGGGTGCGCGCACCCGCCTGTCCCGCGGCGAGATCGACGACCTGGTGCTGGCCGTCAGCGAGGTCGTGTCCAACGGTATCCGGCACGGCGTCCCGCCGGTGGAGCTGCGCCTGTGGACCGCGCCCGACCGGGTCGTCGTGACCGTCACCGACCGCGGCAAGGGGCCCGGCGACCCGCTCGCCGGGCTGGTGCCCGCCCGGCCGGACAGCGCCGAGGGCGGCCTCGGCCTCTGGATCGCGCACCAGCTGTGCTCCTACGTGACCCTGCACCGCTCGGGCACCGGCACCTTCACCGTCCGGCTCGTCGCCGGGCAACCGTCCGCACCGCTCGTGAGCGGACAACGTGGTTAGCACCCGCCGCCCGGCGCCCGGCCACCATCACTGACGGAGGCGCTCCGCGCCGCTGCGCCTTCCCGCTCACGAGTGGTGACCAGCGTCGAGCGCGGCGACTGCCTGAGCCAGGGCGGCGTCCGGCGGGACGGTGGTGTCGATCTCGGTGGCTTCCGGCCACGGTTCCGCGTCGGCGGCCATCCGCGCGGCGACGGCCGGGTCGGCGTCCGACACGTCGCCGTGCCGGTCCCGGATGCGCCGCGCGGCGACCTCGGGCGGCGCCACGCACCGCAGGGCCCGCAGCTCGCTGTGCGTCCTGACGGCCACGTCCGTGACCGCCGCGCGTTCGGAGGCGTGGATCCACGACGCGTCGAGCACCACCGTCTCGCCGAGCGCGAGCAGCTCCTCCGCGCGGTGCCGCAGCTCCCCGTAGGTCAGCTCGGTGTGCCCGGACGAGTAGATCCCCGCCCCGTAGCCCGCGGCGCGGGACTCGTGCGGCGAGACGCCCGCGAGTTCCTTGCGGAGCCGGTCGCTGGACAGCAGCACCGCACCGAGCTCGTCGGCGATCCGGCCAGCCAGCGTGGACTTGCCCGTGCCGGGCAGCCCGCCGACGAGGACCAGCCGCGGACCGCCCGCCCGCAGGTGCCGCAACGCCACCGCGGCGTACTCCCGGGCCTGCCCGGCGGAGCCGGGATCGCCCTGCGCGGACCGCAGGCACGCCACCTTCGCGCGCACGAACGCGCGATAGGCGACGTAGTGGTGGCGCAGCGACGCGGGTGAGGGATCGCCCGCGAACTCGGCGTAGCGCGCCAGCAGCCGCCGCGCGAGGGCAGGGCTGCCGAGCCGCTCCAGGTCCATCGCGAGGAACGCGATGTCGTCCAGCCCGTCGAGCCACCGCAGCCGGTCGTCGAACTCGAGACAGTCGAGCACCCGGGGCCCGTCGTCGAGGCAGAACACGTCGTCCGCGAGCAGGTCGCCGTGCCCGTCGACGACGCGGCCCTCGGCGATCCTCCGATCGAACAGCGCGGCCCGGCCAGCCAGGAACTCCAGCGCGCGCCGCTCGATCTCGGTGAACTCGGCGGTGCCGAGCACGCCGAGCGGTCGCACCTGCTCGAAGCTGTCGCGCCACCGCCGCTCGATCGCGTCCCGGGAGCCCTCCCCGTCGATCTCCGGGCCCCGGTCGGCCGTTGAGTGGAACGCCGCCACCATCCGGGCGAGCCGGTCGACGGCCGAGGTGACGTCCGCACCCTCGCGCACCAGCGTGGCCAGCCTGCGGTCCGCGGGCATGCGGCGCATCACCACGACCGGCTCGACTGTTCCGTCCACATCGGACAACTCGGCGACGCCGAGGTAGACGTCCGGTGCGAGCCTGCGGTTCAGCTCGACCTCCCGTGCGCACGCGGCGCGCCGCAGCTCCGGCGTGCTGAAGTCGAGGAAGCCGAGGTCGACGGGTTTCTTGATCTTGTAAGCGCGGTCGCCGACCAGGAACACCACGCCGATGTGGGTCTCATGGACGGCGGCGAACCCGCCCGCCGGGGCGGGCGGGCCGTCATTGCGTTCCGGCACCGCCGATCCGCTCCTCACTCCCGCTCGTGCTCGGGCCGGGCGACCATCACCGGGCACTGTGCACTGTGGATCAGGGCCTGGCTGGTGGACCCGAGCAGCATGCCGCGGAACCCGCCACGGCCGTGGCTGCCGACCACCACCAGCTGCGCCTTCTTGCTCCACTCCAGCAGCTCGTGCCGCGGGCGGTCCCGCACCAGTACACGCCGGACGTGCACGTCCGGGTACTTCTCCTGCCAGCCGGCGAGCCGCTCGGCCAGGCGCCGCTCCTCGGTGTCGCGCAGCGGTTCCCAGTCGTAGTACATCCGGGTCTGGCTGAACGCGAACTCGCTGTCCGCGTCGCTCCACGTGTGCACCGCGACGAGCTCGACGCCGCGGAACGAGGCCTCGTCGAAGGCGTAGGCCTGCGCGCGCTCGGACAGCTCGCTGCCGTCGATGCCGACGACCACCGGACGGTCGTCGGCCGCCGGGATCTCCTCGTAGTCGTCGCGGACCGACACGACGGGGGAGTGGGCGTGGCTGACGAGCGCCATCGTGGTGGAGCCGATCAACGTGCCGATGACGCCCGTGCGCCCGGAGGAGCCCAGCACGATCATGCGGGCGCCCCGGGACGCGCGGATGAGGTAGGGAATGGGCGGGTCGGTCTCGAACCGCGCCTCGACCTGGATGTCCGCGACCTGCTCGGCGACCCGCTTCGCCTCGTGCAGCGCCTCCCACTTCTGCTTGCGCAGCTCCTCCTTGAACGCCTCCGGCGGCGGCATCGTCGACCCGACATAGAGGTCGGGAAAGCCCGCGGCGTGGACGAGGTGCAGGGGAGCGCGGTGCTTCGCGGCGGTGTTCGCGGCCCAGCGCACCGCGCGCAGCGATGCTTCGGTGCTGTCGACGCCCACGACGATCGGCGCGTTGCCCTGGTTGGCGGTGGTCATGATCGGTACTCCCGGTTTCCCTCCGCGATCGGCGCGGAGTCGGTTTCGGTGCTGTCCCTGCCGACGGTAGGGGTGGTGACGGGGTCGCCGCTGGTGTCGTTGTGCCCTGCTGCCGGGGACTTCGGTCGTGCGCCGTCCGGGGCGGCCGCGCCGAGCCCGGCCAGTTCCGCCCGCAGCGCCGCCATGAGCACCGGCAGGTCGGGGAACTGGCCGGGGTCGGCGACCGCGGTGATCGTCAGCCGCCCGGCGTAGGACAGCGCCACGAACGACACGGTCATGTTGCCCTTGATCGTCGACAGCGGCACCACCTCGGTGACCGGGGTGCCCAGGAACGACCGCCGCCTCGGCGGCCCCGGGAGGTAGGTGATCGACGTGGAGATCAGGTGCTGGTGTGCGACGAACCATTCCAGCAGGTGCAGGCGGGCCAGGATCCGGAAGACCGGCGCCAGCAGCGTCGCCGACGCGCCGCGCACGGCGCCCCGGCGCCGCCGGGTCAGCGCGGCGATCCGCGCCAGCCGGTCGCGGGTGGCCCCCGCTGTGGGCAGGGGCAGCGGCACGGCGCCCACGTGGTTGCCGAGCGCGGCCCCGGCGTCCCGGCCCCGCGCGGAAACCGGCATCGACACCACGAGCTCGTCGACCGTCTCGCCCCGCCGCCGCAGCAGCGCGCGCAGCGCGCCTGTCGTGGCGGTGAGCACCACGTCGTTGAGGGTGGCACCGTGCGCGCGGGCTGCGGGTCGCACCGCGGCGACCCCGGTGCGGGCGACCGCGAACACGCGGCGCGGGCCGATCGGGCGGTTCAACGAGGATCGCGGCGCGGCCGCCCGGCCGGTCCGCAGTTCGAGCGCCGCGCGGCGCACGTTGCGCAGCCCGGAACGCCACCGGGTGAGCGCCCGCAGCCGGGTCGCCGTCGCGTCGGCGTACAGCCTGCGCCGCGTGGGCGCGGGGCGCGGGAAGCCCGGGGTGGCGGGCACCGGTGCCCCGTCGACCATGCGGATGAACACGGCGAGGCCGCCGAGCCCGTCGGTGAGCACGTGGTGGAAGACGAAGACCAGCGCGGCGTCCTCACCGGCCAGGCCCGTGACGAACGTCGCCGACCACAGTGGCCGGTCGCGGGGAAGCCTGCGCGTGACGGCCCGGTTCGCCACCGCGAGCAACGCGTCGTCGTCACCCGGCTCCGGGCAGCGCTCCACGTGCAGATGGCGGCGCACGTCGAAACCGGGATCGTCCGTCCAGTACGGCCTGCCCGCGCCCAGTGGCGCGCGCACCAGGCGCTGGCGGAACCGGGGGAGGCCCCGCACCCGCTCGGCGACGGCGGCGACCACGTCCTCCGGCCGCAGCGCCGAGCCGCCGTCGAGACGCATGATCCCGGCGATCTGCACCGGCGGCGTACCCACGTCGGTGGCGAGCGTCATGAGGTCGTTCGCGCTCATCCGGGAGATCGCCGTCGCCTCGGCGGGCGCGCCACCCGCGGGGCGTCTCCGGCCCGGTCTGCTGGTCATGCTCCCCCTTCGCCGTCGTGTTCCGAGGGTTTTCGCCGAACGGTAAGTTGTCCAGGGGACGAATGCCTCCCTGTTCCCGCCACTCTCCCCTCGCGGGGGACGCCGACCGCGTGATCCCGTGGCAACGTGACCATCGTGATCGCCGGCGGCGCACCCGTGTCCGCGATCTGTGCACGCGTGTCCGCATCGCACGACGCAGGCACACGTGCGCAGGTCGCGGACACAGTGCATGGCGCGGAATCGCCACGCGGCATTCCCGCAGCCAAACACGGCACTCGCTCAGTCCACGGCACCTGCCTGCCCGAGCACAGCTCCCGCCGCCAGCGAGGCGGCACTCGCCCACTGGAATCACCGCGCTCTCCGCCGGTCCGCGGCACTCGCGGGACCGGGTGCGGACCCGCCCGCCTGGGCACAGCTCTCGCCGACGACCCGGATGCGCGCGCCACCCCAACCGCGACCGAACGAAAGTCCCGCGGCAGCTTTCCGGCACCGGTCGCTGAACTCGCGGCCGGGCTCGTCTCTCGCCGGACCGGCGCGGCGAGCCGCGAGCGAGGCACCTGTCACGAGCTGTACCGCCGCCGGTCGGTGCGCCGGCGCGGGATCGCGGCGGCGAGGGCGATCTCGCCGATCGTCGGCTCGTGCCGCACCAGCTCCACGGCCGCCAGGTGGTCCGGCTCGGCCGGGTTGGGCAGCCGGTGCACGGTGGCCCGCCAGCCGAGTGCGGCGAACCCGATCCGCAGGTGATGCAGGGCCGCTCCGCAGCTGAGCAGCAGGTCACGGCCGTCCGGGTCGGTGCTCGGCAGGCGCAGGCTCTGCTCCGCGTCCAGGTGCGCGGTCCGGTCGCCGACCCGCCACCGCCACGGCTGGGAGTTGTGCACCGACGGGGCCCTTATCGCCAGCGCCAGCGCTGTGTGCACGGTGTCGTCGTCGGGAAGTCCGCGCCTCAGGGGATCGCCCCTCGCCGGGTCTTGCCGTCGCCCCCACCCTCCGGCCGCGCCACACTGGACGAAAAGGGCTGGAGGTACCGGCCCGCAAGGCCTTTCGGCCCACGTCCCGGGGCACCGCCCGGCCGAGCATGGAGGGCGGGACGACGACAGGAGGACGACATGACCACGACCGGCAACGCCCCGATCCTGGTGGGAGTGGACGGCTCGGACTCGGCACTGCGCGCCACCGCGTGGGCCGCCCTCGCCGCCGCCCGCAGGCACGCGCCGCTGCTGCTGGTGGCCACGCTGCCCGGCCCGGCACCCTACGGAGCGGGTGTGGGCATCCCCGACCGGTTCTTCGTCGACCTGGAAACCGAGGGCCGCCGCCGTCTCGCCGAGGCCGCCGAGACCGCGAAGCAGGCCGGGGGAGAGACGGCCACGCTGGAGATCCGGACCGAGTTCCACATCGGCGGGCCGATCCCGGTCCTGCGGGAGCGGGCGCGCGAAGCCCGCCTGCTCGTGCTCGGCACCCGCGGGCTCGGTGAGCTCACCGGCACGTTCGTCGGTTCCGTGGCCGTGGCCCTCGTCGCGCACGCTCCCTGCCCGGTCACGGTCGTCCGCGGCCGTACGCCCGGCGCCGAGCCGCCGCGCGAGGGCCCGGTCGTCGTCGGTGTGGACGGCTCTCCGCTCAGCGCCGCCGCGCTCGGCGCCGCCTTCGAGGAGGCCGCGCTGCGCCGCACCCGGCTCGTCGCCGTGCACGCATGGAGCGACGCGGCGTTGTCCGCCTCCGCCGGATTCTCCCCGGGAGAGCTGCCCTGGGCCGAGATCGAGACGGCCGAGCAGGTGGTCCTCGCCGAACGCCTCGCCGGCTGGCGCGAGCGCTACCCGGACGTGCCGGTCGACCGCATCGTGACCAGGGACCGCCCCGTGCGCAGCCTGCTCCACGAGGCCGAGCACGCGCAGCTGCTCGTGGTCGGCAGCCGCGGGCGGGGCGGCTTCAGCGGACTCCTCCTCGGCTCCACCAGCAACGCGCTCGTGCACTCGGCGCCCTGCCCACTGCTGATCGTCCGCCCCGGCGCCGGCTGAGCGCGCGTTTCACCGGAGCCGGTGCCGGGAACGTTGCGGGACGAAGGACCCACGGCGCGGGGCCGGTCGGCTCTCGCCCCGCCGCCGTCCCACCGGGGAAGCTCGAACCAGCGATGACACGGTGGCCGGAAAAGGAGAATGTGATGGGCACGATCGTTGCGGGCGTGGACGGGTCCGCCTCCGGGGTACACGCCGCGGCCTGGGCCGCGGCGGAAGCGGGCAGGAGAAACGAGGTGCTCCGGCTCGTGCACGCCTATGTCGTGCCCACGCGCGGCTACCCCGGCTTCCTGGTGTCCGTGCAGGAACTGCGCGAGGGACTGCGCACCCAGGGCCGCGACTGGCTGCGCGAGGCCAAGGAGGCCGCCGAACGCGCGGAGCCCCGCGCCCGCGTCGAAACCGAGCTCGTCGAGGCGGAGGCCGTACCCGCACTGCTGCACGAGTCGCGGGAGGCGCACCTGATCGTGCTCGGCTCCCGCGGCCTGGGCGGGTTCACCGGCATGCTGGTCGGCTCGGTCGCCGTCGCGCTGGCCGCGCACGGGCACTGCCCGGTCGCGGTCGTCAGGGCGCAGCGCCTCGACGACCCGCCACCGCAGGACGGGCCCGTCGTGGTCGGCGTCGACGGCTCCGAGGCCAGCTCCGCCGCCGTGGAGCTCGCCTACGAGGAGGCCTCCCTCCGCGGGGCGCCGCTGATCGCGGTGCACACCTGGAGCGACGCCGCCTTCGACACCACCCTGCAGGCGTACCCGCTCGCCGCCGACCCGGCGCGGGTCGACGAGGAGGAACGGCTGACCCTCGCCGAGCAGCTGGCCGGCTGGCAGGAGAAATACCCCGACGTGCCCGTGGAACGGGTGGTCACCCGCGGCCGGCCCGTCCGCACCCTGCTCGACTACGCCGAACGTGCCCAGCTCGTCGTGGTCGGCTCCCGCGGCCGGGGCGGGTTCACCGGGATGCTGCTCGGATCCACCAGCCGCGCGCTGGTGACCCACGCCGCGTGCCCGGTGCTCGTCGTCCGCCCCGAAACGCTGGGCGTCACCGAAGACACGACGCATGCGCGCCCGTGAGGTCATGACCGCCCCGGTGGTCACGGTCACCCCTGGCACGACCGCCAAACACGCCGCCGAACTGCTGATCCGGCACGGGTTCACCGCCCTGCCCGTGGTCGACGAGGACGAGCGGCTGGTCGGCATCGTCACCGAGGCCGACCTCGTGCGCGGCCGGGTGCCCAGGGACGCGCGGTTCCGGGCCGGTGCGCGCGCGGAACCGGGGGAGCGGCCGCCGCCCCGGCTCACGGTCGGGGCGGTGATGTCCGCCCCCGCGGTGTCCGCGAGCGCCGGGGACGACGTCGCCGAGGTGGTCGCCGCGCTGCTCGACGCGGGCTTTCGCGCCATGCCCGTCGTGGACCGCGGGCGCCTCGCGGGGATCGTCACGCGTGGCGACATCGTGCGTGCCCTGTCCCGGGACGACCGGGAGATCGCCAGGGACGTCCGGCACCAGCTGGAGATCTACGGCGGGGCCGGCCGCTGGGACGTGGTCGTGCGCGACGGTGTCGCGAACATCGTGGACCAGCGCGACGACCCCACCGACCGGCACGTGGCCACCGTGCTGGCCGAGTCCGTGCCCGGTGTCGTGCGCGCCACCGTCCACTCAGGACAGGGCTGAGCGACCTCGGGGTTCAGCGGCTGGTCAGCAGCGTGACCAGGTCGCGCCAGCTGACGATGCCCACGACCAGGCCGCCGTCCACCACCGGTACACAGCGTTGCCGCGCGCCGAGCATGACGGCGGCGGCGTCGGGGATCGAGCTGTCCGAGGTGACCGTCGTGACGGACGTGTGCATGAGATCGGCGACGGTCCGCGTCCCCCGCATCATGGCCCCGTCCCCGGGAGTCGTGGGCCGTCGCGCGGGCGAGGAGAAGTACGACGCGGCCAGGTCGGCCTCGGTGACCAGGCCGACCAGCCTGTTTCGCTCGTCGAGCACGGGCAGCGTGGCCCCCACGACGAAGGTGCGCTCCGGTCGCGTGCCGTTGTCGTCGGCCATGGCCCCACTCCTTGTCCGGGAAGCTCGTTGAGCTTTGGTGTCTGCTGCGTCCGGTCGTCCGCGTGTCCCCTGGCCGCCCCCAGGGCTGCGGGGCTGATCTCGTCGGTCGGCGTCCGCGCGGGCACGGCCCGGCGCGCAGGGACGAAAGGCCCTGCGCGCGGGGGACGAGCGCTCCTGTACGGACCGGCGCCGTGTGCAGGAGCCTGGGGGCATGACCCTGGACAGCCCTGCCGCCCACCGCCCGCCGTTCCCGTCCGCGCACCCCGCGCCGACCGTCGAGCCGGAGCGGGTGGACGCGTGGTGGCGGGCGGCGAACTACCTGTCGGCCGGTCAGATCTACCTGCTCGACAACTCCCTGCTGCGCGAATCGCTGGCGCCCGAGCACGTCAAACCGAGGCTGCTCGGCCACGGGGGCACGGTGCCCGGCATCACGCTCACCTACGCCCACCTCAACCGGGTCATCCTGCGTACCGGCGCGAACGTGCTGTTCGTCGCCGGACCGGGACACGGTCACCGCACCGTGCTGTCCCGGCTGCCCCGCGCGGACCTCACCGCGCTGCCGCGCGGGCACGACTGGGAACCCGTCGAGGTCGAGGGGGACGACCCGGCCGCCGTGCACCAGGCCTACGCCGCCGCCCTCGACGACTGCTTCGACCGCATCGCCGACCTGCGACGCCCGAGGATCGTCCTGCGCACCCCCAAGGGCTGGACCGGTCCGGCCACAGTGGACGGCAGGCCGGTCGAGGGCACCTGGCGCTCCCACCGGGTGCCGAATCCCGGCGTGCGCCAGGACCCGCAGCGGCTGCTGCGGCTCGAGGAGTGGCCGCGCTCGTACCGCCCCGCCGAGCTGTTCGGCACCGACGGCGCGCCCGCCGCCGTCATCCGGGACTGGCATCCCCACGGCGAGGCGCGGAGGAGCGCCAAGCCCGCCGCCCACGGGCACGCGCAGCGCGACCTCCGCCTGCCCGACGTGCGCGGCCACGCGGTGCCCGTGCCCACCCCCGGCACGCGCACCGACGAGTCCACCCGCGTGCCCGGCCGGTACGCCCTGGACGAGCACGCCTCCCACCGGCTCGACGCCGTGTTCGAGGTGACCGGGGGAGTGGCCGAGCACCACGCCGCGGTGCGGGCGGAGCTGTTCGCGGGGGCCCACTTCGGGCTGCGGCTGGACGCGCAGCGCAACGTGGCGGCAGGCGACCGGCTGGTCAGCCCCGGCGGGGCGGCCGTCGCCGTGGCCGTCGTGCGCTGCGCCGAGGACCTGGAACTGGCCCGGCAGGCCGAGGGTGTGCTGCGGGGCGAACACACGGGAGCACGAGCATGACCGGACACCCAGCCCCGATCCCCGGCGTCGTCGACGCCGCGCTGCGCGCCGCGATCCGCGCCCCCTCCCCGCACAACACCCAGCCGTGGCGGTTCCGGACCGGGCCGGACCGCATCGAGCTGTGGCTCGACGAGAGCCGCGTGCTCGGTGTCTGCGACCCCGACGCCCGCGAGGCCACGCTGGCCTGCGGAGCCGCGCTGCTCAACCTGCGGCTCGCGCTCGCCGCCCACGAGCGCGCGCACGTCGTGGACCTCGTACCCGACCACGCCCGGCCCGCGCTGCTGGCCACGGTCCGGCTCGGTGGCCACCGCACCCCTTCCCCGCACGAGCTCCGGCTCGCGTCGGCGATCGGGCGCAGGCACACCCACCGCAGGCCGTTCCTCGACCGGCCGGTGCCCGGCAGGGTCAGGGACGCCCTGGTCGCGGCCGCCGCCGAGGAGGGGGCCCGGCTCGTGCTGGTGGATTCCGCGCAGCTCGACGCCCTGACCGCATTGCTGCGGCGGGCGGACCTGGCGCAGGCCGAGGACCCCGCGTTCCAGGCCGAGCTGCGGGCCTGGACCCCCGGGGACGACCGGCCCGACGGGGTGCCGCGCTCCGCGGGCGGGCCGCGCGCGCTCGATGGCGGGCTGCTGGCGCTGCGCGACTACGGCGGTCCGCGGTCCGGCACGGAACGGGAGTTCGAGCGGGAGCCGCTGGTGGCCGTGCTCACCACCGCGGGCGACACGCGGCTGGACCGTGTCCGCGCCGGGCAGGCCATGCAGCGCGTGCTGCTCACCGCCACCGCCGACGGGCTCAACGCCTCGTTCCTGTCCCAGCCGGTCGAGGTGGGCTCCGCGCGAGCCCGGCTGCGCGACCGGCTGGGTGGCCGGGATCATCCGCAGACCGTGCTGCGGCTGGGCTACGGCCACCCCGGTGCGCCGACACCGCGCCGGGCCGTGGCGTCGGTGACGCGGGTGGAGCGGGGGGAGCGGTCCGATGTCCGCTAGCTCCGTCAGCGTGCCCCCTCGGCTGCCGGTCGCGCACCGGTGGTCCGAGCCCGAGCGGTGCGTCGTCGCCAGGGCGGCGCTGCGGTCACCGCGCTGCGGGGTCGGTGACCCGTGGACGCTGGAGATCCGGGGTGAGCGGATCGAGCTGTCCGAGCGGTTCGCCGCGCCGAGCTGGCACCACGACGGCGCGGGCCGCGACCGCGTCCTCGCCTGCGGCGCCGCCGTCGCGGGCATCACCGTCGCCGTCCGGGTGCTCGGCTGGCTGCCCGAGTTCGTCCTGCTCCCCGACCCCGCGCGCCCGGACCTCGTGGCGACCGTGACCGCTCGCGTGCGCGGCAGGCCCGCGCGGGTGGGCGTGCGGGGCTTCCGCGCCGTGTTCGACCCGCGCAGGCACCGGCACCCGGCCGACCCCGCGGAGCTGCCCGCGGAGCTGGTCGCCGAGATCGTCCAGGCGGGCTCGCTGCCGGGGGTGCGGCTGGTTCCCGTCGACGGTGCGGTGACCGCGGGGCGCAAGCGGTCGGGCGAGCCGGGCGTGCTCGTCCTGACCGGCACGGACGGGCGGCGGGACCAGCTGCTCGCCGGGGCCGGGACGCACCACGCCGTGCTCGCCGCGAAGGCGCACGGGCTGACCGCGGAGCCGGAGACCCGGCCGTTCCCGTTCCGCGAGTACCGGATGCGGGTGCTGCGCGCCGTCGGGCTGGAAGGCTGCCCGCAGTTGCTGCTGCGGCTGGGCCACTGAGCTCCGGCGAGGACCCGGGCCACACCGCCGTCGCGCCCGCGAGAATGGAACACAACGTGGCTTTCCTGCGATGATAAGGGGGTGCACGAAGGGCGAGCGGAGGTGGCATGCCCCTCGAGATGAGGCCGGCCGGTGATCCCGGGGAGCCGCGGCCCGGTGGGAGCACGCTCGCCGGGCTCCGGCTGGACGAGCTGCTGCAGGGCGTGCAGGAGCGGCTCACCGAGATCATGAAGACCCGCGACCGGCTGCAGGGACTGCTCGACGCCGTGCTCGCCGTCGCCACCGGGCTGGAGCTCGACTCCACGCTGCAGCGGATCGTGCAGGCGGCCACCGAGCTGGTCGACGCCCAGTACGGCGCTCTCGGCGTGCTCTCGGACGACGGCAGCGGTCTCGCGGAGTTCGTCTACGTCGGCATCGACGAGGAGACGCGGGCGCGGATGGGTCACCTTCCCGAGGGCAGAGGCCTGCTGGGCCTGCTCATCGACGATCCCAAGCCGGTCCGGGTCGCCGACCTCACCGAGCACCCCGCCTCGGTGGGGTTCCCCCGCAACCACCCGCCGATGCACAGCTTCCTCGGCGTCCCGGTGCTGGTGCGGGACAAGGTCTTCGGCAATCTCTACCTCACCGAGAAGCGGGACGGCGCGGAGTTCACCCCCGACGACGAGGTGGTGCTGCAGGCGCTCGCCGCGGCCGCGGGGGTCGCGGTGGACAACGCGCGGCTGTTCGAGCACTCACGGATGCGCGAGCGGTGGCTCGGCGCCGCCGCCGAGATCAACGGTGAGCTGCTCGGCGGGGCGTCGGCGGGCGACACCCTGGAGCTGATCGCGCGGCGGGTGCGCGAGCTGTCGCGCGCGGACGACGCGTTCATCCTGCTGCCCGGCGACGAGGCGGGCGGCTCGCTCTCGGTCACGGTGAACTCGGGTGAGCGCGGCGCGGGACTGGTGGGCATCGTCGTCGGCACCGACAGCGAGTCCGGGATCGCGGAGACCCTGCGCACCGGGGAGCCGCGGCTGCTGCCCGAGCTGGCCGCCGCGCTGCCCGACGACCCGCGCGTGTCCTCGGCGGGGTTCGGCCCCGCCGTCGCCGTCCCGCTCAGCAGCTCCTCCGGCGGCGGCGGGGTGCTGGTCGCGGCGCGGCCGAAGGGCGCCCAGCCGTTCGGCGCGGAGCAACTGCCGATGCTGTCCTCGTTCGCCGATCAGGCGGCCGTGGCGCTGGAGTTCGCCGACAAGCAGCGCAACCAGCGGCTGCTGGACCTGCTGGCCGACCGCGACCGGATCGCGCAGGACCTGCACGACCACGTCATCCAGCGGCTGTTCGCCACCGGGATGAGCCTGCAGGGCACGCTGCGCCGCATCCCCGACGGGCACGCGCGGGAGCGGGTGCAGCAGGCGGTCGAGCAGCTCGACCGGACGGTCCGGGAGATCCGCACGTCGATCTTCGACCTGCACACCACGGGAGCCGAGAAGTCCACGAGCCTGCGGCGCAGGCTGCTCGACGTCCTCGCGGACCTCACCGTGGACACGGCGGTGTCGCCCTCGATGCGCATCTCCGGCGCGGTGGACACGTTCGTGCCGCCGCACCTCGGGGAACACGCCGAGGCGGTGCTGCGGGAGGCGCTGAGCAACGCGCTGCGGCACTCCGGCGGCGACGAGATCGCGGCCTCGGTCGAGGCGGACGAGCAGGCTCTCGTGGTCGAGGTGACCGACAACGGCGTCGGGATTCCGGCCGATGTCAAGCGCAGCGGCCTGGAGAACATGCGCAGGCGCGCGCAGCAGTGCGGCGGCGAGGCCGTGATCGGCGAGGCGCCGGGCGGTGGCACCCGGGTGGTCTGGCGGGTGCCGCTGCGCTGACCGTCCGGGCTACTCGGTCCGGTTGCCGCCGCGGCGCAGTTCGGTCGCGAGCACCGCGGCCTGCGTGCGCCGCTGCATGCCCAGCTTGCCCAACAGCCGCGACACGTAGTTCTTCACCGTCTTCTCGGCCAGGAACAGGCGCTCCGCGATCTCGCGGTTGGTGAGGCCCTCGCCGATCAGCTCGAAGACGGCACGCTCCTGCTCGGACAGCTCCGCCACCGGGTCCGCCTGGGCCCGCTCCCTGCGGATGCGGTTCATCAGCGCCGCGGTGGTCCGGGGATCGAGCAGGGAACCGCCCTGGCCTACGGTGCGGACCGCGGAGACGAGGTCGGAGCCGAGCACCTGCTTGAGCACGAAGCCCGAGGCGCCCGCCATGATCGCGTTGAACAGCGCCTCGTCGTCGGCGTACGAGGTGAGCATGAGGCAGTGCAGTCCCTCCACCTGGGACAGCAGGTCACGGCACAGCTCGACGCCGTTGCCGTCGGGCAGCCGCACGTCGAGGACCGCCACGTCGGGGGCCGCGGCGGGGACGCGGGCCAGCGCCTCCCGCACGGTGGAGGCCTCGCCGACGATCTCCAGGTCGTCCTCCTCGCCGAGCAGGTCGGCGATGCCGCGGCGGACGATCTCGTGGTCGTCCACCAGGAACACTCGGATGGTCACCTCGCCACCGTAGCCGCCGGTGGCGGCGCCGGCATGATCCGGAGGTCGGCGCCGCGCGGGGACTTTGTGCCCTAGCCGCCGCACCGGCCCGCGTGAGTTGCTGGGCCAGGGCCGGAAGTCCCTGCCCGAGATGACTTCCGATTCGCGAAATCCGGGGGTGGCGCGAGGATTGTGTGAGGTATGACTGCGATGCCTGAGTGGTCGGCCGGGGAGACCGACGTGCTCGCACGGGCTGTGGTGCGTGCTCCCTCGGTCCACAACACCCAGCCGTGGACACTCGAGCTGCCCGAGGGACGGGCGTTGCTGCTCGAGCGGAGCGATCCCGCCCTGCCCTTCCACGACCCGCTGGGCCGGGACCGGTCCCTCTCGTGCGGCGCCGCGACCGCCAACCTCGAACTGGGGATGCGCGTGCTGGGCCGGGACACGACCCTGGAGCTGCTGCCCGAGCGGGACAGACCCGAGCTGGTCGCGCGGCTGTCCGCAGGAGGTGGCCGGGTGCCGTCCGACACCGACCTGCACCGCTACTCCGCGATCGCCCGCCGGCGCAGCTACCGCCAGCCGTTCACCAGCCAGCCGGTCTCCGACTACGACATGAAGGACCTCGTCGCCGCGGCGGCGGAGGACGGGGTGCAGGTGAAGGTCCTGCGCACGCCCGACGAGCTGGCCGCGCTCGCCGGGCTGCTGGAGTACGCCGCGACCGTGCTCCGGCAGGACCGGGGCTACCAGCGGGAGCTGGCCCTGTGGACCCTCCGCGACGAGCGGTCGCACCGGCACGGCGTCGGGATCCCGGGCGGCTCGCTGCCGCGGGTCTCGCTCCCGTGGGCCGGGCTCGTGCGGCCGACCACCCCGGTGCCCGACTCCGTCACGCTCGCGCAGCGCCTGCGGGGCGAGACCGTGCTGCTGTTCCTCACCGCCGGCGACGCGCGGCCGGACCACCTGCGGGTCGGCATCGCCATGCAGCACACCTGGCTCGCCGCCGTGGACATGGGCCTGGCGGCGGCCGTGCAGACGCAGCCGCTGCACCTGGCCGAGGCGCGGGCCGGGTTCATCGATCGGCTCGGGCTCGCCGGCTACCCGCAGCTGATCATGCGGGTGGGCCATCCCCACGGCGTCAGGATTCCGCGGAGCCCGCGCCGCGCGACCGCCGAGCTGCTGGACGGCACCGGAGACGGGTACTGAGGCCGGTCACCGGGAGCGGTGGCGCCGCGCGGCGAACACGGCCGCCTCGGTGCGGCGGGCGAAGCCGAGCTTGTGCAGCAGTGACGACACGTAGTTCTTCACCGTCTTCTCGGCCAGGAACAGCTCTGCGGCGATCTGCCGGTTGGTCCGTCCCTGCGCGACCAGATCGAGCACGCGCCGCTCCTGCGGGCTGAGTGTCCGGTACCGGCCGTCGGCGCCGTCCCGCTCACCCCGCACGCGGGCCAGCAGCGACGCGGTGAGGTGCCCGTCGAGCAGCGACCCGCCCGCCGCGGCCGTGCGTATCGCGGACACGAGCGCGGCGCCGGAGACCTGCTTGAGGAGATAGCCTGCCGCGCCGGCCATGACCGCGCCGAACAGGGCCTCGTCGTCGGAGAAGGACGTGAGCATCAGGCAGGCCGGCGGCGGCTCGGTGGCCGAGCGCACCTCCCGGCACACCGTCACGCCCTCGCCGTCGGGCAGCCGCACGTCCAGGATCGCCACATCCGGCCGCAGCCGCGGGATCAGCGCCAGCGCGTCGGCGGCCGTTCCCGCCTCCCCGGCCACCTCCAGATCACGTTCCGTCTGGAGCACGGTCCGGAGGCCGGTGCGCACCAGCTCGTGGTCATCGAGCAGGAAGACCGAGATCGTCACCGTTCGCTCTCCTCCCGGTCCCGGGGCAGGAAGGCCGTCCAGTCCAGCGTGGTGCCCTGGCCGGGCCTGCCGCGCACCGACAGGGTCCCGCCCCACCGCCGCGCGCGCTCGGCCAGGTTGCGCAGCCCGCTGCGCCGGTCGGGCCGCTCGGGGATCCCCTTGCCGTCGTCGGTGACGGTCAGCGCCAGCCGTTTGCCCTCCCGGTCGACGGTGACCTCCACCGCCGCGGTGCTCGCCCCGGAGTGGCGGGCCACATTGGACAGTGCCTCCCGCAGGGTGGCCACCAGGTCCGTCCGCACCGGATCGGGGACAGCGGTGTCCAGCGGCCCCTCGAAGCCGATGCTGGGCTCGAACCCCAGCGTCCCCGCGGAGTCGAGCGTCAGCCGGAGCAGCTCCGAACGCAGGCCGCCCTGCACCTCGTCCGGTTCCTGCAGGGAGAAGATGCTGTTGCGGATGTCGCGGATCGTCCGGTCCAGCTCGTGCACGAAACCACTCACCCGGTCGGCGACGACCTGGTCGCCGGACAGCCTGCTGAGGCCTTCCAGGCCGAGGCCGATGGCGAACAGCCGCTGGATCACCAGGTCGTGCAGATCCCGCGCGATGCGGTCGCGGTCCTCGAACACGGCCAGCCGCTCGCGGTCCTCGGCGGCGCGGGCGAACTCGAGCGCCAGGGCCGCCTGCGCGGCGAACGCGCGAACCAGCCGCACCTCGTCGGGGGAGAACGGCACGTCGTCGTCGACCTTCGCCACCACGAGCACGCCCAGCCGCGCCGTCCCGACCAGCAGGGGCACGGCGACCGCCGAGTCGAGCCGCTCCACCAGTGAGGGCAGCCGGACGTCCTGCCTGCCCTGGTACGCCGCCACGTGCCGGCCGTAGTCGCGGACGACGACCGGTTCCCCGGTGGCGAACGCCCGGCCGGTCGCGCTGCCCTCCACCGAGACGGTGAGCCCGGCGGGCGGGTCCGGGAGCGTCCCGTTCGTGTCCACCACCTCGAACCGCAGCGTCGCCGGATCACCGGGCAGCGGCCGGGCGATGGCACCCAGCGACGCCCGCGACACCGTGCGCGCGCGCCGGGCGATCAGCCGCAGCGCCGGGCCGGGATCCGTGCCGCCGAGCAGCGCGGCCGTCACCTCCTGCGAGGCCTCCAGCCAGCGCTCCCGCAGCCGGGTCCGCTCGAACAGGCGGGCGTTGCGCAGCGCGATCCCGGCGGCGACGGCCAGCCGCCGCGCCGGCGCGTCCACCTCGGACGGCCCGTCGAGGTACAGGTGCCCGAACAGCTCGCCGTGCACCCGCACCGGCACGGCGATGCCGCCGTACAGCGCACCGGGGTCACCGACCACCTCGGCCGTCGCGCCCTCGCCGTCCTCGCTGTCGAGCACGGCGAACGCGGCGGAGCGGGCGCCGGTCAGCTCCGCCGCGGTCCGCACGACGCGGCGCAGGATGCCGGGCACCGTGAGTTCCGCGGCGAGGCCGGTCACACCGGCCAGCAGGCGATGGGCGTCGGGTTCGCTCACCACGCCCCCTCCGCGCAGGGTGGGCAACTGTCCCGAGTCTAAGGCCGCGGCCGGGGGCGGGGGTACCGTCGCGCGCCGCCGGTCTAGGCAAGTCTGCTGCCGGACACGACCTCGATCGAGACGGTGAGATGGCGGTCCTCGGGATCGGGCCGCCAGGACAGCGGCGGCAGCCCGGCGAGCAGGGCGGGTTCGCGTGCCTCCCGCAGCCTGCCGAGCACCGTGACCGACCAGCCGGCGCTCAGGTCGGCGGCGAAGTCGTCGGCCTCGAACGCGACCACGGTGCCGTGCGCGGCGGCGAACAGCGCGCTGCCGGGCGGGACCTCGCACACGACGTTCTCCCCGCGCAGCGCGAACCGCACCAGCTGCACGGCGGGCAGCCCACGGTGGGTGAACACCACACGGCCCAGCCGTGCCCCGGCCAGCAGCGCGAGGCAGCGCGCGCGGTCGAGGACTTCGAGACCGAACGGGTCGAGCATCGCAGCACCTGTTTTCCGGAGAGCCCGCGTCCACCCTTGCGCGGGGGTGCCGAAACCGGTAGGGCCGTTGGACCCGCCCGCGAGTCCCCGCCCAGCCTCGCGTGTTCCCGCCCGGGCCGGTGAGTGCTGCGTTCGGGTTCGCCGCCCCGCCCGCGGGCCGCAGCCCGGGCTGCGGGAACGCGGCACTCGCGTGCGGGAGCGGGGGACTCGCGCGGCGGAGTGGGGGACTCGCGGTCAGAAGCGGCGCTTGGCGGCCGCGGTGGCGGCGCCGGCCATGAGCTTCTCCAGCAGGCCGACGAGCTGCGCCCGCTCGGCGGGGTCGAGCGTGGTCGCCCAGGCCTGCTCACGCTCGTTGTGGGCGTGGTAGTCGCCGACGATGGTCTCCCGGCCGGTGTCGGTGAGGCTCAGCTGCACCGCCCTGCGGTCGTGGTCGGCCTGCCTGCGCGACACCAGCCCGTCCCGCTCCAGCGTGTTGACCAGCGCGGACACGGCGGCGCGGCTCATCCCGGACAGCTCGGCCACCCGCTTCGACTCGAGCGGGCCCGCGATCCAGAGCACGAACAGCACGCGGAAGCCCGGCCAGCTCAGCCCGCGCGGCCGGTGCACCGCGGACTCCAGGTCGTACACGATCGCGCTGGTCACCCGGTGCAGGGTGAGCACGAGCCGCAGGGCGTCCGCGTCGATCTCGGGCAGCCGGGCGCCCGCCTCGGAGACCGCGTAGTCGACGAACGAGAGGTAGTCGAGCTCGTCCGGTCCGGCCGGTTCCGCGGTCATGGCCACAGGCTAACCCTTCCCTTCCGGAGCCATCCGGGTTACGCTCACTCCACAACTAATCAAAGGTTTGATTGTTATGGAGGTGCTCCGTGGCCCGGAAGGCATTCGCGTCGTCGGCGGATCTGGGGGAGAAGGAGCAGACCCTCGAGGTGCTGGCCGACGGTGTGTACGCGCTCACCGCCGACGGCGACCCGAACGTGGGCGCCATCGAGGGTGAGGACTTCCTGGTCTGCTTCGAGGCGATGGCCACCCCGGTGGCGGCGCGCGAATGGCTGGCCACACTGCGCGAACACACCGACAAGCCGGTGCGCTACCTCGTGCTCTCGCACTACCACGCCGTCCGCGTCCTCGGGGCCTCGGCGTTCGACGCGGACGTGATCGTCGCGCACGAGAACACCCGCGCCCTGGTGGCCGAGCGCGGCAAGGAGGACTGGGAGAGCGAGTTCGCGCGCATGCCGCGGCTGGCCAAGCAGGCCGACTCGGTACCCGGCCTGACCTGGCCGACCCTGACGTTCTCCGACCGGCTGACGATCGACCTCGGCGGCGACCGTGGCGAGCTCGTGCTGCAGTACTGCGGGCGCGGGCACACCGAGGGCGACATCGTGGGCTGGCTGCCACGCCACCGCATCCTGTTCGCGGGCGACCTCGTCGAGGCCAAGGCCGCGCTCTACACGGGCGACGCCTTCCACCGTGACTGGGTGGCCGGGACACTGGACCGCGTGCGGGACTTCGGGGCCGAGGCCCTGGTCGGCGGGCGCGGCGCGGTGAGCCGTGGCCGGGACGAGGTGAACGCCGCCATCGAGCAGACCCGGCACTTCCTGCGCGTGATGATCGACGAGGTCGGCGCCGTGCACGCGCGGGGCGGCACGCTCAAGGAGGCGTTCGACCGCACGCACGCCGCGCTGTACGACTCCTACGGCTCGTGGCCGATCTTCGAGCACTGCCTGCCCTTCGACGTCTCGCGGCTGTGGGACGAGCTCTCCGGGATCGACCGGCCCGTCGTCTGGACCGCCGAACGCGACCGCGAGGTCTGGGACCGGCTGCAGGACTGAGGTGGCGCCGAATGACCACAGCATCCACGGCATCCACAGGATTCACCGCGCGCGGCGCCGGGCCCGCCGACCCGGTCGCGGTGGTCGGCAACGGCCCGGTGGGCCAGACCACCGCACTGCTGCTGGCCCGCTGGGGCGTTCCCGTCGTCCTGCTCGACCGGCGTCCCGAGCGGGACCCGATCGGGTCGAAGGCGATCTGCCAGCAACGGGACGTGCTCGACGTGTGGGAGGCGGTCGGCGCGGGCGCCCGGATCGCCGCCGAGGGCGTCACCTGGACCACGGCCCGCACCTTCTACCGCGACCACGAGCTGTTCGCCTACACCCTGCCCGACCACGGCCGGTCGGCCTTCCCGCCGTTCGTCAACCTCTCGCAGGCCCGCACCGAGGAGATCCTCGACGAGCGCATCGCCGCCGAACCGCTGATCGACGTCCGCTGGGGCCACGAGGTCACCGGCATCACCGAGGGTCCCGGCCACGTCGAGCTGGCCTGCGGCACCGAGCGCGTCCGGGCGTCGTACGTCGTGGCGTGCGCGGGCGCGCGCGGCGACGACGTGCGCCGGATGCTGGGCGTGTCCTTCGAGGGCCACTCGTTCGACGACCGGTTCCTGATCTGCGACATCCGCACGGACCTGCCCGGCTGGAGCACCGAACGCCGGTTCTACTTCGACCCGGCGTGGAACCCCGGCAGGCAGGTGCTGATCCACCCGTGTCCCGGCTCGACGTTCCGCATCGACTGGCAGGTGCCCGCCGACTACGACCTGGCCCAGGAGGAGGCCGACGGCACCCTCGACCGGCGGATCCGCAGGATCATCGGCGACCGCGGCTACGAGATCGTGTGGAAGTCGGTCTACCGGTTCCACTCCCGCGTCGCCGACCGCCTGCGGGCGGGCCGGGTGCTGCTCGCGGGCGACTGCGCCCACCTGGTCGCCCCGTTCGGCGCCCGCGGCCTCAACTCCGGCGTCGCCGACGCCGAGAACGCCGCCTGGAAGCTGGCGTTCGTGCTGCACGGCTGGGCGCCCGAGCGCCTGCTCGACAGCTACCACGCCGAGCGGCACGCCGCGGCCAGGGAGAACCTGGACGTCACCAGCGCCACGATGCGGTTCCTGGTGCCCCGTACCGACGAGGACCGGGAGCGCAGGCGCGCGGTCCTCGACCGCGCGGTCACCGACTCGTCGGCGTGGCCCGAGGTCGACTCCGGGCGGCTCGCCGAGCCGTTCTGGTACAGCGACTCCCCGCTGACCACTCCGGATCCGGAGCGGGCCCGCGCGGTCAGGCCACCGCGCGGCAGCCTGCCGCCGCCCGCGCCGGGCACGCTGGTGCCCGATGCCCCGGTGCGGGTGGCGGGCCGGGACGGCAGGTTCCGGGAGCTGGCGCGGGACGGGTTCCTGCTGCTCACCACCCCAGGCGCGGACGGCGGGGACGCGGCCGAGGCCGCGCGGCGGTGCGCGGCTCCCGTCCGCGTGCTCGACCTCGCCGCGATCGACCGGACCGGCACGCTCGCCGAGACACTCGCCGTCACGCCGGGCGAGGTGTGGGTGATCCGGCCCGACGCGCATGTCGCCGCGGTGGTGCGTGGCGGGACGGCCGCGGTCAGCGCGGCACTGCGGAAGGCGATGAGCCTGCCGGAGCTCCCGGCGGGAAAGGAGGAGGACCATGGCGTACTACCGGCAGGTCGGTGAGGTACCGCCGAAACGGCACACCCAGCACCGCACTCCCGAGGGCGGGCTGTACTACGAGGAGCTGATGGGGGAGGAGGGTTTCTCGTCCGACTCGTCGCTGCTCTACCACCGGCACATCCCCTCGGCGATCGTGGACGCCGTCCCGTGGCAGGTGCCCGACACCGCGACGGAGGCCAACCACCCGCTGCGGCCGCGGCACTTCACGCTGCACGACCTGTTCCCCGGCGAGGAGTGGAAGCGGCACGACGTGGTGACGGGGCGGCGGCTGGTGCTCGGCAACGCCGACGTCCGGCTGTCCTACGTGGTCGCGGGCGAGGTCTCGCCGCTCTACCGCAACGCGGTCGGCGACGAGTGCCTCTACGTCGAGTCCGGCGAGGCGCGGGTGGAGACCGTGTTCGGCGCGCTGGAGGCCGCGCAGGGCGACTACGTGATCCTGCCCAGGGCCACCACGCACCGCTGGGTGCCGAAGGGGGGCGAGCCGCTGCGGGTGTACTGCATCGAGGCGAACTCGCACATCACGCCGCCGAAGCGGTACCTGTCGCGGTTCGGCCAGCTGCTCGAGCACTCGCCCTACTGCGAGCGGGACCTGCACGGCCCCGCCGAGCCACTGCTCGCCGAGGGCGAGGACGTCGACGTGCTCGTCAAGCACCGCGGCCCGGGCGGCCCCAGCGCGATCGCCGGCACCCGCTACACCTACCCGTGGCACCCGTTCGACGTCGTCGGCTGGGACGGCTGCCTCTACCCGTACACGTTCAACATCGCCGACTTCGAACCGATCACCGGCCGGGTGCATCAGCCGCCGCCCGCGCACCAGGTGTTCGAGGGGCACAACTTCGTGGTGTGCAACTTCGTGCCCCGCAAGGTGGACTACCACCCGCTGTCGATCCCGGTGCCGTACTATCACTCCAATGTGGACTCCGACGAGGTGATGTTCTACTGCGGCGGCGACTACGAGGCGCGCAAGGGTTCCGGCATCGGCCAGGGCTCGGTGTCGCTGCACCCCGGCGGCCACTCGCACGGCCCGCAGCCGGGTGCCTACGAGCGCAGCATCGGGGCGGAGTTCTTCGACGAGCTCGCCGTCATGGTGGACACCTTCCAGCCGCTGCAGCTGGGCGAGGGCGGCCGGGCCGCCGAGGACGAGCGCTACGCGTGGACGTGGGCCGGCCGGGGGCCGCGGTGACCGGCCTGTTCACGGGGCTGCTCGACGACGCGGCGCTGTTCCCGCCGGGGGAGGCGCCGCTGCCCGAGGCCGTCCCGGCCCACCATGACCACCACGCGGCCTGGTACGCCGATCTCGTGGGCCCGTTCGTCGTCTCCGCGGCGCGGCTCGGCGAGCTGGCGGAACTCGGCGACGAGCGGCCGCTGCGGCTGAGCGTGACGCTGCCCGGCGGGCCGGCCGAGCTCCCGCCCGCCCTCGTGCGGCTGTCCGGGATGGACCACACCGAGCCGGTCGCCGTCGAGGTGGTGCTGCCCGACGACACGATGCCGGAGCAGCTGGTGCGCGTGCTCGACGAGCATCTGCCCGCCGCCGTGACCGGCTGGGTCGAGGTGCCCCGCGGCCCGCGCCGCGAGCCCACCCTGAACGCGCTCGCCGGCACCCGGTACCGGGCGAAGTTCCGCACCGGCGGGGTGACGGCCGCGGCCCACCCCGGGGAGGGGGAGCTGGCCGGGGCGATCGTCGCCGCCGTGCGCAGGCGGATCCCGTTCAAGTGCACCGCGGGCCTGCACCACGCGGTGCGGCACACCGAAGCCGCCACCGGGTTCGAGCGGCACGGGTTCCTCAACGTGCTGCTCGCGGCCGACGCCGCGCGGCGGGGCGCGGAACCCGGCGAGGTCGCCGCCCTGCTGGCCGAACGGTCCGCGGAGACGGTCGCCGAGCGCGTCCGCGCGCTGCCCGGCCCCGGGCCGCGCGAGTCGTTCGTCTCGTTCGGCACGTGCAGCGTCGGCGAACCCGTCGACGACCTGGTGGCCCTCGGGCTGCTGCGGAAACCCTGACCGCACTGGACACGGAGGAGCAGTTGGCACTCGAAACCTGGCTCGACCTTCCCGAGGACACGCCGTTCGGCGTGGCCAACCTGCCCTACGGGGTGTTCTCGCCGCGGGGCGGGCCGCCGCGCGCGGGCGTCCGCGTGGGGAACCACGTGCTCGACCTCGCCGCCGCGCTCGACGACCCCGTGTTCGCGCGGCCCTCGCTGAACGAGTTCCTGGCCACCGGGCGGCAGCGCTGGACCGAGACGCGGGCGCGGCTGACCGGGCTGCTCACCGACGAGCGCGAGCGGCCGAGGGTGGAGGGCGCGCTGCACCCGCTGGCCGAGGTGAGCCTGCACCTGCCCGTGGAGGTCGCGGACTACGTCGACTTCTACGCCAGCGAACAGCACGCCACCAACGTGGGCCGCATCTTCCGGCCGGACTCCGAGCCGCTGACGCCGAACTGGAAGCACCTGCCGATCGGCTACCACGGCCGGTCCGGCACCGTGGTCGCGTCGGGCACGCCGGTCGTGCGGCCGAGCGGGCAGCGCAAGCCGCCGGACGCGGACGCGCCCGTGTTCGGCCCGTCCCGCAGGCTCGACATCGAGGCCGAGGTCGGGTTCGTCGTCGGGACGGGCTCGCCGCTGGGCAGCCCGGTGCCGGTGAAGGACTTCGCCGAGCACGTGTTCGGCGTGTGCCTGGTCAACGACTGGTCGGCCCGCGACCTGCAGGCGTGGGAGTACGTGCCGCTCGGGCCGTTCCTCGGCAAGTCGTTCGCCACGTCGGTCTCGCCGTGGCTGGTGCCGCTGGACGCGCTGGAGCACGCGCGGGTGGCCCCGCCGCCGCGTGACCCGGAGCCGCTGCCCTACCTGGCCGACGCCGGTGACTGGGCGCTCGACCTCGCGCTGGAGGTGCGGCTCAACGGCGAGGTCGTGTCCCGGCCGCCGTTCGCGACCATGTACTGGACGGCGGCGCAGATGCTCGCCCACCTCACGATCAACGGCGCGTCGACGCGCACCGGCGACCTGTACGCCTCCGGCACGGTGTCCGGTCCCGAGCGCGACCAGTTCGGCTCACTGCTCGAGCTGACGTGGGGCGGGCGGGAGCCGCTCACGCTGGCCGACGGCGTCACCCGCGGCTTCCTGGAGGACGGGGACGAGGTGACGATCACCGCGACCGCGCCGGGTCCCGGCGGCGAGCGCATCGGCTTCGGCGAGGTGACCGGCCGCATCCTGCCCGCCTGAAAGCTCCCCAATGCCACATTGGGGAACCGGCCGGCTCAGCGGGGGAGGCGGCGCCAGAGCGGGCGGGGCAGCAGGCGCAGCGCGGCGAACACGAACCGCAGCACCGGCGGCACCCACACCACCTGCCGCCCCCGGCGCAGCGCCGCGACCGTCGCGTCGGCGACCTGGCCCGGCGTGCTGGCGAACGGCGCGGGCGACATTCCCTCGGTCATCCGCCCCACGACGAACCCGGGCCGCACCAGCAGCAGCCGCACCCCGCTGCCGTGCAGCGCGTCGGCGAGCCCGCTGGCGAACCCGTCGAGCCCCGCCTTCGCCGAGCCGTACACGTAGTTGGCGCGGCGCACCCGGATCCCGGCCACCGACGAGAACACCACCAGCCTGCCGTGCCCCTGCGCGCGCAGCAGGCCCGCCAGGTGGGTGAGCACGCTGACGTGCGCGGTGTAGTCGGTGTGCACGATCCGCACCGCGTGCCCGGCGTCCCGTTCGGCCCTCGCCTGGTCGCCGAGGATGCCGAACGCGGTCACGACCACGTCCACCGGAGCGGCCTCGCGGACAATCCGCCCGAGCACCTCGCCGTGGCCGCCGAGGTCGTCGGCGTCGAACTCCACCCTGGTCACGGTCGTGGCACCGGCCTCGCGCAGCGTCCGCTCGGCGGCGGTCAGGTCCGCACCGGGCCGGGCGGCCAGCACGAACTCCCGGTGTCCCTCCCGCGCCAGGCGGGTCGCCACCGCCAGGCCGATCTCGCTGCGGCCGCCGAGCACCACCACCGATCCGTCCACCCGGGCAGTGTGCCGCAGCCGCGCCGCTACACCTCGGCGGGGACCTCGCACACCACCCGGGCCGGCCGCGGGCCCGGGGCGTTCGTGATCTCCTGCTGCGCGACCGTCTCGCCGTTGACGGTGATCCGGCAGGTCAGCGGCCGGTCCGGGGTGGGCCGCTCACTCGTGGCGGACACGGCGATGTCACGGTACCCGGTGCTGCCCGGTGGTTCGGCGAAGGAGAAGTCGAACGGCTCGCCGCCCAGCTCCACCGGGGTCCGGGCCCGGCCCCGGACGACCCACATGAGGGTGTCGGGCGGCCCGGACACCCACACGTGCACCCGGTGCGCCACCGGCCGCGGCGCGCGCTCGTCCCCGGCGCCGCCCGGGGGCGCGGTCGCCCGGCTCGCCACGCCCCCGGCGAGCACGGCCAGTGCGGCCAGCACGAGCAGGACGATGCGCCGCAACGGCCGCTCCCTTCCGCGTGGGTGCCGGAGCCACGGATTGTCGCACCCCGGCTACCGAGCGCCGACCGCCGTCCCGGTCCGCGGCCGCGCGCTCCGTGGTTACCATCGCGGCATGTCCGACCGTCTCTACTTCCGGCAACTGCTCTCCGGGCGCGACTTCGCCGTCGGCGATCCGGTCGCCACCCAGATGCGGAACTTCGCCTACCTCATCGGGGACCGGGAGACGCGGGAGGCGGTCATCGTCGACCCGGCGTACGCGGTGGGCGACCTGCTCGACGCGCTCGCCGCCGACGACATGCGGCTCACCGGCGTCCTCGCCACCCACCACCATCCCGACCACGTCGGTGGCGACCTCATGGGTTTCTCCCTGCCCGGCCTCGCGGAGCTGCTGGCGCGCGAGCAGGTGCCGGTGCACGTGAACCGGTCGGAGTCGGAGTGGGTACGGCGGACGACGGGCGTGTCGGACACCGACCTCGTGCCGCACGACCACGACGACGTGCTGCAGGTGGGGGCTGTCGGCCTGCGGCTGCTGCACACGCCGGGACACACACCCGGCAGCCAGTGCTTCCTGGTGGACGGCAGGCTGGTCGCGGGCGACACGCTGTTCCTCGAGGGGTGCGGCCGCACCGACTTCCCCGGCGGCGACGCCGACGCGATGTACCGGAGCCTGCAGTCGCTGGCCGGGCTGTCCGGCGATCCGGTCGTCTACCCGGGGCACATGTACTCGGCCGAGCCGTCCGCGGCGCTGTCGGAGGTCCGCAGCAGCAACTTCGTGTTCCGCCCGCGCTCGCTGGAGGAGTGGCGGCTCCTGTTCGGCGGCTGAGCGACGAGTTCGCCGCTCCGCCGTGGTCGGACTTGGGGAGAAACCCCGCGACCGGAAGGAGCGGACAACATGACGAACGCCGACGTGGTGCGGGCATGCTTCGCGAGCTACCTGGCCCAGGACCGGGCCTCGGCGGAGACGCTGATCGCCGACGATTTCGTGTTCACCAGCCCGCAGGACGACCACCTCGACCGGGCCACGTTCTTCGAGCGCTGCTTCCCCACGGCGGGGCGGCTGCGCCGGCAGACGTTGCTGCACGTCACGCCCACCGCCGGCGACGACGTGTTCGTGCTGTACGAGTACGAGCTGCGCACCGGTGAGCGGCACCGCAACACCGAGGTGCTCACGGTGCGCGACGGCCGGATCGTGAAGACCCAGGTCTTCTTCGGCGGCCGGGTGCGACAGGCCACCTGAGCGGGGTCAGGGCATGCCGAGACGGCGCTCGAGGGTGATCTCGAGCACCACGCGCTGCGGGTTCTCCCGGGGGCGGCGCCGGTAGCGCTCGGCGTAGCGGTCCTCGGCGTCCCGCACGGACTCCGGGTCGTCGCGGACCACCGCGCGGCCCTCCAGCGTCGACCAGCGCCGCCGGTCCACCTGGCTCACCGCCACGGGCGCCCCCTCCGGGCCCGCGGCCCGTACGTTGCGCGCCTTGACGCTGCCGCGTGAGCAGATCACCCGGGCGATCCCGAACTCGTCGTCGACGGTCACCCCCACGGGCACGACGTGGGGTCTGCCGTCCGGGCGGAGGGTGGTGAGCGTGCTGACGTGCCGCTCGCGCCAGAACTCGCGGACCTCGGCGCTCGCGGTGGTGGGGGCCATCGGCATGGGCGCGAGCATAGCGTGACCTCGAAGGGTGAGAGCGCTCCCAATAGTTGGTGATCGACTGGCGGGCGCCGTCGCGCATTCCGCAGGTAACGCGCAGGACACGGACTATTGACACCCGACCGGGTGCGGTGCAGAGTTCCCGCAACGGCTGGGAGCGCTCCCAGTCTCGTGGTCACTCTCCATCGACAGACCCAACGAGGGGTTACCGTGCGACACCAGCGGAGACACGTATTCGGCATCACCTCGGTCGTCGCCTCGGCGGCACTGCTGCTCGCCGCCTGCGGCGGCGACGGCGGCTCCGGCGGGGCGGGCGCCGACGGCAAGATCGAACTGACGATCGGCACCTTCGGCGAGTTCGGGTACGACGAACTCTACGCCGAGTACGAGCGCCTGAATCCGGACATCAAGATCGTCCCGCACACCACCGGCCAGGGCGGGCCCTACCACCAGGCGCTGTTCACCAAACTCGGCGCGGGTTCCGGTCTCGACGACGTGATGGCCGTCGAGGAAGGACACATGTCCGACGTCCTCGCCAAGTCCAGCCGCTTCAACGACCTGTCCGAGATCGGTCCCGCGGACGTGTCGGGCGACCGGTGGCTGGACTGGAAGTTCGAGGGCGGCAAGGACAAGGAGGGCAAGCTCATCGGCTACGGCACCGACATCGGGCCGCTCGCCATGTGCTACCGCAAGGACCTGTTCGAGGCGGCCGGCCTGCCGTCCGACCCGGAGCAGGTCAAGCCACTGTTCGAGACGTGGGACGCCTACTTCGAGGCGGGCGACCGGTTCGTGCGCAACTCCGACGGCGCCGCGTGGTTCGACTCGGCCTCGCAGATCTTCAACGCGATGCAGAACCAGCTCGAGGTCGGCTACTTCGACCGGGACGACACCCTCGTCGTGGAGAGCAACCCCGAGATCAAGCAGAACTGGGACCAGGTCACCGCGGCGGTGAAGCGGGGCCAGTCCGCCGGGCTCGTGGCGTTCAGCAACGAGTGGAACAGCGGCTTCAAGAATTCCGCGTTCGCCACCAAGACCTGCCCCGGCTGGATGCTCGGCGTCATCGAGGAGCAGGCCGGGCCGGAGCACGCGGGCAAGTGGGCGGTGACCGACGCGTTCCCCGGTGGCGGCGGCAACTGGGGCGGCTCCTACCTCACCGTGCCCACGCAGAGCGACCACCCGGAGGAGGCCGCGGCGCTCGCGGCGTGGCTGACCGCGCCGGAGCAGCAGATCAAGGCGTTCAAGGCCAAGGGCGTGTTCCCGAGCACGGTCGAGGCGCTCGACTCACCGGAGCTGCTCGCCGCGACCAGCGACTATTTCGGCGGTGCCAAGACCGGCGAGCTGTTCGCCGCGCAGGCCCGCAAGGTCGAGCACGCCCAGTACAAGGGCCCGGGCGACGGCAAGATCCAGGAGAACGCGTCGAGCCCGGCGCTGCAGGCGGTCGAGCAGGGCAAGACCCCGGAGGCCGGCTGGCAGCAGTTCGTCGACGCGGCCAAGCAGATCGCCCGGTAAGTACTCGTGAGTACCGATCTCGGCACCGGACGCGACCTGCGGACGGATGACGAGCCGGAGGCTCCCACCGGCAAGGCCGTGGCGCGCATCCCGTGGCGCCACCGGCTGAGCCGGTGGGACGTCCGGCTGTCCCCGTACCTCTACGTCTCCCCGTTCTTCGTCATCTTCGGCATCGTCGGGCTGTTCCCGCTGCTCTACACGTTCTACGTGTCGTTCTTCGACTGGGAGCTGATCGACGACAACCCGACCTTCATCGGCCTGGAGAACTACGCGATCCTGCTGGCCGACGCGCAGTTCTGGAAGACGCTGGTGAACACCGTCAGCATCTTCGTGCTCTCCAGCGGCCCGCAGATCATGATGGCGGTGCTGCTGGCCGCACTGCTGAACACGCGGCTGCGCGGGCCGACCGGCTGGCGGGTCGGCGTGCTGATGCCGTACGTGGCGAGCCTCGTGGCGATCGGCATCATCTTCGCCAACCTGTTCGGGCCGAACTACGGCCTGGTGAACGGGATCCTGGAGACGATCGGTCTCGACCGGATCGACTGGCAGGCCGACCGGTTCTCCAGCCACGTCGCGATCGCCATCATGGTGAACTGGCGGTGGACGGGTTACAACGCGCTGATCGTGCTGGCCGCGATGCAGGCGATCCCCCGGGAGATCCTCGAGGCGGCGGTGGTGGACGGCGCGGGCGCGGTGCGCCGGTTCTTCAGCGTCACCCTGCCGCTGCTGCGGCCGACCCTGATCTTCGTGGTGGTGACCTCGACGATCGGCGGCCTGCAGATCTTCACCGAGCCGAAGCTGTTCGACGCCATGCCCGGCTCCAACAACGGCGGATCGACCAACCAGTTCCAGACGATCACGCTCTACATGTACCAAACGGCGTTCGAACGCGAGGACCTCGGCTACGCCTCCGCCGTCGCGTGGGTCCTCTTCGTGATCATCATTCTCGTCGCGCTGGTGAACTTCCTGCTGACGAGGCGGATCGCCACGACGGGGGAGGGCAAACGATGACCACGTTCCCGCTGCCGTTCCGGCGGGCCACCCGCGAGCAGGGTGGCACGCTCGGGCGCGCGAACCTCTGGGTGTACGGCCTGCTGACGGCGTGGGTGCTGGGGTCGATCTTCCCGTTCTACTGGTCGTTCCTGGTGGCCAGCCGGGACAGCTCGATGCTCACCGAGAACATCCCGCCGCTGGTCCCCGGGGGCAATTTCTTCGCCAACGCCCAGCGCGTGTTCGACACGGTGCCGTTCTGGAAGGCGCTCGGCAACAGCGTCATCGTGGCCGGCTCCGTGACGATCTCGACGGTGTTCTTCTCCACCCTCGCCGGGTTCGCCTTCGCGAAGCTGCGTTTCCGCGGGCGCAACGTGCTGTTCGTGCTCGTCGTCGCGACGCTCGCGGTCCCGACGCAGCTCGGCATCATCCCGCTGTACATGGCGATGGCGGAGTTCGGCTGGGCCAACGAGCTGCAGGCCGTCATCGTGCCCAACCTGGTGACCGCCATCGGGGTGTTCTGGATGCGGCAGTACACGGTGGAGGCCGTGCCGTACGAGCTGATCGAGGCGGCCAGGGCGGACGGCTGCAGCATGATCCGCGTGTTCTGGCACGTGTGCCTGCCCGCGGTGCGGCCCGCGGCGGCGTTCCTCGGCATGTTCACGTTCATGACGTCGTGGAACGACTTCCTGTGGCCGCTGGTGGCGCTCAACGCCGACAACCCCACCGTCCAGGTGGCACTGGAGAAACTGCAGAGCGGCTACTACGTCGACTACTCGCTCGTCCTGGCCGGCACCACGCTGGCCACCATTCCGGTTCTCGTCGTGTTCGTCCTGCTCGGCCGTCAGATCGTGGCCGGCATCATGCAAGGCGCTGTGAAGGGGTAGATTCGTGTCGATTGTCCGTACCGAGGCCGACCCGGCCGTAGCCGATGTGACGTTCCCGCAGGACTTCCTGTGGGGTGTCTCCACCGCGGCCTTTCAGATCGAGGGATCGACCACAGTGGATGGTCGAGGTCCCTCCATCTGGGACGCTTTCTGCGCACGGCCGGGGAAGGTGGCCAACGGCGACACGGGGGACCCCGCCGCCGACCACTACCGCAGGATGGCCGACGACGTGCGGCTGATGTCCGAGCTGGGCGTCCGGGCCTACCGGTTCTCGATCGCGTGGCCGCGGATCCGCCCGGGCGGGGGTGCGGTGAACCCCGCCGGGCTGGACTTCTACGAGCGGCTCACCGACGAGCTGCTGGCCGCGGACATCGTGCCCTGGCCGACCCTCTACCACTGGGACCTGCCGCAGGAACTGGAGGAGCGCGGCGGCTGGGCGAACCGGGACACCGCACACCGTTTCGCCGACTACACCGAGGCGGTGCTCGGCCGCCTCGGTGACCGGGTCGGCTGGTGGACGACGTTCAACGAGCCGTGGTGCACGGCGTTCGCGGGCTACGCCTCCGGCAGGCACGCCCCGGGCCGCACCGAGCCGGAGGCGGCGGTGGCCGCCGTGCACCACCTGCTGCTCGCACACGGGCTGGGCACGCGGGTCGTCCGGGACCTCGCGCCCGGGGCCGGTGCGGGGATCACGCTCAACCTGTTCCCGGTCAACGTGGCCGACCCGGACGACCCCGCCGACGTGGAGATGGGCAGGCGGATCGACGGGCTGCAGAACCGGGTGTTCCTCGACCCGGTGCTGCGCGGGCACTACCCGGACGACGTGCTCGTCGACCTGGCGCCGTATGGCCTCGGGGAACTCGTCCAGCCGGGCGATCTGGACACGATCGGCGCGCGGCTGGACTTCCTCGGCATCAACTACTACCGCGATCACTACGTCTCCGCGAAGCCCGACGAGAAGTCCGGGCCACCGTCGGAGTGGGTGGGCGCGGAGAGCGCGAGCTTCCCGAAGCGCGGGCTCCCGCAGACGGACTCGGGGTGGGACATCAACCCGGGCGAGCTGACCACGCTGCTGCTGCGGCTGCACGAGGAGTACCCGAGGCTGCCGCTGTACATCACCGAGAACGGCGCGGCCTTCCCGGACCAGCTCACCGAGCGGGGCACCGTCGAGGACGGCGACCGGGTGGCGTTCATCGACGGCCACCTGCGCGCGGCGCACGAGGCCGTGCGGCAGGGCGTGGACCTGCGCGGTTACTTCCACTGGTCGTTGCTGGACAACTTCGAGTGGGCCGAGGGCTACGCCAAGCGGTTCGGCCTGGTGCACGTGGACTACCGCACCCAGCGCCGCACCCCGAAACTCAGTGCGTCATGGTATTCGCGGGTGATGGCGGACAACGGGCTGCGCGGGCCCGCGACAGGAGAGCGATGATCGATCCCGCCGAGGCGACGGTCGACGGGCGGCCGACGCCGACCCTGGAGGAGGTGGCGCGGGAGGCCGGCGTGTCCCGCTCCACCGTCTCCCGGGTGATCAACGACCTGCCGGGGGTGAGCGCGCGCGCCCGCGAGGCGGTGAACCGGGCGATCGAGCGGCTGCGGTACGTCCCGAACGAGGCCGCCCGCAGCCTCGTGACGCGGCGGACCAACTCGATCGCGCTCGTGGTCTCGGAACCCGGTGACCGGGTGTTCGGTGACCCGTTCTTCGCGGGCGTGCTGCGCGGCATCCACGCCGGGCTGGCCGGCAGCAAGCGCCAGCTGGTGCTGATGCTGGCCGGGGACGACGCCGGAGACGAGGGGGAGGCCCTGGAGAACTACCTGTGCAGCGGGCACGTCGATGGTGCGCTGGTGGTGAGCATGCACGGCAGCGACCCGCTGCCCGGGCGGCTGGCGACGGCCGGGGTGCCGGTCGTCGCCGGCGGCCGCCCGCTCGGCGGCGCCGGGGTGCCCTACGTGGACGCGGACAACTTCACCGGTGGCCTGCTCGCCGCCCGGCACCTGGTGTCGGGCGGGCGGCGCCGGATCGCGACGATCGCCGGGCCCGAGGACATGGCGGTCGGCATCGACCGGCTCGTCGGGTGGCGCCGGGGGCTGTCCGAGGCGGACCTGCCCACCGACGCGGTGGTGCACAGCGACTTCTCCGTGGACGGCGGCGCGGCCGCCATGGCGGAGCTGCTGCGGCGCCACCCCGGCATCGACGGGGTGTTCGCGGCGGCGGACATCATCGCGGTCGGCGCGCTGCGGGAGCTGACGCGGCAGGGCAGGCGGGTGCCGGAGGACGTGGCCGTGGTCGGCTTCGACGACTCCGTCTTCGCGACCTCGGTGACGCCCGCGCTGACCACGGTGCGGCAGCCGGTCGAGGAGTTCGGCCGCACGCTCACCTGGCGGCTGCTCGCGCAGCTGGCGGGGGAGCGGCACCTCCCACCCTCGATCCTGCTGCCCACCGAACTGGTGGTCCGCGGGTCCGCGTAGCCCTGGCGCGGGCTCACAGGTCGCGGCGGGTGAACGCGATGACCGCGAGCCCGAGAACGAGGGCGACCCAGACTCCCGCCCACCCGAGGTAGGCCGGGGTCGGGGTCACCTCGCTCAGGAACGGATGGCCCCGGAACGCGTCGCTGAACCGCGTCAGCAAGGCCGGGTCCTGGAACGCGTTCATGGCCCCGCGCCACAGGCCGTCGGTCGGCAGCAGCATCCGGGAGACGGTGCCGACCCGCGCCACGCTCTCGTTGCCGAAGGCTGCGCCGATCTCGCCGACCACGCCCGCGATCCACGTGGCGCCGAACAGGCCGACGGCCACGATCCCCGACGCCATCGGGGAGATGACGGTGGACAGCAGCAGGCCCAGGGTGAGCAGCACGACGGCCTGCGCGGCGAGCAGCGCCAGCCCGGTCAGCGGATCCGGCGGCCAGTAGCCCGTGGTGGCCAGGACGATGAGGAGCTGGGTGAGCCCGGCCACGGCAACGAAGCCGCAGCCGAAGACGACGAGACCCAGCCACTTGCCCAGCAGTACCGCCCCGCGGCGCACCGGGCGCGCCAGGACCGCCAGCGCGACCCCCGACTCGACGTCGCCGGCCACGGTGGGCCCGGCCAGGAACGCCGTGCCGAGGGCGGCGATCAGGCTCAGGCCGAACATCACCAGGTTGAGCACCGTGGCGGCGGCCAGCCGGGCCTCCCCGCTGGTCAGCCCGCCGAACTCGGCGTCGATCCGGGAGAACCCCCAGGCGCTGAGGGCGAGGAGCACGACCGTCAGCACGGCGAGCGCGCGCAGCACCCGGCGGCGGGCGGCCTCCTGGACGGTCAGCGCGGCCACGGTCGGCACGGTGCGCGCGGTCACGGCCGCTCACCCCCGGAGCCGGTGCGCAGGATCCCCAGCAGCCGCTCCTCGAGGGTGATCCGCGCGGGTTCGACGGCGTGCACGCGCACGCCGAGCGCGACGAGATCCGCCACGAGGTCCGGGACGGTGGCGGTGTCCTCGTCGGCGAGCGCGATGGTGAACGAGTTCCCTTCCCGGGTCAGCCCGCCCGCGGCGGCGAGCCGGGCCTCGGCCCGCGCGGTCACCCCGTCGAGCCGCAGCCGGACCTCCTGCTGGCCGAGCAGCTCCTGGAGGGTGCCGGACGCGGCGAGGCGGCCCTTGTCGAGGATGACGACCCGGTCGCAGACCCGCTCGACCTCGCTGATGAGGTGCGAGTTGACCAGCACGGCGACCTCGCGCGCCTTGAGCGAGAGCAGCAGGTCCCGCACATCGGCCCGGCCGAGTGGATCGAGGGCGCTCGTCGGCTCGTCGAGGACCACGAGCTCAGGACGGGCCACCAGGGCGACGGCGAGGCCGAGGCGCTGCTGCATGCCCTTGGAGAAGCCGCCCACCCGGTCACCCGCCCGGTCGGCGAGGCCGACGAGGGCCAGGCACTCCCGGCGTTCCCCCTCGGGTACCGCCGCGCCCGTGAGCCGGACGTGCAGGCGCAGCACCTCGTCGGCGCTGAGCCACGGCTGGTACCGGAACAGCTCAGGCAGGTAGCCGACCCGGGCCCGGGCCCGTGGGTCCTGCGCGGGCCGCCCGAGCAGCAGCACCTCGCCCGCGTCGGGCCGGACCAGGCCGAGCAGGATCTTGACGACGCTCGTCTTCCCGGCCCCGTTGGGCCCGAGCAGGCCGACCACCTCGCCGCGGCCGACGGAGAAGGACACGTCCTCGACGGCGGTGCGCCGCCGGTACCGCTTGCGCAGGCCCGAGCACCACACCGCCGGCGACGGGGGCAGCTCGGCGAGCAACCGTGCCGCGGTCTCGCCGGACGGGCCCGCGGTCATCGCGACGCCACCTCGCGGGCCACCGACAGCACCTCGTCGTCGGTGAGCGGGCCGCCCACCGCGGTGACGATGCCGTCGTCCACCCACACCACGCCCGCGAGCAGGCCGTCCCGCGACGTGAGCACCGTGGCCGGTGCCCCGCCCACGTCCGCGGTGGAGGTCGTCACCAGCCCGTCCGGGACCGGCAGGGGCAGCGTCGTCCCGGCACCGGAGAACCCGCGCAGCCGCGACGCGACGTCCTGGGGGAGGCCGGGCAGGGACAGCAGGTAGTCGCGGGCCGTCTCGAACGGGATGCCCTCGGAGTACGCGGAGGGCGCGACCGCGCGGGCCACGATCATGGCGGGCACGCCGCGCGGCTCCGACCAGACCGCGGCGAAGCCGGGACCTCCGGTCAGCCGGAACCGGCTGCCGTCGAGGCCCGGCGGTGGCGCCGGCAGTGTCTCGCCCGCCGCCTCGGCGGCCCGTGCGGCCTTCTCCGCCGAGAAGGTGAACACCGCGCTCACCTGCCCGGCGACCTGGTATTCCGGTTCTCCCGTCACGCCGCGGGGCAATGCGGTCACGCGCGGCACCGGGATGCCGGTGGCCTCCGCCGCCTCGGCCCGGCCGGCCACCTGCCGCAGGTCGACGTCCCCGCTCGTCTCGACCTCCCCGTAGGCGGACAGGTCGGGCAGCGCGACCAGGTCGGCCTGGCTGATCGTGACCGGGGCGATCTGCTCGGTGCGGAAGATCTGCAGCCAGTTCGCGGCGGCGGCGGCACCGGCGCCGGTGAGCAGGGCGACGACGGCGACCACCGCGGTGACCGGGCTGCGCAGCGCCGCCCGCCACCGGCCGGTGCGGGCCGCCGCGGGGCGCGGCCGCGGACGGCCGGAGGCGACTTCCCGGGACAGGCGGTGCCACCCCGCGTCGGTGTCCGCGCCGTCCACGGTGAGGCCGGCGTGCAGCGCCGCGCCCGCCGCGGCCGCGTCCTCCTGGACGGCGGCCAGTGCGGAACGGCACACCGGGCAGCCCGCGACGTGCCGGCGATCGGCATCGGCGACACCGGCGGGCTCGTCCAGGAGCCGGCGCAGCGTGCCGTCAGTGGGATGACGCATGACGGTTCAACTCCTCACGCAGGGCGGATTCGGCGCGCCGCACGGTGGTGCCGACGCTGCCGGGGGACAGGCCGAGGGCGGCGGCGACCTCGGCGTAGCTGAGGCCGCTGTGCCGCAGGACCAGCGCCACGGCCTGCCTCCGGGGAAGCCGGGCCAGCGCGGCCCGCACGCGGCGGCGCTCGTCGAGGGTCACGACGGCATCGGCGACGTCGGGGGAGGCGGCGTCGACACCCCGGGCGGACTGCTCCCGGGAGGCCCGGCGGCGGCCGGACCGGAGGTGGTTCAGCGCGGTGTGCGCGGCGGCGACGGACAACCATCCCGCCGCCTCCCCGGCGGGCACGGACGAGCGCCCGAAGGCCAGGAACACCTCCTGTGCCACGTCCTCGGCACCGTCGCGGGAACCGAGCACCCGCGCGGCGACCGCGACCACCCGCGGATAGGACGCGCGGAAGACCTGTTCGAGGTCGGCCCGGACGGCCCGTCGTCGCTGCGGACCCGGCACGGCCACCTCGTCCTTCCGCTCGGTCCGCCCGGTCACGCCGCCGCTGCCCGGGGACGCGGTCGCGGACAGGGTGGCGGGCACGGTCCCCCGGCGCTCCGGGACCTCCACGTCGTTCCCCACATTGTCGGAGCACCGCCGAAGCCCGGCATGTGACACGGCCCTTGCCATGACCGCGACCGGGCGGCAGGATCGAACAGGTGTTCGAAGAATTCGGAGACCTGGACGCGTTCGTCGAACTGCCCCGGCCTGCCGGGCTGTGGCTGTCGCCGGACGGCGGGCGGCTCGTCACCGGCGTGGCGGTGCCCGATCACGACGCCCACCGGTTCCGGACCGGGCTCTGGGACGTCGATCCGCACGGTGCGCGGCCCGCGCGGCCCCTGGACCCCGGCGGGGTGGCGGGGGACATCGCGGGCACGGTGGCGTTCACCTCCCGGGGCGATCTGCTGTTCGTCTCCGACGCGCCGGAGCCGTCGCTGTGGCTCCGCCCGGCCGGGGGCGGTGCGCCCCGGGCCGTCGCGCGCCTGCCCGCCGGGGCGCGCGGGCTCGTCGCCGGCGGCGAGACGGCCGTGGTCGGCGCGGCGATGCTGCCGGGGTCCCGGGACGTACGCCAGGACGAGCAGGCGCGGGCGGCCCGGGAACGGGCGGGCGTCTCGGCACTGCTGCACGAGGAGTTCCCGGTCCGGCACTGGGACCACGACCTCGGCCCCGGCCGGACGCGCCTGCTCGCCGTCGACCTCGGCGCGGCCCGGGACGGGCCGGTGCCGCCCACCGACCTCACCGGGCACGTGGGGCGCGCGCTCGGCGACGAGTGCACGTGGGACATCACCCCGGACGGCCGCACCGTGGTCAGCCTGTGGGCGGTGGCCGAGCCGGGCGGCGCGCAGCGGCACACGCTCGTGGCCATCGACGCCGGGACGGGACGGCGCCGGACGCTGGCGGACGAGCCCGGCCACGAGTACGGCTCACCGCGGGTCTCCCCGGACGGTACGCACGTGGTGTTCCTCCGGCGGACCCGGTACACCCCGGCCGATCCCGGCGACGTGTGCCTCGGCGTCGCCCCGCTCACCGGCGGCGCGCCGCGCGCGGTGGCGGCGGGCGGGGACCGCTGGCCCCGGGAACCCCGGTGGAGCCCGGACGGCGGCGCGGTCGTCGTCGCCGCGGACGACCACGGCCGGGCACCGTTGTGGCGGGTGGACCTCGCCACGGGCGACGCCGCGCGGCTGACCGGTGACCACGGTGCCTACACCGACCCGTGCGTCTCGCCGGACGGGCGGTGGGTGTACGCGCTGCGGTCGGCGGTGGACGGCCCGCCCGCACCCGTCCGCGTCCCGCTGGGCGGTGCCCCGGTGGCCGAGCCGCTGCCCGGCCCGGCGGACGCCCTCGGCGTGCGGGTCCGGCTCCCCGGCTTCCTCGCGGAGGTCACCGCCGCCGGGGACGACGGGACCCCGCTGCGAGCCTGGCTCGCCGTCCCACACGGAGCGGGGGCGGGCTCGCCCGCGCCGCTGCTCGTGCAGGTCCACGGCGGACCGCTCGCCTCCGGCAACACCTGGAGCTGGCGGTGGAACCCGTGGGTCCCGGTCGCCCGGGGGTACGCCGTCCTGCTGCCGGACTACGCGCTGTCCACCGGGTACGGGCTGGATTTCGTCCGGCGCGGCTGGGCCGCCTTCGGCGACGCGCCGTACACGGACATCCTGGCGCTCACCGGCGCCGCCCAGGGCCGTCCGGACATCGACGCGGACCGGGCCGCGGTCGCGGGCGCGTCGTTCGGCGGCTACCTGGCCAACTGGATCGCCGGGCACACCGGACGGTTCGCCGCGATCGTCACGCACGCCTCGATCTGGGACCTGGACCGGTCGGCCGACACCGCCGACACGGCCCACCTGATGCGCAGGCAGCGGTCCCGGGACACCGCCCGGCGGTACTCGCCGCACCGGTTCGCCGACGCGGTCACCACGCCGATGCTCGTCGTGCACGGCGACCGGGACCACCGGGTCCCGGTCGGGGAGGCGCTGCACCTGTGGCGGGACCTGTCGTCCCGGTCGGCGGTCCCGGGCGGCCCGGCGCCGCACAAGTTCCTGCTCTTCCCCGGCGAGGGGCACTTCATCGGCAAGCCCGGCAACATCAAGGCCTGCTACGCCACCGTGCTCGCGTTCCTCGACCACCACGTGCGCGGTGCGCCGTGGCGGAGGCCCGCGGTGCTCAGCTGAGCGAGGCCATGAAGGCGTCCGGATCGGCGAGGATGGTGCGGACGGCGGAGGCGGCCGCGCCGCGGACCGCCGCCTCGGTGCCGAGGTCGGAGCGCAGCACCTCGACCGGAGACCAGGGTCCGCCGAGCACCCTGGCCCGCAGCTCGGCCCGCAGCGGGTCGGCCAGCCACGGGTGCAGGTGCGCGTAGGTGCCACCGAGCACGACGGCGGGCACGTCGAGCAGGTTGACCACGGCGGACAGCGCCGTGCCCAGCCAGCGTCCGGCCTCCCGTACCGCACCGGCCGCCCGGTCCTCGCCCGCGACGAGCCGGTCGAGCAGGTCGCCGAGGTCGGCGGCCCCGGCTCGCTCCAGGATCACGTCCTGCCCGGCGAGCCGTTCCAGGCAGCCGCGAGCGCCGCACGTGCAGCGTGGCCCGTCCGGGGTGACCGGGAAGTGCCCCAGCTCCCCGCCGAACCCGTGCACGCCGTCGAACAGTTCCCCGCCGATGACGATGCCCGCGCCGATGCCGATCTCCCCGGACACGTGGACGAAGTCGCGCGGCCCGGTGTGGCCGCCCGCCCACAGTTCGGCCAGCGCGGCGAAGTTCGCCTCGTTGCCCACGAGGATCTCCACGTCGGGCAGGGCGGCCCGGTCACGCAGCTCGGCGGGCACGTCGACGTCGTCCCAGTCCAGGTTGGGCGCGCGCCGCAGCAGCCCGGTGGACGCCTCGACCAGGCCGGGCACGGCGACCCCGATCCCGCCGACGGCGACGCCGAGCGCCCCGGCCTCGCCGAGCGCCGCGGTGAGCTCCGCGGCGACCTCGGCCAGCACCTCGGGCACCGGCCGGGACCGGTTCTCCGCGGGCCGCACCCGTTCGTGCCGGGTCCGGCCGGTGAGGTCGACCAGACAGGTCGCCACGTAGTCCACGCCGATCTCCACGCCGAGCCCGTGCGGTCCGGACGGGCACAGCGACAGGGAGGTGCCCCGCCTGCCCGGTCCTGGCCGCCGTTCCGGCCCGGCGTCGTGCACGAGGGACGCCCCGATCAGCCGGTCGACCAGGCTGGAGACGGTCGCCTTGGTCAGGCCGGTGCGTGCCGCCACACCCGCGCGGGAGATCCCGGGCGACTCCGCGACGGCGGCGAGCACGAGCGCGGAGTTGTGCCTGCGGACGGTGTGCTGGCCTGCGGGCCTGGGCTGGGTCACCGGACGATCTTAAAGGTTCAGCCGTTGAACGAAAGGTCTTGACCCGACCGCGTGGCGATGGATAAGTTCAGTGACCGAACTATTCCAGTGCTGGAGGACATCGTGGTCGTGCAACCCACTCGTGAGGACAAGTTCAGCTTCGGTCTCTGGACGGTCGGCTGGCGAGCCGTCGACCCGTTCGGCTCGGCCACCCGGGCTCCGCTCGACCCGGCCGAGGCGGTGCACAAGCTCGCCGGGCTCGGCGCGTGGGGCATCACCTTCCACGACGACGACCTGATCCCGTTCGGCAGCGACGACGCCAGCCGCGAGCAGCACATCAAGCGGTTCCGCACCGCGCTCGACGAGACCGGGCTGGTGGTGCCGATGGCGACCACCAACCTGTTCGGGCATCCGGTGTTCAAGGAGGGCGCGCTCACCAACAACGACCGCGACATCCGGCGGTACGCGCTGCGCAAGATCATGCGCAACGTGGACCTGGCGGCGGAGCTGGGCGCGTCCACCTACGTGCTGTGGGGCGGCCGGGAAGGCTCCGAGACCGACGCGGGCAAGGACGTGCGGGCCGCGCTCGACCGCTACCGGGAGGGCATCGACACGGTCGCCCAGTACGTGCTCGACCAGGGCTACGACCTGCGGCTGGCGCTCGAGCCGAAGCCCAACGAGCCGCGCGGCGACATCTTCCTGCCCACCGTCGGCCACGCGCTGGCGTTCATCGCGACGCTCGAGCACCACGAGATGGTGGGCCTCAACCCCGAGGTCGGCCACGAGCAGATGGCCGGGCTCAACGTCGTCCACGGCATCGGGCAGGCGCTGTGGCAGGGCAAGCTGTTCCACATCGACCTCAACGGCCAGCGCGGGCCCCGCTACGACCAGGACCTGATCTTCGGGCACGGCGACGTGCTGTCCTCGTTCTTCCTCGTGGACCTGCTGGAGAACGGCGGCTACGAGGGTCCGCGGCACTTCGACTACAAGCCGCTGCGCACCGAGGACTTCGACGGGGTCTGGGCCAGCGCGGCCGCGAACATGCGCAGCTACCTGCTGCTGCGGGAGCGGGCGCGGGCGTTCCGGGCCGACCCGCGGGTGCAGGAGGCGCTGGCCGCCGCGCGCGTGCCCGCACTGGCCGAGCCGACGCTGGCCGAGGGCGAGCGCCCGGCGGACCTCAAGGCCGACCGCTCCGCGTTCGAGGAGTTCGACCCCGACGCCGCCGCCGAGCGCGGCTACGGCCTGGCGCACCTGTCGCAGCTGGCGTTCGAGCACCTGCTCGGCCACCAGGAGAGCTGACCCCCGGCGTCGCGTCACTCTTCCGCCCCGAAGCTCCCCAATGCCACATCGGGTGCGTCACGCGCACCCGATGTGGCGTTCGGTGCGCTGGACGCCACCAATGCCACATTGGTGAGTTTGGGGCGCGCCGGGGGCTAGGGGAGGGTGCGGGACAGGGCGAGGGCGGCGGTGCGCACGGCGGGTGCCACCCGCTCGACGCGCATGCGGTTGGTCCAGCCGGACAGCGAGATCGCGGCGCGGGCGGTGCCGTCGCTGCCGCACAGCGGGCTGGCCGCGCACACCACCCCCGGCCCCGACTCCTCCCGCTCGTAGGCCAGCCCCTCCTCCCGCACCCGGCCGAGCTGCCGGCGCAGGAGCCCGGGTGCGGTGATCGTGCGCGCGCTGATCCTCGGCAGCCCCGCCGCCAGCACACCGTCCACAACGGACTTCGGTGAGAACGCGAGGATCGCCTTTCCCACGGCCGTGGCGTGCGCGGCGAAGCGGCCCCCGATCCGCGAGGGCAGCCGCGGCGCGTCCGGACCGCGGAGCACGTCGAGGTAGACCACCTCGGTGCCTTCCAGCACCGCGAGGTGCACGGTGTTGCGGGTCGCCTCGCGCAGGTCGGCCAGGTACGGGCGGGCGGCCTCGACGAGGCCGCGCTGCCGCGTCGCCAGCTGCCCGATCTCGAACAGCCGCAGCCCCAGCCGCACGCCGCTGCCGTCCCGCTCCAGCAGGCCGGTGCGCACCAGGTGCCCGGTCAGCCGGTGCACGCTCGACTTCGGCAGCCCGGTCCTGCGAGCCAGCTCCGACACGCCCAGCGCCTCGTCGCCGGGTGCGAACGCCGTGAGCAGGGCGGCCACCCGCACGGCCGCCGAGGCGGGGTCGCCGGGGTCGTTCCGCTCAGCGGGACACATGCGTTGATGATGCCGCATGCCGTGCCCGACGGTCATCCGCATGAGCGAACGCGCGGCGGCCGCGATAGTCGGCCCGGGGAACATCGGCACGGACCTGCTCGCCAAACTGCTCCGCAGCGAGCGGGTCGAGGTGCGCTACATGGTCGGCGTCGACCCGGCGTCCGACGGGCTGGCCAGGGCCGCGGAGCTGGGCATCGAGACCTCCGCGGGCGGCGTGGACTGGCTGCTCGCCCGCGACGAGCCGCCGGAGCTGGTGTTCGAGGCGACCTCGGCGAAGGCCCACCTCGCGAGCGCGCCGCGCTACGCCGAGGCCGGGATCCAGGCGGTCGACCTCACCCCGGCCGCCGTGGGGCCGTTCACCTGCCCCGCCGTGAACCTGCCCGACCAGCTGGACGCGCCCAACCTCAACCTCATCACCTGCGGCGGGCAGGCCACGATCCCGATCGTGCACGCGGTCTCCCGGGTCACCCCGGTGCCGTACGCGGAGATCGTCGCGTCAGTGTCGTCCCGCTCGGCGGGCCCGGGCACGCGCGCGAACATCGACGAGTTCACCGAGACCACCGCCCGCGGCCTGGAGGAGGTCGGCGGCGCCGCCAAGGGCAAGGCGATCATCATCATCAACCCGATGGAGCCGCCGATGATCATGCGCGACACGGTCTTCTGCGCGATCGACCCGGACGCCGACCGGGACGCGGTCGCGGAGTCGGTCCACCGGATGGTCGAGCACGTCCGCACCTACGTCCCGGGGTACACGCTCAAGGCGGAGCCGCAGTTCGACGATCCCCGGCCGGACTGGAACGGCCACGCGCGGGTGGCGGTGTTCCTCGAGGTGGCGGGCAACGGTGACTACCTGCCCGCCTACGCGGGCAACCTCGACATCATGACCGCGGCGGCCGCGCGGGTCGGGGAGCTCCTCGCGGAGCGGATCACCGGGCGCAGGGAGGTGCGGGCATGAACCGCGACGTCCGGTTGGTCGACACCACCCTGCGCGACGGCAGCCACGCGATGGCGCACCGGTTCACCGAGGCGAACGTCCGCGACACCGTCCGCGCGCTGGACCGGGCGGGCGTGTCGCTCATCGAGGTCACGCACGGCGACGGCCTGGGCGGCTCGACGTTCAACTACGGGTTCTCCCTGGTGGACGAACGCGAGCTGATCGCCGCCGCCGTCGACGAGGCCGAGCGGGCGACGATCGCCGTGCTGCTGCTGCCCGGGCTGGGCACGGTCACCGACCTGAAGGCCGCCGCCGGGCTCGGCGCCGGCGCGGTGCGCATCGCCACCCACTGCACCGAGGCCGACGTCTCCGTCCAGCACTTCACCGAGGCCCGCGCGCTGGGCCTGGAGACGGTGGGGTTCCTGATGCTGGCGCACATGGTCACGCCGGAGGAGCTGGCCAAGCAGGCCCGGATCATGGCCGACGCGGGCTGCCAGTGCGTGTACGTCGTGGACTCGGCGGGTGCGCTCATCCTGGAGGAGGCCGCGGACCGGGTGGCCGCGCTCGTCGCCGAGCTCGGCGACGCGGCGCAGGTCGGCTATCACGGGCACCAGAACCTCAGCTTCGGTGTCGCCAACTCCGTGCTCGCCTACCGGGCGGGTGCGCGGCAGATCGACGGCTCGCTCGTCGCGCTGGGCGCCGGGGCGGGCAACTCGCCCACGGAGGTGCTCGCCGCCGTCTTCGACCGGCTCGGGGTGGCGACCGGCGTGGACAAGGACGTTCTCATGGACGCGGCGGAGAACGTGGTGAAGCCCTACATCACCCGGCTGCCGGTGCTGGACCGCTCGTCGATCGTCCAGGGCTACGCCGGGGTGTACTCGAGCTTCCTGCTGCATGCCGAGCGCGCCGCGGAGCGCTACGGCGTGCCCGCCCACGAGATCCTGTACCGGGTGGGGGAGCGCCGTTACGTCGGCGGCCAGGAGGACATGATCATCGACATCGCCCTGCAGCTGGCCGCCGAGCGGGACGGCTGATCACGAGTGCAGCGCGTTGGCGCCGAGCACGAGCCGCACGCAGTGCGCGGTCAGCCGCTCCCTGCTGACCGCGAGCGTGCCCGCGAGGTAGGCGCTGAACACGTTGGCGAGTGCGCCGACCAGCGCGGTGGCGGTCATCTCGCGGTCCTCCTCGTCGGCCCGGTCGGCCAGCTGCTCGCGCACGAGCGCGGCGAACATCGGCAGCCGCTCCACCCCGCGCCTGCTCAGCGTGGGGTCGGTGACGGGGGACAGCAGCAGCACCCGTCCCTTGCGGGGGTCGTCGAGGATGAGCGCCACGAACGCGCGCACGGCGGCCTCCGCCCGCTGCCGCGGCCCCGGCCCGCTCGACTCCACCGCGCCGACCAGGGCCCGGTGCGCTTCGGTGACCACCTCGTCGTACACGGCGAGGACCAGCTCGTCGCGGTCGGTGAAGTTCTCGTAGAAGTACCGCTCGGTCAGCCGGGCGTGCCGGCACACGGCCCGCACGCTGACCGCGGCGGCGCTCCCGGTGCCGAGCAGTTCCAGGCCGGTGTCCAGGAGCAGCCTGCGCCGGGCCGCTCTCCGGTCGTCCAGCGTCGTCCCCGCCCACGTCCGGGCCGCTTCGGGCATCACTGCGCTCCTCAATTGACTACGTTCGTTGTCAACCTTAGCCTGACAACAGGTGTGGTCACTTTGGTCGTCGGCGAGGGAGCTGCCATGACACAGGCCGGGGAACGCGGCGCCGCCAGGCGGACGAGGCCGGAGCCACTCGGCCCGGACTCGCTGACCTGGCGGATCTTCGGGGACTGGCGGGGCCTGCTCATCGCGTTGTGGGCGGGGTCCATGCAGAACATGCACCCCGGGCTCGGCGCGGGTGTCGAGCAGCACTCGCAGTTCTTCCGGGAACGCTGGGAACGGCTGTTCCGCTCGCTCTACCCGATCGGCGGCGTCGTCTACGACGGCCCGCGCGCCCACCGCACCGCGCTCGAGGTGCGCGGGTACCACGACACGATCAAGGGGGTCGACGCGCGCGGGCGCCGCTACCACGCGCTCGACCCGGACACCTACTACTGGGCGCACGCCACGTTCTTCGTGAGCACGATCCGCATCGGCGAGCACTTCATGGGCGGGCTCACCGAGGCGCAGCGCAGGCAGCTGTTCGACGAGCACGTCCGCTGGTACCGGATGTACGACATGAGCATGCGTCCCGTGCCGCGCACCTGGGAGGACTTCCAGCGGTACTGGCAGCGGATGTGCACCGAGGTGCTGGAGGACAACAAGGCCACCAGGGACGTGCTCGACATCCGGGAGATCGCCAAGCCCCCGGCGCTGCGGTGGCTGCCCGACCCGCTGTGGCGCCTGCTGCGCGTGCCCGTCGCGAAAGGCTTCGTCTGGCTGACGGTCGGCATGTACGACCAGCCGGTCCGCGACCTGCTCGGCTTCCGCTGGACGCGGCGGGACGAGCGGCTGCACCGCCTGGCCGGCCGGGCCATCAACGCGGCGTTCACGCTCGTGCCGTTCGAGCGCCGCTACCACCCGCGCGCCAGGGCGGGCTGGCGCCGGGCGCTCGGCAAGGATCCGGTGGACACCCCGCCGGTGGAGACCCCGGCGCGGAACCTGCCGCCACTGGACGAACGCGACAGCCCGACGCACTATGCACCGGACGTTCGAGAGTAGGGAGACGACGTGAAACTGGGCTACCACCTCGGCTACTGGTCGTCCGGTCCACCGGAGGGCGCGCTGGAGGCGATCACCACGGCGGAGGACCTCGGCTTCGACTCCGTCTGGACGGCCGAGGGGTACGGCTCCGACGCGCTCACCCCGCTCGCCTGGTGGGGCGCGTCCACCTCGCGCATCACGCTCGGCACCAACATCGTGCAGCTGTCCGCGCGCACGCCGACGGCCACCGCGATGGCCGCGATGACGCTCGACCATCTCAGCGGCGGCCGGTTCGTGCTCGGGCTCGGCGCCTCCGGGCCGCAGGTGGTGGAGGGCTGGTACGGCCAGCCGTACCCGAAGCCGCTGGCACGCACCCGGGAGTACGTCGAGATCATCCGCCGCGTGGTCGCGCGCGAGGAACCCGTGCGGTTCGACGGCGACCAGTACCGGCTGCCGCTGCCCGGCGGCACCGGGCTCGGCAAGCCGCTGAAGTCCACGGTGCACCCGCTGCGCCCGCGGATCCCCCTCTACCTCGCCGCGGAGGGGCCGAAGAACGTCGCGCTGTCCGCCGAGATCTGCGACGGCTGGCTGCCGCTGTTCTTCTCGCCGCGCAGTGACGGCTTCTACCGCGCCGCGCTGGAGGAGGGCTTCGCCCGCCGGGGGGAACGGCCCGGCGACTTCGAGGTCGCCGCGTCGGTGCCGGTCATCGTGCACGACGACGTCGAGGAGGCCGCGAGCTGGATCAAGCCGTCGCTGGCGCTCTACATCGGCGGCATGGGCGCGCGGAACATGAACTTCCACCACGACGTGTTCGCGCGCATGGGCTACGCCGACGTCGCCGACAAGGTGCAGGACCTCTACCTGTCCGGCCGCAAGGAGGAGGCGACGGCCGCGATCCCGACGAGCCTCGTGGAGGACACCTCGCTCATCGGGCCGCCGGAGAAGATCAGGGACGAGCTCGCCGCGTGGGAGGAGTCGGTGGTGACCACGATCCTCGTCCGCGGCGATGCGGCCATGCTGCGGAAGGTGGCTGCCGTACTCTCCTGACCCGTGAGCAACGTCGCGCTGGGGAGACGGACGCGTCTCGGGTACTCGCTGGGCTCGTTCGTCACCGGCGCGTTCGGCACCGTGCCAGGGCTGTTGCTGTTGCCCTACCTGACCGACACGATGGCGGTGCCCGCCGCCGCGGCCGGCGCGATCGTGCTGCTGCCCAAGGCATGGGACGTGCTGTTCAACCCGGTCGCGGGCCGCATCTCCGACGCGGGCCTCGCCCGGCGCGGCAGCAGGCGGCGCTCGCTGCTGCTCGGCGGGCTGGCGCTGGCGGTGTGCTTCGCGGCGCTGTTCGCCCACCCCGGCTTCGGCAGCCCCGCCACCGACGCGGCCTACGTGGTCGCGGTGTTCTTCGCCTGCGCCACCGCGTTCGCGTTCTTCCAGGTGCCGTTCAACGCGCTGCCCGCCGAGCTCACCGCCGGTTACCACGAGCGGACCAGGCTCACCACGTGGCGGATCGCCGTGCTGGCGCTGGCCATCCTCGTGTCCGGTGCGGGCGCCCCCGCGATCGTGAGCGCGCTGGGCGGCGTGCCCGGTTACCGGGTGATGGGCGTCTTCGTCGGGGTGCTCATCGTCGCGGGCACGATCGGCGTGTACCTCGGCCTCCGGCGCGCGCCCGCCGGGCGGCTGCTGCAGCCCACGCCCACGTGGCGGGCGCTGCTGGCCACGATGCGGCGGTGGCGGTCGTTCCGCTGGCTGCTCGCCGTGTACTTCGTTCAGGCGCTCGGCGTCGCGACGCTGCTCGCCGGGGTCAGCTACGTGGCGCGGTACGTGCTCGGCGACGCCGACCTGCAGGCGCTGCTGTTCGCCGGGTTCGTCGGTCCCGCGCTGCTGGTGATGCCGCTGTGGGACCGGATCGGGCGCACCGGTGGCAAGCTCACCGGCTTCCGCGTCGCGTCCGCGGTGTTCGGCGCGGCACTGGTGGGCCTGCTGTTCGCGCAGGTGCTGCCGCTGGCGGCGGTGTTCTGTTTCGTGGCCGCGGCCGGGGTCGGCTACGCGGGCATCCAGGTCTTCCCGCTGGCGATCCTGCCCGACCTGATCACCGCCGAGGAGGAACGCACGGGCGCCACCAGGGCCGGGGTGACGGCGGGCGTGTGGACGGCCGCCGAGACGCTCGGGCTCGCGCTCGGGCCCGGGCTGTTCGGGCTGGTGCTCGGCGCGGGCGGTTACGTCTCCAGCGCGGGCGGCCGGCTGGTGGCGCAGCCCGACAGCGCGGTCACCGCGATCACGGTCGGGTTCTCGGCGCTGCCCGCCGTGCTGATCCTGCTGGGTATCCCGCTGCTGCGGCGCAGCGTCCTCGACGGGGAACGGAAGGCGGAGGTGGTGGGCTCGTGACGGCGCTGCCCCCGGACGGGCTCGACGCGGAGGACGTGCTGGCCCAGCTGCGCGCGCTGCGCTCGGCGGACATGCCCACCCACGGCGGCCGCACCCTGGCCTACGTCTACGACAGCGGGCGCCGGGGACTCGACGAGCTGGGCATGGCGGCGTACGCGCTGGCGTCGCCGGCGAACGGGCTCGACCCGACCGCGTTCCCCAGCCTGCTGCGCATGGAGAACGACGTGGTGGCGGCCGCCGCCGGACTGCTCGGCGGCACCACGGCCACGGTCGGTTCGGTGACCTCCGGCGGCACGGAGTCGTGCCTGCTGGCGGTGCTCGCCGCGCGGGAGGGCAGGCGGGACGTGGCCGCGCCCGCCGTCGTGCTGCCCGCCACCGCGCACGCGGCGTTCCGCAAGGCGGCGCACCTGTTCGGCGTGCGGGCCGTGGAGGTGCCGGTGGACCCGGTGACGTTCCGCGCCGACCCGGCCGCCATGGCGGCGGCCATCGACGAGCACACCGTCCTGGTGGTGGCGAGCGCGCCGTCGTACGCGCACGGCGTCGTCGACCCGGTCGGCGAGATCGCCGCCGCCGCGGCGGCCCGCGGGGTGCGGATGCACGTCGACGCGTGCATCGGCGGCTGGGTGCTGCCGTACCTGCGGCGGCTCGGCGCCGCTGTGCCGCCGTTCGACTTCTCCGTGCCCGGGGTCACCAGCATCTCGGTGGACCTGCACAAGTACGCCTACTGCCCGAAGGGCGTCTCCGTGCTGCTGCACGCCGACCCGGCGCTGCGCGGTGGGCACTACTTCGCCAGCGCGGACTGGCCCGGTTACACGATGCTCAACACCACGATCCAGTCGACCAAGTCCGGTGGCCCGCTCGCGGCGGCCTGGGCGGTGCTCCGGCACGTCGGCGACGACGGGTACCTCCGCCTCGCCCGCGACACACGTGCCGCGACCGCCGCGCTGCGTGAGGGCATCGGCCGGATCGCGGGCCTGCGCGTGCTCGGTGACCCGGATGCCACGCTGCTGGCCTTCACCGGCGAGCCGGCCGGGCCCGCCACCGGCGAGCCGGACTTCGACCTGTTCACCGTGGCCGACGAGATGCGGGCGCGTGGCTGGTACGTCCAGCCCCAGTTCGCGCACCGCTCGTCACCGGTGAACCTGCACCTCACCGTCACGGCCGCCAACCGGGGCGGTGAGGACGCCTTCCTCACCGACCTCGCCGCCGCCGTGCGCGCCGCCCGCGCGGCCGGACCGGTCGCGGTCGCGCCCGAGCTGGTGGCGGCGATCGGAGCGCTCGACCCGGACACGTTGACGGCGGAGCAGTTCGAAGGCCTGCTCGCGGGTGCGGGGCTGGCGGGCGACGGCGCGCTGCCCGAGCGGATGGCCCCGGTCAACGCCCTGCTGGCCGCCGCGCCCGCCCGGCTGCGCGAACGGGTGCTGCTGGAGTTCCTCGGCCTGCTCTACCGCCCCGGCTCATGACACGCGCCCGACGCCGACGAGGGAGCTGGCGTCGAGCGTGTCGATTCCCGCGCCGCGGAGGCCGTCGAGGAACCGCGTCCGCACCCGGTCCAGCGCGGGTTCGTCGAGTCCCGCCACGAACCCGCGCATCGCCGCGTTGAGCAGGAACGTCCACGCGTCATCGGGGTGCAGCGGCTGCTCGAACCGCACCTCGTGCACCTCGACGTCGCGCAGGCCGAGGGAACCGAGCCAGTCGCGCAGCCGCTCCGGCGTGTTCACCCGGGCACTCGGGTCGGGCTGCCCGGCCGACTCGGCGAGCTCCGGCCGCTCGGGCAGCGCCGCCGCCCGGCCGATCGGCACGAGCCGCGCCATACCGTCCCGCAGCCACGTGCTCACCGCGAGCCGCCCGCCGGGGCGCAGCAGGCCGAGCAGCCGCCGCGTGCCCGCGTCCATGTCGGGGAAGAAGAACACGCCGTAGCAGCACTGCACGAGGTCGTACGGGCCGCCCCGCCAGCCGAGCACGTCAGCCCGCGTGAACCGGATCCGGTCCAGGCCGCGCTCGGCCGCCTCACGCCGCCCCAGCTCCAGCAGCGAACCGGACACGTCCACGGCGTCCACGGTGCCACCCTCGTCCCCGCCGCCCACCGCCACCGCGGCGGGGATCGCGGACGCGCCCGCGCCGCAGCACGCGTCGAGGACGCGTTCGCCAGGAGCGGGCCGGGCGACGGCCGCGGTGATCTCGCCGAGCGGCCGCCACAGGCGGGCCGACCAGTGTGCGAACTCGTGGTGGGCGGCGTCGAACACGCCGCCCACCCACTCGGGGTTCACCGGCCGGACCGGTGGGCGTCCCGGACGAGCCTGCGCGGCACCAGCCTGCGCTCGCCGTCCACCACGACCGGAACGAGGTCCGGTGCCTCGGCCTTCCACCGCGCGCGCCGCGACCGCGTGTTCGCGCGGGACATCCTCCGCTTCGGAACCGCCATCTACCTCGCGCCTCCCTGTCCTCGCCTGCCGTAGCGGCGATGGAACTTCTCCACCTGTCCCGCCGTGTCCATGATGCGCCGCGTCCCGGTCCAGAACGGGTGCGACCACGAGCTCACGTCGACCAGCACGAGCGGGTAGGTGTTGCCGTCGCTCCACTCGATCGTGCGGTCGGAGGTGATGGTCGACCGGGTGAGGAACGCGTCGCCGGTCGACGAGTCCTGGAACACCACCGGGTGGTAGTCGGGGTGGATGCCTTTCCTCACGGGCGCTCGTCCCTTCCCTGGTTGACGGAGACGCCGGGGTGCTGCCTGTCCTCGGTGTCCTCGCACGGCTCGGTGTGCCACTCGCCGAACGGGTCGGGATAGGCCCGCCACGCCGTGCGGCCCTCCGCGAGCTCGGCATCGGTGAGCAGGGCGCCGCGCAGGGCGGCCTCGATCTCGGCCGGTGCCGCCTGGTGGGTCACGACCACCAGCTCCTGGGCGCGGTCACCGAACACCGGGTCCCAGCGCAGTGACGCGAGGGCCCTCCGCTCGGGGGACACGTCCTCCCACGCGGGCCCGCCGGGAGAGTCCAGCCACGGCCCGGCGTTGCCGATGCCGAGTCCGCCGCCCGCGGACTCGAGCCACAGCGCGGTGTCCGGCCTGCTGGCCACCCACGCGCGGCCCCGGGTGCGCACGACGCCGTCGAGCAGGACGTCGAGGGCGTCGTGGAGCCGCTCCGGGTGGAAGGGCCTGCGTTCGGTGAAGGTGAGGACGGCGATGCCGCAGTCGGCGTGCAGCGGCGGCTGCCCGGCGAGCAGCGGGCCGTGCGGGTCGACGAGGGTGCCGCGCCGCGCACCGGCGGGGACGGCGGCACGCAGCCCGGCCGGGTCCAGACCGGTCAGCTCGACCAGCGCGGCCGTGGGCGCGACGCGGTCCAGCACCGCTCCGGTGCGGGCCGCGTGCCAGGCGTCCGGCGCCGCTCCCGCGAGCACGAGGACGTCGGCGAACTCCACCTGGGACAGGGCCACCTGGGCGAGTGTCCGCTCGTCGTCGGGGCTCGCGCGCAGGCCGCGGTCGGCGAGCGTGTCGTCGCCGGTGGCGTCGTCGAGCCAGGTCGTCCTGTCGAGCACCGTCACCACGGCGTCGATCTCCACGTCCGTGCTCACCGGGCGGTCACCGACCAGCACGTGCTCCAGGGCCCAGCACACCGGTTCGGGCTCCATGGCCTCGTCGAGGTGGACGGCGATGCGGCGGACCTGCGGCATGCCGCTGAGCCTGCGCAGCAGGGGCAGCAGGTCCTCGCGCAGCGTGCACGACACGCAGCCGTGGCCCAGTTCCAGCGCGGTGAGTTGGTCACGGGGGCCGAGCCGCAGCCTCCGGTGCACGATGCCGCGCTCCACCTGGCGCAGGTCGTAGTGCACGACCGCGGTGGCGCGGTCGGCGTGGTGCAGCAGGTCGGCCAGCCGCAGGGCCGGCCCGGGGGACAGGCCGCTGATCAGGGTGAGGGGTACTCGGTCGTTCTCGGTCACGGCGTGTACTGTAATTGAAAACGAAAACCAAAACCATTTGGGAGGGTGCATGTCAGCCGTGTGCCAGGTCACCGGCCGCAGGCCGGGATACGGCAAGCAGGTGTCGCACTCACACCGGCGGACGTCGCGGCGCTGGGAGCCGAACCTGCAGACCCGCCGGTACTGGGTGCCGAGCGAGGGCCGCTGGGTCCGGCTGCGGGTGTCGGTCAAGGGGATGCGGACGATCGACAAGCGAGGGATCGACGCCGTGGTCGCCGGCCTGCGGGCGCGGGGGGAGAAGTTCTGATGGCGCGCAACGACATCCGCCCGATCATCAAGCTCCGTTCCACCGCCGGCACCGGCCACACGTACGTGACCAGGAAGAACCGGCGCAACGACCCCGACCGGATGGTCCTGCGCAAGTACGACCCGGTGGTCCGCAGGCACGTCGAGTACCGGGAGGAGCGCTGATGGCGAAGAAGTCCAAGATCGCGCAGGACGCCCGGCGGCGGGTGCTGGTGGCCCGGCACGCCGAGCGCAGGGCGGAGCTGAAGGCGGTGATCCGCTCGCCGCGCTCCACCGGGGACGAGCGAGCGGCCGCGGTGTCCGCGCTGCAGGCCTTGCCGCGCGACTCCAGCCCGACCCGGCTGCGCAACCGCGACGCCGTCGACGGGCGGCCGCGCGGGTACTTCCGCGCGTTCGGGCTCTCCCGGATCCGGCTGCGGGAGATGGCCCACCGCGGCGAACTGCCCGGCGTCACGAAGTCGAGCTGGTGAGCAGCGACATGCCGAAGCCGTACCGGCCGGTCCGCCGCAAGCGCAACCCGCTGCACGCGGCCGGGATCGAGGAGGTCGACTGGAAGGACGTCGCGCTGCTGCGCACGTTCCTCTCCGACCGGGGGAAGATCCGCGCCCGGCGCGTCACCGGGCTCACGCCCCGGCAGCAGCGGGAGGTCGCCGTGGCGATCAAGAACGCCAGGGAGATGGCCCTGCTGCCGTACCCCACCCCGAAGCGCGGCGGCTGACCGGACGTCGCCGGCGGCAGTGAAGGCCACCCTGGGTGCGTTGAGCGCAGTGAAGGTGGCCTTCACTGCCGCGCCGCCGCCCGCACACGGGAGTGAGGAGCTGCTCACTCTTCCGCAACCCTGACGAGGCGGTCCGGGAGCCGCCCGGCATGCTTGGCGCATGGCGGAGGAGCACTACCTGGCCGGACTGGACCTCGAAGGGCGGCGGGTCGTCGTGATCGGTGGCGGCACGGTCGCCCAGCGGCGGCTGCCCCGGCTCGTGCGGGCGGGAGCCGCGGTGGAGCTCGTCTCCCCGCACACCACCCCCTCGGTGAGCGCGATGGCGGACGCCGGGGAGATCACCTGGCACGGGCGCCGCTACGCCGACGGCGACCTCGCCGGCGCCTGGTACGCCCTGGCCTGCACCGACGACCCCGCGGTCAACGCCGCCGTCTGCGCCGAGGCCGAGCGCGAGAAGGTGTTCTGCGTCCGGGCCGACGCCGGGGCGGAGGGCAGCGCCGTCACCCCCGCCACTGGTGAGCACGACGGCCTGCTCGTCGGCGTGCTGTCCGGCGGCAACCACCACCGCTCGGCGACCGTCCGCGACAACCTGCTCGACGGCCTGCGCGCGGGCACCGTCGCCGACCCCGGCGCCGACCTGGACACCTCCGGTGAACCGGCCGGCGTCGCGCTGGTCGGCGGCGGCCCCGGCGACCCCGAGCTGATCACCGTGCGCGGCAGGCGGCTGCTCGCCAGGGCCGACGTCGTGGTGGTCGACCGGCTCGCCCCCCGCGAGCTGCTCGACGAGCTGCCGCCGCACGTCGAGGTGATCGACGCGGCCAAGATCCCGTACGGTCGCGCGGCCAGCCAGGACGTGATCAACAGCGCGCTCGTGGACAACGCGCGGGCGGGCCGGTTCGTCGTCCGGCTCAAGGGTGGCGACCCGTACGTCTTCGGACGGGGGTTCGAGGAGGTCCTCGCCTGCGCCGAGGCGGGCGTGCCGGTCACCATCGTGCCCGGCATCACCAGTGCCTTCGCGGTTCCCGCGGTGGCCGACGTGCCCGTCACGCACCGTGGCGTCGCGCACGAGGTCGTGGTCGTCTCCGGGCACGTCCCGCCCGGTCACGAGCAGTCGCTGACCGACTGGGACGCCCTCGGCCGGATGCGCGGCACGATCGTGCTGATGATGGGCGTCGAGCGCATCGGGCAGTTCGCCGACGCGCTGCTCGCGGCGGGCCGCCCCGCCGGCACGCCGGTCGCGATGATCCAGGAGGGCACGATGCGCGGCCAGCGGGTGGTCCGCTCCACGCTCAAGGAGATCGCCGCCGACGCCGCGGAGGCGGGCATCCGGCCCCCCGCGGTGACCGTGATCGGCCCGGTCGCGGGGCTGGCGCCCGGTCAGCGGCCGTAGCAGCGGCCGACGAACGCGGTGATCTCGTCGGTCAGCCGGTCCGGCTGCAGGCGCAGCTCGACCGGGCTGCGGGCCCGCACGAACTCGGCGCTCGGGAGGTCCGCGGCCAGCGTGTCGGCGTCGCCGAACGGGTGGATCGGATCCCGTTCGTGCCCGATCACCAGCGCGGGCACGGTGATCCGGCGGCGCTGGGCCCGCTCCGGCGCCACCCGGCCGAACAGGACGCCGTGCAGCAGTGCCGCCATGGCCGACGGCTCCTGGTCGAGGGTGTCGGTGACGACGTCGACCCACTGGCTGCCGCGCGGCACCGCGCGGGCGAGCGCCCCGACCGCGCGCACGGTCAGCGGCACGAACCGGGCGGCGAACAGCAGCGGGCCGAACGTCAGCAACCCGGCGACGATCGCGTTGTCCAGCACGGGCATCTCGACGACGATCCCGTGCAGCCGCTCCGGCGCCGACACCGCGACCTCCAGCGCCACGTTCGCGCCCAGCGAGGTGCCGCCCACCACGGCCCGGTCCACGCCGAGGTGGTCGAGCAGCGCCACGGCCTGCTCGGCGAACGCGGGCATCGAGTACTCCCACGAGTCGTGCGGCCGGTCCGACTCGCCGTGGCCGAGCAGGTCGAGGGTGACCACGCGGTAGCCCGCCGCGGCCAGCTCGCGCGCGAGCGGGGTGTGCATCCGCCGGCTGAACATGATCCCGTGGGTGAGCACCACGACGGCGTCGCCCGCCCCGTACTCGGTGTAGGCGAGGCGGTGACCTCCGCACGTGAACGCACCCGCCAGCTCCAGCGGCCGGACCCGGGAAGCCCGCGGTGGCGCCGGTGCGGGCGGCGGCTCGTTCGGTGCGGGCAGGCTGCTCATCGCGGTCACCGTCCTTCCCACTCGGCGGAAGCCGTGCGCTCACCGTAGCCGCTGGCAGGTCGCCAATGGCGTACGTCAGGATGACAGGCATGACTCGAAGCTCCGACAACCTGCGCGACCTGGTGTCGATGACGGTGGACCGCACCGGGCATGTCGCCGAGGTGACGCTGCTCGGCCCGGGCAAGGGCAACGCCATGGGGCCCGACTTCTGGCGCGAGCTGCCACTCGTGTTCGGCGCCCTGGACGACGACCCGGAGGTCAGGGCGATCGTGCTCACCGGCGGTGGCGCCCACTTCTCCTACGGCCTCGACCTGCCCGCGATGATGCCGAGCTGGGCCGAGTACCTGGGCGGTGAGGCGCTGGCCGGGCCCCGGACGAAGTTCCTGGACGAGGTCCGCAGGCTGCAGGACGCCGTCGGCTCGGTCGCGGCGACCCGCAAGCCGGTCGTGGCGGCCGTGGCCGGCTGGTGCATCGGCGGTGGCGTGGACCTGATCAGCGCCGCCGACATCCGCCTGGCCAGCGCCGACGCGAAGTTCAGTGTCCGCGAGGTGAAGGTCGCGATCGTCGCCGACCTGGGCAGCCTGCAGCGGCTCGGCGCGATCATCGGGGAGGGGCACCTGCGGGAGCTCGCGTTCACCGGCAAGGACATCGACGCGGCGCGGGCCGAACGGATCGGCCTGGTCAACGACGTGTACCCGGACGCGGAGACCGTGCTGGCCGCCGCCCGCGACCTCGCCGCCGAGATCGCGGCCAACCCGCCGCTGGTCGTGCAGGGCGTGAAGGACGTGCTGTCGGTGAACACCGAGCAGCAGGTCGCGGCCGGTCTGCGGTACGTCTCCGCGTGGAACTCCGCGTTCCTGCCGAGCCGGGATCTCCAGGAGGCGGTACAAGCATTCATGGAACGGCGGGACCCTGTGTTCCGGGGTGAGTGAAACGCCGACCCCACCGACCCAGCCGACCGAGGAGACCAACGTGAGCAACGGCGCCACCGACGTCCACGGGCAGTTCCGCGCGGCGCGGGACTACCTGCTCGCCCACCGCGAGGACTACGACACCGCCTACGCGAACTTCGCCTGGCCGGAGTTCACCGAGTTCAACTGGGCGCTCGACTGGTTCGACCGCATCGCGGCCGATCCCGCCAACGCCGAGCGCCCCGCCCTGTGGATCGTCGAGGAGGACGGCTCGGAGAACCGCTGGACCTTCCCCGAGATGTCCCGCCGGTCCGCCCAGGTGGCGAACTGGCTGCGGGAGCAGGGCGTGCGGCGCGGCGACCGGCTCATCCTCATGCTCGGCAACCAGGGCGAGCTGTGGGAGACCATCCTCGCCGCGATCAAGCTGGGCGCGGTGATCATCCCGGCCTCGACCCTGCTCGGGCCCGCCGACCTGCGGGACCGGGTGGAGCGCGGCGACGCCCGGCACGTCGTCGTCCGCTCCGCCGACGCCGGGAAGTTCGCCGACGTCCCCGGCGACTACACGCGGATCGTCGCGGGCGATCCGGTGGACGGCTGGCGCTCGTTCGCGGACGCGTACTCGGCGGCGGAGGACTTCACGCCCGACGGCCCGACCGCCGCGGACGACCCGCTGCTGCTGTACTTCACCTCCGGCACCACCGCCAAGCCGAAGCTCGTGCAGCACACGCACACCTCGTACCCGGTGGGCCACCTCTCGACGATGTACTGGATCGGCCTGGAACCCGGGGACGTGCACCTCAACATCTCCTCGCCGGGCTGGGCCAAGCACGCCTGGAGCAACGTGTTCGCGCCGTGGAACGCCGAGGCGACGGTGTTCCTCTACAACTACTCCCGGTTCGACCCGGCGGCCCTCATGGCACAGCTGGACCGCTGCGGCGTCACCAGCTTCTGCGCACCGCCCACCGTCTGGCGGATGCTCATCCAGGCCGACCTCGGCGCGCTGCGGACCCCGCCGAGGAAGGTCGTCGGCGCGGGGGAGCCGCTCAACCCCGAGGTGATCGAGCAGATCGGCAAGGCGTGGGGCGTGACGATCCGCGACGGGTTCGGCCAGACCGAGACCAGCGTGCAGATCGCCAACACCCCCGGCCAGCACGTCAAGCCGGGGTCGATGGGCCGGGCCGTGCCGGGGTTCACGGTGACGCTGCTCGACCCGCTCACCGGGCAGCCCGCCGACGAGGGCGAGATCTGCCTCGACCTGTCCCGGCGGCCGACCGGGCTCATGGTGGGCTACACCGACGACGAGGAGCGCACGGCGGCGGCGTTCGCGGGCGGGTACTACCACACCGGCGACGTCGGTTCGATCGACGAGAACGGCTACATCACCTACGTCGGGCGCACCGACGACGTGTTCAAGGCCTCCGACTACCGGATCTCGCCGTTCGAGCTGGAGAGCGTGCTGCTGGAGCACGAGGCGGTGGCCGAGGCGGCCGTGGTGCCCGCGCCCGACCCGATCCGGCTGGCGGTGCCGAAGGCGTACGTGGTCCTCACCAGCGGCCACGAGCCGGACGCCGGCACGGCCGAGAGCATCCTGCGGTTCTGCCGCGAGCACCTCGCGCCGTACAAGCGCATCCGGCGCCTCGAGTTCGCCGAGCTGCCCAAGACGATCTCCGGCAAGATCCGGCGCGTGGAGCTGCGCGGCAAGGAGGAGGCCGCGGGGGAGACCCGGCAGCCCGCGGAGTTCCGCGAGGAGGACTTCCCGGCCCTCAAGGGCTGAGCCCCTCCCCGCGGGCGGCCCCGGGGCAGCGCAGGCCACCTTCGGTGCGCTGAACGCAGTGAAGGTGGCCTGCACTGCTCATCGCCGGTGATCACTCTCCGTGATGAACGGGGCTGCGCGCGGAGTCCTTTGTGGACGACGGTTGAGCAGCTCTCCCAATGTGCTCGCGCGCACCCGGGTGAAAGCGCCGTCGTGCGGGTTAACGGTTCGGCTCGGTGAACCGATGCTTTCGGTGAGCGCGACAGCGGCCATGTGTAGGTCCCGGCTCAGCGGCAACCCGCAGAACAGGACTTTCGCACGACCACCCGAATCGAGCACGGAGAGCGATGAGTACGGAAACGGACGAAGACGGGAAGACCCCGGGCGAGCCCACCACGTCGGCCCCGCCGACCACACCGTGCACCGTGGTGTGGAGCCAGGGCAGGCCGTACGTCCTGGAGAGCGCGTCGGGCAGGCCGCGCTGGATGGGCACCGACAACCACGGCAGGCCGCAGCAGCTCACCGGCGCCGACCTGCAGCGGAGGGGCTGGAGCTACCGGCGTTCCCGGTGAGCCGGGAGGGACGGCGCTCCCGCGGCGGATACGGTGAGCGGGTGACCGAGTCGGCGACCCCAGACGACGGCGGCTCCCCGGAGCCGGACCGGCCCGCGAGACCCGCCGAGCCGTCCCTCGCCCGGCAGGCGCTGACCGCGCCCAACATCCTGTCGATCCTGCGGCTCGCGGGCGTGCCGCTGTTCCTGTGGCTGCTGCTCGGGCCCGAGGAGGACGGCTGGGCCCTCACCGTCCTCGTCGTCAGCGCCCTGTCGGACTGGCTGGACGGGAAGCTGGCCCGCTGGCTCGACCAGACCAGCAGGCTCGGCCAGCTGCTCGACCCGGCCGCCGACCGGCTCTACATCGTCGCGACGCTGGTCGCGTTCCTCGTCCGGGACATCGTGCCGTGGTGGGTCGTCGCGGCGCTGCTCGGCCGCGAGCTGGTCGTCGGCGGGTGCCTGCTCGTCCTGCGCCGGTACGGGTTCGCGCCGCCCGAGGTCAGCTACGTCGGCAAGGGCGCCACGTTCAACCTCATGTACGCCTTCCCGTTGCTGCTGCTCATGCAGGGGGACTCGGCGGTCGCCGAGGTGGCGCGGCCGCTCGCGTACGCCTTCACGATCTGGGGTGGTGCGCTGTACCTGTGGTCCGGTGCGCTCTACGTGCTGCAGACGGTGCGGGCGGTGTCGCCGCGCTCGCGCGCCACCGCACCGGGCTGACTGTGCAAGGATGCGCGCAGCAGTGACCAGCGAGGAGCACGAAAGGGGACGGAGTTGTCGACTCCGGAAGAGCTGCGGTACACCGAGGAGCACGAGTGGGTGGCGGTCCGCGACGCGGACACCGTGCGCGTCGGGATCACCGAGTACGCGCAGGACCAGCTCGGTGACGTGGTCTTCGTCGACCTGCCCGAGGTCGGCCGCCAGGTCGACGCGGGCGAGGCGTTCGGCGAGGTCGAGTCCACCAAGAGCGTGTCCGAGCTGTTCGCCCCGCTGGACGGCGAGATCGTCGCCGTCAACGGCGCGGTCGCCGACTCGCCGGAGCTGATCAACAGCGATCCGTACGGTGAGGGCTGGCTCGTCGAGGTCCGGGTGTCCGACGCGGCCGCGATCGACGGCCTGCTCGATGCGGATGCCTACCAGCGGGTGATCGAGGGCTGATCCGGGAGCCCGGGCTCTCTCGCCCGACCAGGCACGGTACGTTGGCCACACCACGTTTCGACGACGACACTTCAGTGCGTAAGGAGAGCTCAGGTGAGCACGAACGACGGGCCCGGCGTTCCCCCGGAGCAGTCTCCGGAACGGACCTCCGTCTTCCGGGCCGACTTCCTTTCCGAGGTGGAAGGCCAGGAGGCCCAGGCGGAGCCGCCGGTCGCCGGTGTCGACGCGCTTCCGGCAGGCTCGGCACTGCTGGTGGTGAAGCGCGGGCCGAACGCGGGTTCCCGCTTCCTGCTCGATCGTGACACCACGAGCGCGGGCAGGCACCCGGACAGCGACATCTTCCTCGATGACGTCACCGTGTCCCGGCGGCACGCGGAGTTCCGCCGCGAGGGCGGGGAGTTCGTGGTGATCGACGTCGGCAGCCTGAACGGGACCTATGTCAACCGCGAGCCGGTCGACCAGGCTGTGCTCGCCGGCGGCGACGAGGTGCAGATCGGCAAGTTCCGCCTCGTCTTCCTGACCGGCCCCGGGCACGGGGGTCAGGGGGCGCAGTGACGGCGGCCGGGCGGCCACAGCGGGACGGGCTGAGCATCGGGGCGGTACTCGCACAGCTGCGCGGCGAGTTCCCCGACGTGACGATCTCCAAGATCAGGTTTCTCGAGTCCGAAGGGCTCGTCCAGCCTGGCCGCACGCCGTCCGGCTACCGGCAGTTCACAGCGGCGGACGTGGAGCGGCTGCGGTTCGTGCTGGCCGCGCAGCGCGACCACTACCTGCCGCTCAAGGTCATCAAGGAGCAGCTGGACGCCGCCGACCGCGGCCTCGAGCCGGCCATGCCTGCGCCGCGGCTGCCGCGCAGGCTCGTGTCCCTGCGCGGGGCGGGGGACGGCGACCGTTCCGGCCTGCCGGCGCCCGGGGACTTCGCCACCGACCACGAGGTGCGGCTCACCCAGGAGGAGCTGCTCGCCGAGGCGGGAATCGACACCGCCCTGCTCGACGAACTCTGCCAGTACGGACTCGTGCGGCCCGGCGCCGCGGGATTCTACGATTCCGACGCGGTTCTCATCGCGAGGACTGTCAAGTCGATGACGGAATTCGGTATCGAGCCGAGACATCTGCGTGCGTTCCGCGCGTCCGCCGATCGCGAAGTCGGTCTGCTGGAGCAGATTGTCGCTCCGGTGTACCGGCACCGCGACACCGAGGCGAGGGCCCGCGGCGACGAACTGGTGCGCGAGCTCGCGGCGTTGTCGGTCACACTTCACACCCTGCTGGTCAAGGCGGGCATCCGCGGCGTGACCGGCGGGTAGACTCGGAATCGCAGGGTTGCGACGGAATTCGCGTGCACGACGCCAGATATCGATGAGCCAACGGTCCGGCACGGATGTCGTACGGTTGGTGCAGAGTTGGCAGTGGAGCCGGCAAGAGAATTCGCGGCGAGCACAGCGCCCAGATGACGGGTAGCGTCGACAGGAGTCGATGCGGGATCCTCAGGACAGCGCTGCAGCCCGCGCGCAGGAGAGGGAGGCGAAGCCCGATGAGCGAGATGCGCGTCGTCGGCGTGCGGGTCGAGCTGCCCGCGAACCAGCCGATCTTGTTGCTGCGGGAGACCGAGGGCGAGCGGTACCTGCCGATCTGGATCGGCTCGGTCGAGGCCACCGCCATCGCACTGGAGCAACAGGGTGTGCGGCCCGCCCGGCCGTTGACGCACGACCTGCTCAAGGAGGTCATCGGCGCGTTGGGCCGGGAGCTCGAGCAGGTGGTGATCACCGACCTCCGCGAGGGCACCTTCTTCGCGGAGCTCGTGTTCGACGGGGATGTCCGCGTTTCGGCGCGGCCCAGTGACTCCGTGGCCCTCGCGCTCCGCGTGGGCGTGCCGATCCACGCCGAGGACTCGGTGCTGGAGGAGGCGGGGCTGATCATCCCGGACGAGCAGGAGGACGAGGTCGAGAAGTTCCGCGAGTTCCTCGACTCCGTGTCGCCGGAGGACTTCCGGGGCGCCGACACGTAAACGGAGCGGCTCAGCCGGGCCGCGTGGCCCGGTCGAAAAGCCCCGCGAGTTCGCGGCCGTAGGCCTCGACATCGAGTCCCGGCTCCCGCGTGCGGCGCAGCGCCACCCCGTCGAGGGCGTGCCGGATCGTCATCGCCATCACCTCGGCGTCGAACTCGCCGAACGCTCCCTCTCGCTGCCCCTGCAGCAGCAGCCGCTGCAGCCTCCCCACCCGGACGTCCCGGCTCACCAGCTCGGACAGCGACGCGCCGTCCTCCGTTCTGCCGTGGGTGCCGATCTCGATCAGTGCCCGTGCCGCGCGCGGATGGGCACCCACGAACGCCGCCTCGGCCTCGATCCGGGCCCGCAGCATGGCCGCCCGGTCCGCGTCCGCCGGCAGCCGCTCCTCCAGGAACCGGTCGCAGGCGTCGACGACGGCCCCCATGGTCGCGAGCATCAGGTCCTCCTTGCCCGCGAAGTGGTAGGAGATCATGCGCGTGCTGCTCAGCCCCGCGCGCTCGACGATCCGCGCGAACGACGCCTTCCCGTACCCGAGTTCGGCCACCGTGTCGATCGTCGCCTCGATGATCTGGGCGCGCCGGGCTGCCTCCGTGGGGGTCATCCCGGACCCGCGAAGGAACGTCCCGGTGTTTATCCGCATGAGTAAAAGATTACATGGCCGAGTAAGACCGCGTGGTCGGGAGGCAACTCTCGAGACCGGATCGAGGGTGCCCGCGCGTCGCGTTGACCGGCCCGGCGGGCAGGCTTACCGTCGGAGAGAATGAATCGCGCCGGTGTGATTAGTCCGGTTGGGTCGACTCTGCCCGGCGCGGTTGCCATACCGGCCGTTCCCGTGCGGGTTCGGCGGTCTTGTTTCGCCGGCCGCGAGGCCGGGCGAGGGGAGGCGTGCGTGGTCGAGGAAGGCCCCGTCCGTGGTACCGGCGGTGAGCAGGGTGAGCTGTTTCCCGACGCGTCGCTGCCGGACGAGCTGGTCGGCTACCGCGGGCCCGCGGCGTGTCAGATCGCCGGCATCACCTACCGGCAGCTCGACTACTGGGCGCGCACGAAGCTGGTCGCGCCGAGCATCCGCAGCGCACACGGTTCCGGTTCGCAGCGGCTGTACTCGTTCAAGGACATCCTCGTCCTCAAGATCGTGAAGCGGCTCCTCGACACGGGTGTCTCCCTGCAGAACATCCGCGTCGCCGTCGAGCACCTGCGCGCACGGGGGGTCCGGGACCTCGCCCGCGTCACCCTGTTCTCCGACGGCACCACCGTCTACGAATGCACGTCCCCCGAGGAGATCGTCGATTTACTCCAGGGCGGGCAGGGCGTGTTCGGGATCGCGGTGAGCGGTGCGATGCAGGAGATCAGCGGCACGATCCACGAGTTCCCCGCGGAGCGGGCGGACGGCGGGGTGTTCGAGCCCGCCGTGCCGGACGAGCTGTCGGAGCGGCGCAACGCCCGCCGCACCGGCTGAGCGCGATCACCGCGGGCCGGGCCGCGAGCACGCGAGCCCGGTGGCCAGCGCCGCCAGGATCCCCGCCACGATGAGGTATCCGCGCGCGACGCCGATCCGGTCCGCCAGCGGGCCGAACAGCAGCGGGGTGGCGAACTGCCCGAGGAACATCGTCGTCCCGGTCAGCGCGGTGGCCCTGCCCCGCAGGCGCTCCGGCGCGGCGTCGCCGATCAGCACCGTGAGCGCGGGGAAGGCGACGCCCTGCCCCAGTCCGAACAGCGCCGCTCCCGCGCCGAGCGGCACCGGGTGGGCCGCCACGCCCAGCAGCAGGAACCCCGCCGCCCACAGTGCGACCGACGAGCGCAGCAGCGCGGTGTATGACGCGGTCGCCCGCAGCCGCGCGTAGCCGAACCCGACGGCGGTGGCCGCGGCCGAGGTGACCGCCGTGAAGACGGACAGCAGGAGCGGCGAGCGCACACCGAGGTCGGCGAGCCGCAGGGGCAGGAACACGACGATGCAGTACAGCAGCGAGGCCATCGTGAGCTGCAGGCCGTAGTAGAGCAGCAGCACCGGACGGGCCCGCAGCAGCGCGGGCAGACCGCCGCGCTCCCGCTCGCCCGGCACCGGTGCGGCGGACGGCAGCAGCGCCAGGGCGCCCAGCGCGAACGGCAGCGCGATGAGGTACACGCCGAACGGCGCGTGCCACGACAGGGCCCCGAGCGCGCCCCCGGCCAGCGGCCAGACGATCCCGCCCGCCGCGGTGGCGCTGGACCGCCAGCCCATCGCGCGGTCGCGGTGCGGCCCGGTGTAGAGGGTGAGCATGGCCGTGGTGGTGGCGGCGAACAGCAGGGCGGCTCCGACGCCGAAGACCACCCGGCTGGCGATCAGCAGCCGGTAGGACTCGACGACCAGCCCGGCCGCCCCCGCGAGGGCGTAGACGAGCAGGCCCGCGGCGAGCGGCCCGCGGAACCCCCAGCGGTCGACCGCCCGGCCCACCAGCGGGCTCGCCACCGCGATGACCAGGCCGTGGGTGGTGAGGACGAGTCCGACGGCGGTGCCCGAGAGCCGCAGGTCGGCGCGGATCATGGGCAGCACCGGGCTGATCACGGCGCCCGCGAGGACGCTCAGCGTCGAGGCGAGCAGCAGCAGCGGCAGCGCGCCCCTCGGCGCGGGTCCGCGCTCCGCCGTGGTGGCGGTGCCGAGGGTGGATGGCACGGCGGCTCCTTCTCGTTGGTGGCACCAATGTTGGGATTGCCAACGTATCAACTGTTGGCAGGTCCAACAACTGCGTACGATGAGCCCATGTCGGACTACGTCGATCCCGCGGAACGCCCGCTGCCGCCCACGGCACTGCGCCGGCTGGTGAGCTGGCAGCTGAGCCAGGCGGGCGCCCGCTCGCACCAGCTGGTCGCCGGCAAGCTCGCCGCGGAGGGCCTGCGCAAGCATCACCACGCCGTGCTGGCGGCGCTGCTCGAGTTCGGCGGCATGACCCAGGCGGAGCTGGGGCGCAGGCTCGGTGTCGACCGCAGCGACATGGTGGCGATCATCAACGCGCTGGAGGCCGAGCACCTGGTCCGGCGCAACCCCGACCCCGAGGACCGCAGGCGCAACATCGTCGTCGCGACATCCGAGACCGCGCGGGTGCTCGCCCGGACCGACGTCCTCGTGGACGAGGCCAACGCCGAGCTGCTCGCCGAGCTGTCCGGGGCCGAGCGCGAGCAGCTGTACGACCTCCTCGTGCGCATCACCCGCATGCCGGCGAGGTAGGCTCGACGGGTAGTCGTACGACGCCGCGCGGGAGAGTCCGGCCACGAACAGTGGGCCGGCGCCGAAGGAGCAACTCCTCCCCGGAACCTCTCAGGCACCAGGACCGCGCGGGGGAGACGCCTCTGGAAAGCGGGTCGCCGGGCCACCATCCGGCGCCCCCGCCGAAGGTGCAAGCCCAGCGCAAAAGCCGGGTGAACCTCTCAGGCGCCCGCACGGGCAGGGACAGAGGGGGAGGGCCTCGACGGTCGTCCTGGCCCCGACCCGAGATCCGGAGGTGCGCCCATGGGTACGGACCGACTTCCCCTCGCCGCGCTGGAGCACGGCGGGTCGTTCGCCGACCGCCACCTTGGCCCGAGGCCGGACGAACTGGCCCGGATGCTCGAGGTGATCGGCGTGGGCTCGCTCGAGGAGCTGGCCCGGCGGGCCGTTCCGCGTTCGATCACCGAACCGGAACCCGGGCCACCGCGGCTGCCGGCGCCCGCCGGAGAGGCGCGGGCCCTGGCGGAGCTGCGCGACCTGGCCGCGCGGAACCGGCCGATGGTCCAGATGATCGGGCTGGGCTACCACGACACGGTCACGCCCGCGGTGATCCGGCGCAACGTGCTGGAGAACCCGGCCTGGTACACCGCCTACACGCCGTACCAGCCGGAGATCTCGCAGGGCAGGCTGGAGGCGCTGCTCAACTTCCAGACGATGGTCGCCGACCTCACCGGGCTGCCGATCGCCAACGCGTCGATGCTGGACGAGGCGACCGCAGCGGCGGAGGCGATGACGCTCGTCCGCCGTGCGGGCAGGCCGTCCTCGAACCGGTTCGTGGTGGACGCCGACACACTGCCGCAGACCATCGAGGTGCTCCGCACCCGCGCCGAGCCGCTCGGCATCGAGATCGTCGTCGCCGACCTGGCCCAGGGCCTGCACGGCCTCGGCCTCGGCGGTGACTTCTTCGGCGTGCTGCTGTCCTGCCCCGGTGCCTCCGGCGCGGTCCGCGACCTCGCGCCGGTCATCGGCGAGGCGAAGGAACACGGCGCCGCGGTCGTCGTCGCGGCGGATCCGCTCGCGCTGACCCTGCTGCGCCCGCCCGGCGAACTCGGCGCCGACGTCGCCGTGGGGTCCACGCAGCGGTTCGGGGTGCCGCTCGGGTTCGGCGGGCCGCACGCGGCCTACCTCGCCGTGCGCGAGGGGCTGCAGCGGCAGCTGCCCGGCAGGCTGGTGGGGGTGTCCGTCGACGCCGACGGCGCGCCCGCGTACCGGCTCGCGCTGCAGACCCGCGAGCAGCACATCCGCCGGGAGAAGGCCACCAGCAACATCTGCACCGCCCAGGTCCTGCTCGCCGTGCTCGCCGCCATGTACGCCGTCCACCACGGACCGGACGGGCTGCGCCGGATCGCGACCCGGGCGCACCGCATGGCCACCGTGCTCGCGGCCGGGCTCGCCGAGGGCGGCATCGAGGTCGCGCACGGCGAGTTCTTCGACACCGTCACCGCCGTCGTTCCCGGCCGTGCCGGAGCGGTCGTGGCCGCGGCCCGCGACCTCGGCGTGAACCTGCGCCCGGTGGACGACGACCACGTCGGCATCGCTTGTGACGAGACCACCACGCGCGAGCACCTCGGGCTGGTGTGGAAGGCCTTCGGCGTCGCCGTGTCCGATGTGGACTCCCTCGACGCGGACAGCGCGGACGCCCTGCCCGCCGAGCTGGCCCGCACGAGCGAGTTCCTCACGCATCCGGTGTTCCACCGGTATCGCTCGGAGACCGCCCTGTTGCGGTACCTGCGCGCGCTGGCCGACAAGGACGTGGCGCTGGACCGCAGCATGATCCCGCTCGGCTCGTGCACCATGAAGCTCAACGCGGCCGCCGAGATGGAACCGATCACCTGGCCCGAGTTCGCCGGGCTGCACCCGTTCGCGCCCGCGGAGGACGCCGCCGGCCTGCTGCGCGTGGTGGCCGACCTGGAGCGCTGGCTGGCGGAGATCACGGGCTACGACGCCGTGTCGGTGCAGCCGAACGCGGGCAGCCAGGGTGAGCTCGCCGGACTGCTGGCCATCCGTGCCTACCATCGCGACCGCGGGGAGGCGCGGCGCGACGTCTGCCTGATCCCGGCCAGCGCGCACGGCACCAACGCGGCGAGCGCCGTCATGGCCGGGATGCGGGTGGTCGTCGTGCGTTGTGACGAGCAGGGCAATGTGGACATCGATCACCTCAGGTCCACTGTGGAGGAGCATCGCGACGTGCTCGCCGCGATCATGGTGACGTACCCTTCCACGCACGGCGTGTACGAGGACACGATCACCGAGGTGTGCTCGCTCGTGCACGAGGCGGGCGGGCAGGTCTACGTGGACGGTGCCAACCTCAATGCGCTCATCGGCCTGGCCCGGTACGGCGAGTTCGGTGCCGACGTCTCGCACCTGAACCTGCACAAGACCTTCTGCATCCCGCACGGCGGTGGCGGCCCCGGGGTCGGCCCGATCGGCGTGCGTGCCCACCTCGCGCCGTTCCTGCCCAACCACCCGCTGCAGCCCGCCGCGGGGCCCGCGACCGGGGTGGGCCCGATCAGCGCCGCGCCGTGGGGCAGCGCGTCGATCCTGCCGATCTCGTGGGCCTTCGTGCGGATGATGGGAGCCGAGGGCCTGCGCAGGGCCACCCTGACCGCCGTCGCCGCCGCGAACTACGTGGCACGCAGGCTCCACCCGTACTTCCCGGTGCTCTACTCCGGGCACGACGGGCTGGTCGCGCACGAGTGCGTGCTCGACCTGCGCGAGCTGACGAAGCGGACCGGGGTGACGGTCGACGACGTGGCCAAGCGGCTGGCGGACTACGGCCTGCACGCGCCGACGATGTCGTTCCCCGTGGCGGGCACGCTCATGGTGGAGCCCACCGAGAGCGAGGAGCTGGCCGAGCTCGACCTGTTCTGCGACGCGATGATCGCGATCCGCGGCGAGATCGACCGGGTCGCCGACGGCGAGTGGACGGTGGCGGACAGCCCGTTGCGGCACGCGCCGCACACCGCGCGCAGCCTTGCCGGGGAGTGGAACCACCCGTACTCGCGGGAGGAGGCCGCGTACCCCGCGGGCGGCCGGGGCGAGAAGATCTGGCCTCCGGTGCGGCGGATCGACCAGGCCGCGGGGGACCGGAACCTGGTGTGCTCCTGTCCGCCGGTGGACGCCTACGTCTGAGCCGCCGAGCGGTACCGGTCAGCACAGCCGCTTGCGGAGCCACCAGAAGGCGAACCCGGCGGCGGCCAGCGTGGCGGCGCCGTACAGTGCGACCTCGAGCCATTGGAACGTCCAGTAGCGGCTCCCCGGGTGATAGGTGATGTGCTGCCGGTAGCCCTCTTCGGCGAGCCGGTCGAAGCAGTTCCGGACCGCCGGATCCGTGGGCGGCCCGGTCAACATGATCGGGTCGCACTCGGAGAACCAGGCCGGCAGCGCGCCGACCGGCGCGCCGTCCGCGCCGACGGTGTCGCTGTCGAGGATCCAGGAACCGGATTCCTCGACGGCGATGGTGAGCTCCCGCGCCGTACCGTCCGGACTGGACATACCGATGCCGCGGAGGTTCTCCGGCGTGATCGCGACGGTCGCCTCCACGGGAGGGAGGAGGCTCGGCCTGACCCACAGCGGTACCGCGATCTGGAGGGCGACGAAGATCGCGAGCGTGACCGCCATCGCGGGCAGGGCGCGGCGGACCAGCATGCCGACCGCGACGCCGACCACGAAGGCGAAGGCGACGTAGCCGATCGGGGCGAGGTCGCGCGCCGCGAAGACGACCGGGGACAGCCGGGGCCGGGCGCTCGCGCCGGCCTCGTCGAGCGGCGTGGCCCACCAGCTCACGGCCAGGCTCAGCAGGCCGGCGGCCAGCATCGAAGCGAGGCCCACGAGCCCGAGTTTGACGGCCAGCCAGCGGGTGCGGGTGATGCTCTGGCTCCACACCAGCCGGTGGGTACCGGTCTCCAGCTCGCGGCTGACCAGCGGCGCACCCCAGAACACGCCGAGAATGCCGGGCAGGGCCATCGTGACGGCGGCGAGCCCGTAGTACTGGGCGTCGTGGTCGCGGAGGAAATTCGTGAGAAACGCGGAGCAGCCACCGCTCGCCGTGCACGCGGCGAGTCCCGCCGCGTAGCTGTCGGCGAGTTCCCGGCCGGTGACCACGAGCACGACGGCGAGCGCGACGATCGCGCCGAACACGACCGCGGCCTGGACGCGGAACTGCCGCCAGGTCAGCCAGATCACCGGAGCACCTCCAGTGCGGGCCTGCCGGCGGCGGTGGGCGGGGACAGGTAGGCGAGGACGAGGTCCTCGAGGCCGACACGGCTCACCGTCCATGCCGGATCGTGGATGGGGGACTCGGCGCGCAGGAGCAGCGTCGTCTGCCGTTCGGTGTGGCTGACGGACACGACGTGCTGCCCCGCGGGGAGGGTCCCGGGGTCGCGCCGCGGGCCGGTGAGCCGGTGGTGGCTGGACAGCAGCTCGTCGACGTCGCCGGCCACCCGGACGTGGGAGTCGACGAGAACCACGAGGTAGTCGCACACCCGTTCCACATCGGTCACCAGGTGGGAGGACAGGAGGACGCTGAGCTCGTACTCCGCGGCCGCCTCCATGAGACCCTGCAGGAACTCGCGCCTGGCGAGCGGGTCCACCGCGGCCACGGGCTCGTCGAGGATCAGCAACTCGGGTCGTTTCGCGACGCCGAGCGTCAGCGCGAGCTGCGCGCGTTGACCGCCGGACAGTGTGCCCGTCCGCTGGGCGGGATCGAGACCGACGCGCTCGATGCGGTTCCGCGCGGCGGCGGCGTCCCAGCGTGGGTTGAGCCGGGCCCCGAGGCGCAGGTGGTCGGCCACGGTGAGCGCCGCATAGGCGGGGGTGTCCTGCGCGACGAACCCCACCTTGGCGAGCTGGGCCGGTCCGCTCGCCGGATGCCCGCCGAGCACCTCGATGCTGCCCGCGCTCGGTGCCAGCTGGCCCGCGGCGATGTTCAGCAGTGTGGACTTCCCCGCGCCGTTGGGGCCCACCAGGCCGACGATCCGGCCGGCCGGGATGTCCAGGGTGCAGTCGCGCAACGCCCAGCGCCGCCGGTACCGCTTGCCCAGCTCACGGGTCCGAAGAAGGGTGGTCATGCGATGTCCTCCTCAGCGGCGGCCCGAAACGTCGTCATGAACAGGGCTTCGATGCTCTCGTCGTCGAGGCCTGCCTGGCGGGCACGGGAGAGCCAGCGCCGGAGCTCGTGGCGGAGGTGCCCGTGCGCGGCGAGGGAAGCGTCGCTGAGCGTCCGGGTGACGAACGTCCCCACACCCGGCCTCGCGGCGATCAGCCCTTCGTGCTCCAGCTCCCGGTACGCCTTGAGCACGGTGTTCGGGTTGATGGCCAGCCGCGCCACCACGTCCTTGACCGTCGGCAGCTGGTCACCCTCGCGCAGCAGTCCCAGCCGGAGCGCCTGCCGTACCTGGCGGACCAGCTGCAGGTAGGGCGAGACGCCGGAGCGCGCATCCAAGTGGAACTCGATCACCGATCCTCCATTTATCTATTTAACTAGTACAATAGACTCCTCGATGGATTGACTGTCAAGCACGGCGCGGCGAGGGCTCCCGTCCCCGGGGGACCGGGAGCCCTCGCCGCGCGCCTGCCCGGTCCCGGTGTCAGGCCGGGACCTTGTCCAGGAAGCCGTAGACCCGGCCGATGCGGTCGGAACCCTCGGTGACGATCACGTCGAAGCCGATCACGACCGGCTCCTCGGTGCCGTCCGCGCCGAGGAGCCAGGTGAACCGCGCGGTGTCGTGGTGACCGTCGACCGGTCCGCCGAGCCGGAACGACATCCCGGCGAACTGCCGCTGGGCGCCCGCGATGAACTCGTCGATGCCGTCCCAGCCGCGGACGGCGCCGAGCGGGTCGGTGTAGGTCGCGTCCGGCGCGAACAGCCGTTCCACGAGGTCCCGCCGGCGCCGGGCGTCGGTGGTGTTCCACACGTCGACGTAGCGTTCGGCGAGGTGCTGGTGGTCGGTCACGGGTCTCCTCCTTGCGGGAACGGTCGATGTATAACGACCTATACAGCGCCGCCTTGTCGCGGCTCATTCGCAGACTGTGCCCTCGGCGGCGGCACCCGTCGATGACCTGCGAGGTCATGGCACGGAGGCGGCGGGCCCCGTAACGTCCACCGCGTGACCACCAGTGCGCCCGTCCGGACAAGGCCGGTGGGGGAGCTGCTGCGGGAGTGGCGCGACCGCCGCCGGATCAGTCAGCTGGACCTCGCCCTCGAAGCCGGGGTGTCCACCCGGCACCTCAGCTTCGTCGAGACGGGCCGGGCCACGCCCAGTCGCGACATGGTGCTGCGGCTCGGCGAACACCTCGGCGTGCCGCTCCGTGAGCGCAACCGGCTGCTGCTCGCCGCGGGATACGCGCCCGTGTACGGCGAGAGCGCGCTGGACGATCCCGAGATGGCGGTGGTGCGCGAGGCGGTGCGCAGGCTGCTCACGGGTCACGAGCCGTACCCGGCGGTCGTCCTGGACCGCCGGTGGAACCTCGTCGAGGCCAACGCCGGGGCGGCGCTGCTGCTCGAGGGAGTGGCCCCCGAGCTGCTCCGGCCGCCGGTGAACGTGCTGCGGGTGACCCTGCACCCGGACGGCATGGCGCCCGCGATCGTCAACCTGGGCGAGTGGCGAGCGCATCTGCTCGGCAGGCTGCGCAGGGAGGTGGCGGCCACGGCGGACGCCGGGCTGGCCGACCTGCTGGCCGAGCTGCGGGGCTACCCGTGCGCGCAGCCGGTGCCCGAGGTGGAGGTGCCCGGTCCCGGCGACTTCCTGGTGCCGCTGCGGCTCCGGCACGGGGGCGCCGAGCTGGCGTTGTTCAGCACGGTGGCCACCTTCGGCACGCCGCTCGACGTGACCCTGGCCGAGTTGTCGATCGAGTCGTTCTACCCGGCCGACGACGCCACCGCCAGCCTGCTGCGCCGCGCTCGGCCCGCCAGCCCGGCAGCACCGTGACGGTGGAGGCGGCGAGCAGTGCGGCGATGAACAGGAACGGCCCGGCGACGCCGACCAGTGCCGACACCGCACCCGCCGCCGCGGGGGCCACCGCCTGCGCCACGCGGTTGCCGGTCAGCCGCAGGCCCAGCGCGGTGGACCGGAGGTTCTCCGGTGCCTCGCGGACCGTCCAGGTCATCGTCAGCGGCTGGCCCAGCCCGAGCACCGTGCCGAGCACGGCCATCAGCACGGCCACGTGCCACGCCTGCGTGGCGAACACCAGCGCGACGAGGCTCGCCGCCGAGAGGGCTCCGCTGACCATGAGCACCGTGAGCCTGCCCGCGCGGGCCAGCAGCAGGGGGATCAGCAGGCGGGAGACGAACGAGAAACCGGCGCGCACCGCCAGCAGCGCCCCGACGACGGAGGGGGCCAGGCCCCGTTCGTGACCGAGGACCGGCAGGTAGGCGGTCAGCACGTCGACGCTGGACATCACCGCGAAGCTGGTGAAGATCGCCACGAGGAGCCGCCGGTTGCGCAGCAGCACGGTCGCCGAGCCGCGCCGCACGGGGGTGCGGCCGGTGGGCGCCCCGCGGCGGGCGGACGCCGCCAGCGGGACGCACAACAGCAGGATCGCGGCACTCGCCGCGGTGCCGATGAGGAACGCGACGCGGGTCTCGGCGAGCAGGTCGCCGGACCCTCCGCCGACGACCCAGCCGCCGACGAGCGGTCCGGCCAGCTGCCCGGCCGACGCCGCGGCGGTGAACCAGCCGAAGTTGCGGTCCTGGTGCTCGGGCGCGGACAGCGCGGCGACCAGCGACTGGAAGGCCAGCATCAGTGCCAGCTGACCGGTGCCGAGCACGACGTTGCCGCCGGCCATCGCACCGAGCGAGCCGGCGTTGGCCAGCAGGAACGTGCCCGCGGCCAGCAGCAGTGCGCCGCCGAGCAGGAGCCAGGGCAGCCGCCCCCGGTCGGCCGAGCGGCCCATCGGGAGGGCGAGGAAGATCGGCAGGAACGCGCCCGCCGCCGCGACCAGCCCGACGGCCCTGGCGTCCCCACCGAGCGCGAGCACGCGGTAGGAGGCGACGGGGCGGGCCAGGAACGTGGTGAGGTGCACGCCGAGTGTCGCCAGCGCGACCAGGACCAGCGGCTGCGCCAGGCGACGGACGATCACCTCACCATCGTGGCAACCCGCGGGGGTGCCGGTCGCTGAGACGCTTGTCTCAGCTGCTCAGCCCGGCGTCGGTGAAGGCCGCCTGTTGTGCGGGCCGCGTCAGGTAGGCGCCGAAGGACTGCGCCGCCCGCTCCTGCACGTCGTCGACACCCGCACCGGCGAGCGCGAGGTACGGGTACTCGCCGTCGGTGCCGGTGACCGACTCGGGCAGCGAACCGACGAGCTCGGGCCGCTCGGCACGCAGCCGCTCGGCGGCGTCGCCGGTGGCGGGCAGCCAGGCCGAGGGCGTGCCGCCGATCGGGCCCGGGTCCGCGTCGCCGAGCAGCACGTCGAGCACCTGGTCGGACGCCGCGGTGTGCACGGCCACGGTGATGCAGTGCCCGTGTACCACGGTCCTGGCCGCGTTCCAGCGCTGCGCCGCCGTGGTCACCGGCTGCTCCGCGGCGGGATCCACGACCACGCTGATCCGGGCGTCGCCCTCCTGGCAGCCGGCCGCCAGGGCCTCCGCGCGGCTCTGCAGGACGCCGTCCGCCCAGTTCCATCCGAACCAGCCTGCCACCAGCAGCCCGACCAGTACCAGGCAAGCGATCGGCCACGCCGCGACGCGGCGGCGACCCGCGGCCTTGCCGACCGCGCGGTGGGTACCGGTGGAGGTGACGCTGTCAGGACGCTCCGGAGTCTCGACCCGGCTGTGCCGCCCCATCGATGTCCTCTCGCCTGTCGACCGTGCGAATACGCTCGGTGTCCGAAACCAAAACGTTATCACTCTAACAGGCGAAGCGTAGGAACCGAGTGTGACAAAGATCAGACGGTGTTTCCGGCCGCGCCGGTAACGTCCAGCAGGTCGCGACAGAGCCGGAGGAGGCGGTCACGCAGCGGAGCGGCCCGGCGCGCGAACGCCGCCTGGGCGCGGGCGTACTCGGCGCGTCCCTCCGGGGTCTCGATCCGGACGGGGGAGTGTCCCAGCGCGGACAGGTCGTACGGGCTCGCCCGCATGTCGAGCAACCGGATGTCGGCGGCCAGCTCGAAGCAGTCGCCGACCAGCTCGGCCGGGACGAACGGACCGAGCTTGTAGGCCCACTTGTAGAGGTCCATGTTGGCGTGCAGGCAGCCGGGCTGCTCGAAGTCGCGCTGTGTCTCCCGCGTGGGCCGCAGCCGGTTCAGCGGCCGCGCCGGCTCCGTGAAGAAGCGGTACGCGTCGAAGTGCCCGCACCGCACGCCCAGCTCGTCGACCACCGCGTCGGTGCCGGCCGAGCCGAGGCGGAGCGGGAGCTGGGCGTGCCGTACCTCGTCCGGCGGCTGCCGGTACACCATCGCCCACTCGTGCAGGCCGAAACAGCTCAGCCGCGGCGCGCGGCCCGCCGTCGCCTCCAGCAGGGACGCGACGTGGCGGAGGGTGCGCTCCCGTCTCGGCGTGCACGCGGCCAGGTCGAGCGCGACTCCGTCGCCGGTGTCGCGGTACCCGCGCCGGTCGAGGAACCGGCGCGCCGAGACGCCCCCGAGCACGACACCGGGCCCCGGCTGCCACCGCTCCAGGTGCGACGGCGGATGCGAGTAGTAGGTGAACAGGAAGTCCAGCACGGGGTGCTTCTCGCCGCGCGAGCGGCGCCGCTGGTGGGGCTCCGTCCAGCGGCGCATCCGCTCGGCGTGCGCGCGTTCCCGCCGCTGCCACTCCGGTTCGGCCAGGCGCGCCAGGTACTCGGTCATCGCCTACATGGTGACGTGCGTGCCGTCGCGGACCGTACCCACGTACTGCTCGACGAGGTCCTCCAGCGCCACGACGCCGACCACGGTGCCCTCCGCGTCGAGCGCGCGGGCGAGGTGACTGCCCTCGCGGCGCATCGCCGACAGTGCCTCGTCGAGGCGCGCGTGCACCGGCAGGTCGGTCAGGTTGCGCCGCTTCGTCACCGGGACGGTCGCCGCCGGGTCGTCGCCCACCTGGTCGAGCACGTCCTTGACGTGGATGTAGCCGGTCAGCGTGCCGGACCCGGTCTCGACCGGGAAGCGGGAGAAGCCGGTCGACGACACCGCGCGCTCGACATCCCCCACCGTGGGCGAGGGCGGCAGGGTGGTCAGCTGGTCGGTCGGCACCAGCACGTCGCCCACCGTCTTCTCCACCGACGACAGCGCCTGGCTGAGCCGGTGGTGCTCGGACTGCTCCAGCAGGCCCTCCCGCCGCGACTCGCTGAGCAGCTCGGCCAGCTCGTCCGACGTGTAGGCGGTCTCGAGCTCGTCCTTCGGCTGGACCCGCGCCAGCCGCAGCAGCGAGTTCGCGACGGTGTTGAGCAGCCAGATGAACGGGTTGGCCAGCCGCACCCACGCGACGTGCACGGGGACGAGCCACAGCGCCAGCCGCTCGGGCTCGGCGATGGCGATGTTCTTCGGCACCATCTCGCCGATCAGCACGTGCAGCAGGGTCATCGCCACGAGCGCGACCGCGAACGCGATGGGGTGCACCACGTACCCGGGCAGCGGGACGCCGAGCGCGGCGAACAGCGCCTCCAGCTGGTGGGCGACGGCGGGCTCGCCGAACTGCAGCAGCAGCAGCGAGCAGATCGTGATGCCCAGCTGGGCGCCGGCCAGCATCTGCGACACGTGGCGGCTCGCGTTGATCACGATCCGCGCGCGGCCCTTGCCCTGTTCGAGCAGCGCCTCCAGCCGGTCGCGGCGGGAGGAGAGCAGGGCGAACTCGGCGCCGACGAAGAACGCGTTGGCGAGCAGCAGCACCGCGATCAGCCCGATCGCGAGTCCGTCGCTCATGACTCCTCCCGCGCTTCCCGCCGCTGCACGTTGATCTCCGCGATCCGGTGCCGGTCCATGCTCGTCACGACCAGCCGCCAGCCGTCGATGTCGATCGCGTCGCCGACGTCGGGGATGCGTCCGAGCCGCTCCAGCATCAGGCCCGCGATCGTCTCGAAGTCCCCTTCCGGCATGCGGAAGCCGGTGACCTCACGCACCTCGTCGTCGCGCAGCTGGCCGGACACCATCCAGCTGTCGGCCGTCAGCTGCTGCGAGGTGGGTGCCTCCCGTTCGTCGTGCTCGTCACGGACGTCGCCGATGATCTCCTCGACCACGTCCTCCAGCGTCACCAGCCCCGCGGTGCCGCCGTACTCGTCCACCACGATCGCGAGCTGGAAGCGGGAGTCGCGCAGGCGGGTGAGCAGCGCGTCGCCCGGCAACGACTCCGGCACGGTCGGCATGGGCCGCATGACCGAGCCGATCCGCACCGTGTCGCGCTCGGCGGCCGGCACCGTGAACGCCTGCTTCACGTGCACCGCGCCCTGCACGTCGTCGAGGTCCTCGCTGTGCACGGGGAAACGGGAGAACCCGGTGCGCCGCGCCAGCTCGACGAGGTCGTGGATCGTGTCGTCGACGGTGAGCGCTTCCAGCCGTACCCGCGGGGTCATCAGCTCGCCCGCGGTGCGCTCGCCGAACCGCAGCGACCGGTCGAGCAGCTCCGCCGTGGACACGTCCAGGGTCCCGCGCTCGGCGCTGCTGCGCACGATCGAGCCGAGCTCCTGCGGGGATCGGGCGGACCGCAGCTCCTCCTGCGGCTCGATGCCGAACTTGCGCACGACCCAGTTGGCGCTGTTGTTCATGAACGTGATGAGCCAGCGGAACAGCGCCGAGAACCGCGAGTGGTAGCCCGCCACGGCGCGAGCGGTCTGCAGCGGCCTGGCGACGGCGAGGTTCTTCGGCAGCATCTCGCCGACCACCATGGACAGTGAGGTGGCCAGGAACAGGGCCACCAGCAGGGAACCGCCCGCCGCGGCGCTCTCCGAGAGGCCCATCCCCGTGAAGGCGGGCCGCACGAGCCCGCCGATCAGCGGCTCGGCCACGTAACCGGTGACCAGCGTGGTGATCGTGATCGCGACCTGGGCGCCGGACAGCTGGAACGAGAGGGTCCGGTGCGCGTGCAGCACCCTCTTGGACCGCCGGTCGCCCACCTGCCGGACATTGGCCTCGACCGTGCTGCGCTCCAGCGCGGTCAGCGAGAACTCCGCCGCGACGGCCAGGCCGGTGCCGACGGTCAGCAGAAGGACGAAAAGGACACCGGCGACGGTGAGCAGGACGTCCATCAGCGGACACCGTCCTGGGCGCCGGGAGAGTCGAGGAAGCCGGGTTCGTCACCCGGCTCGGTACTGCCGTCAGGTGACTGCGCGTCGCGCACGGATGTTTTCACTCCTCGTAGGGGACAGCCAGGAAAGTGGCGTCATCTTAACCAGGTCGAACGGTTCGCGCGCCCGTGCTGTTCCCGGCGCGCGGGTCGCGGGTCAGCCGCGCGGCCGCGCGCTGTGCCTGCGGACGCTCTCCTCGACGAGATCGAGCACGCGTTCCAGGTCGTCGGCGGGCAGGCCCATGGCCAGGTGGGAGACGAGACCCTCCAGCACGAGTTCCAGGTAGGCGGTGAGCACGTCCACGTCGACGTCGTCGCGGAGGTTGCCCGCGTCCCGCTGGCGCAGCAGGCGCTTCCTGGTCGCGGTGGTGAGCTGCTCGGACCGTTCGGCCCAGCGGGCGCGGAACTCCGGGTCGGTGCGCAGCCTGCGGGAGACCTCCAGCCGCGTGCCCAGCCAGTCGGCCGGGTGCGCGCTGCCGCCCGCGAGGAGGTCCCGCATCACCTGGACGAGACCCTGCTCGGCGACGACCTCGGCCATCCGGGCGGCGTCGTCCTCGGCGAGCGCGAGGAACAGCGACTCCTTGTCCCGGAAGTGGTGGAAGATGGCGCCCCGGGACAGCCCGGTCGCTTCCTCCAGCCGCCGGACCGTGGCACCCTCGTACCCGTGGCGCGCGAAGCACACCCGCGCGCCGTCGAGGATCTGGCGCCGGCGCGCGTCGAGGTGGTCCTGGCTCACCCGTGGCATCCCACGATCTTGACACCACGACCCGGCAGACGCAATCCGTACGTACGTACTGAGAGCCACGTGCCAGCAAGCTCCCCAATGTGGCATTGGTGGCGGTGAACGCACCGAATGCCACATTCGGTGCGTTCACCGCACCGAATGTGGCATTCGGGAGCTACCCGGCGTCTCAGGGGATGAGCAGCGGCGCCTCGTCCGTGGCCGGGGCGGCACGCTGGGTCTCGATGAACGCCAGCGCGGTGCGGCGCGGGGGCACCCGGTCGGTGTTCCACTCGGTCAGCAGCAGCGCCACCTTCGCCTGCATCTCGGTGCGCAGGCGGAGGAACGAGTCCGCGGGGTCGGCGCCGACCTGCCCGAGCAGCAGCCACCACGCCCACGCGGCGGCGCCCGCGTTGGCCACGAAGTCCGGGATCACCGGAATGCCGCGGGCGGCGAGCATCGCCTCCGCCTCCGGCGTCGTCGCGGAGTTGGCGGCCTCCACCACCACCCGCGCGGCCACGTCGAACGAGTTGTCCGGCGTGATGGCGTAGGAGATGGCGGCGGGCACGAGGATGTCGGCCTCGATCCCGATCACCGCGGACCGCGGCAGTTGCCGCACGCCCTCGGGCAGCCGCGAACGGTCCACCTCGCCGTAGGAGTCGCGCAGTTCCAGCAGCGCGGGCACGTCGAGCCCGGCCGGGTCGTACAGCGTCCCCGCGGCGTCCGCCGCCGCGACGACCTTCATCCCCGCCTCGTGCAGGTACCAGGCCGCGCCGCCGCCCATCGTGCCGATGCCCTGGATCGCCACTGTCGTCTCCTCGGCGGGCCAGCCCCACGCCCCGGCGGCGCCGAGGCAGGCCTGCGCCACGCCATAGCCGCCGATGACGTCGCCGAGCAGCAGGCCGCCGGGCACCGGTGCGTGCAGGCCCGCGTGCACCCGGCGCAGCGTGCGCTCCGGGTCGGGCGAGCGGCGGATCGCCGCGTGGTAGGACTGTTGCAGGCCCAGCTTGGCGAACACCTCGTCGATCACGTGCTGCGGCACCCCGAGGTCCTCGGCGGTCACCCAGTGGGCGTCGATCCACGGGCGCATCGCCGCGCAGAACCGCTCGAGCACCTCCGTCGCCCCCGGGTCCTTCGGGTCGAAGTCGATGCCGCCCTTGGCGCCGCCGACAGGGAGCCCGAACGTCGCGGTCTTCGCGGCCATCCCGCGCGCCAGATCCTCCACCTCGGACAGCGTGCAGCCGGGCCGCATCCGGGTGCCGCCGGTCGCCAGCCCCGAGACGAGGGTGTGCATGACGAGATAGCCGTGTGCGCCCGTCACCGGGTCGGTCCACGTCAGCCGCAGCAACGGTTCCGAAGTGCTCTGGATGCTCACTCGACCGACCTCCTGTACGCGCGGGACTAGGGGCCCTCGCGGGCCCGGAACCTGTGGGATGCCTCAGCAGAACTCGGAGGTGCGGGCTTCCTTCTCCTCCGACAGCACCAGAGTGCGGCCAGACTCGCGCGCGCGTCCAGTTAAGGATCATGCACGGTTACGTTTAGGGTTGATGCATGGAGCTTTCGCTGCACCGGTTGCGGATGCTCCGTGAGTTGCACCGGCGCGGGACCGTCACGGCGGCGGCCGCCTCGCTGCATTACACGGCGTCGGCCGTGTCCCAGCAACTGGCCCTGCTCGAACGGGACGTGGGAGCGAAGCTGTTCGAGCGTCTCGGCCGCCGGGTGCAGCTGACCGAGCTCGGCATGCTGCTCACCGAGCACGCCGAGGAGATCCTCGCCGCCGTGGAGCGGGCCACGCTGGCGCTGGAGGAGGCCCAGGAGGCGGTGTCGGCCCGGCTGACCGCGGGCGTCTGGGCCTCGGTCGCGTCCGGGCTGCTGCCCTCGGCGCTCGCGTCGCTGGCCGCCGAGCACCCGGGGATCGAGGTGCGCACCCGCGAGCTCGCGCCCGAGGAGACGGCCGACGCGGTCCGCGACGGATCGCTGGACTTCTCGTTCGTCATCGACTACACGGACGCGCCCACCCCGTGGGACCCGAACCTGGAACGCGCCGTGATCGCCGTGGAGCGGCTGCACGCCGCGGTGCCCGCGGGGGCGGTGCCGGCGAGCAGCGTCCCGCTGCTCGACCTGGCCGAGCATCCGTGGATCCTGGCCAGCCCGCGCAGCCACTTCGGCCGCGCGGTCCGGGTCGCGTGCCAGCGGGCCGGGTTCGAGCCGAGGATCGAGCACGAGGTGGAGGAGCAGGCCACCGCGATGGCGATGGTCGCCGCGGGCCTCGGGATCACCCTCGTGTCCGATCTCGGACTCACGCTCAAGCCGCAGGGCGTCGACATCGTGGCGCTCACCACACCGGTCATGCGGACGGTCTCCATCGCCTACCGCAGGGCCGCCGCCCGGCGGCCCTCACTGCAGCTGGTCATCCAGGCCGTGCGCATGGCCGCCGCGGAGCTCGGCCTCGGCGCGTCGGAGAGCGCGTCCGGATGAGGCCGCCGGGCCCGCCCCGGTTCGCGAGACCTGCGATTGTCGTACCCCGCGTGTAGCGTCCGAATCGAGGCTGGGTGAGACCGGCGACGGCCAGACGGATGGCGGGTGGTGTCATGACCGCGGTGCACGACTTCCCTCCCCATGTCAACCGATCGGGGGAGGGCAGCGCGGCGGCAGCCGATCTCGCGGCGCGCGTCGTGTCGAGCCGGGCGGAGGGGGAGGCCTACGTCGCGTCGGTGTGCTTCAAGCACGGCCCGCCGCGGCTGCTCGGCGTCGAACTCGAGTACACCGTGCACGACGCCGAGGATCCCCGCCTTCCCGTCGACCCCGGCCGGCTCGCCGCCGCCCTCGGCCCGCACGCCCCGCGCACGCTGTGTCCCGACAGTCCCGCCGAGCCCCTTCCCGGCGGTTCCGCGCTGACCCTCGAACCCGGCTGCCAGGTGGAGGTGTCCACCCCACCCCGGCCCTCACTGGCCGAACTGGCCGCCGTCGCCGACGCCGACCTCTCCTACGTCACCGCGCTGCTGCGCCGGGCAGGCATGCGGTTCGGCACCCACGGCATCGACACCTTCCGCCCGCCGCGGCGGCTGCTCGCCACCGAGCGCTACGCCGCCATGGAGCGCCGGTTCGCCCCTCTCGGCCCCGGCGGCGTCACCATGATGTGCAGCACCGCGGCCCTGCAGGTCTGCCTCGACGCGGGCGAGAAGGCCGACCTGCCCCGGCGGTGGGCCGCCGTGCACGCACTGGGGCCGGTCCTGCTCGCGCTGTTCGCCAACTCCACGCGGCACGCGGGCCGGGACACCGGGCTGGCTTCGGCCCGGTGGCTCGCGGTGATGCAGACCGAGGCCGCTCGCACCGTCGCGGCGGGCCCCGCGGCGGACCCGGCGGCCGCGTGGGGAGCCCGGGTCATGGACACGCCGCTCATGGTGGTCCCCCGGCGCGACGGCCCGTGGGACGCCCCCGTGGGCGTGACGTTCGCCGACTGGATCGCCGGGCGCGGCGCCGCGCGCGTGCTCGACCCGCCGACCACGGCCGATCTCGACTACCACCTGACCACCCTGTTCACGCCGGTCCGGCCGCACGGCTACCTCGAGGTGCGCTACCTCGACGCGCAGCCGCCGGACCGGTGGCTGCACCCGGTGGCGCTGCTCACCGCGCTGCTGGGCCGTCCGGGCAGCGCCGACCGCGTGCTCGACGTCTGCGCCCCGGTCGCGGGCCACTGGGAGACCGCAGCCCGGCGCGGTCTCTCCGACCCGGGCCTCGCCGCCGCGGCGCGGGCCGTCGCGGATCTCGGGTGCGCGGAGCTGCCCGCGACGGGACTGCCCGCGCGCACCGTCGCCGACATCACGGAGACCGTCCAGCGTCGGGCACGACGCCGAGGGAGGGAGTGACATGACCGCGTCGAGAACGACTCCGGCGATCCCGCCGGAAACGTCCCACCCGCTGCTCGAGCTCGCGCCGGAGGAGCTGCGCGCCCACGCCGCCGAGACGCTGTCGCGGGCGCGGGACCGCAGCACGCTCCTCACGGACGCCGTGGACGACGGAGACCTGGTCCGCCAGCACTCCAAGCTCATGTCCCCGCTGGTGTGGGATCTCGCCCACATCGGCAGCCAGGAGGAACTGTGGCTGGTGCGCGACGTGGGCGGCCGGGAACCGCTGCGACCCGACATCGACGACCTCTACGATGCCTTCCAGCACCCGCGCGCCGAGCGGCCGTCCCTGCCGCTGCTCGGCCCCGCCGAGGCGCGGCGGTACGTGGGAGAGGTGCGCGAGAAGGCGTTCGACGTGCTGGAGAAGGCACCGCTGGCGGGCACGCGGCTCACCCACGCGGCGTTCGCGTTCGGCATGATCGCCCAGCACGAGCAGCAGCACGACGAGACGATGCTCGCGACCCACCAGCTGCGCAAGGGCGAGCCGGTGCTGCACGCCCCCGCGCCACCGCCGCGGCGGACCGGACCCGTGCCCGCCGAGGTCGTGGTCCCCGCCGGGTCGTTCCTCATGGGCACCTCGGTGGAACCGTGGGCGCTCGACAACGAGCGTCCCGCCCACGAGGTGCACGTGGACGCCTTCGCCATCGACACGTTCCCGGTGACCAACGCCCAGTACGCCGAGTTCATCGAGGCGGGCGGCTACCGGCAGCGGCGCTGGTGGAGTGATGCGGGCTGGGACTACCGAAGCAGGCACGACATCGGCGCGCCGCGCTTCTGGCGGCGCGAGGCGGACGGCTGGCGCCGCACCCGGTTCGGGGTCGACGAGGCCGTGCCGCCCGACGAGCCCGTGGTGCACGTGTCCTTCCACGAGGCGGAGGCCTACGCGGCGTGGGCGGGCAAGCGCCTGCCCACCGAGGCCGAGTGGGAGAAGGCCGCCCGGTACGACCCCGCCACCGGCCGGTCCCGCCGGTACCCGTGGGGCGACGACGAGCCCGGTCCCGAGCACGCCAACCTCGGGCAGCGGCACCTGCGGCCCGCGGTCGCCGGTGCCTATCCGGGGGGCGCGTCGCCGCTGGGCGTGCACCAGCTGATCGGCGACGTGTGGGAGTGGACGAGCAGCGACTTCACCGGATACCCGGGCTTCACCGCGTTTCCGTACCGGGAGTACTCGGAGGTGTTCTTCGGGCCGGAGTACAAGGTACTGCGGGGCGGCTCGTTCGGCACCGACCCGGTGGCGATCCGCGGCACGTTCCGGAACTGGGACTACCCGATCCGGCGGCAGATCTTCGCGGGCTTCCGCTGCGCGCGCGACGTCCGCCCGGAGCGGTGAGCCGTGTGCAGGCACCTCGCGTACCTCGGGCCTCCGCGCTCGCCGGAGGGCCCGATGTTCAGCGCGCCTCACTCACTGCTCGTCCAGTCCTACGCGCCCGCGGACATGCGCGCGGGCGGCACGGTGAACGCGGACGGTTTCGGCCTCGGCTGGTTCGCCGACGACGGCGAGCCGGTGTGGTACCGCAGGCCCGCTCCACTGTGGACGGACGAGTCGCTGCCGCGGCTCTCGGCGACGGTGCGGTCGGGTTCGTACCTCGGTGCCGTGCGCTCGGGCACCCCGGGGATGCCGGTGACGGAGGCGGCGTGCGCCCCGTTCGCCGGTGACGGCTGGCTGTTCAGCCACAACGGCGTGGTCCGCGGCTGGCCCGACGCGGTCGCGGGGCTGGCGGAGAAGCTGCCCGCCGCCGACCTGCTCCGGCTGGCCGCGCCCACCGACTCCGCGCTGCTCTGGGCGCTGCTGCGGGACCGCCTGCGGTCCGGGGCGGATCCGGCCTCGGCGGTCGCCGAACTGGTGACGACGGTGGCACGGGCCGCACCCGGTTCGCGCCTGAACCTGCTGCTGGCGGGGCCGGACGTGCTGGTCGCCACGGCGTGGACCCACGCCCTGTCCTGGCGCGGCGACGCGGACTCCGTGCTGATCGCCTCGGAGCCGCCGGACGACGACCCGGGCTGGCGCCCGGTGCCCGACGGCCACCTCCTCGTGGCCCGGCGAGGGACACCGTGCCGGGTGGACCTCGCCGCCATCGACTCAGATCGGAGCCTGGCGTGACCGACGTGGATCTCGAGGTGCACCACAGTGCCGAGGACATCGCCGCGGCCCTGCGCGCGGACGTGCGGGAGGGGCTGACGGCCGGGCGGAAGTGGCTGCCGTCGAAGTGGTTCTACGACGCGCGCGGCAGCGAGCTGTTCGAGCGGATCACCGAGCTGCCGGAGTACTACCCGACCAGGGCGGAACGGGCGGTGCTGGACCGGCAGGCCGCCGAGATCGCGAAGATCAGTGGCGCGCACACGCTCGTCGAGCTCGGTTCCGGGTCCAGCGAGAAGACCCGGCTCCTGCTCGACGCGCTCCGCGAGCACGGCACCCTGCGCTCGTTCGTGCCCCTGGACGTGTCGGAGTCGGCGCTGGCCGAGGCCAGCAACGCCATCGCCGCCGACTACCCGTCGCTGGCGGTGCACGGGGTGGTGGGCGACTTCACCGAGCACCTCGGCCTGCTGCCGGGGGACCGGCCGAGGCTGGTGGCGTTCCTTGGCGGGACCATCGGCAACTTCCTGCCCGCCGACCGGGCCAAGTTCCTCCGCTCCGTGCGCGACGTGCTGTCCGAGGGGGAGTGGCTGCTGCTCGGCACCGATCTCGTGAAGGAGCGGGACACCCTGGAACGGGCCTACGACGACGCGGCCGGGGTCACGGCGGAGTTCAACCGCAACGTGCTGCGGGTGATCAACGAACGGCTGGGCGCCGACTTCGACCCGGCCGCCTTCGCGCACGAGTCCTACTGGGACGCCGAGGCGGAGTGGATCGAGATGCGGCTGCGAGCCCGCACGGATCTGCGCGTGGCGATCCCGGGCGCGGACCTGGAGGTGTCGTTCGCGGCGGGAGAGCACATCCGCACCGAGATCTCGGCCAAGTTCCGGCCGGAGGGTGTCCGCGCCGAGCTGTCCGCGGCCGGGTTCACGCTGGAGCGGTGGTGGACCGATCCGGACGGCCTGTTCGGCGTCTCGCTGTCCCGCGCGATCGCCTGAGCGGACATGGTGATCGAATGAGCGCATGAGAAACCCTCTTCCGGCGCTCGCCAGGGCGCTCGGCACCCGGCCCTGGTTGATGCGGCTCGCGCCGGTCGTCGTGTGGGTGGACGCCAGGCTGTTCACCCTGTCGCGGGGAAGGGTCAGCCTGGTCGGCATCGCCGGGCTGCCCTCGCTGCGGTTGCGCACCGTGGGCAGGCGGACCGGCCTGCTCCGCGAACACAACCTGCTGTACCTGCCCGGGGACGGCGACTACGTGCTCACGGCGTCGAACTGGGGCCGCCGCCGGGAGCCGGGATGGGCCCACAACCTGCGGTCCCATCCCGACGCCGTCGTGCTCGTCCGGGGCCGCGCCGTGGCGGTGCGCGCGCACGAGGCCAAGGGCGACGAGTACGACCGGTTGTGGGCGGAACTGGTGCGGTTCTGGCCGGGCTACGCCATGGAACGCGCCGAGGCGGGCCGCGACCTCGCGGTCTTCGTCCTCCGCCCGGCTGGAGCGGAGGTCTGAACCAGCCGATCGGATGATCTCCGGTCACCCCGCCGATGTGCGATTCTTCGACGTGCGGACCGGCAACGGCTCAGGGGAGGAAACCGGTGCTCACGGTGAAGCGAACTGTCGTACTCGTCGGGATGCTGATCGTGGGCGCGGCGCCGGTCGCCGTTCCCGGGAGCGCGGCCGCCGCGTTCCCCGGCGCCGCGCAGGCGCCGTCCGTCTCCTGGGGACCGTGCACACAGGACATCGTCGGCGGCGTGCCCGCCGAGCAGCGCGGCAAGTACAGCTGCGCCACCTACCGCGTTCCCGTCGACCACGACAACGCCGCGCTGGGCACCCTCGACCTCGCGCTGATGCGCCGCGCCGCGAACAAGCCGGACCAGAGGATCGGGTCGCTGTTCCTCAACCCCGGCGGCCCCGGCGGACCGGGCCGCACGCTGCCGCTGGCGGCGGACGAGTTCCTCGAGCCCACGGTGCTCGACCGGTTCGACGTCATCGGGTTCGACCCGCGCGGGGTGGGGGCCAGCACGCCGATGCGGTGCTTCACCACCGCCGAGGACGCCGACGAGCTGTTCTCCCGCGCCGTGCCCGCACCCCGGTCCCTCCGGCAGATCACCGACACCCTCGCCGCGTACCGCGACTACGGCAGCTTCTGCGAGCGCAACGGCGGGGCGCTGCTGCGGCACATGTCCACGGCGGACGTCGCCAGGGACCTCGACCGGCTGCGGGCGGCGGTCGGGGACGACCGGCTCAGCTACGTCGGCTTCTCCTACGGCACCCTGCTCGGCGCCACGTACGCCAACCTGTTCCCGGACCGGGCGCGGGCGCTCGTCCTGGACGGCAATGTCGACCCGGCGCTGCGCACCGGGGACGGGCTGCGCTACGACCGCGAGCGGGCGGACGGCTTCCAGCACGCGCTGGACGAGTACCTCGAGGCCTGTGAACGGGCGCGGGATCGCTGCGCGTTCAGCGAAGGCAACCCGGCGCGCAAGTTCCGGCAGCTGCTGGAGCGGCTGCGCGAGCGACCGGTCAACCTGCCGGACGGCACCGTGGTGAACTTCAGCAGCTTCGTCGGCGGCGTCGGCGGCGCGCTGTACTCGCCCGCCGCCTTCACCGGGCTGGCCGAGGACCTGCAGCAGCTGTACGAGGTGGCGTACCCGCCGGAGAAGCCGAAGCTGAAGGCGGTGACCGGGCGGGACCTCGGCACGCTCCTCGAACCCGCGGTGGACCCGCGGCACGACGTCCGGCCGGACAGCGCGTACCGGGCCGACGACGCGTACTTCGCCGTGAACTGCGCCGACAAGCCGTTCCGCAACGGCCAGGACAGCGTGCCGGAGCTGGCCGGGCAGTGGGAGGGCGAGTCCCCGGTGTTCGGCCGGTACCAGGCGTTCGCGGATCCGGCCGGATGCCCGGCGTGGCCGTCCGGCACCGGCGCCTACCGGGGGCCGTGGAACGCGGAGACGGAGCACCCCGTCCTGGTGATCGGGAACTACCACGACCCGGCGACCCAGTACGCGTTCGCCGAGCGGATGGCCGACCAGCTCGGCCACGCGCGCCTGCTGCCGGTCGACGCGTTCGGTCACTGCATCCTCGGTTCATCGTCCGGAGTGGACAAAGCGGTCGCCGACTACCTGGTCAATCTGACGGTGCCGGAGCCGGGGGTCGTGTACGAGCCGGACGAGCAGCCGTTCGCCGCCGACCCCGCCTGAGCGCTGTCCCCGCTCACGCGGTGGGTGCGGTCAGCCGCGGCGGGACGGCCGCCTCGGTGATGCCCCACCGGGCGTGCAGCCGGCGCAGCGGTGCCGGTGCCCACCAGTTGGCCGACCCGGCCAGCCGCATGAACGCGGGCAGCAGGACGCCACGGATGAGCAGCGCGTCCACCAGCACCGCCACCGCCATGCCGACCCCGATCATCTTCAGGTACACCACCCCGCCCAGCGCGTACACCGCGAAGGACGCGGCGAGGATCACCGCCGCGGTGGTCACCAGCGGTGCGCCCCGTTGCAGCCCGGCCGGGACCGCGAGCCGCGCGTCTCCCGTGCGCAGGTACTCCTCGCGGATCCGGGACACGATGAACACCTCGTAATCCATGGACAGGCCGTAGACGATGCAGAACATGAGGACGGGAACGCTCGATTCGAGCGTTCCCGTCGCGGAGAAGCCGAGCGCGCCGGACAGGTTGCCGTCCTGGAAGATCCAGACGAGGGCGCCGAACATCACCGCCATGCTCAGCAGGTTGAGCACGGTGGCCTTGACCGGGAGGAGCAGGCTGCCGGTCATCAGGAAAAGGATGGCGAAGGTGAGCAGCAGCACCACTGCCAGTACCAGGGGAAGGCGCTCGGTCATCGCGGCCCGCCAGTCGGCCGTCTCCGCCGGAGCGCCGCCGACGAGCACGGGGAACGGCGCGGGCACGGCCCGGATCCGGTCCACCAGGTCGGCCGGGTCGCCCGCAAGTGCGCGCTGGGACGGTATCGCGGTGAGGAAGGTGCCCCCGTCCGCGGTGTAGGCACCCGCGGGTGGGGGCGCGGCGATACGGATGCCCGACGTGAACGAGCCCGCCGCCGAGTCCACCTGGGTGATTCCGTCCACCGCGGACAACTCGGCCGCGTAGGCCGCGACGGCGTCGGTGCCACCGGACCGGGGTGCGACGAGGTACACCGCGTCGGACTGTTCCTGGGCGAACTCCGCCCTGATCACGTCGGCGGTCGCGCGGCTCGGGGAACCCTCCGGCAGGATGCGGGCGTCCGGCATGCCGAACCGGAGTCCGAGTGCCGGCGCGGCGAGCACGAGGACGACGACCAGGAGCGACCCGCCGAGGAGCGCGGGACGGCGCATCACGAGACGGGCGAGCCGGAACCAGCCACCGGAACCGGTGCGCGGGGAACGTGCCCGGCCCGCGGCCCGGTGGCCGAGCGTGGCCAGGATCGCCGGCAGGAAGACGAGCGCGCCGAGCACCGCCGCCGCGACCACGGCGGCGCCCGCGTAGCCGAAGGAACGCAGGAAGCTCAGCGGGAACAGCAGCAACGCGAGCAACGACACCGCGACGGTGAGGCCGCTGAAGAGGATCGTGCGGCCTGCCGTTCCGACGGCGGTGACGACCGCGCCGGCCACGTCGCGGCCCGCCGCCAGTTCCTCCCGGAACCGGCCGACGAGGAAGAGGCAGTAGTCGACGCCGAGCGCGAGGCCCATGACGAGCGCGATGTTGGCGGCGAACGTCGAGACGTTCGTGACCCCGGCGATACCGCGCAGTGCCGTGAGGCTCCCGGCGATGGCGAACACCCCGACACCGAGCGTGACCAGCGCCAGGACGATGCCACGGTAGTACAGCACGAGCAGGAGGAGCACGAGCGGGATGATGACGGCCTCCGCGCGGAGGAAGTCCCGCCGGGACTGTGCCCCGATCTCCCGGAAGACCTCATCCTGCCCACCCGCCTGCACCCGCACCGACGCGCGGTCGCCGGTGTACTCGCGGGCGATCTCACCGACCCGCGCGCGGGACTCGTTGACGTCTCCGGGCACCCGCGCGAGCACCAGTGCCCGGGTGGCGTCCGTGCTCCGCAGGGCTGGGTTGCTCCGGTCGGGCCAGTAGGAGACGACCTCGGACACCCCGGGCTCGGCCGCGAGCGCCCGGCCGAGCCGCTCGCCCGCCGTCCGGACGGCGGGGTCGTCGACGGTGCCGTGGTGCGCCGTGACGAGCAGGGCGAGGTTCGGCGGCCCGGTGTGGAACCGCTCGGCGAGGAGGGTGCGCGCGCGGTCGGACTCCGAGCCCGGCGCGTCGATCCGGGACAGGGACAGCGCGTCCAGGGCTCCGGCTCCCAGTACGCCGGTGAGCACGGTCGCCAGGGCACCGACGGCGAGCAGGAGGAACCTGCGCCGGACGGTGAACCGGCCGAGCCGTTCGAGCAGGGGTGGGCGGGCAGGGGCGGGCGTGGGCACGGGGGCGCTCCTCGGTGCGGGTGGACGGACCGCGCGGCGACCGGCTGGTGCGCTACGCTGAGTCGAAGACGAGTCATCGCTCGTATTTCAAATTAAGAGCGATTGCTCGTGTTTGTCAACCGAGGAGGGTGAGATGGCGCGGCAGCCCGCCGAGCGCAAGCGACAGGCGCGCGGGGAGCGGCGCATGCGACAGCTCGAGGACGCCGCCGCGGAGGTGTTCGCGGAGCTGGGCTACGCGAGGGCGACCACCAATGCCATCGCGGCGAGGGCGGGGGTGTCGCCGGGCACCCTGTACCAGTTCTTCCGGAACAAGGAGGCGCTGGCCGAGGCGCTGGCGCAGCGATACCGCGCGGCGTTGCGGGACGCTCACGACAAGGCGTTCGACCCCGGCTTCGCGTCCCTGCCGCTTCCCGAGCTCGTCGACCGGATGGTCCAGCCGATGATCGAGGTCAACCTCGCCAATCCCGGCTTCAAGGCGCTCTTCGCGGCGACCGACATGCCGGAACGGCTCGCGGCGCCGACGAGGCAGTTGCACCAGGCTGTGGTCGGCAAGATCGCGGAGGTGCTGACGGCGCGCGTGCCGGACCTGCCCGCCGCGCGAGTGCGGACGATCGCAGTGGTGTCCACGCAGATCTTCGGGGCGCTGCTGGGAACCGTGGTGTCGGCGCCGCCCGCGGAACGTGAGGCCTGGCTCACCGAGCTGAAACGGGCGCTGCTGGGCTACCTGGAACCCGCGCTGCGGAGCTAACCGATCGCGCTGCGGACGAGCAGGGCGACGGCGCTGGCGGCGGCCACGGCCAGCACGGCGGTCCGCAGATGCGTGCCGTCGAGCAACCGCCGGGCCGGTCCCGACAGCACGAAACCCGCCACGAGGAACGGCAGCAGCCACGCGGCGAGCAGCAGGTGCCGGGTCTCGATCTGCCCGGCGAGCCCCAGGCCGCCGAGGGACAGCGCGGAGCCGAGCACGAAGCAGGCCGCCATCGTCGACCGGATGCGCGGTCCCGCGGAATGCTGGTACAGCAAGGCCAGCGGCGGCCCGCCGATCGACGCGGCCGTGCCGAACGTGCCGCTCGCGATTCCCGCGACCAGCAGCGGGACCGGGGCGGGTACCGGCCGCCACGACGTCACCGACAGCACCACGCAGACCAGCACCGCGATGCCCACCACGGCGGCGAACGGCCGCTGCGCGAGCACGGCGACCGCGAGCACGCCGAGCGCCGTACCCGGCGCCCGGCCCGCCATGATCCAGCCCACGCCACGCCAGTCGGTGTCCCGCAGTTCCCTGCCGACGGCCAGCAGCGCGTGGCCGCTGCCGACGAGAAGCAGCGGCACCGGGACCAGCGCGGGCTCGAGCAGCGCGAGCAGCGGGGCGGCCACGAGGTTCATGCCGTAACCGACCGTCCCCTGCACGAGGGCCCCGGCGAGTACGGCGAGCCCGGCGATCAGCAGTGTCGCCGTCACTCGTCCTCCCGTCCCGCCGGGGCCCTGCGCGAGCCGCCGGATCGTCAGGCGGTCATCTTGCGCAGCACGTACTGCAGGATGCCGCCGTTGCGGTAGTAGTCGGCCTCGCCCGGGGTGTCGATGCGGACGACCGCGTCGAACTCGACCGTGCCGCCGTCCTCCTTGGTCGCCGTCACGTGGACCGTGCGCGGCGTCTCACCCTCGTTGAGTTTGGTGATGCCGGAGATGTCGTAGGTCTCCGTGCCGTCCAGCCCCAGCGAGTCGGCCGAGGAGCCCTCCGGGAACTGCAGCGGGACGACACCCATGCCGATGAGGTTGGAACGGTGGATCCGCTCGAACGACTCGGCGATCACGGCGCGCACGCCGAGCAGTCGGGTGCCCTTCGCCGCCCAGTCCCGCGACGAGCCGGAGCCGTACTCCTTGCCGCCGAGCACCACGAGCGGGATGTTCCGGGCGGCGTAGTTCTGCGCCGCGTCGTAGATGAACGCCTGCGGGCCGCCTTCCTGCGTGAAGTCGCGGGTGTAGCCACCCTGCACACCGTCCAGCAGCAGGTTGCGCAGCCGGATGTTGGCGAACGTGCCCCGGATCATGACCTCGTGGTTGCCCCGCCGGGAACCGTAGGAGTTGAAGTCCTTGCGCTCGATGCCGTGCTCCTGCAGGTACCGGCCCGCGGGGGAGTCGGCCTTGATGGCGCCGGCGGGGGAGATGTGGTCGGTGGTAACCGAGTCGCCCAGCTTGGCCAGCACCCGCGCGCCGGTGATGTCCTCGACCGGTTCCGGCTCGGCGCCCATGCCGTCGAAGTACGGGGGCTTGCGCACGTAGGTCGACTGCGGGTCCCACGCGAACGTCTTGCCCTCGGGCGTGGGCAGCGACTTCCACCGCTCGCCGCCGTCGAACACGTCGGCGTAGTCCTTGGTGAACATCTCCTGGTTGATCGCCGACTCGATCGTGCTCTGGATCTCCTGCGGCGAGGGCCAGATGTCCCGCAGGTACACGTCGTTGCCGTCGGCGTCCCGGCCCAGCGGCTGGGACTCGAAGTCGAAGTCCATCGTGCCGGCCAGCGCGTAGGCGATGACCAGCGGCGGCGACGCCAGGTAGTTCATCTTGACGTCGGGGTTGATCCGGCCCTCGAAGTTCCGGTTGCCGGACAGCACCGACACCACGGCGAGGTCGTTGTCCTGCACCGCGGCCGAGACCTCCTCGGGCAGCGGGCCGGAGTTGCCGATGCAGGTGGTGCAGCCGTAGCCCACGAGGTGGTAGCCGAGCTTCTCCAGGTACGGCCACAGCCCGGCCTTCTCGTAGTAGTCGGTGACGACCTGCGAACCGGGCGCCATCGACGTCTTCACCCACGGCTTGACCGACAGGCCCTTCTCCACCGCGTTGCGGGCGAGCAGCGCCGCACCCAGCATCACCGACGGGTTGGAGGTGTTCGTGCAGGACGTGATCGAGGCGATCACCACGGCGCCGTGGTCGAGCTCGAACTCGCCCCGCTCGGCGGAGCTGACGTGCACCGGGTTCGACGGGCGGCCCTGGCCACCGGCCGCGGCCGAGTAGTGCACCGGGCGCCCGGATCCGTTGCCACCCGCGTGCTCACCGGTGTAGCCGGGCGAGTCGCTGGCCGGGAACGACTCGGCGGAGGCCTCGTCCACCAGCGACTCCACGCCGCCCTCGCTCGTCACCTCCGTGGTGGCGTAGTCGCCCAGCGCGTTGCGGAAGGCGGGCTTCGCGTCGGAGAGCGCGATGCGGTCCTGCGGCCGCTTGGGGCCCGCGATGGACGGGACCACAGTGGACAGGTCGAGTTCGAGGTACTCGGAGTAGGCGGGCTCGTGGCCGGGATCGTGCCAGAGACCCTGCTCCTTGGCGTAGGTCTCGACCAGCGCGATGTGCTCGGGGTCGCGGCCGGTGAGCTTGAGGTAGCGGATCGTCTCGTCGTCGATCGGGAAGATCGCCGCGGTGGAGCCGAACTCCGGGCTCATGTTGCCGATCGTGGCGCGGTTGGCCAGCGGCACGGCACCGACACCGTCGCCGTAGAACTCGACGAACTTGCCGACGACGCCGTGCTCCCGCAGCATTTCCGTGATCGTCAGCACCACGTCGGTGGCGGTGGCGCCCGGCGGGATCTCCCCGGTGAGCTTGAAGCCCACCACCCGGGGAATGAGCATCGAGACCGGCTGGCCGAGCATCGCGGCCTCGGCCTCGATGCCGCCGACGCCCCAGCCCAGCACGCCGAGGCCGTTGACCATGGTGGTGTGCGAGTCGGTGCCCACGCAGGTGTCCGGGTAGGCCTGCCCGTTGCGGGCCATCACGGTGCGGGCCAGGTACTCGATGTTGACCTGGTGCACGATGCCCGTGCCCGGGGGCACCACCTTGAACTCCTCGAACGCGTTCTGCCCCCAGCGCAGGAACTGGTAGCGCTCGCGGTTGCGCTCGTACTCGATCTCGACGTTGCGCTCGAAGGCGTCGGCGCGGCCGAAGACGTCGATGATGACCGAGTGGTCGATGACCAGTTCGGCGGGGGCGAGCGGGTTGACCCGGTCGGGGTCACCACCGAGTTCGGTCACCGCCTCCCGCATGGTGGCGAGGTCGACGACGCACGGCACGCCGGTGAAGTCCTGCATGATCACCCGGGCGGGGGTGAACTGGATCTCGGTCGACGGCTCGGCCGAGGGGTCCCAGCCGCCGAGCGCGCGGATGTGGTCGGCGGTGATGTTGGCGCCGTCCTCGGTCCGCAGCAGGTTCTCGAGCAGGATCTTCAGGCTGTAGGGAAGGCGCTCGGCGCCCTCGACCTTGTTCAGCCGGAACACCTCGTAGGAGGCGTCGCCGACCTTCAGCGTGTCGCGAGCGCCGAAGCTGTCCTTGCTGGCGGGTGCAGTCACGTCTCAACTCCGGGTCAGTTCGGTGGTGTCTTGCGGCTCTGGTCGTCCGGGGGCAAGGCCGAGTCTTGCGCACCCCCGACGTGTCCGCAGAGGTGGGCTGGTCGACGCCGCCCTGCTGACCTAAACAGTACGCGTGTCCTTTTTTGACTTCAAGGGGAGGTGTGCGCGGGGCCCGGCGCCATCGTGTGGTACCGGGCCCCGCGCGGTGCGCGACGCGTCAGCCGGCGGCCGCGCGCAGCAGCGTCAGCAGGTCCTCGCGGTCGAAGCTGCGCAGCACGGTGAGGCCCACCTCGTTGAGCGTGCGCAGCGGGCTGACGTAGTGCTTGCCGTCCACCTCGGTGGTGACGACGCCGAGACCCTGCCGCACCAGCCCCGTCCCGAAGCTCTGCAGCGCCTGCCGCGCCTCGGGCGGGAACGGCGTGTCGGACTCCCTGGCGACCAGGACGCCGAACTGGTCCGCGCACACCTGCTGGCTGTCGCCGTCCACCGTCACGCGGTAGCAGTCACCGTCCCGCACCAGGGAGAACGTGCCCGGACCACCGGCCTGGCGCAGCTCCAGCTCCGTCAGCGTGGCCCTGGTGCCGCCGGTCACCTCGCTCGTCTCGGTCTCCAGCCGGACGATCTCGGCCCCCGCGGGCTCCAGGTCCTGGCCCGCCGCGGCGACCAGCGCGGGTCCGGCGTCGTGCAGCACGGCCATCTCGTCCGGCGGCAGCAGCTCGATCACCCGGCGCGGGTCGGCGTCCAGGGCCGCCTGCACGAGTGCGCGCACGGCGTCGTTGGGCGAGTCCGCCCCCACCGCCGGGATGGACTGCTGCGGCCACGGCTCGCCCGCGTCGCGCAGCGCGTAGTCGGCCACCGTGTAGAACAGGCTCGGGTACCACTCGCCGTCCACGCGCACGGTCGCGATGCGGATCGGCTCGCCCGCCTCGCGCACCAGGTCGGCCACGTCGACGGTCCTGCTCCGCCGTGCTCCCTCGAGGGCGCGCCGCTCGTCCGCCGAGAGGACCGCGTCCAGGAAGTCCCCGGCGAGCGGCAGCCGCGCGAGGTCGACATCGATCGTCAGCGTGCCGCCGGTCAGCTTGGTGATCGTGAGGTGGTCGTTGACCTGCTCGGCCTGCGCCTCGTCGAACCGCAGCCCCTCCGTGCTGATCCGCAGCCCGGACAGCGACTCGGGGTCGGCGCTCTCGTCGAGCACGCCGAGCCGCTTGAGCTCGGCGGTGGTGTCGGAGACCGGGTCGACGAGCACGGCCGCCTCGGCCGGGGCCAGCGCGCTCAGCAGGCCGACGACGTCGCCGTCGCCGAGCGCCGTGGCCAGCCGGGCCGCCGCCTCGTCCGGCGTGTCCGCCCCGGCGGCGACCGAGTCACCGCGGGACAGCGCGAACCACGTGGCCCCGCCGCCGAGCACGGCCACCAGGACGGCCACCAGCGCGATCACCAGGCCGCGCCGACCCCGCCTCGGTGGCTCGGGCGCGGCGGGCCCGGCGTAGGCCACGCCGGGCTGCTGCGGGGGCGGGAACGGCGGCGGGTACTGCTGTGCCGGGTACGCCTGCTGCGGTCCGCCCGCCGGGTACTGGGCGTTCGGCGGGTGCTGAGGTTGCTGAGGGTGCTGCGGGTATTGAGGGGACTGCGGGTACTGGGAGCTGGGCGGGGGCGAGCCGTCCGCGGGCCCCGGAGGCGGGAAGCCGCCGTGGTGCCGAGGGGTGCCCTGCGGGGGCTGCCAGTGGCCGCCGGGGCCTGGATGGGTCACGGTCGCACACCTGCTCTTCCGGTTCGCCGCACCGCACGGCCGCCCCGCCGGATCGTGCCGAGCACGCCGAGGGCGCCGAGCAGTGCGAGGGTCATGCCTGTCGTGGTGACGAGGGGACCGGACACGGTCGTCCCGGTGACCCCGCCGCCCGCTTCGACGAGCGCGGCCACCGCCACGGTTCCGACGATCACCGCGAGCGTCGCGGTCGCCGCCGCGGCGGTGCGGAACACGCCCAGCACGAGGAGCCCGGCGCACAGCGCGCCGAGCATCGGCACCCCGATCCAGGCGCGTGCCAGCGCGCCGGAAATCGGCTCGCCCGCGATTCCGAAACGGTGCGCCAGCGCGGCGGCCGCATAGCTGTCGCGCAGTACCTCCCCGGAGCGGAACCACGGCAGGAATGTTCCGGTGACGGCGATCACCATTCCGGCCGCGGCCGGGTACGCGAATATCCGCGGCTGGCTCGTGACGGTGTCCGGCATCACGGTCCTTCCTGTTCACGGACGGTCCGGTAGTGCGACGCGGCGGGCGGCGCGCGGGTTCGGCCCGCCGCGAAGTTCGCCGATCTCGATTCGGTGACGCCGCCCATCCCCCGGATTGGGGAAATGTGCCCGGAGGGGCCGGAGTTTTCAGTGTGACAACTGGTGCGAATGTGACGCCGGTGGCACAGTCCCTTCCGTAGTCCATTCGGGGAGGTGGAGACTGTGCCGCACGGACCAGGCTTATCGGCTGGACTCCGCAGCGCCGCCGCGGCCGGCGCACTCGCCCTGGTCGCGCTGCTCGGCGCGGGCGGGACCGCGGTCGCCGTGCCACCGCCGCCGCCCAACCCGAGTGACTCGGAACTGGCCCAGAGCAGGCGCGCCGCCAACGCGCGCGCCAGCGAGGTCGGCCAGCTCGCCAACCGGCTCGCCCGGGCGGAATCGCGGCTGGCGGAGCTGCGCGACGAGGTCGCCCTCAAGATGGAGGAGGCCAACAAGGCCCTCGTCGACCTGCGGGCCGCCCAGGACGCCGCCCGCACCGCCGAGCGCGAGGCCGTCGCCGCGCGGGCCCAGGCCGACGCGGCCGCCGCCGCGATCGAGCGCAAACGCGCCGCCCTCGACCGGTTCGTGGCCGGCAGCTACCAGCAGGGCAGCACGATCGGCTCGGTCGGCGCCTACCTCGGCTCGGACAGCCCGAGGGACCTGCTCGCCAGGGCGCAGCTGCTCGACGCCGTCAGCGGCAGCCAGCTCGACGCGCTCGCGTCGATGCGGCAGGCCCGGGTCGAGAAGGCCAACAAGGACGCCGCCGCGCGCAAGGCGCTCGAGCTCGCCGAGCAGCGCAGGGAGGAGGCCGAGGACGCCAAGGCGGCCGCCGACGCCGCGCAGGCCGCCGCGATCCAGGCCCGGCGCGCCCAGGCCGCCAGGGCCGACCAGCTGGAGGCGGAGAAGAACAGCGTCGAGCGGCAGCTCTACGCCGCCCAGTCCCGCGTCGACGGGCTGGAGGACCAGCGCCAGCGGTACCAGGAGTGGCTGGCGCAGAAGCGGCGGGAGGAGGCGGCGCAGGCCCAGCAGGCCGCGTCGTCGTCGGCGGGCAGCTCCGCACCGAGCGGTGGCCCGGCCCCCGCGGGCCCGTCGAGCGCGTCCGTGGAGTCCGTGATCGCGAGGGCGATGTCGCAGCTCGGCGTCACCTACGCGTGGGGCGGCGGCAACGCGAGCGGACCCACCCGCGGCATCCGGGACGGCGGCGTCGCCGACTCCTACGGCGACTACAACAAGATCGGCTTCGACTGCTCGGGCCTGATGATCTACGCCTTCGCCGGGGTCAAGTCGCTGCCGCACTACAGCGGCTACCAGTACTACGAGGGGCGGCACGTCCCGCTGTCGCAGGCCCGCCGGGGCGACATGCTCTTCTGGGGCCCCGGCCGGATCCACCACGTCGCGCTCTACCTGGGCAACGGGCAGATGATCGAGGCGCCGTACTCGGGCGGCCGCGTGCGGATCGCGCCGGTACGCTACGACGGCATCATGCCCTACGCCACCCGCCTGATCGGCTGACCCCGTGCCCCCGCCTGCCCCGCGAGTGTTCGCCCGATGAGCGGGCTCGCCGGGATCGTGCTCGCCGGCGGGGCCGCCCGCAGGCTCTCCGGCGTGGACAAGCCGATGCTCGAGGTCGGTGGCATGCCGCTGCTGCACCGCGCGGTCGGCGCGCTGCGCGGCGCCGAGCCGGTGGTCGTGGTCGGCCCCGAGCGGCCCGGCCTCCCCGGTGTCCGGTGGACGCGGGAGGACCCGCCCGGCTCCGGCCCGGTGGCCGCGCTGGCCGCCGGGCTGCGCCTGCTGCCCGCCGAGAGCCCCGCGCCGGTCGCCGTGCTCGCCGCCGACCTGCCCGCCATCACCGAGCACACGGTCCGCAGGCTGCGCGACGCCCTCGGCTCGGCCGACGGTGCCGTGCTCGTCGACGCGGACGGGCACCGGCAGTGGCTGATCGGCGTGTGGCGAGCGACCGCGCTGCGGGCCGCGCTGCCCGGACGGCCCGAGGGCGCAGCCCTCCGCGCCACCCTCGGCGGACTGTCCATCGTGGACGTACCTGCCCGCGCGGGCGAGGCCGCCGACGTGGACACCCCCGAGGACCTCGGCGGGGGCCTTCACAGCGGTCATACCGGGTGACCGGTTTGCTGGAGGTCCCTACGGTCGCGAGCAACCGTGTCCGGCCCAGCGGGTACGGTCACGGAACGTAGGCGCACCGACCCAGCGAGGAGGTAAGGCGTGACCGAGCCCGGCTATCCCGACGGCGCGAACGCGGCGCACGGGGGCGGCGCGCAACCCGGTACCCCGGCCCGGGACGCGCAGCTGCTCGAGCGCACCGTGTTCGAGGTCAAGCGCATCATCGTCGGGCAGGACCGGCTCGTGGAGCGCATGCTGGTCGGCCTGCTGGCCAAGGGCCACCTGCTGATCGAGGGCGTGCCCGGCGTGGCGAAGACCCTCGCGGTGGAGACGTTCGCCCGCGTGGTCGGCGGCTCGTTCTCCCGCGTGCAGTTCACCCCCGACCTCGTGCCGGCCGACATCGTGGGCACCCGTATCTACCGGCAGGGCAGCGAGAAGTTCGACGTCGAGCTCGGGCCGGTGGTGGCCAACTTCGTGCTCGCCGACGAGATCAACCGCGCGCCGGCCAAGGTGCAGTCGGCGATGCTGGAGATCATGGCCGAGCGGCACGTGTCGATCGGCGGCGAGACCTTCCCGATGCCCGACCCGTTCCTCGTGCTGGCCACCCAGAACCCGATCGAGAACGAGGGCGTGTACCCGCTGCCCGAGGCGCAGCGCGACCGCTTCCTGTTCAAGATCATCGTCGAGTACCCGACCGCGGAGGAGGAGCGGGAGATCGTGTACCGGATGGGCGTGACCCCGCCGGAGCCGCACGAGGTGCTCAGTCCCGCGGAACTGGTGCGCCTGCAGGACGTGGCCGCGCGGGTCTTCGTGCACCACGCCCTCGTCGACTACGTGGTGCGGCTCGTGCTCGCCACCCGCACGCCCGGTGAGCACGGCCTGTCCGACGTGGCGGGGTGGGTGTCCTACGGCGCGTCGCCGAGGGCGAGCCTCGGCATCATCGCCGCCGCCCGCGCGCTGGCGCTCATCCGCGGCCGCGACTACGTGCTGCCGCAGGACGTGGTGGACGTGGTGCCGGACGTGCTGCGGCACCGGCTGGTGCTGTCCTACGACGCGCTGGCCGACGGCGTCCCGCTCGACCACATCATCACCCGGGTGCTGCAGACGGTGCCGCTGCCGCAGGTGTCCGCGCGCCCGCAGGGTGGCTCCGGCCAGCCGGTCGGGGCGGGCGTGCCCGGCCGGTGACGAACGGGGCGAGTACGCCATGAGGGACGAGACCGGAACCAGGCCGGACTGGGCGCCGCCCGTACTCCGCGGGGAGCGGCTCGAGGCCGGGCTGCGCACCCTGGAGCTGGACGTGCGCCGCAGGCTGGACGGGCTCCTGCAGGGCAACCACCTCGGGCTGGTGCCGGGCCCGGGGTCCGAGCCGGGGGAGGCCCGGCCCTACCAGCCCGGCGACGACGTGCGCCGGATGGACTGGGCGGTCACCGCGCGGACCACCGAGCCGCACATCCGCGAGACCGTCGCCGACCGTGAGCTGGAGACGTGGGTCGTGGCCGACCTCTCCGCCAGCCTCGACTTCGGCACCGCGTTCTGCGAGAAGCGCGACCTCGTGGTGTGCGCGGTCGCCGCCATCGCCTACCTGACGGCGGGCGGTGGCAACCGGATCGGCGCGCTCATCTCCAACGGCGCGCGGACCGTGCGGCTGCCCGCGCGCGGCGGGCTGGCGCACTCCCGCAACCTCGTGCGCCAGGTGGCGCGGATGCCCCGCGCCGAGGAGGGCACGCGCGGCGACCTGACCGCCGCCGTCGAGCAGCTGCGCAGGCCGCCGCGCCGGCGCGGGCTCGCCGTCGTGGTCTCCGACTTCCTCGGGGACACGTCGTGGGAGCGGCCGTTGCGCGCGCTGTCGGCGCGGCACGAGCTGATCGGCGTGGAGGTGCTCGACCCGAGAGACGTCGACCTGCCCGACATCGGCTCCGTGGTGCTGGCCGACCCGGAGACCGGACGGCAGCGTGAGGTCAACGCCTCGGCCCTGCTGCGCAAGGAGTTCGCGGCCGCGGCGCGGGCGCATCGCGCCGAGGTGGCCAGGGCGCTGCGGCAGGCGGGCGCGGGACACCTCGTCCTGCGCACCGACTCCGACTGGATCGCCGACACCGTCCGGTTCGTCGTGGCGCGCAAGCGCGGCTGGTCGGGAGCCGCCTCGTGAGTCTCACCGGATTCCGCTCGCCGTGGTGGTTCCTGCTGCTGGTGGTCGTGGCCGCCGTGGTGGCGGGCTACGTGCTCGCCGTCCGGGCGCGCCGCAAGCGCACCATGCGGTTCTCCAACCTGGCGTTGCTGGAGCGGGTCGCCCCGCGCGCCGAGGGCTGGACGCGGCACGTGCCCGCCGCGCTGCTGGTGGTGTCGCTGCTGCTGCTCACGTTCGCCCTGGCCGGGCCGACCGCCGAGCAGAAGGTGCCACGCAACCGCGCGACGGTGATGCTCGTGATCGACGTGTCCCTGTCGATGGAGGCCACCGACGTGCAGCCGTCGCGGCTCAAGGCGGCGCAGGACGCCGCCCGGCAGTTCGCGAAGGGACTCACACCGGGCGTCAACCTCGGGCTGATCTCGTTCGCGGGCACCGCCACCGTGCTGGTCGCGCCCACCACCGAGCGGGAGGGCGTGGTCCGGGCGATCGACAATCTCAAGCTCGCCCAGTCGACGGCGACCGGCGAGGGGATCTTCGCGGCGCTGCAGTCGATCGAGAGCTTCTCCGCGGTGGTCGGCGGCGCGGAGGGCCCGCCACCCGCGCGGATCGTCCTGATGACCGACGGCAAGCAGACCGTGCCGCAGGACGAGTACGCGCCGAGGGGAGCGTTCACCGCCGCCGGCGTGGCCAAGCAGAAGGACATCCCGGTCACGGCGATCTCGTTCGGCACCTCGCACGGCACGGTGGAGATCGAGGGCAAGGAGGTTCCCGTCGAGGTCGACGACGCCTCCATGAAGGAGATTGCCCGGCTCTCCGGCGGCGACTTCTACAAGGCGGCCACCGCCGAGGAGCTCAAGCAGGTGTACGCGAGCCTCGGCGAGCAGATCGGTTACGAGACCAAGGATGTCGACGCCAGCAAGCCGTGGGTCGTGCTGGCCACCCTCGTGCTCATCTCGGCGGCCGGGACGTCCCTGCTGGTGGGTCAGCGACTCCCGTAGCCGGACGCCGCGGCAGTGTTTCCGTGGTGAGCACCACGGTTCTCCCGCACGAGCTCGTCGGCGCCGGTCAGCGGGCGCCCGCGAAGCCGTGCTGCCGCCAGGCCTCGTACACCGCGATCGACGCCGTGTTGGTGAGGTTGATCGACCGTGACGCGGGCAGCATGGGCAGGCGGAGCCGGTCGGTGACGGCCGGGTGGCGCTGCACGTGCTCGGGCAGGCCCACCGACTCGGGGCCGAAGAGCAGCACGTCACCCTTCTCGTAGGCGACGTCGGTGTAGCGGCGGGTGGCCGACGTGGTGAACGCGTAGACGCGCTCCGGCGCGAGCGCGCGCAGCGCGGTCTCCAGGTCCGGGTGCACGCGCAGGTGCGCCAGGTCGTGGTAGTCGAGTCCCGCCCTGCGGACGTACTTCGACTCCAGCGAGAACCCGAGCGGCTCGACCAGGTGCAGCTCGCAGCCGGTGTTGGCGGCCAGCCGGATCGCGTTGCCGGTGTTGGGCGGGATCTCGGGCTGGTAGAACACGATCCGGAACACGCGCGCATTCTCGCAGGTCAGCCTTCGTGAGCGGGCACCGCGGTGCCCGCTCACGAAGGCTGGGCGCGCAGCAGGAGCTCCCGGGCGTCCTCGGGCGGCGGCGCGGGCCGGTAGTCGACGGTGCGCACCCACACGTACCGGTTGGCGCCCTCCGCCACCAGCTGCTCACCCCGGTGGATCCGGATCCCGATCACCATCGACGTGGTGCCGACCCGCTCGACCCCCAGGCTGACCACCAGCTCGTCGTCGAACCGGCACGGCGCCAGGTACCGCAGGCCGGCCTCGGCGACCACCAGGTCGACACCGCGTTCCAGCATCGCCGCGTGCGAACCGAACAGCGCCGCGCACAGCTCGAACGAGGCCATGTCCACATAGGCCAGGTAGTTCGCGTGGAAGACGATGCCCTGCGGATCGCACTCGTGGTAGCGCACCCGCAACGGCATCCGCACCATCGGCTCCCAGTCGCCCACCGCGTCCGCTCCTTCCCTCGCTCAGCCGTGGAGTGCACGGTACGCGGCCGCGGCGCCGGGATGCAGCGGCACCGTGCGGGTGCCGATGAGCGTCCGCACGTCGAGGTACTGGGTACCCACCGCCTGCTCGGGCACCAGGTGGCCGGCCCGCGTCACCAGTACCCGGGTGACGGCGGCCGCGACGTCGTCCGGCAGCCCCGGGGCGCACACGAGCAGGTTGGCCACCCCGACGGTCGGCACCGAGGGCACCCCGGTGTAGGCGCCCGCCGGGACCCGGACCTCCCGGTACACCGGACCGTGCGCCGCGCGCAGCGCGGGCAGCAGCCCGTCCAGCGGGACGAGGCGGATACCCGTGGCCCTGCTCAGCTCGCCGAGCGCGGGGGTGGGCACCCCGCCCGACCACAGCAGCGCGTCGATCTGCCCGGACCGCAGCGCGGACACCGCGTCGGCGAGCCGCAGGTGCCGCACGCGGGCCGTCAGCCCGGCGGAGGCGAGCAGCCGCTGCCCGGTCAGCGCGGCACCCGAGCCCGCCGCGCCGAGCGACACCCGGCGGCCCGCGAGGTCCTCGACGGACCGCACCGGACCGGTGGCGCGCGCGACCAGCTGCACGTAGTTCTCGTAGACCCGGCCGATCGCGCGCAGCGGCACCGGATCCGCGAACGGCCCGGTGCCCGCGACCGCGGCCTCCGCGGTGTCGGCCAGGGCGAGCCCGAGGTCCGCCCGGCCCGACCGCACCAGGCTCACGTTCACCACGCTCGCCTGGGTCGGCATGGCCACGCAGCGCAACCGCGGCTCGGCCCGGTGCAGCTCGGCGGCCAGCAGCCGGGCGAACGCGAGGTAGAACCCGCCGGACTCGCCCGCGGCGATGGTCAGCAATCGTTCCGGCCCCCGGTAGCCGGGAGCCGCGCAGCCGGCCGCGGCGGCGAGCGTGCCCAGCAGGACGGCGCGGCGGGACACGGTCACGAGAGCACCATCCTCCCTGCGGGCCTTGGCATCACGATGGGGCTCGGTGCAGGGACCCCGGCGGGAGCCGGGATGGTCGCCTGGTTGGATGTCATGCCGTGCCCACCGGCAGCGTGACGTGCACGGCGAGGCCGTGCGGTTCGGCCCGGTGCAGCTCCAGCCGCCCGCCGCGGGCCGTGATCTGCCGGTCCGCGATCGCCAGGCCGAGCCCGCTGCCCCGCGGGGCGCCCGCGCCGCCGCCGCGCCAGAACCGCTCGGTGGCCCTGGCCAGACCCTCGGCGCCGAGCCCGGGTCCGTCATCGGCGATGACCACGCGGGCGAGCCCCCCGGCGGGCTCGAACCGCCAGCTCACCTCCACCCGGGCGCCGCTGCCCGCGTAGTGGATCGCGTTGTCCAGCAGCACGTCGAGCACCTGCGCCAGCTCCGACTCGGGGCAGGCGGCCAGTACCCGGCCCGCCCCGGCGAGGACCAGCTCGACGCGGGCCCGCCCGGCGGCCGCCCGCCAGGCGTCCACGCGGTCGGCCGCCACGGCGGCGACGTCGCACGGCTCGCCGCGTTCCGGTCCGGCCGCCAGCCGGGTCGCGGTGCTCTCCGCCAGCGCGAGCGCGAGCAGGCCCTCGGCGAGGGACTCCAGCCGGTCGACCTCGGCCACGGTCGCCTCGTAGGTGCGGCGGCCCTCCGAGCCGATCGCCGGGGCCAGCGAGTCGACGCGCAGGCGCAGCGCGGCGAGCGGGTTGCGCAGCTGGTGCGAGGCGTCGGCGACGAGCCTGCGCTGCTGCTCGGCCGACGAGACCACCGCGTCCGACATCCGGTTGAACGACGCCGCCAGCGCGCGCAGCTCCTTCGGCCCGTCCCCGGCGGGCACCTGGGCGCGGCGGCCCGCGGTCACCGCGCGCACCCCGCTGTCCAGCGCGTGCAGCGGGCGGACCACCCACCGCGCGAGCCACACGGCCACCAGCACGAACACGGCGGCGGCGAGCAGCGCGCCCAGCCCGACGGCCGTCCACCGGGCGGCGACGTCCGCCGCGGCCGCGTCCACCGAGGCCCGCAGCACCACCGCGCCCGCCACACGGGTGCCGGTGCCCACCGGCCGCGCGAACAGCACGGGCTCCGCCGACCAGGGGCCGAGCGTCGGCGGCTGCGGTCCCGGCTCGTTCCGCAGCGCCCCCTCGACCACCGCGCGCACACCGGGGTCGGCCAGCGAGAGGCCCGCCTGCGCCAGCGGTTCGCGGCGGGCGTCCACGACCACCACCCCCTCGCCGTACAGCTCGGCGTAGCGGCGGGCCTCCGCGGCGAGCGTGCCCGTGTCGCCGGAGTCGACGGCCTGCTGGGCGAGCACGACGAACCGGTCGATGTCCGCGTCCCGGCCGATCACCAGCTGCTGTGTCCGCTGCTCGGCGGTGGTGCGCAGCAGCGGGGCGGCGAACCCGGCGACCGCGGCGAGCGCGAACACCACGAGGACGAGCAGCAGCCGGGTGCGCACCGCTCACGCACCCAGCCGGTAGCCGAAACCGCGGATGGTGGACAGCAGGCCCGGCCGGTCGAGCTTGGCGCGCAGCTGGGTCACGTGCACGTCCAGCGAACGGGACACCGCGAGGTAGGCGTCCCCCCACACCTCGTCCAGCACCTGCTGGCGGCTCACCGCCGTGCCCGGGCGCGCCGCCAGCACCGCGAGCACGTCGAACTCCTTGGTGGTCAGCGGCACCTCGCGGCCGCCGACGTGGACCCGTCGCGCGGCGAGGTCGATCTCGACGTCGCCCACCAGCACGACGTCGCCGCCGCGCGTCCCGCCACCCGCGGCGCGGCGCAGCACCGCGTCCATCCGGGCCAGCAGCTCGGCGAGCCGGACCGGCTTGGCGAGGTAGTCGTCGGCGCCCAGCCGCAGCCCGCGGACCACGGAACGCTCGTCGCCCCGCGCGGTGAGCACGACCACCGGCACCGGCGACACCTGCCGGATCTTGCGCAGCACGTCCAGGCCGTCGATGTCGGGCAGGCCGAGGTCCAGCAGCACCAGCTCGGCGTCGCGGTGCCGGGTGAGCGCGTCGGCGCCGCGGGCCACGTGGTGCACGGCGTGCCCGCGAGCGCGCAGGCTCTCGGTGAGCGCACCGGCCACACCGTCGTCGTCCTCGACGAGCAGTACCCGCACCGTGTCGCACCCTTTCCGGTCACCGTCCCGCTGTGTCCAACGCCATGCGGGGTTACTGGAGCGTAGCGGCGCCGCCCCCGAGACTCGCCCGCCCCGAGCCGATAACCTCACCGCGTCAGCAGCGACGACACGCTTCGAGGAGTATCACGTGGGACGGTCCGTACTGGTCACCGGCGGCAACCGCGGCATCGGGCTCGCCATCGCGCGCGGCCTCGCGGCGGCCGGGCACGACGTCGCGGTGACCCACCGCGGCTCCGGAGCGCCGGAGGGCCTGTTCGGCGTCCAGGCCGACGTGACCGACTCCGAGCAGATCGACGCGGCGTTCAAGCAGGTCGAGGAGCACCAGGGCGCGGTGGAGGTGCTCGTGTCCAACGCCGGGATCACCGACGACACGCTGCTGATGCGGATGGGCGAGGAGCAGTTCACCCGGGTGCTCGACGCCAACCTCACCGGCGCCTACCGCGTCGCCAAGCGCGCCTCGCGCGGCATGCTGCGCGCCAAATGGGGCCGGTTCGTGTTCATCTCGTCGGTCGTGGGCCTCTCCGGCGGCGCCGGGCAGGTCAACTACGCGGCGAGCAAGGCGGGCCTGGTCGGCCTGGCGCGTTCGCTCACCCGCGAGCTCGGCTCCCGCAACATCACCGCCAACGTGGTCGCTCCCGGCTTCGTCGTCACCGACATGACCGACGCGCTCACCGAGGACCAGCGGGCGGCCGCGCTCGCGCAGATCCCGGCCGGCCGCTACGGCGAGGCGGACGACGTGGCCGCGGCGGTGCGGTTCCTCGCGTCCGACGAGGCCGCCTACGTCAACGGCGCCGTGCTGCCCGTCGACGGCGGCCTCGGCATGGGCCACTGAGCCCGTCGCCGATCTCCCTGCCCTTCAACATCCTCGATATCTCTGCCGACTCTCTCCCGACTTGGAGGACTGGTGTCCGGACTGCTCGCAGGCAAGCGGCTGCTGATCACGGGCGTGATCACCGACGCGTCGATCGCGTTCCACGCGGCCCGGGTCGCGCAGGAGCAGGGCGCGCAGGTGGTGCTGACCGGCTTCGGCCGGCTCTCGCTCGTCGAGCGCATCGCCAAGCGGCTGCCCGAACCCGCGCCCGTGCTGGAGCTCGACGTCCAGAACCCCGAGCACCTCGACACGCTCGCCGACCGGGTGCGCGAGCACGTCGACGGGCTGGACGGGGTGCTGCACTCGATCGGCTTCGCGCCGCAGAGCTGCCTGGGCGCGCCGTTCCTCGACGCGCCCGCCGAGGACGTCGCGAAGGCGCTGGAGGTGTCGGCGTACTCCTTCAAGTCGCTCGCGGTCGCGACGCTGCCGCTGCTGGGGCAGGGCTCCTCGATCGTCGGGATGGACTTCGACGCCCGCGTGGCGTGGCCCGCCTACAACTGGATGGGCGTGGCGAAGGCCGCGCTGGAGTCGGTCAACCGCTACCTCGCCCGCGACCTCGGCCCGCGCGGGATCCGGGTGAACCTGGTCGCCGCCGGCCCGGTGAAGACCATGGCGGCCAAGTCGATCCCCGGGTTCGAGGAGCTGGAGAACTCCTGGGGCGACCGTGCCCCGCTCGGCTGGGACACCGAGGACCCGACGCCGGTGGCCAGGACGATCTGCGCGGTGCTGTCCGACTGGCTGCCCGCCACGACCGGCTCGATGATCTGGGTCGACGGCGGCGTGCACGCGATGGGCTGACCTGCGCGGCGCACCGGCCCGGTGCTGCGTGCGCGTGGTCACAGCGCGAGGATGTCCCCGTGAACTACGACGCGCTGCTGTGGCTGTCCTTCGGTGGGCCCGAGGGACCGGACGAGGTGATGCCGTTCCTGGAGAACGTGACCCGGGGCAGGGGGGTGCCGAGGGAACGGCTCGAGGAGGTCGCCGAGCACTACCACCACTTCGGTGGGGTGTCGCCCATCAACCGGCTCAACCGTGAGGCCATCGCCGCGGTGGAGAAGGAACTGGCCGCGCAGGGCATCGACCTGCCCGTCTACTTCGGGAACCGGAACTGGCGGCCCATGGTGGAGGACACCGTCGCCACGATGGCCGCCGACGGGGTGCGCCGCGCGCTCGTCTTCCCGACCAGCGCCTACGGCGGCTACTCGGCCTGCAGGCAGTACGACGAGGACATCGAGCGGGCCAGGGCCGCCGTCGGCGAGGGCGCTCCGCACCTGGTGAAGCTGCGGCAGTTCTTCGACCACCCGCTGTTCGTCGGCGCGTTCGCCGACGCGCTGCGGGCCGCCCGCGCCGAGCTCGGCGCGGACGAGGGGACGCGCACCGTGTTCGTCGCGCACTCGGTGCCCGTCGGCGCGGACGCCGCGGCCGGCCCGCCGGGGTCGGGCGGGCACCGGTACTCCCGGCAGATCGCGGAGGCCGCCCGGCTCGTGGCCGCCGAGGTGGGACTCGGCGGCCACGACGTGGTCTGGCAGTCGCGATCCGGCCCGCCGCAGGTGCCGTGGCTGGAACCGGACATCGTCGACCACCTCGGCACGCTGCACGCCGAGGGGGTGCGCGCGGTCGCGGTGTGCCCGGTCGGGTTCGTCTCCGACCACCTCGAGGTGATCTGGGACCTCGACAACGAGGCCGCCGAGCGCGCCGCGGAGCTGGGGATGGGCTTCGCCAGGGCCGCGACGCCGAACGCCGATCCCCGGTTCGCGCAGCTCGTCGTGGAGCTGGTCCGCGAGCACACGCAGGGTGCGCCCGCGCGCAAGCTGTCGGACTTCCCCGCGGCGGGCGGGACCGCCAACGGCGCCCCGTGCGCGCCCGGCTGTTGCGAACCGGTGCGGCGCCGCTCGTGAGCGCCGGACCGTGGTGGGGCCCACGGTCCGCGCTCCCGGCCGGTGCCGGGGAAACGAGGCTCAGGACGGGGCGGCCTGGTCCGCGAAGGCCCGGACCGCCTCGTCGACGGCGGCGCGGCGGGCCGTCCGCACGGCGTCGGCCAGCGGCCGCAGCGCGTCGGCCCTGCGGGTGGCCGCCGACGCCGACAGCGCGCCGCCGGGCTCGTCGGCGCTGGCGAGCGCCAGGATCGCGCCGACCTCCTCCGCCCGCTGCAGTACGCGCAGGGCACGCCCGGGCATCCCGGAGGGCCAATCCGGGCGGGGTCGCGCCCGCAGCGTGGCGGACAGTTCGGCCCGCACGCCCGGCCGGTCGCTGGCCACGTCGAGTGCCTGCAGCGCGCCCGCGCTGTCCCGGATCGCGTCGGTGAGCCCGTGCTCGGCCTCGGCCAGGCCGACGTACTCCGGCTCGGGCCCTCCGGGCACGCCGAACACCGTCCACCGCACCAGCCCCTCGGCGATCGCCTGCGGCACGAGGCCGTAGCCGGTCTCGGGCAGCAGGACCGCCTCCCCGGACCGCAGCGCGGCCTTGCCGAACGGGCCGGCCCCGCCGAGCCCGCGCACGTCCCCGGGCACCGGGAGCAGCAGCCGTGCGGTGGACACACCGAGCCTGCGCAGGGCGGGCAGCAGCTGGCCCGGCGTCGCCGGGACGGCACCGGTCACCGGGATGTCGAACGCCTCGGCGGTGCCGGTGTCGGCGGCCACCACCTCATGGGCCTCGCCCCACGCGCGCAGCGCGTCGAGGGCGTCGTCCGACGCGGCGGCACCGTGCAGCCACGCCGAGCACCAGACGGCCAGGGTCGCACTCGGACAGCACACGGCGCTCCAGCGTACCGTGCGCCCTCCCCGCCCCGGCCACCCTCGATCCCCGGCGGCTGGAGTCGCTCCACGTCGACGGCGGCCGGAACCGCAAGTAGCGTCGGAACGGTGACAGTGTCCGTACCCCCGGCCCCGCCCGCCGATCTTCCCCGCACCGCGGGCGCGCTGCGCGCCGCGGGACACCGGCCGCGCGGCGTGAAGGCCGAGATCCACGACAACCTGCTCGCCGCCCTGCGTGCGGGGCGCGAGCCGTGGCCCGGCATCGTGGGCTTCTCCCGCACCGTGCTGCCCCAGCTCGAACGCGCCCTGCTCGCCGGGCACGACGTCGTCCTGCTCGGTGAGCGCGGCCAGGGCAAGACCCGCCTGCTGCGCACGCTCGGCGGGCTGCTCGACGAGTGGACCCCCGTGATCGAGGGCTCCGAGCTGGCGGAGCACCCGCTCGCGCCGGTCACGCCGGTGTCCCGGCGCCGCGCCGCCGAGCTCGGCGACGACCTCCCGGTCGCGTGGCTGCACCGCGACCAGCGGTACACCGAGAAGCTCGCCACCCCGGACACCTCGGTGGGCGACCTGATCGGGGACGTCGACCCGGTGAAGGTCGCGGAGGGCCGCAGCCTCGGCGACCCGGAGACGATCCACTTCGGCCTGGTGCCCCGCGCGCACCGCGGCATCGTCGCCATCAACGAGCTGCCGGACCTCGCTGAGCGCATCCAGGTGGCGCTGCTCAACGTCATGGAGGAGCGCGACATCCAGGTCCGCGGTTACACCCTGCGGCTGCCGCTGGACGTCCTGCTCGTCGCCACGGCGAACCCGGAGGACTACACCAACCGCGGCCGGATCATCACCCCGCTGAAGGACCGGTTCGGCGCCGAGATCCGCACCCACTATCCGCTGGACGTCGCCGCCGAGGTGGACGTCGTCCGGCAGGAGGCGGACCTGGTGGCCGAGGTCGGCGAGCCGCTGCTGGAGATCCTCGCGCGGTTCGTCCGCAACCTGCGCGAGTCGGCCGTCGTCGACCAGCGCTCGGGCATCTCGGCCCGGTTCGCCGTCGCCGCCGCGGAGACCGTGGCGGCCGCGGCGCTGCGCCGGGCCGCCCTGACCGGTGAGAAACCGGCGGTGGCGCGGCCGGTGGACCTGGACGCGGTGCCCGCCGTGCTGCGCGGCAAGGTCGAGTTCGAGCCGGGCGAGGAGGGCCGCGAGACCGAGCACCTGGTGCACCTGCTGCGCCGGGCCGTCGCGGAGACCGCCCGCGAGCGGTTCGCCGGGCTCGACCTCAGACCGCTGTCGACCGCCGTCGCCGACGGGCACCTCGTCGCCACCGGCGAGCGGGTGCCCGGCACGGAGGTACTGGCCGCGCTGCCGGAGCTGCCCGTCCTGCACGAGGTGGCGCAGCGGGCGGGCGCGTCCGCCGACGACCCGCCCGCCCGCATCGCCTCGGCGGTCGAGCTCGCCCTCGAGTCGCTGTACCTGTCGCGGCAGCTCGCCAAGGACGCCGACGACAACACCACGGTGTACGGACCATGACCGGCGGACCGGCGGACCGGTACTCCTACGGCCCGTGGCACGAGGGTCCCGACCCGCTCGCGCCGCCGGCGGACCTGCGGGACGCGCTGGACGAGATCGGCCGGGACGTCATGTCCGGCTCGTCGCCGCGCTCGGCACTGGAGGAGCTGCTGCGCCGCGGCACCCCGCGCACCGCGGGCCTGGACGAGCTGACCCGGCGGCTGTGGCAGCGCCGCTCGGAGATCCAGCGGCGGCACCGGCTCGACGGCACGCTCGGGGAGGTGCGGCGGCTGCTCGACGAGGCGCTCGCCGCGGAACGCTCGGCGCTGTTCCCCGACCCGTCCGACGACGCCCGGTTCGCCGAGGCGAGGCTCGACGCGCTCCCGCCGGGGACCGCGGCCGCAGTGCGGGAGCTGGCCGAGTACCCGTGGGTCTCCGAGCAGGGCAGGGAGAACTACGAACGGATCCGCGAGCTGCTCGGGCAGGAGCTGCTGGAGTCCCGGTTCGAGGGGATGAAGGACGCGCTGCGCTCCACCACACCCGAGGACGTCGAGCGGGTCAACCGGATGCTCGCCGACCTCAACGAGCTGCTGGCGGCCCACGCGCGCGGCGCCGACGACGTCGACGAGCGCTTCGCCGCGTTCATGCGCGGGCACGGCGAGTTCTTCCCGGAGAACCCGCGGAACGTCGACGAGCTGATCGACGCGCTCGCCGCCCGTTCGGCTGCCGCGCAGCGCATGCTCAACTCGATGACCGCCGAGCAGCGCGCGGAACTCGCCGAGCTGTCCCAGCAGGCGTTCGGCGATCCCCGGCTCGCCCAGCAACTGTCCACACTGGACGCACAGTTGCGCTCGCTGCGCCCGGGGGAGGACTGGACGTCCTCGGGCCGGTTCCGCGGGGACGACCCGCTCGGCCTCGGCGAGGGCGTCCAGGCGATGACGGACCTCGCCGAGCTGGACGCGCTCGCCGAGCAGCTGTCGCAGGCCTACCCCGGGGCGCGGTTGGAGGACATCGACCTGGAGGCGCTGGAGCGGCAGCTGGGCCCCGACGCGGGGGTCGACGCGCGCAGGCTCGCGGAGCTGGAGCGGGAGCTGCGGGCGCAGGGCGTGTTCGAACGCGCGCCCGACGGTTCGCTGCGGCTGTCGCCCAAGGCGCTGCGCAGGCTGGGCGAGACCGCGCTCGCCGACGTCGTGCGGACGCTGCGCGGCAGGGCGGGGGAGCGGGACACGGCCGCCGCGGGCGCGGCGGGGGAGCCGAGCGGGTCGACCCGGCCGTGGCGGTTCGGCGACACCCAGCCGTGGGCGGTGTCCCGGACGGTGCGCAACGCGGTGCTGCGGACGGCGTCCCGCGGTGGCGGGGCCGTCCGGCTCGACGTGTCCGACGTCGAGGTGGCCGAGACCGAGCACCGGTCGCGCGCGGCGGTGGCGCTGTGCGTCGACACGTCGTGGTCCATGGTGGCCGAGGGCAGGTGGCTGCCGATGAAGCGCACCGCGCTGGCGCTGCACCAGCTGATCTCCACCCGGTTCCGCAACGACGCGCTGCAGCTCATCACGTTCGGCCGCTACGCGGCCCCCCTCGAGCTGGGCGAGCTGGTGGGCATGGAGGGGACCTGGGAGCAGGGCACCAACGCCCACCACGCGCTGCTGCTCGCCGGCAGGCACCTGCGCAGGCATCCCGACGCGCAGCCGGTGGTCCTGCTGGTCACCGACGGCGAACCGACCGCACACCTGGAGCCGGACGGCACCGCCGAGTTCGACTATCCGCCCAGCCCCCGCACGCTGCTCAAGACGCTGTCCGAAGTGGACCGTCTGGCGCGGCTCGGCGCGGCGACGACCGTGTTCCGGCTCGGTGACGACCCGCGGCTCACCGCGTTCGTCGACCTGCTGGCGCGGCGGTCGGGCGGCCGGGTGCTGGCACCGGATCCCGACGGGCTCGGTGCCGCCGTGGTGGGCGACTACCTGCGGACCCGCCGGGCGTGACGCTCAGCGGGTGCCGAGGTCGCGCTGCAGCTCGACGTCGAGCACGCCCGGCACCGCGCGCAGGCCGGCGACCACGTCGGCGGGCGCGGAACCGGTGACCGTGCCGAGGACCGCCTGGACCGCGTCCACCGCCATCCCGGCCTGCTTGAGGCGGGACACGACGTCCTCGACATCGTGCAGGGCGGGCTCGGAGATCAGCACCACCACCTTGCGATCCGCAGCGCGATCCACGGCAGCCTCCCGTCCGGGTCAGGGCGCTCGCACCAATCCTGCCCCCACATCGGCCGACGGCAAAGGCAGGCGCAGCGCGGACTGGCCGAGCCGGGCCCACAGCTCCCACGCCCGTGCCCCGTGGTGCTGGGCGAGCAGCGCGGCCACCCCGGCGACGTGGGGCGTGGCCATGCTGGTGCCGCTGATGGTGTGGTAACGCTCGGGCAGCGGCCAGCTGGAGTACACCCCGACCCCGGGGCCCGCGATGTCCACCGCACCGTCCGGGTCGACGGAGCCGCAGGAGAAGTCCGCGATCGCGCGGTGCTCGTCGATCGCGCCGACGGCCATGATCGACGGGCAGTTCGCGGGGTGCCCGACCGGCGCGACGTGCCCGGCCGAGCGCCTGCTCTCGTTGCCCGCCGCCGCGATGACGAGCGTGCCGCGGCGCAGGGCCCGGCGTGCGATCTCCTCGAAGATCCGCGAGTGCGGATCGCCGGCCCGGGTGGCCGCGCCCAGCGACATCGAGACCACGGCGCAGTGGTTGCTCACCGCCCACGAGATCCCGGAGAGGATGCCGCCGTCGGTGCCCGATCCCGCGTCGCTGAGCACCTTGCCCGCGAAGATCTCGGCCTCGGGCGCCACGCCGTACCCCGGACCGGACTCGGGCGCGCGCGGCCCGCACGCGGTGCCGATGCAGTGCGTGCCGTGCCCGTGGCCGTCGTCGACCTCCTCGCCGTCGACAAACGAGGCGGTGACGAGTGTGCGGTCGGCGAAGTCGGGATGGTCGAGGGTCATCCCGGTGTCGAGCACGGCGACCCGGACGCCGATTCCGGTCGCGGTGCTCGTGTCCGCGCCGACGGCGCGCAGCCCCCAGGTGAACGCCGTCTCGTCCGCGGTCTCGCCGGGCTGCACGGTGGGTGCGGCGTAGGCGTGCACGGTGCGCTCCGGCTCGACCATCGTGACCGGGCCGGGTTCGGCGCAGGCGCGGCCCAGCGCGTCCGCCTGGTCGGGGGCCGCCGTCACCACGGCGACGCCGAGCTCGTGCAGCACGATGCCCGCCGAATGGCCGAGCAGGCCTGCCGCGCCCGGCCCGATGAGGTCCGCGGTGCTCGCCGTGTGCAGCCCGGCGACGCGCTGCATCGTGCGGACCCCGGCTGCCGCCGAGTCCTCGTCGAGCAGTACCAGATACCGTCCGGTCGTGCCGTCCGTCGGCGTGGTCATGACCGCCACCTTCCTTCGTCGAGCGGAGTGGGACCCACGTCCACGATCGCGCGACGGCGGTCGGATGTAACCCAGATCACATTGCTATCGGATTACGGTTGGTGGCGCGCGGTGACGACGAGGCGGGCTCCGCGGCCGGGCACCATCGTGATGTTGCGCGCGCGGACCGGTTCGGGCCGGGGCCGGTCCGGCGCGAGGTGGAAGCGGGACAGCACGGCCCGCAGCACGATCGTCGACTCCAGCAGCGAGAAGCCCGCGCCGAGACAGCGGCGCACGCCGCCGCCGAAGGGCAGCCAGGTTCCGGCCGGCGGCCCGCCGTCGAGGAACCGTTCCGGCCGGAACCGCGCCGGGTCCCCGTGGTGGCCGGGATCGGCGTGCACGAGGGCGATCGAGGGCATGACGGTGTGCCCGGCGGGAATCCGGTATCCGCCGATCTCGACGTCGCGGGTGAGCTTGCGGGCCACCTCGGAGATCACCGGGTGCAGCCGCATGGCCTCCTTCGCCACCGCCTCCAGGTACTTTTCGTCGCCCTCGTCGGCGGCCCGGGTGGCGGCGGTGAGCACCGCGGGATCGCGGGCCAGCTCGTGGAACGCCCACGCCAGTGCCGTCGCGGTGGTCTCGTGCCCGGCCAGCAGCAGCGTGACCAGCTGGTCGCGCAGCTCGGCGTCGGAGAGCCGGTCGTCCTCGCCGGGCACCGTGAGCAGGCGGGACAGCACGTCCTGCCGGGAGTCCAGGTCGGTCGCGCGGCGGCGGTCGGCGATCTCGGCGTACAGCAGCTCGTCGACGCGGCGCTGCGCGAGCGCGTAGCGCCGCCACGGCCCGTAGCGCTGCAGTCCGGGGTTGTGCCAGCCGATGAGGTCGACCGGGCCGACGTCGACGATCCGGGACAGCAGGGTGCGCAGCTCGTCCAGCCGGGGACCCTCGCCGACGCCGAACACGACGCGCAGGATCACCTCGAGCGTGAGCGACTGCATGCGCGCGTGCGAGGAGAACGCCCTGCCCTCGGGCCAGCGCTCGACCTCCGCCGTGGCGAGCCCGGTGACGAGGTCGCGGTAGCCGCGCAGGGCCGCGCCGTTGAACGCGGGCATCAGCAGCTTGCGGGCACGCAGATGCACGTCCTCGTCGGTGAGCAGCACGGAATGTTCGCCCATCGCCGGCTTGAGGATGATGTTGCCCTCGCCCGCGTGGAACACCGAGGCGGGACCGGCGAACACCGCGCGGATGTGCTCCACGTCGGACAGCGAGACGACCGAGCGCTCCGGGTAGATCCGCAACCGGACGACGTCGCCGTAGCGACGGCGCAGCCGGGGCAGCCAGCGGTGCCGGAAGGATCCGAACAGCACGGTCTGCAGCGCCAGCGGCAGGCGCGGGCCCGGCGGTGGTTCCGTGGCGACCAGGTCCTCGGTCCGGACGGCGGCGGGCTGGCTCGTGTCGGTCGTCATCGTGGCTCCTCGGCGCGGGGGCTACACGTCCGTTTTATACGCCCGTATAGATCGCCTGTCCAGGGGGTTACGCTGGGTGCGTGGGCCATCGGGAAGACCTGCTCGCGGCCGCGCGGCGGCTGCTGGAGGACAGGGGCTACGCGCACATCACCGCGCGCGACCTGGTCGCGGCGTCGGGTACCAACCTCGCGTCGATCGGTTACCACTTCGGGTCGAAGGCCGGGCTGCTCAACGAGGCGATCGGCGAGGTCTTCGAGGAGTGGACCGAGCAGCTGGCCGAGATCGCCATGGCCGACCCGACCGCGTCCCCGCTGGAGCGCGGCGCCGTGACGTGGGCGGCCATGCTCAACAGCCTGGCGGGCAAGCGGGCGCTGCTGCTGTCCTACGTCGAGGCCCTGGCGCAGGCGGAGCGGATGCCCACGCTCCGCGAGCAGTTCGCGGAGCAGTACCGCCGCTGCCGCACGCGGGTGGCCGGGCTCGTGGCCGAGTCCCTCGGCGACGGCACCCGCCCCGACGATCCGCGATGCCTCGCCGTGGCCAGCTTCGTCATCGCCATCTGCGACGGGCTGTCGGTGCAGTGGCTGCTCGACCCGCACGGCGCGCCCACCGCCGAGGAGCTGACCGCCGGGCTCGCCGCGTTGTGGTCGGCGTCGATCCCACCGGCCGGGAAGGCGGGCGAGCCGTCCACTTAGGCTGGGGGTATGCAGACGTGGTCCCCGGTCGCCGTGCCCAGAGTCCCCGGAACACCGCGCCCCCTGCGGTTGCACGACACCGCGACGGGACAGCTGCGACCGACCGCCCCCGGCAGGCTCGCCAGGATGTACGTCTGCGGCATCACCCCGTACGACGCCACGCACCTCGGCCACGCGGCCACCTACCTGGCGTTCGACCTGGTCTACCGGCAGTGGCTGGACGCGGGCCACGAGGTGCACTACGTGCAGAACGTCACCGACATCGACGACCCGCTGCTGGAACGGGCCGAACGCGACCAGGACGACTGGATCGTCCTCGGCATGCGCGAGACCGCGCTGTTCCGGGAGGACATGGAGGCGCTGCGGGTGCTGCCTCCCCGCGAGTTCGTGGGCGCGGTGGAGACCATCCCGGAGATCGTCGAGGTGATCGCGAAACTGCTCGCGGGCGGTGCCGCCTACCGCGTCGACGACGAGTACCCCGACATCTACTTCGACCACAACGCCACCGGGCGGTTCGGCTACGAGTCCAACTACGACGCCGACACGATGGCGGCGCTGTTCCCCGAGCGCGGGGGCGACCCCGACCGGCCGGGCAAACGGCACCCGCTGGACGCCCTGCTGTGGCGCGCGGCACGGCCGGGGGAGCCGTCGTGGGAGTCGGAGCTGGGCACCGGAAGGCCCGGCTGGCACATCGAGTGCAGCGCCATCGCCGTGAACCGGCTGGGCATCGGGTTCGACGTCCAGGGCGGCGGTTCCGACCTGGCGTTCCCGCACCACGAGTTCAGCGCCGCGCACGCCGAGGCGCTCGTGGGGGAGCACCCGTTCGCGCGGCACTACGTGCACGCCGGGATGATCGGCCTCGACGGCGCGAAGATGTCCAAGTCGAAGGGCAACCTCGTGTTCGTCTCGCGGTTGCGCGCCGACGGGGTGGAACCGGCGGCGATCCGGCTCGCGCTGTTCGCGGGCCACTACCGCAGCGACCGCGGGTGGACGCAGGACCTGCTCGACCGCGCACGGGCCCGGCTCGCGCGCTGGCGGGAGGCCACCGCCCTGCCCGCGGGTCCCGGCGCGGATGCCACGATCGCGCGACTGCGCGACCACCTGGCCGACGACCTGGACACGCCGAAGGCGCTGGCGGCCGTGGACGCGTGGGCGGACGAGGCACTGGACCGGCGTGGCACCGACGCCGCCGCGCCCGCCGTGGTCCGCGACGCGGTGGACTCCCTGCTCGGCGTCGACCTCTGAACCTGGTCACCACTCGTGAGTGTTTTCCGTGGTTCTAACCACGGTTCTCACTCACGAGCGGTAGGTGGGCTCCGGGCCAGCGCCGCCGCAGCCAGCGGTCGTGGGAGGCCACGACCACGGCACCCGGTGCGGACTCCAGCGCCTCCGACAGCTCCTCGGCCAGCGTGAGCGAGATGTGGTTGGTCGGCTCGTCGAGCAGCAGCACGTGCGGCGGGGCGGCGAGCAGGATCGCCAGCGCGAGCCTGCGCCGCTGCCCCGCGGAGAGGCTGCCGACGGGACGGTCCACGTCGCGCGGTGGCAGCAGGCCGAGCTCGGTCAGCGCCGGAGCAGCCTCCGGCACCGCGGCGGCGTAGGTCGCCCGCGCGGTGCGTTCCGGTTCGGCGAACGCGGTGTCCTGCTCCAGCAGGCCCACCCGCAGCCCCGGTGCCCGCCCGACGTTCCCGCTGACCGGGGTGAGCCGTCCCGCCAGGACCGCGAGCAGCGTCGACTTGCCCGCGCCATTGCCGCCGGTGACCAGCAACCGCCCGGTGCCGTCGAGGTCCAGCCGGTCCAGGCGGAACCGACCCGGCACCTCGACGTCGCGCAGGGTGAGCACCGGGCCGTCGCCCGGCGGGCCCGCGGTGGGCGGTGCCGCGAACCGCACCGGTTCGGGCGGCCTGCGCACCTGGCGGCGCTCCAGCTCGGCCAGCCGCTGCCGGGCGTCGCGCACCCGCCGGGACACCTGCCGCTGCACGCGCCCGCCCCGGTAGTCGAAGGCCATCTTCGCGTTGTCCGGCGGTGCCCGGTGCTGCCCGACCTCGCGGGCCGTGACGTCGACCGCGTGCCGCAGCCGCCGCAGCTCGGCCTGTTCCTCGGCGAACCGCTGCTCCCACCGGGTTCGCTCGGCACGCTTCTCGGCGAGGTAGTCGCGGTACCGGCCGCCGTAGCGGCGCGGCCCGCCGAGCGCGGGATCCAGGTCCACGACGTCGGTGCACACGGCGTCGAGGAAGACCCGGTCGTGCGAGGACAGCACCACCACACCGGGCAGCGCGGTCAGGTGCCGTTCCAGGAAGTCCATCGCGTCGTCGTCGAGATGGTTCGTCGGCTCGTCCAGCAGCAGCGTCTCCGGGCGGCGGACGAGCAACGCCGCCAGCGCCAGCCGGGAACGCTGCCCGCCGGAGAGCGTGCCGAGGGGCCGGTCGTCCGCGATGCCGGCGAGCCCGAGTCCCGCGCAGACGAGCTTGGCCCGCCGGTCGGCGTCCCACAGGTCGTGGGCCTGCGCCCAGTCGAGCAGCCTGCCGTACTCGTCCAGCGCCGCCGTGTCCTCCGGCCGGGTGGCGAGGTGATCGGCGAGCGCGTCGAGCCGCGCGGCCGCCGCCCGGAACGCGGCCAGGGCGTCCTCGAGCACGTCGGCGAACCGGGCCGTGGCGGGAAACGGCAGCTCCTGCCGGAGGAAGCCGATGTCGCCGCCGCCGTCGACGGTGCCGCTCCGGGGTGACTCCAGCCCGGCGAGCAGGCGCAGCAGGGTGGACTTGCCCGCGCCGTTCTCGCCGACGAGCCCCAGCCGCTGGCCGGGACTGGCGGTGAGGTCGAGGCCGGTGAACACGACGCGGTCGCCGTAGCCGAACGTGACGTCGCGGGCGCGCAGGGGAGGGGTTGCTGGCATGAGGAGACTCCGGTCCGGGACGAGCGGAGCACCCGCCGGGCGGGCGGCCTCGGGCGCGGGTGCGGACACGGAGTCAGCTCTTCATGATGAGCCCAGGCTAGGCGCTCGCCACGGCTGGGGCCAACTCGTTTTCCTGGCGGGTCACAGCCGCCGGTCGAGATCGCGGGCGAGGGCGGCGCTCTGCCGCGCGAAGAACCGCTCGAGCAGGGGCGTGCGCACGAGCGCCGAGCGGGCCAGGGACGCGAGCCGCCCGCGGCCGAACACCAGCGACCGGGCGAGCCATGCTTCGCGCTGGACGGCGCGGACCGCGGCGCGCCTGCGCTGGGCGTAGCCGGTGAGCGCGGTCTCCACCGCGTCCGGGCCGGTGTTGCGCAGCTCGTCGGCGAGGACCCACGCGTCCTCCATCGCCAGGGACGCGCCCATGCCGACGATGGGATGGACGGCGTGCGCGGCGTCCCCGGTGAGCGCCACCCGGCCGGACCCGAACACCGGCGGGCGGACCGCGCGGTTGCGGTCGAAGAAGACGTGCTCGCCGGCGTCCGCCACCGCGCGCAGCACGTCGGGCAGTACCCACTCGGTCGTGACCTCGCGCAGATCCGCCAGCGGGTCGGCCGGGACGCGTCCCGGGGGCAGCGGCATGCTCACCGTCGCCATCCGCCTGCCCGCGACCCCGCCGATCAACGCCGCCTTCCCGGCCTCGCCCCACACTTCCACGAACCCGTCGGGCAGCTCGACGGCAGGCGGGACCCAGAACGCCCACGCCGCGGTGCCCAGGTCACGGGCGAGGTCTGCACCGGTCAGCTCCCGGACGGCCGAGCCGACGCCATCGGCTCCGACGAGGAGGTCGGCCCGCTCCCGGCTGCCGTCGGAGAGTGTCACGGTGACACCGGAGGCGTCCTGGTCGAGGGCGCGTGGCGCCGTGCTCATCCGGATCGCGTCGTCGGGGACGCCGTGGCGCAGCGCGGCGTGCAGGTCCGCGCGGTGGATGACCGCGAACGGCCGGTCACCGCCGGGCAGCCGTCCAGGGTGCAGCTCCCGCAGCACGCGGCCGCGGGCGTCGCGCACCTCCCAGCGGTGCACCGGCACCCCCGCCTGCTCGGCCCGGCCCGCCGCCCCGGCGTGTTCCAGCAGCCGCCAGGCGTTGGGCCAGAGCCCGATGCCGTACCCGGAACGCCCGAACCGCTCCGCACGCTCGACCAGCGCGACGTCATGGCCGGTGTCGCGCAGGAGGCGGAACAGGGTGAGGCCGGCGAGCCCGGCCCCGACGATCAGGACCCGCATCGGGGTTCTCCGGCGATCGGTCGGCGTTCGGTGTCTCCCGCCGACCGTAGGCGGTGCGAGGGGTTGCCGCAGTTCCGGCATTCCGGCAAAGAGTCCCGCCGGGGCAGGCGGCCTGGTCGCCGTGCTGGCTCTCCGGCGACGAACGGCGGAGTGTGATGAGTGGCCCGTTCCGGACCGGATTCGTCAGTAACGAGCCACTCATGACACGGGGCCGCCTCGCCGTGCGGTTACCGTGGGCGGCGTGCCGAGCCTGTTCGCCACGAGCGATCTCCATGTGACCCACCGGGGCAACGCTCCGCTCGTCGACGACATCCGCCCCGGGACGGACCGGGATTGGCTGATCGTCGCCGGTGACGTCGGCGAGCGGGTGGACGCCGTGATCGACACGCTGGCGCGGCTGCGGGAGCGGTTCGCCGAGGTGATCTGGGTGCCCGGCAACCACGAGCTGTGGACCACGCCGAAGGACCCGGTGCAGGCGCGCGGCCAGGAGCGCTACGCCGAGCTCGTGCGCCGCTGCCACGCGATCGGTGTCCGGACGCCGGAGGACGAGTTCCCGGTGTGGGAGCACGCGGGGCGGCCGCTCACGATCGCGCCGCTGTTCCTGCTCTACGACTACAGCTGGCGCACGCCGTCGGCCAGCGGCCGGAGCCTCGGTGAGGCGCTCGAGCAGGCCCGCGACGCGGGCGTCGTGTGCACCGACGAGTTCTTCCTGCACCCCGAGCCGCACGGCAGCCGGGCCGACTGGTGCGCGGAGCGGCTGAAGGTGAGCGAGGAGCGGCTGTCGGCGGTCCCCGAAGGGCACGGCACGATCCTGGTGTCGCACTGGCCGCTGCACCGGCACCCGACCGAGCCGCTGCGCTACCCGGAGTTCGCCCTGTGGTGCGGCACGGAGGCGACCGCTGACTGGCACGTCCGGTTCCGCGCCGAGATCGCCGTCTACGGTCATCTGCACATCCCCCGCACGACCTACCGGGACGGCGTGCGGTTCGAGGAGGTCTCGCTCGGCTACCCCCGCGAGTGGCGCGGTCGGGCGAGGGGAGCGGTGCCGTTCCGCCGCATCCTCTGACGCCCCTGCCGGCTCTGCCGGCTCTGCCGGTGGTCACGTCCTGGCCGGGCGCAGTGCCACGGCCAAGGGGACGGTGAGCAGGAGCAGCGCGGCGGGCAGCAGGAAGCCCAGGGTGGCCGAGAGGTGGTAGGGCGCGGTGAACACGGCGGGCGCGGCGGCCATCCCGAGGAACCGCAGCGACTGCACCACCGAGATCGCGCCGCCGCTGCCGGGACCGCCCCCGGCGAGCACGGTCGCGTTCACCGCCACCATCACCAGCTGGCTGCACACCCCGGCCAGCGCCCAGCTCGCCGCCACCACCGGCAGCACGTCGAAGCTCCCGATCGCCGCGAGCAGCACGCCGCCCGCGCCGAGCCCGGCGACCGCGGCCGGGCGCGCGCCGAACCGGTCGGCGGCGCTCCCGACGAGCCGCGCGGTGAGGAACCCGGTCACCCCGTAGCCGGTGAGCACGAGCCCGCGGATCGACGAGGTGAGCCCGAACGCGTCCTGCAGCCGGAACGCCACCAGGAACGACGCGCCCGCGAGGCAGCCCCAGCCGACCAGGGCGACCAGGCCCGGGAGCAGCACGTCCCGCCGCCACGCGGGCCGCCGGGGCGGTGGCTCCGCGTGGTCCCGGGGCCGGTCGGGCGGCAGCGGGCAGGCGGCGAGCAGGACGGCGACCGCGGCGATCCCGGCGAACGCCCACCGCCACGACGCCTCGGCCGCCAGCCCGCCGACCAGCGGCGCCGACGTCTGGCCGAGCGCCTGCATCGCACCGAACACGCCGAGCGCCCTGCCCATCCGGCCGACCGGGGTGCCCGCGGCGAGCTTGGCCAGCAGCAGCGGCATGGTGAACGCGTTCGCCGAGCCCTGCACGCCGCGACCGAGCTGGAACAGCCAGAACCACGGGGCGACGGCGGAGGCGACGGCCGCCACCGCGTAGACCACGTACGCCAGCCGGATCGTCCGGGCCAGCCCCCAGCGCTCCCCGAACGTGCCCGACACCAGCATGAGCACCGCGAACGGCAGCAGGTACGTCGTGAGCGACGTCGCCGCCGCCGATGGTGACACGGCGAAGCTCGTGCCCAGCTCGGGCAGGAGCGCCGCGACGACCCCGCCGCCGAACGGGCCGAGCAGCGCGCCGACGTAGAGCGCGGCCCGCGTGCGCCCGGACCCGCCGGTCAACCGCGGTCAGCGGCCCGCGGAGCCGGGCCCGTCCGGCCTGCGCCGCCGCAGGTACCGCTCGAACTCCGCCGCGATCTTGTCCCCGCTCGCCTCGTCGAGGGTGATCTCCGCGTCGCCGCGTTCCTCCAGCGAGCGGACGTACTCGCTGATCTCCTCGTCCTCGTCCGCCATCTCCGACACGGTCCGCTGCCACTCCTCGGCCTGCTCGGGCAGGGCACCGAGGGGGATCTCGACGTCGAGCACGTCCTCCAGCTTGTGCAGCAGCGCGAGCGTGGCCTTCGGCGACGGCGGGTGCGACACGTAGTGCGGCACCGCCGCCCACACCGAGACGGCGGGGATGCCCGCCTGCACGCACGCGTCCTGCAGCACCCCGACGATGCCGGTGGGCCCCTGGTAGCGGCTGCGCTCCAGGCCGAACCTGGCCGCGGCCTCGGCGTCGTAGGCGGTGCCGGTGACCGGCACCGGGCGGGTGTGCGCGGTGTCGGCGAGCAGCGCGCCCAGCGTGACGACCGTCGAGACCTCCAGCTGCTCGACGTGCTCCAGCAGCTCGGCGCAGAAGGCGCGCCACCGCATGTTCGGTTCCGGGCCCTGGACCAGCACGATGTCACGGTCGGACTGCTCGGGATGGCAGATCACCAGCCGGGTGGTCGGCCACTCGACCCGCCGGGTCACCCCGTCCACGAGACGGACGGTGGGCCTGCTCACCTGGAAGTCGTAGTAGTCGTCCGGATCCAGTTCGGCGAGCGGTTTGGCGTCCCAGTTGAGCTGCAGGTGCTCCAGCGCCGTGCTGGCGGCGTCACCCGCGTCGTTCCAGCCCTCGAACGCGACGACCATGACCGGCTTGGTGCCGTCGGCCGGCTGGGGCTGCTCTTCTCGTGCTTCGTCGTGGGACTTGCTCACCCCGCCAGCCTACGGCCCGTACCCGGCGCGTGGAGACCCGTAGTCTGTAAGGCATGCCTGACCGTCTCTCCTCGCCGCTGCTCGACGCGCTCGCGGCCCGGGTCGTGGTCGCCGACGGGGCGATGGGGACCGCCTTGCAGGCGCACGATCTGTCGCTGGACGACTTCGCCGGTCTCGAGGGCTGCAACGAGATCCTCAACGTCACGCGCCCGGACGTGGTGCGCGGCGTGCATCGCGGCTACCTGGAGGCGGGTGCGGACGCGGTCGAGACCAACACGTTCGGGGCCAACCACGCCAACCTCGCGGAGTACGGCATCGCCGACCGGATCCGGGAGCTGGCCGAGGCGGGGGCGCGGCTGGCGCGGGAGGTCGCCGACGAGTTCGCCACGCGCGAACGGCCCCGGTTCGTCCTCGGCTCGGTGGGGCCGGGGACGAAGCTGCCGACGCTGGGGCACGCGCCGTTCGGCGTGCTCCGGGACGCCTACGTCGAGGAGGTGCGCGGTCTGCTGGCCGGCGGCGTCGACGCGGTGATCGTCGAGACCACGCAGGACATCCTGCAGACCAAGGCGTCGATCGTCGCGGCCCACCGCGCCATGGGCCTCGAGGGGCGCCGGGTGCCGGTCATCGCGTCGATCACGGTGGAGACCACCGGAACGATGTTGCTCGGCACCGAGGTGGCCGCCGCGCTCACCGCGCTGGAGCCGCTCGGCATCGACGTGATCGGGCTGAACTGCGCCACCGGCCCCGACGAGATGAGCGAGCACCTGCGCATGCTGTCCCGGCAGGCCCGGCTGCCGCTGTCGGTGATGCCGAACGCGGGACTGCCCGAGCTCGGCCCGGACGGGGCCGTGTACCCGCTCGGGCCGGAGGGCCTGGCGGCGGCGCTGAGCGGGTTCGTGCGGGAGTTCGGCGTCGGCCTCGTGGGCGGCTGCTGCGGCACCACGCCCGAGCACATCCGGCAGCTCGCCGAGGCGGTCGCGGACGTGGCGGCGGCGCCCCGTGACCCGCGGCCCGAGCCGGGCCTTTCGTCGCTGTACCAGGCCGTGCCGTTCGAGCAGGACGCCAGCGTGCTCGTGATCGGCGAGCGCACCAACGCCAACGGGTCGAAGGCGTTCCGCGAGGCCATGGTGGAGGGCCGCTACGACGAGTGCGTGGAGATCGCGCGGGCGCAGACCCGCGACGGCGCGCACGTGCTCGACCTGTGCGTCGACTACGTGGGGCGCGACGGCGTCGCGGACATGACCGAGCTCGCCGGGCGGCTGGCGACCGCCTCGACGCTGCCGATCATGCTCGACTCCACCGAACCCGAGGTGCTCAGGGCGGGCCTGGAGCACCTCGGTGGCCGGTGCGCGGTGAACTCGGTCAACTACGAGGACGGCGACGGTCCCGGCTCCCGCTACCGCAGGGTGATGGAGCTCGTCCGCGAGCACGGCGCCGCCGTGGTGGCGCTGTGCATCGACGAGGAGGGGCAGGCCCGCACCGCGGAGTGGAAGGTACGGGTGGCGTCGCGGCTGATCGAGGACCTCACCGGCAACTGGGGGATGGCGGTCGGCGACATCATCGTCGACTGCCTGACCTTCCCCGTCTCCACCGGCCAGGAGGAGGTGCGGCGCGACGCCATCGAGACCATCGAGGCCATCCGCGAGCTCAAGCGCCGGTACCCGGGCGTGCGCACCACGCTCGGGGTGTCGAACGTGTCGTTCGGCCTGAACCCGGCGGCGCGGCAGGTGCTCAACTCGGTGTTCCTGCACGAGTGCGTCGAGGCGGGCCTGGACACCGCGATCGTGCACGCCTCGAAGATCCTGCCGATGGCGCGCATCCCGGAGGAACAGCGCCAGGTGGCGCTCGACCTGATCCACGACCGCCGCGCCGAGGGCTACGACCCGCTGCAGAAGCTGATGGCCCTGTTCGAGGGCAAGACCGCGGCGTCGAGCCGCGAGTCCAGGGCGGCGGAACTGGCGCGGCTGCCGCTGTTCGAGCGGCTGGAGCGGCGCATCGTCGACGGCGAGCGCAAGGGCCTGGAGGCCGACCTCGACGCGGCGATGGCGGAGACGCCTCCGCTGGAGATCATCAACGACACCCTGCTGGCCGGCATGAAGACGGTGGGGGAGCTGTTCGGGTCCGGGCAGATGCAGCTGCCGTTCGTGTTGCAGTCGGCCGAGGTGATGAAGGCGGCCGTGGCGCACCTCGAGCCGCACATGGAGAAGTCGGACGACGGTGGCAAGGGCAGGATCGTGCTGGCCACGGTGAAGGGCGACGTGCACGACATCGGCAAGAACCTGGTCGACATCATCCTGTCCAACAACGGCTACGAGGTGGTGAACCTCGGCATCAAGCAGCCGATCACCACGATCCTGGACGCGGCCAGCGAGCGGCGGGCCGACGCCATCGGCATGTCCGGCCTGCTGGTGAAGTCGACCGTGATCATGAAGGAGAACCTGGAGGAGATGAACTCCAGGGGAGTCGCGGCGCGATGGCCGGTGCTGCTGGGCGGGGCGGCCCTGACCCGGTCCTACGTCGAGAACGACCTGGCCGGGCTGTACGAGGGCGAGGTGCACTACGCGCGGGACGCGTTCGAGGGCCTGCGCCTGATGGACACGATCATGGCGGTCAAGCGCGGTGCGGCGCCCGCGGCCGACCCGGAGCAGGAGGCCCGGCGGGCCGAGCGCAGGGCCCGGCGGGAGCGGTCGCTGCGGATCGCCGAGGCCCGCCGGGCCCGTGCCGAGGGCGGCGCGGAGGGGGCCGGCGAGCCGCCCGCCCGGTCGGACGTGGCCACCGACGTGCCGCTGCCGACACCGCCGTTCTGGGGCACCCGCGTGGTCAAGGGCATCCCGGTGGCCGAGTACGCGGCGCTGCTCGATGAGCGGGCGACGTTTCTCGGGCAGTGGGGACTCAAGGGCGCCCGCGGCGGCACCGGCCCCAGCTACGAGGAGCTGGTGGAGACCGAGGGCAGGCCCCGCCTGCGGTACTGGCTGGACCGGCTGGCCACGGACGGCGTCCTCGCGCACGCGGCCGTGGTCTACGGCTACTTCCCGTGCGTCGCCGAGGGCGACGACGTCGTGGTGCTGGCCGGGCCCCGGGCCGACGACGCCGAGGTGACCCGGTTCCGCTTCCCCCGGCAGAAGCGCGACCGGCACCTCTGCCTCGCCGACTTCTACCGGCCCCGCGACCGCGCGGTGGCGAACGGCGAGGTGGACGTGCTGCCGCTGACCCTGGTGACCATGGGCCAGCCGATCGCCGACTACGCGGGCGGGCTGTTCGCGGCGAACGCCTACCGGGACTACCTCGAGGTGCACGGGCTCGGCGTCCAGCTCACCGAGGCGCTCGCCGAGTACTGGCACCGCCGGGTCCGTCAGGAGCTGCGGTTCGCCGGTGGCACGCCGGTGGCGGCGGAGGACCCGGACGACGTGGCGGAGTTCTTCCGGCTCGGATACCGGGGGGCCCGCTTCTCGCTCGGCTACGGTGCCTGCCCGAACCTGGAGGACAGGGCGAAGATCGTCGACCTGCTCCGCCCGGACCGGATCGGGGTCAAGCTGTCCGAGGAGTTCCAGCTCCACCCGGAGCAGTCCACCGACGCGATCGTCGCCCACCACCCCGAGGCCAAGTACTTCAACACCTGAGCACCCGCGAGGAGAGACACGTGACACGAGCGTCCGGTGTGGACGGACTGGCCGCCGTTCTGTGGGACATGGACGGCACGCTCGTCGACAGCGAGAAGCTCTGGGACATCGCCCTCTACGAGGCCGCGACGTGGCTGGGCGGCGAGCTGACCGAGGAGCAGCGGGGCACCCTGGTGGGGTCCAACATGGACAGCACCGCCCGGTACCTGCTCGCCGTCACGGACCGGGCCGTCACGGCGGCCGCCGTGCGCGAGGTGGGGCAGTGGATCAGGGACCGCACGGCCGCGCTGTTCACCGACGAGCTGCCCTGGCGGCCCGGTGCCCGCGAGGCCCTCACCGCCGTGCGCTCGGCGGGCATCACGTCGGCACTCGTCACCTCCACCGAGCGGTCGCTGACCGAACTGGCGCTCGACACGATCGGCCGCGAGTTCTTCGACATCACCGTGTGCGGCGACGAGGTGGACGGGCTGAACAAACCGCACCCCGAGCCGTACCTGCGGGCGGCCCGGCTGCTCGGTGCCGACCCCGAGCGCTGTGTCGCCGTCGAGGACTCCCCGCCCGGTGCCGAGTCCGCCGTCGCGGCGGGCTGCACCGTGCTCGTCGTGCCGGGCGAGGTGCCGGTCGAACCCGGCGAGCGGCGCGCGTTCCGCTCGTCGCTGGTCGGCGTGGACGGGCGCACGCTGGCCGAGCTGCTGGGCACCGGCTAGGCCGGGGCGCCGTACCTCGTCGGGATGCCGGGTTCGGCGACTCGCACGGCCTTGATCAGCAGCCACCCGATGAAGGCCAGCTCCGCGATCGCGGCGGGGGTCATGGCGAACGGCGAGATCGTCGCGCCGAGGGCGGGGGCGAGGAAGCGTGTGCACACGTCCGTCAGGTGGCCGGTGCAGCCGATCACCAGCAGGACACCCAGCACCCGGGGAAGGTAGCCCGACCGGACGACGAGGTAGGCCAGCGGCAGCAGCCACAGGCCGAAGTACGTCTGGGCGATGAGGTACCCGTGGTGGTACAGGTCCGCGAACAGCGCCGTCAGCCGGTCGGCAGCTGCCGGGCCGAAGGCCCCGGCGGGGCCCTGCCCGCCGGCGACCGTCAGCACCGCGTAGTGGTTGAGCAGGTTCAGGCTCTGCATCGCGACGCTGACCGCGACGAAGGTGACCATGACGGCGGCCACCCTTCGGTCGACGTGCTCGAACAGCAGGTAGAGGGCCATCCCCGTCGCGAGGAAAGCGATGGCTCCCCCCAGTTCGCTGACGAAACCGAGACGGAACAGGGTGAGCGGCGCGCCGGCGCCGCCCGCCTCGGCGAGGTGCCGGTTCACCAGCCCGGCGAACACGGTGAGCACGGCGACGGCCAGGTACAGGACGCCCGCGATCCTCGCCAGGGTCCTCGGTGCGGGGCCGGTCCGGCCGCCGGGGACACCGGCGGGCGCGGTCACGCCGCGCCGCCCGCGTGCGCGCGGGCCGAGGGGGTGAGCCTGCCGACGATGGCCGGGGCCTCGTGCACGAGGGCGTCGTTCTCCACCGCCTCGACCATGAACAGGGCGTAGTCCACCCGCCGGGTCCGGTTGCTCGCGAGGACGGGATCGCCCACGTGCCGGCTCCACACCGGCAGGCCCTCGCTGTCGCCCTCCTCCAGGTCGCTGCCCCGCACGACCGTCCACCGGGTGTCGCTGGCGAAGACCCTCCGGCACGCCTCCACCTGGTCGTCGACGTCCACCACCCGGGCGAGCTTCGCCAGCCGCCCGAACACGGCCGCGTACAGCCGGAACCGGCGGGTGTACTCGTCCTTCCCGTCGCGGGTGATGTGCCAGCCGCAGGAGAACACCAGCCGGGCGCCCGGGCGGGCGTGGTCGAGCACGGCCTGCGCCGTTCCGGAGGAGTAGTGGTTCCGTCCCCACGGCACCAGCACCGTGAGCACGGCGTCGCAGCCGCGCACCGCCCGCGCGATCACCGCAGGGTCGTCGGTCGCTCCGGGAATCACCGTGATCCGCCCCTCGAACCCGGCGAGCTTGGGCACGCTCCGCTCCCGGCAGACGCCCACGACCTCGTACCCGCGGTCCAGGGCGTGCCGCACCAGGTACTGCCCGAGCTTCCCGGACGCACCGACGACACACACCCGCTTGCCCGCACCGGGCAGCCCCGTTCCGTCCACGCCGCTTGGTTCCACACCCACTCCTCCGGACGCACCGCTCTCTTATGCTGTAAGGTACAGCCTTGCGATGTAAGGTTGTCAAGTCCCGCCCACCCCGGACAGGAGGATTTCCGTGCCCCCGGAACCGACCGGACCGCCCCGTCGTGAGCCGCTCAGCAGGGAGAAGGTCCTGCGCGCGGCGGTCGCGCTGGCGGACGAGGCCGGCACCGGAGCGCTGAGCATGCGCAGGCTCGCCACGCGGCTCGGCGTCGAGGCCATGTCGCTGTACCACCACTTCCGGAACAAGGACGTGATCCTCGACGGCATGGTCGACCTCGTGTTCGGCGAGATCGAGCTTCCGGCGGGTGGCCTCGACTGGCAGGCCGCGATGCGGCGGCGGGCCGTCTCGATGCGTGGCGCGCTGACCCGCCATCCCTGGGCGATCAGCCTGCTGGACTCACGGAAGAACCCCGGGCATGCCACCCTCCGCCACCACGACGCGGTCCTCGGCTGCCTGCGGTCGGCGGGGTTCTCGATCGCGGGTGCGGCACACGCGATCGCGGTGCTGGACAGCTACGTCTACGGGTTCACCCTCCAGGAACTCAGCCTGCCCTTCGGCTCCTCCGCCGGACTCGGGGACGTGGCGGGTTCCATCCTGGAGCAGCTGCCCCGCGACGAGTTCCCGCACCTGACCGAGATGATCAGCGGTCTCGCGCTGGACCCCGGTTACGCCTATCCGGAGGAGTTCGACATCGGACTCGGCCTGATCCTCGACGGACTGCGGCGGCAGCGCGAGCACTGGCGCTGAGCGGCCGGGCCGGAACCGGGCCGCCCGGCCCGGCCGGTGCCGCGCGAGCGTGCGGCTAGGGCAGTAGGTCCGGCGGGATGTCGGCTCGTTTGGTGCCGACCAGCGCGACGTAGTGCAGCGGGTCGCCGGTCACGGCCAGCCGGTGCCGGTAGCGCTCGGACGCCCGGACCTCCAGCACGCCCGTCTCGCGGCAGCGCCGCACGAGCTCGGCGAAACCCGAGGTGTCCTCGGCGGACAGGAAGCGGTCCTTGATCGTGAACGCGATCCACCCGCCGTCGGCGACGACGTTGAACGCCGCGCGGAACGCCGCGGGCGGGATGTCGCCGTAGCCGAGCGCGGCCACGCAGGCCAGCGCGTTGAAGCTGCTCGCGGTGAGCGTGCGCTCCTGTTCCGGGGTGAGGCCGGTCAGGTCGAGCACGTGGTAGGCGTCGTACACCTCGGGCCGGTCCCGCAGCGCCGCCTCCCGCGCCCGCGGCAGGATGTCGGCGCCCACCAGGTGACCCACGCCCACCGCGCGGAGCTGTTCGCCGACGAGACCGTTGCCCGCGCCGAGGTCGAGCACGCGCAGGGCGGACGTGGCCACGCCGGCCCGCTGGGTCTCCTCCTTCAACAGCTTGCCGATCACGTCGGGTGACCGGCAGTCGAGGATGTCGTGGAACAGCTGCTCGTAGAGGCCGGGTACCGCGAAGATCCGGTCGTAGTCGTGGAAGCGAATCGTCTGCCACGTTCCGTCGAGCAGCACCGAGCAGTACTCGGAGTCCTGGTCGAACTCCGCCTTGTGCCGCGGCAGGGCGATCTCCAGCTTCCGGCTCGCCATGTCACCACCTTCCGGTTCTCCCACCGGCACGGCCACACCGGTGGCTGAACGAAGCCAAATGGAATCGCGGGGGCAAGTCAACCGCCGAAAGATCGTCCCGTGGCGGGGGCGGGCGTGACCCAGGGCGCAGCGGGGGAGGCCGACCTGCGGGGGGCCGAGGGCGGATGGAAGGATTCAGCGCCGTGAAGACCTTCGATGAGCTGTACGCCGAGCTCGCCGAACGCGCCCGTACCCGCCCGCCGGAGTCCGGCACGGTCGCCGCCCTCGACGCGGGGGTGCACGCCCAGGGCAAGAAGGTGCTCGAGGAGGCGGGCGAGGTGTGGATCGCGGCCGAGCACGAGTCCGACGAGCGGCTCGCCGAGGAGATCTCGCAGCTGCTCTACCGCATCCAGGTGCTGATGCTGGGCAGGGGAGTGTCGATCGAGGACGTGTACCGGTACCTGTGACCACGGGGCCGCGTGAGGGAGGAGTGGAGATGCTGCGAGTCGCGGTGCCGAACAAGGGCGCGCTGGCGGGCCCGGCTTCGGAGATGCTCAGCGAGGCGGGCTACCGGCAGCGGCACGAGCAGCGCGACCTAACGGTGCTCGACCCCGTCAACGAGGTCGAGTTCTTCTTCCTGCGGCCCAAGGACATCCCCATCTACGTCGGCTCGGGGGAGCTGGACCTCGGCATCACCGGCCGTGACCTCGCGATCGACTCCGGCGCCCCCGTCGAGGAGACGCTGTCGCTGGGCTTCGGCGGATCCACCTTCCGCTATGCCGCGCCCGCCGGGCGGGAGTGGACGGTCGCCGACCTGCGCGGCAGGCGGCTCGCGACGTCCTACCCGAGGCTGGTGCGCGACGACCTCGACCGGCACGGCGTCGACGCGGAGGTGATCCGCCTCGACGGGGCGGTGGAGATCTCGGTGCAGCTGGGTGTCGCGGACGCCATCGCCGACGTGGTCGGTTCCGGGCGCACGCTGCGCCAGCACGACCTGGTCGCGTTCGGTGACCCGATCTGCGTCTCCGAGGCCGTGCTGGTGCACCGGGCGGGCTCAGGCGACGACCGGGGCCGGGCGCAGCTCGCGGCCCGCCTGCAGGGCGTCGTGTTCGCGCAGCAGTACCTCATGCTGGACTACGACTGCCCGCGGGAGCTGCTGGACAAGGCCATCGCCATCACCCCGGGCCTGGAGTCCCCGACCGTCGCCCCGCTCGCCGACCCGGACTGGGTGGCGGTGCGCGCCATGGTGCCGCGCAAGGAGGCGAACTCCATCATGGACGAGCTCGCCGCGGCGGGTGCCCGCGCCGTGCTGGCCTCGGACATCCGCTCCTGCCGGCTGTGACCGGGGCGCTCGTCGCCTTCGCTCCCATCTGGTCGCTCACCGGACTCGGCTACCTGCTCAGCCGGTTCGCCGTGCTCGGTGAGCGAGCCGACACGGTGCTGACCAGGTTCGCCTTCACCGTGGCGATGCCCGCGGTGCTGTTCAGCACCCTGATCGACACCCCCTTCTCGGCGCTGCTCAACCCCGGCCTGATCGCGTTCGCCTGCGCCACCGCCGTCACCGGGCTGATCGGGCTCGCGGCGTCGTGGGCGGTGTTCCGGCGGGGCCTCGCCGAGCGCACCGTGTCCGGTATGGCCGCCTGCTACATCAACGCGGCCAACCTCGGCATTCCCGTGGTGCTGACCGTGCTGGGTGACGCGTCGTTCATCGTCGCCGTCCTGCTGCTGCAGACGCTGGTGATGATGCCCGCCATGCTCGCGCTGCTGGAGACCGGCAGGCCGCGCGACGGTGCCGGACGCTGGCGGACCCTGCTCCTGCTGCCGGTGCGCAACCCGATCATCGCGGCGTCCGTGCTCGGCGTGCTCGTCGGCACGACCGGCCTGCGCCCGCCCGAGGTGGTGTTGCGCCCGATCCACACGCTCGGTGACGCGGGCGTGGCGGTGGCGCTGCTGGTGCTCGGGATGTCGCTGGCCGCGGGCGGCAGGCAGCTCGGCCTGCCCGGCGACACCGGCGAGCCGCGCCGCGCCGAGCGGGCGCTCGTGGTGACGCTGAAGTCCGTGGTGCAGCCCGCCGTGGCGTTCGGGATCGGGTCGCTCGTGGACCTGCCCCGGCCCGCGCTGCTGGCCGCGGTGCTGTGCTCCGCGCTGCCCACCGCGCAGAACGTGTTCATCGCGGCCAGCCGCTACGGGGTCGACGTGCGTTTCGTCCGCGACTGCGTGCTGCTCTCGACGCTGGTGTCGATGGGCATGCTGTCGCTGATCGCCGCAGTGCTCGGCTCGTGAGGCGGGTCAGCGGGACCGGGGACGTTTCGGCATCAGGTCGTACAGCTTGCGGCGGGCGCCGTTGTCGTTGGCCGACCGGGCGTCGGAGACGTCGGCGATGAAGTCCTCGAACACGAAGTCCTGCTCCGGCGGCGGGGGATCGGCGCGCTGCCCGCCCGCGGCGTCGAGGACGTCGGCGATCTGCCGGAACGCCACGGCGTGCACGGTCTCCGGCGCGAACGTGGTGACCGGCATCCCCCGCGCGGCCGCCTCGTTCATCACCACGCCGAGGGGGAGATGCGCCAGTACGGGGATGCCGAAGTCCTGCAGCTCCCGCAGCGCCGCGGCCGCGTACGCGGAGATGGGCCTGCGGTAGAGCCCGGGAACCAGCCCGTAGTAGGTGATCGGCGGGCGGTTCACCGCCGCCTCGAGGTAGGAGATCTGTTCCCGCATGAGCCGCAGCGCGCGGATGCTGGTCCGGTCCGGCTGCACCGGGATCAGGATGCCGTCGGTGGCCATCAGCGCGTTGTTGGTGAGCACGTCGAGTGCGGGCGGGCAGTCGATGATCACGTGGTCGTAGTTGGCGAACTGGATCACCCGGGCCAGCTGCCAGCCGGGTACCCGGAACTGGTCGAGCCTGCGGATCAGGTCGAACATGCCGGGCGAGGTCGGGATGACGTCGAAGGCTCCGCCCGCGCCGACGTTGCTGCGCCGGTGCGGCACGATGAGGTCCTCGACCGGTCCCTTCCACGTCTTCGTCAGCGCCTTGGCCAGGCTCGGCGCCTCCGGCGGCGCCTCCGCCATCCCGAGCAGCTCGGTGGTGGCGTGGCCCTGCGGGTCGAGGTCGATGAGCAGCACCCGGCGGCCGCGCTCGGCGAGCGCGGCCGCGGCGCCGACACTGAGCGAGGTCTTGCCGACCCCGCCTTTCTGGTTGACCACCGAGGTGATCTGCACTCTGCGCCAGCTCCCGAGTCTCGTGGTTTGGCAAGCAGGCTAGTAGATCAGCGCCGGGTGCGCCGGTAGCTCGCCGCGTGTGTTCGGCCGCGGTCCGTGCCGCCGGTCACCGGGGCCGCACCAGCAGGGCCTGCGTCCCGGTGCCGACCTGCCCGCCGGTGTCGTGCAGGGTGCTGGTCGCCGTGCCGACCCCCTGCGGACCGACGAGCGTCACCGCGTCCAGCCCGATCCACTCGCCCACCGGTTCCCGGTGGGTGTGCACGGTGAGCTCGGCGTTGATGAACCACCAGGAACGCGGGTCGAGCCGGTGGGACACGCCGTTGCCGGAGTCGGCGACGGTGCACAACCGCTGCAGGGGGCTCGGCTTCTCGCCGTCGACGAGGGCCACCCGCTGCCGCGCCCACACGGTCGCCGGGCCCGCCGCCAGCACCGAGCCGGCGGCGAGCCGCCAGTCCATCGCGTGCAGGTAGCCGCCGGTCCAGTCGGCGGGCCACTCCGCGGCCGGACAGCTCTCCGGCGACGGCGGCGGTTCGGCCGCGCCCGTGACGATCGCGCTGGTGTCGGACGTGGCGAGCCGCCACGCCGAGGCCCTGGCCACCGGCCGGCCGCCGGCCACCAGCTCGGCGGTGAGCAGCTCCACGGACCTGCCGGGACGCTCCAGGCCGGCCCGGACGGTGAGCTCGGTGAGCGGCGCGGGGCCGAGGATCTCGACGGTCACCCTGCCCAGCAGCGCCGCACGCTCGGCGGGAACCTGCTCGAGCGCCCGCACGAGCAGCGCCGACGGCGGCCCGAAGTGCTGTGCCTCCGGGGTCCAAGGGCCCGCCGTGTGCCCGGTCGGCTGGAACCGCCCCTCGCCGAGAGGCAGGTAGAAGGCATCGGCCACGCTGTTCCTCCCGCTGTCCCCGGGCACCCTACTCAGGGCGGGCCCCGGAGCACCACGCCGTCTCAGTCGGCCCGGTCCAGGATGGACTCGTCCCCGGGGTCGGGCTCGGGCCAGCCGGGGTACTCGGGCGGCGTGCCACCGAACGACGGGCACCGCGACTGGTGACTGCACCAGTCGCACAGCTTGCTGGGGCTCGGCCGGAAGTCCCCGGTGCGGCCCGCCCGCAGGATCGCCTGCCAGATGGCCTCCAGCGTGCGTTCGAACCGGACCAGCTCGGCCTCGTCCGGTGTGTACGCCAGCGCCTGCCCGTCGGTGAGGTACATGAGCTTCAGCTGCTTCGGCACCACCCCGCGCAGCCGCCACAGCACCACGGCGTAGAACTTCATCTGGAACATCGCCTTGGCCTCGCCGATCTGGCGGGGTGCGGCGCCGGTCTTGTAGTCCACGACGCGGATCTCACCGGTGGGCGCGACGTCGAGCCGGTCGATGTAACCGCGCAGCAGCACCCCGGAGCCGAGCTCGGTCTCGACGTGCAGCTCGCACGCCTCCGGGTCGAGCCGCCGAGGGTCCTCCAGCTGGAAGTACGCGTCGACGAGCCGCTCGGCGGACTCCAGCCAGCCGTGGAGCTCCCCGGGGTCGTCGCCGGGAAACAAATCCGTCCACTCCGGACGGCCGGAGGACAACTCCGTCCACACCGGACGCAACAGTTCCTTCGCCCGGCCGGGGACGCGTTCCGCCTGCGGCAGCGAGAACAGCCGCTCCAGCACCGAGTGCACCAGCGTCCCGCGCACCTGCTCCCTGGTCGGCACCTCGGGCAGCCGGTCGACCGCGCGGAACCGGTAGAGCAGCGGGCACTGCTTGAAGTCGCTCGCCCGCGACGGCGAGAGCGCGGGCCTGCGCGGCGGCTCCGCGGCGGGCGGCTGGTCGTCCACGGTGGCCGTGCTCGCTGTGGTCGTCGTTGTGCCGCTCGTCGTGCCGGTCGTGCCCTGTGCCATGCCCGGGAGCGTAACGGGACGGTCCGACAACTCCCGGTAACCCCGGACGGGTGGCGTGGGACGGCCGCCGAGACCTCCGGCGCGGCGGACTCGGCGGACTTGGAGGACTCGGCGGTCAGGTCACTGTCCTCCCACACGGGAGGAACTACGCTGCTGCTGATGGACGCGACCAGTGCGACGGGGCGACGTGGGTCCGGCCGCGGCGGCGGACCGGACGGCGGCCTGCTGCTGTTCCGGGTGGACGGGGTGCCGGTGCTGCTCGCCCCGTCGTGGTGGATCGGCTCACTGATCGTCGTCGTGCTGTACGCGCCGCTGGTCGGGCGGCTCCTGCCCGGGGCGAGCGCCGCCCTGTCGTGGTCGCTGGCGGCCGCGTTCGCGGTGCTGCTCGGCCTGTCCGTGCTGGCGCACGAGCTGGGGCACTGCGTGGTCGCGCTCCGGCTCGGCATCCCGGTGCGCAGGCTCCGGCTGTTCCTGCTCGGCGGCCTGTCCGAGGTCGCCCGCACCCCGCGCAAACCGGGGCAGGAGGGTCTGGTGGCGGTCGCGGGCCCGGTCGTGTCGCTGCTGCTCGCCGCGTTCTGCGGGCTGTTGCTGCTGGCGGTGCCGCCCGGGGGCCCGGCGTGGCTGCTGGTGGCGCAGTGCGCGGTCGCCAACCTCGCCGTCGGCCTGTTCAACCTGCTGCCGGGGCTGCCGCTGGACGGCGGCAGGCTGCTGCGCGCCGGGGTGTGGGCGCTGACCGGCACGCGGACCAGGGGCACCAGGGCGGCGGTGTTCGGTGGCGGCGCCGTCTCCGTCGCGCTGCTCGTGTGGGCACTGTGGGGGCTGGCCGAGGGCAGCGAGGACCGCTGGCTGCGGCTCGGCGTGTGCGTGGTGACGGCCTGGTTCGTCGCGATCGGCGCCAGCGCGGAGCTGGCCGCCGAGGGCAGGCGCAGCTGGCCCGACGGCCTGGCGGTGAGCGACCTGATGCGCCCGGTGCTGCAGCTGCCCGCCGAGAGTCCCGTGTCGGACGCGCTCGCGGCCTCGGCGGGCAGGGGAGTCGTGCTCGTCCGTGCCGACGGGGTGGCGGCGGGGCTTCTCGACGGCAGCGCGGCCGAGCGGCTGGCCGCGACGGCGCCGCACGCGCCGGCCGAGGTGGCCGCCGAGCCGATCCGCGCGGAGACCGTCCTCCTGGTGTCGGAGCCGGGGGAGGACGTCGCCGAACGGGTGGGGGACACGCCCGCCTGGCAGTTCCTGGTGGTCGACGACGAGGGCAGGCCCGCGGGCGTGCTCTACCGGGACGACGTGCGCGCGGCGCTGGCTGGCCGGCCGCCGCGTCCCGCCGCCTGAGCACCGCGGGGACCGGCTGCGGGACGGCAGGCGGGGTCTGGGACGATCGGCCGCTGGTTTCGGCGCCCGCGGACGCGGGCCGTGGCAGGTTCTGGAGGCGCAGTGGCAGCAGGGGGGCCGTTCCGGCCGGGTGACCGCGTGCAGCTGACCGACCCGAAGGGGCGGCACTACACGATCATGCTGGCCGAGGGCGGGCAGTACCACACCCATCGCGGCGCGATCGAGCACGACGACGTGATCGGCGCGCCCGAGGGCTCGGTGATCACCTCGACGGGTGGAACGGCGTACCTCGCGTTGCGCCCGCTGCTGGCCGACTACGTGCTCGCCATGCCGCGCGGCGCCCAGGTGATCTACCCGAAGGACGCGGCCCAGATCGTCATGTGGGGGGACATCTGCCCCGGCGCGCGGGTGCTGGAGGCGGGAGCGGGCTCCGGGGCGCTGACGTGCTCGCTGCTGCGGGCCGTCGGCCCGGAGGGCAGTGTCACGTCGTACGAGGTCAGGGAGGACCACGCCGAGCACGCGCGGCGCAACGTGGAGCGGTTCTTCGGCGAGGCGCCCGGGAACTGGAGCTTCCACGTCGGCGACGTCGCCGAGCACCGGGGCGAGGTGGACCGCGTGGTGCTGGACATGCTCTCGCCCTGGGAGGTGCTGCCCGGCGTGGCGGAACAGCTGGTGCCGGGCGGGGTGCTGGTGGTGTACGTGGCGACGGTGACCCAGCTGTCCCGGGTGACCGAGGCCCTGCGCGAACAGCAGTGCTGGACCGAACCGCAGTCGTGGGAGACGCTGATGCGGCCGTGGCACGTGGTGGGGCTGGCGGTGCGGCCCGACCACCGGATGGTCGCGCACACGGCGTTCCTGCTGACCGCCCGCAGGCTCGCCGAGGGTGTGGTGCCGCCGAAGCCGAGGCGCAGGCCGAGCCGGGGCTGACCCGCCGCCCGCCGGTGGCCGAATCGTTGTCTTCTCCCGCGATGTTCGCGCAGCGTACGGACGCTGTGCTCCAAGCGGGGGACGGGCGCGGCCTGCCGGGTCGCGCCCGCGGCGGCGGCGCCGCTGGTCCGGACGGCCCCGCGGGGTGCCCCGGGCGGGGGAGGCCCGCGGCCGCGGCCACGGCGCCGTCTGCGGTCACATGCTGCGGGAATGCGCCGCATCCGCGGCGGGAAAGGGTGTGGTTTCCACCGCGCGGGGGTGCCCCGCGACCCGACTGGATTCACCGGGTCGCTTTGTCCGGTTCCGCGTTTCCGATTCCGCTCCTGGGGTAGAGACGGACGGTGACTACCGGGGCCGGAACCACGCCACACGAGCCGCTCTTGCGCCGTGGCACGGGGCGCGACGCGCCGATCCTGTGATGCGGAAGGGCTTTTCATGTCGGTGATCGCCGGTACCGTGGGAGGAAATGCATTCCGAGGAGGTGCCGAAATGCAACACGACCTTCCCGGAGGTCGGCACGAAGAGGCCGACTCTTCAGAAACGAGTGGAGCTGGGAACACGGGAACCCCGTCGAGCGAGCAGGCCCGGCAGATCCGGTTCCTCGAGGAGGAAGTGGCGCTGCTCCGCCGCAAGCTCACCGACTCGCCCCGCCAGAACCGGGTCCTCGAGCAGCGGCTCGCCGAGGCGACCGAGCGCGTGAGCCAGCTGACCGAGCGCAACAACAAGCTGGTCGAGACGTTGCGCGAGGCGCGGCAGCAGCTCCTGGCTCTGCGTGAGGAGGTCGACCGTCTCGCGCAGCCTCCGAGTGGCTACGGCGTGTTCGTGGCCGCGTACGAGGACAACACCGTGGACGTGTACACGGCGGGCCGCAAGATGCGGGTGTCCGTGTCGCCCGCGGTCGACATCGGCTCGCTGCGGCGCGGGCAGTCGCTGCGGCTCAACGAGGCGCTCACGGTGGTGGAGGGTGGCGACTTCGAGCGCACGGGCGAGGTCTGCACGCTGCGGGAGGTCCTGCTGCCGGAGACCGAGGGCGGCAGCTCGCGGGCGCTCATCGTCGGGCACGCCGACGAGGAACGCGTCGTGTGGCTCTCCGACCCACTGGCCGAGCAGACCCTGAAGCCGGGTGACTCGGTGCTGGTCGACTCCAAGGCGGGCTACGCCTACGAGCGGGTGCCGAAGGCCGAGGTCGAGGACCTGGTGCTGGAGGAGGTGCCGGACGTCCGCTACGAGGACATCGGCGGTCTCTACCGGCAGATCGAGCAGATCCGCGACGCGGTGGAGCTGCCGTTCCTGCACTCCGACCTCTACCTGGAGTACGAGCTGCGGCCGCCCAAGGGCGTGCTGCTCTACGGGCCGCCCGGCTGCGGCAAGACGCTGATCGCCAAGGCGGTGGCCAACTCGCTGGCGAAGAAGGTGGCCAAGGCACGGGATGACGGCGACGCCTCCGAGGCGAAGTCGTTCTTCCTCAACATCAAGGGCCCCGAGCTGCTCAACAAGTTCGTCGGCGAGACCGAGCGGCACATCCGGATGATCTTCCAGCGGGCGCGGGAGAAGGCCTCCGACGGCACGCCGGTGATCGTGTTCTTCGACGAGATGGAGTCCATCTTCCGCACCCGGGGCAGCGGGGTGTCCTCCGACGTGGAGACCACCATCGTGCCGCAGCTGCTGTCGGAGATCGACGGTGTCGAGGGGCTCGAGAACGTCATCGTGATCGGCGCGTCCAACCGCGAGGACATGATCGACCCCGCGATCCTGCGGCCGGGCCGGCTCGATGTGAAGATCAAGATCGAGCGGCCGGACGCCGAGGGCGCGAAGGACATCTTCTCGAAGTACCTGACGCCGAACCTGCCGATCCACGCCGACGACCTCGCCGAGTTCGGCGGCGACGCGCAGGCGACGATAGACGCGATGATCCAGCACACCGTGGAGCGGATGTACGAGGAGACCGACGAGAACCGGTTCCTCGAGGTCACCTACGCCAACGGGGACAAGGAGGTCCTGTACTTCCGCGACTTCAACTCGGGCGCGATGATCCAGAACATCGTGGACCGGGCGAAGAAGTCGGCCATCAAGTCGGTGCTGGAGACCCAGCAGCCCGGCCTGCGGGTGCAGCACCTGCTGGACGCGATCGTCGACGAGTTCGCGGAGAACGAGGACCTGCCCAACACCACCAACCCGGACGACTGGGCCCGGATCTCCGGCAAGAAGGGCGAGCGGATCGTCTACATCCGCACGCTCGTCACCGGCAAGAACCAGGACTCCGGCCGGGTGATCGACACCGCGACCAACACCGGTCAGTACCTGTAGCCCGCAGCGCGGGACGGGGGCCGGTCCCGGGCACGCCAGCCCGGGACCGGCCCCCGTCGTCCTCGTTCGGCTCCGGTCAGCTCCGGTCAGCTCCGGTTGTAGGTGAGGACGAGGGTCCCGCTCTCCAGCGCGCGGGTCCCGGTGAGCGTGAACGCGGTGGGGGAGAACGCCGCGTCGAACAGCGGGACTCCCGCACCGGCGACCACCGGATAGACCTTGAGCATCAGCCGGTCGATCTCGGGCAGCAGCGTGCCCGCGAGACGCGCTCCGCCGACCAGGTAGATGTCCCTGCCCTCCTCGCGTTTGAGCGCGCGGACGTGCCCGATGGCGTCCTCGGTGATGATCTCGACGGCCGGGTCGGGGCTCCCGTCCATCGTCGTGGCGACGACGTACTGCCGCAGGTGCGCGAACGGGCTGGTCACGCCGATCGCGAGCGCGGGCTCGTAGGTGGCCCGGCCCTGCACGGCGATGTCGAAGTGACGGTTCGGGGCCGTCACGCCCAGCTGTTCGCGCACGTGCGTCGGCAGCGCGTCGGGAAACTCGTCCACGAGGAAGCTCACGACGTCCTGGGTGACCGGGAAGAAGTCGTAGCCGCCATCGGGTGCGGCGATGAAGCCGTCGATGGACATGCCGACGTAGTAGACGAGTTGGCGCACGCAGCCCTCCAGAGCACTTCATATATAGTGGTTTTAACGTAGTACTACACTTGAAGTGGTGTCAACGAGCATTCGGGAGGTCGCCGATGCGGCACAACCCCGCCCGGCGTGCGGCTCTGCTGGACGCGGCCATCGAGGTCCTGGCCAGGGAGGGGGCGCGCGGCCTGACGTTCCGCGCGGTCGACGCGGAGGCCAGCGTGCCGAACGGCACCGCGTCCAACTACTTCTCCCATCGGGACGATCTGCTGGTCCAGGTGGCGCACCGGGTCTACGAACGGCTGGAGCCGGAGCAGGCCGTCTTCGCCGCGGCGCTGGCGGGCCCGAAGGACCGGGACCGTGTCGTCGAGCTCATGCGGGAGGTGGTGGGCCGGGTCGGCGCGTTCCGCCCGGGTTTCCTCGCGCTGCTGGAGCTGCGACTGGAGGCCACGCGCAGGCCCGCGTTGCGGCGGCTGCTGACCGAGCGCGTCCGCGCCGACGTCGACGCCAACGTCGAGTTCCACGGCCGGGCCGGGTTGCCGGGGGACGGGACCACCGTGGTGGCGCTCTACCTGGCGCTGAACTGGCTGATCCTGGAGCGGCTGACGCTGCCCGGCGTGTTCCCGGACGGGGACGGCGGGGACCTCGTGGAGGATCTGGTGCGGCGGATCCTGCCCGCGCCGGCGGGCGAGCCAGGTGTATAACGTCCTATACTCGGCGGCATGGACGACGACACCACACCGAGCCCGTTGCACGCGCCGATCACCGCGGCCGACGTCCTGGACTGGCTGGAGCGGGCCGCGGCGGCCGTCGCCGAGGGGGAGCTGCCTGCCGACGACCTGATCCGGCTGCTGGGCGAGTTGCGGGCGGCCTCGACGGCGTGTGCGAACGCCTCCGACTGGGCGCTGCTGGCGGCAAGGGAGGCCGGCGCGAGCCTGCGGCAGATCGCCCCGGTCTTCGGCAGGGGGTACGTGCGGGCCCCGGCGGCGCGGCTGGAGAAGCTGCACCGGGAGGTGCTCTCGGCCGAACAGTTCCTCGAGCTCCTGCGCCGGCGACAACCAGGTGTATAATGACCTATACAGCGGCGCATTGTCCAGAAACATCTCACGGGTCGCCGGACAGTACCGTCTCGGTCATGAACCACATCGCACGGACGGCGGTGGGCCTCGCCGCGCTGGGCAGGCCCGCGTACCTCAACGTCGGCCGCGTTCCGGAGCTGCCCGCGGAGCGGGACGTCGCCACGATGCGCGCGGCCGCCCACGAGGTCCTGGACCACGCCTACGCGGCCGGGGTGCGCCGGGTGGACGTCGCCCGCTCGTACGGCCGAGCGGAGGAGTTCCTCGCCGACTGGCTCGCCGAGCGGGAACATCCGGATGTCGTCGTGTCCAGCAAGTGGGGTTACACCTACGTCGGTGACTGGCGGCTCGACGCCGCCGTGCACGAGGTCAAGGAACACTCCCTGGCCAGGTTCGAGGGCCAGTGGGCGGAGACCCGGCGGCTGCTGGGCGGGCGCGTGGTCCTGTACCAGGTGCACTCGCTGACCGCCGACAGCCCGCTGTTCGGCGACGAGCCGCTGCTCGAAGCCCTCGCGGCGCTGGCGGCCGAGCACGTCCGGGTGGGCTTCTCCACGTCCGGGCCCGGGCAGGCGGACACGGTCCGGAAGGCGCTGGACCTCACCGTGGCGGGGCGGCCGGTGTTCACCGCGGTGCAGTCGACGTGGAACGTGCTCGAACCCTCGGTGGGTCCCGCGCTGGCCGAGGCGCACGAGCGGGGCGCCCTCGTGCAGCTGAAGGAGACGCTGGCCAACGGACGCCTCGCGGTGCGACCGCCGGAGCCGGTGGTCGAGATCGCCCGCGCACACGACGTCAGCGCCGACGCGGTCGCGCTCGCCGCGGCATACGCGCGGCCCTGGGCCGACGTGGTCCTCACCGGCCCGGCGAGCACCGCGCAGCTCGACGCCAACCTGGCCGCCGCCGGGCTCGCGCTCGACCAGGCCGAGCTGGCGGCACTCGGCGCGCTCGCGGAGGATCCGGCGGCCTACTGGCGGCACCGGTCCTCGCTGCCGTGGCGGTAGCGGACTGCACTACTGTCGGGGCGCTCCCGAATCCGGCTGAGGGGATGAGACGGTGCGTCAACGGCGGCTCGTGATCGCCATGGCGGTGCTGGCGGCCACAGCGCTGGCCGGTTGCGCCGACCGGCCCAACGACCTCGACACGTACTACGACGAGCCCGCCGGCTCGACCGGCCAGGCTCAGCGACCCGGCTCACCGGGGCCGCGGTCACCGGCGCCGGAACCCACGCCCCGGCCGGACCCGGAGACCGGGGACAGCGCGGCGCTGGCCGAGGTCGTCGACGCCACCGTCCTCGCCGCCGAGGACGTTGCCGCGGAGGGCGTGGCGCCCGCGGAACCGGTGGTCGCGGCCGAGGGCTGCCTGGCCGCGATCCCGGTCGGCCTGGTGTCGCGGCAGCGCAGGGACGCCGCCTGGCGGTACCCCACCGGCTCGACGCTGCTGCAGCGCGTCACCGGCTACCCGGACCACGCCGCGGCGGACGTGCTGGACGGCCGGGTCCGCTGCGCGGGTGAGCCGCTGGAGGTCGCGGTCGATCCACCGGTGGACGGCCACGCGGCGTGGTGTGCCGACACCGCGTGCACGATCCTGCTCGCCCGCGGCCCGGTGCTGTCGGCGGTCGAGGTGGAGGCGGGGGAGCGGGTTCGCGCCGCCGAGGCCGTGCGGCGACTGGCGCCGATCGTGGCCGCCCGCCTGGCCAGTGCCGTCACCGCGTCGGCGGCGAGCGGGCCGGAGGGCGGTCAGAGCGGCTCGTAGCGGCGGAACCACTCCTGGATGCCGAGCCTGCCGTCCGGCACCAGCGGGCTGTCCGGGTCGTCGGCCCACGCCCGCAGCTCTGGCAACGGCATCCAGCGGCCGCCGACGATCTCCTCCGGCTGGTGGGTCACCGGCCCGTCCCAGCGAACCTCGAAGGCGAAGTTGTGGCAGCGGATCGGCGGCCGGTCGTACACCAGCCCGAACAGCGGCTCCAGGGGCACACCGGTGATGGCGAGCTCCTCGGCGAGCTCCCGTTCGGCGCATTCGGCCGGCGTCTCACCGGCGGCGACGACACCGCCCGCCCAGCAGTCGTACGCGGAGGGGAAGACGTCCTTGTGCGGGGAACGCTGGTGCACGTAGGCGTGGCCGCCGTCGGGCGAGCGCACCAGCACCACGGCGGCGGCGTGCCAGTGGCCCCGGGCCCGCACCTCGGCCCTCGGGGCGGCCCCGACGACGGCGCCGTGCGGGTCGTAGATCGCAACAAGCTCGTCACCGCCCACGAGGAAATCCTCCCACGCCGACCCGTAGGCTGGAGTCATGCGGCGGATCATGGGAACCGAGGTGGAGTACGGCATCGCGGTGCCGGGCGACCCGACGGCGAACCCGGTGCTGACCTCCACCCAGGTGGTGCTGGCGTACGCGGCGGCCGCGGACATCCCCCGCGCCCGGCGTGCCCGCTGGGACTACGAGGTCGAGTCGCCGTTGCGGGACGCGCGAGGCTTCGATCTGGCGGGTCCCGGCCAGCAGGGGCACGACCCGGACGTGGAGGACCTCGGCGCGGCCAACGTGATCCTCACCAACGGCGCGCGCCTGTACGTCGACCACGCCCACCCCGAGTACTCGGCACCCGAGGTGACCAACCCGAGGGACGCCGTGATCTGGGACAAGGCGGGCGAGCGGGTGATGGAGGAGGCCGCGATCAAGGCCGCGACCGTGCCCGGACAGCCGGCCCTGCAGCTGTACAAGAACAACGTCGACGGCAAGGGCGCCAGCTACGGCACCCACGAGAACTACCTGATGGCGCGGTCGACGCCGTTCACGGCGGTGATCTCGGGACTCACGCCGTTCTTCGTGTCCCGGCAGGTGATCACGGGCTCCGGCCGGGTGGGCATCGGCGCGCAGGGTGAGGAGCCGGGCTTCCAGCTGTCCCAGCGCGCCGACTACATCGAGGTCGAGGTCGGCCTGGAGACCACGCTCAAGCGCGGCATCATCAACACCCGCGACGAGCCGCACGCCGACGCGGACAAGTACCGCAGGCTGCACGTCATCATCGGTGACGCCAACCTGGCCGAGTACTCGACGTTCCTCAAGCTCGGCACCACGGCGCTGGTGCTGGACATGATCGAGGCGGGCATCCGGTTCGACGACCTCAAGCTGGACGAGCCGGTGCGCGCGGTGCACCAGATCAGCCATGACCCGACGCTCAAGACCAAGGTGGAGCTGGCCAACGGGCGCAAGTACACCGGGCTGGACCTGCAGTTCGCCTACCACGAGATGGCGGCGGCCCACCTCGAGCGGGAGGGCGGCGACGAGCAGTCGAAGGAGGTTCTGCGGGTCTGGGGCGAGGTGCTCGACGCGCTCGCCCGCGACCCCGCCGAGTGCGCGGACCGGCTGGACTGGCCGGCGAAGCTGCGCCTGCTGGAGGCCTACCGCGAGCGCGATCAGCTGGGCTGGGCCGCGCCGCGGCTGCACCTGGTGGACCTGCAGTACTCGGACGTGCGGCTGGACAAGGGCCTGTACAACCGGCTGGTGACGCGCGGCTCGATGAAGCGGCTGGTCAGCGAGGACGAGGTGCGGGAGGCGATCACCACGCCGCCCTCGGACACGCGCGCGTACTTCCGCGGCCGGACGCTGGAGAAGTACGCCAACTCGATCGCGGCCGCCTCGTGGGACTCGGTCATCTTCGACGTGGGCAAGGAGTCCCTGGTGCGGATCCCGACGCTGGAGCCGCTGCGCGGGACGAAGGCGCACGTCGGGCAGCTGCTCGACGACGCGGAGACGGCCGAGCAGCTGGTGGAGGCCCTTACCGCGGAGTAACTCGCGGCCCGACGGAGCCCCCGAACGTCGGTGGCTCTAGGTACCCTTGGAAGCAACGGCCACATCGGGAGGCGAGATGGCTCAGGAGAAGATCGAGAAGCACGGCGGCGGAGACTCCGACGAGGAGGTCGAGGCCGGCGGTGCCGCCGGTCAGGAGCGCCGGGAGAAGATGGGCGAGGACGTGGACACGATCCTCGACGAGATCGACGACGTGCTCGAGGAGAACGCGGAGGACTTCGTGCGGGCCTACGTGCAGAAGGGCGGCGAGTGAGGGCGCTGCCCCCGGCCGGTTAACCTGCTGACCGATCACTGTCCCGCACACCTTCGTTGATGGGAACCACGAGCACGCATGGACAACACTCCGCGCAACTCGGGCTTCGCACTGCCCGCCGCGTACCTGTCGTCGACCACGTCCTCGTTCACCGACTTCCTGCGCGCGCAGGCGCCGGACCTGCTGCCCAGCAAACGCCCGCAGGGTTCGATGACGCCCGGTAGCGGGTTCGAGGCGCCGCACGGGACCACGGTGGTCGCGTCGACGTTCAGCGGCGGCGTCCTGATCGCCGGTGACCGCCGCGCCACCGCCGGGAACCTGATCGCCACGCGAGACATGGACAAGGTGTTCGTCACCGACGAGTACTCGTCGGTCGGTATCGCGGGCACCGCCGGGATCGCGCTCGAGCTGGTCCGGCTCTACACCGTGGAGCTGGCGCACTACGAGAAGATCGAGGGCGTCTCGCTCTCGCTCGACGGCAAGACCAACAAGCTGGCGACGATGGTGAAGGCCAACCTCGACGTCGCGATGGCGGGGCTCGCGGTGCTGCCGCTGTTCGCCGGTTACGACATCCACGCCACCGACCCGAAGCGGGCGGGGCGGATCGTGTCGTTCGACGTCACCGGCGGCCGGTACGAGGAGAACGCGGGCTACCACGCCATCGGCTCGGGCTCGGTGTTCGCCAAGTCCGCGCTGAAGAAGCTGTACGACCCGGACGCCGACGCCGAGACCGCGGTGCGGACGGCGATCGAGGCGCTGTACGACGCCGCCGACGACGACACGGCCACCGGTGGTCCCGACCTGGTGCGGCGGATCTTCCCCACGGTGGTGACGATCACGGCCGAGCACGGTGCCGTGAAGATGCCCGAGGAGGAGACCTCGGCACTGGCGCAGGCGGTGGTCGAGCGCCGCGCCGAGCGGCCGGGGAGGCTGGGCTGACGGCCCGGCCTTTTTTCGGCAGAGCGATTCCCACGAGACACGTCCCGACGAGCAGAGCGGAGCCAACGCAGTGACGATGCCGCTGTACGCCTCACCCGAGCAGTTGATGCGCGAGCGTTCCGAGCTCGCCCGTAAGGGCATCGCGAGGGGACGCAGTGTCGTCGTGCTGAAGTACCGGGGTGGCGTGCTGTTCGTGGCGGAGAACCCGTCGCCGACGCTGCACAAGGTTTCGGAGATCTACGACCGGATCGGGTTCGCCGCCGTCGGCCGGTACAGCGAGTTCGAGAGCCTGCGCCGCGGCGGGATCCGGCACGTCGACCTGTTGGGGTACCAGTACGACCGGCGTGACGTCAGCGCGCGGGCGCTGGCGAACGTGTACGCGCAGACGCTGAGCACGATCTTCACCGAGCAGCTCAAGCCGTTCGAGGTGGAGATCTGCGTCGCCCAGGTGGGCGCCGACTCCGACGAGGACGAGCTGTACCGGCTCACCTACGACGGTTCCATCGTGATGGACGAGCCGAAGTTCGTCGTGATGGGCGGCCAGGCCGAGGCCATCACCGGCAAGCTGAAGGAGTCGTTCACCGACGGCATGGAGCTGTCGGCGGCCCTGCGGACGGCGTCCAACGCGCTGCGCGCCCCGTCGCCGTCGTCGACGACAGGGTCGAACGGCGGCGACGGCGAGGTGGGCAAGCTCGAGGTCGCGGTGCTCGACCGCGAGCGGCCCGGCCGCAAGTTCCGCCGGATCACCGGTGCGGCGCTCGATGCCCTGCTGCCCAGCACGGCGGACGAGGGCGGCGAGAGCGGCAAGGACGAGCAGGAGACCGGCGACGGCTCCGATCCGGGGCAGTCGCAGAACGGCGGATGATCCCGGAGCGCCTGCCCGGTCCTCAGGGCTGTGCGGTCCGGTAGGACAGGCGGCGCGGGGCGGGGTGCTCGGCGAGGTATCGCTCGAAGGTGATCGAGCCGCCGGGATGCCGCGGTGCCAGGTGGTCACCGGCCCGGTACGCGGCGATGACCTTGCCGGGCAGCCGCAACGGCAGCACCGGCTTCCTTCGCCCGGTGGCCGCCAGGTAGGCGCGGGCGAGGTCGCGCGCGCCGCGCACCTGGGGGCCGCCGAAGTCGGGCACCCGCCCGGCCGGGTCACCGAGCGCGAGTTCGGCGATCCGGCCGGCCACGTCGCGTACGTCGACGGGCTGGATCGGCACGTCGGGCACCAGCGGTACGGGGAGCGTCGCGGCGGCCGCGAGCAGGGTCCGGACGAGGTCGTGGAACTGGGTGGCGCGCAGGATCGTGTGTGCCGGCGCCGAACGTTCCAGCAGCCGCTCGACGGCCAGTTTTCCCTGGTAGTAGCCGAGCGGGACCTGGTCGACGCCGACGATCGAGACGTACCCGACGTGCGGTACGCCCGCCCGCTCCATGGCGGCGATGAGCAGGCGGGCGAGTGCGACCTCCCTGGCCCGCCCTGAGGTCGCCGTGGCGAGGTGGACGACCACGTCGGTGTCCGCGACGGCGTCGTCCAGCCCGGCACCGGTGGTCAGGTCCCCGCTGACGTAGCGCGCGTCGCCGGGGGGAGGGCGACGGCTGAGCACCCGCACCGACCGTCCGGCGGCGACGAGTTCGCGGACGACGGCGCGCCCGAGCACGCCGGTTCCGCCGGTGACCAGGATCCGTTCCGCCATGTGGGGTGTTCCTCCTCCCTGTCTCGGATCCGAGAGTGGCAGCCCCCCACGCTGCCCGCGATCGGACGCTCTCTGGTCACAGGCGGTAGATCGTCAGGGCACTCGGTCGGGAGCGGAACCGGAACACGCGGCCGAGCGGGCCGACCTCGCCGTCGGTGGCGATGCGGCGCTGTGCGCCGAGGAGTTCCACGTCGAGCGAGGGCAGGTCGTACTGCCGGTAGACGTGGCTGGCGGAGAGCGTGTTGGTGACGGCGGCGAGGACGAACCGGGCGCGGGAGTAGGGCAGGTCGGCCCGCAGGTAGCGGACGTCGAGCAGGCCGGTGTCGAGCGCGGGGCGGTAGTAGGGGCCGAAGCCTTTCGGGGCGTACGTGCCGTTGCCCACGAAGATCATCCAGACGAGTGCGGTGCGGCCGTCGAGCCGTACGGCGAATGGCTGGGCGCGGCGCAGGGTCCGGACCATCGCGATCGCGGCGGCCGGCCACCGGGGGTGGCGTCGCTCGATGCGCTCGCGCAGGCGCACCATCTCGGGGTAGCCGCCGAGGCTGGCCGTGTTGACGAACCAGCGGCGGACGGTGCCGTCCTTGCCGCTGATGGTGACCTCGCCGAGGTCGACGCCCACGGCCGCGCCCGCCTCGGTGGCGGCGTCGGCGTCGGGCATGGACCGGACCCCGATGTCGCGGGCGAAGTGGTTGAACGTGCCCGCGGGGATGAGCGCGAGGGGCAGGCCGTGGTCGGCGGCGACGGACGCGACGGCGGCCACGGTGCCGTCACCGCCCGCGACGGCGAGCGCCCGCACCCGCTCGTGCCGCCGGATCTCCGCCGCCAGCTGGTCGCGGAGGTCGGTGCCGGGGTCGGGATAGACGATGGTGGCCTTCGGCCAGGCGAACCGGACCTCGTCGGTGGGATCGAAGTCGGCGTCTCCGGAGCCGGGGTTGACCACCGCGAGCATGTCCTCGCCGTCCCGCATGGTCGGTGCCTCGGCCCGGTGGGCGCTGCGGCTGGGCGGTGCCGGGTGCAGGGGCCACCAGTGCCGGGTGGCGAGCGCGGAGGCGGCGCCGATGAGCATCCCGGCACCGACGTCGCTCGGCCAGTGCACGCCGGTGTGCACGCGGGAGTAGGCGACGGCGGCGGCGAGCGGCAGGAGCGCGGCCCCGGTGCGGGGGGACTCCATGGTGACGGCGGTGACGAACGCGGTGGCCGAGGCGGCGTGGCCGGACGGGAAGGACGAGGACGTGGGGCGGCGGACGAGCCTGCGGTGCTCGGGCACCCAGTCGGCCGCGGGGCGCCTGCGGGGCAGCAGTGGCTTGCCGAGCAGGTTGGCGGAGGCGCTGGCGGCCGCGACGGCGGCGATCCCGCGCAGCGCGCCGCGGCGGACCGGGCCCTTGCGGGTGGCCAGCACGGCCGCCACGGCCCACCAGAGACGCCCTTTGTTGGCCGACCTGGTGAGTGCCATGAGCAGGCCGTCGGCCGGGGTCCAGGGGAGTGCGGCGCTGCGCGCGACCAGTCTGCGGTCGCGCGCACCGACCTGGCGCAGGGGCGCCTTGAGGTGCCGGATCACGCGTTTCAAAGTACCGACACCGTCTCGACGCGCGATCGGATCTCCGTAGTGCCGTCGAAAGCGCCTACCCTTGAAGGATGCAGCGGCGGATCTTTGGGATCGAAACCGAGTTCGGGGTCACCTGCACCTTTCACGGTCAACGCAGGTTGTCGCCCGACGAAGTGGCGCGGTACCTCTTCCGGCGAGTGGTGTCGTGGGGCCGGTCCTCGAACGTGTTCCTGTCGAACGGCTCCCGGCTCTACCTCGACGTGGGCTCGCATCCGGAGTACGCCACGGCCGAGTGTGACGACCTGACGCAGCTGGTCACGCACGACAAGGCGGGGGAGCGGATACTGGAGGATCTGCTGGTCGACGCCGAGCGCAGACTCGCCGACGAGGGCATCGGCGGGGACATCTTCCTGTTCAAGAACAACACCGACTCGGCGGGCAACTCCTACGGTTGCCACGAGAACTACCTGGTCACGAGAGCGGGCGAGTTCTCCCGCATCGCGGATGTGCTGCTGCCCTTTCTGGTCACCCGTCAGCTGATCTGCGGCGCGGGCAAGGTGCTGCAGACGCCGCGGGGCGCGGTGTACTGCCTTTCGCAGCGGGCCGAGCACATCTGGGAGGGTGTGTCGAGCGCGACGACGCGGTCCCGGCCGATCATCAACACCCGGGACGAGCCGCACGCCGACGCGGAGCGGTACCGGCGGCTGCACGTGATCGTGGGCGACTCGAACATGGCGGAGCCGACGACCCTGCTCAAGGTGGGCACGGCCAACCTGGTGCTGGAGATGATCGAGCAGGGTGTGCAGTTCCGCGACTTCACCCTGGACAACCCGATCCGGGCGATCCGGGAGATCAGCCACGATCTGACGGGGCGCAGGCAGGTCCGGCTGGCCGGGGGCCGGGAGGCGTCGGCGCTGGAGATCCAGCGGGAGTACCACGCCAGGGCCGTGGAGCACGTGGCGGCGAACGGCTCCGGGCCAACGGCGCGGCAGGTGGTGGACCTGTGGGGCCGGGCGCTGGACGCCGTGGAGCAGCAGGACTTCTCGAAGATCGACACGGAGATCGACTGGGCGATCAAGTACCGGCTGGTGGAGCGGTACCGGAGCAAGAACGGGCTGGACCTGTCCGATCCGCGGGTCGCGCAGCTGGACCTGGCCTATCACGACATCCGCCGGGGCCGGGGCATCTTCGACCTGCTGCAGCGCAAGGGCCTCGTGCGGCGGGTGACCGACGACGGCGAGATCGAACTGGCGAAGGACACTCCGCCGCAGACGACCAGGGCGAAGTTGCGCGGTGACTTCATCGCGGCGGCACAGCAGGCCGGCCGGGACTTCACGGTCGACTGGGTGCACCTGAAGCTGAACGACCAGGCGCAGCGCACGGTGCTGTGCAAGGATCCGTTCCGGTCGGTCGACGAGCGGGTGGAACGGCTGATCAACTCGTTGTGAGGGTTCCGGCGGCGGCTTCGTGCCGTCCCGGGGCAGTCGCCACCGAGCAGGGGCGACGCGCTTTCGGCGGACCTCCCCGGATGGCGGAAGGCCGCGAGCTAGGCTTGGCAGGGTGTCCACCGCCCGCGCCGAACGCCTGGTCAACCTGGTGCTCGCCCTGCTGTCCACCCGGCAGTACCTTACTGCCGAGCGAATCCGCGGGATCGTGCCCGGGTACGCCGACGCGACCAGCGACGAGGCGTTCTCGCGGATGTTCGAGCGCGACAAGACCGAGCTGCGGGAGCTGGGCATCCCGCTGGAGACCGGGCGGAACTCGGCGTTCGACACGGTCGAGGGCTACCGGATCGCCCGCCGCGACTACGAGCTCGGCGAGATCGAGCTCGCCCCGGACGAGGCCACGGCCGTCGCGCTGGCCGCCCGGCTGTGGGACTCGCCCGAACTGACCGGCCAGGCGCACGGCGCGCTGGTGAAGCTGCGTGCCGCCGGCGTCGAGGTGGACGACAACGCGCCCACCATCGTCGAGCCCAGGGTGCACACCGAGCCGTCGTTCGCGCCGCTGCTGGCCGCTGTCCAGGACGGTCAGGTGGTGCAGTTCGAGTACCGTCGCTCTGGCTCACCGGAGCGGCGCCGCCGCACGCTGGAACCGTGGGGCGTGGTGTCCTGGCGGGCCCGCTGGTACGTCGTAGGGCACGACCGCGACCGGGACGCGCCCCGGTGCTTCCGGCTGTCGCGCATCCTTGGCGAGGTGCGGCGGATCGGCGAGCCCGGAGTGGTGCGCAGGCCCCAGGACGTCAACCTGCTCGAGTTCGTCGCGGGCACCCCGGGCACGGAGGATCCCGACGCGGACACCTCCCCGGTGTCCCTGGCGAGGCTGTGGGTCGCCGACGGCCGGGCCGCGGGCATCCGGCGCAGGGCACGCCCGGTCGGCCGGATGACCGTCGGCGCCGACGAGGGCGACGTGGTGGAGCTCGACCTGCTGTTCCCGGAGAGCGCGGCCGACTGGATCGCCGGGCACGGTCCGGACGTGCTCGTGATCGAGCCCGACGTGCTCGCCAAGTCGGTGCGCGACCGGCTGGAACGCGTGCTGCACGGGGAGGGGCCGTGAGCGAGACTGGCGGAGCCTGCGCAGCGGCGCTCGCGGGCGCCGACCGGGCGCGGGTGCCCCGCGAAACACTGGAGGGGCCGTGAGCAGGTCGGCGGAGCGGATGCCGCGCCTCCTGGCGCTGGTGCCCTACTTCCTGGCCCGGCCGGGCATCAACATCGAGGAGGCCGCCCAGGACTTCGACGTCAGCCCGAAGCAGCTGCGCAAGGATCTGGAGCTGCTGTGGATGTGCGGGCTGCCCGGCTACGGCCCCGGCGACCTCATCGACCTGTCCTTCGAGGGCGACACGGTCTCGGTCACCTTCGACGCCGGGATGCGCCGCCCCCTGCGCCTGACCGGCGGGGAGGCGACCACCCTGCTCATCGCCCTGCGCGCGCTGGCCGAGACACCCGGTGTGGTCGACACCGCCGCCGTGCACCGCGCGATCGCCAAGATCGAGGAGGCGGCGGGCGCGGCCCAGCCGTCCGGCGTCGTCGTGGGCCACGGCGTGCGTGAGGCGGCCAGCACCGCGCGCACGCGCGAGACCGTGCGGGACGCTCTGCAGGCCGGCCGCGCGCTGCGGATCCGCTACTACAGCGCCTCGCGGGACCGCATCACCGACCGCACCGTCGACCCGATGCGGCTGCTCATCGTGCAGGCCATCGGGTACCTGGAGGCGTGGTGCCGGCTGGCGGGCGACGTGCGCAAGTTCCGGCTCGACCGCATCGACCAGGTCGAGGTGCTCGACGAGCAGGCGGCGCCCCCGCCGCACGCCGAGCCGACCGATCTCAGTGAGGGGGTGTTCTCCCCGCAGCCGGACCAGCCGGAGGCCGTGCTCGTGCTGGACCCCGATGCCCGCTGGGCCGCCGAGTACTACCCGTGCGAGGAGCTCGCCGAGCTGGACGGCGGCCGCCTGCGCGTGCGGATGCGCTACGGTGACCGGTCCTGGATGGTGCGCCTCGTGCTCGGCCTCGGCGGGGGAGCGCGCGTGGAGGCGCCGGACGACCTCGCGCAAGCCGTACGTCAGCGAGCCGCCGACGCGCTGGAGCGAGCGCGTCACCTCCCCGTCATCTCGGGCCAGTAGGGTAAGGGCGTGTACTACGTGCTGAGCGGCACGCTCGTCGGGCTCGGGATCATCGTGTTCGGTGCTGTCCTGTTTCGGACGATTCGCCACTTGCGCCTGTTCCATCGCGCAGCGAGCATGGTGACGGCGAACACCCACGACCGGGTCGGCCTGCTGCGCGCCCGGTCGGCCGCGATCCGGGTCGCGGTCGCCGAACGGCGCGATCGCTCACGCGCGCGCGAGGGGCAACACAGTACGATCGACGTGAACGAGTAAGGAGGCCACCGTGAACGCATTGCAGCCGTGGCACTTGATCATCCTGGTCCTTGTCGTGGTTCTGCTGTTCGGTGCCAAGCGGCTGCCGGATGCGGCCCGGTCGATCGGCAAGTCCATGAAGATCTTCAAGGCCGAGACCAAGGACATGCGCGGGTCCGACGACGCGGACAAGCCGGCCGAGGAGGCCGAGACCCGGCAGCTGCCCCAGTCGTCGCAGCCGGACAAGGACCAGCAGGTCGCGGAGCTGCAGCGGCAGCTCGACGAGCTCAAGAAGCAGCAGCAGGCGGCGCCGGCCGACCAGGCGCAGAAGAACGCCAGCTGACCGATCGCGAAGTCACCACGGGCGTCCACACGGCGTCCGTGGTGAGTGGCCCTTGACGAGAACGGAAACGCTCCGTGGCGGACTCCTCCGAGCAGCGCGGGCGGCGCGGGAGTAAGCGTCGTCAGCGGAGCCGTCGGTACAACCCCGACGGCACGATGACGCTCATCGAGCACATCTACGAGTTCCGTCGCCGCCTGGGGTACGCCCTGCTCGCCCTCATCGGCGGTGCGATCCTCGGGTTCCTCTGGTTCGGCAACCGGGTCGGCCCGATCCCGTCGCTCGGCGACCTCGTCACCGAGCCGTACTGTGCGGTGCCGCCCGACCGGCGGTTCCCCTCCGGTGACAGCTGCCAGCTGCTGCAGACGGTGCCGTTCGAGGCCTTCATGATCCAGCTGAAGGTCGGCCTCGCCGCGGGTGCCGTGCTGTTCGCGCCGCTGTGGCTGTATCAGATCTGGGCGTTCATCGCGCCGGGGCTGTACTCGAAGGAACGCAAGTACGCGATGACCTTCGTCAGCTTCGCGAGCGTGCTGTTCGCCCTCGGCGCCGTGCTGGCCTACCTGATGGTGCCGCACGCGCTGGAGATCCTGATGAACTTCGGTGGCGACGCGTTCGTCACCGCGCTGACGGGTGAGAAGTACGTCTCGTTCGTGCTGTCCCTGCTGATCATCTTCGGGGTCAGTTTCGAGCTTCCGCTGCTCATCGTGATGCTCAACCGCGTGGGTGTGGTGCGCTACGACCAGCTGAAGAAGTGGCGGCGGGGCATCATTTTCGCGCTGTTCGTGTTCGCCGCGTTCGTCACGCCGGCCGACCCGTTCTCGATGATCGCGCTGGCGGGCGCGCTGACACTGCTGTTCGAGTTCGCCATCCAGCTCACCCGCCTGCACGACCGCAAGCGGGACCGGCAACGTGCCGACGAGGGCTGGGACCAGCTCGCCGACGACGAGGCCGCGCCGTTCGAGTACACGCCGAGCACCGTGGACGACGGCGAGCCGCGCGCCCGGCCCAGTGCCTCCGGCGCGGGCGGCACCGACGACGTCACCTGAGCCCGGCCCGGATGGGATCGCACGCGGCGCTGGCCGTCCATCCCGACTCCGGAGGCGGCGCCGCGGCCCGGATCGCGGGGACCGTCGCCGCCCGGCTGCGGGAGCACGTCGACCGGCTCGACCTGCTGGCCGCCAACACCGTGGAGCAGTCGCACGCGCTGATGACGCGGTCCCGTGCCGAGGGACTCGACGCGCTCGTCGTGCTCGGCGGCGACGGCGCGGCGCACCAGGCGGTCCAGTTCTGCGCGGGCACGGGTGTCGCGCTGGGCGTGGTGCCCTCCGGCACCGGGAACGACCTCGCCAGAGCCCTCGGCGTGCCCGCGGACCCGCTCGCCGCCACCGACGCCGTGGTGGCGGCCCTCGATTCGGGTGAGCGGCGGCGGATCGACCTCGGCCGGGCCGGGGACGTGTGGTTCTCCACCGTGCTGTGCGCGGGGTTCGACGCCGCCGTCAACGAGCGCGCCAACCGGATGCGCTGGCCGCGCGGGCCCCGCCGCTACGACCTGGCCATCCTGGCCGAGCTGGCGTCCCTGCGCACCCGCAGGCTCGTGGTGCGCACCGAGTCCGCCGAGCTGGAACTGGACGCGATGCTCGTGGCCGTCGGCAACACCAGCTGGTACGGGGGCGGGGTGCCGATCTGCCCCGGCGCGCGTCCCGACGACGGTCTGTTCGACGTGACCGTGGTCGGCCGCGCCACCCGGCGGGAGCTGGTCCGCATGCTGCCGACCCTGCGTGACGGCGATCATCTCGACCACCCGGCGGTCCGCACCCTGCGGGCCAGGGAGATCGCGCTGGACGGCAACGACTGGCCCGTCTACGCCGACGGCGAGTCGCTCGGCACCCTGCCGAGGGACATCCGGTGCGTGCCGGAGGCGCTCACCGTTCTCGGCTGAGCGCGCCCTGGCTGCCTGGTCACCCCTCGTGAGTGTTCTCCGTGGTTAGAACCACGTTTGTCACTCACGAGCCGTGGTGAGCCGTTCCCGTCGCGCCTTCGGCAGCCGGGCGACCACGAGGTCGTAGGAGTCCTCGATCATGTCCCGCACCAGCCGGTCCGGCACCGTGCCGTCGAGCACGACCGTGTTCCAGTGCCGCTTGTTCAGGTGGTAGCCACCGGTGATCGCCGGATGCGTCGCCCGCAGCTGCGCCGCCAGCTCCGGGTCGCATTTGAGGCTGACGCTGAGCGGGTCGGCGTCGAGTGCGCTGAGGGCGAACATCTTGCCCGCGACCTTGAACACACTGGTGGCCTCGTTGAACGGGAACTCCTCGGTGGCGCCGGGGAACGCCAGGCACGCGGCCTTCAGCTCATCGGGGGTCACCTCGTCAGCCTAGTCCGCCCACACATGCGAGCGGGGGACCTCGTATGGAACCCTGATGCCGTGGCCTCATCGCTCTCTCGATCACCGGCGGAGGCCTACGCGGCCGCACAGCGGCGCGGTAGGTACCCGCAGCTGGCACGGTTCGCGGGGGAGGCGTCCTTCGAGTTCGACGACTTCCAGCTGCGCGGATGCGAAGCGCTGGAGGACGGGCACGGCGTGCTCGTGTGCGCCCCGACCGGCGCGGGCAAGACCGTCGTCGGCGAGTTCGCCGTGCACCTGGCACTCGCCGAGGGCCGCAAGTGCTTCTACACCACGCCGATCAAGGCCCTGTCGAACCAGAAGTACCACGATCTCGTCGAGCGCTACGGCGACGACGCGGTCGGGCTGCTCACCGGCGACACCGCGATCAACGGCAACGCGCAGGTCGTGGTGATGACCACCGAGGTCCTGCGGAACATGCTGTACGCGGGCTCGTCCACGATCAACGACCTCGGCTACGTCGTGCTGGACGAGATCCACTACCTCGCCGACCGGTTCCGCGGCGCCGTGTGGGAGGAGGTCATCCTCCACCTGCCCGAGCACATCCGCGTGGTCGGCCTTTCCGCGACCGTCAGCAACGCCGAGGAGTTCGGCGAGTGGCTCGTCGCCGTCCGCGGCGACACCGCGGTGGTGGTGGACGAGCACCGGCCCGTGCCGCTGTGGCAGCACATGCTCGTGGGCAACCGGATGCTCGACCTGTTCGCGGGCGAGCACGGCAACGAAGCCAAGATCAACCCCTCGCTGCTGCGCCGGGTCGAGGACACCGCGCGGATGCACGCGCCCGCCGGGCTGCGCGGGCCGAGGGGCCGCCGGGGGCAGCCACCGCGCGGCCCTCGCTTCCGCCCGCCGTCGCGGGTCGACGTGGTGGAGCGGCTCGACCGCGCCGGGCTGCTGCCCGCCATCGTGTTCATCTTCTCCCGCGCGGGCTGCGACGCCGCGGTCGGCCAGTGTGTGCGCTCCGGCCTGCGGCTGAACACCCCCGAGGAGATCGCGGAGATCCGCCGGATCATCCATGAGCACACCGCGGACCTCCCGGAGGGTGACCTCGGCGTGCTCGGCTACTGGGAGTGGCGCGAAGGGCTGGAGCAGGGCATCGCGGCCCACCACGCGGGGCTGCTGCCCGCCTTCAAGGAGACCGTCGAGGAGCTGTTCGTCCGCGGCCTGGTCAAGGTCGTGTTCGCCACCGAGACCCTCGCCCTCGGCATCAACATGCCCGCGCGCACCGTCGTGCTGGAACGGCTGGTGAAGTACAACGGGGAGGCGCACGTCGACCTCACGCCGGGCGAGTACACGCAGCTGACCGGCAGGGCGGGCCGCCGGGGCATCGACGTCGAGGGCCACGCCGTCGTGGTGTGGCAGCCCGGCGTGGACCCCAAGCAGGTCGCCGGGCTGGCCTCCACCCGCACCTACCCGCTGCGCTCGTCGTTCCGGCCCGGCTACAACATGGCGATCAACCTCGTCTCCCAGTTCGGCGCCGAGGAGGCCAGGGAACTGCTGGAGCAGTCGTTCGCCCAGTTCCAGGCCGACCGGTCCGTCGTCGGCGTCGCGCGGCGTATCGAGCGCAACAAGGAGGCGCTGCGCGGCTACGCGGAGGCCGTCACCGGCGACTTCGACGAGATGCTCGAGTACGTCGAGCTGCGGAAGAAGATCTCCGAGCGGGAGAAGGTGCTGGCCAGGCAGAACTCCGCCGCCCGGAGGGCCGAGACCGCCGAGTCGCTGGAGCGGCTGCGCAAGGGCGACGTGATCTCGGTCCCCCAGGGCAGACGCGCGGGGCTGGCCGTCGTGGTGGACCCCGGCCTGGACCCGGTGCGCGAGCCCCGCCCGGTCGTGGTCACCGAGGACCGCTGGTCCGGCCCGCTCTCCGTGGCCGACTTCTCCTCGCCCGTGGAGCGGCTGGGGCGGCTGCGCCTGCCCAAGCACGTCGAGCTGCGCTCGCCGAAGACGCGCCGGGACATCGCGTCGTCGCTGCGGGAGACCGGCATCTCCCGGCCCAAGCGGGAACGGCGCCGCTCCGGCGCCAACGAGGACGGCGAGCTGGCCGCGCTGCGCCGGGCCCTGCGCCAGCACCCGGCGCACGGCCTCGCCGAACGGGAGGCCAACCTGCGGTGGGTGGAGCGCTACCAGCGGCTGGCCGCCGAGACCGCCCAGCTGGAACGCAAGGTCGCGGCGACGACGCACTCGCTGGCCCGCGCCTTCGACCGGATCCGCGCGCTGCTGGCCGAACGCGGCTACCTCGGCGACGGCACGGACGACACCGACCGCATCACCGAGCACGGCAGGTGGCTCGCCCGCCTCTACAGCGAGTCGGACCTGCTCGCGGCCGAATGCCTGCGACACGACGTGTGGACCGGCCTGACCCCGCCCGAACTGGCCGCCGTCGTGTCCACGCTCGTGTACGAGGCCCGCCGCGACTCGGCCGCGGAGCCCCGGCTGCCCTCCGGCGGCGTTCCGGAAGCGTGGCAGGAGACCGTACGCCTGTGGACCGACCTCGCCGACGACGAGCGCAGGCACCGCCTCGACCGCACCAGGGAACCGGACGCGGGCTTCGCGTGGCCGGTGTACCGGTGGGCCAGGGGCGAGTCGCTGGAGAAGGTGCTGACCACGGCCGAGGCGAACGGGCAGGAGCTTTCCGCGGGCGACTTCGTGCGCTGGTCGCGGCAGGTGATCGACCTGCTCGACCAGATCAGGGACGTGCTGGGGAAGGACCATCCGGTCGGTGGCGCGGCCGCGAAGGCCGTGCGCGCGCTGCGCCGCGGTGTCGTCGCGGCGGGTGAGACCTGATCGCCGCCCGACCTTTATGCGCACCGAACCGCCCGCTGTGGTTGGATCGCGCACGGACGCCGTGGTAGGGAGCGACAACGTGGAGATGGCGGAGGCGAGACGATGAGCACGCCGTACGGAGGCAACGACCCCCAGCAGTGGGGCCAGCAACCGCCTTCCGGCCCCCCGTCCGGTGGGTTTCCCGACCCGGGCGGGTACGGCCAGCAGCCCCCGTACGGCCAGCCGGGCTATGGCCAGCAAGGCCAGCAAGGCCAGCCCGGGTACCCGCCGCCGGGGTACGGGCAGCAGCCCGGCTACGGCCAGTCAGGCCAACCAGGACAGCCGGGACAACCTGGACAACCTGGACAGCCGCCCCAGTACGGTCAGCAGCCCGGTTACGGGCAACCGCAGGCGCCCTACGGCCAGCCGCAGCAGCCGTACGGTCAGCAGCCCCCGTACGGCCAGTACGACTACGGCCAGCAGCAGGGCGGCTACGGGGCACCGCCGCAGCAGCCGGAGGGCAAGCCGGGCAAGGGCCTGTGGATCGGTCTGTCCGCGGCCGTCGTCGTGGTGGCCGCGGCCGCCGTGGTGCTGTTCCTGTGGCCTGGCCTGCTGGTGACCAAGGTGTTCGACAACCAGCAGATGCAGAGCGACGTCAAGGACCTGCTGACCAACAGCTACGGCGTCGAGAACGTCGAGAACGTGACCTGCCCCGCCGACCAGGAGGTCACCGAGGGCGCGACGTTCGAATGCCAGGTCACCGTCGGCGGCGAACAGCAGACGGTCACCATCACCGTCCAGAACGCCGACGGCCACTACCAGGTCAGCCAGCCCAAGCCGCAGGGGTAATCGAGTGGCGCGGACCCGCCGCGCCCGGCCAGCATCGAAGCATGAGTGATCACGAGATCCGGGTCCTGGCCGACGAGGAGCACCGCGCCGCCAACACCCTGTTCCGGGCGGCGATGCACGCCCCGAAGGCCGGTGCCGAGGACTGGGCGCTGGAGGCCCGCGGCTACCAGCCGGGCCGCACCCTCGGCGCCTTCGACGAGGAGCTGATCGGCACCGCCCAGTCGATCGACAGCGACCTCACCGTGCCCGGCGGCGGCACCGTGCCGCTGGCCGCGGTCACCCGCGTCGGCGTCCGCGCCGACCGGGTGCGGCGGGGCGTGCTCAGCGGGCTGCTGCAGCGGCAGTTCGCCGACTTCGCCGAGCGCGGCACGGTCGCCGCCGCACTGCACGCGAGCGAGGGCGCCATCTACGGCCGGTTCGGCTACGGGGTGGCGACCACGGGCCGCTCCTACGCCGTGGACCGCAGGATCGCGCGGCTGCGACCGGAGGTGCCCTCGGGTGGCGAGATCGAGCTGCTCGACACCGACACCGCGCTCGACCGGCTGCCCCGGATCTACGCCGGGCTGGAACGCCTGCGCCCCGGCATGCTGGCGCGGCCTTCGTACCTGTGGCTTTCCGAGGAACCGTTCCTGCGGCAGGCGGACACACCGCTCCGCGCGGCCGTGCACCACGGCCCGCGAGGCGCCGACGGCTACGCCCGGTACCTGGTGAGCCGCACGCCCGGCAGTCCCGTGACCGCCCGCGTGGTGGACTTCCACGCCGCCACCGCGGAGGCCTTCGCGGGCCTGTGGCGCTTCCTGCTGGGCCTCGACCTCGTCGACGTGATCGAGACCAGGAGCCGGCCGCTGGACGAGCCGGTCGAACTGCTGTTCACCGACCCGAGGGCGTGCCGCGTCACCGGCGTGCGGGACGAGATCTGGCTGCGGCTGGTGGACGTCCCGGCCGCACTGGCCGCGCGCGAACGGGACGCCGATCCGCTCGTCATCGAGGTGTCCGACCCCCGGCTGCCGGCCAACTCCGGCCGCTACCTGATCACCCCGGACGAGGTCACCCGCACCGACCGGCCCCCGGAGATCACCCTCGGCGCCGACACCCTCGCCATGCTCTACCTCGGCGGCTGGCGGCCGTCCGCCCTGGCGGCCGTGGGCAGGCTCGCCGCGGCGAACGCCGACGCGGAGCGGACCGCCGACCGGCTGTTCCGTGCACGACGCGCACCGTGGTGCGGTACCTTCTTCTGACTCGGTCAGCGATCAACGAGTTCGGAGTGTCCGGTTTGCGGGTACGCGATACGCGACGGATGGTCTCGGGAGCCGCGCTGGTGCTGCTCCTGGTCGGCGCCTGCGCCAGGGACGACGTCACGCCCCCGGAGACGTCCCCGAGCGCGCCGGGTGTCACCGAGACCGTGACGGCCACCGAACTGGCCGACGACGCCACCACCAGTGCGCCGTCACCGACCACCACCACGGCGATCACGAAGGTGTTCAACGCCGCGGTCATGGAGAACGACGTGCAGCGGCTGCTGACCGAATCGTACGAAGTACGGGACGTCCGCTCGGTCGACTGCCCCGCCGACCAGGAGGTCGAGCCGGGCAACACCTTCGACTGCGACGCCCTGATCGGAGGCGAGCCGCACACGGTGACGATCACCGTCACCGACGCCGAGGGACGGTACGAGGTGGGCCAGCCCGAACCGGCCTGACCCGCGTCAGGGGGTGAGCGATGAGTCCGGTGCTCTGGGTGCTGCTCGGCATCGTCGTGTTCGTCCTGCTGCCGGCCTTCCTGATCGACCTGCGCGCGCGGAGCCGGGGACACCGGCTCCGCGACTCCGGCTCGATGTGGGCCGACGTGCGGGACACGCGCAGGGACACCAGGGCGGGCCAGCAGGCGGGCTGGTTCGGCAGGGACATCCGCTGGACCGCCTTCGCCCGCCGCCACCGCCGTGACCGCCGTGACCGCCGTGACCGCTGAACTCAGCCGGACAGGGCCTTGAGCAGGCGGTCCACGGAGCCGCCGAGGTTCCAGCGCTCGGCGAGCGCCGCGACCCGGTCGGGATCGGCGGGCGCCGGGGGCACCCGGTCGTCCCCGGACAGCACGACCGGGGCGTCCGGCGCCACCCGCACCACGGTGGGCGCCGCCGCGAGGTACTCGGCGGCCTCGGCCAGCCGCGTCCTGGTCTTCACCGGAACCTCCGGGCTCTCGTCCCGGGCCGCCTTGAGCAGCGCCTCCAGCGAGCCGAACTGGGTGATCAGCTTCGCCGCGGTCTTCTCGCCGATCCCGGCGACGCCGGGCAGCCCGTCCGAGGGGTCGCCCCGCAGCGCGGCCATGTCGGCGTAGGCGGGCCCGGCGCTGTCCACCGGCACGCCGTAGCGGGCGGCCACCTCGGCCGGGCCGAGCACCTCCGCCTTCGCCCAGCCCTTGCCGACGTAGATCACCGACACCGGGGTGGGCTCGGCCCGGACCAGCTGGAACAGGTCGCGGTCTCCGGTGACCACCTCGACCGGGTCGGCGTCCTCCCGCGTGGCCAGGGTGCCGATCACGTCGTCGGCCTCGTACCCGGCGGCCTCCGCCGTCGCCAGCCCGACCGCCTCCAGTAGTTCGAGGATGACCGGCACCTGCGGGGTGAGCGTGTCGGGCACCTCCTCGACGTCCGGCCCTCCGGCACCGGTCTCGGCCACGCGGTGTGCCTTGTAGCTGGGCAGCAGGTCCACCCGGAACTGCGGGCGCCAGTCCGCGTCCAGGCACGCCACCAGGCGGCCGGGCCTGCGGTCGGTGAGGATCCTGGCCAGCGTGTCGGCGAACCCGCGGACCGCGTTCACCGGTGTGCCGTCGGGCGCGGTCATCGACTCGGGCAGCGCGAAGTACGACCGGAAGTACAGGCTCGCGGCGTCCAGCAGAGCGAGGGGAGCGGTCACCCGCACAGCGTGCCACGAACGGCCGACCGCCGACACGCCGCCGCGCGGTCGGCACCGGCGGGCTTCGGCGGCGCCCCACCGCGAGGGCACTAGGCTCATGGTCATGTCGAGCCGTTCCGCACCCGCCCCCGACCCCGCCAGCCTCCGCGCCCGCCTCGACCGCGCCCGTCGCGTCGCCGCGGACGCCGGGACGGACGCGTTGCTCATCGCGCCCGGTTCGGACCTGCGGTACCTGCTCGGCCAGGCGGGCGGCTCGTTCGAACGACTGACCACGCTCGTCCTGCCCGCGGACGGTTCGCCGCCCGCGCTGGTGCTGCCCAGGCTGGAGGCACCCGGCTACGCCGCCGTGCCCACCGACGACCTCGGCGTCGAGCTGGTCACCTGGGTGGACGGCGACGACCCCTACCGGCTCGTGGCCGACCGGCTCGGCAGCCCCGGCCGGGTCGCGGTCAGCGACACCATGGTCGCGTTGCACGTCCTGGCGCTGCGCCGCGCGCTGCCGGGCGCCGAGCAGCGGCTGGCCGGTCCGGTGCTGCGGGAACTGCGGATGCGCAAGGACGCCGCCGAGATCGCCGCCCTGCGCAAGGCGGGCGAGGCGATCGACCGCGTGCACGCGCGGATGGGCGAGTGGCTGCGCCCGGGCCGCACCGAGGCGCAGGTGGGAGCCGACATCGCGGCCGCCATCGTGGCGGAGGGGCACACCGAGGCCGAGTTCGTGATCGTCGGCTCGGGCCCGCACGGCGCCAGCCCGCACCACGACGTCTCGGATCGTGTGATCGAACGCGGCGATGTCGTCGTGGTCGACATCGGCGGCCCGATCCCGGAGGGCTACAACTCCGACTCCACCCGCACCTACGCGGTCGGCGAGCCCAGGGACGCCGACGTGGCCGACACCTACGCGGTGCTCCAGCGGGCGCAGCGGGCGGCCGTCGAGGCCGTGCGGCCCGGGGTGAGCGCGGGACACATCGACGACGTCGCCCGCGGGATCATCGCGGAGGCCGGTCTCGGCGAGTACTTCATCCACCGCACCGGGCACGGCATCGGCCTGGACGTGCACGAGGAGCCCTACGTGATGGGCGGCAACGACCTGCCGCTGGAGCAGGGGATGGCGTTCAGCGTCGAGCCCGGCATCTACCAGCCCGGCCGCTGGGGCGCGCGCATCGAGGACATCGTCGTCGTGACCACGGACGGCGCCGAGCCGCTGAACAACCGGCCGCACGAGCTCGTCGTGCTCGACTCATGAGCAACGGCTCGCTCGAACCGCTCGACCAGGCGATCGTGCGCGAGCTCGCGGCGGACGGCAGGCGCAGCTTCACCGACCTCGCCGAGCGGGTGGGGCTCTCGGTGTCCGCGGTGCACCAGCGGGTACGGCGGCTGGAGCAGCGGGGCGTCATCCGCGGTTACACGGCCAAGCTCGACGGCGAGCAGATCGGCCTGCCGCTCACCGCGCTCATCTCGCTCACGCCGAACGACCCCGCCGCACCCGACGACTACCCGCAGCGCCTGGAGCACATCCGCGAGATCGAGTCGTGTTACTCGGTGGCCGGGGACGAGTCGTACATCCTGCTGGTGCGGGTGGCGTCACCGCTGGCGCTGGAGGACCTGCTGCGCCGCATCCGGGAGTCGGCGAAGGTGTCCACCCGGACCACGGTGGTGCTTTCGACGCCGTTCGAGGGCCGTTCGCCGACCCTCTAGGGCCGGGCGAACGGTACGATGAAAGATATGGCAACGCGCAAGGTGACGCTCTCGCTGGACGCGGGAGCGCTGGAGTTCGCCGAACGGGCCGCGAAGGCGCACGGGGTGTCGGTGTCGTCGTGGCTGTCGAAGGCGGCCCGGCGCGAGGCCGTGCGTACCGGCTACTGGGCCGGCTCCGGTGCGCGTGCGGGGGGCGGGGAGCACACCGAGCACGCGGCCGCACTGGCGCGAGCCGACGAGCAGGAGGTCGCGACCGCGCTGGAGCGCCTGCGTGCGCAGGGGTGAGGTCTGGACCTACCACCCGCCGACCCAGCCGGAGCGCTCCCGCTCGGTGCTGCTGCTGTCCTCCGACGGGGTCAACGACTCCGAGCGACCCTGGCTGCTGGGCACCGAACTGCTCGAGGACGACCCGAGGGACATCCTCGGGGTGGCGGTGGACGGCCGCTACTGGGTGTCCACCCTCAACCTGACGCGCGTGTACCGGCCGTGGCTGGGCGAGTACGTCGCGGCGATCGGCACCGACGTGCAGGAGCAGATCGACAGCGCGCTGCGGGCGGCCCTGGACCTGTAGCGGGCGGCGGCGTTCACCCGGCCAGCACCGAGCGGGCCGGGTGCAGGTTGCCGTCCTCACCCTCCAGGCAGGCGGCCGCATCGTCGTCGGTGACCAGGAACTCGCTGACGCAGCGGGCGAACTGCGCGTGGCCGCGGGCGTTCGGGTGGAACGACTCCGCCAGTGCGTGCGACGCCCGGTCGACGGACTTCAGGTAGTCCCACTGGACGGTGAACCGGGTGAACCACTCGGAGCTGGGATCGTCGCCGCCACTGCACGCCTGGTGTCCCCGGCCTGCCCGGGACAGATCCAGGAAGCGGGCGCCCGCCTGTTCGGCCGCGGTGCGCAGGCCCGCCGAGAGCGTGGCGGTGCCGCCGTCGCTGATCCAGTGCAGGTCCTCCTTGCGGAAGGGGCAGCCGTCGAGGTTGCGCAGCCGCTCGGGCATGTCCGGCCCGATCGGTGCCGCGTAGGACTGCAGCACCAGCTCGTAGTCCTCGTCGGAGTAGCCCCGGTCGCGCAGCACCTTCCTGATGTCCTTCAGCGCGCCGGCGACCTTGGGCACCATCGCGTCGATCCGGGCCTGCCAGTCACGCTTGATCTGGTCGCTGCAAGGCGCGCGCTCGGACATGAACCACGCGGTGAAGCACTCGGAGATCAGCCGGGAGAACTGGGGATCGTCGTTGGCGCCCACCGCGACCACGACCGCGGCCACCCGGTGCGTCTCGGTCAGCTCCGCCAGCTGCTGCGACTGCGACGGCTCGGTCCACTGCTCGACGTCGCCGAGGGCGACGTGCGCGGACGGCGCGCCGGAGCAGGCGAAGTTGACCGACTCGGTGATGCCGGGCAGCTCGATCTGGTGCACCTCGGCATGGGGGGAGCGATGGCACCAGTTGCCGTCCTTGCCGTCGGTGGCGGGGGTGTAGTCGCCCGCGCCCTCGCCGGAGAGTGTGCTGTCGCCCATCGACACGATCGTCAGCGGGCCCGTTCCGGGTGGGCCGGGTGGATCGACGGGACCGGGGGCGTCGTCGCCGACGATGACGAACACGGCGACGAGCGCGGCGACCCCGACGAGCGCGATCGCTCCAAGCCACCAGCGCAGTCTGAGCATCGCGACCAGTCTAGGGAAAACCGGTGGCTCTCGGTCACCGTCCCATGGGTACACTCCGGCGTCCCGCGGACCGAGGGGAGGACAGCGATGCGCCGCCGCGACAACCAGGTGCTGATCTTCGACGCCGACGACACGTTGTGGGAGAACAACGTCCTGTTCGAGCGCGTGATCGACGACTTCCTCGACTGGCTGGCGCATCCCACCCTCGACCGCGGCGAGATCCGCGCGATCCTCGACGACATCGAGCGGGCGAACTCCGCCGTGCACGGCTACGGCAGCAGGGTGTTCCTCCGCAGCCTGCGCGAGTGCCTGACCCGGTTGCGCGAGCGCGAGGCGACCGAGGCCGAGCACCGCAGGATCGACGAGCTGGCCGCCGCCCTGCTGGAGAACCGGGTCGAGCTGGTGCCCGGTGTGGCCGAGACGCTGACCGCGCTCGGGCAGCGGCACGAACTGTTGTTGCTCACCAAGGGGGATCCGGCCGAGCAGCGGCGCAAGCTCGACGTCTCCCGGCTGGAACGGCACTTCCGCAGCGTGCACATCGTCGCCGAGAAGAACGCCGACACCTACTGGCAGCTCACCGAGGCGGAGTCGCTGGCGCCCGAGCGCACCTGGATGATCGGCAACTCACCGAAGTCCGACATCCTGCCTGCCCGGCAGGCGGGGCTGGGCGCGGTGTTCATCCCGAACGACAACACCTGGGTGCTCGAACACGACGAGCTGGACCCCGCCGACGACGGCGTGCTGCACCTGCCGCGGTTCACCGACCTGGTGCACCACTTCTAGCGCCCGCCCCGCTCGTGCGTGGGGAGCGTGGTTCTCACCACGTTTCCCACGCACGAGCGGGGACCGGGCACGGCACCGGCGCGGATGTGGCTCAGCCCTGGCTCAGCGCTGGTCCGCCCACCACTGCCTGCCCGCCTCGGGAAGTGTGGAGATCGGGTCGTAGTAGGGGTAGCGGCGGCGCAGCGCCTCGGGGTCGTCCAGCTCGATGCCGGTGCGGTAGTTCTTCGTCCAGTACGAGACGCCGCGTTCCCGGTCGTACTCGGCGAGCTGGTGCACCCAGCGCTTGCCGACGTAGGGCACGTCGCACACGATCCGCGGGGTGGCGTAGCCGGGCAGGTAACCCATGATCGCGTGCTGCAGCTCCTGCGCCTCCCACACGGCGAGCCGCCAGTGCTCGGCGTTCGGGATCATGTCGCACATGTAGAAGTAGTACGGCAGGATGTTCGCCTCGCCCTGCAGCGCGAAGCACAGGTCCAGCAGCTGCTCCTGGGTCGCGTTCACCCCGCGCATCAGCACGCCCTGGTTGCGGACGTCGCGCACCCCGACGTCGAGGGCGGTGCGGGACGCCTCGGCCACCAGCGGGGTCACCGACTGCGCGTGGTTGACGTGCGTGTGGATGGCGAGGTTCACCCCGCGGCGGTGCGCGGTCCCGGCGACCCGCTCGAGGCCTTCCACGACCTTCGGCTGCAGCCAGTGCTGCGGCAGGCCGGCCAGCGCCTTCGTGGCGAGGCGGATGTCGCGGACCGTGTCGATGTCCAGCAGGCGCATGAGGAACGCCTCCAGCTGGTGCCACGGCACGTTGGCGACGTCACCGCCGGAGACCACGACGTCGCGTACCCCGGGGGTGCGCTTCAGGTAGTCGATCATGGCGTCCTGCCGGTCGACCGGTTTCAGTTCGAGCTTGTGCTTGTCGATCTGTTCGGTGGAGTTGCCGACCAGGTCCATCCGCGTGCAGTGGCCGCAGTACTGCGGGCACGTGGACAGCAGCTCGGCGAGCACCTTGGTGGGGTAGCGGTGGGTCAGGCCCTCGACCACCCACATCTCGGCCTCGTGCAGCGAGTCGCGTTCCGAGTGCGGGTGGCTGGGCCACACCGGGTCGCGGTCACTGCGCACCGGAAGCATGTACCGGCGGATCGGGTCGGCGTAGAAGGCTTCGGTGACCTTCTGCGGGTCGGAACCCGCGTGCGGTGCCATCGTGTTGAGCATCTGCGGGGGCAGCAGCATCGACATCGTGGCCATGTCGTGCTGGTCGGCCGCGAGGTCCTCGTAGAACCGTTCCTCCAGCAGGTCGCCCATGAGCGCCCGCAGCTGCTTGAGGTTGCGGACGCAGTGGACCCGCTGCCACTGGGCGTCGCGCCATTCGGCCTCGGTCACGTCCCGCCAGCCCGGGAACCGGCGCCAGTCGGGTTCGACCAGCTCGGTCCGGCGGTAGGTGTACGGCTGTTGCTCGTGGGTGTCGGCCGTGGGCGAGGCAGGTGTCTGGGTCGCAGTCACTTCTGCTCCTAGCTGTCGGGATCGCGTGAAAATATCCTGTCACAGGACCCTCTGAGAGCAAATATTGCCGTTACGGTCGTGTTATGTGACGAGGTCACAGGCAAGGGGACCGCCTCGTGCCCAGCGGGGAGCGGCCAGGCAGACTCGGGGCGTGAACGACAACACGACCCTGCTCGTCGGCGGCCGGATCCACACCCCGGACTCGCCCGACGCCACGGCCATGGCCGTGACCGGCGGCACCGTCGTCTGGGTGGGCCAGGACGGCCCGGGCCGGGCGCTGCACCCCGACGCCGAGGTGGTCGAGCTGGACGGCGCGTTCGTCGCACCCGCCTTCGTCGACGCGCACGTGCACGCCACGGCGACGGGACTGCACCTGTCCGGGCTCGACCTCACCGGCGTGCGCGACGCCGCAGGCCTGCTCGCCGCCGTGCGCGAGGCGGCGGTCTCCACCGTGCCCGGCGAGGTGCTGCTCGCGCACGGATGGGACGAGTCCGGCTGGCGGGACCGGCGGCTGCCGAGCCGGGCGGAGCTCGACGCCGCCGCGGGCGAGGTCCCCGTCTACCTGAGCCGGGTCGACGTCCACTCCGCGCTGGTGTCCACCGCCCTCGTGGAGCTCGCCCCCGGCGCCCGCGACACCGCCGGCTGGTCGGCCGAAGGCCCGCTCACCCGCCAGGCGCACCACCTGGTCCGCGCCGCCGCGCGGGCCGCCGTCACCCCCGCCCAGCGGCAGCGGGCCCAGCGCGCCTTCCTGCGGGCCGCGGCCGCTGCCGGGATCGTCGCCGTGCACGAGTGCGCCGGTCCGGACGTCTCCGGCGAGGAGGACCTGGTCGACCTGCTGGCGCTGGCCGCCGAACCCGGGATGCCGGAGGTCGTGGCCTATTGGGGCGAGCACGGCGCGATCGACACCGCGCGCCGGCTCGGCGCGTCCGGGCTGGCGGGAGACCTGTTCGTGGACGGCGCCCTCGGCTCGCACACCGCGGCGCTGCACGAGCCCTACGCCGACCGGCCCGGCACCACGGGCGCCCGCTACCTCGACGCGGGCGCGATCGCCGAGCACGTCGTGGCCTGCACCGAGGCCGGCCTGCAGGCCGGTTTTCACGTGATCGGGGACGCCGCCGTGGCCGAGGTGGTCGAAGGGCTGCGCCGGGCGGAGGAGAAGCTGGGCCGCAGGGCACTCGCCGCGGCGAGGCACCGGCTGGAACACGTCGAGATGGTCGACACCGAGCAGGCCCGCGCGCTGGCGGGGTGGGGGGTGGCCGCCTCCGTGCAACCGCAGTTCGACGCCGCCTGGGGCGGCTCCGGCGGCATGTACGCCACGCGGCTGGGCGCCGAACGGGCCGCCGGGCTCAATCCCTTCTCGGCACTCGCCGCGGAGGGGGTCGTGCTCGCCTTTGGCTCCGACGCCCCGGTGACCCCGCTCGACCCGTGGGCGAGCGTGCGGGCCGCCGTCCACCACCGCACCCCCGGGGCCGGCCTTTCCGCCCGCGCGGCCTTCAACGCGCACACCCGCGGCGGGCACCGCGCGGCGGGTGTCCACGACGGCGTCACCGGCAGCCTCGTTCCGGGCGCACCCGCGCACTACGCCGTGTGGGACGCGGCCGAACTGGTCGTCGCGACGCCGGACTCCCGCGTGCAGCGCTGGTCCACCGACCCGCGCGCCCGCGTGCCCGGGCTGCCGCCGCTCGACCCCGGAGCCCCGCTGCCACGCTGCCTGCGCACCGTCCGCGCGGGCGAGACCGTCCACGACGCACTGTCATGAGTGACCCGTTACGGACATTTCTCGCCAGCAACGGGTCACTCATGACAGTCCGTTCACCGAGCCCGCCTAGGCTGGACGGGTGATCGCCACGGCCCCCGAGGAGGCTCGCACCGCGCCGGCGCCTGCCGGGTCACGGACGCGTCGTACCCGGCACGTACTGGGCAGGCTCGCGCTCGCCGTCGCCTCCGGCGTCGTCTTCTACCTCAGCTTCGCCCCGCGCGAGCTGTGGTGGCTCGCCCCGCTGGCGTTCACCGGCCTGGGACTGGCACTGCACGGGCGCCGCGCGTGGGGCAGCGCCGGGTACGGCTTCGCGTTCGGCCTCACGTTCAACCTCCTGCACCTGCGGTGGATCCAGGACTTCCTCGGCGAGGACTTCGGGCCGAGCCCGTGGCTGGGGCTCTCCGCCGTGCTCGCCGCGTACATCGGCGCGGCCTGCGCCCTGATGCCGCTGGTCAGCAGGCTGCCCGCCCCACCGGTGTGGATGGCACTCCTGTTCCTCCTGCAGGAGTTCGCCCGGTCCCGCTGGCCCGCCAACGGCTTCCCGTGGGGCCGGGCCGCGTTCAGCCAGCCCGAGGGCGCCTTCCTCGCCCTCGCCTCGGTCGGCGGCGCTCCGCTGGTCGGTTTCGCCGTGGTGCTCACCGGCTTCGGCCTGGCCTGGCTGCTCGTCCGCGTCCGCCGCGACGGACCCCGCCCCGCCCGGTCCTGGCTCGCCCCAGCGCTGACCACGCTGCTGCCCGTGTGCGCCGCGCTGGCCGTGTGGCCGACCGTCGGCACCGGGGCGCAGACCGGAACCCGCACCGTGGCCGTGGTCCAGGGCAACGCCCCCGATCTGGGCCTCGGGCTGCTCGGCGCGCGGGACGTCATCCGCGCCAACCACCTCGCCGAGAGCGACCGGCTGGCCGCCCGCGTCGAGGCGGGCGAGGTGCCCCGGCCCGATCTGGTCGTGTGGCCGGAGACGGCCACGGCCGCCGTCGGCGACGACGCGGCCCTCGACGCGATGGTCGACCGGTTCGACGCGCCCGCGCTGCTCGGCGTCCGCTACGAGTACCCGGACGGTGCGGTGGAGAACGCCGTCGCCGCCTGGTGGCCCGGTCAGGGGCAGGGGGAGCGGTACGCCAAGCAGGAACTCGTCCCGTTCGCCGAGTACGTGCCGATGCGCACGATCGCCCGCTGGTTCACCCCGTTCGTCGACAGCACGGGCGACATGCGCTGGGGCACCGAGCCCGGCGTGTTCGACATCGCGGGCACTCGCATCGGCGCGGCCATCTGCTACGAGGCCGCCTACGACTACGTCGCGCGCGGCGCCACGCGGGCCGGGGCACGGCTGCTCGTCGTGCCGACCAACAACGCCTGGTACGGGCCGGGGGAGATGAGCTACCAGCAGCTCGCCATGTCCCGCCTGCGTGCGGTCGAACACGGCAGGGCGGTGGTCGTGGCGGCCACCAGTGGGGTGAGCGCGATCGTGCGGCCCGATGGCAGTATCGAACAGGAGACCGGCCTGTTCACCGCGGCGTCACTGGTGGCCGACGTCCCGCTGCGGCAGGAGACTACGCTGGCGGATCGACTCGGCCCGTGGACCGAGTACGTGCTGGCCGGAGCCGCACTCGCCGCGGCCGCCGCCGGGTCCGTGCTCCGGCTGCGCGGCCGGCGCGCTCGGTGACACGCGAGAAGAAGGGGAGCAGCATGGCGGAGGGGACACAGCGCAGGGACGAGACCGACCCGGTGCTGGTGATCATCCCGACCTACAACGAGCGGGAAAACCTCACGCCCCTCGTCCAGCGCCTGCACGCGACGCTGCCGCAGGTGGACGTGCTGGTCGTCGACGACGGGAGCCCGGACGGCACCGGTGAGCTCGCCGACGAGCTCGCGGCCGCCGACGACCGCGTGCACGTCCTGCACCGCACGGAGAAGGCCGGTCTCGGCGCCGCCTACATCGCCGGGTTCCACTGGGGACTGGACCGCGACTATCGCACGCTCGTCGAGATGGACGCCGACGGCTCGCACGCGCCGGAGGACCTGCCGCGCATCCTGGCCGCGCTCGGCGACGCCGACCTGGTCATCGGCTCCCGCTACGTGCCCGGCGGCAGCGTGGTCAACTGGCCGCTCCGCAGGGAGCTGCTGTCCCGGGGTGCCAACATCTACTCGCGCCTGGCGCTCGGCGTGCCCGTCAACGACATGACCGCGGGCTTCCGCGCCTACCGCCGCGAGGTGCTCGGCAAGCTCGCGCTCGGCGAGGTCGCCTCCCATGGCTACTGCTTCCAGATCGACCTGACCCTGCGCACCGACCGCGAGGGCTTCACGATCGTGGAGGTACCCATCACCTTCACCGACCGGGAGATCGGTGAGTCGAAGATGAGCTCCTCGATCGTCCGCGAGGCGTTCGTCCTCGTCGCCGCCTGGGGGCTGCGGCGCCGCGCCGAGCAGCTGCGCGCCCTGCTGCGCAGGCTCCGCTGAGGCCCGGCGAGCCGAGCCGGTCACCGGGGGTTCCGCCATGGATGCCGCGGCAGGTGGATGGTCACCCGCACCCCGACAGCCGTGGGACGGCTGGGGCGAGCTGCCGCTCGGCCCGGACGCGTCCGCCGGTGACGGAGCCGTCGTCGCCCTCGGGGTCGTGTGCGGTCTCCGCGTTCCGTGGGACCAGTCGACCCGTCAGGTCAGTTTCGCCCTGAACGAGTACGTCGACCTCGAATCCGGCAAGCGCGTCGTCCTCGGCAACCAGCGTGGTGTGACCATCGGCGAGCGCGGCGGTTCCCCGTCGGACTTCCGGGGCTTCACGGAAGAGGAGCTCCGGGAACTTCTCGTCGGAGGCCTGCTGCCGGACGAGGGAGACGAGGAGGACGCCGGAGAATCCCGTCCGTGGAGCCGGCTGGCGGAGCTCGCCGCGGCCCGTGGTGTCACGGTGACGCCGGAGGAGCTCAAGGCGCTCCCGTACATCTTCGAGTTCCGCCCCGCGGTGCGGGCACTGCTGCGGACAGCGGAGTCCTGACCGGCCCAGCCGGAAGCCCGGACGCACACAGCAGCGCCCCCGCGGCGAGAGGACGCGGGGGCGCTGCCCTGTGGTGGGAGCGGTGGCCTGGCTACGCGCTGCGGCTGCGCCGGCCCTTGAGCTCGGCGAGCCGCTCGTTCAGCAGTTCCTCGAGCTCCGGAATCGAACGCCGCTCGAGAAGCATGTCCCAGTGCGTCCGAGGAGGCTTGACCTCCTTGGGCTCGGCCTGGCCACCCTCGACGATCTCCGACTCGGTGCCGTGCAGCCGGCACTCCCACACGGTCGGGATCTCGGCGTCGTCCGAGAACGGCACCTCGAACTCGTGGTTCTTCGGGCACGAGTAGCGTACGGTCCGCCGGGGGGCGAGGTCGTGATTGCGGTCGGTTTCGTAACTGACCGCTCCCAACCGGCTTCCACGAAGAACACGGTCGGCCATGATGGGTCCTTTCAGTCGGCTCCCAGGCGGGAGCCAGGGCGATGCTCACCCTGTGCAACGACACTGACCGGGTCAGGAATTCCCGGTACAGCATGTCCTTACTCACGATGGGCTGCGTCACCCGTCGGAACAGCTTTCTCTGATGGGAGACGTTTTCAGTCTCGTCGTGACGCGCCATGCCCTGTTATCTGGGAATAATCCCCCACTTGGGCTATGAAGCGTCGCCACTCAGGTCAGTCGCAACTGGCCCTGCCGGGCCATCGAGGGCCCGACATCGCCGAGACGAAAGTGGCGCCGACAAAGTACCTGGTAACGGACGGTAGCCGAATCGATCGGTTCGTGTGTCGGAGCGGAATTCACTCCAGTGGCTTGCCCGGTGTCCGCCACGAACACCGTCTCACCCGTCCGCAGCACCTCGCCGTCCCGCACCCGCGCGTTGAACCGCCCGGGCAGGCCACACCAGCACAGCACCTCCACCTGCACCGGCTGCAGCTCGTCGGCCAGCTCGAACAGCCGCCGCGCCCCCGGGAAGAGCTCGCTGCGGAAGTCGGTGGCGATGCCGAAGCAGTACACGTCGATCCCTGCGTCGTCGGCCAGCTCGGCCAGCTGCTCGACCTGGGCGGGGGAGAGGAACTGCGCCTCGTCGACGATGAGGTAGTCCACATGGCGGCCCCGCGCCCACAGCTGCCGCACCAGGTGCCGCACGTCGGTGCCCGCCTCGACCTCGAACGCGTCCCTGGTGATGCCGATGCGGCTGGTGATCCGCGCCGAACCAGACCGGTCGTGCCGCACCAGCAGCACGCCACACCTGCCCTGCCTGGCGTGGTTGTGGTCGATCTGCAGCGCCAGCGTCGACTTGCCACAGTCCATCGGCCCGTAGCAGAACTTCAGCCTCCCGGCCACGGGCATCCCGCGACGGTCGCCCGCCGCGGGCACCGCCGACAGCGCATCGGTGGGGTCCAGCTCGTCATCCAGTGCGGTCACGAGCGAGCACCCTAGCGGCCGCCGCCGCTACAGGACCGCGGGCTCGCGGTTACCCGCCGCCGCGATGGCCCTTCTCACAGGCACCAGCGCCACCAGCACGAAACCCGCCACGAAGAACACGGCCAGCGCGACGATCGCGTACCGGAACGACCCGGTGGCGTGGCCGACGCCCGCGAACAGCAACGGGCCCAGCCACGACGTCCCCCGTTCACCGATCTCGTACAGGGAGTAGTACTGTGCCTCCTTGCCCGCGGGGATCATCTGGCTGTACAGCGACCGCGACAGCGCGTTGGTGCCGCCGAGCACCAGGCCGATGCCGCCGGCGACGGCGTAGAACTGCAGCTCCTTGCCCGGCTGGATGAAGTACGCGGCGCAGATCACCACGATCCACACGAGCAGGCTGCCGAGGATGGTCTTCTTCGCCCCGATCCGCTGGGCGACGAACCCGTGCAGCATCCCGCCGAGGTAGGCGACGAACTGGATGACGAGGATCGTGGTGATCAGCACCTCGTTGGCGAACTTCAGCTCGTCCTTGCCGTACTGCGCGGACACCGCCACCACCGTCGAGATGCCGTCGGTGAACACGAGGTAGGCGCCGAGGAACGCCAGCGTCAACGGGAACGCCCGCGCCGCGCGCAGCGTCTGCCACAGCTCGGAGAAACCGGCCCGCACGATCGACGCGCCGCGCTCCCGGCCGTGCGGCGGCTGGTGCTCGTGCAGCCTGCGCAGCGGGATGAGCGTGAACAGTCCCCACCACAGGCCCGCGCTGAGGAAACAGATCCGCACGGCGAGCGACTCGCTCACCCCGAACGCGTCACGGCTGAGGTAGAACGCGAGCTGCAACGCCAGGGCGAGCCCGCCCCCGAGGTAGCCGAACGCCCAGCCGCGCGCCGACACCCTGTCCCGCTCGTCGGGGGTCGCGATGTCGGGCAGGAACGAGTAGTAGACGACGATCGAAGCCCCGTAGCCGACGTTGGCGATGACGTAGAGCACGACGCCGAGCTCCCAGCGCCCGTCGGCGAGGAAGAACAGCAGCGCCGACGCGGTGGCGCCGACGAACGCGAACGCCCCGAGGATGCGCTTCTTGTACTGGCTGCGGTCGGCGATGGCGCCCGTGATCGGCAGGATCAGCACCTGGATGACCGTCGCGGCCGACAGCAGGTAGCCCCACAGCGAACCCGCCGGGAACGCCAGGCCGAACAGCGTGATGTCGCAGTTCTGCAGCGTGTTCTCGGCGCCCTGGGCGTCCACGCACGGGGTGGGGCCGTTGCGGGCGATGTCGGCGCGGGCGTCCTGCGCGGCGACCGAGCCGGTGTACAGGGCGCCGAACACGGTGATCACCGACGTGTAGAACGCCGAGTTCGCCCAGTCGTAGAAGTACCAGCCGCGTTGCTCCCGCTTGCGGTCGCGGACGTCGGCGACCGGAGCCGGGCCTTCGGGAACAGTGGTCATGCCGGGCTCCCTGCCAGAAGATCGTCGAGCTGAGCGGAGACTACTGCTCGCGTGCGCGCGCGGCGTGGGCGGGCAGGGCGATCGTGGCCGAACCGTGCCCACCCGGCCGCCCCGCTCGTGAGCGGGAAACGTGGTTCTAACGACGTTTCCCACTCACGAGCGGTGACCGGCTCGGTCGGCACTCACCGCGCCGTCGGCCAGCAGCCGCGTTCGGTGAGCACCTCGCGGAGCAGGTCGGGGCGGTCGGTGACGATGCCGTCGACCCCGAGGTCGAGCAGTGCGCACATCTGGGCCTTGTCGTCGATCGTCCACGTGTGCACCTCGACGCCCGCGCGGCGGGCAGAGCGGAGGAACGCCCGGTCGACCACGGTCATCGGCCCCTGCCGGACCGGGACCTGTGCCATGGCGCCCCGGCTGAGGAACCCGAGCCGCAGGAACGGCAGCCAGCCGTTGGCCCACAGCACGGCCGCCGAACGCGGCCCGAGCGAGGTCATCAGCTTGGGTCCGGCCAGCTTCCGCAGCCGCGCGAGCCGCGCGTCGGAGAACGCCGCGGCCGCCACCCGGTCGAACGCGCCGAGGCGCTCGACGACGCGGACGAAGGGCTCCACGGCGGAGTCCGCCTTGACGTCCACGTTGAACCGGGCTCCGGGCAGCTCCTCCAGGACATCCTCGAGCCGGGAGATCCCGGCCCTGCCGCCGACCTTGGCCCTGCGCACGGTCTCCCACCGCTGCCGCGCGATGGGACCGGTGCCGTCGGTCGTGCGGTCCAGCAGCGCGTCGTGGTGCACGACGACCACGCCGTCCGATGTGGCGTGCACGTCCGTCTCGACGTAGTCGAACCCCTCGGCCACGGCGCGCTGGAACGCGGGCAGGGAGTTCTCCATGCCGTCGAGGTCGCCCAGGTGCCAGCCCCGGTGGGCGAAGGCCCTGGGGAGCGGGGTGGCGAGATAGGGGTGTGAGGTCGGCACGTGTCCAGTCTGCCTGCCCGGCGTGGCCGCGGCATGTGCTGGCGGTTGCCGCCGGGTGACCGTTCGCCGGGCCGGGGGCCGGGTCGGCGCGGCGCGCGGGGCGGCCCGGGGCGACCGGTTAGGGTCTCGATCGTGAACGACGCAGGGGAGGAGCGCGGGGCAGGCGACCCGGCGGGACACGGGGTCGCGCTCCGCAGGCGTGTGGTCCACTACTGCGGCTGGTGCGGCAAGCGGGTCGAGCAGAACGGGACCGTCGGGCGCCGACGCCGCTACTGCGGGCAGTCGTGCCGGCAGCGGGCCTACGAGCGGCGGATCGCCGTGCAGCGCGGCGGTCTGCCCGAGGACGCCGTCGTGCTCTCCGGGGCGGAGCTGGCCACGCTGCAGGACCGGCTGTTCCAGCTCCGGTGCGCCGCGGAGGACGTGGGGACGGCGGCGGAGGACGGCGCCGACGCCGAGGAGCTGCGCCGCCTGGCGCGCGAGCTCGCGCGTACCGCCCAGGACCTCGAACAACTCCGCTGACCGGCAATCCAACCCACCCCCACCCGAAACGTCACGGTGACGAATTCGGAGGTCGCCGGGCGTTCCGTGGAGCGGTGGCTGGCACAGCACCCGTGTTCACCGCGCCGAATGAGCCAGTTGTCGCGCACCGGGCGAGGGGAGTGGGGTAGCTTCGGGCACGTGACCAGCAAATCCGCCGGCGCGCACGAACAGCGTCTGCACGACCTCGCGCGGCTCCGTCGCGTCCGCGACCGGATCGACCGGGAGTACGCGCAGCCGCTGGACGTCGAGGCGCTCGCTCGCAGCGTGCACATGTCGGCGGGCCACCTCAGCCGCGAGTTCCGGCGTGCCTACGGCGAGTCGCCGTACAGCTACCTGATGACGCGCCGCGTGGAACGCGCGATGGCGCTGCTGCGCCGTGGCGACCTCAGCGTGACCGAGGTGTGCTTCGCGGTCGGCTGTTCGTCGCTGGGCACCTTCAGCACCCGCTTCACCGAGCTGGTCGGGGTGCCGCCCAGCACCTACCGGCGCGAGGGCGCGACGCAGATGGCGGGCGTGCCGCCGTGCGTGACGAAACAGGTGACCCGACCGATCAGGAATCGAGAAGCGCGGTCATCGGCGCGCACATAGTGTGACCGGCATGGACATCAACATTCACTACGCGTTCCTGCCGCACACCGACCCGGACGCGGCACTGGCCTTCTACCGCGACACGCTCGGCTTCGAGGTCCGCAACGACGTCGGGTACAACGGGATGCGCTGGATCACGGTCGGCCCGCCCGGGCAGCCCACGTCCGTCGTCCTGCACCCGCCCGCCGCCGATCCCGGGATCACCGACGACGAACGCAAGGTCATCGCCGAGATGATGGCCAAGGGCACCTTCGGCGCCCTCACCCTCGCGACCAAGGACCTCGACGGCGTCTTCGACCGGCTCCAGGCCAGCGGCGCCGAGGTCGTGCAGGAACCGACCGACCAGCCGTACGGGGTACGCGACTGCGCCTTCCGCGATCCGTCGGGCAACCTGATCCGGATCAACCAGCTGAACTGAGTGCAGGCACTCCGGCTCCCGTGCCCCTGCCACGGGAGCCGGGCGACCCACCCAACAGAGGGAGACACGATGAGCACGGCCACGACGACGGACACGCGGACGCCCGCGTCGCACGTTGCCGACAGCCACGATGTGATCCGCGTGCACGGCGCACGCGAGAACAACCTCTCCGATGTCAGCGTCGAGCTGCCGAAGCGCCGGCTCACCGTGTTCACCGGCGTCTCCGGATCGGGCAAGAGCTCCCTGGTGTTCGGCACGATCGCGGCCGAGTCGCAGCGGCTGATCAACGAGACCTACAGCGCCTTCGTGCAGGGCTTCATGCCGACGATGGCTCGGCCCGACGTCGACGTCCTCGAAGGACTGACGACCGCGATCATCGTCGACCAGGAGCGGATGGGGGCGGATCCGCGTTCCACGGTCGGCACCGCCACCGACGCGAACGCCATGCTGCGCATCCTGTTCAGCCGGCTCGGCAAGCCCCACATCGGTTCCCCGCAGGCGTTCTCCTTCAACGTCGCCTCGATCAGCGGAGCGGGCGCGGTCACCGTGGAACGCGGCGGGCAGAAGGTGAAGGAACGCCGCAGCTTCAGCATCACCGGCGGCATGTGCCCCCGGTGCGAGGGCAGGGGCTCGGTCAACGACATCGACCTCACCCAGGTCTACGACGAGTCCAAGTCGCTCAACGAGGGCGCGATCACGATCCCCGGCTACACCATGGACGGCTGGTACGGTCGCATCTTCCGCGGCTGCGGCTTCTTCGACCCGGACAAGCCGATCCGCAAGTTCACCAAGCGGCAGCTGCACGACCTGCTCTACAAGGAACCGACCAAGATCAAGGTCGACGGCATCAACCTGACCTACGAGGGCCTGATCCCGAGGATCCAGAAGTCGATGCTGTCCAAGGACGTCGACTCGCTGCAGTCGCACATCCGGGCGTTCGTGGAAAGGGCGGTCACGTTCACCACGTGCCCCGACTGCGACGGCACCCGGCTGTCCGAGGAGGCCAGGTCGTCGAAGATCAAGGGTGTCAACATCGCCGACGCGTGCGCGATGCAGATCAGCGACCTGGCCGACTGGGTCCGCGGACTCGACGAGCCCAGCGTGGCGCCGCTGCTCGGGAAGCTGCAGCACACGCTCGACTCCTTTGTGGAGATCGGCCTGGGCTACCTCTCGCTGGACCGGTCGTCGGGGACTCTGTCCGGCGGCGAGGCCCAGCGCACCAAGATGATCCGGCACCTCGGCTCGTCGCTCACCGACGTCACCTATGTCTTCGACGAGCCCACCACGGGCATGCACCCTCACGACATCCAGCGGATGAACAACCTGCTGCTGCGGCTGCGGGACAAGGGCAACACGGTGCTCGTCGTGGAACACGAGCCGGAGACGATCGCGATCGCCGACCACGTCGTCGATCTGGGCCCGCTCGCGGGCACCGAGGGTGGCGAGGTGGTGTTCGAGGGCACCGTCGAGGGGCTGCGGGCGAGCGGCACGCTGACCGGGCGGCACCTGGACGACCGGGCCCGGCTGAAGCCCTCGGTGCGGACCCCGTCGGGGGCGCTGGAGGTGCGGGGCGCCAGCGCCCACAACCTGCGCCACGTCGACGTCGACATCCCGCTCGGCGTGCTCGTGGTCGTCACCGGTGTGGCGGGTTCGGGCAAGAGCTCGCTGCTGCACGGCTCGGTGGCCGGGCGCGAAGGCGTGGTGGCGGTCGACCAGACCCCGATCCGCGGCTCGCGGCGGAGCAACCCGGCGACCTACACCGGGCTGCTCGACCCGATCCGCAAGGCGTTCGCCAAGGCCAACAACGTGAAGCCGGCGCTGTTCAGTGCCAACTCCGAGGGCGCGTGCCCCAACTGCAACGGCGCCGGGGTCGTCTACACGGACCTGGCGATGATGGCCGGGGTCGCCACCACCTGTGAGGAATGCGAGGGCAGGCGGTTCCAGGCGTCCGTGCTCGAGTACAAGTTGGGCGGGCGCGACATCAGCGAGGTGCTCGCCATGTCGGTGGCCGAGGCCGAGGAGTTCTTCGCGGAGGGCGCGGCACGCACACCGGCGGCCCACAAGATCCTGCGGCGGCTGGCCGACGTGGGACTGGGCTACCTCAGGCTCGGCCAGCCGCTGACCACGCTGTCCGGTGGCGAGCGGCAGCGGCTCAAGCTGGCCATCCACATGGCCGAGGAGGGCGGCGTCTACGTTCTCGACGAGCCGACCACCGGGCTCCACCTCGCCGACGTCGAGCAGTTGCTCGGCCTGCTCGACCACCTGGTCGACTCGGGCAAGTCGGTCATCGTCATCGAGCACCACCAGGCGGTCATGGCGCACGCCGACTGGATCATCGATGTCGGTCCCGGCGCGGGCCACGACGGCGGCCGGATCGTCTTCGAGGGCACGCCCGCGGACCTCGTCGCCGACCGGTCCACGCTCACCGGCGAACACCTCGCCGCCTACGTCGAGGGCTGAGCGGGAGTACTCGCGTGGGAGGTGCCGGCCGCATCCGAACCGGTGCGACCAGCACCTCTCCGGAGCCTTCCAGAGTGCCGATAAGCTACATTATGTTAAGTAGCGGGGAAGCGCTCCCCAGTGCGTCCTCCCCGCGCCTCCGATACCGGGCGCACATCCGGAGGCTCAGCCGAACTCCTGGTGTTGCGGGCCCGCCTCCCAGACCGACACGTGCTTGGTGCTCTCCGCCGTGAGCTCCGAACGGTCCCAATCCGCCCACCGGTGCTTCAGGCGCATCCCGGCGATGCGCGCCATGAGGTCCAGCTCGGCAGGCCAGGCGAACCGGAACGGAATGCGGCGGAACCGCCCCGCGCCGCCCGGAGTGACGGTGACGTGGTTCGACGTGAACTCCTGCGTGACGACGTCGTACTGGTCGAACCCGACATAGCCGCCGCCGTCGGCGCCGGGCGCCACCGCGAACGGGACGGCGTCCTGCCCGGGTGGCAGGCGACGCAGGTCCGGCAGGCCCACCTCGACGAGGAACAACCCACCCTGGCTTAGGTGTGCGGCCGCGTTGCGGAAGACGTCGACCTGCCCGTCCTGAGTGGTCACGTTGCTGATCGTGTTGAACACCAGGTAGACCAGCGAGAACCGGCCGGCGACGCGTGTCGTCGTCATGTCGCCGATCGTCACCCCCACCGCGTCACCGCCCGGCTTGGTCGCGACACGCGCCGCCATCGCCCGGCTGAGCTCGATCCCGCTGACCGGCACGCCGCGGGCGGCCAGCGGCGCGGCGATCCGCCCGGTACCGACCGCGAACTCCAGCACCGGGCCTGCGGCCAGGTCCTCGAGGACGTCCACCGCGGGCGTCACCACCTCGGGCGCGTTCGCGCCGCCCGGGGTGTCGTAGTCCGCCGCCACGCTCTCGGGGAACCAGCCGTCCGCCGGGTCGTCTCCCCTGTTCACCTCGCCGATCACGGTCGCCGACACTACGCGCGCCACCGTCCGCTCCCCACCCGGTTTTCGACGTCCCACGCCGGCGGCCAGCCTCCCGCGAGCGCCCCGTTTCGTCGCGACGACGCGGTTTGCCCGCCGGATCCGCCGGGAAGGCCCCCCAGAACCGGTTTCCGACCCCGAGGGACGGCGGGCGATGGCGACGTATGTGTACCGCTGCGCGCGGTGCGGCGACTTCGAGCGGCAACACCCCATGGGCGAGGCGGCGGCGACGCGGCCGTGCCCGGACTGCGGCGAGCCCGCCGCGCGCCGGTACACGGCCCCCGCGGTACGGCACACCACGCCGTCGTCGTGGTCGCGCGCACGCGAGTACGCCCAGCGTAGCGCGGAGAGCCCGGAGGTGGTGTCGGCGCCTCCACCACGTGGGGCGAGCGGCGGGGTGCGGGTCAGCCGCGATCCCCGGCACGCCCGTCTCCCCCGCCCCTGACGCATCGAGAAGGGAGCAGCACATGCCACAGGTCAGGTTCGCGGTCGATCAGGCCCGCCGGTTCGCCGACCAGGATGTGCCCGGGCACAACCGGTGGCATCCGGACGTTCCCCCGGCGGTGACGGTGCGGCCCGGCGAGGAGTTCCGCGTCGAGTGCCGGGAATGGTTCGACGGCACCATTCACAATGACGACTCCGCCGACGACGTCCGGGACGCCGACCTGTCGATGGTCCACCAGCTGTCCGGCCCGATCGCCGTGGAGGGCGCCGAACCGGGAGACCTGCTGATGGTCGACATCCTCGACCTCGGGCCGGTCCCCCAGGAGCACGGTCCGGTCGCGGGCCAGGGCTGGGGCTACACCGGTGTCTTCGCGCGCGACAACGGTGGTGGCTTCCTGACCGACAGGTTCCCGAACGCCTACAAGGCCGTGTGGGACTTCCACGGACAGACCGCGACCTCCCGGCATCTGCCGGGCGTCTCCTTCACCGGCATCGCGCATCCCGGGCTCATGGGCACGGCGCCCTCCCCCGAACTCCTGTCGCGCTGGAACCAGCGGGAGGGAGACCTGATCGCGACGGACCCGGACCGGGTGCCGCCGCTCGCCCTGCCGCCGCTGCCGGAGAACGCGCTGCTCGGGTCGCTGTCCGGTGACGAGTTCGACCGGGTCGCGGGCGAGGCGGCCCGCACTGCCCCGCCCCGCGAGAACGGCGGCAACCAGGACATCAAGAACCTGTCCCGGGGCACCCGGGTCTTCTACCCCGTGTTCGTCCCCGGCGCGAAGCTGTCGCTGGGCGACCTGCACTTCAGCCAGGGTGACGGCGAGATCACCTTCTGCGGCGCCATCGAGATGGGCGGCTTCATCGACCTGCACGTCGACGTCATCAAGGGCGGGATGCGGACGTACGGTCTCGAGTCGCCCGCGTTCATCCCCGGCCGGGTCGAGCCGCGCTACTCCGAGTACCTGACGTTCGCGGGGCTGTCGGTGACCGATTCCGGTGAGCAGCGCTACCTGGACGCCACCCTGGCCTACCGGCAGGCGTGCCTGCACGCGATCGAGTACCTGACCAAGTTCGGTTACACGCCGGAACAGGCCTACCTGATCCTCGGCGCCGCGCCGATCGAGGGCAGGTTCTCCGGCGTCGTGGACATCCCGAACGCCTGCGCGACGCTGTACATCCCCACGGCGATCTTCGACTTCGACCCGACGCCGTCCGCGGGGCCGCCCGAACGGGTCGATCGTGGTCAGTGCGCGGTGAGCAGCGGCTGACCGCGCGCCCGCGGCGCCGGTTCGCCGGCGAACGGCTGATCGGAGTGTCCCCGGCGGGATACCATGTCGGCCGTGACCATGTCCGAAGCCACGGAGACCAGCACGAGGACGAAGGCCAGGGCCACGTCGCCCGGCTGGACGTTCCTGACCAACCACGGTCACGTCCTGCTCTGCCTGGCCTCGGACTCGCGGCTGACGATGCGTGAGCTGGCCCTGAAGGTCGGTATCACGGAACGGGCCGTGCAGGGCATCGTCGCCGACCTCGTCGAGGGCGGCTACCTCACCCGCGCGAAGGTCGGCAGGCGCAACTCCTACACGGTCAACGCGCAGGGCAGGCTGCGGCACCCGCTGGAGGCCGACCACACGGTGGGCGCGCTCATCGACGCCCTCGCCGACGCGGACCGCACGTAGGACTCCGGCGGTGGGCAGGTGGTCGCCTGCCGCTGCCTCCGGATCAGGGCAGGTGCGCGAGCACGTTGACCACCGTGCCGCCCGGATCCTCCACGAAGAACCGGCGCACGCCCCACGGCTCGTCGGTGAGCGGGTAGACGATACGGAGCCCACGGCGCACGGCCTCGGCGTGCGCCGCGTCGACGGCTGCCGGTTCACCCACGTCGATCCCGAGACGTGGCGGGGTCTCGTCCATCCCGGCTGGAGGGACGATCACCTGCGCCGCGGGGTTGGCCGGAGACTGCACGCACAGGACCGGATCCTCCATCGCGACGTCGAGCCCGAACACCTCGACGTAGAAGGCCCGGGAAGCGGCGAGGTCCCCTCCGTCGGCGTAGGGAAAGATTCTCCTGATCATCCCCACACCTTGGCAGCCCCGGCCACCGGCCGCTTGGACAAAACGGAAACCCCGGCCGGTGCCGATGGCGCGCTGCCGGGAAAAGCTCCACTGAGGCTGGTGACGCTGGTTGCTTAGGAGTACTGTGCTTGCTTAAAGCAACCCACGGAGGTTTGGATGAAGGGTCCCCTCGAGACCGCGGTGCTCGGCGTGCGCACCGTCAGCGTTCCCGTCACCGACCAGGACCGCGCGATCGGGTTCTTCGTCGGCGTCCTCGGCTTCGAGAAGCGGCTGGACGCCCCGCTCCCCCAGCTCGGCGCCCGGTGGATCGAGGTCGCTCCCGCGGGGGCGGTCACGTCGGTCGCGCTGGTCGCGGCGAAGCAGGGCACGCCGGCCGCCGACACCGGTATCCGGTTGACCACGAGCGACGCCGCCGCGGCGCACACTGAGCTCGCGGCGAGAGGCGTCGCGGTGGACCCGCTGCTCGTCTGGGAGGGCGTGCCGCCGATGTTCACGTTCCGGGACCCGGACGGAAACACCTTCCAGATGATCGAGGAGACACCGGCATGACCGAGGACAACGGCACGCGCCTGGACAAGGAGTTCACCGCGCCCCTGCAGCGCAGCCCCGCCAAGGGCGGCTGGACGTACGTGGTCATGCCCGGCTCGGCCGAGTTCTTCGGCACGCGAGGGCTGGTCAAGGTGCGCGGCACCATCGAGGGGCACCCGTTCCGCAGTTCCTTCATGGCGCTGGGCGACGGAACCCACAAGCTTCCGGTGACCGCCAAGCTCCGTGCCGCGATCGGCAAGGGCCCCGGCGATGACGTGACGGTCCGGCTCGAGGAGCGGGTGGGCTGACGACTGGGGGTCAGCCCACCCGCCCGGTCAGCCGTCGTCGCGCCTGCTGATCACTTCGAACAGGCTGGTCCAGCTGTCCTTGCCGTGCCCGGCGGCGATCGCGCGGGCGTAGTGGCTCCGCACCGCCCTCGGCAGGTCGAGGTCGATCCCGGCCGCGGCGCTCGCCCCGACGATGTGGTCGGCGGTCGCGCCCATCATCGTCACCGACGCCAGGTCGCCGGGGTACGTGCCGGCCTCGATCTCCCGCGCGGCGTCGCCGAGGTAGTAGGACATCGTGTCGAACGTCTCCGTCGCGTACGGCAGGAACGTGGTGGCCTCGACGCCCGCCGCGCGCAGCAGCGCGGTCGCGTGCAGGTACGCCGACAGCGAGGTGAGGAAGATGTCCAGCTGCGCCTGGTAGTACAGCTGGGCCAGTGCGGGGTCCTCGCCCCGGTGATCGGGCCTCCCGATCGGCCGCAAAGTCTCCTCGTGCGCGTCGAACACCGCTTTCGGCCCGCTGTAGAAGACGTACGCCTGGTCGCTGCCCACCAGTTCGGCCGGCACCATGATGCCGCCCACCAGCAGCCGTGCGCCGCGCTCGGCGAGCCAGCCCGCGGCATCCCTGGTGCGTTGCGGGGTGTCCGAGCTGAGGTTCACCACCACCCTGCCGCCGAGCGCGCCCTCGGCTGCGCCGAGGATGTCGTACATGGCCTGGTAGTCGGTGAGGCTGAGCAGCACCAGTTCGCTCGCGGCGAGGGCCTCGGCCGGGGTGCCCGCGCGGACGGCGCCCTCCGCCACCACCGCGTCGGCTCGCGCCGCCGTCCGGTTCCACACGGTCACCCGGTGGCCGCGGCCCAGCAGGACGCGCACCATCGCCTGGCCCATGGGGCCGAGGCCGATCACGGTGACGGGCTCCCTCGTGCTGTCGTTCATCCGGCGCTCCCTGTCCTGAGTAGTTCGATGACTCCGGTGATGTCCTCGTGCCCGTGCCCGTCGGCGACGCGCCGCCGCAGCAGCGGCCCGAGCGGGGCGAGCAGTTCCGGGCTGACGCCGCGCTCGCGGGCGACGTCGAGGAACTCGTCGAAGCCGGTGGCCTGCATGGCGAGGCTGGAGACGACGCCGAGCGCGTAGTCGGCGCGGTCGATCTGCTCGGCGGCGCTGGTGGCGAAGCCCGACATGGCGTCGAGCCATTCCCGCAGCATCGGCGCGAACTCCCCCGCCGCCGTGCCGTCCGCCGTGACGAGGGCGAGCGCGTGCAGGATGCCCATGAACATGCCGTACATGCCGCTGAGCAGCGCGGTGTCGTACAACGCCGCGCGGCCGGGCTCCGTGCCGAGGTAACGGCTGTCCGCCAGGACGTCGAGAGTGCCGCGGTAGGCGTCGAACGCGTCCCGCGAACCGCTGTAGAGGACGAACGCGCCGGGCTTGCCGATCATCGGCGGGACGGCCATGATCCCGCCGTCGAGGAAGTCGGCGCCGTGGCACGACGCCCACGTCGCCAGCTCCTCCGCCTGCGCCGGTGTGCCGCTGGTCAGGTTCACCAGAGCCCGGCCACGCAGCCGGTCGGCGGCGGGGTCGAGTGCGCTGTGGACGGAGGGGTGGTCGAGCAGGCACACGAGGACGAGCCTGCTCGCCGACACCGCCTCCCCCACGTCGGCGGCCCTGGCGGCGCCCTTGGCCACCAGTGGATCGGTCCTGGCCGGGGTGCGGTTCCAGACCGTGGTCGGATGTCCCGCCGCGAGCAGGGCCTCGGCGAGGGCGGTGCCCATCGCGCCGAGGCCGAGCACGCTCACCGCTGGTTTGTGCTGTTCGGTCATGGGGTTCACCGTGGCGGTGCGCTCGCACGGATCGCTGCGGGTTCGCGCACGGTTTCGTCGGTGGCCGCCGGTAACGTCGGCTCGTGCGATTCGGGGTACTGGGGCCGCTCGCGGTGTGGACGGCGGAGGGCACCGAGGTCAGGGTGCCGGAGGCCAAGGTGCGCGCTCTGCTGGCCGACCTGATGCTGCACCAGGGCCGCCCGGTGCCCGTGGAGCGCCTGGCCGCCGATCTGTGGGGCGAGCGGCTGCCCGGCAACCCGGCCAACACCCTGCAGACCAAGGTCTCGCAGTTGCGGCGGGTGCTGGAGCGCGCCGAGCCGGGCGGGCGGGCACTCGTCGTCCACCGCTCCGCCGGGTATGCGCTGGAGGTGCCGGACGAGGCGGTGGACGCGTGGCGGTTCCGCGAGCTCACCGGCCGGGCGGCGGGAACGGCCGAGCCCGGTGCGAAAGCCGCGTTGCTGGCCGAGGCCGCCGCACTGTGGCGGGGTCCCGCGCTGGCCGACTTCGCGGGTGAGCCGTTCGCGGCGCCGCTCGCGCACCGGCTCGACGAGGAACGGCTGGCCGCGCTGGAGGAACTGGCGGAGGTCAGGCTCGCGCTCGGCGAGGTCGACCGCGTGCTCGCCGACCTGGCCGATCTCGTCACGCGGTATCCGCTGCGCGAACGGCTGCGGGCGCTGCACATGCGGGCGCTCTACCGTGCCGGGCGGCAGTCCGAGGCCCTGGCCGCGTACCGGGAGCTGCGGCAGCGGCTGGCCGACGAGCTCGGCCTCGAACCCGGTTCCGAGGTGACCGAGCTGCACCAGGCGATCCTGCGTCAGGAGCCCGGGCTGGCGCCGCCGTCGCCACGGCGGGTGCGGGCGACCCTGCCCGTTCCGCTGACCGAGCTGGTGGGCCGGGAGGAGGCGGTGCGCGAGATCCGTTCCCTCCTCGGCTCCACGCGGCTGGTGACGCTCACCGGCCCGGGCGGGGTCGGCAAGACCCGGCTGGCGCTGGAGACGGCGAGGCGGCTTGCGGACCACGTCCCGGACGGCGTGTGGCTGGCCGAGCTGGCCGGACTCGACCGGCGGGCGCCGGACCGGGAGGTCGCCGCTCGCGTCGCGGAGGCCGTCGCCGCCGTGCTCGGCGTGCGGGACTCCACCGCGGCGGGCGCGCGGGCTCCGCTGCCCGACCGGCTCGCCGACGCCGTGCGGGACCGCGACGGGCTGCTCGTGCTGGACAACTGCGAGCAGCTGGTGGAGCCGGTCGCCGCACTGGTGGCCCGGTTGCTGAGGGCGGCTCCGGAATTGCGGGTGCTCGTGACAAGCCGGCAACCGCTCGGGCTGTCCGGCGAGGTGCTGTGGACGGTGCCGCCGCTGGGCATTCCCGGGGCGGGGCACGCCGGCCCGGCCCGCCCTGCCGCGGAGGTGCTGCGGTCGGTGCGCGAGTTCAGCGCCGTGCGCCTGTTCGCGGCGAGAGCGGCCGCGGCCGCACCCGGGTTCCGGCTGGGCGAGGAGAACGTTCACGCGGTCGCCGCGATCTGCCGCCGTCTCGACGGCCTTCCGCTCGCCCTGGAGCTGGCCGCGACACGGCTGCGAGCACTCGGCGCACACGAGCTGCTGGCCCGGCTCGATGACCGGTTCGCCGTGCTGGCGGCGGGTTACCGGGACGCTCCGCCCCGCCAGCGGACGCTGCGGGCGGTGATCGACTGGAGCTGGGAGCTGCTCGACGAGCCCGAACGCGTGGTGCTGCGGCGGCTCGCCGTGCACGCCGAGAGTTGCGCGCTGGATGCGGCGGAGGCGGTGTGCGCGGGCGGACCGGTCGGCTCCGGCGAGGTCGTCGAGCTGCTGGCCAGGCTGGTGGACCGGTCGCTCGTGGTCGGCGACGACGACGGCCGGGGCGGCCGGAGGTACCGCCTGCTGGAGTCGGTGGCCGCCTACTGCCTGGAGCGGCTCGCCGAGGCCGGTGAGGCCGGTGCCGTGCGGGCGCGGCACGCCGCCTGGTACGCCGCGCTCGCCCGCGACCTCGAGCCGCGGCTGCGCGGCCCGGCCCAGCGGGACTGGTTGGAGCGACTGGACGCCGAGGCCGCGAACATGCGGTCAGCGCTGGACACGACCGTCCGGCAGGGGCTCGCCGAGGAGGCGTTGCGGCTGGCGTGCGCCCTCACGTGGTACTGGTTCCTGCGCGGGCGGCTGGGCGAGGCCAGGCGGTCGCTGCGGGCGTCGCTCGCCGTCCCCGGGGCGGAAGGGACGTCGGCGCGGGGTGCGGCCCTGGCCTGGCTCGCGGGGCTCGACGTGCTCGCGGGCGGGCGCGCGGACCTGGCGGCGGTGGCCACGGCGCGGGAGATCCCCGACGCGGGACCTCGGGCGCGGGCGCTGTGGTTCCTGGGCTACGTGCTGGGCACGGTCGGCGACCTGGCCAGAGCCGAGGAGCTGACCGCCCTCGCCCTGGAGTCGTTCCGGGCGCTGGACGACGGGTGGGGTGTCGCGGCGGCGCTCGCCGACGGGGCCAGCCAGGCGATGGCGCGGGGCGATCTCGCCGGTGCGCGGGACCGCGCCGAGGAGAGCGCGCGCCGGTTCCGGGAGCTCGGCGACCGGTGGGGGCAGTTGCAGGCGTCGTTCGCGCTGGGTGTGCTCGCGCAGATCGGCGGCGACTACCGGGCCGCCAGGCGGGAGCACGAGGAGGGGTTGCGCCTGGCGCGGGAGCTCGGCCTGTGGCCGGAGGTGTCGTACCAGCTGTCGTGGCTGGGCCGGGTCGCGCTGCTGACCGGCGATGCGGACCGCGCGCGGGAGCTGCACGAGCGGGCGCTGCGGCTGGCCGCCGGGCAGGGGTTCGCCCCGGGTGAGATGTACGCGCGCACCGGGCTCGCGCTGGGCGCGCGGCGCGCGGGCGACCTCGACACGGCCGAGCGGGAGCTGACCGTGCTGCTCGAATGGCATCGGCTGCAAGAGGGAGCGTCCGGGGTCGCGCTGATCCTCGCCGAGCTGGGGTTCGTGGCGGAGCTGCGGGGCGACCCCGAGCGGGCCTGCCGCCTGCACCGGGAAGGGCTGCGGGTGGCGCGGGCCGGTGGTGATCCGCGTGCCGTCGCGCTGGGGCTGGAGGGCATGGCGGGCGTGGCGGCGCTGGCGGGCGAGCACCGTGCGGCGGCCCGGCTGCTCGGTACGGCCGGGCGGATCCGCGAGCGGGTGGGCGCTCCCCTGCCCCCGGCGGAGCGCGGCGACGTGGACCGCATCGCGGCGACGGCGCGGGCGGCGCTGGGCGAGCGGGTGTTCGCCGAGGAGTACCGGACGGGCGGGGACGAGGACTGGGAGGAGGACGCCGACCGCGACGCGGACCCGGTCGCGGGGTCCTGCCCGGCGAGCTGAGTGGGGGGCAGGCAATTCGGCGATCTCCGTGGCGGAGGCGTTGCCCCCGGAACACACCTTCACCGCGCACGCTGATGCCGATGTCCGGGCCGCAGGGCCGCGTCGAGGGCGTTCAGCCGCAGTACGCTCGCGCCGCGCAGGTGCGCCAGGTCCGTACTGCCGTCCCCGCTGTACCTGACGAAGGTCACCTGTTCGGTCCAGCCGAGGCGGGTTCCGTCCCCCTCGGCGTCGAGCCGGACGGTGACCAGCGAGGTCCATCGCAGGTCGCCGTCCACGACGGCCTCGTAGCCGTAGACGATCCGGTGGACACCGGCGATGTCGATGTACCAGGACCGGTACTCCAACTGTTCGGGCGCCGTGTTCAGCCCGGTGAAGGTGCTGCGTGCCGTCTCACCACCGCCCACCTGGAAGTCGTGCTCGTACGAGGTTCCGTTTCCGGGAAGCCGGAACCATCGCCGCCTGACCCCGGTGTCGGCGAACGCCGCGTGGACCTCCTCCCGCGGCACCTCGAAGTGCCGCGCGATCGTGAACGTGTCGTGCCGGACCATGCCGTCCTCCCGCTGTCACGACCGCCAGTGGGCGGCCGCCCGTCAGTTACGATCAGTAAGAATCGTGTGTCCGGCCGATTTAGTCCGGCTCGTCCCTACGCACTTTGAAGTCAGCTGGTGACCGGGAAGGAACCGCGATCCGTGACAGGCAGCTATCTCGGCCATGAACTCGCGCGGCGTGGGGTCGCGCCGGACTGCGCCCAGACGATCGAGCTCGTCCGCGACGTGCTGGCGCGGGTGGGTGACAAGTGGACGCTACTGACCATCACGGTCCTGGCGTCCGGTCCGCTGCGCTTCACCGCGCTGCACGAGCAGGTCGCCGGTATCTCCCAGCGGATGCTCAGCCAGACGCTGCGCGCCCTCACCCGGGACGGACTGGTCACCAGGACCGCGTACCCGCAGGTGCCCCCGCGGGTCGAGTATGCCCTGACGCCCCTCGGCCACTCACTGAGCGAGGCCGTGGACGGACTCGTGCACTGGGTCCGTGACCATCAGAGCGACATCCTGCGCCACCGCGAGAATTTCGAGCGTGCGGACGACAGCAATGGTGCCGACGCTCATGGCGGGTGAACCCGGCCCGTGGAACGGCGATGACCCGCCTGGCTCCCGGGAAGTACGGCCGGAGACCGAGAAAGCGGGGCCAGACCGTGACCCTGCCGCGCCACCTCGCCGCGGCCGCGGAGCGGCTGGTCAGGACTCACCCGCGCGGTCGCCGGCGGAGTAGCGGCCGGTCAGCTCGGCGCCGAGGCGGGCGAGCTCGGCGCGGACCGACCGGGGCTCCTCCACCTCGACCAGCGCGCCCCACCCGGCCAGGTGGCGGGCGATGTCCAGCGGGGTCGGCGCGCCCAGGCGCACCCGTGCCCTGCCGTCGTCGTGCTCCCCGTCGTGGTGGCAGTGCCGCCCGAACTGGTCACGCAGCACGCCGAGGAACCGGACCGGCACGAGCACCGTCGCCCAGGTGCGGGAGCGCCGCTGCTCCACCTCCCCGACCACTTCGTCCCACGCGGCGGCCAGCGTGAAGTCGGCGGGCCGCTCGAACGTCCCGCCGGTCGCCTCGGCATGGCCGATCCGGTCGACGCGGAACGTGCGCCTGCCGCGCTCGGTACCGGCGATGAGGTACCAGATGTCGTCCTTGTCCACCAGACCCCAGGGGGCGACGACCCGCTCGGACCGTTGCCTGGCTCCGCTGACGTAGGTCAGGCGGAGTTCGCGCCGCCGGATCACCGCGTCCTGCAGCAGGTCGAGCGGTTCGGGCCGGTCCCGGTCGGGCTCGCCCCAGCGGGCTGGGTCGATCATCGTGGCGCCCGCGGCGGCCTCCGCGTCGGCCCGGAAGGTGCGCGGCAGCGCGCGCACCAGCTTGCGCAGTGCCGCCTTGGCCTCGCCGGAGACCGCCGCGGCCGGGCCGACCAGCAGGAACAGGGCCTGCGCCTCGGCGGCTGACAGGCCGCTGAGGTCGGTGCGGGCGCCGCCAAGCAGCGCCCAGCCGCCCCCTCTGCCGGGTTGCGGATAGACCGGCACGCCCGAGGTGGACAGTGCCTCCAGGTCGCGGCGCGCGGTGGCCACCGACACCTCCAGTTCGGTGGCCAGCTCGGCGGCGGTCACCCGTCCGCGTGCCTGCAGGAACAGCAGGGCGGCCACGAGCCGGTCAGCGCGCATACCGCAGTCTCCCGCACAAAGTGCTCAGGAGGTGAGCACTTTGCCCGCGAGCATGGTGGCGACACACCCCAGAGGAAGGAACCCCGCCCATGTTGCGAGGACTCACCACCGTCGTCTACGTCGCCGACGACATCGCGGCCGCCCGCGCCTGGTACATCGACCTGCTCGGAGCCGAGCCGTACTTCGCCCGCCCGGTCGAAGGCCCGCCCGCCTACCTCGAGTTCCGGATCGGCGACTACCAGCACGAGCTCGGCCTCGTCGACAGCCGGTTCGCCCCGCACGCCCGGCCGGAGCAGGCGGCGGGCGCGATCGTCTACTGGGCCGTGGACGACGTCGACGCCGCTTTCCGGCGGTTGCTCGACCTGGGCGCCACCGTGCACGAGAAGCCCGTCGAGCGCGGACCGGGGTTCGTCACCGCCTCGGTGGTCGACCCGTTCGGCAACATCCTCGGTGTCATGTACAACGCCCACTACCTGGACGTGCTCGCCTCGAACCGGGGAATCTGAGATGAACGTCCTGGTTGCGAACTCGGTTGCCGAGTGGCGGGCCTGGCTCGCCCGCCACTCGGCAACCGAGCGGGAGGTCTGGCTGGTCCTGCGGCACCAGAACAGCGGCACCCCGGGCCTGCGGTACCCCGAGGCGATCGAGCACGCGCTCTGCTTCGGCTGGATCGACGGCCTGCACCGCAGGCGCGACGCGACCAGCTCGCAGCTGCGGTTCTCCCCGCGCACCCCGCGCAGCAGCTGGAGCCGGGTGAACCGGGAGCGTGCGGTGAGGATGGCCGAGCTCGGCCTGATGACCGAAGCCGGGCAGGCCGTGGTGGAGCTGGCCAAGGCCAACGGGACCTGGGAGGTCGTGCCCGGCGCGGAGGCCGGGGCCGTTCCCGCCGACCTCGGCGCCCTGCTCGACCGCGATGCCGCCGCCCGCAGGCACTTCGACGCCTTCCCGCCGTCGTCGAGGCGGCTCATCCTCGAATGGATCGCCGCCGCCAAACGGCCGGAGACGCGCCAGCGCCGGATCGCCAGGACGGCCGAGCTCGCGGCCCGGAACGTCCGGGCCAACCATCCCGGCGTCCGGATGCGCGACCCCGGTTGACCGGCGGAATCAGCCGATCGGGCACGGATTGATCGGCGAAGGATGTCTACCGGGCCGCGCACTTGACATTGACACGGTGCCAAGGTCTTCACTGCGTGCAGGAGGTGATCTCATCAACCCGACTCACGAGAACCCGCAGGACACCCGCCTGCGCGACGCGTTGCGCGCCGGAAGCTCGTCGACGCGTCTCGAGGCGGCTCTGGCGATCGGCACGCGAGCCGACCCCGCCTTCGTCGACGCACTCGTGGCGCGGTGCGCGATCGAGCCGGACTTCTTCGTACGCGACATGCTCACGTGGGCGCTGACCCGGTTCCCGGCGGAGACCACGGTGCCCAGACTCCTCCAGGAGCTTCGTTCCGAGCGCGCTCAGGCACGAAGCCAGGCGTTGCACACGCTGTCCAAGATCGGAGACCGCGGCGCGTGGCCCGCGATCACGCGGTCGCTGCTGCATGACGCCGACGACGAGGTCGCGCGCAGCGCGTGGCGGGCTGCCGTCGTGCTCGTGCCCGAGGGCGAGAATCGGGAGCTGGCCGAGGACCTGGCCGCGCAGCTCGGTCGCGGGGACCGGGATCTGCAACGGAGTCTCAGCCGGGCTCTGGTCGCGCTCGGCGACGTGAGCGAGCCCGCTCTGCGGACGGGACTGGCCAGTGACGACCCGGCGGTGCGTGCGCATGCCCGGGCCACGGAGATCCTCCTCCGCGACCCGGACGCCGATTTCGACGCGGCCGTCGACGAGGCGAAACGGATCGTCGCGCTCGGCCCGGAAACCGCGAAGGGAACACGGTGCTGATCGGCGAGGTGGCCCGCCGCTCCGGGGTGAGTGCCCGGATGCTCCGGCATTACGACTCCCTCGGGCTGGTGCGACCGACGGGCCGCACCGTCGGTGGCTACCGCGAGTACTCGGCGGAGGACGTCCGGCGGATCTTCCACGTGGAAGGTCTGCGGTCCCTGGGACTGTCGCTGCGGCAGATCGGGCGCGCTCTGCGGGACCCCGCCTTCGCGCCGTCCACACTGGTCGGTGACCTCATCCGGCGGACCGAAGACCGGCTGGAGCGGGAGCGGGAACTGCTCGAGCGGCTCCGCACGATCGACGCCTCGGCGCCCTCCGGCTGGCCGGACGTGCTGCGCATCGTCGAGCTCCTGCACGGGCTCGGCTCGCCCAGCGCCGCACGCAGGCAGCAGGCCCTCCTGGCCCCGGCCGAGGACGTGCCGGTTCCCACCGAGCTGCTGGCCAGGGCGGTCCTCGCCGAGTCCGATCCGAACGTCGCGGGCGCCCTGCGGTGGGCGCTCGCGCGGGCGGGTGATGACGGTGTGCCGAGCGTGGCGTCCGGGGTGTACGCGGAGGACGTCGACATCCGGCGGCGTGCGGTCCTGGCGATCGCCGAGCTGCCCGGTGACGAGGCGACCGCGGTGCTCGGGGACGCACTCGGCGACTCCGACCCGACAGTCCGCAGGCATGCCGCGCTCGCAGTGGGCAGGCGTGGCGTGACCGCGGCCGAGCCGGCACTCGTCGAGATGGTGGTCGAGGGGGTGAACGACGTCGAGGCGGCCGAGGTCCTGGGCGAGCTGTCCCGGGACCCCGAGCGCGCGGAACGGATCATGAACGCACTCGCCGGCGAGCTCGCCGCGCACCCCGCGGACTCCGCGGTGCGGATACGCCTGACCCAGGCACTCGTCGAGATGCCGACGGCACTGGCCCAGGACGCCCTGCGGCAGCTGGCCCACGACGACGACCGGGCGGTCGCCCTCATCGCCGCGGCCCTCGCGGGAGCGCTCGAGGGACGATCCCGCGACTGAACCGGGGCACGCGACCTGGACGGCCGTCAGCGGAACTGGGCCCGGATGACCTCGCCCGCATCGCATCCGCGGGACGCCCCGACTCTCCGTCGGCTGCCACCCCGTGCCGACGCCTCGGCGCGGGGTGGATGGCGCGGGGAGTCAGCCGGACGACGCGTGGCCCTCGCTTCCCTCGCCCGTCCCGGCGGCCTGCTGGGCTTCGCGTTCGGCGAGCAGCCGGTCGACCCGCGCGTGTGCCTGGTCGAGCTCACCCCGCAGGGCGCTCACCTGCGTCCGGGCCTCGGCCAGCGCCGCGTCGGCGTTGCTCGCCCGGGTCTCGGCGACCTGCCGCGCCGCGCGCTCGGTGGCCAGTTCCTCGCGGACCCGTTCCAGTTCGGCCCGGAGCGCGGCGGTCTCCTCCCTGGCCTGCCCGGTCTCGCGGCGCGCGTGGTCGAGCGAGGTCTCGGTGGCGGCCACCCGGGCGGTCGCGGCGTCGAGGCGCTCCGTGGCGAGTGTGTGCGCCGCGCGCAGATCCCGCAGCTCCTCCTGGGCCGCCTGGAGGCGATCGGCCAGGTCGGCCCTGGCCGCGCGGGCGTGCTCCTCCTGTTCCCGCGCCGCCCTGAGCTGCTGGGCGAGCTCGTCCCTGGCCTGCGCCGCCGTCGCGGCCGCCGACTCCGCCGCTCCCCTGGCCCGCTCATGTTGCGCGACCTTCGCCCACGCGTCGCGCTGGATCTGCTCCGCCTCGGCCAGCGCCCGCTGCGCCGCCTTCTCCGCCTCCGTCCGCGCGTCCCGGTCGTCCCTGGCCTTGGCCAGCGCCCGGTCCCGCGCCCGCTCCGCCTGCTCCGCCCTGCGGACCGCCTCCTCGGCCTCGGTCCGGGCCGACAGCGCCTGCTGCTCGGACTGCCGCACGTGGGCGATCGCCGCGTTCTCCGCCTCGCCCAGCCGCTCGTCCATCGACCGCAGCGCCTCCCGCAGTGGCTCCACCGCGGGCGCGAAGGCCTCCACGGTCCGGCGCAGTTCCACGAGCGGATCCACCACCGCCGCCGTCTGCGCGGCGCGCCGGGCGCGGGAGGCGGCGTCCGCGTGAGCCTTGCAGCAGTACGACGACGGTCGCCCGCCCTTGCGCCGTCCGTGCTCGTCGACCGCGGGGGGTGGCAACGGGTTGTCGCATCCGTCCAGGGCGCAGCGCGCCTCCCCCAGCTCGTCCACCTGCGGTTCCACCTCGCTGACCTGCTCTTCCGTCACCCCTACAGTTTCGCGCACGCGTTAGTGAAACTGGTTTAGCGACACGCAATACTGTGAAACCAGATGAGAGAAACATACCGTGATAATGCCCCTTATCACGGTGTACGGGATCGGGATGCCGAGGAGACCGCGGCCGGATGCTCGCCGGAGGGCTCCGGGAGCCGATAACGACGCGTGGCCGCGGAGCAGGTCCGGCGGAACGGGCCGGAGCGGGCTTTTTGCGCTGGGGATCTCTGGGCACCGGCGAGGTGGTGGCGGCGACCGTCCCGCGGTCCGCGGGAGCAGGAACCGGAAGGCCCGCCGAACGCGGAGTCCGTGGCGGAGGGCCGCGCGCTACCGAGGTCTGGCGGGACTCCGGGAATGCCGGAGTTGAGCCGCTGGACCGGCTCTTACCAGCGCGGGCGATGGAGCACGTCGCGCGTACCCGGCCTCGGCGACAGTGGGGCCGGGTACGCGCGTTCGCTCTCGATGTCGACGGAGCCGGCCCTCGCGGGACCGGTCGCCGTGCGTACCCGCCACACCGCCCCGACCGGCACGTGGGCTGCCGGGACCGCTGGTCAGCCGCCTCGCCACACGTTCACGGCGACCGGGACCCGGCGTCACCGGGCTGTTCAGGCTCGGCGTGCGTGGATAAGCCAGTGTGCCGCGCCGTACAGCACGCCTCGGTCGGTGAGGTGGTCGGCGATGTCGGCCTTGAGGGCGTCGAGGGCGCGGACTCGGGATTCGTCGTCGAGCTGGCCAAAGGCCGAGGCGAAGTGGCTGGCGATGAAATGGAACGCGTCGTCGACATCCCGGCCGTAGTACATGGGCGCGGTGAGGCCTGTCATCTCGACGTCCACGAAGCCTGCTCCCCGCAGCAGCTGGCGTACTCGGTCCGGGTCGCTCAACGAGAATGGCGTCGGAGCCTCGGGTGGTGGCGGTGGGAGTTCACGGCCGCCGGACGCGATGGTGCGGAACGTGCTGATGCCCTCATTGCGGTCGAGCGCCTGCCAGGTCAGCTGCACGAATCGGCCACCCGGCCGGATGGCGCGCGCGATGTTGGCGAAGGCCGCCTGCCGATCCCCGAAGAACATCGTGCCGTGCCGACTCACGGCGACGTCGAAGCGCGCCGCACCGAAGTCATGGACCTGCGCATCCGCTTGGACGAACATCGCGTTGGTCAACTGGTCCTTCGCGGCCAGTGTGCGCGCGAGAGCCAGCAGCGTCGACGACAGGTCGACGCCCAGCGCCGAGCCTTCGCGGGCGATGCGCGCCGCATCGCGGGTGACCTGACCACTGCCGCATCCGATGTCCAGTACCACCGAGTCCGGCCGAATACCGGCCGCTCGCAACAGCGTGTCGTGGTAGCCGGCCATGCCCTGGTCGAAGCGTTCGGCCCGCTCAGTCCAGAAGGCTCCACTGGCACCGTCCCAGGAGCGGAGCTGATCGGCGTTGGACGAGTCGACGGCCGGCGTGTGAGTCACAGTCTCCCCCTCCGCGTCGGCCGCGTAGCTTACCTGGCCATCCGCAGACAATGGTCAGCTCGAACGCATGCTCCGGGCACGTTCGACTGCCGTGGGCACCGTGCCTGCCCCCGGTACTGGACGGCGGGCGACATCGAGGTGTCCGGCCAAGCCGGGCCTACGCGACGGGATTCGCCCCGGTGTTCCGTTGCCCGACGGGCGATGCCGGTTGATATGCAAGTCAGCACTTGCCTATTGTCGGCCCCGTGATCGACGTGCACGAGGCGATCGCCGACCGCGCGGCCGCGAAAGGACACCACCACATGACCGAGACCACGGCTTACGGAACCCTGGAGACGATCGACGGGCGCCCCGCGTTGCGTTTCGAGCTCCCGCTCGCCCACCCGATCGAACGCGTGTGGCAGGCGGTCAGCGTGCCAGCGGAGCTGGAGCGCTTCTTTCCCGGTGCGGCCGACTGGACCCCGGCGAAGGGCGAGACCATCGACCTCGGCGGTGCGACCCTCGACGTGACCGAGGTCGAGGCACCGCATCGCCTGGCGTGGACGTTTGCCGGCCAGCCGCAGAGCTTCGAGCTGTTCGCCGCGGACGGCGGCTGCCGGCTGGTCTTCACGCACGTCATCGACGACCTTCCGGCAGCGCAGACCGCCACCGGCTGGGAGATCTACCTCTCGCGACTCGAGCCTCATCTCGCCGGTGAGCACCTCTCCGAGGAGGAGGCGCACAAACCGTGGAGGGAGATCCACGAACGCTACGCCGAGCGCTTCGGCGTCGACCCGGAGCCGGGACGGCGCTGGGCAGCGGAGAACCTGCCCGCCGGTCAAGGCTGAGCACGGCCAACGCGGACGCCGTGACCAGAGTCCTCGTCGACGACCAGGTCGCGGCACTGAAGGTCCGCGGTGAGGTGCTCGGTGCCGGTGCAGAAACCGGGGCCCTGCAGGCGGCGAGCGGTGCCGACGCACCGGAGCCGGTACCTCGGCTCGGCGGATGTCAATTCCCGGCCGTGCCGGTTTCCTGGCTGAGGGACTCCTGATAGATGTCCGCGTAGGTGCGCGAGTCCTTGATCAGGTCGTCGCAGAAGGCAGCGACGTCCTTGCCGATGAGTTCCAGGACTCCCTTGCCGGTCGCGGCGCCCTCCTCGAAGAAGTCGACGATTCCGGAGAGCGGCTGCCCGTCAGACAGATCGACCGGTCCGACCTTGAACAGGTATTTCTGCATCTCCCGGTAGACGACCTGGTAGTCCGGTGGAAGCGCCTTGACCCGCGCCATGTGTGCCCGCCACTGCTTCTTTCCTTCGATGATGTCCTGAATGCCCACGTCAGCCTCCCAGCCGGCCCAGTTTCCGTGCGACGTTCCTGTTCAACTGCGCGCGCCACCGGTCGCGATAGCTACGAGCCCCCTCCCCGCCGGCCAGCGCCGCGCAGAAGCCCGCGATGTCGTCACCCAGCACCTCGTCAACGCTCTGCCCGTCGGCCGCAGTCTCCTCGAGCAGTCCCAGGGCACCGTCGAGAACCGGCATCAGGTTGCGGCCCGTGAACCCCGAGTAAGGCGACAGATGCGCCTTGACCTGTCCCCACGCCGCCCGATAGTCGGCGGGCAACGCCTCGGCCCTGGCCTCGAACGCCTCCCATTCCCTGGTGAGATCACTACCCGTGATGGTCTCCCAGAAGTTCATCTCCCGCCCTCCTTGAGCTTGTCGATTCGCGATGAGAGGTACTCCCATTTCGCCCAGAACCTGCCGAGTTCCTCGCGCCCCGCGTCGTTGAGCGCGTAGAACTTGCGCGGCGGACCCTGCCCGGACGGTCGTTTCGTCACCTCGACCAGACCGTTCTTCTCCAGTCGCAGCAGGATGGTGTAGACCGTTCCCTCGAGGACGTCGTCGAAGCCGAGTTCGTTCAACCGGCGCGTGATGGCATACCCGTAGGTCTGCTCACTGCCGATGATCTCCAGCACGCAGCCCTCAAGCGTGCCCTTCAACATCTCTCTCAGGCCATCCATCCACAGGTCCCCTTCGCCCACTCGGTACTACGTAGTAACGAGTACCGCTACACGTTATCACAGAGTAGTGGAGGTGCGGACCTGCGGCAGAGCGATGCGGGGACTGCCGCTCCCCCGCTTCGCGCGCGTGAGCGGGCTCCGGCACCCGAACGCGGAACACTGGAGACGGCACTGCCCAGAGCGATCCCAGGGAGGCCGCCATCACGGACCGTACGACCGCGATCCTCGCGTTGCTGCCCGACGCCGAACCGCTGCTCGACCACGTCCGCCGCTGCGCACCCGAACTGGTGCGACCACTGCCGGCCCACGTGTCCCTGCTCTACCCCGGTCCCGACCCGGACCCGGACGTACTCGCCGAGCTGCGCGGCCTCGGCGACGACCTGTCCGGCGAGGTCGAGCTGCGCGACCTGCTGCTCGGCGACGACGGGTTCCTCGGCATCGCCGTGCCCGAACTGGACCCCGCGGCCACGTGGCTCCGCCGCCAGTATCCGCGGCAACTGCCCTACCACGGGAGGTTCGGCGCGAACCCGCCTGCACACCTCACCCTCACCCTCGGCGCCGGGGCCGCCCAGGTGCGCCAGGTGCAGCGGGCCATCGCCGACGCCCTGCCCAGCCGCAGCCGCCTGCGCGGCCCCTACCTCGTGGAACGCACGGACGACGGTTGGCGGCCGGTCGAGGAGCCGCCGGGCGGCTGAGACGAGGGACTGTGGGACGTCTGGCGGAACAGGTCGGTGTTCGTGCTGTGCCGCACGCTGCCGGCCTCCTGCGCCGGGCGCGCCCGGGGCAGCGGTGACGATCCGCCACGGCCCGGCGCGCCGGTTCACCGCAGGCGGCGCGCCCGCAGCACGGTGTCGTGGGTGTGGTGCGTGCCCGCGGGAGCGGGGGCCGTGCGCGGGCGGGTCTCGTCGACCAGGACGGTCCAGTCGTCCGCGAGGAGCTTGGCGATGTCCGCCGGCTGGTAGTAGTCGGCAGGGGCCACCCCGTTCTCCAGGCGCGGGGGCAGGTCGGTGAGGTCGTGCCCGACGAAGAGCAGGGTGCCGCCGGGTGCGACGGCGTCCAGCAGGCCGTGCAGCGCCGCGTGGTCCGGCCGGCGCGGGAGCGGGAAGTACTGGACGGACACCAGGTCGAACGCACCGGCCGGGGGTGCGGAGGTGGTCACGTCCGCCTGGACCCACGCCACGCGGCCCGCGATGTCCTCGTCCGCCGCGGCGGCGGCGCGCTCCAGGGCGACCCGGGAGACGTCGATGGCGGTGACCTGCCAGCCCCGCCGGGCCAGCCACAGCGCGTCGGCGCCTTCACCGCATCCCACGTCCAGGGCCTGTCCGGGCGGCAGGCCGGTGACCTCGGCGACGAGCACCCCGTTGGGTGCGCCGCTGAACAGCCGGTCGCGGCTCCGATACCGTTCGTCCCAGAACTGAGCGTCCATATTCCTCACCGTCGCGAGTCGTCGAGTCGGATGATCACTTCGGTCGCCAACCTGCCGCAGCGCGCGCACGTTGGCAACCTTCGTTGCCGAAACCGCAAATCAGCGGCCGTGGTGCACGCGGCGGAACGGCCGGGTGTGACCTGGCGCCGCACCGGACGTGCGGACCTGTGTCCAGTCCTGGTCATGGGTCCGCAGGTGCCGTCGGTCGTGGCGGCGGTTCAGGGGTGGGCCTGCACCGCGCGGGATTGGTGAAAGTCGGCTCCGGCCGACCTGCCCGATCCGTCATGCCGGGCCACCGGGATGGGCGAGGCCGTCGCCGCGGTCCCGCCGCCCCGACCGCCGGCGGGCCCGGTAGGCCGCGGCCTTGACCCGGTTGCCGCACTGGTCCATTCCGCACCAGGTGCGCCGGGCTCCGCGGGAGCGGTCGAGGTAGATGCGCGTGCATCCGGCGCGACCGCATTCCTTGAGGCAGGCGTGGGGGTCGGCGAGCACGGCCATCGCGCTCCGCGCGAGGTGCGAGAGCACCGCGCGGAGGTCTCCCGACATCCGCAGGCCCCCGTCGCCCAGCTCGATCGTGAGCACCGGCCCGGCGGCCGCGGCGTTGACGATCGCGAGGCTGCCCGGATCGAACCGCCGGCCGAGCACGCGGTCGAGCGCGAGCCGGTAGATCGCCTCGCGCAGGGCCAGCGCGGACTCGAACGTCGCGGGGTCCGCGGTGACCCGGTCGGGCAACTCGCCGCACCGGGCCACCCACCGCTCGAGGTCCCCGGGTGTGGCCAGCAGGTCGACCGGCTCGTCCCGGCGCGACCCCACCGTGGCGGCGAGGTCGAGGGCGGGGTTGCCGCTCACGAAGGCGAACTCCACGTCACCATCTTGACCGGTGACGGCCGCTGGGGCAAGATCCGTCACCAGTTGAACAGGTGACACGTGGAGGGTGGCATGGCGGGAACCCGAGACATCGAGGTCGTCGTCTTCGACGTCCTCGGCACCCTGGTCGACGAGCCCGGCGGGCTCCGGGCGGCGATACGCGACGCGCTGCCCGCGTCCGCCACCGCGCCCGTCGACGAGCTCGTGACCGTGTGGCAGGAGCACGTCGCGCGCGAACAGCGGCGCATCGGCCGGGGGCAGCGCGCGTTCGTGCCCAGCGACGTCCTCGACGCCGAGGCCGCGCAGCAGGTGGCCGGCCACGCCGGACTCACCGATCCGGCCGCGACAGCCCGGCTGGCCACCGCGAGCCGGCGCCTGCCCGCCTGGCGCGACTCGGCCGTCGGCCTCGACCTGCTCGCGCGGCGGTGGCCCGTGGTGGGACTGTCCAACGCGAGCCGTACCACGCTCCTGCGGCTCGGCGCGCATGCCGGGCTCCGCTGGCACCAGGCGCTGTCCGCCGACGCCGTCCTGACCTACAAACCGGCGCCGGAGGTCTACCAGCTCGCCCTCGACACTGCCGGGTGCCCGCCGGAACGCGTGCTCATGGTGGCCGCCCACGCGTGGGACCTCCGCGCCGCCCAGGCGGCGGGCATGCGGACCGCCTACGTCCGGCGGGCGGCCGGGGACCCGCCGGAGGGCTCCGATCTCTTCGACTGGCGGTGCGACGGACTCGACGAGCTGGTCACCGCGTTGTCGGCGGGGTAGCCGACCGAAACTGTCGGGGGCACCGGGCAGAGTCCCGGGCATGACCGACTTCGCCACGCACACCCACCACGCACCCGACTACGTCGAGCTCGCGGTCACCGACTTCGCCGCCGCCAAGGCGTTCTACGGCAGCGCCTTCGGCTGGACGTTCACCGACTACGGCGACGGCCTGGCCTACGTCGGCTTCCGCGGCAGGGGCGACGCAGCCCACGAGGCGGGCGGGTTCCGCCGCACCGACCACGTCACCACCGGCGGGCCGCTCGTGCTCCTCTACTCGGCCGACCTGGACGCGAGTGTGCGTGCCGTCCGCGCGGCGGGCGGCATGGTGGTCCAGGAACCGTTCGCCTTCCCCGGTGGGCGCCGCTTTCACTTCCGCGACCCCAGTGGCAACGAGCTGGGCGTGTGGACGGCCGCGTGACCGGCCCACCGCCCGGCGCGGGGCGGGCCTACCGGGCCAGCAGGCCGTGGGCCACCACGTCGGTCGCGGTGTGCAGGAGCTCCCGCAGCTCGGCCTCCGTGCGGCGCAGCCGGTCCGGCCGCCAGCCGAGGCTGATCACGCCGTTCCACGAGGCCCAGAGGATCGTGGCCGTCCGTTCCGGGTCGACCGCCCGCAGCGTGCCGTTCGCCGTCCCGGCGCGCAGTGCCTCGACCAGCCGCCGGTTCTGCTGGTCGACCGAATGCGCCAGTCGGTCGGCGAGGTCCCGTCCGGCCGCGTACTGGCCCGGTGCGTGGGGGAAGGCCAGCATCCGGAAGTAGTCCGGGTGGGCGAGGTAGAACTCCAGGTACTCGTCCGCGGCGGCGTAGAGCTGCTCGACGGGCGACCGGCCGGCCGTGTACGCCCGGTCCATGTGGTCGCGATCGGCCCCGAGCGCGCACTCCACCACGGCGGCGTGCAGTCCCGCCTTCGAACCGAAGTGGTTGTAGATCGAGCCGACCGCGACGCCCGCCTTCGTCGCGATCTCCTCCACCGTGGTGTCGTCCACGCCGCGCACGGCGAAGATCTCCTCGGCCGCGCGCAGCAGGGCGTCGATCGTGCGCTGCTTCCGGGGGTCCATGGCCGCCAATCTTGCCGTCGTTGCGACAGTGCCGTGCACCCGCTACCGTACCGATAGTTCTTGCAATGGTTACAAGAACTACGGAGGTGAAGCATGAACGACTGGCGAGACCCCCGGCTCGGGGAACCGCGTGCGGTGCGGCTGCCGTCCGGCACCGTGCGCTTCCACGAGCGTGGCGAAGGCCCGGTGCTCGTGTTCGCACACGGCTACCTGGTCAACGCCAACCTGTGGCGCAAGGTCGTTCCCCGGCTGGCGGCGCGCTTCCGGTGCGTCACCCCCGACCTTCCGCTGGGCTCCCATGCCGTCCCGGTGCACCGCGACGCGGATCTGTCGCCGCCCGGCATCGCGCGGCTCATCGCCGACCTGCTGCGCGAGCTCGACCTGCACGACGTGACCCTGGTGGGCAACGACTCCGGCAGCGCCTACAGCCAGCTCGTCGCGGCGCACCACCCCGAGCGGATCGGCAGGCTGGTCCTGTCCTCCGGCGAGACGCCCGAGGACACCTGGCCGCCCACCCCGGGTGGCTTCAGCCTGCTCAAGGCGACCGCGGCGCACCCGCTGAGCTACCGCGCGCTCTACCAGGTGCTCCGCTGGCCGCGCAGCTGGCGCTGGTACAACACCTACGGCTGGCTGGCCAAGTACCCGATCGACGCCGCCACGATGAACAGCTACGTGCGGCCCGTGCTGGACCGCCGGGACATCCGGTTCGACGGGCGCAAGGCCATCGGAGCGGTGTCGGCCCGCTTCGTCCAGGACGCCGCGCGGCACCTCACCCGGCACCGGCCCGTTCCGGTCCGGATGATCTGGGCCGCGGAGGACCGCGTCTTCCCGCTCGACCACGCGGAACGGTACGCCCGCGACCTCGGCGCGAAGCTGGACACGATCGAGGACTCCTACACCTACGTCACCGAGGACCAGCCGGACGCCGCGGCGGAGCTCATCACCGCCTGCGCGACCGGGTGAACCGCTACCGGGCGCGGCCGCCGAGCACGTCGTCGAGCCGTGCCAGATGCTCGGCCACCGGGCCCACCGTGAGCAGGCCGCTGCCCGCCCCGGCCAGCTCCCCCGCCGCCGGGCGGAGCGCGTCGGCGGCGCGCTCAGCGGCCCGCCGGTCGCCGAGCGCGACAGCCGCCCGCCCCGCCAGGCACCACAGCGCCTCCTGCAGCAGGTCCGGCGGCGGATCCGGGACCTCCCGCAGCGCGGCGGCCGCGTCCGCGCGCCGGTCCCGGGCCAGCAGCACCAGCGGGCGGGCCCATGGTGCGTACGGTCCCCAGCCGACGTCCCCGGTGGGCGCGGGCCGCCCGCGCCGCACCCGCGCGCACAGTAACGCCAGCGGCAGCAGGCCGTCCGCGAGCCCGGGCATGCCGGCGCCGTCCAGCAGGCGAGCGGCGTCGCGGTACGCGGCCTCCACCTCGGCGGCCCGCGCGGTTCCGGCCGCGTCGAGCCGCAGGGCGGAGTACCACCGCGTGAACACGTCGACCAGCGGCAGGTCATGCCTTCGGGCGAGCTGGTCGGCGGCCTCCGCGTGGCCGTCGGCGCCGGTGAAGTCCGCCAGCGCGGCGCGGGCCTGCAACCGCACCAGATGTCCGAGCACCTCGTACGTGACGAGCCCGTGCCGCGTGGACACGGCGATCAGCTCGGCTCCGACACCGTCCCGCCGGGCAGCCAGGCCGGCGCGGTGACAGCTCTGCATGAAGACACCGTTGAGCGCGAACGCCAGCAGTGCCGGATCGTCCAGCCTGCGGGCGATCTCCTCAGCCAGCCGGGCGGCCTCGCCACCCCGGGGCGCGCGGGTGCCGCGCGACTCCACCGCGATCGTCGCCAGCAGCCGGGCGCGCACGGCGTCGTGCCGCCCCGGCGCCAGCGCGGGCAGCACCCGCTCGGCCGCGGCGACCACGCGCGCCGCCTCCCCCGGGTCGTCCACCCGCATCCAGATCGCCGGGACGTCGTAGGCGCCGATCACCCGTGCCGTCAGCTCGGAGTCTCCCAGCTCCTCGGCCGCCGCGACGGCCGCGACCCGGTGCCGCCGGGCGGTCAGCAGGCCGCCACCGCCGGTCACCGCCAGCGTGCGCAACAGGTCCATCGTGGACTCCAGCCGTGCGCGCGCGCCGGACGACACCGTCCGGTCGTAGGCGGCCGCCGCCTCGGCCCACACCCGGCCGACCGCGTCCTCCGGCCCGCGCTCCAGGTGCTCGGCGTGCGCGAGGATGTCCGCTTCCAGGTCCCGCAGCCGGGGACCGGGGTCGACACCCAGCTGGTCGGCCAGCAGGCTCCGGGCCCTGCGGAGCACGGCGAGCGCGTCGCCCTGGCGGCCGGTGCGGTACAGCGCCAGCGCCAGCAACCGCCACGCCTCCTCCCGCCAGGGATGTTCGGCGACATGCGCATCCAGGTCGGCCGCCACCTCGGCGGCGTGGCCGAGGGCCAGCCGGGCCTCGGCCAGCAGTTCGACCGCATGCAGGCGCAGCTCCGCGAGCCGCGCCCGGTCCGCGCGGGCCCACGGTTCGTCGGCGACGTCCGCGTAGGCGGTGCCGCGCCACCAGCCCAGTGCCTCCTCCAGCCGGGCGGCGACCGCCGCCCGCGGCAACGCCGACGACACCGGCGACACCGACGACGCCGACGACGCCGACGACTCGGTCACGACTCGCTCGAAGCGCCAGGCGTCCACGGTGTCCGGGTCGGCCCGCAACGCGTACCCGGGGCCTTCGGTGACCAGCAGCCGGGCGGGGGCGCGGCGCGGACGGTCGGGTTCCAGCGCACGGCGCAGCGCGGCCACGAACGTGCGGACCGCGCCCACCGCGTCCGGCGGCGGGTCCGGCCAGAGGTCGTCCACCAGCCGCGTGACGGGAACGACCCGGCCGCGCGCGAGGAGCAGGCGGGCGAGCACCGCCCGGTGCCGGGGGCCGCGCAGGTCCAGCCGCGTCCCGGCGCCGTCGCGTGCCACCACGGGCCCGAGCACCTCGAACGTGACCCGCACGCGTCCGCCCTCCCGACGAGATCCCGCGTCACGGTAGCGCGCTCATCCGCTGCTCATTCACGCCCGGCACGCTGACGGCGCCGATACGGGTTCTCACCTCCCACGAAAGGGCGCCACCATGACACCTGTCCTCGCCGGCTTCGACCACCAGCGCGTGCCCGTCGCCGACGGCGTGTCGCTGCACGCCGCGGTCGGCGGCACCGGAACGCCGATCGTGCTGCTGCACGGCTTTCCCCAGACCCACCTGATGTGGCGGCATGTCGCGGCCGACCTCGCCGCCGACCACACCGTGATCTGCCCGGACCTGCGCGGCTACGGCGCCAGCGACAAGCCCGCCGAGACCGACGGCACCCGCTACGCCAAGCGCACGATGGCAGCCGACGTCGTCGCGCTCGCCCGCGCGCTGGGGCATGACCGGTTCGCGCTCGCGGGCCACGACCGGGGCGCGCTGGTCGCGTTCCGCGCGGGGCTCGACCACCCGGACGCGATCACCCACCTGGCGTGCCTGGACGTGCTGCCCACGCTGGACATGTGGGACGTCCTGCACGGGGTCGGCGCCGCCGTCGGGTTCCACCTCTACCTGATGGCCCAGCCGCCCGGCCTGCCCGAACGCATGATCTCGGCGAGCGCCGACGAGTTCTTCGCCTACTTCCTCGACAGCTGGACGCGGGATCCGGAGGCGATCCCCGCCGACGTGCGCGCCGCCTACCTCGACGCCTGCCGCTCCGCCGTGCCGTCGATCGTGGCCGACTACCGTGCCTCCGCCGGGATCGACGTCGAGCACGATCGCGCCGACCGCGCCGCGGGCGAGCGGCTGCGGATGCCGGTGTCGGTGCTCCAGCAGGACTGGGGCGCGGCCCTCGGCTTCGACGCCGCGGCCCGCTGGCGGGCGTGGGCGCCCGACCTGCACCACGACACCGTCACGTGCGGCCACTTCATGGCCGAGGAGGGTCCCGCCGACATCGCCAAGGCGCTGCGCGCACTGCTGGCCCGGTGACGCCCGGCGGCTCGGGAGCGGCAAACGTGGTGAGAACGACGTTTCCCCCTCACCAGCTCGGTGCGCCGCCGTGCCGGGGACAGCCGGTTCCGGCCGTCCGGCCGTACGCTGTCGATCCGAGGGCTCGCCGTTCGTGTGAGGGGTGAGCGGACAGCAGCGTGAGCGGAGGGAGCGGGAATGGCGCCGGCGGCCACACCGGCGGAGATCGGCCAGGTCTTCCGGGCGGAGCACGGCCGTGCCGTGGCTTCCCTGATCCGGGCGTTCGGTGACATCGACCTCGCCGAGGAGATGGTGCAGGAGGCGTTCACCGAGGCCGTCCGGCGGTGGCCTGCCGAGGGGCTGCCGCCGAGCCCGGCCGGATGGATCATCACCACGGCCCGCAACCGCGCGATCGACCGCCTGCGCCGCGAGGCGTCCCGCGCCGACCGGCACGCCGAGGCTCAGCTGCTGCACGCCCCCACCGAACCGGCCGAGGAGGGACCCGTGCGGGACGACCGACTGCGCCTCATCTTCACCTGCTGCCACCCCGCGCTCGCCACACCCGCGCAGGTGGCGCTCACTCTGCGCCTGCTGGGCGGGCTCACCACGGTGGAGATCGCGCGGGCGTTCCTGGTGCCGGAGCCGACCATGGCGCAGCGGCTGGTGCGGGCGAAGAACAAGATCCGGGACGCGCGCATCCCGTACCGGGTGCCGAGGGACGCCGACCTGCCCGGCCGCCTCAGGGCCGTGCTCGCCGTCGTCTACCTCGTCTTCACCGAGGGGCACACGGCGACCTCGGGCGACGCGCTCGTCCGCGACGACCTGTGCGCGGAGGCGATCCGGCTCGGCAGGCTGCTGGCCGAGCTCATGCCCGACGAGCCCGAGGTGCGGGGTCTGCTGGCGCTGATGCTGCTGACCGAGGCGCGGCGGTCCGCCCGCACCACGCCGGAGGGCGACCCGGTGCTGCTGGCCGACCAGGACCGCGCCCGCTGGGACCGCGACCTCATCGCGGAGGGCCAGGCCCTGGTCCGGCAATGCCTGCGGCGCGACCAGCCGGGGCCGTACCAGATCCAGGCCGCGATCAACGCCGTCCACAGCGAGGCCGCGACCGTGCAGGACACCGACTGGTCGCAGATCGTCCGGCTCTACGACCAGCTCGCCGTGCTGGCTCCCAGCCCCATCGTGTCGCTGCACCGGGCCGTGGCGGTGGCCGAGGTCGAGGGACCGGCCGCCGCGCTCGGACTCGTCGACGAACTCGGGTCGCGGCTGGAGCGGCACCACCTGTTCCACGCCGTGCGCGCCGATCTGCTGCACCGGCTCGGCCGGGACCGCGAGGCCAGGGACGCCTACGACGCCGCGCTCGCCCGCACCGACAACGAGGCCGAGCGGGCGCTGCTGCGGCGGAAACGTCAGCCGGTCGGCTGACCGGCTCGCTCGGCACAGGCCCGCGCCCGCTCCAGGAGCAGGTTCCGCTCGCGCGCGTTGCGGGTGAGCTCGGCGGCGCGTTCGAACTCCGCGCGCGCCTCGGCGTCCCGGCCCAGCTTCCGCAGCAGGTCGCCACGGACGCTGGGCAGCAGGTGGTAACCCCGCAGGGCGGGATCGCCGACCAGCTCGTCCACCAGCTCCAGCCCGGCCGCGGGGCCGAACGCCATCGACAGCGCCACCGCCCGGTTCAGCTCGACCACCGGGGACGGCATCCGCTGTGCCAGGGCGGTGTAGAGCGCGGCGATCCGGACCCAGTCGGTGTCCTCCTGGCGGCGAGCGCGGGCGTGGCAGGCCGCGATCGCGGCCTGCAGCGTGTACGGGCCGGGGGTGTCGGTCAGGCTCTCGGCGCGGTCCAGCGCCGCGAGTCCCCTGCGGATCAGCAGCTGATCCCAGCGCGCCCGGTCCTGGTCGAGCAGCAGGACCGGCTCCCCCTCGGGGCCGGTCCGGGCACGGATGCGCGAGGCCTGGATCTCCAGCAGCGCGACGAGCCCGTGCACCTCGGGCTCGTGGGGTGCCAGCCGGGCGAGCATGCGGGCGAGCCGCATCGCGTCGGCGCACAGCTCGGGCCGTGTCCAGTGCTCGCCGGTGGTCGCGGAGTAGCCCTCGTTGAAGATCAGGTAGATGACCTCGAGGACCGAGGAGAGGCGTTCGGTCAGTTCCGCTCCGGCGGGCACCTCGAAGGGCACCTTCTTCTTCGTCAGCGTCCGCTTGGCCCGCACGATGCGCTGCGCGACCGTCGCCTCCGGCACGAGGAACGCGCGGGCGATCTCGTCGGTGGTCAGCCCGCCCAGCAGGCGCAGTGTCAGCGCGACCCTGGCCTCCGTCGACAGCACGGGGTGGCAGGAGGTGAACACCAGCCGCAGCAGGTCGTCCTGGATCTCCTCCACGTCGTCGGGGCCGGCCGCGACCTGCCGGGTCTCCAAATCGCGGCCGATCTCCTCGACCTTGCGCTCCAGCCGGTCCTGCCTGCGGATCTGGTCGATCGCGCGCCGCTTGCCGACGGCCATGAGCCAGGCGCCCGGGTTGTCCGGGACACCCGAGTCCGGCCACTGCTCCAGCGCCGACACGAGCGCGTCCTGCGCCAGCTCCTCCGCGAGCCCCACGTCGTGCACCATGCGGGCCAGGCCGGCGACGAGCCGGGCGGACTCGATGCGCCACACCGCGTCGATCGTGCGGTGGATGTCCGGAGCAACGGTCGTCACAACCGCCCATCAGAGCAGCTGACACCGTCCTCGGCAAGCGACGCGCGCGTATCCCACCCCGCGCATGACGGCCCTCAGTCGCGCTGCTCGGCGATCCGCTCGCGGAGCCGCTGCTCGTGCTCCCTGATCTCCGGCGTGGCGGCCTCGCCGAAGTCCTCGGTCTCGAAGACCTTGCGCACCTCGATCTCGCCCTCCTGGAAGGGCACCCGGCGCGCCCATTCGATCGCCTCGTCGCGCGACTTCACATCGATGACCCAGTACCCGGCGATGAGTTCCTTGGCCTCGGTGAACGGTCCGTCGGTCACCGAGGGGCGCCCGCCGGAGAAGGTGACCCGCGCGCCCGCGGAGCTGGGCTGCAGGCCGTCCCCGGCCAGCATGATGCCCGCGTTCACCAGTTCCTCGTTGAACCTGCCCATCTCGGCCAGCTCCTGCTCGGTGGGCATGACGCCCGCCTCGGTCTCCTCGTTCGCCTTGACGATCAGCATGAACCTCATGTCGGAGTCCTTTCCGTGTCCCTGCGGACGGGGCCCTCGCCGCGTCCTGCCCACGCGTCGAACGAGCATGCCCCGGATCGACACCCCCGCGACAGGTTTTTCCGACTTCATCGCCGTCGTCCGGAGCCCCCGTGCTGTTCTGCCGTTTGTCGGCTCGAATGCGATCACTGAGCGCATCCTTCAGTTCATAGGACACAGACCTATGTTGACCGTAATCAAAAGTGCGCTTACTGTTCCGTGCCATGCGAAAAGGTGCGGGCACCCGCCGGTCTGCGGAGGCGTTCCGGTGCCCGCGCACTCGCGGCCCTGTCCGGGAGGTCACGCCGGGCTGTCGAAGCTCAGGCGATCCCGATCGAGAGAGGTAGGAGTCCCATGTGTTACGGATTCGACGGTGAGTCCGCGCTCGGCCAGTCACTCGCGGAACGGGGGCTCAGCCGCCGGTCGATGCTCCGGGGAGCGATGGCGGGCATGGCCGGTGCGGCGCTGGTGGGGGCCGGCCTCGGCGGGACGGCCGCGCAGGCCACGACCCGCGTGACCGGGAGGCGCCGCGTTCCACCGGGGTTGATCAGCATCCAGCTGTGGACCGTGCGGGACGCGCTGCGGGGATCGCCCGGCTTCGACGAGACCCTGCGTCGTATCGCCGCGCTCGGCTACCCCAAGGTGGAGCAGGCGCTCGGCTACTTCGGCCGCACCGCCGGTGAGCTGCGGGCCTTCTATGACGAGCTCGGCATCTCCGCGACGTCGAGCCACGACGGCATCAGCGGCAGCCAGGCCCAGCTCGAGACCAAGGTGGCGAACGCCGTCACCCTCGGCCAGTCCTTCATGGTCGTGCCGTACCTGAACTCCTCGAACGGCGACGACTGGAAGCGCTGGGCCGAGGCGATGAACCGGGAGGCCGAGGTCGCCCGCTCGGCCGGTATCCGCTACGGCTACCACAACCACGCCCACGAGTTCACCATCGATCTCGGCAACGGCAAGACGCCGTGGGACGTGCTGACGTCCGAACTGGACCCGCGGCTGGTGCACCTCGAGATCGACCTGTACTGGGCGGTGCGGGGCGGCATCGAGAGCGGTGACGGCGCCGAGGACCCGGAGGGCTTCACCATCGACGTCATCCGGTGCGCGCCCCAGCGGGTCCTGCAGTACCACGTCAAGGACCGCCACGCCGACACCGGCGACATGGCCGACCTCGGCACCGGCATGATCGACTTCCGCCGGATCTTCCGCGCCCACTCGGTGCTCGAGTACATCGTCGAGAACGACACCCCCGACGTCACCCCGCTGCAGACCGCCGAGGTCGGCTACCGCTACCTCCGCGGCCTGCGCTTCTGAGGACGGAGCCGAACGGCCCCACAACCCCGGACGAACCCTCCCCTCCCCCAACGGAATACAGACAAGAGAGGTAGGTGACCATGCGAGCATCACGCATGGTGGCCGTGGTCGCCGCCGCGGGCGCGGCCCTGGCCGTGGCACCAGCGGCATCGACGGCCGAACCAGAGCCGCCCGCCGACTCGGCGTTCCAGAAGGTGACCCTCAACGACACCCCGGGCGAGCCCATCGACCTCGCCGTCCTGCCCGATACCCGCGTCCTGCACACCACGCGCGGCGGCGAGCTGTGGTTGCACGACCCCGACACCGGACTCAACACCCTCGCTGCGGAGCTGGACGTCTACAGCCACGACGAGGAAGGGCTGCAGAGCGTCGCCGTCGACCCCGGCTTCAACGGCAAGAGCAACCGGTGGGTGTACCTCTACTACGCCCCGCCGATGGACACCCCGGTCGACGATCCGTCCACACCCGACATCAACGAGGGTGACGCCCCGGCCACCGGCACCCCGGCCGACTTCGCGAAGTTCGAGGGCGTGCAGCGGCTTTCCCGATTCCAGCTCGTCGGTAACAAGCTCGACCTCTCCACCGAGCAGCAGATCCTCGAGGTGAAGGAAGACCGCGGTATCTGCTGCCACGTCGGTGGGGACATCGCCTTCGACGGCGAGGGCAACCTGTACCTGTCCACCGGCGACGACACCAACCCGTTCTCCTCCGACGGTTACGCCCCGATCGACGAGCGGGAGAACCGCAACCCCGCCTACGACGCGCAGCGCACCTCGGCGAACACGAACGACCTGCGCGGCAAGGTCCTGCGCATCCACGTGGAGAAGGACGGCTCCTACACGATCCCCGAGGGCAACCTGTTCGAGCCGGGTACCCCGAAAACCCGCCCCGAGATCTACCTGATGGGGCTGCGCAACCCGTTCCGGATCGAGGTCAACGGCAACGGTGACCTCTACGTCGCCGACTACTCGCCGGACGCCAGGTCGGCGAGCCCGCAGCGCGGGCCCGCCGGGCACGGAAAGTGGTTCGTCGCCACCGAAGCGGGCAACCACGGCTGGCCATACTGCGTCACGCCGGACATGCCGTACGTCGACTACGACTTCGCCACCCAGCAGTCCGGTGCGCCGTTCGACTGCGCCAACCCGGTCAACGAGTCGCCGCACAACACCGGCCTGACCGAGCTGCCGCCGGTCGAGCAGCCCGACGTATGGTACAGCTACGGCCAGTCCGAGCGGTTCCCCGAGCTCGGCACCGGCGGCATCGGGCCGATGGCCGGGCCCGCGTACGACTACGACGCGCGGGACACCCGGGGCCGCGCCCCCGTCGCGTGGCCGGAGTACTACGACGGTATGCCGCTGTTCTACGAATGGACCCGCGACTACATCAAGGGTTTCCGGCTCGACGCGTCCGGGCAGCTCGCGTCCATCGAGGACGTCGTGCCGTCGATCCCGGTGTCCGGCGCGATCGACATGGAGTTCGGTCCCGACGGCGCGCTCTACGTCCTCGAGTACGGCAGGGGCTACTTCCGTGAGCTGCCGGAGGCGCAGGTCGCCCGTATCGACTACATCGGGCCGGGTGGCAACCACACGCCGACCCCGAAGGCGTCGGCCGACGTGACGAACGGGCAGGCGCCACTGACCGTCGCCTTCTCGAGCGAGGGCACGGAGGACGCCGACGGTGACCGTCTGCGGTACGCATGGGACTTCGACTCCGACGGCACCGTGGACTCGCGGCAGCCGAACGCCACGCACACCTACACGGAGAACGGTGTCTACACCGCGACCCTGCAGGTGACCGACGTCGGCGGCAAGCATCGCGGCCGCTCGGCCTCGGCCGAGGTCGAGATCGTGGTCGGCAACACCGCCCCGGTGGTGGAGCTGGTCAAGCCGGTCGATGGGCAGACCTTCAGCTTCGGCGACGTGGTCGAGTTCGAGGTGGAGGTGACCGACGACCAGCCGGTCGACTGCTCGCGGGTCGAGGTGACCTACGCACTCGGCCACAACGACCACGCCCACGCGCAGACGACGGCAGTCGGCTGCACCGGGTCCATCGAGACCACGGACCCGTCCGGCCACGACCCCGAACACGACGACCTGCGCGGCGTGTTCACCGCGACCTACACCGATCCGGGCGCCGAGGGCGTGCCCGCGCTGTCCGGTAGGGACCAGGTCGTGCTGCAGCCGGTCCACTGATCACCTCCGGTTGACGTGACCGTGGTGCCCCGTGCCAGCGGGGCACCACGGTCACGTCCGTCTCGCGGTGCAGAATCAGCGTGATGACCGACCCGTCCTCCGCCACCGAACTCGTCGCCCGCCGCGCCGACCAGGACGCGCTCGCCGAGGCGGTGGAGCACCTGCCCGCGCTCCCACCCGCCGACCCCGGCGACCGGTACGCCGTCCGGCACGTCACCCTGCTCTGGCTCGCCGCGGACAAGAGCGAGCACACGCGGCGCGCCTACTACGCCGACCTCGCCGCGTGGCTGACCTGGTGTGCCCGCAACGGTCTCGACCCGCTGCGGGCCCGGCGGGCCGACGTCGACGCCTGGAAGGCCACCCTGACCGTGACCGGCCGCGACGGCCTGCCCCGGCCCGCCGCACCGTCGACGGTCGCGCGCACGCTGGCCGGTGTCTCCAGCTGGTACCGCTACCTGCAGTCCAACGACGTCGCCGACACCAACCCCATCGGCGCCGTCGCCCGGCCGAAACGGGCCAAGGCCTCTCCCCTGCCCGCGCTCGACGAGCGCTCCGCCGCGAAGCTGCTCGACCACGCCGAGGCGCGGGCGCGGCGCAACGACACGGAGGCCTCGTGGCGGGACGCCGCGCTCATCGCCCTGCTCTTCTACACCGGGCTGCGCGTCTCCGGCATCACGACCGCGACCGTAGCCGATCTGGACACCGACTCCGGGCACACGATCCTGCGCTACACCGGCAAGGGCGGGCAACGCGACTTCGTGCCGGTCGTCGCACCCGCGCTGCGCCCGCTCGCCGGTTACCTCGCCGTCCGCGCCCGGCGCGAGGCCGTGCCGGCGGAACGGCTGTCCGGGCCGCTGCTGGCGACCACACCCCACCCGCACGATCCCGCCAAGCCGGGCGGGAAGCCGCTGCGGCAGCGCGACGTCTGGCAGACCCTCCGCAGGCTCGCCGCGCAGGCGGGGCTGGCCGCCGCCGACAGCATCTCCCCGCACACCGCGCGCCGCACCACCGGCACGCTGCTGCTCGCCCACGGGGTGCCCGTGCAGCGGGTGCAGGACCTGCTCGGGCACGCCGACATCCGCACCACCCGCGACCGCTACGACGCACACCGGCACAAGCTGGACAGCTCACCGGTCCACACGCTCGCCCAGCTCCTCGCCGAGCACCGCACGTCCTGACCGCGGGAGCGGGGGACTCGCGTTTGGCGGCATCGGGGCCCGGGTAGCCGCCGCCGGAGAGCGAGGTGAGCCGGATCGTTGCCGAACGCGAATGGGAACTCGAACGCGAACGGTTCCACGACGACGCCACGCCGCTGAACGGCCCGCTCGCCGGCGAGTTCGTGGACCTCGCGGCGCGGCTGCTGGCGGCCCGCACGGTGCCGGACGTGCTGGACAACGTGGTGGACACCGCCAGGCGCGTCGTGCCCGGCGCCGACCTGGCCAGCATCACGCTGCGGAACTCCCGGGGCGAGTACAGCACGCCGGTGCGCACCGACCCCGTCGCCGCCGAGCTCGACCACCTGCAGTACCGCACCGGAGAGGGACCATGCGTCCACGCCGCGGATCCGGCAGGCGACGGCACCGCTCGCAGCGACGAGCTGGCCAGCGGTGAGCGGTGGCCGCGCTGGGGCCCGGCCGCGGCCGAACTGGGTGTGCACGCCGTGCTGTCGACCGCGTTGCTGCCCGTTTCCGACCTGCCCAGGGCGGGCGCGCTCAACCTCTACTCCTACCGCGCGCACGGTCTCGACGCCGCGGACCGGGACATCGCGCTCGTGCTCGCTTCCCACGCCGCGATCGCGCTGCACGCCGTCCGGACGGCCTCCGCGGCGGACCTCGAGTCCGCCCAGTTACGCGAGGCGCTGCAGAGCCGCGACGTGATCGGCCAGGCGAAGGGCATCCTCATGGAACGCCGCGGCGTCAGCGCCGACGAGGCGTTCGACATCCTGCGCCGCTCGTCTCAGGAGCTCAACGTCAGGCTCGCCGATCTCGCGCGCACACTGGCCGAGCGGCGGGCGGAGCTGTGAGCCCGCTTCCCGGCGGCCGGGTCGCGCCGCGCACCCGCCCGTTCACCCGCAGCAGCCAGCTGCCGCAGGCGCACCGCAGGTAGCTCAGCGTCCCCTCGGAGACGGCGTGGACGGAGCCGGCCGATCCACGGAGCTCGCGGACCGGGCAGCCGCAGTGCGGGCAGAGTTCGTCGGTCATGCCCGCCAGCGTGGTGTAATGAGTCAGTGCACTTCAACCCTTACGGCGGGCTCGCGGCGCAGGTCGCGGCGGCGGTGGTGAACGCGGGCGGCACCGGACCCGAGGACCTGGTCACGGCGATGCGGAACGCGGGGATGGCCTCGGTCCCGCGCCTGTCCGTGGCGCAGGCACAGGAGATCGCGGAGTGGGCGCGGCGGCTCCGCCCGGTGTTCACCGAGACCGCGCTCGGCACGCGCATCGCGCTGGTCAACGACCTGCTGGCCGACTCGGCCTGCCGCCCGTTCGTCTCCCGGCACGACGGACTGCCCGCGCACCTGCACTACTCCGGCGAGGACGACGGTCCCGTCCGGCGCGTCCAGGCCTACACCGCGGGCGGGCTCGCCCACCTGCTGTGCGACGACCCTTCCCGGTGCGGGACGTGCGCCCGGGACGGCTGCGCCGTGGTCTTCGTCGACACCTCGCGCAACGGGCGGCGCCGCTTCTGCTCCACCCGGTGCGCCACCCGGGTCCACGTGGCGCGGCACCGCGACCAGCACCGCGTGTGACAGGCCACAGCGCACCCGTGGCTACAGTGCGGGTCATGGTCAATCGCTTCGTGGCTCTGGGGGACTCGTTCACCGAAGGGGTCGGCGACGACGACCCCGGCTCGCCCAACGGCGTGCGGGGGTGGGCCGACCGCACGGCGGAGCAGCTCGCCCGGCAGCGCCCCGGCCTCGAGTACGCCAACCTCGCCGTCCGCGGCAGGCTGCTGGCCGACGTGATCGCCGAGCAGGCCGGGCCCGCGATCGCCATGCGGCCGGATCTGGTGACCCTCTACGCGGGCGGCAACGACCTCATGCGCCCAAAGGCCGACCTGGATGCCCTCGCCGAGAGCTACGACCACACCGTCGCCCGGCTCGCGGCCACGGGCGCGACCGTCGTGTTGTTCACCGGGGTCGACGGGGTGGAGGACCCGTTCTTCCGGCGACTGCGGGGCCGCACCGCGATCTACAACGAGCACGTGCGGCTGATCGCCGCCCGGCACGGTGCGCTGCTGGTGGACATGTGGGCCATGCGCTCGCTGCGGGACCGCAGGCTGTGGGCCGCCGACCGGATCCACCTCAACGCGCACGGGCACACGCTCATCGCGGCGGCCGTCCTCGACGCGCTGGGAGCCGACCACGACGTCATACCGGCCGATCTCGGCCCGCGCGCCGTGCTCACCAGCCGGGAGCGCCGCGCCGAGACCTGGCGGTGGGCCCGCGAGCACGCCGTGCCGTGGGTGGGCCGCCGGTTGCGCGGCACCTCGTCGGGGGACGCGATCACGCCGAAACGACCCGCCCTGGCCCCGGTGACGCTCGTGAGTGAGAAGCGTGGTTAGAACCACGTTTCCCACTCACGAGCCGGGACCAGGCACGGCGGCGCGTGTGCCCGTCAGAGGCCGGCGTCGAGCACGGCGGCGAGCTTCCTCGGCACGCCGGTCCGCCAGCCGCCGCCCATGATCCGCCACGCCACCTGGTCCCGCTCGTCCCCGGGGTCGAAGCCCTCGTGGCTGAGGAACAGGCGGGTGCCCCGTCCCTCCGGCTCCAGCCGCCAGGTGACGGTCCACCGCTCACCCCACCGGATCGACAGCAGCTTCTCCGGTTCCACGGCCAGCACCTCGCACGGCACCGGGCCGCCCTCGAACCCCGCGGCGAGCTTCGGCTCGGAGTGCAGCTGGAACCGGTGCCCCACGACCGGCGCGATGTCGTTCGGCATCAGCCAACGCGCCAGCAGTTCCGGTTCGGTGAGCGCGCGCCACACCGTGTGCGGCGGGTGGGCGAGGAACTGGTCGACGTGGATCGCGGTCCGTTCCCCGCTCACAGCTCCTCCTCGTCGAGCAGGTCACGCAGCCCGGCGAGCTTCGCACGCCAGAACCGCTCGTACGGGGTGAGCCAGTCGGCGACGTCCCGCAACGGCTCCGCCTCCAGCGAGTAGTAGCGGAACCGGCCCTGCCTGCGCTCGCTGACCAGCCCCGCCTCGCGCAGTACCTTCAGGTGCTCCGAGAGGCTCGGCCTGCGCATGTCGAAGTGCTCCGCGAGCCGCTGGACCGGCTGCGGGCCGTCCAGCAGGAGCCGGAGGACGTCGCGCCGGACCGGGCTCGCGAGCGCGGCGAACACCTCGTCGGTACGGCCCATCTACGCGGGCCTGGCGCCGAGCGCGGACGGCTGCAGCAGCGAGATCGGGTTGCCGTCGGGATCGGTGAACGAGGTCGTCCTGCCCCACGGCATGTCCTGCGGTGGCTCGGCGTCCACCCCGGCGGCGCGCAGCGCGGCGTGGTCGGAGTCCACGTCGTCGGTGTGGAACTGCAGGTGCACGGGACCGCCGAACCCGCGCCCGTCGACCGTGAAGTCGACCAGCACCACGCCGGTCTCCGCGCCCCTCGGCGCGACCAGCACGAACCTGCCGTGCGGTCCCTCCCGGTCCAGGAGCGACTCGAAACCGAGCGTTGTCAGGTAGAAGTCCTTCGCCCGCACGTGGTCGGCCACGGGGACGGAGACGAACTGCAGCTTCTTGATGTCCATGCCGGAAACAATAGGTAGGAAATCCCCTACCCGTCAAGGTGGGCCACCATGCGGAAGGCCGCCGCCCCGCTCCGGGGACGGCGGCCTTCCGCGTCGGCGTGCTGTCAGTCAGCCCTGGCGCGGGCCCTGCGGCGGCTGCGGCCCACCGGGTGGTGGGTTGAACCCGCCCGGCTGCTGCGGCCGCTGCGGCGGCTGGGGTGGCGCCGGGGGCTGTTCCTCGCCCCGCTGCTCCGGCTGCGGGGCGGGCGCGCCGGCGATCCCGGCCAGCCCGGACAGCGCCGTCGGGGCGGGGCGGTCGGTCCCGGACGTGGTCAGCGGGCCCGGCACCTCCTGCCGCGCCACCTTCTCGGCCTCCCGCACGGCCTCGGCGACCTTCGGGTCGGTCGAGGTGTCGAACCAGCTGGCGACCTCCTCGTCCTCCAGCGGCGGCATCTCGACGTGGTCGTCCTTCGGCGGCTCGTACCGGAACACCCCGTCCTCGCCGGGCGCACCGAGCTGGCGGGCGAAGCCCTCCAATGCCTTGCCGTACTCGCTGGGCACCAGCCACACCTTGTTCGCGTCGCCCTGCGCCATCTGCGGCAGCGTCTGCAGGTACTGGTACGCCAGCACCTCGGGGGTCGGCCTGCTGGCCTTGATGGCGGCGAACACCTTCTCGATCGCCTTGGCCTGGCCCTGCGCCTGCAGGTACCGCGCTGCCCGCTCACCCTGTGCCCGCAGGATGCGGGACTGCCGCTCCGCCTCGGCGGCGAGGATCGCCGCCTGCTTGGAGCCCTCGGCCGCGAGGATCTGGCTCTGCTTCTGGCCTTCGGCAGTCTTGATCGCGGACTCCCGCTGACCCTCCGCGGTGAGGATCATCGCGCGCTTCTCGCGGTCGGCGCGCATCTGCTTCTCCATCGAGTCCTGAATGGACGGAGGCGGATCGATGGCCTTCAGCTCGACGCGCGCGACGCGGATGCCCCACCGGCCGGTGGCCTCGTCGAGCACGCCACGCAGCTGCCCGTTGATCTGGTCGCGCGAGGTGAGCGTGTCCTCCAGGCTCATCCCGCCGACCAGGTTGCGCAGGGTCGTCGTGGTCAGCTGCTCGACACCCACGATGTAGTTCGAGATCTCGTAGACGGCGGCGCGCGAGTCGGTGACCTGGAAGTACACGACCGTGTCGATCGAGACGGTCAGGTTGTCCTGGGTGATCACCGGCTGCGGCGGGAACGAGACCACCTGCTCGCGGAGGTCGATCCTCGCGCGCACCTTGTCCAGGAACGGCACGAGGAAGTTCAGACCGGGCGAGGCGACCGACTTGAACCGGCCAAGGCGCTCGATCACCGCCGATTGTGCCTGCGGCACCACCATGATCGCCTTCGCGACCGTGACGATCACGAAGAGCGCGATGATGGCGACAACGATTATCGCTGCGGTCGACAAGACTGGGATCCCTTCATTGTGTGCGATCGGCTCCGGCGGCGGTGCGCCCCGGCCGTCACGGCTCCGCCGACACGACGGCGGTCGCCCCGGAGATCTCCACGACGGTCACGGTGGTTCCCGGCTGGATCACCTGGCCCTCGGTGAAGCTGCGTGCGGACCACACGTCCCCGGCCAGCTTGACCTGACCCCCGTGCGGATCCACTGTGGACAGGACGACGGCCTGGGCGCCCACCAGCGCGTCGGTGTTCGTCTTCACGCCTGGTCCGGCGAGGAATCTCCGCTTGAGCGCGGGGCGGGCCAGCACCAGCAGGCCGATCGAGGAGATGGCGAACACGGCGACGTCGACGAACGGGTTGCCCGTCAGCGCGGCGGAACCGGCGCCGAACAGCGCCCCGATGCCCAGCATGAGCAGCACGAAGTCACCCGAGAGCACTTCCGCCACCATCAGGCCGATACCGACGACGAGCCAGATCAGTGCCGCTGTCATGTGCACATGCTCCCAGATAGTGACGAAGGCGACCGAGGAGATCGCTGGACGTGACCGACGCGTGACCTTGCCCTGGTCACGGTGCTCACCCCGGGGCGGTGACGAAGTCGATCAGCCGCTCGACAGCGCCGATCAGCGGTGTCTCCAAATCACGGAAGCTCCGGACGCCCGCCAGCACGCGCTGCCAGCCCTCGAACGGCTCGCCCCAGCCCAGCGCGTCGCACACGCCCTGTTTCCACTCCACTCCCCTCGGCACCGACGGCCATTCCCGGATGCCGACGGACGCCGGTCGGACCGCCTGCCACACGTCCACGAACGGGTGGCCGGTGACCAGCACGTGCTCGTCGTCGACGGCGTCGACGAGACGCGACTCCTTGCTGCCCGGCACCAGGTGGTCCACCAGGACGCCGAGCCGCCTGCCGGGCCCGGTGCCGAACTCGGCGATGCGCTCGGCGAGGACGTCCACGCCGTCCAGCGGTTCCACCACCACGCCCTCGACACGCAGGTCGTGCCCCCACACCCGCTCGACCAGCTCCGCGTCGTGCCTGCCCTCGACCCAGATCCGGGAGTCGCGGGCCACCCGGGCCCGCAGCCCGGAGACCGTGAGCGAACCGGACGCGGACACCGCGCGGGCCGGGGCGGGCTCCTGCCGGGGCGGGACGAGCGTGACCGGCTTGCCCTCGAGCAGGAACCCGGCTGGGGTCAGCGGGAAGACGCGATGCCTGCCGTGCCGGTCCTCGAGGACCGCGTTGCCGTGCTCGATCCGCACCAGCGCACCGCAGAACCCGCTCGCCGGGTCCTCCACCACGAGGCCCGGCTCGGCGGGCACCTCGGGGACCTTGCGGCGGCGCGGGCCTGCCAGCACGTCGTCGTAGGAATGGGAGCGCACGGGAGCAGACCGTAGCGGTCACGCATCGTCGCGGACACCCAACACGCCGGTCAGCGGTGCCGCTCGCGGTGGGCGCGGATGCGGGCCTCGATGCCGTCGAGCAGCAGGCCGAGCCCGAAGTCGAAGCTGTCCACGCCGGAGTGGAACCCACCGGCCGCCCACACCCGCCGCACCGCGGGGAAGTCGTCAGGGTCGACGTGCTCGTCGAGCAGCGGTTCGTGCTCCGCCCACCAGTCCCGCTCGCTGGTGCCGGTACGCAGTTCGAGCCGCCTGCTCTCGATCGACCGGCGCGCCATCCCGCGGATGTAGTTGTCCACGGTGTCGGTCGCCGCCAGGATCTCCTTCTCCGGCAGCCCCGTGCCCGCCAGTGACCGCAGCGCCGAGTCGAAACGGCGGATCGTGTTCGGCCCGAGCGGGTACCGCGTCGACACGTGCAGCATCCAGTCGTGCCGGTGGTACAGCGCCCAGTCCTCGCGTGCCCACGATTCGGTCTTCTCCCGCCAGCCGCCCGCGACCGTGTGCGGGAGCGACGCCTCGGCGTCCACGGCGTCGAGCATCAACGCCACCAGCTCCGCCTTGCCGGGGACGTAGGTGTAGAGCGACATCGTGCCCACCCCCAGCCGTTCGGCCACGCGCCGCATGGACAGGGCGGCCAGCCCGTCCCGGTCGGCCAGCTCGATGGCCGCCGCCACGATCTGCTCCACCGTCAGCGCCGGTTTGGGCCCACGGCGGGCGGCACCGCCCGCCCGCCACAGCAGGCGCATGGCCCTGGACAGGTCCTTCGGCCCACCGTCGTCCCTCATGACCGGAAAGCATAGAACTCCGTGCGGTGTACGAGGTAAGCTGCCAGAGAGTCGTACGGTGTACCGAGTTTCTGGGGGTGCGGATGACGATCCTGGTGACGGGCGCGACCGGCAACATCGGCCGGATGGTGGTCGACGAGCTGAGGGGCTGCGGCGAGCCGGTGCGGGCGCTCACGACTGACCCGGTCAAGGCGGCACTGCCGCCGGACGTGGAGGTGTACGAGGGCTATCTGGGCAGGCCGGAGACCCTGCCCGCGGCGCTGGCCGGGGTGGACAAGGTGTACCTGGCGCCGCTGCCCGCCACCGCGGGCCGGTTCGCGGAGCTGGCCCGGGATGCCGGAGTGCGGCACGTCGTCGCGCTGTCGTCGATCCTCGCGGACGAGCATGCGGAGGATCCCTACGCCCGTTCGTTCGCGACGATCGAGCGGGCGGTCGAGGACGCCGGGCTCGCCTGGACCCACCTGTGCCCCGGGTCGTTCATGGAGAACACCCTGCGCTGGGCGGACTCCGTGCGCGCCGAGGGCGTGGTGGCGGAGCCCTTCCCGAACGCCACCGACACCCCGATCGCCATGGCCGACATCGCCGCGGTCGCGGCCACGGCGCTCCGGGAGGACGGCCACGAGCGGCGCCGCTACCGGCTCAGCGGCCCGGAGGCACTGACCGTGCCGCAGCAGGTGCGGGCGATCGCCGACGCACTCGGGCGTGCGGTGCGGTACCGGGAGCTGACCCGGGAGGAGGCCCGCGACCGCTGGCTGGCGCAGGGCGTCGACGCCGCGACCGCGGACTGGCTGCTCTCCGGGGGAGACGACATGCGGATGACGCCCGAGCCGGGCTTCACCGAGGCCACCGGTCGGCCGGGCACCACCTACGCGGAGTGGGCCCGCCGCCACGCCGGCCTCTTCCGCTGAGCGACCTCGGCACGCCCACCCAGCGCGTGGGTTAGAAGAGGGGCCAGGGGATCGCGCGCCACTCGTCGCCGGGTGCCGGGAACCGGCCCTCGGCGAGCAGCCGGTCGATGCGCTCGGCGAGCGCACGCACCTCACGCCGCGTGAGGTGTTCCGTGAGCGCCTTACCGAGGTCGTGGTCCACCGCCGAGCGCAGCCTCCGCAGCCTGTCGGACGTCTCGCCCGGCAGCGGCTCGTCGATCCAGCCCCACAGCACCGTGCGCAGCTTCGGCTCCGCGTGCAGGCAGATGCCGTGGTCGACGCCGTACACGCGGCCGTCGGCACCGCTGAGCACGTGCCCGCCCTTGCGGTCGGTGTTGTTCACCACGATGTCGAGCACGGCCAGGTCCCGCACCCCCGGCCGGTCGGCGTGCACGAGGACGGCGGGCTCGCCGACCCGGTCGTGGGCGTGCAGCACGACCCGCCAGCCCTCCGGCACGTCGTCGGGGGAGCGCACGTCGACGAGTTCCTCCTCGGCGGTCTCCACCCACAGCTGCACCATGCCCGCGCCGAACGGGCCCTCCCGCAACGCGGTCGGTGGCACGTTGGCGAGCCCGGCCGCCTCGGCGATCAGGTAGGTCGCGACCTCACGGTCGGCGAGGGTCCCGTCCGGGAAGTCCCACAGCGGCCGCTCCCCCGACACCGGCTTGTACACGGCGTTGGCGCTCAGACCGTCCAGCTCCACCGCGCAGAAGAGGGTGACGTTGGAGGCGTCCACGAGCCTGCCCTCGACGTCGAGCCTGCCGTGCCGGATCAGGTCCCGCGCCGCCGGGTCCGCCGGGTCGAGCCGCCGCTCCACCCGGCTCAGCCTTCGGTGCCTTCGATGACGTCCTCACCACGCCGGTAGCCGTTCTGCCGGGGACAGATGTGCCCCGCGGGGTCGAGCGGCTCGCCGCACAGCGGGCACGGCTTGCGACCGGCGTTGACCACCCGGTCGGCGCGGGCCGCGAACGCGCGCGCCGACGCCGGGCTGAGGAAGACGCGCACCGCGTCCGGGCCCTCCTCCGTGTCGTCGAGCACCACCGTCTCGTCCACCTCGCCCTCGGTGATGGCGAGCAGCTCTATGACGACGGCACTGCTCTCGGCGTCCCAGCCGAGCCCCATCGTTCCGACCCGGAACTCCTCCTCGACCGGGACGTCGAGGGGGTCGGAGTCCACGAGCTCGTCGGGAGCCTCGTCGGGCACGTCGGCGCCGAAGCGCGACGCGATCTCCTCCAGCAGCGAGGTGAGCCGCTCGGCGAGCACCGCGACCTGCTGCTTCTCGATCGTCACGCTGATCGTCCGCGTGTCCTCAGAAGCCTGCAGGTAGAACGTGCGGTCGCCGGGTTCCCCGACGGTTCCGGCGACGAAGCGGTCGGGTTGGCGGAAGACATGAATGACGCGAGCCATGGCACCCCTGACCCTAGGCCAACCTCCGAGATCAAGCTCGTCCGGGGCGAGCCCGGCATCCGGCGGCTGCGCCTAAGGTGGCGGGATGCCGGAGACCGCCCCGCACGGAACGTGGACCTCTCCCCTCCAGGCTAGCGACGTCGCGGCCGCGGGCGCCCTGCCGCAGTGGGTCGCGGCGGTCGGCGGCGAGCTGTGGTGGGCGGAGTCACGTCCGGCCGAGCAGGGCCGGATCACGCTGCTGCGGGCCGGGGACGACGGGCCGGAGGAGCTGCTGCCCGCGCCGTGGAGCGCGCGCAACCGGCTGCACGAGTACGGCGGCCGCCCGTGGGTGGAGACCGGCGGGCTGATCGCGTTCACCCACTGGGCGGATCAGCGGATCCATGTTCGCGATCCGCGAACGGGTCACACGGCGCCGGTCACGCCCGAGCCCGCCGAGCCCCACGGCGTCCGGTACGGCGACCTGCGGCGTGGCCCGGACGGGCAGGTGTGGGCGGTGCGGGAGACGAGCACCGGCCCCCGCCGCACCGACGTCCGGCGCGATCTGGTCGCCGTCTCCCCCGCGGGCGGCGAGCCGGTGCCGCTGGCGGCCAGCCACCACTTCCTCACCGCGCCGCAGCCGTCGCCGGACGGACGGCACGCGGCGTGGCTCGGCTGGGACCACCCCGCGATGCCGTGGGACGGCACCGAGCTGTGTGTGGCCGAGATCCGCGCCGACGGCACGTTCGGCCCGCACCGGGTCGTCGCGGGCGGCCCCGATGTCGCGGTGTGCCAGCTGGAATGGGAGTCGGCCGGGTCGCTGCTCGCCCTGCTCGACCCGGGCGGCTGGTGGAACCTGCACCGCGTCACCCTCGACGGCGAGTTGACCAACCTGGCGCCGGTCGAACGCGAGCTGGGCGGGGCGCTGTGGAAGCCGGGGACGCGGTGGTTCGCGCCGCTGGGCGGCGGCAGGCACGCCGTCGTCGCGGCGGGCAGGCTCGCCGTGCTCGACGAGGCGACCGGGACCGTCACCGACGTGCCGGAGGCGGCCGGGCTGACCGAGTGGTCCCCAACGCTGACCGCGGTGGCAGGCGGCGTGGCGGGGGTCGCGGCGGGACCGCGCAGCGAACCCGCGGTGGTGCGGCTCGACCTCGGCTCGGGCACGCTGACGCGCCCGGGCGCGCCGGTGGAGCCGCCCGCCCGCGAGCACCTGCCGGTTCCGCGCCGGCGCTGGTTCGGCTCCGTCGACGGCGAACCGGTCCCGGCGTACGTGTACCCGCCGGCGAACCCGGACCATCGCGCGCCCGACGGGGAGCTCCCGCCGTACGTCGTCCACGTGCACGGCGGGCCGACCGGTCGCCACCAGGGGACGCTGGACCTGGAGTTCGCCTACTTCACCAGCCGGGGCATCGGGGTGGTCGCCGTCGACTACGCGGGGTCGACCGGTTACGGCAGGCGCTACCGGGAACGACTGCGGGAACAGTGGGGCGTGCTGGACGTCGCCGACTGCGTCGCCGTGGCCGAGGCGCTCGTGGCGGAGGGCACCGCCGACCCGGAGCGGCTGGCGATCCGGGGCGGCAGCGCGGGCGGGTTCACCTCGGCCGCCGCGATCACGTCGGTCCGCACGTTCCGCGCCGCCACGATCAAGTTCCCGATCCTGGACCTGGCCGCGTGGACCGGCGAAGGGGGCGAGACGCACGACTTCGAATCCCGCTACGTCGAGGGCCTCGTCGGGCCACTGCCGGACACGGCAGAGCGCTACCGGGAACGGTCCCCGCTGCACCGCGCCGCGTCGACGGCCGGGCCGGTGCTGCTGTTGCAGGGGCTGGACGACCAGATCTGCCCGCCCGAGCAGGCCGACCGGTTCGTCGCGGCACTGCACGGCACCGGTGTCCCGCACGCGTACCTCACCTTCCCCGGGGAGCAGCACGGGTTCCGCGGGGCGGAGACGATCGAGGCGGCGCTGGAGGCCGAGCTGTCCTTCTACGGTCAGGTGTTCGGCTTCGCACCGCCGGGTGTGCCCCGGCTGGAGCTGCGGCGGTGACCTGGCCGTTGCGCCCCGGCGACACGGTCGCCCTCGTCGCACCGGCGGGCCCGGTGACCGTGGAGAAGCTCGCGGCCGGGGCGGCGGTGCTGGAGTCGTGGGGGCTGCGGGTGCGGCGGGCCACCGGGCTGCTCGCGCGGCATCCGCAGCTGCCCTACCTGGCGGGTACGGACGCCGAGCGGGCGAGGGACTTCACGGAGGCGTGGCTGGACCCCGAGGTGACCGCGGTGTTCGCGGCCCGTGGCGGCTACGGCTGTCCGCGCGTGCTCGACCTGCTCGACTGGGAGGCGCTGCGGCAGGCTCCGCCGACGCTGTTCGCCGGATCCAGCGACACCACCGCCCTGCACGACGCGGTGGGCGCCCGGCTCGGCCTGCCGACGCTGTTCTGCCCCATGCCCGCCACGTCGTACTTCGACGCGGCGGCCGCGGCGCACCTGCGGGCGACCCTGTTCGAGCCCGGTACGGTCCGGGTGCTCACCGGTCCGGAGGCCGGGCCGCTGGTGCCGGGCCGGGCGGAAGGCAGGCTCGTGGGCGGCAACCTGAGCCTCCTCGCGGCTGGTGCCGGGACTCCGGGGACGCGCCCGGCGCGGGACGGGATCGCGGTGCTCGAGGACGTCGGCGAGGAGCCGTACCGGATCGACCGGATGCTGACCCAGCTGCTCCGCGCGGGGTGGTTCGCCGGGGTCAGGGGGATCGTGCTGGGGTCGTGGACCGGCTGTGGCGATCCCCGTGCCGTGCGGGAGGTGCTGCGGGACCGGCTGGGCCCGCTCGGGGTGCCGGTGCTGTGCGGACTCCGGTTCGGCCACTGCCCGTCGGCGCTGACCGTGCCGCTGGGGGTGCCCGCCGAGCTCGACGCCGCTGCCGCCCGGGTGGTCGTGCGGCAGCGGCGTGGCCCCGGGGACGTCAGTTCCAGTTGTCGATCTTGACGTCGTGCGGGTCGGGCGCACCCTTCCCGGTTTCGACCATCGACTTCAGGCTCATCAGGAACACCGCCCACTTCGTGCTGCAGTGGTGCAGGAACTCCACCGGCTCCCGCCAACCCCGGTGGTGGAACAGGACGATGGTGTGCTCACCTTCCTGGGCGAGTTTCCAGTCCACCTGGGTGCCGATCCACTCCTCCGGCCCTTCGATCACCTCCCACCGCACGCGCTGTCCCGGGGTGAGCTCGAGGACCTTCATGTCGAACCCACCGGCCCCGAACCGGAACCGGAGCACGCCACCCGGGTCGCCGCCGTCGCCCTGGGTATCGGCCGTCCACCAGCCGGCGAGGCCGTCGGTGGTGGTCAAGGCCTCGTAGACCTCGGCCACCGACGATCTGATGCCGACTCTGTGCAGGATGTCCACCATGGTCGAACCTTCTTTCTCGGGTCGGTTTCTCCGCTGACCTTCGGGAGCTCAGTGCTGGTCTTTCCCGCGCTGGACGGCCTCGGCGATCCGCTTGATGCGCCGGAGCCGGCCGTCCCATGCCGCCCCCACGGCGGACAACTGCGCGATCGCGCGAGCGAGTTGTGCCTCGTCCACCCGGTACCGCCTCTCCCGGCCGGACGGCGTGCCGTGCACCAGGCCGACGCGGTCCAGCACGCCGAGGTGTTTCGCGACGGCCTGCCGCGTCACGGGCAGTCGCTCGCTGAGGCTGGTGGCCGTGCCCTCGCCGTCCGCGAGGAGCAGGTCGAGCATGCGCCGCCGGGTCGGGTCCCCGACCGCGGACCACAGGTCGTCGTCGACCGCGGCGGTCACGGGGCCGACACCAGCCGCGCGAGGTACTCCCCGAGCCGGGGAACGAAGGTGTCCCAGCCGATGCTGTGTTCGCGGTGCCGCTCGGCCGCCTTCGCGGCCGCCCAGCCCACCTCCCGGAACCCGGTCTCGACGAGCCGGATCCTGGTGCCCGCGCCCGAGGGGGTGAGCTCGAAGCTGACCAGCAGCGAGTTCGCGGCGTCGGCGGCCTCGCCCTCGGGATGGCACCAGCGGAACGAGAACAACCGAGGGGGCACGGCCTCGACCACGGTGATCGGGACCACCTCCGCCCGGTCGCCCCAGACCAGCTCGCCGACCGCGCCGGGAGCCGCCTCGAGGTCCGCGTCGTCGGACCACCATTCCGCGATGTGCCCGGGGCTGCTGACCACCTCGTAGACCACCTCGGGTGAGGCGTCGACGTGGATCTCCCGCTCGATGCTGCCGTGTTCCACGCTCGTCAACTCCTTATTCGCAACTTCCGGTTGCGAGTCACGTTAGCCGAAAGGCGGCCGCGGCGCAACCATCGGTTGCGTTTTGGCGCTGTGCTGCGCCACTCGTGGAGGGCACTAGCCTGGGGAGATGAGGTTGGACGCGAGGCAGGCCCGGCTCCGGTTCGCCTCCGCGCGGGTGGCCCGCCTGGCCACGGCGGGCGCCGACGGGCTACCGCACCTGGTCCCGGTCACGTTCGCGCTGGAGGGCGACGCGATCGTGTTCGCGGTCGACCACAAGCCCAAGTCGACCACCGAGCTGCGGCGGCTGCGCAACATCGAGGCCAACCCGGCGGTGTCGTTCCTGGTCGACCACTACGACGAGGACTGGACTCGGCTGTGGTGGGTGCGCGCCGACGGAAAGGCCACGATCGTGTCCGGTTCCGCGGGCCGCGACGCGCCGATCCGCGCGCTGCGGGAGAAGTACGTGCAGTACACCCGGGAGCCGCCCGGCGGCCCGGTGGTGCGCACCGACGTCACCACGTGGCGGGGCTGGAGCGCCGCGGAACCCGCGTGAGGGGGGGTCAGTCCCGTGCGGTGTCGCGGCGCCACGCGGCGACCAGCCCGAGCGGGTCGGGCCGCAGCAGCGACGCGCCCGCGTAGAGGCTGCTCGCGATGACGGCGGCGATGAACCACCAGTCGTAGAGCCCCTGCTCACCCGTCGGGTAGTAGACGAGCACGAGGAACACCGAGACCGCCACCACGATCGCGAGGTGGCTGCGCCGCCACGGGAACGCCGAGGCGATCACGAAGCCCCAGGTGAGGTACCACGGCAGCGTCGGGGGCGCGAAGATCGCCACGGCGAGCAACGTGATCGCCATCCGGAAGATCGCCTCGTTGCCGCCGTGCCGCGCCAGCCACCACTGCCGCACCATGATCACGGCGAGCGCGACCCAGGCGAGCGCCCGTGCCACGGTCACGAACGGTGAGGCCTCCACGTCCACGATGAGGTTCACGAGCGTGTAGAAGATCTCCCCGATGCCGCTCGGGAAGTTCAGCCAGTTCGTGATGATCTGCGGTGCCTGCAGTCCGGTCACCCAGCCGAGGTTGACCGAGCCGAGGGACAGCCAGGTCCCGCCGACGAACACGATCCCGAACAGGCCGAGCGACGGGACCACCGCGCGCACGAACCGGCGGAACAGGCTGCCCTCGGTGAGGTGGTTGGCCCACACCCACACGAGGAACGGCAGCGCTATCGCCGCCGTCGGCTTGATCAGCATCCCGACGGTGACGAGCACGACGGCGACCGCGTGCCTGCGTTCCAGCGCCATGAGGACGCCGATCGTGAGCAGGCCGAGCATCAGCAGGTCGTTGTGCGGGCCGCCGACGAGATGGATGACGGTCATCGGGCTGGCCACCGCGAGCCACAGCGTGACCGGGAGTCGCCCGCCGAGGTGCCGCACCAGCCGGGGCAGGGCCCACAGCATCCCGGCGAGACCGGCCAGCAGCACGACGCGGGTCACGATCACGCCCGCGATCATGTTGTTGCCGGTGACCGACACGATCGCCTTGGCGACGAGCAGGAACAGCGGCCCGTACGGCGCGGGCGTGGTCTGCCACAGCGGGTGGACGTTCTCGACGACGGTGTTCAGCGTGTCCAGTTCGGCCGGCCCGTAGTCGTACGGATCGAGGCCGTGCAGCAGCTGGGCACCCTGTCCCAGATAGGAGAACACGTCCCTGGTGAACAGGGGCGGCGAGATCAGCAGGGGCGCCATCCAGCAGCCCGCCGCGACGAGGATCGGCTTGCTGTTCACGCGGTTGGCGAGCACGTAGCGGCCGAGCCGCACCCAGGCCCACACGACCAGACCGAAACCGACGTACAGCAGCGCCGTCGCCAGCGCGCGACCGTGGCCGTACCGGATCCACGACAGCGGGCCGTCGCCGAGCACGGGGTCGTGGACGAGGATGCCCCCGGCGCCCAGCGCGGCCAGCATGAGCAGCGCGCAGCCGACCGTTCCCATCGCGATCGTGCGGTACGGGAAGCGAGCCGGTTCGTCGGCGCGGGCGGGCGCCTGCGCCAAGGCGTGCGTGTCCGCGTCCGATCCTGCGGTCGGCACGGGGTCAGTCGTGGTGGCCATATTGGCTTTCGAGACTACACACCGCGTTCAGCCGGTTCTCCCGTACCCGGCACCGCCGCGGCGGCCAGCAGCTCGCGGGTGTACTCGTGCTGCGGATCGAGCAGGACCTTCTCCACCGCGCCCTCCTCGACCAGCCTGCCGCGGTACATCACGGCCACCCGGTCGGCGATGTTCCAGGCGAGCCCCAGGTCGTGGGTGATCACCAGGGCCGCCAGTCCGATCTCCCGCCGCAGCCGCAGCAACAGGGCCAGGATCTCACCGCGCACCGACGCGTCGAGCGACGCCACCGGCTCGTCGGCCACGAGCACGCTCGGTTCGAGGGCGAGCGCGCCGGCGATGACCACCCGCTGGCGCTGCCCGCCGGACAGTTCGTGCGGCAGCCGGGACAGGAACTCCGCCGCGGGCCGCAGCTCCGCGGCCTCGAGCGCGGCGACGACGCGGGAACGCTCGTCGCCGGGCAGGCGGTGGATCCGGGGGCCTTCGGCCACCGCCTCGTAGACGGTGTGTCTCGGGTTCAGCGCGGCGGCCGGGTCCTGTAGCACGAGCTGCACCTGCCGCCGGTAGGCCCGCAGCGCCGTACCGGACCGCGGCACCGGGTCGCCGCGGAACAGCACGGAGCCCGCACTGGGCCGCTGCAGCGCGAGCAGGGTCCTGGCGAGCGTGGTCTTGCCCGAGCCGGACTGCCCGACGAGGGCGACGATCTCGTCGCGCCGGAGATCGAGATCGACCCCGTCGACGGCGGCCACCTCTCCCCCGGCGCGGTCACGGAAGCGCACGCGCAGCCCGCGAGCCGCGAGCACGGCGGGCTCCTCCCGGGTGCCGCGGCCGGGCGGCTCCGGGGGCAGCGCGGTCGCGGTGGCCGGGGCGTACCGCGACTCCGGGTCGCCCACCGTGGGGAAGGCGGCGGCGAGCGCGCGGGTGTGCGGATGCCGCGGCCTGCGCATGACGTCGGCCGCGGGGCCGTGCTCGGCCACCTCCCCGCGGTACATCACCGCCACGCGCGCGCAGGTGGCGGCGAGCACGGACAGGTCGTGGCTGATGAGCATCAGGCCGATGCCGCGCTCGGCGACGAGCCCGCGCAGCAGGTTCAGCACCTGGGCCTGGACCAGCACGTCGAGCGCGGTCGTCGGCTCGTCGGCGAGGATGAGCCTGGGCTCGCACGCCAGCGCCATCGCGATCATCACCCGTTGCCGCTGCCCGCCGGACAGCTCGTGCGGGTAGGCCCGCGCCCTCGTCTCGGGCAGGCCGACCGCGGCGAGCAGGTCCGCGACCCGCGCGCGCAGCCGGGAATCCGGCATGGCCGCGCGCGCCGTACCGGGCGGGGCGTGCAGGCGGAGCGGCTCGGCGATCTGCTCGCCGACGCGGCGGACCGGGTTGAGCGCGTGCATCGCGCCCTGGAAGACGACGGCGGCCGACGACCAGCGCACGGCGCGCAGCCGCCCCCAGCGCATGGTGCGCACGTCCTCCCCCTCCAGGAGGATGCGCCCGGTGACGGTCGCCGACCTCGGCAGCAGCCGCAGCACGCTGAGCGCGACCGTCGACTTGCCCGAACCGGACTCGCCCGCCACGCCGAGCGTGTCCCCCGCGCCGAGGGTGAGGTCGACGCCGCGCACCGCGGGGACCGGTCCGGCCGCCGTGCGGTAGGTGACGCCGAGGTCGTGGAGTTCCAGCAGTGCGGCCATCAGTCCCGGTCCCCCTTCAGCCTCGGGTTGAGCACGGTCTCCAGTGCCCTGCCGACGAGCGTGAACGACAGCACGATCACCACGATCGCGAGTCCCGGCGGCAGCAGGTACCACCAGGCCCCCGCGCTGACCGCGCCGGAGCTGAGCGCCGTCTGCAGCATCGAGCCCCACGAGACGGCGTTCGGGTCGCCGAGGCCGAGGAAGGCCAGCGTGGACTCCGCGATGATCGAGTTGCCGACCACGAGCGTGGTGTTGGCCAGCACCAGCGGCAGCACGGCGGGCAGCACGTGCCTGCCGACGAGGTGCAGGTGCCCGCCGCCGAGCGCCTTCGCCCGCTCGATGTACGGCCTGCCCTCGACCGTCAGCGCCTGCGCCCGCACCAGCCGGGCGGTGGCGGGCCAGGACGTGACCGCGATGGCGAGCACGATCGTCGCGCTGCCGCGGGGCAGCACGGACGACAGGGCGATGGCGAGCACGAGCGAGGGCAGGGCCAGGAAGAAGTCGGTGAACCGCAGCAGGGCGGCCGCCACCCAGCCACCGAGGTGCGCGGCGGCGATGCCGACCACGGTGCCGATCAGCACGGAGAGCACGGTGGCGGCGAACCCGACGAGCAGCGACACGCGGGTGCCCCACAGCGTGAGCAGCAGCACCGACCGGCCGTCCACGTCGGTGCCGAGCGGGTACTCCCAGGTCGGCGGCCGCAGCGGCAGTCCGTCCGCGCGGGTGACGTCGAGCCCCGCCGGGTCGGTGAGCACCGGCGCGAGGACGGCGAGCAGCACCACGGCGCCGAGCACACCGAGGCTCACCAGACCGCCACGGTCACGCGTGAACTCCCGCCACACCCGCACGGCCGCGGAGCGCCTGCGCTGCCACACGGGCGACGTTCCCCCGCTCACGACGCACGCACCCTGGGGTCGAGCACCCGGTAGAGCACCTCGGCGACGAGGTTCATCAGGATCACCGCTCCCGCGAGCACGACGAACAGCCCCTGCAGCAGGGGCAGGTCCGGGCCCCGCAGGGCCTCGTAGGTGAGCAGGCCCAGACCGGGCCACGAGAACACGGTCTCCACGGTCACCGTGCCGGAGACGACCATGCCGAACTGGAGGAACACGAGGGTCACGGTGGGCAGCAGCGCGTTGGGCACGGCGTGCCGCGCGCGGACGAGGTCGTCCCGCAGCCCCTTCGCCCTGGCCGTGGTCAGGTATTCCGCGCCCATCTCCTCCAGCAGCGACGAGCGCATCACCAGCATGTACTGGGCGTAGGTGACCGCGAGCAGGGTGACACAGGGCAGCACCAGGTGATGGGCGACGTCCAGGGCCTGGCCGAGGAGGTCGGGTGGGATGTCCGGGGAGCGCATGCCCCGGCTCGGGAACAGCCCCTGCGTGGCGGTGAGCAACAGCAGCCCGAGCCAGAACTGCGGCACCGACCAGAGGGTGAGCGCGATCCCGGTCTGCGCCCGGTCGAACGTGCTGCCCCGCCGCCAGGCGGCCCGCACGCCCAGCCAGAGACCCAGCGCCGCCGCCAGCAGCGTGGCGGTGCCGACCAGCAGGATGGTCGGCCACAACCGCTCGCCGATCATCGCGGACACCGGGCGGTTGTAGATGTAGGAGGTGCCGAGGTCGCCGCGCAGCAGCCCGCCTGCGTAGTCGAGGAACTGCCGCACCATCGGCTCGTCCACACCCAGCCGTTCCCGCAGCCGCGCCAGCTGTTCCGGGCTGGTGGGCCGGTCGCGGGTCATGGTCGCGACCGGGTCGCCCGGGATCATGCGGAACAGCAGGAAGCCGAGCACGACGACGAACGCGAGACTGACCGCCGCCGCGCCCACCTTGCCCGCGAGGAAACGCAGCGTCGAGGTGCCGGCCCGCCGCGTGCCCGCGCCTGCCGGTCCCGCGGTGTCCACCGAGGTCGTCACGGCACCCGCCTACTCGCGGTCCTCGGCCGGTGTCCTGCGCCGGGCGAGCACGGTGCCACCGCCGGCGAGGAGCAGGAGGGCGCCCGCGCCGATGGCCACCCACGCTCCCGCGGGCAGCCCGACGTCGGCGCCGGTGGCCGCGTCGGCGGGCCGGGCCCCGTAGAAGCCCCAGTAGCCGGTCTGCTCCATGATCTGGCCCCGGCCTTCCGGCTGCTCGGTGAAGTCGCTGAACCGGTCGGAGCGCCAGGCTTCCAGCACGTTGTCGTAGCCGAGGACGAGGCTCGGCACCTGCTCGTAGTACCGGGCCTGCGCCTGCCGGACCAGTTCGGCCCTGCGCCGCGGATCGAGTTCGGTGGCCTGCCGCTGGTAGAGCCGGTCGTAGGTCCGGTCGCAGAAGAACGCGTTGCTGCTACTGCTGCCGGACGTGGCGGGCAGGGCGGCGCAGGTCTGCTTGGCCAGGATGTAGTCGGGGTCCGGGTTGGTGCCCCATCCGGACAGGGCGAGGTCGTAGTGCCCGGACGAGGTGGTCTCGTCGACCTCGTTGTCGGAGACGAGGTTCTTGACGACCTCGATCCCGGCGCGGTCGAGCCAGCCCGCGATGTAGTCGGTGGCGCGCAGGCCGTAGTCCTCGCTCGCGCGGGCGGTGAGGCGGAACCTCAGCTTGCGGCCGTCCGGGCCGGCCCGCACGCCGTCCGGCCCCCTGCGGTATCCGGCCGCGTCGAGCTCGCGGTTGGCGGCCGCGAGGTCGAAGGTGTATTTCTTGTCGGCGGGTGGGGTGTAGTGGTGGTCGGCGTAGATCGGTGGCACGAGGCCGCCGGGGAGCTCGCCGTAGCCGCCGAGCACCTTCTCGACGAGCGTCTCCGGGTCGATGGCCTTGGCGATGGCCCTGCGTACCCGCACGTCGCGGAGGGCGGGGTGGCCGTCGCCGATCGGCTGGCCCGCGCTGTTGCGGGCGCCCGGGTTCATCAGCAGCTCGCGGTAGCGCCTGCCGGAGGCCTGGTTGGTGGCGATGTTCGGCTCGCCGCGCAGCGTGTCGAACTGGGCCTGGGTGAGCCGGTTGACGAAGTCGATCTCCCCGTTGCGCAGGGCGTTCACGGCCGCGTCGGCGTTCTCGAACTTCACGAACTGCAGTTCGTCGATCTCCGCCCGGCCACGCCAGTAGTCGGGGTTGGCCTTCATCCGGACGACCTCGTTGCGCCGGTACTCGGTGATGAGGAACGGCCCGCTGCCGACCCCGACGACCTCGATGCTGTCGGTCTCGGGCGCCGCCATGTCGCGGATCCCGGACCAGACGTGCTCGGGCACGATCGGGACGTCCAGCGCGGTCATGCTGGCCTGCGGCTCCTCCGTCTCGATCACGAGCGTGCGGTCGTCGGGTGCCGTGACACGCGCGAAGTTGGTGACGTAGCTGCCGTTGGCCTCGGCCGCCTTGGGGTCGGTCATGATGCGGTTGAACGTGAAGGCGGCGTCGTGCGCGGTGACCGGCTCACGGTCCGACCACCGGACGCCGTCGCGGATGCGGAAGGTCCAGGTCAGCTTGTCCTCGGAGGCGGACCAGCTCTCGGCGAGCCCACCGGTCGGGGTGGCGTCCTCCGCCGAGGGCAGGGTCAGGAACTCCCAGGCGAACCGGCCGACCATGGTGCTGGAGGCGAAGCTGGCCGTGAACGGGTTGAGGTGGTCGATCTCCTGCACCAGCGCGACCCGGAGAACCGTGGGCCCGTCCTGCGCGTGTGCCTGGGGGACGAACAGTCCCGTGCCGAGCAACGGAACCGCGGCCAGGGCGAGGACCGATCTGAGCCGCCGGAAGCGAGTGAAACGCACTGTGACCACCTCGTCGCCGTCTGGGATGTCCGGAAGACGAAAAGTAACCACTTGCGCACAGTTGATGTCAACGATTTCCTGAAATGGATGCTCACCGTGGGCCCGGGCCAGTAGGTTGGCCGGCATGCGGATCCTGATCTCGGCGGACATGGAGGGCGCCACCGGTGTGACGTGGACCGACGACGTCGTTCCGGGCACGGAGCCGTGGCAGCGGTTCCGGCGGCTGTTCACCGGTGACGTCAACGCGGTGGTCGCCGGCCTGTTCGCGGGCGGGGCCGACGGCGTGCTGGTCAACGAGGCCCACTCCGCCCAGCGCAACCTCCTCCTCGAGGACCTCGACGAGCGCGCGCGGATGCTCACCGGGCGGCACAAGCCGCTGTCGATGATGCAGGGTATCGACAGCGGGGTGGACGGCGTCGTGTTCCTCGGCTACCACGCCGGAGCGGGTTGCGACGGCGTGCTCTCCCACACCTACCTGCCCAACCAGATCACCGGCGTGTGGCTGGACGGCGTGCGCGCGAGTGAAGGCAGGCTCAACGCCGCCCTCGCCGCCGAGCACGGCGTGCCGGTCCTCCTCGTCAGCGGGGACGACCTCACCTGCGAGGACGCTCGCGAGTACGCGCCCGCCGCCGAGACGGTGGCCGTGAAGGAGGCCGTGAGCCGCTACGCCGCGATCTGCGACCCGCCCTCGGCGACGGCCCGGTGGCTCGCCGAGGCGGCGGAGAAGAGTATGCGGGGCGCGGGCCGGGCACCCGGGGCGCGGGCCTCGCACCGCATCGAGGTGGAGTTCGACGCCAGCCACCTGGCCCAGGCCGCCGCCGTGATCCCCACCGTGGAGCAGGTGGACGTGCGCCGGGTCGGGTTCGACGCGCCGGACATGACGGGGGCCATGCAGGCGTTCAAGGTGGTCACGGCGATCGCCGACGGCGCCGTACAGGGCAAGTACGGCTGAACGACGGGGAGCGCGATGGACGACGAGGTGGTGGAACTCTGCGCGCGGCTGGTGCGCTTCGACACGACCAACCACGGAGGGGGCCACGCGGAGGGCGAGCGTGACGCCGCCGAGTACGCGGCAGGGCTGCTCGCTGACGCCGGGATCAAGACCGACGTCCACGAGTCCGCGCCGCGCCGCGCCAACCTGGTGGCCCGCGTCCCGGGAGCCGACCCGGCCCTGCCCGCGCTGCTCGTGCAGGGCCACCTCGACGTGGTGCCCGCGAACGCGGCGGACTGGACGGTGCACCCGTTCTCCGGCGAGGTGCGAGACGGCTTCGTCTGGGGGCGCGGCACGGTCGACATGAAGGACTTCTGCGCGATGGCGCTCGCCGCGCTGCGCTCGCTGCTGCGCTCCGGGCGGCGACCGCGCCGGGACGTGGTACTCGCGCTGGTCGCGGACGAGGAGGACAGGGGCGACTTCGGCGCGCACTGGCTGGTCCGTGATCACCGCGAGCTGTTCGCCGACTGCGCGGCGGCGATCGGCGAGTCCGGCGGGTACACCTACCACGCCACCGCCGCCGACGGCCGGAACGTGCGCGTCTACCCCATCGGCGCGGCCGAGCGCGGCACCGCGCACCTGCGGCTCACCGCACGCGGCCGGGCGGGCCACGGCTCCCGCCGCAACACCGAGAACGCCGTCGTCCGGTTGGTCGGCGCCCTGCACGCGCTGGCCGCGCACGAGTGGCCGGTGGTGCTCACGCCGACCGTGCGGGCGTTCCTGGAACGCACCGGAGACGCGCTCGGCGTGGACGTGGATCTGTCCGATGTAGACGGAACGCTCGCCAGGCTCGGGCCGCTCGCCTCCCTCGCCGAGTCCACGGTGCGCAACAGCACGACGCCGACGGCGCTGGAGGCGGGATACGCGGTCAACGTGATCCCCAGCGCGGCGCACGCACTCGTCGACACCCGTGTGCTGCCGGGCACGGAGGAGTCCCTGCTGTCCCAGGTGGACGCCCTGCTGGGACCGGACGTCGAGCGCGAGTTCCTGGCCAGGCAACCCGCGGTACAGGCCCCGATCGACTCGCCGTGGTTCGCCGCGATGGCGGACGCGCTGCGAGCGGAGGATCCGGCGGCCGTGGCGGTGCCCTACTGCATGGGCGGCGGGACGGACGCCAAGGCGTTCGCGCCGCTGGGCATCGACTGCTACGGGTTCGCTCCGCTGTGGCTGCCCGAGGGGTTCCCGTACCGGTCGATGGCGCACGGCGTGGACGAACGGGTGCCGGTCGAGGGGCTCCGCTTCGGCGCCCGGGTGCTGGAGCGGTTCCTCGCCACGTGCTGACGGCGCCGAACGAGTTACGTTCGCGTCGCGCACCGTCCGTACCGGGCTTACAGTCGGAACCGGACACGGGACGGCGAGCCCAGGGAGCCGGCATGAGCAGTCACTCCTCGTTCGACGAGTCCGAGCGGCCGCGCGTCGACGCGAAGACCCTGTGGGTCGGCGGGCTGGCGACCGCGCTGGTGGCGGCCCTGGTCGGGGTGGTCGCCGTACTCGTGGTCCGCGGCGTGTTCGGATACCCGGTGATCGCCCCGACCAACACCAGGGGCGCCATCGACTACATCGGCGCCGCGTGGCTCGCCTCCTTCGGCGTGGTCGGTGCCCTGCTGGCGACCGCACTGGCCCACGCGCTGCTGATGCTCGCGCCCCGCCCGATGGCGTTCTTCGGCTGGATCGTCGCGCTCGTCACCGTGGTGTTCGTGGTGTGGCCGTTCACCGTGGCCGAGAGCATCGCCGTGCAGCTGGTCAACGCGGCCGTGTACCTCGTCCTCGGGATCGCCATCGGCTCACTGGTGAGCGGGATGTCCGGCCGCGCGCTGCGTCCCGCGCACGCCCGGCGCGACAGCTACGGGTCCCAGCCCACCCGCTACTACGACGAGTAGACGCGGGTGGTGGCCGCGTGCGGCAGGCGGGTCAGCTGCCGCAGCGACGCGTCCGCCGGGCTGCGGGGCGTGGCCCTCCCGTGTCCGGGCGGCGCCCGGCGCCCGGGCTACCGTGAGCGACGTGGTCAACGTGGCTGACGTGGCGGTGACCGGCTTCCCTTCCCCGCTCGACGACCCGCGCCCAGCCCGGCGGGAGCCCCCGGGATGACCGGCCGCCCGCTGGAGGTGGCGGCCGACCGGCTGCGCGCCTCCGACCCCGGCCTCGTCCGGACCAGGCTCGCGCTGTCGGCCGTGCTGGGCATCGTGCTCGCCGCGGGGGTCCTCGCTCCCCTCGGCCTGCCGCTCACCGTCGTGCTCGTCGGCGCCATCGCGGCGATGATGTCCGCGTTCACCGTGAACGACCCCGAGCCGCGCGGGCAGGCGGTGACGCTCGCGCTGGGCTTCGCCGTGGGCGCGGCGTCGCTCACCACGGCCAGTGCGGGGCAGGCGTACCCACCCGCCGACGGCGTCGTGTTCGTGCTGCTCATCTTCGTCGCCGTGTACGCGCAGCGGTTCGGCTCCCGCGGCACCGCGCTCGGCTCGCTGGCGTTCTTCCTGTTCTTCTTCGCGATGTTCCTGCAGACGCAGCTGCGGCAGGTGCCCGAGCTGCTGGGGGCGCTCGCCGTCGGCCTCGCCGCCAACGCCGTCGTGCGTTTCCTCGTGCTCCCGCGCAACCCGGAATGGGAACTGCTGAGCATCCGGCGGGCGTTCCGGGCCCGGCTGGGTGCGGTGGTGCGGGCCGCCGACGGCTACCTGGCGTCCGGCGGGACGCCGCGGGCTACCCGCAGGCTGCGCCGCGCCGGCACCCGGCTGCACGAGGTGGTGCTGCTGGTCGAGGACAGCGCCGCCGACGTGCTCGACGGCGCGGCCGCCGCCCAGCTGCGCCGCCGCGCGGTCGAGGTGGAGCTGGCCGTGCAGTGGCTGACCATCGCCACCCGCCGCGTCACGGCTCGGCCGCTGCCCGGCGACGTGCGCGACGACCTCCGCGCGCAGTTGCGCCGGTTCCGTTCCCTCATCGAACGCGACCCGCGCGAGCTGCCGCTGATCAGCGACGCCGAGGAGTTCTCCCGGCTGCTCGTGCGGGGCAGCAGGCTGGCCGGGCGACCCGAGCCGGGCGACGAGCTGCGCCGTGCGATCGCCGAGCTCGCGCTGGCCGACGTCAACGCCCAGCGGGTGGCCGAGCGCGACCGGCCCGCCGCGGCAGGCGAGCCCGGCCCGCGCGAGCGGGTGCCCGTGTTCGCGTTCGATGACCAGGCCCGTGGCGCGCTGCAGGCCGTGGTGGGCGGCGGGCTCGCCGTGGTCGGTGGCGAGCTGGTGTCGCCGCAACGCTGGTACTGGGCGGTGCTGACCGTGTTCGTGGTGTTCCTCGGTTCCGGCACGGCGGGCGCCACGCTGGTCAAGGGAGCCCGGCGGCTGGCGGGCACGGTGGCCGGGATCTTCGGCGGGGTCGGCGCCACCCTGCTCGCGGCGGGCGACACCCCGCTGACGATCGCGCTGATCCTCGGCTGCGTGTTCGGGATGGTCTACTTCGCCCGGGTGTCCCAGCTGGGCATGGCGTTCTTCATCACGACCATGCTCGGGCTGCTCTACAGCATGCTCGGCACGTTCAGCTATGGGGTGTTCGGCATCCGGCTCGCGGAGACGGCCGTCGGCGCGGCGGCGGGGATCCTGGCCGCGGTGGTGATCGTGCCCGTGCGCACCCGCGCGGCGATGCTGACCGACACGGCGACCGCCCTGGACCGCCTGCGGGAGTTCGTGAGCGGAGCGCGGGAGCTGCTGTCCGGAAGGGACAACGTCGACGTGATCGATCTCTCCCGGCGGCTCGACCGCGCCGTCGAGCGCGTGCGGGCCACTGTGGAACCGCTCACCCATCCGATCAACGTCTCCGCCGCACGCCGGGACTACGGCTGGCACGTGCTGACGACGCTGGAGACGATCGCGTTCCGCGCCCGGCACGTCGCCGCCCGCGCCGAGCCCGCGCTGCTCGCGTTCGACGACGGGCTGGAGCCGCTGACCGCCCGCATCGAGGACAACGTCGCCGTGCTGCTGGCCGTCGTCCGGCACGAGGCGAGACCGGCGGAGCTCGTCCTCACCGAGGACGTCGCCGACTTTCCCGCCGAGGGCGGCGATCCCGCCGCGCGGACCGTCCTGACCAGCCTCGGCAGGCTCGACGAGGCGGTCATCGCGCTGGGCCGCGCGTTCGACGTGGCGGCTCAATCGGTCAAGCCGGACGTGAGGCGACGCACCCGTTCGAGCCCGGCGACGGCGGATAACATCCCCGATACAAGCGCAACGAGCAACGAACCCGTCAGCAGGAGAACGCAATGACCCGAGCCCCTGTCAACGTCACCGTCACCGGCGCCGCCGGCCAGATCGGCTACGCGCTGCTCTTCCGCATCGCGTCCGGTCAGCTGCTCGGCCAGGACACCCCGGTGCGGCTGCGCCTGCTGGAGATCCCGCAGGCGGTGAAGGCGGCGGAGGGCACCGCGATGGAGCTGGAGGACGGCGCGTTCCCGCTGCTCGTGGGCACGGACATCTTCGACGACCCGAAGCAGGCCTTCGAGGGCACCAACGTGGCCCTGCTCGTCGGCGCGCGCCCCCGCACGAAGGGCATGGAGCGCGGTGACCTGCTGGAGGCCAACGGCGGCATCTTCAAGCCGCAGGGCGAGGCCATCAACGCGGGCGCAGCCGACGACGTGAAGGTGCTCGTGGTGGGCAACCCGGCCAACACCAACGCGCTGATCGCGCAGTCGAACGCGCCCGACGTGCCCGCCGAGCGGTTCACGGCGATGACCCGCCTCGACCACAACCGGGCCATCGCGCAGCTGGCGAAGAAGCTGGACGTGCCGGTGTCCGACATCCGGCGGATGACCATCTGGGGCAACCACTCCGCCACGCAGTACCCGGACATCTTCCATGCCGAGGTCAAGGGACTGAACGCGGCCGAGGCGGTCAACGACCGGGCCTGGATCGCCGACGAGTTCATCCCGACGGTCGCCAAGCGCGGCGCGGCGATCATCGAGGCGCGGGGCGCGTCCTCGGCCGCCTCGGCCGCCTCTGCGGCGATCGACCACGTCTACACCTGGGTCAACGGCACCGCGCAAGACGACTGGACGTCGATGGCCGTGCCCTCCGACGGCTCCTACGGCGTTCCGGAGGGCCTCATCTCGTCCTTCCCCGTGACCACCAGGGACGGCGAGTACGAGATCGTGCAGGGCCTCGACATCGACGAGTTCTCCCGCGAGCGCATCGACGCCTCCGTGCGGGAGCTCGCCGAGGAGCGCGACGCCGTCCGCAACCTCGGCCTGGTCTGACGCCTACCGCGGCTCGTGAGTGCAGGGCGTGGTGAGAACCACGTTCCTCACTCACGAGCCCGGCGGCGTTCGGCTCGCTCGCCGGAGCCCTTGATGTGCTCGGCCACGCCCTTCGCCGCGTCGAGCGGGCTGGCGGCCGACCCCCAGATCCGGTCGGCCGGGTCGGGCGCGCCCAGCACCGAGCCGGGCACGGCGTTGACCGCCTGCTCCGCGGTCCACTCGTCGCGGCCGATCGGCTCCGGTAGCCGGCTGTACTTGTTGCCCTCGGCGTCGGTCATACCGTCGATGGTGCCCGCTCCGGCGCCGGGAACGGAAGCCGCGTTCAGGCTCCGGTCAGGCCGCGGCGCTTGAGCAGCGGCTCGATTTCCGGGTCCCGGCCCCGGAACGCGCGGAAGGCCTCCATCGGGTCGGCGCTGCCGCCCTTCGCCAGCAGGGACCGCCGGAAGTGCTCGCCGTTCTTCCTCGTCAGCCCGCCGTTCTCCCGGAACCACTCGACCGAGTCGGCGTCGAGCACCTCGCTCCAGATGTAGGAGTAGTACCCGGCCGAGTAGCCGCCGCTGAAGACGTGGGCGAAGTAGGTGCTGCGGTACCGCGGCGGCACCGTCTCCAGCCACACCCCCGCCTTCTCCAGCGCCCGCTTCTCGAACGCGGCGACGTCGTCGACGCGCACGTCGGTGCCGATCGTGTGCCAGGCCTGGTCGAGCAGTGCGGCCGCGAGGTACTCCGTGGTGGAGTAGCCCTCGCCGTACTGCCGGGACTCCTCCAGCCGGTTCACCAGCCGCGGCGGCAGCGGCTCGCCCGTGCGGTGGTGCCTGGCGTAGTTCGCGAGGACCTCCGGCCACAGCGCCCACATCTCGTTGACCTGCGACGGGAACTCCACGAAGTCGCGCGGCACGTTCGCACCGGACAGCGACGGGTACCGCACGTCCGACAGCAGCCCGTGCAGCGCGTGCCCGAACTCGTGGAACGCGGTGATCACCTCGTCGTAGGTGAGCAGCGTCGGCTCACCCTCCGGCGGCTTGGTGATGTTGAGGTTGTTCACCACTACCGGTGACTCGCCCAGCAGATGCGACTGGTCCACGTAGTTGTTCATCCACGCGCCGCCGCGCTTCGAGTCGCGGGCGTAGTAGTCGCCGAGGAACAGTCCGAGGGGCGACCCGTCCGAGTCGGTCACCTCGAACACCCGCACGTCGGGGTGGTACGTCGGCAGGTCGTGCCGCTCGGTGAAGGTCAGCCCGTACAGCCGGTGCGCGGCGAAGAACACGCCGTCCCGCAGCACGCTGTCCAGTTCGAAGTACGGTCGCAGCTCGGCGTCGTCGAAGTCGTACCGGCGGCGCCGCACCCGCTCGGCGTAGTACGCCCAGTCCCACGGGGCGAGGGTGAAGTCCTCCCCCGCCGCCTCGATCTCCTGCTGCAGGTCCACCCCTTCGGCCTGCGCGTTCACGACGGCGACCGGGGCCAGCCGGTTGAGCAGGTCGTTCGCGGCCTCCGCGGTACGTGCGGTCTCGTCCTCGATGACGTAGGCGGCGTGGTGGGGGTGGCCCAGCAGCGCGGCCCGTTCCGCCCGCAGCGTCGCGATCCGGACCAGCACCTCCCGGTTGTCGTGCTGGTTGTCCCGGGCGCATCGCGCCGCGGCGGCCTCGAAGACACGCCGCCGCAGCTCGCGGTTCTCCAGCGACGCGAGCACGGGTTGCGGGGTGGGCAGGCCGAGCTTGAGCAGGTACTTGCCGTCCTCGCCACGGGCGGTCGCCGCCTCGGCGGCCGCGGCGATCGCGTCATCGGACAGCCCGGCCAGCTCGTTCGCGTCGGACACCACGACCGCGAGGTCGTTGGTGTCGGCGAGCAGGTTGTCCTGGAACCGGGTGGACAGGGCGGACAGTTCCTCGTTGAGCTCCCGCAGTCGCCGCTGATCGGCCTCGGGCAGCCCGGCGCCTGCCCGCTGGAAGTCCAGGTGGTAGCGGCGCAGCAGCCAGGCCGACTCGGCGTCGAGGCCCAGGGCGTCGCGCTGGTCGTACAGCTTCTCGATACGCGCGAACAGCCTCGGGTCGAGGTGGATGGCGTCGTGGTGGGCGGTGAGCTTGGGCGCGATGTCCGCGTGCAGGGCCCGCAGCGTGTCGTTGGTGTGCGAGGCCGCGAGGTTGAAGAACACCGAGGCGACCCGCTTGAGCAGGCTGCCCGACCGTTCCAGCGCGACGACGGTGTTGTCGAACGTGGGCTCGTCCGGGTCGGTCGCGATCCGCTCCACCTCGGCGGCGTGCTCGGCGATCCCGGCCTCGAAGGCGGGCGCGAAGTGCTCGTCGGCGATCCGGTCGAACGGCGGCAGGCCGTGGGGCAGCTCGCTCGGGTGCAGCAGCGGGTTGTCCTCGCCCGTCATCGGCGTTCCTTTCCTCCCGTCGAGCCTCCGACCTCGGCGTCGGAGGACAGCGTCCGCGCGCGGGTCTTCCCCCTGCGCCCCTTCGGTGGCGGCGGCACGATCCCGGACAGGTCGCCGCCGTGGTCGTTGACGCGGAGCACGAACGGCCGCGTGTCGGTGTAGCGCACCACGGACAGCGAGCCGGGGTCCACCACGATGCGCTGGAAGCCGTCGAGGTGCTGGCCGAGGGCGTCGGCCAGCAGCGACTTGAGCACGTCACCGTGGCTGCACAGCAGCCAGACCGCGTGGTCGCCGTGCTCGGCGCTGATCCGGGCGTCGTGCTCCCGTACCGCCGCGACCGCGCGGGCCTGCATGCCGGCCAGGCCCTCGCCGCCGGGGAAGACCGCCGCGGACGGGTGGGACTGGACCACCCGCCACAGCGGCTCCTTCACCAGCGTCTTCAGCTCCCGCCCTGTCCACTCGCCGTAGTCCACTTCGGACAGACGGGCCTCGGTGACCCGCGTCAGGCCGCGCGCCTTCGCCAGCGGCGCCAGCGTCTGCTTGCAGCGCAGCAGCGGCGAGCTCACCAGCGCGGCCAGCGGGATCCCCTCCAGCCGCTCGACGAGCGCCCGCGCCTGCTCGTGGCCGCGGTCGTCGAGCCCGATCCTGGGGGTGCGCCCGGCCAGGATGCCGGAGCCGTTCGCGGTCGAACGGCCGTGCCGCAGCAGAATGACGGTAGCCACGTCGACCCACCCTACGGACCCACCGGGCCAGCCTCCGGATCGAGGACCCCGGTGAACACCAGAACCAGCAGCAGGGTACCCAGCGCCAGCCGGTAGATGACGAAGGGCACGAACGAGCGCCGCTTGATGTAGGACATCAGCCAGGCGATCACGAGGTACCCGACGCCGAACGCGACGATGGTGGCCAGCAGCGTCGGGCCCCAGCCCGCCCGTTCGCCGGGACCGATGTCGGTCAGCTTGTAGATGCCCGAGCCCAGCACCGCGGGCACCGCGAGCAGGAACGAGTACTCGGCGGCGTCGGCACGCTTGTACCCGAGCAGCAGGCCACCCGTGATCGTGCCGCCCGACCGGGACACTCCGGGGATGAGGGCGAACGCCTGGGCGATCCCGAACCCGAGGCCGTGCGGCACGGTGAGGTGGTCGAGGTCGCGTTCCTTGCGCCCCATGCGGTCGGCCACGAGCAGGAGCAGGCCGAAGACGATCAGCGTGGTGGCGGTCAGCCGCAGGTCGCGGAACACGTGCTCGATCTGCTCCTGGAACAGCAGACCGAGCACCACGATGGGCAGCGAGCCGACGATGATGAGCCAGCCCATGCGCGCGTCGGGGTCGCCCCGGTACTCGGGCCTGGTGAGCGAGCGGAACCAGTGACTGATGACCCGGCCGATCTTGCGGCTGAAGTACAGCAGCACCGCCAGCTCGGTGCCGATCTGGGTGACCGCCGTGAACGCCGCGCCGGGGTCCTCCCAGCCCGCGAACGCCGCGGTGATCCGGATGTGCGCGCTCGACGAGATCGGCAGGAACTCGGTGAGTCCCTGGACGAGGCCGAGCACCAGGGCTTCGAACCATCCCATGTCACGCGGCTCCGGACAGCTCGAGGGCGGCGACCGCGGTGCGCAGGGCCTCGGCGGCGCTGCCGGGGTCCGGCAGGTAGGGCGCCACGGTGAGCGTCGTCACCCCGGCCTCGGCGAACGCGGTCATCCGCTCGGCGATGCGCTCCTTCGGCCCGAGCAGCGACGTGGCGTCGATGAACTCGGCGGGCACCGCGGCCAGCGCGGCCTCGTAGTCCTTGGCCAGGTAGTGCTCCTGGACTCGCGTGGCCTCGGCCTCGAAGCCCATCCGGCAGGCCAGCCGGTTGTAGAAGTTCTGCTCCCTGCTGCCCATGCCGCCGAGGTAGAGCGCCGCGTAACCGCGGACGGCGTCGGCACACGTGCGCCAGTCGTCGCCGGGCACCAGCGGGACGGTCGGCGAGATGTCCAGGTCGGCCTGCGCGCGGCCGGCCTTCGCGGCGCCGGCGCGGACGTGCTCGACGAGGACGCCCGCGTGTTCCGGGGAGAAGAACACGGGCAGCCAGCCGTCGGCGATCTCGCCGGTGAGCTCGAGGTTGCGGGGGCCGATCGCGGCCAGGTAGGTGGGGATCCGGTCCCGCACGGGATGCACGGTCAGCCGCAGCGCCTTGCCGGGACCGTCCGGTAGCGGCAGCTGGAAGTGCTTTCCCGAGTAACGGACGCGCTCCCGGCGCAGCGCGGTGCGCACGATATCGACGTACTCGCGGGTGCGGCCGAGCGGGTCGGCGAACCGGACACCGTGCCAGCCTTCGGACACCTGCGGCCCCGACACCCCGAGGCCGAGCCGGAACCGGCCGCCCGACAGCGTGTCGAGCGTGGCCGCGGTCATCGCCGTGGTGGCGGGCGTCCGCGCGGGAATCTGGAACACGGCGCTGCCGACGTCGATGGCCGACGTCTGCGCCGCGATCCACGCGAGCACGGTCGGCGCGTCGGAGCCGTAGGCCTCCGCGACCCACACGACGGAGTACCCCAGTGTGTCCGCCTGCCTGGCGAGTTCCAGGTTGGACGCGTCGTTGCCCGCGCCCCAGTATCCGAGATTCAAACCCAATCGCACGAGCGCCGACACTATCGGGCGGTTGATCGCGCGCTCACTCGCCTTGGTCAAGACCTCGGCCCGCCGAAGGTTAGGGTGATCGGCCATGGAGTACCGCCAGCTCGGCACCTCCGGCCTGAGGGTGTCCCGCATGGGTCTCGGCACGATGTCGTGGGGCACCGAGACCGACGCCGACGAGGCAGCCAACCAGCTCGTCGCGTTCGTCGACGCGGGCGGAACGCTGGTCGACACCGCCGACATCTACGCCGAGGGCGAGGGCGAGCGCATCCTCGGCTCGTTGCTGGCCGACGTGGTCCCCCGGGAGGACGTCGTGCTGGCGACGAAGGCGGTGGCGCGCCGCGGCGACGGCCCGTTCGGCGGCGGCGCTTCGCGCGGTGCGCTGCTGGCCGCGCTCGACGGTTCGCTGCGCAGGCTGGGGGTCGACCACGTCGACCTGTGGCAGCTGCACGCGTGGGACGGCGCGGTCCCGATCGAGGAGACCCTGCGGACGTTGGAGTTCGCGGTGAGCAGCGGCCGGACCCGGTACGTCGGCGTGGCCAACTACACCGGCTGGCAGCTCGCGACCGCCGCGATGGGCCTGCGTGAGCACCGGATCGTGTCCTCGCAGGTCGAGTACTCGCTGCTGGAACGCGGGGTCGAGCGCGAGGTGGTGCCGTCGGCCGCGCACCACGGCGTCGGCCTGCTCGCGTGGGCGCCGCTCGGGCGGGGCGTGCTGACCGGCAAGTACCGCAGCGGCACCCCCGCCGACTCGCGCGGGGCCTCGCCGACCTACGCCGGGTACGTCGAGCAGCACCGCACCGAGCGGGCGGGCCGCATCGTGGAGGCGGTCGCCACCGCCGCCGACGGGCTCGGCCAGTCGCCGCTGGCGGTCGCGCTGGCGTGGGTGCGGGACCGGCCGGGCGTGGTGGCGCCGGTGGTGGGCGCTCGTGACACCGGGCAGCTCGCCGGTTCGCTGGCGGCCGAGGAGCTCACCCTGCCTCCCGCGATCCGCGCCGCGCTCGACGACGTGAGCGCGATCGACTTCGGCTACCCGGAACGGTGGCCCCGCTGAACCCGGGTGACGCTGTGGTGACGAGCACGTGACGCCGAGGCGATCCTGCGGGATGCTGGAACGGACCGTTCGAACACGTCCGCTGGAGGATTCGCCTGTGCACAGGCTCGCCGCCGCCCGACTGGCTGTGCCCGCCCTGGTGGCCGCCCTGATGCTCAGCGGTTGCGCCGCCGAGGGCGACCAGCCCAGCGATCCGCTGCAGGTGGTGGAGAACCCGGTGGCGGCGACCCCCGCGGCCTCGCCCGTGCCGGAGGCCGCGCCGGCGGGCACGGTCCTCCCGCAGCGGGCGGAGCTCACCGCGGTGGCCGCCGACGCGGCGAGCCGGACCCTGGCCGCCGCACCCGCCGGGACGCCGACCGTGCTGCTGTACGACCTCGACCGGCTCGGCGCCGCACCCCGCGAGGTCGCGCTGCCCGCTCCGGCGGAGCGGCTGGAGGTCACCGGAGGGCAGCTCGTCGCCACGATGCCGGACGCCGACGCGTTCGCCCGGATCGCACTGCCCGGTGGTGCCGTGGAGACGGTGCCCGTCCAGGGCGGTCCCGCGGGCGTCGCGACCGACGACGGCGGGACGCTCGTGGCGCTGCGGGACCGCAAGGCGGTCGCCCGGCTGGACGGCGGCCGCGTGGCCGGCACCGTCGGCGGCGACCTCTACAGCGCCGACGACGTCCTGGTCGCGGGCGGCAAGCCCGTGGTGCTCGACCGCCTGCGCACCGCCCTGTTCGAGCTGGACCTGGCGGCGGGCCAGGTCGAGGAAGGGCTGCGCGCGGGCCAGGGCGCCACGAACGCGGTGGTCGACGGGTTCGGGCGCGTGCTGGTGGTCGACACGCGGACGGGCGCGCTCCTCGCGTTCTCCACCGACCCACTGCTGCTGCGGCAGCGCTTTCCGGTGCCGGGCGGGGCGTACGGGATCGCCTACGACGCGCGGCGGCACCTGGCGTGGGTGACGCTGACCGAGCGGAACGAGGTCGTGGGTTTCGACGTGCGCGGGGGTGAGCCCGCGGAGAAGTACCGCTTTCCGACCGTCCGCCAGCCGAACTCGGTGACCGTCGACGAACGGAGCTCACGGGTCGTCGTCGGTTCCGCGGCAGGAGAAGGGATCCAGGTGATCACGCCATGACGACCGACGCGGAAGTGGTGATCGACGAGGACTGGGAGTACCGCCGGCTGCGGCTGCCGCCCGGCGTGTCCCGGATCTCCGCCGCGATCCAGCTTTCGATCCAGGCCGAATTCTCCGGCTGGGAACTGTCCAACGTGCGGCTGTACTCGGACGGCACGCGGCGGGTCTGGGTACGCAGGCGCCGCACACCGGCGAGCGCGGCGCTGCCCGGCCTCATGACTTAGAACCCGCTCTCCGCCGCGCGCAGGAACCGGCTGCCCTGTGCGCGCAGGTAGGCGCGCAGCTCGGCAGGCCGGACGACCTCGAACTCCGCGTCCACCGCGGCCACGAGCAGCAGCAGCCAGTCGAACTCGTCCACGTTCATCCGCAGCAGGGTCGACCGCTCGTCCAGCGGCTCCGCCTGCCCCCACCGGTCCACCACGCGCGCGACGTGCTCGGCCGGTGCCTCGATCCGGATCTCCACCTGGTAGCGCGTCGGAACCGACGCGAGCTGGTCGCGGACGAACCGCGCCGCGTCGCCGCCGGGCAGCTCACGCTGCCGGAACCGCGCGCCGGTGGCGGTCGGTTGGCTCAGCCGGTCGACGCGGAACGTGCGCCAGCCGTGCCGCTCGGCGTCCCAGGCGACCAGGTACCACCGCCGGCCGAGCGGCACCAGGCGGTGCGGTTCCACCAGGCGCGCGGTCGCGGTCCCGTCGCGTGCGGTGTAGCGGAAGCGGAGGCGTTCGTCGTCCCGGCAGGCCTGGGCGAGCACGGTGAGCGTGAGGGCGTCGACCCTGGGCCCGTCGCCGAGCGGGACGGGCACGGTGTGCGTTCGCAGGGCGTCCAGCCTGCGGCGCAGTCGCGGCGGCATCACCTGGACCACCTTGGTGAGCGCCCGCACGGAGGTCTCCTCGATACCCTCCACCGCTCCCCCGGCCGCCGTCCGGAGGCCGACCGCGATGGCCACCGCCTCCTCGTCGTCGACCAGCAGCGGGGGCATCGCGGCGCCCGACTGGAGCTGGTAGCCGCCCGCGACGCCGCGGGTGGCGTTCACCGGGTAGCCGAGCTCGCGGAGCCGGTCGATGTCCCGCCGCAGGGTGCGCTCGCTGACCTCCAGCCGTGCCGCCAGGTCGCCGCCCGGCCAGAACCGGTGCGTCTGCAGCAGGGACAGCAGCCGCAGCATCCGCGCGCTCGTGTTCGCCATGGTGCCAGCGTCGCCCCTCCAACGGCCGGAAAGTGACCGGAATGGAGGGCAACCCTAGCGCGCGGCAGTGAATGGCACATCGCCTGCGTTGGGCGCAGGGCATGTGCCATTCACTGCCGGGGTCAGCAGGAGCGCAGGAAGCGGTCGAGCACGCGGGTGCCGAAGCGCAGGGCGTCCACCGGCACCCGCTCGTCCACGCCGTGGAACAGGGCGGAGAAGTCCAGGTCGGCGGGCAGCTTCAGCGGCGCGAAGCCGAAGTTGCGGATGCCCAGCTTCTGGAACGCCTTGGCGTCGGTGCCACCGGAGAGCATGTACGGCAGCGTGCGGGCGCCGGGGTCCTCGGCCAGCACCGAGGCGGTCATCGCGTCCACCAGGGCGCCGTCGAACGTGGTCTCCACCGGTGGGAGCTCCATCCACTCCTTCTCGATGTCCGGGCCCAGGATCTCGTCCAGCTCACGGTCGAAGGCCTCGATGCGGCCGGGCAGGATGCGGCAGTCGACGGACGCCTCGGCGGTCGAGGGGATGACGTTGGCCTTGTAGCCCGCGGTGAGCATGGTGGGGTTGGCGGTGTCGCGCAGGGTGGCGCCGATCATGCGGGAGATGTTGCCGAGCTTGGCGACGGCGCCGTCGAGGTCGTCCTCGGGGAAGTCCCAGCCGGTGATCTCGGTGATCCCGGCGAGGAACTCCCGGACCGAGTCGGTGAGCACCAGCGGGAAGCGGTGGTTACCCAGGCGCGCGACGGCCTCGGAGAGCTTGGTGACCGCGTTGTCGCGGTGGATCATCGAGCCGTGGCCCGCCGTGCCGCGCACGCGCAGCTTCATCCAGCGGATGCCCTTCTCGGCGGTCTCGATGAGGTAGGCGCGGACGTCGTCCTTCAGGGTGATCGAGAAGCCGCCGACCTCGCTGACCGCCTCGGTGGCGCCCTCGAACAGGTCGGGGCGGTTGTCGACCAGCCACTGGGCGCCGTACTTGCCGCCCGCCTCCTCGTCGGCGACGAACGCGAAGATGATGTCGCGCGGCGGCACGATGCCGTGGCGCTTGTAGTGCCGCGCCAGCGCCAGGCTCATGCCGACCATGTCCTTCATGTCGACCGCGCCGCGGCCCCACACGTAGCCGTCCTGGATCGCCCCGGAGAACGGGTGGACCGACCACTCGGAGGCGTCGGCCGGCACCACGTCGAGGTGCCCGTGCACGAGCAGCGCACCCCGGCCCGGGTCGGCGCCGGGCAGCCGGGCGACCACGTTGTGCCGGTTCCTCCCGCCGGACTCGACGTAGGCGATCTCGTACCCGACGTCGGTAAGCTTCTCCGCGACGTACTCGGCCGCATCCCGCTCCCCCACCAGGGTCTCGGGGTCGCCGGTGTTGGTGGTGTCGATGCGGATCAGCTCGCTGGTCAGGGTCACTGCCTCGTCGGCGGCTGCATCGATCAGGTTCAGCTCGGTCACCCGTACTTCCTATCATTGATGCAGGTGAGGCTCCCGAGGCTGCCGGGACAGACCCCCGATGCGGCTCCGGTCAGGCATGGGCTACTCTGTTCAGCAAGCAAGTCCGAGTGGCGGAATGGCAGACGCGCTAGCTTGAGGTGCTAGTGCCCGTAAAGGGCGTGGGGGTTCAAGTCCCCCCTCGGACACCGGTCTCGGTGGTGTTACACCAAATTCGCGAAATCTCATGCGCCGTGTGAGTCGGCGGTGACGACAAGAACCGTCATCGTCGATCAGCTGGTCGTCGAAGGCGCTTAGCGCTGCCCGGGACAGTGCGGAGTGCCGCAGAACGCTGCTCGAGGGCCGGTCTTGTTACCGGCCCCTACGGCCAGCGTGGTGCAGTTCGTCGCCCTTGAACTCTCCGTAGGCTCAGAAGCCGAGGTCGTCCAGGTAGTCGATGCGGTCGCCGTCGATCCAGAACCGGCCCTGACAGGCATGTGGGCGACCGCCCGGCGTCCCGTCGTAGCGTTCCGGTTGATCCAGACGTCGACCCGTGGGTTGCCGGTCAGGTGCGGTGCGGCCGGGATGCCCGCCCCGGCGGGCGGTGGCCCCGGCCGGGGCGTCGGTGCCGGCCCACAGGACCGGCCTGCCGGCCGCGACCAGTGCGCGGACCTGGCTCCGGCCGGGACATGAGGGTGGCTACCGCGCTCGGCACATCGGCGGCGAGTTCGTCGGGCACCACCACGAAGTCGGTGGTGTTCCCCGGGGCCGGCGTCGCGACGTGTCCCGACCGGTGGCCGCGTCCGCCGGCCAGCGCGACGGTGTCCACGACGGCGGGGACGATAGTCATGCCCGTGCAGTCGACGACGATGGCGTTGTCGTCCTCCGCAGCGGTGACGATGGCGGGACCGACCCCCACGATCAGGAACCGACGAACAGGATGTCGGCGCCGGTCACGGTTCCGGTCAGCGGGTCCATCGTCGTGATCCGGGCGTTGGTGAACAGGGCGGGACGGCCACCGTCGTTCGCGCCGATCTCGTCGAGGGCCTTCGAGTTCCAACTCACGGTGTCGGTGATGGTCATGGTGCTCCTCGGGGGAGTTCGGCTCATCATCTCTTCGGAAGCGCAGTGGGCACGCCGTGCGGCAGGTCCTTGTCCGTATCTCGGGGCTTGCCAGCTGCGTTGAGGACCGCGGTCCGTCGCGAGCTGGGCCGGGCGATGACTCGGCACGAGACGCCCGGACCCTGGGCTCGACAACCGCACTTCAGCGCGTGTTCAGCACCTGCTCAGTAGGTGATGACGGCCTTGAAGCGGACGTCGCCGGCGGCGGCCTTGGCGCGGGCCTCCTCGGCGCGCTCCTTCGGGAACGTCTCGATCATGGTCGAGACCTTGCCACGGGCGGCGAGGTCGAGGGCCTCGACCAGGTGCTCGATGGTGTTGTGCGCCGAGCCGATCACCTGGTAGCTATTCGAGGTCAGCGCGAGCGCCGGCAGGTTCAGCTCGTCCGTCCCGATCCCCATCAGGACCACCTTGCCCCACGGCCGCAGGCCCCCCATCGCGTCCGCGACAGCCCCGTGCGAGCTGTTGGTGTGCAGCAGCACGTCCGCTCCGCCGGCCGCCTTCAGCGCGGCACCGTCGGCCACGACCTCGTCCGCCCCCAGCTGCCGCGCCAGGTCATGCTTGTCCGCACTGTGGGTCAACGCGATGACGTGGAAGCCCGCCGCCTTCGCGTACTGGATCGCCAGGTGCCCCAGCCCACCGATCCCCGACACCGCCACCCGCGCGCCGGGCTTGGGCTCGGCCCGGCGCAGGCCGGCCCACACCGTGTAGCCGGCGCAGATGATCGGCGCGGCCTGCTCGTAGGACAAACCGTCGGGGATCAGCACCGTCCCACCGGCGTCGACGGCGACGTACTCGGCGTGCCCGCCGTCGACGGTCACCCCGGTCAGGGTCGGGCTGGCGCAGTTGGCCGCCGTGACAAAGCTGTTCGGGTGCTCCTCATGGCAGAAGTCGCACCTCCCGCACATCTTCGCCGACATGAACACCCCGACCCGGTCACCGACCTTGCGCTTCGTGACCCCCTCACCGACGGCGACGACCTCACCGGCGGCCTCGTGCCCGAGGACGAGGGGAAAGTCCCGGAACGCGAGCACGCCGTCCGTGATCCACAGGTCGGTACCGCAGATCCCGCACGCCCGGATCCGCACCAGGACGTCGTCCGGCCCCACCTCCGGCATGTCCCGGTCCTGCAGTTCCCACTGGCCCTTCACCTCTGAGACGACGATGGCCTTCATCTGTCCGGTCATTTTTCGAACTCCTTGTCGGTCTGTGTGGAGACTTGAAATCGGGCACGACGCAGGGTGCTTTCGGTGGAGATCACGCTCGCACTGGCGGCGCCACGTTCGCGTCGGTGGAAGTCGCCTATGCCGTCGCCGCCCGTCACCTACGTCCGCACCCGACGAGCGGAACCCGCAGCGGATCGCTCCGTGCCGCTGAGCAGGGAGGATCTGCCGCGCGAGGAGGTGCTCCGAGCGGTGCGAAGGCCCCGACCCGGTGCTCGTGCCGGCCGCGTTCGTAACCGCGGCAATCGCCCAGTTTGGTCGTGGGTCGAGGGCTCGGTGCACTCGGACGGAGCGGATCTGGCTGACGGTGGTTGGCGCCCACCGGCCAGCCACGCGATGCTCCTCGGCCGAGGCGCCGAGTGCGAGCCGGTCGAGCAGGTGCTCGGCCAGGCGCGGAACGGGCGCAGCGCCGCCGCACACGTGATCCGCGGCGAAGCCGGCATCGGCAAGACCGCTGCTGCGGCACGCCCGCAACGCCGTGACCGTATCGGACAGTCCGAAGTCGGCGTTCTCCGCCAACGACACCAGGGAGCCCATCATCCACTTCGGACATCGAAGGGAAGCGGTGCCGATACTCCTCGACACCCGCCTCGGCGCCGGCCACGTCACCCATCGTGTCGGCGACGACCGCGCCCACCCGCTCGGCCAACCTCGCTTGGACCCGCCGCAGGCACGCCACGATCTGGGCGGCGACCTGGTCCGGCTTCATCCGGCCGGCTCCTCACCGAGCCACGGATCGGTCGGAATTCCGGACGATGCCACGGTGAGCACGATGGCTCCGCCGGCGGCGGACTCGGTCACCGAGACGTCGTCGATCGCACCCTGTTGCCCACCCGAGGCCACAGGGGTCGCAGAGCGGTCGGGGACCTACCGGTATTCGACCAACCCGCGGGTCGATGTCGACGCCGATGCCATGACCGAGGGTTCGTGGCGGTGACACTCGGGCGGTACCGCGCGGGCCCGGTGGGAACTACACCGCTGCGGCGGGTCTGTCGGATGCCTGGTCCTTACCGGCTCGAGTGAGGAGGATCCACGCGCCGTTCGCGCCCAACACCAGGGCGAATGTCGTCCACGTGACGCTTCAGCGAAGGCACGACGACGCGAGTGCGGCGGCGACCACACCGGCGCCGCCGCACTCGACCGGCTACTTGGTTTCGACCGTCGCCAGGGGCTTCTCGCGAGCATGCAGCGCTTTCACAGCGGTGTCCCAGGACTTGTCGCCGGAAAACAGCTGGGAACGGAGGTACGCCCACACCAGTGCGCGCAGCGCGGCCACCCGTTCGGGGTTCTCGTCCGAGGTTTCCACGGCGTCGTACCCGGAGATCCCGCCGAAGAGGTGCTGTGCGCCGTGGAAGGTCAGGAGCGTCTTGTTCCCACCCGGGCTGTACGTGTAGGCGTCCCACCGGTAGCTGAGTCGGTCGGAGAAGTTCGGGTTCAGGTCCTCGTCGCCGGCGATGACGAGTGCGGTGCCCTGCATCTGCCCGAAGTCGATGTACTTCATCATCGGGTAGTTCTCGGCTGCCCACGTGGCGAGGTGTTCGTCACCGATGCCCGGAGCCCCGATCACGACACCGGCCTTGATCCGGGAGTCGGAGAGGTCCTTCTCCCGCGGGTCGTTCGGGTCGAGCACCTGCATGCCCAGCAGGAGCGAGACCGTGCCGCCACCTAGCGAGTGCCCGGCTGCGGCCACCTTCTCGGTGTCGACACGGCCCGCCAGTCCCGGCACCGGGGCGAGGACCTCGTCCAGGTGATCGAGGATGAAGTGCATGTCGAGGGCGCGGTCACGCCAGAAGATCGGCGCGTCGGGCAAATCCTGTTCGCGCAGTCCGAGCACCGTGGAGTCCAAGTGCGTCGGCTGGACGACGACAAACCCATGAGCAGTCCAGAAGTCGGCGAGCGGACCGTAGCCGCGCAACGATGAGAGGAAGTTCGTCCTGCCGTGCCCGTGCGAGAGCAGGATCACCGGCAGGTCGGTCCCGGTGACGGGCGCCGAGACCTTGATTTCCAGTGGTACGGGCCTACCCGGCACATCGAGGACGATGGGGCTGTAGCTGACGACGGGGGTCGGGTCGCTGACCGGGAGGCCGGCGGCGTCCGCGTATGAGGTGCTCACCTTGTTCCTTCCATGCCGTCCGTCCGCGAAGCCCTTCCCTCGAAGGGCCCGGCGAGACGATCGGATTTTTGACTATGACTGCAATCTTGCCACAGATAGCAAACTTACACAAGGAAGCAACTATGCTATCGTCTGCATGTACGCTGCGTGCAAGTGCTCGCACAGGCAGCGAGCGATCGACCAAGGATGCTGGAGGACGATGGTGACGAACGACGGTCCGGGGCTTCGGGAACGGTCCAAGGCACGGCGGCGCCGGCGCATCCTGCACACGGCCTTGCGCCTGTTCGCCGAGCGCGGGTACGAGCGGACGACGATCGCCGACATCGCCGAAGCAGCGGAAGTGTCGCCTCGGACCGTGACGGGATACTTCCCGTCGAAGCTCGACTTCATCACCGAATGGCCGGCATCTCGCGAGCAGCGGATCATCGAGCTGTACCGGGAGAACCCCGACGTGGAGTTCATCGACCTGGTGGACATGTGGTGGCACGACCTGCGAGACCATGTCGACCACGACGAAGCCGCGCTCACTCGCGCCATGGCCCTGGCCAACCCCGGCGTGGTCGCCATGGCGGAGGTCGAGGTCGCACGGCGAACCGCCGGAACCAGCATCACCCTCGACGATCCTGATCGTGACGACCTGTTCCAAGCCGCCGGCCGGGCAGCCATCAAGGGCATCAACCAGATTTTCCTCCGCGGCGTCGCCGAGAACCGCATGACCGACGAACTTCACCAGACCCTGCTGCACATGATCCGCACCATCGCCGACCACACCAACATCGGCCACGGCTCGTTCCAGCTCGATCGATAGCCAGTGCCGACGCCGGGCGATGGGGTTGAGGAGAAGGAGCAGGCGCTGTCTCGTCATCACCCGCTGGCCTCCCCCACGTTCCGGGCTGTGGTCAGGGCCGGATGTTCTCCAGGTCCGGTCGCCTCACTCCGCGACCAGGGCCGACGCGCATACGACAGGCGACAGATCGATCGGCGCCGTATACCACCCCAGGTCCCGGCGCCGCCGCTCACCGCGGCGTCGTCCAGACCGTCCACCACCCGACCGTCGGCGAGGTGACGATCGACTGCGACACCGTGACCGTTCCCGACGCGGGCTGAGGAGCGGCGGCGCACAGCACCTTGTCCTGCGTGAACGGCAGCTCGCGCAGCCGGCGGCCCGTCGCGTGGAAGATCGCGTTGCCGTTGACGGCGACGAGGTAGGTGGACACGGGTTGACGACGCGGCCCGAGGTGGGACCGTGCTCGGTCCCTTCATCACGGCGTAGCCGCTCCCCCAGGCCGGACCGGCCACCACCTGCCCGCGCAGCGTCCTCGGGGGACAGCGCGCCCGCGCCACAACGTCACCCCCCCGACATCGTCAGCTGGCGCGCACTGGCACCGACCACCCGGCTCAGCGAGATCGGTGACCGCCGAGGGGGCGGTCACGGGAGCGGCATATTCCTGAGCTGCCGGCGGGAGGTGATGTCGAGCTTGCGGAAGATGCTGCGCAGGTGGGCGTCGATCGTGCGCGGGCTCAGGAACAGCTGGGCGCCCACCTCCTTGGACGTGGCGCCGGTGGCGACCAGCCGCGCGATGTGCAGCTCCTGTGCGGTGAGCTGGTCCACCGGCTGGGCGGTCCGCCTGCGCGGATTCTCACCGGTGGCGCGTAGTTCCCTGGCGGCCCGCGTCGCGTACGCCGTCGCGCCCATGGCGGTCAGCATGTCATGGGCGATCCGCAGCTGGTCACGTGCGACGTGGCGCCGGCCCTCGCGGCGTAGCCATTCGCCGTAGACCAGGTGCGCGCGGGCCAGGTGGGTCGCCATCCGGCAGCCGCCGAGTCGATCGACCGCCTCGCGGTAGAGCGCTTCGGCTGCCGGACCGGTGCTGGTCAGCGCCCGCGAGCGGGCCTCGAGCCCGAGTGCCCACGGGGTGCCGCTCGCGTGAGCCCGCGCACTGAGCAGCCCGAGCGCGTCGGCCGCCCGCGCCGGTCGGGCGCCGCGGACCGCCGCCTCGATCAGCTCGGGCAGGGCGAGGCTGGTGTGCACGAGCTCGTCGAACTCGCAGGCCCGCTCCGCGGCGGCGAGCGCGGCGTCGTAGTTGCCCAGACCGTTGTGGAGCACCGACAGCGCGTACTCGGCCTGGGCGAGCGACGCGCCCTCGCCTCGGTCGGTCGCGTCCTCGGTGAGGGCCGTATACAGCTCGGCGGCCTCGTCCTGCTGGCCGCTCCAGGCGGCGAGCATGATCCGCGCCCGGTTGAGCGGCGGGTCCCCCGTGGCGTGTCTGAGGGCGGCCACCTGGGCGATGAGCTCGGCGCCTCGGACGAGCTCGCCGGTGTGGATCAGCACGGTCGCGAGGAACTCGAGCGAGTACGGGAGCGTGCCGAGCGCACCGGCACCTCGAGCGATTCGGACGTTACGGTCGGCCAGCACGGAGAGCGTCTCGTCGTCCCACACCGCCACCGCGATGCGGGCGGCCAGCCAGAGCCAGCGGCGGTCGACGTCCCCCACGGACATCTCGTGACCGCGCAGCGACTCCAGCACCCGCCGCAGGACGGGAACGGCAGTTTCCCAACTGTGCGTGAACGTGGTCACGAGACCGTCGAACAACTCCTCGACCGGTCCTCGCGCCCCGGACGCTCGAGCAGTCACGTTGGCGGCGACCACCTCCAGCACCCGCTGCTCGGGGCAGAAAGGCCCGGCGAGGATCGCCGCCTCGATCGCCTGCAGGTACGTCTCGCGGGCCAAGTCGGGAGCCAACGGATCCAGTACCTTCGCCGCGTCCAACAGCATCCCGGCCGCCTCGCTCCCCCGTGTTCTGGTGAACGAGATCTGCGCCCGCAACAGTTGGGCCCGAGCGCGCCGCAGCTCGTCGAGCGGACCGTCGGTGGCGGCGGTCAACAACTCCAGTGCCGCGCGCGAGGCCCCGGCCTCGTGCTTGGCATACGCGGCGGCCAGCGCCCGGCGCGCTCTGGCCGCGGGGTCGGGAGTCAGGGTGGTCGCCCGTTCCAGGAACGCGGCAGCGGCGGCCAACCCGCCCCGCGCCCGCGCCCGGCCGGCCGAAAGCTCCAGCTCGGCGGCTACCTCCTCGTCACTCCCGAGCACCGCGTGGGCTCGGTGCCAGGCACGCCGGTCGGGATCCGATCTCACGTCGGTGACCTCGGCGAGCGCGGCATGCACGCGTCGCCGGATGGACGGCGAGGCGGCACGGTAGATCGCCGAACGCACCAACGGGTGGCGAAACCGCACGGTCATCGGGCCGACATCGAGCAACCCCGCCTGCTCGGCGGGCGCGGCCGCTTCGGCGCCGATTCCCAGCTCGGCGGCCGCGGACCAGAGCAAGGCCGCGTCACCGACCGGCTCGGCCGCCGCGACCAGCAGCAGCAACCGCGTCCCGGCGGGGAGGTCGGCGGACCGCCGCTGGAAGCTCTCCTCGATCCGGTGCGGCACGCTCAGCGCGTCCGGCAGACCGAACCCGCCCGCGAGTTTCTCCGGTTCCAGGAGTCGGGGCAGCTCCAGCAGTGCCAGTGGGTTTCCCCGCGCCTCGGCGACAATCTGGTCGCGCACCCGCTCGTCGAGCGTGAGCGGGACCTGCGAGGCGAGCAACGCCAGCGCGTCGGCCGTGTCCAATCCCGCCAGGCGCAGCTCGGGCAGCCCGTCTAGGGCGGTCACCCGGTCCGGGTCACGCACCGCGAACACCAGCGCCACGCGTTCGGCCGCCACCCGTCGTGCCACGAAAGCGAGGGTCTGCGCGGAGGCCTCGTCCAGCCACTGCGCGTCGTCGAGCAGGCACAGCAGCGGCCGTTCCTCGGCGACCTCGGCCATCAGGGTGAGCACGGCCAACCCGACGAGGAACCGGTTCGGCTGCTCACCGGACCGCAGCCCGAGCGCCACCCCCAGCGCGACCTGCTGCGGTTCGGGTAGCGCGTCGAGGCGGTCGAGCATCGGCGCACACAGCTGGTGGAGGCCGGCGAACGCGAACTCCACTTCCGACTCGATGCCGGTCGCGTGTTCCACCCGGAAACCGGTCGCCGCCGCTCGCGCATGTCCGAGCAGCGCGGTCTTGCCGATGCCGGCCTCGCCGCGCAAGACCAGCGCGCCGCTGTTGCCGGTCCGCGCGCGGGCGAGCAACCGTTCCACGGCCTCGCACTCGGTCCGCCGGCCCAGCATGGGCGCGCCGTGCTCCCCGGCGTCGCCGACCCTACGCGTGAACATAGGTGATTTCCGCCGACGCGAACGTGCTGCGGGCGCTGCGATCGTCGCGCTCTGACGAAGCCGCACACAGCGAAGAGGACCCATGCACGAGGGGAGCGACGACAGGACCCCCGAGAACCCGGTTCCACGGTCGGGGCGACGGGACTTCCTGAAGGCCTCGACGGCGGTGGCCGTCACGGTCGCGGGGACCGGTCTGCTCGGAGCACCCCCGGTGGCGGCCCACGGTCGTGACGCCAGACCGAAGGATACCGGACGTCCGGGACGCCGGTACGTGATCCGGGGTGGCGCGGTGATGTCGACGAACCCGAACGTAGGGAACTTCGAGGTCGCCGACGTGTTGGTCGAGGGCAAGAAGTTCGTCGCGGTGCGGCCCGACATCCACGCTCCCGGCGCCGCGGTGATCGACGCGCGGGGCCGGATCATGATGCCCGGCTTCGTCGGCACCCCTCACCACCTGTTCGAAACGGCGCAGCGGGCGTTCCTGGCGAACGGTCTGCTGGTGGACGCCGGCAGGCGGGCGGCGTTCGGTTACTTCGAGGGCGACGATCGCACCGAGGCCCGGTATCCGCAGGACGCCTACCGCATCCGGAAGCTGTGTCTCTCCTCCGCCGACCAGCTGGCGAACATGGTGATGGGCGGGGAGATCTCGCTCAGCTCCGACGTTGAGACCACCATCGCCGCCGACCCGTTCACCCAGACGCGGTCCGCGATGACCAGGCAGCGAATGGTCGTCAACCAGATGGTCTTGGAACAAGGCGACTTCACTCCTTCGTGCCACTGGCCCACGCCGGCCGAGGGACACCACCGCTGCTCACCTTCCGTGACGTCGTGCGGCACGCGACCAGCAACGGCGCCAAGTACCTGCGGCCCGACGGCAAGACCGGCCCTCTCACCGCCGGCAAGGAGGCCGACATCGTTATGCCGAACACCACCATGCTGAACGTTGCGCCACTCAACACCTTTTCCGGTGCTGTGGTGTCCCTTATGGACCGGACCAACGCCAGCAGCCCCAGCCGTTCGGGGAAGTCCCGGTGCAGCGTGGCCATGCCGACTCCCGCGCGCCGGGAGATCTCGGGCATCGAGATGTCCGGCTCGGAGCCCTCGAGCGCGGCCCGGGCGACCGCGAGGAGCTTCTCGCGGTCGCGCTCGGCGTCGACACGCTTGGGCGGCGCCGGGGGCTCGTGAAGCATCGGATCTCCAGCGTGAGGTCATCGGCACGATACTCAGACAGCCTATCCGTTTCGCGGTCACAGCTGTCCGACCATGGCTGGGAACGGGGCGGGGTGGCGCCGGCCGTTCGAGCCGGGACGAGCGCCCAGGTGAGGATCGCGGAGCCGAGGAAGATCGCCGAGGCCACGGCGAACGCGGTGCGTAGCCATGAACCCCGGCCTCCTCGGCCGGCAGGCCGCTGCGTGTGGCGGCCATGCGATCGTGAACAGGACGGCGAGTCCGACGGAGCCGCCGATCTGCTGGACGGTGTCCACCGCCGCCGAGGTGATGCCGGCCTCGGCGGAACCCCTCGGGTGGCGGTGTTGATGGCCGAACCCCGACAGGAGATCATCATGCCCCACACCGAGCAGCGCGGTGCACTCCAGCGAATGGACAACATCGCCCTCGTCGTCGACGACCTCGCGACAGCCCGGGCGTACTTCACCGAACTCGGGATGGAACTGGAAGGAGAGGCGACACTGGAGGGAAGCCGTCCCCAGACGTATCGAGCTGACCACGTACCACACGCTGGCGAACTCCTCCAGCGCCAGCAGCCGAACTTCCTGTGCCGCGCCTCGTCCCTGGCCGCCCGGCCGGTGATCTGGACGATCAGCGGATCCGACGATCTGCATGCCCACGAAGGCCAGGTCCCCCGTGTTCTCCGTTTGACGTCCTTCAGCAACGTGCCCAGAGTCGGGTCGATCGCCCGCTTGTCGCCGATCTTCTCTCCGACGTGCCGGACGGATCGACCGGAAAGCGCCAACCGGATCCAGGACCTTGCGAGGTCTTAACAAAGTCGTTCGCCGTGTCGGCGTCAGATGAGGCAGGTGGCCAGGCCGAGAGGGCGCTGCGGCAACAGCGGCTCGGTACGCCCCACGACCCATCGGAACAATCCACGGCACCGACCGCGCACAGAGCAAAACCATGAAGGTCGTCCACGACGGACCAGCAAACCCCCAAGGTCATTAAGTTAGGACCTCCTACTGCTCGAAACCGAACGTGGTGGCTACCGACACGCGCGCCTCCCCCTCCGCCACGGCGAACCAGGCTGCGGCGATTACGTGGGATGCCCGATCGCTTTCAGCGTGGAGGTGATGCGACTGCGGCCCTCTCCGGAACGGTACACGCTTAAGGGTCCGGTATCCGGCCGTCCGCATAGCGTCCCAATGCCACGAGATCGTTCGTCTCGCTCCTCAACACGTCCAGCTTTCGCAAGCTCGCATGGCGGCCCCCTCTCCGGCAAGGAGTCCCAGTTCTCTTCACGCTTGTGCAGTGATGGATGGCGAAGGAAAGGCCGGAGGAGTTGCATTGAGTAGTCCCGAGCTCTGGTTGGGGGCCACTCATTTACTGGTTGATTCGCGGCAACATCATCCAGCTCCTCGACGTCCGAACCGCCGCTCCTTGAGGAGTGCGATGCAGCAGGTACGACATCCGTCGCAACCGGGTGCCCCAACTGGCCTGAACGGAGCTCCCACTTGGCAACCAGATGACTGGCACATGGCGGAAAGGGCGGCTGTTACGGTTCTGGACGATCGGCTCAAGCGAGCATCGCACATGCGCAAGGGGATCCCGGGAGTGAAAGCTGCCTTCCTGCGCAGACCAAGAAAAAGCGACGCAGCGTGATGATTCCGCCCGGCTGCCTAAGTCGGTTGCCGGTACCGTCAGCCAGCTGTTCCTGGAATCCTGAACTGGGTGTCTACTACATCGACGAAGCACAGCGATCTGTATTTCCGTATCTGTGTTCGCGAGCCGTACTTCGCACTGCGGAACCTTCGGGAAATGGCCCCTGGGGAAACCACTGCCATGGTCCCGGTGGAGCTGCCCGCCACTGACGAACTGGGGCCGATCACCATTGCCGAGGCCGCTCGGCACACCGCCATCCTCGGCTCGTGCGCCGCCGCGTCGGTGGCCCCGGACGACCGTCGCCGCTACTATCTCGCCACCCACTGCGACATCACCTGGCTGGCCACCACTCCGCCAGCCGATGACGATGGTTTCATCGGCTACGCCACCGGGGGATTCCGCGACCCTCGCAAGGCCTACGCCCGCACGACCCTCACCACTACCACAGGCCGTCCCGTCGCTCGCGTCGACGTGGACTACGCCGCGTTCACCGAAGAGGCGTTCAGCAAGGTCTTCGCGCATCTGCACCGACCTGACCTCACCCCGGACCCGCAGGCGAACAATCCCTACACCACTGGCTTGCCCCTCCATCGACTGAAGCGCGACGGCGACACCATGTGCGCTGAAGTGCGGGCAGCGCCCGGCGACTGTACGGGTCACTTCGACAACTATCCGGCGCTGCCGGTGGCGGTCCTCGGCGAGAGCATGACCCGCCTGACCTCCCACCTGCTCGACAACGAGAATCGCACGCAGAGCCTGCGCTGGCTCCCACGCGGCCTCACCTTTGATGCGCGCCGGCTGGTCCCGGCCGGCGAGACCGTGCGGCTGCGAGCGAGGTCCCTCGGGCCATCACCCGTCGAACACGGCTTCCACGTCTCGGCCGGATCCGCCGACGACACCGTGGCGGAAATGACCATGTGGCTCAGCCCCACCTCCCACTAGTCCGTCCGGCGGAACCGCCACGCCGGCAGTAGAAGACCCACCGTGCCTACGTTGCCCGGGGTGATCACACCACCGACGAGGTGCCCGGTTGGCAACAAGATCGTGGATGACCGGCCGAGGCGGCGTGCCTCCGAGCAGCACCGGCGTTCACGACTCACCTCAACGTCAGGCAGGTAGGGCCTTCTTCAGGACAGTAGGAGGACCGGCTTCCATGAACCACCACCCACTTTCGCGAACTCCCAAGGTCGATCGGCCGTGGCCAGAGGCCGCGGGAGGAGTTCCGCCGCTGGCTTGTCCGTTCCCTCTCGAAGTCGACGAAGCAGCGGCGGCCGAGACGGACGAGAAAATCACCAAGTGGATCGACGGGGTCGGAATTCTGCAAGGCCAACGGAACGAGTTGAACGGCTTCAGACTCGGCACCTTCGCCGCGCTCGTACACCCGAGGTCCGCGAGCCGTGACCACCTGTTCTTTGCCGCTCAGAACATCGCCACCCTCTTCGCCATCGACGATCACTTCTGCGACGAAGAAGTCGAAGGAGCGGTTCCGGAGTTGACCGCAGCCAGGCTGGCCGGCGTGCTACCTGCCTTGGAGAACCCGCGGACCCTGTCCCGATCTCTGCTTGTCCAGGAGGCTCCTCAGACAGATCCCGTGACGTCAGGTATTCGTGAGACGGTTGCGCACGCAGCCCGTCTGGGGTCGACCGCTCAAGTCGGACGACTGAGGCGTGAATACCTCGCCATGTGCCTCGCCATGGCCGGAGAGAGCGCCTTCCGACTGGCTGGGCGTACCCCTACTACCAGTGACTATGTGATTCAACGTCCGTACAACGGGGCCATGGCCTGCCTGGCGGTCGCCGATATCGTTGGTGGCTACGAGGTCAGCGCCAACGAGTACGATACCCCTCAGGTCCGCGCTCTCACTCTTGCCGCGTCCAGTCTGATCCTGCATGCCAACGATCTCTACTCCGCGGCCAAGGAATCGGTGACGCATGGGGTGGGGACCAATCTCCCAGAGCTCCTCGCTGCTGATCGTGGTGGAACACTCCAGCAAGGCATGCTGGAAGTCGCTCGTCTCCACAACAGGCAGATGGACAATTACCTAGTCCTGGAAGCGGAGGTCGCCAAGAACGCCTCACCCGGGCTGACCAGATACCTGCTCGACCTGCGCAGCTGGATTCGCGGTAGCCTGGAATGGCATGCGCTCACTGGCCGCTACCATCAGCGCGCAGGGCGTCCAACACCTGACAGTTACGGTGTTCGAAGTCCCACAGTGACATGATCAGCCGCCTTCGCCTGCGCCGAAACGGTTCGTCGAAACCCGGATCAGCGCACATATTCAACGACGGCAGCAGTCAGTAGAGGGGCTCTTCGGGCTCCGGTGTGCCTCGCTGGTGAGCTTCACGGGTGAGGTGGCAGCCGGTGCTCAGGCCGACGATGGTGTTCTCGGCGGTGCCGATGATCAGTTCGGCATCGTAGGTGTCGTAGATGGCGACCTCGTGGTCGCCTGGCCGGTCGACCACCGTCCTCGGCTCGCCGAACCCGTTCTCGCTGGTGATCTCGGTGACGATCTCGACGGCGCGCGGCCAGTCGGCGTCCGGGATGGTGCCGGGTGACCGGGCTGAGGGATAGAAGCGCACTTGGGCTTCCTTCACCTCGGACATCTCGCCGGGGCACGCCGCGCCGCTGAACGGTTCCCTGTCCGGGACGAACGGTTTGATGCCGAGTTGGTCGACGAGGCGGGCGCGGATCCGGTCGAGCAGCGCGAGATAGTCGGCTTGGACCGCTTCGATGTGGGGCCGCCGCATGAGCTTGCCGAACATCTCGTTCACGTCGTCCGCCGAAGAACCGCTGTCACATCCGCCAGCGAGAAGCGCCGTCATGGCGGTCAGCGCGGTGAGCAGGTGGGGTTTGGTCATCATTACGTCCCCGGAATGGGCCACGATCCGGCATCGCCGATTCCTCGGTCGGCACCGGAAAGCACACGCTCGGATATTCCGCCGGTGATCACGACCATGTCCTTGTGACTCGTGCGATCGTCCAAATAGAACTCATATGTTCGTCGTCAATGCCGACATCGGTGGCGCGGCACAGGATCCGTTCCACCCGGTCGGTGGCGCGACCGTGCTCCTGTCTGGCCGACGTCGGCGCACATCGGCCGTGACCAGCCATCAAACCGCCCCTTCTCCCCCAGCCTGCGACACCCGGCCGGCTACGTCGCGACCCACCGCACCCGCGCCGCACGAGCCGGGCATCGCCTCCCCCGCACCCTCGAACGACGCGACCAGCCGCACGTCGGATGCCTGCTCGCTCGCCGACCGCGCCGTTCCGGCCGACGCGCAGCCCCGGGACGTGCGCCCGATACCCGCTCACCACCACACCCCTCCGCTAGGTCACCTCAGCACGCATCATCGCAGACCAGCGCGGTGCGAGCGCCTTTCACCACGACTCGCGACCGAGGCCGAGCGCGGGCCGCGCGACGCGGGGCCGGGACGGCCCACGCCGGCTCCTCCTTGGCAGCCAGGCCGTGAGCCGCCGGATATTAGTCAGGTATTAGCCCCCGGCGTCCCTTGACGGTTCACCCGATACGGCGACAAACTGCTGGCTAATCCGCATTAGACAGTCACCAACGGCTCGCAACGGCGAACTAATGCGTATTAGTTCGGAGGAGGACACCGTGGCCGAGAAGCAGTCCGCGAAGTCCCGGCGTGGGCGACCGCGGCAGGCGGAGGTCGCGCGGCTGGCCGGGGTCTCGCAGACGACGGTGTCGCTCGTGCTCGGTGGCAACAAGCAGGGCGTCGCGCTGCATCCCGACACGTGCGCCCGGGTGCTGGCGGCGGCCAGGGAACTGGGTTACGTGCCCGATCCGGCCGCCCGCAGGCTGGCCGCCGCCCGCAACAACCTGCTGGGCGTGTTCAGTTTCACCGCGACCTTCCCGACCGCGGTGGAGCACTCCTACTACCCATTCCTCGTCGGCGTCGAGCAGGAGGCCGCACGCCACGGATACGACCTGGTGTTGTTCACCGGCTCCAGCTCCGGCGGTGCCCAGGCCGCCTCGCCCGGTGCGCTGGAGCGGGTGCGGCTCGCCGACGGCTGCCTGTTCCTCGGCCGCCACATCCCCGCCGGCGAGCTGCGCCGGCTCGTCGAGCACGGCTACCCGGCCGTGCACATCGGCCGCCGCGACGAGCTCGATAACCTGGCCTGGGTCGGTGCCGACTACGTCGAGGCCAGTGCCGAAGTGGTGCGGCACCTCGCGGCGCTCGGCCACCGCCGGATGATCCTGGTCCGCGAGGACGACGACGCCCCCGCGTCCACCGACCGCGAGCGCGGCTTCCGCGAGGCCCTGGCCGACGCGGGGCTCGCCGACGCGGCCGCCGTGGTCCGCGCCGCGGACCCGGCCGCGGAGATCACAGCGGACTGGCTGCGTGGCCGGTGCGCCGAGGGCGTCACCGCTTTCGTCGCCGAGGAGACCGACACCGGAGCCGCCTGGCGGGCGCTGCTGGCAGCCGTCGAGGGCGCGGGCCTGCACGCCCCCTCCGACGTCTCCCTCGCCCTGCTCGGCTCCCCGCCTGCCGACCTCGCCGACCGGCCCCGGCCCACCGGCTTCGACATCCCCAGAACCGAGCTGGGCGCCGCCGCCGTGCGCGCGCTGACCGCCCTGCTCACCACCGGCGAAACCGAGTCGCCTCTGGTGTCCTGCGCCTTCCGGCCCGGGAGCACGGCGGGCGCGGCCCCCACCCGCTGACCCGACGACCCGACCAGCACAACCAGCACGAGCAAGGAGCCACCCACCGCATGCCTACCCCCACCACCACTCCGGCCGAGACCGACGTCCTCATCGTGGGCGGCGGGCTGGGCGGCGTCGCCGCCGCGCTCGCCGTCTGCCGGGCCGGGCGAAACGCCGTCCTGACCGAGGAGACCGACTGGATCGGCGGCCAGCTCACCGCGCAGGCCGTGCCGCCGGACGAACACCCCTGGGTGGAGCAGTTCGGCGTCACCGCCACCTACCGGGCACTGCGTGAGGCGATCCGCGACCACTACCGCCGCTGGTATCCGCTGCGCGCCGACGCTCTCGACCTGCCGCGGCTCAACCCGGGCGCCGGGCGGGTCAGCAAGCTCTGCCACGAGCCGAGGGTCGCGCTCGCCGTACTGGAGTCGATGCTCGCCCCGCACCGCACGGCGGGCAGGCTCACCGTGCTCACCGAACACCGGCCCGTCTCCGCCCAGGCCGACGGGGACACCGTCCGCGCCGTCACGCTGGAGGACGTCCGCGACGGCGCCCGGCACACGGTCGCGGCCCCGTATGTCATCGACGCCACCGAAACCGGGGAGCTGCTGGACCTGGCGGCTGTCGAGCACGCGCTCGGCGCCGAGTCCCGCGCCGAGTTCGACGAGCCCCACGCCCCCGAGATCGCCGACCCGCTGAACCAGCAGGGCATCACCGTCTGCTTCGCCGTCTCCCACCACGAGGGCGCGGACCACACCATCGACCGGCCCGCCGGTTACGACTTCTGGCGCTCGTACCGCCCGGACTTCTGGCCCGGCCCGCTGCTCGGCTTCCTGGCTCCCGATCCGCGCACACTCGCGCCGGTCGAGCGCACCTTCGTCCCCAACCCGGACGTCGACCCGCTCGACATCAACGCCGACCAGAGCGCCGACGCGGGCGACAAGGAACTGTGGGGCTTCCGCCGTATCCTCGCCCGCAGGCTGCACCGGCCCGGCGCCTTCGACTCGGACATCACCCTCGTCAACTGGCCGCTCAACGACTACTGGCTCAAGCCGCTCGTCGGCGCTGGTGAACAGACCGCCCGCGAGGCGCTCGCCGGGGCCAGGGAGCTGTCGCTGTCCGTCCTGTACTGGCTGCAAACCGAGGCCCCGCGCCCCGACGGCGGCACCGGCTTCCCCGGTCTGCGGCTCCGCCCCGACATCACCGGCACCGCCGATGGCCTCGCGAAGTCCGCGTACGTCCGCGAGAGCCGCCGCATCAAGGCCGTCACGACCGTCACCGAACACGACGTCGCCATCGACCTCGTCGGCCCGTACGGCGGCACCCGGCACCGCGACTCCGTCGGGATCGGTGGCTACCGCATCGACCTGCATCCCTCCACCGGGGGTGACCAGTACGTCGACATCGGCTCCGTGCCGTTCGAGATCCCGCTCGGTGCGCTCGTGCCGCGCCGGGTTCGCAACCTGCTGCCTGCGGGCAAGAACATCGGCACCACCCACATCACCAACGGCTGCTACCGCCTCCACCCCGTGGAGTGGAACGTCGGCGAGGTGGCGGGAGCGCTCGCCGCCCATTGCCTCGCCGAGAACGTGCAGCCGCATCAGGTGCAGGAGGAGGACAAGCGGTTCGACGAGTTCGCCCGCGTGCTCGACCGGGCCGGCGTGCAGCGCCACTGGCCCGACATCCGCGGCTACTAGCCCCCACGGCCCACGACACAAGGAGGTGTCCACATTGGCCCCGGACCGCATCCGCGTCGGCATCGACGTGGGTGGGACCTTCACCGACGCCGTCGCGATCGACTCCACCACGCTGGAGCTCGTCGCTCAGGTGAAGGTCCCGACCAGCCACCACCATCCCGACGGTGTCGCACACGGGATCGTCGAGGCGCTGAACCGGCTGCTGAAGGACGTCGGCCGCACGCCGGAGGACGTCGCGTTCCTCGCCCACGGCACCACCCAGGCCACGAACGCCCTGCTCGAAGGCGACGTGGCACCCGTCGGGTTGATCGGCATCGGCAGCGGCCCCGGCGCCGTGCCGACCAGGCGGCTCGCCGGGCTGGCGAACCTGGAGCTCGCCCAGGGTAAGCGGCTTCCGCTGCACTACGCGCACGTGCCCGATCCCGGCGACACCGCGGCCGTGCACGCCGCGATCGAGGAGGTCACCAAGGCAGGCGCCGAAGTCCTCGTGGCCAGCGAGCCGTTCAGCGTCGACCTGCCGGACGGCGAGGAAGCGGTGCTCGAAGCCGCCCGCCCGTACGGGCTGCCGATGACCGCCGCGCACGAGATCGCCTCGCTCTACGGGCTGCGCAAGCGCACCCGCACCGCCGTGGTCAACGCGGCGATCATGCCGAAGATGCTGGCCACCGCCGATCTCGTGGACCGCAGCATCCGGAAGGCCGGGGTGCGCGCACCACTGATGGTGATGCGCTGCGACGGCGGGGTCATGTCACTCACCGAGATGCGGCGGCGGCCGCTGCTGACCGTCCTGTCCGGACCCGCGGCCGGAGTGGCCGGGGCGCTGATGCAGGAACGGGTGAGCGAGGGCGTGTTCCTGGAGACCGGCGGCACGTCCACGGACATCAGCGTCATCCGCCGCGGCAAGGTCACCGTCAGGCACGCCACCATTCTCGGCCGGTCGTCCTACCTGTCCGCGTTGGACATACGCACGGTCGGCGTCGGCGGTGGTTCCATGGTGCGGCTCGCCGGAGGCCGGGTGCACGCCGTCGGGCCGCGCAGCGCGCACATCGCGGGCCTGCCGTACGCCTGCTACGCGGCACCGGAGGACCTGCGCGACGCGACGCTCGCCACCGTGAACCCGCTGCCGGGCGACCCGGGCGACTACGTGGTGCTCGACGCCGCGGGCGGCCGCTTCGCCATCACGATGACCTGCGCGGCCAACGCACTCGGCCGGGTCCCGCGCGGCGACTTCGCCGCCGGTGACCCGACGGTGGCCGTCGCGGCGCTCACGCCGCTCGCGCGGGCGCTCGGCACGGACGTCGAGGGCGCCGCGACGCGGGTGCTGGACGCGGGCGTGCGGCAGGTGCGTGACGTGGTGGACGCGCTGATCGGCGACTACCGCCTCGACCGCGACGCCACCGTGCTCGTCGGCGGCGGGGGCGGCGCGGCCGCCGTCACCCCGCAGCTGGCCGCCGCCACCGGCCTCGAGGGCCGGATCGCCGCGCACAACGAGGTGATCAGCCCCATCGGTGTGGCACTCGCCCTGGTCCGGGAGCAGGTCGAGCGGATCATCCCCGGTGCGACCCAGGAGCAGATCCTCGGCGTGCGAGCCGAGGCGGAGACCGCGGTCGTGGCGCAGGGCGCCACACCGGACGCGGTGGAGGTCGAGGTCACGGTCGACCCACAGACCAACACCGTGCGGGCTGTCGCCACCGGCGCCACCGAGCTGCGCACCCAGGACCGGGCGCACCGTACCGACGATGGCGAGCGCCTCGTCGCGGCGGCGGCCAGTCTCAAGACCGACCCGTCGGCGGTGGACGTGCTCGCCGCCACCCCCGCCCACACCGTCTACGGCACCACCCTCCGCCGCCGCTTCCGCAAACCCCGCCGCCCGGTCCGCGTCCTCGACGCCGACGGGGTGGTCCGCCTGCACGCCGCCGACGCGCAGGTCGCGAGCACCACGGTCGGCGCGGCGCCGGAGCTGCTGACCCGCCTGATCCACGAGTCCACCTCCTATGGCGACGGCGGCGTTCGCGCACCGGCCCTGCGCCTGCTGCTCGGTTCCCGCATCGCGGATCTCTCCGGCGTGCTGGAGGCGGGACCGCTGCTGGCCCTGGCACGCAGCGAACTGGGCTCACGCGCGGCCGACGAACCGGTGATCGCGGTGCTGGAGCCCCGGTCATGACCCGCACGGTCACCGCCGCCCTCGGCCGCCTCGGCCGGGTCCGCCGCGACGCGCTGCGTGCCGAGTGCGCGCCGCTGGCGGAGCTGGACGACGTGGAACTCGGCGCCCGGCTGCTGGCGGACACCCCGACGCACGAGCATCGCGACCCGGCGCTGCTGCGCCACTGGGCGGAGACGGCGACGGGGTTCGGTACCCGGCTCCGGAGCCGGTGCGCGGCCGCGGAACCGCGTGTCGTCGAGCGCCCCGGCGGCATCGACCGGCTCCTGCTCGCCCGGTACGTGTCCCGGCCCACCCCCACGGTGGAGCTGTTCACCGACACTCTCGCCCTCGGCGAGGAGCTCGTCGATCTGCTCGGCTGGCGCGACTGGTACGCCGAGGGCGCCCTGCGCGCGACGGCTCTCGCGCACGAGGACGCGCACCGCCTGCTGCACGGCGACGCCGCCCTGCGACGCGCGCTGCGTGAGCGGCTCGGGCACACCGCCCTGCGCGTCGGCAGGTTCCGGATCACCGGTCACGTCGCCGGTTCCGAGGAACTCGCCGCGCACGGCTACGCCGCCGCCCGCACAGGTCTCGGCCGCAGCCCCCTTCTGCTCACCGCCGCGCTCGCCAGCGCGATCCGGGCCCTCGTACGGAACTGAGGTACCGCCATGGGAATCGTCATCCTCCTGCTCATGCTGGCCGGGGTCGGCCTGATGCTCACGCGCAAGCTGCCGACCGCCTTCACCCTCGTGCTGTTGGCCGTGGCCATCGCGGCGGTCGTGGGCGCCCCGTTCACCGGCGAGAACAGCATCATCGACACGGTGCTCCAGGAAGGCGCCGTGGCGCAGGCCGCCACCATGCTCGCCGTCCTCATCGGATCCTGGATGGGCAAGCTGATGGCCGAGACCGGCATCGCCAGCACGCTCGTCCGCAAGATCGTCGAGTTCGGCGGCGACCGGCCCACCGTGGTGGCACTCGGCGTGCTGCTCGTCTCCGCGCTCGTCGGCACCGTCACCGGGTCCGCGCCCGCGGCCATGATGGCGGGCATCATCGGCATCCCCGCGATGATCGCGGTCGGCGTGCCGAAGACGACGGCCGCGGGCACCATCCTGATGGGAATCGCCGCCGGCATGCCGTTCGAGCTGCCGATCTGGCAGTTCTTCTCCACCACCCTGAACCTGCCGGTCGACACGGTGCGCGGCTTCATGCTCAAGCTGTTTCCGTTCGCCGTGGTGTTCGCCGTGCTGTTCGTCCTCATCGAGACCCGCCGCAAGGGCGTCGAGCACACCTGGTCGCTGGCGGCGCCGGGGGAACGCTCCGCTGCCGACCGGCGCCGCAACCGGGCGCGGCAGCTGGGCGACGCGCCGTGGTACGCCCTGCTCGCTCCGCTCGTGCCGCTGGTGCTCGCGCTCGGCTTCGAACTGGCGATCATCCCGTCGATGCTCGCCGGGGTGCTGTACGCCCTGGTGACCACCACGCGGCCACGGGAGATGAGCAAGCGGCTGCTGCGCACGTTGTACGGCGCCTTCGACATCGCCGCCCCGCCCATCGCGCTGTTCGTGGCGATCGGCATCCTGCTCGCCGCGGTGACGCTCCCCGGTGCGGTCGAGGCGCTCAACCCGCTCGTCACCGCGATCAGCCCGGGACACCCGGTGATCTTCGTGGTGGTCTTCGCGCTGCTGACCCCGTTGTGTCTCTACCGGGGCCCGCTCAACGTGTTCGGCCTCGGCGCGGGCATCGCGGGCGTACTCATCTCCGCCGGCATCTACCCGGCCGTGGCTGTGCTCGGCCTGACCGCCTCGTACAACCAGGTGTTCGGCGTCGCCGATCCGACGAGCACGCAGACCGTGTGGGCGGCGCAGTACTCCGGCATCAGTCCGCAGCAGGTGATGGTGCGCACGCTGCCGTACGTGTGGTGCGTCGCACTCGGCGGACTGATCGTCACGGCCGCGACCCAGCTTTGACAGTCCCACCGTCCTTCCACAAAGGAGTTGAAGACGATGACGTTCAACCGCCGCCGGTTCCTCCAGGCCACCACAGCGGGCGCCACCATGCTGGCCTCCGGCGCGCTCGCGAGCGGCCCCGCCCTCGCCGCGCCGGGCGGCTTTCCCGACTACCGCTACGTCCGGACGCTGCTGCGACCGGAGCAGCTCGCCTACAACCCCACCGGCGAGATCATCTTTCCCTGTGTGCGCGGGGTGTACGACAGGCTCAGCGACCCACTCGGCCGCTACTATCTCTACTACGCCCCACACGACAAGCCCGGTGGGATCTGCCTGGCGTACGGCGACTCACTGGAAGGACCGTTCACCGAGTACCCGCACAACCCGATCGTCAGCAACAGGTGGAGTCCGCACTACGACGTCACCCACGTCTCGTCGCCCCACGTGCTGTGGCACCCTGGGCACCGCGAGCTGTGGCTGTACTTCCACGGGGAGAACGACACCACCCGTCTCGCCCGTTCGCAGGACGGCATCCACTTCACCTACGACAAGATCGTGCTGAACACCGCGATGCTGCCGCACGGCGCGACGGAGACCTCCTACGCCAGGGTCTTCCGGCACGACCTCCCCGCCCGCGGCGCCAGGTACGTCATGGTGTTCATGCGCAACACCACCGCGAACCGGCGCGACATCTGCTGGGGCTGGTCGGCCGACGGGCGTGACTGGCAGTTCGCCCCGGAGCCGCTCGTCCACCCCACGGAAGTCGGTGCGGTTAACCTGTCCGGGCCACACCTGCTGAAGCGCGGCGGCAGCGCGTATGTCGTCTACCACACCGACCGGGACAGCGGCGGCAACATCCTCATCACCGAGGTCGGTGCCGACTTCACACGTCGTGAACATCTCGGCGTCTTCTACGATTCCGGCTCGGCCGCGCCGGAGAACGGCCGGGCCGCGGCGCCGGCGTTCGGCACCGACCGCGGCGTGCCGTACATGATCTACGAGGCCGGTGACCGGCTCGGCGGCGTGATCGCGATGGCCCGCGGCTGACCCAGGAGCGCGGCGGGAGCGGCCCGCCGACCACGGAACGTCGGTATCCGCGGTCGGCGAGGTCACGGTGGCTTCCACCCGCCGCGGTGGGTCGGGTCAGTGGCCTGCCGGACGGGCTGACGGGCCGACGCCATCGAGACAGGCGGCCGCGGGATCACGGCTCCCCGGCGACGCCACCACCGGCACGATCCCCGCCGGTCACCCGTTCGCGCTGACCGTGGCCGAACCGCCCGACACTGTGCCCGCTGCCCGGGCCTGTGCTCGGTTCGGCACCGCGGCCCGTACGTCCGGTGGACGGTGACCGTGGTGGTGCCCGGCCGGCGACGGTACGGCCGGGAGCCTCGGAAGTGGCGTTGCTCGGCGGCCGGGCAGCGGGCGTGAGCACGGAAGGTGACCAACTGGGGGGCCGGGGGAAGATCGGCAAGCCACCCGTTCAGCAGTCGCCCCGCGGCCACGGGTCGGCCACGATGAGTTCACGGAACATGTTGCCGCGAAAGGCGTTCTGCGACCCGACCTGCTGGGGGCCATGTTGCGATGAACTTGTCTATTCTGGATTCCTACTCGGGCGCTCTGCACGACGGGATGCGCGCGGCATTCGAGGGCCTGCCGCCGGAGCTCGGTCAGCCCAGCGCGTATACGCTCGGCGCCGCAGGCCCGGACTGCCATCGGATCACCGGCACCAACGGGAAACTGCTGCGGCCCACCCTGACCCTGTTGTGCGCCCAGGCTGCCGGCGGACGCCTCCCCGACGCCGTGCCCGGCGCCGTGGCGGTGCAGCTGGCCCACGACTTCTCCCTGGTCCACGACGACATCATGAACGCCGACAGCACCCGCCGGGAGCGGCGTTCCGGCTCCGACCCATGCGGGCCCGGCCGGGCGGTGCTGGCCGGGGACCTGCTGCACACGCTGGCCACCCGCACGCTCGCGCGCGTCGAGACTCCACGTGCGGGGGCGGCACTGCGCGTGCTCATCGACGCGGTCATGGCGCTCTTGCGCGGCCAGGCCGCGGACCTGGCCCACGAGCGCGTCACGGAGATCAGCGAGGAGCGGGCCAGGCAGGCAGCCACCGACAGGACCGCCGAACTGATCGGCGCGGCGTGCCGGATCGGGGCGGTCCTCGCCGGCGTCCCGCCGCGTGGGCGGCGCGCCCTCGCGTTCCATCGCTACGGTGTCACGCTGGGGATGGCGGTCCAGCTCGTCGACGACATCGTGGGCCTCTGGGGACGCCCGGCCTCGACCGGGAGTCCCGTGTGGTCGGGTCTGGCCCGCCGCAGGAGGTCGCTGCCCGTCGTGCACGCCCTGCGCGCCCCGCATCCGGCCGCCGACGAGTTGCGACGCCACGGCGCCGCCCTGCTCCGCGAGGACAGCGCCGCCGTGGCCGAACTGGTCGAGCAGGCCGGTGGCCGGGAGTGGGCCGAAACCGAGGCCCGCCACAACGTCCACGACGCGGTACGCATCGTGGACGGCCTGGACGCGGCCGAGCCGTACCGTGCCGCGCTGAAGGACGTCGCCTGGTCGGTACTGGAAGCGCTGTCCACTCGCGGTGGGCAGCCCGCGCACATGCCGCCCACCGGCACCACGGTGGCGACGGAGACGGTCATCGTGCCGCCGGAGTACCGGATCGCGGTGGTAGCGGACCGCTTTCCCCGGCGGTTCCACGAGCACCGGTGGTCTCTGCGCACCTCCACCCGCCAGTGGATGGCCGCGCACGGGTTGCTGCCCGACGACGTCGCCGACGCCTACACCGACAACCTGCTCTGCTACACCGACCTGGTCGCCGGTTACTACGTCGGCGCGCCGGATCCGGTCCTGCGCGCGATCGCCGAGTTCTCCGCGTGGTTCTTCGTATGGGACGACCAGCACGGCGTGCTCGCCGCCGCCAGTCACGACCAGGCATGGCAGGCGCTCTCGACGGCCCTGCGGCGGGCACTGCGCCGACCCGGCGAGCGGAACAGCGCGCACGACCCGCCACTGGTGGCCGCGTTCGCCGACGTCGTGCCCCGGATACGCGGAGACTTCAGTGACGATTGGGCGGCCCGGTTCGCCCGGCACATGGCCGCGGTGTTCGACGCCTATGACCAGGAGTACCGCAACCGCCGCGCCGGTCGTGTCCCGGACGTGGACGAGCTGCTGGCGTTGCGGCGGGACACGTTCGGCCACGACGTGTGGATCGACCTCCTGGAGTCGGCGTCCGGCCGGGAGCTGCCTGCCGAGATCCGCGAGCACGAGGCCTACCGGCGGGCGGTCGCGGCCAGTCAGCAGTTCTGTTCCACTTACAACGATCTGTGCTCACTGCGCAAGGAACTGGCCGCGGGCGAGTTGCACAACCTCGGCATCAGCCTGATGCGCCACCGCGGCCTTGGCCTCGAACAGGCGACCGGCGCCGTGCGCGCCCACGCCGTCCGCCGCGTCGAGCGGTTCCTGGCCGCCGAAGCCCGGCTCACCACCCTGCTCGACGCCGGACACTGGTCCACGGAGATCGCCGACACCGTGCGTTCGTGCCTGGCCAACGCGCGGAACTGGATCTCGTCGACGTACTGGTTCCACCATGAATCCGGCCGCTACCGGATGCGGGAGTGGGCCGATCCGGCCCGGCCGCCCTACGTCGCCGGGAGTGAATCATGACCGCCGGCCGGGCCGCGCCGCCCACCGTGCCCGGCGCGTTACCGGTCCTCGGGCACGCCGGGGCGCTGCTGCGTGATCCGCTCGGCTTCCTGTGCCGGCTGCTTGGCCACGGCGAGATCGTCACCGTCCGGCTGGGCAGAGACGGGTCTACGCGGTGTGCGGACCGATGGCTCCCCGGCAGGGCGTCCGCGATTCCGAAGCACGCCATGATCCCGTTCGGCGTCGCCGCCCGGAAGTGTCCCGGTGAGCGGTACGCGCTTACCGAGGTCGCTGTCCTGGTCGCCACGATCGCTTACCGCTGGCGGCTGACCCTGACGACCGGTACTGAGCCTTCGCTGCGCATCGCGGCATCACCCTGCACCCCCGTAATCCGGTTCTCCTGGTGACACCACGCCATCCAGCCGACACGCCGGCCCAGGCGGCGCCACTGAGTGGACAGTGACGGCCACAGCGGGATCGGGTGAACCGGAGGGGATGCCCCACTCGGCCGAGTGGCGTTCCTGCCCGGCGGGGTTGCGCTGGCCGTCCTCGTCGTGCCGGTCCGATCTCGCTCGGCGGCGGCATCGGGACCTACCGCTGGCAGGCCGGACTCGCCACCGGCTACGGGATCATGCGGCTCGCCCCTGTGCGCGCCTGGGCAAGCCGTACGGCTCCGGCCCGCCCGCGAAAGCCGGAGCAGTTCCGCGGATTCCGTCGAGCAGGACACGTGGGTGCAGATCATCGTCAGTGAAACGATTCTTCCACCCGGATTCCACGTCCTCTTTCCGCACGTCACCCCACGCCACCGGAACAGGTCCACTCGCCAGCACGCCCGGCCGGTCCGCGGTGCGTCCATTTCATCAGGCGGCAAACCACAATCCGGTGTCGACAGAAGAATCGCGTGGACAACGGGGTGTCCGGCCCGGCATCGGTACTGCCCTTCGGCGCCGGGCCGGACACTCCGAGACGGCCGGTCAGCCCGATCGCTAACCGAAGTTCACGTCACTGCACCACATGTATGCCTGGTCCAGGTGCGAAGCCTGCCAGATCGTGAACACGACGTGGTGTCCTCTGTAGGCACCGGAGGTTTGGACGTTGAACGTGATTTCGCTGGCCGGAGCATAACTTCCAGTCTGCATGATGAAGTCGAGGTCATCCCAACCGAGACGCTGGGTGGTCGGGTCGAACCCGTTCTTGCTGATGTAGACCCGGAAGTAGTCGGCACCGTGACTGGCCTGGTCGTACAGGCGCATCGAGAAGTTGCTGCCGACATTGGTGGTCTTCCAGGGGCCAGGGTTGTTCAGGGAGTCGTTGCGGGACAGGGCGTTGCTGCAGAGCTGCCCGTTGGGGGTTCTTGCCTCGAAGTTCCCGCCAAGTCCGTCCCGCAGTGCGCTCATCCAGTTCCACATGGTGTCGGGGTTGGCCTGGAAAGCCTGCCAGCACATGGGGTCCTGCTCCTGCATCGCAGGGTTGGTGTGCTGGCTGCCCCAGGTTTGCCAGCACTGGTAGGCGCGTGTGGCGGGACTGACGATGGTGCCGTGCGCCGCGGCCGTCGGCGTCCAGACGAACAAGCACGCCAGCGTGCTGACGAGCAGTGCGATGATTCCCCGCCGTCTGGTAACAGCCCAGGAGCTACTGCGCTGACGCATGGATACGCCTCCATTCGGTCGAATGTTTGTGATCGATTTGGGAGCGCTCCCAGAGCAAGTATCAGCCTATACATCACTCCCCGAAACTTCAACGAAACATTGAGTGATTTTCCCGCTTTTCCGTATTTCCGGAAATGATCTCCGTATGGCCCCTCAGGACATGCAGACCGACCATTGGTGGGCTGACCGGGGATACCGTCGGCCGTACCGGGAGGTCGAGCTCAGTCCCGCGTCGCGCGGTGTGTGCGGGGCGCGGCCTTGGCGCACTGGAGGAGCGCGACCAGGTTCCGGTCTCGGTGCAGGGCCGAGTTCGTGCCGCATCGGCGAGCACCGCGCCGGCGGCCGGGTGCATGCGACCAGCGCCGGAACCCGGCCACCAGCGGCTCGCTCTGAGCGCGCCGAAACTCACCACACCGGTCAGGACGATCGCCGCCCAGCCCGGTTTCGCAGCGAATCGGCCCCTTGTCGTGGCGCGGCTGACCGTTCTCTGTCCATTCCCGACCGTCCTCCCCGTGCGGCACTCGATCGCCACGGCCGTGGGCGGAATGGACGGCGGGGCCGCGGCACGGGCCCTCATCAGTTCCAGCTATTCAATCAAACCAGTTTGATGTAATCTGCGCGGCATGGACGGATCGAACCGGGAGCGACCGGCTTTCGTCCGGCTCGCCGCGCACCCGCTGCGCTGGCGGTTGCTGACCACGCTGGCCACCGGCGACCACCGGGTTCGCGAGTTGGTGGCTCTGGTCGGCGAACCGCAGAACCTGGTGTCCTACCACCTGCGGCTGCTGCGCGACGGCGGGCTGGTCACCGCGACCCGCAGCAGCTTCGACGGCCGCGACAGCTATTACCACCTGGATCTGGACCGCTGCGCGGACGCGCTCGCCGCCACCGGCAGCGCGCTGCATCCCGCCCTGCGGCCGGGCCCGCGCCCGGAACCCGCGACGCCGTCGGGCAGCCGGATCAGCGTGCTGTTCGTGTGCACCGGCAACAGCGCCCGCTCCCCCGTCGCCGAGGCCCTGCTGCGCCACCGCACCGGCGACCGGGTGCACGCGACCAGCGCCGGAACCCGGCCCCAACCCCACCTCCATCCCGACACCGCGCGAGTGCTGCGCGACACGTTCGGCATCGACATCGCCGGTCAGCGCCCCCGCGCCGTCGACACGATGCGACAGCACCGGTTCGACCATGTGATCACCCTGTGCGACAAGGCCCGCGAAGCTCTCCCGGAGTTCGAGCACGAGCCGAGGCGCGCGCACTGGAGCGTCCCCGAACCCGGCACGGACCACTTCCACCGCACCGCGGCGGACATCGACACCCGCATCCGGCACCTGCTGCCGGTGCTGGACACCACCCACCACGAGCCAACGGAGGCTTGACACCATGACCGGTCAGCACGCCAGCGTCCGCTACCTGGTCGACGACGTCCAGGCGGCCATCGACTTCTACACCGGCCACCTCGGCTTCACCCTGAACACCAACGCCGCCCCGGCCTTCGCCGACGTGGTGCGCGGCCCGCTACGCCTCCTGCTCTCCGGCCCCACCAGCTCGGGCGCCCGCGCCACCCCGGGCGATGCCACCACCCCCGGTCACAACCGAGTCCACCTCGTCGTCGACGACCTCGACACCGAGCTCATCCGGCTCCGCGAAGCCGGGCTGCCCTTCCGCAGCGAGGTCGTCAGCGGTCCCGGCGGGCGCCAGGTCCTGCTCGCCGACCCCGCAGGCAACCTGGTCGAACTGTTCCAGCCCGCCTCGGCGGCCAACACCTGACGGGAATCCCCGCCGCGCGGACGCCGCCGGCGCGGCGATCCGGACCGGACCACCCCGGCTACCCGCTTTGCCCCACGGGCCCTGCGGCCGACCGGGGGTATGCCGGGCCATCGTTCGCCCGGCATACCCCCTGCTGACGTGAGCCCGGGGCGCTCCTCCTCCTCCTCCTCCTCCGGCATCAGGGCGAACCCTGATCCGATCACCGCCCGGACCCGGTAGGAATCTGGGCATGCGAAGAGGCATGCACTGGCGAGCCGCGGCTCTGGTCGCCGCCGCCGCGACGGTATTCACGACCGCTCCGGGTGTCGCCACCGGCGATCCCGCGACCCCCGGCCCGAGTGGCGGGCTCGCGGCCGACATCCGCTACACCGAGTACGGCATCCCGCACATCACCGCCAGGAACTTCGCCGGTCTCGGCTACGGGTACGGGTATGCCGCGGCGAAGGACAACATCTGTGTGCTGGCCGACACCTACCTGACGGTCGCCGCGCAACGGTCCCGCTATCTCGGCCCGGACGCGCCGGGCAACAGCGCCTACGGGGGCACCCGCACCAGCCTCAGCAGCGACCTGTACTTCCAGCAGGTCAACGACTCCGGAGTGGTCGAGCGGGCGATCGCCGCACGGCCGCCGCACGGGCCGAGGGCGGAGGTGCGGGACATCGTCCGCGGCTACGTCGCCGGCTACAACCGCTACCTGCGGGACACCGGCGTCGGGAACATCTCCGACCCCGCCTGCCGCGGCGCCGCGTGGGTGCGGCCCATCGGCGAACGGGATGTCTACCGCCATTTCCACGCCCTCGCCACGTTGGGCGGTTCGGGTCAGGTGATCGACGGCATCACCGCCGCCGCCCCGCCGTCCGGGGACGCGCCCGCGGCGACCGCCGTCCCGGCCGACGCGGCGGAGCGGGTGCGCGCGGCCCTCGGCGAAGAGGACATGGGCAGCAACGCGATCGCGGTCGGCTCGGCGGGCACGGCGGACGCGCGCGGTCTGCTGCTCGGCAATCCGCACTATCCGTGGCACGGCGGCCGCCGGTTCTGGCAGTCACACCTGACCGTGCCGGGACGGCTGGACGTCAGCGGCGGCAGCCTGCTCGGGATGCCGCTGGTGCAGATCGGTTTCAACCGCGACGTCGCCTGGAGCCACACCGTCGCCACGCCCACCACCTTCGGCCTCTACGAGGTCAGCCTGGTACCCGGCGATCCCACGAGCTACCTGGTCGACGGCAAGGTGGAGCGGATGACCAGCCGGAAGGTCGCCGTGGCGGTGCGCAACCCGGACGGCTCGCTGGGCCGCGTCGAACGGACGCTCTACTCGACCCGGTACGGCCCGGTGCTCTCGCCGGTGTTCGGACTGCCGCTGAACTGGACCACCGGCAGCGCGTACACCCTCCGGGACGCCAACGAGGGCAACATGCGCGGCCTCAACACGTGGTTCGAGCTCGGTCGGGCCCGCGGCACCAAGGACGTCGTCCGCGTCCTGTCCAGGACCCAGGGCGTGCCGTGGGTCAACACGGTGGCCGCCGACCGGTCCGGCCGCGCGCTCTACGCCGACATCCAGGTGGTGCCGCACGTGACCGACCAGCTGGCCGAACGATGCAGCACGCCGCTCGGCCGGGCGCTCTTCCCCGAGGCAGGCCTGCCCGTTCTGGACGGGTCGCGTGCGGACTGCGCCTGGGGAACGGACCGGGACGCGCTGGTGCCGGGGATCTTCGGGCCGAGCCGGATGCCGGTGCTGACCCGGTCGGACTACGTGGCCAATGCCAACGACAGCGCCTGGCTGACCAACCCGCGCCGGCCGATCACCGGTTATCCGCGGATCATGGGCGACATCGGCACCGAACGCAACCCGCGGACCCGCATGGCGATCACCGAGGTCGAGCGGCGGCTCGGCGCGTTCACCCACCGGGGCATGCGGGACCTGCTGTTCGACAACCGCAGCTTCCTGGGCGCCGAGGCGGCGGACGAGACCGCGGCGATGTGCGCGGCGTTCCCCGACGGTCTCGCGCCGACGTCGGACGGCGGCACGGTGGCGGTCGGCGACGCGTGTACCGCACTGTCCGGTTGGGACCGGCGGATGGCCACGACCAGCCGTGGGGGCCTGCTGTTCGAACGTTACTGGCTGCGCGTCGCGGGGCGGGACGACGTGTGGCGGGTTCCGTTCGACCCGGCTGACCCGGTCGGTACGCCGAACACGCTGGACACCACGCACCCGGCGGTGCGGCAGGCCCTCGGCGACGCGATCGCCGAGTTGCGCGCGGCGGGGGTCGAGCCGGACTCCCCACTCGGCCGGAACCACTACGTCGTGCGCGACGGGCGCACGATTCCCGTGCCCGGTGGGCAGGGCGAACAGGGCGTGCTGAACATGATCGTCCCGACATGGGACCCGGCGCGCGGGGCCGTCGAGGTCAGGCACGGGTCAAGCCACATCCAGGTGGTCTCGTTCTCCCGCGGGCGGTGTCCCGAGGCGTCGACGCTGCTGACCTACTCGCAGTCCAGCGACCCGACCTCGGCGCACCACGCGGATCAGACGGAGCTGTTCGCGCAGGGCCGGTGGGTGCGGTCGAGGTTCTGCGAGCACGAGATCCGCTCAGCGCCCGGTCTGCGGGTGGTGCGGCTCCGCTGACCGGTGCCGGGGCGCGGGGCCGCGCCGCGCCCCGGCACGGTCGCCTCCCGCCCGGCCGGGCGGGAGGCGTCACAGCTCGAGGACGAAGCGCACCACCGTTCCCCGCAGGCGGCCGGTGACCAGCCAGCACCCGCGTGCGGGGAACTCGATCCCGCTCGGCCAGAACCGCAAGCCGCCCGTGTCCGTGGCGAAACCGCCGTGGGTGCCCTCGGCCTCACCGGGCCCGTCGAGGCGGCGCGCGCGCACCGACGGTGGACCGTAGGCGGAGGTGAACGCGCCGTTCCGCAGGGTCACCCAGGGATACTTCACCGGGAAACGGTCCCCCGTCGCCGAGGCGGATCCCCGACCTCCGGCAGAGCCGTCCACAAACCATGTTTCCCGAACCAGTCGTTGTCCGACTGGTGAAGCGCTGCCGGGAGATCGCCGGCATCCGTGGGTTCGGTCTCCGGACACGGGGCGCTTTCCTGGAGCGAAGGCCGATCCCGGTCGCGGGACGTGCCGTCCGGTGTGCACCCGGCCGCGGCGAGCACGGTGAACGCGGGGGCGAGAGACCGGCACGGCGCGGGCACGTTCCGCGCCCCGGACGTCCACGTGAACATGCCCTCGTCGCACCCCGGAATGGCACCTCGCCGACCCGCGCCCACCGTACCCGGCGGCGAGGACATCGACGAGCGGGCATCAGGACGGCCGAGTCCCGCGAGCCGCCCCCGAAGCTGAGCCTGCGGCGGAAGGTCATCAGCGAGCGGTACGCGGAGACGATCGAGTCGATGTACGCGTAGCCCGGCGCGCCCCGCGTCGAGGATGCGTTGTTGACACCGTGGCAGCTCGGTGAGGGGGTTGTCGGCATGAGCATGCGGGACCAGGCGCCACGGCGCAGGATGGAGCCGGACGCGCGGCGAGCCGAGATCCTCGGTGTCGCCCGGCGGCTGTTCGGCGCCCGCAGCTACTCCACCGTGTCCACATCGGATATCGCGGCCGAGGCCGGAGTGGCCAGGGCACTGCTCAACCACTACTTCGGCAGCAAGCGGCAGGTCCACCTCGACGTGGTGGAGCGGAACCGCGACATGTGGCTGTCCGCCATCGGGCTGGAAGCGTTCGGACACGATCCGAAGATCGACCAGATCATGCTCAAGGCCGCGTCCCGGGAGTGGCTGGTGCGCACCGTGCTGCACCTCGTGAACGCCGTGTTCCCCGCGGTCCGCAGCGACGAGAACTCGCCCCGATCGGGAGCGACCTCGTAGGCTCGTCCCACCCGTGCTGGAAGGTGACCGCGGATGACCGAGACGACCGAGACGACGGTGTCCGACGTGCTGGCCGAGCTGGCCGCGCGCGAGGACCCGAAGATCCGTGCGGTGAACGAGAAGCACGGTGACGATCACGGGGTGAACCTCGGCACGCTGCGCGCGCTCGCGAAGCGGCTGAAGACGCAGCAGGAACTCGCGCGCCGGTTGTGGGAGACGGGTGACACCGCGGCGAGACTGCTGGCGCTGCTGATCTGCCGGCCGAAGGCCTTCGAGCGGGACGAGCTGGACGCCATGGTGCGCGAGGCACGCACCCCCAAGGTGCACGACTGGCTCGTGAACTACGTGGTGAGGAAGAACCCGCACGCCGAACCGCTGCGCCAGGCCTGGTTCGCCGATCCGGATCCCGTGGTGGCGAGTGCCGGCTGGGCGCTGACCACCGAGCGGGTGGCCAAGAAGCCCGAGGGCCTCGACCTGGCTGGGCTGCTCGACGTGATCGAGGCGGAGATGGCCGGCGCTCCGGACCGCCTGCAGTGGGCGATGAACCACTGCCTGGCTCAGATCGGGATCGAGCACGCCGAGCACCGCGCCCGGGCGGTCGGCATCGGTGAGCGCCTGGAGGTGCTCAAGGATTACCCGACTCCCCCGAACTGTACGTCTCCGTTCGCCCCGGTCTGGATCGCCGAGATGGTGCGCCGGCGCGGCGAGTAGGCACGCCCTCCGCGCGGCACGGCTCGCAGCGGGCCCCGTTGAGCACGTCGAGCCCGACGTCCGCCCTTCGTCGCGACGATCTTGCCGGAACAGCAAGATTTCGTGCCAGCCCGGGACGAGTCCGGCGAGGCTTGGCGCATACCGGCGGAGGGAGTACTGATGAACACCACCGATGCGTTCGCGTTCTGGGACGGTGTCCACGCGGCCCGAACGGCAGCCGTGGACCCGCGGCCGAACGTCCGGCTCACCGAGACGGTGGCGGGCCTGCCCCCGGCGACGCGCTGGACCTCGGATGCGGCGCCGGTGGCGACGCGCTGTGGCTCGCCCGCCAGGGCTGGCACGTCACCGCCGTCGACATCTCGGCCGTGGCGGTCGAGCGGCTCGCCAGCCTCGCCCGGTCAACTGACGTGGGCGACCGCGTCGTCGCCCTGCGGCACGACCTGCACGAGTCGTTCCCGCGCGGCCGGTTCGATCTGATCTGTGCGCACTACCTGCACACTCCCGCGCACCTGGACAGGGCGACCGTGCTGCGCTCGGCCGCGCACGCCCTGCGCCAGGGCGGGCGGCTGCTGGTCGTCGACCACGGCTCGACCGCACCGTGGTCCTGGAACCAGGATCGCGACCTCCGGTACCCGGGCCCCCGGGAGGTCGCCGCGGACCTCGGCCTCGACGAGACGACGTGGACGGTCGAGCGCGCCGACTCACCTCGCCGGATCGCCGAAGGACCGGACGGGCGCACCGCCGAGGTCACCGACCATGTCCTGCTCCTGCACCGCACCGCATGACTGACGCCCATCACCGCTCCCGGCAGGGAAGGAAGAACACCATGTCCCGCACCAGGCACCGTGGCCACCGCGACACCCCGCCGCCCCGCACCGGGGACAGTGAGATCGCGGTCCTGCGCGGATTCCTCGACTACCTCCGGGGCTCGATCGCCGGAAAGGTCGACGGAGCGCCCGACCCGCAGGCGCGAACAGCCGCGGTGCCGTCGGGTACGAACCTGCTCGGCCTGCTCAACCACCTGACGTTCGTCGAGCGTGCGATGTTCCTCGGCGACCACGTCACCGACTGGCAGGCGACGTTCCACGCCGCACCGGCGGACGGCGTGGCCGATGTCGTCGCCCGCTACCGGGAAACGGTCCAACGCGCGAACGACGTTCTCGACGGATGCACCGATCCCGGCGCACCGGTTCCCCGGCCACGGCCGGGCCGCCCCGGTCCCAGCATCCGCTGGGCACTCACCCACATGATCGAGGAGACCGGCCGCCACGCGGGCCACGCGGACATCCTCCGCGAGCTGATCGACGGCGCGACCGGGCGCTGACTCCACGCCGTTCCCAGGACGGAAGGGCTCCGCTCCGCCTCAGCCATCCAGCTCGTGGGAGCGTTCGATCAGGCTGACCATCGCCCGCTGGAAGTCGCGGCGCTGCTGTTCGCTCCAGCCGTAGGTCAGCCGCTCGAACACCCGCTCCTGCCAGTCGTGTGCCTGGTCGAGCATCGTGCGGCCGGACGGTGTGATCGTCGCGTGGCGGCGCCGACCGTCCTCGGGGGACGCCCGCAGCTCCAGGTAACCTGCTTCCGCCGCGCTCTTCACCAGCCGTGACGCTCCACTCTGGTCGATCCCGATCTCGTCGGCGACCGCGTTGACGGTCGCCGCCGTCCCGCGCCGGTTCAGCGAGTGGACCGCCTCGGTGACGAGGACGAGCCTGCCCCGTTCCGTGCCGGGAACGCCCGTGTCCGGCGACCGGCGCGACCAGTGCCGGACGAACTCGAACAGCACCTGGCCGGGCCCGCGCACGCCGCTGGCCGACCGGGCGGTCCCGGTCCGCCGGTTGCCGGTCATTCGGTGGCCGCCAGCTCACGGCAGAGGTGGGCCAGCTCCAGCGCCGACGTCAGGTCGGGCAGCCGGAGCACGGCGGACACCTTCCGCCCGGTCACGCGGAACACCGTGGCCACGCAGGCCGGACCGGTGCTCCCTGGCCAGGTGGCGTCCTCCTCGACGACCATCAGCCGGTCACTGATCGGGTGCCACGCCCTCGGGACGAGCGTGATGCCGGACCGGTCCACCCAGCCGGCGAACTGCTCCGGGGAGATCGGACCCGCACCCTTCGGCCCCAGTACGACAACCGGATCACTGACCGCTTCCTTCGCCCGCGCCAGGTCACCCTCGTTCACCGTCGCATGCCACCGGTTGACCGCGTCCTCCAGCGCTGAACCCATGGCCCAAACATATGCGAAACGCATACGTTTGTCACCCGGTCCCCGCCATCGCCGTGAGGCGGCGGGCGAGCAGGGCGGCGGCCTCCCGCAGCTCCGGAGGCTCCAGGACCTCCGTGTCGAAGCCCAGCCGGGCCACGTGCATGGCAAGCCAGTCCACGTCCTCCCCGCCGACGACGAGCACGCACCACCCGTCGCGATCGTCCTCGACCCGCCCGATCTGGGGCGGCACCAGCTCCCGTACCCGCTCGGGCCGGGCATGCAGCCGCACCCGGGCGAGGTACCGGTACGGCGCCTCGCTGACGGACCGCTGCACGTAGGCGGCCGGGTCGGGATGTCTCCGCACGCGAAACCGCCACGTCGTCGCCCTCACCTCGGTCATCCGATCCAGCCGGAAAGTGCGCCAGTCGTCGCGGTCGACATCCCAGGCCATCAGGTACCAGCGGCGGCCGGTGGCGACCATCCGCACCGGTTCCACGGTCCGCTCCCGTTCCCGGCCGTCCCGGTCCGTGTAGACGAACCGCACGCGCACGGCGTCGCGGCAGGCCCGCGCGAGCGTCACCAGCAGCTCCGCGTCGATCTCGACGCCGGGTCCGACCAGGGTCTCGGTGGCGCTGTGCACCGCCCGCACCTCGGCCCGCAGCCGGGGCGGCATCACCTGGTCCAGCTTCGCGAGCGCCCGCAGCGCCGCCTCGCCCGCCCCGGCGACCGTTCCGCCCGAAGCCAGGCGCAGGGAGACCGCCGTCGCGATCGCCTCCTCGTCGTCGAGGAGCAGCGGCGGCAGCCGGGTGCCCGCGCCGAGCTGGTAACCACCGCCGACGCCCGCCGTCGCGTGCACGGGGTAGCCGACCGCACGCAGCCGCTCCACGTCACGGCGCACCGAACGGTCGGTCACCCCCAGTTCCGCGGCGAGTTCGCCGGCGGTCCAGGACGGCCGGCGTTGCAGCAGTGCCAGCAACCGCAGCACCCGCTCGATGGTCGCCTCGACGGTCACCCGCTCATCGTCGCACGAATCACGGAACGATCCTGTCCGGTATCCGCGAGAGGCTGTCTCCATGACTCACCTGACGACTCACCTGACCTGGAATCCCCTGCTCCGCGACCAGCTCGGCTGGCACTGGACCCACCAGCTGCGGGAGCGCCTCGTCGGGCTCACCGACGACGAGTACTTCTGGGAGCCCGTGCCCGGCTGCTGGAGCGTGCGCCCGCGTGGCACCAGCTCCGCTCCCCTCCAGGGCGGACCCGGCGCGATGACCATCGACTTCGCGATGCCGCCGCCCGATCCGCCCCCGTTCACGACGATCGCCTGGCGGCTCGGTCACGTGATCGTCGGCGTGCTCGCGATGCGTAACGCCGCGCACTTCGGCCGCGCGCCCACCGACTACCACGCGTTCGGTTACGCCGAGACCGCGGAGCAGGCGCTGGCCCAGCTCGACGCGGAGTACGCCATGTGGCGGGCCGGGGTCGAGTCCCTCGGTGAGGCCGGCCTCGCCCGGCCGTGCGGCGAGGCGGAAGGACCGTACGCGGAACGTCCGCTGGCGGAGCTGGTGCTGCACATCAACCGCGAGCTGATCCACCATCTGGCGGAGGTGTGCCTGCTCCGCGACCTCCACCTGCACACCCACCGGCCGAACCGACAGGAGGCGAGCTGACGTGGCCCGCGAAGTTCAGATCACGTTCGACTGCGCCGACCCGGCCGCGCTGGCGGCGTTCTGGGCGGACGCCCTCGGCTACCGGCTGCAGGACCCACCCGCGGGGTTCGAGTCGTGGGAGCAGGCTCTGGACGCGATGGGGGTGCCGCCCGAGCGCCGCAACGACGCCTCGGCGGTGGTCGACCCGGAGGGCTCCGGGCCCCGGCTGTTCTTCCAGCGGGTCCCGGAGGGCAAGCAGGCCAAGAACCGCGTGCACCTGGACGTGCGCGCCGCGCCCGGGCTCGACGGCGACGCGCGGATGGCGGCCCTGGAAACCGAGGCCGAGCGACTCGTCTCCCTCGGCGCCACCCGGCTCCAGCGCTACGAGCCCGCTCCCCCGCTCGTCGCCGGTTTCATCGTGCTCGCCGACCCGGAGGGCAACGAGTTCTGCCTCGACTGACCGGTCACGGGATACGGTGTGGCTCGCGGTGCGGCAGCGTCACCGCGGGCTTCGCCGGTGCCCGCCAGCCGCTCGGAGATCAGCTGGTCCGCTTCCGCGCCGATGCGCTGCACGGGCTCCCGGACCGTCGCCACCCCGGCCGTGTCGCGCGGCGGCCGTTGACGACTTCGACGAGCACGCTGCCTTCGGCCGCTCGGTGGCGAACCTCTCGTCAGCCACCGTGGCGATGACTGCCGGCACACGCCGGTGATCGGCGCGCCCGTGGGCGTCTCCTCGACGAACACGCGGCCGCCCGCCGAGCACGGTCCCGCGGATGTGGCGGGTCATGGCGGATCCGGGCTCGTCCGGTTCCGGTGCGTCCCGCGCACGGTAGGCCGCCGGATCGTGCAGGCACGTCGGCCCGAGCATCGGGGTGCGGTCGCCCGCGAGCCGGACGCCCCGGCGCGCGCTGGACAAGGCCGGAAGTTTGACGCATCAGGGCGCCCCGACGGTGTCTCGCGTCCGCGTTTCCCGGTCTACTCGTCGCTGTGCCCCGGGCACAGACGGCAAGGTCGGCGTACGGAAGCAGGGTGCCGTGACACGTGAGGTCGAGCAGGAAGCCGTTCGCGCCGGTGACGAACTGCTGCGGTGGAGCCGCGCCATCGTCGATCCGGTTCTGCGCAACGCGGTGGGCCGGTTTCCCCGTGCGCTGGAGGACGTCGCTCAGTACCACTTCGGCTGGTGCGACGAGGACGGTGCACCACGCGTCGCCCCGGGTGGCAAGGCGATCCGGCCTGCGTTCGCCCTGCTGGCAGCGGAGGCCGTCGGCGGCGACGCGGCCGCCGCCGCACCCGCCGCCGCGGCGGTGGAACTGGTGCACAACTTCTCCCTGCTGCACGACGACGTGATGGACGGTGACGCGACCCGCAGGCACCGGCCGACGGCGTGGACCGTGTTCGGCACCAACGCGGCGATCCTCACCGGCGACGCGCTGCTGATCGCCGCCTCCGACATGTTGTCCTCCAGCGGTCACCCGGGCGCCCTCGACGCGGTGCGGCTACTCGGTGCGGGGATGCTGGAGCTGCTCGAAGGGCAGTCCGCGGACCTGGCGTTCGAGCGCCGTGACGACGTCACCCCTGCCGAGTGCCTGGCCATGGTGGAAGGCAAGACCGCCGCGCTGCTCGGTGCCGCCTGCGCCCTCGGCGGACTGTTCGGCGGCGCGGACACGCACCACAGGACGGCGTTGCGTGAGTTCGGCAGGCTGGTCGGGATCGCGTTCCAGCACGTCGACGACATGCTGGGCATCTGGGGCGATCCCGCGGTCACCGGGAAACCGGTGCACGCGGATCTGCGGGCCGGCAAGAAGTCCCTCCCCGTGGTGGCCGCGTTGAACTCGGCCACCACGGCAGGCGACGAGCTCGCCGCGCTGTACCGGCGACGACCGCTCTCCGGCGACGAGCTGGTCCGGGCGGCGGACCTGGTGGAGGCCGCCGGTGGGCGGGAATGGAGCCGCACCCAGGCCGACGCGCTGCTGGAGCGTGCGGTGGAACGGCTGCACTCCGCCGCCCTCAACCCGCGGGCCCTCACCGAACTGGCCGTCCTGGCACGGCTGGCGACCCGCCGCGATCACTGACCGCCGCACCAGCCCTGGACAGGAGACCCACGGTGCCCGACATCTCGTTGCCCGCGTGCTTCCATCTCCCGGAGATCCCCGAACCCGTTCCCGCGCGAGCGCACCCCCAGGCGGCCGAGCTGGAGCAGCACACGGGCGAGTTGTTGACGACCCTGCTCCAGGACGACGGCACGGAGGTCCGCCTGACCGAGTTCCTCGGTCAGCGCACCGCGCTGTGGGCCGCCCTGGCCTACCCCGACGCGGCCTACGACGAACTGGTCGACATCTGTCTGTTCCACCACGTGATGTACCTCGTCGACGACCTGTTCACCACGGCGGCGCCGGTGCGGCCCGACGCGGCACGCGACCTGTTCCGCCGGGTGCTGGGTGTGCTGCGCGGCGACCCGCCGCCCCAGGATCTCCCGTTCTCCTCGGCACTTCTCCGGTCGAGCACGTCGTTCCGGGAGAAGATGCCCGCCGCGCTGCACCGTCGGTTCCTCGCCGCCGTCGAGGACATGTTCCACGGCCACGTCGCCGAGTACCACGCCGAGGAGGCCGACCTGTCGGACTATCTCCGGCGGCGCTGCGGTCCGCCGGGAAGCCTGGGTTCCGGCTCCGCCGGCGCCAAGCACTGTTACGCGCTGCTGGAGTACGGCCTCGGCCTGGACCTCGCCGACGAGCTGACCCGCGACCCCGCGCTGACAGCCCTGCACGATCTGGCCACCGAGCACGAGGTCCTCTTCAACGATCTCTTCTCGCTGCGCAAGGAACTGTCCGAATCCTCGTGCGTCAATTCGGTCCTTGTCGTCATGCGGCAGTCCGGCTGCGGACTCCAGGAGGCGGTGGACACCGTCGCGGACCGCGTGATCCGCCGAGGCCGGGAGTTCGTGGCGCTGCGAGCCCGGCTGGACGCCACCGCGGCCCCCGGCACCCGCACCTACCTCGCGTCCCTCGCCCGGCTCATGGCGGGCAACCAGCTCTGGTCCTACGTGGCTCCCCGCTACCACGGACCCCACCACGTCTGGACAGGAAACCGCTCGGGACCGGTGGTCCTCGACCGGCACAAGACGCTCATCGGGTGAGCGAGCTACCGCAGCTCGGACGAGACGACCGCGGGCAGCAGGCGGAGCCGGTCGAGCAGGAGGTCGACCTCGCTCTCGGTGGTCAGCACGGTGCAGACCATGCTGCTCTCGGTCACGCCGTCCCGGATGTCCACGGCCAGATCGTGCACCTTGCAGCCGCCCTGGTGCAGGGTCGAGGACACCGTGAGCAGCCCTTCCACACCGCCGGTGAAATAGGTGGCGACCCGGCGGCGCACCGGGAAGGTCGAACGGGCCGTGGGCATGCGATACGAGGCACTGACATCGAGGGACATGGCGGGTCTCCGGCTCGGGAATCGACAGGATCCGGGCCAGGTCCCGAGTGGAGTCCGCTGTCCGCGGTCGGCAGCGCTGCGCGCCGGCGACCTGGGTTCAGCCGACGCGCCTCACTACTATGTCTCGCTGGGACGTCAGGGGCGCCTGCACGGGCCAGAGCGTAGCAGACGCGTCAGCGGGACGGCGGCGTACCGCCGGGCCCACCGGGCTGACCGCCACCACCCGCTTCGGTCGACGTGTCCACTCCGACCCCGAGGGTCGCGGTGTAGCCGTTCCGGACGTCACCGGTGACGGTCGCCAGCTGTGAGGCGCCGCCGTCGTCGCCGAACACGGTGTCGCTCCGCAGGCTGAGCTGGGCGAGGTTCGTGACGGACCGCTCGTAGCCGCGCTCGGCGTAGACCGCGTCGCAGACGTTCTTCGGCAGGGCGACCTGCGAGGTGGCGATCACGTCGCCGGCGTCGGTGATGCTGTCCTGGCCGGGGTACACCTCGAAGTGGACGTGTGGCCAGCGACCGGCGTAGCAGGCGGGGAAGACGCTGGTGAAGCGCACGCGGCCGGCCGCGTCGGCGACCTGCACACCCCGCAGGTAGTTCTGGTCCTCCACTCCCGCGGAGTACAGGGAGTACCCGCCGGAGCGATCACAGTGCCAGACGTACACGGCCACGCCCTCGAACGGCACCCCGCCGTGGGCGAGGTCCGAGATCACCAGCTCCAGCGTCATCGGCACGCCTTCCGCGGTGCCGTCGGCCTCACCGAAGCTGGACCGGATGTCGCTGCGCACGATCCCGCTCCGTTCCAGCACGTCGGGCCCGTTCGAGCCGTCCCCGGGGTACGGTCCCGCGGTCTCCTCCGGGATCTCCGCCAGGGAGCCAGGCGACGTGGCGGTGGTCGCGGTGGGGGTCGTGGTGGTGGGGCTGGAGGAGCCGCCGGAGCCGGTGCCGCAGGCGGTCAGCGCCACACCCGCGGCGCCGAGGCCGAGAAAGCGCAACGCGCGACGGCGGCTCAGCAGGGTGGCCAGGTCGAAGCCCAGCCCCTGGTCGACGACGTCGTCCTGCGGGCGGGCCAGTGGCCGGCCCTCGTAGGTCGGTTCAGGCTTTCGCATGGATCCAGCTTGGAGCCTGTTCCTGAGTCCGGCCTGTGTGCCACCTGTGGGAACACTGGGCGGAACCCGCGGCTCGTGGAGCACGTCACACCTGGCGATTCCAGAGCAGCGGAGGTGGACACGTGGCTGGGGCGTTCAAAGTCGAGCCCGCGGAGCTCGACGGCTACGCGGAGCTGATGAAACGCAATGCGGGGCACTTTCTGACCATCAAGGAGCATGCGGTCACCAAGGGGGGCGACACCTCGGGGTTCACGGGGTTGCTGTCACTGCTGATCCCCGTGGTCGACGGGGTCGCAGGCCTCTACGGCCGGACCCTGGACTTCGCGAACCAGATGATGCTGAAGGACGCCGCGGGCCTGGAGCGGGCCGCGGACGCCTACATCAAGATGGACCAGGGCAACCGGGAGACGCTCGACCTGATCGAGCAGGGCCTCAACACGGTGCCCGGCGCTCCGGTACGGGGAGGTGCCGAGTGACCGCCTACGCCGATGTCGAGGACCCGGCGGCGGTGCTCGCCGCCGGAGCCGGGGACCGCCCCGGCAGGCAGAGCACCAAGGAGCTCATCGAGAAGGCGGGCTGGAAGATCCAGGGCGTCAACTGGATCTACGAGAAGGTCACCGGCGAGAACCTGGTCGAGGCGCTGATCAACCCGCTGCTCGGCGACTTCGAGAAGATCGACGCGAACGCCCACGCCTGGAACCAGGTTTCCAAGGCGCTGGACTCGGTACGGCACAACCTCGACGCGGGCGTCGACCAGCTCGGCAACCACTGGCAGGGCGACGCGGCGGACAGCTTCGCCCGGCGGATGGACACCATGTGGGCCGTCGCCGTCGAGGCCGACTCGCAGGTGGCCCGGATCATCGGCGACAAGTTCAAGAGCATGGCCAACACGTGCCGCACCGCGACGAGCGTGGCCCTCGCCCTGCTCGACAAGCTGGTCACCAAGCTCATGGAGGCCGCGATGACCGCCTGGATCCCCGTGGTGGGCTGGGGCAAGGCGGTGTGGATGGTCTACGACGCGGTCCAGATCGTCGACGCGATCCGCAAGATCATCATCTCGATCCAGACCCTCATCGAGGGCGTGCAGGGCATGGTCGACGGCATCATGGCCATGGGCACCGCGCTGATGAAGATCAAGGACATCCGCGACGTCAACGACGCGCTCGATGTCCTCGACTCCTACCAGGACGGCAAGGAGAAGTACTCCGACGGGGCCAAGGCGGCCAAGTCCGGGGCGCTCGGGACCGCGCTGGGCGGCTACGGTCTGCACAAGAGCGCGGGCGCCGCCGGTGGCCGCTACTCGGCGCCGTCCTCGCCGTCGCCCGCGCCGGGCACCGGCGGCAACACCGGAGGTGGACAGTGACCTTTCCCTACGACCGGGCCAGGCTGGACGAGCTCGTCGCCGAGGTCGACTCCCGGCTGGCCGGTGTCGACCAGGCGGCCGCCGAGGCGAGCCGGGTGGAGTCGCGCGCGCCCGGCCTTTCCGAGCAGGACCTGGCCGCGATCGAACGGCACGCGGAGAGCCCCCGCGCCCCGCGGGAGCTCAAGGAGCTCGTCGCGCGGGTCAAGGCCGGAGAGCTGTCCTGGGCCGACATCGCGTCCGGCCGCGCGCTCGACGACGAGGGCGTCCAGGCGGCGATGGCGGCGTCACTGCCCGAACTGGCCCGTGCCCACCAGGAGATCCGCGAAGGGCACGATCCCGAGGAGATCATCGGCGCCGATCGGCCGGACGACGACGAGGAAGGCGGCTCGATCCTGCGCCGGGGATGGTGAGGGCCGACTGCGGCTCGTGAGTGAAGAACGTGGTTAGAACCACGGAGAACACTCACGAGCGGTCACCCGGCTGGCCAGGACCACCCGGACGGCTTGGTCGTTCCCTTGTTGTGCACGATGTCGAACGCCACGGCCGCCGCGATCGCCAACTGCCGCGCGGGTGCGGCGAGCTCGCGATGCAGCCGGAGCAGGTCCCGGCGAACCCTGCGGCCGTCGCGCCTGGAAAGCGCCCCGGCCTGGAACGCGGCGAGCTCGCTCAGGGTGCCCAGTTCCCGGCCGTCCACATCGGAGACCGCGATGTCCCGGGGGCCGCGCGCGTGCAACGATCCCAGCGGCTTCCCGGCCCCGTCGGTGACGGCCACTCGCGTGGAACGTGCGGAGAACCCCTTCTCGATGCCGAGCGTGTCCCGGCCGTCCGGCAGGGTGACCCGCAGGTCGAACGGGGTGTGCCCGGAGAACCCGGTGGCGCGGACCAGCTTCAGCGCGCCGGGCCCTTCCCGCTCCCGCACCACGGCCAGCGGGGTGCCGTGCTCGTCGTACACGTCCACCCGGTACTCCGTGCGCCACAGCGCGTTCCGGAAACCGCCGGGGTGCTCGATGTGCAGGGTCGCCGCGCTGAACAGGTCCACGGGGGCAGCCTAGCGACCGCTCGGCTCCGGTACGGGCACGACCGGGCGCGGCGCCGTCAGTGTTCGTCGTAGTGGTCGCCGTGGACCGCGTGCCGGTGACCGTCGTGCAGGTAGTCCACGTGGTCGCCGTGCGGCACCGCGACGTGCCCGCAGCCGTCGCCGTGCGCGTGATCGTGCCCGTCGTGCGCGGAGTGGCCGGACGGCTCGCATTCGTCGTAGTGGCCGTCATGGCTGACGTGCAGGTGGCCGTCGTGCACGTAGTCGACGTGGTCGCCGTGCGGGATGGCGACGTGCCCGCAGCCGTCACCGTGGACGTGCGTGTGGCCGGTGTGCTGGACGTGTGCGGTGGTCATGCTCGGTTCCCTTCCACCCCCAGGCACCATCACCCTAGTTCCGGCGGCGGACCGGCGCAGGCGGGCGGACCCGATCGGGCGACGGCGGCGACCGTGCCTTCCGAGTGTCCACACCGGATCGGCCACACGTCCCGTCTCGTCCGGTCGGACACGGTGCCGCGCCGGGTGGGGAACTGCCCGGCACGGCACCGTCGTCGGTCTCCTGGTCCGGGACCGGACCAGGAGACCGGGTCAGCGGAACAGCCGGGCGGGCACCGCGTCGGCGAGCATCCGGTATCCCGTGGGGTTGAGGTGCAGATGGTCGCCCTCGTCGGCGGCGGGCAGCAGTCGTTCGGGGCGGGCCGGGTCGCGCACGGCGGCGTCGAAGTCGAGCACGGCGTCGAACCGGTGGCTCGTCCGGATCCAGCGGTTGACGGCCTGCCGGGCGAACTTCCGGTGACCGTCCGGGTCGTCGTAGGAGGCATTGCCCCCGAACGGCAGGAGTGTCGCGCCGTAGACCCGGATGCCCTGCGCGTGGGCGCGGTCGATGATCTGCTCGTAGGCGGCGATCAGGTCGTCGGCGATCTCCTTCTGTGCCGCCTCGGTGGGCTCGGCCGTGCCGATGTCGTTGACCCCCTCGAACACGATCAGCGACCGCGCGCCGCTGACGGCGAGCACGTCGCGGTCGAGCCGGGCGAGGACGTTCGGGCCGAGCCCGTCCCGCAGCACCCGGTTGCCCCCGGCGGCCTGGTTGAGGATCGCGGCGTCGCTCGTCCGGCGGTCGGCTTGCAGGCGGTCGAAGAGCTGGTCGGGCCAGCGGTCGTTGCCGTTGGTCGTGGAGCCCCGGCCGTCGGTCAGCGAGTCGCCCACGATCACGGTCCCGGTCACGTCGCGGCCCGTCCACACCTCGACGCCGCTGAGGAAGTACCAGTGGTTCGTGGGCGTGGCGCCGGGCAGGTCGGCGTCGGTGACGTGGTTGCCCGCCAGCAGGTGCGAGGTCGTCCTGGAGCCGGGGTGGGACGTGATGTCGGTGGAGGCCTGCCCGTCCGCCAGGTAGGTGGTGACCGAGAGGTTCGTGCCCGCCGCGACCGGGAACGGCAACGGGTCGGAGACCAGCTGCGCCCCGACGGGGATCTCCGCACCGGCCTTGCCGTTGAACGTCACCGGGCGCGCGGTTCCCGGCTGGATCGCGCCGGCCCCGGCCTCGCCGCCCGCCGGGAGGGCCACACTGACCGCCGTGATCGGCAGCGCGGCGCCGCCGAAGGCGTTGGAGAACCGCAGCCGCAGCTGCCGCGCGCCGACCGTGACCCGGACGGTCTGCCGCAGCGTCGTGTCCGCCAGGACGACGTCGTCCCCCGTGAACGGATCGGGCGGCATGTTGTGCGGCTCGGTCAGCTGCGGCATCGCGACCCAGGTGTGCACCCAGTGTCCGCGCTCCGGGGCGGCGGCGGTCTCCTGCCCTGCCGTGCCCGAGTCACGGACGGACAGCGCGGTCGCCTGCGCGCCCAGCACCGCCGCCGCGACGAGCGCACCCAGGGCGAGCAGCCCGGGAAATCGTCTTCCGGTCGACATCAACGACCCCCAAGAATTCGAAAGTTTTCGAAACCAGGTTGGTTTTCCGACCGTACTGCGGAATGGTTTTGCCGGTCAATTATCCGATTTCCCGGGCATTCAGCCGAAATTGTTTCGAACGATTTCCCGGGTCAGGACCCGGTGCGCCGCGAGGCCGCGTCGATCACCTCGTCGAGCACCTCGCGGGAGCTGGTGAGCTCGATGATCATGCGGTCGATCCGGTCGCGTTCGGCGACCAGGTCGTCGACCAGCTTCGGCGTGGCGATCTCGGAAGGACCGCCGTCGGTGTCGCGCAGGCAGGGCAGCAGCCGCGCGATGGTCTTGCTGCGCAAACCCGCCGCGAACAGTTCCTGGATACGGATCACCCGGTCGACAGCCGCCTCGGGGTATTCGCGGTGCCCACCGGCCGTGCGCTCGGCTGCGAGCAGCCCCTGCTGCTCGTAGTAGCGCAGCGACCGCTCACTGACGCCCGTGCGCAGGGCAAGCTCGCCGATCCGCATGGCATGCCTCCGGTCCCGTCGCGAGGTTGAACCTGACATCAATGTCAGATTCTATCGTGGACGGCATGACGAACACCGCGGAGAACCCGCTCTTCGACTACAGCCCCATCACCGAACGGCCCGCGCTGCACTGGCCCGGCGACGCCAGGGTGGCCGTCTACCTCGGTCTCAACATCGAGTACTTTCTCCCCGACCGCCCCTCCACGAGCATCTGGCCGGGGACGGCCGACCTCGTCCCCGACGCGCTCAACTTCGGCTGGCGCGACTACGGGGTGCGGGTGGGCATCTGGCGCACCATCGAGAGCCTGGACCGGCACGGCTTCCGCGCGAGCGCGCTGGTGAACTCGGCCGCCGCCGAACACTACCCGCAGATCGTCAAGGCCGGCCTCGACCGGAACTGGGCCTGGCTCGCGCACGGGCGGACCAACTCGGTCCTGCACACCGGCCTGACCCGGGACGAGGAACGCCGCGAACTCACCGACATCGTCGACACCATCGCCGCGGCCACCGGCAGGCCGCCGCGCGGCTGGATGGGACCGGGCCTGACGGAGACCTTCGACACCCCGGCCCTGCTCGCCGAACTCGGGCTTGACTACGTCCTGGACTGGACCAACGACGACCAACCCTACCGGCTCACCGTGCCCGGCATGCTCAGCGTCCCGTACACGGTGGAGCTCAACGACCTGCTGCTGTTCAGCAGGGGCATCACCGGGCCCGAGTTCGTCCGGATGGTGCGCGACCAGTACGAGCAGCTGCGGGCCGACTCCGCGCACGGCGGCCGCGTCATGGCACTGGCCCTGCATCCGTTCGTCATCGGCCAGGCCTTCCGGGCCAAGTACCTCGATCAGGCACTCGAGTACCTCGCCGCACAGCCGGATGCCTGGGTGACCACCAGTGACGACATCGCCGAGCACTACCTGCGCACCGTCCGGCAGCGGTGACGGCGAGCGGTGGGCCCGGCGGTCGCGGTGCGATACTGCCGCTCGCCGTGCTCGCGACCGGGGCCGGGGTCGGCGGCTGGGCGCGGCGAGTCAGCGCGGCCAGAGTGTCGGGTACGAGGCCTCCCGCGAGCGGGGCGGACACCTGGGCAGTTCCACGTGTCCGGTCCGTCCGTACGCGTGGCCGCGCCGCGGTGAGGTCGGTCGATTGGCACACCCTCCTGGTCGGTGACACTCGTCCGGATGACGAGTCGAACAGGTGTTCGAGTATCATGCTACACTGAACTGGTGATCGAGACCGTGCCGCCCGATGTCGCACCCACCTCGCTGGGGGATGCGGAGTTGCTGGCCGCGGTGCGGGAGGTGGAGGCGCGGCGGCGGGCGGACTACGCGCGGGAGCTGGCGTTGCTGGCGGAGGTGGAACAGCGGGGGCTGGAGGTCGCGGCGGGCTACGGGTCGCTGGCGGGGCTGGTCCGGGACCTGTTCGGGATCGGGTCCGGGCAGGCGCGGCGGATTGCCGCGCAGGCGCGGGTGCTGCATCCGTCGGTGACGCCGTCCGGTGCGGTGGTGGCCGCCGAGCTGCCGCGGGTCGCCGCGGCGCTGGCGGAGGGCGAGATCGGGCCCGAGCATGTGGAAGCGGTCCGTACCGCGGTGACCGAGCTGCCCCGGACGGCCACTGGCGAGGACCGTGCGGTGGCCGAGGAGATCCTGTGCGAGGCGGCGCGGTCGACCGAGCCCCGGCTGCTGACCAAACTGGGGCGGGAGATCCGGGACCGGCTCGACCCCGACGGCGCCGCGCCCCGCGAGGCAGACCTCGCCCAGCCCCGGCGGGCACTCCACCTGGCCGCCCGCCGGGACGGGGGTGTGCGCGGCAGCTTCGAACTCGAC
>NZ_PVNH01000009.1 GCF_003001955.1 Prauserella shujinwangii | reverse complement strand
CGCGCCGCGTGGGCGCGCTGCCCCCGTTAAGAGCTGCTGCCGGGCCGGTGGCCGAGCACCGCTCCCACCGGCCCGGCAGCCACCACCAACCATCCAGAAACCGTCTCTGGAGGCATCTCGCATGGAAACCCCGACGCCCGTCATCACCGACCCGGAACGGCAGTTCGTCGGCTGCCTGCTGTGGCTCCGCCTCGACCCGGCGCGGCGAGTACTGGCCGGGATGCGCGCCGACGACCTCGCCGACCCGATGTGCGCCCAGGTGCTCCAGCTCGTCATCGAGGTTGTCGCTGCCGGACATGCGCCGTGTCCGACGACCGTGTTCGCGCACGCCACCGCTACCGGGCGCGCCCCCGGCGAGGAACGCGCGCGGCTCGGGATGTGGCTGGCCGACACGTACGGCCACACCGTGCAGGTGCCCGACCTCGCGTTCCATCTCAAGGCCGTGGTGCTGGAGGCCGCATGGCGCCGCGCGATCGCCGAGTACGCCACCCGCCTGCTCCACGCGGCCGAGACCAGCCCAACCGAAGTGCTGCACGCCCTGACCGACGACCACGACAGCGCCGACGAACTGTGGCAGCGCTACCGCGCCGCACTTATCCACGCCACGACCAGTCTGGAGGTGGCCGCCTGATGACCCCCGACGTGCTGCTCGCGGCGACGGAGACCGTCCTCGACGACACCACGGCGCCGTGTGCCGAGTGCGGCGGCCCCCGCCGGAACTCACCCTCGCCGGACTTCTGTTCGGAGGAGTGCCAGACCCGCTGGCTGGCCGCGCATGCCAGCGGCCCGAGTGTGGTCGACGGTGGCGCCGCACCTGACACCGAGCTACCTGAGTCGGTCCCGGAGGTGTCCCTCTCGTGGCTGGGGCCGCCCCCGCCCGGGGCGATCGCCACGGCTGGGCACGAGGTGCTGGACGCGGTGCGGGAGTTCGTGGCGCGGTTCAACGCGTTCCCTTCCGAGCACTGCGCTCCCATGCTCGCGCTGTGGTACGCCCACACCCACGCCGCTGACCACTTCTACGTGACCCCGCGGCTGATCCTGGACTCGGCCGAGCCCGGCAGCGGCAAGACCCGCGTACTGGAGGTCGCCCAGTTCCTCGTGCGCGCGCCGGAGATGACCATCTCGGCCACCACCGCCGCACTGTTCCGCATGGTCGCCGACGGGCCGATCACGATCCTGTTCGACGAGGTGGATGCCATCTTCAACCCCAAGAACGGCGGCAACAACGAAGACCTGCGGGCCATGCTCAACGCCGGGTACAAGCGCTCGGCCACCATCGCCCGATGTGTGGGCGACGCCCGCGCCATGAAGGTCGAGAAGTTCCCCGTCTACGCCCCCGCCGCACTGGCAGGCATCGCCGGGCACATGCCCGCGACCATCACCACCCGCGCCATCACCGTGCACATGAAGCGCCGTCGCGCCGACGAGCAGGTCGCCGAGTTCTGGGAGGAGGACGTCGAACGCGAAGCACGCCCGGTGCGGGAACGCCTCGCCGCCTGGGTGGAGTCCGTGGGCGAGCAGGTCGGCCGCTCCCGCCCCACCATGCCCGAGGGCGTGCGAGACCGGGCCGCCGAAATCTGGCGCCCGCTCATCGCCATCGCCGACGCGGCCGGAGGGCACTGGCCCGACACCGCCCGCGCCGCCTGCGAACACTTCGTCGCCCACGCCAGCACCCAGCCCGACAGCATCGGCATCCGCCTACTGGCCGACCTCCGTGACCTCTACAGCCGCCACAACACCAACCGGATGACCACCGCCGACATCCTCACCGCTCTCCACGAACTCGACGAATCGCCCTGGGCCGAGCTGCAGGGCAAGCCGCTCGACGCCCGCCGCCTGGGCAAGCTCCTCGGCAAGTACGGCGTGCGCTCCAGCAACATCAAGCAGCCCGGCGGCTCGGTCGCCAAGGGCTACCGCCTCGACGGCGACGGCGGCCTCGCCGACGCCTGGAGCCGCTACCTGCCCACCGGCGCTACCTCCGCTACCAGCGCTACCCCGCAGGTCAACCCGGTAGCGGACACCGACGAGGTAGCGGCACCAACCGCTACCCCCGCCGACCACGTGCCGGACGGGTAGCGGACACAAGCGCTACCGCCCACGCATCCGCTACCCCGCTGACCAGGCACGTAGCGGACGTAGCGGTAGTAGCGGACAACCCCAGCCACCCACACCAGCCCAAGGAGCCACCCGTGTTCATCCCCCGCCGCCACAAGCACGACCACGGGGAGACGTCACCAGCATGGCCACCCACCGCCAGCACCTCACCATCGCCGACATCTGCCAGGAGCTAGGCATCTCGCGCCGCACCTTCTACGAGTGGCGCGCCAAGAAGCGCGCGCCGCGCTGTATCAAGCTGCCGAACGGTGATCTCCGTATTCGGCGCACCGATTTCCTCGACTGGCTCGACTCTTGCGAGGAGGCTGCCTGATGGAAACGACGCACAAGGTGCGAATCTGGGCTATCAAAACCTACACAGGAAAGAAGTCCACGTACCGCGTCCGTTGGATCGTGGACGGAAAGGAATTCGGCGACTCATTCGACACATTTGCGCTCGCCGACAGCTTTCGCGCCCGCCTCGTGTCGGCGTCACGAAATGGCGAGGCGTTCGAGAAAGACTCTGGCCTGCCAGTATCGCTCATCCGCGAGCAGCGCCGGATGAGCTGGTACGAATTCGCGTGCAAGTACGCGGACATGAAGTGGCCCGACGCCTCACCCAAGTACCGCAAGTCACTTGCCGAATCGTTGATGACGATCACCGTCCCGATGCTGCGTCCCGAACGTCCATTGCCGGATGCGAAGCTTTTACGGAAGGCCCTCAAGACCGCGTACAGCAAGCGAGCACGGGAGAAGAACACGTCGACAGAAGTCGCCACGGCATTGCGACTGGCCGAACGAGCAAGCCGAAGTGTGGCAGACCTAGCAAAACCCGAAATCCTGCGTGAGGTGCTACGTGCACTGGAACTGAAACTTGACGGTAACCGCGCTGCCGGGAACACCGTCCGCTTGCGTCGAGTTGCCCTTGGAAACGCCATCGACTATGCGATTGAGCTGAAGTTGCTTGACGACAACCCGTTAGCCGAGGTGAAGACGAGGAAGCGAAAGTTCACGCTTCGCCAGGTTGACCCCCAGGCTGTCGTCAACCCGATGCAGGCGCGAATGCTACTCGACGCAGTCGGCACGCTCGGCAAGCAGGGACCCCCGCTCGTGGCGTTCTTCGGACTGATGTACTACGCGGGCCTGCGGCCAGAGGAGGGCGCAAATCTCAAGAAGGAGAACTTGTCACTACCGCCGTCAGGCTGGGGCGAAATCCGTCTTGAGAAGGCCCGTCCCGAGATTGGGCAGGAATGGACTGACTCGGGACAGGCGAGCGAAGAAGGCCCATTGAAGCATCGAGAAGACAACACCGGCCGAACTGTGCCGTGCCCTCCCACCCTCACCGCCTTGCTGCACGATCACTTGTCCCGATTCGGGACCGCGCCGGACGGCCGCTTGTTCCGAGGTGCGCGGGACGGCGGCCGGATCGGCAGCACGGTCTACGGGCGTGTGTGGGCAGCAGCCCGCGCTAAGGTGTTCACCGCCGACGTGCTCGCTGGCCCACTCGCGAAGCGACCCTACGACCTGCGACATGCAGCCGTGTCTACCTGGCTCACGGCAGGAGTGACGCCGACCAAGGTAGCCGAGTGGGCCGGGCACAGCCTCACCGTCCTGCTACGCGTGTACGCCAAATGCCTGGACGGCAGCGAGCAGGCCGAGCGCGACCGCGTACAGCGGATGCTGGACGGCTGAAGCTTTGCCGCGTATTTGCCGCGAGCAACCGCGCAAGGCCACCCAGCGCTGCACACAGCCGCACAGACCACAATGGCCCCGCTGCCCTGTCTTAGCAGGTCAGCGGGGCCATCGGCTGGTGTGGCGGGTGAGGGATTCGAACCCCCGAAGGCAGAGCCGTCTGATTTACAGTCAGATCCCTTTGGCCGCTCGGGCAACCCGCCGGAGGCCGGGGCGTGCCCGACCGAGATACAGCGTACCCAACCCCATGTCGGGCCGAGCAGCGGGGTTGCCGCTGGCTAGGGTGGACCCATCCCAACCAGCCGACAACGAGGTGTGTGACGTGGCCGATCCGTCTTTCGACGTGGTGAGCAAGGTCGACCGGCAGGAGGTGGACAACGCGCTGAACCAGGCGAGCAAGGAGGTGTCCACGCGGTTCGACTTCCGGGGGACCGGCGCCAGGATCGAGTGGTCCGGCGAGGAGGCCGTCACGATCCAGGCCGAGACCGAGGAGCGCGCCCGCGCCGCCACCGAGGTCTTCAAGGAGAAGCTGATCAAGCGGGGCATCTCGCTGAAGGCGTTCGAGGCGGACGAACCCGCGTCCTCCGGCAAGGTGTACAAGGTCAACGGCAAGATCCTCGAGGGCATCTCCGCCGAGAAGGCGAAGCAGATCTCCAAGTTCATCCGCGACGAGGGCCCGAAGGGCGTCCAGGCCCAGATCCAGGGCGACCAGCTGCGCGTGACCGGCAAGAAGAAGGACCACCTGCAGGAGGTCATCGCCCTGCTGAAGAACGAGGACTTCGGTATCGCCCTCCAGTTCACCAACTACCGGTAGGGCTGGCCGGCCCGCGGACAAACCCGCCAAAGGGGACGTGTCCCTGAACGCCCGGAACCTCCTGAACGTGGTGTAATCGCGCCGTCACCGAACGGGAGGTATCGCGATGCGCCGGGTGTTCGCCGCCCTGCTCGGCCTGCTGCTGGTCGGGGGGCTGGTCACCCCGGCCGGGGCGGAGCGGGCCGGACGGAAGCCGCTGCACCCCGGCATGGGCGCCTATCCCCGCCTCATCCGCGTCGACCACGCCGGACCGGGCCGGGACGGCCGCATCCTCGCCTCCCTCACCAGCCGCGACCGCCGCGGGCACTACACGCCGATCTACGAGAGCCGCGACGAGGGCGCGACGTTCTCCCTGGTCGGCGAGATCCGCGACCCCGCGGGGCGGCACGGGATGTGCTGCGGCACCCTCTACGAGCTGCCGCAGCGGGTGGGCCGCCTCCGCGAGGGCACCCTGCTCTGGGCCGCCAGCTACCGGCACCAGGCGGGCCCCTCGCGGCGCATCGGCATCCGTGTGTGGGCCAGCCGCAACCTCGGCCGCAGTTGGCAGTTCCTCGCCGAGCCGGTCCGTTCCCACAACCACGACGGCGTGTGGGAGCCGGAGTTCAACATCGACGCGGGCGGCAACCTCTGGCTGCACTACGCCGACGAGACCGAGGCCCCCGGGCACGCCCAGGTGCTCAACCGCATCGCCTCCACCGACGGCATCCACTGGGGTACCAAGCAGCGGACGATGGCCATCGCGCCGCACCGCGTCCGCCCCGGCATGCCCATCGTGCGCAGGCTGCCGAACGGGCGCTACTACTTCTCCTACGAGATCTGCAACTACGGCGACCGCTTCTGCGATCCGTACTCGAAGATCTCCCCCGACGGCGCCAACTTCGGCGACCCCACCGAACCGGGCAGGCGGGCGGCCACGGCGAACGGCAACCACTTCCAGCACGCGCCGACGATCACACTCTTCCCCGGCGGGCCCCGGGGTGTGCGCATCCTCATGGTCGGCCAGATCTACGTCGACCGGAAGGGCAGGCCGCTGCCCGGCAACGGGCGCACCCTGCTCGCGAACGACCAGCTCGGCGCCGGTCCCTGGTACGAGGTACCGGCTCCGGTGCACGTCGGGCGCCCGTTCGACGACTGGTGCCCCAACTACAGCTCCACCCTGCTCCCGGTCGACGGCGGCAGCAACGTGCTGCAGGTCGCCGCCGACTACGCCGGGGGTGTGTGCCGGACCTACTACGCGAAGGGCCCGGCCCGGCCGTCCCGATAGTGTGTGCCCCCGGGCAGCATTACTCGATCAGGTGAGGCGGGATCCGACGGATGAAGGGCATCGTGCTGGCGGGCGGCAGCGGCACCCGGCTCCACCCCATCACACAGGCGGTGTCGAAGCAGTTGCTGCCGGTGTACGACAAGCCGATGATCTACTACCCGCTTTCGGTCCTCATGCTCGCCGGACTGCGGGAGATCCTGGTCATCTCCACTCCCACCGACCTGCCGAACTTCCAGCGCCTGCTCGGCGACGGCAGCCAGTTCGGGCTCGACCTGAGCTACGCCGAGCAGCCCAGCCCCAACGGTCTCGCCGAGGCGTTCGTGATCGGCGCCGGCTTCATCGGCGGCGACGACGTGGCCCTCATCCTCGGCGACAACATCTTCTACGGCCAGGGCTTCTCCTCCATGCTGCAGCACGAGGTGTCCACGCTCGACGGCTGCGCGCTGTTCGGCTACCCGGTGAAGGACCCCCAGCGCTACGGGGTGGGCGAGATCGACGCCGACGGCAAGCTGCTCTCGATCGAGGAGAAGCCCGCCCGGCCCCGGTCCAACAAGGCCATCACCGGCCTGTACTTCTACGACAACGAGGTCGTGGAGATCGCCCGGGGGCTGCGCCCCTCGACCCGCGGCGAGCTGGAGATCACCGACGTCAACACGACCTACCTGCGGCAGGGCCGCGCGCGGCTGGTGGAGCTCAGCCGCGGGTTCGCGTGGCTCGACACGGGCACGCACGACTCGCTGCTCGAGGCCGCCCAGTTCGTGCAGGTCCTGGAACACCGCACGGGCGTGCGCATCGCCTGCCTTGAGGAAGTCGCCCTGCGCATGGGGTTCATCGACGCCGACGAGTGCTTCCAGCTGGGGGCGAAGCTCGCCAAGTCGGGCTACGGCGACTACGTGATGTCCGTGGCCAGGAACGCGGGCGCCACCGGCTCGTGAGTGTTTTCCGTGGTTAGAACCACGGAAAACACTCACGAGTCAGTAGGGGCGGCGGGCCATCTCCTCCAGGCGCCGCACGCGGTCCTCGATCGGCGGGTGCGAGGAGAACATCTGCGACAGCCGCTCGCCCGGCCGGAACGGGTTCGCGATCATCAGGTGCGACTGCGACACCACCCTCGGCTCCGGTGCCAGCGGCAGCTGCCGGGTGCCCCGCTCCAGCTTGCGCAGCGCGGACGCCAGCGCCAGCGGGTCACCGGTCAGCTCCGCGCCGGACGCGTCGGCCTGGTACTCCCGCGAGCGGCTGATGCTCATGCGGATGATGCCGGCCGCGATGGGACCGAGCAGGATGAGCAGCAGCGCGACGAGCGGGTTGCCACCGCCCTCGCGGTTCCCGCCACCGAACATCCCCGCGAACAACGCCATGTTCGCCACCACGCTCACCACCGAGGCCAGCGCACCGGCCACCGAGGAGATGAGGATGTCGCGGTTGTAGACGTGGGACAGCTCGTGCCCGAGCACCGCGCGTAGTTCCCGCTCGTCGAGGATCGACAGGATGCCGGTGGTGCAGCACACCGCGGCGTTCCTCGGGTTGCGCCCGGTCGCGAACGCGTTCGGCGCCTGCGTGGGACTGACGTACAGCCGCGGCATCGGCTGCCGCGCCTGCGTGGCGAGCTCCCGCACGATCCGGTACATCGCGGGCTGCTGCGCCTCCGACACGGGCTGGGCCCGCATGGCGCGCAGGGCGAGCTTGTCCGAGTTGAAGTAGGCGTAGGCGTTCATGGCCAGCGCGACGGCGAGGCCGATGAAGATCGCGCCGCGACCGAAGATCGCGCTGATCCCCACGATCATGGCACTCAGCAGGCCGAGCAGCATCGCGGTCTTCAACCCGTTCCGGTGGCTGTGCACGCGCCCTACCCTCCCTTCGAGTGCCGGGCGATCCGGCGTCCTTCCTACTCGCTGGAACGCTGCTGGTGGCCGCGAAGTTCCTGGTCGGCGGTCACCCAGGCGGGTCAGCCACCCCTGGCGTTCCCCGTTTCAACCCTCGTCAAGCTCCCGCGCGGGTTACGGTCCGGCAGACAACGCCGGTGTTCGGTGCACCGCCAACCCGGGGAGGTGCCCGTGCCCGAACCGACCCTGAACCGTCGTGGCCTGCTGGTCTCGGCCCTCGCGGCCGCCGCGGCCGTGGTGCCGTCCGCCGCGACGGCGACACCGCTGGTCAGCCGGGTGGCCGTGGGCCGGAGGCCGGGCGCGATCGCGGTGAACTCGGCCACCGGCACCGTCTACGTGGCCAACACCGGCGACGGCACCGTGTCCGTCCTCGATGTCGCCGGCGGCGGCCGGGTGACGCTGCGGCACACGGTCCCGGTCGCGCGGACGGTCACCGATGCGGCCGTGCACGAGGACACCGGCGCCGTGTACGTGAGCAACGCGCGGGCGGGCACGGTGTCGGTGCTCGACGGCGACGGCGGCGTGTTCACCACGATCGCCGCGGGCCCCGGCGCCGCGGTGCTCGGCGTGGACGAGACGGCGGGCGTGATCTGTGTCGGCAGCGCACGCACCGGCGCGGTGACGCTGCTCGACGGCACCGGTCACACGCTGTCGGCCGTGCTGCCCGGCACCGGCGGTCCCCGGTCGGGAGTGGCCGTCGACCCCGGGAGGCGCCGTGCCTACCTGGCGAGCGCCGACCGGGCGGGAGTCGAGGTGCTCGACCTGGTGCGGCGCGAGTTCACCGGCGGCTTCGGCGTCGGCAGGGCACCCGAGGGCATCGCGGTGCACCGGACCACCGGCACCATCCACGTCGCCAACGCGGGCATCCACCATCTCTCGATCGTGGACGGCGAGACGCTCGTGGAGCGGGACACGGTGCTGCTGCGCAGCGCCGCGTCCTCGGTGGCCGTGCACCAGGCCACCGGCACCGTGTACACCAACGGCGGGCCGAACGGCATCGCCCGCGTCGACGGCGCCGCCGCGAAGCTGACCGGGGAGCTCTCCCTCGGCATCAACCCGGGCGCGGTCGCCGTCGACCAGCGCACCGGCACCGTGTACGTCGCCGACCCGGTGCACGACGCCGTCCTGGTGATCACGGACTTCTGAGTCGTGAGTGGGGAACGTGGTTCTCACCACGTTCCCCACTCACGACGAGGCCTACCTGGAGTAACTCCGGGGGTACGGTCGGTGGCGGAGCTGATCGGATCACCACGAAGGCGTACTCACCATGGAACTCGGACTGCAGATTCCTGACTTCACCTGGCCGGGCGGACCGGAGGAACTCGCGCCCCGGCTCGCCGAGATCGCCCGCACCGCGGACGACGCGGGCTTCGCCTACCTCGCGGTCATGGACCACTTCTTCCAGATCGACGTGGTCGGGCCCGCCGAGAACGACATGCTGGAGGCCTACACCACGCTGGGCTACCTGGCCGCGCACACGAGCAGGGCCAAGCTGCTCACCGTCATCACGGGCGCGTTCTACCGCCATCCGGGCCTGCTCGCGAAGGCCGTCACCACACTGGACGTGCTCTCCGGCGGCCGGGCGATGCTCGGCGTCGGCGCGGGCTGGAACGAGGAGGAGTCGGTGGGGCTCGGCTTCCGCTTCCCGCCGGTGGCGGAGCGGTTCGAACTGCTGGAGGACGCGGTCCGGTACTGCCTGCGGATGTGGTCGGACAGCGACGAGGCGTTCGCGGGCACCCACGTCGAGGCCGAGCGGCTGCTCAACGTCCCGCAGGCGCTGTCGCGGCCGCACCCGCCGATCATGATCGGCGGCGGGGGCGAGAAGAAGACGTTGCGGCTGGTGGCGCGGTACGCCCAGGCGTGCAACGTGTTCAACGGTCCCGACCTGGAACGCAAGCTGGACGTGCTGCGGGCGCACTGCGAGGCGGAGGGGCGCGACTACGCCAGCATCACCAAGACCGTGTACCACTTCTTCGACATCGGCGAGCGGGGCGAGAAGACCGGTGAGCTGATCGACGAGCTGCGCAGGCTGCACGGTCTCGGCGTGGACGCGGTCATCGGCGGTCTGCGCGGCGTCCACGACCCCGCGAAGCTGGAGACGTTCCGGCGCGAGGTCATCCCGGCGGCCGCTTCCTTCTAGACTGTCATGAGTGGCTCGTTACTGGCGAAAACGTCAGTAACGAGCCACTCATGACATCCGGGAGGTCAGGTCTTGACGGAGCGGGAGTACCGGCTGCGGGGTGGCAGGCAACCGGACGTCTCCGCGCTCGCCAACCTGCTGGCCCACCACGGCATCGCCGGTCCGGACGCAGCACCGCTCACCGAGCCGCTGCTGTTCCTGGCCGGGGGCGGGATCGGCGCCGGGTACCACCTCGGCGAGTTCACCGCCGACGGCAGCAAGACGCTGACACTGGGCTTCCGCGACCGTCCCGGCGACCACCGCGGCTGGCTTTCGTCCACTGTGGAGCGTCTTGGTCTTCCCGTCCCGCACACCACCGGCTGGGCGCGCGTTGCGGGCAAGCGGCTCGGCACCGAGCTGGCGGCCGGCCGGCCCGCCCTGGTGCTGCCGGAGCGGTCGGCGGCGGGCTACTGGCAGCTGCCCGAGGACACCGGGGGCGCGGGCGCGCATTTCGTGGTGGCGTACGCGGAGACCGGGGACGGCGTCCTGGTCGACGACCGCAACACCGCGCCGCTGACCGTGGACCGCGCCACGCTCACCCGTGCCCGGTCCCGCGCCGGTGCCCGCCACGTGCTGCTCGCCTTCCGGCCGGACGACAGGGAGCACGGCACACCCGTGGACCCGGCCGCCGCCGTGCGCGCCGGGCTCGCCCACTGCGCCCGCACCTGCCGCGCCGAGGCCTGGGCCACGTGGGCCCGGCAGGTCACCGACGAGCGCGCCCGCAAGAACTGGCCCACGGTGTTCGCCGAGCGGCGCGGGCTCGTCGGCGCCCTGCTCTCGGCGTGGACGGCGATCTCCCCCTCCGGCCCGGGTGGCGGCCACCTGCGCGACCTGTTCGCCGACGGACTGGCCGAGGCCGCGCCGCTGCTCGGCGAACCCGCCCTCACCGAGCACGCGCGCACGTGGCGCGCGATCGCCGGCCGCTGGCAGGAGCTGGCCAGGGTGCTGCTCGGCGACGACCACCCGGAGTTCGGCTGGATGCGGGGGCTCGTCAGCCGCGTCGGCGACGGCGTGCGCGCCGGAGACGCCGGGCGGGAAGCCGCCGCCGGGGCCGCCACCGAGCTGCGGCGGCTGCGCACGCACTACGACGCCGAGACGCCCTTCACCGAACGGCAGGCCCGCGCCCTGTTCGCCGAGCTCGGCGCCCGGCTGCAGGACATCCATGTCGACGAATCCCGTGCCATCGCGGCACTTCGTGACATCACCACTCGGTAAACCCCGTAACGACCGCGCTCCGCCCAGCGAATCAGCAGGCAGGTCGCGCGACTGCCGGCAGGCAGCGGAAGGGGAGCCGGATGAAGATCAGTGTCTTCGGGCTCGGCTACGTGGGTTGCGTTTCCGCCGCCTGCCTGGGGGAACAGGGCCACGAGGTGGTCGGCGTCGACGTCAACCCGGTGAAGGTCGACCTCGTCCGCGCGGGCAAGGCCCCGGTCGTCGAGGAGCGGATCGGGGACCTGACCGCGCGGGTCGTCGCGTCCGGCGCGCTGCGGGCCACCGCGGACGTCGCCGCCGCGATCACCGGCAGTGACGTCTCCCTGATCTGTGTCGGCACCCCGTCGGAGCCCAACGGCAGCCTCTCCACCGCCTACCTGGAGCGGGTGACCGAGCAGATCGGTGAGGCACTCGCCGGGCACGACCGCAGGCACACGGTCGTCTTCCGCAGCACGATGCTGCCCGGCACGTGCCTCGACCTGCTGGTGCCCATCCTGGAGAAGGCGTCCGGCCGCACCGCGGGGGTCGACTTCGGCGTCGCGGTGAACCCGGAGTTCCTGCGCGAGGGCAGCAGCGTGCGCGACTTCTTCGACCCGCCGAAGACCGTCATCGGCGAACTGGACGAGGCCAGCGGCGACGTGGTGGCCGCGCTCTATGCCGGTCTGCCCGGTGCGGTGTTCCGCGTGCCGATCCCGGTGGCCGAGATGACGAAGTACGCGGACAACGCGTTCCACGGCCTGAAGATCGGCTTCGCCAACGAGCTGGGCGCCGTCTGCCGCGCGCTCGGCCTCGACTCGCACCGCGTGATGGACGTCTTCCTCGCCGACCGCAAGCTGAACATCAGCCCCGCCTACCTGCGGCCCGGCTTTGCGTTCGGCGGCTCGTGCCTGCCGAAGGACCTGCGTGGCCTGGTGTACGCCGCGCAGCGCGCCGACGTGTCCGTGCCGATCCTCGCCCACGTGCTGCCGTCCAACGAGGAGCACCTGCGGCGCGCGTTCGAGCTGGTCGCCCGCACCGGCAAACGGCGGGTCGGGCTGTTCGGGCTCTCGTTCAAACCCGGTACCGACGACCTGCGGGAGAGCCCGCTGGTGGAGCTCGCGGAACGGCTCCTCGGCAAGGGCTACCACCTGAAGATCCATGACGCCAACGTGAGCCTGTCCCGCCTGCTCGGCGCCAACCGCGAGTACATCGAGAGCAGGCTGCCGCACCTCGGCCAGCTGCTCGCCGCCTCCGTCGAGGAGGTACTGGAACACGCCGAGGTCTGCCTGGTCGGCACGGCCGACCCCGCGGTACTCGGCGCTCTGCCGCACGGCGGGGACCAGGTGATCGTCGACCTCGTCCGCCTCCCCGACGCCGACCGACGCCGAACCGAAGAGGGATACGTTGGCCTTGCCTGGTAGCCGCCCCCACCGAGCACTGATCCTCGTCGAGAACCTCTCCGTCCCGTTCGACCGCCGGGTGTGGCAGGAATGCACCACGCTGCGCGACGCGGGCTGGGAAGTACACGTCATCTGTCCACAGGGGACGAAACGGGACACCGAGCGCGAGGTCGTCGTCGACGGCGTGCACATCCTCCGCTACCCGCTGCGCGCCGCCACCGGAGGACCTTCGGGCTACCTGTCGGAGTACGGCTCGGCGCTGTGGCACACGCTGCGGCTGGCCCGCAGGGTCGGCCGGGTGGACGTGATCCACGCGTGCAACCCGCCCGACCTGCTGTTCGTGGTCGGGCTGCTGGGCAAGCTCCGCGGGGCGCGGTTCGTCTTCGACCAGCACGACCTGGTGCCCGAGCTGTACCTGTCCCGGTTCGACCGGGGGAAGGACCTCCTCTACCGCGCCGTGTGCGCGCTGGAGCGGCTCACCTACCGGGTCGCCGACGTCGTGATCGCGACCAACGAGAGCTACCGCGACGTGGCGCTGCGGCGGGGTCGCAGGCGCCCGGAGGACGTGTTCGTGGTGCGCAGCGCGCCCGCGGTCGACCGGTTCCGGCAGGTGCCGCCCGAGCCGGGGCTGAAGCGGGGCAAGCCGCACCTGCTGTGCTACCTCGGCGTGATGGGACCGCAGGACGGCGTCGACTACGCGCTGCGGTCGCTCGCGAAGCTCCGCGACGACCTGGACCGCACCGACTGGCACGCCGTGTTCGTCGGCGCGGGCGACACCTTCGACGAGATGGTGGCGCTGTCCCGGCGGCTGGGACTCGACGACCTCGTCGAGTTCACCGGCCGCATCCCCGACGAGGACCTGGTGCGCTACCTGTCCACCGCCGACGTCTGCCTCGCACCCGATCCGCTGAACCCGCTCAACGACGTGTCCACGATGAACAAGATCATGGAGTACATGGCGATGAGCCGCCCCGTCGTCTCGTTCGACCTGCGCGAGGCCCGGGTCTCCGCGGGCGACGCGGCCGTCTACGCGCCGGCCAACGACGAGACGGAGTTCGCCAAGCTCGTCGCCCGGCTGCTCGATGACCCCGGCGAGCGCGCCCACATGGGCCGCATCGGCAAGGAGCGCGTCGACGGGCCGCTGTCCTGGGCGAATTCCGCAAGGTCACTGCTCGCCGCCTACGCGGCGACGCGCGATTGACCGCCACGTTTCATTTCGAACAAGACTCCCGGCCGACTGTAACCAATGCCGTGATCGGCGCGACGTGTTGGGGAAAGCCGATCAGAGGGGGGACCCCGACGTTGAGTGACGATCTGGTGCGTCTGCCCGTGATCGGGCGGCTGCTGCGCAGGCGGTGGCGAGCATTGCTCGCGCTCGCCGCGGTCGGCGCGCTCGTCGGCGCCGGCGCCTCCCTGCTGTTCTCCCCCGGGTACGAGACGACGAGCAGCGTCCTGCTGCAGGGCCCCCGCGAGGAGGACGAGCTGCTCACCGAAGCCGAGATCGCCACCAGCTCGGTGGTCCTCGACCGGACCGCCTCCGCGCTCGGCTGGGGTGTCCCCGGCCAGGAGCTGGACGATGTGGTCGAGGCCGCCGTGCTCAACGGCAACGTCATCGAGATCAGGGCGACCGCCGAGACCCCGGAGCGGGCGCAACGGCTCGCCGACCTGGTGGCGGAGGAGTACGTGGCCTTCTCCACCCAGCTGGTGACCGACCCCGGTGAGGCGTCCGCCCAGATGCTCAAGGAGCAGCGGGAGGTGCTGCGGCAGCGGGTGGCGCAGACGAACGAGCGGATCACCCGGCTGCACGAGTCGGTCGCCGGGCAGGGCACGTCGGTGGAGAGCGTGCAGGCCCGCACGCAGCTCGAGGCACTGCGGACCTCCCTGGAGGACGCGATGACCACCCTCGCCGAGGCGGAGGAGGCGTCCAGCAGGGCGAACATGGTGGTGATGGGCCCCGCGGCGCTGTCCACGGAACAGGCTGCCCCCACGATGGCGCAGTTCGTCGCGGGCGGCGCGGTCGTGTTCGTCCTGCTCGGGATCTTCGGTCACCTCGCCGCGGCGAGGGCAGACCGCAGGCTGCGCAACGAGGCCGACATCGTCGCCGCGCTCGGCGCCCCGATGGTCGGCAGCGTCGACGTCCCGTCCGGCGCCGACCCCGGCGCGCGGGCCACCGGGCCGCTCGGCCGCCTGCGCCGGGTGCTCGGCACCGACCGGCCGTGGAACGTGCCCGAGCCACCCGCGCCCGCCGACGACGCCGCGGTGACCGTGCGGTACCGGCGAGTGCTCGCGCGTTTCCGGGGCGGGCCCGGATCCTCCCGGCGCGTCCTCGTGCTGGTTCCCGACGACGACGCGCCCGCGGGGCGGGCCGCCGACCGGCTGCTGGCGACCAACGACCGCGCGGCGAACCTGGAGCTGCGGCTGGTGCGGATCACCGCGGGCAGGCCCACCGTTCCGGACACCGCGGGCTCCTCGGGCGCGCTGCTGGTGCTCACGCCCGGCACGCGGACCGCGTGGGAACTGGTCGGCATCACCGAGGCCTGCGCGGAGGCGGGACAGGCTGTGCTCGGCGCCGTCCTCACCCAGCCGACGGCGCGGGGGGATGGCAGTGGGCAGGGACCGGAACCGGCCGCGACGGCCCCGGTGCACGACGGCGTGATGGCGGGTTCGGCATGACGGCACACAACGTGGACAGCCAACCGCTGATCGACCTCGGCAGGCTCGCCGTCGCCGTGCGCAGGCGGCGCCGTTTCTGGCTCTCGTTCGGCCTCCTCGGCCTGCTGCTCGGCGGGGCGCTGGCGGTGCTGATGCCCGCACCCCCGACGGCGGTCACCCAGCTGCTGATCGTGCACGAGGACGACCAGCCCTCCGACGGCGGCAGCCTGATGCGCACCGATGTCGCGCTGCTGCAGACGACCCGGATCGCGAAGGCCGCGCTGGACGAGCTGGGCTCGGCCGAGCGGCCCGAGCGGTTCCTCAAGACGTACGAGGCGACCGGGCTGACGAGCAACGTCCTCGAACTCAAGGTCGAGGGCAGCAGCCCCGAGGACGCGGTGGCCAGGGCCCAGGCGCTCGCCGACGTCTTCGTCGCCGACCACGTGCGGCGTGTGCAGGCCGCCGCCGACGCCGAGGCGCAGGCACTGCGCGACCAGCGCACCGATCTGCAGCAGGAGCTCGCCCAGCTCAACGGGTCGATCGCGGAGAAGGAGGCCGAGTTCGGCACCGGCAACGCCGCCGAGCTGGAGACGCTCTACGCGCGGCGGGCCGAGCTGGCATCGCAGATCTCCGAGCTCGGCCGGCGCGCCGACGAGGCCGGGATCGGGGCGCCCAGGGTGGCCGCGGGCACGCAGATCGTGGACGCGCCCCGCCCGGTGCCCGCGTCGCTCCTGAGCACGGGCGCGCTGAACTCGGCGGTCGGTCTCGTGCTCGGCCTCGCCGCCGGGCTCGCCCTGACCGCGGTGTCCAGCGTCGTGCGCGACCGGCCGGTGCTGCGCAAGGACATGTCCGCCCACCTCGGTGCCTCGGTGCTCGCGCAGCTCGCGCTGCCCGGGCGCGGACCGGCCCGGCTGTGGCGGCGTGCGCGGGCCACGGCCGAGCGGCAGCGGGTCGCGGCCACGCTCGCCCGCGCGATCCGCACCGGCCAGGGCCCGGTGTCGCTGCTAGACCTCGGTTGCCCGAAGGCCACCGCGGCGCTGTCCGTGGACGTCGCCAGGCAGCTGGCCACGGACGGCCCGGTGACGCTCGTGGACGACCTGCCCGGCACGGACCTCGCGGCGCTCGCCGGGGACGACGGCACCGTCCGCGTCCGGGACGGCGCGGCGCCCGCGCCGCGGCCGGGGCCGCGCGAACGCCTGCTCGGCGTCGGCTCGGTCGCCCCCGGTACCGCCTGGACCGACCTGCCCGGGCTCGGCGCCGAGACCGTGCTCGTCGTGCGCGCGGGGCACGCGAGCACGTCCTGGCTGCACACGGTCGCGCGGCAGCTCGCGGACGCGCGCATCCCCATCGTCGGGGTGGTGCTGGTGGAGGCCGACCCCAAGGACTCCTCGGACGGCACGCTCTGGGACGGCCTGCACACGGCGCTGCGCGGCCGGGCAGGCGGCGACGGGCAGCCGCGTCCCCCGGCGACCGACGACACCCCGACGACCCAGCTCGCCCCGGTGCCCAACGGCAACGGCAAGCAGTCGTCCGGCGCGGACCTGCCGACGAAGCGGTTCGCCCCCATCGGCAAGGTGAAGGACTGAGAGGCCCGAGCGCGCATGTGCGGAATCGCAGGCACCTACCTCTGGCCGGACGGCGGACCCGTCACCGACCGGCTGACGAAAACCCTCGCCCACCGCGGACCCGACGGTTCCGGCCGCTACGACCACCCGGCCGGCGCCGGTGAGGTCCACCTGGGACACCGCAGGCTGTCCATCATCGACCTGTCCGAGAACGGCGCGCAGCCGATGGTGGCAGGCGGCCTCGCCCTGACCTACAACGGCGAGCTGTACAACGCGCCGGAGCTGCGCGCCGAGCTGGCCGCGGCGGGCGTGCGGTTCCGGGGCACGTCCGACACCGAGGTGCTGCTGGCGGCCTGGCGCCGCTGGGGCACCGGCTGCCTGCCCCGGCTGCGCGGCATGTTCGCGTTCGCGGTGTTCGACGAGCGCAGCGGCGAGCTCACGCTGGTGCGCGACCAGCTGGGCATCAAACCGCTCTTCCTCGTCCGCCGGGGCGGCGCCGTGGCGTTCGCGTCCGAGCTCAAGGCGCTCGCCGGGGAGCTGGGCTCGTCGCTGCGGGTGGACGAGGGCGCGCTGGTGGCCTCGCTGCTGTACTACTGGGTGCCCGACGCGCGGTGCGCGTTCCGCGAGGCGGAGAAGCTCCCGCCGGGGACGTGGTTGCGGTTCCGGCCGGACGGCGGCACCGAGCAGGGCCGCTTCTTCTCGCTGCGGGAGGTCGCCGAGGAAGGCGCGGCCAGGGCCGAGGACCCCGCGTACCGGCCGGACCTGCACGCGGTGGTGCAGGAGTCGACCCGCAAGCACCTGCTGGCCGACGTGCCCGTCGCGACGTTCCTCTCCGGCGGTCTGGACTCCAGCTACCTCACGGCACTCGCCGCCCGGCACTCCCCCGGCATCTCCGCCTACACCATCGGCTTCCGGGCCGAGGACGCCAGGTTCGAGGCGATGCCCGACGACCTGCGCTACGCGCGCCAGGTCGCCGAGCGGTTCGGCGTGGACCTGCACGAGATCGAGATCGCGCCGCAGGTGCTCGACCTGCTGCCGCGGATGGCCTACCACCTGGACGAGCCGATCGGCGACCCCGCGGCGATCAACACCTTCCTGATCTGCTCGGCGGCGCGCGAGGCCGGGGTGAAGGTGATGCTCTCCGGGATGGGCGCCGACGAGCTGTTCGCCGGCTACCGCAAGCACCTCGCGAACCTGCTCGGCGTGCGCTACCAGCGGGTCCCCGGCCTGGTGCGGCGTCCGGTGCGGGCGCTCGTCGACCGGCTGCCCGTCGCGACGGCCCGCCGCGGGTACCGCTCGGTGCGCTTCGCCAAGCGTTTCCTCTCGTTCGCCGACCTGCCGGAGGAGACGGCGTTCCGGCGCAGCTACACCATGTACGACCGCGCGGAGCTGCTGGACCTCGTCGACCCCGACCTGGCGGGCACCGTCGACGACGTGCTGACCGAGCACGCCGACACCTACCACGACAACGCGCTCGGCGACTTCGTCAACCGCATGTGCCTCGCGGACACCCGGATGTTCCTGCCCGGCCTCAACCTCGCCTACACCGACCGGGCCAGCATGGCCGCCTCCACCGAGGTGCGGGTGCCGTTCGTGGACGTCGAGGTGGTCAGGGCGGCGTTCGCCACCCCGGGCGGCCGGAAGATCGCCGGGCGGCAGGGCAAGGTCGCGCTGAAGCGGGCGGCCGAGTCGATCCTGCCCGCCGAGATCGTCCACCGGCCGAAGGGCCTGTTCAGCGCACCGCTGCGAGCGTGGATGAGCCGCGACCTGGCCCCCGTCGTGCGTGCGGTGGTGCACGAGGGCGCGCTGGTGCGGTCGGGCTTCCTGCGGCGCGAGGCGCTGCAGCGGCTGGTCGACGAGGACGCCTCCGGCAGGCAGGACCGGTCCAAACACCTCTGGCACGTGCTGACCCTCGAGTACTGGTACCGCAGCGTCGAACAAGGAGCCTCGTGAAGCAGGTCGTACAGAACTACAAGAGCGGTGAGCTGGCGTTGCTGGACGTGCCTGCCCCGGCGGGCAAGCCGGGCGGGGTGCTGGTCCGCACGCTGTACTCGCTGATCTCCACCGGGACCGAGCTGATGAAGGTCTCCGAGGCGAGTATGTCGCTGCTCGGCAAGGCCAGGGCACGGCCGGATCAGGTGGCGAAGGTGATGCAGAGCGTCGCCACCAACGGGCTGCCCGCCACCTACCGGAAGGTGACGAGCAAGCTCGACTCCTACACGCCGCTGGGCTACTCGCTGTGCGGTGTCGTGGAGCAGGTGGGCGAGGGTGGCGGCGACACCGCCGACGTCGCGGTCGGCGACCTCGTGGCGTGCGCGGGCAACGAGCACGCGCTGCACGCCGAGCTGAACTGGGTGCCGAAGAACCTCTACGCCCGGGTGCCTGCCGGGGTCGAGCCCCGGCACGCGGCGTTCGGCACGGTCGGTTCCATCGCGCTGCAGGGTGTGCGCCAGGGCGAGCCCCGGCTCGGCGACGTGACCCTGGTGATCGGGCTCGGGCTGATCGGGCAGCTGGTGGTGCAGCTGCTGGTGGCCTCGGGGGCGCGCGTGGTCGGCGCCGACCCCGATCCCGCCCGGTGCGAGCTGGCCGAGCGGCTGGGCGCCTCGGCGTGCGGCGCGCCCGGCTCGGAGCAGGTGGAGTCGGCCGTCCGCGAGCTGACCGGCGGGCACGGCGTCGACCAGGTGTACCTGGCGGCGGGTGGGGCGACCAACGAGCCCGTGGAGCTGGCGGCGCGGCTGAGCCGGGACCGCGGCCGGGTGGTCGACATCGGCAAGTGCAGCCTGAACCTGCCGTGGAACGCCTACTACGAGAAGGAGCTCGACGTCCGGTTCTCCCGCTCGTACGGGCCCGGCCGGTACGACGCGGAGTACGAGCTGGAGGGCCGCGACTACCCGATCGGCTACGTGCGCTGGACCGAGCGCCGCAACCTGGAGTGCTTCGTGGACCTGCTCGGCCGCGGGCGGGTGGACGTGGAACCGCTGATCTCGCACATGGCGGAGTTCGACGACGCCGTGGAGACCTACCAGCGGCTCAACGAGGGCGAGCTGAAGGCCGTCGCCGTGCTCTTCCGCTACCCGGTGCGGGAAACGCAGCCGAAGGCCGGCGTGGTCGTGAGTGTTCCCCGTGCGCCCGGCGACGTCTCTCGCCCTGGCCCGCTGCGCGGGCCGGTTCGCCTCGGCTTCGTCGGCGCGGGCAACTACGCCTCGTCGATGCTGCTGCCGCACCTCGCCGGACACGGCGACGCCGTGCTGGCCCGGGTGGCGACCACGTCGGCGCTGTCGGCGGCCAACGCGAAGCGCAGGTTCGGGTTCGCCGAAGCGGGCACGGACGTGGACGCCGTGCTCGGCGACCCGGACATCGACGCGGTGTTCGTCGTCACGCGGCACAGCTCCCATGCCGAGCTGACCAGGCAGGCGCTGCTGGCGGGCAAGGCCGTGTTCGTCGAGAAGCCGCTCGCGCTGTCCGAGAAGGAGCTGGACACCGTGCTGGCGGCGATCGAGGAGTCGGGCAACGACCGGCTGCAGGTCGGCTTCAACCGCCGGTTCGCGCCGCTGCTGCGCAGGGCCAAGGGGCGCTTCGGCAGGCGGGTCGGCCCCGCCTCCGTCCGCTACCTGGTCAACGCGGGCCGCCTGGACAGCGGCAGCTGGTACGAGCAGGGCTCGGAAGGCACCCGGTTCACCGGCGAGGGCGGCCACTTCATCGACACCGTCAGCTGGCTGCTCGACGCCGACCCGGTCTCCGTCTACGCGTGTGCGACGCCGGGGCAGGCCGACCTGCAGGCCGTGCTGCGCTACCCCGACGGCTCGGTGGCCACCATCGGCTACGTCACCAGCGGGTCGAGCAAGTTCCCGAAGGAGACGATCGACGTCGTCGCCGACGGGAAGGTGCTCAAGTTCGACGACTTCGCGCGCGCCTCGCTGTTCGGGCGGGGCCGGTCGAACAGCCCCACGTTGCCGCAGGGCCGGGACAAGGGGCAGACCGCCGAGCTGGACGCGTTCCTCACCGCCGTGCGCACGGGCGGGCCGATGCCGGTCCCGGTCGGCTCCCTGGCGGCGACCACGCTCGCCACGCTCGCCGTGCACACCAGCCTGTCCACCGGCGTGCCCGTCCGGCTCGACCCCGCCGGTGCCGGTGCCGCCGCGCTGAACGGAGCCCTCGGATGACGAGCGCGGGCTGGTATCTGCGGCGGCTGTCGCGCATGGGACCGCGCGAGGTGGCCGGGCGCGCCGCGGACACGGTGCGCAGGCGGCGCTGGCGCGGCGTGGCCGACGAGCCCGCGCGCCACACGTGGCTGCCCGGCAGGCGGTTCCCGGCGACGCTCGGACCCGAGGCGTGGCAGCCGGTCGGCGCCGACGCCGCGGCCCGGCTGGTCGCCACCGCCGACGAGCTGCTCGACGGCCATGCCGAGTACTTCGGCGTGCCGCGCCGCGACATGGTGAGCCCGGACTGGTCACTCGATCCGAAGACGGGCCGCCGGGCGCCGAGCGAGACCTACACGTTCGACATCCCCTACCGCGACGAGGTCGCCGTCGGGGACATCAAGCAGATCTGGGAACCCTCGCGCCACCAGCACCTGACCGTGCTCGCCGCGGCGTACGCGCGCACCGGCGACGACCGCTACGCGAGCCGGGTGGCCGACCACCTCAAGTCGTGGTGGGCGGCCAACCCGCCGCTGCGCGGCGTGCACTGGGTCAGCGGCATCGAGCTGGGCATCCGGCTGCTGTCGTGGGTGTGGGTGCGCAGGCTGCTGGACGGCTGGCCGGGCGCGCCGGGGCTGTTCGAGGACAACCCCGAGGCGCTGCACCAGATCTGGTTCCACCAGCGGTGGCTGGCCGCGTTCGGCAGCCGGGGCTCGTCGGCGAACAACCACGTCATCGCGGAGGCGGCGGGGCAGCTCGCCGCGGCGTGCGCGTTCGACTGGTTCCCCGAGTCCGCAGGCTGGCGCGCGGACGCGCTCCGCTCGCTGGACGAGCACCTGCGCGCCAACACGTTCGGCTCGGGCCTCAACCGCGAGCTCGCCACCGAGTACCACGGGCTCGTGCTGGAGCTCGGCCTCGCCGGTGCGGCGGAGGCCGCGGCCGCGGGCGTGCCGGTGCCGGAGACCACGTGGCTCACCCTGCTGCGGATGTGCGACGCGCTGGCGGCCATGGTGGACAGCACGCTGCACCCGCCGCGGCAGGGCGACGCCGACGACGGGCACGGTCTCGTCCTCGACGGCACCGGCACCGGACGCTGGGCGTCGCTGCTGGCGACCGGCGGTGTCCTGTTCGGACGGCTCGGCTGGTGGCCGGACCACCCCGAGGGCGACGTGCGCACGGCGCTGCTCACCGCGCTGGCCGGTCCGGTCCTGCCCGCGGTCACGATGGCGCGTCCGGCACTGCGGCCAGGTCACTTCGCCGACGCCGGGCTGACGCTGCTGCGCACGCCCGCGGACGATCCCGGGCCCGAGCTGTGGTGCCGCTGCGACGGCGGGCCGCACGGGTTCCTCTCCATCGCGGCGCACGCGCATGCCGACGCGCTGTCGCTGGAGGTGCGGCACGGCGGGGTCGAGCTGCTCGCCGACCCGGGCACGTACTGCTACCACGGGGAACCGCGGTGGCGCTCGTACTTCCGCTCGACGCTGGGCCACAACACGCTCGAACTCGACGGGCGGGACCAGTCGGTCCCGGGCGGGCCGTTCCTGTGGACGCGGCACGCCCGCAGCCGCGTCCTGGTGGCGCACACGCCCGACCGCGGCGTCGCGCGCTGGACCGGTGAGCACGACGGCTACGGCCGTCGCAAGCGGCCCGCCGTCCACCGCCGCACGGTGGAGCTCGACCTCGGCACCCGCGAGCTGCGGGTGTCCGACGAGGTGCGGGGCGACGGCACCCACCCCTGCCGGCTCGCCTTCCACCTCGGACCCCGGGTCGAGGCGGAGCTGACCGGGCACTCCGCCCGGCTGGCGTGGACCGGCGACGGCACGCGCTACACCGCCGACCTCACGCTGCCCGCCGAGCTGTCCTGGACGGCGCACCGCGGCGAGGCGGACCCGCCCCTCGGGTGGTACTCGCCCGGCTTCGGCCGCAAGGAACCCGCCACCACGCTGCTGGGCACCGGCCGCGTGGGCGGTCCCGATCCCCTCATCACCGTGCTGCGCCCGCGCACGTAGCCCGACCGGGAGGTGCTCCGCAGTGGAGGCCCGAGGAACCAGCCGTCACCGCCGCGTCGCGGTGCTCCTTGGCGCGCTCGCGCTGCTGGCCGCCGCCTGCTCGGACGAGCCTCCGCAGGAGGAGGTCACCGAGCGGCGGCCGGTGGCCGCCGTGTGCGACGCCACGCCGCCGGGACCGGCACAGCCGCCCGCCGGCGCCGTGCGCGTCGACCCCGCCGTGCCGGGCGACCTCGCCACCAAGACCGCCGACGAGCGGGCGGGCACCACCTTCTGGCTCGCTCCCGGCACGCACAGGCTGGGCGGCGGCCAGTACGACCAGGTGCAGCCCAAGGACGGCAACACCTACGTCGGTGCGCCGGGCGCCGTGCTGGACGGCGGGCGGGTCAACCAGTACGCCTTCACCGGACACGCCCGGGACGTGACGATCCGGCACCTGACCGTGCAGAACTTCGTCGCCCCGCAGAACGAGGGTGTGGTGAACCACAACTCGGGCAACGGCTGGGTGATCGAGCACAACACCCTCCAGCGCAACGACGGCGCGGCACTGATGGCGGGCGCCGGGCAGCGGGTGCGCGGCAACTGCCTGCGCGACAACGGCCAGTACGCCATGAACGCCTACCAGGCGGCGGGCGGCATCACCGACCTGGTGGTCGAGGGCAACGAGATCACCGGCAACAACACCGGCGACTGGGAGACGAGGGTCCCCGGCTGCGGCTGCAGCGGCGGCATCAAGTTCTGGGCCGTCGACGGGGCAGAGGTGCGCGGCAACTGGGTGCACGACAACCGGGGCACGGCGCTGTGGGCCGACACCAACAACAACGACTTCCTCATCGAGGGCAACCTCATCGAGGACAACGACGGCAGCGCCATCTTCTACGAGACCAGCTACAACGCGATCATCCGCGACAACACGATCCGAAGGAACAACTGGGCGCAGGGCAGGGAGTTCGCCGCCAGGAACGACTCGTTCCCGGTCGCCACGATCTACATCTCCGAGTCCGGTGGTGAGCCGAGGGTCCCCGCCCGCACCGACAAGATCGAGATCCACGACAACGTCCTGGAGAACAACTGGTCCGGCATCACCCTGTGGGAGAACGCCGACCGGTTCTGCAACAGCCCCGCCAACACGTCCTCGGGCACGTGCACCCTGCTGGTGCCCGACCTCGGCCGGTGCGCCCAGCCCGGCATCGCGGAGCGGCCGCTGTACGGCGACTGCCGCTGGAAGACGCAGCGGGTGGACATCCACCACAACCACTTCGCGCACGACCCGGCGACGGTCGGCTGCACCACGAGCTGCGCGCGGATGGCGGTGCTGTCCAACTACGGCACCTACCCGGACTGGTCTCCCTACGACGGCGAGGCCGTGCAGCAGGCGATCACGTTCGACCAGGACAACTCCTGGCACGACAACACCTACGTCGGGCCGTGGACGTTCGTGCCGTTCGACGCGAGCCGCGTGATCGACCACAACCAGTGGCGGATCGCGCCGTACCGGCAGGACCCGGGCAGCACGTTCACCGGCGGAAGCGGTGGCTGACGTGGTGGGCAGGGACGGCACCGGCGCCGCGGCGGTCCAGGCGACGCCGGCGGGCGAGACCGGTCGGCGCCGCGTGCCGGGGCTGGTCGCGGTCATCTGGGGCCTGCTGGTCCTCAACACGCTGGGCTCCACGGGCGCGGAGACGATCGTGCAGCTGCCCCGGCTGGCGACGCAGGTGCTCACGATGGGCGCCCTCGTGCTGGCGTTCGTGCTCGCGCTGGCGCTCAACCCCCGGCTGCGCGTCCGCCCGAGCGCCTACCTCCTGCTGCTCAGCCTGCTGCTCGTGGTCAGCCTCATCGCCAGCGTCGATCTGGAGTCGGGGCTGGGCGCGTTGTTCCGCTGCGCGCGGCTGGCGGTGTTCATCGCCACGCTGTGGCTGCTGTCGCGGTGGTGGGACGGCAGCCTGGCGTTCGTCCGGCACCACATCCGGGTCCTCGGCGTGGTGCTGGCCTCGGTGGCGATCGGCGTGGTCGCCTCCCCCGGCCTCGCGTTCCCCGACACCTACGGCGGGCGGCTGGTCGGGGCGCTGTGGCCGCTCACCGCGCCGCAGGTCGGGCAGTACGCCGCGATCGTCGCCGGGCTGACGATCCTGCTCTGGCTCGCCCGCCGCACCGACGGCCGCAGCACGCTGCTGATCGCGCTGCCCGCGCTCGCCATGCTCCTGCTGAGCCACACGCGGACGGCCACCGTCGGCCTGGTCGCCGCGCTCGGCGTCGCGGGTCTCTCGCTCGTGTTCACCAGCACGCGGGCGCGCAGGGCGTTCGGCTGGACGGTCGCGGTGGCCGGGCTGCTGGCCGTCGTGGCGGCCCCCGCCATCCAGGCGTGGTTCCAGCGCGGGCAGACCGACGAGAACTTCTCCAACCTCACGGGCAGGGCGAAGGTGTGGGACGCGCTGCTCGCCGAGCCGAGGTCCGCGTTCGAGGAGCTGTTCGGCGTCGGGCTCACCGACAAGTCCTTCGACGGGCTGCCCATCGACTCCAGCTGGCTGGCCGTCTACCACGAGCAGGGCTACCTCGGCATCGCCCTCGTGGCCGCGTTCCTCGGGACGCTGCTGATCGCCGCGGTGCTGCGGCCGCCGTCGCCGGCCCGCGCCTGCGCGCTGTTCCTGATCGTCTACTGCCTCGCCGCCTCCTACACCGAGGCCGGGCTCGGCGACGCCTCGCCCTACCTGCTGCACCTGGTCGTGGCGTCGGCGCTGCTCACGAGAGAGGAACCCAGATGAGAGTGCTGGTGGTCCACAACAGATACCGGTCGGAGCAGCCCAGCGGCGAGAACAACGTCGTCGACGCCGAGACCGCCCTGCTCGCGGGCGCCGGGCACGACGTCGCCGTCTTCGAGCGGCGCAGCGACGACATCGCCGCGATGTCCGCGCCACGCAAGGCGCTGGTGCCGGTGCGGGTGCCGTGGAACCCGGCCGCGCGGGCCGACCTCGCCAGGACGCTGGAGCGGCGACGGCCGGACGTCGTGCACGTCCACAACACGTTCCCGTTGCTGTCCCCCGCGATCCTCGACGCGTGCACGCACGCGGGCGTGCCCGTCGTCGCGACCCTGCACAACTACACGCAGACGTGCGTGCCCGGCACGCTGTACCGCGGCGGCGAGGTGTGCACCGACTGCCTCGGCACGTCCCCGCTGCCCGCGATCCGGCACGGCTGCTACCGCGGCTCGGCGCTCGCGACCGTGCCGCCCGCGGCGAGCCTCGTGCTGAACCGCCGCCGCTGGTGGACGGCGGTGGCGCGGTTCTTCTGCATCTCCGGCGCGCAGCGCAAGATCCTCGTCCAGGCGGGGCTGCCCGCCCACCGGCTCGCGGTGAAGCACAACTTCGTCGCCGACCCCGGGGTCCGCCGCGCCGGGGCGGGCGAGCACGTGCTGTTCCTCGGCAGGCTCACCGAGGAGAAGGGCGTCGGCCTGCTGATGGCGGCGTGGGACCGGCTCGCCGCCGAGGGCGGGGCCGGGGTGCCGCTGGTGCTCGCGGGCACGGGGCCGATGGCGGAGGAGGTGGCGCGGTGGGCCCGCGACCGGGACGACGTGCGGTACGTCGGCCTGCGCGGCAGGGACGAGTGCCGCGAGCTCACGGCACGGGCGGTGGCCGCCGTGGCGCCCTCGACGTGGCTCGAGACGTTCGGGCTGGTCGTGGTGGAGGCCATGGCGGCGGGCGTGCCGACGGTCGCGGCCGCGCACGGCGCGTTCGTGGAGCTGATCGACGACGGGCTGACCGGGCTGCTGCACCGGCCCGGCGACGCGCGCTCGCTGGCGGACGCCCTGCGCCGCGCGGTCACCGACGCCGAAGGCAACCGGGCGATGGGCTCGGCGGCGCGGCTGCGCTACGAGCGCGAGTTCACCCCGCAGGTGGGGCTGGAGCGGCTCCTGTCCGGGTACGCGGCGGCGATCGAGGGAGCGGCGACGTGCGAACCGGTGTGAGCTGATGGCGCGCCGGTTGTGCGGCGTGGACGCCTATCCCGGGCCGCTGCTCGCGGTCGCGGGGTACGGCCTCGCGGGCGCGGACCGGCCGTGGCCGGGCGGCCCGCTCGACGACGATTCGTGGTCCGGCCTGCTGGCCGCGGCCCGCAAGCACCGCGTGCTCGGGCCGTTGCGCGCGGCGGCCGGGGCGGGTGCGCTGCCCGCGACGGCGGCGCAGGCGGACGCGGCCAGGGCGGCGCACCGGGGGGTGCTGCTGCGGGTGCTCTCGCTGGAGCGGGAACTGATGGCGGTCGCCGACCGGCTCGAAGAGTCCGATGTGGACTTCCGGGTGCTGAAGGGCAGTGCGTACGCGCACCTGGACTATCCCGATCCGGCCCTGCGCTCGTTCATCGACCTGGACGTGCTGGTGCGCGCCGACGACATCGGGCGGGCGGTCGCGGCGCTGTCCGCGGCCGGGTTCGCGCGGACCCTCGCGGAGCCGAGGCCGGGCTTCGACCGCCGCTTCGACAAGGGCACCACGCTGCGTCACCCCGGCGGGTTCGAGGTCGACCTGCACCGGACGTTCGTGCTGGGGCCGTGGGGGGTGCGTGTCGACCTGGACTCGCTGTGGGACGACGGCGAGGAGTTCGCGGTGGGCGGGCGGACGCTGCGGGCGCTGTCCCGCACCAACCGGCTGCTGCACGCCTGCTACCACGCCGCGCTCGGGGACTGGCCGCTGCGGCTGGGATCCCTGCGGGACGTCGCCGCACTGCTGCCCCGCACCGGAGGGGAGGCGACCGAGGTGCGCGGGAGGGCGGCGGCGTGGGGCGTCGAGGCGGTGGTGGCCGCCGCGGTCGCCGACGCCAGGCGGCTGCTCGGCATCCGGGGCGGTGACGCGTTCACCGCGTGGGCGGACGGCTACCTCCCGACCCGGCGCGAGGAGGCCTGGCTGGGGCTGCACACGCACGAGGGCAAGACGTTCGCCGCGCAGGCGCTCGCGACGATCCCGGCGCTGCCCGGGTTCCGCGACCGGGTGGCCTACCTGCGGGCACTGCTGCTGCCCGACCGCGGGTACACCGAGGGCAGGCACCCCTCGGCACTGTCCCGGTTTCGCTTCGCCGTCCGGGAGATCCGGCGGGGCCGGGGCGCTCCGGCTCGGGAGTGAAACCGTGGCGAGAGCGCCGTTGTGCGCTCACCAGCCCCTGCGGTCGGCGAGCCAGGCCGACTGCAGCAACGCCATCGCCGGGGCGTGCGGTTCGGCGGAGAGCCAGTTGGCCCGCAACGCCTCGGCGTCGACCAGCTCCGGGTCGACGCCCGCTCCGGTCCAGCCGCGGGCGAACTCCCTCGTGTGCCCGGTGAAGACCGCGTCGGTGAACACGGCTTTCGTGCTCCGCTCCAGCACGGCCCTCGGCAGCAGGTCGCCGAACAGCGCGCGCATGGTGGCCGTGCGGCCGGTCCAGCCCCAGAACCCGGCGGCCCCGGCCACCGCCGCGACGAGCTCCGGCTCGGCGAAGGCCTGGACGTACCCGGCTCCGATCTCCGCGCCCAGGGCCCGCATCGTGTCGTAGGCGCGGCGGGCGCAGCGCCGGTCGGTGAACTGCCACGCGTTGCGTCCCGCGTGCAGCGTCCAGGCCGCGGCGTCGGCGGCGTCGCGGCGGGCCAGCAGCCGCTCGACGGGCTCGCGCAGCCACGGCCTCGAGTACCGGCCGCGGGCCACGGCCCGCCTGCGCAGCGGCGCGGGAGCGAGCGCGCGGATCGCGTGCGGAAGGACCCGGGGATCGACGCGGCCCCGGGACTTGAGGACCTTGGTGACCGGGGTGATGCGTTTGAGCCCGAACAGCTCGTCGCCGCCCTCCCCGGTGAGCAGCGAACCGCCGCGGGCATGGTCGAGCATGCGCCAGGTCGGCGCGAAGTTGGGTGACCACACGACGCCGTGCCGGAGCAGCACCGGGGTCGCGATCGGACCGACAGGATCGTGTTCGTCGTGGACGGTGAGCACCACGCGGTCGCGGAGGCCGAGGTGGTCGAGCACCGCCCGCTGCCAGTCCGCCTCGTCGGTGCCGGGTGCCTGCGGGTAGCGCAGCGTGATCGGCACCGGCAACGGCAGTCCTTCCCGGCGGGCGAGGGCCACGGCCGCCGCGAGCAGGACGGACGAGTCCCGGCCGCCGGAGAACGCGACGAGGCAGGGCGTCCTGGTCAGGTGCGGCAGCAGCAGCCGGTCGAGCGCACGCCGGGCTCCGCCGGGTGGCGGTTCGGGCATGGGCACCCGCTCGTACCCGGCCAGCCAGCCACCCGCGATCTCCAGCGGATCCATTGTGTACACCGAGTACGCGGTGCGTGTGCCGCTCACGGCGGGCCCTTTCCGTGTCGAGTGGCCGGCCGCACGGTCCCCGACCGGCCACCCGTCAGTCTCGCGCACACCACTCGTGAGTGTTTTCCGTGGTTAGAACCACGTTTCGCACTCACGAGCGACGGGCTGTCAGGAGAACGCGTCGTTGTCGCCCAGGATCGGGACGAGCCAGGTCAGGTTGTCCGGCTTCGTGCCGAACAGGTTGGCCTGGGTCAGTTCCGTCACCGAACCGAGCGTGGTGATCTCCGGCGGTTCGTACGGCTGTCGCATGTACACCTCCTTCCGCGGTCCGGAGCCGACTGGGACACCGGCTACGAGAACGTGAGGTCGCCGAAGATCGTGCCGGCGGCGAAGTCGGCGTCGAGCCTGCTGCCCTGCGACTGGCCCAGCGTCAGCTCGGACACCGCGCCGAGGTCCTCGACCACGGGGGCGACGTAAACTTCCTTCATCCTTCACCCCCTTCCTGGCGACAATGGACGGTCGGGCGCCGTTGCCCGGCCCTGCCGGTGAATTCGTGCGTTCGGCGCAGCCGTTACACCCGGACGGAGAACGTGTCCACACGGTGACGCAACCGGTACCACCCGGGTATTGCGCCTCGGGTCCGGAAGGGCCGCCGCGCGGATACGATTTCCCGGTGCGTCTGGTACGGATGGCCAGGGCCGCCAGGGTCTCCGTGGCCACCCCGCGGCTCGTCGCCGCGGCGGCCGGTGAGGTGTGGCGGGCCGATCGGCTGGGCACGGTCGTCGCGGCCGCCTACCAGATCGTGGGAGCGGGCGCGGCACTCGGCGTGGTCGCGGCGGGCAAGCTGACGTTCGACGCCCTGCTCGCGCCCGAGCAGGCCGCCCTCGGCCTCACCCCCGCGCTGTTCCTGCTGGCCTTCGCCACCGCCCTCTCGGGTGCGGTCGGCCCGCTGCAGACGCAGCAGCACCGGCTGCTCGGCGAGCGGGTGTCGCAGCGGGTCTGGGACAGGCTGCTCGACACCACCGCACGCGCCGACCTGGTCACCTACGAGTCGTCCGGCTTCGCGACCACGCTGGAGCGGATCCAGCAGAACGCGCTGACCCGCCCGTTCGCGGTCACCACCTCGCTGCTGGGGCTTACCGGCAGCCTGCTGGGCGTGGTGACGCTGTCGGCCGCGCTGATCGGGGTCGAGCCGCTGCTCGTGCCGATCCTGCTGGCGGCCGGGCTGCCCGCCGTGCTGCTCTCCCGCTGGGCCAGCCGCAGCGAGTTCGCCTTCGCCCACCGGCTCACCGCGCTGTTCCGCCGCCGCAACTACCTGCGCCAGCTGCTCACCCAGCGGCCGTACGCCGCCGAACTGCGGGCGTTCGAGGCGGCGGGGCCGCTGCGGGCGCGGCACCAGGAGCTCAACGACGAGGTGGCGGCGGCGCTGCGCACCCAGGTCCGGCGCCGCCAGCTGATCGCCGCGCTCACCACCGCGGGGGTGGCCGTGGCGCTGACGGCCGCGTTGCTGGCGATCATCGAGCTGGTGCGGCGCGGGCGGATCAGCCTGGCGGAGGCCGGGGCGGCCGCGATCGCCGTCCGGCTGCTCTCCGGGCAGTTGAGCACGATGTTCGGGGCGATCGGCGGGCTGCTGGAGTCGGCGCCGTTCCTCGCCGACCTGGAGCGGTTCGTGGCCTCGGGCCCGCCCGCGCCGCCGAGGGGCCGCAAGCGGCCGCTGCGGGAGGGCGTCGCGCTGACCGGTGTCGGGTTCCGCTACCCGGGTCAGGAGCGGCCCGCGGTCGACGACGTGGACCTGAAGATCGGCGCGGGCGAGGTGGTGGCGCTCGTCGGCGAGAACGGCTCGGGCAAGACCACCCTGGCCAAGATCGTGGCCGGGCTGTACCAGCCGGACGCGGGCACCCGGAGCTGGGACGGCACCGATGCGCCCGCGCCGGACGTGCGCGCGTCGACGACCGTGATCTTCCAGGACTTCGTCCGTTACCAGCTGTCGCTGCGGGACAACATCGTGATCAGCGACGGAGGTGGCGACGCCGATCCCGGGCGGGTCGCGGACGCGGCGGACCGGGCGGGGGTGTTGCCCGCGGCGCGGCGGCTGCCCGACGGGCTCGACACCATGCTCGGCCGTGACCTCGACGAGGGCGTCGACCTCTCCGGTGGGCAGTGGCAGCGGGTGGCGCTGGCCAGGGCGCTCTACCGGGACACCGATCTGGTGGTGCTCGACGAGCCCGCGGCCGCGCTCGACCCGCGCGCGGAGCACGAGCTGTTCGCCGACGTCCGCGCCATGCTCGGTGGCCGGGCGGCGCTGCTGATCTCGCACCGGTTCTCCAGCACGCGCCTGGCCGACCGGATCTACGTCATGGACGCGGGCCGGGTGGTGGAGTCCGGCACGCACGACGAGCTGATGGCCAGGGCGGGCCAGTACGCCGAGCTGTACCGCCTCCAGTCCTCCGCCTACCACTGACCGCGTGTCCGCGACCTGGGAACACGTGTCCGCGACTTAGGAACACGTGTCCGCGACTTAGGAACACGTGTCCGACATCGGTGTACGCCACCCCGGGTCCGCGCTGACACAGGTCGCGGACACGCGACCATGGACGGCGGACACGCGGCCATGGACGGCGGACACGCGACCATGGATGGCGGACACGCGTACACAGGTCGCGGACACGTCGTCGCGGTCAGGGGGTGACGGCGGCGAGCAGGTCGTCGAGGACGCCGGGCGGGAACGGCGGGCCCCACGGCACGGTCGCCTCGAACACCGGCACCCGTTCCACCAGGTCGCCGAGGGCCTGGAACGCGGCGTCCATCGACGGCGGGTCGCACCAGCCGAGGACCCTCGGGAACTGGCACATCCGCAGCAGCGCGAGCGAGGGCGGCAGCCTGCGGACGGCGACGCCGTCCACCTCGCGGCTCGGCCGGGGCACCACGCACGCGGCGAGCGGCAACGGCCCGTCCGCCCGCGTGCCGGGGCGCAGCGCGAGCCTGCCGTCCGCCGTCGGGCGCACGGCCCCGGCGGGTGCCGCGTCGGCCAGCCCGCGCGCGTTGACACGCAGCCTGCTCTCGGTGCTGCCGGGGTGGACCAGCATGGCCGCCTCGGTCCGGTCGACGCGGAGCACGTCGTCGGCGACGAGACCGTGCCCGGCACCGCACAACGCCGCGGCGAGCGTCGACTTGCCCATGCCGGAGGCACCCACGAACGCCAGTGCACGGCCGCCGACCCGCACGGCGCTGGCGTGCAGCACGAGGTGCTGCCGCAGGGTCAGGTGCACGGCGAGCAGCGTGCCCCCGGCCAGCACGGACAGCAGGCCGGGGTCCACTCCCGGGTGCGGCTCGACCGTCACGGCGCCGAACTCCCGGTCGCCGGTGAACTCGCACAGCTCCGGGTAACGCAGCACGGTCCGGTCGCCTTCCCGGACGAGGCTGTAGAACATCCGGCCGTCCGCGCGGGTCAGCCCGGCCACTCGGGTACCGGGCGGATGCTCGTGCGGAACCGGCCGCTCCCCGCCGAGGCGCAGCACGAGATCGGGGCCGGCCTCGGCGCCACCGGGATCGCCGGGCGGCAGCGGCAGCGGCAGCTCACTGACGACGGTCAGCCCGTGCGCGCGGTACACGTGCGCCACGTCCGCTCACCGCCCCGCCGAGCCGAGCGCCGCGTACCCGGTGGCGGCCGGATCGAGCGTGCGTCCCCCGATCTCCAGCCACGAGTGCGCGGAGAACTCGCCCCCGTCCACGCGGCGGACCCCGATGCGCAGCACCGGGCGCAGGGCCCGCAGCCGGTGGCCGAGCAGCAGGCAGCGGCGCAGGCAGGTGTCGCCCGCGGGCCAGCGCGTGACGACGGCGCCGCAGGCGAGCACGGCCGGGCGCATCCGCCGGGGCAGCACGGCCCGTTCCACCGCGGGCGGCCGCGCGCTCTCCAGGTCGAGGCGCACCCGCAGCAGGCGGCACACCGTCGGCAGGTCGGTGACACGGAGCCCGGCCTCGATCGCGGCCAGCACGGCCACCGCGTGCAGCGCTTCGAGGACCAGCCGGATGCGTCTGCGGACGGTCATGCGCCTCCCGTCGTGGCCAGCCAGGCCTGTTGCAGCAGCAGCGCCGTCGCCGCGGGCGGCTCCGGGGACAGCCACGCGGCGCGCAGCGCGTCCGGGTCGACGATCCGGTCGTCGACGCCCCGCCCGTTCCATGCCCGCGCGAACTCCCGCGACACGGGGCCGAACCGGGAGGCATTGAAGCGCGCCTTGTCGCGGCGGCCCGGCAGCTCAGGGGGCAGCAGGTCCCCGGCGAGCAGCCGGATGCCCGCCGCGCGGGTCAGCCCGCCCCAGCGGCCGCCGAACGCCGCGTACGACGCCACGAAACCCGGGGTGCTCAGCGGGTCGACCAGCGCGCAGTCACGGTCCCTCGCGACACGGGCGCGGGTCCGTTCGCCGACGAGCACCGCCCTCGGCGCGAGCGCCGACCACACGCTACGGTCCCAGCGCAGCGGCCGGTCGTGGCCGCGGGCCGCCTCGGCCAGCGCGGCGGCACGGGGGCCCGGCCGCAGCCAGCCCGCGCCGCCGGAGACACGCCTGGCCAGCCGGGACCGCACCGGCGCCGGGGCCGCGCAGGTGGCGGCCAGCCGCCAGTCCGCCCCGGTCAGCCCGCGTCCCCGCCGCCGCAGGACGGCCCGCAGCACCGGCATGCGGTGCCCGCCGAGCACCTCGTCGCCCGCGTTGCCGGTGACCAGGCTGCCGCCGCGGGCGTACGAGGAGAGCAGGATCGTGTTGCCGATGCCCGCGGGGTAGCTGGGGCCGCCGTGGGCGCGCAGGACGGGCGCGGCCAGCGGGCCGATGTTGTCCAGCTCCGTGGTGACCTCTCGCCGCACCCACACCGGCCGCAGCCCGCGCCCGCGCAGGTGAGCGAGGACGAGTTCCTGCCACGCGGACTCGTCGGCCGCGGGGTCGCCGGGATAGCGGAAGGTGAGGGCGACCGGTACTTCGAGCCCCTCCCCGGCGGCGAGCTCGGCGGCGACGGCGAGCAGCAGCGAGGAGTCGCGGCCCCCCGAGAACGCCACGACACACGGTGGGCGCAGCAGCGCGGGCAGCAACGCGTCGCGCAGGGCGCGCCGAGGGTCGGGATCGACCCGGGCGGGCCGCGCGGGCAGCAGCGGCACGGAACCGGTGGGGCGGCCGAGGGCGACCTCCCAGGCCGGAATGACGGGCAGCCCGGTGACGGGCGCGATCTCAGTGCAGGAGTTCGGCATCGCGCAGCCGGTCGAGGAACAGCTCGATGTCCCGCCGCGCGCTGTCCGCGTCGACGTCGTACTCCTCGGTGATCGTGCCGACCAGCTCGTCGAGGGTCACGTCCCGCTGGAGCAGTTCGAACACGCGGGTACCGACCCCGGTGATGGAGAAGTAGCGGGACGAGGGCAGGCTGAGGACGATCGTCTCGTCTCCGAGGGTGCGGGCCGAGATGTCGCTCGAACGCAGGCGCATGGCGTTTCCTTCCTGCCGCGGTTCCATAGTGGATTCGGCGCCGGGGGGCCGCTCGTTACGCGTTCGCGGGAAACGCTTCGGGCACGAAGCCCGACTTGTCGAATGTGGGTGGCGAACGAGTGAGCAGCCTGGCCGGTCCCGATCCGAGAGCACTCGCCGGGCCGCTGCGCCCGCCGCTCACGGTGACCGCGGTGGTCGCGACGGTCACCGTCGTCCTGGTCGGCATCCTGCACGCGGGTGAGTCGGTGGCGCACGGCGTGGACGCCGCGGCGACGGCGGCGATCCTGGACGCGGACTCGCCCGCGCGCACGGTGGCGCTGATGGTGGATTTCGGCGCGGAACCGGCCGGCGCCGCGATCCTGGTGACGCTGCTGGCCGGGCTGTGCCTCCTGCTGCGCAGGCGGCGGCTGGCCGTGCTCGCCGTCGCATGCCTCGTCCCGGCCGCCGTGACCACGGCACTGAAGCCGGTGTTCGGCCGCACGATCAACGGCGAGCACCTGTCCTACCCGAGCGGGCACACGGCGCTGGCGACCGCGCTCGCGTTCGTGTTCGCGCTGCTCGCCGTGGACCTGTTCCGGGCGGGGCGGACGGCGGGCGTGCTGGTGGCACTGGGCGCGCCGGCCGTGGCCGGGGCGGAGATGGCCTGGTCACAGGTGGCGCTGGGCGCGCACTACGCGACCGACACGCTGGGCGGCTTCGCCACCGCGCTGGCGGTGATGCCCGTGCTGGCACTGCTCGTCGACCTGGCCGCCGAACGCCGCCCGGTCAGCAGGCAGGCGAGTCCGGGGTGAACGAGCTGCACGTGTCCTGGTGGTAGGGCGCGGCCTGCCACTGGGCCGCGTCGAGTGCGCGGGCGACGTCGTGGGCCACGAACGACCACGGCCCGGCGTAGGTGTTGCGCGACCAGTGGTTGTCCTGGCCGAACGTGATCGCGCCGGCGACGCCGAAGCCGTGGTACGGGGACCAGTCGGGGTAGGTGCCGTAGTTGGCGAGCACCGCCATCCGGCCGCACGACCGGTCCGCGCAGCCCATCGCCGCGGGGTCGATGCGGAACGTGTTGCCGCGCACGTCCACCCGCTGCGTCTTCCAGCGGCAGTCGTCGTCCAGCGGCGGCGTCTCGATGCCGGGGCGGGCGCACGCCGCCACCTCCTCCACCAGCCGCGTGCAGTAGCCCGACGACGTGTTGGCCGGGCTGTTGCAGAACCGGTCGGCGTTCTCCCACAGGGTGATGCCGGACCAGTTGTCCTCGAACAGGTTGTCGTGGATCTCGATCCGGTCGGTGCGGGCGGGGACCCTCGGCTCGCCGCCGGACTCGGAGACGTACACGGTGCCGACGGGGAAGTCGTCACCGCGCTCGGCGAACCGGCGTCCCATCGCCCAGGTGTTGCGCCGGATGACGTTGTCGCGCAGCACGAGGTTGTAGCTGATCTCGTAGAAGACGGCCTCGGCCTCGTTGTCCTCGATGAGGTTGCCCTCGATGAGGAAGTCGTTGTTGTTGGTGTCGGCCCACAGTCCCGGCCCGTGGTTGTGGTGCACCCAGTTGCCGCGGATGTCGGCACCGTCGACGGCCCAGAACTTGATGCCGCCGGTGCAGCCGCAGCCCGGTTCCCTGGTCTCCCAGTCGCCGGTGTTGTTGCCGGTGATCTCGTTGCCCGCCACGACGAGGCCGGTGATGCCGTCGCCACGCTGGTAGGCGTTCATGCCGTACTGGCCGTTGTCGCGCAGGCAGTTGCCCCGCACCTGCTGGCGGTCCCCCGCCATGAGCGCCGCGCCGTCGTTGCGCTGGATCGTGTTGTGCTCGATCACCCAGCCGTCACCGGAGTCGTGGTTGACCACGCCCTGGTCCTTCGGTGCGGCGAAGCCCTGGATCGTCAGGCCGCGGAGGGTGACGTCCCTCGCCTGCCGGGTGAAGGCGAACCGGTTGATCCCCTGCCCGTCGAGCACCGCACCGGGGGCGCCGAGGTAGGTGTTGCCGTCCTTCGGCATCACCTGCCCGAACTCGTCCTGGCCGAGCGTGTGTGTGCCGGGCGCGAGCCAGAACGTCGTGCCCGGCGGGTGCGCGCTCGTCTTGGCGTGCAGGTCGGCGTCGACGGCCGGGTCGACGACGACGGCAGCGTCGGGCGGCTCGGGGTGGAGCGCCGGCTGGTTGTCGCAGACGGCCCACGGCTCGGGGTGCGCCGGGGCCGCCGCGGCCGGTGCGGGCAGCGGCGACAACAGGAGGGTGAGCGCCGCGGCGAGCGCGGCGCGCGGTGGCGACATGACGACAAACTACGCATCTCCGGCCCGCCGTGTTGTCACTCTGCCGAGTGGAAAACCGCTGTTCAGGGCGTCAGTTCCGCCTTCGGAAGACGGGCCGCACCGAGCGGCCGCCCATCCAGGCGCTCGGGTCACCCGCGTCCAGTGCTTTGCGGTAGACCGCGCAGGCCTGGCCGACCACGTCGATCGTGTGGTCGATGTCGTCCTCCGTGAGCGCGCTGCTCACCACGAACGACGGCCCGAGCACCCCGCCGGTGACCAGCTGCCGCAGGAACAGTGTGCGGTACTCCTGGGACGGGCGCAGCCGCTCGTCGAGCGTGGCGAACACCAGGTTGCTCGCCCGGCCGCGGACGAGGACGTGGTCGCCGACACCCATCCCGGCCGCCACCTCGCGGACTCCCGCCGCCAGCCGCTCACCGAGCTCGTGCAGGCGGGCGGTGACGCCCTCCTCGACGTAGGTGTCGAACACCGCCATCGCGGCGGCCAGCGCGTGCGTCTCCGCACCGTGCGTGGTGGACAGCAGGAACACCCGGTCGCGGGCGTCCCGTGACCCGCCCTGTTCCATCAGCTCCCTGCGACCGGCCAGCGCGGACACGGCGAACCCGTTGCCGAGCGCCTTGCCGAACGTCGACAGGTCGGGCACGACGCCGTACAGCCCCTGGGCACCCGCCTCCGACCACCGGAACCCGGTGATCATCTCGTCGAACACGAGCACGCAGCCGTGCCGGTCGGCCAGCTCGCGCAGCCCGGCGAGGTACCCGGGTGGTGGTTCCCGCTGCCCGGCGGCCTCCAGCATCAGGCAGGCCACCCTGCCGTCGTGCGCGCGCAGCAGTTCCTCGGTGGCGGCCAGGTCGCCGTAGGGGAACGACACGGTGAGGTTCGTGGTCTCCTCCGGGATGCCCGCGTTCATCGCCGTGGTGCCGATGAACCAGTCGTCGGTGGAGAAGAACGGCTGATCGCGGCAGATCGCCACCAGCGGGCGGCCGGTGGCGGCGCGGGCCAGCCGCACGGCCGCCGTGGTGACGTCGGAGCCGTTCTTGGCGAACTTCACCATCTCGGCCGTGCGCACCGCCGCGAGGAAACGCTCGGCCGCCTCCAGCTCCAGGATGCCGGGGCGGACGAAGTTGGATCCCCGCTCCAGCTCGCGCCGGGCCGCCGCGACGACGCGCGGGTGCGCGTGCCCCAGGCTGACCGAGCGCAGCCCGGAGCCGTACTCGACGTAGCGGTTGCCGTCGACGTCCCACACGTGGGCGCCGCGCCCGTGTGAGATGACCGGCGCGAGCCCGGCCGGGTACTGGTCGTCACCCTTGGCGTAGGTGTGGGCGCCGCCGGGAACCAGCTGGTGCAGGCGCTCGGCCGCGGCCCTGGATCGTGCGAGGTCCATGGTGGTCACCGCGCCGGGTTGAGTGCGTCGGCGAGCCGTGGTGCGCGCCGGTCGCGTTCGGACATCAGGGTCACCGGCAACGGCCACGGGATCGCGAGCTCGGGGTCGTCGAACGCGATCGTCACGTCCTCGGCGGGGTCGTGTGGCCGGTCGATCCGGTAGGAGACGTCGGCGGGTTCGGTGAGCGCCTGGAACCCGTGCGCGCAGCCCGCCGGGATGTACAGCGACACCTGGGTGTCGCCGGTGAGCTCGAACGACTCGACGTTGCGGTACGTCGGCGAGCCGGTCCGCAGGTCGACCACGACGTCGAACACCGCGCCCGCGGAACACCGGACGAGCTTCGCCTCGCCCCGGCCCGAGCGCAGGTGCAGCCCGCGCACCACGCCCTTGCCGGAGCGGGACACGCTGTCCTGGGCGAACCCGTCCGGGTCGATGCCCACCGAGCGGACCACGGCGCGGTCGAACGTGCGGCAGAAGAACCCGCGCTCGTCGGCGTGCGGCGTGGGTTCGAACAGGTACGCCCCCGCGATGGCGGGGACCGGGGTCGCCTTCACCTGGCCTCCTCGGACGTGGTGTGCGGGAACAGGGCCGCCGACAGTGCCGCGAACTGGCGGTCGAGCGCGCGGGTCAGTTCGGCGTTGCGCCCGGCCAGCGTGGCGCGCACCCGGTCCGACCTGGCCTCCAGATCGGCGAGCTGGGCGAGCAGCAGGCCGACGTCGAGAGTGCGGATCGGCTGCCGGAACTCACCGACGCCGAGGTCGGCCATCAGCTCGTCGTTCTTGGCCGCGTAGCTGATCGACAGTGTGGGCTTGCCCAGCCGCAGCGCGGAAAGCACGTTGTGGTAGCGGCTGGCGACCACGACGTCCACTGTGGACATCTCGCGCAGCAGCTCGCCGATCGTCGTGGTCCGCGCGGCGGACAGCAGCGGCGAGTCGATCTCCGCGCGCAGCGCGTCGACCACGGCCTGGTCCGCGACATCGCCGGTGAACAGGCGCACCGGGCGGCCGTCCGCGACGAGCTTGCCGACGAAGCGTTTCATCCTGGCCAGGTAGGCGGCGTACAGCGCGTCCGCCTCGGCGCGCTCGTCGTCGCTGCCGTGGAAGTCGATCACACCGACCCCGACCGTCCCGTTCGGGGCCGCGGCCGCGGGCGCGGGCAGCGCGAACGCCAGATCGGGGTACACGTCGTCGGCCGAGGTGTCGACACCCATCCGCCGCAGCGCGGTCCTGGACAGCTCGTCGCGATACGACCGGTAGGTCGCGAGCGCCGCCGCGCGCGTGATCAGCCAGCGGGTCGCCCTCGCGTTGACCCGGTCGGCACCGACGCTGACCAGCGCCACGCGGGTGCCGAACACCCGGCCCGCCGCGCACAGCAGGAACAGCGAGTAGGGGAAACCCCATGGCCGCAGCGGCAACGTGGCCTCCAGCACGCCCATGCCCGGCACGATCACGGCGTCGTGCCCGCGCACCCACGCTGCCGTGCGCACGGCGTCGGCGAGCTTGCCCACCAGCTTCAGGACGACCGAACGGACCCCGGACACGGTCTCGTACTCGCCGCGGTACCAGTTCAGTGGCGCCGCCGGAAGCCCGTACCGCGCGGTGACCTCGCCGGGCCCGGCGCACAGGCAGTCCAGCAGCGCGTCCGGATGCTCCGCACGCAGCCGCGCGAGCACCGCCTCGAACGAGCCGTCGTTGCCGAGGTTGCCCGAGCCGAGCAGTCCGAACAGCCCGATGCGGACGGACTGGCTCACGGCGTGCTCCCCGCGCGGCCCGCGACCACCGTGTCGACGGTGAGGTCGAGTTCCGCGACGGAGATGGGCGGGGCGTCCTCGACCCGCTGCCCCGCGCCGGGACGGGTCCGGCTGGCGAACCAGCCCGCGAGGTGGCGGTAGCACTCCCGCCGCTCGGCAGGGGTGAGCGGCGCCCGCCGCACGGCGTCGACGAAGCCGAGCACGTACTCGCCGAGCAGCCGCGCCGTCGGGTGCCGCAGCCGGTCGGCCCGGCGCGGGTCCAGGTTGGCGCAGCGGCCGCGGATGGTCGGGTTGGCCCGCTCGGCGCGGGTGGGGTGGTCGCGGCGGAAGTACAGCAGCTCCGGCACCTGGTGGAACGGCCCGTACAGCGCGAGCGAGGCGACGAACGTGCGGTCGGCGTGGTGGTAGCTGTCGTGCGGGCCGGACCGGCGCAGCACGTCGGCGCGGATGACCCCGTAGAAGTCGTCGCCGCCCGGCTCGAACAGCAGGCTGCGGAAACGCTCCGGCGCGTGCGGCGAGTCGGTCGCGATCCGGTAGTCGTACCGGTGGGTGACGCGCCCGGCGCCGTCGATGATCGCGTTCGCCGAGTGGGCCAGCACGGCTTCGGGGTGCGCGTCGAGTGCCTCGACACAGCGGCGCAGCAGGTCCCGGCCGTACAGGTCGTCGTGCGAGGCCCACTTGAACAGCTCGCCCCGCGCGCGGGTGAACACGAAGTTGTGGTTGGGCACGGCACCGACGTTCCGGGTCAGCCGCACGTAGCTGATCCGCGGATCCCGTCTGCGGTAGTCCTCGCAGATGTCCCTGGTGCCGTCGGTGGAGGCGTTGTCGGAGATGATGAGCTCGAAGTCGCCGTAGCTCTGGCCGAGCAGCGCGTCCAGCGACTCGGCGAGGTACTCCTCGCCGTTGTAGACGGGCAGACCGATGCTCAGCCGGGGGACGGTGGTCATGACGTCCTCATTCCTTCGGGTTCGGGCTGGGGCCGGGCCACGTGCTCGCGCAGCCCGGCCCCGAACTGCGCCCACCAGACGACCGCGCCGAACGCCACCCCGGCCGCGACGCCCCACGCCGAGCCGAGCGCGCCGCCGAGGGCGGCACCGGCGAGCCCGCCCGCGACGTAGGCGGCGGAGGCGACGAGCTGCGAGCGGAGGCTGCGGCGCGCCGCGCCGAGGGCGCGCAGGCCGGTGGCCGCGCCGGTGAAGAAGCTCGCGCCGACGACCCCGAGCGTCGCGGGCACGATCAGCGCGGAAGCGGGTTCCCACACGGCACCGAGCAGGAACTCACCGGCCCGGTCGGGCAGCAGGAGCAGCAGCGCGGTGCCCCAGCACAGGGCCGCTGCCGCCTGCCCTCCGCCGAGCAGCAGGCAGAACACGCGCAGGCGGTGCGGCGAGCGCCGGAGCACCCTGGCCGCCTCGGGGACCGCGACCAGCGACAGTCCCATCAGGACGGCGAGGAACGGGCCGAGCAGCAGCTCGACCCCGCGGACCGCGCCCACGTCGGCGAGGCCCGCGATGGCGCCGAGGCCGTACATGCGCAGCTGCGAGCCGCCGCTGTTGCTGGCGTTCTCCACGAGGTAGCGCGGGCCGAGGTCGCGCTGCTGCCGCAGCCAGGTCGCCGCCACGGTGAGGCGCGGCAGCACCCCGGTCTGCACGCAGCCGAAGCCCGCCGCGACGGCGGCGGCGAGGCCCCACGCGAGCACGAACGCGACGACGCTGTCGTGTGCGGAGGCGAGCAGCATCGCCGGGACCAGGGCGGCACCCCACACCAGGTCGTTGCCGAACGCCTTGCGCCCCTCGCCCGAGGCGAAGAACGCGTACCGCCAGGAGTCCTGCACCAGCAGTGCGGGCAGCACGGCCCCGAGTGCCGCGAACGCGCCACCCACCGGGCCGCCGATCACCAGGCCGAGCCCGAGGCAGCCGAGCCCGCCCGCGACGCCGACGGCGAGCGCGGTGCCCGAGGCCCGGACGACCGCACCCCGCCACGCGTCGGCGGCGACGCCGCTGAAGCGCACCATCAGCGGGTCGGTGGCCAGGCCGCGGGAGACGTTGACGAGCACGCCGTAGGTGACCCAGGCGAGGCTGAACGCGCCGAACGCCCCGGCGCCGAGCGAGCGGGCGACGAACGCACCGACGGCGAAGTTGGTGAGGCTGGAGACGGCCTGGTCGCCGAGGCCCCAGCTGAGCCGCCCCGCCATGGCCTTCAGCCCGCGGGACGGCCGCACGCGCCGGTGTCGTCCGATACCCATCCGCTCACTCCTTGAGCAGGCCCGCGGCGAGCAGGGCGTCGGCGGCCGCGGTGACGCTGGCGAACGGCAGGCCGGACCGCTCGGCGATGTCGAGCAGTGAGTGCCCGCCGTCGGAGAGGTTGAGCACCCACAGCATCGCCAGCTGTGCCTGCTTGGCATCGGAGCGCCCGCCGAGCGAGTCGTACAGTCCCCGCCTGCCCAGCTGCGGCTCGCCGTAGGGGCTCAGGTTGACGTAGCGGCGGTCGCGGTCGAGCACGGCGAACGCCTCGCGGCAGACGGCGAGGGTGTCGGCCAGCGCGTCCGGGGACACGAAGCCCGGGTCGTCGGCCGAGGTGTGGTACTCCGGGTACCCGGCGTAGGGCGTGCGGGACAGCGAGCCGACGCCGAGGTCGAACCCCGGCGAGCAGAACTGCCGCTCGTCGTAGCCGTAGGGCGAGAAGTCGACGACCGTGTGCTCCCGGCCGGAGGTGCGCAGCACGTACTCCAGCACCCGGTCGATCGGGGCGTCTCCCCGCCTGCTCCGCTTGTAGGTCAGCGCGCCCCGGTCACCCGCGCAGGCCAGCACGAGGCCGTGCCGGACTCGCTCGACGCGCTCGGCGTTGCGGGCCAGCCAGGTGATCGCGCCGATCGTGCCCGGCGCGAACAGGAAGCGGTAGGTGTAGTACGGCTGCCGCGCCGCGAGTTCCCTGGCGAGGAACGTCGCCACGGCGATGCCCGCGAGGTTGTCGTTGGCCAGTGAGGGGTGGCAGACGTGGCACGACACCAGCACCTCGTCGGTGACCCGGCCGGGCACGACGTGCTCGCCGTAGGTGAGGTGCCCCTCGGCCAGCGTCGAGTCGATGTGTACCTCGTAGTCGCCCTCCGGCAGCGCGTCGAGGGCCCGCTGCGCGAGGCAGAAGCCCCATGTGGGCGCGTAGTAGCTGGTGCGGTACGGGATCCAGGCCGGGTGCTCGGGCAGCGTGTGCAGGTGCTCGGCCAGTTCAGTGCGGCTCATCGTGGCGTGCACCGGCACGCTGTAGCCGACGACGTGCAGGTTCGACTCGGCGAAGTCGACCACCCGCCTGCCGGTGGTGTCGGCGATGTAGGCGTCGCGGATGTTCCACTCCAGCGGCACCGTCCAGTCGAGCACCGGGGTGCCGGTGGGGACCTCGTGCGTCTCCAGCGGCAGCAGCTCGGAGACGAGCTCCAGCGTGCGGCGCACCCCGTCGCCGGTGATGCTGCGGCAGATCGGGTACAGCCGCTCGACCAGGGCGTGCATCTCCGCGCCGGACATCACGCCCGCCGCAGCGTGTCGTCGACGGCACCGGAACCGGTGCGCTCCTTGAGCCAGGCGAGCCGGGTGAACCGCCGGTCGAACGCGTCGCGGGTCAGCCCGTGCCGCTGGTAGGCCTCGATCAGCTCGACCGCGCCCGCCTTGACCGTCCACTCGCAGTCGAAGCCGGGCACGGCCTCCCGGAAGCGGGAGAAGCCGACCCGGTACGAGCGCGGGTCCGCGCCCGCCTCGCCGGTGATGGACAGCCGTGAGCCGGGCACCGCGGCCACGACCTCCTCGGCGATCTGGGCGACCGTGACGTTGTTGCGCTCGGTGCCGATGTTGAACGCGCGGTCGTGCACGGCCTCGCGCGGGGCGGTGAGCGCGGCGGCGAACGCGCGCGCGATGTCGGCGGCGTGCACGAGCGGCCGCCACGGGGTGCCGTCGGAGAGCACCAGCACCTCGCCGGTGAGGAAGGCGTGGCCGACCAGGTTGTTCAGCACGATGTCCGCGCGCAACCGGGGCGAGTAGCCGAACGCCGTGGCGTTGCGCAGGTACACCGGGCTGAAGCCGGCGTCGGCGAGGTCGTGCAGGTCGTCCTCGACCCGGACCTTCGACTCCGCGTACGGGGTCACCGGGCGCAGTGGGGCGTCCTCGTTCACCAGGCCCTCGCCGCCCGAGGCGCCGTAGACGGAGCACGTCGAGGCGTACAGGAAGCGTCGCACGCCCGCGTCCTTCGCCAGCCGGGCGAGGCGGACGGCGGCGTGGTGGTTGATGTCGTAGGTCAGCTCGGGTGCGAGCGCGCCGAGCGGGTCGTTGGACAGCGCGGCCAAGTGGACCACGGCGTCCACTCCGGACATGTGCTCGGCCGTGACGTCCCGCAGGTCGACCTCGTGCCCGGGCGGGTCCTGCGGCTCGGGGCCGAGGACGCAGCCGGAGAACAGCCCGGAGTCGAGGCCGGTCACCTCATGCCCCCCGGCGGCGAGCACGGGCGCCATGACGGTGCCCAGGTATCCCTTGTGTCCGGTCAGTAGCACCCGCATGAATTCAGTCCTTCAGGCCGAGAACGAACTTGTGCACGTAGAAGGCCTCCGCGTAGCGGGCCTGGCATTCGATGCCCCTGATCCGGGCGAGGCCGAGGAACGCCTCCCGGTCGTACCAGGGACGGTGCCGCTGCGAGGCGTAGTGCTCGTGCAGCAGGCGGACCTTGTCCTCCGCCGTCTCCGGGGACAGCGGCTGGTAGGCGTTGGGCGTGCCGAGGTCGCCGTCCCACTTGACGATCTCGTAGCCGAGGGCGAGATGGTCGCGGAAGCACGTCGGCACGAGCGAGGCGAGGCCCCGGTGATCCTGGTGAGCGTCGTCGGTGCGGGGCGCGAGCAGCAGGTCCGGTTCGGTCCTCGCGCGCAGCTCCTCGAGCGCCGACTTGGCCTCGTCCCAGTGCGCGGGGAACCGGCCGTCCGGCAGCTTGAGCACGGCGACGTCGAGGTCCGCGCCGGGGCAGAACGCCGCCAGCGCCGCCCGTTCCTCGTCCTCCCGCCGGGAGCCGCCGCCGGAGAGCACCAGCGCGTCGACCCGGACCCCCGGGTTGGCGGCACACAGGGTGAGCAACGTGCCGCCCGCCCCGATCGGGATGTCGTCGCAGTGCGCGCCGAGCGCCACGACGCGGCGGATCCGGCCGGGCCGCAACGCGATCATGCGGTCCTCGCGGTACGGTGCCCGGTCTCCCACAGCGCCCACGGCCGGTCGCCCTTCGCGTACGCCTCGTCCAGCGCGGCCCGCTCCTTCACGGTGTCGGTCGGCTTCCAGAACCCCCGGTACGGGTAGGCGAGCAGCCTTCCGCGCTTGGCGAGCTCGGCGCAGCCGTCGGCGACGAGGTCGCCGCCCGCCGGGATGTGGTCGAAGACGTCCTGCCGCAAGACGAAGTAGCCGCCGTTCTCCCACAGCGGCATCTCGCTCACGGCCGTGATGGACCCGACGCGGCCGCCCTCGTCCATCTCGACGCAGTGGAACGACGACTGCGGCGGCACCACCATCATCGACGCGCCCGCGTCGGACGCGGCGAACCGATCGATCATCTCGGGCAGCGGGGCGTCGGTGAGCACGTCCGCGTAGTTGGCGAGGAAGATCTCGTCACCGTCGAGGAATCGCCGCACGCGGCGCAGCCGCTCCCCGATCGCCGACTCGATGCCGGTCTGCACGAACGTGATCGACCAGTCGGCGATGTCCGTCGAGAGCAGCTCGGTGCGGCCGCCCTTGAGCACGAAGTCGTTGGAGGCCGTCTCCGAGTAGTTCAGGAAGAAGTCCTTGATGTGGTGGGCGCCGTAGCCCAGCGCCAGGATGAAGTCGGTGTGCCCGAAGTGGGCGTAGTAGCGCATCACGTGCCAGATGAGCGGGCGCGGTCCCACCATCTGCATCGGTTTGGGAACGTCGGAGGCGGTTCCGTTGCGCATCCGCATGCCGTACCCGCCGCAGAAGAGGACGACCTTCACGACTTCACCTCGACAATGTCCAGTTCCGGGATGGGAAACACGAGCCTGCCGCCCCATTCGCCCACATAGGACAGTTGCTCGGTGAGTTCGGTACGCAGGTTCCACGGGAGCACGAGGACGTAGTCGGGCCGGTCGGCGGCGATGCGCTCGGGCGGCAGCACGGGGATCCGCGTTCCCGGGGTGAACCTGCCGTGCTTGTACGGGTTGCGGTCGACGGTGTAGGCCAGCAGGTCCGGCCGGATGCCGCAGTGGTTGAGCAGCGTGTTGCCCTTGCCGGGGGCGCCGTAGCCGACGACCGTGTCTCCGCGTTCGGCGGCGTCCACGAGGAACCGCAACAGGTTCCGCCGGACCCGGGCGACCCGGTCGGCGAACTCGGTGTAGCCGGAGAGCTCGTGCAGCCCGGCGGCCTTCTCCCGCGCGAGGACGTCGGCCATCCGTGCGCTCGGTTCACCCGCCACCTCGGCGGGCCTGGCCCAGAGGCGGATGGAGCCACCGTGGGTCGGCAACAGCTCGACGTCCACAACGGACAGACCGCCGGTCGCGAGCGCCCTCCGGGCGGATTCCACGGTGTAGTACTGGAAGTGCTCGTGGTAGATCGTGTCGTACTGGGTCTTCTCGATCAGCGTGAGCAGATGCTGCACCTCGACGGAGACCCAGCCGTCGTCGGCCACGAGCGCGCGCAGCCCGCGGGTGAAGCCGAGGACGTCGGGAATGTGCGCGTAGACGTTGTTGGCCACCACCAGGTCGGCGGGGCCATGCGCCGCGCGCACCTCGGCGCCGGTCTCCGGGGTGAGGAACCTGGTCTCCGTCGGCACGCCGGCCTCGCGGGCCGCCTGCCCGACGTTCACCGAGGGTTCGACGCCGAGACACCGGATCCCGCGCGACACGACGTGCCGGAGCAGGTACCCGTCGTTGCTGGCCACCTCGACGACGAAGGAGCCCGCGTCCAGCCCGAGCCGGTCGACGGCCGCGCCGACGAACCGGCGCGCGTGCTCGACCCAGGACTCCGAGTAGGACGAGAAGTACGCGTACTCGGTGAACGTGTCCTCGGGAGTGATCAGCGGCGGGATCTGGGCGAGCCAGCAGTCCGTGCACACCTCGAGCCGCAGCGGATACGTGGGCTCGGACTCGTCGAGCTGGTCCGCGGTGAGGAACCGCTCACAGGGCGGCGTGGCCCCGAGATCGACGACACTCGCCGTGTTCGTCGAGCCACAGAGTCGGCACGTGGTCATTGACTTGGCTCCTCGGCTGGCTCGCGAACGCGGCGGCGTGACACCCCCTGATTCGCGGACCGCCGAACGGTCGTTACAGCACCCGCCGGGCGGGGAACACACCGATTCCGAACCGAGACCTGCACGACACCGCTCTTGCGCCACGGTGTTCGTTCACCCGTATGATGGTTTTCGGCGAACCGAAATCCGGGAGGAATGCGATGAGCGCCTGGACGGCCGCGCACCGTAGGCGGCGCGCCCGTACCCGCGGCGCACTCGCGCTCACGGCGCTCGCCGCGGTGTTCGTCCTGGTGCTCACCTGGGTCGCCGCCAACGCGGTCCGCGCCGCCAACGAGGCGGTGGCGGCCGCCAACGGCAGGCCACTGATCGTCACCACCACCAACTTCCTGGACGACACCGTCCGCCGGATCGGCGGCGAGCACATCCGGACCGTGCGGCTGATGGCCCCCGGCGTGGACCCGCACCTCTACCAGGCCAAGGCAAGCGACCTGCACGACATGCGCAGGGCCGACGCCGTGATCGCCGTCGGCCTGTACCTGGAGGGCTCGCTGCAGCGGACGCTCGGGGAGGTCGGCCGCGCCAAGCCCGTGCTGTTCGCCGGGGAGGCGATCCCGGAGGAGAAGCTGCTCAGCCCGCCCGCCGACGCGGCGCCCGAGGAGGAGTACGACCCGCACGTGTGGCACGACCCGCACCTGTGGGCGTACGCGGTGGACGCCATCACGGCGCAGCTGGCCGAGCTCGACCCCGAGCACGCCGCCGGCTACCGGCAGCGGGGCGCCGAGTACCGGCAGCGGGTGCTCGCGCTCGCCGACGAGGTCCGCGCGACCCTCGACCGGATCCCGCCCCGGTACCGGCAGATCGTGACCTCCCACGACGCGTTCCGGTACTTCGGCCGCGCGTTCGGCATGGACGTCGTCGCGATCCAGGGCATCTCGACGCAGGAGGAGGCGACCACCACCGACATCGGCCGGGTCGCCGGGCTCATCGCGCGCAGCGGCGTGCGGTCGGTGTTCGTCGAGACCAGCGTGCCGAGGCAGACCCTCGACGCGGTGCTCGCGGCGGCCCGGCAGCGGGGCCACGACGTGCGGATCGGCGGCGAACTGTTCTCCGACTCCGCGGGAGACGACGGCACACCGGAAGGGACGTATCTCGGCATGATCCGTGCGAACGCCGAAACCCTCGTGGCGGGGCTGGCATGACCGGCGTGGTGGTGGACGAGCGGCGGCCGCCCGCGCTGGCGCTGCGCGGGGTGTCCGCCTCCTACGGCGGGCGCGCCGTGCTCGAGGACGTGGACCTGGACATCCCCGGCGGCAGGCTGAGCGCCGTGGTCGGGCCCAACGGGGCGGGCAAGTCGACGCTCGTCAAGGCCGCGCTCGGCCTGGTGCCCGCCGTGCGCGGTGAGGTCCGGCTGCTCGGCGAGCCGCTGCGCCGGATCCGGAGCCGGGTCGCGTACGTGCCGCAGCAGGACACGGTGGCGCGGGACTTCCCGATCACCGCCGTGCAGGTGGTGGAGATGGGCCGGTACCCGCACCGGGGATGGTTGCGCCGCCTCACCCGGCACGACGACGAACTGGTCGCCGCCGCCATGGCGCAGGTGGGCGTCGAGGCGCTCGCGGACCAGCCGATCGACGAGCTGTCCGGCGGCCAGCGACAGCGGGTTTTTCTCGCCCGCGCGCTGGCGCAGCAGGCGGACCTGGTGATCCTCGACGAGCCGTTCACCGCGGTGGACGCGCGCACGGAGTCGGCGCTGCTGGAGGTGCTGACCGGGCTGTGCGAGCGGGGGCGCTCGGTGGTGGCCGTGCACCACGACCTGCGGACGGTGCGCGACCGGTTCGACCACGCCGCGCTGCTGGCGGGCCGGGTGGTCGCGGCGGGACCGCCACGGGAGGTGCTGACCGCCGGCAACCTCGAGCGGGCCTACGGGCTGGGCCTGCTCGTCGAGCGGACATGATCGAGTGGTTCCTCGCCGCGCTGCCGCTGCCGTACCCGGACGCGGTGGTCGTGGTCGGCACCGCGGTCATCGGGTTCGTCGCCGGCGCGCTCGGCCCGCTCGCCGTGCTGCGCACGCGCAGCATGTTCGGTGACGCGATGAGCCACGGCACCCTGCCCGGCGTCGCGGTGGCGTTCCTCCTCACCGGGACGAAGGCGCCCGCCGCACTGCTTGCGGGCGCCGCGCTGGCCGCGGCGATCGCGGCGTTCGCCATGATCGGGCTGGAACGGGCGGGCAGGCTGCGTGCCGACGCCGCGATCGGCGTGGTCCTCTCGGTGACACTCTCGCTCGGCATCGTGCTGCTCACCCACATCGCGGGCACGGGCAACAGCCAGCAGGCGGGACTCGACGAGTACCTGCTCGGCCAGGCCGCCGGGATGGTGGAGCAGGACATCGTGGTGGCGCTCGCGCTCGGGGCCGTCGCACTGGCCGTGCTGGTGGTGGGTTTCCGGGTGCTGCGCTCGGCGACGTTCGACCCCGGCTTCAGCGCGGTCGCGGGCGTGCCGACGTGGGCCGTCGACGCGGCGGGCACCGGGCTTCTCGCACTGGCCGTGGTGCTCGGCGTGCGCACCGTCGGCGCGATCCTCATGGTGGCGCTGCTGGTGGCGCCAGTGGTGGCGGCACGGCAGCTGACCAAGCGGCTCTCCGCGCTGGTGCCGCTCGCGGGAGTCATCGGCGCGGTGTGCGGCGCGGTCGGCGGCGTGCTGTCCGGCCGGGCGGAACTGCCCGCGGGGCCGGTGATCGTGCTGCTGGCCACCGGGGCGGCGCTGCTGTCCGTGGTGTTCGCCCCGCGGCGCGGGGTGCTCGCCCGGCTCCGCCACCGGTTCCGGGAGGCATCGTGATTTCCCCAATGTGGCTTTCGGTGCGTTCAACGCACCCAAAGCGGCATCCGGTACATCCGACGCGCCCCACGCACCCAATGTGGCTTTCGGTGCGTTCAACGCACCCAAAGCGGCATCCGGTACATCCGACGCGCCCCACGCACCCAATGCGGCATCCGGTACATCCGACGCGCCCCACGCACCCAATGCGGCATTCGGTGCGTTCGGCGCACCCAATGCGGCATTCGGTGCGTCCAACGCAACCAATGCCACATTGGGGAGCTTCCCGCGGGGAAGGGGGCGGGGCGTGAGTACCGCGGACGACGTGCTGATCGTCGTGATCGCCGGGCTGCTGTCCACCGCGTGCGCGCTGCTGGGCAGCTTCCTGGTGCTGCGCAGACAGGCGCTGCTGCCGGACGCGGTGAGCCACGCCGTGCTGCCCGGCATCGTGCTCGTCTTCCTGCTCACCGGCCAGCGGGCGTCCCTGTTCACCGTGCTGGGGGCCACCGCGTTCGGGGTGCTCTGTGTCGCCGGGTTCGAGTGGCTGCGCCGGACCCGGATCGTCGGCTCCGACGCGGCGCTCGCGCTGGTGTTTCCCGCCCTGTTCTCGCTCGGCATCCTCGGCATCGGCGAGTTCGCCTCCGGCGCGCACATCGACCTGGACTCGGCGATCTACGGCGACATCACGTTCGCCCCGCTGCGCACGATGGAACTCGGCGGGCTGGAGGTGCCGACGTCGCTCGTGGTCACGGGCATCGCCGCGGTGGTGATCGGCGTGCTCGTCGTGCTGCTGTGGCGGCCGCTGCAGGCGAGCACGTTCGACCCGGACTTCGCTGAGCTGGGCGGCCTGCGCGGGCGGCTCGCCGGGCGGATCCTGCTGGTCGCGGTGGCGGGCCTGGCCGTCGTCGCGTTCGACAGCGTCGGCGCGATCCTGGTGATCACGTTCTTCGTCGTGCCCGCCGCGACGGCACGGCTGCTGACCGGCCGGATGAGCACCATGCTCGTGGTCGCGGTGGCCGTCGGCTGGGCCGCCTCGCTCGGCGGCCACCAGGCGGCGCTGACGTTCGACACGTCCATCCCGGGCACGATCGGCCTGGCCAGCGGGATCCTGTTCGTCCTGGCGCTGCTGTGCGCACCCCGCCGCGGCCTGCTGACCAGGCGCCGGCGGGCTCGTGGTTGAGGGAGGCCTACTTGCGGATCTCCAGCGTGCAGCACTTGGGGCCGCCGCCGGCCTTGCGCAGCTCCGAGATGTCCAGCAGCACCGGCTCGTACCCGCGGACGGCGAGCTGGTCGGCCAGCCCCCTCGCCTCCCTCGGCAGGATCACGTTGCGGCCGTCGGAGATGCCGTTGCAGCCGAACACGGCCGCGTCGGCCTCGCGCACCAGCACCGCGTCGGGGAACATCCGGGCCAGCACGCGCCGCGAACCCGCGGAGAACGCGGCCGGGTTGTAGGCCACCTGCGCCGGTGCCGAATCGGTCGCCTCGGCGAGCACGAACAGCGCCGTGTCGAGGTGGTAGTAGCGCGGATCGGTCAGCCGAAGCGAGACCACCGGCACCCCGAGCAGCTCCTGCGCCTCGGCGTGCGCGTCCGGGTCGGTGCGGAAGCCGGTGCCGGCCAGCAGCTCCCTGCCGGTCCACGCGAAGTCGCCCTCCGCCTCATTGATCTTCGTGGGCATGGTGACCTCGCGGTAGCCGTGCTCCACGAACCACCGCCGGAAGTGCTCGGCCTCCGCAGCCCGCTGCGGAGCGCGGAAGCGGGCGCCGAGCACCCGGCCGTCGATCACGGTGCCCGAGTTGGCGGCGAACACCATGTCCGGCAGCCCCGGCTGCGGCTCGATCTCGTCGACCTCGTGGCCGAACCGCCGGTAGGTGTCGCGCAGGACGGTCCACTGCTCCATGGCGCGGTCGACGTCGACCGGTTCGTCCGGGTCCATCCACGGGTTGATCACGTACTCGACCGCGAAGTACCGGGGCGGGCACATGAGGTAGTGCCGGGTCGTGGGCACACGCGCGGGTAGCGCAGAGGCGTCCGTCATGGTTTCGAATGTATGCGTGGCTTCGTTGCGCAAGCAATCTCTGTTGGTTGCGTGCTGTTGTGCTAAACGTTGCGTGTGAACACCTTGGATCAGCGGATCGTTTCATGCCTTGTCGCCAATGCCCGGTCGAGCTACGCGGAGATCGGCAAGGTGGTCGGCCTCTCCGCGCCCGCGGTCAAGCGCAGGGTCGACCGGCTGCTCGAGACGGGCGTGCTGCGCGGGTTCACCGCGGTCGTCGACCCGGAGGCACTCGGCTGGGGCACCGAGGCGTTCGTGGAGGTCCACTGCCGGGGCAACATCTCCCCCGCCCGTATCCGCGCGCGCCTGGAGCCACTGCCCGAGGTGGTGGCCGCGTACACGGTCTCCGGCGCGGCCGACGCGATCGTGCACCTGCGGGCCGCGGACATCCACCACCTCGAGGACGCGCTCGAACGGCTGCGCGGGCTGGAGATCGTGGACCGCACCGAGTCGACCGTGGTGCTGTCCCGGCTGCTCGAACGCCCGCCGAGCCCGGATCGCTGACACGATGCCCTCATGAGCGAACGGATTCTCAGCGAGCACAGTGCGGGCGTCGCGCTGATCACCGTCGACGCCCCGGACCGCCGCAACGCGCTCACCCTCCGGCTGTCGGCCGAGCTGGTCGACGCGATCGCGGCGGCGGAGCGCGACGAGAACGTGCACGCGGTGATCGTGACCGGGACCCCGCCCGCGTTCTGCGCGGGTGCCGACCTCACGGCACTCGGCGCCGCCAAGGAGGAGGGCCTGCGCGAGATCTACGCGGGTTTCCTCGCGGTGGCGCGCTGCACCCTGCCGACGATCGCCGCCGTGGGTGGTGCCGCGGTCGGCGCCGGTCTCAACCTCGCCCTCGCCGCGGACGTGCGCCTGGCCGGTCCGAAGGCCCGCTTCGACGCCCGGTTCCTGCAACTCGGCCTGCATCCCGGCGGTGGGATGACGTGGATGTCGCAGCGGTTGGTGGGGACGCAGCAGGCCATGGCGATGACCCTGTTCGGCGAGATCCTCGACGCGGAGGCCGCGGCCCGCGCCGGGCTCGTGCTGCGTACGGTGGAGGGTGACCACGACGAGCTGGTGGCGGCCGCCAGGGAGCTCGCCCGGCCCGCCGTCGAGGCCCCGCGCGAGCTCGTCATCACGATCAAGCGCACGATGCGGCACACCCGAGGCCTCGATGACCACGCCGCCGCCGTCGACGCCGAACTCGAACCCCAGCTGACGTCGCTGGATTCGCCGGAGTTCACCGCCCGGCTGGAGGCGTTGCGCGCCCGCATCGCGGGGCGATGAATCCCACAGGATGGGAGCAAGTAGGCTGTTACCGCGAGTAACAGGTAAGCCGGATCACACCGTCGCACGGCGGTCGAAAACAAGAAGTAATCTCGAAGTATTACGGCGCTCGCCCGCGCCCAGTCGTGAGAGAGGGAATCCCTGGCCCATGAGCACCAGTGCGAACGGCAGTGGCACCGGCGCGCTGTCGGCGTCCCGGCCGACGGAGGTCAACCAACTGGACCGGGTGGTGATCCGGTTCGCGGGTGACTCCGGGGACGGTATGCAGCTGACGGGTGACCGGTTCACGTCGGAGGCGGCGGCTTTCGGGAACGATCTGGCGACGTTGCCGAACTTTCCGGCGGAGATCCGGGCGCCGCAGGGCACGATTCCGGGGGTCTCGTCGTTCCAGGTGCATTTCGCCGACTACGACATCCTCACGCCGGGGGACCGGCCGGACGTGCTGGTGGCGATGAACCCGGCGGCGTTGAAGGCGAACCTGGCGGATGTGCCGCGTGGGGGCACGGTGATCGTCAACGTCGACGAGTTCACCAAGCGCAACCTGTCCAAGGTCGGTTATGCGGCCGATCCGCTGGAGGACGACACGCTGTCGGCGTTCGAGGTGCACCGGGTGGCGATGTCGACGCTGACGCAGGGGGCGCTGGCCGAGACCGGGCTGGGTAAGAAGGACGCCGAGCGGTGCAAGAACATGTTCGCGCTCGGGTTGCTGTCGTGGATGTATCACCGGCCGACCGAGGGCACCGAGCGGTTCCTGCGGGAGAAGTTCGCGAAGAAGCCCGACATCGCCGAGGCGAACATCCTGGCGTTCCGGGCGGGGTGGAACTACGGCGAGACCACCGAGTCGTTCGCGACGACGTTCGAGGTGGCGCCGGCCAAGCTGGCGCCGGGCACGTACCGGCAGATCACGGGGAACGCGGCGCTGGCGTACGGGATCGTGGCGGCCGGGCAGCGGTCGGGGCTGCCGATCCTGCTGGGCACCTATCCGATCACCCCGGCTTCGGACATCCTGCACGAGTTGTCCAAGCACAAGAACTTCGGTGTCACCACGTTCCAGGCCGAGGACGAGATCGCCGGGATCGGGGCCGCGCTGGGTGCCAGCTACGGCGGTGCGCTGGGGGTGACCAGCACCTCGGGTCCGGGGGTGGCGCTCAAGAGCGAGACGATCGGGCTCGGGGTGATGACCGAGCTGCCGCTGGTGGTCATCGACGTGCAGCGGGGTGGGCCCTCCACCGGCCTGCCGACCAAGACCGAGCAGGCCGACCTGTTGCAGGCGATGTTCGGCCGCAACGGTGAGTCGCCGGTGCCGATCGTGGCGCCGTGCTCGCCCGCGGACTGCTTCGACATCGCGCTGGAGGCCACGCGGATCGCGCTGACCTACCGCACGCCGGTGCTGCTGCTGTCCGACGGGGCGGTGGCCAACGGGTCGGAGCCGTGGCTGATCCCGGACGTCGACGACCTGCCCGATCTGCGCGTGTCCTTCGCGACCGAGCCCAACGCCACCGACGGGTCCGGCGAGTTCTGGCCCTACCTGCGCGACCCGCGGACCCTGGCCCGCGAGTGGGCGGTGCCCGGCACCCCCGGCCTGCAGCACCGCATCGGCGGGCTGGAGAAGGCCGACGGCAAGGGCAGCATCTCCTACGACCCGGACAACCACGACCACATGGTGCGCGTCCGGCAGGCCAAGATCGACGGGATCGACGTCCCCGACCTCGCCGTCGACGACCCTTCGGGCGGCAAGGCGCGGGTGCTCGCGCTGGGCTGGGGCTCGTCCTACGGCCCGATCGGCGCCGCCTGCCGGCGCGTGCGCAAGCGGGGCCTGCCCATCGCCCAGGCCCACCTGCGCCACCTCAACCCGTTCCCGGCCAACCTGGGTGACGTGCTGCGTTCCTACGACCTCGTCGTGGTACCCGAGATGAACATGGGACAGCTGGCGATGCTGCTGCGCGCGAAGTACCTGGTCGACATCCGCTCGTACAACAAGGTCGCCGGGCTCCCGTTCAAGGCCGAAGAGCTGGAAGGCGTCTTCACCGACATCATCAAGGAGGTCGTGGCGGCATGACCACCGATCTGGGGTTGCCTGCCCTCGGCGGGCTCGACCTGGTCCCCGGCACCGACGAGGCCCAGAAGGCCAAGGACTACAAGTCCGACCAGGAAGTGCGCTGGTGCCCGGGCTGCGGGGACTACGTCGTGCTCAACACGATCCAGTCCTTCCTGCCCACCCTCGGGCTCAAGCGCGAGAACATCGTGTTCGTGTCCGGGATCGGGTGCTCGTCCCGCTTCCCGTACTACATGAACACCTACGGGATGCACTCCATCCACGGCCGCGCCCCCGCCATCGCCACCGGCCTGGCCACCACCCGGCCCGACCTGTCGGTGTGGGTCGTCACCGGCGACGGCGACGCGCTGTCCATCGGCGGCAACCACCTCATCCACGCCCTGCGCCGCAACGTCAACCTCAAGATCCTGCTGTTCAACAACCGGATCTACGGGCTGACCAAGGGCCAGTATTCCCCCACCTCCGACCAGGGCATGGTCACCAAGTCCACCCCCATGGGCAGCGTGGACACCCCGTTCAACCCCGTCTCGCTGGCACTGGGGGCCGAGGCCACCTTCGTCGGCCGCGCGCTGGACAGCGACAAGAAGGGCCTCACCGAGGTCCTCACCGCCGCCGCACAGCACCGCGGCTCCGCCCTGGTCGAGATCTACCAGAACTGCCCCATCTTCAACGACGGCGCGTTCGACGTGCTCAAGGACCGCGACGAGGCCGAACGGCGCATCATCCCGCTGCGCACCGGCGAACCCATCCGCTTCGGACCCGACGGCGACTACGGCGTCACCCGCAGCGCCTGGGGCGGGCTCGAGGTCGGCAAGGTCTCCGAGATCGGCGAGGACAACCTCGTCGTCCACGACCCCGCCATCACCGACACCGCCTACGCCTTCGCCCTGTCCCGCCTCGGCGGCCAGGACCTGCACCACACCCCCACCGGCATCTTCCGCCAGGTCACCCGCCCCACCTACGACGACCTCGCCCGCCACCAGGTCGAACAGGCCCGCGAGGCCAAAACCCCCGACCTGCAGGCCCTCCTCCGCGGCAAGGACACCTGGACCGTCACCTGACCGGGGCCCCCAGCCAGAGGCAGTGAAGGCCACCCTGGTTGCGTTCAACGCAGTCAAGGTGGCCTTCACTGCACCGGCCCAGCGCGTGCACGCCCAGCGCGGTCAGGCCCAGTGCGGTCTGGCCCGGTCGCGTGCTTAGGCGAGGGGGCGGAAGCCGACCCGCTCGGCGTCGGCCGGGGTGCGGAACCACACCTCGGCGACCATGTTCGGGAACTGGTCCGACTCCTCGGTGCAGTAGCGCAGCGCGGTGACGCTGGCCTTCACCGTGTACTCGGCGGACGGCGGGGCCCCGCCGGGCAGCGGCATCGCCGAGCCGGGCCCGAACGGTCCCGGGGGCAGCCCGTCGTCGTAGCCGCCGGGCTCGCGCGCGGGCGGGGTGTCCGCGCCGCTGTCCCGGCCGCCCGTGTTGGCCGTGACCGCCGGTTCGAACAGCGACCCGCTCTGCACACCCGCATCCTCGGGCTCCCGCCGCGTGACCGCTCGCATCGAAGGCTGGATCGGCTTGGGCGGTTCGAAACCGCCCCGCAGCGCCTGCCTCGGCTGCCGCTTGGGCAGGACATGCGTCTGCTCGACCACCGGCTCGTCGGCGGGATCCGCCTCCGGGTCGCCGAACGCGTAGGCGGGCGGCTGCGCGGTGGTCGCCCGCTGGTCCGGCTCGTCCTCCTCGACCGGCTCGTAGGCGGGTTCGAAGAGGCTGCCCGGCCGGGGCTGCCGCTCCGGTTCCGGCTCGTCGGCGTAGTGCTCGGCGTACCGGCCGTATTCATCATCCCTGGGATGGTCCTCCGGACGGTCGCCCGGATACCGCCCGGTGTAGTCGCCGGAGGCCGGGTCCAGCACCGAGGTCAGCTCGGCCGCGCCGGGTTCATGGTCCCACCGGTCGTCCTCGGCCCGCTCGTCGCCGGAGTGCTCGGGGTGCTCGGACCGGTAGCCCTGCAGGCTGTCCTGCTCCAGCCAGTGCGGGGCGGGCGCGAGCCGCTCGGTGGGCTCGCGCGGAGCGGGCTCCTCCGGCTGTTCCTCGGCGGGGACGAACGTCCGGGTGGGCGGGACCGCCGCGACCGGCTCCTCGTCGTCCCAGTCCGCAGCCGAGCGGCTCGAGGCGCCCTGGTGCGCGGTGGGCGCCGCCGAGGTCTCGTACGCGGCGAGCGCACGCTCCAGCTCGCGGATCCGGCGCTGCGCCGGGCGGACCAGGAACAGCCAGGCGAGCAGCGCACCCAGCACGAACGCCGCCGCGCTGAACACCCACACCTGTCCGAACAGGGACATAGCCTCGCCGTCCTCCTCAGTGAGTCCGTGCCACGAGGTACTCGGCGACCGACTCGCAGGCGTCCCGCGCCGGCGACGGTGGCAGTGCCTCGAGCTCCGATCTCGCGCGCCGAGCGTAATCGGAAAGGGTGGCCCGCGCGCGTTCGAGTCCGGTGGAGCCGCGCAGCAGCTCCAGGGCCTCAGCGACCAGCACGTCGTCGGTGAGCGGCTTGCCGAGCAGCTCGACGAGCCGGGGGTCGGGGTCCTCGGCCGACAGCTCGTAGATGATCGGCAGCGTGCGCACGCCCTCGCGCAGGTCGGTGCCCTGGGACTTGCCCAGCTCGTGCGACGGGGAGGCGATGTCGATGACGTCGTCGGAGATCTGGAAGGCGGCGCCGATGATCTCGCCGAACCGGCACAGCGCCTCGACGTGTTCCGGCGCCGCTCCGGACATCATGCCGCCGAACCGGCCCGCGGTGGCGATCAGGGAGCCGGTCTTCTGCCCGATCACGGACAGGTAGTGCTCCACCGGGTTCTCGCCCTCCGCGGGTCCCACGGTCTCCCGCATCTGCCCGGTGACCAGCTCGCCGAACGTCTCGGCGATGATCCGCGCCGCGTCCGTGCCGAGGTCGGCGACCAACCGGGACGCGTGCGCGAAGAGGAAGTCGCCGGTGAGGATCGCGATGGTGTTGTCCCAGCGGGCGTTGACGCTCTCCGCCCCGCGCCGCATCGTGGCCTCGTCCATCACGTCGTCGTGGTAGAGCGTGGCCAGGTGCACCAGCTCCACCGACGCGGCGGCGGTGATCACCGCATCGCGCCCTCCGCTGCCGAACTGCGAGGCCAGGATCGTGAACAGCGGGCGGAAGCGCTTGCCGCCCGCTTCCACCAGGTGAGTGGCCGCCTCGTTCACGGCCTGGACGTCGCTGCGCACCACCTCGCGCAGCACGTCCTCCACATCGTTCAGGCCGCTGGCGAGCGTGCGCAGGAGCTGCTCATCGGCGATCTGCAGGCCGACTGCAGCGCGCAACTCGTCCAGGGTGCCTTCACGCACTGACACGTCGGCTCCGCCCTCTCGGCACTGGGTCACGGTTGCCCTCAGCCTAATGGCAGCCGGTTCGGGGCCGATGACCCGCTGGTCAAGGGCTTACGTGACGAACGTGACACCGGGCGGAAAGCGACGGCGCAAACGCTTGCGACCTCCTTCGGCACGGTCGTCGGAACCGTCAGGACGACAGCGCGAAGCCGCCCGCACCCGCCCAGTCGAGCGCGAACGCGGGCAGCACGCCAAGCAGCAGGGTGACCACCACGCCGAGCGTGATCGCCGCCGTCGTGAACGCACCGGGAACGCTGACCGTGGGCCCTTCCGGAGCGGGCTCCGAGAAGTACATCAGCACCACCACCCGCAGATAGAAGAACGCCGCGACGGCACTGAACACCAGCGCGATCACCACCAGCGGCGCCATCCCGTCGGACAGGGCGGCGGAGAACACCACGAACTTGCCCACGAACCCGCTGGTCAACGGAATACCCGCCAGCGCGAGCAGCAGGAAGGTGAACACCGCGGCCAGCAGCGGCGACCGTTTCGACAGTCCCGCCCACGCCGAAAGGTGGGTCGCCTCGCCCGAGGCGTCCCGCACCAGCGAGATCACCCCGAACGCGGCGAGCGTGGTGAAGCCGTACGCCAGCAGGTAGAACAACGTGCCGGACAGCCCCTCGTCCGTGATCGCCATCGTGCCGACGAGCAGGAAGCCCGCGTGCGCGATGGACGAGTAGGCGATCATGCGCTTCACGTCGGTCTGCGTCAGGCCGAGGATGGCGCCGACCGCCATCGAGATGATCGCGACCGCCCACAGCACGCCGCGCCACTCCCAGCTGGTCGACTCGAACGCCACGAACAGCACCCGCAGCAGCGCGCCGAACGCGGCGACCTTCGTGCACGCGGCCATGAAGGCCGTGATCGGGGTCGGTGCGCCCTGGTACACGTCGGGCGTCCAGGTGTGGAACGGCCCGACCGAACCCTTGAACAGCAGGCCCACCATCAGCAGGCCGAACCCGGCGAACAGCAGCGTGTCGGAACGGTCGGTGCCCGCCGTCGCGGCCGCGATGTCCGCGAGCCGCACCGAGCCCGCGTAGCCGTAGAGCATCGCGATGCCGTAGAGGAAGAACGCGCTGGCGAACGCGCCGAGCAGGAAGTACTTGACCGCGGCCTCCTGCGAGATCAGCCGCCGCCTGCGCGCCAGGCCGCACATCAGGTACAGCGGCAGGCTCAGCACCTCCAGCGCGATGAACATCGTCAGCAGGTCGTTCGCCGCGGTGAAGGTCATCATGCCGCCGAGCGCGAACAGCGTCAGCGGGAACACCTCGGTCTGCATCCCCGTCGAGGACACCTGCGCGCGGTCCTGCACGGTGCCCGGGCTGATACCGGCCTGGGCGACGAACGCGCCGCCCGGCTCCACGGACCGGTCCGCGATGAGCAGCACCGCACCGAGCGCCAGCGCCAGCAGGGTGCCCCACAGGAACAGCGCGGGCGCGTCGACGGCGACGGTGCCGCTGAGCGTGGTGATGCCCTGCTCAGGTGCGTCCCCGACGTACGCGCCGAGCGCGACCCCGGCGGCGACGATCGTCAGCAGGGTCAGTCCGACCTGCACCGGCCACCGCTGGTGCTTGGGCAGGAACGCCTCCAGGAGCACCCCGACGCACGCCGCGCCGAGGACGATGAGGATCGGCAGGATCGCGGCGTAGTCGATCTGCGGCGTCTCGATCGCGCCACCCTGCTGCGCCAAAAAGGGATTCAACACCGCTTCCAGTCACCTTTCCTGCACCGCGGACAGCGTCGCTTCCACCGACGGCGTCACTGTGTCGAGCACCGGCTTCGGGTAGAAGCCGAGGCCCAGGACGAGCACCACCAGCGGCGCGAGCACCGCGATCTCCTTCGTGGACAGGTCCCGGATGGCCTTCTTCGCGCCCACCTCGGGCGCGACCGCCGTCCCCGGGCCGCCCCCGGCACCCACCAGGGCGTCGCCACGCACGGGGCCGGTCATGATCCGCTGGTAGAGCCACAGCACGTACATCGCGGCGAGCACCATGCCCACGGTCGCGATGATCGTGTACACCGGCCGCGTGCCGAACGAGCCGAGCAGCACCAGGAACTCGCTGATGAACGAGTTCGTGCCCGGCAGCGACAGCGTGGACAGGCCCGCGATCAGCAGCATCGCGCCGAGGATCGGCGTCACCCTCGCCATGCCGCCGTAGTCGGAGATCCGGGTGGACCCGCCGCGCGTCGCGACGATGCCCACCACCAGGATCAGCATGCCGGTGGCGATGCTGTGGTTGAGCATGTAGGTCGCCGACCCGACCATCGCCTGCGTCGTGAAGGCGAAGATGCCGAGGGCGATGAAGCCGAAGTGGGCGATCGACACGTAGGCGACGAACCGCTTCATGTCCTGCTGGCCCGCCGCGAGGATCGAGCCGTAGATCACGCCGACCACGGCCAGCACCAGCACGAGCGGCGCCAGCTCCTGGCTCGCCTCCGGGAACATCGGCAGGCTGTACCGCAGGAAGCCGAACGTGCCCACCTTGTCGAGCACACCGACCAGCAGCACGGTGACGGCGATCGGCGCCTGGCCGGCCGCGTCCGGCAGCCAGGTGTGGAACGGCACCAGCGGCGCCTTGATCGCGAAGGCGAGGAAGAAGCCGAGGAACAGCCAGATCTGCGTGGTCGTCGGGGCGTCGCTCACCACGGCGACGAGGGTGGCCCAGTCGAACGTGCCCTCGCCCAGCTCGTCCGAGGCGATCGAGTAGGCGCCGATGGCCGACGCCAGCATGATGAGGCCGCCGAGGAACGAGTAGAGGAAGAACTTGACCGCCGCGTACTGTCTCCGCGCACCACCGTAGTAGCCGATGAGGAAGTACATCGGGATCAGCATGATCTCGAACAGCACGTAGAACAGGAACACGTCGGTCGCCGCGAACACGGCGATGGTGAGCGCCTCCTGCAGCAGGATCAGCGAAAGGAAACCGCCCGCGGTGCGGCCTTCCGGCAGCCTGTCGGTCGAGCTCAGCGCGCCGATCACGATCGGCACGAGCAGCGCGATCACCGCGATCATCAGCAGCGCGATGCCGTCGGTGCCGAACGAGACGTGCACGCCGAAGGCGGGGATCCAGTCCATCGACCAGGTCTGCTGGATGCGCTCGCCACCGGGATCGTAGGCGATCCACAGTGGAACGACGAGCGCCAGGTTCGCGATCGACACCCCGAGCGCGGTGAGCGTCGCGAGCCGGTCGTTGCTCCGCAGTCCGGCCACCGCGAGGGCGCCGGCGAGCGGCAGCAGGATCAGGGCGAGCAGCCAACTCATGAGAACCTCACCATCAGCAGGGCCGCGACGATCAGGAACGAGCCGCCGAGCATCGAAAGGGCGTACGAGCGGACGAAGCCGGTCTGCAACCTGCGCAGTCTGCCCGAGCTCCCGCCGAGCGCGGCCGCGAGCCCGTTGACCGCGCCGTCGACGCCCTTGTTGTCCAGGTACACCGCGAACCGGGTCGTCCAGAGGCCGGGCGTGGCCACCAGCGCCTCGTTCAGCGCGTTGCCGTACAGGTCGTTACGGGCGGCGCGGGTGACCGGCGAGACGTTCTGCGGCCGCTCCACCGGAACGTCGCGCCTGCCGAAGATCAGCCAGGCCACCAGCGCACCGAACAGCGACAGCCCGACGGTGAGCCACGGGATCAGCGCGTGCGGCAACGCCGTGTGCTCGGCCTCGGACAGCGCGCCGACCGAGGGGGCGAGGAACTCCACCAGGCGGTCGCCGAGGGCGAAGAAGAATCCGGCACCGACGGAGCCGACCGCCAGCACGATCATCGGAACGGTCATCACCGGTGGCGACTCGTGCGGGTGGAACTCCCTGCCGTCCGCGGACTTGAGCTCCCGCCAGCGCTCCTTGCCGAAGAACGTCATCAGCACCAGGCGCGTCATGTAGAAGCCGGTGATCCCGGCGCCGAGCATCGCGGCGCCGCCGAACACCCAGCCCTGCCAGCCTTCACTGCCGAAGGCCGCCTCGATGATCGCGTCCTTGGAGTAGAAGCCGGACAGGAACGGGAACCCGATCAGCGCGAGATAGCCGAGGCCGAACGTGGCGAAGGTGATCGGCATCCGCTTGTAGAGGCCGCCGAACTTGCGCATGTCGACCTCGTCGTTCATGCCGTGCATCACCGAACCGGCACCGAGGAACAGCCCTGCCTTGAAGAAACCGTGCGTCAGCAGGTGCATGATGCCGAGCGCGTAGCCGAACGGGCCGAGGCCGACGGCGAGCATCATGTACCCGATCTGGCTCACCGTCGAGTACGCGAGCACCTTCTTGATGTCGTCGTAGGCGCAGCCGATGATCGCGCCGAGCAACAGCGTGAACGCGCCGACGATCGTGACGAGCAGGCGGCCGGTCTCCGTCAGGTTGTAGATCGGCGCGGCGCGGGCGACGAGGTACACCCCCGCGGTGACCATCGTCGCCGCGTGGATCAGCGCCGAGACCGGGGTCGGACCCTCCATGGCGTCGGGCAACCACGCCTGCAGCGGGAACTGACCGGACTTGCCGCACGCCCCGAGCAGGAGCAGCAGGGCGATGGCCGTGATGACGGCCGGCGACAGGTCGCCGATGCCCGCGAACACCGCCGCGTAGCTCGTACTGCCGATCTCCGAGAACATCAGGAAGATCGCCAGCGCCAGCCCCACGTCGCCGACGCGGTTCATCAGGAACGCCTTCTTCGCGGCGGTGGCCGCGCTCGGCCGCCCGGTGTACCAGCCGATCAGCAGGTACGACGCGAGGCCCACGCCCTCCCAGCCGAGGTACAGCGTCACGAAGCTGTTGCCGAGCACCAGCACGAGCATCGACGCCACGAACAGGTTCAGGTAGCCGAAGAAGCGGCGGCGCCCGGCGTCGTCGGCCATGTAGCCGATCGAGTAGACGTGGATCAGCGCCCCGACGCCCGTGATCAGCAGCACGAACGTCATCGAGAGCGGGTCGATCCGCAGGCCGAACTCCACCTGCAGCGCATCGACCGGAATCCACGAGTACAGCGCGACGTCGGTGGCCTCAGCCAGGGAGCTGCTGACGAACATCGCCACGGCGTACCCGAAGGACGCGATGACGGTCGCGCAGCCGAGCAGGTGCCCCCACGCGTCGGTACGCCTGCCGCCGACCAGCAGGATCAGCGCACCCAGCGCGGGGAACGCGACCAGCAGCCACGATGATGCGATCACCTTGGAATCCCGTCCCTCAGTACTTGAGCAGGTTGGTGTCGTCGATGGAGGCCGACCGGCGGGTGCGGAAGATCGCCATGATGATCGCGAGCCCCACCACGACCTCGGCCGCGGCGACCACCATCACGAAGAACGCCATCACCTGACCGTCGATCTCGCCGTTGATGCGGCCGAACGTGACCAGGGAGAGGTTCACCGCGTTGAGCATGAGCTCGACGCACATGAAGACCACCACGGCGTTCCGCCGCACGAGCACACCGACCGCGCCGATGGTGAACAGCAGCGCGGACAGCAGCAGGTAGTACGTCGGCGTCACTTGCCCTTCCCCTCCTCGGACTCGTCCGGCGCGACGAGCGCGTGCGCGTCCGGCTTGGGCACGTCACCGGCCACCTGCCTGCGCTGCTCCTCCAGCCGCGCCGCCGAGGTGTTCTCGATCAGCTCGGACAGCGACTCCGGCGCGACCGAGCCGTCGGGCAGCAGCGCGGGGGTGGCCACCGAGTTGGCGGTGGCGAACACACCCGGCCCCGGCTTGGGCGAAGGCCGCTCGTACTCGCCGCGGAAGCGCGCCTCGACCAGTTCCCGCTGTGTCTTCCGGCCGCCCTTGCCGTGGCGGGTGGTGAACGAGAGGACCATCCCGCCCATCGCCGCGGTGATCAGCAGCGCCGCGGTGAGCTCGAACGGGAACAGGTAGTCGCCGAAGATCACGCGGCCGAGGCCACCGGCGCCGCCGCCCTCCGGGCTCCACGGGTCGAGCGGAGCCGCGGGCGTGACGTCAGCGAGTCCCCTGGCCATCGCCGTGGCGAACAGCCCGGCGACGCCGACGCCGAGCAGCGCACCGGCCAGCCGTTGCCCGCGCAGGACCTCGACGACCGAGTCGGAGGAGTCGCGCCCGGCGAGCATGAGCACGAACAGGAACAGCATCATGATCGCGCCGGTGTAGACGATGATCTGCGTGAAGCCGAGGAACTGCGCCTGCTGGGCCAGGTAGAGCAGGCCGAGCGTGAGCATCGTCAGGACCAGCCACAGCGCCGAGTGCACGGCGTTGCGGGCGAACACCATGCCGAGGGCGCCGGCGAGCGCCAGCGGGCCGAGGATCCAGAACGCGATCGCCTCCCCCGTCGAGACGGTCGCCTCGGCCGTGGCCTGAGCGAGCAGGGGCGTCGTCGGCGTCATCGGCGTCATCACTGCATCGCCTTTTCTTCGGACGTCTCCACCGTCTCCCCCTCGGGGACGCCGCGGCCGCGGGCGAGATCCGGACCGTTGACGTAGTAGTCCTGCTCGTCGTCACCGAGCCGCATCGGGTGCGGCGGCTGCTCCATACCGGGCAGCAGCGGCGCCAGCAGGTCCTCCTTGGTGTAGATCAGCTTCTGCCGGTCGTCGTCGGCCAGCTCGTAAAAGTTGATCATGGTGAGCGACCGGGTGGGGCAGGCCTCGATGCACAGGCCGCAGCCGATGCACCGCAGGTAGTTGATCTGGTAGTCCTTGCCGTACCGCTCGCCCGGCGAGTAGCGCTCCTCGTCGGTGTTGTCGCCGCCCTCGACGTAGATCGCGTCCGCGGGGCAGGCCCACGCGCACAGCTCGCAGCCGACGCACTTCTCCAGCCCGTCCGGGTGCCGGTTGAGCTGGTGCCTGCCGTGGTAGCGCGGCGCCGCGGGGGCACCGATCTCCGGATACTCCTCGGTGGCCACCTTCTTGAACATGTTCGAGAAGGTGACGCCGAAACCCTTGATGGGATCAAACATCCCCATCGGAATCCTCCTTGGCTGAGGCGACCGCGGCCGGTTGCTTCCTGCTGGACCTCGCCTTGGCCTTGAGCGCCTTGCGGCGCGGGGTGGTCTCCGGCACCCGCAGGTCCAGCGGGGGCACCGGGTGACCACCGCCCGTGACCGGCACCGAGTCGGAGTCCGGCACCTTCTTCTCCGGCAGCAGCAGGCTCAGCAGCACGATCACCGCGATGACGATGCCGCCGATGACGAGGATCTGCCCGGTCGACACGTTGCCGTCGTTGCGGATGGCCCGGACCGCCGAGATGAGCACGACCCAGATCAGGCCGAGCGGGACGAGCACCTTCCAGCCCAGCTTCATGAACTGGTCGTAGCGGAACCGGGGCAGCGTTCCCCGCAGCCAGATGAAGCAGAACAGCAGCAGGAACGTCTTGGCGAAGAACCACAGCACCGGCAGCCAGCCCTGGTTGAGCGGCGAGTCGGCACCCACGAACGGGAACAGGTAGCCACCGAGGAACAGCGTGGTCGCGAACGCCGAGACGATCACCATGTTGACGTACTCGGCGAGGAAGAACATCGCGAACTTCATCGAGCTGTACTCGGTGTGGAAGCCGCCCACCAGCTCGGACTCGGCCTCCGGCAGGTCGAACGGCGCGCGGTTGGTCTCCCCGACCATCGAGATCAGGTAGATCACGAAGCTCGGCAGCAGCAGGTAGAAGAACCAGCCCGACTGCTGGGCGTCGACGATCTGGCCGGTGGACAGCGACTGCGCGTAGAGCGCGACGCCGATGATCGCCAGGCCCATGGCGATCTCGTATGAGATCACCTGTGCCGTGGAGCGGAGCCCGCCGAGCAGCGGGTACGGCGACCCGGACGACCAGCCGGCCAGCACGATCCCGTACACGCCGATGGACGCGCCCGCGAGCACGAGCAGCACCCCGACCGGGAGCTCGACCAGCTGGAGCACGGTGCGCTCGCCGAAGATCGACACCTCGGGCCCGAACGGGATGGCCGCGAGCCCGATCAGCGCCGGCACGACCGCGATCACCGGAGCCATGAAGTAGATCTTGCGGTCGGCGGTGTCCGGGATCACCTGCTCCTTGAACGGCAGCTTGATCGCGTCGGCGAGCGACTGCAGGTAACCGTGCGGGCCGACGCGGTTGGGGCCGGTCCGGTTCTGCATCCGGCCGACCGCCTTCCGCTCCCACACGATCAGGAAGATCGTCAGGATCGGGCCGATCAGCAGCACCACGACGCACTTGAGCAGGATCAGCCACAGCGGATCGTCCGCGAGCAGCTCGGCCCTGGTCATCGGCTCCTGCGCCTGGGCCAGCATCGGGGTCATCGTTCACCTCCGGCCGCGATCGAGACCACGGCACCGTGTCCGGCGCCGAGCGACGCGCGGACCTTCGAACCCTCGGAGTTGCCGGGCAGCCACACCACGCCGTCCGGCAGATCGGCCACCTCGACCGGCAGCGTCACCGAGCCCCGGCCGGTCGACACGGTGACCCGGTCACCGAGGCCTTCGGCGGTCGCCTTCGACAGGCGCGCGACCACCCGCCTCGCCGTCCCGGCCAGGTGCGGCTCCTCGACCTGCAGGGAACCGTCGTCGAGCAGCTGCCGCCACGTGGCGAGCACCGCCTGCCCGCTGCCCGGCGCCGGCGGCTGCGCGTGCGGGACGTCCGGCGCGCCGTTGCGCTGGGGCCGCGTGGGCAGCCGGGACAGGTCGTCCCAGGCGGCCTCCGGGGTCTGGGTGAACAGGTCGGCGTCCATCTCGACGCCGAGGGTGTCGAGCACCCGGCAGTCGGGCAGCGCGCCGGTGCCCTCCAGCGTCACCGAGAACTCCCGGCGGCGGCCCTCCCAGTTGAGGTAGCTGCCGGACTTCTCGTCCACCGGCGCGATGGGCAGCACCACGTCCGCGTATTCGGTGACGGCGCTCGGCCGCAGTTCGAGGCTGACCACGAAGCAGCCTGCCGCGAGCGCCTTCCGCGCGAGGGCGGGGTCGGGCAGGTCGTCCGGGTCGACGCCACCCACGAGCAGCGCGTCCAGCTCGCCCGAGGCCGCCGCCGCGACGATGCCCGCGGTGTCGCGTCCCGGCTCGGTGGGCAGCGCCCCCGCCTCGACACCCCAGGTGCGCTCCACCTCGGCCCTGGCGTCGGCGTCGGTGACCGCCCGCCCGCCGGGCAGCAGCGTCGGCAGCGCACCGGCGTGCAGCGCGCCCCGCTCACCCGCGCGTCGCGGGACCCACGCGAGGCGGGCGCCGGTGCGCGAGGACAGCCGGTGCAGCGCGGAGAACAGGCCGGGCACCTCGGCCGCCCGCTCCCCGACGAGCACCACCGCGCCGTCCTGCTGCAGCTGTTCGTCCAGGTCGGTCGCGTGCTCCGCGATGCCCTCGATCGCGGCGGCCTCGCCGCCGGGCACGCACGCGAGCAGCTCGCCGAACGTCTTCCGCACGGCGGGGGTCGACCACTGTCCGACGTGGACGACCTTGGTGCCCTTGTTCCGTGCGGCCTTCCGCAGCCGCAGGAAGACGATGGGCGACTCCTCCTCCGGCTCGAACGCGACGCACAGCACGAGCGGCGCGTTCTCCAGCTCGGCGTAGGTCACCCCGTTGTCCGGGTTCGTCCCCACCACGCGGGAGGCCAGGAAGTCGAGCTCCTCGGGGGAGTGCGCCCGCGCCCGGAAGTCGATGTCGTTGGTGCGCAGCGCGATCCGGGCGAACTTGCTGTAGGCGTAGGCGTCCTCGACGGTCAGCCTGCCCCCGGTGAGCACCGCGGCGCCCTTGCCGTCCCGCGCCTTCGCCAGCCCTTCGGCGGCCACCCGCAGCGCCTCGGTCCAGGGCGCCTCCTCCAGGCGGCCGGTCTCCCGGTCGCGGACCAGCGGCCTGCGCAGCCGGTCGGCCGCCTGCGCGTAGCGGAACGCGAAGCGGCCCTTGTCACACAGCCACTCCTCGTTCACCTCGGGGTCGTCCCCGGCCAGCCTGCGCATGACGCGCCCGCGCCGGTAGTCGGTGCGGCCCGCGCAACCGGAGGCACAGTGCTCGCAGACGTTCGGCGAGGACACCAGGTCGAACGGCCGGGACCGGAACCGGTACTGCGCACTGGTCAGCGCACCCACCGGGCAGATCTGGATCGTGTTGCCCGAGAAGTACGAGTGGAACGGCTTGCCGCTGCTCGTGCGCGAGGCGAGGTCGAACACGTCGGCCGTCTCGGCCGTGCCGATCTGCTGGTGGGCGCCCCGCTCCAGCAGGTCGATGAACGGGTCGCCGGCGATCTGGTCGGAGAACCGGGTGCACCGTTGGCAGAGCACGCAGCGTTCCCGGTCGAGCAGCACCTGCGTGGAGATCGGCAACGGCTTCGGGAAGGTCCGCTTCCGGTCGCGGAAGCGCGAGTCCGCCCTGCCGTGCGCCATCGCCTGGTTCTGCAGCGGGCACTCGCCGCCCTTGTCGCAGATCGGGCAGTCGAGCGGGTGGTTGATGAGCAGCAGCTCCATCACACCCTGCTGCGCCTTGTCGGCGACCGGCGAGGTGAGCTGGGTCTTCACCACCATGCCGTCGGCGACCGTCATCGTGCACGAGGCCTGCGGCTTCGGCATCGGCCTGCCGTTCATCTCGACCTCGACGAGGCACTGGCGGCACGCGCCCGCCGGGTCGAGCAGCGGGTGGTCGCAGAACCGGGGGATGACCGTGCCGAGCCGCTCGGCGGTGCGGATCAGCAGCTCCCCCTTCGGGGCGATGACCTCCTCGCCGTCGATGGTGAGCCGGACGTGCCCCTCGGGGACGGGCGTCTCGGCGGTGGCCGACTTGTCGGGTGCGATCGTCACTGTTGCGCTCCCACGAGTTCGGGAACCGTCGCGTTCCGCTCCCTGGCGTCCTGGCACAGGGCGAGGAACTCGTCCCGGAAGTACTTGATGCCGCTGGTGATCGGGCTGACCGCGCCGTCACCGAGCGCGCAGAACGAACGGCCGAGGATGTTGTCGCAGACGTCGAGCAGTGTGTCGATGTCCTCCTCGGTGCCCCTGCCCTCGACCATGCGCTCGAGCACCTGGGCCAGCCAGTAGGTGCCTTCCCGGCACGGCGTGCACTTGCCGCAGGACTCGTGCTCGTAGAACTGTGTCCACTTCATCACGGCCCAGGGCACCGACACCGTCTCGTTGAACACCTGGACGGCGGTCGTGCCGAGCATCGAGCCCGCCTCCGCCGCGCCCTCGAAGTCGAGCGGCACGTCGAGGTGCTCCGCGGTGAACAGCGGGGTCGACGACCCGCCCGGGGTCCAGAACTTGAGCGGGATGCCGTCCTTCATGCCGCCGCACAGTTCCAGCAGCTCGCGCAGCGTGGTGCCGAGCGGAGCCTCGTACTGGCCGGGCCGCTCGACGTGCCCGGAGATCGAGTAGATCTTCGGGCCGGGCGACTTCTCGGTGCCCATCTGCCGGAACCAGTCGGCGCCGCCGTTGACGATGAACGGCACGCTGGCGATCGTCTCGACGTTGTTCACCGTGGTCGGCGCCGCGTAGAGCCCGGCGGCCGCGGGGAACGGCGGCTTGAGCCGGGGCTGGCCGCGGCGGCCCTCCAGCGAGTCGAGCAGCGCGGTCTCCTCGCCGCAGATGTAGGCGCCCGCGCCCGCGTGGACCGTGATGTCGAGGTCGAAGCCCGAGCCGATGATGTTCCGGCCGAGGTAGCCCGCGTCGTAGGCCTCCCGCACCGCCGCGTTCAGCCTGCGGATGCAGTGCAGCGCCTCACCGCGTACGTAGATGAAGCAGTGGTGCGAGCGCATCGCGTACGCCGCGATGATGCAGCCCTCGATGAGCGAATGCGGGTCGGCCATCATCAGCGGGATGTCCTTGCACGTGCCCGGCTCGCCCTCGTCGGCGTTGATGACCAGGTAGTGAGGTTTTTCCTCGTTCTGCGGCATGAACGACCACTTCACGCCCGCGGGGAAGCCCGCACCGCCCCGGCCGCGCAGGCCCGCGTCCTTGATGAGCTGGACCAGCTGCTCCGGCGTTCCGGCCAGTGCCTTGCGGAAGGCGGTGTAGCCCTCGAGCTTCTCGTAGGTGGAGATCCGCCACGACTGCGGCGAGAGCCACCGCTTGGTGAGGACCGGGGTCAACGGGTCGGTGTTCATTTCGCCTCCACCTCCGGCAGCGGGGCATCGTCCGGCATCGACGGCGCCGTCCAGCCGCGGTCGGCGGCCAGCTGCGCGCCGCGCACCGTCTCGACGGCCCGGGAAGGACCGTCCACGTCGGCGCGGTAGGCGTCCTCTTCCTCCGGGAAGAACCCGGCGAGCTGCAGCTCCACCGACTTGAAGTCGGCCAGCGGAGCGCCCCGGCTCGGCTGTGGCTTCTCGCCGCGCCGCAGCGCGTCCACGAGCTCGACCGCCGACTCCTCCGTCTGCTTGTCGAAGTACTCGTAGTTGACCTGTAGCACCGGCGCGAGGTCGCAGGCGGCGAGGCACTCGGCGTGCTCCAGCATCACCGAGCCCCGCTCGCCGGGCGTGCCCGCGACCTCCTCGTGCCCCAGCGGCCTGCCGTCCTCGCCGAGGTGCTCGGCCAGCCGCCGGTAGATCGCGTCCCCGCCGAGCGCGGCGCACAGTGTATTGGTGCAGACGCTGACCAGGTGCTCGCCGCAGGGCTTGCGCTTGTACATCGTGTAGAACGTCACGACCGCGCTCACCTCGGCCTCGCTGAGGTCCAGCTGCTCGGCGCAGAACGTGATGCCCTCCTGGCTCACGAAGCCCTGCACCGACTGCACCAGGTGCAGCATGGGCAGCAGGGCCGAGCGGGACTGCGGGTACCGGCCGATCAGGTCCTTCGCCTTCGCCACGATGTCCGGGCCGAACGGCGAGTCCGCCGTGGACTCCTCCAGCATGCCCTCCTCGCGCACCGGCGAGATGGCCATGACGTCGACCTGGTCGTCGGCCGCGGCGTGGGTCTGCTCCGCCAGCCGCGAGCCGGGGCGCGGCGTCGGCGTGACCTCGGGGTGCTCGGTCATCGGTCCACTCCCCCCATCACGGGGTCGATCGAGGCGATGGCGGCGATCACGTCGGCGACCAGACCGCCCTCGGACATCGCGGGCATCGACTGCAGGTTCACGAAGCTCGGCTCCCGGACGTGCACGCGCAGCGGGCGGGTGCCGCCGTCGGAGACCAGGTGGTAGCCGAGCTCACCACGCGGCGACTCCACCGGCGTGTACACCTGCCCCGGCGGCACCGAGAAGCCCTCGGTGACCAGCTTGAAGTGGTGGATGAGCGACTCCATCGACTGGCCCATGATCTTGCGGACGTGCTCCAGCGAGTTGCCCATGCCGTCGCTGGAGATGGACAGCTGCGCGGGCCAGGCGACCTTCTTGTCCTCCACCATGACCGGACCCGGCTCCAGCATCTTCAGCACCTGCCGGATGATCCGCAGCGACTGGTGCATCTCCTCGACGCGGATGAGGTAACGCGCCCAGCAGTCCGCGTCGGTGGAGGTCGGCACGTCGAACTCGAGCTCGTCGTAGCAGGAGTAGGGCTCGACCTTGCGCAGATCCCACGGGATCCCGGCCGAGCGCAGCACCGGCCCGGTTACCCCGAGCGCGATGCACGCGTCGACCGGCAGGTAGCCGACGTCCTTGAGCCGGTTGCGCCAGATGGGCTGGCCGGTGAACAGCTTGTCGTACAGCGGCAGCCGCTCGTCCATCACCTGGCAGAACTTGGTGATGACCTCGTGGAAGTCGTCCGGCATGTCCTGGGCGAGCCCGCCGGGCCGGATGAACGCGTGGTTCATCCGCAGGCCGGTGAGGTACTCGAGCAGGTGCAGGACCTCCTCGCGCTCCCGGAACCCGAGCGTCATCGCGGTGGTGGCACCGAGCTCCATGCCGCCGGTGGCGATGTAGACGAGGTGCGAGCCGATCCGGTTGATCTCCATCAGCAGCACGCGCAGCAGCTGCGCCCGCCTGGGTACCTCGATGCCGAGCAGCTTCTCGACGCCGAGGCAGTAGCCCATCTCGTTGAACAGCGGGGCCAGGTAGTCCATCCGCGTCACGAACGTGACGCCCTGCGTCCACGTGCGGTACTCGCAGTTCTTCTCGATCCCGGTGTGCAGGTAGCCGATGACCGAGCGGAGCTGCGTGACCCGCTCGCCCTCCATCTCGAGCACGAGGCGGAGCACGCCGTGCGTCGAGGGGTGCTGCGGGCCCATGTTGATGACCATGCGCTCGTCGTGCGTGGCATCGGAGAGCACGTCGTCCCAGTCACCGCCGCTGACCGTGTAGACGCGCCCCTCGGTGGTCTCCCGCGACTCGGCGTAGGGCGCGCTGTCGGAGCCCTCGGGGGTGGTGTCGGTGCCGGTGCTCTTCTCGGCGATGCGATCGCTCGTGGTCATGAGTAAGACCTCCGCTGATCGGGCGGCGGGATCTCCGCGCCCTTGTACTCCACCGGGATCCCGCCGAGCGGGTAGTCCTTGCGCTGGGGGAAGCCGTCCCAGTCGTCCGGCATGAGGATGCGGGTCAGCGCGGGGTGACCGTCGTAGACGATCCCGAACATGTCGTACGCCTCACGCTCGTGCCAGTCCGCCGTCGGGTAGACGTCCACGATGGACGGCACGTGTGGGTCATCGACTTCGAGCGTGACCTCGAGCCGGATGCGGCGCCGGTAGGTCATCGACGTCAGGTGGTAGACCGAGTGCAGCCGCTGCGGCACGCCCTCGCCGTAGTCCACACCGGACACCGAGCTGCACAGCTCGAAGCGCAGCCCCGCGTCGTCGCGCAGGGTGCGGCAGATCGCGACCAGGTGCTCGCGGGCCACGTAGAAGGTGATCTCGTCGCGGTCGACCGTCACCTGCTGGACCGCCTCGGCGGGGATTCCGTTGTCGGCCAGCGCGGCGAAGAACTCGTCGGCGAACTCGTCGAACCAGCCACCGTAGGGCCGCTCGGCGGGCGGCGGTGTGTAGGCGGGCAGGCGCAGGCCACCGTAGCCGGAGGTGTCGCCGGTGCCGTGCACGCCGAACATGCCCCGGCGCTCCCGGCCCGCGACGACCGGCTCCACCGGCCGCGCGGGTTCGGAGCCGCGCGGCTCCAGCCCGGCCTCGGCCCGGTCGGCGCTGGACTGCTCGTCGCCGGGTACCGGCTTCTCTGGGTCGTGCTCAGGCATCGGCGACCTACTTCTTCGCGTACTTGATGGACGACGGGACGATCTCGGTGCGCTCGCCGCTGGCGGCGCGCAACGCGGCGCGGCGCGGTCCCAGCGGCTCGTCCTGGATCTTCGCGTGCAGCTTGAGGATCGCGTCGAGCAGCATCTCCGGCCTCGGCGGGCAGCCGGGCAGGTACATGTCGACCGGCACGATGTGGTCGACGCCCTGCACGACGGCGTAGTTGTTGAACATCCCGCCGGAGGAGGCGCACACGCCCATGGCGAGCACCCAGCGCGGCTCGGCCATCTGGTCGTAGATCTGGCGCAGGACCGGCGCCATCTTCTGGGTCACGCGGCCCGCGACGATCATCAGGTCCGCCTGGCGCGGGGTGGCGCTGAACCGCTCCATGCCGAACCGCGCGATGTCGTAACGGGAGCCGCCGGTGGTCATCATCTCGATCGCGCAGCAGGCGAGCCCGAAGGTCGCCGGCCACAGCGAGTTCTTCCGTGCCCAGTTCACCAGCCCTTCGAGGCTGGCCAGCAGGATCCCGTTGGGGAGTTTCTCTTCCAGACCCATGAGCTAGTTCCAATCCAGGCCGCCGCGCCGCCACACGTAGATGTCGGCGATGAAGAACGTGGCGATGAACAGGGTGATGGCGGCGACGCCCCACAACCCGAGCGCGTCGGCCGAGACGGCGTACGGAAAGAGGAACACCATCTCGATGTCGAACAGGATGAACAGCATCGCGGTGACGTAGTAGGCGACCGGCATCCGGCCACCGCCCACCACCGGCTGCGGGGAGGGCTCGATACCGCACTCGTAGGCGGAGAGCTTCGCCTTGTTGAACCTGCTGGGACCGACGAGCGGGCCGAGCAGGACGGAGAAGAGCGCGAAACCCAGCGCGAGCGCGAACAGGATCACCAACGGCAGGTACATGTCCAGCCCGGGTCCCGCGCCTTCCTGCGCCAGCGCCGCCCCTCCCGTGGCCTGCGACAGCAACACTGGGCACCCATCCTTTCCGCGCCGCTGCGTTGTGCACGTGGTCTGTTGCAACTACCTGGGGCGCACCCTAAGGGACCTGGATCACACGTCCGAGGGTTAGGGCAGCCTTACCGCGGGTACTCAACCACTTCGGTCGCTTGTGAAAAGCTTCACAAGCTTGTCGACGACGTTGTGAACGCGTTCACAAAGCATGGCGTCAGTGTAGGACGCGGGTCACAGCCTTGTCGCTAGCCCCTGCGATATAAGGGTCGCCTCACTGCGCAGGCCAGCGACCTGTCCGCGACCCCGCACGCGGGCCCGGGACCAGCACAAAAGGGACATCCGGAGAGCCCGGCCCGCTGGAGTACGCCCGTCCTGTGAGTTTTCCCACGTGGGCCCGGGAGCCGGGGCTCGGCAGGGGACGCCCGGTCAGCGGGGGCTGGGGGTGAGGCGCGAGGCGGCCGAGATGAGGCGGTCGACGAAGTCGCCACCCTTGGCGTCGTAGCACCCGGAGAGGCCCTTGTAGACGAGCGGGATGAGCGGATTGACCCGCAGCCCGTACCTGGTCGCCGCCCGCATCACCGACGGCTTGCCGATCGCCTTGGCGAACAGGTTGCCCAGCCGGTAGTAGCCGCCCATCAGCTCACCGAGCGCCACCGGATACCCGCGCAGCACGCGTTCACGGGACGGCCCCTCGGGGCGGGCCAGCGCCTGGACGACGTGCTCGGCCGCGAGCTGCGCCGACTCCATGGCCGCGGAGATGCCCTCGCCGTTGAACGGGCTCACCATGCCGCCCGCGTCGCCGAGCAGCAGCAGGCCGTCGCGGTAGTGCGGAGTGCGGTTGAAACCCATCGGCAGGCCCGCGCCCCCGATCCGGCCCACGGCGTTGTCCTCGCGGTAACCCCACTCCTCCGGCGTCGAGTCGAGCCACGACCGCAGCAACGCCCGGTAGTCGGTGTTGCGGAACGCCTTGGACGTGGACAGGATGCCGAGCCCGACGTTCACCGTGCCGTCCCCGAGCGGGAAGGCCCAGCCGTAGCCGGGCAGCAGCCGGGGCCGCGCCGGGTCGCTGCGGTCCCACAGCTCCAGGTGGCCCTCGATGTACGGCTCGGCGTGCCGCGGGCTCCGGTAGTACCGGCGCACCGCGACCCCCATCGGCCGCCGGTCGTCCTTCTCGATGCCGACGGAGAGGGCCAGCCGCGCGGACACCCCGTCGCACGCCAGCACCAGCGGGGCCCGGTAGCTGACCGGGCGGCGGTCCTCCCCGGCCTTCGCCTCGACGCCGACCACCCGGCCCGTGCGCTCGTCGGTGATCGCGCCGGTGACCGTGGTGCGCTCCCGCAGCCGCGCGCCCGCCTTCACCGCGGTCCGCGCCAGCAGGTCGTCGAAGTCGTGCCGGGTGCGCGCCACACCGTACGGCGGGTAGCTGGCCAGATCCGGCCAGTCCAGCTCCAGCGTCAGCTCGCCGGTGAGGATGCGCAGCCCCCTGCTGTGCACCCAGCCCGCCTCCTGGCTGGTGTCGATGCCGAGGTCGATGAGCTGCTTGACACCACGCGGGGTGAGGCCGTCGCCGCAGACCTTGTCCCGGGGGAACGTGGTCTTCTCCAGCAGCAGCACGTCCACGCCCGCCCTGGCGAGATACGTGGCGACGGTCGAGCCCGCCGGCCCTGCGCCTACGACGATGACCTCGGCATCCTGCGTCATGGGGCCGAGTCTATGGGGCACGGCGGCGCGGAGCGCCTCAATGGGGGGTGGTGGTCGGGTGCCGGGCGGGCGCCCGCCGTGCCCGGTGGATGGCGACGACGCCGAACGTGAGGTTGAGCCACTCGACGTTGTGCCAGCCCGAGGCGGCGATGAGCTCGCCGAGCTTGCGCTGGTCGGGCCAGTTGAGCATGGACTCGGCGAGGTAGGCGTACGCCTCCGGGTTGCTGGACGAGCGGCGGCCGAGCCACGTCATCGCCCGCAGCAGGAACTTGCGGTACACGAACCGGATCGGCGCGAACGTGGGCGTCGACACCTCGCAGATCACGAGCCTGCCGCCGGGCCTGACCACCCTGGCGATCTCGGTGAGCGCCGCCTTGGTGTCCACGAAGTTGCGGATGCCGAAGGTGATCGTCGCGGCGTCGAAGCTCTCGTCGGCGAACGGCAGCCGGAGCGCGTCGGCCGCGACCATCGGCACACCCCGGTGCCTCCCGCTGCGCAGCATGCCGAGCGAGAAGTCCGCCGCCACGCAGTACGCCCCGCCGCGGGCGTACTCCTGGGTGGACACCCCCGTGCCCGCCGCGAGGTCGAGCACGGTCTCACCGGCTCTGGCGTCGAGCACCCGCGCCGTGGTGGTGCGCCAGCGCCGGTCGAAGCCGAACGTCATGACGGAGTTGGCGCGGTCGTAGCCGGGTGCGACGTCGTCGAACATCGCGGCGACCTCGCGCGGGTCCTTGTCCAGGCTGGCTCGGGACATACCCCGACCCTATCCCCGCCACCGTGTCCGCGATCCACGTACACGTGCCCGCGTCGTGCGACGCGGGCACGCGTGCACGGACGGCGGACACGGCGTCAGCCGGGCAGCGCGGCCAGCATCCCGCGCACGGACACCGGCCAGGCGAACTCCTCCGCCCGCGCGCGGGCGGCCGCGCGGCGCGCGGGCTCCGGCGCGTCCAGCAGGCCGGTGACCGCGGTGGCGAAGGCAGGCGCGTGGTCGGCGACCGCGGCACCGCAGCCCGGCCGCACGATCTCCCGCAGCGCCGAGGACGCCGACACCACCACGGGCGTGCCCGAGGCCAGTGCCTCCAGCGCGGCGAGGCCGAACGTCTCGTGCGGGCCGGGGGCCAGCGAGACGTCGGCGCTGGCGAGCAGCCGCGCGACGGTGTGCCGCTCGGCGACGAAGCCGAGAAACGTCACCGGCAGCCCGCGGGCCCTGCGCTCCAGCGCGCGGCGGCGCGGGCCGTCCCCGGCGACCACCAGCCGCGCCCGCACGCCCGCGTCCGTCAGCGCGGCCATCGTGTCGACGCTGCGCTCCACGTGCTTCTCCGGCGACAACCGGCCACAGTGAACGAGCAGGGCATCGGCGCCGCCCGCCAGCTCGCGCCGCCAGCCGTCGTCCCGCGCGGCGGGCGTGAACGTGCGCAGGTCCACCCCCAGCGGGACCCGCCGCACGTTCGGCACGCCGATCCGGTCGAACTCGGCGCGGGCGAAGCCCGTCGTGCACACCACGGAGTCGTAGTTCGCCGCCATCCGCCGGTTGGCCGTGTCCGCGACCCGCCTGGCCAGCGGCGCGGGCAGCAGGAACTGCTCCAGCAGCCGGTCCAGCCGCTCGTGGGAGATGACCAGGCTGGGGACGTCGTGCTCGCGGGCCCACCGGCCCATGCCCCGCAGCGTCAGCCGGTCGGACACCTCCAGCCGGTCCGGCCGCAGCCGCCGCAACAGCGCCCGCACCCGGTAGGGGTCGACCGCCCGGTAGCCACCGGTGCCGGGGATCCGGGGCGCGGGCAGCGTGCACCGGCGCACCCCGGTCGGCAGCACCTCCTCGGCCTGCCGGGGGCCGGGTACCACGAGCGTCACCCGGTGCCCGCTCGCGACATAGCCCGCGCCGAGGTGGTGCAGGGCGGTGCGCAGCCCGCCCGAGCGCGGGCCGTAGAAGTTCGCCAGCTGGACGATGTGCAGCTCACGCGGCACGGGCCAGCCCACCCAGCACGGCCTCGTAGTGGCCGACGAGCTCCTGGCAGACCGCGGGCCACGTGCGGCCGAGCACAGCGCGCCTCGCCTGCTCCCCCATCCGGGCGCGCACGCCGTCGTGCCGCAGCTCCGCGACGCGGGCCAGCAGCTCCCGCTCGAACGCGGTGGGCTCCACGGGCAGCAGGTAGCCGGTCCGGCCGTGCCGCACGAGGTCCTTCGGCCCGCCCGCGGCCGGGGCGAGCACGGGCAGCCCGGACGCCATCGCCTCCTGCACGGCCTGGCAGAACGTCTCGTGCGGGCCGGTGTGCGCGAACACGTCGAGGCTCGCGTACGCGGTGGCCAGCTCGGCGCCGTAACGGGCGCCGAGGAAGACCGCCCCCGGCATCCGCTCGCGCAGCACGGGCAGGTCGGGACCGTCGCCGACGACCACCACCCGGACCCCGGGCACCCGGTCGAGCGGCACGAGCCGCTCGACCTCCTTCTCCGGGGCCAGCCGCCCGACGAAACCGACGAGCAGCTCCCCGTTCGGGGCCAGCTCGGCTCGCAGTGCCGGATCGGCGTGGGCGGGGTGGAACCGCTCGATGTCGACGCCACGTCCCCAGCGGTGCACCCGCGGCACGCCGTGCAGTCGCAGCTCCCGCACCGAGTGGGTGGACGGGGCGAGCGTCCGGTCGGCCCTGCAGTGCAGCCTGCGGACCCAGCGCCAGGCGGCCCTGGCGCCGAGTCCGAGCCCGTACGCGGCGGCGAAACCGGGCACATCGGTCTGGTACACGGCCACGGACGGCACCCGCAGCCGCCTGGCCGCCGCGAGCCCGCGCGCGCCGACGACGAACGGGGACGCCAGGTGCACCACGTCCGGGCGGAACTCGGCGAGCGCCGTGAGCACGGTCCTGGTCGGCACGCCGATCGGCAGCGAGTTCACGACCGGCAGCCCGACCGCGGGCACGCGCACCACCGGGGCGCCCCGGTACTCGCCGGGACCGGGGCCGGGCGCGACCACCAGCACGTCGTGCGCCCGTTCCCGCAGGTGCTCCACGACCCGCAGCACGGAGTTGGTCACGCCGTTCACCTGCGGAAGGAAGCTCTCGGTGACAATCGCGACTCGCACAGCGAGAACTGTCGCAGCCGAGCTGGGCCATCCGGACCACAGTCGCGTGACCGGCGGGTCAACGCTACCGAAACACTTCGCCTACGTACGGGCTCTCGCCGATCGTCGGGCAATGGCGGACCGGGCGTCACCTCGATGTCGCATTCCGGTCACTCGGCGTGGCCATGCTAGACCGGCATGACCCTCCTGTCCTCTCGCACCTGGCTTCCCGTCGAGCCCGGCCTGCTGTCCAAGGCGCTCGAGGTGGCGGGCAGGCTCGCCAACGACGCGACCGACGTGATCACGGCGACCGCGGGCCGCGGCGCGCACCCCGACACCAAGGAGTCGCCGTTCGACTGGGTCACCGACACCGATCGCACCCTGGAGCGGCACACCCGCCGCGTGCTGACCGCCGAGTTCCCCGGGATGCCGGTGGTCGGCGAGGAGTTCGGCGCCGACACCGGCGCGGACACCGCCGAGTACCGGTGGGTGGTGGACCCCGTCGACGGCACGGCGAACTACGTCGCGGGCGTGCCGTGGTGCGCGTACAGCCTCGCCCTGGTGGACGCCTCGGGCCCGGTGGTCGGCGTGGTCGCCGACCCGTACCGGGGACAGATCTACGCCGCCGCCAGAGGCCGGGGTGCCCGGGCCAACGGCACACCGGTCCGGCTGCCCGGCAGGCACGGCACCGCGGGCGCGATCGTGTGCACCGAGCTGACCCGCGGCGGGCCGTGGCCCGGCCTCGGCGGGTTCATCGAGCAGGCCGCGGCCGCGCACGCGGGCGTCCGGGTGCTGGGCTCGGCCGCGCTGTCGGTCGCGCAGGTGGCGCTGGGCCACGCGGCGGCCGCGGTGCTGCACAGCTACCACGAGTGGGACGTGGCCGGAGCGGTCGCGCTCGCCGTGGAGGCCGGTGCCGTGGTGCTCGACCGGCACGGCGAGGGCACCACCCTCCCGCCCGACGGCCTGCTCGTCGCGGCGCCCGAGGTGGCGGAGGAGGTGCTGGCCTGGTGGCTCAGGAGCGGAGGATCGGCACCCGCAGCCGCGAACGGATCCACCACAGCACCGGGCCCGCCACCAGCCACGTGAGCGCGATCGTGGTGCCGACCGGCAGCAGGGTGAGCAGCCACGTGCGGCCCGCGACCCGCGCGAGGTCCGGGTCGGTGGTGTCGTACTCGATCCGGACCAGCTGCCCTTCGAGCAGGCCCCGCGGGTAGAGCACCCCGTTGCGCGGGTTGTGCGCCACCCCGTCGGGCGTCTCGAACCGGATGATGGTCCGGTCGAAGTTCACCTGCTCGACCTGGGCGGTGGCGGTGCCGAGGTTGCTCTCGATGGCGTTGTCGTTGCGGATCGCCCCGAACACGAGCAGCACGCAGAGCAGCGTGATGACACCGGCGATCCCGAGCACCGCCCGGGCCCCGATGCGCCACGCTCGCTCGTTGCTCGCCATCACCCGGCGAGCATAGCCACCTCGCTAGTTCCGCCTGGCCAGCAGTTCGTGGGTGAGCCGCAGCTCACGGTAGGACTCCGGCTCGGCGACGGCCGCCGTCCGCGCCCCGGCACCGTTCGGGCCGGTCGCCGGCTTGCCCGGGGTGAACAGCCACACGTCGAACAGCTCGTCCAGCCGCTGCCCGGAAAGGCGCTCGGCCAGCGCCACGAACTCCTCGATCGTGCCGTGGCCGCCCTTCTTCTCCGCCAGCCACGACCGCAGGATCCGGAAGAACGTCTCGTCGCCGACGGTCTTGCGCAGCGCGTGCACGGCGAGGGCACCCCGGTCGTAGACGGCGGCGTGGAACTGGTTGTCCGCACCGGGGTCGCCGGGCAGCATCTGCCAGAACGGGTCGTCCGCGGGCACCGAGTCGTACAGGTACTGCGCGAGCTCGTCGGCCGTGCCCTCGCCCTCGTGCTCGGACCAGAGGAACTCGGCGTAGCTGGCGAAGCCCTCGTTGAGCCAGATGTCGCTCCACCTGCCGAGCGCCACGGAGTCGCCGAACCACTGGTGCGCACTCTCGTGCGCGACCACCGACAGGTTGGCGCCCGCGCGGAAGAACGCGGCGTCGTACACCGAGCGGGTCTGGTTCTCCAGCGCGAAGCCGAGCCCGGTGGTGGCGATGCCGCCCTGCGCCTCGAACGGGTAGGGACCGAAGTACTCCGCCAGCACCTCGACGACCTCGGGGCTGCGTTCGATGCTGGCCTTCGCGGCGGGCAGGCTCGCGCCGAGCGCGGGGTCGTAGGCGGTGATGAACGGCTGCCCGTCGGGGGTGGTGGACTGCCGGACCTCGTAGTCGCCGATCGCGAGGAAGGCCAGGTAGGTCGTCTGCGGCTGGGTGCTCCGCCAGCTCCACCTGGTCCATCCGGCCCGCTGCTTGGACTTGCGCACGAGGCTGCCGTTGGACAGGGCGGCCACGTCGTCGGGTACCTCGACCGACACGTCGAACGTCGCCTTGTCGGTGGGGTGGTCGTTGGCGGGGAACCACCACTCGGCGATGTGCGGTTCGTCCACCGCGAGCGCCCCGGTGGCCGTGCGCTTCCAGGCGGTGAAGCCGTCGAGGGCGACCTCGGAGGGCACGTCCGCGTAGCTCACGGCGACGGTCACCGGTTCGCCCTCGGCGAGGGGCCGCCTCGGCGTGACCACGAGCTCGCTCGGGTCGTCGGCGTCCTTGGCGAAACGGGCGGGCCGGTTGTCGACGCGCACCGAGCGGACGGCGAGCCCGAAGTCGAGGTTGAAGCTGGACAGCTCCTGGGTCGTGGTGGCGAGGATGGTCGTGGTGCCCGCCAGCCGGTCGGTACCGGGGTGGTAGGTCAGCCGGATGTCGTAGTGGGCGACGTCGTAGCCGCCGTTGCCCTGGCCCGGGTAGTACGGGTCGCCGAGGCCGGGCGCGCCGGGGGCGGTGCCGTCCGCGGCTGTGCTTGTCGCGGTGGTCACGAGCAGGACGGTCGCGAAGCCGGTCGCGATCGCGCCGATGGCGGCGCGAGAAGTTTTCCCCATGGCGGGAAACTAGCGGGAAGTTCCCACCGCCGACACGGCCGATCGTGGGGTCCGCACTCCCCGAACGCGGCACGCACGGCCCTGAACGCGGCACTGGTGGCCGCCGCGAGTGCTGCGTTCGCGCGGGTCAGGCGCCGAGCACGGCGGCCGTGACGGCCTGCCGGACGCGGGCGTGCAGGTCGCGGTGCCGGGTGCGGTCCACCCGCACCTCGACCACCCGCAGGCCGGGCTCGGGCCGCAGGGCCGCCCGCAGGTCGGCGGCGGTCTCGGCGAGCGTGTACGGCACCCGGTAGCCGGCGCACAGCGCGCCGAGGTCGGCGCCGTGCGGCGTGCCGAACACGCGCTCGAAGCTCTGGCTGTGCTCGGGCGCGCCCTGCTCCAGCAGCGAGAAGATGCCGCCGCCGTCGTCGTTGAGCACGACGATCGTCAGGTCGGGGCGGCTCTGCCCGGTGCCGGTGAGCAGGCCGTTCGCGTCGTGCAGGAACGTCAGGTCGCCCAGCAGCGCGTACGAGGGACCGTGGTGCACGGTCGCCGCCCCGATGGCGGTGGACACCGTGCCGTCGATCCCGGCGACCCCGCGATTGCGGTGCACGAGGACGTCCGGACGCAGCCCGCCGGCGAGCGCGACGTCCCGGGTGGGGTTGGAGGAGCCGACGACGAGCAGCGAGTCCCGGGGCAGGGTGTCCACGAGCTCGGTGGCCACCCGCAGCCCGCTCGGCCACGGCTCGGCGGCGACGGCCTCGCGCACCGCCGCCGCGGCGGCCGCGTCGGCCCGCTGCCAGCGACCGAGCCAGTCCGGATCAGCCGGTTTGGTCGGTTCGTCGAACCACTGGCCCACCTGGCGCACGTTGTGGGCGGGCGCGGGCCAGTCGGAGTCGGGCCGCACGAGCAGCACCTCGACGGCGGGGTCGGACAGCAGTCCCTGCAGCTGCCGGAACACCGTGGGCCTTCCGATGCACAGCACCTGCTCGGGCCGGTGGTGTTCCAGGAACTCCTCCACGCCGAGCAGCCAGGCGCCGGAGGAGACGGCCGTCGACCCGCCGAGGCCGAGACCGCCGGTCTCCGAGATGACCGGCCAGCCGTGCTGCTCGGCCCACTCGCTCGCGGCGCGCACGCCCGCGTCGCACGCGATCACCAGGCCGTGCCGGGTCGAGGGCACCACGAAGGACGGCAGGGCGCCGAAGTCGCGCAGCTCGGTCCAGCGCGCACCCCGCGGCCTGCCCTCGAGCGACTCGTACCAGTCGTCCGCCTCGTCCCCGCCGTCCGGGACGAGCGGTTCACGGAACGGCACGTTGAGGTGGACGGGCCCGCACCGCCACTCGCCGTAGGCCGCGTTCCAGGCGCGGCAGATCTGGCTGCGCCAGTACGCGTTCTGCCCGGCCCTGCGCTCGGCGACGGCGAGCTCGTCGAAATAGCGCACGGCGTCGCCGTAGAGCCGCTGCTGGTCGACGACCTGGTTGGCGCCCGCGGCGCGGAGCTCGGGCGGCCGGTCGGCGGTGAGCACGATCAGCGGCACGCCCGCCCGGTCGGCCTCCAGCACGGCGGGGTGGAAGTTCGCGGCGGCGGTGCCCGACGTGCACACGACCGCGACCGGGCGGCCGGTGCGCGCCGCCATGCCCAGTGCGAGGAACGCGGCGCCGCGCTCGTCGATCCGGACGTGCAGGGTCAGCTTGCCCGCCGCCGCGGCGTCGTACAGCGCCAGCGACAGCGGCGCGTTGCGGGAGCCGGGGCTGAGCACGACGTGGGACACGGTGTTGCGCACGAGCTCGTCGACGATGACCCTCGCCTGCGCGGTGGACGGGTTCACCGGGCGACCCCCCACGCTGTCACGGTCGACATGAGCACACGGCCTATTCTCCCAAACGTGCGTGACGCCCAGGTATCCGAACTGTTCGACCCGGAAACATGGACCCCGGTCGAGGGGTTCGACTTCACCGACATCACCTACCACCGTTCCACGGCATCCCGGTCCGGCAAGCGCGTCGTGCGGGTGGCCTTCGACCGGCCGGAGGTGCGCAACGCCTTCCGGCCGCACACCGTGGACGAGCTGTACCGCGCGCTCGACCACGCCAGGATGAGCCCCGACGTCGGGTGCGTCCTGCTCACCGGAAACGGCCCCTCGCCGAAGGACGGCGGCTGGTCGTTCTGCTCCGGTGGTGACCAGCGTATTCGCGGTCGGTCCGGGTATCAGTACGCCACCGGCGAGACGTCCGACACGGTCGATCCGGCGCGGGCGGGGCGGCTGCACATCCTGGAGGTGCAGCGGCTGATCAGGTTCATGCCGAAGGTGGTGATCGCCGTCGTTCCCGGCTGGGCGGCGGGCGGCGGGCACTCGCTGCACGTCGTGTGCGATCTCACGCTCGCGTCCGCGGAGCACGCCCGGTTCAAGCAGACCGACGCCGACGTGGGGTCGTTCGACGGCGGGTTCGGGTCGGCCTACCTCGCGCGGCAGGTGGGCCAGAAGTTCGCGCGGGAGATCTTCTTCCTCGGCCGGGCCTACACGGCGGAGCAGGCGGTGGCGATGGGCGCGGCGAACGCCGCCGTGCCGCACGACCGGCTCGAGGCGGAGGCCCTGGACTGGGCGTGGGAGGTGATCGGGAAGTCACCGACCGCGCAGCGGATGCTGAAGTACGCGTTCAACCTGGTCGACGACGGGATGGTCGGCCAGCAGGTGTTCGCGGGCGAGGCCACCCGGCTGGCCTACATGCAGGACGAGGCCGTCGAGGGGCGCGATGCCTTCCTGGGCAAACGCGAACCCGACTGGAGCGCCTACCCGTACTACTACTGATCGCCGTCCGACCGCGCCTTGCGGACGCCGTCGCGGACCGCGGCGCGCACGACGAAGTACAGCACCACGAAGAACAGGGCGACCAGGACCAGGTGGAGGGCGAAGCCGGGCAGAGCGACCATGCGGGCACCCTAGCGTGGTGCTGGCCACCGGCTTCAGGCACGAGACGGGGCGGGACATGCGCACGGTGCACACCGACGGCAGCCCGGAGGCGGTCGCCCGCCTGCGGGCCGCCGTGCTCGGCGCGCTCGACGGCGGCGCCGCCGTGCTGCCGCTCGATCCGCGAGACCCCGGCGCGGAGCGGGTGCGGGCCGCCATGGCGCCCGACCGGCCCGCCGAACCGGGAACGGCGGTGGTCGTGCCCACCTCCGGTTCGACGGGCGCGCCGAAGGGCGTGCTGCTCTCGGCCGCGGCGCTGCTGGCCTCGGCGGGCGCGACCCACGACCGGCTCGGCGGGCCGGGCCGGTGGCTGCTGGCGACCCCCGCGCACTACATCGGCGGCCTGCAGGTCCTCGTCCGCGCGCACCTGGCTGGCACGGAGCCGGTGGTGCTCGACACGGCGAGGGGGTTCGACCCGGACGCGTTCGCCGAGGCCGCGCGGGCGACGTGCACCGGGAGCGGGCCGCACTACACGGCGCTGGTGCCGACGCAGCTGGCCCGCCTGCTCGACGCGGGCGGGGCCGGTGCGGAGCGGTTCACCGCCATCGTGGTCGGCGGGGCTGCGCTGGACGACCGGCTGCGGGAGCGGGCCGCCGCGGCGGGGGTGCGTGTGGTGTCCGCGTACGGCATGAGCGAGACCGCGGGCGGCTGCGTCTACGAGGGGTCCCCGCTCGGCGGGGTGCGGGTGCGGCTCGGCGAGGGCGGCCGGGTCGAGATCGGCGGGGTGACCCTCGCGCACGGCTACCGGCTCGACCCGGACCGCACGGCCGAGGCGTTCGCCGACGGCTGGTTCCGCACCAGTGACCTCGGCAGGCTGCGCCCCGGAGGGCGGCTGGAGGTGCTCGGCAGGCTGGACGACGTGATCAACACCGGTGGGGTGAAGGTGTCCGCCGGTCAGGTCGAGCGGGCGCTGCGGACCCATCCGGGGGTCCGGGAGGCCTGCGTGGTGCCGCTGCCGGACCCGGAGTGGGGTCAGGTGGTGGCCGCCGCCGTCGTCGCCGGGGACCCACCACCCGGCCTGGCCGAGCTGCGCGCTACCGTGCGCGCCGAGATCGGCCCGGCCGGGGTGCCCAAACGCTGGCGGTTCGTCGCGGAACTGCCGCTCGTGGGGCCGGGCAAGGTCGACCGCGCGCGGGTGCGGGCCACCCTGGCGGGTTAACTCGTCCGGCTGGCGTGCGGCCCTGCCCCGGCTGCTCGCGTTGACAGCCTCTGAGCTGGGGTTTTGGCTTCTCGCCGTGAGACGTGGAAGACGGCACTCGGCCGTGCTGCTGACCTTGGCCTGTGCCGCGCTCGGGCTCGCGCCCCTCCCCGCGACGGCGCAGGACTCCGTGACCTGGACGCTGCACCCCCACCCGGCCGGTGCGGGCGCGCTTTCCACCACCATGGACGCCCACCGCATGGGGGTCCGGACGTTCCCCGCCGAGCGGCTGGACCGGCCCGTGGACACCGTGTCCGCCCGGTACGAGCACGCCCCGGGCACCACCGTCGACGTGCGCGGGCAGCGGGCCGACGGCGGGTGGACCGAATGGCTGCCGGTGCCCGGGGGCGGTCGCGCCACGCTGCCGGAGGCGACGACGGCCGTGCAGGCACGCCTGGTGCGCGCGGCCACCGGAACCGCCGACGACGTGCGGCGGATCGAGCTCACCGCGTGGCGTGCCGCGGCGGGGCCGCAGGCGGACTCACCGGGTGGCTCACCGGCGAGCGCGCAGTCGGCACAGCGGGTCCCGACGTTCCGTATCTTCGCCACCCGCGAGGGCCTGGTCGGCCACACCACCGCGAACGGCCACAAGATCACCCGGCGCGACCACTTCGTGGCGCTGCCGTCCCGGCGCGGGCTGTCGGGCAGGGGCAGCGGCGAGTACACGGTCCGCGTGTGCACCACCGACAACGCGCGCTGCGAGTGGGCCCCGGTGTGGGATGTCGGACCGTGGAACGTGCGGGACGACCACTGGAACCCCGGCCGCGAGCACTGGCCGGACCTGCCGCACGGCAGGCCGCAGGCGGAGGCTGCGTACCAGGACGGCCACAACGGCGGCCGGGACGGGTTCGGGCGCGAGGTGCGCAACCCCGCGGGCATCGACCTGGCCGACGGCACGTTCTGGGACGGGCTGCGGCTGAAGACGAACGCGTGGGTGAACGTGACGTACGAGTGGGCCCGGCGCGGGCCGTGGGGCACGGTCGTGACCCCGAGGGGCGTCCACCTCAACGTGCGGCGGGGCACCTCGGCGGGTACGCAGCAGGTCGGCTTCGCGGCGCGGCACGCGCGCGTCCGGATCGTGTGCTCGCTGCGCGGCGCCGTGGCGAACGGCACCCAGGGCAGCACCGACGTCTGGTACCGCCTGGCGCCCGGCAAGCACGTGTCGGCCGCCTACGTCGACCGCCCCGAGGGCGCCCCCGCGCCCCGCCCCTGCTGACGCGCGCGTTCGAGCTCCCCAATGTGGCATTGGGTGCGTTCATCGCAACCAATGCGGCATTCGGTACGTCCACCGCAACCAACGCCACATTCGGTACGTCCACCGCAACCAACGCGGCATTCGGTGCGTCCACCGCAACCAACGCGGCATTCGGTACGTCCACCGCAACCAACGCCACATTCGGTACGTCCACCGCAATCAACGCGGCACTCGGTGCGTCCACCGCAACCAACGCCACAGTGGGGACGTGATCGGCACGGCGGGTGCATGGCGAAGAATGGCCCGCATGGCGAGTCTTGCGGAGTGGATCGAGGGGGCGCGGCCGCGGACGTTGCCCAACGCCGTCGCGCCGGTCGTGGCCGGTGCGGGTGCGGCGGCGGAGCTGGGCGCGTTCTCGTGGTGGCGGTCGCTGCTGGCGCTGCTGGTCGCCCTGTCCCTGATCGTCGGCGTCAACTACGCCAACGACTACTCCGACGGCGTCCGTGGCACCGACGCCGACCGCGTGGGACCGCCGCGGCTGGTGGGCTCCGGCGCCGCGCGGCCGAAGGCGGTGCTCGGCGCGGCGCTGGCCGCGCTCGGCCTCGCCGGGGTGCTCGGTCTCGTGCTCGTGGCCCTCACCGGCACGTGGTGGCTGCTGGTCATGGGCGCGGCGTGCCTCGCGGCCGCCTGGTTCTACACCGGGGGGCGGCGGCCGTACGGCTACGCGGGCCTCGGCGAGGTGGCCGTGTTCCTGTTCTTCGGGCTGGCCGCGGTGCTCGGCACCGTGTACGTGCAGGCGGAGACGATCAGCTGGGCGGCGGCGGGCTGCGCGGTCGCGGTCGGCAGCCTCTCCATGGCGGTGCTCGGCGCCAACAACCTCAGGGACATCCCCACCGACCGCGCGGCGGGCAAGCGCACGCTGGCCGTGCGCCTCGGCGACGCGGGCACCCGCAGTCTCTACCTGGCGCTGGTGACCGTGCCGTTCGTGATCACGGTGGCCATGGGGCTGGCGCACCCGGTGACGCTGCTCGCCCTGCTCGCCGCCCCGCTGCTGGTGCGGCCGGTGCGCACGATCGTCGCGGGCAGGGACGGTCTCGGACTGGTGCCCGTGCTGCGCGACACCGGGCTGGCCATGCTCGCCTGGTCCGTGCTCACCGCCACCGGCCTCGCCCTGGCGTGACCGTTCACGAGGGGAAGCGGCCGGTCTCCAGGAACCGTTCCATGGCCTTCCGGTGCGGCGCCAGGTCGAACCCTTTCTCGGCGATCCACCCGTCGTCGTAGTAGGTGTTCGCGTAACGTTCGCCACCGTCGCAGAGCAACGTCACCACGCTGCCCCGCTCCCCCGCCGCGAGCATGCGCGCGATGAGGCTGAACGCGCCGTACAGGTTCGTGCCCGTCGAGCCACCCGCCCAGTGCCCGGTGCGTTCCCGCAGGAACCGGATGGCCGCGAGCGAGGCGGCGTCGGGTACCTGGAACATCTCGTCGATGACCTCGGGGAGGAAGGACGGCTCGACGCGCGGCCGCCCGATGCCCTCGATGCGGGACGGCATGCCGGTCGCGTAGCCCCGCACGCCGGTCTCCCACGCGCCGTAGAACGCCGAATTCTCCGGGTCGACCACCGCGATCTTCGTGTCGTGCCTGCGGTAGCGGACGTACCGGCCGAAGGTCGCGCTGGTGCCGCCCGTCCCGGCGCCCACCACGATCCACGACGGGACCGGGTGCCGCTCCGAGCGCAGCTGCGCGAACACCGACTCGGCGATGTTGTTGTTGCCGCGCCAGTCGGTGGCCCGCTCGGCGTAGGTGAACTGGTCGAGGTAGTGACCGCCGCACTCCGCAGCCAGCCGCTCGGCCTCGGAGTACATGGCAGGCGGCACGTCCACGAAGTGGCAGCGGCCGCCGTAGAACTCGATGAGGTCGATCTTCTCCCGGCTGGTGCTGCGCGGCACCACGGTGGTGAACTCCAGCCCGAGCATCCGCGCGAAGTAGGCCTCGGACACCGCCGTGGAGCCGCTGGAGGCCTCGATGAGCGGGGTTGCGGGCCCGATCTGCCCGTTCACCAGACCGTAGAGGAACAGCGAGCGGGCGAGCCGGTGCTTGAGCGAGCCGGTGGGGTGCACCGACTCGTCCTTCAGGTAGAGATCGATGCCCCAGTCCGGGGGCAGCGGGAAGCAATGGAGGTGGGTGTCGGCGCTGCGGTTGGCGTCGGCCTCGATGATGCGGACTGCCTCGCGCACCCACTCGGCGCGGTTCATTCGGTGTCCCGCCGGTCCTCGCCGCGCAGCTCCGCTCGCAGCCGGGCGCGCTCCCGGGCGCGGTGCTCGTTGCGGGCGGCGAGTCCCGCGGTGACCCTGGCGTTGAGCGGGCGCAGCAGGAGCAGCCCGACGGGCAGCCCGACGACGAGCCCGACCGCGAGCGCCACCAGCAGCGGGACCCCGAACAGCACGAGGACGGCGGCGACGACCGCGACCAGCGCGAAGCGCGCCAGCAGGTACAGAGTCAGGTCGCGGTAAAGGTGGTCACCGGGGTGTTCGCTCACGTCCTACGAGGCTACGCCGCCGCGCCCGGTGTCCTCAGGCAGGTCCAGGCCGGTGTTGTTGGGGCGCCCCTCGAACCGGGTCGACAGCACGACGGTGGTGTGCGTGCGGGCGACCCCGTCGATCCGGCGGAGCCGGCCGAGCGTGTGCTCGAGCTCGTCGACCGTGGGGACCCGCACCTTGACGACGAAGGCCTCCTCGCCCGCCACGCCGTAACAGCTCTCCACCTCGGGCAGCTCCGCGAGGGCGTCGGCGACGTCCTCGTCGGACGCGGTGTCGGTGGGCTGGATGCCGACGAGGGCGGTGACGCCGAGGCCGACCGTGCGCGGGTCGACCATCGCGTGGTAGCCGGTGATCACGCCGGCGGCCTCGAGTTTGCCCACGCGCTCGTGCACCGAGGACGCGGACAGGCCGACGATCCTGCCCAGCTCGGCGTACGTCGCCCTGCCGTTGCGCCGGAGCTCAGCGATGATCTTGCGGTCGAGCCGGTCCACCAGTCCACTGTAACCAGGCCGAAACCCTGTCCGAACCGGCCCTTTTGTCCCTTACTACCCCTTTACCGTCTGACAACCGTTCGAGTACCCGGCACGTGGAGTGTAACGATTGAGGTGTCAATCAACCGGGCACGGCACGTGAAGCTCGACGCGCTCCCGGTGTAGCACTCAGCGCGTGAAGGAGGCGGAAAGTGACCGCGACGATGGGAGGCAGGCTCCTCACCCCGGGTGAGGTCGCCGCTCTGTTCCGAGTCGACCCGAAGACCGTGACCCGCTGGGCGACCGCGGGCCGGATCGGCTCCATCCGTACGCCCGGTGGTCATCGCAGGTTCCGCGAGGCCGAGGTCAACGAGCTGCTGGCCCGCCTGACCACCGACGCCAGCGACGGCAACGACACGGAGCGGCGGGACTGACCGCGGTGCCGCGAGGCACCGCGCGCCCGCGATCCCGGCAAAAGGGTTAATCTCGGGGCAGCAGTTCACCGCGCACACTCCGGAAGGGAGCGGGCATGCTCTACCTGCTCGCGGCGATCGGCGCGCTCACCATCGCCGTACTGTTGTGGCGAGCGTTCGGCGCCGAACGCGTCGGAGTGGCTTCGCGGCCGCCTGCTGTCGCTCCCGACGACGACCCCGATTTCCTGCGCAAGCTGAGCGAGGAACAGCGCAAGCACCGCGAGGACGAGGACTCGTGACCGGTTGGCCGGGCACCCCGCCCGGCCAACCCGCGCTCAGCGAGGCAGCGCCGCGAACCCGTCCGCGACGGTCGCGGCCAGTTCCAGCAGGGCCACCCGCGTCTGATCCTGCAGCCGGTCCAGCTCGATCTCCGCGCCCTCCTCGAGGTGCGGATCGAACGGGATCCGGCAGACGCCGCGCGTCCGCGCGGCGAAGTGGGCGGCGAGCTTGTCCAGATCGACCGACCCCGCCCTCGGCCGTACCGAGTTGATCACCGCGACCGACCGTTTGACCAGCTCACCGTATCCGTGCGCGTCCAGCCAGTCGAGCGTGGCCGAGGCGCTGCGCGCTCCGTCGACCGACCCCGACGACACGACGACGAGCGAGTCGGCGACGTCGAGCACGCCCTTCATCGCCGAATGCATCAGCCCGGTGCCGCAGTCGGTGAGCACGATGTTGTAGAAGTGCTCCAGCAGGTCGACCGTGCGCCGGTAGTCACGCTCGGAGAACGCCTCCGACACCGCGGGGTCCTGCTCGCTGGCGAGGATCTCCAGCCGGCTCGAGCCCTGCGAGGTGTACGAACGGACGTCGCTGTAGCGGGTGATCCGGTCGGCGTCGCGCAGCAGGTGCCGCACGGTCGCCGTGGTCTCGATCGGGATCTTCTGGGACAGCGTGCCCCGGTCGGGGTTGGCGTCGACGGCGATGACGCGATCGCCGCGCAGCGAGGCGAACGTCGCCCCGAGCGTCGTCGTCATGGTGGTCTTGCCGACGCCGCCCTTCAGGCTCAGCATCGCGATCTTGTAGCACCCGCGCAGCGGCTGGTTGACCCGCGAGATCAGCTCGCGCCGCCTGCGGTCGGCCGGGCTCTCCCCGGGATTGATGAGCTTGCCGGTGCCCAGATAGACGGCCTTGCGCCAGCCCGACTGCGGGCGCCGCTTCGCGCGCCGGACCAGGTGCGCGCTCGCCAGCTCGGTGCCGTTCGACAGCGCGTGTCTGCCCCGCTGCGGCTGCGGCAGCGGCGGCTGACCGGGCTGTGGTGGCTGACCGGGCTGCGGCTGCTGGGGGTAGCCGGTCTCCTGGTACGGCGGATGAAGTGGCGGCAGGTTCGGGTCCTGGCCCACCGGATAGCCCTGCTGGGGCGGGTAGGGCGGCTGTGCCGGTGGTGGAGGGCCGGGCACCGCGGGGTGCGGGGTGGAGTCCGTGCGCTCCTCGGAGTTGTCGGAGTAGAGCGGTTCCTGCCCGTTGCCCTCCGGCGGCGCCGCGGGCGGCTGCTGCCACCGCGTCGGGCTGTCCGGGCTGTCCTGGTGGCCAGGCACCGACTCGTTGGGTCCGGTCACCGCGTCAATCCTCCGCTGGTTGCTATCGCGTTCCCCCTGCTCTCACCTGCGACGGTAGCCCGTATCGACCATTCGCGTCAGCCCACTCCGGCATACGAGTGAAGTCCGGTGGTCACCAGGTTGACGAAGAAGAGATTGAACACGGTGACGGCGAAACCGACGACGTTGATCACCGCGGCCCGCTGCCCGCGCCAGCCCGCGGTCGCCCGCGAGTGCAGGTACGCCGCGTACACGACCCATGCGACGAACGCGGTGGTCTCCTTCGGGTCCCAGCCCCAGAACCTGCCCCACGCGGCCTCCGCCCAGATCGCTCCGCAGAGCACACCGAAGGTGAACACCGGGAACGCGAACACCGTGGTCCGGTAGGCGATGCGGTCGAGGACGTCGGCACCGGGCAGCCGGGGACCGAACCGCGCGAACGCGGCCGGGTCGCGGTCGTGCCGCGCCCGGATGAGGTAGAGGACGCTCGCCACACCGGGCACCAGGAACACGCCCGAGGACGCCGCGGCGGCGGAGACGTGGATGACCAGCCAGTACGACTGCAGCGCGGGCTGCACGGGGGCGGCCACGGCGTAGAGCATCGTGCCGCCGACGAACATCAGGATCACCACCGGCAGCAGCACCAGCGCCGAGAGGCGCCGCACCGGGAACTTGCGCACCACCACGAGCCACGTCACGACCGCGATGAAGCACACGGCCATGATGTACTCGTACATGTTGCCCCAGGGCACGCGGCTGGTCGCCAGGCCGCGCAGCACCAGCGCGGACAGGTGCAGCAGCGCGCCGAGCACGGTGAGCGCGACACCCATCCGGCCGATCCGTTCGGGCCGGGAGCGCGCGGGCCGGTCCGCGGGGGTGGCGGGCACCTGCCCGGCCTCGACCGGGACTCCCCCGGCGCCGACGAGTTCCCTGGCCCGCTCCCGCGTCCGCTCGGCGGCCGCCCGGCCCTTGCGCCCGAACGACTGCTCGACGAGGAAGAACACCATCGCCAGCACGTAGACCGCGACGGCGGTGGTGTAGGACCAGTCGCTGTACTGCGAAAGCGTCTCGTTCACCGGCATCAGCGTGCCCTTCTCTGCGCGAGGAGGTCACCAGCGATCCTGGTGAACTCCTCCCCGTAACCGGCCTGGTCGGTGCGGGCCAGGCCACCCACTTCTACTACAGTACGTCGTTCACCGTCGGTGTCCCCGGCGGGGGTGGCCCGCACCCAGAGCCTGCGGCGCTTCACCAGCAACGACCCCGCCAGCCCGACGAACATGGCGACGGCGAAGCCCAGTACCCACATCTGGGTCGGGTCGTGCGACACCTGCAGGGACACCCAGCGCCGGACCCCCTCGAACTCGATCCGGGTGCCGTCGTCGAGGGTGATCCGTTCGCCGACCCGGAGGTTCTCCCTCGCGACACGTTCGAGCCTGCCGCTGTCGACCATGGACTGGTCGATCTCGAAGATCGACTGGCTGGAGCTGAGCCCGAGGTCCCCGCGCAGGACGTCGACCGCCGCCGCCGGGTCGCGCAGGCGCGGGTCGGCCGAGGAGAGGATCTTGCCCTGGAACGCGGCCGTCGGCGCGAACAGCCCGGTGATCGCGATCTGGTTCTGCCGCCGCTTCTCGGGGTCGGTGACCCCGGGCGGGTCGAACTTGGTGGCACCCTCGGACAGCAGCGTCGTCTGGTCCACCGGCCGCCACTGGATCGTCTGGGTACGGGACGTGCCGTCGGGGAACGTCACCGTGAAGGTCGGTGCGAACCCGTGGCCGAGCAGGTACACCCGGTCTCCGCCGAGGCGCAGCGGCTCGTTCACCTCGAGGTGGTACGGCCGCCACGTGCCGGTCGTGAGGTCGTCGCCGATCTGGTAGCCGAGGTCGGCCTCGTAGCTCACCGGCTGGCCCACGGCGGTGTACTGGGCGGCGAAGTCGTCGACCCGTACGCAGAACGGGGTCAGTTCGGTGCCGTCGACCCGCAGGCCGGGGTTGAACGAGTCGTAGGCGAACGTGCCGGAGTTGCAGAACTGGCTGCCGTCGGCATGCACGATCACCTGGCCCTCGTAGAAGTACATCTTGCCGAGTGCGAACGCGACGACCAGGCCGAGCATGCCGAAGTGGAAGAGCAGGTTGCCGGTCTCGCGCAGATACCCGCGCTCCGCGCTGACGGTGCGGGCGCCACCGTCCTCGCCGCGCTCGGCCAGCCGCCAGCCGCGCAGCCGCGACCGCGTCGCCGACATGACCTCGTCGACGTCCCCGGCCACCTCGGCCCGGCTGAAGTGCGGCATCCGCGCGAGGTTGCGCGGGGTCAGCACCGGCTTCGCGCGCATCGACCGCACGTACTCGACGCTGCGGGGCAGCAGGCAGCCGACGAGCGACACCATCAGCAGCAGGTAGATCGCCGAGAACCAGACGCTGGAATACACGTCGAAGAACTGCAGCCGGTCCAGCAGCGTGCCCCACCAGCCGTGCTGCTCGATGTACTCCGCGGTCTTGGGTGGGTTGAGCTGGCGCTGCGGCAGCAGGGCGCCGGGCATCGCGGCCAGCGCCAGCAGGAACAGCAGGATCAGCGCCGTGCGCATCGATGTCAGCCCGCGCCAGGTGTTGCGCAGGAAGGCGAGCACCCGGCCGGCGCGCGTGACGCGGTACGCGCGCTGCTCGGGCGGGGCGGTGGCCGTCACAGCGGGAGCCTCGTGTCGGTGATGAAGGCATCGCGCAGCCAGGCCACTAGCTCCCCCCACAGCCCGGTGACCAGCATGATCCCGACCACCAGCAGCAGGCCGCCGCCGAAGAGCTGGACCCGGCGGCCGTTGCGGCGCAGCCAGTCGGTGGCGCGCACCGCCCAGCCCGCGCCCGCCGCGATGAGCAGGAACGGCAGGCCCAGCCCCACGCAGTAGACGAGCACCAGCAGGAACCCGCGCATCCCTGTCCCGCCACTGGCGGTGGCGATGACCAGCACCCCGGACAGCGTCGGCCCGATGCACGGCGTCCAGCCGAGGCCGAACACGGCACCCAGCAGCGGCGCGCCCCACAGCCCCGTGCGCGGGACGTGGTGCGAGCGCAGGTCGCGCTGCAGGCCGGGAACCAGCCCGAGGAACACCAGGGCCATCGCGATGGTGACCACCCCGCCCACGCGCTGCAGGAGGTCCTGGTTCAGCAGGAGCGCGTCCGCGAGCCACACGACGGTGCCGACGCCCGCCGTGAACACGACGGTGAAACCGGCGACGAACAGCGCCGCCGCGCCGACCACCGCCCACCGGCCCTTCTTGCGGGCCTCGCCGGGACCGACCGCGGGTGCGTCGGCGCCGACGAGCGCGGCGAGATAGGCGAGGTAACCGGGCACGAGCGGCACCACGCAGGGCGAGGCGAACGACACGGCACCGGCCAGCAGCGCCACCCCCGCGGCGAGCAGCAGCGGTCCCGAGATCGCCAGCTCGGTCACCGCATCCACACGCCTCAGCGTAAGGAATGGGTTTCGTGTGAAGCGTCCGGGCCGGTCATTCCGCCGCGAGCCGCCGCACCACCGGAAGCAGGTCGGAGGCGAGCAGGTCGCGCAGGAAGATCGCGGCCACCCGGTGCTGCTTGTCCAGAACGATCGTCGAGGGCACCACGCTGCGCGGGTAGCCCTTGAGCTTCAGCAGCGAGCGGCCGGGCGGGTCGTAGATCGACGGGTAGGTCAGCCCCCGGTCGCGCATGAAATCCTGCGGCGGCTCGCGGTCGTAGTCGCGGACGTCGATGCCGAGGACCTGGACCCCCTCGTCCCGCGTGCGCTCGTACACCTTCTGCAGCTCGGGCGCCTCGACACGGCACGGTCCGCACCACTGGCCCCAGATGTTGACGACGACGACCTTGCCCGCGAAGTCGGCGGTGGAGATGGTCTTCGAGGGGTCGAAGAGGTCCTCGCCGGACAGCTCGATCGGCTCCTGCCGCTCGCCGGGCGGGTAGCTGATGTCGGTCTGCCCTCCTGGCGAGACGAACGAGAAGCTGCTGCCCCGTGACACGGCGTCGTCCCCGGTCGAGCACCCGGCCAGCACGAGGAGCACCGCCAGCAGCGACCCCAGCAGTGCGCGGCTCATGCGCCGGTCACCGTGGGGTCCGTCGAGCCAGCCGGTTCGCTGTAGACGACCTCGGCGAGCCGGTCGCCGTCGAAGACGAGGCTGGTCAGCGACGCCAGCGAGCACTGCCGCCTGCGCGGATCGTGCCACAGCCGCCTCCCCTCCAGGAACCGGCGCAGGGTCCAGATCGGCAGCTGGTGGGACACGCACAGGGCCTCGGCGCCCTCCGCCGCCACGCGCGCGGCGTGCACCGCGCCCAGCATGCGGTGGGCGATCTCGACGTACGGCTCGCCCCACGACGGCTTCAGCGGGTTCACCAGTTTCGGCCAGTGCCTCGGTTCCCGCAGCGCGCCGTCACCGACGCCGACCCGCTCGCCCTCGAACAGGTTGCCCGCCTCGATCAACCGGTCGTCCGTGCGCACGTCCAGCCGGTGGGCGGCCGCGATCGGCGCCGCGGTCTCCCTGGCGCGGTCGAGCGGGGACGCGACCACGTGCACGAGGTGGTGCCCGGCGAGCGCCTCCGCCACCGTCAGCGCCTGCTGCCTGCCGCGCTCGGAGAGCCGGAACCCGGGCAGCCTGCCGTACAGCACACCCGCCGGGTTGTCGACCTCACCGTGCCGCAGCAGGTGGACGATCGTGCTCATGGCCGTTCCGCCGCCGCGGCGGCGGCCGCGGCTGGCCGCAGTGCCGCCTCGATCGCCTCGAACTCCGCGTCCCCCATCGCCGCGTTGACGAACCACGCCTCGAACGCGCTCGGCGGCGCGTAGACACCGTGTTCGAGCAGCGCGTGGAAGAACGGCGGGAAGCGCCAGGACTCGGCCGCGGCCGCGCCCGCGTAGTCGCGCACGGGGGTGCCGGTGAAGAACACGCTCACCAGGTTGCCCGCGAAGGAGACCGTGTGCGCGACGCCCTCCTTCTCCAGCGCCGCGCCGAGCAGCGAGCCGAGCCGCCGCGCGTTCGCGTCGAGCGCCCGGTACACCTCCTGGTCGGCGGCCCGCAGCGTGGCCAGGCCCGCGGCGACGGCCACCGGGTTCCCGGCGAGCGTGCCCGCCTGGTACACCGGGCCGCTCGGGGCGAGCCGCGCCATCACGTCGGCGCGCCCGCCGAACGCCGCCGCGGGCAGCCCTCCGGACATGACCTTGCCGAAGGTGTACAGGTCGCCGGGGACTCCGTCGAGGCCGTACCAGCCCGCGGCGGAGACGCGGAAACCGGTCATCACCTCGTCCATGACGAGCAGCGCGCCGTGCTCGTGCGCGATGTCGCGCAGTGCGGCGTTGAAGCCGTCGCCTGGCGCGACCGCGCCCATGTTGCCCGCGGCGGCCTCCGTGATGATCGCCGCGATGCCGTCGGGGTCCTCGGCGAAGGTCCGCCGGACCGCATCGAGGTCGTTGTAGGGCAGGACGACGGTGTCGGCGGCCTGGGCGCCGGTGACGCCGGGTGAGGTCGGCAGGCCGAGCGTCGCGACGCCCGAACCGGCCTGCGCCAGCAGGGCGTCCACGTGCCCGTGGTAGCAGCCGGCGAACTTGACGATCCGGCTGCGACCGGTGAAGGCGCGGGCGAGCCGGATCGCGCTCATCGTGGCCTCGGTGCCGGAGTTGACCAACCGCACCTGCTCGACCGGCTCGACCCGCCGGATGATCTCCTCGGCGAGCTCCACCTCACCGGTGGTCGGCGTGCCGAACGACAGCCCGGACGAGGCGGCCTCGCGGACCGCGGACACCACCGCGGGGTGCGCGTGGCCGAGGATCATCGGGCCCCACGACGACACCAGATCCACGTAGCGGTTGCCGTCGGCGTCCCACAGGTGGGCACCCTCGCCGCGCACCATGAACCGGGGCGTGCCGCCGACCGCGCTGAAGGCCCGCACCGGGGAGTTCACCCCGCCCGGGGTCGCCGCGGCGGCCCGGTCGAACCATGCCTTGGACTGCTCGGCTCCGTGTGTCACGGCTGCCAGTCTCGCAAAGCCGTCCTCGACGGGATGACTCAGGTGTGGGCGAGCCGCGCCACCTTCCGGCGCCTCCGCCTGCGCACACGCAGCCCGAGCAGCAGCTGGCGGAGCGCGTCGAGGACGGCGATCCCGGCCAGCGTGCCGAGCGCGATCGCGACCGTGACGAGGTGGCCGGCCAGGCGCCGGGAGACGAGCTCGGTGCCGTCATCCAGCCGCATCGTGACGGTGGTCACCGAGGCGTCCCAGCACACGAACGCGCCCCACAGGGCCACCGCGGCGAGCAGCACCTCACCGGCCGCGACCGCGACCCGCCACGGCTGGTGCAGCCTCGCCGGCCGCCGTCGCGGCTCGTCCTCGTTGGTCACGGAGCGCAGTTTCTCACGTCCGCCTGGCGCGTTCGAGCGCGGCACGGAGCCGCTCGGGATCCCGCGCCCACGCGAGCACCACCGTGCCGTCGTCCAGCCGCAGCGGCAGTTCGGTGTACTTGCGCGGCACCGACCAGCTGCCGCCGAGCACGCGGGTGCCCAGCGGGGTCGGCACGTCGGACGCCGACTCGATCCGCTCGACCGGCAGGCGTTCGGCGCCCTGCCGCAGCTCGGTGTCGGTGACGGCCACGGCGAGGAACCGGCGGCGGGCGAAGACCCACGCCGCGAAGAACAACGAGAGCCCCGCGGCCACGAACACCCACAGCAGCGTGTGCGGCCGGTCCCCGGCCAGCAGTTCCAGCAGGTACCCCGCCGCCGCGAACAGCGGGCCCCACAGCACCGGCCAGCCGCTCGCTCCCGGCTCGCGGTAGAGCACGCTCATCGCGCCGACTTGGCGACCTTCGGGAAGTAGCCCGCGGCGCTCGGCACGTACAGCAAACCGGCCGCCACGATCGCCACCAGCGAGGCGGCCAGCGTGATGATGTTGGAGAACAGGATCACCTGGAAGATCAGCGTGATCGCGGCGAGCACCGTGAGCACCGTCCGCGCCGAGCGGGTGCCCTCCCTGGCCTTGTACGCGAACAGCGCGAACAGCACCGCGAACACGATCGCGCCGATGAACAGCGTCCACAGCAGCGACTCGGTGCCGGACGCGATCTGCTCGTCGGAGATCCGCGAGTCGTTGTTCATCTCGATCAGCTGCTCGACGATCTGCTCCTGCGCGGTGAGCGTGATGCCGAAACCGGTCGCGAGAAGCAGCCCGGCCAGGATCCACAGCACGAAGGACACCTTGACCGGCTTGGGCGGGTGCACCGGAGCGCGTTGCTCCCCGGGGGGCCGCGGTGCCGGTGGCAGTCCCCTGGCGCGTCGCTGGTCGTCCGATTCGTCTGAGTCAGTCACGGCTCCGACCTTAGTCCAGCCAGCCTGCGGCTTCCGCCGCCCAGTACGTGAGGATCATGTCGGCGCCCGCCCTGCGGATCGAGGTCAGCACCTCCAGCACCGTGCGCTGCCGGTCCAGCCAGCCGTTGGCGACGGCCGCCTCCACCATCGCGTACTCGCCGGAGATGTTGTACGCCGCGACGGGAACGCCTGCCGCGTCGGCGACCTGCCGGATGACGTCCAGATAGGACAGCGCGGGCTTCACCATGACCACGTCGGCGCCCTCGGCGATGTCCAGTTCCACCTCGCGCAGCGCTTCGCGGGCATTGCCCGGATCCTGCTGGTAGGTCTTGCGGTCGCCCTTGAGCTGCGAGTCCACGGCCTCGCGGAAGGGGCCGTAGAACGCGCTGGCGTACTTCGCCGAGTAGGCCAGGATGCCGACGTCGGTGCGCCCGGCCTCGTCGAGCGCCTGGCGGATGACGCCGACCTGCCCGTCCATCATGCCGCTCGGCCCGAGCAGGTGGGCGCCTGCCTCGGCCTGCGCGAGCGCCATCTCCGCGTAGCGGTCCAGGGTCGCGTCGTTGTCGACCGCGCCCGTGGCGTCGAGGACCCCGCAGTGCCCGTGGTCGGTGAACTCGTCGAGGCACGTGTCGGCCATCAGCACGGTCTCGTCGCCGAGCTCCGCGCGCAGGTCGCGCAGGGCGACGTTGAGAATGCCGTGCTCATCGGTGGCGCCGGAGCCGATCGCGTCGCGCTGCTTGGGCACCCCGAAGACCATCAGCCCGCCGACGCCCGCCCGGACGGCCTCGACGGCGGCCTTGCGCAGCGAGTCGCGCGTGTGCTGGACCACGCCCGGCATGCTGCTGATGGGGCGCGGGCTCTCGGCCCCCTCGGCCACGAACAGGGGCAGGATCAGCTGCCGGGGCCGCAGGGTGGTCTCGCTGACCAGCCGCCGGAGCGCGGCCGTGCCCCGCAGCCTGCGGGGGCGATGCTCGGGAAACACCCCGCCACGGTACTCCGGTGCCCCCTGGCGGCAGTGAAGGCCACCTTCACTGCTCGAATCGAGCACTGTGGCGCGCAGCGTCTCCGTTTGGGTGGTGGTGGGAGACGGGCGGGCGCACTGAAGGTGGCCTTCACTGCCAACCGGGTTGCCGCTCAGGTCAGGAGCGGCGGGCGCGCTTGGCCTTGCGCGGCGGGGGCAGTGCGCCCTCGGCACGCAGCCGGGCGGCGTGCTCGGCGAGCGCGTCGACCAGCATCACGACGTTCGGCTTCTCCGGCTGCACGTCCACGCGCAGGCCGAACTCCGTCGCCGTCTCCGCCGTCTTCGGCCCGATGCAGGCCACCAGCGTGCGGGTGTGCGGCTTGCCCGCGATGCCGACGAGGTTGCGGACCGTGGAGGACGAGGTGAAGCAGACCGCGTCGAACCCACCGGTCTTGATCATCTCGCGGGTCTCGGCGGGCGGCGGCGCGGCCCGCACGGTGCGGTACGCCGTCACGTCGTCGATCTCCCAGCCACGGTCGCGCAGCCCCGCCGACAGCGTCTCGGTGGCGATGTCGGCCCTCGGCAGCAGCACGCGGTCGACCGGGTCGAGCACGTCGTCGTACGGCGGGAACTCCTCGAGCAGGCCCTCGCTGGACTGGTCGCCGGAGGGCACCAGCTCGGGAATGATGCCGAACGAGCGCACCTTCTCCGCGGTGGACTCCCCGACACACGCGATCTTCACCCCGGAGAACGCGCGGGCGTCGAGACCGAACTCGGCGAACTTCTCCCACACCGCGCGCACCGCGTTGGTCGAGGTGAACACGATCCACTGGTAGCGGCCGTCGACCAGGCCCTTCACCGCGCGCTCCATCTGCGCGGGGCTGCGCGGGGGCTCCACCGAGATCGTGGGCACCTCGTGCGAGGTGGCGCCGTGGCTGCGCAGCCGGTCGGCCATGTCGCCCGCCTGCTCCTTGGTGCGCGGCACCAGGACCTTCCAGCCGTACAGGGCGCGCGACTCCCACCAGGACAGCTTCGACCGGTTCCCCGCGGCGGCCCCGATGCTCACCACGAGCGGGCCGACCAGCTCACCGGCGTCCGCGGCGAGCGAGGCGAGCGTGGTGTCCACGGTGCGCTGGGTGTTGATCGTGCCGTTGGCGGTCACGGCGACCGGCGTCTGCGGCGACTGGCCGTGCTCGACCAGGGCGGACGCCGCCTCCGCGAGGTGGCTCGACGTCGCGTGCAGCACGATCGGGCCGGGCGTGCCCGCGAGGCCCGCCCAGTCCACCTCCGAGCGCACGTCGACCTCGGTGTGGGTGCCGCCGAGGGCCACCCCGGCGTACGCGGGCACCGCCGTACCGGGCGCGACGCCCGGGACGACGTCGAACACCGCGCTCGTCCGCGACACCGCCTGCACCTCGGCGACGACCGCGGGCTGGGTCAGCGGGTCACCCGCGACCAGCCGCAGCACGAGCCTGCCCGCCTTGGCCTCGGCGGTCAGGTCCTTGGCGACGTCGCCGGGCTCGCCGACGGCGGGGCGCACCTCCGCCTCGGCACCGGCGTAGGCCAGCACCCCGGAGGGCACGTCCGGATCGGTCACCACCAGCTCGGCCTTCTCGAGCAGCTCCTGGGCGCGAACGGTCAGCAGTCCGGCGTCGCCGGGGCCCGAGCCCACGAAGGCGATCCGCCCCGTGGTCTTGCGTGCGCGGGTCATCTATTCGTCTCTCCTCTTAGACGGCCGTTCACCACTTGCGGCCGAACTTCACTCGTGCGGTTGCTTCTCAGCGCGACGTGCGACCGGTGCCGGGCAGCGCTCCGGCTCCCAGGTCGAGCAGCTCGGCGGCCAGCGTCCGGCCGAGCTCGTCCGCCTCGTGCTTCTCGGCGACGGCCGAGGCCCGGAGGATCTCGACGGAGTCCCCCTCGGTCCCCACGGCGGCGACCCCGCGCAGCGAGATCCGCTCGACGACGGCTCCCTCGCTGTTCAGGTCCTCCACCACTTCGGCCAGCGCACCGACGGGCGCGCTGCAGCCCGCCTCGAGCGCGGCCAGCATGGCCCGCTCGGCGGCCACCGCGACCCTGGTCGCTTCGTCGTCCACGATGGACTGAAGCAGGTGTTCGGTGTCCACGTCGTCGACGCGGGTTTCCACGGCCAGCGCCCCCTGCGCGGGCGCGGGCAACATCTGGATCGGGTCGATCGTCTCGGTGACCTCGTCGAGCCTGCCGACCCTGGCCAGCCCCGCCCTGGCGAGCACGACCGCGTCGAGCTCACCGGAGCGCACCTTGCCGATCCGGGTGTCGATGTTGCCGCGGATCGGGACGATCTCCAGCCCGAGGCCGAGGGCGCGCAGCTGCGCGATCCGGCGCGGCGCGCCCGTGCCGACGACCGAGCCGGGCGGCAGTTCCGCCAGCGTCAGCCCGTCCCTGGCGATCAGCGCGTCACGCGGGTCCTCCCTCGGCGGCACGGCCGCGAGCACCAGGCCCGGCTCGGGCGCGGTCGGCAGGTCCTTGTAGGAGTGCACGGCGACGTCGATCTCACCGCCGAGCAGCGCCTCGCGCAGGGCGGAGGTGAACACGCCGACACCGATCTCGGCGATCGGCGCGCTGGACCGGTCGCCCGGCGTCGAGACCGTGACGATCTCGACGGGCCGCCCCTCCTGCTCCAGCTTCGCCGCGATGGTCCCGGTCTGCGCGAGGGCCAGCTTGCTGCCCCTGGTTCCGATCCGGATGGGCTCGTCAGACACTGTTGTCACCGTCGATCTGTTCGTGCTTGGCGCCTGCCGAAGGGCTGGACACGATCGTCGGTGCCTGCGGGTCGAGCTCGAACAGCTCGCGCAGCGCGTCCGCGTAGTCGGTGCCCGCCGTCTCGGCGGCGAGTTGCTTGACGCGCACGGTCGGGGCGTGCAGCAGCTTGTCCACCACGCGGCGGACCGTGCGGCCCAGCTCCGCACGCACGCCCGCGTCGAGCTCGGGCAGCCGCTTGTCCAGGCGGAGCAGCTCGGCGTCGACGACCTCGGCGGCCCGCTTGCGCAGGGCCGTCACGGTTGGCGTCACCTCGGCGCTGCGCTGACCGGCGAGGTAGGCGCGGACCTCGTCCAGGACGATGCCGGACGCCCGCGCCGTCTGCCGTGCCGTCGTGCCGCTGCCGGAGGCGTCCATCCGGCGCCGCACCGTCTCCAGGTCCACCAGCTCGACGCCGGGCACGTCCGCGACGGCGGTGTCGACATCCCTCGGCAGGCCGAGGTCGCACACCACGAGCGGGGTGTGCTGCCGGCGCCCGACGTGCGCGGCGGTGAGCACCGCGCCCTTGGCGCCCGTGCAGGACACCACGACATCGGCCGCCGCGACCGCCTCGGCGAGCCCGTCCATCGGCACGGCTCGCGCGGGGACACCCTGCTCGACGATCGACTCGGCGAGCCGCGCCGCGTTCCGCTCGGTGCGGTTGACCACCGTCACCTCGCCGATGCCCGCCTTGCGCAGCTGGGCCGCCGCGAGCGCGCCCATGGAACCCGCGCCGATGATCAGCGCCCGCTTGCCCGCGAGGTCACCGGCCGCGGCCAGTGCCTCGGAGACGACGGAGGCGCCGAGCTGGTCGAGCCCCGTCTCGGTGTGCACGCGCTTGCCGACCCGCAGCGTGGTCTGGATCAGCTCGTGCAGCGTCCGGCCCACCGTGCCCGCGTCCCGCGCGGTGGCGTACGCCGAGCGCACCTGGCCGAGGATCTGGGTCTCGCCGACGACCATCGAGTCGAGCCCCGAGGCGACGGAGAACACGTGCTCGACGGCCGCACCGGCGTAGTGGACGTAGAAGTTGTCGTACAGCTCGGCGGGCTCGACACCGGCCTGCCGCGCGAGCACCTCGGAGATGTCGCCGAGACCGCCGTGGAAGGCCTCGACGACGGCGTAGACCTCGACGCGGTTGCAGGTCGAGAGCAGCATGACCTCGGAGACGTGCTCGGCCTGCTGCAGCTCGTGCAGCACCTTGTCGTGCTCCGCGGCGGGGACGGCGACCCGTTCCAGGGTCGTCAGGTCGGCCGTCCGGTGGGACAGCCCCAGGGCGAGGATGCTCATCAGGGCACCACCACTCCGTTGCCCGCGACCGAGCCCTCGTCGATCACCCGGCCATTCGCCTCACCGTCCGCCCTCCGGGCGACGTGAAACGACAGAATCTGCAGCTCCACAGCCAAGTCGACCTTCCGCACCTCGACATGTTCGGGCACCTGCAGCACCACCGGAGCGAAGTTCAGGATGCACTGCACCCCACCGGCCACCAGCCGGTCGCACACGGACTGGGCCGCGGGCGGCGGTGTCGCGATGACCCCGATCGAGATGCCCCGCTCCGCGCACACCACCGGGATGTCGTCGATGTGCGAGACCGGCAGCCCGCCGACCGGGACCCCGATGAGGTCCGGGTCGATGTCGAAGAGCGCCTCGACGGGGAACCCGCGTCCGGGAAAACCGCCATAGTTGGCCAACGCATGGCCGAGGTTGCCGATTCCCACCACGGCGACCCGGTGCTGCCGGGTGAGCCCCAGCGTGCGCTCGATGTGGCCGACGAGCACGGCCACGTCGTAGCCGACGCCCCGGGTGCCGTAGGAGCCGAGGTAGGAGAGGTCCTTGCGGAGCTTGGCCGAGTTGACCCCCGCGGCGGTGGAGAGCTCCTCGCTGGAGACCGTGGTGGCGCCCTGGTCGGCCATGGCGGACAGCACCCGCAGGTAGACCGCCAGCCGGGCGACGGCGGCCTCGGGGATCGACCGGGCGCGGATCTCGGGATCCGTGCCGTTCTCGGTGACGGCGGGCATCTCGGCGGTGGGCGCGTTGTCGGCGTCCGGGGCGGCCTCCGACCGGGTGCGCTTGGCCCCGTTGCGCCGGCCCCGCTGTGCCACCACGCTGGCTCTCCTGTCGCCGAGTTCGCAGACAAACCTTGACCCGGCGGCCACGAGGGTGTTCGATACGGCGCCGCGCGGGTGATGGGATAACGGTAGCCACTTGTGAACGTAGGCACAAAGTGGCTGGTCGCGGCGTTGACACACGCCACACCGCCCGTCCCGGGACAGCGCGACGCGGCGTGCACGCGCGGTGGTGGCGCGTGCACGCCGCGTCGTGGGCGGGTGCCGTCGGATCAGCTGTTGGTGCCCGGCATGAGCACCGAGTCGATCACGAACACGGTGGCGTTCGCGGTCGGGATGTTGCCGCAGAGCACCTTGGCGCCGTTGACCGTGATGTTCTCGCCCGAACCCTCGATCGTGACCGGTCCGCCGTCGGAGTTCAGCGACTCCACCTCACCGGCCTGCGCGAGGCCCTCGGCGTCGTAACGCTGCGGGACCACGTGGTACTGCAGGATCGGGGCGAGCTGGTCGGGGTTGTTCGCCAGCTCGTTGAACTTCTGCTCGCCGAGTGCCTCGAAGGCCGGGTCGGCGGGCGCGAAGACGGTGATGTTCTCGGCCGAGTTCAGGGTGTCGGCGAGCCCGTCCACCGCGCCGACCGCGGCGACGAGCTTCGTCAGCAGCGGGTTGTTGCTGGCGGCCGTGGCCACCGGGTCGTCGATCATGCCCTGCACGGAGCCCTCGCCGTCGGTCGGCACCTGCGAACAGGCCGGACCGTAGACGTCCATCGCGGTGGTGACGCCCTCGCCACCGGCGGACTCGTTCATCGGCGAGCTGGCCGGCGCGCTGGACCGCGGTGCGGAGGACTCCCCGCCCTCGGCGGCGGAGTCCCCGCCGCTCCCGCAGGCGGCCAGCGAGAGCAGTGCGGCCGCCGCGATCCCGGCGCCGGCGATGCGTCGCGTTGTGCTCACTTCGATCACTCCATTCTGGTCCCGGACCGGGCCCGGATTTCCTTTACCAACGGTTATTCGGGACCGGGCCGGAGCCGGATTGGTCGAATCTCGCGCGAGTTCCGCATTCCTGGGCGAGTGCTGGAGCGGGGGACTCGCGGTCAGGTGACTTCGAACAGGACGGTGTGCCTGCCGGTGGCGCCGTCCGGAACGGTGGGCTGGCGGCGGTCGGTCTGCGTGTAGCCGGACCTGTCGGTGGCGCGGCAGACGACCTTGTGCTGTCCCGGCCGGAGGTCGACGTCGATCCTCCACATGCGCCACGTGTCCTCGTTGACCGCAGTGGACAGTTCCGTCGGCCGCCACGGCCCGTCGTCGATGCTCACCTCGACCTTGGCGATCCCGGTCGTCTGCGCCCACGCGATGCCGGCGACCGTGACCCGGCCCGACGGCACCTTCTCGAAGGCTTCCGGCGCGTCGATGCGGGACTGCGTCTTGACCGGGGCCTCCCTGGCCCAGCCCCGGTCGAGCCAGTAGGCGCGGCGCGCGTCCCACGTGGTGATCTCGATGTCGGTGAGCCACTTGGTCGCCGACACGTAGCCGTACAGTCCGGGAACGACCATCCGCACCGGGAAGCCGTGTTCCAGGGGCAGCGGCTCGGAGTTCATGCCGATGGCCAGCAACGCCCCCCGGTCGCGGTCGAGCGCGGCCTCGACCGGGGTGCCGCACGTCCAGCCGTCCACGCTCGTGGAGAACAACTGCTCCGCACCCGGCCGCACGCCCGCCTCCGCCAGGACGTCGGCGAGCTCGACGCCGATGAAGTTCGCCGTGGAGATGTACGGCCCGCCGACCTCGTTGGACACACAGCACAGGGTGATCGTGCGTTCGACGAGCGGTCGGGAGCGGAGGTCGGCGTAGTCCAGCCGGAGCTCCCGGTCGACCATGCCGTGCACGCGCAGCGACCAGTCCTCGGCGCGCACCTGCGGCACGACGAGCGCGGTGTCGACCCGGTAGAAGTCCTTGTTCGGCGTGAGGAACGCCGGTGTGCCGAGCCGCCGGAAGTCGGCGCCGTCCGGGACCGGCGGCGCGGGGTCGGCCACCCGCAGCGTGCCGATCGCCTGCCGGGAACCCTCGGCGTTCTTGGCCTGGCCGAGCAGCTGCCCGCCGAGCCCGGCGACCCCGGCGCCGAGCGCGACCCCCGACGCGCCGACGAGGAACCGCCGCCGGTTCGCCGTGTCCGCGGGCTGCACTCGCGTGTCCGCGCCGGGCGGCGCGATCTCGTGTTCCCCGATGGCGGACACGCCGCGCAGGGCCAGCGCGTGCAGCCAGCGGAACACCGCGAGCCCGGCGAGCAGGCCTGCCAGCGGTGCGAGCAGCGCGAGCTGGCCGAGCGCGGGCCGGGTGTACACGGCAACGCCGCCGACGACGCCGAACACCGCGATCACGAGGGTCCCCGGCAGCGCCGAGCGGCGGGAGACCAGCCCGGCCACGACGGCGGCCAGCACCATGACCACCGCCATGCCGCCGAGCAGCGCGACCTTGTCGTAACTGCCGAAGGTCTCGATCGCCCAGTCCTTGACCGGCGCTGGGGTGAGGTCGATCGCCGAGTTGCCCACCGCGAGGTACGGCGAGGCGCCGATCCCGACGAACGCCGCGACGAGATGCCCCATGGCCAGTGCCGCCGCGAGGGCGAGCACCCCGGTCAGCGCGGCGGCCCCGGCCGGCATCCGGTCGGGACGGGTTTCGGCTGAGGCTGGGGCCGGGCTGGAATCGCTCATGTCCCGATATTCGGTGACGAACGCCGATCCGATTGGTCGGTGGCGCTTACGGGTGTATTACCGCGGCCGGCCGCCCGACCTCAGGCCCGGCCCGTGAGCTCGGCGCGCAACCGGTCCTCGTCCACCGACCAGTAGCCGTGCTCCCTGCCGTCGACGAGGATCACCGGCACCCGGTCGCCGTACTCGGCGCGCCATTCCGGGTCGGCGTCGACGTCGGACACCGACCACGGCACGCCGAGCTCGCCGCAGATCCGCTCGACGTCCTGTTCGGCGCGCACGCACGCCGAGCAGCCCTCCCTGCTCATCACGGTCACCTGGGGCATGGCTTCCTCACTCCCGGAGTCGTTCCCTGCGCAGTTTGCCGGTCGGCGAGTGCGGCAGTTCGTCGGCGAACTCGACCCGGGTCGGCACCTTGTACCCGGCGAGCCGCTCCGCGCACCGGTCGACCACCTGCTGCTCGGACAGCGCCGCACCCGGCTCGGGTACGACGACGGCCTTGACGGCCTCCCCGGTGCGCTCGTCGATGACCCCGGCCACGGCCACCTCGGCCACGCCGGGCAGCCCGGCGATGACCTCCTCGACCTCACGGGGGAACACGTTGAACCCGTTGACGATGATCAGGTCGTTGGCGCGGTCGACGAGGTGCAGGTCGCCGTCGGTGTCGAGGTAACCGACGTCGCCCGTGCGGAACCAGCCGTCGGCGTCGGGCCCGTACGAACCGTCCGGCCAGTAGCCGGAGAACAGGTTCGCGCCCCGGATGGCGACGAGGCCCGTGCCGTCCGGCTCCTCGGCGAACATGTCGTCCGGGTCGTCCTCGTCGAGCGGCACCGGCTCGGGGCTGCCGTCACTGTCGACGAGCCGCAGCTCGATCCCGGGCAGCGGCCTGCCCACCGAGCCCGGTTTCGGGTAGCCGGTGACGAGCGTGGACGTGACGACGGGCGCGGCCTCGGTGAGGCCGTAGCCCTCGAAGACGTTCAGCCCGGTCGCGCCGCGGATGGCGGCGAGCGTCCTCGGGTGCAGCGGCGCGGCGCCGGACGTCAGCAGGCGCACGGTCGACAGCGCCTCCCCCACCTCGTCGGCGGGCAGCGCGGCGAGGTCGGTGAACATCGTGGGCACGCCGACGACCGCGGTGATCCGGTGCTCGGCGCACAGGGCGAGGGTCTGCCTCGCGTCGAAGCGCGGCGCGAGCACCGCCTCCGCTCCCGCGGCGGCGGTCAGCAGCAGGCCGGGCCCGAGGCCGTAGATGTGGAACAGGGGGATCGCGATCAGCACCCGGTCGGTCGGCTCGGTCACCGCGGGCCGCAGCCGCCGGACCTGCGCGACGTTGGCGAGCAGCGCGCGGTGCGAGAGCATGGCGCCGCGCGAGGGGCCGTTCGTGCCGGAGGTGTAGAGCAGGACGGCGATGTCCTCGCCACCGCCGACGGCGGGGAACGGTTCGTCGGTGGGTTCGGCGGCGGGGTCGAGCACGCCGACGCCCTCGGTGTCCGCGCCGAGCCCGTCGGTGTCGTCGTCGGTGACCAGCAGCCGGGCGCCGCTGTGCTGGAGCAGGGCGCGCAGTTCGGTGGCGGGCGCCTGCGGGGAGAGCGGCAGCGCGATGGCTCCGGCCCTGGCGAGCGCGAAGAACGCGACGGCGAACGCGGTGGAGGTGGGCAGGCGCAGCGCGACGCGGTCGCCCGCGGTCACCCCCTCCCGGACCAGCCTGCGGGCCAGGCCGCTCACCGCGGCGTCCACCTCCGCCCAGGTCAGTGTGCTCCCCGTCGCGGCGTCGACCAGCGCTGCCGCACCCGGCCTCTCGGCCGCGGCGGCGACCACGAGGTCGGCGACGTTGCCACCCGGCTCCTGCTGCACGGACACGAACCGCCCCTCTCGATCTCGGACGCGAGCGCGTCCAGTGTGGCAGCCACCTCCCCCGTCATGGGGAGGAAGCCGCGCCGTCTCCTTCTCGCAATCGAAACACCACTACCTACTTCGCGGTAACAACGCGTATGCTCCACAGGCACATCAGTGGTGATGGTCACGCGGAAGCCGGGAACCGACCCGGGGGAGGTGCGCAGGATGAGCTTGCCGATCGCCGTTGCGGCTGGTCCGACGCTGGTGCAGCCCCGGCCGGTCGAGCGGGCGGCGCTCGTCGAACGGCCGGCACCCGACCCCGTCGACGCCGCGATGGAGGAGACGTGGGCGCTCGTCCGCGCCGCCCAGCACGGCGACACCGCGGCCTTCGGCGAGCTGTACGACCGCTATGTCGAGCCGGTGTACCGGTACGTGCTGTTCCGGCTCGGTGACCGGCACGTCGCCGAGGACGTCACGAGTGAGACCTTCCTGCGCGCGCTGCGCCGCATCACCTCCGTCACCTACCAGGGCCGCGATGTCGGCGCCTGGTTCATCACGATCGCCCGCAACCTCGTGCTCGACCACGTGAAGTCGAGCCGGTTCCGCCTCGAGGTCGTCACCGACGAGGTCACCGAGTCGGGTGCGCCCGCGTTCGGCGGCACGCCCACCGCGGGCAGTCCGGGCCCCGAGCAGCAGGTCATCAGCAAGACGACCAACGCCGAACTGCTGCGCTGCATCGCCGACCTCGGGGACGACCAGCGCGAGTGCATCATCCTGCGGTTCATGCAGGGTCACTCGGTCGCCGAGACCGCGGCGATCATGAACCGCAACGAGGGCGCCATCAAGGCGCTGCAGCACCGTGCCGTCCGCAGGCTCGCCCAGCTGATGCCCACCGACCTGCGCTGATCGCCCGACCGTAACCGCGGGCCCCCGCTGGTCGTTGCTGCTGCGAAGGTTTCGGGCGACCAGGAGCATGGAGGCGGACGCGGCGGTGAAGAGGCCTCCATGGCGCGCGGGGCGCGACGAGCAGCACGAGCGGTTCGCCCGTGCCGTGGACGGGCACGCCGCGGACCGCGAGTTCGACGAGGAGCTCGCGATCGTCTCCGCCCTGCGCAGGCTCGGCTCCGAGGCGGAGCTGGACGACGAGGCCAGGCAGCGGATCGAGCGGCGCGCCACCAGCGATCCCGGGCCCGTGCGGAGGCACCCCCGCCACCCGCGCCACCGGACCCGGCTGCCCGTCGCGGCCGCGCTCGCCCTGCTGGCCCTGGCCGGGCTCGGCGTGCTGCTGTCCGGCACCGCGTTGCCCGGTGACGCGCTCTACGACCTCAAACGGCTGCGGGAGGCCGCCGAGCTGCGGCTCACGTTCGGCGAGGAGGAGCGGGCGCTGAAGCACCTCGAGCTGGCGGGCAGGCGGGTGGACGAGCTGACGCTGCTCGCCGACCGGAGCGCCCCCGACGAGCACGCGTTCGCCATCGCGCTGGACGACTTCACCCACCAGGCCAGGTCGGGGGCCGCGACGCTCACGGCCGTGGCGACCAGCTCGGACGGCCGCCAGCTCGGACGGCTGCGGTCGTGGGCCACCGAGCAGGCCGCGGAGCTGGCGGCACTGCGCCCGGCGCTGCCCTCGGTGGCGGAACCCACGCTGCTGTTGGACCGCATCGAGCAGCGGGCGCTCGCGCTGGCCGACCGGATGGGCTGTTTCCAGGTCACCTCCGGGGAGTTCGACGAGCTCGGTGCGCTGCCCGCCGCGGGTGTGTGCCGCGAGACTCTCGGCGAGCTGCCCGTCCTGCCGACCGAACCGGGGCCGACGCCGGAGCCTGCGCAGCCCACGAAACCGACGGAGGAGCCGCTCGCCGTCGCCCCCGACACGTCCGGCTGGGAGCGGGAACGGGACGGCACCGACCGGACGAGCGGGCCGACCTCGGTCCGGCTGCCCGAACCCTCCGTCACGACCACACCCCCGCCGGTGGTCGAGGCACCCGTGCCGACGACGGTGCCCGGCCCCCGGCTGCCGGAGACGGACGGTGGCGATCCGCCGGCCGTGTCCATCCCGCCACTGCTGCCCGGCCTGCCCGGGATCTCGATCGGCTAGTTCGGGAGCCGGGTCATATCCTCGCTACTCTTTGTACGAACCACTGGAGTCGAGGCGGAGGCGGTACGCGTGTCACGGTGGTGGCTTCCCGGCAGGGGCCAGGAGCGGGAGCGCCGCGCGGCGCTGGCCGGCGAGGCCTCGGCCGACGCCGCCGTCGCGATGGAGGCGGCCGCGGCGGCCGAGCCGGAGGTCCGCACCGAGGAGCCCGCGCCGCCGCCCGCACCCCCCGACCTGACGGCGGCCGCCTTCTTCGACGTGGACAACACGATGATGATGGGCGCCTCGATCTTCCACTTCGCGCGGGGACTCGCGGCGCGCAAGTACTTCACCTCCTCCGACCTGGCCGGATTCGCGTGGCAGCAGGTGAAGTTCCGTGTCGGCGGCAGGGAGTCCAGGGACGGCGTGCAGTCCAGCCGGGAGCAGGCGCTGTCCTTCGTGGCCGGGCGCACGGTGGACGACATGGTCGCCGTCGGTGAGGAGATCTACGACGAGCTCATGGCCGACAAGATCTGGGCGGGCACGCGGGCGCTCGCCCAGATGCACCTCGACGCGGGCCAGCGGGTGTGGCTGGTCACGGCGACGCCGGTGGAGCTCGCGGCGATCATCGCGCGGCGACTCGGTCTGACGGGCGCGCTCGGCACGGTCGCGGAAAGCGTGGACGGTGTCTACACCGGCAGGCTGGTCGGTGACCTGCTGCACGGGCGGGCCAAGGCGCACGCCGTGCGCGCGCTCGCCGCCCGCGAGGGGCTCAACCTGCGCCGGTGCACCGCCTATTCCGACTCGCAGAACGACGTGCCGATGCTGTCGGTGGTGGGCACCGCCGTGGCCGTGAATCCCGACGCGGGGCTGCGCGAGATCGCCAGGGACCGCGGCTGGGAGATCCGCGACTTCCGCACGGGGCGCAAGGCCGCGAAGATCGGGGTGCCCTCGGTGCTCGGCGCGGGCGCGCTGGCCGGCGCCGTCGCCGCGGGCATCGCCTACCGCAGGCGCGTCGCCTGAACCGGCCCCGGCTCAGCCCTTGAAGACGCCCTCCCGCTGGGAGAGCCTGCGGTAGAGCATCTGCTGGATGCTCTCGCGGACCTGGTCGGTGAGGTTGAACACGAGCATCGGGTCGTCCTCGGCGTCGGCGTCGAGCGCGTCCGTGCGGAGGGGCTCGCCGAACTCGATGTACCACTTCGTGGGCAGCGGGACGGCCCCGAGCGGCCCGAGCAGCGGGAAGAACGGCGTCACCGGGAAGTACGGCAACCCGAGCAGGCGGGCGAGCGGGCGGATGTCCCCGATCTTGGGGTAGATCTCCTCGGCGCCGACGATGGCGCACGGGATGATCGGCACGCCCGCCCGCAGCGCCGCGGACACGAAGCCACCCCGGCCGAAGCGCTGCAGCTTGTACCGCGACGCGAACGGCTTGCCGACCCCCTTGAACCCTTCGGGCCACACGCCGACGAGCTCACCCGCGCCGAGCAGCCGTTCCGCGTCCGCGTGGCAGGCCAGCGTCTGTCCCGACTTGCGCGCGAGCGTGCCGAGCAGCGGGGTGCGGAAGAGCAGGTCGGCGCCGAGCATCCGCAGGTGCCGGTGGGCGGGGTGCTCGTCGTGCACGGCGACCGCGGTCATCACGGAGTCGATCGGCAGCACGCCCGAGTGGTTGCACACGAGCAGCGCGCCACCCTCGCCCGGCACGTTGGCCAGGCCCTCGGTACTGACCCGGAACCACTTCTCGTACAGCAACCGCAGCGGCGGCAGCACGAGCGTCTCGGTGAGCTCGGGATCGAACCCGAACTCGTCGATCCGGTAGTCGCCGGTGAGCCGGTGGCGCAGGAAGCCGAGCAGCCGGTCGAGCACCTCCGGCGGGGACGCCACCCCGTCGGCCTCCGGCAGCGGCTCCGCCCTGCCGGGCAGCGCCACCACCGGGTCCCTGCCCCGGTCCGCACCGGGCGGGGCGGGAATCGGTTCGGTGACCACCTCCCGGCCGCGATGCAGTGGAATGACCTGTGCCGTCGTGCCGGCTGTCCCGGTCGTCACAGTGTCCGCCTCCCTGCGTCGGTCTCGCGGATGTGTCATCGTCTCGCTGCCTGTCCCGTCGCGGCGGCGGCCAGCACGTTGTCGGCCAGCCGCGCGATCCGGTCGCCGTCCACCAGCGCCCGCAGGCCCCGGCCGTGGACGAAGTCGTCGAACGCGTCGCGGGTGGTCCACCGGGGTGTGAACCCGAACGTCCGCTTGAGCCTGGTGTTGTCCACCACGCGGCCGTAGTTGAGCAGGCGCACCTGGTCGGAGGAGAAGTCGACCAGGTTGGCGCCCCGCAGCACCTTGCCGACCGAGGGCATCATCGCCCTCGGCACCGGCAGCTCGACACGGCCAGCGCGGCGGATGGCCTGCGACAGCGTGAGCACGCCGTCGGCGGCGACGTTGAACACGCCCGGCTGGTCCGCCAGCGTCGCGGCCTCCAGCACGGCCAGCGCGTCCGAGGAGTGCAGCAGTTGCAGGCGCGCGTCGTAGCCGAGCACGGTCGGCACCACCGGCAGCGAGAAGTACCGCGCCAGCACGGTGTCGACCTCGGGTCCGATGATGTTGACGAACCGCGCCGTGGTGACGGTGATGTCCGGCCGCCGCCGGGACAGGCCCCGGACGTAGCCCTCCATCTCCACGGCGTCCTTCGCGTAGCCGTTGGTCGAGGCCGGGATGAGCTCGGACTCCTCGGTGAACACGGCGGGCGAGCGGGGACCGGCGCCGTAGACGGCGGCCGTGGACTTGACCACGAGCTTGCGGACGAGCGGCGCACGCTGGCACGCGGCGAGCAGCCGCATCGTGCCGATGACGTTGACCTCCTTGATCGCCATCCGCCTGCCGGGGCCCGCGGGGTGACAGGTCGTGGACGCGTGCACGACGGTGTCCACCCGGGCCGAGCCGATGATCTTCGCGATGAGCGGGTTGCGGATGTCGGCGCGCACGAACTCGGCGTGACCCATCCGCCGCTGGATGTCCTTGCCCGGCGGGGACGTGTCGACGCCGATGACCCGTTCGAGCTCGGGGTTGTTCCCGAGGCGGGCGAGCAGCCTGCCGCCGAGCTCACCACCGACCCCGGTGACGAGCACGATGTTGGACGGCATCGGACCCCCTGCGACGTGGGACTGGGCACGGGCGGCGACGCGACGGAAGGACGCGCCTGGAGATGTTACTCCGCGAAAGAGGTGACGGAGCGGGCTCTTACATGCTATTAACCCGGCTCACGCCCGCTGTCCACCGGTTGTCACCCGACAGCGCGATGGCCCGCCCGGACGATGCCGGACGGGCCATCGGAAGCGTTCTGCGCGGCTGTCCTGCCGGCAAGCGCGCCAGCGGGCCTACTTGCCCTGCTTGCGGCGCTGCACCCGGGTACGGCGCAGCAGCTTGCGGTGCTTCTTCTTGGACATGCGCTTGCGGCGCTTCTTGATCACCGAGCCCACAGGTGCTCCTTTAACGTCGGTCGTCGGTTCACGTGGGGCCGCACGGCGTACCACGCCGAGCGCATCTGCCACGAACGGCCTACCAGGTTACCCGGGGCTTGGGCAGGCGCTCGACCTGGGCCCCTAACCGACGTCGAAATACGCGTTGTCGAGGTAGTCGTGCACGGCCTTCTCGGGCACGCGGAACGACTTGCCGACCCGCACGGCCGGCAGCTCGCCCGAGTGCACGAGCCGGTAGACCGTCATCTTGGACACCCGCATCAGCGAGGCCACCTCGGCAACCGTCAGGAACTGCACCTGCCGGGGACCCGGCACGTCTTCCTTTCTGTCCGGCGGCATCTTTTCACCATGTCCCATCCACGTGCCGCGCCGCTCGGCTTCCCCACCGACGGATCGGCACGCACGTACTCCCACGAGGGTAGCGGGACGGGTGGGGCGAATGCGACGCCTGTCACGAGGAATGACCATCGGCCGGAACGCTCCGTGACCAGGGCGGGGCGAACGGTGGTCACTCCGGGAGCGTGCTGCACAACCTCGCCCGTCGCGAGCGGTGATCCAGACGGATGCGTCGCAAGGCGGAGGGTCGTCCGCGTACCGGAGCGTACTCGGGCGATCCGGCAACGCGGCGAGGCGCCGTCTGGCACCGCGCAGCAGGGCGGCGGTCGTTCAGCGCGCTCCTAGTCCTCGTGGGCCCTGCCGAGCTCGACCGAACGGTCCCTGGCGGCCTCGATGGCGGCGAGCAGGGCGGCGCGCACGCCGTGCTTCTCCAGCTCCCGGATGGCGTTGATCGTGGTCCCGGCGGGTGAGGTGACGTTCTCCCGCAGGATCACCGGGTGCTCGTCGGAGTCGGCCAGCATCTTCGCGGCGCCGACGGCGGACTGGACGATGAGCTGCTCGGCGACCGCACGCGGCAGGCCGAGCAGGATGCCCGCGTCGATCATGGCTTCGACCAGGTAGAAGAAGTAGGCGGGCCCCGAGCCGGACAGGGCGGTGACCGCGTCCTGCTGCGACTCCGGCACCTCGACGACTTTGCCCACGCTGGACAGCACCGCCGCCACGGTCCGGACGTGCTCCGGCGTGGCGTACCGGCCCGCGGACACGGCGCTCATGGCCTCGTTGACCAGCATCGGCGTGTTCGGCATCACCCGCACGACCGGGGTGCCCTCCGGCAGCCGCCGCTCGTACAGCGCGGTCGGCAGGCCCGCGCACAGCGACACGACGAGCGAGTCGGGGCCGATCAGCGGGGCCAGCTCCGCGAGCAGCGGCTCGATGTCCTGCGGCTTCACGGCCACCACGAGCACGTCGGCCCGTTTGGCCGCGTCGCCGACCGAGACGCTCTCGACCCCGTACCGCCGCGTCAGCTCGGCGGCGCGCTCCGGGTGCCGCTCGGTGAAGCACAGCTCACTCGCGGGCCTGCCGCTGTGCAGCAGCCCGGACAGCAGCGCCTCACCGATCTTCCCAGCTCCGAGTACCGCGATCGTCGACATGCGGCTCACCCTACGGCGCGGGTGCCAGCGCCAGCTGGCGTGCCTGGCACACGATGCGGCCCGCCGAGTCGACGACGGTCGCGTCCGAGTCGAACCACGCCTCCTGGATGGACCGGGACTCCACGTGCACCCGCAGCCAGCCGGGTGCGGGCCGGGCTCGCACCAGCGCGGTGAGCTGGGCCGTCGGTGCCCAGCCGAACCGGCCGAGGCTGAACACCACGGGCGGGTTGACGTCGCCGGCCAGCACCGCGAACAAGGGGTCCACCTCGCCGTCCTTCGGCCGCACCCACAGCCGCATCCGCGGTGGGTCGCCGGTGCGGCCGGACAGGTAGCCCGCCGTCGCGGGGTCGAGGCGCACCTCGCAGCCCTTGGCGAGGTTGAACATGCCCTCCGACGTGTCGCCGGACAGCACGACGGCGCCCGGCGGGGGCTCGGCGGGCATCGCGGGCGCGTCGTTCCACACGGGCCTGCGGGTGGGCAGCCTGCCGGTGGTGACCCTGGCCTCGACGCAGCTGCGCCCGCGCTGTTCCAGCCCGACGGCGACGACCGTGGTGCGCCTGCCGACCTTCCGGACGTCGGTGCGCAGCAGCACCGGCCCGCACGCGGGCGGGCGCAGGAACTCGGCGCTGACCACCATCGGCTCGGCCGGCGGCTCACCCTGCTCGGCGAGAGCCTTCAGCGCGGCCTTGGCGAGCAGCGCCAGCACGAAGCCGCCGTGCGGATGCCCACCGATGGACCACTCCTGGCGCAGGTCCGCCGTGAACGTTCCGTCCCCGAGCGAGCGGGCGCTGCAGGCCGACTGGAACGACGCCGGACCGAACTCGACGGTGCTCACGAACGGCTGGCCAGTGCTCGCAGGAAGAACGCCGTGTTCGCGGGCCGTTCGGCCAGCCGTCGCATCAGGTACCCGTACCACTGCTCACCGAACGGCACGTACACGCGCACGGTCTCCCCTTCCGCCGCCAGCCGGCGCTGCTCGTCCGGCCGGACCCCGTACAGCATCTGGTACTCGTAGCTGCCCTGCTTGCGGCCGTACCAGCGGACCCGTTCCGCCAGCACGGCGATGAGGCGCGGATCGTGTGTCGCGAACATCGGGTAGCCCTCTCCTTCGAGGAGCAGGTTCGCGCAGCGTACGTAGCTGAGGTCGACCTCGTGGGCCGAATCGAACGCGACGTCCGCGGGCTCGGCGTAGGCCCCCTTGCACAGCCGCACGCGGCTGCCGGGGCCCGCCAGCGCGGCGGCGTCCGCCTCGGTGCGGCGCAGGTAGGACTGCAGCACGGCGCCCGTCCGGGGCCACGTGCGCCGCAGCTCGGCCAGCACGCGCAGGGTCGCGTCGGTGGCGGTGTGGTCCTCCATGTCGACGGTCACGGTGGTGCCGCGCTGCTCGGCGGCGGCACAGACGCGGGAGGCGTTGTCGAGCGCGAGCCGCTCGTCGAAGGGGCCGGTCCCGGTCCGGACGCTGAGGGCGGAGAGCTTGACGCTCACCTCGGCCCGCCCGGCGAGCCCCTCGGCGTGCAGCTCGTCGAGCAGGCGCAGGTAACTGCGCACGATCTCCTCGGTCAGGGCCCGGTCACTGGTGTCCTCGCCGAGATAGTCGAGGGTGGCGTACCGGCCGTCGGCCGCGAGGGCCCGGACGGCGGCGAGGGCGTCGGCCGTGGTCTCGCCTGCCACGAACCGCTGGACGACGCCCCGGGTGCCCGGCGCGGTGGCGACGAGGCGCCGGATCGCCTCGTTGCCTGCGGCGGCGAGGATCAACGAACGCAGCGGGTTCACAGCAAAAACTGTACGTGTCGGTAGGCACCGATCGATGCCTGCCTTCGTACGTCGTGCCGCCGCGTGGTGTGCACCACGCGGCGTGCTCACGATGCGTGACCAGGCACGACGGCTGCCGCCCGCTACTGGCCGAGGTGGAACCGGGCGAACAGCAGGGCCTCGGCCAGATCCTTCACCCGCTGTGCGCTGCGCCGGGCGCCGCGGGTGTTGACCTCGAGCACGACCTGCCCCTGGAAACCGGTGGTCGCCAGCCGCTCCAGCAGCTGGGCGCACGGCTGGCCGCCCCGGCCAGGCACCAGGTGCTCGTCCTTCGGCACGCCGGTGCCGTCGGCCAGGTGCACGTGGCTGAGCCCCGCACCCATGCGGTCGGCCAGCGCCAGCGCGTCCATGTGCGCGGCGGCGGCATGGGAGAGGTCGAGGGTGTAGTTGCGGTAGCCGACGTCGGTCGGGTCGATCGAGGGCCGGAACGCCGACACCCTGCTGTGGCGGCCGCCACCGGGCGGCCGGACCTTGAACATGTTCTCCACGGCGATGGCCACGCCGCTGGACTCCTCCAGCTCGGCGAGCAGGTCGGGAAAGTAGTCGCCGTAGCGGCGCTGCCAGCGGAACGGCGGGTGGACCACCACGGTCCGAGCCTCCAGCTCCAGGGCCGCCTCCACGCTCCGCTTGAGCCGCACCACCGGGTCCGGCGACCAGACCCGCTGCGTGATGAGCAGCGAAGGCGAGTGCACCGACAGCACCGGCACCCCCGTCCCCTGGCTCAGCTTGCGCAGCGCGGGCACGTCCTGGCTGACCGGATCGGCCCAGACCATCACCTCGACCCCGTCGTAGCCGAGCGCCGCCGCGAGTTCGAACGCGTTCTGCGCGCGCAGCGGCCACACCGACGCCGTCGACAGTCCGACGGGGATCGCCGAGTTCACCAAGCGCGCTACCTCGACACGAGCAGCAGGGCGGCGGGTGACACCGTCACCACCAGCCCCACCAGCAGCGCGAGCACGGTCGTCTGGAGGTCCTCCGCACGCCGGACCCGGCGGACGATCCACACCAGCCCGACCGTCACCACCAGCGCGGCGACCAGCGCGGCGGCGGGCAGCTGCACCCAGAGCCAGTTGAACGCGAGCCACACGCCCGCACCGCCGACCACCCCGAGCGCGAGCTGGCCGGCGAGGGCCAGCCACTGCCTGGCCGGGGACGGCTCCTCCGCGGCCTCCGGGAACGCCTCGGCGTCGTCGGCATCGGCGTCGTCGAGGTCGTCGTCGGTGTCGGCGGCGTACTCGTCGTACGGCTCGTCCTCGTAGTCGTCGTACGGTTCACCGGCGTAGCCGACGGCCGTCCCGCCCTCGCCGAGCGGGTCGTCGTCGAGGACGCCCGTGCGCGCGCGGCCGCCGAATCCTGGCCCGTCGCCGTAGTCGTCCTCGTCGTCGAAGTCCGGCACGAAATGCCCGGTGGGCGGTCCGGCGTCGGCGGCGCCCCCCGGGCCGGGCGGCACGGCGGGCATCACGCCGACCTCGGTGTCCTCCTGCGCGACCGGGTCCCGCTCCCGCCGGGACGTCCGGCGCCCGCGCCAGCCGGAGAGCCCGGCGGGCGGTTCGTCCACGTTGGGGGCCGCGTCGGGCGCGTGCGCCTCCGGTGGCGCGGGACCGTCGCTCACCGCGGGGAACTGCTCGGTGTTCGGCTCGGCCGCGGGCGGCGGCGCTCCCCGCAGCGGTCTGCGGCGCAGCGGCGGCGCGGGGTAGCCGCCGGCCTGCGGCGGCGGGGGTACGGGTGGCCCCGGCTGCTCCGGAGCGCCCGGCTCGGAGGTGGCGTCCCCCAGCCCGTCGAGCCGGGCCGAGAGGGTTCCGTCCGGCCCGTGGTGCTGTGGCGGGGGTTGCGGCGGCGGTGGCGGGGCGGGCACCGCTCTCGGCCCCCGCCCGCGCGGCGCCTCCGGCGGCACCGGCAGGGGCTGGCTGGGCTGGGCGGGAGCGGCTCCACGCGGGGGCAGCGGATTTCTGCCGTTCTCCTCCGGCGCGGGAGCCGGGTAGGCACCCGTGCCGTGCGGCGGTGCCGCGGGCGGCGGAGCCTGCGGTGGTGGCGGTGGCGGCGCGCTCCTCGGCTGGTACCGCGGCGGCGGCTGCGGGGGTGCCTCGTCCTGCGGCGGCTGCGGTGCGGGCGGCGGCTGGGCCGGTTGGGGTGGCTGGGGCTCGGCCGGGGCCACGTGCCCGTTGCGTGCGGGAGCGGCGTGCTCGCCCCTGCCGTTGCGGCCGGGTGCGGACGCGCTCTCCGACCGGATGCGTTCGATGATCGCCTGGGGCGCCGTGTCGCTGATGTCCGGCTGACGGCCGCCAGGTGCGTCGTCATCCTCGGCAGCGCGACGCCGCCGGCGGCGTGTGCCACCGACCTGCCCGCCGTGTTGGGCGAGCAGTTCGGCCACAGTCTTCTGTGTCCGCTTCTCGCCGTCGCTGTCTCGAGTCATCACCTTTCACCGTGCCCGTCGCCCGTTGTCTGCGTCTAGTGTGAACTAGGACGGCAATCGCGCCGACCCTGGCCGGTCAACAGTGCAGTCTGGTCCGCACCGTTCGCGTGGTCCAGTCGCCGCAGGATGACCCCCTCGCGGAGGGCCCAGGGGCAGATCTCCAGCTCAGCGAGACCCAGCGCGCGCATCGTGGCCTGCGCCACGAGCGCGCCGGCCACGAGCTGGTGTGCCCTGCTGGAGCTGACCCCTTCCAGCTCGGCGAGGTCGGCCGACGACATCCGCGAGATGAAGGAGATCAGCTGCCGCAGCGCGGTGTCGGTCAGCGTCCTGCGGGCCCGCGGCCCGGCCGAGGAGGGTGCGGCACCGGTGAGCCGCGCCAGCGAGCGGAACGTCTTGGACGTGGCCACGACCCGGTCCGGCTCACCGAGCCCGGCGACCTCCTTGGCCAGCCCCTTGACCTGCTCGTCCAGCCACGCGGTGGTGGACACGAGCTCCGACCGGGTGGGCGGGTCGTGCCGGAATCGCGTGCGCGTGAGCCTGCCCGCGCCGAGCGGCAGCGACTCGGCCAGCTCCGGCTCCTCGTCGATGCCCATGGCGACCTCCAGCGAGCCGCCGCCGATGTCGAGCACCAGCAGCTTGCCCGCCGACCAGCCGAACCAGCGGCGCACGGCGAGGAACGTCAGCCGCGCCTCGTCGACGCCGGTGAGCACCTGCAGCTCGACCCCGGTCTCCTCGGTGACCTTGCGCAGCACCTTGCCGGAGTTGCCCGCCTCGCGCACGGCCGACGTCGCGAACGCCAGTACGTCCTCGCAGCCGAGCCGGGCCGCCGACTCCCTGGCCGCCGCGATCGCGCGGACCAGGCCGTCGGCTCCGGCCTTGGTGAGCTGCCCGTCCGCGTCGAGCTGCTCGGCGAGCCGGAGCACGGTCTTCTCGGAATGCATCGGCGTGGGGTGGCCACCGCGATGCGCGTCCACCACGAGCAGGTGGACGGTGTTCGACCCGACGTCGAGTACCCCTAGGCGCACGAAACCCTACGGTACCCGGCGCGCGGACTACGTTTCGAACTTGTAGCCGAGCCCACGCACCGTCACGAGGTGTCTCGGCGAGCCGGGATCGGGTTCGATCTTGGAGCGCAGGCGCTTGACGTGCACGTCGAGCGTCTTGGTGTCGCCCACGTAGTCCGCGCCCCACACCCGGTCGATGAGCTGCGCCCTGGTGAGCACCCGGCCCACGTTGCGCAGCAGGTACTCGAGCAGGTCGAACTCCTTCAGCGGCAACGAGACCTCGGTGCCGTCGACCGTCACGACGTGCCGCTCCACGTCCATCCGGACCGGCCCGGCCGCCAGCACCGGCGGCGCGAGGTCGCCCTCGGAACCGCCGTTCTCCCCGCCGCGGCGCAGCACGGCCCGGACCCGGGCGATCAGCTCGCGCGCCGAGTACGGCTTGGTGACGTAGTCGTCGGCCCCCAGCTCGAGCCCGACCACCTTGTCGATCTCGCTGTCCCGCGCCGTCACCATGATCACCGGCACCGAGGCGCGCTGCCGCAGCTGCTTGCACACGTCGGTGCCGCTCATACCCGGCAGCATCAGGTCGAGCAGGACGATGTCGGCGCCGTTGCGGTCGAACTCCTCCAGCGCCTGCTGGCCGTCGGTGGCGACGGCGGTGGTGAATCCCTCCTTGCGCAACAGGAAGGCCAGCGGGTCGGCGAACGACTCCTCGTCCTCGACGATCAGCACCCTCGTCACGGTGTTCCTCCCTGTTCGGTGCTCTCTCCAGAGGTCGCCACCAGCGGCGCGGGGGTCTCCTCGCGCCGGGGGGCGGGGGCCTGCTGCTGCCGTTCGGGTCCGGCGTGCGCGGGGATGCGCAACGTGAACGTGGAACCGGTGCCCGGGCTGCTCCACAGCTTCACCTCGCCGCCGTGATTGGCGGCGACGTGCTTGACGATGGCGAGGCCGAGACCGGTGCCGCCGGTGACCCGCGAACGGGCCTTGTCGACGCGGTAGAACCGCTCGAACACCCGCTGCTGTTCGTCCTTGGCGATGCCGATGCCGCGGTCGGTGACGGCGATCTCGACGTAGCCGTCCACCAGCCGCCTGCTGATCGACACCGGGCTGCCCTCCGGGGAGTAGGCGACCGCGTTCTCCAGCAGGTTCGACAGCGCGGTGACCAGCAGCGTGCGGTCGCCCTCGACGAGCAGCCCGCTGGGGTCGTCGGTGGCCACCGAGATGTTCGCCGACTCGGCCGCGAGCTTCGTGCGGCCGAGTGCCTCGCGCACGACGGCGTCGACCTCGACGACGTTGAGATCGGGCAGCCGCTCGGCGCCCTGCAGGCGCGACAGCGCGATCAGTTCGGTGACCAGCTTCCCGAGCCGGGTGGACTCGCGGAGGATCTTCTCGCCGAAGCGGCGCACCTCGTCGGTGTCCTCGGCCGCGTCCAGCACGGCCTCCGCGAGCAGTGCGATCGCGCCGACGGGGGTCTTGAGCTCGTGGCTGACGTTGGCGACGAAGTCCCGCCGGGTCGCCTCCAGCCGCACCGCGTCGGAGTGGTCCACGGCCTCCACGACGGTGAAGCCGTCGCCGAGCGGCCGCACCTCGCCGAGCACGGCCTCGGGGCCCCTGCCCCGGACGGCCAGCGGCGAGAGGTCGATCTCGGCGGGCTCGGCCGTCTCCACCACCTGCTCGGCGGCCTTGCGGGCCCTGGCGTCGGCCTGCCCGTTCTGGACCAGGCCGAGCGCCTCGGCTCGCCGGTTGTGCAGCACCATGTCGCCGAACCGGTTGAGGACGAGCACCCCGTTGTTCGACGACCGGACGATGCGTTCCAGCAGGTCGGCCACCGTGGGCCCGGCCGGCACGCCCCGCGTGCCCGCCGACCGGCCGCGGGCGAGCACGAAACCGATCACCGCACCGGCCACCAGCGCGCCGATGGCCAGAGCGAGTGCTGCGGGCGCGGTCACGGGGGAATCGTAAGCATCGAGGTAGCCCATTGGCCTAGTCCTGGCGGCGTTGTCGTGATGGCCGTGACACCTTCAGGTGTCTTGTTCGCCGCCACTTCAAGGCAAGTTTACTTGGTCGTCGCTCTCCGTCGATCTACCTGCAAGAACAGCTCATTCGATCGAGTTCAACGTGGCCATGTCCTGCGCGGAGAGTCGTATGCCGGCAGCGGCCACGTTCTCCTCGAGGTGGGCCGGGTCGCCGGTGCCCGGGATCGCCAGCACGTGCGGTCCCCGGTGCAGACTCCACGCGAGCAGGATCTGCGCCGGGGAGACACCGTGCGTCTCGGCGAGGGCGGTCACCCGCTCGTCCGTGGTGCCCGACTGGATCGCGAAGAACGGGACGAAGGCGATGCCCTGCTCGGCGCACAGGTCGACCAGCGCGTCGTCGGCGCGGTTGCCGAGGGCGTACTGGTTCTGCACGCACACGACCGGCGCGATCGCCTGCGCCTCGGCGAGGTGCTCGGGACCCACGTTGGAGAGCCCCAGGTGCCGGATCAGGCCCTCTTCCCGCAGCTCGGCGAGCACTCCGAACCGGTCGGCCAGCGACCCGGTGCCCCGCTCGAGCGCCGCGCCGATGCGCAGGTTCACCAGGTCCAGGTGATCCCGGCCAAGCTGGCGCAGGTTCTCCTCGACCTGCCCGCGCAGCTGCTCGGGCCGGGCCTCGGGCAGCCAGTCTCCGGACGGGTCCCGGCCGGGCCCGACCTTCGTACCGATCACCAGTTCGTCGTAGTGCCCGCGCAGCGCGGTGTTGACCAGCTCGTTGGCCGACCGGGACGGCGAGAAGTAGAACGCGGCCGTGTCGAGGTGGTTCACGCCGAGCTCGACGGCCCGGCGCAGGACGGCAACGGCCTGCTCGCGGTCGCGCGGGCGCCAGCCGGAGTCCTGCGGCAGCCGCATGGTGCCGAAGCCGAGCCGGTTGACGGTGCGGTCGCCGAGCCGCCAGGTGCCCGCCGCGCCCGCGGGGCCGGTGCCTGCGTTGTTCGTGGTCGTGACTGTCATGGCACCAGCCTCGCCCGGCCCGGCCGGGGACCGCCACGAACGGCAGCTTGCTGCCACACGTTGCCGAGCGCGCCGCCGCCTGGCCAGACTGGACCGGTGCGAGACACCGGGGACGCCGTGGTGGTGCGCGGCGAGGAGGAGCTGTTCGAACGGACGGCGCACCTGTTCGCCACGGCCGGTGAGGTCGCGTGCGCGGCGAACGACCTCCACACGTGGGCGGCCGCCCGGCGGCGACGATCCGGCACGGCGCGGCACCCCGCGACCCTGCGGGTGCGCAAGATCTACCGGCCCGGCGTGCTGCTCGACCCCGCGACCGCGCGGCACCTGCGGGAGGTCGCGGAAGCGGGCGCGGACATCCGGATCACCGCCGAGGAGATCAACGAGACGATCATCCTCGACCGGCGGCTGGCCATCCTCGCCGGTGACCTCGCGGCCGGTGTGCGGGGCTACAGCGTCGTCACCGTGCCCGAGGTGGTGCAGGGCGTGTGCTCGCTGTTCGAGGCGGCCTGGCGCGGCGCCACCGAGCTCGCGGTGTACGAATCGAGGTTCGCCGAGATCCGGCTGCTCGCGCCGCGGATCCTCGACCTGCTCGGCTCCGGGTGCAAGGACGAGACGGCCGCCCGCAGACTCGGCATGGGCCTGCGGACGTACCGGCGCCGGGTGGCGGAGCTGATGGCCGCCCTCGGCGCGACCTCCCGGTTCCAGGCCGGGATCCGGGCGAGGGAGCTCGGCCTGGTCTGACGGCGCGCGGCGGCGCTCAGCGGCCCTGGTTGGCCACCGCCGCGGCCGCCTCCTTCGCCGCGTCCGGGTCGAGGTAGGTACCGCCCGGGTTGACCGGCCTCAGGTCGGCGTCCAGGTCGTAGCGCAGCGGGATGCCCGTCGGGATGTTCAGTCCCGCGATCGCCTCGTCGGAGACGCCGTCGAGGTGCTTGACCAGCGCGCGCAGCGAGTTGCCGTGCGCCGCGACCAGCACCGTGCGGCCCGCCCGCAGGTCCGGCACGATCGCCGAGTCCCAGTACGGCAGCAGCCGCGCCACCACGTCCTTCAGGCATTCGGTGCGGGGCATCTCCGCGCCGAGACCGGCGTACCGTGCGTCGGCGTCCTGGCTGAACTCGCTGCCCGGCTCGATGGGCGGCGGCGGGGTGTCGTAGGAGCGGCGCCACAGCATGAACTGCTCCTCGCCGAACTCCTCCATCGTCTGCTTCTTGTTCTTGCCCTGGAGGGCGCCGTAGTGCCGCTCGTTGAGCCGCCAGTCACGGCGCACGTCGATCCAGTGCCGGTCGGCGACGTCGAGCGCGATGTTCGCCGTCGAGATGGCCCGCCGCAGCAGCGACGTGTGCACCACGTCCGGCAGCAGCCCGGTCTCGGCGAGCAGCTCGCCGCCGCGGCGCGCCTCGGCTTCGCCCAGCTCGGACAGCGGGACGTCCACCCAGCCCGTGAACAGGTTTTCCGCGTTCCACGTGCTCTGCCCGTGTCGCAGCAGCACCAGGGTCCCAAGTTCGGCCATGCCGTTCAGCCTGCCAGAGACGGTTGCGAACGAACCCCGCGGCCAGCGGCTCTACTCAAAGTTTCCCGGGGGAGGTAACGCAGATCACTCGTTCGCTAAGCACTCTGCCAACAAGATTTCGGCCGGGTTAACCAGGTCGCATTGCGTTAACGATTGACAGCAAGTTCACTCGAAAGGAGTAATGAGTAGCCTTGTGATTACTGACCCGAGTCTGACAAGTTGGCTATCAACCCGCTCGGCCGGCAACCACGCACTCCCCGACCGAAAGCGGGCACAGGCGCAGCTCGTCTCCCCCCTGCCGAGCTGCGACCCGCCGGCCCCGTTGGCATCCCCCTCGCCACCGGGTCCATGCGGCGGGAACGTCAGCGGGGCGGCTCGAGTTCGCGACTCCCCCCTCCCTCGAGCCGCTCCGCTCCGCCCTCCGCTCCCCCTGTGCGCGGAAAGCGCGCACCACGGGGCTCCGCCATTGTTTCTGGGGGCCGAGCCCCCAGACCCCCACGGTGCGGGCTCCTCGCCTTGGCGGCGTGGTCTGGCCGGGGGTGACCAGCACCGGCTGGCCCGGTACGCCGGTGGTCCGGCCAGGAGCAACCAGCACCGGCTGGCCCGGTACGCCGGTGGTCCGGCCAGGAGCAACCAGCACCGGCTGGCCCGGTACGCCGGTGGTCCGGCCAGGAGCAACCAGCACCGGCTGGCCCGGTACGCCGGTGGTCCGGCCAGGAGCAACCAGCACCGGCTGGCCCGGTACGCCGGTGGTCCGGCCAGGAGCAACCAGCACCGGCTGGCCCGGTACGCCGGTGGTCTGGCCGGGGGTGACCAGCGCCGGTTCGTCAGTGTGGTTCGGGCTCCGGCGCGGTTGGCCGGTTAGTTTCCGTCGGTGGTGAGGGAGCCTGGCTCGTGCGGGGAGGCGGGCTCCACCAGGTGCCGGAACGCCCGCAGGTTGGCCAGCGACTCGCCCCGCGAGACCCGCCATTCCCACTCCCGCCGGATCGACGACGCGAAGCCCAGCTCCAGCAGCGTGTTGAAGTCCCCGTCCGCCGCCTCGAGCACCTGCCCGAGGAGCTTGTCCAGCTCCGCCTCGGTCACCGTGTCCAGCCCGAACCGGCCGACCAGGTAGATGTCCCCCGCGTCGTCGATCGTGTAGTGCACGCCGTAGAGCTTCGCGTTGCGGCGCAGCAGGAACCGGTAGACGTCCTCGTGCGCCTCGTCCGGACGGCGGCACACGAACGCCTCCACCGCGAACGAGTGCTCCCGCGCCACCAGCCAGCAGTTCGTCTGCAGCTTCTTCGTGCCGGGCAACGTGACGAAGTACACACCGTCGCCCTTGCGGTCGTAGGTCAGCTCCGCGGAATCCAGCGCCGAGGAGATCACGTCGTCGAGGCTCACACCGCCACCTCCAGTGCCGTGTCGCGGAAGTCCCGCATCGCCTCCGCGTACGCCGCCAGCAGCGCGTCCGTGGTGCGCTCCCACGAGAACCGCGCCGCGTGCCGCACCGCGCTCGCGGCCAGCTCCGCCCGCCGTCCCGGGTTCAACGCCACATGGGCCAGCGCGCCCGCCCAGTCGCCGGCGCGGTGCGAGGGCACGAGCAGGCCCGACTCGCCGTGCGCCACCGCCACCGGCAGGCCACCCACCTCGGCGGCCACCACCGGCGTGCCGCACGCCTGCGCCTCCAGTGCGACCAGCCCGAATGACTCGTTGTAGCTGGGCACCGCCACCACGTCGGCGGACCGGTAGACGTCCACCAGCGCCTCCCCCGCCTGTGGCGGCAGGAACCGTGTCGATCCGGCGATGCCGAGCGAACCGGCCAGCTCCCGCAGCGCCTCCGGCTGTTCCAGACCGGAACCGGAAGGTCCGCCCGCCACCAGCACCACCAGCCGCTCCCGCAGCTCCGGCCGCTCGCGCACCAGCTCCGCCGCCGCACGCAGCAGGACGTCGGGCGCCTTCAACGGCTGGATCCGGCCGACGAACGCGAGCACGACCGCGTCGGCGGGCAACCCCAGCGCGGCCCGCGCGGCCGCCCGGGAGCCGGGTGCGAACCGGTCGAGATCCACCCCCGGCGAGACGGTCTGCACCGCGGCCGGGTCGGCGTCGTAGAGGTCCACCAGCTCCCTCGCCTCCACGTCGGTGTTGGCGACGAGCCGGTCGGCCTCGGCGACCACCTGTTCCTCGCCGATCACGCGGGTCCTCGGCTCCGGCGTGTCGCCGTGGGCCAGCGCGGCGTTCTTCACCTTCGCCAGCGTGTGCGCGGTGTGCACCAGCGGCACGCCCCACCGGTCCCTGGCCAGCCAGCCGACCTGTCCGGAGAGCCAGTAGTGCGAGTGGATCAGGTCGTAGTGGCCCGGCTCGTGGAACGCCTCGGTGCGCAGCACACCCGAGGTGAACGCGCACAGCTGGGCGGGCAGCTCGTGCCTGCCCAGCGGCTCGAACGGGCCCGCGGGGAGGTGCCGCACGAGCACCCCCGGCGCCAGCTCGGCCACCGGCGGCTGGTCCGACGACGTGGCGCGGGTGAACACCTCCACGCTCACGCCACGGCGGGCCATCTCCACCGCCGTCTGCGTGATGTAGACGTTCATCCCACCGGCATCTCCCCTGCCCGGCTGCTCCAGGGGCGAGGTGTGCACCGACATCACCGCCACCCGGCGCGGCTGCCTCGCCCGCCGGTGCAAGGAGATCGTCACCGAACCACCTTTCTGCTCACGCGCCGGTAGCCCGCTCCCCGGCGAACCGCAGCAACGTCGCGTCGAACTCGGATGCGGCCTCGACGAACGGCAAATGGCCTACACCCTCCCACCAACGCGTCGCGCACCCGGGTATCTTCCCGGCCGCGTACTCGCCCGCGGTGACGTCGACGACCGCGTCCTCCGTGCCGTGCAGCACGAGCGTGGGCACGTCCACGGCGGCGAGCACCTCGGCGCTGTCGACCTCCCGGCGGAACAGGGCACCCCGCACCGAGGGCGGCACCGCGAGGCTGGCGCCCAGCAGCGACTGCGCCGTCGGACCGGGCAGCTCCCGTGCGGCCATGCCCCTGGCCAGGCCGGTCAGCGCGGGCAGGGCGACGTCGAGGTCCGCGGAGAGCGCGTCCGGCAACGCGCCGCGCATCGCGGGGCCGACGCGGCCGCCCGCACGGCCCCGCCCGATCTCGGTGATCGCGCCGACCAGCACGATCCCCGCCAGCCCCGCCGTGCCACGCACGCGCAGGTAGTCGGCGATCACCAGCCCGCCGTACGACCAGCCGACCACCACGGCGGGCTCACCGGCGAGGCCGAGCACGGCCGCGAGGTCGCCCGCCCACGTCTCCGGGTCGTCGTAACCGCCCGCGGGCACGTCCGAGGCACCGTGCCCGCGCAGATCGAGCGCCACCATCCGGAACCGCCTGCGCAGCTCCGGGTCGGCGAACTGGCGGTCCCACGCCTTCGCCGACTGGGCCCAGCCGTGGACGAACACGATGGCGGGCGCCGCCTCGTTGCCTTCCACGCGCACGCCGATCCGGGCGCCGCCGGCGCCCACCACTTCCGTTCTCACTCGCTCGCGTCTCTCCCGCTCCGGGCTCGTGAGTGAAGAACGTGGTGAGAACCACGTTTCCCACTCACGAGCGGCTACAGCGCCGACTTCGACTTCCAGGTCTCCCAGTCCAGCAGCCAGTCCATCACGTCGGACGTCGTCGGGAACGACGCCTTCGAACCGGTGACCTCCACCGGATCGCCGATCAGCGCCGAGTCGAAGTAGGCCTTCGCATCGGCCTCGAAGAGGTTCACGCACCCGTGCGAGGTGTTCTTCTTGCCGATGTTGGCGCGGTTCTCCTCGTTCTCGTGGATGTACTCACCGTGGTTGGAGATCCGGCAGCACCACTTCTTCTTGACGTTGGTGTAGCCGTAGCGCTCGTTGTCGAAGATCGAGGTCGGCTCCTTGGTCATGACGATCACGGTGCCGTTGGGCGTGTTCAGGTTCGGGTCGTCGTCGCGGCCGTTGCTGCACGGGTAGTTGGCGAACTCGGTGCCGTCGCGGTAGACGCGCATGCGGTGGTCGGGAGTGTGGATCTTGACGACCTGGTTGCGGCCGATCGTGAACCTCGTGGTGACGTCGGCCTTGCCGTAGGCGCCGCCGCCGTAGTGCACGCCGTACAGCTTCGCGGTGACGTTCACCTGGGTGCCCGCGGGCCAGTACTCCTTGGGCCGCCAGTCGACCTGGCGGTCGGACAGCCACGCCCACGCGCCCTCGACCTCGGGGGTCGTCTCGACCTTCAGCGCCCGCTGAGCCGCGGCGCGGTCGCTGATCGCCTCCGCGAACTTGACGCTGATCGGCATGGCGACACCCACCTGCGCGTCGTCGATCGGGTTCAGCGTGGCCCTGACCTCCCTGGCCGGCGTCACCGTGCCGAAGCTGCCGGTGAGCTCGGCGACCTTGTTGTCGCCGCCCTTGGCCTTGGCCGAGTACGTGTAGGTCCTGCCGTAGCCGAGCGGCTCGGTGCTCGTCCACTCGGTGCGGTCGGCGTTGAACTCGCCTTTCACCGCGCCGCCGTCGGCGTTGGTGAGCGCCACCTCCGTCAGCGCGCCGTCCTTGGCCGTGACCTTGACCGGCTGGAGGACCGGGACGTCCTGCGCGTCCACGGCCGGGTCCACGCTGATCGTCGCCTCGGGTGGGAGCTGCGCCGGATCAGCGTGCGGGGTACCGGCCGTGGTGCCGCCGGAACACGCGGCGAGCAGCCCGGCGGAACCGGCTCCCAGCGCGGCTCTGAAGACCGTACGCCGTTCGATCACCCTTCAACCTCCCGTACACCCACGCCAAACCGCTCGTGAGCAGCTCGACATTACCTGGCAGCATGCATGCCATGAGCACCCGAACCGCTGTCATCACCGGAGCCAGCGCCGGCATCGGCGCGGCCACCGCCCGGGCCCTGGCCAAGGCCGGCTTCCACGTCGTTCTCGGCGCGCGCAGGCACGACCGGCTGCAAGCGCTGGCCGACGAGCTCTCCGGGACCGCACTCCCACTGGACGTCACGGACGCGGACTCCGTTGCCTCGTTCGCGGAGCACATTCCAGAATGCCACGTGCTCGTCAACAACGCCGGTGGCGCGCGTGGCCTGGAGCGCGTGGTGGACGCCGACGAGGCGAACTGGCGCTGGATGTGGGAGACGAACGTGCTCGGCACGCTGCGGGTGACCAAGGCGTTGCTGCCCACGCTGCTCGCGTCCGGGGACGGGCACGTGATCACTGTGACGTCGATCGCCGGGCACGAGGTCTACGACAACGGCTCCGGCTACACCTCGGCGAAGCACGCGCAGGCGGCGCTGCACCAGACGCTGCGCTCGGAACACCTCGGTGACCCGCTGCGGCTCACCGAGATCGTGCCCGGGATGGTGGAGACGGACTTCTCCCTGAACCGGTTCGGGGGCGACAGCGAGCGGGCGGCGAAGGTGTACCAGGGGCTGCAGCCGCTGACCGCGGACGACGTCGCCGAGGTGATCGCGTTCGCCGCGACGCGGCCCTCGCACGTCAACCTGGACCAGATCGTGCTCAAGCCGCGCGCCCAGTACAACGGAAGCCGGTTCCACCGCGAGTGACATCCCCCGGCCCCGACTTCCCCAATGTGGCGTTGGTTGCGTTCAACGCACCGAATGCCACATTGGGTGCGGCCAGCGCACCGAATGCCACATTGGGGAAGTCGCCGCGAGTGGGTGGGCGGCTAGAGGGCGCAGTTGACGAGGAGGGGTTCCGGGACGAGGCGGACGCCGAACCGGGCGAGCACGCCGTCCCGGACCTCCCTCGCCAGCGCCAGCAGGTCGGCCGTGGTCGCCGAGCCGCGGTTGGTGAGCGCCAGCGTGTGCTTCGTCGACAGCGACACCCGCCCGCCGGGGCCCTGATGCCCCTTCGCGAACCCGGCCCGCTCGATGAGCCACGCCGCCGACAGCTTCACCCCGTCCCGCGCCGGGTACCGCGGCACCGGCACGTCCTCGCCCACCACGTCGGCGATCCGTGCGAGCACGTCCGCCAGCTCGCCGTCGGGCACCACCGGGTTGGTGAAGAACGAGCCCGCGCTCCACGTGTCGTGGTCGGCGGCGTCGAGCACCATGCCCTTGCCCCGGCGCAGCCGCAGCACGGCCTCCCTGGCCTCCGCGACGGGCACCCGGGCACCGATCTCGACCCCCAGCGTGCGCGCCAGCTCCGCGTACCGGATCGGCGCGGACAGCCCGTCGTCGTGCAGCGCGAACCGCACGCTGAGCACCACGCCCGTGTCCGTGCCCTTGAGCACGCTGGTGCGGTAGCCGAAGCCGAGCTCGGCGGCCGTCAGCGTGCGCACCTCGCCCGCACGCCGGTCGTAGAGCCGGATCGAGTGCAGCACCTCGCTGATCTCGCAGCCGTACGCGCCGACGTTCTGGATCGGCGTCGCCCCGACCGAGCCGGGGATGCCGGACAGGCACTCCAGCCCGCCGTGGCCCGCCGCGACGGTCTCGGCCACGAAGCCGTCCCAGTCCCGGCCCGCCGCCACGTCCCAGCCGTCGCGCTCGGTGGTGGCGATCCGCACCACGGTGCCCGGGAAGCCCGCGTCGGCGACCACGAGGTTGGAGCCGCCGCCGAGCAGCAGCACCGGCTCGCCTGCCGCGTCCAGCTCCCGGACGACCGAGACCAGCTCCGCTGTGGTCCCGGCCACGACGAACCGGCGCGCCGGGCCGCCGAGCCGCAGCGTCGTGTACCCGCGCAGGGCCTCCTGGGTGGACGTTTCGACAGCGCTCACGGCACGTAACGGTACTGTCCGGGGCATGGCATCCCGTATCGAGCACCACGCGACGTTCGCGCACGGCGTCGCCGACGTGCTGGCCGCGCAGTCGGATCCGGCCGCGCTGCGGGCGCGGCTGGCCGAGGTCGGCGGTGTGAACGCGCGGCTGGAGGAGCACGAGGAGACCCCGGACGGCGTGCGGTACGTGCTGTTGCAGGGGGTGCCCGCCGAGAAGCTGCCCCAGGTGGTGCGCACGGTGCACCAGGGTGACCTCGTGGTGCGGCGGGTGCACACCTGGTCCGGGTCCGGCGAGCGGTACACCGGCACGATCAGCGCCCACGTGACCGGTATCCCCGGTGAGATCACCGCCCGCACGGAGCTGACCGCGGAGGGCACGGGCAGCGTGCAGCGCACCCGCGGCGAGGCCAAGGTCCGTATCCCCCTCGTCGGGGGCAAGCTGGAGGGCATCATCGCCGACCAGGTCACCGGCCTGCTCGAGCGTGAGGCCGAGTTCACGGCGTCGTGGCTCGGGCGCGGCTGATCGGAACGCCCACCCGCGGCACCACCAACCCCAACCGGCTGCGCCGGATCGATCGCTGGCTCACCACCGCCGCCGAGGTGCGGCGCGTCCTCGCGGCGCACCCGAGCCCGCTGGTCGTCGATCTGGGTTACGGCGCGTCCCCGGTGACGACGGTGGAGCTCGCGCGGCGGCTGGGCGTGGCACATCCCGGGGTGCGGGTGCTGGGTCTGGAGCTGGATCCCGAGCGGGTCGACGCCGCACGGCACGCCGCGGACCCGCCCCGGCTGGAGTTCCGCAGGGGCGGCTTCGAACTGGGTGGCAGCAGGCCCGTGCTGGTGCGCGCGTTCAACGTGCTGCGCCAGTACGGCGAGGCGGACGTCGCCCCCGCGTGGGAGGCGATGCTGAGCCGCATCGTGCCCGGCGGGTTGCTGGTCGAGGGGACGTGCGACGAGATCGGCAGGCTGTGCTCGTGGATCACCGTGTCGCACGCGGGCCCGCGCTCGCTGACGCTCTCGGTGCGTCCCGCGTCCCTGGTTCGACCGTCCACTGTGGCGGAGCGGCTGCCGAAGGCGCTCATCCACCGCAACATCCCCGGCGAGCGCGTGCATGCTTTACTGTCCGCTCTGGACGGATGCTGGGCGAAGGCGGCCCCGTTCGGCGCCTTCGGGCCGAGGGCACGGTGGACGGAGTCGGTGCGCCTGCTCGCCGAGCGCGGCTGGCCGGTGCGCGGGCGCCGCGATCACTGGCGCCGCGGCGAGCTGACCGTGCCCTGGGAGTGCGTGGCACCGGGGTGAGTCGGGGCTGCCGGTAGGGGTTCCCCTGACCTCTCCCGGAGTTGCCCCGGATATTGCCCTTCGACAGTAGCCATCGGTGGTCCAGTCCTGCGAGTGTCGTTCGTACCCGGGTAGGAGCGAACGACATTCCACGGCAAGGACGGAGCACCCTCATGGCAACGCTGGCCGAGGTACCCACGCATGCCTACACGGTCTCGATAGCTCACACGCCGGGCCAGATCCGCGCGGCCCAGCGGCTGCGGTACTCGGTGTTCGCCGGTGAGCTCGGCGCTCGCATCGCGGGCGGGCTGGACTCCGACGACTTCGACGAGTTCTGCGACCACCTGATCGTCGAGCACCAGCCGACCGGTGCGGTGGTCGGCACGTACCGGCTGCTGCCACCGGGCCGCACCGAGCGGCTGTACTCGGCGGGCGAGTTCGACGTCTCGGCGCTGGCCGGGCTGCGGGGCGGCCTGGTGGAGGCGGGCCGGTCGTGCGTCCATCCGGACCACCGCGGCGGCGCGGTGATCAACCTGATGTGGTCGGCACTCGCCAGGTACGCGCTGCTCGGCGGGCACACCCACCTCGCGGGCTGCGCGTCGGTGCCGCTGGCGGACGGTGGCCGCGCCGCCGCGACCACCTGGCAGCTCGCCGACACCCGGCACGCCGCGCCCGCGGAGTTGCGGGTGCGGCCGCACCTGCCGTGGGTGCCGGCGCGCCCGCTCCGCGAGCGGCCCAGCTACGCCCACGTGCCGCCGCTACTGCGCGGATACCTGCGGCTCGGTGCGGTCGTCTGCGGGCCACCCGCCCACGATCCGGCGTTCGGCGTCGCCGACTTCTTCGTACTGCTGCGGCTGGACTCGATCGACGAGCGCTACGCCCGCTTCCTCCTCGGCGCGGACCGGTGAGCGCCTACCGCGTGTGTTCACCCTGTTCTCCCCGCTGCGTCACCCACGGTCGACCTCCGGTGAGCAGGATGGACGCCGTGCGACGCGGTTCGGCGCTCGCGGTGTCCCTCGGGCGCGGCGGGCCGTTGCGGGAGCGGGCAAGGCGGGTGCTGGACGCGCTGGACGTCCGGCTCGACGCCACCGCCGGACCGCTGAGCGTGCCGGGTGGCCCGGGCACGCTGATCGTCGCCAACCACGTGTCGTGGCTGGACATCGTGGCCCTGCTGGCGGTCGAGCCCGCGGCGTTTCTCGCCAAGCGGGAGGTCGGCGACTGGCCGGTGCTGGGACCGGTCGCCGCGGCGCAGGGCACGCTGTTCGTGGACCGCTGGGCACTGCGGTCGCTGCCCGCCACGGTCGCGACCGTGGCCGCGCGGCTGCGGGAGGGCCGGTCGGTCGTGGTGTTTCCCGAGGCCACCACGTGGTGCTCGGCCCCAGGCGGGCCGTTCCGGCGGGCCGCGTTCCAGGCGGCGCTGGACGCGGGTGCCCCCGTGCGGCCGGTGAGCCTGGAGTACACCCAGGGTGGGCGGCCGAGCACGGTCGCCGCGTTCGTCGGCGACGACACCCTCGTCCGCTCGGTCGGGCGGGTGCTGCGGGCCGCCGACCTCACCGTCCGGGTGCGGCCGAGGGAGCCGCTGCCGCCCGCCGGCGACCGGCGGCAGCTGGCGGCTCTCGCCAGGGACGCGGTGCTCGGCCGGGAGCCTGCCCGTGTTTGACCTGCTGAACGACGCCACCGAGCTGTTGCGGGGCGCGCTCGACTCGCCGTGGCTGTGGCTGGCGTTGTTCGTGGTGGCCGGGCTGGACGCGTTGCTGCCGTTCATGCCCAGCGAGGGCACGGTGATCACGATGGCCGTGCTGCTCGGGCCGGATGTGCGGGGGCTCGCGCTGCTGGTGGTGGTCGCGGCGGCCGGAGCGCTGGCCGGCGACTGCCTCGGGCACTGGCTCGGCCGGGCCGCGGGCCCGCGCACCCTGCGCAGGCTGACCCGCGACGAGCGGGGCAAGCGGCGCTACGAATGGGCCCGGCACCAGGTGCACCGGCACGCCACCGTGCTCATCGTCGCGGGCCGCTACCTGCCGGGAGGGCGCGTGGCGTCGGCCCTCGCCACGGGCAGCATGCGGTTCCCGGCGGGCCGGTTCGCGTTACTGGACGCGGCCGGGGTGACGATCTGGGCCTGCTACAGCGTCGCGCTCGGCTACCTGGGCGGGGCGCGCTTCGCCGAGGAACCCATGAAGGGCATGCTGCTGGCCTTCCTGATCGGCCTGCTGGTGGCTGGATGCGTCGAGGGCGGGCGGCGGATACTCTCTCGCCGTGGACTACGCGACGCTGGTGCGGGCAGTGGAGGACCACAGCGACGGGCTCCGGGCGGCGGCGATCGCGGCCGGGCCGGATGCCCCGGTGCCCTCCTGTCCGAAATGGACAGTACGGAGACTCGTGCGGCACATCGCCAGGGTGCACTCCTGGACGGTGGCCGCCGGAGCCGATCCGAGCGGTGAGAACGTCCGCGCGGGGACGCCGCCCGACGACTGGGACGCGCTGCTGGCCTGGTGGGAGGAACAGCGGGAGGCACTGCGCAAGATGTTCACCGCGGGCCCCGACGCCCCGGCGTGGCTTTCGTTCGGCAACTACACGCGGACCGTCGGCTCGTGGGCGCGGCGGCAGGCGCACGAGGCGGCGATCCACCGGATCGACGCCGAGCTCGCCAGGGGCGGCGGCACCGTGCAGTTCGATCCGGCCTTCGCGGGCGACGGCATCGACGAGCTGCTGGCCATGCTCGTGTGGGGGCGGCGGGACTGGTCGGCGTTCGCCGCCGACGGCACGGTGCTCGTGCATGCCGAGGACATCGGGAGATTGTGGACGCTGCGGCTGCTGCCCGGCAAGGCGCCGCGGCTGGCCGACACCGAGCAGCCGTTCGAACCGGACGTGACGGTCGAGGGCTCGGCCGACGCGGTGTACCGGGCGGTGTGGCGCAGGCCGAGCGCGGCGAGCGTCACGGGCGACGCCGCTCTCCTGGAGCCGCTGGCCGCGCCGTGATCGCCGCACCCCGGCTCCGGATGTCATGAGTGGCTCGTCACTGACACTTCTCGTCGGTAACGAGCCACTCATGACACTTCCAGGACCTGCCTGTGCGGCCGCGGGGCCACCCGGGCGACAATGCGCTGGTGTCCGAACGCCGCTACGTCATCACCTTCGGCTGCCCCGACCGCACCGGCATCATCGCGCGCATCTCGTCGTTCCTCGCCGAGGCGGGTGGCCTGATCGTCGAGGCCGCCTACCACTCCGACCTGGATACGGGCTGGTTCTTCACCCGCCAGGAGGTGCGGGCCGACACCCTGCCGTTCGACGTCGAGGAGCTGCGAGCCCGCTTCGCCGGGGTGGCGCGGTCGCTGGGCGCGGAGTCGGACTGGCGGATCGACGACACCGCCGAGCGGCCGCGGGTGGTGCTGCTCGTCTCGAAGGAGGGGCACTGCCTCTACGACCTGCTGGGCCGGGTGGCCGCCGGCGAACTGGACGTGGACGTGCGGGCGGTGATCGGCAACCACGACGTGCTGGCCGACGTCACCCGCGCGCACGGGATCCCGTTCCACCACGTGCCGTTTCCCGCGCACGGCACCGAGGGGAAGGCGGAGGCGTTCGCCGAGGTCCGCAAGCTGGTGGACGAGCACGACCCGCACGCGGTGGTGCTGGCGCGGTTCATGCAGATCCTGCCGCCCGAGCTGTGCGAGGCCTGGGCGGGCAGGGCCATCAACATCCACCACAGCTTCCTGCCGTCGTTCGTCGGAGCGCGGCCCTACCACCAGGCGCACGCGCGGGGCGTGAAGCTGGTCGGTGCGACGTGCCACTACGTGACGGCGGACCTGGACGCGGGGCCGATCATCGAGCAGGACGTGATCCGCGTCGACCACGGCGACTCGGTGGCCGACATGGTGCGCAAGGGCCGCGACATCGAGAAGGTCACGCTCGCCCGCGGCCTGCGGTGGCACCTGGAGAGCCGCGTCCTGGTGCACGGCAACCGCACCGTGGTCTTCTAGTCGTCCCCCAAGGGCACCTTGGTCACGCCCACCCGTCTCCCACCGCCACCCAGATGGAGACGCTACGCGCCGCTGCGTTCGATTCCCGCGACCACGGTGGCCTTGGGGGACGAACGGCGGGACGCGGGGACGATCAGCGGGGTGCCGGTCTCCGGGTCGTCGATGACCCGGCACGGCAGGCCGAACACCTCCCGCACCAGGTCCGCGGTCACGATCTCGCCGGGCCGCCCCTGCGCCGCGATCTGCCCGCCCGGCCGCATGACGATCAGGTGCGTGGCGTAGCGGCAGGCCTGGTTGAGGTCGTGCAGCACGGCCACGAGCGTGTGTCCCTTGTGCTCGTGCAGGTCGGCGCAGAGGTCGAGGACCTCCACCTGGTGGGCGATGTCCAGGAACGTCGTGGGCTCGTCGAGCAGCAGGATCGACGTCTGCTGCGCGAGCACCATGGCCAGCCACACGCGCTGCCGCTGCCCGCCGGAGAGCTCGTCCACCAGCCTGCCGGACAGCTCCAGCACGCCGGTCAGCCGCATCGCCTCCGTCACCACGGCCTCGTCCGCGCGCGACCACTGGCGCAGCATCCGCTGGTGCGGGTACCGGCCACGGGCCACCAGGTCGCCAACCGTGATGCCGCTGGGGGCGACCGACGTCTGCGGCAGCAGGCCGAGCCGCCGCGCGACCTCCCGCGTCCGGTACTCCCCGATGCCCTTGCCGTCGAGGTACACCGCGCCGCCACGCGGCTTGAGCATCCGCGCGAGCGCCTTGAGCAGCGTCGACTTCCCGCACGCGTTCGGCCCGACGATCACCGTGAACGAGTCGTCGGGAATGGCCACGCCCAGCTCGGTCGCGACGGTCCGCTCGTCGTAGGCCAGCGTCAGGTTCTCCGCGTAGAGCCTGGTCACGTGTAGCTTCCCTTCCGCCATTGCGCGGCCAGCAGCCAGCACAGGTACAGCCCGCCGAGGCAACCGGTCGCCGTGCCCACCGGCAGCTGGGATGTCGGGAACAGCAGCTGCACGGCGAGGTCTCCCGCCGTGAGCAGCAGGCCGCCCATGAGCGCCGACGAGGCGAGGCCCGGCCCGGCCACGCGGGTCAGCCCCCGCGCGAGCTGCGGCGCGGCGAGCGCGACGAACCAGATCGGCCCTGCCGCCGCCGTCGCCACGGCGGCCAGCAGCACGCTTGTGGCGATCAGCACGAGCCTGCTGCGCTGCACGCCGACGCCGAGCGCGGTCGCCGTGGCGTCGCCCAGCTGGAGCAACGAGAGCCTGCGCGCGGCCCCGAGCGCGACGGGCAGCAGCACGGCGAGCGTGCCGCCGACGGCCGCGACCTGCTCCCAGCCCCTCCCGTTGACGCTGCCGATGAGCCACGCGTGCGCGGCCACCGCGTCGTGCAGGCTCGCCCGCGTGACGAGGTAGGAGTTCACCGACAGCGCGAGCGCGCTGATGCCGATGCCGACGAGGATGAACCGGAAGCCCTGCACGCCGCCCTTGAAGGCCAGCAGGTAGATCAGCAGCGCGGCGGCGAGGCCACCGGCGAAGGCGCCGAACGCGGTCTGGGTCATGCCGCCGCCGAGCACGATGATGACGAGCAGCGCGCCCGTCGCGGCACCGTTGGTGAAGCCGATGACGTCCGGGCTGCCCAGCGGGTTGCCGGAGAGGCTCTGCAGGATCGCCCCGCTCAGCGCGAGCGCGGCGCCCACGAACAGCGCGGTGAGCAGCCGCGGCAGGCGCAGGGTGCCGACGATGAACTCCGCCCCGCCGTCGCCCTGGCCGACGAGGGCCGCGAGCACCTCGGGCACCGACAGCTCGTACTCGCCGGTGGTCAGCGTCACCAGCATCACCGCGACCAGCGCCACCGCGAGGCCGAGCGACGCGCCGAGTGCGCGGCCGTCCACCCGCAGCGACAGTCCCTCACCCCGGGTGCGCAGGACCCGGCCGGTCACCGGCGCGCTCACAGCGTGGCCAGCTTCCTGCGCCGGCACAGGGCGATGAACACCGGCACGCCGACGACGGCGGTGACGATGCCGACCTGCACCTCGCCCGGCGGGTCGACGACGCGGCCCAGGATGTCGGCGCCGACGAGCAGGATCGGGGAGAGCACGAGCGAGTACGGCAGCACCCAGCGCTGGTCGGGCCCGACCAGCAGCCGCGCCACGTGCGGCACCGCGAGCCCGACGAACGCGATGGGCCCCGCCGCGGCGGTCGCCGCCCCGCACAGCAGGGTGATCGCGATCGCCCCGAGGACCCGGGTGCGGGTGGGGTGGGCGCCGAGCGCGCGGCCCACGTCCTCCCCCATCGCGAGCGCGTTCAGCGACCGGGTGAGCAGCAGGGCGAGCAGGAGGCCCGCCGCGATGAACGGCAGCACCGGCAGCAGCACGGAGTAGTACCGGCCGGCCAGGGAGCCGACGTTCCAGAACCGGTACTCGTCCAGCGCTTCGGGGTCGGTGAGCAGCAGGCCGCTGTTCACGGCGTAGAGCACCGCGGTGAACGCCGCACCGGCCAGCACCAGCCGCTCCGGGGTCGCGACACCGCGTCCGGTGGCGCCGAGCACGTACACCGCGACCGACGCGAGCGCGGCGCCGAGGAAGGCGAACCAGACGTAGCCGAGCACCGAGGGCACGCCGACCAGGACGAGGGCGAGCACCACGCCCGTCGAGGCGCCCATGTTGATGCCGAGCAGCCCCGGCTCGGCGAGCGGGTTGCGGGTGATCGCCTGCATGAGGGCGCCCGCGACACCCAGCGCGGCACCGACCAGGACGCCGAGCAGGGTCCTCGGGATGCGGTAGGAGTGGATGATCAGCGCGTCGTCGGAGCCGTCGTGGTGCCAGAGCACGTCCCACGTCGCGGCGAACCCGATGTCCTTCGAGCCCAGCCAGACGCTGAGCAGCACCGTGGCCAGGAGCGCGCCGACGGCCACGAGCAGGCCCGCGGCACGCAGGGCGTGCGGCGGCTTGCGCTGGGGGGCCACGGCGCCCGGAGGTGCGGTGGGGGCCGTGGCGAGCGACATAAGGTGAGGCTAACCGAACGAGTGACCGTGCTTCAAACTTAAGATAGCCTAACCTCCGCTCACAAGCGCGGAGGTGAACGGTGATGCCAACCGGCCGGAGCGTGCTCCGGAAGGCCGTCTCGGACCAGCGGCGGTACGTCGTGGGCGGATCCGCCCTCGCCGCGGCCCACCAGGGCGGTGAGGCGCTGGTCCCCGTCCTCATCGGTGTGATCATCGACGAGGCCGTGACCACCGGCGACGCCGCGGCGCTGCTGCGCTGGCTCGCCGTGCTCGCCGCGGTGTTCGCCGGGCTGTCGGTCAGCTACCGCTTCGCCTCCCGCGCGGCCGAGCGAGCCTCGGAACAGGCGGCGCACCGGCTACGGCTCGAGGTCACCGGCCGCGTGCTGGACGCGCGCGGTGGCGCGGAGGCGGGCAGGCTGCCCGGCGCGCTCGTCAACATCGCGACCGGCGACGCCAAACGCGTCGGTGCGGTGAACGGGGTGCTGCCCTTCGCCGTGGCCGGGCTCGCCGGGCTGCTGGTGAGCGCGGTACTGCTGCTGCGCATCTCGGTGCCGCTCGGCCTGCTCGTGCTGCTCGGCACGCCGCCGCTGCTGTGGCTGACCCACCTCGTCGGCAGGCCGCTGGAGCGGCGCAGCGGCGACGAGCAGGAGCGCGCGGCGCACGCGTCCGGCGTCGCCGCGGACCTCGTGGCCGGGTTGCGGGTGCTGAAGGGCATCGGCGCGGAGGCCGCCGCGGTCGCGCGGTACCGCAGGACGAGCCGCGACTCGCTGGCGGCCACCCTGCGCGCGGCCCGCGCGCACGCCGGGCACGACGGCGTGATCCTCGCCCTCACCGGACTGTTCATCGCGGTGGTCGCGCTCGTCGGCGCGCACCTCGCCGCGCGCGGCGACATCACGGTGGGCCAGCTCGTCGCGGCCGTCGGGCTGGCCCAGTTCCTGCTGACGCCGTTCCAGATCTTCGCGTGGGTGAACGGCCAGCTGGCGCAGGGCAGGGCGTCCGCGGAACGGATCGCGTCGGTGCTGGCCGCGCCGCCCGCCGTGGTGCCCGGAACCGGCGTGCTGTCCGGCGGGACCGCCGGGCACGTCCGGTTCAGCGGCGTCACCCACGGCACCCTGCGCGGCGTGAACCTCGAGGTCCGGCCCGGCGAGCTGCTCGGGGTGGTCTGCCCCGACCCGGCCGACGCCGTGCACCTGCTGGAATGCCTCGCCAGGGAGGCCGACCCCGGAGCGGGCTCGGTGGAGCTGGACGGCGTGCCGCTGCCGGAGCTGGACCTCGATGAGCTGCGGTCCGCCGTGCTCGTCGCGGCCCACGACGCCGACCTGTTCGAGGGCACCCTGCTGGACAACGTACTCGCCGGAACACGCGGGTCCACTGTGGAACCCGCGCTCGCCGCGGCCGCGGCCGACGAGGTCGCCGGGACGCTGCCGGAAGGGGTCGACACGATGGTCGCCGAGCGTGGCCGGTCGCTGTCCGGCGGGCAACGGCAGCGGGTCGCGCTGGCCCGTGCGCTCGCCGCCGACCCCGCCGTACTGGCGGTACACGACCCGACCACCGCCGTCGACGCGGTGACCGAGGCCCGGATCGCCGGTGCGCTGCGGGAGGTCCGGCGCGGCCGCACCACGATGGCCGTCACCACCAGCCCGGCATTGCTCGCCGCCGCCGACCGGGTCGTGGTGCTCGACGAGGGCACCGTCCGGGCCGAGGGCACGCACGCCGGGCTCGTCGACTCCGACGCCGCGTACCGGGCGGTGGTGCTGTCGTGAGCACGGAACGGGAACTGCTGCCCACGGCGACCGCCAGGCGCACCAGGGCCGCGGTCGGGCAGCTGCTGCGGCCACGCAGGGGGCTGGCGCTCGGCGGGCTGGCCGTGCTGGTCGCCGCGACCGCGATCGGCCTGCTGACGGCGCCGTTGCTGGGGCACATCGTCGACCTGGTGGCGCGCGGCAGCACGGACTTCACGCTGCCGGTCGCCGGGCTCGCGGCGGTCGCGCTCGCGCGCGGGGCGGCCAACGCGTGGGGGCTCGCGCTGGTGTCGCGGCTGGGCGAGGAGATGCTCGCCGACGCGCGCGAGCGCTTCGTCGAGCGGGCGCTCGGCCTGCCGCTGGAACAGGTCGAGAAGGCCGGGTCGGGCGACCTGACGGCGCGGGTGACGACCGACGTGGCGGTGATCGCCAAGTCGGTCCGGGAGGCGCTGCCCGAGCTCGGGCGGTCGGTGCTGACGATCGTGCTCACCCTGGGTGCGCTGGCGATCCTCGACTGGCGGTTCCTGCTGGCGGCACTGCTGGCGACACCGATCCAGCTGTGGACGGTCCGCTGGTACGTGCGGCGCGCGGTGCCGCTGTACGCCGCGCAGCGGGTGGCGGGCGGTGCCCTGCAGCACCAGTTGCTCGACACGGTCGGGGGCGCCCGCACCGTGCGCGCGTTCCGGCTGTCCGCCGACCATGTCGGCCGGGTGCGGGGGCGCTCGCAGGAGGCCGTCAATCTGGCGCTGCGCGGCATCCGGCTGATGACGCGGTTCTTCTCCCGGCTCAACCTCGCCGAGTACGTGGGGCTCTCCGCCGTGCTGGCGGCCGGGTTCTGGCTGGTCGGCTCCGGCGCCGCCACGATCGGCACGGCCACGGCGGCGGCCCTGTACTTCCACAGCCTGTTCAACCCGGTCAACGCCGCGCTCGCGCTGGTGGACGACGCGCAGGCCGCCACGGCGAGCCTGGCGCGGATCGTCGGGGTGTCCGACCTGGAGGGCGAGCGGGAGACCGGGGACGGGGCCGCGCCCGCCGGCGCGTCGGTCAAGGCGGCCGCCGTCGGGCACGCGTACGTCACCGGCCACGACGTGCTGTCCGATGTGGACCTCGATCTCGGTGACGGCGAGCGGGTGGCGCTGGTGGGCGCGAGCGGTGCGGGCAAGACCACGCTGGCCAAGCTGATCGCGGGCATCCACCGCCCCACGCGGGGCTCGATCTCGCTGGGCGGGGTGTCGCTGGACGAGCTCGGTCCCGCCGCGACGCGGCGCACGGTCGCCCTGATCAGCCAGGAGGTGCACGTCTTCGCCGGGCCGCTGGCGGACGACCTGCGGCTGGCCCGGCCCGGGGCGACCGACGAGGACCTGCGCGCGGCGCTGGCCCGGGTGGGGGCGACGGCGTGGGTGGAAGCGCTGCCCTCGGGTTTGTCCACTGTGGTCGGCGAGGGCGCGCACCGGCTGACGGTGACCCAGGCGCAGCAGCTCGCGCTGGCCCGGCTGGTGCTGGCCGACCCGCCGATCGCCATCCTGGACGAGGCGACCGCCGAGGCGGGCAGCGCGGGCGCGCGGGCACTGGAGACGGCGGCGGGCAGGGCACTGGAGGGGCGCACCGGGCTGGTCGTCGCGCACCGGCTGACCCAGGCGGCCGGTGCGGACCGGATCGTCGTGCTCGACGCGGGCCGCGTGGTGGAGACCGGTACCCACGACCAGCTGGTCGCGGCGGGCGGCCGCTACGCCGACCTCTGGCGCGCCTGGTCCGGCACCCGCTCGTGAGTGAGGAACGTGGTGAGAACACGGCGGCGCGGAGCGCCTCCGCCAGGGGGTGGCCGGGCGGCAGGTGGGCGTTTCTCACTCACGAGCCGGGGGCCCACGCGGCGAGCAGCTCCTCGGGTCCGATGACCTGAACACCGCCGACCGTCGCTCCGCTACGACTGACGACCAGCGGCGGTGTGGTCTCGTCCGCGCCGGGCAGCCGGGACCGGTGCGACACCAGCCGCCCGAGATCGTGGGCGTCGAAGGGGCGTTGCTCCAGCCACTTCATCGAGCCCACGACCGTGATCCGCTTCGCGACCGGCTCCCGGTCGGCGCCGACGATGTCGATCTCGGGGTCGTTCGTGCGAGTCCAGTAGCCGCCGACGACGTTCGTCCCCTCCGGCAGCACGCCGGGGGGAAGGCGGCGCAGCGACTCCCGCACGACGGGCTCGATCGCCCGGCCTCGCCAGGCGGTCCACGACGCCATGATTCGCGCGAGCACGAGATCGCCCCTGCCGCGCTCGATCTCGGCGAACCGCGTACCGAGAAACGACAGCCAGAACCGAAGGTACGGGTCCGCGATCACGTACCGGGTCTCCTTCGCGGGCCGGACCGACAGCGGCACCATGACGTCGACGAGACGCTTCTCGGCCAGCAGGCGCAGCCCGCGGTTCAGCGACGCCTGCGGGAGCCCGCCCGCCGCCTTGCCGATGAGCGAGAACGTCCGTTCGCCCGATCCGATGGCGGACAGCACGCGCCTGGCCTGCGCCTCGACCGGGAACTCGGCGGCGAGTGCGCGCTCGGCACTCACCAGCAGCGCCGAGGTCGGATCGGCCAGCGCCCCGGCGAGGTACTCGGCCACGGAAGCACCCTGCGGCCACTCGTCCAGGACGAGCGGCAACCCTCCGGTCACGAGGTACGCGTCGAAGGCGTCGGCGGCGGGCAGCGCGAGCAGGCATGCCACGTCCGCCGGACTGAGCGGCGGCACGACCAGCTCCGTCGCCCGCTGGTGGAACGGACGTCCGTACTCGTTGAGCGCTTCCATCATCGCGAGGTCCGAGCCGACACACAGCAGCAGCACCGGCTTCCGCGACAGTTCACGGTCGAACTGTTTCTGCAGCGTGCCTTCGAAGCCGGGATCGTTGGAAAGCAGGTAGGGCAGCTCGTCCAGCACGACAACGCTGGGCTGATCGTCCGGCAGTGCCCCGGCGAGCAGCCGGAGAGCGGCGTCCCACGAACGAGGCGTCTGGTCGAGGAACACCTCCGCGCCCGGCAGCTCGCTCCCGGCCGCCGCCTCGGTGAACAAGGCCAGGTCGGTCGCCGCGTCCGGCTGCGCGGAGGCGGTGTAGAAGAGATGGGGCACGCCGGCACGTTCGATGAACTCCTCGACGAGCCGGGACTTGCCGACCCGGCGGCGACCGCGGATGAGCATCGCGCGGCCGGGACGGCCGGCTCGCCCTCCGGATCGGGTGCGTTCGAGGGCCCGGTCCAGGATCGCGAGCTCACGCTCACGCCCGGTGAATGTCGTCACCCGGAGAGACTATCATCAATGATACTAACATCAATGACAGTATCACCGTTGAAGGTATCCTCCCGAGTTCTCGGGTGCCCGGCCACCGCGGCCTCTCCCGGAGCAGCCGGATATTCGCTTGTCCGGTGGCCGGGCCACGCCGCACGATGCCCGCATGACCGCACCGTGCCCCGTCCCGCTGCCGACGACCGCGCCCGCACGCGGGACGGCCCGGCAGCAGGCCGCGCCACCGGGAAGGACCACCCGCGCGGTCGCGTGAGCGCCGCGCTCGTCGCGGGGCTCGTCGCCGGCTACGGCATCGCGATCCCCGTCGGCGCCGTCGGGGCGTACCTGGTCTCGCTCTCTGCCCGGACCTCACCCCGGATCGGGGCGAGCGCCGCCCTCGGCGTCGCGACCGCGGACGGTCTCTACGCGCTCGTGGCCGCGCTCGGCGGGGCGGCCCTCGCCGGGGCGGTCGCGCCGTTCGCGGGCACGCTGCGCTGGGCGTCGGCCGCGGCGCTGGTGGCACTGGCCGCCACCGGTGCCCTCCGCGCGTTCCGGCGGCACCGCACGCGAACCGAGCAGGACGGCGGCGCGCTGCCCGACCGGATGTCGCCGGTGCGCGCGTACACCGCACTGCTCGGGATCACGGCGCTCAACCCGGCCACCGTCGTGTACTTCGCCGCACTCGTCGCGGGCCACCGCGCGATCGTGGCGGACGGCGCCGCCGCGGCCGTGGTGTTCGCGCTGGCGGCGTTCGTGGCCTCCGCCAGCTGGCAGCTGCTGCTCGCGTGCGGTGGCACGCTGCTGGGCCGCGTGCTCAGCGGCCCGAGGGGCAGGCTCGCGACGGCGCTGGCGTCCAGCGCCGTCGTCACCGCCCTGGCCGTCCACCTCGTGGTGGGCGCATGACGTCGGGCGCCGCGCTCACGAGCGCAGGCTGGCCGGGCGCAGGTCGGTCCAGTGTTCCTCGACGTACGCCAGGCAGGCCGCACGCGAGTCCTCGCCGAACACGATCCGCCAGCCAGGGGGCACGGCGACGAACGACGGCCACAGCGAGTGCTGCTCCTCGTCGTTCACCAGCACGTAGAAGCGGCCCTCGGGGTCCTCGAACGGGTTGGTCACGGGTTCCTCCTCGTCTCCTCGTCCAGCAGTGCGTGCAGCCGCCGCGCCAGATCCTCCACAGTGGACCGGTCGAGTACCCCGGTCGCGTAGCCGAGGTAGCAGTGCACGGCCCCGCTCCCGCGCGGTTCGTAGAAGCTCAACGTCAGGTCGGCGTCCGCCGCCGCGGCCGGCACGGCCTCGAGTGAGCCGTGCCCGCCCTCCAGGTCGGCCAGCCCGGCCTGCTCGTGGTGCAGTACCGCCACCCTCGGCCGCACGCCCGTCTCCGCCACGACGTCGGCGAAGGGCACGTCCTGCCGGTCCAGCGCGGCGAGCCCGGTCGCCCGTACCCGCCGCAACAACTCGGGGAAGGAAGGATCGCCGGAGACGTCCGTGCGCAGCACCACCGTGTTGACGAAGCAGCCGACCAGCCCGGCCAGCTCCTCCTCGGTGCGGCCGGCGACGGCGGTGCCGATCGGCAGGTCGGTCCCGGCGCCCCGGTCGGCGAGCACCCGCGCGAACGCGGCCTGCAGCACCATGAACATGCTCGCGCCGTACCGCCTGCCCAGCCGGTCGATCCGGGCGTGCAGATCCTCGTCGAGCACGAAGCCGACCAGGTCCGCATCGCCCCCGGCGCCCGGCCGCGCGCCGGGGAGGGCGATGTCCGGCGCGCCGCGCAGCGTCCGCAGCCAGTACGCCAACTGCCGGTCGGCGACCTCGCGCGTCAGCTCCACCGACCACCGGGTGTAGTCCGCGTAGCCGACCGGCAGCGGTGCCCACTCCGGCGCGGTGCCCGCACGCCGGGCCGTGTAGGCGGCGGTGAGATCCCGCAGCAGCGGCACCACCGACCATTCGTCCACACCCAGGTAGTGCATCGCCAGCAGCAGCACCTGCTCCGACTCGCCCACCAGAAGGCTCGCCCGCAGCGGCGGCTCGACCGTCAGGTCGGGCGCGTCGCGGGCCAGCTCCGCCAGGCGGATCTCGATGTCCACATCGGACTCCACGGTCAGCTCCGGCGGTGCGCCGAGCTCCTGCCACACGGCACCGTCGCGCTCGGCGAACCGGCTGCGCAACGGCTCGTGCCGCCCGGCGACATCCCGCAGCGCGGCCGCGAGCGCGGCGACGTCGAACTCGGTCTCCGAGCGCAGCGCGAGCGCGTGGTCGAACCCCGGCCGCTCGCGGTACCGTCGCCACGCCCACCGCTGTACCGGGGCCAGCGGCACCCGCGCGGGCCGCTCCCGCGGCTCCAGCGCGGGCCGGTGCGCCGACGCCCCGCCGAGCTTGGCGGCGATCCCGGCGACGGTCGGCGCGTCGAACACGTCCCGCACCGTCAGGTCGACGCCCAGTTCCGTGCGGATGCGGCCGAGCAGGCGCATGGCCGACATCGAGTGCCCGCCCAGCTCGAAGAAGTGGTCGTGCACGCCGACATCGGTGAGTTCCAGGATCTCGCCGAACAGCCGCGCCAGCGTGCGCTCCTCGGCGGTGACCGGCCGCGCCTGCCCGGTCAGCTCGGTCCAGTCGGGCGCGGGCAGCGCGCGCCGGTCGAGCTTGCCGTTGGGGGTGAGCGGCAGTGGCCCGTCGAGCCGGATCACCAGCGCGGGGACCATGTAGTCCGGCAACGCGGCCCGCAGCGGCTCCCGCCACTCGACCGGCTCGTCCGTGACCACGTAGCCCACCAGCCGCACGATGTCTCCCCTGCGGTCGGGGACCACCGCCGCCTGCCGCACCCCCGGCAGCGCGGTGAGGGCGGCCTCGACCTCCCCCAGCTCGATGCGGAACCCACGGATCTTCACCTGGTCGTCGGTGCGGCCGAGGAAGTCGATGTTCCCGTCGCTGCGCCACCGCGCCCGGTCCCCGGTGCGGTAGAGCCGGGAACCCGGCGGTCCGAACGGATTGGCCACGAACCGCTCCGCCGTGAGCCCCGGTCTGCCGAGGTAACCGCGCGCGAGCCCGCGGCCCGCGACGTACAGCTCCCCGGCCACACCGGGCGGCACCGGCCGCAACGCGGAGTCCAGCACGTAGCAGACCGTGTTCGGGTCCGGCCGTCCGATCGGGACCGGGCCCTGCCAGCCCTGCTTCGCGGGCCACAGCGTCGAGTTCACCGTGGCCTCGGTGAGCCCGTAGGCCGCGATCAGGTTGAGCCTGCCCGCCCAGCGCTCGATCAGCTCCGGCGGCACGGTCTCGGTGCCGACGAGGATCGTCGAGCCGTCCGGCAGCGCGCAGTCGTCCGGCAGCGCGGACACCAGCGACGGCGGCAGGATCAGATGGGTCACCCGCTGCTCGTGCAGGAAGTCGGTGAGCGCCGGGCCCGCCACCCTGGCCTCCTCCGGGATCAGCACGAGCCTGCCGCCGTGGCACAGCGCCATCGACAGCTCGAAGACGAACACGTCGAACCCGACGGACGCGAACTGCAGCACGTGCGAGTCCGGCTCCAGCCCCATCCGGTCGACGGCGGTGGCGACGAGGCTCGCGATGCCGTCGTGCGGCACGACGACACCCTTGGGTCTGCCGGTGGAGCCGGACGTGTAGATCACGTACGCCGCCTGGTCCAGCGCGGGCATCGGCGCGTCCACGCCGGACTCGTCCCGATCGTCGCCGAGGAGGGTCAGCACCGGCGCGACGTCCGGCACCGCCCCGCCCGCGGCCGGGGTCGTGACGACGACCTTCGCGCCGGAGTCCCGGACCATGTAGGCGAGCCGGTCGGCCGGGTACGTGAGGTCCAGCGGCAGGAAGGCGGCGCCGAGCTTCTGCGTGGCCAGCACGGTCGCGATCGTGTCCACCGAGCGCGGGACGGCGACGCCAACGACGTCCTCCGTGCCCACCCCGTGCCCGGCGAGCAGCCGGGCGATGTGGTTGGCCCGTGCGTTCAGCTCCGCGTAGGTCACCGAGTCCGAGCGGTCGACCACGGCCACCGCGCCGGGCCGCTCGGCGACCTGCCGCGCGAACAGTTCCGGCAGCGACTTCTCCGGTACCACGCGCTCGGTGGCGTTGAAGCCCGCCAGCACGAGCCGCCGCTCGTCGTCGATCAGCAGGTCGACCTCGCGCAGCGACCGGTCCGGAGCCGCGGCCACGGTGTCGGCGAGCAGCGCGAGCCGTTCGCCGAGCCTGCTCGCGGTCTCCGCGTCGAACAGCTCCGTGCTGTACTCGACGCGGCAGCCGAGGCGGCCGGTGCCGAGCTGGTCGGTGAAGCTGAACACCAGGTCGAACTTCGCCGTCTCGGCCTGTCCTGGCACGAACTCGGCGGTCAGGCCGGGCAGCTCGAGCGGCTCCCCCGACCGCACGTGGTAGCCGATCATCACCTGGAACAGCGGGTTCCGCGCGAGCGAGCGCGCCGGGTTGAGCCGCTCGACCACCGACTCGAACGGCACGTCGGCGTGCGAGAACGCCGCCAGGTCGGCCGCGCGGACCCGCCGTACCAGCTCGGCGAAACCCGGCGCGCCGGAGACGTCCGTGCGCAGGACGAGCGTGTTGACGAAGAAGCCGACCAGGTCGTCGAGGGCGGAGTCCGTGCGGCCCGCGATGGGTGCGCCGAGCGGGATGTCCTCCCCCGCGCCCATGCGGTGCAGCAGTGCCGCCACCGCCGCGTGCAGCACCATGAACATGCTCGCGCCGGTGTCCTGCGCGAGCGCGCGCAGCCGTTCGACGGTCTCCGGCGCCAGCTCGATGTCCACCGAGCCGCCCCGGAACGTCGGCCTGCCCGGCCTGGTGCGGTCCGCGGGCAGATCGATCTCCTCCGGAATCCCGTCCAGAGTGGACTCCCAGTACGCGAGCTGCTCGGCGCCGACCGCGTCGAGCAGCCGTTCCTGCCACAGCGCGTAGTCCGCGTACTGCACCGGAAGCGGCGGCCAGTCCGGGGCCGCGCCGTCGACCCTGGCCGCGTACGCGGTGGACAGATCGCGCAGGAACGGCCGGTCGGACCACTCGTCGGTGGTGATGTGGTGCAGCATCAGCACGACCACGTGCTCGTCCTCGGCGAGCCGGAGCACCGTGCAGCGCAGCGGCAGCTCGGTCGCCAGGTCGAACGGGCGCGACACGGCCTCCCGCACCAGGTCGGGCACCTGCGCCCCGGCGGCGTCCACGACCTCCACCTCCGGCCGGACTCCGGTCAGGACCCGCTGGTACGGAACACCCTCGCGTTCGGCGAACACCGTGCGCAGCGCCTCGTGCCGGTCCACCACGTCCGCGAGCGCGGCCCGCCACGCGGCGAGGTCCAGCCGCCCGCGCAGCCGCACCACCAGCGGGAAGTTGTACGCCGCCGCGGAACTCTCCAGCTGCTGGATCAGCCACAGCCGCCGCTGGGCCGGGGAGAGCGGCAGCTCGGCCGGCCGCTCGGCGGGCACCAGCGCGGGCCGGGCGGGGCGGCCGATGCGGGTGACCAGCTCCGCCACGGTCGGGGCCTCGAACAGATCCCGGATCGCCAGTTCGGCGTTCAGCGCGGCGCGGGCGCGGCTGACGAGCCGGGTGGCGAGCAGCGAATGCCCGCCGAGGTCGAAGAAGTCGTCGTCGATGCCGACGCCCCGCACGCCGAGCAGCTCGGCGAACAGCTCGCACAGCACCTCTTCGGCGCGGGTGCGCGGTGGCCTGCTCTCCCCCACCGCCCCGATGTCCGGGGCGGGCAGCGCCTTGACGTCGAGTTTGCCGTTCACGGTGAGCGGCAGCTCCGGCACGGCGACCACGGCCGAGGGAACCATGTAGCCCGGCAGGCGTTCCTTCAGGTGCGCGCGCCAGTCGAACTCGCGCTCGGCCACGACGTAACCGACGAGCCGCCGCACGGCCGTGGTGGAGTCGGCGACCACGGCGGCGTGGCGGACGTCGGGGTGCTCGGCGAGCGCGGCCTCCACCTCGCCGAGCTCGACGCGGTAGCCGCGGATCTTCACCTGGTCGTCGGTGCGGCCGAGGAAGTCGATGATCCCGTCGGGCCTGCGCCGCACCAGGTCGCCGGTGCGGTACATCCGGCCTGGCCGGAACGGGTCGGCCACGAACCGTTCCGCCGTGAGCCCTCGCCGGTCGTGGTAGCCGCGGGCGAGCCCGATGCCCGCGATGTAGAGCTCCCCCGGCGTGCCCGGCGGCACCGGGCGGAGGTAGCGGTCGAGCACGTAGGCACGCGTGTTGAGGATCGGCCTGCCCACCGCGGGCGTCGCACTGTCCATGGTGGAGGCGCCGAGCGTGTTGATCGTGTACTCGGTGGGACCGTACAGGTTGTAGCCGTAGGTGCCCTCGGTGTCGGCGAGCGTCGTCCACACCGCGTCGGACACCGCCTCGCCGCCGAGCAGCACCAGCGGTGGCACGTGATCGCGAAGCAGGCCCTGCTCGATCAGCAACTGCGCGTAGGTCGGCGTCACGTTGACCACGTCGATGCGGTGCTCGGCGCAGTACGCCACGAGCGCCTCGGCGTCGCGGCGCAGCTGCTCGTCGCACACGTGCACCTCGTGGCCCTCGACGAGCCACAGCAGCTCCTCCCAGGACATGTCGAACGCGAACGACACGGTGTGCGCGATGCGCAGCCTGCGCCCGCCCGCGGCGTCGATGGCGGGGCCGAAGATCTCCCCGCGGTGGTTGAGCTGCATGTTGGTCAGGCCGCGGTACGGCGTGACCACGCCCTTCGGCCGCCCGGTCGAGCCGGAGGTGTAGATGACGTAGGCGGGATACTCCAGCCGGTCCGGCACGCCGCGGGCGAACGCGGGACGCTCGGCGTCGTCCAGCGCCTCCCCGGAGTACCCCTCGACCTCGTCCCGCACCCCCTCCCCGTCCAGCAGGTACGTCGGCCAGTGAAGGCCACCTTCACTGCCGGTCACAGCCAGGACGCAGAGGGGGGACGTGTCGTCGAGCATGGCGCGCAGCCGCTCGGCGGGGTGGTCCAGGTCGAGCGGCAGGTAGGCGGCCCCCGTGCGCAACACGGCGAACAACGCCACGACCATGTCGATCGACCGGGGCAGCGCCAGCGCCACCACCCGCTCCGGGCCCGCGCCGTGCGCGAGGAGGAACCGGGCCAGCCGGTTGATCCGCGCGTCCAGCTCCGCGTACGTCAGCGTGGTGCCGCCGAACACGAGCGCCGTCGCCTCCGGTGTGCGGGCGGCCTGCGCCGCCAGCAGGTCGGCCACGGTCTCGTCCCCGATCGGCCGCTCCACCGCGGACCACTCCGCCTCGAGCTCACGCCGTTCGCCCTCGGTCAGCAGGCCGACCCGCGCGACCGGCTGGTCCGGGTCGGCCGCGAGCCTGCCCAGCACCGCGATGAACCGCTCCAGGACGGTCCGCGCCGCCCGCTCGTCGAACAGGTCGGGCCGCGCGGCCAGCGTCACCCGCAGCTCGTCCTCCGGCGTGACGATCAGCGTCAGCGGGAAGTGCGTTCCGTCCACATTGGACACACTGGTGATGCCGTGGCGCGCGCGCAGCCGCTCGGCGCGCTCGTCGCCGTCGGCGGTGCGGAGCACGAACAGCGTGTCGAACAGCTTCCGGTGGCCCGCCTCACGCTGGATGTCGCCGAGCCCGACGTACTCGTACGGCATCAGCGCGGCCCGCTCGGCCTGCAGGCGCCGCAGCAGGCCCGCGACCGGCTCGGCCGGGTCGAAGGACACCCGCGTGGGCACGGTGTTGAGGAACATGCCGATCACGCTGCCGACGTTGGGCACCTCCACCGGCCTGCCCGCCACGGCGGCACCGAACACGACGTCGTCCCTGCCGACCATGGCCGCGAGGATCGAGCCCCAGGCCGCGTGCAGCACCGTGTTCAGGGTGAGCCCGTGCTCCCTGGCGAAGGCACGCAGCCGGTCGCTGTCCGCCTTCGGCAGCACCGTGTCGAAGTCGGCGGGGATCATCGGCTCCCGTCCCTGGTCGGTGGGTCCGACCAGCGTCGGCTCGGCCAGCCCCGCGAGCGCGTCCCGCCACGCGGCCAGCGCCGCGGCACCGTCCTGCGCGGCCAGCCACGCCAGGTAGTCGCGGTAGGTGCCGGGCTCCGGCAGCCCGGCCGGGTCGCCGCCGCGCTCGTAGAGCTCGAACAGCTGCTCCAGGAACAGCCACGCCGACCAGCCGTCCCACAGCACGAGGTGGTGGGTCACCACGAGCCGGTCGCGGCCGTCGGAAAGCCGGATGAGCAGTAGCCGGCACAGCGGGGGCCGGTGCAGGTCGAACCGGCGTCTGCGGTCCTCGGCCAGCAGCCGCTCCACCCGCTCGTCCTGCTCGTCGCAGGACAGGCCGGACAGGTCGACCTCGGTGAGCGGCACCTCGGGTTCGGTGGCCACGAACTGCACGGGGCGGGAAAGGCCGTCGCTGGCGAACCCGGCCCGCAGGCTCGGGTTGCGCGCCAGCAGTGCCGCGCACGCCGCGCGCAGCCGGTCGGCGTCGAGCGCGTGGTCGAAGTCCAGCGTCTCCTGGGACAGATAGACGTCGAGCGCGGCCTCGTCGTAGGTGGCGTGGAAGTACAGGCCCTCCTGCAGGGGCGAGAGCGGCCAGACGTCCTCGACCGCACCGCCCGCCAGCGCGGCCACGCGCCGCCGCTCGTCGCCGGTCAGCTCCACCCGCGCCAGCTCGGCGGGCACGGGCTCCGCGCTGGTGCCCACCGCCGCCGCGAGCGCGGCGGGCGTGCGGTGCTCGAACACGTCCCTCGGGCTGACGTCGAGACCGCGGTCCCTGGCCAGGGTGGACACGGCGATCGAGGTGATGCTGTCTCCGCCGAGCACGAAGAAGTCGTCGTCGACGCCGACCGAGGGCAGCTCGAGCACGGAGGCGACCAGGTCGCACAGCAGCCGTTCCCGCTCGTTCGCGGGTTCCCGCGCGGGCCCGGTGACGACCTCGGGCGCGGGCAGCGCCCGCTGGTCGAGCTTCCCGCTCGGCGTCAGCGGAAGGTCGTCGAGCACCACGTACGCGCCCGGCACCATGCCGGCGGGCAGCGCGTCGGCGAGGGCCGCGCGCAGCTCGCCGGGGTGCGGTTCGGCGCCGGAGGGCACGACGTAGCCGACGAGGGCGCCGTCGCGGACGGTCACCGCCGCCCGCCCGACCCCGGGCAGCCTGAGCAGCGCGGCCTCGATCTCGCCCAGCTCGACACGGTTGCCGCGCAGCTTCACCTGGCGGTCGGTGCGGCCCAGGTACTCCAGTGCCCCGTCCGGGCGCCGCCGCACCAGATCCCCGGTGCGGTACATGGTCTCACCGGGCCTGCCGAACGGGCACGCCACGAACCGCTCCGCGGTGAGACCCGCCCGGTCGTGGTAGCCGCGCGCCAGCTGGACGCCCGCGAGGTACAGCTCGCCCGGCACCCCGTCGGGCACCGGCCGCAGCAGCTCGTCGAGCACGTACAGGCGCGTGTTCCACACCGGCCACCCGATCGGCACGGACACCTCGTCCCCGCCGGTGTACGGGAACCACGTCACGTCGACGGCCGCCTCGGTGGGGCCGTAGAGGTTGTGCAGCGGCACCCCGGTCAGCTCCCGCCAGCGGGCGGCGACCTCGCCGGGCAGCGCCTCCCCGCTGGAGAACACCCGGCGCAGGCTCGCCGACCACGCGCCCGGCCGCACGGCGCCGGTGAACGCGGCCAGCATCGACGGCACGAAGTGCATGGTCGTGATGCCCTCGGACCGTACGAGCTCCGCCAGGTAGGCGGGGTCGCGGTGGCCGTCCGGGTGGGCGAGCACCACGGCGGCGCCCCGCAGCAGCGGCCAGAAGAACTCCCACACCGAGACGTCGAAGCTGGACGGGGTCTTCTGCAGCACGCGGTCGTCCGGCGCGAGCCCGTAGGCGTGCTGCATCCAGGCGAGCCGGTTGACGATGGCGCGGTGGGTCACCACCACGCCCTTGGGCCGCCCGGTGGAGCCGGACGTGTAGATCAGGTAGGCCGGATGGCCGGGCGCGGGCGGCGCGTCCCCGCTGCCCGCGCTGTCCGCGCTGTCCCCTGCGGTCTCCCCGACGTGCACCCGGTCGAGGTCGCCGGGCAGCTCGATGCCGGGCAGCGTCACGACGAGCCGGGCGCCGGAGTCGGCGAGCATGAACGCTACCCGGTCGGCCGGGTAGTCGAGGTCCACCGGCAGGTACGCGGCGCCCGAGCGCAGCACGCCGAGCAGCGCGACCATCAGCTCGGCACTGCGCGGCACGGCCACGGCGACGACGGCCTCCGGGCCCGCGCCCCGCGCGCGCAGCACCGCGGCCAGCGCGCTGGCGCGCCGGTCCAGCTCCGCATAGGACAGTCGCGTGTGCTCGTACACCACCGCCGTCGCGTCCGGCGTGCGGGCGACCTGCTCGGCGAACGCGGACACCAGCGTGGCGTCCGGCACGTCCGTTCCGGTGGCGTTCAGCCGCGCGAGCCGGTCGTGTTCGGGGCCGGTGAGCAGGTCCAGCGCGGCGACCGGCAGGTCGGGCTCCCCGGCGAGCGTGCGGAGCAGCCGCACGTAGCGGTCCGCGAGGTCCCGGGCGCGGTCAGCGCCGATGCGGTGCTTGAACCGCAGGTGCAGCCGTGGTCCGGGGTGGGCGACGAGCGCGACCGGGTAGTGCACGGCGTCGTGGACCTCGATCGCGCCGATCGGGCCCGATCGCTCGGGCATCGGCTGGTTCTCCACCACCACGAGCGTGTCGAACAGCTCGCCGGTGCCGCGCTGGATCTCGGCGAGCCCGAGGTGCTGGTGGTCCAGCAGGGTGGCCTGGTCGTCCTGCATGCGCAGCAGTGCCCCGGCGAGCGTGTCGGCCGGGCGCACGCGCATCCGGACGGGCACGGTGTTGATGAACAGCCCGGCGGCCGACTCGATGCCGGGGACGGCGGCGCCCCGGCCGGACACGGTGCTGCCGAACACGACGTCGGTGCGCCCGGTCAGGCCGCCGAGCAGCAGTCCCCACGCGCCGTGCAGGACCGTGCCGAGGGTGAGCCCCCGGTCGCGGGCGAGCGCGGCGAGGCCAGCCGTCAGCTCCTCGGACAGCCGGACGTCGTGCTGCGCCGGTGCGCCGGGAGGCTCCTCCACCAACCTGGTGGGTTCCACATCGGACAGTGCCGAGCGCCAGGCGGCACGTGCGGACTCCCGGTCACGGGAGGCGAGCCACGCCAGGTAGCCACGCGGATCCGGCGCGGGCGGCGGCTCCTCGCCCGTGTACCCGGCCACCAGGTCCCGCAGCATGATCGACACCGACCAGCCGTCGGCGATGATGTGGTGCAGGGTCAGCACCAGCCGCGAGCCGGCCAGGGTGGCGCGCAGCAGCGGCGGGGTGGCCAGGTCGAAGCCCTCGGCGCGGTCCCGCGCGAGCGCGGTGTCCACGTCGTCGGCCTCCCGCCACGGCAGCTCCACTCGGTCGGCGAGCCGCTGCACGACCCGGCCGTCGGGCAGCTGCCGGAACCCGGCACGCAGCAGCGGGTGCCGGTCCAGCACACCCTGCAGCGTGCGGCGCAGCGCCACCGGGTCGACGTCGCCGGTCAGCTCGACGACCTGCTGCACGACGTAGGAGTCCGTGTCGTCGAACGCCGAGTGGAAGAAGAAGCCCTCCTGCAGCGGTGACACGGGCAGCGCGTCGTCGTCGAGGCTCACCTCGGCCGCGGTCTCCGGCACCCCGGCCACCTCGGCGAGCGCGGCCACGGTACGGAGACGGAACACGTCGCGGGGCGTGAGCGCGAGTCCCGCGGCGCGGGCCAGGTTCACCAGCCGGATCGCCACGATGCTGTCGCCGCCCAGCTCGAAGAAGCTGTCGTGCACGCCCACACTCGGCAGGTCGAGCACCTGGGCGACCAGGGCCGCCAGCGTTCGCTCGCGCGGTGTCGCCGGTTCGGCGTCCCCGGCCAGCGCGGTCCAGTCGGGGTCCGGCAGCGCCCGCTTGTCGATCTTGCCGTTCGGGGTCACCGGCATCGTGCCGGAGAGGGACACGAACACCGAGGGCACCAGGTAGTCCGGCAGCGCGCCGGCGAGGAAGGTCCGCAACGCGCCGGGCTTCGCGTCGCCGACGGTGTAGGCGACGAGGCGGCGTACGCGGCGGTGGTCCTCGCGCGCGACCACGGCGGCCTGTGCCACGTCCGGGTGCGTCAGCAGGGCGGCCTCGACCTCGCCGGGCTCCACCCGGTGCCCGCGGATCTTGACCTGGTCGTCGACCCGGCCGAGGAACTCGAGGTCCCCGGCTCGCGACCAGCGCACCCGGTCGCCGGTCCGGTACATCAGCGCGCCCGGCGCCCCGAACGGGTCGGCGACGAACCGTTCCGCGGTCAGCCCCGGCCTGCCGAGGTAGCCGCGGGCGAGCCCGCGACCGCCGACGTAGAGCTCGCCCACCTCGCCGATGCCGACGGGGCGCAGCGCGGAGTCCAGCACGTAACAGCGGGTGTTGGGGTCGGGCCTGCCGATCGGCACCGGGCCGGTCCAGCCGGGCCGCGCGGACCACAGCGTCGAGTTCACGGTGGCCTCGGTGAGCCCGTACGCCGCCACGACACGCATCCGGTCCGCCCAGCGGGCCACCAGCTCCGGGGGCACGGTCTCGGTGCCGACCACGAGCACCCCGCCCTCGGGCAGCGCGCAGCCGGGAGGCAGCGCGGCGACCAGCGACGGCGGCAGGATCATGTGCGTGGCGCCGTGCTCGGTCAGATACCCGGTCAGCTCGGGGCCCGGTACGCGCCGCTCGGCGGGTACGACGATCACCCGGCCGCCGACGCACAGCGACATCGTCAGGTCCCACACCGTCACGTCGAAACTCACGGACGCGAACTGGGCCACCCGGCTGGTGGCGTCCACGCCGAGCCGGTCGACGGCGGTCGCGACCAGGCTGCCGATGCCCTCGTGCGGGACGACGACGCCCTTCGGCCTGCCCGTGGAGCCGGACGTGTAGATGACGTAGGCGGCCTGGCGCAGGTCGATCTCCAGGCCGAGATCCGAGTCGTCGTACGCGCTCAGCTCGTCGTGGTCCAGTGTGGACAGGGTCAGCCGGGCGTCGGCGTCGGCGGTGATCGCCTCGAGGCGTTCGCGCGGCTGGTCGGGGTCGAGCGGGAGGTAGGCTGCCCCCGCCTTGAGCACGCCGAGCAGGGCGACGACGAGATCCGCCGACCGGGGCAGGGCCACGGCCACGATGTCCTCGGCGTCCACTCCGCGGGCCCGCAACGCGCGCGCCAGCCGGTTCGCGGCCGCGTTCAGCTCGCCGTAGGTCAGCCGCTCGCTCTCGCACACCACGGCCACGGCGTCCGGCGCCCTCCGGACCTGCCGTTCGAAGGCGGCAGGCCAGGTCAGCTCGTCGACGGCGCGTTCGTCGCGGCCGAACTCGGTGAGCAGCCGGGTGCGCTCGCCCTCGCCAACGAGGTCGAGCGCGCCGATCGGGCGATCCGGGTGAGCGAGCAGGCCGTCGAGCACCGCGAGGAAGCGGCGTTCGTGCCCGGCCAGCCGGTCGTCGGCGCACGCGGCGTCGAACTCGACGAGCAGGCCGTCCTCGGGGCCCCGGTCGTAGCAGGTGATGTTGAGGTCGGAGACGGGGCCGAGCGCGAGGTCCCGGAACTCCACACGCCGCCCGCCGATCCGCAGGTCACGGCCGAACCCGATGACGTTGACCCCGGGGCCACCGAGTTCGGCGATGCCCCCGGGCAGACCCAGCTCCCTGGCCAGGTCCTCGCCGCGGTACCGGCTGTGCGCCAGCAGCTCCGCGACCGCCACGTCGATCGCGCCGATCAGCGCGGCCGGAGTCGTCGCCGGATGGACGGGGACGCGCAGCGGCAGCACGTTCGAGACCATGCCCGGCACGTCGCGGGTGCTGTCCTCGACGCGGGCGGTCACCGGGAGGTTCAGCACGACGTCCCTGGCGCCGGTCGCGCGCTGGGTGTAGGCCGCGACCGCCGCGATGACGACCCGGGACAGCCGGGAGCCCTGGCGGGCGGCCAGCTCCCGCACCGCCGCGGTGGTCGCGGCGGGCAGCTCGGTCGTGCGGCGGCGTACCTCACCGCCGCCGTACGGCACGAGCCGGGCGGGCTCCGGGCGGTCGGCGAACCGCGAGTGCCAGTACTCCCGGTCCACTGTGTACTGCCGCGAGGCGCGGTAGGCGGTGTCCGCGCCGACCAGCCGGCGCAGCGGGCCGAACGGCACGCCGTCCTCGCCCGCGTACAGGCTCCCCGCGCGCTGCGTGACCAGCAGGCAGCCGTAGGCGTCCATCACGAGGTGGTGATACCGCTGGTACCACCAGATCCGGTCGGCGGCGACCCGGAGCAGGGCGTGCCGGAACAGCGGCCCCCGCTCCGGGTCGGCCGGCCGGAGCCGGTCGGCTCGCATCCACTCCACCGCGGCCGCCTCCGGATCCGGCTCGGCGGTGAAGTCGAGCCGTCCGGGTGCGGGGTCGGCGGGTGCGGGCACCTGCCTCGGCCGCTCCCCGGTGCCGGTGAACCGCACGTGCACACACTCGGCCTCGCCGATCGCCTGCCGGGTCGCCGTGGCGAGCCGATCGAGGTCGAAGTCGCCGCGGAGGTCGGCGTACCAGGCGATGTTGTAGACCGGGTCGTCCGGTTCGATCCGGTGTGCCAGCCAGATTCCGGACTGGGCGCTCGTGAGCGGAGCATCCGACATCGGGAAGCAGCCTTCCGTCACTTCTCGAGCCGCGGCACCATCTGGTCGATGGCGTACGGGATGGACAGCACGGTGTTGAAGGAGAACGCGGCACCGATGTCCGGGTTCTCGTACGGCACGAACAGGTCACGGCCGTCCTGGTGGACCTTCAGCCGCTGGTAGAGCGGCTCCGACCGGATCCGCTCGTTGGCCTCCTCGCTGGAGGTGACCCAGACGAGCCGGTCGGCCTCCAGCATGCCGAGCTGCTCGGCGCTGAGCTGGGCGACGTTCGCGCCCTCCTCGGCGGCCTCGTCGATCGCGGGCTTGAGCTGGAAGCCCATCTCCTTGAAGAAGTCCGCCTTCGGGTCGGTGCTGGTGAACGCCGAGTAGACGCCGGGCTCGAAGCTGTCGGCGACCACCACGGTCTGCTCGGCCCACTCCGGGTGGTTCTGCCTGACCTCGGCGAAGCGCTGGTCGGTCTGCTCGATGAGCTGGTTGATCTCGTCCTCCCGGCCGAGCGCCTTGCCGATCCGCTGCGTCATGACCTTCCACGGCGCGGCGTAGTCGGGGTACTCCTTGGGCTGCGCGACGACCGGCGCGATCTCGGAGAGGGTGTCGTACTGCTCCTTGGTCATGCCCGAGTACTGCGCGATGATGAGGTCGGGCCGCAGCGTCGCGACCTTCTCCATGTTGTACTCGTCGCGCTCGCCGACGATCTCGGGCTGCGTGTCGCCCCAGCGCTCCTTGGTCCACGGCCACTTGCCGTACGGGCGCTCCTTGAACCAGTCGACGACCCCGACCGGCTTGATGCCGAGCGCGAGTACCGCGTCCTGATCGGACAGACCGAGGGTGACCACCTTCTCCGGGGCCTCGGTGATCTCCGTGCTGCCGTACTTGTGCTCGACGGTCACCGGGAACGCGCCGTCGGCCGCCGCGTTGGAGGGCTGGTCGCCGGAGGAGTCACCGGAACCGTCGGAGCTGCCGCAGCCGGCGAGCACCACTGCCAGCACGAGGCCCAGCAGCGCCGCGGGCAGGCGCAGCCACGCCCGCACCGGCTTTCGGAGGATGGGGAACATCGGGGAACTACCTTTCTTCCTTCTCTGCCGGGAACTGCCTTACCGGGAACTGATTCCACTGACCGCGTAGGCCGCGGCAGGACTGGCGCTCTCCCCCCGGAGGCGGCGGTCGGCGACCGAGCGCAGGATCTCGCCGGACCGCACGGCGTTGTTGGACAGCAGCGACGACGTGATGCCGTGCGTGTGCTCGGTGCCGCCGCCCTGCAGGTAGAGGCCGCCCGCCACTTCCGGCACGGTGCGCAGGCGGTAGTCGCGCTCGACGCGCAACCGCCCGTGCTCGTCGCGCAGGCAGTACCGGGAGAGCTCGCCGAGCAGCGCGGGCGTGTCGTCGGGCCGGTACCCGGTCGCGTAGACGACGACGTCGGCGTCGAGGTCGGTGCGTTCCCCCGTGGCGAGCGACTCGACGGTCACGCGCACGGAGTCGCCGGTGTCCTCGACCGCGGCCGGACGGCAGACGTTGAGGATGCGCAGCCGCTGGACGCCCAGCACCTTCTCGCGATAGAGCCTGCGGTAGAGCTCGTCGATGAGCTCGAGGTCGACCACGGAGTAGTTCGTGTTCGCGTGGTAGTCCATGATCCGGCGCTTGGTCTCCTCCGGCGCGCCGTAGAACCGGTCGACCGAGTCGGGGTCGAAGATGCGGTTGGCGAACGCACTGTCGTCGGAAGGGCTGTAGCCGAACCGGGAGAAGACCGAGCACACCTCGGCGCGCGGGAACCGGTCGTGCAGGAACGCGGTGACCTCTGCCGCGCTCTGGCCCGCGCCGACCACGACGAACCGGCGGGCGGTGCGCTCGTCGACGTCGTCGATGCGGTGCAGCAGGTCGCGGTTGTGCCAGATCCGGTCCGACGCGGTGACCCCGTCCGGCAGGTACGGCCGCAGGCCGGTGGCCAGCACCAGGTTGCGGGCGCGGTAGACCTCGCCCGCCGCCGTGGCGACGTCGAAGTACGCCACCTCCCCCGCCGCGGAGACCGGCCGGACGGCCACGACCTCCTGCGAGTACGACACCATGTCGTCCACCCGCGCGGCCGCCCACTCGAAGTAGTCGTGGAACTCGACGCGCAGCGGGAAGAGGTTCTTGTGGTTGACGAAGTCCACCAGCCTGCCCTGGTCGTGCAGGTAGGAGAGGAAGCTGAAGTCGCTGGCCGGGTTGCGCAGGGTGACCAGGTCCTTGAGGAAGGAGACCTGCATGGTGGCGTCGTCGATCAGCATCCCGCGGTGCCAGCCGAACCGCTCCTGCCGCTCCAGGAAGTGCGCCGTGACGGCGTCCCCGGTACCGGCGTTGTGCTCCGTCACCGCGATCGCGAGCGCGAGGTTGGACGGCCCGAACCCCACTCCGACCAGGTCGTAGACCGGTGTCTCGTCCTTGCGCAGCGCCTCTGGCATACCCCGTCCCATCGCCGTGAACCAGCCGAACAGAGGAAACCCTAACCTAACTTAGGTAAGGCTCAGTTAGTACTTTTGTGGGTGATCCTCATCCCGTACCGCCGGGGGTTGCGAATTTAGGTAAGGCTTGCTTCACTAGGCGCCGTTTGCCACCGAAGGATCTGGAGGAGCCCGATGCGGGTCGTCATGTTCGGCTACCAGACGTGGGGGCACCGGACCCTGCGGGCGCTGCTGGACTCGGAGCACGACGTGGCACTGGTGGTGACGCACCCCAAGTCGGACCACGCCTACGAGCGGATCTGGGCGGACTCGGTGGCGGACCTGGCCGAGGAGCACGGCGTCGAGGTGGTGCTGCGCAACCGGCCGGACGAGGAGCTGGCCGCGCGGCTGCGGGAGGTCCGGCCCGACCTCATCGTGGCGAACAACTGGCGCACCTGGATCCCACCGGAGATCTTCCGGCTGCCCAGGTTCGGGACGCTGAACGTGCACGACTCGCTGCTGCCCGCCTACGCGGGCTTCTCCCCGCTGATCTGGGCCCTCATCAACGGGGAGAAGGAGGTCGGCGTCACCGCGCACATGATGGACGGCGAGCTCGACGCCGGGCCGATCGTGCTGCGGAAGGCGGTCGAGGTCGGCCCGAAGGACACGGCCACGGACCTGTTCCACAAGACCGTCGACCTCATCGAGCCGGTGGTGAGCGAGGCGCTGCCGCTCATCGCGTCCGGGCGCACCGACTGGACGCCGCAGGACCGCACCAAGGCCAGCTTCTTCCACAAGCGGTCCATCGAGGACAGCCGCATCGACTGGACGTGGCCCGCCGAGGACATCGAGCGGCTGGTGCGGGCGCAGTCCGACCCGTACCCGAACGCCTTCACCTTCCACAAGGGACGGAAACTGCGGATCGTGCGCGCCTCGGTCTCCGAGGGCCGCTACGGCGGCACGCCGGGGCGGATCTTCATCCGCGAGGGCGACGGCGTGGTGATCGTCGCCGGCGCGGACGCCAGGTACGGGCAGAACCACGGGCTGCTGGTCGAGCGGGTACGCACCGAGGACGACACCGAGTACGCCGCCACCGACTACTTCCGCACGATGGGCGGCTACCTCACGTCCCAGCCCTCGTGAGCGGGGAACGTCGTTCTAACCACGCTCGACACGCACGAGCATCTTGCCCGTGTTGGCTCCCGCGAGCAGGTCGAGGAAGGCCCGCGGGGCGTTGCGGATGCCCTCGACCACTGTCTCGGAGTACCTGAGGCTGCCGTCGCGCACGAGCGGGGCGACCTCCTCCAGGAACCGGGGCCGCGCGTCGTAGTGGTCGCCGACCAGGAACCCCCGCATCGTGAACCGCTTCGCGACGATCTGGAACAGGTTGCGCGGGGCCGGTGTCGGTTCCGTGGCGTTGTACTGCGAGATCATGCCGCACACGGCGATGCGGCCGTGCAGGTTGAGGGAACCGATGGCCGCCTCGAGGTGCTCGCCGCCGACGTTGTCGAAGTACACGTCGATGCCGTCCGGTGCGGCGGCCGCCAGCTGCTCGGCGACCGGCCCGTCGTGGTAGTCGAACGCCGCGTCGAAGCCCAGCTCCTCCCGCAGGTAGCGCACCTTCTCCGCGGAACCCGCGCTGCCGATCACCCGGCGCGCGCCACGCGACCGGGCGAGCTGGCCCGCCACCGAACCGACGGCTCCGGCCGCGGCGGAGACGAACACGGTGTCGCCCTCGGCGAACCGGGCGACGTCGAACAGGCCGACGTAGGCGGTGAGACCCGTCAGGCCCAGCACACCGAGATACGCGCTCGGCGGCGCGGCCTCCGGGTCGATCCGCGCCGCGTGCCGCGGCTCGAGCACGGCGTGCGTGCGCCAGCCGAGACCGTGCAGCACGAGGTCGCCGACAGCCAGGTCATCCACTGTGGACCGCACGACCTCGCCGATCGCGCCGCCGTGCATGACCTTGCCGACCTCGTACGGTTCGGCGTAGGACTTGGCGGCGTTCATCCGGCCCCGCATGTACGGGTCGACGGACAGCCACCTGTTGCGCACGAGCACCTGGCCCGGCGCGGGCTCCGGCACGTCCACGTCGACGATCTCGAAGTCGTCGAGGGTGGGCATACCGTGCGGCCGCGCGGCGAGCCGGACCTCCGTGGCCGGCATCAGGACCGCGCCCGCGCGTCGAGGTTGGCGAGCACGCCGTCGTGGATCCGCTTCAGCCCCGCGGGCGCGAACGTCTTCTCGAAGAAGCCGCCGATGCCGCTCGCGCCCTGCCAGCTCGTCTGGATCCGTACCAGGCTGCGGGCACCGGCCTCCCGGACCGTCCACGTGGTGACCATGCTCGAGTTCGCGTCCGTCTCGACGAGCGTGCCCGGCTCGGGCTCGCTGACGGTCGCCACCACATCCCGGACCCGCTTCGACGTCGCCTGCAGCTTCCAGCGCACGACGGTGCCCGCACCCTGGCCGCCCTCGGTGACCTCGTAGTCGCGGTAGTGCTCGGTGAGGATCTTCGGCCGGGTCTCGGCGTAGTCGGCGACGAGTGCGCGCACCTGTTCGGCCGGTGCGTCGATCGTGCGCTCGGCGGTGGCCGTGACCTGTCCCATGCGTGGCTCCTCTTCGTCGGCTTCGTCGGCTTCGTCCGGACCAGGGCTCAGACCGGATTGGCGAGCCCTTCGATCACCTCGGCACCGGGCAGCGAGGTGAGCAGGGCGCCCGTGACCAGCAGCTTGCTCCCGCGGATGCCGCTGCCCACGACGAGCTCCGGCGAGTCGGCGACGGCGCGGTCGACGAGGATCGGCCATTCCTCGGGCAGGCCGATCGGCGTGATGCCGCCGTACTCCATGCCGGTCAGCGCGACGGCCTCCGCCATGGGGGCGAACGAGGCCTTCCGGACGTCGAGCCGCCGCCGGATGACACCGTTGACGTCGGCGCGGGTGGTGGCGAGGATCATGGCCGCGGCGTAGCGGACCTCGCCGGATCGCTTGCCCGCCACGACGACGCAGTTGGCGGAGGCGGACAGCGGCGAGGAGTAGGCGGCGCAGAACTCGGCGGTGTCGGCGAGCTCGGGGTCGATCTCCGCCACGCCCACCGGCTCGGTGATCCCGGCGAGGGCCTTCGCCACCGGCTCGGCCATCAGGCCGGGGTGCTGCGCGGCCGGGAGGACGTCAAGGGTTCCGGCGATGCTCCAGGTGGTCACGCCGCCAACGATAGTGGTCGGTCAGTACTGCCCGCCCCGCTGGACCTCGATCAGCTTCGGCCGGACGTCGACGATGTAGACGAGCACCGCGACCAGGCCCGCGAGCCAGAAGATCATCCCCGCGCCGTAGTAACCGAACAGCGCGAGCGCCACAGTGGAGCCACCGGTGATGGCCAGCCATACCGGCTTGGTCTTTCTGTCCGCGGCCGCGTACGCGTCCGCACGCTGCGTGAGCGCGTGCACGAAGGCGAACACGCCGACGAGGGTCCCTGCCCAGTCGATGACCCAGACGATCCATTGCGCGATGAGCGGCACCACCCCAGGGTACGTCAGGCCGTGCCGCGTGCCAGCGGGCCCGGATGTCATGAGTGGCCCGTTACGGACAGCTCTCGTCCGTAACGGGCCGCTCATGACAGTTCCGCCGGAGTCCTACTTCGTGGACTTCGAGCCACCGCCGGTGCTCTTCCGGGTGTTGCTCGAGGTGCTCGACGTGCTGGACGTGCTCGAGCCGCCGCGGCGAGCGGCGCTCGTGGTGCGCGGGGAGGTCCGGTTGGCGGCCTTGCGGCTGACGCTGCGCGTCTCGTGCGCGGCCTCGGAACCGGCCTCGTCGATGGCCTCGGCGACGTCGCTGCTGGTCTCGCCGATCGACGTCGCCGCCTTCTCGCCGAGCGAACGGGTCCGCTTGGACACGAGCGCGAGCACCTCGTCGACGCGTTCGCGGGCGTCACCGGAGAAGTCGCCGACGCGCTCCTGCGCGGTCTGCAGGGCCTCCTCCAGCTGCTCGATGCTGCGCTTGACCTGCGGCTGGGTGAGCAGCCGCTCCCACGCCTCCTCACCGGACTCGGCGAGCTTCTGGTACAGCTTCAGCGCGGCCTCGGTGTACTCGTCGAGCAGCTTGCGGAGCTCGGCCGGGTCGAACCGCTCCCGGAGCTGCTCGACATCGGTCGGCAGCTCCTCGATGTTCTTCCGCGCGACCTCGCTGCTCTCGGTGACGCGCTCCTTCGCCTTGTTCATGGCGTCGGCGACGGCCTGACCGGCCAGGTTGCCCGCGCCGAGCGCGGCGAGCAGCGGCGTGCGGATCGGGTCGAAGCTGGTCTTGCGGGTGTCCTCGGACTTGTTGGTGGCCATGTGGATCACTCCTCGGGTTCGGACTCGGCTGTGGTGGGTTCGGTGGGGTTGACCGCCCGGTTCTCCCGACGGAAGGACTCGTACACATCGAGCAGGACCTGCTTCTGCCGCTCGGACAGCTCGGTGTCGGCACGAATCGCGTCGGGCACCGGCCCACCCACCGGCAGGTCGAGGATTCCCGCCTGCACGTAGAGGGCCTCCGCCGAGATTCGCAACCCCTTGGCGATCTGCTGCAGGATCTCCGCGCTGGGCTTGCGAACCCCGCGCTCGATCTGGCTCAGGTACGGGTTGGAGACCCCGGCCAGTTTCGACAGCTGCCGCAAGGAGATCTTCGCGTTGTTGCGCTGCTGCCGGATGTACTCGCCGATGTCCCGGCCGATGTCGGCGACCTTGTCCATCGGCTTGGCATCGACGGTCCTGGCCGCACCGTTGCTCTCCGGAGCCGGTGTCTCCGTCACCACTGCCACCTCCTCACGACACCACCGACGGTACGCCCGAGTGCTAACTATTGCAAGCACTCTGCTTGCAACCATCGAGTGTGGTTCACGCCACGGCGATATCGTGGACAGGTGAGTTACGCCGCACGAGCCCGGCGGCGCCTCGCGGAGGGACTGCACCGCGACGGCGTCCTCACGGACACGCGGTGGCTGGCCGCGTTCCGGCAGGTGCCGCGCCACGCGTTCGTGCCCCGCTTCTTCGTCCCCTCCGGTTCGCGGTGGGCCGCGGTGAGCGTCGAGGACGACGGCGCACTCGGCACCGTCTACTCCGACGCGGTGCTGGTGACCCAGCTCGACGACGACCTGTCCCGGTGGGAGCTCGCGCGGCGGGACGGCCCGGTGCCCGGCACGCCCACGTGCTCGTCGAGCATGCCGGGGATCATGGCGGTGATGCTGGAGCAGCTGCTCGTGGCCAGCGGCTCCCGCGTGCTCGAGATCGGCACGGGAACCGGGTACAACACGGCACTGCTGTGCGAACGGCTCGGCTCCGCCCACGTGTACACAGTGGACATCGACCCGGGGCTCGCCGCGCTCGCCGGGGCGACCCTGCGCCGGCTCGGATACCAGCCACGAGGCGAGGCGGCCGACGGCGAACACGGGCTGCCCCGGGGTGCGCCGTACGACCGCGTGCTGTGCACGTGCGCGGTGTCCCGGATCCCGCCGGCGTGGCTGGAACAGACCCGGCAGGGCGGGCTGATCGTCACCACCCTCAACCGGCCGATCGGCGCCGGGTTGCTCCGGATCGTCGTCGGGACGGGCGCCACCGGAACGGGCAGGGTGCTCGGCTGGGACGGCCGGTTCATGCCGCTGCGGGCGCACCGGATCGCCGATCCGGTGGAAGCGGTCGGCCGCGGCACCGTGGCCAGCACCCGGACCGCGCTGCCCCTCACCACGGTGCTGAGCCCGGCCAGCCGGTTCGAGTTCTTCGCCGGGCTGACGCTCGCGGACGTGACGACCGTGCCGGACCCCGACGACCCGGACCGCAGTTGCCTCGTGCACGCGGACGGGTCGTGGGCGCGCCAGCGCGGGCGGAACGGAAGGTTCGAGGTCGAGCAGGGCGGTCCGCGGCGGCTGTGGGACCTCGTCGAGGCGGCCTACGACCAGTGGCGCACCCTCGGCGAGCCGGAACGCACCGACTTCGGCGTCACGGTCACCGGCGAACGCCAGGAGTTCTGGCTCAGGGAGCCGGAGAGCACGCACCGCTGGCCTCTGACCACGCCTGCCTCGTGAGTGCGGAGCGTGGTTCTAACCACGCTCTTCACTCACGAGGCAGGCGGTCGGTCACCCAGGCGCACACGGTGGCCACGGTCTCGTCGAGCGGTGCGGTGGTGGTGTCGACCAGCCGCACGGGCGGCTCCAGCCGGCCCGCCTCGGCCCGCAGCCAGTCGTTGAACTCGAGCATCTCGGCGATCCGCGGTTCGTCCCAGCCACGCCACGCGGGCCGTGCCCGGAGCCGCCGCGCCAGCACACCGGGCTCGGCGACCAGCGCCAGGTAGTGGATCTCGCTGAAGAAGACGCGCTCGGGCAGGGGTTCGAACTCCGGCGGCACCACCGTCCCGCAGAGCACGACCGGCCGTCCGCTCTGCTGGATCATCGCGGCCATCCGCAGCCACGTCGAGCGGAAGGCCGGATGGCCGTCCACGTCGTCGCGCAGCCCACCGGTCCACAGCACGTCCTGTTCGAGCGGCACCACCCGGTCGCCGAGCAGCCGCGCCAGCGCGGGACCGACCGTCGACTTCCCGGCCGCGCTGGGCCCAGTGAGCGCGAACAGGGGCAGCCGGCGGAACTCGCGGCGGTGGCCGCAGCGAGCGCAGACCAGCCGCCCCTGCTCGGCCCGGGGAACCTCGGCGAACTCACCGCACCCGGGGCAGATCTTGAGATCGAGCACGCCCTAGTCGAACAGCCCCTCGAGGAAGCTGCGCTTGCGATGCCCCTTGTGCCCGTGGCCGTACGGCCGCGGCGAGTCCTGGTAGCCGCCGTAACCTCCGTGCCCACCCCGGTACGGACGGGGCGAGTCCTTGTAGTGGCCGCCGGGATAGTGCGGGGCGGGCGGCGGGGCGCCCTGGTAGCCGGGCGGGGGCGGCGGCGCGTCGGACCGGTACGGCGGCGGAGCCGAGGGAGCCGCCTGCGCGTAGAAGGCCTTCTCCGCGTTGACGATCTGCTCCAGCTCCCCACGGTCCAGGAAGACGCCCCGGCAGCCCTCGCACTGCTCGATGTGGATGCCGTTCTTGTCGACCGTCTTCAGCACGTTCTGACACTTGGGACAAATCACGGGCACAGCCTACGCATGTGCGGGCGGCGCGGGGAGGGTCCACGCTATTCGGCACGCAGCGCGGACTGGGTGGTGGCCGCCCTGACCGCGGGCAGCAGCGCGGCGGTCGCCGCGAGCACCACGAGCACGGCCACCGCCGCGAGACCCGCGACGATGGGCCAGTCGGGCCGGAAGGGCATCTCCAGCAGCCTGCCCACCAGGGCCGTCGCGGCGAGGCCCACGCTCACCGCGACCACCACGCCGACACCGATCGGGATCGCGTTCTGCCACAGCAGCGACCGCCCGACCACACCCCACGGCACCCCGTTCGCCCCGAGTGCGGCGAGCGCCCTGCGCCGTTCGGCGAGCTGCCCGCTGACGAGCACCAGCAGGCTCGCCCCGGAGATCACGAGCGTGAGGAGCACACCCGCGACGAGCACCCCGCGCAGGATCGCCACCGCCCGCTCCGCCGAGGCCTGGCTGTCGACCGGCGCCGACAGCGAGGCGCGCCACGACAGCGGGGCCAGCGCGTTGCGGGCCCGTTCCAGCGCCGCGGGATCGGTCTCGTCGAGCACGATCGCGTCGTCGTCGACCTCGCGCACGCCCTGCGTGTGCCGCAGCAGCTCGGCGGCGTGCCGGAAGTCCGCGTCCGTGACCGCGACGAGCACCGCGTCCCGCTCGTCCGCGATCACCCGTTCCCGCTCGGCCTGCACGGCACCGAACAGGCCGTGCAGGGCGATCGCACCGGCCAGTACCGCCGTGACACCCGCGACCACCCGCGTCGGCGTTCCGCTGTCCAGCTGGAGCCTGCGGACGGCGAGCTGCCAGGCCGGTGTCCCGCCCCGGAGACGGCGGACGAGCCGGTCGGTGAGCCAGGCGGTGAGCGCGGGGACCCCCAGCAGGAGCAGCACGGAACCGGTACCGGCCGCCACGGCGGTGTTGTGGCCGCGGCCTTCCACGGCGAACACGAGATCCGGCGACAGGGCCAGCACCCCGGCGCCCACCAGCGACAACCGCCACCACAGCCGGCGGCGGACCGGGGCGGAGCGGCGCACGACGCCGAGTGGCTCGACGACGAGATGCCGCAGTCCGAACAACGCGCTGCCGACCGCCAGCACCGGCGCCAGCAGCAGTCCCGCGGTCGCCGCCTGCCACGACGGCGCGAAGTCGGCCGGCCTGACCGGGATTCCGGCGATGTCCGTCCCGGCCACCGCGGGCCGCGCGGCCAGGAACACCACCGCGCCGACCGCGACCCCGGCGAGCGCGCCGACCAGCGCCTCGGCCGCCGCGATCCGGCGGAGCTGGGCGGCATCCGCACCGGCCAGCCGGAGCGCGGAGAGCCGCCGGTCCCGTTCCGCACCGGCGATCCGGCTGACGCTCGACACGAAGATCAGCAACGGCACGAACACCACCGCCGCCGAGACACCGAGGAGGAACATCAGGAACGGCGGCGGGCCGGTCGATCCGCCTCGTTCTCCGAAGGCCCCCACGGCCTCGGCCGCCCCGGATTCCCGCAGGCCGTCCGCACCCGCGTAGTACCTGAGTTCGCCGGCGTCGGCCAGCCCCTCGGCGGAGATCGTGCCGACGACCCGTCCGGTGAACCTCGGCCGGAGCAGTTCCCCTTCCGGCGAGCGGAGCAACTCCGCCAGGGCCGGGGACACGACCAGTTCCCCCGGCGCCGGGACGCGGTCGAGCCCCGGCGGCACCGGCGCACCCGCTCCGCCCGCCTGGAGGAAGGCGCCCTCGATCAGGGTGCCGCGGTAGTAGGTCCAGTCCTGGATCACGTACGTCGACGTGTCGCCCGCCTCGGCTGGAACCGGCTCGCGTGCCGACTCCCGGTCCATGCGCGCCTGAACCGCGCCGACGGCCGACAGCGCGAGCAGCAGCGCCGCCACGGCGAGCCCGACGCCGGTGGCGACGAGGGCCAGCCGGACCAGGCTCGTCCCCCGGGTCCGGCCGCCCCCGACAGCCAGCCGGGCCCCGAGGACGAGGTCATTGTGGACACTCACGCGACCACCTGCTCGGTCGTCCGGCCGTCCCGCACGATCACCTCGCGGGTGGAATAGGCCGCCACCCTGGGCTCGTGTGTCACGAGCACCACGGCGGTGCCGTGCTCGGTCGCCGCGGAGACGAGCAGCCGCAGCACGCGTTCCCCGTTCAGCGAGTCCAGCGCCCCGGTGGGTTCGTCGGCGAAGATCACCTTCGGTTCGGTGACCAGTGCCCTGGCGACAGCCACCCGCTGCCCCTGGCCTCCCGAGACGTCCCCGGGCCGCTTCGGCGCGAGGTCGTCGACCTCCAGCCGGGCCATCGCCGCCAGCGCGGCACGTTCCGCCTCCCGCCTGCGGAGCCCGCCGAGCCGCAGCGGCAGCGCGACGTTCTCCACACAGGTGAGCTCGGGCACGAGCTGACCGAACTGGAAGACGAACCCGAAGTCGGTCCGGCGCAGCGCCGTGCGCTCGGCGTCGGTGAGGTCGGTGAGCCTGCGGCCCTGGTAGTACGTCGCACCCGCGTCCGGCTGGACGATCCCGGCCAGGCAGTGCAGCAGCGTCGACTTGCCGGACCCGGAAGGGCCCATCACGGCGACGACCTCACCGGCCTGAACGCACAGGCTCGCCCCGCGCAGTGCCTCGGTGGGCCCGAACGACTTGTGCAGGCCGGTGGCGCTCAGCAGCGCCGCGGTACTCACGACCGCACCCGCTCGGCCAGCTCGTCGATCCGGGCCGCGGTCAGCTCCAGCCAGCGCAGGTCCGCCTCGAGATGGAACAGGGCGTGGTCGCAGATGAGCACGTCGGCGAGGTCCCCGCCGGCCTTGCGCGCGGTGAGCGTGCGCATGGCGGCCAGGTGCGCGCTGCGCTGCGTGTCGAGCACCTGCTGGGCACTGCGGCCGGACAGCAGCGCCAGCACGACCTTGGTGTAGAGCGTGTTCTGCAGGTAGATCTCGGGCTTCTCCGGCGTGGCGAGCCACTGCTCGACGTCGCTGACCCCGGCGTCGGTGATGGCGTAGCTCTTGCGCTCAGGGCCGCCACCCGCCTCGGTTCCCCGCTCGCTGACGAGTCCGTTGCGCAGCAGGCGGGCAAGGGTCGAGTAGACCTGGCCGTAGTGCAGGGGGCGGTCGTGGCCGAATTTCGCGTCGTAGTCGCGCTTGAGGTCGTAACCGTGGCGCGGCCCCGACTCCAGCAGGCCGAGGAGCGTATGTCCAACTGACATGCGACTGACTATACACAGGATGTATAGAAGTGGTCTCTACACCCTGTGTATAGCCACTCAGCAGGCGCAGAGACAGAACGGATGGCCGGCCGGATCGGCGTACACCCGGAACGTCTCGGGCTGGTCGTCCAGCAGGCGCGCCCCGATGCCGAGGACCCGGTCGTGCTCGGCCTCGATGTCCGGCACCTCGAAGTCGATGTGCAGCATCTGCGCCCGCTCACTGGAGGGCCAGGTCGGCGGCTGGAAGCCGGGATCGCGCTGGAACGCGATGTCCGGCCCGCCGTCCGGGTTCACGAGCGTCACCCAGTCGTCACCCGGCTTGTTCTCCTCGTGCACCCGCCAGCCCAGCAGCTCCCGGTAGAAACCGGCGAGCCCCCACGGGTCAGGGCAGTCGAGCGCCACGCAACCGAACGCGACCTTCGAGGCTTTCGCGGCGGCTGTGGTCGTCGAGTTCATCATCACCTCCACATAACCTTCGAACTGATTATGGTGGTTATGCCGGAGGGGAGCAACCACCATGGGATCTACACTGGTGACGTGCCGCCCGACGCGTCCCTCGTGCTCGACTTCCTCAACACCGTCGACGTGGAGGAGGGCACTGACCTGCTCGACTCGGCGACCGCCTGGGCTGCCTGGGCACGCGACCGTGAGCTGCGGGCGGACCCGGTGACCGAGGCCAGGGAGGTCCGGGACGCGCTGCGGGCGGCGGTCGGCGACCCGGCGCGGACACCGTCGCCTGCCCGCGCGGGGATCGAGGTGGTGCTCACCGACCGGGGACCGGAGCTCGTGGCCGCCGGCGCGGTGGCCACGGTGCTCGCGGCGGCGGCCCGGCTCGCGGTGCTCGGCGAATGGGAGCGCGTGAAGATCTGCCCGGCCGACGACTGCCGGTGGGCGTTCTACGACCGGTCCCGCAACCGGTCCCGCACGTGGTGCTCGATGAAGGTCTGCGGCAACCGGGAGAAGGCCCGCGCGTGGCGGCAGCGCGCCGCGACCGAGCGATGACCCTGTGGATAACCCGGTGGATAACCCGGGCAACTGTGGACAACTCCCCCGTTCGGGTGGACACCCGCGAGTGACCGCGAGTCCTCGCTGCCGTCCGCGAGTTGCCGGGTTGCCCCTACGCTCCGCTGTCGGGTGAACACCCGACAGACAGGGGTGACCGGGCGGTCTAATGTCGCTCTTGTCAACGGACTGGGGGTTCAAGGACGAGAGGGGCCCGATGGCGGCCATCCGGTGGCCGCATCGGGGGATTCGCGCGCGGCAAGCGCCTTTTCCTTGGGGTCGATGTCCACGGGTTACAGAGTGGAGTTACACATGTCCAGAATCGGGCGAACTCTCGCCTCTTCCATAGCGGCCACCGTGGTGGCGGGAACGGCGATGACCGGCCTGCTCGTCGCACCCGCCACGGCCGCGGAAACGGCCGCGTCGAACCCGGTCGCCATCGCTTCCTCTTCTGACGACGGCGCCTGCAGCAAGAAGAAGACGGTCGGAAACGCGCGGAACAAGGGAGACATCTTCCACTCCTACGCCAAGACCGCCGTGTACAAGCACAACCACGTCGGCATCTACTACACGACGAAGACGGTCGTGGAGGCGCCCGGCAAGGGCAGCAAGAGCAGGTCCGTCACGGCATCGACGCTCAAGAAGTGTGGCCCCATCTACAAGATGTACGTCAAGGCCAAGCAGTCCAGCCGCGACAAGGCGGCCAACTACGCCTACCGGAACTACCGCGGCAAGGCCTACGACACGAACTTCGCGTTCAACAAGAGCAGCAACAGCTCGAAGCTGAACTGCTCCGAGCTGGTGTGGAAGGCCTACAAGTACGCCGTGAACATCGAACTGGACAGCAACGGCGGGCCAGGCGTCTACCCCAACAACATCAAGGACGACGGCAGCACCGTGCGTTACGCGACCATCAAGTAACGACATCCAGGTGGTGGTGCGGCCTGCCGGGTGCGGGCCGCACCACCCGCCGGTCGAAAGGACCCGACACGGTGCACTCGCTCCGACTCATCGCGCTCGCCGCCTGCGCGGTCCTGGCCGTGACGGCCTGCACTTCGCCGGAGAGCGGAGCCGCGGGAGACATCGCCGATCCCGCTGAGGTGACCCTCGGCGACACCGTCGTCGCGTTCTACCTCAGCCCGGACACCTCCGTCGAGAAGAGCTCACCGGAGGAGCGCCCGGCCTATCTGGTCCTGGTGCGGGCGGACGGCGGAAAACAGCTGATCGAGACCAGCGGCATGAGCGAGCCGCACCTCGCGTGGTCGGAGACCGGACTGTTCTTCAGCGACGACGAACGCGACCACATCCTCGGCAACGACGGTCTGGTCAGCTTCGCCAACGAGAAGGCAGGGCATCAGCAGTCGGCTTTCGCGTTGCCCGGCGGCCAGGGCTTCGTCGCGGTCTACAACGAAGGCTTCTCCGAATCCGGCTACACCAACCAGGTGGCCGTCACCACCTCCACCGGTTCCCGGCTCTACCAGGTCGAAGGAAACTACTTCATGAACGCGCTGTGCGACGGTGCCCTTCATGGAATCGCCACCGAAGCGGGGACGCATCTCGCGGATTCGGCCGGCATTCCCGGTATGCGTTCGAAGGTCGATCCCACCGCGCAGCCGGAGCTGCTTTCCCAGCTGTACCCGGCAACCGAAGGGCGGGAAAAGGTCCTCGCCTGGCGAGGAGCCTTCAACGCCGGAGACCACAACCGTCACGTGCCCTGTCACGACGGTGTCATCACGTTCCTTTCCGACTACCTCGACGCCGAGGGCACGCCCCACCTGACCGTCGTCTCGTGGGACACCCGCGACGGCGAGTACACCGAACAGCCCCTCGTCGACGGCCAGGGACGCCCCGTCGCCGAGGAACTGGTCGACCCCGAGGTGTTTTCCCTGAAGTCCTACGACGCACGGGCGGTCCGGGATGGTCACCTCGAATGGCTCGCCGCCGACGGCCGGATCATGAGTACCGAGATCGCCTCCGGGGTCACCGAACCGCGGTTCGACACCCGGTCCACCTCGGGCAGCGATTCGTCCAGCCAGGCGATCTTCACGGACCGGTCGATACACGTCGTCCAGGAGACGTTCGACGGCGTGACACCAGTCAGGATCACGCGGTTCGACCGCGCCACCGGCGACCTGGTCTCCGAGATCGCCGTGCCCGGATTGGCGGAACAGTTCGGCCTCGAGTTCAACGTGCGGGGCGCGGCCGTGCCACCCACCGCCTGACCCCGCTCCACCCGCCGGAAACGCCGTCGCGGTACTCAGAACAGCAGGTGGGCGACGGTGTGGATGACCAGCCCGGCCAGCGCACCGACCACGGTGCCGTTGATGCGGATGAACTGCAGGTCGCGGCCCACCTGGAGCTCCACCTTGCGGGACGTCTCGGCGGCGTCCCAACGCTCCACGGTGTCGGTGATGATGGTGGTGATCTCCGTGGCGTAGTTGTTGACGACGTGGGCGGCGGCGCTCTCGACCCAGCCGTCGACCTTCGCCGCGAGCGAGCGGTCGGTGACCAGCCGGTCGCCGAGTTCGCACAGCCCCGCCCGCACCCTCCTGCGCAGCTCACTCGACGGGTCCTCGGCGGCGGTGAGCAGCATGTCCTTCGCCGTGGACCACGCCGAGCCGATGAGGTTCTGCACCTCGGGATGCTCCACGAGCTGCTGCTTGACCTGCTCGGCCCTGGCCATGGTCTCCGGGTCCTTCTGCAGGTCGTGGGCGAACTCGGTGAGGAAGCGGTCGACGGCCAGCCGCATCGGGTGGTTCACGTCGGTCTTCACGGCCCAGGCGAACGACAGCACCTCGCCGTACACCTTGTCGGCGAGCATCTCGTCGACGAAACGCGGCGACCAGCTCGGTGCCCGGTCCGACACCACGCGCAGCACGGTGTTGTGGTTGTCGCGCACCCATTCGTACGCGCGGTCGCACACGAGGTCGACCAGCTTGTAGTGCGCACCGTCCGCGAACACCTGCTCCAGCAGCTTGCCCAGCGGCGGTCCCCACGGCCGGTCGAGGACCCGCCGCACCACGGCGTGCTCCATCACGGCCTGCACGTCCTCGTCCCGCAGCACCGCCACGGCACCCCGCACGACGGTCGCCAGCTCCGCGGTCACCCGGTCGGCGTTCTCCGGCCGCGACAGCCAGCCGCCGAGCCGCGCGGAGATCTCGATGCGGCGCAGCTTGTCCCGCACCACCGGCTCGGAGAGGAAGTTGGCGCCCACGAAGTCGCCGAGGCTGTTGCCCAGCACGTTCTTCTTGTTCGGGATGATCGCCGTGTGCGGGATCTTGATGCCCAGCGGATGCCGGAACAGCGCCGTGACCGCGAACCAGTCCGCGAGCGCGCCCACCATGCCCGCCTCGGCGGCGGCCCGCACGTAGCCGACCCACACCGGCCAGCCCGCCGCCTCCGCCCAGCTGGCCAGCAGGAACAACACCGTCGCACCGAGCAGGAAGGACAGCGCGACCAGTTTCATCCTGCGCAGGCCGCGCCGCTTGGCCTCCTCGTCGGCGATGCCGCCAGGTGGTTCGGCCGGTCGCGCTCCGGCGGACGTCAGTTGCTCCACGACGCCATTGTCCGTGAGGATGGGCGATCGTGCGCGAACCAGTTCTCGTCCCCCGCCTCCGGCCGTTCACCTCGACCATCTTCGCCGAGATGACGGCGCTGGCCACCCGGACCGGCGCGGTCAACCTCGGCCAGGGTTTCCCGGACACCGACGGACCGGCCGGGATGCTGGACGCGGCCAAGGACGCCCTGTTCGGCGGGGCCAACCAGTACCCACCGGGCCCGGGACGGCCGGAGCTGCGGGCCGCGATCGCCGCCCACCGCGAGCGGTACGGCCTGCGCTACGACCCGGACAGCGAGGTCCTCGTCACCGCGGGCGCCACCGAGGCCATCGCGGCCAGCCTCCTCGCCCTGACCGAACCCGGTGACGAGGTGATCGTCATCGAGCCCTACTACGACTCCTACGCCGCATCGGTCGCGATGGCCGGAGCCACCCGGCGCGTCGTGTCCCTGGTCTCGGAAGGCGGCCGGTTCGCCCTCGACGTGGACGCCGTCCGCGCGGCGGTGACCCCCGCGACCAGGGCCATCCTCGTGAACTCGCCGCACAACCCGACGGGCACCGTGTTCACGCGCGCCGAGCTGGCGGCGCTGGCGACCGTGTGCGTCGAACACGACCTGATCGCGATCACCGACGAGGTCTACGAGCACCTGGTGTTCGACGACAACGAGCACATCCCGCTGGCGACGCTGCCGGGGATGGCCGAGCGCACGGTGTCCGTCTCCAGCGCGGGCAAGACGTTCAACTGCACCGGCTGGAAGATCGGCTGGGCCTGCTCGACGCCGGAGCTGGTGGCCGCCGTGAAGTCCGCCAAGCAGTTCCTCACCTTCGTCTCCGGCGGCCCGCTGCAGCCCGCCGTCGCCCACGCCCTGCGGCACGAGCTGGACTGGGTGGCGGAGCTGCGCCGGTCGCTGGCGGCCAAACGCGACCGCCTCGCGGCGGGGCTCGCCGAGGCTGGCTTCGCCGTGTGGCCGAGCGCGGGCACCTACTTCGTCTGCGCCGACGTGCGCCCACTCGGCTTCACCGACGCCGCCGAGCTCGCGTGGCAGCTGCCCGAACGGATCGGAGTGGCCGCCGTGCCGGTGAAGGTGTTCACCGATCACCCGGACGAGTGGAATCATGTACTCCGATTCGCGTTCTGCAAACGCGACGAAGTTCTCGACGACGCGATCGCCCGTTTGCACAAACTGGCCACGATTGCGCCGTCCGGGGTGGATCGGACGCTCACGAGGTGAAAGACTCCCCGTCGATGTTAGAAATGGGCTAGCCGGGGTAGCCGCGACCAGGCCGGATGACCCCGACCATGATCCACGGGCGACGAGCCGTGAGCGGGAGTACGGACGGTGGTTGCGGTGAGGAGTTCAGGTGCCACGCACCGCTCCGGTGCCGTGCTGCCCACCTCGCTCACGCGCCTGCTGGTGATCGCGGGCTTCGCCGTGGCCGCCTGGCTGCTGACGTCGGCGCTCTCGTCGGTCGCGTTCGCCGACGAGGCCACCACGACGACCGAGCCGGTGGCGGCCGAGGAGCCGGACGCCTCCCCTGTGGACACCTCCCGTGCGGGCACCGCCCCGGCCGAGCCGGACCCCGCTCCGCCCGCGGAGCCGCGAGCCACCGGGAAGCCCGCTGAGGAGCCCACCGGACAACCGGCCGAACAACCCACCGAGCAGCCGGCCGAGCAGCCCACCGAGCAGCCGGTCGAGGAAACGTCCGAGGAGCCACGGACCGCACCGCAGGCGGGGGCCGGCCTCCTCGGCGGGCTCACGCGGATCACCGAGCCCGTGCTCCGGCAGACCACCCAGACCGTGCAGCGGGTCACCGAGCCCACCGGCAACCTGCTGGGCACCCTCACCAGCACCGTCGACACCGTGGTGCGCACCGTGGACACCACCGTCGACGACGTGTCGGGGTCGGTGGATGCCATCACGCCGATCGTCGACGTGCCGAAGGTGCTGCCCGATCTCGGCCCGGTCGTGCCCGACCTCGCGCCGCAGGCGCCCGCGCCCGCGCCGGACGCCACCGCTCCGGCAGCGCCCGCACCGCGGCCCACGGCACCGGACCAGCTGCCCGCGACCGCGCCGGCTCCGGCCGGAGACGGCGCGCGGGCCGACCGCGGCGCGGTCGCCGGTCCGGTGGTGACCGCACGATCCGGCGGCACCCCCGCGTCCGCCGCCACCTCGTGGACGGCCGCGGACACGTCGGGCCCGGAGGGGGAAACCGACATCCGCGCGGGCGGCGGCTCCGTCCCCGGCGCACCGGGCGGCGGCTCGCTGCCGCTGGCGCCCGCGACCGCGACCACCGGCGGCGCGAGCGTCGTCGCCCCGCAGGACAACTCCGGCGGCGGCCGCCACGTGCACGCCACGCCGAACGCGGAGACCACGCCCACCCAGCTGCGGCTTCTCGGTACGAGCCGTGGCCACGACGCCGACGGGGCGGGCCGGGAGGCCGCCCTGCCCGTCACGTCACCCGACTGACCCCGCGAGCCGAACCCGCCGGGAAAGCCGCGTCCAGAACAAGATCAACTTCTGGTTTCGCGACGCCCGGATCACGTCTCGATTCGGTCCGATTCGTTTAGTTCGGGGTGTTACGTGCGACTCATTCTTCCCGCTCGGCCGACCGCGCCCGGCCGTGACGGGTTCCGGGCCCGGCGTCGCGTTGCCCCCGCGACGCCGGCGCCCACCCCGGGCGTTCACCGGTGGTTCCCGCTCACCGCGCCGAGCGGGAACCTCCACCCGGTGCGCGCCTGAGCCGACGGGGCTTCCCGGCATGGCGAGGGGCGATGCCGGGAAGCGCCCGCGGCCGAAGCCGGTGCGCCGGATGACCACCCGTCCCGCATCCCTGGAGTGACGGCATCTCTCATCCGGCGCACCGGCTTCGTCATGTCGTGCCTGTCTCGCTCGTCACGTGACGGGCACGTCCAGCGCGTTCGCCGCACCCGAGGGACGGACCGAGGCCGCCGCGACGGCGAGCCTGCGCACCGCCTCGTCCAGCCGGTCCGCCCGCTGCGCGAACGGCAACCGCAGCCACCGCTCGAAGCCGCCCCGGATCGCGAACCGCGGCCCCGGAGCGACGAGCACGCCGTGGCTCGCCGCGGCCACGCCGAGCCGGGTGCTCATCGGCTCGGGCAGGCGGCACCACAGCGACAACCCGCCCTCCGGCACGCGGAACGTCCAGTCCGGCAGGTGGGTGCGCACCGAGGAGACGAGCACGTCCCGCAGTTCCCGCACCTCCGTGCGCCGCCTGGCGAGCAACGGCTCCGGGTCGGTGAGCAGTTCCGCGAGCACGAGCTGCTCCAGCACCGGAGATCCCAGGTCGATCGAGTAGCGGGAGGCGAGAATCCGGTCGACGACCTCCTCCGCCGCCCTGATCCAGCCCAGCCGCAGGCCGCCCCAGTGCGACTTGGCCGCGGACCCGACCGTGATCGCCCAGTCGCCCGCGAACGCGGCGAGCGGGGGCGGACCGGCCACCGGGTCGCCCTCCAGGTCGAGCTCGGCCACCGTCTCGTCCACCACGACCGGGGTCCGCGACCGCGCCAGTGCCGCCCCGAGCCGTTCCCGGCCCTCGGCGTCCAGCCGCAGACCGGTCGGGTTGTGGAAGTCGACGTCGAGGTACGCCAGCCGGGGCGCGGCCTGCCGCAGCGCGGCCTCGATCCCGGGCAGGTCCCACCCCTCGACCGGGTCGACCGGCGCGGGCACCGGCTGCGCGTGCGCCGCCCGGATGGCCTCGGGCGTGTTGGGATAACACGGCTGCTCGACGAGCACCCGGTCGCCGGGGCCGGTGAACGCGCGCAGCGCCAGCGCGAACCCGTGGTGGGCGCCGTTGGTGACGAGCACCTGGTCGGGTGTGGTGGGCAGGCCCCGGGCACGGTAGCGCTCGGCGATCCGTGCCCGCAGGTCCGCGAGGCCCTGCGCGGTGTACCCGTGGCCGGCCAGCTCCGCGGTGAGCGCCCGCCGCGCGACGTCGACCGCCGCTCCGATACCGGCCGCGGCGGGTGGCGCCGCCCTGGCCAGGTCGATGAGGTCAGCACCGCGCTCGGGCACCGGTACGGACCCGGCGTCCCGGGCCGCCGCGATCCACGAGCCCGCGCCGCGCCTGCTGGCGACGAGCCCGTCCGCGCGCAGCCGGTCGAGCGCGGCGGCGACGAGGGTGCGGCTCACCCCGAGCGCGTCGGCCAGCTCCCGCTCCGCGGGCAGTCGCGTGCCGACCGGCAGCTGCCCGTCGAGCACGAGCAGCTCGACGGCCGCGGCGAGATCGGCGGCACCGCGCCGGGACCCACCGCGTCGCCAGTCCCCCAGCAACGTAGCCAATCGAGGACCCGATACACGTCCACCTAGTGGGATGTCGGTGTTCACCAGGCCAATTCTTGCCGATTGGCTATGGTATCGCCAGCCAATCTGCTGGATAGTTCCGTACGTGGCCCAGCCAGTCGACCTCCGTCCCGTCAGCGTCACCGTCCACCCGTCCCGCAGGCTCGTGCAGCTGGTCGCGGGCCTCGCCCTCTACGGGGCCAGCATCGCGATGCTCACCAGGGCACAGCTCGGCCTCGACCCGTGGAACACGCTGCACGAGGGCCTCACCGGGCTGACCGGCCTGAGCTTCGGCACGATCACGGGCCTCACCGCCGTCGCCGTGCTCCTGCTGTGGGTGCCACTGCGCCAGCGGCCCGGCGTGGGCACGGTCGCGAACGTGCTGGTGATCGCGGTGACCGTCGACCTGGTCCGGCTGGTGCTTCCGGACCAGCACGTACTGGCGCTGCAGATCCCGCTGCTGGTCGGCGGGGTGGTGCTGAACGGCCTGGCGACGGCCGTGTACGTCGGGGCCCGGCTCGGCCCCGGTCCGCGCGACGGGCTGATGACCGGCCTCTCCGCCCGCACCGGCCGCTCGGTGCGCCTGGTCCGCACGGGGATCGAACTCACCGTGCTCGCGATCGGGTTCACGCTGGGCGGCACCGTCGGCGCGGGCACGGTGCTCTACGCGCTGGGCATCGGCCCTCTGACGCAGGCGTTCCTGCCGTACGTCGCATGGCGAGACGCCCGCGTGGCCTCGTAAAAACGTTGCCCTCACCACGTTTCTCACGGACGAGCCAGGGCGCGCCGGATAGCCACGGGATCGGCGCCGTAGGTGGCGAGCACGTCCGCCGTGGCGCCCGGTTGGGTGGCGAGAGCGAGCAGGATGTGCTCGGAGCCGATGTGCCGGTCGCCGAGGTCCAGCGCCTCGCGGAGCGTGCGTTCCAGCACCTGCTTGGCCCCGCTCGTGAACGGCCGGTGCCGCAACGTGCGAGAACGGGTCCGCCGGGGGCGGTCCGCGAGCGCGTACTCGCCGTGCGCCCGCTCGACCCGCTCGACGATCGCGTCCACGTCGATACCGAACTCCGCGAGCGCCTCGGCGTCGGAATCGCTGAGCCCGCCCCGCCTGCGGACGTTGTTCAGCTCGGCGGTCAGCAGCTCCGGCTCGGCGCCCAGTTCGGTGAGCAACCGCGCGGCCCTGCCGTCCGGCGCGGCGATCAGCGCGAGTAGCAGGTGCTCGGCACCGATCTCCGCCGCGTCCTGCGCGACCGCCTTGCCCTGCGCCTCGACCACCACCTCGCGGGCGTCCTTGGTGAACCGCTCGAACATCAACGCCTCCCGTACTTCTTGTGGACCGCCTGCCTGCTCACACCCAGCTCGTCGGCGATCTCCTGCCACGACCAGCCCTGCACGCGCGCGCTGCGCACCTGCACGGCCTCCAGTTGCTCCAGCAGCCTGCGCAGGGCGGCGACCGCCCGCAGCCCTACCCGCGGGTCGCGATCGCCTGCCCTGGCGGCCAGGTCGGTTGCCTCTGTCATGATGTCAACATAGGTTGACGCACAGGGTTTGTCAACGTCGGTTGACGCCTGCCGCGGCTACTGTCGACCCCGTGCCCCGAATCGACATCGCCGAACGGGCCGGTGTTGGCGTCAACGGCGCTCCCCGGCCCACCGAGGACCACGTGGTGACCACCGGCAACGCCGTCGTCCTGCTCGACGGAGCCACCGAGTTCCGCGACGACCTGCCCAGCGGCGGCTGGTACGCGACCCGGCTGGCCGAACGACTCGACGCCCGGCTGCGGGCCCGGCCGGACGCCGACCTCGCCGGCGCGCTGGCCGCCGCGATCACCGACGTCGCCACGGCACACGGGCTGCGACCGGGCCACTCCCCCTCCAGCACCGTGGCCATGCTGCGGTGGACCGGCGAGGCCGTCGACGCACTCGTGCTCGGCGACAGCCCCGTCATCGCGTTCGGACAGTCCGGAACGGACATCGTCGCCGACGACCGGGCACTGGCCCTGCGGCGCAGTGGCGCGCTGCGCACCAGGGAGGCCGTCAACCGGCGGCGCAACAGCGAGGGCGGGTTCTGGGTCGCGGAGGCCGATCCCGCCGCGGCCCGGCACGCGCTCGTCCGCCGCTGGCCACTCGACTCGGTGGACGCCGTGCTGCTCGCCACGGACGGCGCCGCGGTCGGTGTCGACACGTACGGCCTGTTCGACTGGGCCGAGGTGCTCGACCTCGCCCGCCGCAAGGGCGCCGCGACGGTGCTCGACGCCGTCCGGGAGGCCGAGCACACCGACCCGCACGCGACGCGGTGGCCGCGGTCGAAGCGGCATGACGACCAGGCGCTCGCCCTGATCGACTTCCGGGAGAAGTAGGGGAAGGCTCAGGGAGCTTCCCTGATCCCGGGGCGGTGGCCGGACACCAAGCTGGTGACCATGACCAAACCGGTGGCCACGACCGTCGCCGAGACCCGTGTCCGGCCCTGGGCCCTCGCCGCCTACGCGGCGATCGGCTGGGCCCTGTTCACGCTGACGATCCTGCACGTGGTCAGCTCCTACGACCCCATGCTGGACACGCTCAGCCGCTACGCGTTCACCGACCACGGCGTCGGCATGCTCGAGGCGAGCCTGGTCTCGCTGGCGATCGGGGTCGTCGCGGTCCGGGGGGCGCTGCACGTCGCGGGCGTCCCGCTCAGCCGGTCCACGTCGGTGCTGTTCACCGCGACCGCCGCCGGGTTGGTGGCGGCCGCGCTGTTCCCGGCGAGCTTCAGCCCCGACATCCACCCGCTCGTCGGCAGGGTGCACCAGCTCGGCAGCGCCGTCGCGTTCCTCAGCCTGCCGATCATCGGGCTTGCCCTGCTCGACGGGCTGCGCGGGCACCCCGCCCTCGCCGAGGTCCGCACCGCGCTGGTCTGCGTGTTGTCCCTGAGCTGGAACGGACTCGCGCTGTTCGGCGTGTCCTACTTCATGGACGTCTTCCCGGTCGGGCTCACCCAGCGGCTCGTGCTGCTGGTGGACTTCGCGCTGCTCGCCACGTTCCTGGCACTCGCGCTTCGGGCGGCGCGGGCACGGCGCACCAGCGTCCGGTGATATCGTTCGTTCGAACGAACGAGTTGGAGCGGGCCATGAGCGACGCGACCACGGCCGGCGACCTCACCTTCGCCGGTCTCACCGGCCAGGCCGACCTGCTCGCGCGCGGCCGGGTCACCTCGGCCAGGCTGGTCGAGGCGACGCTGGCCAGGATCGAGCGGTCCCAGCGGACCCTGAACGCCTTCCGGCACGTGCGCGCCGCCGAGGCGCGGCGCGAGGCGGAGGCGGCCGACCGGCGGCTCGCGGCCGGCGACCGGGCCCCGCTGCTCGGTGTGCCCGTCGCCATCAAGGACGACACGGACATCGCGGGCCTGCCCACCGCGTTCGGCTGCGCGGGCGAGTTCCCCGTCCGCGACACCGACGCCGAGGTGGTCACCCGGCTCAAGCGCGCGGGCGCCGTCATCGTCGGCAAGACCAACACACCCGAGATCGGCCAGTGGCCGTTCACCGAGGGAGCGGCCTTCGGCCTGACCCGCAACCCGTGGCACCACGCCCACACGCCGGGTGGCTCGTCCGGTGGCTCGGCGGCGGCTGTCGCCGCCGGGCTCGTGCCCGCCGCGCTCGGCTCCGACGGCGCGGGCTCGGTGCGCATCCCCGCCGCGTGGAACAACCTCGTCGGCATCAAGACCCGCCGCGGGCGGATCCCCACCGACCCCGAACCGGAGCTGTTCCACGGCCTGACCGTGCACGGCCCGCTCGCCAGGACGGTGGCCGACGCCGCGCTGCTGCTCGACGTGACGGCGGGCACCGAAGACACCTTCGCCGGGGCCGCCCGCCGGGAACCGGGGCACCTGCGGATCGGGCTGTCGCTGCGGATCCCGTTCTCCGGCGTGCGTGCCCGGCTCCACCCGGTGGTCCGGGCCGCCGTCACCCGGCTCGCGCGGGTCCTCACCGCGCTCGGGCACGATGTGCGGCCCGTCGAACCGCGCTACGGCCTGATCGGGCTCGACTTCCTGCCCCGCTCGCTCGTCGGCGTGCACGACTGGGTCGTCGCCAAGGTGCCCGACCCGAGCCTGCTCGACCGCAGGACCAGGGCCAACGAGCGGGCCGGAGCGCGGCTGCGTCCCCTGCTGCGGCTGGCCCGGCGCGCGGAGCCACTGCTGCACCGGCAGGTGGGAACCGTGTTCGACGAGGTCGACGTGCTGCTCGCGCCCACGACCGCGACGCCGCCGCCCCGCGCCGACGCGTTCACCGGCCTGCCGAACTGGCGCACCGACCGGGCGATCGTGGCCGCCTGCCCGTACGCGTGGCCGTGGAACGTGCTCGGCTGGCCCGCGGTGAACGTCCCGGCCGGGCCGACCGCCGACGGCCTGCCGCTGGGCGCGCAGCTGCTCGGCCCCGCCGACTCCGAGGAGCTGCTCGTCTCCCTGGCCGCGCAGCTGGAGCGGGCCGAACGCTGGCACGAGCGGACACCGTGAGCACCCGCGAGGCGATCCTCCGCGCGGCACTGCGCGTGATCGGCGAGCAGGGCGTCGCGGGGCTGACCAACCGCAGGATCGTCGCGGAGGCCGGAGTCTCGCTCGGCTCGCTGACCTACCACTTCCCCAGCCAGCCGGAACTGCTGCGGCAGGCGATGCTGCTGTTCGCCGAGGACGAGGCGGTGCGCCTCGGCGGGCTGGCCGAGGCGCACCGCGCCGAGGGGATGACCGTCGAGGCCGCCGCGGCCGCCGTCGACACCGTGCTGGCGAACCTGCCGCTCGGCATCGCCGAGATCGCCTCGCTGGAGCTGTTCCTGCAGGCGGGCCGCGACCCCGGACTGCGCGACGCGACGGCCCGCTGTTTCGCCGCCTACGACGAGCTGGCGCTGACGATCCTGCGCGCGCTGGACATCCCGGACCCGGAGCGGCTCGCCGGTCCGGCCGTCGCGCTCGTCACCGGCCTGCAACTGCGCAGGCTGGCCACCGGCGCACCGCCGGCCACCCCGGCCGCCGACGCGCTGACGATACTGGTCAGGGGAGCCGAGCCGCACCGGCCTCGTGAGTGAGGAACGTGGTTCTCGCCACGTTCCTCACTCACGAGGGGTCGGGGCGCAGGTGGGCGCTGACGGGCACGACCAGCGGTGTCCCGGAGACCGGGTCGGGCAGCACCTTCGCGTCGAGGTCGAACACGTCCGAGAGCAACTGCTCGGTCAGCACGTCCCCGGGTGCGCCGCGGGCGACGACCCGCCCGTCGCGCATGGCGACGAGCGTGTCCGCGTAGCGCGCGGCCAGGTTGAGGTCGTGCAGCACCATCACCACGGTCGTCCCGCGCTCGGTGTGCAGCCGCCGGACGAGGTCGAGGACGTCCACCTGGTGCGCCAGATCGAGGTAGGTGATCGGCTCGTCGAGCAGCAGCATCGACGTGTCCTGGGCCAGCGTCATGGAGATCCACGCCCGCTGGCGCTGGCCGCCGGAAAGCTCGTCGACGACCCGGCCCGCGTGCACGTCCATGCCGGTCATCGCGAGCGCCGACCGCACCGCCTCCTCGTCGCCGCCCGACCACTGCCGGTACCAGCTCTGGTGCGGGTGCCTGCCCCGCGAGACCAGGTCGGCCACCGTCAGTCCCTCGGGCGCGCTCGGCGCCTGCGGCAGCAGGCCGACGACCCGTGCCACCTCCCTGGTCGGGAGCCGGTCGATGCGCTTGCCGTCGAGCAGCACCGCACCGGCCTTCGGGCGCAGCAACCGGCCGAGCGCTCGCAACAGGGTGGACTTGCCGCACCCGTTCGGGCCGATGATCACGGTGACCGACCCGTCGAGCACGTCGAGGTCGAGGTCGTCGACCACCACACGTTCGCCGTAGCCGAGGCGGACGCCTTCGGCTCGCAGTCGGGTCATGCGCGCACCTCCCGGCGGCTCCGGACGAACAGGTAGATCAGGTACGGCGCGCCGAGGATCGCGGTCAGCACGCCGACCGGCAGGGCCGGTGCGGTCAGCCGGAGGGTGAGATCGGCTCCGACCGTGAGCAACGCCCCCAGCACCATCGAGCCCGCGAGCGGCGGCTGCGCCGTCCGCGCGAGCCGCAGCGCGATCTGCGGGGTCGCGAGCGCCACGAAGGTGATCGGCCCCGCCGCCGCGGTGGCCACGGCCGCCAGCGCCGCCGCGAGCAGGAGCAGACCACCGCGGGCCGCGTCGACCCGGATGCCGAGCCCGCGCGCGGTGTCGTCGCCGAACTGCAGGCCACCGAGGGTGTGCGCGCCGACCAGGGTGACCGGCACCAGCACGGCGAGCGCGAGCGCCACCGGGCCGACGGCCTCCCAGCCGACGTCGGCCAGGTTGCCCACGATCCACGTCGTCGCCCGCGCGGCGTCGTCGACGTCGCCGACGGTCAGCAGCCAGTAGACGATGTTGTAGCCGATGGCCGAAAGGCCGATGCCCACCAGCACCATGCGGTAGCCGTCGATGCCACGGCGCCACGACAGGGCGTACAGCAGCAGGCCCGCGACCAGCCCGCCCACGAGCGCGGCGAGCGGCACGCCCAGCTCGGCGGCGGCACCGCTGACCTGGCCGCGATAACCGCCGACCACGATCACGCCGACCGCGCCGACCCCCGCGCCCCAGGTGATCCCGAGGATGTCAGGGCTCGCCAGCGGGTTGCGGGCGATCGTCTGGAAGATCGCGCCCGCGAGCCCGAACGCGGCACCCACCAGCACCCCGGCGAGGGTGCGCGGCAGCCGCAGGTCGAAGATGATGCCGGTCTCGCGGCGGTCTCCCCCGCCGAGCAGCGTCCGCAGCACGTCGAGCGGCTCGATGTAGGAGCTGCCCTTGCCGATGTTCACGGCGGCGACGACCACGAGCAGGGCGGCGCCGACCAGCGGCACGGCGACCACCCTCGGCCGGAACGTCCACGCCGCCGGTCCCGCCCGCAGCACCTTCCGGCCGGGCGCCGGGCCGCTGTCCCGCACCGCGCTCACAGCCGCACCAGTCCCCGCCGCCGGACGAGATGGATGAACACGGGCGCACCGAGCACGGCGAGCACGATGCCCACCTCCAGCCGGTCGCCGGACACGAGCCTGCCGACGACGTCGGCGCAGAGCAGCAGGATCGCGCCGAGCAGCGCGGCCGACGGCACGAGCCACCGGTAGTCGGGCCCGGTGACGGCCCGCGCGATGTGCGGCACGATCAGGCCGAGGAACGCGATCGGCCCGCACGCGGCCACGGCCGCGCCGACGAGCAGCGTGATCGCGAGGACACCGAGCACCCGGGTGCGGCGGAGGTCCTGGCCGAGGGACGTGGCCACGTCCTCACCGAGCGAGAGGGTGTTCAGCCCGGGGGTGTTGACGAGCGCCAGCACCAGCCCGAGCACGACGAAGGGCGCGATCTGGCCCGCCACCGCGAAGTCCCTGCCCGCGATGGACCCGACGTGCCAGAACCGGAACAGTTCCATGCCCTCGCGGTTGCCGAGCACGATGGCCGAGATCAGCCCGTACAGCAGGGCGCTGATCGCCGCCCCGGCGAGGGCCAGCGTGACGGGGGTGGAGCCGCGCCCGCCGACCGAGCCGAGCAGGAACACCACGACGGCGGCGAGCAGCGCACCGGCGAAGCCGAACCAGACGAACCCGTAGAGGTCGCGCACGCCGAAGACCACGATGGCGAGCACGATCGCGAAGGCCGCGCCCTGGTTGACGCCGAGCAGCCCGGGGTCCGCGATCGGATTGCGCGTATGGCCCTGCATCAGCGCGCCACCCGCGCCGAGTGCGAGCCCGGCGAGAATGCCGATCAGCGTGCGGGGCGCGCGCAGGGACCGGACGATCAGGTCGGCCTCGGACCCGTCCGGGCTGACGAGCGCGTCGAGCACGGCGGCGGGCGGCAGCGTCCGGGCGCCGAACGCGATGCTCAGGCCTGCCGCCAGCACCAGGCAGGCGACCAGCGCGCCCAGGGTGAGCGACCGGCGACGGCGGGGAGTCCGGCCCGGGATGCCGTCACGGGCGGTACCCGCCGGTGACGCGACGGTCACCTCCATGGACGGCTCCTGTCATCCACGTTACGAACCCTTTTCCCGGTGGCCGGTGTGTGCTTATGGTCCGGTGGCCCGACCGTTAGGAAAGCCTAACCGAACGCAAAGGATCGCAGATGCCCCGCCTGTACCGTCAACGTCGATCGCGGCGCACCGGCCTGACGGCGGCCGCCCTCGCCGTGCTGGCGCTGGCCGCGTGCTCGCCTCCCAGCGAGCAGGCCGCCGACCCGTCCGCCGCGAACCAGGAAGGGTTCCCCCGCACGATCCAGCACGCGATGGGCGAGACCACGATCGAGCAGCGGCCGCAGCACGTCGCCGCGCTGGACTCCAGCTACGTCGACGCCGCGCTGGCCCTGGAGACGAAGGTCGTCGCGTACACGAAGTACCCGACGACGGACGGCTTCCCCGCCTACCTCGGCGACGACACCCGGTTCGGCGAGGACGCCCGGATGATCGGCCAGCTGTCCAGCCCCGACGTGGAACAGCTGTACGACGTGCGACCGGACCTCATCGTCTCGGCGAAGGTCCGCCACGAGGAGCTCTACGGGGAGCTGTCGAACATCGCCCCGACCGTGTTCAGCGAGACCACGGGCGCGACGTGGAAGGAGAACATCCGGCTGCTCGCGAAGGCACTGGGCAAGGAGGACCTCGCCGAGCGGAAGATCGGCGCCTACGAGCAGCGTGCCAGGGAGATCGGCCAGGCCATCGAGGAGAAGACCGGGTCGATGCCGACGTACTCGCTCGTCCGGTTCGTCGAGGGCGAGCCGACCGTGCGGCTCTACAGCAGCAAGTCCTTCCCCGGCATCGTGCTCTCCGACGTCGGGCTGACGCGGCCCGCGAACCAGCCCGACACGAAGGACCAGATCGCGGTCGACCTCAGCCAGGAGCGGATCCGCGACCTCGACGCCGATCACGTCTACGTCTCCAACTACGCCGACGAGACGCAGCAGGCGGAGGACCCGAAGGCGAAGTTCCAGTCCAACCCGCTGTGGCAGACCCTCAACGGCGAGATCACCGACGTCGACGACGACACGTGGTACGTCTCGGTGAGCCTGCAGGGCGCCCACCAGATGCTCGACGACATCGCGAAGCAGTTCGGCGTCGACCCCGCGCGCTAGCGGCCTGCCGGCTCGTGAGTGAGAAACGTCGTTCTCACCACGGTTTTCACTCACGAGCCGGCGCGCAGGCCGTCCAGGAAGACGCTGGTGAGGTGGCGGCCCGCGGGAGCGGTGCGCTCGGCCGTCAGGCAACCCGCGATCAGCGCCCTGAGGCCGCCGAGGTCCACGTCCCCGCGGACCGCCCCGGCCGCCTGTGCACGGCGCAGCAGCTCACCGAGCGCCGCGGCGAAACCGGACTCGGCGACCGCGCCCCGCTCGAACGCCGCCGGGCCCGTCAGCGCGTCGCGGAGTGCCGCGTTGCGCGTGCCCTCGGCCACCACCCGCTCGACGAACGCGAAGAACGCCGCCCCCGCCGCCGCGCTGTCCGCCGGTGCGCGCGCCTCGGCCGTGAGCTCCGCCGCCCGTTCCGCGACGACGGCGTCGAACAGCGCCTCCTTGCTCGGGAAGTGCCGGTACACGGTGCCCGCACCGACACCGGCGCGGCGGGCGATGTCGTCGAGCGGTACCGCGAACCCCTCGGCCGCGAAGGCCTCCCTCGCGGCCTGGAGAACCCGCTCCCGGTTGCGCCGGGCGTCCGCTCGCAACGTGGTTCCGTTCATGGTGGTCCCCCGACCGGGCTCATCCGGAAAATCGTACGCGGGCTACTCCGTCAGTGGGAAAGCCGTCCATCGCGCGACCGGGTACCGGCGCTGGTGAGAATTCCTCCGGCCCGGCTGCCGACCACCGTCCGTCCGCCGGATGGGCGCATACCGTGACGGCGGATGGACCCTCCGAGTAGCGATCATGTGCACCGAGGGTCATCATCGACGTGTGCGCTGGTTGGATTCGGCAGCCGACCGTTCGGCGCGGAGATGGCTGCGCCGGATGGCCGATGAGCTGAACTCGGGCTGGACGGCGCTCGCCGCCCAGCCCGTCCTGCGTACCCAGCTCCACCAGCACCTGCGTGCGATCCGGACGACCCTGCGCGAGCAGGAGTCCGCCGTCGAGCGCCCCGTACCGGTCAGCCGGCTGGTGTTGCTGGCCTCGCACGCCTACGACACCCGGCAGCGGGCACTGCGCGAAGGCTGGCGGCCCCCCAGGGTGGAATCCGACTGGACTCCGGAGGAGTGGACCGGACTCCGCCTGCTCGCCTGCTACGAACTGGCGTCGCGGGAGCCGAAGGGGCCCCGGCCGAAGCGGCGGCTCACCGACGAGGACTCCCCCTCGCCACTCGGCGTGCCGCCGGGCGGCCGTCCAGCCTGACCGGCCGCGCGACCGGCCCCGGCCCGCGGGCTACAGGGCGTCATGCTCGATCGAAGGGCTGACCTGTGGGTCACGGCCCTTCTGGCCCGGCACCGGCGTGACGACCGGCCCCCGCTGGATGTGCGCGTTGGTGCTCGCCGACGCGCGGGACGCGAGCTGGTCCTCGGCGACCTGGTTGTCGTGGACGTTCGACAGCGCGGCGATGGTCACGCCGTGCACGATCGCGAGGACGAGCAGCAGCACGCCGAGGTTCCCCACCAGCGCCCGCATCGAGGCGCCGTCGCCGAAGTCGAAGTCGAACACCGACAGCAGCGCCAGGATGCCGAACATGACGATGTGGAACAGCACGGCGATCAGCCGGGACATGGCGGTCTCCCCGCCCTCGCCGTCCGCCGCGGCGAGGTACCGCTTGCCACTGTGGTACAGGAAAAAGCCGTCCGCGACGATGATGGCCACGCCGATACCGAGGAACCAGAGGTAGATGTCGGTCGTCACCGTAGCCTCCTTCCCGTGGCGCGCCCCGCCACGCACGCTGAGTACCCGTGCCGCTGCAGGGGGAAACCAACGCGTTTCCGCAGGCAGCACGGGTGGTAGTCGCGGACGTGAACGCGATCCTCGCGGTCGACGGCGGTCCGGAGAGACTGCGCGCGCACGTCGTCGACGAGCATTGCCTGCGCGTCCTCGACCAGGTGGAGGCCGACGTCCCCGCCGACTCGGCGCGGGCCCGGGACGCGCTCACCGGACTGCTCGGCCGGATGCCGCGTGCGGCGGCGGTGGGCCATCGGCTGAGTCACGGCGGGCCCGCGGTCACTCGACCGTCCGTTGTGGACGATCTGGTGCGCGGGAAGCTGGCGGACGCCGCCACCGTCGCGCCCGAGGACGGTCCGGCCGCGCTGGCGCTGTTGGACCACCTGCGGGACCGCCTGCCCGAGGTGCCGCACGTCGTCTGCCCGGACACGGCGTTCCACGCGGACCTGCCCGAGGCGGCCCGCACCTACGCCCTTCCCGAGGAGTGGCGCGAGCGGTGGGGCCTGCACCGGTTCGGCGGACACGGCCTGTCGTACGCGTGGGCGCTGCGCCGCGCCACCGAGTTGCTGCAGCGCCCGGCAAGGGAGCTGAACCTGCTGATCGCCCACCTCGACGACGACAGCTCCGTCTGTGCCGTGCGGGACGGCCGCAGCGTGGACACCTCGATGGGGTTCACCGGGCTGGAGGGGCTGCCGATGCCGACCCGTTCGGGCTCGGTCGATCCCGGCCTGCTGCTGTGGCTGCTGCGGGAGGACAAGATCGGTCTCGCCGAGCTCGACGAGGCCCTGCGGCAGCGCTCGGGCCTGCTCGGCCTGTCCGGGGGACGCTCCGCCACCCCGGACGAGCTCGTGCGCGCGGCACGGGCCGGGGACCGCCGCGGACGGCTCGCGATGGACGTGTTCAGCCACCGCGTCCGCCGGGAACTGGCCGCCATGTCCGCGAGCCTGGACCGGATCGACGCGCTGGTGCTCACCGGCGCCATCGGTGAGCACCAGCCGGAGGTGGTGCAGGAGGTCACCGCCGGGCTGGGGGTGCTGGGGATCGGCTCCCGGGTGCCCCTGCTGATCGTCGAGGCACACGTGGAACTCCAGCTCGCGTACGAGGCGGCACGTGTAGCGGGCACGGCGAGTGGGTAACTGCACGTACCACGGTGACCACGAGACCTGGAGACCAAGACCTCGATCGCAGGAGCTGTCGTGAACCCACATGCGCCCAGCAAGGACCCGAAGCCCGTGCTGCCGTACAGCGAGGAGCCGGACGCGCACCAGCGCTACCGGGCGGCGCGGGCGGTGGCGTCGGCGTCGGCCGATGCCGAGGAGTGCGCGGAACTGCTCGAGGCTTTGGGCCTGACCCCGCAGGACGGCAAGCTCGTGCCCGCCCAGCGCGGTCAGTGAGGTCGATGAGCTCGACGCCCCGCCCCGCGACCCGGACCGACACCGCCCGCGTGCTGGGCCAGGTCGTGCTGCCCACGCTCGCGGGCGGGGTGCTCAAGCGGCGGCCGAAGGTGATGGCGCTGGCCGGGCGGCTGCGACTGGACCGCCCCGCGGTGCGGCTGCTGCGGCGGCTGCGCAGCCGCTACGGGCCCGACCCGGTGCCGCTGCGCATCCCGCGCCGCTCGTTCGCGTTGGTGCTCGACGCCGGTGACGTGGAACGCGTGCTCGACCGGACCCCCGCGCCGTTCGCGCCGGCCACGCGGGAGAAGAGCGCGGCACTGAGCCACTTCCAGCCGCACGCGGTCCTCACCACGCGCGGCTCGGAACGGCGGCCGCGGCGCCGGTTCAACGAGGACGCCCTCGAGTGGAACCACCCGCTGCACGCCGTGGCCGGAGCGGCGGACACGGCGGTGCGGGAGGAGACGGCCCGGCTGCTCGCGGAGACGGGTGACCGGCTGGACTGGCCCGCCTTCAACCGGGCATGGTGGCGGATCGTGCGCCGCATCGTGCTCGGCGACGGCGCACGGGACGACGACGAGGTGACCGACGCGCTGGCGACCCTGCGTTACCACGGCAACTGGGCCTACCTGCGGCCCAAGGACCGCGGGTTGCGGGAACGGTTCCGGCGCACGCTGGCCCGCCACCTCGACCGGGCGGAACGGGGCAGCCTCGCCGGTGCCGTCGCGGACACGCCCGCCGAACCCGGCGTCGACCCCTACGGCCAGGTGCCGCACTGGCTGTTCGCGTTCGACGCGGTGGGAATGGTGACCCTGCGGACACTCGCGCTGCTGGCGACGCACCCGGTGCAGGCAGCCAGCGCACGCGCGGAGGCCGGGGACGCCATGGGCCCCAGCCAGCTGCCCTACCTGCGGGCGTGCGTGCTGGAGTCGGTCCGGCTGTGGCCGACCACGCCGATCGTGCTGCGGGAGAGCACCGAGACCACCGAATGGCGGACCGGGAACCTGCCGCCCGAGACGACGTTCGTGGTGTTCAGCCCGTTCTTCCACCGCGACCGGGAGCGGCTGCCGTTCGCGGACCGCTTCGACCCGGATGTCTGGCTGGACGGCCGGGCACAGCAGGATCCGGCGCTCGTGCCGTTCAGTGAGGGACCGGGTGAGTGCCCGGGTCAGAACCTGGCACTGTTCACGGCCAGCACGATGCTCGCGGCCCTGCTGGCGGACCGGGACTACCGGCTGCTGGCCCCGAGGACGACGGCGAGGCGGCTCGGCTCAGGGCGCCGGCTGCCGGCGACGCTGGACAACTTCGGCCTGCGCTTCGCGGTCACGAAGCCCTGAGCAGCTCGCTTTCGTACTCGACGAGGAGGCAGGCGCAGCCACCGTCGACCGACGCGCAGTCGAGCAGCAACGCGTGCCGTACCGGATCGGGCCCGGTGCAGCCGCCATCGGTGCACTCGGCGCCGCCGTCGGCGTGCTGGACCAGCGTCCCGTGACAGTGGTCGAGACGGGCCTCGCAGCTCGCACAGTTCATGAAGCTTTTGGTACCACCGTGCGCCGTCCGATCGGGGGAGCACCCGTGGGCGTGTCGCGGTCGGCCGTGCGGTATCAGGCGCCCTTGGCCGGGCGGCGCGGCGACTTGCGGGTGGTCGTCTTGCGCGCCGAGCCCTTGCCGGAGGCCGCTCCCCGGGACTTCCGGGCGGCGGACACGCTCGCCTCCAGCGCCGCCATCAGGTCGGTCACCTCGGCCTCCGCGGTCTCCGCCTGCGGCGCGGTGGTCTCCGCACCCGCGATCTTGGACTCGATCAGCGACATCAGCGCCTCGCGGTAGCTGTCGCGGTACTTCGACGGCTCGAAGACGCTGTCGGACAGCGAGTCGATGAGCGAGCCCGCCATCGTGAGCTCCTGCGGGCGCACCTGCGGCGGATCCTCCTTGAGGAAGCCGAAGTCGGGGGTGCGGACCTCGTCCGGCCACAGCATGGTGGTGAGCACCAGCACGTCGGACAGCACGCGCAGCACGGCCAGCGACTCCCGCTGGCGGATGGCGACCTTGGCGATGGCCACCTGGCCCGACTTGGCCAGCGCGTCCCGCAGCAGGACGTACGGCTTGAGCGCCGCCTTCTGCGGTTCGAGGTAGTAGCTCTTGTCGAAGTAGATGGGGTCGATGGCCTCGAGCGGCACGAACTCCTCCACCTCGATGGTCTTCGAGGTGGACAGCGGCAGCTCGGCGAGCTCCTTGTCGGTGAGCACGACCATGCCGCCGTCCGCGAGCTCGTAGCCCTTGGCGATCTCGGCGTACGGCACCTCCGTGCCGTCGACCGTGCAGAACCGCTTGTACTGGATCCGGCCGCCATCGGCCTCGTGCACCTGGCGCAACGAGACGTTCTTGCTCTCCGTGGCCGCGTAGAGGTGGATCGGGATCGTGACGAGCCCGAACGACACCGCGCCCTTCCACATTGCCCGCATGGTCGAAAAGGTACGCGTTATCGCAGCTCAGCGATACCACGTTGGTCAACGACCACGCGCCCGGCGACGCTGGGTGTCCCGGCGGAGACGCTCCGCCTCGGCGGTGACGTCGCTGATCCGGGCGGCCAGGGTGGGGTGGCTGGCCGCCAGGTGCGGACCCGCGCCGGCCAGCGGGGGCAGCAGGTCGGCGGCGTCGGTCCCGCCCAGCGCGTCCTGCACCCGGTCGACGTGTTCCCGCACGTGGTCGGCCACGCCTTCCAGCGCGCCCACCTGCCCGGCGAGCCTGCGCAACGCCGCCGAGTTCGCACGAGCCCACAGCGCCACGGCCCGCTCGCCCGCGCGCCGGTCACGTTCCGCCCGCACGCGCTCGTCGGCCGTGGTGGCCGCCGAGTCCGGAGCGGACGGGCGCAGCCGCAGGTACCGCCGCTCGGCGGCCTGCCTGCTGGCCACGCCGAGCACCGGCGCCAGCTCCGCCCAGCTGGTGCCGAGCTCCCTCGCGGCGGCGATGAGCTGTGGTTCCCAGCCGGCGAGGTCGTCGCGCAGGCGGCGCAGCAGGTCCAGCGCGGCCAGCACCTGGTTGGCCTCCAGCTCCTCGCCGTCCGCGGCACGCCGGACCACCTGGCGCAGCCGCGCGTAGTCCGGGTGCTCCCCGCCTGACCGCACATCCTCCATGGCGTCATCATGACGACGACGTAAGTAGTTGTCAACGGAACGACGACGTAGTACAACGGAGGTGTCCCGGGTGTGGGAATCCCGGCGACAGCGCGTCGACACAGGTGTGGGAACCAGGAGGTGGAACGATGTTGATGCGCACCGACCCGTTCCGGGAGTTCGACCGGCTGGCCCAGCAGGTCTTCGGCACCGCGGCGCCCTCGGGCACGTGGTCGCGCCCGAACCCGATGCCGATGGACGCCTACCGGTCCGGCGACGAGTTCGTCGTCTCGTTCGACCTGCCCGGCGTCGCGCCGGACGCGATCGACGTCGACGTGGAGCGCAACGTGCTGACCGTCAAGGCCGAGCGCAGGCCGATGGCGGACAAGGACGTGGAGATGCAGGTCTCCGAGCGCCCGCTCGGCGTGTTCTCGCGGCAGCTGTTCCTCGGCGAGTCGCTCGACACGGACAACATCCGCGCGAGCTACGACGCGGGCGTGCTGACGCTGCGCATCCCGGTCGCCGAGCAGGCGAAGCCGCGCAAGATCGCCATCGAGGGCGCGCCGGCGCCGAAGGAGATCAACGCCTGACCGACCGCGCAGGCTCGTGAGTGAGAAACGTGGTTAGAACAACGTTTCTCACTCACGAGCCCGGCAGGTACTTTGGGGGAATGCTCGACCAGGCCGCACGGGATGCGCTCGTGGCGGCGGTCGGCGCCGACAACGTCATCTCCGACCCGGTCGGCCTGCGCAGTTACGAGTGCGACGGCCTGACTGGGTTCCGGCAGGTGCCCGCGCTCGTGGTGCTGCCCCGCGACACCGAGAGCGTCGCGGCCGCCGTCCGCGTCTGTCACCGGCATTCCGTACCGTTCGTCGCGCGGGGCGCGGGAACCGGGCTTTCCGGCGGCGCCATGCCCGTCGCCGACGGCGTCGTCATCTCGCTGCAGCGGCTGCGCCGGGTACTCGACGTCGACCCCGTCGACCGGCGCGCGGTCCTCCAGCCCGGGGTCACCAACCTCGACATCACCAAGGCCGCGGCCCCGCACGGGCTCTACTACGCGCCCGACCCCTCCAGCCAGCAGGTGTGCACGATCGGCGGCAACGTCGCCGAGAACTCGGGCGGGGCACACTGCCTCAAGTACGGCTTCACCACCAACCACGTGCTCGCCATGACCGTGGTCCTGCCCGACGGCGAAGTGGTGACCCTCGGCGGCGACAGCGGTGAGCAACTCGGGCCCGACCTGCGCGGCGTCTTCCTCGGTTCGGAAGGCACCCTCGGCATCGCGTGCGAGATCACCGTCCGCCTGCTGCGGGTGCCCGAGACGGTGCGGACGCTGCTCGCCGACTTCCCCTCCGTGCCCGCCGCGGGCGAGGTGGTCAGCGACATCGTCGCGGCCGGGATCGTGCCCGCCGCCGTCGAGATGATGGACAACCTCGCCATCCAGGCCGCGGAGAAGGCCGTCGGGGCGGGCTACACGCTCGACACCCCCGCCGCGCTCGTCGTGGAGCTGGACGGACCCGAGGCCGAGTGCGGCGAGCAGTTCGAGCAGGTCAAGGCCATCTGCGAGCGGCACGGCTGCACCCGGCTGCACGTCGCGGGCGACGCGGGCGAACGCGCCCGGATCTGGAAGGGCCGCAAGGCGGCCTTCGCCGCGGTCGGCCGGATCAGTCCCGACTACATCGTGCAGGACGGCGTGGTGCCCCGGACGCGGCTCGCCGAGGTGCTCGACCGCATCGCGCGCATGGGCGACGCCGCCGGGCTGCGCGTGGCCAACGTCTTCCACGCGGGCGACGGCAACCTGCATCCGCTCGTGCTGTTCGACGCCGACGCGGGCGAGCTGGAGCGGGCGGAGGAGCTGTCGAAGGACATCGCGGAGCTGTGCGTGGAGCTCGGCGGGTCGCTCTCCGGCGAGCACGGCATCGGCACCGACAAGGCGTGCTCGATGCCGCGCATGTTCGGCGTGGACGACCTCGCGGTGATGGACCGCGTGCGCTCGGCTTTCGATCCGGACCGGCTGTGCAACCCGGGCAAGCTCCTTCCCACGCCGCGGCTGTGCGGCGAGCGGCCCGGCGTCTACCGGCCCCACCCGCTCGAGGAGGCGGGAGTGATCGAGCGCCTATGACCACCACCTCCCCGGTCGTGCTCTCCCCCACCGACCTGCGCTCGGCACACGAGGCACTGGCCGACACCAGCGGCCCGGTGCGGATCAGCGGCGCGGGCACCGCGGCCGACTGGGCCGGAGCGCCCGGAACCGCCCCGACCGTGCTGGACACGACCCGGCTGACCGGTGTGCTGGCGTACAACCCGGCGGACCTCACCGTGGAGGTGCGGGCGGGCACGCCGCTGGTGCGGCTGCAGGAGGAACTGGCGGGGCACGGCCAGCGGCTCGCGTTCGACGCGGCCAGGGCCGGGCGCGGGGCCACCCTCGGCGGGCTGTTCGCCACCGCCGACTCCGGGCCGCTCGCGCTGGGCTACGGCTCGCTGCGCGACCTCGTCATCGGGGCGACGGTCGTGCTCGCCGACGGCACGGTGGCCCGCACCGGCGGGCACGTCATCAAGAACGTCGCCGGATACGACCTGAGCAAGCTGCTGCACGGCTCCTACGGCGCCTTCGCGCTGGTCACCGACCTCGTACTGCGCCTGCATCCCGTTCCGGCCGCCGAGCGGACCGTCCGGCTCGAGTGCCCCCTCGACACGGCCGCCGGACGCGCGGCCACCGTTCTCGCGAGCGCGCTGGAACCGGTGGCGCTGGAGTGGTCCGACGGCGAGCTGCTGGCCCGGTTGGAGGGCACGCCGGACGGCACGCGGGCGAGGGCGCGGCAGCTGGCGGAGCTGATCGGCGGTGCCGTGCTCACCGAAGACGACGCCGCCACGGCGTGGGCCCGGCACGCGGACCTGGTGGCCCGCCCCGCCCCGCGGGACGCCGTGGTCCGGATCGGCTGCCGCCCGAGCCGGTTGCCGCGGTTCCTCCGCGGGGAAGGCGCCACGGGCGGGCTCGGCACCGGCGTCGGCACGGTCCGGGTGCCCCCGGCGGAGGTGGCGGACGTGCACGACGCGGTCGCGGCCGAGGGTGGCACCTCCGTGCTGCGGCAGCGCCCTGCCGGGCCGCTGCGTGCCTGGGGCAGGGCGCCGTCCGCGGTCCGGGTGCTCACGGCGCTGAAACGGGAGCTGGACCCGGAGGCACGGCTCGGCCGGGGCCGGTTCGAGACGTGGTTCGGTGGTGCCGACAGTGGAGGGTGACCGGGTGTCCGATGCGGACCGTTCCAGCTTCGACGCGCTGCACCCGCCGTCGCGGGAGCTGCTCGACGACTGCGTGCACTGCGGGTTCTGCCTGCCGACCTGCCCCACGTACCAGCTGTGGGGCGAGGAGATGGACTCCCCGCGCGGCCGGATCTACCTCATGGACCTGGCCGAGCGCGGCGAGATCGAGCTGGCGGGCGCCTTCACCCAGCACATCGACGCGTGCCTCGGCTGCATGGCGTGCGTGACGTCGTGTCCCTCCGGCGTGCAGTACAACCGGCTGCTGGAGGCCACCCGGCCGCAGATCGAGCGCAACGTGCGACGGTCGAGGGCCGACCGGCTGTTCCGCGACGGCATCTTCGCCTTGTTCCCGTACCGGCGGCGGCTGCGGGCGGCCGCCGTGGCGGGGCTGGCCTACCAGAAGCTGGGCCTGGCCCGGCTCGCCGAGCGCGTGCTGCCGCCCCGGCTGCGGGCGGCCCAGGCGCTGATGCCGCCGGTGCGGTTGCGGGAGGCGTTCGCCTCGCTGCCCCGGCGGGTCCGGCCCGAGGGGACCGTGCGCCTGCGGGTCGCGATGCTGTCCGGCTGCGTGCAGGACGTGTTCTTCCACGAGGTCAACGTGGCGACGCAGCGGGTGCTGGCCGCCGAGGGCTGTGAGGTGCTCACGCCGAGGGACCAGGGGTGCTGCGGGGCGCTCGGCCTGCACGCCGGGCGCGAGCCGCACGCGGTACGGCGCGCGAAGCGGACGATCGAGACGTTCGAGCGGCTGCCTGCCGACCGGATCGTCGTGAACGTCGCCGGGTGCGGCTCGTCGATGAAGGAGTACGCGGACCTGCTCGCGGACGACCCGGAGTGGGCGGAGCGGGCACGCGCGTTCAGCGAGAAGGTGCGGGACGTCAGCGAGGTGCTCGCCGAGCTGGAGCCCCGGGCGCCGCGGCACCCGGTGCGGGCGCGGGTCGCCTACCACGACGCGTGTCATCTGGGGCACGCGCAGGGAGTGCGGGACCAGCCGAGAGCGGTGCTGCGGACGATCCCCGGCCTGGAGCTGGTCGACCTGCCGGAGGCGGAGATCTGCTGCGGCTCAGCCGGGATCTACAACATGGTGCAGCCGGAGCCCGCCGCCGAGCTGGGCGAGCGGAAGGCGGCCAACATCCGGGCCGCGCGGCCGGACCTGCTGGTGACCGCCAACCCGGGCTGCCTGCTGCAGATCGGCCGCTACCTCGACGGCGTGCCGATGCTGCACCCGGTCCAGCTGCTCGACGCGTCCATCCAGGGCCGCCCACCGGGCTGACCCCGAATGTCATGAGTGGCTCGTCACTGACACTTTTCGTCAGTAACGAGCCACTCATGGCAGTTCACCCGGCCAGGGCGAGCGGTTCCTCGGCACAGGCGGGTGCGGCCACCCCGGTGAACGGCCGGAGATAGCGCGCGGAGGCGAAGCCCTCCCGGCCGTCGACCGTGCCCGCCAGCCACATCGCGTTGCCCGCCACGGCCGGTCCCTGCCGCCAGCAGGTGACCGCGAAGGTGGCGCCCTCGTCGAGCTCGCCGACCTTCACACAGTCGACATCGGGGCAGGCCCGTACGTTGAGCCCGGCTCCCCCGGTGCCGGAGACCCGGTACCGGATCTCGCGCGGCGGCGCGGCGGGCGCCTCCGTGGCCGGTACCGACTCGGGTGCGGAACCGTCGCCGCCCGGCTGGGTCGCCGAGGGCCGGGTCCGGGCGCCGAGGGCGAGCATGAGGGCACCGGCGACGAGTGCGGTGACCACCAGTACGCGGATGAACAGTCCCACTCGCAACGACACGAACATGGCGGTCCTCCTCCACTCGACGGGCTGGGCCGAGTCCCCGAGTTGATCGCCGACGGTTCGTGCTCGGTGGGTCTCCTTCGGATTCCTGGTGGTTCCTGGTGGTGGGATCTCACGGGAACTTCACCACGAGTGTCCCGTAATGCATGCCCATCGTGCAATTCCCATACTGGCCATCCCATGACGGTTCACTCGTTCAGCGCAGCGCGCTGCCGCGCTGGGTCCAGAGGCCACGCGAAGGTTCACCCGTTGGCACTACTGCCAGGCTGTACCAGTCGCGGTCGATGTTCTAGGATCCCGCTCTGGGAATTGCTCATGAGGGTTCCCACAACGGAATATCCAGGCTTCTCCACCCCGAACCGAGGTCTCATGGCTCCACCCGGCCGCGTGGTACCCCGCAAGCTCCTCGCCGACGAGCTGCGCCGCCTGCGCAGCCAGTCGGGCAAGACACTCGAGGACGTCGCGGCCGAGCTGATGATCTCCACGTCCAAGCTGTCGCGGCTGGAGAACGGTCAGGGCAGGCCGCAGCTGCGGGACGTCCGTGACCTCATCCGGCTCTACGGACTCGAGGGCACGAGCCTCGCCGAGCAGCTCCGCTCGTGGACCAGGGCGGGCCAGGAGAAGCCGTGGTGGACCGCCTACAGCCGGGAGATCCCCGACGAGCTCGGTGAACACGTCGACTACGAGGCCGAGGCCGCCGTCGCCCGCGTGTACACCATCCCGGCCATTCCCGTGCTCCTGCAGACGGCCGAGTACGCCAGGGCCTACTACCGGAGCACGGAACGCTGGCGGTCCGCCGAGGAGATCGACGCGCTCGTCGAGCTGCGCATGAAGCGGCAGCGAGCGCTGACCGACCGGCCCGGCAAGCCACCACTGGAACTGGTGGCGGTGGCCCACGAGACCACGATCCGGCAGCTGGTGGGTTCCCCCGCCGTCATGCGCGAGCAGCTCGACCACCTCATCGAGCGATCGACGGCACCCCATGTCGAGCTGAGAATCTATCCGTTCACCGCGCCGCCGCTTTTCACCTTCACCTGCATGTACGCGCACTTCGAGTTCGCGGGCGACCTGGAATCCGGTTTCGTGCACATCGAGAACCACGCCGGTTTCCGCAGTATCACGACCGCCGACGAGGTCGCTGAGTACAAAGGTCACCACGAGGAACTGCGCAGGCACGCACTGACGCCGGACGAGTCGCGGGCGCTGATCAACTCGGTACGACAGCAGCATTTCTCCTGACCCATTCCGACCATCCCCCGCATTGGACACTGGACCATCCATGGCAGACGACTCTCTCTCCGGCGACTGGCGGAGACTCCTCGACGACGGTTTCGTCGTCCTCAACGAAAAGGAATTCGGGTTCTCCCTGGAAGGCCGCGAGCACATTCGCGAGAAATACTTCCACGACGGAGTGCTGAAGGCCTACGAGAACGACCTCCCCGTCGACCGGAAACGGGCCCGCGACGTCGTGCGCTTCGCCTGGCGGGGCGGCGAGCCGGTCCTGACCGAGCACGACACGATCACCATCGCCGACCGCGGTGAGCGGCCCGAAGCGCGCGAGTACGGCCGGGTCGAGGTACTCGCCGACGGCGTGTTCGAACACTGGATCAAGTCGGCACTGGCGCTCGTGCCGCCCCCGTGGCGGGACCCGAAGGGCACGTTCGGCGTCAACCTGTTCCGCACGTTCACCAACGTCGTGACCCGTCCGCACCAGGACGGCGAACGGGTCATCTTCATCTACGTCCTGGACAAGGTCGGCCGGGGCGCGGAGACCGTGCTCTACGAGACCGAGGCCGGCGGCGAGCCGGTGTTCCGGGGCACTCTCGAACCGGGCGCCCTGCTGGTGTTCGAGGACAGCCGGTTCTGGCACACCGTCACCCCGCTGGAACCGCTCGCGGGCCGCACCGCCCAGCGGGACGCGCTGGTCTGCACCCTGAACTACGCGCACACGTATCCTGTGCGCGACTGGCAACCGCTCCCCCGCTGACCGAGAAGGAAAGCTTCCCCAATGTGGCATTCGGTACGTTCGACGCACCGAATGCCACATTGGGAGCGTCCAACGCAACCAACGCCACATTGGGGAGCTTCCGTGATCACGCGGTGGGTGCTGCTGTGCCTGCTGGCGCTCGGCGTGGTCCTCATGCACCACACCGGCGCCGAGGCGGAGCCGCCGCCCACGGCTCACGCCACCCACGCCGCGCACACGATGGCCGAGGGCACCGCGCACGGCGACGAGCACCGGCCCGCCGACGGCCACCCGGCACCGGGCGGCGGACACGACCTGCTCCACCTGTGCCTCGCCGTGGCCGTCGCCGCGGGATTCGCACTGGCGCTGACCCTGTTGTCCGGGCGCCTCGCCGCCGGCCGGGCGCCGGGGCCCCGCGGCGCGGTGGTGCCGCGCTCGGCCGCCCGCGCACCACCGCGCCCTGGCGGGCGCGACCTGCTCCACCTCGCCTGTGTGCTCCGGGTGTAGACCGGCCGGTCCCGGCCCGACACACCCGAGAACATCGCACACAGGCAAGGAAAACCATGATGAGGAAGACACTCGGTTTCGTGCTGTCCACTGTGGCCGCCGGAGCCGTACTGACGGCATGCACCGGCGGCGCCGGGCACAACGACGCGGACGTCGAGTTCGCCCAGCGGATGATCCCGCACCACGAGCAGGCGATCGAGATGGCGGAGCTGGTCGGGGCCCGCACCGGCAACGCGCGGATCCGTGACCTCGCCGCCGACATCGAACGGGCGCAGGGCCCGGAGATCGAGCGGCTCACGACGTGGCTGTCCGAATGGGGTGCGAGCACCGGCGGTGGACAGGGCGGCCACGGCGAGCACGACGCGGACCACGCTGGCATGCCCGGCATGATGTCGTCCGGTGACCTGTCCGGCCTGTCCGCGGCCTCCGGACCGGAGTTCGACCGCATGTGGCTGCGGATGATGGTCCGGCACCACGAGGGCGCCATCGAGATGGCCCGCGAGCAGCTGGACCACGGTGAGCACGAGGGCGCGCGCCAGCTCGCCCAAGCCGTCATCGACGCCCAGCAACGGGAGATCGACACGATGAACGCCCTGCTCACCGAAGGCTGACCCGGCCCGTTCGAATCTCCCCAATGTGGCATTCGGTGCGCTCGACGCACCGAATGCCACATTGGGGACGTCCAACGCAACCAATGCCACATTGGGGAGCTTTCGGCGGGCGGTGGGGGCGGTCGCCGGTCACGAAATGCGTTCGCTTTGTCGGTGGACGTGGCTAGCATCGGTCGGCGTGACGACAACGGCGCCCGTGGTTGCGCGCTCGGTCCGCATCCGTTCCATGGCCGCGCTGTTCGCGGGCGTCGCCGCCATGAACACCGTCATGGTCGGCGCCAGCACGGCGGGCAGCCTGATCGCGGCCGAGCGGGCGGGCGCGGGGTTCTCCGGGCTGCCCAACGCGGCCGGCGTCCTCGGCACGGCATCCGGAGCGCTGATCGCCGCGACCCTGGTGTCCCGCAGGGGCAGCAGGTTCGGCCTGGTCACGCTCTACGCGCTCGCCACCGGTGGCGGGCTGGTCGCGTTCGGCGGCGCGGTGACGGGCACGCTCGCACTGCTGCTGGCCGGGATGGCGCTGCTCGGCCTCGGCAACGGCGCGGCGCAGCTGTCCCGGTACGTCGCCGCCGAGCTCTACCCGGAGCAGCGCAGGGCCACCGGTCTCTCCCTGATCGTGCTGGCCGGAACGGTCGGCGCACTGGCGGGCCCCGCACTGCTCGCGCCCACATCCCACCTCGCGGGGCTGCTCGCCCTGCCGGAGCTGTCCGGACCGGTCGGGCTGGCGGTGGTGGTGACGGCTGTCGCCGTGCTCGCCGCGGCGGCCCTGCCCCGCACGGCCGCGACCACGCCCGCCGGGGTGCGGCCCGCGTTCTCCCTCGCGGACACCGGCCGGGCCCTGCGCAGCCGGGTGGTGCTGACCCCGCTGGTCGCCATGGTGGCCGCGCAGGTGTGCATGGTCGCGGTGATGACGATGACCCCGCTGCAGCTCCACGAGCACGGCCACGGCCTCGACGGCGTCGGCTGGGTGCTCGGCGCGCACATGATCGGCATGTTCGCCCTGGCGCCGCTGTCCGGCCGGATCGCCGACCGCTGGGGCGGACGCGCCACGATCTACGCGGGCATCGGCACGCTCGCGGTCGCCTCGGCCACCGCGATCGCCGCCCCGACGGCACACGCCACCGGCCTGCCCGTCGCGCTGTTCCTGCTCGGCTACGGCTGGAACCTGGTCTTCGTCGGCGGCAGCGGCCTGCTCAGCAGGGACCTCCCAGCGGCGGAGCGCACCCGGTTGCAGGGCATCGTCGACGCGCTGGTGTGGAGCGCCTCGGCGGTCGCCAGCCTCGGCGCCGGTCAGCTGTTCGGCGTGGGCGGGTTCGTGCTGGTCACCGCCGTGGCGGGGACGCTGGCGCTGCTGCCGCTCGCGCTCCTCGTCAGCCGCTCGCGGCCAGCTCGGCGTTCACCATGACGTGCTGGATCAGGGTCACCAGCACCTGCTTCGTGGACTCCTTGTCCCGCGCGTCGCAGAGCAGCAGCGGCACGCTCATGTCAACGTCGAGCGCCGCCCGCACCTCCTCGGTGCCGTAGCGGTAGGCACCGTCGAAGCAGTTCACCCCCACCACGAACGGCAGCCCGCGGCGTTCGAAGAAGTCCACCGCGGGGAAGCAGCTCTCCAGCCGGCGCGTGTCGGCGAGCACGACGGCACCGAGCGCGCCCTGCGCGAGCTCGTCCCACATGAACCAGAACCGGTCCTGGCCGGGCGTGCCGAACAGGTACAGGATCAGCTCCGGGTTGATCGTGATACGCCCGAAGTCCAGCGCGACCGTGGTGGTGGTCTTCCGCTCCACCCCGGACAGGTCGTCGACGCCTTCCGAGGCCGAGGTCAGCACTTCCTCGGTCCGCAGCGGCGGAACCTCGCTGACGGAACCGACCATGGTCGTCTTCCCGACCCCGAACCCGCCGGCGATGAGGAGCTTCACCGCGGTCGCGGTGAGGCTCCGCCGGTGCTCAGAGTTTCCGGATGCCATCAAGAACCGCCTGCAGTACGTGTTTGTTGGGGGTGTCGGTCGCGGGGGCCGCCGACCGGTAGATGACGTAGTTCTGCTCGATGAGGTCGCTGAGCAGGACCTTCACCACCGGCAGGGGCAGGTCGATCCGTGCGGCCACCTCCGCGACCGACATCGGTCGCTGGCAGAGGCGCACGATCTTCGCATACTCCGGCGCCATGCCCGCGGCCTCGGCGACGGAGGGCAGTGCCACCACGAGCGTGATCAGGTCGAGGCCGAAGTTGTCCGTCCGGGTGCGGCCACCCGTGACGGCATACGGCCGGACCAGCGGACCGGCCGCGTCATCGAACCACGCCTCGCCCTGCCCGCTCATGGCGAAAGACGCTCCGTGCGCCCGATGGAACGGATAGCGGCCGCGCTCACTGCCTCACCTCGCGCAGGTTGGGGGCGTTCTCCGCCGTGCGGGGTGCGGCGGAGAGCACCGCACCGACGCGCTTGACCAACATGTTCATCGCATAGGCGACCATACCCATGTCCGCGTTGTCCGCCGTGAGCAGCGCGAGGCACGCGCCGCTGCCGGCCGCCGTCACGAACAGGAAGGCCCGCTCCATCTCGACGACGGTCTGCCGCACCTGACCGCCGTTGAAGTGCCGTCCGGTGCCCCGCGCGAGGCTCTGGAACGCCGACGCGACGGCGGAGAGGTGCTCCCCGTCGGCCTCGGACAGGTTGCTCGACCGGCCGATGAGCAGCCCGTCGGCGGACAGTACGACGGCGCGGTCGGCACCCGCGACCTGCTTGAGCAGGTCGTCGAGCAACCAGTCGAGTTCGTTGACTCCCGCGTTGGCCATGTCTCTCATTCTCCAGAATGGTCGTGGGGGCCGGGTTCCTGCTCACGGGCCCGGTGCGTGCCGCGCTGGAAGGCCGCCAGCCGCTGGCGGGCCTGGTCCGGGTCGTCCGCCATCATGATGTCCGTCTGCTCGGTGACGGGTGCGTCGTCGCGCAGCGGGGCCGCGAGGTTCTCCTGACGGCGGCGCCGGGGCAGCGGCGGCCGTCCCGACGACAGCGCGCCATTTCCCTGCTGCCCGTTCCCCTGCTGGGCGGGCGGCCCGCCCTGTCTCGGTGGCCGGACGTCGCGGGACGGCGGCGGTGGCCGGTGCTCGGCCACCGGCGGCGACGCCTGCGGCTCCTGCGTCGGCCAGTCCTCCTGCGGCGCGGGCCGGAACATGTCGACCTGCTGCCTGCGCTCGCCCGACCGGCCGTTGCGCGTGGGCAGCGGGGGCCGCCCGCCGGGGCCGGGCTGCTGCGCGTGCTGCTGCACGGGGGCCATCGCCTGCCTGGTCCGCTCGGCGTCGACCGGGGCGGGGGGTTCCGGCTCGGGCCCCGGCTCCGCGCGGTGCCGCGCACCCACCTGAGCGGGCACGGCCTCGGTGACGTCGGGCTCGTCGTCCTCCTCCGGCAGCGGGCTGAGCAGGTCGGAGCGGACGAGCACGATGGCCCTGGTGCCGCCGTAGGCGGAGTCACGGAGGGTCACCGTGATGCCGTGCTTGGCGGCCAGCCTGGCCACCACGAACAGCCCGAGCCTCGGTTCCTCGGACAGCGCCATGAAGCTGAAGTCCGGTGGGTCCTGGAGCATCCGGTTCAGCTCGTCACAGTGCTCCGGCTCGATGCCGAGGCCCTGGTCCTCGACCTCGATCACGATGCCCCGGCCGACGATGTCACCGCGCACCTCGACCCGCGACTGCGGCGGGGAGAACGAGGTCGCGTTGTCGATCAGCTCGGCGAGCAGGTGGACGAGGTCGCCGACGGCGGGGCCGACCACGGCGATGGAGGGCAGCTTGCCGACGCTGACCCGCTTGTACTCCTCGGTCTCGGCGGTCGCGCCGCGCACGAGCTCACCCAGCGCCACCGGGTTGCGCCACTGCCTGCCGGGCTGCTCGCCGCCGAGGATGATCAGGTTCTCGGCGTTGCGCCGCGCGCGGGTGGACAGGTGGTCCAGCTTGAACAGCATGTCCAGCTGGTCGGGGTCCTCCTGCTTGCGCTCGGCCTGGTCGAGCGCCTGGAGCTGGCGGTGCACGATCACCTGGCTGCGGTGGGCGATGTTGAGGAAGACATTCTTGGTGCCCTCCCTGGTCTTCGCCTCTTCGACGGCGGCGCCGATGGCGGTCTGCTGCGCCTTGTTGAAGGCGTCGGCGACCTGGCCGATCTCGTCCTCGCCGTGGTCGAGGAACGACACCTCGCTGTCGAGGTCCACGTCCTCGCCTGCCCGCACCCGGTCGACGAGTTCCGGCATCTGCTCGTCGGCGATGTTCAGCGTCTCCTCGCGCAACCGGGTCAGCCTGCGCACCAGCCGGTTGGACAGCCGCCAGGCGACCAGGAAGACGCCGAGGGAGAGCAGCAGCACGGCCGCACCGGCGATGATCGAGGTGACCAGCGTGTTCTCGCCGTCCTCCAGCGCGATGTCGGTGGCGTTGGAGCTCTGCTGGATGTAGAGCCCCATCAGCCGCTGGCCGACCTCGCTCGCCGCCCGGCGCCAGTCGGCCTCGGGCACGGGAAGGTCGGTCTGGTTGCCGCGCAGGAACGCGTTCTCGACGGTGGTCAGCGTCTTCCACGCGTCGCTGTTGAGCAGCTGCTCGTACTGCTCGCGGACCGAGGGGATCATCACCGGCTCGGCCTGCTCCAGCCCGGCGTGGTAGGCGCCGATCTGGCCGACGTAGGTGCGGAACTCCTGCTCGGTGAGCCCGCCGCCCACCACACCGGCGGCCGCGAGGGCGTCCCCGCGGGACATCGCGTCGGCGCTGGTGAACAGCGGCATCGCGGTCACCCGCAGGTAGGCGGTCTCGGCGTCGGGCGCCTCCTGCGCGACACCGTTGAGGCCTTCGGCGAACTGGTCGATGATCTTGTTGTAGAAGGCGTAGGCCTCCTGCAGCGATGGCTGGCCCGCGTCGACCTGCTGCCGGAACTGCGGCAGCCGGGCGAGCTGCTGCCCGGTGGCCTGGATGCTCCGCTGCACGTTGGCGGGCGCCTCGTCGACCATGCCCTGCAGCGAGGCGCTGATGGCCGCGGCCGCCTGGTCGGTCTTCGTGCGCTGCTCGACCAGTTCGAGGCGGTTGGCGCCCCCGCTGGCGAGGTCCTGCAGGGTGAGCCTGCGTTCCTCACGGACGGCGGCGAAGAACCGCGCACCCGGTTCGGCCGCCTCGTGCACCTTCGTGGAGAAGTCCCGTGCCTTGACGGCGTCGTAGACCAGGTATCCGGCCAGTGCGACCCCGGCGAGGAGGAGGACGATGCTGGGCACGAACGCGATCGCGAGCACACGCGAGCGGATCGAGCGTCGGCCGCGCGCCCGTATGGTCTTCTTCACCGCGAATCTGGCCCTTCCAGCGACTCGTTGTGATCGGTATGGGTCCCCGCACCCGAGTTGTTGCTTCCGCCGGAACAGCCGAGTGGCTCCTGCTTGGCAGCAGGGAGGTTATGGGCCAGGGCAAACATGAGTCAACTTCACTACTCCGTCCGGCCCAAGTCTGCCAACGGTGACCGGCGCCACTTCTCGCTCACTCTTACGTATCGCGAGCGTGGCCCGTTCAGGTTACATGAGCAGGCGCTTAATCAACTTTGGGTCATTTGTATGGCGCATTCGGGGAGGTCATCGGCACAACAGCGTGAAGGTGATCTCCGCCGCAGGTCAAGGCTGGAATGAGCGTTCCGGTGGCCCGTGTTGCAGTCGGCGGCGAACCGGCCAAGAGCTACCGGAGGAGAGAGACCAATGGCAGAGGTCCCGACCATCACCCTGAACAACGGCGTGGCCATCCCGCAGCTGGGCTTCGGCGTGTTCCAGGTACCGCCCGACGAGACCGCGGCCGCCGTGGGGCACGCGCTGCGCGCGGGCTACCGCAGCATCGACACGGCCGCCGCCTACCGCAACGAGGAGGGGGTCGGCGCGGCCATCCGCGACTCCGGCATCCCCCGTGACGAGCTGTTCGTGACCACGAAACTCTGGAACTCCGACCAGGGGTACGACTCCACGCTGCGCGCGTTCGACGAGAGCATGCGCAAGCTCGGGCTCGACTACCTCGACCTGTACCTCATCCACTGGCCGCTGCCGAAGCGGGACAACTACGTGGACACCTGGCGGGCGTTCGAGAAGCTGTACGCGGACGGCCGCGTCCGCGCCATCGGCGTGTCCAACTTCCACGTCTCCCACCTGCGGCGGCTGTTCGACGAGACCGACACGGTCCCGGCGGTCAACCAGGTCGAGCTCCACCCCAACCTGCCGCAGGCCGAGCTGCGGGCCTTCCACGCCGAGCACCGCATCGCGACGGAGGCGTGGAGCCCGCTCGCGCAGGGCGGGCTGCTGGCCGACCCCGCGCTCGGGGAGATCGCGCGGAAGTACGGCAAGACGCCCGCGCAGGTCGTGCTGCGCTGGCACCTGGAACTGGGCAACATCGTCATCCCCAAGTCGGTGACTCCGTCGCGGATCGAGGAGAACATCGCCGTGTTCGACTTCGACCTCGACGAGGTCGACCTGGAGGCGATCCGCAAGCTGGACAACGGCGGCCGCGTCGGGCCCGACCCCGACGAGTTCGACGTCGCCTGAATGCCGGGCCCGGCGTAACTCCGGCCCTCCGTGCGGCGATACGTGGATATCCCGCACGGAGGAGGCCGGTGTTCATGCTGAAGCGTGCCGGGGGCCTGACCTTCCCGCAGCGGCTGCTCTGGCTCCTCATCGCCGCCGCGTTCGCCGCGAGCGCGGCGGCGCAGGCCGTCGTGGCCGGTTCCATGGACGAGTGGTGGCCGCTCGCACTCGCGGTCCTGCTGGCGGCCGCGGCCCTGTTCAGCGGCCTGCGAGCGGTGCGCGGGCGGAGTGGCCGCAGGCGCCTGCGCTGAGTGCTCGATTTTTTTCCGGCCGGATGTCGATCCGCGGACCGTCCCGTTCGACGCACTGGTGAAGGCAATCCGAACCAGCGGAAAGGGCGGAACCATGATCGACACCTCGCAGCAGCACGTCCCCACCGACCCGGCCACCAAGGCGCGGCTGGAGCGAGCGGCACTGGCCGCACTGCGCATCGTCGCGGGCTTCCTCTTCGCCTGCCACGGCGTGCAAGGACTGTTCGGCGCGTTCGGCGGTGTCGACGGCGCGGGAGCCGCGCTGCCCGCGTTGTCCTGGCCCGGCTGGTGGGCGAGCGTCATCTGCCTCGCGGGCGGCACGCTCGTGCTGGCCGGTCTGTTCACCCGGCCGGCGGCGCTGCTCTGCTCCGGCACGATGGCCTACGCCTACTTCACCGTGCACCAGCCGCTCGGGCTCTTCCCGCTGGAGAACATGGGCGAGCCCGCGGCGCTCTACAGCTGGATCTTCCTGCTCGTGGCCGTCACCGGCCCGGGCGCCCTCGCCGTGGACAACCTCCGCCGCCGGTCGTGACCGCGCGAGCCCCCGGCAGTGAATGGCACATTACCCGCGTTGAGCGCGGGCAATGTGCCATTCACTGCCCTTCGGTCCACAGTGGATCGCGCAGGGAGCGGCGGAGGATCTTGCCCACCGGCGACTTCGGGATCGTGTCCACGAAATGCACCTGCTTGGGCACCTTGTACCGCGCCAGGCGGCCGCGCACGGTCTCCCGCAGCTCGTCGGCCGAGACCTCGGCGCCGGGCCGCAGCGCCACGAACGCCGTGACGGCCTCCACCCACGTCGGGTCCGGTGCGCCGACCACCGCGCACTCGGCGACCGCGGGATGCGCCATGAGCACGTCCTCGACCTCGCGCGGGTAGACGTTGTAGCCACCGGTGACGATCATGTCGCTGGCCCGGTCCACCAGGTAGAGGTAGCCGCGCTCGTCCGCCCGCGCCAGGTCGCGCGTCCGCACCCAGCCGTCTCCGGCCAGCGTCTCGCGGTTCAGTTCGGGCGCGTTGTAGTAGCCGGCCATCGTGAACGGCGCCCGGACGCGGATCTCGCCGATCTCACCCCGCGGCACCGGCTCGCCGTCCGGCCCGGTGAGCATGATCTCCGCGTCGACGGCCGGGTGCCCGCAGGAGCCGAGCAGGTCACCGCCCTCGGCGTGGTCGGCCTTGTCCAGAATGGTCTGGCACAGCGGCGCCTCGGTCTGGCCGTAGTACTGGACGAACCGGTTGCCGAAGAACTCGAGTCCCTGTTCCAGCAGCGGCCTCGGCATCGGGCTCGCGCCGTAGACGATGGTGTCCAGAGTGGACACGTCGGCGCCGTCGAGCGCGCCGCTGGTGAACAGCATCCCGAGCATGGTCGGCACCAGGTTCACCCCGGTGATCCGGTGCTCGCCGATCGCCTGCGCGTACGAGCCGGGCTCGAACCCGGGCAGCACCACGGAACGCGCTCCGCGCAGCCAGTACGGCAGCAGAAAGGTGCCGCTGGCGTGGATGAGCGACGCGGCGTGCAGCATCGCGTCGGCACGGCCGGGCGAGACCAGGTTGGCGAGGATGTTCGCGGTGATCGCGGCGTAACTGGCCTGCGTGTGCTGGGCCGCCTTCAGCGTTCCCGTGGTGCCCGACGTGTAGAGGACGAGCATCACGTCGTCGGGCTCGACCCTGGCCAGCGGGTCCGCCGGGGACGCCCGGTCGACCTCCTCGGTCAGGTCGAGGTCGCCCGCGCGGCCGGGAGCGCAGAACCCGGCGAGCCGCAGCCCGTCGAGCTCCCCGGCCAGCTCGGCCGCCCGTTCGGCGAGGTCGGCGCCGTGCACGAGCAGGTGCACGTCCGCGTCGGCGAGCATGCGCACCTGCTCGGCGACCGAGAGCCGCGCGTTGAGCGGCACACGGGCCACGCCCGCCTTGAGACAGGCGAAGTCGACCGGCACGGACCACAGCTCGTTGCCGAGCAGCAGCCCGACCCGCGTGCCGCGGCCGTGCCCGAGCCCGAGGAGCACGTTCGCGAGGCGACTGGACAGCTCGTCCACGTCGCGAAAGGTCAGTTCCCGGTCACCCACGACGACGGCGGTCCGCTGCCCGTAGCGCCGGGCACCCCGCCGAACCAGATCGACTGCACGCACGGGGCGAGGCTATCGGCGTGTTGACAGTCCGTCCAGACTGTCAATGGAGCACCCTTCTACGCTCTTCGGATGCCCCGACTCACCCGTGCGCAACAGCGCGAGCGGACCAGGCAGCGACTGCTCGACGCGACCGTGGCCTGCCTCGTCGACCACGGCTACGCAGGCACCACCACGCAGCGCATCCAGGACCGCGCGCAGGTGTCCCGGGGCGCGCTGCTGCACCACTTCGGCGCCAAGGACGAGCTGTTCGTCGCCGCGATCCACCACATCGCCGACCACCAGCTCGACCGGCTGCGCGCGGTCGCCGCCGCCGTCGAGCCGGGGCCGAGGGCGGTCCGCGGGCTCGTCACCGAGCTGCACGCCGCGATGTCCGGGCCACTGTTCCTCGCCGGCCTCGAACTGTGGATGGCCGCCCGCACCGACGCGTCCCTGCGCCAGGCACTGCTGCCCGCCGAGCGGCGGCTGGGCCGGGCACTGCGCGAGGTCTTCGCCGCCGTCGTGCCGCCCGGCGACCAGGACGACGCGCGGCTGGCGCTGGAGTCGCTGCTGATGATCCTGCGCGGGCTGGCGCTGACCAGCGTGCTGCGGGACCGCGCCGACGTCGCCGCCGACGTGCTCGACCTCTGGGTACGCCGAGCCCTGCCCGCCTCGTGACCCTCGGGACCACCCTGGCGGGTGAGCTCGCGTTGACTGGCCCCCCAGCCTGACCGAGGATCGAACACACGTTCGATCAATGAAACAGGTGTTTGGGTCAGGTGTCGTTCAACAACCCTGGGGTGTCGTGGACGGAGCTGGAACGCGCGCTCTCCGGCGCACCGCCACGCGGTGACGGCGGGGACAGTCCCGCGTGGTCACGGCGGCGCGAGGGCTACGCGGGCCCGCCACCCGACCTCGCGCGGCCCCGGTCCGGCGACGGCGTCGAGATCCGCGTCCCGTACGCCGAGCTGCACACCCACTCCCACTTCAGCTTCCTCGACGGCGCCTCGTCACCCGAGGCGCTGGTGGAGGAGGCCGTGCGCGCCGGACTCGACGGCATCACGCTCACCGACCACGACGGCCTGTACGGCGTCGTGCGGTTCGCCGAGGCCGCGCGCGAACTCGGCATGCGCACCGGCTACGGCGCCGAGCTCAGCCTCGGCCTGCCCGGCCCGCAGAACGGCGAGGCCGACCCGGTGGGCGAGCACCTGCTCGTGCTCGCCAGGGGGCTGGAGGGCTACCGCCGTCTGTGCCGGGTACTGAGCAACGCCCACCTGCGCGGCGAGGAGAAGGGCAGGCCGGTCTACGACCTGGACGAGGTGGTCGAGGAGCTGCGCGGGCACTGCGTCGTGCTCACCGGCTGCCGCAAGGGCGCGGTCCGCAGGGCGCTCGACGCCGCGGGCCCCCGGGCGGCGCTGGCCGAGCTGCGCAAGCTGGTCGACCGCTTCGGCAGGCACCACGTCGCCGTCGAGCTGACCGACCACGGCCTGCCCGGCGACTCCGCGCGCAACGACCTGCTGGCCGCCCTCGCCGCCGAGCTCGGCCAGCCGACGATCGCCGCCAACAACGTGCACTACGCCCGGCCCGGCGACGGCAGGCTCGCCGCCGCGGTGGCCGCCGTGCGCGCCCGGCGCAGCATCGCGGACCTGGCCGGCTGGCTGCCGCCCGCGCCCGCGGCGTTCGTGCGCTCGGGCGCCGAGATGCGGGCCCGGTTCCGCCGCTACCCCGGCGCGGTGCAACGGGCGGCCGTGCTCGGCGTCGAGTGCGCTTTCGACCTGCGGCTGGTGGCGCCCGACCTGCCGCCGTTCCCCGTCCCGGAGGGGCACACCGAGATCAGCTACCTGCGCGAGCTCACCTGGGCGGGCGCGGCCCGCCGCTACGGCGCCCGCGAGCAGGCCCCCGGCGCCTACGCCCAGCTCGACCACGAGCTGGGGGTGATCGAGGAGCTCGGCTTCCCCGGCTACTTCCTGGTGGTGTGGGACATCGTCGAGTTCGCGCGGTCCCAGGGGATCCTGTGCCAGGGCCGCGGCTCCGCGGCCAACTCCGCGGTCTGCTTCGCACTCGGGATCACCCACGCCGACCCGGTGCGGTGGGGACTGCTGTTCGAGCGGTTCCTCGCCCCGGAGCGGGACGGCCCTCCCGACATCGACGTGGACATCGAGTCCGACCGGCGCGAGGAGGTCATCCAGTACGTCTACCGCAAGCACGGCCGGCGGCACGCGGCGCAGGTCGCCAACGTGATCACCTACCGCGCCCGCTCGGCGGTGCGCGACATGGCGAAGGCCCTCGGGTACTCGGCGGGGCAGCAGGACGCGTGGGCGAAGCGGATCGACCGCTGGGGCCCGGTCGCCGAGGTGGCCGGGGACGGCGGGATCCCCGAGGACGTGCTCACCCTCGCCAACCGGATCGGTGACGCGCCGCGCCACCTCGGGATCCACTCCGGCGGCATGGTGATCTGCGAGCGGCCGGTGTCCGAGGTGGTGCCCGTCGAGTGGGCGCGGATGGCGGGACGGACCGTGTTGCAGTGGGACAAGGACGACTGCGCGAGCATCGGCCTGGTCAAGTTCGATCTGCTCGGCCTCGGCATGCTCTCGGCGCTGCACTACGCGATCGACCTGGTCGCCGAGCATGAGGGGGTCGAGGTGGACCTGGCGCGGCTGGACCTGGCCGACCCCGAGGTCTACGACATGCTGTGCCGCGCCGACGCGATCGGCGTGTTCCAGGTCGAGTCCAGGGCGCAGCTGGCGACACTGCCGAGGCTGCGGCCACGCGAGTTCTACGACCTCGTCGTGGAGGTGGCTCTCATCCGCCCCGGCCCGATCCAGGGCGGTTCGGTGCACCCGTACATCCGGCGGCGCAACGGCGAGGAGGAGTGGAAACATCCCCATCCGCTGCTGGCGGCCAGCCTGGACCGCACGTACGGGGTGCCGCTGTTCCAGGAGCAGGTCATGCAGATGGCCATCGATGTCGCGTCGTTCACCCCGGCCGAGGCCGACCAGCTGCGCCGCGCGATGGGCGCCAAGCGCTCGGGCGCGCGGATGGAGCGGCTGCGCGAGCGCTTCTTCTCCGGCGCGGCGGCCAACGGCATCGGCCCGGAGCTGGCCGAGCGCATCTTCGCCCAGATCCACGCGTTCTCCGGCTACGGCTTTCCCGAGGCGCACTCCATGTCGTTCGCCCTGCTCGTCTACGCCTCGGCCTACCTCAAGCGCTACCACCCCGCGGCGTTCTGCGCGGCGCTGCTGCGGGCACAGCCGATGGGCTTCTACGCCCCGCAGTCACTGGTCGCCGACGCACGCAGGCACGGCATCGTCGTGCACGGGCCCGACCTCAACGCCAGCCTCGCGCACGCCACGCTCGAACCGGACGCGTCGAGCGAGGGCGGGCACGCCGTGCGGGTCGGCCTGGCGGGGGTCCGCGGCCTCGGCCCTGACCTCGCCGAGCGGATCGTCACCGAGCGCGCGGCGGGCGAGTTCACCGGCCTCGACGACCTCGCCCGGCGCGTCCGGCTCACCGAACCGCAGCTGGAGGCGCTGGCGACGGCGGGCGCGTTCGCCCGGTTCGGTTCCGACCGGCGGCGGGCGATCTGGGCCGCGGGCGCCGCCGCCCGGCACCGGCCGGAGCACCTGCCTGGGCTCGCCACCGGCCTCGCCGCGCCCGCGCTCCCCGGAATGTCCACACTGGACCTCGCGGCCGCCGACGTGTGGGCGACCGGAATCTCCCCCGGCACCTACCCGACGGAGTTCGTCCGCGAATACCTCGACCGCATCGGCGCGGTACCGGCGGCCCGGCTGCTCGACGTGGCCGACGGCACGCGCGTGCGCGTCGGCGGGGCGGTGACCCATCGCCAGCGCCCCGCCACCGCGGGCGGCATCACGTTTCTCAACCTGGAGGACGAGACCGGCATGGTCAACGTCGTCTGCTCCCGGGGGCTGTGGCGGCGGCAGGCGGACGTGGCCCGCAACAGCCCGGCCCTGCTGGTGCGGGGCATCGTGCAGAACGCCCACGGCGTCACGAGCCTCGTCGCCGACCACCTCACGCCCCTCGACCTCAGGGTGGCCCACCGGTCGCGGGACTTCCGGTGAACTCCCGCCACACCGCACTGTCCGTGAAGTGGTTGTCGAAGCGCTCTTGCGTCTCGAACAGCTCGCGCGGGCTCGCCTCCCCGCGCCGGATGCGGTCCACCAGCCGGAAGTAGTCGAACCGCCGCGCTCCCGGCATGAGGAACAGCATGTCCACGCCGGTGTCGTCGGGCGTGCGGAAGGTGTGCGCCGTGTGCTCGGGCACCACGAGGAAGTCGCCCTCGCGCGCGGTCACGATCCGGTCGCCGACCAGCACGTGCAGGCCGCCCTCGACGAGGAAGAACATCTCCGGGGCCCGCGTGTGGTGGTGCGGCGGCGGGCCGTCGGTGGCCCGGCCCATCCGGCTCCGGATGGCGCTCACGACGCCACCGGTGTCGTCGCCGTCGGCGAGCAGCCGCATCGTGAGCGGGTCGGCGCCGAGCAGTTCGGCCTCGCCTGCCCTGAACAGCATGGTCAGATCCGTCATCGCCGCTCCTCAGACCGAGGCCGGGATCGTGGGGTGCCGCTCGAAGACCACCGTGCCGCGCACGATCGCCTCCTTGTACAGGGCGGCGAGGCGGCCGGTGAGCACCGCCTCGCGCGGGCTGTCGTCGGCGTGCACGAACTGGACGAGCCCGTCCCGCCTGCCGAGGCTGATGCACTGGTTGACGTAGCGGAACCGCAGCGGCCGCGCGGGTTCCCGGCCGGCGAGGCGGTCGGCCAGCGCGCGGACGGCGTGCTGGGCCGTCGGCAGCCCGGTGGCGCAGGCCATCCGCAGCTCCAGCCCGTCGGGCCTGCGCACGGCAGCCGCATCGCCGACGCCGACCACCTCCGGGTGCGACACCGAGCGCAGGGTCCCGTCCACGACCATGCGGCCCCGCTCGTCCACGGCGAAGCCCGCGTCCCGCGCCAGGTCCGGCACCCGGAACCCGGCCGTCCACACCACCGTGTCGGCCGCGACGTGCCCGCCGCCGTCGAGCACCAGCCCGTCGGGCCGCACCTCGGCCACCCGCGCGTGCTCGACGACCTCGACGCCGAGGCGGTCGAACGCCGCCCGCAGGTACCGGCGGCCGCGCTGGGACAGCGCGTCGCCGAGCGCACCGCCGGTCACCAGCCGCACCTTCAGCGCGGGCAGCGTCTCGGCCAGCTCGGCGGCGGCCTCGATGCCGGTGAGGCCGCCGCCGACCACGGCGACCACCGTGCTGTCGGCGATCCGTTCCCGCAGCCGCACGGCCCGCTCGGGCGTGACGACGGTGTGGGCGTGCTCGGCGGCCCCGGACACGGCGCCGAGGTCGGCCTGGCTGCCCAGCGCGTAGATCAGCCGGTCGTAACCCACCGGAGCGCCCCCGGCCAGGTGCACGGTGCGGGCATCCGCGTCGATCGCGGTGACGCGGTCCACCACGAGCTCGACACCCGTGCCACGCAGCAGGTCGCGCAGCGGCAGGTCGCGCAGCCGCTGTCCCGAGGCGAGCTGGTGCAGCCGCACTCGCTCGACGAACCGGTCACTGGCGTTGATCAGCGTCACGTCGGCGGAGGTCCACCTGGCCGCGAGCTTCGCGGCGGCGAGTCCGGAGTAACCGGCGCCGACGACCACGATGTGTGTCATGTCCCCGTCCTTTCGTCACCCCCTGAACCGGGGACGGGGACGATCCATGACAGCCGTGGCCGTGATTCAGCTCACCTGCCGCGCCGGATGCTGTGGGGCAGGACGCTGTTGCCGCGCAACGCGTCCGCGTCGATCGTCTCCGGACGGTACGGCAGCGTGGACAGCCGGTCGATCATCCTGGCCGCCGGGTCGGCCACCGCGTCGGCCCTGCCGCACAGGAAAGCCCAGTCGAACTCGTCGGAGCCGTAGTAGGCGACGGTGCCGAACACCTCGTTGAACCGTCGCCACGACCGCCGCAGCATCTCGTTGAGCCACAGGGTCGGGCAGCCGACCTGCGACGCCACCACCCCGCCTTCGCGCAGCGCGGCCCGGCACAGCCGGAGGAACTCGGCGCCGAAGAGCCGGTTGTGCTGGGCGTCGTCCTCCCGCTCACCGGGCAGATCGGCGAGGATGATGTCGTACTTGCGGTCCGGGGAGTCCGCCTCGGCCGCCCGCCGGACGAACTCCCAGCCGTCGGCGTAGTGGACCCGCACCGGTCCCTCGCCGCGCTCGGCCTCGGCCAGCTCCTCCGGCGTGTAGCCGTAGGGCAGGAGGTCGGCACACAGGTGCACGGCCTGGCGGTCGATGTCGACGTGGTCGACGTGGGTCGCGCCCGCGCGCACGGCCAGCTGGCCGAGCACGCCCTCGCTGGAGCCGACCGTGAGCACCCGGTCCACCCGCTCGGCGAGCAGCAACGCGGGCACGAGCAGCGACTCGTGGTAGTACAGCTGCGCGAGCTCCGTGCTCTGCGGGTCGTTATCCGAGAACATGGCCACGCCCTGGGCCGTCTTCGCGAACACCAGGTGCTGGTACTCGGTGTCGCCCTCCCACAGCACGTCGTGCAGATCCCACAGCTGCGCCAGCCCCGGCACCAGCGGTTCGCGCAGCACGCGCCTGCCGTCGAACGTGGTCAACTCGTCGTCTCCTTCCCTCGATGTCCGGGATCCGTCACCGTAAGGGACTCCGAGCACGCCAGCGCCGCCGCCTGCCCGGACCGGACAGCACCTTCCATCGAGTTCGGGAACGCGCTGTGCTCGGCTCCCGCGAACCGGATCCGCCGCGTGCTCGCCGCCCGCAGGGCGGGCAACCGGTGCACGAGGTCTCCCGGGCGGCAGGCGAGGTAACTGCCGCCGATCGCACGCTCCCCGGTCCAGTCGGTCGTCACCACGGCGGCCAGGTCGGTGACGTGCAGCCCGAAGGAGCCCGCGAGGTCCTCGGCCGTGGCCGCGCCGCCGGTGGCGATGCCCGCCAGCACCCTGCCGCGCCGCCACGCGATCCGCAGCGGGCCGCCACCCAGCACCGACCGGTAAGGCACCGGGGGCGGGACCGATGCCACCGCGGCGATCTTCACCGCGCGGCCGAAGCCGAGCCCCCGCACGGCGCCAGACCAGTCCGCGGGAGGTCCGGGCTCGATGGTCAGCCGGCGCAGCGCCGGGGGCGGCACCGTCACGATCGCCGCCGTGGCCGCCCACACCTCCCCCTCGGCACGCACCTCGACGCCCCGCGAGTGCTCGACGACATCCGTCACCGGGCAGTCGAGCCGCACCGGGTGCCGCAACCCGCCCGCAAGCCGCCGAGGCAACTGGTACGCGCCGCCGGTGATCACCTGGTCCTGCCCCGACCGGACGGCGGCCAGCAGGCCCCCGGAGGCGGCGATCCACCATGCGACGTGCGCGGCGGAGAGATCGCGGATCGGCACGGTCGCGAAGCCGCCGAGCACCGCCTCGGCCACCGCGAGGCCGCCCGGTCCGACGCCGTGCGCGGTCAGCCAGCCCGCCATGTCGCACCCGTCCAGCCGCGCGGCTGCGGGGGACCGCCACGGTGCGCCGGGATCGAGACCCAGCGCCTGCCCGCGCAGCGCCCAGCAGGCCCGCGCCAGTGCTCGCAGCTCGCCCGCGGGGAGCGGCGGCAACCACGACACGCGGTCCCGCTCCGGCAGGCGCCACCGAGCGGGAGCCCGGCCCAGGCCCGACGGCACGGTCCGCAGCCCCGTCGCTGCCAGCAGGGCACGGAGCCGGCTGTGCCGGGGACCGACGAACTCCGCGCCGGTGTCCACGGTCGCGCCCCCACCGGCGGGCACGCCACGCACTCGCCCGCCGAGGCGCTGCCCCGCCTCGAGCACCCGCACGTCGGCGCCGTGTCTGGTCAGCAGGTCGGCCGCGGCCAGCCCGGCGAGCCCGGAACCCACGACGACCACATCGCACCGGTGTCGCATCACTCCACCACCTCGCTCGTACTCCGGCAGGCGCGCCCTGGTGTCCCGGCGAGCGTGCCGAGCAGCGCGACGCCGAGCAGGGTGTAGGACTCCGCCACCGGCCAGCCGAGCACGCCGCCCGGCAGGTCGTCGGCGAACCACATCGGCCCGAGCAGGTACACCGCGGCCGCCACCACCGTCAGCGCGCGCGGCCACCACGACGCCGCGCGCCAGCGCCAGCCGAGATACACCAGCACGGGCAACGCCCACACCCAGTGGTGGTTCCACGACGTCGGCGACACCAGCAGCCCGCCGATCGCGCAGGCCAGCATGGCCACCACCGGATCCGCCTTCCGCACGGTGTGCACCACCAGCGCGAGGACGACCGCGCTGCCGAGCGCCCACAGCAGCAGCTGCCAGGACGGCGCGAGGTCGGTCCTGGCGAGCACGCCCCGCAGCGACTGGTTGCCGATGTACTCGCCGTCGTGGCCCATCCGGCCCGCGGCGAACAGCGTTTCCGTCCAGTACGTCCGGGAGGCGGTGGGCAGCACCAACCACAGGGCGGCGCCCGCGACGACGAAGGCGGCCACGGCGCGCACGGCGGCGGCGAGCTCCCTGCGGAACAGGAAGAACGCGACGAACACGAGCGGCACGAGCTTCACCGCCGCCGCGAGCCCGACGAGCAGGCCCCGGGTCCGCGCCCGCCCCGGCAGCAGCAGGTCGGCCGCGACGATCACCATGAGCAGGGCGTTGACCTGCCCGAACTCGAGGTTCGAGCGCACCGGCTCCACCACCGCGCAGGCCAGCTGCGCCCCGACGGCGACCGCCGCCGCGATCGTGTGCCCGCGCACGGCCGACCGGTCGCCGAGCACGCCGAGCAGGCTCGCGGTCACCAGGTAGGCCACGACACCGACGGCCAGGATCGACGCGACGCTGAACGCCGTGATCGCCACGCCGAACGGCAGCAGGGTGCCCGGTACGAACAGCAGCGCGGCCAGCGGCGGGTAGAGGAACGGCAACGCGATGTCGTAGCTCGTCGGCACCGGGGCCGCGTACGGCGTGCCGTGCTCCACGAGCGCCCGCGCGCCGCCGAGGTACACCTCGAGGTCGATGCCGTCGAACCGCTTGAGCAGCAGCACGGCGGTCACCGCGGCGACCTCGGCGAGCACGACCACGGCCACGCGGCGGCGCACCGACCGGGCGTCGGCCGGAGCCGGGTTCGTCACGCGATCCGCCGTGGTCACCGGGCCGAGGCTACCCGCGGCGCCTGGCCGCTGTCGGCGCGCCGGAATCCGGACGAGAATTCTCCCGCCCGATGTCCAACCGCGGTCCGCGGCTCCGACGTTCCGGGTGCAAGCGACCAACATCTGCCGAGACGGAGGAGCCGACATGAAGTACCTGCTGCAGGCGTTCAGCAACACCGAGGCCTGGGAGGCGACCGCCGCGGACTGGACGTCCACCGGGGAGATGCCGCCCGAGGTGGCCGCGGCCTGCGAGTTCTTCGAGAACCTGCAGAAGGAGCTCACCGAGAGCGGCGAGCTCGTGCTGACCGAGGGCCTCGCCGACCCCTCGCACTCCAAAGTGGTCCGCAAGGTGGGCGGCGACGTGGTGACGTCCGACGGACCCTTCGCCGAGTCGAAGGAGGTCGTGCTGAGCTTCAGCATCGTCGACTGCGCCAGCTACGACCGCGCCCTGGAGATCGCCGCCCGGATCACCGACTTCACCGGGGAACCGATCGAGGTGCGCCCGGTACCGGACGGCTCGGAACTGCCCGGAGCATGAGCGGACCGCACGTCGAGGACCTGCTGCGCCGGCTGGCGCCGCAGGTCCTCGGGGCCGTCACCCGCCGGTACGGGCACTTCGACGTCGCCGAGGACGCCGTGCAGGAGGCCCTGCTCGCGGCGGCGACGCGCTGGCCGGAGGAGGGCCTGCCGGACAGCCCGAGGAGCTGGCTGATCGCGGTCGCGGCGCGGCGGATGACCGACCTGCTGCGCGCGGAGCAGGCCCGCAGGCGCCGGGAGGAGGCCGAGGCCGTGCGAATGCCCCGCACGGCCTACCTCGCCCCGGCCGCCGACGCCGTGCGGGGCCACGACCACGACGACACGCTGGTCCTGCTGTTCCTGTGCTGCCACCCGGCGCTGTCCCCGGGAGCCCAGGTTCCGCTCACCCTGCGCGCGGTGGGCGGCCTGACGACGGCCGAGATCGCCGGTGCGCTGCTGCTGCCCGAGGCGACGGTCGCCAAGCGCATCACGAGGGCGAAGCAGCGGATCAGGGACTCCGGCACCGGGTTCCGGCTGCCGCCGCCGGAAGAGCGGGGCGACCGGCTCGCCACCGTCCTGCACGTGCTGTACCTGGTGTTCAACGAGGGCTACACGAGCGTCGCGGAGCCCGCCGCGCGGAGCCGGGGGCTCGCGGACGAGGCGATCCGGCTGACCAGGGAGCTGCACCGGCTGCTGCCGGACGACGACGAGGTGAGCGGGCTGCTCGCGCTCATGCTGCTCACCCACGCCCGCCGTGCGGCCAGGACACGGGCGGACGGATCGCTGGTGCCGCTGGCCGAACAGGACCGTTCCCGCTGGGACCAGGCGGCCATCGCGGAGGGCAGCGCGCTGGTCGCGCGGGCGCTGCGCAGGACGCGGCGGTTCACCTCGTTCCAGTTGCAGGCCGCGATCGCGGCCGTCCACGACGAGGCCGAACGGGCGGAGGACACCGACTGGCCGCAGATCGTCGCGTTGTACGAGCTGCTGCGCCGGGTGTCGGACAACCCGGTGGTGACGCTCAACCACGCCGTCGCCGTCGGGATGGTGCGCGGGCCCGCCGCCGGGCTCGCCATGCTGGAGCCGCTCGACGAGGACAGTCGCGTCGCCGACCACCACCGGCTCGACGCGGTGCGGGCCCACCTGCTGGAGCTGGCGGGCGACCACCCGGCGGCCCGGGTCTGTTACGAACGCGCGGCCCGGCGCACGGCGAGCGAACCCGAACGCCGTTACCTGGCCGCCAAGGCCGCCGAGCTGGCCTGCTGACCGGCGCGCCTACCGGACCCGGCCGAGGCGCCGCACCCGCGGCTCGCCCGGTTCGACCTCGCGCCCGCAGTGCGCGCAGACCGTGCGGGTCTCCAGCTCCGCGCCGCAGCTGTGCTCGAACACCGTCGGCGGCGGGCCCTCGGTGACGTACCGGTCGCCCCACTGCAGCAGGCCGAGCAGCACGGGCTGCAGCGCGCGGCCCGCCTCGGTGGGCACGTACTCGTAGCGCGGCGGGTGCTCCTCGTACCGGCGCCGCTCCAGCACACCCGCCTCGACGAGCGTGCGCAGCCGGGTGGCGAGGACGTCCCGGCTGGCTCCGGTGTTGCGGGCGATCCGGTCGAAGCGGCGCTCACCGAGCATGAGCTCGCGCAGCACGAGCAGGCTCCACCGCTCGCCGACCACGCCCGCCGCCGCTTTCCGCACAAACCGGTGCGCGAGGTCGGCTCGTCGTGACCGGACAGACCCAGGAGAGAACGGTATTTCCAGTCACCGGCACACCGCGTTCGGCTGTTCGGGCGCCGCCTCTACGCTTTTTCCATGACGTCGACGCGACCGCGGCTCTACCTGCACATCGGCACCCCGAAGACCGGAACGACGTACCTGCAGGACGTGTGCTGGCACAACCGCGAGTTGCTGGCGGAGGACGGCGTCCGGTACCCGGGTACCGCCGCCGACAGCCAGTTCAGGGCGGTCATCGACGTGATGAGCGGCCGGTTCCCCGACTGGCACGACCGCGTGGTCCCAGGCTCCTGGGCCGCGATCGTGGCGGAGTCAAGGGAAGCCGTCGAGAGCGGCCGGTCGGTGTTCCTCTCGCACGAACTGCTCGCCCCGGCCTCGCCCGACGAGGCGCGGCGCGTGCTCGACGACCTGTCCTTCGCCGAGATCCACATCGTGTGCACCGCGCGGAACCTGGCCAGCCAGATCCCCTCGGTGTGGCAGGAGGACGTGAAGAACGGGCACCGGTTCGGCTTCCGCGAGTTCGCCGCCGCGCTCGCGGAGGACCGGCCGAGGTCCGTGTGGCTGGCCGACGTGTTCTGGGACTTCCAGGACCTGCCCACGGTGCTGCGGACGTGGGGCGGGCACCTGCCGCCCGAGCAGGTGCACGTGCTGCCGGTGCCTGCCCGCGGGGCGGGTGACGACGTGCTGTGGCGCCGGTTCGCCGACCTGCTCGGGCTGCGGCCGACCGGCTACCGGACCGACGTCCGCAGGGGCAACCGCTCGCTGGGCATGGCCGAGGCCGAGCTGGTGCGGCGGATCAACGTCGCGCTGGCGGACCGGGTGACCCGGCGGGACTACCAGGACGTGGTGAAGTTCCGGCTCGCGCAACGGCACCTGGCCGAGCGCGCGGGCAAGGCGCCGATCGTGCTCGAGGCCGGACAGTACACCTGGGCCCGGCAGCGGGCACAGGAGTTCGTCGAGGCGATCGAGAAGGCGGGGTACCACGTCGTGGGCGACCTGGCCGACCTGCTTCCCGGCGACCCGCCGGAGGGGGCCGCGAAGGCGCAGCGGCCTCCGGAGCCGGAGGAGCTGCTCGACGTCTCGCTGGACGCCCTCGGCACCCTGGTCGACCAGCTCGTCGCCGAGCTGGAGAAGCCCGCACCACCGCAGGCGCCCGCAGGGTGGAAGCACCGCCTGGTGGCCCTGAGCGAGCGCCACGAGGCCATGATGCGCGTACGCAAGGGCTACTCCCGGCTGGCGAGCCGCCGCCGCTGACCGCGAGTCCCCCGCTCCCGCACGCGAGTTCCCCGCTGGGGCTCGCCATCCCCGTTGCCGGGCCTGGCGGACGTCCGCGAGCGGGGACTTCGCCGCCCCGAACGCAGAACTCGCGGTCCTGGGCGGGGGACTCGTGGTCAGGGGCGGTCGGACCAGCCGAGCGGATCGGCGACCACGTCGGCGAGCACGCTCGACGCCGCGCCGCGCAGCGCGGCCTCCGGGCCGAGCGTGCCGACGTGCAGCGGCGGGCTCGTGTGCTGCTCGGCGAGGCGGCTGCCGAGCGGGTCGAGCAACGGCTCCCCCAGCGCCGCGAGCCTGCCACCGAGCACGACGGCACCGGGGTCGAGCACCGCGAGCGGGCCGGCGAGCGCATCGGCGAGCAGCCGGGCCACCTCCGTCGTCGCCCGGACGGCCGCGCGGTCACCCGCCGCCAGCCGCTCCGCGAACGGCTCCGTGCCGGACAGCAAGCGGGGCAGCGCCGTCTCCGCCAGTCCTGCCGCCCGCGCCATCGCCGCCCGGCCCGCGTAGGCCTCCAGGCACCCGGTGCGCCCGCACGGGCAGGCCCGCCCCCGCGCCCGCACCGGCACGTGGCCCCATGACCCCGCCGACCGGTGCCGCACCACGCCGTCCTGAACGAGGACCGCCCCGATCTCGGCCTCCCCGCCGACGTAGAGCACGTCCGCGTCGCGGCACTCCGCCCCGGCCGCGAACGCCACCGGACCACCGATCCGCACGTCGATGCCGAGCGCACCGAGCGCGTCGAGTTCCCCGGTCAGCAGCCCGCGCAGGTCGGCGTCCCGCCAGCCGAGGGAGGGCACCGCGCGCACCAGGGGCAGTCCCTCCCGGTCCCGGCCGAACAACGCGGGCACCGGCAACGCGATGCCGGTCACCAGCTGCCCCGCCGTGGTCGCGTGGTCGAACAGCCTGCGCAACACCGGGCGCGCCGCCCGGACGGCCTCGGCGGGTGACATCCGCCGCAGGTCGGCCCGGCGCAGCTCGCGGCGGCGAACCCGCCCGGAGAGATCCACGACGCACCCCGCGACGTGGTCGACCTCCAGCTGGAGCCCGATGCCGACCGGGCCAAGCGGGTCGGGTGCGACGCGACCGGCAGGGCGGCCAGGTCCCGTGCGCTGCGTGGTCCCGAGGTCCTGCACCAGCCCGGCGTCGATCAGCTCTCCGACCAGGTTCGTGACGGTGACCTTGGTGAGCCCGGCGCGTTCCGCGAGCTCCACGCGCGTGACCGGCGCGGACTCGCAGATCAGCCCCATGAGCAGCGCGAGGTTGTGCTGCCGGACGGTCCGGCCCCCGGCACCGCTCACGCGCCCCCTCCTCCGCGATTAGTAAATACAGTGTCTTTACTATCTATAGCAGGATTCGCGCCACGGCGGGTAGGAAGAACCCCACGCTGGCAACGACGCGACGAAAGGGTGCGAGCGACATGGCCGTGGTCTCCTTCCGAGAGGCATCCCGAGTCTTCCCCTCCACACCTCCGGTGCGCGCGGTGGACAAGCTCGACCTGGACGTCGCCGACGGCGAGTTCCTGGTGCTGGTCGGCCCCTCCGGCTCCGGCAAGTCGACGGCGCTGCGCATGCTCGCCGGTCTGGAGGATGTCGACGAGGGCGCGATCTACATCGACGACCGCGACGTCACCGACATGCCGCCGAAGGACCGCGACATCGCGATGGTGTTCCAGTCCTACGCGCTGTATCCACACATGACGGTGGCCGAGAACATGGGCTTCGCGCTGAAGCTGAAGCGGGTCGCCAAGTCGGAGATCACCGCCCGCGTCCGGCAGGCCGCCGAGCTGCTGGACCTCACCAACTACCTGGACCGCAAGCCGAAGGCCCTCTCCGGCGGCCAGCGCCAGCGCGTGGCGATGGGCCGCGCGATCGTCCGCGAGCCCGCCGTGTTCCTCATGGACGAGCCACTGTCCAACCTGGACGCGAAGCTGCGCGTGGAGACCCGCGCGAACATCGCCGCGCTGCAGAAGCGGCTCGGCACCACTACCATCTACGTCACGCACGACCAGGTGGAGGCCATGACGATGGGTCACCGCGTGGCGGTGCTCAAGGACGGCCTGCTGCAGCAGTGCGACACGCCGCGCGCGCTCTACGACCAGCCCACCAACGCGTTCGTGGCCGGGTTCATGGGTTCGCCGAGCATGAACCTGGAAACCGTGCCGCTCACGCCGCAGGGCGCGCAGCTCGACGGTCTCACCGTGCCGATCCCCCGCGCGACGCTGGCGGCCGCCGAGCGCGCCGGACTGGACAGCGTGACGGTCGGCCTGCGCCCGGAGGCGTTGCGGGTGGCGGGCTCCGAGGAGTCCGCGATGAAGGTGACCGTCGAGCTGGTCGAGGAGCTCGGCGCCGACGCCTACGTGCACGGCTCCGTGCAGCTCGGCGACCGGTCGGCGCGCGTCATCGTGCGCGGCGACAGCCGCATGCCGCCGCGGCTCGGCGAGGTCGTGCACGTGACGGTCTCCAATCCGGACGAGGCACACCTGTTCGACCCCAACACGGGCGAACGACTGCCTTCCTGACCGCCTACCGTGCTACCGGGCACGTGTTTCACCGTCCGCGTGCCCGGGTAGCACGGCACTATGCAGGGCAAGCGCGATCCGGAGGAGCTGGCTACGGCGCTGGCCCACATGGCACGCGATCTGCTCACCCAACCGTCCGTTCAGGACACGCTGGACCGCATTGGCCACCATGCCACCGAACTCGTCGACGGCTGCACCGACGCGGGGATCCTCGTGCTGGACGGCACCCGGGTCCGCACGTTGTCCGCGACCTCATCACTGGTCGAGCACTCCGATCGGCTGCAGGGCGAGTGCGGGGAGGGTCCCTGCTTCGACGCCGTCCGTGACCGGCAGGAGGTCTACCGGATCCCGGACATGACGGATACCGTCGACCGCTGGCCCCGGTTCGCCCCGAAGGCGCGGGACCTCGGGATCGGGAGCATGATGGGCTTCCTGCTGTTCACCGAGGACGAGAGGTACGGGGCGCTGGATCTCTACTCCACCGATCCCGATGCCTTCAACGAGAGGTCGGAACAGGTCGGCTGGCTGCTGGCCTCCCACGCGGCGGTCGCGCTCGCCAGTGCCCAGCACGACGCCCAGCTTCGCGACGCCATCGCCACCCGCCAGGAGATCGGCGAGGCGATGGGCATCCTCATGGAACGCTACAAGATCTCCGAACGGCAGGCGTTCGCCGTCCTGGTCGAGGCCTCGCAGCGGCAGAACACCAAGCTGCGGGAGATCGCGGGCACGGTCACGGCGACCGGTGAGCTGCCCGGAGCGCGCTGACCCGCGATCATCCGGCCCGCAGCGCCTGTTCGACGTCCGCCCACAGGTCCTCGGGGTGCTCGATGCCGAGCGCGACGCGTACCTGCTCCCTGCCGACGCCCGCGGCCCGCAGCGACTCGGCGTCGAGGTGGCGGTGCGACGTGGTGGCCGGGTGCATGGCCACCGTCTCGGTGCCGCCGAGCGAGCCCGCGTTGAGCACGAGCTCCAGCCGCTTCAGGAAGTCGTGCGCCGCGCCGGGCACGGCCAGATCGAACGCCACCGTGCCGCCGTACCCGCCGTCGAGCACCCTGCGCGCCCGCTGGTGGCTGCCGTGCCCGGGCAGGCCGGGGTAGTGCACCGCCGCGACGGCGGGGTGCCCGGCCAGCCGCTCGGCGAGCAGGGCCGCGCTGGCGCACTGCCGGGTGACCCGCAGCGGGAGTGTCTTCAGGCCGCGCAGCAGAAGCCAGGCGGCGAACGGGTCGGCGACGACGCCGAGCCCGATGGCACGCACCCACGTCCTGCGGTACTCGTCGGGATCGGCGAACACGGCGAGGCCGCCGACGACGTCGTGGTGGCCCCCGAGGTACTTGGTGGCCGAGTGCACCACGATGTCGGCGCCGTGTTCGAGCGGCCTGCAGAGCAGGGGGGTCGCGAACGTGTTGTCGACCACCGTCGTCACCCCCGCCGCCGTCGCCTCGGCGGCGAGCGCGGGCAGGTCGGCGACGAAGCCGGTGGGGTTGGCGATCGTCTCCAGCCACAGCAGCCTGGTCTCCGGCCGCAGCGCGTTCCGCAGCTCGGCGGGGTCGTCGCCGCCGACGTAGGTCACCTCGACGCCCCAGCTGTCCGTCAGGTCCCGCAGCGCGGCGAAGGTGCCGCCGTAGAGCGCCCGCTGGGCGACCACGTGGTCGCCGGCGCGCAGCCGGGAGTGCAGGACGGCGCTGGTGGCGGCCATCCCGGAGCTGGTGGCGAGCGTGGCGGCGCCGCCTTCCAGGCCGGTGAGCGCGTCCTCCAGCGCGCGGACGGTGGGGTTGGCGTAGCCGCTGTAGGCGAAGTCGCCTTCCGGCCCGTTCATGGCACCGGCCAGCGACTCCGGGTCGGCGAAGCCGAAGATCGCGCTCTGGTACAGCGGCACGGCGACGGGGGTGCCCCTGGGCGGCTCGGGGACGGGCATCCGCACGGCCCTGGTCTCGCGGTGGTGGGTCATGCGGGCAGTCTCGCGGGAAAACCGGTGTCCAACCCAGTGCCAATGCGCCAGTATTGGTCTGGTGAACAAGCCACTTCCGGCAGCCGAGCTGGCCGCCCGGCTCGGTCGCTGGTCGGCCGGGCGAGGGCCGCTCTACGTCCTGCTCGCCGCGCGGCTGCGCGCGATGATCGACGACGGTGAGCTGCGGCCGGGCACCGCACTGCCCGCCGACCGCACGCTCGCCGCCGCGCTCGCGGTCGGCCGCAGCACGGTCGTCGCCGCCTACGATCTGCTCAGCCAGGACGGCAAGATCGTCCGCAGGCAGGGCAGCGGCACCCGGGTGGCGCCCGCGGCGCTCCGCCCGGATCCGGGCAGGCCGGTGGACACCACGAACCCCCTGTTCGCGCACCTGCTGGAGGCGCCGGACCACGTCATCCAGCTCACTTGCGCGGCGGTCAGCACGGCGCCGGAGGCGGTGCGCGACGCCTACGAGAAGGCGCTGGTGCGGCCGATCACCGGGGACATCGGCTACTACCCGGCTGGCCACCCGGCACTGCGGGAGGCGCTCGCCGACCGGTACACCGCGCGCGGGCTGCCCACCGATCCGGGACAGATCCTCGTCACCTCCGGCGGCCAGCAGGCCCTGTCCCTGCTGGCCGGCGTGCTGGTCGGTCCGGGTGACCGGGTGCTCGTCGAGGCGCCGACCTACCCGGGCGCGCTGGAGGTGTTCCGGCAGTCGGCCGCCACCCTGCGCGGGGTGCCCACCGGTGCCGACGGGCTGGACCTGGACGCGACGCTGCGCGCTCTGCGCGACCGGCCGTCGGCGGCGTACCTCGTGCTCACGCACCACAACCCCACCGGCTCGGTGCTGCCCAACCTCGCGCGGCGGCGGCTGGCGGAGACCGCGGCCGAGCTGGGGGTGCCGCTGATCGACGACGAGGTGCTCGCCGACCTCGCGTTCGACGGCCCGCCGCCCCCGCCACTCGCCGCGTTCGCGCCGGAAGGCACCGGGATCACGATCGGCTCGCTGAGCAAGAGCGTGTGGGGCGGCCTGCGGGTGGGCTGGGTGCGCGCGTCGGCCGCGCTCGTCATGCGGCTGGCCCGGCTGAAGGCCATCCACGACCTGGGCAGCAACGTCGTCGGGCAGCTGGCCGCGGCCGAGCTCGTGGCGGACCTCGACGGCCTGCTGGCCGAGCGCGTGACCGAGCTGCGGGTGCGGCACGACCGGCTGTGCGCGGAGCTGTCCGCGGCGCTGCCCGACTGGGAGTTCCGGCCGGTACCCGGCGGGCAGACGCTGTGGGTGCGCCTGCCGCACGGGGACGGGGTGTCGTTCGCGCAGCGCGCGCTGCGCAGCGGCGTCGCCGTGCTGCCCGGTGGTTCGCTCGACGTGTCCGGGGCGAGTGGCGCCCACCTGCGGCTGCCGTTCCTGGAGCCGCCGGACCGGCTGGCCGAGGCGGTGCGCCGGATGGCGGAGGCGTGGCGGGACTACACCCCCGCCCCGCACGCCAGTCCCTCGCTCACGTCGCTGGTGGTGTGAGGTAGCCGCCGACCAGCCAGGTGAGCTGCCGCTCGGCGTCGTCGAGTGGACGCACGGAGCGGGTGGCACGGGCCTGGACGATCGCGCCCTCCAGCGCGCTGACCACGAACCCGGCCAGCGACCGCGCGCTCTCGCCGTCCAGGCCCCCGGCCGCGAAGGCGCGGGCGAGCCTGCGCTCCCAGGTGGCGAACGCCTGCGCGGCCGCCTCCCGCGCCGAGGGCGTGTCGGCTCCGGCGAGCGCGGCGGCGACGACCGGGCAGCCCACCGCGAAGTCGGTCTCCCGCAACGTCGTCCGCCACCAGCGCACCAGCGACCGCAACGCGCCGACCGGGTCGCGCGAGCCGAGCAGGGTGGCGAGGAACTCGTCCATCCGCAGCCCGGCGACCCTGGTCGCCTCCTCGACCAGCCCGGACTTCCCGCCGGCGAAGTGCTGGTAGACCGACGCGCGGGCGGTGCCGCTGTGCTCCAGCAGGTCGGCGAGGCCGGTGGCGTGCACTCCCCGCTCGCGGATCAGCGCGATGGCACTGTCGATCAGGCGGTCCCGCGGTCCGGCTGTCATGTCCGTCTCCTTCCGCCCGCAACTCTAGACCGATCGGTCTGCCCGTGCTGGAATGCGACGACATAGACCGATCGATCTATCGAGGTGACCCATGACGACGGAGTCGATCCAGGATCTCGCGTCCCGCCTGGCCACCATGCCGGGACTCGACGCGCTGCGGGCGATGACGGCACTGCCGGAGCGGCCCCCGTTCATCGGCACCCTGCTCGGGATGGACGTCGAGGAGCTGGAATTCGGCAGGGCGGTGTTCAGCCTCGCGACGCGGCCGGACTTCGCGAACCCGCTCGGCACGCTGCACGGCGGAATCTGCGCGACCCTGCTCGACTCGGCCATGGGCTGCGCCGTGCACTCGACGCTGGAAGCCGGCGTCGGCTTCGGCACCCTGGAGCTCAAGGTCAACTACATCCGCTCGGTGCCGACGAGCGGCCACCGCCTGATCGCGACCGGGACGACCATCCACGTCGGCCGCCGCACGGCCACCGCCGAGGGCAGGGTCGCCGACGACGAAGGCAGGCTGATCGCCCACGGCACCACGACCTGCCTGCTGCACCGCTGACCCCCGCACGCGTGTCCGCGGTCCACGCACGCGTGTCCGCGATCTGTGTACGCGTGTCCGCGATCCACGCACGCCGGGGCGCGCGGGAGGCGGCACAGACGGCGGACACGTGAGCACAGACGGCGGACACGTGAGCGCAGGCGGCGGACACGCGGTCTTACGAAACGCGGACGGACCGGCGCACCGGCTGGCAGGGCCCGTCGCCCGCGGCGATGCTGGGGATGATGCGACCGCCCAACCCGTTCCGGCCCGGTACGTGGCGCAGCCCCCTCCGGGGGCCGTGGCTCACGTCGGTGCTCGCCGTCGTGCTGCTGGTGACGCTGCCGATCGTCACCATCACCGGGCTGCTGTCCTACTCGGCCTACGGGCCGCAGTTCGGGCAGGCGATCCCGGCCGACGTCGGCTGGCTGCGGTTGCCGCCGTTCGACTGGCCCACCGATCCCGCGTGGCTGTACCGCCTGACCCAGGGCCTGCACGTGATCCTCGGGCTGATGCTGGTGCCGGTGGTCCTGGCGAAGCTGTGGTCGGTGCTCCCGAAGCTGTTCACCTGGCCCCCGTTCCGCTCGCCCGCCCAGGCGCTCGAGCGGTTCACCCTGCTGCTCCTCGTCGGCGGCGTCCTGTTCGAGATCGTCACCGGCGTGCTGAACATCCAGTACGACTACGTCTTCGGCTTCAGCTTCTACACCGCGCACTACTACGGCGCCTGGGTGTTCCTCGCCGGGTTCGTCTCCCACGTGGCCCTCAAACTGCCGCGCATGACCCGCGCGCTGCGGTCGCGGTCGCTGCGCGCGGAGCTGCGCACGAGCCGCGCGGAGACGCGGCCGGAGCCTGCCGACCCCGACGGGCTGGTCAGCCCCGACCCGGAGCCGGCCACGCTGAGCAGGCGCGGCGCGCTCGGCATCGTCGCGGGCGGCACGCTGCTCGTCGGCACGCTCACCGTGGGGCAGACGATCGGCGGCGCGGCGCGCCACACGGCACTGCTGCTGCCCCGCGGTCGCGACCTCGGTACCGGGCCGAACGACTTCCAGGTCAACCGCACCGCCGCCGCAGCGGGCATCGAGGCGACCCAGGTGGGTCCGGAGTGGACACTGGAGTTGCTCGGCGGTCCGGAACCGGTGCGGCTCAGCCGCGCCGGGCTGGCCGCGCTGCCCGGCCACGCCGCGACATTGCCGATCGCCTGCGTCGAGGGCTGGTCCACCACCCAGCACTGGGCGGGTGTCCGGCTGCGGGATCTGGCCGAGCTCGCCGGCGTGCACGACCCCGCCTCCGCCCACGTCCGGTCGCTGCAGCGCGGCGGCGCGTTCAACCAGGCCACGTTGCAGGCCAACCAGGTGCTGCATGCCGACTCGCTGCTGGCGCTGCGGGTCAACGGCGCCGACCTCTCCCTGGACCACGGCTTCCCGGCGCGCGTGATCGTGCCCGCGCTGCCGGGTGTGCACAACACCAAGTGGGTCCGCTCGATCGAGTTCCGGAGGGCGTGACGTGGCCGGCCGTCCCCACCTCCGCTACGGGGCCGGGCCCTGGCACCTGGCGGCCGTGCTCGGCGCACTGGCGCTCGCGGGTTACGCGGTGTTCCTCGTGTCCGACGCCCCGGCGCTGCCGCGGATCGCGCTGTGGTTCGCCGGCGCCGTGGTGCTGCACGACCTGCTGCTGTTCCCGCTCTACACGGTCGCCGACCGTGCGCTGGGCCGCGTGTCCGCCTCGGTGTCGCTGCGCAACCACCTGCGGGTGCCCGTGCTCGCGTCCGGCTTGCTGTTGCTGCTGTTCCTGCCGGGCATCGCCGAGCACGGCAGCGGTACCTACCTGGCGGCCACCGGGCAGACACAGGAGCCCTTCGCCGAACGCTGGTTGCTGCTGACGGCGGGGTTCTTCGCCGCGAGCGGGCTGGTGTTCGCGGTCCGGGTGCTCAAGCGGAGAGCCAGAGCCCGGCGATCCGGCGGACCTGCGCGATCGCGTCCTCGGCCGGGCCGAGGGGCTGCGCGAGGTGGCTCAGGGTGAGCCGCACGACGGCGTCCACCAGCGGGCCGGGATCCCGCTCCGCCAGCTCGGGGTACTGCTGCCGGACGTAGCCGAGCACCGCCGTGACGGCCCGCCGCAGTACCGGCTCCGGCCGGGTCGCGAGCAGCGGCAGCAGCTCGTCCGCGCCCGGATGGGGCGCCGCGAGGATGGCCTTGAGCAGCGGGTTGTCCGCACCGGTCCGGAGCGTGTACTCGACGGCCGAGGCGACGCCGGTCACCGGGTCGCCGGGGTGCTCGCGCAGCCGCGTCTCGATGCCGTCGAGGAACCGGTCGGCCTCCCTGGTCACCAGCGCCTCACCGAGGGCCTGCTTGGTGCCGACCTCCTTGTGCACGCTCTGCCTGCTGACGCCCACCCGCTCGGCGATCCGGCTCATCGTCACCGCGGCCCAGCCCTCGGCACAGGTGATGTCGGCCGCCGCGTCGAGCAGCCGGTCCCGCAGCAACGCGCGCACCTCGGCCTGGAAACCGCGCTCCCGTACCACACCCGCAGCATACAGCACCCAGACGGATGTCCATCGTGTTGACAAAATCAGCACGAGTGTAAACAGTGGGGCCAGGCAACGGTGCCGTGTCAAGCATGGGAGGGGTGTCGTGAACCCGGTGACCACCGAAGGTCCGGTACTCAGCGAGCCGGAGGTCGCGGCCGTCCGGCGCGGGGTCCCCGACCCCGGGATCGCGCTGCCCCGGGTGGCCGTGCCGACCGTCCTGCTGTTCGCCGCGAACCTCGCCGTCTGGACACTCGCCACCTGGCTGGTGCTCGGCGGCTTCGGCGCCGAATGGCTGTGGCTGTCGATCCCGCTGCACACGCTCGTGAGCTTCGCGATGTTCACCGTGCTGCACGAATCCACCCACCATGCGGCGGGCAGGCTGACCTGGGTCAACGAGCTGCTCGGCAGGCTGTCCATCCCGTTCGTCGCCGCGTGGGGCTCGTTCCCGATGGTGCGGTACGTCCACATCGAGCATCACCGCAACACCAACGAGGACATCCACACCGACCCGGACGCGTGGACCGAGCGCGGGCCCGCGTGGCAGTTGCCGCTGCGCTGGCTGACCGTCGACGCCTGGTACCTGCGGTTCTACCTCCCGCGCACGCGCACCCGGCCGCGCGCCGAGGTCGCCGAGGCCACCGTGATGCTGTTCACCTCGATCGCCGTGTTCGCCACGGTGATCGCCACCGGGCACCTGTGGGAGCTGGCGGTGATCTACCTGATCCCGCAACGGATCGGGCTGGGCATCCTCGCGTGGTGGTTCGACTGGCTGCCACACCACGACCTCGGCGTCACCGCGCGCACCGACCGGTTCCGCGCCACCCGGGTCCGCGTCGGCTGGGAACGGCTGTTCACGCCCGTGATGCTGTACCAGAACTACCACCTGGTGCACCACATCCACCCGACCATCCCGTTCTACCGCTACATCCAGGCGTGGCGGCGGACCGAGGAGGACTACCTCGACCGCGCCGTACCCATCGCGACGGCATGGGGCCGCGCGCTCTCGCCCGGGGAGTACCGCGCGTGGCGCGGGATCACCGGCTCGCCCGGCGGCGAGCCGCCCGCAGCCGGCCGCCCCCGCTACCACCGGCTGTGCGTGTCCGAGGTGCGACCGCTCACCGCCGACTCCGTGTCGATCACCTTCGTCGTCCCGGACGACCTGCGGGAGACGTTCCGGTTCACGCCGGGCCAGCACGTCGCCGTGCGGGCGCTGGTCGACGGCAGGGAGCTGCGCCGCACCTACTCGCTCTGCTCGGCGGCGGGCTCCGGGGTGCTGCGGATCGCGGTGAAGCGGGTGCCGGGCGGCGCGTTCTCCGACCACGTGCTCCGGTGGTTGCGGTCGGGTGACGAGCTGGACGTGCTGCCGCCCACCGGCCGGTTCACCGTCACGCCGAGGCCGGGCACCAGCCGCCACCTGGCCGCGGTCGCCGCGGGCAGCGGCATCACGCCGGTGATCTCCATCGTGGCCAGCACGCTGCTGGCCGAACCCGGCAGCCGGGCGACGCTGCTCTACGCCAACCGCGACCGCGCCTCGACCATGTTCGCCGACGAGCTCACCATGCTCGCCCGCCGGTTCGAGGGCAGGCTGCGGATCGTGCACTTCCACTCCCGCCCCGACGGCGGAGCCGAGGCGCTCACGCCGCCCGACGTGCCTCGCTACGAGCGGACCGTCGCCGGGCACCTGACGCCCGAGCGCCTGGCGGAACTGTGGCCGGAACTCGCCGGGGCCGACGCGTGGTACCTCTGCGGGCCGGAACGGCTGGCCGACCGGATCGCGGGCGCGCTCACCGAGCGGGGCGTGCCGGGCGGGGACGTCCACCGCGAGCGGTTCACCGGCACCGCCGAGCCGGGCGCCGCGGTCGCGGACGTGGTACCCGCGACCGTGTCGGTGACGCTGGACGGCCGGACCACCGAGCTCGACGTCGGGGCGGGCGAGTCCCTGCTGGAGGGCGCCCTGCGGCACCGGCTGGACGCGCCGTACTCCTGCACCGGAGGGGCCTGCGGCACCTGCCGGGCCACCCTGCTGTCCGGCACCGTCCAGATGGAGCAGAACTACGCGCTCGGCGCGGACGAGGTGTCCCGGGGCTCCATCCTGACCTGCCAGTCGCGTGCCACGAGTGCCGAGGTCGCGATCGACTACGACCGCTGAGTCAGCCTGGCGGCTCCGCGGTGCCCTCGACCGCGTCCGCGCCGTCGGCCGTCGTCTCGAACCGCTGGAACTCGAAGCGGATCCGGTCGCGGTCGGGCACCGCGGTGATGATCCCGGCGATGTCGCGGTGCCGGAGCCCGCTCAGCAGCCGCGCCAGGTCCTCGGGGGCCTGCGCCGGGTGCCAGTCGGTCTGGGTGAGGGTGCGGTGCAGCTCGGCGACATCCCAGCCGTCGGTGTTCCCGCTGCCCGCGGGCACCGCCAGCGTGACGTCCAGCAGCCAGCGCGAGGGCTTGCCGGTGAGCGCGGGCGTGCGGTGGCTGTCCACGCCGATGACCTGGTCGGCACGGACCAGCCCGTCGCTGAGCGTGCGGATCCAGATGCTCTGCAGTCCCATCCGTCGGCCTCCCCGTCGGTCTGCCGTCCACCGTCCTGGAACCGGGGCGCCCGGCCCCAGGGCCGAAAGTCCCTGGAAACGAGATACCGCTTCCGGAATCGTAACGGTTGGGTGCCGGTCCGCGATCGGTTCCACATAGGACGTGCTAGGACCAGCGACGGCAGGAGCCTCATGAACATCCTCCTCATCGAGGACGCGCCCGCGCTCGCGGAGATCGTGCGGTTCGCGCTCGAGCGCGAGGGACACACCGTCACCGTCGCCCCCGACGGCATCACGGGCCTCGCGCACGCCCTCGCCGGGACGGCCGACGCGGTGCTGCTCGACCTGGTCCTGCCCGGCCTGCCCGGGATCGAGGTGCTCCGCCGCATGCGCGCCGCGGGCGTGTGGACCCCCGTCCTGGTGTCGTCGGCGCGGGACGGCGCGAGCGACGAGGAGGACGTGCTGGCGCTCGGCGCCGACGGCTTCCTGCCGAAACCGTTCTCCTGGCCGGTGCTGCTGGGGCGGCTGCGTGCCCTGCGCGGGCGGGAACGACCGCCCGCGCCCGCGGGGCTCACCTGCCGCTGACCGTCAGATCTCCTCGCGGTGCTCGGCGAGCATGCCCGCCACCTCGGTGAGCTTCATGTTCAGGTGCTGTGAGGCCTCGCGGAGGATCTTGAACGCCTCGTCGGCGTCCACGCCCCTGCGTTCCATCAGGATGCCCTTGGCCTGCCCGATCACGTCCCGGCTGTGCAGGGCCTCCCGCAGCTGGGCCGCCTTCAGCTCGGCCGCGGTGGCGGCGTCGGTGGTCTGCAACGCCGTGGCGGCGTGCGCCGCGAGCAGCATCGCGATGTCCCGGTCCACCGCGTCGAGGCCGTTCGCCCGGAACGAGTAGAGGTTGAGCGCGCCGTACCACGGCGGGGTGCCCAGGGGGAACAGGCCGGCGGCGAGCACACTGCGCACGCCGAGCTCGGCGGCCGCGGGTCCCCACCTGGGCCATGCGGCGCACGTGGCCGAGTCGGCCTGGTAGACCAGCCCCTCGCCGGGGACCCGGGTGGCGTCCACGCACGGGCCCTCGTCGAACCGGTACTGGAGCTCGTCCAGCCGCACCGCCAGTTCGTCGGTGTGGACCGGCGTCACGAAGTTCCCGCTCGGGGTACGCAGGGTGACGCTGACCAGGTCGGCCTCCGGTACGACGGACGCCGCGGTGCCGACCAGGTGCTTCAGCACGTCGCCCACGGTGCGCGCACCCAGCAGCCGCTCGGCGAGCCGGACGAACTCGCGTGTCACCGGGTCCGGCGTGCGGTACGACGGCGAACCGAACGCCCGATGCCCGTCCCGTTCCGGGATCCCACTCTTCATTCGTCTCGTCCTCCTCGGAGGCCGTCTCGACCGCAGCCTACGCGAGTCCCCCGCCCACGCACGCGAGTCCCGCACTCAGGCTCGCGAAACGGGCGGTCCGGAACGCAGCACTCGCGGCACTGAGCGGGGGACTCGCGGTCAGGTGGCGAGGGTCACCGAGACCAGGTGCCGGACCTGATCGGGGTCGGCGGGGCGGGCGCGGTTCATCGACAGGTCGTGCGCGATGTTGAGCGCGGCGTGGACGGCGAGCCGCACCCGCGCCCCGCGCGTGCCCTGCCGGGTGGCGGCGACCAGCCGCACCCACTGCTCGACGTGCTCGCGCTGCACCTTCCGCAGGGCGTGCCGGTCGCCGGCGGGCAGGTTGCCGTACTCGGACAGGTAGACCGCGGCCAGGTCGGCGTGCCGGAAGGCGTACCCGACGTAGGCGTCGATCACGGCCCGCAGGGCCTCCTCCGGACTCCTCGCCCGCTCGATCGCGACGCCCATCGCCGCGGTCAGCCGGTCGGCCGCCCGGTAGTACACGGCCGCGAGCAGATCGGCCTTGCCCGCGAAGTGCCGGTAGACGCTGGAGCCACTGATTCCCGCCGCCGCGCCGAGGTCCTCCATGGTGACGCCGTGGAACCCCCGTTCCCGGAACGTCCTGGGCGCCGCCACCAGCAGCCGCTCCCGCCGGGACACGAACTCGCCCGGCCCGGCGCTGTCGGGCTCCGGCACGACGGCCCCGCGGGGCGGCAGGTCCGCGGCCAGCACCCGGGAGGCCACGCCACGCAGCCCGGCCTCCGCGGCCTTCGCCGAGAGCGGCGTGCGATGGGTGCCGAGGCTGGCCAGCCCGCTGAGCACCGCGGAGGCGAGGGTCGTCCGGTCGGTGCCGGACAGCTCCGGCCTGGTCTCCCCGAGCAGACCGGCGACCGCGCCGACCAGGTGGCGCAGCGCGGCGGTGAACCGGGCGTGGTCGGCGGGTTCCAGGTGGCGGCGCTCCCACTGGTACAGCCGCACGCTGCGCCTGCGCTCGATCACCAGGCCCGCGCAGTCGCGCACCAACGCGTCGAGCCGCGCCGCCGCGGGCCCGGTGCGCTCCCCGGAGCGGGCCACCAGTTCCTCGAGCGCCCCGGTGATCTCGCGGGCGGCGTGCGCGAGGATCGCCTGTTTGTTCCGGAAGTGCTTGTACACGGCGGGCCCGGTGATCCCGGCCTCGGTCGCGATCTCCCCGAGGCCGACGGCGTAGTAGCCGCGCTCGCAGAACAGGTCCGCGGCGATGCGGGCGAGTTGTGATTTGCGATCGGGGCCACGCCGCACCGCAGCGGGGGCACCGGCCACCGGATCGCTCACCATCGCTCCTCCGTCGCCAGGACCGTTGCCACGTCTAACTTTTCACCGTACCCCGCACCGGGCGATGACTCTTGACAACGACCCGTGTCAGACAGCTAGGTTAATCCAGATTCGCATCGACGCAATCACCGGAGGCGCCCATGGCGAGCACGGCCCCCGCCCGGCCGGAGGCGCTGCCGGGTCCTGGTTCGGTGACCTGGCGGCACTTCGCCGCCGCCCCCGGAGTGCTGCTGTCCGGCACCGGCCTGCTGCTGCAGGTCGCCCACCCGGTGGTCGGGCAGGGCGTACTCGACCACTCGGAGTTCCGGCACCGGCCGTGGCGGCGCGCCTGGGACACACACCTGTCCACGCTGCGGTTCGTCTACGGCATGGGCCACGGCGCGCACGCCGAGGGCCGCAGGCTGCGGGAGGTGCACCGGAACATCAAGGGCGTCCTCAACGGCCCTGGCGCACCCGGCAGGCGCTACCACGCGCTCGACCCGAAGGCGTACTCCTGGGTGCACCTGACCCTGGCGAGGTTCCTGGTCGACACGGCCGCGACGTTCGGCGACCCGCTCGACGACGTCGAGCTGGAGCAGATGTGGCGGGAGTTCCGCGCGATCGGCCGCGCGCTCGGCATCCGCCCGCACCACATGGCCGCCACCTGGGCCGAGGCCGAGGAGCTGTTCGACCGGACCGTGCACGAGACCCTGGAGGCCAACCAGAGCACGGCTGACGTCCTCGCCGCGCTCACCGACCCGGCCAGCCCGAGCCGCCTGCTGCCCCGCCCGCTGTGGCGGCTGCTCTCCCGGCCCGCGGCGCGGGTCGTCCGGCTGACCACCGTCGGCACGCTGCCGCCGGTGCTGCGGGAGCGGATGAACCTGACCTGGACCGAGCGGGACGCGAGGAACCTCGACCGGCTCGCGCGCACGGTGCGTGCCGTGTACCGGCGGCTGCCGGAGCCGCTGCGCTACCCGCCGATCGCCTACTCGCTGATCCTCAGGGCGCGGCTGCGGCAGCGCGGAGCACGGCGATGAACCTGGCCGCGCCACCGGCGCGGGGACCGGTCGGGGACGCGCTGAACCAGGCGGGACTCCTGCTGGCCTTCGCCGTGCGCACGACCGCCGCGGCAGGCCGCGTGGTCGCGCGCCGCAGGCTGTCCTGGCGGGAACTGCTGGAGCAGACGTGGTTCCTGGCCGCGGTGACCACCACCCCGGCCGTGCTCGTGACCATCCCGCTCGGCGTGGTGGTCGCGCTCAACGTCGGCTCGCTCGCGGGTCAGCTCGGCGCCGAGGGGTACGGCGGTGCGGTGGTGGCGTTCGTGATCGTCGCGCAGGCCGCGCCGCTGATCTGCGCGCTGATGATCTCCGGCGTCGGTGGCTCGGCCATGTGCGCCGACCTCGGCGCCCGCACCATCCGCGAGGAGGTCGACGCGCTGGAGGTCATGGGCATCCCCGCGGTCGAGCGGTTCGTCGTGCCGAGGGTGCTGGCGGCGGTGCTGGTCAGCACGGCGCTGGCCTGCCTGGTGATGGCCGTGGGCATCGGCGCCAGCTTCACGTTCCAGGTAGCGGTGCTCGGCGACTCGCCCGGCAGCTTCCTCGGCAGCCTGACCGAATTCTCCCGGCTGGAGGACTTCCTGGTCGCCGAGGTGAAGGCCGCCGTGTTCGGGGTGCTCGCCGCGCTGGTCTCGTGCTTCAAGGGCCTCACGGCCAAAGGCGGTCCCGGCGGCGTCGGTCATGCCGTGAACGAGGCCGTGGTGCTCGCGTTCGTCCTCGTCTTCGTCGCGAACACGGTGCTCACCGAGCTGTACGCGGCGATCGTGCCCGCGCGGGGGGCGTACTGATGACGGCCCGCTCGCTCACCGTGTCCCCGGCCCGCGCGCTGCGGCCCGTGGTCGACGGCTTCGCGGGCCTCGGTACGCACGCGACCTTCTACGGGCGGGTGGTGCGGCACCTGCCCACCGCGGTCGTCCGGTACTGGCGGCACGTGCTGCGGCACGTCGGCGACATCAGCTTCGGCTCGGCCTCGCTGCTCGCGGGCGGCGGGACGATCGGCGTCGTCTTCGCGATGTCCGCCGTGGCCAGCACCCAGATCGGGCTGGAGGGCCACCGCGGGCTCGAGCTGATCGGCCTGTCCCCGATGACCGGACTGCTCTCGGCACTCGTCAACACGCGCGAGATCGCACCCGTCGTCGCCAGCATCGCGCTCGCGGCGAAGGTCGGCACCGGCTTCACGGCACAGCTCGGCGCGATGCGGATCTCCGACGAGATCGACGCGCTGGAGACGATGGCGGTGCCCTCGTTGCCGTTTCTCGTCAGCACGCGCATGGCGGCGGCGTTCCTCTCGGTGATCCCGCTGTACCTGGTGGGCCTGGTCGCCTCCTACGCCGCGACGAGCCTGGCCGTGGTGCACCTGAAGGGCCTGTCGGCAGGCACCTACGACTACTGGTTTCACCTGCTGCTCACGCCGTCCGACGTGCTGTTCTCGCTGCTCAAGGCGATCGTCTTCGCCCTGGTCATCACGCTGGTGCACTGCGCGTACGGCTACTACGCGACCGGCGGTCCGGAAGGTGTCGGCAAGGCCGCGGGGCGGGCGCTGCGTACCAGCATCGTCGCGGTGACGGTGCTCGACGTGCTGCTCACCATCGCGTTCTGGGGGCTGCGGCCCACGCTGCCGGGACTGGGGGCGTAGCCATGCCGGACCGGGGCCTGCCGAGCCGCACCTCGCTGGCGGTGCGGGGAGTCGCGATCGCGGCCACGCTGGTGACGGCCGCCGCCGCGACCATCGCCCACAGCGGCGGTGCGTTCTCCACCGACCCGGTGGTCACCACCACGCTGCCCGCGTCGGCGGGCCCGGTGCGCGCCAACTCGCCCGTGCAGTTCCGGGGTGCCGTCGTCGGCAGGCTGGACAGCGTCCACGGCGAGCCCGACCGGTCCTGGCTGGCCCTGCGGATGGACCCGGCCTCGATCGGGCAGGTGCCCGCCAACGTCGAGGTGCGCCTGCTCCCCCGCACCGTCTTCGGCGACCAGTACGTCGACCTGGCCGTGCCCGAAGGCGAGTCGCCGAGCGGGAGCCTCGCCGACGGTGCGGTGCTGCCCGCGGACGACTCGGGCCGCGTCGTCCGCCTCTACACCGCCTACACCCGCCTCTACCGGCTGATCGACGACCTCGACCCGGCGCGGCTGCAGGCGGCACTCACCGCGCTGGCGGACGCGCTGCGCGGGCGCGGCGCCGAACTCGGGGGCATGATCGACCGGGCGGCCACGCTCTCGGCGGACGCCGCCCCGCTGCTCGACTCGCTCGGCGAAGACGTGCACGCGGTCGCCTCGCTCGGCAGGGATCTCGCGTCCGCCGCGCCCGACCTGCTGCGCTCGCTGGACAACGCGGTGGCGCTGTCGCACACGGTCGTCGCCGAGCGGGCTTCGCTGTCGGCGCTGCTGTCCGCCGGGATCGAGCTGACCGGCGCCTCGCGCCGCTTCCTCGTGGACAACGCCGACCGGTTCGTCCAGCTCACCCACGCCACGGGCCCGCTGGCGGAGGCGTTCGCCCGGCATCCCGGCGCGTTCGGCGACACCGTCGACGCCGCGAACTTCTTTCTCGACGGCGGCAAGCGCGTGTTCGCCACCGGCCGGTTCCGCATCGCCGCCGCGCTGACACTGGACGACCCGTACCCGTACACCGCGGCGGACTGCCCCCGGTACCCGGGCATGGCCGGGCCGAACTGCGGTGCTACGACCCCGCAGCGGGACCGGCAGCCGGAGGAGCGGCCACCCGAGGGCGGCACGGCGGGACCGGTCGGCGGCCCCCGCGAGCAGGAGACCATGCGGCGGCTCGCGCCGCTGCTGCCCGACCCGCGGGGCACGGCCGGGGACACGGCGGACCAGCCGCCGTCGGCGGACCTGCTTTCGTTGCTGCTCGGCCCGATGGTGCGCGGCAACCGGGTGGTGGTGCCGGGATGATCCGGGCGACCGTCGCCAAGCTCCTCGCGTTCACGGCCGTGTGCGCGACCTCCGCCGTGCTCGTGGTGAACACGCTGACCGATCCGCTGCCCGGCCCCACCGCCACCTACCATGCGGTGTTCACCGACGCGCAGGGCCTGCGACCCGGATCCCGGGTCACGGTCGCCGGGGTCCGCGTCGGCAAGGTGACCGATCTGTCCCTTGTGGACGGACGCGCGCACGTCACCTTCGCCGTCCGCACGGACCAGCGCGTTCCGGCCGAAGGGCTGGCCGTGATCCGCTACGCCGACCTGCTCGGGTCCCGCTACCTCGCCCTCACCGAGGGGACGGGGGAGCTGCCGCCCGGAGCGACCATCCCGGTCGAGCGCACCCGCCCCGCGCTCGACCTCACCGCGCTGTTCAACGGCTTCAAGCCGCTGTTCGACGCGATCGACCCGGACGAGGTCAACCGGCTCGCCGAGGAGATCGTCGCCGTGTTCCAGGGCGAGGCGACGTCGATCGACGGGCTGCTCAGCAAGGTCGTCTCGCTGACCACGACCCTCGGCGGCCGGGACGAGGTGATCGGGCAGGTGCTGGACAACCTGACGAAGGTGCTCGACACGATGAACAGCCACCGCGAGGACCTGCGCGGGCTGGTGACGAGCCTCGCCGAGCTGACCGGGTTCGCCGCCGACACCCGGCACCAGATCGCGGGCGCACTCGACAGCGGGGCCGAGCTGGCGGGCTCCCTCACCCGGCTGCTCGGCGACATCGGTCCCGGGCTGACCGAGGACGTGCGCAGGCTCGGGTCGGTCACCCGGACGCTGACGGGCAACCAGCGGGAGTTCGAGGCGACCATGCGCGAGTTCCCGCCGTTCGCGCGGACACTGAACCGCACACTCGACTACGGATCCTGGGTCAACGTCTACGTCTGCGACCTCGCCGTCGACCTCGGCGGCGAACCGGTCGGCCTGGGCACGGGACCGCATTCGGAGGTGTGCCGATGAGCGCGCCCGCCCGTTCGCGCCGCCGCGGCCCGCTGGTGGACGGGGCACTCGGCGCACTCGTGCTGCTGGTCGTCGTGGCCGTGGCGGTGGCCGCACCGCGTGTGTCGTTCCTGGCCTCAACCCGTGCCTACACCGCGGAGTTCGCGAACGCGGCCGGGTTGCGCGAGGGCGACCAGGTGTACGTCGCGGGGGTCCCCGCGGGCCGGGTCACCGCGGTCGAGCTGGCCGGTGACCGCGTCCGCGTCGGCTTCCGCCTGGACGGCGGCCAGCCGCTGGGCGAGCGCACCAGCGCCGCGGTGAAGCTGGCGACCGTGCTCGGCACCCGGCACCTCAGCGTGCGGCCCGCCGGTCCCGGCGAGCTGGCGGACGGCGCGACGATCCCGCTGGCACGCACCGCGGTGCCGTACAGCCTCGGCGAGCTCGGCGCGGACGCGGCCGCCACGACGGCGGAGCTGGACCTGCCGACACTGCGGCGGATGATCGGCACGCTGCGCCGTTCCGCACCCGACGGCGACCTGCTCGGCAGCGCGCTCACCGGCATCAGCCGCGCCACCGAGGTCGTCGGCGAGCGGGGCGGCCAGTTCCGGGCCCTGCTGCGGGGCGTGCGCACGCTGACCACCTCGCTGCTCGACCAGCGCGAAACCCTGGTCGCCCTGCTCGGCGACGCCCGCCTGGTGGCCGACGTGCTGCACTCCCGGCGGGACACCGTCCGCACCCTGCTCACCGACGTCAACACGCTGACCACGGCGCTGGACGAGCTGCTGCGGGAGAACGAGCCGCTGCTCGACCCGCTGCTGTCCGACCTGCACGCGGTCACCGCCACGCTGAGCCGCACCGAACGCGAGCTGTCCGAGACGCTGCGCTTGCTCGGTCCGGGCAGCCGCTACCTCGCCAACGCGACCGGCAACGGCCCGTGGGGCGACGTCGCCGGGCCCGCCGGGCCGCTGCCGGACAACCTGCTGTGCGTCGTGAAGCTGCTGGAGGGGTGCCGGTGACCGGGCCGATCCGTACCCGCCTGATCGCGGCCGCGTGCGTGTTCGCGCTGGCCGCCGCCGCGGTGTGGCAGGTCCTGCTGCGACCGGAGCCGGTGCTGCGGGTCTCGGCCGACTTCGCCACGGCCGACGGCATCTTCGCGGGCAGCCGCGTCGCGGTGCTCGGGGTCCCGGTCGGCACGGTGGAGTCCGTCCGGCCGAGGGGCGGCTCGGTGCGCGTCACGATGACCCTGCCGGGCGGCACCGCGGTGCCGGCCGACGCAGGCGCCTACATCATGAGCCCGGCCGTGATCAGCGACCGGTTCGTGGAGCTCGCCCCCGCGCACACCGGTGGTCCGGCGCTCGCCGACGGCGCCGTGATCCCCGTCGAACGCACCCACGCGCCGGTCACCTGGGACGAGCTGGCGGCCTCCCTGGACGACCTGCTCGTCGCACTCGGACCGCGGGGCGCGAACGAGGGTGGCGGGCTCGGTGCGCTGGTGAGCGAGGCCGCCGACTCGCTCGGCGGCAACGGGCAGCGGATCCGGGACGCGGTCGGCGACGTGGCGCGGGCGACCGACGTGCTGGCGGGCAGCGCGGACGACATCGGCGCGGTGCTCGACGCGGTCGACCAGCTGACCGGGATCCTCGCCGACCACAGGTCCACTGTGGACTCGATCGCGGGAACCGTGACACAGGCGGCGGGCGACTTCGCCGCGCAACGGGACGCGGTGGCGCGTTCGGTCGAGCAGCTGTCGCGAGCCCTGGGCACCCTCGGGCGCCTGCTGCGGGAGCACGGCGACCGGCTGACCACCGACGTGTCGCGGCTGGCGAGCCTGAGCACGACGCTGGTCGCCCACCAGCGGGACCTCGCGGAGACACTGGACACGCTGCCGCTCGCGCTGCAGAACTTCGGCCGCGCGGTGACCGATGACGGCAGGCTGCGCATCCGGCTCGACATCTCCACCAACCTGAGCCAGTTCCCGGCCACCGCGCGGCTGTGCGCGCGGCTCCCGCTGCCGCTGTGCGACGGGGCGGGCATCGTGAACCCGATCCCGTTCCCGCCCGAGATCCCGGACGCGCTCGGGCTGGACGCGGCGCTGGACGGCGGTGGCGGATGAGAACCCGGCTCGTGGCCCTCGCCGCCCTCCTCGTTCTCGGCACGGCGCCGGTCGCAGGCTGCGCGTTGAGCCTGCAGAACGTGGCGGGTGCCGGTCCCGGCGGCGAACCCGGCTACCGCGTCACGGCGGAGTTCACCGACGTCTCCGGACTGCCGCTCGGCGGGACCGTCCGGGTCGGACAGGCGGCCGTCGGCCGGGTCGCCGCCGTCCGGACCGAGGACTTCCGGGCCGTCGTGACGCTGGAGCTGCACGCCGACGTGGACCTGCCCGCGGGCACCCGAGCCCGGCTGGAGCTCACCTCGGCGCTCGGTGAGCAGTTCGTGGTGCTGGAGCCGCCTCCCGGCCCGGCGCGGGGTCCCTCGCTCGCCGAGCGGCCGGTGATCCCGCTGGCGCGGACGGCCCGCGGCCCGGATGTCGAGAACACGCTCGCCGCGGTGGGCACGCTGCTGAACGGCTCCGGCATCGACCAGGTGCGCACGATCGTCGAGGAGGCGAACGCCGCGCTGTCCGGCCGCTCGGGGAAGGTGCGCGACCTGCTCGCGCGCCTGGACACCGTGCTCGCCTCGCTGGACCGGCGCGGCGGCGAGATCGCGTCGGTGATCGACTCCATGCACGCCGTCTCGGCGCGGCTCGCGGAGAGCACCCCGACGATCGAGGCCGCGCTCACCGACATCCGGCCCGCGCTGGACGTGCTGCTCGCCGAGCGCGAGCGGTTCGCCACGCTGCTCGCCGACGTCTCCGCCCTCGGCCGCGTGACCGGCGGGCTGATCGAGCGGACCGGCACCGCGCTGACGACGCAGCTGAAACAGCTGCGGCCGGTGCTCGGCGAACTGGCCTCGCTGGACGCCGACCTCGGCCGGACCCTCGCCGACCTGCGGACGTTCACCGGGCTGGTCCGGCAGGCCGCGCCCGGTGACTACCTCCTGCTGGACGGCACCCTCGACGTACCGCTCACGGTCGCGGAACTGCTCGACCCCGACCCCGGCCGGGCCCAGCCCGCCCCCGGCGGGGCCGGTGCGCTCCTGGAAGGCGGGACGCGATGAGGAACCGGCTCGCCCTCGCCCAGCTGGCGCTGTTCGTGGTCATCACGCTCGCCTGCGGCTACTACGTCGTCACCAGCGTGGCCGGGCCGGGCGCGTTCGCCACGCCGATCCGGGTGACCATGCGCATGCCGGACACCGGGGGCCTCACCGTGGCCTCCCGCGTCACCTACCGGGGGGTCGACGTCGGCGACGTGTCCGCCGTCCGGCTCGCGCCGGGGCGGGACGGCGTGGAGGTGGCGCTCGCGCTCGCGCCGGGCACGCGCGTACCCGCGGACACCACCGCGGTGGTCACCATGGCGACGCCGATGGCGATCACCCATCTCGACCTGCGGCCCGCCGGGAACGGGCCGCCGTACCTGGACAGCGGCGACGTGCTCCCCGCGGAGCGGACACGCAGGCCGTTGCCGCTCGAACGGCTCCTCACCGACTTCACGGCGCTGGCGGACAGCCTGCCCGCCGACGACGTGGCGGCGGTCGGGGAAGCACTGGCGACCGGTCTCGACGGTCTCGGCCCCGAGCTGGGCCGCGTGCTCGACAACACCGGGACCCTGCTGGAGCTGGCGACCGAACGCGCACCCCAGCTGCGCCGGATCATCCGCGACGGCAGGGCGCTGCTGGGCGAGGACGGCGGGCGGCTGCGGGAGCTCGCCGGGGCGATGCGCCGGTTCACCGACGCGCTGCGGGAGCACGACCCGGCGATCCGCCAGTTGCTGCACCGGGTTCCGGAACCGACGCGCCGCGTCGCCGGCCTGCTGACCGAGAACCAGCCCGCGCTCACCACGCTGCTCGGCAACCTGGTCACCACCGGCCAGCTGGTGAGCGTCCGCGCGCCCGCGGTGGAGCAGCTGCTGATCTCCCTGCCCGGCACGCTGACGGAGCTCGGCGGGATCGTCGAGGGCGACACCGCGAAGTTCTACCTCGTCGGCACGCAGGGTCCGGTCTGCTACAACGAGACACCCCGCCGTACCCCGGTGGACACCGAACCCCGGGAACCCGGACTCTCCTGGCACTGCCCGCCGGGACCACGGCTGTCCCAGCGCGGCGCCGCGAACGCGCCGCGCCCGGAGGCGGCACCCCGCACGTACGACCCGGGCACCGGGCAGGCGATGCCGTTCGACGTGGGCACGAACGGCGGGCAGAGCGCCGTTCTCGGGCCCCGATCCTGGTCCGCCCTGCTGCTGCAAGGAGCGCGCTGATGAACGAGACGACACCACACCGGCCCGCACCGCACCCGCGATCGGAGCGCGAGGAACCGGAATCGGGCACTGTGGACAATCCTGTGGACACTGTGGACAACACGGAGGCTCCGGACGCGCGAAGGAGGAGGCTCCGGGCGGCGCTCGCCGCGCTCGCGGTGGTGGCGGCACTCGGCGGTGCGGGCGTGTTCGGGTACCAGCACTTCTCCCTGCGGGCGGACCAGGCCGCAAGGCAAGAGGCGCTGGCCGCGGCCGAACGGTTCGCGGCAAGCCTGTCCTCGTACGACTTCCAGGACCTGGAGCGCAACTTCCGCGGGGTCACCGAACACGCCACCGACCGATTCGCGCAGCAGTACCGGCAGGTCGGCGACAACCTGACGAAGCTCATCGAAGAGCACGAGGCGGTGTCGAAGGGCGAGGTGCTCGCGGCCGGGGTGGTCGCGGGCGACCGGGACAGTGCCGTGGTCCTGCTGTTCGTGGACCAGACGATCAGCAACACCAACAGTCCCCAGCCGCGCGTCGACCGCAACCGGATGCGGATGACGCTGGTGCACCGGGACGACCGCTGGCTCGTCGACGACGTGACCCTGCTCTGACCGTGTCGTGAGTGAGAAACGTGGTGAGAACCACGGAAAACACTCACGAGAGGTGACCACAAGGAGGAAGAGATGACCCGCACCCTCAGCCAGGAACAGCGCGACTTCGTCGACGCAATCGGCGACTTCTGCCGCCGGGAGGTTCCCGCGACGAGGACCGCCTCCCACGATCCCGAGATCTACGCGAAGATGGCCGACCTCGGCTGGCTCGGCATCTCCGTGCCCGGGGAGTACGGCGGAGCGGGCAGGGGCATGACCGACCTCGTGCTGTTCCTGGAGGAGACCGGATACTGGCAGGCGCCGATCGGCGGGTTCGCCACCTCCGTGATCGCCGCCGCGGCCTACGAACGGTTCGGCAGCGAGGCCCAGAAGCGGCAGGTGCTCGGCGACTTCCTGCGCGGCAAGGTGCTGTCGATCTCCATGTCCGAACCGGGCGCGGGCTCCGATGTCGGCGCACTGACGTGCCGGGCGGACAAGCACGCCGAAGGCTGGGTGGTCAACGGCCAGAAGACGTGGTGCTCCAACGCGCACATCGCCGACCACATCCTCCTGGTGGCGCGGACGTCGACGGAGGGAGGCAAGCACGAGGGCCTGACCATGTTCTCGGTACCGGCCGATGTGGACGGACTGGCGATCAGGGGTATCGAGACGATGGGCGGCAAGGAGGTCAACGACCTCTACTTCACCGACTGCGTGCTGCCCGCCGACGCGGTGGTCGGGGTGGAGGGTGACGCCTGGCCCCAGCTGATGGCGGGGCTCAACATCGAGCGGATGATCCTGGCCGCGAACATGCTGGGCACCGGGCGGCGGGCGTTCGACGACGCCGTGCGTTACGTGCGGGAGCGGGAGCAGTTCGGCCGCCCGGTGGGCACGTTCCAGGCGCTGCGGCACCGGATCGCCGACCACGCCACCGAGCTGGAGTGCACCAGCCTGCTCGTGCACGACGTGGCCAGGCGCATCGACGAGCGGCCGGACGCGCTGTTCCCCCGGGAGGCCTCGATGGCCAAGCTGAAGGCGACCGAGTTCGCGAAGGCCATGGCGCTCGACGGGATGCAGTTGATGGGCGGCTACGGCTACGCCACCGAGTACGGCATGGAACGGCTGCTGCGGGCCACCGTGGTGTCCACGGTCTACGGCGGGACGAGCGAGATCCAGCGGGACATCATCGGCAAGACGTACGGCCTGTGAGCCTTCCCTGGTTTAGCGTGGTGGCGCAGCGGCAACGCCCGGGCCGGGCGACGATCGAAGGAGGGGAAAGCCGTGCGCAGTGCGGACGTGCTGGCCGACGCGTTCGGCCGGATCAGGGAGGTCGTGCACGACGCGGTGGACGGCCTTTCCGCCGACGACCTGGCCTTCCGGGTCGATCCGGAGGCCAACTCGATCGCCTGGCTGGTCTGGCACCTCACCCGCGTGCAGGACGACCACGTCGCCGGGGTGGCGGGCACCGACCAGGTGTGGCTGGCCGACGGCTGGGCGGAGCGGTTCGCCCTGCCGTTCGCCGGGACGTCGATCGGCTTCGGGCACCGCGCCGAGGACGTCGCCGCGGTCACGGCGGACGGGGACCTGCTGCTCGGTTACCACGACGCCGTGTGCGAGCGCACGATCGAGTACGTCTCCGGATTGCGGGACGCCGACCTCGACGAGGTGATCGACGAGAGCTGGGACCCGCCGGTGACCCGGGGCGTCCGTCTGGTCAGCGTGATCGGCGACGACCTCCAGCACGCGGGCCAAGCCGCGTTCGTCAAGGGCGTCGTGCTGCGCCGCTCGTAACGTCGTGTCGGAAAACCGCCGGTGACCCGCACCGGAACCGGCCACGATCGGGGTATGAGCTTTCGCATCCTCCCGATCGAGCCGGCCATCGCCGAGGAGGTGCGCACCACGTTGCGCGCACCCGGCTACGGGCACCCGGCGTGGGTCGACGTCCCGGACAGCCCGGCGCCGTGCCGCCTGTGCCTGGACCGCATCGAACCGCACCGGGAACGGCTGATCGGGTTCACCTACGACGCGTTCCGCGACCGCGAGGAGCTGCCGCTGCCCGGACCGGTGTTCGTGCACGAGCGGGCCTGCACCCCGTACGAGCGGGCCGGGCAGTTCCCGGCCCGGCTCGGCAACAGCGGGGTCGTGCTGGACGCCTACCGGCGGGGGCGGCGGCTGCTGGTCGAGCGGCGGGTGGCGAAGCCGGACATCCCGGATGCGCTCACCGACCTGCTCGGCAGGCCCGAGGTCGACTACGTCCACGTGCGCAGCGCCACCGCGGGCTGCTACCTCTGCACCGCCGTCCCGGCGTCCTGAGCGGCCGACCAGCGGCGCCGCAGCCACAGGCTGACGTAGACGAGCGCCACGAGCACCGGCACCTCGATCAGCGGCCCGACCACACCGGCCAGCGCCTGCCCGGACGTCACGCCGAACACGCCGATCGCCACCGCGATCGCCAGCTCGAAGTTGTTGCCAGCCGCCGTGAACGCGAGCGTCGTGGTGCGCGGATAGCTCAACCCGGCCGCCCTGCCGACGGCGTACGAGCCCGCCCACATGATCGCGAAGTAGACCAGCAGCGGCAGCGCGATGCGGGCGACGTCGAGCGGCCGCGCGGTGATCGTCTCACCCTGCAGCGCGAACAGCACGACGATCGTGAACAGCAGCCCGTACAGCGCCACCGGGCCGATGCGGGGCAGGAACCGGCTCTCGTACCACTCGCGGCCGCGGGTGCGCTCACCGAGCCGCCGCGTGAGGTAGCCCGCCGCGAGCGGGATGCCGAGGAAGATCACCACGCTGAGCGCGATCTCCCACGGCGAGACGTTGATCGACGTCGTGTCGAGGCCGAGCCAGCCGGGCAGCACGTCGAGGTAGAACCAGCCGAGCACGCCGAACATCAGCACCTGGAACACCGAGTTGAGCGCGACGAGCACGGCCGCGGCCTCCCGGTCGCCGCACGCCAGGTCGTTCCAGATGATCACCATGGCGATGCAGCGGGCGAGGCCGACGATGATCAGCCCGGTCCGGTACTCGGGCAGGTCGGGCAGCATCAGCCAGGCGAGCGCGAACATCAGCGCGGGGCCGAGGACCCAGTTGAGCACCAGGGACAGCACCAGGGTGCGCCGGTCGCGGGTCACCGTGTCCAGCCGGTCGTAGCGCACCTTCGCCAGCACCGGGTACATCATCAGCAGCAGGCCGAGCGCGATCGGCAGCGAGACCTGCCCGATCTTGACCGCGTCCAGCACCCCCTGCAGGCCGGGCAGCACGCTGCCGAGCAGCAGCCCGGCGGCCATCGCGACGATGATCCACAGCGGCAGGAAGCGGTCGAGGAACGAGAGCCGGTGCAGTACGTCGGACTCGTCCTGCGGCGAGGCGGTATCGGCGGTCTGGCTCACGAGCAGGGCCTCCTGGTGTCGGCGCGTTCGTCGGCGATGTCGGCCAGGCCGGACAGCTCCGCGGCCAGGTCCTTGAGGACGTCCGCGTTGAGCCGGTAGTACGTGTAGCGTCCCGCCGGTTCCGCGCTCACCAGGCCCGCCTGCCGCAGGAGCCGGAGGTGGTTCGAGACGTTGGTCTGGCTCGCGCCGGTCTCCTCCACCAGGTGACACGTGCACAGCGACTCGTGAGCGAGAAGCTCGACGATCTGCGCACGCAACGGGTCGGCGAGGACCCGCAACACATCACTTCGCACTGACATCACGCGATGATGATAGATCACGCCTCGCTGATGTAAGCTACCGGCGTGACCGACACCCCGGAAGTCCTGTTCGTCTGCGTCCACAACGCGGGCCGCTCGCAGCTGGCGGCGGCGCTGCTCCGGCACTACTCGCTCGGCCGCATCGCCGTGCGCTCGGCGGGCTCGGAACCCGCGGAGAAGGTCAACCCCGCCGCGGCCGAGGCGCTGGCCGAGTGGGGCCTCGACATCACCGACCAGGTGCCCGTCAAGCTCTCCACCGCCGACGTGGCGGCCGCCGACGTCGTGATCACGATGGGCTGCGGCGACACCTGCCCGGTCTTCCCCGGCAAGCGCTACCTCGACTGGCAGCTCGACGACCCGGCGGGCAAGCCGGTCGAGGAGGTGCGGCCGATCCGCGACGACATCGACCGCAGGGTGCGCACGCTGGTCTCGGAGCTGCTCGACGCTCGTGCGTGAGAAGGCGGAGCGGCGCGGAGCGCCTCCGCCAGGGGTGGTGGGCGGGCGTTCCAACGACGTTTCTCACGCACGACCACCACGAATGTCGGCGTGATGTCCTAGGTTCGTTCCGTGGAGGCAACGCAGGTCGCGGCACCGGCCGTCATCGGGCGGGAACACCCCGCCTCGGTCCTGCGCGCCGAGATCGACCGCACGGCCGAGAGCCACGGTGGGCTGGTGCTGGTCACCGGTGAGGCGGGCATCGGCAAGACCACCCTGGTCACCGACGCCGCCGACGAGGCGCGGCGGCGCGGGGCACTGGTGCTCAGCGGCTCGTGCTGGCACTCGGAGAACGCGCCCGGCTACTGGCCGTGGGTGCAGGTGCTCCGCGCGCTGCGCCGCGGCACGCAACCCGGCGAGTGGGCGGCGGCGGAGGCCGCCGCGGGCGCCGGGCTGTCCGTCCTGCTCGGCGAGTCGGCGGGAATCACCCTGGACGGTCTCGACGAGGCGGGCCCCACCGACGCGTTCCGGCTCTACGACGCCGTCGTCACCGCGCTCGTGTCGGTCTCGCAGTCACGTCCGGTCGTCGCCGTGCTCGACGACCTGCACTGGGCCGACCCCGCCTCCCTCCGGCTGCTCGAGTTCGCGGCTCAGCACACCTGGTTCGAGCGGGTGCTGCTGGTCGGCACGTACCGGGACGCCGAGGTCGAGGCCGTCGAGCACCCGCTGCGACCACTGCTGACCCCGCTGCTGAGCAGAGCGCGGACCGTGACGCTCACCGGTCTCGAACCGGACGACGTCGGGCGGCTGCTGACCCGTACCGCGGGCACGCGACCCGGCCCGGAGCTGGTGGCCGAGGTCCACCGCCGCACCGGCGGCAACCCGTTCTTCGTGGAACAGACCGCACGGCTGTGGCAGAGCGGCGGCTCGGTCACCGCGATCGCTCCCGGCGTGCGGGACGCGGTGCGCCGCAGGCTGGCCGCCCTACCCGATCCGGTCGGCGACGTGCTGCGCGCCGCCTGCGTGCTCGGCGGCGAGTTCCACCGGCAGGTCCTCGCGGCCACGGTGGCGGCGCCCGTCGCCCAGGTCGACCGCCTGCTGGAGCAGGCCGTCGCCGCGCGGCTGGTGGTGGCCAGGGGCGCGGGCCGCTTCGCGTTCGTGCACGACCTGGTGCGGGAGACGCTGTACGACGCGCTCGACGACGAGCAGCGCCGCTCCCGGCACGCCACGGTCGTCCGTGCGCTCGAAGGCGCACCCTCGCTCGCCGACCGGATCGTGCCCGGCGCGCTCGCCAGGCACGCCCACCTCGCGGGCACCGACCTGGACCCGGAGCAGGCGGCCCGGCTGCTGGTCGCCGCGGCCAGGGAGGCGAGCACCCGGCTCGCGTTCGACGAGAGCATCGGCCACTACCGCAGGGCGCTGGAGATCGAGGGCCTGCCGGACACCCAGCGCGTGATCGTCTCGCTGGACCTCGGCCACGAGCTGCGGCACCACAGCACCGAGAAGGCCGAGGGGTGGGCCGTGCTCACCGAGGCCGCCACGCTGGCCCGCCGCCTCGGTGAGCCGGAGCTGCTCGCCAGGGTCGCCCTGTCCGTGTACCGCGCCGGGGGCGGCGAGGACGACCACGCCGAGCTCAAGCGCGAGCTGATCCACGAGGCCCGCCGTGCCCTCGTTCCCGACGGCGACCACGGCGCGCCCCTCGACCAGCAGGCCAGGGAGCTGACCGTGCACCTCGGCGCACTCGCTCGCACGGCGGGGGACGACGAGGCACTCGGGTTCAGCCTGTGGACGCTGCACGACACCATCTGGGGGCCGGGCACCGCTGCCGAGCGGCTGCGGCTCACCGACGAGATGGTCGAGGTCGCCCGCCGCACCGGTGACCTCGAAATGGAGCAGTACGCGACGTCGCTGAGCTGGGTGGCCCGGCTGGAGCGGGGCGACCCCGGCTACGCCGAGCGGCTGGCCGCGTTCGTCGCGCTGACCGACCGGGAGGGCGACGTCACCCGGATGCGGATCGGGGCGCTGGTCGACCAGGGCATCATCGCGGGATTTCAGGGCCGGTTCGCCGACGCGACCGCCCACTTCGACGAGGCGCTGGGCGCACCGGAGCCCGACGCCGAGCATTTCTCGTTCATCACCCACCACCTCCGCTGGGCCGTATCGCTGATGCGGGGCCGCTTCGCCGAGCTGGCAAAGCTGCACGCGAGCCTGGGTGAACGTGACTACTCCTTCCACCGCCTGATCGAGGCCATCACCGCGGTGGAGTCCGGCGACACGGCCACCGCGTCGCGCTACTACGCGGAGACCGAGGCGTCGCGGCTGCCCCGCATGATCGTGCCGCTGTGGCTGCGGTTCCAGGCTCAGCTGGCCGCGGCGACCGGCGATCCGGAAGCCTGCGCCCGGGCCAGGGCCGACCTCACCCCCTACGCCGATCAGTGGCTCGTGGCGCTGTTCGGCTGCGACATCAGCGGTCCGGTGACGCACTGGCTCGGCGGGCTCGACCTGGCCGAACGGAGATGGGACGACGCGGTCGCGCGGTTCACCGAAGCACACCGGACGGCGGACGCGCTGCACGCGCGGCCGTGGTCGGTGCTGGCCCGGCTCGGCCTCGCCGAGGCGCTGCTCGGCCGGGCCGCGCCGGATGACGACACGGCCGCCGCGAACCTGCTGGACGACGTGCAGCGGGAAGCCGCCGACCTCGGCATGGAGCACGTCCCGGACCGCGTGCGCGCACTGCGCGAGGCCGCGGCCGGACGGTCCGCCATGGAGGGTGCGGGCAACGAGTTCCGGCTCGTCGAGGGTGTGTGGCGGCTGTCCATGGCCGGCCGCACCGTCCACGTGCCCAACACCAAGGGGCTGCGCGACCTGCACACGCTGCTCAGCAGGCCGGGCACCGACGTGCCGGCGGTCCGCCTGCTGGCTCCGGAGGGCGGCGAACTGGTGACCACCGCCAGGAGCCTCGGCGGCGACGCGGTGCTCGACGACGAGGCGAAGGCCGCCTACCGCAGGCGGCTGGCCCTGCTGGACGAGGAGATCGACACCGCGGTCGAGCGCGGCGCCGACGCCAGGGCGGCCGAGCTCGACCGGGAACGGGCCGCGCTGCTCGCCGAGCTGCGGGCGGCCGCCGGGCTCGGCGGCCGCCCGCGCAGGCTCGGCGACGAGGCGGAGCGGGCCCGCAAGACCGTGACCGCGCGGATCCGCGACACCCTGCGCAAGCTGGACGAACGGCATCCCGAGCTGGCCGAGCACCTGCGGGCGACGGTGTCCACCGGGGCGAGCTGCCGGTACCAGCCGGAGCGCGGGATCTCCTGGCGCCTGTGAGCGCCAGGAGATCCCGACCCCCAGTCACTTGCGGTTGTACAACCGCATGGTCAACGTCCCGAAGATCGCGAGAAGCGCGCCGCCGGAGACGAGCGTCCAGGTGATCTCCCCCGCGTCCGGCTGACCCTCGATGAGCCCCCGCACGGCCGCGACCAGGTGCGCGATCGGGTTGACGTCGACGAACGCCTGCAGCCAGCCGGGCATCGTCTCCGGGTTCACGAAGACGTTGCTGAGGAACGTGAGCGGGAACAGCACGAGCATGCTCACGCCCATCACCGACTTGTCCGTCCGCAGCAGCAGGCCGAACATCGTCCAGATCCAGGAGAACGCGAACGAGAACACCATCAGCAGCGCCACGGCGAGGACCACCCCGGCCAGCCCGCCACCGGGGCGGAACCCGAGGATCAGCCCGAGCACCAGGATCACCACCGAGGCCATCGCGTACCGGGCGACGTCACCGAGCAACGCCCCCACGAGCGCCGACGGCCGCCAGATGGGCAGCGTGCGGAACCGGTCGAACACGCCCTTCTGGATGTCGGTGTTCACCCCGATGCCGGTGTACATCGTGATCATCACGACGCTCATCACCAGGATGCCCGGCAGCAGGTACTGCAGGTAGTCGGTGGTGGATCCGGCCAGCGCGCCGCCGAAGAGGTAGGTGAACATCAGCGTCATCATCACCGGGAACGCGGTGACGTCGAACAGCTGCTCCGGCACGTGCTTGATCTTCAGCATCGCCCGCCAGCCGAAGGTGATCGACGCGGACAGCGCGCTCGGCCTCGGCGGCTGCTCCCCCGCGGCGACGACGGCGCCGAGGCTCTCGGCGACCGGTGTGTACGAAGTGGACGTCGTCTCGCTGCTCGTGGCGGTGGTCATGCCGCGGCCTCCTGTTCGGTCGGGTGGTCGGTGAGTGCGAGGAAGACCTCGTCCAGGCTGGGCTGGCCGAGGGAGAAGTTGTCGACGTGGATGCCCGCGCCGGCGAGCTCGGCGAGCGCGGCCGACGCCCGCCCGGCGGCGCCGACATCGGACTCGTCACCGGAGATGCGGGCGGTGAGCGCCACCGGGTCGGCGTCCCGCTGCACCTCCATGCCCAGCGTGCGCGCCAGGATCGCCTCGGCCTCCGGCCGCTGGTCCGCGCTGCGCAGCCGGAGATGGATCGAACCTGCCCCGACCGATGCCTTCAGCTCACCGGGCGTGCCCTCGGCGATGACCTTGCCGTGGTCGATCACCGCGATGCGCGACGCGAGCTGGTCGGCCTCGTCCAGGTACTGCGTGGTGAGCAGCACCGTGGTGCCCTGGGCGACGATGACACGGACGATGTCCCACACCTGGTTGCGGCTGCGCGGGTCGAGGCCGGTGGTCGGCTCGTCCAGGAACAGCACGTCCGGCGTCTTGAGGATGCTCGCGGCGATGTCGATGCGCCTGCGCATGCCGCCGGAGTAGTTCTTGACCTGCTTGCCCGCCGCCTCGCTGAGCCCGAAGGCGTCGAGCAGCCGAGCCGCGCGCTCCCTCGCCGCGGGCTTGCGGTGCCCGAGCAGCCTGCCCAGGAGGACGAGGTTCTCGGTCCCGGTGAGGTCCTCGTCGATCGAGGCGTACTGGCCGGTGAGGCTGACCCGCGAACGCACGGCATCGGCCTCGCGCACCACGTCGTGCCCGAACACGGTGGCGACGCCCGCGTCGGGCCGCAGCAGGGTGGCGAGCATCCGCACGGCGGTGGTCTTGCCCGCGCCGTTGGGACCGAGCACGCCGTACACGCTGCCCGCGGGAACGGCGAGATCGATGCCGTCGACGGCGCGCGTCTTGCCGAACACCTTGACGAGTCCGGACGTCTCGATCGCCAGGTCTGTACTCATGGTTCCTTCCTTTCAGGACACATAGGGGATGGCGGCCCTGGCGTCCCGCAGCGCGCGGCCCCACCAGCGGAGCTGGTCGAGCATGCTGGTGACGGACGCCATGACCGCGTCGGAGCGCTGGTCGAGCAGGTTGAAGCTGACGGTGTCGCGCACCGTGACGGTGTGCAGCTCGGTGAAGACCACGCGCAGCTGCTCGACGGCGAACAGGCCGGCCGAGCGGCAGCCGTAGGAGACGAAACCGACCGGTTTGGCGTGCCACTCGTCGTACGCGAGGTCGATGGCCTGTTTGAGCGAGGCCGGGTAGCCGCGGTTGTACTCGGGAGTGACGACGACGAACGCCTCGGCGGCGTCGATGCGCCGGGTGAAGTCGGTCATCTCCCTGGTCGGCACTCCGGGCAGCCGGGCGGGGAAGCTGAAGTCCGCGAGGTCGACGACGGCCGGGGCGAAGTCGGGCCGTTCGCCGAGTCTGCCGAGGAACCACTCGGCGACCTCGGCGCCGGCCCGCCCTTCCCGGGTGCTGCCGATGATCACCGCGACCCGCAGCGGGTGCTCGCCCTTCCGCATCCCGGGACCTCCTCTCTCGCGCTTCACCCCAGAGGCGCGAGATCCGGCGAGGAGGTCGCCAGATCAGATCTCGCGATACGCGCGGCGCGCGCGAGGCACCAGCCGGAGCCGGGGTGGCAGCAGCCGGAACGCCGTGCGCACGGCGAACCCGAAGGCACGCAGCGCGCGCTCGTCGGCCGCGGTCCACCGCCAGCCGAGCGCGGCGCGGGCGGGACCGGGCAGCAGGCCGCGCGCGACCCACATCTGCACGCCGGTGAACACGGGGCCGGCCACGAACCACACCGGCGCGGGCAGCCAGGGGTGCGGCGCCGGGGTGCGTTCGCCCCGATGCAGCGGGGACCGTTCGATCGCCGCCGTGCGGACGAGCACCCGGCAGACGACGTGCTCCCAGTAGGCGCGGAAGGCGGCGTAGTCGGGCGGGACGTTCCGCATCGACAGGCCGTACTGGGCGTACCAGCGCAGGGATTCGGCGTAGAGCCGCTCCTTCTCCTCGTCACTCAGCGGTGCGGTGAAGTACCCGGCCGCGGCGTACTGCATGGCGACGAACGTGGCGTGCGCCCAGAAGTACGGATCGGGGTGGAGGGCGTGATAGCGGCGGCCTTCGGCGTCGTCGCCCTCGATGCCGTGGTGGTAGCGGCGCACCCGGGCGCCCGCGGCCCGGCCGAGGTACACGACGTCGATGATCGGGCCCGCCGAGCGGAGCAGGCGGTGGACGGGATTGGCGAAGACGTCGGAGTGCTGGACCAGGGCGGCGCTGATCACCGGGTGCATCGCCTGCAGGGTGCCCGCCCAGCCGATGAGCAGCGCGAGGCGCAGGTCGCCGAAACGACGCCAGGTGAGGGACTCCGGTCCCAGCGGCGGCAACGTCATGCCACCGAACCTAGAATCGGACATCGACTGCTGTCAACATCATGTGATGTCAACTTCGTCGGGCATGCCAGGATGGCGTGGTGAGCACCGCGGAAGCCCCGCAGCGGCGGTGGCGGGGAGAGGAGCCGGACGACCGCAGGGCGAGGCGCCGTCGGCGACTCGTCGAGGCCGGCCTGGAACTGATGGGCACCGAGGGCGCGGCCGCCGTGTCGATGCGCGGCGTGTGCAGGCAGGCCAGGCTCACCGAGCGGTACTTCTACGAGAGCTTCCCCAACCGGGAGGCACTGCTGGTGGCCGTGCTGGAGGCCGTGGCGCTCGCCGCGCGGGACGTCGTGCTCGCCGCGCTCGCCGACGCACCCGAGCGACCACCGGCGCTCGTCCGGCACGTCGTGCGCGCGTTCACCGAGCACGTCACCGAGGACCCGAGACGCGGCCGGATCATGTTCGTCGAGTCCCTCGCGGCCCCGGAGCTGACGCGGCGCGGCTCGGAGCTGGTGAAGGAGTTCACGCAGCCGATCGCCCGCACCCTCCGCGACGGGCTGCTCGGCGGCGACGACCCCGACACGACCGACATCGAGCTGAACGCGCTGGCCGTCTTCGGGTCGCTGGCCTACCTCTACCAGGCCTGGCTGGAGCGCGGCCTCGACCTACCGGTGGACCGCTTCGTGGAACACATCGCCCAGGTCGTGGAACGCATCGCCCTGGCTTCGTCCGGTTGAGCGCCGGCTCATCGCGACAGGTGGGGGCAGACGGCCGCCACGGCGGTGGCGCGGTCGGGGTAGCTGGGGAACCGGTCGGCGAAACCGAGCACCTCGAGCGGCCTGCGGACCGCTCCCGAACCGAACACGAGGGCGAACGGCGCACCCGCCAGGATGGCCTGATCGAGCAGTTCGAGCAGGAGGCGAAGCCCGGCGGCCGAGCAGAACGACACCCGGGACAGGTCCACCACCAGCGCGCCCGACTCGTCACCGGGTCGTTCCCGGAACGCCGCCCGGAGATCCGCGAGCGTACACGCGTCGATCTCGCCGACCACCGTGGCGACCGTGCACCCTCGCGACTCGACGGCGAAGGTCACCCGGAACGGTTCGGCGTCCCAGATCAACTCGTCCCAGGGAATGGAGGCGGACTGTCCGGTCACCATCGCTCCTGTTCCCGGCCCCCGCCCCACGACACGGCGCGTCACGGCCACGGCAACCGTTGTTCACGAGAAGAGCAGACGAGGCCGCCGCGAAGGCGGCAAGTGCGTTCCGGTTCCGAACGTACTCGGCAAGTTGCAGACGTCAACCGTCATCCCGCGAAACCGCCGCACTGTCACCCTTCCGAGTAGGGCAGCCGACCGTCGGAGAGTGATCACACACCGCAACCATCCGGCGCGTTAGCCCGGGAAGACTGTTGGGATCACCACATCGATCGAGCCCTGACCAGCGGCAGTACCCCGGGTAGCGTGGTGACGCTCGGTCACAGTTGATCGAGGCGCACGTCCGTTCGATCCCCGGGCACGCTGCCCGCGTGCCGCTCCCTGGAGGACTCCTCTTGCGGCGAGAACTGCCGCCCATGCTGCGCGCATTCGGGAACCACAACTACCGGCTCTGGGCCACCGCCGACCTTGTCTCGGTCACCGGCACCTGGATGCAGGTCCTCGGCCTCAACTGGGTCGTCCTCTCCCGCACCGGTTCCGCGACGTCGGTGGGTATCTCCGTCCTGCTCAGCACGTTGCCCGCCCTCCTGCTCAGCCCGTGGGCTGGCGCGCTCGCGGACCGCGTCTCCCCCAGGCGCATCGTCCTCACCGCGGAGTGCGCGCACCTGCTGCTCGCACTGCTGCTCGCGTTCGTGGTGTGGCGGGGCCTCCCGCTCGCCGCGATCTACGCGCTCACCGCACTCTCCGGGCTGGTCGGCACGTTCGGCGGTCCAGCGCTGGGCCGGTTCGCCAGCCAGGTGGTGCCGAGAGAGGACCTCGGCAACGCGCTGGCTTGGAACTCGATCGTCAACTCGATCGGCCGGGTGCTCGGCATGAGCGTCGCCGGGGTCCTCGTCGCGGTCGCGGGCGAGCCGGTGCTGTTCCTCGTCAACGCGGCCAGCTTCGTCGCGGTGATCGGCACGATCGCGGTGATGCGCTCCGGCGAGTTCCACCCGATCGACGTCAGCGCACCCGAGCTGACCGGTGTCCGGGCGGGACTGACCTACCTGCGCGGCAGGCGGGCCCTGCTGATCCTGTTCGCACTCGGCTTCGTGCTGTCCGGCCTCGGCCGGAACTACCAGGTCACGATGGCCGCGATGGCCGAGGGGCCGCTCGGAGCCGGAGCCGCGGGGTACGGCGTGCTGTCGTCGGTGTTCGCGGTGGGCACGGTGCTCGGCGGGCTGCTCACCGCCCGCCTCCGCGAGCTGACCATCCCGCTGCTGCTCGGGGCCGCCGCCGTGACGAGCCTCCTCCAGGCGGTCAGCGGCTACCTGCCCGGCATGCTCGGCTTCGCCGCGATGATCCTGCCGATCGCCGCGGGCGCGGTGCTCATCGACACGGCGAAGACGACCCGGCTGCAGCTCGACTCCGCCGAGGGCATGCGGGGCCGGGTGCTCGCCGTCCAGGGGATGGTGGCGGCCGCCGCGGGCGCGGTCGGCGCACCACTGCTCGGCTGGCTGTGCGAGCGGCTCGGTCCGCCGCAGGCCTTGGCGGTGGCCGGGCTGGGCACGCTCGCCGCCACCGCCGTCGCCGCGCTGGCCCTGCGGTCTGTCCGGCAGCCCGCCGCCGGACCGGTCCCCGTCTCCCCCGTCCCCGCGGCGGCCGCGAGCTGAGCGGAACTCACCGCAAGGACACGCTCTCGCCCCTGCGCAGCAGCCGCACCGGCACGGCGAGGTCCCTGCGATCGGCCTCCTCGAGGAAGTTGGACACCGGCGACCGGAACCGGCCGTAGTCGTCGAAGTGCACCGGCACCGCGCTCGCCGGGCGCAGCAGCTCCAGCAGGTCCGCGCCCTGCCGGTCGTCCATCGAGACGAGCATGCCGAGCACGCGGGTGCCGCCGAGGTGCAGCACGGCGAGGTCGAGGTCGGGAAACCGGTCCCGCACCTGCCGCAGCGCGCCGTGCAGGACGGTGTCCCCGCTGAGGTAGACCCGCGTCGCCGGACCGTCCGGGAAGGGCCGGTACTCCACCACGCTGCCCAGCACCGGAGGCAGCACCCGCTCCAGCACCGACGTCGAGTGCCGGGCGGGCACCGCGGTGACGGTGAGGCTCGCCGCACCGTCGGTCAGCGTCTCGCTCGACCACGTGGACAGGGCCGCGGTCGCGGTGAACCCGCCGCGAGCGAGCCTGCGGGCCGCGTGCTCGGTGGTGAGGACGGGCACGTCCTTGCGCAGCGCCCGGCGGGCGACCCGGTCGAAGTGGTCGCCGTGCAGGTGGGACAGCAGCACGGCGTCCAGCGGGGGCAGCTCGTGCGGCTGCGCGGCCGGTTCGGTCCGGCGGCGGGAGAACAGCCCCTGACCGAAGTACGACCACTGGCCCCGGTGCAGGAAGTTCGGATCGGTGAGGACGGTGAACGGGCCCAGCCGGAGCACGGTCGTCGCGGTGCCGACGAACGTCAGCGAGTCGGCGGGGAATCGGGTGGGCTCGCTCATCGGCGCCTCCTCGGCGGCGGACCGACGTCGGCCCGGCGGCCCGGCCGCAGCCTCGCGTGGACCTGCCCCGGGCCGAGCCCGGACCGCGCCGCGAGCCGGTCGGCGACCGCACCCGTCGTGAACGCGTAGGCCGCCTTGTGCGCGACGTCCACCACGAGCTCGCGGCGCGGCCACGTCCACGGCGGAGCACCCACGCCGGTGGCGTTCTCCAGGATCTGGTCATTGGTCAGGCGCACGGCGAGAAACATCGCCGAAGCCCACGGGCCGCGCAGACCCGCGCCGGCCATGACTCCGCGCAGCGCGCCGAGCAGGACGCCTTGCCCCACGTGCATCGCCAGGTTCAGCGCGCGAGGCCGCGCACGCGGAGCCGCGCGCACCCCGAGCAGCCGCTCCAGTGTGCGGGCGGGGACGTGGGAGTCGGGGCGGGCGGTCACCAGCTGTTCCGCCTTCTCCACAGCCGTCATCACCGCCACGCCCGCCGCCCCGGCGGCCAGACCCTGGCCCGCGGCTCGCACCATCATCCGGTTTCCTCCCTGCGCGGTTCATCCGATCGTGTGGGTTTGGCTCGGCCACCGGTGGTTACACCCGCGGCTGTGGACACCGAGCGCACTCCGATCCTCAGCCAGCTCCTCGCCGAGCACGGGACCATCGCCGATGAGCTGGCGGCCGACATCGAGGCCTTGTCCGCCGCGGGCGACGAGCGGGACACCCCGCCGTGCGGCGCCACTGTCCACCTACCCGGATGAGCGGCGGTCAACCGGATTCGGTGCGCCCGCTCCGGGTAAGTCCGGACCATGAACCGGTTTCTCGGCATCTACCTCAACGACCAGCTGGCGCTGGGCGTGGTGTGGCGCGAGCTCGCGCGCCGCGCCCGGCAGAACAACGACGGCACCGAACTCGGGGACGCGCTGTCCCGCGTCGCGACCGGCATCGCCGAGGACGTGAAGACGTTCGAGGAGATCATGCGGCGGCTGGGCGTGCGGACCAACCGCGTCAAGACCGGGCTCGCGATCGTCGCCGAGCGGCTGGCCCGGTGCAAGCCCAACGGCAGGCTGCGCTCGTACTCGCCGCTCAGCCGGTTCCTGGAACTGGAAGTCCTGACGATGGGCATCGACCGCAAGAAACAACTGTGGGAGACGCTGCGGGACCTCGCCGGGCTGGCCGAGCGGCTGCCCGACGTCGACTTCGACCGGCTGATCGACCGGGCCGAACGGCAGCGCGCCGAGCTGGAGCCGTTCCGCGGCAGCGCGGGCACCGAGGCCCTGCGCTGACGCCGCTCAGCCCTCGCCCGCGAGCTGCTCCCTGAGCACGGCTCGGTGAGTGGGCTTCGCCTCCTCGTAGAGCCGCCTGCCCGCGGCGGTCAGCATGACGAAGATCCCGCGCCGGTCGATGTCGCACATCGAGCGCTCGACGAGCCCGTCCCGCTCCATCCGGCTGATCAGCCGGGACGTGGTGCTCTGGGTGAGGTGCGTGGCGTCGGTCAGGTCGGCGGCCCGGCACTTGCGGTCGCAGGTGGCCAGCCGCTCCAGGGTCTCGAACTCGTTGACCCCGATGCCGTGCTCGTCCTGGAGCCTGCACTCCAGCGCGCCGGACACGGCCGCGTGGCGCGCGAGGAGTGCGTGCCACTCCGCCACGAGGCTCTGTTCGGCGACATCGGTCACGACGCGAACTTAGCATGCAGGCGAATTTTATGCAAACTCATTAAATGCGTTTGCATTAGATGCACATGCATGTATCGTCTGGGTCCATGAGCCCTTCCGCGCAACTGTCCACGAACTCGACCCGGTGGGACGCCCGCCTCTGGGCGGTGCTGCTCACCGTGTCCACCGTCGTCGGCCTCGACGCGCTCGACGTCTCCATGGTCGGCGTCGCACTCCCCTCGATCCGCGCCGAGCTCGGTCTCTCCACCAGCGCCCTGCAGTGGGTGGTCAGCGGTTACGTTCTCGGCTACGGCGGGCTGCTCCTGCTCGGCGGCCGCACCGCGGACCTGCTCGGCAGGCGGCGGGTGTTCCTGGTCGCCGTCGCGGTCTTCGCGGTCGCCTCGCTGCTGGGCGGGCTGGTCGACAACGGCGCGCTGCTGATCGCGAGCCGGTTCATCAAGGGGCTGGCCGCCGCCTTCACCGCCCCGGCCGCACTGTCGATCATCACCACGACCTTCCGGGAAGGCCCGGCCCGCAACCGGGCGATCGGCATCTTCGCCGTGTTCGGCGCGAGCGGGTACTCGGCCGGCCTCGTCTTCTCCGGCCTGCTGACCGAGGTCGGCTGGCGCTGGACGTTCCTGCTGCCGGTGCCGATCGCGATCGCCGCCCTGATCTCCGCATACCGGGTGATCCCGGACGACCGGCCGGAGCGCTCCGGCGCGGGTTACGACCTGCCGGGCGCCGTCACCGGCGCGGCGGGTTCGCTGCTGCTGGTGTTCGCGGTCGTCGAGGCACCGGAGATCGGCTGGGCCGCGCCGCGCACGCTGATCTCGTTCCTGGTGGCCGCCGCACTGATCACCGCCTTCGTGCTCATCGAGCGGCGCAGCAGCCACCCGCTGCTCCGCCTCGGCATCCTCCGCTCGGGCCCGCTGGCCAGGGCCAACATCGGCGCCGCGCTGTTCTTCGGCGCCTACATCGGGTTCCAGTTCGTCGTGATGCTGTACCTGCAGTCGGTGCTCGGCTGGTCGGCGCTGGAGACCGCGCTCGGCTTCCTGCCCGCGGCGCTGATCGTGGCGTTCGGCTCACCGAGGATCGAGCCGCTCATCGACCGGGTGGGCACACCGCGCACCATCTTCGCCGGCGTCGTCAGCCACGTCCTCGCGTACGTGCTGTTCCTGCGAATCGACGAGAACTCCGGCTACGCGGGCTCGGTGCTGCCCAGCATGATCCTGCTCGGCATCGGCTTCACGCTGGCGTTCTCCTCGCTGAACATCCAGGCCACCGCGGGCGTCGCGAACAACGAGCAGGGACTCGCCGGGGGCCTGCTGAACACCTCCCTGCAGGTCGGCGGCGCCGTCGGGCTCGCGGTGGTGACGGCGGTGCTCACCGCCAACGGCGGCAGCGAGGCCTCGCCTGCCGCACTGCTCACCGGCCTGCCACCCGCGCTGGTCGTGGTGACCGGCATCGCGGCGCTCGGCCTGCTGGTGGCGCTGACCGGGATCGTCCGCAGGCGGCGGCCCGCTCCGGTGACCGAGCCGGAGCTCGCGCTCGCCGCGGACTGAAAAAAGGGGAAGCAAGGGGCCTGCCACTCGTCGGGGGAGTGGCAGGCCCCTTCGCATCACGTCGTCTCGAACGCCGACATCATCGCCATGTCCTCGTGTTCGAGGTTGTGGCAGTGCATCAGGTAGGTGCCCGCGAAACTCTCGAAACGGACGGCCACGTCCACGAACTCCGCGGGCCGCACATCCACCGTGTCCTTCCAGCCCCCGTCGAACCGGCCGGGGCCACGGCCGCCGCGGCGCAGCACCTGGAACGGCGAGAGATGGATGTGCACCGGGTGGTGCAGGTCGGTGAACAGGCGCCAGACCTCCACCTCGCCGAGCCTGGGCCGCGCGTCCATGCGGTGCGGGTCGAACGGCTTGCCGTTGATGGTCCAGCCCTGGTGCCCGTGCACGACACCCCTGGTGAAGTGCCACTCCCGCCGTACCGCCGAGGGCCCGGGCAGCAGTGGCTCGATCTCCGCCAGGCGGCTCGGCACCGTGCTGTCGTCGGTCGCCCTGCGCGTCACCACGAACCGCATGACGTCCGCCGTCGAACCCGAGCCGAGGTCGTTGCCGAGCACCACCTCGGTGCCGACCGGGTACCGCGAGAAGTCGACGACCACCTCGAACCGTTCCGCGGGCGCGAGGTCCAGCCGGTCGTGCGGCACCGGAGCGGCGAGCAGGCCCGCGTCGGAGGCGATCTGCGCGAAGCTGTCGCCGCCCGCGGGCCGCGGTCGCAGCGTCAGCCGGTAGCGGCGGGCGTTGGACGCGTTGAGGATCCGGAACCGGTACCGCGCGGCGGCCACCTCCAGCGTCGGCCACGGGGCGCCGTTGACCAGGATCACGTCGCCCGCGACACCCTCCATGTACTCGGGCCGGACCCCGGGGGTGTGCCGCAGGCTCGGGTCGAGCGCGGGGTAGCGGAACGAGCCGTCCTCGGCGAACGCGCGGTCGCAGATCATCAGCGGGATGTCGCGGTCGCCGTGCGGCAGCGGCAGCGCGTCCGTGACGTCGTCCTGCACGAGGTGGAAACCGGCCAGGCCCCGCCACACCTGCGGCGCGGTGAAGTCCATCCGGTGGTCGTGGTACCAGAGCGTGGCCGCGGGCTGGTCGAGCGGGTAGACGTACTCGCGGCTGCCCCGCCGGGTGTCGCCCGCCATGTGCCCGCCGTGCTGGTCCGCACGCCAGCCCTCCGGATGGATCAGGTCGACGGGGTAGCCGTCGTGCTCCGGCGGCGTGTGCCCGCCGTGCAGGTGCACCACGGCCGGGACCGGCAGCTCGTTGTGGTGGGTGACCACGGCGGTACGGCCCCGCCGCGAGCGGATGGTGGGGCCGGGGAACATGCCGTCGTAGCCGAAGACCGGCGTGCGGTAGCCGGGCACGATCTCCACCTCGCGCACGCGCTGCGTGATGTCGTAGTGGTCGGCACCGGGCACCGAGCGGGTCGGCTTCTTCTCCGGCGGGATCGGCAGCGGCACCCGGAACTTCGGCGGGAGCGGGATCCGGCTGCGCAGCAGTTCTGCGGTCTGCCCGCCGCCCGTGCCACCGCACCCCGTGAGCCCGGCCGCGAGCACGCCCGCGCCACCCAGCACGCCGAGGAATCCTCTACGCGACAGGCTCATGTGTCCTCCCTCCGCGCCTTCAGATCCGTTCGCGACAGTCGGGCGGCGCCCCGGAAGACCCAGCCGCACAGGCCGAGCGCCAGCAACACGAGCAGCACTCCCAGCGGGATGTGCACGGCCAGCTGCCTGCTGTATCCCATGCCGGTCTGGACCGTGGCGGCGGCGAACAGCACGCCGCTGAGCACCAGCGGGAGGGCCGAGCCACGGCCCGCGACCGCGTAGCAGACCGCCACGATGACCTGGGCCAGCAGCAGCGCCATGATCGCGCTCGCGTTCGCCGCGTGGTAGCCGAGGAAGTCGAACTCCCCGGACAGGTAGCCGCCGGCGAGCACCGGCTGCGCGAGGACGCCGACCGTGCTGAGCGCGACGGTCGCCCTCAGCGCCCCCAGCGTGCGTCGCGGACCGGTGCGGACCGATTCGATGGTTGTCGTCACGCCACCGAACCTATGAGTAGACAGCCTACTTATCACTCCGGGAAGACCCGGAGAAAACCCGTAGTCCGCACGGAGTCCTCCTCCGGGAGTACGGGTGCACCGGTAGCCTGACTTACCGTGAACGCCGACGCGATCCGCGGGCACCTGGACGGCATGTTGCTCGCGGTGCTGGAGGAAGGGCCGCTGCACGGCTACGGGATCATCGAGGCGTTGCACCGGCGCAGCGGCGGCACGCTCGACCTGCCCACCGGCACCGTCTACCCGGCGCTGCGGAGGCTGGAACGCGCGGGCTGGATCGACGGTTCGTGGAGCACCGTCGGCGGCCGGAAGCGGCGCACGTACACGCTGAGCCGGTCCGGTCGCGGGGAACTGGCACGGCGCCGCTCGGAGTGGATCCGGTTCAGCGGGGTCGTCGGCAGCGTGCTCGGGGGTGCGACGTGACGGCCGGGCCGGTGGACACGGTGACGGACACGCTCGCACGGTCGCTGCGGGGACCGCACCGGGCGCGCCGCGAGATGGTGCGCGAGGTACGGGACGGTCTCGGCGACGCCACCGAGGCCTACCAGGCGACGGGACTCTCGCCGGCCGAGGCGGAGCGCAGAGCCGTCGCCGACTTCGGCGATCCGCAGCAGGTGGCCGGGGAGCTCCAGGCCGAACTCACCGCGCGCTACGGACGGCGGACGGCGGCGCTCATGGCGGTGGCCTTCCCCGGTCTCGTGCTGCTGTGGGACCTGCTCTGGGCCCTTGACCCGACGCCCGACGGGCGGGCGCTCGAACCGCACGCCGCGCTACTGGCGCGGGCGGTCGACCTGCTGTCCCTGGCCGCGGCGGGCGGCTCCCTCGTCGTGGCGGCGACGCTCTGGCTCGGCGCGCGGCGCGGGTCCCGCCCCGAGCTGGTCACCAGGGGCGCGGGCCTGCTGGCGTTCGGCACGCTGGCCGCCGTCGGCGGCACGTCCGTACTGCTGAACGTGCTCTCCGGGGCCGACCGCGCCGACGCGACCTACGACTCGCCGCTGGCGGTCGTGGTGGCCGCGACGACCGGCTGCGTCGCGTGCTGGCTGGCCGTCAGCGGCCACCGCTGCCTGCGGCTCGGACGCCCTCGGGATCGGCAGCGGACGTCCTAGTCGGGCCGGTCAGGCCGCTGCCGGGGCAACAGCACGACGCCCTGGTCCAGATCGACCCCCGTCGCGGGCGGCGCGCCCTGGGCTCCAGGCCGTCCATTACTCGCCGTCCTGCCTCGCCAGTTCGAGCACGCGGCGCAGCTCGTCGACCGAGACCCCCTTGGTGAGCAGCTTCGTGCCGTCGGGCAGCTCGACGTGGATCTCGGTGCCCTCGTCCCGGTGGAGGACCCGCCGCAGCGTCTCGGCAAGCACCGTCAGGAGCCCGCCCGACCCGACACCGACGACGAGCACGTCGAGCCAGTCGGCGGCACCGGTCTGCCGCCGCCGCACCTCGTGCGGCAGGTGTTCGAAGTCCCGGACGAGGTCCGCGTGCTCGGCGGCTACGCGAAGCAGCAGCCCGTCTCCCGTGGCGAAGAGCCGGAGGCGGCGGGTCACCCGGCGTCGCCGCCGTCCGAGTCCATGCCCCGGAGCTGGTGGTACACCGCGAGCACGGCTTCGACCAGGGCGATCTGGAGGGCGTTGTCCTCGGTCTGCGAGACGGCCTCGACGGTCTGGCTCGCGGTGCCGGCGTAGTCCTCCGCCAGCGCGCGGTGATCGGTTGCCATGGCGTCACGATGCCACAGCAGCGGGTTGACCTCGCCGGTGTAACGCGGATCGACCGGGTGCCGACCTCAGTGCGGTGTCGATGAGCGTGCCGGAAACGCAGGATGGCCTCGGCGGTGCCGCCGAGGCGTGGGCCCCGGGGAGCGCGATCCTCGCGACCGGTGCGGGCGAGGACGGTGACTCGGTCGCCGTGTGGCACGTCAGCCCCGGTGGCGTCCCGACCGGAGCGTGGGTCGTGCCGAGGGAGGAGGCGTTCGGCTCGCCCGACGCGGCCCGGCGGTTGCTCGTCGTCGTCGAACGCCGGGCCGTCACCGCGGCCGATCCCCGGCGGTTGCCCGAGCTGCTCGGCGGGCTCACGCGGACCTCGGGGGTCGACCGCGCCGAGTGGTGGCGGGACCAGGTGTTCTCACCCGTCGACGCGTTCGCCGAGATCGTGGCCAGGCGAGCGGAGTTCGAACGGACCGTCGCCGACACCAGGGCGAGCGGGAAGAACGTGTCCGGACTGGACTGGCCGAGGGAGTTCCGTCCCGCCGACGTCCCCGGCGAGTTCGGCGGGCTGCGCCGGCTGGCGAGCCTGGCCGAGGTGCCGGGGAAACCCGTGGTGGCGGAGGCGCTGACCGTGGCCAGGGTGCTCGGCTGGCTGGTCCGGCTGTGGACGGAGACGGAGCAGGTGAAGAACCGCCGCGACTACCTCCGCGCGGCACACGGCGCGCCCGAGCCGCTGCCACCGTCGTGGTTCGCCGCCGTGCGGATCGCCCGGTCGACCACGCTCCCGCTGTGACGGGCCTGACACCGGTACCTACGTACGAGTAGGGTATGCGCTCGACTCTGGTCGCCGTGGATGAGGGAAGCGCGATGAAACGTGTCGTGCGGCGGTGGTTCGTCGCCGGTCTGGCCCTGATGTTCGCCCTGGTGCCGACGGTCGCGACCGCGGAGAAGCCGGTGCCGGTGGTGTACTCCGGGGTGGCCGCGCTGGCGAACGGCGCGCTCCGGCCGGACACCGAGCCCGCGGGCGCGAACGACTGGACCTGCCGCCCCTCCCCCGCGCACCCCGATCCGGTGGTGCTCGTGCACGGCACCATCGAGAACAAGACCTACAACTGGTACACGCTGGCGCCGCTGCTGAAGAACGAGGGCTACTGCGTCTTCGCGCTCAACTACGGCAGGGTCGGCGGCCCGCACGTCGGGCTGCCCGGTTCGGCGCACACCTACGGCGCGGGGCCGGTCGCCGAGAGCGCGGTGGAGCTCGGCGCGTTCGTCGACCGGGTACTCGCGGCCACGGGCGCGTCCGAAGTGGACATCGTCGGGCACTCGCAGGGCGGGATGATGCCCCGGTACTATCTCCGGTTCCTCGGCGGGGCGGCGAAGGTCGACACGCTCGTGGGGCTGGCCCCCTCCAACCACGGGACCACGGTCAACGGGCTCGCGAAGCTCCCCGGCGTGCCCTACCTGCTGACGACGGGGCTGGGACCCGCGGTCGAGGACCAGATCGCCGGCTCGGAGTTCCTGACCAAGCTCAACCGAGGTGGCGACACGGTGCCCGGCGTGCGCTACACCGTGATCCAGACCAGGTACGACGAGGTGGTCACGCCGTACACGTCGGCGTTCCTGGAGGGACCGAACGTCACCAACATCCTGCTGCAGGACCGGTGCCCGGCCAACGCCAGCGACCATCTGGGGATCTCGTTCGACGCGGCCGCCCTGCGCCACGTGCGCAACGCACTCGACCCCGCACACGCCGAACCGCCGCGGTGCGCGCTCACCCTGCCCGTCAACGGCGGAGGCGCGGCGCTCGGAAAATGAGCGCACCGGTCTCATACATTGACCGAAGAATCGGGACGGCAATTCCGGCGGCCGAAATTCGGTGTGCCGCATTCCCGGGACGGCACACACCCCCGCCCGGCGGTCCTCTTCGGAGCTTTCGAAACCGCTGTCCCACAGGGAGATTCACGGTGGAAGCGCGCCATCATCCAACCGGGTGCAAGTACCGCATTCGGGCACAGTAGACGTTTGTCGCGATGGCGCCGGGGTAGCTGACCGGCGGGGCCGGAGCGGCCCCTTCCGGAAATAACAGGACCCGGCCTCCCACAGCCTGGACAGCGCGGAGACCAGGTCCTGCCCCTCTGTCACCAGAGAGAAAGGAAGTATCGCATGCGAACCATCCGGCGCTCCATCGTGGCGTCCGTGCTCGCGCTCCCGTTGTCCTTCGGGGCGATGGGCATCGCGTCGGCGACCGAGCAGGTGAACACCGGCTCCGGTGCCCAGGTTCAGGGTGTCGGCGGCGGCCAGCAGGGTGCCGTGAACTACCACGGGCAGTACGCCGTGGCCGGACCCGAGGGCGTGGCGCAGTACTACGTCAACAGCGGCACGACCGGGTTCGGCGGCGGCGCCTACTACGGCGCCGGCTTCAGCGCGGCGGGCCCCGAGGGTGCCGCCACCGGCAACATCAACGCCTCCACCGGTGGCCAGCAGATGACCGGGCAGCAGTCCGGTGGCCTGCTGAGCGGGCTCGGGCTCTGACGTAGCCACTCCCGGCGGCGCGGGACACGACTCTCCCGACCCGGCGTGTCCCGCGCCGCCCCTCCCACACTCATGCGTCGCCGAACCGCTCCCGGGAAGCCTGCTTGTGCGCGAGACGGCGCAGCGCGACGAGCAGCGCGTCGCCGAACACGGTGCCGACGACGGCGCCCTCGACGATGGACTCGGTGGAGCCGAGCCGGGCGACCGCGCCGAGGTCGGCCTCCGCCACGCGCTCGGCGGCGTCGACGTAGCGGTCGAGCGAGTCGAGCATCCACTCGTGCCCGACGGCGCGGACGGTGCAGAGCACGTCGACGATCGCCTCGACCGCGGGCGACTCCGGACTGAGCTGCCAGCCGCGCTCGGCGGTCACCGCCTCGAGGTGTTCCAGCGCCCATTTCCGGTCCTCATCGCTCACGTCGCGCCGCGCGAGCGGCAACCCGTGCTGGGCGACGCCGAGGATGTCGTGGGTCGAGGTCGCGGGCTCGTCGATGGCGGCGAGAACGTCGCGCACATCGGCGATGGAGAGCCCACCGACCTCGAGCAGCGCGCGGACGAGCCGGAGGCGGCGGACGTGCGTCGCGTCGTAGCGCGCCTGGTTCGGGCTGGTGCGCTCGCCGGGCGGCAGCAGCCCTTCGCGCTGGTAGTACTTGATCGTCGCGACCGCGACGCCGGATTCCCGGCTCAGCTCGGCCATCCGCATGCGTTCGGCCCTTTCCTGTGGACGTTCTCAGTATGGATAGTGTAGCTTCCTGTTTCGGATAGTGGAGCTATCCAATCTGGGAGGCGATCATGACAACCCTGCTCGGCCGGGTCTCCACCTGGCACCGCCCGATGATGTGGACCTCCGTGGTCATGGCCGGGATGGCCGTGGTGTCACTCGGGGGTCTGGCACTCGACGACCGGGTCCTGCTCGGCGCGCCGATCTGGCTGAAGCCGTTCAAGTTCGCGGTCTCCATCGCCGCCTACAGCGTGACGTGGGCGTGGCTGCTCACCCTGCTCCAGCGGGGCAGGCGGCTCGCACACCGCGTCTCCACCGGCATCGTCGTGATCATGGCCGTGGAGTACGGGATCATCGTGACGCAGGTGGTGCGCGGGCGCGCGAGCCACTTCAACGCCGCGACACCCCTCGACTCCGCCCTGTTCTCGATCATGGGTGTCTCGATCGCCGCACTGTGGACGGCGACGCTCGTGCTGACCGTGCTGTTGTTGCGCACGCGGATCGCCGACCCGGCGGCACGGTGGGCGATCCGGCTCGGCGCGCTGGTGTCCCTGGTCGGCATCGGGCTCGGCGCGCTGATGGTGGGCCCCACCGACGAGCAGGCGCGGTCCCTGCGCGACGGCACGTTCGAGGGCGTCATCGGGGCGCACAGCGTGGGCGTGGCCGACGGCGGTCCGGGCATGCCGATCACCGGGTGGAGCACGACCGGCGGCGACCTGCGCATCCCGCACTTCGTCGGCATGCACGCCCTGCAGGCGCTGCCGCTGCTCGCGCTGCTGCTCGGCATCCTGGCCCGGCGGTTCCCCCGGCTGCGCCCCGACGCCGTGCGGGCCCGGCTGGTCCTGGTGGCCGGGTTCGGCTACGCGGGCCTCGTCGGCCTGGTGACCTGGCAGGCCCTGCGCGGCCAGCCGCTCGTCAGCCCCGACGCGTGGACGCTGCTCGCGCTGGCGGCACTCCTGGTCGCGGTGGCCATCGGTACGTACCTGTCCTTCACCCACGTTCCCCGGGCGCACGCCGCCACGCGGGAGATCGAGAAAGCGGGCATCTCGTGAACACCACCACCCTGTTCCAGATCACGTTCTACCTGGCCGTGCCGTTCTGGGCGCTGATGATCCTCGCCCCCGGCTGGTCGTGGACCCGGCGGATCATGGGCTCGCCGTGGAGCGCCGTCGCGCCGCTGGCGATCTACACGGTCTTCGCGATCGGCGAGTTCGGCACGCTGTGGTCGGTGGTGAGCGATCCGGACCTCGGCACGCTCAGCGCGTTCCTCGGCACCCCCGAGGGCGCGGCGGCGATCTGGGCCCACCTCATCGCGTTCGACCTGTTCGTCGGCAGGTGGATGTACCACGACGCGCGGGACCGCGGCGTGCACCACGCGTTCCTGGCCCCGCTGCTCGTGCTGACGATCCTGCTGTCCCCGTTCGGCCTGCTGGCCTACCTGCTGGTCCGCTCGGTAGGCGCCCGATCCGGACGACACTCCGCGACCACCCATGCTCAGCACGTCGTCTGACACCACAGTAATCTGCGCTGGCAGGCGGCGCGGGAGGCGCCGTCGAGGAGGTCAACGACGGCCTTATTGGGGGGAACGTGATTTCGCCGAACTCGCCGCAGGGGCCAGGCGGTTGGACCGGTGGTCACTGGCAGGGCCCGCCTCAGCCGCCCGGACAGTGGCGCCGGGGCAGTGGCCGCCGGGGCAGTGGCCGCCGGGGCAGTGGCCACCGCCTCAGCAGCCGCCTCGCCCACCTCGCAATTCGCGAAAGTACCTGCTCGCGCTGGTCCCCTTCCTGGTCGCTGTGGTGGCCGCCGCGGTGCTTGTTCCGGTGGTGCTGACCGGCGGAGACGGCGACGGCAGCGCGGGCGAGGCGGCACCGGACGGCGGCGTCTCGGCCGCGGTGCCGACCGAGACCCGGTCGGCCCGGCCACCGGACCGCGACATGCAGGCGATCACCGTCGCTCTCCGCCAGTTGGACCCGTGCAAGTTGCTGGATGTCCAGGGCGCCAGGTCACGGGGCGCGCCGAACGCCGCGACCATCGCCACCGGCCCACATGCCTGCATGATGGTCGTCCACCCCGACTACTCACCCGCCGACGAGAACGTTTCCGTCCGGGTCGGCGCGCTGTCCGACCACTTCTCGCGCTACTCGATGGCTCCCATCGAGCTCAACGGAGCCAGGGCATACCTGTATCAGCAGGGCGGCTCCGCCCGTGGGCATTGCCGGGTGGACATCCCGGTCAGTTTCACCAGGGCGATCGTGTTCGAGCACGAGACGTATGACAAGCGAGACGTCTGCCCGGCTCTCCGGCGTTACGCCGGGGCAGCGGTGGCGAAGCTCGGCAGTCCGGACAGCCTGACGATCGACCGCGATACACGGCCGTTCTCCCAGTGGGACGGCTGCTCCTTCCTGAGCCAGGTCCTCGGCCAGGAGGCCGACATGTACACCTTCCAGCCACATCATGCGGACGGTGTGGCCGACCCGTTCAGTGGCTGCGCCACCACGGACAAGTCCGGGAAAGCCGAGGCGACGACACCCGAACTCGACGTCCGGTACAAGGAGGCACCCGAACCCTCGGGCCAGGCCGCGCAGATCGCGGGCAAGACCGTGTACCTGGAACAGTTGGGCCCACTCTGCGAAGCCACCTGGAACAACGGCCCATCCGGAGTCCGCAACAAGTGGTTCGCAACCACCCTGTTCACCATCACCACCGGTGACTGCGACGTGGCGGCACGACTGGCGGAACAGGCGATCTCCCTTGCCGGCGGGAAGCCGAGCCATGCGGATGCGCAGCCCCAACGCCCCCTTCTCTACGGCCCCGACGAGAACGACACCGGATCGTTGGGCGCCTGCGTCGACTTCCGTGTCACCGGAGGCAACGCGGACTGTGAGCCTTACCAGGAGGTCCCGGTGCCCGAAGCGCCCGACCAGATCCTGAAGGCCGCCGGGGTAAACCGCCACGTGCAGTGCGCCGTGTTCAAGGAAGCGGTACAGGGGGTGTTCGGCACGGCCTTCAAGCCCGTCACGTGGGGCGAGCACTGCTACTTCGTCGAGCCCGAACACGTCCTCACGATCCAGGTCAACGTCGACCCGAGGAACGTGCCGAACGACTACGGAAACAGGCCCGATCTCTACCTGGATCGGCAGGTCACCGACATCGCAGGCAAGCCCGCTGTGACCTACTGGACCAAACGGAGGGAGCACTTCGACATCTATCTCTCACCGAGCGGTGACCTCTCTCAGCGCGGGAACCTGCACATCGGGATCGAGACGAAGCGAGGTCGCGGAAGAGAAGCCGACCTACCCGAGGTGACACCGGAACAGGCTCAGCAAGCGTCCGAGGTGATGGCACACGTGGTCCAGAAGCACTTCAGCTGACTCGGCATGGACGAGAAACCTAGGGATGCCGGAACCCCGCGGTCGGTCAGCGGCTGAGTCGGTGCCACGGACGAAGCCCGACAGCTCGGGACTCCGTTACGCGCGGCCTGGCACACGACAGCCGACGGCAACGGAGTACTCGATTGGTCCACGTTCGGGAGCCACCTCACGCGGTAGGAACCCGCCAGCTGGACACCCTGCGAAGTTGACCCACTTCGCGTAGTGACTATCTGGCGGACGGTACCGCAGGCTTGAGGCATGGCCCGGCCGAGAAGGATGAGCAACAGCCATCCTTGTGGTGCTCCGACCGAGGAGGGACCTCCTTGTCGCAACCCCGTATCGAATGATCGATGGCGCCGCCACTGTCACATGCACTGGTGCTTCGGTTCGCACGGGCCGATCCGCAAGACCCTCAGGCGGAGGGCAGAAGGCACCGCGATTGAGGGAACCAGCGCCCGGCAGCCGTCCGAACTGCCGCCGACCGACCGATGGGTGGCCGAGGTCGACCGGCGAGGCCGTGCCCTGGCGGGGACGTCAGCGTGGACGCAGTTCACGAGCAGCGCAAACCAGTCCGGCTGCCGCTTCCTCGCCGATCTCGCGAACGAACTGGCCAGCGTTCGGAAGCTGACGAACCAGGTCGTACGCCAAGCCGTCGCCCACCTCCTCGGCGACCGCCAACCCGGCACACGGTTCATCGCCATCGAGTGCGCTGAGCGCATCGTCGCGTCTCCAATGAGCGGCACCCGAGAACTGGTGGATGCCCTTCGCGTACTCGGAATCTTCGCCTGCGTCGTGAACGGCCGACCGATCAGCAGATGCCCGTGTTTCCAAGCTTGGTGGGCGGGGGAGGGACGGCCCCTCACGACGAAGGCGTTGACAACCGCGCTACCCGAGACCGCATGATCCGCCTACCTCTCCGCTACCTGCGCAACACCGCACCCGATCAACCCCACAAAGCAGGGAACCCGCTGTCACCAGCGGGTTCCCTGTACTGCTGTCTCAACCAGACGCGCGCCCGAAGGGATTCGAACCCCTAACCTTCTGATCCGTAGTCAGATGCTCTATCCGTTGAGCTACGGGCGCAGTGTTCAGTTGTTCCGACCGAGGTCGGTAGGGGCCCGGCGGACCGGGCTCCGGCGGAGGCTCCGGGATTTGAACCCGGGAGGGGGGGTTACCCCCAACCGCATTAGCAGTGCGGCGCCATAGACCAGACTAGGCGAAGCCTCCCAGGTCGCGACCACTGCGAACATAGAGTACACACCCCCTCGGCCGCCGGGCAAAGCACCCCCCATCGCCCGGCTGACCTGCGCCGACGGCCCGAAGAGCCGCCGGCGCGGGCCCGCGGGACCTACTCCGCCGTGGCGTAGCGCACGAACGGCGCCAGGGAGTCCGGATTCGCCAGCGCGTCACGGCTGACGGCGCGTTCCGGGTCGACCCCACGGAGGATCTTCTTCACCGGCACCTCGCACTTCTTCCCGTTGAGCGTCCTCGGCACCTCGTCGACCACGATGAACCGGTCCGGGACGTGGCGCGGCGACAGGGCGCCCCGCAGCTCCTTCCGCAGCGTCGGCTCCAGGTCCTCCAGGGTGACCCCTTCGGCCAGCACCAGGAAGCACAGCAGCTCACCCTCGTCCCGTGAGGACGTGTCGATGACCAGCGAGTCCAGGATCTCGTCGTGCGCCTCGACGACCCGGTAGAACTCGGCCGTGCCCATGCGGACGCCACCGCGGTTGAGCGTCGAGTCGCTTCGGCCGTAGATGATCGCCGAGCCCCGATCGGTGATCTTGATCCAGTCGCCGTGCCGCCATTTGCCGGGGAACTCCTCGAAGTAGGCCTCGCGCAAACGCTTGCCCTCCGGGTCGTTCCAGAAGAACACGGGCATCGACGGCATCGGCTTGGTGATCATCAGCTCGCCGACCTCGTCGATCACCGGCCTGCCCGACTCGTCGTAGGCCTCCACCGCCGCGCCGAGGCACCGGCAGGACAGCTCGCCCAGCCACACCGGCACGTCCGGCGCCGAGCCGACGAACGCGGTGCACAAATCGGTCCCGCCGGACACGGAACAGATCTGCACGTGCCGCCCCACCTCGTCGGCGATCCAGCGGAAGCCCTCCTCCGACAGCGGCGCGCCGGTGGACCCCACCGCCCGCATCGCCGACAGGTCGTACTCGGCCGCGGGACGCAGGTGCGCCTTCAGGCAGCTCTGCACGAACGGCGCCGACGTCCCGAAGAACGTCACCCGGTGCTTCTCGGCCAGCCGCCACAACGTGCTCAGGTCCGGATGCCCCGGGCTGCCGTCGTACAGCACGATCGTGGAGCCCACCAGCAGCCCGGAGATGAGGAAGTTCCACATCATCCAGCCGGTCGTGGTGAACCAGAAGAACCGGTCCTCCGGGCCGAGATCGCTCTGCAGCGCCAGCTGCTTGAGGTGCTCGACCGTGATCCCGCCGTGCCCCTGCACGATGCCCTTCGGCAGGCCGGTGGTCCCCGACGAGTACAGCACCCACAGCGGGTGGTCGAACTCGACCGGGTCGAACTCCAGCGGCGCGCCCGCGTGCCCGGCGAGCAGCTCGTCCCAGTCACGCGTGCCGGGCAGGCTGCCGCCGCCGACGTAGTCGACGAGCACGGTCGCCGCGAGCCCGGGCAGCTTGCCACGCAGCTCCTCCACCGTGGGCCGGGTGTCGAACGACCGCCCGTTGTACCGGTAACCGTTGACCGCGACCAGCACCTTCGGCTCGATCTGGGTGAACCGGTCGGCGACGGCCCGCACACCGAAGTCCGGTGAGCACGACGACCAGGTCGCGCCCAGACTCGCCGCCGCGAGAAACGCCACCAGCGTCTGCGGCGAGTTCGGCGCCAGCGCCACCACCCGGTCGCCCTTGCCGACGCCGAGCTCCTTCAGCGCCGCCCTGGCCGCGGCCACCTTGGCCCGCAACTCCCCGTACGTCAGCCGCTCGGCCAGCCCGTCCTCCCGCTCGAAGAGCACGGCGACGTCGTCGTCCTCCTTGGCCGCGCCGGCGACACCGCCGCGCAGCGCATGCTCCGCGTAGTTCAGCGTCCCGCCCGCGAACCACCGCGCACCCGGCATCTCCGTCCCCGACAGCACCTCGGCGGGCCGCTCGTGCCACCGCACGCCGAGGTAGTCGGCGACCGCCGACCAGAACTCCGGCAACGAACCGGTGGAGAACTCCCACAGCTGGTGGTAGTCGCGGACGTCCGTGCCCCGCTCGTCACGCAACCACTGGCGGAAACCTTCGATCTTCGTGCGAGCGACCCCTTCCGGATCCGGCCGCCACAGCACCTCGGGAGCGTCAGCAGTCATGCGCCGAGCCTAGGCGAGCGCCGCGGCACCGCCTATGTGTGTGAGCCACTCAACGCAGGTACGCGTCGAACCAGTCGAGCGTGCGCTGCCAGGCCTCCTCCGCCGCGTCCGGGTCGGCGTCGAACCGGTGGTTGGCGCCCGGATACCGCACCACATTGGTCGGCACCGGTGCCGCCGCGGCGACCTCCCGCAGCCGCTCGACCTCCGCCTCGCCCACCTCGCCGCCGTCGTCCCCGTAGATCCCCAGCCAGGGGCTCGTGAGCCTGCCCGCGATGTCGACCAGCGCGGGCAGCTCCTCGGACACGGGCGTGCTGATGCCCTGCCCGCCCACGCTGACGGCGGCCCCGAGCTTCCGGCTCGACGCCACCACGAGCGCCGCCGTGCCCCCGAGGTCGAAGCCCACCACACCCAGCAGGTCAGCCTGGACCCCGCGGTCGACGAGCCAGGCGAGGGTGATGTCGGTGGCCGCGAGGACGTCCTCCCCGGTCAGCCGCCCGCGCAGCTCGTAGATGTGCGGGGCGACGGCGAGCCAGCCCTCACCGGCGAGACTGGAGACGAGCAGCCGCACGCCATCGGTGACACCCTCGGCTTCGTGCAGCACCACGAGACCACCGCGCACGGACCCCTCCGGCTCGGCGAACGTCATCCGCAGAGCCCGGCCGTCGGCACGCTGGTAGTGCTCGGTGTACGTCGTCGTCATGTACCTACTCAACCACCGGACACCGACGCCGAGTCAACGTGACCTCGGAGATATCGCGCGAGATAGGTTGACCGGCAGAAGTTCTTCCGACCCGAGGAGCGCCGTCCATGTCCTCATCCGTCCCCACGAGGGCCGATGTCATGTCGCTGCCGTCCTACGTGCCCGGTCGCTCGGTGCCCGGCGCCATCAAGCTGGCGAGCAACGAGGTCCCCGAGGGCCCGCTGCCCAGCGTCGCGGAGGCGATCGCGCGCGCCGCCGGCGACGTGAACCGCTACCCGGACATGGGCGCGTGGGCACTGGTGGACCGGCTGGCGAGCGACCTCGGTGTCCCGGCCGACCAGGTCGCGGTCGGCTGCGGCTCCGTCTCGCTCTGCCAGCAGTTCGTGCAGGCGGTGTGCGAGCCGGGGCAGGAGGCGCTCTTCGCCTGGCGCTCGTTCGAGGCGTACCCGATCATCACGCGCGTCGCCAATGCCACGCCGGTCACGGTGCCGCTCGACGCCGGCCACCGGCACGACCTCGACGCGATGCTCGCCGCGATCACCCCCGCCACCCGGCTGGTGTTCGTGTGCAACCCGAACAACCCGACCGGCACCGCGGTGCGCCGCGACCAGCTCACCCGGTTCCTCGACGCCGTCCCGGACGACGTGCTGGTGGTGCTGGACGAGGCCTACCGCGAGTTCGTCACCGACCCGGACGTCCCCGACGGGCTCGGCTTCGTCCGCTCCCACCCCAATGTCGCCGTCCTGCGCACGTTCTCCAAGGCGTACGGCCTCGCCGGGCTGCGGGTGGGCTACGCGGTGGGTCCGGAGGAGGTCATCAAGGCCGTGCGCAAGGTGTACGTGGCGTTCAGCGTCAACTCGCTGGCGCAGACCGCCGCGCTGGCCTCGCTGGACGCCGCCGACGAGCTGCTCGCCCGCTGCTCCGACATCGTCCGCGAGCGCGGGCGGGTGCGGGACGCCCTCGTGGCGGCCGGCTACCCGGTGCCGGAGACGGAGGCGAACTTCGTCTGGCTGCCGCTGGGCGAGCGCACCACCGAGTTCGCCGAGCACGCCCTCCAGCACAAGGTCGTGGTCCGGCCGTTCGCGGGTGAGGGCGCGCGCGTCACCATCGGGACGCCCGAGCAGAACGACACCTTCCTGGAGGCGGCGCGGACGTTCCCGGCTCGTGAGTGAAGAACGTGGTTCTTACCACGGAAAACACTCACGAGTGGTGACCAGGCACGCGGGTGTCACAGCTGGCGCAGGATGAGCTGGACGACGGCGGCGACGCCGATCACGACGATCACCATCCGCAGCACGAACGGGCTCATCCTGCGCCCGAGGCGCGCGCCGAGCAGCCCGCCCACCACCGACCCGGCGGCCAGCAGCCCCACCACGGGCCAGCTGATCGGGGCGATGAACGCGTAGATCGTGCCCGCCACGATGTTGACCACGGCGGCGAGCACGTTCTTGATGCCGTTGAGCCGCTGGATCGGCTCGGCCAGCAGCATGCCCATGATCGCCATGAGCATGACCCCCTGCGCCGCGGTGAAGTACCCGCCGTACACGCCGACGAGGAAGATGAGCAGGAACAGCAGCGGGCCGGGCCTGCCGACGTTCCGCTTGCCCCGCTCCCGCTTGAGCTCCCTGCGGCTGAGCACCCAGGTCGAGACCTTCGGCTGCACGATGACCAGCACGACGGCGAGGCCGACGAGCGCGGGCACGACGGTCTCGAACGCGTCGGGCGGCAGCGAAAGCAGCAGCGCGGTGCCGCCGATCGCCCCGCACAGCGAGGCGGCGCCGAACACGAGCAGCCTGCGGCCCTGCCCGCGCAGCTCGTGCCGGTAGCCGATGGCCCCGCTCACGGTGCCGGGGGCGAGCCCGATGGCGTTGGACGTGGTGGCGGTGAGCGGCGGGTAGCCGAGCGCCACGAGCGCCGGGAACGTCACGAGCGTTCCCGAGCCCACGACCGTGTTGATCATGCCAGCCCAGACACCGGCGAGGGCGATCAGGACGGCGTGCCACCAGACCATCTGGGCTACCCGGGAACTCGTCGTGCGGTCACGAACCGGACCCTAAGCAACGCGGACGGACAACCTCGCGCCGAGGTACGTATACAGTGTTCAGTATCACGGGACGGCGCGATCCGACGTTTCTCCGCCCCTCGCTCCGGGTAGCCCACGGCTGCACACGTACGAGGGAGGATTGAGTGGACACTGCGAGGTTGCGCGAGCTGGTCACGACCGACGGCCCGTTCGCCTCGGTGTACTTCGAGGACTCGCACGACACCCAGGACGCCGCCAAGCAGCTCGACCTGCGGTGGCGGGAGCTCCGGGAGGACCTCGCCGGCCAGGGGACCGACGAGCGCACGCTGAACGCCCTCGAGACCGCCATCCGGGACGGCGAGCCGCCCGTCGGCCGCAGTGGCCGGGCGCTGGTGGCCGCGGGCGACCGCGTGCTGGTGGACCAGGAGCTGGACGAGCCACCCGCCACGCCGGTGTCCCGCCGCTCCGACCTCCCCTATGTCCTGCCGCTCGCCGAGCACGGGGAACTGCCGCCCGCGCACGTGGTGGCCGTGGTGGACCACACCGGCGCCGACATCACCACGGTCGACCAGCAGGGCCAGGTCGTGGACGAGCACACCACCCAGGGCAGCGAGCACCCCGTGCACAAGGTGCGTGGCGGCGGCTTCGCCCACCGCGACATGCAGGCCCACACCGAGGAGACCGTGCGGCACAACATCGACCTGGTCGCCGAGGACGTGGCCAAGGCCGCGCGCGCCACCGGGGCGACGCTCGTCGTCGTCGCGGGCGAGCTGCAGGCCCGCAAGGCGCTCCAGGAGGCCCTGCCGGAGCAGGTGCGCCAGCACGTGCGTGAGGTCGGTAGCGGTGGCAGGCACACCGGCGCGGGGAACGACCAGCTGCGCGAGCAGGTCGCCGAGCTGCTGGCTGAGGACAAGCACCGGCGGCGCGCCGAGGAGATCGAGCGCTTCCGCGACGCGCTCGGCCAGCGCACCGGCCTGGCCGTGCAGGGACTCGAGGCCACCACCACGGCACTGCGCGAGGGCAACGTGGAGACGCTGCTCGTCGGCAGGCCCGGCGAAGCCGAGGTCGTCACCGGCCCCGAACCCACCCAGGTGGGCGTGAGCGAGGACGAGCTGAAGGCGTTCGGGGTGCCGTACCCGGGTCGCCGCCGGGCCGACGAGGCACTGCCGGTGGCGGCGATCGCGACCCGCGCCCGGATCGTCCACGTGGGTGACGAGCTGGATCTCACCGAGGGTTTCGGCGCCATTCTGCGGCACGACTGAGAGCGAGAGAGCAGAAGTGTCTACTGTAGGCGGGCAACCTTGAACGGCCGTCGACAACCCGAGGTGAAAGTGACCGAGACCGACCCGCCGTCACACGACGTCGGCGCGCAGGACGACATCGAACTCCGGTTGGGCGCGAACCTGGTGCACCTGCCGATCATCCGTTCGGTCGCCGCGAGCATCGCCATCAGAGCCGACCTGGACCTCGACGCGATCGCCGACCTCCGCCTCGCCGTCGACGAGGCGTGCTCGACGCTCATCACCCGTGCCGTCGCGGACAGCACCATGGTCTGCCGGTTCACCATCAGCGACCAGGAACTGCGCTTCACCGGCACGGTGTCGTCCGACGGCGACGACGTGCCGAGCACCGCCTCGTTCGGCTGGCGCGTGCTGACGACACTCGCCGACTCGGCCGACTCCTGGGTGGAGCCGAGCCGCGTGAACGGGCACGGCAACTGGGTACACATAGAGCTGACGAAGCGGAAGCCGACTCTTACGTGACCGAATCGACGACTCACGGATCGCGCACTCCCTCGGATGACTACGGGCACCTCGTACCGCTCTTCGAGGAGTACGCGTCACTCGCCGAGGACGATCCGCGCCGAGCCGAGGTGCGGGAGGAACTCGTCACCGGTCACCTCCCGCTCGCCGAGCACATCGCGCAGCGGTTCTCGGGCCGAGGGGTCGCGAAGGAGGACCTGGTCCAGGTGGCCAGGGTCGGCCTGATCAACGCCGTCGACCGGTACGACCCCTCCCGCGGCTCGGACTTCCTGTCCTTCGCCGTGCCCACGGTGATGGGCGAGGTGAGACGGCACTTCCGGGACACCGGCTGGGTGATCCGGGTACCGCGCAGGCTGAAGGAGCTGCACCTCTCGATCAACAACGCGAGCACCCAGCTCTCCCAGCGGCTGGGCCGCGCGCCGACACCCAGCGAGATCGCCACGCACCTGGGGCTCAGTCCTGAGGAGGTCTACGAGGGCCTCGAGGCGGGCAACGCGTACCACTCGATGTCCCTCGACGAGGTGCTCTCCGGCGACACCGAGAACCTCGCCCTCGGCGACACGCTCGGCGAGGAGGACGCGGCGCTGGAGGGCGTGGAGAACCACGAGACCCTGCAGCCGCTCGTGAAGGACCTGCCGGAACGGGAGCGCCGGATCCTGGCGTTGCGCTTCGTGCACAACATGACGCAGACCCAGATCGCGGAACGCATCGGCATCTCGCAGATGCACGTCTCGCGGCTGCTCGCCCGCACCCTCGACACGCTGCGGGAAGGCCTCGTCGAGGGCGCCAAGGACGACTGATACGCGCGTTTCGCCCGCGTTCGCGCTGGGTACACGGCCGCCATGACGAAGGCGGACGCGCCGGGTGCGCGAGGCGAGCGCCGCCGCTTCGTCGTGCACCAGCACGCCACCGGTTTCCAGCTGGAGCTCCGGCTGGAGATCGGCGGCACGCTGGTCTCGTGGTCCATTCCGGACGCGCCGTCCGCCGACCCCGGCGAGAAGCTGCTCGCGATCCGCTCCGCTGACCAGCCGCTCGACCTCGCCGCCGACGCGCGGGGCCGGTTCGACACGGGCACCTTCGTGCACCGTTCGCCGTCCACTCCGGAACAGGGTCTCGCCGACGGCACGCTGCGGATCTGGCTCGACGGCGAGCGGCTGCGCGGTGCCTACACGCTGACGCGGACCAGGGCCGGCGAGTCGCAGGAGCAGTGGCTGCTCGTCAGCCGGAGCGGTGAGGGCGCCGACGACCAGCGCACCGCGGCCCTCTCGGGCGGGGATTCCGGGTGAGGTGGCGGGAGCCGATGCTGGCGACCCTCACGGACCGGTACTTCTCCGACGAGAACTGGCTGTTCGAGCGCAAGCTCGACGGCGTGCGCTGCGTCTGCGAGCGCGGCCGGGGACAGCGGCCCCGGCTGTGGTCGCGCAACCACAACCCGATGGACCGCACCTACCCGGAGATCGTCGACGCGCTCGCCGCGCAGGGTGGGGACGACTTCGTCGCCGACGGCGAGATCGTCGCCTTCGACGGGTCGCAGACGAGCTTCGCCCGGCTGCAGCCCCGGATCCAGCTGAGCGACCCGGCGCGGGCGCGCGCCACCGGCGTGCGGGTCTACTACTACCTGTTCGACCTGCTCTCCTTCGGTGGGACGGAGGCGACCAGCCTGCCGCTGCGGCAGCGCAAGGACCTGCTCCGCCGTGCGTTCGACTTCGCGGATCCGCTGCGGCTGTCCACCCATCGCAACGCCGAGGGCGAGCGCTTCCTGGAGCACGCGTGCGAACGCGGCTGGGAGGGCCTGATCGCCAAGCGCGCCGACGCGCCCTACACCAGTGGGCGGTCCCGCGACTGGCTGAAGTTCAAGTGCGTGCGGGAGCAGGAGTTCGTGGTAGCGGGCTTCACCGACCCCCCGGGTTCACGGGCCGGGTTCCGGGCGCTGCTGCTCGGCTACCACGACGATCACGATGACGGCCGCCTGCGGTACGCGGGCAAGGTCGGCGCCGGGTACGACCAGACGACCCTGCGCGTCCTGCGGGAGCGGCTGGACCGGCTCGAACGGCGGACGTCGCCGTTCCGGGAACGGGTGCGCGAACCCGGCACCCACTGGGTGGAACCCGAACTGGTCGTCCAGGTGCGGTTCTCCGAGTGGACGGGGGACGGGAAGCTGCGTCACCCTCGGTTCCGGGGCCTGCGCGACGACAAGCCGGCGGCCGACGTGGTCCGGGAGGGCGCATGATCGAGGTGTCGAACCCCGGGAAGGTGTTCTACCCCGGCGCGGGCGTGACCAAGGGCGACGTCGTGGCCTACCACCGGGCCGTGGCCGAGGTGCTGCTGCCGCACCTGCGGGGCAGGCCGCTCACGCTGCGCCGTTACCCCGACGGCATCGACGGCGAGGGCTGGTTCCAGAAGGAGGCATCGGCGCACTTCCCGGACTGGCTGCGCATCGCCGAGGTGCCGCGGCGCGGTGAGCCCGGGGAGACCGTGCGGCACGTCGTCTGCGACGACGCCGACACGCTCACCTACCTCGCCGACCAGGCGACGATCGAGTTCCACGTGTGGCTGTCCACCGCTGACCGGCTGGACTGCCCCGACCTGCTCGTCCTCGACCTCGACCCGCCGGAGCGCGGGAGCGGACTCACCGACCTGCGGCGAGCCGCGCGGAGCGCGCGGGACCTGCTGGGCGAGCTGGGCCTCACCCCGTTCGTGCAGACCACCGGTGGGCGCGGCTACCACGTGGTCGCGCCGCTGGACGCCGGGACCGGCTTCGACGGCGTCCGGGAACTGGCGCGGGGCGCCGCCGACCGGCTCGCCCGGAGCGACCCCGACCGGCTCACCACCGCACATCGCAAGGACCGCCGGGGCGACCGGATCTTCCTGGACACCAACCGCAACGCCTACGGGCAGACCTTCGTCGCGCCGTACTCGCTGCGGGCCCGCCCCGGCGCGCCCGTGGCCACCCCCGTCGACTGGGCGGAGCTGAGCCGGGTCGAGCCCGCCGGGTTCGATCTCAGGAAGGTGCTGCGGCGGCTGACCCGCAAGGCCGACCCGTGGCGGGACATCCACGCCCACGCCGCGTCGGCGGCCAGGGCACTGGAGAAGCTGGGTTAGGAAGCAGGCAATGGCACGAGCGATCTGGAGCGGCGCCCTCAACTTCGGCCTGGTGACGGTGCCCGTCGAGCTGTACAGCGCCACCGAGGACCACACGATCCACTTCCGGCAGTTCCAGCGCGGTACGTCCGACCGCATCCGGTACCGGCGGGTCAACGAGCGCACCGGCGAGGAGGTCCCCTACGACCAGATCGTGAAGGGCTACGAGCTGGCGGACGGCGAGTTCGTGATCATCGAGCCGGAAGAGCTCGAACAGATCGCGCCGGGCCGCTCCCGCACGATCGACATCGACCAGTTCGTCGACCTCGACGAGATCGACCCGATCTACTTCCAGAAGACGTACTGGCTCGCACCGGCCAAGGAGGAGTTCGCCAGGGCGTACGGCCTGCTCATCGAGGCCATGGAGCGGACGAACCGGGCCGGTATCGCGCGGTTCGTCATGCGCAACAAGGAGTACCTGGCCGCGGTGCGCGCGGGCAGCGGCGGGGTGCTGGTGCTGGAGACGCTGCACTTCCCCGAGGACGTCCGGGACCCGGCGAAGGAGGTGCGGAAACTGCCCGCGGAGCGGAAGGCGCGCGGCAAGGAGGTCGACATGGCCGTGAGCCTGATCGACTCCATGACCGACGAGTGGCAGCCCGACCAGTACCACGACACCTACAACGAGCGGGTGCTGCAGCTCATCGAGGACAAGCGCGCCGGGCGCACGGTCACCCCGGAGGAGGGCCCACCGCAGGCCACGGAGGTGGTGGACCTCTTCGACGCGCTGTCGCGCAGCGTGGAGGACCGCAAGCGCAGGCGTGGTGCGGGCAAGCAGGAGAAGCGGCGGCAGGAGCAGAAGGACGAGGCGCCGAAGCGGCGCCGCCGGGCGGAGCCGGAGCCGCCGGACCTGTCCGCGATGAGCAAGGCCGACCTGGACAAGCTGGCCCGTGAGCTGGAGGTCAAGGGCCGCTCGAAGATGTCCCGGGCGCAGCTGGAGCAGGCCGTCCGGGACGCGTGGGAGCCGGAACGCCGCCGCGCGTCGTGAGTGCCGTGGCCCCCGGCGAGCCGCCGTCGGCCATACGATCACGAGGTGCACCGACCCGGCCTCTCGACGCGGTTCCGCACGGTGCTGCGCACCAGCGCGGGCTTCGCCGCGCTCGGCTTCGGCTCCAGTTTCTGCGGCGCGGGCATGGTGTTCCTGCTGCTCACCCTGCAGGGTCTCCCGGCCGACGTGGGCGGACGCGGCTGGATTCTCGCGGTGTGCGCCGCCGGCTACGTGCTGCTCTCGCTGCTCGTCGGCACCGCGTGGGCGGGTCTGCTGCAGCGCCGCACGGTCGTGTGGTTCCTGTTCGGCCGTGCCCCCTCACCCGAGGAGGCGGCGAAGGCCCTGCGGCTGCCGGTCGACCTCGCGGTGGTCAGCGGCACCCTGTGGTTCGGCGGGACCGTGGTGCTGGGTGTCCTGGCGTGGGCGCTCGGCTCGGCCGCCGACGCGCTCGGGGTCTCGCTGACGATCTTGCTGGGTGGGCTGACCACGGTCGGCCTGACCTACCTCGCCGCCGAGTGGGTGGCGCGGCCGGTGATGGCGATGGCGCTGGACGTCGCGCCGCCGAGGGACCGGCTGCCCAGCACGGTGCTTTCCCGGCTGGTGCTCACCTGGTCGCTGGCCAGCGGGGTGCCGCTGCTCGGCGTCTTGCTGGTGGTGTTGCCGCCGGACCTCGGCGACGCCGACCCCACGTACGCGCTGCTGTCGCTGGCGATCCTCGGCCTCGTCGTGGGCGCGCTCGGCACGGCGTTGCTGGCCAGGGCCGTCGCCGCTCCGCTGCACCACCTCCGGCTGGCCCTCGACCAGATCGCCCGCGGCCGGACCGACGTCACGGTCGGCGTCGACGACGCGAGTGAGATCGGCAGGCTGCAGGCCTCGGTCAACGACCTGGCGGCGGGCCTGCGCGAGCAGGAGCGACTGCGTGACCTGTTCGGCAGGCACGTCGGCGCCGACGTGGCGCGGCACGCGCTGGAGTACGGCGCCTCGCTCTCGGGCGACGTGCGTGAGGTGACCGCGCTGTTCGTCGACGTCGTGGACTCGACGGCCCTCGCGGCGCGGCTGCCGCCGGAGGAGCTCGTCCGCAAGCTGAACCGCCTGTTCGCGAGCGTGGTGGACGCGGTGGAGACGCATGGCGGCCTGGTGAACAAGTTCCAGGGCGATGCCGCGCTGTGCGTGTTCGGCGCGCCCACGCGGCACGCGGACGCGGCCACCTCCGCGCTGCTGGTCGCGCGGGCCATCCGCGACGAGGTGGCCGCGGGCGGGGACCTCGACCTGGGTATCGGGGTGGCCCGGGGTCCGGCGTTCGCCGGGCAGCTGGGCACGAGCACGCGGTTCGAGTACACGGTGATCGGCGACGCGGTGAACGAGGCGGCGCGGCTCACCGAGCACGCGAAGCAGGTGCCGGGACGGATCCTCGCCAGCGAGGCGGTGGTCGAGGCCTGCGCCGCCGCGGAACGCGACCGCTGGAACCGGGAGGCGACCCTGCACCTGCGTGGCCGCGCCGAGCCGACGGTCGCGTGGGCCGACTGCCCCGGGCAGTGAATGGCACATCGCCTGCGTTGAGCGCGGGAGATGTGCCATTCACTGCCCTCCGGTGCGGCAGAATCGGGTCGTGAGTGAACGGGCGGAGCTGGACCGGGCCCGCGCGGGGGACGGCGCGGCGTTCGACCGGCTCGTGCGGCCGCTGCGCGGGGAGCTGCACGCCCACTGCTACCGCATGCTCGGCTCGACCCACGACGCGGACGACGCCCTGCAGGACGCCCTGCTGCGGGCGTGGCGCGCGCTCGCCCGGTTCGAGGGCCGGAGCTCGCTGCGGTCGTGGCTGTACACGGTCGCCACCCGCACGTGCCTGGACACGGTGGCCGCACGAGGCAGGCGCGCGCTGCCCGTGGACCTCGGCCCGGCCAGCGACCGCACCGTGCTCGGCGACGCACCGCTGACCGACGTCTCCTGGCTCGGCCCGTACCCGGACGCCGACCTCGCCCAGGGCAGGGCGGCGCCGGACGCCCGCTACGAGCAGCGGGAGGCCGTCGAGCTGGCTTTCGTCGCCGCGTTGCAGCACCTGCCCGGCAACCAGCGCGCGGCGCTGCTGCTGTTCGAGGTACTGGGGTTCTCCGTGGCCGAGATCGCCACCGTGATGGACACCTCGACGGCCTCGGTGAACAGCGCGCTGCAGCGAGCCCGCCGGATCGTCGCCGAGCGGATCCCGGACGCCGGCGGGCAGCGCGCACCGGACACGCGGCTGCGGGAGATCGTCGCCGACTACGCCGCCGCGCTCGAGCGGGGCGACGCGGAGGCCCTGGTCGCACTGCTCACCGAGGACGTCACCTGGTCGATGCCGCCGCTGCCGCACTGGTACCGCGGGATCGACGCGGTCACCGACTTCGCGGTGCGCGTGCCGCTGACCAGCTGTGGTGCCTGGCGGCACCTGCCGACGTCGGCGAACGGGCAACCCGCCGTCGCCGGGTACCTGCGCCGGGACGGCGCGGGAGCCTACCTGCCCTGGTCGATCGACGTGCTGACCGTGCGCGGCGACCGGATCGCCGAGGTCACCTCGTTCATCGGCGCCGAGCACTTCGCGCCGTTCGGCCTGCCGGCCGCGCTCAGCCCGGAGTGACATCCGGCCAGCGCAGCACGGTCGAGCCCCAGGTGAGGCCCGCGCCGAAGGCGCTGATCAGCACGCGGTCGCCCACCCGCAGCGTGCCGTCGGCGGCCGCGTCGGCCAGCGCGAGCGGAATGGACGCGGCACTGGTGTTGCCGGTGTGCTCGATGTTCACGACAAGGCTGTCCACCGGCAGGCCCAGCTGCTTGGCCACGGTCTGCAGGATGCGGATGTTGGCCTGGTGCCCGACGAACCGGTCGACCTCACCGACGGTCCACCCGGCACGCTCCAGCGCCGCTCTGGACGACTCGGCCATGCGCGCGGTGGCGTGCCGGAACACGGCGGTGCCCTGCATCGACAGGTAGTACTCGCCGGGCTCGTCGGTGGTCCGCTTGCGCGAGCCACCGGCGGGCACCACGAGCAGGTCAGCCAGCTCACCGTCGCTGTGCAGGTCGAACGGGCCGAGTGCGCCCAGCTCGTCCGGCCGCCCCGCCCTGAGCACCACCGCGCCCGCACCGTCCCCGAAGATCGGCACCGTGCCCCGGTCGGCGGGGTCGATGAGCGTGGTGAACGCGTCGGCGCCCACGAGCAGCACGCGTTCGGCGGCTCCGGCCGCGAGCAGGCCCGCCGCCGTCGCCAGCGCGTAGACGAAGCCGCTGCAGACGGCGTTGACGTCGAACGCGGCCGCCCCGGAGAGGCCGAGCCTGCTCGCGACCTGCGGTGCGCTCGCCGGGCACACGTGGTCGGGGGTCGAGGTGGCCAGCACGACGGCGTCGGCGCGGTCGGACCCCGAGGAGCACAGCGCCCGCCGGCCCGCCTCGACCGCCATGTCCACAGTGGACATACCAGGGTCGACGACGTGCCGTTGAGCGATCCCGGTCCGCGTGCGGATCCACTCGTCCGACGTGTCCAGCCGCCGCGACAGTTCGTCGTTGTCCACCACGCGCGGGGGCAGCCAGCCGCCGAGTCCGGCGACGACCGCTGCCGCACGCGCATCGAGCGCGGCCACCTGAATTCCTCCTGCGGGCCAGCGAACGGGGAACGGGCGATCGGATGAAACCGGCCCACGCCCACTGTCTCGGCTACTAATCGGTAGACCTCGACCATGTGACCTAGGTCTCACTCGGCTAAGCCTTCCGCGCTAATCAGGTCAGAAACTGGCCGCTTGCGCCGATAGAACGCACCCATGGACGTCCTCGACCGCCGCGCGCTGAACCGGGCCCTGCTCGCCCGCCAGTCCCTGCTCGTCAGGGACACCCGGACTCCGCTGGAGATGGTCGAGCATCTCCTCGGCCTGCAGGCCCAGGCACCGTTCCCGCCCTACTTCGGCCTGTGGACACGCCTGCGCGAGTTCGCCCCCGACACCCTCGCCCGCCTGCTGGAGAACCGCGACGTGGTCCGCATCGTCACCCTGCGCGGCACCGTGCACCTGCACAGCGCGGCCGACGCCCTGGTCCTGCGCCCGTTCACGCAGCCGGTCATGGATCGCGACCTGCGGGGCCACACCATGCACACCCCGCGGCTGGCGGGGGTCGACCTGGACCGGCTCGCCGAACTGGCGCGAGCGGCGCTCGCCGAGCGACCACTGGCCAACTCCCAGCTCGCGGCGGCACTCGGCACACACTGGCCGGAGCACGGGTCGACAGCGCTCGCCTACGCCGCCCGCAACCTGCTGCCCCTGGTCCAGGTTCCGCCCCGCGCCGTGTGGGGCCGAAGCGGGCAACCGACATATGCGACCGCCGAGGACTGGCTGGGCAAGCCGCTGGAAAAGCCCGACGCCGAGCGGGTGATCCTGCGCTACCTCGCCGCGTTCGGCCCCGCCTCCGTGCGCGATGTGCAGACGTGGTGCGGGCTGACGCGCCTCGGTGAGGTCGTCGAGGGGCTGCGGCCCCGGTTGCGTACCTTCCGCACCCCGGAGGGCAGGGAACTGTTCGACCTGCCCGAGGCACCGAGACCGGCGGCCGACACCCCGGCACCCGTCCGGTTCCTGCCCGAGTTCGACAACCTGCTGCTCTCGCACGCCGACCGCACACGGGTCATCGGCGAGGACGACCGCAAGCGCATCCGGACGCCCAACGGCATCCAGCCCGCCGTGTTCCTCGTCGACGGCTTCGTCCACGGAGACTGGAAGATCCGGCGGGACAAGGAGTCCGCGGTGCTGGAGATCCGGCCGTTCCGCCGACTGTCCAGGAAGGACACCGCTGCGCTCACCACGGAGGGCAGGCGGCTGCTGCGATTCGCCGAGTCGGCCGACGGCGACGTGCGTTTCGTGTCCGAGTTCTCCTGAGGCCCCGGCTCAGCTGTCGGGGTCGCGCGGCGGCGTCTCCGCCTGCTCCGGCCGGGACAATCCGAACACCGAGGCGGCGCCCACCGCGCCGGTGAACAGCGCCTCGTTCGGGCACGTCACGAGGTTGGCGAGCGTGGTGAGCGCGTCGTCGCCACCCGAGGGGGCTCCCGGAGGCGGCGGTGGGGTCGGCTCGCTCGTGGCGACCGTGTCCGCGAAGCTCACCGTCCCGGTCAGCGGCAGGTCCCGCGAGGAGCCGCCGACCGACAACGTGTACTCACCGGCGCTGCGCACCCAGCGGTGGGAGCCGGTGTCCCAGTGCGAGAACGCCCGCGCGTCCAGGACGAAGCGCGCCTGCCCGGTCTCCCCCGGCGCGAGCTCCAGCCGGTCGAACCCACGCAGCACGCGGGGCGGCTCGCCGTCTGGCTCCGGGTGACTCAGGTAGAGCTGCGCGACCTCGGCACCCGCCCGCTCGCCGGTGTTGGTGACGTCCGCGGTGACGGTCACCGCGCCGTCGGCCGTGGGTGGCGAGACGCGCAGCCCGTCGTAGGCGAACGCGCTGTAGGACAGGCCGAACCCGAACGGGAACAGCGGATCGCTGCCCTGCTGGTCGTACCAGCGGTAGCCGACGGCGAGCCCTTCGGAGTGCCTGCCACCGGGGAAACGGTCGGCGCCGCTCGCGGGCACCTGGCCGAGGTCGGCCGGGAACGTGACGGGCAGCTTCCCGGACGGGTTGACGTCACCGAACAGCAGCGCGGCGATCGCGTCGCCGTACTCCTGCCCGGGGTACCACGCGGCCAGCACGCCCGCGACGTCGGCGACCCACGGCATCGTCACCGGGCCACCGGTGTTGAGCACCACGACGGTCCTCGGGTTGGCCTCGGCCACCTCCGCGATCAGCTTGTTGTCCGCATCGGACAGTGCGATGTCACCGTGGTCCTTCGACTCCGAGGACCACTTGCCCACGAACACCACCGCGGTGGCGGAATCGGCCGCCAGCCGGGCGGCCCGGCCCCGGTCGCGCCCGTCGTCGAACCGGACGGTCGCCCCGGACTCGGCCGCCCGCCGCGCGATCCCGTCGTACGGCGTGACGATCGACGGCGCGATGACGTGGGCGCTGCCGCCGCCGGAGCCGATCACCCCGGCCCCCGCGGCCTGCCCGATCACCGCGACGGAGTCCGTCCCGGTCAGCGGCAGCACGGCGTCGTCGTTCTTCAGCAGCACGGTGCCGCGCTCCGCCACCCGCCGGGCGACGGAGGCGTGCTCCGGGCCGGTCACCACGGCGTCCGGCGACCCGGTGCGGGGACGGTCGAACAGCCCGTGCCGGAACATCTGCCGCAGGATCCTGGCGACCATGTCGTCGAGCCGCGTGGCCGGCACCGCGCCGGACTCGACCCCGGCCCGCAGCCGCGGCCCGAACAGGCATCCGCCGGGCATCTGCATGTCCAGCCCCGCGTTCGCGGCCGCGTGGCTCGCGTGCATGGCGAACCAGTCGGAGGTGGTGAACCCCGAGAAGCCGAACTGTCCCTTCAGGACCTGGCTCAGCAGGTAGGTGTTGTTGCAGGCGTGCACGCCGTTGAGGTAGTTGTAGCCGCACATCACCGAGGCGACCCCGGCCGCCACGGCGGCGTCGAACGGCGCCAGGTAGATCTCCTGCAACGTGCGCTCGTCGACCACCGCGTTGCCCAGCGCGGTGTTGCGGAACGTCTCCTGCGTGTACGCGGCGAGATGCTTGGCCTGCGCGAGCACGCCGCGGTTCTGCACGGCCTCGATCTCGGCGGCCGCCAGCTCGCCGATCAGGTACGGGTCCTCGCCGAAGGTCTCGAAGCCACGCCCCGCCCTGGGATCGCGGAAGACGTCGACGCTCGGGGTCAGCGCGACATCGGCGCCCTTGCCGCGCACCTCGGCGGCGAGCACGTCCCCGTACTCGGCCGCGAGGTCCCTGCTCCATCCCGCGGCCAGCGCGAGCGGAGCGGGCAGCTGGGTGACGCCGGTCTTGCCGTTGCCGACACCCGCGGGACCGTCCGACAGGCCCAGCCTGGGCACGCACAGCCGGGGAATGGCGGGGACCAGCCCGGCGTAGACCGGGCCCACATAGTCGAACGGCCCGGCCGAACCGTGCACCATGGCGAGCTTCTCGTCGAGCGTCATGCGCGTGAGCACCTGGCCGACCCGCTCCTCGACAGGCGCGTCCGAACCGACCCAGGGGCAGGGTTCGGGCTGGGTCCGCGCGCTCACCGGCGTGACCCCGACGACTCCCGAGAGCGCCAGCACGACACAACTGAGCAGAACCAGGCCACGTCGCATGTACCCGCCTTCCGACAACCGAACCCGGGACCGGAATGCGAGTAAGTTTCACATAGTTTGCCGAGGGTCACCAGCCCCGCAGCTGCTCGAAGTACTGCTTGAGGTCCGGCCAGCGGTAGGTGTACTGCTGCTGCCACCGCGCCGACTGCTCGGCCTCGCGGTACATCGGCTCCATCAGCCTGCGGATCTCCTCCTCGATGTCCGGCACGCTGCCGCTGGTCCGGGACGGAGGCAGATCGATCCTGGCCGCGGGCTCCTCCGGCGCCGGGGATCCGGTGCCGCCCGCCGGTGCGGACGCCTCCGGCTCCGGCGCGGGAGCGGCGACGACCTCCGGCACGGACTCGGCGGGTTCCTCGACCGGCGCGGGAGCGGGTCGAGGCGACGACTCGGGAGGCTTCGGTGCCGGTTCGGACGTGCGCCGCTCCGGCTTCGGCGCGGCGGGTGACGTGGTCGTGGCGGGTTCCCGCGTGGACTCCCGCTCGTTCAGGTCGCCCGCCACGTTGAGGGTCGGCGAGTCCGGCCGCTGGGCGCCGAGCACGCCACCGACCGCGACCACGAACATCAGCACCGCGGCGGCCATGCTGGCGATGCCCGACCGGTGCATCCGCCTCGGCGGAAGGACGTCCTCCGGCTGCTCGGCGGACTCGGGCGGGGAGAACAGGGCGAGGTTGGCCTCGGCGGTGTCGGCCCGGCGTTGCCGGGGCAGGCTGGCGGCGATGATCCCGGTCCGGTCGAGCAGCTCGGCCTCGTGCGGCGTGCTCCGCAGAACCGTGGGCGCCATCAGTTCCTCCATCGACGGAATCCGAAACCGCCCGGCGGGGGGTCGCCCCGCGACGGCGTCTCGAAAGGTCCCCAGGCGAAACCGGCCGCGAGCGCGGCCGAAGTCACCTGGGTGTCTACCGTCCGGCCCAGAGGTTGTCACTAGTCCACTCCGGCTTCACGGCGGAAACGACTCGATAGAGTGAATGCGATTCAGATGCGCCACTGACGCACGGCGTGTCTTCGCCGCGACCGCGGAACCGCCCACCCGGGCGGGCGAGGACGCGGAGTCACGTGCTACCCGTAGTCGGACTTCAGATTCGCCCGAATGGCGCATCACAGGAAGGCCGGTTGGTCGTCTCTCCCATGAACAGGCTGTTCGCCGCGCGGGGCGGCGCAGACAGACGGGAGCGGGCCGGTGAACAACGACGCCGTACACCAGACTCAGTTCGTGTCCCTCAACGGTGACGGGACGAGGGTGCTGTCGCGCCTGTCGTACGTGACGTGCGAGCCGTACACGGTCGGGCTGTCCTTTCGGGTGGAGCCCGGAGAGTGGGTGGAGTGGGAGTTCGCCAGGGACCTGCTCGTGGTCGGTCTCGAACAGCCCACCGGCATCGGGGACGTCCGCGTGCGCCCCGACCTGTCGCTCGACGACGACACGCTGCTGCTCGAACTCGAGTCCCCGGACGGCTACGCCGTGGTCGAGCTGCGGCACAGTGACGTACTGCGGTTCGTGGGCGCGACCCTGGAGCTGGTCCCGCCGGGCACCGAGGGCAGGCACCTCGACCTCGACACGCTGATCGCCGACCTCACGACGGCTCGTCCGTGAAGTCCCTTCGCGAAATCCTTTCGTGGTAAGGAAATAACGGTCCAGGGTCGGCTGGACCAGCGCAAACGACGTTGTCTAGGTTGGGGGTCCCCGTCCCGGAGCCCGCATGTCCCGACCACGACACCACGACGACACCCACGCCACCGAACGCACCGTCGAGCTGGCGCCGGTGTTCGTCGACCCGACCGGACGAAGACGCCGGACGCTCCGGCGCCTCGCCGTCGCCGGAGCGGTCCTCGTCACCGGCTACCTGGCCGTGCTCGGCGCCGCCGTGCTCGGCACCCGAGTCGTCCCGACCGCACTGCTACCTCCACCCACCTCCGCCACGGGCGATCCCGCTCCACCACCGGCTCCCCCGGCCGGAACCGGCCGGGAGCGCCCGCCGACCATCACCCCCGACCGTCCGCGCACGACGGGGCCCACCGATGGATCCGCCGACCCGGACGCCCCCACGCGGCCCGCGCCGGCCGAACCGGCCGCGCCTGCCGGGTCCACCGAGCCGGACGCGGCACCTCCGTCGTCCACTCCGGACGAGACGAAGAACCGAAACCCCCGCGCACCCGACACACCGCCAGGGCACCGATCCCGGCCGGACGGGTCCTGACCCGTGTCCAGGCACGCGAGGACGGCACCCTCGCCGCGGGCGCACTGGTTGCTGCTGGCCACGGCGACGGTGTCGGCCGTCCTGTTGCTCGCCCTGCACGCGATCGTGACCGCGGGCGCCGCCACCGGACCGCTGTCCTGGCAAACCGGCGATTCCACCGGCGTACCACGGCAGGTGCTCGCCGGTGGCGCCGTCGTGGACGCCCGGCCCGATCCGGCCGTCGCGTCACGGCCGAGAGACCGGACGCTCGCGATCACGTTCGAGGACGGACCCGATCCGGTGTGGACTCCCGCCGTACTCGACGTCCTCGACCGGTTCGGAGCGCGGGCGACGTTCTTCGTCACGGGTGCCGGGGCCGCCCGGCATCCGGGCCTGGTGCGGGAGATCGCCGAGCGAGGCCACGAACTGGGTTCCCACACCGCGACGCACACCGACCTGCGGGCGGCCGGTGAGCTGCGCACGGCGCTCGAACTGCGCGCCACCGACCTGGCACTGGCAGGCGCCGCCGGGGTGAACGCCCCGCTCGTGCGGCCACCCGGACCCGTGACTCCCGCCGAGCTCGACGACGCGGGCTGGCGCGTCGCCGAACGCATCGCGGCGCAGGGCAGGCTCACCGTCTTGTCCGATGTGGACTCAGGCGATGGAGGGCACCCCGGTACCGACCGGATCGTCGCCGGTTCCCTCCCCGCGGACCGTCGGGGCGCGGTGCTCCGCATGCACGACGGCGGTGGCGACCGGTCCCAGACGGTCGCGGCGCTGGAACGGCTGCTGCCCAGCCTGCGCGCGGACGGCTGGCGGCTGACCACCGTCAGCGACTCGGTCGGTGTCGTGCACGCCACCACCGAGGCCGACGCCCGTCTCGTCGTCGGCGGCTGGCTGCTGGTGTTCGCCGTCCAGGCAGCGGAGTCGTTCGCCGCCGCACTCGACACCGTCCTGGTGATCATCTGCGTCCTCGCCGGGGCGCGGCTGCTGCTCGCGCTCGCCGCCCTCCGGCGCAGGCCCGAGCGACCGCCTCGGGCCTGCCGCGACCCGGTGACGGTGGTGGTGCCCGCGCACAACGAGCGCGACGGCATCGAGGCAACCCTGCGCTCGATCCTGTCGTCCGACCACCCGGTCGAGGTCGTCGTGGTCGACGACGGCTCGGTCGACGGCACCGCGGGGTTCGTGGAACGGCTCGGCCTGCGCCGGGTTCGCGTGATCCGGCAGGTGCGCTCGGGCCGCGCCGCGGCGCTCAACACGGGCTTGTCCGCCGCGCGGACCGAGATCGTCGTCGCCGTGGACGCCGACACGACGCTCGGCAGGCGCGCCGTGGGAAGACTCGCCCGGCACTTCGCCGATCCCCGGGTGGCCGCTGTGTCCGGGAACACCGCCGTCACCGACCGCACGGGCGTGCTCGGCGGGTGGCAGCACATCGAGTACGTCGCCGGGCTCGGCCTCGACCGCAGGCTGTCCACGGTGCTCGGGTGCCTGCCCGCGCCGCCGGGCGCGGTGCGAGCGTTCCGCCGGTCGGCGGTGCGACGGCTCGGCGGGGTGCCGACCGACACCCTCGCCGAGGACGCCGACCTGGCGATGGCGCTGGAACGGGCGGGCTCGCGGGTGGTGCACGACCCTTCGGCGCGGGCGTGGACCGCGGTGCCGGGAACGCTCGGTGGGCTGTGGCGGCAGCGCTACCGATGGTCCTACGGCAGCCTGCAGGCCGGGTGGAAACACCGGAGCGCGGTGCGCGGCACGGGAGCCGAGGGCAGGCTCGGCAGGCGCGGGCTGCCCTATCGCGTGGTGTTCGGCCTCGTCCTGCCGCTGCTCGCGCCACTGGCCGACCTCGCGGTCGTCTCCGGCCTGCTCGCGGGCGAGGGCGGGCGCGCCGTGCCGCTGTGGCTGGCGTTCCAGGTGCTGCAGGCGGCCCCGGCGGTGGTGGCGTTCCGCCTGGCCGGCGAGCCGCTGCGACCACTGCTCGCGCTCCCGGTCCAGCAGTTCGCGTACCGGCAGTTGCTGTGGCTGGCCGTGGTGCAGTCGCTGTTGACGGCGCTGGCCGGGGTCCGCATGCCCTGGCACCGGGTCCGGCGACGGACCGGGGTGGCGACGAGCCACGGCCGCTGAGCGTTTGCCTACGCGCAGGCGCCCTTCGCCAGCAGCACGCGCTCGAGCGACTCGCGGACGCGCTCCTCCGGCAGCTCGCCCGCGGTCACGGCGCGCTCCAGCCGATCGAGTACGGGTCCGGGATCCCCACCCGACGACCACAGCGCCTGGTCCGCTCCCGCGCGCAGGGCCAGCAGCACCGCTTCGGGTAGCGAGTAGCGGTCGGAAACGGCCCGCATGGCGCCGAGATCGTCGGTGATCACCAGCCCGGGGAAGCCGTAGTCCTCGCGCAGCAGCCGGTAGGTGGCCGGCGACAGCGACGACGGCTCGCCGTCCGTCAGACCCGGCACGTCGAGGTGCCCCACCATGACCCCCGCGCCCTCGAACCCGGCGACGTCCTCGTACGGAACGAGGTCGTGCGTGCGCAGCCGCGCGAGCGGCGGCGTGGTGACGACGGTGGCGTGCGAGTCGCCGCTGGCGCGGCCGTGTCCGGGGAAGTGCTTGAAGACTGGGCGGACTCCCGCCGCGGCGAGCCCTTCCGCGAACGCGAACGCGTATCGCTGCGCCACCGCGGGATCACTGCTGTAGGAGCGGTCGCCGATGACGCCGTTCGCGGGGCCGTCGGTGAGGTCCAGGATCGGCGCGTAGTCGACGGTGACGCCCCGCGCGCGCAGCGCCTGGCCGCGCCTCTCCGCGAGGTCGCGCACCTCGGCGGGGCTCATGGTGCGCGCCATCTCCCTGGCACTGGGCAGTGAGCCGTCGAGCATGTCGAGGCGCTGCACGCGGCCGCCCTCGTCGTCCACCGCCACCGACACGGGCACCTTCGCCGCCCGCTGGACGCGGGCGAGCGCGTTGCCGGTGAGCAGTTCCGTGGCGTTGCCGCCGATGAAGATCTCGCCGATCTGCTCGCGCCGCACGAGCGCGGCCGCGGCGGCCGGATCGCTCGGCTCCACCCCGACGGCCAGCAGTTGCGCCAGCCGCTCGCGGGGCGCCAGCTCGGCCACCACGGGTGCGCAGTCGGGACCGCGCCGGGTGGTCGGCGTGGTCGGCGCGGCAGGCGCTGACTCGGTGGTGCTCGGGCTCGGCCGCACGGACTGCGCGGTGGTGGGGGCGGGTGTCGGGGCGGGCCCGGCCTGACCGTCGGTTTCCCCGGTGGTCCCGCAGGCGGCGAGGAGGACGGCGAGCGTGAACGGCAACAGCAAGCGCTTCATCGGGAGGTAACCGTACGCCGTGGCGGAATCGCGCCGAGCGCGGTACGGCTCGGCTTCGCCGCGCCCTTCCGGCCGATCCCGCCGTCACTGGTCGCGGCCGTACCGGCGTTCACCCGACCGCGTGCCGTCGATCCGGTGAATCACGAGAACGCTCGGCCGGGTGGTCCGGGCCCGGCCCGCCGCCTCCCGGACGGCGTCGCGCTTGCGGCAGTGCCGCGACAGCACCTCGCCTTCGCATTCGACGAGCCAGGTCAGCGAGTCGGGCGAGACCCGGAATCGCACGACGTACCGCTTGCGGACCATGACCGCTCCTCACCGGTGCCACGTTGTTCCAGTTACGCAACACTGTAGCAGCGTCGCGATCGATGGCAGGATTGACACACCCCCGTGGTACTGAAAAACCCCGACGACTCGCGGAAGGGCTGGACATGGAAGGCCGGATGGACGCGCGGCGGCTCTACGACGCGCTCGACGCACAGCGAAGAGCGCGCGGGCTCTCCTGGCGGCAGGTCGCGCAGGAGGCCGGCGTGAGCCCGTCCCTGCTCAGCCGCATGGGCAACGGCCAGCGGCCGGACCTCGACGGGTTCATCGGGCTCGTGCAGTGGCTCGGCACCCCGGCCGAGGAGTTCATGGTGCGCTCCGGCGGACAGCGCCGCGAGCAGGCCGGGCCCGCGCTCGAGGCACAGCTCGCGCTGCTGCTGCGGGCCCGCGACGACCTCACCGACGCCGACAAGGAGTACCTCCTCGAGGTGGTCGGCACGACGATGCGCAGGATCAGGGCGGACCGGCAGGAGAGCTGAGTGACCCTCAGGCACGGCTTCAAGGCGGAGGCGCGGCGGCTCGCGCTCGAGGTACGCGAGGAAATGGGGATCGGGATTCTCGCCCCGCTGGACCCGTACGCGCTGGCGGAGCTGTACGGCATCGAGGTGCACGACCTCCGCCATCCTTCCCTGCCCAGGGCGGCGGTGCGGCACCTCACCGAGGTCAGACCGGGCGCGTTCTCGGCCGCACTGGTCGCCGTCGGCACGGGCAGCGTCATCATCGAGAACCACGCGCACGACCCGGTCCGGCGGCGCTCGACCATCGCGCACGAGATGGCGCACGTCCTGCTCGAGCACGAGTTCGGGCTGCTCCTCACCGAGGACGAGACGTGCCGGGGCGGGAGCCGCACCGTGGAGCGCGAGGCCGCGGAACTGTCCGGCGAGTTGCTGATCCCGTGCGCCGCGGCGCGGGTCGCGGCGTTCCGCAGGTGGACCGACACGACGGTGGCGCGGCACTTCCGGGTCAGCAGGCGCATGGCGCGCTGGCGGATGAACGCCACCGGGGCGCGCACGGTCGCGCAGCGCTGTGTCGACAAGCGGCGAAACGCGGTGGCCGCGGCGGCTCGTTCACGGGGATGATGGTGTTCCGCACCGCCGAGGGCGGCCCCACGCCGAGAGGACGGCCATGAGCATCGAGTTCCTGCTGACGTCGCTCGTCGTCGTGGCCACCCCGGGCACCGGCGTGCTGTACACGCGGCGGCGGGCCTCGCCAGGGGTGCGCGGCCGAGCGTGGTGGCGGCGTTCGGCTGCACGCTGGGCATCCTGCCGCACATGGCCGCGGCGATCACCGGGCTCGCCGCGCTGCTGCACACCAGCGCGGTGGCGTTCCAGGTGCTGAAGTACCTCGGTGTCGCGTACCTGCTCTACATGGCGTGGCGCACGGTGCGAGAGAAGGGCACCCTCGCGGTGGAGGAGGAGCACTCGCCGCGCTCGGCCCGCCGGGTCATCGCCTCCGGTGTGCTGATCAACGTCCTCAACCCGAAGCTGTCGATCTTCTTCTTCGCGTTCCTGCCGCAGTTCGTGACCCCGGGCCAGCCGAACGCGCTGGGCCACATGGTGTGGCTGAGCGCGGTGTTCATGGCGCTGACGTTCGTGGTGTTCGTCGCGTACGGCATGTTCGCCGCCGCGATCCGCGACCGCGTCATCTCCCGGCCGCGGATACTGACCTGGCTGCGCCGGACGTTCGCGGGTGCTTTCGTGGCCCTCGCCGGCAGGCTCGCGCTGACCGAACGATGAGGCGGTGTCACGCCTCGCCGTGGGCCGCCTCGGCCCCGACGGCGGGTTCGGTGTGCACCACGGCGGCGGCCAGCCGGGGCACGACGTCGCACATGCGGCGCTCGACGGTGTGCGCGATGTCGTGGGCCTGCCGCACGGTGAGCGCGGCGTCCACGGTCACCGCGACTTCCGCGCGCAACGTGTGCCCGACCCAGCGCATGCGCAGCGAGCCCGCGTCGAGCACGCCGGGCACCGCCTTCGCGGCGTCCTCGGCCCGCGCCACGATCTCCGGGTCGACGGCGTCCATCAGGCGGTGGAACACCTCCTTCGCCGCGTCCCGCAGCACGAAGAGGATCGCCACCGTGATCGCCAGGCCGATGACCGGGTCCGCGAGGGGGAAGCCGAGCGCGAGGCCGAGCGCGCCGAGCACGACGGCCAGTGAGGTGAAGCCGTCGGTGCGCGCGTGCAGGCCGTCAGCGACGAGTGCGGCCGAGCCGATCTGCCGCCCGACCGAGATCCGGTAGCGGGCCACCAGTTCGTTGCCGGCGAACCCGACGAGTCCCGCGGCCACGAGCACCCACAGGTGCTGGACGGACTGCGGCTCGGCGAGCCTGCGCACGGACTCGTACCCGGCCAGCACCGCCGAGGCGGCGATGACCACGACGACGGCCACGCCCGCGAGGTCCTCGGCCCGGCCGAGTCCATAGGTGTGCCGCCGGGTCGCCGCGCGGCGGCCGAGGACGAACGCGATGCCGATCGGCACGGCGGTCAGCGCGTCGGCGAAGTTGTGGATGGTGTCGCCGAGCAGCGCGACCGAACCCGTCACCAGCACGAGCGCCAGCTGCACGGTCGCGGTGGCGAACAGGGCCGTGAACGAGAGGACGAGCGCGCGGATGCCGCGCCTGCTCGACTCCAGTGCCGTGTCGACCCGGTCGGCGCTGTCGTGGCTGTGTGGCGTGAACGCGTGCCGCAGGCGGCTCCACAGCGAACCGGGGGTTCCGGCGCCGTGCCCGTGCGCATGACCGTGGCCGCGTTCCGCTGGTGTCACATTGCCAGCATATATTCGCAAGCACGCAGATACGCAACCAATGGGCTGGTCGGGTAGCATCGGTCACATGCACGCGTCGCTGTCGGACTTCGACATGCCCAACGACGAGCAGGTCCACCTCGCGGCCGAGTCGTTCCGGCTGCTGGCGGACCCCACCCGGATCAAGGTCCTGTGGGCGTTGCTGCAGGGCGAGTCGTCGGTGGCCTGCCTCGCCGAACTGGCCGGGGCGGCGCCCACCGCCGTCAGCCAGCACCTGGCGAAGCTACGGCTGGCCGGGCTGGTCAAGGGGCGCCGCGAAGGCACGTACGTCTACTACTCGGCGGCGAACAACCACGTGCGCGGACTGCTGGCACAGGCGCTGTTCCACGCCGACCACGTGGACCGCGACCTACCGGGCGCCCCCACCGCCGAGCAGGACAACCACCACCACACCCACCCGGCCCGCTGACCGTCCCACCCGCCTGTCGGCGGCAGTGAAGGCCACCCTCGCTGCGTTGAACGCACTGAAGGTGGCCTTTACTGCCGCTGGTGCGTTGTCCAACCGGAGTGGTCCGGGCCGACCGGCGTTTTCCCTGGTCAGAGGTGCGGAAGCGGAGGGATTTGAACCCCCGGACCCTCGCGGGTCGCTCGCTTTCAAGTTGTGCGTGCGCACGTACGGGGTAGGTCACCGCGCCGCTGACCAGCACGAACGACACTCAGCGCACCTCGGCGTCCCGCGACGAACGTGGGCGAATGAGACCACAACTGAGACTACGGCTCCGCTTCACTCGGTTCTGACGATCGCCAGAAGCTCTGCCGGGGTCAGCCAGGTCGAGCCACGATGAATCATGCGATGGCAGTTGGCGCACAGCAGCACGAGGTCGCGCAGCCGCGTCGTTGTCTCACCGGACATATGCAACGGGACCGCGTGGTGGCACTCGATGTAGCTTGCGCCCCGCGTCCCATACGTGGCCTCGAAATCAAACCCGCACACCTCGCAGAAGACGCGTCCGTGCTGCTTGACGAACGCGTTGATCTTCTTTTCACGGAGCCGCGGGTTACGCTCGCGAGCGAAGTATCGGCGGGCCAGCAGCCGACCTTCTGATGCCTCGACAGCATCTCCGGAGTCAGCGTCCAGGGTCTCCGGCAGACGTTCGAATGAACCGTCTTCAATACCGGCTCGAATTTCCCGTGCCACGGCCTGCATCTCCTCCGGCCGCGTGAGGAAGTCATGCAGGACCTCTCTATCGATCTTGCCGCCCTTGGTCCGCTTCCCGTCGTAACCGGGATGGCTGGTTACAAGATCGACCGTTTTGCGTGCTACGCCGTTCGGATTCCGGAACTTCAATCCTCGGACAGCTGGCGGATGCAGCGGCATACGCTGCAACAGCGAAGATAGTTCGATCACCCGCGGGTCGGCAGGGCGAAGCTCCCGCCAGCCGTTCTGTACAACGAGGTCACACGCGAGGATCACCTCGTCGCGCTCCCACGCAGGCGCTCGTCGGTCGCCTGCGACTCCCTCCACACTCACGAGCCAAGCGTAGCGATCACGGCCGGTTCACCCAGGCAGGCCGGAGCCACCTGAGTTGCTGAATGGATATGTAAGGTGGCTGAACTGCGGGTCCTCGGGACCGTCTATCCATGCGTCGCACAACTCGGGTACGGCCGTGCACAGCCGACGTTCTTAACTGCAACACAGAGCCACCCCTTCCGCGTAACACGGAGCCACCCCTTCGCGACATAAGGATCATGTCGGTCTCAGCCGCTAGCCTTGAGGCACGCCAGTGGCTGACCGTTGTCCCCAACCATCCGAAGTGAGCACGATGTCCCTGTCAGATGAGATCGATAGTGCCGTTCAGAACGTCGTAAATGCCGACTGGAACCGCCGTGAGGGGCGCACTGTACCAGACACCTCAGATGTCGCATTATCTAACGGCGCAGTCGTCCTCGATGCGGTCTACCTGTACGCAGACCTAGCCGACTCGACACGACTCGCACGAGATTTCGATCGGCGCGTGGCCGCGAAAGTGATCAGGTCCTTCCTTGACGCTTCCTGTCGCGTGATCAAAGCTCGTGGCGGCACGATCGTCAGTTTTGACGGCGACCGCGTAATGGGCATCTTTGTGGGTGACTCCAAAAACACCGCTGCTGCGAAATGTGGCCTACAAATTAATGCAGCGGTTCTCAACGTCATTAAGCCCAAGGTGGAAGCGAAATACAGTTCGATCCGCAACAGCAATTTCCGGATATCTCAATGTGTTGGCATTGCTTCAGGTGAAACTCTGATCGTTCGCGGCGGCGTCCGCGGAAGCAACGATCTCGTGTCGGTTGGCAGAGCACCAAATGTAGCCGCCAAACTCAGCGATATCCGTAACGGAGCATACCGAACATACATCACAAGTCAGGTTTACCATAGCATGCACGACTCATCGAAGCACTCGGGCGACGGGCGAGATATGTGGACGCAGGAGTCGCGCGAGGTTGGCGGGGAGACAATGACGGTCTACGGGTCAAGCTGGTTATGGAATTTATGACCGACCACGATCCTGTCGAAACCGCCTGGAGGGTTCATGCAGCTATTGTCGAGTGGACCGGCAAAGTTGACGCTAAAGCGTCGTTCGCAGCCACAATCGAGTCAGTGATCCTCGGTGGAGTAATTACGCTTTCAGACAGTCGTCGACTCTTGGCTGACCTGAACTCGTTCCCAGCGATACTACGTGATGTCGGTTTGGCTATCCTTGCATTCGCAGTACTATGTGCAATATCCGTGGTAACACCACGCCTCCGAAGCAGCAAAATGAAGAACGAGGCCAGCGATAACTTCATATACTTCGGTCATTTGCGGCATTGGACACCGTTCGAACTTGCCGAAGTATTGGCATACCGTGATACACTTCCTGTCTTGTCACGGCAACTCGTTGTAATGAGCAAGGTTGCTTGGCAAAAGCATCGCAGAGTACAAGTATCGCTCTTGGCGTCCGTTGTCGCTGTAGCCCTAATCAGTTTGGCAAGTTGGCTTGCATGAGCCCGCCATACGTTCATGCGTAGAACAACTGGCAGCTACTGGGGCAACGAAGGCCACCGAACGGTAATAACGACCGAATCTTGCTCTGCCTGCCATGAGTGGTCTGTTCCCGGTCCCCAGACGAGGTAGTCGCCTTGCCTGGTCAGGGGCGCGTCGCCGTCGCGGAACTTGACGTGGAAACGGCCCTGTACGAGCAGGACGAGGGTGGTCCGCTTGTCACCGGTCACCCAGTCGGCCCGCTGTTCGCCTGCCTTGTGGATGCCCCACTTGACTTCGAGTGTTTCGGTCGAGCGTTCACCTGCTGAGGGGTCGATGAAGTGCCCCAGGATCCAGCCGCGCGTGTCCGCCCCGTCGTCGGCGGCGTTGCCGCTGTACCAGCTGCGTTCGCTCATTCAAGCTCCCATTCGACTGTCGGTGCGTTGATGCGCTCGCCGCCGAGTTCGTTCAGGCGTCGGAGGCCTTGCAGGAAGGCGAACAGGCCCTCGTTGCTCCAGGCCTGGTCATCGATGAGTTCGCCGAGCAGGTCGCGGTCGAGGCTGGAGTACTGCTTGAGGCTGTCGGACTCCCAGTTCGCGGCGATGCTCCCGCCGTGCTCGGTCCAGAAGGTCTCATCATGGATGACAACCAGGCTGGGGTACTCGTAGTTCCCGCTGACGAGGTTGATCCCGAATCCGGTGCATTCCAGCGCCCACGCGTCCGGGTACTCGACAAGCCAGCGCATCGGCGCGGACAACCTGGCCGGGTGCATCGGGTCGGCGTGGCGTTGGGCGCTGATCGTGCCGTCCACGTCGTCGCGGCCGAACAGCTCCTCTTCCATCTCCCGCCGCAACGTGGTCCCGATCTGGGTGTCTTCCCGGTAGTCGGCGAGCGGTTCGTGGAAGCACTTCGGGATGACCGCCAGCCGCCGCGCGGCGTTGAGCACCCGCCCGCCGCGTTCCTGCACCAACAGCAGGTAGTCCGGTTGCGCTCGACGTGGCCCGGCCGGGCGGGCGATGGCCGTCAGCGCCAGCGCACCGCCCGCGCACGTCCGGCCGCCGACGTCGAGCACCACACGGGTATCCGGCAGGTAGCGCCGCCGTAGCGGCAGGTTCTCGCCCGTCAGCCCGCGGCCGTCCGCGAGCGCGTCGACCACCTCGCCTTCGAGCAGGTCCATCGTGAGCGCGTACTGGACGAACGAGGTGATGCCGAACGCGCCCGCCAGGTGGCCGCGGCCGATGTCGATGTCGACCAGCCGATACAGCGCCGCGTCGACCAGGCGCGTGTTGGTCTCCAGGGTCTCCGCGAGCCGCTGCGCGGCGGCGTCGAGGCCGGTTGCGTCGACTTCTCCCCCGTCCTCGGCACTCAAGCTCGCCAGCGCGGCCCGATCGTGCTCCGGGTCCAGCGGGCAGGCCAGGTCCAGCCAGTCAGCGCAGGTCAGAACGCTGGTACGGACGTGTCGGCCGCCGTCGTGCTTGGCGCTGTAGGTGCCGTATCCGGGCGGTAGATCGGTGTAGAAGTCGCGTAGCGCGGACGCGAGCTGGTCGCGGTTGACGCGGCTGCGTCGCTGGCCCCGGTCGTGCAGGGCGCTGGGATTGAGGCTGACGAGTTTGGCGGCCACTCGTTGCCGCGCGGTGCCCGGTGCCCAGTCGGCTTGCCGGTCGAGCCATTCGAGCGCGGCCCCGATGCTCGGGTCGGCGTTGAGTCGCCGCTCCGCTGCGGTCAGGTCCGCGTCATGTGTGACCTCCGGTGTGCTCCCGGCTGGCTGCGCGTTCTCTGCCGCCACCATGAGACCGAAGCGTGCTTGTGCTTGCTCGGAGGCCTCGAACAGCACCGTGTCCAGCGCCTCTTGCATCTCCGGTGTGGGTTGCGCGTCTGGGTTGGCGTGCCACTTCGCCACCGTCCGCACAGCGGTTCCCAGCCGTTCGGCGAAGCGCTCGTTCGTCAGCCGTAGCGCCTTCTGAAGGGCGCTCGCTCGCTGGCCGGTCCAGACATCGACTACCTCCACGGCCCGCTCCCCCCGCCCGCCGAGCTGGGTGCGAGCCGAGTGCACTGCGGGTGCACTGCCGGTTCATCGCTGGTCAGAGGCTTGCCAGCTTGAATTAGAGACATGGAAGGCAGCACACCGCGAACGCCACAGAGGCCTACCGAAGCCGCGGTGACGGACCCCTCGGGAGGAAGCCATGTCGAAGAAGAACATCGTGCCGATGGCAGGCGGCACGAGCGCGATGCCGAAGGTGCTCGGAACGCTGATCGTGCTCGGCTTGCTGGTCTTGGTGGTGAAGCACCCGGCCGACGCGGCGCTGTGGGTGCAGGAGCTAGCTGCATGGGTTGGAAGCGTCGTGGACGGGATAGCCGCGTTCTTCCAGCAGCTCGCGGCCTAGCCGGATGCGGAGGCATCTTCGAGCCTTCGAACACGCTGCTCAAGCTCGGCGACGGTGCTTTCCAGCCGTGCGATGCGATCCGCGTCCGGACTCCCGCTCTCGCCCTCGGACAGCTGCTCCAGGTGACGCGGCGGCCAGCCCAGCGCCTCGGAGATCGCCGCGAGGGTGTGAGGGCTGCGCCTCTTCGCCACACCGTGCTGGATCTGCCGCAAGGTCGCGGTGCTGACCCGCGACTTGCTCGCCAGCTCCGCTTGCGTCATCTCCAACTGCGCCAATCGGGTGTTGATGGCTTCGGCTACCGCGTCCCAATCCCTGCCCACTAAGCCCTCCTCTGCGCACTGCTACCAGCGCCAACGGTAGCGCTACCGCGCCGCCTGCACCTCCAACTCCCCGCAACCGTACGACGTTCCAAGGCACCCACCAATTGCATGAGCGCTATTAGTAGCGCTAGCGTTAGCGCCTGTCATCGACGAAAGGAAGCGAATGAAGACCGGACAGATCACCAACCACCAGGCCCGTGAAGTGCTCGACCTGGCGGCCGATCCCGACATTCGCGCAGCTCAGGAGATGGACGTGAGGTATTCCGAGCGGGACGAGATCGAGCGGTTGATCGAGGAAGTCGATCGGGAGATCGCCGCCGAGCAGCGCACGGCGTCGGTGCGGCTCTCGCACGAGTTCACCGACCAGCGCCGGGCGTGGCGCTCGGCGCGGAGGGCTGAGCGCGAGGCGCTGCGGTCGCTTCCGGCTCGGCTCGACGTGGCCGTCGTGGCGGAGAGCGAGGCCGCGTGATGGCCGCGCCGAACGTGCTGGCCGAGCTGGGCCAGTTGCACCTTTCGCGCCCGGCGGTGGATGCGTCGCCGGAGCAGGTGGCCCGCTGGTACGAGCGCAAGGCCACCGTGCTCGAGCACCTCGCCGCCCAGGGCAGTGACCTCGCCCGCCAGCAAGCCGACACGGCCCGGCGGCAGGCCCAAGCGCTGGGGGTGGGCCGATGGGCCGCCTGACCGTGTCTGACCCCGGACCGGCGACTTCCGCCAAGAACACCACCGGCCCGGGGCTCCCCCACCAGCCAGCACAGGACTCGAAGGGAAGGCACCCGATGCTACGCACCACCCGCGCCCGGCTCATCCCGGCCGCTGTCCGGATGGCCGCGCGGATCACCGACAACCACGTGACCTACACCCCGCACGAACTCAATCGGCTCATCTCCCACGTGGCCGCCCACGAGGTCGCGGGCCGGTTGCGCGAACGCGCCGACTGGCACACCACCCGCGCCGACGACCCCGGCCTGCTGCCGCTGGAGCGGGAGTGGCACGCCAGCGAGGCCGTCGAGCTCGAAGCCCTGGCCATCCGCGAGCAGGCCCGTGGGGGTGAGCACACATGAGCGAGCGCGCCTTTCCCTTGCCGCTGCCCGAGTCCGGGCAGGACCCACGGTTCACGTTCGGTCTGCTCGCCGACGTGATCGAGGTCTTGCGACGGCACGGCTACCCCACCGGGCGGATGCGGGCGCTCGACTACGTGGAGCTGCAGCAAGCCTTGTTCCGCTTCCTCTACGAGGCCCCGGCGCCGGGGCCGGAAGGGGGCGAGTGGTGATGTCCACATTCGACGTTCTCGCCCGCTACGGCACGGCGGCGCTGCTGCGGTTCGCAGGTGCGGTGGTGCTGTTCCTGCTGCTGCACCTGGCACGGATCCCCCTCGTACTCGCCGCGCGGGTGCTGGAGGTGGCCATGCGCCGTCTCGACGGCTACGCCACGCGGCAGGCCAGTCAGCCACCGCGTGGGCCGATCAACCACTACTTCGACCGGGAGGTGCCCGCATGACTGAGCAGGAACGCGCACGGCTTGAGGGCCAGGCGACCCGCACGGATCGGGTCGTGTCCTGGATCGGCTGGCACGTCGGTGAGCTGGTCGCGGTCGGGGTGCCGCTGTTGCTCGCGGCGACGGTGAGCGTGTGGCTGGCCGTCGTGTCGGTGCTGGCCGGTGCCGCGTGGGGTGTGCACGAGTTCCGGCACGCCCGGCAGCAGCGCGCGATCCGTGCCGAGACCGAGCAGCGGCGGCACCTGGCGGCCACCGAGCAGACCAGCGACGACACCAACGGCACCGACGGCGGTGACGGCACGACCGGGACGGGGGCGAGCGCGTGAGCACGTGGCGAGACGAGCGTCGCAGGGATCGTGCGGCGGAGGCGGAGCAGAAGCGGGCCGACCGGCTGGCCGCCGCGGAGGCGGAGGCGGTGCGGCTGGCCGCGCTGAGTGAGGCGAACCGGGCCGCGACCGAGCAGGCCCACGCCCACGAGCAGGCCCGCGAGCAGGCCCGCCGTACTGCGAAGCAGCAGCGGGCGCAGCGCCGCCGAGCCGCACTGGCGGGGTTGCGCGGGTGGGGGTCGGCGCACGTGGTCGACCTGCTGATCTACCCGCTGGCCGTGGTCAGCGCGGTGATGGCGATTCCGGCGATGGCCGCCTACGGTGCCGAGGTCTACGGCACGGCGACCGGCTACGCCCTGCCGGTGATCTCCGAGCTGGGCATGTGGGCGTTCGCGCTGGCCGTCCAGGTGTCCCGAGCGAAGCATCCGCAGCGGCCGGTGTGGGCGCTGCAGCTCGGGGTGTGGGGCTTCGCCGCCGTCGCGTTCGGACTGAACGCGCTGCACGGCCTCGACCGGGGCCTCTCGGCGGGTGTGGTGATGGGGGTCGCGTCGGTGGCCGGGGTGCTGGCGCATCAGCTTGTGACGGCCGCGCCGCGCCGGTCGCGCGCCGAGCGGCAGGAGGCCCGGATCGCGCGGCTGGCTGAGCGCAAGGCCGCGCGGGTACGGAAGGCAGCGGTGCGGCAGGCCGTGGCCGAGATCGACCCCGATGGCATCGCGCGGCTGGTGTACGCGCCGGGCCGCTACGTCCTCGCCCGCGGCCGGGTCGGCCGCCGCCGGGAGTTGCAGGCTGCGATCGTGCCCGGCCTGCCCGTCGACCCGGTTGTCGACGGCGAGCTGGACGCGCTGGATCGGGAGCTGGCCGCGCTGCTCGACGCCGACCGCCCGACCACGCTCGGCACGTCGGTCGCCGAGGCGATCGACCACGCCGACCATGCCACCGACGAGGGGGGCGACTCGGGTGGTGTCGCCACCCTCGACCGGGGCGCTGACCAGCGAGAGTCGAGGGTCAATCGGGGGTTGATCGAGCCGCGCCCGGCGCGGTCGATGGAGCAGCTCCGCGCCGAGCTGGCGGCGGCGGTCGAGGCCGGTCGGGTCGATCCGACCTCGGCGGAGTCGATCCGTAAGGGGCTGCGCTGCTCGGCCGCGCGCGCCCGTCAGCTTCGCGACGAGCACCGCACGGGGGAGGACCAGTGAGCACCGAGCACGACAACGAGCACACCGGGGAAGAGCTGGCGCGAGTGCATTACCTGCCCACCCACGACGCCACCGGCTTGGCCCGGCCGGTCGAGGCCGAGGTGGTCGAGGGTGAGCTGGTCTCTGATGCGGAGTACCGGCGGCTGACCAGTGAGAAGGCCAAGGCGCTGGCTCGTTACCAGGCCTACAAGCGTGACCTGGTTGTCGTCGGGCGGGTGACCCGCCGGGTGGCCACGCACGAGCGCACGAAGTCCACGGCGAAGACGGTGGCCCGGCATGTGCTCTACGTGCCGGCCGGGGCGGCCGCGGTGGGCAAGCGGTTGTGGGATGCCAAGTCCAGCTCGCTGTACGAGCGGCAGAAGCGCGCCGCCGAGCTGGCCGGGGACCTGGACCGGCTTCAGGAGTGGGAGTCGCGGGCGGAGCTGTTCAAGGAGCGCCGCCACAAGCGGGTGATGGACTGGCTGGACGCCCCGTTCGCGCTGGCCAAGGCCGTCGCCGTGGGCATCGCCTCCGTGGTCGCGCTGCTGCTCGCGCTGGGCATGGTGCTCGCGGTGGCCGACTCCGACGCCGGGCTGATCCTGGCCCCGATCGCCGCCGTCATCGACTTCGTCCGCTGGGTCGCGTGGGTGGTGACGATCGTGTGGGGACCGCTGGTGCTGGCCGCGCCGTGGGTGGCGGTGCTCTACCTGTGGAACGAGGGCCGCAAGCGCAACTCCACTCCCGCCTGGCTCCAACCGTCGGCCACCGCGGGGGACGGTGAGGGGTCGCTGGTCACCGCGGACGGGATCGTGCGGGCGTTGCAGCATCTGTCCATCCCGGCGCTGAACAGGGCGTTCAAGGACGGGTGGGTGCCGCGCTTCGACCTGACCCCGACCCGCGAGGGCCACGGCGTGTTCAAGGGCTTCCGCGCCATTGTGGACCTGCCGATGGGCGTGACCCCGGAAATGGTCGCGGACAAGCGGGCCGTGCTGGCCAAGAACCTCAACCGCAACGCCGTCGAGGTCTGGCCGTCCGACTACGGCAAGGAGAAGGGCGGCAAGCCCGGCTTCGTCAACCTCTACGTGGCCGACTCCGGGGTAATGGACAAGCCCACACCGGACTACCCGCTGCTGCACGACGGCGCGGCCGACGTGTTCGCCGGGGTGCCGGTGGGCATCACCCAGCGCGGCGAGCAGGTCCCGTTCTGCCTGGTCGGGTCGAACTTCGTGTTCGGCGGCCAGCCCGGACAGGGCAAGTCCAACGGCTGCCGGGTGGTGATGCTCGGCGCGGCCCTGGACCCGCTGGCGGAGCTGCGGGTGCACGTGTTCGCCATGAACGGCGACTTCGACGCCTACGCCCCGCGCCTGTCCCGCTACCACAAGGGCACCGGCTCCGAGCACGCCGAGCAAGCCACCGAGCATCTGCACGAGCTGTATGCGGAGGTAACCCGCCGGGAGGCACGGCTGGCCGAGATCGGCGCGAAGAAGCTCACCCGCCCCGTCGCCGAGAAACACCCCGACCTACGGCCGCTGATCGTGCTGTTCAGTGAGTGCCACGAGCTGTTCGGGCACGCCGAGTTCGGCAAGCAGGCCGCCGAACTGGCGGTGGCGGTGGTCAAGCGCGGCCGCAAAACCGGGGTGGTGCTCGGGTTCGACACCCAGTCCGCCCGCACCGACGCCATCCCCGGCGAGCTGGTCGAGAACGTCGGCATCAACGGCTGCTTCGCCGTCAAGACCTGGCGCTCCAACGACGGGTTCCTCGGCGACGGCAGCTTCGCGGCCGGGATCCGCGCCACCGATCTTCGGTTCAACGTCGACCGGGGAACCATGGTCGTCACCGGGGTCGGCGAGGAGCTGTTCGAGATCGTGCGCACCTTCTTCATCGCCGTGGACGACGACACCGGCTTCGACGCCGCCACCGACGTCATCGCCCGCGCGATGGGCCAGCTCGCCCCCGGCACACCGGTCGCCGGGGACCGCCCGGCCCCGCAGATCGAGCAGGACCGTGACCTGCTCGCCGACCTCGACACGGTGCTCGGCACCGAGCGGGTCCCGGCCGGGGACGTGCTCGGCGCGCTGCGCAACCTCGCCCCACGCTGGCGGCCCTACCAGGACCACACCGTGCCGACCTTCGTGGCCGCGCTCAAAGAACTCGGGGTCAAGGTCGCCCGCACCGGCAACCGCAACCTCATCGATCCGGTCACCGTGCGTGAACGACTGGCCGAGCAGTCCACCGACGACCTCGATGAGTGAGTGAGCCCGCCGCGACGGTCGCCAAACCCCGCGAACCGGGCCACGGACCGGCCGCGCGGCCGCCGATCTCACTCACTCACTCGCTAACTCTGCCCAGCTCACACCTGACCAGGGCGGCGAGCCGGGCGAGTGAGGAATCTAACTCCCAACACCGCATCTCACTCCCGATCTCACTCGCCAGGCGGCACCCGCACCGGGTGCCCGCCCCGGCACCCCCTACCCACCATCCGTTACGCACCGTCACCACAGAGAGGGCTGTTCGATGGGCACCCGTATCACCGACGAGCGCCACCTGAACCGGCTGGTCACCTGTCACCACGAGGCCGGGCA
>NZ_PVNH01000008.1 GCF_003001955.1 Prauserella shujinwangii | reverse complement strand
CCCGGACCCATCCCGAACCCGGAAGCTAAGCCCACCAGCGCCGATGGTACTGCACCCGAAGGGGTGTGGGAGAGTAGGACACCGCCGTACATAACTTCGCGGAGGCCCGTTAGGGTTGCCTGGTCGGCTTCCCTGACGGGCCTTTCGCATGCCCGGATCAAGAATGGTGACTGGAGGACAGGTGTCCGAGTTCGGCCGGCACGGCGCAGCGGACGATGAGGAGTCCGGCCGGCCGCGCGGCCAGGACCGGAACAGCAGCGGCCGGGGCCAACCGGACCGTGGCGGACGTCCCGAACGGCGCGGCCCCGACCACCGCGAGCACCGTGGCCACCGGAACGGTGGCTCCGGCGCGCGTCGCGACGACCGGCGGGGAGCACCCAGTCACGATCGCGGCGGCCGGTCCGGCCGGCGTGAAGACGAGCGCTCGCGAGACCGGCATCCCGGCCGCGACCGCAAGCCGTTCGAGCGGCGGGAGCGATCCGGTGATCGCGAGGGCAGGCCGTTCGAGCGGCGGGAACGATCCGGTGATCGCGAGGGCAGGCCGTTCGAGCGGCGGAAACGGCCCGGTGATCGCGAGGGCAGGCCGTTCGAGCGGAGAGAACGATCCGGTGGCCGTGAGGGCAGGCCGTTCGAGCGGAGAGAACGGCCCGGTGACCGCCAGGGACGCCCCGACCGTGACCGGGACGACCGCAGGGGCCACCAGGGCGGCCGGGACCGGCGCGAGCAGCGGGGTGACCGCCGTGGCGCGCCACAGGACCGGACAAACAGGCCGGACCGGCGCGACGAGCGTCCCCCGCGCCGCGACCCACGTCCGCCGCAGGCCGCCGAACAGCCGCAGGACGACGAGACCGCCGCGCGTGACCTGCTCGCCGCCCCCGAACTGCCGGAGGACATCGACTTCGCCGACCTCGACGCCGAGGCCCGGCGGGAGCTGCGCACCTTGCCGAGGGACCTGGCCGAGCGGGTCGGCAGGCATCTCGTGGCCGCGGGCTACCTGATCGACACCGACCCGGAGGCCGCGCTGGCGCACGCCCGCTACGCCAAGGCGAAGGCCTCCCGGGTGCCCATCGTCCGGGAAGCCCTCGGGCTGGCCGCCTACCACGCGGGCAACTGGTCGGAAGCCCTCTCGGAACTGCGCGCGATGCGCAGGATGGCCCGCACCGACAGCCACGTCGCCGTCATCGCCGACGCGGAACGCGCCCTCGGCAGGCCGGAACGCGCTCTCGACCTCGCCAAGGAGGTCGACACCGGAAGGCTGCCCAAGGAGGTCGCCGTGGAACTGCGGATCGTCGCCGCCGGTGCGCGCCGCGACCTCGGCCAGCTCGACGCGGCCGTCGTCGAACTGCAGGGCGACGACCTCCACCCCGCCCGGCGGGACCCGTGGAGCGCCCGCCTGTTCTACGCCTACGCGGACAACCTCCTCGCCGCGGGTCGCCGCGACGAGGCGCTCCGCTGGTTCCTGCACGCCGCCGAGGCCGACGAGGAGGAGGAGACCGACGCCGCGGAGCGGGCGGCGGCGCTGGGCGATGAGTGACCCTGCCCTGCTCGCCCGGCACGACGCGGTGCTCCTCGACCTCGACGGCACCGTCTACCACGGCGCGCGGCCGATCCCCTCGGCCGCGGAATCGATCGCCAGGGTGCGGGAACTCGGCACACCCGTCCGGTTCGTCACCAACAACGCGTCCAAGTCTCCCGGCGCGGTCGCCGCGCACCTGCGCGGGCTCGGCGTCGCCGCCGAGGCCGCCGAGGTCAGCACCAGCGCCCAGGCCGCCGCCCGGCTTCTCCGCGAACGGATCGCCCCCGGAGCGGCCGTGCTGGTGGTCGGCACCGAAGCGCTCGCGGCGGAGGTCGAGGCGGCCGGCCTGCGGCCCGTGCGGCAGGCGAGCGACGACGTGGCCGCCGTCGTCCAGGGACACTCCCCGGACACGGCGTGGGCCGACCTGGCCGAAGCCTGCCTGCGCATCCGCGCCGGTGCCGTCTGGGTCGCCTGCAACGCCGACGCCACCCTGCCCACCGAGCGCGGGCAGCTCCCCGGCAACGGCGCCATGGTGGCCGCCCTGCGCGCCGCCACCGGCCGCGAACCCGACGTGGCGGGCAAACCGAGGGCGCCGCTGTTCCGGACCGCCGCCGAGTCCGCGGGCGCGCGCGCCCCGCTCGTCGTCGGCGACCGGCTGGACACCGACATCGAGGGAGCCGCCGCCGCAGGCCTCGCCGCGCTCGCCGTGCTGACCGGCGTCGGCACGCCCGCCGCCCTGCTCGCCGCCGAGCCCGCGCAGCGGCCCCGGTATCTCGCCGCCGACCTGTCCGCGCTCACCGGGAAGAGCGGTGAGCTGGAGATCGGTCCCCGCCCCGGCTGGCGGGTCCGCGCCGACGGCCCGGAGCTCACCGCGACCAGCGACGGCGCCCGGGACGCCGTCGACCTGCTGCGCACGCTCTGCGCCGCCGCGTGGCGGCACGGCACGACCCGCGTCCGGCCGGGGGACGACCACGCCGGGGCGGCGCTCGCCGAGCTCGGCCTGGCCTGATCCGCCCGGACCGCCGGATCGGTTAGCGTGGGGACGTGCACGAAGAGACCACCCCGGCCGCGGCGGCACCGACGACACAGCCGCAGGACACCGACCCCCGCGCCGGCATCGACGAGGCCGTCGCCGCCCTGGACGACCTCGGCGACCTGCCCTTGAGCGAGCACGTGGACCGCTTCGAGGCGGTGCACACCGAACTGACGGTCGCCCTGTCGAGCATCGACAAGGTCTAGTGCGATGCCGCGCAAGGCGCGCCTGGACGCGGAGCTGGTGCGTCGTGGACTGGCCCGCTCGAGAGAACACGCCGGGAAGCTGATCAGCGACGGGCACGTCACCGTGCGCGGGCTCGTCGCGGCCAAGGCGGCCACCGGTGTCGACCCCGACACCCCGATCGCCGTCCGTGCCGGCGACGACCCCGGCTGGGCCTCCCGCGGCGCGTACAAGCTGCTCGGCGCGCTGCGCGCGTTCGAGAAGGACGGCCTCGCCGTCACGGGCAAGCGCTGTCTCGACGCGGGCGCGTCCACCGGCGGCTTCACCGACGTCCTGCTGCGCGAGGGGGCGAGCACGGTGGTCGCCGCCGACGTGGGCCGCGGGCTGCTCGACTGGCGGCTGCGCACCGATGACCGGGTGGTTGTGCTCGACCGGACCAACGTCCGGCACCTCACCCCCGAGCTGATCGGCGGGCAGGTGGACCTCGTGGTGGCGGACCTGTCGTTCATCTCGCTGCGGCTCGTGCTGCCCGCGCTCGCCGCCTGCTCCGCCGAGGGCGCCGACCTGCTGCCCATGGTGAAGCCCCAGTTCGAGGTCGGCAAGGACCGGCTGGGCAGCGGCGGCGTCGTCCGCGACCCCGAGCTGCGGGCACTCGCCGTGCTCGACGTGCTGACCGAGGCCGCCGGGCTCGGCCTGCACCCGCTCGGCGTCGTGGCCAGCCCGCTGCCGGGACCCTCCGGCAACGTCGAGTACTTCGCGTGGCTGCGCCGCGACACCGCCGACGCACCGCCAACGGACCTCGCGGAACTCGTCCGCACCGCCGTCCGGGAAGGGCCATCGTGAGCACAGGAACCGGCCAGCGCGAGGTGCTCCTCGTCGTGCATCCGGACCGGGACACCACCAAAGGCGCCGCCCAGGAGGTCGCCCGGCTGCTGTCGGCCGCGGGCGTCCAGCTCCGGGTGCTCGGCGAGGAGGTCCGCGACCTGATCGAGGGCGGCGGCGACGGGGTCTGCTGCACCGTCGTCGCGCCCGAGCGTGACCCCGCGGCGGGTACCGAGCTGGTGTTCGTGCTCGGCGGCGACGGCACCCTGCTGCGGGCCGCCGAGCTCGCCCGCCCCGCCGGGGTGCCGGTGCTCGGCGTCAACCTCGGCCGGGTCGGCTTCCTCACCGAGGCCGACTCCGACGCGGTCGCCGACACCGTGCGGCGCGTGGTCGACCGCCGCTACCGCATCGAGGAGCGGATGACCGTCGACGTCACGGTGACCCTCGCCGGGGAGACCGTCGCCCGCACCTGGGCGCTCAACGAGGCGAGCGTCGAGAAGGGCTCCCGGGAACGGATCCTCGACGCGATGATCGAGGTCGACGGCAGGCCCGTGTCGTCGTTCGGTTGTGACGGCGTGCTCTGCGCCACCCCGACCGGCTCCACGGCGTACGCGTTCTCGGCGGGCGGTCCGGTGATCTGGCCGGACGTCGAGGCGCTGCTCGTCGTGCCCAGCAACGCGCACGCCATGTTCTCCCGGCCGCTCGTCGTGTCCCGGTCCTCGGTGATCACCGTGCACGTGGACCCCGACGGCTTCCCCGGTGTGCTGACCTGCGACGGGCTGCGCCACATCGACCTGGACCGCGGGTGCCGGGTGGAGGTGGTCGCGGGCCGGGTGCCGGTCCGGCTCGCGCGGCTGTGGGACGACCCGTTCACCGACCGGCTCGTGCACAAGTTCTCCCTGCCGGTGAAGGGCTGGCGCGAGCGGCACGCCCGCACCGGCCCATGATGGGTGCGCCCACGTTGTCGGCCCGGGCCGCTACGGTGGTGTCGTGCTGGCCGAGATGCGAATCCAGGGCCTCGGCGTCATCGAGGACGCCCTGCTCGAACTGCACCGGGGACTCACCGTGGTCACGGGCGAGACCGGTGCGGGCAAGACCATGGTCGTCACCGGGCTCCACCTGCTTTCCGGCGGGCGGGCCGAGGCGTCGAAGGTGCGCACCGGCACCGCCAAGGCCACGGTGGAGGGCCGGTTCGAGGGCATCACCGCCGAGACCGCCGTGCGGATCGTCAACGACTCCGGAGCCGACGTCGACGAGGACGGCAGCGTCATCGCGCTGCGGTCGGTCGGCGGCGACGGCCGGTCCCGCGCCCACCTCGGCGGCCGGTCGGTGCCCGCCGGCGTGCTGGCCGAGCTGTCGGAGCAGCTGCTCGCCGTCCACGGGCAGAACGACCAGCTGCGCCTGCTGCGCCCCGCGGAGCAGCGCGCGGTCCTCGACCGCTTCGCGGGTGAGGTGGTCACCGCCCCGCTCGCCGACTACCGGCGGGTGCGGGACGAGTGGCTGGCCGTGGCCGCCGAGCTGGAGGAACGCACCAGCCGGTCCCGGGAGCTGGCCCAGCAGGCCGACCTCCTGCGGCACGGCCTCACCGAGATCGAGGCCGTGGACCCGCAGCCGGGCGAGGACGCCGAGCTCAGCGAGCAGATCAAGCGGCTCGCGGCGGTCGACGAGCTGCGGGAGACCGCGGGCGCCGCGCACGCCGCCGTCGCCGGGTCCGCCGAGGGCGACCCGGACGCCCCCGGGGCGCTCGGGCTGATCGCCGAGGCCAGGCGCCGCCTCTCCGGGGCGGACGACGCCGTCCTCAAGGAGCTGGAGCCACGCCTGGGCGAGGCCGCCGTGCTGCTCACCGACGTGGGCGGGGAGCTGGCCGCGTACCTGGAGTCGCTCGACGCCGACCCGGAGCGGCTGGAACAGGCGCTGGCCCGGCAGGCCGAGCTGAAGAAGCTGACCCGCAAGTACGCGGCCGACGTCGACGGCGTGCTCGCCTGGGCCGACGACGCGCGCGAGCGGCTGGCGAGCATGGACACCTCCGACGAGGCACTCGCCCAGCTCGCCGCCCGCCGCGACGAGCTCGCCGCCGAGCTGGCCGGGCACGCTGCCGCCGTGTCGGCCGCCCGCGCCACCGCGGCGGGCGAACTCGCGGGCGCGGTCACCGCCGAGCTGGCCGGGCTCGCGATGGGGCAGGCCGAGGTCGAGGTCACCGTGCGTGCCCGCGCCGCGGAGGCGGGGGACCCGCAGGCACTCGAGGTCGACGGCACGCGCGTGCACGCGGGCTCGGACGGCGTCGACGACGTCGAACTGCTGCTGCGCGCGCACCCGGGCGCGCCGCCGCTGCCCGTCCACAAGGGCGCCTCCGGCGGTGAGCTCTCCCGCGTGATGCTGGCGATCGAGGTGGTGCTGGCCCACGCTGACACCGTGTCGACCCTCGTGTTCGACGAGGTGGACGCCGGGGTGGGCGGCCGCGCCGCGGTCGAGATCGGCAGGCGGCTCGCCCGGCTCGCCCGCAGCCACCAGGTGCTCGTCGTCACCCACCTGCCTCAGGTGGCGGCCTTCGCCGACCGGCACCTCGTCGTCGACAAGGGCACGGCGGAAGGCGTCACCCGCAGCGACGTCCGCGTGCTCGCCCAGGCCGACCGGGTCGGCGAGCTCGCCAGGATGCTCGCCGGGCTGGACGGCACGGAGACCGGCCGCGCGCACGCCGAGGAACTGCTCGCCGCGGCCGCCGCCGACAAGGAACGGTTCGCCGCGGACGGTGACGGAACGGGCAAGCAGCCGAAGAAACGGGGTTCGACCAGGAAGACCGCGTGAGTCCAGGACGGACGGCGCGCGGAGAGAACTCCGGTGAGGACATACCACACAGCTGATTCGTCGGGCCGTTCCGGCGTGGCGGCCGGGAATTCCCGAAATCGTTTGTCACCATCGGCGCATGAAACTCACCGGCCTGCTCGCGCGCAACAAGGAGGAGCTGCCCGGGGTCACCGGCACGGCCCGGGTCGATCGCCGCACCCGGGAGCTGCTGCGCAGGGTGGGTCCCGGTGACATCGCCGTGCTCGACCAGGTGGACCTCGACCGCGCCACCGCCGACGCGCTCGTCCAGGCGGACGTGGCCGCCGTGGTCAACGCGTCTCCGTCCATTTCGGGCAGGTACCCGAACCTCGGACCGGAGATCCTGGTCCAGGCGGGAATCCCGTTGCTCGACCGCGTCGGCGCGGAGGTGCTGCACTCCGTCAAGGACGGCAGCCGCGTCCGCGTGCACGAGAACGCGGTGTACGCGGGCGACCGGCTCATCGGCACCGGCAACGTGCAGACCGCCGAGAGCATCGCCGACCAAATGATCGAGGCCAAGGCCGGGATGTCCACGCAGCTGGAGGCGTTCTCGGCGAACACGATCGAGTTCCTCCGCCGGGAGCGCACGCTGATCCTCGACGGCGTCGGCGTGCCCGAGCTGCGCGTTCCCATCCGCGACCGGCACGTGGTCGTCGTGGCGCCCGGCACCGGCCACATCGAGGACCTCCGGCGGCTCCGGAAATACATCGCCGAGCACCGGCCCGTGCTCGTCGGCGTGGACGGAGGCGCGGACACCCTGCGGGCGCACGGTTACCAGCCGGACATCATCGTCGGCGACCCGTTCGGGATCGAGGCGGGCACGCTGAAGGCGGGTGGCGAGGTGGTGGTGCCCGCGCAGCCCGACGGGTTCGCGCCGGGCATCGAACGCATCCAGGACCTGGGCATCGGCGCGGTGACGTTCCCCGCGTCGGGCAACCCGGAGGACCTCGCGCTGCTGCTCGCCGACGCGCACGACGCCGGGCTCGTCGTGACGGTCGGCTTCCAGGCCACCCTCCGGGAGTTCCTCGACCACGGCCGCTCCGGATCGAACCCGTCGACCTTCCTCACCCGCCTCAAGCTCGGTACCAAGCTGGTCGACGCGAAGGCCGTGGCGACGCTGCACCGCAACCGGGTCTCGATCGGCGCGATCGTGCTGCTCGTGGCCGCCGCGCTGGTGGTCGTGGCCGCCGCGCTGCTCGTCTCCGACGTGGGCGACGTCTACGTCGACACGGCCAGGGACGCCTGGCGGTCCTTCCTCGGCTGGGTCAAGGGGCTCTTCTCGTGATCTCTCTGCGTTACCACATTGTCTCGATCGCCGCGGCGTTCCTCGCCCTCGCGGTCGGTGTCGTCCTCGGCTCGACCGCGCTCAACGGCGCCCTGCTGTCCGGGCTCTCCGACGAGAAGAGCGAACTGGCGCGGCGGGTCACCGACCTGGAGGCCGAGCGGAACGCGCTGAGCGCCCGCCTCTCCGACGCCGACGCGTTCGCCGGCTCGGTCGGCGGCAAGGTGGTCAGCGGCATCCTCGACAAGCGTTCGGTGGTGCTGGTGACCACCGAGAGCGCCCGGCCCGCCGACCGCGACGCGATCAAGGACCTGATCGGCGAGTCCGGGGCCTCCGTCACCGGGGAGGTGCAGCTGACCTCCTCCTTCGCGGATCCGCGCAACGCCGACCAGCTGCGCGAGGTGGTGACCCGGCTGCAGCCCGCGGGCGCCCAGTTCCCGACCGCGGGTGACCCGGGCACCCTCGCCGGGGCCTTGCTCGGCTCGGTGCTGCTGCTCGACAAGGACACGGCCAAGCGGCAGTCCTCCCCGGAGGAGCTGGCCGCCGCGCTGTCCGGGCTGGCCGACGGCGGCTTCGTCAAACCGCCCGAAGACGTCGCCCCCGCCCAGCTCGCGGTGGTGCTGACCGGTGGCGACGAGACCGGCGACGGTGCCGGTGACCGGGCCGCGACGCTGGCCAGGTTCGCCACCCAGCTGGACCGCTCCGGCGCGGGCACGGTGCTGGCGGGCAACCCGGCGTCGGCCGACGGGACCGGCCCGCTCGGCTTCGCCCGCGCCGACACCGCCTCCACCTCGATCCTGTCCACTGTGGACAACGTGAACACGTCGGCGGGCAGGGTGGCGACCGTGCTCGCGCTCAGGGAGCAGCTGGAGGGCGGCTCGGGCCGCTACGGCGTCGCGGGCAACGCCGAGGGCCCGGCACCCGGCGTGCGCCAGGACCACGGCTGACCGGCGCACCGGGACGGCTCAGCGGCTGACCTCGGTCTCCCGCTCCAGGTGGGCCAGCTTCTCGGGGTTGCGCACCGAGTACAACCCGGTGACGAGGCCGCCCTCGACCCGCATCGCCACGACGGCGTCCAGCTCCCCGCGCCGGCGGAGCAGCAACGCGGGCCAGCCGTTGACCTGGACCGGCTCGGCCGAGAGCCCGGCACCGGCCCTGCTCAGGCCGAGGGTCAGCAGGCGGGAGACCTTCTCGGCGCCGACGACGGGCCGCGGCAGGGCCTGCTTGACCCCGCCGCCGTCGGTGAGGACCACGACGTCCGGCGCGAGGATGTCGAGCAGGCCCTGCAGGTCGCCCGTCTCGACCGCCCGCCGGAACGCGTCCAGGGCGGCGCGGGTCTCCGCAGGGGAGACGACGTCGCGTGGTCTGCGCGCGGCGACGTGCGCCCGCGCCCGGTGGGCGATCTGCCGCACGGCCGCGGCGCTCTTGCCGACGGCGTCCGCGATCTCGTCGTGCCCGAGGCCGAACACCTCGCGCAACACGAACACCGCCCGCTCGGTGGGTGCGAGCGTCTCCAGGACCAGCAGCATCGCCATCGAGAGGCTGTCGGCCAGCTCGACGTCCTCGGCCACGTCGGGAGTGGTCAGCAGCGGCTCGGGCAGCCAGGGGCCGACATAGGACTCCTTGCGCCTGCCGAGTGTGCGCAGCCGGTTGAGTGCCTGCCGGGTGGTGATCCGGACCAGGTACGCCCGCTGGTCCCGCACCGTGCCGAGGTCCACGTCCGCCCACCGCAGCCAGGTCTCCTGGAGGACGTCCTCCGCGTCGGTGGCCGAGCCGAGCAGCTCGTAGGCCACGGTGAAGAGGAGGTTGCGATGGGCGACGAACGCCGCGGTGGCGGGGTCCGGGCGGCCGTCCTCGCTCATGGGTGGCTCCTGTCTCGTTCGCCGGAGTCCGGAACACCCATCGGACACCGGGCGGCATCGTGGTGTGACAGCGGGACGGGGAGCCGCCGTCACCCGTCGCGGTCGCCGCGGACCAGCCGGTCCCAGGCCTCGACGAAGCCGGGGAACGTCTTGCCCACGGTGGCCGGGTCCGCCACGGCGATGCCGGGCACCCGCAGGCCCAGCACCGCGCCTGCCATCACCAGCCGGTGGTCGTCGTAGGTGTGGAAGGTGCCGCCGTGCAGTGGGGCGGGGCGGATGCGCAACCCGTCCTCGGTCTCGGTGACGTCCCCGCCGAGCGCGGTGAGCTCGGTCGCCAGCGCGGCGAGCCGGTCCGTCTCGTGCCCGCGCAGGTGCGCCACCCCGGAGATGCGGGAGGGACCGTCCGCGAAGCACAGCAGCGCGGCGACGACCGGGGTGAGCTCGCCGACCTCGTGCAGGTTCAGCTCGGCGCCCCGCACCGCCTCGCCGCCGGTGACGGTGAGGCCGGTGCCGTCGAGCACCGCCTTGCCGCCGAGCTCGCGCACCAGGCTGCGCAGCCAGTCACCCGGCTGGGTGGTCTCCACGGGCCAGCCCTCGATCCGCACCGTGCCGCCCGCCAGCAGCGGTGCCACCACGAACGGCGCCGCCGTCGACAGGTCCGGCTCCACCCGGTAGTCCGCGAGCGCCAGCGTGGCGGGCGGGACGTGGAACTCGTCCGCGTGCCGCTCGGGGGAGGCGCCGAAGCGGCGCAGCATGTCGAGGGTCATCGCGATGTGCGGCTCGCTCGGTGGCCTGCCCACCAGCCGGACGGTCACGCCCTCGGTGAACGCGGGAGCCGCCAGCAGCAGGGCGGAAAGGAACTGGCTGGACGCCGACGAGTCCAGCTCGACGGCACCGCCACGCAGGCCACCGTGCCCGCGGACGGTGAAGGGGGGCGCGCCCCGGTCGCCATCGTCGATGTCCGCGCCCAGCGCGGCCAGCGCGGTGAGCAGCGGGGCCACCGGACGCCTGCGGATCGCGGGGTCGCCGTCGAAGTGGACGGTCCGGGACCCCAGGGTCGCCAGCGGCGGCGTGAACCGCGCGACGGTGCCCGCGTTGCCGAGTGCGACCGACACCGAGCCGGCACCGTCGGTGAGCGGCTGGACGCGGACGCCGTCCGCGGTGTGCTCCGCGGGCGCGCCCAGCTCGGCCAGCGCCGCGAGCATCAGGCGGGCGTCGCGCGAGTCGAGCGGCTCCCGGACCAGCGTCGGGCCCGCCGACAGCGCGGCGAGCACGAAGGCGCGGTTGGTGATCGACTTGGAGCCCGGCACGCGGACGGACGCGTCGAGCGCGCCCTCGGCGACGGGTGCCTGCCAGCTGTTTCCGTCGGTCACGCCCTCACTCTCGCACAGGACACGCCGGGCGTCGCCGGTGAGGTCGGCGAGCGGTCCCGGCGCGGTGCGATAGGATGGAAGCCCGTGGGACTTCAGCCGCGGACAACCAAGTACGTCTTTGTCACCGGGGGCGTCGCCTCCTCCCTGGGTAAGGGGCTCACGGCGTCCAGCCTGGGACAGCTCCTCACCGCCCGGGGGCTCCGGGTCACGATGCAGAAGCTCGACCCGTACCTCAACGTGGACCCGGGCACCATGAACCCGTTCCAGCACGGCGAGGTCTTCGTCACCGAGGACGGCGCCGAGACCGACCTGGACATCGGGCACTACGAGCGCTTCCTCGACCGCAACCTGTCCGGGTCGGCCAACGTGACGACCGGGCAGGTGTACTCCTCGGTGATCGCCAAGGAGCGGCGCGGCGAGTACCTCGGCGACACCGTGCAGGTCATCCCGCACATCACCGACGAGATCAAGTCGCGGATCATGGGCGTCGCCGAGTCCGACGGCACCGGCACGCACGCCGACGTGGTCATCACGGAGGTCGGCGGCACGGTCGGCGACATCGAGTCGCTGCCGTTCCTGGAGGCCTGCCGGCAGGTGCGGCACGACGTCGGCAGGGACAACTGCTTCTTCCTGCACGTCTCCCTGGTGCCCTACCTGGCTCCGTCCGGCGAGCTGAAGACCAAGCCCACGCAGCACTCCGTCGCCGCGCTGCGCAACATCGGCATCCAGCCCGACGCGCTCGTGTGCCGGGCCGACCGGGAGCTCTCCGAGGACCTCAAGCGCAAGATCGGCCTGATGTGCGACGTGGAGACCGAGGCCGTGATCGCCTGCCCGGACGCGCCGTCGATCTACGACATCCCGAAGGTGCTGCACTCCGAGGCGCTCGACGCCTACGTCGTGCGCAGGCTCGGCCTGCCGTTCCGGGACGTCGACTGGACGGTGTGGGGCGACCTGCTCGACCGCGTGCACAACCCGGCGGAGACGGTGCGGGTGGCGGTGGTCGGCAAGTACATCGACCTGCCGGACGCCTACCTCTCCGTCACCGAGGCGCTGCGCGCGGGCGGGTTCGCCCACCGCGCCAAGGTGGAGATCGTCTGGGTGCCCTCGGACGAGGCGACCACCCCCGCGGGCGCCGCCGCCGCGCTGTCCGGTGTGGACGGCGTGCTGGTGCCGGGCGGGTTCGGCGTGCGCGGCATCGAGGGCAAGATCGGTGCCATCTCGTACGCGCGGAAGAGCAAGATCCCGGTACTGGGCCTGTGCCTGGGCATGCAGTGCATGGTCATCGAGGTCGCCAGGCACATCGCGGGGCTGAAGGACGCCAACTCGGCCGAGTTCGACGAGAACACCGCGCACCCGGTGATCTCCACGATGGCGGAGCAGAAGGATGTCGTCGCGGGCGAGCGGGACATGGGCGGCACCATGCGGCTCGGCGCCTACCCCGCGAAGCTGCTGCCCGGGTCGCAGGTCGCCAGGGCGTACGGCGAGAAGGAGGTCTCGGAGCGGCACCGGCACCGCTACGAGGTCAACAACGCCTACCGGCAGCGGCTGACCGAGGCCGGGCTGGTGTTCTCCGGGACCTCGCCCGACGACCGGCTGGTCGAGTTCGCCGAGCTGCCCGCCGACGTCCACCCGTTCTTCGTGGGCACCCAGGCGCATCCCGAGCTGAAGAGCCGCCCGACCCGGCCGCACCCGCTGTTCGACGCGTTCGTGCGCGCCGTCGTGGCCTACCGCAGCGCCGAGCGGCTGCCCGTCGAGCTGCCCGAGACACCGGTCGGCGCGCGGTGACGGAGCCCGGCAGCCACGAGTTCACGGTGGTGTCCTCCCGCGACGTCCACATCGGACGGGTCGTCGGCATGCGGATCGACGAGGTCGCCATGCCGGGCGGGGGCACCGCCCGCCGGGAGGTGGTCGAGCACCTTGGTGCGGTGGGCATCGCCGCGGTGGACGAGCAGGAGCGGGTGACGCTCGTGCACCAGTACCGGCATCCGGTGGGCCGCAGGCTGTGGGAGCTGCCCGCCGGGCTGCTGGACCAGGACGGCGAGGACCCGCTGGACTCGGCGCGCCGGGAGCTGGCCGAGGAGGCCGGGCTCGCCGCGCGGCGCTGGGAGACACTGGTGGACGTGGCCGCCTCGCCCGGGTTCACCGACGAGGTGATCCGGATCTTCCTCGCCCGCGATCTGTCCGCTGTGGACCGCGACGTGCACGGCGAGGAGGAGGCGGACCTGGTGATCCGGCGCTTCCCGCTCACCGAGGCCGTGCGGATGGTGCTCGCGGGGGAGATCGTCAACGGGGCGACGGTCGGCGGCCTGCTCGCCGCGCACGCCGTGCTCACCGGAGCGGCGCCCGCGCGGCCCGCCGACGCGCCCTGGCGGGACCGCCCGGTCGCGTTCGCCGCCCGCCGCCGCTGATTCGCCCCCCAGTCCACCTTGGTCGCCCCCAGCGCGACCAAGGTGGCCCTGGGGGCGGCGAACCGGGGGTGTCAGTCGCGGAGCGGGCGGCCGTACCGGTCGCGGCCGCCGTTGACGAGCAGCAGGATGCCGTCGATCAGCGGCCAGAGGGCGCCGACGCCCAGGGTGAACAGGGTCACCAGCAGCTGCGCCACCGCCATGCCGGTGTGTCCGGTGTAGAACCGGCCGATCCCGAACGGGAGCACGATCTGCAGTACCCCGGCGACGATCCGCGACCGGTCGGAGACGCCGGCGGGCGGCCCGGGCTGGTGGTACGCCGAGGGCGGGGACGACGGGGGTGACGCGTCCGGCGGGGGCGGCGCGTACGGGTACGCCCGTGCCGATGGGGGCGGAGCCAGGAACGCCGGGTGCGGCGCGGGCAGGTCCTCGAACAGCGGGCGCAGGTCGGCCCGCGTCTGCGCGGCGAACGCGGTCGCGACCCGCTCCTCGTACTCGGTCGGGGTGAGCCTGCCCTCGGCCAGGTGCTCCCCGAGGGCGCGGCCCGCCTCCTCCCGTTCGGCGGTGCCGATTCGGAGCGCCTCGGGATCCGGTTGGCTCGACATGGGTCCACGTTAGCCCGTGCGACGGGTGGTTTCGACGGGGATGTCCCGGTCAATGCCACGGGACATGAACCCCAGGATCAAGGAGCGCCGCAGCCCGCTGCCGCCCTCCGGCGAGCGCAAGGGCACCTGGCCCTCGGTCCTGGAGCAGGGCGCCAACCTGCTCCAGGACACCACCCCGCTCCGCGACTTCGACGTCTACGTCGTGGGGCTGCACTGCGCCCGGGACGACCCGGGCACGCAGATGGAGGCGCACCACTACTGCCGGATGGTGAACGAGGACCTGCTCCAGTGCGTGCTGTTCGACGGCAACACGCGGGACGCGAACCTGGTCGGCGTCGAGTACATCGTCTCCGAGCGGCTGTTCGGGTCGCTGCCCGAGGACGAGCGCGGGTACTGGCACCCGCACAACTACGAGATCCTGTCTGGCCAGCTCGCCGCGCCGGGCCTGCCCGCGGTGGCCGAGACGGCGCTCGCCGAACTGCTGCTGAACAGCTACGGCAAGACCTGGCACACCTGGCACACCGGGCGGCACGACGGGGAGCCCGGGCACGGCGTCCCGCTCGGCGAACCGACGCTCATGTGGTCGTTCAACCGCGACGGCGAGGCCGACGAGGCGTTGCTGCGCGACCGCGACGAGACGATGGAGCTGGACACGGCGCGCAGGCGTGCGCGGCGCGCGGGCCTGGCCTCGCGGGCGCACCCGCAGCACGGGGTCGACGCGCTGCGGGACCGGTTCCCCGGCAGCACGCCCGTCCCCGGCGTCGCGGACGTCCGCGAGGGAAACGGGACCGGCTGAGGCGCGCTGACCCGCGGAACGCGAACATCGTTGGGATCCGTGCGGTCGTCTCCTAGAGTGTCCGCGTGACCAGGGCCGGCGGCACCTCCGTGAGCAAGGTGGTCGCCGCCTATCTCGACCACCTGCTCGTCGAGCGCGGCACCGCGCGCAACACGCTGGACAGCTACGCGCGGGACCTGCGCCGGTACGTCGCGCACCTCGGACGGCAGGGGATCACCGACTTCACGCGGGTCGGGCCCGAGCACATCACGGCCTTCGGCGCGGCACTGCGCGAGGGGGACGGGGAGCACCAGCCGCTGGCGGCCTCGTCGGCGGCCCGTGCCCTCGTCGCGGTGCGCGGCCTGCACCGCTTCGCGCACGCCGACGGCATCACCGAGCACGACCCGGCGCGCGACGTGCGCCCGCCCGCCGCGGCGAAGCGGCTGCCGAAGGCGCTGCCCGTGCATGACGTGCTCCGGCTGCTCGACCTGCCACCGGCCGAGGGGGAGCGCCCGCTGCGCGACCGCGCGCTGCTGGAGCTGCTGTACTCCACGGGAGCCCGGATCTCCGAGGCCGTGGGGCTCGACCTGGACGACCTCGACGCGGGCGAGCGCACGGTCCTGCTCGACGGCAAGGGCGGCAAGCAGCGGCTCGTGCCCATCGGCAAACCCGCGCTCGACGCGCTGGACGCCTACCTCGTGCGGGCCAGGCCGGTGCTCGCGAGCCGGGGCCGCGGCACGGCGGCCGTGTTCCTCAACGCCCGCGGCGGGCGGCTGTCGCGGCAGAGCGCGTGGCAGGTGCTCAAGACCAATGCCGAGCGCGCCGGACTGGCCGCCACGGTGTCCCCGCACACCCTGCGCCACTCGTTCGCCACCCACCTGCTGGAGGGCGGCGCCGACGTCCGGGTGGTGCAGGAACTGCTCGGTCACGCGTCGGTCACCACCACTCAGGTGTACACCCTCGTCACCGTGAACACGCTGCGCGAGGTCTACGCGACCGCGCACCCGCGAGCCCTGGGCTGATCCGGCCGAAAAGTACTCCGGTCGTGCCCGGCGAGCCGCTTTGCCGGTGCTCTGCGTGCCCGCATACGCTGACCGGCGTCCATGCAGAACAAGGAGCTTTCGCCCCATGTCGACTTCCGAGCAACCGGCGAGCAGGGCCCCGGACAGCCTCAGCCGGCCGATCGCAACCGAGACTCGGGGCGATACCGGGGAGTTCGACGTGCCTGAGGTGACCGACCGCAGCGGCAAGCCCAAGCTGGGCCCGACCGGGAGGCCGATTCGCGAGATACCAGAGCCGCCGATGCTGGAGCGGCACGGGCCCGCGCGCGTGCTCGCGATGTGCAATCAGAAGGGCGGCGTCGGCAAGACCACGTCCACGATCAATCTCGGGGCCGCGCTCGCCGAGTACGGCAGGCGGGTACTGCTCGTCGACTTCGACCCGCAGGGTGCGCTGTCGGTCGGGCTCGGCATCCAGCCGCACGAGCTCGACCAGACGGTCTACAACGTGATCATGGAACGCTCGGTGGACATCTGCGACGTGATCCGCAAGACCTCCGTGGAGAACGTCGACCTGCTGCCGAGCAACATCGACCTCTCCGCCGCGGAGGTCCAGCTCGTCGCCGAGGTGGGGCGCGAGCACACGTTACTGAGGGTGCTTCGACCGGTCATGGACGACTACGACTATGTTCTGGTCGACTGCCAGCCGTCACTCGGGCTGCTCACCGTCAACGCGCTCACCGCGTCCGACGGTGTGATCATCCCGCTGGAGTGCGAGTTCTTCAGCCTGCGTGGCGTGGCGTTGCTGATCGACACCATCGAGAAGGTGCGCGAGCGGCTCAACCCCAAACTGGATATCACCGGGATTCTCGCCACCATGTTCGATCCGAGAACCCTGCATTCGAAGGAGGTCATGGCGCGCGTGGTGGAAGCATTCGGTGACACCGTGTTCGACACGGTGATCAACCGCACCGTGCGATTCCCCGAGACGACCGTGGCCGGCGAGCCGATCACTCGCTGGGCCCCGAGATCGGCCGGTGCGACGGCGTACCGCACGCTGGCTCGCGAGGTGATCGCCCGGTGAGCAGGAGGGCTTCCCTGCCCGGTGCGTCAGAGCTGTTCCGCCGGACGAGCAGTCCCGCGCTCGACCAGTCGCGCGGCTCCGGCGCGGGCGGAAACCCGGCGGGCCACACCGGGAACGGCTCCGCCGGGCACGACGCCGGTGGTGGCGCGGGCAACGGCGGCGGCGCTCAGGGCGGCGGCAACGGCAACGGCAACGGCGCCGCGGGCGGGCGCGCGGGTTCCACCGGCCCGGGCAGGCAGCTCGCGCGCACCGCCCCGACGCGCCGCGGCTCCGGCAGGCAGAAGCACGACGCCAAGATCACCGTGTACGTGTCGGGCGACGAGTTGCTCGCGATGGAGCACGCCCGGCTCACCCTGCGCGGCACCCACGACCTCGTGGTCGACCGGGGCCGCATCGTCCGGGAGGCGGTCGCGGTGCTGCTGGCCGACTTCGACCAGCACGGCGAGGATTCGGTGCTGGTGCAGCGGCTGCGGGGAGGGAACCTCGACGCCGCGGGCGATGACGGCGAGCATGATGACCGCGACGACCCGGCCACGGAAGCCACGAACTGATGGAGGACGGGGCACAGCCCCAGCCCGCCGAGGAGGCACCGGAGAGCGCGGCGACCGAGCAGGCCGGGGAAGGCGGCTCGGCGTCCCGCTTCCAGGTGCGCCTGGCGAACTTCGAGGGGCCCTTCGACCTGCTGCTGCAGCTCATCTCGCAGCACCAGCTCGATGTCACCGAGGTCGCCCTGCACCAGGTCACGGACGACTTCATCGCCTACACCCGCGCGCTGGGCGCCGAGTGGGACCTCGACGAGACCACGGAGTTCCTCGTCGTCGCGGCCACCCTGCTCGACCTCAAGGCAGCCCGGTTGCTGCCGTCGGCCGAGGTGGAGGACGAGGACGACCTGGCGCTGCTGGAGGCGCGGGACCTGCTGTTCGCCCGGGTGCTCCAGTACCGGGCCTACAAGCAGGTCGCCGCCCTGTTCGCGGAGCTGGAGGCCGGTGCGCTGCGGCGCTACCCGCGGTCGGTGGCGCTGGAGGAGCGTTACGTCGGGCTGCTGCCCGAGGTGATGCTCGGGGTGACGCCGGAGCGGTTCGCCGACATCGCGCAGTCGGTGTTCCAGCCCAAGCCGCCGCCCACGGTGTCGCTGGACCACCTGCACGCGGGCAAGGTGTCCGTGCGGGAGCACGCCGCCGTGCTGCGGGTCCGGCTGGCCAGCCACGGGCGGGCTTCGTTCGCCGAGCTCGTGTCCGACTGCGAGCACACGATCGAGGTGGTCGCCCGGTTCCTGGCCCTGCTGGAGCTGTACCGGGAGTCGACGGTGACCTTCGAGCAGACCGAGGCGCTGGGGGAGCTGCACGTGCGCTGGACGGGAGGTTCCGTCGAGGAGGCCACCGCCGAGGCCGAGCAGGAACGCACGCGCACCGAGGACGAGGAGTACGGGTGACCGACGACGCGCACGAGCCGCAGGGAGCCGAGCTGCCGCCGCTGCCGCCCGAGCCGGAACCGGAACCGGCCGGACCGGGCATGCCGGACACGCCCGCTGTGCCGGACGAGCCCGGGGACGGCCTGCGACCGGACCCGGCCACGGCGCTCGGCGCCGCGCTGGACCTGGACGAGCCGGAGGGCGGCCCCGCCGCCCACGCCGCCCACGACACCCGGGGCGGCGGGGAGGCCGGGGACACCCGGGCCGCTCAGGCCACCGAGGGCGGCGAGGCCACCGAGGACGGCGAAGGCACCGAAGGTACCGAGGTCAGCGAGGGCACCGAGGTCAGTGCGGCCACCGAGGGCGGCGAGGGTGTCCCGGGTGAGGCCGACGCCGACGACGACCTGGTCGCCGTGTCCGCGGAGCGGGCACTGCCCGACGTGTCGACCGACGCCGCACTGCAGTCGGCGCTGGAAGCGCTGCTGCTCGTGGTGGACTCCCCGGTCGGCGAGGAGTCGCTGGCCGAGGCCGTGGAGCAGCCCGTCGAGCGCGTCACCGAGACGCTGCGCACGATGGCGCTGGACCTCACCGACCGGGGCAGCGGCATCGACCTGCGCCGCGTGGCGGACGGCTGGCGGCTGTACACCCGCGACACCTACGCGCCCTTCGTGGAGAAGCTGCTGCTCGACGGGCAGCGCTCCAAGCTGACCAGGGCCGCGCTGGAGACACTCGCGGTGATCGCCTACCGGCAGCCGGTGACCCGCTCGCGGGTGGCCGCGGTGCGCGGCGTCAACGTGGACGGCGTGATCCGGACGTTGCTCGCCCGCGGGCTGGTCGAGGAGAGCGGCACCGACTCCGAGACGGGTGGCACCCTGTACGTGACGACGGAGCTGTTCCTGGAACGGCTCGGCCTCTCGTCGCTGAACGACCTGCCGCCGATCGCGCCGCTGCTGCCGGAAGTGGACTCCATCGATGACATCTGACCAGCGAGGACCCGGAGCCCCGGCCGAGGGCGTTCGCCTGCAGAAGGTGCTCGCCAGGGCCGGGGTGGCGTCCCGGCGGGCCGCCGAGGACCTCATCGCGCAGGGCCGGGTCAGCGTCGACGGCGAGGTGGTCCGGGAACTCGGCAGGAGGGTCGACCCGGACACCGCGATCCTGCACGTCGACGGCATGCGCGTGGTGCTGCGGGAGGACGTCGTCCACCTCGCGCTGAACAAACCGAAGGGCGTGCACAGCACGATGTCCGACGAGGCGGGCAGGCCCTGCGTCGGCGACTACGTGCGGCAGTTGAAGTCGAGCGCCAGCACCGGGCTCTTCCATGTCGGCAGGCTGGACGCCGACACCGAGGGCCTGCTGCTGCTGACCAACGACGGCGAGCTCGCGCACCGGCTCATGCACCCCTCCTTCGGGGTGCTCAAGACCTACCTCGCCGAGGTCGACGGCACGGTGTCGCGCGGGCTCGGCAAGCAGCTGCGCGCCGGGATCGAGCTGGAGGACGGGCCGGTCCGGGTCGACGCTTTCCGGGTCAAGGACACCCGCCCCGGCCGCACCCTCGTCGAGGTGGTGCTGCACGAGGGCCGCAAGCACATCGTGCGGCGGCTGCTCGCCGAGGTCGGTCACCCGGTGCGCAAGCTGGTCCGCACCGCCGTCGACGACGTCCGGCTGGGCACGATGAAGCCGGGGGCACTGCGGCCGCTCACCCGCGCCGAGGTGGGAGCCCTGTACCGCGCGGTCGGCCTTTAGCCGGGTGTCGTGAGTGACGAACGTGGTAAGAACAACGTTCTTCACTCACGACTCGGCGGGCGCCGCGCGGGGGAAACCGGGTCCGCGCTGCAGGGCGCGTGCCACCGGCTCGACGACGCGCGCGGCGATCGGTCCGAGGACGGCCATGAGCAGCACGTAAGTCGCCGCGAGCGCCGCCAGTTCGCCCTCCACGGCCCCCGCCGAGACGGCGAACCCGGCGATGATGATCGAGAACTCGCCGCGCGCCACGAGCGCCGCGCCCGTCCGGGCCTGGCCGAGCCTGCCGATGCCCGCGCGGCGGGCCGCCCACCAGCCCGTGCCGAGCTTCGTCGCGGTGGACGCCACGGCGAGCACCACCGCCCACAGCAGCACCGGGGGGATCGCGCGCGGGTCGGTGTTCAGGCCGAACACGACGAAGAACACCGCCGCGAACAGGTCCCGCAGCGGCTCCAGCAGCCGGGTGGCGTTGACCGCGGTCGACCCGGAGATCGCGATGCCGAGGAGAAACGCCCCCACCGCGGCCGACACCTGCATCGCCGACGCCACCCCCGCCACGAGCAGCGCGGCGCCGAACACCTTGAGCAGGAACACCTCGCGGTCCTGACTGTCCACGATCGCCGAGACGTAGCGGCCGTACTTCAGCGCCACCACCATCACCACGGTGATCACGCCCAGCGAGATGCCCACGGCCTCCAGCCCGCCGAGGAAGCTGATGCCGCCCAGGATCGTCGTCAGGATCGGCAGGTAGAGAGCCATCACGAGGTCCTCGAACACGAGGATCGACAGCACCACCGGTGTCTCCCGGTTACCCAGCCTGCCCAGGTCGCCGAGGACCTTCGCGATGATTCCGGAGGACGAGATGTAGGTGACGCCGCCCAGCACGAACGCCCCGATCGGCCCCCAGCCGAGGAGCAGCGCCACGGCCACGCCCGGCGCGGCGTTGAGCACGATGTCGAGCACCCCCGACATCCACGACCGCCGCAGCCCGGTGAACAGCTCCGCCGCGGAGTACTCGAGGCCCAGCGTGAGCAGCAGCAGCACGACGCCGATCTCGCTGGCGAGGTCGGTGAACGCGCTGATGTCGCCGAGCGGGATCAGCCCGCCCTGCCCGAACGCGAGCCCGCCGAGCAGGTAGAGCGGGATCGGGGACAGGCCGATCCGGCCGGCGAACCGGGCGAGCACCCCCAGGACGAAGAACACAGCGCCCAGCTCGATGAGGGACAGTGCGGTGTGCTCCACGCGGGTCCTCGCGTCAGCCGTGCTGCAGGATCTTGGCGGCCGACTCCAGTCCCTCGGACGTGCCCACGGCCACCAGCAGGTCGCCCTCGGTGAAGGTGAAGCCGGGCCCGGGGGAGGGGTGCACCTGTCCCGCGCGCATCACGGCGACGACGGACGCGCCCGTCCGGGTGCGCATCGCGGTGTCCCCGAGCGTGCGGCCGTCGTAGGGCGAGCCGCCCTTGATCGGCAGCTGCCGGGTGTTGATCCCCGGCAGCTCCCGGTGCTCCTCGGTCAGCTGGGCGACGAGCTGCGGGGCGCCGAGCAGGTTCGCCAGCGCGCCCGCCTCCTCGGAGGTGAGGGGCAGCGAGGCCAGGCACGCGTCGGGATCGTCCGACTTCGACACGATGAGCTCGATCTTGCCGTCGCGATGGGTCACGACGCCCACCCGGCGGCCGCTGTCCAGCACGAAGTCCTTCCGGACGCCGATCCCCGGTAGCGGAGTCACTTCGACGTTCACGCCGTACACGGTAGCTCAGCCCCGGCAGTCCTGTTTGCGCACGTGGTGCTGGGGGTAAGCGGCGGAGCGCAGTTCGGCGTGGCAAGGGGCGGTGAGAGACGTGCTGATCGCGATCGCGGCGCATTTCGCCGTGGCCGCGATGCTGCCGCTCGCCGCCCGCCGCTGCGGACGCGCCGCGTTCGCGATCGGCGCGCTGGTGCCCGCGGGGTCGCTCGCCCTCGCGCTCACCTACCTGCCGGGGGTGCTCCGTGGGACACCGCACGGGGAGTCGGTGCACTGGGCCGAGCGGATCGGGTTGCTGTTCACCGTCCGGCTCGACGCGCTCGCCATGCTGATGACGCTGCTGGTGACCGGGGTCGGCGCGGTCGTGCTGTGCTACTTCGGCCGCTACGCCGACCGGGACGAGCCGGGGCACGGCAGGCAGGCGGGGCTGATGGTCGCCTTCGCCGGCGCGATGCTGGGCCTGGTGCTCGCCGACGACGTGCTCTCGCTGTACGTCTACTGGGAGATCACCACGATCGCCTCGTTCCTGCTCGTCGGCGGTGCGGGCCGGGACGAGGAGTCCCGCCGCTCGGCCAAGCAGGCACTGGTGGTCACGGTGTTCGGCGGGCTGGCGCTGCTGCTCGGGCTGATCGTGCTCGCGGTCGCGGCGGGTACGTTCCGCCTCTCCGGCATCCTCGCCGACCCGCCGGACGGCGCCGCGGTCACCGCGGCCGTCGCGCTGCTGCTCGTCGGCGTGGCCACGAAGTCGGCGCAGGTGCCGTTCCACCCGTGGCTGCCCGCCGCCATGGTCGCCCCGACCCCGGTCAGCGCGTACCTGCACGCCGCGGCCATGGTGAAGGCGGGTGTCTACCTCGCGGCCCGGCTCGCTCCGGCGTTCGCCGACCGGCCGGTGTTCTGGGTGCCGCTCGTCGTGCTCGGCCTGTGGACCATGGTGCTCGGCGGGTTCCGTGCGCTGCGCCAGCACGACCTGAAGCTGCTGCTCGCCTTCGGCACGGTGAGCCAGCTCGGCTTCCTGCTGGTGCTCGTCGCGGTGGGCACCTACACGGCGGCGCTGGCCGGCGCGGCGATGCTGCTGGCACACGGCCTGTTCAAGTCCACCCTCTTCCTCACCGCCGGCGCCGTCGACAAGGGCACCGGCACCAGGGACATCCGCGAGCTCTCCGGGCTCGGGCGGCAGTGGCCCCAGCTGGCCACGCTCGCCGGGCTGGCCGCCGCGTCGATGGCCGGGCTCCCGCCGTTGCTGGGTTTCGTGGGCAAGGAGGCGGCGCTGAAGGCGTTCCTCCACGCCACCCCGAAGGACGTCGCCGTGCTGTGCGGCATCACCGCCGGGTCCGTGTTCACGGTGGCGTACACGCTGCGGTTCCTGGTGGGCGCGTTCGGCACCCGGCCGGGCGCGGCACCGAGCCGGGCGAAGCCACCCGGCGCCGTGTTCACGGCGGCGATCGCGGTCCCGGCGCTGGCGGGGCTGGTCGTGGGGCCAGGGGTCGGCTGGCTGGCGCCGCTCGCGGCCGGTTACGCGGAGGCCCTGCCCGGCGCCCACGACTACCACCTGGCGCTGTGGCACGGGCTGACCCCGCCCCTGCTGCTGTCCGTCCTGGTCCTCGCCACCGGGTACGCCGTGTACCGCGCGGGCCGGGCCGTGGCGGTGGTGTCCGGCCGCGTCCCGGAACCGCTGCGGGCCCAGCGCGGCTACGACACCGCCGTGTCCGGCCTGATCAGGCTGGCGCACGGCGGCACCGGACGCATCCAGACCGGGTCGCTGCCGGTGTACCTGGCCGTCATCCTGCTGACCGTGGTGGCCGCTCCGGGCACGATGCTGCTGCTCCGCGGCCTGCCTGCGATCGAGGCACCGTGGTCGCGGTCGTGGCTGCAGCTGCCGCTCGCGGCGATCGTGCTCGCCGCGGCGGGCGCGGTGCTGCGCGCCCGCCGCAGGCTCACCGCCGTCCTGCTCACCGGGATGATCGGCTACGGCGTCGGCGGGTTGTTCCTCGTGCGTGGCGCGATCGACCTGGCACTCGCCCAGTTCCTGGTCGAGACGCTGACCCTGGTCGTGTTCGTGCTGGTGCTGCGGCGGCTGCCCCCGCCGTTCGCGCGGCCGGGCCGGGAGCGGACCGGTGGCCAGGCCCGCTCGGGGCAGCCCGCGCTGCGCCGGGCCGAATGGCGCAAGGCGCTGGTCGCCGCGCTCGGCGGGACGTTCGTCGCGGTGCTGGCCACGGCCTACTCGGCCGGCCGGGAGCGGCTGCCCCCGGCCAGTGCGTGGTACGTCGACAACGCCAAGCCCGAGGCCGGGGCGACCAACGTGGTCAACGCGATCCTCGTCGACTTCCGGGCACTGGACACCATCGGCGAGATCACCGTCCTGCTGGTCGCGGCCACCGGTGCGGCCAGTCTCGCACTCGGCGCGGGCCGGGCGCGGCGGCGCACGATGCCGAGGCCAGGGCGGGACGAGCGAACGGAGGTGCGCCGGTGACCGACGATTCGACCGGCTCCATCGGGCCCGCGGAGCCCACCGACGAGCCCGTCGACTGGGAGAGCTGGGACGTTCCCACGGAACGCTGGCTGCGCGCCGAGCACGGCGCTCCCGGCTGGCCGCGGTCCCTGCTGCTGGAGATCGCCGTCCGGATCGCGTTCCCCACCGTGCTCGTGCTGTCGGTGTACCTGCTCTTCGCCGGGCACTACGACGTCGGTGGCGGCTTCCCCGGCGGGCTCGTGGCCGGGTTCGCCTTTGTCATGCGCTACGTCGCGGGCGGCAGCGTCGAGCTGGCCGCGGCGGTGCGGATCAAGCCGCCCGCGCTCATCGGCGCGGGGCTCGGGATCGCGGTGCTGACGGCGCTGGTGCCGCTGGGGTTCGGCCTGCCCGCGCTGACCAGCGTGCAGTGGCACCCGCACGTACCGGTGCTCGGCGAGCTGAGCATCGCCTCCAGCCTGCTCCTGGACGTGGGTGTCTACCTGCTCATCGTCGGCCTCGTGCTCGACCTGCTCCGCACCCTCGGCGCCGGTATCGAGACCAGGGACCTGGAAGGGGAGGCACGGTGAGCATCGATCTCGTCACCACCGTCCTGCTGGGCGTGCTCTACGCGACGGGGTTCTACCTGCTCATGCAGCGTTCGCTGATGCAGGTGATCCTCGGGTTCCTCGTCGTCGGGCACGCCGCCAACCTGTTCCTGCAGGCGGCGGGCGGGCCGCCGGGGGCTCCGCCGTTCGTCGGCGTCGTGCCCCAGGAGGACATGGCGGACCCGCTGCCCCAGGCGCTCGCGCTGACCGCGATCGTGATCACCTTCGGCCTGACCACGTTCCTGCTCGCGCTGGCCTACCGCGCGTGGGTGCTGCTGGGCCACGACGAGGTGCAGGACGACCTCGAGGACCGCAGGGTGCGGCGTGCGGAGATCGCCGCGGAGCGGGAGGAGGCGGGGTGAGCGCGCTCGTCCCGCTGCCCGTTCTGCTGCCGCTGCTCGCGGCGGCGTTCTCGCTGGCGGTCGGGCACTTCGCCACCGTGCAACGGGTGCTCAACCTGCTGGTGCTCAGCGGCATCGTGGTCGTGGCGGCGCTGCTGCTGGCCCGGGCCGACGGCAGCGGCCCGGTGGTGCTGCAGCTCGGTGGCTACGCGCCGCCGTTCGGCATCACGCTGGTCGCCGACCGGCTGTCCGCGCTGCTGCTGCTGGTGTCGATCTCGGTCATGCTCGCGGTGCTGGTGTTCGCCATCGGCCAGCGGATCACCGACCAGGGGCGCGCGTCCACGTCGACCGCGTTCCACCCGATGTACCTCGTGCTCTCCGCCGGGGTGTCGCTGGCCTACCTCACCGGGGACCTGTTCAACCTGTTCGTCGCGTTCGAGGTGATGCTGTCGGCGTCGTACGTGCTGATCGCGCGCCGGACCAACGCCGAGCGGGTGCGGCCGAGCATGACCTACGTCATCGTCAGCCTCACCTCGTCGCTGCTGTTCCTCACCATGGTCGCGGTCGTGTACACGGCCACGGGCACCGTGAACCTCGCCGATCTCGCGGGCCGGATCGCGCTCCTGCCGGACGGCGCGCGGGCCGGTCTCGCCCTGCTCATGGCCGTGGTCTTCGGGATCAAGTCGGCGGTGGTGCCGCTGCACTTCTGGCTGCCGGACAGCTATCCCACCGCGCCCGCGCCGGTGACCGCCGTGTTCGCCGCCCTGCTCACCAAGGTGGCGGTGTACGCGCTGATCCGCACGCAGACCCTCCTGTTCGGCGACGCCACCAGCGGCACGTTCCTGCTCGTCGTCGCCCTGCTGACGATGCTGGTCGGGGCGCTCGGCGCCATCGCGCAGAACGACCTCAACCGGTTGCTGTCGTTCCTGCTGGTGAGCCACATCGGCTACATGGTGTTCGGGCTCGGGCTGTTCACCGAGATCGGGCTCAGCGGCGTCATCCTGTACGTGGTGCACCACATCGCGGTGCAGGGCGCGCTGTTCCTCGTCGGCGGGCTCGTCATCCGGCACGCGGGCACCCCGTCGCTGCGGCACATGCGCGGGTTGGCACGGAGCTATCCGCTCGTCGCCGTGCTGTTCGCGATACCCGCGCTGAACCTCGCGGGGATCCCCCCGTTCTCCGGGTTCGTCGCGAAGGTGGTGCTGCTCAGGGCGGGCGCGGAGGCGGCGACGCCGCTCGCCTACGTGGTGACCGCGGCCGCGGTGGCGACGAGCTTCCTCACCCTGTTCGCGCTGAGCAAGGTGTGGGTCGGCTCGTTCTGGGGGGAGCCGGCGCCCGCCGTGCCCGACGTGGATCCGACCGACGACGTCACCGTGGGCACGGGCGAGTCGTCGCGGCCGATGCTCGCCGCGACCGGTGGCCTCGTGCTGGCCGGGCTCGTGTTCGCGGCGCTCGCCGGGCCGCTGTCGGGGGTGAGCGAACGCGCCGCGCACGACCTGCTCGACCAGGGGCCCTACCGGGCGGCGGTGCTGGGCGAGGCGAGGGCGGCGCCATGACCGGATCGACCGGATCGACCGGAACGGGTGGCGGCCGTTTCTCGCTGACGCTGTTCTGCTGGCTCGTGATCGTGTGGCTGCTGCTCTGGGGTGGTCTCCGGCCCGTCGTGCTGCTGTCGGCGCCGCTGGTCGCGCTCGGGGTGCTGCTGCTGTTCCCGATGCCCACGCGCAGGGTGCCGGTGCTGCGCCCGCTGCGGTTGCTGCGGCTCGCCGGTTTCGTGCTGCTGGACCTGGTGGTCTCCGCGGTGCGGAACTCCCGGGAGGTGGTCCAGTACGGGCGCGACGTGCGGGCCGCGGTGGTGGCGGTGCCGGTGCTGTCCGATGTGGACCATGTGGTCGCGACGGCGGCGAACCTGGTGTCGCTGACCCCGGACAAGTTCGTCCTGCACATCGACCGCAGAGGTGGCGTGTACTACGTGTACTGCCTCGGCGTGCGGTCGGACGAGCAGGTCGCGCGCGCCCACGACCAGGTGATCGACCTGCAGGTGCGGGCCGTGCGGGCGCTCGCGCCCTCCGCCGAGGCGAGGGACGCCGGGCGGCGCGCCGACCGCTGTCACCGCCGGGGTCCCGTCTCACCCGAGAAATCACCCGAGGAGGAACCGTGACCTGTCCGGAACCGATCGCGGCAAGCTCCCCAATGTGGCATTGGGTGCGTTGGACGCACCGAATGCCGCATTGGGTGCGTGGGACGCACCGGGTGCCGCTTTGGGTGCGGGGGATGCACCGGGTGCCGCTTTGGGTGCGGGGGATGCACCGAACGCCACATTGGGTGCGCCGGACGCACCGAACGCCACATTGGGTACGCCGGACGGGAGGGAGCCCGCCGTGACCGCCGTCTACGTCGCCACGTTCGGCATGCTGTCGGTGGCCGGGTTGCTGACCGTGGTCCGGCTCGTCCGGGGCCCGCGCACGCTGGACCGTGTCCTCGCGCTGGACGTGCTGCTGGTGCTCATCGTCGCCGGGGCGGCGGCGAGCATCGCGGTGACCGGCCGCGGGCTCGTCGTCGCGGTGCTGCTCTCGGTCGCGCTGCTCAGCTTCATCGGCTCGATCAGCGCCATCCGGCTCGTCGAGCGCTGGGAGGGGCACCGGTGATCGTCCGGGACGTCGTCACCGCCGTGCTGCTGCTGTCCGGGGCGGGCTTCTCGCTGCTGGGCGCGCTGGGCCTGCTGCGGTTCCCCGACGTGCCCACGCGCCTGCAGGCGGCCACGAAACCACAGACCCTCGGCCTGCTGCTCGTGCTCGCCGGTGCCGCGCTGCGGGCGGACGCCGAGCACATCCCCGCGCTCGTGCTCGCCGGGCTGTTCCAGGTGATCACCGCCCCCGTGCTGGCCCAGCTGTTCGGCCGCGCGGCCTACCGGACCGGCGACTACCTGCCCTCCGTGCTGGTCGCCGACGAGCTGGCCGAGCGGTTGCGCGACGAGGGTGGGCGGCCGACTGATCCACCCGGGTGATGGGCAGGCAGAATGGAGCCCCGCAGGTGTCGGACGACGGGACGAGGAGAACGGTCCGTGGCGGGAGCCCTACACGGCGTGGTCGCACTGGACGGCCCATCGGGAACCGGGAAGACCACCGTGGCGCGCACGCTCGCCGCCCGGCTGGGCGCGGGTTACCTGGACACCGGTGCCATGTACCGGCTCGTGACGCTGGCGGTGCTGCGCGCGGGCGTCGACCCGGCCGACGCGACGGCGGTCGCGGAGCTGGCCCGCCGGGTGGAGATCGGGGTCGGCACGAGCCCCGAGCTGCCGAGGGCCCTGCTCGCGGGCGAGGACGTGGGGGAGGAGATCCGCACGGAGCCCGTCAACCGCGCCGTCTCCGCGGTGTCCGCGGTACCCGAGGTGCGCGCACTGCTGGTGGCGAGCCAGCGGAGCATCATCGCCCAGGTGCTGGAGGGCACGGGCGGGATCGTGGTGGAGGGCCGCGACATCGGCACCACCGTCGCTCCCGACGCTCCGCTCAAGGTGTTCCTCACCGCCTCGGAGGAGGTCCGGGCCGCGCGCCGCAGCGCACAGGACACGGCCGCGGGCCGGGAGTCCTCGCCGGACGAGGCCAGGGAGTCGGTCGTGCGGCGCGACCGGCTCGACTCGACCCGCGCGGCGTCCCCGCTGCGCGCGGCCGACGACGCGGTCGTGTTCGACACCTCCGAGCTGAAGATCGACCAGGTGATCGTCGCCCTCAGTGAGCTGGCCAGCCAGCGGGGGCTGCTGGGGTGCGCGGTCGAGGCACCGAAGTGACCGGAACGGGCCTGCCCGACGGTGCCGTGCCCTGGCTGCACGACGTCGCCAGGCTCATCGCGCGATGCCTCTACCGCCCCGCCTTCCGGATCCGCGTCGACGGGCTGGAGCGGGTGCCGCGCACCGGTCCGGTGGTGCTCGTCGCCAACCACAGCTCGCTGGTGGAACCGCAGCTCATCTTCGGAATGCTGCCGCGCCGCTCGGTGTTCCTGGTCAAGAGCGAGTTGTTCGCCGGACCCGCGGGCCCGGCACTGCACCGGATCGGCCAGGTCCGGGTCACCCGGGGCGCTCCGGACCGTGAGGCGCTGGCGACCGCCGTGCGCGTGCTGCGGGACGGCGGGCTGGTGGCCGTGTTCCCCGAGGGCACCCGGGGCGCGGGCGACGTGGCGAGCGCGCAGCAGGGGGCGGCCTGGCTGGTCCGGGTCACGGGCGCGGTGGTGCTGCCCGTGGCGGTCCGCGGCACGCTGCGCCCTCCGGGGACGCGGCGGCGCTTCCGGCCCCGGGTGGACCTGCTCGTCGGCGAGCCGTTCGCCCCGGACGTCCCGAGGGGACGCGCGGGGCTGGCCGAGGGCACCGAGCGCATCCGCGCCACGCTCGCCGCCCTCGTGGAGAGACTTGACACGCGAAGAAGAGAGAGACGATGACCGAGGCTGATGGCACGTGGTCCGACGAGGCCGAGTTCACCACGCTCGACGAGCAGGTGGGCGGCGCGGACGCCGGCGAGGAGACCGCGCTCGCGCAGCCGGTGCTCGCCGTCGTCGGCAGGCCGAACGTCGGTAAGTCCACTTTGGTCAACCGCATCCTGGGCCGCCGGGAGGCGGTCGTGCAGGACGTGCCGGGCGTGACCCGGGACCGGGTGGCGTACGACGCGCTGTGGAACGGCAGGCGGTTCACCGTCGTGGACACCGGCGGCTGGGAACCCGGCGCGACCGGGCTGCAGGGTGCCGTGGCCGCGCAGGCGGAACTGGCGATGTCCACAGCGGACGCCGTGTTGCTCGTGGTGGACGCCACCGTCGGCGCCACGGCCACCGAGGAGGCCGTGGCGAGGGTGCTCCGCAGGTCCGACCGCCCGGTGCTGCTCGCGGCGAACAAGGTGGACGACGAGCGCCTGTTCGCCGAGACGGCGTCGCTGTGGTCGCTGGGACTCGGCGAGCCCTATCCGGTGAGCGCGCTGCACGGCCGCGGCTCCGGCGACCTGCTCGACGCGATCGTCACGGCGCTGCCCGAGGCGCCGAGGGACGGCGAGCGAGTGGCCGGTCCCCGGCGCGTCGCGCTGGTCGGCAAGCCCAACGTGGGCAAGTCGAGCCTGCTGAACAAGCTCTCGGGCGAGGAGCGGGCCGTGGTTGACTCGGTCGCGGGCACGACCGTGGACCCGGTCGACTCGCTCGTGGAACTCGACGGGGAGACGTGGCGGTTCGTGGACACCGCGGGCCTGCGCAAGCGTGTGCAGACGGCCAGCGGTGCCGAGTACTACGCCGCGCTGCGCACCCGCACCGCGATCGAGGCCGCCGAGGTGGCGATCGTGCTGCTGGACGCCAGCGAACCACTGTCCGAACAGGATCTCCGGGTGGTGTCGATGGTCGTCGACGCCGGCCGGGCGCTGGTGCTCGCCTTCAACAAGTGGGACCTCGTGGACGAGGACCGGCGGCACCAGCTGGCGAAGGAGATCGACCGCGGGCTGGTGCGCGTGCCGTGGGCGGAGCGGGTCAACGTCTCCGCCCTCACCGGCCGGTCCGTGCGCAAGCTGGCGCCCGCGCTGCGGACGGCGCTCCGGTCGTGGGACCAGCGGGTGCCGACCGGTCAGCTCAACGGCTGGCTGTCCGAGCTCATCGCGGCCACGCCGCCGCCGGTGCGCGGCGGCAAACAGCCCAAGGTGCTCTTCGCCACGCAGGCGGGAATCCGCCCGCCGACGCTGGTGCTGTTCACGACCGGGTTCCTGGAGGCGGGCTACCGCCGTTTCATCGAGCGGAAGTTCCGCGAGCGTTTCGGCTTCCAGGGCAGCCCCGTGCGCATCAACGTCCGCGTGCGGGAGAAGAAACCCCGCAAGGGCCGCTGACCGGGACGCGATGGCATCCTGATGGCCGCGCGGTATGCCGAGCGCACTCGTCGTCCATCCCCCGCGCGATGGTGGTGTACCTCGCCGACGGCGGCGGTACCGGGACTGGTCATCCCGGGTGCGGGGGCCCACCGGTTCGGTGCAGCACGTACCCGGCGTGGTGCAGGATTCCGCCCACCTGCTGACCGAAGGCCCAGAAACCCTGGTCGTCGAGGTAGGTGATCCGGTCCTCGTGCACCCAGTAGCGTCCGGTGTACGCGTCGGCGCGACCCCCGCGTGTCTCGGAGTAGCGGCCACGGGCTGTGAGGTACTGGGTCATTCCCCGGTCGCGGTCGGTCCACGCGCCGCGCCAGGCGGACCCGGGGTCGGCGGGCGGCCGGGCCGGGGTGCCGTGCCGGGCTTCGACCCGCTCGCCGACGACGACGGCGAGCAGGTCGCGGGGGCTGACGACGAGCATGTGACGGATGCGGTCCTCCCGGACGGAACCTCGGATCACGGCGAAGGCGGCGCGGTTGCCGGGTGCCAGGTCGTCGCGGTTGCGCTCGTGCGGGGCGCGGGCCCGGACGGCACTGTCGACGAGCAGCGGAACCGCGGAGGCGCCCGCCGCCTCGATGGTCACGGCGTCCGGTGCCGCCGGCCGGCGGCTGGATCCGACGTGTGTCACCGTCCCGTCCGTCACGACGATGTCGCCCCTGGTCTTGCGCGAGGGGGTGATGTGCACGACCGCATCGCGGACGACGAGCAGGCCGGAGCGCGAGGTCATCGGGCGATCGCCTCCTGCCGGTCCGGGCCGGGCAGCCGCGCGGCGATCGACTCGACGGACGCGTGCACCTGGTCGCGGAGGTCGGCGATGTCGACGCCGACGAGCCGGCGGTCCCACTTGCGCAGCCGCCCGGCGACCCAGACGGCGGTGATGTTGCTGCGGTCGGCACCGAGCACGAGGGTCCCGACCGGGTCGTGTAAGGGCATGGTGTTGAGGTCTTCGGCATCCACGACGATCAGATCCGCCTGCTTGCCGGGAGTGAGGGATCCGGTGACGGCGTCGAGTCCCAGTGTGCGGGCTCCGGAGAGAGTCGCGAAGTCGAGCACGTCGCTGGTCGTGATCCGCGCCGGTGCGGTCCCGGTGCCGTAGGCAGAGTGGACGGCTCGCATGCGCTGGACGCTGAGCAGGGTGCGCATCTGGGTGAACATGTCCGAAGCGAGAGCGACCTCGACGTCGATGGACAGTCCGGGCCGGATTCCGTGGGAGAGTGCTTCGTCGACCGGTGGAACGGCGTCCTCGAGACCGATCTGGGTGTCGGAGGTGGGTGCGAGCGAGACGGTCACCCCGGCGTCGCGCAGGGCCGACCACGCGTCCGCCGACAGGGCGGTCGAGTGGATGGATTCCAGGTGCGGTCCGAGCAGGCCCGCGCGCTGCCAGCGCAGGATCGCTTCGGAGGCCGCGGGCCCGAACATCACGTCGAGGCTGACGCCGATGTCGAGGTCGGCCGCGACGCGCGCGAGGTCCGGACCGTAGGCGAGGTGTGGGCCGGCGATGTCCGGTGTGGCGAGGGCGGCGAGCCGCAGCGTGACGAGCTGGTCGCCGGCGGAGAAGTAGGTGTTCTTCAGCCGGGTGAGGTCGGCTGGCCACTGCCGGTCCCAGCTGCCGAAGTGAGGGCCCATAGCGGCGTGTACCCCGCGGATTCCGCTGTCGATCAGCGCGGTGACCGCGGCGTCGGAGTGCGCGCCGGTACGGGAGTTGTGCGAGAAGTCGAGCATCGTGGTGATGCCGCAGTCCAGCGCCGTCAGCGCGGCCAGCCGGGTGCCGACGTACATGTCGTGCGGCCGATAGGCCGGTGCGACCCGGGCGAGCGTGGACGTCAGGTAGCCGGCGAGGTCGTCGACGTCGGGAATGGTCCGCCGCATCTGCGCCTGCCAGGCGTGGCGGTGGGTGTCCACGAAACCCGGAGCCACCACGGATCCGGTCAGGTCGACCACGACGGCGTCCGTGGCGTGCAGGCGGTGGCCGACGTCGGCGATGCGGTCGCCCTGGATCAGGACGTCGGCGCCGTGGAGAATGCCGAGCGCCGGGTCCATGGTGACCACCGTCGCGCCCGTGAGCAGGATCGTGCGGCGCGGGTCGGCCTCGGCGGCGAGGAGAGTGGTGGACAGCGCTGCGGAACGCTGCCGGGGGCGGGAGGTCATCGGTTCTCCTTGCTCATGATGCTCATGATGTGACTGGCGTGGTGCGGTCGCCGTCGATCCGCTGGCGACCCTGAGAAGGGGTGTGGTCAGACGGTGCGCACGGCGGCGCCGGGGACCGCGGGCACCGCGGAGGTGCCGGTGGTCAGGCCGGGTCCGCCGCCCGGGGTGCGCGCCGGGACATCGGTCAGGATGGCCGGAAGACCGGCCCCGGTCGGGACGGCTTCCGGATCGGTCCGGGTGAGGGTGAGGTGCTCGTGCATGGGTTCACCCTCCGCGGTCACCGTGGCGCCGGGAAGGGACCGGACCTCCTGGGAGTGTCAGGACCTGGTTCCCGGGTTCGGCGCCGGTCAGACTGCGGACGGGGTGCGTGACCAGCCGGTGGGGAAGGCGATCATGCGATGGCCTGCCGACCGCGCGCCGGGACGCTCGCGGCGGCATGGCCGAGCCGGGCGGCCGGTGTGCCGAGTGCCGGCTCCCGCGCCTCGCGTGCGCGCGTACGCTCCGTGATCCGTGCACCGGAAACGGCCCGGCGGGATCGGCCGGACCGCACGGGAGCGTCCCGCACTCCGGCCTGGCGGCATCGCGGGACCTGGGTGAGCACCCCGGGGGCCGCTCGGTGGGTCACCGTGCCGCGGCGCGCCGACTCAGCGGGATGTCGACGAGCCGCGGTTCACCCGCGGGCGAACCCGCGTCGACCCAGTGCGCGAGACGCTCGGGCGCGAACAGCTCGTCGATCGCCATGAACGCGGCACCGACGAGACCCGCGCGGTCGCTCAGAGTGGACCGGGTGATCCGGAGCTCCCGGGTCGCCAGCGGCAGCGAGCGCCGGTACACCGACTCCCGGACCGCCGCCAGCAGCAGGTCACCGGCGCCCGCGACCCCGCCGCCGATGATCACGAGCGCCGGGTTGTAGAAGCTCACGAGCGTGGCCAGCAGGCTGCCGATCAGCCTGCCCGCCCGGGTGAGCAGCTCCACCGACGTCCGGTCCCCGCTCTGCGCGGCGCGCGAGATGTCGGCGGCCCGGATCGTGCCCGTGGTGGCCAGGACGTCGGCGAGGAAGGGGCTCCGGCCCTCCCGGGCGGCGACCAGGCCGTCCCGCGCCAGCGCCGCGCCACCCGCGTACGCCTCGAGGCAGCCGGTGTTGCCGCAGCGGCAGACGACGGCCTGGTCGTCGGCGACCGCCGCGTGCCCGATGTCGCCCGCGCAACCCTGGCTGCCCCGGTGCAGCTGGCCGCCGGAGACCAGCCCGGCGCCGATGCCCGTGCCGATCTTGACGTAGAGGATGTCGCGCTGTCCCTTGGCCGACCCGGCGCGCAGCTCGCCGAGCGCCATCGTGTTGACCTCGTTGTCCACCCACACCGGCGCGTCGAACCGGGTCGCGAGCCGGTCGCGCACGGGGTAGCCGTCCCAGCCGGGCATGATCGGTGGGGCACTGGGGCGGCCGGTGGCGAACTCGACCGGGCCCGGCAGGCCGATCCCGATCCCCCACACGGCGAGGTCCTCGTCCGGGTACGTGGCGCGGACCTCGGCGATCAGCTCGTCGAACAGGTTCTCCACGCGCTCCAGGACCGGCTCGGGGCCCTGTGCGATGTCGGTGGGCTCCTCGCGCTCGGCCAGGACGTGGCCGGCCAGATCGGTGACGCCGGTGCCGACGCTCGTCGCCCCGAGCTCCGCGGCCAGGATCACCCCCGCCCGCGCCCGGAACCGCAGCTCCCGTGGCGCGCGGCCGCCGCTGGACGGACCCAGCGCGCCCTCCTCGACGAGACCGCACGCGGCGAGCTGGTTGACCCGTTGCGTCACCACGGTGCGGCCGAGACCGGAGTGACGCCCGATCTCCGGCCGGGTGCGCGCGGCACCCGTGCGGATGAGGTCGAGCACGGTGGCCAGGCTGTCCACGTGCTCGGTCGTGTGCGCGCCCGGGTTCGGTCCTGTCTGCTGCACCTGCACCCGCATATCTTCCACTACGCGCCCGGCTACAGCAGACTCACTCCGGCGGCGTGCCGGGATGGAACACGGGTACCCGGGCGTTGGAAGGTGCTGAGCTACCGCCAAGGCGACCCAGGAGGTTTCGTGCCGGACCCGGAAGAGCTGTACGAGGTGGACTCCGACGTCCCGGTGCTGGACGGCGCGGTGCTGCTGCACCATCTCGACGGTTTCGTCGACGCCGGTTCGGCCGGGAACGCGGTCGCCGAGCACCTGACCTCCGAGCTCGGTGGCCGGGTGGTGGCGCGCTTCGACGTGGACCGGCTGATCGACTACCGCTCCCGCAGGCCGCCGATGATCTTCGCCACGGACCACTGGGCCTCCTACCAGGCGCCCGAGCTGGTGATCCGGTTGCTGCACGACCACGAGCACACGCCGTTCCTGCTGCTGACCGGACCGGAACCGGACCGCGAGTGGGAGCTGACCGTCGCCGCGGTGCGCAGCCTGGTCGAACGCTGGGGCGTCCGGCTGACGGTCGGCTTCCAGGGGATCCCGATGGGCGTGCCGCACACGCGGCCGCTCGGGGTCACCGCGCACGCGACCCGCTCGGAGCTGGTGGGCGGTTTCCGGCCACTGTTCAACCGGATGCAGATCCCGGGCAGCCTCTCGGCGCTGCTGGAGCTGCGGCTCGGGGAGGCGGGGCACGACGCGATGGGCTTCGCCGCACACGTGCCGCACTACCTGGCGCAGGCGACGTACCCCGCCGCCGCGTTGACCCTGCTCGACTCGATCGAGCGTTCCACCGGGCTGGACCTGCCGAAGGACGCGCTGCGGGATGCCGCGCGCCACACCGACGCCGAGGTCGAGCGGCAGGTGGCCGATTCGGAAGAGGTCGCCGACGTCGTGCGGGCACTCGAGCAGCAGTACGACGCGTTCGCCGCCGCGTCCGGCCGGGAGAGCCTGCTGGCCGATCCGGAACAGCTGCCGACCGCCGAGGAGCTGGGCAGCGAGTTCGAGCGGTTCCTCGCCGAACAGCAGGGCCGTCCCGACCCGGGCGAGTCGTAGCGGCCGCGGCGCCGGGTCAGCCGCTCGTGGCCGCCCCGACCGCCTCGGCCTCGGGCTCGCGTTCCTGGCCAGCCCGCGGCCTGCCCGCCAGCAGCACCGGCTCCGGTGAGCGCTTGGTGACCAGCGTCGCCACGCTGCCGAGCAGGCGCGGGGAAAGGCCGCTGCCGCGCCTGCCGAGGACGACGAGGTCCGCGTGCTCGGTGCGGGCGCGTTCGAGGAGCACCCGTGCGGGCTGACCCGCGACCACCTCGGTGACGACCGTGACGTGCCGTGGCAACCAGGCCGCCCGGTCGGCGAGCAGGTCGTGGCAGCGCTGCTGCGGCTCGGCCAGGTCGAACTCCCCGACATCGGGGTCGGCGGCCGCCACGAGCACGACGCGGCCCGCCGTGCCGCCGAACAGGCGGGCGGTGTCGCGCACGGCCTCGTCGGACTCCGCCGAGCCGTCCACGCCGACGAGCACGGTGACGCCCTCGCCTTCGGTCCCGCCGTCGCTGGGGGAGCGTTCGAGCACGGTGGTGCGCCGGGTCGCGCGTTCCACGGCGATCGGGACGAACAGCAGGCCGAGCACCCCGCCGACGACGTACCAGCGCCAGTCGCGGTGGCCCTGCCTGCCCAGGATGAAGGCGACGGACGTGAGGCCGACCAGTACCCAGAGGGCGGCCAGCAGGATGACTTGCGCAACGATGGGCATCGCGGGCTCCAGACGTACGGGTGCGATACCACCAGGGTGCGCCGTGGCGGCCCTCGCCGCCCAGGGGCGAACGCACCGCGGCGCCGGGACCTTCGGCCCGCCCGGTGCGCCGGTGCGGTCGTGACCGCTTCAGGGCCGCGTCAGGACAGCGACTTCCGCATCACCGTGCAGGTCGTCTCGTACCGCCGGACGATGCCGTCCGGACCTTCCACGTCCCAGGAGTCCGGTTCCCGGCCGTAGCCGACGTAGCCGAGCCGCTCGTAGAGGGCGCGGGCGCGGGGGTTGTTCTCCTCCACGCTCAGTTCGGCCCTGCGCAGGTTCCTGGCGAGAATCCGCCGCTCCGCGGCCTGGATCAGCAGGGTGCCGATACCGCACGACCGCAGCGCGGGATGCACGGCCAGCTGCCACAGCGTGCCCGCACCCGGGCGGACCTGGTAGTCGATGCCGCCGATCGCCACCGGTATGCCGGAAGGGGGACACACGGCCAGGTAGTCGACCTCACCGCGCCGGGCACGCACGAGCTCCCGCGCCACCTGCTCCAGGTGCAGCCCGGTGCCGGACCAGGAACACCACCGCAGGTCCTGGTCGGTCAGCTCACGGACCGACAGGCTGACGATCACCTCGGCCACCCAGGAGCACCTCCGGCTCGCCGGCGGGAAAACACCGGTGGAAAAGGCGCGGACTTGACAAGAAATGGACAATAAAAAATTGGCGTGTCTTCCCATAAGAAAGGAAAACCCGCCGAATCTAATGTCAGTTTAGGCGCTGTGAGGGGCATGTGTCAACTCAGGGGTACGAAGACGAATTGCGGGCCGAGCGGGGTTATGTGGCCGGGCTCTACGCGCGACTCGACGGCGAGCGCGTGCGGGTGCGGGCCGCTTACAACGCGGCGTTGCGGGGGACCGGTGGGACGCCCATGGAACGGGACGTCGAGGTGCGCGCGCTGGCCAGGGAGATGAGGCGGCTGGACGTCGCGGACAACGGGTTGTGCTTCGGCCGGCTGGACGCACGCTCCGGCGAGCGTTCGTATGTCGGCCGGATCGGGCTTTTCGACGAGGAGAACGGCCACGAGCCGGTTCTGCTGGACTGGCGGGCGCCCGCGGCGCGGCCCTTCTACACCGCCACCGCCGTGAACCCGGAGAACATGCGACGACGCAGGCAGTTTCACACCCGGGGACGCCGGGTGCTCGATTTCACCGACGAGGTGTTCGGCCGCCCGGGCGACGCGGAGCGCGGCGGCCGGGGAGACGCGGCGCTGCTCGCGGCGGTCAACGCGCCGCGCGGGGAGGGCATGCGCGACATCGTGGCGACGATCCAGGCCGAGCAGGACGAGATCATCCGGCTCGATCACCCCGGGGTGCTGGTGATCGAGGGTGGGCCGGGCACCGGCAAGACGGTGGTCGCATTGCACCGGGTGGCGTACCTGCTCTACATCCAGCGGGAGCGGATGGAACGCCACGGTGTGCTCGTGGTCGGGCCCAACCCGGCGTTCCTGCACCACATCAGCCGCGTGCTGCCGTCGCTGGGCGAGACGGACGTGGTGTTCATGACCCCCGGCGACCTGGTGCCCGGGCTGCGTGTCACCGCCGAGGACACCGCGGAGGCCGCGCGGCTCAAGGGCTCGTGCGCGATCCTGGACGTGCTCGCCGCGGCGATCGCCGACCGGCAGCGGGTGCCCGAGCAGCCGCTGCCGGTCGCACTCGGCGGCGTCCCGATGCGGATCGACGCCGAGACCGCGGAGTGGGCCAGGGAGGAGGCACGCGCGAGCGGGCTGCCGCACAACGAGGCGCGCGCGGTGTTCGCCGAGATCATCACCTACGTGCTCACCGAACGGGCGATCGCCCGGATCGGCCGGGGCTGGCTGACCCGCGAGGACCGGGAGGCGTGGGAGCGGATGCGGGCTGATCTGCTCACCGAGCTCGCGAACGACGACGCGTTCACCGCCGCGCTCGACGAGCTGTGGCCGGTCCTGACCCCGCAAGCGCTGTTGGCGCGGCTGTACGAGTCCCCCGAGCGGCTGCGGGCGGCCGGTGCGGACCCGGCGCTGTGGCGCGCCGACGGCGCGGCCTGGACGGTGTCGGACGTGCCGCTGCTCGACGAGCTGATCGACCTGCTGGGCGGGGACAAGCAGGCGGACCACATCGCCGAGCGGGAACGCAAGGCCGAGGCCGAGTACGCCGAAGGCGTGCTGGCCCAGCTCGTCGACCGCCAGGACTCGATGGACGACGAGGACCACCTGTTCGCCACGGACCTGCTCTACGCCGAGGACCTGGCCGACCGGTTCGTCGAGCGGGACACCCGTGACCTCGCCGAGCGCGCCGCCGCGGACCGGGAGTGGACCTACCGGCACATCGTGGTGGACGAGGCCCAGGAACTGTCCGCGATGGACTGGCGGGTGCTGATGCGGCGCTGCCCGAGCCGATCGTTCACCGTGGTCGGTGACCTCGCCCAGCGCCGGTCGCCCGCCGGAGCCACCTCGTGGGCGGAGATGCTGGAGCCCTACGTTCCCGGCCGCTGGGTCTACCGGTCGCTGTCGGTGAACTACCGGACCCCGGCGGAGATCATGACGGTCGCGGCCGACCTGCTCACCGAGTTCGCCCCCGAGGCGCGGCCGCCGGAGTCGGTGCGCGCGTGCGGCGTCCGGCCCTGGGCGCGACAGGTCACCATGGACGAACTGCCCGCCGCCATCGAGGAGTTCGTGCGGCAGGAAGCGGGTCGCGAAGGCACCAGTGTCGTGATCGGACCCGCGGACGTGCCCGGAGCGGTGCCGCCTGCGGGGACCAAGGGCCTGGAGTTCGACGCCGTCCTGGTCGTCGAACCGGAACGGATCCTCGCCGGGGGCCCGCGTGGCGCGGCGGAACTCTATGTCGCGCTCACCCGCGCCACCCAGCGCCTCGGCGTCCTGCACCGCGAGCCGCTGCCGCGGGCACTGGCCGGACTCGCCGGCACCGGGACACCGGCCCGCGCGGGGAACTCGCGGACCGGCTAGCGGCTCGCGGACGCGCACGGGAGAGTCCCCGGTCCCGGTGGCCCGGGACGGGGGGGGGCTCCCGTGCGCGATACCGGAGCCGGAAGGGGAGACAGCGGGCGGTCCCCTCGGCTCCGCCGGTTCAGGCTGCGGCCTGGAACAGCGCTTCCGCCTCGGTGACCGCCCGGTGGAGGGCCCCGGGTTCCGGCCTCAGCCCGGCGGTGATCGCGTCGACGTCGCGCAGACCCGCCCGCCGCAGCAGCCTCTTCTCGTTGGTGGCCCACTCACCACGGGCTGCCAGCACCGCGTGCGCTGTCTGCATGGCGGCGGTGGCGAGCGCGCCCGCGACCTCGGTGGCCTGCCCGCGCGGGGCGTACGCGCCCCGGGCGTAGTGCAGGGTCAGGGCCGCCCGGCCGTGCCACACCGGTGGGGCCGACTCGCGCAGCGCCTCCGGGTAGGCAGGGCGGGGCAGGTCGCCGTGCAGCACCCGGTTGACGGCGAGTTCGGCGACCACCAGGTAGCTGGGGATGCCCGCGAGGTGGAACATCAGCGGTTCCCAGCGGAAGCGGCCTTGCCGGGCCTCGGCGAGCTCGTGCTCCACGGTGTCGAGGTCGCGGTAGTGGACGTCGACGTGCCGGCCGTCGATCGTGAGCCAGGCGCCACCGTTGAAGACACCGCCGCCCCAGCCGCCGACCTCGGACACCTCGCCGTCCCAGCCGATCGCGCGCAGGTGCGCGGGGTCGAAACCCTCGCGGTAGTAGACGGCGAAGTCCCAGTCGCTGTCGGGGGTGTGGGTGCCCTGAGCACGCGACCCGCCGAGGGTGACGGCGTGCACGGCAGGCAACGCGGCCAACCGGTCGGCGACATGGCGGAGGAACGTCTCGTCGGTCATCAGTGATCCGATCAGGCGAAGTGGACGGTGAATAAGGACGCGGCCGACGCCGCACCGACGCGGGAGCAGGGGCTCGGACAGCGTCGTGCGGGTCGGTGCGCGGAAGCCGTGTTGTCACTTCACGGAAGAGATCCTACGACTCCGGCGTGCTCCACCCCGGCCTGGGTGCCGCCGGTATGGACCGGCGTGGCCGCGGGTGATCCCCGCCCCCGCGGACGCGGTCGTCAACGCTGATGGACAGTGATCCGGTGTGTCAGCAATGCCGCTCGGCGACGTCCCGGCGGCGCGAGACGCTCGCCTCGATCAGCGCGCATCGTGCCGGGTTGCCGGGCTGCCCGCGTCGGCCGCGCCGCTGCGGCGGACTCCCGCGTTGTGGCCGCGGGGCATGAACTCCCTAGGGTGACAGCCTCGAACGGCTCCTCGCGCAAGCGCGAGGGGTGCGGCTCACGCGGCCCCGTACCGGCTCGGGTGGGACGCCGCTCGTGCTGGGACCGACGGATCATGAGGCTTCAGGGGCGAAGCTCACCATGTTCCAGGACAGGGCCGGTAGCACGACGGTGACCGTTCCGTCGGTGACCTGCACGTCGGCCAGCCGGGTCGGGGTGACCCGGTCGGGCCGGTCGGCGGTGTTCGTCGCATCGGGGTCGTCGTCGAACAGTGCTCTGTGCTCGCCGATCTCCAGGTTCGGCAGAGACCGTACGTCGACGCTGAGTGCCAGTGGCTGGTGCTGGTCGCGGTTGACCGCGAACAGCGTGACCGTGCCGGTTTCCTCATCGTGGACGGCCGTTGCGTCCATGACGGGAACTTCACCCATCCACGAAGTCTCGTAGGTGGGCCCGGCAGGTTCGACCCGCAGGACGCTGCCTCGCCCATGGCGCGACGTCAACGCGTACGGGTAGTAGGTGGTCTGCCGCCAGGCCGGGCCACCTGGTTCGGACCGGATCGGCGCGATGACGTTGACGAGCTGGGCGAGACAGGCGATCTTCACCCGGTCGGCGTGACGCAGCAGGGAGATCAGCAGGCTGCCGACCACGACCGCGTCGACCATCGAGTACTCCTGCTCGATGAGGCGCGGGTGCTCGGCCCAGTCGAGAGCCTCCTCACCGGAGAACTTGCTTTGATACCAGACGTTCCACTCGTCGAACGACAGATTGATGCGCTTCGTGCGCTGCAGCAGGCCACGTACATGGTCGCAGGTGGCGACGACGGACTCGATGAACCGGTCCATGTTGGCCGCGCTGGCGAGGAAGCTGGCCCTGTCGTCACCACGCTGTTCGTAGTAGCTGTGCAGGGAGACGTAGTCGACCAGATCGTAGGTCTCGCGGAGCACGGTCGCCTCCCAGGTGCCGAACGTCGGCATCCGCTGGTGCGAGCTGCCACAGGCGACCAGCTCGATCGAAGGGTCGACCCGCCGCATCGCCTTCGCTGTCTCGGCCGCCAGCCGCGCGTACTCCTCCGCGGTCTTGCGGCCGATCTGCCACGGCCCGTCCATCTCGTTGCCCAGGCACCACAGCCTGATGCCGTGCGGCTCGGCGGTTCCGTTGCGGCGGCGCAGGTCGGACCAGTAGGTGCCACCCGGGTGGTTGGCGTACTCGAGGAGGTTGCATGCCGCGTCGATACCGCGGGTGCCGAGATTGACCGCCATCAGGGGCTCACTCCCCATCCGGCGGGCCCACCTCGTGAACTCGTCGACGCCCACGTAGTTGGTCTCGTACGAGCGCCAGGCGAGGTCGAGCCTTCTTGGCCGGTTCTCCCGAGCGCCGATGCCGTCCTCCCAGGTGTAGCCGGACACGAAGTTCCCACCCGGGTACCTCAGGATCGGCGGGGCGAGTTCCCTGACCAGCTCGGCGACGTCGCCACGGAACCCGTCGCCGTCCGCGGTGGCGTGGTGCGGTTCATAGATACCGGTGTAGACACACCGGCCCATATGTTCCACAAAGGACCCGTAGAGGCGAGGGTCCACGTCGGCGATACGGAACGCGAGGTCGATGGTCAAGGACGCGCGCTGCATCTGTCATCCCTTCAGGCCGGTGCCTGCGATTCCTTCCACGATGCGGCGCTGGAACAGCAGGAACACCAGCACCAGCGGCAGTGCGCCGAGGATGGCCGAGGCCATCGTGTCGGCGTAGCGGATCCCGTACGTGCCCTGCACGGTCGCGAGACCGACCGGGATCGTCATGATCTCCGGGTTGCTGAGCGCGATAAGCGGCCACAGAAGGTCGTTCCACGCCCAGACAAAGCTGAAGATCGTCACCGCCGACACGGCCGGACGTGCGAGAGGCAGCACGATCCGCCGGTAGATGTGGAAGAAGCCCGCCCCGTCGATACGCGCCGCCTCGTCGAGCTCTTTCGGGATCCCGTCGAAGAACTGCTTGAAGACGAACACCGCGATCGCGATCGGGATCGCCGGCAGGATCACCGCCCAGTACGTGTTCAACAGGTTGATGCTTCCGAGCTCCTGAAACTGGGGCACGACCAGCACCTGGCGGGGAACCATGATGCCCATCAGAATGATCCAGAACGTCAGCCAGCGGTACCGGAACCGCATGCGGGACAGCGCGTAGGCGGCCAAGCTGGCGGTGACCACGGTCCCGGCCGCCGATAGTGCCGAGATGATGAAGCTCGCGGCGTACCAGTTGATGATGTCACCTTGGGCGAGCAGTGTTTGGAACGACGCGAGAGTGGGGTTCTCGATGACCCAGGTCGGGTTGACGGTCTCGCCGTTGGGTTTGAGGGACGTATCAAGGGCCCAGGCCAACGGCACGAGCCACAGGAGAGCGAACGCGATGAGCACCCCGGTGCAACACCGGTTGAACAGGCGCGTGCGACGGTCGGCGGTGGCGGCGTGGTGTCGTGCCTGCGCGGCAGTCAGCGGCTGGACGTCCTTGTTCGCGAGGATCGCCATGTCTAGAGCTCCGGTTCCTGACGGCGGGTCATGACAAGCCAGAAGGCCGACACCGCGAGCACCACGATGAAGAACAACGTGGACGCGGCCGCGGCGGCGCCGCTGCGGAAGTCGGTGAAACCAATGTCGAAGATGTACTGCAGGACGGAGCGGGTCGCGAAGTTCGGACCGCCCTGAGTCATGATGTACATCTGGTCGAACACCTTCAGCGATGCGATGATCTGCAGGACCACCACCAGCGAGGTGGTGCGGGCCAGCAGCGGCACGGTGATCAGGCGGATCTGCTGCCACGGTCCGGCGCCGTCGATGGCCGAGGCCTCGTACAGCTCACGCGGGACCTCCTGCAGGCCAGCGAGGTACAGTACGAAGTTGAAGCCGAGCGTCCACCACACGGTGGTGACGGCCAGTGACACCATCGCGAAGTCGGGATCGCCGAGCCAGTCGGGTTCGGCGAAACCCAGCGACGTCACCGCGCGGCTGAGCAAGCCGAGCTCCGGCGTGTACATCCAGATCCAGATCAGCGCGACGACCGCTGACGGCAGGATGTAGGGCAGGAAGAACGCGAGGCGGAAGAACCACCGTCCTCGGCGGGCCCGCTCGGCGAGCAGGGCGAACACCAGGGCGAGCACGATGAGCGGCGGTGTGGTGAGGATCGTGAACCAGATCGTGTGCCACAGCGACGCCCAGAAGTCACTGCTGGAAAGGACCTCGGCGTAGTTGCCGAAGCCGGCGAACTCGCCGAGGCCAGGGTTGACCATGCTGGTGTGGAAGAAGCTCATCACCAGGCCGTAGATGGCCGGCCCGATGATGAACAGCAGGTACAGCAGGAGGAACGGGGCGAGAAACAGCAGCGCGGGTTTTCCGTGCCCGGACCACCGTCTCTCCCGCTCCGCGCCGCTGGGCGAACGCCCGGAGCGAGTGGTGTGCGATTCCGTCCTCGCCGGTGCGACTGTTCCGGCCTGGCCGGTGACTTCGGTGCTGGCCACAGCCAACCTCCTCGTGCGGGGTCATACCGGAGACGCGGTCGCGGCCAGGACCGCCAGCTTCGAACGGATCTGCGCGATCGCGTCCGCTGGAGACAGGTCGCCGGCCTCGACGGCGCCGACGGCCGAGCCCATGATGTTCACGAAGTTCGACCCCGAGCCGGAGTACCAGGCAGGCGGGTCATAGACAGCGGAGGCGGCTGCCGCCGCGTACTGGGACTGCGGAGTGAGCGTCTGGTACGCCTCGCCGTTGGCGACCGGCAGCCACGTCGGCACGTGACCGCCCTTCGCCCAGGTGAGGCTCTGGTCGAGCATCGAACGGACGAAGCCGAGTGCACGGTCGAGCGCGGCCCGGTCCTTCTCGGGCCGCACCGGTAGCACGAGGGTGTGCGAGTCGGCCTGCACCTTGTACGGACCACCGAAGATGTTCGGCACCAAGGCCATGCTGAACGGCATCTTGGCCTCCTGGAACGTGGTGATCTCCCATCCGCCGTTGAGATGGAACCCGGCCGCACCGCTGGCGAACAGCGCGATCGCGCCCTGATAGTCCACGCTGCCCGGCATGAGTCGTTTCTCGACGGTGAGCATGCGCAGATAGTCGAGCACCTGCTTCGCCTTGGCGTCGTCGAGCACGATCCGGGCGCCGTCGTCGGCCAGTACCTCGCCGCCCAGTTGGGCGTACAGGGTCTGGAACAGCTGCCATGGCGGGGAGGAAGGTGAGGTGATGCCGTGCGTCGCGCCGTACTGTCCGGTGACCTGCTTGGCCTTGCTCAGGGCGTCCTGGAACGCGTCCGGGCCCTCGATCGGCTTGAGATCGCCGTCGGCGTCGAGCAGGCCGGCTCGCGCGCAGATGTCGGTGTTGTAGTACAGCACGAACGGGTGGGTGTCGATCGGGATCGCGTAGATCTTCCCGTCGACCAGGCTCGCCTCCCATGCCCGGGAAGTGAACTTCTCGGCCGTGATGCCGTGCCGTTCCAGATCCTCGGGGTGCAACTCCTGCAGCAGGTTGCCCTGTACCAGCGTCTTCATCCGGGTCAGGTGCGACGCCGCGACGTCGGGCGGCCGGTCACCGACGGTGGAAAGCGCCAGTTTCGTGTAGTAAGGATTGCCCCACGTCAGGGTGACCGACCGCAGCGCGATGTTCGGATTCGCCTTGCGGTACCCGTTCTCCATCTGCCGCATGCGAACACCGTCGCCGCCGCCGAAGAGATTCCAGTACGCGACCGAGCGGGGGTCGGGGGGCGTGCTGAGCAGCCCGGCGCTGACCGAGGAACAGCCGGTGAGGGCCGCCGCACCGGCCCCCAGCAGGCTGGCGCGGAGCAGGCCGCGCCGGGTCAGCGCGGATCGGGGTGGGGGAGGACCGGTCATTCTTCACCGTCCTTAGGGGACGTGGTTGACTCACGGACGACGAGTTCGACGGGCAGCAGGTCGCGTGCGGGAATGTCCTGCCCGGCAATGCGGTCCAGGAGCAGGGTCGCCGCACGTTCGCCGGTCTCCTGGAACGGGATTCGCACAGTGGTCAACGGCGGGACCAGGTATCCGGTGAAGGACAGGTCGTCGCAGCCCACCACGGAACAGTCGGCGGGTAGCCGCAGGCCGCGCTCGTGCAGCGCCTTGAGCGCACCCATGGCCATGACGTCGTTGTGCACGAAGACGGCCGTGACCGTCGGATCGGCGTCCAGCAGCTGGTGGGTCGCGGCCCAGCCGCCGTCGTAGGTCCAGTCCGCCTCGACGACCCGCCGTTCGGGCAGCGGCCGGCCGGCGGCACGCAGCGCCTCCCGGAATCCCCGCATCCGGCGCTGCGTCACCTGCCTTCGGCGGGGGCCGGTGACCGTGCCGATCCGCCGGTGGCCGAGGCCGAGCAGATGCTCAGCTGCCAGAGCCCCGGTGACCGCGTGGTCGGACCCGATCGTCGGCACACCGCCGCCATGAATCCGATTGATGCTCACCACGGGCAACGGACCGCGCAGTGCGTCGCCGAGCCTCGGGTCATCCTCCAACGACGGTGCCGCTACGAGGATGCCGTCGACCCGGTACTCCAACAGTTTCCGAACGGCCAGTTCGGCGTCGACGTCGGCGTGCACACTGCTGATGAGTGCCCCGTGGCCACGACTGGCCGCGGCGCGCTGTGCGGCCAGCACGAACTGCGAGACGGCGAGATCGGAGAAGTCATCCGCGAGCACTCCGACCGTGACGGACGCCTGCCGTACCAGACCACGGGCCATCGCGTTGGGCACGTAGCCGAGCTCGGCGGCGGCTCGCAGAATGCGCTCCCGGGTGCTGGGTGAGACCACCCCGGAGCGGCCGTTGAGCACCTTGCTCGCCGTCTGAAAGCTCACGCCTGATCGCGCCGCGACATCCTTGAGCGACACGTACACGGCCGGCCCTCCCCAGTGAAAGCGAACGTTCGCCTAACTCTGGTCCCGACCGATGTCGCGTGTCAAGCACCGGCTGATCCTTCCCCGCCGGCCGACCGCGGAAGCCACCCGATTCACGCAGTGCCGTGGGCAGCCGCGTCGGATGTGCGGCACGGTGAGGCCGGAAGCCGGCGCGCAGGCGAGCCGGACCTTGTCCGGAGAGCCAGGAGTACGTGTCACTCAGCGATGTGGTCCAGACCATTCCAGGCGACCGGATCGAACACCGATGCCGTGAACAGTAAGACAAGATCCACTGCTCTCGTGTACTCCCAGGAATGACGAAACCCCCGCCGGTGGTGACCACCGACGGGGGTTGACCTGGAAACCAGGGTGGTGCGCGATACTGGGATCGAACCAGTGACCTCTACCGTGTCAAGGTAGCGCTCTCCCGCTGAGCTAATCGCGCGAGGCGGAGACGGGAATCGAACCCGTGTACAGGGCTTTGCAGGCCCTTGCCTGAACCACTCGGCCACTCCGCCGTAGCGGATCCGGACTCCGAGAGTCGCCTCTCGGCACCCGATCCAACTGCGGGGGTGCCGCCGCAGTCGAGCGGACGACGGGACTCGAACCCGCGACCCTCACCTTGGCAAGGTGATGCGCTACCAACTGCGCTACGTCCGCATTCCGCGACCCCGTGCCTCGCGGCCCGTTGTCGTTGTGTGTGGGAGAACTGTATCGGACCGAGAAGACGGCGCGTGCACGGGGGGTGCCTCTCGGTCCGCCCTGCCGCTCATCAGCTCAGATCGTGCGGGATGAGGCGGGTCAGCGCGTCGTCCACGTCGACCCACAGGTGCTCGTTGCCCGGCAGCACGACGTCGTAGGTCCGGTCGAGGAAGTCGGCCAGCTCCTGCGCCGAGGCCTCGAACATCGCGTGGCCCGACGGGGAGTTCAGCTCGATCAGCACCGACTCGGGGTCCTCCACCGAAGGCCGGATCCGCACGTCGCCGTCGCCCGCCTCCGCGAGCAGGCCGTCGGCGAGCAGGTCGCGGGCGTAGACCCACTCGACCCAGCCCGCGCGGCCGGTGCGGAAGGCGGCCACCACCGCGTACGGGTCGCGCGTGTCGTAGCGCAGCTCCACCTTCACCGGAACGGCCGGTGTCCTGGGCGCCAGCAGGTCGAACACCGCCGTGGACCGGAGCGTCACGTGATCGTTTCGCATCGTCTTACCCTTCTGCTCCCTTCCCGGCCGGGTTGGCCGAGTCCGACACTGAGACGTGCCCGGGTGCCTGCTCGCTCGCGGTTTCCCGCGATATCACCCTGACGAGTGCCCGTTGCTCACCCGTACGTCTCATCATCGTCCTCGGTTCGCCGGCCTCCGCGCGCGACCGTGCTGATCGTCCACGCGGTACATACTGCTCGGTTTGGCGCGTGCGCGATAGGACCGTCGCGGGAATGTCCGAGGTGACCTCCGTCCCCTGGCCGTCCCCCGGCGCCGCGCGGGCCCCGGCAGAGCCTCGTCTAGCTCGTTGTTCTCCACTGCGTGCCTGCACGTATGCGGACCGTGCCCGGTTTCGAACCACCCGTTTGCAGGCGGGCGAAAGGCGTCCGGTACAGTCTGTTCTCACAACGCCACGGGCGATTAGCTCAGCGGGAGAGCGCTTCGTTCACACCGAAGAGGTCACTGGTTCGATCCCAGTATCGCCCACCACGTTCACGGTCAGGCCCGGCAGTCGCCGGGCCTTTTCGTTTTTCCCTGTTTCTCCCTTGTTCAACCGCCGCGACCGGCGACTCCGTGCCCCGGCGTGAGACACGTCACGCGGTCGGCGGTACTCCCGAGCCGATCATGACCCGGCCGGTAACCCGCTTGCCGTAGTCATGCTTCCACTGATTACACAAGGTAGTGGTTGCTGGCTTGCGTCGATCACGCATCGTGACATTCTCGTTATGAAGTAACCCGGTGGATCCGCCTCTGGAGGGCGGGTAGCCGCATTGCCTCCTGTAACGCGGTGCCGAGCGTGACCGATACCACCGCAGGAATTCCCCGATCGGTTACCGACTGTGCATCGCAACTGATTACTCTGTGGAGTCGAGTTCGGTTCGCCGCCCGCGTCCGGATACGTCCCACACCACGTTGACGCGGGAGGCTCCATGGAAGAGTCGATGCGGCCGTCCTCACCCCCGCCGGGGGAGGACCTGCCACCCATCGACCTCCGCCTGGGGACCGGCCGTCCGGCCCGCTCCCTCCGTGTCGTCGGCGGCCGGGACGGCGCCGCACCGGTGCGCCCGGCCATGGCCTGGGAACGGCGGTACCGCGCCTGGGTGGTGCTCACCGACGTGCTCTGCGCCCTCGTGGTGATCGGCATCGCGACCGTGCTGATCGGCGGGCCCGGCCGCGTGGACGAGCCACACGCCCTCGGCACGCTGGGCGCGGTCCTGGTCGCGCTGCTCGCCAGCAGGGCGTGGGACATCCGGGTGCTGGCCGAGCCGACCGACGAGTTCCGCAGGCTCGGCCGGGCGTTGCTGGCCGCCGCCGTGGTCGTGGCCTTCGGCGGGCTGCTCGCGGGAGCGCTGGAGGTCCAGCCCTGGGTCTTCTACGTGGTGCCCGCCGTCGCGCTCGTCCTGTTCCCCGAGCGGTACCTGCTGCGCAGGCTGTTGCACCGGGCACGGGCCCGCGGCGAGTGCCTGCTGCCCGTGATGGCGGCCGGCCATCCCAGCACCGTCGCCGACCTGGTGGAGCGCACCCGGGTCGCCTCACACGTCGGCTGGCGGGTCGAGGCGGTGTGCACCCCGGCGGGGTCGGGCGACCACGGCGAGGTGAGCGGTGTGCCGGTCATCGGGCGGCTCGACGACCTCGCCGAGCACGTGCGCCGGGGCGGGTACCGGATCGTCGCGGTGACCCCGGACCAGTACTGGACGCCCAGCAGGCTGCAGCGCCTGGCGTGGGACCTGGAGAGCACCGGCGCCGAGCTCGTCGTGGCGCCCGTGCTGATGGAGGTCGCGGGCCCCCGGCTCAACGTCAGCGGGGTCCTCGGCATGCCGCTGCTGCGGGTCACCGCTCCGAGCTTCAGCGGCGGCAAGCGCCACGTCAAGGAGATCGTGGACCGGATCGGTGCCGCGCTGCTGCTCCTGCTGGCCGCGCCGCTCATGGTGCTGATCGCCACCGCGATCAGGGTGGGGGACGGCGGCCCGGTGATCTATCGGCAGCGGCGTGTCGGCCGCGACGGGGACACGTTCACCATGTACAAGTTCCGCACGATGGTGGTCGGCGCCGACCGGGTGCGGGACGCGCTGCGCGGCGGCAACGAGGGGGCCGGCCCGCTGTTCAAGATGCGCAGCGACCCGAGGGTGACCAGGGTCGGCGCGCTGCTCCGGCGCTACTCGCTCGACGAGCTGCCCCAGCTGTTCAACGTGGTCTCCGGCCGGATGTCGCTCGTCGGCCCGCGCCCGCCGCTGCCGGAGGAGACCGCCCAGTACGCCCCCGAGGTGCACCGCAGGTTGCTGGTGAAGCCGGGCCTGACCGGCCTGTGGCAGGTGAGCGGCCGCAGCGAGCTGTCGTGGGAGGAGAGCGTCCGGCTGGACCTGCGCTACGTCGAGGACTGGTCGCTCGCGCTCGACGTGGCGATCCTCTGGAAGACCGTGCGCGCGGTCCTCTACGGACGCGGCGCCTACTGAAGGACGGCACGAAAGCCGCTGGCGGGCGGCGGATAGCATCGACACGGCAAGCAAGCTCACGTGTCAAGGAGTCCACCGTGTCCCCATCGTCGTCAGTCCCGGCCGTGCCCTCGCAGCGCGTGGTGGTACCCGCCGGCACTACGGCGGGCGCGGCGATCCGCGCCGCGGGACTGCCCGGCAAGGGGCCGGAGGCCGTGGTCGTGGTGCGGGACTCCGACGGCGTGCTGCGCGACCTCGCCTGGACCCCGGAATCCGACGTGGAGGTGGAGCCGGTCGCGGCGGGCACCGAGGACGGCCGCAGCGTGATCCGGCACTCGGCGGCGCACGTGCTGGCCCAGGCGGTGCAGCAGGAGTTTCCCGAGGCCAAGCTGGGGATCGGGCCGCCGGTGCGGGACGGCTTCTACTACGACTTCGCCGTCGACAAGCCGTTCACGCCCGAGGACCTGCAGGCGCTGGAGAAGCGCATGAAGCAGATCATCAAGGGCTCGCAGCAGTTCTCCCGGCGCGTCGTGGACTCGGTGGAGGCCGCCCGCGAGGAGCTGGCGGACGAGCCGTTCAAGCTCGAGCTGGTGGACCTGAAGTCCGCGGGCGACTCGGTCGACACCTCCGAGGTCATGGAGGTCGGCGCGGGCGAGCTGACCATCTACGACAACCTGGACCCGCGCACCAGGGAGCGCGTGTGGAGCGACCTGTGCCGGGGCCCGCACGTGCCGACCACGAAGCACATCCCCGCGTTCAAGCTGATGCGGGTCGCGGCGGCGTACTGGCGCGGGGACGAGAAGAACCCGCAGCTGCAGCGGATCTACGGCACCGCGTGGGAGTCGGCGGAGGCGCAGGACGCCTACCTGGAGATGCTGGCCGAGGCGGAGCGCCGCGATCACCGCAGGCTCGGCGCCGAGCTCGACCTGTTCTCCTTCCCCGAGGAGATCGGCTCGGGGCTGCCGGTGTTCCACCCGAAGGGCGGGATCATCCGGCGCGAACTGGAGAACTACTCGCGCCGGCGGCACGAGGAGGGCGGCTACGAGTTCGTGAACACCCCGCACATCACCAAGAGCGGGTTGTTCCACACCTCCGGCCACCTGCCCTACTACGCGGACACGATGTTCCCGCCGATCCCGTTCGAGGGTGAGGACTACTACCTCAAGGCGATGAACTGCCCGATGCACCACCTGATCTTCCGCTCGCGCGGCCGGTCCTACCGGGAGCTGCCGCTGCGGCTGTTCGAGTTCGGGACGGTGTACCGGTACGAGAAGTCCGGCGTCGTGCACGGCCTGACCCGGGTGCGCGGGCTGACCATGGACGACTCGCACATCTACTGCACCAAGGAGCAGATGCCGGGCGAGCTGCGGTCGCTGCTGCGGTTCGTGCTGGACTTGCTGGCCGACTACGGCCTTTCCGACTTCTACCTGGAGCTGTCCACCCGCGGCGAGTCCGGCAAGTTCATCGGCGAGGACCAGGAGTGGGAAGAGGCGACCGAGATCCTGCGTGCGGCGGCCAGGGAGTCCGGGCTCGAGCTGGTTCCCGACCCCGGCGGCGCCGCGTACTACGGCCCGAAGATCTCGGTGCAGGCGCGGGACGCCATCGGCCGTACCTGGCAGATGTCGACCATCCAGCTGGACTTCAACCACCCCAAGCGGTTCGAGCTGGAGTACACCGCGCCGGACGGCTCGCGGCAGACCCCGGTGGTCATCCACCGGGCGCTGTTCGGCTCCATCGAGCGGTTCTTCGGCGTGCTCACCGAGCACTACGCGGGCGCGTTCCCGGCGTGGCTCTCGCCGGTGCAGGTGGTGGGCATCCCGATCGCCGACGAGCACGTCGAGCACCTGCGCGGCGTCGAGAAGGCGCTGCGAGGGCGTGGGGTCCGCGTCGAGGTGGACACCGGCGACGACCGGATGCAGAAGAAGATCCGCACGCACACCACGCAGAAGGTGCCGTTCCTGCTGCTGGCCGGCGGCAAGGACGTCGAGGCGGGCGCGGTCTCCTTCCGGTTCCGCGACGGCAGCCAGCTGAACTCGGTGCCCGTGGCAGAGGCGGTGGAGGCCATCGCGGGCTGGATCGGGCGCAGGGAGAACGCCTCGCCGGACGCGGAGGCGCTGGGGGCCGTCGTTGGCGGATGATCGCGGGGACGGTGGCCCGGATCTCGTGGGCCAGGACGGGGTGGGTATCCCGGACGCGCTGCAGCGCCTGTGGACCCCGCACCGCCTGGCGTACGTCCAGGGTGAGAACAAGCCGGAGGACGACGAGCCGAAGGGCTGCCCGTTCTGCCGCCTCGTCGGCATGGCGGACGACGAGGCGCTGATCCTCGCCCGCGGCGAGACCGTGTACGCGGTGCTGAACCTGTACCCGTACAACCCGGGGCACCTGATGGTGGTGCCGTACCGGCACGTCGCGGACTACCCGGACCTGGACCGGGCCGAGACGCTGGAGCTGGCCGAGTTCACCCAGCGGGCGATGCGGGTGATCCGGTCGGTGTCGGGCGCGCACGGCTTCAACATCGGCATGAACCAGGGTGTGATCGCCGGCGCCGGCATCGCGGCCCACCTGCACCAGCACGTGGTGCCGCGGTGGGGCGGCGATGCCAACTTCATGCCGGTGGTCGGCCACACGAAGGTGCTCCCGCAGTTGCTGGGGGACACCCGCGCGCTGCTCGCCGACGCCTGGGAGCACCACGTGCCCTGAGTGGCTCGTTACTGACGAATCCCGCCAGTAACGAGCCACTCAGGAACCCTCCGCGCGGCGCTCAGGCCTGCAGGACGGCCTCGATGTTGAGGTCGATCTTCACCTTGTCGCTGACCACGGCGGTCGGGATGGTGGCGCCGACCTCGAAGTCGCCCCGGCTGATCTCGGTGGTGGCCGAGACACCGATGACCTTGCTGCCCTCGGTCAGGCCGGGGCCGAAGCCACCGAGCTCCGCGGTGAGCGTGACGGGCCTGGTGACACCGTGAATGGTCAGCTCGCCGTCGATGAGGTAGTCCTCGCCGTCGGTGCGGATGCCGGTGGAGCGGAAGCCGAGCGTCTCGAACCGCTCGACGTCGAGGAAGTCGGAACCCTTCACGTGGGCGTCGCGCTGCTCGTTGTTGGTGTCGAAGCTCGCGGCGCGGATGGTCGCGGTCGCCGAGGAGCCGGTGATGTCCTCGCCGGTCACGATCTCGCCCTCGACGTCGCGGAAGCGCCCGCGCACCTTGGACACCCCGAGGTGCCGGACGGTGAAGGTCACGTCGGAGTGGACGGGGTCGATGGCCCAGGCACCCGCGACGTAGCCGGGAATCTCGGTGGTTGCGCTCGTCATGGTCGTTCCTCCTGCAAGATCCGGGGGTCGCGCTCGATGGTTGAGCGCTCAACCAAGAGCGTAGCAGAAATAGTTGAGGGCTCAACCATAGGTATCATGGAACACATGTCCGGAACTCGTTGGCTGACCGATGCGGAGCAGCGCGTGTGGCGCGACTTCTCGGTGGCCGTCAACATGCTGCGCGCGCACCTGGAGTCGCAGCTCCAGCGGGACGCGGGCATGCCGCACGCGTACTACGAGATCCTCGTCGTGCTGTCCGAGGCGCCGGGCCGGGTGCTGCGCATGAGCGAGCTCGCGCTCGCCACCCGCTCCTCGCGCAGCAGGCTCTCGCACGCGGTCGCCAGGATGGAGGCCAACGGCTGGGTGCGCCGCGAGTCGTGCGACACCGACAAGCGCGGGTCGTTCGCGCAGCTCACCGCCGCCGGGCTGGCCGCGCTGGCGGAAGCGGCCCCCGGGCACGTGGAGGCCGTCCGGGAGAGCCTGTTCGACGTGCTCACCCCCGACCAGGTGCGGCAGCTGGGCGAGATCAGCGCCGCGATCAGGGGCAAGCTGGCGCCCCGGTGCGCCGAGGCCGAGGCCGCCGAACTGGAGCGGCTGGAGCACGGCGACTGAGGCCGGCGAGGTCCGGCACGGCCGGCTCACGGTGTGTGATCCGCGCGGCCTCCCGCGTGTCCGAGGGCATCCGTGCAGGTTGCGTCGGTGTGGCTCGATAGGGTTCGTTCGGCAACCCGACCACGCGGCACCGTAGGACCGATGCTCAACATCTTCGCGCGCGCCTCCGTCTCCCGTGTCACCGATCCGATCGGTGCCGCGCTGGTCCGGGCTGGCCTCACCCCCAACGGCATGACCCTGCTGGGCACCGCGGGCGCGGTCGCCTGCGCGCTGGCCCTCTTCCCCAACGGCATGCTGCTCGCCGGCACGTTCACCGTGTGGGGGTTCACCATGCTCGACCTGCTCGACGGCGCCATGGCCAGGGCCAGGGGCGCGGGCACGCCGTTCGGCGCCGTGCTCGACTCCACCTGCGACCGGCTCGCCGACGGGGCGCTGTTCGCCGCCATCGCGTGGTGGGCGTTCGCCGTCGCGGGCAACCACCGCGCGGCGGCGGCCGCGCTGCTGTGCCTGGTGCTCGGGCTCGTCATCTCCTACGTCAAGGCCAGGGCGGAGGCCTCCGGGCTGCACGGCGACGGCGGCCTGGTCGAGCGGGCCGAGCGGCTGATCCTCGCCCTCGTCGGCACCGGGCTGGAAGGGTTCGGCGTGCCCTACGCGGTCGAGGGTTCCCTGTGGCTGCTCGCCGTGCTCTCCGTGGTGACCCTGCTCCAGCGGATGGCCGCGGTGGCCCGCTCCGCGCGGGAGGCGCACCCGTGAGCGGACTGGGCCAGCGGCTCGGCGCCCTCGGCTACGCCGCGGGGTGGCGCCTCGTGCGCTCGCTGCCGGAGCCGCTGACCACGTCCGCGTTCGCGCTGGGCGCCGACCTGGCGGCCCGGCGGGGCGGGGCCAAGGTGCGCCAGCTGCGCCGCAACCTGGCTCGCGTCGTGCCGCAGGCGGGGACCGAGGAGCTCGACGACCTCACCCGGCGCGCGCTGCGCTCGTACGCCCGGTACTGGCAGGAGGCGTTCCGGCTGCCCGCCATGGACCTCGGCGCGGTGCGGCGCGAAGCCGACCGGTCGATCACCGGCGTGGAGAACCTCGACGCCGCCCTCGCCGAGGGCAACGGCGCGGTGGTCGCGCTGCCGCACAGCGGCAACTGGGACGTGGCCGGGGTCTGGCTGGTGGGCCATTCGGGATCGTTCACGACCGTCGCGGAGCGGGTGGAACCCGCGTCCCTGTACCGCCGGTTCGTCGCGTACCGCGAGTCGCTCGGCTTCGAGGTGGTGCCCGCCGACGGCGGCGGGGCGTTCCGGACCCTCCTGCGGCGGCTGCGGGAGAACCGCGTGGTGTGCCTGGTCGCCGACCGCGATCTCACGGCCTCGGGCATTCCCGTCACGTTCTTCGGCGCGGAGGCCAGGATGCCGGGCGGGGCCGCCCGGCTGGCCGCCAGCACCGGTGCCGCGCTGCTGCCGGTCGGATGCTGGTTCACCGACGGCGGCTGGGGGCTGCGGGTGCACCCGAGGATCAGGGTCAACGCGAGGGCCGAGGTGCCCGCCGCCACCCAGGCGCTCGCCGACGTGTTCGCGGGCGACATCGCCGCCCACCCGGCCGACTGGCACATGCTGCAGCGGTTCTGGCTCGACGACCTGCCCGAGGGCCACCCGGCGCTGGCGCGGGGAGCCGGTGCGCCATGAAGATCGGCATCGTCTGCCCCTACTCGTTCGATGTGCCGGGCGGGGTGCAGGGACACGTCGTCGACCTCGCCAAGGCGCTGCTCGCGCGCGGGCACCGGGTGTCGGTGCTGGCGCCCGCCGATGAGGACGCCGAGCTGCCGGGCTTCGTGCATCCGGCGGGCCGCGCGCTCGGCATCCCGTACAACGGCTCGGTGGCGCGCCTGCAGTTCGGGCCCGTGTCCTACGCCCGGGTCCGCCGCTGGCTGCGGGACAACGAGTTCGACGTGCTGCACCTGCACGAACCCGCCGCGCCCAGCCTCTCGCTGCTGGCCCTGAAGGTCGCCGACGGGCCCATCGTCGCCACGTTCCACACCTCGACGCCCCGCTCCCGCACACTGTCGGCGTTCCAGCCGGTGCTGCGGCCGCTGCTGGAGAAGATCACGGCCCGGATCGCGGTGTCCGCGCTGGCCAGGCGCGTGCAGGTGGAGCATCTCGGCGGGGACGCCGTGGAGATCCCCAACGGGGTCGACGTGGGCTTCTTCGCGGACGCCCGCCCGCTCGACGGCTACCCGCGCACCGGTGGCACGGTCGGTTTCGTCGGCCGCTACACCGAACCCCGCAAGGGCATGGGCGTGCTGCTGGAGGCCCTGCGGATCCTGGCCCCGGAACTGCCAGGACTGCGCCTGCTCGTCGTCGGCAGGGGGGAGGAGGAGACCCTGCGCCGCCAGGCCGGCCCCGCGCTGGCGGACCGGATCGACCTGCTCGGGCAGGTCGACGACGAGACGAAGGCGAGGGCGCTGCGCAGCGTCGACGTCTACTGCGCGCCGAACGTCGGCGGCGAGAGCTTCGGCATGATCCTCACGGAGGCGCTCGCCGCGGGCACACCCGTGGTCGCGAGCGACCTCGACTCGTTCCGCCGCGTGCTCGACGACGGCCGCGCCGGGGTGCTCACCCCCACCGGTGACGCCCGTGCGCTCGCGGCCGCCCTGCGTGGGCTGCTCGCCGATCCGGACCGGCTGGCGCGGCTGTCCGCCGTGGGCACGGAGCGGGTCGCCCGGTACGACTGGGCGACGGTGGTGACGCAGGTGCTGCGGGTCTACGAGACGGCGGTCGCCGCCGATCCGCGCACCGTCTCGCCCGACCAGGAGACCGTGCGGTGACCGCGTTGCTCGTGGTGCTGGGGGTGGTGGCCGCCGTCGTCGTGCTCGGCGGGTTGTGGCTCGTGGCCACCGCCAACCGGCTCGACCGGTTGCACGTGCGGATGGACGCGGGCTGGGCCGCCCTCGACTCCGCGCTGGCCCGGCGGGCGGTGGTCGCCCGCACGGTGGCGGCGAGCGTGCTGCCGGGGGAGGAGGGCGAGGCCCTGCGCGCCGCGGCCGCGGGAGCCGAGTCCGCGCCCCGGCCGGAGCGGGAACTGGCGGAGAACGAGCTCACCCGTCTGCTGGCCGAACTGGACCGCGGTGGCCTGCCCGGCCCGCTCGCCGACGAGCTGACCGACGCCGAGGAGCGCGTGGTCATCGCGCGGCGGGTGTACAACGACGCGGTACGCGACGCGCTGGCGCTGCGGCGCAGGCGGCGGGTGCGGTACTTCCGGCTCGCGGGCCGGGCACGGCAGCCCGAGTACTTCGAGATCGCCGAGCCGGATCTCACCACCGCCGCGAGCAGGCCCACCCCGGTGACGACCGCGCGGGTGCTGCTGGTCGACGAGGCCGGGCGGGTGCTGCTGTTCCAGGCGCGGGATGTCGGCACCGTCGAGTCGTTCTGGCTGCCCGTGGGCGGCGTCGCCGCCGAGGGGGAGGACCTGCGGACGGCCGCGGTCCGCGCGTTGCGCGCGGAGACGGCCGTCGAGCCGGACCCCGGCGAGCTCGTCGGCCCGGTGTGGCGGCGCCGCGTGCGGTACAGCTCCGAGGGCCGCCCGTACGAGGGAGACGAGTGGTACTTCCTCACCGAGCTCGACGGGGCGCGGCCCCGGATCGACCCCGCGGCCTTCGCCGAACCCGGCGTGTCCTCGGTCGGTGACCACCGCTGGTGGTCCGCCGCCGAGCTGCGGGACTGTGCGGAGCCGGTGTACCCCCTGCAACTCGGGGAGCTGCTGCCCGGACTGCTGGCCGCCGGCTGGGACGGGCGCCTGCGCTCCGTCCGCTGAGGGTGGCGCGTGGCACACTGGCCACCATGGTGGACGAGGCAGACGACGCGGCGTGCGACGTCGCGCACGGCCGGGCGGAGGCCGCCGGCGGCGACCGCACGCTGGTGGCCGTGTTCGCGTCGCCGGTGGCGCGCTCCCTGCTGACCTTCGGGCACGAGCTCGGCTTCCGGCCCGTGCTGGTGGAGCCGGACTCCGCGCGCGCCGCGGCCGTGGACTCCGGCGCGGAGGTCGTCTCAAGGGTGCCCGAGCTGGATGAGGACACCGATCTCGTCGTGACCGACCACCACCGGGACGAGCTGGGGGAGCTGCTGCGCGAGGCGCTGGCGTGGCCGAAGGCACGGTGGATCGGCGTGCTGGGCAACCCCCGCCACCCCGGTCCGCACGTCGGCGCGTTGACCGCGCTCGGTGTCGGCCCGGACGACATCGCGAGGGTGCACCGGCCGGTCGGCCTCAACATCGGCTCGCGCACCCCGCCGGAGATCGCCGTCGCCACGCTGGCGGGGCTGATCGCGGATCGCAACGGCCGCCCGGGCGGCTTCGAGTTCTGACGGATGCCGCTGGGCGCCCCAGGATGGCGGCCGGGTCACGGCGCCGAGGTGACGGGCACCGGCGGCGATGGCTGCGGCGCGTCGGATCCCGCGCGGAGCGACGCCAGCGCCGCCGCCGCGAGGAGAACGAGCGCCAGCCCGCCCAGCGCCGCCCCGGCCTGGTACGGGCGCTTCGACCGCCCCTGGTGTGCCCGGGCGCCGAGCACACCGAGCACGATGGCGACGACGGCCGTCGGCAGCGCGAGCCACGCGTTGAGCGGGACCAACGGAATCGACACCGCGCCCAGCACGAGGACCAGGGGTGCGGTCCACCGCGGCCACGGCGCCGACCGCAGGGCCGGGTCCGGGGCGCCGGGGTCCCGGTCGGTTCCGGCGGCGACGCGTTCCACCGGGCCCAGCGCGGTCAGCACCTCCTCCACGTCGCGGGTGCCGACCGGCTGGGGTCGCTCGGCGAGCGCGTGATCGATGTGCTCGGCCACGGTGCTGACGACCTCGTCCCGGGATGCGGGGTCAGCGTGCCGCAGCGCACGATCGAGATCGGCCAGGTAGGCGTCGACGAGCTCGGAACCCGCTCGCGACGGCTGCGATCCGCTCATCGTTCACGCTCCTTCCAGCGTGGCGTCGACGGCCCGCCAGAACAGTGGCCACGTCGCCTTGAAGGTCGTCAGTGCCGCGTTCCCGGCCGGAGTCAGGGTGTACCGGCGAGGAGGACCGCTCCGCGGCTCCCGCAGGGGTGTCCGCGGCGAGTTGCTGGACCCAGCGGTGGACCGGCAGCGCGGAGGCCGCGGCCGGGAACACCCTCTACACCTTCGACACGGTCGGCGGCTGGTGCTACTCCGGCAGCACCGTCACCTCCACGCCCGGTTGGCGCTACGAGGGGGTGACGGCCACCGACGCCGGGGTGGTCGCCAACGAGGGACGTTCGTACGCACGGCACGAGTTCGGGCCCGGAGTGGGCGGCATCGACATCCAGCACCCGATCGAGTGCCTGCGGGTCAAGGGCCAGCCCCGTCCGTCGTCCACCGCCGACTACGTCTGCGGCATCCACCAGCCCGGACCCGCCGCCGGTGAGCCCGCGGGCCGCCTGCGCCGCGACACCCGGTGGAGGCGGCCCGCCACCGGCTCAGTGGGCCGCCGCGGCGACGTTCTCCGGCATGGGGTCGTAGCGGACGTGCCTGCGGGTGAACGTGGCACTGCCCGAGGTCAGGGAGCGCAGGTCGATCGCGTACCGCAGCAGTCCGGTCGCGGGCACCTCCGCTCGGACCACCGTCTGCCCGCCCTCCGCCGACTCGGTGCCGAGCACGCGGCCCCGGCGGGACGACAGGTCGCCCAGCACCGTGCCGAGGTGCTCGTCCGGCAGCGTGATCGTGACCTCGTCGAGCGGTTCCAGCAGCACCATCCTCGTCTTCGTGGCCGCGTCCTTGAGCGCGAGGGCCCCCGCGGTCTGGAAGGCCGCGTCGGACGAGTCCACGCTGTGCGCCTTGCCGTCGAACAGCGTGACCCGTACGTCCACGACCGGATGGCCGTCGACGAGTCCCTTCTCCAGCTGGGCTCGCACGCCTTTCTCGACGCTCGGGATGAACTGGTGCGGCACGGCGCCGCCCACCACCCGGTCGACGAACTCGAAGCCCGCGCCCCGCTCCAGCGGTTCCACCTCGATGTCGCACACGGCGTACTGGCCGTGCCCGCCGGACTGCTTGACGTGCCTGCCGTGCCCGGAGGCCTTGCCCCCGAACGTCGAGCGCAGCGGGATCCGCACCTCCTGCGTCTCGACGTCCGCGCCACCCGCCCGCAGCCGCGACAGCACCACGTCGGCGTGTGCCTCGCCCATGCACCACAGCACGAGCTGGCCGGTCTCCGCGTTGCGCTCCAGCCGCAGGGTCGGATCGCCCGCCACCAGCCGGGAGAGGTTGCGCGCCAGCGCGTCCTCGTCGCTGCGTGTCTTCGCCACCACGGCGACCGGGAGCAGCGGTTCCGGCATCCGCCACGGCCGCATCAGCAGCGGGTCGTCCGGGTAGGAGACCGTGTCGCCCGTCTCCGCCGACCCGATCTTGGTGAGCGCGCACAGGTCGCCCGCCACGCAGAACGGCACCTCGCGCAGGGTCTGCCCGAGCGGCGAGTACACGTGCGCGACGCGCTCGTCCGTGTCGTGGTCGGCATGGCCGCGCTCGGCGAGCCCGTGGCCGGAGACGTGCACGGGCCGCTCCGGGCGCAGCGTCCCGGAGAAGACCCGGACCAGCGACACCCGGCCGACGTACGAGTCCGCCGCGGTGCGCACGACCTCCGCGGCGAGCGGCCCCGCTGGGTCGGCCGCCAGCCGCGGCCTCGGCACGCCGTCGGGGGAGGTGACCTCGGGCACGGCGTGCTCGAGCGGGGAGGGAAACGCGCGGGCGATGCCGTCGAGCACCTCGGCAAGGCCCACCCCCGTGGCGGCGCACACGGGGATCACCGGGTGGAACGAGCCCCGCGCGACGGCGGTCTCGAGGTCGGTGATGAGCGTGTCCTCCGGGATGTCCTCACCCGCGAGGTAGCGGTCCATCAGCGTCTCGTCCTCGCTCTCGGCGATGATGCCCTCGATCAGCTCGTTGCGCGCGCCGGTGAGCCGTTCCAGGTCGGCCGGGTCCGGCTCCCCGAGCACGGGCGGGTGACCCGCCGAGTAGTCGAAGAACCGCTGCGTGATCAGGCCGATGAGGCCCTGCCGCCCGCCGCCCGCGGGCAGGTACAGCGGAAGCACGCCCGCGCCGAACGCCTCCTGGCACGCGGCGATCTCGCCCTCCACGTCGGCGCGCGGATGGTCCAGCCGCGCGATGACGACCGCCCTCGGCATGCCCACGGCGGCGCACTCCTCCCACAGCGCGACCGTCGCCGGGTCGACGCCTTCGCCCGCGCACACGACGAACAGCGCGGCGTCCGCCGCGCGCAGCCCGGCGCGCAGCTCGCCGACGAAGTCCGCGTACCCGGGGGTGTCGATGAGGTTGATCTTGACGTCCCCGTGCTTGACGGGGGCCACGGCAAGGCCGACCGACCGCTGCTGGCGCACCGCGGCCGGGTCGTGATCGCACACCGTCGTGCCGTCGACCACCGACCCCGCGCGGGTGAGCGTGCCGGAGGCCACGAGCAGCGCCTCGGCGAGGGTCGTCTTCCCCGCCCCGGACGGCCCCACCAGCACGACGTTGCGGACCTTGCCGGGGTCGGATACAGCGACCGCGGCCCCGGCGTCGATGGTCTTCGCTTGCTTCTCGGCCATGGCGGGCCTCCTTGCGCCGACGACGTTGTCGAGTGGTCTGTGTCCTCGATCACACACCCGTTGCGGGTCACCGGCAAGGGTCCGTCCGGTGCCACCGGAAGTGGACTGCTGAGATCGCCGCGTACTGGCCTGTATCGGCGGTCCACGTGCGACGTACAGTGGAAGGGAGAAACCCCGATTTCGTGAAAGGCTCCCGCAGTGTCAGACGCCCAGTCCCAGCACACCTCCCTGCCCGAGACCGGCACCGCCCGCGTGAAGCGGGGGATGGCTGAGATGCTCAAGGGCGGCGTGATCATGGACGTCGTCACGGCCGAGCAGGCCAAGATCGCCGAGGACGCGGGCGCCGTCGCGGTGATGGCGCTGGAGCGCGTGCCCGCGGACATCCGCGCCCAGGGCGGCGTCGCGCGGATGAGCGACCCCGACCTGATCGACGGCATCATCTCCGCGGTGTCGATCCCGGTCATGGCGAAGGCCCGGATCGGTCACTTCGTCGAGGCGCAGGTGCTGCAGTCGCTCGGCGTGGACTACATCGACGAGTCCGAGGTGCTGACCCCCGCCGACTACGAGAACCACATCGACAAGTGGGCGTTCACGGTGCCGTTCGTGTGCGGTGCCACCAACCTCGGCGAGGCGCTGCGCCGCATCAACGAGGGCGCGGCGATGATCCGCTCGAAAGGCGAGGCGGGCACCGGAGACGTCTCCAACGCCACCACGCACATGCGGCGGATCCGCACGGAGCTGCGCAGGCTGACGGCCCTGCCCGAGGACGAGCTGTACGTGGCCGCCAAGGAGCTCCAGGCGCCGTACGAGCTGGTGAAGGAGGTCGCCGCGACCGGCAAGCTGCCGGTGGTGCTGTTCACGGCGGGTGGCATCGCCACGCCCGCGGACGCGGCGATGATGATGCAGCTCGGCGCGGAGGGGGTCTTCGTCGGCTCCGGCATCTTCAAGTCCGGCAACCCGGCCCAGCGCGCGGAGGCGATCGTGAAGGCCACCACCTTCCACGACGACCCGGACGTGCTCGCCAAGGTCTCCCGGGGGCTCGGCGAGGCGATGGTGGGCATCAACGTGGACGACGTCCCGGAACCGCACCGGCTGGCCGAGCGCGGCTGGTGATGCCCGGCTGATCCGCAGGGCCCGGCTTCCCGAGGGGAGGCCGGGCCCTGCGCTGTGTCAGCCGTGTCGCTGGTGGTGGGGGACCGTGCCCGTCTCGCCGCGAGCGTGCGCGAGCAGGCGCGGGTAGTCGGCGGCGACTCCCTGGAGCAGGGTCTCCACGGCTCGTTCGATCTCGCCGTCGCTGACCGGCGCGTGCCCGAACAGGACGCGGTAGTGCACGAGTGAGCCGAGCAGGTCGAGCGTGAGCTCCAGATCGGCGTCGTCGCGCAGATCGCCGCGGTCGCGCGCGGTCGCCAGCGTCCGCCCGACCGCCGCGCGGGGCGGGTCGAACAACGTCGCCATGAACCTCTCGCGCAGCTCGTCCCGGGCCGCGCAGTCCGCCAGCAGCGGCCCGAGCACGTCGGGCGGCAGGCACCGGAACGCGGCGAGGAACAGGCTCAGGCTTTCCCCGAGGTCGCACATCGTGCAGCCGGTGTCCGGAACGACGACCTCGCCCAGCCTGCGGGCGAGAGCGTCGAGTGCCAGGTGCTGGCGGGTGGGCCAGCGCCGGTAGACGGCCGGTTTCGTCGTGCCGGCTCGCCGGGCGACCTCCTCCATCCGGAGGCCGGCGTAGCCCGACTCGTCGAGGACGGCGAGCGTCGCGTCGAGCACGGCGGCGTCGATCTGGGTGTCGCGGGGGCGTCCCGCCCGCGACGGTTCCCGGCGAGGTTGCATGAGCGCATTCTACCGGATATATTACGTTTCGTAACGTAATGAAATGGACTCGTGGGGGATCGATGACCTCGGAAGTGACCGGCGAGGCCGGCTTGCGCGCCGGTGGCAGGGAGTGGGCCGGGCTCGCCGTGCTCGCGCTGCCCACGGTGCTGCTGGCGCTGGACAACACGGTGCTCTTCCTCGCCCTGCCGCACCTGAGCGCCGACCTCGCGGCGACACCCGTCCAGCAGCTCTGGATCATGGACGGCTACGGGTTCCTCATCGCGGGGTTCCTCGTGACGATGGGGAGCCTCGGGGACCGGATCGGCAGGCGCAGGCTGCTGCTCATCGGCGCCGCGGCCTTCGGCGCCGTCTCGGTCGTGGCCGCGTACGCGCCCAGCGCGGAACTGCTGGTCGCGGCACGCATGCTGCTCGGTGTCGCCGGGGCCACGCTGATGCCGTCCGCGCTGGCGCTGATCAGGCTGATGTTCCGGGACGCGCGCCAGCGAGGTCTCGCCGTCGGCGTCTTCGTCAGCTGTTTCATGGGTGGCGGGGCGATCGGCCCGCTCGTCGGCGGCGTGTTGCTGGAGCACTTCTGGTGGGGCTCGGTCTTCCTCGCCGGGGTGCCGGTGATGGTGCTGCTGCTGGGCGCCGCCCCGTTCGTGCTGCCCGCCGACCGGGGTAGCGGTGCGGGCAGGCCGGATCTCGGCAGCGTGGCGCTCTCGCTGGGCGCGGTGCTGCTCACCGTCTACGGGCTGAAGGAACTGGCCGGCGGTGAAGGGCACTGGCCCGCGCTGCTCGCCGTGCCGGCCGGCGTGGCGCTCGGGTACACCTTCGTCCGCAGGCAGCGGCGCCTCGCGGACCCGCTGCTCGACCTGCGGCTGTTCGGCGACCGGCTGTTCGGCGCCGCGCTGGTGATCCTGCTGCTGGCCATGGCCCTGCAGGGCGGGAGCTACCTGCTCGCCGGTCAGTACCTGCAACTGGTGGAGGGCCTTTCCCCGCTCCGCGCGGGGTTGTGGCTGGTGCCACCCGCGCTCGCGCTCGCGGCCGGTTCGCTGGCCGCGCCGCTGCTGGCCCGCCGGTTCGGGCCCGCGGTGGTGATCGCCGCCGGGATGGCGGTCTCGGCGGGCGGGTTCGCGCTGCTCACCCAGGTGGAGCCGGCCGGGGGCCCGGGGCTGCTGACGGCGGGACTGGTGATCGCTTTCCTCGGGGCCGCACCCGTCGGCGCGCTGGGTATCGACCTGATCGTCGGCTCGGCGCCGCCGGACAAGGCCGGATCGGCGTCGTCGGTGAGTGAGACCAGCGGTGAGCTCGGCATCGCGCTGGGCGTGGCGCTGCTCGGCAGCGTCGCGGCGGTGGTCTACCGGGCGAGCGCCGCGACCGGACTGCCCGGTGCGGCGCCGGACGCGGCGAGGGAGTCCCTGCCCGGGGCGGCCGCCGCGGCCGCCGACCTCCCGCCCGGCGCCGCGCTGGACCTGCTCGCGGCGGCCGCGGGAGCCTTCACGTCCGGACTGCATGTCGTGGCGGGTGTGGCGGCCGCCGTGTCCGCCGGTCTCGGGGTGCTCGCCGTGGTCGCGCTGCGGCGGGCGAGGACCCAGCCGGAGTCGTGACCGGGCCGCGCGTCAGGCCACCGGACAGAGATCGACCGAGGCCCGGTGCCCGTTGGCGCCCGCGAGCTTGGCGTCGCAGGTGACCAGCGGGACACCGAGCCGTTCGGCGAGAGCGACGTACGCGGCGTCGTAGGCGGTCACCGAGTGCCGGAGCTCCCAGATGCGCGGCAGGAGCTCGCGATGAGGTACGCGAGTGACCGGGGCTTGCGGCAGGAACTCCACCAGTCCGAGGTCCGCTTCAGGTCCGGTGCCGGAGAGCCCAGCAGTTCGAGGAACGCCGAGGCGTCGACCACGACGCGACGGGCGTTCACTCCTCGCTCCGGCCGGGGCGATCACCCTCGCGCAGCTCTCGCATCGTGGTGACGATCCACTCGCGGCTCAGGTCGGGGATCCGGAACTCCTCGACGGCGGTGAGCCAGGAGTCGAGGCTGGGTCCCTCGGTCGTGAGCCTGGCTTCCTCGCGTGCCACGTACGACTCCAGGGTCAGGGACCCCTGCGGTCGGGGCCACGAGCGTCCGCGAAGCCACCGTGCGGATGTTCGGTCATGCCGTCACGTTAGCACGCTACACCGACGGTTCCGGCGCTCGTCGTCACACGTGTTCGGAGACCATCACCGCGACCGTGCCAGGTTCCAGCGCCTCGAACACGTGCGGCTCGTCGCCGGGGTAGGCGATGTAGTCGCCGGGCGACAGTTCCACCGGGTCCTCGGCCACCCCGATCCGCGCCCGGCCCGAGGCCAGCACGACGTGCTCGACCACGCCCGGCATGTGCGGATCGGACTCGCGTGGCGGGCCCGGTTGCACGGTGATCAGATAGATGTCCCGGCGCGCGTTCGGCGGGCAGGACGCCAGCAGCGTCGCCACGTAGTCCGCCCGCTCGGAGGCCACCGCGGGGCCCTCGCCCGCGCGGATCACCTGTACCCGCGGGCGGGGCGGGTCCACCAGCCGCGCGAACGGCACGTCCAGCGCGACGCCGAGCGCCCACAGCGTCTCGACGCTCGGGTTGCCGGTGCCCGACTCGAGCTGCGACAGGGTGGACTTCGCGATGCCCGCCCGCCGGGCGACCTCGGTGAGGGACAGCCCCGCCCGGCGGCGCTCGCGCCGCAGGGACGCGGCGATCACCTCGAGCGGCGCCCCACCCGCGGCCCGGCCTGCCTCCTGCCCGTCTCCGGTCATGCGTTCGCTCCAGAAGTCCTCTTGTTCGCCTTGACGAACATGCTCACCTGTGTTCAGTATAGAAATCATGCGTTCGATATGGCGAACCCTGGACCGTGACCTGCTCCGCGACATCGGTCTGGTGTGCCTCGCCGACGGCATCGTCGGGGTGTCCTTCGGTGCCATCACGGTGAGTTCCGGGCTGCCGTTGTGGCTGCCCATGCTCCTCTCCGTCGTCGTGTTCGCGGGCGCGGCCCAGTTCATGTTCGTCGGCATCGTCGCCTCCGGCGGCAACCCGCTGGCCGCCGTGCTCGCCGGGCTGCTGGTGAACGCGCGGCACGTGCCGTTCGGCTTCGCGGTGGGCGACGCGCTCGGCGGCGGGTGGGCCCGGCGGCTGGCCGGCAGCCACCTGATGATCGACGAGACGGTGGCGTTCGCCCTGGCCCAGCGGGACCTCCAGCGCCGCCGCGCGGCGTACTGGGCGTGCGGGACCGGTCTGTTCGTGTGCTGGAACGCCGGCGTCGTGCTCGGCGCCTTCGGCGGGCGGGCCGTCAGCGACACCGCCGTGCTCGGTCTCGACGCCGCCTTCCCCGCGGTGCTGCTGGCGTTGCTGCTGCCGTCGCTGCGCGACCGGCGGGCGCGGCGCGCGGCGCTGGCCGGGGTCGCGATCGCGCTGGCCACCGCACCCTTCCTGCCCGCGGGACTGCCCGTCCTGCTCGCGCTCGGCGGCGTGCTCGCCGGGCTCGGCACGGACCGCGAGCCGGAACCCGAGGAGGTGCCGTCGTGACCACCCCGCTGGTCCTCGTCCTGGCCACCGTGGTGCTCGGCGCGGGCACCTACGCGTTCCGCCTCGCGGGGCCCCTGCTGCGCGCGCGGGTGGAGCTCTCGCCCCGCGTCGAGCGCCTGATGGCCGTCTCCGCCGTGGTGCTGCTCGCCGCGCTCGTCGCCACCGCCGCGCTGGTGGAGGGCCACGAGTTCGCGGGCTTCGCGCGGCCGGCCGGGGTCGCCGTCGGCGGCGTGCTCGCCTGGAAGAAAGCGCCGTTCGTGGTCGTTGTACTCATGGCGGCGGCGACCGCGGCCGGGCTGAGGCTGCTCGGCGTGCCCTGACCCGGACGAACCGCGAACGGCGGGTCCCCGCGCCGGTGCCGTCCCCTCGCCAGTAGGCTTGACCAGGGAAATCACCGGGAAAGGGTGGATGCCGGGTGTCGAGAACGCGACCGGTCGTCGGCGTGCTCGCCCTCCAGGGCGACGTGCGCGAGCACGCCGCGATGCTGGAGCGCGCCGGAGCGCGGGCGCTGCCGGTGCGCAGGCCGCGCGAGCTGTCCGAAGTGGACGGCATCGTGCTGCCGGGCGGCGAGTCGACCACGATGTCGCGCCTGCTGGACTCGTTCGAGCTGCTCGAGCCCCTGCGGGAGCGGATCGCGGACGGTCTGCCCGCCTTCGGCTCCTGCGCGGGCATGATCCTGCTGGCGAAGCAGGCGCTGGACGGCAGGCCCGACCAGCACCAGCTCGACGCGCTGGACATCGTCGTCCGCCGGAACGCCTTCGGCCGCCAGGTCGACTCCTTCGAGGGTGACCTCGAGTTCACCGGGGTCGACGGCGGGCCGGTGCACGCCGTCTTCATCCGCGCACCGTGGGTGGAGAAGACGGGCGACGGCGTGGAGGTGCTCGCCAGGATCCCCGACTCGGGGGAGGCGGGTGCCGCTGCGGATAGGATCGTCGCGGTCAGGCAGGCAGCGGTGCTCGCCACCGCGTTCCACCCCGAGCTGACGGGCGACGAACGGGTGCACCGGATGTTCGTGCGCCTGGTCGAGGACGCCCCCTAGGGTGCGGCGCGGAACCGTGCAGGCACCGATCGAGATGGAGGAGAGATGAGCGGCCACTCCAAGTGGGCCACCACCAAGCACAAGAAGGCCGCCCTCGACGCCAAGCGTGGCAAGCTGTTCGCGAGGTTGATCAAGAACATCGAGGTCGCCGCGCGCACCGGCGGGGGCGACCCGGAGGGCAACCCCACGCTGTTCGACGCCATCCAGAAGGCGAAGAAGAACTCGGTCCCGCAGGACAACATCGAGCGGGCGCGCAAGCGGGGCGCCGGCGAGGAGGCGGGCGGCGCGGACTGGCAGACGATCATGTACGAGGGCTACGCGCCGAACGGCGTCGCCGTGCTGATCGAGTGCCTGACCGACAACAAGAACCGGGCCGCGTCCGAGGTGCGCACGGCGCTGACCCGGCACGGCGGCTCGCTCGCCGACCCCGGCTCCGTGGCCTACCTGTTCAACCGCAAGGGCGTGGTGATCATGCCCAAGAACGGTCTCACCGAGGACGACGTCCTCATGGCCGTGCTCGACGCGGGTGCCGAGGAGGTCAACGACCTGGGGGAGAGCTTCGAGATCATCTCCGAGGCCGGCGACCTGGTCGCGGTGCGGACCGCGCTGCAGGAGGCCGGGTTCGACTACGAGTCCGCGGACGCGAACTTCCTGCCTTCGGTCAACGTCCCGCTCGACGCCGAGGGTGCCAAGAAGGTGTTCCGGCTGATCGACGCGCTCGAGGACTGCGACGACGTGCAGAACGTGTTCTCGAATTTCGACGTCTCCGACGAGGTGCTCGCGGAAGTCGGCTGAGGGCCGGGCAGGGCGGGCGCACCCGCGCCCGCCGATGCGGCACAATGCCCGCCATGAGCGAGATCGCCGCCGACCGTGACGAGGAACTGCGCGAGTGGATCGTCTCCCAGGGTGAGCAGCGCGGCAACGCGATCATCACCGTGGCTCCCGACGAGCACGGAGCCGGGTTCTCGTTCACCGTCTGCGCGTGGGCTCTGCACGGCGTGCCCGAGGCGGTCGTGATCGGCCTGCCCGACCAGATGGCACACGTGCTCCTCGACGCCTACGTGGACCGGGCCGCGGCGGGGGAGCGGTTCGAGCTGGGCGGGCTGTACCACGACTTCTTCGACGGCGTGCCCATCACCTTCGAGAAGGTGGCGCAGGGTCACTACGCGGAGTTCTTCGGCAGCGCGTTCCTCGTCTACCCCGACGGCGACTTCCCCGCCGTGCAGATCATCGTGCCGACCCCGGACGGCCGCTGGCCCTGGCATGCCGACGCGCCCGCCGGCTTCGCGGAGTGGCAGCCCGTGCTGACGGTCAGCGGCCGCCCGGAGAGCTGGACCCCGGGCGGCAACGGGCCCTGAACGTCCGAAGTGGACTTCTCAGGAATTCGCGCGGCGTTCCCCTCCCCGTCTCCCGCGCGCGGCCTGCCGCACACGGTCGCGGGAGAGAGTCCTCCCCGGCCCGCGTCGCGGGCCCGGACGAAGCGGAGGAGGCTGACGTGGGTATCTCTCGGCGAGGAGCACTGGGTATCGCGGGCGCTGTGGGGGCCGCCGGGCTGCTGGGTGCGAGCCCGGCCGGTGCCCGGGAGCGCGAAGGCCGCGCGGTGATCGGCAGGGCACCTGGTGACACGCTGCACGTGATCTCGTTCAACATCCGGTACGACGCGGGCGCCGCGCCGGGCAGCGCCGACTCGTGGACCGACCGCAGGCCCGTGCTCGCGGAGTTCCTGGAGACCGAGCGGCCGACCGTGCTCGGCGTGCAGGAGGCGCTGTACCACCAGGTGAAGCAGGTCGCCGCCGATCTGCCGCCGTACACCGACTGGATCGGCCTCGGCCGGGAGGGCGGCGGCCGCGGCGAGTTCATGGCCGTGTACTTCGACATCACCCGGGTGGAGCCGCTGGACTTCGACCACTTCTGGCTCTCGGACACGCCGTCGGTGATCGGCTCGAGGTCCTGGGGCAACACGGTCGTGCGGATGGTGACCTGGGTGCGGTTCCGCGACCGCCGCACCGGCAAGGAGTTCGTGCACGTCAACACGCACTTCGACCACCGGTCGGAGAACTCGCGGGTGCGCAGCGCGGAGCTGGTCCGCGACCGGATCGCCGGGTTCGACCCGGCGCTGCCGGTGGTGCTCACCGGCGACTTCAACACCCCGGCTCCCGGCTCGGAGTCGTTCCGCGTCCTCACCGGGGGCGGGCTGCGGGACACCTGGACCGAGGGCAGGCAGCTCACCCCGGCGTGGGGCACGTTCCCCAACTACCGGGACCCGGTCGAGGGCGGCACCCGCATCGACTGGGTGCTGGTGAACCCGGGGGTGAGCGTGCTCGCCTCGGCCATCAACCCGTTCCGCGTGGACGGCCGCTACCCGTCCGACCACCTCCCCGTGCAGGCTCTGGTCCGCCTCCACTGACCGCTCCGGCCGGTCTACTGCCTGGCGGTGTTCCGGCGAGTCCCGGCGAGTCCCGGCGGGCGCGGCCGGGATCGCCGGGTAGCCTTCGTGCTCGAACTGGTGTTCGTCGTGAAGGAGACCCGTGCGAGTGCTCGGCGTGGACCCCGGGCTGACCCGGTGCGGTCTCGGCGTGGTGGACGGCGGCCTCGGCCGCACGGTCACCTGCGTCGCCGTGGACGTGGTGCGCACCCCGGCCGAGGACGATGTCGCGGCACGGTTGCTGCGCATCTCCGGCGCGGTCGAGGAGTGGCTCGACACCTACCGCCCCGACGCGGTCGCCGTCGAGCGGGTGTTCAGCCAGCACAATGTCCGCACGGTGATGGGCACCGCGCAGGCGGGCGGGGTGGTGGCGCTCGGCGCCGCCCGGCGCGGGCTGCCGGTCGTCTTCCACACGCCCAGCGAGGTCAAGGCCTCCGTCACCGGATCCGGCCGCGCCGACAAAGCCCAGGTCACCGGGATGGTGACCCGGCTGCTCAACCTGGCGGAGAAGCCGAGCCCCGCGGACGCCGCGGACGCGCTCGCCCTCGCCATCTGCCACCTGTGGCGGGAGCCGATGCGGGCGCGGCTCGCCGAGGCGGAGGCGCGCGCGGCCGAACTGGCGCGCACGCACCGCAAGCGGCTGGCCGAGGCGGCCCGGCGCAAGGGCGGCAGCGGTACGGCGGGGACGAGAGGGGTGCGGCGATGATCTCGTCGGTGCGGGGCGAGGTGCTCTCCGTCGGACTCGACCACGTGGTCGTCGAGGTCGGCGGGGTCGGTCTCGCGGTGCAGGCGACGCCGGCGACGCTCGCCACCCTGCGCCGTGGCGAGCACGCGTTGCTGCACACCGCCCTCGTGGTGCGGGAGGACTCGCTGACCCTGTTCGGGTTCGCCGACATCGAGTCGCGCGAGCTGTTCGGACTGCTGCAGACCGTGTCCGGCATCGGTCCCCGGCTCGCGCTCGCGGCGCTCGCCGTGCTCGACCCGGACAAGCTGCGGACGGCGCTGGCCGAGGGCAACATCACCGTGCTCACCCAGGTGCCCGGCATCGGCCGGAAGGGCGCCGAGCGGCTCACGCTCGAACTGCGGGACAAGGTGCTCGCCGCGGAACCGTCCGCCGCGCCGGACCAGGACACGGCGGTCGCCGGCTCCGCGACGCGGACCGAGGTCGTGGAGGCGCTGGTGGGGCTCGGCTTCCCGGCCAAGCAGGCCGAGCAGGCCGTGGAGAAGGTGCTCGCGGCGGGGGAGGGCGGCGACACCTCCAGCGTGCTCCGGGCCGCCCTCGCCACCCTCGGCCGCAAGCGGTGACGCGGTCCCATGCACGATGAGCACATGGCCCAGTCGGACCCGGAGGCCGCCCCGCTCTCCGCGCTGCCCCACCGAGGCGAGCGCGAGGTCGAGACCACGCTCCGGCCGCGCAAGCTCGACGACTTCGTCGGTCAGCCGCGCGTGCGCGAGCAGTTGCAGCTGGTGCTCGAGAGCGCCCGCAGGCGCGGTGTCCCGCCCGACCACGTCCTGCTGTCCGGCCCGCCGGGGCTGGGCAAGACGAGCATGGCGATGATCATCGCCGCCGAGCTGGACGCGGCCATCCGCATCACCTCGGGCCCCGCGCTGGAGCGGGCCGGCGACCTCGCGGCGATGCTGTCCAACCTCGCCGAGGGCGACGTGCTGTTCATCGACGAGATCCACCGCATCGCCCGCCCCGCCGAGGAGATGCTGTACCTGGCGATGGAGGACTTCCGCGTCGACGTCGTCGTCGGCAAGGGACCCGGGGCCACCAGCATCCCGCTGGAGATCGCGCCGTTCACGCTGGTCGGCGCCACCACGCGGTCCGGCGCGCTGACCGGCCCGCTGCGGGACCGGTTCGGCTTCACCGGCCAGATGGAGTTCTACAGCCCCGAGGAACTCGAACTCGTCGTGGAGCGCGCCGCGACCATACTGGGCATTACCGTGGAACCGGAGGGCACCGCGGAGATCGCCCGGCGCTCGCGGGGCACGCCCCGGATAGCGAACCGGCTGCTGCGGCGCGTCCGCGACTACGCCGAGGTCCGCGCCGACGGCCGGGCGACCAGGGACGTCGTCCGGGCGGCACTGCGGGTGTACGACGTCGACGAACTGGGCCTCGACCGGCTGGACCGGGCGGTGCTGACGGCGCTGACACGTTCGTTCGGCGGCGGGCCGGTCGGCCTGTCCACCCTGGCGGTCGCCGTGGGCGAGGAGACGACGACGGTCGAGGAGGTGTGTGAGCCGTATCTCGTGCGTGCGGGTATGCTCGCGCGGACTCCCCGTGGCCGGGTCGCTACGGCGGCCGCGTGGGAGCACCTCGGGCTACGGCCGCCCCCGGAGTACTCGCCGGTCGACGGCTCGGCTCCGACCCTGTTCGACCAGCCGTGAACCGGGGTGCCCTTGTACCAGGTGCTGGCGTACCTCGCAGTACCTGGCACACTCGATAGAGCACATCCAGACAAAATACGGACGTCGCGCCGGGGAGGCAGGCGTCTGCTGAATGGAGAATTATGGAAGGCCTTTTCCTGCCGCTGCTGCTGATGCTGGTCGTCGCCATCCCGCTGGTGATGGGCACGCGCAAGCAGAAGAAGGCGATGGCGCAGCAGCAGGAGCTGCAGAGCAGCCTTGCCGAGGGTGACCGCGTGATGACCACGTCGGGTCTGTACGCGACCGTGGCCGACGCCAGCGACGACAGCACGATCGACCTGGAGATCGCCGAGGGCGTCGTGACCACGTGGCTGCGGCAGGCGGTCCGCGAGCGGATCAACCCGGTGGCCGACGAGGACACGGCGGACGCCGACGACGACAGCACCGACGGCACCGGCGGCACTGACAGCGCCGACGGCGCCACCCGCGCGTCCACCGACGGTGACTCCGAGCAGGTCGCCTCGTCGGTGGAGCAGGGCAAGAAGTAACCACCGCCGCTGTCCCGCCGGCGCCGCGCGGTGCCGGCGGGGGCCGAACGCTGTGTTCACGCAGCGCCGAGTAGTGTCTCGGTGCTGCGTGTGTGTCCGCCGTCTCACCAGGGCGGCCCGCACCCCGGCCAAGGCCCCGACAAGCTGCTGAACCAGTTCGAGGAGAACGACCGACCGTGGCACCTCCCGCCGGGCACATCCGCCCGGGACGCTACCTCGCCTTCTTCGTCGCCATCGTCGCCGCGTTGTACGCCCTGGTGTTCTTCACCGGCGACGGCAAGCCGACCCCCAAGCTGGGCATCGACCTGCAGGGCGGCACGAGGGTCACCCTGACCGCGCGCACGCCGGACGGCTCCGACCCGACGCGTGAGCAACTCAGCCAGGCACGCCAGATCATCGAGACCCGGGTCAACGGCATCGGCGTCAGCGGTGCCGAGGTCGTGCTCGACGGCGACAACGTCGTGATCACCGTTCCCGGCGAGGAGGGCGAGCAGGCGAAGAGCCTGGGCCGCACCGCCAAGCTCGGCTTCCGCAAGGTGATCACGGCGGTGCCCGCGGGCCAGCCGCAGGGCGGCCAGCAGCAGGGCGAGCAGCAGGGCGGTCATGACCCGTCCACGGCGCCGTCGGCCGAGCCGTCCCAGTCCGGGGAGCCGGACGGCACCAGCGGCGACGGTGGCGACAGCGCTGCCACCGGCGGTGGTGGCGGTGCCGCGGGCGCCGCGCCCGCGCAGGGCTCCGGCGGAGGCCAGGACGACAACGGCACCGACGGTACGGGCGACACCGGCGGTTCCGGCAACGTCCAGGACGAGATCGCCGAGCAGATCCAGGCCGCGAAGGAAGTGCGGCAGAACCCGGCGCTGGTCCCGCAGAACCCCAACGACCAGGCGGCGGTGGCGGCGGCCCAGCAGGCCCAGCAGCAGGCACTCGCCGCGCTGAACTGCGCGGCGCAGGACCCGCTCGTCGGCAACGACGACCCGAAGCTGCCGCTGGTGACCTGCAACGAGGACGGCACCGAGAAGTACGTCCTCGGCCCGGTGTTCCTGGAGGGCACCCAGATCGCGGACGCGACGTCCGGCTACAACGACCAGCGCGGCGCGTTCGTCGTCAACCTCAACTTCAAGAGCGAGGGCGCCGACATCTGGGCGGACTTCACGTCCAACAACATCAACGAGCGCGCCGCCTTCGTGCTCGACACGAAGGTCGTCTCGGCGCCGAACATCACCGTCGCCATCCCCGACGGGCGGACCGAGATCACCGGCCAGTTCAACCAGGCCGAGGCGAAGGAGCTGGCCGACGTCCTCAAGTACGGCTCGCTGCCGCTGTCGTTCTCGTCCTCGGACGCCACCACCGTGTCGGCCACGCTGGGGCTCGCCTCGCTGGAGGCCGGACTGATCGCGGGCGCCATCGGCATCGCCCTGGTGTTCCTGTACTGCCTGTTCTACTACCGGATGCTGGGTGTGCTGACCGTGCTGTCGCTCATCCTGTCCGGTGCCATCGTCTACGCGGTGCTCGTGCTGCTCGGGCGGTGGATCGGCTTCACGCTCGACCTCGCGGGCGTCGCGGGGTTCATCGTCGCGATCGGTGTCACGGCCGACTCGTTCGTCGTCTACTTCGAACGGCTCAAGGACGAGATGCGCGAGGGCAGGACGTTCCGCTCCGCCGTGCCGCGCGGCTGGGTCCGGGCCCGGCGCACGATCCTCGCCTCCGACGCCATTCTCTTCCTGGCCGCCGCCGTGCTGTACGCGCTCGCGGTGGGCGAGGTGAAGGGCTTCGCGTTCACCCTCGGCATGTCCACCGTGCTGGACCTGATCGTCGTGTTCCTGGTGACACATCCGCTGGTGGCCATCGTGGCGAAGTCGAAACGGCTGTCCAGCCCGCGGCTGTCCGGGCTGGGCGCGGTGCAGAAACTCGGCGAGCAGCGCCGCCGCGCCACCGGCCGGGTCGGCGCGGCCCTGAAGGAGGCGTGACGTGGCGGGCGGAGACAACACGGCGGGCGGCGACAACGGCACCGGCGGCACCGGCGGCACCGGTGTGCGGACCGACGCCACCGGCGGCGAGGCCACGCCCAAGCGGTCCGCGCTGCAGCGGCTCTACACCGGCACCGGCGCGTTCGACATCGTCGGGCACCGCAAGCGCTGGTTCGGCTTCTTCGCCGTGCTCGTGCTGGTCAGCCTCCTGTCGCTGGGCTTCAAGGGGTTCAACCTGGGCATCGAGTTCGAGGGTGGCACCCAGATCCAGCTGCCCGCACAGGGCGCGAACGGCCCGATCACGCCGGACGAGGCCAAGCAGGTGTTCTCCGAGGCGCTCGGCGAGCCCGCCTCGGAGGCGCAGCAGGTCGGCCTCGGCGACGCGGCCGCGATCCAGGTCCGCTCCAACACGCTGAACGCGGACGAGGTGGCGCAGGTCAAGCAGGCGCTGTTCGAGGAACTGCGGCCGCTGAACGCGAACGGCGAGCCCAGCCCGCAGGTCATCAGCGACAGCGCGGTCAGCGCGTCGTGGGGCGACGAGATCTCGGAGAAGGCGCTCATCGCCCTGGCCGTGTTCCTCGTGCTGGTGACCGTGTTCCTCGTCATCTACTTCGAGAAGTGGATGGCGGTGGCGGCGCTGGTCGCGCTGTTGCACGACATCGTGGTCACCGCGGGCGTGTACTCCCTCGTCGGCCTGGAGGTCACGCCGGCCACCGTGATCGGCCTGCTCACCATCCTCGGCTTCTCGCTGTACGACACGGTGGTGGTGTTCGACAAGGTCAGGGAGAACACGAGGGGCCTGCTCGGCCTGACCCGCCGGACGTACCCGGAGGCGGCGAACCTCGCGCTCAACCAGACGCTGATGCGGTCGATCAACACGTCGGTGATCGCGCTGCTGCCCGTGCTCGGGCTGCTCGTCATCGGCTACGTCCTGCTCGGGGCCGGCACGCTGCAGGACCTCGCCCTGGTGCTGCTCACCGGCATGCTGGCCGGGGTGATGTCCTCGGTGCTGCTCGCCACGCCGCTGCTGGCGGCGCTGAAGATGCGGGACCCGAAGTACCGCGAGCACGCCGAGCGCGTGTGGGCGCGCCGGGCCAGCCACGCGCGCAAGGAGGCCGAGCTGGACGTCACCGACGACGACGCGCTCGCCGCCGAGCTGCGCAGGGAGAAGGCCCTCGCGGCCGCCGCCGGGGTGCCCGCGCGGCATCCGAAGGCCGCGCCGAGGGGAGCCAGGCCGACGGGCAAGCGGAAGCGATGAAGGTCGACGAGGCACTGGACCTGATCGCCGAGATCCCGGACTTCCCCGAACCGGGGATCCTGTTCCGGGACCTCACCCCGCTGTTCGGTGACCCCGCCGCGTTCGCCACCGTGATCGACGCGCTCGGGGACGTGGTCGGCCCGGACGCCGACGTGCTCGCCGCCGTGGAGGCCCGTGGCTTCGTGCTGGCCGCCGCCGTCGGCTACGCGCGCGGGCTCGGTGTCGCCCTCGTCCGCAAGCCGGGCAAGCTGCCCTCGGTGGCCGCCCGCGTGGACTACGCGCTGGAGTACGGCACCGCCACGCTGGAGCTGCCGGAGGGCTCGCTGCGGGCGGGCCAGCGGGTGGCGGTCGTCGACGACGTGCTCGCCACCGGAGGCACGGTGGAAGCCACCGCGAAGCTGGTCGAGGGCGCGGGCGCCCGGGTGTCCGGGGTGGCCGTCGTGCTCGAGCTCGCGGCGCTCGGCGGCCGGGCCCGGCTCGCCGGACTGCCCGTGACCGCGCTGCGTACCTGCTGACCACGGTCGATCGCGGCTGAGCACGGGGGGAGCGGGCACAGACCGGCACCCTCGCGCGTTACGCTTGGTGTCTACCAAGACCGGCGACACGTGCGGAGGTGCGGGTGAGCCAGGAGCTCGATTCCGTCGTGACCGGCCGGTCCGGTGCCGAAGGGCCCGGATCCCAGCCGGCGCGGGCCGGGCAGCCGGGCGGTGCCACCAGGGCTCCCTCCGCCACCAGGCGGGTCCGGGCCCGGCTGGCCCGGCGCATCACCGCGCAGCGCGCCGCCTCCGTCAAGCAGGTGCTCGAGCCGCTCGCGGCCATCCACCGCGAGATGCACCCGAGCGCGGACCTCGCCCTGCTGCAGCGGGCCTACGACGTCGCCGAGGAGCTGCACCGCGACCAGCGGCGCAAGTCCGGCGACCCGTACATCACGCACCCGCTCGCCGTCGCCACGATCCTGGCCGAGCTGGGCATGGACACCACCACGCTGGTGGCCGCCCTGCTGCACGACACAGTGGAGGACACCGGCTACTCGCTGGAGCGGCTCAGCGGCGAGTTCGGTCAGAAGGTCGGCGAACTCGTCGACGGCGTCACGAAGCTCGACAAGGTGAAGCTGGGCACCGCCGCGGAGGCCGAGACCATCCGCAAGATGGTCATCGCGATGGCCCGTGACCCGCGGGTGCTGGTGATCAAGCTGGCCGACCGGCTGCACAACATGCGCACGATGCGCTTCCTGCCGCCGGAGAAACAGGCCCGCAAGGCGAAGGAGACCCTGGAGGTCCTGGCTCCGCTCGCGCACCGGCTCGGCATGGCCACCGTCAAGTGGGAGCTGGAGGACCTGGCCTTCGCCATCCTGCAGCCGAAGAAGTACGACGAGATCGTGCGCCTGGTCGCCGACAGGGCGCCGTCCCGCGACACCTACCTGCGCTGGGTGATCGGCGAGCTCACCACGCAGCTGGAGGGCTCCCGCATCAACGCGAAGGTCGAGGGCAGGCCCAAGCACTACTACTCGATCCACCAGAAGATGATCGTGCGCGGGCGGGACCTGGACGACATCCACGACCTCGTCGGGGTGCGCATCCTGGTGGACGACGTGCGGGACTGCTACGCGGCCATGGGCGTCGTGCACGCGCTGTGGCAGCCGATGCCCGGCCGGTTCAAGGACTACATCGCGCAGCCCCGGTTCGGCGTGTACCAGTCCCTGCACACCACGGTCATCGGGCCGGACGGCAAGCCGCTCGAGGTGCAGATCCGGACCCACGAGATGCATCGCACCGCCGAGTACGGCATCGCGGCGCACTGGCGGTACAAGGAGACCAGGGGAACGCACAACGGCAACGCCGTCGACATCGACGAGATGGCGTGGATGCGGCAGCTGCTGGACTGGCAGCGGGAGGCCGCCGACCCCGGCGAGTTCCTCGAGTCGCTGCGCTACGACCTCGCCACCCGCGAGATCTTCGTGTTCACCCCGAAGGGCGACGTGATCACGCTGCCCGTCGGGTCCACGCCGGTGGACTTCGCCTACGCCGTGCACACCGAGGTCGGGCACCGCTGCATCGGGGCCCGCGTCAACGGGCGGCTCGTGGCGCTGGAGCGCAAGCTGGAGAACGGCGAGGTCGTCGAGATCTTCACGTCGAAGGCGGAGGGCGCGGGCCCCAGCCGGGACTGGCTGTCGTTCGCCGTCTCGCCGAAGGCGCGCGCCAAGATCCGGCAGTGGTTCGCCAAGGAACGCCGGGACGAGGCGATCGAGACCGGCAAGGAACTGATCACCAAGGAGGTCCGCAAGGTCGGGCTTCCGCTGCAGCGGCTGGTCTCGGCCGACTCGATGGGCGCCGTCGCCACCGAACTGCGGCACTCCGACATCAGCTCGCTGTACGCGGCCGTCGGTGAGGGACACACCAGCGCCAAGACCGTCGTGCAGCGACTGGTGGCGCTCATCGGCGGCGTGGAGGAGGCCGAGGAGGAGCTCGCCGAGCGGGCCACGCCCTCCACCGTCACCCGCAGGCGCGGTTCCGGCGACGTCGGTGTGGTCGTCAAGGGCGCCAGCGACGTGTGGGCCAAGCTCGCGCGCTGCTGCACCCCGGTGCCCGGCGACGAGATCCTCGGCTTCGTCACCCGCGGCGGCGGGGTCAGCGTCCACCGCACCGACTGCACCAACGCCGACGACCTGCGTGCGCAGCCGGAACGGCTCGTCGAGGTCGAGTGGGCGCCGTCGGAGTCCTCCGTGTTCCTGGTCGCCATCCAGGTGGAGGCACTCGACCGGCACCGGCTGCTGTCCGACGTGACGAAGGTGCTCGCCGACGAGAAGGTGAACATCCTGTCGGCCTCGGTGACCACCTCGCGCGACCGGGTGGCGGTCAGCCGCTTCACGTTCGAGATGGGCGACCCGAAGCACCTGGGGCACGTGCTCAAGGTCGTGCGCAACGTGGAGGGCGTCTACGACGTGTACCGGGTCACCTCCGCCTCCTGACGCGGTCCCGGCCGGTTAGGGTCGCAGTCCATGACCGACGGGATCGAATTCGCACGCGACGGTGAGGTCGCCCGGCTGACGTTCGCCAGGCCGGAGAAGAAGAACGCGATCAGCTACGGCATGTGGTCGGCGATCCCGGACATCGTGGCCGACGTCGAGGGCGATTCCCGGGTCAAGGCGCTGGTGCTCACCGGCGCCGGGCAGGACTTCTCGGCCGGTGCCGACATCAGCGAGTTCGGCGACCTGCGGTCGACCGCGGAGGGCGCGGCCGCCTACGACGAGGCCGTGGCCGCCGCGGTGCGGGCGCTCACGGCGATGCGCAAGCCGAGCGTGGCGATGATCCGGGGCAACTGCATCGGCGGCGGCTGCCAGCTCTCGGTCGCCAGCGACTTCCGGTTCGCCGCCGAGGGCTCCCGGTTCGGCATCACGCCGGCCAAGCTCGGGATCGTCTACGACTTCCTGTCCACCCGGCAGCTGGTGGCCCTCGTCGGCCCCGCGCACGCACGCTACTTCCTGCTGTCCGGTCTGCTGATCGACTCCACGCGGGCGCGGGAGATCGGGCTCGTCAACGACGTCTTCGCCCCGTCCGCGCTCGAGGAGTCCACCATGGACTTCGTGGGCACCCTGTGCGCGCGATCGCAGGCGTCCATCCGGGGAATGAACCGGATCATCGAGAAGATCCTGTCGGGACACGAGGAGACGGACTCCGAAGTGGAGCGCATCCGGCTCGACGCGGTGCACGGTGAGGACTACGCCGAGGGCGTGGCCGCCTTCCTGGAACGCCGCACACCGACCTTCACCTACCGCTGACGCTCGTGCGGGGGAAACGTCGCTCTCACCACGTTTCCCACTCACGACCACCCCGTCAGATCGGCTCCCACGGCGACAGTGCGCAGGCCCGGCGCAGCAGCGCGGTCAGCTCCGGATCGACGGTGAGCTCCGCGTCGTCCACAGCGGACACCGGACGCGCCGGGTCGCCCGCGTTGCACAGGAACGCCGACCGGAGTGCGCGCACCTCGGCCAGCGGCACCGGGCGGGACGCGGCGGGCACCCCGAGCCGGGCGAGCCCGTCCCGGAGCAGCCGCTGGGTGACGCCGTCGAGCATGGGCGCCTCGGGCCAGACCAGCGTGCCGCCGCCGTCGACGAAGCCGATGTTCCACACCGACGCCTCGGACACCAGCCCCTCGTCCGTGACGAACAGGGCGTCGTCGAAACCCGCCAGCCGGGCCGCCCGCGCGTGGTGCAACAGCGGGAAGGTGCCCACGTGCTTCACCTCGGGCAGGTGCCGCTGGTACCGCACCGACCGCAGCCGGACCGGGCTGCCGTCCGCCTCGCCGGAGGGCGTGACCGTGACGAGGACGTCCGGGTCCACCGGCCGGTGCGCGTCGCCACGCGGGACGCCGAGCGAGCAGACGGTCACCCTGGCCCTGACGGTGCCCTCCGCGGGCACGGCGTGCCGCAGGAAGCCGCGTACCCGGCCGGGGTCCAGCTCGCCGCCGAACAGCAGCCGTGTGCCCGCGGCCAGCCGGTCCAGGTGCGGGCCGAGGCCGCGGACGTGGCCGTCGCGCACCCGCATCGTGGTGAAGTGGCCGTAGCCCGACACCGCGGCAACCGCGAGCTGTTCCGGGGTGGCGGGTGCGCCGTTGACCTCGGCCAGCACGCTCAGGCCGCCACGTCGACCCCGGTGAACTTCACCTCCATGGTGGGCTTGCCGCCGCCGGGGCTCGGGTCGAAGCTGCCGTCGTGCCCCGCCCTGGCCACCTTGTCGAGCACCCGCAGGCCGGCGTCGTCGATCGTGCCGAAGACGGTGTAGCTCGGGTCCAGCGGGGCGTCGCCGTAGACCATGAAGAACTGGCTGCCGTTGGTGTCCGGGCCGGAGTTGGCCATCGCGAGCACGCCGCGACCGTACTTCAGCTGGTCGAACACCTCGTCGGCGAACGTGTAGCCCGGGCCGCCGCGGCCCGAGCCCGCCGGGTCGCCGCACTGCAGCATCTGCAGACCCTGGGTGCTGATCCGGTGGCAGCTCGTGTCGGTGTAGTAGCCCTGCTCGGCGAGGCTGACGAAGCTGTTCACGGCGCACGGCGCGAGGGAACGGTCGAGGGTCAGCGGGATGTCCCCGGCGGTGGACCGGAGAGTGACCTGCACCGTCCCCCGCGAGGACACGTTCTTGCCGTCCGGCGGCTGCACGTCCTTCGCCGCCGGTTCCTCGGACGCGGGGTACTCGCACGTCGTCGGGTTCGGCAGCGGCTCCGGCCGCTCGGGAACCGACACCCGCTCGGTCGGGATGTCGATCTGCTCGCTCGGCGTGGTCGAGGGCGTGGCGTTGTCCGCCGCGGCGTCGTCCCCGTCTCGTGTGGCGAGGATCACGATGAGCCCGGCCACGACGACCACGACCCCGGCGGTCACGCCGACGCCGATGATCCGGCGTCGCTTCGCCCGTTCCGCCCTGCGCGCGAGCTGCCGTTCGAGCTTGCGCTTCGCGGCTTCGCGGCGCTGCTGGTTGGTCGCCACCTGCCCCTCCCAGTTCGTCTCGACGTCACCCGGCTGCGGTGGCGGCAGTCTATGGGCACGGCCTGTGAGGACCCTGTACAGGGGTTGGCTGGTCGAGCACCCGGGTGCTGATCGTCACGCCGCACCGGGCGCGGCCGCCCGCGCGCCGGGCGGTGGTGAGGCAGAACCGGACCCACATGTTCAGCTGGACCTCCTTCGCCATCCGCAGGCGGGTGTAGAGCAGGTCGACGATCCGGTTGGCCGGCCGCGCCCACACCTCGACCTCGAACCGCAGCGGCCGGCCGTCCCGCGGCGGCCGGGCGCGGAACTCGATCTGGCCCGCCTCGAGGTGCCCGGCCAGCGTCGCCAGGTGCAGGGACGTGGGCGTGCGGCGCACCACGCGCACGGGCCCGTCCCACGGGCCCGGCAGCCGCACCACGACCTCGTCTCCCGGCCGCAGCTCACCGCCCGCCGTGCGGACCGCCTCCACGGTCGTCACCTCGGCCGGGACGGAGCCGCCGAGGTCGGCGGCGAGCAACGCGACCAGGCCTTCCGCGGACATCGTCGCGCCCTCGACATCCACCGAGAACAGGCGGTGGAACAGCGGGCCGGTCCCCTCCCGCCACGGCTGGCTGCGCTCGTCGATCAGCTCCTCGGGCAGGGGCGGCGGCAGATCGGAGGCGTCGCCGCGCCGAGCCGACCGGTGCAGGGGCGTGACCGCCCACAGGTAACGCCAGGACACCAGCAGCACACCGGCCGTCGCCCTGGCGACGGCGGCCGCGCGCTCGCGCAGTACCGCTCCCACCTGACCTCCTCGCTGCGGGCCGGTCCACGGCGACCGACACTGGAACTGTTCCCCGGGCAGCGGCCCGCAACCACCGGGGCGGGCACCGGGCAGCGGAAAGGGGCGGTGATGATCAGCGGGCTGCTGTACCGCGGCGGGATCCGCGGTGGCCACCTGGAGCTGATGTCGGCGGGCGCGATGGGGCTGAGCATCGGGCTGTGGATCCGGGCCAAGACGGTCGACCAGCAGGCGCGCGGCAACGCCGAGCGCCGCGCCCTGTTCACCGGTTTGTGGGCGCCGACGCTGTGGCTGATCGGCGACACCCTGCGTGCCTACGAGTGAGCCGCCGTGCGGGAGCGGCTGCTCGGCCCGATCGACCACGCGGCGGCGCTGCGCGAGCTCGGGCGGCGGCGGATCAACTACACGCCCGGTGAGGTGGTGCCACCGGACTGGACCTTCGACGAGCACCGCTTCCACCTCGGTGACGAGGCGCCCGGCCCACCCGAGCCCGGCGGGTTGTGGGAGACCGCGTGCGACGCGCTCCGCGACTACGAGTTCACCCCGCCGGAGCTGATCCGTGCGGTGTACGACGCCCGTGCCCCGCTGCTGGGGCGGGACCTCCTGCTGGAGGGCCGGTTCTCGGTGCTGCGCTTCTACTTCGGCGTGCGCATCACCTCGGTCGTCGACGAGGCGAGCGACACGGAGCGGGTGTGGGGCTGGGCGTACCAGACGCTGGAGCAGCACCTCGAGCGCGGCCAGGTGCGCTACGCGGTGGTGAAGCACCTCGGCGGCGGCCGGGTCGAGTTCACGGCGACCAGCTACTCGCAGCCCTCGCCCGGGCTGGGACCCGTGCTGCGCCTCGGCTGGCTGCTCTTCGGCCGCCGTGCGCAGCTGCGGTTCTACCGCCGCTGCGGCGAGCGGATGCGGCACCTCGCGCACGCCGGTCCCGCCTGCCTTCCCGGGCCCGCCCGGTCCGGCGGCCTCGTGCTCGTGCCGTCCGGCTCCCGGCCCCGCGTGCTCGACCGGATGACGCTCCGGCGGCACCACCCCGCCCGGTGACGGGAAGGCGTCCGCATGCGCGGATGGCGAACATGTGTACGCGGACCGCAGGAACAATGCGGGATCGCGCTCGCTAGGGTGGGGGAAGTCGCTGTGGCGGAGGTGTGGATTCGTGCTCGTCGTCGGGTTCCCGGCCGGCGCTTTCCAGGCCAACTGCTACCTGCTCGCGGCGGGTGCGGGCGGCGGGTGCATGGTCGTCGACCCGGGGGAGGGTGCCGAGGAACCGCTCGCGGAGGCGTTGCGGGAGCATCGGCTCACCCCGGCGGCGGTGCTCGCCACCCACGGCCACCTCGACCACGTGTACTCCGCCGCGGCGGTCGCCGACGCGCACGGGCTCCCGCTGCACATCCGGCCCGAGGACCGCGTGCTGCTCGCGGATCCGCTGCGCGGGCTCGGCGCCGAGCTCGCCGCGGCGCTCGGCCCGGTGCGGCTCGCCGAGCCCGCCGAGATCGCCGACCTCGGCGAGGAACCGGTGGAGCACGCGGAGCTCGTGATCACACCGCTGCACACGCCGGGACACACGCCGGGTTCGGCGGTGTTCCGGCTGGACAGCGCCGAGGGCGGCACGCTCGCGCTCACCGGGGACACGCTGTTCGCGGGTTCGGTGGGCCGTACCGACCTGCCGGGCGGCGACGCCGCCGCGCTCGCGGGCTCACTCGAACTGCTGCTGCGGACGCTCCCCGGCGACACCGTCGTCCTGCCGGGACACGGGCCGACGACGACCGTCGCCAGGGAGAAGGCAACCAATCCTTTCCTGCGAGAGGACCAGAGGACATCGTGAACGAACCCGAGCCCGCCGCGCCCCGGCCCACTCCGGAGCCGGAGCGCATCCCGCTGTACGGCGAGGACGCCGCCGCGCGCAGGCGGCGCGGCCTTTCCGGGCTCGCCGGCGTGGTGCTCTTCGGCGCCGCGTTCGGCGGGATCGCCGGGCTGATCGGCGGGCAGATCGCCGGGCTGGTGGTCGCCGCGCTCGTCGCCCTGCCCCTGCTGTACGTGGTTCTGTTCAACATGCGGCGGCAGCTCTGGCTGGAGGGCACCCACGTCGTCGTGCGCACCTGGCGCACCCGGCGCATCGACCTGGTGGCCGCGCAGCGGCTGGACCTCCTCGTCACCGACGTCCGCGGCACGCGCACGGTGAGCCTGCTCGTCAACGCGAGGCAGCGGGGCCGGACGGCGAAGGTGGATCTCGCCGTCTACGCGGGCACCGGCGGGCGCGAGCTGGGCATCCTCGCGCTGCGCAGGCTCGCCGACGCGCTCGCGAACAACATCGAGGCGAACGGCCTGGTCTTCTCCGAGCTGCTCGTGGCACAGCTGCGCGCGGAGGCACGGGGTGACGCCGCGGCGGAACGACCGCTCTACCGGCTCGCGTCCGCGGCGCCCTCCGGCAAGCTCGCGCAGCGGTTCACGATGGACGCGGTGAGTCGTTTCGTGGCGACCCTGGAGTGACCACGGGCACGGCGCCGGCGGCCAGCCTGCGCTCGATCGCCGTGAGCTGGTCGCGGATCGCCTCCAGCTGGTAGACGATCTCCGGCAGCTCCTGCGCGGCGAACGTCGCGAGCCGCTCCAGCTGCCTGCCCGTCTCCCGCAGCTCGGCGAGCAGGTGCGCGATCCTGGGCACCGCCTCGGCCACGGCGGCCACCGCGCGGCCGGTGCGCCGGGCGGCGGCCCACGCCGCCCGCGGGAAGCCGACTGCCGCCATCTCCATCGCGCCTCCCAGCCGGGACGCCTGCCATGTCACGCCACTTCGTACCTCACTCCACCGGGGGCCGGTCGCGCGGGGCCCGCCGGTGTGCCGCCGGTGACCTGGAGGGACCGGTGTGACTGGGGTGACCGGTGTGACCGGCGGGCAGGGGCTCCCTGGTGGCGATGAGCGCGGCGAGCACCGTCGTGATCGGTACCGCCGCGATGATGCCGATGCTGCCCGCCAGCGTCCGCACGATCTCCTGGGCGATCTCCTGCGAGGCGAGGATCGAGCCGAGCCCGGCGTCGGACAGCGCGGCGATCAGCAGCACCGGCAGTGCCGCGCCGGAGTAGGCGAGCACGAGCGTGTTCACGGCGGAACCGACGTGGTCCCTGCCGATCCGCAGCGCCGAGCGGTACAGCTCGGGCCAGCCGAGAACGGGGTTGGCGCGGCGCAGCTCCCACACCGCGCTGGTCTGCGTCACGGTGATGTCGTCGAGCACGCCGAGCGCGCCGATCACGACGCCCGCGAGCAGCAGGCCACGCGCGTCGATGCCGTGCCCGAGCGTCGCGATGAGGCTCGACGTGTCCTCGCCCAGCCCGGTCAGCCGCGCGGCGGCCGAGAACACCGCCGAGATCACCCCGATCAGCCCGAGGCTGATCAGCGTGCCCAGGACGGCGACCGACGTCCGCGCCGACACCCCGTGGGTCAGGTAGAGCGCGACGAACATGATGAGTCCCGCGCCCGCGATGGCCACGAGGAGCGGGTTCTCGCCCGCGAGGATCGCGGGCAGCACGAACAGGGCGATGGTGGCGAAGCTCAGCCCCAGCGCGCCGAGCGCGGCCAGGCCCCGCCACCGGCCGAGCAGCAGTACCGCGCCCGCGAACACGCAGGCCAGCAGCGCCAGCGGCAGCCCGCGCTGGAAGTCGACGACCTGGTAGGACGCCGGGTCCGCGGGACCGGCGCCGCTGTAGGCCAGCACCACCTGGTCGCCGGCGGCGAACCGGGGCGTGCTCGGTTCGACCGGGACCGCGCGGCTGATGGTCCGGCCCGCCGCCTCGCCGTCGGTGAGCTCGATGTCGAGGCGCAGGCACTGCCTGCCGTCCGCGGGGGCCTCGCCCACCTGCACCTGGCCCTCGGCGAGGCACGGTCCGAGGGCCGCCGCCGTGACGGTGCCGTGGACGGGCACCCCGGACGAGTGCTCGCCCGCGACCGTCCGCTCGCCCCAGGGGTACAGCAGCACCACGGCGGTGACCGCCGCCAGCGCCAGCGGTGCGAGCAGTGCGGCGAGCAGGATCCGGACCCGGCGGGAGGCGGGCGGCGCCGGGCTGTGTCCGTGTCCGTGTCCGTGCCCGTGCCCGTGTCCATGGCCATGGACGTGACCGTGCCCGTCGGTGCGGCGCTCGCCGCGGGCCGTCGGCTCCGCGGCCCGGCGCCGCCTCCGGCCGGGCTCGGCGGCGTTCCCGGCGCGTTCGCGACCACGACGGGGCGGCGGCCCGTCCGGCACCCGGCGGATCGGCCCGGTGACGGCGGCCGGGTCACCGAGGTCACCGAGGCCACCGAGGTCGCTGGGGCGGTCGGGGTGGTCGCGCGGCACCCGGTCATCTTCCTGCACCCCGGTGCGGCCGTGCGGGCAAGGGGTGACGTGGCGGGACGGCCGCGGCCCCACGTCCGACCCCCAGCCGGACGTGAGCGCCGCCCGGCGCCCGCGCCACGCCACCCGTGGCAACCGTGTGCCCGGCAGATCCGACGACCGCGGTCACCGTTCGGTTCCGTGTCCGCCCGGAACGGCCCCGGCGCGATTCCGGTCGCCGAAACGGCGTTGTTGGCGGGCGTTTCCCGCGCGGCGATAGTGTCGGCCCGCACGCGGCGACGAGGAAGTGGTGGAGTGAGCGGATACACGACGAGCAGAGCGTTCCTGGAGGCACTGGCCGAGGCCGGGGTGCGGTACGTCTTCGCCAATCTCGGCAGTGACCATCCCGGGCTCGTCGAGACCTACGCCCAGGCCCGCGACGAGGGCTGGGCGAAGCGGCTGCCGGAGCTGGTGGTGTGCCCGCACGAGAGCGTGGCGATGTCGGCGGCGCACGGCTACGCGCAGGTGACCGGCGTCCCGCAGGCGGTCGTGGTGCACGTCGACTGCGGCACCCAGAACATCGGCGGCATGCTGCACAACGCCGCGAAGGGCCGGGTCGGTGTGCTCCTCTACGCGGGCGCGTCGCCGTTCACGCAGGAGGGCGAGCTGCTCGGCAGCCGCAACGAGTTCATCCAGTGGATCCAGGACGTGCACGACCAGCGGGGCATCGTGCGCGGCTACACCAAGTACGACAACGAGATCCGCACCGGGCACAACGTGAAGCAACTGGTGCAGCGCGCCCTGCAGATCGCGCGGAGCGAACCCGCGGGCCCGGTGTACCTGGTGGGGCCGAGGGAGGTGATGGAGGCGGACGTGCCCGAGCAGCACGCCGATCCCGCCCTGTTCAGCCCGGTCGCCCCTGCCGCGCTGGCGCCGGACGTGGTCGACCGGGTCGCCGGGGCGCTCGCCGGGGCCCGCTCGCCGGTGGTGGTGACCTCGTACCTCGGCCGGGACCCCGAGGCGGTGCCCGCCCTGGTCGAGCTGTGCGAGACGCTGGGCGTACCGGTGATCGAGTCGGTGCCCATGCACCTGAACTTCCCCGCCGACCACCCGCTGCACTGGGGCTACCAGTGGAACACCCAGCAGCCCAACCCCAGGCTCGCCGAGGCCGACGTGGTGCTGGTGCTGGGCAGCGACGTGCCGTGGATCCCCACCCGGAACCGGCCGGACGCCGGCGCGCGCCTGTTCGTGATCGACATCGATCCGGTCAAGGAGCAGATGCCGCTGTGGCACGTTCCCGCGGAGTGCTTCGCGCGCGCGGACCTGCGCACGGCCGTTTCCCAGCTGACCGCGCGCGCCCGCGAGCTGGCCGACCCCGCGGTCGTCGCCCGGCGCACCGAGAGCGCCGCCGCCGAGCACGAGCGGCAGCGGCGGGTGCTGGCGGAGCGGGAGCGTCCCGAAGGAACCGTGATCACGCCGGAGTACCTGGTCGCCTGCGTGCGGGAGGCCATCGACGACGACACGCTCGTGCTGACGGAGGCGATCACCAACTACCACGTCGTCAACGAGCACCTGCGCCGCAACCGGCCGGGGACGCTGATCGGGTCCGGCGGCGGGTCGCTCGGCTGGGCCGCGGGCGCGGCGATCGGGGTGAAGCTCGCGGCGCCGGACCGGACGGTGGTGTCCCTCGTGGGCGACGGCTCGTACCTGTTCGGGGTGCCGTCGTCGGCGCAGTGGGTGGCGCGGCGCTACGGCACCCCGAACCTCACCGTGATCTTCGACAACCAGGGCTGGAAGGCGCCGAAGCAGTCCACGCTGGGCGTGCATCCCGACGGGGTCGCCGCCCGCAACGACGACTTCGGCGTCGGCTTCGCCCCGGCGGCGGACCTGCCGGGCATCGCCGAGGCGGCGGGCGGTGCCTGGGGCCGCACCGTGCGCGACGCGGGTGAGCTCGCGAGCGTGCTCGCGGAGTCGCTGGAGATGGTCCGGTCGGGCCGGTCCGCGGTGGTGAGCGTGCGGGTCCCCGCCGTCTGACCGCGAGTCCCCCCGCTCCAGATCGCGAAGTTCGCGTTCGCGACGGCGAGCTCCGCGTTCGGCGACGAGCCGCGGGCGGCTTTCACTGAGCGGAAACACCGGTTGCCCGATCCCGTGCGGCTGACCACGATCGCCCGCATGAGCGGGCAGAGTGGCCATGCCGGAGACGAACGGTCGCCGAGGTCGGTGCTGGCCAGGGGACTGTCCCTGCTCGACGCGTTCCTTGCCGGGGACACCGAGCTCGGCCTCGCCGAGCTGGCCGACCGCAGCGGGCTGCCGAAGCCGACCGCCCACCGCCTGCTCGGTGAGCTGGTGGAATGGGGCGCGGTGGAACGGTCCCGCCCGGGCCACTACCGGCTCGCGGGGAAGCTGTTCCGGCTGGGTCAGCTCGTGCCCCGGCACCGGCAGCTGCGCCAGGCCGCCCTGCCGTTTCTCGAGGAGCTGCACGCGACCAGCGGGGAGAACGTCCACCTCGCGGTGCCGGACGACGGCTACACCCTGTTCGTGGAGAAGCTGAGCGGGACGGAATCGATGGTCGTCGGTTCCCGGGTCGGCGGGCGGATGCCGTCCCACTGTACCGCCACCGGCAAGGTGTTCCTCGCGTGGGGCGGGCGGGAGCGGCTGCGGCGGGTCGTCGACGCGGGGCTGCCCCGGCTGACGCCACGCACCATCGTGCTGCCCGGCCTGCTGCACCAGGACCTCGAACGGACGCTGGCCAGGGGAGTGGGCATCAACCACGAGGAGGCCGAACCGGGTGTGTCCGCCGTGGCGGCCCCGGTCCGCGGCGCGCGCGGCGAGGTGGTGGCGGCGCTGTCGGTCACCGGCTGCTCGCAGCGGCTCGACGTCGAACGCCTCGGCCGGGTGGTGCGGGCCGCCGCGGGCGCCCTGTCGGCCCGCCTGCCCGCACTCGCCGCCGGCCGCTGACCGGGCGGGTTCTCAGAACGCGGCGATGGTGCCCGGTGCCCGCTCGGCCCGGCTCAACGCGCGCAGCACGGCGGTCGGCCCGTGCCTGCGCACGGCCAGCCGGGAAAGCAGGCCGACCACTCGCTCCACGGCTCCCGGCGGCAGCGCGGGGCCCGGCAGCCCCACGCTCACCGCGAGGTCGTCGGAATGGACCGCGAGCTCCATCATCCGGGTGACCAGCAGGTCGTCGAGCCGCAGCGACCACGGCCCCCACAGGGAGAGCCGCACCGGCCGGTCGGCCACGCCCGGCAGCCGTCCGGCCAGGTCGCCGACGGCCGCGTCGAACCGGTCCGCGAGGGCCGCCGCACCGTCCGCCGCGGCGTCCTCGCCGCCGTGCCGGATGCGGACGTTGACGTCGTCGTCCAGGTCGGCGCCGATCCACTCGACCCGCTCGTAGTGCCCGAGCAGGGACACGGTCTCCTCGGCGGGCAGCGGCGAGGAGAGCAGCGGGGGCAGCGCGAGAACCTGGTAGGCCAGGTGCCCGGCCAGCCCGCCGACGCTGAGCTTGGGCAGCGCGCTCGGCTCGGGCCACGCCGCCGCGACAGCGGGTTCCCTGAGCAATGCCCCCGCCGCCCTCGCGGTGTCCAGGAAGTCCTCCCTCGTTCCGGCCATGTGCTCCACTCTCCTCGCCGAACGCCTCCACGCGGAGCTCAGCCTGCCACGAAACGGCGGCGGCGGGCCGCGAAACCGCGGCGAAACCGCCGTGCAGCCGGCGAGCCGCACGCTGCTCCCATGACATTCGAACCGACCCGGCCCGCGATCGCGGTCCGGGACCTGCGCAAGTCGTTCGGCGACCAGGTGGTGCTCGACGGCATCGACCTCACCGTGCCGAGCGGCACCGTCTTCGCGCTGCTCGGCCCCAACGGCGCGGGCAAGACCACGATCGTGCGCATCCTGTCCACGCTGATCGGCGCGGACGGCGGCGACCTGCGCGTCGCCGGGCACGACGTCGTCCGCGAACCCGACAGCGTGCGGGCCGCGATCGGCGTGACCGGGCAGTTCGCCGCGGTCGACAACCTGCTCACCGGTGAGGAGAACCTGCTCCTCATGGCCGCCCTGCACCACCTCGGCAAACGCGCGGGCCGGCGGCGCGCCGCCGAACTGCTCGACCGGTTCGGCCTCACCGAGGCGGCGCGGAAGCCGGTGGCCACCTACTCGGGCGGCATGCGGCGCAGGCTGGACCTCGCCATGGGTCTTGTCGGCGACCCGCGGGTGGTGTTCCTGGACGAGCCGACGACCGGGCTTGACCCGCGCAGCCGCCGCGGCCTGTGGGACGTGGTGAGGGGGCTGGTGGCCGACGGGGTCACCGTCCTGCTCACCACCCAGTACCTGGAGGAGGCCGACCAGCTCGCCGACCGCATCGCGCTGCTCGACCACGGCAGGCTGGTCGCCGAGGGCACCGCGGCCGAACTGAAGCGGCAGGTCCCCGGGGGCCACGTCCGGCTGTCGTTCTCCGATCCGCGCGACCTCGCCGCGGCCGCCCGCGCACTCGGCGGCGGCTCCGCCGACGACGACGAGCTGACCCTGCGGGTTCCCGGCGACGGCGGCGTCCGCTCCCTGCGCGCCCTGCTCGACCGCCTCGACGACGCCGGAGTGGAGGTCGGGGACCTGACCGTGCACACGCCCGACCTCGACGACGTCTTCCTCGCCCTCACCGGCGGGACCGACCGTGCCGACCGTGCCAAGGAGAGCGCCCGATGACACTGGTGACCACCAAGACCCTGTCCCGCGCCTTCGGCGACTCCACGACGATGCTGCGCCGCAGCCTCAAACACATGGTGCGGTACCCGTCGATGACGGTGACGCTCATCGGGATGCCGGTGGTGTTCCTGCTGCTGTTCGTGTACGTGTTCGGCGGCACGCTCGGCGCCGGGCTCGGCGGCGCGGCGGGCGGCCGCGCGGAGTACGCCAACTACGTCGCCCCCGGCATCCTGCTGATGACCATCGCCGCGAACGCGCAGGGCACCGCGATCTCGGTGGCGATGGACATGACGGAGGGCGTCATCGCCCGGTTCCGCACGATGGCGATCGCGCGGGTGTCGGTGCTGACCGGGCACGTGCTCGGCAGCGTGATCCAGGCCGTGCTGGGGCTGGCCGTCGTCACCGGGGTCGCGCTGCTCGTCGGGTTCCGGCCCACCGCGGGCCTCGCCGGGTGGCTCGCCGCGGCCGGGGTGCTCGTCCTCATCGCCTTCGCGATCACCTGGCTGTCGGTGGCGCTCGGCATGGTGACCAAGACGGTCGAGGCGGCCAGCAACCTGCCGATGCCGCTGGTGTTCCTGCCGTTCCTGGGCAGCGGGTTCGTCCCGCCGGAGTCGATGCCCACGGTGCTCCGCGTGTTCGCCGAGTACCAGCCGTTCACGCCGTTCATCGAGACCGTGCGCGGGCTGCTGCTGGGCACACCGATCGGCAACAGCGCGGTGCTCACCGTCGCCTGGTCCGCCGGCATCGCACTGGCCGGTTACGTCTGGGCGAAGGCGCTGTTCAACCGCGAGCCGGCGGCCTGACGGTCCGCCAGCACCGCCAGCGCGGCGGGCCGCAGCTCACCGGGGGTGAGGCCGGCGTACGCCGACACCGCGTCGGCGTACGCCGGCCCCGCCGCGTGCCGGGCCGCCTCCCTGGCACGCTCGGCCGACATCGTCGGCTGGAAGTTCCGCAGGTACTGGAACCGTTCCGCCAGGGCCACCAGCCGGACCCCGGACCTCGCCGCGTGCTCGTCGCCGGCCCGGCCGCGGTCGAGGTCCACCATGGCCAGTGCCAGCAGCAGCGCACCGCAGACCGGGAAGTCCACGAACGGCGCGGGCGGCCGGTCCGGGGAGCCGGCGAGCACGGCCCGCGCGTGCTCCGGCAGTTCCCGCACCAGGGGCTCGACGCGGTCGAGCCGGCGATGCTGGGCGTGGGCCACCACGACGACCGCCCGCACCTCCAGTACCCATGGCTCGAGCCCGGGGACGGCGCCGCCCGCCCGGCCGACCGCGTCGGTCAGCCGGGCGCAGGCGCGCCGCCACGCCGCAGCCCGCCCTCGACGTCGCCGCGGGCGAGCCGGATCTCGGCGCGGACGGCGAGGTCGAAGGTGACGAGGCCGAGGTCGTCCTCCACCAGGTCCGGAGCCACCCTGCTCAGCCATTCCTCGGCCTCGTCGACGGCCCCGAGCTGGAGGTTGGCGACGACCAGCGCCCAGCGGATGCCGATCGTGTCCGGCCAGGTGCCCGCCTCCTCCATCAGGGCCAGTGCCGCCCGCAAATGCCGCCTGCCCTCCTCGCCCCGGTTGATCTGCAGGCACAGCTCGCCCATCCGGGAGTGCGCCATGAGCAGCATCCACGGTGTCGCCTCGGCGGCGAACACGTCGATCATCCGCCGGCTCGCGGCCAGCGCCCGGTCCACGTCGCCCACGCCGTGCCAGGCGTAACTGGCGAGCGCGCTGGCGAACCCGGCAACCAGCGGCTCGTCGCCGTCGCACAGCTCGTCCAGCGCGGCTGGACCGGAGCCGGCGAGCTCCGGCAGGCGGCACAGCACCGTCGCGGCGGCCCGGACCGGGGTGTCCGGCGCGGCCGGCGGCAGCCTGCGCAGGGCGAACAGCGCCCGCGCGAGGTGGGAGCCCTGCACGGTCAGGCAGTACGCGGTGCACAGCGTGGCCGCCGCGCGGGCGGCCTCCGTGACACCGGGCTCCGGCCGGACGTGCGACAGCTGCCGGACGATCTCCGCGATGAGCGGCACCATCCGGGTGTAGTCGGAGTCGCCGATCCACAGGCCGCCGAGCGCGGCGGCCGTCGCGGCCACCGTGGCGGTGTCGTCCCGGGCGATCGCGTGCCGCAGCGCCTGCAGCAGGTTGTCCTGCTCCGCGCGGATCCGCTCGCCCTCCCGGCGCGGTTCGGGGCCGAAGACGGAGGCGTGATGCGCCGTTCCGAAGTCGCGGGCCCACGCCAGGAAGCCGCGCAGCGCGGAGTCCGTCTCGCCCGCGGCCTCCCGGTGCCCGGCGCTGAACTCACGCACGGTCTCCAGCATCCGGAAACGCGTGCCCGCCCGCTCCTCGGTGACCTTCAGCAGCGACTGGTCCACCAGGTGTTCGAGCAGCTCCAGCGCGTCGCCGCCGAGCACGTACGCCGCGGCGTCCGCGGTGAACCCGCCGGGGAACACCGACAGCGCCCGCAGTGCGGCCCGCCCGTCGTCGCCGAGGAGATTCCAGCTCCAGTCGACCACGGCGCGCAGGGTGTGGTGCCGTTCGGGGGTGTCCCTGGCCCCGCCGCGCAGCAGCGCGAAGCGGTCCGCGAGCCGCCGCGTGATCTCGGCGACCGACAGCACCCGCACCCGTGCCGCGGCGAGTTCGACGGCGAGGGGGAGACCGTCGAGGTGACGGCACAGCCGATCCACCTCCGCGGCGGGCAGGTCGGCGCCCGGCCGGGCGGCACGGGCTCGCCGGGTGAACAGCTCGACGGTGGTGGCCTGGTCCAGTTCGGGCAGCGGGTACACCGACTCGGACGTCAGCCCGAGCGGGGTGCGGCTGGTGGTGAGCACGCGCAGGTCCCTGGTCGCGGCCACCAGCCCGCGCACCAGGTCGGCGACCCCGGCGACGACGTGCTCGCAGTTGTCCAGCACCAGCAGCGCCGGACCGCCGCCGAGCGCGGCGGTGACCGCGGTGGCCGAGTCCGTGGCCGCCGCGCCGACCGGGGTCCGTCGCGACTCCCCGGCGCCGAGTGCCGCCGCCACCTCGTCCGCCACCTCGGTGTCGCGCGCGATCCCCGCCAGCGCGACGAAGTGCACGACGGGCAGCTCGGTCCGGTGCGCGACGGCGTGCGCGAGGCGGGTCTTGCCGAGTCCGCCGATGCCCACGATCGACGTGACCCGCGCCGTGCGGAGCAGTTCGGTCACCGCGGTGACGTCGGCCTCCCGGCCGAGCAGCGGGTTGGGCTCGTGCGGGACACCGCGCCGGACGGCCGGTGCGGTGCCGCGCAGCAGCTGCTCGTGCAGCGCCCGCAGCGCGGGGCCGGGATCGGTGCCGAGGTCGTCACGCAGGCCGCGGCGGTAGGCGTCGAACCGGGCCAGTGCCGCCGCGGGGCCCGCCGTCGCCGCCTCGCTGCGCAGCAGCTCGTGCAGTATCTCCTCGTCGCGGGACCGCCGGGCGAACACCCGGGCCAGCTCGCCGGTGGCCTCGGCGTACCTGCCCAGCCCGGCCAGCGCGAGCGCCCGCGTCCTGGCCAGTTCCTGGTGGGCCGGTGCGCGGTCCGCGCGCAGTGCGGCGACCGGATCCGCCCACCCGGGAGGAGGATCGTCCGGCGCCCCGTCCCACAGCGCGAGCCCCGCGTCGGCGTGGGACAGCGCGGCCGGATACTCGCCCGCCCGCAGGCACCGCGCGGCGGCGGTGGCGCGCCGGAGCACCGCCGAGGCGTCCACCTCGTCCTCCCGCAGTGCCAGCCGGTAGCCCGCCGGGGTGCTCTCGATCAGCTCGCCGCCCAGTCGCGCGCGGGCTCGGGAGACGAGGATCTGCAGCGCCTTGGTGGGGTGCTCCGGCCGGGCGTCCGGCCAGAGCCCTTCCACCAGCCGGGCGGTGCCGCAGCCGGTCCGCAGGTCGTCGGCCAGCAGCGCGAGCAGGCCCCGCAGCCGGGGACCGGTGATCTCCCGGCCGCGGTACGACACCCGCGTGAGCAGGACCAGCTCGACGGCCACCGCACCAGGTTAGCCGGGGGTGCCGGTCAGAACGGGTAGCCCGCGACGTCGCCGCGCACGGTCACCCAGCGGGTCTCGGTGAACGCCTCGATGTTCGCCGCCGCGCCGCCGAAGCGGGAGCCCGTGCCGGAAGCGCGCACGCCGCCGAACGGCGCGTGCGCCTCGTCGTTGACCGTCTGGTCGTTGATGTGCACGATCCCCGTCGGGATGCGGTCGGCGAGCGCGAGTCCCCTGTTCACGTCGCGCGTCAGGATGCCAAGCGAGAGGCCGTACTCGCTGGCCGCCGCCAGCTCGGCGGCCTCCTCCGCGGTGCGGAACCGGGCCACCGGCGCCACCGGGCCGAACACCTCCTGCTCGTAGGCGGGCACGGAGGGGCCGGTGTCGGCGAGCACCGTCGGCCGGTAGAACAGGCCGTCGTACTCGCCGCCCGCGGCGAGGGTCGCTCCGGCGTCCACACTGGACGTGACGAGGGAGTGGATCTTGTCGCGCTGCCGCTCGTCGATGATCGGGCCGAGTGCCACCTCGGCGGTCGCGGGGTCGCCGACGGGCAGGTGCGACGCCGTGTCCGCCAGCCGCGCGACGTAGTCGTCGTAGACCGACTCGTGCACCAGGTGCCGCCCGGTCGTCATGCAGATCTGGCCCTGGTGGAAGAACGAGCCCCACGCCGCGGCGCTCGTCGTCCGCTCCACGTCGACGTCGTCGAGCACGATCAGCGCGGAGTTGCCGCCCAGCTCGAGATGGGCGCGCTTGAGGTGTTTGCCTGCCAGTTCACCGACCGCGCGCCCGGCGGCGGTCGAGCCGGTGAAGGAGATGGTCCGCACGTGCGGGTCCTCGATCAGCGCGGCGCCGATGTCCGCGCCACCGGGGAGCACGTGCAGCACGCCCGGGGGCAGCCCCGCCTCCTCGAACACCCGGGCCAGCGCCACGCCGCCGCACACCGCGGTGCGCGGGTCCGGCTTGAGCACCACCGCGTTGCCGAGCGCGAGCGCGGGGGCCACGGACCGGATGGAGAGGATGAGCGGCGCGTTGAACGGGGAGATCACGCCGACCACGCCCGCGGGCACGCGTCGCGCCATGCTGAGCCGGGGTGCCTCGCTGGGCAGGATCTCGCCGAGCGAGTGCGAGGGGAGCGCGGCCGCCTCGTAACACTCCTGGGCGGCGACGTGCAGCTCGAAGTCCGCCTTGCCAGGGATGCTGCCCGACTCCCGCACGAGCCAGTCCCGCAGCTCGTCGGCGTGCGCGCGCCACAGGTCGCCCGCGCGGCGCAGGACGGCGGCCCGCTCGTGGAACGGCGCCTCCGCCCACTCCCGCTGCGCCTTCGCGGCCCGCTCGGCCGCACGCGCCAGGTCGGGCCCCGCCGCCGTGCCGACGCGGCCGAGGGTCTCCCCGGTGGCCGGCTCGGTGACGGCGGCGTCCCCGCCGTCGGCGCGCTCCCACGAGCCCGTGAAGATCCGGCCCTGCCACTCCTCGCCGTCGAGAAAGCCCACGGTGACTCCTTCTGCTGCTGCGGTTTCCGGGGGACGCGCGCCATCATGCGGCCCGCTCCGCGCTCGTCGCAGACGTGCTTTCCGCTGAGCGAAACGGCAGAGATTTAGCCATTGCTTATATAAGTGGCGACTGTTAGATTGCGATCGTGCACGCGTTCGACGTCCTCGGCGACCCGGTCCGCCGCCGCATCCTGGAGCTGCTCGCCGACGGCGAGCGGACCTCCGGGGCGCTCTGCGCGGTGATCCAGGGGGAGTTCGGCATCAGCCAGCCCGCCGTCTCCCAGCACCTGAAAGTGCTGCGGGAGAACGGGTTCGCCACCGTGCGCCCCGAGGGCACCCGGCGGCTCTACGCGGTGAACTCCGCGCCGTTGCGCGACGTCGACGTGTGGCTCGACCGGTTCCGGCGGTTCTGGACGCCTCATCTCGACGCGCTGGCGACCGAAGTGGCTCGCGGAAAACGGGAACGCCGGCTTCGTGGCTCCGGTGCGGTACCGGAGCCGGACCAGAGGAGGAACTCATGATCGACGTGCGGCACCAGATCAGCGCGGTCCGGCGGCAGCTGGGCAGCCGGACACTGGAGGCGGGGGAGGCGCGGGTGCTCTCCGTGAGCCAGGTGTACGACACCACGGTGGAGGACCTGTGGGACGCGGTCACCACCCCGGAGCGCATCGCCCGGTGGTTCATGCCCGTGTCGGGAGACCTGCGCCTGCACGGGCGATTCCAGCTCGAAGGGAACGCGAGCGGCACGATCGAGCGGTGCGATCCGCCGAAGAGCTTCGCGGCGACGTGGGAGTACGGCGGCGAGGTCAGCTGGATCGAGGTGCGCCTCTCCGCCGACGACGGGAAGGCCAGGTTCGAGCTGGAGCACACGGCGCACGTGAGCGACGAGCTCTGGGCCCAGTTCGGTCCGGGCGCGGTCGGCATCGGCTGGGACATGGCGCTCATGGGCCTGGCGCTGCACGTGGCGGGCGCTCCGCAGGTCGATCCGCAGGAGAGCGCCGCCTGGACGATGTCGGACGAGGGCAGGCGGTTCCTCACCGAGAGCGGCGAGCGCTGGTACGAGGCGAACGTCGGGGCCGGCACCGATCCTGCCGAGGCCAGGGCGGCGGCGGACCGGGTCGTCGCCGCGTACACCGCGCCACCGCCCGAGCAGGACTGAGCGGACGGTCCGGTGCGAGCGGCGCGCTCAGCCCGCGGGCACGGGCAGCCCGGTCTCGCGGAGCCTGGCCGCCGCACGGACGAGTGAGGCGACCGCCGGTGAGTGACCGGTCGGCGGCCAGGCGATCACCGTGGTGACGTCCGGCGCGTCGACGACCGGTACCGCGACGTGGTCGGGCCACTGCCAGGCACGGCTGGAGGCCGGGATGACGAGCAGTGTCCTGCCGAGTGCCACGAGCTGGGCGAGCTGCGACTGGGTGCGCACCTCCGGTCCGGGTCCGTCCGGGTAGGAGCCGTCGAGCCGGGGCCACCGGGCGAGCGGCAGGTCCGGCACGTCGCTGACCTCCGCCAGCGTGAGCTGGTCGCGCGCCGCGAGCGGATGCCCCGCGGGCAGGAGCGCGACCTGGCCTTCGACGCAGAGGTCCTCGGTGTCGAACCCGGCGAGGTCGTCGAACGGCCGGTGCATGAGTGCCACGTCGGCGTGCCCGTCGCGGAGCCGCCGTGCCTGCTCGCCCACCTCGCACAGGAGGACCTCGACCGGTGCGGCACCGGGTTCGCTCGCGGCCGTGTCGAGGAGCCGTCGCAGCAGCTCGTGGGACGCCCCGGCCTTCGTCACGAGCACCAGTGGCCGCCGCGGATCCCCGGCACGCCGCGTCCGGCGCGCGGCGGCCGCGACCGCGTCGAGGGCCGTCCTCGCCTCCCGGAGCAGCACCCCGCCGGCCTCGGTCAGTGCCACGCCGCGGCGGTCCCGGTCGAGCAGCCGGACCCCGAGTCGCCGTTCCAGCCCGCGGATCGCGCGGGAGAGGGGTGGTTGTGCGATGCCGAGCCGGTCGGCGGCGCGGCCGAAGTGCAGTTCCTCGGCGACAGCGACGAAGTACCTCAGCTCGCGGGTCTCGAGATCGTCCACACGGCCACCTCACGACAGATACCTGGCGGGTATCACAGTCTACTGAATCGGTCTTGGACGGCCCGCGCGCGGCGCGCCCAGCATGGAGGGGTGAACGACACGAAGACCGCGCTGGTCACCGGCGCGAACAAGGGAATCGGCTTCGCCATCGCCCGGGGTCTCGGGGCGATCGGTTTCACGGTCGCGGTGGGCGCGCGCGACGACGCCAGGCGCGAGGAGGCCGTCGAGCGGTTGCGTGCCGCGGGCACCGACGCGTTCGGGGTCGCCCTCGACGTCACCTCCGGCCACAGCGTCGCCGCCGCGGCGGCGGCCATCGAGCGGACCGCGGGGCGGCTCGACGTGCTCGTCAACAACGCGGGCATCTCCGGGCCGACCGAGGGCGGCGCGCAGGACCCGACGACGCTCGACCTCGACGTCGTCCGCACCGTGCTCGACACGAACGTGTTCGGGGTCGTCCGGGTGACGAACGCGGTGCTCCCGCTGCTCCGCCGCGCGGACGCGCCGCGCATCGTGAACGTGTCGAGCAACATGGGCTCGCTGACCCTGCGGACCGGACCGGTCATGGCCGCGTACGCACCGTCGAAGTCGATGCTCAACAGCCTCACGGCACAGTACGCCCGCAGGCTCGCCGACACGAACGTCATCGTGAACGCCTGCTGCCCCGGCTACGTCGCGACCGACTTCACCGGCTTCAACGCGCCGAGGACGCCCGAACAGGGCGCCGCGATCGCGATCCGGCTCGCCACCCTGCCGGACGACGGGCCGCGCGGCGGCTTCTTCGACGACGAGGGCGTCGTCCCCTGGTGATCCGGCGCTCCACGGCGGGGCACGGTTGACAGTGAGTCGAACGTGTGTTCGAATCGTGGGTGTGCGGTGGAATGCCCAGCGGGCCGAAGGGCAGACCGAGCAGGCGCTGCTCGGTCTGCCCGGGCTGCTGCGCTCGGTGCGGTCACCCGAGTTCTCCGGGGTCACCTTCCACGAGGTCTGCGCCCGGTCGGTGCTCAACAAGGTGCCCGGTGCGTCGCGGATGCCGTTCCGGTGGACGGTCAACCCGTACCGCGGGTGTTCCCACGCCTGCACGTACTGCTACGCGCGGGGTTCCCACACGTACCTCGACCTCGACCCGGGCCGTGACTTCGACACGCAGGTGGTGGTGAAGGTCAACGCGCCCGAGGTGCTCGCCGCCCAGCTGCGCCGTCCCAGCTGGACGAGGGAGCACGTCGCCATGGGCACCAACACCGATCCCTACCAGCGGGCGGAGGGCCGGTACCGGCTGATGCCGGGCATCATCAAGGCCCTCGGCGGATCGGGCACGCCGTTCTCCATCCTGACGAAGGGCACCGTGCTCACCCGCGACCTGCCGCTGCTGCGGTCGGTCGCCGCGGATGTCCCCGTCGGGCTCGGCGTCTCGCTCGCCCTGCTCGACCGCGACCTGCAGCAGCGGCTCGAACCGGGCACGCCCACCCCGCGGGCGCGGCTCGACCTCGTGCGGCGGGCCGCCGACGCCGGGCTGCCGTGCGGCGTGTTCGTCGCGCCGGTGCTGCCGTGGCTCACCGACACCACCGAGGCGCTCGACCGGCTGCTCGCCGCGGTGGCCGGTGCGGGGGCCACCGGGGTCACCGTGATCCCGCTGCACCTGCGGCCGGGCGCCCGTGAGTGGTTCACCCGGTGGCTCGGAGCCGAGCGCCCGGAGCTGGTGCCGCGCTACCGGGAGCTGTACCGCGGCGGCAGCTACGCCGATCGCGGATACCGGCGCGCGCTGGCCGAGCGGGTCGCCCCGCTCGTGCGGCGGCACGGGCTCGACCGCCGCTCCGGAGGCGAGGGGCGCGGGGTGCCCGGTGACGAGAACGCGCGGTGGCCGGCGGGCAGCATGCCACCGGCCCGCGGCGGAGACGGCCCGGCCCGCGAGGGCGACCAGCTGTCGCTGCTGTGAGCCGCACGCGCTGCGGGAGCCAGGAGAGCCGCGGGAGCCACGGGACTGCGAGGGCCGCGCGGTGCGGGAAACCTGGTGGCGGGCGGCCCCGGCCGGTTCGTTAGCCTTGGCCGTCGGGCGAGCAATCGCTGACCAGACCGCGACCACGCTTTTCCGAGAGGATCCTGCGACAGTGCTCCGCACTCACGAGGCCGGCACCCTGCGTGCCGAGCACGTTGGCCAGACCGTCACCCTCACTGGCTGGGTGGCCCGGCGGCGCGACCACGGCGGGGTGATCTTCATCGACCTGCGGGACGCGTCCGGCGTCGCGCAGGTCGTCTTCCGGGAGGGGGAGATGGCGGAGCGGGCCCACCACCTGCGCTCGGAGTACTGCCTCCGGGTCACCGGTGAGGTCGCCCGCAGGCCGGAGGGCAACGAGAACCCGGAGATCGCCACCGGCGACATCGAGGTCATGGTCACCGACGTGCGGGTGCTGTCCGAGTCGGCGGTGCTGCCCTTCCCGATCGACGAGCGCGTCGACGTGGGGGAGGAGGTGCGGCTGAAGTACCGCTACCTCGACCTGCGCCGCAGCGGCCCCGCGCACGCGATGCGCCTGCGCAGCGAGGTCAACCGCGTGGCGAGGACCGTGCTGCACGAGCGCGGCTTCGTCGAGGTGGAGACGCCCACCATGACCAGGTCGACCCCCGAGGGCGCGCGGGACTTCCTGGTGCCCGCGCGGCTGCGGCCCGGCTCGTGGTACGCGCTGCCGCAGTCACCGCAGCTGTTCAAGCAGCTGCTGATGGTCGGCGGGCTCGAGCGCTACTACCAGATCGCGCGCTGCTACCGCGACGAGGACTTCCGCGCCGACCGGCAGCCGGAGTTCACGCAGCTGGACATCGAGATGAGCTTCGTCGAGCAGGACGACGTGATCGCGCTCGGCGAGGAGGTCGTCACGGCGCTGTGGAAGCTCGTCGGCCGGGACATCCCGCGGCCGTTCCGCCGGATCGGCTACGCCGAGGCGATGGCCAGGTACGGCACCGACAAGCCGGACCTGCGCTTCGATCTGGAGCTGACCGAGCTGACCGAGTACTTCGCCGACACGCCGTTCCGGGTCTTCCAGGCACCCTACGTCGGCGCGGTCGTCATGCCGGGCGGCGCCGACCAGCCGCGCCGCCAGCTCGACGCCTGGCAGGAGTGGGCCAAGCAGCGCGGCGCCAAGGGCCTGGCCTACGTCCTGGTCGGCGAGGACGGCACGCTCGGCGGCCCGATCGCCAAGAACCTCGCCGAGCACGAGCGGGCGAACCTGGTCGCCACCGTCGGCGCGAAGCGCGGCGACTGCGTCTTCTTCGCCGCGGGCAAGCCGAACGACGCGCGGGCCCTGCTCGGCGCCGCCCGCGTCGAGATCGCCCACCGGCTCGGCATGATCGACGAGGACGAGTGGTCGTTCGTGTGGGTCGTCGACTTCCCCCTGTTCGAGGCCGCCGAGGACACCGAGGACGTCGCCCTCGGGGGCGGCACGTGGACGGCGCTGCACCACGCCTTCACGTCGCCGACGCCCGAGTGGATCGACAAGTTCGAGTCCGACCCCGGCAACGCGCTCGCCTACGCCTACGACCTCGTCTGCAACGGCAACGAGATCGGCGGCGGCTCCATCCGTATCCACCGCGCCGACGTGCAGCAGCGGGTCTTCCAGATCATGGGGCTGTCCGAGGAGGAGGCGCGGGAGAAGTTCGGCTTCCTGCTCGACGCGTTCCAGTACGGGCCCCCGCCGCACGGCGGGATCGCGTTCGGCTGGGACCGGATCGTCATGCTCCTCGCGGGCGCCGACTCCCTGCGGGACGTCATCGCGTTCCCGAAGACCGGCGGCGGCTACGACCCGCTCACCGGCGCCCCCGCGCCGATCACGGCCGCGCAGCGCAAGGAAGCCGGTGTCGACGCCACCCCGGCGAAGGCACCGGGGCGCGCGTAGCCGCTCCGGCCAACCCGTCACCGATCGAAGGATGGCCACACACCGGTCACGGTTGCCGAACTGGTGGTGGTCTTCGTTGCTTGCTCGCTAGTAGGGTCGAGAACAATGACAGTGGACGCCTCCTCTACCGACGATTCGACCGTCGGGGCGGGAGAGGAACTTCTGGCAATCGAGGCTGCGGTGGCCGCTGCCGAGTCGGTGCTCGCGCACCGTTTCGGCAGCGCGATCACGCTCGTGGACGCCGAGGAGCTCGCCGGCAGCGGGCCCGCCGTCGTGGTCAGGGCCAGGGTCTCCTCGTCCCCGTTCGCGCTGCCGCGCACGCTGGTCATCAAGCACTACCCCGGCGCGCCGGGGGCCGGTGAGGCCGACCCGTTCGCGCAGGAAGCGGCCAGCTACCAGCTGTTCACCGCGCTGCCGCCGGACGACCGCACCTGCCCCGAGCTGCTCGCCCACGACGCCGGGCAGCGCGTGCTGGTGATCGAGGACCTCGGCCGCGCGCCGACGCTGGAGGACAAGCTGTGCGGCTCCGACGCGCGGGCCGCGGAGACGGCGCTGCTGTCCTGGGCCCGCTCGCTCGGCAGGCTGCACTTCAGCACCGCCAGCCGGGAGGCCGACTTCAACGCGCTGCTGCGCAGGCTCGGGGGCCGCGCCAGGAACGTGGAGGGCTCGGGCAGCAGGACGGGCGTCGGCGACAGCACCGACACCACCCCGGTCGTCGCGTGCGCGCAGCTGCCGACCCTGCTGCAGGAGACCCTCGGCGTCACCACCTCCGAACCGGCGAGGGCCGCCGCCGAACGCGCCGCCGAGCAGTCCCGCTCGGCGTCCTACCGGGCGTTCAGCCCCGTCGACCTGTGGCCCGACAACAACCTGGTCACGGCCGAGGGCGTCCGGTTCCTCGACTTCGAGCGCGGCCGCGTGCGCAGCGCCCTCGTCGACGCCGCGCACCTGCGGGTGCCGTTCGCGACCAGCCCCGGCGCGCTCGCCCTGCCGCCCGGCATGAGCGAGGCGATGGTGGCGGCGTGGCGGGCCGAGGTCGCGGAGCTGTGGCCTGCCCTGGCCGACGACGACGAGCTGTCGGCGCACCTGCTCGACGCGGAGCTGCTGCTGGTGTGGCTGACCACGTGGGAGCTGCTGCCCACCCTGGCCGGCGTCCGGGAGGCCGCCCGCACGAGCAGGCCCGCCGCCCTCGTCACCCGGTGGCGCGAGCTGTCCGTGCACGCCGAGCGGGACGGTGACGCCGACGTGGCCGAGCACGCCGCCGCCGTCGCGGCGGCGCTCGACGCGCGCTTCGGGCCCGGCCTGGAGCTGGCGCTCTACCCGGCGTTCCGGTAGCCGCGGCGCGCGGCACCGACCATTCCCCGCGCCGTCCGCTCGGCGTTACCCGGGCATCATCGTGGGGGAGCCCGGATGGCCCATGGTGTCAGCCGTGAGCGACGACAGCGCGGGAATCCCGGACACCGCGATCACGGCGCGCAGGCTGGCCGTGCTCGGCGACTCCACGGCCGTCGGCCTCGGCGACCCGCTTCCGGACGGTCGCTGGCGCGGGGTCGGCCCACTGGTCGCCGGTGCGCTGGGGATCGCCCCGGACGGCTACCTCAACTGCTCCTTCACCGGCGCGCGCATGCGCTGCGTGCGCACCGAACAGCTGCCCGCCGCGCTCGCGCACCGCGCCGACGCGGCCGTGGTGATCGCGGGAATGAACGACACCCTGCGCTCGGACTTCGACCCCGCCGCGGTGGCGGCCGACCTCGGCCACGTGGTGACCGAACTGGCCGCCGCGGGCACGCTGACCGTCACCGTCCGCTTCCACGACCACGGCCGGGTGTTCCGGCTGCCCGGACCGCTCCGCCGCGCGCTGCGGACCCGCATCGACGCCCTCAACGCCGCCGTCGACACCGTCGTCGCACGGCACGGCGTGCCCTGCCTCGATCTGGGTGCCGTGCCGGGCGCCTACGAGCTGCGGGCGTGGAGCGTGGACCGGCTGCACCCGTCGGAGCTGGGGCACCGAATGCTCGCCCGGGGCGTCACCGCGCTCCTCGCCGACGCCGGCTACCGGGTGCCCGCTCCGGTGAGCCTCAGCTGTTCCGGCGGGGCGGCCGCGACCACCGCCGACCATGTCGCCTGGCTGGTGAGCAAGGGCGTGCCGTGGCTGTACCGGCGCGGCCGCGACCTCGTGCCGTACGCGGCGGGCATCATGCTGCGCGCCGCGGCGGAACGGGCCCGGCTGACCGGGGCCGGGCAGCGGCAGGCCACCCCCGCCCCGGCGCGGGAACTCCCCGACGAGCAGCGGATCCCCGGTCAGGCCGAGCTTCCCGCGCCCGCGGGCCTCTGACCGCGCCAGCCGTCCCCGCCGCCCGGCACGCGAACCCTGGCCGCGAGCCGTCCTGAGTGGCTCATGACATTCCACCCGCGCTGGCGGCGCCGACGGGCTCCCTGTCGGCGCCTCCGGCTACCGTCGAGGTGTGCACCAGGACGAACTCTTCACGGTGAACCCGGACGTGGCGCCCCCGCCGGAGCCGGTGCGGGACGCGGGACCCGCCCCCGTCCCGCCCGGCTCGCCGCTGGCCGTGCGGATGCGACCCCGGACCCTCGACGAGGTCGTCGGCCAGCAGCACCTGCTGGGTGAGGGCGCGCCGCTGCGCAGGCTCGTCGAGGGCGCCGCACCCGCGTCCGTGTTGCTCTACGGTCCGCCCGGCACCGGCAAGACGACGCTCGCCAACCTGGTGTCCACGGCGACCGGCCGCCGCTTCGTCGCGCTCTCCGCGCTGTCCGCGGGGGTGAAGGAGGTGCGCGGTGTGATCGAGGAGGCCCGGCGGCGCCGCCGGTACAACGCCGAGAACACGGTGCTGTTCATCGACGAGGTGCACCGGTTCTCCAAGACCCAGCAGGACGCGCTGCTCGGCGCCGTGGAGGACCGCACGGTCCTGCTCGTCGCCGCGACCACCGAGAACCCGTCGTTCTCGGTGGTGTCCCCGCTGCTGTCGCGCTCGCTCGTGCTGCAGCTGCGCCCGCTGACCGACGACGACGTGCGGGACCTCGTCCACCGGGCGCTCGCCGACGAGCGGGGCCTCGCCGGCGCGTTCACGCTCACCGCCGAGGCCGAGGACCACCTGGTGCGCCTCGCGTCCGGCGACGCCCGGCGCGCGCTCACGGCGCTGGAGGCGGCGGCCGACGCGGCGGCGGCCACCGCGCACCGCGAGATCGGGCTCGGCACCGTCGAGTCCACAGTGGACAAGGCGGCGGTCAGGTACGACCGGGACGGGGACCAGCACTACGACGTCATCAGCGCGTTCATCAAGTCGATCCGCGGTTCGGACGTGGACGCGGCACTGCACTACCTCGCGCGCATGATCGAGGCGGGGGAGGACCCGCGGTTCCTCGCCCGCAGGCTCGTCGTGCACGCGAGCGAGGACGTCGGGATGGCCGACCCGACGGCGCTGCAGTCCGCCGTCGCCGCCGCCCACGCCGTCCAGTTCATCGGCATGCCCGAGGGCAGGCTGGCGCTCGCGCAGGCCACCGTGCACCTGGCCACGGCGCCCAAGTCCAACGCCGTCATCACCGCCATCGACAACGCGCTCGCCGACGTCCGGGCGGGCCGGATCGGCACGGTGCCGCCGCACCTGCGCGACGGGCACTACGCGGGTGCGGCCGCGCTCGGCAACGCGCGGGGCTACCGCTACCCGCACGACGTGCCGGAAGGCGTGCTGCCCCAGCAGTACCCACCCGACGAACTGGTCGGCCGGGACTACTACCACCCGACCCAGCGCGGGACGGAGCGGACCCTCGCCGAGCGGGTACCCCGGCTGCGGCGCACGATCCGCGGCGAGACCGAGCGCGAGGAGCGCGCGTGACCTGCCCGGCGTGGCCGGTGGTGGGCGCCGGGTGACGGCAATCCAGGGTCGCCCGGCCGGGAAAGGGCGCGCGCGGTAGCCTGACCGGCAATCGCGCCGCCGGAGTTGGAGGAGGGAACGTGTCGGCAGGGCAGATCGCCGCGCTGATCGCCGCAGGCGCCTTCGTGCTGCTGGTGTTGTTGCTGGCGATCCCGTTGATCAAGCTCGGTCGCACCCTCGACGAGGCGACGATCGCGATCCGCAAGGCGCACGAGAACACCGACCCGCTGCTGCACGGGGCGAACGACACGATCACGCATGTCAACACCCAGCTGCAGCGGGTGGACGGCATCACGGCCAACGCGCAGACGGTGACCGGCAACGTGTCGGCGCTGTCGTCGGTGTTCACCGCGACGCTCGGCGGCCCGCTCGTCAAGACCGCCGCGTTGTCGTACGGCATCGGCAAGGCGGTCCGGGCGCGGCGCAGGAAGGACGCGGGCGACAGCGGCAAGCACACGCGCCGCGGGCTGAAGGGCGGCCGCCGATGAGGCGGCTGTTCTGGCTCGGCGTCGGCGTCGCCGCGGGCGTGGCCCTGTCCCGCAAGGCGACCGAAACCGCTCGTCAAGCAAGTCCCGCGGGGTTAGCCTCGAACCTGGGAGAGGCCATCAGCGAGCTGGCCGGGGCCCTGGGCGCGTTCGGTGCGGACGTCCGGGCCGGCATGACCGAGCGGGAGCAGGAGCTGAACGACGTGGTGGAGCAGCGCTCCGGGATCGCCCGCCGCACGGTGGCCCGGCGGGACGCGTCCGCGGGCAGGCACGCGGCGACCGCGCAGGCTCGGCGAGCGCGCCGGGCGGAGGGCTGAGCAGGACTCAGCGCCGCGCGCCCTCCGCCGCAGTGGCCGTCCCCGAACCCCGGCCCGGCGCACGAGCACGTGCCGCCAGGCCCCACCACAAGGAAGACCAGTGGAAACTCACGAGATCAACAAGCGCTTCCTGGACTACTTCGAGAAGCACGGGCACACCAAGGTGCCCAGCGCCTCGCTGATCCTGGACGACCCCACCCTGCTGTTCGTCAACGCGGGCATGGTGCAGTTCAAGCCCTACTTCCTGGGCGAGGTGCCACCGCCCTACCCGCGGGCGACGAGCGTGCAGAAGTGCGTGCGCACCGGCGACATCGACGAGGTCGGCAAGACCACGCGGCACAACACGTTCTTCCAGATGGCGGGCAACTTCTCGTTCGGCGACTACTTCAAGGAAGGCGCCATCGAGCGGGCCTGGGAGCTGATCACCACCGCGCAGGACGCGGGTGGCTTCGGCTTCGACCCGGACCGCATCTGGGTGACCGTCTACGAGAACGACTCCGAGGCCGCCGGGTTGTGGCGGGAGATCGCGGGCATCCCGTCCGAGCGGATCCAGTCGCGCGGCGGCAAGGACAACTACTGGGACATGGGCGTGCCCGGCCCCGGCGGTCCATGCTCGGAGATCTACTACGACCGCGGCCCGGAGTACGGCCGGGAAGGCGGGCCCGTCGTCGACGAGGACCGCTACCTGGAGATCTGGAACCTCGTCTTCATGCAGGACGAGCGTGGCGAGCTCAGCCCGAAGGAAGGCCACCCGCCGGTCGGCGAGCTGCCGAAGAAGAACATCGACACCGGCATGGGCGTCGAGCGCGTGGCCTACCTGCTGCAGGGCGTGGCCAACGTCTACGAGACCGACCTGGTCCGCCCGGTCATCAGCAGGGCGGAGGAGTTCTCCGGCCGCCGCTACGGCACCGACCACGCCGACGATGTCCGGTTCCGGGTCATCGCCGACCACGCCAGGTCCGGGGTGATGCTGATCGGCGACGGCGTCACCCCCGGCAACGAGGCCCGTGGCTACGTGCTGCGCAGGCTGCTGCGCCGGATCGTGCGTTCCGTGCGGCTGCTCGGCGTGCACGAACCGGTCCTGCCGGAGTTCGCCGCGGTCGTGCGCGACGCGATGGCGCCGTCGTACCCGGAGATCGCGCGCGACTTCGACCGGATCAGCGACGTGATGCGTGCGGAGGAGGAGACGTTCCTCGCCACGCTCACCAGCGGGTCGAAGATCTTCGACCTCGCCGCCGAGGAGACCAAACGCTCCGGCGGTTCCGTGCTGGCCGGGGACAAGGCGTTCCAGCTGCACGACACCTACGGGTTCCCGATCGACCTGACCCTCGAGATGGCGGCCGAGCAGGGCCTGTCCGTCGACGAGGACGGCTTCCGGACCCTCATGGAGGAGCAGCGGCAGCGGGCCAAGGCCGACGCCGCCGCCCGCAAGGCGGGGCACGGCGACCTTTCGGTGTACCGGCAGCTGCTCGAGGACCACGGCGAGACCCAGTTCCTCGGCTACACGGACCTGCAGGCCACGGCCAGGGTGATCGGGCTGCTGTCGGGCGGGGAGCCGGTGCGCAGCGTCCGCGAGGGCGGCAAGGCGGAGCTGATCCTCGACCGCACGCCGTTCTACGCGGAGAGCGGTGGCCAGATCGCCGACACCGGCGTTCTGCTCGGGCACGGGGTCGAGCTGCGGGTGCACGACGTGCAGAAGCTGGTGCCCGGCCTGTTCGTGCACCGCGTCGAGGTGCTCGCCGGTGAGGTGGGCCTCGACACCGAGCTCACCGCGTCGGTCGACGCCACCCGGCGCGCGTCGATCGCGCGCTCGCACTCCGCCACCCACCTCGTGCACGCCGCGGTGCGCGGCGCGTACGGCAGGCGCGCCGCCCAGGCCGGATCGCTGAACTCGCCGGGACGCATGCGGTTCGACTTCACCACCCCCGGTGCGGTGTCGGCCGACGTGCTCACCGAGGTCGAGGAGGAGGTCAACGACTACCTGCAGACCGACGTCGAGGTGCAGGCCTACACCACGACCAAGGACAAGGCGCTCGAGATGGGCGCGATCGCCCTGTTCGGCGAGAAGTACGGCAACGACGTCCGGGTGGTCGACATGGGCGACTACTCGCGCGAGCTCTGCGGTGGCACCCACGTCGAGCGCATCGGCCAGCTCGGCCTCGTGAAGCTGGTCGGCGACTCGTCGATCGGCTCCGGCGTGCACCGGGTCGAGGCGCTCGTCGGGCAGGACGCGCTGCGGTACGTCCGCAAGGAGCAACTGCTGGTGTCGCAGCTGGCGAACACGCTCAAGGTGCCCACCGAGCAGCTGCCGTCCCGGATCGACGACATGGTCACCCGGCTGCGCAACGCCGAGCGGGAGATCGAGCAGCTGCGGGTGCAGCAGGTGCTGTCGTCCGCCGGCTCGCTGGCCGACAAGGCACAGGACGTGGGCGGGATCGCGCTCGTCGCCGAGCGGATCGCCGAGGGCGTCGACGCGTCCGGTCTGCGGGCGCTGGCCGGTGAGGTCCGCAACCGGCTCGGCTCGCGGCCAGGTGTGGTGGCGTTGTTCGCGCCGTCCGGCGAGAAGCTGAGCTTCGTCGTGGCCACCACCGCGGCCGCGCGGGACCGCGGGCTCGCCGCGGGCAAGCTGGTGCCCGCCTTCGCCGAGGCCGTCGGTGGCCGCGGCGGCGGCAAGCCGGACATGGCACAGGGCGGCGGCAGCAAACCGGGCGGAATCGACCAGGCCATCACCGCGCTGCGGGCCGCGGTCGGCGCCGCGCCCACGGGGTGAGCGACGCGGCGAAGCCGGACCGGCCCGGGGCGGACGACCCCGGGGCCGGCCGGCGATTGGGCATCGATGTCGGTTCTGTCCGGGTCGGGGTCGCGCTGAGCGATCCGGCGCCGATCCTCGCCACGCCGCTCGCTACGCTGTCGCGTGATGCGGACAACGACAGTGACGTCCATGAGTTGGCCCGGCTCGTCGTTGAGCACGAGGTGGTCGAGGTGATCGTGGGACTGCCGAGGACGCTGGCGGACCGGCACGGTGCGGCCGCCACGACCGCGAGCGACTACGCCCGGCGGGTGGCGGAGCGCATCGTCCCGGTGCCGGTGCGGCTGGCCGACGAGCGGCTCACCACGGTGAGCGCGAGCCGGATGCTGTCCCAGCGGGGCGTCCGCGGCCGCAAGCAGCGAGCGGTGGTGGACCAGGCCGCCGCCGTGGAGATCCTGCAGGGCTGGCTCGACGCGCGGAACGCGGCGATCGCGAGGGGAGCCGGCTCGTGACCGATCCCTACGACCGGTACCCCAGCAGGCCGCGGATGCGGCCACCGCAGCGCCCGCCGCAGGCCGAGCCGCCGCCGGGGCGGCCCGCTCCCGGGGAGCCGCCGCCGGTCCCCCCGCGCCGCCCGCCCGGCCGCCCGCCGCGGCACGTGGCTCCCGAGCCGGGACCGGGCACGTTCGGGCAGCGTCAGCCGGGCGACGTGCCTCCCGGTGCGCACCCGGAGCGGCCCGCCCGGCCGCCGGTGCGCCCACCGGAAGCGGGGCCGCGCAGGCGGCGCAGGCCGCCGAACGACGGCGTGCCACCGGACGAGAACCCCACCGACGTCCTCGACCTCGGGCAGGACCTGTTCGCCGACGCCGACCCGCGGGACGACGAGTACGACGACCTCGTCGACGAGGAGATCACCGGCCGCTACTACGGCGGCGTGAACGACGCTGACGCCGACGACGGCGACGGCGAGGACGACGACGAGGACGGCTTCTTCGACGACGAGCGCGCGGAGCCCGAGTACTTCGGGGACGACCGCGACGACCGGCGCCCGCGCCGCCGCGGCAGGCGCCTGCTCGGCTGGGTGGCCGCGCTCGCGGTCATCGCCCTGCTCGGCGCGGGTGCGTTCTACGGTGCCCGCGAGCTGCTCGGCTTCGGCTACGACGACTACGAGGGCGCGGGGGAGCGGGACGTCGTGCTCCAGGTGGAGGACGGCGACTCCACCCGCGCGATCGGCGTCAAGCTGACGGAGCTGGACGTGGTGGCCAGCACCGAGGCGTTCATCACCGCGAGCCAGGAGGACGAGCGGATCCTCGGCATCCAGCCCGGCTTCTACGTCGTCAAGACCAAGATGTCCGGTGCGAACGCGGTGGAACGGCTCGTCCAGCCCGACGCCAGGGTGGGTGAGCTGCAACTGAGGCCGGGCACCCAGCTCGACGACATCGAGCAGCCCGACGGCACGGTCGTCGACGGTGTCTTCACACAGTTGTCCAAGGCATCGTGCGCCGAGCTGAACGGGGAGAGCACCTGCGTGCCGGTGAAGCGGCTGCGCGAGGTGGCCGCCACCACGGATCTCGCGGAGCTCGGCGTGCCGGAGTGGGCGGTCGCCGACGCGTCGAAGGCGCCGGAGGGCCGCAAGCTGGAGGGCATGATCGCGCCCGGCGTCTACGACGTGAAACCCGGCTGGGACGCGCGGACCCTGTTGAGCCACGTGCTGGAGACCTCGACCACGCGCCTGCAGGCCGCTGGGCTGCCCGACGCGGCCGGCGCGAGCGGCTTCAGCCCGTACGAGGTGCTGGTGATCGCGTCGCTGATCGAGCGGGAGGCGGTGAAGGCCGACTTCGAGAAGGTCTCGCGGGTGATCTACAACCGGCTCGACCAGGGCTGGAAGCTGGAGATGGACTCCACCGTCAACTACGTGCTGGACCGGCCCGCCGTCCGGACCTCCGCCGCCGACCGCGCCAAGGCGGGGCCGTACAACACCTACGCGGTCAGGGGACTTCCGCCGACGCCGATCTCGGCGCCGAGCAAGGAGGCGATCATCGCGGCGGAGAAACCGGCCGACGGTGACTGGATGTTCTTCGTCAAGTGCGAGGAGAACGGGCTGTCCTGCTTCTCCACCACCCTGGAGGAGCACCAGGCCAACGTCGACGACGCGATCCGGCGCGGTGTCTTCTGAGCCGGTGCGCCGCGCGGCCGTGCTCGGCAGCCCCGTGGCGCATTCCCTGTCGCCCGTGCTGCACGAGGCCGCCTACCGGGCGCTCGGGCTGCCCGGCTGGAGCTACGACCGGGTGGAGGTCGACGCCGAGGGCCTGCCCGGGTTCGTGAGCGGGCTCGGGCCGGAGTGGGTGGGCCTTTCGGTCACGATGCCCGGAAAGCGGGCCGCGCTGCGGTGCGCGGCGGAGTCGACCCCCCGCGCCCGGCTGGTCGGCGCGGCCAACACCCTGGTGCGGCTGGGCTCCGGCGGCTGGCGGGCCGACTGCACCGACGTGGACGGGGTGGTCGGCGCCCTGCGCGCGGCCGGTGGGTTCGTACCCGGCGGCCGTACCGGGGTGGTGCTGGGGGCCGGTGGCACGGCCGCCGCCGTGGTCGCCGCGCTCGCCGATCTCGGGGTGACCGACGTCCGGCTGGTGGTGCGCGAGCCCGCGCGGGCGACGGAGACGGCCACCTCGGCGGAGCGGGCCGGTCTCGGCGTGCGGGTGCTGCGCTGGGCCGAGGTGGACTTCGCGGGACTGGCCGCCGAGGCGGCGGTGCTGGTGAGCACCGTGCCGCCGGATGCCGTGCGGCCGCATCGTGCCGAGCTCGCGGCCGCGCCGTGCGTGCTCGACGTGATCTACCACCCGTGGCCGACGCCGCTGGCGGACGCGGTGCGCGAACGTGGCGGCCGCCTCGCCACCGGGCTGGACATGTTGCTGCACCAAGCTTTCGGGCAGGTGGAGCAGTTCACCGGGCGTCCCGCGCCGCGCGCCGCGATGCGGGACGCCCTGCGGGAGGCCACGGACCGGATCCTGCCGTTGCCGATCGGCTGAGACGACACAGGAGCGCCCATGCCCGGACCGGCCGAGTACCGCGCGCGGCTGCGAGCCGACTGCGCGCGCTGCGTCGGGCTGTGCTGTGTGGCTCCGGCGTTCACCAGGTCGGCGGATTTCGCCCTCGACAAGCCGGCCGGTGAGCCGTGTCCGAACCTCCGGGCCGACTTCGCGTGCTCCATCCACGACTCGCTGCGCGAACGGGGTTTCGCGGGCTGCGCCGTGTTCGACTGCTTCGGGGCGGGGCAGCACGTCGTCCAGGTGACGTTCGCCGGGAGCGACTGGCGCACCGGCCCGGAGACCGCCGGCCGCATGTTCGCCGTGTTCGGCGTCCTGCGTGACCTCCACGAACTGCTCTGGTACCTCAACGAGGCGCTCGCGCTGGAGGCGGCCCGGCCGGTGCACGCCGAGCTGCGCCGGATGTTCGCCGAGACGGAGCGACTGACCGGGCTCGGCGCCGGCGCGCTGGCGCGCCTCGAGGTGGACGCGCACCGCGCGGAGGCCAACGTCGCGCTGCGGCGAGCGAGCGAGCTCGCCAGGGCCGGAACGCGGGGTCCCGAGCTGCGGGGCGCCGACCTGCTCGGCGAGGACTTCCACGGAGCCGGCCTGCGGGGCGCCTGCCTGCGCGGCGCCCGGCTGCTGGGTGCCGACCTCACCGGTGCGGATCTGGACCGGGCCGATCTCACCGGCGCCGACCTGCGGGGCGCCGACCTGAGCCGGGCCGCGCTCGCGGACGCGCTCTTCCTCACCCAGCCGCAGCTGGACTCGGCCCGCGGCGACGGCGCCACGACGCTGCCACCGTGGCTCACCCGGCCCGCGCACTGGACGGCACATCCGGCGCGGTCCGGGCGGCGGCCACGACCGGGCGGCCGCTGAGGCACGGTCACCGGCGAGCGGTCCCCGGTTCAGTCGATGACCGCGGTGGCTTCGACCTCGACGAGGTGGTCGGGGACGTCCAGCGCGGCGACGCCCAGCAGCGTGGCCGGGGGCACGGGAGTGGTGCCCAGCTTCGCCGCCGCCCGGGAGATCCCCTCCAGCAGCGCGGACATCTTCTCGGGGGCCCAGTCGACGACGTAGACGGTCAGTTTGGCCACGTCGTCGAAGGATCCGCCGGCCGCGGCCAGGGCGGTGCCGACGTTGAGGTAGCACTGCTCGACCTGCGCGGCGAGGTCGCCTTCCCCGACGGTGGTGCCGTCGGCGTCCCAGGCGACCTGCCCGGCGATGAAGACCAGCCTCGTCCCCGAGGCGACCGACACCTGCCGGTAGACCTCGGTCTCGGGCAACCCGGCGGGGTTCACCAGGGTGATGGCCATGCTGCCTGCCTTCCTCGTCCGGGCGCCCGTGGGCCACGGCGCCCGGACCAGTGGTTTCTTGCGGTTACCCGGAAACCATAGGAGAGTGTTGGCTGCCGTGGAAGAACGCACTTTGTCGTGACGGGGGAACCTGATGGTGACCAAGCGGTTCCGGGACTCGCCCGGGCAAGCCGACCTCAGGCGCGCGGACTCGCTGGCGCGGGAGATCTTCTCGGATGTCGCCAACAAGTGGGCCTTGCTCATCATCGAGGCCCTCGGTGCGGGCACGCTGCGCTTCAGCGAGTTGCGCGACGAGGTCGAGGGCATCAGCCACAAGATGCTCACCCAGAACCTGCGCATGATGGAGCGCAACGGCCTGGTCGAGCGAACGGTGCATCCCACCGTGCCGCCGCGGGTCGAGTACACCCTCACCGAACCGGGACGAGCCCTGCGGGCGACGGTCGGCGGAATGTGCGACTGGACCCACCGGTACCTCGGCCACATCGAGGCGGCCCGCCGCCGCGCCGACGTCTGACGGCCACCAGGTCCCGATCACCGTCGCGGAGCGTTCCCGGCTAGCGTGTGGCCTCCGGCGGCCGCCACCTGACTGGGAGGTTCCGACATGGCCAGCAAGTTCACCGAGCTCGCGATCGACTGTGCCGATCCCCGCGGTCTCGCCCGGTTCTGGTGCTCGGTCCTCGGCTACGAGGTGCAGGACGACGACGGCGAAGTCGTCACCATCGGCTCGCCCCGGGTGCCGGAGGGCAGGAACCGTCCCGGCCCGGTGCCCCCGACGCTGACCTTCGCGCACGTGCCCGAGGGCAAGACCGGCAAGAACAGGCTCCATCTCGACGTCAACCCCACCGACCGGGAGCAGGCCGACGAGGTCCGTCGCCTGCTCGACCTGGGTGCCCGGCACGCCGACGTCGGCCAGGGCGACGCGAGCTGGGTCGTCCTCGCCGACCCGGAGGGCAACGAGTTCTGCGTCCTCGCGGACCGTTGCCCCTGAACCCGGCCGCTCCCGCGCCGCCGCCACCGGGGCGCGGATAACAGTTCACCTCGTGCTCATGTCGGGGCCCGTTGTCCCGCCTAGGGTGTCGGCGTGACTCGCAGACGTGTGCTCCTGCCGGCGCTGGCCGCCGTGCTCGCCCTGACCGCCCTGCCCGTCCCCGCCGGTGCCACGCCGGGGCCCGAGATCCGGTTCGCGACGTTCAACGCCTCGCTGAACCGCGGCGCGGAGGGTGAGCTGCTCGCCGACCTGTCCACCCCGGACGACCCGCAGGCCCGCGAGGTCGCCGAGGTGATCCATCGCAACCGGCCGGACGTGCTGCTGCTCAACGAGTTCGACTATGTGGCGGGCGGTGCCGCCGCCGACGCGTTCCGGGACAACTACCTGGAGGTCGGCCAGAACGGTGCCCGGCCCATCGACTACCCGTACGCGTTCGCCGCCCCGGTCAACACCGGTGTGCCCACCGGCTTCGACCTCGACCACGACGGCACCGTCGGCGGCGGCAACGACGCGCACGGCTTCGGGCTGTTCGAGGGGCAGTACGGGATGCTGGTGCTCTCGCGGTACCCGATCGACGCGGAGCACGTCCGGACGTTCCAGCGGTTCCGGTGGAAGGACATGCCCGGCGCGCTGCTCCCGGACGACCCGGCCACGCCGGCCCCGGCCGACTGGTACTCGCCCGAGGTGCTCGACGTGCTGCGCCTGTCGTCGAAGTCGCACTGGGACGTGCCGGTCCGCATCGGCCGCCGCACCGTGCACTTCCTGACCGCGCACCCGACGCCGCCCACCTTCGACGGTGCCGAGGACCGCAACGGCACCCGCAACCACGACGAGATCCGGTTCTGGGCCGACTACGTCACCCCCGGACGGGGCGGCTACGTCTACGACGACCAGGGCAGGCGGGGCGGCCTCCCGGCGGGCGCCCGGTTCGTGATCGCGGGCGACTACAACTCCGACCCGGTGGACGGCGACAGCGTGCCCGGCTCGATCGGCAGGCTGCTCGGCGCGCCACGCGTGCACGACACCCGGCCCGCCAGCCTCGGCGGCGTGGTCGCGGCGCACGAGCAGGGCGGTGCCAACGCGGAGCACGAGGGTTACCCGTGGTTCGACACCGCCGACTTCAACGACGCCGCGCCCGGCAACCTCCGCGTCGACTACGTGCTGCCGTCCCGGGGGCTCGTCGTGCGGGGCGGCGCCGTCTACTGGCCGGTGCCCGGCACGCCGCTGGCCCGGCTCAACGACGCCTCCGACCACCACCTGGTCCGGGTGGACGTGCTCGTGCCCTAGTGCTGGGCCGCGGAGAGACGCGCTGAACCTTTCTTGGTGGGGCACTAGCGTGGGGCCATGCGCATCGCCATCCTCGACGACTACCAGAACGTCGCCCTCGAGCTCGCCGACTGGGACTCGCTCGGCGCGGAGGTCGAGGTGTTCACCGAGCACGTCGCCGACCGCGACGAGCTGGTCCGGCGGCTCGCCGGGTGCGAGGTGGTCGTCGCGATGCGCGAGCGCACGCCGTTCCCCGCGGCACTCCTGGAACGGCTGCCCGACCTGCGGCTGCTGGTGACCACCGGGCCCCGCAACGCGTCCATCGACCTGGCGGCGGCCGAGCGGCTCGGCATCGTCGTGTGCGGAACGGGCTACCTGCCGCACCCGACCGCCGAGCACACGTGGGCGCTGATCCTGGCCGCGATGCGGAACCTGCCCGTGGAGGAACGGTCGGTGCGCGAGGGGGGCTGGCAGCGCACCGTCGGCCGCGGCTTGCACGGCGCGACACTCGGCCTGCTCGGTCTGGGCCGGCTCGGCTCGCGGGTGGCGCGGATCGGGCAGGCCTTCGGCATGCGCACGATCGCGTGGAGCCGGCACCTCACGCCCGAACGGGCCGCCGAGCACGACGTCACCGCGGTGTCCGAGGAGGAGCTGCTGCGCACCGCCGACGTGCTCTCGATCCACCTGGTCCTGAGCGAGCGTACCCGGGGACTGCTCGGCGCGGAGGAGCTGGCCCTGCTCAAGCCGACCGCGTTGCTGGTCAACACGTCACGCGGGCCGATCGTCGACGAGACGGCGCTGGTGACCGCCCTGCGCGAAGGCCGCATCGGGGGCGCGGCGCTCGACGTGTACGACGTCGAGCCGCTGCCCGCCGACCACCCGCTGCGGTCGCTGCCGAACACCGTGCTCACCCCGCACATCGGGTACGTGACGCGGGACCTGTACGAGGTGTTCTACCGCGACGCCGTCGAGGACATCGCCGCCTACCAGGCGGGGGAGCCGGTGCGCGTCCTGCGCCCCTGACCGCTCACGATCCGCGCAGCTCGGTGAGCACCGCGTCGGTGAACGCGGGCCACGCCTCGGCGGCCCACGGGCCGAAATCGCGGTCGGCGAGAGCAGCACAGGCCGCGCCCGCGTCCGGGTCCACCCACAGGAAGGTGCCCGACTGTCCGAAGTGGCCGAACGTGCGCGGCGAGCTGAGCGAACCCGTCCAGTGCGGGCTCTTGCCGTCCCGGATCTCGAAGCCGAGGCCCCAGTCGTTCGGTTTCTGGTGCCCGAAGCCGGGCAGCACCCCGGTCACGCCGGGAAAGGCCACCTCCGTGGCGGTCCCGAGGGTGTCCGGGGAGAGCAGCTTCGGCCGCTGCAGCTCGGCGGCGAACAGCACCAGGTCGTCCAGCGTGGACACCGCACCCGCGCCGGGCGAGCCCTCCAGCCGGGTGTTCGTCATCCGCAGCGGGGCGAACAGCGCCTCGTCCTGGTAGTCGCGGAAGGCGATGCCCGAATGCTCGGCCAGCGCGTCGGCGAGCTGCTCGAAGCCCGCGTTCGAGTACATCCTGCGCTGTCCCGGTGGCGCCATCACCCGGTGTTCGTCGAACGCGAGTCCGGCCGTGTGCGCCAGCAGGTGCCGGATCGTGGCGCCCTCCGGCCCGGCCGGGGTGTCGAGCTCCACCACGCCCTCCTCGACCGCGATCAGCGTGGTGTACGCGGTGAACAGCTTGGTGACCGACGCCAGCCGGAACACCCGGGCGCCGTCGCCGTGCCTGCCCAGCACGGTGCCGTCGGCGCTCACCACCGCCGCGGCGGCGTTGTCCACAGGCCACTGGTCGATCAAGCGCACGCTGTCCATGACCCCCACCCTACGAAAGGGCTGGAGCTCACGGGGTGGCCAGGTGCGTGGCGAACCAGTCCGCCGCCAGTCCGGCCACCTGTTCCAGCGCGCCGGGCTCCTCGAACAGGTGGGTGGCGCCGGGCACCACCTCGATCCGCGACGGCCCGCCGAGCCGCTCCGCGGCCTGCTCGTTGAGCCGCAGCACCTGGTGGTCGTGCTCACCGACCACCAGCTGCACCGGGCAGCGGACGCTGGGCAGCGCCTCGCCCGCGAGATCGGGGCGGCCGCCCCGGGAGACCACGGCCCGCACCCGCTCGGGGCGCCGGGCGGCCGCGACCAGCGCTGCCGCCGCGCCCGTGCTGGCGCCGAACAGCCCCAGCGGCAGCCGGGCGGTGGTCTCGTGCTCCGCGAGCTCGTCGACGGCCTCGACCAGGCGCCCGGCGAGCAGCGGCACGTCGAAGCGCAGCTCGCGCGTCCGTGCGTCCACCTGCTCCTCGTCCGGGCTGAGCAGGTCGAACAGCAGCGTCGCGAGCCGGTTGTCCTGCAGGGTCCTGGCCACGGCCACGTTGCGCGGGCTGAGCCGGGAGCTGCCCGAACCGTGTGCGAAGGCGACCACGCCTGCCGCGTCGGCCGGCACGGTCAGGTCCCCGCGCAGCGCCGCGGTTTCTGTGGTGACGACGAAGGGTGCGGTCATGGTTCACTCCCCGCCGCGACGGTCACGGGCGTCCTCGAGGATGCGGACGACCTCCTCGTCCGTGGTCTGCCGGAAGTCGGCGTACCACTGGCCGACGGCGCGGAACTCCGCGGGCTCGCTCGCGCAGATCACCTCATCGGCCTCGGCACGCAGGCTCGCCGCCGCCTGGGTGGCGCACACCGGAGCGGCGAGCACGATCCGGCGGGGGTGGTCCGCCCGCACCGCCCGGAGCGCCGCGGTGGCGGTCACGCCGGTGGCGAGGCCGTCGTCGACCACGATCACGTCCCGTCCCTCGAGCGACTCGGGGTCCCGGCCCCGCTGGTAGCGGTCGACGCGGCGGCGCGCCTCCGCGCGCTCCTCCGCGCACGCCCGGTCGAGGTCCGGGCGCGTCAGGCCGAGCATGGTCGTGCTGCGCTCGTCGTAGATCGCGGGTCCGTGCGCGGTGACCGCCCCGATGCCGAACTCCGGGTGACCGGGCGCGCCGATCTTGCGGGCCACCGTGACGTCCAGCGGCGCGCCGAGCTCGGCGGCGATCTCGGCGGCGACCGGGACACCGCCCCTGGCGAGGCCGAGCACCACGGGCCGGGCCCAGTCCCGGTCCCGCAGCAGCTCGGCGAGCCGCCGTCCCGCGTCCCGCCGGTCGGCGAAAGTCTCGTTCACGGTCGTGGTCCAGCGCGTCATGGGCTGACCTCCCGTCTGCACGCGTCTCAGCCGGGTTCGCCCCGGCGTTTGCGGTGGATGACCCAGGCCAGGTCGATCGCGCTGCCGACGGCGAGGACGCCCAGCAGCGCCGTTCCCCACAGCACGCCGGTGAACGCGAACAGGACGGCCCCGCCGATGCTCAGCACGATCGCGACCGACGCCAGCACGATGCGCAGGGTGAGTGCGCTGTAGGCCGGGGCGGCGCCCCCGAAGCCGCCCGTCGGGTCGTGGTAGTCGGGCAGGCCGCGCGCGTACTCCTCGCGGGTGCGCGGCTCACCGTGCCGTCGCCTCATGACCGGGGGATACCCGGGCGCACCTGGGCTCACACGCGAAAGCGGCTCCCCGGCGAGGGACGCCGGGGAGCCGCTTCGGCCCTGCTTCAGTCGCTTCCGTCCAGGTCGCTGGCGATGAGCTCGGCCACCGCGTCGAGGGCTTCCTGGGCGCCCTCGCCCTCGGCGGAGAGCACCACCTCGTCACCGTGGCCCGCGCCGAGCGTCATCAGGTTCAGCACGCTGCCCGCCGGAACCGGCGTGCCGCCGTTCCTGGCGATGGTGACGGGCACCGCCTGCGCGGCGGCCGTCTTCGCCACGAGGGCGGCGGGCCGGGCGTGCAGGCCGACCTTGCTGGCCACCGTGACCGTTCGCTGCGGCATGGCTGCTACTCCTCCTTCGGCTTGGCGCCGGAGGAGGACTTCTCCTCGGCCGGATCCCTGGGCGTCTCCGCGGCCACGATCTCCTCGTCCTCCTCGCGGCCCGGCGTGCGCATGTTCCACTTCGTGATGACGAACCGGAAGAGGAAGTAGTAGATCGCGGCGTAGACCAGGCCGATCGGGATGAGCAGCCACGCCTTGCTCGCCGCGGGCGCCCCGGCGTTGAGCAGGAAGTCGATGGCGCCCGCGGAGAACGAGAACCCGAGGTGAATGTCCAGCGCGTTGACGATCGCCAGCGAGAGACCGGTGAGCACCGCGTGGATGAGGTACAGCGGCCACGCGACGAACATGAACGAGAACTCGAGCGGCTCGGTGACACCGGTGATGAACGACGTCAGCGCGCCCGCGACCATGATGCCGCCGACGATCTTCTTCTGGCTCGGCCGCGCCGACTGCCAGATCGCCAGCGCCGCGGCGGGCAGGGCGAACATGAAGATCGGGAAGAACCCGGCCATGAAGATGCCGGCTTCCGGGTCGCCGGCGAAGAAGTTGTTGATGTCGCCGCCGTCGAAGATGAACCACACCGGCACGTTGAGCAGGTGGTGCAGGCCCAGCGGGATCAGCAGCCGGTTGAGCGTGCCGTAGAGGCCGCCGCCGATCACCGCGTCGCTGGTGACGGCCTCGCCGATGTTCTGCATGGCCGCGTCGATGACCGGGAAGATGAGCCCGAACACCACGCCGAGCAGCAGCAGTGCGACCGCGTTGATGATCGGCACGAACCGCCGCCCGCCGAAGAACGCCAGGTACTGCGGCAGCTTGACGCGATGGAACCGTTCCCACAGCTTGGCTGTCACCAGGCCGACGATGACGCCGGAGAGCACGCTGTAGGGCCATTTGGTGGGTGCCAGATACCAGCCCGCACTGGCTTCGGGGTCGAAACCCTCCAGGGAGTCGATGGGGGCGAAGACCTGGACCACCTTGTTGAAGACCACCCAGCCGACCACGGCCGCGACGGCGGTGGAGCCGTCGCCCTTGCGGGCGAAGCCGATCGCGATACCGACGGCGAAGATCAGCGGCAGGAAGTCGAACAGCCCGCCGCCCGCGGCGGCCAGCACGGCCGCGATGTCCTCGGTGGCCGGCCAGCGGCCGAGCATGTCGCCCTGGCCGAACCGCAGCAGCAGACCGGCGGCGGGAAGGGTGGCGATGGGCAGCATCAGGCTGCGGCCGAAGCGCTGGAGACCCGCCAGCCCTTTGCCTTTACCCTTCGATCCCGCCGCCGTGGTGGGGGCGCTCATCGGGTACCTCCATGTTTCGGAAGGTGGCCGGAATCCGGGGCACTCCGGTCCAGTTGCATGGTCACCTGGTAGTGATCTCCCCGGTACCAGGACGTCATGTCCTCCACCGGCTCCCCGCGCACGCTGGAGACCCTGCGGAAGACGAGGAGCGGGCTGCCGGCGCGGATCCCCAGCAGCCGGGCGGTCTCCCGGTCGGCGGACTCGGCCCAGACGGTCTGCCACGCCCGGTCGAAGCGGATGCCGTAGCGTTCCGCCAGCTGCGCGTAGAGCGACTGGGCCAGGTCCAGCTCGAGGAAGCCGGGCACCGCGCGGGGGTGGTACCAGCCGCGTTCGACGGCGAGTGGCACCCCGTCCGCGCGGCGCAGGCGGTGCAGGCGGAACGCGGGATCCCGCCCGTCGAGCCCGAGCGCGCCCGCCGTCGCGGCGGGCGGCCGTGCCCTGGCCGCGGTGAGCACCTCGGTGGTGGGCAGCAGCCCGCGGCGGCGCATGTCCGCGGTGAACGACATGAGGTAGAGCTGCAGCTCCATCCGCTTGCTCGCCGTGAACGTGCCCTTGCCGCGCACCCGGGAGAGCAGCCCCTCGTCCACGAGCCTCCCGATCGCCGAGCGCACGGTGAGCCGGGAGACGCCGTAGCGCTCCGCGAGCTCGCGTTCGGACGGGATCGGGGCACCCGGCGGGAGCTCCCGCTCCACGATCCGGCGCAGGATCTCCCGCAGCTGAGCGTGTTTGGGCGTGGGCCCGTCCACGACCCGGTCCACGGGGACGGAGGTACCGGTGAGCGAATCCATCGGCGCCTCCATGCTCGCGTCGACCGGCGAATATTGGTACGTTCCGGTCTAGACCATTTGCTGATGGGGCAGAATGCTCCGCTACCCGATCGGGTGTCAACCACCGTTACGGGTTCGTGTTCCGTAACCCAGAGATTCAGGAGGCCGCGATGGCGGACGACAGGCCGGAGAAGATCCTTGCGGCGCTCGGCGGCGCGGACAACGTGCTCGACATCGAAGGCTGCATCACGCGGCTGCGGTGCGAGCTGGAGGACGGGTCCGTCGTCGACGAGGCGGCGCTGAAGAAGGCGGGGGCGCACGGCGTGGTGCGGGCGGGCGACGTCGTGCAGGTCATCGTCGGACCGGAGGCCGACACGATCGCCTCGGACATCCAGGACCTGATGTGACGCTGGCGGTGCACAGCCCGGTGGCGGGCACGACGATACCGCTCGGTGAGGTGCCGGATCCGGTCTTCGCGCAGGCGATGGTGGGCCCGGGCGTCGCGGTCCGGCCGGAGGGCGGCCGTGCCGACGCCGTGGCTCCCATCGACGGGACGGTCGCGACGTTGCATCCGCACGCGTTCGTCGTCGCCGCGGACGACGGCCGGGCGGTGCTCGTGCACCTGGGCATCGACACGGTCAAGCAGCAGGGTGAGGGGTTCTCGCTGCACGTGGTGCAGGGCGAGTCGGTACGCGCCGGGCAGCCCGTCGTGAGCTGGGACCCCGACGCCGTGACGGCCGCGGGCTACTCGCCGGTCGTGCCGGTGATCGCGCTCGACGCGACGGACGGCACCCTCACCGCGCCGGGCCCCGGCGCGGCGGTCTCGGCGGGCGACGAGCTGTTCACCTGGTCCGGCTGACGGGGCGGCCCCGCAGGCCGGACCAGGTGCGCCGGGTCAGGCCGTGACGATCCGGCCGTTCTCGATCTTCACGTTGATCGGTGGGAGCGGTTCGGTGGCGGGGCCGTTCTTCACCTCGCCGGTGAAGGCGTCGAACAGCGAGCCGTGGCACGGGCACTTCAGCTCCGTGCCCTCGGGCTGCACCGTGCAGCCCTGATGGGTGCACACGGCGCTGAAGCCCGCGACGGTCGACTCGTCCTGCCGGGAGACGATCGCCTCGGCGCCGTCGGGCGTGGTGACGGACTTCGCCTCGCCGACCGGCACCTCGCTCACCGAGGCCAGTGCCTGTCCGCTCGGCGGCGCCGGGCTGGCGCCGCCCGCGTCGCCTCCGGAGGCCGCGGGGTCGCTTCCGGTTCCGCTGTCGCCGCAGGCCGCGAGGGTCACGCCCCCGACGGCGGCGCCCGCGATGGCGGCTCCGGTGGTGAGCACGGTGCGACGGGTGTGGGATTGGGCAGTCATGTGTCTGGACACGAGACGGCCACGAGCCCGGTTCAATCGCGAGGAGAATTGAACCCGGCCGGGGCCCCTCCCGTGTCAGGGACGAAGGCCTTCGGAAGAACCGGCTCGGGCGGGAGCGTGTGATGGTCGGCTGGACGTTGCGGCTGCTGGTGGCTCTGGGACTGCTCGGCTCCGCGTGGGTGCACCTGGTCGTGTGGCTCGACTGGGCCAGGTACACCGACGTGGTGGGCCCGCTGTTCCTGGTCAACGTGGGTGCGGGCGTGGTGCTCGCGGTCGCCGTGCTGGCGTGGCACCACTGGCTGCCCGCGCTGGGCGCCATCGGCTTCGGCGTGGCCACCCTCGCCGCGTACGTGCTGTCCCTCACCGTCGGCTTCTTCGGCGTGCAGGAGCAGTTCCGCACGCAGGCCGAGCTGTGGGGCGTGATCACCGAGGGCGCCTGCGTGGTGTTCGGGATCGCGCTGCTCGCCGTCCAGCGGGGCCGGGTCCGCGACGGCGTGGCCAGGGAGGGCAGCCGGGCGTGAACGAGGCGGCCGAGTCGCGGTTGATGCGCGCGCTCCACGACGAGCACGCCGCCGCGCTGTGGTCGTACGCGCTGCGCCTCACCGGAGGCGAGCGGACCAGGGCAGAGGACATCGTGCAGGAGACGTTGCTGCGGGCGTGGCGCCATCCGGGTGTCCTCGACCAGTCCCAGCGTTCGGCCCGCGCGTGGTTGTTCACGGTGGCCCGGCGGATCGCGATCGACGGCTGGCGCTCCGCCGCGGCCAGGGCGGAGGTGCCGACCGAGGCGCCGCCCGAACTGGCGGTACCGGACGGCACCGAGCGCGCGCTGCAGGGCTGGCTCGTGTCGGAGGCGCTCGCGGAGCTGTCGGCCCGGCACCGGGAGGTGCTGGCGCTGTGCTACTTCCGCGGGATGTCGGTCGCCGACGCCGCCCTGCACCTCGGGATCGCCGAGGGAACCGTCAAGTCCCGCACGCACTACGCCCTGCGCGCGCTGCGCATGGCACTGGAGGAGAAGGGGGTGACCCGATGAGCAGGCTCGCCGGAGCGGACCCCGACCCCTTCGTGACCTTCGACGCGGCCTATGTCCTGGGCGCCCTGTCCCCGGAGGACCAGGCGGCGTTCGAGCAGCACCTCCGGGACTGCGACGCGTGCGCGCGCTCGGTCCGCGAGCTGGCCGGGATGCCCGGGCTGCTCGCCCAGGCCGACCCCGTGCCCGAGGAGCGACCGTCCCCGGAACTGCTGCCCGCGCTGCTCGGCCGCGTCCGGCGGGAGCGGCGCCGGCGCCGGATCGCGGGCGGCGCGGCCGTGGCCGCCGCGGCGGCCGCGTGCCTGGCGCTCGTGCTCGCGCTGGTCCTGCCCGCCCGCGGCGAGCCGGGCGAGGCCACGGCGATGACGCCGCTCGGGGCGTACCCGGTGCAGGCCAGCGCGAGCGTCAGCGAGGCGTCGTGGGGCACGCAGGTGTGGATGTCGTGCAGCTACGACGGCGGCCGTGGGGGTGACTATGTCCTGGTCGCCGTCCGGCGGGACGGGCGGACCGACGAACTGGCGTCGTGGCACGCCCTGCCCGACGGCACGGCCGAGATGACGGTGGGCTCCCCGCTGCGCCCCGGCGACATCCAGTCGCTGGAGATCCGCGTGCCGGACGGGCCGACCGTGCTCCGGCTGCCCGTGTCGGGCTGAGCGGCGGTCCGGTCTCCCCGCCGTCCCGTGCGTCTGTCTGGGGTGGCCCGTTCCGGACGTCGCCTGTCTGGGGTGGCCCGTTCCGGAGACCGCCTGTCCGGAGTGGCTCGTTCCGGGCGACCCGGAGCGGGCGCACCCGGGCCGCCGCGCTCCCGTCCGGGTGAAATCCCTGGCCCACGGCAGCGAGCGGAGCTCTCGCTCCGGTTCGCTCTTGCCGCGCGTTCCGGCGAGGCCGGAGGCTGGAGGGGTGTACAGGGAACTCGTGTTCGCCGTGGCCGGTGCCGGTGTCGGCTGGGCAGGCGGCCAGGTGCTTGCCCGTGCCCGGCGCCCCGCCGCCGTGCCCGGCCGGTGGTGCGCGGCCGGCACCGCCGTGCTGTGGGCGGCGGTGGCCGCGCGGTGGTCGGCGGGTGGCTGGCCCGGATGGTGGCTGCCCGTGCCACTCGTCGTCACCGGGCTGACCGTCCCGCTGGCCCTGGCGGATCTCGCCCACCGGCGGCTGCCCGACGCACTGACCCTGCCCGCGTACCCCCTCGCGGGCGCGGCGGTGGGCGTCGCCGCGGTGGCCGGGCCCGGCGGCACCCTGGCCGGGAGAGCGGCGCTCGCGGCCCTGGTGTTCGCCGGCGCACACGTCCTCGTGCACATGGTCGCGCCGCACGCGCTCGGCGCGGGCGACGTCAAGCTGTCGGGCAGCCTCGGCGGCGTGCTCGGCGCGACCGGCTGGCCGGCCCTCGTGGTCGCCGCCTTCCTGGCGGCGGTGACCACGCTGGGTCTGGCCGGCGCGGCGGCCCTGCTCCGGCGGCGCCGGTGGCGCGGCGGGGTGCCGCACGGGCCGGGGCTGCTGGCGGCGGCGTGCCTGCTGACGGCCTTCCCCGGCGGTGGCATCGAACCGGGTCCGGAGGTGCACCTGGGTAGCTGAAGCACGGTCCGGGCCACGTGACAGGATCGTGGCGTGTTGCGCTGGATTACCGCAGGTGAATCACACGGACCCGCCCTGGCCGCCGTGCTCGAGGGCATGGTGGCCGGGGTGGGGATCACCACGTCCGACGTGAGCGAGCAGCTCGCCCGCAGGCGGCTCGGCTTCGGCCGGAGTCCCCGGATGGGGTTCGAGACCGACCGCGTCGAGTTCGTCGGCGGTGTCCGTCACGGCCGCACCCAGGGCGGGCCCATCGCGGTGCAGATCGAGAACTCCGAGTGGCCCAAGTGGGAGAAGGTCATGGCGGCCGATCCGGTCGACGCGGCCGAGCTGGAGGGGCTCGCCCGCAACGAGCCGCTGACCCGGCCCCGGCCCGGCCACGCCGACCTGCCCGGCATGCAGAAGTACGGGTTCGACGAGGCGCGTCCGGTGCTCGAGCGGGCCAGTGCACGCGAGACCGCGTCGCGGACGGCGCTCGGCACCGTCGCGCGGGCGTACCTCCGCCAGCTGCTGGGCGCCGAGGTGATCAGCCACGTCGTGTCGATCGGCGGGGCGCAGGCACCCGAGGGGCCGCTGCCGGAGCCCGGAGACCTGGCCGCGATCGACGAGAGCCCGGTGCGGGCGTTCGGCGACGAGGCGACGGAGGTGATGGTCGCCGAGGTCGACGCCGTGCGGAAGGCGGGGGACACCGTCGGCGGGGTCATCGAGGTGATCGTCTACGGGCTGCCACCCGGGCTCGGCTCGCACGTGCACTGGGACCGCAGGCTCGACGCGCGCCTCGCCGGCGCCCTGATGGGCGTGCAGGCGATGAAGGGGGTGGAGGTCGGCGACGGCTTCACCACCGCGCGCCGGTGGGGCAGCCAGGCGCACGACGAGATCGACCCCGGCACCGGGCCGAAAGGCGTCACCCGGCGGTCGAACCGGGCGGGTGGCCTGGAGGGCGGGATCACCAACGGCGAGCCGCTGCGGGTCCGCGTCGCCATGAAGCCGATCTCGACGGTGCCCCGCGCCCTGTCCACAGTAGACGTGGCGACGGGTGAGCCCGCCGTGGCCATCCACCAGCGCTCGGACGTCTGCGCCGTGCCGAGGGCCGGGGTGGTGCTGGAGTCCGTCGTCGCCCTCGTGCTCGCCGACGCGGCGCTGGAGAAGTTCGGCGGCGACTCGCTGGCCGAGAGCAAGCACAACGCCGAGGGATACCTGCGAGCGCTGGAGGAACGCTGGTGACACCGCGGGTCGTCGTGGTGGGACCGCCCGGGTCGGGCAAGACCACGGTCGGCAGGCTGCTGGCCGGCCGGCTCGGGGTCCGGTTCCGCGACACCGACGCCGACGTGGTCGCGCACACCGGCCGGGAGATCGCCGACATCTTCGCGACCGACGGCGAGCCCGCCTTCCGCGCGATCGAGGAGGAGCGGGTCGCGGTGGCGCTGGCCGAGCACGACGGCGTCCTCGCGCTGGGCGGGGGTTCGGTGCTGTCGCCTGCCACGCGGAAGCTGCTGACCGCGCACACCGTGGCCTTCCTCAACGTCGGGCTGAGCGAGGGAATCCGCCGCACCGGGCTGTCGTCGGCCCGGCCGCTGCTGGCCGGGGTGAACCCGAGGGCGACGTACAAGGCGCTGCTGGACGCGCGGCTGCCCGTGTACCGGGAGGTCGCCACCGCCGAGTTCGGCACCGACGGCAGGGGGCCGGATGCGGTGGCGGGCGAGATCGCCGCCTGGCTGGGCACGGGCCCGCCCGGCGCTGAATAGTCCTTTGTGGAGTAACGTGGCCGTCCCGGGTGCCGCCGGGAGACAACGCTGAGGAGCACGATGACCGAGCCGGTCCGCATCGAGGTGAAGACCGCGCGGCCGTACGAGGTCCTGGTGGGCCGCGGCCTGCTGGGCGAGCTGACCGAGGTGGTGCGGGACGCCTCGACGATCGCGGTGTTCCACCCGCCGACGCTCACCACCACGGCCGAGGCGGTCCGCGCGGAGCTCGCGGAGGCCGGGCTGGACGCGCACCGCGTCGAGATCCCCGACGCCGAGGAGGGCAAGTCGTTCTCCGTGGCGGCGTTCTGCTGGGAGGTGCTCGGCCGGATGGGCCTGGACCGCCGCGGCGTCGTGGTCGGCCTCGGTGGCGGCGCCGTCACCGACCTCGCGGGCTTCGTCGCCGCCACGTGGATGCGTGGCGTGCGGCTGGTCAACGTGCCCACCACCCTGCTCGGCATGGTGGACGCCGCCGTCGGCGGCAAGACCGGCATCAACACCGAGGCGGGCAAGAACCTCGTCGGCGCCTTCCACGAGCCGGCCGCCGTGCTGGCCGACCTCGCGACGCTGGAGACCCTCCCGCCGAACGAGCTGGTCGCGGGCATGGCCGAGGTCGTCAAGGCCGGTTTCATCGCCGATCCGCGGATCCTCGAGCTGATCGAGGCCGATCCCGCCGCCGCGCTCGACACCACGGGGGAGGTCCTGGCGGAGCTGGTCCGCCGCTCGATCCAGGTGAAGGCCGACGTGGTCGCCGCCGACCTGCGCGAGTCCGACCTGCGGGAGATCCTCAACTACGGGCACACGCTCGGGCACGCCATCGAGCGCCGCGAGCGCTACCGCTGGCGGCACGGCGCGGCGGTGAGCGTGGGGCTGGTGTTCGCCGCCGAACTCGCCCGGCTGGCCGGGCGGCTCGACGACGCCACGGCCGACCGGCACGGCACGGTGCTGCGGTCGCTGGGACTGCCGACCACGTACGACGCCGACGCGCTGCCGCAACTGCTGGAGAACATGCGCCGCGACAAGAAGACCCGCTCCGGCACGCTGCGGTTCGTGGTGCTCGACGGGCTCGCCAGGCCCGGGAGGCTGGAGGGGCCCGACCCGTCGCTGCTGGCCGCCGCCTACTCGGCGGTGGCCGCGGAGGGCGACGGCGGGGCCCAGGGCGGAGGGATGTTGCTGTGAACGTGCTCGTCCTCAACGGCCCGAACCTCGGCCGGCTCGGCAAGCGCGAGCCCGGTGTGTACGGCTCCACCACCTACGACGACCTGGTGCGGCTCTGCCTGGACACCGGACGCGACCTCGGCCTGTCCGTGGAGGTGCGGCAGACCGACCACGAGGGCGAGCTCGTCGGATGGCTGCACGAGGCCGCCGACGCGGGCAGCGCCGTGGTGCTCAACGCGGGCGCGTGGACCCACTACTCGATCGCCGTGCGCGACGCGGCCGCCCAGCTCACCGCGCCGCTCATCGAACTGCACATCTCCAACGTGCACAAGCGGGAGTCGTTCCGGCACCACAGCGTGCTCTCCGACATCGCGACCGGCCTCGTCGTGGGGCTCGGCGTGGACGGCTACGCCCTCGCGCTCCGCTGGCTCGCCGGCCGCGCGGACTGATCCCGCCCCGGCGGGCGCCGTCCCGGTATCAGCCGGGGTCAGCCGGGTCACTGCCCGGACACGCCGTACCGGGCCCGCAGGACCGTGACCGCCGCCGTGTTCGCCACGACGAGCACCGCGAACACCACGGCGAGCACGGGCGCGCCCGCGGCGAACAGCGCGATCGTGGCGGCGCCGAACACCAGCGCCTTCACCGCCAGCACCCCGGCGGTGGGCAGCGGGAACCGGGCGCGGGGTGCCGCGAACAGTCCCCACACCGTCGCCGCGAGCGCGGGCGCGCCGGCTCCGGCGGCGATCCGGACGGCGACCGGGGCGCCGAGCGTGAACCCCCAGTAGGCGAGGGCGCCCAGCGCGGCGAGCTCCAGCAGGAACGCGAGGATGTCGTTCGCCCAGCGGGCGCCGGTCCCGGTCATGCGGTGTCCCGGACCATCGGGTGGGTGAACTCGGACCGGGACATCAGGACCCCTTCGACTCCGGCACACCCGGCCGGGCGCGCATCCGGCGGCGACGAACCGCGTGAGCCCGATCATGGCAGGATGCCACCTGTTCGGGTGACCTGATCCGTAAACTGGGCCGCGTTCCGGCCGGGTCGCGGCGCGATCTCCGGTCACTGGGGAGGGATGGAGGTCCGCCGTCAGCATGCTCGCCACCGCTCACCGGCGCCGCCTCGCCGCCGTGGTGCCGTCCCTGCTGCTGTGCGTGGCGCTCGTGGCCGGGTGCACGACGGCCGGGCTGCAGGCCGAGGGGGCCCAGCCGCCGCCGGGGCCCGGTGCCCCCGGCCCGGCCGGGGACGCGCCGCGGGGCGAGCCGGGCACGCTGGTCACCGGGGAGCCGCGGGCCAGCCGCGGTGTCGTCGCGGCGGGCGGCGCCGACGCGGTCTACAACTACGGCCCCACCGTCATGGCCGACGGCGGCCGGATCCGGATGTGGTGGTGCAGCCAGTACGGCAGCGCGCGGCCGCCCGGTGACGACATCCTCTACGCCACCGCCGCGGCGCCCGACGGCCCGTTCACCGGCGTGGGCGGAGGGGCGCCGACCGCCGTGCTGTCCGGCGAACCGGGCCGCTTCGACGGCGTGCACACCTGCGACCCGTCCGTGATCCGCGTCGACGGCACCTACTACATGTACTACACCGGGGCCAGGGGCGATCACGCCGTCGGCAATGCGATCGGGCTCGTGACCAGCACCGACGGCGTCCACTGGAGCCGGGTGACCGACGGCCCGATCGTCACCCCCGCCCGCGACACGCACCGCGCCAACGACTACGGCGCGGGCCAGCCCGCCGCCGTGTACCTCGACGGCTGGTTCTACCTCATGTTCACCGACACCACCGGCCGCGCGGCGGGCTGGAACGGGGCAGGCCAGTTCCTGCTGCGGTCGAAGGACCCCGCGTTCGGCGCCGGGGTGCAGGCACTCGGCCCGGAGGGCTTCGTTCCCGTGCCCGGTACGGCGAGCCCGCGGGCGCACTCACTGGTCGACGCGTTCAGCGCGGACCTGATGTGGGTGGACGCGCTGGACGCCTTCGCGATCGCCCACCAGACCGCCGACGGCACGTCGGTGACGTTCTGGAACCGGGACTTCTCGGCCACCCCGTACCACCCCGTCGTCATCCCGAGCGAGTGGGAGGAGGGCCCGGGGCTGGTGCGCAGGCCGGAGGGACACGCGCCGGTGGACCCGCGCGAACCGTGCGGCCGGGTGCCGCTCGACGTGTTCCACGCGACCGTGATCGGGGAGGCGGAGGCGCCCACCGGGCTGCGGCACTTCGGCGTGGACCTGACCGGTGTCGACGGGTGCGCGACGCCGGATCGGGCGGTGGCCGTGCTCGACGGGTTCGCCGTGCCCTCGCCGGTGCGCACGATGGACGTGGTCGTGGACGGCAGGCTGCTCCGGGTGGACCGCCGGTCGGTCGCCCTCGAACTCGCCGACCACGTGCTCGCCGAGCGGCTTGCCGTGCTCGACCGGGTGCCGGTGGCCGCCCGGCTGGCGCCCGGAGCCCGCGCGGTGCGCGCGCCGGGCGAGGGCACCGGATTCGTCCTCGACGGGACCTTGTGGCCGGTCACGAGCGCGGCGGCGGTGGGGCGCAACGAGTCCACCCCCGAGCCGGTGAGCGGGCAGGAGTGGCGGAACTACCCGGCAGGGCCGACCCTGGGCCCGCGTTCCTGAGCGTCCTCCGCGGACGGCTCGCTCCCGCGCGGGGTGCCGATCCGGCCGCCGACCGCGAGCCCGAGACCGGCGGGGACCAGCACGAGCAGCGCCGTGAACGCCGCGCCCCCGGTGAGTGCCGCGCCCAGGGCGCTGACGCCGGTCTGGTCGACGAACATGCCGCGGCCGACCACGCTCAGCACGCCCGCCACCGGCCCGGCCACGAGCGCGGCGATGAACCAGGTGCGGCCCGCGTCGGCGAGCCGCGACCAGCCGTCGAGCGCGCCCCACAGCGCGGCGACACCCACCAGCATCGCCAGCAGCACGGCCTCGGTGACGGACGAGTCCGTGGGGTGGACGACCGCGATCTTCGCCCGCGCGACGACGGCCGCGGCGTGCAGCAGGGCCAGGACGAGCGCGCGCAGAACCCAGGACGGCATCGGTCCACTGTAACCGGCGCGGGGCCGGAACCCGCCCCCGCCGCGACGGCCTAGGGTGGAGGCCGTGCCAGAACTCCACGCCGGCCGCCGCGCGGCGCTCCGGGACCTGCTCGGCGCCGAGGACCTCGACGCGCTGCTCGTCACCGACCTGCTCAACATCCGCTACCTGACCGGGTTCACCGGGTCCAACGCGGCGCTGCTGCTGCACGCCGACGGCGACGACCGCACCGTCTTCTGCACCGACGGCCGCTACACCACGCAGGCGGCCGCCGAGGTGCCGGACCTGGAGCGGGTGCTCGACCGGGCGAGCGCCCCGGCGCTGGTGCGGCTGGCCGCCGCGCATCCCCGGCGGTTCGGCCGGACGGGGTTCGAGAGCCAGCACGTCAGCGTCGAACGGTTCGCCGAGCTGGACGGCATCGCCGAGGGGGTCGAGCTGCGGCGGGCGCCGGGGCTGACCGAGCGGCTCCGGCTGGTCAAGGACGACACCGAGGTCGCCGCCCTGCGCGCCGCCTGCGCGGCCGCCGACGCCGCGCTGACCGATCTGATCGAGCACGGTGGCCTGCGCCCGGGCCGCACCGAGCGGGAGGTCGCCAGGGAGCTGGAGAACCGCATGCTCGACCACGGCGCCGAGGGCGTGGCGTTCCCCTCGATCGTCGCGGCGGGCGCGAACTCCGCCATCCCGCACCACCGGCCCGACGGCACGACGCTCACCACGGGCGACTTCGTGAAGCTGGACTTCGGCGCCGTCGTGGGCGGCTACCACTCGGACATGACCCGCACCCTCGTCCTCGGCTCGCCCGCGGCCTGGCAGCAGGAGCTCTACGACCTGGTGCTCCAGGCCCAGGAGCAGGGCAGGGCGGCGCTGCGGCCCGGCGCCGAGGCCGCCGCCGTCGACGGCGCGGCCCGCCGGGTGATCGAGCAGGCCGGGCGCGGGGAGGAGTTCCCGCACGGCCTCGGTCACGGCGTGGGGCTCGAGGTGCACGAGGCACCGAGTCTGGCCACGACGGGCGCCGGTACACTGTCCGCCGGTATGGCGGTCACCGTCGAGCCAGGCGTCTACCTCGCCGGCCGCGGTGGCGTGCGCATCGAGGACACGCTCGTCGTGCGGGAAGGCACTCCCGAGCTCCTCACTCTGAGCCCGAAGGAACTCGTGGTCGTCTAGGCGGCCCACCCGGAACACGTACAGGAGAGCACCACCCGTGGCCACCACCAACGACCTGAAGAACGGCATGGTCCTCAACCTGGACGGCCAGCTCTGGTCCGTCGTGAACTTCCAGCACGTCAAGCCCGGCAAGGGCGGTGCCTTCGTGCGCACCACGCTCAAGCACGTGCTGTCCGGCAAGGTGGTGGACAAGACCTTCAACGCAGGCACCAAGGTCGACACCGCCACCGTGGACCGGCGTGACATGACCTACCTCTACAACGACGGCACCGACTTCGTCTTCATGGACGGCGAGACGTTCGACCAGATCAGCATCCCGCGCGAGATGGTCGGCGACGCCGCGGGCTTCCTGCTGGAGAACACGCCCGTCCAGGTCGCGGTGCACGAGGGCAACCCGCTCTACGTCGAGCTGCCGACGACGGTCGAGCTGGTCATCGAGCACACCGACCCGGGCCTGCAGGGCGACCGGTCCACGGGTGGCACCAAGCCGGCGAAGCTCGAGCCCGGTGCGGAGATCCAGGTGCCGCTGTTCGTCAACACCGGCGACAAGGTCAAGGTCGACACGCGGGACGGCCGGTACCTCGGCCGCGTCTCCAGCTGAGCCGCCGGTGAGCCAGGAACCCATGCGCAGGCGCGGCGGCGCCACCGGCCGCCGCGCCTCCCGCCGGCGTGCCGTCGAGCTGCTGTACGAGGCGGCGCAGCGCGAGACCGACCCGGTGACGCTGCTCGCCGAGCGGGTCGGCGCCCCGGAGGTCGAGCCGGTCGGCGACTACACGGTCACGCTGGTCGAGGGGGTCGCCGCGCGGCGGGAGCGGATCGACGAGCTGCTGTCCGAACACGCGCAGGGCTGGTCGCTGAGCCGCATGCCGCCGGTGGACCTCGCGATCCTGCGGCTCGGGGTGTACGAGCTGCTGTGGGCCGCCGACGTGCCGGACCCGGTCGCGATCGACGAGGCGGTGGGCCTGGCGAAGGAGCTGTCGACCGACGACTCGCCCCGGTTCGTCAACGGCGTGCTCGGCCGGATCGGGAGCATCGCCGACCGGCTGCGCGCCGTGCTCTGACCCGGCGCGACCGCCCGCCGCGGCCGCCCGGGCCGGGGCCGGTCAGTCCTCCTTCGACGGCCGCGCCTCGGGCGGGAGCACACCCCAGTCGATGAGCTGCTCGGTCAGCTCACCCGGCGTCATGTCGTAGATGATGGCGAGCGAACGCAGGTCCTCGGTGCGGATCGAGAGCACCTTGCCGTTGTAGTCGCCACGCTGGCTCTGGATGGTCGCGGCGTACCGCGCGAGCGGCCCGACCTTCTCCGCGGGTAGCTGCTGCAGCCGCTCCAGGTTGATCACGATCTTGGTCGCCGGCTCCGCTCCGGACGGGACCCGGCCCTCGGGCAGCAGCTCGACCACCGGGACGCCGTAGAAGTCGGCGAGCTCGGCCAGCTTCTGCACGGTGACGGCGCGATCGCCGCGCTCGTACGACCCGACGACGACCGCCTTCCAGCGCCCGCCGGACTTCTGCTCGACTCCGTGCAGGGAGAGGCCCTGCTGCTGGCGGATCCCGCGGAGCTTCGCCCCGAGCGCCTTGGCGTAATCGCCCATGTGGTGGTTCTCCGTTTCCTCGCCCGTTCGGCCCGGATGACCGACAGGGGACTCCTGAGTCGAATACTCAGAGTAATGGTTACTCGTTGTCGTCACCAGGTCAAGCAGATCAGCGCTGGCAGCGGTTGTGGACATCGGCACACCACCCGGAAGGCGGAGCGGCGGCACCTGCTACTGTCTGTGTGATCGCCCAGCTGGTCCAGGCGATCGACATCCTTTAAGGACCCGTCCGGTGAGGCGGGGAAGGAGGTCCACCGTGGCGTCACGCTCGCGTGGCGCGGCGGATCCGGCCGCGGAGCGCGAGCTGCTCTCGGCCGGTGATGTCGCGCGCACGATCGCTCGAATGGCCCATCAGATCATCGAGAAGACCGCGCTCGGTGCCGGGCCGGACGCCCCGCCCGTGTTGCTGGGCATCCCCACCAGGGGGACCCCGCTCGCCGCCCGGCTGGGTGCCCGCATCAGCGAGTTCTCCGGCGCCGCCGTCCCGGCGGGCGCCCTCGACGTCACCCTCTACCGCGACGACCTCCGGCGCAGGCCCACCCGCCCGCTGGAGGAGACGCAGATGCCCGAGGACGGCATCGACGACCGCGTCGTGGTGCTGGTCGACGACGTGCTCTACTCCGGCCGCACCATCCGGGCGGCGCTCGACGCGCTGCGGGACCACGGCAGGCCGCGCGCGGTCCAACTGGCCGTCCTGGTCGACCGCGGGCACCGCGAGCTCCCGATCCGCGCCGACTACGTCGGCAAGAACGTGCCCACCTCGCGCACCGAGGACGTCTCGGTGCTGCTCGCGGAGACCGACGGCCGCGACGCGGTCCTGCTCCGCGAGACGGGACAGGAGCGGCGATGAGGCACCTGCTGACCACCGAGAACCTGGCGGCCGACACGGCGACGGCGGTCCTCGACACCGCCGACGAGCTCAAGCGCACGCTCCTCGGCCGGGAGGTCCGCAAGCTGCCGACGCTGCGCGGCCGCACCGTCATCACGATGTTCTACGAGAACTCCACCCGCACCAGGGTCTCGTTCGAGATCGCCGGCAAGTGGATGAGCGCCGACGTGGTCAACGTCTCGGCGGGTGGTTCGTCGGTGGGCAAGGGCGAATCGCTGCGTGACACGGCGCTCACCCTCTCGGCCGCGGGCGCCGACTGCGTCATCGTGCGGCATCCCGCCTCGGGTGCCGCGCACCGGCTCGCCGGGTGGCTCGCCGACACCGGCACCTGCGTGGTCAACGCGGGCGACGGCACCCACCAGCACCCCACGCAGGCTCTGCTCGACGCCGCGACCCTGCGGGAACGGCTCGGCGGGCTCGCCGGGAGACGGGTCGCGATCGTCGGGGACGTGCTGCACAGCCGGGTCGCCCGGTCCAACGTGTACCTGCTCGCCACGCTCGGCGCGGAGGTCGTGCTCGTCGCACCGCCCACCCTGCTGCCGCCCGGGGTGGAGCACTGGCCGGTCACCGTGTCCCACGAGCTGGACGCGGAACTGCCCGCCGTGGACGCGGTGATGATGCTGCGGGTGCAGGCCGAGCGCATGCACGGCGGGTTCTTCCCCTCCGCCAGGGAGTACTCGATCGCCTACGGCCTCGGCGAGGCCCGCCTGCGGCTGCTCCCCGAGCACGCGGTGGTGCTGCACCCGGGCCCGATGCTGCGCGGGATGGAGATCTCCTCCGTCGTGGCCGACGCGCCGAGGGCCGCGATCACCGAGCAGGTCCGCAACGGCGTGCACGTGCGGATGGCGGTGCTCTACCACCTGCTGGCCGGAGAAGGGGAACAGGCTTGAGCGAGATCCTGATCAAGGGCGCCCGCCGCTACGGCGAGGGCGACCCGGTGGACGTGCTGGTCGCCGACGGGGTGCTCGCGGAGATCGGCAGCCCGGCCGCACCCGAGGGCTGCGAGGTGCTGGACGCGGCCGGGCAGGTGCTGCTGCCCGGGTTCGTCGACCTGCACACGCACCTGCGGGAACCCGGCCGGGAGGACACCGAGACGGTGGAGACCGGTTCCGCCGCCGCCGCGCTCGGCGGGTACACGGCCGTGTTCGCCATGGCCAACACGGACCCGGTCGCCGACAACGCCGTGATCGTCGAGCACGTGTGGCGGCGGGGCCGCGAGATCGGCCTCGTCGACGTGCACCCGGTCGGCGCCGTCACGGTCGGCCTGCGCGGCGAGCGGCTGGCCGAGCTCGGCACCATGGCCAGGTCCGAGGCCGGGGTCCGGATGTTCTCCGACGACGGGCACTGCGTGGCGGACCCGCTGATCATGCGGCGCGCGCTCGAGTACTCGACGGCGCTCGGCGTCGTCGTCGCCCAGCATGCCGAGGAGCCCCGCCTGACGGTGGGCGCGCAGGCGCACGAGGGCGCGCGGGCGGCGCGGCTCGGGTACTCCGGCTGGCCCGCGTCCGCGGAGGAGTCGATCGTCGCCCGCGACTGCATCCTGGCCCGGCACGCCGGGGCGCGGCTGCACGTCTGCCACGTGTCGACGGCGGGCACGGTCGACGTGCTGAGCTGGGCGAAGGACCGGGGCACGCGCGTGTCGGCCGAGGTGACGCCGCACCACCTGCTGCTCACCGACGAGCGGCTGGCCACGTACGACCCGGTGAACAAGGTCAACCCGCCGCTGCGCGCGGAGGACGACGCCGAACGCCTGCGCCAGGCCCTCGCCGACGGTGTGGTCGACTGCGTCGCCACCGACCACGCGCCGCACGCCCCGCAGGACAAGGACTGCGAGTGGGCGGCGGCCCGGCCCGGAATGCTGGGACTGCAGACCGCGCTGTCCGTGGTGGCGCGCACGATGGTGCGGACCGGCCTGCTCGACTGGCGCGGCGTGGCCAGGGTGATGAGCGAGCGCCCCGCCGAGATCGCCGGCCTGCCCGACCAGGGCAGGCCACTGGCCGAGGGTGAGCCCGCGAACCTGGTGCTCGTCGACCCGGACGCCGAGTGGACGGTGCGCGGTCCGGAACTGGCGAGCATCGCCGCGAACACGCCGTACGAGGGCATGCGGCTGCCCGCCGTGGTGACCGCCACGCTGCTGCGCGGGCGGATCACCGCGCGCGAAGGGAAGATTGGATGATGGACAGGTTGCTGTTGACGCTGCTGGTCGCGGCGTTTTTCGCGCTGTGCCTGTACGGCATGTGGCGCGGCTGGCGGCGGCAGGCACGCGAGCAGAGCGTGCGGCTGCCGCCGTTCCCGGAGGTCCCGGCGGAACGCGGTGAGCCGGTGCTGCGGGCCGGCGGCGTGTACGTGGCCACCACCCGCGCCGGGCGCTGGCAGGAGCGGGTCGTGACGCGCGGCGTCGGCCTCCGCGGCCGCGCCACGCTGCGCCTGTTCCCGGACGGGGTCGAGGTCGATCGCGCCGGTGCGAACGGATTCTGGATTCCGCGGGAGTCCATCGTGGACATCGGGACCGCGAAGGGCATGGCGGGCAAGGTGATGGGCACCGACAGTCTGCTGGTGCTGACGTGGCGGCTCGGCGAGACCGAGCTGGACACCGGTTTCCGGGGCGACGATCTCGGTCGCTATCCGGAATGGATCGAACAGGTCAAGGGAGGTGCCCAGGTATGAGGCGCGGTACGGACACCCGGGCACCGGCGGCGCTGGTGCTCGAGGACGGGCGGATCTTCCGCGGCAATGCCTACGGCGCCGAGGGGCGGACGCTGGGCGAGGTGGTCTTCTGCACCGGCATGACCGGTTACCAGGAGACACTCACCGACCCGTCCTACCACCGGCAGATCGTGGTGCAGACGGCGCCGCAGATCGGCAACACCGGGTGGAACGACGAGGACGACGAGTCGAGCCGGATCTGGGTCTCCGGCTACGTGGTCCGCGACCCCGCGCGGGCGCCGTCCAACTGGCGGGCCACCCGTTCGCTGGACGACGCGCTGGCCGAGCAGGGCGTGGTGGGGATCTCCGGGGTGGACACCCGTGCGCTCACCCGGCACGTCCGCGAGCACGGCGCCATGCGGGCCGGGGTCTTCTCCGGCGGCGCGGTCGGCGCCGACGACGACATGGTGCGCGAGGTGCTGGCGAGCCCGCCCATGAAGGGCGCGGACCTGGCGGGTGAGGTGACCACGCCGCGGCCGTACGTCGTGCCCGCGGAGGGGGAGCGCCGCTTCCGCGTGGCCGCGCTCGACCTCGGGATCAAGACCAACACGCCGAGGGAGATGGCGCGCCGCGGCATCGAGCTGCACGTGCTGCCCGCGACCAGCGGCATCGACGACCTGCTCGCCGTCGAGCCCGACGGGTTCTTCCTCTCCAACGGGCCCGGCGACCCGGAGACGCAGACCCACGCGATCGAGCTGACGAAGCAGGTGCTCGGCAGGGAGCTGCCGCTGTTCGGGATCTGCTTCGGCAACCAGATCCTCGGCCGTGCGCTGGGGCTGGGCACGTACAAGATGCGCTACGGCCACCGCGGCATCAACATCCCGGTGCTGGACGCCGACACCGGCCGCGTCGCGATCACCGCGCAGAACCACGGCTTCGCGCTGGAGGGCGAGCCCGGGGCGCGGTTCTCCTCGCCGTTCGGCTCGGCGCGGGTGAGCCACTACTGCGCCAACGACGGCACGGTGGAGGGCATCCGGTGCGAGGACGTGCCCGCCTTCTCGGTGCAGTACCACCCCGAGGCCGCGGCGGGCCCGCACGACGCGGCGCCGCTGTTCGACCAGTTCTGCGAGATGATGGAGAAGAAGGCCCGGTAATGCCGAAGCGCACAGACATCGAGCACGTGCTCGTGATCGGTTCCGGTCCGATCGTGATCGGGCAGGCCGCCGAGTTCGACTACTCCGGCACCCAGGCCTGCCGGGTGCTGCGGTCCGAGGGCCTGCGGGTGAGCCTGGTGAACTCCAACCCGGCCACGATCATGACCGACCCGGAGTTCGCCGACTCGACCTACATCGAGCCGGTGACGCCGGAGTTCGTGGAGAAGGTCATCGCTGCCGAACGGCCGGACGCGCTGCTGGCGACGCTCGGCGGGCAGACGGCGCTCAACTGCGCCGTCGCCCTGCACGATCGTGGCGTGCTGGAGAAGTACGGCGTGGAGCTGATCGGCGCCGACATCGACGCCATCCAGCGGGGCGAGGACCGGCAGAAGTTCAAGGACATCGTGCGCACCGTGGGCGGCGACGTGCCGCGCAGCGCGGTGTGCCACTCGATGGCCGAGGTCCGCGAGACCGTCGAGAAGCTCGGCCTGCCCGTGGTGATCCGGCCGTCGTTCACGATGGGCGGCCTCGGCTCGGGCATGGTGCACACCGAGGACGAGCTGGAGCGGATGGCCTCGCTCGGGCTGGAGGAGAGCCCCGTCACCGAGGTCCTCATCGAGGAGAGCGTGCTCGGCTGGAAGGAGTACGAGCTCGAGCTCATGCGCGACCGGCACGACAACGTGGTGGTCGTGTGCTCGATCGAGAACGTCGACGCGATGGGCGTGCACACCGGCGACTCGGTGACCGTCGCCCCGGCCATGACCCTGACCGACCGCGAGTACCAGCGGATGCGGGACCTCGGCATCGCGGTGCTGCGGGCGGTCGGCGTCGACACGGGTGGCTGCAACATCCAGTTCGCGGTCAACCCGGCCGACGGGCGGATGGTCGTGATCGAGATGAACCCCAGGGTGTCCCGCTCGTCGGCGCTGGCCTCGAAGGCGACCGGGTTCCCGATCGCGAAGATCGCCGCGCGGCTGGCCATCGGGTACACGCTCGACGAGATCACCAACGACATCACCGGCGAGACGCCCGCGTCGTTCGAGCCGACGCTGGACTACGTCGTGGTGAAGATGCCGCGGTTCGCGTTCGAGAAGTTCCCCGGCGCCGACCCGGAGCTGACCACGACGATGAAGAGCGTCGGCGAGGCCATGTCGATCGGCCGCAGCTTCCCCGAGGCGCTCGGCAAGGTGATGCGCTCGATCGAGACGAAGGCCGTCGGGTTCTGGACGGTGCCCGACCCGGAGGAGGGCCCGGCCGCGACGCTCGAGGGAACGCTGGAGGAGCTGCGCACCCCGCGCGAGGGCAGGCTCTACGCGGTCGAGCGGGCGCTGCGGCTCGGCGCCACGGTGCGGCAGGTGCACGAGGCCAGCGGTATCGACCCGTGGTTCATCGACCAGATCGCGCTGATCGGCGAGGTGGGCGCGCAGGTCAGGGACGCGCCCGTGCTTGACGCCGACCTGCTGCGCAAGGCCAAGCGCACGGGGCTGTCCGACCGGCAGATCGCCGCGCTGCGGCCGGAGCTGGCGGGGGAGGACGGCGTGCGCGCGCTGCGGCACCGGCTCGGCGTCCGCCCCGTGTTCAAGACCGTCGACACGTGCGCCGCCGAGTTCGCGGCCCGGACGCCGTACCACTACTCGGCCTACGAGTCCGATCCCGGCGCGGAGTCGGAGGTGGAGCCGCAGCCGGACCGGCCGAAGGTGCTCATCCTCGGTTCCGGCCCGAACCGGATCGGCCAGGGCATCGAGTTCGACTACTCGTGCGTGCACGCGGCGCTCGCGCTGCGGGAGGCCGGATTCGAGGCCGTCATGGTCAACTGCAATCCGGAGACGGTCTCCACCGACTACGACACCTCCGACCGGCTCTACTTCGAGCCGCTGACGTTCGAGGACGTGCTGGAGGTCGTGCACGCCGAGCGCGAGTCGGGCACGGTCGCCGGCGTCATCGTGCAGCTGGGCGGGCAGACCCCGCTCGGGCTGGCGCAGCGGCTGTCGGACGCGGGCGTGCCGATCGTCGGCACCCCGCCGGAGGCCATCCACCTCGCCGAGGACCGCGGTGCCTTCGGCGACGTCCTGGTCGGCGCCGGGCTGCCCGCGCCGAAGTACGGCATGGCCACCTCGTTCGAGGGCGCCAAGCGGATCGCCGACGAGATCGGCTATCCGGTGCTCGTGCGGCCCTCCTACGTGCTCGGCGGCCGGGGCATGGAGATCGTGTACGACGAGCCCTCGCTGGAGGGCTACATCGCGCGGGCGACGGAGGTCACGCCGGAGCACCCGGTGCTGGTCGACCGGTTCCTCGACGACGCCATCGAGATCGACGTGGACGCGCTCTACGACGGTGAGCAGCTCTACCTCGGCGGCGTGATGGAGCACATCGAGGAGGCGGGCATCCACTCCGGTGACTCGGCGTGCGCGCTGCCGCCGATCACCCTCGGCCGCACGGACCTGGAGTCGGTGCGCCGCTCGACCGAGGCCATCGCGCGCGGTGTGGGTGTGCGCGGGCTGCTGAACGTGCAGTACGCGCTGAAGGACGACGTGCTCTACGTGCTGGAGGCGAACCCGAGGGCGTCGCGCACCGTGCCCTTCGTGTCCAAGGCGACGGCGGTGCCGCTGGCGAAGGCCGCCTCGCTCATCATGACCGGCTCGTCGATCGACGACCTGCGGGCGTGCGGCGTGCTGCCCCGCGAGGGCGACGGCGGCCACCTGCCGGTGGACGCGCCGGTGGCGGTGAAGGAGGCCGTGCTGCCGTTCCACCGCTTCCGCACCCCCGAGGGGCACGGCGTGGACTCGCTGCTCGGCCCGGAGATGAAGTCCACGGGCGAGGTCATGGGCGTCGACACGGCCTTCGGGACCGCGTTCGCCAAGTCGCAGGCGGGGGCGTACGGCTCGCTGCCGACGAGCGGCCGCGTGTTCGTCTCGGTCGCCAACCGGGACAAGCGCTCGCTGGTGTTCCCCGTCAAACGGCTGGCCGACCTCGGCTTCGAGGTGCTGGCCACGCCCGGCACGGCGGAGGTGCTGCGGCGCAACGGAATCGACTGCTCGGTGGTGCGCAAGCACTCCGAGCCGCCCGCGCCGGGCGAGGACTCGCCGAACATCGTCGAGATCATCCTCGACGGCGGCGTGGACATGGTGATCAACACCCCGTACGGCAACAGCGGGCCCCGCGTGGACGGCTACGAGATCCGCACGGCGGCCGTGTCGCGGGACATCCCGTGCGTCACGACGGTCCAGGGGGCCGCGGCCGCGGTGCACGGCATCGAGTCGCTGATCCGGGGTGACATCGGCGTCCGCTCGCTGCAGGACCTCCAGTCGGCCCTGCGAGCCACCCGGTGACCGCTGTGGTGACGGCGGGCAGTGAATGGCACATTCCCTGCGTTCAACGCACGCAATGTGCCATTCACTGCCCCCGCTTCGGGGGGTGCGGGGCGTGACCGGGCGGTTCGGGGCGCGGCTGGCGGCCGCCGTGGCGGAACGGGGGCCGCTGTGCGCCGGGGTCGACCCCCACCCCGGGCTGCTCCGCGCGTGGGACCTGCCCGCCGACGTGAGCGGGCTGGAGCGCTTCGCGCTGACCGCCACCGAGGCCGTCGCCGGGGACGTGGCGGTGCTGAAGCCGCAGTCGGCGTTCTTCGAGGCGTTCGGGTCGGCGGGCATCGCCGTCCTGGAACGCGTGATCGCCGCGGGCCGGGCGGCGGGCGCGCTCGTCCTGCTGGACGTCAAGCGCGGTGACATCGGCTCCACCATGGCCGCCTACGCGGCCGCGTACCTCACCGACGGTGCCCCGCTGGCGGCCGACGCGGTCACCGTGTCGCCGTACCTCGGATTCGGCTCGCTGGAGCCCGCGCTGACGGCGGCCCGCGACTCCGGCCGCGGCCTGTTCGTGCTCGCGCGAACCTCCAATCCCGACGGTGCCGAACTGCAGAATGCCGTGCCACCGCGGGGTGGCACCGTCGCGCAGTCCATTGTGGATGAGGCCGCGGCGTGCAACGCGGGCGCGCGGCCCTCGGGGGACGTCGGCGTCGTCGTGGGCGCCACCAACCGGCCCGGGGAGCTGGACCTGGGCTCGCTCAACGGTCCGATCCTGGCTCCCGGATTCGGTGCTCAGGGCGCGGGGCCCGCCGAACTCGCGCGCCTCTTCGGCGGGCCGGACGGCCCCCTGCGGCACGTGCTGCCCGCGTCCTCCCGGGAGATCCTGCGGCACGGGCCGGACGCGGCCGCGCTCCGGGCCGCCGTCCGCAAGGCACAGGACGCGCTCGCCAGCCTACCCCGCTAGCGCGCGACGGAACGCTCCCACCGAGGTCCACGCCCAAGTTGATCTTGCACTACGCTGACCGGCGTGGCGTAAGGCGGGGTTTCGGAAGCGAGACCCGGAAACCGGATTCACAGGAAGTGAGCCGAGAACCGGCGAGCGAATGTGAGTAGGGTCGTCTCTGGCCGCGCCACGGCGCCCAGCCGCGGCGCGACCGGGCCGTGCGCGAGTTGCGCCAGATGGCGTACTCCGCGTTCCGGTCAGCGCACACCCCGCATTGTGGGTCCAGGTCAAGGGTGGGTACGGTCGCCACACCCACCCAGAATTTTGAGTAATACCGGAGGAAAACGTGGCACTTCCCCAGCTCACCGAGGAACAGCGTGCTGCGGCGCTGGAGAAGGCCGCCGCCGCCCGTCGCGCCCGCGCGGAGCTCAAGGAACGGCTCAAGCGCGGCGGTACGACCCTCGCCGACGTGCTGAAGCAGGCCGACGAGGACGAGGTCCTCGGCAAGATGAAGGTCTCCGCTCTGCTGGAGGCCCTGCCGGGCGTGGGCAAGGTGCGTGCGCAGCAGACGATGGAGCGTCTCGAGATCGCTTCCAGCCGTCGGCTGCGCGGCCTCGGCGACCGGCAGCGCAAGGCGCTGCTCGCCGAGTTCAGCGGCGAGTGAGCGAGCAGGACAACCGCGGCTCGATCCAGGCCGGCGCGCGCGCCGGCAAGCCGGCAGGCGGTGAGCCGGCGCCGGGAGGTCTCTCCCGGCCCCGGCTCACCGTCGTGTCGGGTCCCTCCGGGGTCGGCAAGTCCAGCGTGGTGGCCGAGCTGCGGCGCCTCGACCCCGGTGTCTTCTTCAGCGTCTCCGTCACCACCCGTGCGCCCCGGCCGGGTGAGGTCGACGGCGAGCACTACCACTTCATCGACCGTGCGACGTTCGACGCCATGGTGGCCAAGGGCGAGCTGCTGGAGCACGCCGAGTTCGCGGGCAACTGCTACGGCACGCCAAGGGCGCCCGTCGAGTCGGCGCTCGCGTCCGGGCGGCCCGCCGTGCTGGAGATCGAGCTGCAGGGCGCTCGTCAGGTGCGCCAGGCCATGCCCGACGCCCAGCTGGTGATGTTGCTGCCGCCGTCGTGGGGCGAGCTCGTCGGCAGGCTCACGGGCAGGGGCACGGAGCGTGACGACGCCGTCCAGGCCCGGCTGGCCGAGGCGGAGCGCGAGCTCGCGGCGGCCGGGGAGTTCGACGCGCAGGTCGTCAACGACGACGTGCGGGCCGCCGCGAGGCGGTTGCTAAGCTTGGTGTCCGGCGAACACCCTCCCTCCTGACGAATCGGAGCATTGCGAGTGACCTCGATTACGTTGGGTGCCCAGAGCGAGCAGCTCGAGGGCATCACCAACCCGCCCATCGACGACCTGCTCGAGAAGGTCAGCTCCAAGTACGCGCTGGTGATCTACTCGGCCAAGCGCGCCCGCCAGATCAACGACTACTACGCGCAGCTCGGCGAGGGCCTGCTCGAGTACGTGGGGCCGCTCGTCGAGCCGGGCCCGCGGGAGAAGCCGCTGTCGATCGCCCTGCGCGAGATCCACGCCGGGCTGCTCGAGCACACCGAAGGCGAGTAGCGCCCCGGTGGACCGCAGGCCCCGGGTCGTCCTCGGCGTCGGCGGGGGCATCGCGGCCTACAAGGCGTGCGAGGTGCTGCGCGGGCTCACCGAGTCCGGCCACGACGTCCGGGTCGTGCCCACCGAGGCCGCGCTGCGGTTCGTCGGCGCCGCCACCTTCGAGGCACTGTCCGGGCATCCCGTGCACACCGGCGTGTTCACCGAGGTGCCCGACGTCCAGCACGTGCGCGTCGGGAAGGACGCCGACCTCGTGCTCGTCGTGCCCGCCACCGCCGATCTGCTGGCGCGGGCGGCGCACGGGCTCGCCGACGACCTGCTGACCAACACGCTGCTCACCGCGCGCTGCCCGGTCGCGTTCTTCCCCGCGATGCACACCGAGATGTGGGAGCACCCGGCCACTCGGGACAACGTCGCGCTGCTGCGCTCGCGGGGCGCCGTGGTCACCGAGCCCGATTCGGGCAGGCTGACCGGCGCCGACACCGGCAAGGGCAGGCTCGCCGACCCGCGCGAGATCCTCGACGTCGCCCGGCTGCTGCTGGCACGGCCCGACGCGCTGCCGCGTGATCTGGAGGGCGTGCGGGTGGTCGTGTCGGCGGGTGGCACGCGGGAGCCGCTCGACCCGGTGCGCTACCTGGGCAACCGGTCGTCCGGCAAGCAGGGCTACGCGCTGGCCAGGGTCGCGGCCCAGCGTGGCGCCGCGGTGACGCTGGTGGCCGCGCACACCCTGGCGCTGCCCGAGCCCGCGGGGGTCGACCTGGTGTCCGTGTCCACCGCCGAGCAGCTCGGCAAGGCCGTGCGGACGGCCGCCGCGGACGCGGATGTCGTGGTGATGGCGGCCGCGGTCGCCGACTTCCGGCCCGAGAGCCTCGCCGAGCACAAGATCAAGAAGGCCGACGACGGTTCCGCGCCCGTCGTCACGCTGGCCCGCAACCCGGACATCCTCGCCGGTCTCGTCGCCGACCGGCGGCCCGGCCAGCTGATCGTCGGCTTCGCCGCCGAGACCGGTGACGAGCGGGGCGGGGTGCTCGACCACGCCCGGCGCAAGCTCGCGCGCAAGGGCTGCGACCTGCTGGTGGTCAACGCCGTCGGTGAGGGCAGGGCCTTCGAGGTCGAGGAGAACACCGGCTGGCTGCTGTCGGCGGACGGCGAGGAGCGGAAACTGCCGCTCGGTTCGAAATCGCAACTGGCTGCCACACTGTGGGACGTGGTGTTCCAGTCCCTGAGACGGTGACTACTCGGACGGCGTAACACGTAGACTGACCCGAGCGACTTCACCGTGGCCGGGCAGGCCGGGTCCGTGAACCGAGGGATGTGAGGATCGTCGTGACCGCGAACCGCAGGCTGTTCACTTCGGAGTCGGTGACCGAAGGTCATCCGGACAAGATCTGCGACGCGATCAGCGACTCCATTCTGGACAGCCTGCTCGGCAAGGACCCGCGCAGCCGGGTGGCCGTCGAGACGCTCGTGACCACCGGCCAGGTGCACGTCGCGGGCGAGGTGACCACCGAGGCCTACGCCGACATCCCGGCGATCGTGCGCGAGGTGATCCTGCGTATCGGCTACGACTCCTCGGCCAAGGGCTTCGACGGCAACTCCTGCGGCGTGAACATCGCCATCGGCGCGCAGTCGCCGGACATCGCGCAGGGCGTGGACACCGCGTACGAGTCGCGGTTGGAAGACGCCCTGGACGACCTGGACAAGCAGGGCGCGGGCGACCAGGGCCTGATGTTCGGCTACGCGTGCTCCGACACGCCGGAGCTGATGCCGCTGCCGATCGCGCTGGCGCACCGGCTGTCGCAGCGGCTGGCCGCCGTGCGCAAGGAAGGCGTGCTGCCGTACCTGCGCCCGGACGGCAAGACCCAGGTGACCATCGAGTACGCGGGGGAGCAGGCCGTGCGGCTCGACACCGTCGTGGTGTCGACCCAGCACGCCGACGGCATCGACCTGGACTCCATGCTCGGCGTCGACATCCGCGAGCACGTCGTCGCCCCCGAGCTGCGGCGGCTGGAGCTGGACAGCGAGGACGTGCGGCTGCTGGTGAACCCCACCGGCCGGTTCGTCATCGGCGGCCCGATGGGTGACGCGGGCCTGACCGGCCGCAAGATCATCGTCGACACCTACGGCGGCATGGCGCGGCACGGTGGTGGCGCGTTCTCCGGCAAGGACCCGTCGAAGGTGGACCGTTCGGCCGCGTACGCGATGCGCTGGGTGGCGAAGAACGTGGTCTCCGCGGGCCTTGCCACCCGGGTGGAGGTGCAGGTCGCCTACGCGATCGGCAAGGCGGCGCCGGTGGGCCTGTTCGTCGAGACCTTCGGCACCGAGACGGTCGACCCGCTCAAGATCCAGGCCGCGATCGACGAGGTGTTCGACCTGCGCCCGGCCGCGATCATCCGCGACCTCGACCTGCTGCGGCCGATCTACGCCGCCACCTCGGCGTACGGCCACTTCGGCCGGCCCGAGCTCGACCTGCCCTGGGAGCGCACCGACCGGGTGGCGGAGCTGCGCCGCGCGGTGGGCGCCTGAGCGTCTCTGGTACACCTCGGGGCGTGAGCCGCCAGGAGACCTCCCCCCTGTGGGACCTGCCGTCGTCCGGGCCCGAGCGGACCCGGCAGGCCGCGCGCGAGCGCGCCGGCGGCCGCTCCGGGAACAAGGGCAGGGGAAAGGGCAAGGGCCAGCGGCAGCCCGCGGACACCGACCCGATCGCCCGGGTGGTCGTCGACGTCCCGCTGGCGCACCTGGACCGCACGTTCGACTACCAGGTGCCCCGGGAGCTGGACGAGGCCGCGGTGCCCGGCTGCCGGGTGCGGGTGCGCTTCGCGGGCCAGCTGGTCGACGGCTTCCTGCTCGACCGCGCCGCGACCACCGAGCACGAGGGCAGGCTGGCGTTCCTGGAACGGGTCACCTCCAGTGAACCCGTCCTGCCGCCCCGGCTGGCCGCGCACTGCCGGGCCGTGGCCGAACGCTACGGCGGCATGCTGATCGACGTGCTCCGGCTGGCCGTGCCGCCCCGGCACGCGAAGACCGAGGCCGAGCCGCCGAGGGACCCCGCCGCCCCGCCGCCGCGGCCCGAGGCGGCCGGGTGGGGGCGGTACCCGAGGGGGCCCGCGCTCGTCGACGCGCTGCGCGAGGGCCGGACGGCGCACGCGGTGTGGCAGGCGCTGCCGGGGGAGGACTGGCCCGCCCGGCTCGCGGAGGCCGCCACCACCGTGGCCGCGGGTGGCCGGGGCGCGGTGCTCGTGGTGCCCGACCATCGCGACGTCACCCGGTTGCACGCCGCGTGCGCGGACCTCGCCGGGCCGGACGCGGTGGTGGCGCTGTCGGCCGACCTCGGCCCCGCCGAACGGTACCGGCGGTGGCTCGCCGTGCTGCGCGGAGCCGTGCGGATCGTCGTGGGCACCCGGGCCGCGATGTTCGCCCCGGTCGCCGATCCCGCGCTCTACGTCGTGTGGGACGACGGTGACGACCTGCACGTCGACCCGCACATGCCGTACCCGCACGTCCGCGACGTGCTCGTGCTGCGCGCCCACGCCGACCGCGCCTCGCTGCTCGTCGCCGGGTTCGCCCGCACGGCGGAGGCGCAGCTGCTCGTGGAGTCCGGCTGGGCCCACCCGGTGGTCGCCGACCGCGCCGAGGTGCGCGCCGCCGCCCCGCGCGTCACGCCGACGGGCGAGGACTTCGACATCGCCAGGGACGAGGCGGCCAGGGCGGCCCGGCTGCCCGCCGTCGCGTTCGAGGCCGCCCGGCAGGGGCTCGCCGCGGGCGCGCCCGTGCTCGTGCAGGTGCCCCGCCGTGGCTACGTGCCCGGGCTGGCGTGCGGGCACTGCCGCACCCCCGCGCGCTGCCGCCGGTGCGCGGGACCGCTGCTGGTGCCCGGCGGGGACGGCGGCGTGCCGAGACCGCCGAGCTGCCGGTGGTGCGGCGTCACCGACGCCGCCTACCGCTGCCCGGCGTGCGGCTCGCCGCGGCTGCGCGCGGTCGTCGTGGGGGCCAAGCGGACGGCGGAGGAACTGGGCCGCGCGTTCCCCGGCGTGCCGGTGCGCACCTCGGGTGGCAGCGAGGTGCTCGCCACCGTGCCCGCCTCGGCCGCGCTGGTCGTGGCCACCCCGGGCGCCGAGCCGGTCGCGGACGGCGGTTACGGCGCGGCGCTGCTGCTCGACGGCTGGGCCCTGCTCGGCCGCCAGGACCTGCGGGCGGCGGAGGAGACGCTGCGCCGCTGGATGGCGGCCGCGGGGCTGGTGCGCCCCGCGCGCGACGGCGGGCGCGTGATCGTGGGGGCCGACGCCGGGCTGCAGCCGGTGCAGGCACTGGTGCGGTGGGACGCCGCGTGGCACGCCGAGCTGGAGCTCGCCGAGCGGCGGGAGCTCGGCTTCCCGCCCGCGGTCCGGATGGCGAGCGTCGAGGGTGCCCCCGAGGCGGTGGCGACGCTGCTCGACGAGATCGCGCTGCCGGAGTCGGCCGAGGTGCTCGGCCCCGTGCCACTCGGCGAGGTGGACGACGACGGCCGCGCCGAGCGGGAACGCGCGCTGGTGCGGGTGCCCCGCCCGGACGGCAGGGCGCTGGCCGCGGCCGCGCACGCGGTGAAGGTGCTGCGCGACGCCCGCAAGGAGACCGCGCCGGTGCGCATCCAGCTCGACCCCCTCGACCTCGTCTGAGCCGCCGGGCTCCCCAATGTGGCATTCGTTGCGTCGGGTGCCACCAATGTGGCATCCGGTGCGTTGGACGTACCCAATGCCACATTGGGGAGCTTCGCGCGGAGCGGGTGGGGGTGGCGCTCTAGACTGGCCGGTGATGTTCGTCTTCCCCGCCCCCTCGGACCGCCGATGAGGCTCGTGTTCGCCGGCACGCCCGAGGCCGCCCTGCCCTCCCTGCGTGCCCTGATCGACTCCGCCAGGCACGAGGTCGCCGCCGTGGTGACCCGCCCGGACGCCCCCGCGGGGCGTGGCCGCAGGCTCGTCCGCTCGCCCGTGGGCGCGCTCGCCGACGAGCACGGCATCGAGGTGCTCACCCCGCCCAGAGCCGGGGACCCGGACTTCCTCGCCCGGCTGGCCGAGCTCGCGCCCGACGCCTGCCCCGTCGTCGCCTACGGGGCCCTGCTGCCGCAGCGCGCGCTCGACGTACCGCGCCACGGCTGGGTGAACCTGCACTTCTCGCTGCTGCCCGCGTGGCGTGGCGCGGCGCCGGTGCAGGCCGCGATCAGGGCGGGGGACGAGATCACCGGCGCGTCCACGTTCCGGATCGTGCCCGAGCTCGACGCCGGACCCGTCTTCGGCGTCGTCACCGAGAAGATCGGGCCCACCGATACGGCGGGGCAGCTGCTGGACCGGCTCGCGACCTCCGGCGCGCGGCTCCTGCTCTCCACGATGGACGGTATCGAGGACGGCTCGCTGGAGGCCGTGCCGCAACCCGCGGACGGCGTCAGCTACGCGCCCAAGGTCACCGTCGCCGACGCGCGGGTGGCCTTCGACCAGCCCGCCGTGGCCGTCGACCGGCACGTGCGGGCGATGACCCCGGAGCCGGGGGCGTGGGCCGGGTTCCGCGGCGAACGCCTCAAGCTGGGCCCGGTCGAGCTCACCGAGCCCGCGGGCGCGCCCGCGCTGCCGCCCGGCGAGCTGCTCGTCGAACGCGAACGCGTGCTGGCGGGCACCGCGACCACCCCGGTGCGGCTCGGTGCGGTGCAGGCGCAGGGCAAGAAGCGGATGGCGGCCACCGACTGGGCGCGCGGCAGCAGGATCGAGCGAGGAGAACGCCTGACATGACACCCGGCAGGGACCGCAGGCCCGCCAAGCCGTCGCGGCCGCCGCGCAGGCGGCCGGAATCCCGCAGGGAGACGCCGCGCAAGCCACCCGCCACCGACCCCGCGCGCCGGGCCGCACTGGACGTCCTGCGCGCCGTCAGCGAGCGCGACGCCTACGCCAACCTCGTGCTGCCCGAGCTGCTGCGCACTCGCCGCATCACCGGGCGCGACGCCGCGTTCGCCACCGAACTCGCGTACGGCGCCGCGCGGGCGCGGGGACTGCTGGACGCCGTCATCGGCGCCTGCCTCGAGCGGGAGCTGTCCAAGGTGGACTCCACGGTGCTCGACGCGTTGCGGCTGGGCACCTACCAGCTCCTGCGGACCCGTGTGCCCGAGCACTCCGCGGTGTCCTCCACAGTGGACCTCGCCAGGGAGGACGCCGGCTCGCACGTGGCCGGGTTCGTCAACGCCGTGCTGCGCAAGGTCTCCGAAAAGGACGAGGAGGCCTGGCTCGCCGAGCTCGCGCCCGATCCGGCGGACGACCCGATCGGCAACCTCGCGCTGCGCACGGCGCACCCGCGCTGGATCGCACGCTCGTTCGCCGAGGCACTCGGCGACACCGGGGCCGAGCTCGAGGCGGCCCTGCGGGCGGACGACAGCAGGCCGGAGGTGCACCTGCTCGCCCGTCCCGGTGAGATCAGCGCCGACGAGCTCGCCGCGGTCACCGGCGGTGAGGTCGCACCGTACTCGCCGTACGGGGTGCACCTGCCCGCCGGTTCCGGCGATCCGGCCGACTCCGAACCGCTCCGCGAGCGGCTGGCGACCGTGCAGGACGAGGGCAGCCAGCTGGCCGCCCTCGCCGCCGCCAACGCCGCCGTCGAGGGCAGCGACGAGCGCTGGCTGGACCTCTGCGCCGGGCCCGGCGGCAAGGCGGTGCTGCTGGGCGGGCTCGCCGCGACGTCGGGGGCGCGGGTCGACGCCGTCGAGAAGGCGCCGCATCGCGCGCGCCTGGTCACGGAGGCCACCGAGGGGCTGCCGGTGACCGTGCACGTCGTGGACGGGCGCGACCCCGGGCTGGCCGAGGGCTACGACCGCGTGCTCGTCGACGCCCCGTGCACGGGGCTCGGCGCGCTGCGCCGCCGCCCCGAGGCGCGCTGGCGCAGGCAGCCCTCCGACGTGCCGGAGCTGACCCGGTTGCAGGGCGAGCTGCTCGCCGCCGCGTACCGCCTGGTGCGGCCCGGCGGCGTGGTCACCTACGTCGTGTGCTCCCCGCACCTGGCCGAGACCGAGGGCGTGATCGCCGAGGCCGCCCGCCGCGGCGGGGCCGACGTGCTCGACGCCCGCGAGCTCTTCCCCGGTGTGCCGCACCTGGGTCCCGGTCCGTACGTGCAGCTGTGGCCCCACCGGCACGGCACCGACGCCATGTTCTGTGCCGTGACCCGCAAACGGTGAGCCGTGTCCTCGGGCTCGTCGCGGCGTCCTGCGGCGGGGTGGAGACCCGGTTCCGCACGGAGCTGGCCGCGCCCGCGGCCGCGCGGGGCTGGCGGCTGGCGATCACGCTGACGCCGGTCACCGCTCGCTGGCTGGCCGCCACCGGCGAGCTGGACCGGCTGCGCGAGCTGACCGACCTCGAGGTGCGCAGCGCGCCGCGGCTGCCCGGCGAGCCCCGCCCGCACCCCGATCCCGGGGTGTTCCTGTTCGCCCCCGCCACCGCGAACTCGGTGGCCAAGCTCGCGCTCGGGCTCGCCGACAACCAGGCGCTCACCGTTCTCGGCGACGCCCTCGGCGAGGACGGGGTCACCGTCGTCGTCGGCTACCAGGTGCGGGACAGCCGGTTCCGGCACCCGGCGTGGCAGGGTCATCTCGCCGCGCTGGCCGACGCCGGGGTGCGCACCCACCGGCTCCCGGCCGAGGGGCCGTGGACCGGGGTGCTCGACCTGTTGCCGTGACCCCGCCTTCTACACTGCGCCCGTGGCTTCCCAACCGCTGATCGCACCGAGCATCCTCTCGGCCGACTTCGCCCGCCTCGGCGAGGAGATCGCCGCCGTCTCCGGCCCCGGCGCGGGGAGAGCCGACTGGGTGCACGTCGACGTCATGGACGGCCACTTCGTGCCCAACCTGACGATCGGCCTTCCCGTCGTGCGGTCGCTGCTGAACACCACCGACATCCCGCTCGACATCCACCTGATGATCGAGGACCCGGACCGGTGGGCGCCCGGCTACGCCGAGGCCGGTGCGGACAACGTGACCGTGCACGCCGAGGCCGCGCACGATCCGGTGGGCATCGCCAGGGACCTCCACGCGGCCGGGGCGAAGGCGGGGTACTCGATCAAGCCGGGCACCCCGCTCGAGGACCACCTCGACACGCTGCGGCACTACGACACGCTGCTCGTCATGTCCGTGGAGCCGGGTTTCGGCGGGCAGGAGTTCATCCCGTCCGTGCTGGACAAGGTGCGGACCGCGCGCCGCCTCGCCGACACCGGGCACCTGCGGGTGCTCGTGGAGATCGACGGCGGGATCAACGCCGACACCATCGAGCAGGCCGCCGAGGCGGGCGTCGACTGTTTCGTCGCCGGGTCGGCCGTGTACGGAGCCGACGATCCCGCGCGCGCGATCGCGAGCCTGCGGGAGCGGGCCGCGCACGCCAGGGCGGCCACGACCCCCCACGCGGCGCGCTGACGTGCGGTTCACCGCCGCCGAGCGGGCCGCCATGGCCGACGCGCTCGCGCTGAGCGAAGCTGTGCGCGGCACCACCAGCCCCAACCCGCCCGTCGGGGCCGTGGTCCTGGACGCGGAGGGACACCGCGTGGGCGCGGGCGCCACCCGGCCGCCGGGTGGCCCGCACGCGGAGGTGGTGGCCCTGCGTGCGGCCGGGACCCGGGCGCGGGGCGGCACCGCGGTGGTGACGCTCGAACCGTGCGCGCACCACGGCCGCACGCCGCCGTGCACCGGGGCTCTGCTCGACGCGGGGGTCGCCGCCGTACGGTTCGCGGTCGCCGACCCCACCGCGCAGGCCGCGGGTGGCGCCGACGTGCTGCGGGACGCGGGCGTCGACGTCGCCGGAGGGCTGCTCGCCGAGGAGGCAGCGGCCGGGCCCCTGCGGGCCTGGCTGCACCATGCCCGCACCGGCAGGCCGCACGTGACGTGGAAGTACGCGGCGACCCTCGACGGCAGGGTCGCCGCCGCCGACGGAACCAGCAGGTGGATCTCCGGCCCCGGGTCCCGGGCCGAGGTGCACGCGATCCGGGCCGCCGCCGACGCCGTGGTGGTGGGCACCGGCACGGTACGGGCCGACGACCCGTGGCTCACCGTGCGCGGCCCCGGCGGCGAGCCCGCGGGCCGCCAGCCGCTGCGGGTCGTCGTCGGCACGGGGGAGGTGCCCGGCGGCGCCCGCGTGCTCGACGACGCCGCCGAGACGCTGCTGGTGCGCACGCACGACCCGGCCGAGGTGCTGGCGCGGCTGGCTGAGCGGGACGCCGTGGACGTGCTGCTGGAGGGTGGTCCGACGCTGGCGGGCGCGTTCGTCCGCGCCGGTCTCGTCGACCGGATCGTGGCCTACGTCGCGCCCGCACTGCTGGGTGCCGGACCGGCCGCGCTCGGCCCCGCGGGCGTGTCGACCATCACCGAGATACACCGCTGGCGGGTGGAAGGGGTCACCATGAGCGGAGAGGATGTCCGGATCTCCGCGGTACCGGCGGGCAGCGAGGGAGGCAGTTGAGTGTTCACCGGCATTGTCGAGGAGCTCGGCGAGGTGGTCCGGGTCGAGCAGGCGCCGGGAGCCGCGCGGCTGACGGTGCGCGGCCCGCTGGTGACGAGTGACGCCCGGCACGGCGACTCGATCGCCGTGAACGGCGTGTGCCTCACCGTCGTCGACGTCTCCGGCGGGGAGTTCACCGTCGACGTCGTGCACGAGACCCTGCGCCGGTCCAGCCTGGCGAAACTCGACGTGGGCCGGGGGGTGAACCTGGAGCGGGCGGTGCGCGCCGACGCGCGTCTCGGCGGGCACGTGATGCAGGGCCACGTCGACGGCACCGGCACGTTCCTCTCCCGCGAGCCCGAGGGCCTCACCCACTTCGCGCTGCCGCCCGAGCTGGCGCGCTACGTCGTGGAGAAGGGCTCCATCGCCGTCGACGGCGTCTCGCTCACCGTGGCGGCCGTGTCGCGGGAGGAGTTCGCCGTCGCCCTCATCCCGACGACGCTCGAGGCGACCACGCTGGGCCGGGTGGAACCGGGCGACCCGGTGAACCTCGAGGTGGACGTGCTGGCGAAGTACGTCGAGAAGCTGGCCGCCGCGCACCTCGCCGGGGTCTCGGTGGACAATGGCCCCGGCAAGGAGGATGCGTGACCATGACACAGGCCGGGGCCGGCACCTCGCTGGACGTCGAGAGCATCGAACGGGCGATCGCGGACATCGCGGAGGGCCGGCCGGTGATCGTCGTCGACGACGAGGACCGGGAGAACGAGGGCGACCTGATCTTCGCCGCCGAGAAGGCGACGCCCGAACTGCTGGCCTTCATGGTGCGCTACACGTCCGGGTACGTGTGCGTGTCGCTGACCCAGGAGGACTGCGACCGCCTCGACCTGCCGCCGATGTACCACACCAACCAGGACCGGCGCGGCACGGCGTACACGGTCACCGTCGACGCGGCGGACGGCATCGGCACCGGGATCTCGGCGGCCGACCGCAGCCACACCATCCGGCTGCTCGCCGACGCCGGGTCGAAGGCCGCCGACTTCCGCAGGCCGGGGCACGTCGTGCCGCTGCGGGCGAAGGACGGCGGCGTGCTGCGCAGGCCGGGGCACACCGAGGCCGCCGTCGACCTCGCGCGGATGGCGGGGCTGCGGCCCGCGGGCGTGCTGTGCGAGATCGTGTCCCAGAAGGACGAGGGCGACATGGCTCGGCGGGACGAGCTGGAGGTGTTCGCCGCCGACCACGACCTGCGCCTGATCACGATCGCCGACCTGATCGCCTACCGGCGGCGCAAGGAGAAGCAGGTCGAGCGGGTCGCCGAGGCCCGGATCCCGCTGGCCGCGGGCATCTTCCGCGCGGTGGGCTACGACAGCCTGCTCGACGGCATCGAGCACATCGCCTTCGTCTACGGCGAGATCGGGGACGGCGAGGACATCCTGGTGCGGGTGCACTCGGAGTGCCTGACCGGGGACGTGTTCGGCTCGCTGCGCTGCGACTGCGGCCCGCAGCTGGAGGCGGCCCTGCACGCGGTCGCCGACGAGGGCCGGGGCATCGTGCTCTACGTGCGGGGGCACGAGGGGCGCGGCATCGGCCTGCTGCACAAGCTGCAGGCCTACCAGTTGCAGGACGCGGGCGCGGACACCGTGGACGCCAACCTCGCGCTGGGCGTGCCCGCCGACGCGCGGGACTACGGCACCGGTGCGCAGATCCTGTGCGACCTCGGCGTGCGCTCGATGCGGCTGCTGACCAACAACCCGGCCAAGCGCGTCGGCCTGGAGGGCTACGGGCTGCGCATCACCGGGCGCGTCCCGCTGCCGATCTCGCCCAACCCGGAGAACCTGCGCTACCTGCGGACCAAGCGCGACCGGATGGGGCACGAGCTGGCGCAGCTGGAGCAGTTCGACGAGGTGGGTGCCGAGGTCGGGGACATCCGCAACGGAGGCGGAGGGCAGCTGTGAGCGGTGAGGGCAGGCCCGGGCAGGGGCTCGACCTGCGGGATTGCGAGAACCTGCGGCTGGCGGTCGTGGCCACCCGCTGGCACGAGCGGATCACGGACAGCCTGCTGGCGAACGCGCTGCGCACGGCGGGGGAGGCCCCGCTCGCGGAGGACCCCACCGTGGTCCGCGTGGCCGGGGCCGTGGAGCTGCCCGTGGTCGCGCAGGCGCTGGCGAGGGGACACGACGCCGTGGTCGCGCTCGGCGTGGTGATCCGGGGCGGGACGCCGCACTTCGACTACGTCTGCGACGCCGTGACGGCGGGCCTGACCCGGGTGGCGCTGGACGAGAGCACCCCGGTGGGCAACGGCGTGCTGACCTGCGACACCGAGCAGCAGGCGCTGGACCGGGCCGGGCTGCCGGACTCCGCCGAGGACAAGGGACGGGAGGCCACCGTGGCCGCGCTCACCACCGCACACGTGTTGCGCGGCCTGCGGCAGCCGTGGACCGAGCGAGGCTTCGTGTGAGTGACGTGATGACACGGGACAGCGTGGTGATCCGGCCGCGGCGGGTCGTGTGGATGGCCAGTGTCTGCGCCGTGGCGCTGGTGGCGGTGTTCGTGGTGGTCGCCCTGCTGCTGCGCAGCTCCGACACCGGCGTGATCTTCCAGACCAGCGACCAGGTCGCGATGGTCGGCGTCGGGCTGGTGCTGGCCGGGCTGACGATGCTGTTCGCGCTGCCGAGGGCGCGGGCCGACGCCGAGGGCATCGAGGTGCGCAACGTCGTGTTCACGCGGTACTTCCGGTGGTCGGAGGTGCTGTCGGTGAGCTTCCCGGACGGGGCGTCGTTCGCCCGCCTGGAACTGCCGGAGGACGAGTACTACTCGATCCTCGCCGTCCAGGCCGTCGACCGGCACCGGGCCGTCGAGGCGGTGCGCACCCTGCGCCGCCTGCACCGCGAGGCCCAGCCTTCATGACATTCGCGGATCACAGGGCGAGGTCGACGACGACCGGTGCGTGGTCGGAGGCGCCCTTGCCCTTGCGTTCCTCGCGGTCGACGTAGGCGTCGGTGACCGCGCCGGCGAACCGCGCGTTCGCGTAGACCAGGTCGATCCGCATGCCGTTGTTCTTCGGGAACGCCAGCTGCCGGTAGTCCCAGTAGGTGTAGGGCCGGTCGTACTTCAGCGCCCTCGGCACCACGTCGGTGAGGCCGGCGTCGCGCAGCATCGCGAGCGCCTTCCGCTCGGGCTCGGTGACGTGGGTGGCCCCGGTGAACAGGGAAACGTCCCACACGTCGTCGTCGGTCGGCGCGATGTTGAAGTCGCCGAGCACCGCGAACGGGCGCTCCCCGCCGGTCTCGGCGAGCACCGTCGCGTGCAGCGCCTCCAGCCAGGCCAGCTTGTACGCGTAGTGCGGATGCCCCGGCTCGCGGCCGTTGGGCACGTACACCGACCACACCCGCACGCCGCCGCACGTGGCGCCGATCGCCCTCGGCTGCCGGGCGTCCTCGTAGGCGGGCTCGTCCACCAGCCCGCGGGTGACGTCCTCGACGCCCACCCGGGACAGCACGGCCACGCCGTTCCAGCGACCGCTGCCGTGGCACGCCACGTCGTAGCCCAGCTCGGCGACCTCCGCGTGCGGGAAGGCTTCGCCGGAGCACTTGAGCTCCTGCAGGCACAGCACGTCCGGCCGGGCGGTGCCGAGCCAGCCGAGCAGCCGGGGCAGCCGCGCGCCGACCGAGTTGACGTTCCACGTGGCGATCCGCATGGGGCCGAGAATCCCACAACGGCCACTGTATAACGTCCTATACCGCACCGCGTTGGTGTGCCCGGGGCCCCGGTGTCATCCTGACGGGCATGGCCCGAGTACCGGCAAGGAAGCCGAAGGTCGTCCTGTTCGACGTCTTCGAGACCCTCGTCCAGCTCGCCCCGCTGCGGGACCGGTTCACCGAGGTGGGCAGGCCGGGCCACGAGCTGGAGCTGTTCTTCGCGCGCTGCCTGCGCGACGGCATGGCGTTCACGCTCGCGGGGGAGGCGCCGCGCTTCCGGGACATCGCCAGGGCCCAGCTCGCCATCACCTCGGGGCACACGCTGTCCGCCGACGCGATCGAGTACGTGCTCGACGGATTCGCCCTGCTGCCCCTGCAGCCCGATGCCGAGCCCGCGTTCGACCTGCTCGCGGCGGAGGACGTGCGGGCCTACGGGTTCACACAGGGCTCCGCGTCCGTGCTCGAGTCCATCCTGGACCGGGAAGGGCTGGCCGGGAAGCTCGCGGGCGTGCTCTCGGCGGAGGAGATCCGCGCGTTCAAGCCGCCCGCCCGCGCATACCACTGGGCCTGCGAGCGGGCGGGCGCTGCGCCGGAGGACACCGCGCTCGTGGCCGTGCACTCGTGGGACATCCACGGGGCCGTGCGGGCGGGGCTGCTGGCCGGGTTCGCCACCCGGCTGGAGGGCGCCGAGCACGCGCTCGCGGAGCGGGCGCACGTCACCGCGGAGCGCGTCGACCAGGTCGTGGAGGCACTGCTCGGTCTCGGCTGAGCGGGCACCGACGCGGAGGGGTTCGCCGGGCCGGTCGTACCCAGGCCATAGGCTGGGAGCGTGGCTGACCCGTCGACCTACCGCCCCTCCCCGGGAAGCATCCCCGAGGCCCCCGGTGTGTACAAGTTCCGCGACGAGCACCAGCGGGTCATCTACGTCGGCAAGGCCAAGAGCCTGCGCGGTCGCCTCAACTCCTACTTCGCCGATCTCGCCGGGCTGCATCCGCGCACCAGGCAGATGGTCACCACGGCCGCCGCGGTCGAGTGGACCGTCGTCTCCACCGAGGTCGAGGCCCTGCAGCTGGAGTACAACTGGATCAAGGAGTTCGACCCGCGGTTCAACGTCCGCTACCGCGACGACAAGTCGTACCCCGTGCTCGCGGTGACGCTGCACGAGGAGTTCCCCCGGCTGCACGTCTACCGGGGTCCGCGCAAGAAGGGCGTGCGCTACTTCGGCCCCTACGCGCACGCCTGGGCGATCCGCGAGACGCTCGACCTGTTGCTGCGCGTGTTCCCCGCGCGGACGTGCTCGGCCGGGGTGTTCCGCAGGCACGGGCAGATCGGCAGGCCCTGTCTGCTCGGCTACATCGACAAGTGCTCGGCGCCGTGCGTCGGCCGGGTGTCCGAGGAACGGCACCGCGAGATCGTCAGCGACTTCTGTGATTTTCTCGCCGGGCGCACCGACGTCATGATGCGCAGGCTCGAGCGGGAGATGGCGGAGGCGGCCGAGGCGCTGGAGTTCGAGCGCGCGGCCCGGCTGCGGGACGACCTCGGCGCGCTGCGCCGGGCGATGGAGAAGCAGGCCGTGGTGCTCGGCGACGGTACGGACGCCGACGTGGTCGCCTTCGCCCACGACGAGCTGGAGGCCGCCGTCCAGGTCTTCCACGTCCGGGGCGGGCGCGTGCGCGGCCAGCGGGGCTGGGTGATCGACAAGGTCGAGGAGATGGACGTGCCCGCGCTGGTCGAGCAGTTCCTCTCCCAGTTCTACGCCGAACAGGCCGAGCTGGCCGCCGAGTCGCCGGAGAACGGGTCGCCGGTGCCGCGCGAGGTGCTGGTGCCGGAGCTGCCCGCCGACGCGGACGCGCTCGCCGAGTGGCTGTCCGGCCTGCGCGGGGCCAGGGTGCGGCTGCGGGTCCCGCGGCGGGGTGACAAGCGGGCGCTCGCCGACACGGTGGCCCGCAACGCGCACGAGGCGTTCGCCCAGCACAAGCTGCGCAGGGCGGGCGACCTCACCGCACGTTCCGCCGCCCTGTCCGAGCTGCAGGAGCACCTGGGACTCGACACCGCGCCGCTGCGCATCGAGTGCGTCGACATCAGCCACATCGCGGGCAGCGACGTCGTCGCCTCGCTCGTGGTGTTCGAGGACGGCGTGCCCCGCAAGTCCGAGTACCGCCGGTTCGCGCTGCGCGAGGCGGCGACCGAGGGCGACGTCGCGTCGATCGCCGAGGTGGTGCGGCGCCGGTTCGCCCGCTACCTCAAGGAGAACGGGGACACCGAGCCGGCCGAGGACAAGCCCGGCATCGATCCGGAGACCGGCCGGCCGCGCAAGTTCGCCTACCCGCCCAACCTGCTGGTCGTCGACGGCGCGGGACCGCAGGCCACGGCGGCGGCCGACGTGCTGGCGGAGCTTGGCATCACCGACGTGGCCGTGGCCGGGCTCGCCAAGCGGCTCGAGGAGGTCTGGCTGCCCGCCGACCCCGATCCGGTCATCCTGCCGAGGACCTCGGAGGCGTTGTACCTTCTCCAGCGGGTCCGCGACGAGGCCCACCGCTTCGCCATCCGCTACCACCGCCAGAAGCGGTCCAAGCGGATACAGTCGTCCGCTTTGGACGGTGTTCCCGGGCTCGGTCAGGCACGGAAAGCCGCGCTGATCAAGCACTTCGGGTCGGTACGGAAGCTCAGGCAGGCGAGCGTGGAGGAGATCGCCGAGGTGCCCGGCTTCGGCAGGCGCACCGCGGAGACGGTCCACGCCGCGCTCGCCGGGCGACAGGGGGCCGGCGGCGGGGAGAACGGCGCCGGGAAGAACAAGGAAGGGGAGTCGGACGCGTGACGGACGACGAAGCCAGGACCTCCGGTATGGAGGTCGCCGTGGTCAGCGGCCTGTCCGGGGCGGGGCGCAGCACGGCCGCCAAGTGCCTCGAGGACCTGGGCTGGTTCGTGGTGGACAACCTGCCGCCCGAACTGATCTCCACCATGGTCGAGCTCGGCGCGCAGGCGCGCGGGGCCATCACCAAGGTGGCCGTGGTGATGGACGTGCGCTCGCGCGCGTTCACCGACGACCTCGCCTCGGTGATCAAGGACCTCGACGCGCGCGGCTACAAGCCGAGGGTGCTGTTCCTCGAGGCGACCGACCCGGTGCTCGTCAGCCGGTTCGAGCAGGTCAAGCGCGGCCACCCGATGCAGGGTGACGGCAGGCTCGTCGACGGCATCACGGCCGAGCGCGCACTGCTCGCGCCGCTGCGGGAGGAGGCGGACCTCGTGCTCGACACGTCCGCCCTCTCGGTGCACGACCTGCGCGCGAAGATCGAGGACGCGTTCGGCTCCGAGGCGAGCACCCAGACCCGGGTCACCGTGCTGTCCTTCGGCTACAAGTACGGTCTGCCGATGGACTCCGACCTCGTGATGGACGTGCGGTTCCTGCCGAACCCGTTCTGGATCCCCGAGTTGCGTGACCACAGCGGACTCGACGGGGACGTGCGCAACTACGTGCTGGGTCAGGAGGGCGCCGAGGAGTTTCTCGACCGCTACCACGAGCTGCTGCGCCTCATCGGCGCGGGCTACAAGCGGGAGGGCAAGCGCTACCTCACCCTCGCGGTGGGCTGCACCGGCGGCAAGCACCGCAGCGTCGCGATCTCCGAGGAGCTGGCCAACCGGTTGTCCAAAGAGGACGGCATGGCGGTGAAGGTGGTGCATCGGGACCTGGGCAGGGAGTGACAGCGATGCATGCCGTCGCGCTCGGGGGCGGGCACGGGCTGCACGCGACGCTGAGCGCGCTGCGGCGGATCACGCCCGACGTCACGGCCGTCGTCACCGTCGCCGACGACGGTGGCTCGTCGGGGCGCCTCCGCCGGGAGCTCGGCCTGCTGCCACCCGGTGACCTCCGCCAGGCGCTGGCGGCGCTCGCCGCCGCGGAGGACGGCGGCACGCTGTGGGCGGACGTGTTCCAGCACCGGTTCGGCGGCAGCGGCGCCCTCACCGGGCACGCCGTGGGCAACCTCCTGCTGGCGGGCCTGTTCGAGGTGCTGGGTGACCCGGTGGCGGGGCTGGACGAGGCCCGCAGACTCCTCGGCATCTCCGGCCGGGTGCTGCCGATGTCCGCCGAGCCGCTGGAGATCGAGGCGGAGGTCACCGGGCTGGAGAACGGAGAGGTGAGCCGGATCCGCGGGCAGGTGGCGGTGGCCAGCACGCCGGGCAGGGTCCGCAGGATCACGCTGCACAACCCCGGCCGGCCCGGCCGCCCTCCGGTGGCGTGCCGGGAGGCCGTGGACGCGGTGCTGTCGGCGGACGTCGTGCTGCTGGGCCCCGGATCGTGGTTCACCAGCGTGCTGCCGCACCTGCTGGTACCGGACCTGCACGACGCGCTGGTGCGGACGCCCGCCACCCGGGTCGTGGTCCTCAACCTCGTGCCGCAGCCGGGGGAGACGGCTGGTTTCTCACCCGAACGGCACCTGGACGTACTCTTCGAGCACGCTCCCCGGCTGCGGGTCGACGCGGTGATCGCCGACCGCGACTCCGTGCCGACCCCCGCGCGCCTGCGCCGCGCCGCGGCCGCGCTGGGCGGGCGTGCACATCTGGCTCGCGTGGCGGCCCCCGGGGAGACGGGCCGGCACGATCCGGATGCGCTGGCCGACTGTGTGCGAGAAGCTCTCGGGATCCCCGCGAGCGGTAGGGAGGGGCAGTAATGGCGATGACGGCTGCGGTCAAGGACGAACTGAGCAGGCTCGAGATCACGCGGACCGGCCCGCGCCGGGCCGAGGTGGCGTCGATGCTGCGGTTCGCGGGCGGCCTGCACATCGTGGCGGGCCGCGTCGTCGTCGAGGCCGAGCTGGACACCGGGTCGGTCGCCCGGCGGCTGCGCAAGGAGATCCACGAGCTGTACGGCCATCACTCGGACGTGCACATCATCTCCTCCGGGGGGCTGCGCAAGGGCACCCGCTACGTCGTGCGCGTGGTCAAGGACGGTGAGGGGCTGGCCAGGCAGACCGGGCTGATCGACCACCGGGGCAGGCCCGTGCGCGGACTGCCCGCCGCCGTCGTGTCCGGGGGAATCGCCGACGCCGAGGCCGCGTGGCGGGGTGCGTTCCTCGCGCACGGCTCGCTGACCGAGCCGGGCCGTTCGTCGTCGCTGGAGGTCACCTGCCCCGGCCCGGAGGCGGCGCTCGCGCTCGTCGGCGCGGCGCGCAGGCTGGGCATCCAGGCCAAGTCGCGGGAGGTCCGCGGCGCCGACCGGGTCGTCGTCCGGGACGGGGACGCCATCGGCGCGCTGCTCACCCGGCTCGGCGCGCACGAGAGCGTGCTGGCGTGGGAGGAGCGCCGGATGCGGCGCGAGGTGCGCGCGACCGCCAACCGGCTCGCCAACTTCGACGACGCGAACCTGCGCCGCTCCGCACGAGCCGCGGTCGCCGCGGCGGCCAGGGTGGAACGGGCGATGGAGATCCTCGGCGACACGGCACCGGACCACCTGCTCGCGGCGGGCAAGCTGCGCCTGTCCAACCGGCAGGCCTCGCTGGAGGAGCTGGGTCAGCTCTCCGACCCGCCGATGACCAAGGACGCCGTCGCGGGCCGCATCCGCCGCCTGCTCGCGATGGCGGACAAGCGCGCCAAGGAGCAGGGCATCCCCGACACCGAGTCGGCCGTCACCGCGGAGATGCTCGAAGAAGAGGTCTGAGCCCTGTTGTCCCCACCGCCGGCCGTGCAGTGAAGGCCACCATCACTGCGTCCAACGCACGCAGGGTGGCCTTCACGGCCTGCCCGGGTCAGTCGGCGAGCGCGGCGTAGGCGATCACCTTCGTGATCCGGGCCCGCACCAGGTACTCGCCGGGAACGGCGTTGCGCTGGCCGAACGACTCGGCCTGGTCGGCGCCCATGTACCGGCCGCCGATCCGCGTCGCCCAGCGCAGCATCTCGGTCAGGTCCGTGGACAGCTCCGCCCGCGCGGTGAACTGCGCGAAGGAGAACGGCGGCTCCTGGTCGTCGACGACGAGCGACAGGCGCGGGTCACGGCGCAGCGCCCGCCCCTTCACCGTGTCCTCGCCGGTGTTGAACACCAGCTCGTCGCCGTCGGGGCCCTCGTTGAGCACGAACCAGACCGGCGTCACGTGCGGCGAGCCGTCCGTCCGCGTCACGCCCAGCTTGCCGGTCCGCGTACCGGCGCTCGCGAACTCCCACCACTCCGCTCGTGTCATCTCCCGCATGCGGCCGACGCTACCGCGACCACCTCCCTGAACCGGTGCGGCACGCGCGGCTCGCCTAGTCTCCTGCTGTGCGTGACGACGAGGGGGCCGGGACGAGCGGCCCGGACGAGGCCCTGGCCCGCAGGCTGAAGGCGCTCGCGTGCACGGCCCCGCTGCACGACCTGGACGCCCGCAAGGCGAAGCTGGACTGGGCCGACGCCACCGTGTACCAGATGGCCGAGATCGCCCTGCACACGATCGATCAGGTGACGATCGCGATGGACTTCGACACCGGCGCCGACCACCAGCAGGTGGTCAACCGGCTGCTGCCGTTCATCGCCGCCCAGGCCCCGCACCGCCCCGCCACCGAGCACACCCGCGTCGCCCGCTGGGTGCTCGACAACCTGATCAACGTCGGCACCACCGACCGCGGCTTCCGCCGGGTCTACGGCTCCGTCGACGGCGAGGGCCGCTACCGGCGCCGCGCGTTCGACTTCAAGCTCCTCGTCGAGCTGGCCGCACCGGACGGCGAGGTGTACCTGCGCGCCACCGACGAGGCGATCAACGTCCTCGTCGGCGCGCTCGACACCGACGTCGAGTCGGCGCAGATCGCGGCCGAGGTGAAGCTGGAGAACCTGATCAACAGGGGACGGCTCGCCGACGCCAAGCTCGCCGCCGAGCAGGCCCGCTACCGCACCGTGCAGTACGGGGAGACGCTGCGGGCCAAGCTGGAGGCGACCCGCCGCGACGTCCGTTCCGTCGACTGGGAGCGCGAGGTGCCCGAGCTGCTGGACGCCGCGCTGACCCACATCGAGTCCCGGTTCCGCGCCGAGACCGCGATCCTGAAGAACATCACGGCCTCCCGCGACGAGGCGACCGACCCCGACCGCAAGCGGCGCGCCGCCGAGCTCGTGGACATCGTCGGGGACTGTGTGCGCAGGCACACCCAGCTGCAGTCCCGCCTGCAGGCCGCCGGTGCGGTGTTCCGCGCCGAGCAGGACCGCCAGCAGTTCTCCGGCCCGCCGCAGCGGGCCACGATCGACGTGTTCGGACAGCTGCTGGTGCCGACGCTCGGCCTCCCGCTGGCCGACGCGCTGCGGCCCGCGTCCGCGTTCTTCCATGCCGGGACCGGTATCGGCGTGCCGACCGTGCCGTCGCTGTCCGCCCTGGTGTCGCTGCTGCTGCGGCCCGCGCCGGAGCGGGACAAGGTGGTCGGCGAGGTGCCCGACCCCGAGCTGATGCCCGCCGAGGAGACCGACCGGTACAGCGACGAGCAGTGGCGGCTCGCCGACGAGCTGCTCGACCTGCCGGAGGTGCCGCGCAGGCTCTCCGGGCTGCTCGCCGAGGCACGGCGGAGCGACCCCGGTGTGGCGCGCCTCGTGGCACTGCGCGCGCTGCACGCCTATGGTCCCGAGGTCGGCGCCGCCGTCCGGCAGGGGGAGCGGCGGGTGCTGCTGGCCTTCGACGACGGCACCGCACTGGACGACCCGGAGTTCGGCGGTGCCGACCTGCTGCTGCAGTCGGCCGCCGTCACCAGCACCGACAGCTCCGGCAGCGGCGGCAGTGCCGGAGGAACCGGGAACCCGGAGAGCGAGGAGGTCGCGTGAGCGCCGCCTACACCACGGCCGACACCGAGGCCGCCGCCCGGCTCGTGGCCTTCGGCATGCGGCCGAAGCAGCTGCCCGGCCGCGACGTCGTGTACGCCGAGCTGGTGCGCCGCTACGGCGAGGACAGCGCCTTCAAACAGCTCACGCACTCGGTGGCCGCCGGGCTCGGCCTGCTCGTGCTGGAGGTCAGCATGCAGGCGGGCGCGGTGCTCGCCGCCACCGACGAGTCCGTCTTCGAGATCAAGATGGACAGCTACGCGCGGCAGAGCAAGATCCGGGAGCGGCGCGACACCGAGAAGGTCCTGCACGGCCTGATTCACCTGGCCACCGCCGCCCTCGGCTTTCCCCGCCCCGACGACCTCGCCAACGACACCTACATCGGACGGGTCAGCGTCGAGCAGGTGGACGGCGTGGTGCGCGAGGCCTGCCGCATCCTCGACGAACGGGCCGCGCGCGCCGAGGCCAACAACGACCCGCTGGCCGACGCGCCCGAGCTGGAGCAGGCGTGGCGTGCCTACGCCCGCCGCCCCGCCGCGGCGGCGACCAAGGACGGCAGGCTCGCGGCCGACACCACGCGCGGGATGGTGGCCAGGGCGCTGCGATTCCTGGCCGACCAGGGCTTCCTGGTGCCGGTGAGCGGCGAGCAGGGCGGGACCTACCGCACGACGCCGCGCTACCAGGTGCAGGTGCGGGAACTCGCCGCGGACGCCGCGTTCGACGAGCTGCTGGAGCTGGGGGTCGTCTCGGTGGCCGACGGCGGCGGGACACTCCGGGCCACCGCACCGGAAACGCTGTAGGACTGGGTAGGGGGAGCGGCCAGACATGTACGAGCTCGCGAGGGTGCGCCTGCACTCGGTCGGCCCGGCAGGCGCGCGGTACCAGGACGTCCTGCTGGACCTCAGCGGCGTCGGCGAGGTGGTGCGCGCACCGCGGCAGGACGCGCTGTTCGGCGCGGGCATCCACAGCGCCGGGAGCGGGCTGCCCCGCAGGCCCAGCCCGGCCAGCGTGCTGTTCCTGGAGAACGGCGGCGGCAAGTCCGTGCTGATCAAGCTGATCTTCTCGGTGATGCTGCCCGGCAGGCGGCAGGTGGTCGGCACCACCAGCACCCGCGTACTGGAGAAGTTCGTCGGCGGCAAGGACGTCGCGCACGTCGTGCTGGAGTGGCAGCACACCGAGACGGGCGAGCGGATCATCACCGGCAAGGTGTCCGAGTGGCGCGGGCACGTGGCCTCGGCCGACCCGGCGAACCTCGTCGACTCCTGGTACTGCTTCCGCCCTGCGCCCTCACTCGGGCTGGAGACGCTGCCGCTGACCTCCGACGGCCGCCTGCTCACCATGTCCGGTTTCCACGAGCGGCTCGCCGCGGAGCACGCCGAGGTGCCCGAGCTGGAGCTGTTCTGGACGCGCAGGCACCACGAGTGGACCGAGCGCCTCGACACGCTGGGCCTGGACACCGAGCTGTTCCGGTACCAGCGCGCGATGAACGCGGGTGAGGGCGAGGCCGCCGACGCGTTCGCGTTCGGCACCGACGAGGCGTTCGCCGAGTTCCTGCTCAAGGCCGTGCTCTCCGAGGACGAGCCGAAGGAACTCGCCGAGGTGGTGGCGACCTACGCGGACAACCTCGCGCAGCGGGGCGACCTGATGGTCGAGCGCGACTTCGTGGGCGGGGCGCTGGACCTGCTGGCGCCGCTCGCCGAGGAGGAGCGCCTGGCCGCCGCCTCCCGCACCCTCGCCGACCGGGCGCGGGCCGACCTCGCCGCGTTCGCCGGGGAGGTCGCCGCCCGGGAGCGGCTGGAGAGCGAGCGGCTGGACGGCCTGGCCGCGCACCTGGCGGAGGTGGCCGACGCCGAGAAGCTGGCCGAGGGCGACCAGCGCAGGCTCACCGCCGTCGTCACCGAGCTGCGCCGCGTGGTCGCGGGCATGCGGCTCGACGAGGCAGCCCGCGAGCGGGAGCACGTGGAGGCCGAGCTGGCCGAGGCGAAGACGCTCGCCGAGGCGTGGCGGGAGACCTCCACGGTGCTCACCCAGCTCAACGCCGCCCGCAAGGCACGGGACATCCGCGAGCTGGTCGGCGCGCGGGAGCAGAAGGCCCGGCCCGCGCTGGAGGCCAGGAACGCGGCCGCGGCGGCGCTCGCGCGGGGCCTGCTGGCACTCGCCGGGCAGGCGCAGGCGCAGGCCGACGAGGCGGACCGGACCGCGGAGGACCTGCGCGCCGAGGCGGAGCAGGCCCAGCGGGAACGCGACGACGCGGCCAACACCGCCGCGGGCAGGCGGGCCGAGGCCGACACCCTGACCCGCCGTATCGAGGAGGTGCGTGGCGAGATCACCCGGGCCCGCGGCGACGGCCTGCTGGAGCCCGGTGCCGGCGACTCCGGAGGTGCCGGGGCCCAGCAGGCCGTCGCCGACGCGGCCCGCGCTGCGGCGGCCGAGCGGGAGGCGGCCGCCGCCGAGCTGGCCCGCCGCGAGGCGGAGCTGGAGCGGGTGGCCGAGGAGCTCGGCGCCGCCCAGACGGCGGTCAACGAGGCGCACCGCACCGCGGGGTCCGCGCACGACCGGGCCGAGCGGGCCGCCGACGAGCTGGACCGGGCGTACCGGCGCACCGACTCGCTCGCCGCCGAGCCCCGGCTGCGGGAGCTGCTCGGCACCGACGACGTCACGCCGGAGACCGACACCCCGGCGCTGCTCGACCGGCTACGGGAGGCCCGCGCCACCGCCGAGGCCGAGCAGACCACCCTGCGCATCGAGGAGTCCGCCGACGAGCGCGCGCTCGCCGCGCTCGGGTCCGGCGGGCTGCTGCCGCCGCCGGAGGAGGTGCAGGCCGCGCTCGACGCCCTGGAGTCGGCGGGCATCACCGCCTGGTCCGGCTGGCGGTACCTGTCCAAGCTCACCGCGGCGCGGCGGGCCGAGGTGCTGCGCCGCGCCCCGCAGCTCGTCTCCGGCGTCCTGCTCAACGAGGCCGCGCAGGTCGACCGGGCCCGCGAGGTGCTCACCGAGCGGAGGCTGCTGCCCAGCGCGGCGATCGCGGTCGGCACCACCGCCGCGCTCGCGGAGGACCCGCCCGCCGCGCCCGGCGTCGAGTTCCTCGTCCCGCCCAACCCGGCGATGTACGACGAGGACGCCGCCGACGCCGAGCGGGAGGCTGTCGCGCGGCGGCAGCGAGACCGGCACCGCAGGCTCGCCGCCCTGGAGGAGGCGATCGGCACGGACGCCGCGCTCGCCTGGAAGCTGAGCACATGGCGGGAGGACTACCCGCCGGGCCGGATCGCCGTGCTCGCCGAGGAGGCGCAGGCGGCGGCGACCGCCCGCGACGCCGCCGACGCCGCCGTGACCGACGCCCAGGCCGCGCTGGACCGGCTGACCGCGAACCGGGACTCGCTGCGCGAGCGCGTGCCCGCCCTGCGCGGCGCGCTGCGGGACGCGGAGGAACGCGAGCGCGTGCTCGGCGGGCTCGCGGACCGCGCCGCCCGCATCCCGCAGTGGACGGAGGAGCTGGAGCGGGCGGCGGAGGCCGCCGACCACGCCGACGCGCTCGCCCGCGACGCGGGAGCGCGCGCCGCCCGGCTGCGGGAACGGGCTGCCGAGGAGCAGCGCACGGCCGACGGCCACCGCCGCACGGCGAGCGGCGCGCGGGCCGAGCTGGCCGAGGTGCCGGGCGGGGGTTCCGTCACCGAGGACGAGCCCGCGCCCGCCGAGCCCGTGGACGCGCTGCGGCGCGCGTACGCGTCGGCCGCGGAGGCCTACGCGAAGGTGGAGGTCGGCAGCGACCTGCGGGCCGAGCTGGAGCAGGCCGAGCACGCGGAGTCCACGGCCAGGGCGGCGCTGGAGAACCTGGACGAGGCCGTGCGGACCCTCGCCGGTGAGCTGCTGGAGACCCCGGACGGCTCGGACGCCGCCGCGCGGGCCGCCGCGCAATCCCGCGCGGCGCGGGCGGTGGCGGCGCTGGAGGACCGGCGTTCGGAGGTGATCGGCCTCGTCGCCACCCGCAAGGCGGAGCTGGAGCAGCTGCCGAAGCAGGGGGCGTCGCTCGACCTCGCCGAGAAACCCAAGGACATCGAGCACGGCCGCGAGCTGATCGACGCGGCGAGCGAGGAGGCCTCGGCGGCCACCCGCACGTGGGAGGAGCTGCGGGAGCGCCGGGCGGCCGCGCAGGCGACCCTCGACTCGGCCCGCACCTCGGCGTCCGGCTTCACGCTGCTCGCCGAGTCGCTCGCGCCCCACGTGCCCTCCGCCGAGCCGGACCGTGTCTTCGACGGCGACCTGGAGTCCGCCCGCGCGCGGCACGGCGAGCTGACCGCGGCGCTGTCCCGCGCGCAGGAGGCCGTGGACTCCGCGGAGAAGCGCGTACGCGCCGCCGCCGACGCGCTCGCGCAGTACGCGACCGACACGCGGTTCGAGAAGCTGACCACGCCCGTGCGGCAGCAGGTCGTCTCGGTCCGCAGGGACAACCTCCCGGCGCACGCCGAGGAGTGGGCGACGGCGTTGCGGCCGCGGCTGCGGACGCTGACCGACGACCTCGCGCAGATCGACCGGCACCGCTCCGGCATCGTCACCCGGCTGCAGGGCATGGTGGAGGGTGCGCTGCGGACCCTCCGCTCGGCGCAGCGGGTGTCCCGGCTGCCCGACGGCCTGGGGGACTGGTCGGGACAGGAGTTCCTGCGCGTCCGGTTCACCGAGCTGGAGGACGCCGCGCTCGCGGAGCGCCTCGGCGAGGTGGTCGACGAGGCGGCCGCGGGCAAGACGGGCGACGGCAGGGACGTCAAGCGCGACGGCATGTCGCTGCTGCTGCGCGGAGTGCACGCCGCCGTGCCGAAGGGCTTCCGGGTCGACATGCTCAAGCCGGACTCGGTGCTGCGCACCGAACGGCAGCGGGTCTCGGAGATCCGCGACGTGTTTTCCGGCGGCCAGCAGCTCACCGCGGCCATCATCCTGTACTGCACGCTGGCGGCGTTGCGCGCCAACAACCGGGGGCGGGTGCGCAACCGGCACTCCGGCGTGCTGTTCCTGGACAACCCGATCGGCAGGGCCTCGGCGGGCTACCTGCTGGAGCTGCAGCGCGCGGTCGCCAGGGCGCTGGGCGTGCAGCTGATCTACACCACCGGGCTGTTCGACGCGGGCGCGCTCAGCGAGTTCCCGCTCATCATCCGCCTGCGCAACGACGCCGATCTGCGCGCGGGCCGCAAGTACCTGTCGGTGGACGCGACGATCCGCCGCGAGCTGGACGAGCTGGCCGAACCGGACGGCGTGGCCAGGGTGTCCGCCACCCGCGTCTACGCGAAGCCGGCCGGCTGACGCTCGCCGGACGTCCCGGCGTGCCTCACTCCCGGCCGGTGACGGCGAGGCTGGTGCCGAGTCCGATCATCATCAGCCCGCCGGTGCCGCCGACCAGCTCCAGCCGCCGCGGCGAGCGGGCGAACCACGTCCGCGCGGCTCCCGCGACCAGCGCCCACCCGGTGTCCGACAGCAGCGCCACCACGGGCAGCACGATGCCGAGCAGCAGGATCTGCGCGGGCACGGCGCCCGCGGCGTGGTCGACGAACTGCGGCAGCACGGCCGCGAGGAACACGATCGACTTCGGGTTGGCGAACCCGACCACGAAGCCGTCCCGGAGCACCCGCGCCGTCCCGGCCCGCGTCGCCCGCACACCGGAGCCGAAGGCGCCGGCCAGCGCGCGCCGGTGCCGCACCGCCTGCACCCCCAGGTAGACGAGGTACGCCGCACCGGCGAACTTGACCACGGTGAACATGGTCACCGACTGCTCGACCAGCGTGCCCAGCCCGAAGGCCACGGCCACGACCTGCAGGTAGACCCCCGCGGCGTTGCCCACCACGGTCAGCAGCGCGTCCCGCCTGCCCACCGTCAGCGCCCTGCTGATCGTGAACAGCACGCTCGGCCCGGGCACGACGACCATCACGACCGTCAACGCCGTGAACGCGGCCAGCTGTCCCGGAGAGACCATGGCGGAAGCCTACTGCGCCCGGCCCCGGTCTCGTCGCGGTTCGCGCGGTCGCGACCACGGTTCGCGCGCACGAGCCGTGGGTGTCAGCCCCGTGCGGCGGGCTCGTCCGGCTCCGCCTCGTGCCCCGGCTCGCCGGGGGTGCGGCGCCGCCGCTTCAGCCCGGCCTCGTGCGCGTGCCGCCGGCCGCCGGTGAGCTCCCACGCCGCCTCCGCCAGCTCCCGGAACGGGGTGTAGTACAGCTCGTCGTACTCCTCGACGACCTGGTAGGTCCAGCGGCCCGGCAGCACGTTGCGGCCCAGCAGCTCGCGGGAGAGCCGGGCCGCCAGCTCCCCGTGCCCGGCCTCGTCCAGTCCCGCGATCGCCTGCTCGAGAGTGAAGTCGGCGGTGCCGGTGAGGCGGTGGAACGCGTACAGGTGCCCCCGGGCGATCTCGACCGCCTCGAAGGCTTCCGTCAGCTTGCCGACCGCCGCGACCGTGCCCGCCCCGGCCTCCGGAGTCTCCGTCATGCCCGCGGGAGTACCCGGCGGGCCACGGCCCGAAGCGGCGCGGGCGGGTGGCTGGGGGAGCGCTCGCGGCCCGGCGGAGACGGGTCCCCGGAGCCGCGCGAACCGCCGGACGGCGGCTCTCATCTTGATCGATTCTCCCAAAGGCCCAGCGTGGGGCACATCTCGCCCGGGGCCTGCGGATAGGCGCAGGCCAGCACGCTAGGGTGGCGGGTGAACCCGATGATGTGTAAGCCCGGTCATAGCCGGGCCGAGCCCCGAGGAGAGCAGAGCAGTGACGGTTCGCGTAGGCGTCAACGGCTTCGGCCGGATCGGTCGCAACTTCTTCCGCGCCGTGCAGGCCAGCGGCCACGACATCGAGGTGGTCGCGTTCAACGACCTCGGTGACGTCGCCACGATGGCCCACCTGCTCAAGTACGACAGCATCCTGGGCCGTTTCCCCGAGGAGATCGGTGTCAGCGACGAGGGTCTCGTCGTCGGCGGCAAGACCATCAAGGCCCTCGCCGAGCGCGACCCGGCGAACCTGCCGTGGGGCGACCTGGGTGTCGACGTCGTCGTCGAGTCCACCGGCTTCTTCACCAACGCCGACGCCGCGAAGGCCCACATCGCGGGCGGCGCCAAGAAGGTGATCATCTCGGCCCCGGCGAAGGGCGAGGACCTCACGGTCGTGCTCGGCGTGAACGACAAGGCCTACGACGGCTCGCAGACGATCATCTCGAACGCGTCGTGCACCACGAACTGCCTCGCGCCGCTGGCCAAGGTGCTGCACGACTCGTTCGGCATCGAGCAGGGCCTGATGACCACCATCCACGCCTACACGCAGGACCAGAACCTGCAGGACGGCCCGCACAAGGACCCGCGCCGCGCCCGCGCCGCCGCGCTGAACATCGTCCCGACCTCCACCGGCGCCGCCAAGGCCATCGGCCTGGTGCTGCCCGAGCTCAACGGCAAGCTCGACGGTTACGCGCTGCGCGTCCCGGTGCCCACCGGCTCGACCACGGACCTCACCGTCACGCTGTCGAAGAGCGCCTCGCTGGACGACATCAACGCCGCCTACCGGGCCGCCGCGGACGGCCCGCTGCGGGGCGTCCTGCGCTACAGCGAGGAGCCGATCGTCTCCACCGACATCGTCACCGACCCGGCGTCCTGCATCTACGACGCGCCGTTGACGAAGGTCATCGGCAACCAGGTCAAGGTCGTCGGCTGGTACGACAACGAGTGGGGCTACTCCAACCGCCTCGCGGACCTGGCCAAGCTCGTCGGCTCGAAGCTCTCCTGAGCCATGGCGGTGAAGACGCTCGACGACCTGCTGGGCGAGGGCGTTGCGGGCCGGCGCGTGCTCGTGCGCGCCGACCTCAACGTCCCGCTCGACGGGTCCAGGATCACGGACGACGGCCGCGTGCGCGCGGCCCTGCCCACGATCCGGAGGCTGGCCGACGCCGGGGCGAAGGTGGTGGTCACCGCCCACCTCGGCAGGCCGAAGGGCGCCCCGGACGACAGGTACTCGCTGCGCCCGGTCGCCGAGCGGCTCGGTGCGCTGCTCGGCGCCGAGGTGACCCTCGCCGGGGACGTCGTCGGCGAGCAGGCGAGGTCGGTCGTCGGCGGGCTCGCCGACGGCGGGGTCGCGCTGCTGGAGAACGTGCGTTTCGACCCGCGGGAGACCAGCAAGTCCGCCGACGAGCGGGCGGAGCTGGCCGGCGAGCTCGCGGCCCTGACCGGCCAGGACGGCGCGTTCGTGTCCGACGGCTTCGGGGTCGTGCACCGCAAGCAGGCCTCGGTCTACGACGTGGCGCGGGTGCTGCCCGCCTACGCGGGCGGGCTGGTGCTCGCGGAGCTGGACGTGCTGCGCACGCTGACCGGCGACCCGCGACGGCCGTACACGGTCGTGCTGGGCGGATCGAAGGTCTCCGACAAGCTCGCGGTGATCGAGGCGCTGCTGCCCAAGGTCGACCGGCTGCTGGTCGGCGGCGGCATGTGCTTCACGTTCCTCGCGGCGCAGGGCCACGGCGTCGGCAGCTCGCTGCTGGAGCAGGACATGGTGGACACCTGCAAGCGGCTGCTGGCCGAGGCCGGGGGCAAGCTCGTGCTGCCGGTCGACGTGATCGCCGCCGACGCGTTCGCGGCCGACGCGAACACCAGGACGGTGGCCTCGACCGGTATCGACGACGGCTGGCTCGGCCTCGACATCGGGCCGGAGACGGTCAAGGAGTTCGCCGCCGCACTGTCCCAGGCGAAGACCGTGTTCTGGAACGGCCCGATGGGCGTGTTCGAGATGGCGCCGTTCGCCGAGGGCACGCGCGGGGTCGCACAGGCGATCGCCGACTCGCCCGCGTTCAGCGTGGTGGGTGGCGGCGATTCCGCCGCCGCCGTGCGCCTGCTGGGCCTGCCGGAGGACGGCTTCTCGCACATCTCGACCGGCGGCGGCGCGTCGCTGGAGTACCTGGAGGGCAAGGAGCTGCCCGGGGTCGCGGTCCTGAACGAGGGAGAGTGATGGCGCGCAAACCGCTCGTCGCCGGCAACTGGAAGATGAACCTCAACCACCTCGAGGCCATCGCCCTGGTGCAGAAGATCGCCTTCTCGCTGCCGGAGAAGTACTACGCGAAGGTGGACGTGACGGTGCTCCCGCCGTTCACCGACATCCGCAGCATCCAGACGCTCGTCGACGGCGACAAGCTCCTGCTCACCTACGGGGCGCAGGACCTCTCGCCGCACGACTCGGGCGCCTACACCGGTGACGTCTCCGGGCCGATGCTCGCCAAGCTCGGCTGCACCTACGTCGCCGTGGGGCACTCGGAGCGCCGCGAGTACCACGCGGAGGACGACGAGCTCGTCAACCGGAAGGTACGGGCCGCGCTCAAGCACGGGCTCTCGCCGATCCTGTGCGTCGGCGAGCCGCTGGAGGTGCGCGAGGCGGGTGGACACCTCGAACACGCCACCGCCCAGCTGATCGCCGGCCTGAAGGGTCTCAAGGCCGACCAGGTGCGGAACACGGTGATCGCCTACGAGCCGGTGTGGGCCATCGGCACCGGCCGGGTCGCCACGCCGTCCGACGCCGAGGAGGTGTGTGCCGCGCTGCGCGCCGCGCTCGCCGACAAGTACGGCGCGGAACTGGCCGACGAGCTGCGGATTCTCTACGGCGGCTCGGTGAAGTCGGGCAACATCTCCGACCTCGTCAAGTGCGACAACGTCGACGGCGCGCTCGTCGGCGGGGCCAGTCTGGATGGTGAGGAGTTCACCAAACTCTGCGCCATGGCGGCCGGTGGGCCGCTACCCTGATCCCGTCGGGGACCCGCTAGTGTGGAGCCCTCCGCCACCCGCAGTACACAGAGGATGACATGAAGCTTTTCCTGCAGATCCTGTTGATCGTGACCAGCGTGCTGCTGATCGTGGCCGTGCTGCTGCACCGCGGTCGAGGCGGCGGGCTGTCGTCGCTGTTCGGTGGCGGAATGCAGTCGAGCCTGGCCGGCTCCAGCGTGGCCGAGAAGAACCTGGACCGCATCACCCTCGGTCTGGGTGCGGTGTGGGTCATCGCCATCATCGGCCTGGGTCTGCTGCTGAAGATCTGATGGTAGCGGCGTGCCCGCCGGGGTACGTCAACTTTCTGGTGGGTGTGAGGATTCATGGTTGGCGGTAACGCGATTCGCGGCACGAGAGTGGGTGCCGGTCCGTCGGGCGAGACGGAGCGCGGGGAGTCGGCTCCGCGGCGGCGGGTGTCGTACTGGTGTGCCAACGGGCACGAGTCGCGGCCCTCGTTCGCGATGGACGCCGAGATCCCCGAGGAATGGGACTGCCCCCGGTGTGGTTTGCCTGCCGGGCAGGACGAGGAGAACCCGCCGGAGGCTCCGCGCACGGAGCCGTACAAGACCCACCTGGCCTATGTGAAGGAGCGCCGCAGCGACGCCGACGGTGAGGCGATCCTCGCCGAGGCGCTCGAGCGGCTGCGTCAGCGCCGGGAGATCTGACCCGCGCCGGCGTCTCCGGCAGCGCACGGCACCTTCCCCAGGTCGAACCCGGGGAAGGTGCCGTGCACTGCTGCCGGGCTCACGACGTGGGCACCGGATAGCGGGCGCTGACCCGGAATCCGCCGTCCTCGGTCGGTTCCGTCTCGAAGGTGCCGCCGAGCAGGCGCGCCCGCTCGGCCAGCCCGGCGAGGCCGTGGCCGCCGGAGGGCAGCTCACCGGCGGGCCGCTCCCTGGCCCGGTCGTTGCGCACCTCGATCGAGAGGCCGTCCCGGTCGCTGCTGATCCGCACGAACGCCGTCGCGCCCGGTGCGTGCTTGTGCACGTTCGTCAGGCACTCCTGCACGGTGCGGTACGCGGCCGCGGACACCTTGGGCGGCAGGTCCTCGGGCAGGTGCTCGACGGAGAGCTGCACGGGCACGTCCGCGTTGCGGATCAGCGTGTGCAGGTCGGTGATGTCGGGATGCGGCCCTTCGTCGGCGTCGCAGCCCGACCGGAGGACCCCGACCAGTGCCCGCAGCTCCTCCAGCGTGTGCGTGCTGAGCCTGCGGATGGTCTGTGCGGTCCGTTGCGCCTCGCCGCTCGTGTTGGACGCCGACAGCGCACCGGCCTGCATCGCGATCAGCGTGATGTCGTGGGACACCACGTCGTGCATCTCCCTGGCCAGGCGTGCCCGCTCCTCGGCCCGCACGGCCTGCGCGTGCAGCTGCCGTTCGCGATCGCGGCTCGCGGCGAGCTCGGCGAGCCTGGCCGACAGCTCGGTCCTGGCGCCGATCAGCAGCCCGATCGCGATGGGCATGCCCGCCACGATCACGCCGTAGATGGCGTCGAGTGCGTGCTCGCGCCAGGTCAGCTGGGCGAACTCCGACATCGGCCACAGCACGAACCGGCACAGCCAGATCAGGGCCGCGCCGACCCACGTCTGCCAGTGCATCTGCCTGCGGGTGGCCAGGTAGCCGAGGGCGATCATGGCCGCGAGCTGGGCCCAGCCCGCGAGGAAGCCGGGTACGGTCGCCAGCAGCACGGGGAACGGCAGCCACCGGCGGAAGACGAGGGCGACGCAGCTCGCCGCCGAGAGGGCGAGCGAGTACGGCGGCGCCTCCTCGGGGAAGACAAGCCAGACGTCGAGCGTCGCCACCACGAGCACGACGGCGTCGACGGCGAGCTTGCGGACGAGCGGACGCTGGAACAGGCGGGATCCGGGTCGGGACGCGGCCGTGGTTCGCCGCTGGGGATGGTCGGCGGCCCCCGCGCCCGAACCGCCGACCGAAACTCCGGGGATGGAGAGTCCCTCTGTGGTCATGGGTATGGACCTCTCGTCTTGTGGACTTGTCTTTGAGAGGTCTTCATATCCCGTTCGGGACGCGTGATCTTGAACAAATGTGCGACTGTTAACGAATCACCCACATCGGAACGACCATCTCATTTTTCGCGCGTTCGTACCAGAGCTCCCCAATGTGGCACTGGGTGCGTTCAACGCACCGAATGCCACATTGGGTGCGTTCAACGCACCGAATGTGGCATGGGGGGCATCCGGCGGCCGGGGCTACACGTGGGGTGGCTGGTACACCTTGCCGAGCTCGCCCGCAGCGGCCCTGTCCAGCAGCCACAACGTCCGCCGCTGCCCGCGCGCGCCCGCCACGGGCAACTGCACCTCGCCGGCACCGGCGAGGGCGAGCGCCACCGCGCCCGCCTTCGCCTCACCGGTCGTGGCCAGCCACACCTCGGTGGCCTGCCGGATCGCGGGGAACGTGAGCGACACCCGCGTCGGTGGCGGCTTCGGGCAGTTGCGCACCGCCACCACCGACCGCTCGTGCTCGTACGCCGCGGGCGACTCCGGGAAGATCGACGCCGTGTGGCCCTCCGGCCCCATGCCGAGCAGCAGGATGTCGAACGTCGGCACGTCGCCGTGGTCCTCCGGCCGCGCGTTGGCGGCCAGCACCCCGGCGTAGGCGGCGGCCGCGGCGTCGGGGTCGTCCCCGAACTCCCCGTCCGAGGGCGCCATCGGGTGCACCCGCGCCGGGTCCACCGGTACGTGGTCCAGCAGCGCCTCCCGCGCCTGCTTCTCGTTGCGCTCGTCGGAGTCGGCGGGCACGAACCGCTCGTCGCCCCAGTAGACGTCCAGCCGCGCCCAGTCGATCGCGTCGCGGGCGGGGGACCGGTTCAGCTGCTCCAGGATCGCGATGCCGGTGCCGCCGCCGGTGAGCACCACCGACGCCGACCCCTTCGCGGCCTGCAGGTCGACGATCCGGGTGACCAGCCGGGCGGCGCAGGCCGCCGCCAGCAGGTCGCCGGTCGAGTAGACGAGTACTTCGGAACCGCTCATGATGCTGTGCTCTTCGCCGGTTTCCTCGTGGTCGTGGACTTGCCCGCCGCGGTGGACTTCTTGCCCGCGCCGAGCTTGCCGAGGCCGTTCAGGGCCGCCTCGTACACCTCGTCCGGGTCGAGCCTGCGCAGCTCCTCGATCAGGCAGTCCCGCGTGTCGCGGCGCTGCAGCGCGATCCGGCGCGCCGGCTGGCCGGGCTGCGTCAGTGTCCCGGTGCGGCCGTCGGGGCGGCTCAGCTCGATCGGGCCGGAGCGGCGCTCCAGCGCCACCGACACGATGCCCTGGGCCTCGGTCGTCTTCACCCGCCGCACCGGCACCTTCAGGTACTCGGCAAGCCACCCGGCGAGCAATTCGGTCGACGGCGAGTCGCCCTCGCCGGTCACCGTCGCCGCGGTGATCCGCTCGAACGGCGGCAGGTCCAGCGCCGACACCAGCTGCGCCCGCCAGTTGGTGAGCCGCGTCCACGCCAGGTCGGTGTCGCCGTCGGCGTACGACTTCGCGCGCGTGTGCAGCGCCCGGATCGGGTTCCGGTCGGCCGCCGAGTCGGTGATCCGCCGCTGGGCGAGCCGGCCGAGCGGGTCGCCCGCGGGGGCCTTCGGACCGCCCGTGGGCCACCAGGTGACGATCGGGGCGTCCGGCAGCAGTAGCGGCACCACCGCGCTCTGCGCCTCGCGGGCCAGCGGGCCGTAGAGCCGCAGCACGATCACCTCGCTCGCGCCCGCGTCGCCGCCGACCCGGATCTGGGCGTCGATGCGGGGCGCCGCCGTCCGCGCCCCCTTGGCCACCACGATCACCCGCGACGGGTGCTCCCGGCTGGCCTCGTTGGCCGCGTCGATGGCGTCCTCGAGCTGTTCGTCGTCCTCGGCGGCGATCACCAGGGTGAGCACCCGGCCCAGCGCCACCGCGCCGCCGCGCTCGCGCAGCTCCACCAGCTTCTTGTTCAGCTGGGACGTTGTCGTGGAAGGCAGGTCGATGATCACGGGCGCCTCCAGTGCCGTCCGCTGCGCGTCAGCATCTCGTCCGCCGACCCCGGTCCCCACGATCCCGGCGGGTACTGCTCCGGAGCGCTGCCCGACTTGGCCCAGTGCTCCAGGACGGGGTCGAGGATCCGCCAGGACAGCTCGACCTCCTCGTTCACCGGGAACAGCGACGGCTCACCGAGCAGCACGTCCAGGATCAGCCGCTCGTACGCCTCCGGTGACGACTCGGTGAACGCGTGGCCGTAGCCGAAGTCCATCGTGACGTCGCGGACCTCCATCGTGGTCCCCGGCACCTTCGAGCCGAACCGCATCGTCACGCCCTCGTCCGGCTGCACCCGGATGACCAGGGCGTTCTGGCCCAGCTCCTCGGTGGAGGTCGAGTCGAACGGCAGGTGCGGCGCCCGCTTGAACACCACGGCCACCTCGGTGACACGGCGGCCCAGCCGCTTGCCGCTGCGCAGGTAGAACGGCACCCCGGCCCAGCGGCGGTTCTGCACCTCCAGCGTCACCGCGGCGTAGGTCTCGGTGGTCGAGTCCTTCGGGAATCCGGCCTCCTGCAGCAGTCCCGGCACCTTCTTGCCGCCCTGCCAGCCGCCCGCGTACTGGCCGCGGGCGGTGGTCTCGTCGAACGGCCGCACCGGCTTGGTGGCGCCGAGCACCTTCACCTTCTCCGCCCGCAGCGCGTTCGGCTCGAACGAGACCGGCTCCTCCATCGCCGTGAAGGCCAGCAGCTGCAGCAGGTGGTTCTGGATCACGTCCCTGGCCGCGCCGATGCCCTCGTAGTACCCGGCCCGGCCGCCGAGGCCGATGTCCTCGGCCATGGTGATCTGCACGTGGTCGACGTAGTTGGCGTTCCAGATCGGCTCGAACATCTGGTTCGCGAACCGCAGCGCCAGGATGTTCTGCACGGTCTCCTTGCCGAGGTAGTGGTCGATGCGGAACACCGACTCCTCGGGGAAGACGTCGTTGACGATGGCGTTGAGCTCCTTGGCGCTGGCCAGGTCGTGCCCGAACGGCTTCTCGATCACCACCCGCCGCCAGACGTCGTCGGTGGACTCCGCCAGCCCGCAGCGCGCCAGCTGCTTGGTCACCACCGGGAACGCCCACGGCGGGATGGAGAGGTAGAACGCCGTGTTGCCGCCGGTGCCGCGTTCCGCGTCGAGGTCCTTGACCGTCTGCGCGAGCCGGTCGAACGCGTCGTCGTCGTCGAACGAGCCCTGCACGAACCGGATCCCTTCCGACAGCCGGTTCCACACCGCCTCGCGGAACGGCGTGCGGGCGTGCTCGGCGACCGCGTCGTGCACCTGCTCGCCGAAGTCCTGGTGCTCCCACTCCCTGCGGGCGAACCCGATGAGGGAGAAGCCCGCGGGCAGCAGCCCCCGGTGCGCCAGGTCGTAGATCGCCGGCATCAGCTTCTTGCGGGACAGGTCACCGGTGACGCCGAAGATCACCAGGCTGGACGGCCCGGCGATCCTCGGCAGGCGCTTGTCCCTCGGGTCGCGCAGCGGATTGTTCCACCGTCGTGTCATGAAGCGAGCTCCTGTACGGCGCGGACGAGTTCCGCGAGTCCGGCGGCCCGGTCGGTGAGGTGCAGCCGCAGCACCGGCCTGCCGCGGTCGGTGAGCACCTGGCCGTCGCCGAGCGCCTGCGCCAGCTGCAGGCTGCCCAGGGTGTACGGCCGGTCCGGCACGTCCAGGTCCTCCTCGACACCGCCGGTCAGCTGGAGGAAGACGCCGTTCTGGTGCCCGCCCTTGTGGTACTGCCCGGTCGAGTGCAGGAAGCGGGGACCCCAGCCGAAGGTCGTCTGCACGCCGGTCAGCTTCGCCAGCTCGGGCCGCAGCAGCGCCGCGGACGCGTCGTCGAGCCGGTCGAGGTAGGCCTGCACCGCGAGGTAGCCGTCGGCGGGCACGGTGTCCAGGAACTCCCGCAGGATGTCCGCGAGACCACCGTTGCCCGAGGTCCCCGCCGACGCGTACACCTGCACCGCACCGACCACCGTGGCCGGTTCGGCGCCGCCGCCGAGCCCGGCGGGGTCGTCCAGCAGGGAGCGGGCGGCCTGCTTCGCGGCCTCCACGTCGGGCTGGTCGAACGGGTTGATCGCGAGCAGCCTGCCCGCGATCGCCGTCGCGTACTCCCACAGCAGGAACTGCGCGCCCAGCGGGCCCCGGGTGGACAGCTTCGCGCCCGGCGCCGACGGCCCGATCACCACCGGGACCGCGTCGGTGCCCGCGTCGGCGAAGCCCGGCGCGTCCGGCCCCTCGACCACCACCGGCAGCAGGCCGGTGCCCTGCTTGCCGGTGGACTCGGCGATGAGCTGCTCGGCCCAGTCGCCGAACCCCGCGATGCCGGAGCCGGTGTCGGCGAGGACGACCTTCTCCGCGCCCGCGTCGTGCGCCGCACCCAGCGCCGCCGCCAGCCGCAGCGCCGGGTTGTCGGCGGAGTCGGCGGCCAGCACGTCGGCCACCACCGCCGCCTGGTCGAGCAGCCGCGCCACGTCGGCGCCGGCGAGCCCCGCGGGGACGAGACCGAACGCGGTGAGCGCGGAGTACCGGCCGCCCACGTTCGGGTCGGCGAGGAACACCCGCCGGTACCCCTCGGCCTCGGCCAGCTCGGCCAGCGGGGAGCCGGGGTCGGTGACCACGACGATCCGCCGGGCCGCGTCGATCCCGGCCTCGGTGAAGGCCCGCGCGAACACGCGCCGGTGACTGTCGGTCTCCACCGTGCCGCCGGACTTGGACGACACCACGAGCACCGTCCGGTCCAGGTCGCCGGCGAGCGCGTCGGCGACCTGACCGGGGTCGGTGGTGTCCAGCACGGTGAGGGCGACACCCTCGGTGCCGGTGATCACCTCGGGCGCGAGCGACGAGCCGCCCATGCCCGCGAGGACCACGCGGTCGATGCCCTCCGAGCGCAGTTCGGCCCGCAGCGCCTCGATCTCGCCGATGAGCGGGCGGGACGTCTTGTGCAGGGTCGTCCACGCCAGGCGGATGGCCGCCTCCGGCTCCGCGTCGGCACCCCACAGCGTGGGGTCCTGCGCGGTGAGCTTGCTCGCCACGCCGTCCACGAGGAGCTTGTCCAGCAGCGGAGCCGCGGCGGCGTCGAGCGCGGAGTCGTCCACCGAGACGGTGACTCCTGCCCCCTCTGCGGCCATCGGCGTCAGCCCTTCGCCCCGGCGAGCTGGCCGGACACGGTGTCCAGCAGCTCGGTCCAGGACTTGTCGAACTTCTCGACGCCCTCGTTCTCCAGGGTCAGGAAGACGTCGGTGACGTCGATGCCGACGGCGGCGAGCCGGTCGAACACCTCCCGTGCCCGGTCGGCGGTGCCGGTCACGGTGTCGCCGGTGATCTCGGCGTGGTCGGCCGCGGCCTCCAGCGTCTGCTCCGGCATGGTGTTGACCACGCCGGCGACCACGAGCCCGTCGACGTACCGGGTGTCCGAGTACGACGGGTCCTTCACGCCGGTGGACGCCCACAGCGGCCGCTGCGGGTTGGCGCCCTGCTCCTTCAGCGCCGTCCACCGCTCGCCGGCGAACAGCTCCTGGTACGCGGCGTAGGCGAGGCGGGCGTTGGCGATGGCGGCCTCGCCGCGCAGCGCCCTGGCCTCGTCCGTGCCGATCGCCTCCAGCCGCTTGTCGACCTCGGCGTCCACCCGGGACACGAAGAACGACGCCACCGACTGGATGGAGCGCAGGTCGTGCCCGTTGGCCGTGGCCTGCTCCAGGCCGGCGAAGAAGGCGTCGATGACCTCGCGGTACCGCTCCACCGAGAAGATCAGCGTCACGTTGACGCTGATGCCCTCGGCGAGGGTGCGGGTGATCGCGGGCAGGCCCTGCTCGGTGGCCGGGATCTTCACGAAGATGTTGGGCCGGTCCACGGTCTTCCACAGGTCGGCCGCCTCGGCCACGGTCCGGTCCGTGTCCCTGGCCAGGCCGGGGTCCACCTCGATGGACACGCGGCCGTCGGCCCCGCCGGTGGCGGTGTAGACGTCGCGGAACAGGTCGGCGGCGTCCCGCACGTCCGAGGTGGTCAGCTCCCGGACGGCGGCGTGCACGTCGGCGCCCCGCTCGGCGAGGGCGCGGACCTGCTCGTCGTAGGCGTGCCCGCTGGACAGCGCCTTCGCGAAGATCGTCGGGTTGGTGGTCACCCCCACGACGTGCTTGTCGCGGATGAGCTCGGCGAGGTTGCCGGAGGTGATCCGCTCCCTCGACAGGTCGTCGAGCCAGATCGACACGCCGGCCTGAGACAGCTCGGCCAGCCGGTCGGTGTTGCTCATGACTACATCCCCTTCGCTTGTCGGGTCGCGTCAGGCGTTCTTCGCCAGCGCGCGGCGGGCCGCGTCGACCACGGCGTCCGCGGTGAAGCCGAACTCGCGGAACAGCGTCGAGTAGTCCGCCGAGGCGCCGAAGTGCTCGAGCGAGACGACCTCGCCACCGTCACCGACGAAGCGGTGCCAGGGCTGCGCGATGCCGGCTTCGACCGCGACCCGTGCGCGCACGGTGGGCGGGATCACCGCGTTCCGGTAGCTTTCGTCCTGCTGGTCGAACCACTCGACGCACGGCATCGACACCACACTGGTGGGAACGCCCTCGGCCTCCAGCGTCTTCCTGGCCGCCACGGCCAGCTGGACCTCCGACCCGGTCGCGATCAGCACCACCTCGGGGGAGCCGTTGGACGCCTCGGCGAGCACGTAGCCGCCCTTGGCGACGCCCTCCGCGCTGGTGCCCTCGAGCACCGGCACGTTCTGCCGGGTCAGCGCCAGGCCGGAGGGCGCGTGGATGTCCTCCAGCGCGGCCTTCCACGCGGCGGCGGTCTCGTTGGCGTCGGCGGGCCGGATCACGTTCAGGCCCGGGATCGCCCGCAGCGCGGCCAGCTGCTCCACCGGCTGGTGGGTCGGGCCGTCCTCGCCGAGGCCGATCGAGTCGTGCGTCCACACGTAGAGGACCGGCGCCTTCATCAGCGCCGCCAGCCGCACCGAGGGCCGCATGTAGTCGCTGAAGATGAGGAACGTGGCACCGTAGGGCCGCGTTCCGCCGTGCAGGGCGATGCCGTTGAGGATCGCGCCCATCGCGTGCTCGCGGACGCCGAAGTGCAGGTTCCTGCCGTACGGCCGGGCCGTGAACATGCCGGTGCTGGCGCCGGCCGGGCCGAACGAGTCCGAGTTCTTGATGATCGTGTTGTTGCTCTCGGCCAGGTCGGCGGAGCCGCCCCACAGCTCGGGCAGCGCGTCGCCGATGGCGTTGAGCACCTCGCCGGAGGCCTTGCGGGTGGCGATGCCCTTGGCGTCCGGCGCCCAGCTCGGCAGGGCGTCCGCCCAGCCGTCGGGCAGCGAGCGGGTGCGGAGCCGGTCGGCGAGCCGCTTGCGCTCGGGATTGGCCGCGGCCCAGGCCTCGAACCGCTCCTGCCACTCGGCCCGCAGCTTCTCCGCGCGGTCGGCGATCGACCGCGTGTGCCGCAGCACCTCGTCGTCGACGGGGAAGCTGCGCTCCGGGTCGAAGCCGAGTGCCCGCTTCACCTCGGCCACCTCGTCGGCGCCGAGCGCGGCGCCGTGCGCCTTGCCGGTGTTCATCTTGTTCGGCGCCGGATAGCCGATGACGGTGCGCAGCAGGATGAACGACGGGCGTGTGGTCTCCGCCTTGGCGGCCTCGATCGCGCGCTCGAACGCCACGACGTCCTCGCCGCCGTCCACGACCTGCACGTGCCAGCCGTAGGCCTCGTAGCGCTTCGCCGTGTCCTCGGACAGGGCGATGTTGGTGTCGTCCTCGATGGAGATCTTGTTGTCGTCGTAGATGACGACGAGGTTGCCGAGTTCCTGCCTGCCCGCGAGGGACGACGCCTCGGCGGTGACGCCTTCCTCGATGTCGCCGTCGGAGGCGATCACGTACACATGGTGGTCGAAGACGCTCTCGCCCTGGGGAGCCTCGGGGTCGAGCAGCCCGCGCTCGCGGCGGGCGGCCATCGCCATGCCCACGGCGTTGGCGAGGCCCTGGCCGAGCGGGCCGGTGGTCGTCTCCACACCCGGCGTGTGGCGGTACTCCGGGTGGCCGGGGGTCCGGGAGCCCCACTTCCGCAGCTGCTTGAGGTCCTCCAGCTCCAGGCCGTATCCGGCCAGGAACAGCTGGATGTAGAGGGTCAGGCTGCTGTGCCCGGCCGAGAGCACGAACCGGTCGCGGGCAGGCCACTCGGGGTCGGCGGGGTCGTGCCGCATGATCCGCTGGAACAGCGAGTAGGCGACGGGCGCGAGGCTCATCGCCGTGCCGGGGTGACCACTGCCACAGTTCTCGACCGCGTCGGCGGCCAGGACTCGCACCGTGTCCACCGCGCGGGTGTCCAGGTCGGTCCAGTCCGCCGGGACGTTACGGCGCAGTAGACGGTTGATGTCGCTGGTGGAGGCGGTCTCCGACATATCCGACACTGAATCGGCTCCTGAATCTGCACGTAGTGGCTGTCGTTTCCGTGGTTACCCGGCGGCCCGGCCGCCACCGGTCATCTTAATCGATCCCGAAGCGTGGTATGCCCCGAATTGCGCCGAGGTGTTCCCGCACGTCGCGACCGGTCGCCGCCAGCCTAGCCGGTGCCGCCCCGGCGGCACGGACGGCTGACGCGGGCGCGGGACCGCCCCGGAGCGCGGGGCGCCACGGCGACTACTACGATCTGTCAAGGTGCCGGGCTCTCGCGTGGTCCGGCCCGCGGCCACCCCGAGTCCGACACAGGGAGCGAAATGTCGTTGGTGCACGCTGCGCACGGGCGCAGTGACCACACCAGCGCCGTGCATCGCACCGGCGAGCCGCAGCCCGGTGGCCGGCGGGGTGTCCGGCGGACGGTGGCCGCCTACGCGGCGCTGGCCAAGCCCCGCGTCATCGAACTGCTCCTGGTCACGACCATCCCGGCGATGTTCCTCGCCGGCAGGGAGATCCCGTCGCCCTGGCTGGTGTTCGCGACACTGGTGGGCGGCACCATGGCCGCGGGCAGCGCGAACGCGCTCAACTGCGTCATCGACGCGGACATCGACAAGGTCATGAACCGCACCAGGCGGCGGCCGCTGGTCCGCGACTCGGTGCCGAGGCGCGGTGCGCTCGTCTTCGGCCTGGTGCTGGGCGCCGCGTCGTTCGCCGTGCTCCTGCTCGCGGTGAACCTGCTGGCCGCGGTGCTCGCCGTCGCGACGATCCTGTTCTACATCTTCGTCTACACCCTCGGGCTCAAGCGCCGCACGCCGCAGAACGTCGTCTGGGGCGGCGCGGCGGGCTGCATGCCCGTGGTGATCGGCTGGGCCGCGGTCCAGGGCACCGTGGAGTGGCCCGCCTTCGTGATGTTCGGCGTCATCTTCTTCTGGACCCCGCCGCACACCTGGGCGCTGGCGATGAAGTACCGCGAGGACTACGAGCGCGCGGGCGTCCCCATGCTGCCGGTCGTCGCCACGCCGCAGCACGTGGCGCGGCAGATCGTCATCTACTCGTGGGTGATGGTGGGGTGGACGCTGCTGCTCGCGCCCGCCACCAGCTGGCTGTACGCCACGTTCGCGGCCCTCGCCGGCGCGTGGTTCCTCTTCTACGCCCACCGGCTGCACGCCACCGTGCGGCGCGGCGTCGCGACCAAGCCGATGGCGCTGTTCCACCGCTCCAACACGTACCTGATGATCGTGTTCTGTGCCCTCGCCGTCGACTCCGCGATCGGCCTGCCGGTGCTCGGCCTGCCGTTCTAGACCCGGCCCCGGCCCCCGGGCTGCTATCGTCACCCGGGTGGGTGGCGAGGAGACGAGCCGTCGACGGTTCCTGCGCGGGGCAGGGCTGGTGGGTGCCGCGGTCACGATTCCGGCGATCTCCGGCTACGTCGGCTACCGCTGGCCGCGTTCCGTCGCCGAGTCGGCACCACCGGCACCCGCGCCCGGGGGCACTGCCGCGAGCTCCGACGTCGAGCGGTTCGTCTCGCGCCCCGACCTGCGGCCACCGCGGGTGCGGATCACCCGTAGCCGTACCGCCGCCGCCCCGGCCGGGCCGAGGTACCTGCTGTTCGCCCCGAAGGGTTATCGCGAGGAGGGACCCGGCCAGCAGGGGTGCCTGATCACCGACCGGCGCGGCGAGCCCGTCTGGTTCCTGCCGTCCACCGGTCCGGACCGGGTGCCGATGGACTTCCGGGTGCAGACCTACCGGGGAGAGCCGGTGCTGACGTGGTGGACGGGCACCGTGCACGAGGGCTACGGCCACGGCTTCGGCGTGGTCTACGACCGCACCTACCGCAAGATCGCCGAGGTGCACACCGGCAACGGCCGCCAGGCCGACCTGCACGAGTTCCTCATCACCGACCGGGACACCGCACTGCTCGTGGCCTACCCGCCCGCGGCGGCCGACCTGACCCCCGTCGGCGGGCCCCGCCAGGGCTGGGTGTTCGACGGCGTGGTGCAGGAGGTGGACATCGCCACCGGCGAGGTGCTGTTCGAGTGGAGCGCCCTCGACCACGTGGGCATCGACGAGACGCGGAAGGAACTGGGCGGCACCGGTGGCCGCGACCAGCCGTTCGACTACTTCCACATCAACTCGGTGGCGGAGGATGCGAACGGCGACCTCGTCGTCTCGGCCCGCAACACCTGGGCCGTCTACGCCATCGCCCGGGACAGCGGCGAGGTCCGCTGGCGGCTCGGCGGCACGCGGTCGGACTTCGTGCTCCGCGACGAGGACGTGTTCGCCTGGCAGCACGACGCGCGACCACAGCCGGACGGCACCCTCTCCCTGTTCGACAACTCCGCATCCCCGCAGCACGGCGAGCGGTCGCGGGGCATGGTGCTGCGGCTGGACCCGGCCACCCGGCGGGCCACGGTGGAGCGGCGGTTCCGGCACCCGGCCGACCTGCTGGCCGACAACCAGGGCAACATGCAGCTGCTCCCGGACGGCCGCGCGCTCGTCGGCTGGGGCGCGCAGCCGTTCGTGTCGGAGTTCGCGCCGGACGGCGAGCTGCTGCTCGACGCGCGGCTGCCCGCGCCCGACCAGACCTACCGCGCGTACACCGCCGACTGGACCGGCAGGCCCGCCGACCCCCCTTCCGTCGCGCTCGGCCCCAACAACGCGGGCGGGCTGACCGTCTACGCCAGCTGGAACGGCGCGACGGAGGTCCGGGGGTGGCGGGTGCTCGCCGGTCCGCGGCCCGCCGCGCTGGAGCCCGTCGTCACCGTGCCGCGCGGCGGGTTCGAGACGGCCGTCGTGGTCCGGGCGGAGGGCCCGCACTTCGCCGTCGCCGCGCTCGACGGGGACGGCAGGGAGCTCGGCCGCTCGGAACCGGTGGCCCGCGAGCGCTGACCTGCCCCGCCCGGGAATTCTCGGCGGGGGAGACTCGTTATCCCTGCGCCAATCAACCCTTGTCGACGCGAAAGTGGGCTGCCGTTGTCCGTGTCCCCGTACGACCGGGAAACCGACACCACCACGATCACCGGGAGCGCCGGGAACGCCGCGAGGACCGAGCACGCCGGGAAACCCGGGAAACCCGGGAAATCGTCGGAGATCGCCGCGGAGCAGGAGTACCTCTCCCTGCTCTACGCCAAGCTCGACGAGGAACGGGAGCTGGCCTCCCGCAGGCTCACCGAGACGCTGCGGCAGAGCGGCGGCACCCCGCAGGCGGCCGCCGAGCGGGAGGCCGCGACGGCTCTGCACAGCGACCGGCTGGCCCAGCTGAACTCCGTCGAGCAGGGCCTGTGCTTCGGCAGGCTCGACTTCCAGCCCGGGTACGACGGTGACTCGCCCCTGCACATCGGCCGGGTCGGGCTGTTCGACGACAGCGACGACTACGCCCCGCTGCTCATCGACTGGCGGGCGCCGGCCGCGCGGCCGTTCTACCTCGCCACCGCCGCGTCCCCGGAGGGCGTCCGCAGGCGCAGGCACATCCGCACGCTGAGCAGGCGCGTGGTCGGCATCGACGACGAGATCCTCGACCTGTCCCAGGCCGAGGGCAACGACGATCTCGGCCTCGCCGGCGAGGCGGCCCTGCTGGCGGCGCTCGAACGCAGGCGCACCGGCGAGATGTCCGACATCGTCGCCACGATCCAGGCCGAACAGGACCGGATCATCCGGGCCGACCCGGGCGGCGTCCTCGTCGTGCAGGGCGGTCCCGGCACCGGCAAGACCGCCGTGGCCCTGCACCGGGCCGCGTACCTGCTCTACACCTACCGGCGCCAGCTGACCTCCCGCGGCGTCCTGGTGGTCGGGCCGAACAGCACGTTCCTCCGTTACATCGGGCAGGTGCTGCCGTCCCTGGGGGAGACGGGCGTGCTGCTGGCGACCGTCGGCGAGCTGTTCCCCGGCCTCGCCGCGACCGGGACCGACACCCCGGAGGCGGCCGGGATCAAGGGCAGGCTCGTGCTGGCCGACGTGCTCGCCCAGGCGGTGCGGGACTGCCAGCGCGTGCCGGACGACGTGCTGGAGGTGCCCGCCGAGGAGGGGACCCTGACGTTGGACCGCGCGACGTGCGAGCGGGCCCGGGAACGGGCGCGGCGCACCCTGCGGCCGCACAACGTCGCGCGCCGCGTGTTCGTCGACCGCATGCTGGACGAGCTCGCCGCGCAGGCCGCCGCGAACCTCGAGGCGAGCGCGGCCGAGGGCGTCCCGGACATCCCGCTCGCCGACGGCGAGGTCGCGGCCGACGACGTGCTCGACGCCCGCGACCGCGCCACGATCCGGCAGGAGCTGGCCGAGGACAAGGCCGTGTGGTCGGCGCTCAACGCGCTGTGGCCGAAGCTGAGCCCGCAGGAGCTGCTCGCCGACCTGCTCACCTCGCCGGAGCGGCTGGACAGCGCGGCCGCCGGGCTGCTGTCGGCCGACGAGCGCGCGGCCCTGCTGCGCGCGCCCGGTTCCTGGTGGACGCCCGCCGACGTGCCGCTGCTCGACGAGCTCGCCGAGCTGCTCGGGGAGGACGACACCGAAGCGCGCGCCGAGCGCGCCCGCCGGGAACGGGAGGAGCGCGCCTACGCCGAGGGCGTGCTGCACGTGCTCGAACAGGACGAGGAGATCATCGACGAGGAGGTGCTGCGGGTCCGCGACGTTCTCGACGCGGAGCTGCTCGCCGAGCGGCAGGAGCGCAGCAGCGCCCTCACCGCGGCCCAGCGGGCCGCGCGGGACCGCACGTGGACATTCGGGCACGTCATCGTCGACGAGGCGCAGGAGCTGTCGGAGATGGACTGGCGCCTGCTGATGCGCCGGTGCCCCAGCCGTTCGATGACCGTCGTCGGCGACGTCGCCCAGACGGGCTCCGCGGCGGGCACCTCCGCCTGGGGCGACGTGCTCGGCCGCTACGTCGAGGACCGCTGGCGGCTGCGCGAGCTGACCGTCAACTACCGCACGCCGGCCGAGATCATGGACGTCGCCGCCCGGGTGCTCGCCGAGATCGATCCCGCACTGCGCGCTCCCACCTCGGTGCGGGAGACCGGCGTGCCGCCGTGGTCGCTGCGGCTCGGCGCCGGCGAGCTCCCCGGACGCCTGCCCGGGCTCGTGGACGAGGAACTGCGCGCGGTCGACGGCGGCACGGTGGCGGTCGTGTGCGCCGAGCGGCTGCGGGACACGCTCGCGGACGCGCTGGCCGGGCACCAGGCCACGACCGAGGACGACAACCCCAGGGTGTCGGTGCTCGGGGTGGACCGGGCGAAGGGACTGGAGTTCGACTCCGTGCTCGTCGTCGCGCCCGACGAGATCGTGGCCTGCTCGGCGCGGGGCCGCAACGACCTCTACGTCGCGCTGACCCGGGCGACGAAGCGGCTCGGTATCGTCCACACGGGAGCGGAGCTGCCCGCTCTCGCGGGTGCGCACGAGCGCCGCCCGGCGCCCGGCTAGGGTGTCCGACATGCGCAAAGCTGGCACGATCATCGTTGTGGCGGCGGCCACGCTGGTCCTCGCGGCGTGTACGCCGTCCCGCGAGCAGCCGTCGGACCTGCCGCCCGGCACCGACCCCTCTCCGTCGCTGCGGTTGCCCCCGCCGCAGTCCACGCCGCCGCCGCAGGACCAGGTGTGCGCCGCCGACGACATCACGGTCACCGGGGAGTACGGCCAGGAGCCGCAGGTGCGGATCCCGGAGGACTGCGCGGCGCCCACCGAGCTGCTGCGCCGCGACCTCGAGGACGGGCTCGGCGAGGGCGTGGATCTGTCCGGCACCATCGAGGTGAACTACGCGCTGTTCACCTGGTCGGACGGCCAGCTGAAGGACAGCTCCTTCGGGGAGCAGCGCACGCTCAGCGTGACGCTCGGCCAGGGCGACGTCATCGAGGGCTTCAACGAGGCCCTCGTCGGGATGCGGCAGCAGGGCCGCAGGCTCGCCGTGGTCCCGCCCGACCTCGGTTACGGGGAGCAGAGCGGGCACCCGCTGCAGGACGAGACCCTCGTCTTCGTCATCGACGCCGTCCGGATCAACCCGACCGAGTAGCCGTTTCGCCTGGTCACCGGTCGTGAGTGTGTTCGGTTGTTCTAACCACGTTCTTCACTCACGACCGGTGACCGGCGCGTTCGGGGTCAGGGGAGCAGCAGGACCTTACCCGTGGTGCGCCTGCCCTCCAGGTCCTCGTGCGCCTGCCGGGCCTCGGTGAGCGGGTAGCGGCCGCCGACGCGGATCCGCAGTGAACCGTCGGCCACCGCGGCGAGCAGCTCGCCGGTCCGCCACTCCAGCTCGGCCCGGTCCCGCAGGTAGTCGCCGGTCTTCGGGCGGGTCAGGAACAGCGAGCCGCCCGCGTTCAGCCGCTGCGGGTCGATCGGCGGCACCGGCCCGCTCGACGCGCCGAACAGCGCGAGCATCCCGCGCACCCGCAGGCTGTCCAGACTTCCTTCCACAGTGGACTTGCCGACGCCGTCGTAGACCACCGCGACGCCCTCGCCGCCGGTCAGCTCCCGCACCGCCTCGGTGAAGTCCCGCTCGGTGTAGCGGATCACCTCGTCGGCGCCCGCCTCGCGGGCGAGCCGCTCCTTCTCCTCGGTCGACACGGTGCCGATCACGCGGGCACCCTTCGCCTTGGCGAGCTGCGTCAGCAGCAGACCCACACCGCCCGCCGCCGCGTGCACCAGGATCGTCTCGCCCGCCCGCACCGGGTAGGTGGAGTTCACCAGGTAGTGCGCGGTCACGCCCTGCAGCAGGGTCGCGGCGGCGACCTCGTCGGACACGCCGTGCGGCACACGCACGACGATGTCGGCGGGCACGAGCGTCCGCGCCGCGTACCCGCCGGGGGAGCCCTGCCAGGCCACCCGGTCGCCCACGGACACGTCCGTCACCCCGGCCCCGACCGCGGCCACCGTGCCCGCGCCCTCGAGCCCCGGCACGTACGGCAGGTCCACCGGGTAGATGCCGCTGCGCTGGTAGGTGTCGATGTAGTTCACCCCCGCGGCCGCGACGTCGACGAGTACCTGTCCCGGGCCGGGCTCCCCGGGGTCGACCTCGGCCGGCTCGAGCACCTCGGGGCCACCGGTCCGCTGGATCCGAATCGCCGTGGGCATGCGTCCTCCTTGTCGCGTGGGGTCGTCAGCGGGTGCAACTATGGCCATGACCACGATGTTCCTCCCCGGCTGGGGGAGATCCCTACACTGATCGCGTGGCTGAGTCCGAGAAGTCCGAGCAGACCGAGCAGACCCCCGCCCCGACGGCCCGGCACCTGTCCGCGGCGCGTGGCTTCGTCGCCGCGCACGGCAAGCCGGCGAAGGCCGTCGTCGAGTACCTCGGCAACGCCGGGGCGCGGGTGGTGCTGATCGGAGCCGACGGCGCCCTCGGCGACGTCGTGGTGCCCAGCACGGCGACCGGTGCGGCGCTGATCGAGGCGGTCGCCGACCTCGAACCCGCGACCTGGGACGCGGAGACGGTGAACGCCACCGTCATCGGGCCGGGGCACCGCCGCCGGATGGCCGGGCACCTGGCCAAGCGGCGGTGACCGCCCGCGCGGTTCTCGTCGGCTGCGCGAAGCTACCCGAGGGGGACGGGGACGAGCGCGCGGTGCTGCCCGCGCTCGCCGAGATCGGGGTCACCGCGGGCTGGGCGGTGTGGGACGACGATGCCGCCGACTTCGCGACCGCCGACCTGGTGATCCTGCGCGCCACCTGGGACTACACGGCCCGCCGCGCGGACTTCCTCGACTGGTGCGCCTCGGTGCCCACGCTGCGCAACTCGGTCGACGTGGTGCACTGGAACACCGACAAGACCTACCTGCTCGACCTGGAGTCGGCCGGGGTGCCGATCGTGCCGACCCGGCTCGTGCCTCCGGGCACCGAACCGGACTGGCCGGACGTGCCGTTCGTGCTGAAGCCGACCGTCGGCGCGGGCTCGCGCGGCGCGGCCCGGTTCGCCGGCGGCTCCGGTGACGCCGCCGCGCACCTGCGGTCGCTGCACCAGCGCGGCCACGCCGTCCTGCTGCAGCCGTACCAGTCCAGCGTGGACGCCGAGGGGGAGACCGCGCTGGTGTTCTTCGGCGGGGTGTACTCGCACGCGTTCACGAAGGCCGCGATGCTCACCGGCGCCGGGGTGGACGGCTCCGGCCTGTTCGTCTCGGAGAAGCTCGGCCCGGTCGAGCCCGAGCCGGGGTTCCGCGCGCTGGCCGAGGACGTGCTGGACGCGGCCGTCGAGCGGCTCGGCGGCAGGCGCGCCGATCTGCTGTACGCGCGGGTCGACGTGGTCCGCGGCGACGACGGCAGGCCGGTGCTGCTCGAACTGGAGCTCGCCGAACCGTCGCTGGGGTTCGCCCACGCCGACGCCGCGGCCCCGCTCCGGTTCGCGTCCGCCGTCCGCCAGCAGCTGCGCTAGCGATACCCCGGCAGACCACTGTCATGAGTGGCTCGTCACTGCCATTCTTCGTCAGTAACGAGCCACTCATGACACGCGGGGCGGACGGTCAGGCCGGGGTGGCGCGCTTGGCGGCGAGCCGCTCCGGCTTGGGCCAGCGGACGTTGCGCGCCCAGCCGAGCTTCTCGAACACCCAGATCAGCCGTGCGGAGATGTCGATCTGGCCGCGCAGGACGCCGTGCCGGGCGCAGGTCGGGTCGGCGTGGTGGGAGTTGTGCCACGACTCGCCCATCGACAGGATCGCCAGCGGCCAGAAGTTCGCGGCCTTGTCCCGGCTGGTGAACGGGCGCGAGCCGACCATGTGGCAGATCGAGTTCACCGACCAGGTGACGTGGTGCAGGAACGCGATGCGGACCAGGCCGGCCCAGAAGAACGCGGTCACGGCTCCCCACCAGGACCACGTCAGCAGGCCGCCGAGGATCGCCGGGAGCGCGAGGCTCAGCGTGATCCACAGCCAGAAGAACCGGTTCACCAGGCGCAGGTCGCTGTCGGCGAGCAGGTCGGGGGCGAACCGCTCGTAGTTCGTGACCTCGCGGTTGAACATCCACCCCATGTGCGCGTGCCAGAAACCGCGCAGCAGCGCGGCGGGAGAGGTGCCGAACAGCCAGGGGGAGTGCGGGTCGCCCTCCCGGTCGGCGAAGGCGTGGTGCCTGCGGTGGCTGGCGACCCAGAAGATCACCGAACCCTGCACGGCCATGCTGCCCGCGATGGCGAGGGCCACGCGCAGCGGGCGGTTCGTCTTGAACGCGCCGTGGGTGAAGTAGCGGTGGTAGCCCACCGTGACGCCGAGCGTCGCCACCGTGTAGAAGACGACGGCCAACCCGACGTCGACCCAGTTGAGGCCCCAGCCCCACGCGAACGGAACGGCGGCGAGCAGGGCGAGGAACGGGATCAGCAGGAACGCCTTGAGGACGATCATCTCGGTGGTGGAGCGCCGGCCCGAGACGAGCGGCTTGGAGCCGCTCGTCGTGGCGGGCGCTTCGGCGGAGGTGCTCATGGCTCGGTATGACCTCGAATCGACAGGAAGAGCTGGTCACCGGAACTGGTACCCGTTCGGACGCGGGCCGACACAGGGTACCGGCGCATCGGGGCAGCGGAATGGCCGGAGTGTGACGGCCGGGAGAAGGTCGGGTCAGCGGGCGGCGGCGGCCGCCTCGGCCGTGGGGGCCGGGTGCCTGCTGGTGGCCGGGCCGCGGTCGCGGGCGGCGCACCACAGCGACGCGGTCGCGACGATGACCAGCGCGGCGCCGAGGACGTGGAGGGAGACCAGCGCCTCCGGCACGCCCAGCGCGTACTGCAGGCTGCCGACCCCGCCCTGGGCGAGCGAGACGGCCCAGGTGGCGGCGTAGCGGCGCCACAGCGTCCCGGACGCGCCCGTGCGCAGCCACCGCAGGCCCAGCAGGGTGAGCACCACCAGGTAGCCCACGAGCAGCGCGCCGTGCACCTGCGCCAGCACCTCGATCGGGGCCTGCAGGCGGGGGGTGCCGGGGTCGCCGCCGTGCGGTCCCGCGCCGGTCACGGTGGTGCCCGCGACGAGCACGGCGCCCAGCGCGGCGACGAGCGCGACCAGCAGCGCCCTGCCCGAGGGAGGGACCCGCCAGCGGGGTGTCTCGTCGCCCTCGCCGAAGGCGTGCAACAGCAGCACGGAGAACCACACCAGCACGCTGGAGACGAGGAAGTGGACGGCCACCGTCCACCACAACAGGTGGGTCAGCACGGTCAGCCCGCCGATCGCGGCCTGGGCCACCACCCCGGCGGGCATGACCCACGCGAGCCGGAGCAGCCGCTGCCGCCCCGGGTGGTCGAGCACCACCCGCCACGCGACGAGCACGCACAGCGCGGCGACCAGGATGACCACGCCCGTCAGCAGCCGGTTGCCGAACTCGATCCACTGGTTGAGCGTCTCGTACTCGGGATGCTCGACGGGGAACATGCTGCCGGAGACGCACTGCGGCCAGGTCGGGCATCCGAGCCCGGAGCCGGTGACGCGCACGATCGACCCGGTGACGCCGATCCCGCCCTGGGTGACGATCGCGGCGACGGCGACCGCCCGCTGAACCGCCCACGACGGGTACGGCAGGCGGGCGACGAGCGAGGAGAGCTGCACGGCCCGAGTGTACGACCGTGCGTAGTGCCCGCTCGCGCCGGTGCCCGCCCGCGGTGAAGGCCACCCCGGGTGCGTTCGGCGCACTGATGGTGGCCTTCACCGCCCGCGCGCCGTGGGCGGGGTGGTGGTCAGGTGAGGCGGGTGGTGCGGGTGGCGAGGGCGGCGGCCACAGCGCCCCATGCGGCCAGCACGGCCAGCGGCCTCCAGCTCACCGTCCCCTCGGTGAGGGCGGCCCGCAGGCCCTCGGCGAGCGCGCCGGACGGCAGCAGCGCCACGATGTCCCCGGCCGCCCCGGGCAGCGTCGCGGGGGCCAGCAGGATCCCGCCCGCCAGCAGCAGCACGAACCACACGAGGTTCGCCAGCGCCAGCACGAGCTCGGGGCGCAGGGAGCCGCCCAGCAGGACACCGAGCGCCCCGAAGCTCAGGGTGCCCGCGACGAGCAGCACCACTCCGTAGGCGGCGCCGGAAAGGCTGGGCGCCCAGCCGAGCAGCGCGGCGACCGCACCGAGCACCACCACCTGCAGCGCGACGACGACGAGCGCGGCGGCGAGCCGGCCCGCCACCAGCAGCCAGCGCGGCAGCGCGGTCGCCGACAACCGCTTGAGCACGCCGTACCTGCGGTCGAAGCCCAGTGCGATGGCCTGTCCGGTGAACGCCGAGGACATGACCGCGAGGGCGAGGATCCGCGGCGTGATCCAGTCCACGCGGGCGAGGGACCCCTCGGTGGGCAGGATGTCGAGCAGGCTGAGGCCGACGAGCAGGGCAAGCGGGATGAGCAGGGTCAGCAGGATCTGCTCGCCGTGCCGCAGGGTGAGGCTGGTCTCCACCCGCGCGTGGGTCAGCAGCATCCGGCCGCGCCGCCCGCTCCCGGGCGCGGGGGTGAAGGTCCCCGGCGCGAAGCGCGGCCGGCCGGCGGACGGCGTGGTCGTCACGTGCGCAGCTCCCGTCCGGTCAGTTCGAGGAAGACCTCTTCCAGGTCCCGCTTGCCCACGTGCAGCTCCTCGGCGAGCACGCCCTGCTGCGCGCACCACGCGGTCACCGTGGACACGACCTGCGGGTCGACGATCCCGGCGACCCGGTAGGCGCCGGGCGCGGACTCGCGCACCAGGTAGCCCTCGGGCAGCGCGGCGGACAGCAGCTCGGTGTCGAGACCCGGCCTGGCCCGGAACCGCAGCTGGGCGTCGTCCGCGTGCTCGGCGGTCAGCGCGCTCGGCGACCCCTGCGCGATCACCCGCCCGCGGTCGACGATGACGATGTCGTCGGCGAGCGTCTCCGCCTCCTCCATAAGGTGCGTGGTGAGCAGCACGCTCACGCCGTCGGCGCGCAGCGCCTCCAGCAGGTCCCACACCAGGCGCCGCGCCTGCGGGTCCATGCCCGCGGTCGGCTCGTCGAGGAACACCAGCTCCGGCCTGCCGACGAGCGCGCACGCCAGGGACAGCCGTTGCTGCTGGCCGCCGGAGAGCCGCTTGAACGGCGTGCGCCGGGCGCCGCCGAGGCCGAGCACGTCGAGCAGCCACGCGGGGTCGAGCGGGTCGGCCGCGCACGCCGCCACGAGTCCCAGCATCTCCTCGGCGCGGACTCCGGGGTAGGCACCGCCGCCCTGGGGCATGACCCCGATCCGGGGCCGCAGCGCCGTGCCGTCGCGGCGCGGGTCGAGCCCGAGCACGCGCACGGTGCCCTCGTCCGGGCGGACGAAACCCTCGCAGATCTCCACGGTGGTGGTCTTGCCCGCGCCGTTCGGGCCGAGCAGGGCGAGCAGCCCGCCGCGCGGCATCTTCAGATCGAGGCCGTCGACCGCGGTCACGGACCCGAAGCGCTTCACCAGTCCGGTGATCTCGACGGCGTCACCCACGGAAACCAAGGGTACGGCGTGTGCTAGCTCGCGTCGGCGGGTGTCCCGTCCGCGCGCCGGCGGAACAGCAGCGGCGCCGCACGCCACGTCGCGAGTGCCGCGCCGAGGATGATGAGCCCGCCCGCGACGTAGGCCTGCGGCAGGATGTAGGACCGCCCGTCGAACGTGCTGCCGGTCGGCGGGATCACCAGCGCGAGCACCACGCTGAGAGCGGTCGCCGCCACGCGGAAGCGGGAGGTGCCCGCCGCCGCGGCGAGCGGGATCACCGCCCACAGCAGCCACCACGGCTGCATGGCCACGTGCAGCATCATGAAGGCGCCCAGCGACACGCCGAGGCCGATGATCGGCCGGTAGCGCCAGCGGAAGCTGTCCCACAGGAACTTGACCGTGATCGCGGCCGCCACGAGGTAGCCCAGCATGCCGAGGATCGCGATCACCGCCGCGGTGTGGTTGCCGAGCCCGAGCGCGACCCCGAGCACACCGCCGATCTGGCCCAGCTCGGCGATCGGCGAGATCCAGCTCCACACGACGCTGGGCGTGCCCAGCGCCCCGACCCAGCCGAAGCCGAGACCGGTGCTGAACCCGACGGCCACGGTCACCACGGCGAAGACGGTGAGCATCAGCGCGGCCGCACGCAGCAGATCGGTGATCCGGCCGTGCCAGCGCCGCGCGATCATCACCCCGAAGAAGCCCAGCGCGACGACGGCGTGGATCTTCACCATCGCGGCGAGCGAGATCACCACCGCCCCCAGCACGAGGTGGCGCAGTTCGCCGGGCGCCAGCGGGGGCGGGCTGTCCCCGGCGACCCGGATCGGCAGCCGCCGGATCCCGATCTCCAGCCCGGCCAGCATCAGCCCGATCCCCAGCGCCTCGTTGTGCGCGCCCGCCACCAGGTGGAAGAGCACGAGCGGGTTGAGCGCCCCGAGCCACAGCGCGGTGGCGGGCTGCACCCCGAACCGGCGCGCGAGCCGGGGCAGCGCCCACAGGATGAGGCCGAGGCCGGCGAGCGCGAGGGCCCGCTGCCACAGCACGCCCGCCGCCACGTTGGTGCCGACGACCGCCGAGATCCAGCTGCCCACCTGCAAGAACAGCGGCCCGTACGGAGCGGGCGTCTCCCGCCACAGGTTGGACACGCCCGCGGTGAGCGGGTCGGCGACGCCGAGCGCCTCCGCGGGGCCCATGGCGTAGGGATCCATCCCGCGGTGCACGATCTCGCTCTGGGCGAGGTAGCTGTAGACGTCCCGGGAGAACAGCGGGGGGATCAGGGCCAGCGGGATCACCCACGCCGCCAGCGTGCGCAGCAGCTGCCCGTCGCTCGCCAGCCGCGCCCGTCTCGGCCGGGCGAACCGGCCGAGCAGCAGCCAGGCGAGCACCATGAGGCCCATCCCGGCGAACGCGACGGCCAGCGACACGGTGGGGATGCGGGCGAACAGCCGGAGCACCGGGATTCCGAGCACGGGGTTGAGCACCGGCGCCGCGCCCGCGCCCAGCGCCCCGAACGCCAGCAGCAGCGAGCCGACCGTGCCCAGCGTGCGCACGACGTTCAGCGCGCGGACCTCGCCCGCGTCGAGCGGTTCCGGGTCGCCGGGGTGCACGGGGGAGCGGACGGCGGCCCCGGGGACGGCGGCGTGCCCGTCGCGCACGTCCTGCTGCCGCGTCCCGCTCTTGCCCGAAACCACCACGAGAGCGTATCGAGTGCCGCTGGACGTGAGTCCGGTCACTCGGATTTCGTGTCCCTTTGCCGGGGGCCGCGAAATACGACACACTTATGTTGTGAAAAAGCAGGGAGCCCGGGAGACCGGTGAGCAGGCGGGCGTGCGGCCCGTGCCTGCGGACCTCCCTGCCCAGCCGGCCTCCGGCGCCCCCGGGCCCCCGGCCGCCCCCGCCTCTTCGGTCGAGGGCAGGACCAGGCACGAGGTCGCCCGCCTGCTCCTCGAGCAGGGACCCCTGTCGGCGGTGGCCGTCGCGGAGGAACTGGGGATCAGTCCCACCGCGGTGCGCAGGCATCTGGACGCGCTGGTCGCCGACCACGAGGCCGAGACCAGGAACGCGCCTCGGCGGGGCCCGAGGGGCCGGGGCCGACCGGCCAAGTTGTTCCTGCTCACCGAGCAGGGCCGAGCCCGGTTCGGGCACGCCTACGACGACCTGGCGGTGTCCGCCATCCGGTTCCTCGCCGAGCACGCGGGCGAGGAGGCGGTGCGCGCGTTCGCCGAGCGGCGCGTCGCGTCACTGGTGGAACCCCACCGGGACGCGATCACGCGCAGCGGCGATCCCGCGACCAGGGCGGAGGCCCTCGCCACCGCCCTGACCAGGGAGGGCTACGCTGCGTCGACCCGCAGGGTCGGCGTGGGCGAGCAGCTCTGCCAGCACCACTGCCCGGTCGCCCACGTGGCAGCCGAGTTCCCGCAGCTGTGCGAGGCCGAGACGGAGGCCTTCGCCGAGCTGCTCGGGACCCATGTGCAGCGGCTGGCGACCATCGCACGCGGTGACGCCGCGTGCACCACACACGTACCCGCGGACAGCCCGCCGGGTATGCAAGAAAGTCATCGACGAACGTGAGAACGGAGCGAGAAGTGAGGACGACGCACGCGTCGTGGCGATGCTTCGGTCACCGGCGGCCCGGGTATGCGGCTGCCGTGGCGGGGCAGGGCCGCGCAGGTGCCGCCTGGCTGCCCGCATCCGTCGCCGCGCACGTGGATGACCGTGCTCCGAATGGAGGGACAACCGCATGACTGCCGCTGCCGAGCAGCGCAATCCCACCACCGCGCAGCTGAGCCAGGAAGAGACCATCGACTCCCTTGGCAAGTACGCGTTCGGCTGGGCCGACCCGGACGAGGCCGGTGCGAAGGCCCGGCGTGGCCTGAACGAGGACGTCGTCTCCGAGATCTCGGAGAAGAAGGACGAGCCCGAGTGGATGCGCGAGACGCGTCTCAAGGCGCTCAAGCTGTTCGAGCGCAAGCCGATGCCGAACTGGGGCGCCGACCTGTCGGGCATCGACTTCGACAACATCAAGTACTTCGTCCGGTCCACGGAGAAGCAGGCCACCAGCTGGGACGAGCTGCCCGAGGACATCAAGAACACCTACGACAAGCTCGGCATCCCGGAGGCGGAGAAGCAGCGCCTGATCGCCGGTGTCGCCGCCCAGTACGAGTCCGAGGTCGTCTACCACAAGATCCGGGAGGACCTCGAGTCGCAGGGCGTGCTGTTCCTCGACACCGACACGGCGCTGCGGGAGCACCCGGAGATCTTCAAGGAGCACTTCGGCTCCGTCATCCCCGCCGGTGACAACAAGTTCTCCGCGCTGAACACCGCCGTGTGGTCGGGCGGCTCCTTCATCTACGTGCCGAAGGGCGTGCACGTCGACATCCCGCTGCAGGCCTACTTCCGGATCAACACGGAGAACATGGGCCAGTTCGAGCGGACGCTGATCATCGTCGACGAGGACGCCTACGTGCACTACGTCGAGGGCTGCACCGCGCCGATCTACCAGTCGGACTCGCTGCACTCGGCCGTCGTCGAGATCGTCGTGAAGAAGGGCGGCCGCTGCCGCTACACGACGATCCAGAACTGGTCGAACAACGTCTACAACCTGGTCACCAAGCGCGCCAAGGCCGAAGAGGGCGCGACCATGGAGTGGGTCGACGGCAACATCGGCTCCAAGGTCACCATGAAGTACCCGTCGGTCTTCCTGATGGGCGAGCACGCCAAGGGCGAGGTCCTCTCGGTCGCGTTCGCGGGCGAGGGCCAGCACCAGGACGCGGGCGCCAAGATGGAGCACCTCGCGCCGCACACGTCCTCGACCATCGTGTCGAAGTCGGTGGCCAGGGGCGGCGGCCGCACGTCCTACCGCGGCCTGGTGAAGGTCGCCAAGCGGGCGCACCACTCGCGGTCCACGGTGAAGTGCGACGCGCTGCTGGTGGACACGATCTCGCGGTCGGACACGTACCCGTACGTGGACATCCGCAACGACGACGTGTCCATGGGCCACGAGGCCACCGTGTCCAAGGTCAGCGAGGACCAGCTGTTCTACCTGATGTCGCGTGGCCTCACCGAGGACGAGGCGATGGCGATGGTGGTGCGCGGGTTCGTCGAGCCGATCGCCCGCGAGCTGCCCATGGAGTACGCGCTGGAACTGAACCGCCTGATCGAGCTGCAGATGGAAGGAGCCGTCGGCTGACATGACGGTGACTGAGGAAAACACCGCCAACACAGCCTCGGCCGCCGAAGCGGTCGTCCCCGCGACCTCCCGCGGGGAGCGGTTCTCCTCCTACGACGTCGAGGCCTTCGAGGTCCCGGGCGGGCGCGAGGAGAACTGGCGGTTCACCCCGATGAAGCGGCTGCGGGGCCTGCACGACGGCTCCGCGGCCGCCACCGGTGAGGTCAAGGTCGACGCCGAGGCCGCGCCCGAGGTGCGGGTCGAGACCGTCGGCCGGGACGATGCCCGCCTCGGCGAGGCGGGCACGCCCTCCGACCGGGTCGCCGCGCAGGCGTACTCGGCGTTCACCGGCGCCACGCTCGTGACCGTGCCGAAGGAGACCAAGGCCTCGAAGCCGACGGTCGTCCGGATCACCGGCCCCGGCGAGGGCAGGACCGCGTTCGGGCACGTGCAGGTCCGCGCCGAGCGGTTCGCGGAGGCGGCGATCGTGCTCGACCACGTCGGCTCCGGCACCTACGCCGACAATGTCGAGTTCGTGATCGGCGACGGCGCGCAGCTCACCGTGGTCAGCGTGCAGGACTGGGCCGACGACGCCGTGCACGTGTCCGAGCAGCACCTGCGGCTCGGCCGCGACGCCACGCTCAAGCACATCGTCGTCACGCTGGGCGGCGACCTCGTGCGGGTCAGCCCCACGGCCACGTTCGCGGGCCCCGGCGGCGACGTCGACATGCTCGGCCTCTACTTCGCCGACACCGGCCAGCACCAGGAGCACCGGCTGTTCGTCGACCACGAGGCCCCGCACTGCAAGTCCAACGTGCTCTACAAGGGGGCACTGCAGGGCGACGGCGCCCACGCCGTGTGGATCGGTGACGTGCTGATCCGCGCCGCGGCGGAGGGCACCGAGACCTTCGAGCTCAACCGCAACCTCGTGCTCACCGAGGGCGCCCGCGCCGACTCGGTGCCGAACCTGGAGATCGAGACCGGCGAGATCGAGGGCGCCGGGCACGCGAGCGCGACGGGAAGGTTCGACGACGAGCAGTTGTTCTACCTGCAGTCGCGGGGAATCGCGGAGGAGCAGGCACGCAGGCTGGTCGTGCGCGGCTTCTTCCACGAGATCCTCATGAGGATCGACATCCCGGAGGTCCGCGAGCGGCTCGAGAACGCGATCGAGGCCGAACTGCAGGCGATCGGCGCCTGAGCGCGCTCCACCACCGTCTTCTGAGCCACTGACGAGAGAAACGAAGAGGCATGGCCACACTGGAAATCAAGGATCTGCACGCCGGCGTCGTCACCGACGAGGGCAGCAAGGAGATCCTCAAAGGCGTCAACCTGACGATCCGCTCGGGGGAGACCCACGCGATCATGGGCCCGAACGGCTCGGGCAAGTCGACCCTGTCCTACGCCATCGCGGGGCACCCGAAGTACGAGGTCACCTCCGGCGAGGTGCTGCTCGACGGCGAGAACGTGCTCGACATGGGCGTCGACGAGCGCGCCCGCGCGGGGCTGTTCCTCGCGATGCAGTACCCGGTCGAGGTGCCCGGCGTCTCGATGTCGAACTTCCTCCGTTCCGCGGCCACCGCGGTGCGCGGCGAGGCACCGAAGCTGCGGCACTGGGTCAAGGAGGTCAAGGACGAGATGGCCAAGCTGGACATCTCGGCCGAGTTCGCCGAGCGCAGCGTCAACGAGGGCTTCTCCGGCGGCGAGAAGAAGCGGCACGAGATCCTGCAGCTGGCCCTGCTCCGGCCGAAGTTCGCGATCCTCGACGAGACCGACTCCGGGCTCGACGTCGACGCGCTGCGCGTCGTGTCCGAGGGCGTCAACGAGTACACCGCGAACAACGACGTCGGCGTCATGCTGATCACGCACTACACGCGGATCCTCAAGCACATCCACCCGGACTACGTGCACGTGTTCGCCGGTGGCCGGATCGTCGAGTCGGGCGGTAAGGAGCTCGCCGACGACCTGGAGGAGAACGGCTACGTCGCCTACATCGAGAAGGCCGACGCCGCGGCCGTCTGAGCCGGGCGCGCAGGAGGACGAAAGGAGTTGGCGCGATGAGCACGACCCTGCCAGGCACCGCTGACTCGCTGCCCCTGGATGTCGCCGCGGTGCGCGCCGACTTCCCGATCCTGTCCCGCACCGTCCGCGACGGGAAGCCGCTGGTCTACCTGGACTCCGGGGCGACCTCGCAGCGTCCCGTCCCGGTGCTCGACGCCGAGCGGCGGTTCCTGGAGACGGCGAACGCGGCCGTGCACCGGGGTGCGCACCAGCTCGCCGAGGAGGCGACCGACGCCTACGAGGACGCCAGGGCACGCATCGCCGAGTTCGTCGGCGCGGTGCCGGGCGAGCTGGTGTTCACCAAGAACGCCACCGAGGGCGTGAACCTGGTCGCGTACGCGATGAGCAACGCGGCCACCGCGGGCCCGGAGATGGAGCGGTTCACGCTCGCTCCCGGCGACGAGGTCGTGGTGACCGAGATGGAGCACCACGCCAACCTCGTGCCGTGGCAGCAGCTGTGCCAGCGGACCGGGGCGACGCTGCGCTGGTTCGGGGTCACCGACGAGGGCAGGCTGGACCTGTCGAACCTCGGTGAGCTCGTCAACGAACGCACCAAGATGGTGGCGTTCACCCACCAGTCCAATGTGCTCGGCACCGTCAACCCGCCCGCGCCGATCGTGGAGCGCGCACGGCAGGTCGGGGCGCTGACGCTGCTGGACGCCTGCCAGTCGGTGCCGCACGCGCCGGTGGACCTGCACGAGCTGGACGTGGACTTCGCGGTGTTCTCCGGGCACAAGATGCTGGCCCCGTCCGGGATCGGTGTGCTCTACGGGCGGCGGGAGCTGCTCGACGCGATGCCGCCGTTCCTCACCGGCGGCTCGATGATCGAGATGGTGCGGATGGAGAGCTCGACCTTCGCGCCGCCGCCGCAGCGGTTCGAGGCCGGGGTGCCGATGACGTCGCAGGCCGTGGGCCTCGGGGCCGCCGTGGACTACCTGTCCGCGATCGGCATGGACCGCGTCGCCGCGCACGAGCACGTGCTCACGGAGCGGGCGCTCGCCGGGCTGGCCGGGCTTCCCGGGGTCCGGGTGATCGGGCCTGCCGGCACGGAGCTGCGTGGCGGCGCGGTGTCGTTCGTCGTGGACGGGGTGCACCCGCACGACGCGGGCCAGGTCCTGGACAGCCTCGGCATCGCGGTGCGCGTCGGCCACCACTGCGCGTGGCCGCTGCACCGCAGGATGGGCGTGCCCGCGACGGTGCGCGCCTCGTTCTACCTGTACAACGATGTGTCCGAAGTGGACGCCCTGGTGGAGGGTGTGCGCGAGGCGCAGAGGTTTTTCGGGGTGCGCTGATGGACCTGGAGAACATGTACCAGGAGATCATCCTGGATCACTACAAGAACCCGCACGGCCGCGGCCTGCGGGAGCCCTACGACGGTGAGTCGTTCCAGGTCAACCCGACGTGCGGCGACGAGGTGACGCTGCGTGTCCGGGTCGGCGACGGCACGATCGACGACGTCTCGTACGAGGGCCAGGGCTGCTCGATCAGCCAGGCCGCGACGTCGGTGCTCACCGACCTCGTCGTCGGGCACACCGTCGACGAGGCGCTGGGCACGATGGACGCCTTCGTCGAGCTGATGCAGGGCCGGGGGCAGGTCGAGCCGGACGAGGACGTGCTGGAGGACGGCGTCGCGTTCGCCGGTGTCGCCAAGTACCCGGCCCGCGTGAAGTGCGCGCTGCTCGGCTGGATGGCGTTCAAGGACGCGCTGGCGCAGACACCGCACGGCGACCGTGCGGCGAAGACCGTGATCGACTAGCGGCCGTCGGCGCTGCCGCGACGCGAAGAACGGGAGTGGAAGGCTCATGACCGAGGAACAGACCCAGGCCACCACCACGGAGAATCCGGAGAACCCGGCTCCGGAGCACCGGGACGGCCGCACGGCCGCGGACCTGCCCGAGCAGGCGCGGCCGAGCGCGGACGTCGCCAAGGTCGAGGACGTCGAGGAGGCCATGCGCGACGTGGTCGACCCCGAGCTCGGCATCAACGTCGTCGACCTCGGCCTCGTGTACGGCATCCGGGTGGAGCCGGACAACACCGCCACCATCGACATGACGCTGACGTCGGCGGCCTGCCCGCTGACCGACGTGATCGAGGACCAGACGGCGTCGGTGCTCACCGGCGGCGCCGGGCTCGTCTCCGACTTCCGCATCAACTGGGTGTGGATGCCGCCGTGGGGCCCGGAGAAGATCACCGACGAGGGCCGCGAGCAGCTGCGCGCCCTCGGCTTCACGGTCTGACCGCCCGCTCGCCCGCGCGTGCGTGCCGACGTGCTCACGCGCGGGCGGGCCGGGGCCTGCCGAACCCGGCCAGCGTGGGCCGCAGCCGCCCCGGAACCGACCGGAACAGGGCGGCCATCGCCGCCGCCGTTCCCGGCAGATCCTCCCGGCCCGACGTGAAGGCGCGCTGCCGCTCGGCGGGCAGCGCGAAGAACACGTCGAAGAACCCCGGCACCTCCCGGGGCGGCAGGGCGAGCAGCGCGCGCAGCGCGTGCCGCCGCAGCACGTGCACGGCCAGCGCGCTCGGCGACCACACCTCCCCGCGGGCCGCCCGCACCGCCGCTACCGGACCCCTCGGCAGCGTGGTGGCGATCGCGCCCGCCACCCGCGGTGCGAGAATCAGCGACGCCGCCACGCTGTACCCGGTCGCCGGGTGGACGAGACCGGCGGCGGCCCCGAACGGCACGGTGCGCCCCGGCCGGGGCGGCGGCGTGTCGAGCGGGATCCGGACCAGCTCCTCGGACACCTCGGAGCACCCCGAGGTGTCCACCCCGGCGGCCGCCAGCCGCCGGCGCAGCCGCCGGGCCAGCACCGCCGGGTCCAGCCCCGGCCTGCGCGCCAGCGAGGTCTCCTCGGCCAGCACGCGACCGTCGCCGAGCGGCACCCGGTACAGGAAGCTGGGGTCCGGTCCCGGCGGGATGCCGCGCCAGTCCATGAACACCGCCGTGTCGTCCGCTCCGGGGAGCGCCCGCGCGGGCAGCACCAGGCCGTAGGCCACCTGCTCGGCGCCGGGGACCCGGCGGGCGGGTGCGCCGCGGGCGTCCGCGACCACCCTGGCCGGGAGCCGCTCGCCGGACGCGAGCTCCACCGACGAGCCCGCGCCGCCGTGCCGTACCGCCACCGCGCGCCCGCTCACCAGCCGGACCCGGTCGTCGGCCAGCCACCGGCGCAGCCCGGCGTTGTCCAGCACCACGTACTCGCGGGGCACGGGGTGCGGCTCCCGCCCCGCCGCCAGCGCGGTGCCCGGTGCGGCCGCGACCGCCCCGGCGGGCAGGCCGGGCAGCTCGTCGCGCCACAGGCCGAACGTCCGTGCCCACGGGCGGTGCGGGTCGGGGTCGGCCACGACCGTGTGCAGCCCCGCCCGGGCGCACGCCCCCGCGAGCGCCAGCCCGGCGGGGCCCGCCCCGAGCACGACGACGTCCGCCACCCGGTGATCACACCACGTCTGGCGCGGCAGGTCACCTAGGGTGTCAGCTATGTCAGCAGCGCCGGATCCCCGAACGGAGCGCAGGGACGCCGAGCCGGCCCCGCCCGGCCTGACCGACCTGGCGGGCAGCCCCTTCCGGATCGACCGGGACCGCATCGCGGCCTCCCCGTTCTTCGCGCGGCTCGGCGGCGTCACGCAGGTGGTCAGCGCGGGTGGCTCCGGTCTGCTGCACAACCGGCTCACGCACAGCCTCAAGGTCGCGCAGGTGGCCAGGGCGATCGCCGAGCGGATCACCGGAGCCGAGGACTCCCGCGAGCTCGTGGCGAAGCTCGGCGGGTGCGACCCCGACGTGGCGGAGGCCGCCGCGCTGGGGCACGACCTCGGTCACCCCCCGTTCGGCCATCTCGGGGAGCAGGTGCTGGACCGGATCGCCCGCCACCGCTACGGCCTGGCCGACGGCTTCGAGGGCAACGCGCAGACGTTCCGGATCGTCACCACGACCGAGGTCGGCGGACCCACCCCGGTCGGGCTCAACCTCACCGCGGCCGCGCGGGCGGCGCTGCTCAAGTACCCGTGGGCGCGGCTGCACTTCCCGGACCCGCACCCCGCCCGGATGCGGGTGCCGCCGAGGGGCGCGGGCGAGCCGGACGGCGCACCCGGCACGGGGTCGAGCAAGTTCTCCGCCTACAGCACCGAGCTGGACGACCTCGTGCAGGCCAGGGCCCCGTTCACGGGGCGGGTCGAGCACTGGCAGCAGACGGTGGAGGCGTCGGTGATGGACATGGCCGACGACATCGCCTACGCCATCCACGACCTGCAGGACTTCCACCGCATCGGGGTGCTGCAGCACGCCTCGGTGGCCACCGAGCTCGGCCAGTGGCTGGCGCGGGTGGGGGAGCTGGCCGAGCTCAGCGAAGCGCAGCTGCGGTCGGCGGACCGCAAGCCGGGCCGCTCGCTGGAGCTGCTGCGCCGCCGCATGCACGCCAAGGACTCGTGGATCGTCGACGACGACGCGTTCGCGCAGGCGGTCGCGCGGGTGCGGGCCGAACTGGTCGACGACCTGCTCGCCAGCCCGTTCGACGGATCGATCGAGGCGGAGCAGGCGCTGGCGGCGTTCTCCGCCCGCTGGTCGGCCCGGCTCGTCGACGGCGTCCTGGTGACCCCGGCCCCGTCGACGCGCACCGGCCACGTGACCCTGCGTCCCGCGCAGTGGCACGAGGTGCAGGTGCTGAAGTTCGTGCACCGCCGGTTCGTGCTGCTCCGCGCCGACCTGGCCCTGCACCAGCGCGGCCAGGCCAACGTGCTGGCATCGCTGGTGGACGCGCTCGACGCGTGGCTGGCCGACCGGGACGAGGCGTCGCGGCTGCCGCGCAGGCTGCACGACCTGGTCGAGGTCGCCGGGGCGGAGTACGCGAGCCTCGCGCGTCGCGCCCCCGACCTGCTGGTCGGTGCCACCGGGGAGCCGGTCGAGGGCACCGACGCCGTCCGCGGGCTCGCCCGGGGCAGGGCGGTGGTGGACTTCGTGGCTTCGCTGACCGACAACCAGGCCGTCCGGATGCTCGACGCCATCGAGGGCCGCACGGCCCAGCCGTGGTCGGAGTCCTTCGTCCTGTGAGGAGGCGGTCGTGGCGCGCACGCGTGCGGTGAGTGGTGGCGGCCGGGCCGTCGAGGTGGAACCCGAGCGACTGGATCGCTGGTTCGCCCGGTTCGCCGAGCGCAACGACGGGGTGCGGGAGACCGTGCTCCGTCCCGAGCGGGTGGTGGTGACCGGGGGCGACGGCACCACGGCCACGGCGCGCGTCCCGTTCCCGCCGCTGCCGGGCGCGGCCGGGGAGGTGCGGCCGGGGCTGGCGGTGGCGCCGCTGGTCGAGCACGCCGGGGTGCCGCGGCGGCTCGGGCTGCTGCTGGTCCGGCTCGGCGGGCACAGCGTCGGCGTCGCCGAGGGCGGCCGCGTGCTCGTCTCCCGCACCGACCGGCACCTCGTGCACGGCCGCAGCGCGGCGGGCGGATGGTCGCAACAGCGGTTCGCCCGCCGCAGGGAAGGGCAGGCGAGGCAGGCGCTGCGCGCGGCGGCGGACGACGCCCTCGACGTGCTCGGCCCGCACCTGGGCGAGCTCGACGGCGTCGTGCTCGGCGGGGACCGGAAGGCGCTCGACGAGCTGCGCCGCGACCCGAGGCTGGAGCGGGTGTTCGCGCTGGCCGTGACCACGTTGCCCGACCTCGGCGAACCGCGCCGCACGGTGCTCGACGAGGCGGCCGGCCGCGCCCGCTCCGTGGAGATCGTCGTCCGCGACCCCGCCTGAAGCTCCCCAATGCCACAGTGGGTGCGTTGGACGCACCGAATGCCGCATTGGGTGCGCCGAACGCACCGGATGCCGCATTGGGTGCGTTGGACGTACCGGATGCCGCATTGGGTGCGTTGGACGTACCGGATGCCGCATTGGGTGCGCCGAACGCACCGAACGCCGCATTGGGTGCGCCGAACGCAACCGATGCCACATTGGGGAGGTGGCGCCGGGGGATGGGTGAGCCGGGTCACCGGGGCGAAAACCGGTGGACCCCGGTCCGTACACTGGGTGTCGTGGTCGTCCGGCTGGAATAGCTGTCCCCGCCCCGCGCGGGTGTCTCGCGCTGTCCGGTTTCCGACGTTCCCCTCACCACGGAGTCTCCTTTGATCACGGCCACGGGCCTCGAACTGCGTGCCGGTTCGCGCATCCTCCTGTCCGGCACCACCCTGCGCGTCCAGCCCGGCGACCGCATCGGCCTCGTCGGGCGCAACGGTGCGGGCAAGACCACCACCCTGCGCGTCCTGGCGGGGGAGGGGGAGCCGTACGCGGGCGAGGTGCACGTCGGCGGCGACCTCGGCTACCTGCCGCAGGACCCGCGCGAGGGCGACCTCTCCTTGTCCGCCAAGGACCGGGTGCTGTCGGCGCGCGGGCTCGACACGCTCGTGCGGGACATGGAGAAGGCGCAGACCGCCATGTCCGAGCTGGTCGACGAGGCCGAGCGGGACCGCGCGGTACGCCGCTACGGCAGGCTGGAGGAGCGCTTCGCCGCTCTCGGCGGGTACGCCGCCGAGAGCGAGGCCGCCCGCATCTGCGCCAACCTGGGGCTCGAGGAGCGGATCCTGGCGCAGCCGCTGAGCACCCTGTCCGGCGGTCAGCGCCGCCGGGTGGAGCTGGCCCGCATCCTGTTCGCCGCCTCCGAGGCGGGCGCGGGCGGCCGCTCGGACACGGTGCTGCTGCTCGACGAGCCCACCAACCACCTCGACGCCGACTCGATCAGCTGGCTGCGCGGCTTCCTCAAGGCGCACGAGGGCGGTCTCGTCGTGATCAGCCACGACGTCGAGCTGCTCGGCGAGGTGGTGAACAAGGTGTGGTTCCTCGACGCCACCCGGGCCGAGCTGGACACGTACAACATGTCGTGGCAGCGCTACCTCGACGCGAGGGCGACCGACGAGAAGCGCCGCAGGCGCGAGCGGGCCAACGCGGAGAAGAAGGCGGCGGCGCTGCAGCAGCAGGCCGCGAAGCTGGGGGCCAAGGCGACGAAGGCGGTCGCGGCGAAGAACATGGCGCGCCGCGCCGAGCAGATGCTCGCCGAGCTGGACGAGGAGCGGCAGTCCGACAAGGTGGCGCGGATCAAGTTCCCCGCTCCCGCGCCGTGCGGGCGCACGCCGCTCACCGCCGAGGGACTGTCCAAGTCGTACGGTTCGCTGGAGATCTTCACCGGCGTCGACCTCGCGATCGACCGCGGTTCCAAGGTCGTGGTCCTCGGTCTCAACGGCGCGGGCAAGACGACGTTGCTGCGGCTGCTGTGCGGGCTGGAGACGCCCGACACGGGCCGGGTCGTCGCCGGGCACGGGCTCCGGCTCGGCTACTACGCCCAGGAGCACGAGACCCTCGACCACGACGCGTCCGTGTGGGAGAACACCCGGCACCTCGCGCCGGACACCGGGGCGCAGGAGCTGCGGAACCTGCTCGGCTCGTTCCTGTTCAGCGGCGAGCAGCTGGACCAGTCCGCGGGCACCCTCTCGGGCGGGGAGAAGACCCGGCTGGCGCTGGCCGGGCTGGTGTCCAGCGCGGCCAACGTGCTGCTGCTCGACGAGCCCACCAACAACCTGGACCCGGCCAGCCGCGCGCAGGTGCTCGACTCGCTGCGCAGCTACACGGGTGCCGTCGTGCTGGTCACGCACGACCCGGGCGCGGTCGAGGCCCTCGAACCGGAGCGGGTGATCCTGCTGCCGGACGGCACCGAGGACCACTGGTCCGAGGAGTATCTGGAGCTCGTGCAGCTCGCCTGAAACGCCTGGTCACCGCTCGTGAGTGAGGAACGTGGTCCGCACCACGGAAAACACGCACGAGGGGCGGGCCGGGCGCTGAGACGTTCTTCCGGCCGATCTCGTTAGTTGCGGGTGAGCAAGCACTGAATCGGCCCAATATGGCCGGGTTTTCGGAGGTTTTTGCCTCGCCGTCTGGCATTCGGCGGCTGTCTGTTCGATCATTGCGGCAGGCAGGGGTCGAATGTGGCCCGAATTACCCGACCGGGGCGGAAGGTTTGGAAGGTGGATTGACGTGGCTGACCTGAAGAAGGGCGCGCGCATCACCGGAAACACGCGCGACAAGCTAGCCGCCGATCTGAAGAAGAAATACGAGAAGGGCGCGAGCATTCGGGCCCTCGCCGAGTCCACCGGACGCTCGTACGGATTCGTGCACCGGGTTCTCTCCGAATCGGGAGTGCAGCTCCGCGGCCGCGGCGGCGCGACCCGGGTCAAGAAGAAGTAGCGGCGGCACACGCGTCCGGATCGCCCTCGTCCCTGGTGTCCGGCCTGCCCGGGAAGAACAACACCGCGCCGAGCAGGACGACCGGGTACACCAGGTAGCCGAACCGGGTGGCGGGGGTGAGCAGGGTGAACGCGCCCAACCCCACCGCGATGCGCAGCAGCGCGTCGGCACCCGTCCCGGGTGGCCGCCGGACGAGCCAGACCAGTACCGCCAACGCGGCCGCACCGAGCAGGGCGAGTGCGACGGCCTTGCCCGCCGCGCCCGTCTCGGCGATCAGGTGCCCCGGCAGCGGGCTCGCCGCGGGTGAGCTGACCGCGCCCAGCCCGGCCGGGAACCGGATGACGTGTTCGGTGAACGCGGCCGGGTCGGCCAGCAGCACCGGGACGTTCAGCACGGCGCACCCGGCGCCGAACGTGGCGGCGTAGCGGCCGAGCGCGCCGCCGCCGAGCCTGCGCAGCACGAGGAAGCCCAGCACCACGGCCGCAGGCAGCACGATCAGCTTCGCGCTCGTCACGACCGCGAGCGTGACGGCCGCGGGCACGGGACGGTCGGTGGCGGCGAGGGCGGCCGCCAGGAGGAGCAGCCCGAGCATGGCGAGGTCGGGTCCGGCCACCGCGAACGTCAGCGCGGTGAACGGGCCGACGAGGGCCAGTTGCGCGGCGCGGACCGGCACGGCGCGCGTGCCGAGCACCCGCAGCGCCGCGACCACGCACCCGGCGGCGACCAGCGCGAACACGATCCGGGCGTCGGTGAGCGCGGCTCCGAGGGGAGTGCCGCCGAACAGAGCCCTCGGCATCCCGAACACGGCCATCACCGGCCCGTACGGCGTGTAGTCGAGCCAGTGGGGTGCCCGGCCGAGGGCCGAGACGTCGACGTAGGGCGTCCCGTTCTCCAGCAGCAGCCTCGCCGACCGCTCGATCACCCAGACCTCCGGCTGGGCGCTCCAGGCCCCCGGCGCCTCCTGCCAGTCGCCGCCGCCGAGCCTGCGCACGACGAGCGTGGCCAGGGGCGCCAGCATCCCGACCGTGCCGGCCGCGGCGACCCCGGTCCAGCGGGAGCGCCACCACGGCGCGCGGTCCCGGGGTCGCGCGGGGAGAAGCAGCAGCGCGACGGTGTGCAGCAGCGCCAGCCCGTACCCCGCCGCGGCGAAGGCGCCCCACACGCGGAAACCGAAGAACTCGTTGGTGAGCGCGACGGTGCCGGCGTACCCGCAGCACAGCAGGTAGAAGGCGGCGTCCAGGGGCAGCGGACGCTCGGCCCAGCTCCGGTGCAGCCACCGTGGAACCCCAGGTGCCGACACGTGTTCCCCTCCGCTGTCGAGCCCGCCGGTCGGACCCAGGCTAGGCGATGGCCCGCGCCGGGTGTCCCGCGGTGCCGGAAAATGTCGGTGGCGTCGGGAAGGATCTCCCAGCACACTGCGTTGTGCAGCTCAGATGGGTCAACAACCTTGACTATAGTCGAGGTTTGCGGTCGGTGCGGGAAGGTTGGGGGTCGTGGACAACACCTGGTCGTTGCTGAACGGGGCCATGCGGTCGGCGGACACGCCGAAGGGACTGCGCAGGGGCACGGTCCGGCGGGTCGCGGCTTTCGCCCGGCCGCACTGGGCGCGGCTCGCCGTGTTCCTCGGCCTCACCGTCGTCTCCGCGGTGCTCGCCGTGAGCACCCCGCTGCTCGCGGGCCGGGTCGTCGACGTCATCGTCGGCGGGGGAGCGGCCGCCACGGTCGCCTGGCTGGCCCTCGCCATCGCCGGGCTCGCCATCGCCGACGCGGCGCTCGGCCTGGTGGAGCGCTGGCAGTCCGCGCGCATCGGCGAGGGGCTGATCTTCGACCTGCGCCGGGCCGTGTTCGAGCACGTCCAGCGGATGCCCGTCGCGTTCTTCACCCGTACCCGCACGGGTGCGCTCGTGAGCAGGCTGAACAACGACGTCATCGGCGCGCAGCGGACGTTCACCGCGACGCTGTCCGGTCTGGTGACCAACGTGATCCAGCTGGTTCTCTCGCTCGCGGTGATGGTGACGCTGTCCTGGCAGGTCACGCTGCTCGCGCTGGTGCTGCTGCCGGTGTTCGTGCTCCCCGCGCGGCGGATCGGCCGCCGGATGGCCGCGCTGCAGCACGAGTCCGCCGAGCTGAACGCCGCCATGACCACGCAGATGACCGAGCGGTTCTCGGCGCCGGGCGCGACGCTCGTCAAGCTGTTCGGCAGGCCGCGCGCCGAGTCCGCGGAGTTCGCCGCCCGCGCGGGGCGCGTCCGCGACATCGGTGTGCGCACCGCGATGCTCACCCGCTGGTTCATGACCAGCCTCACCCTCGTGTCGGCGCTCGCGCAGGCGCTCGTCTACGGGCTCGGCGGCTGGCTCGCCCTGCGCGGCGACCTCGCGGCGGGCACGGTCGTGGCCCTCGCGCTGCTGCTCACCCGGCTCTACACGCCGCTGACGGCGCTGGCCAACGTCCGCGTGGACGTGATGACGGCGCTGGTGTCGTTCGAACGCGTCTTCGAGGTGATCGACCTCGATCCCATGATCAAGGAACGGCCCGACCCCGTGCCGCTGCCCGCCGGTGGCGTCTCCGTCGAGTTCGACGACGTGCGCTTCGGCTATCCGTCGGCCGACCGCTACTCGCTCGCCTCGCTGGAAGAGGTGTCCACACTGGACAACCGGGGTGGCGAGGAGGTGCTGCACGGCGTCAGTTTCCACGCGGCGCCGGGCCAGATGGTGGCGCTCGTGGGCTCGTCGGGGGCGGGCAAGTCCACCATCGCGTCGCTGTTGCCGCGCCTGTACGACGTCGACTCCGGCGCGGTCCGGCTGTCCGGGGTGGACGTTCGCGACCTCGCGTTCACGGACCTGCGGCGCACGGTCGGCGTGGTCACCCAGGACGGCCACCTGTTCCACGACACGATCCGCGCCAACCTCACCTACGTCCGGCCGGACGCGGGCGAGGAGGAGCTGTGGGACGCGCTCGGCAGGGCACGCCTGGCGGCGCTCGTCCGCTCGCTGCCGGACGGGCTCGACACGCTGGTCGGTGAGCGCGGTTACCGGCTCTCCGGTGGCGAGCGGCAACGGTTGACGATCGCGCGGCTGCTGCTCGCCCAGCCGAGGGTGGTGGTGCTCGACGAGGCCACCGCGCACCTGGACTCGGAGTCCGAGGTGGCGGTGGGCGAGGCCCTGTCCGACGCGCTCGACGGCAGGACCGCGCTGGTCATCGCCCACCGGCTGTCCACCGTCCGCGCGGCCGACCTGATCCTCGTGGTCGAGGACGGCGAGGTGGTCGAGCGCGGCACGCACGAGGAACTGCTCGCCGCGGACGGCAGGTACGCCGAGCTGTACCGCACGCAGTTCAGCGAGGGTGAGCGGGAACACGCCGCCGCCTGACGTCCGGGCATCGGCCCCCAGGGCCACCTTGGTTGCGGTGAACGCCACCAAGGTGGCCCTGGGGGCAGGAGAACACCGGAAGCGGAGACGAGGAGTGGGTGGATGGTCAGGGACGAACCGGTGCTGACGGTGCGCCCCGCACGGAGCGGCACTCGCGCGGTGGCGCTCGTGCTGCACGGCGGGGCTCAGTTCGGCGTCGCCTCCGTGCGGCCGTGGCGGCTGGCCTACCTCCGGATGGTCCCGCTGGCCAGGGCGCTGTCGGCCGCGGGCCGCCGGCACGGGCTCACGGTGGCGCTCCTGCGCAACCGCGTCCGCGGCTGGAACGCGCCGCAGCTCGACCCGGTGCGGGACGCCCGCTGGGCACTCGGCCGCCTGCGCGCGGAGTTCCCCGGCGCCCCGGTGGTGCTGGTCGGGCACTCGATGGGCGGTCGGGTGGCCCTGCGCGTGGCCGACGACCCCGCGGTCGTCGGGGTGTGCGCCCTGGCCCCGTGGACACCCGGCGACGAGCCGGTGGACGCCGTGCGCGGCCGGTCGGTGCTCATCGTGCACGGCACCCGCGACCGGATCACCGGGCCGGCCGACTCCCGCGCCTTCGCCGACCGCGCCCAGGCCACCGCCGCCCGGATCGCCCGGTTCGAGGTGGCGGACGAGGGGCACGCGATGCTGCGCCGCTCCCCGGTCTGGACCGGCCTGGTGACGGGGTTCACGCTGGCCACCCTGGGGATGCCGGTGACGGACGGCGAACCGCTCGCCTCGGCGTGGACCAAGCCCGCACCGCATCGGCTGCGAATACCTCTCTGACCGATGTCGCCCCGCCGCACCGGCCGGGTGACTCCAGCGGAAGGAGTGCCTTGACCACCTCGAGCGTCGACCGGCCCGGCACGGACGCCTGGCCCGGCCTGAAGACCCCGCCCCGCTCCGTGTTCCGCGCCCGAATCGCCGAGGCGCTGTTCCGGCGCGCCGTGCGGGCACTGGACGTCCGGGTGACTTTCCCCGACGGCACCCGGCTCGGCGCGGGCGGCCCCGGGGCTCCCGAGATGCGGCTGCACCGGCCGGAGACGTTCTTCCACCGGCTGGGGGTCGACGCCAAGATCGGCTTCGGCGAGGCCTACATGGCGGGCGACTGGTCGGCAGCGGATCCCGCGGCCGTGCTCACCCCGTTCGCCGAGCGGATGGCGACGCTGGTCCCGCCTCCGCTGCAGCGCTTCCGCCGGTTCGTCGACCGCGGGCAGCCCGCCGCCGAGTCCAACACGATCGAGGGCGCCCGGTCCAACATCCACCGGCACTACGACCTGTCGAACGAGCTGTTCGGGCTGTTCCTGGACGAGACGATGACCTACTCGTCGGCGCTGTTCGGCCCCGGCGACGACCTGGTCGCGGCCCAGCGCCGCAAGATCGACGGTGTGCTCGACCACGCCGGCGTCGGCCAGGGCAGCCGGGTGCTGGAGATCGGCACCGGCTGGGGCGAGCTCGCCATCCGGGCGGCCGCGCGCGGGGCGCACGTCACGTCCCTCACGCTGTCCGAGGAGCAGCGCACGCTCGCCACCAAGCGGGTCGCCGAGGCGGGCCTCGGCGACCGCGTCGAGGTGCGGCTGGAGGACTACCGGCAGGCCACCGGTGAGTACGACGCGGTGGTCAGCGTGGAGATGATCGAGGCGGTCGGCGCACGGTACTGGCCCGACTACTTCGGCGCCGTGGGCAGGCGGCTGCGGCCCGGGGGCCGGTTCGGGCTCCAGGCGATCACCATGCGGCACGACCGGATGCTCGCGGCCGCGTCCTCGTACACTTGGATGCACAAGTACATCTTCCCCGGTGGCCTGATCCCCTCGGTGGAGTCGATCCGGCAGGGCGTGGCCGAGCACACCGCGCTGCGGCCGCGGGCGGTCCGGGAGTTCGGCCAGGACTACGCGCGTACCCTGCGGCAGTGGCGGGAGCGGTTCCTGCACCGCTGGGACGAGGTGGCCGAGCTCGGCTTCGACGACGTGTTCCGCCGGATGTGGGAGTTCTACCTGGCGTACTCCGAGGCGGGTTTCCGCTCCGGCTACCTCAAGGTCCACCAGTTCTCGTTCGGCTGACGTGCGCACAACCCGATCGGGGTGCCGCACGTCCACACACCGGGGGAGTGCGGTTCACTAGGCGGCGACACGGCCGGAGACCGAATCGGGAGAGGCGATGACCTACGGCGGACACGGCGGGCACGGCGGCGGGCAGCGGCCCCATCCAGGGCGCCGTCAGCCGCCCCGCGGTCCCCGGGAGCACCAGCGTGCGCAGATGCTCCCCGTGCCGGGGAGGGAGGGCGCGCGGCAGCGCCCACCGCAGCGCACTCGGGTCGCGCCGCCGCCCCACCAGCCGCCGCCCGCGCGGCAGGGCCCGCCGCCCGGCGGCGGGAAGCCGAAGCGGAAGAAGTGGACCTTCGGCCGTGTCGCGCTGAGCCTGTTCATGGTGCTCGTGCTGTTCGTCGCGGGCACCTGGGTCTACCTGGAGTTCTCGATCAACCGGATCGACGCGCTGCCCGAGTACGACGGCAAGCCGGCCGCGGCCGAGGGCACCAACTGGCTGATCGTGGGCTCGGACTCCAGGGCCGGGTTGGACCCGGAGGAGCAGGCGAGGCTGTCGACCGGCGACTCCGGCGGCCAGCGCACCGACACGATCATGATCGCCCACATCCCCGACAACGACACGGCGCCGACACTGCTCAGCCTGCCGCGCGACTCCCAGGTGGAGATCCCCGGCCACGGCACCAACAAGATCAACGCGGCGTTCTCGTTCGGGGGCGCACCCCTGCTCGCGCAGACCGTCGAGCAGGCCACCGGACTGCGCATCGACCACTACGCGGAGATCGGGTTCGGCGGGTTCGCCAACATCGTCGACGCCGTCGGCGGGGTCGAGATGACCATCCCGGAGCGGATGAAGGACACCAAGACCGGCGTGGTGATCCCCGCCGGCGAGCAGACGCTGGACGGCGCGCAGGCACTCGGGTTCGTCCGCATGCGCTACAGCTCGGCCACCCCCCGCTCGGACCTCGACCGGGTGGCCAACCAGCGGAAGTTCATCGGCGCGCTGGCCGACGAGATCGCCAGTCCGGCCACGCTGCTGAACCCGTTCCACCTGTTCCCGCTGCTGTCCTCGGCGCCCGACGCGCTGACCATGGACTCCGGCGACCACCTGCACCACCTGGTCGGGCTCGCGTGGGCGATGCGCGGCATCTCCGGCGGGGGCGTGGTCACCACGACGATGCCGACCACGTCGGCCTCGGCGGAGTACTGGGACGAGGCGAAGTCGCAGCAACTGCTCGACGCCCTGCGCAACGACACCCCGGTGCCGGACAGCGTGATCGTCAACTGACCGTGCCGCGCCCGGCAACGCGAGTGCCGTGTTCGGGGCCGCGAGTGCCGCGTTCAGGGACGTGAGTTCCGCGGCCGGGCGCGCAGCACCTCGAGTGCCTTGTCGGCGTGCACGCTCATCCGCAGCTCGCTCTTGATGACCGCGAGCACGCGGCGGTCCGTGTCGACGACGAAGGTGTGCCTGCGGGTGAGCAGCGGGCCGAACCGGCGCCGCACGCCGAACTGCGCCGCGACCTCCCCCTCGGGGTCGGACAGCAGCGGGAAGTCGAAGCCGTGCGTGCTGGCGAACTCACGCTGCTTGCCGACCGCGTCCGGGCTGATGCCGACCCGGTGGGCGCCGACCTCCGCGAACTCGGCCGCGAGGTCGCGGAACTGGCAGCTCTCTGCCGTGCACCCCGGCGTCATGGCGGCCGGGTAGAAGAACAGCACCACCGGTCCCGTCTCCAGGAACTCCGAGAGCCTGCGCTGCGTCCCCTGGTCGTCGGGCAGCGTGAAGTCGGGCGCCAGATCACCGTGTCGCATGGCTGGAGAATACGGCAGGGCGGGTCAGCCGGCGTTCTTCCGGATCAGCGCCTCGACCTCGGCGGACGTGACCGGCCCGCCGAAGACGGGCCCGCGGGCGGCGACGATGCCGACCTCGCGCAACCTGCGGGCGTGTTCCAGGCCGCGGACGTTCTCGGCGCCCACCCGGTGCAGGCCGAGCTCCCGGCAGCGCCGCAGCAGCGTGGCCAGGTGCGTGCGGGCGCCCGCGGCGTCGGGCTCGTCGTCGGCGAAGGCGTCCACGAGCGGACCCGACACCACGACGAACCCCACGGGCAGCTTCTGCGCGTTGATCAGCTCCAGGTCGGCGGCCCCGGTGACGACCATCGCGATCTGCACGTCCAGCTCGGACAGCACGGACAGCGCCTCGAGCGCCTCGCCGCGCGGGTCGAGCAGCGCCCTGGTATCGGCGCACAGCCGCATCTTCCCCGGCGGGAACCCGGTCTCCTTCAGCTCGTCGCGGACCAGCCCGACGAGGTTGCTGTCGATGGCGAGCCGGTTGGGCAGTGGCAGGCACAGGTCCGGCGCGGCGGGGCCGAACTCGGCGCGCCAGCCCGCGGCCTGGCGCAGGGACGCGGCGAGCAGCCAGCGGCCGAGGGCGAGCGTCATGCCGGTCGTGTCGGCGAGCGGGTAGAACTCGCGGGGCCGCAGCTGCCCGTGCTCGGGGTGGTTCCAGCGCAGGGCGGCGTTGACGACCGCGATCTCGTTGCTGCCGTCGAGCTTGACGGTCGGCTGGTACTCGATCTCGAACTCGCCGTTCTCCAGCCCGCCCGCGATCACGGCTCCGATGCCGTAGCGGCGGCGGTCCCACCGGTCCAGCTCCGGCTCGAACAGCATCCACTGCGCGCGCCCGTTCTCCTTGGCGCGGTGCAGCGTGATCTCGGCGGCCCGGTGCAGGTCCTCCTGGGTCTGCCCGGCGGCTTCGCGGACGACGATGCCGACGCTGACGCTGACCCCGACGCCCCGGCCGCCGAGGTAGATGGGCTCGGCCAGCTCCGCCATCGCCTCCTCGACGAGGTCGATGACGTCGGTGCTGGTCAGGTTCCCGCGCAGGAGGACGGCGAAGCCGTCTCCGGAGAGCCGGGCGAGGAAGGCCTCGTGGTCGGTGAACACCGCCCTGAGCTTGCGGGCCACGTGGCGCAGCATCTCGTCACCGGCGCCGGGTCCCAGCCCGTCGTTGACGACCTTGAAGCCGTCGATGTCGAGGTAGACGAGTGCGATCTGCTCGCCGTCCGCGGAACCGGCGAGCGTCGCCTCGAGCCGGTTGACGAAGCTGCCCGCGTTGGGCAGGCCGGTGAGCTGGTCGTGCACGGTCTGCCTGCGCAGGGTCTCGTGCAGCAGGTCGAGCTCGCTGACGTCCTCGAACATCAGGACGGGGTACACCGGCTCCCGTTCGCTGCCGGGCAGCCCGGCGATCGTCAGTCTCGCGCGCACCGGGACGTCGTCCTCGGCGGAGGCGAGATCGAGCGGCTCCCGGACGCGGGGCCGCCGCACCGTGCCGAGGTCGGCGAACGCCGCCCGGATCAGCTCCGCGTCGGCGGCGGACTCGGCCAGCTCCGTGACCGGGGTGCCGCGCAGGTCGTCGACCTGGCGGCCGAGCATCTTGGCCAGCGCCGGGTTGGCGTCGACGATCCGGCCGTCCCGGTCGGTGAGCGCCACGCCGATCGGGGCGGCGTCGTAGAACGCCGCGAAGCGATGGACCAGCGCTTCCCGTTCGGCGTCAGCCTGCGCACGGGACTCCTCGGCCACCGCGCGGAGGACTCGTTCGAGTTCGTCGCCGGGTCGTGTTACCCCTTCCGCGTCAGCGAGCGTCGCCGCCCATCTCCGGACGATCTCCTCCACCCCTGGTGCGCCACCAGGTTCCGGCACACTTCACCTCTCCCGGAAGCGATGAGGGCCGACACACCGCCGTCAGGAGGTCGGGGAACCCCGGATCGGCGTGGGTCGGCCGAGAGCCTTGATACCGCATCATGCCCCGTCCGCCATGTCTACCGGCTGAAAGGGTGGTGGTGTGTCCTGCGGGGAACACGCTGTGTGATGATCACGCGTGTCCGTCGCCGCCGCTCACCGGCGGTGCAGCCGCACGGGGAGGCCGTCCACGGGCACGGGGAGTGACACGTAGTCCCACCGCACCGTGTAGTCCCTGGGCACGGTCCAGCGGTAGGCCCGCAGCATCTCGTGCAGCAGCAGCTTCACCTCCAGCGTGCCGAAGTGCAGGCCGATGCACTTGTGCGCCCCGCCGCCGAACGGCAGCCAGGCGTACCGGTGTGACTTGTCCTCCCTGCGGTCGTCGGCGAAGCGTTCCGGGTCGAACGTGTGCGGGTCGGTCCAGTACCGCGCGTCGAAGTGGTTGGCGGTGGGGGAGACCCCGACCAGCGTGCCCTCCGGGATGTACCGGCCGAGTACCTCGGTGTCCCTGACCGTCATCCGGGACAGGCTCGGCACCGGCGCCACCAGCCGGAGCGCCTCCTTGATCACCAGGTCGAGCGTCCGCAGGCTCTCGACCGCCTCGATGTCCGGGATGTCGTCGCCGAGCCGGAGCGACTCCTCCCTCGCCCGCTCCTGCCACTCCGGGTACCTGGCGAGGTAGTACGCGGCGGCCGCGCTGGTGATGGTCGAGGTGTCGTGCGCGGCCATCATCAGGAAGATCATGTGGTTGATTACGTCGGCGTCGGTGAACCGCTCGCCGTCCTCGGTGGTGGCCTCGCACAGCGCGGAGAACAGGTCGTCGCCCGGGGCCGCGCGCTTGGCGGGCAGGTTGCGGGCGAAGTAGCTCTCCAGAACCTTGCGCCCGTGCAGGCCTGCCGCCCAGCGCCCGCCGGGGACCGGAAGACGGACCACCGCCGTGGCCGCGCGGACGGTGTCGACGAACGCCCGGTTGACCGCGTGGGCCTCGGGGCCGCTGCGCATGTTCATGAACACGCGCGTGGCGACATCGAGCGTCAGCTGCTTGAGCGACCAGTACAGCCGGGGAGCCGGGTTCGACTCCCAGTCGGCGATGCCGGCCCGGAGCGTGGGCCCCATCTGGCCGACGTAGTTCACCAGCCGGTCGCGGGTGAACGCCTCCTGCATGATCCGCCGGTGCATGTGGTGCTCGCCGAAGTCGAGCAGCATCAGTCCCCGGTGGAAGAACCGCTCGATGAAGAACCGCCAGCCCTCCTGGGAGAACGCCTTGTCCTTGTTCACCAGTGCGATCTGGGTGGCCTCGGGGCTGGCGAGGGTGACGATCCGGCGGCCGAACGCGCCGGACCAGAAGACGGGGCCGTACAGCTCGATGCGCCGCAGCGCGTAGTCGACGCCGTAGCGCATGAAGTCGAGCGTGTGCCCGATCAGCGGCGGGCCCTCGTCGCCGAGAACCGGTTCGAGGCCGCTGCCCGCGGGCGGGGCGGCGAGCTCGCGCACGGGCCACCGCTTCGCGAGGATGCGCCGGTCCACCGCCCTGGGCAGGGGCAGGGCGGTGAGCGTGGGCACCCGTTCCCTGATGGTCCCCGTCATCCTGCCGACGGCCGACGTCATCGTCACCACCCCGTATTCGCTGTCGGAGCAACCGCCTCCACGGTCCCGTACTGTTGGCAATCTGACAAGAGGCGTCAACCGTTCGGTGCCGGAGGTCGCGGGTGGTCCCCCAAGGCCACCTTGGTCGCGTGAATCGAACGCAGCGGCGCACAGCGTCTCCGCCTGGGTGGCGGGGGGAGACGGGTGGGCCGCGACCAAGGTAGCCTGGGGGTCTGGCTCAGTCCCAGTCGAGGGCGGCGCCGCTGCGGTACTCGATCACCCTGGTCTCGAAGAAGTTCTTCTCCTTCTTCAGGTCCATCGCCTCCGACATCCACGGGAACGGGTTCTCCCGCTGCCCGAAGATCGGCTCGAGACCCAGCTGCCCCGCCCGGCGGTCGGTGATGAAGTGCATGTACTGCTCGCACAGCTCCGCCGAGAGGCCGAGCATCCCCCGCGGCATGGTGTCGCGGGCGTACGCCACCTCGAGCTCGCACGCCTCGGCGAGCATGTTCCGCACCTCACGCTGGAACTCCGGCGTCCACAGGTGCGGGTTCTCCAGCTTGATCTGGTTGACGCAGTCGATGCCGAAGTTCAGGTGGATCGACTCGTCCCGGAGGATGTACTGGTACTGCTCGGCGATGCCGACCATCTTGTTCCGCCTGCCGAGCGAGAGCACCTGCGCGAAGCCGGTGTAGAACCACATCCCCTCGAACACGACGTAGAACGCCACGAGGTCACGCAGGAAGGCCTGGTCGGCCTCCGGCGTGCCGGTCGCGAAGTCCGGGTCCTCCAGGTTGCGGGTGTACCGCAGCGCCCACGCGTCCTTGTCGGCGATCGAGGGGACCTCGCGGTAGGCGTTGAACAGCTCGCCCTCGTCGAGCCCGAGGCTCTCGCAGATGTACTGGAACGTGTGCGTGTGCACGGCCTCCTCGAACGCCTGCCGCAGGAGGTACTGGCGGCACTCGGGGTTGGTGATGTGCCGGTACACGGCGAGCACCACGTTGTTGGCCACGAGCGACTCGGCGGTGGCGAAGAAGCCCAGGTTGCGCTTGAGCATCCGCCGTTCGTCGGCCGTGAGCCCGTCCTCGGACTTCCACAGCGCGATGTCGGCCTGCATCGCCACCTCGGTGGGCATCCAGTGGTTGTCGCAGCCGGCCAGGTACTTGTCCCACGCCCAGCCGTACTTGAGCGGCAGCAGCTGGTTGACGTCGGCGCGGGCGCCCAGCATGGCCTTGTCGTCGACGCTGACGCGAGCGGCGCCGCGGGCGATCTCGCCGAGCCCGGTCGTGTCCGGTGTGTCCACAGTGGTCACGCTTGCTCCTTGCGGTGGATGGTTCACTGGCAGGCCTCGCAGCCGGGGTCGTCGACCCGGCACGCGGCGGGCTCCGGCGAGGGCGAGGGCGCGGCAGGGGCGACGGGAACGGCGTTGAGCTTGCCGTCGGTGCCCCGCAGGGTGCTTTTCTCGACGTGCGTGGCCGCCTGCGTCCGCAGGTAGTACGTCGTCTTGAGGCCCTTGCGCCACGCGTGGCGGTACAGCTCGTCGAGCTTGCGGCCGCTCGGCGACGCCAGGTAGAGGTTCAGCGACTGGGCCTGGTCGATCCACTTCTGCCGCCGCGACGCCGCGTCGACCAGCCAGCGGCTGTCCACCTCGAACGCGGTGGCGTACAGCCGCTTCAGGTCGGCGGGCACGCGGTCGATCTCGCCGAGGCTGCCGTCGAAGTACTTCAGGTCCGACACCATGACCTCGTCCCACAGGCCGCGCTCCTTGAGGCTCGCGACCAGGTGCGGGTTCACCACCGTGAAGTCGCCGGACATGTTGGACTTGACGAACAGGTTGCGGTACAGCGGCTCGATCGACTGGCCGACCCCGCAGATGTTGGAGATCGTCGCCGTGGGCGCGATCGCCAGCACGTTGGAGTTGCGCATGCCCGCCGTGCGCACGCGCTCCCGCAGCGTGTCCCAGTCCAGCGTGGTGGACGTGTCCACGTCGAGCCCGTCGCCCTCCCGCGCCCCGGCGAGCAGCCGCAGCGAGTCGATCGGCAGGATGCCCCGGCTCCACAGGGAACCGTCGAACGACTCGTACCGGCCGCGCTCGGCGGCGAGGTCGGCGGACGCGGCGATGGCGTGGTAGCTGAGGTGCTCCATGCTGCGGTCGGCGAACTCGACCGCCTCGTCCGACGCGACCGGCAGGCCCAGCGTGAACAGCGCGTCCTGGTAGCCCATGACGCCGAGCCCGATCGGCCGGTGCCGCAGGTTGGACCGGCGGGCCTCGGGGATCGTGTAGTAGTTGATGTCCAGCACGTTGTCGAGCATCCGCACCGCGGTGCGCACGGTGCGCCGCAGCCGCCCGGTGTCCAGCCCGTCCGCGGTCACGTGCCGGGCGAGGTTGACCGACCCCAGGTTGCACACGGCCACCTCGTCGGCGCTGGTGTTGAGGGTGATCTCGGTGCACAGGTTCGACGAGTGCACGACACCGGCGTGCTGCTGCGGGGAACGCAGGTTGCACGGGTCCTTGAAGGTGATCCACGGGTGCCCGGTCTCGAACAGCATCGTGAGCATCCGCCGCCACAGGTCCACGGCGCGCACGGTCCGGAACACGGCGATCTCGCCGCGCGCCGCGGCCGCCTCGTACGCGCGGTAGCGTTCGGCGAACGCCGTGCCGTAGAGGTCGTGCAGGTCGGGCACCTCGTCGGGGGAGAACAGGGTCCACTCGCCGTCCGCCTCGACCCGGCGCAGGAACTCGTCGGGAACCCAGTTGGCGGTGTTCATGTCGTGGGTCCGCCTGCGCTCGTCGCCGGTGTTCTTGCGCAGGTCGAGGAACTCCTCGATGTCGATGTGCCACGTCTCCAGGTAGGCGCAGGCCGCGCCCTTGCGCTTGCCGCCCTGGTTGACCGCCACCGCCGTGTCGTTGGCGATCTTGAGGAACGGCACGACGCCCTGGGAGCGGCCGTTGGTGCCCTTGATGTGCGCGCCGAGCCCGCGGACCGGGGTCCAGTCGTTGCCGAGCCCGCCGGAGTACTTGGCCAGCAGGGCGTTGTTGCGGTAGGAGCGGAAGATCGCGTCGAGATTGTCGTCCACGGTCGTCAGGAAGCAGGACGACAGCTGGGGGCGGGTGGTCCCGGAGTTGAACAGGGTTGGCGTGGAGGCCATGAAGTCGAAGGACGACAGCAGCTCGTAGAACTCGATCGCCCGCGCCTCGCGGTCGTCCTCGCGCAGCGCGAGACCCATCGCGACCCGCATGAAGAACGCCTGCGGCAGCTCGAAGCGCACTCCGTGCTCGTGCAGGAAGTAGCGGTCGTAGAGGGTCTGCAGGCCGAGGAAGCCGAAGTCGAGGTCCCGCTCGGGGCGCAGCGCCGCCGCGATCCGGTCCAGGTCGAACGTCGTCAGCTCCGGGCTGAGCAGCTCCAGCCCGACGGCGTGCCGGACGTAGTCGCGGAAGTAGGCCGGGTACCGCTCGGCCATCTCGGCCTGGTTCGCCTGCCGGGGCCCGCCCGCCAGGTGGCCGAGTGCCTCGCCGCGCAGCCGGTCCAGCAACAGGCGGGCGCTCACGCTCGAGTACGCGGGCTCCCGCTCGACGAGCGTGCGCGCGGCCATGACCTGCGCGAGCGAAAGCTCGTCGGCGGTGATGCCGTCGTAGAGGCTGCGCCGGACCTCGGTGAGCACGGGCTCGGCCGAGGTACCGGGCAGCCCGGCGACGGCCTCGGCGACGACGCGCGTGACGCGCTCCCAGTCCAGCGGCGCCACCGTGCCGTCGCCTGCCCTGACCCGGATGTCCTGCCGCGCGGGCCCTGGCCGTTCCGCCGCGCGGGCCCTGGCGCGTTCCTCCCGGTAGAGCACGTAGGCGCGGGCGACCTTGTGGTGGCCCGCGCGCATCAGCGCGAGCTCGACCATGTCCTGGATGTGCTCGATGTGCAGGGTCGGTTCCGCCCCGGCGTGCCGGAGCAGGGAGGCCTCGACCTGCCCGGTGAGCTCGGCGACGACGTGGTGCACCCGCGAGGAGGACGCGGCGCCGTCGCCCTCGACCGCGAGGAAGGCCTTGGTCATGGCCACCGAGATCTTGCCGGGGTCGAACGGCGACCCGCTGCCGTCCCTGCGGATCACCCGCACGGGCGGCGCTGCTGCTTCGGTCGTGGACGGTGGTGTGGAGGAGGTCCCCACGGACATGCGCGGCTCCTGGAAAAGGGTGTGTTCGGCCGGCCCGCGGGCCGGTGGGCGCGCGGGCGGCAGGGCGGTGTTCGGTATGGCTGCGGCGGGCTCGCGCCCTGGCTCTGGCAGGGCGCGGGGCCGGGCTCACCGTTGAGCCCGGCCGTGCGCCACCGGCTCGCAGGAGACTACATGTTGGGGTGGGTCAGGTCGTGGACCCCAATATGATCGCGTGTCGGGGTGGTCTTCCCCACGTGACCCGATCGGGGTCAGGTGCGCGCGGTGCCCACCCGGAAGTCCGCGGGGTCGAGCCCGCGGGTGCGCCTGCGGTACTCCGCGGTGCGTCCCGGCCAGTTGCTGACCACCCGGCCGTGCTCGTTGCGGTACCAGCTGCTGCAGCGGGTCCACACCGAGCGGGCGAGGCGCCGCTGCACCTCGGTGTCCCAGCGCTGCTCGGCCTCGGGCCGGACGTCCAGGTAGGCGCCGGGCCGCGCGGTGAGCCTGCGGACCGCGTCGCGCACGTACCGGGCCTGGCTCTCCAGCATGTAGATGATCGAACCGCCGCCGAGGTTGGTGTTCGGGCCGTACATCAGGAACATGTTGGGAAACCCGGGCACGGTGATGCCGAGGTGCGCCCGCGCGCCCTCGCTCCACGCCTCGGACAGCGGGCGGTGGTCGAGTCCGTGGATCTTGATGGGCGCGAGCAGGTCGAGTGCCGCGAAACCGGTCCCGTAGACGATCACGTCGGCAGGGTGCTCCGTGCCGTCGGCGGTCCGCACGCCGTCCGGTGTGATCTCGGCGATCCGCTCGGTCACGAGTTCCACATTGGACTTCGTGAGTGCGGGGAAGTAGTCGTTGCTGAACAGGACGCGCTTGCAGCCGATCTCGTAGTCGGGCGTCAGCTTCCGGCGCAGCCTCGGGTCGGCGACCTGCGCGCGCAGGTGCTTCTCGGTCTGCTTCTTGAACACCGGGATCATCACCTGCCACCGGGAAAGGCACTGCTGGGCGAACTCGGCGTAGAGCCAGAAGCTCAGCCGGTCGAGCGTCTGCACGAACGGCAGCGCGCGGAACAGCCGGTGGTGCCAGCGCCGGTAGGCGTGGTCGCGCTTGGGCATGATGTACTGCGCGGACCGCTGGAACACGGTCAGCCGCGCGGCCTTCGGCTGGATCTCGGGCACGAACTGGATCGCGCTCGCGCCCGTGCCGATCACCGCCACCCGCTTGCCGGTGAGGTCGCAGCCGTGGTCCCACTCGGCGGAGTGGAACGAGCGGCCGCGGAACGTCTCGATGCCGGGGATGGCGGGGAACGCGGGCCGGGAGAGCTGTCCGGTGGCGGGGATCAGTACCCGCGCCGAGTACTCGCCGCCGTCCGCGGTGCGCACCCGCCAGCGGGCACTGGCCTCGTCGAACTCGGCCGAGGTCACCTCGGTGCCGAAGCGGATGTGGGAGGTCACGCCGTACTTGCGCGCGGTGCCGTCGAGGTAGGCGTGGATGTCCGGCTGCGCCGAGTAGCGGCGCGGCCAGAGGTGGTTGCGTTCGAACGAGAACGAGTACAGCGGCGAGGGCACGTCACACCCGGCGCCGGGATAGGTGTTCTCGCGCCAGACGCCGCCGAGGTCGTCCGCCTTCTCGAGGATGACGAAGTCGTGGAACCCGGAGCGGCGCAGCTCGATCGCCATCGCCACGCCGCCGAAACCGGCGCCGATGATGAGCGCACCGGTGCGGACGGTGTCGTTCGGCGAGTTCACGGTCGTCATGCCGGGAAGGCTAGGTCGCCACCGGGGATGCCTCCAGCGGCAGGGCGGACAAGATATTGATATTTTCGGACACGTGACGGTGGACGACGTCGACGGTGCCCAGGTGGAGGTGCGGCGTCCCCCGGTGACCGACTGGGACTTCCCGCGGGGCGTCGGCAGCGTCGCGCTGCTCGCCGGTTTCGCCGAGGAGCTGGGCGTGCCCGGCGAGCGTGTGCTCCGTGGCACGGGCATCGACGCCGCCACGGCGCGGGACCCGCTGGGCCAGGTGGAGGCGCACCAGGAGCTCGCCGTCGTGCGCAACCTGCTCGCCGCGTCCGGGGACGACCCGGCGGAGCTGGGGCTGCGGGCGGGCCAGCGGTACCACGCCACGTCCTACGGCATCTGGGGCTACGCGGTGATCAGCAGTGGCACCGTGCGCGACGCGGTCGAGGTCGCCCTGCGCTACGTCGAGCTGACGTTCGTGTTCTGCGTCCCCGAGCTGCGCGGCGACGGCGACCTGGCGCAGCTGTGCTGCCACGACGAGGCGGTGCCCTCCGACGTGCGGCCGTTCCTGCTGGCGAGGGACATGGCGGCGATCTTCACGCTCATCCGGGAGCTGCTCGGCACTCCGCTGCCCGCGCGGGCGGTGCGGCTGCGGCTGCCCGAACCCGCCGATCCGGCGCCGTTCGCGGAGGTGTTCGGCACCGTCCCGGAGTTCGGCTGCGCGAGCAGTGGCGTCGTGTTCCCCCGTGAGCTGCTGGACCGGCGCATGCCGCAGGCCAACGAGCACACCGCCGCGCTGTGCGAGCAGCAGTGCGGGCAGCTCCTGGCCCGCCGCCGCGAGCGCACCGGTGTGGCCAGGGTCGTGCGGGACCGCCTGCTGGCGCCGGGCGGCTTGCGTTCCGGCATGGCGGAGGTGGCGGCCGGGCTCGGGATGACCGAGCGGACACTGCGGCGGAAGCTGGCCGCGGAGGGCACGAGCTTCCGGGCGCTGGCCGACGAGGTGCGGGAGGCCTTCGCTGAGGAGCTGCTGGCCACGGGTGCGCTGTCGGTGGAGCAGATCGCCTACCGCCTCGGCTACGCGGAGGCCTCCAGCTTCATCCACGCGTTCCGGCGCTGGAAGGGAACCAGCCCGCGCGCCGCCCGCTCGTGAGCGGCCTACCCGCCGAACCGGATCCGGAAGTCCTTCAGGTGCCCGCTCGCCAGCGGGCGGCGGCCCGCGAGATAGCCGAGCGGGCCGTCCGCGTTGACGTTCCAGCTCGCCGTGGCCGGTTGCGGCCGCCCGGCCGAACGCACCGCGCTGGTCCGGACGCCCTCGGCGGCCGCCTGCGCGATCGAGAACCCCGCGGGCGGCGCGGGCGCCGGGACGCCGCGCGGGACGAACGCGGCGGTGGCGATCCAGCCGGACGCGGTGCTCGCGGCGGCGGCGAACCCGCGCCCGTGCCGGAACTCGAGCGTGGCGAGGTCCTTGGGGATCGCCCACAGCGCACGTCCGCCGGCGAGCGACACCTCGCTGTCCACCCAGATCTCGGTGATGGTGGCGGTGGCGCGCAGTCCGTTGCGGACGACCACCGCGGCGAGCAGCTCGTGGTACGCGAGCGCGCCGGGCGGCCGGTAGTCGATCCAGGCGGTCCAGACGATCGCGCGGCCACCGAGGGTCACCGGCGTGACCTCGGCGGGCACGCGGGGCAGGTCGGCGCGCGGCACCGTCCACACCGAAAGGTACGCCTGCCCGGCGAGGTGCCACGGTTCGGGTGGGTACTCGGGCATCGACACTGTTCACCTCCAGGGCAGGAAGTCCGGCAGGTCGTCGTTCACGCGCTGGGTGAACGTCGGCGGCCGCTTCTGCAGGAAGGACAGGACGCCCTCGACGGCGTCCGGGTTGGTGGGGATGCTCGCGATGAGCCGGGAGTCCACCTCGTGCACGGGTGCGGGGGAGTCCACTCCGGACATCCGGTACAACAGCTGCCTGGTGACGGCCACCGAGACCGGGGCGGTGTTCGCCACCAGGTCGGCGGCGAGCTCGTAGGCGGCGTCGAGCAGCCGCTCCGGTTCGTGCAGCCGGTGCACGAGTCCGGCGGCCTGCGCCTCCTCGGCGTCGAACACGCGCCCGCTGATCATCCAGTCCATCGCCCTGCCGAGCCCGACGAGCCGGGGGAGGAACCACGCCGAGGCGCCCTCCGGGTAGATGCCGCGCCGGGTGAACACGAACCCGAACCGCGCGTCGGTGGCGGCCAGCCGGTAGTCGGCGGAGAGGGTGATCGTGATGCCGCCTCCGATGGCCGCGCCCCGGATCGCCGCGATCACCGGCTTGTTCATCGCGAACACCTGTTTGGACACGCGGCCCGCGGGCTCCTGCCAGTGCGCGCCCGGGCCGGTCTCGTCGAAGTCGAAGCCGCCCTGGGACAGGTCGGCGCCCACGCAGAAGTCGCTGCCCTCCCCGGTGAGCACGGCCACCCGGACGTCCTCGTCGGCGTCGGCGCGGGCGAAGGCGTCGGCCAGCTCGTCGGCCATGCGCACGGTGTAGCCGTTGCGCGCCTCGGGGCGGTGCAGCGTGACGGTGGCGACGTGGTCGGCCACCCGGTAGGTGATTTCGGCGTAGTCAGGCACGGCGTCTCCCCACGGTGTCGGTGCCCCTGACCGTATTGCACCCGCAGGCTTGCTGGCAACATGCCAATAACTCCAAAACAATCAAGCGTGCTTGATTTTTCCGTCGGCGGGTGTCACGCTCGGCGCCGACGGCGCAAGGAGGTGCTGGCGTGGCTGAGCTCGGGCCGATCCTGGGTGACCTCGCGGCGGAAAGCCAGGAGCTCGACGATCTGGTGGCCGGGCTGCCCGAGGGTGACTGGCGCCTGCCGACCCCGGCGGCGGGCTGGACGATCGCGCATCAGATCGCCCACCTCGCCTGGACCGACGACAAGGCCCTGCTCGCGGTGCGCGACCCGGACGGGTTCGCGGCCGAGGTCCGCGCGGCGCTCACCGCCGGGCCCGGCTTCGTCGACGAGGGAGCCACCGAGGGAGCCGCCGCCCCGCCCGCCGAGTTGCTGGCGTCCTGGCGCGCGGGCCGTGCCCGGCTGGCCGACGCCCTCGCCGCGGTGCCCGCGGGCACCAAGGTGCCGTGGTTCGGCCCGCCGATGAGCCCCGCCTCGATGGTCACCGCGCGGCTGATGGAGACCTGGGCGCACGGCCAGGACGTCGCCGACGCGCTCGGCGCCACCCGCACTCCCACCGCGCGGCTGTGGCACATCGCCCGGTTCGGCGTGCGCACCAGGGACTTCGCCTTCCAGCTGCACTCGCTCACCCCGCCCGCCGAGGAGTTCCGCGTCGAGCTGACCGCCCCGGACGGCGCCACCTGGAGCTTCGGCCCCGCGGACGCGCGGGAACGGGTCACCGGCAGCGCGCTCGGGTTCTGTCTCGTCGTGACCCAGCGGCGGCATCCCGCCGACACCGACGTGCGCGCCGGGGGACCGGCGGCCGAGGAATGGCTGCGCGTCGCGCAGGCCTTCGCCGGGCCGCCCGGCGAAGGCCGGAAGGCGGGGCAGTTCGCGTGACCCTGCGCATCGGCAACGCCTCCGGCTTCTACGGAGACCGCTTCTCCGCCGTGACCGAGATGCTCACCGGCGGGCCGCTCGACGTGCTCACCGGCGACTACCTCGCCGAGCTCACCATGCTCATCCTCGGCCGCGACCGGCTCAAGGACACCGCCCGGGGATACGCCAAGACGTTCCTGCGGCAGCTGGAGGACGGCCTGGGGCTGGCGAAGGACAACGGCGTCCGGATCGTCAGCAACGCGGGCGGGCTCAACCCGGCCGGGCTCGCCGACGCCGTGCGCGAACTCGCCGACCGTCTCGGCCTCGACGTCGCGGTCGCCCACGTCGAGGGGGACGACCTGCTGGAGCGGGCCGGGGAGCTCGGCTTCGGCTCCCCGCTGACCGCCAACGCCTATCTCGGCGCGTTCGGCATCGCCGAGTGCCTGCGCGCCGGCGCCGACGTCGTCGTCACCGGACGGGTCACCGACGCGTCGATGATCGTCGGCCCCGCGGCCGCGCACTACGGCTGGACCCGTGACGACCACGACGCGCTCGCCGGGGCCGTCGCCGCGGGCCACGTCATCGAGTGCGGCGCGCAGGCCACCGGCGGCAACTACGCCTTCTTCACCGAGCACGACCTCGGTGTCCCCGGCTTCCCGATCGCCGAGATCGAGGCCGACGGCACCAGCGTGATCACCAAGCACGAGGGCACCGGAGGGGTCGTCACCGAGGGCACGGTCACCGCGCAGCTGCTCTACGAGATCGCCGGGCCCCGGTACGCGGGCCCCGACGTGACCGCGCGGTTCGACACCCTCGACCTGCGGCAGGACGGTCCCGACCGGGTGCGGATCAGCGGCGTGCGCGGGGAGCCGCCGCCGCCACGGCTGAAGGTGTGCCTCAACGCGCTCGGCGGGTTCCGCAACGCGGTGACGTTCGTGCTCACCGGGCTCGACATCGAGGCCAAGGCGGACCTGGTCCGCACCCAGCTGGAGACCGCGCTGCACGGCAGGGCACCCGCCGAACTGACGTGGACGCTGGCGCGCACCGACCACGCCGACGCCGACACCGAGGAACGCGCCAGCGCCCTGCTGCACTGCGCCGTCAAGGACGCCGACCCGAAGGTCGCCGGGCGGGCGTTCAGCGGTGCCGCCGTCGAGCTCGCGCTCGCCAGCTATCCCGGCTTCCACGTCACCGCGCCGCCGGCGGACGCCTCGCCCTACGGCGTCTACACGGCCGCGTACGTCGACGCCGCCGAGGTGCCGCACGTCGCCGTGCTCCCGGACGGGACCCGGGTGGGCGTGCCGCACCCCGAACGGACCCGTGAGCTCGCCGACGTGCCCGAGCCCGCGCTGCCCGAGCCGTTGCCGCCCGGCCCGTCCCGGCGGCTGCCGCTCGGCACGGTCGCCGGCGCCCGCAGCGGCGACAAGGGCGGCAGCGCCAACGTCGGCGTGTGGGCCCGCACGGAGGGCGCGTGGCGCTGGCTGGCGCACACGCTCACCGTCGCCGAGTTCCGCCGCCTGCTGCCGGAGACGGCGGACCTGCCCGTCGCCCGGTACGTCCTGCCCAACCTGCGCGCGCTCAACTTCGTCGTCGACGGCCTGCTGGGGGAGGGTGTCGCCGCCCAGGCGCGGTTCGACCCCCAGGCGAAGGCACTCGGCGAGTGGTTGCGCGGCAGGTACGTGGAGATCCCGGAGGCACTGCTGTGACCGACCCGTTCCGCACGCCCGAGCGCGTGGCACTGCGCAAGACCGTGCGCCGTTTCCTGGAGGCCGAGGTGCTGCCCCACCTCGACGACTGGGAGCGGGCGGGCGAGCTGCCCAGGGACCTGCACCGCAAGGCGGGCGCGATCGGCCTGCTCGGCATCGGTTTCGGGGAGGACGTCGGGGGCAGCGGCGGCGACTTCGCCGACGCGCTCACCGTCACCGAGGAGATCCACTACGCGGGCGGCTCGGGCGGGCTCGTCGCGTCGCTGTTCACGTGCGGCATCGCGGTGCCCCACCTCGCCGCGGCGGGTGACGCCGAGCAGATCGCGCGGTGGGTCCGGCCCACCCTCGCCGGGGAGAAGATCGGCGCCCTCGCCGTCACCGAGCCCGGCGGCGGTTCCGACGTCGCGTCGGTGCGCACGACCGCGCGCCGCGAGGGGGACCACTACGTCGTCGACGGCGCCAAGACGTTCATCACCTCCGGCTGCCGTGCCGACTTCGTCACCACCGCCGTGCGCACCGGGGAACCGGGCGCGCACGGCATCTCGCTGCTCGTCGTCGAGCGCGGCACGCCCGGTTTCGCCGTCACCCGCAAGCTGGAGAAGATGGGCTGGCACTGTTCCGACACCGCGGAGCTGTCCTTCACCGGCGCCCGCGTGCCCGCCGCCAACCTCGTCGGCCCGGAGAACGCCGGGTTCGCGCAGATCGCCACCCAGTTCGTCACCGAGCGGCTCTCGCTGGCGGTGCAGGCCTACGCGACCGCGCAACGCGCGCTCGATCGCACCGTCGAGTGGTGCCGGCTGCGAGAGACGTTCGGCAGGCCGCTGCTGTCCCGCCAGCTGGTCCAGCACAAGCTCGTCGAGATGGCCCGGCGCGTCGACGTCGCCCGCACCTACGTGCGGCAGGTCGCGCTCCGGCACGTCGCGGGCGAGGAGGTCGTCGCCGAGGCCTGCTTCGCGAAGAACACCGCCGTCGAGGCGGGGGAGTGGGTGGTGAACGAGGCGGTCCAGCTGCACGGCGGCCTCGGCTACATGAGCGAGTCGGAGGTCGAGCGGCACTACCGCGACATGCGCATCCTCGGCATCGGCGGCGGGACCAACGAGATCCTCGCCGGCCTGGCCGCGAAGCGATTGGGGTACACGGCGTGAGCACACTGAAGTCCACTCTGGACACCACGGGTCCCGAGTACGCCGCCTACCGCGAGGCGATGCTCGCCAAGCTGGACGAGCTGGAGGCCGAGCACGCGAAGGCGGTGGCGGGCGGCGGCGAGAAGTACACCGCCCGCCACCGCGAGCGCGGCAAGCTGCTGGTGCGGGAGCGCATCGAGCTGCTGCTCGACGAGGACGCGCCGTTCCTCGAGCTCTCGCCGCTGGCCGGCTGGGGCAGCGACTTCCGCGTGGGCGCCAGCGTGGTCACCGGCATCGGCGTCGTCTCCGGCGTCGAGTGCATGATCATCGGCAACGACCCCACGGTGCGCGGCGGCGCGAGCAACCCGTGGACCACCCGCAAGATCTTCCGGGCGGCCGACATCGCGCTGGAGAACCGGCTGCCCGTCATCAACCTCGTCGAGTCCGGCGGCGCGGACCTGCCCACGCAGAAGGAGATCTTCATTCCCGGCGGCAGGCTGTTCCGCGACCTCACCCGCCTCTCGGCGGCCGGGATCCCGACGGTCGCGCTCGTGTTCGGCAACTCGACCGCGGGCGGCGCCTACGTGCCCGGGATGTCCGACTACGTCGTGATGATCGAGGAGCGGTCCAAGGTGTTCCTCGGCGGCCCGCCGCTGGTCAAGATGGCCACCGGGGAGGAGTCCGACGACGAGGCGCTCGGCGGCGCCGCGATGCACGCCCGGGTCTCCGGCCTCGCCGACTACCTGGCCCGCGACGAGCCCGACGCGCTGCGCCTCGGCAGGCGGATCGTGGCGCGGCTGAACTGGCGCAAGCACGGGCCCGCGCCCGCGCCCGCCACCGAGCCCCGCTACGACCCCGAGGAACTGCTGGGTGTGGTGCCCGAAGGGCTCAAGGTGCCGTTCGACCCGCGCGAGGTGCTCGCCCGCGTCGTCGACGGTTCCGAGTTCGACGAGTTCAAGCCCGAGTACGGCAACAGCCTCGTCACCGGCTGGGCCCGCGTGCACGGTTACCCCGTCGGGGTGCTCGCCAACGCGCGCGGGATCCTGTTCAGCGAGGAGTCGCAGAAGGCCGCGCAGTTCATCCAGCTGGCCAACCAGACCGACACCCCGCTGCTGTTCCTGCACAACACCACCGGCTACATGGTCGGCAGGGACTATGAGCAGGGCGGCATCATCAAGCACGGCGCGATGATGATCAACGCGGTGTCCAACAGCAAGGTGCCCCACCTCTCGGTGCTCATCGGCGCCTCCTACGGCGCGGGCCACTACGGCATGTGCGGCCGCGCCTACGACCCCCGCTTCCTGTTCGCCTGGCCGAGCGCCAAGTCCGCCGTCATGGGGCCCCAGCAGCTCGCCGGTGTGCTCTCGATCGTGGCGCGTGCGGCCGCCGAGTCGCGTGGCCAGCCGTTCGACGAGGCCGCCGACACGGCCATGCGCGAGGCCGTCGAGGCGCAGGTGGAAGCCGAGTCGCTGCCGATGTTCCTGTCCGGCAGGCTCTACGACGACGGGGTCATCGACCCCCGCGACACCCGCACGGTGCTGGGCCTGTGCCTGTCCGCCATCCACAACAACCCGGTCCGGGGTGCCCAGTTCGACGGCACCGGTTTCGGCGTCTTCCGGATGTGAGGCTGGAATTGATCGAGAACCTGCTCGTCGCCAACCGCGGGGAGATCGCGCTGCGCGTGTTCCGCACCTGCCGCGACTCCGGGATCGGCACCGTGGCCGTGTACTCCGACGCCGACGCGGGATCCCCGCACGTCGTCGCCGCCGACGCGGCGGTCCGGCTGCCCGGCAGCGCTCCCGCCGACACGTACCTGCGTGGCGACCTGATCGTCAAGGCCGCCACCGAGGCCGGAGCCGACGCCGTCCACCCCGGGTACGGCTTCCTCTCCGAGAACGCCGCGTTCGCGCGCGCCGTGCTGGACGCGGGGCTGACCTGGGTCGGCCCCGGACCCGAGGCCATCGAGACGATGGGCTCCAAGGTGGAGTCCAAGCGCCGCATGGCCGAGGCCGGCGTGCCGGTGCTGCCGGAGCTCGACCCGGACCGGGTCACCGAGGCCGACCTGCCCGTGCTGGTCAAGGCGTCCGCGGGCGGCGGTGGCCGGGGCATGCGGATCGTGCGCTCGCTCGACGGGCTCGCCGAGGCGGTCGAGGGCGCCGGCGCCGAGGCCGCGTCCGCCTTCGGCGACCCGACCGTGTTCTGCGAGCGGTACCTGGAGACCGGGCGGCACATCGAGGTGCAGGTGCTCGCCGACACCCACGGCACCGTGTGGGCGGTGGGGGAGCGGGAGTGCTCGATCCAGCGCAGGCACCAGAAGGTGGTCGAGGAGGCGCCCTCGCCGCTGGTCGATCCGGCGATGCGAGAACGGCTGTTCACCGCCGCCCGGCAGGCGGCCTCGGCCATCGGCTACGTCGGCGCGGGCACGGTCGAGTTCCTCGCCACCGCCGACGGCGAGTTCTTCTTCCTGGAGATGAACACCCGGCTGCAGGTCGAGCATCCCGTCACCGAGTGCGTCACCGGGCTCGACCTGGTGGCGCTGCAGCTCTCCGTGGCCGAGGGCGCGCCGCTGCCCCCGGAACCTCCACAGTGGACCGGCCACGCCATCGAGGTCCGGCTGTACGCCGAGGATCCCACCGCCGGCTGGCGGCCGCAGAGCGGGACGCTGCACGCGTTCGCCGTGCCCGGCGTCGCCGCCGAGTTCGCCGTCCCGGCGCGGTACGGGCTGCGGCTGGACAGCGGGGTGACCGGCGGTTCGGTCGTCGGCGTGCACTACGACCCGATGCTGGCGAAGGTGATCGCGTGGGGCCCCGACCGCGCGGCGACCGCGCGCACGCTGGCCTCCGCGCTCGCGCGAGCCCGCATCCACGGTGTCGTCACCAACCGGGACCTGCTCGTCAACGTCCTGCGCCACCCCGCCTTCCTGGCCGGGGAGACCGACACGGCCTTCCTCGGCCGGCACGGCCTCGACACGCTCGCCGCGCCGCTGGCGGGGGAGCGGGCGGTGCGTCTGTCGGCGCTCGCCGCGGCACTGGCGGAGGCCGCGCACAACCGGGCGAGCGCCACCGTGCTCGGCGGGCTGCCCGCCGGGTGGCGCAACGTGCCCTCGGCGCCGCAGCGCAAGGCCTACGCGGCAGGCGGCGCCGAGTACGAGGTGCGCTACCGGCACACCCGCTCGGGGCTGCGGGCCGAGGGGCACCCCGAGGTCGCGCTGGTGGCGGCGCATCCGGACCGGGTCGTCCTCGAGGTCGCGGGCGTCCGCAGGACGTTCGACGTCGGCAGGTACCCCGGCCTGGTCGCGGTCGACTCGCCGCTCGGCCCGGTGAGCCTGACCCCGCTGCCCCGGTTCACCGATCCGGACGCGGCGGTCGCGGCGGGCTCGCTGCTCGCGCCGATGCCGGGCACGGTCGTGCGGGTCGCGGTCTCGGCCGGGGACCGGGTGCGTGCGGGGGAGCCGCTGTTGTGGCTCGAGGCGATGAAGATGGAGCACCGGATCGCGGCGCCAGCGGACGGCGTCGTCACCGACCTTCCGGTGACGGCGGGCCAGCAGGTGGAGCAGGGTGCGGTGCTCGCGGTGGTCAGCGGCAGTGAGGAGCGGGAATGAACTTCGTCGAGTCCGCGGAGCGGCAGGCGCTGCGCGAGGCGGTCGCCGAGCTGGGCCGGAGCTACGGGCACGAGTACTACCTGGAGAAGGCCCGCGGCGGCGGGCACACCAGCGAGCTGTGGGACGAGGCGGGCCGCCTGGGCTACCTCGGCGTCTCGGTGCCGGAGGAGTACGGCGGCGGGGGCGCGGGCATCGGCGACCTCGCCGCGGTGTGCGAGGAGTTCTGCGCCGCGGGCACCCCGATGCTGCTGATGGTCGTCTCGCCCGCCATCTGCGCGACGGTGCTCGCGCGGTTCGGCACCGACGAGCAGAAGAAGCACTGGCTGCCTGGCTTCGCCTCCGGCCAGGTGCGCATGTCGTTCGCCATCACCGAGCCCGACGCGGGCTCCAACTCCCACCGGATCACCACCACGGCGCGGCGGGACAACGGCGGCTGGGTGCTGAACGGCCGGAAGGTGTACATCTCCGGCGTCGACGAGGCCGACGCCGTGCTCGTCGTGGGGCGGATGGAGGACGCGCGCACCGGCAACCTCAAGCCCGCGCTGTTCATCGTGCCCACGGACACGCCCGGCTTCGAGTACCGGGAGATCGCGATGGACCTGGTGTCCGCGGACAAGCAGTTCGGGCTGTTCTTCGACGACGTCCGGCTGCCCGCGGACGCGCTGGTCGGCTCCGAGGACGCGGCGATCGCGCAGCTGTTCGCGGGGCTCAACCCGGAGCGGATCATGGGCGCGTCGTTCTCGCTCGGCATCGCCAGGTACGCGCTCGGCAAGGGGGTGGGCTACGCGAAGGAACGCAGCGTGTTCGGCGCCCCGATCGGCTCCCACCAGGGGCTCGCTCACCCGCTGGCGCAGGTGAAGATCGAGCTGGAACTGGCGAAGCTGATGACGCAGAAGGCCGCGGCGCTGTACGACGCGGGGGACGACTTCGGCGCCGGAGAGGCCGCCAACATGGCGAAGTACGCGGGGGCCGAGGTGGCGATCAAGGCCGTCGACCAGGCGGTGCAGGTGCACGGCGGGAACGGCCTGGCGTCCGAGTACGGGCTCGGCACGCTGATCGGCGCGGTCCGGGTGGGCCGGATCGCCCCGGTGAGCAGGGAGATGGTGCTGAACTTCGTCGCGCAGCATAGCCTGGGCCTGCCCAAGTCCTACTGATCGGTAACACGAGGAGCCTGTTGTGAGCACGCTGGCGGGAAAGACCCTGATCATGTCGGGCGGCAGCCGGGGCATCGGCGAGGCGATCGCCGTGCGGGCCGCCCGCGACGGCGCGAACGTCGCGCTGATCGCGAAGACCGCCGAGCCGCACCCCAAGCTGCCCGGCACCATCCACACGGCGGCGAAGGCCATCGAGGAGGCCGGTGGCAAGGCGCTGCCGATCGTCGGCGACATCCGCGACGACGAGGCCGTCGAGGCGGCCGTCGCGCGCACGGTCGAGCAGTTCGGCGGGATCGACATCGTCGTCAACAACGCCAGCGCCATCGACCTCACGCCGTCGGAGTCGATCCCGATGAAGCGGTACGACCTGATGCAGGACATCAACGCGCGGGGCTCGTTCCTGCTGTCCCGCACCGCGATCCCGCACCTGCGCCGGGCGGAGAACCCGCACGTGCTCACGCTCTCGCCGCCGATCCGGCTGGAGGAGAAGTGGTTCGAGGCCGGTCACCTGGCTTACAGCATCGCGAAGTACTCGATGAGCCTGGTGACCATCGGCCTTGCGGCGGAGCTGCGCGGCGACGGCGTCGCGGCCAACTCGCTGTGGCCCCGCACGACCATCGACACCGCCGCGATCCGCAACGTGGTCGGCGCGGAGCTGGCGAGCCACTCGCGCACCCCGGAGATCATGGCCGACGCGGCGCACGCGATCCTCACCAAGCCGAGCCGGGAACTGACCGGCCGGTTCCTGATCGACGACGAGGTGCTGGCGGCGGAGGGCGTCACCGACTTCTCCCGCTACCGGATCGGGGAGCGGGAGGAAGACCTGCAGCTCGACTTCTGGGTCGAACCGGCCTGACCATGCGCCAGCCCCAACAGGAGCGCAGCAGGACCACTCGGCGGCGGCTGGTCGACGCCGCCGTCGAGTGCCTGGCCGAACGCGGCTGGAACGGCACCACGGTCGCGGTGATCGCCGAGCGCGCCGGCGTCTCGCGCGGGGCCGCCCAGCACCACTTCCCCACGCGGGAGGACCTGGTCGCCGCCGCCGTCGAGTACCTCGGCGAGGAGCAGATCAGCGAGCTGCGGGCCCGCGCGGCGGCGCTGCCCGACGGGCCGTCGCGGGCCGAGCCGGTCGCCGAGATGCTGCTCGACCTCTACACGGGCCCGATGTTCCGCGCCGCGCTGCACCTCTGGGTCGCCGCGTCGACCGACGAGAACCTGCGGGCGGTGCTCGTCCCGCTGGAGGCGCGGGTCGGCCGGGAGGCGCACCGGGTCGCCGTCGAGCTGCTCGGCGCCGACGAGGCCCGGCCCGGGGTGCGGGAGACCGTGCAGGCCACCCTCGACCTCGCCCGCGGCCTCGGGCTCGCCAACCTGCTCACCGACGACACCCGGCGGCGCAGGCAGATCACCCGCCAGTGGGCGAGGATCCTCGAGCCCGCCGTGGCCACCCGCACCGTCCGCGAGTCCGCCTGACGCGAGTCCCCCGCCCCGGCACGCGAGTGCCCCGTTCCGGACCTCCCGGCCGGTGCCGGATCAGTCGAACGGCGGCCCGGAGCGGGCGATCTCGTGCTTGGCCATGTGGCCGTCCTCGAGGTCGATCCGGACCGACGGTGACGGCGCGCTCGCCCGCCAGGCGTCCAGCACCTCCTGCGACTCCCAGTGCTCGAAGATGTTCACCCGGCTCGCCTCGAGCGGATCGGCGGAGATGGACAGGTCCAGGCAGCCGGGATACGCCCGCGCCCGCTCGACGAGCTGGCGGTGCCCGGCGACGAACCGGTCCCGGTTCTCCGGAGCCACGTGGACCGCGCCGGCGACGATGACCTGCATGGGGCACTCCTTCACGGAAGAGTCGGCGTTCCACCGGTGTCTACCGCCGCCGGGTCCGGAAGTCGTCGGTGCGCTGGTCAGCCGCGGGCGGGCGGGTCCTCGCCGATGTCCTCGAACCACAGGTCGGGCCGCCGCCGGACGAACCCGGCCATCAGCTCCGCGCACGTGGGGTCGTCCAGCAGGGTGATGCGCACGCCGTGCCCGGCCAGCCAGTCGTGCCCGCCGGAGAACGTCCGCGCCTCGCCGATGACCACGTGCGGGATGCCGAACTGCCGCACGAGCCCGCTGCAGTACCAGCACGGGGACAGCGTCGTCACCATGATCGTGTCGCGGTAGTGCGGCCTGCGGCCCGCGGCGCGGAAGGCGGAGGTCTCGGCGTGCGTCGAGGGGTCGCCGTCCTGGACGCGGCGGTTGCGGCCCCGTCCCAGCAGCTCGCCGTCCCGGCCGAACAGCGCCGCACCGACGGGCACGCCGCCTTCGGCCGCTCCGCGCCGGGCCTCGTCCAGCGCGACGGCCAGCAGCGCGGCGGGGTCGATCTCGTCCATGCGCCTCACCCTGGTCCGGTTGGCCGGTACGGGCAAGCGGGCCTGCCGGGGAACGGACACGGGTAGCGGACGAGCTGAGCGACCGCTTAGTATGTCGCTGCGCCGAGGTCGGTCTGGAGGTGAGCGTGAGCCGGGGTCAGTCGGACGCCGCGCCGAGCATCCGGAGTGCCAGCTCGCCGTACTGCTTGCCGAGCTCCTCCGGGGTCAGCGGCGCGCGATCGGAGTACCAGCGGGCGACGTCGATGCCGAGCGACAGCACCGCGCGGGCGGCGGTGCGCGGGTCGGTCGTGCGGAACTCGCCCGCCGAAACCCCGGCCGCCACAAGATCGCGCACGATCTGCTCGATCCGCCTGCGCAGGCCCGCGACCACGGCGTACTCTTGCTCCGGCAGCGCGCCGAGCTCGTACTGCACGACGCGGGCCACCGTGTGCCTGCGTGCGTGCCAGGCCACGAACTGCTCGACGATCGCCCGCATCGCGGCAGGCGGAGAGTCCGCGTGGGCCGCCGCCGCCTTCTCCACGACACCCAGTGCCTGCTCGTGGCCACTGCGGCTGATGGCGAACAGCAGGGCGGCCTTGGAGGGGAAGTGCACGTACAGCGCGGCCGGGCTCATCCCGGCGCTGCCCGCGATGTCGCGTGTGGTGGTGGCGTGGTACCCGCGGCTGGCGAAGGACTCGACCCCGGCCAGCATCAGCCTGCGCGCGGTCTCCGGCTGGACATCCGGCCACAACTCGGCCGACAGCGACAACGACATGGCAAGGATTGTAAGCGAGCGCTTAGTGTCCCCGGGCGCAGCGCCTGCGAGTAGAGGAGAACGCTACCAGTGAACTCGTTCAAGGACCGCGTCGCCATCGTCACCGGCGCCAGCCGGGGCATCGGCCTCGGCATCGCCAAGGAGCTGGTGGAGCGCGGAGCCAAGGTCTGCATCACGGCGCGCAAGCCGGAGCCGCTCGCGGCCGCGGTCGAGGAGCTCGGCGGCCCCTCCGTGGCTCTCGGCGTGCCCGGCAAGGCCGACGACGCCGACCACCAGCAGGAGGCGGTCGCGCGGACCCTCGAGACGTTCGGCAGCCTCGACCTGCTGGTCAACAACACCGGGATCAACCCGGTGTACGGCTCCGTCCTGGACGTCGAGACCGACGCCGCGGCCAAGATCTTCGCGGTCAACGTCCTCGCGCCGCTCGCCTGGATCCGGGCCGCCCGCGACGCGTGGATGGGCGAGCACGGCGGCGCGATCGTCAACGTCTCGTCGATCGCGGGCGTGCGCACGTCACCCGGCATCGGCATGTACGGCGTGAGCAAGGCCGCCCTCATCCGGCTGACGCAGGAGGTCGCCGAGGAGCTGGCGCCCCGGATCCGGGTCAACGCCATCGCCCCGGCGGTGGTGAAGACCAAGTTCGCGACCGCCCTCTACGAGAACCGGGAGGACGAGGTCGCCGCCGCGTACCCGATGAAACGGCTCGGCGTGCCGGAGGACATCGCGGGCGCGGCCGCGTTCCTGCTGTCCGACCAGGCCGGCTGGATCACCGGGCAGACGCTCGTTGTCGACGGCGGTGTCACGCTGGGCGGTGGCCTGTGAGCGTGCGGCTGTCCGGGGCCGGGGTGGTCATCACCGGCGGAGGTGCGGGGATCGGGGCCGCCATGGCCCGGCGGTTCGCGGCCGAGGGCGCCCGCGTCGTGGTCGCCGACCTCGACGGCGAGGCGGCGGGCGCGGTGGCCGAGGAGATCGGCGGCGTGGCCGTCGCCGGGGACGCCGCGGGGGAGGAGGGCGTGCGCGGGCTCGTCGCCACCGCGAAGGAGACCCTCGGCGCGATCGACCTGTTCTGCGCCAACGCCGGCGTCGCCCCGCTGGGCGGACCGGAGGTTCCCGAGGACGCCTGGGCCCAGGCCTGGGACGTCAACGTGATGGCGCACGTGCGGGCCGCGCGGGAGCTGCTGCCCGACTGGCTCGACCGGGGACGCGGTCACTTCCTCGCCACGGTGTCGGCGGCGGGGCTGCTCACCAGCCTCGGTTCCGCGCCGTACTCGGTCACCAAGCACGGGGCGCTGGCGTTCGCGGAGTGGCTGGCCGCGAGCTACCGGCACCGCGGCATCACCGTGCAGGCCGTGTGCCCGCAGGGCGTGCGCACCCGGATGCTCGCCGACAGCGGACCCGGCGGCGAGCTGCTCATGGGCCGGTCGGCCATCGAACCGGAACAGGTCGCCGACACGGTGCTGGAGGCGTTCGGGGACGGGCGCTTCCTCGTGCTGCCGCACCCCGAGGTCGCCGAGTACTACGCGGCGAGGGCGACCCAGAACGAGCGCTGGCTCGGCGGCATGAACAAGCTGCAGCGCAAGATCGAGAGCGTGCTCAACCAGTAGGTGCCGGGCGCGCCCGAGCCGGAAGGAGGGTGCCCGTGGCGACGGTCGAGACGGTACGGGGCGCGGTCGACCCGGCCGCGCTGGGCCGGGTGCTGGTGCACGAGCACATCTTCGTGCTCAGCCCCGAATTCCTGGCCAACTACCCGGAGGACGAGGGTTTCCGCGAGGAGGAGCAGGTGCCGCGCGCGATCGCGCGGCTGCGCGAGCTGGCCGCGGAGGGTATCGGCACGATCGTCGACCCCACCGTGATCGGGCTCGGCCGCTACCTGCCGCGGATCCAGCGCGTCGCCGCGGAGGTGGATCTCAACATCGTCGTGGCGACCGGTCTCTACACCTACCGGGACGTGCCGCACTACCTGCACTTCCGCGGCCCGGGCACGCTGCTCGGCGGGGAGGATCCGCTGGTCGGGATGTTCGTCGGCGACATCACCGAGGGCATCGCGGGCACGGGCGTGAAGGCCGGCGTGCTCAAGTGCGCCACGGACACCCCGGGCGTCACCAAGGGCGTGGGCCGCGTGCTGCGTGCCGTCGCCGCCGCGCACCGGGCCACCGGCACGCCGATCATGACGCACACGCACGCGGCGAGCAGGCAGGGGCTCGCCCAGCAGAACGTGTTCGAGGAGGAGGGCGTCGACCTGTCGCGGGTCCTCATCGGGCACTGCGGGGACAGCACGGACCTCGGCTACCTCATCGAGCTGGCCGACCGGGGCTCGCTGCTCGGCATGGACCGGTTCGGTGTGGACACGATCCTGCCGTTCGAGCAGCGCGTCGACACCGTCGCCGAGCTGTGCGCCCGGGGCTACGCCGGGCACCTGGTGCTCTCCCACGACGCGTCCTGCTACATCGACTGGTTCCCGCAGGCGGAGCTGCCCCGGCTGATGCCGAACTGGCACTACCTGCACATCACCCGGGACGTGCTGCCCGCCCTGCGCGGCCGCGGCGTCAGCGAGCAGGAGATCGAGACCATGCTGGTGCACAACCCGCGCCGGTTCCTCGAGGCCGGAGCCCGTGGGTGAGGAACGGGTCCGCGCGTCCGGGGCACGACACCGACCGGTCGGTATGCTGCCCGGCATGACGGGAGCCGGGGACGCCGACGAGCAGGGCTCGGTGCCACGCAGGCTGCTGTCGGTCGCGACCCGGCTGTTCGCCGAGCAGGGCTTCGACCGCACCTCCGTGCAGGAGATCGTGGCGGCCGCCGGTGTCACCAAGGGCGCGATGTACCACTACTTCGGGTCGAAGGACGACCTGCTGTACGAGGTGTACGCGCGGGTCCTGCGGGACCAGACCGAGCGGCTGGAGAAGTTCGCGGCCACCGCGGCGCCGATCCGCGAGCGGCTGTTCTCCGCGGCGTCGGACGTGGTCGTGAGCAGCATCGCCAGCCTCGACGACACGAAGATCTTCCTGCAGTCGATGCACCACCTCAGCCCGGACATGCAGCGGGCGGTCCGGGCCGAGCGGCGCGAGTACCACGAGCGGTTCCGCGGCCTGATCGAGGAGGGGCAGCGGGCGGGGGAGTTCCGCGCGGACAAGCCCGCCGAGGTGATCGTGGACTTCTTCTTCGGCGCCGTGCACCACCTCGGCTTCTGGTACCGGCACGAGGGCGAGCTCTCCGCGAAGGAGGTCGGCGACCACTTCGCGGACCTGCTGCTCGGCGCACTCCGGCCGGACTGACGCGGCGTTTGTAGGGTGGAGCCATGCCGGTTGATCACGTCATCGTCGCCACCACCACCGACTCGGAGGAGGCCGCGCGCACGCTCGCGGCCGGAGCCGTCGAGGCGAACCTCGGCGCGTGCGCGCAGATCGTCGGTCCGATCACGAGTGTGTTCCGCTGGGAAGGCATCGTCGAGAACGCCCGCGAGTGGCGGGTGGAGGTCAAGACCGCCGCGGACCGCGCGGACCCCCTCGTCGCGCACCTCACCGAGCACCACACCTACGACGTGCCCGAGGTGATCGTCACGCCGATCACGGGCGGGCACGGCGAGTACCTGTCCTGGTTGGTGACCGAAACCCGCGACTGACCGCTCGTGAGCGGGAAACGTGGTTAGAACCACGTTTCCCGCTCACGAGGCTGTGGCGCGCGGGCGGTCAGGCGGGCAGGTCGACGAGGTCCGCCAGCGTCGTGCGGTGCCTGCCGGGCGTGCCGAGCGCGATCTCGTCCGCCTTGGCGCGCTTGAGGTACAGGTGCGCCGGATGCTCCCACGTCATCCCGATGCCGCCGTGCAACTGCACGCACTCCTCCGCGGCGTGCACCGCCACCGACGCGCAGTAGGACTGCGCGACCGCCACCGCCACGCCGGTGTCCGGGCGATCCGAGGCCAGCGCGTCCGCCGCGTACCGGGCCGCCGCCCTGGCGGCCACCAGCTCCAGCCAGACGTCGGCGAGCCGGTGTTTCAGCGCCTGGAACGACCCCACCGGCCTGCCGAACTGGTAGCGCTCCTGCACGTAGCCCACCGTCTGGTCCAGGCACCACTGCGCGACGCCCAGCTGTTCCGAGGCGAGCAGGCCGGCGCCGGTGAGCAGCGCCCGGTCCAGTGCGGCAGCGGCGCGCTCCGGCCCGGCGAGCAGCCGCCCGCGCGCTCCCGACAGCGCCACGTCGGCGACCCGGCGCGTCAGGTCGAGCGACACGCGCTCGGTCACGGCGACGCCCTCGGCGGCCACGTCCACCGCGTACAGCGCGGGCCCGTCCGGGCCGGTCGCGGGCACCACGAGCACGTCGGCGGCCGACGCGTCGGCCACCGTGCCGACCCGGCCGGTCAGCGTCCCCTCCGGGTCGGCGCCGACCAGCTGCGGGAACGGCGCTCCCGGACCGGTCGCCAGCGGCACGGCGAGCGCCCCGGTGGCCTCGCCCGCGGCCAGCCGCCGCAGCAGCCCGGCGGCCTCCTCCCCGGCGGGGTCGGCGCCCAGCAGCGCCGTCGTCGCGAGCACCGCGCTGCCCAGGAACGGCACCGGGGCCACACTGCGGCCGAGTTCCTCCAGCACGAGCGCCGTCTCGCGGGTGGAGGCGCCCTGCCCGCCGCGTTCCTCCGGGACGTGCAGCCCGGCGGTGCCCAGCTCGGCGGCCAGCGTGGTCCACAGCTTCCGGTCGTAGGGCTCGGCGCTCTCGACGCGCGCCAGCAGCGCCGAGGCCTCGCAGCGGTCGGCGAGCAGGTCCCGCACGCTCGCCCTGAGGTCGTCCTCGACGTCGGAGTAGAGCAGGTCAGGGTCACTCATCGCGGCAGGTCCTTCCAGGCGACGTCCTTGTCCACGCGCGGCTCGGCGGGCAGGCCGAGCACGCGCTCGGCGACGATGTTGCGGAGGATCTCCGACGTGCCGCCCTCGATCGAGTTGCCCTTCGCCCGCAGGTAGCGGTAACCGGCCTCACGGCCAGTGAAGTCGACCTGCTCGGGCCTGCGCATCGTCCAGTCGTCGTAGGTCAGGCCCTCGTCGGCGAGCAGCTCGACCTCCAGTCCGGACAGCGCCTGGTTGAGCCGGGCGAACGCCAGCTTCATGCCCGAGCCCTCCGGTCCCGGCTCGCCCACGGCGAGCTGCTGGCGCAGCCGGACCCCGGCGAGCCGGAACGCCTCCACCTCGACCCACAGCCGCAGCAGCCGGTCGTGCAGGTCGGGCGTGCGCAACTCGGGCCGCTCCCGCCAGGTGCCGGCCACGACGCCGACCATCCCGCCCTCGCGGGGCAGCGCGTGGCCGCCGATCGCGACCCGCTCGTTCATCAACGTGGTCTGCGCGACCTTCCAGCCCTCGCCGACGGCGCCCAGCCGGTGCGCGTCGGGAATGCGCGCGCCGTTGAGGAAGACCTCGTTGAACTCCGCCTCGCCGGTGATCTGCCGCAGCGGGCGGACCTCGACCCCGGGATCGGTCATGTCGCAGACGAAGTACGTCATGCCCTGGTGCTTGGGCACGTCCGGGTCGGTCCGCGTGACGAGGATCGCCCAGCGCGCGGTGTGCGCGGTGGACGTCCACACCTTCTGCCCGGTCACCACCCAGTCCGCACCGTCGCGGACGGCGCGGGTGCCCAGCGCGGCCAGGTCGGAGCCCGCGCCGGGCTCGCTGAACAGCTGGCACCACACCTCCTCGCCGGTCCACAACGGACGGAGGAAACGCCGCTTCTGCTCTTCGGTGCCGAACCGCAGGATCGTCGGCGCGGCCATGCCGAGCCCGATGCCGATCCGGCGCGGGTTGTTGTCCGGCGCGCCCGCCGCCGCGAACTCGGCGTCCACCACCTGCTGCAGCGCGCGCGGCGCGCCGAGCCCGCCGAGCCCGGCGGGGTAGTGCACCCAGGCCAGGCCCGCGTCGAAGCGGGCGCGCAGGAACTCCAGCCGGTCGGTGGTGGCCGGATCGTGCTCGGCGAGGAACGCGGCGACCCGGTGCCGCAGCTCGTCGGCATCCACTATGGACTCACTCATCGGTGCTCACCCTCCGGGAGGTACTGCTTGAGCTCACGGCGCGCGAGCGACCGCTTGTGCACCTCGTCCGGCCCGTCCGCCAGCCGCAGCATGCGCGCCGCGGCCCACAGGCCGGCGAGGGGGAAGTCCTGGCTCACGCCGCCCGCGCCGTGGGTCTGGATGGCCTTGTCGAGGATCCACTCGACCGACGCGGGAGTCGCGATCTTGATCGCCTGGATCTCGGTGTGCGCGCCCTGGTTGCCCACCGTGTCCATCAGCCACGCCGTCTTGAGCACGAGCAGCCGCAGCTGCTCGACGCGCACCCGGGACTCCGCGATCCACTCCTGCACCACGCCCTGCTGCGCGAGCGCCTTGCCGAACGCGACCCGGGACGTCGCCCTGCGGCACATCAGCTCGATCGCCCGCTCGGCCATGCCGATCAGCCGCATGCAGTGGTGGATCCGGCCGGGGCCCAGCCGCGCCTGGGCGATCGCGAAGCCGCCGCCCTCCTCGCCGATCAGGTTCTCCGCGGGCACCCGCACGTCGTCGAACACCACCTCGGCGTGCCCGCCGTGGTCGCCGTCGGTGTAGCCGAACACCCGCATGCCGCGCTCCACCCGCAGGCCGGGGGTGTCGCGGGGGACCAGCACCATGCTCTGCTGCCGGTGCGGCTCGGCGCCGGGGTCGGTCTTGCCCATGACGATGAAGATCCGGCAGTTCGGGTTCATCGCGCCGGAGATGAACCACTTGCGGCCGTTGATGACGTAGGAGTCCCCGTCCCGGGTGATGCGGGTGGCGATGTTGCGCGCGTCGGACGAGGCCACGTCCGGCTCGGTCATCGCGAACGCCGACCGGATCTCGCCGTCGAGCAGCGGCTCCAGCCACTCCTTGCGCTGCCGCTCGCTGCCGAACATCGACAGCACCTCCATGTTGCCGGTGTCGGGCGCGGCGCAGTTGAGCGCGACCGGAGCCAGTTGCGGGCTGCGCCCGGTGATCTCGGCCAGCGGGGCGTACTGCAGGTTGGTCAGCCCGCCGCCGTGCTCACCCGGCAGGAAGAAGTTCCACAGGCCGCGCCTGCGGGCCTCGGCCTTCAGCTCCTCCACGACGGGCACCGTCGACCACTCGTCCTCCCTGGCCGCCAGCTGCTCGGCGAACACCGGCTCGGCGGGGTAGACGTGCGAGTCCATGAACTCCAGCAGGCGTTCCCGCAGCTCCTCGGTGCGCGGGTCGAACGCGAAATCCATCAGTCCTCCTTCAGGGTGGCGTTGCCGTGCGCCACGAGCGGAGCGACGCCGGAGCCGATCTCCTCGAACCCGGAACCGACCGTCTGGCCCTGGCTGAATCGGTAGTAGATGCCCTCGAGGATCACGGCCAGCTTGAAGAACGCCATGCCGAGATACCAGTTCAGTGCGGAGACGTCCCGGCCGGAGCGCTCGGCGTACCGGGCGATCACGTCGTCGGTGCCGGGATAGCCGGGCGCGGAGCTGACGTCGCTCACGAAGCTGAGGTTCAGCGTGTCGCGTTCCGCGTACGCCACCAGCAGCGCCAGGTCGGTGAGCGGGTCGCCGAGCGTCGACATCTCCCAGTCCAGCACGGCGTTGATGCGGTCGCCGTCGCCGACGAGGACGTTGTCGAGGCGGTAGTCGCCGTGCACGATCGACGCGGCCTGGGGTTCCGGGATCCGGGCCGCGAGCCGGTCGTGCAGCTCGTCGATGCCCGGCAGCTCGCGGCTGCGCGAGGCGTCGAGCTGCTTCTTCCAGCGGCGCAGCTGCCGTTCCAGGAAGCCCTCGGGCCTGCCGAAGTCGGCGAGCCCCACGGCGCCCGGATCCACCGCGTGCAGGTCGACCAGCGTGTCGACGAGCGCGTCCGCGATCGCCCGCGTGCGCTCGGGGCCGAGCTCGGCGAGCTGGTCGCGGCTGCGGTACGGGACGCCCGGCACGAACTCCATCACGTAGAACGGAGCGCCCAGCACGGAGTCGTCCTCGCAGAGCAGCAGCGTGCGCGGCACCGGAACCGCGGTCTCACCGAGCGCGCTGATCACCCGGTGCTCACGCTTCATGTCGTGCGCGGTGGGCAGGACGTGGCCGAGCGGAGGCCGCCGGACGACCCACCGGTTCGTCCCGTCGTCCACCACGTACGTCAGGTTGGAGCGCCCGCCTTCCACCACCTCGGCGCTCAGTGGCCCGGACACCAGCCCGGGCAGCTCCCGGTCGAGGTGCGCGCGCAGCCGCGCCAGCTCGAGACCGGGTGGATCCTGGTCGCTCATCCGACCTCCTCGTCATCGGCGACACGACGATACCGACCAGTCGGTATGTCACCCGAGTGCCGGGCCGCTCCCGGCCCGCGGTCACGGGACCAGCACGCCCACCGTCTCCGCGACGCAGGCCGGCTTGGCCTCTCCCTCGATCTCGATCGTCCACCGCACGATCGCCTGCTTGCCCTGCGCCGCGTCGGTGACCTCGACCAGCTCGGCGTTCGCGCGGATCCGCGAGCCGACCTTCACCGGCTGCGGGAAACGCACCTTGTTCAGGCCGTAGTTGATGCCCATGCGCAGGTTCTCGACGCGGTAGATCTCCTGGCCGAACATCGGGATCAGCGACAGCGTCAGGTACCCGTGGGCGATCGGCGCGCCGAACGGGCCCGCCGCGGCACGCTCCGGGTCGACGTGGATCCACTGGTGGTCGCCGGTGGCGTCGGCGAACAGGTTCACCTGTTCCTGCGTGACCGTGTGCCACGCACTGCGGCCGAGCGGCTCTCCGACGGCGCCGACGAACTCGTCGAGGTTCGCGAACACGCGCGGCTCGCTCATGCCTTCGGCCCTCCCGCGACGTAGACGACCTGGCCGGAGACGAACGACGCCCGGTCGCTGACGAGGAACGACACGACGTTCGCGATGTCCTCGGGCTTGCCCACCCGGCGCACCGGGATCTCCTGCGCGGCGGCCTTCTGGAACTCGTCGAACGGCACCCCGAGCCGCTCCGCGGTGGCGGCGGTCATGTCGGTGACGATGAAGCCGGGAGCGATCGCGTTGACGGTGACGCCGAACTTGCCCAGCTCGATCGCGAGCGTCTTGGTGAGGCCCTGCAGGCCTGCCTTCGCCGTGGAGTAGTTCGCCTGGCCGCGGTTGCCGAGCGCGGACGTGCTCGACAGGTTGACGATGCGGCCCCAGCCCTGTTCGGTCATGTGCCGCTGCACGGCGCGGCTCATCAGGAACGAGCCCCGCAGGTGGACTCCGATCACCGAGTCCCAGTCCTCGTCGCTCATCTTGAACAGGAGGTTGTCCCGCGTGATGCCCGCGTTGTTGATCAGCACGGTGGGAGCGCCGAGCCGCTCGGCGACCGTCCGCACCGCCGCCTCGACCGAGTCGGTGTCGCTGACGTCCACGCCGACGCCGACCGCGCGCCCGCCGTCGCCGGTGATCGCCTCGGCCCCGGCCTCGCAGCCGGACTGGTCCAGGTCGAGCAGCCCGACGGCGAACCCGTCGGCGGCCAGCTGCCGCGCGACGGCGGCGCCGATACCACGGCCCGCCCCGGTGACGATCGCGACACGGTCAGGGGACTCTGTCACTGGTACCTCCTCATCGAGTAAGCGTGCGCTTAGCAAGGTACTCGCAGCCTACCGCGACGCGCTGTGACGTCCATCATGCCGGTCCGGCCCCGGAGCGTGCCCAGGGCGAGCGCGGTGATCGCCAGGACCTCGTTCAGCGCCAGCGCGCGCTCGACCAGCCCCAGCGGGATCGCCCGCCACCACGGCGGCCCACCGGCGAGCATGACCGCCACCGCGCCGAGGATGACCCCGAACCACAGCAGCGACGTCACGGCGAGCGCCCGGGTCAGCCGCCGCCGGACGGGGGAGTGCGGGTGGACGGCGCGGGCGGCGAGCAGCACCGCCAGCGGCAGGCAGACGAACGCCACCACACTGGCGTACCGGTGGATGGTGCCGCCCAGGCTCGGGCCCACCGACCAGTCCGTCTTCTCGAACGCCACGATCGTGAGCAGCCCCGCCGTCCACAGCGCACCGAACCCGGTGACGGCCGAGCGCGCCCGCACCACGCCGTGCCGGACGAGCCCGCCGAACACCGCGGCGGAACCGAGGGCCACCAGCAGCACCGCGACGTCGAACAGCCACTTGCCCGGCCCGAGCGCGTACTCGCTGATCGTGCGCCGCACCGGGTCGACCCCGTGGGCGTAGGGCAGCACGTGCAGCAGCGCCATCAGCACCGCGCCGCAGGCCAGCCCCGCCAGTCCCGCCACCGCGAACGCGTTCACCCGGTTCGTCTCGCCCATCCGCTCACCGCCCGGCATGCGCCCTCCCTCCGTGCTCCTCCGTTCCGCGAGGTTAGGCAACCCGTGGCGAGATCCCGGTGAACGAACGGAGCCGCGCCCGCGTGTCCGCGATCCGCGCACGCGAGATCGCGTCGTGCGGCGCGGGCACGCGGGCACGGACGGCGGACACGGTTTAGGTGACGACGCGGTCCAGCACCGTGCGGAACACGGCCCGGTCGACCGTGGACGGGTCGGCGGCCAGCCAGTCCCCGATCTCGTGCACGAACGCCTCCGGCGTCAGCGGCGGCACCTCGGCGTCCCCGGCGGGACCGGTGCTGATCCGGCCCGCGCGGCTCGGGTACAGCACAAGCGCCCCGCGCACCTCCACCTCGGGCAGCAGCCGGCGGTACGCCTCGACGCCGTCCGCCAGCCGGGTGCCGCCACCGCGGAACCGCCGTCCGTCCCGCAGCAGCCCGCCGTCGGCGTCGAGCGTGTAGTGGCCGGGCAGCCACAGCTTCGACTCGATCAGCACGAGCCGCCTGCCGCACAGCACCGCGTGGTCGATGTCGGCGAACACCGAGTCCGGCCACGCGAGGCCGTGGAAGACCCGCGCGCCGGGCAGCCGGGTGAGGTAGCGGGACAGCAGGTCGGCGGTGAGCCGCTCGCCGACCTGGTCGGCGTCGGAGCCGGGACGGCCGAACACGGTCCGGCCGCCGAACTCGCCGCGGAACGCCCGCGCCGACCGCAGTGACCGCAGGTGCCTGCGCACCAGGTGGTACCCGCCCGCGACGGTGAGCGCGGTCAGCAGCAGCCACACCACCAGCAGCGGCACCGTGAAGTCGACCGGCAGCAGGAGCGGGCCGGCGAGCACGAGCAGGGCGGCCACCGCGGCGAGCCCGGGGGCGTGCCCCGGTGAGCCCGGGTGGGCGTAGTGCACCCGTTCGGCCGAGTCGACCGTGTGCCACCACGGGATCGCGCCGACGTCGAGCCGCACCGGCTGGGGGACGTAGTCGGGATCGTCGCCGAACCGCCGGGCCCGGTGCGCCCGCGGGGCCGAGCGGGGCCGGGCCCTGGTGACCGTGCTGCCCGCGGCGCGGCTCGCCTGCTCGTCCTCCGCGGGGTCCGGCTCGCCCGCTCCGCCCCGGTCGTACTCCGCGCGGCGCACCGGGTCGCCCAGCGTCTCGTAGGCTTCCCGCAGCAACCGGAAGGTGCCCGCGGTGCCGCCGGTGTCCGGGTGCATCGTCCTGGCCAGCGTCCGGTAGGCCGACTTGATCTGCGCGGGCGTGGCGTCCGGCCGCACACCCAGCAGCTCGTAGTAGTCGACGTCGTGCACGCATCACCTCCGGTGGGGGCGCGCTCACCCTATGGCGTCTGCGCTCGCGTCCGAGCACCGACCGCCCGGCACGTCCGAGTGGACCGGGGATGTGCTATGGCCCGGGCGTGCACCCGATGTGGCTTTCGGTGCGTCCGACGCACCGAAAGCCACATCGGGTGCGGTCGCGTCCCACCAGGGCGGCGGCCCGCAACCGGTCCGGACCGCGGTGCCTGCCCGCTGCCGGACGGCTGGTTACCCTGGTCCGCGTGCGGCCGGAGGATCTCGGCGGGCGGCCGATCGTGCTCGACGGCGGGCTCGCGACGGAGCTGGAGGCGCGCGGGCACGACCTGTCCGACGCGCTGTGGTCGGCCCGTCTGCTCACCGACGCACCGGACGAGATCGCGGCGGCGCACGCGGCGTTCTTCCGCGCGGGGGCCGAGGTCGCGATCACCGCGAGCTACCAGGCGAGCGTCCCCGGCTTCGCCACGCGCGGCCTCGGCGCGCGCGACGCCGAGGTCCTGTTGCGCCGCAGCGTGGATCTGGCCCGCCGGGCGCGGGACGAGGTGTCCGGGGACGGCCGCGCGCGGTGGATCGCGGCGTCGGTCGGTCCCTACGGGGCGTTCCTGGCGGACGGATCCGAGTACCGCGGCCGCTACGGGCTCACCCGGCGGGAGCTCGTCGCGTTCCACCGGCCGCGGCTGGAGGTGCTCGCGGAGGCCGGCCCGGACGTGCTGGCGCTGGAGACCGTGCCGGACGCCGAGGAGGCCGAGGCTCTGCTCGAGGCACTGGACGTGGTCGACGTCCCGGCCTGGCTTTCGTACACCGTGGACGGTGCGCGCACGCGCGCGGGGCAGCCGCTGCGGGAGGCGTTCTCCGTCGCGGCCGGCCGGGGCCGGATCCTCGCGGTCGGGGTGAACTGCTGCGCGCCGGGGGACGTCGCAGCCGCGGTGCGGATCGCACGCGAGGTCACCGGGAAACCCGTGGTGGTCTACCCGAACAGCGGTGAGGGCTGGGACGCCGTCCGGAGAGAGTGGACGGGCGAGTCGCGGTTCGCGCCCGGTGACGTCGCGGGCTGGCTCGGCGCGGGGGCGGCGCTCGTCGGTGGCTGCTGCCGCGTGGGGCCTGCCGACATCGCGGCGCTCGCCCGCGTGTGCTCCGCTGTGGACTGACGTCTCCGCACGGCACGCGGACTATCACTCGAACGGTGGGTTGTCCTGGTTCGGCTCGGCGCTTCCCGGCCGGTCATGTGAACCTGGGGTTCCGGGTACCCAGCGTTGTCCATTCGCGACATTCCGGCCGGTGGTGACCGCCGTCGGCCGAGGAAGGACGTGGAACCGGATGAACATCATGGAATCGTTCAACGACGCGCTCCGAGCGGTGATCACGTTCCTGCCGAAGTTCGCCGTCTTCCTGGTGATCCTGCTGATCGGCTGGCTGGTCGCCAAGGGGCTGCGCAAGCTCGTGCACGTCGTCCTCGACCGGCTGAACTTCAACCGGGCCGCCGAGCGCGGCGGCATCCAGCAGGCGCTCGCACGGTCCAAGTACGACGCCACCGGACTGATCGCGGCCCTGGTGTACTACGCGGTCCTGCTGATCGCGTTGCAGATCGCCTTCGGTGTGTTCGGGCCCAACCCGGTGAGCACGATGCTGACCGCCATCGTGGCGTGGCTGCCGCGCGCGATCGTCGCGATCGTGATCGTCGTGGTGGCGGCGGCGATCGCCAGCGCCGTGCGCGATCTGGTCGGCAGCGCGCTCAGCGGGCTCGGCTACGGCGCCGTGATCGCCAGGGTCGCGCAGGTGTTCATCGTGGCGCTCGGTGTCATCGCGGCGCTCAACCAGATCGGGGTGGCCACCAGCGTGACCACGCCCGTGCTGGTCACCGTGCTCGCCACCCTCGGCGGTGTGATCGTGGTCGGCGTCGGTGGCGGTCTGGTGCGGCCGATGCAGCAGCGCTGGGACGGCTGGCTCAACCGCGCCGAGCGCGAACTGCCGAACGCCAAGGCGCAGACGCAGGCCTACCAGCGGGGCCGGGAGGACGCGGCCAGGGTGGGTGCTCAGGACCCGCCCACCGAGCCGACGCCGCAGCAGCCCGCCGGGCAGGCGGGGGCGCCCAGGGACTACCCGGGGTGAGGTGACCCGGCGAGACAGGTGGGGTGTGGCCGAGGGCCGCACCCCACCGTCGTGCCCGGGCGGGTCCTCAGGAGAACAGCGACGGATCGAGGCCGGTGCCGGGCAGCAGTACGGGGCCCGCGACCGCGAGCAGGCACACCGCGGCGAGCCGCAGGGCGAACCAGTCCGTGCCCGCGGACTGCCATCCGGACTCGGCGGCGACGTCCTGCACGCCCCGCGCGTAGCCCGCCAGTTCCACCACGTCGACGCGGCCGCCACTGAACGCCAGGATGTCGCGGACGGCGGCGGCGTGCTGGTCGACCCTGGCGAGCAGACCCGGGGTGAGCGCGCCGAGACCGACGCCGGCACGGCTGAGCCGGTCCGCCAGCGACGCCAGCTCACGGCGCGCGGCGGACTCGTGCCACACGTGCAACCATCCGCTCATCGCCCGTAGCATACGAGCCGCCGTTCGCGCACGGCGAAACGGGGTGAACCACTCGTTCGTGAGTAGTGGTGGGAGCGGGTCGCGGCGCTCTCGGACAGTGACCTCGGGCCCACTCCCGGTAGCGCGAGACGGCGGTGCCGCCGGTTCACCGTGCGGCGCACCGGCCGCCCGGCGGCCACGGGCCACGGCGGACGTGGCGGGTGGACGCTCTAGTCTGGCCGCGTGACAGGGAGGTGCCGGTGAGTAGTGACGAGGGACGGCTGATCGCCGGCCGCTACCGGCTGCACAGCCGCATCGGCAGCGGAGCCATGGGCGTCGTGTGGCGCGCGGTGGACGAGCGGCTGGACCGCACGGTCGCGGTGAAGCAGCTGCTCCTGCCACCCGGGCTGAGCCAGGCGGAGGCCGAGAGCGCCCGGCAGCGGGCGTTCCGCGAGGGCCGGATCGCCGCGCGCCTGCAGCACCCCAACGCCATCGCCGTCTACAACGTCGCGGACGACGAGGGCAGGCCCGTCCTCGTCATGGAGTACCTGCCGTCGCGCAGCCTCGCCGCGGTGCTCGACGAACGCGGCACGCTGCCGCCCACGGAGGTCGCGCGGATCGGAGCGCAGACCGCGTCCGCGCTGGTCGCAGCGCATGCCGCCGGGGTGATCCACCGGGACATCAAACCCGGCAACATCCTTCTCGGCGACGACGGCGCCGTGAAGATCACCGACTTCGGCATCTCCCGTGCGGCAGGCGACATCACCGTCACGAAGACCGGCCTGCTGGCCGGGACCCCCGCGTTCCTCTCGCCGGAGTCCGCGCGCGGCGAGGAGCCCGGCCCCGCGTCCGACGTCTTCTCGCTCGGCGCCACGCTCTACGCCGCCGTCGAGGGCAGGCCCCCGTTCGGCTCCAACACGAACGAGATCGCCCTGCTGCACTCCGTCGCGACCGGCCGGGTGGACCCGCCCCGGCAGGCGGGGCCGCTGACCGGGCCGCTCAACGCGATGCTGCGACCCGAGACGGCCGCCCGGCCCACGATGGCCCGTGTCGTCGAGCTGCTCGGGGACGTGGCCGCGGGCAGGCAGCCCGCGGCCCCGGCGGATCCGCCGACCGTTCCCGCGGCCCCGCGCCCGCCCTCCACCAGGCTGGACCTGCACCCCGCGCCGGTGCCGCCCCCACCCGTGCCCGCGGAGGGTCCGCCGCCACCGGCACCCGGCGCTCGGTCCGGCAAGCGGGTCGTCCTGTCCGTGCTCGCCCTGCTGGCCGCCGCGGCCGTCGGCGTGCTCGTCGCGGAGCTGTTCGTCGGCGCGGGTGCCTCGACCTCGGCGAACGAGGATGCCGCGGGGAACGCGGCGGCCGCCACCACGACCGCCAGCCCCGCTCCGGCCGGCTCGGCCGCCCCCACCACGACCACGACGACCACCACCACGACCACGACCACCACGACGTCCGAGACGACCGACCCCGAGGTGCTGACCAAGGCGGTCAAGGACTACTACTCACTCCTGCCCCGGCAGACCGAACGCGCCTGGGAGCGGCTCGGCCCCGGGCTGCGCGCGCAGGGCCAGGAGGCCTACGAGCGGTTCTGGAACGGCATCGAGAAGGTCAAGATCGTCTCCGGCCCGCAGGTCGCCGGAACGAACGTGGTGGAGGTCGGTCTCGAGTTCAAGCGCGAGGACGGCGGCCGGATCCGGGAGATCCACCGGCTCGGCTTCGTCGCCGAGGAGGGGACCGCGCTCATCGACTCCGACGAGCTGGTGTCCTCCACACAGGTCGAGGACGGCGACCAGGACGACGACAACTGACCTGCCCGGACGCAGGGGTACCCGGCCCGGCCGTGCCCGGGGGTGAGATAGTGCTGCAGCCGCACACCGCGTCAGTGAACACCGGGGGAGCGTTGTCCGAGGAGAATCCGACCGAGCCACGCAGCACCGAGGGCACGGGCGACCACGGTCCCGACACGACCACTCCGTCCGGTGCGGCATCCGGCGACCAGGCGGAGGCCACCGTCGTCACCAGCGTGGCCAGCCCGTGGCCCGGAACCGACCCCGACGTCACCGCCGACGAAGCCCGCGACGCCACGGAATCCACGGAATCCACGGAATCCACGGTCACCACGGATACCGTGCCCGCCACGGATCCGGAGGCGACCGTGCGGACGGCCGTGGTGCGCCCGGATTCCGGCGAGGCCGGTGCCGACGCGGGACCCGAGCCCGGGGATTCCGGGGACGGCGGGGATGCCGAGCGGACGGCGTTGCTGGGCGCGGTGGCCGCTGATGTGGTGCCGGAGCGTGGTGCCGCGGGCGTGGGTGGGTCTGGTGCCGACAGTGGCGGCGAGCCCGGCGAGTCTGGGGAGCCCGGGGATTCTGGGGAGGCCGGGGGCACCGACGGCGCCGGGGATGCTGGTGGTGCCGGGGATGCCGAGCGGACGGCGTTGCTGGGTGTGGTGGCCGCTGATGTGGTGCCGGAGCGTGGTGCCGCGGGCGTGGGTGGGTCTGGTGCCGACAGTGGCGGCGAGCCCGGCGAGTCTGGGGAGCCCGGGGATTCTGGGGAGGCCGGGGGCACCGACGGCGCCGGGGATGCTGGTGGTGCCGGGGATGCCGAGCGGACGGCGTTGCTGGGTGTGGTGGCCGCTGATGTGGTGCCGGAGCGTGGTGCCGCGGGCGTGGGTGGGTCTGGTGCCGACAGTGGCGGCGAGCCCGGCGAGTCTGGGGAGCCCGGGGATTCTGGGGAGGCCGGGGGCACCGACGGCGCCGGGGATGCTGGCGGTGCCGGGGATGCCGAGCGGACCGCCTGGCTGGGCGCGGTGGCCGCCGGCCCGACGCCGGACCACGGCACGGAAACCGGCTCCGGAACCGACCCGGACACCCCGGCCGAATCCGCGGCGGCGTCCGCTGTGGACAGCACGGTCTCGCGGCACCGGCTCGTGGCGCGGCTGCGGAAGGCCGGTGTGGTCGCGGGCGCGGTGGCCGGCGCCCTCGCCCTGCTGTACGCGCTCGACCTGCTCGTCACGAGCGGTGACGTCGTCCGCGGCACCACGATCGCCGGTGCCGACGTCGGCGGGCTCGACCGCGCCGAGGCCGAACGGCACCTGCGGGACACCGTGGGGCCGCGCCTCGACGAGCCCATCCAGCTCTCCGCGGCGGGCACCATGCAGGCGCTGGACCCCACGGCGGTGGACCTGACCGTCGACTGGGCGGCCACCCTGGACATCGCGACCGACCAGCCGCTCAACCCGGTCACCCGGATCGCGTCCTTCTTCACCACCAGGGAGACCGGGGTCGTGTCCCGGGTGGACGACGAGCGCCTCGCCGCCGCCGTCGAACGGGTGCGCTCCGAGGTGGACCGGGAGGCGGCCGAGGGCACCGTCCGGTTCGACGGGGTCCGGCCCGTCCCCGTCGATCCGGTGCCCGGCAGGCGGCTCGACGTCGCGGCCACCACCGACCTGATCCTGCGGCACTGGGCCGGGCCGGGCCCGCTGCGGCTGCCCGTCGCGACGATCCCCGTCCTCACCACGCCGCAGTCGGTCCAGGACGCGCTGCGCCGGATCGCCGCGCCCGCCGTGTCCGCCCCGGTCACCGTCCACGGCGACGGGGCGGACGCCCAGCTGCCGCCCGCGGCCATCGCCCGGTCCCTCACCTTCGCCCCCGGCCGCGACGGCACGCTGCGGCCCCGGATCGACCAGGACGTCCTCGCCAAGGCGGCCGGGCCCGCGCTGGCGGACACGGAGAAACGCGGCCGGGACGCCCGGTTCTCGTTCCAGGGCACGAAGAAGGTGTCGATCGAGCCGTCGCGGCCGGGCCGGGAGATCGACTGGAACGCCACCTTCGCCGGACTGCCCGACGTGCTCGCCAGGGAGGACCGGCGCGCGGTCACCGCGAAGTACACCGAGCGGCCCGCCGCGCTGACCACGGAGGAGGCCAGGGCGCTCGGCATCCGCGAGGTGATCGGCGAGTTCACCACCGGCGGATTCGCCTACGACTCGGGCATCAACATCCGCGTCGTCGCCGAGGAGGTCGACGGCGCGGTCGTCAAGCCGGGGGAGACGTTCAGCCTCAACGGTTACACCGGTCCGCGCGGCACCGAGCAGGGTTACATCGCGGCCGGCGTCATCAAGGAGGGCGCGCCGTCCAGGGCCGTGGGCGGCGGGATCTCCCAGTTCGCCACGACGCTGTACAACGCGGCGTACTTCGCGGGCATGCGCGACACCGAGCACAAGGAGCACAGCTACTACATCAGCCGGTACCCGGAGGCACGCGAGGCGACGGTCTTCCAGAACCCGGACGGCAGCAGTGTCATCGACCTGAAGTTCACCAACGACGCGCAGACCGGGGTGGTCATCCAGACCATCTGGACGCCGTCGGACATCACGGTGCGCCTGTGGGGCACCAAGCGGTACGAGGTGGAGTCGGTCACCGGTGAGCGCCACTCGTACACCTCGCCGCAGACGATCACGAAGCCGGCGGGCAACTGTTCGCCGAGCAGCGGATCCAGCGGGTTCACCAGCAGCGACACCAGGATCATCCGGGACGCGGAGACGGGGGAGGAGATCCGGCGGGAGACCCGCACGGTCGTCTACAACCCGCAGCCCCGCATCGTGTGCGAGGAGCCCGAGCCCGAGGAACCCGAGGAGTCCGAGGAACCCGCCGAGCCCGAGGGCGCGGGGCAGCCGTCCGGTTCCGCCCAACCGGACGGCTGAGTTCCCTCACGAGGGCAGCAGCGGGCCGTCGAACGCGGCGAGGAGCGGGCCGGCCAGCAGCCCGACCGCGATCGTGACCGGCGCCGCCGCCAGCGCCACGGCACCGGCCTGCGGCGCCGGGCGGCCCGCGAAGTCGCCCGACCGCACCGCGGGCACGATCCAGCGCAGGTAGTAGAAGACACTCGCCACCGTGTTCACCACGGCGAGCACCACCAGCCAGCCGAAGCCCGCGTCCAGCGCGGCGGTGAACACGGTCAGCTTCCCGGCGAACACCGCCGTCGGTGGAGTGCCGACCAGCCCCAGCAGGAGCACGACGAGCGCCAGCGCGAGCCACGGATACCGCCGCCGCAGCCCCGTGTAGTCCGCCAGCGTGCGTGTCTCGGGCAGCGCGCACACCACCGCGAACGCGCCGAGGTTCGTCACCGCGTACGCCGCGAGGTACAGCAGCAGTGCGGGCAGCGCCAGGTCGCTGCGCGTCGCCGCGGCCACCGCCAGCAGGACGTAGCCGACCTGGCTGATCGTCGAGTACGCGAGCAGCCTGCGCACGCTGTCCTGGAAGAACGCCGCCAGGTTCCCCAGCGTCATGGTCGCCGCGGCGATGATCGCCACCACCAGCGGCCAGTCCAGGTCCGTCGGCGCGAGGACGGTCCCGGCGAACCGGTGGATCGCCACCACCGCACCGATCTTGGGGACCGTCGTGACCAGCGCGCCCACCGGTGGCCGCGCGCCCTCGGTCACGTCCGGCACCCAGAAATGCGCCGGAACCGCACCCGCCTTGAACAGCAGCCCGGCGAACAGCGCCAGCACCCCGACGGCCACGGCGGCCCCCGGTCCGCGCGGCAGCGACTCCGCCAGCACCCGGTACGCGGTGGCGCCGCCGCCGCCGAACAGCACCATCACCCCGAACAGCAGCGTCACCCCGAGCAGCGCGCCGAGCAGGTAGTACTTCAGCGCGCCCTCGGTGCCCGGCGCGTCCTTGGCGAACGCCGCCAGCGCGTACAGCGGGACGCTCGCCAGCAGGTACGCCGCCGCGAGCAGCATCGTGTCGGCCGCCCCGGCCAGCAGCACCGCGCCCAGCCCGCCGAGCAGGGTGAGCACGACGAACTCGGTCTCCCGCGCCGCGCCGCGGACCTCCCCGGCCGCCAGCGCGAACACGAGCAGCAGCGCGCCGAGCACGATCACTCGCGTCCCGGCGAGTGCGACGTCCACCGTGTACACACCGTCGAACGCGGGCGTGCCTCCGGCGGGCCAGCGGGCCACCGCCACCGCCAGCGCCGCCGCGACCGCCGCGGCGGCCAGCGCGCGGACGACCCACTGCCGGTGCCGCGGCAGGAAGGAGCCCAGCAGCAGGCCCAGCACCGCGGCCGCCGCCACCAGCATCTCGGGCAGCACGCGCAGCAGGTCACGGGACATCGAGGTGCTCATAGCACTCCCCGCGCCGCCGGTTCGATCACGTCGAGCAGGAACCGCGGGAACAGTCCGATCGCGACGGACAGGGCCATGAGCGGTCCGATCGCGAGCGTCTCGCTCACGGTCAGGTCGCCGGTCACCACCGTACGGCTCGGGCCGAGGAAGATCCGCTGGTAGGCCCGCAGCAGCAGGACGGCGGTCAGCAGCACCCCGAGCAGTGCCACGGCCGTGGCCACCGGGGCGCCGGAGAGCGATCCGGTGAAGATCTGGAACTCGGCGACGAAGCCGGAGAACCCGGGCAGCCCCAGCGAGGCGAACACGGCGAGCGCGGTGAGCCCGGCGAACGCGGGCAGTTGCCGCGCCAGCCCGCCGTAGGAACCCAGGTCATAGGTGCCGCCCCGGTCGTGGAGCACCCCGGCGAGCAGGAACAGCGCCCCGGTGATCAGTCCGTGGCTCACCATCTGCGTCACCGCGCCGGTGATCGCCAGCTGGCGCGCCTGCTCCTCGGACGCGGCGACCAGCGCGGCCGCGCCGAACGCGAGCACGATGTATCCCATGTGGTTCACCGACGTGTAGGCGATCATCCGCTTGAAGTCCCGCTGCGCCATCGCCACTAGCGCGCCGTACAGCACGCTCACCACACCGACCACGACGATCACCGGCGCGTACGCGCGCCAGGTGCCCGGCAGCACCGGCAGCACGATCCGGACGAACCCGTACGTGCCCATTTTCAGCAGGATCCCGGCCAGGATCGCCGAGCCCGCCGCGGGCGCCTCCACGTGCGCGGGCGGCAGCCACGTGTGCACGGGCACCGTCGGCGTCTTGATCGCCAGCCCCAGCACGAGCGCCAGCAGCACCAGCCCCGCCACGGCGCCCCGGCCCGCGGCCGGGTCCTGCCGCGCCAGCTCGACGATGTCGAAGGAGTGCGGGGAGGAAAGCAGGTAGAGCCCGAGGAACCCGAGCAGCAGCACCAGCGAGCCGAGGAACGTGTAGAGGAAGAACATGAGCGCGGCGCGCGCGGCGCCCCGGTGGCCCCACCCCGCGATCACGAAGTACATGCCCACGATGGACAGGTCGAAGAAGACGAAGAACAGCAGCAGGTCGAGCGCGGTGAACACGCCGAGACACACGGTCTCCAGGAACAGGAACAGCGCCGCGAACGCGCGCATCCGCCGCGTCCGGCGCACCGAGTAGACCGCGCAGGCCAGGAACAGCACCGCGGTCAGGGCCAGCAGCGGCAGACTGAGCCCGTCGGCGCCGACGTGGTAGCCGGCGCCGACGCTGGGGATCCAGCGGTGGTGCTGCTCGAACGCGTAGCCGTCGGGCGCGGGGGAGTAGGTCACCCACATCGCCGTGACGAGCGCGACCTCGACCGCGCTCGTGGCGATCCACGCCCAGCGCACCGTCCGGTCGCCCGCGCGGGGCACCGCGAGCAGCACGGCCGCCACCACCACGGGCAGGAAGATCACCAGGGTGAGCACGGATCCCCTTTCCTCAGAGCACGATCAGCAGCAGCGCGAGCACCGCGAGCGCCACCACCGCCTGCGCGTAGTACTGATGCAGCTGCCCGGTCTGCGGTCGCCGCGCGAGCCCGCCCAGCCACCGCCCGCCGCGCGCCACGCCCCGCACGGCCGCGTCGACCGTGGGCTCGAGCCGTGCGCCGGTGAGCCTGGCCGAGGCCAGGCCGGCCCGGGACACCGCCCGCACGCCGCCGTCGACCAGCCGGTCGTCGAACCGTGCCAGCAGGGTCGCGGCGACGTCGGCGGGCAGGACGACCGCCCGTCGTGCCGCGTGCTCGAGACCGAGCCACCCGGCGAGCGCGGGGGAGGAGGGCAGGTCGCCACGCCGCCGGACCGCTGCCGCCGCCGCGGCGGCGGCGAGCAGCGCGATCGCCGCCGACGTGGCCAGCTCCGCGCCCGTCGGTTCCGGCGTGGCGGCCGCATCGACGGTGTCGCCGAACGCGTGCCACACCGGCGGCAGGGCGAGCGCACCGCCGAGCGCCGCGCCCGCGGCGAGCGGGGGCAGCGGCGCCACCTGCCACCGGCGCACGCGCCGGGATCCCTCGGGAGCCGGGGCAGGCCCGTCGTCCGGCGGCGACCACACGAGCGCCAGCGCGCGGCCCGCGTAGCCCGCGCTGAGCGCGGTCGCGGCGAGTCCCAGCAGGTACAGCGGGACCGACGTGTGCAGCACGCTCGCCAGCACGGCGTCCTTCGCCGCCCACAGGGACAGCGGCGGGAGACCGGCGAGCGTCACGGCGCCCACCGTGAACGACAACCCCACCACCGGATCGCCGCGCGCGGCGGCCCGCAGCAGGGGCAGTTCCTGCGTGCCGAGGGCGGTCAGCCACGCGCCCGCGGCGAGGAACAGCATGCTCTTCGTCACCGCGTGGGCCGTCAGCTGTGCCGTGCCCGCCGCCACGCCGCCCGCGCCGGCGGCCATGACCATGAAACCCACCTGGGCACAGGTCGACGCCGCGAGCAGCTGCTTGAGATCACGCTGCACCACCGCCACGGCGCCGAGCGCCAGCGCGGTGAGCAGCCCGGCCCAGAGGGTCAGCGCCGCGGCCCAGCCGGTGGCCGCGAGCAGCGGCTGCAGGCGGAGCAGCAGATAGGCACCGGCCGCGACCATGGTCGCCGAGTGCAGCAGCGCCGACACCGGGCTCGGGCCCGCCATCGCCCGGGACAGCCAGAAGCTGAACGGCAGCTGCGCCGACTTGCCGAACGCGGCGAGCAGGACACCCGCCGCGGCCAGGTCGCGCCAGCCCGCGGGCAGGGTCCCGAGCTCGTCCAGTGCCAGCGCGGTGGCGCCACCGGCGAGCGCCGCGCCCGCCGCGAGGTACAGCCCGAGATCGGCGGCCCTGGTGGTGAGGAAGGCGATCGTGCCGGAACGGGCGCGGTCGGCGTCCTGCCACCAGAAGCCGATCAGCGCGTAGGAGGTGGCGCCCATGATCTCCCACGCCAGCAGCAGCGTGGGCAGGCTCGTGGCGGTGACGGTCACCAGCATCGCGTCGGCGAACAGCAGCAGGAAACCGCACAGCCGCGCGCGGGCCTCCGCTGGGCCGAACTCACCCGCGCCGAACACCAGCACGGCGAGCAGGACGACCCCGACGAGCACCACCAGCACCGCGGACAGCCCGTCGACGCGCAGCCCGAACGGCATCCCGGCGAGAAACGGCGCCGACACCGAGGGCCGCGTCACGGCGGCCGTGACCGTGAGCGCGAGGGTCACGGCCGCGGCGGGCAGCGCCACGGCGGGCGCCCAGCGGTCCGCGCGCCCGCCCGTGAGCAGCAGGGCCGCGCCCGCGACGAGGGGGACGGCGACGAGGACCCAGAGCACGGTCAGCCCCGCAGATCCGCGGCCATGTCCGTCATGTCCACGTCCCTGGCCCGGAACACCGCCGTGGTGACGGCGAAGCCCACGGCCATCTCGATCGCCATCGCGGTCACCGCCAGCACGACCACCACCTGCCCGTCCGGGCGGTCCGGGGCGGCGAAGTACCAGAACGCGGCCGACCCGACGAGCACCGCGTTGATCATCAGCTCCAGCCCCATCATGATCATCACGATGGACTGCTGCGACAGCGCGCCGAACAGGCCGACGCTGAACAGCGCCGCCGCCAGGAGCAGGTAGTCCTGCAGGCTCACCGGCCGACACCTCCCCGCACCGGGTCGTCGGGACGGTCCCGGTCAAGGCGGTCGCCGTAGCGGTCGTAGCGGCCCCGGTGCGTGGCCAGCACCACCGTCGCCACGATCGTCGCGAACAGCGCGAGCCCCAGCACGATCATCACGAGCATCTTCGAGCCCATGAGCGCCTCGCCCAGCGAGTACACCGGCTGCTCCGGCCGCGGCGCGCGGGAGGTCGGCCAGTCCACGAGGTAGACACCCGCCGCGAGGACCGCGAACGTGCCCCCGGCGATCGCCAGCGAGCCCTTCTGGTTGTGCAGCATGCTCATCGGCATCAGCCCGGCCGGGTTCATCATGTACATCACCATGAACACGACCATGATGACCATCTCCATGATCATCATGAGCACGACCAGGATCCCGAGGTAGGTCAGCTCCACGAGCAGGATCGTGCCCGCGCCGAAAAGGAACGACGCCAGCAGCGCGAAGGTCGCGCGCGCCATCGAGTCCACCCGGAACACCACGATCCCCGAGGCCACCGCGCCCGCGGCGCACAGCCAGAAGACGATCTCACGCCACACCGGACACACCGTCCCTCGTCCACTCGCGACTACAGCACCAGGATCGACACGAACAGGGCCTGCAGCAGCGTCGCCGGGATCAGCACGAGCCACGCCACCTCGGCGAACCGCTCCATCCGCACGGCCGGCAGCCGGTGCCCGGCCCAGACCAGCACCGCCAGCACCGCGGCCGTCTTGAGCACCGACCACAACCAGCCCGGCAGCAGCGGTCCCCCGCCCGCGCCGAGAAACAACGCGACGGCCATCCCGGCTCCGGACACCAGCAACACCCACCGGCCGGCCAGGAACACCAGCCGGTCCACACCGGACAGCTCGGCGAGCACGCCGCCCGCGACGTCCTGGCCCGTCGGCTGGTCGAAGGGCGGGCGGAACGCCATCGCCAGCACGGTGAGCAGGAAGACCACGAAGGCGACCGGCATCCACACCACGAACCACAGGTCCCGCTGGGCGGCCACGACGTCGGCCACCCGCAGCGAGCCCGCACCGATCGCGGCCGACGTCAGCGCGAACATGTGCGGCAGCTCGTAGGCCAGCCCCTGCGCGACGAACCGGTACCCCGCGACCAGCCCGAACATCGAGTTGGCACCCCAGCCCGCCAGCCACACCGCGCCCCAGGCCACGATCTCCATCGCGTTGAACCAGACGATGCCCACGGACAGGTCACCGACCGACCACCGGCCCAGCGGCGTCACGAGGGAGGCGAGCACCCCCGCGGCGAGCAGCGCGACCCCCGCGGTACGCCACAGCAGGGTGTCGGCGGCCGGCGTGCGGCGCCGCTGCTGCACCAGCAGGCCCGCCGCCGAGCGCACCGGCAGCAGCGCGGCCGCGGCCGGGCCCGGCGCGCCGGCCGTCCTGGCGCGCAGCGCGGCGTCGAGCGAGCAGGCGCCGGCCGCGAACACCGCGACCACGGCGGGCAGGAGCAGCGCGCTCCACCACGGACCTGGCTCAGGCACCGGCCACCTCCCGCGCGGCGAGCGCCTCCAGGTCCGGGTCGAGGCTCGCCACGGTGAGCCGGGCGAGTGCGAGTTCGCTGCCCCGCAGCAGCCAGGGCAGCGCCTCGACCGTCCACTGTGCCTGCTCGGCCCAGTCCGGCAGCGGAACGTCCTGGTCGAACCGGTCGAGCGCGGCCTCCGCCGCGGTGGCGTGGCGGCGCAGCCGCGCGAGCGCGTCGCCGGCCAGTTCGGGCGGCGGGGCGGCGTCCGCGGGCACGGCGCCCACGCCGGCCAGCGACCAGCGCAGCAGCGGGGACCGGCGCACCCGCCGGGCCCACTGGTGCAGCGGGCGGGCGACCTCCGCCGCGGCGAGGCCGGTCAGCACGCCGTCGCGCAGGCGGCGGGCGGCGACCGCCGCGCGGTCGTCCCCGGCGATCGACAGCAGCGTGGCGGCGGTGTCGAGATGGCGGGCCGCGCGCCGCCTTCCCGGCGGCCCCGGGCCCTCGCCCCACCACCAGGTCCTCCCGCCGGCCTCGGCGAGCCCGGGCGTGTCGACCTCGGCCTCCTGCAGCACGTCACCCTGCAGGACCGTGCGCACGACGAGACCCGCGGGCCAGCCGGGCAGCACCGGTCCCAGCGGGACGTGCAGCTGGTCGAGCGTCAGCCCGTCGCGGTCCTCGCCCCGCCCCGCCATCTCCGGCTCGGCTCCGCCGTGGACGGAGTCGGGGGCCGGCCGGCGCTGCCGGAAGGCGTCGCGCAACGTCGCCTCCGCGGCGGCCAGCTCGCCGTCCGCGTGCCCGGGATCGAGCACCGCGGCCCGCGCGCGGGGCGCGGGCAGCTGCTCCCACACGTGCTCCACCGCGTCGGCCGGTTCGCCCGTGGCGGGACCGGCGACCACGAGCAGGTTCGCCTCGGCCGGGCTCGCGGCCGGATACCATCCCCGGGTACGGATCAGCCGTTCGACGCGCAGGCGGGCCCCGGTGCCGCCCGGTACGGTGACCACCAGGGGGCGCACCGGGATCCGGCGCAGGAGCAGGGCGGTCAGGTCCGTCACGTCCACCGCAGCGCTCCTTCCCGCCCGGCATAGACCACGCCGACCAGGAGGATCCCGAGGAAGACGAACATCTCCGTCACCGCCTTCGCGCCCTGCTCGGCGACGACCACCGCCCACGGGTACATGAAGACCATCTCCATGTCGAAGGCGAGGAAGATCATCGTGATGGCGTACCAGCGGACATGGAAACGGGAGACCGCGTGCTCGGCCGCGTCGTGCCCGGAGAGGAACGGCCGCGCGCCCGCCCTGGTGCCGCCGAGGCGCAGCAGGTACGCCACCCCGTACAGTCCGCCCGCCGCGGCGAGCACCAGGGCGAGCGCGACCAGCGCGCCGGTGAGCGCCACCTGCACCTCCCTGCGACCGGAGCGGGATGTTGGCGCCTGTCGGCTACCCGGAACGGCCGGTTCTATGCATACGGTCGGCGGGAGACCGCGCCCGCCCTCGTTTGCTGCCCTACCCCCCTAGGGTATAAAGTGGGAGCATCGCCCGGCGGACGAGGAGATGGCGAGATGCGCGGATACACCGGAGACAAAGAGGCGTACCTGAAGCGGTTGCGCCGGATCGAGGGGCAGATCCGCGGCCTGCAGCGGATGGTCGAGAACGACGAGTACTGCATCGACGTGCTGACGCAGATCTCGGCGGCGACCAAGGCGCTGCAGTCCGTGTCCATCGGCCTGCTCGACGAGCACCTCAAGCACTGTGTGACGGAGGCCATCGCCGAGGGTGGCCGGGACGCCGAGGAGAAGGTCCGGGAGGCCAGCGAGGCCATCGCCCGGCTCGTCCGCTCCTGAGCCAGACACACCGACATCGCGAGAAGGGAAACGTTGATGACCCAGACGACCTACACCGTGACCGGCATGACCTGCGAGCACTGTGTCCGCTCGGTCACCGAGGAGGTCGGCGCGATCGAGGGCGTCACCGACGTCGCCGTGGACCTCCCCACCGGCGCGGTGACCGTCACCAGCGCGCACGAGGTCGACGACGCCGCGGTGCGCACCGCCGTCGAAGAGGCCGGATACGAGCTGCGGCCATGACCTCGCACGTCGACACGAGGCCGGGCGCCGCGCACGAGGTCGAGCTCGCGATCAGCGGCATGACCTGCGCGTCGTGCGCCAACCGCATCGAGCGCAAGCTCAACAAGCTCGACGGCGTCACCGCGAGCGTCAACTACGCCACCGAGAAGGCCACGGTGTCCTACCCGGCGGACGTCGAGCCGGAGCGGCTGGTCGCCGAAGTCGCGGCGGCGGGCTACGCGGCCACCCTGCCGCGGCCCGAGCCCCCTGCGGACCAGGGGGACGGCCAAGGCACCGGGGACGTGGGGGACGCCTCGGACATCTCGGACGCCTCGGACACCTCGGACCCGGCCGCGCGGTCGCTGCGGCAGCGGCTGATCGGGTCGGTCGTGCTCTCGGTGCCGGTGATCGCGCTGGCCATGGTGCCCGCGTTCCAGTTCACCTACTGGCAGTGGATCTCGCTGACCCTCGCCGCGCCCGTGGTCGTGTGGGCGGGCTGGCCGTTCCACCGCGCGGCGTGGACCAACCTGCGGCACGGCGCCGCCACGATGGACACGCTCATCTCGATGGGCACGCTCGCGGCGTTCGGCTGGTCCCTGTACGCCCTGCTGTTCGGCACCGCGGGCATGCCCGGCATGACCCACCCGTTCGAGTTCACCGTGGAACGGGTGGCCGCGGGATCCGCGATCTACCTCGAGGTCGCCGCGGGCGTGACGACGTTCATCCTCGCCGGCCGGTTCTTCGAGGCGCGCTCCAAGCGCCGCGCGGGCGCGGCGCTGCGGGCGCTGCTGGAGCTGGGCGCGAAGGACGTCACCGTCCTGCGCGACGGGCGTGAGCGGCGGATCCCCGCCGACCGGCTGGTCGTGGGGGACGAGTTCGTCGTCCGGCCCGGGGAGAAGATCGCCACCGACGGCGTCGTCGTCGACGGCGGTTCCGCGGTGGACGTGAGCATGCTGACCGGCGAGTCCGTGCCGGTGGAGGTCGGTCCGGGGGACACTGTGGTCGGCGCCACCGTCAACGCCGGGGGCAGGCTCGTGGTCCGCGCCACCCGCGTCGGCTCCGACACCCAGCTGGCGCAGATGGCCCGGCTGGTGGAGCGGGCGCAGGCGGGCAAGGCGGCCGTGCAGCGGCTCGCCGACCGGATCTCCGGGGTGTTCGTGCCGGTCGTCATCGCACTGGCGCTGGGCACGCTCGTGTTCTGGCTCGTGACCGGCGGATCGGCCGCGGCCGCGTTCACGGCGGCGGTGGCCGTGCTCATCATCGCCTGCCCGTGCGCGCTCGGCCTGGCCACGCCGACCGCGCTCATGGTCGGCACCGGCCGCGGCGCCCAGCTCGGCATCCTCATCAAGGGACCCGAGGTGCTGGAGTCGACCCGCCGCGTCGACACCGTCGTGCTCGACAAGACCGGCACGGTGACCACCGGCCGGATGGCACTGGTGGACGTGCACGTGGCCGAGGGCACCGACACCACGGAAGCGCTGCGCCTGGCCGGGGCGCTGGAGGACGCCTCCGAGCACCCGATCGCGCAGGCCATCGCCGCCGGGGCCCGCGACCGCGTGGGCGACCTGCCCGCCGTCGGCGAGTTCGCCAACGAGGAAGGGCTCGGGGTGCGCGGCGTCGTCGAGGGGCGCGCCGTGCTCGCCGGGCGGCCGCGCCTGCTCCAACAGTGGAGCCAGCCGCTGCCGCCCGACCTGGCCGAGGCCGTCGACGCGGCGCACGCCGAGGGCCGCACCGCCGTGGCAGTGGCCTGGGACGGGCAGGCGCGCGCGGTGCTGGTCGTGGCCGACACGGTCAAGCCCACCTCCGCCGACGCCGTCGCCCGGCTGCGCGGGCTCGGGCTGACCCCGGTCCTGCTCACCGGCGACAACGAGGCCGTCGCCAGGGCGGTGGCCGCGGAGGTCGGCATCGACGAGGTGATCGCGGAGGTGCTGCCCGAAGACAAGGTCGACGCCGTACGCCGCCTGCAGGCCGACGGCAAGGTCGTGGCGATGGTGGGTGACGGGGTGAACGACGCCGCCGCGCTCGCCCAGGCCGACCTCGGCCTCGCGATGGGCACCGGCACCGACGTCGCCATCGAGGCGGGCGACCTCACGCTCGTGCGCGGGGACCTGCGCGCCGCCGTCGACGCGATCCGGTTGTCGCGCCGGACGCTGCGCACGATCAAGGGCAACCTGTTCTGGGCGTTCGCCTACAACGTGGCCGCCCTGCCACTGGCCGCGGCCGGCCTGCTCAACCCCATGATCGCCGGTGCGGCGATGGCGCTGAGCTCCGTGTTCGTGGTGACCAACAGCCTGCGGCTGCGCCGCTTCCGCACCGCCGTCTGAGCCCGGCAGTGAATGGCACATTCCTTGCGTTCACCGCAGGGAATGTGCCATTCACTGCCGGGGAACAGCTCAGTCGCCGACCTGGCGGTTGCCCTTCGGCTTGCCGGGCTGGCCGGCGACGCCCTTGGGTGGCGGGTGGATCGGCTCGGCCGCGCTGTCCGGGGACACCGGTGAGCCGTGCCGGGTCGGCCCCGGCTGGTCCGGCCGGGTCTCCTGGTCACCGCCCGGTGACGGCTCCGCGCCCTGCTCCAGCTGCTCCAGCCGGTTCTCCAGGGTGGTCACGACCGGTGCCCGGTCGGCGTGCGCCCGCTCGTAGTCGAGCACCTGACGCACCTCGTCGGCCGTCAGCGACCGGATCCGGTCGCGCAGCGCGGGCACCGGCAGGTGGTCGTAGTCCGCGAGCGGAAGTTCCTCGCGGGCGGTCTCGGCCATGGCTGCCTCCTTGTCCTCGTTCACACGTCAGGGATGTGGCCTGGTCGCCTCCGCGTCGATCTCCGCGATCGCCGTCCGGACCGCGTCGGCCACGTCCCGCTCCGCCAGCGAGCGCGAGCGCTGCCCGCGTGCGGCCACCCGGACCGGCACGCCGCCGATCGCGCCCTCGCCCTCCTCTTCGTCCGGATCGACGAGCAGCAGCGACCGCACCGGACCGGGCCGCCGCGACAGCAGGTCGCGCACGTCCGGCCGCACGGGACCGCGGGTGACCACGTCGATCGGCCTGCCCAGCGCGTCCGGATCGGCCAGCATCCGCTCGGCCTCCGGAAACGCGTCCGGGGTGGCGAGGCGGCACCACACCACCTGCCGCTCGGACGTCAGCCGCCGCCAGGCCTCCGGCAGCTCCTGGTGCCATTCCTCCGCCGGGTCGAGCACGAGCACGGCCGGCGCCTCGAAATCGCCCTCCTGGACGACGGAAGTACCCACTGGCCGCTCCTTCCCGGCGACACGTCCGGCGTCATTCCCCGAACGGGTAGGTCTCGGGCTCGCCCGCCTCGGGTTCCCAGGGATGCAGCGGAGCAAGCGCGTCCGTTCGATCACAGTGGACGAACACGTCGTACCGGTCACCGAGCACCGTGGGCACGTCGCCGCCCACACGGCCGAGCTCCGGGTCGTAGACCACACCGATCGCGCGGTGTCCGCGAACGGCCGAGGCCCACCCCGGTGCGCGGTCGCCGTCGAGCACGAACAGGCTGTCGCGGTCGGGTACCGCCTCGTGCAGCAGCGCCTCGGTGGTGCCCGGCCGGGCCTCCGGCACCGGCATCCGGCTCACCGGGCCGCCCCAGAAGCCGGACGCGAGGACGGTGCCGGAGTGGGTGCCGAAACCCACGGCCACGACCCCGTCCCCGGCATGCCGCTCGCGGACCAGCTGCCCGACGTTGAACATCCCGGCGGAGGCCATCGAGGTGGCCCTGGCGTCGCCGATGTGGGTGTTGTGCGCCCACACCACGGCCTTGGCGTCCGGGCCGTACGCTGCGACGAGCCGGTCGAGCGTGTCGGTCATGTGCTCGTCCCGCACGTTCCACGAACGGGCCCCGCCGCGCACCATCTCGCGGTAGTAGCGTTCGGCGCCCGCCACGATCTCCGCGTTCTGGGCGGCGACGAACGCCGGGTCGAGGCCCTCCGTGGCGGAGCCCGCCGCCTTCGACCGCAGCCCGGCCAGCAGCCGCACGACCTCCTCCTCGCATGAACTGGGCACGAGCGAGGCGGCCGAGCGGGCGTACGAGGCCGGGTCCTCGTGGTGCGGTTCGAAGCAGTGGTAGGCCTCCATGGCGGCCTCCACCTGGTCCGGCTCGTGCTCGCGGAGGTAGTCGAGGATGTCCCGCAGCGAGTCCCACAGGCTGTAGACGTCCAGCCCGTGAAAGCCCACCGGCGGGCCGCCGGGACGCGCCGTGTTGAACCCGCGCAGCCACCCCGCGAAGTCGGCGACGTCCTCGTTCGCCCACATCCACGTCGGCCACCGACGGAATCCCCACAGCACCTGCCTCGGGTCGTTCGGGGCGCCCGGCGCGCCGGTGACGCAGCAGTGCACGCGGTGGCAGTCGGGCCAGTCGCCCTCCACGGCGACGAACGAGAAGCCGCGCTCGTCGATCAACCGCTTCGTCAGCTCGGCCCGCCACCGGTAGAACTCCGCCGTGCCGTGCGAGGCCTCGCCGATCAGGACGTAGCGGGCCGCGCCGACCCGCTCCAGTACCGGGTCGAGATCCTGCGGGCTGCGCAGCGGCACCGCGTCCTGCCGGGCACGCGCGACATCGTTCTCCATCGTTGTCTGGTTTCCCGCCGCCGGTGGGGCGAAACCGGCGAATAGGTGCTGTCCGGGCCGGGTAACCGGCCGCCGTCGGCAGGAAGGAGGAACACCCGTGATCAGGCATCAGGATCTCGTCGACTCCGTCCGGCGGCACGCCGGGGTGGACACCACCGAACAGGCGAGGGGCGCCACGACGGCGGTGCTGCGCACGATCGGGCACTGCCTGCGCCCCGAGGACCGGCGGCGGCTGGCGGAGGACCTGCCCGGCACCGTGGCCGAGGCGGCCGACGTGCCCGGCCAGCTCGAGGCGCGCGATGCCGACGAGCTGCTGACGGAGGTGGCGTACCGGCTGGACACCACCCCGGAGCGGGCCCGGTACCTCGCCAAGGCCGTGGTCGCGGGGCTGCGGGACAACGACCCGGACCTGGTCGCGTTCCTCCGTGCCCGCGTGACCTCCGACCTGCTGGACGTCCTCGCGGCGGACGGCGACCCGCCGGACCGCGCGGAGAGCGTCCGGCCCGGCGAGCCCACCGAACTGTCCGATGAGGACGTTCAGCGGGCACTGCGTGGCCGCACCGGGTGGACGGGCGACCACACCGGGATCTCCCGCACGGTGGAGTTGCCGGACGACCGCGTCACCCCGCTGGTGGAGCGGGTTCAGCGCGAGGCGCGGGCGCGCAACGACCACGCGCACGTCGACCGGTTCCCCGGTGGCGTGACGTTCACCCTGCGCACGGGCAACCGCGGCGTGGTGACCCGGCCGGACCTGGAGCTCGCCGAGCGGATCGACGCGGCGGTCGAGGACGTCGGCTCGGGCGGCCGCCCCGGCTGACCGCGGTGCAGGGCACATTCCGTGCGCTGGAGGCAGGGAACGTGCCCTGCACCGCCCGCCGGGCGGGCTCAGCCGTCCGGTTCGAGGCAGTACACCGAGAACGCCTTGCGGATGACCGGCTGCGCCACGTTGCGGACGGGCACGCCGCCGGGGGTCTCGCCCTTCTCGGAGCCCAGGTGCGCGTGCCCGTGCAGCGCGAGCCGGGTGCCGCTCGCGTCGATCGCCTCGCCGAGCTGGTACGCCCCGAGGAACGGGAAGATCTCGGGCGGCTCGCCCGCCAGGGTCTCCGGCACGGGCGCATAGTGGGTCAGCGCGACCTTCGCGTCGCAGTCCAGGGAGTCCAGCGCGGACCGCAGCTTGTCCGCGATCTCCACCGTGTGCCCCACGAACGCCTTCATCTCCGGCTCGCCGAAGGCGCTGCCGCACTTGCCCGCGAAGCCGCCGCCGAAGCCCTTGACCCCGGCCACGCCGAGCGTCAGCCCGTTCACCGGCACCACCGCGGTGTCGCCCTCCAGCACGTGGATCCCCGCGTTCTCGAGGATCTGCCCCACCTCGGGGACGGCGTCGTCGTGGTAGTCATGGTTGCCGAGCACCGTGAACACGGGCACGCCGACGTCGCGGAACTCCTCGGCCACCACCCTCGCCTCGGCGGGTGTGCCGTGCCGGGTGAGGTCGCCCGCCAGCAGCAGGACGTCCGCGTGCTCGGGGAGGTGGTCCAGCGCGGGCCGCAGGCGGCCGCCGGCGTCCTCGCCGAGATGCACGTCCCCGACCGCCGCGACGCGGATCATCGGATCACCTCCGCTTCCCCCGGTTCGTCCGCCTCGACGACACGCACGTCGTTGTGGACGGTGGCCCCGGGCTCCCACTCGTGCAGGACCTGGCCGAGCTCCTCCTTGCAGGATTCGGAGGACACGGTGCCGGTGAGCCGGATGTCGTCTCCGTCGACGGACACCTGCACCCCCAGCTCGGACGTGCGGGGATCCTCGGCGAGCGCGCGGTGCAGTCTGGCCGCGCGGTACTCGGGTGCTTCGGACTCAGCCGGGCCGGACATCGGCGGTCCCTCCTTCCGGAACGGCGCGCAACGTGCCGGACAGGTCCCGGGCGTGCACGATGCCGAGCTCCGCGAGCAGGGTCAGGAACGCCCTGGCGTAGGGCGACGCGGCCGTCTCGCGGGCGACGCGGGACCAGTCCACCTGTTCCCGCAGTGCCCTGGCGATGGGCAGCAGCGGGGTGAAGTCGCAGCGATGCTCCTCCAGCACGAGGAGCTTGTCGACGAGGACGTCGGTCGCGGGCAGCACCGGGGCCCTGGCCGGCCCGATGCGCCGCTCGTCGGCCCGGCCGAGCAGCTCGTGGGTGACCTCCCGCTGGTTCGGGCGGTAGATCAGGTCGACCAGCCGGTCGCCGTCGTAGGCCTTGGTGAGCCAGTCCTCCGGCGGGTCCACCGCGCGCATGCCCTCGGCGACCAGCGCCTGCCGCGCCGCGGCCGCGTCGTCCTCGGTCACGAGGACGTCCACGTCGTGTTCCGTCGCGGGGCCGCCGTGCGCGTACACCGCGCATCCGCCGGCGATCGCGAACGGGATGCCGCTGGCGCGCAGGATGCTCGTCACCTTGGTCACGGTGCGCAGCAGCTGCTCCTGGTCCACGTCCACGAGCACCGGGTACCCGGTTGTCCGTGCCGCCAACCGGGGGCGTTTGCCCCCGGCCCCGCCGGGTACGCGCTGGGCACGGTGACGAGAGGAGGCGGCCATGGCGCGGCCGAACCCGATCACGATGCAGAAGTACCTCTCCGGGGTGCACTACCCGTGCTCCCGCGACGAGCTGGTGGAGCACGCCAGGGACCAGGGCGCCGACGGCGACGTGCTGGAGCACCTGCGCTCCCTGCCGGACCGCACCTACGACGGCCCGAACGCGGTGAGTGCCGAGTACTCCCGCACCTGACGGCGGGTCCCGCCGGGCGCGGCACCCCCCGGGCGACGTTTACGCGCGGGGCGGGCGGACCACCCTGGCCGCAGGAGGTGCGCCATGACTGATCTCGCCGTGGAACTGGACCTGCCCGCCGCCGGTGCGGACACCGCGCGCGGCATCCGCATCGACAACCCCGTCGACGGTTCGCTCGTGGGCCGCATCGCGATGGCCACCCGCGAGGAGGTGACCGGGATGGTGGCCTCCGCGGGGCGGGCAGCGTACTCGTGGGCGCGGACTCCCGCGGCTGAGCGGGGTGCCGCGCTACGGGCGGCCGCGGCGGCCGTCCGGGACCGGGCCGACGACCTGGCCCAGGTGAACGAGCGGGAGACCGGCAAGCCGGGGGCCGAGGCCAGGGAAGGGGCCCTCGCGGGTGCGGGCACGCTGGAGCAGTACGCCGAGCTCGGGCCCGTGCACCGCGGGCGGAGCCTGCTGGGGGACGTGTCCGCCACCGACCTGATGGTGCCGGAGCCGCGTGGCGTGGTGGCCGTGCTGACGCCGTGGAACGACCCGGTCGCGGTCGCGTGCGGCCTGCTCGGCGCCGCGCTCGCCACCGGCAACACCGTCGTGTACAAGCCGAGCGAGCGGTGCCCGCACACCGGCCTGCTGCTCGGCGACATCCTCGCGCCGTACTTCCCGGCGGGGGTGCTGCACAGCGTCGCGGGCGACGGTGAGGTGGGCGCGTGGCTCGCCGGCAGCGCCGGGGTGGACGTGGTCGCGCACGTCGGCAGCACCCGCACCGGCCGGTCGATCGCCGAGGCCGCGGCCCGCACCGGCGCGAAGGTGCTGCTGGAGAACGGCGGCAACGACCCGTTGCTCGTGGACTCCGACGTGGACCCCGTGTGGGCGGCGAAGCAGGCCGCGACCGGCGCGTTCGTCAACAGCGGCCAGATCTGCGTCGCCGTGGAGCGGATCTACGTGCACCGTGCGGTGGCCGACGTGTTCACCGACGCGCTCGCGGCCGAGGCCGAGCGCACGGGCCTGCTGCCGCTGGTGGACGTGCCGCACCGGGACGGGGTGCACGAGCACGTGACCGACGCCGTCGCCCGTGGCGCCGTGCTGAAGGCCGGGGGCGTGGTGCCGGACGGGCCGGGCGCGCAGTACCCCGCGACGGTCCTGTCCGGTTGCGAGCCCGGAATGCGGGTGCTCACGGAGGAGACGTTCGGACCCGTCGCGCCGGTGCGCGTGGTGGAGGACTTCGAGCGGGGGCTGAACGAGGCGTGCGACGACGCCTACGGCCTCGCGGCGACGGTGCTGACCAGCTCGATGGAGCACGCCCAGCGCGCGTGGCGGGCGCTGCCGGTCGGCACGGTGAAGGTGAACGCCGTGTTCGGCGGCGCGCCCGGCGGGGCGGCCCAGCCGCGCCGGGCCAGCGGCCAGGGCTTCGGCTACGGCCCCGAGCTGCTCGACGAGATGACCACCACGAAGGTCGTCCACATCGAGCCCGCGCCCGGCTGAGCCCGCAGACCCATCCCCGCGCCGCAGTGGCGAGCGCTGCCTCGCTGCCTCGCCGCCGGTCTGAAGCGCACCCAATGTGGCGTTCGGTGCGTCGAGCGCACCGAACGCCACATTGGGTGCGGCCACCGTAGCGGGGCGCGTGGGGTGGGGTGGGGGGTCAGCGGGCGAAGAGGCCCACGAGGTTGCCGCGCGCCAGCGTGTGGTCCTTGGCGGCCGCGCGCACGTCCTCGGCGGTGGCACCTTCGCCGAGCCCCAGCGGCCGGTCGACGGCGTACAGCCGGAAGAAGTACCGGTGCGCGTCGTCGCCGACGGGTGGCTGGGGGCCGCCCCAGCCGAGCTCGCCGAAGTCGTTCCGGCCGGGCACGCCGCCCGGCGGCAGCTCGCCCTCCCCGGCGCCCCGGGCGTCCGGTGGGATGTTCGTGACCACCCAGTGCGTGAACGTGCCGCCCGGCGCGTCCGGGTCCTCGACCACGAGCGCCAGCTCCTCGGTGCCGTCCGGCACCCGTGTCCACTCGAGCGGGGGCGAGATGTCGTCGCCGACGCGGGAGTAGCGGTCGGGAACGATCGTGTGGTCGCTGAACGCCGCGCTGCGCAGCTCCAGCTCCGCCGCCACCGGCCGGGGCGGCTGGTCGATCGACGGGTCGCCCCGGCTCGTGCCCCGGGTGCCCTGCGGTCCGGCCGCGCGCCCCGGGTCGCCGAGCGGGCGCGCCGGGTGCTCACGCTCCAGCCGCTCGTTGGCCGCCTCGTCCGCGTGCTGGTCCGGCACGCCACGGTCGTCGTACTCGGCCCGCAGCCGCGTGCGCCGCACGTCGTAGGAGTGGCTTCCGGGATCCGGCATCGCGACCTCCTTTCGGCAGTGTCGCGACAGGCATTCCCGGCCGGGACGGGGGCAAACCCGCTACCGCACCACCACCGAGTGCTCGCCGCGCGGCACCAGCTCACCGATCACCGGCGCTCCCGGGATCTCCCCCGCCACGAGCAGTCCCCCCGACGTCTGCGCGTCCGCGAGCAGCACCGCGGTCTCCTCGTCGACGGCCGACAGATCCGTGTGCGGGCGCACCCAGTCCAGGTTGCGCCGGGTGCCACCGCTGACGAACCCCGCGCGGACCGACTCCCGCGCCCCCGCGACGTACGGCACGGCGGCCGAGTCGAGCACGGCCGACACCCCGCTGGCCCGCGCCAGCTTGTGCAGGTGCCCGAGCAGCCCGAACCCGGTGACGTCGGTGGCGCACCGGGCGCCCGCGGCCACGGCCGCCCGGGCGGCCCGGTCGTTGAGCGTGGTCATCACCTCGATCGCCTCCGCGAAGCGTTCCGCGGTCGCCTTGTGCCGCGTGTTCAGCACCCCGATCCCGAGCGGCTTGGACAGCGACAGCGGCTGTCCCGCCCGCCCGGCGTCGTTGCGCAGCAGCCGGTCCGGGTGCGCCGTTCCGGTCACCGCGAGCCCGTACTTGGGTTCCGGGTCGTCGACGCTGTGCCCGCCCGCGAGGTGGCAGCCCGCGGCGGCGCACACCTCGGCGCCGCCCCGCAGCGTCTCGGTGGCCAGCTCGAACGGCAGTGTCTCCCTCGGCCAGCACAGCAGGTTCAGCGCCACCACGGGGGCGCCGCCCATCGCGTACACGTCGGACAGCGCGTTGGCCGCCGCGATCCGCCCCCAGTCGTACGGGTCGTCGACCACCGGCGTGAAGAAGTCGGTGGTGGCGATCAGCGCTTGGTCGCCGCGCAGGCGCACGGCCGCCGCGTCGTCGCCCGCGTCGAGCCCGACGACCAGCTCGCCCTCGGCTCCCTCGGGCCGGGCGCCGGTGAGCCCGCTCACCATCTCCTCGAGCTCGCCGGGCGGGATCTTGCAGGCACAGCCGCCGCCGTGGGCGTACTGGGTGAGTCGGTAAGCCATGTCACCATGGTGCCGCCGCCGCTCGGCTCGCACACCTCGGCGACTCCTGCGAGGATTGTCCGCACGGCACGGGGAGGCGTATCCGGCCTGGTGGCCGGCGCGGTCTTCAAAACCGTTGAACGGCAGGCACTGCCGTTGGCGGGTTCGATTCCCGTCCGCCTCCGCCATACCACAGAGGTCCGGACCATGACTGACGACCCGAGGCGTCACATACCCCGCACCGACGCGCTGCTGGCGGAGCCCCGGCTGGCGAAGGCGGCGGCGGAGCTCGGGCGCGCTCTGGTCAAGTCGACCATCGCCGCGGCGCAGCACCAGGCGCGGCTCGGGGAGATCGCGCCGGGGGAGGTCGCGGAGCGCGCGCTGGAGTCGCTGCCGCCCACGGCGGCGTCGCTGCGCCCGGTGCTCAACGCCACCGGCATAGTGGTCCATACCAATCTGGGCCGGGCGCCGCTGTCGGCGGCCGCGCTGGACGCCGTGCGCGCCGCGGGCGGGAGCACCGACGTCGAGTTCGACCTCACCACGGGCCGGCGCGCCCGGCGCGGGCGCGGGGCGCTCGCCGCGCTCGCCGAGGCCGTGCCGGACGCGGGGGGCGTGCACGTCGTCAACAACAACGCGGCCGCGTTGCTGCTGTGCGCGCTGGCGCTCGCGCCCGGCCGGGAGATCGTGCTGAGCAGGGGCGAGCTGGTCGAGATCGGCGACGGCTTCCGCATCCCGGAGCTGCTGGCCAGCGCGGGCGCCCGGCTGCGTGAGGTCGGCACCACCAACCGCACCACCGCGGCCGACTATGCCGCGGCCATCGGTCCCGACACCGGCTTCGTGCTCAAGGTCCACCCCTCGAACTTCCGGATCAGCGGTTTCACGGCCGAGGCCCGGATCGAGGAGCTGGCCGGCCTCGGCGTCCCGGTGGTCGCCGACATCGGTTCCGGCCTGCCGGCCCCGCACCCGCTCCTGCCGGACGAGCCCGACGCCACCTCGGCGCTGCGGGCCGGGGCCGCGCTGGTCACCGCGAGCGGGGACAAGCTCCTTGGCGGCCCGCAGGCGGGGCTGCTGCTGGGTGAACGCGAGCTCGTCGAGCGGTTGCGCAGGCATCCCGCGGCCCGTGCGCTCCGGGTGGACAAGCTCACCCTGGCCGCGCTCGAGGCGACCCTGCGCGGCCCGGCGCCTCCGGTGACCGCCGCGCTGGACGCGGATCCCGGTGAGCTGAAGTCCAGGGCCGAGCGGCTCGCCGCCGCGCTCGCCGGCCGGGGCGCCGACGCCGTGGCGGTGGAGTCGGCCGCCGCGGTCGGCGGTGGTGGCGCTCCGGGAGTCGAGCTCAGCAGCGCCGCGGTGTCCCTTCCGGAGGACGTCGCCGCGCGGCTGCGGGCGGCGGACCCGCCGGTGGTGGGCCGCGTGGAACGCGGCCGGTGCCTGCTCGACCTGCGCACCGTCGACCCCCGCGACGACGACCGCCTGCTGGAGGTGGTGGCGCGATGCGCGTGCTAGCCACCGCGGGCCACGTCGACCACGGCAAGTCCACGCTCGTCCGCAGGCTGACCGGGATGGAACCCGACCGGCTCGCCGAGGAACGCAGCCGTGGCCTCACGATCGACCTCGGCTTCGCCTGGACCGAAGTGGACGGTCGTCTGCTCGCGTTCGTCGATGTGCCGGGGCACGAGCGGTTCGTGTCCAACATGCTCGCCGGCGTGGGTCCCGTCGCGGCGGCGCTGGTCGTCGTCGCCGCCGACGAGGGCTGGCAGGCGCAGTCCGCGGAACATCTCGCCGCGCTCGACGCGTTCGGTGTGCGGCACGGCCTGCTCGTGGTCACCAAGGCGGACCGGGCGGACCCCGCGCCGGTGCTGGCCGACGCGCGTGACCGGATCGCGGGCACGACGCTCGGCGACGTGCCCGCCGTCGCGGTGAGCGGGCGGACCGGGGAGGGCCTGGACCGGTTGCGCGCCGAGCTCGCCGCGCTCGCCGACCGGCTGCCCGATCCCGACCCGGCCGCCGACGTGCGGCTGTGGATCGACCGGGCCTTCACCGTGCGCGGCTCGGGCACGGTCGTCACCGGCACCCTCGGCGCGGGCACCGTGCGCACGGGGGACGAGCTGGTGCTCGCGGGCACCGGGGACCGGGTGACCGTGCGCGGCCTGCAGTCCCTGGGCAACACCGCCGCCGAGATACCCGCGGTGGCCAGGATCGCGGTGAACCTGCGCGGGGTGGACCGCGACCGGGTGCGCCGGGGCGACGCCCTGCTCACGCCCGGTGCGTGGCCCTGCTCGGCCGAGCTGGACGCGCGGCTGCGCGGCGACAAGGCGGCCGAGCTGCACCGGGAGCTCGTCCTGCACCTCGGCGCCGCGGCCGTGCCCTGCCGTGTCCGTCCACTGGGGACGGACACGGTCCGGCTGACGCTGCGCTCCGCGCTTCCCGTCCGCGCGGGCGACACCGGTCTGCTGCGCGACCCTGGCGAGCACCGCGTGCCGGCCGGGATCGAGGTTCTCGACGTGTGCCCGCCCGGGCTGCGCCGCCGGGGAGCCGCGCGGCGGCGGGCCCTCGAGCTCGGCGCCGGTGAGGCTGCCGCCGCCTACGTCCGCAGGCAGGGTGCCGTCACCGGCAGTGAGCTGCGGACGCTCGGCTGGGATCCGCCCTTCCCGCCGCGGGTGGACGACTGGGTGGTCGACGACGGACTGTGGGAGAACCTGCCCGCTCGCGCACGCGACGGCTACGCCGCCTGGTCCCGCGGGGACGAGCTCGCCGCGGGCATGCCCGCCGACGCGCTGCGCCGGGAGCTGGGGGTGCCCGCCGAGCTGCTGCCCGCCACCCTCGCCAGGGCCGGGCTGGAGCTGCGCGACGGGCTCGTGCGCAGGCCGGGATCGGCGGGCGCGCTGCCCGAGCGCGTCGAGCGTGCCCTGCGCGAGGTGGAGCGGGGCCTGGCGGCCGCGCCGTTCCGCGCGCCCGAGGCCGACGATCTCGCGGCGCTCGGGCTGGGCAGGCGGGAGCTGGCCGCCGCCGAGCGCGCCGGCAGGCTGTGGCGGCTCGCCGACGGCCTCGTGCTCGGCCCCGACGCGCCGCGCAGGGCCGCGGAGGTCCTGCGCGGCCTCGCCGGGACGTTCACGGTCAGCCAGGCCAGGCGCGCGCTCGGGACCACCCGCCGGGTCGCGGTGCCGCTGCTGGAGCACCTCGACGCCGACGGGGTCACCGAGTGCCTGCCCGACGGCACTCGCCGGATCAGCCCAGGCTGAACAGCGGCCCCGTGATCGTGAGCCCGAGCTCGTCCACGTGGGCGAAGAAGGCGAACAGCATCAGCGAGGCGCCGGCCAGCGAGAGATCCTTGTTGAACTGGATCATCTCCGACTGCCGGGCCTGCGCGTCGGTCTCCTTCCAGAACGGGTGCATGAGCACCGCGGTGGGGACCAGGAACACCAGCAGAAGCAGCGCACCGAGGTCGGCCCACACGCCGAGCAGCACCATCAGCCCGCCGACCGCGAGCAGGACACCCGACGCGGGCACCGCCACGCTCGGTCCCGGCACGCCCCGCGACCGGGCGTACCCCGACATGGCCTGGACCTGTGTCAGGTGTCCCATGGCCGAACCGAGGAACAGCACCACGAAGAGGATGCGACCGATCAGCACGAGAACGTCCATCATGGACCTCCTGGGGGTTGAGGTGCCCCCATGATGGACCCATGTAGCTGAGCGTTCAACCTTTGCCGCCGCGCGGTGGCCGTGGCGCCGGGCCGGGCGGGGTGTTCGCGTCCAGTGAATGGCACATCGCCTGCGCTGAACGCAGGCGATGTGCCATCCACTGCCGTCGCCTCAGACGTGGTCACGGGGCACGGTGGTGTGCCAGTTTCGCGAGACCACCCGCTGGCCCCCCTCGAAGGCGTCGAGCCGCGCGTGGACCCGGAACTCGGTGGGCGTGCACGTCAGGGTCGTGTGCGTCTTCGTCTCGACGTCCCAGTCCCCTCGCACGAACCGCATGGTCCAGTCCACGTGCCCGCGCACCGAGGAGAAGTCGTCGCCGACCCACTCGTAGTTCTCGTAGGCACAGCGCCGCACGTCCAGCTCGATGTCCTCGAACCGGATCACCCCGAGGTCCTTCACCACCTCCAGGGCCGAGTGGTAGTCGACGAGGTCGCGCGACACCGTCCACTTCTGCCTGCCGGGCTCCACCTGGGTGGTCTCGATCGGCGGCGCGCCCTCGGGCTCGCCGAACGGTGTCATGGGAGCGTCCTCGGTGTCCGTGGCCCGCACCGGCAACGTCAGCGTGCTGGCGCCGGTGAACACGCTCAGCCGCACCGGCTCCGGCGGCGGCCAGGCGAGCGGCCAGTACGACGTGGAGATCGCCAGCCGGATCCGGTGGCCCGCCGGGAAGGCCTGCGCCATGCCGTTGAGCTGCACCCGTACCCGGTAGCGCCGGCCCGGCTCCAGAGTCTGCGGCTCCGCGGGCCCCTCCAGGTGGGTCAGGTTGAGCAGGCCGTAACTCACTCGCGTGGCCCTGCCGTCGGGCGCGACATCGGACAGCCGTACGGCCACCATCGCCACCGGCCGGTCGACCGCGAACTCCAGGTCCAGCACCGGCCCGCCGAGGATCTCGTAGCGCTCGGTGAGCACCTCGCTGTCGAACACCAGCGAACCGCCGTCCTCCTCCCGCTGGTCGTACGGCAGGTCCGGGGGTGCGTTGTAGGAGCACCACTTCCCGGCGAACTGCCCCACCGACAGCGGCGACTCGATGGTCAGCTCCTCCTCGGCCTCCGCGGGGTCGCCTCCGTCGTGGGTGAGGCTGTAGCGGCGCAAGGTGAACGCGTCCTCGGCCAGCCGCCGCGGCGGCCACTCCGGCTCGCCGATCCAGCGGCCGGGCCGCTCCTCGTAGGCAGTGGAGGGCCGTACGCTCTCCTGCATCCAGATCCGCAGCATCGGTTCCCGCTCGATGCCGTTGTCGATGCCCTTGAGCCAGCGGTCCCACCAGCGCACCAGCTCCTGCAGAAATCCGATGGCCGGGCCCGGTTCGCCCAGATGCGGGTACTTGTGCGACCACGGCCCGATCAGCCCCTGCCTCGGCACGTCCAGTTCGGACAGCAGCCGGAACACCGAGTTCGAGTAGCCGTCCGCCCAGCCGCTGACCGCCAGCACCGGGCACTGCACGGCGGTGTAGTCCTCGCAGATCGAGCCGTGCCGCCAGTAGTCGTCGCGGCGCTGGTGCCGCAGCCACTCGATGATCCAGGGCTCGCCGCGCTCGAGGCGGTCGTGCCACATCTTCCGCCAGTTATCGCCGACCACGGCGGGATCCGGCGGGCACGAGTTGTAGGCGAACATCGTGGACGCCCACGACAGGTTGTCCGACAGCAGGCAGCCGCCCATGTAGTGCACGTCGTCGGCGTACCGGTCGTCGGTGGAGCTGACGGTCGCGATCGCGCCGAGGCTGGGCGGCCGCCGCGCCGCGATCTGCAGCGCGTTGAAGCCGCCCCACGAGATGCCCATGATGCCGGTGCTGCCGTCGCACCACGGCTGTTCGGCCAGCCAGCGCAGCACGTCCTCGCCATCCCGGAGCTCCTGCTCGAGGTACTCGTCGGCGAGCACGCCCTCGGAGTCGCCGCTGCCGCGGAGGTCGACCCGGACGCCCGCGTAGCCGTGCCCCGCGAGGTAGGGGTGGTGGATCGAGTCCCGCCGGGCGGTGAGGTCGCGCTCGCGGTACGGGATGAACTCGAGAATGGCGGGCACCGGATCGATGTCGGAGGAGACCGGCCGCCAGACTCTGCCCGCCAGCCGGGTCCCGTCGGACATCGGGATCCAGACATGCTCGTCCTCACGGACGGGGTGGGGGAGTGACGTTACCGTCCGCATACCGCGGTTCTCCTCCTTCGTCTACCGGTTGTCGGCTTCTTCCACGTCCTCGATCTCGAACCGCAGGTGCTCGACGCACTGCTCGTACTTGGCGGTCAGCTCACGCTGGCTGTTCGCTCCGATGTGGACGTCGGCGAGCTCGAAACTGTAGGAATCGCGGTTCTGCTGCTCCGCCAGGCGCACGCCCTCCTCGGTCGTCACCTCGATGGCCACGCCGGGCAGCTCCCGCTGGACCTCGGCGACCTCCTCCTCGGTCGGCACCCTGCGGACGACACCGTCGGTGAACCGGCGCAGGAAGCACTTGGCCGCCATGGGGTAGTTGCCCTCGCCCCGGATCAGCCGTGGTTCCCGGCCCAGGCCGAGCTCCAGCATGTAGTGGTGGTTGGGGACGCCGTCGACCTCCTCGAACAGCCGCGCGTGCGACTGCGAGTGCCGGGGATTGACCTCCAGCACCCAGAGCTTGCCCTCCTCGACGTCCACGAAGTACTCGATGTTGAACGCGACGTTGTCCAGCCCCAGGTGCCGGACGAGCCGCACCGAGACGTCGCTGACCCGGTCGAGAAGGTGCTCGGGGAGCACGGAAGGGTACTGGTAACGGAGGAAGCTGGGGCTCTCCGGGTAGTTGACCGAGTCGATGATGCCGTAGACGCGTGGTTCACCGCGGTAGCTGAACCCTTCCACGGTGATCTGCGCGCCCTCCACCGCCTCCTCCGCGAGGCAGGCCTGGCCGCCGGCCTCCGCGATCTCCGGCGGCAGCGTCAGCCGGTTCAGCACCGCCTCGAACGGGCCGCCGAGCTCGGCCACCCCGGCCTTGATCTCGTCGACCGCCTCGGTGAAGGCCTCGTCACTGTCCACACGGAACGCCAATTTGGACGAATAGGACTTGACGGGCTTGAGCCACAACGGGTAGCGGAGGTCGCCCGGCGGGTTCGTGTCGTGGTCGAGGTCCACGGTCGCGAACGCCGGGTACTCCTCGATCACCTTGCTCTGCTCGAGCCTGCTCCAGTACTTGTGCTCGCACTTGGCCACGGCCTCCAGGCTCGCGGCGGGCAGGCCGAACCGTTCGCAGAGCAACGGAACCAGCGAGGACACGGGGAAGTCCCAGTAGCCCACGATGGCGTCGATCGGGCCGTCGAACTTCTCCAGCTGCCGCTGCGCCGAGTCGAGCAGCGCGTCGAAGTCGATGTTCTCGCCCATCAGCTCGTCCAGATCGAGCAGTTGGTGGAAGCGGTAGTCGCCCGCGTCGGGCAACTGCCGCAGCACCTCGTGGTTGAAGTCGTCCAATCCGACCACGAAGACGTTCTTGGTCACGGCACCGGTCCTCCCTGCGCACTGTCGTGCCCGCAGGGTGTCCAGTCGGCCCGTGGCTAAACCCCGCCCGGTGCGCCGCGCCGTGGCCAGGAGCGGAAACGATCAGCGCACACCGCGCGGGCGGAACTGGATGCTGATCCGCGGGCCGACGGGCCTGTTCGTCTTCGGCACCGCGTGTTCCCAGGTCCGCTGGCAGGAGCCGCCCATCACGATCAGGTCCCCGTGGCCCAGCGCGTGCCGCACCGTGCCGCCGGGGGAGTCCCTGGGGCGCAGCAGCAGCGCGCGCGGTGCCCCGACCGACACGATCGCGACCATCGTGTCCTCCGTACCGCCCCGGCCGATGGTGTCGCCGTGCCAGGCCACGCTGTCGCGCCCGTCGCGGTAGTAGCACAGGCCCGCGGTGCGGAACGGCTCACCGAGCTCGCCGGCGTAGTGCGCGGACAGCGCCGACCGCGCCTGCGCGAGTACCGGGTGGGGCAGCTCGTCGTGCTCGTCGTAGAAACCGAGCAGGCGGGGCACGTCCACCACGCGGTCGTACATCCGCCTGCGGTCGGCGTGCCACGGCACGTCGGCCACCAGCCGGTCGAACAGCGTGTCGGCTCCGGTGAGCCAGCCGGGCAGCACGTCGATCCAGGCACCCCGGCCCAGCTCGGTCCGGCAAGCCCCGGACAGCGGCCGCAACGCCACCGGCGCTCCGGCGTCGAAGAGGGAACCCTGCAGTGCGGGACGCATACCCCGAGCGTACCCCCGATCGAACACCCGTTCTACCCGCGAGTCCCCCGCTCAAGCTCGCGAGTGCTGCACTCCGTGCCCCGAATGTCGCGCTCCGGTGCGGAGCGGCGGCGAACTCGCACCGGCTCGCCGCGCCGAGCGCGGAACACGCCACCCTGAACGCAGCACTCGCGGTGTTGAACGCAGCACTCGCGGTGCTGGCCGGGGACTCGCGAGTCTGGGCGGGGGACTCGCGGTCAGGCGGCGGTGAGGCTGTCCAGGGCGGCGCGCAGGCGCTCCGTGGCCTCGCGGGCGACGGGCTCCAGGTCCGGGTTGCCCGTCACCTGCGCCATCAGGTCCGGGTGCAGTGCCTCGACGACGGTCTCGCCCTCGTCCGTGCGGACGACGACGTTGCAGGGCAGCAGCAGGCCGATTCGCCGGTCGGCGCCGAGGGCACGGTGGGCCAGTGGCGGGTTGCAGGCGCCGAGGATGAGGTAGTCCTCGACGTCCTCGCCGAGCTTCTCCCGCAGGGTGGCCTGGACGTCGATCTCCGTGAGCACACCGAAGCCCTGCTCCCGCAACGCCTCGCGGGTCCGCTCCACGGCCTCGGTGAACGGCACGGGCAGGCGAGTGGTGATTCCGATGTCCATCACTCCAATATACCTGCCGGGGTATGCCCACGTTGGGTGGTATACCCGGCGGGGTATACTGGACCGTATACGGCGTGGGGTATCGGACCGAGGAGGATTCCCATGGCCACCATGGAACTGACGAACGAGAACTTCGAGAAGGTCGTGCGGGGACCGGGCACGGTGCTCGTGGACTTCTGGGCATCGTGGTGCGGGCCGTGCCGGGTGTTCGGCCCCGTCTTCGACCGGGTGTCGGAGCGGTACCCGGACGTCGTGTTCGGGAAGGTGAACACCGAGACGCAACCGGAGCTGGCGAGTGCGTTCGGCATCTCGTCGATCCCGACACTGCTCGTCGTGCGTGACGGCGTCGTGCTGTACGCGCAGCCAGGGGCGCTGCCGGAGCTGTCGCTCGAGCAGCTGATCGACAAGGTGCGCGAGGCCGACATGGACGAGGTCCGCGGCCGGATCGCCCGGGCAGGGCGATAAGTACCCTACCGGGTACGGACAAGGAGGATGTCGTGGAACTCAACGAAGATGTGGTCACGGACGTGCTGAAGCGCCTGCGCCGCGCGCAGGGCCAGGTCGGCGGCGTGATCCAGATGATCGAGGACGGGCGGGACTGCAAGGACGTCGTCACGCAGCTCGCGGCCGTGTCGAGAGCGCTCGACCGTGCCGGTTTCAAGATCATCGCGAGCGGTCTCACCCAGTGCGTCCGCGAGGCGGGCGAGGGCTCGCCCCAGGCGGAGGCCGACCGCGAACAGCTGGAGAAGCTCTTCCTCGCCCTCGCCTGAAGGGAGATCGTCATGATCCGGATCGACTCCATCGACACGCCGACGCTCGGTGACCGCAGCTACCTCGTCAGCGACGGCGAGGTGGCCCTCGTGGTCGACCCGCAGCGCGACATCGACCGCGTGCTGGATCTCGCGCGGCGGCGCGGCGTGCGGATCACGCACGTGTTCGAGACGCACATCCACAACGACTACGTGACCGGTGGTCTCGCGCTGGCCCGGGCCACCGGCGCGGCCTACCACGTGAACGCGGCCGACGAGGTGTCGTTCGAGCGCACGCCGGTCGCGGAGGGCGAGGTGGTCGAGGTCGGCGCCGTTCTGCGGGTGCGGGCGCTGGCCACGCCGGGACACACCCACAACCACCTCTCCTACGTCGTCACCGCGCCCGGCAGGCCGCCCGCCGTGTTCACCGGCGGCTCGCTGCTGTACGGCTCGACGGGGCGGCCCGACCTGCTCGGCCCCGAGCACACCCCCGTGCTGGTGCGGGCCCAGTACGCGTCGGCGCACCGGCTCGCGACCGAACTGCCGGAGGAGACCGAGATCTACCCGACGCACGGTTTCGGCAGCTTCTGCTCGGCGACGCAGTCCGGCGGCGAGCGGTCCACGATCGGCCAGGAGAAGCGGACCAACCCGGCGTTCACCCAGGACGAGCAGGACTACGTCGAGCACCTGCTGGCCGGGCTGGACGCCTATCCCGCCTACTACGCGCACATGGAGCCGCTCAACAGCGCGGGCCCCGGCGAGCCGGACCTGAGCCCGCCCCGGCGGGCCGCGGCGGGGGAGCTGCGCGAGCGGATCGAGTCGGGTGAGTGGGTGGTCGACCTGCGCACGCGAACGGCGTTCGCGGCGGGGCACGTGCTCGGCAGCCTCAACTTCGGCATCGAGGGCAGCTTCGCGACCTACCTCGGCTGGCTCCTCCCGTGGGGCACGCCGATCACGCTCCTCGGCGAGACCGGCGAGCAGGTCGCCGAGGCGCAACGGGAGCTGTGCCGTATCGGCATCGACCGGATCGAGGCGGCGGCCACGGGGTCGGTACGCGACTGGACCGGCGGGCAGGAGCCGGCGAGCTTCCCGGTGGCGGACCTCACCGACCTCGCCGCGGTGCTGCGGCACCGGCCGGTCGTCGTGCTCGACGTCCGGCGCGACCTCGAATGGGGCGGCGGGCACGTCGACGGCGCGGTGCACATCCCGCTGCACGAGCTTCCGCGGCGCCTCGGCGAGGTACCGCCCGGTGAGGTGTGGGTGCACTGCAAGTCCGGCTACCGTGCCGCGATCGCCGCGTCCCTGCTCGACGCGGCGGGCAGGCGGGTGGTCGTGGTGGACGACGAGTTCGACACGGCGGAGCGCGCCGGAGTGCCCCTTGTGGCCGCGGGGGCGGGTCGCTGACGCACTCGGCGGCACCGGCCCGCCCTCCCGGTCAGCGGCGCAGCACCGCACGCCTGCGCTCGTACTCCTCCTGGTCGATCTCCCCGCGCGCGAAGCGCTCGTCGAGGATCCGCTGGGCGTCACCCGAAGGGCGCTGGCCGCCGCCGGGGTGCGTGAACCGGCGCAGGAGCAGCACCGTGATCGTGATCAGGCCGCCCCAGAACACGATCATCATGATGACCATGAGCAGGCCGCCCAGCCAGCCACCGTTCCAGTATCCGTGGTCCCAGTAGGGCATCTCATTCCTCCTTGTCCCGCGTGCGCCGTCCGAACCGGAAGTAGGCGGCGGGCCCGGCGAAGTTGACGGCGATGGCGAGTGCCCACGCGCGTCGCGGCCCGCGGACATCCGCCGGGTCGCGGCGCGCCAGGTCGGCCCACGCCGCGCTCGCGAGGCCCAGCTGCACCGCCGTGAGCCCCGCGAGCAGACACCGCTGCGCGGTGCTCAGGTCCCGCAGGCGCCGGTACTTCGCACTCTCCATGTACTGAGGATGCCCGCGGCCGGCCGGGCTCACGCAGGGCCGGACGACACCGGTCGCCGGGACGTTCGATCCTGCCCCGGCGCGCGAGAACGACGGATCGTCGGCGGCGGCGCGTTGCTGTGGGCCGACCGGGTGGAACGTGGTGCGGACGGGTACCTCTCGGTCTCGCACCCGTTGGGCACCGGTGGCCACGCCATCGCCGCCGAGGGGATCCACCTGGAGGGGCCCGCGACCGACTGGGTACCGGTGGGCGCGGCCGTCGGCGAGTTGCGCGTGCGGGTCACCGGCCTGGGCGCGCCGGACCCGGTGTTCGTCGGTGTCGCCCCGGCAGCCGAAGCGGCGCGCTACCTGGCGGGCGCGGAGTACGCGACCGTGCGCGACCTCGCCGACGGCTCGCTGACTGTCCACAGTGGCGGACCGCTTCCCGTTCCGCCCGCGGCGGCGGGCATCTGGGTCGCCGAGGACTCCGGGGCCGGCTCGCGGACGCTGAGCTGGCCGGTGGGCGGCGGTGACTGGACGGTGGTGGTCGCCAATGCCGACGGTACGCCCGGGGTGTCCGTCCGGGTGGAGGCCGGTGCGACCGTTCCCGGGCTGCCGTGGTTCGCCACCACGGTGCTCGCCTGCGGTGCGGCCCTGCTCGTCGGCGGTGTCGCACTGATCGCCGTGGCCGCGTACCGGGCGGCCCACGAGCCGGCGAGGCTCGCCGGGGTCGCGCGGGTCTGGCGAGGCTGGCGCCGCCCCCTACAATCGGAGCATGCGACCGGTGACCGAGGTGCCCGATGTCGTGGGCCTGGGTGCGGAAGACGCCTGCGAGATCGTCCGGAGGGCCGGTCTCGTGCCGTTCGGCCCCGAAGGTGCCGACGCGCCAACATCCGGCGTGGTCACCGGGCAACGGCCGGTGGGTGCGGCGGGCGCGGAGGAGGGCGCGCCCGTGTATCTGTGGACCAACCGCGGCAAGGACCTCGCGGGGGACCTCGTCGGGCCGACTCCCGTCGAGTCCGCCGATCTCGACCCGGTCTAGTTCGCCTGGCGGTGCCGGTGAGTGACCTTCAGCAGGGGGACGCGACGTTCTGGCTGTGCCGGAACAGGTTCGCCGGATCGACCGCCGACTTGACCGCGGCCAGCCGCCGGTGCGTCTCCGGTTCGAACACCGTGCCGGGGTCGACGCGCTGCCCGTAGGCGAAGTTCAGCGACCTGCCCAGCGTGTACGACCGCACCGCGGCGAAGGCCCGCGCGTGTGCCGCGCCGGCCGCCGCGAACTCCTCGGCACCGGTGACGGGGGAGAGCACCCGCAGCAGGTACCGGGCCGAGCGATGTCCGACAGGGCTCCCTTCCGCCGGTGGGCGGGCGAGTGCACCGCCGAGGTGACGGATGTCCACAATGCACGGGACCGGTGCGGCGGCGGTCAGGTCGAGCACGTCTCCCAGCGCGGCCGTGTCCCCGCCGGACAGCAGCGCGCTGTCGCCCCGGTACCCGTGTGGTTTCGTGGGATCCTGGAAGATCGACCCGTAGTCGCGGAACGGCACCGGTCCCAGCGTGTCGAGCAGCGGTGCCCCGGCCGCCCGCAACGGTGCCACGAGTTCCTCGCCGGCGGCGACATCGGTGCAGGTGATCCGGACCTGGGCGATCCGCCGTCCCCGCAACGCCTCCGGTACCGCGGGGATGTCGGGGAACGGGACGACGGCCAGCGCCGAGGTCAGCGTGTCGGGCAGGTCCGCCGTCCACCGCAGGTACGCCGCGAGCGCCGAGCGCGTGGCGGGGAAGGACAGGCCGCCACCGTACAGTGTGGTCACCGGCACCAGGCCGATCTCGAGGCCGGTCACGACCCCGAAGGCACCGCCGCCGCCCCGTAGCGCCCAGAACAATTCGGGTTCGGCATGCGGCGAGACCCGGCGCAGCCGCCCGTCGGCGGTGACGATCTCGGCGGAGCGCACGTGGTCGGCCGCGTAGCCGTAGCGGCGGGCGAGCGGCCCGAGACCACCGCCGAGCGTGTACGCCACCGCGCCGACGTCCGGCGCGGAGCCGCTCAGCGGGGCGAGGCCGTGCGCGGCGGCGGCGTCGATCACCCGCCGCCACGGTGCGCCCGCGGCGACCCAGGCGGTGCCCGCCCCCGGGTCCAGGCGCACGGTGTCCATGCGCCGGGTGGAGATCAGCACGCCGCCGTCGGCGGCCGACACCGTTCCGTGGCCGGTGGCCTGCACGGCGACCGGGAGGTTCCGTTCGGCGGCGAAACGCACGGCGGCGCACACGTCGCCGGCGCCGAGCGCGCCCACGACCACGTCCGGCTGGTGGCGGAGGTGGGTCTGGAAACCGCCGCACTCGTCGGCGAAGCCGTCCGCACCTCGCGTCCGGACGGGGCCGCGGACCTGGCCGGCAAGGACGTGGACGGTCGAACTCGGGATGCTCATGGGACCAGCCTGCGCGCGCCCGAATCAGAAGTCCAAGATCTGGATCAGCTCACTGCTAGCATTTCTGCTTATGGAACTACGCCAGCTGCGTTACCTCGTCGCGGTGGTCGACGAGGGTGGCTTCACCCGGGCAGCCGAGAAGTTGCACGTCGCCCAGCCCGGCGTCAGTGCGCAGATCCGGCAGCTGGAACGTGAGCTCGGCCAGCCATTGCTGGATCGCTCGGCGCGCGGCGTGCGGCTGACCGAGGTGGGTCTCGCCGTGCTGCCGTACGCGCGGGCCGCGCTCGAGGCCGTCGAGGGAGCCCGGTTCGCCGTCGACGAGCTGACCGGCCTGCTGCGCGGCCGGGTGTCGGTGGGCACCGTCGTCTCGTGTGGCGCGCTGGGTGTGCCCGACCTGCTGGCCGCGTTCCACCGGGCGCATCCGGGCGTCGAGATCACGCTGTCCGAGGCCAACTCCGACGAGCTGCTGCGCCGGTTGCGCACCGGCGAGCTCGACGTCGCCGTCGCCGCGCTCGCGGGCGGCCCGCCGCCGGACGTCGAGGTACGCACCCTCGTCGAGGAGCCGATCGTCGCGGCGGTCGCGAACGGGGACCCGCTCGCGGAGCGTGGCGCGGTGCCCGTCGCCCGGCTCGCGCGCCGACCGCTGATCAGCCTGCCGCCGGGAACGGGGCTGCGGGCGAGCCTGGACGAGGCGTGTGCGCAGGCGCGGGTCACGCCGAAGATCGCCTTCGAGGCGGGTGACCCGGATGTGCTCGCGGACCTCGCCGTGCGGGGACTGGGGGTGGCGGTGCTGCCCGAGTCGGCGGTGCGGGAGCGGCCGGGCGAACTGCGTGCGGTCGCGATCACGGATCCTCCGCTGCGCGGCCGTGTGGTGGTCGCCTGGCGGCGCGGCGGGCCGAACGGTCCCGCGGCGCGCGCCTTCCTCGGCCACGCCCGCGCGGCCCTGGCCGGGCCCGCGCCGCCGGCTCATTCGGCCGGGGTGACGAGCCCGTAGCCGAGCCCCGGGCCGCGCGCGTACACCGGCGTGGTGAGCTCGGGTTGCTGCGGAGGACCTCCGTTCATTCCGGATAGGACGGAGCTCAGCGCGGCACGGGTCTGCGTTCGTCCGTCCGCTGTGGCCTGCTCGGCTAGGCCCTGGAGCCGGGTGATCGCGACCTCCGCCTGTCACCGAGGCCGGCCCCGGCGAGGACTCGGTGCCCTACCGGACCGGGGATGCTCCGGGACGGGCCGGCGCAGGTTGTCCTCCGGCCCGGCCGGATGCCGGGCGGGACGTCGGCAGCCGCGTGCGCCACGTTGCCGCAGCTCCGCGATCGCGACGCTGTCCGCGCCGGCCACTCTGCCCCGCCGTCGGTATCGGTCGGCGCACACACGGCGGGACGTGCTCCGCTCGTGGCGCGGCGCGTGCTGGGCGAGCTCCTTCCGCTGTGCGGGTGTCACGGAGCCGGGTCATGCGCCCTTCTCGTCGTTTCCGGTGCGCGCCGCCCGCCGTTCGCCGGGCCACCCAGGGCCGGAGGTCACCCCGGGGACGGGCCTTCGGACCGGCGCGCGGAAGGTTGGCGGGTTCCTAGTGTGGGAAACCACCCGGACACGGCACGACGAGGGAGGGCTGACGGCGATGACCAGGAACGTTTCGCACGAACCGACGGCGGGGCAGCGGCACCGGGCCGCGCGGGCGCTGGCAGCGCACGCGCGCGACGCGGATGAGCTCGCCGAACTGCTGCAGATGACCGGGCTGACCGCCGCGGAGGGCCGCTACGAGCCGCCCGCCGACGCGGAGCGGCCGGAGGAGGCCCGGGAACCGGCCGCCGACCCGGAGGAGACGCGCAGGCTGGCGAGGACGCTGCTCGCGTCCTACGCGTCCGCGAGGTGACCGGCGCTCCGCGAGCGGCGGGAAGGCACACGGCCCCTCCGGAGCGGTGCGCGGCGGGAGCTACCTGTACCGGGGCCACGGCGGGCCGCGTGGTTTCGCGTGTGCGGCTCGGCGACGGCTGACCGTGTCCGCGACTTGTGCACGTGTGCCTGCGTCGTGCGATGCGGACACGCGTGCGCAGTCGGCGGACACGCGTCCACAGATCGCGGACACGCGTGCACAGCCGGCGGACACGGTGGCTGGTCAGGTGCACCACTCACACGGGTGGAGATGAGGACTACGGAAGGTCGCACACGACCATCCTTTGTGGACAAAGGGCACATCGCCCGCGCCGAACGCGGGCGACGTGCCCTTCGCTGCCACAGTTCAGGACTCGCGCTGGGCCGCGGTGTACGGCTGGGAACCGGAGGCCGGGCCGTCGTCGGTCAGCGTGCTGCGGTGGGTCTCCTTCGTGGCCAGGATGCACAGCACCGTGAGCAGGCAGCAGCCCGCGATCATCGCGGAGATCGCCATGGTGCCCGAGCCGCCGGTGGCGCTGAGCGTCCCGGCGAACAGCACCGGCGCCAACCCAGCGCCGGTGCCGGCGATCTGGTAGCCCAGCGACGCTCCGGTGTACCGGGTCCGGGTGCCGAACATCTCGGTGTACAGCGCCGCGAGTGGCCCGTACATCGCCGGGTGCACCACCGACTGGCCGAGGATGACGGCCAGTGTCAGCAGGGCCGCGGACCCGGTGTCGATCATCGGGAACAGTGCGAAGCTGAGCGCGCCCATCGCGACCGCACCGGCCAGCACCACCGGCCGCCTGCCGACCCGGTCCGAGAGCGCCGAGAAACCGATGATGCCGGCCACCGCACCGACCGAGGACACGGTGAGTGCGTTGAGCACGGTCTGCCGCTCGAAACCGGCGTCCACCGCGTACGCGATGAGGAACGTCGTGAGCGTGGCCTGCGCGACGAAGGCGCCGAAGCCGACGCCGACGGCCAGCAGCAGGTTCCTTGGGTGCCTGCGGACGACCTCGACCAGCGGCATCGACTCGCGCCCGGCCGGCTTGGCGACGCTGAACACCGGCGTCTCCTCGACCTTGAGCCGCACGAACAGGCCCAGCGCCAACAGCGCGGCGCTGAGCAGGAACGGGATCCGCCAGCCCCAGGCGAGGAACTGCTCCTCGGTGGTCGCCGCGGCGGTCAGCGTCAGCGCGAGCGTCGAGACGACCATGCCGCTGGGCGCGCCCGCGTTGGTGAAGCTCGCCCACAGGCCGCGCCGGGACGTCGCGTGCTCCGCCGACATGAGCACGGCGCCGCCCCATTCGCCGCCGACCGCGATGCCCTGCGCCACTCGCAGCAGCACGAGCAGGATCGGGGCCCACGCGCCGATCTGCTCGTTGGTCGGCAGCATGCCGATCAGCATGCTCGCGACGCCCATCATCGTCATCGTGATCACGAGCATCTGCTTGCGGCCGAGCCGGTCGCCGAAGTGGCCGAACACCACACCGCCGAGCGGCCGGGCGAGGTAGCCGGTGGCGAACGTGCCGAGGCTGGCGACCGTGCCGACGAGCGGGTCCAGGTCGGAGAAGAAGACCCGGCTGAACACGACCGCCGACGCCGTCGCGTACAGCAGGAAGTCGTAGTACTCGATCAGGCTGCCGAGGTAACTGGACAGCACCGCCCTGCGGAGCTGCGTTCTGGAATGGCGGGGAGGCTCTGCGCCGTGCGTCTCGCGCGGTTCGGTCATCGCGATGCCCTGTCTGTCGGAGTCCGCTGCGGTGGGGACGAACGTGGCGTAGGCCACGTCCCGTGCCTCAGAAAGTAAGCAGATGAATCACTGCCGTCAAGGTGATGCCCAATATCGAAGTGGCTACGCTGGCCGGGTGACCGAGTTCGCGCACCTTCCCGTGGAGTCCGAGGCGGCAGGCGACACCGACGAGCAGGCAGGCGGCCCGCACGGCGCCGCGCGCCCGCAGGCGTTGCTGCTGACCTTCTTCGGCGGCTACGTACTGGGCCGCGGCGTGCACGTGGCCACGTCGAGCGTGCTCGACGTGCTCGCGCGGGTCGGGCTGTCCGAGCACGCCACCCGGTCGACGCTCAGCCGGATGGCGCGGCGGGGCCTGCTGCACCGCACGCGCCGGGGCCGCAAGGTCTACCTCGGGCTGACGCGCAGGTCACGCCAGATCCTGCACGACGGCGAGATCCGCATCTGGCGCCTCGGCGCGGTCAACACCCACTGGGACGGCACGTGGACCCTGCTCGGCTTCACGATGCCGGAGTCCTGGCAGCGGCAGCGGCACGTGCTGCGGTCGCGGCTGCTCTGGGCCGGGTTCGGCAGCCTGCAGGGCGGGTTGTGGATCGCCCCGTCGACGGTCGAGGTGGAACCGCTGCTCGAAGGGCTCGAGGCGGCCGAGCACGTGAAGGTCTTCCAGGCCAGGGCGCTGCCCCCGACCGACGTGGACGACCTGGTGCACGACGCGTGGGACCTCGGCACCCTCGCGGCCCGCTACCATCGCTTCCTCGAGCGGTGGGGGTCCGGTGCGCCGCCCGCCGACCCGCCGGACAGCCTGGCCAAGCAGTTGCTGCTGCAGACCGAGTGGCTGCAGATCGTGCGGCAGGACCCGAGGCTGCCGCAACAGCACCTGCCCGCCGACTGGCCTGCCGAGCGAGCCCAGCGGGTGTTCCGGGCGCTGCACGCGGACTTCGAGCCCGCGGCGCGCGCGACCGCCGCCGACGTCCTCGACACCATCCCGGACGAGGAGGCGACGATCGATCACATTGGGCAGGTCGATGACGGAAGTTGACGTCACTGCCCGTGATGATGACTCGCCGCCGGTCCGGAGCCGAGCAGTCCGTTCAGCAGCGCGCGGATCCTCGGCGCCGGGTCGGGGGCGGTACCGGGAAAGGTGAGCCGGCCGAGGATCGTCCCGTCGAGGTACTCCAGGAGCATCGCGCAGTGCCGCTCGGGGTCGGTGGAGCCGAGCCGGGCGAGCCACGACACGCCCAGTTCCGTCAGCCGCGACCGGCCGCGAGCCAGTGGTGCGCGCAGCTCCGGCCGGGCCGCCGCCTCCAGGAACAGGGCGTAGCGGGCGGCCGTGCGGTCACGGCCGGGGCCGGTCGCGTCCACGACGAGACCGGCGAGCGCGTCCGCCAGCCCCGCCGGGTCGGTGGGCCGGATCCGGTCCGTCAGCGCCTCCCACGTGCGCCGGTCGAGTTTCTCGAGGTGTTCGGCGAGCCCGGCGACGAGTGCGGCCCGGGTGCGGAAGTGGTTGGACGTGGTGCCCGGCGGCACACCGGCGGCGGCGTCGACGGCCTGGTAGGTCAGCCGCCGGGCGCCTTCGGTGCCGAGCAGGTGCATCGCCGCGTCCAGTACCTGTTCCCGCCTGCCGCGCATGACCCTCCCTCGGTACTACAAACATAGTGAAAAATTACTACGAACATAGTAGCGTGGCGACATGAGCGGGAGAGCGGCGATCGTCGGCGGGGGAATCGGCGGCCTGGCCACGGCGGCCTGCCTGCGCGGCCACGGTTGGGAGGTCGAGGTGTTCGAGCGGGCGCCGGGGCCGCCCGAGACGGGCACCGCACTGGGCATGTGGCCGCACGCGCTCGCCGCCCTGGACACCCTCGGCCTCGGCGGTGCCCTCCGGGCCGGAGCCACCCGGCAGAGCGGCGGAACGCTGCGCCGCCCCGACGGCACCACGGTCGCCTCCCTCGGCCTCGGCGGGGGCGTGTACCTGGTGTCCCGGCCTGCGCTGCTGAAGCTCCTCTCCGGGGCACTCGGCGGCACGGCCGTCCACTACGGAACCCCCGTGGCCGACATCCGTGCGCTCACCGGGTACGACATCGTGGTCGCCGCCGACGGGGCGAACAGCAGGGCCAGGTCAGTCCTCTTCGGACAGCGATACACCCCCGTCCCGGCGGGGGTCACGGCGTGGCGCGGAACCGTGCCCGGTGCCCCCGCCGTCGCGGGTGAGACGTGGGGCAGGGGCGCGCTGTTCGGCATCACCCCGCACGACGACGGGAGCACCAACTGGTACGCGTGCGTGCGCGACGGCGACCTGGCGGGCACCGGCGCCGCCGACGACCGCACCCTCCTGCGCACCCACTTCGGCGCGTGGCACCGCGACGTGCGGGACGTCCTCGCCCGAATCGACGCACCGGGTGTGCTGCGGCACCAGCTCACCCACCTGGTCACACCGCTGCCCTCGTACGTGCGTGACGGCGTGGCGCTCATCGGCGACGCAGCCCACGCGATGCTGCCCAACCTCGGCCGCGGTGCGTGCGAGGCGCTCGTCGACGGCGTCACCCTCGCCCGGCTGCTGGTCACCTCCGACCGGCCCGACCGGGCGCTCGCCGCCTACGACCGGGTCCGGCGCCGCCGGACCCAGCGCCTGGTGCGGGCGTCCGCCGTGCTCAACCGCGTCGCGCTCGCCCGCCGGTGCACCGGTCTGCGCGATGTCACGGTCCGCCTGGCGACGGCCGCGGCCCCTCGCCGGTGACCGCGCCCCAGGTGCGCGCGAGCCGGTCGGTGTCGGCGTACGCGGGCAGGTCCGGCGGCAGCGGCGTGCCGTCCCGCACGGCCAGCGCGGTGCCCACGGTGGCGTGCAGTGCCGCACGGAACAGCAGGGACCCCGTGCTCACCCGCCGGACCCCCAGCCTGGCCAGCCCGCGCAGCGTGTGCCGGGAGGGGTCGAACAGGACGTTCAGTGGCACGGGCACGGCGGCGGCGACCGCGCGGATCTCGTCGGCGCCGGAGAGCCCGGGCACGAAGACCCCGTCGGCACCGGCCGTGACGTAGCGTTCCGCGCGGGCCAGCGTCTCCGCCAGATCCGCCGGTTCCGCGCGTGCCCAGTGGGTGTCGATCCGGGCGTTGACGAACAGGCCCGGCACCCGCTCCCGCACGGCCCGGATCAGCACCGCCTGCCCGGCCGGGTCGGCCAGCACGCCGCCGCCCCGGCCGTCCTCCAGGTTGATGCCCACCACCCCGGCGGCAGCGAGCTCGGCGGCCAGCGTGGCGACGTCGGCGGGATCGGGGGAGAAGCCGTCCTCGATGTCCACCGTCACCGGGCAGGGCAGCCGCGTGAGCAGCCGTGCCAGCGCGAGGGCGGCCGCGCGTCCCGCACCGGCGGCGTCGGGCAGCCCGTGTGCGGCGTTGACGCCGAGACTCGTGGTGCCGACGGCCGGGAAGCCTGCCTCGGCGAGCGCGGCCGCCGACGCGAAGTCCCACGCGTTGGGCAGCACCAGTGGCGCGGGACCGCGGTGCAGCGCGCGGAAGCGCGCGGCGTGCCCCGGGCTCATCGGACCGCCCCCGACCGCGGGAGACGCGGTGGGCGCGGCGGACCCAGCGGACGCAGTGCGGTGACGACGCCGGTGGCCAGGGCGACGGCGTGCTCGCGGCCGGGGCAGGCGTGCTCGCCCGCGCCGAACGGCAGTCCCGCCGCGGCGAGGTCCAGCTCGGCGACCGCACCCGCCGCGAGCGCGTGCCCGCCCAGCCGCACCGCGTCGCGGGCGTGCCTGCGGGTCAGCCGCACGGGCGGGGCGGTGGCGAGGGCGTGGCCGACCGCGGTGCCCGGGTCGCCCGGCACCGTGGCGGCCGCCGCGACCAGTCGTGCCGTCGCGTCGCAGGCCTGCACGAGCAGGCCGATGAGCACGGCGGTGCGGTCGTCGGTGCGGCCGCCCGCGGCCGCCACCAGGCGCCCGACGGCGGCGTCGGCCTCCGGGTTCTGCGCGGTGTGCGGCTGGTAGTGGCGCGCGACCGTGCGGACATCGGCGGGTTCCACGCCGGGCAGCCCGAGCGCGCCGGCGAGCACCACGACCGGCACGTCCCCGGGATCGGCTGCCGGATCGCCGTCCGGCGGCCCGGCCACCGCCCGCTCGGCGGCGCGTTCCAGCGCCGGCACGGAAAGCCGCGCCAGCTCCGCGACGGCGAGCGCCCGCAACGCGTGGTGGCGGGCGCCGGTGGCGAACCGGGGGACACCCGCCCGCAGCCAGGCCAGGCCGCCGGGCGGCGGGTCCACGGCCACGGCAGGCACGGTGCAGCGCGGGTCGGTGAGCGCGGCCAGGACGAGGCCGGGTTCGGACACGGTGATCGGCATGCCCGGGACGTTACGGTCCGGTCGTTTCGGGCGGCGCCGAAACGTCGGCGGGGGAGAATGGGCGGATGACCGGGAACGCGCCGGGCGTCGCGCTGGCGGAGCTGGCCGGGCTGCTCGCCGACCGCACCCGCGCCACCTTCTGCCTCGCGCTGCTCGACGGCCGCGCGTGGACCGCGGGCGAGCTGGCCGCCGAGGCCGGGGTGGCGGCCTCGACGGCGAGCGAGCACCTGGACCGGCTGCTCGCGGGCGGGCTGCTCGTGCAGCGGCGGCAGGGCAGGCACCGCTACGTGCAGCTGGCCGGTCCCGGCGTGGCGGAGCTGCTGGAGGGGCTCGTCGCGCACGCCGGGCCGGACCCGCGGCCGCGCGGGTCACTGCGGGCCGCCACGGCCTCGGCGGCCCTGGCCAGGGCCAGGACGTGCTACGACCACCTGGCGGGAAAGCTGGGCGTGGTGCTCACCGACGCGCTGGTGGCCCGCGGCCTGCTGGACGGTTCGGCGGGGTTCGCCTTCACCGAGGCGGGCAGGCAGTGGCTGGCCACCCTCGGCCCCGGCGCGGCGAACCACCCGCCGTCCACCCGGCGGCCCCTGGCCAGAGCGTGCCTCGACTGGACGGAGCGCCGCTCCCACCTCGCGGGCGCCGCCGGGGCCCTGCTGTGCGCGCACTTCTTCGACCGCGGCTGGGTCAGGCGGATCGGCGGCGGGCGTGCCGTCCGCCTGACCCCGGCCGGTGAAGCCGCCCTGCGCGACGTGTTCGGCGTCGACCCGGCCGCCGCCGGACTCCGCTGACCGTCCGCCGGTCGGTCAGGTGCGGGCGGGGGTGGCGAGCAGGGACTCGACCCGCGCGCGGATCTCCGGCGTGTCCAGGCCGCGGACCGTGAGCGTGGTGCGGCGGCGCAGCACGTCGTCGGCGGAGACCGCCCACTCGCGGTCGGCCGCGTACGCCACCTGCGCCCAGATGTCCGGCCCCTCGGGATGCACCCGCTCCAGCAGCGCCGCGTCCCGCAGCCCGAGCCCGAGCAGCTCGTGGCTCTGCGTGCCGTACTGGCGCACCAGGTGCTCCACCACGTCGGCGGGCAGGTCCGGCAGCGTGGCGGACACGACGTGACCGATGGCGGCTGGCTCCCCGGCACCGGGCAGCGGCACCGCACCCGGAACGGAAGCCCGCTCCGGCAGCAGGCCGCGCAGCCTGCCGAGCACGGTGCGGCCGATGTGCCGGAACGTCGTCCACTTGCCGCCCGCGATGCTCACCATGCCGCGGCTGCCGAGCGAGATCACCGTCTCCCGCCTGGCGTGGCTGGTGTCCTGGTCGCCGCCCGGCAGCACCCGCAGGCCGGCGAACGAGTACAGCACGTCCTCCCGCCGCAGGTGGTCCGGTTCGATCGCCAGCGCGGCCTCACCGAGGATCTGCTCCGTGTCTCCCGCTGTGACGCCCACCTCGGCCGGGTCGCCCTCGTACGGCTCGTCGGTGGTGCCGAGCAGCAGCCGCCCCTCCCACGGGAGCGCGAACGACACGCGCACGTCGTCGACCGGCGTGGTCACCGCGGCGTGCCACGGCGCCCGCCTGCGCAGCACCAGGTGCGCGCCCTTGGACAGCCGTACGCTGGGGGCCGCGGCCGGGTCCTCCATCCGCCGGAGGTGGTCGACCCACGGCCCGGTCGCGTTCACCACCACCCGGGCGTCCACACCGAACTCCGCTCCGGACAGCCGGTCCCGGACGTCCACACCGGACACCCGGCCCCGGGTCGTGCGCAGGCCGGTCACCTCGGCGTGGTTGAGCAGCACCGCCCCGGCCTGCGCCGCGGCCATCGCGGTGGTGACCGCGAGCCGGGCGTCGTTCATCTGGTGGTCGTGGTAGAAGCCGCACCCGGTGAGGCCGTCGGCGCGCAGCGCGGGGACGTACTCCCGCGCCGTCGCGGGGGAGACCAGCCTGCCGATCCCGTCCCGGAAACCGGACAGCGCGGTGTAGGCGAGCATCCCCGCGCCGATCGCGGCCCTGCCGTGCGGGCCGCCCCGCCGCAGCGCCACCAGGAACGGCAGCGGCCGGACGTGGTGCGGTGCGACCAGCCGGCCGAGCGCCTGCCGCTCCCGGTGGTTCTCCCGGACCAGCCGGATGTTGCCCATCGCGAGGTACCGCAGCCCGCCGTGGGCGAGCTTCGACGACGCGCTCGACGTGGCGCAGGCGAAGTCGCCCCGCTCCACCAGCGCCACGCGGTAGCCCGCGCGCGCCGCCTCCCACGCGGTGGCGAGGCCGATGATGCCGCCCCCCACCACCGCGACGTCGAACCTGCCGGTGCCCAGCGCGGCCATGGTGGCCGCGCGCCGGTCGTGCCGTGACTCGTGCACGTGTTCTTCCTGCCCCTCTCTGCGACATGGACGCCCGGGACGGCTCAGTCGACGTCGACCCAGCCGAGCGTGCGGGAGACCGCCTTCTGCCATCCGGCGTGGCCGCGCGCACGCTGCTCGGCCGACCAGGTGGGCTGCCAGCGCCGGTCCTCCTGCCAGTTCTGTTCGAGCTCGTCGGTGGACCTCCAGAAGCCGACGGCGAGCCCGGCGGCGTACGCGGCGCCGAGCGCGGTGGTCTCGGCGACCACGGGCCGCGACACCGGTACGCCGAGGATGTCGGCCTGTAGCTGCATGCACAGCTCGTTGGCGGTCACGCCGCCGTCGACCCGCAGCACGTCCAGCGTCACGCCGGAGTCCGCGGTCATCGCGTCGACCACGTCCCGTGTCTGGTAGCAGATCGCCTCCAGCGTCGCCCTGGCGACGTGCGCGTTGGTGCTGTACCGCGAGAGGCCGAGCAGCGCACCGCGCGCGTCGGACCGCCAGTGCGGGGCGAACAGGCCGGAGAACGCGGGTACGAAGTAGACACCGCCGTTGTCCTCGACCTGCCGTGCCAGTGACTCGCTCTGCGCGGCGCCGCCGATGATGCCGAGCTGGTCGCGCAGCCACTGCACCGCCGACCCGGTCACCGCGATCGACCCCTCCAGCGCGTAGACCGGCTTGTCGTCGCCGAACTGGTAGCACACCGTGGTGAGCAGCCCGTGCCGCGAGCGGACCAGCTCGTGGCCGGTGTTGAGCAGCAGGAAGTTCCCGGTGCCGTAGGTGTTCTTGGCCTCGCCGGGCCGGAAGCACAGCTGGCCCACGGTGGCCGCCTGCTGGTCGCCGAGGACGCCGGTGAGCGGCACCTCGCCGCCGAACGGCCCGTCGGCCCGGGTGGTGCCGAAGCAGCCGGGGTTCGACGACGGCGCGATCGCGGGCAGCATCCGCCGCGGGATGCCGAAGAACGACAGCAGCTCGTCGTCCCAGTCGCGCGTCTCCAGGTCCATCAGCATCGTGCGGCTGGCGTTGGTCGGGTCGGTGACGTGCACACCGCCGTCCGTCCCGCCGGTGAGCTGCCACAGCAACCAGGTGTCGGTGGTGCCGAAGAGCGCGTCGCCCGCCTCGGCGGCCTCGCGCACGCCCTCGACGTTCTCCAGGATCCACTGCAGCTTGCCCGCCGAGAAGTACGTGGCGGGCGGCAGCCCGGCCTTGCGGCGGATGACGTCGCCCCGCCCGTCCCGGTCCAGCGCGGAGGCGATCCGGTCGGTGCGGGTGTCCTGCCACACGATCGCGTTGCCGTACGGCCTGCCGGTCCTGCGGTTCCACACGACGGTCGTCTCCCGCTGGTTGGTGACGCCGACCGCGGCGAGGTCGGCCGCCCGCAGGTCGGCCTTGGTGAGCGCGGACGCGATCACCGCGCGGGTGCGCTCCCAGATCTCGGTGGGGTTGTGCTCGACCCAGCCCGCGCGGGGCAGGATCTGCTCGTGCTCCAGCTGGTGGCGGACGACCTCGTTGCCGCCCCGGTCGAACACCATGAACCGGGTGCTCGTCGTGCCCTGGTCGATCGCGCCGACATAGCCGCTGTGATCGCTCATCGTTCGCGGTTCCTTCCTGCTCAGGCCTTCTCGAGTTGGGCGGAGGTGGGCACGCGGCCCGGTTCGGGCGGTTCGGTGACCGGCAGGAACCGGCCGACGAGGACCCGGTACAGCGCGACGCCGAGGACCCCGCCGATGAGCGGGCCGACGATCGGTACCCAGAAGTAGGGGTGGCCGTGCTGGTCCAGCCACGCGGTGCCGTACCCGGTGAGCCATGACGCGAGGCGCGGGCCGAAGTCGCGGGCGGGGTTGATGGCGTACCCGGCGTTGGTGCCCCAGGCCATGCCGATGCCGACCACGACGAGGCCGACGACCACCGGCGCGAGATAGGGCGGCGGGTTGATGTTGCGCAGGTCGGTGATGGCGACCACGAGGAACAGCAGGATCGCCGTGCCGATGATCTGGTCCCGGAGCGCGCCGAGGTCGGACACCGCGAGCACGCCGTTGCCGGGCAGCGTCGAGAACACGCCCTGCGTGGCGATCGTGTGGCCGGGATCGGCGGCGGCGAGCACCTCGGAGTAGTTCCACCGCACCAGCAGCGCGGCCACGAACGCGCCCGCCGTCTGTGCGAGCGCGTAGGGGGCGACCTTGCGCCAGGGGAAGTCACGGAACACCGCCAGCGCGACGGTGACGGCGGGGTTGATGTGCCCGCCGCTGATCCTCGCCGAGACGTACACGCCGAGCGTGACGCCGATGCCCCAGGCCCAGGCGATGCTGTCGTGGTCGCCGATCTCGGCGGCGGCCACCTGGGCGACGACGCCGACGCCGAACAGGATCAGGATGAACGTGCCCGCGAACTCGGCGGCCATCTCGCCCACCAGTCCGCGCGCCCGCAGGCGCTCGACCATGTCTCCTCCGTTGGATATGGCTGCGTCCGCCCGGCGGGGCGGACTGTCGAGGGATGACCGCGCGATCGAGAGCGGACGTTAGGAACGGGTTTCCGGCAGGTCAACGCGCCGCGGTCGGCATTGTCGAACGGAGTCACTGGCCCGCGCGGACCACGTCGGTACGCTCCCGCGGCTATGGCCCAGCTCATCGCCCTCCCCCGCGGACGGACGGCGCGCCCGGCGTGTTCGGCATTGTCGAACCGGCGATGCCGGAATACGGTCGTCGGCATGCCTGGCCCGGTGCAGTCCATCGAACGCGCGGCGGCGATCCTGCGCCTGCTGGCGCGCGGCTCCGGCCGGCTCGGCGTCGGCGAGATCGCGGCGTCGCTGGAGCTGGCGAAGGGCACCGCGCACGGCATCCTGCGCACCCTGCAGGGGGTCGGCTTCGTCGAGCAGGACCGCGCCACCGGCAAGTACCAGCTCGGTGCGGCCCTGCTGCACCTCGGCTCGAGCTACCTCGACGTCAACGAGCTGCGTTCCCGCGCGCTCAACTGGGCCGACGCGCTCGCGGCCCGCAGCGGGGAGGCGGTGCGCATCGGCACCCCGCTGGAGGGCAGCGTGCTGGTGGTGCACCACGTGTTCCGGCCGGACGACACGCTGCAGACGCTGGAGGTGGGCGCGTTGCTGCCGCTGCACGCCACGGCGCTGGGCAAGGTGCTGCTCGCCTACGACGCCGACCTCGCGGCCAGGGTCCAGCGCGGCCCGCTGGAGTCGTTCACACGCCGGACGCTGGTCACCGCGCCCGCGCTGACCCGGGCGCTGGCCGCCGTGCGGGACGCGGGCTGGGCCGCCGACGTCGAGGAGTGCGTGCCGGGCGAGGCGGGCATCGCCGCGCCGATCCGGTCCTCCGGCGGGCTCGTGGTCGGGGCGATCGGCATCTCGGGGGCGGTGGAGCGGCTGTGCGGCGCCCGGTCCAGGCCGGACGCGACGCTGGCCGGCCACGTGCGGGACGCGGCGCGGGCCGTGTCCCGCGACCTCGGCGCGGCCCGGTAGCGGGGGAGGGGCGGACCATGGCGCACCGCTACGTGATGGCCATCGACCAGGGCACCACATCGACCCGCTGCATCCTGTTCGACCAGCGCGCCCGGCTGGTGTCGGTGGTGCAGCGGGAGCATCAGCAGCACTTCCCGAAACCGGGCTGGGTCGAGCACGACGCCGTCGAGATCTGGCGCAACGTCGACCGGATCGTGCCGCGCGCGCTGCGGGAGGCCGGTATCGACGCCTCCGACGTGGCCGCGCTGGGCATCGCCAACCAGCGCGAGACCACCGTGCTGTGGGACCGGCACACCGGCACGCCGGTCGGGCACGCGCTGGTCTGGCAGGACACGCGCACCGACGAGCTCGTCCGCGAGCTGGGGCAGCGGCCGGGTGCGGAGGAGGTCCAGCGCCGCTGCGGCCTGCCGCTGTCCACGTACTTCTCCGCGCCGCGGGTGCGCTGGCTGCTCGACCACACGCCGGGGCTGCGGGAGCGGGCGGCGCGGGGTGACGTGCTGTTCGGCACCATGGAGACCTGGCTGATCTGGAACCTCACCGGCGGTCCCGACGGCGGCGCGCACGTCACCGACGTGACCAACGCCAGCCGCACGTTGCTGATGAACCTCGGCACCCTCGACTGGGACCCCGAGCTGCTGGCGTTCTTCGGCGTCCCGAGGGCGATGCTGCCGGAGATCCGGCCGTCGACGGACGTGCACGGCACCACCCGCAGGGTCGTGCCCGGCATCCGGATCGCCGCGACGCTCGGTGACCAGCACGCGGCGCTGTTCGGGCAGACGTGCTTCGCGCCCGGCGAGGCGAAGTGCACCTACGGCACCGGCAGCTTCCTGCTGATGAACACCGGCGCCGAGCCCGTGCACTCCGGGCACGGCCTGCTGACGACCGTGGCGTTCAAGCTGGGGGACGAGCCGGCCCGCTACGCGCTGGAGGGGCCGATCGCGATCACCGGTTCGCTGGTGCAGTGGTTCCGCGACGGGCTCGGCCTGATCCGCAACGCGCCCGAGATCGAGACGCTGGCGCGCACCGTGGCGGACAACGGCGGCTGCTACATCGTGCCCGCGTTCTCCGGCCTGTTCGCCCCGTACTGGCGCAGCGAGGCGCGCGGCATCATCGTCGGGCTCACGTCGTACATCACGAAGGGTCACCTCGCGCGGGCGGTGCTGGAGGCCACCGGCTGGCAGACCAGGGAGGTCGTCGACGCGATGAACGCCGACTCCGGGCTCGCCGCGGCGAACCTGAAGGTCGACGGCGGGATGACCGCGGACAACCTGCTGATGCAGTTCGTCGCCGACGTGCTCGACGTGCCGGTGATGCGGCCGATGCACGCCGAGACGGTGTCGCTCGGCGCCGCCTACGCCGCGGGTCTCGCCGTCGGCTTCTGGCCCGACCTCGAAGGGCTGCGGCGCAACTGGCACCGGGCGGCGCAGTGGCTGCCGCAGATGCCCGCCGCGCGGCGGGAGGAGGAGTACGCGAACTGGCGCCGCGCGGTGGAACTCACGTTCGGCTGGATGAGACCCCGGGGCGGCGGGCCACCGGATCCGCGCAACCCTGGTGACAAGAACTGACAGAATCAGACATAACCGGACAGAATCGAACGGCGATACTTTCGTCCCTTGCCGCCCGCGCGCCGCCGTCGTCATATTGGTTTGGACCACTTCGCCGTTGAAGGGTTCGAACCAATGGTTGACCGCAGAACGTTCCTCGCCGGAATCGGCGCCACCGCCCTGTCCTTGCCCGCGGCGACCGCGTGGGCCCGGCCCGGACGGGCTACCGGGCGCGCCGCCGCGCCCGCGGCCACGCTGCCGCTGACGATCGAGAACTCCTCCGGTGCCTTCGCCAACAGCTCGATCCGGGTCTACATCGTCGGCACCGACCTCGTGCGCGATGTCCAGTGCCGGGTGACCCCCGACGGCATGCCGGTGCCGGTGTCCCTTTCGGACAACGGCCCCGACGGCTACACCGACTACTCCATCCCGCTGTCCGCGTCGGGGACCACCACGCTGCACCTGCCCAGCATGTCCGGGCGCATCTACTTCGCGCTCGGCGACCGGCTGCGATTCCGGGCGGTGACCGACGGAAACGGCAGGCCCGCCCTCCAGTACCCGGCGGGGTGGGTGGAGTCCGACCCCAACTTCGGCGTGCTGCACGACTTCGTCGAGTTCACCCACGCCGCGCCGGGAACGCCGGGACTGAACCCCGGCATGTACTGCAACACCACGATGGTCGACCAGTTCAGCGTCCCGCTGGGGATCCGGCTCGAGGGCGCGGCGTCGCACACCACCGGCACGCTCGAACCCGGCGGCCGCGACCGGATCTTCGCCACGGTGGCCGGCCAGCCGGAGTTCTCCCGGCTCGTGGTGGACGACCTGCGCGTGATCGCGCCGGGGCACGGAATCGACGCGGGCCGCTTTCCCGGCGACTACTTCGCGCCGTACGTGGACGAGGTGTGGTCGAGCTACGGCGCGCGGGACATGCGCATCGACACCGGGTCGGCGACCTTCACCGGGCGGGTCGACGGGTCCGGTGAGTTCGTCTTCACCAAGCACACCGGGGAGCGCACGGCGATTCCGAAACCGTCCACACGCGACGTCTTCTTCTGCGACGGCGCGCTCGCCGCGCCCAACGACGGCCTCCGCGGTCCCGTCGCCTCCATCCTCGGGGCCGGGTTCAACCGCTCGGTCCTGCACGACCAGCCTGCCCAGCCGAGCACCGACCCCGCCACGTTCTACCGGCGCGGCGTGACCAACCACTACGCGCGGGCCCTGCACGAGAACACCGTCGACGGACGGGCCTACGGGTTCGCCTTCGACGACGTCGCCGGGTTCGCCTCCTACGTGCAGGACCCGGCACCCGCGTCGTTCCACGTCACCCTGACCCCCTTCTGACCGGAGCCAGCGATGTCCCGACTTCCCCGTACCCTCGCGGCGGTGCTCGCCGCCGCGCTCGCTCTCACCGGGCTCACCGGGATCGCCGCACCGGGCACCGGCGCCGCGGAACTGCCCGGCAAGCAGCTCACCGGGTACTGGCAGAACTTCGTCAACGGCGCCACGCCGCTGCGGCTGTCCGACGTCTCCGCCGACTACGACCTGATCGCGCTCGCCTTCGCCGAGGCGGACCCGGCACGGCCGGGCGCCGTCACCTTCGATGTCGACCCGGGTCTGTCCGACGCGCTCGGCGGCTACTCGGACGCCCAGCTCAAGGCCGACATCGCCGCCAAGAAGGCGGCGGGAACGTCGATCGTGCTGTCCATCGGCGGTGAGCGCGGCAACGTCGACCTGAGCAGCCCCGCGCACGTGACCAACTTCGTCGACTCGTTCGCCGCGATCGCCGCCGAGTACGGCATCCAGGGTCTCGACGTCGACCTCGAGCACGGTTTCGACGTGGCCAACACCGCCGACGCGATCCAGCGGCTGCGCGACCGGATGGGGCCGGGCTTCCTGCTCACGATGGCGCCGCAGACTCTCGACGTCCAGCCCGGCGGCACGTACCTGCGGCTGATCGACCGGGTGGCCGAGCTGGTGACCGTGGTGCACACGCAGTACTACAACTCCGGCAGCATGAACGGCTGCCACGGCCAGGTCGTCCATCAGGGCACGGTCGACTTCGTCACCGCGCAGGCGTGCATCCTGCTCGACCACTTGCGCCCGGACCAGGTCGCGCTCGGCTTCCCCGCCACGCCCTCGGCCGCGGGTAGCGGCTACGTCGATCCGGACGTGGTCACCGCCGCGCTCGACTGCCTCGCCACCGGCAGCCGGTGCGGCTCCTACGTGCCCGCCGAGCCGTTCCCGGGAATCCGCGGAGTGATGACGTGGTCGGTGAACTGGGACGCCCACAGCGGCGGCGCGTTCTCCCGCCCCGTCCGCGCCCACCTCGACGCGCTGGGCTGACCGGGGCGCCGCCGGCCGACGAGCCCGGCCCGCGCGGTGTCGGGGAGCCGGTCCCACGACGCCGACACCAGCACGACGACCCCGGTCAGCACCAGCCCGCCGCCGAGGTAGCCCGCGATCTCCGCCCAGGGCGGCCCGCCGGCCCGGGGTGTCCCCGGCGTGCCGAGCCGCAGTTCCGCGCGCACGACGCGAGCCTGTTCCGCGCTGAGCACGCCCCGCCGCACCAGGTCGTCGAGCGCCTGGGCGCGGGTGGGTCGTCGGGTCATGGCCTCATCATGGGGCTGCCGGGCGCCGGCACGCAGGGCAGGACGGCTCCACCGCGCGGGGCACCGGGTCCCGCGCGATGGAGGGTCAGGCGGCTTCGCCGCGCGAGCGGGAACGGCTGACGCGGCGGCGCCGGAGCAGCTCGCGGCGCTCCCGCTCGGTCGTGCCGCCGAAGATGCCGAAGTCCAGTCCCTCGTCGATGGCGTAGTCGAGGCACTCGGCGCGCACCGGGCAGCGCGCGCAGACGGACTTCGCCTCGGCCGTCTGCCGGGCACCGGGACCCAGCTCGGACACCGGGAAGAAGAGCTCCGGGTCCTCGTCGCGGCAGGCGGCGTAGTCCCGCCAGTCGTTGTTCACCATGGCAGCCGCCTCCTTCCGGCGGATCGGGTCACGTGCACGGGCGGCTCGGCTGCGGCGAGCGCCTCGTGATCTGGGGGTGGGGGTTCGCGCGGCCGCGAAAGGCGGTCAGACCGTCGCCGCGCGGCGAACGACACGTCCTGCAACGCCGCCCACCGGTCACCTATTCCGGCGATCCGATCCGGGGTTCCCGGCCAGGTCAGCGGGCAAACGCGAGGCCCGGCCGGGGGTGTGAATACCGGCGGGTGACCGGGTAGCCGGATGGTTCGAGGAGCTTGTTCCCGACATCCGGAAGGTGACGCTCATGCGGAAAGCCGCGATCGCCTTGCTCTCGGCGGCCGCGCTCACCGCGACCGCGTGCGGCGGCGGCGCCGACCAGGGCGCTCCCGCACCCACCCCGGGTACGACCGGTACCACGACGGCGCCACGGACCACGGCACCGCCGACCGAGACGGCCACCGAGACCGAGACGAGGACCGAGACGAGGACCGAGACCAGGACGGAGACGCGGACCACGACCCGGCCGGGTGGTCCCGGGACTCCACGGCCCCAGGAATGCCAGGTCACCGAGAACTGGACACTGCGGCCCGACGTGGAGCAGGGCCGGTCGGCGCAACCGATCTTCCAGGTCCGCGCGGGCAGGCACGACTGCTACGACCGCGTGGTGTTCGACATCCGCGGCCGGGCGGCGACGGGCTTCGACGTCCGGTACGTTCCCCGGGTCAACGCGGAGGGCTCCGGCAAGCCGATCCCGGTGGCCGGGGACGCGGCGCTGCGCGTCGTCGTCCGCTCGCCCGCGCAGGGCACCGGCGGCAGCGGGCGGGCCCCGCTCGCGACCACCGGCGAGCACTTCTTCCCCGAGAACGCACTCGCCGACTGGGGCGCGCTCCGCTCGGTCCGGTACGCGGGCTCGTTCGAGAACCAGACGACGTTCGCCCTCGGCGCCCGCGCGAAGCTGCCGATGCGGGCCTTCACCATGGTCGACCAGGAGCGCGGGGTCCGGATGGTGGTCGTCGACATCGCCCACCACGCCAACTGATCCCGGTACACGCGTGTCCGCCGTCGGTGCACGCGTGTCCGCGCCGCACGACGCGGACACGCGTGCACCACCTGCGGACACGGCTGGTCCGAACGTGCCATCGGTGTCCTCCACCCAGTGCACCCAGGGTGACGGCGAGCTCGGCAGCCGCCCACGGCTGGCCCCGCGTGACCCGGCGCACGATCGGTCGTCCGCCCGGCCACGTCCACTCTGGACGTCAGCAGGACCGCCCGCGAAGGATGCCCGGCGAAGGATGCACAGTGGACGTGCGGCGCACGATCGGTCGTGCGCGCGGGCAGCCGAGCGGTCCGGCAGCGGAGCGACGCGCGCCACCCGTGCCGATGTTTAGGACGGTCGGCATCGGTAACCCCCCGGCCGTGCGTCGACCATGGGAGCCGAAATGAGACCAAACGGGCGGGGCCAAAAGAGTTGCGTGCGCTCGCCGACCACATAAGATCGTTCCTGGTGGATGCGGGAGCGAGAGCGGGGGGCCCTGGCGGCCCCGGTTCCGGCCTGGCGGAACTCGCCGGCGCAGCGCACCGGACCTTCGACTCTGAGAAGGGCCGGCGATGACCGACACCGTTCGACGACGTGCGGCCCGCCCGCTCCACCCGCCGTGGCCGCGCTCTCGGGCGCCCCTCACCACCCCGACGGCAGCGCCGCCCGTCCGGACGATCCCCCGCTCCCAGTAGGAGGCGCGATTGACACCACCCGCGGAACAGCCGGCCTGGGAGATCGGTGACACGCCCGATCCCGGGACCCGGCCGACGGAAACCGGCACGCGGCGGGTGGGCTCGCCGGGGGAGGACCACGGCGGGATCCGCGCCAAGGCTCGCCACGAGAACTTCCCCGTGGCGCTGCGGCTCCTGCCGCGCGAGTACCGGCGGCACCTGATGGCCCTCTACGCCTTCGCCCGGATGGTGGACGACGTGGGCGACGAGGGCGAGGCGGAGCCGGGCGAGCGGATCCGGCTGCTCGACCGCATCGAACGCGATCTCGACCGGATCTACACCGGGGTGTTCCCCGCCGACCCGCTCTACGCCGACCTGGCCCAGACCATCCGCGCCCGCGCGCTGCCGAGGGAACCGTTCGCGCGGCTCATCGAGGCCAACCGGCAGGACCAGACCGTGCGCCGCTACCGCACCTTCGCCGACCTGGTCGGCTACTGCACGCTGTCCGCGGACCCGGTCGGCAGGCTGGTGCTGCACGTGTTCGACGCCGCCACGCCGAGGCGGCTGGAGCTGTCCGACCAGGTGTGCACCGCACTGCAGATCCTGGAGCACTGCCAGGACGTCGCCGAGGACGCCGAGGCAGGGCGGATTTACCTGCCCCAGGAGGATCTCGAACGTTTCGGCGTCGCCGAAGAGGACCTCCGCGCGCCCACCGCGAACAGGGCGGTGCGGGCGCTGGTCGGGTTCGAGGTGCAGCGTGCCGTGGCACTGCTGGACACCGGCGCCGAACTCGTCGGCACGCTGCGTGGCGTCGCCCGCTTCGCCGTCGCGGGTTACGTCGCGGGCGGGCGCGCCACCGCGGTGGCGCTGGCCGGCTCCGGGTTCGACGTGCTCGCCGGGCCACCGCGGCCCGCCCGCGCCCGGACCGCCGCCGAGCTGGCGGCGCTCCTCGTCTCCGGCGGTGCCCGGTGAACCCGGCGCGTGCGTACGCCGAGTGCGAGCGGATCACCCGCGAGCAGGCGAGGAACTTCTCCTACGGCATCCGGCTGCTGCCGCCGCCCAAGCGCAGGGCGCTCAGCGCCGTGTACGCGTTCGCCCGCCGCGTCGACGACATCGGCGACGGTGACCTGCCCCGGGCGGAGAAGCTCGCCGCGCTCGACGAGGCGCGTACGCGGCTGCACTCGCTCGACCCCGCGTCCGACGACCCGGTGCTCGCCGGGCTTGCCGACGCCGCGGAGCGGTTCGGCCTGCCGCTGGGCGCGTTCGACGAGCTGATCGACGGGTGCCGGGCCGACGTGCTCGGCACCAGCTACGACACCTTCGACGAGCTGCATCACTACTGCCGCTGCGTGGCGGGTTCCATCGGCAGGCTGTCGCTGGCCGTGTTCGGCAGCCGCGACCCACGGCGCGACGAGCGCACCGCCGACGACCTCGGCATCGCCCTGCAGCTCACCAACATCCTGCGGGACGTGCTGGAGGACCGCCGCGAGGGGCGCATCTACCTGCCGGCCGAGGACCTGCGGAAGTTCGGCTGCACGCTGCAGCTCGACGAGCGGGGCCGGTTCTCCGAGGCCGAGGACGATCTGCTGCCGCTGCTGGAGTACCAGGCGGCCAGGGCCGAGGAGTGGTACGACCGCGGATTGCGCCTGCTGCCGGAGCTCGACTCCCGCAGCCGTGCCTGCTGCGGTGCCATGGCGGGCATCTACCACCGGCTGCTGCGGCGGATGGCCCTGCGGCCGCGCTCGATCCTGCACGGGCGCACCTCGCTGCCCGACTGGGAGAAGGCGGTCGTGGCCGCCAGGGCGCTGACGGGGGTGGGCACATGAGCGGCAGGCACGCGCACGCCGGGTGTCGGTCGGTGCGCTCGACGCACCCAAGGCCACCTGGAGGATCCGTCGCGGGGAGGGGAGCGGCGGCATGACGGCACACGTGGTGGTGATCGGCGGTGGCCTCGCGGGACTCACCGCCGCGTGCGACCTGGCCGACCGCGGCGCCCGCGTCACCCTGCTGGAGGCCCGTGCCCGGCTGGGCGGCGCGACGTTCTCCTTCGACCGCGACGGGATCGCCGCCGACAACGGCCAGCACGTCCTGCTCCGCTGCTACACCGACTACCGGGGCCTGCTGTCCCGGCTCGGCTCGGGCGACGGTATCGAGCTGCAGGACCGGTTCACGATGCCGGTGCTCGCGCGGGACGGAACGCTGACCCGGCTGTCCCGCACGGGCGGTCCCGCGCCGCTGCACCTGGCCGCGGGCCTCGCCCGCTACGCCGCGCTGTCGCCTGCCGACCGGCTGCGCATCCTGCCCGCGGCCGCCGCGCTGCGCCTGCTCGACCCCGCCGACCCGGCGCTGGACGACCGCAGCTTCGGGGACTGGCTCGCCGCGCACGGGCAGAACTCAGCGACGCTGGCCGCGCTGTGGAACCTCATCTCGGTCGCCGCGCTCAACTGCGACGCCGACGAGGCCTCGCTCGCGCTCGCCGTGATGGTGTTCCGCACGGCGCTGCTCGACCGCGCCGACGCCGCCGACATCGGCGTGCCCCGCGTGCCGCTCGACGACCTGCACGTGCGCCCCGCCGAGAAGTACCTCGCCGACCGGGATGCCGTCGTCCGCACCCGCGCCCCGGTGCGGGAGGTCGCCAGGGACGGCTCCGGTTTCGCGGTGCGGCTGGACGACGAGCGGCTGACCGCGGACGCCGTGGTCGTGGCGGCACCGCCCGACGCGGCCGCGGGCCTGTGCCCGGCCGAGGCGGGCCTGCGGGCCGAGCGGCTGCGGCGCCTGGGCTCGGCGCCGATCGTGAACGTCCACGTGGTCTACGAGCGGCCGGTCACCGACCTGCCGTTCGTCGCGACCGTCGGCTCGCCCGTCCAGTGGATCTTCGACCGCACCCGCGTCGCGGGGCTGTCCGGCGGGCAGTACCTGACGATCTCCCTCTCGGCCGCGGGGCGCTGGCTCGACACCCCGGCGAGGGAGCTCCGGGAGACGTTCCTGCCCGAGCTGGGCAGGCTGCTCCCGGCCGCGGCGCACACGCCGCACACGCACTTCTTCGTCACCCGCGAGCGGCGCGCGACGTTCCGGCAGGCGCCGGGCACCGCGCGGCTGCGGCCGGAGCCGTCCACCGCGTTGCCCGGCCTCGTCCTGGCCGGCGCGTGGACCGCGACCGGGTGGCCCGACACGATGGAGGGAGCCGTGCGAAGCGGACACACAGCGGCCGGACTCGTCACCGACCAGGTGCTGGGAGGTGCGGCATGACGGCGACCCTGCCCGTGGAGATCACGGCGACCCGCGAGCTCGTCCAGCCCGCCCTGCGCGCCGCGGTGGACGAGCTGGAACCGTCGATGCGGCGCATCGTCTCCTACCACCTCGGCTGGCTCGACGAGCATGGCGAGGAGGTCACCGCGGGCGGCGGCAAGGCACTGCGGCCCGCGCTCGCGCTGCTCGCCGCGCAGGCCGTGCGGGCCGAGCCGGAGGCGGCGCTGCCCGGCGCGGTCGCCGTGGAGCTGGTGCACAACTTCTCGTTGCTGCACGACGACGTCATGGACGGCGACACCGAGCGCAGGCACCGGCCCACGGTGTGGCGGCTGTTCGGCACTCCCGCCGCGATCCTCGCCGGGGACGCGCTGCTCACGCTGGCCGTGGACGTGCTCGAACGCGCCGCCGACCCCGCCGCCACGTCCTGCCTCACCGAGTCGGTGCAGCAGCTGATCTCCGGGCAGAGCAAGGACGTCGACTTCGAGCACCGCACCGACGTCGAACTCGGTGAGTGCCTGGAGATGGCCGACGGCAAGACCGGGGCGCTGATGCGCTGCGCCGCCCGGGTCGGCGGCCTGCTCGGCAAGGCGGAGCCCGAGGCCGCCGACCTGCTCGGCGGTTTCGGCGGCAATCTCGGCCTGGCGTTCCAGCTGGTCGACGACGTGCTGGGCATCTGGGGCAGCCCCGAGGTGACCGGCAAGCCCGTGCTGGCCGACCTGCGCGTGCGCAAGAAGTCCGTTCCGGTGGTTGCCGCCTTCGCGTCGGGTACTCCCGAAGGTGAGCGGCTGCGCGAGCTGTACCGGCAACCCGATCCGCCGACAGAGGAGGAGCTGCACAGGATGGCAGACCTGATCGAGCGTTCCGGGGCCCTGTCCTGGACCCGGGACGCGGCCGAGCGCTACGCCGCGGAGGCGCGAACGTGCCTCGACCGGCTCCGCCCGCCCGCGGAGATCCACACGGCGCTGGCCGACCTCACCCGGTTCGTCCTGGAGCGTGACCGATGAGCGAGGTGATCGACCGTTCCGCACCCGCCGACACGATGCCCGCCGCGCAGGCGGCGCAGCGGGCGCGCGACTACCTGCTGTCCCTGCAGCACGACGAGGGCTGGTGGAAGGGTGAGCTCCAGACCAACGTGACCATGGACGCCGAGGACCTGCTGCTGCGCCGGTTCCTCGGCATCGCCGACGCGCGGATCGAGCAGGAGACGGGCCGGTGGATCCGCTCCCAGCAGCGTGCGGACGGCACCTGGGCGAACTTCCACGGCGGACCGGCGGACCTGTCCACCACCGTCGAGGCGTACACGGCCCTGCGGCTCGCCGGTGACCCGGCCGACGCCGCGCATCTGCGCCGGGCGAAGGAGTACATCCTCGACCACGGCGGCATCGAGGCCACCCGCGTGTTCACCCGCATCTGGCTCGCGCTGTTCGGCGAGTGGCCGTGGGAGCGGCTGCCCGTGCTGCCGCCGGAGATGGTGCTGCTGCCCGACTGGTTCCCGCTCAACATCTACGACTGGGCGTGCTGGGCGCGGCAGACCGTGGTGCCGCTGACGATCGTCGGCTCGGCGCGGCCCCGCCGGGACCTCGGGGTGACCGTGCAGGAGCTGCGCACCGGCGCGGACCTGCCCGAACCGGACTCGTGGCTGAGCTGGGCGGGCGCGTTCCAGCGGCTGGACGGCGTCCTGCACCGGCTGGAGAAGTTCCCGGTCAAGCCGCTGCGCGGGCTCGCCCTGGACCGCGCGGAGAAGTGGATCCTCGACCGCCAGGAGGACGACGGCGGCTGGGGCGGGATCCAGCCGCCGTGGGTGTACTCGATCCTGGCGCTCCACCTGCGCGGCTACTCCACCGACCACCCGGTGGTGCGCAAGGCGCTGGACGGGCTCGACGGGTTCACGATCCGTGAGCGCACCGAGGAGGGCTGGGTGCGCCGCCTGGAGGCGTGCCAGTCCCCGGTGTGGGACACGGCGCTGGCCCTCACCGCGCTGCTCGACGCCGGGGTGCCGCCGGACGACCCCGCCCTGGTGCGCGCCGCCGACTGGGTGCTGGGCGAGGAGATCAACGCCGAGGGCGACTGGCAGGTGCGCAGACCAGGGGTGCGGCCGTCCGGCTGGGCGTTCGAGTTCGCCAACGACCACTATCCCGACACCGACGACACGGCGGAGGTCGTGCTGGCGCTGCGGCGGGTGGCCCACCCCGAGCCGGAGCGGGTGCGCGGCGCCGTCTCCAGAGCCACCGAGTGGCTGGCCGCCATGCAGTCCCGCGACGGCGGCTGGGGCGCCTTCGACGCCGACAACACCAGCACCCTCAATGAGAAGCTGCCGTTCTGCGACTTCGGCGCCGTGATCGACCCGCCCTCGGCCGACGTCACCGCGCACATCGTGGAGATGTTCGCCGCGTTGCAGCTCGGCGGCTCCCGCCCGGCCCGCCGCGGGCTGCGCTGGCTGCTCGACCACCAGGAGCCCGACGGGTCCTGGTTCGGGCGGTGGGGCGCCAACCACGTCTACGGCACCGGCGCGGCCGTGCCCGCGCTCGTCGCGGCCGGCCTCACCGGCACCCACCCGGCCGTGCGCAAGGCCGTCGGCTGGCTGGCCGCGCACCAGAACGCCGACGGCGGCTGGGGGGAGGACCTGCGTTCCTACGTCGACCCGGCGTGGGTCGGCCGGGGCGAGTCGACCGCGTCGCAGACCGCATGGGCGCTGCTGGCGCTGCTGGCGGCGGGGGAACGCGGTGAGGAGGTCCGCCGGGGCATCGACTGGCTGGTGCGCACCCAGCGGCCGGACGGCGGCTGGGACGAGCCGCAGTTCACCGGGACCGGCTTCCCCGGCGACTTCTACATCAACTACCACCTGTACCGCGTCGTCTTCCCGCTCACCGCGCTCGGGCGATACCTGGAGGTGACGAGTCCATGAACTCCGACAAGGCACCGCCGGACGCGGCCGGGCCGGGCGGCGACGACCGGCTCGTCGTCGTCGCGCCGCTCCTGGTCGAGGCGCGCAGCGTCCGCAGAGCGCTGCCCGGGGCCCGCGTCGTCCGGACGGGGCCCCAGGCCCGGCGCTCGGAACGGGTCGAGGCGGCGCTGCGCGAGCAACCGGGCGCCGCGGTGGCCATCGCGGGCGTCGCCGGCGCCCTCGTCGACGGTCTCCGGCCGGGTGACGTCGTGGTCGCCGACGAGGTCCGGTCGCCGCAGGGCACCCGCAAGATCCGGTCGGCTCCGCTGCTGGCCACCGCGCTGCGGCAGGCGGGCATCACCGTCCACCGGGGCCCCGTGCTCGAGTCCGACCACCTCGTGGGCAAGAACGACCGCACCCGGCTGTCGTCGGACGGCGCGATCGCCGTCGACATGGAGTCGGCCCGCCTGCTCGACCTGGCCGGTACCCGGCCCTGCGCCGTGCTGCGGACGATCGTGGACACCCCGGCGCGGCCGCTGGTGTCCCCGGCGACCGTGCCCGGCGGGGTGGCCGCGCTGCGCAGCCTGCGCCGCGCGGCACCCGCCCTGCGCCGCTGGGCGGCGGCGACCGGCGACCGGAAGCTGCTGCTGGCCGGGCCCCGCTCGTTCTGTGCGGGCGTGGACCGGGCCATCGAGATCGTCGAGCGGTTGCTCGAACGGCACGAGCCGCCGGTGTACGTGCGCAAGCAGATCGTGCACAACTCCCGGGTGGTCGGCGAGCTGGAGGAACGCGGCGCCGTGTTCGTCGACGAGCTCGACGAGGTGCCGGAGAACGCGACGGTCGTGTTCTCCGCGCACGGGGTGTCGCCCGCCGTCCGGGACGACGCGGGCAGACGGCAGCTCGACGTCGTGGACGCGACGTGCCCGCTCGTGTCGAAGGTGCACGTCGAGGCGCAACGGTTCGCCAGGGACGGCGACACCGTGTTCCTCATCGGCCACGCCGGGCACGAGGAGGTCGAGGGCACGCTCGGCGAGGCGCCCGGCCGCACCGTGCTCGTCGAGCGGCCCGAGGACGTCGCCGACCTCGAGGTGGAGGACCCCGAGCGGGTGTCCTACCTGATGCAGACCACGCTGGCGATGGACGAGGCCGAGGGCGTGGTGCGGGCACTGCAGGAGCGCTTCCCCGCGCTGCGCGGCCCCGGTTCGGACGACATCTGCTATGCCACCACCAACCGGCAGGAGGCCGTGCGGGCGATCGCCGGGGACAGCGACGTCGTGCTCGTCGCCGGGTCGGCCAACTCGTCCAACTCCCGCCGCCTGGTGGAGGTCGCCCAGCGGGAGGGCACCGAGGCGTACCTGGTGGACGACGTCACCGAGGTGGACCCTGACTGGCTCGTGGGCGCGCGCACGGTCGGGTTGTCGGCGGGTGCCTCGGCGCCCACCGCGCTGGTCGACGAGATCGTGGACGCGCTCGCCGGGCTCGGCGCGGTCGACGTCGAGGAGCGCACCACCACCACCGAGACCGTGAACTTCAGCCTTCCCAAGGAGGTGCGTTTCTCATGAACATGCCCCTGCACCAGAGCCTGCGCGTCGCCAAGTACATCGTGACCCAGAAACTCAAGGGTCGGGAGAAGTTCCCGCTCATCGCCGAGCTGGAGCCGCTGTTCGCCTGCAACCTGGCGTGCTCCGGCTGCGGCAAGATCCAGCACCCGGCCGATGTGCTCAAGCAGCGCATGCCGGTCGACCAGGCGGTCGAGGCGATGGAGGAGTGCGGCGCGCCGATGGTGTCGATCGCGGGCGGCGAACCGCTGATGCACCCGCAGATCGACGTGATGGTCAACGAGCTCGTCAAGCGCAAGAAGTACGTCTTCGTCTGCACCAACGCCGTGCTGCTGCGGCGCAAGCTGGACAAGCTCGACTTCAAGCCGTCCAAGTACCTCGCGTTCGCCATCCACGTCGACGGGCTGCGGGATCGGCATGACGCGTCCGTGGAGAAGGAGGGCGTGTTCGACGAGGTGGTGGAGGCCGTCCGCGAGCTGAAGAGCCGCGGGTTCCGCGTCACCACCAACACGACGGTGTTCAGCACCGACACACCGCAGACGGTGATCGACGTGCTGGACTACCTCAACGACGACCTGCAGGTCGACGAGATGATGATCTCGCCGGCGTACGCCTACGAGAAGGCTCCCGACCAGGAGCACTTCCTCGGCGTGGAGGAGACCCGCGAGCTGTTCCGCAAGGCGTTCGCGAACGGCAACCGGAAGCGGTGGCGGCTCAACCACTCGCCGCTGTTCCTGGACTTCCTGGAGGGCAAGGTCGACTTCGGCTGCACGGCGTGGGGCGTGCCGTCGTACTCGCTGTTCGGCTGGCAGAAGCCGTGCTACCTGATGGGCGACGGGTACGCGAAGACCTACCAGGAGCTCATCGAGACCACGGACTGGGAGGCCTACGGCCGGGGCCGGGACCCGCGCTGCGCCAACTGCATGGCGCACTGCGGGTACGAGCCGACCGCGGTGATGGCCACGATGGGCTCGCTGAAGGAGTCGCTCCGCGCGGCCCGGGGCGCCTGACCCGTTTCGCCCCGCGGGTCATGAGTGGCTCGTTACTGACGATGTTCGTCGGTAACGAGCCACTCATGACCGCGGGTGCTCACGTGGTCGTCACGCCCCTAGTGGGTACCCTGACAGGGTCCATGTCCATATCCGGATTCCATGTCAGGGGACTGGCTGCCTCGATGACGCATCTGAAGACGATCCACCTTCCGGCGCCGAAAGCCGTTCTGGCCAACGCGGCCAGGCATCTGCTGGAGGGGACTCTCGTCCCGCTGGGGCTGTTCTACCTGCTGTTCGTCCTCGTCGGGATGGAGGGCGGTCTGTTCGCGGCGCTCGGCTGGTCCCTGACCGCGATCGCCACCCGGGTCGCGCTGCGCAAGAAGATCCCGGCCGTGCTGACCCTCACCACGTTGCTGCTGGTGGCGCGCACGGTGGTCGGGTACCTGACCGGCGACCTCGTGCTGTACTTCCTGCAGCCCACCCTGCAGAACTTCCTGATCGGGTTCCTGATGCTGGTGTCGGCGTCCCTGGGCCGGCCGTTCATCGCGCGGCTGGCCAGCGACTTCTGCGCGCTGCCTCCGGAACTCGTCGCCAACGCGCACGTGCAGCGCTTCTTCCGCCGGGTGTCGCTGCTGTGGGCGATGGTGTTCTTCACCAACGGTGTCACCACGCTCTGGATCCTCACCACGGCCACGCTGGAGCAGTTCCTCGCCGCGAGCACCGCAGGCTCGTACAGCCTGGTGCTGCTGGCGGCGGCCGGGTCGCTGGCCTGGTTCCGGCGCTCCCTGCGCAACAACGGGATCCGGCTGCGCCTCGGCGGCACCCCGAAGCTCGCGCCGTCGCTGCCCGCCTGACTGGAGCTTTCCCGCACCAACGAGCGAACGTCAGCCGAAGTGCCGTTGCAGGGCGTCCACCGGGCCGGGGGCGAGACCCCGCAGCCGGGCGGGCAGCCGCAGCCAGCCGGGCACGAACACCTCCGCGCGGCGCCGCTCGACGCCCGCCACGAGCGCCCGTGCCACCCGCTCCGCGGGGACCGGCCGGGGTCGGCGCCGCGGGTACGGCGCGCCCCTGCGATCGAAGAACGCCGTGTCCACCACCCCGGGGAAGACCACGGTCACCCCGACGCCGCGCCCGGCCACCTCGTGCCGGAGGCTGCCCGCCAGCACGTGCAGGCCCGCCTTGCTCGCCGAGTAGGCGGCCTCCTCGGCCACCCCCATGCACCCGGCGATCGAGGACACGAGCACGACGTGCCCGTGCCCGCGCCGCAGCATCCCCGGCAGCACGGCCCGCACCAGGTGCAGCACCGAGAGCAGGTTGACCCGCACCAGCCGGTCGATGTCCTCCGGCGGCATCTCCGCGAACCGGCCCGCCCAGCCGACCCCGGCGTTGCACACCAGCAGGTCGACGTCCCCGGCCTCCCCGGCCACCCGGTCCGCGGCCTCCGGCTCGGCCAGGTCGGCCACGCACACGCGCCCGCCGAGGGGGACGGCCACGTCGCCGAGTGCGCGACCGTCGCGGCCGACCACGACGACGCCGGCGCCCCGGCGCGCCAGCTCGGTGGCTGTCGCCGCCCCGATCCCGGACGACCCGCCGGTCACCACCGCGGTGGTTCCCGGCCCGATCACACCGGACGCGCCCGCCGCCACGACCGCCGCTCACCGCCCTTCCCGGACCGCTTCCGTTCCGCCTGTTCCTCCGCCTGCGCGGCCTGCGGCGCACGCTTGCTCAGCACGGCGATCCCGGCCAGCAGCACGCCCACGGCCAGCACCTGCCCGGCCACCGCGGCCGGGGCGTCGTTGAGCCGCTCGCCGAGCCACAGCGCGCCCACCCCGATGCTCACCAGCGGATCGAGCCCGACGATCACCGCCAGCGCGGGCGCGAGCGCGATCCCGACCCGGAACGCGTTCTGGTTCAGCACGAACCCCGTGACGCCGCACACCAGGACCAGGTAGACGTGCCAGCTGGTGAGCATCGTGAGCACGCCGTGCCGCAGGTCCTCGGCCGCGAGCTTCGCCAGCCCGGCCGTGACGCCGTAGAGCACGCCGGTGGCGGTCGCGAGCGCCAGCACGCGCACCCGCCCCGGGTGCCGCACCGCGGCGGTCAGGCACCCCAGCAGGATCACCGCGAGCCCGCCCGCCAGCGGCAGCACCTCGCTCAGCGAGAGGCCCTCCCGGCCACCGCCGGTGGGCCGGGCCAGCAGGAAGAACGCGGCGAGGCCCGCGACGCACAGGCCCGAGCCGAGCAGCACCACGCGGTCCGGCCGGTGCCTGCGCAGCACCGAGCTGCTGATCACGGCGAAGATCAGCGCGGTGACCAGCAGCGGCTGCACCATCACGAGCGGGGCCAGGCTGAGCGCGAGCCACTGCATCGCGATCCCGAGCCCGTTGGTGAGCAGGGAGGCCAGCCACAGCGGGTGCCGCAGCAGGGTCAGCACCAGCTCGAAGCTGACCGTGCCGCCGATGTCGGTCTGCCGGGCGGCGCGATGCTGCAGTGCGCCGGTGAGGCCGAACGCGGCCGCGCCGAGCACCGCGGTGGGGACCGCGATCCACAGCATCCCGCCGTCGCCGTTCATGCCCCTTCTTCCGTGCCTTCGGCGCGCTCGGCCAGTTCACGCAGAACCGCCGCGGTGTTCGCACCCAGCTCGCGGACCAGCGGGGCCTGGTGGGCCGGGCCCGTGTAGCACACCGTGATCCATTCTCCCCAGGTCATCGCGCCCCACGCCAGTCCGGTGCCGGGGGCCAGTGCCAGCAGCGGGTAGGCCTCCGCCAGCCGGGCGCCGTGCCAGCGGATCTCCCGGCGCGGCCCGGGCAGCACGGTGCCGACCGCGTTGAACCACTTCCGCCGGTACACCGCCCGCGCCGCGGCGGCGTGCAGCCACGGCGGCAGCCACGCCATCGCCCGGACGACCGTGTGCGCGGCCTCCGGCACCCCGGAGCCGGTCTGCGCGCGGACCGCCGCCGCCACCAGCTCCGCGCGGCGTTCGACCGGCATCGGGCCGAGCGGCAGGTCCACCGCGACCGCCCCGGTGTGATTGCCCGCGGTGCGCAGGCTGGTGGTGTCGCGCAGCGACCACGGCACCATCAGCCGGAACCGCCGGGGGGCGCGGGAGCGCAGCGTCCGCCGCAGTGCCTCCGCGAACAGCGTCTGCAGCAGCTCCGCCGGTGTCACGCCGAGCGCGCGGGCAGTCTGCCTGACCCGCCTGCCCGGCAGCAGCACCCGTTCGTGATGCCGGGCGGGGGAGCGCAGCGGCCCGTCCGTGGGGGAGGCGCCGGAGCTGCCGCCCGCGACGAGGTGCCGCAGCCCGCGCAGCAGCACGCGGGGCGCGGGCAGCGGGCCCTCCGGGTCCAGTGCGCTCGCCGGCCGTGCCGACCAGGACCTGCCCGCGGCACCGTCGGTGTCCGCCAGCAGCGCCTGCAGTACGGTCACGCCGTCGCCGAGCGCGTGGTGCAGCTTCACCAGCAGCGCGGTGCGGCCGTCGGGCAGGCCGGTCACCAGCCGGGCGGCGCCCGCCCCGTGCGCGAGATCGAGGGGCGCGGAAAAGAACGCGTCCACCGCGGCGTCGAGGTCGGCCGGGCCGTCCGGGGCGCCGAGCGTGACCTCGTCGATCAGGGAGTCCGGGTCGGGTACCGGCAGCGGAGTCCACCGGGCGCGGCGCACCGGCCCACCGCGGTGCAGCCTGCCGTCCAGCCCGGGCACCCCGGCCAGCAGTTCGGCGGCGTGCTTGGCGGTCAGCGGCTGCGGGCCCGGCTCGAACAGCAGCACCGTGCCGACGTGCTGCGGCACCTCGGGTGTCTCGGCGTGCAGGAACAGCGCGTCCGAAGGGGGCAGCACCCGCTCGACCCGCCGCCGGTCCGCCGCGACCAGGCGGGCGAGGCCGTCGGCGAGCCGGTGCGCGCCCGCGTGCCGCAGCGCCGCGTGCTCCAGCTCGCGCAGCCGTCCGGGATGCTCCCGGAACTCGCGCACCGTGCGGGCCAGGTCGCCGGGCGCGGAGCACACGCGGGCCAGGCCCGCCTCGGCCATCAGCTCGGCGTTGGCGCGGCCGTGTCCCGCGATGGGCTTGTGCATGAGCACCGCCCTGCCGCACGCCAGCGCCTCCAGCGACGTCGCCCCGCCCGCGTTGGTCACCACGACGTCGGCGGCGATCATGAGGCCGGCCATGTCGTCGACCCAGCCGAGCACCCGCACCCGGGGATCGTCGCCGAACCGGTGGACCAGCTCCTGCCGCAGCCGCTCGTTGCGCCCGGCCACCACGACGACGCGCCCGTCGGGGTCGCCGTCGAGCAGTTCCCGCACCGTGTCCTCGCCGCGGCCGAACCCGAGCGAACCGCACGACACCGCGGCGACGAACGACCCGGCGGGCAGGTCGAGCGCGCGGCGCGCGGCGTCCCGGTCACCCGGCCGGAACCGGGTGGGCACCGGGGGAGCGGACACCGCGACCGGCGCCCCGGGCACGCCGTCGCGGGCGGGTGCGACGGCGACGTCGTGCATGACCAGGTTGAGGTCGAGGTCGCGGTGTACCCACGAGGGGTGCGGGGCGAAGTCGGAGATCCAGGCGCCGACCGGCACGGTCAGCCCGCGGTGCCTGCGCAGCCACTCGAGCCCGGTGCTGCCCATCGGGTAGGTGGACAGCACGAGATCCGGCCGTTCCCGGTCGAGGACGGGGGCGAGCCGCCTGCCGCTCCACACCCCGATGAACCGCTTGGCGGCGCGGGCGAACCAGCGGTACCGCCACACCGAGCCATAGAAGAAGTCGTAGAGCCCGGGCGTTCGCTCCACGCTGTTCGCGTAGATCCAGCGGAACAGCGGCCCCGTGCCCCGGCCCATGGCGTCCAGCACGTCGACCCAGGTCACCTCGACGTCGGGCCACAGCTCCCTGGCCGCCGCCGCCACGGCCCGGCCCGTGGCGTTGTGCCCCTCTCCCATGTCGGCCGAGACGACGAGGATGCGCCGCGGCCGTCCCGGATCCGCTGCCGTAGTCGTGGTCACCACTGCCTACCCGTACCCCAATCCGCGCAAACAGACACGCCGCGTCCGTGACGTGCTGGGCACAGCCTGCCACGACCGGGCGGGCGCGGCAGGAAGGAACACGGGCGGCGAGTCCGGATCCGGCGGTTTCATCGGCCTCGTCCGGGTTATCTGACAAGAGGGAGCCGATCGAGTCCACCGGTACAGCACGCGGAGGGACGTCATGCTCAGCAGGCGTGAACAGTGGGTGCTCGCGGACATCGAGCGCCGGATCCGCGCCGAGGACCCGGACATCGCGCGCAAGTTCGAGTCGGGCCTCGGCCGCCGCAGGCGGCGTCGCTGGCCGTACGACGCCGCGGTGCTGGCCGCCTTCGCGCTGCTCGTCCTCGGCCTGGTGCTCGCGCTGCCGGTCACCTCGTTCGTGGCGGTGGTGCTGTCGGTGGCCGCGCTCGGAGTGCGGGCGTGGGCCCGCCGCCGGGATCGCGCTCCCGACGACGGGCCGCCACCGTGACGCCTGCGGGCGCGGGGATCACTTGCCGAAGCCCGCGGTGAGCCCGCTCAGCAGGAACCGCCTGCCGATCAGGTACAGCACGAAGATCGGCAGCGCCGAGAGCGTGACCGCGGCGAGCAGCGCGGGGAAGTTGGTGCCGAACTGGCCCTGGAAGTTCCACAGGCCGAGCGTCAGCACCCTGGTCTCCTCCGACTGCGTCAGCACCAGCGGGAAGATGAAGCCGTTCCACGCGGTGAGCGCCGTGAAGATCGAGATGGTCACGATCGCGGGGCGGGCCAGCGGGAGCACCAGGTGCCGCAGCACCCGGAACGACCCGGCCCCGTCGATCGCCTGCGCCTCGTAGAGTTCCTTCGGCACGTCGCGCAGGCTGTTGGCGAGCACCAGGGTGGCCACCGGCAGCGCGAACGCGGCGGTCGGCAGGACGATCGCCGTCAGGCTGTCGTACAGGTTCATCCGCGTGATCATCAGGTACACCGGGATGATCGTCGCCTGCGCGGGAATGGCCAGGCCCGCCAGCAGGAGGGTGAAACCGCGCTGCACCAGCCTGCTCTCGCTGCGCGCGATGGCGTAGGCGGCGGGCACCGCGAGCGCCACCACCAGCCCGACCGTCGCGGCGGTCACCACGACGTTGTTGACCAGGTACCGCAGGAAGCCGCCCTCGATGACCGTCTGGTAGTTCTCCAGCGTCGGCGACATGGGCGGGCTGAGCGGGTGCGCGGTGAGGTACTCGCTGCGCTCGCGCAGGCTCGACGCGACCATGTAGTACAGCGGGACGGCCACCACCACGAGCCAGAGCGTGGCGAGCGCACCGGCGAGCAGATTGGGACGGGTGCGCAGGCGGCGCCGCCTGCGGGGCGCGGCGGCCCCGCCGCGGGGAGGCGCGCCGGCAGGCGTGGCGGGTGGCCGGGTTACGTGCTGGGTGGTCACAGGCCCTCCTGCTGGCTGCTCATCTTGCGGAACCGGGTCACGCGGATGACGGCGAGCGAGAGGGCCGTGCCGAACAGCACGAGCAGGACCGCCATCGTGCTGGCGTAACCCATCTCGAACCCGGCGAAGCCGGTCTCGTACATGTACAGCGGGAGGATGCGGGTCGCCGTGCCCGGCCCGCCGCCGGTGAGGATCAGCACCGTCTCGAACATCGTCATCGTGCCGACGAGGATGAGCACCGACGACGTGACCACCGTGTAGCGCAGCTGCGGCAGCGTGATGTGCCAGAACTGCTTGAACCGCCCGGCGCCGTCGATGGTCGCGGCGTCGTACAGGCTCGCCGGGATGGTCCGCGCCGCGGCCTGGTACAGCAGCGTGTGGAACGGCACGTACTGCCAGGTGAGCACGAACACCACGGTGTAGAGCGCGATCGCCGGGTCACCGAGGAAGAGGAGGTCCGCGAGCGGGCCCCCGGCGGCCTGGGTGACGCCGAAGTTCGGGTCGAGCAGCGCCTGCCACAGCAGCGCGATCGCGGCCGTGGACAGCAGCAGTGGCAGGAAGAACAGCGAGCTGAGCACCGCGCGGTTGCGCTGCCTGCCTGCCGCCCAGACGCCGATCAGCAGGGCGATCGGCGTCTGGGCGGCCCACGCCAGCACCGTGAACAGCAGCGTCCGCCAGAGCGACGCGTGCGCCTCCGGGTCACCGAAGAGCCGGGACCAGTTGTCCGTCCCGGTCAGGGCGGGCAGTTCCAGGCCGCGCCACTCGGTGAAGCTGAGGTACACCACGAGGATCATCGGCAGCACCGCGAAGAGGCCGAAGAAGCCGAACGCGGGCAGGGCGTACCACGCCGACGGACGGTGGTGTGCGGTATGGCTCATGGTGGTGGGTCGCTCCCGGATCAGTGCTGTGCCATCGAGTCGGCGAACTGCTGCGCCGTCAGCTCACCGAGGAACAGCTTCTGCAGCTGGGTGAGCATGAACGTGGCCTCGTCCGCAGGCAGGTCCTGGTCCCAGGAGAGCTGGAAGTTCGGCGCCTCCTTGACGAGCTCGTAGATCCACGTCGTGTACTCGGAGTTCTCCGCGTTGGCGAGCTTGTCCTCGACCCCGCTCACCGCGGGGACGTCGCCCGCGTCGATCAGGGCCTGCACGTACTCCGGGTCGTTCAGCTGGGTGGAGATGAACTTCTTCGCGCTGTCCTGGTTCTGCGACTGGGCGGACACCGAGTAGAAGTTCGTCGGGTTGCCCACCACGTTGGCCGGGTCGCCCTTGCCGCCCGCGATGCTCGGGAACGGCACCCAGCCGAGGTCGCCGCGCTCGACGAACTCGGGGCTCTGCCCGAGCTGGTTGACGTACTCCCACGAGCCCATCAGGTGCATGGCGGCCTTGCCCTGGGCGAGGATGGTGGACGCGCCGCCGACGTCGTAGCCGACGGAGGCGTAGTTCTTGCCGAAGGCGCCCGCCTCGACCAGTTCGGTGATCTTGGACATCGACTCGACGACCGCGGGGTGCTGCCACGCGCCGGGCTTGCCGTCGCGGATGTCCTGGAACACTTCGGGCCCGCCGATGCGGTCGAGCAGGTACTCGGCCCACATCAGCTCGGTCCAGGCCTGCGAGCCGGCGAGCGCGATCGGCTGGATGCCCTCGCCCTTGAACGTGTCCACCAGCGACATCAGGTCGGCCCACGTCTCCGGCGGCTCGGCGCCGGCCTTCTCGAAGACCGCCTTGTTGTAGAACAGGGCGACGGGCTGCATGCCGCGCATCGGCAGGCCGTAGTACTTGCCGTCGATCTTGGCGGCGTCGAGCACGCTGGGCAGGAACGACTGCTTGAGGTCCGGGTTCTCCTCCAGCATGGGGGTCAGGTCCGCGACGCGGTCGGCCTGCACGTACTCGGCGAGGTTGCCGCCGCCCCAGTTGAAGAACACGTCAGGTGCGTTCGGCGAGCCGAGCGCGACCCGCAGCTTCTCCTTGTAGGGGTCGTTGCCGAAGGTCTGGAGCGTGGCGTTGCCGCCCTCCTCGGTGTTGAAGGACTCGATGGACTGCTTCTCGATTTCGTTGAGCACGTCGTCCTGCAGCGCCCACACCGTGATGCCGCCGTCACCGGCGTCGGAGGGGCCTGAGGTGCCACACGCGGCCAAGAGGCTGGTCGCGACCACGAGACCGGTCGCGATCAGTGCGCGCTGGGGGCGCTGCCTGCGCTTGAATGATCGGCGCAACATGCCACCGCCATCCTTTCTGCAACTCTGCGGAAACCTCTGCGGAGGCTGGATGAGGTTCGAAAATGTTTCGAAACATTTCCAATTCGCGGTGGACAGTAGGCGGCCCCTGTGGGGGTGTCAAGACTATGTTTTCCCGCTGTTACCTGGCGTGGAGCTGGGGATTGTCTGTTTCGTTTTCGGCCGGAAGTCCGGTCTTGTGTTTCGGAAGCGTTTCGATAAACTCCCCGCAGCATGGTCGGTGAGAAGGAGGAGACATGGCGGAGACGACGGCGGTCGGTGCGCGCCGGGCGACGCTGGCGACCATCGCCGAGGCCGCGGGCGTCTCGCTGCCGACGGTGTCCAAGGTACTCAACGGCAAGGACGACGTGGCCGCCTCGACGAGGGCGAAGGTCCTGCGGTTGCTCGAGGAGCACGACTACGTGCCGGTCGGCACCCGGCGCCCCGCCAACGAGACGCTCGTCGATCTGGTGTTCACCGCGCTGGACTCCCCGTGGGCGGTGGAGATCATCCGTGGGGTCGTGGAGTCCGGGCTCGACGCCGTCGTCTCATCGATGGCCAACGCACCGCACCGCGAACGCTGGGCCGAGTCGCTGGTCAAGGCGCGCCGGGGCGGGGCGTTGCTCGTCACGTCACAGCTCACCGCGAACGACCGGCGCACGCTCGAGCGGGCCAGGATGCCGCTCGTCGTGATCGACCCGGTCGACCTGCCCAGCCCCGACGTGCCCAGCGTGGGCGCCACCAACTGGGGCGGCGGCCTGTCCGCGACCGAGCACCTGCTGGAGCTCGGGCACCGCCGCATCGCGATGATCGGCGGGCCCGTCGGTTTCCTGTGCAGCAAGGCGCGCATCGACGGCTACCGCTCGGCGCTGGAGCGGGCGGGACTGGCGGCCGACCCGGAGCTCATCCGGCACGGCGACTTCCACCACGAGGGTGGCTACGTCGCGGCGCTGGAACTGCTCCGCATGCCCGAGCCACCGACCGCGATCTTCGCGGGCAGCGACGAGCAGGCGCTCGGCACCATCGAGGCCGCGCGCATGTGCGGCCTGGCCGTGCCGGGAGACCTGAGCGTCGTCGGTTTCGACGACCTGCCGGTGGCGCGCTGGTCGTCCCCTCCGCTGACCACCGTGCGTCAGCCGCTGGCCGAGATGGGCCGGCACGCGGGCCGCATGCTCGCCGACCTGATCGCGGGCAAGCAGCCCGACTCCCGCCGGGTGGAGCTGGCCACCCAGCTGACCGTGCGGGCGTCCACCGCGCCCCCGCGGGCCTGACCGCGCCCGCGACCCCACCGGTGCGCCGCGCCGGCACCGTGACCCTGTCCGCACTCCCGAGGAGCGCCGTGCACGTGAGTGAGCACGAACCCGAAGCCGCCCAGTCCCGCACCGCCGGGGCGCCGTGGGCCGACCCCGCACTGCCCGTGGAACGGCGGGTCGCCCTGCTGCTCGCCGACATGACGCTGGAGGAGAAGCTCGCCCAGCTGGTCGGTGTGTGGGTCGGCATCACCGACTCCGGGGACGAGGTGGCGCCCGCGCAGCACGAGTTCGCCGAGCCGCTGCCGCCGTGGGACGAGCTGACCAAGCCCGGGCTCGGCCAGCTCACCCGCGTGTTCGGCACCGGCCCGGTCGAACCGCTGGCCGGCGCCAGGGTGCTGGCCGACACCCAGCGCAGGCTGGTGGCGGGCAGCAGGCTCGGGCTGCCCGCGATGGCGCACGAGGAATGCCTTTCCGGCTTCACCGCGTGGCAGGCCACCGTGTTCCCCACCCCGCTGGCGTGGGGCGCGTCGTTCGACCCGGACACCGTCGAGCGCATGGCCGCCGGGGTCGGTCGCCAGCTGCGGGACGTCGGCGTGCACCAGGGCCTCGCGCCCGTGCTGGACGTGGCGCGCGATCCGCGGTGGGGCCGCACCGAGGAGACGATCGGCGAGGACCCCTACCTGGTCGGGCTGATCGGCACCGCCTACACCCGGGGCCTGGAGTCGGCAGGCGTGGTCGCGACGCTGAAGCACTTCGCGGGCTACTCGGCTTCGCGCGCCGGGCGCAACCACGCGCCCGCCGGCGTCGGGCCGCGCGAGCTGGCCGACGTGCTCCTGCCGCCGTTCGAGATGGCACTGCGGCACGGTGGCGCCCGCTCCGTGATGCAGTCCTACGCCGAGATCGACGGGGTGCCGCCCGCGGCGGACGAGGAACTGCTCACGGTGCTGCTGCGCGAGCGGATGGGCTTCCGCGGGGTCGTGGTCTCGGACTACTTCGGAGTCTCCTTTCTGGAGACGACACACGGTGTCGCCGGTTCGCCGGGCCACGCGGCCGCGCTCGCGCTGACCGCGGGCGTCGACGTGGAGCTGCCCAGCGTGCGCTGCTACGGCGAACCGCTGCTCGACCTCGTCCGCGCGGGCGAGGTGCCGGAGAAGCTGGTCGACCGCGCCACCGAACGGGTGCTGCGGCAGAAGTGCGAGCTCGGCCTGCTGGACGCCGACTGGGAGCCGGAGCCGGAGGTGGTGCGCCGGGGCGAGCCGGTCGACCTCGACCCGCCCGAGCTGCGCGGGCTCGCCCGCACCCTCGCCGAACGCTCCGTCGTGCTGTTGGAGGGGCGGGATGCGCTGCCGCTGCGTACGCGGTCCTCGTCCGGGCGGATCGCCGTGGTGGGCCCGTGTGCGGACGACTCTCTCGCCCTGCTGGGCTGCTACTCGTTCCCGAGCCACGTCGGTGTGCAGCACCCCGACGTGCCGATCGGCGTGCGGGTGCCGACGCTGCTGGACGGTATCCGGGCCGAGTTCCCCGAGGCCGCGATCACAACGGCGACCGGGTGCACTGTGGACGGTCCGGGCCGGGACGGCTTCGCCGAGGCCGTCGCCGCCGCCCGGGACGCCGACGTCTGCGTCGCCGTGCTCGGCGACCGGGCGGGCCTGTTCGGCCGGGGCACGTCGGGTGAGGGCTGCGACGCCGACGACCTCGCGCTGCCCGGTGAGCAGCGGGCGCTGCTCGGCGAGCTGCTCGACACCGGGGTGCCCGTGGTGGTCGTGCTGCTCTCCGGACGCCCGTACGCCCTCGGCGAGGTGACCGGCCGCGCGGCCGCGATCGTGCAGACGTTCTTCCCCGGCGAGGAGGGCGCCGCCGCCGTCGCGGGTGTGCTGTCCGGGCGGGTCAACCCGTCCGGTCGGTTGCCCGTCCAGGTCCCGCGGACCCCGGGGGGCCAGCCGGCCACCTACCTGCGCCCGCCGCTCGGTGGCCGCACCGACCTCAGCTCGGTGGACCCGACGCCCCTGTTCCCGTTCGGCCACGGGTTGTCCTACACGACGTTCGGCTACGCGGACCTGCGCGTGGGCGACGGTGGTGACGGCGGGGCACCGGAGGTGCCGACCGACGGCGCGGTCGAGGTGTCCTGCCTGGTGCGGAACACCGGTGACCGCTCCGGCGCCGAGGTCGTGCAGCTGTACCTGCACGACCCGGTGGCGTCGGTCACCCGGCCGGAACGGCAGCTCATCGGGTTCGCCCGGGTGGAGCTGGAGCCGGGCGAGGCGGCGCGGGTGCGCTTCCGGGTGCACGCCGACCGGACGGCGTTCACCGGCCGCTCCGGGGACCGGATCGTCGAACCCGGTGCGGTGCGGGTGCACGTCGGCGCGTCGAGCGAGGACATCCGGCTCTCCGGGGAGTTCACGCTCACCGGCGGGACCAGGATCGTCGGCCACGACCGGGAGCTGCTCACCCCGGTGACCGTCGACCGCGACTAGTTCGCCCCGGCGAATTCCGGGCGGTTCCGTTTAGCGGGCTGCAGGGGTGCAACTCCCGCGCGGTAAGGCACCCCTACTTCTCGAAGCGGAGCGTCATGTTCGAGCATTCGAAACGCCTGCAGTTCGAAGCGAAGCCGGAGCAGCCGGACCCGGTGTTCGCCAGGAAGCTGCAGGAACTCATCGGCGGTGCATGGGGCGAGATGACCGTGACCATGCAATATCTCTTCCAGGGCTGGAACTGCCGGGTGGAGGGCAAGTACAAGGACCTGATCATGGACATCGCGACCGAGGAGATCGGTCACGTCGAGATGCTCGCGACGATGGTGGCCCGCCTGCTCGAGGGCGCGCCGGCGACCGAGACCGTGCGGGCGGTCGAGGACCCGGTGATGGCGGCCGTCATCGGCGGGATGGACCCGCAGCAGGCGATCGTCGGCGGTGGCGGCGCCATGCCCACCAACAGCCAGGGCGTGCCCTGGAACGGGGGCTACATCGTCGCCAGCGGCAACCTGCTCGCCGACTTCCGGGCCAACGTCGCGGCCGAGGCGCAGGGCAGGCTGCAGACCGCGCGGCTGTACGAGATGACCGACGACCCGGGCGTGAAGGACATGCTGAAGTTCAACCTGGCCCGGGACACCTACCACCAGAACATGTGGCTGGCCGCGATCGAGCAGCTCAAGGAGGACGGCATGGAGGACACCGTCGCGCCGAGCGCGCTGTTCGACGAGGAGCACCGCGAGCACGCGACCAGCCTGTGGAACCTCTCCGAGGGCAACGAGTCGGCCGAGGGCCGGTGGGCGCACGGCACCGCGCCGGACGGCGAGCACCGCATGGGCATCCTCGAGTCGCCCGAACCGCTCGGCGGTCCCGCCACGGCGCCCCCACCGGACCCGAAGCTCTACGCCACGAGCGGGGACGGCGAGCGCCCGAGGGATCCGCAGCTGACCGGCGGCAAGGGCATGATGGGCAAGCTGAAGGAAGAGCTCAGCTGAGCTGTCGGGCCCCGGGCCGGGGCGGGGCGGGTGCGCCCCGCCCCGGCCCGGTCAGGGGAGGCGGCAGGCGGTCTCCAGCAGCAGCGCGTGCACGAAGGCCTGCGGCAGGTTGCCCCGGAGCTGGCGCTGCACGACGTCGTACTCCTCGGAGTACAGGCCCGGCGGGCCGCTCGCCGACCGGTTCCGCTCGAACCACGCCCGCGCCTCGGCGACGTCGCCACGCTGCAGGCATGCCAGCGCCGTGAAGTAGCCGCACAGCAGGAACGCGCCCTCCGCCGCGTGCAGCGGCCGGTCGTCGTGCCGGAAGCGGTAGACGTAGCCGTCCTCGGAGAGGTCCGCACGCACGGCGGCGAGGGTGACCGCGTTACGCGGGTCGTCCGGCGGCACCGCCCCCCGGATCATCGGCAGCAGCAGGGCGGCGTCCACCCGGCCGTCCCGGGGGGAACGCTGCCAGCGACCGCTCGGGTGCACGGAGTCCCTGGCGGCGTCGGCCACGATCGCGTCGGCGAGGGCGCTCCACGTCGCCGCCTCCTCGCGTCCCGGCCCCACGGCCGCGACCGCACGCAGCCCGGCGGCGCAGATCAGCCGCGAGTGCGCCCAGTGTTCCTCGCGCAGCTCCCACACCCCGGCGTCCGGCTCCGTCCATCGCTTCTCGATCGCCGCCACCGCGGTCCGCACGGCCTCCCACCGGGTCTGGTCCAGCCGGTCGTTCCGGCCCGCGGCGCCGAGCAGCAGCAGCGCCTCGCCGAACGCGTCGAGCTGGAACTGGCCGCTCGCGTTGTTGCCGGTCTTCGGGGCGCCGCCCGGGTAGCCGGGCAGGTGCTCCAGCCGCTGTTCCTCCGGCACCGCGCCCCCGTCGGTGGCGTACACGGGCCGCAGCCCTGGCCCGTCGGTGAGCACCCGCTCGGTGATCCAGTCCACCTGCCGGTCGAACAGCGGGTCGTCCCCGAGCACCGCGAGTGCCTGCCCGGCGTAGCACTGGTCGCGGATCCACGTGTAGCGGTAGTCGTAGTTGCGGCCCGCCCGCACGCGTTCCGGCAGGGACGTGGTCGCGGCGGCGACCATGCCACCGTGCCGGTTGGTGAGCCCGCGCAGCACGGCGTACGCGAGCCGCGCGTCACGGGAACCGACGACGCCGTCCAGCCGGGGCACCTGCGTCCGCCACTGGTGCTCGGTGACCTCCCACAGGTGCTCCGGCAGCGGCGGCGGGTCCCGGAACGGCCGGTCGGCGATCTCCAGCACGAGGTCGCGGTGCTCACCCTCCGGAATGGACAGTCGCGCGGCAAGGCCCTCCCCGGAATGGCGAGCGCCGGGGCAGCCGGACCACCGCAGGTACAGCTCCCCGATCCGGGCGTGCCAGCAGCCGTCGGTGCGGGTGACCTCACGCATCGGCCGCCGGTCGTACTCGCCGCGCGGGTCGAGCTCGGCCAGCACCTCGGCGTCGCCCTCGACGGCGTACACCTGCCGCAGCAGCACCAGGGTGTGCGAGTCCCCGGGGAAGGACAGGGCCTCCCGGCTCTCCACGGTGCCGAGCGACTGCCGCCACCGCGACCGCCAGATCAGTGAGCCGTCCTCGTAGAACCCGCCCGGCACGAACCACGGATCGGCAGGCCGGACCCGGTAGCGGCCCGCACCGCCGAGCATGGCGGTGAACACCGAGGGCGAGTCCCACCCGGGCGCGCACAGCCAGACGACGTCGCCGCGCGGCCCGATCACGGCACCGCGCTCGCCGTCGGCGAGCAGCGCGTACTCGCGCAGGATCTTCGGGGTGTGGTCGGTGGGCGACATCGGCTCAGTCCCGGCTCGTCAGGCCGCGCAGCAGCCGGGCCCCGGACCACGCCGCCGCGGCGGCCACGGTCATCGCGGCACCGGCCACCGCACCCGTGCGCAGCGCGCGCCGCGAGACCGGGGGAGCGGGCTTGCCGGGCGGCTCGCCGGAGCGGGTGCGGGCGCGCCGCATGACCTGCGCCGTGTGCAGCGCCTGGTGCCCGGTGTCCGCGGCCTCGATCTGCGTGGAGCAGGAGAACCCGTCCGCGACCACCAGCGTCGACGGGTCCGCGTCCCGCACCGCGGGCAGCAGCGCCTGCTCCCCGCAGTCCATCGAGATGCCGTACTTGCCGTCCTCGTAGCCCCACGCGCCGGCGAGACCGCAGCAGCCGCCGGTGACGCGCCGCACCGACAGCCCCATCCCCTCCAGCAGCTCGTCCCCGGGGTCGGGCCCGCCGGTGGCGCGCTGGTGGCAGTGGGTCCACAGCAGCGCCTCGCCGTCCAGCTTCGGTGGGGTGATGCCGAACGTGCGGAAGAACTCGGGGAAGTGGTAGGAGTTCTTCGCCAGCCGCCGCGCGTCGTCGTCGTGCGGCATCATGCGGAACAGCTCGTCCTTGAACACGGCCAGGCAGCTCGGCTCCATGCCGACCACCGGCACGTCCGCCCGGACGTACTCGCGCAGCTCGTCGAGCACCCGGTTCAGGTAGTGCTGCGCGGCGTCGAGGAAGCCGTAGTCGTACAGCGGGCGGCCGCAGCAGACATGCCGCTGCGGCATGATGACCCGCCATCCGGCGGCTTCGATCTCCTCGACACAGGCGACCCCGACGTCGGTGTGCAGATGGTTGTTGAACGTGTCCGGGAACAGCACCACCGGCCTGCCGTGCGGGTTCGCGGTACCGCCGCGCCGCCGGAACCACTCCTGCAGCGTCATCGGCGCGAACTCCGGCAGCGGCCGCCGCCGGTCGATGCCGCCCGCGAACTTCGCCAGCCGGGACAGCACCGGAGTCTGGGTGGCGAAGTTGACCAGCTCGGGAACGCGCGACGCGAGCCGCGCGGCCTGGTCGATGAAGCCGAACGCGTACGCGTACCGGGGCCGCCAGCGACGCAGGGACCGGTAGTGGTGGTGCCGGAACTCCGCCTTGTACGCCGGCATGTCCACCCCGACCGGGCAGTCGCTCGTGCAGCCCTTGCAGGCCAGGCACAGCTCAAGCGAGCCGGCGACCTCCTCCGACTGCCAGCCGTCGGTGACGACGTCGCCCTGCATCATCTCGAACAGCATCCGGGCCCGCCCGCGGGTACTGTGCTCCTCCTCGCGGGTGACCTGGTAACTCGGGCACATCGTCTGCGTCGCCGTGGGGTTGCGGCACTTGCCGATGCCGACGCAGCGCAGGCCCGCGTGCGCGAAGTCACCCCGCTCCTCGGGATAGGCCATCGTCGTCGCGGGCCGCCAGGGGTTGTAGTCGGTGCCGAGCCGGAGGTCCTCGTCGAGCCGGTAGGGGTCGACCACCTTGCCCGGGTTCATCTTCCACCTCGGATCCCAGATGGCCTTGAACTCGCGCATCGCCTGGATCAACTCGGGCCCGTACTGTTTCTCCAGCAGCTCGGCCCGCTGCTGCCCGTCGCCGTGCTCGCCGGAGAGACTGCCGCCGAAGGAGACCACGAGGTCGGCGGCGTCCTCGAGGAACGCGCGGTAGTTGCGGATCCCGTCCTGACTGCGCAGGTCGAAGTCGATGCGCGAGTGGATGCAGCCCTGCCCGAGGTGGCCGTACATCGCGCCGGTGAGACCGTACTCGTCGTACTTCCTCCTGAGCGCGGTCAGGTACTCGGCGACCCGGTCCGGCGGCACGGCCGAGTCCTCCCAGCCGGGCCAGTTGTCCCGGCCGTGGGCGAAGGCGGTGCCGCCGAGACCGCCCTCGCGGATCTGCCAGATGTCCTCGGAGTTGCCGCCCTCCTGCACGCTCTTCGCGATGACGACGTCGTCCTCGGCGTGCCCTTTCTCCCGCCGCAGCCAGCGGACGAACTCCTGCGCCGTCCCGATCGACTCCTCGCTGGTGTCGGCGCCGAACTGCACGAGCAACCACGCGCCGTCGGCGTCGCCGGGCAGCTCGGCGATCTCGTCGACGTGCATCTGCTGCTCCTGCTGGCTGTGCACCAGATCCGCGTCGAGGGCCTCCAGCCCGATCGGCCGCCACCGCTCGATGATCTCGGTGACGTGACCCGCCGCCTGCACGATGTCGTCGTAGCGCACCACCACGAGCGTGCGCTCGTGCAGCGCGGGGGTCAGCAGCAGCGTCGCGCGCAGCACGGTCACGCACGTGCTCTCGGTGCCGACGAGCGCGCGGGCGACGTTGAACCCGCGTTCGGGCAGCAGCTCGTCGAGGTTGTAGCCGGAGACCCGGCGCGGGAGTTCGGACACGGGCCGGAAGCCCGCGCGGATCGCGTCGGCGTACCGGTCGCGCAGATCGCGCAGCCGGGCGTAGATCTCGCCCTTGCGACCGCCCGCGGCGATGATCTCGTCGAGGTGTTGCTCCTCGTTCACGCCCACCCAGAAGCGTTCCCCGTCGTAGGTGACCACCTCGAGCGCCTGCACGTTGTCCGACGTGCGCGGCCCCGGTCCGTACAGCTGGGACTGGACGGAGTGGATGCCGCACGAGTTGTTGCCGATGTTGCCGCCGATCGAGCACCGCGAGTGCGAGGACGGGTCCGGCCCGAACACCAGGCCGTGCTGTCCGGTGTGGATGTTGAGCTGCTCGTTGACCACACCGGTCTCGCACGACACCTGGCGCAGCGCGGGGTCGAACGTGCCGATGGCGGTGAGGTACTTGGTGTGGTCGAGCACGACCGCGTAGTTCACGGTCTCCCCGGACAGGCTCGTGCCGCCGCCGCGGTTGAGGATCGGCGCGTCGAAGTCGCTGCAGATCCGGTGGGTCGCGACGACGTCGTCGAGCGTCTTCGGGACGACGACGCCGATGGGCACCTGCCGGTAGTTGGACGCGTCGTTGGCGTACAGCGCCAGCGCTCCCGGGTCGAATCGCACCTCGCCCTCGACCGCGTCGCGCAGCGCGCGCTCCAGCCCGCTCACGTCGACGCTCACCCTGCCCCGGGGCGGCCCCGCGATCGCGGGATGCGTCTTCGCCGGCACCTCGCGCACGGCCTGCCGAGCCGTGCTCGCCATGATGGTCTCCTTTCCCTCAGCTCGGCCGCGAACCGTGGACGCGGTACGGCTCCAGGTCCGCCCACCGCACGTCCAGTCCCAGCCCCGGCCGCGCCGGGTCCGGGCGCAGCGCGCCGCCCTCGGGCCGCAGCGTGCCGTCGAACGCGAGTGACTCGCAGCGGATGTGGTCGTGGAAGTACTCGAGGTGGCGCAGCCGCTTGACGGCGCAGAACGCGTGTGCCGAGGCGGCGGGAGCGCAGTGCGCGGACAGGTCCATCTGGTGCACCGCGGACAGCCCGGCGACCTCGAGCAGGCCGGTGACCCCGCCGCAGCGGGTCACGTCCGCCTGCAGGCAGTCGACGGCGCCCGCGTCGAGGAGGTCGGCGAAGTCGTGCAGGATGAAGCCGTACTCGCCGGCGGCCACGTCGAGCCCTCCAGGTCCGTGGTCGCGGACGAGGCGCAGCCCGTGGACGTCGTCCGAGCTGACCGGTTCCTCCAGCCAGCAGACGTTCCAGTCCGCGGCGAACCGGTGCGCCCAGTACAGCGCCTGCTTGCGGGTCAGCCCGCCGTTGGCGTCGGTGAGCAGGGCCGGGTCGGGCCCGATGGCCTCGCGGACCGCGGTGAGCCTGCCGGGATCCTCGGCGGGATGGCGGGCCGTCTTCAGCTTCACCTGCCCGATGCCCTGCTCCACCCAATCGCCGAGCTGCTCGACGAGCCTGCTCGTCGGGTAGTTGGCGAAACCGCCGCTGCCGTACACCGGCACCTCGTCGTGGAAGGCGGGCAGGACACGGAACAGCGGTTGTTCCAGCAGCCGCGCCTTGAGATCCCACAACGCGATGTCCACAGCGGACACCGCCATGGCACCGGCACCGGGACGGCCGGCGTTGCGCAGCGCCGCGAACATGCGGTGCCACAGCGCGGCCGGGGCGAGCGCGTCGCCGCCGCGCACCACCGAGGCGAGCTTCGACTCGACGAGTGTCGCGACGGCGATGTCGCCGTAGGTGTAGCCGATCCCGGTCCGACCGCCTGCGTGCGCGCGGACGAGCACCATCGTGGTCGAGTCCCAGACCAGCGTGCCGTCCGCCTCGAGCCCGTCCGGCCCGTCCGTGGGCACCGTGAAGGCGTGGACGTCGATGTCCTCGACCTCGATGACGTCCGACATCGCGCTCAGCGGTCGCGGCCGGGCAGGTTCTCGTAGAACTCGGACAGCTTCTGCCGGAACCCGCGCACACCGATGCCGACCTTCTCCGGGTCGCTCAGGACGGCCTTGGCCGACTTCTTGGCCTGCTCCATCTTGATGTGCGGCGGGAGCGGCGGGATCTCCTGGTCCACCTTGAACTCGAGCACGACCGGGCCTGTGCTGGACAGCGCCCGGCGCCAGGCGTCCTCGATGCCGCCCGGATCGTCGCAGTAGATGCCGGTCATCCCGATCAGCTCGGCGTACTTCGCGAACGGCACGTCCGGGATGTACTGCGAGCCCATGAACTTCGGGTCGCCGCCCATCGCACGCTGCTCCCAGGTGACCTGGTTGAGGTCCTCGTTGTTGAACACGCAGAAGACGAGCGGCGGGCCGCCACCGAGCTGCTCGGCGTAGCGCTGCACGGTGATCATCTCGTTCATGCCGTTCATCTGGAAGGCGCCGTCGCCGACGAAGGCGATCACCGGGTGGTCCGGGTAGGCGAACTTGGCCGCGATCGCGTAGGGCACGCCGGGGCCCATCGTGGCGAGTGTGCCGGACAACGACGCGCGCATGCCCTTGCGCAGCTTGAGGTGCCGCGCCCACCAGTTCGTGGAGGACCCGGAGTCGGCGGTGAGGATGCAGTCGTCCGGCAGCATCGGCGAGAGCACGTGGGCGATCGCCTGCGGGTTGATCTGCCCCTGGAAGTGCTGGCTCGCCCGGTCCTCCATGGTCCGGTTCCACGTGCGCACGTGCTCCTCGATCCGCTCCCGCCAGCCGCGGTCCTCCTTGCGCTTGAGCATGGGGATCAGCTGCTTGAGCGTCTCCTTGGCGTCGCCGACGACGTGTGCCTCCATCGGGTAGCGGATCCCGATCATGCTGCCGTCGATGTCGATCTCCACGCCGCGGGCCTGGCCCTCGTCGGGCAGCCACTCCGCGTACGGGAAGCTGGTGCCGATCATGAACAGCGTGTCGCAGTTCATCACCATGTCGTCGCTGGGCTCCGAGCCGAGCAACCCGATCGGTCCGGTGACGAACGGCAGGTCGTCGTCGAGCACCTCCCGGCCGAGCAGTGCCTTCGCCACGCCCGCGCCGAGGAGTTCGGCGGCCTCGACCACCTCGGCTTCGGCGTGCCTGGCGCCCTGGCCGATGAGCATCGCGACCTTGCTGCCCTCGTTGAGCACGTCCGCGGCCTTCTGCAGCTCCCCGGGGTCGGGCAGCACGCGAGGCTGGCTCCAGCCGACGCTGGAGTACACGGCGCCGTGCGTCTTCGGCGGCGAGGGCTGCGCCTCCTCCTCCTGCAGGTCGACCGGCACGACGATGGTCGCGACGCCGCGCCTGGTCAGCGCCGTCTTGAACGCGCGGTCGATGACGTGCCGCACCTGGGCCGGATGCATGCACGACTGGATGAACTCGGAGACGTCGGCGAAGAGGCTCTCCAGGTGCACCTCCTGCTGGTAGTGCGAACCCTGCGCGATCCGCTTCTGCTGGCCGACGATCGCGACGACCGGCTGGTGGTCGAGCTTGGCGTCGTACAGCCCGTTCAGCAGGTGGACGGCGCCGGGCCCCGACGTGGCGATGCAGCAGCCCACCTCGCCGGTGAACTTGGCGTGCCCGCAGGCCATGAAGGCGGACATCTCCTCGTGCCGGGCCTGCACGAACTGGGGATCGCCCTCAGCGCGGTCGAACGCTCCGAGCAGTCCGTTGATGCCGTCCCCGGGATAGCCGTAGACGCGGTGGACGCCCCACTCCCGGATCCGGTCGACAATGTAATCGGCCACCTGCTGCATTGCTGCTCCCAGGACTCAGGTACGGATTGCCTCCGACCGGGTTCCCGGCCTTCCGCCGGTCAAACCGCTGGATTCGGTCCGACCGGACGCGCGGGGCGGGCGTGTGCCGCGGCGGGCGTCAGCCGTGCCTGCGGGCGAGCAGACCGAGCGTGAGCAGCAGCCGGTCCCGGGGATCGGCCACCCGGCGCCCGGTGGCGGACTCGATGCGCTGCAACCGGTAGATCACGGTGTTGCGGTGGCAGTACAGCCGCTGCGCGGCGTGAGTGGGGGAGCCGCCGCTGTCGAGGGTGGCCTCCAGTGTCTCGAACATCGTGTCGCGCTCGTTCGCGGGCAACCGCAGCAGATCGCGGAACGCCACCTCCTGCAACCGGGGCAGCAACTGGGGGCTGCCGGCCAGCAGCGCCTCGGGCAGCCGGTCGTCGAGCATCGCCACCCCGGGACCGGCCAGGGTGCTCGCCGCCGTCTGCGCGAGCGCGTAGGCGTCGCCCGCCTCCGCGAGCGACTGGAAGACGGGGGAGGCGCCCGTCCTGCCGGTGACGGCGGGCTCCAGTGCGCCGAGCACGGCACCGGGCGTGCGCTCGCCCAGCGCGACCAGCCCGACGATCTCGGTGGGCCGGACGTGCCACGAGGAGACGATGCCGTGCGCCGCCAGCGTGTCCCTCGGCGAGCGCAGCGGCTCGTCGCACGGGGTCTCGACCGGCGCCACCACGCACAGCATCGGCCCGCTCGCCGGCAGGCCGAGCGCGGCCGCCGCCTCCGCCGCGAACCCCGGCTCGCTGCCGCGGCCCTCGAGCAGCGCGTTGAGGAAGGCGTGCCGCCGCGACAGCTCCTGGCTGCGCAGCCGCGCCTCCTCCAGCCGGTAGGCGTCCACGAGCGCCGACGAGCTGGAGTCGATCACCTTCCACACGTAGCCGGCCGCGTCGAGCAGCGCGTGGTCGAAGCGACCCGCGAAGCGTTCCCGCGACGTGGCGAGCAGGCCCTCCCAGATCACCCGCCCGCCCAGCCGGTAGGCGCGCAGCACGGCCTCCAGCGGCACGCCCTGCCTGGCCCGCACCCGGCCGGTCTCGATGGACGTGTCCTGCGGGTCCGCGCCCTCCGGCACGGTCGCGCCGAGCGACTGGATGCCGCGCTCCAGGTTGCCCCGCAGGTTCTCCCGCAGCTCGTCCGGGGCGGCGACGCCCAGCTGCGCGTACGAGGGTTCGCGCTGCAGCACGACCAGGGTCAGCCGGTCGGCGAGGCTCTCCAGGTTCTCCAGCAGGACGCGGCTGAGGGTGTGCAGCGCCGCCTTGGCCGGTTCGGAGCATTCGGCGGCCTCCGCGCCCTCCACCGTCGATCGCATCTGCCGAGATTTACACGCGGCGCCGCATCGCGTCCAGGCATTCCGGGCGGCGAGCCCAGAAATCGGCATGATCCTTGGGCGCCGCGCCTATGGCCGGATTTGGGCGCCGCGCATCAGTCTTAGGGCCGCACCAGCTCACACACCCAACGTCGGGAGGCGCGGTCGTGACGTCGCCGGGAACATCCGAGACCACCGGGAGGGCGGGGACAGGCCACCGCCACGCCCGCGGGCGGCCCGATCCGGCGCCGCTGTTCGCCGTGTCCGGCGTGACCGTGCGGTTCGGCGGGCTGACCGCGCTCGACGACGTCTCGCTGGCCGTGCGCCCGCACGAGGTGCACGGCGTGATCGGCCCCAACGGCGCGGGGAAGACGACGCTGTTCAACGTGTGCTGCGGCTTCGTCCGGCCGGACGCGGGCACGATCAGCAGGCACGGCACGCCGCTGACCGACCTGCGCCCGCACCGGCTCGCCGGCATGGGCGTCGCCAGGACCCTGCAGGGACTCGGCCTGTTCCGCGGCCTGACGGTGACCGAGAACGTCATGGTGGGCGCGGACCGGTTCCGCCGCAGCGGTTTCGTGTCCGCGCTGCTCGCGCTGCCCCGCTCCGCCGCGGACGAACGCGCGCTGCGGGAACGGGCGTGGCGGGCGATGAGCGACGCCGGGGTGGCGGAGTTCGCCGGCCGCTACCCGGGCAGCCTGCCCTACGCGGTGCAGAAACGCGTCGCGCTCGCGCGGGCTCTCGCGGCCGACCCCGAGCTGCTGCTGCTCGACGAGCCGGCGAGCGGGCTCGGTCACGACGAGATCAGCGAGCTGGGCGCGTTCGTGCGCGGGCTCGCCGAGCGCATGTCGATCGTGCTGGTCGACCACCACATGGACCTCGTGATGTCGGTGTGCGACCGGATCACCGTGCTGGACTTCGGCCGGGTGGTCGCGGCCGGCGCGCCGGAGGAGGTCCGGGACGATCCGGCGGTCGTCGACGCGTACCTGGGCGAGGAGGCCCACCGGGGAGGCAGTGATGGCAACGATGGCAACGACGGCAACGATGGCTGAGCGCGGACCCGCACTGGAAGTGCGTGACCTGACCACCCGCTACGGGCCGGTGACCGCGCTGAACACGGTCACCGTGCGGGCGCGTCCCGGGGAGATCACCGCGGTGCTGGGCGCCAACGGCGCGGGCAAGACCACGTTGCTGCGCACGATCTCCGGCCTGGTCCGGGGCAGTGACGGCAGCGTGCTGCTCGGCGAGCGCGACCTGACGCGGGCGCCGGCGGAGGCGATCGCGCGAGCGGGCGTGGCACACGTGCCCGAGGGACGCGGGGTGATCACCGAGCTGACCGTGGAGGAGAACCTGCGCCTCGGCGACCTGCTCGGCGCGCGCCGAGCCGACCGCCGGTACCACCTCGCGGACGTGTACGACCTCTTTCCCGCACTGGCGGAGCGGCGCCGCCGCGAGGCCAACTCGCTGTCCGGCGGCGAACGGCAGATGCTCGTGATCGCGCGGGCGCTGCTGTCCGGCCCCGAGGTGCTGCTGCTCGACGAGCCGTCGCTCGGGCTGGCGCCCCGCATCGTCGCGCGGATCTTCGGGATCCTGCGCGACCTCGTCGACCGGGACGGCCTCACGGTGCTCCTGGTGGAGCAGAACGCGCGCAGCGCACTCTCGATCGCCGACGCCGGTTTCGTGCTCAACCTCGGCCGGGTCGTCGCGGCCGCCGACGCGCGCACCCTCGCCGCGGACGACGAGCTGCGGCACGCCTATCTCGGCTTCTGACCCAGTGCCACCCGGAGGAGGACACGCAGGACCATGCAACAGTTCGTCAACGTCACGCTCGGCGGGCTCAGCCAGGGCGCGATCTACGCGGCGTTCGCGCTCGCGCTCGTGCTGATCTGGCGCGCCACGCGGATCATCAACTTCGCCCAGGGCTCGATGGCGATGTTCACCACCTATGTGGCGCTCGTGCTCATCGAGGCGGGGCACTCGTACTGGCTCGCGTTCGGCGCCGCGCTGCTCGGCGGGCTCGTGCTGGGCGCGGTGGTGGAACGCCTGGTGATCCGGCCCGTGGAGGGCGGGCCCGCGCTCAACGCGGTGATCGTGACCCTGGGCCTGTTCGTCGCGTTCCAGGCGATCGCGGCCCTGCTGTTCGGCTCCTCGTTCGAGTCGTTCCCCGCGCCGTTCGGGCTGAGCGGGTTCCGCGTCGGCGAGTTCACCGTCGCGTTCACCCCGTTCAGCGCGTTCGTGATCGGCTCGGTCGTCGTCGTGATGCTCGGCCTGGTGGCCCTGTTCCGGTTCACCGACGTGGGGTTGCGCATGCGCGCGTCGGCGTTCAACCAGGAGGTGGCGCGACTGCTCGGCGTGCGGGTCGGCGGCATGCTGACGCTCGGCTGGGCGCTCGCCGCGGCGGTCGGCTCCCTCGCCGGCCTGCTGATCGCGGGCGGGAACCTCGTGCACCCGGCCTACATGGACGGCGTGATCGTGTACGGGTTCGTCGCCGCCGTGCTCGGCGGGCTGGACAGCCCGGGCGGCGCCGTGGTCGGCGGGCTGCTGATCGGGCTGGCACTGTCCTATGTGAGCGGTTACCTGGGCAGCGAGCTGGTGACACTGGCGGCGCTGGCGATCCTGGTCGCCGTCCTGCTCGTGCGCCCGCACGGTCTGTTCAGCCGCGCGGCGGAGAGGCGGGTGTGACACCGTGCCGGACTCCGTGACCGCGGCGGCCCGCCGCCTGCTGCCTTCGTCGGTCCTCGGCCGCAACCTGCTCGGCGTGCTCGCCGGGCTGCTCGTGGTGGTGGTCGTGCTCGAGCTGACCGGACCTTTCCGCAACTCCCAGTTCGCGACGATGTCCTACTACGCGATCGCCGCTGTGGGACTGACCGTCCTCACCGGACTCAACGGCCAGATCTCCCTGGGGCACGGCGCGCTGATGGCCGTCGGTGCCTACACCACGGGACTGCTGCTGGAGACCGGCGCCGTCCCGTTCCCGGTCGCGATGCTGGCGGCCGCCGCGGTCACCGCACTGGCCGGGGTGGTGGTCGGCGCGGCCGCGGCCCGGTTGCACGGTCCCTACCTCGCGGGTGCCACGCTCGCGCTGGCCGTGGGCGTGCCGGGGCTGGCGATCTACTTCGACGGGGTGTTCGGCGGTGAGCAGGGACTGCGGGTGAGCTCGCCGCGGCCGCCGGACTGGCTCGCCGACGCCGTCTACTTCGTCACCGCGGGCGACCTGACCAGCGCGCGTTACCTCGCCTACATCGGCTGGATCACGCTGCTGGCGGTGTTGCTGCTGCTCGCCAACCTCACGGCGAGCCGGTACGGGCGGATCTGGCGCGCGGTGCGCGACGACGAGGTGGCCGCCGAGCTCGCCGGGGTGCGCCTCGGCCGGATGCGGGTGCTCGCGTTCGTGGTGAGCGCCGCCTGCGCCGGGCTCGGTGGCGCGGTGCTGGCCATGGTGGTGCGGCTCGCCGCGCCGAGCGGGTTCACGATCGTGCTCTCGCTGTCGCTGCTCACGGCCGTCGTGGTCGGCGGGCTCGGCAGCCTCACCGGCGCGCTGCTCGGCAGCGCCCTGCTCGTGTTCCTCCCGCCCGCGGTGACCGGGCTCGGCACCGACCTCGGCTTGACCGGCACGCAGGCGGCCGAGCTCGCCCCGCTGGTCTACGGCGTGGTGCTGGTGGTCGTGATGCTCGTCGCGCCGGGCGGCGTGCTGGGAGCGGTGCACCGACTCCGGCACGCGTGGACGCGGCGGAGACAGGGGGCTCGAGACGTCGGGGCAGTCGGTTCTTCGAAGCAAGGAGGATGAGGATGACCAAGTGGGTGAGACGCCGCCGGACGGCTCTCGTCGCGGCGGTGGCGGCCGCGACCGTGCTGGCCTCGGCGTGCGGCGCGGGCGGCCGCTCCGAAGGTGACTCGGGCGGCGGCGCGGCCGATCCGGGCATCACCGAGGACAGTGTCAAGGTCGGCGCGCACTTCCCGCTGACCGGCGTCGCCGCTCCCGGCTACAGCGCGATCCCCACCGGGGCGAAGGCGTACTTCGACTACGTCAACGCCAACGGGGGCGTGCACGGGCGCACGATCGAGTACGTCTACCGCGACGACGCGTACAATCCCACCAACACCAGCCAGGTGGTCAACGAGCTGGTGCTGCAGGACGAGATCTTCGCGATGGTGGGCGGTCTCGGCACGCCCACGCACAGCGCGGTGCTCGATTTCCTCAACAGCAACGGGGTTCCGGACCTGTTCGTCTCGTCCGGGTCGCTGCTGTGGGACCAGCCGGAGCAGAACCCGATGACCTTCGGCTGGCAGCCGGACTACGAGGTCGAGGGCAAGATCATCGGCAAGTACGTCAAGGAGAACTTCCCCGAGGCCAAGGTGGGGCTGTTCCTGCAGGACGACGACTTCGGCCGGGACGGGGAGAAGGGCGCGCGAGCCTACATCGACGACCAGATCGTCGCGGCCGAGCGGTACGCGCCGGGCAACACCGACATCGGCCCGCAGATCGCGGCGCTGCAGGCGGCGGGCGCCGACCTCGTGATCGGGTTCAACGTCCCGTCCTACACCGCGCTCAGCCAGCTCACGGCCCTGCGGCTGAACTACCAGCCACAGTGGATCTACAGCAACGTGGGCTCGGACCCGGCACTCGTCGGCGCGTTGCTCGGCCGGTTCTCCGAGGGCAAGGTGACCGACTCCAGCATGCTCGACGGCGCCATCACCACCGAGTACATGCCCGGGGTGGACGAGTCGGACGACCCGTGGACCCAGCTGTGGCGGAAGGTCTGGGACGCCCACGGCGGTGAGGAGGGCGAGCTGAGCAACTACCGCATCTACGGCATGGCGCAGGCGTACACGTTCGTGCAGGCGCTGCAGGCCGCGGGTCCCGACCCGACACGGCAGGGTCTCGTCGACGCGCTCGAGCAGGTCGGCGGCGAGCTGCGGGGCCCGGCGTTCGTGCCGTTCCGGTACTCCGCCGACTCGCACGCGGGCATGTCCGGCGTGAAGGTGGTGCGGATCAAGGGCAACGGCAGTGAGGACCTCTCGCCGGTCCAGGTCACCGACAACGGCGACGCCGAGATCACCGAGTACACCGAGGAGCAGGCCACCCCGCCGGCGAACGGCATCCCGGACGTCCAGCCCGCGGGCTGAGCTTCGCTTGCTGTCCCTGCCGCGTGCAGTGAAGGCCACCTTCAGTGCGTTGGACGCAGTGAAGGTGGCCTTCACTGCCCTGCCACCCGCGGAATGGGGGGCGGTCAGCTGAGGCCGAGGGCGGTGGTGAGCACCCGGGCGGTGCCGCCGCCGGTCTCGACCGCCAGGTCGAGTGCGCCGGAGACGTCCAGGTCGGCGGCGAGCAGCGCACGCAGCCGCTCGACGTCCGCCTCCCGCGCCTCGTGCGGCCTGCCCGCCGCACGGTGCAGGCTTTCCAGCCGCTCCGCGGCCCGGTCCAGCAACGCGGGCTGGTACTCCCAGCTCCGCGCCCACGGCCGGTCCACGATCAGCGTCCGCACCACCGGCGCGGGATGCGTGGCGAGCAGATCCTCCAGCAGCACCAGGTTGCCCGCCGACTTCGCCATCTTCGCCCCGCCCACGCGCACGGTCCCGGCGTGCAGCCACGCGCGCGCGTACGGCGTCACGCCGGTGAGCGCCTCCGCCATCGCGGCGTGATAGGCGTGGTGCGGGAACCGCAGGTCCTCGCCACCGGCGTGGACGTCCACCCCGACGCCGAACACCGACACCGCCATGGCCACGCACTCGGCGTGCCAGCCCGGCCTGCCCGGGCCCCACGGCGAGTCCCACGCCGGATGGTCCTCCTCGGCGGGCTGCCACACGGCCACGTCGAACGGGTCGTCCTTGGCCGGGTCGTCCGGCCGCCCGCCGAACTCGCCGGCCAGCCGCAGCGCCTCCGCCTCGGCCAGCCCGGCCCGCGCCACCACGTCGCGGCCGCGGAAGTACACCCCGCCGTCCCGCTCGTACGCCGCGCCCGCTTCGACGAGCGCCCCCGCCAGCCGGATCACCGGGTCGATGTAGGCATGCGCCCTCGGCTCGTGGTCGGGCGCCCGCACGCCGAGCGCCGCCATGTCGCCCTCGAACCGGAACTGCTGGAAGGCGGCGAAGTGGTCGTAGCGCACGCCCGCCCGGCGCGCCGCGGCGTCGAGCACGTCGTCGACGTCGGTGACGTTGCGGCACACCACGGGTTCCACGCCGAGCGCCCGCAGCGCGCGGGCGAGCGTGTCCACCCACACGAACGTGCTCGCGTGCCCGAGGTGGGTCACGTCGTAGGGCGTGATGCCGCATGCGTAGATCCGGGCGCGGTCGAGCAGGTGCACGCGCCTGCCCGCGAGCGTCACCCCGGTGGCACCCCGCGAGGGGCGCCGCCTCGTCATCGACTCGATCAGCATGGCACCACCGTCCCACGCGGCCCGCCGCCGGGCCAGCTACCCGCCCAGCGCGGTCACGCCGGTGAGCAGGCCGCCGTAGAGCAGCAGCCCGGTGAGGAACCAGCCGAACCGCGAACGCGCGCCCGCGGGCAGCTCCTCCTTGAACACGTTGAGCAGCACCGACCCGCTGAGCAGCGCGACGAGCACGCTCACCACCACGACGCCGGCGGGCGCGAGCAACGCGGACAGGACCCAGCCGAACAGCAGCGCGAGGGCGAGCGCGAACCGGCCGGTCGCGGCGAACCGGCGCGGGTAGTGTTCCCGCAGCCCGCGGTCGGTGAGCACGAAGTGCAGTCCCATCGCGATGGTGAACAGCACCGCGAACGCGATGCCGGTGCGCAGCCGTAGCGGCATCGTGTAGGTGATGAGGGCGTTGTAGCCGCAGAACGCGCCCAGGTGCAGCCGGTACACCCACGCGCCCGGTTCCGCGCCGGGCCGGGTGCGCCCGGCGAGGCGTTCCAGGCCGTAGAACACGGCGAACCCCGCCAGCGCCACGGCGAAGATCGCCAGGTCGAACAGCGGCGTGACCTCGACGACGTCGCCGAGCAGTTCCCCGATCGCCGCGTTGCCCGCGGCGACCTCGGGCAGCAGGTGCAGGAACACGTAGGCGACGGCGATCCCGCCCGCGAACGAGCCCGTGGCCGACTCGGGCACCCCCGGCAGGGAACGGATCCGAGGGGCGGCCAGGTGCAGCGCCGCGAGCAGCACCGCCGCGGCGAACGACCCGGCCAGCGCCGTGGTGGTGGACATCGTCATGCCGCCGGGCTACCCGGACCGGCCCGGTCCCAGCACCTCGTGCGCCAGCGCCACCAGGTCCGGGATGGCCGGGTGGCCCGGCGCGCGCCGCCAGGCCAGCACCACGGGGATCGGCGCCGCCCCGGTCACCGGGACGAACGCGACCCCGGGGTAGGTGTGCAGCCTGCGTGTCGCCGACGTCGTGATGCCCACGGCCCGGTGCGCGGCGATCGCGGCGAGCCAGTCGTCGGTGTTGGCCACGCGCAGCGAGCGGGCGGGCCGGATCGCGGGCGGCCACAGGTCCAGTGTGGTCACTCCGGACACCGGGTTGACCGCCACCACCTCGCCGGTGAGATCGGCCAGCGTGAGCTCGTCCCGGCAGGCGAGCGGGCTGTCGGTGGGCACCGCGGCCACCCGCTCCTCGCTCGGCAGCGACGCCGTGGCCAGTCCCGTCGCCCGCACCGGACCGCGCAGCACCGCCACGTCCACCCGGCCGGTGGCCAGGCCCGCGGTGTGGTCGTCGATCCGGAGCAGTTCCAGCGGTGTGTCCGGGTGCCGCTGCTCCCAGCGCCGCAGCAGGTCCGCGGTGTGCCCGCCGAACGCCGCCCACGCGTGTCCCACCCGCAGCGGCCACGGCACGAGCCGCGCCGGGTCGAGCGCGTCGTCGACGGCCGCCAGCGCCGCGGCGGCCTTGTCCCGGAACGCGTGCCCCTCCGGCGTGAGCAGCAGGTGGTGCGTGGAGCGGTCGACGAGCCGGAACCCGAGCCGCTGCTCCAGCTGCCGCAGCGTGCGCGACACGGCGGGCTGCGTGAGGTGCAGCCGTTGGGCGGCGCGCGTGATGTTGCCCTCCTCGGCGACGGCGAGGAAGCAGCGGAGGTGGCGCAGCTCGATGGTCATGCGCGCCGAGCATAACGGGAGTTCGATCGGCATTTCACACGGTGAGACGGCGTCCCTAGCGTCGCGGGTATGACCGCCGTTTCCTCCCCGCCCGTGCGGCACGCGCACCCCGGCGCGGTCGCGCTCGTGCTCGGCGGCGCGCTGTCGCTGCAGTTCGGCGCCGCGCTCGCCGCGCTGCTGTTCCCCCGCGCCGGTGCGCTCGGCGTGGTGACCCTGCGCCTGGTGTTCGCGGCGCTGCTCATGCTCCTCGTCTGCCGCCCCCGGGTACGGGGCCACACGCGGGCGGACTGGTTGCACGTCGCCGCGTTCGGGGTAACGCTCGGCGGGCTGAACACGCTGTTCTACCAGGCGATCGAGCGGATCCCGCTCGGTGCGACCGTGACGCTGGAGGTGCTCGGCCCGCTGACGCTGTCGGTGCTCGCGTCCCGCCGGTGGCTGAGCGTGGTGTGGGCGCTGCTCGCACTCGGCGGCGTGGTCCTGCTCGGGGGCGGCGGGTTCTCCGGTCTCGACCCGGCCGGTGTGGCGTTCGCGCTGGCCGCGGGCGCGCTGTGGGCCTGCTACATCCTGCTCAGTGCCCGCGTCGGTGCCCGCTTCCCCAGGGCGGACGGGCTGGCGCTCGCGCTGACCGCCGGCGCCGTGCTGAGCCTGCCGCTGGGCATCGCCGGGGCGGGCCCCGCGCTGCTCGATCCGGTCACGCTGGGGCTGGGCGCGGTCGTGGCGCTGCTGTCGTCGATGCTGCCGTACACGCTGGAACTGCTGGCGCTGCGCAGGCTGCCCGCGGGCACGTTCGCCGTGCTGATGAGCCTCGGGCCCGCGGTCGCGGCGCTCGCCGGATTCCTCGTCCTGCGGCAGGCGATGACCGCCGTGGAGTGCCTTGGCATCGCGCTTGTCGTCGCCGCCAGCATGGGAGCGGTGCGCATGCGTACAGTCGGGCGCCATGACGGACCCAGACGACCTGCTCGCCCGCGCGGCCCGCGCCGCCGCGGAGTACCGCGCCGGCCTTCCGGAACGGCCCGTGGCCCCGGCGGCGGCCGCCGTCGCCGGGCTGGAGACGGCGTTCGGCGGAGCGCTGCCCCGCTCGCCGAGCGCACCGGATGAGGTCCTCACCGCGCTGCTCCGCGCCGCGGAGCCCGGCCTCATGGCCTCCGCGGGACCGCGTTTCTTCGGGTTCGTGACCGGCGGGGCGCTGCCCGCCGCGACCGCCGCCGACGTGCTGACCACCGCCTGGGACCAGTGCGCGTTCAACCCGGTGCTGGCACCCGCGGGGATCGCGGCGGAGCGCGCGGCGGGGGAGTGGCTCAAGCAGCTGCTCGGCATTCCCGGCGGCGCGTCGGTGGGCTTCGTGACGGGCGGCCAGGCCGCGAACACGGTGAGCCTCGCCGCCGCCCGGCACCACCTGCTCGCCGCCGCGGGGTGGGACGTCGAGCGCGACGGCCTCGCCGGGGCACCGCGCCTGCGGGTGGTGGCGAGCGAGGAGCGGCACGCGACGATCGACCGGGCACTGCGGCTGCTCGGATTCGGCACCGCCGTCGTGGAGCCCGTGGCCGCCGCGCCGGACGGCGCGATCGACGTGGCGGATCTGGAGCGCGTGCTCGCGCGCGGCGGCGGCGCGCCGATCGTGTGCCTGCAGGCGGGCAACGTGAACACCGGGGCCTGCGACGACCTGCGTGCCGCCTGCGAGCTGACACACCGGCACCGCGGCTGGGCGCATGTGGACGGTGCCTTCGGGCTGTGGGCGGCGGCCAGCCCCGCCACCGCCGCCCTCGTCGACGGTGCCGAGCTCGCCGACTCGTGGGCCTGTGACGGGCACAAGTGGCTCAACGTGCCCTACGACTGCGGGTTCGCCTTCTGCGCCCACCCGGACAGCCACGCCGCCGCCGTGTCGTACAGCGCCTCCTACCTGGTGGGCTCGGGCGGCGGGGTCCGAGGGGGAGCGGATTTCACGCTGGAGTCGTCGCGCCGGGCCCGCGGGTTCACCGTGTGGGCGGCCCTGCGGGAGCTCGGCCGGGACGGGGTGGCGGAGCTGGTGGAGCGGTGCCGTGCGCTGGCCCGGCGGTTCGCCGGCCGGCTCGCCGAGGGCGGGGCCGAGATCGTCAACGACGTGGTGCTCAACCAGGTGCTCGCCGGCTTCGGCGACGACGGCCGCACCGACCGTGTGGTGGCCGCCGTACAGCGCGAGGGGACCTGCTGGCTGGGCGGCACCACGTGGCGGGGCAGGAGGCTGCTGCGGATCTCGGTGTCCAACCACGCCACCACCGAGGCCGACGTGGACGCCTCGGCCGCGGCGATCCTGCGCCTGGCCGCGCGTGAGTGACGAACGTGGTGAGACCACGTTCCGCACCCCCGAGCGGTGACCAGGCACGCCACCGGAGCGTCGCCACCGCCGGGGCCCGCTCCAGCCAATCTTGTCATTGACAAGTTCTCGAGCGGCACCGTATCTTGTCAGTGTCAAGATCCCGCTCTCGGGGAGGAACCCATGGCGCCGCTGCTCACCCTCGCCGGAACCGCCCTGCTGGTGGGGCTCGCCGGCCTGCTGGGCGTCACCCCGCTGCGCGGCTGGCTGCCCGCGTTGCGCGGCGGCCTCGCCGCGATGTTCACCGTCACCGGCGTGACCCACTTCGTCGTGCTGCGGGACGACCTCATCGCGATGGTCCCGCCCGCGCTGCCCAGGCCGGACCTGCTGGTGACGCTGACCGGGGTGCTGGAGCTGTGCGGCGCGGCGGGACTGCTGTACCGGCGCACCGTGCCGTGGGCGGCGGGCGGGCTCACCGCGCTGCTGCTGGCGATGCTGCCCGCGAACGTCCACGCCGCGCTGGAGGGCCTGACGCTCGGCGGCGAGCCGGTGACCCCGCTGGTCCCGCGGGTGCTGCTGCAGGTCGTGTTCGGGACGGCGACGACCGCCGTGCTGTGGCTGTCCGTGCGCGAGCGGAGCCGCCGCGGCGCGGACCCGGAGGGAGGACCGGAACCGGCATGGCCGAACACGGGTACCACCACGGCGCCCTGAGGCAGGCGCTGCTCTCGGCCGCGGCGGACGTCATCGGCGAGCACGGGGCGGGCGCGCTGAGCCTGCGCGAGCTGGCCCGCCGCGCGGGCGTGTCGCACGCCGCGCCACAGCACCACTTCGGGGACAAGGCCGGACTGCTCACCGCCTTCGCCGAGGAGGGTTTCGCCCGGCTCGCCGACGCGCTGGCCCCGGCCGGGGACGATCTGCTGGAGCTGGGCGTCGCGTACGTGCGGTTCGCGCTGGGGCATCCCGCGCACTTCCAGGTGATGTTCGTTCCCGCGCTCTACCGCACCGGGGACCCCGGGGTCGCCGCGGCGCGGAAGCGGTCCTGGGAGGCGCTCACCAGGGGAGTCGAGCGGCAGCGCGGCGGGGACACCGCCGACGGCGCCCGGAAACACGACCTGGAGGACGCGGTGGTGGCCGCGTGGTCGATCGCGCACGGCTACGCGTCGCTGTGCCTGAGCGGCGCGCTGCCCGCCGGTGCGGCCGGGGACGTCGACCGGGCGGCGCGCGCCGTGCTCGGCAGGCTGACCGGTCAGCCAGGATAGCGCTCCTCGTGCACGACGGCGTCCAGCGGAAGGCGTTCCCGCCAGCCGTGCCGTTCCAGGTCGGGCACCTCGTGCAGGTGCGTCACCGGGCCGAGGCACAGCCACGCCACCGGGCGGACGCGCGCGGGGATGCCCAGCAGCTCCCGCAGGAAGTCCTCCCGGTAGAAGCTCACCCACCCGACACCGAGGCCCTCCGCGGTCGCCGCCAGCCACAGGTTCTGGATGGCGAGGCAGACCGAGTAGAGCCCCGCGTCGGCGATCGCGTGCCTGCCGAGCACCGCGGGTGATCCGCGCTCCGGGTCGTAGGTGACGACCACCGAGAGGGTCGACGACAGGATTCCCTCGATCCGGATGCGCCGGAACGTCGCGGCCCGGTCACCGGCCAGCTCGGCCTCGAAGGTCGCGCGCTCGGCTTGCACGTGCTCGCGGAACCGCTCGCGCGTGGCGCGGTCGCGGACCAGGACGAAGTCCCACGGCTGGCTCAGCCCGACGCTCGGCGCGGCGTGCGCGGCCGCCAGGATCCGGTGCAGCACCTCCTCCGGCACGGGCTCGCCGGTGAACTCGGCGCGGACGTCCCTGCGCCGCCGGATCAGGTCGTAGAAGTCGGTCGACACGGGCACCGACCCTACGAAACCGCTCCGTTCCCGTATTGACAGGCCTGTGTGAGCCGGGGCATAGTACCCGGACTAGAGCGCGCTAGTAGAGCGCGCTAGCGGTGGGACGGCGTCCCGCACGAGGAGGTGTAGCCGTGACTGTGCCGCAGCCAGGCCCGGTGGCGTTCGACGTCGTCACGATGGGCCGGGTGGGCGTGGACATCTACCCGCAGCAGGTGGGTGTCGGGCTGGAGGATGTCGAGTCGTTCGGCAAGTATCTCGGGGGAAGCCCCACGAACGTCGCCGTGGCCGCGGCCCGGTACGGCCGTGCGGCGGCGGTGATCACCAAGACCGGCGCCGACCCGTTCGGCCGGTTCGTGCGCCGGTCGCTGGAGGGCTACGGCGTCGACCCCCGGTTCGTCGGCACCAGCGCGCACCTGCCGACCCCGGTGACCTTCTGCGAGATCTTCCCGCCCGACGACTTCCCGCTGTACTTCTACCGCTTCCCCACCGCGCCGGACCTGGACATCCGGCCGGAGGAGCTGGATCTGGAGGCGATCAGGGCGGCACGGGTGTTCTGGGTGACCGTGACCGGGCTGTGCCAGGAGCCGAGCCGCTCGGCGACCCTGGCGGCGCTGCGCGCCAGGGCGCGGTCCGGGATCACCGTGCTGGACCTGGACTACCGGCCGATGTTCTGGGACTCCGCGGTCGAGGCGCGGCACTGGGTGGCCGAGGCGCTGCCGCACGTCACCGTCGCCGTCGGCAACCGCGAGGAGTGCGCCGTCGCCGTCGGCCCCGCCGAGAGCCCCTCGGCGACCGCGCGGGAGCTGCGCCGGGCCGGGGTGTCGCTCGCCGTCGTCAAGCAGGGGCCGCGCGGGGTGCTGGCGCTCGACGGCTCCGGCGAGGTCGAGGTGCCGCCCATGCCGGTCGAGGTGGTCAACGGGCTCGGAGCGGGCGACGCGTTCGGCGGGGCCCTGTGCCACGGGCTGCTGGCCGGCTGGCCGACCGAGCGGGTGATCCGGTTCGCCAACGCGGCCGGCGCGCACGTCGCGGGCGAGCTGGCCTGCGCGCCCGCCATGCCGACACAGGCGCAGGTCGAGGCGAAGCTGGCGGAGGTGGCCGGTGTCTGAGCTGGTACGCCGCATCGTGGACACCCGGGTGCGCGAGCCGGAGGCGATCGCCGAGGCCGCCGCGAGGCGCGTTCCCGCGGGCTCGCCGTTCGGCCCGCACGGCCGCACGATGATCATCGCCGCCGACCATCCGGCGCGGGGCGCGAACGCCGTCGGCGGCGACCCGCTGGCGATGGCCGACCGGGGGCGCCTGCTGGAGCGGCTGTGCCTGGCGCTGGAACGCCCCGGCGTCACCGGCGTGCTCGCGACGGCGGACATCCTCGAGGACCTGCTGCTGCTCGGCGCGCTCGACGGCAAGTCCGTGTTCGGCTCGATGAACCGCACCGGACTGGCCGGCTCGGTGTTCGAGGTCGACGACCGGTTCGGCTGCTACGACGCCGAGCAGCTCGCGCGGATGCGCTTCGACGGCGGCAAGATGCTCACCCGCATCGCGCTGGACGATCCGGCCACCCCGGGCGTGCTGGAGAGCTCCGCGCGGGCGGTCGGCGACCTGGCCGACCGCGGGCTGATCGCGATGGTCGAGCCGTTCCTGTCCCGCTGGGCCGACGGGCGGCTCCGCAACGACCTCTCGCCCGAGGCCGTGATCACGTCGATCACGATCGCCTCCGGGCTCGGCCGCACGTCGGCCCGCACCTGGCTGAAGCTGCCCGTCGTGGACGACATGGAGCGGGTGCTCGCCGCCTCGACCCTGCCCGCCGTCCTGCTCGGCGGCGAGGTCAGGGACCCGGACGCCGCCTTCGCCTCGTGGCGGAAGGCGCTCGCCCTGCCGACCGTGCAGGGCCTCGTCGTCGGCCGCTCGCTGCTCTATCCGCACGACGGCGACGTCGCCAACGCCGTCGACACCGCTGTGGGGTTGCTGTGAACGAGAAGCTGTATCGTGCGGCGGGATCCACCGCCGAGGGACCGTTCGAGGTCGTCGTCACCCCCGAGTCCGCGGGCTGGGGGTTCTCCGGGCTCCGCGTCGCCGCACTGTCCGGCGGCAGCCTGGACGTGCACACCGGGGACGCCGAGACGCTCGTGCTGCCGCTGTCCGGCTCGTGCGCGGTCACCGTGGACGGGCGGACGTTCGAGCTGGCCGGGCGCACCGGCGTGTTCGACGCGGTGACCGACTTCGCCTACCTGCCGAGGGACGCCACCGCGACCATCACCGGGTCCGGCCGCTTCGCGCTGCCGTCGGCGCGGTGCGAGCGCAGGCTGCCCGCCCGCTACGGGCCCGCCGCGGAGGTGCCTGCCGAACTGCGCGGCGCGGGCCAGTGCAGCCGCCAGGTCAACAACTACTGCCTGCCGCACACCTTCGAGGCCGACCAGCTGCTGGTGTGCGAGGTGCTCACCCCCGGCGGCAACTGGTCGTCCTACCCGCCGCACAAGCACGACGAGGCCAGGGAAGGGGAGAGCGAGCTCGAGGAGATCTACTACTTCGAGGTCGCGGGCGGCCCCGCGGGCCCCGGCATGGGCTACCAGCGCGTGTACGGCACGCCGGATCGGCCCGTCGACGTGCTCGCCGAGGTCCGCACCGGCGACGTCGTGCTGATCCCGCACGGCTGGCACGGGCCGTCCATGGCCGTGCCCGGTTACGACCTCTACTACCTCAACGTCATGGCCGGTCCCGGCCCGGAGCGGGCGTGGCTGATCTGCGACGACCCGGCCCACGGCTGGGTCCGCCAGACCTGGGAGTCGCAGGATGTCGATCCGCGGCTGCCGTTCGGGAAGGCGGCACGATGAGCGAGACGATCAGGCTGACGACGTCGCAGGCGCTGGTGCGGTTCCTGGCCGGCCAGTACAGCGAGCGCGACGGCGCCGAGCAGCGGCTGATCCCCGGTGTGTGGGGGATCTTCGGGCACGGCAACGTCGCCGGTCTCGGCCAGGCCCTGCTGCAGGCGGCTCGCACGGGTGAGGCCGATCTGCCGTACTACCTGGCCCGCAACGAGCAGGGCATGGTGCACATCGCCAGCGCCTTCGCCAAGATGCGCGACCGGCTGCAGACCTTCGCGTGCACGGCCTCCACCGGTCCGGGATCGACGAACATGGTCACGGGCGCGGCGCTGGCGACCACGAACCGGCTGCCGGTGCTGCTGCTGCCGTCGGACATGTTCGCCACCCGGTACCCGGACCCGGTGCTGCAGCAACTGGAGGACACCCGCGGCGGCGACGTGACCGTCAACGACGCGTTCCGGCCGGTGTCGAAGTACTTCGACCGGATCACGCGGCCCGAGCAGCTGATCCCGGCCGCGCTGGCGGCCATGCGCGTGCTGACCGACCCGGTGGAGACGGGTGCGGTGACGCTGTGCCTGCCGCAGGACGTGCAGGCCGAGGCCTACGACTGGCCGGTGGACTTCTTCCGGCGCCGGGTGTGGCGCGTGGGCCGCCCGGTGCCGGAAGCCCCAGCCGTCGCCCGCGCGGCCGCACTGCTGCGCGGTGCGCGCTCGCCGCTGGTCGTCGCGGGCGGCGGGGTGGTGTACTCCGGTGCGAGCCAGGCACTGCGGGAGTTCGCCGCGGCCACGGGCATCCCGGTCGCCGACACCCACGCGGGCAAGGGCGCGGTGCCATGGGACCACCCGTGCGCGGTGGGCGGGCTCGGCTCGACGGGAACGTCCGCGGCCAACGCGCTGGCCGCCGAGGCCGACGTCGTGCTCGGCATCGGCACGCGGTACAGCGACTTCACCACCGCCAGCCACACCGTGTTCGGCAACCCCCGGGTCCGGTTCGTCAACCTCAACGTCGCCCGGCTGGACGCGGCCAAGCACTCGGCGGAGATGGTGCTCGCCGACGCCAGGCTGGGCATCGAGGCGCTGGCCGCCGAGCTGGGGGAGTGGCGGGTGGACGAGGCCCACCGCTCCCGGGCTCGCCTGCTGGCCGACGAGTGGCGGCGCACCGCCGACGAGTGCTTCACGCGCGGGCACGGTCCGCTGCCCGCGCAGACGGAGATCCTCGGTGCCCTGCGCGACCTCGCCGACGACCGCGACGTGGTGATCAACGCGGCTGGCAGCATGCCCGGCGACCTGCAGATGCTGTGGCGCGCCCGGGATCCGAAGGCCTACCACGTCGAGTACGCCTACTCCTGCATGGGCTACGAGGTGGCCGCGGGGCTGGGCGCCAAACTCGCCGACCCCGGCCGGGAGGTGTTCGTCCTCGTCGGCGACGGCTCCTACCTGATGATGGCGCAGGAGCTCGTCACGATGGTCTCCGAGGGGATCAAGGTGATCGTGGTGCTCGTGCAGAACCACGGGTTCGCCTCCATCGGCTCGCTGTCGGAGTCGCTCGGCTCCCAGCGGTTCGGCACGTCCTACCGCTACCGCAACCCGGAGACCGGCCTGCTGGACGGCGGCGTGCTGCCCGTCGACCTCGCGGCCAATGCCGCGAGCCTCGGCGCCGCCGTGCTGCGCGCGACCACGGTCGCCGAGTTCCGGTCCGCCGTCGAGCAGGCCAGGGCGAACACCACGACCACCGTGGTGCACGTCGACGTGGACCTGTTCGGCCCGAACCCGCCTGGCACCGGCTGGTGGGACGTGCCGGTCAGCGAAGTGTCCGAACTGGACAGCACGCGCAAGGCGTACGAGAACTACACCGCGAGCAAGTCCGCGCAGCGGCACTATCTGTAGGAGAGCACGTGAGGACCATCGAACACTGGATCAACGGCACCGCCACCACGGCGGGCTCCACCAGGACCGCGCCGGTGTTCAACCCGGCCACGGGACAGCGGCAGGCGGAGGTGCTGCTCGCGGACGGACCGGAGGTGGACACCGCGGTGGCCGCGGCCGTCAAGGCGTTCGGGTCGTGGGGCGACTCCTCGCTGTCGCAGCGGATGCGCGTCATGTTCGCGTTCCGGGAGCTGCTCGTGCGGCACGAGGACGAGCTGGCCCGGGTGATCTCGGCCGAACACGGCAAGGTGATCGACGACGCGCGCGGGGAGATCGTGCGCGGGCGCGAGGTCGTCGAGTACGCGTGCGGCATCGCCGACGCGCTCAAGGGCGGCTTCTCCGACCAGGTCTCCCGCGAGGTGGACGTGCACAGCTTCCGGCAGCCGCTGGGCGTGTGCGCGGGGATCACGCCGTTCAACTTCCCGATCATGGTGCCGCTCTGGATGCACCCGATCGCGATCGCCACCGGCAACACCTTCGTGCTCAAGCCCAGCGAGCGCGACCCCTCGGCGGCCAACCTCGTGGCCGAGCTGTACGCCGAGGCCGGCCTGCCCGACGGTGTGTTCAACGTCGTGCACGGCGACAAGACCGCCGTCGACGCGATCCTGGAGCACCCGGACATCGCCGCCGTGTCCTTCGTGGGCTCGACCCCGATCGCGACGTACGTGCACGAGCGTGCCACCGCGGCGGGCAAGCGCGTGCAGGCCCTCGGGGGCGCCAAGAACCACGCCGTCGTGCTGCCGGACGCGGACCTCGAGTTCGCCGCCAGCCACCTCACCGCCGCGGCGTTCGGCTCCGCGGGCCAGCGGTGCATGGCCGTGTCCGTGGGAGTGGCCGTCGGTGCGGCCGGGGACGCGCTGGTCGACGCGCTCGCCCGCAAGGCCGCCGAGGTGCGGGTCGGTCCCGGCGACCGGCCGGGCTCCGAGATGGGCCCGCTCGTCACCGAGGCGGCGAAGCTGCGGGTCGAGAACGCGATCGCTGCCGGCGCCGCCCAGGGCGCGACGGTCGTCGCCGACGGCCGCGGCCTGACCGTCGACGGCCACGAGGACGGCTTCTTCGTCGGCCCCTCCGTGCTCGACCACGTCACCCCCGAGATGGACGCCTACCGCGAGGAGATCTTCGGCCCCGTGCTCGGTGTGGTCCGCTGCGACACGGTCGACGAGGCCGTCGAGCTGATCAACGCCAACCCCTACGGCAACGGCACCGCGCTGTTCACCTCCAGCGGCGCCGCGGCGCGGCGGTTCCAGCGCGCGGTGAAGGTCGGGATGATCGGCGTCAACGTCCCCATCCCGGTGCCGATGTCCTACTACTCCTTCGGCGGGTGGAAGGACTCCCTCATCGGCGATTCGCCCATCCACGGTCCCGAGGGCGTCCGCTTCTACACCCGCCAGAAGGTCGTCACCAGCCGCTGGCCGCACGTGCACCGCACGGTCGAGGCCGCGTTCCACTTCCCCACGTCCAGTTAGGAGCTCGTTTTCCATGACCGTGTCGTCGTCGACCGCACCGCCCACCGTCATCGGCAACCTGTGTCTCGGTTCCGCACCCGACTCCTGGGGCGTGTGGTTCCCCGAGGACGAGCACCAGGTGCCCTACGCGCGTTTCCTCGACGAGCTGGTGCAGGCCGGTTACCGGTGGCTCGAGCTGGGCCCGTACGGCTACCTGCCGACGGAGCCGGAGCGGCTGGCCGACGAGGTCGGCTCCCGGGGCCTGCGGGTCTCCGGCGGCACCACGTTCGGCGCGCTGCATCGCCCGCACGAGTGGGACGACATGGTGGCGCACACGCGCAAGGTCGCGGAGCTGACCGCCGCGTCCGGCGCGCACCACCTCGTCTTCATCCCGACCATGTACCGCGACGAGAGGACCGGCGAGTACACCGAGTCGCCCGAGCTCACCGCCGAGCAGTGGCGCGACTTCGGCAACCGTGCCGACGAGCTGGGCCGGATCCTGCTGGAGGAGTACGACGTGCGGCTGTGCCTGCACCCGCACGCCGACAGCCACATCCAGACCCAGCGGGAGATCGAGCGCTACCTCAACGAGAGCGACGCACGGTACGCCAACCTGTGCCTGGACACCGGGCACGTCGCCTACGGCGGCGGCGACTGCGTCGACCTGATCCGCCGCTACGCCGAGCGCATGGGCTACGTCCACATCAAACAGATGGACGCCGACGTGCTCCGGCAGGTGCGGGAGGAGAAGCTCTCGTTCGGCGAGGCCGTCAAGCGCGGGGTGTGCGTCGAGCCCCCGGCGGGCGTGCCGAACCCCGCCACCGTCCTCGACGAGCTGGCCGCGATCGACGCCGAGGTGTTCGTCATCGTCGAGCAGGACCTCTACCCGTGCGCTCCCGACGTGCCGCTGCCGATCGCGGTACGCACGCGGGAGTACCTGAACAGCCGCGGGCTCGCCAGCGTCCGCAGGCCCGCGAGCCGGGGGCGGTCATGACCGTCCGCATCGGAGTCGTCGGGACGGGAATGATCGGCCAGGACCACATCCGCCGGATCACCGACGTGGTGACCGGTGCCGAGGTGGTCGCGGTGACCGACGTCGACATCGCCCGCGCGGAACGGGTCGCCTCCGGCGTCGGCGCCCGTGCGCTGCCCACCGGGCAGGACGTCATCACCGACCCGCTCGTCGACGCCGTCGTGGTCACGTCGTGGGGGCCCACGCACGCCGAGTACGTGCTCGCGGCGATCGCGGCGGGCAAGCACGTGTTCTGCGAGAAGCCGCTGGCGACCACGGCGGAGGACTGCCTGCGCATCGTCGAGGCCGAGCAGGCCCATGGCCGCAGGCTGGTGCAGGTCGGCTTCATGCGGCGGTACGACCAGGGCTACCGGGCGATGAAGCGGGTGCTGGACGACGGTGACCTCGGCGCCCCGCTGCTGATGCACTGCGTCCACCGCAACCCCACGGTCCCCGAGGCGTACCACTCGGAGATGGCCACGCAGGACACCGCCGTGCACGAGATCGACACGATCCGCTGGCTGCTGGCCGACGAGATCGTCAGCGCGCAGGTGCTCACGCCGCGCCGCACCACCCGCAGGTTCGAGCACCTGCAGGACCCGCAGGTGATGCTGTTCGAGACCGCGAGCGGGGTGCGCGCCGATGTCGAGGTGTTCGTCAACTGCCAGTACGGCTACGACATCCAGTGCGAGACGGTGGGGGAGACCGGCACCGTGCGGCTGCCCGACCCTGCCGACGTGTGGCTGCGCCAGTCCGGCCGGCTCAGCAGCGGCGTCCTGCAGGACTGGAAGCGGCGCTTCGCCGCGGCGTTCGACCTCGAGTTCGTCGAGTGGGTGGCGGCGGTCCGGGAGGGCACGCTCACCGGGCCGGGCGCCTGGGACGGCTACGCCGCCGCCGTCGTCTGCGACACCACCGTCGAGGCACTGCACAGCGGGCGTGCCGTCGAGGTCCGCATGAAGGACCGGCCCGCGTTCTACGAGAGCTGACCCCTCGCCTCGTGAGTGAGAAACGTCGTTCTAACCACGTTTCTCACTCACGAGGCGGGAACATGGAGGACTGCCATGAAGATCGCCCTGGACCCGTACATGCTGCGCGGGCTGCCGATGGCGGAGATGGTGCGCACGGTCGCGGACATGGGGTACGAGTACATCGAACTGTCGCCGCGGGACGACTTCATGCCGTTCTTCCTGCACCCGAGGGCCGACGACGAGAAGGTCGCCGAGCTGCGGACGGTGCTGCGGGAGACCGGGGTGCGGCTGTCGAGCACGCTGCCGCTGTACCGGTGGTCGAGTCCCGACGAGACGGAGCGGCAGGCCGCGGTGCGCTACTGGAAGCGCATGATCGAGGTGACGGCGGAGCTGGAGTGCCCGCTGATGAACTCCGAGTTCAACGGCAGGCCCGAGCGCGCCGCGGAGAGCGAGGCCGCGTTCTGGCGCTCGCTGGAGGAGTTGCTGCCGGTGTTCGAGCGCGAGGGCATCGCGCTGAACCTGGAGGCGCACCCGGACGACTTCATCGAGCGCAACGATCCCGCGGTGGACCTGGTGCGGGCGATCAACAAGCCGTGGGTGAACTACCTGTACTGCGCCCCGCACACCTTCCACCTCTCCGACGGCGCGGGCAACGTCGCCGACATGATGCGTTACGCGGGTTCGAAGCTGCGGCACGTGCACATCGCCGACACCTTCAACCACACCGGGTCCTCGGGGCTGCGCTACATCCTCAACCCGCCGGGCACCCCGGCCCGCGTCCACCAGCACCTCGACATCGGCCAGGGCGAGGTCGACTGGGACGCCTTCTTCGGGACGCTGCGCGAGCTGCGGTTCGACGGGGTCGCCACCGTGTGCGTGTTCGCCTGGGAGGAGCGCGCCGTCGAGTCCGGCAGGTTCATGCTCGAGCGGGTCACCAAGGAGCTCGGCTCGTGAACCGGGCCCGAGCTCGTGCGTGAGAAACGTTGTTTGCCGGATCAGCAACGTTCGCCCTGTCGTGCCTCTGATCGCGGATGGCACAGGTATCGGCGAACGTGACGTCGGAAATCCGCGAGCATGCTCGCGGTCGGTCGGCTGAGAATCCGTTCGTGATCGCTGAAGCGCAGGGAATCCGGGTCCGGCATCGCGGGCATGAACCGCAGGTCCATCCCACCGCCTACGTCGCCCCGACGGCCGCGCTCGTCGGTGATGTCCGCGTAGGGCCGCGGGCGCGGGTGATGTACGGCGCGGTGCTCGATGCCGAGGGGTCTCGGGTCGAGGTCGGGGAGGCGGCGGTGATCTGCGAGAACGCGGTGTTGCGCGGGTCTGCGGTCGCCGTCGACCAGCCGGTGCTTGTCGACGACCACGTCTTCGTGGGGCCGCATGCCACGCTGCTGGGCTGTGCGGTCGGCAGGTGCGTCTATGTGGCGACCGCGGCGACGGTCCTGCAGGGGGCACGGTTGGGGGCCGGCTCGGTTGTCGCTGTCGGCGCGCTCGTTCATGCGCGCACCGTTGTGCCGGACGAGTACTTCGTGCCGCCGAACACCGTGGCGCTCGACGCGCCGGTGCGGCTGCTGGCCCCTGGCGATCCGGGCCTGGCCGAGGCTGTCCGCCGGGTGGGCTTCGCGCAGGTGGCGTTCGGCGTCGACGCGGAGTGGACCGACCGGATCAGCCGGTACGAGCACATCGCGGAGGTGCGCGTCGCCGAGTTCGGCGCGCACGCGGACGATGAGGTTGTGGATCTCGGCTAGCGCCGCATCAGCGATCCTTGTGCTGTGGTGAGCGCCTACGCGCCGTCGTCGACAGGGCGAACGTGCCTGATGCGGCAGTCTCAACCACGCTTCTCACTCACGAACTCGGGGGGACCAGGCGCCTCACCATTCGCGGCGGTTGAGCCCCACCAGCACACGCTCGACGAGTTCGGGGTCCACCGCGGGCGGCTCGCCCTCGGGCTGCTCGGCGACCACCGACCGCCGCCGGTCCCGGCGCGGCAACTGGACCTGCTGCGCGGACACGCCACTGGGCAGCGGCAGCTCGCACCACACCACCTTCCCCCTGCCGTCCAGCGGGACCAGCCCGGTGCGCAGCCCGTCGACGGCGGGCGCCGCCGCGTTCGGCGGGGGATCCTCGTCGTCCTCCACCTCGATCACGAGGCAGTCGCCGGTGAGCCGCACCCGCACCGTGACGAAGCCCGGCGACCGCGGATCGGTGCGGTCGACGACCGCTTTCACGAGCCGCTGGGCCGCGCCGATCGCGCGATCCATGAGCATCTGCAGGCTCCACTCGGTGAGTGAGAACCGGACGAAGATGTCAGTGCAGTTGACGGCGCTGGGCAGTGCGACGAGCCGGATGTCGTCGACCTGCGCGGTCTGGGAATGCACGGCAGATCCTTCCAAGGTCGCGTCCCGCGCGAGCTGCAAGCTGCGCCCGAGGCCCGTATCTTGCCAACCCGCCGCACGCGCTGTCGATGAGGGGTTGGTGACGCACCATGCGCGGAGTGCGATCCGCGCTCGCCGCCCGCCGCCCGCGGCCGGATGGCCTGAGTCACCCGTCGCTGACGAGAACCGTCCGGAAAGGGCCACTCATGACGGTTCGGGCGGGATGCCCGGAAGCGGCCGTTCACGGGAAGGCGCTGGTCCGCAGGGCGCAGCGGCGGTGTGGCGTCCGGCGTAGCCCGAGACCGTTCGGTTACCTTCCATGACAGCGCGCGACCGAACAGGGACCCGTTGTGGACAAGGCGGATCGCGTCTGCTTGCATAGCCTCCGTCGGCGAGGGGGTGGCCGATCAACACGGCCCGGACGCAACGAGAAAGTAGTGGACCACATGGCGACACGGGCGAGAGCGCGCGAGCTGCTGGACCGCTCACGGGTGTTGCTGGACCGCTCCCGCGAAGCGGCCGCGCAGTTCCTCGCCACCCAGCGAGAGGTACCGGAACGGCCGCGGCCCGCGGTGATCGAGGCGCCCCGGCCCGAGCGGGAACCCCGGGAACCGGGCGTGCCAGAGCAGGCGCTCGTCGACATCTGCGCCAGCGTCGCGCTGCGCGACCTCAACCTCGTCGACGCCCTGCTGTCCCAGCTGGAGGAGATGGAGGCGAAGGAGGACGACGAGGACCGCCTCGCCGAGCTCTACCGGCTCGACCACCTCGCCACCAGGCTGCGGCGCAACGCGGAGAACCTGCGCGTGCTCGCGGGCCGCGACGCCGGCGACACCGCGTCCGAGACCGTGTCGCTCGTCGACGTCGTCCGCGCGGCCATGTCGTCGATCGACCAGTACTCGCGCATCACCATCGGCCGGGTCGTGTCCCTCGGGGTCGTCGGGTTCGCCGCGGAGGACCTCAGCCGGCTGCTCGCCGAGCTGCTCGACAACGCGGCCAACCAGTCGCCGCCGAACTCCCCGGTGCGGGTGAGCGCGCACCTGACCGAGCAGGGCAGCGTGCTGCTCCGGATCGAGGACGAGGGCATCGGCCTGCCGCCCGAGCGGCTCAGGGAGCTCAACGACCGGCTGTCGAACGCGCCGGTGCTCGACCACGACGCGGTGCGGCACATGGGTCTCGCCGTGGTCCGCAGGCTGGCCGGCAGGCACGACATGCGCGCATCGCTGGACCGCAGGGTGCCGCACGGCACCACCGCCACCGTGCTGCTGCCCTCCGCGCTCGTCTGCGAGCTGCCCGAGTCGGCCTGGTCGGGCACCCAGACGGTGACCATCCCGATCGGCCGCACCGCCGCCGAGGCGGAACCGGAGGCCACGCCCGGCACCGGATCCGACACGGGGGCAGGCCTGTTCGCCGACGCCGGGGCCCGGCGGGTGCCGGAGCAGCCCGAACGGCACGAGACCACCGCGGCGGGCCTGCCCCGGCGCACGCCCGCCGGAAACGGCCAGCCCGCGCCGAGGCCGCGTCCCGCGCCGGTGCCCGCCACTGGCGGCACCACCGCCAGTGGCCTGCCCCGGCGCGTTTCCCGCAGCCTGAAGAAGCCCTCGGGGGAGGAAGGCTCCCCGGCGGCGCCGTCGGCGCCCACCGGGCCGGAGGAGCGGCCCGAGGACGGGCATGACCGGCTGCTCGCCGACCTGGGCGCGTTCTCCGACGGCCAGCAGGCGGCCCTCGACGAGCAGCGCGCGGCGACCGAAGGCGAAACGGACGGACCATCCGAGGACACGAAGTGACGGCCGAGCACAGCACCCCCGCCACCGACAACTTCTCGTGGCTGATCAACGACTTCGTCCGCAAGGTGCACGGGGTCAGTCACGCGCTGATCATGTCCTCCGACGGCTTCCCGCTGACCGCGTCGGACGCCGTCGGCGAGGAGGACGCCGAGCAGCTCGCCGCGATCGCCAGCGGGCTGCTCAGCCTCGCCCGCAACAGCGCCACGCTGTTCGACAAGGGCACCTGTGAGCAGATCATCATCCGCCTCACCCACGGCTACTTCCTGTTCATGGGCATCGGGGCGGGGGCGGGGCTTGCCGTGCTGACCGGGCCCGACTGCGACATGAAGGTCGTGGCGTACGAGATGACGCAGTTCGTGCGCAACGCGGGCCACGCCCTCACCCCCGAGATCCGCGCCGACCTGCGCCGGGTGCTCACCGCGCGCAGGCCGCGGGGCTGACCGGGCAAGGATGTGATCACAGTGTCCCAGGAGACGTCCCAGGAGACCCCGCCCGTCCGGCCGCAACGGCGGAGCAAGCGGATCCGCCCCTACGCGCTGACCGGAGGCCGTACCAGGACGCGCTTCGACCTGCTGGTCGAGACGCTGATCTCGGTGCCCCGGTACGATCCGAGCCTCGCCGACTCGCTGATGCCGGAGTCACGGAAGCTGTACGAGCGCGCCCGCACGCGGGTGTCCGTCGCCGAACTGTCGGTGCTGCTGGAGATGCCGCTGGGCGTCGTCCGGGTCCTCGTCAGCGATCTCGCCGCGCAGGGGGCGGTCTACATCCACCCCACGGCGCACGCCTACCAGCACGACCGGAACGTACTCGAGAGGATCCTCGATGGACTCAAGCGGCTACCGGTCTGACAGCCCGGCCGGCGCGGAGGACGCGGGCCTGCTCACGGTTTCCGCGAAGATCGTCATCGCCGGTGGGTTCGGGGTCGGCAAGACCACCTTCGTCGGCTCGGTGTCGGAGGTGCCGCCGCTCAACACCGAGGCGTGGATGACGGAGGCCGGCGAGGGCGTCGACGACCTGCCGGACGGCGAGGAGAAGTCCACCACGACGGTGGCGATGGACTTCGGCCGGATCACGCTGCACTCGGATCTGCTGCTGTACCTGTTCGGCACACCGGGGCAGGCGCGGTTCTGGTTCCTCTGGGACGACCTCGCGCGCGGCGCGCTCGGCGCGATCGTCCTCGTCGACACCAATCGGATCGACCAGTCGTTCGCCGCCATCAACTACTTCGAGAACGACTCCGACCTGCCGTTCGTCGTCGCGGTCAACCTCTTCGACGGCGAGCTCAAGCACGACCTGGACGAGGTCCGCGACGCGCTGGCACTGAACCCGGAGATCCCGCTGATCACCTGTGACGCCCGCGATCCGGCGTCCACGGCGGAGGCGCTGCGCGAGCTCGTCTCGTACACCCTGTCGCTGGCGGAGGTCTCGGAACCGGGGAGGATGCGCGCCCATGCGTAAGATCCTGGTCGTCGGCGCGGGCCAGTCCGGGCTGCAGCTCGCGCTGACCCTGCGCGAACACGACTACGACGTCACGGTGATGTCCGCGCGGACCCCGGACGAGATCCGTGCCGGCCGGGTGATGTCGACCCAGTGCATGTTCCACGACGCGTTGCAGCACGAACGCGACCACGGCCTGAACCTGTGGGAGGAGCAGACCGTGCGGGTCGAGGGCCTCGGCGTGTCCATCGCCGGTCCCGACTCCGGCCGCGTGATGGACTGGGTCGGCAGGCTCGACAACTACGCGCAGTCGGTGGACCAGCGCGTGAAGATGGCAGGCTGGCTCGAGCTGTTCGAGCAGCGCGGCGGCAAGCTCATCATCCACGGCGTCACCACGGCCGACCTCAACGCGCTCGCGCGGATGTACGACCTGGTCGTGGTCGCGGCGGGCAAGGGTGAGCTGGTCCAGCTGTTCGACCGCGACCCGGCTCGCTCGCCCTACACCTCGCCGCAGCGGGCGCTGTCCGTGGCCTACGTGCACGGCGTCGGGCCCAGGCCCGAACACCCGGACTTCGACGCCGTGCGGTTCAACATCGTCCCCGGCGTCGGCGAGCTGTTCATGATCCCCGGCCACACCCTCAGCGGGAACTGCCACATCATGTTCTTCGAGGGCGTCCCGGGCGGGCCGCTGGACTGCTGGTCCGACCGGCCCGGTCCGGGCGAGCACCTGGAGCGGATGCTGGGCCTCATGAAGCAGTTCCTGCCGTGGGAGTACGAGCGCAGCAGGGACGCCGAGCTCACCGACTCGCGTGCCACGCTCACCGGCGGGTACACGCCGGTGGTGCGCCGCCCGGTGGGCGAGCTGCCCTCCGGTACGGCCGTGCTCGGCATGGCCGACGTCGTGGTGGCCAACGACCCGATCACCGGACAGGGTTCCAACAACGCCAGCAAGTGCGCGGCCTCCTATCTGGACTCGATCCTGGAGCGCGGCGACCAGCCGTTCGACCGCGCATGGATGGAGCGGACGTTCGAGCGGTACTGGGAGTACGCGCGGCACGTCACCGACTGGACCAACGCGATGCTGCGGCCGCCGCCCCCGCACGTCATGGACATCCTGGGGGCGGCGCAGGAGAACGACGTGGTGGCGCGCCGGTTCGTCAACGGGTTCAGCGACCCGACCGACTACCAGCACTGGTTCATGGACCCGGACAAGGCGGCCGACTACCTCGCGAGCCTGCCCACGCGCACCTGACCGGTGACCGGATCGGTCCGCCCCGCGGCGCGATGATGCCTTCCGGCGCGCCGCGGGGCGGGCGAGACTCGGCACCGTGAACAGAGCCCTTCTCGTCATCGACGTCCAGGAGTCCTTCCGGGCCCGGCCGCTGTGGCGGCTCAGCTCCAACCCGGGCATCGCCGGTCCCGTGGGCACGCTCGTCGAGCACGCCCGTGCCGAGGACGCCCCGGTGTTCTGGGTGCTGCACACCGAACCCGGTTCCGGCACCGTGTTCGACCCGGAGCTCGGGCACGTGCGGCCGATCGAGGGCCTGCGACCGCGCGCCGACGAGGCCGTGCTGACCAAGACCGCGCACAACGCCTTCACCACCACGAACCTGCAGCAGCGGCTGACCGTGCTGGGTGTGCGGGAGGTGACGATCTGCGGCATCCGCACCGAGCAGTGCTGCGAGACCACCGCCCGCATCGCCGCCGACCTCGGCTACGCGGTCACGTTCGTCACCGACGCGACGGCGACCGACCCGATCCCGCACCGGGCCGCGCCCGCCGGCCTGAGCCCCGAGGAGCTGCTGGCCCACCCGGGGACCCTGCACACCGGCGAGATCATCGCGCGCACCGAGTACGCGCTCGCCGGGCGGTTCGCGACGATCCGGACCGTCGCCGAGCTGACGGGTGCGGGACAGGCGTGGTGACGACACGGCCGTGCGGTGCCTCCGCCCGGGGCGGCGGCCGCGACGGGCGGGCGCCGCCCCGCACCAGGTAGCGGGGCCGGGTGCCCGGTAGGCTGACCGGATCGTGACCCGCGTCGTCTTCGTCCTGGTGCCGTCGCTGCACCTGCTGGACCTGGCCGGGCCCGCCCAGGTGTTCTCCACCGCCGCGGACCTCGGCCACGCCTACCCGCTGCACTACGTGGCGGACGACGCCGACGTGCCGACCGCACAGGGGGTGCGCCTGCACGCGGGCGTGGACTGGCCGGATCTCACCCCGGCCGACCTGGTGGTCGTACCGGGCTGGCGCTCACCGCGGCTGAGCGGGCGGCCGCCACTGTCCCGGCGCGCGCTCGACCGGCTCCGGGCGCACCACACGGCGGGCGGCACGGTGGCCAGCGTGTGCTCCGGCGCGGACGTGCTCGGCAGGGCGGGGCTGCTCGACGGTCGCCGCTGCACCACGCACCACGAGCTGCAGGACGAGCTCGCCCGGCGCTATCCCCGGGCGCACGTGGTGCGGGACGTGCTGTTCGTCGAGGACGGGCGCGTGGTCACCTCCGCGGGCATCGCGAGCGGCATCGACCTGGCCCTGCATCTCGTGGCGGGCGGGCACGGTCCCGCGGTGGCCGCCAGGGTGGCGCGGGCGATGGTCGTCTACGCCCGCCGCAACGGCGACGAGAGCCAGGCCAGCGCGATGCTGCGGCATCGTGCGCATCTCGACGACGCCGTGCACCGCGTGCAGGACCTCATCGACGCGCGGTTCACCGAGCCGCTGCCGCTCGCCGCGCTCGCGGCGGCGGCCGGATGCAGCGAGCGCACCGTGACCCGGCTGTTCGGCAGGGCGACCGGGCTCACCCCGTTGCGCTACCAGCAGCTGCTGCGCCTCGAACGCGCGGAGAACCTCATCGGCCGCGGCGTGACCGTGGAGGCCGCCGCCCGCGCCGTCGGCTTCGGCGACGCCCGCATGCTCCGCCGCCTGCGCGCCCGCGGCTGACGGGCAGTGAATGGCACACTACGTGCGGTCAACGCAGGCAATGTGCCATTCACTGCCCGCCGCCGCCCGGCTCGGTGGTGAGCAGCACCTCGGGGGTGTGCTCGCCCGCGGGCAGCGGGACCTCCACCGGTTGGGCGGCCCGCGCCGCCGCGGCGCCCAGGTGCCTGCCGAGCTCCGTGTAGGCCGCGAACTTCTCGTGGTCGAACCACTGGTCGCCGGTCGAGTCGTGCGGGAACTCGGGGTGCCGGGCCGCGTAGGACAGCAGCGGGTACGGCAGCTCCCGCCACAGCAGTGCCTTCACCACGACCAGCCGGCCCCGCACACCGGAGCCGAGCCCGCTCTCCGGCGGGTAGTGGACGGTCCCCGTGAGCACCGGTGACTCCGACAGCCGCGCGGCCAGCCGTGGGTCCCCGTCCCACGGACCCTCGCCCGGCGTGCCCTGCCACGGCTGGTCCAGCTCCACCCGCACGCCGAGCTCCTGCCACGCGAGCGTCAGCGCCTCCGCCAGCGCGGAGCCCGACGGGGGCGGGTCGGCTGTCGCGTCGACGCAGAAGATCCGCGTGCAGCGCCGCCGGAACAGCTCCACCAGGCCGAGGTTGTCGTAGTGCCCGCCGTCGGTGACGTGCAGCAGCGCGTCCCGGTGCGGGTGGCTGCCGAACACCTCCCGCAGCAGGTAGGGCAGCCGGCGCGCCCTCGGCAGCCACGGATGCGTCCACCGGCCCGCCGCGGCCGCCTCGTGCGCGCGCCGCACGAAGCCGGGATTCGGCAGCCACGCGCCGAGCCGGGCCCCGGACACCGCCAGCAGCACCTGGTACCAGCGGCTCGACCTGCCCATCGCCGACGCGAACGCCGCGCCGCTCACCGCCACCGCGCCCTGCACCGTGAGATCTCTGCGGAACCTCGGTGGCACGATCCGCTCCAGATCCTCGGTGCGCACCCAGCCGACGTCGGGCCCGCCCGTCCAGTCCGCGCCGAGCGTGTACGACACGGCACCCAGCCCGGGCGCCGTCCGCGACTCGCCCGTCAGGTTCGCCGCCGCCGCGAACACCACCTCGGGGAACCGCGTCCCGTCGGGGATCCCGCCGTAGCCGGACAGCGTGGTCCGCTCGGCCGCCTCGTACGGGACCGCGACCACCTGCCCGTCGCCGTCGCGCCGGACCGCCCGCACCGCGAACGCGGACGCGATCCGCTGCCGGTAGAAGGGATGCAGGCTCAGCGAGGTCACGTCGAACGCCGCGCCGAGCACCAGCACCACCGCCGCGGCGACCGCACCGGCGGTGAGCGCCCCCGGTCCGCCACCCGTGGCCGCCGCGGCGGCGAACACGGCCAGCCACCCGGCCGCCAGTACGCCGAGTGTGGCGATCACCAGCAGCCGCTGCAGCACGCCGTTCGGCAGCGCCGCCGGCGGCCCGCCGCCCTGCCCGGGACGGAGCATCCCCGACAGCCGCTGCCGGAGCGTCGCGCGGTGGCGCCACACCATCGACGCGATCGTGGCGAGGAACGTCAGCATTACCGTGCCCGCCGGCCCCGCGATCGCGACCGACCGGCCGGTGCGGGCCAGCACCCACTCGACCAGCCACACCAGTGACGGGATCGCGATCGTCAGCACGACGGCGACCACGGTGAGCACCACCAGCCGCCGCGCCAGCCTGCCGGGGCCCCGGCGCCGGTCCGCGGCGCCCCGCGCGAACAGGGCGAGCAGGAAGGCGGCCGCCCCCAGCGCGCCGAGCGCGGCGAGACCGCCGGTGCCCGGCACGGGGAACGGTCCGCCCGTGACCGGGCCGCCCAGCGGCACCCACCGGTAGAGCAGGCCGGCCGCGACGCCGAGGGCGACCGCCGGTCCGAACAGGACGGTCAGCGACAGCAGGAGCCCGAGCGCGACCCGGCCGAGCGCCGCGAGCAGCCGGGCCGGCGTGTCGGCGAGGTAGCTCGAGTGCCGCTGCACGTGGTGCAGTTCGGTGGTGCCCTCCCGGAACGCCGACCGGGGGTCGCGCAGCACCTCACCGGGCAGCGTCGCGGGCCGCGCGCCGGTGAGCGCCTGCTGCAGGGCACCGGCCGTGAACCCGCCGCCGGACACCGACACCAGGTACCGGGCGTCCAGCAGCTCGTCCCGCAGGGACTGCAACGCTCCCATCGCGACGCTGGCCGAGCGGATGCCTCCTCCGGAGAGGCAGAAACCGGTGGTGTGCTCCCCCCGGTCCCACCGCCGCCGCACGTCGGCCGCCGACACGCCGGGCACCGTGTAGGCGTTGCGCCACCGGGTCGCGCCGGCGGGCGGCGTGTCGTTGTTGTCGCTGCCGTCACCGGGTTCGGCGGGCACGGGCGGGTCGCCGTCCTCGATCGGCCGGGGCGGCACCGTCTCGACGGGGATCGCCGCGCGGTCGGCGACGCGCCGCGCGGAATGCAGTACCGATCGCCGCGCCAGCGTCACCGCGCCGCAGGCGGCGACGACCGCGGCCGGGAGCAGCGCGCAGAACCGCACGGTGGCCGCCGCGGCGGTGGCGTCCAGCAGCCACGGCGCCCGGGGCCAGCGCAGGGCCGCGAGCAGTGCCGCGTTCTCCACGACGTCCGCGGCGACCGCGATCACCAGCGCCGTGCGGGCGAAGCGCGCCAGCTCCAGCGCCCGCGGCGTCGCCGCCGCCCACCTGGCCGCCGTGATCCCGCACCACAGCCCGGCTCCGGACAGCACCAGGAGCAGGAAGTCCCAGCGGACGGCGGCTGCCGTCCCCGGCGGGAGCGGCTGGCCCGCACCCCGGAGCGCCACGGCCGCGAGGTGCACGCCGGGCGTCAGCGCCGCGTAGGCGGCCAGCCCGGCGGCGGGCAGCGCGACGGTCGCGACGGCGAGCGCCAGCGCGGCGGACCTGGACGGCGCCGGACTCGGCGTGGACACGGTGACCCCCGGGAGATCGTTGTCGGCACAGGATGCCAGCAGTGTCATCCCCGCCGGGGGCGGTGTAAAGAGCCCGGTTCCGCACATCGTCCCCGCCATCAGGGCAGTTGGTCCCTACCCGGGGTGCGCCGGGTCGGTGAGGGTCGGAACCAGCGAAGCGAGGAGGCACGTGATGCACGTTCTGGTCACCGAGGCGAGGTTCGGCGACTCCGCCGAGACCGTGCGGCGGTTGCGGGAGGACGGCTGCCGGGTCAGCACCTGCCACACCCGGGCGGGGTTGTGCAAGGCACTGGCACCCGCGTCCCGCTGCCCGCTGGACGAGCAGGCCGCCGTCGACCTGCTGGTCGACGTCCGTTCCGGCGACGACGAGCTGACCGCTCGTGAGTTCGGGGCCGTCTGCGCGGTCCGGGCTCGCGTCCCGGTCGCCGTCGTCGACGCCGATCCCGACCGGGCTCCGGTCCTGCCGATCGGGCTGGAGGCGCGCGCCGTCGGCATCCGCGGCAGGCAGTTGCTCGCCGCGTGCGCGAGCTGGCGCCGGGTCCACCAGCCGGGCGGAGCGGGCCGATGACGCACGCACCGGGGATCGCCGCACCGGACGTGCGGTCGGTCATGACCCCGCGGCCGTACACGGTGGGGCCCGACACCGGGTTCCAGGAGATCGCCGCCCTGCTCGCGAGGCAGGCGATCAGCGCGGTGCCCGTCGTGGACGCCGAGGGGCACGTGCTCGGAGTGGTGTCGGAGGCGGACCTGCTGCACCGGCAGGAGCGGGCGGGCCGGGACACGCGGCGGGTGCGCTTCGGAGGTCGCGCGGTGCGCGAGCGCCTGCGCAAGGCCTCGGGGACGTGTGCGCGGGAGCTGATGACGGCGCCCGCGCTCACCGTCGACGCCGCGCAACCGGTGCCGGTGGCGGCGCGGGAGCTGAGCCGGTCCGGCGTGCGGCGCGTGTTCGTCGTGTCCGGCGGCAGGCTCGTCGGTGTGCTCGCCCGGCGGGACCTGCTGCGCGGGTACCTGCGCAGCGACGAGGAGGTGCGGCGCGACATCGCGGTGGAGGTGTTCGGGCGGGCGCTGTGGGTGCAGCCGGACACGGTGGGGATCGCCGTCGAGCACGGCGTCGTCACCCTGCTCGGGCGCATGGAGCGCCGCAGCGACGCGGCACGGGCCGGGCGGCTCGCCGCCGCCGTGCCCGGCGTGCTCGAGGTGCGGAACCGGCTCGGCTACGTGTGGGACGACCAACCGGACCGCAGGCACTCGAGGGCTCGGTCATGACCGTGGCGACGGAACCCGGACAGCGCTCGCTGCTCGTGGACGGCCGGGTGGTGCTCGTCCGACCACTCACCCCGGCCGACGCGGCGGACGTGGCCGCACTGCACCATGGACTGTCCGAACGGGACGGGTACTTCCGGTTCTTCGGGCCCGTGCCGTCGTCGCTGGACGTTCTTGTCGGCCAGATCACCGATGAGGCGACGGGGGAGCGTGCGGCGGTCGGTGCCTTCCTCGATGGCAGGCTGGTCGGTGTCGGCCACTACGAGACGATGGCCGACCCGGGCCTGGTGGAGGTCGCGCTCGCGGTGGACGGCACCGTGCAGGCGGGCGGGGTCGGCACGCTGCTGCTGGAACGCCTCGTGTCGGAGGCGAGGCAGGCGGGCATCACCCGGCTGCTCGCCTCGGTCCTCGCCGAGAACACCCGGATGTTGCGCGTGCTGCGGGACCTGGGGCTGCCCACGACCGTCTCCGGATCCGGGCCGGAACGCGAGGTGACGCTCCGGCTGGATGCCGGCGAGCGGTATCTGGACTCGGTCGCCGCCCGCGAGCGGGTCGCGGAGGTGGCGAGCCTGCGGCACGTGCTGCGGCCGCGCTCGGTCGTGGTGATCGGCGCGAGCAGGCGCGCGGACGCCGTGGGACACGCCGTGCTGCGGAACCTGCTGGAGGCGGGGTTCGCCGGACCGCTCGCGGCGGTCAACCCGCGCGCGGACGAGGTGCTCGGAGTGCCGTGTCACGCGTCGGTGGCGGACGTGCCGTTCGTGCCCGAACTCGCCGTCATCGCCGTGCCCGCACCCGCGGTGCCCGGTGCCGTCGAGGAGTGCGGCAGGCGCGGCGTGCGGGCCGTCGTGATCGTCACGGCGGGACTCGACGCGGCGGCGGCCGCGCGGGTCCGGGAAGCCGTGCGCAGGGACGGCCTCCGCGTGGTCGGCCCGAACTGCATCGGCGTGGCCAGCACGGATCCCGAGGTCCGGCTGGACGCCACGTTCCTGCGTTCGCGGGTCCCCGAGGGGGACATCGGCGTGATGACGCAGTCCGGTGGTATCGCGATCGCGCTCACCGAGCTGCTGGGCTCGGTCGGGCTCGGTGTGTCGTCGCTCGTGTCCGCGGGGGACAAGTACGACATCAGCGGGAACGACCTGCTGCTGTGGTGGCAGGACGACCCGCGCACCGCGGCCGCCGTGCTGTACCTCGAGTCGTTCGGCAATCCGCGCAAGTTCGGCAGGCTGGCCCGCGCGCTGGCGCGGACCAAACCGCTGCTCGCGGTGCGCGCGGCGAGCACGGCGCTCGCCCAGCGCGCCGCCGCGTCGCACACCGCCGCCGTGGCGACCCCGGCGGTCACCCGCGATGCGTTGTTCGAGCAGGCCGGGGTGATCGCGGTGGACACGGTGAGCGAGTTGCTCGCGGTGCTCGCCGTGGTGCGCTGGCAGCCGCTGCCCCGCGGCGCCCGGGTGGCCGTGGTGAGCAACGCGGGCGGCACGGGGGTGCTCGCGGTGGACGCGTGCGCGCGGCACGGGCTGACGCTGCCCGAGCTGGGGGAGGGCACGACGGCGCGGCTGCGGGAACTGCTGCCCGCGCAGGCCAGCGTGCGCAATCCGGTGGACACCACCGCCGTCGTGCCGGCGGAGACGCTCGCTGGCTGTGTGGACGCCGTCATGGCCGACGAGGACGTGGACGCGGTGGTGGTGGCCGCACTGCCCACCGCCGTCGGCGATCCGGCGGCCGACCTGCCCTCGCGCGCCGTGCGCTGGACGAAGCCGGTGCTCGCCGTGCGGCCGGGCCAGCTGGAGACCGTGTTGCCCGCGGGCGGATCCGCGGCGCGGCTGCCCGCGTACGCCGACCCGGAATCCGCGGCGCAGGCGCTCGGCAGGCTCGCGCGGTACGCGGAGTGGCTGCGGGAACCCGCGGCCGAGCCGCCGGACCTCGGCGGTGTCGACGTGCGGCGAGCCCGGGACCTGGTGGCGCGCAGGCTCGAAGGGCCTTCCGGCGAGGGCTGGCTGACGCCGGGCGAGTCGGCGGAACTGCTCGGCAGCTTCGGCCTGCCGGTGGTGCCCACGGAGTTCGCCGCCGACGAGGCGGCCGCGGCGGCGCTGTTCGAGCGTTTCGGCGGGCGGCCGGTCGCGGTGAAGGCGAGCGCGGAAGGGTTGCTGCACAAGAGCGCGGGCGGCGGAGTGCTGCTCGACGTGCGGGACGAGGCGGGGCTGCGCGAGGCGATCGCGGGTTTCCGCCGCCGGTTCGGCGGCACGTTCCGCGGCGTGGTCGTGCAACCCATGGTGTCCCACGGCCGGGAGCTGCTCGTCGGCATCAGTTCCGACGATGTGTTCGGCCCGCTCGTGGTCTTCGGGCTCGGCGGTGTCGACACCGATCTGATCGCCGACCGCGCGGCCCGGCTGGCTCCACTGACCGAGGCCGACGCCGACCGGTTGATCGGTGCCCTGCGTTCCTCGCCCCGGCTGGTGCGGGACCTGCCGGTCCCCGCCGTGCGGGACGTGCTGTTGCGGGTGGGGCTGCTCGCCGAGGCGGTCCCGGAGGTCGCCGAACTCGACCTGAACCCGCTCGTGGTGACGGGCGAAGGATGCGTGGTGCTGGACAGCCGGGTGCGGGTGCGCCGCGATCCGGCCGGTGACCCGTTCCTGCGCTACCTCAAATGATCCGATGTGGAGAGAGGGAAGACGATGAAGGACGTGGAGCGGGCGGTCTACCACACGGTCGCGGCCGCGCTGTACTCCGAGCGCGAGCGAGAGCGGGAGCGGCTGGAGGCGGAGGAACCGCCTCGGCCCGAGCCGGAGCGGTTGCCCGTCGTGGTCGGCGTGGACGGCCCGGCGGCGGCGCTCGAGGCGGCTCGCTGGGCGGCGCGGGAGGCAGGCAGGCTGGGCCTGCCGTTGCGGCTCACGCACGCGAGCGACCTGCCGCCGTTCAACCCGAAGGCGCACACGCCCATTCCGCCGAGCTACGAGGAGGCGCTCGTCCAGTCGGGGCACGAGTGGCTGCGGGAGGCCGCGGACAGGGTCGCCGCGGAGGCACCGGGCGTCGCGGTCGACTGGGATGTGCGCGTCGGCGGCACGGTCGAGGTGCTCGTGGAGGAGTCGGCGGCCGCCCGGATGCTCGTGGTGGGCTCGCGTGGGCTCGGCGGTTTCCGGCGGATGCTCGTCGGATCCGTCGCCGTCGCGGTGGCCGCGCACGCGCGGTGCCCGGTCGTCGTGGTCCGGGCGGAGGAGGTCGCGGAGCAGGCGGAGGACATCGTGGTCGGTGTGGACGGTTCGTCGCTGAGCGCCGCCGCCCTCGCGTTCGCCTTCGAGGAGGCCGCCGCGCGCGGTGCCCGGCTCGTGGCGGTCCGCGCCTGGCGCGACCCGTCGGCCGACGACCTCTGGGCGGGTCTCGTGCTGCGCGACGACATCGCGGCCATCGAGGCGGGGGAGCGGCGAGGTCTGCGACGGGAGATCGCGAGCTGGCGGGAGAAGTACCCCGCCGTCGAGGTCGACGAGCGGCTCGTGCACGCCGACCGACCCGCCGAGGCGCTGCTCGACGCGGCGGGGAACGCTCAGCTCATCGTCGTCGGATCCCATGGCAGGGGTGCGGTGGTGGGAGCCGTGCTCGGCTCCACCGGGCAACGGTTGTTGCACACTGCCCGGTGCCCGGTGGCGATTGTCCGTCCGTAAAGGACTGTTGATGGGATGGACCACGGTGGCCGCGAGGCCCTCGACGGCGATGCCGAGTTCCGGTTGTTGCGAGGGGTGGACAACGTTCCTTTGGCGCGAAAGGAGTCTTCGCTGTCCTCAGTGGAGTATCGGACACCGTGTGTGACCCCGCTTCCACCCGTGTGAGTGGTGCACCTGACTCGCTACATCG
>NZ_PVNH01000007.1 GCF_003001955.1 Prauserella shujinwangii | reverse complement strand
GTTCGTCCTGAGCCAGGATCAAACTCTCCAACAATGCATGATCCCAAAAACACCACACACAAAAAACATGCGCGGCCTCAAAGAAACCCCAAAAAACAGGGTCCAAAAAACAAGCTCTACTGGCATAAATTCACTAGCACACTGTTGAGTTCTCAAACAACACGCATGTCGCCATGCGATCCTCTTGTCGACCGGGCGCACACTCTACCCCACCACGATCACTCGTATCGAAAGGGGTATGGCCGCACCGGCCCTGGGGAACACCCATACTACACAACCCGTGCAGCCTGGTTCGTATTCCCCCGCCTGGTAACCCGGACCCCGCGGAACCCTTCCGGATCCCCGGCCCGGTCTCCCCGGCGACGAAGAAAAGATTACCTGCCCGCCACCAGCCTGCGAACAGGGGGGGTCCCCCTACCGCGAAAGCGCTGGTCAGCAGGGGGACCCGCGGGTCAGCCGAGCAGCTGGACCCCGGCGGTGTTCCGCTTGCCCCTGCGCACGACGAGCCAGCGCCCGTGCAACGCGTCGGCCGCGGCGGGCCGCCACTCCTCGTCGGTGATCTTCGCGTTGTTCACGTATGCGCCGCCCTCCTTGACGGTGCGGCGCGCGGCGCCCTTGCTGTCGACGAGCCCGGCGGCGGTGAGCAGGTCGACGATGGTCGGCTCGTCGGACAGCTTCACCTCGCCGGTGGGCACCTCGGCCATGGCGGCCGACAACGTGCCGGCGTCGAGCTCGGCGAGGTCTCCCCTGCCGAACAGCGCCTGGCTGGCGGCGACGACCTGGCGGGTCTGCTCGGGCCCGTGCACGAGGTCGGTCATCTCCTCGGCGAGCCTGCGCTGGGCGAGCCGGGCGGCGGGCCGTTCGGCGGTGGCGCGGTCCAGTTCCTCGATCTCGTCCCTGCCGAGGAACGTGAGCAGGCGCAGCAGCTTGCCGACGTCGGCGTCCGGGAGGTTGACGAAGTACTGGTACCAGGCGTACGGCGAGGTCAGCTCGGGGTCGAGCCAGATGTTGCCCCCGCCGGTGGACTTGCCGATCTTGCGGCCTTCGGAGTCGGTGACGAGCGGGGTGGTCAGCGCGTGCACCTGAGCACCGTGCACGCGGCGCACGAGGTCGACCCCCGCGACGATGTTGCCCCACTGGTCCGACCCGCCGATCTGGAGCCGGACGTCGTACCGCTCGAACAGCTCCCGGTAGTCGGTGGCCTGCAGCAGCATGTAGCTGAACTCGGTGTACGACATGCCGTCGCCCTCGAGTCTGCGCCGTACGGTGTCGCGGGCCAGCATCGTGTTGATCGAGAAGTGCTTGCCGACGTCACGCAGGAACGTGGGCACGGTCATCACGCCGAGCCAGTCGAGGTTGTTGACCTCGACCGGCGGGACGTCGGGGTGGTCGAAGTCGACGAACCTGGCCAGCTGCCCGCGCAGGCGGCCCGCCCACTCGCGCACGGTTTCCTCGGAGTTGAGTGTGCGCTCGCCGACGTCGCGGGGATCGCCGATGAGCCCGGTGCCGCCACCCGCGAGCAGCACGGGCCGGTGCCCGGCGTTCTGGAAGCGGCGCAGCACCAGCATCTGGACGAGGTGCCCGGCGTGCAGGCTCGGCGCCGTGGGGTCGAACCCGGCGTACACCGCGAGCGGGCCGTCGTCCAGCGCACGGCGTAGCGCGTCGAGGTCGGTGGACTGCGCGATCAGGCCGCGCCAGGACAGCTCGTCAAGGATGTGCTCGGTCACGACCCGCATCATCCCGCACGGGGGTGGTCAGCCGTTCGCCCGGGCGCGCACCCGGCCGCCCCTGCGGTAGGTGCTCACGGCAGGGGAACCGTCGATCCAGAACCGCCAGGGCACGTCCATGGCGGCGGCGACCCCCACCCGGGGACCGGTGCGGACGGACTCCGCGGGAACGGGCTCGCCGGCGAGCAGCACGACGGGCGACTCCGGGTCGGTCAGGTCGACGCCGTTGTGCTCGCGGTCGAGTCCGAGCACCGAGGTCAGCACGGCGGGTCCCTTGGCGACGGCGCCGTTGCCGCGCGCGGTGGGCCGCCTGCGGCGCGCGAGGTCCTGGCCTTCGACGACCTCCCCGGCCCGGACCAGGACCGCGCCCGGCTGCCCGTCGGTCAGCCCGACGACGTTGGCGCAGAAGTGCATGCCGTAGACGAAGTAGACGTAGAGGTGCCCGGCGGGTCCCCACATCACGTCGTTGCGCGGGGTGCGGCCCCGGTAGCAGTGCGACGCGGGGTCGTCGAGGCCCCGGTAGGCCTCCACCTCGGCGAGGCGCACCCGCACCACGCCGTCACCGAGGCGGGACTCCAGCGCGCAGCCGAGCAGCCTGCGCGCGAGGTCCACCGGGTCGACGGCCAGCTCGTCACGGGTCATGACGCGCCCGGGTCCACGGCTCTGCTCGGTCACTCCGGCCTCCCCCTCGCCTGCGGCTGCGCGCTCAGGCTAACCGGCCGGGACGCCGGTGCCCGCCCAGGCTCGGTGCTCGGCGAGCCGGGCGACGAGCCGGTCGCGCTGTTCGGCGACGCGGCGGGGCGCCGTGCCGCCGTGCGCGTCGCGGGAGGCGACCGAACCCGCGACGGTGAGGACGGTGCGCACCTCGGGGCCGAGTGCGGGGTGGGTGGCGGCGAGCTCGTCGTCGGTGAGCTCGTCCAGCCCGGCGTCGCGGCCCTCGGCGACGCGCACGCACTCGCCCGCGGCCTCGTGCGCGACGCGGAACGGCACGCCCTGCCGCACCAGCCACTCGGCGACGTCGGTGGCGAGGGTGAACCCCGCGGGGGCCAGCTCGGCGAGCCGCTCGGTGTGGAACTCCAGCGTGCCGACCATGCCCGCGATGGCGGGCAGCAGCAGCTCCAGCTGCTCGACGGAGTCGAAGACCGGCTCCTTGTCCTCCTGCAGATCGCGGTTGTACGCCAGCGGCTGGGCCTTGAGGGTGGCGAGCAGGCCGGTGAGGTTGCCGATCAGCCTGCCCGACTTGCCCCTGGTCAGCTCGGCGACATCGGGGTTCTTCTTCTGCGGCATGATCGAGCTGCCGGTGGCCCACGCGTCGTCGAGCGTGACGTAGCCGAACTCGGCGGTGTTCCAGATGATCACCTCCTCCGCGAGCCGGGAGAGGTGCACGCCGAGCATGGCGACGGCGAACGCGAACTCGGCGGCGAAGTCGCGGGAGGCGGTGCCGTCGATCGAGTTCTCCACCGGCGCCGCGAACCCGAGTTCGGCCGCGACGGACGCCGGGTCGAGCCCGAGCGACGATCCGGCGAGGGCGCCGGACCCGTAGGGCGACTCGGCGGTGCGGTCGTCCCAGTCACGCAGCCTGCCGATGTCGCGCAGCAGCGCCTGGGCGTGGGCCAGCAGGTGGTGCGCGAGCAGCACCGGCTGGGCGTGCTGCAGGTGGGTCCGGCCGGGCAGCACCGCGTCCGGGTACCGGCGGGCCTGCTCGACCAGGGCGTCCACGACGTCGAGGGTGCCGGCCACGACCCGCCGGGCGGCGTCCCGCAGCCACATCCGGAACAGGGTCGCGACCTGGTCGTTGCGGGAGCGGCCCGCGCGCAGCTTGCCGCCGAGCTCGGGGCCCGCCCGTTCGATCAGGCCGCGTTCCAGTGCGGTGTGGACGTCCTCATCGGCGATGGTCGGGGTGAACACCCCGGACTCCACGTCCTCGGCCAGCCGGTCGAGCGCGCCGAGCATCCCCTGCAGCTCCTCGGCGGTGAGCAGGCCCGCCTGGTGCAGCACGCGGGCGTGTGCCCGCGACCCCGCGATGTCGTACGGCGCGAGCCGCCAGTCGAAGTGCGTCGAGGCGGACAGCGCCGCCATCGCCTCGGCCGGTCCGCTCGCGAACCGGCCACCCCACAGTGCCACGTGATTCCCCAATGCCACATTCGTTGCGTTCCGCGTTCCCAATGTGGCATTCGGTGCGCCGAACGCACCGAATGCCACATTGGGGAAGCTCGTCAGTTCTTGCTCTGCTGGCGCTTCGCGGCGATCTTGCTGGGCAGGCCCCACAGCTGCACGAAGCCCTTGGCCAGCGACTGGTCGAACGTGTCGCCCTCGTCGTAGGTCGCCAGGTTGAAGTCGTACAGCGACTCGGGACTGCGCCGCCCGGTGACGGTGGCGGTGCCGCCGTGCAGCACCATCCGGATCTCACCGGAGACGTGCTCCTGCGTCTTCGCGATGAAGCCGTCGAGCGCGTCCTTCAGCGGCGAGAACCACAGGCCGTCGTACACCAGCTCGCCCCAGCGCTGCTCGACCTGGCGCTTGAACCGGGCGAGGTCGCGCTCGACGGTGACGTTCTCCAGCTCCTGGTGCGCGATGATCAGCGCGATCGCGCCGGGCGCCTCGTACACCTCCCGGCTCTTGATGCCGACCAGCCGGTCCTCGACCATGTCCAGCCTGCCGACGCCGTGCGCGCCCGCGCGCCGGTTGAGCTGCTGGATGGCCTCCAGCACGGTCACCGGCTCGCCGTCGATGGCCACCGGAACGCCCTTGTCGAACGTGACGACCAGCTCGTCGGGCGCCTGGAAGTGGACGGTCGGGTCCTCGGTGTAGGAGTAGACCTCCTTCGGCGGGGAGTTCCACAGGTCCTCGAGGATGCCGGTCTCCACCGCGCGGCCCCACACGTTCTGGTCGATCGAGAAGGGCGACTTCTTGGTGACGTCGATGGGCAGGTTGCGTTCCTCGGCGTAGGCGATCGCCTTCTCCCGGGTCCACGCGAAGTCGCGGACCGGCGCGATCACGTCGAGGTCCGGCGCGAGCGCGCCGATGCCGACCTCGAACCGCACCTGGTCGTTGCCCTTGCCGGTGCAGCCGTGGGCGACCGTGGTGGCGCCGTGGTACTTCGCCGCCTCGGCGAGGTGCTTGACGATCAGCGGCCGCGACAGCGCCGAGACCAGCGGGTACCGGTCCATGTAGAGCGCGTTCGCCTGCAGCGCGGGCAGGCAGTACTCGTCGGCGAACTCGTCCCGCGCGTCCGCCACCACGGCCTCGACGGCACCGCAGTCGATGGCGCGCTTGCGGATGGTCTCCAGGTCCTCGCCGCCCTGGCCGAGGTCGACGGCGACGGCGACCACCTCCGCCCCGGTCTCCTCGGCGATCCAGCCGATCGCCACGGAGGTGTCGAGCCCGCCGGAGTACGCGAGCACCACCCGCTCAGTCATGGTTGTTCTCCTCACTCATTTCAACGTCCACAGTAGACGACCGCTGCGCCAGCGCCGCGAATCGTTCGGCCAGGTCCTTACCCGAGAGCGGTTCCCTGGCGATCACCGCAATCGTGTCGTCGCCCGCGATCGAGCCGACGACCTCCTCCAGCGCCGCCCGGTCGATCGCACTGGCCAGGAACTGCGCCGCCCCCGGCGGGGTCCGCAGCACCGTCAGGTTGCCCGACGCGTCGGCCGACACCATCAGCTCGGCCAGCAGGCGCGACAGCCGGGAGGTGCCGCCCTGCACACCCCGCACGGGGCTACCGTCCTCCGGGATCACGTACACCGGTGCCCCGGAGTCCGCGCCCCGTAGCTTGACCGCGCCGAGCTCGTCGAGGTCCCTGGACAAGGTAGCCTGCGTGACCTCGATCCCCTCGGCGGCCAGCAGCTTCGCCAGCTCGGTCTGGCTGCGAACGGCCATCGTGGACACCAGCTCGATGATCCTGGCCTGCCGGGCGGCCCTGCTGGTGCCCCCTCCGCGCGGGGTGACGCTCATCGTCGCTCCGCGCGGTCGAACAGCCACATCAGGAGCGCCTTCTGCGCGTGCAGGCGGTTCTCCGCCTCGTCCCACACCGCGCTCGCCTGCCCGTCGAGCACCTCGTCGGTGATCTCCCAGCCGCGGTGCGCGGGCAGGTCGTGCAGCACGATCGTGTCCCGGCCGGTTCGGGCGAGCAGCTCGCCGTTGACCTGGTAGTCCCGGAACGGGGACACGCGGTCCCTGCCGTCGTTCTCCTGGCCCATCGACGTCCACGCGTCGGTGGTCACCACGTCGGCGCCGTCGACGGCCGCGTGCGGGTCGGTGAACACCTTGGCACTGCCCCCGGTCTCCGCCGCGCGCTTGTTCACCGCGTCGAGCACCCACGGCAGCGGGTGGAAACCCTCGGGTGCGGCCACCCGGACGTGCAGTCCCGCCGTGACGCCGCCGAGCAGCAGCGAGTGCGCCATGTTGTTGGCGGCGTCGCCGAGGTAGGTGAGCGTCAGCCCGGACAGCCGCCCCGTGCGCTCGCGCACGGTCTGCAGGTCCGCGAGGATCTGGCACGGGTGGAACTCGTCGGTGAGCGCGTTGACCACGGGAACGGTCGCGGCGGAGGCGAACGCGTCGATACGGGCCTGGGCGAACGTGCGCCACACCACCAGGTCTACGTAGCGGGAGAGCACCCTGGCGGTGTCCTCGATGGTCTCCTCGCGGCCGAGCTGCATGCTGCGCCCGTCGACCACCACGGGGTGACCGCCGAGCTGCGCGATGCCGACCTCGAACGAGAACCGCGTCCGGGTGGAGTTCTTCTCGAAGATCACCGCGACCGCGCGGGGCCCGGCGAGCGTGTCCCGGTACGGCTGCCGTTTGACGTCGTCGGCCAGGTCGAGGACCGCCCGTTGCTCGTCGGGGGTCAGGTCGTCGTCGCGGAGGAAGTGGCGGGGCATGTCAGTCGGTGTCCTTCGGGGTGGTGGCGGAGTCGAGCGCCTCGGGAAGGGCGGCGAGGAACTCCCCGGCCTGGTCGTGGCCGAGGATCAGCGGCGGGGCGAGCCGGAGGACGTCCGGCTGGACCGGGTTGACGAGGAAGCCGGCGCGCTGCGCGGCCGCGGCCGCCTGCGCGGAGACCCGCTCGCGCAGCAGGACGGCGAGCAGCAGGCCCGCGCCGCGCACGCCGCGCACCAGCGGGTGGCCGAGCTGTTCGATCCCGGCGGCGAGCTCCTTGCCCACGGCCGCCGTGTGCTCCAGCAGCCCGTCGGCCGCGATCGTGTCGAGCACGGCGAGCGCCGCGGCGCAGCACACCGGGTTGCCGCCGAACGTGGTGCCGTGCTGGCCCGGCTCGAACAGTGCCGCCGCGGCGCCGACCGCGAGGCACGCGCCGAGCGGCAGCCCGCCGCCGAGGCCCTTGGCCAGGGTGACCACGTCGGGCACGATCCCGGCCTGCTGGAAGGCGAACCAGCTGCCGAGCCTGCCGATGCCGGTCTGCACCTCGTCCACGACGAGCAGCGCGCCGTGCCGTGCGGTGACCGCGCGGGCGGCCTGCAGGTATCCCTCGGGGGGCACCACGACGCCGTTCTCCCCCTGCACCGGCTCGACGACGAACGCGGCGGTGTCGTCGTCGACGGCCGCCTCCAGCGCCGCGACATCGCCGTACGGGATGTGCTCCACCCCGGGCACGAGCGGCGCGAACGGCTCGCGCTTGCCCGGCTGGCCGGTGAGCGACAGCGCGCCCATGGTGCGGCCGTGGAAGCCGCCGTCCGTGGCGACCGTCTTCGTCCGGCCGGTGCGGCGGGCCAGCTTGAACGCCGTCTCGATCGCCTCGGCCCCGGAGTTGCAGAACAGCACGCGGCCTTCGCCGTCCACACCGGACAGGTCGAGCAGGCGCTCGGCCAGCCGCAACGCCGGCTCGTTGACGTACAGGTTGGAGGTGTGGCCCAGCGTCGTGACCTGCTCGGTCACCGCCGCGGTGACCGCGGGATGCGCGTGCCCCAGCGCGTTCACCGCGATGCCGGTGACCAGGTCCAGGTAGCGGTTCCCGTCGGCGTCCCACACGTACGCGCCCGCACCGCGGGTCAGCGTGAGCGCGGGCGTGCCGTAGTTGTTCATCATCGCGGACCGCCACCGCGACTGGTTGTCCCGGTTGGACATCAGTTACCCCCTGGTTCGGGCAGGACCATCGTTCCGATGCCCCGCGAGGTGAAGACCTCGAGCAGCAGCGAGTGCGCGATCCTGCCGTCGATGACGTGCGCCTGCGGCACGCCGCCCCGGATCGCCCGCAGGCAGGCCTCCATCTTCGGGATCATCCCGCTGGCCAGTGTCGGCAGCAGCTGCTCGAGCCGGTCGGCGGAGATCCGGTCGATCAGCGACGAACGATCGGGCCAGTTGGCGTAGAGGCCCTCCACGTCGGTGAGGACGACGAGCTTCTGCGCGCCGAGGGCGGCGGCGAGCGCGCCGGCCGCGGTGTCGGCGTTGACGTTGTGCACCACGCCGTCCGCGTCGGGCGCCACCGTGGACACCACGGGGATCCGGCCCGCGTTGACGATGTCGAGCACGGCGTCCGGGTTGACGTCGGACACCTCCCCGACCAGCCCGATGTCCACGGGCTCACCGTCGACCGTCGCCTTCTTGCGCTCGGCGGTGAACAGGTGCGCGTCCTCGCCCGAGAGGCCCACGGCGTACGGGCCGTTGGCGTTGATCAGGCCGACGAGCTCGCGGCTGACCTGGCCGACGAGCACCATCCGCACGATGTCCATGGTCTCGGGCGTGGTGACGCGCAGCCCGCCCTTGAACTCCCCCTCGATGCCGAGCCTGCCGAGCATCGCCGTGATCTGCGGACCGCCGCCGTGCACGACGACCGGCCGCAGCCCGGCGAGCCGGAGGAACACCATGTCCTGCGCGAACGCCCGCTTGAGCGTGTCGTCGACCATGGCGTTGCCGCCGTACTTCACGACGACGGTCGCTCCGTGGAACCGCTGCAGCCACGGCAGCGCCTCGATCAGCACGCCCGCCTTCTCCGAGGCGGTGGCGAGCCGCTCGTCGGCGGCGACGAGGGATTCGTGGTCGCTCATGTCGAGTACGCCGAGTTCTCGTGCACGTAGGCGTGCGTGAGGTCGTTGGTCCAGATCGTGGCCGACTTCGCGCCCGCCTTGAGGTCGACGGTCACGGTCACCGCGCGCCCGGAGAGGTCCACCTTCTCGCGCGCCTCGCCCGGCTCGCCGCCCCGGCACACCCACACCCCGTTGAACGCGACGTCGAGCCGGTGCGGCTCGAACACCGCGTTCGTCGTGCCCACGGCGGCGAGGATGCGGCCCCAGTTGGGGTCCCCGCCGAACACGGCGCACTTGAACAGGTTGCTGCGCGCGATCGCCCTGCCGACCTCGACGGCGTCGTCCTCGGTGGCGGCGCCCACGACGTCGATCGCGATGTCGTGCTCGGCGCCCTCCGCGTCGGCCATCAGCTGCTGGGCGAGGTCGTGGCAGGCTTCCCGCACCGCCGTGGCGAACGCGGCGGAGTCCGGGGTCACTCCGGAGGCCCCGCTGCACATCAGCAGCACGGTGTCGTTGGTGGACATGCAGCCGTCGGAGTCGAGCCGGTCGAACGTCACCCTGGTCGCCTCGCGCAGGGCGCGGTCGGCGGTCTCCGCGTCGACGGCGGCGTCGGTGGTGAGCACCACGAGCATCGTGGCCAGCGCGGGTGCCAGCATCCCGGCGCCCTTCGCCATGCCGGCGACGGACCAGCCGTCCCCGGCGCGCAGGGTCTGCTTGCTGCGGGTGTCGGTGGTCATGATCGCCTCGGCGGCGGCGGCGCCTCCCTCGGCGGACAGCGCGGCCACGGCGTTCTCGATCCCCGCATCGAGCTTGTCGCGGTCGAGCTGTTCCCCGATCAGGCCGGTCGAGCAGACGACCACGTCGATGGCGCCGAGGCCCAGTTTCCCGGCCACCAGCTCGGCGGAGGCGTGGGTCGCCTGGAAGCCCTGCGGCCCGGTGTAGCAGTTGGCGCCGCCGGAGTTGAGCACGACGGCCCGCGCGCGGCGGTCGGCCATCACCTGCTCGCTCCACAGCACCGGGTTGGCCTTGCACCGGTTGGCCGTGAACACGGCGGCGGCGACGTCCAGTGGCCCCTCGTTGACGACGAGCGCGACGTCGGGCCTGCCGCTGGCCTTCAGTCCCGCCGTGACGCCCGCCGCGCGGAAGCCCTTCGGTTCGGTGATCGTCACGGCGCGACCCCCGCCGCGGGGAGGCCCGCCGTCTCGGGCAGGCCGAGGGCGAGGTTCATCGACTGCACGGCACCGCCGGCGGTGCCCTTGGTGAGGTTGTCGATGGCCGCCACGACCACGAGCCGCCGGGCGTCGGCGTCGACGGTCACCTGGAGCAGGACGTTGTTGGAGCCGACGGTCGCGGCCGTGGCGGGCCAGGAGCCCTCGGGCAGCAGGTGCACGAACGGCTCGCCGGCGTAGGCCTTGTCGTAGACGGCCCTGGCGACATCCGGATCCGTGTCCGTCGCGAGCGGGGCGGTGGCGGTGGTGAGGATGCCGCGCGGCATCGGCGCGAGCACGGGGGTGAACGACACGGTCACCGGCTGCCCGGCGACGGCACCGAGGTTCTGGGCGAACTCGGGGGTGTGCCGGTGGGCACCACCCACGCCGTACGCGCTGGCCGAGCCCATGACCTCGGAACCGAGCAGGTGCGGCTTGAGGCTCCGCCCCGCGCCGGAGGTGCCGGTGACCGCCACGATCGCGACGTCCGGCCGGATCAGGCCCGCGGCGAGCGCGGGCGCCAGCGCGAGCGAGCCGCCGGTCGGGAAACACCCGGGGACGGCGATGCGGCGGGCACTCCGGAGCCGGTCGCGCCCGCCGGGCAGCTCCGGCAGGCCGTACGGCCAGGTGCCCGCGTGCTCGCTGCCGTACCAGCGCTGCCAGTCGGCGGCGTCGGCGAGCCGGTGGTCCGCGCCGAGGTCGATCACCAGCGTGTCCTCGCCCAGCCGGGCGGCGATCTCCCCGGAGTGCCCGTGCGGCAGCGCGAGAAACACGACGTCGTGACCGGCCAGGTTCTCGGCCGTCGTCTCCCCCACCACCCGGTCCGCGAGCGGCGCGAGGTGGGGCTGGTGCTGTCCCAGCGGCGTGCCCGCGCTGCTGGCCGCGGTCAGCGCGCCGATCTCGATCCCGGGGTGCGCGAGCAGCAGGCGCAGCAGTTCGCCGCCCGCGTAGCCGGTCGCACCGGCCACCGCTACCTTCACCGTCATGCGAATGATTATGCATGCGTACGCAAGTTCAATCAATCGAGGGTCGGATCACCCCGCCCGCGCGCATGTCACGAGTGGGTCGTTCCTGACCCTTCTCGCCCGTCACGAGCCACTCAGGGCAGTCCGCACACCGCTACGGCGAGCACTCGCACGATCGCTCTCCGAAATTGTCGGGCCCCCGGCCTAGCGTCGCGGCCACGGACACCGACACGCCTCTGGGGGTCGCCATGACTCGACACGAACCACCGCCGCCCGCCGGGGCGGACCGCCGCTCACGGGCCGGGGAGCGTCCGTGAGCCACCCACTGGTCTCCGCCGTCCGCGTGGGCCTCGCCGACCTCGCCGATCCGGCGAGAGCCGAGGACATGCGGCGATACATGAAGTCCGAACTGCCGTTCCGCGGCGTACCCAAGCCACCGCGGGCCCGCCTCGCGCGGGCCCTCTTCCGCGAGTTCCCGCTGTCCGATGTGGAGGAATGGGAGGACGTGGTCCGGCAGCTCTGGTACGGCGCGTCCTACCGGGAGGAGCGCTACCTGGCCCTCGACCTCACCGGGCACCGCGCGTACCTGCCCTGGCAGACGGCGCGGCGGGTGCCCCTCTACGAGGAGCTGATCCGTACCGGCGCGTGGTGGGACTACGTCGACGACGTGGCGGTCCACCGCATCGGGCCGATTCACCGCGCGGAGCCGAGCGTGCTGGAACCGGTCCTGCGCACCTGGGCCACCGATGGCGACCGGTGGATCCGCCGCACCTCGGTCCTCTGCCAGGTCGGGGCCAAGGAGCGGACCGACACCGGACTGCTCACCCACTGCGTCGAGGCGAATGTGGCCGACGGCGACTTCTTCCTGCGCAAGGCGATCGGCTGGGCGCTGCGCGACTTCGCGAGAACCGATCCCGGCTGGGTGCGCCGGTTCACCGACGACCATCCGGGACTCTCCCCGCTGTCCCGCCGGGAAGCACTCCGGCACCTCGGTGCTCCCACAGCTCCCACAGCTCCCGGCGGCCCGGACGAACGGAGCGCACGACCGTGAACCACGGCACCTACCACCACCGGCCCGGGTCCGATCACGAGCGGTGGACCCGCGAGACCATCGCCCGCTGCGGCTGGGCGGTGCAGTACGTCTTCGGCGACGACGAGGAACCGCCGTTCGGCTACACGATCGGCCTGCACGCGCTGGGCCACCCGGAACTCGTGGTGTGCGGCACCGACCAGTACACGGCGGGCGGGGTGCTCAACGCGCTCGGCGCGCTGGTGCGCGCGGGCAGGCCACCGGAACGGGACCGGCCGATCAGCGTCCGCGGCTGGCCCCACCGGCTGTGGCTGCTGGCCGTGCTCGACTCGTCGGGCCACCTGCTGGGCGCCAACGCGCGCTACCGGCGGTGCGGCGACCCACCCGTGCCCGCCCTGCAGGCCGTGCACGACGACCTGTGGGGCCGGTTCCCGTGGGAACCCGGCTACGCCCTCGAGCCCGGCAGGCAACCGCTTCTCGGTCTGCCCCCGGCCCGATGAGCCCGCGAGCCGGCCGTCGCTCAGCCGCGCAACGCGGCCCCGCAGCGCTGCGCCGCGGCCGCCACCGCGGAGTCCCTGGCCTGGGTGGCCTCCTCGACGGTGAGCGTGCGGTCCGGGGCCCGGAAACGCAGCTTGTACGCCAGCGACCGCTTGCCCTCCCCGACCTGCTCTCCGGTGTAGGCGTCGAACACCGTGACGTCCTCCAGCAGCTCGCCCGCGCCCTCGCGCAGCGCGTCGGCGAGGTCGGCCGAGGGCACCCCGGCGTCCACCACGAGGGCGACGTCGAGCAGCACGGGCGGGTACGGCGACACGGCGGGCGCGGGCCGGGACCGCGGCAGCGGCACGGCGTCGAGGTCGAGCTCCATCGCGACGGTCCGCCTCGGCAGCCCGAGCGACTCCACGACCTTGGGGTGCAGTTCGCCCGCGTGCCCGACCGGCACGTCGTCCACCAGCAGCCGGGCACACCGGCCGGGATGCCACGGCAGCAGGTCGTCCGCCTCCGTGCGCAGCTCGACACCGGCGGCCGCGGCCACCGTGCGGGCCGCCTGCACCGCGTCCGCCCAGCCGGCGGCCTCGCCCTGGCCCCACCAGCCCGCACGCTGCCGCTGGCCGGTGAGCACCACGGCGACGTGCAGTGGCTGCGGGGGCACCGACCGCTCGAGGGTCGCCAGCTCGTCGTCGGAAGGCCGCCCGGCCACACCGAGGTCCGGCACGGCGACCGGCTCGCCGGGCGGCAGCACGACCTGCCCGACGTGGTAGAGCGCCAGGTCGCGGAAACCGCGGGAGAGGTTGCGCTGCAGGGTCTCCAGCAGGCCGGGCAGCAACGTGGTCGCGAGCTCGTTCTTGTCCGACTCGAGCGGGTTGAGCACGGTGAGCCCGCCCCGGCGCGGGTCGTCCTCGGGCAGCGCGAACGCGTCCCACGTGGCCTTGGCGACGAAGGGGAACGGGATCACCTCGACGTAGCCCGCCTCGGCGAGCGCCCTGGAGACCGTGCGGCGGCGGCGCTGGGTCTCGGTCAGCCCCCGCCCCGCGGGGGCGGTGGGCAGCACCGAGGGGATGCTGTCGTAGCCCTCGAGCCGCAGCACCTCCTCCACGAGATCCGCGGGCTGGTTCAGGTCGCCCCGCCAGCTCGGCGGCACGGCGGTCACCAGTGCGGTGCCGTCGTCACCGGTGCCCACGGCGACCTTGCACCCGATCTGCGTCAGCCTGCGCACGGTGACACCCCGCTCGTAGCGCACCCCGGCGACCTGGTCGGGCAGGCTGATCGGCATGGTGAGTGCCGGGTGGGGCTCGGTGCCGCCCTCGTCGGTGCGGCCAGGCAGGATGCTGCCGTCGCCGTACTGGCGCAGCAGGCGCGCCGCCAGCTCGACGGCGGCGGCGCACACCTGCGGGTCCGCGTAGCGTTCGAACCGCTTGGCCGCCTCGGAGAACAGCCGGTGCCTGCGCGCGGTGCGGCTGATCGACGGCGGATCCCAGTGGGCGGCCTCCAGCAGCACGTCCGTGCTGTCCGCGTGGATCTCGGTGCCGGCTCCGCCCATCGTCCCGGCCAGCGAGATCACGCCGGTGTCGTCGGCGATCACCACGTCGTCGGGGTCCAGCTCGCGCTCGGCGTCGTCGAGCGTGGTGAGCTTCTCCCCCTCCTTCGCCCTGCGGACCACGAGCTCGCCCTGCACCGAACCGGTGTCGAACGCGTGCAGCGGCTGGCCCAGCTCCAGCATGACGTAGTTGGTGACGTCCACGGCCAGCGAGAGGGACCGGATGCCGGACAGCAGCAGCCTCCGCCGCATCCACCACGGCGTGGGCGCCCCCGCGTCCAGGCCGGTGACGCGGCGCACGACGAAGCGGCGGCAGCCCTCGGTGTCCTCGATGCGCACCGGCCAGGCGTCGCCCTCGGCCTCGGGCACGTCGATCGCCGCCGGGTCGCCGAACGGGACGTCGAGGGCGCAGCCCAGTTCCCTGGCGAGCCCGCGGATCGACAGCGCGTAGCCGCGATCGGGGGTCGGGGCGAGCTCGAGCACCGTGTCGTCCAGGTCGAGCACCCCGCGCGCGTCGTCGCCGGGGTCGGCGGTCCCGGGCGGCAGCACGAGGATGCCGGTGTGGTCGTCACCGAGGCCCAGCTCCCGCGCGGAGCAGATCATGCCCTCGCTGACGTGACCGTAGGTCTTGCGCGCCGTGATCTCGAAGCCGCCGGGGAGCACCGCTCCGGGCAGCGCGACGACCACCAGGTCGCCCTCGGCGAAGTTGGTGGCACCGCAGATGATCCCGTTGGTGCGGGGGCGGGTGGGGTCGAGGTCGTCGTCCTCGTCCTCGTCGCGCTCGGCGGTGTCCTCGCCGGCGGTGAACGCCTCGCCGACCTCCACCTGGCAGTACCGGATCGGCTTCTTGAACTCGGTCAGTTCCTCGATCTCGGCCACCCGGCCGATCACCAGCGGACCGGTGATCTCCTCCAGCGGGTGCACCCCGTCGACCTCGATGCCGATCCGGACGAAGGCGTCGGCGAGGTCCTGTGCCGTGACGTCGTCGCTGAGCTCGAGCCGTTCCTTCAGCCAGCTCACGGGGACTCGCACTCAGGCCTCCGTTTCCTGCGGGACACCCGCACCCGGTCGGCCCGAGTGACCCGCTGCGCGATTGTCGATCACTCAGGCCTCCGTTCCGAAGGGGAGGGTGAACCGCACGTCGCCCTCCACCATGTCGCGCATGTCGGGGATTCCGTTGCGGAACTGCAGCGTGCGTTCCAGGCCCATGCCGAACGCGAAACCCGAGTACACGTCGGGATCGACGCCGCAGGCCCGCAGCACGTTGGGGTTGACCATGCCGCAGCCGCCCCACTCGACCCAGCCGGGTCCGCCCTTCTTCTCCGGGAACCACACGTCCACCTCGGCCGACGGTTCGGTGAACGGGAAGAAGTGCGGGCGCAGCCGGGTCTTCGACCGCTCGCCGAACATGGCACGGGCGAAGGCGTCGAGCGTGCCCTTGAGGTGCGCCATGGTGATGCCCTTGTCGACGGCGAGGCCCTCGACCTGGTGGAACACCGGGGTGTGGGTCGCGTCGAGCTCGTCGGTGCGGTAGGTGCGGCCGGGGCACACGACGTACACGGGCAGCTCACGGTGCAGCAGCGCGCGTGCCTGCACCGGCGACGTGTGCGTGCGCAGCACGAGACCCGAGTCCTCGGGCGCGACGTAGAAGGTGTCCTGCATCTGCCGTGCCGGGTGGTCCTTGCCGAAGTTCAGCGCGTCGAAGTTGAACCACTCGGCCTCGAGCTCGGGGCCCTCCGCGACCTCGTACCCCATCCCGACGAACACGTCGGAGACCCGCTCGGCGATGGTCGTGATCGGGTGGCGCGCGCCGCGGGGAACGCGGTCCCAGGGCAGCGTGACGTCGACGCTCTCCTCGCGCAGCACCCGCTCGTCGCGCTCGGCCTGCAGCGCCGCGCGCCGCGCGTCGAACGCCGCCTGCACGGCCTGGCGCGCCTCGTTCACCCGCTTGCCCGCGTCGGCCTTGCGCTCCTTGGGCAGCGAGCCGATCTCGCGGCGGGCGAGCAGCAACGGCGACTGGTCGCCGAGGTGCGCGGGCTTGACGGCGGCCAGCTGGTCGAGGTCCGCCGCGGCGGCGAACTCCTTCTCGGCCGACTCGACGGCGGCCTGCAGAGTCTCGGGCGCCAGCGGGTCGGCCGGCTTGGCCTCTTGCTTGTCGGTGGCTTCGGACATAACTCCTCGGCGTCCGCTGTGACGGCTCTGGCAGGCTCCACGCAGGCGCGAGCACACGTGAGCGATGGACGGGCCGATTCTATGGGATCGGGGTGGCAGGCCCCTGGTCACCCTCGGTCAGCAATCCGGCGACGGGCGGCCATGGCCGCCGCGTAGAGGCAGACGGCGGCCGCGGTGGCGAGGTTGAGACTCTCGGCACGTCCGTAGAGGGGCACGCGCACCACGTGGTCGGCCCTGGCCACGACGGCGGACGGCAGCCCGTGCGCCTCGTTGCCGAACAGCCACGCCGCGGGCTCGGCGAGTACGGGCGTGGATTCGAGATCGTCGGTGGCGTGGGTGGCACTGCCGTCGGCGGCCACCACGCGCAACCCGGCGGCCGCGCAGGAATCGAGCACCACGTCGAGGTCCCGCTCCCTGGCGACCGGCAGGTGGAAGAGGCTCCCGGTGGATGCCCGGACGCACTTGCCGTTGTGCACATCCACCGTGTCGCCCGCGAAGACGACCGCGTCGGCACCCGCCGCGTCGGCGACGCGGAGCACGGTGCCCGCGTTGCCGGGGTCGGACACTCCGGCCAGCACGGCCACGAGCCGGGGCGTTCCCCGGAGCGCACTCGCCAGCGGGACGTCCACGGTGTCACAGACGGCGACGATGCCCTGCGGGGTGACGGTCTCGGAGAGAAGCTCGGCGGCGCGCCTGTCGATGTACGACACCGAGGAAGCCCCGGCGACGAGATCCGGGTGCCGCCGCGCGGCCGCCTCGGTGACGAACAGTTCGTGCACCCGGCCGAACCGCAGTGCCTCGCGCACCGCCTGGGCGCCTTCGGCGAGGAAGCGGCCGGCGTCGTCCCTGCCGGAACGGGTGGTCAGCCGCCGGGCGGCGACGACCCGGGGCGTCCGGTGGGTGAAGACGTCCCCGGGTCGGCTGCTGTCGCGGCTCAGGCCGGCTTCTTCGCGTCGGCCGGCACGTTCTGCTTCGCGACCTCGGCGAGCGAGGCGAAGGCGGCCGCGTCGTTCACCGCCAGGTCGGCGAGGACCTTCCGGTCGACTTCCACACCGGCGGCCTTGAGGCCCTGGATGAACCGGTTGTAGGTGACGCCGTTCTGGCGGGCCGCCGCGTTGATCCGGGTGATCCACAGCTGGCGGAAGTCACCCTTGCGGGCACGGCGGTCCCGGTAGGCGTAGTTGAGCGAGTGGAGCGTCTGCTCCTTGGCCTTGCGGTACAGCCGCGAGCGCTGGCCACGGTAACCACTGGCCAGTTCGAGGGTTGCGCGGCGCTTCTTCTGGGCGTTCACCGCCCGCTTCACGCGTGCCACGGGTCCATCCTGTCGGTCTCGGGGGGCGCGGGTGCCCCGGGTTTACACGGTCGTGGTGGTCAGCGGCCGAGGAGCCGCTTCACGCGGCGCACGTCGGGAGCGGCGAGGTCGGTGGTGCCCTCCAGCCTGCGGGAGAGCTTGCTGGACTTCTTCTCCATCAGGTGCCTGCGCCCGGCCTTCTGCCTGCGGAGCTTGCCGCTGCCGGTGATCCGCACGCGCTTGGCGGTGCCGCTGTGGGTCTTGTTCTTCGGCATTGATCCCTCTTTCATGCGGCAGCACACCGGAACCCGGTGTGCTGCTGACTGTGCTGGCGGTGCGAGCCGGAAGCCTCAGGCTTTCTCGGACTCCTTCGTCGCCTTCGACTTCGCCTTCGCGTTCTTGTGCGGTGCCAGCACCATGGTCATGTTGCGGCCGTCCTGCTTCGGCGACGCCTCGACGAAACCCAGCTCCGACACGTCGTCGGCGAGCCGTTGCAGCAGCCGGAAACCCAGCTCCGGCCGCGACTGCTCGCGTCCGCGGAACATGATCGTCACCTTGACCTTGTTGCCCGCGGCGAGGAAGCGGGACACGTGCCCCTTCTTCGTCTCGTAGTCATGCGGGTCGATCTTGGGACGCAGCTTCTGTTCCTTGATGACGGTCAGCTGCTGGTTGCGGCGGGACTCCCGGGCCTTCTGGGCGCTCTCGTACTTGAACTTGCCGAAGTCCATGAGCTTGGCCACCGGCGGCCGGGCTTGCGGGGCCACCTCGACGAGATCGAGGTCGGCCTCCTGGGCGAGCCGCAGCGCGTCCTCGATCCGGACGATGCCGACCTGCTCACCGTTCGGTCCCACGAGGCGAACCTCGGGAACACGGATGCGCTCGTTGATGCGCGTCTCGGAGCTGATGGGGCCTCCTTGGTCCAAGTGTCGTTGTTTCTCGTATCTCGACCTGGTGCCCACATACCGCGGGCCCCGTCGCCAGTACGTACGTACCCGCGCGCGGGGCCCTCAACCCGATCTGCACCTGGGGAGACCAGGTGCTCCGCGGATCCACGATCCGCGGGGACCGGACCCGGCCACCTGGGGAACCCTGGGGTTCCGGGCGGCGACTCGGGTGGGAGCGGGGCTCCACTTGCGGCCCCCGATCACTCGGGGGCTGGTCGCTCGTGGAAGGGTACCAGACGTGGTGGATAACGTTCCTCAGCAGCCCGATGATTCCCCCGACGTCCGCGAGCTCGGCGACATCCCCAGCGTCGAGGTCATCAGCCGGGCCGCCGTCATGCTGCTTTCCGCCGCCGCCGAGCGACTGGGGCTCGCCGACGAGGACCCGGCCACGAGCCCGCGGCGCGACCTGGACGAGGCGCGCAGGCTCATCACGGCGCTGGCCGGGCTCGTCACCGCCAGCGCCGAGTACCTCGGCCTGCACGCGGGCCCGCTGCGCGATGGGCTGAAGTCCCTGCAGCAGGCGTTCCGGGAGGCCTCGGCGGTGCCGGACGAACCGGGCCAGGGCCCCGGCGAGAAGTACACCGGCCCGGTCCGCTGACCGCGCAGGCCGCCGCGGTCAGCCGTCCAGCACGGCGAGGGCGTCGATCTCGACCAGCAGTCCCTGCGGCAGGCCGACGTAGACCGTGGTCCGCGCGGGGAACGGCTCGCGGACGAGCTCGTTGTAGACCTCGTTGAACTCGGCGAAGTGCGCGGTGTCGGTGAGGTAGGCGCGCATCATCACGACGTCGTCGAGGCTCGCCCCCGACGCCGCGAGCACGGCCGCCACGTTCGCGAACACCTGCCGCGTCTGCTCGGCGACCCCGCCCTGCACGACGGCGCCGGTCGCCGGGTCGATCCCGACCTGACCGGCGACCTGCAGGATGTTGCCCTTGCGCACGGCCTGCGAGTAGAACGCGACCGGCTGCGGCGCGTCCTCGGTGCTGGTGGAGACCTTGGCCATCTACTGGTTTCCCTTCTCGTGTCCGGTCCATCCGCAGCGGGCGGATGCCTCCTCTGCCGCCGCCAGCAGGTCCGGGACCAGGGCGAGCAGCCCGTCGAGATCGAGCAGCACGCGGGGCACGGACAGCGACGCCGCGGCGAGCACCTCGCCGCGGGCTCCCCGGATCGGTGCCGCCACGCAGTGGATGAAGTCCTCGTGCTCGGCGTTGTCCAGCGCGAAGCCGCGCTCGGCGACGAGGTCGAGTTCGGCGAGGTAGTCACGCGCGGAGGTGATCGTGCTGGCCGTCAGCGCCGGGTAGTCGAGCCCCGCCGCGACGTCCTGCCTGCGCCGTGGCGGGAACGAGGCGACCAGCACCTTGCCCACGGCGGTGCAGTGCAGGGGCGCCCGCTTGCCCACCCGCGAGTACATCCGCACCGAGTGGTGGCCCTCGAACTTGTCGATGTAGACGACCTCGCCGTCCTCGTAGCTCGCCAGGTGGACGGTGTGCCCGGTGCGCTCGTTCAGCGCCGCGAGCGCCGGTTCCGCGCTGCGCCGCACGTCCCGCTGTTCGAGGGACTGGTTGGCCAGGTCGAACAGCGCCGTGCCGAGCCGGTAGTGCCGGACGCCCTCGCGGTGCACGAAGTGGTGCTCCTCCAGCGTCCGCAGCAGGCGCAGCACGGTCGACTTGTGCACCCCGATCTCCTCGGCCAGCTGGTCGAGCGTCTTCGGTTCCTTGGCCAGGTGTGTCAGCAGGGTCAGTGCGCGATCGAGGCTCTGGCTCATGTCCGCACCACGCCTTCGCCGGTCAGCCGGATCGCCGTCCACTCCCGGGGGTCCGCGCCGAGGAGCGTGCGGACGAGGTCGGGAGGAAGCGGCTCCCCCACATCATCGTGGGTCAGCAGGGTGGCGGCCGCCTGGAGGTGCCCGGCGCGCAGCCGCGTGGCGGGTGCGGCGCCGCGCAGGGTCGCCGCGAGGAAGCCCGCGGCGAAGGCATCGCCCGCGCCGACGGGCTCGACGACGTCCACGCACAGGGCGGGCTCGAACACCGGCGGCCTGCCGCGTTCCAGCAGGGTCGCCCCGCGCTCGCCGTGTTTGACCACGAGCGTGTCCGGGCCGGGCAGCAGCCGCCGCAGCCGGGCCGGATCGCCGGTGCCCCACACGATCTCGGCCTCGTCGTCGCCGACCAGCACGATGTCGGCGAGGCCGGCCAGCTCCGCGAGCACGGAGCGGTCCCGGCCCGCCCACAGCGCGGGCCGCCAGTTGACGTCGAACGACACGCGCCTGCCCTCGCGGGGCGCCGCGAGCAGCGCCCGCACGAGGTCGCGGCAACCGTCCGAGAGCGCCGCCGTGATACCGCTGCAGTGCACGAGGCGGACGCCGGTGAGGTCGAGCCCGGCGAGCACGTCCGGGCTCATTCCCGACGCGGCCGATCCGGTGCGGTAGTAGCGCACCGGGCTGCCCCCGGCCGCGCTTTCCTTGACGTAGAGCCCCGTCGGCCGGTGCCGGTCCTGGCGCACGGAGGCGACGTCGACTCCCGCGGCCGCGATCTCGGTCAGCACCGCCCGGCCGAACGAGTCGGAGCCGACCGCGCTGACCCACGCGCTCGGCACGCCGAGCGCCGCGAGGTGGCAGGCCACATTGGACTCGGCGCCTCCGGTGGTGCGCTTCCAGGTCCGCACCTCGTGCGCCGGGCCGGGTTCCGCGGGCACGAAGACCGCCATGGACTCCCCGACGCAGACCACCTCGGCCACCGGTTCCCCTCCGTTGTTCGCCGCGTGCGCGGACGGCGTTGACCTGCCACCCCGGCGATGCTACACCTTTCCAATGCGTTTCATGCAACTGTCATTGCACATAGCGCAACGGAGTGTCGGGTGTCCGCACCGGTGACCGCGGGGACCCTCGACCGGGCAGCGCTGCGCAGGATCCACGAGGAGCGGCTCGACTGGCGGTTCCGGGCCGTCCCCGCCGCGCTGCACGGTCTGTCGCTCGCGGAGGCCGCCGCCCGCGGCGTCCGGCTGTTCGACGGCGCCGCGGGGTTTCTCGGCCCGTTCGTGGTGCTGGACGAGCCCGCGCTGGAGCACAACCTGCGCACGATGGCGGACTGGTGCGCCCGGCACGGCGTGGCGCTCGCGCCGCACGGCAAGACCACGATGGCGCCGCAGCTGTTCGCCCGCCAGCTCGACCACGGCGCATGGGGCATCACCGCGGCCACGGCGGGCCAGCTGCGGGTGTACCGCGCGTTCGGCGTGTCCCGGATCGTGCTGGCCAATCAACTCGTGGACCCGGCCGCACTGCACTGGCTCGCCGGCGAGCTCGATCGCGATCCCGGCTTCGAGTTCTGCTGCTGGGTCGACTCGGTGCGGGGGGCCGAGCTGATGACGCGGGCCCTCACCGCGGCGGGTGCGGGCAGGCCGGTCGACGTGGTGCTCGAACTCGGCGCCGAGGGCGGGCGCACCGGCGTGCGCGACCGTGCCACGGCACTGTCGGTGGCCACGGCCGTACGGGACAGCCCGGCGCTCCGGCTGGCCGGCACCGGGGGCTACGAGGGCGCGCTCGCGCACGACGCCGGTGACGCCGCGCTGGCCCGGGTGACGTCCTATGTGGACGAGTTGCGGGCGCTCACGCTGGCGCTGGCCGAACGCGGACTGCTCGACCCGGCCCGGCCGATCCTGGTCACGGCGGGTGGCAGCGCGTTCTTCGACCGGGTGGCCGAGGGCATCACCTCCGGCTGGCCCGCCGGCCTTGCCGTGCTGCCGGTCCTGCGCAGCGGCGCCTACCTGACCCACGACGACGGCTTCTACCGGACCGTGTCGCCACTGGGGGAACGACCCCGGGTGGCGGGCACCCCCTTCCGGCCCGCGCTGCTCGCCTGGGCGCAGGTCACCTCCCGGCCCTCCGCGGAACTGGCCCTGCTCACCCTCGGCAAGCGCGACGCGTCCTTCGACGAGGGGCTCCCGGTGCCGCGGCTGCACCGGCCGCAGGGAGCGGCCGGTGCGGTACCGCTGGCCGGGCACACGGTCACCGCACTCAACGACCAGCACGCGTTCGTGGCGCTGCCGCCGGGCTCCCCGCTGGAGGTCGGCGACTGGGTGGGGCTCGGCCTGTCCCATCCGTGCACGGTGTTCGACAAGTGGCCGCTGCTCCCGGTGGTCGGCGCGGACGGCGAGACCGTCGTCGACCTCGTGCGGACCTACTTCTGAGCGGCTGGTCACCCCTCGTGCGTGAGAAACGTGGTTCGCACGACGTTTCTCACGCACGACCGGCATCGAGGGAGGTTTCAGGTGGACATCGTGCTGCGGGGCGCGCGCGTCGCCGACGGCACCGGCGCGCCGGAGTACCTGGGCGACGTCGGGGTGCGGGAGGGCCGCATCGCGGCGGTCGGCGGGCCGGGCACGCTGACCGGGCGGCGGGTGGTCGACGCGACCGGGCTGGTGCTCGCGCCCGGGTTCGTCGACATGCACTCCCACTCCGACCTGCGGGTGCTCGCCGAACCGGACCACCTGGCGAAGGTGTCGCAGGGCGTCACCACCGAGGTCCTCGGCCAGGACGGGTTGTCCTACGCCCCGGTGGACGACCGGACGCTGGACGCGCTGCGCGCGCAGCTGGCCGGGTGGAACGGCGATCCGCCCGGTTTCGACTGGAACTGGCGTTCGGTCGGCGAGTACCTCGACCGGCTGGACGAGGGCATCGCCGTCAACGCCGCCTACCTGGTTCCGCAGGGCACCGTGCGGATGCTGACCGTCGGCTGGGCCGGGCGGCCGGCCACGGAGCCCGAACTGGACACCATGCGCGAGCTCGTGGCCAGGGGGATGCGCGAGGGCGCGTTCGGCATGTCGTCGGGTCTCACCTACACCCCGGGCATGTACGCGGACACCGCCGAGCTGGTCGCGCTGTGCGAGGTGGTCGGGGCGCTCGGCGGGTTCCACGACACGCACCACCGCGGCTACGGCGCAGGCGCGCTCGCCGCCTACGCGGAGATGATCGAGGTGTCGCGGCGGGCCGGATGCCCGCTGCACCTGGCCCACGCGACCATGAACTTCCCGGTCAACGCGGGGCGGGCGCCCGAACTGCTGGCGCTGCTCGACGAGGCGATCGCGGACGGCTGCGACATCTCCCTCGACAGCTACCCGTACCTGGCCGGGGCGACGTACCTGTCCGCGCTGCTGCCCAGCTGGGCCGCGGAGGGCGGCCAGGAGGCCACCCTCGCACGACTGTCCGATCCAGACACCCGGGAGCGGATCAGGATCGAGCTGGAGGAGACCGGCTCCGACGGCGCGCACGGCGTGCCGGTCGACTGGTCGGCGATCGAGATCAACGGCGTGCGCGATCCCGCCCACGCGCACCTGGTGGGTCGCAGCGTCGCCGAGTCCGCCCGCGCCGAGGGCACCACCCCGGCGCGGCTGTACTTCGACGTGCTGGTGGCCGAACGGCTCGGCACCTCGTGCCTGATGCATGTCGGGCACGAGGACAACGTGCGCGCCATCATGCGGCACCCGGCGCACACGGGCGGCAGCGACGGCCTGCTCGTCGGCGACCGGCCGCACCCGCGGGCGTGGGGCACGTTCCCCCGCTACCTCGGCCGCTACGTCCGCGAGCTGGGGGTGCTGTCGCTGACGGAGTGCGTCGCGCACCTCACCGGCCGCGCGGCCCGCAGGCTCGGGCTGACCGACCGGGGCCTGGTGCGCGCGGGGCACGCCGCCGACCTCGTCCTGTTCGACCCGGACACCGTCGCCGACACGGCGACGTTCGCCGAGCCGAGACGCCGGGCCACCGGCATTCCCTACGTGTTCGTCAACGGCGTCGCCGCGATCGACGACGGGAGGCCGACCGGCGCGCTCGCCGGCGGATCCCTGCGGCACCGGGGGCGGGCGGCGTGACCCGCGCACGGCGGGCCGCGCTCATGGTCGTCCACATCAAGGAGGTCAATCATGTACGGACCGAGTCGCCGCACCGTCCTCGCCGCCACGGGCGCGGCCGGGCTCGGCGGCCTGCTGGCCGCGCCCGTGGCGGCCGCCGGGCACCGGAAAGAGCGCGTGGGCTACCTCGGCGGCTACGCCGAGGCAGGGCTCACCGTGGTGACCCGTCCCCCGCGCGGGCCGGAGCTCACCGCCGAGCGGACCGTGGCGGTGCCGGACGCGTCATGGCTCGTCCGGCACCGGAACACGCTGTACGTGACCAACGAGCGGGTACCCGAGGGCAGCGTCACGGCGCTGGACGTGCGCGATCCCCGCAGACCCACGGTTCTCGGGAGCCGCCCGACCCTCGGCGGCGCGCCCACCCACCTCGCGGTGCACCCTGGCGGGCGGCACCTGCTCACCGCGAACTACGCCGACGGCAGCGTCGTCGTGCACCCGATCCGGGACGACGGCGGGCTCGGCGAGGCCACGGACCTGGTCCGGCACACCGGGGAGGATCGGCAGGCACACGCGCACCAGGTGCTGCCGGACCCGAGCGGCCGCTGGGTGCTGGCCGTCGACCTGGGCGCGGACAGTGTGTACGTGTACCGGCTGGACCCGCGGCGCGGGCGGCTCGCGGAACGCGACCGGCTGCGGCTGCCGCCCGGCGCCGGGCCCCGGCACCTGGCGTTCCACCCGAACGGCCGGGTGGCGTACGTACTCGGCGAGCTGCGCCCGGAGATCACCGTGGCGCGCTGGGACGCGGCCTGCGGGCGGCTGACGCCGGTCGCGACCGTGCCAACGGTGCCGGACGACGTGGCCGGGCCGCAGTACCCGGCGGAGATCCTCGTGTCGGCGGACGGCCGGTTCTGCTACGCGACCAACCGCGGCGAGGACACGATCGTGACGTTCGCCGTCGCCGGGGGCGGCACGCGGCTGACCCGGCTGGGTTCCGTGCCCACCGGGGGCGTGTGGCCCCGGCACTTCGCGCTCGACGCGACGGGCGGCTGGTTCCACGTGGCCAACCAGCGTTCCGGAACGGTCACGTGGCTGCCCCGCGACCGGCGGACCGGCCTGCCCGGCCAGCCAGCGGGCACCCTTCCACTCCCCTCGGCCGCCTTCGTGGCCGTCTGACCGCCCCCAAGGTCACCTTGGTCGCACCCAACGCAACCAAGGTGGCCTTGGGGGCGTTGGGCGGGGCGCCCGGTTCGGGTGGCGAACTGGTCTAGACCCCTTGTGGTAGCCGCCACGGCGACCTATCGTCGTTGCTTATTACGAAATCTTAGTTGCATATTCTGCAACGGAGGCTGACATGAAGTTCAGAACCATCGCGGCGAGCCTCGCGCTCGTGGTCGCGGCCGGATGCGCCCCCGCGCAGTCCGGCTCCACCGGGGAGGGCGGCGACGAGCGCACGGGCACGCTGCGCGTGTGGCTGTTCGACGAGGCCAACCGGGACCCGAAGGAGAAGGTGGTCGACCAGGCGATCGCCGAGTTCGAGGCGGCGCACGAGGGCGTCACCGTCGACGTCCAGTGGATCGCCGTGGAGAGCCGCGCCGACAAGTTCGCGGGCGCGTTCAACGACCCGGCCAACGCCCCGGACGTCGCCGAGTTCGGCAACACCGACCTCGCCGGTTACGTCGAGGCGGGCGCCTTCGCGGACCTCACCGGCGACGTCGAGAGCTGGGAGCACGGTGCGGACCTCCTGCCGGACGTGCTCGACACCGCCACGGTGGACGGCAAGGTCTACGGAATCCCGTGGTTCACCGGGATCAGGGCGCTGTACTACCGCACCGACGTCTTCGCCGAGCTCGGGCTCGAGCCGCCCGCGACGCTCGCCGAGCTGGCCGAGACCGCCAGGGCGGTCCGGCAGGCCAAGCCGGACATGTACGGCATCTCCGTGGGCGGCAAGTACGTCTACGCGATGCTGCCGTTCCTGTGGGCCTCCGGCGGCGAGCTGGCCCGGCCGGAGAACGGGCAGTGGACCTCGGCGCTGACCTCCCCGGAGGCCATCCGCGGCGTCACCGCGTTCGCCGACCTCATCTCCCCCGGCATCTGCCCGCCCGAGCAGTGCGCCGACTTCACCGGAACCCAGAGCGTGCAGGCCTTCGCCGGCGGCAAGGCGGCGATGACGATCGGCGGCGACTTCAACCGCAAGGCGGTCGAGGAGGGCGGCCTGAAGGGCAAGTACGCGGTCGTGCCCCTGCCGGGCACCGAGCGCGGCTCGATCGCGCCGGCGTTCGCGGGCGGCAACCTGCTCGGCGTGTTCGGCGCCAGCGAGCGACGCGGCCTCGGCGTCGAGTTCGCCCAGCTGCTGGCGAGCCCGAAGTACCAGTCCGAGATGTACTCCGCGATGGGCAACCTGCCCACGCTGGCGAGCGTGCAACGGGAGCTCGCGAGGAACGACCCGTTCCTGCAGCCCTTCGTCGAGTCGATGGCCGCGGGGACGCGCTTCGTGCCCGCCACCCCGGCCTGGTCGCAGATCGACGCCCAGGGGGTGCTGCCCACCGCCATCCAGCGCATCGCCACCGGAGAGGCGCGGGCGCGGGAGGCGCTGGCGGACGCCGAGCGGCAGATGAACGAGGCCTTCGGCGGATAGATGGCGACCCGGGAACTCACCCCCGCCCCGGCCAGGACGGCCGTCCCGCCCGCGCGCCGCACCCGGCGCCGCGGGCGGGACGGCCGGTCCGCCGCGCTGTACCTCGCGCCCGCGGCGGTGCTCCTGCTCGGGGTGCTGGCCTACCCGATCTACCAGCTGGTCGTCATCTCGCTGTACGACTACGGGCAGGCGGAGGCCGCCGGGAACGCGCCGCTGGTGTTCCTCGGCCTGGAGAACTACGCCGACCTGCTGCGGCGCACCCAGTTCTGGGTGGTGCTCGCCAAGACCCTCGGCTTCGCCGCCGTGTGCGTGGTGGGCAGCCTCGCCGTCGGCACGGCGCTCGCGGTGCTCGCCAGCCGGGTCCGGGCGGTGCCCAGGATGCTGCTGTTCCTGGCCGCGCTCGGCGCGTGGGCGACCCCCGCCGTCGCCGGATCCTACGTCTGGCTGTTCCTGTTCGACGCCGACTTCGGCCTCGTCAACGAGGTGCTGGCCGGTCTCGGCTTCGACGGCATGGCCGGGCACTCCTGGACGTTCGGCACCTACAGCGCCTTCGGCCTGGTGGCCATGGAGGTGATCTGGTGCTCGTTCCCGTTCGTCATGGTCACGATGTACGCGGGGATCAAGGGCATCCCGGACGAGGTCGTGGAGGCCGCCTCGCTGGACGGTGCCTCCTGGCCGCGGATCGCGACGGCGGTGATCCTGCCGATGCTGCGGCCGCTGCTGCTGATCGCGACCATCCAGTCGATCATCTGGGACTTCAAGGTGTTCACCCAGATCTACGTGATGACCAACGGCGGGGGCGTCGCCGGCCGCAACCTGGTGCTCAACGTGTACGCCTACCAGCAGGCGTTCGCGGGCCAGGAGTACGGCCAGGGCGCCGCCATCGGCGTGGTGATGACGTTGATCCTGCTGTCGGTCACCGCGCTGTACGTGCGGTCGCAGCGGCGGAGCGTGGAGCTGACATGACACGTCGCAGGAGCAGGCTGCTCGCCGAGATCGTCACCGTCCTCGTGGCGGCCGCCGTGGCGTTCCCGCTCTACTGGATGGTGCTCTCGGCGCTCAAACCGGCCGGGGAGATCCAGTCCACGGACCCGCGGCCGTGGACGTGGGCGCCCACACTGGACAGTTTCGAGCGCGTGCTCACCGTGGACGGATTCGCCCGGTACTTCCTCAACAGCGTCGTCGTGGCCACCGCGGTGGTCGCCCTTTCGCTGCTGATGTCGTTCCTGTCGGCGGTGGCACTGACCCGGTTCCGGTTCCGCGGGCGCACGGTGCTGCTGGTGATGCTGCTGGTGGCGCAGATGGTGCCCATCGAGGCGCTCACGATCCCGCTGTTCTTCCTCATGCGCTCGGTCGGCGACGTCGTGCCCGCGTTCGGGTTGAACGAGCTGGGCTCGCTGGTGCTGGTGCACCTGGCGTTCAGCCTGCCGTTCGCGATCTGGATGCTGCGCGGGTTCGTCGCCGCGGTGCCCGTGGAGCTGGAGGAGGCGGCGCGGATCGACGGTGCCAGCCGCCTGCGGTTCACCTGGCAGATCCTGTTCCCGCTGGTCCTGCCCGGCCTGGTCGCCACGAGCGTGCTCGCGTTCATCCACGCGTGGAACGACTTCCTGTTCGCGAAGACGTTCATCATCTCCAAGACGGAGAACCAGACGCTGCCGCAGGCCATCCTCGTCTTCTTCAAGCCCGAGGAGAACGACTGGGGCGCCATCATGGCGAGCTCGACGCTGATGACCGTCCCGGTGCTCGTGTTCTTCGTGCTCGTGCAGCGCAGGCTTGTGTCCGGCCTGGCCGGCGCGGTGAAGGGGTGAGCCGCGTGCCCGGGTTCGGCACCCTCCTCCCCCGCCCCGTCTCGGTGGAGCCGCGGCCCGGCGAGTGCCTGCTCGCCCCGGGCCGCGAACCGGAGGTCTCCTTCTCGCCCGAGCTGCCCGCCGAGGGCTACCGCCTGGAGATCACGCCCGACGGGGTGTGGATCACCGCGGCCGACGCGGCCGGGGCCCACCACGCAGGGCAGACGCTACGGCAGCTGAAGGGGCCGGACGCGTTCCGGGCCGCCGATATCCACAGTGGACCGTGGCGGCTGCCGTGTGGAGTCGTCACCGACCGGCCCCGGTTCGGCTGGCGCGGCTGCCTGCTGGACGTGGCCCGGCACTTCCGGACCAAGGCCGAGGTGCTGCGGTTCACCGACCTGCTCGCGGCGCACAAGCTCAACGTGCTGCACCTGCACCTCACCGACGATCAGGGCTGGCGGTTCGACGTGCCGCGGTTCCCCCGGCTCACCGAGGTGGGCGCGTGGCGGCGGGAGTCGATGGTCGGCAGGCATGACGGCCCGGAGCGGGACGGGAGGCCGCACGGCGGCTGCTACCGGGCGGACGACCTGCGCGAGATCGTGGCCTACGCCGGTGCGCGCGGCATCACCGTGGTGCCGGAGATCGACGTGCCGGGGCACTCCCGCGCGGCGATCGCCGCCTATCCGGAGCTCGGCGGCGGCAGGCGGGTCGACGTGTGGACGTCCTGGGGTGTGTGCGAGGACGTCCTCGACCCCAGTAAGTCCACTCTGGACTTCTACCGGGCGGTGCTGGACGAGGTGCTCGACGTCTTCCCCGGGCCGGTGATCGGCATCGGCGGCGACGAGGTGCCCGGCGCGACACCCGAGCACGGCCGGTTCGTGGCCCGGCTCGCCGAACACGTGCGTTCCCGGGGCAGGCGGCCGTTCGCGTGGGACGAGGTGCTCGACGGCCCGGCGCTGCCGCCGGGCACCGTTATCGGAGCATGGCGGGACGAACAGGCCGGGCGGCGGGCCGTGGCCGCGGGCCATGACGTGGTGCTGTGCCCCGAGGACCGGGTGTACCTGGACCACCGGCAGTCCGACCACCCGGACGAGCCGATCCCGGTCGGGTACGTGCGCACGCTCGCCGACGTGTACGGCTGGGAGCCACCCGCCGGTCCCGGCGTGCTGGGCGTGCAGGCGCAGGTGTGGACCGAGCACCTGGACTCGGTGCGCCGGGTCGACTACGCGGCCTTTCCCCGGCTGGCGGCGTTCGCCGAGGTCGCGTGGAGCACGGGGCCGCGGGACCACGCCGGGTTCCTGTCCCGGCTGCGGGACCACCACCTGCCGCGCCTGGACGCGCTCGGCGTGGAGTACCGGCCGCTCGGCGGCCCGCTCCCCTGGCAGACCCGGCCCGGCGTCCCCGGCCGCCCCCGCTGAGCCGTGTCCGCCACCTGCGCACGCGTGTCCGCCGTCGGTGCACGCGTGTCGGCGTCGCACGGCGCGGGCACGCGTGCCTGATCCGCGGACACGGTGTCAGGTCACGGGCTGGTAGCGGACCTCCGGCCTGCCGACCTGGCCGTAGTGCGGGCGGCGCCGCACCAGCCCGTTGTCGGCGAGGTACTCCAGGTAGCGCCGCGCCGTCACCCTCGACACCCCGGTGACGGTGGCCACGGCGGCGGCGGACAGCCCGTCCGGTGCGTCCCCCAGTGCGGCCGTCACCGCGTCCAGGGTCGGCCCGCTCATGCCCTTCGGCAGCGCGTGGTGGTCGGGGGTGCGCAACGCGGCGAGCATGCGGTCCACGTCGGCCTGCCCGCTCACCTCGCCCGCACCCGTCGCCTGCGCGCGGAACTCGGCGTAGCGCTCCAGCTTCTCCCGCAGCGACGCGAACGTGAACGGCTTCAGCAGGTACTGCACGACGCCCGCCGACACCGCGGCGCGGACGACGGCCAGGTCCCGCGCCGAGGTGACCGCGAGCACGTCGACGGCGGTCCCGGCGGCCCGCAACGCCCGGCAGACGGCGAGACCGTGGGTGTCGGGCAGGTAGAAGTCGAGCAGGACGAGGTCGACGCGGCGCCGCTCGCAGAACCGCACGGCCTCGCCGCCCGAGTGCACGACACCGGCGACGGTGAAGCCGGGCACGCGCTCGACGTACTGCCGGTGCGCGTCGGCGGCCACCGGGTCGTCCTCCACCACGAGCACGTCGATCATCCGGAGCCGTCCCTTCGGCCCGGGACGGTAGCAGGCAGTGGCAGCCGGACCGTGAAGGCGGCGCCGCCGTCCGGGCCGCCCGCGACGTCGACGGTGCCGCCGTTGCGGCGCACGGCCTGTCCGGCCAGCGCGAGCCCCAGCCCGCGTCCGCCTTCGCCGCCGGGCTTGGTCGACCAGCCCCGGCGGAAGATCTCCGGCACCAGCTCGGGCGCGACGCCGGGCCCGCTGTCGGCGACGCGCAGCAGCAACGCGGAGCCGTCGATCCGCACGGTGACGGTCACCGTCGGCGGCCGGCCCGCGGCCGCCTCCACGGCGGCGTCGAGCGCGTTGTCCACCAGGTTGCCGAGGATCGTCACCAGGTCGCGGGTGTCGAAGGGGACCTCGGTGTCCCGCAGCGCGGTGTCGTCGGTGAGCACGAGCTCCACCCCGCGCTCGGCCGCCTCCGCCGATTTGCCCAGCAGCACCGCGGCCAGCACCGGCTCCGACACCGCGCCGACCACCTGGTCGGTGAGCTGCTGCGCGGTCTCCAGTTCCGCGGTCGCGAACCGCACCGCCTGCTCCACCTTCCCGAGCTCCAGCAGCGACACCACGGCGTGCAGGCGGTTGGCGGACTCGTGCGCCTGGGAGCGCAGCGACTCGGCGAACCCGCGCACCGTGTCCAGCTCGCCGGTCAGGCTCTGCAGCTCGGTGTGGTCGCGCAGGGTCACGACGTTGCCCCTCGCGCGACCCTCCGAGCGCACCGGCGCGGTGTTGACGAGCAGCACGCGGGTGTCGGTCACGTGCAACTCGTCGGTGCGCGGCTCGGTGGCCGTGAACGTCGCGGCCAGCTCCCCGGACAGGCCGAGCTCCGCCACCGGGACGTCCCGGACGTCGCCGGTCAGGGCCAGCAGCTCCCGGGCGGCGTCGTTGCACAGCACGACCCGCCCGTCCCGCCCGACGAGCACGAGCCCTTCCCGGACCGAGTGCAGGATCGCCTGGTAGTACTCGAACATCCCGCTCAGCTCGGCGGGCGCGACGCCGCGCGTCTGGCGGCGCAGCCGGGCGCTGACGAGGTAGCTGCCGCCGGCCCCGACCGCGAACACCCCCGCGGCGACGGCGAACAGCGGCCGCAGCCGCTTGTCCAGCTCGGCGGTGAGCGCGTCCACGGTGATCCCCGCGGCCACGAGCGCCACCACCTCGCGGTCGGCTCCGAACACGGGCGCGACCGCGCGCACCGAGGGGCCGAGGGTGCCCGTGTAGGTCTCGGTGAACAGGCGGCCGCGCAGCGCGGGCCCGGTGTTGCCGAGGAAGCGCTGGCCGATCCGCTCCGGTGTCGGGTGGGTGTAGCGGATGCCGTCCGGCCGCATGATCGTGACGAAGTCGACCTCGGTGTCGGCGCGGACCCGCTCGGCGAACGGCTGCAGCCGGGCGGCCGGGTCCGCCGTCTCCAGCGCGGCACGCACGCTGGGCGAGTCGGCGACCGTCGCGGCGACGGAGACGACCTCCTCGCGCGCCTTCTCGTCGGTCGCCCTGGCCGCGTCGAGGTACGCCAGCGTCGCTCCCGCGCCGACGAGCAGCACCACCAGCACGAGCTGTAACAGCAGCAGCTGCCGGGCGAGGCTCCAGCGTGGGGTCACGCCTCATGAGACCACAGGACCGGCGAACGAAATGAACACAACCGTGACCGGGACGCGGGCCGGTGCGGATAGTCGTCGTGACTTTCGATCGACCCCTACGGAGGCAACGGTGCCGACACCACCGACAGCGGAGACCGCACAGCCCGGCAGGCGCCGCGACCGGATGCACTACCTGTATCTCGCCGTGATCGCCGCGGTGATCCTCGGCGTGATCGTCGGGTTCGCCGTCCCCGGCGTCGCGCAGGAGCTCAAGCCGCTCGGCAGCGGGTTCGTCAGCCTGATCAAGATGATGATCAGCCCGATCATCTTCTGCACCATCGTGCTCGGCATCGGCAAGGTGGCCAAGGCCGCGAAGGTGGGCAGGGTCGGCCTGATCGCGCTCGGCTACTTCCTGCTGATGTCCACGTTCGCCCTGGCGATCGGACTGGTCGTGGGCAACGTGCTGCACCCGGGCTCCGGGATGCAGCTCGATCCGGAGTCGGTCGCGAAGGTGCAGGCGGAGGCCGCCGAGGGCGGTGAGGGCACGGTCGACTTCCTGCTCGGCATCATCCCCGAGACGCTCGTGTCGGCGTTCACCGAGGGCTCGGTGCTGCAGACGCTGCTGGTGGCCCTGCTCGCCGGGTTCGCCGTGCAGAAGATGGGCCGCGCGGGCGAGCCGATCCTGCGCGGCGTCGAGCACATCCAGCGGCTCGTGTTCCGCGTCCTCGCGATGATCATGTGGGCGGCGCCGGTCGCGGCGTTCGGCGCGATCGCCGCCGTGGTCGGCGAGACCGGCTGGGACGCGCTGCGCAGCCTCGCGGTGATCATGCTCGGGTTCTACGCCACGTGCCTGGTGTTCGTGTTCGCCGTCCTCGGCACCGTGCTGTGGTTCGGCGCCCGGATCAACGTGTTCAGCCTGCTGCGCTACCTCGCGCGGGAGTTCCTGCTGATCGTCTCCACGTCGTCGTCGGAGTCGGCGCTGCCCAGGCTGATCGCGAAGATGGAGCACCTCGGCGTGAGCAGGCCGGTCGTGGGCATCACCGTGCCGACCGGGTACTCGTTCAACCTGGACGGCACGGCCATCTACCTGACGATGGCGACGCTGTTCATCGCCACCGCGCAGGGCAGCCCGCTCGGCGTCGGCGAGCAGATCTCCCTGCTGCTGTTCATGATCATCGCGTCGAAGGGCGCCGCGGGCGTCACCGGCGCGGGACTCGCCACCCTGGCGGGCGGGCTGCAGTCGCACCGGCCGGAGCTGGTGGACGGCGTCGGCTTCATCCTCGGCATCGACCGGTTCATGTCCGAGGCCCGCGCGCTGACGAACTTCGCGGGCAACGCCATCGCCACCGTGGTGATCGGCTCGTGGACCAGGGAGTTCAACCGGGCACAGGCGGCGCGCGTGCTCTCCGGCCGGGACCCGTTCAACGAGGCGACGCTGGTCGACGACCACGCCGGATCGCCCGAGCCCGAACCGGCAAGGGAACCCGTCCCCGCCTGACCGCCGCACCGGCCCTCGTGAGTGCGAAACGTTGTTCTAGTGCAGATTCTTTAGGGGTGCTATTCTGATGGCATGACGGCAACCCTCGAAAGCCCAGGTCAGGCAGCTAGTAAGACACTCGTGGCTAGGGACTACTGGCGTAACTCGTCTGGTCAGACGGTCTCGCTAGAGCGTCAGCAGAGCGATAACGGCCGGATGATCGTCGATAACGGCTGGCTTAGGCACCCTGAGCCCTACAGTGATCTGGTAAGTGCGTCCAAGTTCTCTCGTAAGAGGCGGGGAGGTTACAAGCAGCTAGTTACCGACCTGAAGAGCGGCGCCTTTGAGGCTGATCTCTTGGTAGTCCATGAGGCCAGTAGGGGTAGCCGTCGGCTCAGTGAGTGGTGTCTCCTTATCGAGCTGTGCGAAGCGGCAGGGGTGCAGATAGCCGTAGCTACTCACGGCAAGGTCTACGATCCTTCTAACGCGAGAGACGTCCGTACTCTCCAGGAGGATGGCGTGGACGCACAGTATGAGAGTGGCAAGCTCTCTAGCCGCATCCTGAGCGGTAAGAGCCTTGCGGCCGAGCGTGGGCTACCGAACAACGGCAAGCGCTACGGCTACGAGGCTGTCCATGCAGTAGTAGACGGTAAGCCTCGCTTGGTAAACCTGAAGCCGGTACCGGCAGAGGCTCAGGTAGTGCAAGAGGTCTTCAAGCGCTTCACAGCGGGCGAAAGTCTCAGAGCCATCGAGAGGGACTTCTACGAGCGGGGTATTAGGTCTCGTAGCGGTAACCGTCTGAGCCGCCCTGTGCTCTACTCATGGCTACGGAGCGAGGCATACATAGCTAAGCGCACATACGAGGGTAAGACTTACAGCGGGGTGTGGCCTGCTCTCATCACGCCGAGCGTCTTCTATCAGGCTCAGCGCATCTTGGATGAGAACGCAGAGGCTACGAGTTCCCCGGAGAAGACCCAGCGCAGGCATGGAAGGGCCACACACCTTCTGTCCGGTATCGCTAAGTGTGACGTCTGTGGAGACGGACTGTCTGTGCTCGCTAACAAGGGTCGAAACCCTGTGTACCGCTGCAAGTCTCGTGGCTGCACTCGTATCGACTATCACGAGCTGAACGGGAAGATCACCTTACTTCTTATCGCGTACCTGTCCGATGGTGCTCACATAGACAAGCTCGTTAAGGGAGAGGATAGGAGTAGGGAAGTCCAAGCCGTTAAGGATCAGCTAGCTACTATCCGCATGGATATCAGACAGCTAGAAGCTGACGTCGAAGCCGGTGAGGTCTCGGCTCGTATGGCTACGGCCGAAGAGAAGAGGCTTACAGCACAAGAGGTGAAGGCTCAGGAGCGGTTAGAAGAGCTGACGACACCTTCTATCGTGGCGGGGCTTCTTCCCCCTGGTAAGCGTCTAGAAGAACGCTGGGAGGCTGCTACTAGCCAGCAGAAGAGGCAAGTAGCCGCTTATCTGCTCACTCCTGCTCTTATCGGAGAGCTGAGGGTTAAGCCTGCCCAGCGGCGGGGACGCATTCCCTCACCCGTCGAAGACCGCATTCGGTTCGCTCGCTGAGGCTCCATTTCCCCGCATTTTCGCAGCTCAGACCCATTCTGAGACAATCGGCATCCGACTGTGTACGATGGTCCCCGTACACCAGCCCACCAGCCAGGGCATCCGCTAGGTAGACCTCTCGATCATTAGGCACTGGCTTAGTAATCGAGAGGTTTTTCATGCCCGCATCTAAGCGAACTAGGTCCTTACTGGGTCAGTTAGCTGTCGCTATCCGTGAGGGTAAGTCCCAGAGTGAGATAGACGCTATTCGAGCTGAGTACGAAACTGAGCGGGTAGCCGACTTCATTCGTGAGACTCTCTCGCGTGTTCCTAAGCTCTCTGACGAACAGATAGAGCGTCTGCGTGCCCTTCTCCCTGAGTCGGAGACTAGCAATGACTAGGCGGCTCTGGGCTTGTCTTAAGAGGCCACATTCACGCACGTGCCGTCCTAAGTCGTGGATTGTCGCACGGTTAGTTGCGTTCCCTCTCATTGCAGTAGCAATCACCTTTATCTACGCAGGTCTAGCAATCTAAGAGGTCTGAAATGACTAAGTCTGATCGTGTCCTTCTCCTGTGCTTCCTCTACTTCGTTCTGGCTGGTTCCCTGGCTGGCTTGGCAAGCATGGTGGTGGCGTTATCGTGAGAACGAGGGAGAGGTACCTATCCGTAGCCACAGATTACATCTCGCACGGAGTGCCCGTATTCGTCGCTGAGCCCAACTATGACCCTGAACCAGAGTTCTGGTACCCGAAAGGTTGGCAAGAGTCGCAGGTTGACACAAGCGTACTTCGAGCTTGGTTCCCTACAAGCGCTATCTGTGCGGTGACGGGAGTCAAGTTCGATGTTATCGACGTAGACCCTCGAAATGGTGGAGATAAATCTTTAGCTCTGCTGCGAGAGGCTAACGTTCTACCGCCGGTTAAAGGAAGCGTTTCTACGCCTGGCGGGGGTCAACATCTGTACGTTCCGCCGAGTGGTCTTAGAAAGATCACTGACCTGTGGCCGGGTATCGACTATCAAGCTGGAGACAAGTACGGAGTCGGCAGGGGCTTCGTTTTCGTACCGGGCACGTACAGACGCAAATACGGCTATAAGGGATACGAGCCGATAGAGCCTATCGATTGGGAAGGTCTCGCGTCACCTACTGACGAGGATAGGGAACGACAGAGGCGATGGTTACAGACTGTCTTTGATCGGCATAAGACACACAAGGGAACCTACAGAGTCTCGACTGATCCCAACTACTCGGGAGGGAGGCTTACCGACGAACAAACATCGTTTTTAGCACGTGAGTTTTACCGATGGCTCGTGTGGTTGAAACAAGCCATACCCGGAAATAGAAACGTAAGGCTCTATAAGGTAGCACGTGTTGCGGGAGGGCTTATTAGTGGGTCTGGACTAGACGAAGACGTAGCCACAGAGCGACTGCTAACCATTGCACTAGACCTAGGTCTAACCGATAAAGAAGCTAAGGACACGATCAAAAGTGGCGTCAATTCTGGCAAGTACCAAAAGATTTGTCTCTTCGGCTAATGCTCACTGGAGGGAAAGCAGTGTATTCCATGACAGAAGACGAGTTAACTCCAGCGGAGCAAATGAATCGAGAGTTGGACCACCTCGAAAAGGTGGACCCTGAACTACAAGAGTTTGCCAAGCTGCGAGGAATTGACGCATCTAACCTCCAACAGAAGGTTAGAGACGAGGAAGTTAGACAGGCGGTCAGGGACTACCTTAAGACCATCACCTTCAGACCTCCCGAGCCTTTAGGTGGCACTCTCGGTACGTTCCTGGCCAAGCCTCTACCTCCCGTTCAATATCTAATTGAAGGCTTACATGGAGACGGGCACAACACAGTCATTACAGCGAAGTTCAAAGTCGGCAAGTCAACCATGCTCTTTAACCTCATTAAAAGCCTCTGTGACGGGGTGCCGTTTCTCGGAAAGTTCAATGTCACACAGCCGGTTGGCCGTATTGTATATCTGAACTACGAGATGGAAGAGCGGGACGTACAGCGAGACTTAGCAAAGCTGGGTATTGAGAACACAGACGGCATGGTTGCTCCAGTCAACTTGCGAGGTGTTCGTCTCCCGCTCACTGACGATAGAGCACAGGAATGGCTCATCGAGCAGCTTAAAGGGGTACCTGGTGGTGTCCATACCCTCATGCTGGATACCTACACCAAAGCTCTTTCTCAGTGTGGCATAGACGAGAATGACAACTCAGGTGTAGGCCAGTTCCTAGACGCAATCGACTACGTTAAGAATCAAGCCCAGGTTGCCAACCTCTTCATGACTGCGCATATGGGACGTGCTGACCATGAAGAGGGAGAAGAACGCACAAGAGGTGCTACGAGACTAAACGACTGGCAAGACGTGGGCTGGATCTATACCCGTAGGAATGGTGGCCCGGCGTTCCTAGCTGCTAGTGGTCGACGTGGTATCAACCAAGAAGCGTGTGAGATTCAATGGAACCCAGAAACACTTGAATTGAAGGCGACGGGACAGACTAGGGACTCTCTTAACGAGAGAAGCCGCCGTACTGACCTACGAGAAAAGATTCTCGATGCGTTCGATGATGACATCGTAAGACTGAGTAAGAATCAGATTAATCAGCGCGTTCAGGGTCGAAAAGCTGCCATTAATAGTGAGATAGATACCCTCGTGAAGGCTGGCATACTCAAGGGGCATGGAAGGGACGGGGGTGGCCCCTACAGCCGCTCAGCGGGCCACTCAGGGCCGGGAACCACCCCTTCTGCTGGTGGGGTCGATCCCCCGTTCCCGCTGTAGCGACCTGGGCTTTTAGGTGGTTCCCAGTGGTTCCCAGTGGTTCCCGGAACCGGTAGTGAGGTGGTTCCCCGGTTCCCCTCCCTTAGGAGGGAACCGGGAACCACCACTACATAGGAAAGATCAACTGCGAAGCGGTTCCGGAACCACCCCGAGCACGGACGGCCGGAGCCAGGAGAGGCGAGAGGAACGAGTCATGGAGCAAGACCGCTGTACGGCAGGGCACTTGCTAATGAAGGTAGGAACAGTGAAACCTATGAGGTGGAAAGTAGATATAGGAGACTTCCTGATCTGTGGACGCTGTAACTACTCGACAGCTACTCGATACGAGATTGATAGTAGGTACGTCCCTTATCCCACTAGGCATAGACGTGACTGACAACTGGCATAAGGCTGGGTCTTACGGGAAGTACCGGGGGATTAGGGCCATGATCTTAGCTAACAATAAAGGCCCCCCTCACTATGGGCAGTGCAACCTTAAGATACCGGGGGTGTGCACAGGGGAAGCTACTCAGGTTCACCACACCAAAGGTAGAAGAGTGACAGGGGACAACCCTCAGTACATGGTCGCCTCGTGTCGTGAGTGCAACCTGAAGATTGGTGATCCAACGAAGAGCAATCCTGAACCAAAGAAGATGACCGATTGGTGAGCCGAAGACAGTGAGAGGCTGGGCCGGGAGTTCAAAACTTCACAGTCTGACCTCTCCCATACACCCGCCGTCCCCTGAAAATTTTTTATACGTCCACCTATGGAGTTCTTATGGAGCACTCACCGCAAGTTACGGCAGAGCTAGAAAAGGCCCTTCAAGCGATGGAATTCACCGATAAAGACCGGGCAGCGGTAGCAATGGCCCGGAGATTGGCCGTCGAAATGGATATGAAGCTAGGAAACGGTCGACTGACCAGCTCAAAACTTCTAGAGGTGCTCGTAGAGCTGGGCATGACGCCTAAGAGCCGGGCGGCTATTGCTGCCAAGAGCAAGGAGCAAGACCAGAATGTCGGTAATTCCAAGCTCGATGAGTTACGAGCAAGACGGGCCGCTAGGTCACACGGAACCTAGGCTGTGGACACCTCCTCTCCGTGCGCTGACTCCTGAGACCAGCTACGGCTTTGATGTTATCGACTTCGCTAACGAGGTACTGAGATTACCGCTGGACCCCTGGGAAGAGTGGGCAGTTATCCACGCTGGGGAGTTACTCGAAGACGGCCGGCCTCGATTCCGCAAGGTCTTAATTATCGTCGCTAGACAGAACGGTAAGACACACCTCTGTGTAGTGCTCAGTCTCTATTGGCTCTTTGTAGAGCGACAGAAGATGATCCTTGGTACGTCTACCAATCTGATGTACGCCAAAGAGTCTTGGTTGAAGGCTATCGAGATTGCGGAAGCAAATCCGTACCTAGCTAGTGAGATTCCCCCGCCGAGTCGTAACGGCACGAGCGGTGTCACAAGGGCAATCGGTAACGAGTGCCTGACGACTAAGGATGGCTGTAAGTACCGCATCGCTGCGTCTAACCGTCGCGGTGGTCGGTCACTGACGATTAACCGTCTCATTCTCGATGAGCTACGAGAGCATGATTCGTGGGATGCCTGGGGCGCTGCCACTAACGCTATGAACGCTGTGCCTGATGCGCAGGCGGTAGCTATCACCAACCAAGGTGACGACTCTTCGATCGTGCTCGACTCTCTCAGAGACTCTGCGCTCTCCTACCTGAAGGACGGTAAGGGAGACCCACGGTTAGGTATCTTCGAGTGGAGCGCTCCTGATGGCGCAGACCCTACGGACGTTAACGCTATCGCAGCGGCTAACCCGAACCTTGGTAGGCGCATCGAGCTAGACAGCATCCTTGGTGACGCTCAGCGAGCGAGGCTAGCGGGAGGCCAAGAGTTAGCAACGTTCCGTACTGAGGTGCTCTGTCAGCGGGTTAACCACCTTGACCCAGCGGTAGACCCTGACGGCTGGTCTGCGTGCGTCTCAGCGGGAACTATGGACCAGCTACGGGACCGGGTAGCGCTCTGTGTGGACGTCTCTATGAACGCGAGACATGCCACTCTTGTAGCGGCTGCTGTGCAAGAGGACGGCACGGTACGTGTGGAGGTTATCCACCACTGGTCCGGCCCTGGGTGCACTAACGATCTCCGTAAAGAGCTGCCGACGTGGGTCGCTGCGGTAAAGCCTGCTCTCTTCGGATGGTTCCCTAGCGGTCCCGCTGCTGTGGTAGCTGCTGACCTAGCGGACCCACAGAGACGGTACGGCTACAAGACCGCATGGCCGCCGCGCGGTACCAAGGTGGAAGAGATCAGAGCGGAAGTCACCACCGTGTGTATGAGCTTCTCCGAACTAGTTACCGGACATCTCGTTGCGCACTCTGATGACCCGTTGCTCAATAAGCACGTAGAGAACGCACAGAAGCAGAGACAAGGTGACGCTTGGAGATTTAGCAGACAGGGAGACGGAGACATTGACGCCGTTTATGCCGCTGCTGGTGCCGTTCACTTAGCAAAGATTCTGCCACCACCTAAGCCGAAACTAGCCGTCGTATAAAATTCGATAAAAGATGGCGAGACAGGGGGCTTGACACGCCGTATTCTGGGCTGTATGGGGTGGTGGCCCTTCCGGCGATCCATGAAACGATCAGCCCACGTGGTCAGCGTGGGCGATCCCGTCGTGGCCGAACTTTTCGGGTACGGTTCCCTAAACTATTCAGGTGAGCCGGTATCCGAAATGACGGCACTCAACCTTAGTGCTGTCTATCGCTCGGTTAACCTCATTGCCGGAACCATCGCCTCACTACCCTTACAGACTCTCACAGTTGCTGAGGGCCGTAGACAGACAGTTAGATCGTTCCTTGATAACCCAGCAGGTGCAGCGAGCGAGGTAGGGCTACAGACTCCCTTCTCTTGGAAAGAGACTGTGGTCTTACACCTTCTCTTACACGGAGACGCGTTCTTACTCCACCGATATGGTGGGGCTGGGCAGCTAATCGGGCTTCTCCCTGTGCATCCTTCTTACGTCACGGTGGAATGGAACGATAGGGCTCCTGGGGGAAAGCTTTACAAGATTCACCTTGATGGTAGAGAGCCGCTCGTTAAAGACGCTAGAGGTATGACTCAGGTAATGGGGCCGTCGTTAGACAGGCTCAGAGGTATGTCCCCTATCAGATTCGCTCGTAACTCTCTGGGGACGGCTCTCGCTGGTGATCGCTCTGCCGCTCGTATGTTCAGGAACGGTGGTGCTTACAACATCATCGTTACGCCTGAAGAGGATGTCACCAAGGACGAAGCCGAGACCATTAAGGCTGACCTTCAGGCGAAGATGACCGGCCCAGAGAACGCGGGCGAGATTGCGGTTATCAACCGAAAGCTGAAGCTCTCTCCCTGGTCTATGTCGGCTGAAGATGCACAGTTCTTACAGTCGCGGACATTCCAGATTGAAGAGATTGGCCGCTGGTGGGGTGTACCCCCTCACCTGCTGGGCTTAACCGAGAAGTCTACAAGCTGGGGTACCGGACTATCAGAACAGAATAGAGGCTTGGCACGTCACGTGCTCATGCCGTGGACGTTAAGGCTCCAAGAGGCTCTGTCTACGCTCGTAGAGAATCCTCGGTTAGTGGAGTTCGATTTCAGCGGCTACTTAAAGCCGTCCCCGGAAGACGAAGTTAGGTTACTGATCGAACAGATTGATTCAGGTCTTCTGACGCTTAATGAGGCTCGTGCTCAGAGGAATCTACCGCCCGTCGAGGGTGGGGACATTCCTAGGCAAGGCTTCGCGCAACCTGTCCAATCAGATCAGCCTAATCAGCTGGGTCAGCCGGAGAATACCAATGGGCGAGGTACTAACCTTCTCAGCCAAGCTAGATAAAGCCGAGATGCGTTCTAACACGCTGCATGGTCACGCGGCTGTGTTCTTTCAAGAGGCAATCGTAGAGAACGGGATTAGAGAGCGTATCGCTCCAACTGCGTTCACTGATGCGTTAGACAGGTCGGACACGGACGTACGCGCTCTTATTAATCATGACCCTAATCTCGTGCTCGGTAGGCAGTCGAGCGGCACTCTCAGGGTGAAGATTGACCGTGAGGGCTTAGCTTTCGAGGTTGACCTACCAGACACGAGCTATGCCAATGACCTTAAAGAACTTGTGCAGCGGGGTGACGTTGACGGGGCGTCCTTTGCTGCTATTCCCGGTAAGTACACCCTGAATGAGCAGAACGACGGTTCGCTTATCAGGACGCACACCACTATGGAGCGTCTCTTAGACGTTTCAGCGGTGACGTACCCGGCTTATAAGTCCGCTGCTGTAGCTCTGCGCAGTTTTGATCCTTATGCGCAGACGAAGAGCGAACTTAGATCCCGTCTTATCCGTGCCCGTTGGGCTCAAAAACGAATGAGGACACAGTGACTGTGGAAGAAATTCTAGCAGCGCTCCAGGCTATCCTTGATGAGGCCAATGGGCGTGAATTGACTGACGAAGAGGTTGCTCGTTTCGAAGAGTTAGAGGGCAAGCTTACGGCTGTCCAGCGCTCTGAGGACATGCGAGCGCGCTTGAAGTCGTATCAGGAGCCTATCCGTAATGACGTGGGTGTCCACGTGGGTACGGCCAAGTCTGACGACACCTTAGAGCGCGCCTTTAACCACTATCTTCGTACGGGTGTTGAGAACCAAGACCTTGCCGAGCTGCGTGCTCAGTCTGTGGGTACTGACTCGGCTGGTGGCTTTACGGTGCCTGAGACCTTCCGTAATAAGATCACGGAGCGTCTCTTGGCTTTCGGTGGCCTTGCTCCTGAAGTAGAGACGATTACCACTTCTAGCGGTGAGACTCTCCGTTGGCCGACCCTCGATGACACGGCTAACTCTGGCGTTATTGCCACTGAGAACACGGCTCCGGCCTCTGGTGGAGCTGACCTCGTGTTTGGTGAGGTTACTCTTGGGGCTCACAAGTACGTGGCTCCCGGCGCGGGTAACCTCCCGTTACGGGTCTCTGTGGAGCTTCTCCAGGACTCCGCCTTTGATATTCAGGGGCTTATCTCCCGCAAGCTCGGTGAGCGCATCGCACGGGCTCAGGCTGTCGATTGGGTTACCGGTACGGGCACTGGTGAGCCTGAGGGCATCATTCAGAGCACGGGGGCTAGTCAGACGTTCGCTGGCGCAGCGCCTACCAAAGACGAGTTAATTGATGCTCTCCACACCGTTGACCCCGATTACCGTTCTGGTGCGGTGTGGGTCTTCAATGACACCACCCTGTCCCTTATTCGGAAGATGGAAGACACTACCGGCCGTCCCTTGTGGCAGTCTCAGGCTGACGCAGGCTTACAGGACGCTCCTGGTGGTGTGCTTCTGGGTCACCGTGTCGTTATTGACCAGGCTTTCGCGGACTACACCGACGCTTCTAGTAACACCTGGGGTGTCTTTGGGCACGTTCGTGAGGGTTACATCATCCGTCGCGTTCGGGACGTGACTCTTATCGTCAACCCTTACAGCCGTGCTAATGAGGGTCAGGTGGAGTACACCGTCTGGGCTCGTGCCGATGGCGCAGTGCAGAACGTTAACGCGTACTCGCTGCTGGTAAACGACGCCGTTTAGTTTTGGCCAGCGTATTTGCTAATGCACATGAAGGGAGGTGGCAGTGATGGCGTGGGCTCCTGACTACGTAACCGCTACTCAACTGAAGAACTTTGTTCGTATCACGGACACGGCTGATGACGCTGAGGTCGGTTATGCCATTACTGCCGCTTCCCGTGCTATCGACCAGGCGACGAACAGACAGTTCGGTAACACGGGTGCCGTACAGGAACGTTTCTATACCGCTCGGTGGGATAAAAGGCGTGCTCGCTGGGTCATCGAGATAGACGACGTGATGACCAGTACGGGTCTCCTAGTTCACTACGACAGCGACGCTGACGAGACCTATGCAAGCGAGATTACCGACTACCGATTGAAGCCCGCTAATGCTTCGAGTGAGAGCCGTCCGTGGACTGAGATTGTCGTTAACTCTGACTCCACTACACAGCCGACAGCATTAGAGGATGGTATCCGGGTTACGGCTACGTTTGGATGGACCTCTGTACCTACAGCGATCGTAGAGGCCACGCTCTTACAAGCGTCTCGCTTCCTAATCAGGCGAGACTCTCCCTTTGGTATCGCTGGGTCTCCAGACCAGGGGTCAGAGATGCGTCTCCTAGCACGCGTAGACCCTGACGTAGCCGTAGCCGTGACTCCGTACCGGCGCATCTGGGGAGCTGCGTAATGGATATCGGAAACGTCATGGACGACTTAGGGGCTGCCTTAGAGACTATTTCTGGTCTCAGGGTGTTTCCCTATTGGGCAGAGAGGGTTACCCCTCCCGCTGCGTCTGTGGGCTTCCCGGAGCCTTACAACTTCGACGCTACTTACCAGCGCGGGTCTGATACAGCCACGTTCCCCGTAACCCTCGTTGTGGGCAAGGTTGATGCGCGTACGTCTCGTGACGAGCTCTCGCAGTATGCGAACGGCTCAGGGGCTTCAAGTGTGAAGGCGGCTATCGACAACCACACGGCTACCGCTTACGACGTAGCAACCGTCAGTTCAGCGTCATTCGAGGTAGTCACCATCGCAGGCGTTGAGTACCTCGCAGCAATCTTTCAAATCGACGTAACTGGCTCAGGGAGCTAAACCATGGCCTTTGTGCACGGTAAAGGGTCTTACTGCTCGTTAGACTCGGTAGACCTCTCTACCTTTGTAAACAACACCGAGTACACCAACAGTGCTGATTCCCACGACACCACGACGTACGGGAAGAATGCCCACACGTTCCAGGGTGGGCTGAAAAACGGTACGGCTACCATCTCGGGTATCTACGAGGATGGCGCTACAGGTCCTCGTGCGACTATCCAGCCGCTTATCGGTACGGTCGTGGCTTTTGTATGGCGACCGGAAGGTACCGGTACTGGCTTGCCTGAAGACACCGTGAACGTACTCGTTACGAGCTACCAGGAGACCTCTCCGGTAGCCGACATGATTACGTGGACGGCTGAGCTTCAACTCACTGACGACGTAACTACGATTGACCAGGTGTAGTCATGGTGGACAAGGAACTACTCTTCACAAATCGTCTGGAAGAGGACGAGTTAGAGATTCCAGGCGTCGGCACTGTTAGGTTTCGTGCCTTATCTCGGGCTGAGGTTCTTCAGATCCATAATAAAGAGATGCCCAAAGAGGTCATGGAACGCAAAATCTTAGTGCAGGCCATGGTTGACCCTGAGATGGACGTAGACGACGTTAAACGTTGGCAGGCGGCATCTAACGCCGGTGAGATTGAAAGAGTCTCTAGGGCCATTGCGGCTCTGTCTGGACTGGAGATTAACCCAAAAGAGCCTACCTAGACTTTGAGTTTGACGGAGAGCTTGAGTTTGAGTTCTACCTAGCAGACCGGTTGAAGATGACGGTCCGTCAGTTGCGAGAGCACCTCACTCACGAGGAATTCGTCTACTGGAACGTCTACCACGGTAGAAGAGCCCAGCGGCAGGAACTAGAGCGACTCAAAGCAGAGGCTAAGGCGAAAGCACCCGCGAGAAGGTACTAATGACCACACCAGAGCCTATCAAGATTGATGGCTTAAGGGAGTTCACCCGCAATCTCAAGAAGATTGATGGTGATCTCCCTAAAGGTGTGCGCCTTGCTGGTAACAAGGCCGCTGAGCTAATCGTTCAGACGGCCAAGCCTCGTGTACCGAGAGGGCCGGGTAAGGGTGGGCACGCAGTGTCGTCACTGAAAGCCCGGTCTACTAGGACGGCGGCTCGTGTAGCGGGAGGTGGCAAGCGCTTCCCCTACTACGCCTGGCTTGACTTCGGTGGCCGGGTAGGTAGGAACCGCTCGGTTAAGCGACCGTTCTTCAAGTCAGGCCGCTACATCTGGAAGGCATACGACGAACAGAGTCAGCGTGTCTACGACACCTTTGAGCAAGCTCTTATCGACGTTGCCAGACAGGCCGGAGTGGAGGTTGACAGCTAATGGCTGGACCTACGGTTACGCTCACGTTCGCTGGTGACACTGCGAACCTTGAAAAAGCCTTTAACAAGGTCGGTGAGTCTGCGGACTCTATGGGTAAAGACGTTGGTAAAGCGTCGGACAGCGTTAAAAGAGCGGGAAGCTCAACGGACAGGTTCATTGACTCGGCTGACAACGCTGACACCAAGGCAATGGGCTTCCGTGACACGATTACCGGTCTACAGGACACCTTTACGGGACTCACAGACGACTCACTCTCGCTCGGAGAGCGTCTCTTAACGCTTGGTATGGGCGTAGGTGACCTAGCTTCAGGTTTCGCCAACTTCTTGATTCCTGTGATCGCAGCGTTCGGTAAGTCGCTCTTTACTACGGCGATTCCAGCCGTGTGGGCATTTACGACTGCCCTACTGGCTAACCCTATTACGTGGGTAGTTGTAGGTATAGCCGCCCTTATCGCTGCTATTGTCCTAATGATCGTTCATTGGGATAAGGTGAAGAAGGTCTTCACCACAGTCGTTAACTGGATAGGTGACCGTCTGGCGTGGGTGCGTAACCTCGTTGGCAACGTTGCGCGCTGGATAGGTCAGCGATTCTCTGACGCCTGGAACTGGGTACGCAATAAGGCGGCCGGTGTGGTCGATTGGTTCCGGTCATTACCTGGTCGTATCGGTGGCTTCTTCCGTGCTATCGGTGAGGGCATTAAGAACGCTTTCCGGTCTGCGTTCAACTTCGTTGCCTCTATTTGGAACAACACCGTTGGCCGACTTTCTTTCACTATCCCAGGCTGGGTGCCTGGCATCGGTGGGAATAGCTTCGGTGTGCCCAACATCCCTACCTTCCACAGGGGTGGCAAGGTTCCTGGTGCACCTGGTAGTGAGATGCTAGCGCTGCTCCAGGCAGGAGAGACGGTTACCCCTGCTGGTCGTGTTGATAGTTCCTCTGGTGTCTCGATGACTTTCCGGGGTAACACTGATACGGCCGTTGCCACGCTGATTATGCAACTTATCCGCTCCGGTCAGATTCAGATCAGGGGTGCATAATGGGCGTTCCCTTACTGCCTCAGGAGTTAGCCGACGCTACCCTCTTTGTGGAAATCGCTTGGGGAGCGGACTTAACTGCGGACTCGTCCACGTGGGTGTGGACGGACATTACGACTGACATTCGCTACGAAGACGGTCCTATTAGTATTAAGCTAGGCCGTTCGGATGAGGCTTCCGACTCTCAGCCTGCCGAGTGCTCGTTCTCGGTAACGAATACGGGAGCAAAGTACAGCTTAGGGCCACAGTCGCCCAGCTACCCGAACGTCAGACGGAATACGCCGCTGAGGGTTAGAGCCACTCAGACGGCAGTCTTTGACGAGACGCTCTTTCAAGGCTACGTCACAGGGTTTACCCCTACGTGGAACCTGAAGGGTAACGTTCCCGTCGTTTCCATAGGCGCTAATGGCTCTCTGCGTCGAATTCAGCAGTTAAAGAGTGCCGAGCAGTCGGCTCTATACAGGTTTGTGACGTCTAACCTCTCCCCGGTCTACTACTGGCCTTTGGAAGAAGGTAAAGACGCTAAGGTAGGTAGACCTGTCTTCGGCAATACGAATATGACGTTTATCCTGTCACCCCCGCCCCCTCAGGGCAAGATATCGTGGGGAGCGACAGACGATTATGTGCCAACCAAGCGTGCTCCTGTAGCGGCTGACGGTGGTGGACTTGTAGCGACGTTACAGGGTGTACCTGGTGCGGGCTGGGCTCTAGCTTGGGCACAGAAGATTGACTACGACGACGGTAGCGAGATTCAAGCACAGGTAGTCTTCTACTTGAATGACCCTAATAATTACGCTCTCTATTTCACTTTTGAGCGGACTGATGGGCTTATCGGACTCATTAAGGCGATAACACCAACTACGACCGTGAATGTTGAGCCCTATTTTCTTCCTGTAGAAGAGCGTGACGGTATCTGGCACTTCTTCGCGGTGAGGTTTGCCCAGAACGGCACTGGCGTTGATTACCAGTTCTATGTAGACGGCCAGCAGGTCATGAACGGCAACATCACTGACGTAGACCTCGGCCCTGGTCTCAGCATGGCTAGGTGGTACTGCGACGTTGGAGACACTGAACTGAGCTTCGGTCATATCATGATTCTGACGCTCGCGGACTTTGACGCTAACGTAACCGAGCTGAACAACGTTGGTACTGACGCATTGCTGAATGAGGATGCGGTGGTGAGGCTGTCCCGTCTATGTGCTGAGGACGGTGTGGAGTACAGCGGCCCTGCTACCTCGATTACCCAGATGGGAGCACAGTTCCCGGATACCTTCCTGAACCTGGTGAGAGAGATAGAGGCGACAGACCAGGGCATTGTATATGACGGTACGAGCGCTGGGCTGACTTACGTAAGTCGAGAGTCTGTAGAAAGCTCTTCGGCTGCTCTGACGATTGACGTTGCGAGCAACGAGCTAGCTCCTGACTTCGCGCCTACTGATGATGACCAGCGTGTCATTAACAAGGCCACAGCCGACCAGCGGGAAGGTTCAGAAGCGGTCTATGAAGACAGAGATGGCCCTCTGGGTACTAACACCATCGGTCTCTATGACGGTGAGGTCAGTGTCAACGTCGGTTTAGTTGACTTGCTGCGGGACTATGCGGCGTGGGTAGTTCACAAGGGAACGGTAGAGGGCTATCGATTCCCGTCAGTCTCTTTGAACCTCCGGGCTACGCCTAGCCTCGCTGCGCAGGTAGCAGGTATCAGCCCTACGGCTCGTATCGACATTATCAACCCAGAGCAGGTCTTTCCTGAGCTTCCCTCAGAAACAATCTCGTTGGTTGTCGAGGGTATTCAGACACAGATAAGCCCTATGGAGTGGACTACAGAGTTCGCGTGTTCACGCTTTGAGCCCTGGAGGGTGATTGTCCTAGCCGCTGACACGGGAGATACCGACCCTGAGCTGTGTCACCTCGATACGGACGACTCAGAGCTAGTTACGGGAGTATCTGCGGGGGCTACGAGTCTGTCTGTGGCCACTAACTCAGGCCCTTTGTGGACTACCGCTACTGATGACTTCCCGTTTGAGATTGAAGTAGGCGGTGTGGTCGTCAACGTTACGGCTATCTCGGGGGCTACTAGTCCACAGACATTTACGGTTGATCCGGTCTCACAGGCCCTTACGGCCGGAGATTCAATCAGTGTCTACAAGGCTCCTGTACTAGGTCTGTAGGGGGAACACATGCCAAGACACTTACCGGGATGGTCACGAAGAAGACCCGAGCAACATACGAGCGAGCGAGGAAGACATGGCAGAGTTTCTAGCTGGAGAGAAGCTCAGAGCGAGCGACCTAGACCCTCTGGAGGAAACAGAAGCACGCTATGAGACGGATGGAACGGTAGCCGTAGACAACTTCAACTTGACGAACATCGCGTTTGCGACTTCGATCTATACTACCGCTCTCGTCACCCCTGACCTTGACCACAAGCTCTTTACGCTCAATAGGTCTGGCTTGTGGGTGTTCACCGCTGGGTTTGACTTTCCGGCAGCTACTCCCTCAGGAGCCGGTAACTACCTGCTGAGGTTAGTCAACTCTGCTAAGACTATTACCTATGATGATGACTTACAGCCCGTTGACGAACGTCGAATGAGACTCGGCACTGAGTACCGGCTTACCTCTGGGACCGTCGTAGTGATAGATGCCAACGCTCAGACTTCAGAGGCTTCTGTGAACGTAACCGGATTCTTAACTCTGCGTTGGGTTAAGTACTAGTAGTCGATAAGCCGTCGAGCATCTCTTAGGTCTCGCTGAGTACAGGTCTCTTGCTGGAGATAGGGAGTGTACTTCGAGCCGAGTAGCATTGATCCACAGTCGGCTACCAGCTCTAAGCGTCGCTTACCTAGCATGACTGCTCCGAAGTCAGGTCCATACATACGCCACTGCTGTAGGTGCATCCATTCATGGCGCACAACATCTGCAACGAGTCGGCAAGGCGTAGCTGGGTTTACTGCCGCTGAACCGTCTTCATGGAAGACCATACCGAAGTAGATACCCCGCTTAGGGTCACGCATAGGCTCTCCGCCTAGCAAGAACCAATTGGAAGGATCATCACCTAACTCATAGATGGTCCGTTCGTACTCAGTACGCCAGTTACAAGGCGTAGGCAGAGGTCTTGGTTCCGCTTGTGACGCAGAAGTAGTGAAGAGGACTAAGAGACCGGTAAGGACGCTGATGACCAGGGCGCGAGTCACGGGAGACTCCTCCCGCTCTCGGTAGGGGGCTCAGCTCTCGCTAGGCAGCCGACACAGGGCATACCGCCCATTGAGTCGAGACGTTCAGCTTCACCAGGACGGAAGAGCTGCCCACAGAGCGCAGGGAGAGCCTCAGGGGACTGGAAGGTCTCCGGGGTGATCTCGATGAGATGCACCGTCCGACGCGTCTCCCCAACGAGGCCCTTACGGAACCGAACGTAGATAAGCACAGGCCGTAGGGTACCCCTGGTTTACCTAGGTAATCCATAGGGAACCCAGGCTAAGACATATGGGCGACAAGGTGGTGTACGTGAGCCAGCAAGACGAGTGGCTCTGGCAGTGGGCACGGGACTACGCCGCGCGTACCCGCCGCTCGCTCTCGGCCGTCGTGCTGATGGCGCTGGAGCGTCTGCGAGACGAGGTAGACTCGGATAAGCCCAGGTCAGAGCCTAAGAACCCCTAAGATAGGCGCACTCTAACGACGTTTCTCACTCACGAGGGCCGTGTGGTCAGGTAGGCGCGGAGGCCCCGCAGGCCACGGCGCATCATCACCGCGTGGTTGGCGCGGAACACCGGGTGCGCCACCGGGGACAGCGCCCGCAGCAGCGGCTTGCGGGCCACCACCCGCTGGGTGATGTCCAGCCGGGTGCCGCCGTCGCGCTCGCGGACCACTCCGGACAGTGAGCCCTCGAGGTCACCGGTGAGCGCCACCCCGAGCCGCCCCGCGGGTTCGTCCTGCTCCATCCGGCGCAGGCACAGCGTCAGCGTGATCGGCAGCATGGACCGGCACGTCACCTCGGCGGCGTCGTCGTCGACGCGGCTCACCGATCGCACGTCGGGCCACCAGTCCGGGTACGTCCCGAGGTCCACCAGGGTCGCGAAAACGGCCCGGGCAGGCGCACCGATCAGCCACGAGGTGCGGAACCGGTAGCTGGTCAGCGGCACGACGCCAGTATGCGGGTTCAACCGAGGATCGGCTTGAGGAACTGGCCGGTGTAGCTGTCCGGATCGTCGGCGACCTGCTCCGGGGTGCCCTCGGCGACGACCATGCCGCCACCGGAGCCACCCTCCGGTCCCATGTCGATGATCCAGTCGGACGTCTTGATCACGTCGAGGTTGTGCTCGATGACGATCACCGTGTTGCCCTTGTCCACCAGGCCGTTGATGACACCCAGCAGCTTGCGGATGTCCTCGAAGTGCAGGCCCGTCGTCGGCTCGTCCAGGATGTACACCGTCTTGCCGGTGGACCGCTTCTGCAGCTCGCTCGCCAGCTTGACGCGCTGCGCCTCGCCGCCCGACAGGGTGGGCGCGGGCTGGCCGAGCCGGACGTAACCGAGACCCACGTCGACCAGGGTCTGCAGGTGCCGGTGGATCGCCTTGATCGGCTCGAAGAACTCGGCGGCCTCCTCGATCGGCATGTCGAGGACCTCGGCGACCGTCTTGCCCTTGTAGTGGACCTCCAGCGTCTCCCGGTTGTACCGGGCGCCCTTGCAGACCTCGCACGGCACGTAGACGTCCGGCAGGAAGTTCATCTCGATCTTGATGGTGCCGTCGCCCGCGCAGGCCTCGCAGCGCCCGCCCTTGACGTTGAACGAGAACCGTCCCGGCTGGTACCCGCGGACCTTGGCCTCCGTGGTGGCGGCGAAGAGCTTGCGCACGTGGTCCCACACCCCGGTGTAGGTGGCCGGGTTGGACCGTGGCGTGCGGCCGATCGGCGACTGGTCGACGCGCACCAGCTTGTCGACGTGGTCGAGCCCCCGCACGCGGGTGTGCCTGCCGGGCACCTGGCGGGCGTTGTTCAGCTTGTTCGCCAGCACGGTGGCGAGGATGTCGTTGACCAGCGTCGACTTGCCCGAGCCCGAGACACCGGTGACCGAGATCAGGACACCGAGCGGGAAGGACACGTCGATACCACGCAGGTTGTGCTCCCGCGCGCCCACGACCGTCAGCTGCCGCTTCCTGTCGGCCGGGCGGCGGATGGCCGGGATGTCGATGCGCCTGCGGTCGGCCAGGTAGTCGCCGGTGAGCGAGTCCTTGTTGCGCAGCAGCTTCTTGTACGGTCCGCTGTGGACGATCCGGCCGCCGTGCTCACCGGCGCCGGGGCCGATGTCCACGACCCAGTCGCTCGCCCGGATGGTGTCCTCGTCGTGCTCGACGACGATGAGCGTGTTGCCGAGGTCGCGCAGCCGGGAGAGCGTCTCGATGAGCCGGTGGTTGTCGCGCTGGTGCAGCCCGATGGACGGCTCGTCGAGCACGTACAGCACGCCGACCAGGCCGGAGCCGATCTGTGTCGCCAGCCGGATGCGCTGCGCCTCGCCGCCCGAGAGGGTGCCCGCCGCCCGGTCGAGCGAGAGGTAGTCGAGACCGACGTCGAGCAGGAAGTGCAGCCGGGCCTGGATCTCCTTCAACACGGCACCGGCGATCATCGCCTGCCGCTTGTCCAGCACGAGGCCGTCGAGGAACTCCGACGCCTCGGCGACCGAGTACGCGCAGACCTCGGCGATCGACCGGGGACCGAGCGTGGCGTGTTCGAGCGTGACGGCGAGGATCTCCGGCTTGAGCCTGCTGCCCTGACACGCCGGGCACGGCACCTCACGCATGTAGCCCTCGTACCGCTCCCGCGCGTAGTCGGAGTCGGTCTGCTCGTGCCGCCGCTCCAGGAACGGGATCACGCCCTCGAAGTTGGCGTAGTACGAGCGCTGCCTGCCGTAGCGGTTGCGGTAGCGGACGTGGATCTGCTCGTCGACGCCGTGCAGCACCGCCTTCTGCGCCTTCGCGGGCAGCCTGCGCCAGGGCACGTCCATGCGGAAGCCGATGGTCTCGGCGAGCGACTGCAGGAGCCGCTGGAAGTACTCGGCGCTCTGCCCGCCGCCCCACGGCGCGATGGCGCCCTCGCCCAGCGAGAGCTCGTCGTCGGGCACGACCAGCTCCGGGTCGACCTCCTTGCGCACGCCGATACCGGTGCACTCGGGGCAGGCGCCGTACGGCGAGTTGAACGAGAACGACCGCGGCTCGAGGTCCTCGATGGCGAGCGGGTGCCCGTTGGGGCACGCCAGGTTCTCCGAGAAGCCGCGCAGCCGGTGCGGGTCGCCCTCGGGCAGGTCGACGAACTCCAGCTCCACCAGGCCGTCGGCGAGCCGGAGCGCGGTCTCGACGGAGTCGGTCAGCCGCTGCTTGGCCGTGGGCTTGACCGTGAGCCGGTCGATGACCACCCCGATGTCGTGCTTCTCCTGCTTCTTCAGCTTCGGCGGGCTGGCCAGCGAGTGCACCTCGCCGTCGACCCTGGCCCGGGCGTAGCCCTGCTGCTGGAGGTTGGCGAACAGGTCGACGTACTCGCCCTTGCGCCCGCGCACGACCGGGGCGAGCACCTGGAAGCGGGTGCCCTGCTCCATGTCGAGGACCTGGTCGACGATCTGCTGCGGCGTCTGCTTGCTGATCGCCTCGCCGCACTGCGGGCAGTGCGGCTTGCCCGCCCGCGCGTACAGCAGGCGGAGGTAGTCGTAGACCTCGGTGATGGTGCCGACCGTGGAGCGCGGGTTGCGCGAGGTCGACTTCTGGTCGATCGACACCGCGGGCGAGAGGCCCTCGATGAAGTCGACGTCGGGCTTGTCCATCTGCCCCAGGAACTGCCGGGCGTAGGCCGACAGCGACTCCACGTAGCGCCGCTGGCCCTCCGCGAAGATCGTGTCGAAGGCCAGGCTGGACTTGCCGGAGCCGGACAGCCCGGTGAACACGATCATGCTGTCCCGCGGAAGGTCGAGGTCGACACCGCGCAGGTTGTGCTCGCGGGCGCCACGAACTACAAGGCGATCAGCCACCCGAAGGTCCCTTCACAACTGGTCTGTGGAATGCCGGTGACACCGGCCCGCACCCATGCTAGGTCGCGCCCCCGACAAAAACGGACGACGGAGGGCCGGGCAGCCTGTCGACGGATGCGCCGGGCCGCCCGCCGTCGGCACGCGGCCTCGCCAGTACACGGTACGCCGGTCGCTCCACCAGCACCGTCAGGAGCCACCCGCGACGACGATCGCGCCGCCGACCACGCTCAACCGGAGCCACCCGTCCGGGACACCGAGCTCGGGCAGCACCCTCCCCAGCGGGTAGCCGAGCTGCTGGTGCGCCAGGCCGATGCCGAAGCTCGCGCCGGCGAGCCACGTCACCCGTCCGCGCGGCCGGCACGGCTACGTCGCCGCGCCCAGGGCAGGCCCGACGAGGTAGCCGGCGAGCACGAGCAGGGTCACCGTGCGGCCGCGCCGGGGTGGAGTGGCGGACAGCCGACCGGCTACGGTGTGGCGGGTGAACGTCGTTGAGGAGTACACCGGTCATGTCAAGCCGGGCGGGGACGCCGCGCGGCGCACGCTCGGCGCGCTGACGATCACCAAGCTGTCGGTCGGCCCGATGGACAACAACGCCTACCTGCTGACCTGCCGGGGCAGCAACGAGGCCCTGCTGATCGACGCCGCGGCGGACCCGGAGCGGATCTCCGACCTGATCGGGCACGGCGACGACCGGCCCGCGCTGCGCACGATCGTCACGACGCACCAGCACCCGGACCACTGGCAGGCGCTGGGCGCGGTGGCCGGGGCGTACGGCGCGAACACGGCCGCACACCCCGACGACGCCGAGCCGCTGCCGGTGCCGCCGGACTTCCTGCTCGAGCACGGCGACACGGTGCGCGTGGGCGAGTGCACGCTGGAGGTCATCCACCTGCGCGGGCACACCCCGGGCTCGATCGCGCTGCTGTACCGGGACCCGGAGGGCCACCCGCACCTGTTCACGGGCGACTCGCTGTTCCCCGGCGGCATCGGCAAGACCACCTCGCCCGAGGCGTTCCGGTCACTGCTGGACGACGTCGAACAGCGGGTGTTCGACCGGCTGCCGGACGACACCTGGTTCTATCCCGGCCACGGCGACGACTCGACCCTCGGCGCCGAGCGCCCGAAGCTGCCGGAGTGGCGCGAACGCGGCTGGTGACCCGGCGGGCGAGTCCCGGTGCCGGCTGGAACTCGTCGATCGCCGCGGGCCGGGGCAGAGCCTCGGCGAACCCGACAGGATCGTCCGCTGCCCGAGCCAGCACGGCCTCGTCATCGAAACCGAACCAGGCATGCCCTGGCAGGTCGAGCAGGTCTCGCACCAGCGTGGTCTTCCCCGTCTGCCGCGCCCCGCCGAGCAACACGACACGGAACGAGGAAGGCAGTTCGGTCACCCTGTGTGCCGCGTCGCGCCGCGGCAACCGGCACGCGCCGCGGTGGCGAGCAGGCGGCGCAGCGCGTCGGCATCGCCCGTGACGTCGGCCCGGCCGTCCGCGAGGGCGCCGTCGAGTGCGGCCGGATCCTCGATCAGCGCGGTGAGCGTCCACGGGTCGGTGCGTACGGTGACGTCGGCGTCGGCGCTCTCCCCGGGCGCGATCCGGGGCGGCGGACCACCGTCCACGCGCAGGGTCCACACGCGACCGTCGAGCCAGAAGCACCCGGCGAAGGGCGGCTCCACGGCTCCGGCGGCCCGGCCGCGCAGAGGGAGCAGCACCGAGGGCACGGCCGGGGGCGCGGTCCCGCGCGACCCCGACACGCGCCATCCTCAACGCGGCACTCGCGAGCCTGGGCGGGGCACTCGCGAGACCGGACGCGGCACTCGAGGTGCGGCCGCCCGGTCACGCCGGAGATGACCAGTCGGCGTGCAGCCTGCGGGCGGCGACGAGCTGCACGGCGAGCAGGACCGCCACCGCCTCCGCGGCGAGCAGGCCGATCAGCACGAGCAGCTGCGTCACCCCCGCCTGCACCGGGCTCGCCCCGCCCAGGAGCACCCCGACGTACGCCCCGGGCAGGGTCACCAGGCCGACCGTGCGGGTCTGGTCGAGCGGCGGGATGAGCGCGTGTCCCGCGGAGCCGCGGCAGATCTCCAGCGCCGCCGCCCGCTGCAGGAACCCGAGCGAGAGCGCCGCCTCGTACTCGCCGTAGCGGTTCCGCAGCTCGTCGACCGCCCGCCGCGCCGCCTGCGATGTCGCGGTCATGGCGCCCCCGATCACGATCCCGGCGACCGGCACCACCGCGACCGGTTCCCGCGGCACGACCCCGGACCCCAGCACCAGCGCCAGCACCGGGGCGACCCCGCCACCGATCGCCAGCGCCGCCCACGCCACGTCCCGGGGCGCCCCGACGCGCCGGGCCGAGGTCACGGCGGCCACGGTGAACATCAGCAACACGAAACCCGCGGTGAGCCAGCCGGACCGGAGCACGGCCGCGATCACCAGCGACACCGCCGCGAGTTGCACGACCGCGCGAAGGCCCGCGGTCAGCACGGCCCGGCCCGAGCCGAGCTCGCCCCGCCACACGACCACCGCGGCGAGCAGCAACAGCACCAGCAGGACGGCCGCCAGCATCGGTCCGGCCACGATCGACCCGTTCGTCACGCGGATGATCGTGCCGCAGGCGCGCCCGCACGCACCCACCGTGGCGTTCGGTGCGTGGAACGCACCCGCGGCCACAGTGGGGGCGGCACGGGCGGCATCGGTTAGTCTCCGCACCCGTGACCACCGACGAGCAGCGCGAGTACCGCCAGTTCCGCTTCCAGCCGCCGCCGGAGGCCACCCGGGTCCTGCTGGTCCGGCACGGCGAGTCCGCGCCCGCGCGCCCCGATTCGCCGTTCCCGCTCGTCGGCGGCCAGGGCGACCCCGAGCTCGCACCGGAGGGCAGGGCACAGGCCGAGCGCGTCGGGAACCGGCTCGCGACGGAGCCGATCGACGCCATCTACGTCACGCCGCTGCGCCGCACCGCGGAGACGGCCGCACCGCTGGCCGAACGGCTGGGCCTGCGGCCCTCGGTCGAGGAGGACCTGCGCGAGGTGCACCTCGGCGAGTGGGAGGGCGGGCTCTACCGCAAGCACCTCGCCGACGGCCATCCGCTCGCGCAGCGACTGCGCGCCGAGCAGCGCTGGGACGTGATCCCGGGCGCGGAGCGGGCCGAGGCCTTCGCCGCGCGGGTGCGGGGCGCCGTCGAACGTCTTGCGGCCGCCCATCGCGGGCACCGGCTCGCGGTGTTCACCCACGGCGGCGTCATCGGGCAGGCTCTGGCGCTCGCCACGGACTCGCGGCCCTTCGCCTTCATCGGCGCCGACAACGGGTCCATCTCCGAGCTCGTCATCGTCGGCGAGACGTGGATCGTGCGCCGTTTCAACGACACCGCACACCTCACCGGCTGAACGGACCGGCCCGCCCGGTCGCGCGCCGCCGACGGGACAACGCGGAACCGGCACGAACGCGGACCGGGGACCCCGGATGCGATCAGCAGGAGGCCGACCGCAACATCCGAGCGGTCCCGCGGCGCGGCGCTGCAGGACGACGATCCCCGGTACGGCTCGGTAGGCCGCCCGGCGAGACCCGGGTGGTGCGACGGAACGGCCGCCCGCGTCGTCTAGCTCCACCGGAACAGCCGCGCCGATGCCACCCCGGCCAGCACCGCCGTCACCGTGAGGGCGACGATCTGGCCCCCGTGTGGGCCGGTCCCCGTCCAGCAGGCGCCGAGCGCGTCCATGCCCGCTCCGAAGGGCAGGTACGCACCGGCGGTGGCCAGCCAGTCGGGCAGGTTCTCCCTGCCGCCGAACCCACCACCGAGTGCAAAGAACGCGAAGAAGACGACCAGTCCGATCGCGACGGACGAGTTCACCGTGGGTGAGATCGCGGCCACCAGCATGCCGACCGAGTACATCGCGGCGGCGATGAGCAGGAAGACGCCGACCGCGGCGAGTGCGGACCGCGGAGCGGTCACGTCGAACGCGAGCCGGGCCACCACCAGCGCCAGGATCACGCCGGACACTGACTGGACGAAACTGACCACCACCTGCGCGACCAGCACCATGGCCGGGTGCGCCGGGGTCACCGACAGCCTGCGCAGTACGCCGGTCTTGCGGTAGGCGGCGAGGAACGACGGCATGTTCACGACTCCGACGAGCGCGACCACCATCGCGATCGTCAGGGGCACGACATAGGCGTCGAGGGGCGGCAGACCGCCGAACTCAGGCACCGGGGCACGGTCCGAGCCCAGCCCGTTCATCACCATGATGAGCATTGGCAGACCCAGCGGGATGACCAGGCCGGCGGTGTCCCTGGCGACGAGTTTTCCCTCGGTCAGGATCAGCAGGACCCACGCCCGGGGCCCCGGGCGCAACGTGGGAACGGCCTCGGCGGTCATTCCCTCTCCCCGTCCGGTGCCGGCCTGCGCCCGGTCACGGCGAGGAACGCGTCGTCGAGAGTGGCCCGATCCAGCCGGATCTCGGTCGCCACGACGCCCTGGCGCACCAGCTCGGCGTTCACGGCATGCGCCAGGTCACCGGTGCCGGTCACCACCGCCTCGCCCCGCTGAGTCGTCACGCCGGACACTTCGGCCAGGCCTGCCAGCCTGGCCCGGTCGAACGGTCCGGTCGCACGGAAACGCACCCGCTGCTGCACACCCGCTCGCGCGATGAGCCCGTCCGGCGTGTCGAGCGCGGCGAGCCGGCCGCGGTCGATGATCGCGACGCGGTCGCACAGGCGCTCCGCTTCCTCCATGAAATGGGTGATCAGCAGCACCGTCACCCCGGATTCGCGCACCTGCTCCACCAGCTCCCAGGTGTCCCGGCGGGCCTGCGGGTCGAGGCCTGTGGTCAACTCGTCCAGGACGGCGATCCTGGGTTTCCCGACGAGCGCGAGTGCGATCGAAAGCCGCTGGGCCTGGCCACCGGAAAGATCGGCGAAAGCCGTGTTGCGGCTGGCGGTCAGCCCGAGCTCGGCCAGCAGCCGCTCGGGCTCGACACCATCGCGGTAGAACGATCGGTACAGGGTGAGCGCCTCGCCGACGCGCAGCCTGTCCGGCAACATGCCGTGCTGCAGCTGCACCCCGAGTACCTGGCGCAGCCGGGCCCGGTCCCGCAGTGGATGCAGGCCGAGCACACTGATCCGGCCCGCGTCGGGCTTGCGGATGCCCTCGACGCACTCGACGGTCGTCGTCTTGCCCGCGCCGTTCGGCCCGATCATGCCGAAGATCTCGCCCCGCGCTACGGCGAAGCTCACCTCGTCGACGGCGACGGTTCCGCCGTAGCTCTTGCACAACTCATCGACTTCGATCACTGGACTGGTACCGGACATGCTCACCTCCGATTCGTCGGCCACGATGGGCGCCGGCGCCCGACGACGTTAGGCGCGGACGGGACGGGTCGGCGCGTGCCGGAGGTCATCAACCGAGCCCGTGACTTCCGGCACGGGCGCCGGCCGCGGCGGCTTTGTAACCTGAGCCGATGCGTGAGTCGCGGCTCGAGCTCTGGGGCGCGCTCAGTCTGTGCGTGGTCTGCCTCCTCGTCGGCATTCCGGTGCTGCTGGAGCAGCTCACCGGCGGCGCGCCCACGACCGGGCCCGCCTGGCTGTGGTGGGCCTGCTACCTGGGCTATCTCGGGACGCTCGGGCTGGCGTTCACCCGCTGGCCGCTCGCCCGGCGCCACCCCGCTCCGATGGTGTCCGCCTTCGGGCTGTGCGCGGTGGGCACCGTGCTGCTGGCTCCACGCGCCGGCTGGACCGCCATCCTGCTGGTGGTCGTCGCCGCGATCGCGGCACATCTCGTGTCCCGCCGCGCGACGCTACTGCTGATCGCCGGAAACAGCGCCGTGGTCGCGCTCGTCGCGACGATCAACAGCGGCGCACCACTCGACGCGGCGCTCAGCGCGCTGATCTACGCGACGCTCCAGGCCTGTGCGGTGTGGGCGGTGTGGAGCCAGTTGCGGGAGACGGCGGCGACGGAACGGCTCGCCGTGGCCAACACCGAACTGCGGGCGGCGACCGCGTTGCTCGCCGAGTCCAGCCGCTCGGCCGAGCGGCTGCGCATCGCGCGGGAGCTGCACGACCTCGTCGGTCACCAGCTCACCGCTCTGGTTCTGGAGCTGGAGGTCGCTTCGCACCGTGACGGACAGGCGGTGACCGCACATGTGCTGCGCGCCCGCCGGCTGACCAAGGATCTGCTCGGCGACGTGCGCACCGCGGTCGGTGAGCTGCGCGGCCGGGCGGTCCCGCTGCGTGCGGCGCTGGCGGAGCTCGTCGCGGACCTGCCGCGTCCTCGGGTGCATCTCGCCGTCGACGAGGACGTCGAACCGGACGAGGCGGCGGCGGCCACGCTGATCCGCTGCACCCAGGAGGTGGTCACCAACGCCATCCGGCACTCGGAGGCGGAGAACCTCTGGATCCGGATCGCCCGCACGGGGGCCGGCACGATCACGCTCCGTGCCCACGACGACGGCCGGGGCGCCCCGCTGGTGCGGACGGGCAACGGGCTGACGGGGCTGCGGGAACGTGTCGAGCAGCTCGGCGGGGCGGTGTCTTTCGACGGTAGATCGGGATTCCAGGTCGAAGCGACGGTGCCCGTGCCATGATCCGCGTGACCGTGGTCGACGACCAGACGATTGTCCGGCACGGCATCCGCGGCCTGCTGGAGCTCTCCGGCGAGGTGCACGTCGTGGGTGAGGCCGCCGACGGGGACGAGGCGCTGGCACTGGTCACCGGTGAACCGCCCGACGTGTTGCTGCTCGACCTCAGAATGCCGGGCAGGGACGGCATCGCGACGCTGGAGGCCTTGCGCGAACGCGGCAGCACGGTGCCCACGCTGGTGCTCACCACGTTCGACGACGACGAGCTGGTGCTCAGGGCGCTCCGCGCGGGCGCGCACGGCTACCTGCTCAAGGACGTCACGCTGGAACAGCTCGTCGACGCCATCCGGACGCTGGCCGGCGGCGGCACGCTCGTCCAACCCGCGCTCACCGAACGGCTGGTCCGCAGGACGGGACAGTTGCCGCGGCAGGAGGAGTTCGACGACCTGCCGCCACCGCGGCCCCTCACCACACGCGAGACCGACATCCTGCGGCTGCTCGCGGGCGGCTACGCCAACCGTGAGATCGCCGAGGCGCTGCACCTGGCCGAGGGCACGGTGAAGAATCACGTGTCGAACCTGCTGACGAAGCTAGGCGTCCGCGATCGCACCAGAGCCGTCCTGCGCGCACTGCAGCACGGTCTTCTGTCGCCGAGCGCCGAAAGCGGGCGCGGCGGGTGTCGGGCCGCTGGGCCACGATGAACGTATGTACGCCGAGTCACCACCACCGCCGCGGCTGAGCGGGGTGCTGCGCTGCCTGTGGCGGAGCAGCGTCGGGCGGCAGCTCGTCGTGCCCGACGGCTGCCTCGACCTGGTGGTCGCGGGCGACGAGGTGTTCGTCGCCGGGCCCGACACCCGGCCCTGGCGGAGTGCGCTCGGCGAGGGCACCGTCGTCCACGGCGCCCGGTTCCGGCCGGGCCACGCGCCGCGCGTGCTGGGCGTGCCCGCCGACGAGCTGGCCAACCGGCGGGTGCCGCTCGACGAGCTGTGGGGACGGCGCGGCCGCACGGTGACCGACCTCCTGCTGCACCGCGCCGCCGCGCTGCCGGACGTGGTGGCCCGGCACGCCACCGGGATGCCCGACGCGGAGCTCGCGGTGCTGCTGGCGCGGCTGGATCGCGGGGCCCCTCGGGTCTCCGCCGCGCTCACCGGTCTCGGGGTGGGCGAGCGTCAGCTGCGCCGCCGGTTCACGGCGGCGGTGGGTTACGGGCCCGCCACCTATCTGCGGGTCGCCCGCCTGCAGCGAGCGCTGTCCCGCGCGCCGCGCATCCGGGAGCTCGCGCGGCTCGCCGTGGCGGCCGGGTACGCCGACCAGGCGCATATGTCGCGCGACTGCCGGGAACTCACGGGATGCACGCCCGGTGAGTTCTTCGGCACCCGGTGACTCCGGGCACTGGACAAGGGCCCCCCGGGCGGGCATGCTGTGTCTCGGCCGCGCTACGGGTTGTGTTTGATCGTGTGCGAATCGTAGCGATTCTGGTGAATCCGGCCACATTCTCGTCGGAACAAGCGCACGAACCCGCACATCCAGGCTAATCTATGCGTATGACTGTTGCGCTGCGAGACGTGTTGGCCAGGGCGGGGCTGAAGGCCGACACCGCGGAGTTCCTCGCCTACGTCGAGGACGCGGCGCGCAGGCTGTCCCCGCCGAACCCGGACCCGTCGCACTACTTCTCCGCCGACCAGCGCGCCGCACTGACCGAGGTGGGTCTCGACCTGACGCCGCACCGCGAGGGCGAACCCGACTACCGCGTGCGAACCGTCGCCGAGCAGGCGGTGCTCGCCGACTCGGCACTGTCGGTGCAGGACGCCGCCAAACGGCTCGGCGTCGACGACAGCCGCATCCGGCACCGGCTGAAGGAACGCAGGCTCACCGGCTGGAAGGGCCACGGCGGCTGGCGGCTGCCCGCGTGGCAGTTCACCGCGAGCAGCGTGCTGCCCGGCCTCGACGTGGTGCTCCGCGCGGTGCCGGACGACCAGCCCCCGCTCGTGGTGGCCTCGTTCATGAGCACCCCGCAGACCGACCTGGTGATCAACGGCAAGCCCGCCACCCCGAGGCAGTGGCTGCTCGCCGGTGGCGACCCCGAGCCCGTGGCGCAGCTGGTCGCCACCCTGGGCACCCCGGCCTGACCGCGAAGCACAGCCGACGGAGACGTAGTCACAGTTCATGGCAAGGCTGCCCCTGCCGCCCGCGCGGTCACTCCTGCTCAACGAGCTGAACCGCACGGAGGACATCGTGGCGGTGCATCCGGGCACGCGGCTGGTCCGGATCTTCACCGCGCACGGCAGGCACCCCCAGCGCTGGAACACCTTCCGCTACACCGGACCACTGCCGCACGGCCGGTTCGACCCGCAGCAGCCGCGCCGTGGCGCGCCCGTCACCGATCCCCGCAACGGGGTGCTGTACTTCGGGCTGTCCGTGCGGACGAGCGTGGCCGAGGTCTACCAGACCACCTCGACCGTGGACCGCAAGACCAGGGGACCGCACCTGGTGGTGGTGCGGCCCTCGCGCACCCTGCGGCTGCTGGACCTGTCCGGGCTGTGGCCCACCCGTGTCGGCGCGTCCCAGGAGATCTCCAGCGGGCCGAAGAAGATCACGCAGGCGTGGGCGCGGGCGATCCGCGCGGTGTTTCCCGACCTCGACGGCCTCTGGTACCGCTCGTCGATGGACTCGGGGGCACCCGCGCTGTGCCTGTGGGACCCGCCCGCCGGCGGCGCGCTGCCCGCCGCCCCGGACGTGCTGCTGTCCCTCGACCACCCCGGACTCGACGTGCCACTGGCCCGGGTGTGCCAGGAGCTGAACTACGTACTGCTGAACTGAGGGACGATCGTGGCGTCGATGTAGCGGATCTCGCCGTCGCGGACGAGGAAGTACTCCGTGATCTCGGTGGTGACCAGGTCGATGCCCAGCAGGCCGGTGTCGAGCAGGTAGCGCGTGTCGACCCGGTCACCGCGGACGGTGAGGGTCAGCTCGCGAATGCCGGTGATCACGCGGTACTGCGGACCGTGCTCGAGCTGCCAGCGGATGTCCGCCCCGCTGAAGCCGGTCGGGATGCCGTTCTCCACCCGCCGCGCGTCGCGGGCGAGCGGTACCGCCGAGGCGTCGTGGGTGACCAGCGCGTCGAGGTAGGCCCGCGCCGCGGCCGGGCGCACGGTGGTTCCGGTGGCGGCCGCGGCCGTGGGGGGCAGGACCGCCAGCACGCCCACCACGGCCACGGCGAGGGCCACGAGCTTTCGTCTCAGCACGGCGAACACCCTACCGAGAACGCGTTCTACCGTCCGGCCCGCGACGGGGAACCCGGTCCCCGCCACCGGGGGCGGTCACGAGCCGGGGGCGGACAGGTGCCGGGCCCACCAGTCGAGCACCGCCTCGAACCGGTGCACCCGGTGCCGCGGCCGCCCGGTCCGGCTCAGCTCGTGCCCCTCGCCGGGGAAGAGCAGCAGCTCCGTCTCGGTGCCGTTCCGCTTCAGCGCGACGAACATCCGCTGCGCCTGCTCGACCGGGCACCGCCAGTCGTGCTCGGAGTGCACGACCGCGAACGGGATCCGGATCCGCCCGGCGTGCGTCAGCGGGCTGCGGCGGCGCTGCTCCTCCGGGTCGTCGCCGACGTAGACGCCCGTGAAGAACCAGCCGATGTCGGAGCTGCCGGTGAACGAGTCCCACGCGTTCACGGCCCGCTCGCTCCAGGCCGCGCGGAACCGCTCGCCGTGGTGCGCGGCGAGCCAGCCGGTCATGAACCCGCCGTACGAGCCGCCCATCAGGCCCACCCGGCTCTCGTCGGTGTCCGCCCGCTCCAGGGCGGCGTCGAGCAGCGCGAGGATGTCGTCGGCGTCGACCGTGCCGAGCCTGCCCAGCACGGTGCGGCCGTGCTCCTCGCCGTAGCTCGCGGAGCCGCGCGGGTTGGGCAGCACCACCGCGTATCCCGCGGAGGCGTACACCTGCGCCTCGTCGAACAGGCTCCACTCGTACGGCGCGAACGGCCCGCCGTGCACGACGAGCAGGACGGGATGCGGGCCCTCGCCCTCCGGGAGAACGATCCAGCCGTGCACCGGGTAGCCGTCCGGGGCCGAGGCGGTGAGCTCCTCGGCCGGGCGGACCCCCTCGGCACGCAACGGCCCCGAGAAGTCGGTCAACGTGCGGCTGCCCTCCGGGGACAGCAGGGCGACCTCGCCCGCGTCGGCCGGTCCCGCCACCACCACGGCGACGGTGTCGCCGTCGGCGTCGGCGGCGCGCACCGCGGCACGCTCCCCCGCCAGGAGGTCGAGCCCGGCCAGCGGCAGCCGCTCCCCCGTCAGCGGAACGGCGCGCAGTTCGGCGGCGCCCCGGTGGCGCACGACCACCAGCGCGCGCTCGCCGGAGACGACCGGGCGGCCAGCTGAGACGGCGCAGTCCACGGACTCCGTGTCGGTGAGCCTGCGCGGCGCGGCCGGCTCGCCGCCCAGCGGTGCGGCCCACAGGCCGGTGTTGCGCGCGACCGGCGAGTCGGTGAACTCCGCGCCCAGGTAGAGCACCGTGCCGTCCCCGGTCACCACGGGATGGGCGGCGTTCCCCTCGGTGCGCACGGCGAGCACCGGGTCACCCCCGGCCGCGGGGACGGTGTAGAGGTCGCTGTGGTGGGTCTCGGTGCGGTCCCAGTCGCGGGGCGCGACCACGAGCACGGACTCGCCGTCGGGTGCCCACACCGGGTCGGACACCCCGGTGGCGCCGCCGGTGAGCGGTTCCGGCTCGCCCGGTTCGTCGGCGAGGACGTCGAGCACGAACAGCCGCTTCGGCCGGTCCCGGAGGAACCCGACGTCGTCGAGCCGGTAGTCGAACCGCGTGATCCTCCTCGGCGCCTCCGCCTCGGCCGCGGGAGCCTCGGCCTCGTCGCCCTCCGGCAGCCCGTAGCGTCCCGGTTCGGGGACGCGGGCGAGGAACGCGATCCGCCGCGAGTCGGGCGCCCACGCGGGCTCCTCGACGCCGAGCGGCAGCTCGGTGATCCGGCGCGACTCCCCGCCCGCCGCGGGCATCACGTGCAGCTGCGGCCGGGACAGCGGGCCGGACTTGCCGGTGGCCCGCAGGAACGCGACCCACCGGCCGTCCGGCGAGATGGCGGGCGCGGAGTCGCGTTCGCCGTGGGTCCACGGTGTGGCGCCGTCCGGCCCGACCCGGTACAGCGAGCTCCGGTAGGAGTCGGCCGCCAGGTCGGGCCGCGAGACGGCGACGAGAAGCAGGTCACCGCGCAGAGCGGGCCTGCCGGGCGTGGCGAGCAGTGCGATGTCGGTGGGGCGCATGCCCCGACACTACCCGATCGTTAGCGCGGCTAACGACCTAATGCTCGCCGCGGGACTCCTCGGGAGCCGCCGCCTGCAACTCCAGCGAGCCCACCGCCTCGGGGTCCCGCCTGGACTTCAGCAGGCTCGCGACCGTGGTGATGGTCAGGACCGTCACGATCACGCCCAGCGACATCCAGTTGTTGATCTCCAGCCAGGCCGGTGTGACGTGGTACTCGTGCAGCGCGTGCAGCACGAGCTTCGCCCCGATGAAGCCGAGGATGATCGCGAGCCCGTAGGACAGGTAGACCAGGCGCGTCACCAGGCCGCCGAGCAGGAAGTACAGCTGCCGCAGGCCCATCAGCGCGAACGCGTTGGCGGTGAACACCAGGTAGGCGTCCTGGGTGATGCCGAAGATGGCCGGGATCGAGTCCACCGCGAACAGCAGGTCGGCACTGCCGATGGCGACGATCACCACGAACATCGGCGTGATGAACCGCTTGCCGCCCTGCCGGACGAACATCTTGTGGCCGACGTAGTCGTCGGTCACCGGGAAGATCTTGCGCACCCAGCGCGTGACCGCGTTCTCGTGGTACTCCTCGTGGTCGCCGCTGCCCCGGACCATGCTGATCGCCGTCCACACCAGGATCGCGCCGAACAGGAAGAAGACCCACACGAACTGGGCGATCAGGGCGGCTCCGATCGCGATGAACGCGCCGCGCATGACCAGTGCGAGCAGGATCCCGATGAGCAGCACGCGGTGCTGGTGGATGGCGGGGACCCGGAACGACGCCATGATCACCATGAAGATGAACAGGTTGTCGACCGACAGCGAGTACTCCGTGATGTACCCGGTGAAGAACTCGACACCGGGATCGTGCCCGCCGAACAGCCAGACGGCGATGCCGAACAGGATCGCGCACGAGACGTAGAAGGTCACCCAGCGCGCGGCTTCACCCGTCGTCACCTGATGGGGTTTGCGATCGACGATCACGAGGTCGATCGCGATGAGCGCGAGCAGACCCCCGATGGTCGCGAGCCACAGCCACAACGGCACGGTCATAGAACGTCAGCCTCCGGTAGGCGGGAAAGGGACCACTACCGGAGGTCTCTTCCACCGGTGACCGGCACCGACCGACGGCGCCGGGTGCCCCGAGGGCAGCCGTGCTGACGACGCCGCCGCGAAGGAATACTCCCCTCCACAACGATCTCCATCTTCGTGGTTCACCCTCCGGAACGCCAGCGTGCGTAGGCGGCATCACCTGTGCGCTCACGTAACGTGCGTCACACGACGGCAACCCTGAGCTCCGGGATCAGATGCCCCTGACCGGTTCTCAGCAAACGTCCCATACGGTGAACTTCGTGCCCCGTGTTCCCTTTCCCCCCGGCCGCCGCGCGCGCCTGGCCGCCCTGGTCGGCGTCGTCGTCCTGCTCGCCGCGGGCATCGTCTGGTTCAGTGGCGAGGACGACCCGCCCACGTTCGACACGAGGGTCGCCACGGTCGACGCCGCCGCCGCTCCCGGCTCGGCCGAGCGGGTCCAGCTCGACGTCACGCTGTACGTCCCAGAGCGCACGCCCGCACCCGCGGTGCTGCTGCCGCACGGGTTCGGCGGCAGCAAGGACAGCGTCACCGAGCAGGCGCGGGAGCTCAGCGAACGCGGATTCGTCGTCCTCACCTACTCGGCGCGCGGCTTCGGCGAGAGCACCGGCCGGATCGCGCTGAACGACCCCGACCGCGAGGTCGCCGACGCGAGCAGGCTGCTCGACTACCTGGCGGGCCTGCCCGAGGTGCTGCGCGACGGCGCCAACGATCCCAGGGTCGGCGTCACCGGGGCCTCCTACGGCGGCGCGCTGGCCCTGCTGCTCGCGGGCACCGACCGGCGGGTGGACGTCATCGCGCCCGTCATGACCTACAACGACCTCGCGCAGGGCCTGCTGCCCAACGCCGCCACCCGCGACGGTGTCGAGGCCCGCACCCCGGCGCCCGGCGCGTTCGCCCCCGACGGCGTCTTCAAGAGCGGCTGGGCCGGCCTGCTGTTCTCCGCGGGCACGGGCCTGCCCGCGGGCACCGGGGCCGGGCGCGAGGCCATCGAGCCCGGCGACGAGCCGGACGAGAACGAGGCCGCGCAGGGCGGCTCCGCCGCGGCGCAGGGCGCCGGGCCCCGCCCGGGCGCCGATCCCTGCGGCCGGTTCACCCGCGAGGTGTGCCGGGCGTACCAGGACGTCGCCGTGGACGGCCAGGCCTCGCCCGCGACGACCGAGCTGCTGCGGCGGGTGTCGCCCCGCTCGGTCACCGACCGGATCACCGTGCCGACGCTGCTGGTCCAGGGCGAGCACGACACCCTGTTCGGGCTCGACCAGGCCGACGCCAACGCCCGGCAGATCGCGGCGGCGGGCGGCCCGGTGTCGGTGCTCTGGTACACCGGCGGCCACGACGGCGGGGCACCGGGCCCGCAGCTGCGCTCCACGATCGCCGACTTCCTCGGCCACCACCTCACCGGGGAGGGCGACGCCCCCGGCATCGGCTTCACGTACCAGGTGCAGGGCTCGCTGCGGACGGACGGCGCTCCCTCGGTGCGCGACGTCCGCGCCCCCGCGTACCCGGGACTCGGCTCCGGTGCCACCGAGCGTGCCGACGTCGCGCTCGCCGGGCCGGAGCAGGCCGTCGTGAACCCGCCCGGTGGCGTACCCGCCGCCGTGAGCGGCCTGCCCGGGCTGAACGGGGTGGTCGCCAACTCCTCCCGGCTGTCCGGGCTGTTCACCGTCGACCCGCCCACGCAGTCGGCGACGTTCACCTCGCAGCCGGTGGACTCCCAGCTGCTCGCCACCGGGTCCGCCACGGTCCGCCTGCGGGTGTCCGCGGCCGGGAACGTGCCGGACGGCGGCGCCGTGCTGTTCGCCAAGCTCTACGACGTCAGCCCGAACGGCGTGCGGTCGCTGCCGGGCAACGCCGTGGCACCGCTGCGGATCCCGCGGCTGCCCGCCGACGGCTCCCCCGTCGAGGTGACGGTGACCCTGCCCGGGATCGTGCGGCCCTTCGAGTCGGGGCACCGGCTGCAGCTCGTGGTGGGCACCACCGACCAGGGCTACACCACGCCCGTGGAGCCCGCGACGTACCGGATCTCGCTCGCCGGCGGCACCCTGCGCGTGCCCGTGGTGCCCGGCAACGCGGTGACCTCGGGCTGGCCCGTCCCGCAGCTGATCGGGATCGGCGGGGCGCTGGCGCTGGCCGCCGCGGTCGCGGCGGTGGCGGCCGTGCGTCGCCGCCGCTCACACCGGGTCGACCCCGAGCTGGCCGGCACGCCGCTGGTCATCAACGGGCTGACCAAGTCCTATCCCGGCGGGCTCACGGCCGTGCGCGACCTGTCGTTCCGGGTCGAACCGGGCCAGGTGCTGGGGCTGCTCGGCCCCAACGGGGCGGGCAAGACCACCACCTTGCGGATGCTGATGGGGCTCATCGCGCCCACGGAGGGCGAGATCAGGGTGTTCGGCTACCCGGTGGGCCCCGGCGCGCCGGTGCTCTCCCGCATCGGCTCGTTCGTCGAGGGCTCCGGTTTCCTGCCGCACCTGTCCGGGGAGGCCAACCTGAAGCTCTACTGGGCCGCCACGGGCAGGCCCGAACAGCGGGCGCACGTCGCGGAGGCGCTGGAGATCGCCGGGCTCGGCGACGCGGTGCAGCGGAAGGTGCGCACCTACAGCCAGGGCATGCGGCAGCGGCTGGCGATCGCGCAGGCGATGCTCGGCCTGCCCGAGCTGCTCGTGCTCGACGAGCCGACCAACGGGCTCGACCCGCCGCAGATCCACCAGATGCGCGAGGTGCTGCGGCGCTACGCGGCCACGGGGCGCACGGTGGTCGTGTCCAGCCACCTGCTCGCCGAGGTGGAGCAGACATGCACCCACGTAGTCGTCATGCACCGGGGGCGGCTCGTCGCCTCCGGTGAGGTGGCCGAGATCGTCGCGGCCGGTGGCGAGGCCACGTTCCGCGTGGACCGGCCGGAAGCGGCCGCCGAGGCGCTGCGCGCCGTCGGCGGTGTGTCCGGTGTGGACATCGAAGGCCAGCTCGTGCACGCCGATCTCGACGGGCTGCCCCGGTCGCGGGCGGTGGCCGCGCTGGTCGAGGCCGGTGTCTCCGTCGAGCAGGCCGGGCCGAGGCGGCGGCTCGAGGACGCGTTCCTGCAACTGGTCGGGGAAGGGGACGGCACATGAGCGACCTGCCCGGAGGGGATGCCCACGGTGCCCGCGACCCGCGCGTCGACCGGGTCGATCACGGCGTGCACACGGATCCGGCGGCGCTGGACGAGCTGACCGACGCGGCGCGGAGCGAGACCGTCGGCGTGGGCAGCGACGGTGCCGTCGCGGGCTACCACCCCGGCCGGACGTTGCGGCTCGGCGTCGAGCTGCGCAGGCAGTTGCGCAGGCGCCGGACGCAGCTGCTGCTGGGGCTGGTCGCGCTGCTGCCGTTCGTCCTGGTGCTGGCCTTCGAGATCGGGGACGCGAACCCGAACCGCCGCTCGGGCGGGTTCGTCGACCTGGCCACCGCGAGCGCGCCGAACTTCGTGGTGCTGGCGATGTTCGTGTCGGGGTCGTTCCTGCTGCCGATGATCGTGGCGCTGTACTTCGGCGACACCATCGCGAGCGAGGCGTCGTGGTCGAGCCTGAAGTACCTGCTGGCGATACCGGTGCCCCGGCACCGGCTGCTCCGGCAGAAGGCGATCGCCTCGGCCCTGCTGGCGACGCTGACGCTGGCGGTGCTGCCGCTGGTGGCCCTCGCGGTCGGGGTCGTCTGGTACGGCGCGGGCGAGGCGATCAGCCCCACCGGTGACTCGGTGTCGTTCGGGCGCAGCCTGGTGGCGATCGCGCTCGGCACGGTGTTCATCGCGATCCAGCTGGCGTGGGTGGCCGGGCTGGCGCTGCTGCTCAGCGTGTCCACCGACGCGCCGCTCGGGGCGGTCGGCGGCGCGGTGCTGGTGGCGATCGTCTCGCAGATCCTCGACCAGATCACCGCACTCGGCGACCTGCGGGACTTCCTGCCGACGCACTTCTCGTTCGCCTGGATGGACCTGATCGCGACCGACGTCGACTGGACGGACATGGCCAGCGGCGTGCTGTCGTCGGTGCTGTACGCGACCGTGTTCGGCCTGCTCGCCGCGCGCCGGTTCGCCACCAAGGACATCACCAGCTGAGGTGCCGCCGCTCCGGGACCTGGCGGGTCCCGGAGCGGCCGCGGGTCAGGCGCGACGCGACGCGAGCGCCTGCAGGGCCGCGCCCGCGGCCACCACCACGGCCAGCGTCACGATCACGGCGGTCCCGAGCGCGGTGGGCGCGAACCAGCCCGCGGCGACCGTGACGGCGCTGTCGAGCACCCACAGCACGTTCACCGCGATCACCGCGCGCACCGCGGCGCGCGGCGGGTGCCGGCGGGTGGCCAGGGCGAGCACGGCCACCCCGAACACCACGAAGAAGGCGCCCGTCCCGAGCAGCAGGCTCGCGGGCAGGCCGAGTGGCGTGTCGAGGACACCGGCCAGGGGCAGCAGCGCCGCCCCGGTGAGGGTGGTGGCGACGCCGTCGAGGCGCAGCGCCAGCCGCAGCGGTGCGAGCGTGGACGTACGGATGGTCGCGGACATCGTGGAACTCCTTCGAACGTGGATCGGATGCTCCGACGATGGCCACGCGGGCACTGCCGGCACCATGCCGTTGCCCGCCGGACGCTGCCTGCCGCTGCCAAGTACTGCCGGCGGCAGGCCGGCGCCGGGTCAGCGGCGGGGTGTCTGCCCGGTCAGCGCGGTGCGCAGGTCCGCCGCGACGATCCTCGCCGCCGCGCTCTGCCAGTTGTGCAGCGTGCGCTCGGGCACCTGGTCGGCGAACCACGCCAGCGCCTTGCGGGACACCGGGTCGAGGTCGGTGCGCTTGGTGCGGACGCTGTAGGGCCGGATGCCGCGCACGTAGTAGAAGTACAGCGCGTTGTAGTGCCGCCACTCCTCGCTCGTGCCGAACTCCTCCCCCGTCGCCGGTTTGAGCCGGGTGACGCTCTCCAGCAGGAGCGCCTTGAGCTCGGCCGCGCGTTCCAGCGGCCCGTCGGGGACGCCGCGGGCGGCCAGCCGCGTCCCGATCGCGGGCAGCTCGGTGAGCGGGCTGGACACGAGCTTGCCGAGATCGCCGTAGTGCCGCAGGGCCTGCCGGGTGAGCCGGGCGAACTCCGCGTCGGCCAGGTCGGCCAGCCGGACCTCCCGGTCCTTGCGGGGCAGCGCGTCGGACACCTCCCGCAGCTCGCCCCGCGCCGCCCTGAGCCGCGGCGCCGAGCGGAACGCGAACCGGTCGAGCACCGACTGCAGCGGCCCGGCGAGCACCTGGATCCCGATCGCCGCCGCGACCACCCCGTAGAGCAGCAGCACCAGCGGCAGGCGGAGGCCGGTGACCGCGATCGCCACCACCACCTGCCCGCCGAAGACGACGGTCGCGGCGCACGCCGACAGCAGCGAACGCAGCAGGTCGGCCCGGACGGACTCACCCTCGTCGAAGGCGTCGAACACCACGATCACCACACCGAGGAGCACGAGGTCGACGCCGATGGAGGGCAGCAGCAGCGCCCGCGGCAGCAGGTCGAACCCGAGCACGACCAGCACGGTGCCCAGCCCGAGCATCAGCACGGCCGCGACGAGCACCGCCCGCACCGTGCTCGCGCGCGACCGCGCCGCCCGCAGCGCACCGTGACCGGCGAGGACGACCGCGAGCGCGCCCCCGAGCGAACCGGCGGCGAGCACCAGCAGGGCGGGACGGGCAGCGTCCACCCCGGCCAGCACCAGCGCCGAAGCGAGCGCGAACAGGGGCACGACGCCGAGCAGCCAGGCGCGGTCCGCACGCCGCGCACGGTCGTCACCACCCAGCCCGGTCAGGGCCCCGCTCCACGCGATCGCGGGCAGGCTCAGCAGCACCAGCCGCACGCCGGAGGAGCCGTCGGCACCGGCGGTGGCCTGCTCCACCACGAGGGCCACGGCGTAGCCGAGCAGCCCGCCACCCGCCCGCCGCAGCACCGGCTTCCGCGCATCCCGCGCGAGCAGGTGGAGGCCGAGCCACCACGCGACCGCGAAGGCGGGCACCGACACCCAGAGCACGGGAACAGAGCCTAGTGTGTTCCCGGCGCGCCGACCGGTGCGGCCGGGAGCGAGGAGGAGGACCGATGCCGTCGATCCACGTGGAGCCCGACGGGGACGTCGCCGTGCTGCGGATGGAGCACGGCCGGGTCAACGCGCTCGACACCGGGCTGTGCCGGGACCTGGCGGCCCGCCTGGAGGAGGTGGAGAACTCCGGGTACCGGGCGGTGGTGCTCACCGGCAGCGGCGGTGCCTTCTCCGCGGGCGTGGATCTCGTCCGGGTGCGCGACGGCGGCGAGCCCTACGTCCGGGAGTTCCTCCCCGCGCTGTCCGACGCGTTCCTGGCCCTGTTCGACTTCCCCCGGCCCGTGGTCGCCGCCGTGAACGGGCACGCCATCGCGGGTGGTGCGGTGCTCGCCGCCGCGTGCGACCACCGTGTGCTCGGGGTCGGGGGCGGCCGGTTCGGGTGGACCGAGCTCGCGGTCGGGGTGCCGTTCCCCCTCACGGCCCTGGAGATCCTCCGCAGCGCCTACGGCTCGCGGATCCTGCCCGAGCTGACGTACGACGCCCGAACGTACGACCCCGCGGAGACGCTGGAGCGCGGGCTCGCCGACGAACCGGCCGAGCCGGAGGCCGTGCTGCCGCTGGCGCTGGCCCACGCCCGCAGGCTGGCCGAAGTCCCGGCCGCCACGTTCGCGCACACCAAGCGGCAGCTGCACCGGCCCGCGACCGAGCGGATCGGCGAGCAGCGGGCCGCCGACGACGCCCGGGTCGAGGAGATCTGGACGGCGCCGGAGACGCTCGCCGCGATCAGCGACTACGTGCGGTCGGTCCTGCGCCGCGGCTGACCGGCGCTCGCGCCGGGCGAGCGGAAACGGACAACCCGGGAGTAACATCGTCGGACCGAAATCCCAGCTCACGCCCGCGCGGAGGAGGCCGGCATGCCTCGACCCGTCTACTTCGACATCCACGCCAGCGACCCGGAACGCGCGATCACCTTCTACACGGCGGTGTTCGACTGGCAGTTCGAACGATGGGGGCCCACCCCGTACTGGCTCGTCTCCACCGGGGACGGGCCCGGCATCGACGGCGGCCTCGCCCAGCGCGAGGGTCCGGCACCCGAGAACGGCGCCCCGGTGAACGCCTTCGCGGTCACCCTGGACGTGGCGGACGTCGACGCCACCGCCCGCGAGGTCGAGCAGGCGGGTGGCGTCGTCCTGGGGCCGAAGGCGGCGATCCCCGGGGTCGGCTGGCTGGTCCACTGCCGCGACCCCGAGGGCAACCTCTTCGGCCTGCTGGAGAGCGACCAGAGCGCGGAGTAGCCACGGCCGGGCTTACCGGACGCCGGCCGCGTCCATCCCGCGCAGCTCCTTCTTCAGCTCCGCGATCTCGTCACGCAGCCGCGCCGCCAGCTCGAACTGCAGGTCGCGCGCGGCCTGCATCATCTGCTCGGTCATCTGCTGGATGAGGTCGGCCAGCTCCGCGCGCGGCATGCCGCTGACGTTCTTGTCGACGAGCACACCGGAGCTGCGGACACGGTCGCCCTGCTCGGGCTTCTTGCCGCGCGAGGCGTTGCGGCCGGAGCCGCCCACGGCGACCTCCTGCTCCGAGTCCTCCGCCTCCGTGTACACCCGGTCGAGGATGTCCGCGATCCGCTTGCGCAGCGGCTGCGGGTCGAGTCCGCGCTCGGTGTTGTACGCGATCTGCTTGGCCCGCCTGCGGTTGGTCTCGTCGATCGCGTGCCGCATCGAGTCGGTGATCGTGTCGGCGTACATGTGCACCTGACCGGAGACGTTCCGGGCCGCCCGGCCGATCGTCTGGATCAGCGAGGTGCCGCTGCGCAGGAAGCCCTCCTTGTCGGCGTCGAGGATCGCCACCAGCGACACCTCGGGCAGGTCGAGACCCTCCCGGAGCAGGTTGATGCCGACCAGCACGTCGAAGTCGCCGCTCCGCAGCTGCCGCAGCAGCTCCACCCGGCGCAACGTGTCCACCTCGGAGTGCAGGTAGCGCACCCGGATGCCGAGCTCGAGCAGGTAGTCGGTGAGGTCCTCGGCCATCTTCTTGGTCAGCGTGGTGACCAGGACGCGCTCGTCCCGGTCGGCGCGGACGCGGATCTCGTGGACCAGGTCGTCGATCTGGCCCTCGGTGGGCTTCACGACGACCTCCGGGTCGACCAGCCCGGTGGGCCGGATGACCTGCTCGACGAACTCGCCGCCGGTCTGCCCCATCTCGTACGGCCCCGGCGTGGCGGACAGGTACACCGTCTGCCCGATCCGGTCGGAGAACTCCTCCCAGGTCAGCGGCCGGTTGTCCAGCGCGCTCGGCAGCCGGAAGCCGTGCTCGACGAGCGTCCGCTTCCGCGACGCGTCGCCCTCGTACATGCCGCCGATCTGCGGCACGGTGACGTGCGACTCGTCGATGACGAGCAGGAAGTCCTCGGGGAAGTAGTCGAGCAGGGTGGCGGGCGCGGAACCGACCTCGCGCCCGTCGATGTGCCGCGAGTAGTTCTCGATGCCGGAGCAGAACCCGACCTGCCGCATCATCTCGACGTCGTAGCTGGTGCGCATCCGCAGCCGCTGGGCCTCCAGCAGCCTCCCCTGCTTCTCCAGGTGCGCCAGCTGCTCCTCGAGCTCCGCCTCGATACCGCGGACGGCCTTCTCCATCCGCTCCGGACCGGCGACGTAGTGGGTCGCGGGGAAGATCCGCACCTCGTCGACCTCGCGCACGATGTCGCCGGTCAGCGGGTGCAGGTAGTACAGCTTGTCGATCTCGTCACCAAAGAACTCGACGCGGATCGCCAGCTCCTCGTACGCCGGGATGATCTCGACGGTGTCCCCCCGGACGCGGAACGTGCCGCGCGCGAACGCCAGGTCGTTGCGGGTGTACTGGACGTCGACCAGCGCACGCAGGAACCCGTCCCGCTCCACCTCGTCACCGACGGCCAGCCTGGTGGACCGGTCGAGGTAGGACTGCGGCGTGCCGAGACCGTAGATGCAGGACACGCTCGCGACGACGATGACGTCCCGCCGCGACAGCAGGTTCATGGTCGCGGAGTGCCGCAGCCGCTCGACGTCGTCGTTGATCGACGAGTCCTTCTCGATGTAGGTGTCGGTCTGCGGGACGTACGCCTCGGGCTGGTAGTAGTCGTAGTAGCTGACGAAGTACTCGACCGCGTTCTCCGGGAACAGGTCGCGCAACTCGTTGGCCAGCTGGGCCGCCAGCGTCTTGTTCGGCGCCATGACGAGCGTCGGCCGCTGCACGCGCTCGATCAGCCAGGCCGTGGTCGCCGACTTGCCGGTGCCGGTGGCGCCGAGCAGGACGACGTCCTTCTCCCCCGCCTTGAGCCTGCGCTCGAGCTCGTCGATCGCCGCGGGCTGGTCGCCCGCGGGCTCGTACTCGCTGACGACCTTGAACCGGCCCCCCTGGCGGGGGATCTCGGAGATCGGCCGGAACTCGGAATGCGCCAGCACGGGGTGTTCGGTTGCGAAAGCCACGTCACCAGGGTAGGCGCACCCACCGACAGTTCGCCCTCGGTCGGCCGATCCGGCGGCGGTCAGCCCGCGGCGGAGAGCTGACCGACCGAGGGTGCCACCTTGGCCAGGCACGGCTCGCACGGCATCCCGGTGATGCCGTGCAGCAGCTCGGCCTCACCGGGGCGCAGGTCGGCGCCGCACAGCGCGGTCAGGCTGTCGGGGATCTCGCCGGGACCGGGCAGCGGCACCACGTGGCACACCCGTCTCGTCTCGCCCACCACGCCGCGGCGTAGACGGACGACGGCCACCGTGTCACCCGGATAAGGCATTGCGGACCCCATAGCAGAAGGCTAGTGGCGGCCTGCCAAGAACGCTTCGTGTCGACCGACCAAGGATCTTGGGACACACTGGTCCGGCAGACCGAACAAGCGCGGACCACCGGGCTCAGGAACGCCGTGCGTGCTGCCCGTCGAGGACCGCGCCGCCGAGCCGGTGGCAGACGGTGAGGGCCATCTCCACGTCGAGCCGGTGGTCGGACACCGGCCTGCCGAGCAGCTCCTGTGCCTTGCGCACCCGGTACTGCACGGAGTTCTTGTGCATCGACAGCTGCGCCGCGGCGGCCGTGTAACTGCCCCCGGTGGCCAGGAAGACCCGCAGCGTCTCCCGCAGCCGCGCGTGCTGCTCGTCGTTCTCGGCGAGCGCGCCGAGCGTGTCCGCCACCCAGGTGCGGGCCGCTGCCAGGTCCGACGTCATCAGCGCGACCGTGCCGACGTCCCGGAACGTCAGCACGCGGTCGCAGTGCTCACCCGCCGCGAGGGCGAGCGCCTGCACGCGCAGCGCCTGCCGGTGGGTCCGCCGGAACCCTTCGATCCCCGCACCGGGGTCGCCGAACGCCACCCGGACCGCCGGATCCGCCTCGGCCAGCGCGCGGCGCACCCGCCCGGCGTCCGGCAGCACGGGCTCCGGGACGGGCAGCCACACCCAGGCGGACACCTCGTCCCTCGGCACGAACAGCGGCCGGGCGCCCATCGCGTCGTCGCGGAACCGGCTCGCCAGCGCCTCCAGCCTGGTCAGCGCGTCGGTGGGCGGGGTCCCCGGGGTCCCCGGCGAGCCCCGCGCATACCACGCGATCACGCCGACGTGGTGGCCCCGGAGCCGGTAGCCGACCGCGGCCTCACTCTCGTCGACGTCCGTGAGGTCCCCGTCCAGCAGCGCGCGGACGCGCGAGGTCAGCACCGCGCTCTGGTGGAACAGCCAGCGGTCGCGCTCCTCCTGGTAGGCGGAGACCACCTGCTGGGTGACCCGGTCGATGAACGCGAACGTCGTGGTCAGCGCGCTGCGCATGGTGACGCCGAGGGTGCCGGGGTGGTCGATGTGCCGCGAGCCCTCGTCGAGCGCGTGGTCGAGGATCGCCGTCTGCCCGAGGTAGTAGGCGCGGATCAGGTCGATCACCGGGGTGCCGCGCTGGGCGAGCCTGCGCGCGTACTCCATGGCCGCGGCGGGCGCCTCCACCCGGGCCGGGTCGATGCCGTGCTGGAAGATCCGCAGTGCCGTGTCGATGTTCTGGTAGACGCTGGCGTACAGCAGGCTGACCATGCTCTCGTCGTCGTTGATCAGCTCGGGCAGCTCGCGGTTGTACAGCTCCACCAGCTCGGCCGTGAGTTCCTCGGCACGGCCGCTGAGGATCGAGGCGATCTGCGCCAGCCTCTCGGCGACGACGGCGTCCGGCACGCGCCCACTCTACGGCGTGACATTCCCGGATTCGCTGTCAACCCGGAAAGATGGTGGCCATGACGGGCACCGAGGAGGCGATCCACCCGCCGAAGACCGAGACGTTCGACGTGAGCGCACGCACCAACACCGACCCGAAGGGGATCGTCCGCGACGTCGAGGAGTACCGGGTCCGGCCGTTCGGGCTCTACATGGCCCGCCCCGCGCCCGGCAGGCCGCAGTTCCGCTACCTCGAGTCATGGCTGCTGCCGGACCTGGGACTGCGGGTGACCGACTTCTGGTTCAACCCCGGCCACGAGCGGGAGCAGGACTTCTACCTCGACGTGGTGGAGGTGGAGATCCACGGCGACACCTGGCTGACCACCGACCTCTACCTCGATCTCGTGCTGCGGAACGGCCGTGGCGTCGCCGTGCTCGACACCGACGAGCTGCTCGCGGCCGTCCGCGCGGGCGCGCTCGCCGAGAACCGCGCGTGCCGGGCGCTGGAGACCGCCTACACGGCGGTCGACGCGCTCGCCGGGCACGGCTACGACCTGGCGGAGTGGCTGTCCACGCTGGACATCGAGCTGCACTGGCGCAGGCACCCGGCGCAGGGCTGAGGGCCGGTCAGGGCGTCCAGCCGGTGCGCGCGGCCCAGTCCTCGGCCCGGTGGAACGCCGCGTTCACCCACTGTTGTTTGTCGTCGGTGTAGCCATCCACGGTGCCGTCGGCCTGGTGCCGTCGCGCGAGCCGGTGCTTGAGCTCGGAGTACGCCCCGGCCTCGGCCGGCTCGGCCCGCAGCCAGTCGCGGAACAGCAGCGCGAGCCGCCAGCCCGGCCGGTCGGCGGGGCGCACGTGCAGGTTGACCGGGCGGGCCGGGTCGGCGCCGTAGTGGAACCGCTTCGGCCACGGCGCGCCGCCGTCGTGCGGCGTGTCCTGCCATTCGCCGTCGGCCCTCGGGAAGCCGGCGTCGGCCAGCGCGTCCGCGACGGCGTCCGCGTCGTCCAGCGAGGGCACGGTGAGCTGGAGGTCGAGGACGTCCTTGGCCGGCAGTCCCGGCACCGAGGTGGAGCCGATGTGGTCGGCCCGCAGCGCGGTGCCGCCCGCCGCGAGCCGCACGCGGGCGAGCGCGCGCTCGGCCTGCTGTGGCCACGTGTCGTCGGGCGGCGAGAGCACGGGCGACTGCGGCGGCCGGGGCTTGCGGAGCCGCAGGTTGGCCTCGAAGGGCACCAGCCGGTCGGCCCACAGGGCGTCGACCTCGGCGAGCACCACGTCGCGGGTGCCGCTGTTGTCGAGCCAGACGTCCGCCACGGCGCGGCGCCGCTCCCGGGTGGCCTGGGCGGCGATGCGGGCGCGCGCGTCCCGCTCGCTCATGTCCCTGGACTCGGCGAGGCGGCGCACGCGGACGTCCTCGTCCGCGTCCACGACGACCACGAGGTGGTAGTTCGCCGCGAGCCCGCCCTCCACCAGCAGCGGGATGTCGTGCACGACGATGGCGTCCTCGGCGGTCTCGGCCATGAGCCGCGCGGTCCGCTCGCCGATCCGGGGATGCATGATCGCGTTCAGCCGCGCCCGGGTCTCGTCGTCGGCGAACGCCTTCGCCGCCAGCGCGGCCCGGTCGAGTGAGCCGTCCGCGGCGAGCACGTCGGCACCGAAGGCGTCGACGACCTCGGCCAGGCCCGCGGAACCGGGCTCGACGACCTCCCTGGCGATGCGGTCGGCGTCGATCAGCACGGCGCCGTGCTCGGCCAGCCTCGCGGCGACGGTGGACTTGCCCGCACCGATCCCGCCCGTCAGTCCCACGCGCAGCATGTCCCGCATTCAACCAGCCCGGCGGTCGGATGCTGACGCTGAGGTATCAACCAAAACGTAATGCAACTGGTGAGGGTGACACGCCGGTGAGCTACTACTGTTTCGGTCATCATTTGCGTACGGTGCCAGCGACGGCAATCGCCCACACGGAGGAACGATGCCAGCCAGGAAACACGTCGGGAGGCACCGGCTCGGGACGCCCGGACTGGTGCACTGCGTTCGGCACCGGCCCGTGGCCGAGGCGCTCGCCGAGTACCGGCGCACCTGGCTGACCGGCCTGCTCGTGCCGGCGAAGCACAGCCTCGCCGGCCTGCGCCGCCGCGCGCGTGCCGCCGCCGTCGAGCGCGCCTGGGCACCCGCCGTCACCACCACCTGAGCCACCCGCCCGCGGCCCCGTACCCGTAGCCCGGGTGCGGGGCCGCTGCCTTCTCCCGTGCGCTTCCCCAATGCCACATTGGGTGCGCTCAACGCACCCAATGTGGCGTTCGGTGCGTTCAACGCACCCGATGCCACATTGGGGAGCTCGCCGGCGACGCGGAAAAAGGTGGCCCCGGTCCGATCGGACCGGGGCCACCCTGGGTCGAGCTGTGCTCAGGCGCTACTCACGCACCGCCGGAGAGCTTCTCCCGCAGCGCGGCGAGCTGCTCGTCACTGGCGAGCGTGCCGCCCGTGCTGCCGCCGCCACCGCGCTGACCGGACTCGGCAGGCGCGGAGGTGTAGCCCTGCTCGCCGCCGGTCTCGCCGGTAGCGGCGTCGGCGGCCGCGGCCGCGTCGGCCTCGGCGGCCTTGGCCACCTGCCGCATGTGCTGCTCGTAGCGCGCGTGGGCCTCCGCGTACTGCTTCTCCCACTCCTCACGCTGCTTCTCGTAGCCTTCCTGCCACTCCTGCGTGTCGGGGTCGAAGCCCTCGGGGTAGATGTAGTTGCCCTGCTCGTCGTACTCGGCGGCCATCCCGTACTGGGTCGGGTCGAACTCCGAGTCCGGCGTGAAGCCCTCGTTGGCCTGCTTCAGCGACAGCGAGATGCGGCGCCGCTCGAGGTCGATGTCGATGACCTTGACCATGACCTCGCTGTTGACCTGCACGACCTGCTCGGGGATCTCCACGTGGCGCTCGGCCAGCTCGGAGATGTGCACCAGGCCCTCGATGCCCTCCTCGACGCGGACGAACGCGCCGAACGGGACGAGCTTGGTGACCTTGCCCGGCACGATCTGGCCGATCGCGTGGGTGCGGGCGAACTGGCGCCACGGGTCTTCCTGCGTCGCCTTCAGCGACAGGGACACGCGCTCGCGGTCCATGTCCACGTCCAGCACCTCGACGGTGACCTCCTGGCCCACCTCGACGACCTCGCTCGGATGGTCGATGTGCTTCCAGGACAGCTCCGAGACGTGCACCAGGCCGTCGACGCCGCCGAGGTCGACGAACGCGCCGAAGTTGACGATCGAGGAGACGACGCCCTTGCGGACCTGGCCCTTGGCGAGCGCGTTGAGGAACTCGCTGCGCACCTCGGACTGGGTCTGCTCCAGGTAGGCACGCCGGGACAGGACCACGTTGTTGCGGTTCTTGTCCAGCTCGATGATCTTGGCCTCGAGCTCGCGGCCGACGTACGGCTGCAGGTCACGCACCCGCCGCATCTCGACCAGCGACGCGGGCAGGAAGCCGCGCAGGCCGATGTCGAGGATGAGGCCGCCCTTGACGACCTCGATGACGGTGCCGCGAACCGGCTCGTCCTTCTCCTTGAGCTCCTCGATGGTGCCCCAGGCCCGCTCGTACTGCGCGCGCTTCTTGGAGAGGATCAGCCGTCCTTCCTTGTCCTCCTTCTGCAGGACAAGGGCCTCCACCGCATCACCGACGGCGACAACCTCGGCCGGGTCGACATCGTGCTTGATGGACAGCTCGCGCGAGGGGATGACACCCTCGGTCTTGTACCCGATGTCGAGCAGCACTTCATCGCGGTCGACCTTGACGATGGTGCCTTCGACGATGTCGCCATCGTTGAAGTACTTGATGGTCTTGTCGATGGCCGCGAGGAAGTCTTCCTCCGTCCCGACGTCGTTGATCGCGACTTGCTGCGCCTGCGCGGGGGCAGTCGGGGCGGTGGTGGTGTCGATGGTCATTAGGTGGGTTGCTCCGGTAACGGCTTGTTGTAGTCGGGTGTGCAGTTCGCGTGCGCCGTGGGAGACAAGGCGATCACCTGACGAGCGGACACGATGAGCGGCCGCGAGCGTCACCTCAAGGTGCGCGACCCCGGTCCCCAGCACGTACACCGCTGAGTAAAGGCAGCGCGAACCCACTGCGCTAACGTCCATCCTACGCGGCCGTCCGCAGGCCGCACAATCAGGGTCCACGCGCGGCGGCGGGGCGCCGCGCAGGCAGGATGGCGCCCATGTCCACGCCGTCACCGAGCGACCGCCACGGCAGCGCGGAGCAGCGGCTCGGCACCGCCGGAGTCGCCCACCGGCAGGCCGGCGAGGCGGAGGCCGTCGCGGCCAACCGTGCCTGGTGGGACGCCGACGCCGACGACTACCTGGCCGAGCACGGCGACTTCCTCGGCGAGGCCGACTTCCTGTGGTGCCCGGAGGGCCTGCGGGAGGCCGACGTGCGGCTGCTCGGCGAGGTCGCGGGGGCCGACGTCCTGGAGATCGGCTGCGGCAGCGCGCCCTGCGCCCGGTGGCTCGCCGCCCAGGGCGCCAGGGTGACCGCGCTCGACCTGTCCGGCGGCATGCTGCGGCACGCCGCCGCCGCGAACACGCGCACCGGCCTGCGGCCCGCCCTGGTGCAGGCCAACGCCGAGCGGCTCCCGCTGGCGGACGGCGCGTTCGACGTCGCCTGCTCGGCGTTCGGCGCGGTGCCGTTCGTCAGCTCGATCGACGCCGTGTTCGGCGAGGTCGCCCGCGTGCTGCGGCCGGGAGGGCGCTGGGTGTTCGCGGTGACCCACCCGATGCGCTGGATGTTCCCCGACGATCCGGGGCCCGGCGGGCTGACCGTGACGCAGCCGTACTTCGACCGCACTCCCTACGTCGAGGTGGACGCCGACGGCTCCGCCACCTACGTGGAGTACCACCACACCCTCGGCGACTTCGTGCGTGCCCTCGCCGCCGCGGGCCTGCGGCTGGTGGATCTCGTCGAGCCGGAGTGGCCCGAGGGGCACACGCGGACGTGGGGACAGTGGAGCCCGCTGCGCGGCCGGTTCTTCCCCGGGACGGCGATCTTCCGCTGCGTCCGGGAGCCGTGACCGGCGACCCGCTGCTGCCGCGCGCGCCGGACGTCCCGGCGGGCGAGCGGCTGGTCGTGGACCTGCCGGGGGCCGGGCGCGCCGAGGGTGTGCTGTACCGGGGCCGGTACGAGGGCTGGGAGGCGCTGTGGCGCGCCCGCCGCACGTTCGAGCTCACCCCGCTGCCGGGCGCCGAGGGTCCCGCGGCCCTGTCCGCGCTGCTGCGTGTGCTGCGCGGCCGGGTGGACCGGGAGCGGCCGGGGGCCGACTCCGCGTGCGTGGTGACCCGGCCCAGCCGCGACCTGGCCGCGGGGCGTGTCCTGCTCGACGCGGGCCTGCTGCCGAGCACCGTGCTGGGCGTGCGCCCGGCGGGGGACACGCAGGACATCCACGACACGGAGGACACCGGGGGCGTCACGATCCGGCGGGCCTCGACGGCGGACGTGGCCGGCCTGGTGGAGCTGTGGCTCGCCGAGCTGCGGTACTCCGCGCTCGCGGGCCCCGGGGTGCTCCGCCCGGGCGCCGCCGGGCTCGTCGGCGCGGAGCTGCGACGGGCCGTGCGCGCGGGGGAACCCGTGTGGCTGGCGGAGTCGGCCGGGATGCCGGTGGGTCTCGCGGTGTGCGGCCGGCCCGCGCCCGATCCCGCGCGGCTGCCCCCGGGCTCGTGGGGCCGGGTGGGCACGGTGTCCGTGGCCCCGGGCGTCCGCGGCACCGGGATCGGCCGGGCGCTGATGGCGGTCGCGCACCGGGACCTGCTCGCGCCGGGCGCGCGGGGGACGTATCTGTTCTACAGTCCGCACAACGCACTGGCTTCGGTGTTCTGGCACCGGCAGGGATACCGTCCACTGTGGACGACGTGGGAGGTCCGCCCGGCGACGGCGCTGCGCTGACCCGAGGGCGGCAGGGAGGGGGAAGTCGTGGACACCGGGACCGACCTGGTCGCCGCGCAGGCGGACCGGTTCGCGGCGATCGACTCGCTGCTGCCCGTGGCGGCGAGCCCGCCGGACGGCGAGACGCTGGTGGCCACGCTGCCCGACGGCCGCCGCGTGACGGGAGTGCTGCGGCGGACCGACATCGACCCGGCGGCGCCGGAGGCGCTCTGGTCCGCGCTGCGGGTGTGGGAGCTGACCCCGCTGCTCGGCGACGGCGGCACCGCCGAGATGGACGCCGTGCTGCGGGCCTGCCGTGCCCGGCTGGACCGCGAGCGCCCGGTCACCGACTCGGCGTGCGTGGTGGCGTGGCCGAGCCGGGACGTGGAGGCGACCCGCGCCCTGCTCGACCACGGCCTGGTCCCGCTGACCGCGCTCGCCGTGCGCGGGGCGGGCACCGCGGCCGGGGCGGGCGATCCCGCCGTGCGGATCCGGCGGGCGCGACCCGCCGACGTGGAGCCGATCCTGCGGCTGGAACGCGTCGAGATCGAGTACTCGGCGCAGGTCGGCAACCTGCGCCCGCGGCCCGGCTCGGGCGAGCGGGACCGGCGGCGGAGGACGTTGCGGCGCAGGCTCGCGGACGGCGAGCCGGTGTGGCTCGCCGAGCTCGGTGGCGAACCGGTCGGGTTCGCCGACGGCGGCCGCACCGACGTCACCCCGGAGACGTCGTTCGGCACGATGCTGCCCGCGGGCCGGTGGGGGCAGCTGCACAGCGTCGCCGTGCTGCCGGGGGTGCGGGGCAGGGGTGTCGGCCGGGCCCTGCTGGCGGCGGCGCACGCGGAGCTGGACCGTGACGGGGCCCGCGGCACGAGCCTGTTCTACAACCCGCCGAACCCGCTGGCGTCGGTGTTCTGGCATCGCCAGGGCTATCGCCCGCTCTGGACCATCTGGGAGGTCCGCCCCGCGGCGCTGCTCCGCTGACCCCGGGTGGCGGCCGGTATCGCGGAGCGCTAATTTGAACTGACCAGTCAGTTCAAGGAGGCGGGAATGCGCGTGGTGGCCGACCGGGTGTCGCTGGACGGGCCGCACGGCCCGCTGCTGCCGCCGACGTCGCTCACGGTGGCCGAGGGGGAGCTCGCCGTCGTCCGGGGTGAGCCGGGCGCGGCAGGCACCGCCCTCGCGCTGGCCCTCACCGGACGGCTGCGGATGACGACCGGCACCGTGACCGTGGAGGGCGGGCCGCCCGGCATCTCCCTGCGCGCACTGGCCGCCGTCGTGGACGCACCCGGCCTCACCGAGCCGGAGGCGGCGCTGCCGCTGCGGGTCGTGGCGGGCGACGAGCTCGCGCTGGCCGGGCGTCCCGCGCGCCGCGCCGCCGTGCGCACGTGGCTGGCCTGCCGCGACTGCGCCGCCGACGCGGACACCCGGTTCGAGCGGCTGCCCGCCGCGCTGCGCGTCCGGCTGCTGGCCGACCTGGCCGCCGCCCGGCGCGACGTCCGGCTGCTCGTGCTCGACCAGCCGGACCGGCACGGCGCGGACGTCGAGTCGTGGCTGCTGCCCGCACGGGAGCACGCCGAACGGGGCCTCGCGGTGGTCGTCGTGACCGCCACCACCACGGCCGGGGCGCTGCCCTGGCCCACCGCCCGGCTCGGTGAGACCCGGCAGCCGGAGCCGCCGCGCTGCGCACCCGACCCCGAACCGGACGAACCCGAGGACCACATCGAGGTGACCCGATGAGCAGCGTGCGGATCGCCATGGCCGAGCTGCGCAGGCTGACCACCGGCACCCTCCCCCGGCTCGCCGTCGCCGCGCTGATCGCGGTGCCGCTGCTGTACGCGTCGCTCTACCTCTACGCCAACCACGACCCGTACGGTCGGCTCGGCGAGCTGCCCGCCGCCGTGGTGACGGAGGACGCGGGGGCCGCCGGTCCCGGCGGCGAGCGGCGCGACCTCGGCAGGGAGATCGCCGGCGAGCTGGTCTCGTCCGGCGGTTTCGACTGGCACGAGGTCTCCCGGGGCGCCGCGGACGAGGGGGTGCGGGACGGCACGTACGCGTTCGTGATCACGATCCCGCGCGACTTCTCCGCCGCGCTGCTCTCCAGCGGCGAGCTCGACCCCCGCCGCGCCACGATCACCCTCACCACGAACGACGCCAACAACTACCTGTCGCACACGATCGCGAACCAGGTCACCGATCAGGTCAGGGACACGATCGCACGGCGGGTGGGCGACGAGGCGGCGAACAGGTTCCTGCTGGGATTCTCCACCCTCCACGGCAGGACGAAGGAGGCCGCGGACGGGGCGGCGCGGCTGGCCGACGGCGCGGGCACCCTGGTGGACGGGCAGCGAAGGCTCGCGTCCGGGGCACGGGAGCTCGCCGAGGGCTCCACCCGGCTGGCCACCGGACTGGACACGCTGCGCTCGAGCACGGAGTCGCTGCCGGAACAGGCGCGCCGCCTCGCCGAAGGGGCGAGCCAGGTCGCCGAGGGCAACGCGCGGGTCGCGGCCGCGGGTGCCGGGCTCGCCGCGGAGTCGGCGCGGCTGCGGAACGGGCTCGACGACGCCGGGGACCGGCTCGCGCAGCGGTTGCGGGACTCCGGGCTGCCCGAGGAGGACGTGCGGCGGGCGCTCGACGTGCTGGCCGACGCGCGCGCCCCGGTCGAGGAGGCGGACGCCCGCGTGCAGCGGGCCGCGGACCAGCTCGGCACGCTGGCCGACGGCGCGCGTCAGGTCGCCGACGGCGCCACGCGGCTGGCGGCCGCCGCACCCCGGCTCGCGTCCGGGATCGCCTCCGCCGCCGACGGTGCAGGCCGGCTGGCCGGGGGTGCGGCCGATCTCGACCGGGGAGAGCAGCGGGCCGTCACGGGTACCGAGCGGATCTCCGACGGCGCGGTGCGGCTGCGGGAGGGCCTGCGGGAGGGCCTCGGGCAGATCCCGAACCCGGACGAGTCCACGCGGGAGGCCACGGCGGACACGATCTCGGACCCGGTCGCGGTCCGTTCGGTCGGCCTCGCGTCCGCGGGCACGTACGGCGCGGGACTCGCGCCGTTCTTCATCGCGCTCGCCACGTGGATCGGCGCGTTCGTGCTGTTCCTGCTGGTGCGGCCGCTGTCGCCGCGGGCGCTCGCGGCGGGGGCCTCGCCGCCGCGGGTGGCGCTCGGCGGCTGGCTGCCCGCCGCGCTGCTGGGACTCGCGCAGGCGGTGGTGCTCTTCGGCGCGGTGACGTGGCTGGTCGGCATCCCGGTGGCACACCCGCTCCCGGCGCTCGGGTTCGTCCTGCTCGCCTCCCTGGCGTTCACCGCGATCCTGCACGCGCTCAACGCGCTGTTCGGCGCGGTCGGCAAGTTCCTCGGGCTGGTGCTGCTGGTGTTGCAGCTCGTCAGTGCGGGCGGCACGTTCCCGTGGCAGACGCTGCCGGACGCGCTGCACCCGCTGCACGTCGTGCTGCCGATGGGATATGTGATCGACGGCCTGCGGCACCTGCTCTACAGTGGCGCATCGATGCACATCCTCACCGACATCGCCGTGCTGCTGGCCTATCTCGCCTGCGCACTGGTCGTGTCGGTGCTCGCCGCCCGCAGGCGTCGCGTGTGGACGGCCGCACGGCTGAAACCGGAGCTGGCGTTGTGAGTGCCCGCGCGGACGCCACCCGGCGCAGGTTGTTCGAGGCCACGATGCGGCTGGCCCGCAACCGCGGCCTGCACGATGTCACCGTGGAGGAGATCGCGGCCGCGGCCGGGGTCGCCAAGGGCACGGTGTACTACAACTTCGGCAGCAAGGACGGCCTGGTCGACGCGCTGCTCCGGTACGGGGTCGATCTGCTCTCGGAGCGGCTGCGCGCCGCCGCCGGTGCCGACGACCCGGTCGCCGGACTGAGCGCGCTGGTGGACGGCGCGCTGGAGTTCATCAGCGAGTACGCCGGGTTCTCGCACATCCTCGTCAGCGAGCTGTGGCGCACGCCGGGTCGCTGGCACGAGACGCTGCGCCCGCTGCGGGACGGCATCATCGCGATCATCGCGGAGCAGCTGCGCCGGGTCGCCGAGGCGGGCAGGCTGTCCCGTCGCGTCGACGTGGGCACCGCGGCGGCGGGGTTGTTCGGCACGCTCCTCGTCGTCGCCCTCGACTGGCTGGTGTTCACGCCGGAGCGCAGCCGCGCCGAGGTGCGAGACTCGGTGCTCGCGCTGCTGCTCGGCGTGGCAGGCGACGGCTCCTAGCGGACGGGCAGCCCGCGGCGCTGACCCACCTGGTGCAGCGACGAGTGCCTGCCTGCCAGCGCCCGGCGCACGGCGACGAGCACGCCGTCGACGATCTCGTCGTGCGCGAGGGGACGCCGGGGGTCCTGCTCGGACACGCTGCCGAGCAGGACCTGCTGGGTCGGATGCCCGACGAGCAGGGGATCGGGCTCGTCGGGGATCCGGCCCAGGTCGGCGAGGGCACGCACCTCCACGACGGGTGCGGCGCTCGCGAGCAGGGGTTCGACCGCCCCGAGGACGGACCGCCGGTACGTCTCGTGCACCCACGCCACCAGCAGCCCGGCGGGGGCGGTGAGGACCTTCTCCGTCTTGCGGGCCAGCTCCCGGGGACGGTCCCAGTGGGCTTCCACCCAGACGGCCTTGCCCGGGTCGGGGAACGCGTCCGGGCGGGCGTGCGATGCCCTGCCGGGCGGCGCCGAGGCGGATATGAGCTCCTCCGGCGCGGGCAGCGGGCTGTACCTCCGGCACGGCAGGACCACCCGCCAGCCGTCACCGGCCAGCACCTGAGCGACCTCGCTCAGCATTCCGGTGCCGGCCAGCATCAGCGCGTTTCGGGCAGTCACGTCCGGAAAGTACCCAGTTCACGCCCGCACTACTCCCCCACCCGGCCCGGCCGCAGTGAAGGCCACCTTCAGTGCGTTGAACGCAGTGAAGGTGGCCTTCACTGCGTGGCCGCAGGCGGTGCTAGTGCGCCGCGTCGTTCCACGAGCGGCCGAAGCCGACCGACACCTCCAGCGGCACGGCCAGGTCGCACGCGGCTCCCATCTCCTTGCGCACGAGCGCCTCGACCTCGGCGTGCTCGCCGTCGGCGATCTCCAGCACCAGTTCGTCGTGGACCTGCAGCAGCAGCCTGCTGCCCAGGCTGGACTCGCTCAGCGCGCGGTGCACGCCGATCATCGCGACCTTGATGATGTCGGCGGCGCTGCCCTGGATCGGCGCGTTGAGAGCCATCCGCTCGGCCATCTCGCGGCGCTGCCGGTTGTCGCTGGTGAGATCGGGCAGGTAGCGGCGGCGGCCGAGGATCGTCTCCGTGTAACCCACCTTGGCGGCGCGGTCGACGACGCTGTGCAGGTAGTCGCGCACGCCGCCGAACCCGGCGAAGTACTCGTCCATCAGCCCCTTGGCCTCCTCGGTGGAGATCCGAAGCTGCTGGGAGAGCCCGTACGCGGACAGCCCGTACGCCAGGCCGTAGTTCATCGCCTTGATCTTGGCGCGCTGGGAGCCGGTGACCTCGGTGGGGTCGACCCCGAACACCCGGGCCGCGGTGGCGGCGTGGAAGTCGAACCCGGACTGGAAGGACTCGATGAGCGCCGCGTCCTCGGACAGGTGCGCCATGATGCGCATCTCGATCTGGCTGTAGTCCGCGGTCATCAGCTCCGTGTAGCCGGGCCCGACCACGAACGCGTCGCGGATGCGGCGGCCCTCCTCGGTGCGGATGGGGATGTTCTGCAGGTTCGGGTCGACCGAGGACAGCCTTCCTGTCGCCGCGATCGTCTGGTGCAGCGTGGTGTGGATGCGGCCGTCGTCCGAGATGGACTTGATGAGGCCCTCCACGGTGGTGCGCAGCCGGGTGGCGTCGCGGTGTTCCAGCAGGTGCGCGAGGAACGGGTGCTCGGTCTTCTCGTACAGCGTCTGCAGCGCCTCGGCGTCGGTGGTGTAGCCGGTCTTGGTGCGCTTCGTCTTCGGCATGCCGAGCTCGTCGAAGAGCACCACCTGCAGCTGTTTCGGCGAGCCGAGGTTGATCTGCTTGCCGATGACGCTGTAGGCGTCCTCGGTGGCCTGCTTGACGCGCGCCGCGTAGTGGGCCTCGAGCGTGGTCAGCTGGTCGGCGTCGACCGCGATGCCCGCCGCCTCGACCTCCGTGATGACCTCGAGCAGCGGCAGCTCGATGTCCCCGAGCAGCGTGGCGGCGCCGATCTTGTCGACCTCGCCGGACAGCGCCGAGGCGAGCTCCGCGATCGCGCGGGCCCGCACCAGCTCGGCCTGCACGAGCTTGGTGTCGCCGTCGTCGGAGTCGAGCAGCGACAGCTGCGCGTCCTCGCCCTCGGCCTCGGACCGCAGCTCCCGGCTCAGGTAGCGCAGTACCAGGTCGTCCAGCTCGAACGAGCGCTGACCCGGCCGGACCAGGTAGGCGGCCAGCTCGGTGTCCATGGCCAGGCCGGCCAGCCGCCAGCCCCGGGAGAGCAGGGCGTGCAGGGGACTCTTCAGCGCGTGACCGACCTTGCGGACGCCCGGGTCGGCGAGCCAGGCGACGAAGGCCTTCTCGTCCCGCTCGTCCATGCCGGACACGTCGAGGTAGGCGCACTCGCCGTCAGGCGCCGCCAGCGTGACCGACTGCAGGTCGGACCGTACGGAGGCGCCCGTGGTGCGGAACGCGAGACCGACGGTGGTGCCCGTACCCGCGTGCGCGGCGAGCCAGCCCGCCACGGAGCCGGGCTCCAGCGCGCCGCCGCTGACCTCGAAGCCCTCGTCGGCCTCCGGCTCGGCACTGCTGAGCGTCGCGAACAGCCGGTCGCGCAGCACCCGGAACTCGAGCTCGTCGAACAGGCGGTGCACGGCGTCCCGGTCCCACGGCCGCACCCCGAGGTCGTCCGGCCTGGTCTCCAGCGGGACGTCACGGACCAGCTCGGTCAGCTGCCGGTTGAGCATGACCGCGTCGAGGTGGGCGCGCAGCGCGTCGCCGACCTTGCCCTTGACCTCGTCGACCCGGTCGACCAGGTCCGCGAGCGAGCCGAACTGCTTGATCCACTTGGCGGCGGTCTTCTCCCCCACGCCGGGGATGCCGGGCAGGTTGTCGGACGGGTCGCCGCGCAGCGCCGCGAAGTCGGGGTACTGCGCCGGCGTGAGGCCGTACTTGTCCTCCACCGAGGCCGGGTCGAAGCGCACGAGGTCGGACACCCCCTTGCGGGGGTAGAGCACCGTCACCGCGTCGTTGACCAGCTGCAGCGCGTCCCGGTCGCCGGTGCAGATCAGCACCCGGTAGTCCGCGGCACCCGCCTGCGTGGTGAGCGTGGCGATGATGTCGTCGGCCTCGAAGCCCTCCTTGGTGAGCACCGGGATGCCGAGGACGGCCAGCACCTCCTTGATGAGGTCGACCTGCCCCTTGAAGTCGTCCGGGGTGGTGAGCCGGTTGGCCTTGTAGTCGGCGAACGTCTCGGAGCGGAACGTCTGCCGCGAGACGTCGAAGGCGACCGCGAGGTGCGTGGGCTGCTCGTCGCGGAGCAGGTTGATCAGCATGGAGGTGAACCCGAACACCGCGTTCGTGACCTGGCCGGTGGACGTGCGGAAGCGGTCGGCGGGCACGGCGAAGAAGGCCCGGTACGCCATCGAGTGTCCGTCGATGAGCAGGAGCCGGGGTGTGTCGTTGGCTACGGAGGTGTTCTCGTGGGGGCTCACGGGAGCGAGTCTAGGGTGAAGGCCTGACAGTCCTGCCTGCGTATCGACCTAGGAGCGGTGAGTGACCGAGCACGTGTCGGAGGCGGAGATCCGCGAGCAGCTCGCGGGCATCAATCCGCAGGTCGCGGAGCAGCAGCTCAACGACAAGGTGGGGCTGGAGTTCGTCGAGCTCGCCCCGGAGCGGGTGGTCGGCACGATGCCGGTCGCGGGGAACCTGCAGCCGTACGGGCTGCTGCACGGCGGCGCCAACGCGGTGCTGGCCGAGGCGCTCGGATCCACCGTCGCGGCGCTCAACGCGGGCGCGGGGCGGGCCGCGATGGGGCTGGAGCTGTCCTGCACCCACCACCGCGCGGCGACGAAGGGGCACGTCACGGGCGTGGCCACGCCCCTGCACGTCGGGCGCGGCACCATCACCTCCGAGATCGTCATCACCGACGAGGAGGGCAGGCGCACCTGCACCGCGCGGCTGACCTGCATCGTCCGGGACAAGCCGCCGGGCGCGTAACGTGAGCGCGTGGACCTGGACCTGGCGCAGGTACGCGCGTTCACCGTCACCGCCGAGCTGCGGAGCTTCAGCCGCGCGGCCGAGCGGCTGTTCCTGACCCAGCAGGCGCTGTCGAAACGGGTGCGCAGGCTGGAGGACGCCGTCGGGGCGCCGCTGTTCGTCCGCGGGCCGCGCACGATCGAGCTGACCGGCGCGGGCGAGCGCTTCCTGCCGCACGCCAGGGAGCTGATCCGGGCGGCGGACGCGGCCGCTGCCGCACTGGCCACCGGGGACGGGCGGCCGCTGCGGCTCGACGTGCTCGACCACCGGCTGGCACCGACGTCTCTGCTGCGCACGCTCTCCGCGCAGGATCCGGGGCTCACCGTGGAGCGGGACGCGCGCGGTGGGCTGGGCGCCGCGGTGGACGCGCTGCTGCGGGACGAGACGGACCTGGCCTTCGGCCGCGTGCACGACCTCGGGCGGGAGCTGCCGCCGGACGTCGAGCACCGGCTGGTGCGGCTGGAGCCGCTGCTGGCGGTGCTTCCGCCCGAGCATCCGCTCGCGGCGGGCGCGGCGGTGCGGCTCGCGGACCTGCGCGAGGAGGGGCTGTGGCTGCCGTCGACGCGGGGACCAGTGGAGTTCCGGCTGTTCCTGGAGCGGCTCGGGCGGGAGTTCGACGTGCCGCTCGATTTCACCGGAACGAGTTATGGGCTGCGGCACACGCTGGAGCAGGCCCGGTACGGCAGGCACCGGGTGACGTTGTCCGGTGCGGACATGGACCTGCCGAGGGACCTGAACCTGCGGGTGCTGCCGTTCCATCCGGCGCCGCTGTTCCCGTGGTCGGCGGTGTGGCGGCGGGATGACCGGCGGCCCGCCCTCCGCGCGCTCGTCGCCCTGCTCGAGCGGGTGAGCGGCGCGGAGGGCTGGTGCGCGCACGATCCGGACCGGACGTGGCTGCCCGGGGCCGACCGGATCAGCGCAGGTGCCGGAGCAGCCAGGCGCTGACCTCCGCGTCGACCCGCGCCGCCTGCGGTGTCTGCGGCGCCGGTTCGACACCGGGTGGTTCGGCGATGCCGTGGGCCATGTCGTCGACCACGACCTGCTGGGCGCGCCCGCCGAGGCGGTCGCAGAGCAGCCGGGCCGGTTCGCGGAAGGCGACCTCGTCGTCGGCACCGGTGACGACGAGAAGCGGCACGTCCGGCAGTTCCCCGGCCCGCGCGACGAAGTCGAACCGGTCGGCCACCGCGCGGGAGGTGTCCGTCCAGGCGTAGGTCACGCCGTGCTCTCGCTCCCCCGCCGCGACGACCGGAGCCAGCTGGACGACGGGGCTGATGGCGACCGCCGCGCCGACGTCGAGCCCGGCCTCCGCGAGCGCGAGCAGCACGGCGGCACCGCCGGCGGACCCGCCGACCAGGGTGAGCGGAGCGTCCGTGACGGGCAGCTGGGCGCGCAACTCCGTGAGCGCGGCGGGCAGTTCGGCCACGGCCCGCGTGACGACCGGCTCGAACAGCCGGCGCACGTAGTCCTCGGCGGCGAGCGCGAAGATTCGTTCGAAGCCGCCGTCCGGCAGCCTGCTGCCGAACATCGGCAGGCCCAGATGCACGCGCCACGCGGGCACGTCAGCCAGCGGCAGCGCCGCGGCCATGGCCGCCTCGGTGCACGGCGGGTCCATGAAGTGCCAGCTGATCAGCAGTGGCGCCGGGTCACCGGTGTCCCGTGGCGGCAGGGCGACGAACGGCACCCCCGCCGCCGTGCCCTTGATCGCCTCGGTCGCACCCGCCGCGTCTGACTGCATGCTTTCCTCCCGTAGTCCCCAGGGACCGTCCCGGCCCGCTACGAAGAGAAAACCCTGCGGCTCCCCCGACGTCCAACAGCTTTTCGGACCCACCCACAACCGCCGGTTGTGCCGCGAAATGTCAGGAGTGGCTCGTTACTGAGGTTTCTCGCTCGTAACGAGCCAACTCATGACAGCAGAAGGCTGCGGCTACTTCTCGCCGATGCTCTCGATGACCGCCTCGGCGACCGACTTCATCGTGGTCCTGCGGTCCATGGCGGTGCGCTGGATCCAGCGGAAGGCGTCCGGCTCGGTGAGGCCCTGCGCCGTCATGAGCAGGCCCTTCGCGCGGTCGATCAGCTTGCGGGTCTCCAGCCGGTCGTTGAGGCCGGCGACCTCGGACTCGAGCGCCTGCAGCTCGGCGAAGCGGCTGACGGCGAGCTCGATGGCGGGCACGAGGTCGCGCTTGGCGAACGGCTTCACGAGGTACGCCATCGTGCCCGCCTCGCGCGCGCGTTCCACCAGGTCGCGCTGGCTGAAGGCGGTCAGGATGACGACCGGCGCGATCCGGTCCCCGGTGATCTTGGCGGCTGCCTCGATACCGTCGAGCTTGGGCATCTTGACGTCGAGGATCACCAGGTCGGGCTTGAGATCGGTGGCGAGCTTGATCGCCTCTTCCCCGTCGCCGGCCTCGCCGACCACCTGATAACCCTCTTCGCGCAACATCTCGACGAGGTCCAGCCTGATCAGCGCCTCGTCCTCGGCAACGAGCACTCGACGCTGCGGCGCGGTGGCAACACCGTTGGCCTCGGTAGCCGCTTCGGTCACCGGGGTCCTCCTGGGCGATCGACGGGTTGGGGTGGTGCGGCATGCCGCTACCGAGAGGCTACCGGGAATGACGACGACGTAGAGATGGCGTTCACCACGTTCCGTGAGCAGGCCCGCCGCCCGTCCGGAGCTGCGGGGCGGCCGCGGCCCGGATGAGGCAGCGTGATCACGCGCGAGTACAGTGAGTGGTCAGCGCCCCCGTAGCCCAATCGGCAGAGGCAGCGGACTCAAAATCCGTCCAGTGTGCGTTCGAGTCGCACCGGGGGCACCGGCTCTGACCAGCCACAACAATCGATTAAGTGATCAACAAAAGAAGCGCTGTCCATGGCCGTGGGTGCGAGTGCGCCCACGGCTCTTCCTGCGTCTGGGGCCGTCGGCGCCGCTGGGTCGAACAGCGCGGTGATTCACTCCGCGTGGGTCGTCTACGCCGGGGTGACCGGTCGGCTACGGCCACGTGACCATCGACGGCACCCTGCTCGGCACCGAGCGGGTCCGCACCTCCGGGCCACCTCCGTCATGGAGCTCCCAGGACATGTCCCGGCCGCGAGCGTGCCACCACCGCGCTCGCACTCATGCCGAGGTCCTGCCCGCGCTCGCCGTCACCGGCGCGGAGCCGCACGGGAAGCGATCAACGCCGCACTCCGGGCAGCCGGTCCTCGTTGCGGTGGTCTCCCCGGCGAGAGCGCCGTACCGTCCAGCCTCCCTGAAATCCCCGGTGTCGTAGCCGGAGAACACCGCGATCATCGCGAGACCTCAGGGAGGCTCCTGGCACTAGACGGCGCTCTGCTGTTCCAGCCATCGCAGAATCGCTCGGTTCGTTTCTTCCGGCTTTTCGTGCTGGATCCAATGACCGCAATCCAGGCTGACCACTTCCACATGGGGCACGAACGCCGTCAGGTCCTCGGACCTCGCGACCGCGTCCCGGTCGCCGTAGATCATGAGGGCGGGCTGCCGGATGATCGGGTCCACGTCGGCCAGCAAGTGCCAGTTGCGGTCCAGGTTCCGGTACCAGTTTATGGTGCCCGTGAACCCGGACGATTCGAAGGCGGACACGAAAACGGCCAGTTCGCGGTCGCTCATCAACGGATCGCCCAGTGGTGTCTCCGCGTTGGCGAGATTGATCATCACCATTCCTGGCTCCGGCTCCCGGAGTGGCACGTTTTTTCGGTACAGGTTGCGGAGGAACCGGGATGTGTTCTCTTCCAGTACCGCGTCCGCGACGCCCGGCTGCCGGTTGAAGTGGACGAAATAGAAGTCACCGCCGAGCACTTCTTCCATGAACTCGAGCCAGGGCCTTTCTCCGCGCTCCTGGTAAGGCAAGCTCAGATTGATCACCTTGCTGACCCGGTGGGGATGCAACAAGGTCAGCCCCCATACGACCATGGCGCCCCAGTCGTGACCGACAAAGGTGGCATCGTCGTATCCGTAGTGATCGAGAAGCGCGATGAGATCCCCCGACAGGTGTTCGATGTCATAGTCGGTGACTTCACTCGGACGGGACGAGTTGCCGTAACCTCGCTGGTTCGGAACGATGACATGGTGGCCCGCCGCGGCAAGAGCGGGCACCTGATAGCGCCAAGAAAAGGCGTGCTCCGGCCAGCCGTGGCAGAGCACAATGGGTTCTCCAGCATGGTGCCGGCCTGCTTCGAAGACTTCGAGTTCCACACCGTTGACCGAAACACGGGTGGGCTCGGGAAAATCGGCTGGATCGAACATCGCATTGTCTCCTTGTTCTTTCGGGGCGATCAGTCGACCGCCGGAATCGAAGACGGGTGATCGGGCTACCGAACCTGGGAGCCCGCCTGATCGGCTGCTACCACCGTGGGGCACATTGCGGACAAGATCGGTCCTCAAAAGGGGGCGAACCGAGAAAACACGAATGATCCCATCGGCCGCGCACCGCGGACTGACCCGACAAGAACGACCACGCTCTTCAGCGCGTCGTACGGCGCCGAGCGGGCAGACATAAGCCGGGCCCGCCCAAGCCTCAGCCGGGGTTGCGACGCCGAGCGCCTCGCGCAACATGAGCACCTGGCGGCGCAGCAGGCCGGATCGCCGCCCGGGCTGGACCAGGCAGTCCGCGTGCTCGGCCGCGGCGGCCTCCACCGCCGGACGCGGCAGCCCACTCTCGCGTTCTGGCGGCCATGGTGCGCGCGGCCGCCGCCGCGGTGCTGCCGGAGTGCCTGCTGCCGCCACGGTTCGAGGCGGCCGCCGCGGTGCCGCTCCTCCCGTCGGGCACGTTCGACCGGCAGGCGCTCGCCGGGGCGGTCCGGCGAAGGCGGGCCAGTGGGACCGGGCCCGTGAAGACCATCCTGACCTCGGTCACCCGGTAGTTCGCGCGATCGAACGCCGCCGCCATCGGGATGTTCGGCACATCCGTGGTCGCGGTGATCCGCTCGGCGCCCTCGGCGGCGTGCACCCGGGTGATCTCGCCGAGGATGTCGTCCACGTACCCTGCCCGCGCCGTTCCGGCAGCACACCGAGGTAGCCCACGTCGCGGTGGTACGGCGTCGCGGCCGGGATCGCGAACCCGACGGGCTCCCCGTCCGGCGTCGCCGCGACCCGCCACCACGATCGTTCGCCAGGGCACGACAGGGAGAACTCGAGTTCGGCTTGCGCCTGCGCGCCGCCGTCCATCACCTCGAGATCGCGTCGGTGGCGACGTCGACGCTGCCGACCGCGACCCGCCGGAACAGCGCGAGGAACGCTCTCCGCCCGCCCTCACCACCGGGCCCGCGCCACGATCCGGGAAGCCTCCCGCGCGAACCACGTCCACTCAGGACGCATCCGGCCCGTCGCCTCTTCCGGGAATCGACCGCGGTCGATTCCCGCCTGTGGGTGGCGAGGGAGTCGCCGTCGAACGTCGGCGCGCTGCCACGGGAAGCTCAGCCGGGCCTCGCCGTGGATCCCGCCGATCAGGGCGATCACCTCGTCCTCGATGACGCCCTCCTCAGCAGCCCCGCACACCCACCCACCGACTTCCCCGGCAGTTGTCTAGCCGCGTACGGGCTGGTAGCGCAGCAGTACCGCGCCCGAGGCGAAGGTGCGGTTCTCCACCAGCTCCAGCCTCAGCCACGTGGGCAGCGACGGAAAGAACGGCATGCCGCCGCCGATCGCGGCCGGCGTGACCACCACCTGGAACTCGTCCACGAGACCGGCCCTGACCAGGGGCGCGGCGAGCGTGGCGCCACCCACCTCCAGCAGGCCGTCGGTCTCGGCCTTGAGCCTCCGCGCGACCTCGACCACCTCACCCCGCTCCAGCCTGGAGTTCCAGTCGACCGACTCCAGGGTCCGCGAGAAGACCACCTTCGGCATCGCGAGCCACAGCCGGGCGTACTCGGCCTCCACCGGGGGCACGCCGGGTGCCTGGCCCGCGGTCGGCCAGTGGGCCGACATCAGCTCGTACAGCTTCCGCCCGTACAGCGAGAGCGCGATGTCCCTGGTCCGGTCGTTCCAGTACTGATGCAGTTCCTCGTCCGGCACGCTCCAACCGAGGTCGCCGTTCGCGTCGGCGATGTAGCCGTCCACCGAGACGTTCATGCCATAGGTCAGCTTTCCCATGGTGGTGCAGACCGCCGGAGCGCGGCAAACTCATCGCGCCCCCGCGACACCCCGCCACGCGCGATTCCGCTCCACGCCGGACCAGTGGCGTCTGTTCTGCCGGAGGGAGAGTCCGTCCTCAGCCTAGGACCGAATCCGACCTAACCGGTTTCTAGCGTTGTCGGCATGACACACGACAGCGAGATCCGGCCTTTCACCATCGACATTCCCCAGTCCGACCTGGACGACCTCCGGGACCGGCTCACCAGGACCCGGTGGGCCGCGGACCTGCCCGGGGTGGGCTGGAGCCGCGGGGTGCCGGTGAGCTACCTCAAGGGACTGGCCGAGTACTGGCGCGATGGCTACGACTGGCGCGTCCACGAGCGGGAGTTGAACTCCCACCCGCAGTTCACCATCGAGATCGACGGGCAGAACATCCACTTCCTGCACGTGCGCTCGCCCGAGCCGGACGCGCTGCCACTGATCCTGATCCACGGCTGGCCCGGTTCGGTCGTGGAGTTCCTGAACGTCATCGGCCCGCTGACCGACCCCCGGGCGCATGGCGGCGACCCGGCGCAGGCGTTCCACCTGGTGATCCCGTCGAACCCCGGCAGCGGCTTCTCCGGACCCACCCGCGAGGCAGGCTGGGACATCAACCGGACGACCAGGGCGTTCGCCGAGCTGATGGACCGGCTCGGCTACGACCGCTACGGCGCACAGGGCGGCGACACCGGCGCGGTCATCGCCCCAGGGCTCGGCCGCCTCAACCCCGGCAACGTGGTCGGCGTGCACACGAACGGGCTCTCCGCGTTCGCCGAGGTCAGCCCAGACGAGGTGGGCGAGCTGACCACGGTGGAGCGAGCCCGGCTCGCGCACCTGGCGTACCTGAAGACCGAGGGGGCCGGCTACGCGATGATCCAGATCAGCCGGCCGCAGACCCTCGCGCACGGGCTGCACGACTCCCCGGTCGGGCAGTTGGCCTGGATCGTGGAGAAGTTCAAGGAGTGGACCGATCCGGCCGCCGAACTGCCCGAGGACGCGGTGGATCGGGACCAGTTGCTCACCAACGTGATGCTGTACTGGCTGACCGGCACCGCCGGATCCTCGGCCAACAGCTATTACGAGACCGCGCACGCCGGAGCCTGGAGCGCGCGCGAGCGTTCCACCGTGCCCACCGGCGTCGCGGTGTTCCCCCTGGACGTGTCCATCCGCCGCACCCTCGAACTCGAACACACGATCACGCACTGGTCCGAGTTCGACCGTGGCGGCCACTTCGCCGCCATGGAGGCCCCCGACCTGCTCGTCAACGACGTCCGGGAGTTCTTCGGCAAGCTGCGCTGACACCACCGCGGCGCCGATCTCGATCAGGCCGGCGCCGCGGTGCGCGGCACGATGCTGCGACCGCGCGGGTCTCCGGCGCCGGGCCGGTGGACCAGCCACCGCTTCGCTGACTGGGGACGGACGGCCTGGCCACCGTCGCCGCATCGTCCCGATGCCCGCGATGGTCGCGGACGGGTCGGCGGCAGGTGTCCTTGGCCGGGTCGGCCCCGGGTGGGCGGAACGTGCGTTCCGCCCGCCCGGGGCGGGTGTCACCCGTGGTGTTCGCTGACGACGTCGACGACCCAGACGATGCCGAAACGGTCGCGCAGCATCCCGTAGGCGGGCGCCCAGCCCGCCGGGCCCATCGGGACCACGACGGTCGCCCCGGCGGCGAGCTTCTCCCAGTAGCCGGTGACCTCGTCGACGGTCTCGCCGCGCACAGAGACGAAGAAGGCGTTCTGGCCCTGGTCGTAGCCCATCCGTGTCGGCACGTCATAGGCCATGACGTGGAAGCCGTTCTCGGCGAGCACCTGGCCCCACATCACCTGGTCGGCCTCGGACTCCTGCTGGACGTTCCCGGCGTCGGCGTACGTGACGACGGCGAGGTGGCCACCGAAAACGGACTGATAGAACTCCAGCGCCGCGCGCGCGTCACCGCGGAAGTTCAGGTGGGTTGTGGTCGTGATGGACAAGATCGCTCCCTGCGTGGATTCGATGGCGGATGCGAGCCAACGGTCGCAGCGGAAGCGGCCAGGATGTGTCCTCTACCTCGGGCAGAATGAGGAACATGCCGAAAACCTCCGCGCGACTCCTGGCGCTGTTGTCGCTGCTGCAGGCACGCCGGGACTGGCCAGGAACGCTGCTGGCCGAGCGACTGGATGTCAGCCCACGCACCGTGCGCCGCGACATCGACCGCCTGCGCGAGCTCGGCTACCCCATCGTGACCAGCAAAGGCCCGGACGGGGGCTACCGGCTGGGCGCCGGCACGCAACTGCCGCCGCTGTTGTTCGACGACGAGCAGGCCGTCGCCCTGACCGTGGCACTGCGCATCGCCACCACCGCCGGTGCCGGCATCGAGGAGGCCGCGGCGCGGGCGCTGAACACCGTCCGGCAGGTCATGCCCGCACGGCTGCGCCACCGCATCGACACCCTCCAGGTCACCGCCGTCGAACGGTACCCGGCGCCGCGGGTCGACAGTGACGTGTTGATGGCGATCAGCGCCGCCGTGCACGCCCGCGAGGTGCTGCGCTTCGACTACCAGGCGGCGTCCCGGCCGGAAACCGACGACGGCACGCCGATCCCGCCACGCCGGGTGGAACCCCACCACCTCGTCACCAGGGGCGGGCGCTGGTACGTCGTCGCCTGGGACCTCGACCGCGACGACTGGCGCACCTACCGCGCCGACCGGATCACCCCGCGCACCCCCACCGGCCCCCGCTTCACGCCGCGTGAACTGCCCGGAGGGACCGTGGCCACCTTCCTCGCCAGGACGTTCTCCGGCACCACCGGCTCGGACGGCTGGCCCTGCCGCGGGGAGGTCATCCTCGACCTGCCCGCCGCCGAGGTGTCACCGTTCGTCCACGACGGGGTGGTCGAGGAACTCGGCCCGGGCCGCTGCCGGCTCGTCCTGGGCTCGTGGTCGTGGCCCGCCCTGGCCGCCACCATCGGCAGGTTCGATGCCGACATCGAAGTCGTCAGCCCGGCCGAACTCGAAGCCGCTTTCGCCCGCCTGGCCCACCGCTACGCCAGGGCGGCGGCCAGCGGATCCGCCACGCCCCACGCCACCCCGCAAGCCACCTGACCGGCGACGTGCCCGTCGACCCGGGCGGACCAGCAGCGCCGGTTCACCGATCCGCACAACCCTCCTGGGGCGTGCGGATCGGCCCGGGCGTTGACCGCGCGGGGACGTGGTCGCCGCCACCGGGCCGTGGAGGAAGCCAGAGCCTCCCGGGTCCGCCGCCGCGAACACCACCCTGCCGTCGAGCGGCCCCGGCCCGCGGACGGCGCGGCCCGTCCCCGGCGACAGTGAGCGCGCGGAGCGTGCGCCCGCCCTCGTCCGTGTGACCGTGCCGAGACCTGCTGTTCTCCTTCGCGTAAGGTATCCGGTCGCACCGGGTGCCCTCGTGTGGAGAGGGCGGGCCCGACGAGAACCTGTGAGGGTGCGTGACGCTCACCGCCGACCGGAGCCCGGCCGGGCTCCTTCCCACGCCGACCGGCACCGTCGCCGCCCCGCAACGGGCACTGTTCTGGTCCGGGCTCGCGCCGAGTGAGCGGACCCTGCTCGACATCCTCGGCGACACCACCGCCCGCCACCCCGGCGCGGCGGCCCTCGACGACGGCGAGACGGTGCTGACCTACCGCGCGCTCGCCGACCGCATCGAGACGGTCCGGCGGCGGCTGGACGCCGCCGGTGTCGGTGCCGGCGACCGGGTCGGGGTGCGGATCTCGTCCGGCACCGCGGAGCTGTACGTCGCGATCCTGGCCGTGCTGGCCGCCGGGGCCGCGTACGTTCCGGTCGACGCCGACGACCCCGACGAGCGGGCCGCGCTGGTGTTCGGCGAGGCCGGGGTGTGTGCCGTGCTCACCGACGGCGGCACCCTCACCCGCCGCGGCACGCCGGGTGGTGTGCGCGGACGTCCCGCGCCCACCGACGACGCCTGGATCATCTTCACGTCCGGTTCGACCGGGACGCCGAAGGGTGTCGCGGTCAGCCACGCCGCCGCGGCGGCGTTCGTCGACGCCGAGGCCGGGCTGTTCCTCGCCGACGAGCCGATCGGGCCGGGCGACAGGGTCCTGGCCGGGCTCTCCGTCGCGTTCGACGCCTCGTGCGAGGAGATGTGGCTGGCCTGGCGGCACGGCGCGTGCCTCGTCCCGGCGCCGCGCGCGCTGGTCCGCTCCGGCGTCGACCTGGGACCGTGGCTGGTCGAGCGGCGGATCTCGATCGTGTCCACGGTGCCCACGCTGGCCGCGCTGTGGCCGGCCGACGCGCTGCAGGACGTCCGGCTGCTCATCTTCGGCGGTGAGGCCTGCCCGCCCGAGCTGGCCGAGCGGGTCGCGGTGGCGGGCCGCGAGGTGTGGAACACCTACGGCCCGACCGAGACGACCGTGGTCGCCTGCGCCGCGCGGCTGACCGGGCAGGGACCGGTGCGCATCGGGCTCCCGCTGGTCGGCTGGCAGCTCGCCGTGGTCGACGGGCACGGCGAGCCGGTGGCGATGGGCGAGACCGGTGAGCTCGTCATCGGCGGCGCCGGGCTCGCCCGCTACCTCGACGCCGCCAGGGACGCGGAGAAGTTCGCGCCGCTGCCCGCGCTCGGCTGGCCCCGCGCCTACCGCAGCGGCGACCTGGTGCGCGCCGAGGCCGAGGGGCTGGTGTTCGTGGGCCGCGCCGACGAGCAGGTCAAACTGGGCGGACGGCGGATCGAGCTCGGCGAGGTGGACGCCGCGCTGCAGGCGCTACCCGGGGTCGCGGGCGCGGCCGCCGCGGTCCGCACGACCCCGTCCGGCAACCAGATCCTCGTCGGCTACGTCGCCGCGCGTCCGGGCGCCTTCGACGCCGACGTGGCCACCGCGCGGCTGGCCGACCGCCTGCCCGCCGCGCTCGTGCCGCTGCTCGCCGTGGTGGACGACCTGCCGACCCGCACGTCCGGCAAGGTCGACCGCGACGCGCTGCCGTGGCCGCTGCCCGGCCCGGCCGTGCCGGGGCACCGCAAGGCCATGGCGAGGCGACCGCTGTCCGAGACCGAGCGCCTGCTGGCCGGGCTGTGGGCCGACGTCCTTGGCGTCGCGGTGTCCGACCCGCGTGCCGACTTCTTCGCCCACGGCGGGGGCAGCCTCACCGCAGCCCAGCTCGTCGCGCGGATCCGGGAAGACCATCCGGCGATCTCGGTGAGCGACCTGTACCGGCATCCCCGGCTGGGCGCGCTGGCCGCACGGCTGGACGAGGCGGGCGCCGAGCGGACCGAGCGCCGGGACATCGCCCCGGTCCCGCGGCGTACCGGCCTCCTGCAGGCGCTGCTCCTGCTGCCTCTGCTCACCCTGGCCGGGCTGCGCTGGACCACGATCGGCGCCGCGCTGTCCAGTCTCCTCGCCGGTCTCGGTCTTGTCGGCTGGGCCCCGGCGGCCCCGTGGTGGGCACTGGGCGTGGCCTGGGTGGTGCTGTTCAGCCCGCCGGGCCGGATCGCGATCGCGGCCGGGGGCGCCCGGCTGCTCCTGCGGGGCGTGCGGCCCGGAAGCCACCCCCGTGGCGGCCGGGTCCACCTGCGCCTGTGGGCGGCCCAGCAGCTGGCCGACGCCAGCGGCGCGGCGAGCGTGTCCGGCGCGTCGTGGACGACCCGGTACGCGCGGGCACTGGGCGCCAAGGTCGGCAAGGACGTCGACCTGCACGCCCCGCCGCCGGTCACCGGGATGCTCAAGCTGGGCCGGGGCGCGGCGGTGGAGCCGGAGGCCGACCTGTCCGGCTACTGGGTCGACGGCGACCGGGTGCACCTCGGCGAGATCCGCGTCGGCGCCGGGGCGCGCGTCGGGGCGAGGGCCACGCTGCTGCCCGGCGCCCGGATCGGCAAGGGCGCCGAGATCGCCCCCGGCTCGACGGTCGGCGGGACGGTCCCGGCCGGGCAGCGCTGGGCGGGCTCGCCCGCGACCCGGCAGCAGGCGGACGCGCTGAAGTGGCCGTCGAGCCGCCCGCCCCGGTCCCGGCGCTGGGCCGCGGTCTATGGCCTGACCTCGCTGGTGCTCGGCCTGCTGCCGTCGGCCGCGGCGGTGCCCGGGCTGCTGGTGCTGGCCACCGCGATCAGCGGCGCGCCGACGCCCGGCGCGGCACTCGGTGGCGCGCTGCTCGCCGTGCCGGTGGCGACGCTGGCCTTCCTGGTGAGCTACGCGCTGCTCGTCCTGATCGGCGTCCGCGTGCTGAGCCTCGGCATGCGGGAGGGGTACCACCCGGTCCACGGCCGCGCGGCCTGGCAGGTGTGGACGACCGAGCGGCTGATGGACATGGCGCGCGACGACCTGTTCCCGCTCTACGCCAGCCTGTTCACCCCGGTGTGGCTGCGCCTGCTCGGCGCACGGGTCGGGCGGGGCGTCGAGGCGTCCACGGTGCTCGCGCTGCCGAAGATGACCAAGGTCGCCGACGGGGCGTTCCTCGCCGACGACACCATGGTCGCCACCTACCAGCTGGGCCGCGGCTGGCTGCACGTCGCCCCCGCGCGGATCGGTAAGCAGGCCTTCCTCGGCAACTCCGGCATGACCGAGGCCGGGCGGGCCGTCCCGAAGCGGGGGCTGGTCGGGGTGCTCTCCTCGGCTCCGGCCAAGGCGAAGAAGGGCTCGTCGTGGCTGGGCTCGCCGCCGATGCCGCTGCGGCGCGCGGCCGAAGCGGCCGACACCAGCCGCACCTTCGCCCCGCCGCTGCGCCTGAAGCTGGCGCGGGCGGCGGTCGAGCTGTGCCGGGTGGTGCCCGTGATGTGCGGGGTAGTGCTGGCGGTGCTGGTGCTGTTCACGCTGCTGGTCCTGCACCTGTCGCTGGGCCCGTGGGCTGCCGCGCTGCTGTCCGGGGTGGTGCTCGCCGCCGCCGGCCTGCTCGCCTGCGCCGTCACCACCGCCGCGAAGTGGTCGCTCACCGGCCGGTTCCGCGCGGTCGAGCATCCACTGTGGAGCTCGTTCGTCTGGCGGGCCGAACTGGCCGACACGTTCGTCGAGGTACTCGCGGTGCCCTGGCTGGTGGGCCGGACCGGGGGCACGCCGCTGCTCCCCGCGTGGCTGCGCACGATGGGGGCGCGGATCGGCCGCGGGGTCTGGCTGGAGACGTACTGGCTGCCCGAGTCGGACCTGGTGCGCATCGGCGACGGTGCCACCGTCAACCGGGGTTGTGTCGTGCAGACCCACCTGTTCCACGATCGGATCATGAGCATGGACGCGGTCGTCCTCGACGCCGGTGCGACGCTGGGGCCACACGGCATCGTGCTGCCCGGCGCGAGCATCGGCGCCCGCACCACCGTCGGCCCTGGCTCGCTGGTGACGCGAGGGGACGCGGTTCCGGCCGGCTCGAGCTGGCTCGGCAACCCGATCGCGGCCTGGCCCGGAGGGCACCGGTAGTGGCGCGAGCGCAGGGCACCCCGCCCACACCCGGCGCGGAGACCTCGGGCGACTCGTGCCTTCCCGCGCACGGCAACGGCGGCTACCGCGTCCGGCACTACGATCTCGACCTCGACTACCGCGTGGGCCCGAACCGGCTGTCCGGGAGGGCCACGGTCACCGCGGTGGCCACGCAGGCGCTGTCCCGGTTCAGCCTCGACCTCACCGGTTTCCGGGTGAACCGCGTGCTCGTGGACGGCAGGCCGGCCCGGTTCACCCGGCACGGGCACAAGCTGCGCGTGCGGCCGGCCCGCCCGCTGCCGGACGGCGCCGAGTTCGTGGCGGAGGTCCGTTACGTCGGCAACCCCCGCCCGGTCGCCGGGCCGTGGGGCGACATCGGCTGGGACGAGCTGACCGACGGCGCGCTGGTCGCGAGCCAGCCGGTCGGCGCCCCGTCGTGGTTCCCGTGCAACGACCACCCCGCGGACAAGGCGGCCTACCGGATCGCGCTCACCACGGCGTCGCCGTACACCGTGGCGGTGACCGGCCGGCTGACCGAGCGCACCAGGGGCGCCGGCACCACCAGGTGGGTGTTCGAGCGGCCGGAACCGACCGCGACCTACCTGATGAGCGTCCAGATAGGACAGTATGTGGACGTGACGTTGCCCGGTGGGCCGGTGCCCCAGCGGGCCGCCGTGCCGGCGCGCCTGCGGGAGTCGTTCCGGCACGACTTCGGCAGGCAGCGGGCGATGATCGACCTGCTGGGGCGCCTGTTCGGGCCGTACCCGTTCGGCGAGTACCAGGTGGTCGTGACCGACGACGACCTGGACGACCCGGTCGAGGCGCAGGGCATGTCGGTGTTCGGCGCGAACCACGTCGACGGGCGGCGCACCCACGAGCGGCTGGTCGTGCACGAACTCGCCCACCAGTGGTTCGGCAACTGCCTCACCGTCGCCGACTGGCGGCACATCTGGCTGAACGAGGGCTTCGCCACCTACGCCGAGTGGCTGTGGTCGGAGGAGTCCGGCGGCCCGGCCGCGCGGGTGCTGGCACGCGAGTGGCACGGCGTGCTCGCCGGGAAGCCGGCCGACCTCCGGATCGCCGACCCCGGCGCGGCGCACCTGTTCGACGAGCGGGTGTACAAGCGGGGAGCCCTGACGCTGCACGCCCTGCGCGAGCGCATCGGCGACGCCGCGTTCTTCGCGCTGCTGCGGAACTGGGTCGCCGGTCACCGGCACGGGACGGTCACCACCGAACGGTTCACCACCCTCGCCGCCGAGCACGCCGGGGCGGATCTCGGCGAGTTCTTCACGGAGTGGCTCGACGACCCGCGCCTGCCGGAACTGCCCGACCAGGAAGCGCCCGTCGCACGTTAGCTTCAGCGGACCGGTCTCGCCGCGGGCGCGGCACCGAGGGGGTGCCGCCACCGAGCGCGGCGCGCCGCCACCCACGGGTATCGCCGCGGAGGCCACGGTGCCGCCCCGCACGATCTACCACCACCCGGCTTCGCCGAGCACCTGGCCCTGGTCCGCCGCCTCCCCTCCGAGGCGGCGCGGCTCCCGGCCGGAACTCTCGCCCCGTGGCACGAGTCCGGCCCACGGCGGGCCGAGCGCGCGCTCGCGCACCAGTTGCGGCGCCTGGCCGATCGCGGGCTACTGGCACTGGAGGATGCCGGCCGGGCGGCCAACCACTACCGCTGGCTCGTCACCGGTGCGGCCGTCACCCGCGCCCAGTCCTCGGTGCCGCCGCTGGACGACGCCGAACGCGACGACCTGGTCCGTTCCGGCGTGCGCGCGTTCCGCCACGGCTACCTGCCGCCGGATCAGCGGTGAACCCCGGCGGTTCCGCGACCGGGCGGTACCGGCGGAGGGGTGCGGACGAGTACCGCGGCGACGGTGATCAGCACGGGAAACGCGGCGAACGCGAGGAGCGCGGGACGGTAGCTGGTGGCCGCGTCCCGGCCCAGGGCGAGGAACAGCGGCCCGAACGCGGACGCGCCGACCGTCACCGAATGCACGACACCGCGGATCGCGCCGAGGTGCGCCGTGCCGAAACTCCGGGGGAACGCCACGGCCTCCAGCGTGCGGAGCCCGTTGGCGGCCGCTCCGAGTGCGGCACCGTAGAGCACCGCGGTCACGCCCGGGGTCAGCCAGCCGGCACCGACCGTGGCCAGCGCGAGCACGAGCATGGTGAGGACGATGAGCACCCGGTCGGAGAACCGGTCGGCCAGCCAGCCAAGGCCGAATGTCGCGACGAGCCCGGCGACCGTCTGCGGCACGAAGGTCGCCGCGGCCTCGGCGGCCGAGAGCCCGCGCTCCCCCAGTACGGAAAGCTGGTGGAAGTTCAGTCCGGTGGTGACCAGCGCGCAGACTGCCACCCCACCGGCCACGACCCAGAACATGCCGGTGCGCAGCGCCTCGGAAAGGGTCCAGTCCACCACGGGAGCGGCCCGGGAGCGGGAGCCGCCGTCGTCACCGGCCACCGTGGTCCGGGGCGTGGGCCGTCGCGGCAGCAGGAGCAGCGCGGCGGGCAGCACGAGCGCCCACACGGCGAAGCCCTCGGCGATCCACACCGTCCGCCAGCCCCACTCGGTGACTAGCCGCTCCAGGAGCACCGGCGCCAGTGAGATGCCTGCCGCGCCGATCGCCGAGCTCACCCCGACGGCGAACCCGCGCCGCTGATGCACGTAGATCGCCACGGTCGTGGTGGCCACCAGGGTGAGCGCGCCCTGGCCGCCGACGCGGATCCCGACGAACGCGGCGGTCAGCCCGATGGCTTCGCCGGCGATCGTGGCCAGCATCAGGATGGCCCCGAAACACAGCCCGACCGTGGCCATGACCCGGCGCGGCCCGAAGCGATCGATCAGCCTGCCGAGCAGCGGCATCACCACGGCGCCGGTCAGCGTGCCGAGCAGGTACGCCGTGGAGACGACCGAACGCGAGAGCCCGAGGTCACGGATCAGCGGGTCGACGAACACCGATACCGCTGCCGTCTGCCCGGGCGCGGTCAGCGCCATCGCGACCGCCGCCGCCGAGATCACCCGGGGCCGATAGGCCCGCCCGGGGACCTCCGGACGTGTCGGGACCGGGGTGGCGGCGCTGGAAGGCACGATCGAGCCAGTCCTTTCGACGGACGGGGGAACGCGCCGGCCTCGGTGACGGCGGTACGACCGAATCAGCACAGAACTGTTACGTGAGTGTAGTGTTCCGAGGCTTCCCGCGATCAGCGGGTCGTCGGCGACCCGCCGGGCGGCCGCCCTTCCTTGCGCGGCAACCTGCCGAAATCTCCAGTTACGTCACTGTATGCTGCCCGCATCCGGCGGTGGGCCTGCGGCGACGGGACTCGCCCGCCGGCCCGCCGTCTCCCACCGCGGCGATCCGGCAGCCGTCACCCGGCTCGACGGGCCGCGTTCCCGGCACTCTCCCGCGAGAACGGACTCACGCTCGTGCGGTGTTCACTCGCTGCCGGGCGAGCTGTTCGCGCAGCATCTCGGCGAACTCCTCGGCCGAGTGCAGCTTCGCGCGCAGCTCGGTGCACCGCTCCTCCGCGACGTCGGTGAATCCGCGCAACCGTTCACGGTCCTCTTTGCGCAGTCTTCGCCGCGCTCCGGTGCCGGGATCCAGCAGCTCCAGCAGTTCGCGCATCTCGTCGAGCTGGAAACCGAGCGGCTTCATGCGCTTGACCAGCAGCAGGCGTTCCACGTCCGGCTCGGTGTAGAGGCGGAACCCGCCCTGGCTGCGCGCGCTCGGGATGACGAGCCCGACCTCTTCGTAGTAGCGGATCGTGCGCAACGACAGCTCCGTGCGCTCGGCCACCTCGCCGATCTGCATGTGCTCGCCCACGCGGCACCCTCACTTCCTCGACCACCGGCTCCGTCCACCGTACCGGCTCTGTTCCAGGAGAATCCCGCTCACCGCCCCGGCCCACGCGCGGGAGCCCGGAGGGTCCTCCGCGGAACCGGAGCTGGGCCACGATGGGCGGCGGCTACCCTGTCGGGATGGCCGACCGGAGTACGACATCACGATGAGCGCGCGCTTTCAGGAACTCGACTGGCGCTCGACGCCGATGGGCGAGCTCGTCCTCCGCCGTCGCTGGGATCCCGCCGTGGCGAAGGAAGTCCACGAGATCAAGCTGAACGACGAGTTCCTGATGTCGAGCCTGTTCACCGTCGCCGAGATCGAACTGGCCCGGCTGGCCCTCCCCCGGGTCGCCTCCGGGAGTCTCGACGTCGCGGTCGGCGGCCTCGGCCTCGGCTACACCGCCCAGGCGGCACTGGAGCACCCCACCGTCCGCTCGCTCGTGGTGGTCGACGCCCTCGGCGAGGTGATCGAGTGGCACGAGCGCGGCTTGATCCCCGCCGGGGCGACGCTGACGTCCGACCCGCGGTGCACCCTCGTGCACGGCGACTTCTTCGCGATGATCCGGTCGGCGGCGAGCCTCGACCCGGCGGTCGGCGCACGGACGTTCCACGCCATCCTGGTCGATATCGACCATTCACCGCGCCACCTGCTCCACCCCAGCCACGCCGGGTTCTACCAACCCGCCGGACTGCGGCGGCTTCGGGACCATCTTCGCCCCGGCGGTGTCTTCGCGCTCTGGTCGAACGACCCGCCCGACGACGAGTTCACGGCAGCACTGCGGGAGAGCTTCACCGGGGTGCGAGCCGACATCATCCGGTTCGACAACCCGCTGCAGGGCCGCGAAGCCACCGCGACCGTCTACACGGCACTGGATCCGCGAGCCAGGTGACACCTGGACGATCACCGTATCCCGGACGAGGCGGCCACCTCTCGCCACAGCACTCGCGGCGGAGCCGGAGCGCTTCACCGGTGAGATCGGCTACGAGACGATCGGCGAGCAGGTGGTCACGCTGCTCGGCCAGGTCGTCCAGACGCGTGCGTGAGAAACGGGTCTCACCACGGAAAAGCTCACGAGGCCTGACGGCGTGCCCCTCCGGCCACGGACCTGGATCACATTCCGACCATTTCTCCCGTCACGTGAGGGTAGGGTGACCGGGAGCGTGCGAGCCCCGTCGAAGCGGCTCCCCTGTCTCTCGTTCCCGAACTCCCGCTCCCGAAAGAGGATGATGTCGCTTCCCGCTGCGCTGCGCCCGAGTACGTCGCCTTCCCGGCTCCGCCGCCCCAGCTGGCTCGCCCCGCGCGTGCTGCGCACCGAGGCACTGTCCGGGCTCGTCGTCGCGCTCGCACTGATTCCCGAGGCGGTGTCGTTCTCCATCATCGCCGGGGTCGACCCCCGGGTCGGGTTGTTCGCCTCGTTCACCATGGCGGTGGCCATCGCCTTCACCGGCGGCCGCCCGGCCATGATCTCCGCCGCCACCGGCGCGATCGCGCTCGTGCTGGCCCCGCTGGTGCGGGATCACGGCGTGGAGTACCTGCTCGCCACCGTGGTCCTTGGCGGCCTGATCCAGGTGCTGCTGGCCGTGGCGGGGGTCGCCCGGCTGATGCGGTTCCTGCCGCGCAGCGTCATGGTCGGCTTCGTCAACGCGCTGGCCATCCTCATCTTCCTGGCCCAGCTGCCCTACCTCATCGACGTGCCGTGGCAGGTCTACCCGCTGCTCGCGATCGGACTGGTGGTGATGGCCGGGCTGCCGAAGCTCACCAGGGCGGTCCCGGCGCCGCTGGTCGCGATCGTCGGGCTCACCGCGTTCACCGTCGCCGCCGGAGTGGCCGTGCCCACGGTGGGCGACGAGGGCGCACTGCCGAACAGCCTGCCCGTCCTCGGCGTCCCCTCGGTGCCGCTCACCGTCGAGACGCTGGGCATCATCGCGCCGTTCGCCCTGGCCATGGCGCTGGTCGGGCTCATGGAGTCGCTGATGACCGCCAAGCTGGTCGACGACATCACCGACACCCACTCCGACAAGACGCGGGAGTCGTGGGGCCAGGGCGTCGCCAACATCGTCACCGGGTTCTTCGGCGGCATGGGCGGCTGCGCGATGATCGGCCAGACCATGATCAACGTGAAGTCCGGCGCCCGCACCCGCGCCTCCACGTTCCTGGCCGGCGTGTTCCTGCTGGTGCTCGTGGTCGCCCTCGGCCAGGTGGTCGCGCTCATCCCCATGGCGGCCCTCGTCGGCGTGATGATCATGGTGGCGGCCGGCACGTTCGACTGGCACAGCGTCCACCCGAGGACCCTGCGCCGGATGCCCAAGAGCGAGATCACGGTCATGCTCGCCACGGTGGGCGTCACCGTGGCCACCCACAACCTCGCCATCGGCGTGGTCGTGGGCGTGCTCGTGGCGATGGTGCTCTTCGCCCGGCGCGTCGCCCACCTGGTGTCGGTGGACAGCGTCCTCGACCCCGACGGCAGCACGAAGATCTACCGCGTCCGCGGCCAGCTGTTCTTCGCCTCCAGCAACGACCTCGTGTTCCAGTTCGACTACGCCGGCGACCCGCCGAACGTGGTCATCGACCTGTCGGACGCCCACATCTGGGACGCCTCGACCGTCGCCGCGCTCGACGCCATCACCACCAAGTACCAGGCGCGGGGCGCCACCGTCACGATCACCGGGATGAACCCCGACAGCGAGCAACGGCACACCGCCCTCGCCGGCAACCTCACCAGCACCCACTGACCCGGCCCGGCGCGTCCCGCCGACCACGGCGGCCGCGGTGTCACGGGCGAAGCGCACGGTCCGGTGGCCTGTTGCCGTTTCCCGCCGGGCCGTCGCCGGCCGGGGCGCGCCACTCCCGGGAACCCGGCAGGTCTCCCGCCCTGGCCGCCTCGGGCGCGAGCGCGGCAGCGATCTCGACGACGATCTCGACGGCCCGGCCGGCCAGGGGTGAGCGGGCAGCTCCGGCCCGCCAGTGCAGGTAGACCTCCCGTGGTGGCAAGGCCGGCCGTAGCGCGTGGACCCGGAGCCCGTCGTCCGGGATGGCGGCTCCGCGGAGGGCGAGCCAGGGCAGCACCGCCGACCCCATCCCGGCCCGGACCATCGACAACAGGGTGTCGTTGACCGCGGACCGGAACACGATCCGCGGACGGACGCCGGCGCGGGTGACCGCCTGTTCCATCCAGGGCTGGTCGCAGGTCAACGGCCAGGCCACCATCGGGACGCCGTCGAGCTGCCGCAACCCGACCGGACCGTCGGGGAAGGAACCGGCGGTGGCCACCAGCAGGTACGGGTCGTCGAGCAGCTTGCGGTGCTCGGTCTCCCCGTCGAGGCGGCCGTCGTAGAACAGCAGGTCGAGGTCGCCGAGCCGCGGCTGCTCGGGCTCCTCCTCGGACAACCTGATGTCGCAGCCGGGATGCTCGTCCCGCAACCGGCGGACGAGCGAGGGCAGGATCACGTTGGAAACACTCTGGAAGGTGCCGATGTCGATGCGGCCGGCACCGGCGTGAAACCGCTCCACGGCGTCGGCCAGCGCCTCCGCCTTCGCCAGCAGCTCGCGACCCCGGTCGAGGACCAGGGCGCCGAGCGGGGTGAGCCGTACCGGCCTGGGGCCGCCCGGCCGCTCGAACACGGCGCCACCGACGGCCCTCTCCAGCGCGGCGATCTGCTGGCTCACGGTCGACTGGGCGTAACCGATGCGCGCGGCCGCCCGGGCGAACGAACCTTCCTCGGCGATGGCCGCCAGCGCCACGAGAGGGCGCAGCTCGATGTCGGTCACGAGCACCACGCTAGGCGAGTCCATCGTCCAATGCGATCGAATCGATCGGAAAGTATCGCTTTTCGCGATCAGGCGGGCGGCCTAGCGTGCGAGACATGGCCGCTCGGCCGGACACGTGGCCGCCGGCCCGTGCCGAGCCTGGTGCGGCACCCGGAAGGAGACCGTTCATGAACCGGCTACGGTCGGCCCTGTGGCTGCCGCTGTTCGACGAGCTCGCCGACCCGCAGGCGGTCGCGCGCCTCGCCGCCGACGCGGAGGAGGCGGGCTGGGACGGCGTTTTCGTCTGGGACCAGCTGTCCTGGCGGGGGCCGGTCCGGCCCGTCGCCGACCCCTGGATCGCGCTCTCGGCGATCGCCACCGCGACGGAACGGCTGCGGCTCGGCCCGATGGTCACGCCGCTTCCCCGCCGCAGGCCGGCCAAGGTCGCGCGCGAGACCGCGACCCTGGATCGGCTCGGCAACGGCCGGCTCACCCTCGGTGTCGGGCTCGGCAGCGACCGGTTCGGCGGCGAGCTGTCCAGGACCGGTGAGCAGCTCGACGGACGGCGGCGTGGCCGGATGCTCGACGAGGCCCTGGCGATCCTGGCCGCCGCCTGGTCCGGCGATCCGGTGCGCCATGGCGGCGAGCACTACACCGTCGACGGGATCGCGTTCCTGCCCCGGCCGGTCCAACGGCCCGGCATACCGGTGTGGGCCGCCGGGTTCCCGGGCCACCTCGCGCCGATCCGCCGGGCCGCGCGGCTCGACGGCTTCTTCCCGGCCAACCTCGACCACCCGGACCAGCTCGCCGAGATCGTCGCGACCCTCACCGCGCTGCGCCCCGGCGGGCTGACGTCCTACGATCTCGCTGTCGGTCTGCCCCTCGGTGCCGACCCCGCTCCGTACGCGGAAGCCGGCGCGACGTGGTGGCTGCCGGAGCTCGAACCGGGCGCACGTCTCGACACCGTGCGCGGTGTACTCCGCGACGGCCCGGTGGGATGAGGCGGTCCCCTTGTTCGACTACGACTCCGAACTCCGCCGTTACGACCGGCGGCTGCGGGACGTCCTCGGCATCCAGGCGGGCGATCACGTCCTCGACGTCGGCTGCGGCACCGGCCAGACCACCCGGAACGCGGCGCGGGCCGCATCGCCGGGAACCGCGCTCGGCATCGACGTCTCCGGCCCGATGCTGGCACGGGCCCGCGCACAGGCCGCGAGGGAAGGGCTCCGCACTGTCGGCTTCGTGCGGGCCGACGCCCAGCATCACGCCTTCCCCGCGGATCACTTCAGTCTGGCCATCAGCCGCTTCGGCACGATGTTCTTCGCCGATCCGGTCGCCGCGTTCGCCAACATCGGGCGCGCCTTGCGTCCGGGCTCCCGCTTCGTGCAGCTGGTCTGGCAGGCCGCCGAGCACCAGGAGTGGAGTGCCGCGATCCGGGCGGCGCTCGCCGGCAGCCGCCCGGCACCGGCCGGAGCGGCCGCGGCCTTCTCCCTGAGCGACCCGGACATCGCGGCGAGCGTCCTGACCGCGGCCGGTTTCGCGGCGGTGGAGTTCACCGACGTGCGCGAGCCCGTCTGGTACGGACCGGACGCCGAACACGCCTGCGCCGCCGTCCTCCAGCTGCACCTGGCGACCACGCTGCTCACCGGCCTGGATGCCGCGTCCTACCGGCACGCGATCGATCGGCTGCGGGCCACGCTCGACGCGCACGACACCGGCGACGGCGTGTGGTTCGGCTCCCGCGCCTGGCTGATCACCGCGCGGCGGCGCTGACCCTGCTCGCGGGCACCGGTCGGCGGCGTCAGCGCAGCGCGGACACGACGGCCCGGGCCATGGCGTGGTACCCGGCGTCGTTCGGGTGCAGGTTGTCCCCGCTGTCGTAGGCGGGGTCGAGCAGGTCGGCGTCACCCGGCGCGGCCATGATCCGGTCGAGGTCGACGACCGCGTCGTACTCCCCGGACGTCCGGATCCAGTGGTTGAGCGCGTCGCGCACCGCCTCCCCCTCGGGGGTGTAGTAGTCGGCGCCCTTGTACGGCAGCAGGGTCAGCCCGATGGCCTTGACACCGTGCCGGTGCGCCTGCCGGATGAGCTCCCGGTGCCCGGCGATCAGCTGCTCCGCGGTGACCTCGGGGCCGCCGCTGAAGCACGGGTCCTCGCCGGGCGGCAGGGCTGAGAAGCCGATGTCGTTGATGCCCTCCAGGACCAGCACCGTGCCGACCCTCGGCTCGTCGAGCACGTCCTCGTGGAAGCGGCTGGTCGCCTTCTCCCCGAGGCACGGCGAGTCGGTGAGCACCCGGTTGCCGCCGATGCCGGCGTTGAGCACCCCGCGTGGCTTGCCCCGTGCGGCCAGCAGTTCGGCGAGCTCGTCGGGGTAACGGTTGTTTCCGTCCACTGTGGACAAGGCACCGTCGGTAATCGAGTCCCCGAACGCGGCGATCGCGTCGCGTCGCGGCACGGCGCCCGCCACGTCGACCCCCGCGAGGTAGTACCAGGACTCGGTGGTCTCGGTGAACGCGCCGGAGCCCGCGTCGCTCCGGTGGTCGCCGCCGGCCCGGTAGCTCGTCGCGGAGGCGAACAGGTGCTGTGTCGCGGGCCCGGTCGGCTCGGCGAAGTACAGGCTCACGGTCAGCGTGTCCAGCGGCCGCACACCGAACGCGGCCGGGTCGCTGGCCACCTCACCGCCCGGGGGCACCGCCACCGAGCGGGAACCGCGGAAGGTCAGGTGCCGTACCGTGCCCGGCCGCACGGCGGCTCCGTCGGCGGCGCGGGCGAGGGTCACCCCGGTGATCCTCAGCGGCGTCGTGCCGTAGGCGTTGGACAACCGGACCCGTGCCAGCGCACCTCCCGTGCTGACCCGGACGACCTGGCGCAGGGTGTGGTCGGCGAAGCCCTCCTCCGACCAGTTCGGGCCGAATCCCGGGCTGGGCCGCATCATGGCGGCGGCCCACGTTCCGGTCCAGGGCCCGGTCCCGGGCCCGGGAGGACCGCTCGCCCCGGCCGGGGGGACCGCGAACGCGAGCGCCGCCACCACGGCGGCGAGAACGGCAGGCAAGCGACGACCTCGTGACCTCATGCGGTGACCTCCCAGGCTGCACGGTGACCGGCTCATCGTAGGTCTCCGGCGCCGTGCGCGGGAGGGAAACGGTCGCCTCAGCTTGCCCGGCGTCAGTTCACCACGGCAGGCGCGGTGAGGGCGGGCGCGATCCGCGCCGGCCCGGAGGCCATGGACCTGTTCCAGGGCCGGGCCTGCGTCCCCGTCGGCGACGACCAGTCGTGGCGTGGTCGGGGATCTTCCCGCGACCGACCTGCCGCGGCCGCGCCGCGGGAGGTCCGGGCGGTCACGGGACGGGTCATCGCCGTGCGTCGACCTGCCCGGCCGGGGTGCGGTTCCCTGGCTCGGCCTTCTCCTCGCCCAGGCGCTGGTACGCGGCCTCGATCACGCTGTCGGCTTCCACGGAAGCCTCCAGCAGGCTCCTCCCCTGCCCGGTACGCCGCGCGACCGCGCGGCGCCAGCGGTCGAGGTTCTCCCTGCTGAGCTCGAGGAACTTGCGCGCCGGGGCCGACATCGGCGAACTGGGCATGATGGCGTAGATCGGCCGCAGGGCCAATGGATCGATCATGCGCAGGTTCGCGCCCCTCCGCCGGGCGTCGAGCGCCTGGCGCATCGGCAGGAACGCGGCACCCGCTCCCGCGACGATGAGGTGAACGAGGCCCGCGGACTCGGAGACGTCGACGACGACGGTGGGCTCCACTCCGGTGGCGTCGCGAATCGACTGCAGGTAGGACCGTCCGAATCCACGGTCGACGACCATGGGCAGGCCGTCGAGCATCCTGATCGGGACCGGATCGGGGAACTCGGTGCGCCAGCCGGGCGGCAGGGCCAGCACGACCTCGCCGTCACCGACGTGCACGCAGTCGATCCCTTGCCGGGACACGGGGCTGACGGTGTAGGCGAGTTCGGCTTCCCCCGATCTGATCAGGGCGACGATGTCGTCGGTGTCCCCGTGATGCTGCGTGATCCGGACGGTGAGGCCGGGATGCTTGCGGCGGAAGTGGCCCACCCACGCGGCCAGGAAGTTGGAGGTGAGCGAAGCGGAGATGGCGAGATCCACCCTGCCCCTTTCCAGCCCACGGTACTCGTCGGCGACCTGGCGGGCGTGCTGCAGGTCGCGCACGACCTGACGCGCCGGGCCGACGAGTGCCTCACCCGCCGGGGTGAGCACCAGTCCGCGCCCGACCCGGCGGAACAGTTCGATGCTGAGTTCGGCCTCCAGCCTGCGGATGATCTGCGACACCGAAGGCTGCGCCAGGTACAGCGCGGACGCCGCCCGGGTGATGCTGCCGTGGTCGACAACGGCGAGGAAGCATTCGAGCTCGTGGACCTTCATCGGCTGATCCAATGCCCGCCCTCCCGCACCGGTCAAGACTCGTCCCGCGGGAGGGTGCCGGTGTCGGCGCCCACCTCCGGCACCGCGCGGTCCGGGACGGGATCGACACCGTCGAGGGTGAACGGCAGCGACGGGATCGGGTAGCGCACCCCATCCGGGGTCACCCCGGTGGTGAGGATGCCGCTGGACCGTGCGTCGGCCGAGGCGGCCACCTCGCCGTAGGTCCGCACCGCCGCCGCGACGAGTCCGCGCTCCGTCAGCGCGGCGAGGCAGTCTTCGGTCCGGACGGTACCGAACGCCGCCGAGATCTCGGCCAGGAGCACGTCCCGGTGCGCCACCCGGGAGGGATTGTCGGCGAAGCGCGGGTCGTCGAGCATCCACGTCCTGCCCATCAGCTCGCACAACCGCGCGAAATGCTCGGGCGTGTACGCGGACAGCACGATGGCGCCGTCGGCGGTACGGACGAGGTCCGCCGCGGGCGCCACCGTGGCCTGACCGTTGCCCTTCCGCCGCGGCTCCTGGCCGGAGGCGTGCCACTCTCCCCACATCGCCGACTGCATGTGGATCATCGCGTCCAGTAACGACACCTCGATGACTCCACCCCGGCCGGTCCGCTCGCGGCGCAACAGCGCGGCGAGCACGCCTTGCACGACGGCGTTGCTCGCGGCGACGTCGGCGATCGGGAACCCGACGCGCAGCGGATCGCCGTCCTGTTCCCCATTGATCGACATGAGGCCGCTTTCCGCCTGCGCGGCGATGTCCAGACCGGCCCGCGACGCCGAGGGACCCCTGGAGCTGAACCCGCTGACCGACACGTAGACGAGCCGGGGGTGATCCGGCAGGAGCGCGTCAGGACCGAGCCCGCGCCGGGCCATCGCGCCCGCCCGGAGGTTCTGGACGACCACGTCCGCCTCCGCGATCAGGCCCAACGCGGCGCGCTTGTCGTCGTCCCGCTTGAGATCGAGCACCACCGACCGCTTGCCCCGGTTGTACGCGAGCACGATGCCCTCGCCGTAGGCCCCGATGCCACGGGCCTGGTCGCCTCCGGGGGGCTCCACCTTGACGACCTCCGCGCCCAGATCGGCCAGCGACTGGGTCGCCGCGGGCGCCGCGATGTAGTGTCCGAACTCGACGACCCGGACGCCCGCAAGTGGGTTGGTCATCCCCGCTCCTACTCCCCGGTGAAAACCGGCCTGCGCTTTTCCAGGAAGGCGCGAGCCGCCTGGCGTGCGTCGTCGCTGCGCGCACAGTCCACCATGCGCGGCACCTCCCGTTCGAGGTACTCGGCCAGGGTGAACCGGCCCGCGTCGGCCAGATTCCGCTTCGCGTACCGCATCGCCTTCGGCGCCTGAACCGCGAGCTTGCCGGCCAGCTCGCCGACCCTGGCGGAGAGGTCCGCCGCGATCTCGGTGACGAGCCCGGCCGCCAGGGCCTCCTCCGCGCCGATCTTCGCCGGGTCGAGGAGCAGCGCTCGCGCGCGGGCGCTGCCGACCGCGCGCGTCAGCAGCCACGCGCTGCCCAGGTCACCGGACACGCCCGCGCTCACGAACGCCGTGTTGAACACCGACGCCGGGGCCGCGATCCGGAAGTCGGTGGCCAGGGCCAGCGACAGGCCGGCGCCCGCGCACGCACCGTTGACGGCGGCGATCGTCGGAGCCGGAAACGACTCGATCAGCTCCACGACGGTCGACGCCACGGCCAGCCGTTCGCGGTCGTCGGCGACGGAACGTCCGCGCAGCGTTCGGGTTTCCTGGTCGCGCGCGCTCTCCGACCCCACCCTGGCCAGGTCGGCGCCGACGCAGAAGTCGTCGCCCGCCCCGGTGAGAACGAGAACCCGGAGCCCTTCGGCGGTGCGGGCTCGCCGGAGCGCGGCGAGCAGGTCCTCGATGAGCTGCCAGGAGAGGGCATTGCGGCGCTCCGGCCGGTTCAGCGTCACGGTGCCGACGCCGTCGTCGAGGGCGAGCAGCGCGGCACCGGAGCCGATCACGATGCCGCTCATCGGAGCGGATCCGGCAGGTCGCACCGGACCGATGCACGCGGCGTCCAGGCGACGCCGCCCGCGGCCCGCCGGCACCGGTGACCGGCCGGCTCGTCCGGTGTGCAGCGCAGGTCCATACTGTGGATCACTCCCCTGTTCGAGATCCGATCGTGGTGCCGCCGGGCAGGCAGGTCCATCCTCGGGACCCGCGATGTAGTACGTCAAAGAGCAAAATCGAACGCCGCCCATTGCGTCTCGCACTACGTCATTCATTGGTTCCCGCAATGGATGGCTTTGGGTTCACGTCTTTGACGTACTGATTCCTCCCGTTGTGGACTGTGTGCCACCTCGACGAAGTGGACCGGTGTGATGGATCTTTGGCTCAGTGCCGAGCGGCGCGCGACAGGCGACGCCGAGCGGTGCCGCACGCGGCACCGGCCGGAGCCGGGTGCGGCCGGTCCCGCACGGCCTGCCACCGCGGGTTCCGTCCCGGTCGCGGCCGGTTCCACCCGCGGGGGCGGCCGGTCCGAGGTGGGGGCGGCCCGTCCGCGAGCATCGGTCCGCGCGGGCGCCACCTACGTGACGTCCGTGTTGACAAGCCACGCGCCCGGCCGGGCTCCCCGGCAGTCCGCGGCCACGGTCACCCCCACGGCGCCGCCGGTCTCACCGGGCAGCACAACGGGAAGCCGTTCCGCACCCGGCCCCTTCGAGATGCCCACCGGATTCGGCGATGCCGGCCGGCACCACCCGACCACCACGGCGGCCGCCAACGGGGCGGTCGCCCACGCGCACACGGGAGTCGCATCATGAGTATTTCTCCGATCCGGACGGGCCGGCGGGCCGCGTTGCCCGCGATCTTCCTGGCGGGTGCCCTCCTCGCGTCGGCCTGTGGCGGGCCACCCGGCCAGGGGACCTACCCGGTCCGGGACATCCAGATCATCGTCCCGTACCCGGCCGGGAGCAGCATCGACACGACGACCAGGGCACTGGCCGAGGTCATCAACGACCAGGGCACGCTCGGCAAGCGCGTTCAGGTGGTGAACCGGGAAGGAGGTGCGGGCTCCGTCGGGACGACGGCCACGCTCAACGCCAAACCGGACGGCTACACCGTCGGCGTACTGCCGGACGGCCCGCTCACCTTGGTCCCGCACACCGAAGAGGTCTCCTACGACCCGGAGAACATCTCGGTGCTCAACGAGGTGACGATCTCCCCGGTCCTGTTCGTGGTTCCGGAGGACTCACCGTACCGGGATCTGGGAGACCTGATCGACGCCGCGAAGGCCCGGCCCGGGACGATCACTCTCGGCGAGGGACCGCTGAACTACGCGGTCCCTGCCGAGAAGTTCGAACAGCTGACGGACACCCGCTTCCAGCACATCGCGTTCGACGGCGACCAGGCGACGACGACAGCGCTGCTGGGCGACAACCTCGACGTCGGGGTCATGCAACTGGCCGGAGCGTTCGCGCAGTTGAGGTCCGGCAAGGTGCGCGCGCTGGCGATCGCCTCCGCCGAGCGGACCGACCTCGCCCCGGACATCCCCACGTTCCGCGAACAGGACGTCGCTCTCGAGTGGGAGGCGTACAACGTCGTGGTCGCCCCGCCGGAGCTGCCCGGCGCCGTCGCCACGAAGCTGTCCGACGTCTTCGGCTCTGCCGTCAGGAGCGAGGCGTTCACCAAGGCGGCGCGGGACCTGGGCCTGGTGGTGAGCGGCGCCGGCGGTGCGGCGGCCGAGAAACGGCTGACCGACAAGTCGGCCGCGGCGGCGGACCTGCTCGCACCCGCGCAGTGACGGCGATGAGTCCGGTGCGGGTGCGCTCCGGCGCCGAGGTGGCCGGCGCCGCGACGCTGCTGGCGTTGGGGTTGGTGTACGGCGGCCTGGCGCTCGGCGAGGGTCTCGGCACGGTGTCGGACACCGGCGCGGGCTTCTTCCCCTTCCTCGTGGCGCTGGTGCTCGTCGCGTCCAGCATCGCCGTGCTCGTGGGTGCGCGGCGGCGTGGAACCGAAACGGAGGCGCGCACCGACGAGGACGGGGAGGATTTCGGCGGCACGGTTGACTGGCCGCGGGTCGTCGGAGTCGTGCTCGCCGCGCTGCTCGTGCCGCTGCTCGGCACCACGGTGGGCATGATCGTCACCCTGTCCGTCTCGCTGGTGCTGATCGCCAAGATCATGGGGCTGTCCCGGTGGAGCAGCGCGCTCGTCCTCGGCCTCGCTTTCGGGGCGGCCACCTGGCTGATCTTCGTGTACTGGCTGTTCGTCCCGCTGCCGACCGGAGTCCTCGGACTGGTCTGACCGGAAAGGACAGACGTGCTCGACAACCTCTGGGCGGGCTTCGCCGCCTTCGCCGATCCGACCTACCTGATCCTCGCGGTGGCCGGAGTGGTCCTCGGCACGCTGGTCGGGGTACTCCCCGGCATCGGGCCGATCGGTGCGATGTCCGTGCTGCTCGGGATGACGACGCAGCTGGGGCCCGCGGGATCGCTGATCCTGTTCGCCGGGATCTACTTCGGCTCCACGTACGGCGGGTCGACGACCTCGATCCTGCTCAACGTCCCCGGTGAGGCGTCCTCGGTGGTCACCGCGCTCGACGGCCACCAGATGACGAAACGGGGCAGGTCGGGACCCGCGCTGACGATCGCGGCGGTCTCGTCGTTCGTGGCCGGCACCGTCGCGATCTTCGGCCTCATGATGTTCGCTCCCTGGCTGAGTGAGGTGGCGGTCGAGCTCGGGCCGCCGGAGTACATGGCGCTGTGTGTCGCGGGACTGCTGCTGCTGGCGGCGCTGTCCAGCGGGCCGACCGCGAAGGCCGTGGTCATGATCGGCGCCGGGCTCGCCCTCGGCACGGTCGGTATCGATCCGGCGGCCGGCGACCTGAGGTTCACGTTCGGCTCCGACGCGCTCGCCGAAGGGTTCAGCTTCATCGCGCTGGTCATGGGTGTCTTCGGCGTCGCGGAGGCGTTGACACTCGCCGGTGGGCGCTGGCGTCCGAAACCCGCGAAGGCCCCGAAGCTGCGGGAACTCCTGCCCTCGCGGCGGGAGTCGCGGGAAGCCGCGCCCGCGGCCCTGCGCGGATCGACCATCGGGTTCCTGCTCGGCCTGGTGCCGGGTCCGGCGGCGGTACTGTCGACCTTCGCCTCCTATGTCACGGAACGCAAGATCTCGAAACGCCCGGAGAGGTTCGGCACCGGGGCCGTGCAAGGGGTCGCCGGGCCGGAGGCGGCGAACAACGCCGCGGCAGGCGCCGCTTTCGTCCCGCTGCTGGTACTGGGCATCCCGTTCGCGCCGACCATGGCGCTGGTCCTCGCGGCGCTGCTGCTCAACGGCATCGTGCCCGGTCCGACGTTCGTCGCGGATCAGCCCCAGCTGTTCTGGACCGTGATCGCCGCGATGTACATCGCGAACTTCATGCTGCTGGTGCTCAACCTGCCGTTGGTCGGCCTGTTCACCCGGCTGCTGGCGATCCCGCCCCAGGCGCTGATGCCGTTCGTGATCGGGCTGTGCATCGTCGGTGTGTACGCCGAGGGCAACTCGATGTTCGACGTGGTGGTCATGCTGGCCGCCGGGCTGCTCGGCTTCCTGCTGCGCAGATCGGGATTCAGCATGGCTCCCTTCGTCCTGGCGGTCGTCCTCCAGCCCACACTCGAGGTGTCCCTGCGCCAGACCCTCGCCTACTCCTCCGGGAATCCCGGCTACCTGCTGGGGCGGCCCGTCGCGATGGTGATCCTCGCCCTGGTCGTCGTGGCGGTGACGGTGTCCGCCCGCCGGGCGGTCCGCGCGCGCCAGCGGGAACGTCTCGCCGCCCGCCCGAACGCGGGCGAGGCGGCCCACCGGTGACCGCCAGGGCGGACGGACGGACCACGGCACCAGCGCCCTCTTGCCCCGGTGGTCCCCGTGTGACACAGTCCGAAATGGCACCCGATGACATTTGAGTGTCATCGAGTGCCAGACACACAGCGTTGGAGCAGGGTGAGTCGCCGACGTCTCACGACCACGCGACTTCCGGCACCAGGCACCCGCGAGGGAAGGCAGTGGACATGCGACGTCGCTTCGTCATCGTTCTGCTTCAGATCGTTCTGCTGGCCGGCGCGGTCAGCGCGGTAGCGCCCGCACACGCGCGGGACGGCCACCTGGTCCGGGACACGAGTCTCGGGCTCGTCAGGGGCATCGACCAGAGCCGGTCGGCCGGAACGTTCGCGTGGCTGGGCATCCCCTACGCCGAGCCACCGACCGGGCACCTGCGCTGGCGCGCCCCGGTGCCGCACCGGCCGTGGCCCGGCATCCGCGACGCGCGGCGGTTCGGGCAAGGCTGCATCCAGGAAGGCCGGATGTTCAGCCCCGCGCCGAGCGGTCCGCACTACGGCCTGGACATCCGGGACGGCCTGAACAAGCCCGTGGGCGCCGAGGACTGCCTCACGCTCAACGTCTTCCGCCCGTCGACCTCGCAGCGGAACCTGCCGGTCATCGTCTTCATCCACGGCGGAAGCAACATGGTCGGCTACTCCGCGGACCCCATGTACGACGGACGGGCGCTGGCCCGCAGGGCCAACGCGGTCGTCGTCACGGTGAACTACCGGCTCGGCGTCTTCGGCTGGCTCGACCTGCCCGGGCTCAAGACCGGCGACCCGCACAACGACTCGGGCAACTTCGGGACGCTGGACCAGGTCGAGTCACTGCGCTTCGTCAACCGGAACGCGCGGGCCTTCGGGGGCGATCCCTCGAACGTGACGGTGATGGGCGAGTCCGCGGGCGCGGTCAACGTGTGGGCGCTCATGGTCTCGCCACTGAGCAAGAACCTGATCGACAAGGCGATCCCGCTCAGCGGCGGCCTGCAGTTCTCGACGCCCTCGTCGGCGCGAACCTATGCCGAGGCGTTCGCCGGCGAGGCGCTCGGTTCGGCAGGCCGGGAAGGGGACGTCGTGCGGCGGCTCAGGTCCATGCCGGCCGACGACCTCATCCGTGCGCAGGTACGCCACGCGGAGACCGCGGGCGACCCGCCCAGGGTCATCGCGGACGGCGCGGTGTTGCCCGAGGACTACCATTCCGCCATCGCGGCGGGGAAGTACCGCGACATCCCGGTCCTGGCCGGCAACACGCTCGAGGAGGGCAAGCTCTTCGGGTCGGCGATCGGCGCGTTCCGCCCGACCGACTACGAGCGCTTCACCTGGCAGTACCGGTTCGATCCCAACCGGCCTTCCCGGCTGAAGGTCCGTGACTTCATCGTCGACCGGTATCTCCCGGCCAAGCGCCCCGGCGGGTGGAACGACGCGGCCGACGCGCTGACCGACAGCATCTTCACGGGGCTGATCCACGACTCCATGAACTCGTTGCGAGCAGCCGGACACGACCGCCTCTACTACTACCAGTTCGGCTGGAACCAGCAACCCGCTCCGTTCGACACCGTCTACGGCGCCGTTCACGCCATCGACCTGCCGTTCCTCTTCCGCACCTTCGACGAGGGCTTCTTCTCGTTCTCGTTCAGCCACCGGAACGAGCCGGGACGCCTGCGGCTGTCCGATCTCATGATCGCCAGCGTCCGGGCCTTCGTCCGTACCGGCACACCACAGCACCCGGGGCTGGGCGAGCAGTGGCCGCAGTGGCCACGGAGCTTGGTGTTCGACGCCGGGAACCACACGGCGACCGTCCGCCCCGGCTCGGCCGAAGGGCGGTAGCGGCCACCTCGTTCGCTGGAGAAGCGCACGGTGCGCCGCTGCCGTCGGTGCGCCGTGCGCTTCGTGCTGCCGGCCCCAGTAGTCTCGACGATCGCCACAACGGCGGGCCGGCATCGGAAGGAGAGCGACCTTGGCTGCCGATCGGGGGCTGGAGAACAAGTACCGCATCGCGGAGACGGCCATGGGGCTGTTCCTGGAGCAGGGCTACGAGAGCGTCACCGTGGAGGCGGTCGCGGATGCCGCGCAGGTGTCCCGGCGAACGGTCTTCCGCCACTTCGACGGCAAGGACGAACTGGCCTTCCCCGACCATTCCGCGCGGCTGGAACTGCTGGCACGGCACCTGGTGAAACCGGCAGGTGGCAGGTCGCCCGTGGACATCGTCATCGCGGCCACCGAGGCCGTCCTGCTCGACTTCCTCAGCCGGCCGGAGCTGGTTCTCCGGCGCTACCAGCTGACCCGTCTGGTGCCGGAGCTGCGCAGGCGGGAGGTGCTGGAACACGAGCGCTACCTCGCGCTGACCACGGCCTACCTCCGTGATCACCTGCCGGCGGGCGGCCCGTCGTTCCTTCCGGTGGCGCTCGCCGCGCTGATCGACGCGATACACCGGTCGGCGCTGGGCGATTTCGCGCGCAGCGGCGGGAAGGTGGACGCCTACGCCGAACTCGCGGAAGGCATGGAGTGGGTCCGGCGGGTGCTGGCCGCCGAACGGCAGGAGGGTGATCCCCTCCTGCTGGCCGTGCTGCCGGACACCGCCGCCGTGCGGCAGTCACTGGCCGCCCTGCGCGATCAGGCGCGGGAACGGTTCTGAGACAAGCCGGAGGGCTCAGCCGGACGGTTCCCGGGTCCGCCCGCCGCTGTGCCGCTGGACTCGCTCGATGTCGAGCCCGTGCTCGTGGTAGCGCGCCCGCAGTCGTTTCTTGTCGAACTTGCCGACGCCGGTCTTCGGGATCTCGTCGACGAACGCCCAGTTCTCGGGAACCTGCCAGTCGGCGACCTGGCCCGCGAGGAAGTCCCGCAACTGCGCGGCGGTGACCGGATCGCCCTCGTCGACCACCACCGCGACCAGTGGCCGTTCCTGCCATCTCTCGTCGGGCACCGCGATGACGGCGGCCTCGATGACGGCCGGGTGTCCCATGACGGCGTTCTCCAGCTCGACCGACGAGATCCACTCGCCACCGGACTTGATCACGTCCTTGGTCCGGTCGGTGAGGGTGAGAAACCCGTCGGGCGAGATGCGGCCGACATCGCCGGTCCGCAGCCAGCCGTCCGGAAAGCCGTCCGGCTCGGCGGCCGTGCCTTCCGGTGTGTAGTAGCAGCCCGTGACCCACGGGCCGGACACCTCGAGCTCGCCGACGCTCTCCCCGTCCCAGGGCATCTCGGCGCCATCCGCGTCGATCAGCCGGGCCCGTACGGAGGCGGGAAAGCGGCCTTGCGTGACCCGGTAGGCCATCGCCTCCTCGCCGGTCGCCGAGGCGGGTGGCCTGGCCACACAGCCGAGTGGGGACAGTTCGGTCATCCCCCAGGTGTGCAGCAGCCGCACCCCGTGCCGGTCGGCGAAGGCACGTATCAGGGACGGCGGGCAGGCCGACCCGCCGACCACGGCCTCTCGCAGATGTGAGATGTCCTGTGGTGCGGTCGCCAGCCGCTGGTGCAGTCCCTGCCAGATCGTCGGCACGGCGGCCGCGAACGTGGGCCGCTCCGCGGCGAGGATCGCCGCGATCGGGTCCGGCTGCAGAAAGCGGTCCGGCAGGACCAGCGAGGCACCGACCATCATCGCGGCGTACGGTATGCCCCAGGCCATCGCGTGGAACATGGGCACGATCGCCAGCGCCGAGTCGTGTTGCCCCAGCCGCATCCCGTCACTCATGCACAGCTGCAGGGAGTGCAGCCAGATCGAACGGTGGGAGTACGCCACCCCTTTGGGGTCTCCGGTCGTGCCCGACGTGTAGCACATCGCCGCGGCGGACCGCTCGTCGACGACCGGCCAGTCGAACCGGTCCTCCTGGACCGCGAGCAGGTCCTCGTAGGAATGCGCCTCCACACCGGCGGGTGCGTCCAGCGCGGCCGCGTCGCCGTTGACGACGACCACGTGCCGCACCGTCTCCAGCAGCGGGAGGACCCGGCTGAACGCCGGCGCCAGGTGACCGTCGACGAGCACCACGCGATCGGCGGCGTGGTTGACCACGAAGGCCAGCTGTTCCGGGGACAGCCGGATGTTGAGCGTGTGGAGGACGGCGCCCATCGCGGGCACGGCGAGGTAGGCCTCGAGGTGCTCGTTGTTGTTCCACATGAAGGTGCCGACCCGCGCGTCACCGCTCACTCCCAGTGCCCGCAGGCCGTGTGCGAGCCGGGCGGCACGCCGTCCGAGCATCCGATAGGGCTCGACGCGGGACCCGGCGCCGTCCCAGGTCGCCACGGTGCTGTCGCCGTGCACCGTGGTGCCGTAGTGCAGCAGCCGGGCGATCGACAGTTCACCGTCCTGCATCGTGCTCAACACGGTGGGCGCTCCTTTTCCGGTGCCGGGTCAGGGCCGGCCCGCGTGGGGAACATCGACGCGCGCGGTGAGCAGGCTTCCTTCGCGCGCGTTCTTGCGGGCGTCCTCGTGAAAGTCGGGCGCCGCACACAGGAACAGTGTGCGACCGTCGGCACCACCGAGCATGCAGGCGAAGACGCCCGTGCCTGCGGATATCTCCTCGCTGACGTCGCCTCCCTCCCGGACGCGGAGCACTCGCCCGCCGACGGCGTCGGCCACCCACAGGGCCCCGTCGGCGTCGAGGCAGCACCCGTCCGCCGCGACGACGACCTGGGTCAGCAGGTTGTCCAGGTCCCTGTGCGTGGGCAACTCGCCGAACGTCGCCCACGTGCGGCGGTTGACGAGGTCGCCGCGGTCCGTGATGTCGAACGCGGTGACCCGGTTGGCGAAGGTCTCGCAGACGAGGAGCACGCCGTCGTCGGTGATGACGCTGCCGTTGGGGAACCACAGGTCGTCCGCGACCGCCGTGACGGTGCCGTCGGGATCCACCCGCAACAGGACGGCGGTGTCCAGCGGGTCTCCGCCCATCAGGTCGAACCCGAACTCACCGACGAAGGCCCTGCCCCGGTCGTCGACGACCATGTCGTTGGGATGACCGCGAACGTGGCCGGACAGATCGGCATGCGTCACCAGCGCGCCGCCGGGCTCGCGGCGCAGCACGCGGGCGTCTCGCATGGAGACCACCAGGAGCCGGCCGTCCGGCAGCCAGCCCAGCCCGGAGGGCTGCTCGGGGACCTCGGCCTCGACCCGGACGTCGCTGCCGTCCTCGGCCGCGGAGTACACCTGGTACGTGTAGAAGTCGGCGAACCATACCCGGTCGTCACGCCATCGAGGACACTCCAGATAGGACAGCCCATCGATGACGGTGCTCGTTTCACGGCTCATGATCTCCCCTGGTGACGTGGGCGGTCGGGTGCGTCGGAGGTTTCGCTCTCCTGCGGAGGCCGGCTACGGACTCGCGACGTCGCGGAACCGCTCCAGCTCCCCCGCGATGTCGGGCCCGCACGGTTGGAAGACGATCTCGGTGACGCCGCGGGAGCGGTAGTCATCGAGTCTGCGCCGGATGTCGCCGGGTGTCCCGCTCAAGGTGACATCCCGGAGCGTGCCGTTGCCCCCGGCTCGCCAGGCCGCCTCGTCCGCGGCGTTCAACTCGACACAGTGCCCGGAGTGCACCGCGAGATGGCGTCGACCCGGGGGTGCCGACTCGACGACCTCGAGCCATTCCTCGCCGCCGGGCAGTGCCCGTACGGCCTCGGGGCCACCGAACTCGTAGGCGCCGTGGAACGACAGTGCCCAGCCTGGTCCCGCCGCCAGGCGCGCGTGCTCCGAGTCTTCGTCCTCGTTCTCGCCGAGCACGGTGCCCCATTCGAGGTAGGCAACCCAGCGATGCTCGGTCATGAAGTCCGGAGGCTGAAGCGTGGCGAAGAGCCCGTCACCGAGCTCGCGCGCGACCCTGTTCCCTTTCGGCCCGAGCGCGCCGACGAGGATCGGCACGTCGACGGGCCGATCCGGAGCGTGACCGCCGGGATGCAGCATCCGCATCAGGGCGCCTTCCCATTCGACCGTCTCACCACGCAGCAGGGCCCGGTAGGCCCGGATGTAGGACTCCATGAAGGACCAGCGGATCGCCCCGTAGCCCATCGCCCGGCGGCCGGTGAACCCCGTTCCGAAGGCGACCGCCACCCGGCCGGGCGCGAGCGCGGCGAGCGTGGCGGTCGCCGCGGCGTTCACCATCGGGTGGCGGAGGCTGGGGACCAGCACTCCCGGGCCGAGCCCGATGCGGTCGGTGCGCTCGGCGGCGAGCGCCAGGGTCATCCACACGTCCGGGCTCTGCTGCGGTGTGTCGTAGACCCACGCACGGTGGTAACCGAGCCGTTCGGCCAGGGCGATGTGGTCCGGAGAGTGCAGAGCGGTGGGAAAAGCGCAAGACACATCCATGTGCCCTCCTCCAATCGTGGGGTCAATGACTGAGCACACGGCCCTCCGGAGAAGGCGCCGCGAGTGCGCACACGGGACTCCGCGGTCGCTCCGCACCGGGGACTGCCCCGCACGGGTCGCTACGACCCCACGGACCGCGCATGCGCGTCGTCGACGTCATGGCGCAACCACCGGTGGTAGACCCAGGCGAACAGCAGCGGAGCCGCCACGGTGGTGAAGGGCCAGACCGCGTACACGAACACCGCGGTCGCCGCGGGCAGGCCACCGATCAGTTCGTCGGTATGGAGCGCGATGTTGCTCGCCACGAACAGGGCCAGCATCACGCCGCCGAACGCGGCAACGCCGGTGACCACCGGAGCCGACCATTCGCCCCGCCTGTTGAGCGCAGCCATCAGCAGGAAGAGAGCGGTCAACACCGGAATCGAGTAGTAGACGAGCTGCCAGTGGTCGAAGACCATTCCCACGATGGCGACGGTCGTCGTGACGAAACAGAGAAGAACCAGCCGGTCAACGCGATCGACGTGCATTCTGCCACCTTTCGGTCGAGTTCCACTCGGTACACGCGGGCAGGCCGCCTACACCACGCTCTTGCTGCCGGGCAGCCGGTTCATCTCCGTGAACCTGTCGAGCGACTCCCGTGAGGGCACGGCGACCGACACGACGATGAACAGCACTATCCCGAGGCAGGTGATGAGGCCGCCGGTCTGGATGTAGGCCGGGAACGTGATCACTTCCTGGGCCGTGAGGATCGTCGCGGCGAGGTTCGACAGGATGCCGAAGGCGATCGCGATCGTGGTCGCCAGGCCCGTCGCACGGCGCCAGTACAAGCCCAGGACGAGCGGCCCGAAGATGGCGGCCGCGAACGCCGCCCATCCGATGGCGCCGAGCAGGAAGACCACCTGGGACAGGTAGAGGGCGAAGACCAGGGCACAGAGGACGACGAACACGCTCGCGATGCGCGCCCACCGCACGTCGTTCCGGACGGTGATGCCGAGCGCGCTCGGCATGTCCCGCATCAACGACGACGCTCCGACAGCGATGAACGAGTTGGCACTGGACATGATCGCCGCGAGGAGTCCCGCGAGGACGAAACCGGCGAAGACCGGTGACACCATGTTGTCGAAGAACCAGGTCGTGGTGTTGTCGATGTTCTCGAGTTCGGGCGCCCTGCCTTCGATCGAGAGCGCACGCATCGACAGGCCGACGCTGAGCGCGAACAGCGTCGTGATCCCGTACGCCAGCGAGGCGACCAGCGCCCCCCATTTCAGCTCCGAGGAGGACCGCAGCATCAGGAACTTGGCGATCAGCTGGGGCTGCGCCACGGTGCCGAGCACCGCCATGACGATGAACGTGTAGACGTAGGTCAGCGGCTGCGAGGCGTCCAGGCGGAGGAAGTCGATGTCGTGGCTGGCGATCGTCTCGAGCATGCTGCTCCACCCGCCGACGGTGTTGGTCGCCACGAAGAAGGTCCCGATGGACATGACGACCATCAGCAGTCCCTGCAGGAAGTCCGTCCAGGCGCCGGCCAGCATCCCGCCCGCGACGGTGTAGAGCGCCACCACGGCGGACCCGATGATGGCGCCGACGGTGACCGAGGTCCCGAAGATGAGGCTCATGATCACGCCGGTCGCCGTGACCTGGGCGGTCATGTACGCGACCGAGCCCACGAACATGGCCACCGACATCGCCAGCTGCGCCCGTCGGCCGGGGTACCGGATACGGATGACGTCCGGAACCGAGTAGACCTCGTACTTCCGGGCCAGCCGGTACAGGCGCGACCCGAGCAGGAACCACGAGACCGCGAAGGCCAGCGGCACCAGGAACGCCGCGGCCACCACGGCCTGCACGCCCCACGAGTAGGTGTTGGCGGTGTGCCCGATCATGCCGAATCCACTCTGGATCGACGAGAACGTGCCGATGGCCATCACGAAGAATCCCAGGGTCTGGCCCGCGACGAGGAAGTCTCTTGACGACTTCATCCGCGACTTCGCCCAGTACCCGATGGCGAACATGATGACGAAGTAGACGATCACGATGGCGATAACAGGTGTCATGCTGAACTCCCTGCGACAGAAGCACAAACGAGGCGGAGGCGTACTGTCACGCCCGGCGCGGAACGGCGAGACGAGCGTCGCTCATCACGGTCGGGAACGAGTGGGACGTACCCGGTCGCCACGGTGGCGGCCCGGCGGCATCCCGGTTGAGCACGCGTTTCAGCCGCGTCCCGTCACCAGGGCGGCTCCGGAAGTCCGCCGCGTCCCGGCCTTCGACCGGCACCGCGGCGCCGCGGGCAGCCGGGACCAGCACGTGCGCCGGACCGGGTGCCGCAGGGCTCCCGGTCGCGATGGCGACGTTGCCAGAAGGGTTCGCGCACACCGGTAAACTGCCTCTCATCTGCAATACTACGGAGTATTATGTGAACGCGGGCACGTGAAGTCAACTGCCCGGCGTGATCGGCACGGCCCACTGGCGGTGCCATGATGGTGTCGGCACCTCGACCGATGGAGGCACACGTTGAGCACAGGTCCCGGCGTGGACACCGGCGCCAAGCGGCGGATCCTGGACGCGGCCGCGGAGGCCTTCCAGCTCCAGGGATTCGGGAGCACCACGATCGACGACATCGCGGATGAGGTCGGCGCGACGAAGGGGCTGATCTACTACCACTTCCGGTCGAAGTTCGACCTGTTTCTCGCCGTGTACGAGGAAGCCATGCGACGCGTGCGCGCCAACGTCGAACCGTACGCGCACGGTCAGGGAACCGGTTGCGAGCGCCTGGTGGCGATGTCCGTCGCCCACGTGCGGAACCTGATGACGGACCTCGCCTACCACAACGTCGTGCACGAGGGTGTGCGTGCCCAGTCGTCGGCCGCGCTGAAAACCCGTCAGCGGGACGCGCTGCGGTCCCTGAACAAGCTCCGCGACGACTACGAGCAGATGTTCCGCCAGGTGGTCTCCGAGGGAATCGCCGACGGTTCGCTACGCACGACCGACGCGGCGCTGACCACCAGGACACTGCTCAGCAGCCTCAACGCGGTGGACATGTGGTACCGGAAGATCGACGACCAGCCGGACGACGTCATCGAAGCGCTGGCCCGCCAGATCGTCGATCTCCTCATCGGCGGCATCGCCACCGACCGGCCCGCCACCGGAACCGGCGCCGGCTGAGGGTTCCCGCCGCGAGCGACAGCGACCTGCCCTCGTTCCGATGACGGCCGCGAGGGCCGCCGGTGCCGGCTCGGTCCACCGATGCGCCCCGTCGTCACCGGAAGCCCGTGCGGCCGGTCGCCGCAGCGGGCGTCGCGGCCACCCTGGTGTCCGAACTCTCACCGGGCCCGCCCGGCGGCGACAGCATCCCGCGTCCGGCATCGTGCTGCTCCGCCGGGTTCCCGCAACCCGGCGGAGCAACGGGTACGCCGGCTCGGCGTGATCGTCGGTTGCGACCACGATGGACGGTCGGGAGCGTGTGCGGCGGCCGCGCCGCCTGCGCGGCCTTCCCCATCCTTCCTCAGCCGGGCCGAGGACTCACGTGAGCGCTCCGGCGTAGGCGTTGAGCGCGGGCTGCCCACCGAGGTGCGCGTAGAGAACGGTCGCGTCCGGGGGGATGTCGCCGGACCCGATCAGGCCGATGAGCCCGGCCATCGACTTGCCCTCGTAGACGGGGTCGAGGATCATGCCCTCCAGCCGGGCGGAGAGGCGGATCGCGTCGACCGTCGACGCGACCGGGATGCCGTAGCGTTCGCCTGCCCAGCCGTCGAGCACGGTGATCTCGTCCTCGCGCAGGTCGCGGCCGAGCCCGATGAGCTGTGCGGTGTGCCGGGCGATGCGCCCGACCTGCTCGCGAGTCCGCTCGATCATGGCGGAGGCGTCGATGCCGAGCACGCGGCGCGGACGGTCCTGGCCGGCGAACCCGGCGATCATCCCGGCGTGGGTCGAGCCCGTGACCGTGCAGACGACGATGGTGTCGAAGAAGACGCCGAGTTCGCGCTCCTGCTCCCGTACCTCGTTCGCCCAGTTCGCGAAGCCCAGTCCGCCGAGCGGGTGTTCGGACGCTCCGGCGGGTATGCCGTAGGGCACCCCGCCTGCCGCCCGGACCTCCTCCATGGCGTTCTCCCAGGAACGCTTGATCCCGATGTCGAACCCCGACGGGTCCAGCCGCACGTCGGCACCCATGATCCGGGACAGCAGGATGTTGCCGACCTTGTCGTTGACGACGTCCGGCCAGTCGACCCAGCGTTCCTGGACGAGCCGGGCCTTCAGCCCGAGCCGCGCGGCGACGGCGGCCACCTGCCGGGTGTGGTTGGACTGGTAGCCGCCGAGGGAGACCAGCGTGTCCGCACCGGAGGCGAGCACGTCCGGGACGATGTACTCGAGTTTGCGGACCTTGTTGCCGCCGAAGGCCAGCCCGGAGTTGCAGTCCTCCCGTTTGGCCCAGATCCGCGGACCGCCGAGGTGGCGGGTAAGCCGCTCCAGCGGGTGGACCGGGCTCGGGCCGAAGGTCAGCGGGTAACGGTCGAAGTCGGTGAGGGACATGGTGCTCCTGGTGCTCCGCGGGGGAAGGGGGCATTGCAAGATAGGGATATGCCGATTCCGGTCACGGGCAGGTCCGAGCAGCGCCAGCTGCTGCGGGACAGCGTGTTCGTCCGCATTCGCGACGCGATCATCGACGGCACCCTCGAACCGGGTGAGCGGCTGCTCGACGCGGAGCTGAGCTCCTGGCTCGGGGTGAGCCGAACGCCGATCCGCGAGGCCCTCACCCGGCTCGAGACGGCCGGCCTGGTCGAGACCAAGCCGGGGCGCTACACGATCGTGAGCCCGATCGACCCGCGCGGCGTCGCCGACGCGCAGGCCGTCACGGCGGCGATGCACGAGCTCGCGGTGCGGGACGCCGTCCCGCACCTCACGGCGGCGGACTTCGCGGCGATGCGGCGGGCGAACGAGGCCTTCGAGCGCGCCTTGACGACCGGCGACGTCGTGGCCGCGATCGGAGCGGACGACGACTTTCACCGGGTACCGGTGGACCGGGCCGGGAACGACGCGATCCGGGCTGTGCTCGACCAGTACACACCGGTGCTCCGGCGGGTCGAGCGGATCCGGTTCGCCTCGCTCGTCGGCAGGGAGTCGGTCGCGCAGCACGCCAGGATCGTCGAGCTCGCCGAGGCCGGTGATGCCGAGGCGGCGGCGCTCGAAGCACGCCGCAACTGGATGACGCTCGACCCGCACCGGGACGACCTGCCGCCCGGCTGACGCTCCGCGGCCACTACTTCGCCGCGAACCGCACCAGCGCGTCGTTGACCTCGGTCGCATGGGTCCAGAGCAGACCGTGCGGGGCGTCCTCGATCTCGAGGTACTCGGCTTCCGGAAGCGCCGCGTGGAAGGGGCGGCCGGTGACCTCGATCGGCAGGAGGGCGTCCTTCGTCCCGTGCACGATCAGCGCGGGCTTGCCGGAGGCACGCACCGCCTCCACATCGGGGCGGAAGTCCTCCAGCCACGACGGCACGACCGCCCAGGCCGCGATCGGCGCCGACCCGGCGGCGGTGTTCCAGTTGGCGCGGACGACCTCCTCGCTGACCAGCGTGCCGAGGGTCTCGTCGAGGTTGTAGAAGTCCTGGTAGAACTGGGTGAACCAGGCGAACCGATCGGCGCGGGCGGCCGCGATCGTGCCGTCGAAGCCCTCCCGCGGCAGGCCGCCCGGGTTGTCCTCGGTCCGCACGAGGAACGGCTCGATCGAGGCGAGGAAGGCGAGCTTCGCGATCCGCTCGTGGCCGTGGTTGCGCACGTATCGTGCGAGCTCACCGGTGCCCATCGAGAAACCGACGAGGATGACGTCCCGCAGGTCCAGGGTCTCGAGCAGCACACTCAGATCGGCCGCGAACGTGTCGTAGTCGTAGCCGCTGCCCGCCTTGCTCGACCGGCCGAAGCCGCGCCGGTCGTAGGTGATGACGCGATAGCCGGCCGCGAGCAGCTCTCGGGCCTGCAGTTCCCAGCTGTGCCCGTCGAGCGGGTAGCCGTGGATCAGCACGACGGGCTGGCCCGTGCCGTGGTCCTCGTAGTAGAGCTCGATGTTCGTGCTGTTCTCGATGCCGGCGGTGACGAAACCCATGATGGTCCTCCTGGTCGAGCTGGGTCGGTGACGGGATCGGCACGTCCCGGCGCCGCTTCGGGGGCGACCGCGACGCACGCGATACGGGAACGCGAGCGGTCCGTCCTCGCGTGGCGGGCACACCGCCGGGATCTGCGGATGTCCACAGTGCCGATGTCCGGAGGACCGTGGTGAGTGGTGCGATATGCAATATATCGCACCCCGGGACGTTGTCAAGCCGACGACGGCAGCGGCGATGCACGGGGCGCCCGCGCAAGGCGACCGGACCGGCCCTGTAGCGGCGGGTGATCCGGCGGTGTCGTGTGGCGCATCGGCGTCCGGACGAGCGCCGGGAGCGGTCTCGCGGCGCGGTAGGTGTGTCGCCGTCGCCGCGCCTACCGCGCGGACGGCTCGGCACCACCCGAACTCACGGTGCCGCCGGGAAATCCACGCTGCGGGAGACGGCGCGCTGCGCGCGGAGTTCGGCGAGCCGGTGCTCGAGGTCGGCCGCGACAGCGTCGTAGCCGGCGCCGCCGAGCACGAGACGGTCCGGCGGGTCGTCCCGGTCGATCGCCGCGATCACGGCCCTGACCCCGCGGGCGGGATCGCCGGACTGTTTGCCGTCCTCGCCGATCATCCGCTCCCGGACCGCCTCCAGCATTCGCCGGTAGTCCGCGATCGCCTCGGTGACCGGCTCGTCGGCGAAGCCCGCGTAGGCCCGGGTGCGGAAGGCGCCGGGTTCCACCGCGACGACGCGGATACCGAATGGCGCGACCTCCTGCCGCAGTACCTCCGTCATCCCCTCGACGGCGAACTTCGCGGCGGTGTAGAAGCCGAAGCCCGGCACGCCGACGAGCCCGGCGACCGAGGACATGTTCACGATGCGGCCGCTGCGCCGGGCACGCATCCCCGGCAGCACGGCGCGGGTCACGGTCAGGACCGCGAAGAAGTTCAGCTCGAACAGCCGCCGTACCGCGGCGTCGTCCATGCCCTCGATCGAGCCGTACCAGCCACGGCCCGCGTTGTTGACGAGAACGTCGAGAGCGCCGAAATGTTCTTCGGCGCGGGCCACGACTCGCTCGGCCTGAGCCGCGTCCGTGACGTCGAGCGGCAGGACGAGCACCCGGTTCCCGTGCCGGGCGGCCCACCCGCGCAGCTCCTCCGGCCTGCGCACGGTCACGGCGACCTGGTCGCCGTCCGCCAGCGCCGCCTCCGCGTAGGCCATGCCGAACCCGCCGGGCGTGCCGCCGGTGATGAACCATGTCCGCAACGGATCTCCCTCCGTCCGCGCCGTCGCCGTCAGGGCGCGATCTCGAGCCGGTGGATGCGCTCACCAGCGAGGGTGAAACGCCACGTCAGGTCGGCGGTGCCGCCGGGGAAGTCGCCCACGATGCGGCCCCTGACCAGGAACACGTCCTCCCCCTGGACCTCCGTGGCGAGCACCTCGGTGGTGTACCGGTACTGCGAGGCCGGGCCCTCCTGCCAGGCCCGGATCTCCCCCGTGCCACGGCGGGTGGCGGCCTCGTCGACCACCACGCCGTCCTCGGTGAACAGGCCGGTGATCGCTTCGACGTCCCGGCGGGAGCTCGCCTCGAAGAACGTCCTCACCACACCGGGAACGGGTGTGTCCATGACAGCCTCCATCGCTACATTCGATACACAGTCTTGTGTATCACTATAGAGGGTAGTGTAGTGGTATGGGAACTCGGTCTCCGTCCGGCGATGCCCGCGACAGACTCCTGCTGGCTGCCGCCGAGCTGATGGACGGCTCCGGTGAGCGAGCCCTGTCGACCCGTGCGGTGTGCGAGCGAGCCGGGGTGCAGGCCCCGACGCTGTACCACCACTTCGGCAGCAAGCAGGGCCTGATCGACGCGGTGATCGGCCACGGGTTCGACCAGTACGTCCGGACCGCGCACGGGGCAGGGGAAAGCCAGGACCCGGTGGCGGACATCCGCCGCGGCTGGGACCAGCATGTGCGGTTCGGGCTGGACCACCCGAACTTCTACGCGCTGCTGTACGGCCGGATCGAACCGGGCAGGCCCTGCGCCATCACCGCGCCCGCACAGGCCATGCTGCGGGACCTGCTGGCCGCCGTGGCACGCCAGGGCCGGCTCGCGGTCCCCGCCGGGGACGCGGCCGAGCAGATCCTGGCCGCCAACATCGGCGTGACACTCACCCTGATCACCCGGCCCGGCGACCAGCGCGACCTGGGCCTGTCCGACCGGGTGCGCGAAGCGGCGCTCGCCGGCGTGCTCCACGACACCACGCGACCCGGCAGGCCCGTCCCGGCCACGCGCGCCACCGCCGCGCTGACGCTGCGCACCCTGCTCGCGGACGACACGGCAGGGCTCAGCCCCGGGGAACACGCACTGCTCGGTGAGCTCCTGGACCGGCTGGCCGCCTCCTGACGCACGACAACCCGAGCAGGGCGACCGCCAAGGCGGTCAGAACCTGGCCGCTATCCCTGTCACCGTGGTGACATGACGGTCCACGAGGTTCTCAGCACCCGGGCGCTCAACCGGGCGACGCTCGCGCGGCAGCTCCTGCTCGAGCGCGCCGAGCTGCCCGTGCTCGACGCCGTCGCGCACGTCTGCGGCCTGCAGGCGCAGGAGCCGCAGGAACCGTTCGTCGGTCTCTGGTCGCGATTGCGCGCGTTCGACCCGGCCACGCTGTCGGAGCTGCTGACCGGGCGGAGCGTGGTGCGGACCCACCTCATGCGCCGCACCATCCACCTGGTCACCGCCCGGGACGCCCTGGCCTGGCGGGCGCGCCACGACACCATGCTGCGCCAGCGGGTACTCGGGGTCTACCGCCGTGAGCTCGACGGGGTGGACCTCGACGAGCTCGCGGAGGCCGCGCGGGCGGTGCTGGCCGACGGTGAGCCCCGCTCGATGGGCGAACTCGGCCGCGCGCTCGCCACGCGCTGGCCGGACAGCGGGCCGAGGGCGCTCGGCGAGATGGCGATCGCCCTCGTCCCGGTGGCGCAGCTGCCCCCGCGCGGGCTGTGGCGGACGAAGGCAGGAGTGCGCAACCTCCCGCTGGCCACCTGGCTGGGACGCGCGACCGGCCCGCGATCGGCGGACGGCGACGGTCCGGTCGACGCCGCGCTGGTCCGGCGCTACCTGGCGGCGTTCGGCCCCGCCGCCACCGCTGACCTGCGCGCGTGGAGTGGCCTCGCCGGCCTGCCCGCCACGGTGGCCGCGATGCGCCGCGAGCTGGTCACGTTCCGCGACGAACGCGGGCGCGAACTCCTCGACCTGCCCGGCGCACCGCGCCCCGACGCCGACACCCCCGCTCCGGTGCGGTTCCTGCCCGCGTTCGACAACGCGATCCTCGGCTACCACGACCGCGGCCGGATCATCGACGACGCGCACCGCGGCCTGTCCGTGGCCGGTGCCCGGGTGGTGCTGGTCGACGGCCGGGTCGCGGCCACGTGGACGGACGAGACGGATCCCGGGTCCGGCACGGTCGTCACCGTCGCCCCGCTGCGCCGCCTCTCGCGGGCCGAGCGCGCCGCGGTCACCGAGGAGGGGCACGCGCTGGCGGCGTTGCTGTCCGATGGGGACAGCGACCGGGTGCGGATCACCGCCCCCGCCGGTCGTGAGTGACACGTCCTCAGGTCAGCCGTCCGCACGCTCCCCACTGTGGCCTTGGTGGCGTTCAACGCATCGGATGCCACATCGGGTGCGTTCAGGCTCCGGGCGCGCGGCGCTTGCGCGTGGCCGCCGAGCGGGGCGGCTGAGCGCGCATGTGGTCGCGGACCCGCGTCATGATCTCGCCCAGGCTGCGAAGGTCCGCATCGGACAGTGGATCGAACAGCAACCTGCGGGCGACCTCGATGTGACCGGGTAGCACCTTGGCCACCAGGGCCAGTCCCGCTTCGGTGATGGTGACGAGCGTGGCGCGCTGGTCGTGGGGGCTGGGGCCGCGGGTGACCAGGCCGGCCTGCTCCAGCAGCCCGGCCTGGTGGGTCAGGCCGCTGCGGCTGTAGACGACGCCGTCGGCCAGCTCGGTCATGGTCAGCCGCCGCTCCGGGGCGTCGGCGAGCCGGGCCAGGAGCTGGAACTGGACGTAGCTGAGCCCTCCTTCGGCCCGGAGGTGCTGTTCGACCGCGTGGTGGAGCAGGCTCACGGACTCCATCAGCGCGAAGTACGTGTTCAGCTCCTCGGGCGCCAGCGCATCCGCCATCCACCCATCCTAGATGCTTCGAGATCGAAGCAGAGTGGCGACCGTCACCGTCTCGGCAATTGCTTCGACTTCGAAGCAAGACTACGCTCGGGATACTTCGACTTCGAAGCAACTTTCCCGAGGAGGATGTCATGAAGGCGATGCGGTATCACCGGTACGGCGGCAGTGACGTGCTGGACCACGAGGAGGCCGAACGGCCGGTTCCCGGACCGGGACAGGTACTGGTGCGGGTGGCCGGGACATCGTTCAACCCCGTCGACATCGGCCTCCGCGCCGGCGCTCTGCGGGAGGTGTTCCCGCTCTCCTTCCCGCACGTGCCGGGTGTCGACCTCGCCGGCACCGTCGCGGAGCTGGGCGCCGACGTCGAGGGCTGGCGGGCCGGTGACGCGGTGGTGGCGTTCCTCCCGATGAACGCCGACGGCGCGGCGGCCGAGTACGTGCTGGCCCCCGCCGAGGTCCTGGCCCCCGCCCCGCGGACGGTCGAGCTCGCCGACGCCGCGGTGCTTCCGGTGGGCGGGCTCACCGCCTGGCAGGCCTTGTTCGAGCACGCCGGGCTGGAGCGCGGCCAGACCATCCTGGTCAACGGGGCCGGGGGCGCGGTCGGCGGCTACGCGGTCCAGCTCGCGAAGCAGGCCGGAGCCGTCGTCACCGCGACCGCGAGCGCACGCAGTGCCGACCGGCTTCGCGGGTACGGAGCCGACCGGCTCGTCGGCCACCTCGACCACACGACCACCCCCGTCACCGCCGAGGGACAACCGTTCGACGTGGTGCTCAACCTCGTCGCGACCACCCCGGAAGAGACGGCGGCGCTGGTCGACCTGGTGCGCGACGACGGCGCGCTGGTCAGCACCACCACCCCGCCCCCGGCGGAACCCGGGCGCGGGATCCGCACCGCCCGCGTGTTCGCGCGGAGCGAGGCCGACCAGCTGGCCGGCCTCGCCGCCCGGGTCGACGCCGGGCAGCTGCGGATCGATGTCGCCGCCCGTCGCCCGCTGGGCGACCTTCCCGCGGTCCACGACGAAGCCGCCGCGGGCCGCCTGGCCGGCAAGACCGTACTGCTGCCCTGAGCGGGCAGCCGGTGCGGCCGCGGTGTTCGCCACCGAGGAAGGTCGCGCCGCCGGGAATGCCGGGCCCGGCCCGGCGGCGCGACCGCACCGGACGATCCCCCGCGCCGTGCGAGCAGGCCACACGGGCCGCTCACCGCACCGCACACGATCCCGCGCGCCTCCTACGATGAGACCGCACAGCGAGGGAAGGGACCACGAATCCATGCCACGCATCGCCACCACCGACCGCGTCGACCGGCAGGCGCTGCTGGAGTTCCTGCGACCGCGGCACCGGTGCCTGCTCGTCACCACCCGGGCCGACGGCCGCCCGCAGCTGTCCCCGGTCACCTGCGGCGTGGACGCCGGCGGCCGGATCGTGATCTCGACATACCCGGACCGGGCCAAGACCCGCAACGCCCGCCGGGACCCCCGGGTGTCGGTGTGCGTCCTCTCCGACGAGTGGGACGGCCCGTACGTGCAGGTCGACGGGCGGGCCGAGGTGCTGGACATGCCGGAAGCGCTCGACGGTCTCGTCGAGTACTTCCGCCGCGTCTCCGGCGAGCATCCGGACTGGGACGAGTACCGCGAAGCGATGGCGCGGCAGGACAAGTCGCTCCTCCGCGTCCACATCGAACGATGGGGCCCGATCGCCACCGGCGGCTTCCCGCCCCGCCTCGCCGGGGCCTGAACCGCGGAGCCGTTCCGGTCGCACCGCGGCGGGCACGGCCGCACGCGAGACCGTCGTGCGCGGTTCTCACCGGCCCAGGCCGGGCCCGAGGCAACCGGGGACGCGGCCTCGCGCGTCTCGGCTCACCCTCCCTCGCCGCGCCTCCACTGAGGACCGTGCCCGCCGACCGTCCGCCGCCGCTCAGGAAGGGCCTGGCAACGCCGTGCACAGGGCGTCCAGGGCGGCGGTGAAGGCGTGGCCGGGTGGCGTGCCGTATCCGATGACCAGGCCGTCGCGTGGCGGCATGGTGCTGCCGGGGTGCCGGTAGGGGCGCAGTCCGTCGAGGGCCAGCCCCTGTCGCCGCGCGGCGCGCACCGTGCTTTCCTCCGTGCCGCCGGGAAGTTCGAGGACCGCGTGCAGTCCGGCCGCGATGCCGCTGACGCGGATGTGCGGGGCGCGGTCCGCGAGCGTGGTCACCAGCTGGTCCCGGCGCCGCCGGTAGCTCAGCCGCATCCGGCGCAGGTGCCGGTCGTAGGAGCCACAGCCGATGAAGTCGGCGAGGGTGAGCTGGTCGGTGACGCCCGTCCACGTCTCGCGTTCGCCCTTGGCGGCGAGCACGGCATCGACGAGTGACCCCGGCAGCACCATCCAGCCCAGGCGCAGCCCGGGAGAAAGGCTCTTGCTGGTCGAGCCGAGGTAGACGACCCGGTCCGGGTCGAGGCCTTGGAGCGCGCCGACCGGCTGGCGGTCGTACCGGAACTCCCCGTCGTAGTCGTCTTCCAGCACCAGTCCCCGGCTGGAGCGGGCCCAGTCGACGACCGCCGCCCGGCGGTGCGCCTGCAGCGGACCGCCGGTCGGGTACTGGTGTGCCGGGGTGAGCAGGACGGCCCGCGCGCCGGTGCCGGGGAGCTCGTCGATCCGCGCGCCGTGCACGTCGACGGTGAGCGGGACGGTGCGCCGGCCGCCCTGGTGGAGGATGGCTCGATGGAAGTCCAGGCCGTAGGACTCCGTCGCGATGCCACCGTCGAGCACGTTCGTCAGCAGGCGCAGCCCGTCGGAGAAACCGGCGCAGACGACGATCCGGTCGGGCTCGGTGCGCACGTCCCGCGCTCGCGCCAGGTACTCCGCGAGCGCCCGGCGCAACTCGGGCCTGCCGCGCGGGTCCGGCACTCCGAACGCGTCGTTCGGCGCGGCCGCGAGAGCGCGCCGGGCCGACGTGAGCCACGCGGTACGGGGGAACGCGGCGGCGTCCGGAGAACTGGGCAGCAGGTCGTGGACGACGCGCCGGCCGGTGGCCGGGACCGGCCGCGGCGCGCGGCCGGGTTCCAGCGGCGTGGCGCGGCGCGCCACGCGAGTGCCGGACCCCTGCCGGGCGGTGAGCCAGCCCTCCTCGACGAGCTCGGCATAGGCTGCCGCGGCGGTGTTGCGGGCGATCCCCAGGTCGGCGGCGAGACTCCGGTACGGAGGAAGTCGTGTCCCTGGCGTGAGCCTGCCGGAGCGGATGGCTTCACGCAGAGCCCGCATGAGCTGCGCGCGGCGGCCGCCCTCACCGGTGAGGTCCAGGTGGAGATCCGCTCCCTGACTCGGTCCGGAGCCGGGCTCGTCGCCACGGCCGGCCGAATTGACCCATTCCATTGGCACGAGAATGCACCATTCCGGTGGGTCTTTCCACTTCTAGGGTCGTGCCATGACCACGATTCCGGTGCCCCAGCGCATGAACTTCTCCGCCGTCGCTCCCCGGGTCTTCAAGGCCGTCCTGGCCCTCGACGCCGCCGCACGCGAGCGCCTCGACCCGGTACTGGTCGAGCTGGTCCAGATCCGCGCCTCCCAGATCAACCGCTGCGCGTACTGCATCGACTACCACACCACGGACGCGCGCGAGGCCGGTGAGACGGAGCGACGCATCCACCAGCTCGGCGCGTGGGAGGAGTCCAGCCTCTACACGGCTCGGGAGCGGGCCGCGCTGGCGCTGACCGAGGCCGTCACCCGGTTGCCGGACGGCGTCCCGGACGCGGTCTACGACGAGGCGGCCAGGCACTTCTCCGAGGCGGAACTCGCCCAGCTCATCGCACTGATCTTCACCGTCAACGCATGGAACCGGCTCAACATCACCGCGCGCACCACCCCCGGAACCCGGTAGCCGCCGCGACCCCCTTCAGGAGAGGTGCACACCCGCGTGACCACACTCGACACACCCGGAACCACCACCAGCGACGGCCGCTCGCCCCTGCGGGGCTGGCTGGCCGTGCTGGCGGTGACTCTGGGCATCTTCGCCCTGATGACCTCCGAGCTGCTGCCCGTGGGCCTGCTCACGCCGGTCGGCTCCGCCCTGGGCGTCTCCGACGGCACCGCCGGGCTCATGGTGACGGTACCCGGCCTGGTCGCCGCCGTCTCGGCGCCCCTGGTCACCGTGACCACCGGCCGCTTCGACCGCCGCCTCGTCCTGGCCGTCCTCATCGGACTGGTCGGCGCGGCGAACCTCGTCTCCGGTCTCGCGACCAGCTTCACCGTCGTTCTGATCGCCCGCTTCCTCATCGGCATCAGCGTCGGGGGGTTCTGGTCCATCGCCGGCGGCATCGCGCTGCGACTGGTACCCGCCAGGCACGTCCCGCGGGCCACCGCGGTGATCTTCGGCGGGGTCGAGACCGCGTCCGTCCTCGGCGTTCCCGCCGGCACCTTCCTCGGCGACCTCAGCGGCTGGCGTACCGCGTTCGCGGCCGTCGGTGTGCTCGGCCTGGTCTCCCTGGCCTGCCTCGTGTTCCTGCTGCCGGAGCTGCCCGCGCGGCGAACGACCGGATTCACCGACCTGGCACGGGCCTTCGGCCGTGCGGGCGTACGGACCGGCATCGCCATGACGTTCCTCGTCATCACCGGCCACTTCCTCGCCTACACGTTCGTCCGCCCGCTCCTGGCCGGCGACGGCGTCGACGGCAGGATGATCGGCGCGCTGCTGCTGGTGTTCGGGGTGGCGGGAATCTGCGGCAACTTCATCGCCGGGGCCCTCGTCGCCACCCGTCTGCGGCACACCGTCATGGGGATCTCCGTCGTACTCGCCCTGGCCATGCTCATCCTGGCCGCCGTCGAGGACACGACCGTGACCGCCGGCGCGATCCTCATCCTGTGGGGCCTGGGATACGGGGCCGTTCCCGTCACCCTCCAGGCCTGGATCCTCGAGGCCGCCCCCGCCGCGACCGAGGCCGCGTCCTCCCTGTACGTCTCCACGTTCAACCTGTCCATCGCGCTCGGCGCCCTCGCCGGCGGTCTGGCTGTGGACGGCATCACCACCACGAGCGTGCTGTGGATCGGCGCCGCCCTCGTCGTCCTCGCCCTGCCGGTCGCCGGACGGGCCGCGAGCCGTACCTGATCCACGCCGGTGGACGAACCTGACCCGGCTGGTCAGGAATCGAGAAGCGCGGGCACCGGACCACACCTACCGTGACCGCCAGGAGATCACCGTTCACGTGACCTGGAGGAAGCGCATGACCCGGAACGACCAGGACAGCCGCCGCGGCGGGCGCAAGCCCGGTTCGCCGGGGACGCTGTCCCGGTGGATACAGCGGAGGATGAACGCCCGCACGTGCACCCGCATCCGGCGCAAGGGCGGCCGGGTCATGGGCATGGAACTGCTGATCCTGCACACGGTGGGCCGCCGGAGCGGGCAGCCGAGGGAGTCGCCGGTGACGTGGTTCGCCGACGGGGAGGACGCCCGGTTGGTCGTCGCCTCGGGTGGCGGGAGCCGGCACCCGGACTGGTACCTCAACCTGATGGCGCACCCCGATCGGGCCGCCATCGAACTGCCCGGCGGCGAGCCGGTGCCGGTGGTTCCGCGGCGACTGACCGGCGACGACCGCGCGCGGGCCTGGGAGCGCATCACCGCCGAACAGCCGCGCTACGCGAAGTACCAGCGCAAGTCCGACCGCGAGTACCCGGTGGTCCGGCTGACCCCGCGGTGAGGCGGCCGGGAGCGCGGCCGTCCGCAGTGGACTGACGATGCCCAGCGGGGAACGCCCGGGCCCGTGAGTGCCGGCGGCCGGCACCCGGGTAGGCGAACCCGCCCGAAGCGGTGGTGCCGTTCGGTGGAGTCCGCGCTCGCCGAGGTGTAGTGTCGGCATGTCGAGAGCATTTCGCGGGCCGGCGGTCGAGCCGGTCTCGTTCTCGGCGCCGATAGTCCGGTCGGCGGTGCCGGCCGGGGGCAGGAGCGCCGGCATGATGTCGGGCCCGCGAGTTCGCAACACCACCCCGAGCGCCACGATGGCCGCTGAGCCGCCTCGGCTGAAACTCCACCTGAGCAAGAAGCCCAAGGTGCCCACCCCGGGGTACGTCGACGGGGCCTGGTGGCCCCGATCGCGGGACCTGTCCGCCGAGTTGCCGGCGCTGGCGACGGCGCTGGCAACCCGGCTGGGCCCGCTCACCCGGGTGGCCTACCACCCGGCCCACTGGGATCCGTCCGCACGTCGGCTCCGGCGGGCCGGGAGCCTCGCCCCGCTCGGTGGCTACCGCTGCCCGGGACCGGACACCGTCGAGGTGACCACCCGGTCGGGCCGCAGCGTCACCCTGGTCGTCGTGCTGGACGGCGGATCCGGCAACGCCTGAGTCCCGCGGCTCCGCCCGCCACGTCCGGCCTGATCAGGTGTACCGGGCCAGCCGGGCCGCGAGTTCGGCGCGCCCCGTGCGAGCCGGGACGACGGGCGAGGACGAACCGGGCTCCTCGCCGGTGACGACGCCCGCCACGAACCGGGCCACCGCCGCCGGCTCCGGGACGGCATCCGCATCGGTGAAGTAGGCCAGCACCATGGGCGCCTCGCCGGGATCGGTCTCCACCGCGACCGCCCATCCGTGCCGCTCGCTCCAGATCAGCATCAGGTCGTCGCCGGGCCGTCCCGACCACCGTGCCGCCAGTCCCAGGTAGGCGGTCGCCGTGTCGCTGACCTCGAATGACGCCGCCTCCGGCGGCACCCCGACGGCCGCGGCCACCGCGCGCACGTACCCGGCCAGTCCGCGGCTCAGCGCCGGCTCGCCTCCCTGGTCGTCGTTCACGCCGACCAGGCTACGACGCCCGGCCGCCGGCCCGCTGTCCCCCCACGCGGACCCGTGTGGACCAGCCACCGCCACGCCGGTCCGGCACGGCCCACCGCACTACGATCGGCCCATGGCCAGACAGCGCTCCGGCGCCGCGACCCGGGAGGCGATCCGCGCCGCGGCGGCGCGGCTGTTCCGGGACCACGGGTTCGCGGGCACCTCGGTGCGGGACATCGCGGCGCGGGCGGACATCGATCCGGCCCTCGTGATCCGGCACTTCGGGTCGAAGGAGTTGCTGTTCCTGGAGACCGTGCGGCTGACCATCGACGACGAGCCGTTGCTCGACGTCCCGCTGGACTCCCTCGGGCGACGCTTCATCGAGGTGCTGCTCGACTCCGGTGAGGACATCCGCGGCGTCTACCTCGCACTGCTGCGCGGCAGCGGGAACCCCCAGATCGCCGACCGGCTCAGCGCGTCGCACGAGACCGCGTTCGTGGAGCCGCTGCGCAGGCGGCTGCCCGGTGCCGACGCCGACGTACGGGCCCGGCTGGCGGGGGCACTGGTCGGCGGGCTGCTCTACGCGCTGTGGGTGGTCGGCGACGAACACCTGATCGCCGTGGGCCGGGACGAGCTCGTCTCCCGCTACGGCGCACTGCTCCAGCAGCTGCTCACCCCCGTCCCCACGGGCACGACCGGCACTCCCGGCGCTACTGCACCGACCAGCCCCCGTCCGACGGCAGCACCGCGCCCGAGACGTTGACGCCGTCGTCGCTGAGCAGGAACGTGATCGACGCGGCGAGCTGGGCCGCCGTCGCGATCGGCGGCATGAGCGTGAGGAAGTCGGCGGTCCGCCGCCGGCCGAACTCCGACATCTCCCCGGCCGCCATCCCGGTGGCCACGCCACCCGGTGCGACCGCGTTGACGCGGATGCCGGGCCCGTACATGAACGCCGCGCTGCGGGTGATGCCCACCACAGCGTGCTTCGAGGCGGTGTAGGCCACACCCGCCGCGGACCCGCGCAACGCCGACTCCGAGGCGATGTTGACGATGGAGCCGCTCCCCGCCGAGAGCATCACCGGGACCACCGCGCGGGTGAGCCGGAACAGCCCGTCGACGTTGACCGCGAACACCCGCTGCCACATCGCGTCCGAGACCTCGTGCACCGGGGTGAAATCGTCGACGACGCCGGCGACGTTGGCGAGACCGTCGACGCGGTCCCCCGCCGCCGCGACGACGCGCTCGATGTCGGCCTGCTTCGTCACGTCGGCCGGGACCGGCACGACGTCGGACGAATCGAGCTCCGCGGCGAGCGTGTCCAGCCCCTCGGCCACGAGGTCGACGGCGACCACGCGGCCGCCCTCGCGCGCCACGCGGGACGCCGTGGCCCTGCCGATCCCGGACGCGGCGCCGGTCACGATGACGGTCCGGTCGGCGAACCTGCCGGGGACGATGCGCTCCTGCCAGCCGGTCCCGGTGTCCTCTTCGGCGGGCGTCTCCCCGCCGTTGGCGCGCGCGACGAGGTCGTCGACGACCTCCTCGGTGAGCGCCCCCCGGCTGAGGGTGACGAGCTGCCGCAGCGGCAGCAGGCGCACGGGCGCGAGCACGCTCTCGTCGAACCCGCTCTCGGCGAGCAGGTTCCTGATCAGTGGCCCGCCCTCGGGATGCGCCAACCAGTCCCCGATCGGTGTGGCGCCCGTCAGCGGCCTGCGCTCGCCGGTCATCGCGGCTCCCTCGTCGAAGTCAACTTAGTTGACTCCAGCATAGCCGCCGGGTCAGGGCAGCTCTGGGTGGAGCGACGCGAGAGCGGTGCGCACGACCTTGCCGGTGGCGTTGCGGGGCAGCGGTTCCGTGGTGAGGTGCCAGCGGGACGGCACCTTGTAGTAGGCGAGCCGCTCGGCGGTGTGGGCCCGCAGGTCCGCCTCGTCCACCACCTGCCCGCCGGTGACGACGATCGCGCAGACCTCCTGGCCCAGGTCCGGGTGCTCGACGCCGAACACGGCCGCCTCGGCGACGGCGGGGTGCTCCGCCAGGCACCGTTCCACCTCGACGGGGTAGACGTTCTCCCCACCGCGCAGGATCAGGTCGCTGCGGCGCGTGGTCAGGTAAAGCCTGCCCTCGCGCAGGCAGCCCAGGTCCCCGGTGCGCAGCCACCGGTCGGCGTCGAAGACCTCCGCCGTCGCCGCCGGGTCCGCCCAGTAGCCGAGCATGTTGAACTGGCTGCGCAGCCAGATCTCGCCGGTCACGCCGTCGGGCACCACCGCGCCGGACTCGTCGCGCACCTGCACCGCCACGGTCGGGATCGGCACGCCCACCGTGTCCGGATCGGCCGCCAGCATCATCGGTGCGGCGACGGTCGCCCCGGTGCCCGACTCGGTGAGCCCGTAGCTGTTGACGAGGCTGTGCCGCGCCGCGGGGATCAGCTCGCGCAGCCGCGCCTGGAGCGCGGGTGACGACGGGGCCGAGGCCAGCCCGAACGCGATCAGCGCGGACAGGTCGTACCGGCCGATCTCGTCGCCGAGGGCGCTCAGCCGGTGCCCCATGGTGGGCACGACGGTCCAGTTGGTGACCCGCTCCCTGGACACCAGCTCCAGCACCCGGTGCGGGTCGAAGGCGCCCTGGGTGAGCACCACGGTCTCGCCGGTGGCCAGCCGGGGCACCGCCACGTTGTGCAGGCTCGCGATGTGGAACAGCGGCAGGCTCAGCAGCCACCGGCCCGGGGCCGCGGCGCGCGGGTCCAGCGCGGCGGCCGTGGCCTTCATCAGCCGGTGGTACAAAGCCGTCGCCACGATGTTGCGGTGCGAGTGCGTGACGCCCTTGGGCCGCCCGGTCGTCCCGCTCGTGTAGACGATGGCGGCGGGCTCGTCCTCGCCGACATCCACTGTGGGCAGCGGCGCCGGATCCGCCGTCAGCCCGGGCAGGTCCCCCTCGATGCCGAGCACGGGAACATCGATTCCGGCAGGCAGCCGCGCCGCGCGTTCGGCGTCGGCGATCAGCAGCACGGGCTCCGAATGGCCGAGCGCGTACTCGATCTCCCGGGTCGTCCACCACGCGTTGTAGGTGGCGCACACGGCGCCGAGACTCACCGTCGCCCAGAACGCGACGATCCACTCCGGACAGTTCGCGGCGAGGATCGCGACGCGGTCACCCCTGCCGACCCCGTACCGCTGCGCCAGCACGCGGGCGAGAGCCCCGACGGCACCGGCGTGCTCGCCGTAGCCGATCCGGCGGTCCGCCGTCACCAGATAGTCCCGATCCTCCGGCGCGGGCGCCGCGGCCAGCAGCTCCCCCAGGTTCCGCGGGCGCCGGGCGAAGACCGGCAGCCGCACGCCGAGCACGTCCTCCTCGACGATCTCGAACTCGCCACCCGGCCCGGTCAGCTCGGCACGGACACGCAGGGGATCAGCGACGTTGCTGCTCATGCGCCGGAAGGCTAGCAACGCGAGAACCCGTTGTCGACACATGTCCATAGTCATTGACACGCGTCAAATCGCCTCGTAGCGTGCCGGACATGACCCTGCCGAGGACGTGCGTCATCGGGGCCGGGCTGAGCGGGCTCTGCGCCGGGAAGATGCTGACGGACTACGGCGTGCCGTACGAGTGCTTCGAGTCCTCGGACCGGATCGGCGGGAACTGGGCCTTCGGCAACCCCAACGGGCACTCCAGCGCGTACCGGTCCCTGCACATCGACACGTCGAAACACCGGCTGTCCTTCAAGGACTTCCCGATGCCGGAGCACTTCCCCGACTTCCCGCACCACTCGGAGATCAAGGAGTACCTCGAGCGGTACGCGGCGGCCTTCGGGCTGCACGACAACATCCGGTTCCGGACCACCGTGGAGCACGCGCGGCGGCGGCCCGGTGGCGGGTGGGAGATCCGCACCGGACACGGCGAGCGGCACACGTTCGACGCACTGGTGGTCGCGAACGGGCACCACTGGGATCCGCGCTACCCGGACTTCCCCGGCGAGTTCACCGGGGAGAGCATCCACTCCCACCACTACGTCGATCCCGGTGACCCGCTGGACCTGCACGGCAAGCGGATCCTGGTGGTCGGTATGGGCAACAGCGCGGCGGACATCGCGGTCGAGCTGTCCCAGCGCGCACTGGGCAACACGGTGGTCGTCTCGACCAGGTCGAGCGCGTGGATCGTGCCGAAGTACGTCCTGGGCGTACCCGCCGACCGGCTGTTCGCCACCAGCCCGCACGTGCCGCTGTCGTGGCAGCGGTGGCTGTTCCGGAAGAGCCCGGTTCTGCTGACGGGCCGCCCCGAGCGGTTCGGCCTGCCCACGCCGAACCACCACTTCCTGGAGGCGCATCCCACCCAGTCGCAGGAACTGCCGGTCCGGCTCGGGTCCGGCGACGTCACGGCAAAACCCGACGTCAGCAGGCTGGACGGGCGCCGCGTGCACTTCGCCGACGGCAGCTCCGCCGAGTTCGACGCCGTCGTGTACGCCACCGGCTACAACATCTCGTTCCCGTTCTTCGACCCCGGGTTCCTCAGCGCGCCGGGCAACCGGCTGCGGCTGTACAAGCGGATGTTCCGGCCCGGCCTCGACGACCTCGTCTTCGTCGGCTTCGCCCAGGCCACGCCGACTCTCTTCCCGTTCGTGGAGTGCCAGGCCCGGCTGCTGGCCGCCTACCTGGCGGGGATCTACCGGCCGCCGGGCGAGCGGGAGATGTGGCGGACCATCGCCGAGGACGAGCGCCGGTTCGTCGCGCACTTCGCCGACCGGCCCCGGCACACCCAGCAGGTCGACTACTTCGTCTACGAGCACGACATCCGCGTCCGGGAGCTGCCCGCGGGCCGGGCGCGGGCGCGGGCCAACGGCCCCGTGCCGCTCGGAGGGCGGTCCCGGTGAGCGCCGAGCGGGAGCACGTGCTGGACCGGCGCGGGCCCAACCGGGGCGACCGCCGCAGGCGGGCGCTGCTCAGCGCACTCGACGAGCTGCTGCGCGAGGGCAGCCTCGCCTCCATCAACGTGCGGGACATCTCCCGGCGGGCCGACGTCACGCGCTCGGCGTTCTACTTCTACTTCGAGAACAAGGCCGTCGCCGTCGCCGCTCTGTGCGACGAGATGTACCAGGAGTCGTTCACCGCGGGCACCGCACTGCTCTCCGGCGAGGGCTCCCCCGAGGACCGCATCCGGCGGACGATCGCCGGGCTGTTCGAGGCGTGGGCCAAGCACCGGCACGTCTTCCGGGCCATGCTCGACGCGCGCGACACCGACGAGACCGTGCGGGCGCTGTGGGACCGCGACCGGGAGTCGTTCGTGCCGCGGGTCGCGGCCCTGATCGAACGCGAGCGCACCGGAGGCAGGGCACCGGAGGGACCGGACCCCGCCCTGCTCGCGACGGTCCTGCTCGAGCTCAACGACCGCGCGCTGGAGCGGCTCTCCCGCGGCGGCCCCTCGGCCGTGCCCGCCGACGAGCTGCGGGAGGCGCTGGTGACCGTGTGGCTGCGGACGATCTACGGCAGGTGCCCATGACGCTCCCCGCGCAGCGCCTCTCCTTCCCGTCCGGCGGCACCGTCTGTGCCGCGTGGCGGTTCCGGGCCGCCCGCGACGACCTGAGCACCGGGGCGGGCGCGCCGTGCGTGGTGATGGCACACGGGTTCGGCGCGACCCGGGACTGCGGGCTCGGCGCGTTCGCCCACGAGTTCGCCCGGTGCGGGTTCGAGGTGCTCGCGTTCGACTACCGCGGATTCGGCGACAGCGGCGGCGAGCCGCGCCAGACCGTGTCCGTCGCCCGGCAGCTCGCCGACTACCGGGCCGCGGTGGCGGCGGCGCGCGGGCTCGGCGGCGTCGACCCGGGCCGCATCGTGCTGTGGGGCGCATCCCTGGCCGGGGGACACGTCCTCGTCACCGGCGCTCGCGACGGCGGGGTCGCGGCGATCGTGTCGCTGGTGCCGATGGCCGACGGGCTCGCCGCCGTCCGGCAGGCCGCCCGGCAGCACCGGCCGGGCACGCTCGCCAGGTCGGCGGCGACCGCCGTGCGCGGTGCGGTGGCCCGGCTGGCCGGGCGCGGGACCAGGCCGGTGCCCCTCGTCGGTGCTCCCGGCTCGGCCGCGGCGCTGTCCCTGCCAGGTCAGTTCGAGGCGTACACCGCGCTGGCCGGACCGGCCTGGCGCAACGAGATCGATCCCGCGGCGGGCCTGGAGATCGGGCGCTACCGGCCCATCCGGCACGCGCGTGCCGTCCGGGCCCCGCTGCTGGTGCAGATCGCCGACCTCGACCGCAGCGCCCCGCCGGGCGCGGCGGCCAGGGCGGCCGTGGCCGGCCGCGCCGAGGTTCGCCACTACCCCTGCGACCATTTCGACGTTTTCCCTGGCAACCCCTGGTTCCGGCCCGCGGTCGAGCACCAGCTCGCCTTCCTGCGGCGGCACCTTGGCCGGGATACCGAGGAGGACCACAGTGGACGGTGACATCCACGATGGGCACCTGATCCGGGGAGAACGGGTCACCATGCCGGTCCGGGTCCGGGACGCGGCGGCGTGCTCGGCGACCTTCGCGGTGCGCGCGGCCTCGGCGCGGTCGGTGCTGGCCTACGCCGGGGTGGACGTCGCCGAGCCCTGGCGCGGCGCCGCGCTGTGCTCGCTGGTGTTCGTCCGCTACACCGACGGGGACCTCGGCCCGTACCACGAGTTCGGGGTGGCGTTCCTGATCCGCGCCCCGGTGGGCGGGGGCCTCGGCGCGTTCGTCCACTGGCTTCCCGTCAACCAGCCGTTCACGCTGGAGGCCGGGCGCTCGATCTGGGGGTTTCCCAAGGAGCTCGCCGACATCCGGCTGGAGCACGCAGGCCGCGCGCGGCGCTGCGTGGTCCGGCACGAGGGCAGGCTCGCGGTCGACCTCCTGGTCAGGCCGGGCGTCCCGACTCCGGGCCGGGCCGCGGCGGCCTCGGTCGACGCCTACACCTGCCTGGACGGCGTCCTCCGCCGGACCCCGTGGAGCCTGCGGGCACGGCGGGTGCGCACCCGGCCCGGCGGGGCCGTGCTGCGGCTCGGGGACCATCCGGTCGCCGACGAACTCCGTGCGCTGGGCCTGCCGAGGACCGCGCTGGCCGGCAGCACGATCGGCCGGCTGGAGATGACGTTCGCCGGCGCCGCGCCCGTGGCGGCGGTCCGATGAACGGCACGGCGCTGGTGACCGGCGCGGCCAGCGGGCTGGGCAGACTGGCCGCGCTGCGCCTGGCCGCCGCCGGGAGGCCGGTGGCGGCGCTCGACGTCGACGCGGGCAACCTCGCGCGCACCACGTGGCGGGCGCCTGCCACGCGGGCCTATCCGTGCGACGTCACCGACGAGGCCGCGGTGCGGGACGCGGTGGCCGCCGCCACGGCGGAACTGGGTCCGGTCGAACTGGTCGTGCACGCCGCCGGGCTGTGCCGGATCGGCCGGGCGCTGGACCAGCCGCCCGCCGAGCTGCGCCGGGTGCACGAGGTCAACTACCTGGGCACCGTGCACGTCTGCCAGGCGACCGTGCCCGCGATGGTCCGGCGCGGCCACGGCACGGTGGTGGTGTTCGGCTCCCTGTCGGGCTGGCTGCCCTCGCCGCGGCTGGCCGCCTACTCGTCGTCGAAGTGCGCGGTGCACGCCTACTGCGAGGTTCTGGCCCAGGAGACGCGCGGCACCGGTGTCCGGGTGCTGTGTCCCTGCCCGGACCAGGTGGAGACCCCGCTGGCCGACGGTGTGCGGGCGGTCGACCCCGCGGTCCTCGGCGGGCGGACCGGGGCCGACCCGGGTGCCGTGCTCGACGCCGTCGACCGGGCGCTCGCCGATCCCCGCGCGCCGCTGTTCGTCTTCCCCGGCCGGGGTGCCCGGTGGGTGTGGCGTGCCCGCCGCCTGGCACCCCGGCTGCTCGGCAGGCTCGTCACCCGGTACGTCCGGCCCGCCGACTGAAACACCGTTTCCGGACAGCCACGCGCGCGGCGCGAGCGTCTGGTTAGGACCGCGCGGCGGCGCACGGGGACCGCCTCACACGTGAAAGAATTTCTGTTTATCGCACCACGAACAGTTGCCGGAACCATTTCGTATTCACACTTATGGGGGACAGAACTCCGGAGAGCGTGTGCCTCTTTTCCGCGCTCCGCCACGTTTCCCGCCGTGGCCGGGAAAAACCCGGCTCCCCGCACGGGAAGCGTTGACAGTGGAAGATCGTCTGGATAAATTGTCTCGACGTCAACAATTGACGGCCACGGGAGCGGCGAACGAAAAATCGTGCGGCGCACGGAGTCGGGGGAGCTCCGAGGGGGACGAAGCCTGTTCGTTCACAACAGAACTGGGGCGACGTGAACAGGGATGAGTCCGATATCACCAGGCTCGACGGTGCCAGGCAGGCCGAGCGGCCCTGGCTGGACCAGACCAGGCCCGCACCCGGCGGTGCATCGCCGGACATCACCACACCGGCGGGAACGAACCCGTCGGCCGTCCCCGTCTCGGCGCCCTCCCCCGCCACACTCGTGGCGCGCACCCTCGCCGTCGTCGGCGAGGCACTGGACATCGAGCTGCTCACGGCGGTGTCCGAACTCGACGCCGTCGAAGTGCTGATCGGTCTCGACGAGCTCACCGAGCGCGGGCTGGTCTCGTGCGACCTGGACGCGGGCAGGGTGCGCTTCACCAGCCCGGAGACACGCGAGGCCGTGTACACCGCGGCGCCGGTGAGCTGGCGGTGGGGCGCGCACCGGCGGGCCGACGCGACCCTCGCGGCGGCCGGTGCCGGTGCGCTGGCCCGGGCTCGGCATGTGATGCGCACGGGGCGGACCGGCGATCTGGCCGCGGTGGACGAGCTCCTCACGGCGGCGGGCGAGGCCCTGCCCGGCGGCGCGGCGGAGAGCGCGGCCTACTCGGCGGCGGCGCTGCGCCTCCTGCCGGACGGCGACCGGCACCTGGGGCGGCGCGCACGGCTGGTGTGCGTTCAGGCGCAGGCGCTCGCCGTCACGGGCCGGTTGTGGCGCAGCCGCTCCCTCCTGCACGACTGGCTTCGCCGCGGCGACGCGCTCGGCGAGTACCAGCCGAAGGCCACCGAGCTCTGCGTGCTGGTCGAGCAGTTGCTCGGCCACTTCGCGGAGGCGCAACGATTCCTGGAACAGGCATCGCGGGTGCGCTCGCGGGCAGGAGTGGCGGTCCGCCTCGCCCTCACGCTCCGGTCGGTGGCGTGCAAGATCCACTCGGGTGAGCACGACGTCGACGAGGTCCGGGACGCGGTCGCCAGCGCCCGCACCTACGGCCATCCCGGCACCCTCGCGTTCGCCTGCGGGCTCGCCGCCGCGATGCACTACGACACCGGAGACGTGCCGGCCGCGCTCGACTACGCGGACCAGTCGAGCCCGATCGTGGACGGGATGACCGACCGGGAACTGGTGGACACGCTGGACGCCAGCGTGTACCTGGCCTGGAGCGAGGTGCGCCTCGAGCGGTTCTCCTCCGCCGCCCGGCACGCGCGCCGGGGACTCGCGATCGCCCGCTCGACGCAGCACGTGCGCGCGGCGCCGGAGCTGCTGCTCACGCTGGCCATGCGGCACGTGCGGCTCGGGGAGCTGGAGCAGGCCGGGAAGCAGGCCGCCGCCGCGCTCGACCTGGCCGAGGAGATGCGCAGCAACTACCTGCGCGCCACCGCGCACATGGTGCGGGCCGAGCTGGCACTGGCACACGACGATCCCGCCACGGCGAGCAGGCTGTGCGCGGACGTGCTGCGCACCGACGACCGGGACCGCTGCCGGGTGTCGCAGCGGCTGCACGTGCTCGCCCAGGAGGCGCGGCTGGACGGCGGGCGCTCCGACGGCTGCGCCGACATCCTGCTGCGGACCTGCGGTGGTCCGGACCTGCCGACGCTGAGCGTCCCGGAACGCCCTCGCGTGTACGACCTCCTGGTCCGCTGCGAGCTGCGCGCCGGGCGGCCGGGAGCCGCCGCCGAGTGGGCCGCGCGGGCCGAGACCGCGGCGCGCGGTCTCGACCTCCTGTGCCGGCCGGTCGGCTTCGCCGCGCTGGCGGCCGCGCGGGCGCTGTCGGCCCAGGGTGACGGGGACGCGGCGAGGCTCAGGGCGGCGGCCGCGGCGGCCGCCTTCCGCAGGCTGGGCGATCCGGTGTGGACACTGCGGGCGGAGACGCTCGCCCTGGCCACCGGTCCGCGCGAGAAGCCGCCCGAACCCGCCGGTCCGCTCGCCGTGCTCAGCAAGCGGGAGAGCGAGATCGCCCTGCTGGTGAGCACCGGGCAGACCAACGGCCAGATCGCCCGCAGGCTCACGATCAGCGCGCGGACCGTCGAGACGTACCTGGAGCGCATCTTCGCCAAGCTCGACGTGGCCTCGCGCACCGAGCTCGCCGGCCTGATCGGCCGGAGCCAGGGCCACTGACACCGGTACGGGGACGGCGGCTCACCGCGTTCCGTCGAACAGGTCGCTCACCATCGTGCCGGGAGGCCGCCGGTGCGCCAGCCGGTAGTACTCGACACCGTCGGACAGCACGGTGAACACCGGCAGTGCCGGGTCGATCTGCGTCGCGTGCGCACGCAACGCCGCCCGCTTGCGGTCCCGGTAGGCGCTCGCGTCCACCCGCGCGGTCACCGCGGCGTCGTCGACGACCATCGACGGCGGGCCGCCGGGGAACCGGTACCCGGGGAACGCCCGCCGGAACACGGAGGCGGGCAGGGCGTTCCAGTACACCCGGGCGATCTCCCACGGCCGCCCGAGTTCCGGCGCGTACCCGGCGGTCGCGGCGAGCGCGGTCGCATAGGTCGCGACCCGGTGTGCCTGGACGTGGTCCGGGTGGCCGTAGCCCCCTCCGGGCTCGTCGGCGACGAGGACCTGCGGGCGCACCTCCCGGATCACCGCCACGAGATGATCGGCGGCCTCGCGCAGGTCGGCCAGCCGGAAGCAACCGGCGGGGAGCCCCGGCGCGACGTCCCGGTCACCGGAGTCCCGGTAGGTGCCCGCACCGCCGAGCCAGCGGTGGTCCCGCACGCCCAGAACCGCCAGCGCGGCCGCCAGCTCCCGCGCCCGGTGCTCGCCGAGCCGGTCCTCCCGGTCGGCCGCGAGGTGCGCCAGCTCGGGCCGGAGCACCGGCCCCTCCTCCCCCCGCGTGCAGGTGACCACGGTGACGTGCACGCCTTCCGCCACGTACCGGGCGATCGTGGCGCCGTTGCCGATCGTCTCGTCGTCCGGGTGGGCGTGGACGAACAGGGCACGCCGCGCGGACTCCGCGGCGGCGACTGCGTGCTCCGTCATCGGTTGCCTCCGTCGTCTCCACCGACCGGCCGCGCACGGACCTACCGGAACACCGGGATGACCGCCTCCGCGAACCGGTGCAAGGGCTCCAGGTCGTGGGCGAGGCCGGGCAGGTACACCAGCAGGTGCTCCACCCCGGCGTCCCGCAGGTGCGCGACCCGCTCCCGCGTCTCCCGCACGGTGCGCACCGCCGTCCCGCCGTCGAGGCGGGCCAGGCTGTCGTGCCGGAGCACGTACGTGCGGGCGGTCTCCCGCTCCGCCTCGGTGCCGACGGGGAACACGTCCAGGCTCGTCGACTTCGTGATGCCTGCCTCGTCGCGTCCCGCGTCGGCGCAGTGCGCGCGCAGCACCGCCAGCTTCCGCGCGACCACCGCGGGGTCGCCCGCCCCCACGTTGCAGGCGTCGCCGTACCGCGCCACGAGCGGCAGGGTCACGCGCTCGCCGCCCCCGGCGATCCAGAACTCGGGTCTGGGCAGCCCGCGCGGTTCGTTGCTGGGCCGGTCGACCGCGTAGTACCGGCCGTCGACCGTGGGCCGCCGCTCCGTCCACAGGGCATGCACCACGCGCACCGCCTCCGCGAAGCGGGCCATCCGCTCGCCGAGCCCCGGCCACGGATACCCGTACGCCACCGCCTCGCCACGGAACCAGCCCGCACCGAGCCCCGCACAGAGCCGTCCACCGCTGGCCACGTCCACAGTGGAGGCCATCTTCGCGAACAACGCCGGGTGCCGGAATCCGTTGCTGCAGGCCATCTGACCGATTCGCACCCGCCGCGTCTCCCTGGCCAGCACCGCGGTGAGCGTCCACGCCTCGAACAGGGTGCTGTCCCGTTGCTCGGGCACGGTGTGCAGGTGGTCGTGCACCCACACCGAGTCCCACGGACCCTCGTCGGCCGCCCTGGCCACGCCCAGCAGCGTGTCCAGCTGTGCCGACGGATCCGGGGATTCCGGAAGGTCCATGCGGAGTCCCTGCGGCACGAACAGTCCGAAGCGCACCCCGCCGACGCTAGCGGAGCCCCTCCGGCCCGCACGTCCGGGAAAGCCCGGACATCCGGTCCGCCGACGCTCTGCGAAGCTGAGGTGACCATGCTGCAGGACCTCACGGACACGCCGCTGCCGGACCTGACCGACCTCACCGGGCACCACGCCGTCGTCACCGGCGGCGCGCGGGGAATCGGCCGTGCGGTCGCGGCCCGGCTGGCGGAGGCGGGCGCGGCGGTGGCGATCGCCGACATCGACGCGGAGCGGGCGCACGCGGCGGCGGCCGCGCTGCGCGGGCAGGGGCGGGAGGCGACGGCCCACGCGCTGGACGTCACCTCCGCCGAGCAGGTCGCCGAACTGGCCGGACTGCTCCACCGGCGGCGGGGCCGTCTCGACGTGTGGGTCAACAACGCCGCGGTGTTCGCCGTGAGCACGTCCACGCTCGCGACCACGGTGCGGGAGTGGCGCGAGGTGCTGTCCGTCAACCTGGACGGCACCTTCCACGGCACCGCCGCGGCCGCCCGGCTGATGCGCGAGCAGGGCGGCGGCTGCATCGTCAACATCGTGTCCACGGCGGCGCTGCGAGGCGGGGCGCAGGCCGCCTACGCCGCCGCGAAGTCCGGCGTCGTCGGGCTGACCAGGGCGTTCGCCGAGGAGCTCGCCGCGAGCGGCGTGCGGGTGCTCGCGGTGGCTCCGGGAGCCACCGTCACCGAGGGTGCCATCGAGGCCGCCCGCAGGCACGGCGTGGCCGACGGTTCGTCGGCGGCGGGTGGCGGAGTCGCCGGCCGGTACGGGCGGCCCGACGACATCGCGCGGGTCGTGTACGCCGCGGCCACCGGGATGTGCGGCTGGGTCACCGGTTCGGTGATCACGGCCGACGGCGGCGAGTGGACGTGCTGACCCGGCCTGCCCGGACCGCCGGGATCTCACCCGCACGCCGGTCCGGGATCAGTCCGAACTGGACCAGCCGGTCGCGCGTGGTGAACCGGTGCACGCCCAGCCCGGACATGTTGTAGGTCAGCAGGAACTGCAATCTGCGGTTGGTCCGGTTGCGGCGCAGCAGGTAGCGGCCCAGCAGCCTGGTGCGCGGGGAGGTGTCCGTGAACAGGGTGGCCAGGTTGTGGCTGAGCCGGCACACGTAGGCCATGCGGTGCTCTCCGGCCGCGCGGTAGCGTTCCAGCGCGGCGTCGACCTCGGCGGCGCGGAACCGGTCCACCTCGCCCAGCGCGGCACCGAGGCTCCACGCGTCGGCGATGGCGGAGTTCATCCCCTGGCCTGCCATGGGATGCACGCAGTGTGCCGCGTCGCCGAGAAGGGCCAGCCCGGGACGCGTCCAGGAGTGCGCGGTGAGCCGGACCGCCGTCCGCAGCTGCGGCCGCACCGCGTCGGCCCGCAGTGACCCGGCCACCACCTCCAGCGCGGGCACGTCGGCCAGCAGCCGCTCCGTCCACCGGCGCCGGTCCCGCCGCAGCTCCCTGCACTCCGCCGGGCTCGCCTGCACGTACAGCCGGGCACGCCCGCCGGGCATGGGCAGCAGCAGCCGCAGGCCGCGCGCCGTCAGGTGCGCCGCGATGTCCCGGCCAAGGCCGCTGCCGTCGGCGAGATCGATCCCGACGAGATGATGCTCGTACGGCTGCCGGGTGACCCCGATACCCGCCTCCGACCGGGCCCGGGAGGACGCTCCGTCGCAGCCGACGGTGAGCGTGGCGGTGACGTCCTGCCGCACCTCGCCGCCCTCCACCAGCCGGGCTCCACGGACGCGCCCCGAGGAGTCCTCGTGGAGCGCAGCCAGCCGGGTGCCCCGCCGTATCTCGACCCGTGGCCCCAGCTCGTGCCCGATCGCCGCCGTGATGGCGTGGTAGTGATGTACGAGGCAGTAGTTGAACGGCCCGGGGAGCAGCCGGTAGTCCAGTGGCGCAATCTCCTCCCCCGAGGGACGGCAGCACACCAGCCGGTGCGCCACCAGGGCTTCCCGGTCCCGCAGCGCGGGCAGCGCCCCGAGGTCGTCGAGCACCTGCAGCGACCGCGGTTGGAGCAACTCTCCCTTGTGTACCATCGAATCGCGGGTCTGCTTGTCCACCACCAGGACCCGGCGCCCCTGCGCGGCGAGCACGCGGGCCAGGGTCAGCCCGGCCACGCCCGCGCCACAGATCAGCACGTCGTAGTGGGACATCGGCCTCCTCTCCGGATGCGACCGGTCACCAGCGCAGCGGAACCTCGTCCGGTCCCTGCAGCGCGCCGTCGGCGGGCCAGCGCAGCTCTCCGGGCGGGATCGCCAGCTCGATGCCCGGAAACCGGCGCAGCAGCCGGTCGAACACGACCTGCAGCTCCAGCCGCGCCAGCGCCGCGCCGAGGCAGAAGTGCGGCCCGGCGCCGAACGCCAGGTGCCGGGCCGCACCGGCCCGGCACACGTCGAACCGGTCGGGACGGGGGAACCGGCGGGGGTCGCGGTTCGCCGCCTGCGGTGGGAGCACGACGACCGTCCCCTCGGGGACACGGACCCCGCCGATGTCCAGCGTCCCGGTGGCGTACCGGGTGACGCCGAGGCCGTTACCGGGCGCCGCGTACCGCAGCAGTTCCTCCACCGCGGCGGGCACGAGACCGGGATCCGCCCGCAGGACCGCGAGCTGGTCCCGGTGCCGCAGCAGGGTCAGCACGCCGCGGCCGATCTGCGCGGCGGTGGACTTGTAACCGGCCGCCAGCAGGATCATCACGGTCTGCACCAGCTCGTCCTCGGTCAGCCTGCCGTCGTCGGCGTCCCGCACGGCCAGCAACCCGTCGAGCAGGTCGTCCCGGCCGGGGCGGGCGCGCCGGGCGGCCAGCAGCCCGCGCACGTAGTCGGCGAGCGCGCCCAGCGCCCGCGTCCGCCGTTCGGGACCGGCCGGGAGCAGGAACACCTCGTCGACCCAGTCCCGGAACTCCGCCTGGTCGGCTGCCGGCACCCCGAGCAGCTCACAGATCACCGCGACCGGTACGGGCAGCGCGAGCCCCGCCATCAGGTCCGCCGGCGGGCCGTGCGCGGCCATCGCGTCGAGCAACCCGTCGGTGATGTCCTGGACCCGCGGCCGCAGCGCCGCCACCCGGCGAGCCGTGAAGGCACCCGCCACCAGCGCCCGCCACCGGGTGTGCTCGGGCGGGTCGCTGAAGGGACGTTCCGCGTTGCCGAACCCGGGCGCGCTGCCCTCCAGCGCCGAACCCGGCCGGTTGGTCCGAGAGCTGAGCCGCCGCTCGGACAGGGCCGCGCGGATGTCGTCGTACCGCGTCAGCAGCACCGCCTCGCGGCCGTGCGGCAACGTCACCCGGCAGACCGGGTCCCGTTCGCGCAGCCACGCGAACTCCCGGGGCATCACCAGCTGGCTTTCCCGGGCGAACGGGTAACGGGGGCGGCCATTCATCGGCACCCGGCCTCCGTCCGGTAGCGGGCCAGCGCCTGCAACGCGTACGCGTGCGGAATGTGGTCGCACCAGTAGGTCAGCTCGAGGAAGTAGAACCCCACGGGCGCGGCGTCCCAGAGCCCGTCGGCTCGCCGGGCGGCCAGCAGCCAGCGCACTCCGCGCTCGCTCGCCGCGCGCTCCCCGGTGCGCAGCAGGCCCAGTACCGCCCAGGCCGTCTCCTCCGCGGTGGATGCCGCACCGTGCCCGTCGCCCCAGCCGCCGTCGTCGCGCTGGTGCCGCAGCAGCCAGTCCCGGGCGCCCCGCGCCGCGGCGGAGTCCGCGAGGCCGAGCGCGCCGAGCGCCTCCAGCGCGCGGGCGGTCCCGGCGGTGTGGTCCCGGAACCAGACGCAGCCGAACGAGCCGTCGGGACGCTGCGTGCGGGTCAGCCACCGGACGGCGCGGCGGCAGGCGGCGGTTCCCGCTCCCACCCGGCGCAGCGCCAGCAGCGCGTGTGCGGTGAGCACCGTGCAGGGCGCGTCCATGTCGGACGGTGTGTCCCGGGCGAAGCAGCTCCACGAGCCGTTCCGGTTCTGCATGGTGAGCAGCCAGGCGACGCCGCGGCGCAGCCCCGGATCCCCCGGCGGGACGCCCAGCTCGGTCAGCGCCAGGACGGCGCCCGCGGTGTCGTCGGTCTCCGGCCATCCCGACGGCACCGACCAGCCCCACCCGCCCGCGGGGCAGCCGGTGGCGGGGAACCGCTCGGCCCGCTGGCACCGCTGGATCCACTGCCGGGTGGCGGCAAGCCGAGGGTCGTCCCGCAGGCCCGCCTCGGCCAGCGCCGGCACCAGGTACCCGGTCACCGAGCACTCGATGTCGCGGTCGATCGCCCATGCCCCGTCGCGGCGCACCGTCGCGTGCAGGTAGTCGCGGTAGGCGGCGACCAGGTCGGGCGCGCGGCCCGCGCGATGCAGGCCGAGGCAGACGATGGCCACCATGAGCGGCGACTCCTCCACCCCGCCTTCCGGGCCCTCGTAGTCGTGGATCGCGCGCAGGTAGCGCAGCGCCGCGGGCTCGGCCAGCCGGTTCACCGCCCGCCGGACCGGACCGAAGCGCCACGTGCGTGCCTGCATCACGCCCCACGCGGCGAGACCGGGCACGGTGAAGGACAGCTTCTGCCGCAACGCCCGCGGGAGCACGAGGAGCTCCACCGGCATGCGGGCCAGACGCGCCGGGTCGTACAACCCCGCCAGCGCGAGGTAGTGCTCGCACACCGCCTTGAGCGTGCAGCGCCGCTTGTCGGCGACCACGTCGACGCCGCCACGGTGCTCCAGCCAGGCCAGGCCGGTCCGCACGTGCGCATCCGACCGCTCCGGTTCGCACAGCCGGAGCGCGGCCACGGCGATGGCCGTGGCGTTCACCGTCGACGGCCCGCCGGGGAAGTCGGCCCATCCGCCGTCGGGTTCCCGCGCCTGGCGCAGCCACCGCGCCGCCCGCTCGAGGACAGCGGCGGAGCCGTCCGGGTCGGCGAAGGCGAGCGCGAACACGGCGGCACCGGTGGACACCGCGGACGGCGGCAGTGTGCCCGTCCAGCCACCGTCGGCCCGCCGCAGCGCGAGCACCGCCTCGGCGGCCGCGCCGACCGCGGGCTCGGCCCGCGGCGCCTGTTCCCCGGCCCTGGTCACGTTGCTCAGCGCCCCAGCCGCACCGGCAGCGAGACGAGCCCGCGCAGCAGCAGGTTGTCCCGGAACCGGACGTCGTCGGTGACCAGTTCGACCCGCGAGGCCTCGCGGAACAGGGTCGCCAGCGCGAGCCGCAGCTCCATCCGCGCGAGCGGGGCGCCCATGCAGTGGTGGATTCCCGCGCCGAAGGTGATGTTGTGGTTCGGCCAGCGCCGGAAGTCCAGCCGTTCCGGGTCGTCGAACACCTCGGGATCCCGGTTGGCCGTCGAGATCATCAGGATGACCCGCTCGTGCTGCCGGATCGTGTGCCCGTCGACCTCCACGTCGGTCAGCGCCGAGCGCACCGTCATGTGTCCCGGCGGCTCGTAGCGCAGCAGCTCCTCGACCGCCTGGTCGTGCAGGTCGGGCCGGGAGCGGAAGAGCTCGAGCAGCCCCGGCCTGCTGAGCAGCTCGCGGGCGTAGAGGGTGATGCCGTTGGCGCTGGACTCGTACCCGGCGACGATCAGCAGCACGCAGGTGCCGACGATCTCCTCCATGGTCAGGGTGTCGCCCTCGTCCTCCACCCGCACGAGCTTGCTCAGCAGGTCCGCACCGGGCTCGTCCCGGCGCCGCTGCGCCAGCCACGCGAAGTACTCGCCGAACTCGCGCAGGGACTGCTCACCCTTCCGCACGACGTCCTCGGTTCGCGCGAACCCGGGGTCCCAGGCCCGGACAAGGTCATTGGACCAGCGATAGAAGTTCGTGCGGTCCGCCTCCGGGACGCCGAGGATCTCGCCGATCACGATGACCGGGAAGGGCCTGCCCAGCGCCGTCACCAGGTCGGCCTCGCCCTGGTCCAGCGCGGCGCGCACCAGCTCGGTGACGATCTCCTGGGCCCGCCCCGCCAGCTTGCCCACGTACTTGCGGGTGAAGCTCTTGCCCACCAGCCTGCGCAGCCGGGTGTGCTCGGGCGGGTCGAACACGACGAACAGCGGCGGCAGCTTGAAGAACAGGCTGTCCGAATCGGTACCGCCCGAGAGCACCTCGCGCAGGTTGTGCCCGAACCGCGGGTCGCGCAGGGCGGCACGCACGTCCCGGTACCGCGTGAGCACCCAGAACCCGGAGGGGTCGCGGTAGACGGGCGCCTCCTCCCTGAGCCGCCGGTAGTGCGGGTAGGGATCCTGCCGCACGGCGGGGTCGAACGGGTCGAAGCCGGTTCCGGACGGCCGATCCGAGTCCACTGTGGTCATTCGGTTCCCCCTTTCCCGCGCCGCCCGAGGCGTCCGCTCGTCTCCACGGCGCAGCCGTCGCCGTCCGGCGGGTCCGCCCGCAGCCGGGCCTTCTTGTACTGGTTGAACATCGAGCGCAGGAACACCAGCTTCGGCATCGACGGAGCCTTGCGGATGTCGAGCATCCCGCTGACCACCGCCTCCCGCCCGCCGAGCTCGCCGCTGGTGATGCGGTGCTGGGTGATCGGTTCGGTCCGGATGACGAGGTCGGCGTCCTGCTCCGGCACCTCGCCCGGCTCGACACCGCCGCGTCCGTCGGCCACCGTGAGCACGTACGGCACCACGTCGCCGCCCGGCCGGACGAACTGGTACTGGATCACGATCGAGTTGCCCAGCAGCCTGCGCAGGGTGGTCGGGTTGCGCAGGCTCACCTCGATCATCTCCCGCAGTTCCCCGACGATCTCGTCGACGGACATCGTCTCGGCCATCGTGTGTCCTCCTATCCCTCGCCGCGGGCCCGGTGCGAGGCCAGCGACAGCCCGTCCACCGGAACGAACGGCAGGTCTCCGGCGGCAGGCCGGTCGCCGCCCTCCGCCGGGGCGGGCAGCTCGGCCAGCAGCCGCGCGGCGTCGGCCCGGTAGGTCGGATCGGCCACGTCGGCCCTGCCGGTGTGGATCATCGATCGCGCCAGGCAGCCGAGGTCCTCGCCCCGTGCCCGCCGCAGCAGCGGTGAGCGCCAGATGTCGGTCACGCTCCGCGTGCGCAGGTTGCCGATGCTGGTGTGCACGAACGGGCACGGATAGACGTCCCCGTTCGGCTGCACGCTGATCATGAACCTGCCGACCTTGCAGCCGGAGCTCAGCTCGAATCCGGCCGCGTGCCCGGCGTGGTGGTGCCGGTCCGTGGGCGGGCGCAGTTCGATGCCCTGCGGGCAGGCCAGCGTCTCCTGCACCGGGACCGAGATGCCGAGCGGCTCGCCGAGCCGGCGCAGGCGCCGGAGGCTGTCCAGGAACAGCCGTTTGCCCACGATGTCGGCCCGCCTGTCCTCGGCTCCCCCCGCCGCGCGGCCGACCATGAACATCGGGAGCAGGATCAGTTCCTCGACGCCCTCGTCGACCGCCCACCGGAACAGGTCGGGGATCGACTCGTAGCTGTCCTCGCTGACCACGATGCGCACACTCGTCCGCACTCCCCGCCGCACCGCGTGGCGGACCACCCGTCTGGTCCAGTCCAGGGACCCGCGGACACCGCGGACGGAGTCGTGCGTGGCGGCTTCGGTGCTGTCGATGGAGACGCCGATCATCTCCAGGCCCGCGTCCACCAGGCGGTCGATCTTGTCCTCCCGCACGTTCAGCCCGTTGGTGAGCAGCGCGGTGTAGAGGCCCAGATCGGTGGAGTGGTCGACGAGCCGGTAGATGTCCTTGCGCACCAGCGGTTCCCCACCGAGGAACGTGACGAACATCAGGCCGCTGGCGGCGAAGTCCTCGAGCACGGCCATCGCCTCGGCGGTGTCCAGCTCGTCCGGGTCCTTCTTCCGCGCGTCCGCGAAGCAGTAGTAGCAGTTCAGGTTGCAGGCACGGGTCACGATCCACCAGGCCGACGGCGGGGCCGCCAGGGTGCCGGCCTTGGCGTCGCTCATGTACTGCTCGAGCCAGCTCACGTCGTGCGACACGATGCTCCCTTCAGCAGGTCGCCGGCCAGGCGCACCAGGCCGTTCTCGTCCAGACAGGATGTTCCCGTGCCGCCCCGCTTCACCTCGCGCACCAGCTCGCCGAGCTGGCCTTCGTCCAGCGCGATGTCGTGCCGCCGCAACGTCTCGGCGATGCCCGACCGTCCGGAGTGCTTGCCGAAGACGATGCGCCGCTGACGCCCGAGCAGGGCGGGCTCGTACGGTTCGTAGGTGGCGGCGTCCCGCAGCAGCCCGTCGACGTGCAGCCCGCTCTCGTGGACGAACGCGTTCTCGCCGACCACCGCCTTGTTCACAGGGACGCCGGTGCCCGCGAGGTCGCCGACCCGCCGCGCGAGCCCGGTGAGCCGGGGCAGGTCGAGTCCGGTGCGGTGGCCGAACGCGATCTCCAGCGTGAGCACGACCTCCTCCAGGGCGGCGTTGCCTGCCCGTTCGCCGATGCCGAGCACCGAGCACTGCACCCCGGACGCCCCGGAGAGGACCCCGGCGACCGAGTTGGCGGTGGCCAGCCCGAGGTCGTTGTGGCAGTGCACCGCGAGCGGGAGTTCGCAGGCCTCGGTCACCCGGCGGACCAGCGCGGCCAGCGACCACGGTGTCGCGACCCCGGCGGTGTCGGCGAGCCCGACCGCGTCGGCACCGGCACCGGCGACCGCGTCGTAGAGCGTGATGAGGAACCCGGGGTCGGTGCGCGTGGCGTCCTCCGCCGCGAACACCACCTGGTGACCGGCGCGCTTGGCGTAGGCCACGGCGTCGGCGGCGTCCCGCAGCAGCGCGTCCGGTGTGGTCCGCAGCTTGGCCCGGATGTGGGCGTCGGAGGTGCCGACGAACACGGCGATGCTGTGCGCCCCGCTGCGCACCGCCGCGTCGATGTCGTCCCGCCTCGGGCGCGCGATCACCTGGATCACCGCGTCCAGCCCCGCGCCGGCGACCGCCCGCACGGCCTCCTCCTCGGCGCGGGACACGGCCGGGAAGCCCGCCTCGATCAGCGGTACGCCGAGGGCGTCCAGCTCGCGGGCCAGCGTGACCTTCGCTTCCGGGGCGAACGCGACGCCGGGCATCTGCTCGCCGTCGCGCAACGTCGTGTCACTGATGACCACCCGGTCCGGGAGAAGGCCCGGTCCGGCCTCCGCACGGGACCCGGTCCCGGGCTGCTCCGTCCTGGCCGGAGCGCGGTCCGGCGCGGGGGCCGGCACGGCGCGGCGGAACTCGTTGAAGATCTGGTTCAGCGACAGCATGTCCCGGGCCGAGGCGTCCATCCGGATGGCCCGGGACAGGTACGCGCGGCGCGGGGTGCTGCGCCGGGACAGGAAGATGTCCGCGAAGACGTCGCTGGTCGTGGTGATGGTGAGCGACGGGAGGGTGCCTGCCGCGAACTCGGCCGAGGGCACCCGGCGGATCGCCCCGTCGGCGACCAGGTGGACGTCGAGCGGAAGGTCCGCCACGCGGATGCGGATCCGGCGGCGCCAGCCCGCCGGAGTGCGGACCGGGCGGGCCGCGCCCCCGGCGATGTCCCGCAACCGCGCGTCGACGTAGCCGAGGATCGTCTCGGCCGACACGGACGGTCCGGGCTCGTCGGCGAACTCGTAGCGCGCGCGCAGCAGGCGCTGCGCGAGTACTGTCAGCACGGCGACGGGCAGCCCGACCGCCACGGCCTGCGCCGCGCCCCAGCCGAGTGCGAGAAACGCCGTGCCCAGCCCGATGCGCTCGACGGTGAGCACCTCGTGCGCGGCGAGGGCGGCGCGGCGGGGCACGGGCTCACCCGCGCGCCACAACCGGGCCAGCACGGCCGCCCAGGCGAGGGCCGCGACCGCGAGCAGCGCGGCGAACGCGGGCACCGAGCCACCGGCCGCGCCCGTGAACGGCACGACGACCGCCAGCCCCGACCACAGCGCCCCGAGAGCGGCGGCCAGCCACAGGGCCGCCCGCGTCCCGTGGCGTACCGGGAAGGTCTCGTACCCGCCCGCCCGGTCGCCGTCGACGTCGCGGAGCGCGCCGATCAGGTTCGTCCCGGTGTCGTGCAGGACGAAGGCGAGCACGAGCGGCGCCAGTGCCGGCGGCGGGAGCGGGGCCACGGCGAGCATGCCGGACAGCACCGCGAAACCGGTCAACACTCCCCTGGCCACGTGCCCGGCGAGACCACGGGCCTTGAACCGCGTGTGGTAGAGGACGCCGAGCAGCAGCGCGGCCGCGACGAGGACGACCGTCCGCCAGTTCAGGACCATCGCGACGGCGCCGCCCGCCACCACGCATCCGATCATCGCGGCGCGGGCGGTGCCCGCGGCGACCCGGCCGGACGGGATCGGGCGCTGCGGCTTGGCTGCGGAGTCGAGCGCGCGGTCGAAGTAGTCCCCGCCGTAGAGCCCGGCCAGCCACCCGAGGGTCGGCACGGCCCACGCCCCGAGCAGCCGCGGCCAGGACGGCTGCTCGGCCGCCAGCGTGGCCGCCGCCAGCGCGGCCAGCCCGGCGTGACCGAGCGTGTAGGGACGCCAGACCTCCAGGTGAGCCAGCAACCGGTCGCGCGGTCGCACGGTCACCACGTCCGTTCCACCGCACGCCAGGCGAACTCGGCCAGCCGGGTGCGGTGCGGCGAGTCGGGCAGCGCGGCGAGGGCCTCGTAGGCCAGCACCGCCTGTTCGTTGGCCAGTGCACCGGCCGCCGCGATCGCGCCGGTCTCGCCGAGCAACCTGGCCATCGCGCCGAAGGCCTGCTCCGGCTCGACCGCACCGGTCATGATGCGCTTCAGCTCGGCGGCGGCGGAACCGCCCCGGCGGTAGCCGAGGATCACGGGGAGGGTCAGCCTGCGGTTGCGCACGTCGCTGTCGGCCGGTTTGCCGGTGGCCGTGGTGGCGCTGGTGTAGGCCAGCAGGTCGTCGTGGATCTGGAAGGCGACTCCCAGGTGGTCGCCGTAGGCGCACAGGGCGCGGATCTGCTCGTGCTCACCCCCGCCGAGGATCCCGCCGCAGGCGCAGGCCGCGCGGAAGAACGCGGCCGTCTTCAGGCTCACCATCTCCAGGTAGGTCTCGACCGTGCAGTCCAGCCGTCCCTGCAGCCGCGACTCGAGGTGCTGACCGCGGCACATGTCCAGACCGGCCTTGGACACCGCGGCGAGTGCCGACACGATCCGCTCGTCGGCGATCCCGGTCGCCCGGCACTCCGCCAGGCAACCGAACAGGTCGAAGATCAGCGCGTCGCCCGCGATGATCGCGTCGTCCGCGCCGAAGGCGTGCTGCACCGAGAACCTGCCGCGGCGCATCTCGTCGCGGTCGATGATGTCGTCGTGCACGAGGCTCGCGACGTGCCCGCACTCGGTGCCGACGGCGGCGGGCAGCACCTCCTCGGCCCGGCCCCCGACGCACGCGGCCGCGTTCAGCAGCAGGATGGGACGGAACAGCTTGCCCGCGGGCAGCACCGCGTACCGGCAGATCGAGTCCAGCGCGTCCGCGCCGGCCCAGCGCCGCGCCAGTTCCTGGTGCAGCTCGTCCAGTGCGCGCCCGGGGCCGGCAGGGTGCTGCCCGTCCTCCGGGCTCTTCAACGCCACGTCCATGCCGGTCGACGTAACCGGAGCGGCGCGAGTACCCGACAGTCCGCAGAACACCGGACACCGCGTGTCCGGAGGATCACCGACCGGCGTGCCGGTGATCCGTGCCTATCGTGGGCGGGACCCGGGTGCCGATGCCGAGCGGGGGTGCGCCGTGGCACGCAACGCGACCAGCTGCGCGGCCCAGGCGCAGCCCGCGCCCGCCACCCACCACCAGCCGATGTCGGCCAGCACGGACCAGGCGACCAGCGCGAGGGCCAGGACGAGCGTGGTGAGGAGCGCGGCGGTCGCGCGCCCCCCGAGCCCGCGCACGACGAGCCCGCGGTGGCGGATCAGGTGCCACCACAGCACGGCGCTTCCGGCGAGGACGACGACCATGCCGAGCACGTCGACCACGCCGGGACCGTGCCGCTCGGAGATCCGGACCACGGCACCGGACGAGTCGGGCAGGGCCAGCAGCACCGCACCGGCGACGGTGGTGGCGAGCCAGATCGCGAAGACACGGCGGGCGGTCACGGCGGCAGCGTAGCGGCACCGACGACGAGGAGAGGGACGAGGAGAGGAACATGGCGGCGGAAGGCGTACCGGCGGGTGAGCCGGAGGAGGTCGACGTGTGGGTCGAGCCGATCTGCCCGTGGGCATGGCTCGTCTCCCGGTGGATGCTGGAGGTGCAGCGCGTGCGCCCGGTCCGCGCGCGCTGGCACGTCATGAGCCTCTACTGCCTCAACGAGGGCAAGGAGGTGGAGCGGAAGTACCGCAAGTTCCGCCACTTCCTCGACGCGTCGTTCGGCGCGGTGCGGGTCTTCGCCGCCGCCAGGCAGAAGTGCGGTCCGGAGTGCACGCTGCCGCTGTACGAGGCGATGGGCAGGCGCGTGCACCTGGATCAGCGGCCGCTGGTGGACCGGCCGCTGATCCAGGAGTCGCTCGCCGAGGCGGGGCTTCCCGGGGAACTGGCGGAGTTCGCGGACCGCACCGACTACGACGAGCTGGCGCGGGCGTCGCACGACGAGGCCATCGCGCTGGTGGGCGACGAGGTCGGCGCACCGGTCGTGCGCTGGCGCACGGCGGCCTTCTTCGGCCCGGTCGTCAGCCCGGCGCCCCGCGGCGAGCAGGCGGGCAGGCTGTGGGACGCGTGCACGACGCTCGCCGGTGTCGACGGCTTCTACGAGCTCAAGCGCCGCCGGGACCGCGGCCCCGTGTTCGGCTGAGCGCACCGGCGCGCCGGTGGTTCACGCGACCGGAGCGTGCTCGAGTGCCGACCGCCACGTCCGCACGCCCATCGCCATGGTGGGCACGTGCTCCCGCATCAGCTGCTGGAAGTGCGGCGCCGACGGCGAACGGTGATCCACGGTGAACTCACCGGCCAGCGAGAACCACGTGACCGGCACGGCGCCCGCCTGCACCATGCGCCGCACGGCCGTCTCGTGGGTCTCGGCGGTGAGGCTGGCCGAGGCGTCGACGACGAGGTACACCTCATAGCCCGCGCGCAGCCCGCCGAGCACGGTCTGGAGCACGCAGCCCTCGGTGGACACGCCGGCGATCGCGAGCTTGCGGCGCCCGGTCGCGCGCACCGCGTCGGCGAAGGCGTCGTCGAGGAAGGCGTCGAAGTTGCCGCCGCGCTCGATGACCGGGTGGTCGCCGAGCACCTCGAGCAGCTCCGGGTAGAGCGGGCCGGACGGCTTGGTGGGCATGCCGTTGGTCACGACGAGACCGGTGCCGTACAGCCGCGCGGTCTTCGCCAGCCCGACCACGTTGCCGACGTGCTGCGCGGTGTCGTGCGAGCGCAGCACGTTGGCGAAGCCGACGGCGTGGTCGACGAGGACGATCGTGGTGTTCTCCGGCGTGAGCGGTTCCAGGGACATGGAGGCACCTCCTAATGAACAGTTGGTCATTAGTGAGGATAGCACCGTAATGACCAGCTGTACACTAGGCGGATGACCGCACCCCGGAAACGCGTCCGCGACCCCGAGGCCCACCGCGCGGCGATCCTCGGCGCGGCCCGCGCCGTCTTCGCCGAACGCGGCTACGCCCGCGCCACCATCCGCGAGATCGCCCAGCGCGCCGGTGTCACGCACGGGCTGGTCATGCGGCACTTCACCAGCAAGGAACGGCTGTTCGTCGCCGCGATGCCCGGTGCCCCCGACCTGGTGGAGCTCGTTCCCGGCCCGCCGGACACGCTGCCCGACCGCATCGCGCGCGCGTTCGTCGACCGCATGGAACGCTCCGGCGGCAACGACCCGTTCCTCGCCCTGCTCCGCAGCGCCGCGTCCGACGAGGAGACCGCCACCCGGCTCTACGACGCCATGCGCGAGACCAGCACCGAGGCCTACCGCACCGTGCTGAGCGGGCCCGGCGTCGAGGAACGCGTCGACCTGCTGGCGGCACACCTGATCGGCGTGACGTTCGGCCGCTACGTCGTGCGCGGTGGCCCGCTGGCCCGGATGTCCCCGGACCGGCTGGCCGAGCACCTCGCGCGGACCCTCCGGTGCATCCTGTTCCAGCCCGGCGGGAAGGGCGCGGACTAGAGGTCGGCGAGAGCCGAGCTCGGTGACTCGATGGCGTCGGCGACGAACCGGAGGAAACCGGCGGCCGTCCCGCCGTCGCACACCCGGTGGTCGAACACCAGCGACAGCTGCGTGACGTGCCGGGGCCGCACCTCGCCGTCGACCACCCAGGGGCGCTCGACGATGCGGCCCATGCCGAGGATGGCCGCCTCCGGATGGTTGATGATCGCCGCGCTGCCGTCCACGCCGAACGCGCCGTAGTTGTTGAGGGTGAACGAGCCCGGGGTGAGCACCGCGGCCGAACCCTCCCTCGCGGCCGCGGTGACCCGCCGGATCTCGGCGTCCAGGTCACGCGCGGTGCGGCGGTGCGCGTCGCGCACCACGGGGACGACGAGGCCGTGCCCGGCCTGGGTGGCGATGCCGAGGTGCACCCCGTCGAACACCAGGATCTCACCGGATTCGGTGTCCACAGTGGAGTTCAGCACGGGGTACCTGCCCAGACCCGCGACGACGAACCGGGCGACCAGCGCCAGCAGCCCCGGCCGCTCCCCCAGCTCGCTCCGCAACCGGACGAGCGGCGTCGCGTCGACGTCGACCCACGTCGTGGCCTCGGGGATCTCCCGCCTGCTGCGGGACAGCGTGGCCGCGATGGCGGCGCGCAGGCCGCGCAACGGGATGCGCTCGGCGATGCCGAGGCCGGTGCGCTGGTCGGTGCCGCCCGTGCCGCCCGGGGTGGGCGCGGCGGCACGCTCGATGTCGGCGCGGGTGATCAGGCCGTCCGGCCCGGTTCCCCGGAGCGCGGTCAGGTCGATCCCCTTGTCCTTCGCCAGCTTGCGCACCACCGGGGAGACCACGCGCGGCCGTTCCCCGGGAGCGGCCGCGGGGGCGGGCCGGGACACCCGGCGGCGCCTGCGGCCCTGCCGCTCCCTGGTGCCGTAACCGATGAGGACGTTGCCCGAACCCGCGCGCTCCTCCTCGCGGTAGGCCGCGGTCGCGGGCTCGGCCGGTCCGGAGTCGATCGAGATGAGCGGCTCCCCGACGGCGATCGTGGCCCCCTCGGCACCGTGCAGCTCGGCCACGGTTCCGGCGAAGGGCGAGGGCACCTCGACCGTCGCCTTGGCGGTCTCCACCTCGGCGACCGGCGCGTCGACGGCGACCGGCTCGCCGGGACCGACCAGCCAGCGGATCAGCTGGGCCTCGGTGAGGCCCTCGCCGAGGTCGGGCAGGGTGAACGTCTGGCGGCTCATGACTCATCCCATTGCAGGTCGTCGACGGCGTCGAGGACGCGTTCGGCGGAGGGCAGGTGGTGGTGCTCGAGCTTCGGCGGCGGATACGGGATGTCGAACCCGGTGACCCGCCGCACCGGCGCCTCCAGGTGGTGGAAGCACCGCTCGCTGATCCGCGCGGCGATCTCGGAGGCGACCGAGACGAAGCCCGGCGCCTCGGCGACGACGACGGCGCGGCCGGTGCGGCGGACCTCGGCCACGACGGTGTCCTCGTCGAACGGCACGAGCGACCGCAGGTCCACCACGCCGAGGTCGCGGCCCTCGGTGGCGGCCAGCTCCGCCGCCGCGAGGGCGACGGGCACCGTCGGCCCGTACGCGATGAGCGTGGCGTCCGCCCCGCGCCTGCGGACCTCGGCCCGCCCGATCGGCGGCACCGGGGTCTCCGGCTCCACCTCCTCGGGGGCGAAGTAGTGCTTCTTCGGTTCCAGGAAGATCACCGGATCCGGGCCGGCGATCGCGGCCCGCAGCAGGCCGTAGGCGTCCTGGTTGGTCGCGGGCGCGAGCACGGTGAGGCCGGGTGTGTGGGCGTAGTAGGCCTCGGAGGAGTCGCAGTGGTGCTCGACGCCCCCGATGCCGCCCGCGTAGGGCACCCGCACCACCACCGGCAGCCGCACCCTGCCCCTGGTGCGGTTGGCCATCTTCGCCAGGTGGCTGGTGATCTGCTCGAACGCCGGGTAGGCGAACGCGTCGAACTGCATCTCGACCACCGGGCGCATCCCGTTCATCGCCATCCCGATGGCCATCCCGACGATGCCGGACTCGGCCAGCGGGGTGTCGAAGCACCGCCGGTCGCCGAACGTGGCGGTGAGCCCGTCGGTCACCCGGAACACCCCGCCCAGCGGGCCCACGTCCTCGCCGAACACCACCACCGACTCGTCCTCGGCCAGCGCGTCGCGCAGTGCCGCGTTGATCGCCTGCGCCATGGTCAGCTTCACGGTCACCGCTCCTCCTCCGGTTGCCGCCGCTCGGCGGCCAGCTCCGCGCGCAGCGACGCGGCCTGGGCCGCCAGCTGCGGCGTCGGCGTGGCACGGACGTGCGCGAACAACTCCGCGGGTTCCGGCGGCCGGTCGTCGGCCAGCGCGGCCCGCAGCCGCGCGGCGTCGGCCTCCGCGGCCGCGGTGAACTCCGCCTCCCGCTCGTCGTCCAGGACGGCGAGGCCCCGCAGGTACGCGCGCAGCCGGACGAGCGGGTCCCGCCGCGCCCATGCGGCGACCTCGTCGTCGGTGCGGTAGCGGCTGGCATCGTCGGCGTTGGTGTGCGCGTCGATCCGGTAGGTGTCGGCCTCCACGAGCGTCGGCCCGCCGCCTCCGGCCGCGCGCGTCACCGCCTCCCCGAGCACCGCCGTCAGCGCGGCCGTGTCGTTGCCGTCCACCAGCACGCCGGGCATGCCGTACCCGATTCCCTTGTGCGCCAGGCTCGGCGCGACGGACTGCCGCGCCAGCGGCACCGAGATCGCGTACTTGTTGTTCTGCACCAGGAACACCACCGGTGCGGCGAACACCGCCGCGAAGTTGAGTGCCTCGTGGAAGTCGCCCTCGCTGGTGGCGCCGTCCCCGCACAGCGCCAGCACGACGGTGTCCTCTCCGCGCAGCGTGGCGGCGTGTGCCGCGCCGACCGCGTGCAGCAGCTGGGTCGCCAGCGGGGTGGCCTGCGGCGCCACCCGGTGCCGCGAGGGGTCGTAGCCGCAGTGCCAGTCGCCGCGCAGCAGGGTGAGCACCTCGACCGGGTCCACCCCGCGTTCGACCACCGCCACCGTGTCCCGGTACGTGGGGAACAGCCAGTCGCCGGGGCGCAGCACCGCGGCCGCCGTCACCTGGCACGCCTCCTGGCCCCGCGACGACGGGTACACCGCGAGGCGGCCCTGCCGCACCAGCGCGCTCGCCTGCTCGTTGAGCCGCTTTCCCCGGACCAGCGCCCGGTAGGCGTCCACCAGGACCTCCGGCGGGGGCATCGGGTACCGGTCGTCCTCGACGGCGCCTCCGTCGGCGTCGAGCAGCCGCACCATCCGGAGCTCCTCCATCGGCCACCTCCACTGCGAGACACAACGGTGGAAATCCTGCGACACCTGCTACGTTCTGACCAGAACCAGCGCCATTTCGAAGACGAATGGCTATCCATGACTCCGGGAGGATCCACATGTCCAGCAGCGGTTCCCGTCCGGCCACCGGCGCTGGACACCTTGCTCCCGCACTCGACGCGACCGATCAGGCCATCCTGCGCGAGCTCACCCACGACGGACGGCTCTCCGTCCGCCTGCTCGCCGACCGGCTCAACATCTCGCGCGCCAACGCCTACAGCCGCCTGGACCGGCTCCGCGACTCCGGGGTGCTGACCGGCTACACCGCCGTGGTGAACCACGCCAGGGCCGGACTGTCCACTTCGGCCTACATCACGCTCACGGTGCGGCAGAACTCGTGGCGTGACCTCGCGGCACATCTGCGCCGCATCCCGGAGGTCAAGCACATGGCGCTGGTCGGCGGCGAGTTCGACGTCATCCTGCTCGTCCGGACCGTCGACAACGAGCACCTCCGCCGCGTCGTGCTGGATCAGCTGCCGAGCATCCCCGGTGTGCTCGGCACGCGCACGTTCCTCGTCTTCGACGACATCACCAACCCCTGACCGGCGCGTGGGCGATGACGTCCCACTGCACGCACGCGCCCGGCAGCGGCAGCGGTGCGCCACCGCCGAGGCCGACGCTGCTCAGCGCGGGCGGCTCGGTGGGGAACGCGTCCCGCCAGGAGGCCAGCATCCCGGGCAGGTGCCGCAGGTCGGAGAGGAAGGCCTGGACCTTGCACACCTCGCCCAGCGCCGATCCGGCTGCCTGGCACAACGCCGCCACGTACTCCGCAAGCAGCGCGGTCTGGGCACGGGCCGGGTCGGCGAAGTACGGCGTTCCCACGGAGTCCCGGACGGCCGCGGGCACCGCCCCGGCCCGGGACGCGGGCAGCACCGTGCTCGTGAACAGGAAGTCGCCCGCGTGGACGGCCTGCGGCGCGTGTCCCGGTGGGTCCGGCACCTCGTCGGCGTGGACGGTGCGTTTGCCGGTGGTGGCGTCCCCGGCCAGCAGCACGAGCGCCACCTCGACACGCAGGCCCTTGATCACCAGCTGCGAGCCGGTGACGACGGTGCGGGCGGGCGGCTCGTCCCCGAAGAACTCCCGCCAGACCCGGTCCATCCCGGGGAAGTCGGCCGGGTGGGTCAGCGTGACGTCGGCCTTCACGCAACGGTCGAGCGAGGTGCCCGCCGACTCCGCGATGCGGGCGAGGACGTCGAGCGTGTAGCGGGTCTGCGCCTCGATCTCCGAGCCGAGCCAGATGTAGGGGTTCACCCGGGCTTCCGGCGCGATCATGCTCGGCTCCCCCATGTGCCGGGTGGACATCCAGTCACCCGCGAAGTCGGTGGCACCGAACCCGGAGAGGAACACCCAGTCCCCGTGCCGGACGGCCGGGGCGTACCCGGCCCGGGGCGCGGGCAGGTCGGGCGGCAGGGTGACGCCGGACTTGCGGCCGCCGGTGCCGGGAACGGCGATGAAGTCGAGGGCCAGCAGCGCACCGGGGACGGGAAGCTGCCGGACCCCGATACCGGTGGACGCGCGGAGCGGGTCGCCGACCCGGCGGGCGAGGTTGCGCGCGTACGGGGTGCCCGAGGGCAGCGCGGGCCAGTGCGAACGCGACGCCGCGTACTCGGCGGGGCCGGGGTAGGTGGCCGCGATCCACTGCCAGACCCGGAGCAGGTCGCGCCGCAGGTCGCCGCCCGCCTCGGCGAGCACCGCCCCGGTCGCGTCGAGCACGGCGGCCGACTCGAGGTCCAGCGGTTCGGTGAACCAGGGCGCGTCCTCCGGTGGCCGCGCGCCGGGCAGCAGGCCGGTGGCGTAGTCGGTGGCCATCATGGAGCCACCGAACACCCACCCGCCCGCCTGGACGCCGTGGCTCCAGCCGGGGGCCGGCGGCAGGCCGTCCGGGCGGAGGACCCGCCGGACGGTTGCGGTGTGCCGAGTGGACATGGGCTCCTCCCCGCTCAGGTCTCGTCGACGACCGGGGTCTCCATCACCCCGAGTCCGGTGATCTCCATCCGCACGACGTCCCCGGCTTCGAGGAACACCGGCGGGTCCTGGAACGCGCCGCAGCCGGTCGTCGTCCCCGTCATGATCACGTCTCCCGGCGAGAGCTCGATGACCTTGCTGAAGTCCTCGACGAGGTGCGGGATGTCGACGATCATCTCCGCGCTCGACCCCCGCTGCCGCAGCTCGCCGTTCACCCAGCAGCGCAGCTCCAGCCGGTGCGGATCCGCGATCTCGTCCTTGGTGACGAGCCACGGGCCGAGCGGTGCGCCGGTCGGGATGCCCTTCGCCCGCGTCATCTGGGCGAACAGCGGGCTGAGGTGGACGTCCCGGAACGCCAGGTCCCGCGCGGTCACGTCGTTGGCGATGCAGTACCCGGCCACGTGGTCGTAGGCGCGCTCGGCGGGGATGTTCCGCCCGCCGCGCCCGATGACGACCCCGATCTCGGTCTCGTAGTCGAGCTGTTCGCTCTGCCGGGGCCGCACCAGGGCGTCGTTCGGGCCGATGACGGTGTTGGAGGGCTTGAACACGATGATCGGTTCCGAGGGCGAGGGGGCGTTCTTCCTGCCCGCGGCCTCGTCCACATGCGACTGGTAGTTGCCGCCCGCGACGATCACCTTCTCCGGCGACGGCACCGGCGGTCCGAGCCGGGTGGTCCGCTCGTCCAGCCAGCGGACGCCGTCGCCGTCGAGCGCCTCCGCGAGCACCGGCCGCAGCAGGTCGAGCAGCCCGAGCAGCGTGTTCGTGTCGATCGCCGGGTAGCCGAGCGAGCGCAGCAGCGGGTCGAGCGGCGCGATGCCCCGGCCCGGCACGGCGATGCCGGGCCGCTCGGCGCGCTCAGGTCCGTAGCTGACGATTCTCATCGCGATTCCTTTCCGGATCGGTCCCGCCGTGCCGCGGGTGGTACTCGAGTCCCACGAAGCCGTCGTAGCCGACCGCGGCCAGCGCCTTCGTCACGGCCGGGAAGTCGATCGACCCGGTGCCGGGCCTGCCGCGCCCGGGAGCGTCGGCGAACTGGACGTGCCGGATCAGCCCGGCGAACTCGCGGACGGCCGCGACCGGATCGGTCCCCATCGTGGTGAGGTGGTAGGTGTCGAGGAGCAGGCCCACGTTGCCGTGGCCGGTGGTGTCGTTCACCCGGTGGACGAGCTCCGCCGTCCGCCGGATGTCGGTCAGCGGGAAGGCGGGGCTGTCGGTGGTGTTGAGGGTTTCGAGCACCACGCAGGCACCCAGTTCGGCCATGCGGTCCGCCACCCGGACGAGCCGGCGCAGCGCCGTGCGGTCCTGCTCGCCCGCGTCGTGTCCGGGCAGCCGGTTGCCGTAGAGCGCGTTGACGGTGCGGCAGCCGGTCCGGTCCAGCAGGCAGGCGACGGCCTCCAGGTTGGCCTCCACCCGCGCCTGCTGCGCCGGATCGCTGAGCAGGCCGCGGTCTCCCCTTCCCGGGTCGCCCGCGTCGAGGTTCAGCAGCACCAGCCGCAGGTCCGCCGCTTCGAGCGTGCCGCAGAAACGGTGCAGCTCGTCCGCCCCGGGCGCCGGGTCGACGAACGGCCACCACGTCTCGGCGAAGCGGAACCCGGCCACCCGCGCCGCCGCGGCCCGCTCGGCGAGTGGGAGGTGGCCGAACAGCATGGAGAGGTTCGCGGCGTACCTCACGGTCGCCTGCCCAGCAGCGAGCCGAGGACCGCACGCAGCCGGTCTGGCCCGTCCGCCGGGTGGGCGAGCCAGGCCACGATCCCGTCCGGGCGGACGAGCGCGGCGGGCCTGCCGTGCAGCACGTCCGGGTCCACCGCGGCGAGGACGAGGTCAAGGCCGAACCGCTCGCCCTCCGCGCGTGCCGCGGCCCATTCCTGTTCCCGGCGGGTGACGAGCGTGAACCGGTCGCCGAGCGCGACCGTGCTCGACCGCCGCTCGCCGTCGATCACCACCGGGGTCTCGGGAAACCGGTGCCCCGGCCGCGCGTACCGCAGCGGCGTGCCGTCCGGCACCTCGCCTTCGGCCACGGCACCCGCGCCGTAACCGAAGGCGAGGTCCTGCTCGACGGCCTCGACGTGGTCCCGCTGCTCCTCGAGCAGCCGGTGCAGGGCGGTGTCGTCCCCGCGGGCGATCGCGGCGCCGATCTCGCGGAAGCGCGCGCCGTTGGCCACGCTCCATGCCGCGTTGGCGCGCGCGACCCCGATGCGCTCGGTCTCGTAGGTGTCCAGCAGCGCGTCGCCGGCCAGGCCGCGCAGGACCAGGGCCAGCTTCCAGACCAGGTTGTCGACGTCCTGCACCCCGGTGTTCATCCCGAAGCCGCCGGTGGGCGGGAACGAGTGCGCGGCGTCGCCCGCGAGGAAGACCCGCCCGGCGCGCCAGCGGACGGCGACGCAGGCGCTGATCCGCCAGGTGGTGATGTCGATGATCTCCGGGTCGATCTCGGCGCCCACCGCGCGGCGGATGATCGCCACCGCCTCGCCGGGATCCGGCGGCCGGGGGCGGCTCCCGCCGCCCGGCCGCGTGACCATGGTGACCCACCGGTCGCGCCCGTCGACGCAGGCGATGCTCGCCGGGTGGCCGAGCCGGTGTCCGGTGAGGAACTGGATGCACAGGCGTCCCCTGGTCCACCGGCTCAGGTCGCCGTGCCAGTAGATGCTCTGCCCGTAGCCGAGGACCCCCTCGCCCTCCACCGCCACGCCGAGGAGGTCCCGGACGGTACTGGCGACGCCGTCGGCCGCGATCACGTAGTCGGCGGTGACCCGGTCACCGTCCCGTGTCGTGACGGTGACCTGCTCCGCGCTCTGGCGCAGCCCGGTGACCTCGGTTCCCCAGCGCAGGTCGACGCCGCCCGCCCGGCGCACGGCGTCGAGCAGGACCCGCTGGACGACGTCCTGGGACACCCGGCGCGGGCCGGTCACGCTGACTCCGGCATGCCGGTCGTCGGGGCGCGGGCTGCGGGCGATCTCCGCACCCGCCAGGGAGTCGCAGTAGATGAACTGGTTGGCCCCGGCGGGAAGCGCCCGCGCGTCGAGTGCCCCGGCGAGCCCCCACCGCGTGAACAGCTCCATCGTCCGTGTGCGGACCCCGCGGGCCTTCGGATGCGGGCTGGGTGCCGTGTCCCGTTCCAGTACGGTGCAGCGGATGCCCGCGCGGCGCAGCAGCAGTGCCGCGGACAGGCCGACGGGCCCGCCCCCGACGACGGTGACGTGCGGGCCCGGTGACCCGCTCGGCGCGGAAGGCATGGCTCAGCCCCCTCCCCTGTGTCCATTCGGGACACTCCGGTCCCGCCCGGTCACCGCGGCCCGCGCCAGGTGCGCCGGGTCGTCCGCTCCCGCCCCTTCCCGCACGGCCCTGGCGAAGGACTCCCGCGCGGCCGCGAAGACACCGAAGCCACCGGCCGTGCCGAGCGAGGCGGCCACCAGGTCCTGCACCTCGGCCAGGCCCGCGATGGTGGCGCCCGTTCCCGTGCGGCGCCCGGCGCGGACCAGCGTGAGGGTCCGCTCCAGCATCGCGCTGTGCGCCCAGCCGCTCGTCAGGACGTCGCGGGCGAGGCCGAGGTCAAGTCCGAAGCGCTCCAGCAGCGACACGGCCTCCCCTGCGGCGGCCAGGTGCACGCTCACCAGCAGCTGGTTGACGAGCTTGAGCTCGAGGCCGGCCCCGCTGTCGCCGATCCGGGTGAGGCTCGCGCAGTAGGCGCCGATCGTGCCCGCGACGCGGTCCAGCGCGGCGGCGTCGCCGCCGGCCATGGCGGCGAGCTCACCCCGGCTCGCGCCCTCCGCTCCGCCGGTGACGGGTATGTCCAGAAAGGACGCGCCGTGCCGGGCCGCGGCACCGGCCAGGCTCCTGGCCAGCGCCGGGTCGAACGTTCCGTGCTCGGCGAAGACGTGCCCGGGCCGGGCGGCTTCGAGCAGGCCACCGGGTCCGAGGTACACCGACTCGACGGCGGCGGTGTCCCGCAGGCAGGACAGCACCACGCCGGAACGCGCCGCCACCTCGGCAGGTGTCGCCGCCCAGCGTGCTCCGGCCCGCTCCAGCTCCGCCGCCCGCGCGCGGGTTCGGTTGTGGACGGTGAGCCGGTGCCCGCGCGCCAGCAACCGCCCGGCCATCGGCGTGCCCATCGCGCCGGTCCCGACGAAGCCGGTGCCGTGCGCGCTCATCCCGCCGCCCTCAGGAACGCGAAGTCGCAGCCCTCGTCCGCCTGGGTGACCTGCTCCCGGTAGAGCCGCTCGTACCCGCGCACCGGCGACCGGGGCGGCATCCAGGACTCTCGCCGCCGCAGCAGCTCCGCGGGGTCCACCAGCAGGTCGATCCGCGACTCCTCGGCGTCCAGCTCGATCCAGTCGCCGTCGCGGACCAGCGCGAGCGGGCCACCGGCGGCGGCCTCGGGCGCGGCGTGCAGCACGACCGTCCCGGTGGCCGTTCCGCTCATGCGGGCGTCGGACACGCGCACCAGGTCGGTCACCCCGCGCCGCAGCAGCCGGGCGGGGACCGGCAACCTGCCGACCTCGGGCATCCCCGGCCCGCCGACCGGCCCGGCGTACCGCAGGACGAGCACGGACGTCTCGTCCACGGGCAGATCCGGATCGTCGATCCGGGCCCGCAGGTCGTCGACACCATCGAAGACGACGGCCCGGCCGCGGTGCCGGCACAGCGCCGGATCGGCGCCGGACCGCTTCAGCACCGCGCCGTGCGGCGCCAGCGATCCGGAGAGCAGCCGCAGTGTGCCCGGCGGGGCGTGCGGCCGGTCGAGCGTCGCGAGGCAGCCGGTACCGGTGGTGGCGGTGACGGCGGCTTCCTTCCAGGGGCGGCCGTCCCCGGCGAGCGTGTCCAGGTCCGCCAGCGGCGCCAGCCTGCCCATCAGGGCGGGCACGCCGCCCGCGGACTCCAGCTCGTGCAGGAACCGGCTGCCGGTGGGTTTCACGTCGGCGAGCAGCGGCGTGCCGTCGCTGATCCGGCGGAGCTCCGCGAGGTCCAGCCGGGCACCGAGCCGCCCGGCGATCGCCTGCAGGTGCAACAGCGCGTTCGTGGAACCGCCGACGGCGCAGACCACGCGGAAGGCGTTGCCGAGCGAGACGCGGGTGATCGCCTGGGCCGGGGTGACGGCGGCCCGCGTGCGGGCGACGGCGGCCCTGCCCGTCTCCTCGGCCAGCGCGGCGCGCGCGGGCGACGACGCGGGGGCCAGCGCGCTGCCGGGCAGGGCCATGCCGAGCACCTCGGCGACCACCGCCATCGTGGTCGCGGTGCCCATGACGTTGCACGTTCCGGCGCCGCGGCTGAGACAGCCCTCCAGCCGGTGCCAGCCGTCGTCGTCCAGGCGCCCGGCCCTGCGCTCGTCGAGCAGGGGCCAGAGCCCGTCGATCGTCATCGGCCTGCCGTCCCATTCGGACAGCGGACGCGGGCCCGCGGGCAGGCACAGCGCCGGTTTGCCCGCGCTGGCGGCGCCCATCAGCTGGGCGGGAAGGGTCTTGTCGCAACCGCCGAGGAGCACGACGCCGTCGACCGGGCTGGCCAGGATCATCTCCTCGGTGTCCATCGCCAGCAGGTTGCGCAGGTACATGGTGGAGGGCCGGACGAAGGCCTCGCCGAGCGAGATCGTGGGGAACTCCAGCGGCAGGCCGCCGGCCGCGCGGACACCGGCCTTGACGTGCCCGGCGAGCTCGCGCAGCCCCGCGTTGCAGGGGTTGAGCTCGCTCCAGGTGTTGGCGATGCCGATCACCGGGCGGCGGCCGAGCGACGCGGCGGGCAGCCCGGCGCCGCGCAGGAAGCCGCGGGTGATGAGCCCGTCCTGGCCGGGGTCGGCGAGCAGTTCCCCGGCCGCGCGCCGGATACCGTCCTGTGACATTGCGGGCTCCTCAGCTCGCCTCGGGCGCGTGCACGATGTCGGCCCCGCCGAAGTCCCGCTCGATCGCGCCGTAGCACCGGAAGACCTCCAGCAGCGCGTCGACCTTGGCCGGGTCGAGGGGCCCCTGCTGGTACTCGCCCAGCGCCGCCACGGGCGGCGCCTGGTCGTGCAGGCCGGTCTCGGGCACGAACTCGGCCACCTCGCGCTGGTGGGCCTGTGCGTGCTCGTAGGCCCGCTGGATCCCGCGCATGAACCGCGCGGTGACGTCGGGGTGCTCGGCCATGTACCGCTCGGAGCCGATGAACACGGCGCCCGGCGCACCCGGGACGGTCAGCTCGCCGTTGACGTAGGAGAGCACCTCGACCTTCCCGGTCCCCAGCGCCTCGGACAGGAAGGGCTCGTTGAGCAGCGCCGCGTCCGCGTTGCCGTCGGCGACCGCGTCCCCGATCGCCGGGAAGGGCACCGCGCGCCGGTCCAGCGCCGCGTAGTCGCCGCCGAGCGCGTCCACCGCGAACGCCTGCGCCGGGTCGGTCTCCGTCGTGTCGGCGGCCCACGTCCGCACCTGGCGGATGTCGTCGATGCCGGACTCGGCGTTGACCACGATCGCCTGGTACTCGCTGTCCGGGCTGGTGGGGATCACGTTGGCGGCGCCGACGAGCTTGATCGGCAGGCCCTTGTCGATGGCCTGCACGGCGGGGCCGAAACCGGACATGCTGAACTCGGTCTCGCTGTTGAGGACCTGCGGGACGGCGACGGTGCCGTCCTGCAGGACGGTCAGCTCGAGGTCGAGGCCGAGTTCGGCGAACACGCCGTCGCGCACCGCGAGGTACATCGGCGTGGACGTCGCGGCGCCGGGGCTGACGCCGACGGTGAGGGCGGTCCGCTGCTGCCCGCCGGCCGCGCTCGTGGTCGTGCCGGAACCGGAGCCGCAGGCCGTCAGGGTCAGCACGACGGCGCCCAGCGCGGCCAGTGCGGCCGACCGCCGGTGACGTGGGATGGACATCGGGTTCTCCTCTGGTTCGTGACCTGGCCCGCGGGCCATGGCCTCAGTGCCGGACCGCGCGCAGGACGCGCGCACGCAGCCGCGCGAACCGCGGATCCGACTTGGTGGTGAGCTGGTCGCGGTCGGCGCCGAGGTCGATCGGGACCGACTCCACGACCTCGGCGGGATGTCCACTCAGGACGACCACGCGGTCGGAGAGGTAGACGGCCTCGTCGATGTCGTGGGTGACGGCGATGACCGTCATGGCGTACACCCGCTTCAGGCGCAGCACGAGGTCTTCGAGGTCGGAGCGGGTCTGCGCGTCCACCGAGGCGAAGGGCTCGTCCATGAGCAGCACCTCGGGCCGGTAGGCGAGGGCGCGGGCGATCGCGACCCGCTGCTGCATCCCGCCGGAGAGCTGCCACGGGTACTGGTGGAGCGAGTCCTTCAGGCCGACCGCCGCCAGCGCCTCCGCGGCCCGCTCGCGGCGGTGTGGCGCCGGGATGCCCTTGCCGCGCAACGGAAGGGCGACGTTGGACCGCACGGTGAGCCACGGCAGCAGAGACCGGCTGTAGTCCTGGAACACCACGGCCAGACTCTCCGGCGGCCCGGCCACCGGCGCGCCGTCGAGCCGGACCTGCCCCGACGTGGGGGTCAACAGCCCGGCGACACAGCGCAGCACGGTGGTCTTGCCGGAGCCGGAGGGACCGACGACGGAGACGTGCTCTCCCCTGGCGACGGTGAAGTCCACCGAGCCGAGGACGGTACGCGCGGCCGCGCCCCGGCCGAAGACGTGGTGCAGCCGGTCCACGTGGACGTGCGCGTCCACGTCCGGGGCGGCCCGCTTCGCTGCCTCCGCGGTCACGACGCCGGTTCGCGCATGCGCAGATGCCATCGGAGAGTCCTTTTCTCGAGACGGTCGAAGAGGAGGTTGAGCGTGTAGCCGACGAAGCCCATCAGGATGATCGCGGTCCACATGGCGGGGAGGTCGAAGCTCAGCTGGGCGCTGCGGCTGAAGGCGCCCACGCCGTCGGCTGAGGTCACCATCTCCGTCACGATCACCGCGATGAGGGACAGCGCGAGGCCGACCCGGACACCGGCGACGATCTGCGGCGACGCGCCGGGCAGGGTGACGAAGAGCAGCCGCTGCGCCCGGGGAACGCGGAACACGGTGACGCTGTCGCGGATCACGACGTCGACTCCCCGCACGCCGTCGATCGTGTTCAGCAGGACCGGCCAGATCGAGGCGAACACCACCGCGCTGATCCGCATCTCCTCGCCGAGCCCGAGCACGGAGATGAACGCGGGCACGAGCGCGATCGGCGGCAGGGCACGCAGGAACTCGAGCAGCGGCGCGAGGAAGCCGGCGACGGCGTCGTTCGCGGCGAGCGCGACGCCCAGCACCACACCGGCGACGATCGCGATCGAGTACCCGGCGAGGAACGTGCCGAGCGTCGGGAGCAGCACGTCGCGGATTCCGGTGAACAGCCAGGTGTCGGCGAACTCGGCGACGATCTCCCGCAACGGCGGGAAGTACGGGGAGGTGCTGTCCGCGGAGACCCACCACCACGCGCCGACGAGCAGGAGCGGCAGGGCAAGCCCCTGTGCCACGAGCCTCAGGTGTCTCATGCGGTGCTCCTTGCCCGCTGCGAGGCGTGCCAGAACAGCACCCGCCGTTCCAGTGCGCCGAATCCGAGGTTGATCCCCACCCCGAGCAGCCCGCTGAGCAGGACGTACACGAAGGACCTCGGCGCGGCGTTGTTCGCCTGGCCGAGGGCGATCTCGTAGCCGATTCCCGGTGCGCTGGTGACGATCTCGGCCCCGATGGAGATCAGCAGCGCCACCGTCGCCGCCACCCGGAGCCCGGTAGCGACGAGTGGCAGGGCGCTCGGCAGGTACAGGAAGACGACGCGGTCCCTGCGCCGGAGCCGGAACGCCCGCATGGAGTCGCGCGCCACGGCGTCGACGTGGCCGATGCCGTAGGCGGCGTGCACCAGCAGCGGCCAGACCGCGGAGAGGGTGATCAGCACGACCTTCATCTCGACGGTCGCGCCGAACAACAGCACGGCGAGCGGGACGAGCATGATCGCCGGGACGGTGCGCAGGAACTCCACGACACCACGGGTCGCCCGCATCGCGAGCGGGCTCGACCCGATCAGCAGGCCCAGCGGCAGGCCGATCCCCGCGGCCAGCAGCATGCCGAGCCCCCAGCTCTGCAGCGTGCCACCGAGCGCCGCCCAGAACGGTCCACTGGGGACGGTCGAGACCAGCGCGTCGAACGCCGGAGCCACCGCGGGAACGGCGCGGCTGTCCAGTATCCGCGCGAGCAGTTCCCATCCGGCGAGCGCGAGGACGAGCAGCCCGATCCGCCGGACGGCGACGGACACGAGCGCCGCACCGTGCTCGGCGGCACGGCCGCGATGAGGCTGAGTGAGGGCCACGGTGCCCCTTCCCACGTCGGCTGACGAGTGGTCATCACCGTGACATATCCAAAATTACTTCTCAAGTGTCTCAGAGATATATCTGTGGTAGGGTTCCCGGCGTCCCGTCCGCGCCACGCTCTGGAGCCGCTCCGTGTCCCTCACCGACACCGTGCACGATCAGCTGAAGGCACAGATTCTCCGCGTGGAGCGATCGCCGGGCGACGTGCTGTACGAGGGGGACCTGGCCGCGGAGTTCGGGGTGTCGAAGACGCCGGTGCGCGAGGCGCTGCGTCTGCTCGCCCACGACGGATGGGTCCTGGTCCTGCCCCGCAAGGGCTACCTCGTGCGCCCGGTCGAGCTCAGCGACGTCCGGGACATCTTCGGTATCCGGCGGTTGTTCGAGCCCACGCTCGCCGCGCAGGCGGCACGCTCGGCCACTCCCGCCCAGCTGGACGAGCTCGACGCGCTGGTCACCGAGCAGGCCGACGCCGGGACCGACCTGGAGCGGGCCCTGAACGCGGCGCGCCGCTTCCATCTCGCGCTCGCCGGCATCGGGGGGAGCAGCCGGACCCGCCGGATTCTGGAGAACCTGATCGACGAGGTGCGGCGGCTGCACTTCCTCCTGCCCAACGTCGAGGACCACATCACCTCCGCCGAGGAGCTCGACGCGCACCGCCGCCTGGTCGAGGCGCTCCGCGGCAGGGACGCCGACAAGGTGCGGGAGCTGATGCACCACCACCTCGACGAGGTGGCGACGGCGCTGGTCAAGGGCTTCGCCGGGATCTGAGCGCCGTACGACGCGGGAACCGGGGCAGTACCACCTCGAGGAGGTGGCCACCGCACCGGTCGAAGGCCGCACCGCAACCGCGCGGCCCGAGCCCGACACTCGCGGACTGGGACGGAGCACTCGCGGACCGGGACGGGACACTCGCGGAGCAAAACGCAGCACTCGCGGACCGGAACGGCACACTCGCGGCGCCGAACGCGGCACTCGCCGACGGGAACGCGGCACTCGCGGCGCGTCGAGCGGTGGCCGGGAGGACTCCGAGCCGCGGCCCGGCTCACCGCTGCGGCCACACCAGGGCGTTCACGACGTCGGTCAGCCGCCTGCCGCGCGCGTAGGCGGCGCGCTGGCGATCGGCTCCGCCGCCGTCCCTGGCCACCCGGTCCAGTACCGACCGCACGAACTCGATGTCGTCGTCCCGCAGCACCGGCCGCACGTACTCGCCGACGAGCGCCAGCACCGCGTCCCCGGACAGCAGCTCACCGGTCAGCGGGCTCGGGCACAGTCCCGCGAGGCCGTCCCGCGCGGCGCGCCAGAGAAAAGCCCGCAGCACCTCGTGGCGGGGCGACGCGGCGGGCCTGCCGCGCTCCAGGTCCGCCAGCGCCCTGGCGACCAGACCCGCGACGACGACCGCGAACAGCGCCCCCTCGTCGGCGGTGGCGGCCACGTCCCCGACCCGGAACTCCAGCGTGGGTTGCTTGTCCGACAACCGGATGTCCCAGTACACCATTCCCCGGTCCAGGATCGCCCCGGAACGCAGCATCTCCCCGACGCTGTCGTCGTACTGGGCCACGGACTCGAACACGGGCGGAGCACCCGCCGAGGGCCACAGCGCCCACCGGACGTAGCGCCAGCTGCTGTACCCGCTGTCGAAACCGTCCACGAACGGCGAGTTCGCCGACAGCGCCAGCAACACCGGCAGCCAGCACCGCAGGCGGTTGCTGAGCTCGACGCCGGTGGCCCGGTCGGGGATGCCGACGTGCACGTGGCAGCCGCAGTTCGTGGATACCCCGGTGACCGCGCCGAACAGCGCCGCGATCCGCTCATACCGCAACCGCGGCGTGATACCGGCCGACTCCGACTCCGGCAGCAGCGGAGTCCCGCTCGGCAGCAGCCGCAGTCCCCGCGCCGCGGCCTCGGCGGCCAGTTCGGCCCGCAGCCCGCTCAGCTGCTCCCGCAGCTGCTCCCCGCTCGTGCAGACGGTGGTCGCCGACTCGACCTGGGTGCGGGTGATCTCCTCCTGCAGCTGGCCTCCCGGCTGCCCGGAGGCGCCCACCACCTCCGGTCCGGACCGCGCCAGCCGCCCGTCCTCCCGGACGAGCAGGAACTCCTCCTCGACGCCCACGGTCAGTCCGTTCCCGATCATGGTGAGGACTATCCGCTCACACCGCAGCGAAACAGGACCGGTCCATCACCCGGCGGGCCCGTTCCGGTTGTGGCAAGGTGACGTCGGGAGATCGGCACGGAGGGAGCGGATGCTCGACATCGGGGTGGTGACCTGGGTCGCCACGGTCGGTTTGATCGTGGTCCTGCTGACCGTGGACCTCGTGCTCGCGGCGGTGCGGCCGCACCGGGTCGGGTTCGGCGAGGCCACCGCGTGGTCGGTGTTCTACATCCTCGTCGCGGTGCTGTTCGGCGTGTGGTTCACCCTGGCGCACGGCGGCGAACTCGGCACCGAGTACTTCACCGGCTACCTCGTCGAGAAGAGCCTCTCGGTCGACAACCTGTTCGTGTTCGTCATCATCATGACGACCTTCGCCGTGCCGGAGGAACACCAGCACAAGGTGCTCACGTTCGGCATCGTGCTGGCGCTGATCATGCGCGCGATCTTCATCGCGCTCGGCGCCACCCTGATCTCGCTGTTCTCGTTCATGTTCCTGCTGTTCGGGCTGCTGCTGATCTACACGGCGGTGCAGCTGTTCCGGCACCGCGACGAGGATCCCGACGTCGAGGACAACGTCATGGTGCGGGCGTCCCGCCGGGTGCTGCCGGTCACCGACGAGTACGTCGACGGCAGGATCGTCACCCGCACCGACGGCCGCCGGATGGTCACGCCGCTGCTCATCGTGCTGATCGCGATCGGCAGCGTCGACCTGCTGTTCGCGCTGGACTCGATTCCCGCGGTCTTCGGCATCACCCAGGAGCCCTACATCGTGTTCACCGCGAACGCGTTCGCGCTGCTGGGCCTGCGGGCCCTGTACTTCCTGGTGAAGGGCCTGCTCGACCGGCTGGTCTACCTGTCCACCGGGCTGTCGCTGATCCTGGCGTTCATCGGGGTCAAGCTGATCCTGCACTGGGCGCACGCCGACATCAGCGAGCGCGTGCCCGAGATCCCGACCCTGCTCAGCCTCGGGGTGATCGTCGTCGTGCTGGCCGTGGTCACCGTCGCGAGCCTGGTCAAGACCCGGCGCGACCCGACGGCGAAGGCCCACCCCGGCTCGCTGCGCGCCCACCCCTCCCGGCCGCAGGACTCGGCCGACCGGGAGGGCGGGCGGTAGCGCGCCGCCGGTCAGCCCGCGCGGTAGAGCCGGGCCAGCACGGCGAACGGGTCGGCGGCGCCGCCGTGGTCCACCGCGACGACCCGCCGGGCGAGGGTGAACTCCGCTCCGGGGGCGATGTCCACGGGCAGCATGCTCAGCACCCAGTTCCCGGTGGCCGCGGCGAGCAGCCCGGGCGGGTTCGCGTCGTAGACCAGGCCGTAGGTCTGCGGGTCGGTTCCGGTCATGCCGATCCACGGCTCCGTGGGCACGTAGCGGCGGGGGCTGCCGTAGGGCGTGCTGATCGTGCCGTGGCCCGCGACGCCACTGCGCTGTCCCGCGCCGTCGTGGTCGATCGCGTCGCCGACCCACGCCGAGACCGTGTCACCGCCGGTGTTGCGAAACACGGTCTCCGCGACGACCCACGGCACGTCCGGCCGCAGCGTGTAGGTCGTCTCGACCACGAGCGCCGGGAAGTCGCTGGACGCGCCGGCGGCGCGGACCACCGCGCGGGCGGGACCGTCCTCGACGATCTCGACCCGCTCGTTGCGGACGCTGACCTGCTGCCACGCCTCGGTACCGTCGGGCTGGGCGGCCGAGGCGTAGGTCAGGTTGATCCAGTCCAGCTGGTCGGCGTGCCCGCGCACGGCCATGTCCAGCACCTTGCCGCGCGTGGTCCCGAGCAGTTGCCCGTCCTCGGTCACGGCCGCGACCGCCAGCGCCAGCTCCGCGTTCTCCAGCACGATGTCCGACTCGGTCGCCTCCACGCGCGCCCCCGCGAGCCGCTTGCCCGTGCCGGCGACGGCACCCGCGACGCGCGGCAGCGCCAGGTCCATCCGCGCGAGCGTGCCCGCGCGCAGGGTGACCGTCCGCGTGACCGTCTCGTAGCAGCCCGCCGTGGCGACCACCTCGTACGTCCCCTCGGTGACGAGCAGGCGGTACTCGCCGTCGGCGCCGGTGGTGCCGGTGCCGACCACCGTGCCGGCGGTGTCCCTGGCCTGGACGGCGACGCTCGCCAGCGGCGTCCCGTCCGTGCCGTCGGTGACCCGGCCCACGACGCCGTCGCCCGCGTCGTCGAGGCGCCGCGCACCGGGCACCCCGTCGGCGACGGCGAACGACGCCAGGGTGAACGCGGGACCGTCCGGGTCGGCGGGATGGTTCACCACCCGGATGTCGGTGCGCCATTCCTCCGGCGTCACCGTGCACCGCGTGTAGCCGCGGAAGTCGCCGTCGAAGAACTTCACGTGCGGGTTGGCGCCGAGCGCGGCGGCCACGTCGTCCCGCCAGCCGCACCCCGAGCTGATCGACGTGCCGACGAACTCGGTGGCCAGCGTCTCGGAGGCCGGATCGGCGAAGTCCGTCTTGAGATCGTTCACCCACGAGGAGTGCCAGTCGCCGGACACGACGACCACGTTGGACGGACGGCGCTCGGTGAGGAACGCGAAGAGCCGGTCGCGGGCGGCGGCGTAACCGTCCCACTGGTCGTGGTTGATGCTCACGCCCTGGCCGGGGTCGTAGTCGTAGAACGCCATGATGGTCTGCTGGGCGATCGCGTTCCACCGGGTCCGCGAGCCGGCGAGCGTGTCGAACAGCCAGCGTTCCTGCTCGGCTCCGGTCATGGTCCGCGCGGGGTCGAGCGCGTCCGGGTCGCGGGGTGCGATGAACCGGCCGTCCGCCTGGTCGGTGCGGTGCTGGCGGGTGTCCAGCACCGCCAGCGACAGCAGGTCGCCGAACGTCAGGGACCGGTACAGGGTCATGTCCGCGCCCGAGGGCCGCGCGTGGATCCGCAGCGGCAGGTGCTCGTAGTAGGCCTGGAACGCGTTCGCCCTGAGCTCGCGGAAGTCCGGCGTGGAGTCCTGCGGGACGTCGCCAGCCCAGTTGTTGTCCACCTCGTGGTCGTCGAACGTCGTGACGAACGGGAACGCGGCGTGGGCCGCCCGCAGGTCCGGCGACGTCTTGTACCGCGCGTGCAGCAGGCGGAAGTCGGCGAGGGTGCGGGTCGAGCCGCCCTCGTAGATGTAGTCGCCGACGTGCACGACGAAGTCCAGGTCGTCGTCGGCCATGTGCCGGTACGCCGCGTACCGGCCGCCGGTCCACGCCTGGCACGATGCGAGCCCGAACGTCACCTTGCCGACGGCGGCTCCCGGGGCCGGCGCGGTCCGGGTCCGCCCGACCGGGCTGACCGCGTTGCCCGCGAGGAAGCGGTAGAAGTACTCGCGGCCCGGCCGCAGCCCGGTGATCTCGGGGTGCACGCTGTGCCCGAGTTCGGGCGTGGCCTCGACCGCTCCCCGGCGCACGATCCGGGTGAACTCCCTGTCCTCGGCGACCTGGTAACGCACGCCGAACGGCTCGGCGGGCATGCCCCCACGGCCGTCCGCCGCCAGCGGGTCGGGAGCCAGCCGGGTCCACAGCACCACCCCGTCCGGCAAGGGGTCACCGGAGGCCACGCCCAGGGTGAACGGGTTCCCCAGCCGCGGTGGGAAGGCGTGCGCCGCGCCGCTGTGCACGGCGCCGGTGCCGAGCAGCAGCGCGGTGGTGCTCACCCCGCCGAGTTCCAGGAAACGCCGCCTGCCGAACCGCCTGCCGTGGTCGCCGTCGTCTCTGCCGCTTGCGGACATCGGATCCTCCTCGCCGGACGTTCGAGCTACCGTCGGCGGAAGACCCTGCCCTGACCAGGCGTCGGCCAGATGTCCCGCAGGCCACTGTGGAGTGAAACCCCCGTCACGCGGTCGCGGCGAGCGCCGCGGGTTCGCCCTCCCGGGGCCGGGGCAGTTCCGCGGACAGCAGCGGCGCGGCGTCGGCGAGCGCCGCGCGGGCGGCGCGGACGCGATCGGCGACCTGGTCGCGAACCCGGTGCAGAGCGTCGACCTGGCGCCGGGCGTCGGCGACCATCCTGGCGGCCTGGGCCTCGGCGTCGGCGACGAGCCGCTCGGCCCGGCGTTGCGCGTCGGCCCGCTCCCGCGCGATCGCGCGCAGCGCCTCCGCCCGGCGCGCGGCCATCGCGGTCTCGAAGTCGTGCCGGATCCGCTCCCGGTGCCGGGCCGCTTCCTCGTCGAGTTCCCTCCGCCGCCGCTCGGCGTCCTGGCGCAGCGCCGTGATCTCCTCGTGCGTGCGGCGGATCAGCTCGCGGTGCTCGCGCTCCATCTCCTCGCGCCGCTCGTCCAGCGCGGCGAGGAGCTGCTCGGTGCGGCCCCGGAGCCTGCCCGCGGCCTGCCGGGCGGCGGCCCACGTGCGCTCGGCCTCCGCCTGCGCCCGTGCGGTGATCTCGGCGGCCTCCGCCTGCGCGAGCTCGACCCGGCGGCGCAGGCGTTCGTCCAGCGCCTCCGGGTCGACCGGTGTGCGGCAGAGCCGGTCGAGCCGGGCCCGCAGCCGCTCGTTGTCCGCGCGCAGCGTCTCCAGCTGTGCGGCGAGCCGCTCGGCGGTGGCGACGGCGGCGTCCCGGTCGGTGGTGAGCAGGCGCAGGTCGTCCTCGACCCCGTCGACGAAGTGCCGCACCTGGTGTCGGTCGTAGCCGCGCCAGCTGACGTCGAAGTCGGTGCGCAGCGGCACCAGGTCGGCGCGGCTGTCGGACACGGTCACTCTCCCCTCCTGTTCTGGCCGATCGTCATCGCGGGGGCCCGCTCAGAGCCAGCCTGCCGAGCAGGTCCCTGCCGCGCTCGGCGTGCCGGGGCTGGCACAGGACGTCGTAGCGACCCGCGACCAGTTGCGTGTTGGACACGAAGTCCCGTTTCCCGCGCAGTGCGGCGTACCCGGCCGCGGCGAACGCGGTCGCGAACAGCACACCGGCCAGCAGCCCCGTGATCAGGGGCGGCAGCAGCGGGCCCGCGGTGAACACGCTGAGCAGCAGACCGACGAACAGCCCGAACCACGCACCCGACGCGGCACCGCCGCCGAGGACGCGCGGCCAGGTCAGCCGTCCGGTGACCCGCTCGACGATCAGCGGCTCGACGCCGACGATCGTCACGTCCTCCACCGGGAAGTCGGCATCGGCCAGGTAGTCGACGGCGCGCTGCGCCTCCTCGTAGGTCGCGTACGCGCCGATGGGCCAGCCGGTGGGTGGTGTCGGCGGGTTCACCACCTCCGGCGGTACCGCGAACGTGGTCATGGCTCACTCCCCTCGACCGCTGGTGACGCGGCGGGGCGGCGGCCGGGGCGCGGCGCCGCTCCCGCCGTCGGCTGCCGGATCACCTGCCGGAGATGGCGATGCGCCGGGGCCTGGCCGACTCGGTCTTCGGCACCCGCACCGTCAGCACGCCATCCTCCAGCCTCGCGTCGACGTGGTCGGCATCGACGTCGTGCGGCAGGGTGACGCTGTAGTGGAACTGGCCGGTGCGGCGGGTGCGGTGCCGGAACCAGCCCTGGCGCTCCCGCTCCTTGCGCTCACCGTGGATGGTCAGCTCGGTTCCGGTCAGCTCGATCGACACGTCGTCCCGCTTGACTCCGGGCAGCTCCACGTCGACCACGTAGGCATCGTCGGTCTCGGTCACGTCGGCCAGCGGCGACCAGCTCCGCCAGCCGTCGTCGAGACCGGCGAACATCGAGTTCATCCAGCGGCCGAGCTGGCCGTAGAGGTCCTCGAACTCACGGAACGGGTCCCCACGGCCCACCTCGCGCGGAGAACGGACAGCAGGCAGTGCCATGACGATCACCTCCATCGCAGACGGATGTCACGTCGGTGTCCGGCCCGCCCCCGGGCGGGCCTCCACTCGTAACGACGAAGGTGAGCCCCACTTTGTTCCCAAAGTTGAGCATGTCCTGCTCAGTTTTCCTGCACTGGGGGCGGCGTCTCAGCACGCGTGTCCGCCATCCATGCACGCGTGTCCGCCGTCCATGTACCCGTGTCCGCCATCCATGTACCCGTGTCCGCCATCCATGCCCGCGGCGTCGCGCGCAGACCGCCGACACGCGTGCGCAGACCGCCGACACGCGTGCGCAGACCGCGGACACGCGTGCCGGGGCCGGGCTACTCCTTGCCGAGAAAGTCGCGCAGCGCGGCGGCGAACTCGGCGGGCCGCTCGATGTGCGGGCTGTGCCCGGTGTCGGGGAACACCACCTCGTCGTAGCGACCTCCGGCGGCCGCGTAGCGCTCCAGCACGGCGCGGGTCTGGGCGATCATCGGCTGCGGCGGGTGGGAGTCCTCCCCCGGCCAGCCCGGCACCGCGCCGATCGAGCCCAGGTAGGCGAGGTCGAACAGGGAGGTGTCCGAGACGATCTGGTCGTCGGCGCCGCGCAGCCACAGGATCGGCGGCTTCGGCGTGACGGTGGGCAGGTCGTCGAGCCGGAAATGGGTGGGCGCCAGCGCGTTGAGCACGCCGGACCGGCCCGGCGCCACTCCCGGCCACGCGTCGGCGGGCACGGTGTCCCCGGGATAGTGCGCCTCGCCGACGCGGGTGCTGAGCATCGACTCCACGAACGTGTCCTCCAGCTCCGGCCGCAGCGGTGGCTTGACGTAGCAGGAGAGCAGCACCTGCCGGGGCGACAGCGGCGAGTCCGCCGTCCGGTCGCCCTCCCCGAGCAGCCGCACGAAGTCCGGGTTGGCGCCGCCGGCCCCGGATCCAGCGCCGGAGCCGTCGACCAGCTCGCCCTCGGTGCCCCGCGTGCCGCCGAAGCCGTACGGCGAGACGGGGTTGACGAGGGTCACCGTGCGGGCCAGCTCCGGCCGGTCGCGCAGCAGCTGCAGCACGACCCCGCCGCCCAGGCTCCAGCCCACCAGGTGCGCGGAGCCGAGGGCGAGCGCCGCCATCGTCGCGGCGACGTCGTCGGAGTAGTCGCGTACCCCCCGAGTGGCATCGACCGGCTCGGGGTCGGTGCCGCCGAAGCCGCGCAGGTCGACGGCGAGCGGCCGGAACTCGCCGGGCAGGTCGAGCATCGCCCGCTGCCAGAACAGGCTGGACGAGACGTTGCCGTGCACGAAGACGACGGGCGTGCCGGTGCGTCCCGCCACCTCGAGCACGCGCACGTTCAGCCGGTCGGTTTCGACGGTGCGGGCGGTGATGCCACCGAGCAGGTCGGCCATGGGATCGATCCTTTCAGGACAGCCAGCTCGCGACCGCCTGCGTGACCGCGGACGCCCAGCCGAGCTGGAGATGGTTCGCCGAGCCGACCAGCGCGGTGCCACCCACCGTGCGGATCCCGGTGGTGTCGAGGGCGCTGGACACGAACACCACGCCGTCGCTCGGGCCCCTGGTCTCGTTCCAGATACCCACGACGTCGGGGGACCCACCGGCGAGCAGGTAGACGGGCACACTCGCCGGGGTGGGGCTCGACTGGATGCGGCCGATGAGGGAACCGGCGTCGATGGCGGCCTGGATGCCGGGGCCCGCGGTGTAGAAACCCTGCCCGCCGTAGTACGTGGTGTACCAGTCCTGGGCCGCGGTGTTCACGCCGTACACGCCGTCCCAGCGGGCGAGCATCTGCCGCTGCCCCGGGTAGGCGTCGAATCCGTCGGCCGGGGTGATCGACAGTTCCGGGTGGTAGGTGAAGCGCCCGTAGCAGGTCATCCGCGTGTGCGGGCTCGGCGCGTTGATCGTGCCACCGCATTCGGGCCAGATGGAGAAGTCGTGCGCCCAGCCGTGCGCGAACGGGTAGTCGTAGCCCCCGTTCGGCCCGCCGAGCAGGACGAGCCTGCGCACGTCACCCGCGTACGGGCGGCCCCAGGCCGGGCGCACCGACGCGACGTACATGCGGGCCGACATCATGCCCTTGCTCCAGCCCACCACGTCGACCGCGTTCACGCCGAGCCGCGCCCTGATGATCGCGATGGCGTCGCCGACCTGCTGGGCCTGCTGGAGGTTGTCGCCCTGCTTGTGCGCGAAGCCGATCGCGAACACGCGGTGCCCCCGCGAGCTCAGCTGCTGCATGAGGCCGGTGGCCGGGCAGCTGGCGGAGCCGCAGCCGAAGTCGCCGGACTCGCCGGGATTGGCCCACGCGCGGTCGGGGTTGTCGTTGGCCCCGTGCACGAGCAGCACCGCCGACCGGCTGCCGGTGTTCCAGCCCGGCGCCGAGTAGAGCAGGAACCGCGACGACGAGGGCTTGGCCACCCCGCCGAAGAAGGTGCGGCGCTGGCCGTCCTGGTCGCCGCGGCCGTCGGGCGGGTACTGCTCGTCGCGGAAGCCGCTCGTGGTGTCGCGGTAGCGGTCCACGCGGTCCCAGCCGTTCGCGACGGTGGTGAAGGTGGCCTCGCGGACGAGGTAGGACGGTTCCGCCGCGGCCGCGGCGCCGCCGGGCAGGGCGAGGCCCGCGGTCAGCGTGAGCAGGACGGCGAGCAGGATTCTCGGCAGACGCATTCGGCATCCTCGGCGAGCGCGCGGACGAAACGGGCAATCAGTACCTTCGCCAGTGGGTGCGGCGGCCGTCAATGTGGACGTGCACCACCCCACGCCCCGGCGATGCGTGGCACGGCACCACATCGGCGCTCGACCGCGCCTGCCGCTCAGCCGACCTGTTTGGTGTAGCGGCGGCAGGGCACCGTGATCGGCCCGTCCGGTCCTTCCGCCGCGTGCTCGAACGGGCCCTCGTCGGTCCATCCCCGGCGCTCGTAGAACCGCCGAGCCCGCGCGTTGCCGGGCACGACGGCGAGCCAGGCCTGGTCGTGGCCGGATGCGGCGACCCGGCGCTCCGCCTCGTCGAGCAGCGCGGCGGCCACACCCCCGCCCCGGTGCGCCGCGGCGACGTAGACCTGCTCCACCTCGTCGCCGACGACCATGACGAACCCGGCGACCTCACCGGCCACGACCGCGACGGCGGCGTCACCGACCCGCCGCGGCGCCCTGGCCCGGAACGACTCCTCGGTACGGGCGGCGGCCAGCTCGTCAGGCACGTTCCCCCGGTGGCCGTCCGACCAGCCCGCGCACCAGATCTCCGCGATCGCGCCCGCGTCCTCCGGCCGGGCCGGGCGCAGCTCGATCCGGGTCTGCTGCTCGTCCATCGTGTCTCCCGGGTTCCGGCACCGTGGCCGGGTCAGCCTACGACCACCCGGCGGTTCGGCGACTCGGCGAACTACCGTGCCGTTCCGGGGTTCCGGCGCTGGTTGGCGTAGAAGCGTGCCTTCTTCTGACGGTTCCCGCACGTGTTCATGTCACACCATCTGCGGGTGCGGCTTCGGCTGGTGTCGAAGAAGGCGGCTCGGCAGGTCGGTGACGCGCACAGGGCCAGCCTTCCGTCGCGTTCGCCTGCGAGGATGCTGATCGCGTCGGCGGCGATGACGCCCAGGGCGTCTTCCACGCGGGACGGCGAGCTCAGCCGCCATCGCCGGTTGCCCTCGGCCGTCAGGATCGCCGCCGCCCGGCCCTGAGCGCTGCGGTCGTTGATGACGTCGACGGCGGACGCGGGGAGCGCGTCGTGGACCGCGGTCGCGGTCGCGGCGGCGTGAATGGCCTCCCTCAGTTCCCGGGCGAGTTCGAGCTGGGCAGGGGTGCACGACTCCACGGCGAGACCGTTCACCGTCAGCCAGTCGACGAGCCGTTGCGGCGTCGGAATGCGCTCCACGGCGTCGCCGCGACGCTCCGTCAGCGTCGCCGTGAAGCTGGTCGCCAGCACGTTGCCGAGGCGGAAGTCAGGGAACCCGGCAGACATGGAACCACCATAGCAGGTTCCATACCGTCGGGCGTCTGTGGTAGAACCGTCTAAGCCGGTTCGCCATAGGTGGTAGCCGGTTCCACGACGGTCAGGAGGCCCCATGCCCCGATCAACCCGTGACGTGCAGGCATTCGAGGCCCGCGCGACGGATGCCGAGCTCGATGATCTGCGCGCGCGACTGGCCGCGGCCCGGTTGCCGGAAGCCGAGACCGTCCATCGCGCCGCGCCGGGCCCGCGCCGATGGGACCAGGGCGTTCCGCTCGCCGACCTCGTCGAGGTCGTGGACTACTGGCGCACCGGGTACGACTGGCGGTCGTTCGAGGCGCGCCTCGACCGGATCGGCCAGTTCCGCACGACCATCGACGATCTGGGAATCCACTTCCTGCACCGCCGATCCGCGCGCGCGGACGCCACTCCCCTGCTCGTGACGCATGGCTGGCCGGGAAGCATCGCCGAGTTCGTCGATGTGGTGGACGAGCTGGCCGATCCGGAAGACGCGGACGTGCCGGCGTTTCACGTCGTGGTCCCGTCGCTGCCGGGCTTCGGTTACAGCGACAAGCCGACCACCACCGGGTGGGGGACCGAGAAGATCGCGGCCGCCTGGGTGGAACTGATGGGACGGCTCGGCTACCGCGAGTTCGCCGCCCACGGCGGCGACTGGGGAGGCAACATCACCACGGTTCTCGGTGGCCGGTTCCCGGCGCACGTGCTGGGCATCCACAGCACGTTCGCGGAGGCACCGCCCGGGTTGACCACGGACGGGCTGACGGCGGTCGAGCGCAGGTGGACCGAGGAAACCCGCGATTTCTGGCGCCACCGTGCGGCGTACGCGAAGCAGCAGGCGACCCGGCCGCAGACCATCGGCTACTCGCTCGTCGACTCACCCGTCGGGCTGCTCGCCTGGATCCTCGACAAGTTCGCCGAGTGGACGGACACCGAAGACAGCCCGTTCGAGACGATCTCCCGAGACAGGATTCTTGACGACGTCACCCTGTACTGGCTGACCCGGACCGGCGCATCGTCGGCCCGCATCTACTACGAAAGCCACAACTCTCTCGACCCCGAACTCCGGGTCGACGTCCCGGCGGCGATCACCATGTATCCCCGCGACATCGAGAAGTGCCCCCGCCCCTGGGCGCAGGAGCGCTACCGGCAGATCGTCCGCTGGAGCTCACCCGAAGCCGGCGGGCACTTCCCGTCGCTGGAGGTGCCCGGCCACTACGTCAACGATCTCCGCGAAGGTCTCGCGGCCGTGCTGGCCGCCGGCCGGTGAGCCCCGTCGTCCGGGCCCCTGCGCGACCCGGGGACGGGTGCGGCGTGGTCATCGAGTACGGCCGTGCCGATCGCCGACCGGGCCGGTCACACCGGCACCCGCCGCCACAGCCCGGGGTAGTCGACCACCAGGTCCTCGCCGTCGACGGCGAGGTCGGCCCGGAAGTCGCCGGACTCGTACCGGTAGGCCGGGGCGGATCCGGTGCCGGGCAGGCGGGTGTAGCGCTGCCGCTGGGCGCTCAGCTCCAGCCCGGGCACCAGCACGTAGGCGACGAGCAGGTCGGCGCTCTCCCCCACGGCGAGGCCGAGCCGCCGGATGGGCAGCGTGTTGGTCAGCGGCGTGCAGGAGATGTCGATGTCGAGGCAGCCGTCGAGCGCGGGCAGGTGCCCGCCCGCCGCATCCGTCCACCCGCCGTGCCCGTCTCCGGAGAGGACCAGCCGGGCGGGTGCGCCGCGCCCGGTGACCTCGATCGACACCTGCCTGGTCCGGCCGTCCGCGTCGGCCACCACCCGGTAGCCCACCCGCGCGGGTCCCCCGGGCAGCGCGTGCACGGCCGCGCCGTCCGCGTGCCACCGCCCGTCGTGCGTGCAGCGGACGTGCTCGGATCCCGGCCAGGCCAGCGAGGACCACATCACGTCGGTGCTCATGAACCCTCCGCGTTAACCGTCAAATTTTTTAGCAGGTTAGCCTCGGCACCACCGCCGTGCAACCGCTAAACTGATTTGATGGTTAACCCCGCGCCGGGACCGCACCGGCAGGAGGCGCCCGGGGAGCTGGAACGCGTCCGGGAGCTGCTGAACAGCTGGCTCGTGCCCAACGACACCCGGGAGCCCACCGACCGGTTCGCCGGCTACGCGCGACAGCACGGACTCACCGCCACCGAGGCGGAGACCGTGCGCGGGCTGAGGGACGACCTGCGGGCCGCGGTCGAAGGATCGTCCGGTGTGGACGATGTACTGAACGCCTGGATCGCGGAGCTCGGGCTGGGAGTGCGGGTGTCCGGGGGCGCGCTGACGTTCCGGCACGAGGGCGGGGCGCCGGGCGAGCTGCTGGCCGCCGTGCTGCGCGCCGTCGCCGACGGGCGCTGGCCCCGGCTGAAGGCGTGCCCGGACTGCCGCTGGGTCTTCTACGACCACACGCGCAACGGCCGCAAGCGATGGTGCCTCATGACCGCGGGCGGCCCGGACGGCCGGTCCTGCGGCAGCATCGCCAAGGTCCGCAGGCACCGCGAACGAGCCGCCCGCGCCGGACACTAGCCGCGCCCGGTCACCCGCGCGGCGAACGCCGCGATCGCGTCGGCCACCGCAGCGAAGCGGGGCGAGGCGAGCGCCGAGGGCGAGTTCCGGCTGCGCGCCTGGCTACCATGGCCCGCGTGAACCGGCCGGTACGCGTCGTGGTGGTGGACGACGACGCGCTCGTGCGAGCGGGACTGTCCATGATGCTCGACGGCGCCGCCGGGCTGGCGGTGGTCGGCGAGGCCGCCGACGGCGACGAGGTGCCGGGCGTGGTCGACGCGCACTCCCCCGACGTCGTGCTCATGGACCTCCGCATGCCGAGGGTGGACGGTGCCACCGCCACCCGGGCCCTGCGCCGCAGGCCGCGCCCGCCCGAGGTCGTCGTGCTGACCACCTTCGACTCCGACGACGACGTCCTGGGTGCGCTGCGCGCGGGGGCGAACGGGTTCCTGTTGAAGGACACGCCACCGCCCGAGATCGTCGACGCGATCCACCGCGTGGCGGCCGGCGACCCGATCCTGTCGCCCCGGGTGCTGCGCGGGCTCATGGACCGGGCAGTCGTCCATGCCGACTCCGCCCAGCGGGCCAGGACGGCTCTCGCGGAGCTGAGCCCGCGCGAGCACGCGGTCGTCCTCGCCGTGGCCCGCGGCCACACCAACGCCGAGATCGCCAGGGAACTGTCGGTGAGCGTGGCCACCGTGAAGGCGCACGTCTCGCACATCCTCACCAAGCTCGCGCTCGGCAACCGCACCCAGATCGCGCTGCTGGCGCACGACGCGGGACTCGCCTGAGCGCGGGCACCTCGCTCAGCGGCCACCGTCGACGGTGACTTCGAAGTGGACGGTACGGCCGGTGCGCGGGCGCGGCAGCCGGTGCGCCAGCGGGACCAGGACCCCGTGCAGCAGCGGATACTTCCGGCGCAGCACCCGCGCGGCGTGCCGGTACTCCGCCCCGTCCAGCAGCCGCATCCGCACGGGCACCGTGTCCCCGGGCAGCGCCCTGCCCCGCCCGGTGCAGGGCGCGATCTCGGCCCTCGGGTCCCGGCGCAGCCGCCTGGTCTTGAGCGAAGCCTCGAAGCTGCGCACGTAGGCGCGGTCACCGTCGACGGCGATGCTGACCGGGCTGCGGCCGGGGGTGCCGTCACGGCGGTACGTGGTGAGCGCGACCGTCTTCTGCCGCACGAACGGCGCGAGTCCGGGCACGGCAGCCGGCGACACCGCGCCGACGACGAAGCCGAGCGCCCGCAGCCGCAGCACGAGCGCGAGGGCGAGCAACACCGACGCGGCACCCAGCACCCACGCCTGCCACGGCGCCCCGCCCAGGTCGAGGTCGACGACGTGGTTGACCGTGTGCACGGTGTTGGCCAGCAGGAACCCGGCGAGCACCGTGGCGAGCGCGTCCGCCCAGACCAGCGCCAGCAGCAGGCCTGCCCCGAGGCCGAGCTGGAACGCCCCGAGGTCGTGCAGGAAGTGCACGTGGACCTCGAAGCCCGCGAACTCCGCGAAGGACGCGGGCGCGGCCAGTGACCACGCGCCCACGCCGAGTGTCGCCAGCCCCAGCACCCCGGTGGTGACCGTCCCGAACCATCGTCCTGCCGTCATCGTCGCCCGCCTTCCGGATTCCGCCCGTTCGCGTCCGAGCAGTGGACGGGACAGCCCGCCGGAACGTGACAGCGGCGGGAACCGGCCGGCGGCCGCAGAAGTCGCAGCCGGAGGATGTCGAGATCCGGCCGCCGGGTTCGACGTACCGGTAGAGCCGATGCGAAGGGAGCCCGACATGGACACCACCAACCACCGGACACTGGCCATGCTCCGCGCCGTCGCCGCAGGCCGCGGGCAGGTGTCCTGCAGCAGCGAACCGGACCTGTTCGTCGACGGCGTGCCGTGCTGCGACCAGTACGCGGCGCACGCGCTCACCCACGACGGGCTCGTCCGGCCCGGCCGCCCGGGGCTCGTCGGCCAGCGGGTTCCCGCGGTCCTCACCGAGGCCGGGCGGGTCCTGCTGGGCGGCACGGTGGCCGCCGCCTGAGCCGTCCCGCTGACCGTTGCACCCGGTGGAGTGATCTGCGCAACACTTCGGGCCGCCGTGGCGATACGCAGGACAGGACGATCCCCACGGCGAACGGAAAGGGTGACTGACGGCATGACCACGAGCACGAGGGGAGGCGAGCCTCGGGCGGCCGGTGGCGCGACGGCCGACGAGGCCGGGGAGCACACCGTGCCCGTCCCCGTCATGCGCGCCGAGCACCTGGACGACGACGGCTTCGAACCCACGATCGTGCGAGGCCGCGAGTAGCGGCCGCCGCCGTCAGCGGGCGTGCCGCGTCGAGCGGAGCCCCGCGATTTCGCCGTTGCGGAACGCGTCGATGAACAGCCGGTAGTCGTCGCGCACGATGCGGGAGTAGTCGAGTGCGAAGTCGCTGAGCCACGCCGTGAACTCCGCCTCGCGGCCGCTGATGACGTTCATGATCGCGTCCTCGGTCTGGAACGGCACCAGCGAATGGTCGGAGTCGGAGTCCGACACGCAGTGCACCTTCGCGATCGCACGGCCCAGGTAGTCGAGGACCGGCTCCATGTCCTCCGGCTCGGTGAGCTCGCTCCAGTCGAGGTCCGACTCGTACGGCGACAGCTCGCTGACCACGAAGCCGACCCCGCCCAGCTCCGTGTAGCCGAGCAGCGGGTCCGCGTGCGCCTGCAGCGCCCGCTGGGACACCGCGGTGCGGTGCCCGTGGTGGTGGAAGTACTCGTGGATGCGTTCGTCGGGCACCACGCGCGACGGCGCGGCGACGTTGCCCTGCTTGATCGAGAGGACGATGTCGTTGTCGAGCGCCTCGTTGCGGCCCTCGATGAGGACGTTGTAGGCGGGCAGTCCGGCGCTGCCGATGCCGAAGCCGCTGCGCCCGACGACGTCCTTGACGTTGTAGGCGACACCCCGCATCCGTTTGTCGGCGGGGATCGTGTCGAGGTAACGCGCGAACGCCTCGGTCACCAGCTCGCGCTCGGCATCGCCGAGCCTGCGCACCCCGGGCTTGTCCCGGAAGACGCGGTCGTAGCCCTCGGTCTCGGTGACCTCGTTGAGGAGGTCGTTGCGGCTGCCCAGGCGCGCCTTCTCCAAGATGTGCCGGATCACGCCCTCGGTGTTACCGAGGTGGAGGGAGAACTCCGCGTCGCCCTGCCGGGTCGCGAACTGGCGCACCTGGTCGACGTACGCGTTGCCTGCGTGCCGCACCAGGTGCTCGATCTCGGCGTCGGGCAGTGCCTTGCTCCAGCCGAGCAGCGCGACGCTCGCGGCGAAGCGTCCGAGGTCCCACGTGAAGTGCCCGAGGTAGGCCTCGTCGAAGTCGTTGACGTCGAAAACGAGCTTGCCTTCACTGTTCATGTACGTGCCGAAGTTGGCGGCGTGCAGGTCACCCTGGATCCACACCCGGCTCGTGCGGTCGTCGGCCCACGGATCGGGCAGCCGGACGACGTCGGCGTAGAAGAGGCACGCGCTGCCCCGGTAGAACGCGAACGGACCCGCGGCCATCTTGCGGAACTTGGTGCGGAACGCCGCCGGCGCGGCGGTCATCAGGTCGGCGAACGCGTCGACCAGTGTGTCGACGATGCGCCGTCGGCGAGCGGTGTGGTCCTCGGCGTCGAGCATTCTGGCCAGGTCGGTCATCTCGCGGCTGCCAATCAGGACGACTTCGGCGGTCCGCGCCGATCCTACCCTCGTCTCGCCGCCCCGCACGGAACAAGATCGCAACGATCCGGCGACTGTTGTCTTGCGCATCCCGGAGGGTTGCCACCTGACGTCCTCATAGGATGACCAAGGCAGCGGGCCGTCGTCTATCCATAAAGGACAGTCGTACATGACCTTCCGTAGTCTCCATCTCCACCCGTGTCAGTGGTGCACCTGACTCGCTACATCGCTAGCGTCGGTGGTGCTCACTTCGGCTGGGGAGAACCGATGACGGAGACGGTGGTTCCGGTATCGCCGAACAGGGTTTGCTGCGCCGGGCTGAGGAGTTCGCCGCACGGGTGGCGCGCGATCAGGCGTTGCTGCTGGAGACGCTGGCGGAGTATCGCCGGTTGCGAGGTGCGGCGCGGGATGTGGCGCAGGAGGTGGCGCTGGTGCTGGCGGTGACCGAGCGGGCCGCCGCCCGGCAACGCGCCACCGTGTCCGCCGGCTGCGCACCCGTGTCCGCGATCTGTGCACGCGTGTCCGCGACCTGTGGACGCGTGTCCGCATCGCGCGACGCAGGCACACGTGCGCAGGTCGCGGACACGGTCAGCCGTCGCCGAGCCGGTCGAGCGCGGTGAACAGCGGGCCGGTACGGCTCAGGCTGCCGAGCATCTCCTCCTCCACCTCGGCCACCCGGCCGGCGAGGCGCGCGTGCTGGGCGCGGCCGCGCGTGCTCAGGTGCACGCGCACGCGGCGGCGGTCGTCGAGGTCGACCTCGCGGTAGGCGGCCGCCACCGTGACCAGGCGGTCCACGACGCGCGTCAGCGTCGGCCCCGTCGCCAGCGTCCGCGCGGTCAGCTCCGACATCGTGAGCCCGCCCTCAGCGGCGAGCGCGTCGAGCACCAGCCACTGGTCGAAGGTGACGTTCTCGCTCCGGAGCACCTGCTCCACGCGCGCGGTCACCGCCCGCGCCGCCCTGGCCAGCGAGCTGCTCAGCCGCGGCCCGGCGGTGGCGTCGCCGGTGTCCCTGGCATCGCGTACATCCATCGGCCTGCCCTCACCCTTGCGCGGATTCCCTTCCGATTGTAAGACTTTCAGCTGAAACTGTTCCCGTCGACGGGGAGGCGGCCCGGCGTCCGTTCGGAGACCTCATGGCTACCGGCTCGGTCATCCGCGAGTGCGCGCTCTGGCGCGTCGCGCTGGTGATCCCGCTGCAGGGACCGGCCGGCCTGTTCGGCCCTTCCTGCGAGGCGATCACCGAGCTCGCCGTGCGCGAGCTCAACGCGCGCGGCGGGATCCTCGGCCGTGAGGTCACCGTCGAGGTCGTCGACGGCGGCGGGCCACCCGAGCAGGTCGCGGCGGAGCTGCGCGGGCTGGTGGACCGCGGTGCGGTGGACGCGGTGACCGGCTGGCACATCTCCTCGGTCCGCAACGCGCTCGTGCCGGTCCTGGCCGGCCGCGTGCCGTACGTCTACACGTCGCTTTATGAGGGTGGCGAACGCAGGCCCGGCGTGTTCTGTTCCGGGGAGACACCGCGCTGCCAGATCGCCCCCGCGCTGCGCTGGCTGCGCGACCACGTCGGAGCCCGAAGCTGGTTCGTCGTCGGCGACGACTACGTCTGGCCGCGCGGGTCGACGGCGGCCGTCCGCCGGTACGCGCACGAGCTCGGCCTGCGCATCGCGGGCGAGACGTTCGTCGGCCTCGGCACCGCGGACATGAGCCGCGCCGTCGACCTGGTTCGCCGGACGACGTGCGACGGCGTGCTGATGCTGCTCGTCGGGCAGGACGCGGTCGAGTTCAACCGGTGTTTCGCGGCCGCGGGGCTGCACGAGCGGCTGGTGCGGTTCAGCCCGCTCATGGAGGAGAACATGCTGATCGCCAGCGGGGAGGCGAACACGGCCAACCTGTTCGTGTCCGCGGGCTACTTCCGGTCGCTGGTCTCCCCCGGCGCGATGGACCTGCTCGGCTCCTACGTGGACCTGCACGGACCGACCGCTCCCCCGCTGAACAACGCCGCCGAGTCCTGCTACGAGGGGCTGCACACGCTCGACCGGCTGCTGCGCAGAGCCGGAACGCCCGATCTGCGCGCGCTGAACGCGGCGATCGACGGCACCGCGTTCGAGGGCCCCCGCGGCACCGTCGAGTTCCACGGCCCGCAGGCGAGCCAGCACGTGCATCTCGCCGTCGCCGACGGCTACGAGTTCGACGTCGTCACCCGCCTCTGAGCCCGTCCCGCGCGGACGGACCTTGACGGCCGCCGCCGGCCCAATTACTTTCATCTGGAAATACACCGATTGAAATCGATTCGCCGGTTCGGCGGAGACCCGGTCCGGGAGGCCACGATGAACAACGTCGGTCTGCTCTACGTCGGCGCCGTCCTGCTCGTGAACGGGCTCATGCTGCTGGGGCGGGTGCCCGCCAGGTCGGCCGGTGCGCTCAACCTCTTCGTCGGCGCCCTGCAGTGCGTCACGCCAACGGTGCTGATCGTGCGGGCGGGCGGCGACGGGGACGCGATCCTCGCCGCGTCCGGGCTGTACCTGTTCGGCTTCACCTACCTCTACGTCGGGGTGGCGAACCTCGCACGGCTCGAACCGGAGGGCGTCGGCTGGTTCTCGCTGTTCGTCGCCGGATGTGCCGTCGTCTACGCGGGACTGTCCTTCTGGCGTCAGGGTGATCCGGTCTTCGGCGTGATCTGGCTGGCGTGGGCTCTGCTGTGGACACTGTTCTTCCTCGTGCTCGGCCTCGGCAGGCAGGAGCTCACGCGGTTCACCGGCTGGGCCGTCGTCCTGCTCAGCCAGCCCACCTGCACCCTTCCCGCGTTCCTCGCGATGACCGGCGCGTACCGGTCGAACGCCGGGACCGGCCTGCTCGCCGCGGCGGCCGCCGTCGCGCTCGTCGCCCTCGCCGCGCTGCTCGCCCGCTCCCGCGGGGCCGAAACCGCCACCCCGGCGCCCGCCGCGGCCACCACCGCCTGACCTCCGCAGGACCCGTCAACAGAAGGAGAAACCCATGAGACACGGCGACATCTCCGCGAGCCCCGACACCGTCGGCGTCGCGGTGGTCAACTACAAGATGCCCCGGCTGCACACCAAGGCCGAGGTGCTCGACAACGCGCGCCGGATCGCCGAGATGGTCGTCGGCATGAAGAGCGGCCTGCCCGGAATGGACCTCGTCGTCTTCCCCGAGTACTCGACCCAGGGGATCATGTACGACCCCGGGGAGATGTTCGCGACCGCCGCGACCGTGCCCGGCGAGGAGACGGACATCTTCGCGGCGGCGTGCCGGGAGGCCGGCACGTGGGGTGTCTTCTCCATCACCGGCGAGCGGCACGAGGACCACCCCGCGAAGCCGCCCTACAACACGCTCGTCCTGATCAACGACCGCGGCGACATCGTGCAGAAGTACCGCAAGATCCTGCCCTGGTGCCCGATCGAGGGCTGGTACCCCGGCGACACCACCTACGTCACCGAGGGACCGAAGGGCATGAAGATCTCGCTGATCATCTGCGACGACGGCAACTACCCCGAGATCTGGCGCGACTGCGCGATGAAGGGCGCCGAGCTCGTGGTCCGCTGCCAGGGCTACATGTACCCCGCGAAGGACCAGCAGGTGCTCATGGCCAAGGCGATGGCGTGGGCCAACAACTGCTACGTGGCCGTGGCCAACGCGGCCGGGTTCGACGGTGTGTACTCCTACTTCGGGCACTCGTCGATCATCGGCTTCGACGGCCGGACGCTCGGCGAGACCGGCGAGGAGGAGTACGGCATCCAGTACGCACAGCTCTCGCTGTCCGCCCTGCGGGATGCCCGGACCTACGACCAGTCACAGAACCACCTGTTCAAGCTGTTGCACCGCGGGTACTCGGGCGTGCACGCGGCCGGAGACGGCGAGTCGGGTGTGGCCGACTGCCCGTTCGACTTCTACAAGCTCTGGGTGACCGACGCCCGGAAGGCCAGGGAGAACGTGGAGGCCATCACCCGCGACACCGTCGGCGTCGCGGAGTGCCGGGTCGGCTCGCTCCCGGTCGAGCGGACCCTGGAGGCGTGAGCATGCCGGCTGTGTCCGGAGTGGACCGATGCCGTACCTGACCGACATGTTCCACGAGCAGAACCGGCACCGGGCGACCGACACCGGGCCCGCCGGGTCCGCCGGAACCGCCGCCGAGGGAGACGCGCACGACCGGTCGCCCTCGGCGGTGGCCGCCCGGCTGCGGTCCCGGGTGCTCGGGCAGGACGACGCGGTGGCGGCGGTCGTGCGCGCCGTCACGCTGGCCCGCGCGGGCGCGCACGAGAAGGACCGGCCGCTCGCGAACCTGTTGCTGGTCGGGCCGACCGGCGTGGGCAAGACGGAGCTGGTGCGGCGGGTGGCCGCGGAGCTGCGGTCCGGGCCCGACGACCTCTGCCGGGTGGACATGAGCGCGCTCGCCCAGGAGCACTACGCGGCCTCGTTCAGTGGAGCGCCACCAGGCTACGCGGGCAGCAAGGAGGCGTTCAGCGTCTTCGATCGATCCACTGTGGAGGGGGATCCGTACACGCCGGGCCTCGTGCTGTTCGACGAGGTGGAGAAGGCTCATCCGACCGTCCTGCGCGCGCTGCTGCACGTGCTCGACACCGGGGTGCTGCGGCTCGCGAGCGGGCAGCAGACGATCTCGTTCCGCAACAGCTTCGTGTTCCTCACGTCCAACCTCGGCTCGGCCGAGCTGGCGCGGCGGCGGGCGAGCCGGTGGCGATGGCTCGCGTCCGGCCGCGAACGCGCGGTGGTCTCCCGGGCGGTGACCGCGTTCTTCGATCCGGAGTTCCTCAACCGGATCGACGAGGTGGTGGAGTTCGCCGAGCTGGACGCGGGCACCGCACTGGCGATCACCCGGTTGGAGATCGGGTCGCTCCGGCGCAGGTTGCGCGGTCGGGGGGTCCGGCTGGACCTCGCGGACGAGGCCGTCCGGTGGCTCGCCCGGCGCGGGTTCGATCCCGTCTACGGGGCCCGGGCGCTGCGCCGCTGCCTGCGGGTGGAGCTGGCCGCCCCGGTCGCCGCGGAGGTCCTGCGCGTGCGGCCCGAGGGCACCGGGCCGGTGCGGGTCACCGTCCAGGTCAGCGGTGACCGCCTGACCGCCGTCGCGCACCCGGTGGAAGCCGGCCCGCGCTCGTGAGTGAAGACCGCGGCGAGAACGAGGTTCCTCACGCACGAGGTGGGGCCGCCTCGGTGTGGATCACCGTCTCCGACCGCAGCGTGCGGTGCACCGGGCACCGGTCGGCGATCTCCAGCAGCCTGGCGCGCTGCTCATCGTCGAGGTCACCACCGTCGATCCGGATCACGCGGTCGATCCGGTCGATGCGGCCCGACGTCGTCTCGCAGTCCGCGCAGTCCGCCGCGTGGACACGCGAGTGCCGCAGGGACACGGTGACGCCGTCGAGCGGCCACCCCTTGCGGTCGGCGTACATCCGCACCGTCATCGACGTGCACGCGCCGAGCCCGGCCAGCAGGTAGTCGTACGGCGAAGGGCCACTGCCCGCGCCGGCGGGCGGCGGTTCGTCGGCGGTGAGCGCGTGGTGCCCCGCGGTGAGGTGCTGACCGTACGGCCCCGCCCCGCTCTCCGCGACGACGACGCGGCCCTCCTCCGGTTCGGCCGCCGCGGGTGCGGGCAGGTACCGCACCGCCCACGCCGTGAGCATCGACGCGGCGAACGCGGCGTCCGCCGTCCCGGTGAGATGGTGGTCGGCTCCGTCGAGCGCGAGGAACGAGCGGGGGTGGCGGGCAGCCTCGAAGATCTCCCGCGCGTGCTCGATACCGACCTCCGCGTCCACCGGCGAGTGCAGCACCAGCAGCGCCGCGCCGAGCCGAGCGATCCGGTCGGAGAGGTCGGCGTGCGGTGGACCGGACGGCGCGCCGATCGTGACCACGGCGCGGACGTCGGCGAGCCGGTGGGCGGCGGCGAGGAGTGCCGTACCGCCGTGCGAGTGCCCGACCAGCAGGGTGGGCGCCGCGTACCGGCGGCGCAGGCGCCGCGCGGCCGCGACGAGGTCGGCGACGGTGGCACCGAACCCGCGTTCGGTGGTGAACTCGCCTGGCCGGTCACAGGCGATGCGCAGCACACCGACGCCCGCGGCGGTCAGCGCGCGGGTGACGACCTCGGCCGCGGAGCCCGTGCCGGACGGCAGGCAGTGCACGAACAGGGCGTACGCGCGCGGCTCGGTGCCGGGCAGGTCGAGCCTGGCGGTCAGTGGCCTGCCCTCGGCCCCCTCGATCCGGAACGCCGTCATCGGCGGCCTGCCCTCGGTGCCGTCCTGGACGATCTCATCGCCCCATGGTGGCACCGCCACCGGCGCGCTGCCGGGAACGTGCTAGCCCGTGCCCGCGAGCGCCCTGTTGATCAGGTCGCCCGCCCGGTCGAGGCAGTCGGCGCAGATCGCGGCGCCGGCTTCGGGCGAGTGCATCCGGGTGAGCGGCCGCCGGAACCCGAGGAAGTCGCGGCGCTCGTACCTGCCGCAGCACTCGCAGGCGAGGTCGTCCGCCGAGCGGGTACGCACCACCCCCGTCCGCTCGCGGTCCGGCCCCGGCCTCCGGGTGGCGACCAGGCGCAGTCCGGTCTCCAGGCACGGTACGCAGATCGGGCCCCGAGGACCGGGGAACCGGGGCTCGCCCGCCACCGGCACGCGGGCGCAGAACCGGCAGCCCAGCTGCCTGCGCGGGTTGTCGCTTCCGGTCGGCACTGTCCCACTCCGCTCTCGGTCGGTGTCCGGCGCGGAGTTCCCACCCGGGCCGGGCCCAAACCCCGCATCGGCCCAGTGTGCCCGCAGGCGGGCGGCGGGCACACTGGGCCGATGCGGAAGTTCTCCCTCGACGCCCTCGCCCGCGAGCTCCTCGAACGGGCCGCCACCTCGTCCCCCGCCCGCAGCGCCGACACGGTGTACGGCGGGCACGAGCACGTGCTGCGCCAGACGGTCATCGCCCTGCTCGCCGGCGAGACGCTCGCCGAGCACGAGAACCCCGGCGAGGCGACGATCTTCGTCCTTCGCGGCCGCGTCCGGTTGCACGCGGGGGAGGTGGCGTGGGACGGCAGGCACGGCGATCTCATCGTGGTCCCCCAGGCGCGGCACGGCCTGGAGGCGCTGGAGGACTCCGCCGTGCTGCTCACCGTCGCCAAGCTGCCCTGACGCCGGTACCGGATTCCCGCGACGAGGGGCCGTTCGTCCCTACCCCCGCGCGCCGTCCGCCCGCACCGTGAACAGTGGCACGAGCGGGTGGAGCGGAGGACGGACGTGTCGGTACGAACGGGAAACGACGTCACCACGCGGCTGCCCGCACTGGACACGCTGCGTGCGGTGCTCGTCGCCTGGATCATCGGCGGGCACGCCCTGCTCGGCTACTCCGCCATCGGCGGCTGGGCCTACGACGAGGTCAACGAGGTGTCCTTCACCGCGCAGGCCGAGCTGGTGCTGCTCGCGCTGCTCGGCCCGTCCGCCCTGTTCGTGCTGGGCACGTTCTTCCTGCTCGCCGGGCTGTGCACGCCCGCGTCGTTCGACCGTCGCGGCGCGCGCACGTTCGTCCGCCGCCGCCTGCTGCGGCTGGGGGTGCCGTTCGCGGTCAGCGTCCTGGTCCTCTGGCCGCTGCCCGTCCTGCTGGCCTACCGGGCGGCAGGCCGCGACGTGTCGTACGGCTGGGTGCTCACCGGCCGGGACCGCTTCCTCGACTCGGGCGCCCTGTGGTTCGCCGTGGTGTTGCTGCTCTTCTCCCTCGCCTACGCGGCGCTGCGGTCGCTCCGCCGCCCCGCCGGGGACCGCGCGCCCGTCCCCGTCACCGGGTGGCGGCTGGCCGGGCTGGCGGCCACGCTCACGCTGGCCACGTTCACGGTGCGGCTGTGGACGTCGGCACGGGAGACCGACGTGCTCGACCTGCACCTGTGGCTGTGGCCGCAGCTGGGCGTCATGTTCGCCTTCGGCATCGCGCACGCCCGCGGCGGGCTGGCCGCCCACGTCCCGGACCGGCTCTACCGCGGCTGCGGCCGGACCACGGCGGCGGTGGTGGCCGCGCTGCCGGTCCTCGCGCTGATCCTCGCCGGAGCCGACCTCACCACCGGCGCGGCACCGTTTCTCGGCGGCCCGCACTGGCAGGCGCTCGCCCTCGCCGGTGTCGAGGCCACCCTGGTCGTGGCGGGATCGGTCTGGCTGCTCGGGCTCGCGCAACGCAGGCTCGCCGCGTCCGGACCGCTGCGGACGGCGGCCGGACGCGGCTCCTTCGCGGCGTTCGTGCTGCAGGGCCCCGTGCTGCTCCTGCTCGCGGTGGCGCTCCGCCCGTTCGCGCTGCCCGCGGAGATCAAGGCACCACTGGTCGGGGCACTGGGCATCGTGCTGTGCTTCGGGCTCGGCCTGCTCGCCGTCCAGCGGACCCCGCTGCGCCGGATCCTCTGATCACGACGCCAGCAGCCGCTCCACCCGCCGCAGCGACTCCCGCACGTTGGCCTCCGCGGTGAGCTCCGCGGCCTCCCCCGGCGTCAGCCAGCGCAGCTCCGCGCCGGGCCGTTCCGGCCGGATCGCCTCCGGCTCCGCTGTGGTCAGCGTGAACCGCAGGTCGGCGTGCTCGTGCGCGGGCTCGGCTCCCTTCGCGGGAACCGGCACCACCGCCACGTGCAGCAGGTCCGCGGCGGGCCAGGGCTCCAGGTCCGCGAGCCCGGTCTCCTCGCGGCCCTCACGCAGCGCGACCTCGACGGGATCGGACTCACCCGGATCGCCGTGCCCGCCGACCTGCAGCCACGACCGCTGCCGGGCGTGCCAGCGCAGCAGCACCCGCCCGCTGTCCGGATGCAGGACGAACGCGGACGCGGTGACGTGCAACGGGAGGGATCTCGCCCACGGGTCGCCGGTGCTCGCCAGCAAGGCCCGGACGCGTGCGACATCGGCCGCCTCGGCGGCGTCGTGCGGCCGGTAGGGCGTCAACAGATCGGTCAGTGTCACGGCCCGGCACCGTAGCCGCTCCCGGCGACGGCTGTCTCATCAATTACAACCGCGTTCGCGGCCAGTGAGCCACCGGCATCCCTTACGGCCTCTCGGCCGCCGTCGTTACTCCGTTAGCCGTACATACTTCTGTCTCAACGCAGCATAAGTACGGTCATATCGACCTTAGATATTTACGTACGGACCAAAAGTAATTAACGTGCCATCGCGGATCCTCGGCACTGGGAGGCGAGGCAGCGTGGGTGCAACGACGCGAAGGCTGACGCGAAGCACCACCGGCGCTTCGGCCCGGCCCTGCGACGCCACGACGACACCTCCCTCCGCGCGGGCCCTCCCGACGGCCGGCGCGCCGAAAGTCCTCTTCGGACAAATCTGTCCCTTCCGGCCGCCCGGTTCCGGGCAGGCCGCCGCTGGTCCCCGAGCCGGTGCCCGGGGAAGACCGAATGGAGACGCATGACCGACGAACGCCTTCAGGAGGAACCGCCTCGCCAGGCACTGTCCAGACGGTCGATGCTCGCCGGTGCCGCGGTGGGTGTCGTCGCTCCCGCGATCGGCGTGGGGCTCGGTGCCGCTCCCGCCGCCGCCGCGCCGGGCAACCGCAGACAGCGCCAGGGCGAGACTCGCCGCATCACGATGTACGCCGAGGAGCTGCCCAGCGGCGACATCGGCTACGGCCTCCGGCCGGGCGGGGCCACGGTCCCCGGACCGGTCCTCGAGATGTACGAGGGCGACACCCTCGAGATCGACCTGGTGAACAACACCGACCACCGGCTGTCGATCCACCCGCACGGCGTGGACTACAGCGTGGACTCCGACGGCAGCCCGATGAACGCCTCGTTCAACCTGCCCGGGGAGACCAAGCGCTACGTCTGGCGCACCCGCGAGCCGTTCAAGCGCAACGGTGTCTGGATGCCCGGCAGCGCGGGCTACTGGCACTACCACGACCATGCGATGGGCACCCCGCACGGCACTCAGGGACTGGTCCGCGGCCTGTACGGCGCGCTGATCGTGCGCCGCGAGGGCGACCTCCTCCCAGACCGCCAGTTCACCGTGGTCTTCAACGGCATGCACATCAACAACAGGATGGCGCCGCACACCCCGATGTTCGAGGCACGGCACGGGGAACGCGTGGAGTTCGTCGCGATCGGGCACGGCGACTTCTTCCACACCTTCCACCTGCACGCACACCGCTGGGCGGACAACCGGACCGGCTTCCTCAGTGGTCCGGACGACCCGACACCCGTCGTCGACAACAAGGACCTCAACCCGGGCAGCTCGTTCGGCTTCCAGGTCATCGCGGGCGAGGGCGTCGGCCCCGGTGCGTGGATGTACCACTGCCACGTCCAGAACCACTCTGACCAGGGCATGGCGGGCATCTTCCTGGTCCGCAACGCCGACGGCAGCATGCCGCCCGGCGCGCAGGACGCGATCGACCGCTTCCACAACCACTAGTCCGGGCCACATCACGATGAAGGAGCAGGCATGGGACGAAGAGGACTCTTACGCCCGCGCGGCGGTGGGCGGGCACGGCCGAATCCGCTGCACCGCACGCTGATCCTGGCCACGAGCGCCGCGCTCACGGTCGGCCTGATGGCCGCACCGGCGCTCGGCCAGCCATCCGGGCCAGGGCGGTCCGGCGACCAGGCACGCGCCGCCCAGACGGCGGAAGAGCCGAGCGCCGTGCGCGTGCTGGTCTTCCACGGCGACCCGGCGGCGCAGGACGACCCCGTCGCCAAGGCCACGGCGACGATCGAGGAACTGGGGGCACAGCACGGCTTCACCGTCGACGCGTCGACGGACCCCGCCGTCTTCACGGCGAAGAACCTCGGCAAGTACCGCGGCGTGGTCTTCCTCTCGGCACAGGGCAAGGAGCTCACGTCGGGCCAGGAGAACGCCCTCAAGGAGTACGTCCGCGACGGCGGCGGGTTCCTCGGCATCCGCGACGCCGCCCGCGCTCAGGAACGTTCCGAATGGTTCACCGGCCTGATCGGCACACGGCCCGTCGGCAACCTGCCCGATCCCGCCGAGGTCGCCGAGGTCACCGCCTCCGCGGAGAACCCGCCCAACGAGATCGCGGTCAACCTGGCGGACGGGGACACCAGCACCAAGTGGCTGGCGTTCGAGCCGACGGCGACGATCACGATGCGGCTCGCGGAACCCGCCGTGATCTCCCAGTACGCGCTCACCTCGGCCAACGATTTCGCCGGCCGGGACCCCAAGGACTGGACCCTGCGCGGATCGGCCGACGGGCAGAACTGGACCGACCTGGACAGCCGGTCGAACCAGGATTTCCCGGACCGCTTCCAGACCCGCGACTACCGCATCGACGGCAACACCGAGCCCTACCAGCACTACCAGCTCGACATCACCGCCAACAGCGGCGACGGCCTGACCCAGCTCGCCGAGCTACAGCTGTTCGCGGGCGAGTCGACCGAGCCGCCGCCGGAGGTCGAGGTGCAGGAGGCCACGGTCAGCGTGGTCGACCGGCAGCATCCGGCGAACGAAGGACTCCCGCTGACCTGGACCCGGTCCGACCGGTGGCTCAACTGGTCGCCCAACCCGATCGGTGAGGTCCACACGGTCGCGCAGGTGCAGGAGCACACCTACGACCCGGGTGAGGGCGCGAACGGGCCGTTCCACCCGATCTCCTGGTGCCGCGACTACGAAGGTGGCCGGTCCTTCTACACCGGCATGGGCGGCACCGACGGCAGCTACGGGGAGCCGCGGTTCCGCACGCACCTGCTCGGCGCGCTCCAGTGGACGACCGGCGTGGTCCGCGGCGACTGCCAGGCCACGATCGGCTCGAACTACGAGATCGAGCGGCTCACCGCGGAGAACCAGGAGGGTCAGCTCGACCAGATCGGCGAGCCGCACGGCCTGACGATCGCGCCCGACGGCACGGTGTTCTACGTCGGCAAGGCGGCGTGCCCGTCCGGCCCCATCGTGTCGTGGGAGGACCCGAACGTCGGTCTCGGCTGCGGAACGATCCACCAGTGGGATCCGGAGACGAAGAAGGTCAAGCTCCTGACGACCCTCGACGTCATGGGCAACCGCGGCAGCGGTGGCGAGCTCGTCAAGAACGAGGAAGGCCTCGTCGGCATCGCGCTCGACCCGGACTTCGCGGAGAACGGCTGGATCTACGTCTACTGGATGCCGCACGAGTCCATCGACCGGGACAAGCGGATCGGCAAGCGCACCATCTCCAGGTTCACCTACGACTTCGGGAAGCAGTCGATCGACAAGGCGACCCGCAAGGACCTGCTGCAGTGGGACGCCCAGATCCACAGCTGCTGCCACGCCGGCGGCGGGATGACCTTCGACAACGAGGGCAACCTCTACATCGGCTCGGGTGACAACAACTCCTCGCAGGGCTCCAACGGGTACTCGGGCAACAACTGGGAGAAGGACTACAAGGGACTGTCGTTCCAGGACGCCCGGCGCACGTCGGGTAACACCAACGACCTGAACGGCAAGATCCTGCGGATCCATCCCGAGGACGACGGCACGTACACGATCCCCGAGGGCAACCTGTTCCCCGAGGCCGACGACCCCGGGGACAAGACCCGGCCGGAGATCTACGTGATGGGCGTGCGCAACATCGCCCGGCTGCACTACGACAAGAAGAACGACTGGCTGACCGCCGCCTGGGTCGGCCCGGACGCCTTCGAACCGAACCCCGAGCTGGGACCGGCGAAGTACGAGACCGCGACGATCATCACGTCCGCGGGGAACCAGGGCTGGCCGTACTGCATGGGCAACCGGCAGCCGTACCGCGACCGCAGCAACACCGACCCCAACGTGCTGACCGGGTGGTACGACTGCGACAACCCGAAGAACACCTCGCCGCGCAACACCGGACTGGTGGACCTGCCCCCGGTGCGGGACAACATGATCTGGTACTCGCCGGGCGGCGGTGGCCCGGTGTTCCCGCCGCGGGACGACGGCAGCGGCGTGCCCACCTACAAGAAGGAGGACGCCACCTACACCCAGCCCTACCTCAGGGGCGGCGGGCAGGCCATCATGGACGGCCCCACCTACCACCGCTCCCAGGTGAACACGGACTCCGGCGTGGCGTGGCCGGAGTACTGGGACAACAAGTGGTTCCTCGGCGACCAGTCCAACCCGCAGAACCGGGTCGCGGTCACCGTGGACCCCGGCAAGGTCGCTGAGCACGCGCCACCGGCCTTCGGCGAGTCGCTGCGGCACATCATCCGGGCCGGCGGCGACAGCAACGAGCTGCAGAGCTGGATGGACGCCAAGTTCGGCCCGGACGGCGCGCTGTACCTGCTCGACTACGCGGGCGGGTTCTTCAGCCTGGACGACAACCAGAAGCTGATCCGCGTCACCTACCAGGGCGGGCCTGCCACGCCCGCGCCCACCGCGAAGGCGACCGCGGTGCAGAACAAGCCGCTGACCATCGGGTTCAACGGCGCCCGTTCCGGTGGCGTGTCGTACCACTGGGACTTCGGCGACGGCGCCACGTCGACGGAAGCCAACCCGCGGCACACCTACGCCGCGGTCGGCGAGTACACGGCCACCCTGACCGTGACCTACGCCGACGGAGAGAAGGCGACGAAGAAGGTCGACGTCACCGTGGACTGCGCGGTGCCGGACAAGGGCGAGAACGTCGACTTCCGCGACACCGACACCGGCGTGCCCAACCGGACGGCCGCGGGCAGCTGCACGATCGACGACCTGATCGACGACGAGAGCACCTGGCCCGGCCACGGCGCGTTCGTCGACCACGTGCGGGACGTGACCGGCCAGCTGCAGCAGGACGGCGTGCTCAGCAAGAAGGAGCGCAACACGCTCGTCAGGGCCGCCCGCCAGTCGGACATCGGCAAGGAGGGCGACCGCGGGTACGAGGCGCTCTTCGACGGCACGGAGGAGTCCCTCGACGGCTGGCAGCAGGCCCCCGGCGGGCGCTTCGAGCTGCGGCCGGACGGGTCCATCCGATCGCAGGGCGGGCTCGGCATGCTCTGGTACTCGGCGGAGGCGTTCGGTGACTTCTCGCTGAAGCTGCAGTTCCGGGACATCGCCCCCGAGGGTCATCGCGCGAACAGCGGCGTGTTCGTGCGGTTCCCCGACCCGAGGACACCGCTCGACCAGCGTCCCGGCAGCAGCTGCGGCACGCGTGGCTCCGCCCGCGACTCGCAGGCATGGGTGGCGATCTACTGCGGGCACGAGGTGCAGATCTACGACGGGGAGTCCGGTGAGCCGCAGAAGACCGGGTCGATCTACAACTTCGACCAGGTCTACCACGGCCGGGCCGGAGTGACGCCGAAGAACCAGTGGAACGACTACGAGATCCGGGTCGTCGGGCAGCACTACACGATCATCCGCAACGGCAAGGTGATCAACGAGTTCGACAACACCCCGGGCAAGCAGTCGTCGCGTGCCAGTGACCCCTCGACCGACCTGCGCCAGTTCATCAGCGGGTACATCGGGTTGCAGAACCACGGCGACAACGACCTGATCGAGTTCCGCAACATCCGGGTGCGGCAGCTCTGACGGCTGCCGGGGCGGTGCGGACGGCCGCCGACGACCGTCCGCACCGCCCCGGCCGAGACCGCGGGCGCCGCTCACGCGGCCCGCACCACGAGGAGTGGAGAATTCTGATGATCCAGCGATTACTGGCGGCCGTCCGGGGCCGCCGCCCGAGATCGGGGCGTGCGCTGATGGTCACCGGGCTCAGCGCGGCACTGGCCGCACTGTGGCTCGTCCCGGTGTCGGCGACCCCGCAGGGAATCCAGTCCACCGCCGCGGCACAGGAGCAGGTGCTGACCTGGACCGCGGACGACAGCATGACCGAGTACGCCTCGGTTCCCACCACCGCCACCGCGGGACCGGCGACGATCGTCTTCGAGAACAGCGAGGCGACCGGCAACACGACCGGGATGTCCCACACGCTCACCTTCGACACCTCGAACCCGGAGTACAACTCCGACGTCAACCTGAACATCGTCGCGAGCCCCTTCGACGCGAACGGCGGCAGGCACGAGGTGCAGGTGAACCTCACCCCCGGCAAGTACCGGTACTACTGCGCGATCCCCGGGCACGGCGAGATGGCCGGCGTGCTCACGGTCACCGAGGACGGCGGCAACGAGGACACCACCCCGCCCGAGGTGAGCGCCCAGATCACCGGCGACCAGAACGCCGAGGGCGACTACATCGGCTCGGCCACGATCACTCTGGACGCCCAGGACACGGGTTCCGGTGTGGACAGTATCGAGTACGAGATCGACGACACCGGGTTCCGGCCCTACGACGGCCCGGTGACCGTCGACGAGCCGGGCGACCACACGGTGCAGTACCGCGCCACCGACCTGGCCGGTAACACGTCGGAGCCCGGTTCCACGCCGTTCCGGGTCGTGGAACCCTCGTCCGAGGACACCACCCCGCCGGAGGTCACCGCCCAGATCACGGGCGACCAGGACGACAACGGCAACTACATCGGTTCCGCCACCGTCAACCTGGACGCGCAGGACGCCGGCTCCGGTGTCGCCACCGTCGAGTACGACCTGGACGGCGCGGGCTTCCAGGCCTACACCGAGCCGGTGCAGGTGACGGAGGAGGGCGAGCACACGGTCGCCTACCGCGCGACCGACAACTCCGGCAACACGTCCGAGACCGGCACGACGACCTTCACGATCACGGCGCCGGACCCCGAGGACACCACCCCGCCGGAGGTCACCGCCGAGGTCACCGGCGACCAGGACGACAACGGCAACTACATCGGCACCGCCACCGTCGCCCTGTCCGCGACCGACGCCGGATCCGGTGTGAACGTCATTCAGTACGATGTGGACGGTGGCGGATTCCAGCCCTACACCGGTCCCATCACGCTGGAAGGCGCCGGGGACCACACGGTCACGTACCGGGCGACCGACAACTCCGGCAACACGTCCGAGGACGGCTCCGTGATCGTCACCATCGTGGAACCGGCACCTGAGGACACCACCCCGCCGGAGGTCACCGCCGAGGTCACCGGCGACCAGGACGACAACGGCAACTATGTCGGCACCGCCACCGTCGCCCTGTCCGCGAGTGACGCGGGATCCGGTGTGGACACCGTGTCGTACTCCGTGGACGACGGTTCGTACGGCCCCTACACCGAGCCCGTGGTCGTCTCCGAACCCGGCGAGCACACCGTGCGCTACCGCGCCACGGACAAGGCGGGCAACACCTCCGAGATCGCGTCGGTGAGCTTCACCGTCGTGGAGGTGGACCCGGGCGACACCACGCCACCGGAGGTCTCGGCCTCGGTCGTCGGGCCCCAGAACCACCAGTGGAACTACGTCGGCATGGCCACCGTCACCGTCTCGGCCAGCGACCCCGGCTCCGGGGTGCGTTTCCTCCGGTACTCCCTCGACGGCGGCTCGTACACCGCCTACGGCGAGCCGTTCGTGGTGAACACCCCGGGCGACCACACGGTGCTCTACCACGCGGTCGACCAGGAGGGGAATCGCTCTCCGGACGGGAAGCTGACGTTCACGGTGGTGGCCGAGGAAGGGGACGCCTGCCCGGCCTCGGACATCCGCGACACGGTCGTCATCGACGGTCACGACACGACCGTGCCGAACGTGGACACGGGTAACGGGTGCACGATCAACGACCTGATCGACGAGAACGGCGACTACTCCGGCCACCGGGAGTTCGTCCGGCACGTCCGGCAGGTCACCAGGGACCTGAGGGCGGACGACGTGCTCTCCAAGGAGGAGCAGCGCCGCATCATCAAGGCCGCCGAGCAGTCCGACATCGGGAGGTGACCCCTCACCCCTGACCGCGAAGCAGTGAAGGCCACCTTGAGTGCGTTGGACGCACTCAAGGTGGCCTTCACTGCACGGGTAGCGGTGGGTGCTCAGGAGCCCTCGCGCTCGGCGGTCCGTTCCTGTTCCCGTTCCTCGATGCGCTGTGTCTTGCGCACCACCGGGGACGTGTCGAGCAGGATGATGCCCACGAGCAGCAGTACCAGCCCGAACGACGTCCCGGTGAGCGCGAGCGCCCCGGTGCGCACCGTCTCCCCGAACAGGCCGACACCGAGCGCGATCGACACCAGCGGCAGGGTCGCGTCCATCACCGGCATGCTCGCGGCGAGGGGCCCCGCCTGGTAGGAGTTCTCCACCAGGAACATCCCGAGCAGGCTCACGACGATGAGCGCGTAGGGCTGCCAGGTCGTGAACGCCCCCCACACGTCCTTGCCGAGCAACGCGATCGTCGCCGCGAAGATCGACGACTGCAGCGCCATCACCGACGCGCCCGCGAAGGCGAACAGCGACGCCCGCGCGGGCCCCCGCACCAGCCGCCCGGTCACGACCGAGCCGGTGGCGAGCACCGTGATCCCGCCCAGCGCGTAGGCCCACAGCTCGATCGGCGGCAGCGGCTCCCCCTGGCGCGGGTAGGCGGACACGATGCCGACCACCAGCCCCGTCACCACGGCCCCGACGGCCAGCCACTCCCTGGCACCCAGCTTCACGTCGCGCAGGCGCACCGAGATCGGCACCGCGAACAGCATCTCCGAGACGATCAGCGGTTGCACCAGCGCGAGCGGTCCCTTCGCCAGCGCGATCGCCTGGAACCCGTACGAGGCCACCGCCGTGGCGATGCCGGCGAGCCATCGCTTGTCCTTGGCCAGCGACAGGATCAGCCTCGGGGAGAACTGTTCCCGCTGCGGCCGGGCGCTGGCGGCGCGCTGCTGCAGCAGGCCGGTGGCGGCCAGGCACAGGCCCGCGGCCAGCGCCGCGGCGGCGGAGATGATCGTGTCGGTGATCGATCCCATCGACGGACCTACCCTTCGTCCCCTTCCGGCCGTCCCGGGCCCGCCGGGGCTGCGGTCAGCCGGTCGGCGCGGACCCGCAACCTGGCCGCCTGTTCGTCGATCCACCGCTCCTGCTCGGCGAGCTCCCGGTCGCGGCGCAGCAGGTCCGCGCGCTCCCGTTCGGACACCCGGTGGAGCTTGGCCAGCTCGGCGTCCCGGTGCCGGCGCAGGTCCGCGCACAGCCTGCCGAGTTCCTCGACGCCCTCCGTCACGCGCCGCGCCGCCGGTCCGGGCCGCCGGGCCCGTTCCGCCTTGGTCAGCTCACGCGTCAACCGCGCCGCGATGCGCGTGGCATGCCCGACCTCCTGCCTGCGCACCAGCTCGTCGAGCCTGCCGGTGACGAGACGGGACGTGGTCAGCAGGGAGATCCCCACGATCATGGCCGCGAGCCCGGCGAGGGCGACCACCAGCCGCGGCGGCTCCGTCCGGACCTGCCCGCCCAGCACGGCGATGCCGACCGCGATGCTCGCCAGCAGTTCGGTGGTCACCACCGCCGGGTAGGACGCGGGCAGTGGCGCCGTCTCGTAGGCGCTCTGCACGAGCAGCATGCCGAGCAGCGCCACCGCGACCACCGCGTAGCCGTTCCACGTCACCAGCAGGGCGAGCACGCCCGACCCGGTGAGGATCCGCACGGCCGTGTGCGTGAGCGCCGCCTGCAGCCCGTACAGCGCGCCCGCTCCCGCGCCGAGCAGCACGGCCCTCCGGGCGGGCCCGAGCCTGCTGGCGACGACCGCCAGCGCGATCGCGAGACCGACGATGATCCCGCCGCCCAGCGCCCAGCGGCCGTCCGGCACGCCCGCCTCACCCTTCACCGGCTCGGCGCTGAGCAGGAACCCGATGATGCCGAGGCAGACCGCGGCCGTGCCGATCCAGTCCCGGCCGGGGATCCGCTGCCTGCGCCACAGCGCGGCGAGCGACAGCGCGAACACCAGCCGCACCACGAACACCGTTTCCACCACGGTCACGCTCCCGGTGCCGAGCGCCGTGGCCAGCACGAGGTTGCCGACGAGCGAGGTGCCCACTCCCGCGAGCCACAGCGGCCGCTGGGCGAGCCAGACGAGCAGCTTCGGGGAGAGGTTGTGCTCCGGCGGCGCCTCGGCGGCGGCGCGCTGCTGGATGACCGAGCCGGTACCGAGGATCAGCGCCGCCACGGCACTCAGGGCGTAGACCATCGCACCTCCGGCTCGATAGGTCCGTCCGGCGTGTGGGGTTCCCGGATCGGCCAGGGAGAAACGGCCCGGGTTTGCCCCGGCGCGCCCGGGGAATGTGCGAGGTGCGCAGAGGGACGGGAGGCGCCGATGGGCTATCGAGTTCTGATCCTGACCGCCGCGATGGGCGGCGGCCACGTCCAGGTGAGCCGGGAGCTGGCGCGACGGCTCACCGACCGCGGGCACGAGGTCGTGCTCGCGGACCTCAACGACCTGATGCCCGCCGGCACGGGCAACTGGCTGGGCAGGTTCTACCCCTGGCTGGTCAACCGCGCCCCGTGGCTGTACGACCTGATCTACCGGCGGTACTTCCTGCACGAACGCGCGCGGCGGCGGGTCGCGCCCACCGTGCGGCTCGCGCTGCCGGGCCTGCGCAGGCTGGTCGGCGAGGTCCGGCCCGACGTCACCGTGTCGACCTATCACCTGGCGAGCCTGTGTCTCGGGCAGCTCCGCGAGCAGGGCACGCTGCCGACCCCGGCGGTGTCGTTCGTCACCACGTTCTCGGTGCACGGCCTGTGGCTGCACCCGGCCAACGACGCCGAGCTGTGCATCTCCCCCTCGGCCGCGGCCGACGCGGAACGCCGCACCGGCCGGGCCGCCGGGGTGTGCGGCCCGGTGGTGCGGGAGGCGTTCTCGGCGCCGCGCGGCGACCCCGCGCCGGTGCGCGACGAGCTGGGCGTTCCCGCGGACGCCCGGATCGCGCTGGTCGTCGGCGGCTCGTTCGGGTTCGGCTCGGTGGAGCGGGCCGTCACGGCGCTCGCCGACGACCCCGGCTGGTTCCCCGTCGTGGTGTGCGGCCGCAACGAGCGGCTGCGCCAACGCCTGCGCCGCAGGCTCGGCCGGGGCGCGGTGCTCGGCTGGGTCGAGGACATGCCCCGGCTGACGGGCGCCGCGGACCTCGTGGTGGAGAACGCGGGCGGGCTCAGCGCCAAGGAGGCCCTGTGCCGCGGCGTTCCCGTGGTGACGTTCCGGCCGATTCCCGGGCACGGCAGGGACGACGCGGAGGCCCTCGCGCGACTCGGGCTCACCGACCTCGCCGACGACACGGCCGAGCTGCTCGCCGCCGCGCGAAGGCTCACCACCGACCGCGCGCTCCGGCGGGACCGGATCGCCCGCGGGCAGGCCCTGTTCGAACAGGACGCCGCGGACCTGGTGACCCGGGAGGCGGAACGGCACACCCGGGTGCCGGCGGCGTAGCCGCGCGGTACGGCGGGTAACCGGACGAGGTCAGCGAGAACCCGCCCGAGCGAGGAGGAACAGGTGCCCGCGGACACGAGCACACCAGCGCCGTACACCGGGTTCGACCGGATGCCCGTGGGCGGACAGTGGCGAACGGGCGCGGCGGGCGAGCCCGCCAGGGACGTCAACCCGTACACCGGCGACACCCTCACCGAGATCGGCAAGGCGGACGCCTCCGACGTGGCCGCCGCCTACGAGGCCGCCGAGTGGGCACAGCCGGAATGGGCGCGGCGGCCCGCCTCCGAGCGCGCCGAGGTCTTCGTCCGGGCCGCCCGCATCATGGAGGACCGCCGCGAGGAGATCATCGACTGGCTGGTCGCCGAGGCCGGAGCGGTGCGCCCGCGCGCCGAGTGGGAATGGCTCGCCGTGCGCGCGGTGATGCTGGAGGCCGCCTCCTACCCCGCCAGGGTCGAGGGGCGGATCCTGCCCGCCGCACTGATCGGCGGCAAGGAGAACCGGGTGTACCGGCAGCCGGTGGGCACCGTCGCGGTGATCAGCCCGTGGAACTTCCCGCTGCAGCTGTCCAACCGGTCGGTGGCGCCTGCCCTCGCCGTCGGCAACGCCGTGGTGCTCAAGCCCGCCAGCGACACCCCGGTCACCGGCGGGCTGCTGCTGGCGAAGATCTACGAGGAGGCCGGGCTGCCGGAGGGACTGCTCAACGTGGTCATCGGCGGTGGCGGGGACGTCGGCGACCCGCTCGTCACCGATCCGCGCGCCGCCGCCGTGTCGTTCACCGGGTCGACCCCGGTCGGCCGGGGCATCGCGGAGAAGGCGGCGCTGAAGAAGCTCAGCCTGGAGCTCGGCGGCAACGGTCCGCTGGTGGTGCTCGACGACGCCGACCTCGACCGCGCCGTCGACGCCGCCCTGTTCGGGTCGCTGTTCCACCAGGGCCAGGTGTGCATGGCGACCAACCGGATCATCGCGCACGCCGACGTGCACGACGAGCTCGCCGACCGCGTCGCCGCGCGGGCCGGGGAGCTGCGCTGCGGGGACCCCGCGGACCCGGGCACCGACATCGGCCCTGTCGTCAACGCCCGCCAGCTCGACGCCGTGCGGGACAAGATCGACCGCGCCGTGTCCGGCGGTGCGGACCTGTTGCTCTCCGGCGAGCCGGGCGGCCCGACCGGGCAGGTGCTGCCGCCGCACGTGCTCGCCGGGAGCAACGACGTGGCGACCGCGGCCGAGGAGGTGTTCGGCCCGGTCGCGACGATCGTGCGGGCCGACGACGAGATCCACGCGCTGCAGCTGGCCAACGACACCGAGTACGGCCTGTCCAGCGCGGTGTTCACCGAGGACGTCGAGCGCGGGGTCGCCTTCGCGCTGCGCGTGCGGGCCGGGATGACCCACGTCAACGACACCACGATCAACGACGAGCCCAACACCGCGTTCGGTGGGGAGAAGGCGTCCGGCGTCGGCCGGTTCGGCGGCGCGTGGGCGATCGAGGAGTTCACCACCGACCACTGGGTGAGCGTGCAGCACACGCGCCGTGACCTTCCGCTGTGACAGCGCCGCGGCGCCCCGGCACACTGCGGAGCATGGCCGAGTCCACCGGGAACCCCGCGACCGCCGGGAAGACCGGCTTCGTGCTGTCCGGGGGCGGCAGCCTCGGCGCGATCCAGGCCGGCATGGTGCGCGCCCTCTACGAGCGGGACATCGCGCCGGACCTCATCGTCGGCACGTCGGTGGGCGCGCTGAACTCCGCGTTCCTCGCCTCCCGCCCGCCGGCCGTGCCGACGGCGCGCACGCTCGCGGACGTGTGGACGTCACTGCGGCACCGGGACGTCTTCCCGCTCAGCCCGCTGACGGCGCTGCTCGGCCTGCTCGGCTTCCGCGACCACCTGGTGTCGCCGCGCGGGCTGAAGAAGCTGCTGCGCCGCTGGGTCGAGTTCGACCGCCTCGAGCAGGCGCCGGTCCCGCTGCACCTCATCGCCACCGAGGTGCTGACCGGCGACGAGCGGAGGCTGTCCAGCGGACCGGCGGCCGAGGCCGCCCGCGCCAGCGCCGCCCTGCCCGGGGTGTTCCCGCCGGTGCGGATCGGCGGGGACCCGCTCATGGACGGCGGCGTCACCAACAACACCCCGATCTCGCAGGCCCTCGCGCACGGCGCGACCCGGATCTACGTGCTGCCCACTGGCTACCCGTGCGCGCTGCGCGAGCCGCCCGGCAGCGCCCTCGCCGTCGCGGCGCACGCGCTGTCGCTACTCATCCAGCGCCGCCTGGTCGAGGACATCCGCCGCATCCCGGACGGCTTCCCGCTGATCGTGCTGCCGCCGCCGTGCCCGCTCACGGTCGCGCCGACCGACTTCTCCCGGTCGGCCGAGCTGGTCGAGCGGGGCCTGGCGAACGCGCGGGACTTCCTCGACGACCTCCCGCCCGGCCTGCCCGCCGTCCCGGAGACCCTGCGCGAGCCCTCCCACCAGCACGCCCGCCCGTGAGCGGGAAACGTGGTTCGCGCCGCGTTTCCCGCGCACGAGCCGGTGCCGGCGGGCCTGCCGGGCCCGTCAGCCCCGTCCGCGTGCGGCATAGCTGCGGCCCTTCCATTCCACGCCGAGCCCTCGCCAGTGGCGCACGGCGGAGTCCATCGTCATCAGCAGGTACAGCAGGGCGACACCGGGCAGCAGCGGGGCGCAGGCCACCGGGAGCCCGTGGTACCGCAGCGCCGGCGCGTACGTCCCGGCCATGATCGCCCACGCCGTGCCGCCCGCGAGCAGCGCGGGCACGGAACCGGTCACCGCACCGGTCACCGCGGTGACCGGTGGCGCCAGGAACACCAGCGCCAGTCCGGCGACGGTCGCCAGCAGCAGCCACGGCGAGTAACGCAGCTGCGCGTAGGCGCTGCGGGCCACCATCCGCCACAACCCGGCAAGCCCCGGATACGGCCGCACGCTGCGCACATCGTCGGCCGGGCCGAGCCAGAGGCGGCCGCCCGCCCGCTTGACCGCGCGGGCCAGCGCGACATCGTCGATCACGGCGCCCCGGATCGCCTCGATCCCGCCTGCCGCGCGCAGGGCGTCGAGCCGGAGCAGGGCAGCAGCCGCCCGCGGCGGCCGCGGTGCGCGCACCCGGCCGGTTGACCCGCCGGAACGGGTACAGCAGGGCGAAGAAGTACCCGAACGCGGGCACCAGCAGCCGCTCCCAGCGGGACCGCGTGCGCAGCCGGGCCAGCTGCGACACCAGATCGAGCTCGCCCGCGGAGGCGAACGCGGTCAGGGCGGCGAGCGAGCCGGGACCGTGGGCGATGTCGGCGTCGCTGAGCAGCACGTACGTGGCGCCACCCCGCTCGGCGTCCGCGATCCCGTGCCGCACGGCCCACAGCTTGCCGGTCCAGCCCTCCGGCGCGGGGCCGGGCGTGGTGACCGTCAGCGGCAGCCCGCCGTGCTCCCGGCCGAGCCGCCCGGCCAGCGCCGCGGTGCCGTCGGTGCTCCCGTCGTCGACGAGCACGACCCGCGCGGCGCCCGGGTAGTCCTGGCCGAGCAGGGCAGGCAACGTCTCCGGAAGCACGGCGGCCTCGTCGCGAGCGGGGACCACCACGGCCACCGGAGGCGGCCGCGCGGGCGGCGGCACCCGCGGCAGCCCGGCGCGTTCCCGCCAGGACCGCCAGAAGCCGCCGTGCGCGACGGCCAGCCACAGCCAGGCGAGCAGGCTCGCCCCGGCGACGCCGAGCAGCGCCTCGTGCATCGTCACCCCGTCAGTGTCGTCCGTGTCGTCGGCGCCGTCAGCGTCGCCCTCAGCGCTGTCAGTCCACGGCGTCGAGCGCGGCACCGGCGATCGCCAGTGCCATCGCCATGATGGTGACCTGGGGGTTGACCGTGGGGCAGCTGGGCAGCACCGAGGCGTCGGCCACGTACACCCCGCGCACGCCCCGCAGCGCGCCGGTGGCGTCGACCGGGCTGGTCCGGCCGTCGGCGCCCATCCGCGCCGTCCCGGTGGGGTGGAAGGCCGCGAGGTGCAGCTGCCGTGCGGGTACCCGCGCCGCGATCGCACGCAGCTCGGCGGGGCTCCCGGCGCGGGGGTGGCGGGCGAGTCCGGTGAGCACCTCCCGCGCGCCCGCGGCGAACAGCACCTCGCCGGTCACGCACAGCGCCGTGCGCAGGCGGTCCTCGTCGCGGCGGGTGAGGCGGTAGCTCGGCACGGCCCGCTCCCGGCCGTGCACGCGGCCGGACGGCGCGTCGGCGATCATCGCGCCGAGCGTGGCCAGGTGGGCCGAGTCCGCGATCTCCGCCCGCAGGGCGCTGCCCGTGCCCGGCAGCACGAACGTGCCCATGCCGGGCGGCGCGGCGGTGGCCTCCAGCAGGATGCCGTCGTCGTGCCAGCGTTCGATGCCGACGCTCTGCAGCACGCCCCGCCAGGACTCGACGGGCTCGGCGAACCGGCCCGCGACGCTGAGCGCGGGATGCAGCGCGAGATTGCGGCCCAGCTCGGGGTGCCGGCCGAGGCCGGAGCGGCGCAGCAGCGGCGGGGTCTCGGTGGCGCCCGCCGCCACGACGACGAGCGGGGCGAGGATCTCGGCGCGGGAGCCGTCGGGCCTGCGTGCCGCGATCCCGGCCGCGTGCCCGCGCTCGGTGAGCACCCGGTCGACGCGCAGCTCCGAGACGATCCGCGCACCGGCCGCGCACGCCTGCGGCAGGGCGTTGAGGTGCACCCCGTACTTGGCGTTGCGCGGGCAGCCCACCGCGCACTGACAGCAGCCGCCGCAGCCGGGCGCGTTGCGCCGCAGCGGGCTCGCCCGCCAGCCGAGCCGCTCGGCGCCGCGCAGGGCGAGCAGGCCGTTGCGGCCCAGCACGTCGGTCGGCTGCTCGGCGACCCGGAGCGTCCGCTCGACCTCCGGCACCAGTTCGGCGAACCGGTCGACGAGCTCGACCCCGGCGTGGGCGCGCCAGTGGCCGAGCACGCGCTCGGGCGGCCGGTAGCAGGTGCCCGAGTTGACCACCGTGCTGCCACCGACGGCGCGGCCGAGCGGCAGCAGCACCGGCGGCACGCCCACGGCGGCGGTGGCGCCGCCGTCGCGGTAGAGGGCGCCGAAACGCTCCGCGGGCGGGGCGGTACGGAAGTCCCGCACCCCGAAGCGGCGGCCCTCCTCCACCACGATGACCCGCAGTCCCGCGCGGGCGAGCTCCCTGGCGGCCATCGCGCCCCCGGCTCCCGATCCGATCACCACGGCGTCGGCGGTGGCCCGCGCGGGCCACGCGTGCGCCGGAACGCAGTCCAGCTCGGCGTCGGGCCGGACGAGCGCCGGTCGCTCCGGCATCTCCTGCCCGCCGGAGGCCAGCAGCGCGGGCAGCTTGAGCGCGTCGACCAGCGCGGCCGCCGTGGGCCGCGCGGTCATCGCCCGGCAGAACGCGTCCCGGCGCGCCGGGTCGAGCCGGTCCAGCCGCCTGCCGGTGAGCAGCAGCGCGGTGGCGTCGAACAGCCCGGCGCCCGCGTGCAGCCCCGCCCGCGCGAACGGCGGGAACCCGCCGCACAGCGCCTCGACCCGCGCGGCGACGGCGCGGGCGTCGGCCACGTCGTCGAGACCGAGCAGGGCGCCGACCGTGCCGGTGAGCGCCCTGCGGGGCGCGGCCCCGTCAGGCACGGTCGCCGACCTCGGCGTGCGCGGTGCCGTCGAGCCGCCACTCCCGCACCGTCCGCCACCGGCCGCCCGAGCGCCGCTCGACGAGCACGAGCGCGTCGGCGCGTTCGGTGTTGCGGCAGACGGCGGGGCTGCCGTCGGGATCGGCGTAGTCGACCGCGACCGTGTGCTCGGGCGGCTGCGTGACCTCGATGGTGAGGCGGTGGTCGCCGATCCGGCCGTGCACGCGCCAGGTGGGCAGCGCGAGGTCGGCGCGCAGCCGCAGCGCGGCGAGCAACGGGTCGCCCGCGGGCCAGTCGCGCCCGTCCACGCGCAGCCGGACGAACGGCAGCGGTGGCAGGCGGCGCAGGCCGGGGCGGGTGGACACGGCGGCGACGACCTCCGCCACGTCGCCACCACCGAGGTCGGCGTGCAGCCAGGCCCAGCGGCGCGCGTTGCCGTGGCCGTAGATGTGCGCGGTGGCTCCGGGCGCCCGGTCGACCCGCAGCGTGCGGTCGCCGACGCGGATCTCGCCGGTGAAGCGCGCCGAGGGCTGGGGCACCACCTGCGCTCCGGGCAGCACGCCCGTGCGCCACGCCCAGCGGGGGAACGTGAACAGTGTTCCGGCCTCGCCGTCGCCTGCCAGGTCCCAGGACAGCGTGCCCGCGCTGCCGGTGAGCCGGTGCGGGGTGACCGTCGCGGCCGGCGTGCCGAGCACGTGCCCCGCCGCGGGCTCCGTCCAGTCGTGCGGGCCGAACCGGGCGAACACCGGTGGCCCGTCCTGCGGGAACGCGGTGGCCCAGCCGTGCAGGTGCGGCGCGCCGCCCCCGGCGGGCGCGACGAGCTCGTGGTGCACCCAGAAGCCGGTGCCGGTGGCCGGGTCGGTGAGGGTGGTGTACCAGACCTCCAGCCTGCCGGGGCTGCCGTCCCAGCGCGGCGCCAGGTCGTCGCGGTCGCCTGCCCTGGTGAGGCGAGCGCTGCGCAGCATCGGCCCGAGCGCCCTGCGGAGGTCGAAGCGGACCACGACCTCGGTGACCACGGCGCCGGACTCATCGGTGACCGTGGCGGGCAGCGTCGTCATCGACCGCAGGAGGTGCCGGAAGCTGACTGACTTCCAGCCGTCGAGGTGCAGCCTGCGGCCGTCCAGCGCGGTGAAGCCGAGCCGGTAGCGGATGCGCCTGCGCGCTACGGGGGCGATGTGCAGCGTGCCGGTGGCGGCCGGGTCGTCGGCGAGGCCGGGGATACGCACCCGGCCGCGCAGCCCGGCCTCCACGTCGGCCAGCGGGTGGAGCAGGCCCGGCACGTCCACGTCGAGCCGCAGCTCGCACGGCCGGGTGCCCCCGTCGCCCGCCATGGTCTCGCTGAACGTCGTGCGCCAGCCGGTTCCGGTGGTCATGTCCGGTCTCCCTCCGTCTCCGCCTCCGCCGCCGTGCCACCCGCGAGCATCAGCGCGCCGGTCTCGTCGAGGTAGCGGGCCGCCTCCGCCCGGACCGTGGCGGCGTCCGCGCCGTCGCACACCGCCCGGCACAACGGGGTGAGCCGGTCGGCCGCGGCGGCGGGATCGAGGAACGGCCCGCGCAGGGCCCGCCGCTGCCGCAGGTAGGTGTCGAGGACGACGTTCATCAGCAGCGGGTACACGCGGTTGCCGCTGGCCCTGGCGAGCTCCCGGTGCCATTCGGCCTCGGTCACCTGCGCCGTGTCGGCGTCCCCCGCGGAGCGCAGCCGTCCGGCCAGATCGGTGAGACGGTCCCGCTGGGCCGGGGTGGCGTGCGCGGCTGCCCGCACCGCGATGAGCGTGCCGATCTCGGTGCGCACCTCGAAGATCGCCCGCGCCCAGCCTGCCGCGTTCGCGACGGCCAGCATCGGGAGCAGGTCGATTCCGCCCTCGCGCTCGAAGTCGCGCACCCGGGTGCCGATCCCGTGCCGGGTCTCCAGCAGACCGGCCTGGGTCAGCCGGACGAGCGCGTGCTTGAGCGAGGTGCGGTTGACGCCGTACTGCTCGGCGAGCTCGCGCGCGGGCGGCAGGTAGTCCCCCGGCGCGTAGGCACCGGACAGGATCTCCGTGCGCAGGCTGTCCGCGACCGTGTCCACCACGTTCGACCGCGGAACCGTCTTGTTGATCAGTGGCTCACTCACTCATTGACCGTAACACCGCGCGCAACCCGTCACGAGGGCACCGGGCGGACGGTCGCGGTGAGCGGCCGGTCGAAGATCAGGTGCGTCTGGGCATGGGCCACCTCCGGCCGGGTGGCCAGATGGTCCACGATGATCCGCTGCAGGTGCGCGCTGTCCGTGACCGCGACGTGCAGGAAGTAGTCCTCCGGACCGGACACGTTGTAGACGGACAGCGTCTCGGGCAGTGCCAGCGCCGCGGCGACGAACACCTCGGCCAGCTCGCGCCGGTGCAGGCGCAGCCGCACGGCGATGAACGCCTGCAGCCCCCGGCCCAGTGCCGCGGGATCCACGACGGCCTTCACCCCGGAGATCACCCCGGTGGCCCGCAGCCTGCGGACCCGCTCGTGACACGACGACGTCGGCAGTCCGACGCGTTCGGCCAGCGCCTTGTTCGTGATCGACGCATCGTCCTGGAGAACGCTCAGAATGTGCCAGTCCACCGGATCCAGACTCGCCTTTTCGGTCATTCCTCGGATGCTATCCGGACAGGTTTGCCAGGGTCCGGACACAGCGCGAACGTGAGCGCATGACAGTCGAACGGTGGCTGGCCTTCGTCGGCGTGCTCCTCGTCGTCCTGTGCACCCCCGGCCCGGACTTCCTCGTCGTGCTCCGGCACTCGCTGCGCGGCGGGATCCGCGCGGGGATGTACACGGCGGCCGGGATCGTCACCGGCCTCACCGTGCACACGATCACCGCGGCGGCCGGGCTGTCGATGCTGGTCGCCGCGCACCCGCCGGTGCTGCGCGGCATCCAGCTCGCGGGCGCCGCCTACCTCGCGTGGCTCGGCGTCACCGCGCTGCGGGCGAGCCTGCCGCGGCGTGGCGGCGCGGCCGCGGCGGAGATCGCCGTGGACGGGCCACCGGCGGGCACCCACCCGTACCGCGACGGGTTCGCGAGCAACGTGCTCAACCCGAAGGCGGTGCTGTTCTTCGTCGGCCTGCTCCCCCAGTTCGTCACCACCGGGGCCACCGCGGCCACCGTGACCGCGCAGACGCTCCTGCTCGCGGTGACCACGGTCGTGGCCTCCGCCCTGTGGTGGGCCCTGGTGATCCAGGTGACCGGACGCGGCCGCAGGCTGATGACCGGACCGCGCACCCGGCGCCTGATCGAGGGCGTGGCGGGCACGGCGTTCCTCGGGCTGGCCGCCGCGATGGTGGTCTGAGCGGCTGGTCACCCTCGTGAGTGCGGAACGTCGTTCTAACCACGGAAAACACTCACGAGCGCGGACGGCTGGTCAGCGCAGGACGACGGGCAGCGACTCGACGCCGTACACGATCGACGACTTGCGGAACTCCAGCTCCTCCGGCGGGACGTGCAACCGCATCCCGGGGAACCGGCGGACCAGCGCGGGATACGCCGCCCGCAGCTCCATGCGGGCCAGCTCGGCACCGATGCAGCGGTGGACGCCGTAGCCGAACGCGAGGTGGGGCGTCGGCTCCCGGACGGAGTCGAACCGCTCGATCCCGGACCCGAGAGCGGGGTCGCGGTCGGCGCCGCTGAGCGAGACGATCACGACGTCACCCGCCGCGATCCGCGTGCCGGCGACCTCGACGTCCGTCCGCGCGAACCGGGGGAACGCCACCTGCACCACCGTGAGGTACCGCAGCAGCTCCTCGACGATCCCGGACACCGCCTCGTCGTCGTCCCGCACCCGCGCGAACGCCTCGGGGTCGCGCAGCAGCATCAGCGCCCCGAGCGCGAGCATGCTCGCCGTGGTCTCGAACCCGCCGGTGAGCACGCCGTCGGCCAGTCCGGCGAGCTCCCGGTCGTCCACCTCGTCGCCGTGCTCCTTGATGATCATGCCGAGCAGCCCGTCGCCCGGCTCCTCGCGCTGCCTGCGGACGACGCCCTGCAGGTAGCTCAGCGACTCGGAGATCGCGCCGAGGGAGGCGCCCGCACCGCCGAACAGGTCGAACCGCGCGACGCTGAGGTGCTGGAACTCCTCGCGGTCCTCGTAGGGCACGCCGAGCAGCTCGCAGATGACCAGCGACGGGATCGGCAGGGCGAAGTGCTCCACGAGGTCGACCGGACCGTCGGCCTTGTCCATCGCGTCGAGCTGCTCCCGCACGATCGCGTCGATGCCCGGCTTGAGCCTGCCGAGCCTGCGCATCGTGAACTCCGGCGTCAGCAGCTTGCGCAGGCGCGTGTGCACGGGCGGGTCGGCGAAGCCGAGGCCGCCGGGGTTCTGCTCGTCGTCGGCCCCTGCCGTGCCGACGAGGTTGGTGAAGTCGTTGCTGAAGTCCTTGGCGTTGCTCAGCACGGCCTTCGCCTCGGCGTGCCCGGTCACCAACCACACGTTCATCCCGAACGGGACGGGCAGCTTGCTGATCGGCTCCCGCTCCCGGGTCCGCCCGAGCTCCGGAACCGGGTCCAGGCCGTCGCGCCGGAGCGGCAACAGTGCCGAGTCCGGGAAGAAGGCCATCTTCGACAGGTCGAAGCCCTTCTTCCGGGCACGCGCGAGATACAGGCGCGTGACGATGGACATGATGCGCGAACGGAGATGCCCCACGACCAGGACGGTACCGACATTCGGGACGGTGCTGGGGCGCTGCCGCGCCACCTGTGACTCAGGACACCCGGATGGCGTAACCGAGCGTCCGATCAGATGACGGCGATGCTCATCTCGGTCGCGGTAAGCAACCGTCATCGCCGAACGCGGCGTCCGGCGTGTCCCGCTCCCACACCGCGTTGAGCTTCAGCGGGAGGGCGGGAGCCTGCCACGCGGCGGCGGCCATCTGGATCGCCGGGTAGTACGTGCTCGGGTTGCCGTCGACCCGCCTGCCCGCGAGGAAGTCGGCGACGGCACGCTGGATGTCCATCCGCCCGAGCATCGACGCGTGCAGGCCGGGCAACTGCACGCTGGGCACCGCCGGGTAGTCGGCGGGCGACACCACCGCGGCGGTGACCAACGGGACGAAGGCGATCATCCGCACCCCCGGTTCCGGGCAGAGCATCCGGTTCCGGTACAGCGGCGCGTCGTTGAGCACCGACCGCACGAGCGGGGAGTCGGCGTCGGCCTTCGCGCCGCTCGTCCAGCGGACCAGCGACAGCATGCCGCGCAGCTCCCAGCCGAGCGCCAGCCCCCAGCCCGCCCTCGCGTCCTGCGGCGGAAAGTAGACCCGCCCCGGCCGGACGAGCGGGCTGAGCAGCACCACCGACTCCAGGTGCGGGTGCCGGTACCTGGCGAGGAACGTCCGCACGACGAGGGTGCCCTCGCTGCGGGCCATCACCGCGACGGGCTTGCCGGTGCGCCGGTGCAGCACGTCGATCTGGGCGCGGAGGTTCGCGGCGCTGGCGTCGAGGGAGGCGTGCGTGTCGATCGGGTGGTACGGCAGCGGCCGCCCGTCCTGGCCGAGGCCCGCGTAGGAGTAGCGCGTGATGCCGATCCGGTCGTGCACCGGCTTGCCGGAGTACCACGAGTCGTACCCGGCGATGAACAGCACGGCGGCGCGCGGATCCGGACCGTCGACGACCAGCGCGGGCGTGCGCTCCTCGGCGGGCCGCGCCGGTGCCCCGCCGACCAGCGAGAGGTGCGCCAGCACCAGCAGCGCCACCGCCGAGACCGCCACGGCGACGGGTGCGGCGGGCAGCCGCGGCAGGGCGGGCCCGGCCCGCACCGCGGCGGCGACGAGCCGCCGCCACAGCAGCCCCGTTCAGCGCGCCCAGTGCCCCGGCCACCGGGACGACCCACCAGCCGGGGGTGAACCCGACCACGAACGCCTCCGCCGAGAACACCAGCACCATCGCCAGCGACCACCCGGCGAGTGCGGGCGAGGGCAGCCCGCGCCACCAGTTCCCGGTGATCCCGCCGCGTTGCAGGAACAGGCTGAGGAAACCCAGCGGCACCAGCTCGCCGAACAGGAACCAGGACAGCGAGATGCCGGAGGCCGCGCCCGCGATGGCGGCCCACGGGGACAGCACGACCAGCGCGACGACGGTGAAACCGAGGTTGGCCAGCAGCAGCCGCCGCGGGCCGGGCGGGGGCGTCCCGGCGGGCCAGGCCGCCCGGACCAGCGCCGCTCCGAGGACGGTGCGCACGGCCACCGCGGCGAGGAGTTCGCCGGCGAACATCAGCCACGAGTCGTGGTAGACGAGCAGCCAGCGCAGGTCGTGGAAGGCGCCGAACGGGGGCGGGGCGCTCGCCTGCGGAGCGAGCGGCAGCGCGGTGGTGAAGCCGGCACCGCGCAGGATCGCGGCCTCGGCCAGTACCGGGACCGAGGCGAGCAGCAGCAGCGCGGCCAGGCGCCGTCGCGGGCTAGGCACGGGCGCCCGGCCCCCACACGAAGATCGCGGCCCGGGAACTCCCGGGCCGCGATACCGCGGTGTCCGATGGTGGGTTCACGTCGCCCGCACCGGTCAGCGGGACCGCCGCGAACGGCCGGTCATGCCGATCGCGGCGACACCGAGACCCAGCAACGTCACGACACCGCCGGTGATGACATTGCTGATCACCATGCCGGTGGTCGCGGCGCCCTGCAGGATCACCCAGGGTGTGATGATCGTCCACACCCCGATCAGCGGGGCGACCCAGGCCAGGCGGTGCATCCGCCCGTGGGCGCCCGCGTAGCCCATCGCCAGCACGGCCAGTGCGATACCGGTCACCAGGTTGCTCACGGCCAGTGCGCCAGCGGAGCTGAAGCCGACGACCCACGGGGAGATCGCGACGTACAGACCACCCAGGAAGGTCAGGCCGTCCAGCAGTTGCGCCTGCGGCGTCTCGGCGGCCTGCTCGTAGCGGTCGCGCAGCGCGACGATGTCCGGGTGCTGGTCGATCGAACCCGTGCGCGTCGCCATTCGGACATACCCCCTTACTCTCACGTAGTGACGGAGGGTCAGTCCGAGGCTTTCCACCGACAGGGGACGTAAACCCGGCGGTGCGGCGGGATCCGTGGGTGACCCGCGTTACCGCGCGGCGGGGCCCGCCTGGTCGAACAGCCAGCGAGCGAGCCTGCGGGCCTCGTCCGGGGTCAGGCTCGTCCACAACCGCTCCCCGTCGTGGTCCTGGCACGAGATGCTCAGCGAGACCCGCTCGATCGGAGCCTGACCCCCGTCGACGCGCAGCCGCGTCACCGACACCTCCCTGCCGCACCCGGTCCGCAGCACCGGCGAGCGCCGTCCGTCCCGCCCCGGCGTTTCCCTCACCACGGTTCCTCCCTCGCTTGCCCGTACGGGGAGAGCAACCCGCACGGGGCCGCGCGCATTCCGCCTCGCGGGTGCCAGGTCTGGACTCGACGTTTCGCCCGGCGTACCAAGGAATGACGAGCGCGGTTCAGCGTTCCCGCGCCCAACCGCACCACGAGGCAGAGGAAAGGTCATCGCCATCATCTCGACCCCCGAACGCGAGCAGGCGTCCGGGCGGCGGCCCGGCCGCTGACACGGGTGAGCTCCGCCCGCGAGCCGCTCCGCCCGGCCCGGCAGGAAGGAGAGCGGGTGGACACCCTCACGCATCGGATCTGCGCCGGCCTCGCCGGCACGCCGGAACGCAGCCGCGGGGCCGTGCTCCGGGTCGAGGACGACGACCCCGTTCCGGTGGCCTGCGTGGTGCTGCCGGACGGGGACGTGCTCGTGCCCACGGGCCGGGACCGCACGCTGGCGCGGGCGGCCCGGGGGCGGCCGGTGACGATCGAGCTCACCGACGACGACGCGGGCTGGACGATGAGCGGCGCGGGGCTCGCGCGCCCGCTCGGCCCGGCCGACATTCCGTGGCCGCTGCCGTGCACCGGCGTGCTCGCCCCGCTGCGCGCGGCGTTCCGCGGCGGGATCCGGATCAGGATCGCCCGCCTCGCCGGGCGATCGCTGCCGGAGAGCCCGGACATCCCGGCCCAGCGCACCACCGAGCCCGCGCAAGACCCCGCCGCCCGCACCACCGACCGCCCACTGTCCTGAGTGGCTCGTTACTGACGTTTCTCGTCGGCAACGAGCCACTCAGGACATCCGGCGCCGGGCGTGCCAGGCCCGGTCAGGCGGCGAGGGCGAGGGCGAAGGCGGCGCAGGCACCCAGCGCGGCCAGTGTCCGCACGTGGTTCCACGCGGTCCACGCGGGCACGAAGCGGGCCCACGCCGCCGCGCCCTCCGGGGTGTGCGGGTCGACGGTGTCGAGTGCGTTGTTCCGCGGGATGTGCACCGCGCCGGTGAGCACGAACGTGCCCGCGACGTAGAGGACGCCGCCGGCGAGAAGCCAGCCGCCGCCGTGACCGGCGCCGGTCACGGCGGCCCAGCCGGCGAGCGCGGCGCCCAGCACGGCGGTGCCGGTGAACACCAGCAGGAACGACGGCGTACGGACCGTGCGGTTGACCGACTGCATCGCGGCGATCCCCTGCGCGGCGGGCAGCAGCCGGAACGCGCGCAGGACGAAGCTGGAGAACGCGAACAGCACCCCGGCGACGAGCCCCGAGCCGAGCGTGGCGGCGAGGGTGAGGGCGAAGCGGACTCCGTCGAGCATGGTCGGTCCTCCCGGTCCGGTGGGCGACCCCAGTCAACCGGCCGGGGTGGCCGGGCACCATCGCCGATCGGCTCGGCCGCATACGTGTCCGTCTCACCGGGCGCCCGCCGCTCGACGCCGGTGCTCACCGGGGCACCGGGCACAGCTCTAGAGTGACCGCATGGACGCGTTCGCGGGGCTGCTGGACGGTCCCAGGGCGCGCGGCGCCTTCCTGCTGCGGTCCGTGCTGAGCCCGCCGTGGCACATCCGCGTGGTCGACGGCGCGCCGCTGACCCTGCTGTCGATGGTGCGCGGCGACGCGTGGGTCCTGCCCGACGGTCCCGCACCGGTCCGGCTCCGGCCGGGCGACGTCGGCGTGGTCCGCGGGCCGGAACCGTACTCGGTCGCCGACGAGCCGGGCAGCCCGCCGCGGGTGGTCGTGCACCCGGGCCAGCGCACCACCACGGTCGCGGGCGAGGAGCTGTGCGAGTCGCTCGACCTGGGGGTGCGGACGTGGGGCGACGATCCGGACAGCCCGACGGTGCTGCTCGTCGGCACCTATCCCCTGCCGGGCGAGGTCGGCGGGCACCTGCTGCGGGCACTGCCGCGGGTCGCGGTGGTCCGGGGCGGCGCGGCGGGCGCGACGCTGCTCAGCCTGCTCGGCGACGAGCTGCGCCGGGACCGCCCCGGCCAGGAGGTGGTCCTCGACCGGCTGCTCGATCTGCTGCTGGTGTCCACGCTGCGGGCGTGGTTCGACCGGCCGGACGCGGGAGCGCCCGCGTGGTATCGCGCGTACGGCGACCCGGTGGTCGGCCGCGCGCTGCGGCTGATGCACGCCGAGCCCGCGGCGCCGTGGACGGTGACCACGCTCGCCGGCCGCGCGGGGGCGTCCCGCGCGGCGTTCGCGCGGAGGTTCACCGAACTGGTCGGCGAGGCGCCCATGGCGTACCTGACGCGCTGGCGGATGACGCTGGCGGCCGACCTGCTCCGCGGGCCCGACGCCACCGTCGCCGCGGTGGCCAGGAAGGTCGGCTACGGCACCCCGTTCGCGTTCAGCTCGGCCTTCAAGCGGGTCCGTGGCATCAGCCCGCGGGAGTACCGCGCCGGCCGCCAGGAGCCCGGGCCGGGCGCACCCGAGGGGAGGGTGGCGGCCGATCGCCGTTGACCGGCCGCCACCGGTCTGGGTGCGCCCGCGTACGAGCAGTGAAGGCCACCATCAGTGCGTTGGACGCGGTGATGGTGGCCTTCACTGCGTCCGAATCGTCACGCCGCGGTCAGCGGGGACCAGTGGTCGAGCATGGCGGCGAAGGTCTCGAAGGCGGGCTTCACCGGGCCGTACGGGGCCTCCAGGTGGATGCTCAGCGGGAAGCCCAGCTCGCCGACACCGTCGATCACGCGCCGGTACAGCTCCACCAGCTCGCGCTTGCGCTGCTCGAACGGCAGCTCGGCGAGCTTGGCGACGAACTCCTGCTCCTGCTTCACCACGTCGTTGCCGTGGTCCTGGATCAGCCAGTCGATGAGCCGGACCCGGCTCTCCGCGCTGGGCACGAACCCGAACGAGAGCAGGATCTCCGGCCGGTGCGAGCTGTGCGCGGCGAAGCCCCGCAGGAACTCGACGATCGCGTCGGAGAACAGCAGCTGGGTCATGGCGAACGTGGCGCCGCGGTCGCATTTGAACCCGAACCGCCCCTGCTCCCCCTCCCGGGTCGGGATCAGGATCACGCCGCGGTTCTCCACGATGTCGCCGAACTCGGCGAGCGCGTCGGTGGGCGCCATGCCGGGCCCCTCGCCGTCGCTCATCGTGCGCGGCACGCCGACGAACGCGACACCGTCCATTCCGGACTCACGGAGTGACCGCAGTCGCCCGGTCAGCTGCTCCTTGTCGTGGAACGCCGTGACCTGCGTGCACAGGCCGCGCACGTCGCCGATCTCCGGCCGCACGACCCGCCAGAAGTCGAGCGTGTCCATCTTCGGCTTCATCTCGACCGGCCGGTCCTCGTCCTCGGCGATCATGCCGGGGATCAGCAGGTGCTTGATCTGGTCGGTCATACCGCTGGCCTTGCTGTGCTCGACCACCTTGCGGCTGATGTCGACGGCCTTCTCCCGGCCGCCGTCGAGGTCCGGTGGAACGAGCTCGAGTGCGATGGTGTTCATGGCTCCTTCTCGCTGTCTCCGCGGTCACCGACCGGCTGGGCCGGTGCCCCGCATCCGCGCAGGGCGCGGGGCACCGGCGCGACGAGGACTCAGTAGCGGTAGTGGTCGGGCTTGTACGGGCCCTCCACGTCCACGCCGATGTACTCGGCCTGCTCCTTGGTGAGCTTGGTGAGCTTGACGCCGAGCGCGTCGAGGTGCAGCCGCGCCACCTTCTCGTCGAGGTGCTTGGGCAGCACGTAGACCTGCTTGTCATACTCACCGGTCTTCGTGAACAGCTCGATCTGGGCGATCACCTGGTTGGTGAAGCTGTTGCTCATCACGAAGCTCGGGTGGCCGGTGGCGTTGCCCAGGTTGAGCAGCCTGCCCTCGCTCAGCACGATGATCGAGTGGCCGTCCGGGAAGGTGTACTCGTGCACCTGCGGCTTGATCTCGACCTTCTTGACGCCCGGGGTCCGCTCCAAGCCCGCCATGTCGATCTCGTTGTCGAAGTGGCCGATGTTGCCCACGATCGCCTGGTGCTTCATCCGCGCCATGTGCTCGGCGGTGATGATGTTGAAGTTGCCGGTCGTGGTGATGAAGATGTCGGCCTTGTCGACCACGTCCTCGAGCGTGGTGACCTCGTAGCCCTCCATCGCGGCCTGCAGCGCGCAGATCGGGTCGATCTCGGTGACGATCACCCTGGCACCCTGACCCCGCAGCGACTCGGCCGAGCCCTTGCCCACGTCGCCGAATCCGCAGATCACGGCGATCTTGCCGCCGATCAGCGTGTCGGTCGCGCGGTTGATGCCGTCCACAAGGGAGTGCCGGCAGCCGTACTTGTTGTCGAACTTGGACTTCGTGACCGAGTCGTTCACGTTGATCGCCGGGAACAGCAGCTCGCCGGTCTTCGCGAACTCGTAGAGCCGGTGGACGCCGGTGGTGGTCTCCTCGGTGACGCCCTTGATGTCCTCGGCGATCCTGGTGAACCGCTTGCCGTCGGCGGCCAGGCTCTTGCGCAGGGTGGCCAGGACGACCTTGTACTCCTCCGGGTCGTCCTCGCTGGCCTCCGGCACCGCGCCCGCCGTCTCGAACTCGACACCCTTGTGCACCAGCAGGGTGGCGTCGCCGCCGTCGTCCAGGATCATGTTCGGGCCCGACTCACCGAACTGGAACAGCTGGTCGGTGCACCACCAGTAGTCCTCCAGCGTCTCGCCCTTCCAGGCGAACACCGGGACGCCCTCGGGCTTCTCCGGCGTGCCGTTCGGGCCGACCACCACCGCCGCCGCGGCCTCGTCCTGCGTGGAGAAGATGTTGCAGGACACCCAGCGGACCTCGGCACCGAGCTCCCGCAGGGTCTCGATGAGCACCGCCGTCTGCACGGTCATGTGCAGCGAGCCCGCGATCCGTGCGCCCTTCAGCGGCTTCGACTCCGCGTACTCCCTGCGAGTCGCCATCAGGCCCGGCATCTCGTGCTCAGCCAGCCGGATCTGGTGCCGGCCGGCCTCGGCCAGCTTCAGGTCGGCCACGGCGAACTCGAGACCGTTCACCTTCTGCAACTTCGCGCTCATGGTTTCCTTTCGTGTTGTGGGGTTGTGCCCCGCGACGCGCTTCGGTCAGGTGTTGAAGTACTTCGCTTCGGGGTGGTGGGCGACAATCGCGTCGGTCGACTGTTCCGGGTGCAGCTGGAACTCCTCGGAGAGCTCCACGCCGATCCGCTCGGCCTCGAGCAGCTCGACGATCTTGGCCCGGTCCTCCAGGTCCGGGCAGGCGCCGTAGCCCAGCGAGAACCGCGCGCCGCGGTAGCCGAGCTTGAAGAACTGCTGCACGTCCTCGGGGTCCTCCTCGGCCACCGCCGCGCCCGAGGAGAACCGCAGCTCCTCCCGGATGCGCCGGTGCCAGTACTCGGCCAGCGCCTCGGTCAGCTGCACGCCGAGGCCGTGCACCTCCAGGTAGTCCCGGTAGGCGTCCTTCGCGAACAGCTCGTTCGCGAAGTCGGCGATCGGCTGCCCCATCGTGACCAGCTGCAGCGGCAGCACGTCGACCTGGCCGGTCTCCTCGGCCTTCTCCCTCGACCGGTAGAAGTCGGCGAGGCACAGCCGCCGGTCCCGCCGCTGGCGGGGGAAGCTGAACCGCAGCCGCTCGGGCGCGTCCGGCTCGTCCTTGTCGAGGACGACCAGGTCATTGCCGTCCGAGTAGCAGGGGAAGTAGCCGTACACCAGCGCGGCGTGCTGCAGGATGCCGGCCGTGGACAGCTCGTCGACCCACGCGCGCAGGCGTGGCCTGCCCTCGGTCTCCACCAGCTCCTCGTACGACGGACCCTCGCCGCGCTTGGCGCCGCGCAGGCCCCACTGCCCGAAGAACGTCGCCCGCTCGTCGAGCAGCGAGAGGTAGTCGGCGACGGCGACGCCCTTGACCACCTTCGAGCCCCAGAACGACGGCGTGGGCACCGGGACGTTGGGGTCCACATCGGACCTGGTGGTGTCGTCGAGTGAGGGCTCGTCGCCCTGCTCGGCCTTGCGCTTCTCGGCGATGCGCAGCGACCGTTCCCGGCGGGCCTTGCGCTCGGCCTTCTTGGCCCGCTCCGCCTCGTCCTCCTCAGGGGCGTCGCCCCGCTTGATCGCCATCAGGCGGTCCATCAGGTGCAGGCCCTCGAAGGCGTCCTTGGCGTAGCGGACGTCGCCCTCGTACACCTCGTCGAGATCGTTCTCGACGAACGTCCGGGTGAGGGCGGCGCCGCCGAGCAGCACCGGGTACTTCTCCGCCACCCCGCGGGAGTTCATCTCCTGCAGGTTCTCCTTCATGATGACGGTGGACTTCACCAGCAGGCCGGACATGCCGATGGCGTCGACCTTGTGTTCCTCGGCGGCCTCCAGGATGGCGTTGATCGGCTGTTTGATGCCGATGTTCACCACCTCGTAGCCGTTGTTGGACACGATGATGTCGACGAGGTTCTTGCCGATGTCGTGGACGTCACCCTTGACGGTGGCCAGCAGCAGCCTGCCCTTGCCGCCGTCCTCCTGCTTCTCCATGTGCGGTTCGAGGTAGGCCACCGCTGTCTTCATCACCTCGGCCGACTGCAGCACGAACGGCAGCTGCATCTGACCGGAGCCGAACAGGTCGCCGACGACCTTCATCCCGGCGAGCAGGTTCTCGTTGATGATCGCCAGCGGGTCCTTCTCCCGCATCGCGTCCTCGAGGTCGGCTTCGAGCCCGTTGACCTCACCCTCCACGATGCGCTTCTCCAGCCGCTCGAACAGCGGCAGCTTCGCCAGCTCCTCGGCCCGCGACGCCCGGCTCGAGGACGCGGTCTTGCCCTCGAACAGCGACATCAGCTTCTGCAGCGGGTCGTAGCCCTCCTCGTCGTCGGACTCCGCCCTGCGCCGGTCGTAGACCAGGTCGAGCGCGACCTCCCGCGCCTCGTCGTCGATCTTGTTCATCGGCAGGATCTTCGACGAGTTGACGATCGCGGAGTCGAGCCCGGCCTCCCGGCACTCGTGCAGGAACACCGAGTTGAGCACCTGCCGCGCCGCCGGGTTGAGCCCGAAGGACACATTGGACAGACCGAGGGTGGTCTGCACGTCCGGGTGCCTGCGCTTCAGCTCCCGGATCGCGTTGATCGTCTCGATGGCGTCCTTGCGGACCTCCTCCTGCCCCGTCGTGATCGGGAAGACGAGGCAGTCGATGATGATCGCCGACTTCTCGAGACCCCAGTTGGTGGTGAGGTCCTCGATGGCCCGCTCGGCGACGCGGAGCTTCCAGTCCGCCGTGCGCGCCTGGCCCTCCTCGTCGATGCACGTGACCACCACGGTCGCACCGTGCTCCACGGCCATGCGCATGACCCGGTCGTACCGCCCGCCGGGCTCGGTGCCGTCCTCGTAGTTCACCGAGTTGATCGCGCACCGGCCGCCGAGGTGCTCCAGCCCGGCCTCGATCACCTCGGGTTCGGTGGAGTCCACCATGATCGGCAACGTGGAGGCGGTCGCCAGCCGGGAGGCCAGTTCCCGCATGTCGTGCGTGCCGTCGCGGCCCACGTAGTCCACGCACAGGTCGAGCATGTGCGCACCCTCACGGGTCTGCGCCTTGGCGATCTCCACGCAGTCCTCGTAGCGGCCCTCGAGCATCGCCTCCCGGAACGCCTTCGAGCCGTTGGCGTTGGTGCGCTCGCCGACGTTGAGGATCGAGGCGTCCTGCTCGAACGGCACGGCCTGGTACACCGACGACACCGAGGGCACGATCTCCGGCGTACGTGGCCTCGGCTCCAGTTCGGAGACCGCCTCGCACACCGCGCGGACGTGCTCGCCCGTCGTGCCGCAGCAGCCGCCGACGAGGCGCGCGCCGAAGTCGGTGACGAACCCGGTGAGCGCCTCGGCCAGCTCGTCCGGCCGCAGCGGGTAGACCGCCCCGTTCGGGCCCAGCTCGGGCAGGCCCGCGTTCGGCATGACCGAGATCGGCACCCGCGCGTGCTGGGCGAGCACCCGCAGGTGCTCGCTCATCTCCGCGGGACCGGTCGCGCAGTTCATGCCGATCATGTCGATGCCGAGCGGCTCCAGCGCCGTCAGTGCCGCGCCGATCTCCGAGCCCACCAGCATCGTGCCGGTCTGCTCGACGGTCACCTGCGCGATGATCGGCACCCGCCGCCCGGCCTGCTCCATCGCCCGCTTGGCGGCGACGATCGCGGCCTTGGTCTGCAGCAGGTCCTGCGAGGTCTCGACCAGCACCGCGTCGATGCCGCCGTCGAGCAGGCCGAGCACGTTCTCGACGTAGGCATCCCGCAGCTCCGCGTACGGCGCGTGGCCGAGCGTCGGCAGCTTGGTGCCGGGCCCGACCGAGCCGAGCACGAACCGTGGCTTGTCCGAAGTGGAGTATTCGTCCGCGCACTGCCGGGCCAGTGCGGCGCCCTTCTCCGCCAGCTCCCGGATGCGGTCGGCGATCCCGTACTCGCCGAGGTTGGCGAGGTTGGTCCCGAACGTGTTGGTCTCGATCGCGTCGGAGCCCGCCTCGAGGAAACCCCGGTACACCGAGCTCACCACGTCGGGGCGGGTGTCGTTGAGGATCTCGTTGCAGCCCTCGAGCTGGGCGAAGTCGTCCAGCGTGAGGTCGTGGGCCTGCAGCGCGGTGCCCATCCCGCCGTCGGCCACGAGAACCCGGCGTTCGAGTTCGGTGAGGAACGAGCTGTCCACGGATCTACCTACCTCCCCGGCCGCGCTCACACGCGCAACTTGGATTCGATCTCGGCCGCGGCGTCGTTACCGTAGGTCTTCGCGATGCGCTCGGAGAACTCCGCGCGGTCGAGCGTGTACTCCTGGGTACCGACCGTCTCCAGGACGATCGTCGCCAGCGTGCAGCCGACCTGCGCCGCGCGCTCCTTGCTCAGCTTCGCGTGCACGCCCCAGAGGAACCCGGCGCGGAAGGCGTCGCCGACGCCGGTCGGGTCGGCCTCGTTCTGCACGGGCAGCGCCGGGACGGAGACCGGCTCCTCGCCCTCGGCCTCGATCCGCACGCCGTCCGGCCCGTGGGTCATGATCCAGTGGTCGACCTTGGAGCGGACCTCGTCCGCCGTCCAGCCGGTGACCCGCAGCAGCAGCGAGGTCTCGTACTCGTTGGTGAACAGGTACTTCGCCCCGTCGATCAGCTTGCGCACGTCCGGCCCCTCCATCCGGGCCAGCTGCTGCGACGGGTCGGCGGCGAACGGGAAGCCGCGGTCGCGGCACTCCTCGGTGTGCCGCACCATGGCGACGGGGTCGTTGGGCGCCACCACGACGAGGTCGAGTCCGCCGACCCGGTCGGCCACGGCCTGCAGCTCGATGTTGCGGGCCTCCTCCATCGCGCCCGCGTAGAACGACGCGATCTGGGCCTGCGTCTCGTCGGTGGTGCACAGGAACCGCGACGTGTGCTTGTCCTGCGACACGTGCACGGACTTCGTGTCGACGCCGTGGCGCTCCAGCCAGGCGCGGTAGTCGTCGAAGTCGGTGCCGACCGCGCCGACCAGGATCGGCGTCATACCGAGGCAGCCCAGGCCGAAGGAGATGTTCGCGGCGACACCTCCCCTGCGGATGTCGAGCTGGTCGACCAGGAAGGACAGGGACACCTTCTCCAGCTGGTCGGCCACGAACTGGTCGGCGAACTTGCCGGGGAAGACCATCAGGTGGTCGGTGGCGATCGAGCCGGTCACCGCGATGCGCATTCGGGCACACTCCTCGTGTCGTAGGGGTCGGCCGGGCGTCGTGGGCAGGGAACCGGGCTCTCCACCGGGCGAACCCCGGCCCCCTGCCCACGACGGCGGGTCAGGCCTTCGCCGCGTCCTTCAGCGCCGCGGCCCGGTCGGTGCGCTCCCAGGGCAGGTCGAGGTCCGGCCTGCCGAAGTGGCCGTACGCCGCGGTCGGCCCGTAGATCGGCCGCAGCAGGTCGAGGTCGCGGATGATCGCGGCCGGGCGCAGGTCGAACACCTCGTCGATCGCGGCCTGGATCCGGTCCGGGGAGACCTTCTCAGTGCCGAAGGTCTCGACGAACAGGCCCACCGGCGCCGCCTTGCCGATCGCGTAGGCGACCTGGATCTCGGCCCGGTCGGCCAGGCCGGCCGCCACCACGTTCTTCGCCACCCAGCGCATCGCGTACGCGGCCGAACGGTCCACCTTCGACGGGTCCTTGCCGGAGAACGCGCCACCACCGTGCCGCGCCATGCCGCCGTAGGTGTCGACGATGATCTTGCGGCCGGTCAGGCCCGCGTCACCCATCGGGCCGCCGACCACGAAGCGGCCGGTCGGGTTGATCAGGATCCGCGGGTCCTCGGCCTCGAGGCCCAGCTTCTCGATCTCCGGGGCGATCACCTTCCCCTTGAGATCGACCGCGAGCTCGGCGTCGAGGTCGACGCCCTCGGCGTGCTGGCTGGAGATCACCACGGTGTCGAGGCGAACCGGCTGGTCGCCCGCGTACTCGATGGTGACCTGGGTCTTGCCGTCGGCACGCAGGTACGGCACGGTGCCGTTCTTGCGCACCTCGGTCAGCCGCCGCGAGAGCCGGTGCGCCAGCGCGATCGGCAGCGGCATCAGCTCCGGCGTGTCCGTGCAGGCGTAGCCGAACATCAGGCCCTGGTCGCCCGCGCCCTGCTTGTCCAGGTCGTCCAGGGCGTTCTCCAGCCGCGACTCGTACGCGGTGTCCACGCCCTGCGCGATGTCCGGCGACTGCGCGTCGATCGCCACGTTGACGCCGCAGGAGTTGCCGTCGAAGCCCTTGGCCGAGGAGTCGTAGCCGATCTCCAGCACCTTGTCCCGCACCAGCGCGGGCACGTCGACGTAGGCCTCGGTGGTGACCTCACCCGCGATGTGCACCTGGCCGGTGGTGATCAGCGACTCCACCGCGACCCGGCTGCGCGGGTCGGCCGCGAGCATCGCGTCCAGGATCGTGTCGCTGATCGCGTCACACATCTTGTCCGGGTGGCCCTCGGTCACGGACTCGCTGGTGAACAGCCTACGGTTTGCAGTCACAGTTCCGCCTTCTCTCCTCGGTGATGTCGGTTTCGGTGTGCGCGGCCGGTGTGCCGGACGCCATCAGGAACGCGCGTGGAAGATGCCCCACGCGAGGTTCCCCGCGTGGCCGCCGTCGACCCAGTGCTGCAGGCCCTTCTTCATCCGGGTGAGGTACTCCTGGCTCACCTTCTCGGCGATGTCGGCCTCGCGCCGCTGGGTCTCCTGCAGCACCCGGCCGTAGTGCGTCGCCAGCTGCGGCGTGTGGTCCTCGAACGTGATGTCGCGCAGGCCGAGCCTGCTCAGCTCACGCTGGTAGAACGCGGGCGAGCCCATCGTGTCCAGGTGCAGCCGGTCCAGGATCGGCCGCAGCGCTGCCTTCTCGCAGGTGTCCGACGCCATCGGGTCGGTGAACACGAACTCGCCGCCCGCCTTGAGCACGCGGGTGGCCTCCTGCAGCACCCGCAGGCGGTCACCGCTGTGCAGCATGGCGTCCTGCGACCAGATGACGTCGAAGTGGTTGTCCTCGAAGGGCAGGTCCTCGAAGGAGCCGTCGACGACGTCGATGAGGTGGTCCAGACCCTGTTCCTCGTTGTACCGGCGGTTGCGGTCGTTCTCCACCTCGCTCAGGTTGAGGCAGGTGACCCGGCAGCCGTAGGTCCGTGCGAGGTACCTGGCCGCACCACCGTAGCCGGCCCCGAGGTCCAGCACGTGCTTGTGCTCGGTCAGCGACAGCTTGCCCGCCATCCGCTCCACGGTACGGACGCTGGCCGGGGCGATCGGCTCGTCCGGCGTCTCGTAGAGGCCGACGTGGATGTCCTCGCCGCCCCAGATGGTGAAGTAGAAGTTGTCGGCGTCGTTCGAGTTGTAGTAGTCCCGCGCCACGTTGACCGCGGCGGAGTAGTTGAGCCGGTCGTCGGTGGTCTTCACGTAGTCCTTCTCCGCGACGTGGATGAGGAAGTCCGGCTCGTCGACGGCGAAGGTCTCCTGGAAGTCACCGTAGGTCTCGACCCGCTGGAAGCCGACTTCCCGCAGCAGCCGCCGGACGTAGTCCTTCCGCAGCGGGAACATGTTGAGGTGGTACTGCGACTTGTCGGGGAAGCTGTACCGGAAGCGCGCGAGCCCGTCGTCGACGTACTCCGGCTCGGCCACCACTTCCTCACCGCAGTAGTAGTAGCTGTGCTTGCTCGAGAACCCGTTGTCCAGGATCGAGTCGTAGTTGCGCTGGTCCAGGATCAGGATGCCGTCGTGCTTGAGCACGGAGTAGAACTCGGCGAGCGCCTTGCGCCGGTCCCGCTCGGAGAACAGGTGCGTGAACGAGTTGCCGAGGCAGATCACCGCGTCGAACTTCTCGTGCACGTCCCGGCTGAGCCAGCGCCAGTCCGCGTGCACCACGCGCAGCACGTGCCCGCCGTAGCTCATCCCGTTCTCGAACGCCTTGGCCAGCATCTCCGGGCTGCCGTCGACGCTGGTGGTGTCGAAACCCTCCTCGATCAGCCGCACCGAGTGGAAACCGGTGCCGGTCGCCACGTCCAGAACGGACTTCACGCCGCGGGACTTGAGCAGGTCAGTGAAGAAGCTGCCCTCGCTCTCGTAGCGCTTCCTCCAGTCGATCAGGTCGTCCCACTTCTCGACGAAACCCTTGACGTACTCGTTGGTGTAGTGGTCCGTGTCCCGGACCTGCAGCGGGTCCTCTCCGAACTTCTGCGCCGGGTGCGCCTGGATTTCGTCGGTATCGGCCGTTCCGGCCGGTCGAACGTCCGTCTGGCCGGGCGTTGATTCGTTCATTGCGTTTCCCTCCACGTGCGGCCGGATACACAGTCAGTCGCGGAACGCGTGGCGCGTTCCCTCACCTCGGCACGGCATTCACGGCACTGTTCGGTTTCCTCCTCACCCGCGAAAAGGCGCGCGGCGCACCGCCGCCAATCAGCCGGAAAAAGTCACGCGGACGCGCGCGGCCACACGGTCCGCAGCCGGTGGAAATTCCGCGGCCGCAGCGCCGTTCGCGCGCAGCCTCCGCCGAGGGCGCCGCGCGTGCGCCCCTCGACCCAATTCACCCCGACTCGGCACCCCGCTGCGGGCATCCACGTTGATCCCGGCGAAGCGCCTTGAGCCAATCTATTGAGCCCGGGCGGAACCAATCAATGGGTCGATGGCGTGACGTGCGGTTTCACCCGTTGTATAACTCCGGCGCTCGCGATCCGCACTCCTGAGCGCACCGCGCACAGCCCTCCGGAGCGACCCTGAAGACGGTATACCGCGTGGTAGTCGCGCTGTTCCGGCCAATCCTTCACCGGCTCTTGACAGCTCTACCGACGCTTCACCGGCCATGACGACGATCTCACTCGTATGGAGCAGTCAGTACCACTCAAGGTTGCCCTGGGTGCCACTTTCACAGCTTTACTAGTCCACCGGCCTGACGGCGACACGCCCAGTCGAGTTCGTAGCGTTATCAGCAACGCGTTGCGCATCGATCAACAAACCCGGCAAAAGCCACCCCCGGTGCCCGACCGGGTACCCCGGGTGCCTCGCGGGCAACCCTCGCGATCCCGGCGCCGACAGTGCCCCGCGGCACCCCCGCAGCGCCTGGCCGGGCCCCCGTCGCCGCGCCCCGCGAGCCCCCCGCCCAGAACCGCGAGTTCTGCATTCCAGGCCGCGAGTCCCCCGTTCGGAAACGCGAGTTCCGCATTCCCGGAGGATGCCGTACCGGTCACCACGAAGACCGAATGCGGAATTCACCGGCCGGAACGCGGCACTCGCGTTCCGGAATGCGGCACTCGGCGCCCCGAACGCAGAAATCGACGTCCGGAACGCAGAACTCGGCGGTGGGGAGGAAACGGCGTCACACACCGACAAGCGCGTCGAGGCGGGCGGTTCCGTCATATCCGCCCGCGGGCTCCGGCAGGCCGAACAGCGCGCCGACCGTCGGCGCGACGTCGACCGTCCGGGCCGGCGCGGACGAGGTGGCTCCCGCCCGCACGGCCGGATGACCGCCCGCCACGAAGAACGGGATCGGCTCCGTGGCCGGATGGCCGTGGTTGCCGGGAATGGGGTTGGACCACACGTCGGGATCGGTGAACCGCCACCCCGCCCGGCAGTACGCCACCAGGTCCCCCGCCTCGGGACCCAGTCGCAGCTCCGCGGGCGCGTGCACGGACAGCACCCCCTCCGTGCCCGCCGCGATCGACCGCATCCGCGCCACCGCCGCCGCCCGCTCGGCCTCCGGACCGGTGAACGTCAGCAGGTCCGCGCCACCGTTCTGCGCCACCACGACCCGGCCGGTCAGCGCCGGATCCGCCGCCAGGCGACCCGCGAGCGACACCACGCGGTGCGGCAGCGACCAGTCCATCGCATGATCGGCGAGCACCAGCAGCACACTCGACGCCCAGCGCCCGGTGCGCTTCAGGTCCGCCACGAACCTGCCCACCTGCAGGTCCGTCGACCACAGCGCCGCGGTGCGCGCGGCGCGCAGTGTCGTTCCGGTGAGATCGGTGTGCCCGGCCCGGTCCACGTCCCCGAGGTTGACGAAGACCAGCGCCGGATCGGCGCGGTGCACCATCGCGATCAGCGCGTCCGTGGTGGCCAGGTCGGGCGCGTGCCCGCTCACCGGGACGATGGGGAACGGTTCCCAGCGCACGCTCGCCCGCTCGCCGAAGATGCCGTAGAGGTACTCCTTGCTGAGCACGCTGCCGGTCACGTGACCGGCCGCACGCAGCCGGTCCAGCAGCGTCGCGGCGCGCAGGTCGGACGGCCGGTCGAGGGTGCGGACCGCGCCCTCCCCCGGGTCGTACACCGAGTTGGCCGGAACGCCGGAGCGGTCCGGGCGCAGCCCGGACATCATCATCACGTGGTTCGGGATGGTCTCCATGACGGGCAGCGAACGCGCGGCGGGGAAGTTCGTGCCACTCTCCCGGAGGCGGTGCAGGTGCGGGGTCAGCACGGGACCGATCTCGTCCGGCCTGCACCCGTCGACCACGAGCACGTACACCCGCGTGTCCCGCGGCCCGCCCTCGGCCAGCGCGGCCGGGGTCGCGCTGGAGAGCACGACCGCGGCGCCCGTCCCCGCGGTCAGACGCAGGAAGTGGCGGCGGGAGACCCCGCTCATCGCAGCGGCTCCCACGTCCGGACCGCGCGCTGCGTGCCCGCGCGCACGGTGAACGACGCCGTGTGCCGCGCGGCGCTGCCCGGATCGGTGCGGTCGGCCAGCGCGAACCAGTCCATCTGCACGCGGCTCGGCGCCACCTCCAGCACCGAGAAGCCGTGCGAGTCGAAGTCGAGGTAGCGGACGTGCGGGTTGGCGACCCGGACGGCCGCCTCGACGCCGAGCGACACGGTGCGCGGCGGCACGCGCAGGATGTCGTCCAGGTTGTCGCTCGTGACCGACGTGCAGACGAGCTCGGTGCCGACCGAGTTGCGGTTGAGCGGATACGTCAGCGGGTCGTAGGGCAGGTCGGCGGCCCAGCCGGAGTGGATGTCGCCCGTCAGGAAGACCGTGTCCCGCACGCCGTGATCCCGCAACGCCGCGAACAGCTCCCTGCGGTCGGCGGTGTAGCCGTCCCACTGGTCCACGTTGTACGGAACTCCGGTCAACGGCCCGGTGAGCCGCGACAGCGCCCGCAGTTCCTCCGTGGACAGTGTCGAAGGGAAGCGGACCGGCGCGATCATCACCGGGTTGCCGACCAGCTTCCACTGCGCACCCGACGTGACGAGCCCGTCCCGCAGCCAGCGCAGCTGCGCGTCTCCGGTGATCGTCCGATCCGGATCGTGGATCGCCGGATCGAGCGGGTGCGCGGCCTGCCTGCTGCGATAGGTGCGCAGGTCCAGCATGGACAGTTCGGCGAGCGCGCCGAACGTGAACCTGCGGTAGAGCCGCCCGCCCGGTTCGTAGCGCACGGGCATCCACTCGGCGTAGGCCCGCTGGGCGGCGGCCCTGCGGTCGAGCCACCTGCCCTCGGCGCCCTCGGTGTGGTTCTGCGCACCGCCGGACCAGGCGTCGTTCGCGGACTCGTGATCGTCCCAGGTGACGACGAACGGCACCCGCGCGTGCAGCGCCCGCAGGTCGGGGTCCGCTTTGTACTGCGCGTGCCTGCGCCGGTAGTGCGCCAACGTCGTCATCTCGATCGGCGGGTCGTGCGGGCGGACCACCACGTCCCGGGCCTGGTACTCGCCGGGCGCGTACTCGTACAGGTAGTCACCGAGATGCAGCACACCATCCAGGTCCTCCCGGCGGGCCAGGTGGCGGTAGGCGGAGAAGTGGCCGGCCTGCAGGTTCGAGCAGGACACCACGCCGAAGCGAAGCCGGTCGACGGGCGCGTCCCCGGCCGGCGCCGTCCGCGTCCGGCCCGCGGGCGAGGCGGCCCCGCCCAGGTGGAACCGGTACCAGTACCACGTGCCCGGGGCCAGTCCGGTGACGTCGACCTTCACGGTGTGGTCACGCGCCGGGCCGGTCGGCACCGCGCCGCGGGCCACGACGTTCCGGAACCCCTCGTCGAGCGCCATCTCCCAGCGCACCCGCACCTCGGGACCGGCCCCGGAGCCGGGGACGGCGTCGGCCACCGGGGTGACCCGGGTCCACAGCACGACGCCGCCGGGCAGCGGGTCACCGGACGCCACGCCGTGGGCGAAGGGGCCGGTGTCCGCGACCGCCACACCACCGAACGCTCCGGCCCCCGCGGCGACGGCGGCGACCCCGCCCGCACGGAACAATTCTCGCCGAGTCCACGTATTCATAGCTGAAGACATTTCATAAACGGCGTGGTTTGTCACTACTGCCCGGTAGCCGTTCAACTGAACTTCAGCTCAATGGACTAGAAAGATGCCGGAGGTTTGAGCAGCCTTGATTCTGTCGCCGGGTCGTGTGAGTATCAGGCTACATTTCGCCGTGCAGGCGTGGGAGTCGCCTTGAGCCAGGTCCGCTTCGCGTTCCAGCCGCTGTACAGCCTGCACACCGGCGGTGTCGTCGCGGTGGAGGCGCTGGCCCGGCCACCGTCGGGCGAGGTGCGCGAGCTCCTGGGCTCGGCGCTGCGCCAGGGCAGGCTGGTCGAGGTCGACGCGGGGCTCGCCGCGCGCGCGGTACTGGACGAGGCGGAGCTGGACACGCTCCTCCCCCTGCATCTCAACATCACGGCGCTCACGGCGGCCGCTCCCGCCGAGGCACTGGCCCCCTTGCACGAAGCGCTGACGACAGCGCACCGGAGACCTCGTGAGGTGGTGCTGGAGATCGGGCCGCCGTTCCACAGCGTGCCGTCCGGTGCGCTGCTCGGCGGGTTGCGCCGGCTGGCCGACGCGGGTTTCCGGCTCGCCTTCGACGGGCTGGGGGCCGGAGACCTGCCGCTCAACCTCCTCGCCGAGTCACGGGTGGACCTCGTGAAGCTGGACCGGACGGCGCTGCGCAGACTGCCCGACGATCTGGCGACGGTCGCTCTCGTCGAAGCGCTGGTCCACTACACGGCCCGCACGCAGTCCCGGCTCGTGGCCACCGGCATCGAGACCGAGGAGCAGCTGGAGACGGTGCGCCGGATCGGTGTCCGCGTGGTCCAGGGCAACCTGTTCGCACCCGCCAGGCCGGGCATGACCGCCACCGGCACCCTCACCCTCGCCAGCCCGGACAACCAGCTCGGCCCGCCGTCGTTCACGCCCACCGCCATGCCGTCGATCGACGCGTTCCTGCGGCCGGCGACCACCCTGCCCGCCGAGGCGACGTGCGAGGAGGTCCGCACGGTGCTCGCCGCGCACGACGCACCGACGGGGATCGTCGGGGTCGACCTCGACGACCGTCCACAGTGGTCGATCGACCGGACACGGTTCCTGCTCGCCGTCACCGGACCGTTCGGGCACGCGCTGCACGCGCACCGGCCGGCCGCGCGGCTGGCGGACCCGCCGCACGTGATCCGCAAGGGCGCGGCGGCGATCGAGCTGCTCGACCTCGTCGCGGACGCCGACTGGAACCGCACCGGCGACGACATCGTGGTGGTGGACGAGGACGGTCGCTGCGAAGGCGTGGTGTTCGTCCACGAGATCATGCGCGGCATGGCGGAGGCGAAGATCGAGGAGGCCGCCGCGCTCAACCCGCTGACCCGGCTGCCCGGCAGCGACGCCGTCGCCCGGGATGTCGATCGCCGGGTCGCGGCGAGCCAGCCCGTGGTGGTCGGCTGGCTCGACGTCGACTCGTTCAAGCGGGTGAACGACACGGTGGGGTTCGCGGCGGGCGACGACCTCATCCGCGCGCTCGGCCGCAGGCTGACGGAGCTGAGCGCCACGCTGGGCGACGTGGTGGTGAGCCACGTGGGCGGCGACGACTTCCTCATCGCCTGTGGCATCGACCGGATCACGAAGCTGGCCGACGGCGTGCTGGAGAGCGCCTGGTCCGCGGAGGGCGTTCCGGTGACGGTGTCGCTGGCGACCCTGGTGTGCGCGGGTTCGTCGGTGGGGTCCTACCGCGAGATCTCGCGCATGCTGGCGCCGTTGAAGAAAGAGGCCAAGGCGGTGACCGGCTCCAGCTGGGTCAACGGCTGGCCGGGATCCGACCGTCTCGAGATCCTCCGCGGGCAGCCACCCTCGCCGGGGAACCGGCGCTCCGCCGGCTGACGTGACGAGTGCCCCGGCGCCGCTGGGGGTCCGGCGCCGGGGCACTCTCGATGCCGTGGCGCCCGAGGAGGGGGCAATGGCGCCCGGCAAGCCCGCGAACATGAATCTCATTGCAAGAGCTTCATGTTTCAGCATACGGCACCGGGCCGCGAGGGTCGAGGGTGCGAACGGATCAAGTTGCCACGCCGCCGTGTCCGCCGTCCGTGCACGCGTGTCCGCCAACTGTGCGCGCGTGTCCGCCGTCCGTGTCCCCGTGTCCGCGGTCGGCGACACCGGGCATGGTGAGCACCGTCGCAGATGGCGGACACGTGATCGTGGATGGCGGACACGTGATCGTGGATGGCGGACACGTGATCGGGGATGGCGGACACGGTGCTAGGCACTCACCGGCGCCACACGGGCAACGAGGAACGCCCGCCACAGCTCGCAGGCCGAACGCGCCAGCAGTCCGGCACGATCGTGCCGGTCACCCTCCTCGTGGTCCCTCCACAGTGCCCTGGCGACGTCGGTGTCCCAGTGGAGGACGGCACGGTCGGGCCGCACGTCGTGGATCCGGGCGAACGGACGGCCCGCGTAGTCCACGATGGTCGCGGCCAGCTCTCCGGCGCGCTCCCGCGCCGAGGCCTTGTCCCGCCCGGCGAGGAACCACACGCGGTACCGCGCCTGCCACACCCGCAGCCGGACCTCGGGGCGCAGTTCGCGCCGGGCGGCGTACCGCCGCTCCGCCCGCTCGTCGGGTGGATCCAGCAGGCGCTCGTGGGCGAGCAACAGCGCCTGCACGTAGTCGGCGACGTGTGCCTGCTCGAACCGGCCGTGGGCGCTGCGGTCGTGCGCGTGCGGCAGCACCCCACGGGGATAGTCGAGCTCGAGGAGCAACCGCTCGTCCGGGGTGAGCTCGCCCGTGCACGGCGCGATCGACTCGGCGCCATACAGCACGGGCGTGTCGCCGGTGCGGTGGTACGGATGCCGCAACGCCAGCCGGAAACACGCTTCGTCCACGTCGAGCGCCGCGGTGCGCACGTCGAGTGTCGCGCTCCACGGCTCGACGCCCACCCGGCGCACCGCGGGCGCGCTGCTGCTGTCCATGAGACTCCCCAGGCCGAACTGTCATCCCCAGGCTTTGGGGCGACGCGGCCGTGATCCAGGGGGTACCCACGACCGGCGTCACCAGCGGCTACGGTGACAGGTGTCAGGTGTAACCAGTAGCCACGACCAATGTAGCTCGCTACGACGTAGCGCGCTACATCGCGGGCGTGGCCTATTCGGGTGAAGTGCGCCCGCACTCGCCCGCACGCGGAGGATGACGCCTTGGTCGAAGCGTGTCCCATCGTGGTGCGCAGATGGGTCGGATCCGAGTTCGCCGCCATGCGCAACAGCAGCCACAACCCCTCGCGGTCGGAAGCGGCCAAACGCGTGGAGAAGTCGCCGGCCGCACTCGGCCACGTCGAGTCGGGCCGCAACTTCCCCGCGGTCAACAAGATCGAAGTACTGCTGAGCTACTACGGACACGGCGACCGCGCCGGGTACTTCGCGGCGCTGGTCGAGCGCGCGAAGGCCAGGCGGCAGTGGTGGGACACCCTCCCCGAGGGTGCCGTGCCGGAGTGGTACCAGCTGTTCCTCGGCTACGAGACCTCGGCCGTCGAGACGTTCACCTACGCCCCGCAGGTGGTGCCCGACCTGCTGCAGACGCCCGCCTACGCCGAGGCAATCGTCCACGCCACCGAACCCGAGGCCGACGAGGAACGGGTCGAGCTCGCCTGCGAGGTGCGCGCCGGGCGCACGCGTGAGGTGCTGGACCGCGATGACCCCTGCGTGCTGCGGTGCGTCATCGACGAGGCGGCACTGCGCAGGCCGGTCGGCGGACCGGCGGTGCTGCGGGAGCAGCTGCGGCACCTGCTGGACGTGGGCAGGCGGTCGAACGTGGACATCCGGGTGCTGCCGACGGACCTCGGCGCGCACGCCAGCACGGACGCCGGGTTCACCGTGATGGCGATGCCGCCCGAACTGGAGGGTCACCCCGGCGTCGCGTATGTCGCCACGGTCGTCGAGGGCACCTTCTTCGAGAAGGCGGGCCAGATCGGCGTGTTCCGCGACCGGGCGGACCGGTTGCGGGGACAGGCGCTGAGCACGAAACGGTCTCGGGAGTTCATCGACCACCTGGCATCGGAACGGCGGCGTCGCTGAGGAAGCTGACGGGAACGGGTTCACACCGGTGACGCGGCCGTGGTCCACGGAATTCCCAGCCGCCGCGTCACCGGGGGCTACGGTTACGGATGAACGGTCCAACCTGTAGCCACGTCCGACCGTAGCACGCTGCGATGTAGCGCGCTACACCGCGGTGTGGCCTGTCCGGGTGATGCGCTGCCGCGCTTCGCCCGCCGCGGAAGGTGACAGCCTTGCTCGGAGCGACACCGCTCGTGACGACCAAATGGATGGGCGAGCACATCTCGACGCTGCGCGAGGAACGCGGCTACACGCGGGAACAGCTCGCGGAGCGCGCGGGGTGGTCGGGCAAGTCGCTGGTCGGGCACCTGGAGGCCGCGGTCCGGCAGTTCAACCCCGACCACGTCGCCGCCCTGCTGCCCGCGCTGGGCAGGGCCGAGCACGTCGCGCGGTACCAGAAGCTCGTCACCGACGCGGCGGGCAAGGGTGAGTGGTGGCGTGGCCTGCTGCCCAGGGACAAGGCGGAGCGCCGGAAGCTGCGGGAGCTGGAGCTGTTCCTCTCGTACGAGTCGTCGGCGACCCGGATCCGGCTCTACGAGCCGTACGCGGTCCCCGACCTGCTGCAGACCCCGGCGTACGCGGAGCACGTGCTGCGGGTGACCCGGCCGCCACACGCGGAGCTCCGCCGCGCCCTGCTGCCCGGCAGGCAGGCCCTGCTGTGCGGCGCCGAGCCGACCGAACTCCACGTGGTGCTGGACGAGACGGCCGTACGCAGGCGGGTGGGCGGCAAGCCGGTGCTGCGCGCCCAGCTCCGGCACCTCGCCGCGCGGGCGGCGCAGGGCAACGTGACCGTGCGGGTGCTGCCCCCGGCGGCGGGACTGCCCTCGGCCGAGGGGAACTTCTCGGTGCTGGACATGCCCGCCGAACTCGACGGCCATCCCGGGGTGGCCTACGTCCGGACGCCGCGCGGGTGGGTGTGTCACGAGCGTGCGGACGAGGTCGCGGACTTCGGGGCCCGCTGGGAACGGATCGCCGCGCAGGCGCTGCCCGCGGAGCGGTCGGCCGAGCTGATCACCGGCTGGGCGGGCGAACCGCAGGGGGACGCCCGCTAGCGTGGTGACGTCAGGGGTCCGCCAGCCACGACAGCAGGCGGCCCCGTGACCAGCAGCGGCCGAGGGCTTCGGCGCGCAGGGCCGAGCGGTCGAGCAGCACCAGCCCGAGGATGCTGTGGCCGGAGGCGCGGCGATCGCCCAGTGTCGGCACCGCGGGCGCGACACCGACTCCCTCCGCCGACACCCACGCCACCGCCCGGTCCGCGGCCGCTTCGCCGAGGCGGCACAGGAATCGCGGGCGGCTCTCCGGCGGGAACCGCGACAGCGCCCACGTCGTGGTGACGACGGGCAGCGCGTCCGCGGGCACCAGGGCGACGGCGTCGGGCAGCGCCTCGAGAACGTCCCCCCGCAGCAGCAGCGGCGGGGCCGTCGCCGCCAGCGCCAGCTCCGCGTCGAGCCTGGCGGCACGCTCCGGCTGGTCCGGCGGCAGGCAGGCACGCAACCACCGGACGTCGTCCGCGTCGGTCACGTCGACCGGATCGGAGTCGACGCCGATCCTGGCGACGACCTCAGGCATCGGCTGCGCGGGGACGGGCAGGTCCCCCACGAGCGAACACGACATCCGCACCGGGGAGTCCGGGTCGCCCAGCATCCGCCCGTCGCCGTAGGTGATGCCGACGCGATCGACGTTGAGGTTGAGCCCGGCCGAGCGGCCCACGTCGATCAGTCCGACCGTGTGCGCGCCCGCCCGGCGTGCCGCCTCGGCGATGGCCGGGTACAGCACGGAGCAGCGTCCGGTCTCGTCGGTCCGTGGCCGCCTGCGCGCGGCGACCGCCGCGACCTGCCCGGTCATCCGCACCAGCGTGTCGACGGCCGCGCCCGCGGCGGCGGCGCCGTCCCCGGCGGCGTACGCCGCGGCGAGCGCCGGGGCACGGCCGGCCAGGGCCAGGTCGTGCAGCGCGGCGAGGATCACCGTGGGGTGCCGCCTGCGTGCCGGCACCGCCTCGAGGGCGCGCAGCGCCGCACCGGACTCGCTCAGTGCGACGGCGACACGCTCGTACAGCGGCGACGTGCCCGCGGCATCGACCTCGCCGAAGCGCCGGTACGTCCAGGCGAGCGTGCGGGCCCTGCCCGCGGGTGCGGCACGGCCTTCCCTCGGTCCTGGCACCCGGGGATACTAGCCCGCGGCAGCGGCCCGCCCGGCGCGATCCGGGCCCGCCCGGGACGCTCAGGGCACGTGCCCGCGTCCCGAGGGCCACCAGTGGTCGAGGATGTGCATGCGGGCCTCCAGCAACGCGCTGTCCCGCAGGTCGACGACGTGGACGTCGCGCCAGCGGCGGAAGCCGATGCGTTCCAGCATGGCCGCCATGCGCACGCTGACCAGCTCCGCCGAGACCCGGTCCGGCGTGGTGGCACGGAACTCCAGCGGCGACACCCGGCACGCGGCCAGGCGGGCAGTGCGCGCGAGTGTCCGCAGGGCGCCGGCGACCAGCGGTGCCGCGAGCCCGTGCCCGCGCCAGACCGGGGACAGCGTGACGTCACGCACGATCACCATGCGGGGCGGCCCTTCCGACAGCTCCGAGTCGAGCTCGGGGTGCAGCCGCCCGTCGCTGGCGTCGAGGACGGTCTCGGCGATGAACTCCAGCGCCCACTCGCCGAGCGCCACGGAGTCGAGCAGGTTCCGGTCGCGGTGCAGGTCCGCGACGACGAGGGAGATGTCGCCCACGTGCCGGACCTGGGCCGGGCACGAGTCGAGCTCCCACACGTCCGCCGAGACGTCCCAGCGCTCCGGGGAGTGATCCTCGTCGTCGATGTGCCACCACAGCCGTTCGTGCCGCAGGGACAGCCGGATCGACAGCGGATTGGCAGGCGGTTCGGTCACGTGGCCACCTCGCTCGCGTCGTGACGTCGCTTCTCCCCGCCAATGGGTTGGCGCGCCGTGGGACCGTCACCTGACATGACAGGCCCGGGGCGGGATGATGACGCCAGCGCGATGAAATTATCCACCGCGCCGGTCAACTCGCGAGCACGAAAGGGTTCCGGAACCGCCGTTCACCGGAACGGAGCCGGTGGCGGAACAGGGTGGCGGGCGACCGGCCGCTCAGCGGAGCCGGCGACCTCGCCGGGCGGCCGCGTGCAGTTGCTCCGAGGGGACGTCGAGCGCGGCACTGAGCCAGCGCTGCCAGTACGGCCCGGGAACCCGTTTGCCGCGTTCCCAGCGGGCCACCTCGTGCCTGCTGACACCGCGGTTGCTGGACAGGCTCACGAGCATGTCGGCGAGCTGGTACTGGGTGAGGCCGCGTTGCTTGCGGAGCCTGCGGACCAGTGACCAGATCGGCTCCACGTCGTCGCTCTCCGGCGGTGGTCCGCCGTCCGGCGCGGGTGGCGCGCCGGGCTCTCCGTGCGGCCGGACGGACCACGGTGGCCCGCCGATCGGTCTGTTCCGCTCGTCATCTCGCGCTTCCTGCGCGTTGCCATAAACCATGATCACCGATGCGGGGTGTGTGAGGGGACTTCGGCCATCCGGCGCACCGGGGCGCCGGCGAATCGACCCGGACACGGGCGGTTCGGAACGGTCGAGCGGTCGGTGCGTCATGACGGGCCGGGGGAACGTGGACTCGCAGAACGGTTCTGACACATTCCCACCGCACCTCCTCTCGCCGCTACTCTGCTCCACCGGCGTCACGAGCCGTACCACCAAACGAGTGCATCCTGCGATCAGCAACTTGCAGATCGCCTCGCGCAGGGAATCCAACGCGCCGAGTAAACCAGTCACCGAGGGGCCCGGCAAGAAACTTGCGTCGGGCAAGTTGCGTCTCCACCCGGCTCTCCGGCAGCTCCCGGCGCACTGTTTCAATCAGCAAAATAAATACCTCGCGCACTCGAAAAAGTTGCGGCGAAACAGCCCTCTCCAGCCGACCCGGACCACGGCTCCGACCGGTACGGAATCCGACTTCTGGCCCCCTGTCTGGAAAGCGCCCGCACGCTAGGATTCTGAAATACATGATCCGATTCCGAGGGGACGTGATTACGCTGCCACGGCGACGAAACCAAGGGCAGAACGGCGAGACCGCGGAGAAGGCCGCGACTGAGGAACGCGATTACTCCGTTCGCGCCGTGGAGCGGGTCTGTTCCATTCTCAACCTCTTGCAGGAGTCCATCGACGGCGTTTCGCTGATCGAGGTCGGCCAGGCGACCGACCTGCCCAAGTCCTCCGCGTTCCGCTATCTGTGGACCCTCGAGGCACACCGCTACGTCGAGCGGGACGAGCACACCGGGCTCTACCGGCTCGGCCTCGGCTTCGTCGGCATGCAGTCCCGCCACCTCGAGGTCCTGCGCGAGCGCGCCCGGCCGTGGCTGGAGAACCTGCGGGACGAGTTCGAGGAGACCACGAACCTCGGCCTGCTCGACGGCGACCACGTCATCTTCGTGGACATCGTGGAGAGCAGGCACAAGGTGCGGCTGGCCGCCTCCCGCGGCGACCGCGATCCGCTGCACTCCACCGCGCTGGGCAAGGCGATCGCCGCGCAGCTGCCCGAGGCTCGGGTACGCGACCTGCTCGAGCGCACCGGCATGGAACAGCACTCGGCCAACACGATCACGACGGCCGAGGGCTACCTCGACGAGCTCGCGAAGGTCCGCAGGCTCGGGTACGCCGTGGACAACGGGGAGACCTCCGCCGACGGTCGCTGCGTCGCCGCGCCACTGCTCGGCACGCACCTGCCCGCGGCGCTGAGTATCAGCGCACCGGCGGCGCGCTTCACGCTCAAGGACGTCGAGCGGGCGGCGAAGGTGCTGATCGACGTGGCGGACCAGATCACCACCAACCCGGTGACCACGCAGCGGGCGGCCGAACGCACGGGTCCGTAACCGGCGGAACCACGCGGTTTCCGGCCCACCGTCCCGGAAGGACGCCACACGGTCCACTGTGTCCGCTCCTAGAACGGGCACGGGCGCGGCAGGACGCGGCATAACGCAGTGGTCCGCGGTTGAGCAGGGCCGACTGCTCGGCACCGTTCTATGGTGACCCCATGAACGGTCCGAAGTTCAACCCGGACAACAAGCCGGGCTACACCTACGAGCTCCTCGCCGACCACTTCACGAAACTCATCGAGTCCGGCGAGTGGGCGCCGAACAGCAGGCTGCCCGGCGAGCGCGCGCTCGCCGAGGAGTACGGCGTCGCCCTCGGCACTGTCCGGAAGGCCACCGACATCCTCCGGGACCGCGGCCTCGTGGTCACGCTGAAGTCGAAGGGGACCTTCGTCACCAGGGCCCGGTGAGCGACCGGCAGGCAAGCCGCTCAGCCCCGCAGGGTGTCCTCCGGCGACTCGCCGTAGAGCTGACGGTACTCGGCGAGCGCGCCGGGGTCGTAGGGAAGCTTCCAGTGCAGGAAGACCTCGCGCGCCGACGCCGCCGGTTCACCCGCCACGAGCAGCAGGTGCGCCCGCGCCCGCCGCAGCCGGACACGGCGCAGGAAGGCCGACGCGACGATGCCGAACCGGCGCTGGAAACCCTCGTGCAGCGCCTCGACGCTGACGCCCACGCGGCGCGCGTAGTCCGCGAGGGACAGCCGAGGGTCGTGGTGCATCAGCCCGAGCACGAAACTCACGGCGCGCCGGGATGCGGGCGGTTCGCGCCGGTCACCGAGGAAGCCCGAGTAGTTGTGCGGCTGGGCGGCCAGCAACGTGCCGACCAGCGAGTCGTCCATGCGGCGCAGCAGGTCGTCGGAGGCGAGCAGCAGGCTCGCCGGATCGTCGAGGTCCGCGACGCAGTCGAGAACGGAGTCGCACCAGTCCACCACCGGGCCCGCGGTCAGGTTCATCAGCGGGTCGAAGCGCACGGGCACCGGCGGCAGGAACCCCAGCCGGTCGGCCACGGCGTGCTCGATCGCACCCTCCTCGATCCGCAGTGCGATCGCCGCGAAGTCGGCCGAGAGGAACACGTCCAGCGAGACGTCCGGCGACACGACGACACCCACCCCCGGATTGACCTCGGCGCGTTCCCCGTTGAGGAAGAAGACGCCACGGCCGGCGAGCGGGATGACGATGACGTAGAACGGCCGGGTCTCCCCCGGGCACAGCCGCACCTCGCAGCCCAGGCGCGCCGAGAGCAGCAGCACCCTGCCCAGCCGCACCGCGTTGAGCCGCGCGTCGACGTTGGCGGTGTCCCCGTGCAGCTCGAACAGGTGCGTGCAGAACAGCCAGGACAGCTTCCGCTGCGTCTCGGCGGGCTCGTCCGAGCGGAAGTAGGAGAAGCCGTCCAGGGGCAGGTTCATCGGGCCTGGGAGGCTGCTCGACAGGCGCTCCCGAAGCCTCCCGCGGAACGCCCGCGTGCCACGGCACGAGGTATCGCACGTCTTTCGTGCTGAGGAAGAGTGAGTCGCGAATCTAGAACAGCGCCGCGCCGCCGGTCAACCGACGAAGGCCGGTTCCGTGGTTGGGCCGCGGCACCGCCGGGTAGGGCTGGGGCATGCCGATCGATGTGGTGGTGGCCGGACAGGTCGCCCGGGACCTCGTGCTCCGCGTCGCGGAGGCTCCCGGAGCGGGGAGCAGCGTCGCCGTCCGGTCGCGCCGGGAGGTGCTCGGCGGCAAGGGGGCGAACCAGGCGGTCGGCCTGGCCCAGCTGGGCCTCGAACCGACGCTGGTCGGCGTGACCGCGACCGACCACGCCGGGTCGGAGATCCTGGAGCAGGCGGGCCTCGACGGCATCGACACCTCCGGCGTCGTCCGCAGGCGGCAGGGTGAGACCGCGCTGATCGTCGACGTCGTCGACGACCACGGCCAGTGGCGCTACCTCGAGCACGTCCCGGACGACATGCTCCTCACCTCGCGCGACGTCGCGGCGTCCGGCACCGCGATCGCCCACGCCGCCACGGTCGTCGTCCAGCTGCAGCAGCCCACGGCCGCCGCGCTGGAGGCGGTCCGGCTGGCCCGCCGCGCGGGAGCCAGGGTCGTTCTCGACGGCGCCGTGCGGGACGAACGCGGCCGGGCGGAGCTGCTCGCGGGCGCCGACGTGGTCCGGGCGGACGGCACCGAGGCGGAGCTGCTGACGGGGCGCGCGTTCACGACCGAGGACGACGCCGTCGCGGCGGCGCGGGAGCTGATCGCGGAGGGCCCCTCGCTGGTGGTGTTCGAGGTCTCCGGAAAGGGCAACGTCTTCGTCGAGTCCGGCCGGCACGAGTTCCTGCCCCACGTGAATCCGGACGTCGTGGACACGACGGGAGCGGGGGACGCGCTCGTCGCCGCGCTGACCGCGACGCTCACCCGGGGCGGTCCGGTGCGGGAGGCGGCCCGGCTCGCCGCCGCGGCGGCCGGGGCGGCCGTCGGCCACGCCGGCGGGAGGCCCGACCTGACCCCCGCCGCCGTCACCGAACAGCTCTCCCGGCTGGACGCCGCCACCGGTGCGGCGGACTGATCACGCCACCGGTGTGTGGTCTGCCGGATCGGGCTCGTCCGTGCCACGCTGGATGGCATGACAACGGATCGCAACGTGCTCGGCGGCAGGCTGGAGGAGTGCGGTACCGACCCGGTGACCGGCTTCTACCGCGACGGCTGCTGCCAGACCGGGCCCGAGGACCTCGGCAACCACACCGTGTGCGCCGTCGTCACCGCGGAGTTCCTCGCCCACCAGCAGGCCGCGGGAAACGATCTCGTCACGGCGCGACCGGAGTACGGGTTCACCGGGCTCCGTCCCGGTGACCGATGGTGTGTGTGCGCCGCCAGGTGGCTGGAGGCCTGCGAGGCCGGGGCCGCACCGCCGGTGGTCCTCGCCGCCACCCACGTCCGGGCCCTCGACGTCATCCCGCTCGACGCGCTGCGCCGGCACGCCGTCGACGTGCCCGCGGATCCCAGCGAGCTGCTGTGACCACACCGCCCGGACCGCCGCAGCCGCCGGAACCGGTGGGGCGACCGGGCGGGACTGCGCCCGTGCGGGCTGGTGGTGCTCGCCGGGATGGCGGCACTGGTCGTGGTGGTCGCCGGGAGCCGCGGTGTCGCCGGCATCCTCGGCCCGATCTTCCCGGCCCTGGTGCGCACCGTCGCGGTGAGCCCGCTCGGCGGCCTGCTCCGCAGGCGCGGCGTGCCCGCGTGACTCGCGGCGCTCGCCGGTGTGCTGGCCGCCTACCTGGGTGCTCGCGGCACTGGCCGGCTCGCCGGCGTACGCCATCGCCGAGCTGGCCGCGACGCTGCCCGGGTACGCCGACCAGTTCGAGGCACTCATCACGCAGGCCACCTCGCTGCCGGAACGGCTCGGCATCGGCCGCGACCAGGTGGACTCGGCGCTGAACCAGCTGGACGTCGGCAGCGTCGCGGAGGTGCTGCGGAACCTCCCGGGCCAGGTCGCGAACGTGGCGTCGGACCTGCTGCTCGTGTTCTCCATGGGCATGGACGCCGTGCGCTTCCCCGGGCGGCTCGGGCTGCTCGGAGGCGAGCGGCGCGACGTGGTGACCGCGCTGACGCCGTGCGCGTCGGGCACCCGCCGGTTCCGGTGGGTCACCTCGGTGTTCGGCCTACGTGCCCAACATCGGGTTCGTGCTGGGACCGCCGCCGCCCGCCCTGCTGGCGATCCCGCTGACGCTGCTGGCGAAGGCGCTGCCCGTCGACGCCGGCCGAACAACAGGTGGATCAACGTTCTCGTCACCGCACGGCCGCGGGGCCGGACGGCGCCACGGACCCGCGGCCGTGATAGGTACTGGTCGTGCGTCTGCTGCTGCTGTCCAACTCGGCCGCGCCCGGCCAGGGCTTCCTGGAGCACGCGGCGAGCGCGCTCGGCCCCTTCCTCGACGGGGTGCGCAGGCTGGTGTTCGTCCCGTTCGCGCTCGCGGACCACGACGGGTACACCGCGGTGGTCGCCGGTGCGCTCGCACCGTACGGGGTCGAGGTCACCGGTGCGCACCGCGGCAGGCCCGAGGACCTGCTGGACTCGGCCGGGGCGGTGTTCGTCGGCGGCGGCAACACGTTCCGGCTGCTGCGCGAGCTGTACGCGCGGGATCTGGTCCGCTCGCTGCGGGAGCGGATCGCGGACGGCCTGCGCTACGCCGGGTCCAGCGCGGGCACGAACGTCGCCTGCCCGACGATCCGGACCACCAACGACATGCCGATCGTGCGCCCGCCGACGTTCGACGCGCTCGGGCTGGTGCCGTTCCAGCTCAATCCGCACTACCTGGACCCGGATCCCGCCAGCACGCATATGGGCGAGACCAGGGAGGAACGGCTGCTGCAGTTCCTCGAGGAGGACGACGTGCCGGTGCTCGGGCTGCGCGAGGGCACGTGGCTGGAGCGGGACGGTGACCGGCTGGCGCTGGGCGGGGCGGCCGCGGGGGCGCGGCTGTTCCGGCGGGGCCGGGCCCCGGCCGAGGTGCCCACCGGTGCCGACCTCGGCGAGCTGCTGCGCGAGCCGGGTGGCGGGCCAGGGCGGGCTACTGCCCGGTGACGGTGGCGACGGCCAGCTCGCGGATCGGTTCGTCCACTTCGGGCAGTCGGAAGTCCAGGGCGCGGATGTGGGACAGCAGGTCCGGGTCCGGCGCCAGCTCGTGCTCGCGCAGGTAGTAGGCGACCGCGCCCGGCCACACCCACGTGCCGTCGGTGCGGAAGGTCAGCGGCACCGAGGCGGGCCGGTCCGGGTCGAACACGTCGTCGCCGAACCCGCGGGCGGCCAGCACCACCGGCGCGCCCTCCAGGTAGCCGAGCACGCGGTCCCGCTCGGCCGGGTGCAGCGGCCCGCGCGTGGTGACGGGCCTGCCCGCCGGGTCGAGCCCGTCGTACAGCCGCGGCGTGCGCAGGCGCCCGGCGGGAGGCGCAGGTTCGGGCAGCCCGGCGCGCGTGCGCAGCCAGCCGGGCACGAACTCGGCGGCGCGGGGGAAGAAGCGCAGCTCGTCGGCGAAGCCCACGGGTGGCGGCACGCGCCGCCACCGGGGCTCGGCGTCCACCGAGAACTCCGCCCTCGGCTCGTCCCCGGGGGCGAATTCGAGCACGGCGGACAGCCAGGTGCCCCGGCCCGGTTCGTACATGCCGGCCCGCAGGGTCGCCAGCAGGCGCATGGCGGGCTCGGGCGGCCGCACCGGGCGGGCCACCCGGTCGGGTCCGGTGACCAGCAGGTCGGCCTCGACGTGCCTGCCCACCGCGCGGTACTCGGCGCGCAGCAGGCGCCAGCCACGGGGTGCGGCCGCGGCGAGCGCGTGCCCCACCTGCCCGACGAGATGCTGTCGCGCCTCGGCGGTCAGCGGTTCCGGCGGCCGGGTCAACGGCCCTCCCCCGCCTCGTCCGCGCGGCGCCGCAGCCACCCGGGCACGTGCTCCTCGGCGCGGGGGAACAGCCGCAGTTCCTCGGCGAAGGCCTCGGGCGGCGGCCCGGCACGGAAGTCCGGCTCACCGGTGCCGTCGAAGCGGGCCCGGAAGCCCCCGGACTGCCGCAGCTCCAGTACCGCGCTCAGCCACGTGCCACCGTCCGAAGTGGCCGATGCCGCCCTCAGCTCGCCGAACAGCTCGGTGACCCGCTCCGGGGCCCGCCACGGCAGCAGCGGCCCGGCCACCGACTGCACGATCGCCGCCGTCTCGGCGTGGCGGCCGATCGCCCGGTGCTTGACCTGGGCGTACTCCCAGCCTGCCGGAAGCGACCTCCGGAGCTCGTCGTGCAGCAGCCGCAGGAGGCGTTCCTGGTCCGCGTCGCCGAAGGGTGCCGGGCCGCTCACGGGCGCGGGCTCCTCTCCCCGTCACCGGCACCGCCGGCCAGCCGCTCGCGCAGCCATCCGGGGACGTGCGCCGGGTCGCGCGGGTAGGCCTCGAAGTCACGTTGGAAGACGACGTCGGGCACCGGCGGGTCCCACCGCGGGTCCAGGTCGAAGTTGAAGTCGACGACGTAGGAGCCGGGCGGGTCGATGACGAGCCGCAACGACAGCCAGGTGCCCCGGCCCGGCTCGTACATGCGGTGCCGCAGGTCCATCAAGTCCGGCTTGATGCCGGGCGGGGGGTCGACGGGCGGCGTGCCGCCGTCCGGCAGGACGACGGTCAGCGCGAAGTCCTCCACCATCGTGGCCATCGTGGCGGTGAAGTCGATCCGCCGCCAGCCTTCCGGGGCGACGGCGATCAGCTGGGCGCCGATCCGGCGGAGCAGGGCGTCGGCCGGATCGTCCTCAGGAGTCCCCGTCGGAGGGCCGGACGGGCGGGGCTGGGTTGGGGACATTGACGAAGCTCCTGTAGTTGTGCGTCACGCTGCCGTCGGGCGCTCTCCGTTCGGAGAGCACGTGGGTACGGTCCGGGGTCTCACCGACCGAGGGTGCGTCGTTCCACACGCGCACTCTGCCATTGTCCGCACCGTGCCGTTCGATGGTGCGGCGGTCGGTCTCCATCTGGGCCCAGTTGTCCGGGTTGCCGACCAGGTGGTTCTGCCGGTACGGCTGCGGGAACATCGCGAGCCTGCCCTGGCCGCCGCCCGCCGCGTGGTCGGCGGTGTGCCCGCCGCGGAAGGCACCCGCCTGGGGATGGTCGGCCTGCCCGATGTGCCCGACGCGCCGCTGCACCGAGGTGTCGACGCGCCTGCCCGCGGGGCTGCTGTAGTCGGGTTCGAAGGACACCGCGGCGTTGCCGTGCGGGTCGGCGTGGTAGACCATGTCGCCGATCTTGTACTTCACGCCGGGCAGCGGGAGCCCGTCCGGGCGCCCGTCGTGCCGGTCGTGCATGGTCGTGCGGTCGCCCGTCTCCGGGTTGACTCGGCCCCGCTCGTGGTCGGGCCACGTCTCGATGTGCGTGAACTTCGGCGGCACGTCCGAGTCGGTGTAGAAGGTGCCGTGCCACACCCGGCCGCCGTCGGCGCCGGTCGAGTACACGTCGTACCGTGCGTTCGGCTGGAGCTCCTCCCGCGGCCTGTTGCTGAACGGACCGTCGCCCCGGGCGCTCGGGTCCCAGCCCTCGACCGGGGGCATCCGGCGCGGCGGCGGGTCGGACGGCGGGTCGAAGTCGTCCAGGTCGAGCACCGGCCTGCCGTCGGGGCCGGTCCGGAACTCGAACACGCCCTCGCCGGTGTCCACCCGGTAGTCGACGCCGGGCAGCAGGTGGTCGGTGTCGGGGTTGCCGACCGGCTGGTGCGGGTCGCTGCCGACCCGGACGTTGGGCACCTCGGCGTCGACGTGGGTGATGTTCGGCGGCCGCGAGTCGTCCGTGTAGACCGTCGTCCGCCTGCCGGTTCCGTCGGTGACCTCGTACTTGGTCTCCGGGTCCAGCTGCCGGGGGTTGGCGGGGTCGAAGAACCGCTCCCCGGGGGCGACCGTGACCGGGCGGGCAGGCGGTGTGTACGACGGTTCCCGCCAGTCGTGCTCCTGCGGCGAAGGGAACTCCCGGCCCCGGGCCTGCGCGTCCGCACCGTCGACGTCGCGCTTGTCGGCATCCGCGGTGTCCGGGGTGAAGCCGTCGTCTCCCGCCCGGGAGGCTGAGCCGTCGGGGCGGTGCACCTCCCACTCGCCGTTCGGCGGGATCCTCGGCCGCATCCGGCCGTCGGGGCCCACCTCGTAGTCGGACGAGAACACCCGGCCCCGCGAGTCGGTCCACGCGGGCTTGCTCGGTGCGAGCACCTCGGTGTCCAGCTCGGTGGACAGCCGCCGGGCGAAGTCGTTGGATCCCGCGTCGCAGCCGATGAGGCGGATCGGGCGCCCGTCGTAGTCACCGTTGCGGCGCAGGACGTCCGCGAACTCCTCCGGCGTGTAGAGCCGGTCGCCGATCCGGGCATGGCCGTCCGGTGTGACGTGGACGTCCACTGTGTACCGGCCGTCCGGGTCGGGCCGCACCCGCTGCGGCAGGTCGCCCAGTTCCCCGTCGCCGCGGTGGTACGACGTGCCCGCCGGGGTGCGTTCGGCGTGGTGCTGGTTCACCTCGTCCGGCGTGAGCCGTTCCGGCGCGGGGTGCGCGGGTCCGGGGTCGCCTGGTCCGGGGCGGTGTCCGTCCGGTTCGGACCGGTGGTGTCCTTCCCCACCGGGGCCACCACCGGGCCGGTCGCCGGGACCGCCAGGGCCGTGGCCAGGACCTTGCGCCGGGCCGCCCGCCCGGGGTGGGCCGCCCGGTCCGGGTGGGCCGCCCGGTCCGGGTGGGCCGCCCGGTCCGGGTGGGCCGCCGGGCCCATGCGGGGCACCGGGGCCGAACGCGGGGGCCGGGGCGGGCGGCTGCCCGGGCGCGTGCGGGAAACCGCCCGGTCGCCACGGGCCAGGACCGCCCGGTCCGTGCGGCGACGGCGCGAGGCCGCGCGGTGCGGGATGCGGCGCGGCGCCGGAAGGCCCCGTGCCGGGGCGCGCTCCCGGCGGGTCCTGCGGCCGGGCCGGGGCGGGGTGGCCGCCCCTGGGCACGGCCGGGTCCGGGGTGCGTGGCGCGGGTGCGCCCGGAGTGCCGGACCAGGCGCCGCCGCCACCGGGACGCCCGCCCGGCGCGGTTCCCGCGGCCGGGCCGCCACCACCGGCGGCGGGAGCCGCGCCCGCGGCCGGCGGCTGGTTCTGTTGCGGTGCGGTGCCTGTGGGGCCGCCCTCGGGCCCCCGCTGTGGCGGCACCCCGGCCGGTGCCGGATCGCCCGCCCGAGGTGCGGCGGCCGCGGCCGGTGGTGCCGTCGCGCTCGCGGAGGTGGTGTCGGGCTGCGGCCCGGCGGGACGGGGTCCGCCGGGATCCGCGGGAGACGGGCCACCCGGCTGGCCACCCCCCGCGGGCGGATGCCCGCCACCGGACGGGGTGTGCGCGCCACCGGACGGGGCGTGCCCGCCACCAGACGGGGCGTGCCCGCCACCAGACGGGGCGTGCCCGCCACCAGACGGGACGTGCCCGCCACCAGACGGGGTGGCCCCGGGCGCGCCGCCCTGGTCGGCGCCACCGTGCGGCTGGCCGCCGCCGGACGGTGCCCTCGGCGGCGCGCCACCGGAGTCGCCACCGCTGCCGGGGTGGCCGCCGCCGGCCGGTGCGGACGTGGGCGGGTCGCTCCGCACCGGGCCCGGACCGTGCGGAGCCGTGGCCGGGGGCGCGTCGGGGCTCGTCCGGGGCGTCGTGCCCGGAGCACCGGAGTCGCCCCGGGCAGGCGTGCTGTCCACTGTGTACTGGCCGGAGGAACCCGCTTCGGTGCTCGTGCCGGAAGGAGTTCCCGCACCGCCGTCCCGCACCGCCGCCGGCCTTTCCGTTCCGGACGGCGCGCCTGCTGCCCCGGTGTCCGGAGTGCCTCCCGATCCCCCGGAGGGACCCGGACCGCCACCGTCCGAACGGCTGGTAGCACCGGAGCCGCCGCTCCCACCGGAGGTGCCGCCGCCACCGCCGGGAGTGCCGCCCCCGCCGGGTGACGGCACATCGGGACCGCCTCGCTGGAAGAACCCGCCCGGCGTGATGTTCCGGGTGCTGATCACGTCGAGCCCGGTGACCTTGCCCGCGATCTTGCCGCAGACCTTGATGATGCTCGCGAAGACATCGGCCAGCTTGCCGAGCAGCGGCGAGACCTTGCGGATCGTCTCGATCAGCTTCCGCAGCAGTTCGGCGATCCTGGTGGCCCACTTGGAGATCGCGGTCACCGCCTGGGCCACGACCACGGGCGTGCCGAAACCCAGCGTGCATACGGTCTCCAGCACCCACGAGATCAGCTTGCCCACCAGGTCGGCGATGAGGTCGCGCACGGTCTCGCGGACGAAGGCGACCACCTCGCCCATGATCATCACGACGGTGCTGATCGCTCCCGCGACCGTCGCCGCGCCGCCGATCGCCTCGGCCTGCTCGGAGCAGGAGCGGCGGTAGGCGTCGGCGGCGTCGCCCTGCCACCCCGTGGTGCCGTTCCGGACGGCGCTGTCGAACGTCGCCCTGGTCTCCTCCAGGTGCGCCGAGACGTTGCTCCAGGTCTCGGAGTACGACTGGATCACCGGCGGATCGCCGGCCACGGAGTCGAGCATGTCCTTCAGCGGCTGCACGTGCTCCATGAGGAACGACGCGACCGACGACAGGAGCCAGCCGAACGGGTCGATGGCCGCGGCCGCTCCCTCGGCGGCGAGACCGAGCGCGCCGAGCCCGCCTTCGACCCAGTTGCCGGAGGAGATGCCGTTGTACGCGTCGATCGCCGACTCGGCGATGCCGATGCCACCGGCCCAGCCGTGCTCGCCGTTGCCCTCCGTCAGCGGCCCTGGGCCGTCACCGTCCCGCGGCGCGTCGGCGACGAGCGGGTTGCCCTCGGGCATCACTCACCCGCCCGCAGCGCCGAGCGGAAACCCTCTTCGGTGCCGCGGTACCGGCGCGCGGCCGTGCGCACCTTGTCCGCGGCCGCCTCCATGGCGGTGACCGCCTCGTCCAGCGCGTCGATCCCGTACTGCTCCACCGGGTCGAGCAGCATCCGGAACGGCTGGCAGAGAATGCCGTACGCGTCGGTCGGCATGCTGACCTGCCGCGCGGCGTCGGCCGCCTGCCGCAGCATGCCCGTGCAGTCGTCGAGCTGCCCCGCATGCGCGTCCAGGTCGCCGTCGACCTCGAAACCACCGTGTGTCATGTCGTACCCCCAGGCCGGCCGTCGCCGAGACGGCGTCAGGACAGGATCGAGCGCCCGCCGAAGTCATCCTCGTCGTCGTCGCGGGAGCGCCCGCGCGGTCGCTCCCGTGGCGGCGGCGAGTTCCGCGGGGGTGGTGGCTGCGGGTTCTGCGGGGGTGGTGGCGCGGGCGGCTCGTCGTCCTCGGGGCCGAAGCTCATCTCGCGCCGCGGCTCCTCCGGAGCCTGCTCGTCCTCCGGCGGCGCGGGGAACTGCCTGCGCGCGTCCTCGAAGATCTTGTTGGCGGCCTGGTCCTCGGTGCCGATCGTCTCGGCCATGGCCTGCTGCAGCAGTTCCGGCAGCCGCGCCTGCGCGGCCCGCACGGTGCGCATGATCAGCTGGGAGATCTCCGCCATCCGCCTGCCCTGGGCGCTCTCGGCGATCGTGACGCCGGTGAGCAGGCCCTTGGCGTCGACGGTCACCTCGACGAGCCCGTCGCGCGAGCGCTCGGTGATCGACAGCGTCTCGACCTTCGCCGCCATCGCCTGGTACCGCTCGGCGCGCTGCTGGACGGTCCGGGTCCACTCGTCGATCATCCGCTCGCTGGCGTCGGTGGTGTCCGGCATCGCGCTCCCCCAGTTCGGCCTGACGTCACCACAGGGACGCCGCGCGGACGCGACCGGTTCCGCGCCGTTCCAGCTTTCCACCAGACGGAGCCGCGCGGAAGACCGGGGCACCGTCCGGGGCGCCCACTATTGACAGCTTGACAATAGACGTGGCGCGGCTCACCCTGGTCCGCATCCGGCCGACCAGCGGAGTTCGGAGATGACCGTGGACATCCTGCAGAACCGCAGCCTGTGCGAGGCGTTCCAGCGGACCGCGGCGCGTGCGCCCGGGGCGGTCGCGCTGCGCACCCCCGGCGACCGCGTGCGCGTGACCTGGGAGCAGTACGCGCGGCGGGTGCGCGCCATCGCGACCGGCCTGGCCGGGCTCGGCGTGCGGCCCGGAGACACCGTCGCGCTCATGCTCACCAACCGGCCCGAGTTCCACCTCGCCGACACCGGCGCGCTGCACGCGGGTGCGACGCCGTTCTCGATCTACAACACGCTCGCCGCCGAGCAGGTCGCCTACGTGCTGCGGGACTCCGGCGCCCGCGTGGTGGTCTGCGAGGAGCAGTTCCTCGGCAAGCTGCGCGTGGCCAGGGAGGGCACGGCGGTCGAGCACATCGTGTGCGTCGACGCGCAGGACCCGGCGCCGGACGGCACGCTCACCCTCACCGCGCTGGAGGAGACACCGGCGCCCGGGTTCGACTTCGACGCGACGTGGCGCGCCGTGGGACCGGAGGACGTGCTCACCGTCATCTACACGTCCGGCACCACCGGCCCGCCCAAGGGCGTGGAGCTGACGCACGCGAACATGCTGGCCGAACTCGCCGCGACGTTCGACCTCGCGCCGGTCTCCGGCGTGGACAGCGTCGTGTCGTACCTGCCCGACGCGCACGTCGCCAACCGGTGGGGCGCCCACTACCAGAACCTGGTGACCGGCCTGCGGATCACCACTGTGCCCGACGCGAAGCAGATGATCGCCGCGCTGCCCGAGACCCGGCCGACGTTCTTCGGCGCGGTGCCGCAGGTCTGGTACAAGCTCAAGGCCGCGATCGAGGCGGCGCTGGCCGCCGAGCCGAACGGCACGAAACGGCGGCTGGCGGAGTGGGCCATCGACGTGGGCATCCGCAAGGTCCGCCTGGAGTCGGCGGGCAGGCCCGTGCCCGCCGCCCTGCGCGCACAGCACCGGCTCGCCGACCGGCTCGTGCTCGGGAAACTGCGCGCCAGGCTGGGCCTGGACCGGGTCCGGTTCGCCGCGTCGGGCGCGGCCGCGATCGCGCCGGAGGCACTGGAGTGGGTGCTCGGCCTCGGCATCCCGGTGTACGAGCTGTGGGGCATGTCGGAGACGTCCGCGGCGACCGTCGCGAACCGGCCCGGCGCGTTCCGCATCGGCACGGTGGGCAAGCCCCTGCGCGGGGTGGAGATCGCCCTCGCCGACGACGGCGAACTGCTCGTGCGCGGGCCCCTGGTGATGAAGGGCTACCGCAACCAGCCGGAGAAGACGGCCGAGACCATCGACGCCGACGGCTGGCTGCACACGGGCGACGTCGCGACCATCGACGCTGACGGGTTCGTGCGCATCGTCGACCGCAAGAAGGAACTGATCATCAACGCGTCCGGCAAGAACCTCTCCCCCGCCAACATCGAGAACACCGTGAAGGTCTCGTGCCCGCTGGCCGGATCGGTGGTGGCGGTTGGCGACGACCGGCCGTACGTGGTGGCGCTGCTGACCCTCGACCCGGACGCCGCCGCGGCCTACGCGGCGGAGCACGGCCTCGCCGACGCCTCCCCGGGGGCGCTGGCCGAGGACCCCGGTGTGCGCGCGGCCGTCGAGTCCGGCATCAAGGCGGCGAACGAGAAGCTCGCCCGGGTGGAGCAGATCAAGAATTTCCGGATCCTGCCGGAGTTCTGGGAGCCGGGCGGCGCCGAGATCACGCCGACGATGAAGCTCAAGCGCAAGCCGATCGCGGAGAAGTACCACGCGGAGATCGAGGCGCTCTACGCCGGCTCGTGAGTGTTCTCCGTGGTGAGAACCACGTTCTTCACTCACGAGCGTCGGCGGCGGTCTCCGGCTCGCGGGAGGGCGTGGGGTGCACCGCGACGACCAGGCGGTGGTCCCGGCCGGCGACCGCCGTCTCGTCGTGGTACTTCGCCACGAGGGAGGCGACCGCGCTCGCCAGTTCCTCGGCGAAGGCGGCCCGGTCCCCGGCGGACGCGAAGCGGATCTCGCCGTCGAGGGCGAACGTGGCGAGCCGCCTGCGGGCACGGGCGGCTCCGGTGACCAGCTCGCCGACGTCGCGCACCAGCCGGGCCGCCAGTGCCAGCAGCCAGCGTGCCGACAGCCGGTCCGGCGCGCGCCGCGGGTCCGGCTGCACGTCGCCGAGGACCTGCGGCGAGATGACGTAGGAGCCCGCCGTCGCCCGCATGATCCGCTCGGTGACGTTGCCCTTGCGCCGCTCCTCGACCAGCTCGACCAGACCGTGCCGCTCCAGCGCGCGGAGGTGGTAGTTGATCTTCTGCCGGGGCAGGCCGACGCGCTGGGAGAGCGTGGTGGCCGATCCCGGCTCCACAAGCTCCGCGAGCAGCCGGGCCCGCACCGGATCCAGGGACGCCTCGGCCGCTTCGGGGTCGTCGATCACCGCCACATCCTGCATGGTTCCCACGGTGTCACCGACAACTCAACTTGTCAAGAAATGGGTTCTTGTCGGTTACCCGGCCGGTGCACGCCGTCCTGGGTATCATGGCGGCACATGATCGAGCGTGAGCTGAAGTTCGAGCTGGACCTGGACCGGCCCGTGCCGCGCCTGGACGGCGTCGGCCCGGTGGCGCGGCAGGGTGACCCGGTGAAGTCGGTCCTGGAGGCCACCTACTTCGACACGGCGGACTACCGGCTCACCAGAGCCCGCGTCACCCTGCGCCGCCGCACCGGCGGCCACGACGCGGGCTGGCATCTGAAGCTGCCTCGCGCCGACGGCCACCGGGATGAGGTCACCGAACCGCTCGGGCAACCGACCGAGCCCGTTCCCGGTGCGCTGCGGGAGCGCATCCGGCACCTGGCGGGCGAGCACGAGCTCACCCCGATCGCCCGCATCCGCAGCACGCGCTACTCCTACCCCCTGCTCGACGCCGACGACCGTCCACTCGCAACACTCACCGACGACCACGTCACCGCCGAGGCCTCCGGCGAGGCCGCGGGTCTCGACACGTGGCGGGAGATCGAGATCGAGCTCGAGAGCGCGGCCGGGGAGGACCTGCTCGACGTGCTCGGCGAGGCGTCCCGGCACGCCGGACTGCAGCCCGCGGCCTGGCCGTCCAAGCTGCGCCGCGCCCTCCGCAACCGCCCCGGACTCGACTGACTCACCCTCCGGAGCCCGGCCGCAGGAAGTCCACGAGCGCACCGGTCAGCGCGGCCGGCGCGTCCTCCTGCACGAGGTGCCCCGCGCCGGGCAGCAGCCGCAGCCGCGCGCCGGGAATCCGCTCCGCGAGCCTGCGCCCCCGGTCGGGGGGCAGCCACGTGTCGTCCTCGCCCCAGCAGACGAGCACCGGCAGGTCGAGGTCGGGGTAACGGTCCTCGATCTCGTCGGTGTACCGCTGGTCGGCCTGCGCGATCTGCCGGTAGAACGCCGCCTGCCCCGGCTCGCCCAGCCAGGGCGCGACGAGCGCGTCGAGCACACCCGGCCGCAGTCCCCGCGCGCTGGCCGAGGCGACGTACTCCCGCACCAGCGCGCGGTGCAGGTGCGGTGGCAACCGCTCGAAGACCTCCGCGTGCTCGGCGACCAGCCGGAAGAACGGGGAGCCCCACGGCGCCAGCGTGACCGCGTCGACCAGCGCGAGCCGGGCGTAGCGCGCCCCGTGCAGCAGGTGCGCGCGCAGGGCCACGGCGCCACCGAAGTCGTGCGCCACCACCGCGGGAGCGGCCAGCCCCCAGTGGTCGAGCAGGGCCGCGAAGAGCTCCCCCTGGACGCGCAGGGAGACGTCCTGGCCCTGCCGCATCTCCGACCGGCCGTAGCCCGGCATGTCCCACACGTACACCTCGTGCCCGCTCGCCAGCGCCCGGCCCACGTCCCGCCAGACCAGCGAGGAGAACGGCGTGCCGTGCAGCAGCACCACCGGCGGCCCCGATCCCCACCGCGCCCAGCGCACCACCCCGGCCCCGGTCTCGAACCGCTCGGGAAGCTCCCAGCCGTGCATCGTCCCTCCCTGGTTACCAGCTAATGCCCTCAGACGGTAACATGGACGCCATGCCGTTCGCCCGCGCCGCCGCTCCCGGCGAGCTCCGCCGGCTCGAGGACTTCTGCAACTCGGCCCGGTTCCTGTACGACGAGGACGCGTTCGCCACGCCAGGAGGGGCCACCGCGTGGCTGCGGGAGCACGCGCTCGGCCGGGTCGAGCCGGACGAGGCCGAGCTGGCCAGGCTCGCCGAGGCCAGGGAGGCGATCCGGGACGTGCTCGGCGGAACGGCGACGGCAGCGGCGGCGGCCGTCCTCGACCGGCTCGCCGAGCGAACCCTCACGGGGCCACGGTGGACGCGGCACGGCGAGCCGGTGCTGCGCCCCCGGCACACCGACGGGTCCGACGCGGTCCTGGCCTCGCTGCTGCGGATCCTGTTCACCGCGGGTGTCACCGGAACGCTCGCCCGGCTCAAGGTCTGCCGCAACCCGGACTGCCGCTGGGTCTTCCACGATCGCTCGCCCGCCGCCAACAGCGTGTGGTGCAGCATGGACATCTGCGGCGCCCGCCACAAGATGCGCGCCTACCGCGCGCGGCGCACCGGCGATCACCCGTAGGTGTTTACCGGCCGCGCGGGGCCGGGCACCTTCCCCGGGGACTTCCACGCGGACCGAGGGAGGAACACGCTGCGATGCCGGATGCCTGGATGCGGATCGGCTGGGCGGGCGCCGTCGCGGTGGTCGCGTTCGCCCTGTTCCTGGTCGCGGAACGAGTGCTGCGCAGGACGCTGCGCAGGCTCGGCAGGCGGTCTCCGCTGCCCGCGGAACTCGCCGAGCACGCGAGCAGGCCGCTGCGCTGGCTCGGCGCCGTGCTCATCCTCCGGGCCACCGTGGTGCTCGCGCTGCCCGCGGGAACCTGGCGGGACGTCATCGCGCACACGGCGATCCTCGCGCTCATCGCGACGGCCGCGTGGCTGTTCGGCGCGGTGCTGGTCGCCGCCGAGCAGACGACGCTGTCCAAGCTGCGGGTGGACGTCCGGGACAACCGGCACGCGCGGCGCGTGCAGACGCAGATCACGCTGCTGCGCCGGGTGACCGTCGCCGCGGTCGCCGTGCTGGCCCTCGCCGCGATGCTCATGACGTTCCCCGCGGCGCGGACGGCGGGCACCAGCCTGCTCGCGTCGGCCGGGGTCATCGGTGCGGTGGCCGCGCTCGCCGCGCAGTCGCTGCTCGGCAACGTCTTCGCGGGGTTGCAGATCGCGTTCAGCGACGCCATCCGGCTCGACGACGTGGTGATCGTCGAGGGCGAGTGGGGCCGGGTCGAGGACATCACGCTGACGTACCTGGTGGTGCACATCTGGGACGACCGGCGGCTGGTGATCCCCACCTCGCAGTTCATGTCCAAGCCGTTCGAGAACTGGACCCGGCGGGACGCCGCGCTGCTCGGCACCGTGGAGCTCGACGTCGACTGGACGACCCCGGTCCCGGACATGCGCGACGAGCTGACCGCGATCCTGGCGGCCACGGACCTGTGGGACGGCCGGGTCAGCGTGCTGCAGGTGACCGACGCCGTCAACACCCTCGTCCGGGTCAGGGCGCTGGTCAGCGCGGTCGACGCGCCGACCCTGTGGGACCTGCGCTGCCTGGTGCGGGAGCGCCTGGTCGAGTGGGTGCGCGCGCGGCATCCGTACGCGCTGCCGCACGTGCGCACCGAGCGGCTGGCCCCCGTGCTCGCCGCCCGGGACGGTGGCGACGGCGCGGGGGGCCAGGACTACACCGGCCTGTTCGGCGGCAGCCCGGACGGCCGCGCGAGGGAGCGGGCGTTCAACGGGCCCCCGGAACCGTGACGCCGCAGGTCAGTGCGGGTCAGCGCGGTGAGGGAACGCTGGGATGGGGGTCGCTGACCGCGGCGATGGCCTCGTCCAGGTCCTCGTAGACCGGCAGGGTCCGGTCCAGGCCGGTGATGTGCAGCGGGCGCAGCACGGGATGCGGGCAGTTGAGCGCCCAGGACACCGCGTGGCGTTCCGCCGCGGCCGACGTGTGCACCAGCACCGAGATTCCCGCGGCTCCGAAGAAGCTGGTGGCCCCCAGGTCGAGTACGAGCGAGCTGACCTGTTCGAGCTGCTCGTCCACGCAGTCCCGCAGGGCGGGCGCGGCCACGATGTCGACCTCCCCGGCGACGTGGGTGACCACGAGCCCGGCAGGCCGGTGCTCGACCTCGATTTCCATGTCCGTGCTCGTCAGGTGTTCCACTGTCCTGCCGCCTTCCCGTTGACGTGGAACGGCGCGGGAGGCCGGCTGGGACACCGCGGGTCGAGCATGCGTATGCGGATCCGTCCCCGGGAGTCCCGGCGACCCGGCGCCGCGACCGGCACTCTCCGGCGCGGCTGTTGACTCAACCACCACCGGTACGGTACGCGCTTCCACTCAGCGGTGGCAAGACCAGCGCACAAAGGTAATACCCGAACGTGTAAGTCCTTTGTGGACTCCTTACCAACGGTGGCCGCCGTGCATGGTGCGCGCGCTGGATGGGTATCCCCTCGACGGCAGACCGAGGCGGAAGGAGTCAGCATGGTCGCTCCAGGACCGACCGGATACGACAGCGACCCGCGGGCCGGGGGACCGGCGCTGCTGTGGTCGGGCACGACCGGCTCCCCGGTCCTGTTCGTGCTGGATCCCGCGGACGAACTGAAGCCCGCGGACGTACCGCCGGCCTGGGCGGACCTGGTCGCCGACCGGCAGGTCGCCTGGTGCCGCGTCCGCGCCGACGGCGCCCTCACCGAGGCGGACGAGCTGCTCGCCGACCCGGACGGGCTCGGCTCGCCGATCGATCTGGTCACCAGTGGACGGGCCGGCCTGGAGACACTCGACCTGGCGTGCCGGCACACCGACACCGTGCGATCCGTCCTGTTCGTCGATCCGGAGGAGACCGAAGCCGGCCCCGGCAGCGGAACGGCCATTCCGGACAATCGCCGCCGGGAGCAGGAATCGCTGCGGACACGCGAACTGGAGTCGGCGGGTGTCGCCGTGCGCGTGATCGCCCGGGACCACATCGGCCGGCCGACTCCCCTCAGCCACCCGGACGTCGCCGCCGCGGTCCGCCGCGCGGTGACCGAACTCGACCGGGGCGGCGCATGAGACCAGCCACGATCGGGCGTGTGAGGCCGCCCGGCGGAGGGTAGCCCTTGCCGTGACGCCGCAGCAGCACCCGCCCACCGAACAGGTCGATCAGGACGGCGGCTACGAGGACGTGGCGCCGCTGTTCAAGGACCTGGCCGAGCTCGACCCGGACGACCCGCGGTACGGCAAGCTGCGCGAGGAGATCGTCACCCGCTGCCTGCCCCTCGCCGAGCACATCGCCCGCCGGTTCGTCGGCCGCGGCGAACCCAGGGACGACCTGGTGCAGGTCGCGCGCCTCGGACTGCTCAACGCGGTGGACCGGTTCGACCCCCGGCGCGGCACCGAGTTCGTCGCGTTCGCCGTCCCGACCATCATGGGCGAGGTACGCAGGCACTTCCGGGACTCCAGCTGGGCCGTGCGCGTACCGCGCAGGCTCAAGGAGTTGCACCTCGCGCTGAGCCAGGCCAGCGGCAGGCTCGCCCAGCGGCTCGGCAGGGCCCCCACGCCGAGCGAACTCGCCGCCGAGCTGGAGCTCACCACCGACGACGTGTCCGACGGCCTGCTCGCGGGCAACGCCTACCAGTCGGTCTCCATGGACGCGGCGCACGACGACGACGGTGCCCTGCCGCTCACCGAGACGGTCGGCGAGGACGACACCGAGATGGAGAACGTCGAGTACCACGAGTCGCTGCAGCCGCTGCTGGCCTCACTCCCCGAGCGGGAGCGGCGCGTGCTGATGCTGCGGTTCTTCGGGAACATGACGCAGACCCAGATCGCCGAGCGCGTCGGGATCTCGCAGATGCACGTGTCCCGGTTGCTCGCGCGGACCCTCGAACAACTGCGCAGCGAGCTGACCGAGTGACCGCGTCGGCGCGCGGGCCCGTCGTTTGGCGCGGTACGGCCCCGGGTACGCGGCGGGCATGGTGAGCATCGGCTACTTCCTGGCCTCCGAATCGTTCGGCCCGCACGAACTGGTCCGGCAGGCGAAGGCGGCCGAGCGAGCCGGCTTCGAGCGGCTGTGGATCTCCGACCACTATCACCCGTGGACCGGCGCGCAGGGCCACAGCCCGTTCGTCTGGTCCGTGCTCGGGGCGCTGTCCGAGGCGACCTCGCTGCCCGTCACCACCGCCGTGACGTGTCCCCTCATCCGTACCCACCCCGCGGTGATCGCGCAGGCCGCCGCGACCGCGGGCGTGCAGTGCCGCGGCGGGTTCACCCTCGGCGTCGGCACGGGCGAGGCGCTCAACGAGCACATCACCGGCGAGCGCTGGCCCCCGCCCGCCGAGCGGATCGACATGCTCACCGAGGCGATCGACATCATCCGTGCGCTGCACCGGGGCGGCGAGGTCAGCTACCGCGGCGAGCACTTCACCGTCGAGCACGCACGCGTGTACACGCTGCCGGACGAACCCGTGCCCATCAACGTGGCCGCGTTCGGCCCCCGCGCCGCCCGGGTCGCGGGCCGCTACGGCGACGGATTCTGCACCGTCGTGCCCGACGCCGAGCTGGTCCGCGAGTTCCGCGAGGCGGGCGGAACGGGCCCCGCGCAGGGCGGGATGAAGGTGTGCTGGGCGGACACCGAGGCCGAGGGAGCCGCCACCGCGCACCGGTTGTGGCCCAACGAGGTACTGCCCGGAGCCCTGCCCTCCACGCTGCCGCGGCCGCGCGACTTCGAACAGGCCGCGAGCGTGGTCACCGAGGACATGCTGCGCGAGCGGTTCGCCTGCGGCCCCGACCCGCAGCGGCACCTCGACCAGGTGCGGCAGTACCTCGACGCGGGCTTCGACGAGATCTACGTACAGCAGATGGGCGAGCGGCAGGACGACTTCTTCGCCGCCTGGTCCGAGCACGTCCTGCCGAAGATCCGCGCGAGCTAGCGAGGCGCCATGGATGCCGACATCACCCTCACCGTCGACGGCGAGCGGCGGGCACTGACCGTCGACACCCGCGTGACCCTGCTGGACGCCCTGCGCGACCGGCTCGGCGTGACGTCCCCCAAGAAGGGCTGCGACCACGGCCAGTGCGGCACCTGCACGGTGCTGCTCGACGGGCGGCGGGCCACGACCTGCCTCGCGTTCGCGGTGGCGCACGACGGCGCCGAGATCACCACCAGCGCCGGGCTCGGCGCGGGTGACGGCGGTGTCGGCGCCGAACCTGCGCACCCGCTGCACCGCGCGTTCCTGGAGCACGACGGGTTCCAGTGCGGCTACTGCACGCCGGGGCAGATCTGCTCGGCCGCCGGGATGCTCGCCGAGGCCGAGGCGGGCTGGCCGAGCGCGGTCACCCCGGACGTCGCGGAGCGGCCCGCGCTCGACGAGGCGGAGATCCGCGAGCGGATGAGCGGCAACCTGTGCCGCTGCGGCGCGTATCCCGGCATCGTGGCGGCCATCCTCGGCGTGGCCGAGGGGAGGCGGACGTGATCCCGTTCGACTACCGCAGGGCCGGCGACGCGGAGACCGCCGTGGCCGCGGTCGCGGGCAACCCGGGGGCCGCGTTCCTCGGCGGCGGCACCAACCTCGTCGACCACATGAAGCTCGGCGTGGCCGAGCCCGATCTGCTCGTCGACGTCACGCGGCTGCCGTTCGACTCCGTCGACCCGCTGCCGGGCGGCGGGCTGCGCATCGGCGCGGGCGTGCGCAACAGCGACCTCGCCGCCGACGAACGGGTGCGCACGCGCTACCCGGTGCTGGCGGAGGCCCTGCTCTCGGGCGCCTCGGGCCAGCTGCGCAACCTCGCGACCACCGGCGGCAACCTGCTGCAGCGCACCCGCTGCGGGTACTTCCAGGACGTCACCACCCCGTGCAACAAGCGCCGGCCCGGCGAGGGCTGCTCGGCCCGCGAGGGCTACCACCGCTACCACGCGATCCTCGGCGCCTCGCCGCACTGCGTGGCGGTCCACCCCTCCGACCTGGCCGTGGCGCTGACCGCGCTGGACGCGGTGGTGCGGGTCCGCGGCCCCCGCGATGGGCACGGTGAGCGCGCGATCCCGGCGGCCGAGCTGCACCGGCTGCCCGGTGAGCATCCCGAGTGGGACACCGTGCTGGGGCACGGCGATCTGATCACCGCCGTCGACCTGCCACCGCTGCCGATGGCGGCCCGTTCCCGCTACCGCAAGGTGCGCGACCGCGCGTCCTACGCGTTCGCGCTCGTCTCGGTGGCCGCCGCGGTGGAGCTCACCGGCGACGTGATCGGTGACGTGCGGATCGCCCTCGGCGGCGTCGCGCACAAGCCGTGGCGGGCCACCCTGGCCGAGGCGGCGCTGCGGGGCAGGCCGCCGGACCGCGCCGAGTTCCGGGCCGCCGCCGAGGCCGAGCTCGCCGACGCGCAACCGTTGCGGGACAACCGTTTCAAAGTGCCCATGGCCCGGAACACGATCGTGTCGGTGCTGGCCGGGCTCACCGGGGAGGAACCGCGATGACCGGCCTGCTGCGCCCCTCGGCCGTCGGCCGGTCACCGGTCCGGGTCGATGGCCCCGCGAAAGTGACCGGGCGGGCCCCGTACGCCTACGAGCAGCCGGTGCGCGAGCCCGCCTACGTCCACCCGGTACAGGCGACGATCGCGCGCGGCCGGGTGACGGCGATCCACACCGGAGCGGCGCTCGCCCTGGACGGGGTGCTCACCGTCCTGACCCCCGAGAACGCGCCCCACCTCGAGCGGGGAATCGACCCGGAGCTGGAGATCCTGCAGTCGCCCGACGTGGCCTTCCGCGGCCAGCTGGTCGGCGCCGTGGTGGCGGAGACACCGGAGGTGGCACGGCAGGCGGCCGGGCTGGTCCGCATCGAGTACGAGCGCGCCGAGCACGACTGCGTGTTCTCCGCCGACCGCACGGATCTCTACCGGCCCGAGGTGGTCAACCCGAGCCTGCCGACCGACACCTCCGACGGCGACGTGGGAACCGCGCTGCGCGACGCGGAGCGGACCGTGGTGGCCACGTACACCACCGCGATGACCCACAACAACCCGATGGAGCCGCACACCACCGTCGCCGTGTGGGACGACGACGGCCTGACGCTGTACGACTCGACGCAGGGGGTGCACGCCATGCGCGAGTCGGTGGCCCCCGTGCTCGGTCTCGACCCCGGGGTCGTGCGGGTCGTGGCCCCCTACGTCGGCGGCGGCTTCGGGTCGAAGGGCACGGCGCACGCGCACCTCGTGCTGGCCGCGCTGGCGGCGAAGCGCACCGCGGGCAGACCGGTGAAGCTGGCCCTCACCCGGCAGCAGATGTTCTCCCTCGTCGGCTACCGCACGCCCACCGTGCAGCGGGTCGGGCTCGGCGCCGATCCGGACGGCAGGCTCACCGCCCTGTCCGTGGACGTCGTCGAGCAGACCGCACGGATCAAGGAGTTCGCCGAGCAGACGGGGGTGCCGGCGAGGAAGGTGTACGCGGCCCCGAACCGCAGGACCACCCACCGGCTGGCCGCCCTCGACGTGCCCGTGCCGTCGTGGATGCGCGCGCCGGGCGAGTGCCCCGGCATGTTCGGCCCCGAGGTGGCGATGGACGAGCTCGCCCAGGCGTGCGACATCGATCCGGTCGAGCTGCGGATCCGCAACGAGCCGGAGACCGACCCGGAGACCGGGCTGCCGTTCTCCAGCCGGGACCTGGTCGGCTGCCTGCGCGAGGGCGCCGACCGGTTCGGCTGGCGGCGGCGCGACCCGCGGCCGCGCGCGCGGCTCGAGGACGGCTGGTGGGTCGGCACGGGCGTCGCGTCGTCCACCTACCCGGTGCACGCCTCCCCCGGCACGACGGCGACGGTGCGGATCAGCCCGGACGGCCGGTACGAGGTGCTGATCGGGGCCGTCGACATCGGCACCGGCGCGTGGACGGCGCTGACCCAGATCGCGGCCGACGCGCTCGGCGTGCCCGCCGAGGACGTGCACCTGCACATCGGGGACACCGACCTGCCCGAGGCACCCGTGGCCGGCGGTTCGTCGGGCACCACCAACTGGGGCTCGGCGATCGTGGCGGCCGCGCGCTCGTTCCGCGAGAAGTACGGCCCGGACGCCGGTCCCGGCGACGAGCACACGGCGAGCACCGCGGAGAACCCGTTCGCACAGCGGTACGCGATGCGCGCGTTCGGCGCGCAGTTCGCCGAGGTCCGGGTGCACGCGGACACCGGCGAGATCCGGGTTCCCCGCCTGCTGGGGGTTTTCGCCGCCGGGCGGATCGTCAACCCCAGGACCGCGCGGTCGCAGCTGACCGGCGGGATGACGATGGGACTGTCGATGGCGTTGCACGAGGAGAGCGTGTTCGACGACCGGTTCGGTTTCGTGGTCAACCACGACCTCGCCGAGTACCACATCGCGACGTGCGCCGATGTCCGGTCGGTCGAGGCGTACTGGCGCGACGAGCACGACCCGTACGTCAATCCCATGGGCACCAAGGGAATCGGCGAGATCGGGATCGTCGGCACGGCGGCGGCGATCGCCAACGCCGCGCACCACGCGACCGGAGCGCGGGTGCGTGACCTGCCGATGACGCCCGACAAGTTCTGCGAGTAGAAGGGAAGCGCGGCAGTGAGCCAACCACCGCAGGCACAGGAGCCACCCGGCGAGACGGGGCCGATGCGGCCACGGCCGCGTGACTCGATGGCCGACTACACCGGGCGGGACCTGCTCGCGGGCAGGCACGCGCTGATCACCGGTGGCGACTCCGGAATCGGCAGGGCCGTCGCGGTGGCGTTCGCCAAGGAGGGCGCGGACATCGCGATCGCCTACCTCAGCGAGCACGCCGACGCCGAGCACACCGCCGGGCTGGTCCGCGAGCAGGGCCGCGAGTGCGTGCTGCTGCCCGGCGACCTCGGGGACGCGGCACACTGCCGCCAGGTCGTCGAGGACACGGTGGACCGGCTCGGCGCGCTGGACCTGCTGGTGAACAACGTCGCGACGCAGCTGGAGCTGGACTCGTTCGACGAGCTCACCGACGAGCAGTGGACGCACACGTTCGACGTGAACATCCACAGCTACTTCCGCGTGACCGCGGCGGCGCTGCCCCACATGCCCGAGGGCAGCGCGATCGTCAACACCGGCTCGGTGAACGGCTTGCGCGGCAACAAGAAGCTCATCGACTACTCGGCGACGAAGGGTGCCGTGCACGCGTGGACGTACGCGATGGCGCAGGTGCTCGCCCCGCGCCGGATCCGGGTGAACTGCGTCGCCCCTGGTCCGGTGTGGACTCCGCTCATCCCGTCCACGATGGAGGAAGGGCACGTTGAGAAGTTCGGTCAGCAGGTGCCGCTCGGCCGCCCGGCGGAGCCCGACGAGATCGCGCCGTCGTTCGTGTTCCTCGCGGCCGAGCGGATGTCGTCGTACTACACCGGTGAGGTCATCGCGGCGCTCGGCGGCGAGACCCACCCCGGCTGAACCACGCTCGTGAGCGAGGAGCAAGGAGGCGATACCGATGGCGGACCAGGAGACCGACGAGCTGTGGGACGCGTTCCACCGCGTGGTCAACATGAGCTCCCGTGAGCTCAGCGAGTGGCTGCGCACCGAGGCGGCCGAGCCGGACACCGAGGAACTGCCCGACCAGGCGGGTCCGGAGACCGGGCGGCGCGTCCTGGAGATCCTGGGTAAACGCAAGGTCGACCTGGACGAGTCCGACCGGCGGGTGATGGAGAAGGTCGTCGACCGCGTCTACCAGGAACGCCGCGCGGACCTCGAACCGACCGCGGGCCAGTCGCGGTGGCGGCGCAAGCTGATGTGCCTCGGCCACGACCCGCTGAAACCGGCCCGGCCCATCTAGCACCGCCCCGCTCGGGAGCGCGAAACGTGGTGAGCGCGGCCTCTTCGCTCCCGACCGGTACGGTGCGCACATGGCGACCCTGGTGACGTTCCATGCCCATCCCGACGACGAGTGCATCGCCTGCGGCGGAGTCATGCGCAAGGCGGCGGACGAGGGGCACCGCGTGGTGCTCGTCGTCGCCACGCGCGGGGAGAACGGCGAGGTGCCGGACGGTTTCCTCGCCGAGGACGAACCGTTGTGGCAGCGGCGGGTGGCCGAGACCCACGCGTCCGCCGAGATCCTCGGCGTGCGGCGGGTGGAGTTCCTCGGCTATGTCGACTCCGGGATGATGGGCACGCCGGAGAACGACGCCCCTGGCTCGTTCTGGACCGCGCCGGTCGAGGACGCCGCCCAGAAGCTCGCGGCGATCCTGCGCGAGGAGTCCGCCGACGTGCTGACCGTCTACGACGACAACGGCGGCTACGGTCACCCCGACCACATCCAGGTGCACCGGGTGGGAATGCGCGCGGCCGAGCTGGCCGGGACAGCGCGCGTCTACCAGAACACCATCAACCGCGACCACATGCTCCGCGCCATGCGCGAGTTCTCCGCCGCCGGCGCGGACACCGGCGTCGAACTGCCCAACCTGGAGAACGAGCCGTCGTTCGGCAAGCCGGAGTCGGAGATCACCACGGCGGTGGATGTCCGCGCGTACGCCGGGGCCAAGCGCAAGGCCATGCGCGCGCACGCGAGCCAGATCAGCGAGCAGTCGTTCTTCCTCGCGATGCCCGACGACGCGTTCCTGGCCGCGTTCGGCACCGAGTGGTTCATCCGCACCGGCCAGGGCCCCGGCATCACCGAGACCGACCTGATGGCGGGGTTGTCCGTGCGATGAGCGTCGCGATCGCCCTGTTCACCCGCGACCTCCGCGTGCACGACAACCCGGTGCTGCACGCGGCGAGCGGCGCCGACCGCGTCATCCCGCTGTTCGTGCTGGACGACACGATCCTCGGCAGCCGGTTCAACCGGCCCAACCGGGCCGCCTTCCTCGCCGACTGCCTGCGCGACCTCGACGCCGGGTTGCGCGGCGCGGGCGGGCGGCTGGTGGTCCGGCGGGGCGACGTGACCGAGGAGGTGGCCCGCCTCGCGCGCGAGCACGGCGCCGCCGAGGTGCACGTCGCCGCCGACGTCAGCGCCTACTCGCACCGGCGGGAGAACGCCCTGCGCGACCGGCTCGCGGCCGAAGGCAGGCGGCTGCACGTGCACGACGCGGTGACCACCGCGGTGCCGCCCGGCGCGATCGTCCCGGACGGCCGGGACCACTTCTCGGTCTACTCGCCGTACTTCCGCCGGTGGTCGGCGACGGGCAAGCGGGCCGTGCTGCCCGCGCCCGCGCGGCTGGCCCTGCCGAGGGTGCGGCAGGGCGGCCTGCCCCGGCGTGCGGACATCTGCCCCGGTGGCGAGGTGGCCCCTGAGCTGCCGGAGGGCGGCGAGCGCGCGGGGCGGGCGCTGCTGGAGCGCTGGCTGGCCGGACCGGTGCGCGACTACGGGACGGCGCGCGACGACCTCGCGGCGGACGGTACCTCCCGCCTCTCGGCGCACCTGCACTTCGGCACGCTGTCGCCCACGGAGGTCGTGGTCCGCGCGGCGACCGGCTCGGCGGGCGCGGCCGAGTTCGTCCGCCAGGTCGCCTGGCGGGACTTCCACCACCAGGTGCTGGCCGCCCGCCCCCGCGCGGCCAGCGAGGACTACCGGACCCACCGCGACCGCTGGCGCCGGTCGGAGCGCGACTTCACCGCCTGGCGGGAGGGCCGCACCGGTTACCCCGTCGTGGACGCGGGAATGCGGCAACTGCGACGCGAAGGCTGGCTGCACAACCGGGCGCGGCTCATCGTCGGCAGCTTCCTCACCAAGACGCTGTACCTGGACTGGCGCTGGGGCGCGCGGCACTTCATGGACCTGCTCGTGGACGGCGACGTGGCCAACAACCAGCTCAACTGGCAGTGGATCGCGGGCACCGGCACCGACTCGCGGCCCAACCGCGTGCTCAACCCGCTGCTGCAGGCCCGGCGCTACGACCCGGAAGGCGACTACGTGCGGCGGTATGTGCCGGAGCTGGCGGAGATCGCGGGTGCCGCGGTGCACGAGCCGTGGAAGCTGCCCGCCGAACGGCGGGCGCGGCTGGACTACCCGGAGCCGATCGTCGACCTGCGCGAGGGTGCCGACCGTTTCCGCACCGCGCGCGGCAAACGGGCTCCCGCGCGCGTGTCCTGAGTGGCTCGTTCCTGACGTATTCCGCCAGGAACGAGCCACTCAGGACAGCCGGGAACAGCCGGGAGCCACTCAGGGGGCGGGGACGCCGACCGGGTTGGGGAACGGGACCGCACCGGCCGCGGCGAGTTCCCGCGCGGCCGGGCGCAGCAGCTCGTCCACCCGGGCCAGCTCACCGGCCGTGACCTCGCCGTACGGGGCGGCGGCCAGCTGGTCGGTGCGCCGCTCGAGGTGCTCCCGCAGCGCCCTCCCCCGCGCCGTCAGGCCACCGCCGGCCGCCAGCAGTCCCCTGGCGGTCAACCGGTCCGCCGCGGCCGCCCAGTCCCGCTCGGTCCAGCCGCGGTTGGGCAGCATCAGCTCCCGGCTGCCGTCCACCGCGTCGCGCAGCACGTGCGCCTCGAGCCCGTCGAGCCCCTCGGCGACGAACGCGACGACGTGCCCGTCGCCGCGGTGCTCCCGCAGCGTGGTGGCCGCCTGCCAGAGCGCGGCGACCGGATCGCCCGGCCAGTCGAGCGCGGCGTTCGCGGCACCCAGCGGGCGGCCCGTCCACGGCACGGCGTCGGCGAGCCTGCGCAGCACGTCCAGCACCTCGGGCAACCGCGAGTCCTCACGCAACCACGGCACGTGCTCGTCCAGCGCGGCCACCGCGCCGTCGGCGCGGGCCGTCAGCGCCGTCGCGGGCGGGACGACCTCCCAGATCGAGGGCAGCGTGCGCGCCAGGAACGACGGGGCGAAACCGGCGAAGGCGGCGGTGGCCGCCGCGACCCCGACCGCACCCAGCGGGGCGGCGCGGGTGGCGACGTACCCGCGCCAGAAGCCGCGCAGGCCGGCCGCCTCGTGCGCGGCCCGCGCCCGCGGGGTGAAGTAGGTGACGTCGTGCAGGGTCTCCAGCGGTACCCACAGCGCGCGGGCTGCGTCAGCGGTCATGCTCCGAGTATGCGGCCCGCACCGCCGCCACCACGGCACGGTGGAATCATGGACCCGTGCCCATCGACGACCAACGCCGGCTGATCGACCCGGCGCGGGCGGAAGCGGCCCTCGCCGGACTCGGCGACCGGGCCACCCTGCAGGAGTGGGCGGAGCGGTTCTCCGTGATCGCGGACCCGACGCGGCTCACCCTGCTCGTGTGCATCCACTACGCCCGCGAGATCTGCGTGTCCGACCTCGCGGCGGTGGCGGGCATGAGCGACACGGCGGTGTCCCAGGCGCTGCGGCTGCTGCGGGCACACGGTCTGGTGACGGCACACCGCAGCGGGCGGACGGTCTACTACCGGCTCGCCGACGACACGATGCACGAGCTGATCCACCGCGTGCGGCCGCACTCCGAGAGCGACGGGGTCGGCTGAATCGCCGATTGTGTGATCCCGCTCACGGTTCTACCGTGGTCGGTATGAGGCCACGGGTTCTGGTCGCGGGCTTGGGCAACGGGCTGCTCGGGGACGACGGCTTCGGCACCGAGGTGGTGCGGCGGCTCGCCGACGAGGTGCTGCCCAGCTGGGTGCAGATCGCCGACTTCGGCCTCCGCGGCGGTCACCTCACCTGCGACCTGCTCGGCGGCTACGACACGACGGTCCTGATCGACGCCACCCCGCACGGCGGCCCTCCCGGCGGGCTGTACGTGCTGGGCGCCGAGCTCGACGAGGAGGATCCCTCGGCGCTGCCCGCACTGCTGGACTCGCACGGCTTCCGCCCGGAGGCCGCGCTGCGGCTGCTGCAGGTCCTCGGCGTCGACGCGGGACAGGTCTACCTGGTCGGCTGCGAGCCGGTGCGGGGGGCGGGCGTCGGCCTCAGCGCGCCGGTGGCCGCCGCCGTCGGCGACGCGGTGCGGATCGTGACCGACCTGGTGTGGGGCACCGAACCAGCACGCCTGGCCGGCTCAGTGCACCGGTTCGAGGTGAAAGCCCCACGGCAGCTCGAGACGGTGCGCGGCGAGTAGCTCGCCGTCGGCGAGCAGCTCCCGGGTCGGCCGGTCGGCCACCACCCGGCCGCCGTCGAGCAGCACACCGCGCGGGCACAGCCGCAGCGCGTACGGCAGGTCGTGGCTGACCATGAGCATCGTCTTGTCCAGCGACAGCAGCACCTCGGCGAGCTCGCGCTGCGCGGCGGGTTCCAGGTTCGCCGACGGCTCGTCGAGGACCAGGATCTCCGGGTCGCACGCCAGCACCGTCGCCAGCGCCACCCGGCGCCGCTGTCCCGCGGACAGGTGCAGGGGCGAGCGCGCGGCGTGCTCGGCCATCCCGACCGCCGCCAGCGCGTCCCGCACCCGGCGGTCCAGCTCGGGCCCGGTCACCCCGAAGTTGCGCGGGCCGAACGCGACGTCCTCGCCGACGGTCGGCATGAACAGCTGGTCGTCCGGATCCTGGAACACCACGCCGACCCGCCGCCGGACCTCCCGCACCGTCCCGCGGTGCACCGGCAGCCCCGACACCTCGACCGTGCCCCGCCCGCCGGCGAGCACGCCGACGAGGTGCAGCACGAACGTCGTCTTGCCCGCGCCGTTGGGTCCGAGCACGGCGACCCGCTCACCCGGATCGACGCGCAGGTCGATCCCCGCCAGTGCGCGCCGGCCGTCGGGATAGGCGTACTCCAGCCCCTCGACCACGAGGGCCGGGGTCACGTCAGCCACAGCGCCACCCCGCTTCCGATCGCCACCACCGCGGCCGGGCTCACCCCGGCCAGCCACCGTCGCGGGCCCACGGGCGGGGCGGCGGGCACCGGCAGGGCACCGGTCCAGCCCCGGGCGAGCATCGCCAGGTGCACCCGCTCCCCGCGCTCGTAGGAGCGCAGGAAGAGCACGCCGATGCCGCGGGCGACGGCGGCGGCCTGCCACAGGAACCGCGGATCGTGTCCCCGGCACAGCCGGGCGATGCGCATGCGGCGCGCCTCGGCGACGATCACCTCGGCGTAGCGCAGCATCAGGCTCGCGATCGTGGTGAACAGCCGGGGCACGCGCAGCCGCCGCAGGCCCGCCAGCAGTTCGCCAGGGCCGGTCGTGGCCGCGAGCGTCAACGAGATCAGCACGCCGAGGGTGCCCTTCGCGAGGATGTTCCAGCCGGCGAGCGTGCCCTCCACCGACACCGCGACACCGAGGACGTCCGTGCGCGGGCCGCCGCCGACGAACGGCAGCAGCACGGCGAGCAGCACGAACGGGACCTCGATCAGGGCGCGCCGCGCGAACCAGCCCACCGGCACGCCCGCGACGGACCAGACGGCGAGCAGGACGGCCAGGTCGAGCCCGAAGGCCCACACCGCCTCCCTCGGCGTGGCCACCACCGCGAGCACGGCGGCGAACGCGGCCACGATCTTCACGTGGGCGGGCAGCCGGTGCACGGCGGAGTCGCCGGGCCGGTGCAGCACCGACGCGCTCATGCCGTCCTCCCGTGCACGGCTCAGCCGTCCCGTCCGCGCGGCGCGCGGCGGAGCAGCCAGAACAGGCCGCCCGCCACCACCAGCGTCGCCAGCACCCCCAGTACCCCGGCGACACCGGTGAGCGTGTCGTCACCGTCCACTGTGTAGTCGGCGAGCGGCGAGCCGGCCAGCGCGTGGTCCCGCGCGTGTTGCGCGGCGCAGGAGCCACTGAGCTCACCCGCCACCTCGGTGCAGCCGTCCCGCGTGACCGCCTCGAGGCCGTCCGGGTCGCCGTCGGCGAAGTAGGCGACGACCCCGGCCAGCACGAGGCTGACCACCGCCAGCCCGGCGAAGAACGCGCCGGTCCGTACCCGCACCGTCCTCATGCGACCGCTCCCCTCCGGCCGGAAGCTCCCCAATGTGGCATTGGGTGCGTCCACCGCACCCAATGCCACATTCGGTACGTCCACCGCAACGAACGCCGCATTGGGAACACCCAACGCACCGAATGCCACATTCGGTACGCCCAACGCACCGAACGCCACATTGGGAACACCCAACGCACCGAACGCCACATTGGGTACGCCCAACGCACCGAACGCCACATTGGGTACGCCCAACGCACCGAATGCCACATTGGGTGCGTCCAGCCGCTTCCCGGCGCGGCCCGAACGGAGCCGCCGTGCACCGCGGTGCTCGTCATGTGACCGCCTCCCGCGCGCTCGCGCGGCCGCGCAACAGGTACACCAGGTCGGGCCGGACGCCCGCCACCGCGCCCACGGTCAGCGCCGTGATCACGCCCTCGCCGACGCCGATGAGCAGGTGCACGCCGACGAGCGCCGCGGCGAGGCCGCCCAGCGACACCGCGCCCTGGCCGCCGAGGGCGTACTCCAGCACGAAGCCGAGCGCGGCCGCGACCGTGTTGACCAGCGCGGCGGTGAACGCGACCACGAGCAGCCCGCCGCGCGAGCGCACGGCCAGCCTGCGCAGCACGACCGCCACCAGGAAGCCGGCCGCGGTGCCGATCAGCGCCATGTTGGTGACGTTGGCGCCGAGCGCGGTGAGGCCGCCGTCCGCGAACAGCAGCGCCTGCACCACCAGCACGATCGTCACGCACAGGGCGCCGACCCAGGGGCCGGCCAGGATGGCGGCGAGCGCCCCGCCGAGAAGGTGGCCGCTGACTCCCGGCAGCACGGGGAAGTTGAGCATCTGCACGGCGAACACGAACGCCGCGACCAGACCGGCGAGCGGCGCGGTGCGGTCGTCGAGGTCCGCGCGGGCCTTCACGGTGGCCAGGGCCACGCCCGCGACGGCGACCGCGCCGAAGAGCAGCGACGTGGGCGCGTCGAACAACCCGTCACTGGCGTGCATCGCGATCGCACTCATCGGGAGCCTTCCGCCGGGTGAACCGCTGCCTCGAACGAGGCTAGGTGGCGACCGGGCCACCCACCAGAGGTAACGGGCGAATATTTCATCATATTTTCATTTGCTCAGATGTACACCGGGTCACGACATGGCGACGACCGGTCGGCGGGTTTAGCGTGGAGTCATGATCGGGTTGCCCGACGGCATCTCCGCGTGCCTGTTCGACCTGGACGGCGTGCTGACGAGCACCGCCGAGCTGCATCTGCGGGCCTGGAAGGAGACGTTCGACGCGTTCCTGTCCGCCTGGGAGGGCGCGGACTACCAGCCGTTCACGGAGCGTGACTACACGGCCTACGTGGACGGCAGATCCCGTCTCGACGGGGTACGGACGTTCCTCACCGCCCGAGGCATCGAGCTGCCGGAGGGCGCGCCCGGCGACCCGGTGGACGCCGACACCGTGCACGGCGTCGGCAACCGCAAGAACGAGCTCGTCCTGCGCATCATCGAGGAGCGCGGGGTCACGCCGTACCCGGGATCGGTGCGCTACCTGGAGGCGGCGCGTGCCGCGGGAATGGCGATCGGCGTGGTGACGTCGTCGGCCAACGGCGGCGGCGTGCTGGAGGCGGCCGGCCTCACCCGGTTCGTCCAGGTCCGCGTCGACGGCCTGGTGATCAGGCGGGAGGGGCTGCGCGGCAAGCCCGCGCCCGACTCCTTCCTGGCCGGTGCCGAGGCGCTCGGGGTGGCGCCCGCGGAGACGGCCGTGTTCGAGGACGCCCAGGCCGGTGTCCGGGCGGGCCGGGCGGGTGGCTTCGGCTACGTGGTCGGGGTGAACCGGGCGGACCAGGCCGAGGCCCTGCGCGCCAACGGGGCCGACATCGTGGTCGACGACCTCGCGGAACTGCTGGAGGGAGCCACGTGACCAGTACCGGACTCGGCTACGAGATCTCCCCGTGGGAACTGCGCTGGCGGGGTCTCGACGTCAACGAGTTGCAGCGGACCGAGTCGACGTTCGCGCTGTCCAACGGGCACATCGGCATGCGCGGCACACTGGAGGAGGCCGAGCCGCGCGGCCTGCCCGGGACGTATCTGAACGGCTTCTACGAGGAGCACCCGCTGCCCTACGCCGAGGCGGGCTACGGCTACCCGGAGGCGGGCCAGACGGTCGTCAACGTCACCGACGGCAAGATCATCCGGTTGCTCGTCGAGGACGAGCCGCTCGACGTGCGGTACGGCCACGCGGCCGAGCACAGCCGGGTGCTCGACTTCCGCCGCGGCACCCTGCGCAGGGACACCGTGTGGACCTCGCCCACCGGCCGCCAGGTGCGGGTGCGCACGGAACGGCTGGTGTCGTTCACCCAGCGGGCGGTCGCGGCCATCGCCTACGAGGTGGAACCGCTGGACGACGGCATCCAGCTCGTCGCCCAGTCCGACCTGCTGGCCAACGAACCGATCGAATCGGACACCAGCGACCCGCGGGTGTCCGCCGCGCTCCGGTCGCCGCTGGTGGGCGAGTTCTCGACCGCCGAGGACTACCGCGCCGCGCTCGTGCACCGGACGAAGCGGTCCGGCCTGCGGATGGCCGCCGCGATGGACCACGAGGTGTTCGCCAACGACGGGCTGCGCACCGAGCTCCAGCTCGAGGAGGATCTCGCGCGGCTGACGATCGCCGTCGACGTGCCGAAGGGCGACCGGCTGCGGATCATCAAGTACCTCGGCTACGGCTGGTCGGCGCAGCGGTCGATCCCCGCGCTGCGGTCGCAGGTGGACGCCGCACTGGCCGGGGCACTGCAGACCGGCTGGGAGGGACTGCTCGCCGAGCAGCGCCGGTTCCTCGACCACTTCTGGGAGACCGCCGACGTCGAGGTGGACGGTGACCCCGAGCTGCAGCAGGCCGTCCGGTTCGCGCTGTTCCACGTGCTGCAGGCCGCGGCCCGCGGGGAGAGCCGCGCCATCCCCGGCAAGGGGCTCACCGGGCCCGGCTACGACGGGCACGCGTTCTGGGACACCGAGACGTTCGTGTTGCAGGCCCTCACCTACACGCAGCCGGACGCCGCCCGCGACGCGCTGCGCTGGCGTCACTCCACTCTGGACAAGGCGAAGGACAGGGCGGCCCAGCTCGGGCTGCGCGGCGCGGCGTTCCCGTGGCGGTCGATCAACGGCGCCGAGTGCTCCGCCTACTGGCCGGCGGGCACGGCGGCGTTCCACGTCAACGCCGACATCGCCGACGCCGTGACCCGCTACCTCGCGGCGACCGGGGACGCCGAGTTTGACCGGGTGCACGGCACGGAACTGCTGCTGGAGACCGCGCGGCTGTGGACCTCACTCGGGCACCACGACCCGCACGGCGGCTTCCGGATCGACGGCATCACCGGGCCGGACGAGTACTCGGCCGTGACGGACAACAACGTCTACACCAACCTGATGGCACAGCGGAACCTGCTGACGGCAGCCGAGGCGTGCGAGCGCAACCCGGACATCGCCGAGGCGTCCGGAGTGGACGACATCGAGATCGCGGGCTGGCGCGAGGCCGCGCGCAAGATGCTGATCCCGTACGACGAGCTGCTGGAGGTGCATCCGCAGTCCGAGCGGTTCACCGAGCACGCCAGGTGGGACTTCGCGGGCACACCGGCGAGGAACTACCCGCTGCTGCTGCACTATCCGTACTTCGACCTCTACCGCAAGCAGGTGGTCAAGCAGGCGGACCTCGTGCTGGCGATGCACCTGCGCGGCGACGCGTTCACGCTGGAGCAGAAGCAGCGGAACTTCGCCTACTACGAGGCACTGACGGTGCGGGACTCGTCGCTGTCCGCGGGCACGCAGGCCGTGCTGGCCGCCGAGTGCGGGCACCTGGAGCTGGCGTACGACTACCTCGCCGAGGCGGCGCTGACCGACCTGCACGACGTGCACAACAACGTTCGCAACGGGCTGCACATGGCGTCTCTGGCCGGTGCCTGGCTGGCCATCGTCGCCGGTTTCGGCGGGATGCGCGACCACGGCGGTGAGCTGACCTTCCAGCCCCGCCTGCCCGCGGCCCTCGACCGGCTCGCGTTCCGGATGTGCTTCCACGGCACGCAGTTCGTCGTCGAGATCCACCGGGACAAGGCGGAGTACCGGCTGGTGCACGGCGACCCGGTCACCATCAAGCACTACGGCACGCCGCTCACGCTCTCGGAGACGACCGCGACGCTGCCGGTGCCGACGCTGGTGCCGGCCGAACGGCCCACGCAGCCTGCCGGGCGCGCACCGGCCCGCCGGACGCGGACCGGCCCGCGCCGGTGACTCAGTCGGGCGGTTCGGTGGTTCCGGCTTCGGGGTTCACGTCGTCGTCGGGACGCACCTCGTCCTTGTTGGGCGGCTCGGGCACGTCCTCGGTGCCGCGCGGGAAGTCACGGTGCGGCGGAGCGGGAACGTCCGCGTCGCGGTCCCGCTCGTCCTGCTCCCGCGGGCTTCCTTCGAACTTCCGCATATCTCGACCTGTACCCCTCATCCCGGCGATTGTCACCTGTGCTGGCAGCGGGGGCACCACACCGTGCCGCGGCCACCGACCCGGCCGTGGCTCAGCGTCGTGCCGCACCGGGGACAGCTGCCGGACGGCTCGTCCCTGCGCCCGGTCAGCCACGAGGGGCGCGGCGGCACCCGTGCCGCCTCGATCGACCTCCTGAGCACGGTGCCCAGCTGGCGGTGCAGCCGGGTCACGTCGCCCGGCTCCAGGTCGGCGACCGAACGCTGCGGCGCGATGCGGGCCCGCCACAGGATCTCGTCGACGAGAAGGTTGCCGAGCCCGGCCACCACCGCCTGGTCGGCGAGGGTGGGCTTGATCCGGCCCCGCCTGCCCGCCAGCACCCGCGCCAGCTCCCCGCGGGTGAGCCCGAGGGCGTCCGGACCGAGATCGGCCAGCAGCGAGCGGCACTCGGCGGCGTTCCCGGCGAGCCGCACCCCGGTGAGCTTGCGCATGTCGCGGTAGCGGAGCTCGCCCTCCGGCAGGACGAACACGACCCGGTCGTGCCGGTGCCGCCCGCCGTCGTCGTCCGCCCACACGAGCTCCCCGGTCATGCCGAAGTGCAGCAGCAGCGACGACTGCTCCGCGCCGGGCGGGATGATGGGCACGACCAGCCACTTGCCGTGCCGCCACGGCTCGCCGAAGCGGCGGCCCCGCAGCACCTCCCGCAGCCGTTCCGGCCCGAAGCCCCGCAGCACCTGGTTGTCCAGCACGGCGACCGCACGGACCGGCGCCCCCACCGCGTGCCTGGCGAGCACGCGCCGGAAGCCCTCGACGTCGGGCAGCTCCGGCATCGCCGCCTCAGGCCACCCAGCGGTGCGCAGGTGTGCCGGGTACCTGCCGGTCGAGCAGGCTGAGCAGCAGCCCCTGGGTGGTCGACCACGGGCAGATCTCCGCGGGACCTTCCACGACGGTGAGCAGCGCCTCGGCCACGACCGCGCCGGCCAGCACCTGCCGCGCGCGGGACCGGGAGATGCCGGGCAGCTCGGCCCGCCGCGACGCGGGCAGCATGGCCAGCCGGGGGATCCAGGTGCGCAGGTCCTCCACCCGGAGCCGGTGTGCCGCACCGTCCCGGTGCGGCCGCGCGCCCGCCAGCCGCGCCAGCTGGCGCAGCACCTTCGAGCAGCCGACGGTGCGGAAGCCCCGCAAGGTCTCCTCGTCCTCCCCGAGTGCCGTCCGCACGCGGTCCAGCGCGTACCCGCGCAGCGCCGACACCCGGTCGGCGGGGGGAACGTCGTCGCTGAGCCACACCCGCGTCATCTCCCGCGCCCCGAGCCGCAGGGAGCGGGCGAACGAGGCCTGCTCGCCGTCGCCCGCGGCGAGCTCCACGGTGCCGCCGCCGATGTCCACCACGACGAGCGGTCCCGCGGACGCGCCGTACCAGCGGCGCGCGGCGAGGTAGGACAGCTCGGCCTCCCGCTGGCCGGAGAGGAACCGCAGGCCCGTGCCGGTCTCGGCGCGGACGCGCTCCACCACCTCGGCCGCGTTGCGCGCATCGCGGATCGACGACGTCGCGAGCGGGAACAGCTGGGTGACGCCCCGCCTGCGGGCCACCTCGTTCGCCTCGGCGACCGCGGCCACCACCGCCTCGACACCGTCCTCGCGCAGCCGCCCCGACGCGTCGAGCGACCGGTCCAGCCGGAGCCGGCGCTTGTGGTTGAACACGGGGTCGAGCAGCGAGCCACCGCTGCGGACGGCCAGCAGCCGGGCGCTGAAACACCCGACGTCCAGCACGCCCACCATGGTCGCCATCTCGCTCACCGTTCCCGCCTCCACCCGAATCGGACCGGAATCACCAGAGTCGCAGTAATTCCCCACCGGCCGGGTTCCAAACCCGGTGACTGGGCTCCCGGGTTGACACGGAGCGCAGCTAAACAGCCATTATATAACCCACCTGGGTGACATCCGTCGCTGCTGGTCTCGCGGTGGTAACGGCACTGCGTGCTCAAGACGATGCCCCTGGTGAGAGCCGGGTGTCGCGGGGACACCCGGGCGGGGCGGCCGGAGGCGGGAACCGGCGGCCCCGGGGGCTCGTCGGTGGAGGGGACCTCATGACGTCGTGCGCTGGGGCCGTGCCCGGAACGGGGGGCCGCCCGCGGTGACCGCACCGGGTCAGGCACGCCGCGCCGAGCTGGGAAGGCTCGCCGCCGCGTCGGCGGCGGTGGTCGTCGCGCTCGCCGCGGTGCTCACCACGGCGAACCTCATGCGCTCGGGGACCGGGGAGGCCGCGGGCGACGCGGTGCGCACGGGCGGGCAGGACCCGCGGACCGCGGGCCGGGTGCTCGCCGTGGCGCGGCCACCCGCGGCCCACGAACCCCTCGCCACGGCCACCCCGATCGGCCTCCGCATCCCGGCCATCGACCTGCGGATCCCCGGCCCGGACGGCCCCGGCGCGGTGATCGAGCTGGGCCACACGCCCCGTGGCTCCGTCGAGGTGCCCGGTACCGCGGCCGCGGTCGGCTGGCTGGCCGGTACCGCGGCGCCCGGGGAACGTGGTGCCGCGGTGCTCACCGGCCACACCGACCTCTCCTACGAGCGGGGCGTGTTCTTCCGGCTCGACGAGCTGCGGCCCGGCGACACCGTGGAGGTGCGCCGGAGCGACGGCACCACCGCCGTGTTCACCGTCTACCGGGTGGAGACCCGGCCCACCGCGGGCGCGCTGGACCACGCGACGGCGCCCGCGGCCGAGTCCGAGCTGCGCCTGCTGACGGCCGCCAGCGAGTTCGACCCCTCGTTCGGCGGCGGGACCGACGCCGTGCTCGTGTTCGCCCGGCTCACCGACGTGACCTGGTCGCCCTGAGCCGGTCCGGATCGGGGCTTCCTGGTCACCGGCTCTCGGCCCACGCCGTGACCACGCGGTCCAGCACGGTCAGCGGCAGCGCGCCGCCACCGAGCACGAGGTCGTGGAAGGCCCTGATGTCGAACCGCTTCCCCAGCGCCCGCTCCGCGGCGCGCCGGATCCGGTTGATCTCCAGCCTGCCCACCATGTACGACAGCGCCTGCCCCGGATAGCCGATGTAGCGGTCCACTTCGGACGAGATCTCCACCAGTGGCATGGGCGTGTGCTCCCGCAGGAAGTCCACCGCCCGCTGCCTGCTCCAGCCCTTCGCGTGCAGGCCGGTGTCCACCACGAGCCTGCCCGCGCGCATGGAGTCCATGCTGAGCATGCCGAGCAAGGCGACGTCGCCCGAGTACAGCCCCATCTCGTGGGCGAGCCGCTCGGAGTACAGCCCCCAGCCCTCGCTGTAGGCGTTGAACCCGCCGATCCGGCGCAGCAGGGGCAGATCGGTGAGCCCGAGCGCCGTGCTCTGCTGGAAGTGGTGGCCCGGGATCACCTCGTGGAACGCCGTGACCTCCGCGGTGTGCCGGAAGCGCTCGGTGACCTGGTGGGTGTTGGCGAAGTAGGTGCCCGGCCGGGACCCGTCCGCCGAGGGCAGCAGGTAGTACGCCGCCGCGGCGCCGGGAGCCTCCGCCGCGGGCACCGGCTCCACGACCCACGGCTGCGGCGGGATCCGCCCGAACCACCGGGGCGCGGCCTCCTCAGCCCTGGTGATGGCCGCGCGGGCCGTGTCCAGCAGCTCGTCGGCGTCCCTCCAGCGGAGCCCCGGGTCCGTACGCAGGCGGGTGAAGATCTCCCGCGGGTCCGTGGTGCCGAACACGCGGCCGCCGATCTCCGCGTACTCGTCCGCGAGCCGCTCGATCAGGTCCAGACCCGTCCGGTGCAGCTCGTCGGGGTCCCGCTCGGTGGTGGTGTGCAGGCGGGCCAGCGCCGCGTAGGTGGCCTCGCCGTCGGGGAGGTGGCACACGCCGGGGCGGTCCTCGGACCGGCCGTGCCGCAGGATCTCGTCCGCGAGCGTGTCCCGGTAGGCGGCGAAACCCGGCCGCACCACGTCCGCCAGCAGGCGCTCCCTTCGCTCGGCGAAGTCGTCGTCGGGAGCGGGCTGGCGCAGCAGCGGATCGGCGGCCGGGTCGGCGAGGTACCGATCCAGGTGGCCGATCGCGGCGCGGACGAGGTGCCCGACCGGAGTCCGGCCCGCCGCCACCCCGGCGCGGTGTCGCTCGGCGACCCGGTCGAGGAACGCGGGAATCGCGGCGAGCCGGTCGAGGTGGGCCCGCCCGTCGGCGGCGTCGCGCACGGCGATCATCGGCAGGATCGTCAGCAGCCCGGCCGCCGGGGCGACGAAGAAGTCGGACACGGTGAACTCGACCGCCCGCGTGTCGAGGTGCGCGATCTCGGACTCGGCGCGGCTGAGGATCACGTCCCGGGTGATCCGGTCCTGCTCGCCGAGATCCGCCGGGTCGAGCTCACGGGCGCGGCCCGCCAGCTCGGCGAGCCTGGCCCGGTGCTCCTGCTCGGCCGCCTCGCTCACGTCGCCGAGCCCGGTGCGGGTCGAGTCGATGCCGAGCACCGCGGCATGCAGCGGTTCGGCGTCGAACTGCAGTTCCACGAGCTCGTCGGCGAGCGTGGGCACATCGGTCATCGTTCGTCCTCGGCGGTTCGGCGGCACGGTCTGCGCGTCCGACACTAGGCGACCGCGGGCGGCGGCAGGTGGAGGTGGGCGGGCTCGGCGGCGCCACGGTGGCCACGGTGGCTACGGTGGAACCGTGCCGGTCTCCGATCCCGTCGACGCCCGCCTGCTCGCCGCGCTGGCGGACGTCGGCAAGGTCGCGGTTCACGAGCTGGCCGCGCGGGTCGGGATGGACCCGCGCGAGGTGGCCTACCGGCTGGTGGGCCTGTCCGCGACCGGGCTGCCCCTGCTCGTCGGCGTGGAGAGCGATCCGAACGGCCTCCGTGCGGCGCTCGCCGGCGCTCCGGCGTGGACCGGGCCGCAGCCACAGCCGCAGCCCCCGGCCCAGCCGCGGCCCGGCCAGGCCCACGGCGCACCGAGCGGCCCGTATCCCGTGCACGCCCCGCCCAGCGGCCCGCACCCGGCGCAGAGCGCCCCGCCGGGGGCCGTCCCCCAGGCCCCGCAGGCCCCGCACACTGCGCAGCCGCCCCCGGCGGCGGATCCCGTGCTGAGCACGTGGGGACCACCGCAGAGCGCGGCATGGGCACGCGGGGACCAGCCGCACTCCCCGGGACCCGCGGCGCCGTCGCCGGGCGGGCGGCCGGGCGACGTGCTGGAGACGCGGGGCCTCGAGGGTGAGCGGCTCGCGATCCAGCTGCTGGAGGTGCAGGACCCGGCCGACTTCCTGTTCGGCGCCGCCGGGTACCGCCTGGACCGGGGCGAGCGGGCCGTGGTGGTGCACACCGAGGTGACCAACCGCGGGACGGTGCCGTTCGCCTCGCTGCCGGACAACTACCTCGAACTGCTCACCGCCGACGGCGGGGTCGTCGCGAAGGCGCCCGTGTCGCTGACGTCCCGGCCCCCGCACAAGATCGGCGTGGCACCCGGGGAGACGGCAGGCGGGCACACGGTGTACGTCGTGCCGGAGAGCGCGCGGATCACGGCGGTGCGCTGGAGCCCCCGCCCCGAGCCCGACGAGCGCTCGCTGACCTGGACGCTGGAGTGAACCGCCCGGAACCACCCCGTTTCCGTGCCCGTGACACGCCGGGCCGGTGCCGGGTCAGCTCTCCGCGCGGAGGGCGTCGAGCGCGGCGGCGAGGTCGGCCGGGTACTCGCTGGTGAACTCCACCCAGCGGCCGTCGGAGGGGTGCGCGAAGCCGAGCCTGCGGGCGTGCAGCCACTGCCGCGACAGGCCCAGCCCGCGCGCCAGCACGGGATCGGCGCCGTAGGTCAGGTCCCCCACGCACGGATGCCGCAGCGCGGAGAAGTGCACCCGGATCTGGTGCGTGCGCCCGGTCTCCAGCCGGATGTCCACCAGGGAGGCGGCGCGGAAGGCCTCGATCACCTCGTAGTGCGTGACGCTCGGCCGCCCGCCCGCCACGACCGCGAACTTGTAGTCGTGCCGCGGATGCCGGTCGATCGGCGCGTCGATCGTGCCCCGGGTCGGGTCCGGATGGCCCTGCACGAGCGCGTGGTAGCCCTTCTCGACGGTGCGTTCCTTGAACGCCCGCTTGAGCACGGTGTAGGCGTGCTCGCTCGTGGCGACCACCATGACGCCGGTGGTGCCCGCGTCGAGCCGGTGCACGACACCCTGCCGCTCGGCGGCGCCCGACGTCGACACGCGCAGACCCGCCGCCACGAGCCCGCCGACGACGGTCGGGCCCGTCCAGCCCGGGCTCGGATGGACCGCCACGCCGACCGGCTTGTCGACCACGACGATGTCGTCGTCGCTGTGCAGCACGCGCAGACCCTCGACGGGCTCGGCGACCACCTCGGCGGCCGGGGCGGCCTCCGGCAGCGTCACCTCGAGCAGCCCGCCCGCGGCGAGCCGGTCGGACTTGCCCGCGGGCCTGCCGTCGAGCAGCACCTCGCCCGACTCGGCCAGCTCCGCGACGGCGGTCCGGGACAGGCCGAGCAGCTTCGCCAGCCCGGCGTCCACCCGCATGCCGTCGAGCCCGTCCGGGACGGGCAGCATGCGGGCGCTCACTCCCCGTCCCCCCGGCGGGAGCGGCGCCCGTGCGTGCGGCTGCCGTCGTAGTCCCTGCCGAGCAGGGACAGCAGCACGATCAGCACGGCGCCGACGGTGATGGCGGAGTCAGCGGCGTTGAACACGGGGAAGTACTCGCCCCGGGGCCCGAACACCGAGATGAAGTCCACCACGTGGCCGCGGAACGGCCCGGGCGCGCGGAACAGCCGGTCGGTCAGGTTGCCGAGCGCCCCCGCGAGGATCAGGCCGAGCCCGATCGCCCAGCCGACCGACCGCAGCCTGCGGGCGAACCAGCTGATCGCGAGCACGACGGCGATCGCGACGACCGCGAAGATCCAGGTGCCGCCGAGGTCCATGCCGAACGAGGCATACGGGTTGCGCAGCAGGTCGAGGTAGACCAGCCCGCCGAGGATGCGGACCGGCTCGCCGCCTTCCAGCGCCGCCACCGCGAGGATCTTGGTCACCAGGTCGACCGCGTACGCGGCCAGCGCGACGCCGAAGAGAAGGCCGACCCGCCGCTTCGGCAGCGGGGCGTCCGGCTCCGCCGGGCCGGTCGCGGACTGGGGTCCCTGCTCGGTGCTCACCCGTCCATTGTCCACCGCGCGCCGCCGCGCCTCGCAGGCGTGTCCGCGTTCTGTGCACGCGTGTCCGCGTCGTGCGGCGCGGGCACGCGTGCACAGACGGCGGACACGCCTTTCACACCCTTACGCCTGCCTGGCCGCCCTTCCGCGCAGCAGCAGCACCCCGATCGCCCAGCCGAGCAGCACCGCCGCGGGCAGCAGGAGCCGCGCCGGGCCGCCCGGAGCCAGCACGGCGGCCGCCAGGAACAGTCCGGCGATCACGGCGAGCAGCGCGCTGCGCTCCCACCGCGCGAGCACCAGCAGGGCGGCCGCGGCGGCCGGGATCAGCAGCTGGTCCGCCAGCACCGGCAGCACGGCGGCGAGCACGGTCACCACGAGCACCACCACGCCCGCCACGCCCGCGACCCGCCGCCACCGGCCGCGGCCGAAGTAGGCACAGGCGCCGAGGACCGCGGCGAGCAGCAGCAGCGGCGGACCGGCCACCAGCACCACCTCGGTGTGCTCGACGGTGTCCGCGAGCACGGCCAGCACCAACCAGCCCGCGACGGTGGCGGCCACGGCGCCCGCGGTGCCGAGCGCCAGCCGCCGGGCCGGGAACGGCGTGCCCGCCCGCCGGGCGCGCCACGCGTACCAGGCCACGGTGGCCAGCAGCGCGGCCAGCAGCAGCGAAAGGCCCGGCCAGGAGTCCGTCAGCCGCACGGCCTCCAGCCGCTCGTACTCGGAGAACGGCACGGCCCGCAGCACGCTCACCGACCGCCGTGGCGCATCGATCGGCGCGTAGGCGAACCAGCCGAACTCCTCCTCCGGCGTGGTCGCGGCGGTCGCGGCCCCGCCGAGCAGCAGGAAGCCGAACACGGCCAGCGGGAACCAGTACTCGTGCTGCCCGGTACGCACAGTGCGCGCTCCTTTCCCCAGACCGCGCAGGATAGTGCGCCAGGGTCAGTGCCCGGGCTCGCCCTTCCAGCGGGCCAGCGGACCCGCGCGGTCCACCGCGCGCAGCCGCCGCTCGGCCGCGTCCCGCACGCGCTGGGTGGTCACGACCAGCAGCTGGTCGTTCTCCTGCAACCGCGTCGTGCCCTCCGGGGTGAACCCGCGGCCCCCGCGGACGACCAGGCTCACCCCCGCGCCCGCGGGCAGCCGCAGCTCCGCCAGGTAGACACCGTGCAGCCGGGAGCCCACCGGGATCCGCACCTGCAGCAGCTCGGCGTCCAGCTCGTCCAGCGGGGCGGCGTCGACCTGCACCTCCCTCGGCTCGGCGTCCCTGGTGAGCCGCAGCAGCTTGGCCAGCGGGCCGAGCAGCGCCCCCTGCAGCAGCGTGAACACGATGACGAGCACGAACACGGCGTCGACGAGCCGCTGCGCCCCGGGCAGCCCCTCCGCGAGCGGGATGGTCGCGAGGACGATCGGCACCGCGCCCCGCAGCCCGGCCCACGACAGGAAAACCTGCTCCCGCCACGGCACGCGGAACGGCGCGAGCGACAGCACGACCGACAGCGGCCGGGCCAGCAGCAGCACGACCACCCCGGCGACGAGCCCCGGCACGACGGCGTGCAGCAGCCGCTCCGGGGAGGCGAACAGGCCGAGCAGCACGAACAGGCCGATCTGCGCGATCCAGCCGAGTCCCTCGGCGAAGGACACCGTGTCCGAGCGGTGCGGGAGCCGCGCGTTGCCGAGGACCACCCCGGCCACGTAGGTGGCGAGCAGCCCGGAGGCCTCGGCGAGCTGGCCGGTCGCGTACGCGGCCACGCAGACGGCGACGGTCGCCAGCGGGTAGAGGCCGGTGGCGGGCAGCGCGGCACGGCGCAGGGCCTCCGCGCCGAGCCTGCCCAGCAGGAGCCCGATCAGCCCGCCCGCGACCAGCTGGTAGACCACGACCAGCGGCAGGCTCCAGTCCACAGTGGTCCCGGTCGCGAGTAGCACCACCGCGATGTAGGTCGGGGCGTCGTTGAGGCCGGACTCGAGCTCCAGGGTGCCCCCGAGTCGCCTGCCGATCCCCGCGGTGCGCAGGACGGAGAACACGGCGGCCGCGTCGGTGGAGGCCAGCACGGCACCCCACAGCAGTGCGACGTTCCAGTCGAGGCCGAGCAGGAAGTGCAACGCCGTCCCGGTGACCGCGATGCTCACGCCGACGGCCACTGTGGACAGTGCGATTCCCGGCCCCAGCGCGGGCCGCACGACCGACCACCGGGTGGTGAGCCCGCCCTCGGTGAGGATCATCACCAGCGCGGCAAGACCGAGCCCCTGGGTGAGGGTGGGGTTGTCGAACTCGACGCCGAGCCCGGCCTCGCCGATCAGCACACCGATCGCGAGGTACAGCAGCAGCGAGGGCAGGCCGAGGCGGATGGAGACGCGCACGGCGAGCACGGACGCCAGCAGCACGAGGGCGCCGGAGCCCAGGATGACGGGAAGCTCCTCCATCCCACCTCCCGTTCCGCCCGTTTGTCGCGTCCCCACAATAAACAAGGGACGCGCCTCGCTCAGGGGACGGCGCGGCGACCGGGCTCAGTGTGACCGGAGCAACGAGGCCAGCAGGCCGGGCGCCTCCGGTGGGGCGTCCCGCAACTCGATCAGCTTGTCCCGCGCTCGTTGTCCCCGCACCACAACGAGGTCGCCGGCTCGGACCGACAGCGCCCCGGCGAGCACGCGGCGGACCGCGTCGTTGGCCTTGCCGTCCACGGCGGGTGCGCGCACCGCCACCACGAGTGCCTCCCCGAGCCTGCCGTCCCAGCACCCGCCCACGGCGTCGCGTGTGGAACCCGGCTTCACCCGCACGGGAAACCGCAGCACCGACATCGGTTCACGGTAGCCGGTCGAGGAAGTCCGCGGTCGCCGTGACCGCGGGCCCGGACGTGCCTGCGCCCCGCACCAGCACGGCGAACGCGAGATCGTCCCGGAACCCCGCGAACCAGCCGTGCGTCTCCGCCTCCGCGGCCTGCGCGGTCCCCGTCTTGCCGTACACGGCGCCCCGGCCGGCCAGCGCGGCGCCGGTCCCGCCGGTCACGACCTGGCGCATCATCGCGCGCACCTGGCCGAGCACGGGAGCGGGTGGCGGCTCGTAGCCCGTGCCGACCCCGGTCGGGAGGTCCCGCCACAGTCGCGGGGTGACCGCGGCCCCCTCGGCGACGGTCGCTGCCATCAGCGCCACACCGAACGGGCTGGCCAGGACGCGGCCCTGGCCGATCGCGTCCTCGAGCCGCTGCACCGGGTCCGGCGCCGCGGTGACCGTGCCCGCCTCGGTGGTGGCGCCCGGGATCGTGAAGTCGGCGTTGAGGCCGAGCCGGGTGGCCGCCTGCTGGAGTCCGTCGGCGGGCAGGCGCGTGGCGAGCCGGGCGAACGTCGTGTTGCACGATTCGGCGAACGCCGTGCGCAACGGGACGGAGCCGAGGTCGAACTCGCCGTCGTTGGGGATGGTCCTGGTGCCGAGGCGCGCGGTGCCGGGGCAGGGCAGCACGGTGTCCGGTGCGGCCAGGCCACGGTGCAGCACCGCCGTCGCCGTGGCGATCTTGAACGTCGAGCCGGGCGGGTAGAGCCCGGTCAGCGCGTGCGGCGCCGCCCCGGCCGCCGCGTTCTGCGCGACCGCGAGGACAGCGCCGTCCGACGGGCGCAGCGCCACCAGGTGGGCGGGCAGTCCGGTGCCGTCCACTGCCGCCCGCGCGGCCCGTTGCACGTCGAGGTCGAGGGTCGAGCGGAGGGGTTCCGCGTCGGTGGCCGGGCTGCCGTACAGCCGCGCCGCCGCGCCGTCGGCTCCGGCGGCGACGACCGACCACGCGCCGCCCGCCCGTTCCACCGCGACGCGGGCGAGGCCGGGCAGCAGGATCGAGCGCGGGGCGTCCGGTGCCCGCACCGCGGCGCCGCCCCGCCACACGAGCAGGGGCCTGCCGGCCCCGTCGAGCACGGCAGGTCCGGTGGCGGACCGCACCTCGAGCCGCTGGCCCTCACCCAGCCTCGGGTGGACCAGCGCCGGGGTCCAGTGGACGGCCCAGCCGCCGTCGTGCCTGCGGACCTCGACGGCCGTCTCGTACCGCCACGTCCGGCCCGCGCCGAGCGTCCAGGTCAGCGTGGCGGTGCCGCGCACGCGGTCGCCGTCCGCGGGGACGTCCGGCAGCGGCGCCAGCTCCGCCCGCAGGGTCGCGTCCGCCAGGCCGGCGATCGCGGCGGTCAGGCCCGCCGCCGCCTCGTCCGGAGCGTCGGTGTAGACGGCGGCCTCGGCGGGCGCGCCGCGCGCGAACGCCGCGAGGAAGTCGGACGCCACCACGCCCGCACCGGCGGGGGCACCGGCGTCCGGATCCCCGTCCCCGGCGACCGGGGCGGGCCCCCACAGGACGACCGCGGCCGCCGCGACGATCGCGACCACGGCCAGAGCCGCGGTACCCAGTACCCACCGTCGCGTGCGTGTGCCCATCCGTGTCCCCCAGTGCCCGTATGCCCCGGCCGCCCCGGAACGCGGCCGGTCCCCTACGACTGTGCCACGGCGACGGTGACCTTCGCCCCGTCCCCGACCGTCCCGCCGAACCCGTCGGGCAGCCGGCCGTACGACACCGCGGTGGCGAGTGTCTCCGCGGCGAGGAACCGCTCGTGCGCCCGCGCGGCGGCGAGCACGTCCTCCGGGGCGTCCACGGTCAGCCGGATCCGGTCCGCGACGTCGAGCCCGGCGTCACGGCGCGCCTGCTGCACCACGCGGACCAGGTCCCGCGCCACGCCCTCGGCGGTGAGCTCGGGGGTCACCTCGGTGTCGAGCAGCACCAGCCCGGAACCGCCGGGCAGCTCGGCGGCGGCGCCGGTGTCCTTCGCGACGAGCCTGCGCTCGTACTCGCCCTCCCGCAGCTCGATCCCGGCCGCCACCACGGCGCCCTCCGGCGAGGTCGTCCACTCGCCCGCCTTCACGGCCTTGATCACCCGCTGCACGTCCTTGCCGAGCCGCGGTCCCGCGGCGCGCGCGTTGACGGCGACCTCGAACCCGCCGTGCGCGGCGACGTCCGTGGTCAGCTCGACCGACTTGACGTTCACCTCGTCGCGGATGATGTCGGTGAACGGCCGCAGCGTCTCGGCGTCCTCGGCCGCCACCAGCAACCGGGGCAGCGGCAGCCGCACCCGCAGCTTGTTCGCCTTGCGCAGCGACAGCGCCGACGAGCACACCTGCCGCACCCGGTCCATCGCGGTGACCAGCGCCGGGTCGGCGGGCAGCTCGTCGACGAGCGGCCAGTCGCACAGGTGCACCGACCGGCCGCCGGTGAGCCCGCGCCACACCGCCTCGGTGGTCAGCGGCAGCAGCGGCGCCGCCGTGCGGCAGACGACCTCCAGCACGGTGTGCAGGGTGTCGACGGCGTCCTGCTCGCCCGCCCAGAACCGGTCCCGCGAGCGGCGCACGTACCAGTTGGTGAGCACCTCGAGGAAGTCCCGGAGGTGGGCGCACGCCCCGGCCACGTCGTAGGTGTCCAGCGCGTGCTCCACGTCGGTCACCAGCTCGTGCGTCTTGGCGAGCACGTAGCGGTCCAGCACGTGCCGCGAGTCGGTCCGCACCCGCCCCTCGATGCCCTCGGCGTTGGCGTAGAGCGCGAGGAAGTAGTACGAGTTCCACAGCGGCAGCACCGCCTGGCGCACCGCGTCGCGGATGCCCTTGTCCGTGACGACCAGGTTGCCGCCGCGCAGGATCGGGCTGGCCATGAGGTACCAGCGCATCGCGTCCGAGCCGTCGCGGTCGAACACCTCGTTGACGTCCGGGTAGTTGCGCAGCGACTTCGACATCTTCTGCCCGTCAGAGCCGAGCACGATGCCGTGCGACACGCACGTGCGGAACGAGGGCCGGTCGAACAGCGCCGTCGCGAGCACGTGCAGCGTGTAGAACCAGCCGCGGGTCTGCCCGATGTACTCGACGATGAAGTCACCGGGGTAGTGGTGCTCGAACCAGTCGGCGTTCTCGAACGGGTAATGCACCTGGGCGTAGGGCATCGACCCCGAGTCGAACCACACGTCGAGCACCTCGGGCACCCGGCGCATGGTCGAGGCGCCCGTCGGGTCGTCCGGGTTGGGCCTGGTCAGCTCGTCGATGTACGGCCGGTGCAGGTCGGTGGGCCGCACCCCGAAGTCGCGTTCCAGCTCGTCGAGCGAGCCGTACACGTCGACGCGGGGGTAGGCAGGGTCGTCGGAGACCCACACGGGGATCGGCGTGCCCCAGTACCGGTTGCGGGAGATCGACCAGTCGCGGGCGTTCTCCAGCCACTTGCCGAACTGGCCGTCCTTCACGTGCTCCGGGTACCACGTGATCTGCTGGTTGAGCTCGACCATGCGGTCCTTGAACTCGGTGACGGCCACGAACCACGAGGACACCGCGCGGTAGATCAGCGGGTTGCGGCAGCGCCAGCAGTGCGGGTACGGGTGCTCGTAGGTCTCGTGGCGGAGCAGGACCGCGCCCTGGCGGCCCGCGGAACCCGTGCCGTTCTTGAGGTCGCGGATGATGTTCGCGTTGGCTTCGAAGACGTTCTGGCCCTCGTAGTCGGGCACCTGCGCGTCGAACCGGCCCTTCGAGTCCACCGGCGTCACCGGCGCGATGCCCGCGGCGTCGGTGACGACCTTGTCCTCCTCGCCGTAGGCGGGCGCGATGTGGACGATGCCGGTGCCGTCCTCGGTGGTCACGTAGTCGGCGGCGAGCACGCGGTGGGCGTTCTCGCGCCCGGTGAAGTACGGGAACGGCGGCACGTAGCGGGTGCCGAGCAGGTCGCCGCCCCGGTGCCGCGCGACGACGGCGGGCTCGTCGCCCAGCTCCCTGGCATAGGCGGCGACGCGGGCCTCGGCGAGCACGAACCGCCTGCCCTCGGGCCCCTCGACGACGACGTAGTCGACGTCCGGGTGCACGGCCGTGGCCAGGTTGGACGGCACGGTCCACGGGGTCGTGGTCCAGATCAGCAGGTAGGCGCCGTCGAGGTCGTTCTCGTTGCCCTCGATGCGGAACCCGATGGTCACCGCGGGGTCCTGCCTGCTCTGGTAGACGTCGTCGTCCATCCGCAGCTCGTGGTTGGACAGCGGCGTCTCGTCGCGCCAGCAGTACGGCAGCACCCGGTGCCCCTCGTACACCAGGCCCTTGTCCCACAGCTGCTTGAACGCCCAGATCACCGACTCCATGTAGGTGACGTCGAGCGTCTTGTAGTCGTGGTCGAAGTCCACCCAGCGCGCCTGCCGGGTGACGTACTCCTGCCACTCCTTGGTGTAGCGCAGCACCGACTCGCGGCAGGCCCGGTTGAACTCCGCGATGCCCATGTCGTCGATCTGGGACTTGTCGGTGATGCCGAGCTGGCGCTCCGCCTCCAGCTCCGCGGGCAGACCGTGGGTGTCCCAGCCGAACCGGCGCTCGACGCGCTTGCCGCGCATCGTCTGGTACCGGGGGACGATGTCCTTGACGTACCCGGTGAGCAGGTGCCCGTAGTGCGGCAGCCCGTTGGCGAACGGGGGGCCGTCGTAGAAGACGTACTCGTTCGCGCCGTTCTCGCCCGCCTCCCGGCCCTCGACCGTGGCGGCGAAGGTGCGGTCGGCCTCCCAGTAGGCCAGCACGTCCTTCTCCACCGCCGGGAACGACGGCTGAGCCGGGACCTGGCCTGCTGACTGGCCACCGACGGAAGCCTTGGGGTACATCCGGGTGCGCTCCTCGCGGTTCGTCTCTCACGTACGGGCACTGGGCCCCCACGGGGACGAGACGGCGCCCGTTGGCGCACGTTCCGCGGTACCACCCCGCTTGCCCGCGCGACGCGTGCGCGGACCGCTCGTTGGACGGCTGTGACGGGCCGTACCCGTCCGGTTCTACTGAGGCGGCGGTGCCGCCCGTTCTTCCGGAGGCTCCCCGGTGATGGCCGGATCGACGCCGTGTGCCACCAGGTTAGCGGGTCACCGGTCGTGGGTGGAGAACAGGGTTGGTCCCCGTCACTTGCGGCTCTTGCGCTTCTCGCGGTGCCGGGCGGCCAGAGTGGCGTCGGGAGCGCACCGGGCACACGGGGTGAAGCCGAGTTCCCGCGCCTCCGCGACGGCGATCGGGATGGTCGCGCGGTCGGCGAGCCACGAGCAGTCCTGCAGGTGGTAGCGCGGATGCTCGTCCACGACCAGCACCTCGACGTCGAGGCTGGACACGACCAGCACGTCGGATGCGTCGGTGTCCTCCTCGCCCGGCTCGTCCCGGGCACCACCCAGTTCCCCGGACGACGGCAGCAGGGCCGTCGGGGCGGCTTCACCTGAGCGCTCGGTGCTCGCGGTGTCCGCTGCGGGCGCTGCGGCCTCCGAGTCCGCTGCGGGTCCCGTGTCCTCGGCGGCTTCGGTGTCGCCAGTGTCCTGGGTGTCCTGGGTGCCCTGGGTGTCCTGGGCGCCGTCGGTGTCCCCGGCCCGGTCCGCGTCCTCCGGCTCCGCACCGGCCGAGGTGTCCGAGGTCGAGGTACCCGTGCTCTCCAGGTTCTCCGTGTTCTCCGCGCTCTCCGAACTCTCCGCCGTCTCGGGTGGCGCACCGGCCTGCTCGGCATCCGGTCGCGCCGAGCGCCTGCGCAGCCAGTCGACGACGAGCACGAGACCGGCCAGCAGGGAGACGCCGATCGAGATCCACGCCCACAGCGAGTCGGCCGTCACGAGCGCCGTGACCACCAGCCCGAGGGCGGCCAGCACCAGGATGAGGACGATGAAGAGCACGGTGAATTACAACACGGGAGGCGAACGGAACAGTTCCGACCCTCCCACGGGGAGTGCCGGAACCGTCTCCGTCCGCTTACGCCGGGCCGCTCAGCCTGCCTCGGCGCGCGGACCGAACGAGTAGCCCTGGCCGCTGCCGCCTGCCGTCGCATTGCCACCGCTGCCGCCGGACTGGCCGGAGCCGGAGGACGAGGCGGACGCGGGCGCGGCCGATCCCCGGTCGTCGAGTTCACGCAGCTGGGACTCCAGGAAGCCACGCAGGCGGGTGCGGTACTCCCGCTCGATGGTGCGCAACTCCTCGATCTTCTTGTTCAGCGCGCTCTTCTCGCTGTTGAGGTTGTTCATCGTCTCGGTGTACTTGCGCTGCGCCTCGCGATCCATCGTGGTCGCCTTGTCGCGCGCCTGCCGCTCGAGGGTCTCCGCCCTCGTCCTGGCATCGTTGAGCATGGTCTCGGCGCGGGTCCGCGCCTCGTTGACCATGGAGTCGGCCTTCGAGCGCGCGTCGGAGAGCAGCTGCTCCGACTTGGTCCGCGCCTCGGCGAGCATCCCGTCCGACTCGGTCTTGGCCTCGGCGGTGAGCCGGTCGGCCATCTCCTGGGCGAGCCCGAGCACCTTCGCGGCCTGCACGTTCGGCTCGCCGTTGTCGCCCATGAAGCCATGGGCCTGGGTCTGCTCCATGGCGGACGGCACCGGCGCGAGCCTGCGCGACGGGGCCTCCTCGCGGACGGGGTGGGACGGAGCGGAGGCGGCGTTGGCCCTCGCGGTCTCCAGCTCACCACGGGTCGATTCCAACTCCGCATCGAGCTGTTCGACCTGCTGCCGCAGCTCGTTATTGTCCTCGATCAACCGGGCAAGTTCGGTCTCCACGAGGTCGAGGAAGGCGTCCACCTCGTCCTCGTTATAGCCCCGCTTGCCGATTGGAGGCTTGCTGAACGCGACGTTATGCACGTCAGCAGGGGTCAACGACATCAGATCACCTCACGCACTCCATGGCCTGCCGGACAATCCCGGGTCCCCGTCCCCATCACCCGGGATACGCCAGTTGCATCAGTATGAACACAACCAACAGCAGCACCATAATCGATAAGTCCAGCCCGACGCCGCCAATCCGCACCACGGGAATAATCCGGCGGAGCGCCTTGACCGGTGGGTCGGTCACTGTGTAGATGGTCTCGAGCGCGACCGCAACCCCTCCCGAAGGCCGCCACTCGCGAGCGAACGCGCGCACCAGCTCCACGACGATCCGGGCCGTGAGCAGCAGCCAGAACAGGAAGAGCAGGAAGTACAAGATCAGCAAGACCGCGTCCACAGCACCACTCTGCCACACCCGGGGAACCGGCTCAGTGCCGGAGGAAGAGACCGCCCTCGGCGATCCGCCTGCGGTCTTCGGCGGTCACGTCGATGTCCGGGGGTGAGAGCAAGAACACCTTGTTGGTGACCTTGTCCATGGAGCCGTGGAGGGCGAAGGCCAGTCCCGCGGCGAAGTCCACGAGCCGCTTGGCGTCCGCGTTCTCCATCTCGGTGAGGTTCATGATGACCGGGAGCCCGTCCCGGTAGGCCTCCCCGATCTCCCGTGCCTCCGCGTAACTGGTCGGGTGCAGTGTGATGATGCGGCCGAGCGGATCACGGCCCGCCGACCGCGGCGGCTCCGGCACCGACCGCAGGCGGGAGACCGGTTCGGGCTGGCGGTCCATCGCCAGCGCGCCGTGCACCTGCGGGTCGGGCTGCGCGCGGCGGCCCCGCACCGGCGGCTGCTCCGCCTCGTCGAACTCGTCCATCACGTGGTAGCGCTGGCGCTGGCGGCGCGGCTGCGGCTCGTCGTAGGCGTCGTACTCGTCGTCGGAGTAGCCGCGGCGGTAGTCGTCGTCGAAGTCGTAGTCGTCCTCGGCAGGGACCATCCCGAAGTAGGCCTTCAGCTTCTGCAGCGCGCTCATGCCTCTCCCTCGCCCTCGCGGCTCGTCGTCCCACCCCTGACGCTGAGTCACGCCTACGAACGCCGCCGGGTGAACCGTCTATGGCGAGGCTAGACCGCGACCGCCGAGCAACGCAGTTCCGACACGCACACACGTCGAGCCGTGCGCCACGGCCTGCTCGAGGTCACCGCTCATACCAGCGGAAATCTCGGTCGCTTCCGGATGATCCCGGCGCAGCCGCTCGGCCGCCCGGGTGAGCCGCGCGAACGCGGGCTCGGGATCGGCACCCAGCGGCGCGACCGCCATGAGGCCCCGCAGTCGCAGAAAGTCACTCTTCCGGGCGATGAGGTCGGCGAGCTCGGGAACCGCGTCGAGCGGGCAGCCGCCGCGGCCGGGATCCGCGTCCAGGCTCACCTGCACGAGCACGTCGAGGGCGCCCTTGCGCTCCCCCGCGTCCAGCGCGGACCGCACCGCCTTCGCCAGCGCCTCGGCCAGCCGGACCGAGTCCACCGACTGCGCCTCGTCGGCCCAGCGCGCGACCGACCGCGCCTTGTTGCGCTGGAGCCGGCCGACCATGTGCCAGCGGACGGCGTGGCCGGGCCGCAGCCGCCGCACCTCGCGCACCTTCTGCGCGGCCTCCTGGTCGCGGTTCTCGGCGAGGTCGGCCACCCCCAGGTCGGCCAGCAGCGCGGCGTCGGTCGCCGGGAAGGTCTTGGTCACCGCCAGCAGGCGCACGTCGTCCGGCGAGCGGCCCGCCGCCACGCAGGCGCGGCGCAGCCGGTCGCGGACGGATTCGAGGGACTCGGCGAGCTCGGCGCGACGGTCCACCGTCACTCCTCGATCCAGGTGACCCCGGCGATCCGGCCGGTCGGCCGCTGCCTGCGGTGGCTGAACAGCGTGTCGTCCTCGGCGGTGCACCGGGGGTCGACGCCGATCTTGCCGACGCCCGCGTCGGCGAGCTGGCGCCACAGGCCGGCGCGCAGGTCGAGGCCGGGGGTGCCCTTCCGGGTGTGGCAGACGCTGCCCGGCAGGTGCGCCTCGACGTCGTCGGCCATCTCCCTCGGCACCTCGTAGCACTGGCCGCAGATGGCGGGGCCGAGCAGCGCCTCGACGCGGTGTGGCTCGGCCCCGGCCGCGCGCATCGCCTCCAGCGCCGAGGGCACCACCCCGACGCGGGCGCCGACGCGGCCCGCGTGCACCGCGGCGACCACCCCGGCCTCAGGGTCCCCGAGCAGGAGCGGTACGCAGTCGGCGACGAGCACCACCAGCGCGACGCCGGGGCGCGCGGTCACCAGCGCGTCGGTGGCCTCCGCGGGCCCCGTCTCGGTGCCGTCCACGACCGTCGCCCTGCGGCCGTGCACCTGCTCCATCCAGGCGAACCGCTCCTCGCGCAGACCCAGCTCCGCGGCCATCCGCTTGCGGTTGGCCGCCACCGCCGCCGGATCGTCGCCGACGTGGTCGCCCAGGTTGAACGAGTCGAACGGGGGCCGGGACTCACCGCCCGCCCTGGTCGTGACCACCCGACGGATGCGCAAGACTGCGAGCCCTTCTCTCCTGGGCGAGAAACGCCCATCCGCCGCCCGGCCACCACCCTGGCGGAGGCGCTCCGCGCGGCTGTGTTCTCACCACGTTCTCACCACGTTCCGCTCACGAGCCTAGCGGCGCATGAACGGGGGAACGTCGACGTCGTCGTCCGAGGGGTCGTCGGTGACCGGCGTGGCCCTGCCGGGCAGGCTGCCGGTGCCACGCGGCGTGGAGGACGCGGGCGGCGGGTAGCCGCGCCCGGAACCCGGCTGCGGCGGCAGCGTGCCCGACTGGGACGCGTGCCCGTTGCCGGGAGACTGCGGCTGCGGACGCTGCCCGCTTCCGGCGGCCGGGTAGCCCCCGGGCTGCGGTTCGGGCTGCGGCTGGGGGCCGCCCGGCCGGGACTGGCCCGTGGCCGGGGCGGACGAACCGCCCGCGGGCCCCGAGTCGGCCGTCGCCGTGGAGCCCCGGGAGCCGAACGCGGCCGGGTCCAGCTTCTTGTGTGTGGGCGTGCCCGCGTCGAAGCCCGCGGCGATCACCGTCACCCGCACCTCGTCGCCGAGCGAGTCGTCGATGATCGTGCCGAAGATGATGTTGGCCTCGGGGTGCGCCGACTCCTGCACGAGCGAGGCCGCCTCGTTGATCTCGAACAGCCCCAGGTCGGAACCGCCCGCGATGGACAGCAGCGCGCCGTGCGCCCCGTCCATCGAGGCCTCCAGGAGCGGCGAGTTGATGGCCTTCTCGGCGGCCTGCACGGCACGCCCCTCGCCCCGCGCGGAGCCGATGCCCATCAGCGCGCTGCCCGCGCCGGACATGACGCTCTTGACGTCGGCGAAGTCCAGGTTGATCAGGCCCGGCGTGGTGATCAGGTCGGTGATGCCCTGGACGCCGGAGAGCAGCACCTCATCGGCGGAGCGGAACGCGTCCATCAGCGACACGCCGATGTCCCCGAGCTGGAGCAGCCGGTCGTTGGGGATCACGATCAGCGTGTCGCACTCGTTGCGCAGGGACTGGATGCCGTCCTCCGCCTGCCGGGCACGGCGCTTGCCCTCGAACGAGAACGGGCGGGTGACCACGCCGATCGTCAGCGCGCCGAGCTTGCGCGCGATCTGCGCGACGACCGGGGCACCGCCGGTGCCGGTGCCACCACCCTCGCCCGCGGTGACGAAGACCATGTCGGCCCCCTTGAGGACCTCCTCGATCTCCTCCCGGTGGTCCTCGGCGGCCTTCTGCCCCACCTCGGGCGAGGCGCCCGCGCCGAGACCCCGGGTGAGCTCCCGGCCGATGTCCAGCTTGACGTCGGCATCCGACATCAGCAGGGCCTGCGCGTCGGTGTTCACCGCGATGAACTCGACGCCTTTCAGACCGACCTCGATCATGCGATTCACGGCGTTCACGCCGCCGCCGCCGATGCCGACGACCTTGATCACCGCGAGGTAATTGTGCGGGGGCGTCATCGGATCCGCCTTCCTGATCGTGGTGCTGTTCATGCCTCCCGCTGGATGTCGACGACTCGGGCGGACCGCCCCGGCAAACCCTCAACCTCAACTCAAGGCTCAGAGTTATGTCAACTACCAACGTTGTGCAGGACGGTAGGCATCAGGAAGGCGCGAATCCAGCAGCCACGCCGTGTGTCGCAAACGTCTTTCGCCACACCGTTTCGCGCGTGGCCGGCCGTCCGTGCGCCACCGCACAGTGAAGCGCATTCACGCGGGCATGTCGACCTTCATGATCGGCGGGGTGGTCGGCTGCCCGCTCGGCGAGCCACCGGCCTGCTCCACGGTGATCGCCATGCCCTCCGCGTCGTCGATGCCCCTGGCGAGCACCAGCGAGCCCGGCTGGTCCGGCGGGGGCAGCACCCCGGCCGAGACGGGGTCGCCTTCGTCGTCCAGCATCCACAGCTCGTAGGCGCGGCCCGCGTCCTGCGGAGGCAGTTCCGAGCCCATCACCATCGCGGTGTTCCGCGAGCGGGAGAACACCACCGTGGCCTGGCCGCCGATCGACGTCTCCACGTGCACGGTGCGCACGTCCGCCGCCGCGAGCAGGTCGGCGATCGGCGCGTACTTCTCCCGCGCCTGGTCGATCCGCTCCTGCGCGGCCTCCAGCCTGCCCTGCGTGTCGAGCGCGATCCCGCCGAACACGCCGGCCAGCGCGAGGCCCACCACGGCGGCCGCGGCGGCGAGCCCGAGCACCCACCGGGGCATCCCCGCGCCGCGGCGCGACCGTTCCCGAGGGTCGGGCCCGCTCGCGGGGGACTGCTGCCTGGTCTCGTGGACCTGCGCGAGCACCCGCCGCCGCAGGTCCGGTGGCGGATCCTCCGCGCTCGCCGCGCCGAGCCGGGCGGCCGTCGCCTGCAGCTCGCGGACCTCCTGGCTGCACGAGGGGCACTCGGCCAGGTGCCGCCGGAACCGGGCGCGCTCGTGCTCGTCCAGCGCGTTGAGCGCGAACGCACCGGCCAAGGTGTGCATGTCGGGCGATGTCATACCGTCACCCCCAGGCAGTCCCGCAGCCGGATCAACCCGTCCCGCAGCCGCGTCTTGATCGTTCCCTGCGGGGCCGACAGCACCTCGGCGACCTGCCGGTAGGTGTACCCCTGGTAGTACGCGAGCAACACCGACTCCCGTTGCAGCTCGGTCAGGTGGGAAAGGCAGCGGCGCACCTGCTGCCGTTCCCAGCGGGCCGTGACGGCCTCCGACACCTCGTCGAACGGCCTGCCCCGGTTGGCCTCGAACGTCGCCCGCCGCTCCCGTTCGGTGCTCGCCCGTGCCGACCGCACCCGGTCGACCGCGCGCCGGTGCGCCAGCGTCATCGCCCAGTTCAGCGCGCTGCCCTTGTCCGGCGAGTACCGGGTTGCCGTGCGCCACAGCTCGACCAGGACCTCCTGCGCGACCTCCTCCGACTGGGCGTTGTCCCGCAGGATCCGCCGGACCAGCCCGAACACCGGGCCCGCCAGCCGGTCGTACAGCTGCGCGAACGCGCGCTCGTCACCCTTCGCCACCTCGGCGAGCAGCTCCTCGGAGGTGGGCACTCCCTGGGCCTCGGGCGCCCCGGGCGACGCGGTGTCCCCGACCGGCGCCGGCCGCCGCACACTCTCATCCATTGAGCGCTCCCAGCCTCGTCGCCACGCGCGGTCTCGGCGCGCGGCGCAACCACAGCCCTGTTCCGTGCCTGCGGATGAGCGCCGACACCCGGTGCGGGACGAAAGGCCTGGACAGCAGCATACGCAGCAGCGCGGCGGGCGTCGCGGGCCTGCGGACACCGCGCAGCGACGCGGTCAGTGCGGGCGCGCCGCCCGTGCTCAGCACCACCGAGGCGGACAGCAGCGCGTCCGGCCGGGGCAGGCGCATCCGGTAGTGCCCCCTGCTGTCCTGGAAGGGCGACACGAAGAACTCCTTTCCGGCGCCCGCGGCGCCCCGGTGGTCCGGGAACAGCAGGTAGGCGTGCCTGCCGCCGTGGGTGTTGTGCACCTCCGCGACCACGCAGGCCTGCTCGCCGCCGGGCCGGTGGCACCAGTACAGGGTGATCGGGTTGAACACATGGCCGAGCACGCGGGCACCGGTGAGCATCAGCACCCTGCCTCCGGCGAGGTCGACGCCACGGCCGGCCAGCCACGAGTCGAGCTTGACGCGGATCGGCCGGTCGTCACCGGCGCGAAAGTGGTCCCGCGGGTCGAACCGGGCGAACGGGCGCAGCGGCCGGGGCAGCGCGGGCAGGTCATCGAGGTCGACCAGCCACAGGTGGAGCCGGTGCGCGAAGGACAGCGGCGGGGCCACGTGCCGCACGTGCGCCACCGTCGCGTCGTAGAGGGCGGGCGCGGTCACCAGGACACCCCCAGCGACGCCGCGGCCCGCACCCCGGACGCGCAGCCGTCCTCGTGGAAGCCCCAGCCGTGGTAGGCGCCCGCGTACGCGACGATCCCGTCGCTCAGCTCGGGCAGCCGCCGCTGCGCGGCCACCGACTCCGGGGTGTACACCGGGTGCTCGTACTCGATCCGGGCGAGCACCGACCCGGGTCGCGGCGGGACCGCCGGGTTGAGCGTGACCAGGTGCCGCCGCGGTTCGGCCAGCCGCATCAGCCGGTTCATGTCGTAGCTGACCTGGACCGCACCGTGGTCGGCGCCGCAGCGGGCCGCCGTGAAGTTCCACGACGCCCGCGCCCCCGGCGCCGACGGCAGGACCGAGTCGTCCGTGTGCAGCCAGGCCTCGTTGCGGGAGTACCGGAACGCGCCGAGCACCTCGCGCTCCGCCCGGGTGGGGCCGGTGAGCAGGCGCAGCGCCTGGTCGGCGTGGGTGGCCACGACCACCCGGTCGACGACGTGCGGGGTGTCGGCGTCGTCGCGGACCTCCACGCCCCGCGCGGTCCGGGACAGCGCCCGCACCGGGGTGGACAGGTGCACGGCGGTCAGCTGCTTCGCGGCCCGCTCGACGTACTGGCGCGAGCCGCCGGTGACGGTGCGCCACCGCGGGGAGCCGGACACCGACAGCATGCCGTGGTTGTGCAGGAACCTGAACAGGTAGCGCGCGGGGTAGCGCAGCGTGTCGACCCGGTCGGCGGACCAGACCGTGGCCACCAGCGGCAGCATGAGGTGGTCCCGGAAGTACCGGCTGTACCCGCCGACCGCGAGGAACGCGCCGAGCGTGACCTCTCCCGCCTCGGGGCTGGCCAGCACGCGGCGCGCCTGCCGGTGGAAGCGCTTGATCTCGACGAGCATCCGCAGGAAGGCCGGGTTGCCCGCGTTGCCGGGCCGGGCGAACACGCCCGCCGGGCCGCGGGCACCCGCGTACTCGAGACCGCACCCGCCGCAGCGGACGCTCATCGACATCTCCGTGTCCTGTGTGCGGACTCCGAGCTCGCCGAACAGCCGCAGCAGGTGCGGGTAGGTGCGTTCGTTGTGGACGATGAAACCGCTGTCGACGCCGACCATCCCGCCGCGCGCGCTCGGCACGTCGTGGGTGTGGGCGTGGCCGCCGAGGCGGTCGTCCGCCTCGAACAGCAGGACGTCGTAACGGCGCTGCAGCAGATATGCGGCGGTCAGTCCGGCCACTCCGCTGCCGACGACCGCGACCCGTTCTCCCGTGGTGTGCACACCGGTGTTTCGGCGCGGCCCCCGGGGTGGATTGGTCGCGTGCTCTTCGGTGCCCGCGCCCGCGCGGTCACTCCCCGGTCAGGCCGTCGGTGAGCTCGCGGAGCAGGTCGAGGTGTCCCGCGTGCCGCCCGGTCTCCTCGATCATGTGGATCAGCACGAAGCGGAGGTTGACCTTCCGCTCGCCGTGCGGCGCCTCGTCGTCGAGCGCCAGCCGTGCCGTGATCTCCCTGTTCCTGGCGCACTGGGCCGCGTAGCCGTCCAGCAGTTCCGCCAGTGGGGTGCGCAGCGCGGCGTGGAACTCCGCGTCCGGATCCTCGGCCAGCGCCTCGCGCCACGGGTCGGGCCTGCCGTCGAGGACCACCTCGAACCAGTACTGCTCCACGAACGCCAGGTGGCCGAGCAGACCGGCGATCGTGGTGAGCTCGCTCGGCACCAGCCGCCGCCGCGCCTGCTCGTCGGTGAGGCCGGAGCACTTCCAGACCACGGTCGCGCGGAGGAAGTCGAGGAAACCGGTCAGCTGCTCCCGCTCGCCGCCCGTGGTCGGCGGTTCGGGACGGGTGGGTTCGGTGGCCATCGGGCGATCTTCTCAAGACACCCGTCCTTCGCCCGGTCACCACCCCTCGGCGGAGGCGCCGCCCGCTCACGAGACGGTGGGCAGTTCAGGGCTGCTCACGTCGTACGTCGTGCCCTTCCGGGTGAGCAGCACGGCGAGCACCTTCGCCTTGCGCTCGGCCTGGGTGACGTCACCCCAGCGCACCACCTTGCCGCCGCGGAGCGTGAACTCGACGCTGCCGGGGGTTCGCGCGCCCGCGGACACGACCCGGTCGGCCAGTTCCGGCGGCAGGCCGGACAGCACGGCCGTCACCGCACGCGTCGCCGGGTCGTCGGGCCCCACCCTCGGCAGCGTCAGCTCCGGCAGGCCGGACGGCCGTTCGTCGACGCGCTTGTAGACGACCCCGGCCGGGTCGACCAGGTGCAGGGTCTCGCCGGTGTCGTAGAACCCGATCGGCGTCCGCTCGGTGACGGTGATCTCGAGGGTCGACGGCCACGAGCGGGACACCTCGACGGTGGCGACGGTGTTGAGCGTGGCGACCCGGTCGCGGATGGCGTCGGTGTCCACGCGCAGCATCGGCTGCCGGTCCGGCACCCGCGCCACCTCGCGGATCCGCTCGGCGTTCACCGTCCGCGCCCCGACGACCTCGACCGAGCGCACGCCCAGCAGCGAGGTGAACAGCAGCACGTAGGCCAGGCCGGCGACGGTGAGCAGGCTGAGCGCGGCGACCCACCGCCTGCGCAGGGCCTTGCGGCGGGACGGGGCGGCGCGGGTCTGCTCCCTGGCCCGCGCGGACCGGCGGCCGCGCTCACTGTGCCGCACCGGTGCCCGGTCGCGGCCGGACCGTTGCTCGCCGTCCCGGGCGCGCGCCTGCTCGCGGTCCCGGCGCGTGCGGCCGGGGTCGCGCCGCTCCCGGTCGCGTCCCCGTGCCGACCGCTGCCTGGCCGTGGGCATCGCGGACCTACTCACCGCGCCGGTCGAGCTCGGCGAGGATCTCGGGGCCGAGCTGCGTCACGTCGCCCGCGCCCATCGTCACCAGCAGGTCGCCCGGCTTGGCGAGGTCGGCGGCGAGCAGCGCGGCCCGGTCGAAGGCGGGTTCGTAGTGCACCCCGGCGCCGGTGATCTCCTTGGCGATGAGCTCGCCGGTGACCCCGGGCTCCGGTTCCTCCCGCGCGCCGTACACGTCGAGCACCACGACCTCGTCGGCCAGCCCGAGCGCCTCGGCGAACTCGCGCGCGAACGCCTTGGTGCGGGAGTACAGGTGCGGCTGGAACAGCACCACCACCCGGCCGCTGCCCGCGGCGTGCCGGACGGCCCGCAGCTGCGCGGCGACCTCCGTCGGGTGGTGGGCGTAGTCGTCGTAGACCCGGACCTCGCCCGCGCGGCCCTTGAACTCGAACCGCCGCCGCACGCCGCCGAACGCGGCGAGACCGGCCACCAGCCCGTCGAGCGGCGCGCCCAGCTCCAGCCCGGCGAGCAGCGCGGCGATCGCGTTGTACGCCATGTGCTCGCCCGGCACGGCGACGCGGAGGGCGATCTCCTCACCGTCGGCACCGTCGGCGCCACCGAGGGCGATCCGTGCGGTGCCGCCCTCCTCGCCCGGTTCGTAGCCGAGCAGGCGCGCGTCCCCGGCCCCGGTGACGGAGCGGCCGTACCGCCGCACGCGGACACCGTCGGCCTCGGCCCTGGCGGCCAGCTCCTCGGCGGGCGCGTCGTCGGCGCAGACCACGAGCACGCCGCCGGGTTCGATGCGGCGCGCGAACTCCGCGAACACCGCGACGTACGCCTCGGCGGTGCCGTGATGGTCGAGGTGGTCCGGTTCGATGTTGGTGACCACGGCGACCGAGGGCGAGTAGGTCAGGAACGAGCCGTCGCTCTCGTCGGCCTCCGCGACGAACAGCCCGCCGTCCCCGTGGTGGGCGTTGGCCCCCGACTCGTTGAGATCGCCGCCGATGGCGAACGAAGGGTCGAGCCTGCACTGCTGGAGCGCCACGGTCAGCATCGAGGTGGTGGAGGTCTTGCCGTGGGTCCCCGCGATGCACGCAACCCGGTGTCCCGTCATGAGCGCCGCGAGCGCCTCGGCCCGGTGCAGGACCGGAACGCCCCGCTCGCGCGCGGCCACCAGCTCCGGGTTGGTGTCGCGGATGGCGGTCGACACCACGACCGCGCTGGGCCCGCCGGGCAGCGCGTCGAGGTTCCCGGCCCGCTGGCCGACCTCGATCCTGGCTCCCTGCGCGCGCAGGGTCAAAAACGCCCGCGAGTCCTTCGCGTCGGAGCCGGAGACCTCGGCTCCCCTGGCGAGCAGGATGCGCGCGATGCCGCTCATCCCGGCGCCGCCGATGCCGATCAGGTGGGCCCGCCGCAGGATCTCGGGCACGTCGGTGGTGGTCGTCGTCTGCACGCTCATCCCCCTGCTGCCGCCAGGACCATCCTGGCGAGTACCTCGTCGGCCTCCCGGTGTCCGAGGCCGACCGCCGCCGCGCTCATCTTGCCGATCCGCTCCGCGTCGGTCACCAGCGGGATCACCAGCTCGGCGACCTTCGCCGGGGTGAGGTCCGTGTCGTCGACGAGCAGCGCGGCCCCCGCGTCCACCGCGGGCCGGGCGTTGAGCGCCTGCTCGCCGTTGCCGTGCGGCAGCGGCACGAACACGGCGGGCAGGCCCACCGCCGACACCTCGGCCACGGTCATCGCGCCCGATCGGCAGAGCACGACGTCGGCCGCCGCGTAGGCGAGGTCCATCCGTTCCAGGTACGGCACGGGCACGTAGGCGGGGCGGCCGGCAAACTCCTGCACGGCGAGCGTGTTCTTCGGGCCGTGCGCGTGCAGCACGCCGATCCCGGCCTCGGCCAGCTCGCGGGCCGCTCCGGACACCGCGACGTTGAGCGAGCGGGCCCCCTGGGAGCCGCCGAACACGAGCAACGTGGGCGCGTCCGGGTCGAGACCGAAGTGCTCGCGGGCCTCGGCGCGCAGCGCGGGCCGGTCGAGCGCGGTGATGGACCGGCGCAGCGGGATGCCCACCACGTCGGCCCCGGGCAGCGGTGTGCCCGGCACGGCGACGGCGACCCGGTTCGCGAACCGCGCCCCGACCTTGTTCGCCAGCCCGGGGTGCTTGTTCGCCTCGTGCACCACGATCGGCACCCGGCCGCGGGCGGCGAGGTAGGCGGGCAGGGACACGTAGCCACCGAAACCGACCACCACGTCCGCGCCGACCCGGTCGAGCACGGCGCGAGTGCGGCGCACCGACTCCCAGACCCGCCGCGGCAGCCGGAGCAGGTCCGCGGTCGGCTTGCGCGGCAGCGGCACCGGCGGCACCAGCTCGAGCGGGTAGCCCCTGGCGGGCACCAGCCGGTTCTCCAGCCCGCGCTCGGTGCCCAGCGCGACCACCGACGCGTCCGGCCGCAGCCGTTTCACCGCGTCGGCGAGTGCGAGTGCGGGCTCGATGTGTCCCGCCGTGCCGCCACCGGCGACCACGACCGTCGGCGCCGTGCGCGCCGCGCCCGGTTCGGCCCGCTTGACCGGATCGCTCACCTGCGTCCTCTCCGCGTCGCTGTTCCCCGTCTGGCCACGCCCCTCGGCGTGGAACGTCGACCGTACTCCGGTGCCGCGCGCCTGCGGTCGGGTGCCGAGGCCGACCGCGCGGTACGCGGGGCCGGGCGGCCCGACTTGCCGGATCCGCCCCTGCCGGTGCTCCGGCGCTTGGTCGGCGGGCGGTACGGGTCGGGCGCGGGCAGCCGCATCAGGCGTCCGAACTTACCCGGGCCCTGCGTGCGCAGTGCCGCGACCGCCTCCGGCTCGTGCCGGGCGCAGTTGGCGAGCAGCCCGAACAGCAGCATCGTGACGATCAGCGACGTGCCGCCGTAGGAGATCATCGGCAGCGTGACGCCCGTGATCGGCAGCAGGCCGACGACGTAGCCGATGTTGATCGCGGCCTGCGCCACCACCCACACCGTGAGGGTGCCCGCGACGATGCGGATCCAGGGGTCGAGGTTCCGCACGGCGATGCGCAGCCCCACGCTCGCGAGCAGGCAGAACAGGCCGATCACCACGACGCAGCCGACGAACCCGAGCTCCTCGCCGATCAGCGCGAAGATGAAGTCGTGCTGCACGTTGGGCAGGTACATCCACTTGGACTGGCCCTGCCCGAGGCCCTTGCCGAACAGGCCGCCGTCGGCCAGCGCGTACAGCGCCTGGTTGGCCTGCAGGCCCTTGCCGAGCGGGTCGGCCTGCGGGTTGAGGAACGTCAGGATCCGGTTCAGCCGGTACGGCGCGGTGAAGGCGAGCACCACCGCACCGGCGACCGCGCCGACCACGACGACCGCGAACAGCCGCTTCGGCGCCCCGGCGAACCAGAGCAGCGCGAGCAGCACGACCCCGAGCGTGATCGTGCCGCCGAGGTCCGGCTGCGCCATGACGAGCGCGAACATGATGAGGGCGGCAGGCAGCAACGGCACCAGCAGGTGCCGCCACTGGTGCAGCAGGTTGTACTTGGTGACGAGGATGTGCGCGCCCCACAGCGCCAGCGCCACCTTCGCCACCTCCACCGGCTGCAACGACAGCGGGCCGACGACGAACCAGCCCTGCGAGCCGTTGATGCTCGTGCCCAGCGGCGTGAGGACCAGTGCGAGCAGGGTGAGGCAGGCCACCATCGCCACCGAGGACAGCTGCCGGATGCGGCGCAGCGGGATCCGCACGCCCAGCCAGAACGCCACCCCGCCGACGAGGACGAACAGCAGGTGCCGCTGGAACAGCTGGTAGACCGACGAGTCGCTGCCCGGGCTGTACGAGGTGACCGAGGACGCCGAGAGCACCATCACGATGCCGATCACGCCGAGCGTGCCGCAGGTGGCGAGGATCAGGTGGAAGTCGGCGAGCGGGCGGGACAGCCACGCCGTGAGCGCGGTACGGACGGCGGTGAAACCGCGCTCGGCGCGTTCCCTGCGCCTGCGCCGCTCGGTTCGCCCCCGCCGGTCGTCGCGGGTACCGTCAACCACCGTCACGGGGGTGTCCCGGGATCGCCTCGACCGCCGCGGCGAACCGGTCGCCCCGTTCGCCGTAGTCGCGGAACATGTCCAGCGACGCGGCGGCGGGCGCGAGAAGCACCACATCCCCGGGGCGTGCCATGGCGCGGGCCGCACTCACTGCCGTCGTCATGGGCTCATCGTCACCCGGAGGAACGCGGTTGACCGGCACATCCGGCGCGTGTCGCGCGACAGCGGCGGCGATCACGTCGGCGTCGGCACCGAGCAGCACGACCCCGCGCAGCCTGCCCGCCGCCGTGGCGACGAGCTCGTCGACCGAGGCGCCCTTGAGCTGTCCGCCCGCGATCCAGACGACACCGGGGTGCGCGAGCAGCGAGCCCAGCGCCGCGTGCGGGTTGGTGGCCTTCGAGTCGTCGACGTAGCGCACGCCGTCGATCTCGGCGACCTCGACGGCCCGGTGGGCGCCGGGCCGGAACTCGCGCAGCCCTTTCGCCACGGCCCCCGGCGGCACCCCGGCGGACCGCGCCAGCGCGGCGGCGGCGAGCGCGTTCGCGACGTTGTGCGGGCCGGGGGGCCGGACGTCGGCGAGCGTGCCGAGCTCCTCCGCCGCGTGCACCGGGTCGGCGACGAAGGCGCGGTCGACCAGCAGGTCCTCGACCACGCCGAGCTCGCCGGGGCGGGGCGTGTCCAGCCGGAAACCGACGCGCGCGGCCGTGGCGGGCGCGTGGCCCTCGGCGAGCCGCCGTGACCACGGCTCGGCCACGTTGTGCACCACCGTGCCGGACCGGGCGTGCAGGGAGCCCTTGGCGGCGGCGTAGGCGTCGAGGGAACCGTGCCAGTCCAGGTGGTCCTCGGCCACGTTGAGCACCACCGACGCGTGCGGGGCGAGCGTGCTCGACCAGTGCAGCTGGAAGCTGGACAGCTCCACCGCGAGCACCTCGTGCCCCGCGCGGACGGCGTCGAGCACGGCGAAGCCGACGTTGCCGCAGGCCACGGCGTCGAGCCCGGCGGCCCGCAGGATCGACTCGAGCATCCCGACCGTGGTGGTCTTGCCGTTGGTGCCGGTCACGGCGAGCCACCGGGGCGGCCGGGGCAGGCCCTGGCCGATCCGCCAGGCCAGCTCCACGTCGCCGATCACCTCGATGCCCGCCGCCGCGGCCGCGGTGAGCAGCGGCGAGGAGGGCCGCCAGCCGGGGCTGGTGACCACCAGCGACGTGCCCTCCGGCGGCGCGGTGAGCCCCGGCTCCAGCCGGGCGCCCGAGCCGGCGAGCGCGGCGAGGCGGTCCCGGTCCCCGTCGGTCACCGTGACCTCGGCACCGGAACCGGCGAGCGCGGCGGTCACCGACCGGCCGGTGACCCCGGCGCCGGCGACGAGGATGTGCCGCCCGGCCAGCTCCATGCCCGTCAGCCCCCGCCGAGGCCGAGCTGCTCGCTGTAGAACAGGCCGAGGCCGAACATGCAGCAGATGGCGGCGAGCAGCCAGAACCGGATGATGACCGTCGTCTCGGCCCAGCCGGCGAGCTCGAAGTGGTGATGGAACGGCGCCATCCGGAACAGCCTGCGCCGCGTCGTGCGGAACACCGCGATCTGGGCGACCACGGAGATCATCTCGACCACGAACAGGCCGCCGATGACGATGGCCAGCAGCTCGGTCCTGGTCGTCATCGACAGCCCCGCGACGAGCCCGCCCAGGGCCAGCGAGCCGGTGTCGCCCATGAAGATCTTCGCGGGCGCGGCGTTCCACCACAGGAAGCCGACGCAGGCTCCGGTGGCGGCCGCGGCGACCACCGCGAGGTCGAGCGGATCCCGCACGTCGTAGCAGGCCGCCTGCGGCGTCTCGACGCAGCTGAGCCGGGCCTGCCAGAACGAGATGACCACGTAGGTCGCCAGCACCATCGCGCCCGCGCCGCCGGCGAGCCCGTCGAGCCCGTCGGTGAAGTTCACCGCGTTCGACCAGGCGGAGATCAGCAGGTAGGTGAAGATGATGAAGACCGGGACCGGCAGGAAGATCAGCGTCAGGTCGCGCACGTACGACAGGTGCTGCGACGCGGGGGTGAGCCCGTTCTCGTCGGCGAACTGCAGCACGAGGATGCCGAACGCGACGGCGACCACGAGCTGGCCGACGAGCTTGGCCGTCTTGTTCAGCCCGAGGTTGCGCTGCTTGCGGATCTTGATGAAGTCGTCGAGGAAGCCGACCAGACCCAGGGCGACCGCGAGGAACAGCACCAGCAGCCCGGACGCCGTCGGCCCGTCGCTGCGGGAGCCGCGGACCCAGTCGATGATGTGCGCGGCGAAGTAGCCGACGACCATCGCGACGATGATCGCCACCCCGCCCATCGTCGGCGTGCCGCGCTTCGACTTGTGCCCCTGCGGCCCCTCCTCGCGGATCTCCTGGCCGAAGCCCTGCTTCGAGAACACCCGGATGAGGTACGGGGTGAACAGGATGGAGATCAGGAGACCGATCGACGCCGCGATCAGGATGCTGATCACGCCTGACCGCCCTCCTCGAGCAGCGCCTCGGCCACCCGCCAGAGCGCGCCGACCTTGGAGGCCTTCACCAGTACGACGTCGTCCGGACGCAACTCGGCGCGCAGCAGCGCGACCGCGGCGTCGGTGTCGGGCACCAGGACCGACTCCTCTCCCCAAGAACCCTCGTGGCTTGCACCGTGATGCATGGCGGCGACGGCGGGATCCCCGCCGCCGACCACGACGAGCCGGTGGATGTTCAGCCGGACGGCGAGCCTGCCGATCTCGTCGTGCGCGGACACGCTATCGGCCCCCAGCTCGCCCATGACACCGAGGACCGCCCAAGATCGCCGACCTGCGGACATGGAAGCCAGCGTCTTGAGCGCGGCGCGCATCGACTCCGGGTTCGCGTTGTAGGCGTCGTTGACGACGGTGACGCCGTCCGCCCGGGTGGTGACCTCCATCCGGCGCGCGGAGCGGCGCTCGACGGCGGACAGCCGCCGCGCGACGTCCGCCACGGGCGAGCCGAGCTCCAGCGCGACGGCCGCGGCGGCGAGCGCGTTGCCGACGTGGTGCTCGCCGAACAGCGGCAGGGTCACCGGCGCCTCACCGTGCGGGGTGACGAGCCGGAACGACGCGCGCGCCCGCTCGTCCAGGGTCACGTCCGCGGCGCGCACCGTGGCCGAGGCGCCCTCCCCGACGCCGACGACCCGCGCGTTCGTCCGCGCGGCCATCGCCGCCACCAGCGGATCGTCCACGTTGAGCACCGCGACGCCGTCCCCGGGCAGTGCCTCCACCAGCTCGCCCTTGGTCTTGGCGATGCCCTCCCGGGAGCCGAACTCGCCGACGTGGGCGCTGCCGACGTTGAGCACGGCCCCGATCCGGGGCGGCGCGACGGCGGCGAGCTCCGCGATGTGCCCCGGCCCGCGCGCGGACAGCTCCAGCACGAGGTGCCGCGTCCGCTCGTCGGCGCGCAGCGCGGTCCACGGGTGGCCGAGCTCGTTGTTGAACGACCCCGGCGGGGCGACGGTCGGCCCGAGCGGTTCCAGCAGCTGCGCGATCAGGTCCTTGGTGGACGTCTTGCCGGACGAGCCGGTGACGCCCACGACGGTCAGCTCGCCCGCCGAGAGCACGGTGACGACGTGCCGCGCCAGCGTGGCGAGCGCGGCGAGCACGGCGGCGCCGGAGCCGTCGGTGTCGCCGGTGAGCGCCACCGAGCGCTCGTGGGCCCTTCCCGGCGGAAGTGGCGGCACGATCACCGCGGGAGCGTCCACCTCCCTGGCGGCGAGCACCCCGGCGGCGCCCTGCGCGACGGCCCGCGCGGCGAAGCCGTGGCCGTCGACGTGCTCCCCGGGCAGCGCGACGAACAGCCCGCCCGCACCGACCTTGCGGGAGTCGAACTCGACCGAGCCGGTGACCCGCTCGGTGCCGTCGGTGCCGTGCAGCCTGCCGCCGACGATCTCGGCGATCTCGGCCAAGCTCAGCGCGATCACACACTCACCTCGAGTTTCTCGCGAATCGCCGCCTCCAGCTCGTCGCGGTCGGAGAAGGGGTGCACGACACCCTGGACCTCCTGCCCGGTCTCGTGTCCCTTCCCCGCGACGAGCACCACGTCCCCCGCCTCGGCGTGCTCGACGGCCGCGCCGATCGCGGCGCGCCGGTCGGCGATCTCCAGCACCTCGGCGCCGGAGGCGGGACCGACCGCCCTGGCGCCGGCGAGCATCGCGGCGCGGATGGCGGCGGGGTCCTCGCTGCGGGGATTGTCGTCGGTGATGATCACCAGGTCGCTGCCCCGTGCCGCGGCCTCGCCCATCATCGGCCGCTTGGCGGTGTCGCGGTCGCCGCCGCAGCCGAGCACGGTGATGATGCGGCCCTCCGTGCGGGCACGCAGCGCCTGCAGTGCCTGCGTCACGGCGGCCGGCTTGTGCGCGTAGTCCACGACGGCGGTGAACGACTGGCCGAGGTAGACGCGCTCCATGCGGCCGGGCACCTCGACGGTGGCGAGCCCGGTGACGATCGCGTCCAGCGGCACGCCGACCGTGTCGAGCATCGCGGCGGCGAGCGCGGCGTTGGCGATGTTGAACGCGCCGGGCAGCGGCAGCGTCGCGCGGGCGGCGCGGCCGTCGGGACCCCGCAGCACGAACGACTGCTCCCCGGTCGCGGTGATCGCGAAGTCGGTGGCCGACCAGGTGGCCTGCGTGTCCGGCTCGGTGGAGACCGTGATCGTCTGCGGGGTGACCAGCGCCTGCCCCCACGCGGTGTCGATGACGACGACCTCGCTGGTGGAGCGCCCGTCGAACAGCAGCGACTTCGCCGCGAAGTACTCCTCCATGTCCCGGTGGAAGTCGAGGTGGTCCTGGGACAGGTTGGTGAAGGCGCCGACGGTGAACCGCGTGCCGTTGACCCGCCCGAGGGCCAGCGCGTGGCTGGAGACCTCCATCGGGACGTGGCTGACGCCCTGCTCGACCATCACGGCGAACAGCGCCTGCAGGTCGGGCGCCTCGGGGGTGGTGAACGCGCTGGCGATCCGCTCGCCCGCGATGCGGGTCTCGACGGTGCCGATGAGCCCGGTGGTGTGGCCCGCGGCACGCAGGCCCGACTCGACGAGGTACGCGGTGGTGGTCTTGCCGGAGGTGCCCGTGACGCCGAGGACGGACAGCCGCAGCGACGGCTCGCCGTAGATCCAGGCGGCGATCGAGCCGAGCACGGCCCTCGGCTGGGAGTGCACCAGCACGGGGACGTCGGCGTCCCGCAGGGTGGGCCGCTCGGCGCCCACCTCGTCGGTGAGCACGGCCGCGGCTCCCGCGGCCAGCGCCGCGTCGGCGAAGTCGGCCCCGTGCGTGCGGGCGCCGGGCAGCGCGGCGAACAGATCGCCGGGCAGCACGTGCTGGGCGCGCAGCGTGGCGCCGGTGACCGCGACCTCGGGCGCCGCCGGGTCCGCGAGCAGCCGCGCGTCGGCCCGCGCGACGAGGGTCGTGAGCGGTACCGGCTCGATCAGGTGCGGACGCGGTGGCGCGCCGACGGCCTTGACCGGGCTGCTCGGCACCTGCCCTCCACCGTCGTTGTTCACAGACACGCCGGAAGGTTACCGGCGGGGTACTTCGCCGGTTCCCCCGCCCGCCGCGCGCGCGTGTCCGCCGGTTGTGCACGCGTGTCGGCGCCGCACGACGCGGGCACGCGTGCACAGACGGCGGACACGCCTGCGCGGTCAGAGGGGGGTGAGGTCGGCGATGCGCCACTCGCCGCCGGACTTCTCGGCGGTGACGTCGAGTACGGCGGTGACCGGGTCCTGACGGCGGTCCTCGCCCCCGGCGCCCGCCCGCAGGGTCTGCTGGTCGAGGAACACGAGCAGCCGGGCGGTGCCGCCGTGCAGCTCCTTGACGCCGATCGAGCGCACGGTGGTGGTGCGGACGAGCCGCTGCCGCTCGGCCTGCTCGCGGGCCTCGGCGAACCGCTCGCGGTACTGCCCGACGGCCCGGCCGACGAGGACGCGGTCGGCGGCCCGCTCGGTGCGGGCGAGGTTGTTGTAGTCGTACGAGAAGATCGCCTTCAACCCGGCGCCCACCTGCTCGGTGACCTCCTCGGTCGCGGCGCGGTCGGCGAGCGCGGCGTTGCCGCCCGGATCGCGCAGCCGCGCGGACTGCGCCCCGGCGAGCACCGTCGCCGCCACCGCGAGCACGAGCACTCCGGCGAGCACGGCGGCGAGCGTGGCCCGCCGCCTGGGGGTGTCCGTCCCGCTCGTCCCGTCCGTCCCGCTCGCCGCCGCCGTCTGCTTCGTCCGCGTCGTCGTGGTGGCCCGCGCGTCGCCGCTCATCGGCCCGCCGCCTGCACCGAACTCACCTTCCAGCCCTCGGCGGTGCGCGTGGCGTCGACGAGCAGCCTGCTGCGGCGCTGCCCCTCCGGCTCGCCCTCGGCGCTCACCCGAACGTCGAGCACCGCGCCGAGCCGCGCGGTGCCCTCCTGCCGGTCCAGCTCCGTGACGACGGCGTCGACGAGGGTCGCCGTCGCGACCGTCCGGGTGCCCTCCGCGCGGTCCAGCTGCAGCCGCCGGTCGCCGGACAGGTCCTCCCCCAGCCTGCCGGTGGTCACCGCGAGCCACTTCCCCACGTCGGCCTCCGCGGTGCGGTGGTCGATCGTGTGCAGCGTGACCAGGGCGTCCGACACCGCGGCGAGGACGGCGTCGCGTTCGGCGGCCACGGCGAGCGCGGCGTCCCGCTCCGCGCTCCACCACGACCAGCCGGACCACCCCGCCGCCAGCACGGCGAGCACCGCGGCCACCGCGAGCGCCCTCATCGGGACAGCCCCAGCAGGCCGCCGAGGTCCACCGGTCCCCGCCCGGTCACCAGGTCGAGGATGCCCGGCAGCGCGTCCCTCCTCGGCTCGCCGTGCGGATCGGGAGCCTGCCGCCGTTCGGGCACGTCCACGGGCGCACCGGCGAACGGCGCGTTCTGCGCGCCGCGCACGCCGATGGGGCTGCCCGGCGGCTCGGCGCAGTAGGCCTGCGTGTTCGGCGGCGCCTCGCTCGTGTCGCTGGCCGGGCGCTGGTTCGTGGTCTCGTAGCCCTTGGTGCACGACGGCGGGTCGAACAGGTTGAACACGAACCCGAGGTGCCCCTCCCCGTTGGACGTGACCGACCGGGTGAACGCCGAGATGACGGGGTAGGCGACGAGGAGCTGTTCGATCGCGTCGGTGCGGGCCGCGGTGATCCGGGTCGTGGTGAGCAGGTTGGCGATGAGCACGCCGAGGTCGGTGCCCGACTCCGCGAGCACGCTGCTCACCTCCCTGCTCAGCTCCGGCGCCTCGTCGATCACCCGGCGCAGGTCGGGGTCGGCCGCCTTCAGCCGCGCGGCGATGGTGCGCAGCCCGCTGGACAGGGCCGCGATGTCGCCCGCCTGCCGTTCCTGCGTGGCGAGCACGATCCGCCCGTCGGCGAGCAGGGTCCGGGTCTGCGGCAGGTGCTCGGTGGCCGTCGCGGTGAGCGAGTCGGCCGCGTCGAGCAGCCTCGACAGCTCGGGCCCCGAGCCCGCGAACGCCTCGTACGTCTCGTCGACGACGGTGCGCAGCGACCCGGTGTCCACACTGGACACCAGCTGGTCCAGGTTGGTCAGCACGGTGTCCGGCGCCAGCGGCAGCGAGGTCCGCTCGCGTGGGATCACGGAGCCGTGCTCGAGGTAGGGTCCCGCATCGTTCTCCGGGGCGAGGTCGACGTACTGCTCGCCGACGGCGGAACGGTTGGCGACGGACGCCGTGGTACCGGCGGGGATCGGTGGCGCGTCGTCGGAGATGTCGAGGACGACGTCCACGCCCTCCTCGCTCAGCCGCAGGTCGGCGACCTTGCCGACGGCGACCCCGCGGTAGGTCACCTCGGCGCCGACGAAGACGCCGCCGGAGTCGGCCAGCCGCACGGTCACCTCGTACCCCTGGGTGCCGAACAGCCTGCCGAGGCCCGCGTAGTTGGCCCCGGCGTAGACCACCGACACCACGGCGATGACGGCGAACGCGATCAGCTTGAGCCGGTGCCTCCCGGTCAGCATCAGCCACCTCCCAGCAGGCTGCCCAGCAGGCCACCGAGACCACCGCCCCGCTGGTCCGGCCGGGCGGGCGGCTCGATCCCGGGCAGCGGCAGCGACGGCGCGGGCGTGCCGTCCTGGCCCGGCGCGGGGGTGCCGCCGGGCAGCGGGATGGCGGGCTGCGAGGAGTTGGTGAAGTTCTGCACGAGTGTGTCGAGGTTGAGGTCGACCCGTGCGGTGACGTTGGCGTAGTCGCCCTTGATCACGGCCCCGGCCGCGTCCGGGAACGGGTAGGTCGGCAGGATCTGCAGCGCCTTCGGCAGGTTCTCCCCTGCCTCCGCCAGCTTGGCCAGCGTCGGCTGCAGCGCCCGCAGGTTGGCCACCAGCTCATCCCGGCTGCGGCGCACGGTGTCGACGGCGACCCCGGACAGCCGGTCGAGCGCCTGCAGCATGCCGACGAGCTGGTCGCGCTGGGCGGTGACCACCCGCAGGCCCGGGGCGAGGTGGTCCAGCGCGTTGGTGAGGTCACCGGTCTGCGCGACGAGGGTGCTGGACAGCCGGTTGAGCCCGTCGATGGCCCGGATGATCTCGGTCTTCTGGCTGTCCAGTTCGGTGGCGAGGTGGTCCACTCTGGACAGCAGTGCCCGGATGTCGGCCTCGTTGCCGGACAGCGCGTCGTTGAGCTCGCGCACGATGTTCTGCAGCTGGTCGATGCCGCCGCCGTTGAGCAGCAGGGACAGCGCGCCGAGCACCTCCTCCACCTCGGGGTTGCGGTTGGTCCGCGCCAGGGGGATCTCGTCGCCCTCGGACAGCGGCTCGGCGGATGGCTGCTCGGGTGGCGCGCTCAGCTCGACGAACTTCTCGCCGAGCAGGCTGGACTGGCGCAGCTCGGCGTAGGCGTTGGCGGGCAGCCGCACGGCACCGTTGACGGCCATCGTCACGACGGCCGAGCGGGTGTCGTCGGCCAGTTCCACCTTCTCGACCCTGCCCACCGGCACGTCGTTGACCTTGACCCCGGCCTGCGGCACCAGGTCGAGCACGTCGGAGAACCGCGCGGTGATGCGGTAGGGGTGGTCGCCGAGGTCGGCGCCACCGGGCAGCGGTGCGTTGTACAGCCCGGAAAAGCCGCCGTCCCCGCAGCCGGCGAGCAGTGCCAGCACGGCCACGAGCACCAGTCCGCCGCGTCTCATCGCACGCCCCCCAGCTGACCGTCGAGCAGGTCGACGAGCGGGAGCGGCAGCGGTGGCAGCTGGCCGCGCTGCAGGGAGTTGAGCGTCTGCGACAGCGACGGCAGCTTCAGCGTGCCGTCCAGCACCGGCGCGAGCGCCGAGCAGAGCTCGCCGAGCGTGTCCGGCAGCTGTTCCGGGGTGCCCGCGCTCACCAGCCTGCACAGGGTCTGCACCAGCGGGTGGGCGATCTCGTTGGCGTTGTAGCGCACCTGGATGCTGCCGGACGCGGCGTCGTAGGTGTTGATGAAGTTGGTCATGCCGGTCGGGCCGACGTCGAGCACCTCGGCCAGTGCCGCCCGCTGGTCGACGAGCACGCCGGTGATGCTGGCCAGCTTCGCCACGTTGGACGACAGCGCCTCGCGGTTCTCGGTGACGAACCGGCGCACCTCGCCGAGCGAGCCGCCGAGCTCGGACAGCGCCGCCGCCACGTCGGCGGAGTCCTCGGCCAGCATGCCGGCCACCGCGCCGAGCCGGTCGTAGAACTCGCTCAGGTCGCGGTCGCTGTCGGCGAGCATCGTCGTGAACGACTGCAGGTTCCGCACGGTGGCGAACAGGTCGCCCTTGGAGTCGTCCAGCGTGCGGGCGAGCCCGGCCAGGTCCGCGACGGTGTCGTTGAGGTTGCGGCCGTTGCCCTTGAGGTTGGCCGCGGCCGTGTCGAGCACTCCGGACAGCGCGCCCCCCGCGTTGGCGCCGTCGGGGCCGAGGGCGGTAGACAGCTCGTTCAGGCTGCCGTAGAGGTCGTCGAGCTCGACGGGCGTCGCCGTGCGCTCGCGGGGGATCACGGTGCCGTCGGCCATCCGCGGTCCCGTCTCGTAGGCGGGCGTGAGCTGGACGTACCGGTCGGACACGAGGCTCGGCGCGACCACCACGGCACCCGCGTCCGGCGGGATCGCGACGCCGCCGTCGATCGCCATGTCGACCCGCACGGAGCCGCCCTCCGGCGTCACGGCGGTGATCCGGCCGACGGGCACCCCGAGCACGCGCACCGACGAGCCCTCGTACAGGCCGACGGTCTTGCCGAAGTAGGCGCTGAGCCGGGTGTCGCCGGAGTCGCGGAGCACCCACCACAGCCCGGTCGCGAGGACCAGTCCGGCCACGCAGGCCACGGCCACCCACGTGTGCAGGCCGCGGCGGGCCCTGGTGTCGATCGTCATGGGTTGCCCACCCCCTGGTTGTCCGCGGCGACCGGCGGGCTGCAGCCCTCCGGGTTGATCTGCGCGTAGTCGGTGGTGATGACCGGTGGCAGCAGGCCGCAGATGTAGCCCTCGAACCAGCGGCCGTTGCCCGTGGCGTTCGCGCCGAGCCGGGTGAACGGCGCGAGCAGCGCCAGGCTGCGGTTGAGGTTGTCCTGGTTGCGTTGCAGCAGGTCGGTGACGGTGCCGAGGGTGGCAAGGGTGGGGCGCAGCTGCGCACGGTTGTCGGCCACGAGCCCGGACAGCTCCGCGGCGAGCCTGCGGGTGCCGCTCAGCAGCCGGTCGATGGCCCGCTCCCGCTTCTGCAGCTCGGCGAGCAGCAGGTTGCCGTCCTGGATCACCTTGCGCAGCTGGGTGTTGCGGTCGGCGAGGATCTTCGAGACCTGGCTCGTGTTGGACAGCAGCCGCGCCAGCTCGTCGTCGCGTGAGGACACCGTGCGGGCCAGGGCGGACAGCCCGTGCAGCGCGTCGCGCAGGTGCCGCGGGGTGTCGCGCAGGGTTTCGGAGATGACGTCGAAGCTGCGGGCGAGCCGGCCGGTGTCGATCTCGCCGACGGTGTCGCTCAGGTCGGAGAACACGTCCTGGATCTCGTACGGCGACCGGGTGCGCTCCAGCGGGATCGGCACGTCCGGGTCCTGGGTCCCCGCGCCGGACGGGCGCAGCGCGAGGAACTTCTCCCCGAGCAGGGTCTTGATCTCGATGGCGGCCGTGCTCTCGTCCCCGACGCGGGTGTTCTCCACCTTGAACGTGACGTGCACCTTCTTCCCGGCGAGGGCGACGCCGGTGACCTCCCCGACCCGCACCCCGGCCACCTGCACCTCGTTGCCCGCGACGAGCCCGGCGGACTCGGCGAAGTGGGCCGAGTAGGTGGTCCCGTCGCCGAGCAGCGGGAGGTCGTCGGAGAAGTACGCCGTGAGCGTGGCCAGGACGACGAGGACGACCGTCGCGGCGCCGACGGCGGCCTGGTTGCGTTCCCTGAGCGGCTTCACCATGGCCGGCACCTCCCCACGCTCGTGAGTGGGAAACGTCGTTCTAACCACGTTTCCCACTCACGAGGCACGGTCAGCGGCAGGATCATGACAGCTGGCACCTCTCGGGCTGCTGGGTGGTGGGCAGCGGCAGGATCGGCAGCGTGATGTTCAGCGAGGACACACCGATCGTGCCGGTGAGGCCGCACAGGTAGTAGTTGAACCAGCTGCCGTAGCTGAGCGTGCGCGTGAACTTCCGCAGGTTGCCCGGCATGATCTTGAGCAGGTGGTCGAGCAGTTCCTCGGAGTCGGCGAGGTTGCCGGACAGCGCGCCCAGCTCCGCGATGTCCGCGCGCAGCGACGGCCGGACGTCGGCGACCAGGCCCGCGGTGGTGTCGGTGAGCTCGCCGAGCGCCGCCACGGCGTCGCCGATCGGCTCGCGCTGCTCGGCGAGCCCGGTGACGAGCTGCTGGGTGGCGTCGATCAGCTCGCCGACGCGCGGACCGCGCCCGTTCACCGTGTCCAGCACCCGGTTGAGGTTGGCGATCACCGCACCGATCACCTCGTCCTTGTCGGCGAGTGCGGAGGTGACCGACGCGGTGCGGGCGAGCAGGCTGCGGATGGTGCCGCCCTCGCCCTGCAGCACACGGATGATCTCGTACGAGAGCTGGTTGACCTCCTTCGGGTTCAGCGCCTGGAACAGGGGCTTGAACCCGTTGAACAGCACCGTGAGGTTCAGTGCCGGCTGGGTGCGCTCGACCGGGATCTGGGCGCCCTCCGGCAGCACGCCGTCGCCCGCCACATCGGTGCCGAGGGACAGGTAGCGCTGCCCGATGAGGTTGCGGTACCTGACGGTGGCGGTGACGGCCGCGGGCAGCTCCCGCACGGAGTCGACGTCGAAGTGCACCTCCGCCAGGTTGTCCTCGGTGACGGCGATCTCGCGTACCTGTCCGATGCGGACGCCCGCGATCCGGACGTCGTCTCCCGCGCGCAGCCCCGAGGCGTCGGTGAACAGCGCCGAGTAGTCCGTGGCCGGGCGGAAGCTGGTGTTCGCGATCGTCGCGCCGAGCACGGCCGTGAGCAGCACGGTGACGGTGGCGAACACGCCGACCTTCAGCAGCGGCGGAAGGATCGACCTCATTCGACGATCACCTCCGCTCCCCGGTACAGCGGGCCGACGAGCAGGCCCGCCCAGCCCGGCGTCTCGGCGGGCGCCAGCCCCGTCCGCGGAGCGAGCAGGACGGACAGCAGCCGGTGCTCCGCCGCGGAGTTGGCGATCGAGGGCACCCCGGCGGTGGAGCCACCGCCGGAGTAGCCGGCGCGCCGGGGCGGCGCGGGATGCGCCGAGCCGTCCTGGACCGGTCCGCCCGGTGGGTACTGGGGGAACGCGCCGGGTGGCTCGACCTGTTCGTAGCAGCGGGGCCCGCGCTTGTCCTCGTAGCGCGGCTCGTCGACGCCGGGCAGGTACTTGCCGCGGCTCGCGGTGATCCGGATCGTCACGTGGTTCATCTCGTCGGTGCCCTTGCCGAACGCGCGTTCCGCGCGCGGGACCGCCTCCGCGAGCTGGCGCAGCAGGCACGGGTACTCGGGGGCGTACTTCGCGAGCAGGTCGAGCGTCGGCTGCGCGGTGACGGTGAGATCGATGAGGTTGTCCTGGTTGACCTCGAGGAAGCGGCGCAGGTCGGTGGCCGCCGTGCCGACGCTCGCGTAGAGCCCGGCGAGGTCGCGTTGCCGGTCGACGATCGTGCGGCTCGTGGTGGTGAGATCGGACAGTGCGCGCAGGAAGTCGGGTGCCGCGTCGGTGTAGGTGCCGGTCACGTTCGCCAGCCCGGTGATGTCGGCCTTCAGGTCGGGCAGCGACGGGTTGAGCTCGCCGAGGTAGTCCGAGATCCGCACGAGCGTGTCGCCGAGCCGCTCGCCGCGTCCCTCCAGCGCCGTCGACACCGCGTTCAGCGTGCTGGCCAGTTTCTGCGGCTGCACGGACCGCAGCAGGGGCAGCACGTTGCCGAGCACCCGCTCCAGTTCGATGGCCGAGCTGCTGCGGTCCTGGCCGATCACGTCGCCCTCGGCGATGCGCCTCGGCGAGGGCCGCTCCGGCACCCGCAGCGCGACGTAGCGCTCCCCGAACAGGGTCTTCGGCAGCAGCCGCGCGGACACGTTGGCGGGGATGACGTCCACTTTGTCCGGCCGGAGCGCCAGATCCAGCACGGCGCCGTCCCGGGTGACGCCGATGGCGCGGACCTCGCCCACCACCATGCCCCTGACCTTCACGTCGGCGCCCTCGCGCATCTGGTTGCCGACGCGGTCGGTCTCCAGCCGCACGGAGACGGCGGAGACGAACGCCTTCTCGTACACCGCGACGCACAGGGCGATGAAAAGGGCGGCGACGAGCAGGAAGGCCAGCCCCAGCACCTGGTGCCGGAGCCTGCGCAGCACGTCGGTCCGGGCGGGGTTCATCCGGAGATCCGCACGGTCGTCGTGGAGCCCCAGATCGCGAGGCTGAGGAAGAAGTCGATGACGACGATCAGCACGATCGACGTCCGCACGGCGCGGCCGACGGCCACGCCCACCCCGGCGGGCCCGCCGCTCGCCGTGTAGCCGTAGTAGCAGTGCGACAGGATCACCAGCGTGCTGAACACGAGCACCTTGCCGAACGACCAGAGGACGTCCTCGGGCGGCAGGAACAGGTTGAAGTAGTGGTCGTAGGTCCCCGCCGACTGCCCGTAGAACCAGACCGTGATCTGCCGGGACGCGAGATAGGAGGACAGCAGCCCGACGGCGTAGAGCGGGATGACGGCGGTGACCCCGGCGATCACGCGCGTGGTGACGAGGTACGGCAGGCTCGGCACGCCCATCACGTCGAGCGCGTCCACCTCCTCCGAGATGCGCATGGCTCCGAGCTGGGCGGTGAACCCGCAGCCGACCGTCGCCGACAGCGCGAGCCCGGCGGACAGCGGCGCGACCTCACGGGTGTTGAAGTAGGCGGAGATGAACCCGGTGAGCGCCGCGGTGCCCAGCTGGTCCAGCGCCGAGTAGCCCTGCAGGCCCACGATGAGGCCGGTGAACAGGGTCATGCCGATCATCACGCCCAGCGTGCCGCCGATCACGGCGAGCGCGCCCGTGCCGAAGCTGACCTCGGTGAGCAGCCGCAGGATCTCCCTGCGGTACTTGGCGAGCGTGCGCGGGGTCCAGGCGAGTGCCCTGGCGTAGAACGACAGCTGCTCGCCGAAGCCCTCCAGGCTGCGGCCGGGGCGGGCGATGAGCTCCAGCCTCCGGTCGGTCGTGCGCGTTCCGGTCATGGTCACAACGCCTTCGGCGGGACGATCTGCAGGTAGATCGCGGTCAGCACCACGTTGATGAGGAACAGCAGCAGGAACGTGATGACCACCGCCTGGTTGACGGCGTCCCCGACACCCTTGGGCCCGCCCGCGGGGTTCAGCCCGCGGAAGGCGGCGACGACACCCGCGACGAAGCCGTAGAGGAACGCCTTGATCTCGCTGATCCACAGGTCCGGCAGCTGCGCGAGCGCGTTGAAGCTCGCGAGGTACGCGCCGGGGGTGCCGCCCTGCATGACGACGTTGAAGAAGTAGCCGCCGAGCACGCCGACCACGCTGACCAGACCGTTCAGCAGCACCGAAACGACGATCGCCGCGAGCACCCTCGGCACGATGAGCCGCTGGATCGGGTTCACCCCGAGCACGGCCATCGCGTCGATCTCCTCCCGGATCGTGCGGGAGCCGATGTCGGCGCAGACCGCGCTGCCGCCCGCGCCCGCCACGAGCAGGGCGGTGATGAGCGGGCTGGCCTGCTGCACGATGGCCAGCGCGCTGGCCGCGCCGGTGAACGACTGCGCGCCGATCTGCTGGGTCAGCGAGCCGAGCTGCAGGGCGATGACGGCGCCGAACGGGATCGCGACGAGCGCGGTCGGCAGGATCGTGACGCTGGCGAAGAACCAGCACTGCTCGATCCACTCCCTGGTCTGGAAGGGGCGGCGCGGGATGGCCCGCAGCACCTCCCAGGCCAGGGTGGCGAGTTTGCCGACCTGGGTCAGCGCCGCGGTGCCCGGGATCGACCTCGTCGTCGATCCCTGTTGAGCGCCCATCACACCTCCGCAGGCAGCCGCCGGTCAGATCTTCAGCGCATGGGTGGCGGTGGCTCCGCCGTCGGCCACGAACTCGCCGCCCGTGCAGTACGAGCTCTCGTCGCTGGCCAGGAAGAGCGCGAGGTGCGCGATCTCCTCCGGCTGGCCGACCCGGCCCAGCGCCAGCCTGCGCGCGATCGGGGAGAAGTCCACGTCGGCACCTCCCGCCGCGTCGCGCACCATCCGCGTGTCGATCATCCCGGGGTGCAGCGAGTTGACCCGGATGCCGCGCTCCCCCAGCTCGAGCGCGGCCACCTTGGTCATGCCCCTGATCGCGAACTTGCTGGCAGTGTAGGCGACGAGGAACGGCATTCCGGCCAGACCCTCCACTGAGGACACGTTCACGATCGACCCGCCACCCGCGGCGGACATGGGTTCAACGACCGAGCGCATCCCGAGAAACGCCCCGATCTGGTTCACCCGGATCACCCGCTCGTAGTCGGCGAGGCTCGTCTGGTGCAGCGCGGAGAAGTGCAGCACCCCGGCGTTGTTGACCAGTACGTTCAGCCCGCCGAACTCGGCGACGGTGCGTTCCACGGCCCTGGCCCAGTCGTCCTCGTCGGAGACGTCCAGGTGGACGTAGCGCGCCGGGTCGCCGAGACCGTCCGCGAGCTCCTTGCCGCCCGCGTCGTCGACGTCGGCGATCATCACCAGGGCGCCCTCCTCGGCGAACCGGCGCGCCGCGGCGGCGCCCTGGCCCCTGGCCGCACCGGTGATGAGGGCGATCTTGCCTGCCAGCCGTCCCATCGCGGTCACATCATCTCGTCGGTGAGCGGCAGGAACACCGACTTCAGCTCGGTGTAGGCCTCGAACGCGCTCTGCCCGCCCTCGCGGCCGAGCCCGGACTGCTTGAAGCCGCCGAACGGCAGGTGCGGCTCGATCTGGAAGCCGTTGATCCCGATGGTCCCGGCCCGCAGCGCCCGCGAGACGCGGAACGCGCGCTGCACATCCGCGGTGAACAGCCCGGCCCCGAGCCCGTACTCGGTGTCGTTGGCGAGCGCGATCGCCTCGTCCTCGTCGCCGAACGGCACCACCGCGAGGACGGGACCGAAGATCTCCTCCTGCGCGATCGTGGCCCGGTTGTCCACGTCGGCGAAGATGGTGGGCGCCACGAAGTTGCCCGCCGCCAGCTCGCCGCCGAGCCGCTCGCCGCCGGTGACGAGCCTGGCCTCGGACTTGCCGCTCTCGATGTAGCCGAGCACGCGCTCGAGCTGCCGCTCGTTGATGAGCGGGGCGGACATGACCGAGGGATCGAACGGGTCGCCGTAGGTCACCGCGGCCGCCATGCCCTGCGCGGCGGCGAGGAACTGGTCGTAGACGTCGCGGTGCACGAGCGCGCGCGTGTTGGCCACGCACGCCTGCCCGGAAAGGCCCATGGTGACGGCGCCGACCACGGTCGCGGCGGCGATCCCGATGTCGGGGGCGTCGGGGAACACGAGCGCGGGGCTCTTGCCGCCGAGTTCCAGCGAGACGCGCTTGAGCGTGCCCGCCGAGGCCTCGACGATGTGCTTGCCGACGGCCCTGCTGCCGGTGAAGCTGACCTTGTCCACGTCGCGGTGGGTGATCATCGCCTCGCCGACCGCTGCCCCGGTGCCGGTGACGACGTTGAGCACGCCGGCGGGCACCCCGGCCTCGATGAGGAGCTCCACCATGCGCAGGACGGAGAACGTGCAGTACTCCGAGGGTTTGAGCACGATCGTGCACCCCGCGGCGAGCGCGGGGGCGACCTTCTGGGCGAACAGCAGGAACGGTGCGTTCCACGGCAGGATCGCGGAGACCACGCCGATCGGCTCGCGGAACGTCATGGCGAGGTGGTCGCCGCCCTGGTACGGGGGCAGTGTCTGCCCGCCGACCTTGTCGACCCAGCCCGCGTGGTGGTCGAAGACGTCCGCCGCCGCGCCGACCGAGGTCGCGTAGATGCTCCCGAACGCGATCGGGACGGAGTTGTCGAGCGCCTGCAGGGCGCGCAGCTCGTCGGCGTGCCGCCGCAGCAGCTCGGCGCAGCGGTGCAGGACGCCGACGCGCACGCTCGCCCGCGACCGCGACCAGGTGCCCGCGTCGAACGCGCGCCGCGCGGCGGCGACGGCGGCGTCCACGTCGGCGGCGCCGCCGCTGGCGAACTCGCCGACCACCTCGCCGGTGGCGGGGTGACGGTGGGACCAGGTGGCCCCGTCCGCGGCCGGCCCCCACTGGCCGTCGATGTAGAGCTGGCCTGTCTTCAGCCCGACCGACTCGCGGTGCGGTTGCACGGTGATCGTCATGGCGGGTCCCTCCTAGGGCAGCGAAAGGATCTCGGGGGCGGCGAACATGCGGCCGGGGTCCCGGTCCGCGAAGTGCGCGCCGACCGTCTCGGCGAGCTCGGCGGGCGTCCAGGTCCCGCCCCGGGTGTCGAACCGCCGTTCGACCTCGGGCGGCTTGAGCAGCGCGACCATGCCGCCGTGCACGACGAACACCTGGCCGGTGATCCGTCCCGCGGCCGGGGAGGCGAGGAACGCGACGAACGGCGCCACGTGCTCGACCGAGAGCGGGTCGGTCCCCTCGGCGGGTGGCTCGCCGAAGACGTCCCGCGTCATGGCGGTGCGGGCGCGTGGGCAGACGGCGTTGGCGCACACGCCGTATCGCTCCATCCCCCGCGCGGTGGCGACGGTGAGCGCGGCGATGCCCGCCTTCGCGGCGGCGTAGTTGGGCTGGCCCGCCGAGCCGACCAGGAAGGCCTCGGACGCCGTGTTGACGATGCGGCCGTAGACCGGCCCACCCTCCGCTTTGGACCGGCCGCGCCAGTACGCGGTGGCACCTCTGGTGAGCAGGAAGTGCCCGCGCAGGTGCACCCGGACGACGCTGTCCCACTCCTCGTCGGACATCGAGAACACCATCCGGTCCCGGACGAACCCGGCGTTGTTGACGACCACGTGCAGGTCCCCGAAGTGCTCGGTGGCGGCGGCGAGCAGCGCGTCCGCGGTGGCCCGCTCGGCCACGTCGCCCGTGACCAGCAGCGCCTTGCCCCCGGCTCCCTCGATCTCGTCGACCACGGCGGAGGCGTCCGGGGAGACGTCGTTGACCACGACCGAGGCGCCCGCGGCGGCGAGGGCGAGCGCCTCGGCCCGGCCGAGACCGGCCCCGGCGCCGGTGACGACGGCGACCCGCCCGTCGAGGCTCACCTCGGGTGTCCCGTTGTTGTCAGGTGTCTCGATCTGCTCGAACACTGCGCCAGACTAGAATCTGTTCTCGCTCACGGCAAGCCTCGATTTGGCGGCACTACTCACGCATGAGCAGGGCATTCTTCGGACACGAAGCCACAGCATGCGAAACACGTTCTAGTTCCTCCTGTGGCGGGTGCGGCTGGACGATGCGCAGCTCCTCGTCGTCGTCGAGCTCGAAGACGGCCGGCGCGATCGCCACGCAGACCTCGTTCGCCTCGCACAACGTCCGGTCGACACTGACCTCCACGATCGGCACCTCCTGAAAAAGTAGAACTTGTTCTACACTAGCGCCGCGGGCCCGCCCCACACCAGACCAACGGCGAGCTGGAGGATTGGATGCGCATCGCCTACGCGCCGGAGCACGAGGAACTGCGTGCCGAGCTGCGCGGCTACTTCGCCGACCTGATGACCCCCGAGCGGCGCGCGGCCCTGCGCGGCGCGGGGGGAGAGTACGGCGACGGCGCCGCCTACCAGGAGATCGTGCGGGAGCTGGGCCGCGCGGGCTGGCTCGCGCTCGGCTGGCCGGAGGAGTACGGCGGGCGCGCCCGCTCGATGCTCGACCAGCTGGTGTTCACCGACGAGGCCGCGATCGCGGGCGTGCCGGTGCCGTTCCTGACGATCAACACCATCGGACCCACGATCATGCGGTTCGGCACGGCCGAGCAGAAGGAGTTCTACCTGCCGCGGATCGCGGCCGGCGAGCTGCACTTCTCGATCGGCTACTCCGAGCCCGAGGCGGGCACGGACCTCGCGTCCCTGCGCACCCGTGCCGTCCGGGACGGCGACGAGTACGTGATCAACGGGCAGAAGATGTGGACGAGCCTCATCGAGTACGCCGACTACGTCTGGCTCGCGGCGCGGACCGACCCGGAGGCGCGCAGGCACAAGGGCCTGAGCATCCTCGTGGTGCCCACCGACGCCGAGGGGTTCTCGTGGACCAAGGTGCACACGGTGGCGGGCCCCGGCACCAGCGCCACGTACTACTCGGACGTGCGGGTCCCCGTGAGCGCCCGCATCGCCGGGGAGAACGAGGGCTGGCCGCTGATCACCAACCAGCTCAACCACGAGCGGGTGGCGCTCACCTCGGCGGCGCCGATCCGGTCCGCGCTGGCCGACGTCCGCGACTGGGCGCGCGGGACCAAGCAGGCCGACGGCAGCTGCGTCATCGACGCCGACTGGGTGCGGGCACACCTGGCCCGGGTGCACGCCCACGCCGAGTACCTGAAGCTGCGCAACTGGAAGATCGCGTGGGCCGCGGCCGAGGGCGAGCTCGGCCCCGCCGAGGCGTCGGCGACCAAGGTGTTCGGCACCGAGCTCGCCATCGAGGCCTACCGGCTGCTGATGGAGGTCCTCGGCGCGGGGTCGATCGTGCGCGAGGACTCCGCGGCGGCGCCGCTGCAGGGCCGGATCGAACGCCTGCACCGCTCGTCGCTGATCCTCACCTTCGGCGGCGGCACCAACGAGGTGCAGCGCGACATCGTCGCCGCGACCGCACTCGGCCTGCCCGTCACCCGCTGAACCCCGCGAGGCTCCCGCAGGAAGGATTCGCATGGACTTCTCCCCCACCGAGGCACAGCGCGACCTCGCCGATCTCACGCGGCGCATCGTCACCGACCGGGTCACACCGGAGACGCTGGGCCCGCACGGTTCCGGCGGCTTCGACCGGGCACTGTGGACGGAGCTGGCCCGGGCGGGCGTGCTCGACGCCGCGCTGCCCTCCGCCGTCGGGGGCGGCGGGTTCGGGCTGCTGGAGCAGTGCTCGGTGCTGATCGAGCTGGGCCGGGCGGTCGCGCCGGTGCCCTACCTGCCGACGATCACGATGGCGGGCGCCGCACTCGCCGAGTACGGCTCGGGAGCGCAGCGGGAGCGCTGGCTCGTCCCGGCGCTGCGCGGCGACCGGGTGCTCGCGGTGGCGCTGCCGGACACCGGCACGCCCACCGGGTTCACCGCCGAGCGCGCCGGCGAGGGCTGGCGGCTCTCCGGCGCGCAGACCGCCGTGGCCTTCGGCGCGTTCGCCGACGGCCTGCTCGTGCGGGCGACCACCGGGAACGGCGACGTGCTGGCGCTCGTCGGTGCCGAGGCGCCGGGACTCACGATCACCCCGCAGCGGGTGGTCGACCACGCCGACGCCGCGCTGGTCGAGGCGACCGACGTGACCGTGGGCGCGGACGACGTGCTCGGCACCGCCGTCGCCGACGGGGTGCGCCTGCGCGGCACCGTCGGTGTGTGCGCGCTGCAGCTCGGCGTGCTCGAACGCGCGCTGGAGCTGACGGCGGCGCACGCCCGCGAGCGGGAGCAGTTCGGCCAGGTCATCGGCGGGTTCCAGGCGGTGCGGCAACGCCTGGCCGACGCCTACGTCGACGTGGAGGCCGTGCGGCTGACGCTGTGGCAGGCCGCGTGGCGGCTCTCGGCGGGTGAACCGGCCGCCGAGGAGGCGGCCACGGCCAAGTACTGGGCCGCCCAAGCGGGCCACCGTGTCGCGCACACCGCGGTCCACGTCCACGGCGGCGTCGGCATCGACGTGGAGCACCCCCTGCACCGCTACTTCGTGGCCGCCAAGCGGCACGAGTTCGCCCTCGGCGGAGCCACCGCGCAGCTACGTCACCTCGGCGGGCTGCTGGCCTGACCGCGAGTCCCCCGCTCCCGCACGCGAGTTCCGCGTTCCGGGCGGTGCGTTCCGCGTTCCCGCGCGCGAGTTCCGCGTTGGGCGCTAGTCCCCGGGCGCGGTGATCGGGCGCAGGCGGCGCGGGCCGGTGTCCGGCCGGGACGGCGGCGGGCCCAGCACCACCGTCGCGTTGGTGACGAACGCGCCCTCGGGCGAGGCGAGGATCGGGTCGAGCGTGAGCGAGCGGACTTCCGGGTTGTCCTCGGCCAGCGCCGCCACGCGCAGCACGAGGTCCTGCAACGCGGCGAGGTCGGCGGGCTCGTCGCCGCGGTAGCCCGTCAGCAGCGGCGCGGTCCTCGGCTCCCGCACCAGCGTCGCCGCGTCGACGTCGGTCAGCGGCACCGCGCGGAAAGCCTGGTCGCCGAGCAGCGAGCTGACCAGCCCGGACAGCGCGAACCGGACCAGCGTGCCGAACGAGGGGTCGTCCTGCAGTCCGATCACGCACGACAGCCCCTTCGGCGCCATGCGCTGCACGTAGACCTCGTCGGTGCCGGAGACCGCGCACACATCGCGGTAGCTCACCCGCACGAACTCCTCGGATGTGAGGTCGAGCCGCACCCCGGCGAGGTCCGGCCTGCCCCGCAGCCGCTCGTCCACGGCCTTGATCGTCACCGGGTAGCCGAGCTCCGCCGCGGCGGCCACCGCGTCGTCCTCACCGGAGACCACCCGGAACGGCACGACCCCGATGCCGTAGCAGTCGAGCAGCCGCACCACGTCGTCGTCGGACAGCACGGTGCCCCGCCCGTCCGCCTCGGCCAGCAGGTCGTGCACGATGCTCTGCGCGTGCTCGCGGTGGATGCCCTCCGGCCGCACGACCGAGCCCTGCGGCCGCTCGCGCCACGCGGCGTAGCGGACCACCCGCGCGAGCGCGTTCACCGCCCGCTCCGGGCTCGGGTACGACGGGATGGAACCGAACGTCGGCGCACCGCCGGCCGAGAGCACGGCCAGCTCGTCCGGCACGCCCTCGGCGGCGAGGAACGTGGACACGATCGGCTTGCTCCGGCCGCCGCCGTGTCCGTCCACCGTCTCACGCAGCGCCCGCGCGTACGTGGTGCCGGGGATCGCCACCGGCGGCACGAACACGACCACCAGCGCGTCCACCTCCGGCGAGTTGAGCGCCTCCCCCACCGCGGCGGCGAACTCGCCTGGCCCCGCCTGCGATCCGACGTCGACCGGCTCGTAGGCCAGCCGGAGGCCCTGCGCCCGCGCCGTGTCCGCGGCGAGCATGCCGATGGCGCTGGAGTTGCCGACGATCGCGATCCGCGCGCCCGAGGGCAGCGGCTGGTGCGCGAACACCAGCGCGGTGTCGAACAGCTGCGCCAGCGAGTCGACCCGTACCACCCCGGCCTGCTCGAACAGCGCCTGCACGCTGGCCTCGTCGACCTCGACCGAGGTGGCGGCCAGCTGCGGGCGCACCGCGTGCCTGCCCGACTTCACCGCCACGATCGGCTTGCTCCGCGCGAGTCTGCGGGCCAGCCGGCCGAACTTGCGCGGGTTGCCGAACGACTCCAGGTAGAGCAGCACCAGATCGGTGTTCGGGTCGGTCTCCCAGTACTGCAGCAGGTCGTTGCCGGAGACGTCGGCCCGGTTGCCCGCCGAGACGAACGTCGACAGCCCGAGGCCGCGCGCCTCGGCGTCGGCCAGGATCGCGATGCCGAGCGCACCGGACTGGCAGAAGAACCCGGTGCGCCCCCGCTTGGGCAGGCGCGGCGCCAGGGTGGCGTTCAGCCGCACCGCGGGATCGGTGTTGAGCACCCCGAGCGCGTTGGGGCCGACCACGCGCATTCCGTGTGCCCTGGCCTCCCCGACCAGCCGCAGCTCGGCGTGCAGGCCGTGCGGGCCCGCCTCGCCGAAGCCGCTCGACACGATCAGCAGCGTCTTGACGCCCTTGGCGAGCGCCCCGTCCAGCACGGCCTCCACCTGGTCGGCGGGCACGGCGACCACCGCGAGGTCCACCGGGTCGGGGATCTCCAGCACCGAGGGGTACGCGCGGACGCCGCGCACCGAGGCGTGCTCGGGGTTGACCGGGTAGACGGTGCCCGCGAAGTCCGCCGACAGCAGGTTGGTCAGCACCGCGTAACCGATCTTGCTGGAGTCGGTGGAGGCGCCGATGACCGCCACCGACTTCGGGTGCAGCAGGTTGTGCACGCTGCGGGCCTCGGCGGCCTGCTCCCTCGCCCTGGCCACGGCGAGCGACTCCTCGGTGGGGTCGATGTCGAACTCGAGGTGCAGCAGGCCCTCCTCGAACGCGCGGCTGACCTGGTAGCCCGCGTCCCGGAACACGCGGACCATCTGCGAGTTCTCGGCGAGCACCTCCGCCACGAACCGGCGCACCCCCGACTCGGACGCGGCGGCGGCGAGGTGTTCCAGCAGGATCGAGCCGAGCCCCCGCCCCTGGTGCGCGTCGTCCACCACGAAGGCGACCTCGGCCGAGTCGGCGTCGAGGCGCTCGTAGCGGCCGACCGCCACGATGTCGTCGCCGAGCAGCGCGACGAACGCGACCCGGTCGTGGTGGTCGACCGTGGAGAACCGCTCCAGGTCCCTGGCGGGGATGCGCGGATAGGCGCCGAAGTAGCGCAGGTACCTCGTCCGCTCGGACAGCCGCGCGTGCAGCGCGACGAGCCCGTCGGCGTCCGAGGGCACGATCGGCCGCAGGTGCACGGTCCCGCCGTCGGACAGCAGGACGTCCGCCTCCCAGTGCCGCGGGTAGTCGTAGGGATCCCTCGCCGTTTCGGTCGGCCTGCTCGTCATGGTGGTCAGTCCCTCGGGTCGTCCGGATCGAGGCCGTGCAGCGGGAAGACCGCGCGGCGGGTGTCCCGGACGGCGACGTCGACGGCGTCGTCGAGCCCGTCGCCCCACGGCTGGAACCCGGTGTCGCCGCCGTCGCTCATGCCGAGCGGCAGCTCCGCGTGCGGCGCGGCCCCGCGCACCAGGCCGGTCCAGCTCGCCGGGAGCGGGGTCTGCGGCGCCACGTCCCGGTCGAGGACGGTGGCGATGAGGTGTGTCCACGAGCGGGGCACGACGCGGATGAGCTGGTATCCCCCGCCACCGACGGCGAGCCAGCGGCCGTCGGCGTGCTCGTCCGCCAGCGTGCGCAGCGTGCGGTAGATCGCGCGGTGGCCGTCCACGGTGAGCGAGAGGTCGGCGAGCGGGTCCTCCTCGTGCGAGTCGACGCCGCACTGGGTGACCAGCACCTGCGGGCGGAACGCAGCGAGCAGGGACGGCACCACCGCGTGGAAGGCACGCAGCCAGCCCGCGTCCTTGGTGCGCGGTGGCAGCGGGATGTTCACCGCCGTGCCCTCGGCCCCCTCCGCGCCCACCTCGGCGGAGTAGCCGGTGCCGGGCCACAGCGTGAACGGGTGCTGGTGCAGCGAGACGGTGAGCACTCTCGGGTCGCCGTAGAAGGCGGCCTGCACCCCGTCGCCATGGTGCACGTCGGTGTCGAGGTAGGCGATGCGGTCGAACCCGTGGTCGAGCAGCCACGAGATCGCGACCGTGCAGTCGTTGTAGACGCAGAACCCGGAGGCGTGGTCACGCATGGCGTGGTGCAGCCCGCCCGCGATGTTCACCGCGCGCCGCGCGCGCCCCTCGGCGATGTGCCGGGCGCCGAGCAGCGTCGAGCCCACGACCAGTGACGCCGCCTCGTGCATGTCGGTGAAGACGGGGTTGTCGTCGGTGCCGAGCCCGTGCCCGACGTCCCAGCCCGCCATCGGGGCCTGCTTCACCGCCTCCAGGTACTCGGCGGTGTGCGCCCGGTACAGCTCCGCCTCGGTGGCGGGCTCGGGCACGAGCAGCGGGACGTCGTCCAGCACACCCAGGGCCGTGGCCAGCCGGATGGCCAGGTCGAGCCGGACGGGGTTGAACGGGTGCTCGCCGCCGAGGTCGTAGGCGAGCAGTGCGGAATCCCAGACGACGGCCGGTGCGGACATGACTGTTGACCCTAGCCCGGATCCGGGCCGCGGGCAGCAGGCCCGCGCACGGACGGGCAGGCCCGAACGCGGCACTCGCCGCCCCGAGCGCAGCACTCGCCGCCCCGAACGCGGCACTCACGGCTCCGAACGCAGCACTCGCCGTCTCGAGTGCAGCACTCGCAGGCCCGAACGCGGCACTCGCGAGTGCTGCGTTCCCGCACGTGAGTGCTGCGTTCTCGCGGGCGCTCAGCCCGGGGTGGGGCCCGTGGCGGCGGGCCGCTCCGGGTCGGCGGACCACTCCGACCACGAGCCCGGGTACAGCGCGGCCGGTTCCGGGTGCCCGGCGAGTTCCAGCGCCAGTACCACGGAGCTGGCCGTGACACCCGAACCGCAGTACGCGCCGACCGGGACGCCCGGCTCCACCCCGAGCGCCGCGAAGTGCCCGGCCAGCTCCTCCGGAGCGCGCCAGCGGCCGTCGGGCCCGCTGTGGGCGCTGAACGGGGCGTTGCGCGCTCCGGGGATGTGACCAGGGCGCGGGTCGACGGGCTCGGTCTCGCCGGTGTATCGCTGCGGCGCCCGCGCGTCGAGCAGCACGCCGGAGCGGGCGTAGCGGACGGCACCCTCGGCGTCGAGCACCGGCATCCCGCCCGGCCGCACCGTGATGTCGCCCTCCCGTGGCGCGGTGGCCTCGTCGGATTCCGTCGTGACCGGCCTGCCCTCGGCCTGCCAGGCGGCGAAGCCACCGTCGAGGACGGCCACCTCGCGGTGGCCGGCCCAGCGCAGCAGCCACCACGCCCTGGCGGCGACGGAGGAGTCGCCGTCGTCGTAGGCGACCACGGGATGCCCTGCCCGCACCCCCGCCGCCCGCAGGCTGCGCTGCAGTGCTCCGGGTTCGGGCAGCGGGTGCCTGCCCCCGGCCCCGGGACTGCCGGCGAGCTCGGTGTCGAGGTCGAGGTAGGCCGCACCGGGCAGGTGACCCGCATGGTACGAATCGACGCCCGGCGGGCCGGCCAGCCGCCAGCGGACGTCCAGCACGGTCGGCCGGGCGGCGGGCCCGGCGTCGAGCAGGGCCGCGAGATCGGCGGTCGAGATGACGGGATGCATGCGCTCATCCTCCCCGGGGCGGATCCGTTCACGCAGCGTGGGCGGACGGCACCGGAGGCGGCTCGTGGGCTGGTGATCGCCTGCGGAAACCGTCGGCCCAGCGACTACCATGAGCAACGCGAACAAAGGGGACAGGCGTGAACGATCTCATCGACACCACCGAGATGTACTTGCGCACCATCTACGAGCTCGAAGAGGAGGGTGTCGTCCCACTGCGCGCGCGAATCGCGGAGCGCCTCCAGCAGAGCGGCCCCACCGTCAGCCAGACGGTCGCCAGGATGGAGCGGGACGGCCTCGTGGTGGTCGCGGATGACCGGCACCTGCAGCTGACCGACCACGGCAGGGAACTCGCGATCGCGGTGATGCGCAAGCATCGGCTGGCTGAGCGCCTGCTCGTGGACGTGATCGGTCTGGAGTGGGAACACGTGCACAACGAGGCGTGCCGCTGGGAGCACGTCATGAGCGAGGCCGTCGAGCGCAAGCTCGTCAAGCTGCTCGGACATCCCACCACGTCGCCGTACGGCAACCCGATCCCCGGCCTCGACAAGCTCGGCGAGGGCGAGCCCGCGCCACCCGCGGAGTCCGACCTCGTGCGTCTGGACGAGTTCGCCCGCGCGGGTGGCGGGAACGTCGAGATCCGCCGGATCGCCGAGCACGTCCAGCTCGACGAGAAGCTGATGAACGAGCTGAAGTCGGTCGGGATCGTGCCGGGGGGCACCGTGCGCGTCGGCAAGCCCAACGGCAACGGCGGAACCATCGAGGTGTCCGACGAGCACCACACCGTCCAGGTGTCGAGTTCGGTGCTGCACGCGGTACTCGCACAGGCTCGGTGACACCCGCTCGGCTCGCCGCGCGCACGTTCCGCTCGGTCCACGGGCGGGCGCCGCTCGGGGTGTGGTCGGCACCGGGACGGGTGAACCTGATCGGCGAGCACACCGATTACCACGACGGGTTCGTCCTGCCGTTCGCCCTGCCGCACCGGATCGCCGCCGCGGCCGCACCGCGCCGCGACCACATGCTGACCGTCGCCACCCTCGGTTCCGACGGCAGGGTCCAGCACGCGGAACCCGTCGACGTGCGCACGTTGCGACCGGGCTCGGTGACCGGGTGGGCCGCGTACCCGGCCGGCGTGGCCTGGGTGCTGCGCGAGGGAGGGTGCCTCCCCGGGGACGCGGGCGCCGACCTGGTGCTGGCCGGGGACGTGCCGACGGGCGCGGGGCTGTCCTCGTCGGCCGCGCTGGAGTGCGCCGTGGCGCTGGCCCTGCTCGGGCTCGCCGGCGCCGATCCGCCGGGCACGCACCGCCGCGCCGAGCTCGCGCGGCGGCTGCAGCGGGCCGAGAACGAGTTCGTCGGCGTCCCCACCGGCGTGCTCGACCAGACCGCGTCGCTGTGCTGCGTCGCCGGGCACGCGCTGTTCCTCGACGTGCGTTCGGGTGCGGCCGAGCAGGTGCCGTTCGACGCCGCGCGCTCCGGGCTGCGGGTGCTGGTGATCGACACCCGCGCCCGCCACTCCCACGCCGAGTCCGGCTACGCCGACCGCAGGCGAGGCACCGAACGCGCCGCCCGCCTGCTCGGCGTCGGCAGTCTCCGCGACATCGCCGTGGCCGACCTGGGCGCGACGCTGGGCAGGCTGCCCGGCGAGCTGCGCCGGCTGGTGCGCCACGTCGTCACCGAGAACGCACGGGTGCTCGACGTCGTGGCCCACCTGCGCGCCGGGGAGATCTCCGCCGTCGGTCCCCTGCTCGACGCGTCCCACGCGAGCCTGCGGGACGACTACCGGGTGTCGGTCCACGAGCTGGACCTCGCCGTCGACCTCGCCCGCGAGGCCGGCGCGCTCGGGGCCCGGATGACCGGGGGCGGGTTCGGCGGCTCCGTGGTCGCGCTCGTCCCGGACACCGGCCTGCGCGCCGTCGGCGACGCGGTCACGGCGGGGTTCGAACGGGCCCGGTTGCGCCGGCCCCGCGTGTTCGCCGCCGCCCCCTCGGCCGGTGCCGGTGCCGACCGGGAACCGTCCCGGTGACCGGCGCCCCGGCTCCGCAGACCCCTCGCCCCGGGTGCACACTGGTCGCCAGTCACCCGTCCCGTCCCCGAGAAAGGCCCCGCCGATGCCCGCCCAGCCGACCGAGCAGACCACTCCGACCACGCCGAGCAGGCCCCTGAAGCTGGTCGTCACGGGCGGCGCGGGCTACGTCGGCAGCGTGTGCGCGGCCCGGCTGGTGGAGGCGGGCCACGACGTGACCGTGGTGGACGACCTGTCCACCGGGCACGCCGACGCGGTGCCCGAGGGCGCGCGGTTCGTCGAGGGCGACGCCGCCGAGGTCTCCCAGACGCTCCTCGCCGACGGCTTCGACGGCGTGCTGCACTTCGCGGCGAAGTCACTCGTGGGCGAGTCCATGCAGGATCCCGGCAAGTACTGGCACGGGAACGTGCTCACCTCCCTCCGGCTGCTCGACGCGATGCGTGCGCACGGCACGCCCCGCCTGGTGTTCTCCTCCACGGCCGCGACCTACGGCGAGCCGGACGTCGCGCCGATCCCCGAGTCGGCGCCCACCCAGCCCACCAACACCTACGGCGCGACCAAGCTCGCGATCGACCACGCGATCGGCACCTACGCCCGCGCCCACGGGCTCGCCGCGGTGAGCCTGCGGTACTTCAACGTCGCGGGCGCCCACGGCCGGTTCGGCGAGCGGCACACCACCGAGACCCATCTGATCCCGATCGTCCTGCAGGTCGCGACCGGCGAACGCGGCCAGGTGCAGATCTACGGCGAGGACTACCCCACCGACGACGGCACGGCCGTCCGTGACTACATCCACGTCACCGACCTCGCCGACGCGCACCTGCTCGCGCTGGACCACGCCCGGGCGGGCGAACACCGGATCTACAACCTCGGCAACGGAACCGGCTTCTCCGTCCGCCAGGTGATCGAGGCCTGCCGCGAGGTGACCGGGCACCCCATCCCCGCCGCCGTCGGCGGGCGCAGGGCGGGCGACCCGGCGGTGCTCGTGGCGGCCAGTGATCGCGCCAGGGAGGAGCTGGGCTGGAAGCCCGAGCGCACCGACCTGCGCGACATCGTCGCCGACGCGTGGCGGTTCACCCAGGACCGGCGCGGGACCGCCGCGTCCTGATCCGGCGCGCACGGTCGCGGGCACGGGAGCGGCCCTAGCCGGGCTCCCACAGGGACGGCTCGCCGCCGCGCTCGCCGAGCCCGGTGATCCGGCTCGGCGGGACGGCGTGCCGCAGCGCCTGGTGCAGCAGCCCGGCCAGCACGTGCCCCGGGTGGGCGGTCAGCGCGTTCTCCAGCGCCATCCCGGCCAGCGCACCCTCACCACGCACGTACGCCGAGTACGCGAGCAGGCAGGCCGCCTGCGCGCGTTCCGGCGCCGGGGTCTCCCGCACGAGCGCCAGCCAGAGACGCTCGGCCGCCAGCGCCCTGGACTCCCCGGTCGGCACCGCCGTCGCGAGGCACGCGTCCCGGACCTCCGGCACCGAGAGCGCGAGCGCGAGGCCCGCCACCTCCTCGTCGGTGAACGTCAGCTGCCCGGCGAGGGCCTTGCCGAGCGCCGCGCGGACCCGCGCGAGGCCCTGTTCCCGCGCCTGCTCCGGGCTCGACCGGGCGCCGAGCACCTCGAGCTCGGCGTCGAGCAGGGCGGAGCGGCGGGCGAGCGCGGCGGGGTCGGCCGGAGCGAGCTGGCGTTCCATCTCCTCGCGGCTGGGGTAGGTCACCATGCCCTGGTGCGCGGCCACGGCCGCCATCACCGAGCTGGCGGGATCGGGCATCCGCCCGGTGCAGGCGGGGTCGTGATAGCAGTGCCAGCGGGCGCCCGCGCTGATCTCGGGCACCCACAGGGAATGGGCGACGTGATGCCCGGCGTGGGCGAAGGCTTCGGCGACCGCGTCGACGAGGTCGCGCCACGGCGGGCCCGCCCTGCCCCTCGCCTTCCCGCCGCCGACGACGGCGACCGTGGCCGCGGCGACGTCGCCGGCGAGGATCGAGGCCCGGAGCACCTGGGCCAGATCGGCCACGCCGTCCGGGCGGGGGAGATCGGCACGCACGACATTGCCGACCCGGCGGCCCGACCGGCCGCCGTGGGCGACGACGAGCACCGAGTCGGCGGGCCGGAAGCCGAGCAGGTGCGGGAGTGCGGCGAGCAGTTGTCCTGGATCTCGCAGGCTGACCGTCGTGGTGCCCGCGCTGGTGGAAGCGGTCATGCGTCCACGATGCGCCGGTGGGGCGGGGTGCGGGGCCGGCGGGCGGAATCTGTGGACAGCCCGGGCCGGGTGGGACAACTCCGGCCGGACGGGCGGGGAATCCGGTTTCGTGTCGGTGCCGGACGCTACCCTGTCCGGTTCCGCCCGCCCGGCCGGAGCCGTGCTCGGCCGGGTGCTCAGCCGCAGTGCTCGAACGGGCTGGTGTATGACCGGGAACCCACCGAGCCGCCCCACTTCACGCAGGTCGACGCGGCTTCCTTCGTCACCGGACCCGCGTAGTACGAGTAGTCGCCGCTGTCGGTGGCCCGTGCGGAGCCCTCCACCTCCAGGAAGGCGGACACCGGCGACGGGCTCCCGACGGACGTGGCCTTCAGCGTGGTCACGCAGTTGCGCCCGCTCGACCCGTCGTACAGCAGGTAGGTGGTGCCCGCGTCACCGAGTGCGGCCGAGTCGATGACGGAGAAGGCGGAGCCGCACACCTGCTGCGGCGTGTACGGGTTGCCCCCGCCACCGCCGCAGGCGTTCCGGCTGGTGAAGTTGGTCTTGCCGTAGTACGGCACCGCGACGCCGTGCAGCACCACCCGCTGGGACACGCCGTTGAGGTTCTGCTCGTAGTGCAGGTGCGGGCCGGTGACGCCGCCCGTGGCGCCCGCCTTGCCGATCTGCGTGCCGAGCGACACCGACTGGCCCACCCGGACCTCCTGGGTGGAGAGGTGGGCGTAACGGGTGCGCCAGCCCGAGCCGTGGTCGATCTCGATCCAGCGCCCGTAGCTGGTGCTGCCCTCGTTCGCGACCCGGGTGACCGTGCCCGGGGCCGAGGCGATCACCGGCATCCCGGTGATGCCGCTCTTCTGGAAGTCGACCGCGTTGGCGGGCCGGTGGCCGCTGAACGTGGCGGCCGTGACCGTGACACCGCACTGGAACGGCACCTGGAAGTTCGGGGCCGCGGACGCGGGCACCTGCCCTGCGGCCACGATCCCGAACGCGGACAGGACCACCGTCGCCGCCGCGGCGGCCCACCGTCTGACCTTGAACATCGACACCATCGATACCTCCGTGTTCCGGGGACGGCGCCACCGAACCAGGTCCCGGTACACGGGGCGTACAAACGCGCCGCGATCAGCCCGCCCAGCCGGGGAAGGCCGACCACAGCGCGGCGGTGCCGCCCCGCACGGGCAGCGTCACCGAGGTGCGCGTGACGTCGATCGACAGCCCGGTGCCCGGGCGCGGTCGCAGCGTGAAGTCGTGGTCGCTGGACAGCAGCACGAACTCGAGCCGGTGCCCGGCGGGCAGGACGTAGTCGTCCGGCTGGAGCTGGAACGAGATCCGGTACGGCACGCCGGGCCGGATCGGCCGGGTGAGCGCCGGGTCCTTGCGGTTCTGCGGGTCGGTCCAGCCCCGGGTGATGACGTGGGAGCCGCCGTCGGGGGCCCGGTCCACCAGCACCCCGGTGACGTTGGCGGCGGGGCGGTCGAACGCGATCGTCAGGTCGACCCTGGGCGTGCCGCTCAGCCGCACCGGCCGCCGGGCCGCGGCGGTCGCGTAGGACAGCCGGTGCGGGGACTCCGGCTGGTCGACCAGCTGCTCGACGGTCTTGCGCGCGTCGTCGGTGAGCGACTCGACCACCGGCCTGCCGCGGGTGTCCCGCACGCCGAGCGTGCCCCGCCCCGCGCCGCCGGGCCCGGGGTGCAGCGTCGCGGGCCGGGTACCGGGGGCGGGCCAGTTCGCCTCGTCGGACCAGGACCCGTCCTCGCGCTGGATCGTCGCCCTCGGCTCGTCCTGGACCCCGTTCTGGACGCCGTAGAGGTAGTGCGAGAACCAGCGGTTCAGGGTGCGCAGCCACTCGTCGCGGCGCAGCGAGTAGGGGTCGGCGTGCCCGGACTGGTGCAGCCAGATCCGGTGCTCGACGCCGTGCGCCCGCAGCGCCTCGTACCACCGCGCGACCTGGCTCATCGTCACGTTCCAGTCGTTGAGCCCGTGCACCGCGAGCACCGAGGCCCGGACCCGGTGCACGTCATCGAGGTAGTTCCGGCCGGCCCAGAACGCGCTGTAGTCGCCGGTGACGCGGTCCTGCCGGGCGGCGAGCCCGTCGATGACGTCCCGGCAGATCTCCCGGTCGGCGCGCGTGTAGACGTACTCGGCGAGCACGTCGGCGTCCTCGCCCTGGTAACCGCCGGGCGCCACCACGGCGCCATCCTCGCGGTAGTAGTCGTACCAGCTGGAGATCGCCGCGATGGGCACGATCGTCTCCAGGCCCTCGACACCCGTGGTCGCGACCGCGTTCGGCAGGGTCCCGTTGTAGGAGACCCCCATCATGGCCGTCTTCCCGGTGGTCCAGTCCGCCGCCACCGGTTGGCCGTCGCCGTCCCGCGCGCTCGCCCGCCCGTTCAGCCAGTCCACGACGGACCGCGCGCCGATCGTCTCGTTCTCCCCGCCCGTCGTGGGACAGCCGGTGGACTCACCGCTGCCGAGCGACTCGCCGTACACCACCGCGAACCCGCGCGAGACGAGGTACTGCTCGTACCGCCAGGTGATCTGCGGCATCGGCCTGCCGCCGCGATCCGGGACGTACAGTTCCACGTCCACGTCGTGGTTGGTGATCGAGTTGCCGCCCGCGTAGTACGGGCTGGCCTGGAACACCACGGGCACCCGCAGGCCCCGTTCCGTCGCCCTCGGCCGGACGACCTCGACGTGCACCTCGTCGTCCTCGCCGTCGTGGTCGCTGTCCACGGGTGCCCGCACCCACAGGCTCTCCCGTACCACGTCCCCGGGATCGAAGACGGGTTGCGCCGCACCGTTCTCGAAGACCGGCCGGGGTGGCGGATCCGCCGGTTCCGCCTGTGCTCCGACGGAGATCAGCGGCGCCACCAGCGCGGTGGCGAGCAGGACGGTGACACGCGTGGATCGCACGGAAGGCCCCCAGTCGCTCGGCGGACGTCGGTGGCCCGACCCTCGCCACACTCCTGGTGGGTGTCAAGGAATTCCGTGCAGGACCCGACGAAAGGCGGTGCGCCGCGTGGTTCACCGGGCCGCGGGGTGCACCCCGCCCGAGATGTAGGCCTCGAGCTGTTCCTGGCTGTGCTCCAGCTCGTTCATGCGCGTCTTCACGACGTCGCCGATGCTGACGATGCCGGCCAGCTTGCCCTCGACGAGCACCGGCACGTGCCTGATCCGCCGTTCGGTCATCACCACGCTGAGCTGGTCGACGGAGTCCTGCGGGGTGCAGGTGGCGACGAGCGTGGTCATGATGTCGCCGACGTTGCGATCGAGCAGGCCGGGGCCATGCTCGTGGAGCCTGCGCACGACGTCCCGTTCGGAGACGATCCCGGCCACGGCGCCTTCGGCGTCGACGACCACGAGCGCGCCCACGTTGTGTTCGGCGAGGCGGGCGAGCAACTCGGTGACCGAGGTGTCCGGGGTGACCGTGGCCACCATCGAACCCTTGTTCCGCAGCAGATCGGCAATGCGCATTGAGTCTCCTCCCGCCATGGTGAGCTGCCTCACACAGGCTAGTGCGGGTGCGCTGCCCGGCGAAAGGTCCGCACAGGTGGACAACCGGGCCGGGTGCCTCAGCGGACCGCGTGCGCGGGGGCCCTCCACGTGTCGCACGCGGCGACGGAGGTCCCCGTGAACCCGGTGCGGGCCCAGCGCAGCTGGTTGGCCACCGTGCCATGCGTCTCGCTGTCGACGCCGTGCCGGAAGTCCGCCAGCGCCTCCTCCGCCTGCGCGGTCGTCACCGAGCCCCGGCCCGCGACACTGGCGAGGAACAGCCCGGCGAAGCAGTTGGCCTGCAGTTCGAGACGCCGGGTGAGCCGCAGCTCCGCAGGCGTGCCCTGGCCGAGGTGGCGCAGCCGCCTGCCCGCGGCGTCGAGGATGCCGCCGCGCTCCTGCACGTGGTGGCCGTACTCGTGGGCGAGCACCGCCAGGTGCGCCGGGACGTGCAGGCCGAGGTGGTCGAGCACCCGCCGCCTCGGCAGGTAGATCGTCTCCTCCCGGCCGCAGTAGAACGCCGTGGCCTGGTCCTCGCCCGGCGTCTTCCCGCACGCGCTGCCCGGTCCCGGGTCGATCTCCAGCCGTGCCTGCGTGAACGTCGCCCCGGAGGCGCGCAGCGCGGGCCGCCACGCCTCGCCGAGGCAGTCCAGTGCCGCGCTGTGGAACGCGCGCAGCCGCGCGTTCGTGGCTCCCAGATCCGGCAGCACGCACACCACCTCGCCCAGAACGAGGTCGCCGGACAGCAGCGGTTCCCCGGCCGGGCGGGACCGGGGTGCCACCGGCGCGGCCGCGACCGCGGCGGCGGCCGGGTCGGCGGCCGCCGTGCCCGCGACGCGGACGGTGGCGCGGCCGGCGAGGGCCGTCACCCCGACGACCGTGAGGACCAGCGCCAGCACCCCGGCGACCGCCAGCGGCGAGTTCCGGGGCGGCCCTGTCCGGCTGCCGATTCCGTCCACAGTGCACGTGAGGATATCCACCGCCACGGCACCCCGGATCACGAATCGGGAACGACGCGGTCCTGGCAGACTGGAGGTCATGAGCGAGGCGCGAACCCGGCTGGACGACAACGACCCCTACCTCTGGCTCGAGGACGTCACCGGCGAGCGGCCGCTCGACTGGGTGCGCGCACGCAACGCGGAGACCGTGGCGGCGCTGGCCGGGGACACCGGCTTCGAACGGCTGCGGGCCGCACTGCGGGAGGTGCTCGACGCCGACGACCGGATTCCGTACGTGCGCCGCCGCGGCGAGTACCTGTACAACTTCTGGCAGGACGCCGCCCATCCGCGCGGCCTGTGGCGGCGGACGACGCTCGACCGGTACCGGGCGGCCGAGCCGGAGTGGGAGCTCCTGCTCGACGTCGACGCCCTCGCCGAGGCCGAGGGCGAGAACTGGGTGTGGCAGGGCGCGACGGTGCTGCGGCCCAGCCTCCGGCGCGCGCTCGTCGAGCTGTCCCGCGGCGGCGCGGACGCCACCGTGGTGCGGGAGTTCGACCTGGAGCGGCGCGAGTTCGTCGCGGGCGGGTTCGAGCTGCCCGAGGCGAAGAGCTCGGTGGCGTGGATCGACGAGGACCGGATCTACGTCGGCACGGACTTCGGCGCGGGGTCGCTGACCCACTCGGGCTACCCGCGGCTGGTCAAAGAGTGGCGGCGCGGCACTCCGCTGACCGAGGCGGAACTGGTGTTCGAGGGCAAGCCGGAGGACGTCGCCGTGCGCGGTGTGCACGACCACACCGAGGGCTGGGAGCGCGACCTCGTGCGCCGCAGCGTGGACTTCTACCGGTCCGAGCTGTACCTGCGCACCGCCGATGGGCTGGTCCGGGTCGACGTGCCGGACGACGCCAACGCGTCGCTGCACCGCGAGTGGCTGCTCGTGCGCACGCGCTCGCCGTGGCGCACCGGCGGTGCCGAGTACCCGGCGGGTGCGCTGCTGGCGGCCCGGCTCGACGACTTCCTCGGCGGGGACCGCGCGCTGACGGTGCTGTTCGAACCCGATCCGCACACCTCGCTCGACTACTACGCGTGGACCCGCAACCACCTGCTCCTCGGCACGCTGAGCGACGTGAAGACGCGGCTGCGGGTGCTGACGCCGGCACCGGAAGGGTGGCGTTCCGCGCCGCTGCCCGGCGTGCCGGAGGTCGGCTCCGTCGACCTCGTCGGCACCGACCCCGACCACGGCGACGAGTACCTGCTGGACGTCAGCGGGTTCACCGAGCCGTCGGCGCTCGTGCGCGGGGAGGTCGGCGCGGAGCCGGAGACGCTCAAGCGGGCACCGGCGTTCTTCGACAGCGACGGCCTCGAGACCGGGCAGCACTTCGCGACCTCGGCCGACGGCACGCGGATCCCGTACTTCGTGGTGGGCGCCCGCCGCGACCGGCCCGGGCCCACCCTGCTCACCGGATACGGCGGCTTCGAGATCTCCCTGACGCCGTCCTACAGCGGCGTGATCGGCCGGGGATGGCTGGAGCGGGGCGGCACGTACGTCGTCGCGAACCTGCGCGGCGGCGGCGAGTACGGCCCGGACTGGCACAACCAGGCGATCAAGGAGCACCGGCACCGCGTGTACGAGGACTTCGCCGCCGTGGCTGCCGACCTCGTCGAGCGCGGCATCACCACGCCCGCGCGGCTGGGCATCCAGGGCGGCAGCAACGGCGGGCTGCTGACGGGGGTCATGCTCACCCGCTACCCCGAGCGGTTCGGCGCGATCGTGAGCCAGGTGCCGTTGCTCGACATGCGCCGGTACCACCTGCTGCTCGCGGGCGCCTCGTGGATGGCCGAGTACGGCGACCCCGACGAACCGGCCGAATGGGACTACATCGCGCGGTACTCGCCGTACCAGAACGTCGCCCGGGACCGCGAGTACCCGCCCGCGCTGTTCGTGACGTCCACACGGGACGACCGCGTGCATCCCGCGCACGCACGGAAGATGGTGGCCCGCATGCGGGAGTACGGCCACGACGTGAGCTACTACGAGAACATCGAGGGCGGCCACGGCGCCGCGGCGGACAACGCCCAGCTCGCGTTCAAGTGGGCGCTCGTGTTCGAGTTCCTGTGGCGCAGGCTCACCGGCTCGTGAGCGGGAAACGCGGTTCTCACCACGTTTCCCGCTCACCAGCGGCGCGGGGTCAACTGCAGCCGGAGGTGGCGCCGCAGCCCTCGCAGGCGTAGCAGGAGCCCGCGGGCCGCATCTTCGTCCCGCAGGTCATGCACAGCGGGGCGTCGGCGGCCTTGCCGAGCTGCAGCTCCACCAGCTCGGTCGTGGTGTGCGCGGTCCGGCCCGGCTCGGTGTCGGCGGGCTTCTCCTCCAGCACGTGCGTGCTGCTGGCGTCCACGCTGCTGCGCAACGCCTCCAGGTCGACGTTCTCGTCCTCGTCCGTGGACCGGCCGTAGTCGGACTCCACCTGCGCCGACCGCTCGTCGGCGGTGAAGATGCCGAGCTGGGAGCGCTTCTCGTACGGCAGGTAGTCGAGCGCGAGCCTGCGGAACAGGTAGTCGAGCACGCTCGTCGCCATCCGCACGTCCGGGTCGTCCGTCATGCCGGCCGGTTCGAACCGGAGGTTCTGGAACTTGCTGACGTAGAACTCCAGCGGGATGCCGTACTGCAGGCCCACGGAGATCGACATCGAGAACGCGTCCATGACACCGGCCAGCGTGGAGCCCTGCTTGCCGAGCTTCACGAAGATCTCGCCGAGCCCGTCGTCCGGGTAGGACCCGGCGGTCAGGTAGCCCTCGGCGCCACCGATCGTGAACGACACCGTCTGGCTCGGCCGCTTCTTCGGCAGGCGCTTGCGGACCGGCCGGTACTCGACGACCTTCTCCGGCTCCGCCTCGGCCTTGTCCCGCTTCGCGGTGGACAGCGGCTGGCCGACCTTGCAGTTGTCGCGGTAGATCGCCAGCGCCTTCAGGCCGAGCTTCCAGCCCTGGAAGTAGATCTCCTCGACGTCCTCGACCGTCGCCGACTCGGGCATGTTGACGGTCTTCGAGATCGCGCCCGACAGGAACGGCTGCACGGCGGCCATCATGCGCACGTGCCCCATCGGCGCGATGGAGCGCTCGCCGACGGCGCAGTCGAACACCTCGTAGTGCTCGGGGCGCAGCCCCGGCGCGTCGATCACGTGCCCGTGCTGGGCCACGTAGTCCACGATGGCCTCGATCTGCTCGTCCTGGTAGCCGAGCGAGTGCAGCGCGCGCGGCACCGTCTGGTTGACGATCTGCATGGACCCGCCGCCGACGAGCTTCTTGAACTTCACCAGCGAGAAGTCCGGCTCGATGCCGGTGGTGTCGCAGTCCATCATGAAGCCGATGGTGCCCGTGGGGGCGAGCACGCTGGCCTGCGCGTTGCGCCAGCCGTGCTGGCTGCCGATCTCGATGCCGCGCTGCCACTCCCGCGTGGCGAGCGACCGCACGTTCACGTCGTTGGTGTGGAACGTGCGGATGGCGTCGTTGGCCGCGGCGTGCTTGCGCATCACCCGCTGGTGCGCCTCGGCGTTGCGGGCGTAGCCCTCGTACGGGCCGACGACGGCGGCGAGCTCGGCGGAGCGGCGGTACGACACGCCGGTCATCAGGGAGGTGATGGCCGCGGCGAGTGCGCGGCCGCCGTCGGAGTCGTAGGCGTGCCCGGTGGCCATCAGCAGCGCGCCGAGGTTGGCGTATCCGATGCCCAGCTGGCGGAACTTCCGCGTGGTGTCGCCGATCGCCTCGGTCGGGAAGTCCGCGAAGCAGATGGAGATGTCCATCGCGGTGATGACCAGCTCGACCGCCCTGGCGAACAGCTCGGCGTCGAACGTGCCGTCGCCGCGCACGAACTTCAGCAGGTTCAGCGAGGCCAGGTTGCAGCTGGAGTTGTCCAGGTGCATGTACTCCGAGCACGGGTTGGACGCGGTGATCCGGCCCGACTCGGGGCAGGTGTGCCAGTCGTTGATCGTGTCGTCGTACTGCAGCCCGGGGTCGGCGCACTCCCACGCGGCCTGCGCCATCTTGCGGAACAGCGCCTTGGCGTCCGTGTGGTCGATGACCTCGCCGGACAGCCGCGCCCGCAGGCCGAAGTCGCCGCCCGACTCGACGGCACGCATGAACTCGTCGGACACGCGGACCGAGTTGTTCGCGTTCTGGTACTGCACCGAGGAGATGTCGGCGCCGCTGAGGTCCATGTCGAAGCCCGCGTCACGCAGGACGCGGATCTTCTTCTCCTCCTTGGCCTTCGTCTCGATGAACTCCTCGATGTCCGGGTGGTCGACGTCGAGGACCACCATCTTGGCCGCCCGGCGGGTGGCGCCACCCGACTTGATCGTGCCCGCCGACGCGTCGGCGCCACGCATGAACGAGACGGGGCCCGACGCGGTACCGCCGGACGACAGCAGCTCCCGGGACGAGCGGATCCGGGAGAGGTTGAGACCGGCACCGGAGCCGCCCTTGAAGATCAGGCCCTCCTCCCGGTACCAGTTCAGGATCGACTCCATCGTGTCGTCGACGGAGAGGATGAAGCACGCGGAGACCTGCTGCTTGGACGTCGTGCCGACGTTGAACCAGACCGGCGAGTTGAAGCTGAACACCTGGTGCAGCAGCATCCAGGTCAGCTCGTGCTCGAAGATCTCGGCGTCCTGGGGCGTCGCGAAGTACCCGTTGTCGGTCCCGGACTTGACGTAGGTCTTGACCACGCGGTCGATCAGCTGTTTGAGGCTGTGCTCACGCTGCGGGCTGCCGACGGCGCCGCGGAAGTACTTGCTGGCGACGATATTGGTCGCGTTGACCGACCAGAACTCCGGGAACTCGACGCCCCGCTGCTCGAAGTTGACGGTCCCGTCCCGCCAGTTGGTCATCACGACGTCGCGCGACTCCCACGTCACCTCGTCGTACGGGTGCACCCCCTCGGTGGTGAAGACGCGCTGGACGGTCAGGCCCGGCTTGCGGCCCTTGCCCCGGCCCGGCTTGGCCGCCGCGCCGCCTGTCTCCGCGTCCACTCCCACGGTTTCTGTCATGAGTCCCTCTCCCGCGTTCGCACGCGCGGCGACGTCAGTCGTCGTCCGCGCCGTTGTCGCTGTTGTCCGGGTCGGCCGGAGCCGCCATCGCCACACGAAGATCCGAGATCTCCTTCTCGAAGTCCTCGATCGAGGAGAAAGAGCGGTACACGCTCGCGAACCGCAGATACGCCACGGCGTCCAGTTCACGGAGCGGGCCGAGGATGGCCAGCCCCACCTCGTGGCTCGGAATCTCCGCGACGCCGGCCGACCGGATCGACTCCTCGACCCGCTGAGCCAGCTGCTGCAGCGCGTCGTCGTCGACCGGCCTGCCCTGGCAGGCGCGGCGCACTCCCCGAACCACCTTCTCGCGACTGAACTGCTCGGTGACCCCGGACCGCTTGACGACGGCGAGCACCATCGTCTCCGAGGTGGTGAACCGGCGACCGCACTTCGAGCACGACCTGCGCCGCCGGATCGCCTGGCCCTCATCCACCTCTCGGGAGTCGACGACCCGGGAATCCGCATGCCGGCAGAACGGGCAACGCATCCGCCGATCAACTCCCTTCACGTGGGCTCCGCGCCGGTATCCGCATGGTCAGGGCCACGCCGCCCTGGTGATCGTCATGTGGATACCTGGTGGGTGAACACCGGCGAGCTGTGGACAGCTGTGGACAACTGCCTGCGATTCTACCCCAACCTGTGGACCAACTACACACATGTAACTACTACATGTTGGGGTCGACCTTAGAAGGCGCAGGGGGCCCGCGCAAGCGACACGACACGGTGAAGGACGTGATGTTCGGCCCGCGACGAGGGCGTTCCAGAATGTCACGAGGTTCCGCGATCACCCGCGCGGGTCACCCTCGCCCGGGTCCGCCCGTGTCCGCCGGTGACGGACGCGTCCTCGCGCCGTGCGACGCGGACACGCGTGCACAGATCGCGGACACGCGTGCACAGACCGCGGACACGCGCGTCAGGGCTGATGCGGCACGAGGAGGGGCACCCCGGGCGACACGTCCGGGCCGGAGAGACCGTTGAGGGCCTCGATCCGCTGGACGACGGCTTCCGGGTCGCTGCCCGGCGCGTGCCGGGCGGCGACGTCCCAGAGCGTGTCGCCGGGCGCCACCGTCACCAGCGCCGTCCGCTCCGGCACCCGCTCGGCCCCGGCGCCCGAGACACCCTCCGCGAGCAGCCCCAGACCGATCACGAGCCCGGCGACGGCCAGCGCCAGCAGCACCAGCCACGGCCACCGGCGCGGCTCCGGCCGGGCCGGGCACGACGCCACCGGCGCCGGTACGCGGCCGGCCACCACCCGCGCCCTCGTCGGCGGCCGCGTCGCCTCTCCCCTCCTGCGGCGCCCCGGCCGGTGTGGCGCGGCGACCTCGCCCGGCACCGTGCGTGCCCGTCGGACCTGACCGGCCTCCCGGTACAGCAGAACCGACATCGGAACCTCCTCGCGGTGGTGTTCGCCGCCGCACGGCGAGTCGAACACGCGTTCTATCGAACGTCCGTGCGAATATGTACCACCAGGGACCGACAAAATCGAGAGCCTCCCGGCGTGTCGATCGAACAGACGTTTGAAATCGCCGGTGCCGCGGGCTAGCGTCGGCAGCGAGAGGACGAACCGGAGGCACCCGCGCACGGCGGGTGACGGCAGGGCCCCGGGCACGGAGCACGGAGCAGACCGGGCACGGCAGGCGGCCGGCCCACGACTGGGAGGCGACGCAGTGGCAGGCAACGGCAGGGACGACGCCGTGGACGCCGTGGATGTCGGCAACGTCGGCGACGCGGGCGGCAGGGTGCACACCCTTCCCGAGATCGAGGACCCCGACGAGAGCCTGACCCCGCGCCAGCGCCAGGTGCTCGACGTGATCCGGAACTGGGTGGACCAGTACGGCTACCCGCCGAGCGTCAGGGAGATCGGTGAGGCCGTGGGGCTCACCTCGACGTCCTCGGTGTCGCACCAGCTGCGCGCTCTGCAGAAGAAGGGCTACCTGCGGAGGGATGCCAACCGCCCGCGCGCCGTCGGTGTCCTGCCGTCCGACCTGGACCGGGCAGGCCAGGCCGATGTCGAGGCCGCCCAGCTGCCCAAGCCCGCGTTCGTGCCGTTGGTCGGGCGCATCGCGGCGGGCGGGCCCGTGCTGGCGGAGGAGGCGATCGAGGACGTGTTCCCGCTGCCGAAGGACATCGTCGGCGAGGGCGAGGTCTTCCTGCTCAGCGTCACCGGCGACTCGATGATCGACGCCGCCATCACCGACGGCGACTGGGTGGTGGTCCGTCAGCAGCCCACCGCCGAGAACGGCGACATCGTGGCCGCGATGATCGAGGGTGAGGCGACCGTCAAGACGTTCAAACGCAAGGACGGCCACGTCTGGCTGATGCCGCAGAACGAGGCCTACGACCCGATCCCCGGTGACGAGGCGACCGTGCTCGGCAAGGTGGTCGCCGTCCTGCGCAGGCTCTGACCGCCCGCCGGGCGGGTCAGCGCCTGCGGCGCAGGCGGTCGATGCCGAACACGAGCACGGCGGCGACGAACACCGCCACCGCGATCCCGGGCAGCACCGGCAGGCCCTCCCGGCCGTCCTCGCCGTCGGGCTCCGCGGTGCCCGGGCTCGGGCCACCGTCGCCGCCCTCCCGGGAGGCGTCCGGACGGTCCTGGGACGCGGCCGAAACCAGCCCCGCCGCGCCCGGCACGGCGCGGATCGGAGTGCCGACCCCCTCGCTGGCCGACAGCAGCGTCCCGTCCCGCTCGAACGCGATGGCCTCCCCCTGCGGCTCGTGCGGCAGCGGTACGCGGACCGGCTGCTGCCGCAGCGCCGCGACGACGTCCCCGTCCGGCACCGGGTAGAGGTAGGCGTCGGTGTAGGTGCGCACGGCGACGACGCTGCCGTCCGGCATCGTCGCGGCGCCGGTGACCAGCACCGAACCGGCGCCGCCCAGCGGTCCGCCCGGCGTGTCCGTCGCCGTCAGCCGCAGCGTGCCGACCCGTTCCAGCGGCGTGGGGCCCGGGCTGCTCAGCTCGCGCGCGGGCCGGTACACGCCGGAGTCGCCGAGCATGTTCTTCGTGATGACGTACGGCGTCCCGGCCGGGTCGAGCAGCAGTGCCTCGGCGTCGTGCGGCCCGTCCGGGTAGGTGAGCCGGTACAGCACGGAACCGCCACCCGGGTCGAAGGCGTGCAGGGCCACGGTGTCGCGGTCCCTGTCGTTGTCCCCCGTGTCGCCGAGCCAGAGCGTGCCGTCCCCGGCCAGGGCCAGGTCCTCGACGTCGTACGGGTCGGTGGGGTCGGTGAGCACGTCGCGGACCGCGCAGTCGCGTCCCAGCGCGAACACCTCGAGCCTGCTGCCGCCGTCGTTGACGGCGTACCAGCCGTCGCCGGTGGTGACCAGGCCGGACAGTTCGGCCAGGCGCTCGTCGCCGACGGTGCACACCGGTTCCGGGGCGGGTACCTCCGCCAGGGCGGCGGGTGTCCCGCCCAGCGATCCGGCGAGCACCACCACCGCGATCAGCCACCCGCGTACGCGCGATCCCACGATCGTCACCGTAGCCGCCCGAAGCGGGCGGGCGCCCGCGTGTCCGCAGGCGCCCGCCCGGGCCCGCCTATGCCGACGTGCCGTTGGTGGCGTAGCCGCGCAGGGCGGCCGCCAGCTCGGGGTGCACGCGAGCCTGCAGCCGCGTGCCCTCGGGCGTGTGCTCCTCGCCGAGGACCTCGCCGTCGGCGTGTGCCCTGGCCACCAGCTCACCGCGGGTGTACGGCACGAGCGCGTCGACGACGACCTCCGGCCGGGGCAGGCGGTCCGCGATCTCCCTGACGAGCGCGCCGACACCCGCACCGGTGCGCGCGGACACCACGAACGCCCCCGGCAGCAGGTGCCGGAGCCGGGCCAGCGCCACCTCGTCGGCGGCGTCGGCCTTGTTGATGACGATCAGCTCGGGCGGCAGCGGCTCGCTGCGCCGCTTGCCGATCTCGGCCAGCACCTCGCGGACGGCGTTGACCTGGTCCTCCGGCGCCGGATCCGAGCCGTCGACGACGTGCAGCAACAGGTCGGCGTCGGCGGCCTCGTCCAGGGTCGAGCGGAACGCCTCGACGATCTGGTGCGGCAGGTGCCGCACGAAGCCCACCGTGTCGGTCAGCGTGTACGTGCGGCCGTCGGGCGTCGCCGAGCGCCGGGTGGTGGGGTCGAGGGTGGCGAACAGCGCGTCCTCGACCAGCACGCCCGCACCGGTGACGGCGTTGAGCAGGCTCGACTTGCCCGCGTTGGTGTAGCCGACGATCGCGACGCTGGGCACCTCGCGGGCCAGCCTGCGCCCGCGCTTGGTCTCGCGGATGGTGTTCATCGCGGCGATCTCCCTGCGGAGCTTGGCGATCCGCTTGTTGATCCGCCGCCGGTCGGTCTCCAGCTTCGTCTCACCGGGACCGCGCAGGCCGACGCCGCCACCGGCACCGCCGGCACGGCCACCGGCCTGCCGGGACAGCGACGTGCCCCAGCCCCGCAGCCGCGGGAGCAGGTACTGCAGCTGGGCCAGCTCGACCTGCGCCTTGCCCTCCTTGGACCGGGCGTGCTGGGCGAAGATGTCGAGGATCAGCGCGGTCCGGTCGATGACCTTGACCTTGAGCTTGTCCTCCAGCTGGCGCAGCTGGCCCGGCGACAGCTCGCCGTCGCAGATCACCGTGTCGGCACCGGTCGCGCGCACGACGTCGGCCAGCTCCCGCACCTTGCCCGCGCCGATGTAGGTGGCCGGGTCCGGGCGGTTCCGGCGCTGGACGAGCCCCTCCAGCACCTCGGAGCCCGCGGTCTCGGCGAGCCGGGCGAGCTCGGCGAGCGACGCCTCGGACTGGGCGGCGGTGCCGTCGGTCCAGACGCCCACGAGCACCACGCGCTCCAGCCGGAGCTGCCGGTACTCGACCTCGGAGATGTCGGCGAGTTCGGTGGAAAGGCCCGCGACCCTGCGCAGCGAGGCGCGTTCGTCGAGCTCCAGCTCGCCCTGGGAAGGCTCGACGTCGAAGCCGCGGAGGGCGTCGTCGAGCACGTCGTCGTGTGTCAGTTCTGTCATCTTGTCTCCATCGTCCCACGACTCGTGGGCTCGGCCGAGCGATTAACGGCTCGGATACATCGCGATGTACACGGCCGTGGGTTCGGCGCCGGGGTGCACGGGCTCGGCACCGAACTCGTCCAGCAGCTCCTGCAGCCGGCCGCGCAAGGCCACCAGCCGTTCGGGTGGCACCCGCGCCACCAGCCGCCACTGGTCCAGCTCGGCCGGGTCGGTCTCGGCGACCTCGGTGAGGTAGGCCTCCAGCACCGCCTCGCCGAGCCGCTGCCGCGCCGGCGCGTGGTCCAGGTGCCAGGACACCCCGGTGGAGCGGTACGGGATCTCCTTCGCGCCCCGGTTTCCCCTGCGCGCGGGCTGCGGCTCGAGGAAGCCCGTCTCGACGAGCTTGCGCACGTGGTGGAGGGTCGTCGCCGGGTCGCGGCCCAGCCGCTCGGCGATCTCCTTGTTGGTCAGGGCCTCCGGATAGGTCAACCGGATGATGCGCAGCCGTATTCCGGACGCCAGCGCGTTCGCCTCCGCCTCGGTGGCCGTCCGCCTTCGTGCCATCACGCCAGCGTAGACCCGAGATCGGTTGACCCTTTCCCATCACGTGGCCAGACTGGGGCCGGTGCACCATGACCCGCGCGGCCACGGGGAGACCATGGACACGCCGTCGGCCAACGCCGAAGCCGAGGCCGCGTGGAACGGCGAGTACGGCGAGTTCTGGGCCGAGCACGCCGACCGGTTCGACGCGTTCCTCGCGGGCTTCCACCCGCGCTTCCTCGCCGCCGCGGGGATCGGGCCCGGCGAGCGGGTGCTCGACATCGGCTGCGGCAACGGGCAGGCCACGCTGGACGCCGCCCGCCTCGCGGGATCCGGATCCGCGCTCGGGGTGGACCTGTCCGCGCCGATGCTGGCCGTGGCGCGGCGGCGGGCGACCGACCGGGGCGTCGGCAACGCGGAGTTCCTGCGCGCGGACGCCCAGGTGCACCCCTTCCCGCCCGCGCACGCCGACGTGGCGATCAGCCGCACCGGCGCGATGTTCTTCGCCGATCCAGTGGCGGCCTTCGGCAACCTCGCGCGGGCACTGCGTCCCGGCGGGAGGCTGGTCCTGCTGGTGTGGCAGGACGACGAGCGCAACGAGTGGATGGGCGGGCTGACGCGGACGCTGTGCGGGGACCGGCCGGTGCCGCGGCCGCCCGCGGACGCGCCGGATGCGCGTTCCCTGGCCGATCCCGGCCGCGTCCGCGCGGTGCTGACCGCGGCCGGGTTCACCGACGTGGCGGTCGACGACCTCACGGCGCCGGTGCGCCTCGGCGACGATCCGGAGTCGGCGCGACGGTTCGCGCTGGGGCTGGGCAACGTGCGCTCCGTGCTGGCCCGCCTCGACGAGAACGACCAGCCCGCCGCACACGATCGGCTGCGGGAGTCGATCGCCGCGCACACCGGGCCGGACGGCGTGCGCTACGCCGCGGCGGCCTGGCTCGTGCGGGCGCGGCGGCGTTAGCCCGCGCGCCACCAGGACTCGTCCAGCTCGCCGCGCGCGACGAACTCGGCGGGCCCGGTGAGTGTCGAACCGTCCCGCCCGACCGTGACGGAGACCCGCCCCCCCGGAATGTCCACTGTGGCGGATCCGGCGTCGCTGCCGTCAAGGTGCAGCACGGCCGCGACCGCGGCGACGGTGCCGGTGCCGCACGACCTGGTCTCCCCGACGCCCCGTTCGTGCACGCGCATCCGCAGCTCGCCGTCGGCGAGCACGTTGACGAACTCGAGGTTGACCCCCTCGGGGAACGAGTCGGTGTCGAAGCACGGCTGGTCACGCAGGTCGAGGGAGGCCACGTCGTCGTCCAAAGTGGACACCAAGTGCGGGTTGCCGACATCGACGGCGACCCCGGACAGCTCGCGGCCGCCGACGACGGTCACCGACGTTCCGGTGATCCTGGCCAGTCCCATCTGGACGGTGACCGAACGGTCGGGGTGCACCCGGACGAGCCGGTCGCCCGCCCTGCTGCCGACGACGAACTCGGTGCCGGTCTCCAGCCCGGCCTCGGCGAGGTACCGGGCGAACACCCGCATTCCGTTGCCGCACATCTCGGCGACCGAGCCGTCCGCGTTGCGGTAGTCCATGAACCACTCCCCCTCGCTGGGGAGACCGAGGGCGGCCGAGCGCACGACGCGGAGCACGCCGTCGGCACCGAGCCCGCGTTGCCGGTCGCAGAGCGCCGCGACCCGGTCGGGCGTCAGGTCCAGCAGGCCCGCCGCGTCGGGCAGCAGCACGAAGTCGTTCTGTGTGCCATGCCCCTTCAGGAACTCGATACCACCCATGCACCCAACATTACGGGCCGAGCTCGGCGAGCACCCGGTCGGCCAGCCGTTCGGTCGCGCCGTCGAACCACCGGATCCGGCCGTCGCGCCGGAACCACGAGCGCTGCCTGCGCACGAAGCGCCGCGTGGCCCGCGCGGTGGCCGCGGCGGCCTCGGCGAGGTCGTCCTCGGAGCCGCCCGCGTCGAGGGCCGCGAGCACCTGCTGGTAGCCGAGCGCACGCGACGCGGTCCTGCCCTCCCGCAGGCCCCGGCGCTCCAGCTCACGGACCTCGTCGACGAGCCCGGCCTGGAACATCCAGCCGACCCGGCGGTTCACCCGCTCGTCGAGCTCATCCACGGCGCGGTCCACCCCGACGAGCACCGTGCCGTACCTCGGCTCGCCGGGGCGGGGCAGGTGGGCCGAGAACGGCTCGCCGGTGATCTCGATGACCTCCAGCGCGCGCACGATCCGCCGCACGTTGGACGGCAGGATCGCCTCGGCGGCGGCCGGGTCGAGCTCGGCGAGCCGCGCGTGCATCGCCCCGGCCCCGCGCTCGTCCGCCTCCTCCTGCAGCGCCGCGCGCACGTCCGGATCGGTGCCGGGGAACCGGAGGTCGTCGAGCACCGCCTGGACGTACAGCCCGGAGCCGCCGACCAGCACCGGCACGGTGCCCGCCGCGAGCAACCGTTCCACGCACTCCCGGGCCTGCCGCTGGTAGGCGGCCACCGACGCGGTCTCGGTGACGTCGAGGACATCGAGCAGGTGGTGCGGCACCCCCCTGCGCTCCCCGGGCGTGGCCTTCGCGGTGCCGATGTCCATGCCCCGGTACAGCTGCATGGCGTCGGCGTTGACGACCTCACCGCCGAGCGCGCGGGCCACCTCGACGCCGAGCGCGGTCTTGCCGGTCGCGGTCGGCCCCACCACGGCCACGGGCCGGATCATCGCCGCTCCCACACGGCCACGTGGTAGGCGACCCCGAACGGGGCGGCGGAGTACAGCAGTTCACCCCGCCAGCCCGGCCACCGCCGCGCGAGCCCGGCCAGCACCTGCCACGGCGCCCGCCCGGCCGCGCCGAGCTCGGCGGCGAGGTCCGGGTCGAGGGCCAGCAGCGTCTCGGCGTCCGCCCCGGCGAGCGCGGAGGCGACCTTCGCGTCGAAGTCGGCGGCGCGCCCGTCCTGAAACCCGGGCGCGCGGGGACCGTGGCAGTTCGCGCCGTCGCCGAGCACCAGCAGCCCGGTCTCGGTGTCCCGCCGGGCCAGCTCGGCGCCCAGCTCGGCGCACTCGGCCGGGCTCGCGGCCGGGGCCACCGGCTCCACCCGCACCGAATCGGCGCCGGCGCGGGCGCGCAGCCAGCCCGCCACCAGGACGGGCAGCGGCAGGTCGGCGGGCGCACCGGCACCGTGCCCGGCAGAGAGCGTGACGGGCACGTCGACCCCGTAGCCGCGGAAGGAGCCTGCCGACTCCGGGCCGAAGCGGTGCCCGCCCTCCCCCGCGGCGACGGCGACCCAGTCACGGCTGACCTGCGCGAGCCGGGCGACGGCGGCCAGCGTGGCCTCGCGAACCGGCCCGGTCGAATCGACCCGGCCGGGCACCAGTTCGGGCACCAGCAGGGGAGGATGGGGTACCACGGCCACTCGCGTGATCACGCGTTCCGAGGTTACCCGGCACGGTCGGCGTGGTACCGAACGAGGCACGGAGTACCGAGAAACGCGCTGACCTGTTTGAATGCGGCCAGGCAAACGCACCGCAACACCCGGCCCCGCCCGCGCGCGGGGCGCCCGCACGGCGGGCCGACAGGTAGAAGGAGCCGGCAATGGCCGAGCAGAACACTCCGAACGGCACCGAGGTCCCGGCGCCGAACCAGGTGCCCCACGCCCAGGCCGGCGCGGCGCACGCCGCCCCGCCGGTGCCGGCGGCGGAGCCGCAGCCGTCGCGCTGGGGCCGGGTCGACAGCGACGGCACCGTCTACGTGCGCACCCCGGACGGGGAGCGGGTGGTCGGCGAGTGGCGGGCGGGCACGCCGGAGGAGGGGCTCGTGCACTTCGCCCGCCGCTTCGACGACCTGCGCACCGAGGTCGAGCTCCTCCAGACGCGCCTGACCTCCGGCGCGGGCGACCCCAAGCAGGCGCTGAGCAGTGCCGTCCACCTGCGCGACGGGCTCGCCGACGCGGCCGTCGTCGGCGACGTCGAGGCGTTGCGCGCCAGGGTGGAGCACGTGATCGCGCACGCGGAGCGGGTGCTGGCGCAGGTCAAGGAGGAGCGTGAGCAGGCACGCGCCGCCGCGGTCGCCAGGAAGCAGGAGCTCGCCGAGGAGGCGGAGCGGATCGCCGCCGAGTCCACCCAGTGGAAGGTGGCGGGTGACCGGTTGCGGGCCATCCTCGACGAGTGGAAGACGATCAAGGGCGTCGACCGCAAGACCGACGACGAGCTGTGGAAGCGGTTCTCCAAGGCCAGGGAGTCGTTCAACCGCCGCCGGGGCTCGCACTTCGCGGAGCTGGACAAGCAGCGCGCCGCGGCGAAGCAGCGCAAGGAGGAGCTGATCGCGGAGGCCGAGTCGCTGTCCGACTCCACCGACTGGGGGCCCACGGCGGGGCGGTACAAGGAGCTCATGGCCGAGTGGAAGGCCGCGGGCCGCGCCCCCAAGGACGCCGACGACAAGCTGTGGCAGCGGTTCCGGGCCGCGCAGGACGCGTTCTTCGCCCGGCGTTCCGCGGCGTTCTCCGAGCGTGACGCCGAGTTCGCCGAGAACGCCGCGCGCAAGGAGGAGCTGCTGGTCGAGGCCGAGAAGATCGACCCGGCCGCGAACCTGGAGGCGGCGAAGTCGCAGCTGCGCAGGATCCAGGAGCGCTGGGACGAGATCGGCAAGGTTCCCCGCGAGCGCATCCGCGAGCTCGACGGCAGGCTCAAGGCCGTGCAGGACCGCGTGCGCTCCGCCGAGGACTCGAAGTGGCGGCGCACCGACCCGGAGGCGCAGGCGAGGGCCGCGCAGTTCCGGGAGCGCGTCGAGCAGCTGGAGAGCCAGGCGGAGAAGGCGCGCGCGGCGGGCGACGAGCGGCGCGCCAGGAAGGCCGAGGAGCAGGCCGCCCAGTGGCGCGAGTGGATGGAGGCCGCCGAGCGGGCCGTCGCCGACCGCTGACCCGCGTGTCCGCGGACAGTGTACGCGTGTCCGCGTCGTGCGACGCGGACACGCGTACACAGATGGCGGACACGGCTCGCGCGTCCCGCGCGGCGGGCCCGACGACGGTGCCGAGCACGCGGCCGAGCGGGTCCCTGCGCGCGTTCATGCGCCCGGGTACAGCGTGTAGGCGGGGAAGTTGCCCGGAAGCCGCTCGCCGGGCGGGCCGTCCGTCACGGCGCGCACGAGCAGCTCGCCGCCGACGAACGCCCCGCGCCAGGACGCTCCCGCCCCGCCGAAGACCTCGTCCCGGTCGCCCCGGGACCGAGGACGGTTGATGCCCACCTTGAACGCGCGGAGGTCGGCGGCCAGCCGCTGCGCGGTCGACTCGTCGTCGCACGCGAGCGACGCCACCAGCGCGCCGTTGCTCGCGTTCATCGCCGAGAGCAGCTCCGCCTCCGTGTCGACGAGGACGATCGTGTCGACCGGGCCGAACGGCTCCGCGTGGTGCAGCGGCGAGCTGGCCGGCGGGTCGAGGATCGCCACCGGCGCGAAGTACGCCGACGTCTGCTGGCCGGGCAGGAACCGGCCCGCGGCCAGGTCGCCCTGGTACAGCGGGACTCCTCCCCTGCCGACGGCGTCGGCGACGGTGTCGCACAGCTCCTTGGCCTTGGCGTCGTTGATGAGCGGGCCGAAGTCGAGCTCCGGCAGCGGGTCCTCCGGCGCGGCGACGGCGAGCGGGTGCCCGAACGTCAGGTCCCGCACCACCGGCAGGTACGCGGAGAGGAACTCGTCGAACAGCCGCCGCTGCACCACGTACCTCGGGTAGGCGGTACAGCGCTGCTTGCCGTACTCGAACGACGCGCGGACGTGCCCGGCGAACGTGTCCCAGTCGCCGAACTCCCAGATGCCCCAGCAGTTGAGGCCCTCCTGTTCGAGGATGTGCCGCGTGCCGGTGGCGACCAGGTCCGCGGCCACGGCGCCGCCGGTGTGCCGCCCGCCGACGAAGGCGACGCACCCGATGATGTCCGACCGCACCAGCGCGGCCGACAGCTCGGGCCCGCTGCCGCTGATCAGGGTCAGCGGCAGGCCGTGCCGCGCGGCGAGCGCGGTGGCGAGCGTCAGGCAGGCCACCCCGCCGTCGGTGGGCGCCTTCGCGATCGCGGCGTTGCCCGCCAGCGCCTGCACCAGCATGGCGTGCATGAGCACGCTCATCGGGTAGTTCCAGCTCGCGATGTTGCTGACCGGCCCGCGCAGCGGGCGGCGGTCCGCCAGCATCCCGTCGATCTGCTCCAGGTACCACCGCACGCCGTCGAGGCAGCGGTCGACGTCGGCGGTCGCGGACCGCCATGTCTTGCCGATCTCCCACACCAGCAGCAACGCGAGCAGGTCGCGGTGCCCGGCGAGATCGTCCAGGGCGGCGGCGATGCGGATGCGGCGTTCGGTGAGCGGAGCGAACGACCACGTGCGGTGCTCGTTGAGGCTCGCCCGCACCGCCTTGGCCGCGGCCACCGCATCGACCATCGGCGGGCCGGCGATCTCGGTGCCGTCGACGGGCGACACCGCGGGGACCGGAGTGCCCTCGCGCCGCCAGCGGCCGCCCCAGAAGTTGAGCAGCCGGTCGTCCTCGAACGCCTCGGGCGCGGCGGCCCGCGCCCGCGCGTACACCGTCGCCCATTCGGTGCCCGGTTTGACCATCAGCTCCGCCGGGGTCACCGCCCACCTCCGGCGGCGGCCGCCGGCGCCGCCGCGGTGGCACTGACGCCGGTGTTGAGCAGGTCGGTGAGGGCGTTGACGACGCGCAGGGTGGGCACCGCGACCTCGGCCAGCTCGGCCAGCTCGACGACGGCCTTCAGCAGCGCGTCCAGCTCGAGCGGCTTGCCCTTCTCCAGGTCCTGCAGCGTGGACGTCTTGTGCTCGCCGGTGCGCTCGGCGCCGGCGAGCCTGCGCTCGATCGACACGTCCGGGTGCACGCCGAGCGCGGCGGCGACGTCGAGCGTCTCGCGCATCATCTCCACCACGAGCGCGCGGGTGTCGCCGTGCCGGCAGATCGCGGCCATCGTGGCCCTGGCGAGCGCGCTGATGGGGTTGAACGCGATGTTGCCCATCAGCTTGACCCAGATGTCGTTGCGCAGGTCGGCCTCGACGGGGCACTTGAGCCCGCCCGCGATCATGGCCTGGGAGAACTCGGTGCAGCGGCGGGAGATCGTGCCGTCGGGCTCCCCGATGGACAGTCGCGTGCCCTCGAGGTGCCGGATCACGCCGGGCGCCGCGATCTCCGTGGCCGCGTAGACCACGCAGCCGATGGCCCGCTCCGGCGGCATCACCGCGCTGACCGCGCCGCCGGGGTCGACGCTGTCGATGCGCTTGCCCTCGAACGGGCCGGGCACGCCGTGGAAGTACCACCACGGGATGCCGTTCTGCGCGGCGATCAGCGAGGTGTCGTCCTTCAGCAGCGGGTCCAGCAACGGCCCGGCGGCGGCGTACTGGTTGGCCTTGAGTCCGAGGAAGACGTGGTCGACGGGGCCGACCTCGGCCGGGTCGTCCGTGGCGAAGGGCCGCGCCGAGAAGTCCCCGCGCGGGCTCTCGACCCGCACTCCCGACTCCCGGATGGCCTGCAGATGGGCGCCGCGGGCGATGAGTGAGACCTCGACTCCCGCGCGGTGGAGGCTGGCGCCGACATACGCGCCGATGGCGCCGGCACCGAGAACAGCAACCTTCACGTCGACTCCGTTCTTGGCCGTTCTTGCGTCAGCTCGATGGCGAATTGCCTGCTCGCAGCGGGGAGACGGATCGCGTCCTCGGAGAACTTCACTTGCGAGCAATGTGTATGCAGTATACGGTATGGCGAGCTCCGGTCAACGGGTGCGAAGCCGGGAGGCGCCGATGGACGACGTGCGGGAATGGACCTCCGCCCTGTGCTCGGACCTGGATCTGGACCCGGGCGAACTCGACCCCGGGCTCGTCCTCGCCATGGCCCGTGACGTGGGCCGCGTGGTGGCGAAGCCCGCGGCTCCCCTCACCGTCTACCTCGTCGGAATGGCCGTCGCGCGGGGCCTGCCGCCCGCCGAGGCGGCCCGGCGGCTCGGCGAGCTGACCCAGCGCTGGCCCCGGATCGACTGGCGCGACTGAACCTCTGGACAACGCGTTGATCGAGGTCCACGATAACTCCATATGGTATGCAGTATGCGGTAGCCAGAGAGCCACTGTGGTGGACAGGTTCTAAGGAGATGACGACGCACATGGGGCAGATGGCCAAGACAGAACCGGCAAGCGACGGCCAGCCGAGCGCGCCGGTCGCGACCGAGGGCGAACCTCAGCTGATCTCCGGTGGTCACCTGGTGGCGAAGGCGCTCAAGGCCGAGGGCGTCGACGTGATCTTCACGCTGTGCGGCGGCCACATCATCGACATCTACGACGGCTGCGTCGACGAGGGCATCGACGTCATCGACGTACGGCACGAGCAGGTGGCCGCGCACGCGGCCGACGGCTACGCCCGCGTCACCGGGAAACCGGGCTGCGCCGTGGTCACCGCGGGACCGGGCACCACCGACGCGGTGACCGGCGTCGCGAACGCGCTGCGCGCGGAGAGCCCGATGCTGCTCATCGGCGGCCAGGGCTCGCTCAGCCAGCACAAGATGGGCTCACTGCAGGACCTGCCGCACGTCGACATGATGACCCCGATCACCAAGTTCGCGGCGAGTGTCCCGGCCACCGAGCGGGTCGCGGACATCGTGTCGATGGCGTTCCGCGAGTGCTACCACGGCGCACCGGGACCGTCGTTCCTCGAGATCCCCCGCGACGTGCTGGACGCCAAGGTGCCGGTGGAGAGGGCCCGGATCCCGAAGGCGGGCGCCTACCGCGCGTCCACCCGCAACGCGGGCGACCCCGAGGCCATCGAGCGCCTTGCCGACCTCGTGGTGCAGGCCGAGAAGCCGTGTGTCCTGCTGGGCAGCCAGGTGTGGACCTGCCGCGCCACCGACGCGGCCATCGAGTTCGTCCGCACGCTCAACGTGCCCGCGTTCATGAACGGCTCCGGCCGCGGCACGCTCCCGCCGAAGGACCCCCACCACCTGCAGCTGGCCCGGCGCTACGCCTTCCAGAACGCCGACCTGATCATCATCGTCGGCACGCCGTTCGACTTCCGCATGGGCTATGGCAAGCGGCTCTCCCCCGACGCCACCGTGGTGCAGATCGACCTGGACTACCGCACGGTGGGCAAGAACCGCGACGTCGACCTCGGCATCGTCGGTGACGCGGGCCTGGTCCTTTCCGGGGTCACGCAGGCAGCCTCCGGCCGGATCGACAACGGGGCCGTCGGCCGCAAGGCGTGGCTGGAGGAGCTGCGCGCCGTCGAGAACCAGGCCTACGAGAAGCGGCTGCCCCGCCAGCACTCGGACGCCAGTCCCATCGACCCGTACCGGCTGGTGCACGAGATCAACGAGTTCCTCACCGAGGACTCGATCTACATCGGCGACGGCGGCGACATCGTCACCTTCTCCGGCCAGGTCGTGCAGCCGAAGGCACCCGGCCACTGGATGGACCCGGGTCCACTCGGGACACTCGGCGTCGGCATCCCGTTCGTCATGGCCGCGAAGTACGCGCGTCCCGACAAGGAGATCGTCTGCCTGCTCGGTGACGGCGCTTTCAGCCTCACCGGCTGGGACTTCGAGACGCTGGTCCGCTTCGACCTCCCGTTCGTCGGGATCGTGGGCAACAACTCGTCGATGAACCAGATCCGCTACGGGCAGATCCAGAAGTACGGGGACGACCGGGGCCGCGTCGGCAACACGCTCGGCGACGTCCCCTACGGCGAGTTCGCCCGCATGCTCGGCGGCTACGGCGAGGATGTGCGCGACCCCGCCGACATCCGGCCCGCGCTGGAGCGGGCGCGCGAGTCCGGCAAGCCCTCACTGATCAACGTGTGGGTGGACCCGGAGGTCTACGCGCCGGGAACGATGAACCAGACCATGTACAAGTGAGGGGCTCGCACCATGGGTAAAGCACTCGAGGGTGTCCGCGTTCTCGACATGACGCACGTCCAGTCCGGACCCTCCGCGACGCAGATCCTGGCCTGGCTTGGCGCGGACGTGGTCAAGATCGAGGCGCCGACCGGTGACATCACACGCAAACAGCTCCGCGATCTGCCCGATGTGGACAGTCTCTACTTCACGATGCTGAACTGCAACAAGCGCAGCATCACGCTCAACATGAAGAGCGAAGAGGGCAAGCGGATATTCACGGAGATGCTGCCGAAGTTCGACATCCTGGCCGAGAACTTCGGCCCCGGCGCGATCGACCGGATGGGCTTCACCTGGGACCGCCTGCAGGCGATCAACCCCAGGCTGATCTACGCCTCGATCAAGGGCTTCGGCGAGGGCCCCTACACGCACTACAAGGCCTACGAGGTCGTGGCGCAGGCGATGGGCGGTTCGATGAGCACCACCGGGTTCGAGGACGGGCCGCCGCTCGCGACCGGTGCGCAGATCGGCGACTCCGGCACCGGGATCCACACGGTCGCCGGCATTCTCGCCGCCCTCTACCAGCGCGAGCACACCGGGCGCGGCCAGCGCGTCTCCGTCGCCATGCAGCACGCGGTGCTCAACCTGTGCCGCGTCAAGCTGCGCGACCAGCAGCGGCTCGCCCACGGCCCGCTCGCCGAGTACCCCAACGAGGAGTTCGGCGACACCGTCCCGCGCTCCGGCAACGCGTCCGGCGGCGGCCAGCCCGGCTGGGCCGTGAAGTGCGCGCCCGGCGGACCCAACGACTACATCTACGTGATCGTGCAGCCCGTCGGCTGGGAACCCATCACCAAGCTCATCGGCAGGCCCGAGCTGGCCGACGACCCGGAGTGGGCGACGCCCGAGGCCCGGCTGGACAAACTGGACAAGATGTTCCAGCTCATCGAGGAGTGGAGCATCGGCCACAACAAGTGGGACGTGCTCGCGAAGCTCAACGAACACAACATTCCGTGCGGCCCGGTGCTTTCCACGAAGGAGATCATCGAGGACGCCTCGCTGGTGGCCAACGAGATGGTCGTGAACGTCGACCACCCGCAGCGCGGCGAGTTCAAGACCGTCGGCTGCCCGATCAAGCTGTCGGACTCCAGTGTCGACGTCCACCGCTCCCCGCTGCTGGGTGAGCACAACGAGGACATCTACGTGCGCGAGCTCGGCCTGGACGAGGCCCGGTTCGCCGAGCTCAAGGCGAATGGAGTGATCTGAGGCATGGCTGCACCGGACAAGGCCGCCGTCCGCGAGGTCCTGGACAAGGTCCGCGCGGAGGGCAGGGACGCGCTGACCGCGCCCGAGGGCAAGCGGGTCGCCGACGCCTACGGCATTCCCACCCCGCGCGAGGGCCTGGCCACCACCGCCGACGAGGCGGCCAGGCTGGCCGGCGAGATCGGCAAGGCCGTGGTCTGCAAGATCGTGTCCCCGGACATCCTGCACAAGACCGAGGCCGGAGGCGTCGTGGTCGGCGTCGAGGGACCGGACCAGGCCAGGGAGGCGTTCGACAAGATCGTCGCCAACGCCAGGGCGTACCAGGCCGACGCGGCCATCACCGGCGTCCAGGTCCAGGAGATGGTGAGCGGCGGCCACGAGGTCATCATCGGCGCCACCACCGACCCGACGTTCGGCAAGGTCGTCGCCTTCGGCCTCGGCGGCGTCCTCGTCGAAGTGCTCAAGGACGTGACGTTCCGGCTGGCGCCCCTGGACGAGGCCGAGGCGCGTTCGATGCTCGACGGCATCGAGGCCGCCGAGGTGCTCAAGGGCGCCCGCGGCGCCGAGCCCGCGGACGCCGCCGCGCTCGCCGCCACCATCCAGCGGGTCTCGCAGCTGGTCACCGACTTCCCGGAGATCCGCGAGTTCGACCTCAACCCGGTCTTCGCCTCCGCGAGCGGGGCGATGGCCGCCGACATCCGGATCCTGGTGGAGACGGGCGAGGTGAGCGAGCCGGTGCGGCCGTCGCAGGAGGAGATCCTGCGGGTGATGGACCGGCTGATGAACCCGAGGTCGGTCGCCGTCGTCGGCGCCTCCGAACAGGAGGGCAAGATCGGCAACTCGGTGATGAAGAACCTGATCAACGGCGGCTACCAAGGCGAGATCTACCCGATCAACCCGAAGGCCGACGAGGTCCTCGGGCGCAAGTCCTACGCGTCGGTCACCGACATCCCCGGCGAGGTCGACGTCGCGGTGTTCGCGATCCCGGCCAAGTTCGTGCCCGACTCGCTCACCGCGTGCGGCGAGAAGGGCGTGTCCGCCGCCGTGATGATCCCGTCCGGCTTCGCCGAGACCGGCAACCACGAGCTCCAGGAGGAGATCGTGGACATCGCCCGCCGCTACGGCATCCGGATGCTCGGCCCGAACATCTACGGCTACTACTACACGCCGCAGAACCTGTGCGCCACGTTCTGCACGCCCTACGACGTGAAGGGCGGCGTCGCGCTCACCTCCCAGAGCGGCGGCATCGGCATGGCGATCCTGGGCTTCGCCAGGACCAGCAAGATGGGTGTCTCGGCCATCGTCGGCCTCGGCAACAAGTCCGATGTGGACGAGGACGACCTGCTGACGTACTTCGAGCAGGACGACAACACGCAGGCCGTCGCGATGCACCTGGAGGACCTCAAGGACGGCAGGGCGTTCGTCGAGACCGCGAAGCGGATGACGAAGAAGAAGCCGGTCGTGGTGCTCAAGGCGGGCCGCACGGCGCTCGGTGCCCGCGCCGCCAGCTCGCACACCGGTGCGCTCGCCGGCGACGACAAGGTGTACGACGACATCCTGCGCCAGGCGGGCGTGGTCCGCGCGCCGGGACTGAACGAGATGCTGGAGTACGCGCGCGGCCTGCCGCTGCTGCCGACCCCGCAGGGCGAGAACGTCGTGATCATCACCGGGGCGGGCGGCTCGGGCGTGCTGCTGTCCGACGCTTGTGTGGAGGCCGGACTGTCCCTGATGGACATCCCACCCGACCTCGACGAGGCGTTCCGGCGCTACATCCCGCCGTTCGGCGCGGCGGGCAACCCGATCGACATCACCGGTGGCGAGCCGCCTTCGACGTACGAGGCGACGATCCGCCTCGGCCTGGAGGATCCCCGCATCCACGCGCTGATCCTGGGCTACTGGCACACGATCGTGACGCCGCCGATGGTGTTCGCGGAGCTCACCGCCCGCGTGGTGGAGGAGGCCCGCGCGAAGGGCATCGACAAGCCGGTCGTGGCGTCGCTGGCCGGCGACACCGAGGTCGAGAAGGCCAGCGACTACCTGTTCGAGCACCGGATCGTCGCGTACCCGTACACCACCGAACGGCCGGTCGCCGTCCTCGGCGCCAAGTACCACTGGGCGAGGGCGGCCGGCCTGCTCGGCTGATGGCCGTCGGGCGGGGAACGTGCTAGAACACCGTTCCCCGCCCACGACCATCCACCAGCTCACAGGGGGCAGCCACATCGAAAACTGGAGGTCCAATGGTGGATTCTTCGAAAGTTCCCGTCTCGGGGTCCCCCGGCGGCGACGCCGGGGCCGGTACGGGCGAATCAGAACGGGTGTGGCGAGCCGGCCGGCTCGATCCCATGCCGATCCGCAAGCTGCCGGAAGCACCACCCGCCATCCACCTGCTGGGCCCGACGGTCTTCCTGGTCGCGCTGGGTGTCGGCATGGGCGAGTCCTACATGTGGCCCAGGCTCGTCCTGGTGTTCGGCCCCGAGATCCGGTGGCTGTTCCTCATCGGTGTCACGTTGCAGGCCATGGTCATGCTGGAGATGGCCAGGTACGCGATGGCCACCGGCGAGAGCATCTTCGCGGGCGCCGCACGCGTGTTCAAACCGATGATGTGGTTCTTCTTCATCGTGGCGATACTCGTCTACATCTGGCCAGGGCACCTCTCGGCCGGAGCCGCGGCGTTCGAGGAGATCACCGGCATACCGTGGCTGGTCACCGCGTGCGTGGGGCTCGTGCTCGTGGGTGTCGTGTTCAGCCTCGCCAGGGTGATCTACGACCTGCTGGAGAACGTGCTGTCGGTGCTGATCGGTGTGCTGGTGGTGGGCACAGCGATCATCGCGTCACTCGTCGGCAGCTGGTCGGACCTGACGAGCACGCTGACCGGCATGTTCGCCTTCGGCTACTTCCCGTCCGAGGCCCTGTCCAGCACGTGGTTCCCGATCGTGGTGGGCTCGATCGCGTTCGCGGGCCCGTCCGGCATGCAGCAGATGTGGTACACGCTCCACCTGCGGGACAGCGGCGCGGGCATGGGCGCCCACGTGCCGAAGATCCGCGGTCTGCGGCACGCGGGTGAGCAGGAGGAGATGCCCGCTCGTGGCTTCATGTTCGACACCGACGACGCCGACGAGATGAAGAAGTGGAAGGGCTGGCGGCGCTGGGTCACCTTCGACGCGCTGCTGCTCTTCTGGGGCATCACGATGCTGGTGACGATCTCGTTCACCGTGCTCGCGCAGGCGGCGGCACGGGAGAACCCGAACGTCAAGACGCTGATCGAGGGCGGTGACCGGGACGCGGCCCTGTCCGCCATGTCCGACTCGTTCGCCGCGGTCGGCGGACCGGTCCTCGGCGGCCTGTTCTTCGGTTTCATCGCGCTGATCGGTCTCAACGCGACGCTCGGCCTGTTCGACTCGTTCTCCCGGGGACAGGCGGACATGACGTACTTCTTCGTCAAGGGCGCGCGCCGCTTCAAGATGTCGCACCTCTACGCCGGGTTCCTCTGGGGTGTGATCGTTTTCGGCATCCTGATCCTGCTGTTCGGTCCGGCGGACGGGCCCGCGGGTGTGCTCGACATCCTCGCGTTCCTGTCCACGTTCGCCATGGGCGCGTACTGCGTCGTCCTGCTGCTGGTGAACAACCGGATGCTGCCCAAGCCGATCCGTCCGAAGTGGTGGCAGAACGCCATCATCGGCTTCGGTGCGGTGTTCTACCTCGGCATGCTGTTCTACAGCCTGGCCCGGTTCGGCGTGGTCGTGAGCTAGATGGACACGACACGCCTGCTCCGGCTCGGCGAACTCGCCCTTCCCGGGTTCGTCGTAGGACTCATCGCCGGCGCGGTCGCCGGTGGGCTGGCCGGTCTCGTCGGCCAGCCCACCGGCTGGGCGCTGGTGAGCATGCTGACCCTGGGTCTCCCGCTGGCCCTGTTGGGCGGCGGGTACGGCCTGCTCGCCGCCCATCGCAAGGTCCGGATCGGCGGGTTCGCCCCCGCGGCGCTGTTCTGGCTGGTGGGGTTCCCGCTGGCCCGGGTGCTGCACGAGGTGCTGTCGCGGCTGATCCTGGTCGGCGAACCGGGCCTGCCACCCGACCCGCTCGGCTTCCTCGCCTACCAGGGGCTGGTCAGCGCGGGCTTCGCCATCGGGTTCCTGTGGCTGCACGAGCGCCTGGCGCCGCGCTGGTGGCGGCGGGTCGCACCGCGCAACCCCGTGGCCGCGGACGTGTACTCCGCCTACGCCGCCCACGCCAAGCGCGTCTTCGAGCAGCGGGAGGCGCGCAGGCGGGCCCGCAGGCAGCAGCGGGACCCGGCCGCGCGGCCCGCACCGGGTGGCAAGGCCAAGGCCAAGGCCAAGGCCAAGGCCGCGCCACGCTGATCACCGCCGACCGCCTCCCGCAGTGAAGGCCACCTTCGCTGCGCTCACCGCAGTGAAGGTGGCCTTCACTGCCAGTTCGCCCTGGAGTGAGATCGACGATGAACATCCCCGTATGGGCCTGGCTGGTGACCGTCACCAGCCTCTGCGCCCTGATCTGTTTCGACTTCTACCTGGTCTCCCGGAACCCACGGCATCCGTCGATGCGCGAGTGCGTCATCTGGGTGTCGTGCTACGTCTCGCTCGCCGTGCTGTTCGGCGTCGGCGTGCTGGTGTTCGCGGGACCGCGGTACGGCGGCGAGTTCTTCGCCGGATGGATCACGGAGTACTCGCTGTCGGTGGACAACCTCTTCGTCTTCGTGATCATCATGTCGAGCTTCCTGGTGCCCCGGGAGTACCGGCAGAAGGTGCTGCTCATCGGCATCGTGATCGCGCTGCTGCTGCGCGGCGTGTTCATCGCCGTCGGCGCCGAGGCGATCAGCAGGTTCGACTGGCTGTTCTACGTCTTCGGCGCCTTCCTGCTCTACACGGCGTGGAAACTGCTCGCCCACTCCAACGACGACGAGGACGAGTTCAAGGAGAACGCGGCCCTGCGGCTGGCCAAGCGCTTCCTCCCGGCGACGGACTCCTACGACGGGGCGAAGCTCACCACCCGCATCGACGGGCGGCGCCTCGTCACGCCGATGCTCATCGTCATGATCGCCATCGGCACCACCGACCTGTTGTTCGCGCTGGACTCCATTCCCGCGATCTTCGGCCTCACCAAGGAGCCGTACCTGGTGTTCACCGCGAACGCGTTCGCGTTGATGGGCTTGCGGCAGCTGTTCTTCCTGCTCGGCGGCCTGCTCGACCGGCTCGTCTACCTCAGCGTCGGGCTGGCCGTGGTGCTGGGCTTCATCGGTCTCAAGCTGATCTCCGAAACCCTGCACCACCACGGGGTCTCCTGGGCCCCGGAGGTCCCGATCCTCGCCTCGCTCGGGTTCATCGTGGGCACGCTGGCCGTCACGACGGTCGCCAGCCTCCTCAAGTCCCGCCGGGACGCCCGGCGTGCCGCGGAGGAACCGGAGCTCGACGAGCGGGACGTCGCCGGGGCGCAGGCGGACTGAACTGGCTTCGTCGGCAGTTCAGCCCTCCATCACCCACTCTGGCGGCGTCAGGACGACGTCGTGGTACGACGCGGCTCGGCGGCGCGGCCCCGCAGGAAGTCCTCGACCTCCGCGGTGGCCCGCTGCCGGGCCTGGTCCTGCGCCGTGGCCAGGCCGACGCCGACCATCCGGCCGTCGGCGTTGAAGCCACGCGGCTTGTCGGCCAGCGACTTCAGGAACTGCTTCCAGGTGCGCATCACTCATTCACCTCCTCGTGGACGTGTTCATTCGTGCCTGCCGGCGTCGTCGCCGGCAGGTGTGTGCGGGCATCAGCGACTCACGGCCCTCGCCTCGTCGCGGGGCCGGAGCCGGGGGAACGGGTCGCTAGACGCGGGGTGCGGCCCGGCGCCGTCGGGTCCGTACCTGGGCCGGCTGCTCGTCCGGTTCGGGGTTCTCCGCCCGCTGCTCCAGGTAGGAATGCCGGGTACGTTCGGTGTGCTCGCGCATGATCTGGGCGGCCGTCTCCGCGTCACCGCGTTCGATGGCGTCGACCAGCCTGCCGTGCTCCTCCCACGACCGGGCGCCGCGATTGCGGGCGATCGGCGTGTAGTACCACCGCACGCGCCGGTCCACCTGGGACACGAAGTCCAGGAGCACCCGGTTGCCGGAGAGCTCGGTGACACAGCGGTGCAGTTCCGCGTTGGCGGCGACCATGCCGTCGACGTCGTCGGACGCGAGCGCCGCCTCGCCCTCGGCGCAGAGCTTGCGCAACCGGGCGATCCCGTCCGCGTCGGCGTTCAGCGCGGCCAGCCGGGCCGACTCGCCCTCGAGCACCGCCCGGACGGCGAGCAGCTGGTCGACCTCCGCGTCGGTGGGCGCGTGGACGAACGCACCGTAACCGGGCCGCAGGTCCACCCAGCCCTCGGAGTTGAGCAGCTGCAACGCCTCGCGGATCGGCTGCCGCGACACGCCGAGCATCTCGGCGAGCTCGCTCTCGACGAGGTGCTGGCCCGGTGCGAGCTGCCGCGAGATGATCAGCTCCTGCATGGCCTGGTAGACACGCTCACGCAGGGGAACCGGTCGATCGATACGTCGGGCAGACGTCTGCTGCGGCAACTCGGTCGACGGCATGTTTTACTCCAAATGTCGGGCGGCCCGTGCGTCACCGGCCACGTGCGTCGGCAGTTGGTCGACTGCCTACAGCATACAATGAGCGATAAACCCGTACCCGGTGATGCCTGTCACTACAGCGAGTGACATTTGACCCTGTTCTCTTGTCCATTCGGCCGAGGAATAGACGTCCCCCGAGGTCGCCAAACCTCGACTTCTGCATACAGAATACTGTATGCTCACGCTGGTGACGATGTCAGTTGCGACACACCGGCGTCGCCGGGGAGAAGGGTGGCGGAGTTGGATCTGTACGAGTACCAGGCGAGGGACCTCTTCGCCGCGCACGGCGTTCCCGTGCTCGACGGCCAGGTGGCCGGGACGCCCGACGAGGCGGCGGCCATCTCCGAGCGGCTCGGCCGCGTCGTGGTCAAGGCTCAGGTGAAGACGGGTGGCCGGGGTAAGGCCGGTGGGGTGAAGCTGGCGCAGGATCCGGTTGAGGCTCGGGAGCGGGCTGA
>NZ_PVNH01000006.1 GCF_003001955.1 Prauserella shujinwangii | reverse complement strand
CCGAAAACCGCCAAATCGGCGACGTCACCACCCTCGCCGACACCACCGTCATGGACCACATCACCACCGAACTCCACAAAGGAACCGAAGACTGACGTCGGCCGGGCCGTCCCCGGGGGCCCGGGGACGGCCCGGCGGGTACGTCACCCGCGGGTCACGAAAGGCACATTGACGACGAACGGGACGTGCGTGCGGCCGCCATCGGGTCCATACTGGTGGTGGTGATGTGGCGATGGCGCTTCGCGACGAGGAGCAACGGCAGCTAGCCGAGATCGAGCAGCGGCTGGTCGAGGACGATCCGCACCTCGCTCAGCGGCTGGCGAAGCTGCGCCCGTTCGCGCTCGGCCGGGCGGGGCTGGTCGTCCTGTCCGTCGTCGCCGCCCTCGTCGTGGGTCTGATCGTGATCGCGACCGGGTCGGAGCTGGACTCCCCGGCGCTCGTGGTCCTCGGCGCCGCACTGGCGGCCGGGGTGCCGACCGCCGTCATCTGGCGGTTGTGGCTGCGCAAGCTGCGCTGACCGGCTCCCGCGCCGGGCCGTGGTCGCCCGGCCGCCGCCGTTCGAATGATCATCAGCGCCGGTTCCGCTTGTAAGATCCGGGAGAGTGCACGTCCGGACGAGGTGAGGGGCTGACGCGAGAACCATGAGCAACACGAGCCCGCCCCGGTCGAAGCTGTTCCGCCGCTCGTCGTGGGCGGAGTGGACCCAGGTCGCGAACATCCTCCGGCAGGAGACCGTCGGCGGGATGCTGCTCCTCATCGGCGCCGTCGTGGCGCTGGTGTGGGCGAACTCACCGTGGTCGGAAAGCTACACCTCGCTGCGCGAGTTCACGATCGGCCCCCACGCGCTGCATCTCGACCTGACGATCTCCGAGTGGGCCGCCGACGGCCTGCTGGCGATCTTCTTCTTCGTGGTCGGCCTCGAGCTCAAACGCGAGTTCGTCGCGGGCGACCTGCGGGACCCGCGGCGGGCGGCCGTCCCCGTGGTGGCCGCCCTCGGCGGCGTGATCATGCCCGCGGCGATCTACGTCGCGGTCAACGCCACCAACGGCGACGCGCTGCGCGGCTGGGCCATCCCGACCGCCACGGACATCGCGTTCGCGGTCGCCGTGCTGGCCGTCGTCGGCCGCTGCCTGCCGTCGGCGCTGCGCATGTTCCTGCTGACCCTCGCGGTCGTCGACGACCTGGTCGCGATCCTCATCATCGCGCTCTTCTACACCGACGACCTGGCACCGGTGCCGCTGCTGCTGGCGCTGCTCCCGCTCGCGCTGTTCACCCTGCTCGTGCAGCGCCGGATCCGGTCCTGGTGGCTGCTGCTGCCACTGGCCCTGGTCACGTGGGCGCTGGTGCACGCCTCCGGGGTGCACGCCACCGTCGCCGGGGTGCTGCTCGGCTTCGCCGTGCCCGCGCTGAAGCGCGAGGGCGAGGCGCACGGGCTCGCCGAGCACTTCGAGCACCGCTGGCGCCCGGTGTCCGCGGGTGTCGCGGTGCCGATCTTCGCGCTGCTGGCCGCGGGCGTCACCTTCGGCGGGCTGGACGGGCTGACCGGCGCGCTGAGCGAACGCGTGTCCCTCGGCATCATCGCCGGCCTGGTGCTGGGCAAGGCCATCGGCATCTTCGGCGCCACCTATCTCATGGGCCGGTTCACCAGGGCCGAGCTGGACAGCGACCTGGCCTGGATCGACGTGCTCGGGATCGCCCTGCTGGGCGGCATCGGGTTCACCGTGTCGCTGCTCGTCGGTGACCTCGCCTTCGGCGCGGGCACCGAGCAGGACGAGCACGTGAAGATGGCCGTCCTGTCCGGCTCCCTGCTGTCGGCGCTCGTGGCCACGGTGATCCTGCGGATCCGCAACCGGACGTACCGGCGGATCTACGAGGAGGAGACCCGCGACGTCGACGCCGACGGCATCCCGGACGTCTTCGAGACCGAGGCGGACGACCCGCCCCGGCGCGACCACGGGACCTAGGGCCAGCGGAGCGGGACCACGGAGCACGGCAGGCGAGGCCGGTGACCGCCTGCCGTGGCCCGGGCGGCGTGCGTCCGGTGAGGTGGCCGCGTTCAGTACCCTGCCGTCGTGGGGCCCGCGTTCCGCACCGGCGGACCGGCGGGTCGCGCGCGACGTCCGGTCCCCGGTCGCCGCCGCGGGCGCGCCCGGGGAGCTACATGCGACCCGTGCCATCCTGGCGCGGTCACTGGCCTAGACTCGGACTTCCGGTCCACGTGACCTGCGGTCGTCCGCGACCGAGTCCACCGATACCCGTTACTGTCCCGGCGAGGAGAAAACGTTGAAGAGCACCGTCGAGCAGCTGAGCCCGACGCGCGTGAAGATCAATGTCGAGGTGCCGTTCGACGAGCTCAAACCTAACTTCGACCGCGCCTACCGCAAGATCGCTCAGCAGGTCCGCATCCCCGGTTTCCGTCCGGGCAAGGCCCCGGCCCGTGTGCTGGAGAGCCGGATCGGCCGTGCTCCGGTGCTCGACGAGGTCGTCAACGAGGCCATCCCCGCGAAGTACCTGGAGGCGGTCCGCTCCGGCGAGGTCCGGACGCTCGGCCAGCCCGACTTCGAGGTGACCAGGATCGAGGACCGCGAGGTGCTGGAGTTCAGCGCCGAGGTCGACGTCCGGCCCGACATCGAGCTGCCCGACCTCGAGTCCCTCTCGGTCACCGTCGACGACATCGACGTCTCCGAGTCCGAGGTCGACGAGCAGCTCGACGAGCTGCGGGCCCGGTTCGGCACGCTGACGGGCGTCGACCGGCCCGCCCAGCAGGGCGACTTCGTGTCGATCGACCTGTCCGCCACCGTGGACGGGGAGGAGGTGCCCGACGCCTCCACCACCGGCCTGTCCTACGAGGTCGGCTCCGGCCAGCTGGTCGAGGGCATCGACGACGCGATCATCGGCGCCGAGGCGGGGGAGAGCCGTACCTTCACCACCAAGCTGCTGGCCGGTGAGCACGCCGGCAAGGACGCGGAGGTGAGCGTCACCGTCCAGTCCATCAAGCAGCGGGAGCTGCCCGAGGCCGACGACGAGTTCGCGCAGCTGGCCAGCGAGTTCGACACGCTGGACGAGCTCAAGGAGGACCTGCGCGAGCGGCTGCGCCGCATGAAGCGGATGCAGCAGGGCGTGCAGGCACGGGACAAGGTGCTCGAAGAGCTGCTCGAGCGCACCGAGGTCCCGCTGCCGGAGAAGGTCGTGGAAGCGGAGGTCGAGAACCGCAAGCACGACGCGGTGCACCCGTACGACCACGACGAGGACGCCCTGCGGCAGGCGCTCGAGGCCGAGGGCAAGTCGTTCGAGGACTTCGAGAACGAGGTCCGCGAGGAGTCCGAGAAGTCGGTGCGCACCCAGCTGCTGCTGGACACCATCGCGGACGCCAGAGAGATCGGCGTCAACGACTCCGAGCTGACCGAGCGCATCATCTATCAGGCGCAGCGGTTCGGCATCAGCCCGGACGAGTACGTGCAGCGTGCGCAGCAGTCCGGGCAGCTCGGCGCCATCTACGCCGACGTGCGCCGCGGCAAGGCCCTCGCGTCGATCGTGCGGGGCATCACCGTGACGGACCAGTCGGGCTCGCCGGTGGATCTCTCCGAGCTGTTCGGCACGGACGAGGACGAGGCGCCGGTGGAGGTGCCGGAGGCCGGGACCGCCGCGCGGCAGGAGGAGGCTCCTGCGGGTGACTCCGCCGCGGCCGGTGACGCCGAGGGCACCGAAGAGGCCACGCCGACCAGCGACAAGTGACCCTTTCTCATGCTCTGAGCGAACTCGGGCGGTATCGGGCATGCCGTGCCGCCCGAGTTCGTTAGGGTCGGTTACAAGATCTGAATCGCAAACCTCAGTGGCCCGCCGCGTCGAGCGGGCCACGGCGGCGAAAAGGCAGGCAGACGTGACGCAGCACATGCCCGAGGGGCGCACCACCACCGCCGGGCTCAACCTGACCGACTCGGTGTACGAGCGGCTGCTCCAGGAGCGCATCGTCGTGCTCGGCTCCGAGGTCAACGACGAGATCGCCAACCGGATCACGGCGCAGCTGCTGCTGCTGTCGGCGGAGGACCCGCAGGCGGACATCCGCTTCTACATCAACTCGCCGGGCGGTTCGGTGACGGCCGGCTTCGCGATCTACGACACGATGCAGCTGATCGAGCCGGACGTCGCGACGTACGCGATGGGCCTCGCTGCCTCGATGGGGCAGTTCCTGCTGTCCTCGGGCACGCCGGGCAAGCGCTACGCCCTGCAGCACGCGCGCATCCTCATGCACCAGCCGTCGGCCGGCGTCACCGGCACCGCGTCCGACATCGCCATCCAGGCCGAGGTGTTCGGCAAGTGGAAGCACGAGCTGGCGAAGATCACCGCGGAGCAGACGGGGCAGACCGTCGAGCAGATCATCAAGGACGGCGACCGGGACCGCTGGTTCACCGCCGAGGAAGCCAGGGACTACGGCTTCGTGGACCAGGTGCTGACCCGCGAGAACCCGCGCCCGAACCCGAGCCGCTGACCGGGCCCGGTAGGAGGACCAATCCCATGAGCAACTTCAACCTTCCGCAGTCCCGGTACGTCCTGCCCTCGTACGTCGAGCGCACGAGCTACGGGATGAAGGAGTCCAACCCGTACAACAAGCTCTACGAGGAACGGGTCATCTTCCTCGGTGTGCAGGTCGACGACGCCTCCGCCAACGACGTGATGGCGCAGCTGCTGCACCTCGAGCACGAGGACCCCGACCGGGACATCACGATCTACATCAACTCGCCCGGCGGCTCGTTCACCGCGCTGATGGCGATCTACGACACGATGCAGTTCGTGCGCCCGGACATCCAGACGGTGTGCCTCGGCCAGGCCGCCTCGGCCGCCGCCGTGCTGCTGGCCGCGGGCACCAAGGGCAAGCGCCTCGCCCTGCCCAACAGCCGCGTGCTCATCCACCAGCCGGCCACCGAGGGCACCTACGGCCAGGTGTCCGACCTCGAGATCCAGGCGAACGAGATCCAGCGGGTGCGCCGCCTGATGGAGACCACCCTGGCCAAGCACACGAACAAGTCGGCGGACGAGGTGCGCGACGACATCGAGCGCGACAAGATCCTCACCCCCGACGAGGCCAAGGAGTACGGGATCATCGACGAGGTGCTGCCGTACCGGAAGGCGTCCGACCAGACGTGAGCCGCCGGGGTGCGGCGCCCCGGCGCCGCACCCCCGCGACGGCGGCGCCCCGGCCGCGTGTCGTCGAGGGACACAGGGCCGCTCCCGGGGCTAGGGTGTCCTCCACGCGCCCGGAATTGCCGATGGTCCTCCCGCCGGGCGCGCCGGACGGGTACCGTCAGTGGCAGCGCATGAAGTCCGCCACGGCGAGGGACAGTGAGACGCATCAGGTGCCCCCGCGGCACCGGAGGGGACGAGGTCAGCGGTCATGGCACGGATCGGCGACGGCGGAGACCTGCTCAAGTGCTCCTTCTGCGGGAAGAGCCAGAAACAGGTGAAGAAGCTCATCGCCGGACCCGGCGTGTACATCTGCGATGAGTGCATCGACCTCTGCAACGAGATCATCGAGGAGGAGCTGGCCGAGTCCGGCGACGTCAAGCTGGACGAGCTGCCCAAGCCGCAGGACATCCACGACTTCCTCGAGCAGTACATCATCGGCCAGGAGGACGCCAAGCGCTCGCTCGCCGTCGCGGTCTACAACCACTACAAGCGCATCCAGTCCGGGGAGAAGGGCGGCCCCAAGGACTCCAAGGAAGAGCCGGTCGAGCTGGCGAAGTCCAACATCCTCATGCTCGGCCCCACCGGATGCGGCAAGACCTATCTGGCGCAGACCCTGGCGAAGCTGCTGAACGTCCCGTTCGCCATCGCCGACGCCACCGCGCTCACCGAGGCCGGCTACGTCGGCGAGGACGTCGAGAACATCCTGCTCAAGCTCATCCAGGCCGCCGACTACGACGTCAAGCGCGCCGAGACGGGCATCATCTACATCGACGAGGTCGACAAGATCGCCCGCAAGTCCGAGAACCCGTCGATCACCCGTGACGTGTCCGGTGAGGGCGTGCAGCAGGCGCTGCTGAAGATCCTGGAGGGCACCACGGCCAGCGTGCCCCCGCAGGGCGGCCGCAAGCACCCGCACCAGGAGTTCATCCAGATCGACACCACGAACGTGCTGTTCATCGTCGCCGGCGCGTTCGCGGGTCTGGAGAAGATCATCAACGAGCGCATCGGGAAGCGCGGCCTCGGCTTCGGCGCGGAGATCCGCACCAAGCGCGAGATCGAGGAGAGCGACGTCTTCGCCGAGACGATGCCCGAGGACCTGATCAAGTTCGGCCTGATCCCCGAGTTCATCGGCAGGCTCCCGGTGATGGCCAGCGTCACCAACCTCGACAAGGACTCCCTCGTGCGCATCCTCACCGAGCCGAGGAACGCGCTGGTGAAGCAGTACAAGAAGCTCTTCGAGATGGACAACGTGGAGCTGGAGTTCACCAAGACGGCGCTCGAGGCGATCGCCGACCAGGCGGTGCTCAGGGGCACCGGGGCCCGCGGGCTGCGCGCGATCATGGAAGAGGTTCTGCAGCCCGTCATGTACGACATCCCGAGCCGCGACGACGTGGCCAAGGTCGTCATCACCGAGCAGACCGTCCGCGAGAACGTCAACCCGACCATCGTGTCCCGCCAGCCCTCGCGCAGGCAGCGCAGCGAGCGCGGCGAGAAGTCCGCCTGACCGGCGCCCGGCCAGCTGAACCCGCCAGCCCATGAGCTCCCCGTCCCGACCGGCGCCGCGCCGCCGCACCGAGCGCGCGGACGCCGAGGACGTGCGCGGCCTCGGCGACCTCGTCACGCGGCTCGCGGTCACCACGTACCTGCGGCGGCCCACCGTGCACGTGGTCCTGCTGGCCGTGCTCGGGGTGTTCGCCGCCGTCTGCCTCGCCGCCGTGGCCACCCGGCTCTCCGCGTGGCCGCTGCTGCCGCTGGCACCGCTCGCCGTGGCCGGCTACGGGCTGCTGCGCCTGCGTTCGGCGGACACCGACCGGCAACTCCTCGGCTGGGTCGCCGTGCTGTTCTGCGGAATGGCGTTCAGCCTCTGGTTGATCTCGGTCGTGGGACGTATGTTCGAATGAGGGTTTGCCCACACCGTTGATCGGGTAGCTCGGGTAGGTGCCCGAGCTGCGCACGAGACGGATCGCACGGCGCGTGTATCGACCGCCGGACGGAGGTGAGTCGGTGTGACCGCCCGCTCGGAGGACAGTGCCGAGACGTGGCACGAGGCGTTGTTCTACCGCGACGCCGACGCCCTGCTCACCGGGACCGTGCCGTTCGTGGAGGAGGGCCTCGACGGGGGCGAGGCCGTCGCCGTGGCGATGCCGGGACGGAACCTGCGGTTGCTGGAGAAAGCGCTCGGTCCGGTGGCCCGTGCGGTCCGGTTCGTCGACATGACCGAGGCGGGGCGCAACCCCGGCCGGATCATCCCCGGTGTCATCGCCGACTTCGCCGACCGGCACGGCGGCCCCGCCCGGTTCATCGGCGAGCCCATCTGGGCGGCGCGCTCCGCCGACGAGTACCCGGCGTGCGCCGTGCACGAGGCGCTGATCAACGAGGCGTTCGCCGGCCGCGGCCTGCGGGTGCTGTGCCCCTACGCGGTGCGCGAGCTGTCGCGGGACGTGCTCGCGGAGGCCGAGGCCACCCATCCCGTGCTGGTCCGCGACGGCGGCAGGAGGCCCAGCGCCCGGTACCGGCCCGACGCGGTGGTCCGGGCCCACAACGTCCCGCTGCCCGCGCCGCCGGGCGCCGAGACCGTCGAGTTCGACATGCGCGGGCTCACCGCCGCGCGCCGCTTCGCGGCCACCAGGGCCGTCGAGCTGGGCCTGCCCGCCGAGCGGCGGGACGACGTCGCCCTCGTCGCCGGGGAACTGTGCGGCAACAGCGTCCAGCACGGCGGCGGCAGCGGCGTGCTGCGGATCTGGTCCGCTTCCGGGCATGTGGTCTGCCAGGTGGAGGACGGCGGACGGATCACCGATCCGCTGGCCGGCCGCAAGCAGCCCCCGCCCACCCAGCCCGGTGGCCGGGGGCTGTTGCTCGTGAACCACCTCGCGGACCTGGTGCGGATCCACACGGACTCCGCGGGCACCGCCATCCGCGCCCACTTCCGGCTGCCCTGACGGCTCACCGCGCGGCGCGGGGACAGTGCCGGCCGAGGAACGCGACCAGGCCCGGCACCGCGGTGCGGAAGAACGCCCCGCTGTGCCCTCCGGGACCGAGGTGGGCGACCTCGGGCCGCGCCCTGGCCACGAACTCGCGCACGCCGGCCACGAACGGGTCGTCGGTGCCGCACCACACCCCGGTCGGCACGTCCCGCGTCGCCTCGACGTGCCGCAGCGGGTCCAGGGACCGCCACTCGGCGCGGTCGCGGAACGCGCGTCGCTTGCGCATCTCGTCCCACGACCGCAGCAGGGCGGGGGAGATGAGGCCGACCGCCGAGGGCGGCAGGCGGCGCCGGACCCGCAGCCGCGCGTAGAGCAGCGCGCCGAACCCGCCCATCGAGGTGCCCGCGCAGGCGAACGGCAGTCCGGTGCGCCCGCCGAGGCCGCGGTCGCGCAGCCAGCCCGGCACCTCGTCCAGCACCATCGCCATCGGGTCGTCGCCGGGCACGTGCTCCTGCCAGTACGTGTCGCCGCCGTCGACGGCGACGAACCCGAACGGCGGTACGGCTCCCCGCGCCACCTCCCCGCCGAGCCCGGCCAGCAGGCCGGAGGGCGCGGCGCTGTGCGCGTCGCCGCCGCGCCCGTGCAGCAGCAGGCACATCGGCAGGCGGTCGGGCGCGCCGGGCGGGAGCAGGGTCACCAGGTCGACATGGCGACCGCGGGCGGCGGAGTACACGCGCTCCGTCCGCGTCTCCTCCCGGGTGCCCTCGGGCGAGGAGGGGACCAGCCCCAGCAGCGTCCGCGCGCCGTCGGTTCCCGCCAGCACGCCCGCCGCGGCCACCGCGCCCGCCCCGCCGAGGAGCACGGCGCGGCGGCCGACGCGGTGGCCGGGCACCGGGTCAGCTCTCCCGGACGCGCTTCTCGCCGGTGTAGAGGTTCATGCTCCGGCCACGCAGGAAACCGACCAGGGTCATCCCGTTCTCCTCGGCGAGCTCCACCGCGAGCGACGAGGGCGCCGACACGGCCGCGAGCATCGGGACCCCGGCCATCGCGGCCTTCTGCACCAGCTCGAACGACGCGCGGCCGGACACCAGCAGGCCGCAGTCCAGCAGCGGCACCCGGTCCTCCAGCACGGCCCAGCCGAGCACCTTGTCGACGGCGTTGTGCCTGCCGACGTCCTCCCGCACGGCCAGCAGCGTTCCGTCGGCGGTGAACAGGGCCGCCGCGTGCAGCCCGCCGGTGGCGGCGAAGACCCGCTGCCGCTCCCGCAGCGCGTCGGGCAGGCCGGCCAGGACGTCCGTGGTGACCGCGAACGGTGAGCCGGACGGGTCGAACCGGGTGCGCAGCTTCACCGCGTCCAGGGCGGCCTTGCCGCACACGCCGCACGAGGACGTGGTGTAGAAGTTGCGTTCCACCCCGGTGTCCGGCGGCGGCACGCCCGGCGCGAGGGCGAGGTCGAGGACGTTGTAGGTGTTGCGGCCGGTGTCGTCGACACTGTCGCAGTAGCGCGCGGTGCTGATGTCCTCGCGGGCGCCGATGACGCCCTCGGACAGCAGGAATCCGTGGGCGAGTTCGACGTCGTGTCCCGGGGTGCGCATGGTCACCGCCAGCGGGCTGCCCGCGACCCGCAGTTCGAGTGGTTCCTCGGCGGCCAGTGCGTCGGGCCTGCGCCGCTGGCCGCCGGGGCCCAGCATGCGAACCGGCCTGCGCACGGTCACTCGGCCCATCGGGCATCAACTCCTCATCGTTCCCGCGGCGAACGTTCGACAGTAGGCCACTGCGCTCACGACTTTTTCGTAATACATTGTCCGGGCGCGCGCTGTGCTGTATACAACCGACTGTATCCGGTCTACGGAGGTGCTCGCTGTGACCTTTCCGGCTCTCTCGTTCCTGGACCGCTCCCACAGCATCGCACCGCCGGGCTGGAGCCGCTGGCTCGTGCCGCCCGCGGCGCTGTCGATCCACCTCGCGATCGGGCAGGTCTACGCCTGGAGCGTGTTCAAGGCCCCGCTCGAGGAGTCGCTCGGGCTGAGCGGGACGCAGAGCGCACTGCCGTTCCAGCTCGGCATCGTCATGCTGGGCCTGTCCGCCGCGTTCGGCGGCACGGTGGTGGAGCGCAGGGGACCCCGCTGGGCCATGTTCGTGGCGGCCACCTGCTTCTCGGCCGGGTTCTGTGTCTCCGCGCTCGGCGTGGCCTCCGGCCAGTACTGGCTGGTCGTCGTCGGCTACGGCGTGATCGGCGGCGTCGGCCTCGGCATCGGCTACATCTCGCCGGTCTCGACGCTGATCAAGTGGTTCCCCGACCGGCCGGGCATGGCCACCGGCATCGCGATCATGGGATTCGGCGGTGGCGCGCTCATCGCCTCCCCGTGGTCGAGCCAGATGCTGTCGTCGTTCGGCACGGGCACCGGCGGCATCGCCACGACGTTCCTCGTGCACGGCCTGGCCTACGGCGCCTTCATGCTGGTGGGCGTGCTGCTGGTCCGGGTGCCGCCGGAGGGCTGGCGGCCGCCGGGCGCACCGTCGGGCGCCGCCGGCCGTCCGGCGCGGCGGGGCATGATCACCACCGCCGACGTCTCGGCCAACAACGCCATCCGGACCCCGCAGTTCTGGCTGCTGTGGGTGGTCCTGTGCCTCAACGTCACCGCCGGCATCGGCATCCTGGAGAAGGCCGCACCGATGATCACCGAGTTCTTCGCGGAGACGTCCGCGCCGGTCGGGGTGGGTGCCGCGGCGGGCTTCGTGGGACTGCTCTCGCTGACGAACATGATCGGCCGCTTCGTGTGGTCGTCCACTTCGGATGTCATCGGGCGGCGCAACATCTATCGCGTCTACCTCGGCGTCGGCGCGGCGCTGTACCTGGTGATCGCGCTGGCCACCAACTCGTCGAAGATCGTGTTCGTGCTCAGCGCGATGCTGATCATCTCCTTCTACGGCGGCGGGTTCGCGACGATCCCCGCCTACCTGAAGGACCTCTTCGGCACCTACCAGGTGGGGGCCATCCACGGCAGGCTGCTCACCGCCTGGTCCACCGCGGGTGTGCTCGGGCCGTTGATCGTCAACGCCATCGCCGACAGCCAGGAGGCGGCGGGCAGGCAGGGACCCGCCCTCTACACGACCTCCCTGTTCATCATGGCGGGCCTGCTGATCGCCGGGTTCGTCGCCAACGAGCTGGTGCGTCCCGTGCACCCGAGGTTCCACGAGCCCGCGGGCGGCAGCACGCGCACCGAAGCCGTGTCCGGGGAAGCCGTGTCAGGGAAGGAGGCCGGAAGCCGATGACCGAGCCCGCGCCGCGGCGCAGGACCGCGCTGCTCGTCGCCGTGTGGCTGTGGGTGGGACTGCCGTTCGCCTACGGTGTCGCCGAGCTGGTGCGCAAGGTGGTGCAGCTGTTCAGCTGAGCGCGTGTCCGCGAGTTGTGCACGCGTGTCCGCGGCGTGCGACGCGGACACGCGTGCACAATCGGCGGACACGCGTGCACAATCGGCGGACACGGCGTTTTCCTGCGAGGTGGAGCCCGCGGTCGTAGGCTTTCGCACATGGTGATCGCGGAGGACCTGCTCCTGCTCCTGTTCGACGACGAGAGCGGCAAGCCCGCCGAAGGCGTGCGGAACCTCGGCTACTCGCTCGCCGGTGCGCTGCTGATCGAGCTCGCGATGCAGGGCCGCGTCGACGTCAGCGACGGTACGGGGGAGGAGAAGGCGGGCAGGCTCGTCGTGCTCGACGAGACGCCCACCGGCACCCCGGTGCTGGACGACGCCCTGGGCGGGCTGGCGGGCCTGGCCGGGCGCAAGCCCAAGGACGTCATCGGCCCGCTCGCCCGCGACGACCTGCGCGGCCGCCTGCTGGACGGCCTGGCCGACCGCGGCGTGCTGCGCCGGGAGGAGGGCCGGATTCTCGGGCTGTTCCCGACCACCCGCTGGCCTGCCGAGGACTCCGGCCACGAGGCGGCCGTGCGCGACGGCCTGCGCCGGGTGCTCGTCGACGGGGAACGCCCGGACGAGCGGATGGGCGCGCTGATCGCGCTGCTCGTCGGCATGGGCGTGGTCAGGCGGGTGGTGGACGGGCCCGACCCGAAGGCCGTCGAGCGGCGGGCCAAGGAGATCGCCGAGGGCAACTGGGCCGGGGACGCGATGCGCCGCGCGGTCGACGAGATGACCGCCGCCGTGATGGCCGCGGTCTTCGTGCCGACCATCGTCGCCGGCACCGGCACCTGACGACCGGCGCCGGGCTGCCGGTTCGTAGACTTCACGGTTGTGACGGAGAACGCGCCCCAGCAGCAGACCGACCTGCCCAACGCCTGGAACCCGGCCGACGAGGAAGCCGGCCTCTACCAGCGCTGGGTAGCCGCGGGCTACTTCACGGCGGACGCGGCCTCGGACAAGCCGCCGTTCACCATCGTGCTGCCGCCCCCGAACGTCAACGGCAGCCTGCACATGGGACACGCGCTCGACCACACGCTGATGGACGCGCTGACCCGCCGCCGCCGGATGCAGGGCTACGAGGTGCTGTGGCTGCCCGGCATGGACCACGCGGGCATCGCGACGCAGAACGTCGTCGAGCGCGAGCTGGCGAACGAGGGCGTCTCGCGGCACGACCTCGGCCGCGAGGGCTTCGTCCAGCGGGTCTGGGAGTGGAAGGCCGAGTACGGCGGCAAGATCCTCGACCAGATGCGCAGGCTCGGCGACGGCGTCGACTGGTCCCGCGAGCGGTTCACCATGGACGACGGGCTGTCGCGGGCCGTGCAGACGATGTTCAAGCGGCTCTACGACGACGGGCTCATCTACCGGGCCGAGCGGATCATCAACTGGTGCCCGCGCTGCCACACCGCGCTGTCCGACATCGAGGTCGACCACTCCGAGGACGAGGGCGAGCTCGTCTCGATCCGCTACGGCGACGGCGACCACGCCATCGTCGTGGCCACCACCCGGGCCGAGACGATGCTCGGCGACACCGCGGTCGCCGTGCACCCGGACGACGAACGGTACGCGCACCTCGTGGGCACCGAGGTGGAGCTGCCGCTCACCGGGCGCCGCATCCCGGTGGTGGCGGACAAGCACGTCGACCCCGAGTTCGGCACCGGCGCCGTGAAGGTCACCCCGGCCCACGATCCCAACGACTTCGAGATCGGCAGGCGGCACGGGCTGCCGATGCCGTCCATCATGGACGAACGCGCGGTGATCACCGCGCACGGCCCGTTCGAGGGCCTGGACCGGTTCGAGGCGCGGCCCGCCATCGTCGCCGCGCTGCGCGAGCAGGGCCGGATCGTCGCGGAGAAGCGGCCGTACCTGCACGCGGTGGGGCACTGCTCGCGCTGCGACACGGTGGTGGAGCCCAGGCTGTCCCTGCAGTGGTGGGTGCGCGTCGAGCCGCTCGCGCGGGCCGCGGGCGACGCCGTGCGCGACGGCCGCACCGAGATCCACCCGCCGGAGCTCGCCAAGCGTTACTTCGACTGGGTCGACAACATGCACGACTGGACGATCTCCCGCCAGCTGTGGTGGGGGCATCGCATCCCGGTCTGGTACGGCCCGGACGGCGAGACCGTGTGCGTCGGCCCGGACGAGGAGCCGCCGTCGGGGGAGGGCTGGCACCAGGACCCGGACGTGCTCGACACGTGGTTCTCGTCGGGGCTGTGGCCGTTCTCGACCATGGGCTGGCCGGACGACACCGCGGATCTGGCGAAGTTCTACCCGACCACGGTGCTGGTCACCGGCTACGACATCCTCTTCTTCTGGGTCGCCAGGATGATGATGTTCGGCCTGTACGCCATGGACGGCAGGCAGCCCTTCGACCACGTCTTCCTGCACGGGCTCATCCGCGACGCCAACGGGAAGAAGATGTCGAAGTCGCGCGGGAACGGCATCGACCCGCTCGACTGGATGAACCGCTTCGGCGCGGACGCCACCCGGTTCACCCTCGCCCGCGCCGCCAACCCTGGCGGCGACATGGCACTGGCCGAGGAGTGGGCCGCCGGGGCGCGCAACTTCGGCACGAAGCTGTGGAACGCCAGCAGGTTCGCCATGCTCAACGGCGCCACCGTCGCGCGGCCGCTGCCCGCCACCGGGGAGCTGACCGAGGCGGACCGGTGGATCCTCGGCAGGCTGCGCACCGTGGTGTCCGAAGTGGACGATCTGCTGGAGGATTTCCAGTTCGCCAAGGCCACCAACCTGCTCTACCACTTCACGTGGGACGAGCTGTGCGACTGGTACCTGGAGCTGGCGAAGGTGCAGCTCTCGGGTGACCGCGCGGACAACACCAGAGCCGTGCTCGGGCACGTGCTCGACACCGTGCTGCGGCTGCTGCACCCGTTCGTGCCGTTCGTCACCGAGCGGCTCTGGACGGCGCTGACCGGCGGCGAGTCCCTCGTCGTCGCGCGCTGGCCGGGGCAGGCGCTGACCGGAGGGGGGCCAGCCCTCCCCGAGCCCGACGACGTCGCCGACGGCCGGATCACCGACCTGCAGAAGCTGGTCACCGAGATCCGCCGGTTCCGCTCCGACCAGGGGCTCAAGCCCGGTCAGAAGGTGGCCGCGCGGCTGTCCGGCCCTGGCTACGCGGACCTCGCGGCGCACGAGGACGCGGTGCGGTCGCTGGCGCGGCTGACCGACGCGGGCGACGGCTTTTCGGCCACCGCCGCGATCGAGGTCTCGCTGCCCGCCGGGGCCGTGCAGGTGGAGCTGGACACGTCCGGCGCGATCGACGTCGCCGCCGAGCGCAAGCGGCTGCAGAAGGACCTCGCGGTGGCGGAGAAGGAGCTCAAGCAGACCGAGGGCAAACTGGGCAACCAGGCGTTCCTCGACAAGGCGCCCGCCGAGGTGGTGGACAAGATCAAGGCGCGCCGCGACACCGCGGCCGCCGACATCGAGCGCATCACCGCCCGCCTCGCCGCCCTGCCCTCGTGAGCGCGGAACGTGGTTCCAGCCACGTTCCGCACTCACGACGTCAGGACGCGGTGGATCTCCGTGGCCACGCCGGTCATGCCGGACAGCCGCGGGTGGTAGGAGGCGGCCGCGAGCGGGTTGGTGTCCTTGCCCTGGATCCACGCGTCCCGCCCGGCGCACGCGTCGTGCCCGAGTGAAGCCGGATACATGTCGATGAAGCGGGCCCGGCCGACGGTGGCCGCGGCCGCGGCGAGAGCGCCGTTGAGCGCCTGCTCGACGCTGTCCAGCCAGGCGTAGTCGCCGTCGGCGAACGGCAGCACCCGCGGGCAGGTTCCGGTCGGCGGCGCGATGCGCGGGTAGCCGATCACGAGCACGGTCGCCCCGGGGGAGCGGGTGCGGATCTCGCGGAGCACGGCCTCGACGTTGCGCCGGGTGTCCGCGATCGCCGCGAGCAGTGTGTCCGTCCCGTCGACGGTGAAGTGCTCCCGGCACGGGGCACCGTCCGGATCGGACTCGCGCAACTCCGGGCAGGTGTCGATCACCGTGCCGAACACGCCGTGGTCGTTGCCGCCGATGCCGAGCGTCACCAGGTCGGTGTGCTGCCGCAGGGCGTCCAGCTGGGGCGGGTTGACGCCGAGCGGGACGCGCTGCGGCGCGGCCATGTCGGCCGTGTCCGCGCCCGCGCAGCTGACGTCGGTGAACGAGCGCACCCGCAGCCGCCAGGCCAGCTGAGCCGGGTAGTTGCTCGTGGACCGCAGGCAGCCGAGCGGGTCGAGCCGCTGCAACGGGATGAGCGGACCCGAGGTGTAGGAGTCGCCGAGCGCGACGTAGTGCCGGAATCCGGACTCGCGCGCGGCGGCCTGGCCGGGACCCAGCAGCAGCGCGACCAGGGCCGCGACGAGGACGGCGAGCAGGCTGTCGCGCATGGGACGCATGGGAGCCCCCGATCCGGCGGTGATCGTTCCCTCTGGTTGTAGCGGCTCCGGGCGTCGAGGGGTGCCGCCGTTCGGGTGCTCACCCGTTCGGCCGCGTCCGAACGTGTTTGCGCTGCCCGAAATCAAACTTTTGTTTGACTTGCACAGAAGGTCTTGTAAGGTCCCCCGCATGAGTGTGACTGGCCTCACCGTGGAGTCTCCGGTCGTTCGGCTTTGCGGGATTGGTAAGCGCTTTCTCGGCAACCAGGTGCTGCGGGACGTCGATCTCGACCTGCACGCCGGCGAGGTGCACGCGCTGGTCGGCGAGAACGGGGCAGGCAAGTCCACGTTGATGAAGGTGCTGGCCGGGGTGCACCAGCCGGACGAGGGCACCATCGAGGTGGACGGCGTCCGGCGGACGTTCGCCTCGCCCCGGGAGGCGCAGTCGGCGGGGATCTCCATCGTCCACCAGGAGTTCAACCTCCTCGGCGACCGCAGCGTCGCGGAGAACGTCCACCTCGGCCGCGAGCCCGTCCGGTGGGGACGCGTCGATCGCAGGCGGATGGAGGCCGAGACCGAGCGCCTGCTGGACTGGCTGGGGGAGCGCGGGATCTCGCCACGCACGCAGGTGCGCAGGCTGCCGGTGGCGCAGCAGCAGGTCGTGGAGATCGTCAAGGCGCTGGCCACCGACGCCCGCGTGCTCGCCATGGACGAGCCGACCGCGGCACTCGCCGACCACGAGGTCGAGCTGCTGTACGACCTGGTGCGCAGGCTCCGCGAGCGGAACATCGCGATCCTCTACGTCTCGCACCGGCTGCGCGAGGTGTTCGACCTCAGCCAGCGCATCACCGTGCTGAAGGACGGTGAGCTGGTGACGGTCCGGCCGACCCGCGAGCTCACCTCGGACCAGCTGGTCCGGCACATGGTGGGCAGGCCGCTCGACGCCTACTTCCCCGACCGGGCGCGGCCCGCCGATCTCGGCGACGTACGGCTCGCGGTGCGGGGCGGGGGCAACGCCCGGGTGCACGGCATCGACCTGCGGCTGCGGGCAGGCGAGATCGTCGGCCTCGCCGGGCTGCAGGGCGCGGGCCGGTCCGCGGTCGCCAGGGCCGTCTGCGGGGCCGAGCCGTTCACCGAGGGCACCGTCGAGCTGGACGGGACGCCGGCGCGGATCCGCTCGCCGCGGGCGGCGGTGCGGCGCGGCGTCGCCTACGTCACGGAGGACCGCAAGGGCGAGGGCCTCGCCCTGCGCCAGTCGGTGCGCGACAACGCCCTGCTGGTCCGCCGCGCCGCGTTCGGCCGGGGGCGCGGGCTGCGCAGGCTCGACCTCGGTGAGCTGCTGCGCTCGGTGACGCTCGTGGCCAGGGGGCCCGACCAGGAGGTGCGGCTGCTCTCGGGCGGCAACCAGCAGAAGGTGGTGCTCGCCAAGTGGCTCGCCGTCGAGCCGAAGGTGCTCGTGGTGGACGAGCCGACGCGCGGCATCGACGTGGGCGCGAAGAAGGCGGTCTACGACCTGCTGCGCGGGCTGGCCGGACAGGGCGTGGCGATCCTGCTCATCTCCTCGGAGCTGCCCGAGCTGATCGGCATGAGCGACCGGGTGCTGGTGATGTACGACGGCCGGATCGCCGGGGAGCTGCCCGCGGGGCCGAGCGAGGAGGCCGTGATGGCGCTGGCCACGGGACACGCGCTGGAGGCCGCATGACCGGGACGGGGCCCATCGCCGGGGCGGAGCCGATCGCCGGGGTGCCCCCAATGTGGCATTCGGTGCGTTCGATGCAACCAACGCCGCATTCGGTGCGGTCAACGCCACCAATGCCACATTGGGGAGCGTCGCGCCGGGCGGAAGGCGGGGCGGCATGAGCGTGGCCGTCGAGCCCGGCGTCCGTCCGCAGTGGACCCGCCTGGGCAACCCCGTCGCGGCCGTCTACGGCGCGCTCGTGCTCCTGCTGGTGCTGGGCAGCGTGCTCGTCGCGATGCGCGGCGGCGTGCTGCTCGACCAGGGTGGCATCCTCAACATCCTCACCCGCAGCACGGCGCTCGGCCTGGTGGCGATCGGGCAGACCATGGTGATCCTCACCGGCAAGCTCGACCTGTCGGTGGCCTACCTGATCGGGCTGTGCTCGCTCATCGGCGCCGAGACGATGGCAGGCGATCCGGGCATGATCCTGCCCGCCGTGCTGCTGACCCTCGCCTGCGCCGCGGGGGTGGGCCTGCTGAACGGGCTCGTGGTCGCCAAGCTGAAGGTGAACGCGTTCATCGCGACGCTGGGCACCGCGCTGATCATCCGCGGCTACCTGGAGAACGGCTACACCGGGCCCTCCGGCCAGGTGCCCAGGGTGTTCCAGCACCTGGGCTACGACCGGATCGGGCCGGTCCCGGTCTCGGCGCTGCTGATGCTGGCGCTGGCCGGGCTCGCTTGGTGGTTCCTGGCCCGGACCAGGCCCGGCTACCACCTCTACGCGGTCGGCGGCGACGAGGAGGTGGCACGGTTCTCCGGCATCCGCACCGACCGGGTCGTGATCACCGCCCACGTGCTGTGCTCGGTGGCCGCGGGACTGGCCGGGCTGTTCCTCGCCAGCAGGCTCGGCTCGGGCGCGCCGTGGGTGGGCACCGACGCGGGCTACGACCTGGAGTCCATCGCCGCGGTCGTGCTCGGCGGCACGCTGCTCGCGGGCGGCAGGGGCGGCGTGGCCGGAACCATCGGCGGCGTCCTCATCCTGGCCACATTGGACACGACCTTCGACGAGCTCGGCGTGACCCCGTTCTTCAAGGACGTCGTCCGCGGCGTCGTGCTGATCGTCGCCGTCGCCCTGTACGCCCGCCGGAGGATGCGCCGATGACCACCACCGACCCGGCCTCCCGCCCGTCCCGGCTGCCCCGGCTCGCCGACGGCACCGCGCCCGTGCTCGCCGTGCTGGCGGTCCTGCTCGTGGCCCTCGCCTTCGCCGGACCCGCCTACAGCGAGCCTGCCGGCTACCTCGCCCTGCTCAAGCGGGCGGCCCCGCTGATGATCCTCGCCATCGGGCAGTACTTCGTGATCGTCAGCGGCGGCTTCGATCTCTCCGTCGGCTCGCTCGTGACCGCCGAGGTGGTGATCGCGGCGCGGCTGATCGACGGCGACGAGGCGGCGACCCTCTGGGTGATCCCGTTCGTGCTGGGCTTCGGCGCCCTGGTCGGGCTCGTCAACGGGCTCATCACCACGCGGCTGCTGGTGCCCTCGTTCATCGTCACCCTGGGCATGCTGCTGGTGCTGGACGGCGCGGTGTTCCTGTGGACCGGCGGCTCGCCGCGCGGCGCGCTGTCCGAGGCGTTCCGCACGATCGGCCGGGAGGGCTTCGACGTGCCCCTGCTCGGCCAGGTGCCGTGGTCGGTGTTGCTGCTCGCCGCGCTGGTGGCCGCCGCCGTGCTGTTCATGCGCGGCGGCACGGGCCGCATGCTCGTCGCGATCGGCGACAACGAGACGGCGGTCCGGCTCGGTGGCGGGCACGTCGAGCGCCTGCGCACGCTCGCCTTCGTGCTCTCCGGCCTGTCCGCCGCGGTCGCGGCCATCCTGCTCGGCGGGTTCGCGGGCGTGTCGGCCCAGGTCGGCGACGGGCTGGAGTTCCGGGTCATCACGGCGGTCGTGCTCGGCGGCGTGGTGCTCGGCGGCGGCCGTGGCTCCGTGGTCGCCGCGATGGCCGGCGCGCTCACCCTCGAAGCGCTGTTCTCCCTGCTGAACCTGCTCGGCATCTCCGGTGGCCTGGAGTCCGCCGTGCAGGGAGTGATCATCATCGCCGCCGTGGCCTACGCCGCGAGCGGCCGGTCGGTGTTCCGGACGAGGAAAGGCACATCATGAGAAAAGCATGGCTGACCGCGCTCGCCGCGGCCGCGCTCGCACTGGCGGCCTGTTCGAGCGACCTGCCGCCCGCGCAGGGACCGTCTTCGGCCCCGGAGCAGTCACCGGCGCAGCAGGACGAGTTCTTCGACCAGGCCGAGTACGAGCGGCAGCTCGCCCTGCGCGACGCCACCCCGCAGGGCCCCGAAGGCAAGCCGTGGGAGCAGGCGCTCGAACCGGAGATGGTGGACACCGCGCAGTACGCCAAGGACGGCCCGCACCACGTGTGCTTCTCCAACGCCTCGGTGGACAACCCGTGGCGGCAGGTCGGCTGGAAGACCATGCAGGCCGAGGTGGACCTGCACGACGAGATCGCCGAGTTCACGGTCCTCGACGCGGAGGCCAAGGACGACAAGCAGATCAGCGACATCTCCGCGCTGCTGTCCCGCGACTGCGACGCGCTGATCGTCTCGCCCAACACCACCGCCACCCTCACCCCCGCGGTCGAGGCCGCCTGTGACAGCGGCACCCCCGTGATCGTGTTCGACCGCGGGGTCAACACCGACTGCCCGGTGACGTTCATCCACCCGATCGGCGGCTACGCGTTCGGCGCCACGGCCGCCGAGTTCCTGTCCGGGGAGGTCGGCTCGGACGGCAAGGTGCTCGCCCTGCGGGTGCTGCCCGGCGTGGACGTGCTGGAGCACCGCTGGGCCGCGGCGGAGCGGATCTTCGCCGACAACGGCGTCGAGGTGGTGGGCGCGGAGTTCACCGAGAACGACAGCGCCACCGCCAAGAGCATCGTGTCGGACTACCTGCAGCGGGAGGGCCGGATCGACGGCATCTGGATGGACGACGGCACCGCCGCGGTCGCCGTGCTGGAGGCGTTCGAGGACGCCGGCATGGAGCCGCCCGCGATCTCCGGCGAGGACCAGCAGCAGTTCCTGCGGAAGTGGAAGGACGAGGGCCTGACCGCGCTGGCGCCGACGTACCCGACGTACCAGTGGCGGACCCCGGTGATCGCGGCGCTGAAGATCCTGAACGGGGAAGAGGTGCCGAAGGAGTGGATCCTGCCGCAGCCGGTGGTCGACTCCGGCAACCTCGACCGGTACCTGACCGAGGGCATGCCGCCGCTGCACTACGGCCTCTGCGGCTGCCAGGACATGCCCGGCTTCCCGCAGCGCTGGCGGTGACGATGCACGCGGTCGGCGTGAACACCTGGGTGTGGACCTCGCCACTGGACGACGCCGCGCTCGCCGAGCTGGCGCCCTCCGTGGCGAAACAGGGGTTCGACGTGCTCGAGCTCCCGGTGGAGAACCTCGGTGACTGGGACCCCGGCGCGGCCGCGGCGCTGCTGGCCGATCTCGGCCTGGCCGCGTCCGTGGTGCTGGTGATGCCACCGGGCAGGGAGCTCGTGCGGGCCGACACCGCCACCGTCGCGTCCACACAGGACTACCTCCGCCGTTGCCTGGACGTGGCCGCACGCGTGGGCTCGCCCGCGCTGTGCGGTCCCGCCTACGCGTCGGTGGGCCGCACGTGGCGCATGACGGCCACCGAGCGGGCCGCGTGCGTGCGCGAGCTGCGGGACAACCTCGCCCCCGTGCTGGAGCACGCACGGCAGGCGGGTGTGGTGCTCGGCGTCGAGCCGCTCAACCGGTACGAGACGAGCCTGCTCAACACGGTCGGGCAGACCCTGGAGGCGCTCGACGGGCTGCCCTCCTGCGGGGTGGCGCTGGACGTCTACCACCAGAACATCGAGGAGACCGACATCCCCGCGGCGATCCGGTCGGCGGGCGGGCGGATCGCGCACGTGCAGGTGTGCGCCAACGACCGCGGCACACCGGGGCGCGACCATCTCGACTGGCCGGCCCTGCTGGCCGCCCTCCGCGACGCCGGGTACGGCGGGCCGCTGTGCATCGAGTCGTTCACCGCGCACAACAACAGCATCGCCACGGCCGCCTCGATCTGGCGGCCGCTGGCCGAGAGCCAGGACGCCCTCGCCGCGGACGGGCTGGCGTTCCTCAGGGAGGTGATGGCGCACTCCTGATCCGTCGAGCCGGCGCCGGCACGCCGCAGTGACCTCTTCCCGTGTCCCCAAGACGTGAGGAACCATGAGCAGAAGAAAGAGATTCCTGCCGCGGGTCGGCGCCGTGCTGATCGGTGCGCTCACGGCGATCGGGCTCGTCCCGGCCGCCGCGCAGGCGCACCCCGGGCACGAGCAGGACCCCGAGTTCGCCGCACTGCTGTTCACCAAGACCGCCGGATACCGGCACGACTCCATCCCGGCCGGTGTCGCGATGTTCGAGCAGCTCGCCGCCGACCACCACTTCACCCTCGACCACACCGAGGACTCGGGCGTCTTCGACGACGCCACCCTCGCCCAGTACGACGTCGTCATCATGTTCCAGACCTCGGGCATGGTGTGGGAGAACGACGCGCAACGCCAGGCCATCCAGACCTATGTGGACAACGGCGGCGGCATCGCGGCCATCCACAACGCCACGGACATGGGGATCGAGAACGAGTTCCCGTGGTGGGACGAGCTGGTCAACGCCGGTGCGCACATGCCGTCGCACTCGCCCGGCGTGCTGCCGGGCACCGCGCAGGTGACCGACCACCAGCACCCCTCGACCGCCGGGCTGCCCGCCCGCTGGGAACGGTCCGAGGAGTGGTACAACTTCGACCGCAGCATGCGCGGCGACGTGCACGTGCTGGTCAACGCCGACGAGTCGACGTACAACCCCGGCCCCGACGCGATGGGTGCGGATCACCCGATCTCCTGGTGCCGCGACGTCGGCCAGGCCCGCGTGTGGGCCACCGCGATGGGCCACCCGACGGCGGCCTACAGCGAGGAACTGTTCGTGCAGCACGTGCTCGGCGGCGTGCGCACGGCCGCGGGCGCGGTGGAGGCCGACTGCTCGGCCACAGTGGACGACGCCTTCGAGAAGGTCGCCCTGGACAGCAACACGCAGGCGCCGACCGCGCTCACCGTCGCCCCGGACGGCCGCGTGTTCTACACCGAGATCCTCGGCCAGGTGAAGGTGTTCGACCCGGAGACCCAGGCGGTGTCCACGGCCCTGGACATGCCGGTGTACTCCGGGGGGGAGGACGGCATCGTCGGCATCACCGTCGATCCCGGCTTCGCCGACAACGGCTGGCTCTACCTCTACTACTCGCCGCCCGGCACCGAGCAGGTCAACCGGGTGTCCCGGTTCACCGTGGAGGGTGACGCGATCGCCCGCGACTCCGAGGTGGTCCTGCTGGAGATCCCCGCGTCGCGGCTGGAGGAACCCGGCCACACCGGCGGCTATCTCACGTTCGGGCCGGGTGGGAACCTCTACATCGGCGTCGGGGACGACACCAACCCGTTCTCCTCCGGCGGGTACGCCCCGATCGACGAGCGGCCCGGCCGGTCGCTGTTCGACGCGCAGGGCACCTCGGCCAACACCAACGACCTGCGGGGCAAGATCCTGCGGATCCACCCCGAGGCGGACGGGAGCTACACGATCCCCGAGGGCAACATGTTCGCGCCGGGGACGGAGCTGACCCGCCCGGAGATCTACGCGATGGGCTTCCGCAACCCGTTCCGGTTCACCGTGGACACCGACGGGACGATCTACGTCGCCGACTACGGTCCGGACGCCCGCTCGGCCAACCCGGACCGCGGCCCGGACGGCAAGGTGGAGTGGAACGTCATCCGCGCGCCGGGCTTCTACGGCTGGCCGTACTGCGTCGCGAACAACATCCCGTACAACGACTACGACTTCGCGACGCAGACCTCGGGCGAGAAGTTCGACTGCGCCAACCTGGTCAACGACTCGCCGAACAACACCGGCCGCGCCGAGCTGCCGCCCGCGCAGCAGGCCGAGGTCTGGTACGGCTACGGTGAGTCCGCCGAGTTCCCGATCATGGGCACCGGCGGCGCGGCGCCGATGGCGGGCCCCGTCTACCGGTACGACGCCGACCTGGAGTCGGAGACCAAGTTCCCCGCCTACTACGACGGCAAGCCGTTCTTCTACGAGTGGGCGCGCAACCGGATCTTCTCGTTCCACCTGGACGAGCAGGGTTCGGTGCACACCATCGACCCGTGGCTGGACAGCGTCGACACGCTCGCCCCGATGGACATGCGGTTCGGCCCGGACGGCTCGATGTACCTGCTGGAGTGGGGCGGCGGCTACGGCAGGGACAACCCCGACTCGGGGCTGTACCGCATCGACTACACGCAGGGCAACCGCAGGCCGGTGGCACAGGCCAGTGCCACGCCATCGTCCGGCGTCGCGCCACTGGAGGTGACCTTCTCCAGCGAGGGCTCCCACGACCCGGAGGGCACCGAGCTCAGCTACGCGTGGACCTTCGGTGACGGCGGCACGTCCGCCGAGGCCGCGCCGGTGCACACCTTCACGGCCAACGGCACCTACAACGTGCAGCTGCAGGTGACCGACACGACCGGGAAGACCGGCACCACCAACCTCACCGTGACCGTGGGCAACACCGCGCCCACGGTGGAGCTGACGGCCCCGCCGGACGGTGGCTTCTTCGACTTCGGCGACGAGATCGCGTTCGACGTCGACGTCACCGATCCCGAGGACGGCGCGGTCGACTGTTCCCGGGTGGTGCTGCAGCCCGCGCTCGGGCACGACGCGCACGCCCACCCGCTCGACCCGGTCAACGCGTGCGAGGGCACCTTCGAGACCATCGTGGACGAAGGGCACGCCGACGCGAACATCTTCTACTCGGTCGACGCCAGCTACACCGACGGCGGAGCCGAGGGCCTGCCCCCGCTGGTCGGCAGGGACATCGCGGTCCTGCAGCCCAAGCACAAGCAGGCCGAGTACTTCACCCGCTCGTCCGGCATCCGCGTCGTGTCCCAGGGCGGGGCCGAGGCGGGCGGCCGGATCGGCGACATCGACGACGGCGACTGGATCGCGTTCTCGCCGGTGAACCTCACCGGCATCGACCAGGTCGCCCTGCGCGTGTCGTCGGCGGGTGGCGGCGGCTCGCTGGAGCTGCGGGCCGGTGCGCCCGACGGCGCGCTGGTGGCCACGGTGGACGTGCCCGACACCGGTGGCTGGAACGACTACGTCACGCTGCCCCCGGTCGACGTCACCGACCCCGGCGGCACGACGGAGCTGTTCGCCGTGTTCCGGTCGGCCGTGCCCGGGCCGTACGACCTCGACTCGCTGACCTTCCTCGGCACCGGGGTGGCGGTCAACGCGGCGCCGTACGTGGCGGTCGAGGCGAGCCCGACCACCGGGAACGCTCCGCTGCCCGTCGACTTCTCGGCCACGGCCATCGACCCCGAGGGCGACGAGCCGCTGACCTTCGCGTGGGAGTTCGGCGACGGCGCGACCGCCACCGGGGCCGAGGCGAGTCACACCTACACCGCCGCGGGCGAGTACGAGGCCGCGGTCACCGTCACCGACAGCACGGGGCGGCACAAGCGGGTCACGGTGCCGATCGTGGTGACGCCGAAGGTGTCCCCGCCGATCGAATGCCGCACCGAGGGCTCCGACGAGTTCACGGGCGAGGCCCTGGACACCGGCCGGTGGACCATGGTCCGGCCGGAGGGCTCCGAGTACGCGGTCTCCGACGGCCACCTCGTCCTGCCCACGGCGGCGGGTGACATCAACGGGTCGGCGTCGGGGCCGATCTCGTTCGTCGGCCAGCAGGCGCCGTCCGGGACCTGGTCGGCGACCACGCTGGTGACGATCGACGCCACCCAGCAGTGGCAGCAGGGCGGCATCCTGCTGTGGGCCGACGACGACAACTACGCCCGGGTCAACGTGCAGTCCAACGGGTCGGCTCGCGAGCTGGAGTTCGTCCGGGAGAGCGGCGGGCAGCGCACCATCCGGAAGGGGGCGCTCGCCACCGACGGCACCAGCTTCCACCTGAGGATGGAGAGTGACGGCACGTCGCTGACCGCCTACACCTCCGCCGACGGGGTCACCTGGACCGCCTACGGTGACGCGTTCCCCGTCGCGGGGGTGGCGGACGGCCGGATCGGGCCGTACGCGCTCAAGGGCGACACCCCCGCCCCGGTGATCGACGCGTCGTTCGACTACTTCCGGATCTCCGCCGCGCAGGGCGGGCCGGTCGACCCGGACGACGAGTTCGACGGTGACCGGCTCGACGGCTGCCGGTGGAACGCCGTCGTGCGGCCCGACCTCGCCACGCTGCGCGTCGAGGAGGGCGAGTTGCGGATCGACACCGTGAACGCCGACATCAACGGCGGCGACAACGGTCCCGCGCCCAACTTCGTCCTGCAGGACGCGCCGGAGGGCGACTGGACCGTCGAGACCCGGCTGCGGGCACCGCTGGTCGAGCGGTACCAGCTGGCCGGGTTCATGGTGCACGGCAACGACGACGACTACGTCAAGTTCGACGTGGTGGCCGTCAACGAGCCGGGCTCGGCGCCGAGCCTGCGGGCCGAGCTGGTCTCGGAGAACGACGGGCAGTTCGGCAACGGCGGCAACCGCTCGATCGCGCTCGGCGACACCGAGAGCGGCTGGTGGTACCTGCGGCTGACCAGGACCGGGGACAGCTACGAGGGCTGGGTCAGCGCCGACGGTGAGCAGTGGACCTCGGTCGGGCAGCCGGTGACCAACGCGGTGCCCGATCCGGCGGTGGGCCTGATGGCCGTGGGCCCGCAGCAGACGGAGGGGCCGGTGACGGTCGCCTTCGACTGGTTCCGCCTCACCGCGGCGACCGCCGACGAGGAGCCCCCGGTGACGTCGGCGGAAGTGACGCCCGCCGAGCCGGACGGGGCCGGTGGCTGGTACCGCACCACCCCCGTGGTCACGCTGTCCGCCGACGACGGTGCCGGGTCCGGCGTCGCCGCCACCGAGTACCGGCTGGACGGCGGCGCGTGGCAGCCCTACACCGCCCCGTTCGAGGTCGGCGGCGACGGTGCGCACGTCGTGGAGTTCCGCTCCACCGACGCGGCGGGCAACGCCGAGCAGGCCGGGTCCCGCACCCTCCGGCTCGACGGCACCGCGCCGGCGCTCATCGTCACCGGCGTGGAGCCGGACGCGGAGTACGGCGACTCGGGCGCGGTGACCCCGGGCTGGACGGTCGCCGACGCGACGTCCGGGGCGGGCGAGGCCACGGCGACCCTCGACGGGCAACCCGTCGAGGGCGGGACCGAGGTGCCGCTGCACACGCTCGACCTCGGTACGCACGAGCTGGTGGTCACGGCCGCCGACGCCGCGGGCAACACCGTGGAACGCACGGTCGCGTTCACGGTGACGACCTCGGTGGCGGACCTGCGGGCCCTCGTCGAGCGGTTCACCGACGAGGGCCGCATCTCGCGGCCCGGCGCCGTCGCGTTGCGCGCGTCGCTGTTCGCGGCGGAGCGGGCGCACACGGCGGGGGCGGACCGGGGCGCGATCGCGGCGATGCGCGTGTTCGCGTCGGCGGCCGAACGCACCGTGACCGACCAGGAGGTGAAGGCAGTGCTGGTCCGGGATGCCGAGGCGCTGATCCAGCGGTGGCGCGGCTGATGGGACCGGCGAAGACGCGGGGGCGGGTGCCGGGCCGCTCCCCGCACCGGCCGGTGCCGCGGCGGGAGACCCCGTCGCGGCACCGGCTCCACACCCTGCTCGCGCTCGCTGGGGTGGTGCTGCTCGGTGCGCTCGCCGTCGTGGTGCTGCCCGGTGTGCTGGGCGGGGGAGACCCCGTGGCGGACCGGGCGGCGGAACTCGCCGATCGGGACCGGCAGCGCGACGCCGGGCTCACGCGAGAGCTGGTCGGCACGGCCGAGCAGGCCCGGGACGCCGTCGTGCCGGTGCTGGACGGGCTCGAACGGGCGCTCGGCGAGCACCCGGACGGCGCGGACGGCGTGGCTTCGGCCGGGGACGTGGCGGAGTGGCGGCGGTCGGTCGAGGCCGCCGCGGCTCCGCTGCGGGAGCGGCCCTCGGGCGGTACGGCGGTGAACCTGGCGCGCTCCGGCCTGGCGGGCGCGGTCGCCACCGTCGGCAGGGCCGTCGAGGCCTACGCCGCCGCGCTCGACGCGCGGGGGGCGCTGCGCGAGCGGTTGCGGGCGCTGGCGGACGACCTCCGCCGGGACGCGCTGGCCGCGTGGTCGGTCGCGGCCAACCAGCTCGACGTCGCCGGTATCGAGGCCGGGCTGGGGCACGTCCACGTGTTCCTCGGCGAGCCGCACGGCCACGGCGGCGGCTGACCCGCTGGTGCGTGGTGACCGTGGTGCTCGTGGTGAGCGCCGCGGTCACCGCTCACCAGCGGTGCGTGTCCCGGCGAGGGGGGTGTGCCGGAAGCAGGTAGGACTCCGGCTCGCCCGGCTCCTCGCGGTCCTGGTCGGCGGTGGCCGCCGCCCGCGCCGGGCCGGATTCCTCGTCCTGGTTCTCGCTCGCGAAGAACTCCTCCTCCGTCATCGCGCTGAGCTGGTCCGCGCATTCGGCGAGGAACTCGCGATAGCCGGAGCTGGCGTTGACGTCGGCGAAGGCCAGTGCGCCGCTCTCCACCGCGGTGCCGATCTCCCTCAGCTCCGCCCGGTCGGCGGTCTTCAGTTCGGCCGCCATGTCGCGCAGTATCCGGCTCTCGCTCCTGGGCTGGTGGAAGTCCATCGCGCGTCCTTCACGCCTTGTCGTACTGGTCGAGGATGGGGGGAACGGCGCCGACCTTCTCCAGCTTCGTGAACTCGCTGGCGAGGCTCGCCAGGTCGGAACTGAGCGCCGAGATCGTCGCCTGGAACTCGGAGATCCGTTCGACCGCGTCGTTGGTGTGTTTGGTCAGCAGCTCGAACCCCTCCTTGAAGCCCTTGCCAAGTGTCCTGATCAACCCGATCCCCGTCGCGGCGTCGATGATGGCCCGGATGATCGGTTCGAGGTCCCGGAAGGTCTGGTACGCGGCATCGACCGCGGCTTCGTACTGGTCGGCGATTTTGCGCAACGGCTCGGCCGTGCCGGTCTGGATGTCGTTGGCCGCCGCGTACACGGCGACGTTGCAGGCGGCGTAGGCGTTGCCCGTCCACGCCTGCTCCAACTGGTCGACGTGGTCGCGCAGGTTGCGCGCGATGGCATCGACGCCGTCGGCCAGGTTGCGGTAGGCCTTCGCGCACTTCGCGAACGCGGTCCAGTCCCCGGCGATCCTCTTGCCGACGGCTTCGAGCGGATACCAGCCGACGAAGTGGCACACCGTCTGCACGAAGAAGGTGATGCTGAAGATGTCGAGCACGCCCATCGGCGTCTCGGCGTCCCTCGGAATGTCCGAACCGCTGAGCTGGACCTCGGTGAAGTGGCTCGTCGGGTCCTCGCGTGCCCGGAACGGATCGGCGTCGGTGCCGGCGGCCGGATCCCCGGACACGCCGTCCCTCCGGTCGTCCATCATGTTGTCCTCGGCGGTGAAGTACTCCTCCAGCGCGCGGAGCTTGTCCCGGTTCTCCGCCTCCTCGTCGCGGTAGAGGCGGAACGTGTCGATCAGGTTGTACGACAGCGTGCTCTGGAAGTACTCGAACAGGTGGTCCATCTGGTCGGTGACCGTGGTGGTGAGGTCGGCGTGGGCGCCGGAGAGGAGGTTGATCACGCCCTGGTCCAGGAAGGAGATGTCGGTGTACCCGGAGAGGTAGTTGCTGCCCGCCTGGGCGTTCTCGCCGAGCGTCTCCAGGGCGTCGATGATCTTGCGGGCACGGTCGTGGTCGAAGGTGAACATGCGCGGCCCTCGCGTCGACGGTGGTCGTCCGGTGATCTTCTTACTGCGACGGATCGCCGTCCGGTGTGGTTCCGCCGGTGTGGAAAGGGCGCACGGCGGAGCCGCCGGAGGCCTCCGTAGACTCGGTGGTGAGCAGGTCAGACGAGTTGGGAGTGCGTGTGCCGCGAGGTGAGCCGTCCGACGAGCAGGAGTTCCCGCCGGAGCTCTCGGCCGGGGAGAACTTCATCGCGGGCCCGTTGCCGGACGACCCCGAGGAGGACGCGGGGGAGCAGGTCGACGAGGCCGCGATCGAGGAGCGCGCCCGCTACGAGCTGCGCGTGGTCGAGGCCGAGCTGAACGAGCGCTGGCCGGAGACGAAGATCGAGCCCTCGCTCACCCGGATCACCGCGCTGCTCAAGCTGCTCGGCGACCCGCAGCTGGCCTACCCGATCGTGCACCTCGCGGGCACCAACGGGAAGAGCTCCACCGCCCGGATGATCGATTCGCTGCTCACCAGGCTGGGGTTGCGCGTCGGCCGGTACACCAGCCCGCACCTGCAGCTGGTCACCGAGCGGATCAGCATCGACGGCGGCCCGATCTCGGCGGAGAAGTACGTCGACACCTTCCGCGACGTCGCCCCTTTCGTGTCCATGGTGGACAGTGCCGCCGGTGCGGGTGAGCCCGCCATGAGCAAGTTCGAGGTGCTCACCGGCATGGCGTTCGCCGCGTTCGCGGACGCGCCCGTCGAGGCGGCCGTCCTGGAGACCGGCCTCGGCGGCCGGTGGGACGCCACCAACGCCGCCGACGGCCAGGTCGCCGTGATCACCCCGATCGGCATCGACCACGTCGAGTACCTCGGCAGCGACCCGCGCGGTATCGCGGCCGAGAAGGCCGGGATCATCAAGCCGGGCAGCGTGGCCGTCCTCGCCGAGCAGCAGCCCGACGTCGAGCGCGTACTGCTGGAGCGCGCGGTGGAGGTCGACGCCACCGTGGCGCGTGCGGGCAGCGAGTTCTCGGTGCTGCGCCGCGAGATCGCGGTCGGCGGTCAGCTGCTCACCCTGCAGGGCCTCGGCGGTGTCTACGACGAGATCTTCCTGCCGCTGCACGGCGCGCACCAGGCGGCCAACGCCGCGGTCGCCCTCGCCGCCGTCGAGGCGTTCTTCGGCGCGGGCAAGGACAAGCAGCTGGTCGCCGACGTGGTGCGGGAGGCCTTCGCCGGCGTGGTCAATCCGGGCAGGCTGGAGCCCGCCCGTGCGGCACCCACCGTGCTGCTCGACTCCGCGCACAACCCGCACGGCGCGGCCGCGCTCGCCGCGACCATCTCCGAGGAGTTCGCGTTCCGCAGGCTCGCCGCCGTGGTCGGCGTGATGCGGGACAAGGACGTCACCGGCATCCTGGAGGCGCTCGAGCCCGTGGTGTCGGAGATCGTCGTCACCCGCAACAGTTCCGAGCGCTCGATGCCCCCGGCCGAGCTGGCCGAGCTGGCACGGCCGGTCTTCGGCGAGGAGCGGGTCTTCGTGGAGCCCACGCTCGACGCCGCGATCGAGTCCGCGGTGGCGCTCGTGGAGCGCACCGACGACCCCGAGGAGCCGCTGTCCGGGGGCGGGGTCCTGGTCACCGGCTCGGTGGTCACCGTCGGCGATGCCCGTACGCTGCTGGGCAAGGAGCCGGTGTGAGCAACGACAAACCCGGCACCGGCACGTCCGCCCCGCGGCGGAAGGACCCGCTCACCTCGTTCCGGGGCGTCCAGGCCGGCACGCTCGTCATCGAGGCGATCGTGGTGGCGCTCGCCCTGCCGGTGGTGGCGCAGCTCGGCGACGGCATCACCAGCCTGCAGGGCTGGCTCGTCATGGGGATCGCGGTGGCCCTGGTGGGGTGCTGCGGGCTGCTGCGCAGGCCGTGGGCGATGGGGGTGGTGTACGCGCTGCACGCGGCGCTGATCGCCTTCCTGTTCTGGCTGCCGTCCGTGGGCGTGGTCGGGCTGCTCTTCCTCGCTGTGTGGCTCTGGCTGATGTGGTTGCGCCGGAAGGTGGCGATCCGGATGGCCGAGGGCACGCTGCCCGGACAGCAGGAGCACACCCCGTAACTTCACCGCCGCGCAAGTCGGCGTTCGCCGGGTGGCCGTCGCCGCGGGATACAAGTGGCGGCATGACCGAACCGACTGGTTTCTCCCGCCGTGCCGCACTGCGCGCGGGCCTCCTCGGCTCCGGGGTGCTCGCCACCGGAGCGCTCGGCGCCGTCCCCGCCCCCGCACTCGTCCGCCGCGACCGTCCCGTGCTCACCCACGGTGTGCAGTCGGGCGACGTGAGCGGGCACTCGGCCGTCGTGTGGACCCGCGCCGACCGGCCCTCCCGGATGCTGGTGGAGATCTCCCGCGATCCGTCCTTCCGCCGTGCCCGCCGCGTGCGCGGCCCGCTGCTGACCCCGGACACCGGCGGCACCGGCAAGGTCCGCCTGCCCGGACTGCCGCCCGGCACCGAGCTGCACTACCGCGTCACCGCCGAGGCGCTCGACGGGCGCGCGGCGAGCGAGCCGCTGACCGGCCGGTTCCGCACGGCGCCGACGGGCAGGCAGGACGTGCGGCTGCTGTGGTCGGGCGACGTCGCCGGGCAGGGCTGGGGAATCAACCCCGACATCGGCGGCATGACCGCCTACGCCGCGATGGCCCGGCGGGAGCCGCACCTGTTCCTGCACAACGGCGACTCGGTGTACGCCGACGGGCCGCTCACGGAGACGGTGACGCTGCCCGACGGGCGGGTGTGGCGCAACATCGTCACGCCGGAGAAGGCCAAGGTCGCCGAGACCCTCGACGAGTACCGGGGGCAGTTCGCCTACAACCTGCTCGACGACAACGTCCGCGCGTTCGCCGCCGCCGTGCCCAGCTACGTGCAGTGGGACGACCACGAGGTGGTCAACAACTGGTACCCCGGCGAGATCCTCGACCTCCCGCAGTACACGGAGAAGCGGGTGGACGTGCTCGCGCGGCGGGCGTTCCAGGCGTTCCACGAGTGGCAGCCGATCGACACGAAGGCCGCCGTGGACGGCCGCGTGTACCGCAGCTTCCGCTACGGCAGGCACGCCGAGATCTTCGTGCTCGACATGCGCACCTACAAGGACGCCAACACGGCCGACCGCACCGGCTCCGGCTCGGTGCTGGGGTGGCGGCAGGCGCGGTGGCTCGTGCACGCGCTCGGCCGCAGCACCGCCACCTGGAAGATCATCCAGGCCGACCTGCCGGTGGGCCTGGTGGTGCCGGACGGGCCGGACATCGAGGGCGTCGCCAACGGGCTGCCGGGCGCACCGGGCGGCCGCGAGTCCGAGCTGGCGTGGGTGCTGCGGCAGGTCGCGCGGCGCGGCGTGCGCAACCTCGTGTGGCTCACCGCCGACGTGCACTACACCGCCGCGCACCACTACTCGCCGGACCGGGCCGCGGTGGGCGACTTCGCGCCGTTCTGGGAGTTCGTGTCCGGCCCGCTGCACGCGGGCGCGTTCGGGCCGAACACGCTGGACCCGACGTTCGGGCCGAGGGCCGAGTTCGTGCACGCGCCGCCCGCGGCGAACACCTCTCCGATGGACGGCTACCAGCACTTCGGCGAGCTCGACATCGACGGCGACAGCGGCGAGCTGCGGGTGTACCTGCGCGACGGGACCGGCGCCGCGCTCTGGTCGACGACCCTGCGGCCACAGGGCAGGTGACCCGGCGGTTAGGCTGCGCAGCACCGATCGCCGTGAACGAAGGAGTAGCACCCCGTGAGTGAGCGCACGCTGGTTCTGGTCAAGCCCGATGGCGTCAAGCGCGGCCTCGTCGGCGAGGTCATCTCGCGCATCGAGCGCAAGGGGCTGACGCTGGCCGCGATGGACCTGCGCAACGTCGAGCGCTCGGTGGCCGAGGAGCACTACGCCGAGCACAAGGAGAAGCCGTTCTTCGGCGAGCTGCTGGAGTTCATCACGTCGGGACCGGTCGTGGCGATGGCGGTCGAGGGTCCGCGCGCCATCACGGCGTTCCGCCAGCTGGCGGGCGGGACCGACCCGGTGGAGAAGGCGACGCCGGGCACGATCCGTGGCGACTTCGCGCTGGAGACCCAGTTCAACCTGGTGCACGGTTCCGACTCGGCCGAGTCGGCCGAGCGCGAGCTGAAGCTCTGGTTCCCCGACCTGTGAGCTGATCGGCAGTGAATGGCACATTGCGTGCGCCCAAGGCACGCAATGTGCCATTCACTGCTCCCGCCCTCCGAACGGACCATGGTGGCGGAGGCGGCGCGCCACTATGGTCGAGACCAGTCGAGTGAATCTGGGGGCTGGCTGATGAGACGCGACCGTGGCGTCCGCACGTTCTTCGCCGTTTCCGCCGCACTGCTCGTGGCCGCCGGGCTGGTCACCGCCGGGCAGCCGAACGCGGCCGCGGCACCGGCACCGAAACCCCCGGCGCCACCACTGGGCACCAACGGGGCTCCCGTGCCCGAGCTGGCCTGGGGGCCGTGCCCGGCCGACTCGCCGCCCGGCTACGAGTGCGCGGAGGCGGAGGTGCCGCTGTCCTACCGCGACCCGCACGGCCCGGCGATCACGCTGGCGCTGGGCAGGCTGCCCGCCACCGACCAGGCGGGCAAGCAGGGCACGATCTTCTACAACCCGGGCGGGCCAGGCGGATCCGGCCAGTTCCCGCCCGAGCTCACCCCGGGCCTGCACGAGAAGTTCGACATCGTCGGCTTCGACCCGCGCGGCATCGGCGCGAGCACGCCACTGCGCTGCTTCGCGACACCGGAGCAGGCCCAGCTGCTCGACCACCAGTTCCCGACGACCCTGCGCGAGCAGAAGCGCGTCATCGACGACACGGCCGCGGCCATGCGCCTGTGCGACCGCAACGCGGGCCCGCTGCTCGACCACATGTCCACGGCGAACGTCGCCAGGGACATGGATCTGCTCCGGCAGGCGCTCGGCGAGGAGAAGACGTCCTACTACGGCATCTCCTACGGCAGCCACCTCGGCGCCGTCTACGCCAACCTGTTTCCCGAGCGGGCGGGGGCGCTGGTGATCGACGCCGTGCTCGACCCGGTCGAGTGGACCACCGGCTACCGGCCGCTCGACCGCTTCCAGCCGTTCTCCTACCGGCTCGGCAGCTTCGACGGCGCCCAGCGCGCGCTCGGCACGTTCCTTTCCGCCTGCGCCGAGGACGCGCGCTGCGCGTTCCGCGAGCCGGGACGGGACCTGCGGGAGAAGTACGACACGCTGCTCGACCGGCTGGAGCGCGAGCCCGCGGTCATCCAGCCACCTGGCGGCGAGCCGATGGAGATCACCTACCAGCAGGCGATCCAGACCACGCTCGGCGCGCTCTACAGCGCCGACCTCGCCCCGGTGCTGGCCGAGTACCTGCAGGCGCTGTACGTCGCGACCGATCCCGGTCTGCGGGTGACGAGCCCGCCGGTGGCCGAGATCCCGCCCGCCGCGCCCACTCCCGGTTACCAGGACGCCGACGAGTTCTACGCGGGCCCCGAGCAGGGCATCAGTGTGTTCTGCGCCGACTCCCGCAACCCCGGCAACCCCTGGGTCTGGGGCCACTACGCCCGCAAGGCCGACCGGAAGGCGCGGGGCTTCGGCCCGGTGTGGACGTGGCTGTCGCTGCCGTGCGCGACGTGGCCGGGACACGACCGCGACGCCTACTCCGGCCCGTGGCACCGCCGGACCGCGGAACCGGTGCTGGTCATCGGCAACAGCCTCGGCGACCCGGCCACCCCGTACGAGGACGCGGTCCGCACCTCGCGTCTGCTCGGCGACGCCCGGCTGCTCACGCTGGAGTCGTTCGGCCACGGTGCCCGCGGCGAGAGCGCCTGCATCGACGCCGCGCTGGACGCGTACTTCCTCGACGGCAAGCTCCCGCCGGAGGGCACCGTGTGCCAGCCGGACCGCGGACCGTTCGACACCGCCGCGGCTCGTGAGTGAGCGGGCGCCGCGGCGCGCGGCGCCTCCGCCAGGGGCGTGGTGAGAACCACGCTCCTCAGTCACGAGCCGAGCAGGCCCTGTTCGGTCAGCAGGTCGGCCACGGCGCGGGTCTCGCTCTCGTCCAGCGGTAGCAGCGGCGGATTCGCCGCGGGGTGGTCGAGCACGCCGCGCAGCGCCAGCGCCGCCTTCAGCGCGCCGACGGCTCCCGCGGTGACCCCGATCCGGGCGCGGTCGGCCACCGTGGTGATCGTGAACAGCCGGGCGAGCCGCTCCTGCTCCGCCCGCGCCGCCCGCACGTCCCCGTCGGCGACCGCGCGGTGCAGGCGCACGAAGCCGTGCGGGTCCACGTTGCCCAGGCCCGGCACCACCCCGGCCGCGCCGAGTTCGAGGGCCGTGTCGGCGAACAGCTCCGAGCCGGTGAGCGCGGGGAAGGCGGGACCGGTGCGGCGCAGGATCTCGCGGAACGCGGCGATGTCCCCGCTGGAGTCCTTGACCGCGACGGCGAGCCGCGCCTCGGCGAGCGTGGAGACCACCTCCGGGGTCAGCCGCGTGCCGACGGCGCTCGGGATGTCGTAGGCGACCACCGGGACGTCGAGGGCGTCCCGGACGCGCTGGAAGTGGGTGACGATCTCGTCCGGGTGCGGCTGGACGTAGAACGGCCCGGTGACCACCACGGCGTCCGCGCCGAGCCGCGCGGCCTGCCGCGCGTGCTCGATCACCGGCCGGGTCCCGGTGGCGACGGCGCCGGCCAGCACCGGCACCGCTCCCGCCACCGTGCCCACCGCCACCTCGACGACGGCTCGCCGCTGCTCGCCGTCGAGCAGCGCGATCTCGCCGGTGGAGCCGCCGACGAACACGCCGTCCACCCCCGCTTCCAGCTGGAACGACACGAGACGTTCGAGGGAACGCCGGTCGACGTCCCCGTGCTCGTCGAGGGGCGTGACGAGGGGCGGGATGACACCCCGCGCGGCGAGTCCGGTTTCCGTGGCCACTGGCTGCCTTCCTTTCTGCGCTGATGTCCCGCACCCGATGATGCGGGCGGCCGCAAGCGGCTGCCGAGGTTTCCCCTGCCGTTCACTGGCGGGGCCTTCCGCTCGACCACCGGGACACGCTCTAATGGTCCAGACATCAACGAGGTTCTGGGGTGTTTCGTGAAAAGATCACACATCGGCGCCGTCCTGGCCGTGGCGGCCCTGCTCCCGGCCGTGCCCGCGGCCGCCGATCCACTCGACGCGCCGCTCGGTCCCCGGCCCGTCGAGAGCGCGCCCGCCGCCTCGTCGGCCGCCGAGGGTCCCGCCACGTACTCGGTGCGGTCCGGCGCGCCCGCCGGGATCGTCACGGACAGCGCGACGTCCCCCGTCGCCCCCGGCCTCACGCTCACCGAGTTCGACCGGTTCGACCCGCAGGGCTGGATCCGCGGCGACACGCTCACCGTCGACCTCGGCGCGGAGCTGCGGGCCCGCTACCTCAGCCCCGGCACCGTGTCCGCGCGGTCCCCGCTGTCCGAGCAGGCGGAACGCGCCGGTGCCGTCGCCGCCGTCAACGGTGACTTCTTCGACATCAGCGCCACCGGGGCTCCGCTCGGCGTGGGCATCGCCGACGGCGAGCTGCGGACGGCCCCCGCCACGGGACACAACCTGACGGCCGCCGTCACCGAGGACGGGCTCGCCCGGCTCGCCGAGGTGTTCCTCGACGCCACGCTGACCCTGCCCGACGGCTCCAGCGTCGCGGTGACCAACCTTAACGGCGCGCGGCTGCCGGGCGACGGCATCGGTGTCTACACCCCGCTGTGGGGCGGCGCCTCCCGCGCCACGGCCGTGACCGGCGCCCGGCGCGTGACCGAGGTCGAGCTGCGCGACGGCGCGGTGACCCGGGTCGGCGACGCCCCCGCCGAGGGGCCCGTCCCCGCGGGCAGCACGTTGCTGCTCGGCAGGGACGCGGGCGCCGACCGCCTCGCCGCGCTGCGCCCCGGTGACCCGGTCACCGTCGAGTACGCGCCCCGCACTGACGCCGGGAAGCTCGCGGTCGCGGTCGGCGGCAACAAGGTGCTGCTGCGCGACGGGGAGATCCAGCCCGTCGACGCCGTGACCGCGCACCCGAGGACGGCGGTCGGGTTCTCCGCCGACGGCACGCGGCTGTGGCTGGTCACGGTCGACGGCAGGCAGGCCGACAGCCGCGGCATGACTGAGCTGGAGCTGGCCCGGCACCTGAAGTCGCTCGGTGCGGACGACGCGCTCAACCTCGACGGCGGCGGCTCCTCCACGCTGCTCGCCAGGGAACGGGGTGAGCGAGACGCGAGCGTGCGCAACGCACCCTCGGACGGCGGGGAGCGTCCCGTGCCCAACGGGCTCGGCTTCGCCACCGCACCCGGCAGCGGACGGCTCACCGGGCTCGCGCCCGAACCCGCGCACGAGAGCGAGGACGCCACCCGCGTGCTGTCCGGGCTGAGCCGGCAGCTGCGCTCGGGTGCCCACGACGAGACCGGCGCCGCGGTGAACGCCCGCCCGCGCTGGTTCACCGGCGACCCCGCCCGCGGCAGCGTGACGGCGGGACGGTTCACGGCGCACGCCGACCGCCGGGATCCCGACCGGCACGCCGAGGTGGACGTCCACGCCGCCGCCGGGCGCGTGGTCGGCCGGACCACGCTGACCGTGCTCGGCACGACCCGCAGGCTCGGCACGAGCACCGAGCAGGTCGCGCTGTCCGGGACCGGCGCGACCGGCCGGTTCCAGGTCTACGGCTACGACGCGGACGGCTACGGCACCTGGGTCGAGCCCGACGACGTCAAGCTCGACTACGACCCGTCCGTCGTGCGGATCGATCCGGCGGGGGACGGCTTCACGGCCACGGCGGTCACCGGCTCCGGCGCCACCGTGGTCGAGGCGACCGTCGCCGGGCTCACCACCCACCTGGCGGTGACGGTGGGCAGCGAGCCGCGCGTGCTCGACCCGCTCGACGGCGCGGCCGGCTGGCACGCCAGCGTCTACCCGGGCGTGGTCGGGGCCGCGCTCTCCGCCGCGGAGGGACGTCAGGGCGGCGGGGGACTCGCGCTCGACTACCGGCTCACCGGCACCACCGCCACCCGCGCCGCCTATGTCAACGCGGGCGAGCCGGTCGCGCTGCCGCCCGGCACCCAGAAGCTCGGCCTGTGGGTGCTCGGCGACGGCCAGGGGGCCTGGCTGCGCGCCGAACTGCGGGACGCCGCGGGGGTGGCGTCCATCCTGGACCTCGCGCGCCACGTGGACTGGACCGGCTGGCGCTACGTCGAGGCCACGTTGCCCGGCGGCCTGCCCGACGGCCAGCGGCTGCGCCGGTTCTACGCGGTCGAGACGGTCCCCGGACGGCAGTACGAGGGCAGGCTGGTGTTCGACGACCTGACCGCGGCCGTCACCCCGGCCGCGCGTCCCCCGGCCGATCCGGCCGAGCAGGACCCCGCCGTGGTCACCGACGGCACCGCGGGACGCGGCGGGCTGCGGGTCGCCGTCGTCAGCGACGCCCAGTTCACCGCGGACAACCCGGACGGTCCGCTCGTCGCCCAGGCCCGCCGCACCCTGCGCGAGGCGGTCGCGGCCAGGCCCGACCTGGTGCTGATCAACGGCGACCTCACCGACCGGGGCACCGCGCCCGACTTCGATCTCGCCCGCCGGATCATCACCGAGGAGCTGGACGGCCGCGTGCCGTGGTTCTACGTTCCGGGCAACCACGAGGCGGACGGCGGCACCGGGCTCGCGGAGTTCCGCGCCGAGTTCGGTGAGCCGTACCGGGTGGCCGACGTGCGCGGGATCCGGCTCGTGCTGCTCGACTCCTCCCGCGGCAGCCTCCGCGCGGGCGGCTTCGACCAGGTGCGGATGCTGCGCGACGCGCTCGACGGCGCCCGGCGCGACCCGGACGTGCGGGGCGTCCTGCTCGCGATGCACCACCCGGTCGACGACCCCGCACCGACGGGCAACTCCCAGCTCGGCGACCGCAAGGAGGCCGACCTCGTCACGCGCTGGCTCACCGAGTTCGAGGAGAGCTCCGGCAAGCCCGCGGTCGCCGTGACCGCGCACGCGGGGACGTTCGACGTGTCCCGGCGCGACGGTGTGCCCTACCTCGTCAACGGCAACATGGGCAAGGCACCGGCCGCCGCGCCGGAGGACGGCGGCTTCACCGGCTGGAGCCTGCTGCGCTTCGCCGCAGGCCGCCGGGGAGAGCCGGTGCGCGTCGAGACCCGGCCGCACGTGGACGAGCTCGCGCTGCGCGGACCCGCCGAGCTGGCGCCGGGGACGTCGGCGCCGGTGTCGGCGGTGGTCACGCAGGCGGGCCGGGAGGTGCCGGTCGCCTACCCGGTGAGCGCCGACTGGACCGGCGGCCGGCACACGCACGTCGCCGAACCGGCCCGGGGCGGCACCAGCCGCCCGCGCCCGCACCACGTCGCGTCGTTCGACCCGGGAACCGGCACGCTGACCGCGCTCCGGCCGGGCACCGCCGAGCTGACGGTGACCGTCAACGGCGTGCGCCGCACCCTGACCGTCGCGATCCGCTGAAAGCTCCCCAATGTGGCATCGGTGGCGTTGACCGCACCCACTGTGGCGTTGGTTACGCCTGACGCAACCAACGCCACATTGGGGACACGTCAGGGACGGCCGGCGCGAGGTAACTGGTTCGCCTTTTGTCGGTGGGGCATGGCAGTGTTCGCCATGTGGTGGGCGAAGGCGCGATGGTGGAGGCCAAGGCGCTCGTGAAGCGCTTCGGCGACTTCGAGGCCGTCCGGGGAATCGACGTGCACGTGCGGCGCGGGGAGGCGTTCGGCTTCCTCGGCCCCAACGGCGCGGGCAAGTCGTCGACGATGCGGATGATCGCCTCGGTGTCGCCGCGCACGGACGGTGAGCTGACCGTACTCGGGCTGGATCCCGACCGTGAGGGACCGCGTATCCGCGCGCGGCTCGGCGTGGTGCCCCAGCAGGACAACCTCGACAGCGAGCTCACCGTGCGGCAGAACCTGCAGGTCTACGGTCGCTACTTCGGGCTCTCCCGGAGCCACGTACGCCGCAGGGCGGCCGAGCTGATGGAGTTCGCCCAGCTCACCGAGCGCGCCGACGACGAGGTGGAGCCGTTGTCCGGCGGCATGAAGCGGCGGCTGACCATCGCGCGGTCCCTGGTCAACGACCCCGAGCTGCTGTTGCTCGACGAGCCGACCACGGGTCTCGACCCGCAGGCGCGGCACCTGGTGTGGGACCGGCTGTTCCGCCTCAAGTCCCAGGGCGTCACGCTCATCGTTACCACGCACTACATGGACGAGGCCGAGCAGCTGTGCGACCGGCTCGTCGTCATGGACGGCGGCCGGATCGCCGCCGAGGGCTCGCCCACCGAGCTGATCCGGCGCTTCGCCACCCGCGAGGTGCTCGAACTGCGGTTCGCCCCGGGCGAGCAGGAACCCGTCGTCGGGCTCGTCGACGACCTGGCCGACCGCGTCGAGGTGCTGCCCGACCGGATCCTGCTCTACACCGGCTCCGGCGAGGCGGCACTCGAGCGGGCGCACGCCAGGGGAGTGCGCCCGGTGTCGAGCCTCGTGCGCCGCAGCACCCTCGAGGACGTGTTCCTGCGGCTGACCGGACGGAGCCTGGTCGAATGACGAGCGCGGCGCCGGCCGGCCGGGTCGTCGGCTCGTGGCGGGCGGCCTGGTTGCGGGTCGAGGGGCACTGGACGTGGTACCGCAGGTACTGGACGTCCACTTTGTACTCCACTGGGCTGCAGCCGCTGCTGTTCCTCGTCGCGATGGGCATCGGGTTCGGCTCCCAGGTGCAGCCGGGTGCGGCCACCGGCGGACTGTCCTATCTGCACTATGTCGCACCCGCGCTGCTCGCGGCGACGGCGGCGCAGGGCGCGGTGGGCGAGTCGACCTTCCCGGTGCTGTCCGGGTTCAAGTGGCAGAAGGACTACCTCGCCGTCACCGCGACCCCCGTCACGGCGGGCCAGCTGCTGGGCGGGCAGCTGCTGTGGGTCGCGCTGCGGCTGCTGCTGGCCGGGATCGTGTACGTGCTCGTCGCGCTCGCGTTCGGCGCCTGGCTCAACGCGGGCGCCGCCGTGGTGGTGCTCGTCGCGACGGCCACCGGCGTCGCGTGCGCGGCGCCGGTGATGGCGCTGGCCGCCACCACCTACGACGAGGGCGCGCGCTTCATCACGCTGTTCCGGTTCGTGGTCATGCCGATGACGCTGTTCTCGGGCACGTTCTTCCCGATCACCCAGATCCCGGGCGCACTGCGCTGGCTGGCCTGGATCTCCCCGCTGTGGCACGGCAACGAGCTCGCCCGCGGGGTCACCCTCGGCGGGCTCGGTGTGCTGCCCGCGCTGGGGCACGTGGTGTTCCTGCTGGCCGTCTTCACCGCGGGCGGGCTCGCCGCGCGGCATTACTTCTACCGGCGGCTGGTGGTGTGAGGATGACGACGACCGATCCGCGGCGGCCGGGTGGCGTGCTGCTGCGCATCCTCCCGCCGGGGCTGTACTCGGGCCGGGCCGGCGCGATCATCGAGCGCTCGGTGCTCAGTTACTCGCGCGGCTGGCTGGTGTTCGTCTCCGGCGTGATGGAGCCGCTGTTCTACCTGCTGGCGTTCCAGATCGGATTCGGTGCCCTCGTCGGTGACGTCACCGGGCCCGGTGGGCGGCCGCTCGACTACGTGGCGTTCGTGGCGCCCGCGCTGCTCGTGGCCTCGGCCATGAACGGCGCCGTGTTCGACTCCACGTTCGGCGTGTTCTTCAAGTTCCGGTACGCCAAGACCTACGACGCCATGCTGGCCACCCCGGTCGGCCCGCTGGACATCGCGGCGGGCGAGATCGGCTGGGCCGTGCTGCGCGGCGGTCTCTACGCGGTCGCGTTCTTCGGTGTGATGAGTGTCATGGGCATGGTGGACTCGCCGTGGGCGATGCTGCTGGTCCCGGTGGCGCTGCTCGTCGCCTTCGCGTTCGCGGCGATCGGCATGGCGTGCGCGACATTCCTGCGCTCGCCGTCCCAGTTCGAGTTCGTCCAGCTCGCCGTGGTGCCGATGTTCCTGTTCTCCACCACGTTCTTCCCGCTGTCGGTGTACCCGGTGCCGCTGCAGGTCGTGGTGCAGTGCCTGCCGCTGTACCACGGCGTGGAGTTAGCGCGGGGCCTGTCCGTAGGCGTACCTGACCTGACCATGCTCGGGCACGCGGCGTACCTGTTCGCGCTCGCCGCGCTGGGCGTGGTCGCCACCGCGCGCCGCCTGGCGGGGCTGCTCCTGCGGTGACGCCTCCGCCCCGTCCACGGCGGCGAGGGCGTTCACCAGGCCGTGCCCGTAGAAGCCGTTGTAGCCGGAGTAGCCGGCGCAGTAGGCGTCCTGCGTCCCGTCGCCGGTGAGGTCGTAGTCGGCCGGGCACGCGACCGGGGTCGCCTGGTCACCCAGCGCGGTGCGGAGGTCGTCGGTGGACACCTCCGGGTCGCGCGACCGCAGCAGTGCGGCGACCCCGCTGACGTGCGGCGCCGCCATCGACGTGCCGCACACCTCGCCGTAGCCGCCGGGCACGGTGGACAGCACGCAGCGGTCGCCCTCACCACCGGGTGCGGTGACATCCACCACACCCAGGCCGTAGGAGCTGTAGCCGGGTTTCCGGAGATCCGGTCCCACCGCCGACACGGTGACCGTCTCCGGCAGGCTGGCGGGCAGCGCCTCGCAGCGGCCGCTCGGATCCAGGCCGGTGCCGTCGGGCGAGGGCGTGAGGTTCACCGCTTCGTTGGTGGCGGCCGCCACGGTGAGCGTGCCGACCGAGTCGGCGTACTCCACCGCCCGCGCGATCGCCTCGTGCACCACCCGCTCGCCGTCCTTCGGCGCGCAGGACAGCGTCCACGGGTCCACGAAGAAACTGCTGTTGGCGATGTCCATCCGGTGCCGCGCCGCCCACATCAGGCCGCACACCGCGGCCTCGGGATCGACGAAGCCGTCGTCGTCGATGACCCGGACCGAGGCGAGCCGCACGCCGGGGGCGACCCCGCTGACACCGCTGCCGTCGTCGGCGGCCGCGACGACCCCGGCCACGTGCGTGCCGTGCGGCGAACCGGTGGGCGCCCACGCGCGGGGGGAGCGGTCCGGGGCTCCGGAAAGGCATCCCGCCGACAGCGCCTCGTCGACGGCGGCGGCCAGCTCGGGATGGGTCGCGTCGACACCCGAGTCGAGCACGCCGACGACCACGCCGCGGCCGCCGGGCTCGACGGGCCGGGCGGCGTCCGCCCCGATCAGGCGCATGTTCCACTGCTCGGCCGTGCGGTCGCCGGCGGGGACGGCGGCCGCGTCGGTGGTGTCCGGCCGCAGGCCGCCGGGTGCGGCCGCCCCCGAGCGCTGCGCCACCAGGCGCTGGGCCTGGGCACTGAACGCGCGGTCGGGCCCCAGCAGCTCGGCGAACCGGGGATCGCGGGCGGTGGCGATGCCCACGGCGATCTCCGGGTAGTACGCGGCCGGCACCCCGCAGGCGGACTCGATCTCCCGGTGCGCGGCGGCGGGCGAGGTGCCCCGGTCGAACAGGACGACGTACCGGAGCGGCGGGCCGGACCCGGCGCAGCCGCTCGCCGCGGCGGCGCCGCCGTGGCCCAGCTGGCCCGCGAGCACGAGGGCGGCGCAGGCGAGCACCACACTCCCACGCCCGAACACAGGACCTCCGTTGCGCGATCGACCCCGGTTTGGCTTCCCTCCCCGCCTTGGCGCACGGTAGCCAGCACGGGGAAACCGGACAAGCTCTGCGGAAAAGTTCCCCCGGCCGGTACCGCGTGTCGCCGGTTCGCGTGCACGTCGGGACCCCCGACCGTGCCTGTCGTGGCACCGAGGACGCCGGGCCGCGGCTCCCGTGTGGGATACTCGGCAGTGGCCGTCGGCCGCGGTACCACGGAAGGGGTGGTGCGCGGCGGCGCGACGGTCCGGTGACGTGCAGGCTGAGCTCCACGTCGTCGCCGCCCCGGGGCACCCGGTGCCGGGCGGCTCGACGACGTGGAAGGCGGCGAGAGCCCGAGCTCGGCAGGCAGGTCGCCGCGGGACCTGCCATCGGCGGACCGCTGGTCACCGACCAGCTCGCCGGTGGCGCGGAGAGGCAAGGATTCCCGTCGCCGTGCACCACGGCGACGGAACAAAACAGGAAAGGGCCCCTGTGCGGCCGCGTTTCCGGCGGGCCGTCCCAGGCCGGGGTGTATGCCCCGGCGGGGACGGCCGGTGGGCGCGCCCGGGGGCGAAGGAGACACATGGCGAACGCGGAGACACCCGCCGACAACACGGGCGGGACTACCGCCACATCCACGGCCGGTGCACTGGCCGATCTGCCCCACCGGATCCGGGTGCACGCACTGGCGAAACTGCTCGGCACGAGCAGCCGTGAGGTGCTGGCGAAGCTCGCGGAGCTGGGCGAGACGGCGCGCAGCGCGCAGTCCAGCGTCCCCAAGGACGTGGCACTGCGCCTGGCCGAGGCGCTCGGCGCGCTCGACGAGGCGGTGGCGGAGGCCGCCGAGGCCGCCCCGGTGCCCGACGCGGAACCGGCGCCCGCGGCGGCGGCCGCCGACGAGGAGGACGAGACCTCACCCGCGGTGGCCGACGCGCCCGCGGTGGCGGCGACCCCGCCCGCCGACGCGCCACCGGAGCCGTCCACCCCGCCGCGGCCGGTGCGGACGCCGGTGTTCGCCGCGCCGTCCCCGGTGTTCCTGCCACCGGAGCCCCCGGTCGAGGAGCCGAAGGCCGCGCAGGCCGAGCAGACGGACGAGAAGCAGGCCGGGGACCAGTCCGAGGAGCAGTACCCGGGCGGCGAGCCCGGCGAGGGTGACGACGAGGGCGAGGCCGGGGCCCGTCGCCGCAGGCGCCGCGGCCGTCGCGGCCGGGGCCGGGGCAAGGGCGACACCGGCGACCAGGCCGAGAATCAGCAGGCCGAGTCCGGCAAGCAGGACAAGGGCGCCGAGCCGAAGTCGGAGAAGTCGGAGAAGTCGGAGAAGTCCGAGAAGCCGGAGCAGCCGCAGGCCGCAGGGGAGGGCAAGCCGGCGCAGGCGCAGCCCGCCGAGGGCGGTGCGGGCGGCGAGGCCGAGGACGCCGACGGCGACACCGCCAGCAAGCGCAGGCGCCGCAGGCGCCGCCGCAAGGGCGGGGAGGACGAGTCCGCCGAGCCGGGGACCTCGGGCGCCGACGACCCGCCGAACACGGTCGTGCACGTCCGCGACGGCAGCAAGGGCGAGAGCAAGCCGGACTCCCGCGACGGTGTCCGCAGCGTGCGCGGTTCCACCCGGCTGGAGGCCAAGCGCCAGCGCCGCCGCGACGGCAGGGAGGCCGGGCGCAGGCGCGCGCCGATCCTGTCCGAGTCCGAGTTCCTCGCGCGGCGCGAGTCGGTCGAACGCACGATGGTGGTCGCCGAGCGCGGCGACTCCACCCAGATCGGCGTGCTGGAGGACGGCGTGCTCGTCGAGCACTTCGTCACCTCGTCCGGCAGCGGCTCCATCGTGGGCAACGTCTACCTCGGCCGCGTGCAGAACGTGCTGCCGTCCATGGAGGCGGCCTTCATCGACATCGGCCGCGGCCGCAACGCGGTGCTCTACGCGGGCGAGGTGGACTGGGACGCCGCCGGTCTCGAGGGCAAGGCGCGCAAGATCGAGCAGGCCCTCTCCACCGGCGACACCGTGCTCGTGCAGGTCACCAAGGACCCGGTGGGGCACAAGGGCGCCCGGCTGACGACGCAGATCTCGCTGCCCGGCCGCTTCCTCGTCTACGTGCCCGCCGGCGGCGCCACCGGCATCTCCCGCAAGCTGCCGGAGAACGAGCGGCGCAGGCTCAAGGACATCCTCAAGCGGATCGTGCCCGAGGACGCCGGTGTGATCATCCGCACGGCGTCGGAGGGGATCAGCGAGGAGGAACTCGGCCGCGACGTCCGCAGGCTCAAGGCGCAGTGGGACGTCATCAAGGAGAAGGCCGAGTCCGCCAAGGGCAAGAAGAGCGGCGCTCCCGCCATGCTCTACGAGGAGCCCGACCTGCTCGTGAAGGTCGTGCGCGACCTGTTCACCGAGGACTTCGTCAAGCTGGAAGTCCAGGGCGGCACCGCGTGGGAGACCATCCACGCCTACGTGGAGCATGTGGCGCCGGACCTGGTGGACCGGCTCAAGCGGTACACGGGCACGGGGGACGTCTTCGCCGACTACCGCATCGACGAGCAGATCACCAAGGCGCTCGACCGCAAGGTGTGGCTGCCCTCGGGCGGCTACCTGGTCATCGACCGCACCGAGGCGATGACCGTCATCGACGTCAACACCGGCAAGTTCACCGGGTCCGGCGGCAACCTCGAGGAGACCGTCACCCGCAACAACCTGGAGTCGGCCGAGGAGATCGTGCGGCAGCTCCGGCTGCGCGACATCGGCGGCATCATCGTCATCGACTTCATCGACATGGTGCTGGAGTCCAACCGCGAGCTGGTGCTGCGCAGGCTCACCGAATGCCTCGGCCGCGACCGGACCCGCCACCAGGTGGCCGAGGTCACCTCGCTCGGGCTGGTGCAGATGACCCGCAAGCGGGTCGGCACGGGCCTGCTCGAGGCGTACTCGAGCACCTGCGAGCACTGCAAGGGCCGCGGTGTGCTGATCTCCACCGAACCGCAGCGCAACGGTGGCTCCGGCGGCTCCGGCGGCACGGGGAATGGCGGCGGCCACGAGCGTGGTTCCCGCCGCTCCCGTGGCCGCGGCAAGGGCGGCGACGACCAGCAGCAGGACACCGCGCGGGCCGAGCAGTCCTCCGGCCCCACACCCGAACAGCGGGAGACCGCGGTCACCGCCGTCCAGGCGATGGCGTCCGCGTCGTCGGCCTCGTCCGCCTCGTCCGGATCCGCGAAGGCCGCTGAGGGCGAGAGTGGCGAGCAGTCGCCGCCGCCCTCGCGGGCCGAGCGCAAGGGCCGCTCCGCGCGCAGGGCCGAGCGGCCCGCCAAGCCCGCCGAGGCCACCCAGCCCGCCGAACCCACCCCCGCGGCCGAGGCGGCCGAAGGTGAGGACCGGTCGGTCGGGCCCGAGCACGGTGCGCCGCCGCTCAACGGCCGTCCCGCCGACCGGGCGGCCAGCCCCGAACCCGCGGCGTCCGCGGCGTCCCCCGAGGGCGCCGAGAGCGCCGGGTCTGCCGAGCCCACCGGGCCCGCCGACTCGACTCCCGCCGCCCCGGAGCCGGAACGGCGGGAGGAGACGCGACCGGAGAGCTCGCGGACCCCGGAGAGCTCCGCGCCCCCGGAGACCCACGAGACCCCGGAGACCCACGAGACCCCGGAGACCCCGGAGCGGTCGGCGGTGCCCGCCCCGGCCACGCGCACCGGCACCCGGCGCCCGCGCCGGGCGGCGTCGCGCCCCGCGGGGCCGCCCGTCCACGCGCAGGAGAACGGCTGATGCCCCGGCGCCCGACCCCGGTGTCCTGCCGCGTGAGGTCACGCAGTAACCTGTAGAACGGCCCGCGGTTGCCGCGGGCGTATTGGCCCCAACCCACTGTCGAGTAACCAGGAGACTTCCGTGTCGGCGTACGCGATCGTCAAGACCGGCGGCAAGCAGTACAAGGTGGCTGTCGGCGACGTCGTCGAGGTCGAGAAGCTCGAGGGCGAGCCGGGCACCGAGCACACCTTCCCCGCCGTGCTGCTCGTCGATGGCGGCGAGGTCACGACGGACGCCGACGCGCTGGCGAAGGTCTCGGTCACCGGCAAGGTCGTCGAGCAGACCAAGGGTCCCAAGATCCGGATCCACAAGTTCAAGAACAAGACCGGCTACCACAAGCGCCAGGGTCACCGCCAGCGGCTGACCCGCGTCGAGGTCACCGGCATCGACAAGTAAGGCTGTTGCCTCGAAGGAGAGTGACCACCGATGGCACACAAGAAGGGCGCGTCCAGCTCCCGCAACGGCCGTGACTCCAACCCGAAGTACCTCGGCGTCAAGCGGTTCGGCGGTCAGGTCGTCAACGCGGGTGAGATCCTGGTCCGTCAGCGCGGCACCAAGTTCCACCCCGGCGTGAACGTCGGCCGTGGCGGCGACGACACGCTGTTCGCCCTGGCCGGCGGCGCGGTGCAGTTCGGCCAGAAGCGCGGGCGCAAGACGGTCAACATCGTGCCGACCGAGGCCTGAGCGGGCCCGGTTCGCGCGCACGACCCCTGAACGAGGGACGGGTCCGGAACATCTCCGGTCCCGTCCCTCGTTTCTGTATCCAGGGCCTGGTACCCAGTTCTGCAGGAAGGTCGAGACATGGCGTCCCGGTTCGTCGATCGGGCGGTGATCCACGTGACCGCCGGCAACGGCGGAAACGGCTGCGCGTCGGTGCACCGTGAGAAGTTCAAGCCGCTCGGCGGCCCCGACGGCGGCAACGGCGGGCACGGCGGTGACGTGCTGCTCGTCGTCGACCCCGGTGTGCACACGCTGCTCGACTTCCACTTCCGGCCGCATGCCCGCGCCGGCAACGGCAAGCAGGGGCAGGGCGGCAACCGCAGCGGCGCGGCCGGGGAACCGCTCGAGCTGCGAGTGCCCGACGGCACGGTGGTCCTCGACGAGGACGGCGCCGTGCTGGCCGACCTGGTGGGCGCCGGCACCACGTTCGTCGCCGCCAAGGGCGGCCGGGGCGGGCTCGGCAACGCCGCGCTGGCCTCCCGCGCCCGCAAGGCGCCCGGGTTCGCGCTGCTCGGCGAGCCGGGCGAAAGCCGCGACCTGGTGCTGGAGCTGCGCTCGGTGGCCGATGTGGGGCTCGTCGGCTTCCCCTCGGCGGGGAAGTCGTCGCTCATCTCCGTGCTCTCCGCCGCGCGGCCGAAGATCGCCGACTACCCGTTCACCACACTGGTGCCCAACCTCGGCGTCGTCACGGCGGGCGACACCGTGTTCACGATGGCCGACGTGCCCGGCCTCATCCCCGGCGCGAGCGAGGGCAAGGGTCTCGGACTGGACTTCCTGCGGCACATCGAGCGCTGCGCCGTGCTGGTGCATGTCGTCGACTGCGCCACCTACGAGCCCGGACGCGACCCCGTGTCGGACGTCGACGCGATCGAGGACGAGCTCGCGCGGTACACCCCCGCGCTCGGCGGCGAGCTCGCCGAACGGCCGCGCGTGATCGTGCTGAACAAGGTCGACGTCCCGGACGCCGCCGACCTGGCCGACCTGGTGCGTCCCGAGTTCGAGGCCCGGGGCCTGCGGGTGTTCGAGGTGTCCACCGTGGCGCACCGGGGCCTGCGGGAGCTGACGTTCGCGCTCGGCGAGATCGTCGAGGGTTACCGTGCCGCGCAGCCGCCGCCCACGCCGACGAAGATCGTGCTGCGGCCGGAGCCCGTCGACGACAGCGGCTTCACCGTCGAAGCCGACCCGGACGAACCCGGCGGCTTCGTGGTGCGCGGCGCGCGGCCCGAGCGCTGGGTGCGGCAGACCAACTTCGCCAACGACGAGGCCGTGGGCTATCTCGCCGACCGGCTCAACCGCCTCGGCGTCGAGGACGAGCTCGCCCGGCGGGGCGCCGTGCCCGGCAGCCCGGTCACGATCGGCGACATGACGTTCGAGTGGGAGCCGTCGACCCCGGCGGGCACCGCCGCCCAGTTGAGCGGTCGGGGCAACGACACCAGGCTGGAGCAGCGCACGCGGGTCAGCGCCGCGGAGCGCAAGGAGGCCCGGCGCATCCGCCGCGAGGGTGAGCCGGAGGACGAGCCGGCCCCGGGCGCGGAGCGGCAGCCTCGCGCGGAGTCCGGCGAGGACACCGGTGAGTGAGGCCCGGCGCGCGATCGCCGAGGCGGACCGGCTGGTCGTCAAGGTCGGCTCGTCGGCGCTGACCACCGCGGGCGACGGCCTCGACGCCGCCCGGCTGGACGCGCTGGTGGACGCCATCGCCGAGCGGGTGTCCCGGGAGACGCAGATCGTGCTGGTCTCCTCCGGCGCGATCGGAGCGGGCCTCGCCCCGCTGTCGCTGGGCTCCCGTCCCCGGGACCTGGCGACGCAGCAGGCGGCCGCGAGCGTGGGGCAGCTCGCGCTGGCGCACGCCTACGCCGAGTCGTTCGGCCGCTACTCGCTCACGGTCGGCCAGGTGCTGCTGACCTCCGACGACGTGGTCCGGCGCGCGCATTACCGCAACGCCGAGCGCACCTTCTCCCGGCTGCTCGCGCTCGGCGCGGTGCCCGTGGTCAACGAGAACGACACCGTGGCGACCGAGGAGATCCGCTTCGGTGACAACGACCGGCTCGCCGCTCTCGTCGCGCACCTGATCCGTGCCGACGGGCTCGTCCTGCTGTCCGACGTGGACGGCCTGTACGACGGGGATCCCCGCAACGGATCCACCCGCAAGATCGTCGAAGTATCCGACGAGTCCGATCTGGACGGTCTCGCGGTCGGCAGGTCCAGCTCCGGTCTCGGCACCGGCGGCATGGTGTCGAAGGTGGCCGCCGCGCGCACGGCCGCGGCGGCGGGCATCCCCGTGCTGATCGCCGCGGCCGCCGAGGCGAAGGACGCCCTCGGGCACGCCCGGGGCGGCACCGCGTTCCACGCGGCGGGCAGCAGGCTGTCCGCACGCCGGTTCTGGCTGGGATACGCGGCCGGCTCCAGCGGCAGGCTGCACCTCGACGACGGGGCGGTCGCCGCCGTGGTCAGCCGGAGGCGGTCGCTGCTCGCCGCCGGGATCACCGGGGTCGACGGCGACTTCCAGGCGGGTGACGTCGTCGACCTGGTCGACCCGGCGCAGCGGGTGGTCGCCCGCGGGGTGGTCGCCTTCGACGTCGGCGAGTTGCCGGACCTCATCGGCCGGTCCAGCCACGAGCTGCCCGACGAGCAGCGGCGCGAGGTCGTGCACGCCGACGACCTGGTCCCGCTGCGGCACGGCTGAACGGTCTCACCGGCTGGCGGGCTCGCCGTGCAGCGCGGCCGCGGTGACGGTGTCGGTGATGCCGGCGACCGGCCCCTCGTAGAGGATGCGGCCGCCGTGCCTGCCGGGCCCGGGGCCGAGGTCGATGAGCCAGTCCGCGTGCCGGATGACGTCGACGTTGTGCTCGATCACCAGTACCGTGTGGTGCCGGTCGACGAGCTGGTCGAGGACGTCGAGCAGGGTGGCGATGTCCCGCGGGTGCAGCCCGGTGGTGGGTTCGTCGAGGACGTACCGGGTGGGCTCGGCGGTGTCGCGCAGCTCCCTGGCGATCTTGAGCCGCTGGCACTCACCACCGGAGAGCGTGGTGAGCGGCTGACCGAGCCGGAGATAGCCGAGGCCGACCCGCTCCAGGTGCCGCAGCGCCTGCCGGATCCGCTCGGCCGGGAGGCGGTCGAGGGCGTCGGCGACGGTGAGGTCGTCGATGTCCGCGATGGACAGTCCGGCGACCCGGTGGCGGAGCACCTCCTCGGTGAACCGGCGCCCCTGGCACGTTTCGCACACGGTTTCCTGGCCGTCCAGGAAGGCCAGATCGGTGTACCGGACACCCAGGCCCCTGCAGTCGGGGCACGCGCCGTCGGAGTTGGCGCTGAACCGGCCCGCGGGCAGTCCACTGTGCTCGGCGAAGAGCCTGCGGACGGCGGCGGCGATCCCGGTGTAGGTGACGGGGGTGGAGCGCCGGTTGGTGCTGACCGGCTTCTGGTCGATCACGATCGCCCCGTGCTGGGCGACCAGCTCCGCCGCGAGGCTGGACTTGCCCGACCCGGCGACGCCGGTGAGGACGGTGAGGACCTCGCACGGGATGTCGACGGTCAGGTTCCGCAGGTTGTTGCGGGCCGCGTTCGCCACCGTGATCGTGCCGGAGGCCTGCCGGGGCCGGGTCCTGGCCGGTGGCCGCCCGCCGAGTGCGGTGGCTGTCGCCGTGCCCGCCGCGCCGAGCTCGGCGAACGTGCCCTGGAAGACCAGCTCACCGCCGCCGGTGCCCGCGCCGGGCCCGATCTCGACGATCTGGTCGGCGATCGCCATGACCGCGGGGTCGTGCTCGACGACGAGGACGGTGTTGCCCTTGTCCCGGAGCTCCCGCAGCAGGGCGGTCATCGAGTCGATGTCGTGCGGGTGCAGGCCGACGGTGGGCTCGTCGAAGACGTAGAGCATCTCGACGAGGCTGCTGCCGAGGTGCTTGACGGTCTTGATCCGCTGCGACTCCCCACCGGACAGGGTGGTGGTGGCCCGGCCGAGGTGCAGGTACCCCAGCCCGATGGTGATCATCGCCCGCAACCGGTTCCGCAGGGCGGTGACGACCGGGGCGACCGCGGGGTCGGTCACCCCGTCCAGCAGGCCGTGCAGCTCGGTGATCTCCAGCCGGGCGAGCTCGCCGATGGTGCGGCCCAGGACGGTGGCCGTGCGGCTCGCCTCGTTGAGCCGGTCGCCGCGACATTCGGGGCACGTCTCGGACCGGGTGAACCGGGCGATGGTCTCCCGCTTGCGGTCGGACAGGTCGTCGGAGGTGCGCAGGTAGATGCGTTCGAAGCGCGGCACGATGCCCTCGTAGTCGGCGGGGGGCCTGGTGCCCAGCCGCGCGGCGTGCTCGCCGCCGTAGAGCAGGGCCTGGCGCTCGGCCTCCGTCCAGTCCCGCAGCGGGGTGTCGGGGGAGAAGCTGCCGATGTCGGCATACCGCGAGTACCAGTAGCCGCCGTTGCCGAAGCCGGGCAGCAGGATCGCGCCCTCGGCGAGGGACCGGTCCAGGTCGAGGAAGCGGTCGACGGCGCTGACCACCACCTCGCCGAGCCCGGAGCAGGCCGGGCACATGCCCGCGGGATCGTTGAACGAGAAGTGGTTGGACTCGCCCACGTGCGGTGAGCTGAGCCGGGAGAACAGCAGCCGCAGGTAGGTCCAGGCATCGGTGATGGTGCCGACCGTGGACCGGGCGTTCCCGCCGATCCTGCGCTGGTCGATCACCACGACCGGGGAGAGCCCTTCGATCTCGTCGGTCTCGGGGCGCGTCCATTTCGGCAGCCGGTTGCGGGCGAACGGCGGGAACGTCTCGTTGAGCTGGTGGCCCGCCTCGGCCGCGATCGTGTCGAACACCAGGGACGACTTGCCGGAGCCGGACACGCCGACGAACACGACCAGCCGGCCGCGGGGGATGTCGAGGTCGAGGTTCTTCAGGTTGTGGGTCCGGGCACCGCGGATGCGGATCGTGCGTTGCGCCATGGGCGCAGGCTAGAAACAGATGTGGCCACATTCTGACCGCGACCGGGGGGAGACTGGGTTCATGGCGGACGTCACCCAGCGCATCCTGGCCCTGCTCGCCACGCTCCAGACCGGACGGGCGTTCACCGCGGACGAGCTGGTCGCGCGGCTCGGCGTCAGTCCCCGGACGCTGCGCAGGGACATCGACCGCCTCCGCGGCTACGGCTATCCGGTCCGGACCCAGCCGGGACCCGGCGGCCACTACCGGCTCACCGCGGGCACCGCCATGCCCCCGCTCGCGCTCGACGACGACGAGGCGATCGCCACCCTCCTCGGGCTGGCCACGCTCGCCGCCACCGGCAGCGCCGCCGGAGGCAGCGTGGACGAGGCCGCCACCCGGGCCTACGGCAAGATCGACCAGTTCCTCCCGAAGCGGTTGCGGCACCGCGCCGCCCAGCTTCGCGCCAGCCTGGAGACCGGACCCAGCGGCGCTCCGAGCGTCAGCGCCGACGTCCTCGCCGCGCTCGCCGACGCCGTGCGGCACCGCCACGTCATCACGTTCGGCTACGCGGGCCGCGACGGCGCGGTCACGTCCCGCCAGGTGCATCCCTACCGCCACGTCCACCACCACCTGCGCTGGTACCTGCTCGCCTGGGACGTCCACCGGGAGGACTGGCGGGTGTTCCGGCTGGACCGCGTCACCGGCCTCCGGACCTCCACGAGCACCTTCTCGCCCAGGCCGTTGCCCGCCGAGACCGCGCTGGACTATCTCCGGCAGGGGCTCCACAAGGACCGCAGCCGGGTGGTCCTCACCGTCGAGGCGCCCCTGCCCGCGGTCGCCGACGCCTTCCGGCACCAGGACGCCGAGCTCGAGGCGCTCGGCGACCGGCGGACGAAGGCCGTCCTCATGCTCGACACGTGGCAGTGGCTGCTGCTCGCCCTCGCCTTCCTGGACGCCGATTTCACCGTCCACGAACCGCCCGGCTTCCGCGCCGCCTGCCAGGCGTTCGGCGCGCGGCTCCTCGGCCGTGGGTGACACCGCCCCTGGCCGCTACGCCGTCGCGGCCAGCGCGAACGGCAGCACCGAGGGTGCCCCGGCCTGGCGGAGCAGGCGCGCGGCGACGGTCATGGTCCACCCGGTGTCCACGACGTCGTCCACCAGGAGCACCGGCCCGTCGAGCCGGCCGGCCACCTCCCGTACCGAGTCCGGCAGGCTCAGCCGTTGCCACAGGTCGGCGAGCCGCTGGGCGCTGTTCGCGCGGCGCGGTGGCGGGCCGTGCGCGTCGACCGTGCCCAGCGGGGTCAGCCGCCCGACCCTGGCGATCCGCTCGGTCAGGTCGCGGACCAGCTCCGGGCGGGTGTGCGAGGCGATCCCGGCCACCGCCACCGGACGGGCGGGCCAGTCCCAGCCGGCCAGCACCGAGACGCAGGCTTCGAACACGGCATCGGGCACAGGCCCGTCCGAGGTGCTCGCGCCGACCAGGTCGCGCAGCCGGTTCCCCCACCCGACGTCGGTCAACCTGCCCACGACCCGGCCCTCGTCCGCCTGCTCGTCCTTGCCGATGCGGCCCGACAGCGGGACGTCCAGTGCCGCCATGCCGGTGGGCCACTGCCTGCGCGGCGCCACGGCCACCCCCGGGCGGTTCAGCCGCTCGCTGGTCGCCCGTGCCGCGTCCGGGGAGACCTCGGCGGGCCAGCGCTCGCCGGTGCAGTTGTCGCAGCGGCCGCACGGCGCGGCGTGCGGATCGTCGAGCTGGTGCCGCAGGAACTCCATCCGGCAGCCGGTGGTGTCCAGGTAGTCCAGCATCGCCCGTTGCTCGGCGGCCCTCGCCTGCCGCACGCGCTCGTAGCGTTCCCGGTCGTAGTGCCAGTCCTGGCCGGTCGCCTCCCAGCCCCCGCGGACGCGGCGTACCGCTCCGTCGACGTCGAGCACCTTGAGCACCATCTCCAGCCGCGTGCGGGACAGCTCGACGGTGGGCTCGATGGCCGCCGTCGACAGGGGGCGGTCGGCGTAGGCCAGCGTGTTGAGCACCTGGGTCACCCGCTGCTCGTCGGGGAAGGCCAGCGATCCGAAGTAGTTCCAGATCTCCACGTCCTCCTGGCCGGGCAGGAGGATCACCTCCGCGCGGCGCACGCCACGCCCGGCCCGCCCCACCTGCTGGTAGTAGGCGATGGGGGAGGACGGTGCGCCCAGGTGCACGACGAACCCGAGGTCCGGCTTGTCGAAGCCCATCCCGAGCGCGGAGGTGGCGACGAGCGCCTTGACCCGGTTGGCCAGCAGGTCGTCCTCGGCGGCCTGCCGGTCGGCGGGGTCGGTCTTGCCGGTGTAGGCGGCCACCGGGTAGCCGCGGTCCCGCAGCAGCGTCGCGACGTCGTGGGCCGCGGCCACCGTCAGCGTGTACACGATGCCCGAGCCCGGCAGGTCGGCGAGCCGTTCGGCCAGCCACGCCAGCCGTTGCGCCGGGGCGGGGAGGCGAACGACCGACAGGCGCAGGCTGTCCCGGTCCAGCGGACCGCGCAGGACGAGGGTGTCGCTGCGGTGGCCGATGCCGAGCTGCTCGGCCACGTCGGTGGCGACCCGGTCGTTCGCGGTGGCGGTGGTGGCCAGCACGGGCACCCCGTCCGGCAGGTCCCCGAGCAGCGTCCGCAGCCTGCGGTAGTCGGGCCGGAAGTCGTGGCCCCAGTCGGAGATGCAGTGCGCCTCGTCCACCACGAGCAGCCCGGCCGACGCGGTCAGCTTGGGCAGCACGGCGTCGCGGAAGTCCGGGTTGTTCAACCGCTCCGGGCTCACCAGCAGCACGTCGACCTGGCCCGCGGCGATCCGCGCCTGGACGTCGTCCCACTCCTGCGGGTTGGCCGAGTTGATCGTCGCCGCGTGGATCCCCGCGCGTTCGGCCGCCGCGATCTGGTTGCGCATCAGCGCCAGCAGCGGCGAGACGATCACCGTGGGGCCCGCCCCGTGCTCCCGGAGCAGTGCGGTCGCCAGGAAGTACACCGCCGACTTGCCCCAGCCGGTGCGCTGCACCACCAGCGCGCGCCTGCGGTGCGCGACGAGCGCCTCGATGGCGGTCCACTGGTCGTCGCGCAGGGTCGCGTCGGCGCCGGCGAGGGCGTGCAGCAGGGTCTCGGCCCGCTGGCGAAGAGTGTCGATGTCCACGCCGACCAGCTCTACCGCATCGGGCCGACGATGTCGGCCCCGGGCGGGGCGAACGGAACCGCGGCCGCGCCGCGGAGGGTCATTTGTGATGCGGATCACAGGCAAGGTGTCGTCAGGGGACCACCGGGCACGAGTCCCGTCGGCGTGCGAGTCCTCGTGGGGGAGCGGCTGGCACGTCCGGCGACGCCCCCTCGGTTCGCCGGAGGACGCCGTGCGGGTCGGCCCTGCTGGACGGGGGAGGGCCGACCCGCACATCGCATCCGGGCCGCCAACCAGGGTGTATAGGGTGGGTTCCCATGTCTCCACGTCGGATAGGGGTCATGGGGGGAACCTTCGATCCCGTGCACCACGGGCATCTCGTCGCGGCCAGCGAGGTCCAGTACCGGTTCGCGCTCGACGAGGTCGTGTTCGTCCCGACCGGGCAGCCGTGGCAGAAGTCCGACCGCACCGTGTCCCGGGCCGAGGACCGCTACCTGATGACGGTGATCGCCACCGCGTCGAACCCGGTGTTCTCGGTGAGCCGCGTCGACATCGACCGCGGCGGCCAGACCTACACCATCGACACGCTGCGGGACCTGCACGCCGAGTACCCCGAGGACGAGCTGTACTTCATCACCGGCGCCGACGCGCTGGAACAGATCCTCACCTGGCGCAACGCCGACGAGCTGTTCAGCTACGCGCACTTCATCGGCGTCACCCGGCCCGGGTACCACCTCAACGACCACCACCTGCCCAGCGGCAAGGTCAGCCTCGTGGAGGTCACCGCGATGGCCATCTCCTCGACCGGGTGCCGGGAACGCGTCCGCAACTCCGAACCCGTCTGGTACCTCGTCCCCGACGGCGTCGTGCGGTACATCGACAAGCGGAAGCTGTACCGGGACTGACCCGGACCGGCGCCGGTGGCGGCGCGGACCGCCGGGCGTTGCGGGTACCCTGCTTCCGGCGCAGTTCGACGTGAAGGAGCACCGTGGCAGCGACGGCCGAAGCACGGAACATCGCGACCGCGGCCGCCCACGCGGCCGCGGACAAGAAGGCGACCGACGTGGTCGTGCTGGACGTCTCCGACCAGCTGGTGATCACCGACGCGTTCGTCATCGCGTCGGCTCCCAACGAGCGGCAGGTCGGCGCCATCGTGGACAACGTGGAGGAGAAGCTGCGCATCGCCGGGCACAAGCCGGTGCGCAGGGAGGGCGCGCGCGAGGGCCGCTGGGTCCTGCTCGACTACGTCGACGTCGTGGTGCACGTCCAGCACGACGAGGAGCGCTCCTTCTACGGCCTGGAGCGGCTGTGGAAGGACTGCCCGCGGATCGAGGTGCAGGGCCTGCGGGACGGGGCGGACGGCTCCGGCGAGGAGCCGGAACCCTCGTGAGCCTGCGGCGGCTGGTGTTGTGGCGGCACGGTGAGACGGATTTCAACGCCGCGGGCCGGATGCAGGGGCACCTCGACTCGGCGCTCACCGAGGTCGGCTGGAACCAGGCCCGCTTCGCCGCGCCCGCGCTCGCCCGGTTCGCCCCCGACCTGGTCATCGCCTCCGACCTGCGGCGGGCCACCGACACCGCGACCGTCCTCACCGAGGCCATCGGCGTCCCGCTGCGCATCGACAAGCGGCTCCGGGAGACCCACCTGGGGGAGTGGCAGGGGCTGACCGGCGCCGAGGTCGACGTCCGGGCGCCGGGGGAGCGCGAGCGCTGGCGCAGCGACGCCACCTGGGCGCCGCCGGGCGGCGAGTCCAGAGTCGACGTGGCCGACCGGGCCCAGGAGGTCGTGGCCGACCTGCTCCGCGGCGGTGAGGACCACGAGACCGTCCTGCTCGCGGCGCACGGCGGGCTCATCCTCGCGCTGACCGCCCGCCTGATCGACCTGCCGGTGTCGCACTGGCCCACCCTCGGCGGCATCGCGAACTGCCACTGGGTCGAGCTCGGCAGGCGCGACGACGCGTGGCGGTTGCTCGCCTACAACGCGGGCATGACCGGGTAGCGGCATGGTGCGCACCGGCCCCCGGGTGCTGGTCTTCGGCGACTCCCTGAGCTTCCACGGCCCCGACGGCGGGTATCCGGCGGACGAGCCGCGACTGTGGCCGAACGTCGCCGCGGCCGCACTCGGGGGCACCGCCGAGCTCGTCGCCGGGATCGGCTGGACCGCGCGCGACCTCTGGTGGTCGCTCACCGGCGACCCCCGGGTGTGGGCCGACCTGCACCACGCCGACGCGGTGGTGCTCGCGGTCGGCAGCATGGACACGCTGCCCTCCCCGTTGCCGACCTATCTGCGCACCGGGTTGCGCTACCTCCGCCCGCCCGCGCTGCGCCGGGCGGTGCGCGGTGCCTACCTCGCCGCGCAGCCGAGGCTGGCCGCCGCCCTGCGCGGCAGGCCCGCCGTGCTGCCCACCCGGCTGACCGTGCACTACCTGCGGACCTCGGTGGGGGCGCTGCGGACGCTGCGGCCGGAGCTGCCGGTCGCCTGCTGGCTGCCCTCGGTGCACCGGGCGCCGTCCTACGGCTTCGTGCACACCGTGCGCGAGCACACGGCGGCGGCGATCGCGGCGTGGGCCGCCGAGGACGGGGTGCCCGCGCTCGACCTGCCCGCGATCGTCGGCCCCCACGTGCTCGGCGGCCACGGCAACCCGGACGGCATGCACTGGGGCTGGGCAGGTCACGAGGCGGTGGGCACGGCGATGGCCGGGCTGCTGGCCCCGTTGGTCCCGCCACGCGGAACCGCCGGGGAACCCGCCGCCCGGGAGACGGGGACGTAGGCTGGCGGCCGTGCCGGTCGCCGTAGTCACGGATTCCACTGCCCACCTGCCGGAGGGATTCGCCGACCGGCACGCCATCCGCGTCGTGCCGCTGCACGTGCTCATCGACGGCGTGCCCGCGGTCGACGGGATCGATGTCGGCCCGGCCAAGCTCGCCGAGGCGCTCGGCGAGCGCAGGATCGTCACCACCTCGCGTCCCACCCCCGCCGAGTTCGCCGCCGCGTACCGGCGGGCACTGGCCGAGGGCGCGGACACCGTCGTGTCGGTGCACCTGTCGAAACGGCTGTCCGGCACCTGGGAGTCCGCCGTCCTCGCGGCGCAGGAGGTCGGCCCCGAGCGGGTGCGTGTGGTGGACTCCCGCACCACGGCCATGGGGCTCGGCTTCGCCGCCCTGCACGCCGCGGCCGCGGCGGCCCGGGGCGCGTCGGGCGAGGAGGTCGAGGCGGCGGCCGTGGCGGCGGCGGGCCGGTCGGAGACGCTGTTCGTGGTGGAGACGCTGGAGTACCTGCGGCGCGGTGGCCGGATCGGCGCCGCCGCGGCGCTGCTGGGTACCGCGCTCGCGGTGAAACCCGTGCTGCACATGGTGGAGGGGCAGATCCGGCCGCTCGAGAAGGTGCGCACGATGAACCGCGCCCTCACCCGCCTCGTCGACCTCGCCGTGCAGGCCGCGGGAGACCGTCCCGCCGAGCTCGCCGTGCACCACCTCGCGTCGCCGGAACGCGCCGCGGACCTCGCCAACCGGCTCGACGAGCGGCTGCCCGGCTCACCCGGCTGCGTGGTGTCCGAGCTCGGCGCGGTGATCGGGGCGCACACCGGCCCCGGCGTCGTGGGTGTCGTCGTGCAACGCGGCCACTGACCCGGCGGACACCACGCAGCCGAACCGGCGACCGTAGCATGCGGTGCCGACGGCGCGGCCCGGGGCGGCCGTGCGGACGGCGGGTTGTCCACATCCCCCCGGCCATCCACAGCCCGGTCGATCGGCACTGCCGCGCGGGCCCGAGCCCGCCCTAGCGTCGCTCGTGTGTTCGAGCAGAATCCCCGGCGGTCCGGTGAGACCGCACCGTCCCCGAGCGCGCCCGCCCCACGCCGGCGCCTCAGCCAGCTCGCCGCCCTGCCCGGCGAGCCGGAACCACCACCGGGCGCCCGGCCAGGGCCGGACGGGCCTCCCGGCGATGGCGACCCTCCGCCCGGCACCGGACCCCTGCCCGCGGGCCGCGCGGGACGGCTGGTCGAACGCTGGCTCCCGGCCGGGCTCGGCTCCGGCCCGCCCGAACGGCGGCGCCGGGTGGCCGTCGTCGCCGCCGCGCTCGGCGTCGCCGCCGTCGCGGTCGTGGTCGCGTTCCTGCTCGCGGACGGGCCCGCGGCGGAGAGCCCGCCGCCGTTGCCCCTGGCGAGGGAGCTTCCCGCGGGGGCCGCCGGGCCGCCGCGGACCACGACCGCGCGGCCCGCCGACGCCGAGCCGCTCGTGGTCAGCGTCGTCGGCAAGGTGCGGACACCGGGGCTCGTCACCGTCCCGCCCGGCGCGCGTGTCGCCGATGCCGTGCGGGCGGCGGGCGGTGCCCGGCCCGGTGCCGACCTGGCCACCCTCAACCTGGCGCGCCGCGTCGCCGACGGTGAGCAGCTCTACGTCGGGGTCCCGTCGCCGCCCGGGATGGGCAGCGCGCTGCCCCAGGCCGCACCGCCCGGCGCGGGTGACGGCACGGGCGGGAGCGTCCCGGTCGACCTCAACGCCGCGGGCCGGGAGGAACTCGAGAGCCTGCCCGGGATCGGTGAGGTCACCGCCCGGAGCATCCTCGACTGGCGCGCCCGGCACGGCCGCTTCACGGCGGTGGAACAACTGCGCGAGGTCGACGGCATCGGCGACAAGCGTTTCGAGCGACTGCGCGACCTCGTGAGCGTCCGGTGACCGTGGTCGCGCCCGGTGCCGAGGCCGCCCCGGCCGGGCGGGCGGCGCACGACCTGCGCTTGGTGCCCGCCGCGGTCGTCGTGTGGGGCTCGGCGCTGGGCGGCCTGCTCCTCGGCTGGCGGGTGGGTGTGGCCTGCGCCGGGGCCGGGGTGGTGGCGGGTGCCGCGGCGCTGTGGCGGCTGCGCCGGGACGGCCCGCGGCACCACCGCACCGACCGTGAACGGTCGCGCGGGCTCGCCGCGGCCGGTGCCCTGGTCCTGTGCGCGGCACTGGCCGCCGGACCGCTGGGCGTGCGGATCGCCACCGCCCAGCAGGACCCGCTGCGTGCCGAGGCGGAACGCGGCGGTGAGGCCGGGCTCCGCGTGACCCTCGCCGAGCGCCCGCGCCCGCTGCGGTCCGCGGGCTACGCGGGACAGGCGGGGGGTGTCCGCTCGGTGCTGGTTCCCGTCGAGGTCAGGGCGGCCACCGTGCGCGGCCGGGACGTCCCCACCGCCGCCAGGGCGCTGCTCATCGCGCCGTACGCGGACTGGGCCCGGTTGCTGCCCGGTCAGACGGTCACCGCGCACGGGTCGCTGGCACCCGCCCGTTCCGGGGAGCTCATCGCGGCGGTCGCCTACGTTCGCGGCCCGCCGCGCGACCCCACCCGGGCACCGTGGTGGCAGCGTGCCGCCGAGTCGGTGCGCGCGGCGCTGCGCGCGGCGTGCGCGGTCCTGCCCGACGAGCCGGCCGGGCTGCTGCCCGGTCTCGTCCTCGGCGACACGAGCGCGCTGCCACCGAGGGTCGAGCAGGAGTTCCTCGACGCGGGCCTGTCCCATCTGACCGCGGTGTCCGGGGCGAACATCGCGATCGTCTGCGGGTCGGTGCTTCTCCTGCTGCGGGCGGTGCGGTGCGGGCCGCGCTGCGCGGCGGCCGCGGCGGGGCTGGTCCTGGCCGGGTTCCTGGTGCTCGTCGGGCCGGAGCCGAGCGTGCTCAGGGCCGGGGTGATGGGTGCCGTGGCGCTCGGTGCGCTGGTGCTCGGGCGGAACCGGTCGGTGCTGCCCGCGCTGGCGGCGGCCGTCTGTGCCCTGGTGCTGCACGACCCCGCCATGGCGGTCAGCCACGGTTTCGCCCTGTCCGTCGCGGCCACCGCGGGGCTCGTCCTGCTCGCGCCGCGCTGGGCCGGTGCGCTGACGCGGCGGCGCGTGCCCGCGGGGGTGGCGGAAGGGCTCGCCGTGCCGCTCGCCGCGTTCCTCGTCACGGCGCCGATCGTCGCCGGCATGGCCGGATCGGTGAGCGTGGTGTCGGTGGCCGCCAACGTGCTCGCGGCTCCCGTCGTGGCACCGGTGACGGTGCTGGGCGTGCTCGCCGCCGGGGCGGCGGTGGCCTGCCCGCCGGTCGCGGAGGTGCTGGTGCGGGTCGCCGAGCCGGGGGTGCGCTGGCTGATCGTGGTGGCGCGGGAGGCGTCGGCCGTGCCCGGCGCCGTGCTGCCGTGGCCCTCCGGGTGGTGGGGTGGCCTGCTCGCGGTCGGAGCGGTCGCGCTGCTCGTGCTGGCGCTGCGGTACCGCCCGGCGCGGCTGCTGCTGGCCCTGGCGCTGGTGGCCGCGGTCGTGGTGGCCATCCCGGTCCGGGTGGTGGCGCCGTCGTGGCCGCCGCCGGGCTGGGCGCTGGTGGCGTGCGAGGTGGGGCAGGGTGACGGGCTCGTGCTCGCGACCGGGGAGCCCGGCCGGGCGGTGGTGGTGGACGCCGGACCCGAGCCGGGGCCGATCGACCGCTGCCTCGACCGGCTCGGCGTCGACCGGGTGCCGCTGGTGGTGCTGAGCCACCTGCACGCGGACCACATCGGCGGGCTGCCGTCGGTGTTCGAGGGCCGTGCGGTGGGCGCGATCGGGGTGGGGCCGGGCCGCGTCCCGGACTGGGCGTGGCGGCGGGTGGTCGCCGACGCGGGTGCGCACGGCGTGCCGCTCGTCGAGCTCGGCGCGGGCCTGCGTCTCGGCTGGCCCGCGCTGCGGCTCGACGTCCTCGGCCCCGGCTACGTGCCGCCGCCCGACGGGGAACCGGAGGGCACCGAGGTGAACAACGCCTCGGTGGTCCTGCGCGCGGATACCCCGGCGGGCAGCGTGCTGCTCACCGGTGACGTGGAGCTGGCCGCGCAGGCCGACCTGCTCGCGTCCGGGGCCGACCTGCGGGCGGAGATCCTCAAGGTGCCGCACCACGGAAGCAGGTTCCTGGTGCCGCGCTTCGTGGACGCCGTCGCGCCGCGGATCGCGGTGGTCAGCGTGGGCCGGGGCAACACCTACGGCCACCCGAACGGTGTCGCGCTGCGCATGCTGACCGGGGCAGGGGCGCTCGTCGCGAGGACCGACACCGGCGGCGACACCGCGGTGGTGCCCGGTGAGCGGGACCCGGCCGTGGTGCGCCGGGGACCGTCCGCCCGGGCGGACGGCAGGCGGGCCAGGGGCCCACCGCGCCCGGCGCGGCCGCCGGGTGCGGTCAGCCGCCGAGGGCCTCGCGCACGGCGTCCGCGGACGGCGGCACCGTGGCCTTGGGGCCGATCCGGTCCTCCAGCGCGTCGAGCGTCTTCAGGCCGTCGCCGGTGATGAGCAGCACCGTCTCCGCGTCGGGGTCCAGCTTGCCGGTCTCCACGAGCTTCTTCGCCGTCGCGACGGTCACGCCGCCCGCGGTCTCGGTGAAGATGCCCTCCGTCCTGGCCAGCAGGCGGATGCCCGCCACGACCTCCTCGTCGGTGACATCCTCGATCGAACCACCGGTGCGGTGGACCGTGTCGAGCACGTACGGTCCGTCGGCCGGGTTGCCGATGGCGAGCGACCGCGCGATGGTGTCCGGCTTGACCGGCTGCACCACGTCGTGGCCGTTGCGGAAGGCGGTGGACACCGGGGAGCAGCCCGTGGCCTGCGCGCCGTAGACCCGGTACGGGGTCTCCTCGACGAGGCCGAGCTGTCCCAGCTCGCGGAAGCCCTTGTCCACCTTCGTCAGCTGCGAACCCGAGGCGATCGGCACCACGATCTGCTCCGGCAGGCGCCAGCCGAGCTGCTCGGCGACCTCGAACGCGAGGGTCTTGGAGCCCTCCGAGTAGTAGGGCCGGACGTTGACGTTGACGAACGCCCACCCCTCGTTCTCGGCGGCGAGCTGGGTGGCGAGCCGGTTGACGTCGTCGTAGTTGCCGTCGACGGCGATGAGCGCGCCGTCGTACACGGCGGTGGTCAGGATCTTCGCCCGCTCGAGAGAGGAGGGGATGAGCACCACCGACTGCCAGCCCGCGCGCGCCGCGGCCGCGGCCACCGCGTTGGCGAGGTTGCCGGTGGAGGGGCAGGCCAGCGTGTCGAACCCGAACTCGCGGGCCGCGGCCAGCGCCACGGCGACCACGCGGTCCTTGAACGAGTGCGTGGGGTTGCCCGTGTCGTCCTTCACCCACACCCGCCGGAGGCCGAGCGCCTTCGCGAGCCGGTCGGCGCGCACGAGCCGGGTACAGCCGGGCTCGGTGTTGGGGATCTCCTCGACGCGGGAGGGGACCGGGAGCAGCTTCTTGTACCGCCAGATGTTGCGCGGGCCCGCCTCGATGTCCTCGCGCCGCACGCGGCCGAAGTCGTAGGCGACCTCCAGCGGCGAGAAGTCCTCCGCGGACACGAACTCGGGGGCCAGCGGCTGGCGGTGGCCCTCCTCCTTGGACACCAGCTCGACGGCGGGGCCGAGATCGAGGGTGCGCGTGGCGGTGGTGTCGAGGGCCGGGCTGTACACAGTCATCGCGAGGTCCTTTCCTCATCTGTCCCACTGGCGCGGGCCGGAATTGGCACCGTGATCGCCAGCTACCTCGCGGACTCGAGATGACAGGCTGACGCCGGTTGCCGGGGCTTCAACGGGCCGTTCCCTCTGCCCCTCTGGATGAGCGGTATTCGGTTGTGTCGGCCAAGATCGCGCGGCTTCGGGGTACACGTTACGGCATGGAGATCGGGTCCGGCCATGGGAGTGCGGGCGACGTCACCGTGGCAGGATCGACCGCGTGACCGCACCAGCAACCCGCGGCCCGGCCCTGCACCTGGTCCTCGGCGAGGAGGAACTGCTCGTCGAGCGGGCTGTCCGGGCCGCGCTCGACGCCGCGCGCCGCACCGACCCGAGCGCCGACCTGACCCGCGTCCGGGTGTCGGAGCTCACCCCGCCGATGCTCGCCGAGCTGGTCAGTCCCTCGCTGTTCAGCGAGGGCCGCGTGGTCGTCGTCGAGGCCGCGCAGGAAGCGTCCCAGGAGATCGCCGACGCGATCCTGTCCTACGTCGCCGACCCGGCGGACGGCGTCGTGCTCGTCGTCGTGCACACCGGCGGAGGCCGGAGCAAGGCCGCCAAGGGCCTGCCCGCCGCGCTGCGCAAGGCGGGGGCCGAGGTCACCGAGTGCCCGAAGATCACCAAGCCCGCCGAGCGGGAGTCGTTCGTCCGCAATGAGGTGCGCCGCGCGGGCGGCCGCATCGACGCCGCCGGGGTGGTGGCCCTCGTCGACTCGGTGGGCACGGACCTGCGGGAGCTGTCCTCCGCCGCCGCCCAGCTGGTCGCGGACTCCGGTGGGACGGTGGACGAGGAGGCGGTGCGGCGGTACCACCGCGGCCGCGCCGACGTCAGCGGGTTCGCGGTGGCGGAGAAGGCGGTGGCCGGGGACCGGGCCGCCGCGCTGGAGACGGTCCGCTGGGCGCAGCAGATCGGCGTCCCGCACGTGCTCGTCGCCGACGCCCTCGCCGACGCGGTCCGCACGATCGCGCGGGTGGCCGCCGCCGGGCGCGGCAACCCGAACCAGCTGGCCGGTGAGCTCGGCATGCCCCCGTGGAAGATCCGCAAGGCCCAGGGGCAGGTGCGTGGCTGGAGCACCGCCGGGCTCGCGGAGGCGATGCGCGTCGCCGCCCGGGTGAACGCCGACGTGAAGGGTGCCGCGGCGGACGCGGACTACGCCGTCGAACGGGCGGTCCTGGACATCATCGCGGCGCGGGAGCGGCGCTGACGGCCTCCGGAACGGCGAAGGCCCCCGCCGACCGAGGGGTCGCCGGGGGCCTTCGGGCACCGTCGCGGGGACGGCGCGGGGACGGCTCAGAGCTGGTTGACCCGCTTGGCCATCGCGGACTTCTTGTTCGCCGCCTGGTTGGCGTGGATGACGCCCTTGCTGGCGGCCTTGTCGAGCTTCCGGGCCGCGGCCTGCTGCAGCTCGACGGCGCGGTCCTTGTCACCGGCGTCGGCGGCCTCGCGGAACTTGCGGATCGCGGTCTTCACCGACGACTTCACCGACTGGTTGCGCAGACGCGCCTTCTCGTTGGTCTTGATGCGCTTCATCTGGGACTTGATGTTGGCCACGCGGGCGCTCCTTCGGTCGTGTGTCGATGATCCGGTGCCGCGTTCTGCTGGCCCTGACGGGTACGGGGACCCGGGCAGGCTTCCTCCCTGGCGGAATGCCACACGGCAACGGCTGACCAGGCTACACGGCCCGGTCACGGCGGCTCCGGCCAGGTCCGGTGACGGTGTGGGGTGCTCGCCGGCATCACGGCGATCGCGCTGGCGTGAGACCGTACCGGCATGGACGTGCTGAGCAGCCGTGTACTGGTGCGACCCACCGACCCCGAGGCGACCGTCGCGTTCTACCGGGACACGCTCGGGCTGGCGGTCTACCGCGAGTTCCCCGGGGGCACCGTGTTCTTCCTCGGCGGCGGCTTCCTGGAGGTGGTGGGCCGGGGCAGCGCGCCCGCCTCCCCGGACATCGCGCTGTGGCTGCAGGTGCGCGACGTGCGCGCCGTCGTCGAAGAGCTCAGGGCGAAGGGCGTCGAACCGGACCGCGAGCCACGGCGGGAGCCGTGGGGTCTCGACGAGGCCTGGATCTCCGACCCGGACGGCGTCCGGATCGTCCTCGTCGAGATCCCCGCCGATCACCCGCTGCGCGTCGACGTTCGCGAGCCCGGCCAGGACTAGGCGGGCCGGTAGGCGCGGAACTGGGCGGCCGTGGCGGCCATCCGGCCCGGTGGTTCCCACGTCCAGGTCTGGATGTCGGTGAACCCCGCCCGCTCCAGTTCGGCGGCGAGCGTGTGCCGGGGCACGGGCAGCCACTTCTCGTGCGCGGAGAGCAGCAGCCGCCCGCCGGGCCGCAGCACCCGCAGCAGTTCCGCGAACCCGGCCGCCCGGTCCTCCCACAGCTGCACGTTGTTGACGCTGAGCACGACGTCGACCGAACCGGGGTCCTGGCCGGTGTCCGCGGCGGACCCCCGGTGCAGCCGGACGGTGCCGCGCGCGATCGCGGCCGCGCACCGTTGCCTGCACAGCTCGAGCATCTCCGCCGAGGGGTCGACGCCGATGGTCAGCCCGGCCCGCTCGGCGGCGGCCGCCAGCCCGACGCCGGGTCCGGGACCGACGACGAGCACCGTCTCCTCGCCCGAGGGGGCGGCGAGGCCGGTGAGGTTGTGCTCGGTCGCCGCGTTGCCCCGCGCCATCAGCGTGCCGCCGAGCCGGCCGAGCATGCCGCGCGGGTGACCGAACGCGCGGTCCAAGAGGTCGTTCATGGAGCTCATCCTTCGAGGTCAACACGAACCGCGGGAACGCGCATCGGGGATGACCCGGAGATCCGTCCCCGGCCTCGTGGGAGCATGGAAGGTGCCATCCCCGACCGATCGAGGAACAGAGTCACTGTGACACGACTGTCCGCCGACACCACCTTCACGCCGCCGGAGTTCATCCGGAACTTCTGCATCATCGCGCACATCGACCACGGCAAGTCGACCCTGGCCGACCGGATGCTGCAGCTCACCGGCGTGGTCGAGGAACGAGCCATGCGCGCCCAGTACCTCGACCGGATGGACATCGAGCGGGAGCGCGGTATCACGATCAAGGCGCAGAACGTGCGCCTGCCGTGGCGGCTGGGCGAGCAGGACCACGTGCTGCACCTCATCGACACGCCGGGGCACGTCGACTTCACCTACGAGGTCTCCCGTGCGCTGGCGGCGTGCGAGGGCGCGATCCTCCTGGTGGACGCGGCGCAGGGGATCGAGGCGCAGACCCTGGCGAACCTCTACCTGGCGCTCGACAAGGACCTGCACGTCATCCCCGTCCTCAACAAGATCGACCTGCCCGCCGCGGAGCCGGACAAGTACGCCGCCGAACTGGCGCACATCATCGGCTGCGAGCCGACCGACGTGCTGCGCGTGTCGGCGAAGACCGGCGAGGGGGTGCGCGAGCTGCTGGACGAGGTGGTGCGGCAGGTGCCGCCGCCGGTGGGCGAGGCCGACGCCCCGGCACGGGCCATGATCTTCGACTCCGTGTACGACACCTACCGCGGCGTGGTCACCTACATCCGCGTGGTCGACGGCAAGATCACCCCGCGCGAGAAGATCCGGATGATGTCCACGGGCGCCACGCACGAACTGCTCGAGGTGGGCATCATCTCGCCCGAGCCCAAGCCGACGCGGGGACTCGGCGTCGGCGAGGTGGGCTACCTCATCACCGGCGTGAAGGACGTCCGGCAGTCCAAGGTCGGTGACACGGTGACCTCCGAGCGCAAGGGCGCCGACGAGCCGCTGCCCGGTTACCGGGAGCCGCAGCCGATGGTGTTCTCCGGCCTGTACCCGGTGGACGGGTCGGACTACCCGGTGCTGCGGGACGCGCTGGAGAAGCTGCAGCTCAACGACGCGGCGCTGACGTTCGAGCCGGAGACGTCGGTGGCGCTCGGGTTCGGCTTCCGCTGCGGCTTCCTCGGGCTGCTGCACCTGGAGATCACCCGCGCCCGGCTGGAGCGGGAGTTCGACCTCGACCTCATCTCGACCGCGCCCAACGTCGTGTACGAGGTCTACCTGGAGGACGGCACCGAGCACATCGTCACCAACCCGTCCGACTGGCCGACCGGCGGCAAGATCGCCGAGGTGCACGAGCCGGTCAGCAAGGTGACCGTGATCGCGCCGTCGGAGTTCATCGGCGCGATCATGGAGCTGTGCCAGGGCAAGCGCGGGCAGCTGCTCGGCATGGACTACCTGTCGGAGGAGCGGGTGGAGCTGCGCTACCGGCTGCCGCTCGCCGAGATCATCTTCGACTTCTTCGACGCGCTGAAGTCCCGCACCCGCGGCTACGCCTCGCTCGACTACGAGGAGGCCGGGCAGCAGACCGCGGACCTGGTGAAGGTGGACATCCTGCTGCAGGGCGAGCCGGTGGACGCGTTCTCCGCGATCGTGCACAAGGACGCCGCGTACTCCTACGGCAACCGCATGGCCACGAAGCTGCGCGAGCTCATCCCGCGCCAGCAGTTCGAGGTGCCGATCCAGGCCGCAGTCGGGTCCCGCATCATCGCCCGCGAGACCATCCGCGCCATCCGCAAGGACGTGCTCGCCAAGTGCTACGGCGGCGACATCTCGCGCAAGCGCAAGCTGCTGGAGAAGCAGAAGGAAGGCAAGAAGCGGATGAAGACGGTCGGCCGCGTCGAGGTGCCGCAGGAGGCGTTCGTCGCCGCGCTGTCCACCGAGAGCGGCACCGACAAGGGCGACAAGGGCGGCAAGGGCAAGAAGTAGCTCACGGGTTCCCGGTGATCCGTTCGGCCGTCACGAACACGGCGGTCCGGCGCTCCTCGGCCATCACCCGGTCGTACTCGGCCCAGTCGTCGTGCGTGCCGCCCGCGGCGGTGAACACGTCCCGCAGCAGCCTCGGCACGCCGTCGGCGAGGAAGTCCGGGTCGGGGTCGTCGGGCCCGATCAGCCGCACCGTGCCCTGCACGGACACCCACTCCCAGCCGCGCCGGAAGACGATCGTCGCGTGGCGGCTGCGCCGCAGGTGCACCAGCTTGCGGGTGCCGCCCCTGGCGACGAGGCCGACGCTGTCGCGGCCGGACACCGGATCGGGCAGGACCCCGGCGTTGACGACGGACGCGTGGACGGTGCCGTCCTGGCGGGCGACGGCGAGCGTGGCCAGGCCGTTCTCCGCGGCGGCGAGGCGGCGGACGAGCGCGAGGTCGGCGGGCATACCGCCACCCTAACGACCATCGCGCCGCGCGGCCGGGCGAACGGCGGGCCCGGACCGACCACCGCATCGAGGACGGGTGGCGGCGGTTCGTACGCTGGGTCCCATGTTCGACAGCTTGCGCGTCCCGGTGATCGTCGCGCCGATGGCCGGTGGACCGTCCACGCCCGGCCTGGTGGCCGCGGCCGCGCGCGCCGGAGCCTTCGGCTTCCTGGCCGGTGGCTACCTGAGCGCCGCGGCGTTGGACGGCCAGATCGAGACGACCAGGGAACGCGCCGGGGCCGGGTTCGGGGTGAACCTGTTCGTGCCGGGCATCCGGTCCACGGTGGACACCCGGCCGTACGCGAGGCGGCTCGCGGAGGAGGCACACCGCTACGGGGTCGAGCCCGGCGACGCGCGGTGGGACGACGACGCCTACGCCGCGAAGATGGACCTGCTCGTCGAACGACGCGTCCCGGTGGTGTCGTTCACCTTCGGCATCCCGGTGGACGCCGACATCGCGCGCCTGCACGAGGCGGGCAGCCGGATCGTCGTCACGGTCACCACGCCGGAGGAGGCGCGGCAGGCTGCCGCCGCGGGCGCGGACGCGCTGTGCGTGCAGGGCTTCGAGGCAGGCGGCCATCGCGGCGTGTTCACCGACGAGCCCGCCGCCCCCGCGGGTGGCGAGCTGTACGGGCTGCTCGCCGCGCTCCGCCTGGTCGCCGGGGTAACCGACCTGCCGCTGATCGCGGCCGGCGGGCTGGTCCACGGCGCCGACGTGGCCGCCGTGCTCGTCGCGGGCGCGAGCGCGGCGCAGCTCGGCACCGCGTTCCTGCGCGCCGACGAGGCCGGGACCAATCCGGTGTACCGGGACACGCTGGCGGAGGGGGACCGGCCCACCACGATCACCCGCGCGTTCAGCGGCAGGCCCGCGCGGGGCCTGGTGAACCGGTTCTCACGGGAGCATTCGGCGCACGCGCCCGCCACGTACCCGCAGGTGCACCACATGAGCAAGCCGATCCGCACCGCCGCGGCGCGGGCGGGCGACCCCGAGGCGATGTCGTTGTGGGCGGGGCAGGCTTACCCGGTCGCGGGGGAGGGGCCGGTCGCGGACCTCATCGAGCGGATCGCCGAGCAGGCCAGGGCGGCGCTGGAGCGCGGCGGCAAGCTGTTCGGCTGACGCCCGCCCTATCCCGCGGCCTCCGCGGAGGAATCCCCGGCGCCGGTGGTCCCGGTGGCGGTCCGGAAGCGCGCGCCCGCCGCGAAGTAGGTCAGCAGCTCCGCGATGGCGGCCGGGTCGTCCAGCTGCGGGCAGTGTCCCCAGTCCTCCCGCACCAGCAGCCTGCTGTGCGGCACCAGCGAGTGCAGCTGCCTGCCGGAGGCCGCGCTGACCAGCCGGTCCTTGCCGCAGGCGACGACGAGCAGCGGTACGCCGATACGGTCCGGCTGGTAGGCCTCGGCCAGCTCGCCGACGAGCTGCCTGGCCTGCTCCAGCCGGGTGGTGGTCGAGCGGTAGTCCGGGAACAGCTCGGTGAACCGGCGGACGTGCTCGTCCGCGGCGGACCTGGCGTCCGCGTACAGCAGGCGCGGCACCACCTGCCGCGCGACCGTCCGCACGACGAACCCGGGCACCGGCAGGGGCAGCGCCGAGTACAGCCGCAGCGGCAGCGGGTACCGGCCCACGATCCGCACCAGCCACGAGTCCACCAGGCCCGGCGCGGCGATCGACACGACGCCGGAGACGGGCAGCCGGGGGCTTTGCGCGGCCCGCAGGCTCATCGTGCCGCCGAGCGAGTTGCCGGCCAGCACGACGTCGCCCAGCACCGCCTGCTCCCGGACCACGGCCGCGGTGAACGCGTCGAGCTGGGGCAGCATCGGCCCCGGCCGGAGCGGATCGGCGTGGCCGAACCCGGGCAGGTCCACGGCGACCGCCGAGTGCCCCTCCGCGGCGAGCCGTTCGAGCACGGGCAGCCACGTGTCCGCGCTGTCGCAGTAGCCGTGGAGGAGGACGAGCCGCGGCGGCGTGGCGGGCCGCACCGGCTGCCGCGGCCTGCGCCTGCCGCGCCTGCGGGGCGGGTCGCCGTCGGCGGGGCGCCGGGGCCCGACCTCCAGCACCCGGGTGCGGAAACCCGCGAAGCGGCGGTACCCGGCCCGGATCTCCGGGCCGGGTACGTCACGGCTCGCCGTGTCCGGCGAGACCTCCCGCTGCACCGCGGTCATTGACCAAGACTAGCCAATTACTCGCCGGTTCAATCCCCCCGAAGTGGATCACAAACCGGTATCGGCAGTGCGTCAACGAGGCGTCGGTGCAGGTCAGCGGCTTCAGGCCGGGTCGTGCGTGAACACGATCTTTCCCGCGGTGGTGCCGTCGAGCATGTCGCGGAAGCCGTGTTCGGCCTCGGCCAGTGGCAGCTCCGCCCCGATCTGCGGCCGGATTCCGGCCAGGTCGACGTAGGTGAGCAGGTCCGCCAGCTCGTCCCGGGTGCCCATCGTGGAGCCCACGACGCGCAGCTGCAGGAAGAACACCCGCTGCAGCTCGGCGCTGGGGTCGGGACCGCTCGTGGAGCCCGAGACGACGATGATGCCGCCCGGCTTGAGCGATTTGACCGAGTGTGACCAGGTCGCCTTGCCGACCGTCTCGAAGACGCCGTCGACCCGCTCGGGCAGCCGCGTGCCCGGCTCGAAGGTCTGGTGGGCGCCGAGCCGTTCGGCCAGTGCCCGCTTCTCCTCGGTGCGGCCCGTGGCCCACACGCGGAAGCCCGCGGCCCGGCCGAGCTGGATCAGTGCCGTGGCCACCCCGCCCGACGCGCCCTGCACGAGGAACGTCTGGCCGGGCCGCAGGCCGGACTTGACGAACAGCATGCGGTACGCGGTCAGCCACGCCGTGCCCATCGTGGCGGCCTCGGTGAACGAGAGACCCGCCGGCTTCGGCAGCACGTTGCGCGCGGGCACCACCACGGAGTCCGCGAACGCGCCCTGGTGCTTCTCGGTGAGCAGCGTGCGCTTCGGGTCGAGCGTGTCGTCACCGTGCCACGACTCGTCGTTGACCACCGAGTGCAGCACCACCTCGGAGCCGTCGTCGAGCACCCCGGCCCCGTCGCAGCCGAGGATCATCGGGAACTGCTCCGGCTTGATGCCGACGCCGCGCAGGGTCCAGATGTCGTGCATGTTGAGGCTGGCCGCCCGCACGCGGACACGCACCCAGCCTTCGGGCACCTCGGGGTCGGGCCGGTCGCCCACCACCAGCGAGGCGAGCGGGTCGTCAGCGTTGGGTTCTTTGGCGTAGACGGCGAACATGGGCGTCAACCTACCCGCCCGTGCGGGTGGTGGCAGCCGCCCGGCGTAGGCTTGTCTCTCGTGTTCGACGGTGTGTCCAGCTGGTGGGACGGGATCGAGCTGTGGCTCGCCCAGCAGTGGTTCCCGGTGCAGTTCGTGCTGGTCATGGCTGTGCTCGTGCCGCTGTGCCTGCTCCTGGCGTGGGTGATTCGCCGGGTCGTCGATCTGGTGGCCGCGCTCGTCGCGGACCGGGGCGGGCGGCCGCGGAGTGCCGCACCCGGCGCCGGGCGGGCCGACCTACAGTGAGTCCCATGTTGTCCCGCAGGCGCATCAGCGCGGCGTTGCTCGGGCTGATCGTCCTGGTCCTGATCGGATGGCTGATCCAGGACGTCCTCGCGGACGACACCACGCGAACGGGTACCCTGCCCGGCGCGGAGTCCGGCCTGCCGGTCGAGGCCTTGTCGAGCCTGCCGCCCGAGGCGGGCCGGACGTGGACGCTGATCGAGCAGGGCGGACCGTTTCCGTATCCCGGGAAAGACGGAACGACGTTCGGCAATAGGGAGAAGTTGTTGCCAGAGAAGCCAGCCGGCTACTACCGCGAGTACACGGTGGTGACTCCGGGAAGCGCCGACCGCGGTGCGCGCAGGCTCGTCACCGGCAACGGTCGCGAGCTCTACTACACCGCCGACCACTACGCCTCGTTCGTCGTCGTGGATCCAGGTCGATGACCGTGACGCAGAAACCCGACGCCAAGACCCTCGCCGAGCAGGCCCGCGCCCGCGGCGCCCACACGCACGTGCTCGACGGCGCCCAGCACCGCGACCGGCTCGGCACGCTCGACGCCATCGCGGCCGCCCTGTCGTTCCCCGACTGGTTCGGCCGCAACCTGGACGCGCTCTACGACTGCCTGACCGACCTCTCGTGGCTGCCGACGGGGGAGCACGTGCTCATCTGGATCGGCTCCGACGTGCTCAAGCAGGCCGACCCGAAGTCCTACCTCGCGGTGCACGGCGTGCTCTCCGACGCGCAGCGGGCGCTCGCGTCGGGCGGCGAGCGCGCCGACAGCCGCAGGCTCACCGTCGTCCTCGCCGACGAGTAGCACCGGAACGCGGCACTCCGAGTGCTGCACTCAGGGCCGCGAGTGCTGCGTTCGGGGCCCTGAGTGCTGCGCTCACGCTTCGCCGGCGCCCTCGGGGACCCAGCGGGGCTTGCGCTTCTCGGCGAACGCCGTGATGCCCTCCTGGCCCTCCTCGCCGGCGAAGAACTCGGCCGAGGTGGCGAGCATCGCCGCGAACCGCTCCGGCATCGCGGCCGCCGAGTCGCCCTGCAGCAGCTGCTTCGTGGCGGCCAGCGCCTTCGGCCCGCCCAGGGCCAGCGACCGCACGTAGCGGCCGACCTCGGTGTCCAGCCGCTCGGCGGGCACGGCGGCGTTGATGAGCCCGATCCGCGCGGCGTGCTCGGCATCGAAGGTGTCGCCGGTGAGGAACAGCTCGTGCGCCGCGCGGGGGGCGAGCCGGGGCAGCACGGTGACCGAGATGATCGCGGGGATCACGCCGATGCGGACCTCGCTGAAGGCGAACGTGGCGTCGGTGACGGCCACGGCGATGTCCGCGGCGGCGACGATGCCCACGCCGCCGGCCCGCGCGGGCCCGCGCAGCGTGGCCACCACCGGCTTCGGGCTGGTCCAGATCCGCTCCAGGATCGCGGGGAACTCGTTGACGCCCTGGTCCCCGGCGCCGCTGCCGCGCGCCTCCTTCAGGTCCATGCCCGCGCAGAACACCGGACCGGTGTGGTCCAGGACGAGAACCCGCACCGTGTCGTCGCCGAGTGCCCGCTCCAGCCGCTCGGCCAGCTCGCGGCGCAGCTGCGCGGACAGCGCGTTGCGGTTGTGCGGCGAGTCCAGGGTGATCGTCGCGACCCCGTGCTCGGCCGAGTAGTGCACCAGTTCGTCTGCCATGCCGACACCTTGGCACAGCGCCCCCGCCGTCACTCGGTCCGGTTGAACAGCGCGATCCCGCCGGCCACCAGCGCGAGCGTGCAGCCGACCGCGACCAGGACCTGGACGCCGACCGGCACGGTCCACCCGCCCCACGTGATCGCCGGGTCGAAGGCCTCCCGCGCCCGCGCGGAGACGCCCACGTGGTCGAACACCACCGAGCGCATCGGCTGCACGACGTAGGTGAGCGGGTTGAGCTTGGTCAGCACCGCGAGCCAGTCCGGCAGGTTCGCCATCGGAAACAGGGCCCCGGACAGGAACATCATCGGCGTGATCGTCAGCTGGGTGACCGGCATCGCCGACTGGATCTGCGTGATCCGGGCCGAGAGGAGCACGCCGAGGGCGGTGAGCATGAGCGCGCCGAGGAACAGCAGGGCGAGCAGCGTGAGCAGCAGCAGCGGGTCGTAGGGCACGCCGACGACGCCGGCCAGCCCGAGCAGCACGACGGTCTGCAGGGTGGCCGTGGTCGCGCCGCCCAGGCACTTGCCCGCGACGATCGACGTCTTGCTCACCGGCGCGACGAGCATCTCCCGCAGGAAGCCGAACTCCCGGTCCCACACCAGCGAGATGCCCGCGAACGCGGCGGCGAACAGCACCGACATCGCCAGCACACCGGGGAACAGGAACGTGCGGAAGTCGAGCGCGCCCTCGGTGCGGACCACCCCGGCCAGGCCCGTGCCCAGCACGAACAGGAACAGCAGCGGCTGCACCAGCATCGAGAACAGGCGCATGCGGTCGTGCCGGAAGCGGATCATCTCGCGGCGCCACACCATGGCCGTGGCCCGCAGCCCGTGCCGCACGCCGCGGGTGGCCACCGGCCGGCCCGCCCGTTCCCGTACGTCGCCGGTCACGCTCATCTCGGGTCCCTCGCTCATCGGCGCGCCATCATCCGGGCGAACGCGGCAGGTCCCTCGGCCTGCTCGGTGTCGGCGATGGTGCGTCCCGTGTAGGCCATGAACACGTCGTCGAGGCTGGGCCGGGTCACGGTCACCGTGTTGATGGCCAGCCCCAGCCCGGCGAACAGCCGGGGCACGAACTCCGCCCCCTCCGGAACGGCGAACGTCACCATGCCGCCGTGGACGGCGGCCTCGACGCCGAAACGCTCGCGGAGCAGGCCGAGGGCGGCGTCGTCGTCCTCGGTGCGGATCTGCACCCGGTCGGCCCCGACGCTGCTCTTGAGCGCGTCCGGGGTGTCGGTCACCACGATCTCCCCGCGGTTCATGATCGCGATCCGGTCGCAGTGCTCGGCCTCGTCCATGTAGTGCGTGGTCAGGAAGATCGTGATGTCCTGGCTGTCCCGCAGCCGCCCGATGTACTCCCAGATGGAGGCCCTGGTCTGCGGGTCGAGCCCGATCGTGGGCTCGTCGAGGAACAGCACCTCGGGGGCGTGCAGCAGGCCCCGGCCGATCTCCAGCCTGCGTTTCATGCCGCCCGAGAACCTCAGGACCGGTTCGTGCCTGCGGTCGGCCAGCCCGACCATCCCCAGCACGTCATCGATCCGCTCGCGCAGCAGCCGCCTCGGCATCCCGTACAGTTCACCGTGGAAGCGGAGGTTCTGCTCGGCGCTCAGGTAGGTGTCCAGGGTCGGCTCCTGGAACACCACGCCGATCCGGCGGCGCACCTCGGCGCGCTGGTCCCGCACGTCGCAGCCGGCGACCGTGGCCGACCCCGCGGTGGGCTCGACGATGGTGCAGAGGATCTTGATGGCGGTCGTCTTGCCCGCGCCGTTGGGCCCGAGGAAGCCGAACATCTCCCGCTCGGTCACGTCGAGGTCGATCCCCCGGACGGCCTGGACCTCGCCGTAGGACTTCTCGAGCCCGCGCACCCGGACGGCGCTTCGTTCCGGCATCGCTACCCCTTACTGCCTCGTGCGTGCGAAACGTGGCGCGGCTCTCCCGTCGCCCGGCCGCCACCCCTGGTGGCGGCGCTCCGCGCCGCTGCGCCGCCGGTCAGCACGGGCAGGGCGGAATGCTACGCGCTGCGGGCGGCCGCGGAGACGGCCTCGTGGTAGCGGCGGACCACCAGCTCGGCCACCCGCGGGTCGGCGCCCAGCGGCTCCGCGACCGGGGCGCCGGGGGCGTGCTCGCGTACCTGCCCGAGCACGCGGTCGGGCAGCAGCCCGGGGGCGAGGAACCACGACGCGACGGCGAAGTGCCGTGCGCCGCGGGCGCGCAGCCGGGCCAGGGCCGCGGGCACGTCGGGTTTCGCCGCGCTGGCGAACGCGGGAGCCGCGAGGCAGCCGTGCCGCGCCTGCCAGCGGGCGGCGAGGCGCGCGACCGCGTCGTTCGCGGGCGGGTGGGACGAGCCGACCGCGGCGACCACGACGCCGAGCTCCGGATCGGCCGGGTCGGCGCCCGCGGCGGCCAGCCGGTCGAGCGCGACGGCGTCGAGCAGCGGGTCGGTGCCGAGCACGTCCGCGACCGACACCCGCAGCGGCGGGAACCGTTCCGCGGCCTCGGCGACGATCCCGGGCAGGTCCACTCGGGCGTGGTAGGCGCTGCCGAGCAGCAGCGGCGCGGCGACGGCCGTCCGTGCGCCCTCGGCGTGCAGGCGGGCGAGGACATCGCCGACCTTCGGCTCGGACAGGTCGAGGAACGCCTCGCGGACGTCGAGCCCGGGGGAGACGGTGCGGACGGCTCCCACGAGGGCGCGCACGGTGGCCGCCGACCTCGGGTCGCGGCTGCCGTGCGCGACGGCGACGAGGGTCACCCCGCGCCCACCGCCGAAAGGCGCTCCCCGACCAGGCCCGCGGCCAGCGTGTCGCCGTTCTTCGGGTCGATCACCAGGAACGCGCCCGTGCGCGGGCTGTGCGAGTACTCGTCCACCGGCAGCTCCTCGGACAGCCGGATCCGGACACCGCCGATCTCGTTCAGCTCCAGCGACTCCGGAGAATCCACAGTGGACAACGTCTGCTCGTCGAAGCGGGAGCCCAGCTCCTCGACCAGTGCCTGCACCGTGCGCGCGCCGTGCTTGACGAGCACGCGCGCGCCAGGCCGCAGCGACGAGCTGGACAGCCAGCACAGGGTGGCGGTGAACTCGTCGGTGACCTCCGGCCGGTCGGTCGCCGAGGCGATGAGGTCGCCCCGCGCGATGTCGAGGTCGTCGGCCAGCAGCACGGTCACCGAGCTGCCCGCGCCCGCCTCGTCGCGGGGGCCGTCGGCGGTGTCGACCCGGGTCACCCTGGTGCGCAGCCCCTGCGGCAGCACCACGACCTCGTCGCCGGGCCGCACGGTCCCCGCCGCGATCTGCCCGGCGTATCCGCGGTAGTCGGGGTAGTCGGCCGTGCGGGGCCGGATGACGTACTGCACGGGGAACCGGAACGGCGCGTCGTGCGGGTCGGGCGCCACCGGCACCTGCTCCAGGTGCTCCAGCAGGGTGGGACCGCCGTACCACGGCGTGTTCTCCGAGCGCGTGGCGACGTTGTCGCCGTGCAGCGCCGACACCGGGATGGTCAGCACCGAGCCCTCGGCGTAACCCAGCGACGCCGCGTGCGTGGCGAACTCCTTGGCGATCACGGTGAACGCGGCCTCGTCGTAGTTGATGAGGTCCACCTTGTTGACCGCCAGCACGAGCCGGGGCACGCCGAGCAGGGCCAGCACGGCCGCGTGCCGCCGCGTCTGCTCGACGACGCCCTTGCGCGCGTCCACCAGCAGCACGGCCAGCTGCGCGGTGGACGCGCCGGTCACCGTGTTGCGCGTGTACTGCACGTGGCCGGGTGTGTCCGCCAGCACGAAGCTCCGCCTCGGCGTGGCGAAGTAACGGTAGGCCACGTCGATCGTGATGCCCTGCTCCCGCTCGGAGCGCAGGCCGTCCACCAGCAGCGAGAGATCCGGTGTGGACAGTCCACGGTCGACGCTCGCGCGCTGGACCGCGTCGAGCTGGTCGGCGAGGACGGACTTCGTGTCGTACAGCAAGCGGCCGACCAGGGTCGACTTCCCGTCGTCCACGCTGCCGGCCGTGGCCAGCCGTAGCAAGGAACTCATCAGAAATAACCCTCCCGCTTGCGGTCCTCCATCGCGGCCTCGGACAGCCGGTCGTCCGCCCGGGTGGCACCGCGCTCGGTGAGCCTGCTGGCCTGCACCTCGGCGATAACTTCCTCCACAGTGGACGCTGTGGACTCGACCGCGCCGGTGCACGATCCGTCGCCGACCGTGCGGTAGCGCACCGTCAGCTCCTTGACCTCCTCGCCCTCGCGGGGGCCGCCCCACGGTCCCTCGGTGAGCCACATGCCGTCGCGGCGGTACACCTTGCGCTGGTGGGCGTAGTAGATCGACGGCAGCTCCACGCGCTCGCGCGCGATGTAGTTCCACACGTCCGACTCGGTCCAGTTGGACAGCGGGAAGACCCGCACGTGCTCACCGGGACGGTGCCTGCCGTTGTACAGGTTCCACAGCTCGGGCCGCTGCCTGCGCGGCTCCCACTGGCCGAACGCGTTGCGCAGGCTGAAGATGCGCTCCTTGGCCCTGGCGCGCTCCTCGTCGCGGCGGCCGCCGCCGAACACCGCGTCGAACCGGTGCTCGGCGATGGTGTCGAGCAGCGGCTGGGTCTGCAGCGGGTTCCGTGTGCCGTCGGGGCGCTCGGTGAGCCGCCCGTCGTCGATCCAGTCCTGCACGTGCGCGACGATGAGCCGCAGCCCGTGCCGCTCGGCCATCCGGTCACGGAAGGAGATGACCTCGTCGAAGTTGTGTCCGGTGTCCACGTGCAGCAGCGGGAACGGCACCGGCGCCGGCCAGAACGCCTTGATCGCCAGGTGCAGCAGCAGCGTGGAGTCCTTGCCACCGGAGAAGAGGATCACCGGGCGGTCGAACTCGCCCGCGACCTCGCGGAAGATGTGGATCGCCTCCGACTCCAGCGCGGCGAGGTTGTCCCGCGCGGCGTCGGTGGCGGCAGCGGACACCGCGGAAACAGTGTCCGGTTCGCCCGTCTCGCGTGTCTCGTGAAGCGCGGTCATGGCGTCCTTTCTCAGCCGTGCAGGCCGCACTCGGTCTTGGACTGTCCGGCCCAGCGGCCGCTCCGCGGGTCGGCACCCGGCGCGACCTTAGCCGTGCACGGCGCGCAGCCGATGGACAGGTACCCCTCGCCGACGAGCGGGTTCTGCAGAATGCCGTGCCGGTCGAGGTAGTCGTTGAACTCCTCGTCCGTCCACGGCGCGATCGGGTTGACCTTCACCAGCCCGTTGCGGTCGTCCCAGGTGACGATCGGGGTGTTCGCCCTCGTCGGCGCGTCGACCCGGCGCACGCCGGTGACCCAGCACGAGTAGTTCGCGAGCGTGTCGCGCAGCGGCACCACCTTGCGCAGGAAGCAGCACTGGTTCGGGTCGCGCTCGTGCAGCCGTGGCCCGTACTCCGCGTCCTGTTCGGCGACCGTCTGTGCCGGTTTGGCGTCGATGATCCGGATGTCCGGATAGACCGTCTGCACGGCGTCCCGGGTGCCGATCGTCTCCGCGAAGTGGTAACCCGTCTCGAGGAACAGGACGTCCACGTCGGGCTTGACCTTCGTGGCCAGGTCGATGAGCACGGCGTCCTGCATGTTCGACGCCACGATGAGATCGTCGCCGAACTGCTCGACGGCCCAGCGCAGCGCCGCCTCGGCGCCGGCGTCCGCCAGCTCTTCGGCCGCCCTTTCCGCGAGGGCCTTCAGCTCCTCGGTCGACTGCTCGGTCGGCGATGCCGCCGTCATCGTGTTACCTCCGGTATCTGCAGCCCGATGAACTTCACCGAGAACACCCGCCGGCAGGAGGAACACAGCCACGCGCCGTTCTCTTCCGGCCGCAGGTCCTCCTCGCCACAGTACGGACAGTGGAACGGCACGGCCCGGCCGGTGCTGGGTCCTGTCTCGCTCACCGCAGCTGTCCCTCCTCGGCCCGTGCCACCCACTGCGCGAACCGCTCGCCGTCCGCGCGGCCGGCCACGTAGTTGCGCACGACCCGCTCCACATAGTCGGTGAGCTCCGCGCTGGTGACCTTGTGCCCTCGCAGCTTCCGCCCGAAACCGGCGTCGAGCCCCAGCCCGCCGCCGAGGTGCACCTGGAAACCCTCGACCTGGTCGCCGTTGGCGTCGGTGACGATCTGGCCCTTCAGGCCGATGTCGGCGGTCTGGATCCGGGCGCAGGAGTTGGGGCAGCCGTTGAGGTGCACGCTCACCGGGGTGTCCACACCGGCCTGGATGTCGGCCAGCCTGCGCTCCAGGTCGGCGACCAGCTCCTGGGCTCGCGCCTTGGTCTCGACGATCGCGAGCTTGCAGAACTCGATGCCCGTGCAGGCCATCACGCCCCGCCGCCACGGCGTCGGATCCGTCTGCAACCCCAGCTCCGCCAGTTCGGCGCGCAGCCCCTCGATCTCCGTCTCCGGCACGTCGAGCACCACGAGCTTCTGCTGTGGCGTGAGCCGCACCCGGCCGGAGCCCGCCCGCTCCGCGGCCTTGGCGACCGCGACCAGGTCGGTGCCGGAGGTCCGGCCCGCCACCGGCGCGGCACCGACGTAGTAGCGCCCGTCCCGCTGCCGGTGCACGCCCACGTGGTCGACCGGCCGCTCGGGCACCTCGGGGGCCGGGCCGTCGAGCAGCGCCCGCCCGAGGTACTCGTTCTCCAGCACCTCGCGGAACCGCTCGGCGCCCCAGTCCTTCACCAGGAACTTGATCCGCGCCCGCGACCGCAGCCTGCGGTAGCCGTAGTCGCGGAAGACGCTCACCACGCCCGCCCACACGTCGGGCACCTCGTCCAGTGGCACCCAGGCACCGAGCCGCTGCCCGATCATCGGGTTGGTGGACAGGCCACCGCCGACCCAGACGTCGAAGCCGGGACCGTGCTCGGGGTGGACCACGCCGATGAACGCGACGTCGTGGATCTCGTGCGCCACGTCGGGCAGGCCGGAGACGGCGGTCTTGAACTTGCGCGGCAGATTGGCGAACGCCGGGTCGCCGACGTAGCGGCGGCGGATCTCCTCGATGGCCGGGGTGCCGTCGATGACCTCGTCGGCCGCGATGCCCGCCACCGGGGAGCCGAGGATGACGCGCGGGCTGTCGCCGCACGCCTCCATCGTGGTCAGGCCCGCGCCCTCCAGCTTCTCCCAGACGGCGGGCATGTCCTCGATGCGGATCCAGTGGTACTGGATGTTCTGCCGGTCGGTGATGTCCGCGGTGTCGCGGGCGTGGACCTGCGAGACCTCGCCGATCACGGCCAGCTGCTGGGTGGTCAGCGCGCCGCCGTCGACGCGCACCCGCAGCATGAAGTACTCGTCGTCGAGCTCCTCGGGCTCCAGCGTGGCGGTGCGGCCGCCGTCGATGCCGGGCTTGCGCTGCGTGTAGAGGCCGTACCAGCGGAAGCGTCCGCGCAGGTCACCGGGGTCGATGGCGTCGAAGCCGCGGTGGGCGTAGATGTTCTCGATGCGCGCGCGGACGTTGAGCGGGGCGTCGTCCTTCTTCGAGCGCTCGTTCGGGTTGAGCGGCTCGCGGTAGCCCAGGGCCCACTGACCCTCACCGCGACGTTGCCTGGTCCGTGCGGGGCGGCCTGTGTTCGGGGCCATCGGTGTCGTCCTCCAGAGCTGGGAGCGGGCGCCGTGCGCGCCGGACCGCCCGGGCAGGGCCGTGGTGGGGGCAGTTCGCGGCACGTCCGGCGCCGCCTGCTGTCCTACGTTGGGCGGATTGCGGCGCGCGGAATGGGGTCAGCGCCGGCAGAGACTGCTGGAGACACGCAGGTAGTCCACGTGGCGTCGAACCACGAGGAGCACACCGGCGATAGTCACGGTTCTCAGGGTGCCATGCGCTCAGGATGTGGTCTAGCGCCGTCCGCATGGTGGGAGGAGCGTCACTAGCTGCGGTTTTGCGCCGCCGCGAGCTCCCGGCGGCAGGCCCTCGACAGCGTCCGCTGCCGCCGGATGCGCTGCAGCAGCGTCAGCGGCCCCAGCTCGGCGCCCGGGGCCCCGGCGCGGTCGGTGACCTCCAGCCGGTCGCCGAGCAGCGGGCCGCGCAGCGACCACGGTTCCCAGCGTTCCATGTCCGGCATCGAGTAGTCGTAGCCGAACGCCAGCGCCTGCGCGCCGTCACCGCGCAGCGCGCCGCCGGCCAGCGACCGCAACGGCAGCGCGGCCGGGCCGCCCGTGCCCTGCGCGCCGTCCGGCAGGTCCACCACGTCCAGCGCCAACTCCCCGGACCGCTCCCGCGCCAGCAGGGCGTGCCGGTGCGGGCTGGTGCGCGCGGGCAGCTCGACGGCGTGCGCGCGGCGCGCCAGCCGGAGCACGATCCGCGGCAGCCACCACCAGTTCTCCCGGCACAGCAGCGGGCTGTCGGCGAACGTGCGTGACGGCGGGTACTTGGTCAGCTCCTGGCGCAGGAGCTCGACGGCGAAGAAGTCGCCCTCGGTGTCCTCGGTCCTCGTCACGGTGCCGTACCACGCGTGGCCGGGACCTCCCCGCCGCAGCGAGCGCGAGTCCGTCACCGCGAACGCGACCGGCGTGCCCGTGCCGATGCCCGCCACCTCGGGCGCTCTGGCGTAGGGCAGGGCCACGCACGGCACCGAGCCGGCGACCAGGGGGGTGCTGGCCACCACGTGCGGCTGCCCCGCCTCGTCCAGCCAGCACAGCTCGGCGGTCAGCGCGCGCCGCCATAACGGAAGCTGCTCGTTCATCATCCAGGCTCTTACCAGAAGATCGTCGGGCTGTTAACGTCCCACGTCGACAGAGCCTCCCGCCAATGGTGCCAGGAGTGAGCGACATGCCCGCCATCGTCGTTGCGCTGGTCGTAGCCGTGCTGTTCTACCTCGGCTACCGCTACTACTCGGCGTATCTCGCCAAGAACGTCTACGCCCTCGATCCGGCGTTCGTCACCCCGGCCCACAGCATGCGGGACGGCGTCGACTTCGTGCCGACCAACAAGCACGTGCTGTTCGGTCACCACTTCACGTCGGTGGCCGGGGCGGCGCCGATCGTCGGCCCGGCGATCGCGGTGTTCTGGGGCTGGGGCCCCGCGCTGGCGTGGGTCGTGCTCGGCACGATCTTCGCGGCGGGCGTGCACGACTTCGGCGCGCTCGCGGTGTCGGTCCGGCACCGCGCCAAGAGCATCGGCACCCTGGCCAGGGAGGTCATCAACCGGCGGGCGCGCACGCTGTTCCTGCTGATCATCTTCTTCCTGCTCACCCTGGTGAACGCCGTGTTCGCCGTGGTGATCGGCAATCTGTTCGTGGCCAACCCGGAGGCCGTGCTGCCGATCCTGCTGGAGATCCCGCTCGCCATCGGCATCGGCCAGTACGTCTACCGCACGCGCAGCGCCGCGCTCCTGCCGTCGATCGTCGGCGTGATCCTGCTCTACGTGTCGATCCTGCTGGGCCAGCTCGTGCCGATCTCGCTCGCGGGCATCGCGGCCGAGGACGGGTTCTTCACCGAGCGCAACATCTGGGTGATCCTGCTGTTCGCCTACACCTTCGTCGCCTCGCGGATCCCGGTGTGGGTGCTGCTCCAGCCACGCGACTACATCAACTCGCACCAGCTGTTCATCGCGCTCGGTGTGATCGGGCTCGGCATCATCGTCGGTTTCGACCGGATCGTGGCGCCCGCGTTCAACGACACCCCCGAGGGCTCGCCGCACTGGTTCCCGTTCCTGTTCATCACGATCGCGTGCGGGGCGATCTCCGGGTTCCACAGTCTCGTGTCGTCGGGCACCACGTCGAAACAGCTCGACAAGGAGACCGACGCCCGGTACGTCGGCTATGTCGGCGCGGTCGGCGAGGGCTCGCTCGCGCTCGCGTCGATCCTCGCCTGCACGGCGGGCATCGTCGCGACCACGGCCGACTGGAAGGCCGCCTACCCCGACTTCGCGACCGCCTCGGACGGCGCGGTGGGCAACTTCGTCAACGGTGTGGCGCAGTTCGCGAACAACATCGGCGTGCCGGTCGCGATCGGCACGATCTTCGCGGCGATCGTCGTGATCAGCTTCGCGGCGACCACGATGGACACCGGCGTGCGGCTGCAGCGCTACATCGTCCAGGAGATCGCCGAGATCGCGGGCGCGCGGACGATTGCCCGCAACGTCACGCTGGCCACCGGCATCGCGGTCATCGTGCCGCTGGTGATGGCCCTGCTGCCCGGCGGCGGCGAGCGCGGCTACACGTTCGGTGTGCTGTGGCAGCTGTTCGGCACCACCAACCAGCTCACCGCGGGCCTGGCGCTCGCCGTGGTGGCGGTGTGGGTCACCAAGAACCGCCGCAACCCGGTCGCGGTGCTCGTCCCGCTGGTGTTCCTGCTGGTCATGACCAGCTGGGCGCTGATCGTCAACCTCGGCAACTTCATCGGCGAAGGCGACTGGGTGCTGGCCCCGCTCGACGCGATCATCTTCGTGCTGGCGGTCTGGCTGATCTTCGAGGCGGCCGTGGCACTGCGGAAGGCGTGGCTCGGCGCGCGGACCGGCGCCCCGGCGCCCGAGCCGGAACGGGAGTCGTGAGCCTGCGCACCCGCCTGGCCTCCGCCTGGCGCAGGGCGGAGGCCGCGCACGACCAACTCTTCGTCGCCCGCTGGCGGCAGGGGCTGCGGCGTGAGGTCCGGCGCCAGGAGGACACCCTGCGGGCGCTGGTGATGCTGGAGTCGCTCGGCGTGGACAACCCCGTCGCGTACGAGACGCTGGACCTCGTGCCGTACCTGGTGGCCGACCTGCACGCCTGGCACCGGCGGATGGGTCAGGAGAGTTTCGGCGATCCCGGGGTGTGCTGTTGATCCGCTTCTTCGGCGGCAAGGGCGGCGTGGGCAAGACGACGCTGGCCGCCGCGTACGCGCTCGGCAGGGCCGGGGCGGGGGAGCGGACGCTGGTCGTGTCCACCGATCCGGCGCACTCGCTCGGCGACGTGCTGGCGACGCCGCTGTCCGGGCAGCCGCGCGAGGTCGCGCCCCTGCTGTGGGCGGCGGAGATCAGCGGCGAGGAGCAGGCCCGCAGGCGGGTCGCGGAGATCACCGAGGACGCGCGGCACGCGGTGCCGAGGGAGGTGCTGCCCGCGGTCGAGCGGCATCTGGCGCGCGCGGCGGACAGCCCCGGCACCGTGGAGTCCGCGCTGCTGGACCGGCTCACCGGCCTCGTCGAGGAGGTCGGTGCGCGGTGGGACCGGCTGGTCGTGGACAGCGCGCCGACCGGGCACATGGTGCGCCTGCTGAGCCTGCCCGCGCTGCTCACCCCGTGGATCGAGGGACTGGCGCGCCAGCGGGAACGGGCGCGCGGCGCGGATCGGCTGCTGGCCGGGATGCTCGGCGGGGAGCGGGAACGGCCGGACCCGCTGCTGGACCGCCTGCACGCGCGCCGCGACCGGCTGGAGTGGCTGCGGGCCCGGCTGCGGGACGACGCGCTCGTGCACCTGGTGCTCGTGCCCGAGCAGCTGCCTCTCGCGGAGACGCTGCGGGCCGCCGAGGCGCTGGAGGGCGGCGGTCTCCGGCTGGGCCGGACCGTCGTCAACCGGGTCGTGCCCGACGACGAGACCGGGGTGCTGGCGCGGCGCCGGGAGCACCAGGAGCGGGTGCTGGCCGAGCTGGCCGGGCGGTTCTCCGGCACCGGCCTGGTGCGTGTCCCACTGCTCCCGGACGCCCTCACCGGGGCCGGTGAGCTCGGCGAGCTGGCCCGCCGCCTGGGGGAGCTGTAGCGCCGGTGGGACACTGGTGGGGTGACCATCGCGGTACCCCCCGACCAGTTCGCCCTGCCGGAGTCCGCGCTGCGCGGGCTCGGCACCCGCCCGTTCGGGGTGTACGTGCACGTGCCGTTCTGCGCCACCCGCTGCGGCTACTGCGACTTCAACACCTACACCGCGGGCGAGCTCGGCTCGGGCGCGTCGCCCGGCTCGTGGCTGGAGGGCCTGCGCCGGGAGCTCGCCCTGGCCGCGGAGGCACTGGGCACGCCGCCGGCCGCCGACACGGTGTTCGTCGGCGGCGGCACCCCGTCCCTGCTGGGCGCCGAGGGCCTGGCGGCGGTGCTCGGCGCCGTGCGCGACGCCTTCGGCCTGGCGCCCGGCGCGGAGGTGACCACCGAGTCGAACCCCGAGTCCACGGCACCGGAGTTCTTCGCGGGCATCCGCGCCGCCGGCTACACGCGCGTGTCGCTGGGCATGCAGTCCGCCGCGCCGCACGTGCTGCGGGTGCTCGACCGCGTGCACACGCCGGGACGGCCGGTGCGGGCGGCCAGGGAGGCCCGGGCGGCCGGCTTCGAGCACGTCAACCTGGACCTCATCTACGGGACGCCGGGGGAGCGCACCGAGGACCTGGAGGCCTCGCTGGCGGCGGTGCTCGACGCCGGGGTCGACCACGTCTCGGCGTACGCGCTGATCGTCGAGGAGGGCACCGCCCTCGCCCGGCGGGTCCGTCGCGGTGAGCTGCCCGCTCCGGACGACGACGCGCTGGCCGCGAGCTACGAACTCGTCGACCGCCGCCTGAACGAGGCCGGGCTGCGCTGGTACGAGGTGTCCAACTGGGCGAGCGGGCCCGCCGCCCGGTGCAGGCACAACCTCGGCTACTGGCAGGGCGGCGACTGGTGGGGTGCGGGGCCGGGCGCGCACGGCCACGTCGGCGGCGTGCGGTGGTGGAACGTCAAACACCCCGCGCGCTACGCCGCCCGCCTTGCCGACGGCGGCCTGCCCGTCGCCGGGCACGAGGTGCTCACCGAAGCCGACCGCCACCTGGAGCGCGTCCTGCTGGAGCTGCGGCTCGCCGAAGGGCTGCCGCTCGGCGTGCTGCACGACGACGGCAGGCGGGCGGCGGCGGAGGCGGCCGCCGACGGGCTGCTCGACCCGGCCGCCCGCGCGGCGGGCCGGGCCGTGCTCACCGACCGGGGCCGTCTGCTCGCCGACGCCGTGGTCCGCCGCCTGGCCCCCTGACCCGCCCGGCAGTGAAGGGCACATTCCCTGCGTTCACCGCGAGGAATGTGCCATTCACTGCTCGGGGCGGGGTGGGTCAGGGCAGGGTGCGGATCGTGAGGCCCGCGCGGACGAGGCGGTCGAGCAGCGCGTCACCCATCGCCTGCGCCGTCGTGACCTGGCCCGCCGTGGCGGGGAGGTCGTCCAGTGCCAGGCACAGGGCGGACTCGGCGAGCATCTTCGCCGTCTCGTCGTAGCCCGGGTCGCCGCCCGCGAACTCCGTCTCGACCCGGGTGCCGCCGCCCTCGCCGGTGAACCGCACCTGGAACCACGACTTCGCCCTGCGCCGTTCGCTGGGCCCCTCGCCGGGCTTGCGGAGCCTGCCGAGCGCGTCGCGGACGGGCGGGATCTGCGCGAGCAGCGCGAGCAGCCCGACGCCCGCACCGGCCGCGAGCACGGTGGGCAGCCGCCGCAGCGCGACGTACTGCCGGTAGCCGAAGTCGGGTCCGTAGCGGTCCAGTGCGGCCGCCGAGCGGGCGACGATCCTCGGGTCCAGCGTCGGCATCGGCAGCAGCCACTGCCCGTCGGCGCGGTGCGGCCGCGCGGTCGTGGTGCGGATGCGCCTGCCCTCGGGCCTCGGCTCCGCCCGGTGGCGCTCCCGCGCCGCACGGGCCGCGTCGCGGGACCGGGACACGATGGTGAGCGCGGAGGAGTACGTGCCGCCGGAGAACTCCGCGCGGACGCGGAGCCTGCTGGTGACGGAGAGCGGCACGCCCTCGGGCAGCTGCCGCACGGTGAAGTAGGTGCCGAGGTCGTAGGGGATCGAGTCGAACCCGCACGCGTGGACCAGCCGGGCGCCGGTGCGCCGGGCCGCCGCGTCGTAGGCGAGGTACATGCGGTCGACGAACTCGGGCTCGCCGGTGAGGTCGAGGTAGTCGGTGCCGTTCTCGGCGCAGGCCGCCACCAGCGGCTCGCCGTGGAGCGTGTAGGGGCCGACGGTGGTGACCACCACGCGGGACGCGGCGGCGACCTGCCGCAGCGACTCCGGGTCGGCGGCGTCGGCCTGCAGCAGCGGGAGCTTCTCGCACGCCGCGTCGATCCGGGCCAGTCGCGCGCGCAGCCGTTCCAGCTTCTGCCTGTTCCGCCCGGCCAGCGCCCAGCGGAGGTCCTTCGGGGCGTGCCGTGCCAGGTACTCGGCCGTCAGCCCACCGGTGAACCCGGTGCCGCCGAACAGGACGAGGTCGTGTTCACGATCGGTTGCCATGCCGCTCCTTCCCGGTCAGATCCAGGGGCTCGTCGGGGTCGAGGTCGACGCCTTCGGACCGCAGCGCGGCCTCGATCGCGCCACCGACGAGCGTGGTCAGGTAGTCGACGATCTCGTCGCGGGTCATGGCCGGGTGCTCCAGCCACCAGTCGCTCGCCGCCTCCACGGCGCCGACGACGCCGTGCGCCCACGGTTCGGTGCCCGCCGACGTGACGCCGAAAACCTTCAGGTACTCGCCGAACATCGACGCGATCGCACCCGCCGCGGCGCCCCGGTCGCCCGCCACCACGTCGGTCGAGCGGGCGCGGCAGACCAGCCGGACCACGTTGGGGTGCTCGTCGACCACGGCGAAGTACGCCCGCAGGCTCTCCCGCACGCGTACCCGCATCGGTGCCGGTTCCCGCAGCGCCGGGCCGAGGTGTTCCCAGACCAGCGCCGACAGCCGCTCGGAGACCGCCGCCACCAGGGCCGCCCGGTCGGCGAAGTGCCGGTACAGCCGGGGCTTGGCCACCCCGGCCTCGCGAGCGATGTCCGCCATCCCCGCGCCGGGGCCGAGCCGGTCGAACGCCCGGAACGCGGCGTCGACGAACTCGGCCCTGCGGGCGAGGCGATGCGCCCGCCAGCGTTCCGCCCGGCCGTCGTGGTGACGGTTGACACTCTCGGTCACGGGTCGGATAGTACTCGAAGTAACGGATACCGGTGGTAACCCATATGAGGCGGTGCGGGATGACGGACACGGGCGTGGTGATCATCGGCTCCGGTTTCTCCGGGCTGGGCATGGCCATCCGGCTGCGCCAGGAGGGTCGCGACGACTTCGTCATCCTGGAGAAGGCCGACGACCTCGGCGGCACGTGGCGGGACAACACCTACCCGGGCTGCGCCTGCGACATCCGCTCGCACATGTACTCCTTCTCCTTCGCGCAGAACCCCGACTGGTCGCGGTCGTTCTCCGGGCAGCCGGAGATCTGGGCGTACCTGCGGCGGGTCGCCGACACCTACGACCTGCGCCGGAGCATCCGGTTCGGCGTCGAGGCCACCGGGGCACGCTGGGACGAGGCCGCGCAGCGCTGGCATGTCGAGACCGCCTCGGGAGCGGAGTTCAGCGGCCGGTTCCTGGTCGACGGCAGCGGCGCGCTGCACATCCCGAACATCCCGAAGCTGCCCGGCGCCGAGAACTTCGCCGGTACCGCCTTCCACTCCGCGCGCTGGGACCACGACTACCCGCTGGAGGGCAAGCGCGTCGCCGTGGTGGGCACCGGGGCCAGCGCGGTGCAGTTCGTGCCGGAGATCGCGCCGCGCGTCGCCCGGCTGGACGTCTACCAGCGCACCCCACCCTGGGTGCTGCCGCGGCCGGGTGGCGAGATCCCGGAGTGGGCGAAGCGGCTGTTCCGCCGGGCACCGCTGGCCCGCAACGCCTACCGCGCCGCGCTGTACTGGCTGAACGAGTCGTTCGCGCTCGGTTTCAACGGGCACCCCGAGCTGCTGCGGGCCGGTGAGTGGCTGGGCAGGCGGCACATCGAGCGCAGCATCGCCGACCCGGAGCTGCGCCGGAAGGTCACGCCGGACTACCGGCTCGGCTGCAAGCGGGTGCTCGGGTCCAACACCTACTATCCGGCGCTCACTCGCGACAACGTGCACCTGTATACCGACGGCATCCGGGAGGTCACCGCGCACGGCATCGTCGGCGGTGACGGGGTCGAGCGCGCCGCCGACGCGATCGTCTACGGCACCGGCTTCCACGTCACCGACGCGTTCGAGTCGCTGCGCGTGCGGGGCCGGAACGGCCGGGACCTCGCCGAGCAGTGGCGTGCCGAGGGCATCCAGACGCACCTCGGCGTGACCGTGTCCGGCTTCCCCAACCTGTTCCTGCTGCTCGGCCCCAACACCGGGCTGGGACACAACTCGGTGGTGTTCATGATCGAGTCGCAGATCCGGTACGCCGCCGAGGCCATGCGCCTGGCCGGGGAGCGGGGCGCGACCGCGGTGGAGGTGAAGGAGCCGGTGCAGCGGCGATTCAACGCCGAGATCCAGCGCAGGCTCGCGCGCGGCGTGTGGAGCACCGGCGGCTGCACGAGCTGGTACCTCGACTCCCACGGCGTGAACCGGACGATCTGGCCGGGGTTCACCTGGCGTTACTGGCTGCGGACACGGCATGTGGATCCCGGCGAGTACGAGTTCACGACGGCGCCCCGGCGGGCGGCGGTGGCCTGATGCGGGACTTCGCCGCGAGGGATACCGCCACGAGACGGGGTGCGGTGACGTCACGGCGCGGGTGCTCGCGCCCGCCCGGCGCACTGGCCCCGGGCGCGCCGCCGCGAGTTCGTTCGCCCGTCCGGCCGGGCTGACGGTAGGTGTGCCGCCGCGGCGGTGCTGGCCGCGTGGTGTGCGCCGTTGCGCAACGGTCTGCGGTGAGGGTCCATCCTCGTCGGCGGGACGAACTCGGGCAGTCCGTCGGCGGGGTTGATCCGGACCTGCCAGTCGGTGTGGTGGATGACGCGGTGATGCCGGGCGCACAGCAGCACCAGCAGGTCGATGTCGGTGGTCCCTCCGTGTTGCCACGCCACCACGTGGTGCGCCACGGTCCACTTCGGTCCCCGGTCGCATCCGGGCAAGGCGCAGCCGCGGTCGCGCAGCGCCAGTGCCCGGCGCTGGGCGGTGGTGGCCAGGCGGGCGCCGCGGCCGAGGTGGAGCGGCTCCCCGTGCCTGCCGAGGATGGCGGGCACGATGCGGGCTTCGCAGGCGAGTCTGCGGAGCTGGTCGAGGCTGGTGTGGCCGGGGACGTCGAGCACGGCGCGGTTGGCTCGGTTCTCGAGCTCGGTCACCGTGATGGTGGCGGTGAGTACGGCGCGTTCACCGCCCTGGACGGTGAGGTCGTCGGCGCGGGCGGCGCACTCGATGATCTCCGCGAGCGCGTCTCCGTGTCGCTGTTCCGCGGTCCGGTCGTCCGGCGCGCCGTTCTCGCCTGCGGGGCGCGGTTTGGCGAGAGGACCGAACAGGCCCTCCAGGGTCGCGCCGGTTTCGGCGTCGAGGGTGCCGGAGAACTCCAGGTCGCCGTTGCGACGGTGGCGGTAGCGGAACGTCCGGGCGGGTGTGGCGAGGTCGCGCTCGCCGGGCGGCTGCCCGTCGGCTTGCCAGTAGGCGAGCAGGTGGCGCCCGGCGCGGCGCACCTCGTCCGGGGAGGCCTGCGTGGCCAGATCCAGCAGGGTGCGCAGCGAGGCCGCCCGCGCCGCGTCCGGCAGCGCCGCGGGGCAGCGGTCGACGATCTCGCCGAGCGCCCGCACGTGCTCCGGCCCGATCGCCCCGGCCGCCAGCGCCACCTCCGCGTCGGCCAGCGGGGCGGGCCGCGTCTCCCCGGACAGGCCGGAACGCGGCTGGGTGTGTGCCGCGTCGGCCAGGCGTGCGCGAGCCTCCCGGGCGGACAGGTGCAGTTCCTCGCGCAGGAGTCCGGCCATGCCGTGATAGCCCAGCGCGCGGCCCAGACCACGCCGCTCACCCTCCGCGAGCAGCCGCAGGATGTGCGCGTGCGCGCGGCGCAGCACCCGCTCCTGCTCGACCAGCGCGGTGGCCAGCTGGTGGTCGCTGAGCCGCCATGGCTCAGCCGGTGCGGGGAGACTGGTGGACTCGAACACGCTCCCAGGCTAGCACGATACTCGAACATATGTTCGACACGATCAGGTGAAGTGCCCCGCCGCACGCCACCACTGGAGCAGCAAGGTCCCGGCCTCGGCCGAACGTGACGGCGTGCCGGCTGCGAGAACGGTCCCGTGCTCCTCGAACACGCCCTGCTGCACGTGAAGCCCGGTCGCGCCGCCGAGTTCGAATCGGCGTTCGCCGAGGCTCGGCCCCTCATCGCGGGCATGCCGGGGTTCCGGCGGCTGACGCTGTCCCGCTGCGCACGGTCCGGCACGTCCAGTACGTCCATCCGGACTAGCCGGGCGCGGCACTCGCGGTTCTGAGTGCGGCACTCGCGGGCCGGAGCGGGGGGCTCGCGCGGCCGGGCGGGGGACTCGCGGGATTGGGAAGCCGCCGTCCGGGGTACCTCCGCGGCCATGGACGACAAGCGTGATCTCGAGCCCGAGGCCGACGTGGAGGAGCAGCGGCACCCGGTGCGCGAGGGCGGGGATGACCCCACGGAGACGCCGATGCCGTTCGAGGCCAACCCGGCCGACGCCGCCGAGCAACAGGCCGCCGTCCCGATCGACGACGAGGACGAGCAGCGGCCGATGGCGTGAACGCGATCTCGAGGTGTGAGTTCTCCACGCCCGGGGTATACGCGCGCCAGTGACGGCGCCCGGCGCCCACGACATGCGTTTTTTCGACACGGAGGTGATCAGGATGGCGGACACGTCCCGGCTGCCGGCTCCGGTGGCGGAGGTCTGGGAGTGGCAACGACACGGCAACTGCCGGAATCTCGACAGCTCCGTGTTCTTCCATCCCGACGGAGAGCGCGGATTCGCGCGGGCCGACCGGGTGGCCCGCGCGAAACGTATCTGCCAGAGCTGCCCGGTCATCGTGGAGTGCAGGCATCACGCGCTGACGGTGCAGGAGCCGTTCGGCGTCTGGGGTGGACTGGACGAGACCGAGCGGCGGGACGCGATCGCGCGCCGCCGCAAGCTCGAGAAGCTCGAGGCCGCGGCCAGCTGAGGCAGGCCGAGCGAGCGGCCCGAACGGGGGCCGAACAAGGGGGAATCAGTGCGATTCGGGTACACGCTCCTGTGTGAGCAGACCGGCCCACGGGATCTGGTCCGGTACGCGGCCGCCGCCGAGCGGGCGGGCTTCGACTTCGAGGTGATGAGCGACCACCACTCGCCGTGGCTGGACGAACAGGACCACTCGCCCTACGCGTGGAGCGTTCTCGGCGCGGTCGGCGAGGTCACCGAGCGGGTCGACCTGATGACCTTCGTGACCTGCCCGACGATGCGGTACCACCCCGCCGTCGTCGCGCAGAAGGCCGCCACCATGCAGATCCTGTCCGGCGGCCGGTTCACGCTCGGGCTCGGGGCAGGGGAGAACCTCAACGAGCACGTCGTCGGCCAGGGCTGGCCGCCGGTGAACGTCCGCCACGAGATGCTCGGGGAAGCGGTGCAGATCATCGCGGAGCTGTTCGACGGCGGCTACACCAACTTCGCGGGCAGCCACTTCCGCGTCGACTCGGCGAAACTGTGGGACCTGCCGGAGCGCCGGACCCCGATCGGCGTGGCGGTCTCCGGCCCGCAGGGGGTGCGCCGGTTCGCGCCGGTCGCCGACGCGATGATCGCCGTCGAGCCGAAGGCCGAGCTGTGCCGGGCCTGGGACGCCGAGCGGAGCGGGATCGGTGAGGAGCCCTCGCGCAAGCTCGCGCAGCTGCCGGTCAGCTGGGACAGCGACCGGTCGGCGGCGGTCCGCAGGGCCCGCGAGCAGTTCCGCTGGTTCGGTCTCGGCTGGAAGGCCAACGCCGAGCTGCCCGGCACGGCCGCCTTCGCCGCGGCCACCCAGTTCGTCACGGAGGACGACGTGGCGAACGGGATCCCGTGCGGCGACGACGTCGAGGCCGTGGTGAAGGCCGCCCAGCCGTTCTGGGAGGCCGGGTTCACCGATCTGGCGCTCGTCCAGGTCGGCGGCGAGCACCAGGACGGCTTCCTCGACGCCGCGACGTCGCGGCTGCTGCCCGCGCTGCGCGAGGCCGCCCCCGGGTGAGCCCGGTCAGGAGCGCACGCGCAGTCCGGCCAGCACCTCGTAGGGCGGCACCCAGCCACGGTCGACGAGAAGCTCGAACAGGGCGGTGAGCGCTTCCTTCGCCGCCTCCTCGCCCTCGGCGTCCACGAGCTTGCGGGCGAGCTCGATCACCCCCTCGTCGGGCCCGGTGTCCTCGTGGGCATCGGGCCCGACGAACGGCACGGAGTTGCTGGCGGCGGCCCGCCGCAGCAGCGGTTCGATCTGCGCCGGTTCCACGCGGGCGGCCAGCCGCACCAGCACCTGCGCGATCCGGTGCAGCTTGATGTTGTGCTGCTGGGACAGCCGGACGAGGATCCGGAAGGCCTGCTGGGGGGAGCACCGGTGCGACACGACCAGCACGCCCATCGCCTGCTCGATGGTGGCGCGCGTGCGGAGCGCGCGGCGCAACCCGTTCAGCTCCTCCTGGAGCGAGTCGACCTGCGCGCTCAACTCGGCGTGTCCGCCCGAGCCTTCGGATGCTGCGCTACCCGTGGTGTATCCCACCGCGTCGGACCGTCCCCGCTCAGTGCGCCCGGAGGCGGCACGGGTGGGACGGCGTGGGCTGTCGGGTCATGGTGGCTCCCCTCGGTCGGCAGGCGCGAGATCGCGCGGACGCGAGGACACTCCGGCAGCGGCGACCGGCCGGGAGATAGCGGCGGCGCAGCACGCAGCGTCTCGCTTCGCGCGAGCGCCAGGCCCAGCCGGGGTTCCGGCGGTTACCTGGCGCGCTGCGGCTGGTTGCTCAACCGCTCGTGGACCACTTTAAAGATCGCCCGCACACTACCGGAAAGCGGGCTCCGCTGTGCGCCGGGCCGGGCGGCTCACCAGCGGGCAGGCCCGCGAATCCGGCGGGCTCAGAACTCGTCCTCCCCGGCGATGAGCGTCCGCAGCTTGCTCAGCGCCCGGTGCTGCGAGGTGCGCACGTTGCCCGCCGAGATGCCCAGCGCCTCGCCGACCTCCGCGGCGGACAGCCCGGCCACCACGCGCAGGATCACGATGTCCCGCTGGGCCGGGGGAAGCTGCTCGAGCAGACCGCCGAGGCGGTGGCCGAGGTCGACATTGAGGGCGCGGCGTTCCGGTTCGTTACCGTCCGTGCTCGATTCGGGGACCTCCGCGGTGGGGTCGGTGCGCTCGCGGGAGGCCAGCCGGAACGCGTCGGCGACCTTGTTCGCGGCGATCGCGTGCACCAGGTAGAGGAACGAGCCGCCGCGGTCCTGGTACACCGGCAGCGAGCGGAGCACGGCGACGCACGTCTCCTGCGCGACGTCGTCGGCAGAGAGATAGCCGAGCGTGCGCCTGCCGAGCCGGGCGCGGCAGTAGCGCACGACGACCGGGCTGATCAGGGCCACGAGGTCGCGTACGGCGGTGCGGTCGCCGGTCGCGGCGGCGCGCACGACGGGGTCCAGCGCGCTCTTCGTCAGCCGATCGGGGGAGTTGGCGCTGGTGTCAGCGTCCGCGCGTCGACCGGACGGCGGCGCGGGCGGGGTGACAGGGGTGGCAACACTGTGCATAGCCGGCTCCCAGACCATGTCGCTTCGTGTGTGCCGCCGTCAGGGTCCAGGACGGCGCCGGGTGGACTCCGGGTCGCGAGCCGGCGGGTGCGGGGGAGCCAATCGGCGCGGCGACCACTGTGTGTGATCCTAGGTGCCCCCGGCCGGGTAATCCAGATATCAACAAAAGTTGCCCCGGATGCACGAACGGTCACCACACGATCGCGGTGACCGCCGCGGCGGCCGTGGCGGTCACCAGTACGGCCGATGCGGCCACCGCCGCCGGTCGCGGTGGCGGTGGCCGGTCCTCGTGCCGCAGGAGCCGCTCCCGTCTGCCGCCGACGAGCGCGAGCGCGACGGCGCTCACACCGGCGAGGGCCGCGGGCACGGTCAGCGCTCCCCATCCCGAGCGGGCCGCCGAGTGCAGCAGGATGAGTGCGGCCGCCGCCGCGGCCAGGGCGGTCCGCTGCCACGCCAGTCCCGTGCGCTCCGGCTGCAGGCCCTCGATCATCCGGTCACGACCAGGACGCCGGCGAGCACCGTGATCAGCAGGACGCCGCCCGCGAGGACGGCGAGCGGCCAGCTGCGGGGCAGCGGCTGGTTCCGGCGCAGCGCCTGCTGCACGCGGTGCCACCGGGGATAGCTCGCCGCCGCCAGCAGGGCGCCGAGGCCGATGGTCAGCGTGGCGAGCAGGGTGCGCGGGCCCGCGGCGGCCAGGCCGGGCACCAGCTGGTGCACCGCGACACCACCGGCCACGAGGCCGAGCGAGGTGCGGATCCACGCCAGGAACGTGCGTTCGTTGGCCAGCGTGAACCGGTAGTCCGGCTCCGACTCCTCCGGCTGGGCGCGCTCCGCGGCGTCGTCGTCTCGTCCCGTCACACGGTCATCTTCGCGGTACGCCGCGGGCCGTGCGGGAACACCCAGTACCGGAGCACGAGGAACCGGGCGATCCCGCCCACGGCGCTCGTCACGCCGAGCGCGACCGTCTCGAGCAGTGCCGACGGCGAGTCGGCGAGGCCGTGCAGCATGAGCAGCACGAGCGAGCCGGAGCCGGCGTAGAAGGCGAAGGCGACCATGGCCTGCACGGACTCGCGGGCCGGCCGGGTGGAGGCGCCCGCGAACGTCACCAGCCGGTGGAACTCGGTGTTGGCCACGGTGGTCACGGCGATGGCGAGCAGGTTCGCGACGAGGGAACCCAGGGGTTCGCGCAGCGCGAGGAACAGCAGCGCCTGCAACAGGGTGGTGACGGCTCCGGCCGCCACGTACCACACGGCGTGCCTGCCCAGGCCGGCGCTCCGCCCGGACGGCACCGGACGCCGCACCGTGCCGGGTATCGCGTACGCCGGGAACGACATCGCCATACCCAGCACAGTAGTGGCGTTTCAGAAATGTGTGAAGTTAGGAAACCGTATAAACGGTGTGACGCCGCCGACCGTCACCCTTCGGTGGTGACAGCCGCCACGGCTTCCTCCTGGCTGGCGCAGACGGGCATGAGCGCGTCCAGGCCGGTGGCCTCCAGCGGCCGCAGGACCACGCGCCGCGTGGCCACGACGGCCCAGCGGATGCCGGTCCCCGAACCGTTCTCGGCCTTCTCGGCCAGTTCGGCCAGCACCGAGAGCCCCGCGGAGCCGAGGAACCCGACCCCGTCGAGATCGAGCACCAGTGCGTGGTCCCGGGTGGCCTTCTCCACGAACGTCCGGAGCTCGGGAGCGGAGAGCAGGTCGATTTCGCCGGAGATCCGGGCCAGCAGCAGGCCGTCGCGCGATTCGGCGTCGATGTGCATGCCGTGGGACGCCGTGCCTGCCTGGGCGGGCACGGCCGCCGGCTGGGTGGTGGACATGGTCGAGTCGGTGCTGTGCACGATTGAGTTCCCTCCATGGGTGGACGGGAGAAGGCGAGCTGCGGGGAGAGGTGCCACGGACGCGTATGGCGGACGCGCGGTGGGGACTCGCCCGGCACGGCTGTCTGCTCAACCGCTTCTCCAACCGTAGGGATGCGATCACAGTCTTGGCAAGGTTGCCCGCTGTGGCTTGACACGGATTTCGCACGGGAGCTAAAGGCGTTTGCCCCCGATCGGGTGCGGGTACAGCCGGAGCACCGCATCGTGAGGAGGAGGGCCGATGACCGAGGGCAAGGACCCCGCGACCCCGCCCCAGGACACCGGGGTCCCCGACGGCGCGGAGAGCGATCCGGCGGCGCTGAACAGCGCCGAGGACCTCGACGAGGACCGCCTCGACGTCGATCCGCTCGAGGAGGGCGTCGAACCGCCCGAGCACTGGTCCGAGGCCGACGCGCACGGCACGACGCCCTTCGAGCAGCAGCAGGGGGAGAGCCTCGACGAGCGGCTCCGCGAGGAGCGCCCGGACGTCTCCGAGCCCGCGGTGCCGGACCGCCCGATCGCGGCCACTCCCGCCCCCGAGCTCGACGAGTCGATCGACTACGTCCGGGAGGACGTCGAGCCGGTGCCGCCGGACGACGAGCTGGCCGAGCCCGGCTCCCGCCGCACCGAACGCAGCCAGAACGCCGACCTGGCAGGCGGGTCGGTGGCCGACGGCATCCGGACTCCGAGGAGCGACGAGGAATGAACGCCGGGGAACTCGGTGTGCGCAGCGTGCGCAGCCTCACCGACCGAATGCTGACCGTCACCCGGCACAACGACCTCGGCGTGCTCGCGGGGCTGCTGGGCGGGCTCGTCGGCAGGCGCGCGCCGCAGCGGCACCTGTTCGAGCCGGTCCTGTTCGAGCTCGTCGCGATCATCGTGCACGCGCTGCGGCGGCGGGCGGACCCGGCCGCGACCGGGAGCCAGGACGCGATGTACGCCGTCGACGTGCTCGACGAAGCCGACGCGGCGGTGGCCATCGACGAGGTCCAGCCCGCGCTGCGGGCGGTGCTGCGCGCGGTCCTCGCGGCGCTCAACGACGACCTCGCCGACGCCCGCTTCCAGGTGGGCCTCGTCACCGCGGACCCCGACCCACTGGCCAGGCTGGACGCGGTCTTCCACGCCCTGCTGTGGGCCGACGGGCTGGCCGGCGAACGGACCTGATCCGGCCATGGTCCGGTACGAAGGCGCCGAGCGGTACCTGCCTGACACCGGGTCCGCCGCCGGGGTGCGGGACCTGCGGGAGGCCGCCCGTGGCTGCCGTGGTTGCGACCTCTACCAGGACGCGACGCAGACGGTGTTCGGCGCCGGACCCGAGGACGCCAGGCTGGTCATGGTCGGGGAGGTCCCCGGCGACCGGGAGGACCGCACGGGCGAGCCGTTCGTGGGACCCGCGGGCGGGCTGCTCGACCGGGCCATGGAGGAGGCGGGCATCGACCGGGGCACGGTCTACGTCACCAACGCCGTGAAGCACTTCCGGTTCACCCCGGCCGAGCGGGGCACGCGGCGCATCCACAGGAAACCGTCGCGGTCGCAGATCGTGGCGTGCCGCCCGTGGCTGGTGGCGGAGCTGTCCTCGGTGGACCCCGAGGTGGTCGTGTGCCTCGGCGCCACCGCCGCGCAGGCCCTGCTGGGGCCCTCCTTCCGGGTGAGCACCCAGCGGGGTGAACTTCTCGACGCGCTGGGCGGGGAACTGCCCCGCCCGCCCCGGGTGCTCGCCACCGCGCACCCCTCGGCGGTGCTCCGCGCCCCGGACGACGAGCGCGAGCGAGCCTACGGACTGCTGGTGGCCGACCTGCGCGAGGTCGCCGGTGCGCTCTGATTCCGAACTCCGACGGCGGGTCCGCGCGCCGCTGATCTGCGCCGAAGCCGGGAACCCGTGGTGGGGGGAGCGCGCGCGGCAGGACACGCCTACGGTGGGCCCTGCAGTGCCTTTGAAAGCAGCCCAGGAAAGCAACGAAGGGAAACCGACATGCTCGCCATGACCGACGCTGCCGCCGAGGCGATCAGCGCGCTGACCGCGCAGGACGGCCAGGAGGCCGCGGGCCTGCGGTTCGCAGTCCAGGAGGAGACGGACCAGGGTGCCCAGCTCGCCCTCTCCGTCGCACCCGCACCCGAGGAAGGCGACCAGGTGCTCGGCACCGAGAGCGGAGCCAGGGTGTTCCTGGAGCCGCAGGCCGCCTCCTTCCTCGACGACAAGGTCCTCGACGTCCAGCAGGACGACCAGGGCCAGCTGAGCTTCGCGGTGATGCAGCAGCCGGAGAGCTGAGCCCGTTTGGGTGCGGGTCATCGGTGGTATGCCGCCGCGAGGAGGTGACCACCGATGACCGTGCCCATCGCGGCCGACACCGGCGGCGTGACGGTCCGGGGCGAGCTGACCGTTCCCGCGGACGCGACGGGCACGATCGTCCTCGCCCACGACTCCGCCGTCTGCAGGCACAGCCCCCGGATCGACGCGGTGGTCCGCACCCTGCAGGACAACCGGCTGGCGACGATCGTCGCCGATCTGCTCGACCCTCGTGAGGAGGGCAGGGACGACGTCCACGGTGACGTCGACCTGCTCGCCACGCGCCTGCTGGGCGTGCTCGACGAGGTGCGTGGCCGGATGGTTCCCGGCGACTTCCCGCTGGCGCTGTTCGGTTCGGGCGCGGCCGCCGCGGCCGCGCTGGTCTCGGCCGCTGACCATCCACAGTGGATAGACGCCGTCGTCGTCAGGGACGGCAGGCCCGGCCTGGCCGGGCCCTGGCTGGACCGCGTCACGGCTCCCGTCCTGTTCCTCGTGGGGGAGGGCGACAAGCCGGGTCTGCGGGAGAGCCAGCGCGCGGGCGCCCTGCTGGGCGGTCCGCACGAGCTGCGGATCGTCCCCGGCGCCACGCACCTGTTCGAGCAGCGCGAGGCGCTGGAGGGCGTCGCGGTGCTCGCGTCCTTCTGGCTGCGGGCCCACCTGCCGGGCACGGGGAGTGTGGCGGACGGGTGGGCGCCTGCCGTTGAGGACCGACGTGCCAGCGACGACAAGGAGCGCCGATGAGGGCCGTGACCTGGCAGGGCAAGCGTGACGTGCGAGTGGACACCGTGGCCGATCCGCGGATCCAGGAACCGACGGACGCGGTCATCAAGGTGACCTCGACCGCGATCTGCGGCTCCGACCTGCACCTGTACGAGGTGCTCGGGGCCTTCATGGAACCGGGGGACATCCTCGGGCACGAGCCGATGGGCATCGTGGAGGAGGTCGGCAGCGAGGTCACCGGCCTCGCCCCCGGGGACCGGGTCGTGGTGCCGTTCAACATCGCGTGCGGCCACTGCTTCTTCTGCGACCAGAAGCTCTACACGCAGTGCGAGACGACCCAGGTGCGCGAGCACGACAAGGGTGCGGCGCTGTTCGGCTACACGAAGCTGTACGGCCAGGTGCCCGGCGGGCAGGCCGAGTACCTGCGCGTGCCGCAGGCGCATTTCGGCCCGGTCAAGGTGCCCGCCGAGGGGCCCGACGAGCGGTTCCTCTACCTCTCCGACGTGGTGCCGACCGCGTGGCAGGCCGTCGAGTACGCCGCCGTCCCCGAAGGGGGCAGCGTCGCCGTGTTCGGGCTCGGCCCCATCGGGCAGATGGCGAGCCGGATCGCGCGCCACCGCGGCGCGGGCCGGGTGATCGGCGTCGACCTGGTGGACGAGCGGCTGCGCATGGCCGAGCGGCACGGTGTCGAGACCGTCGACGCCCGGCAGCACAAGCACATCGCCGCCGAGATCAGGGAGCGCACCGGCGGTCGCGGGCCCGACGCGGTGATCGACGCGGTCGGCATGGAGGCGCACGGGGCCCCGTTCGGCCACCTCGCCCAGCAGCTCGCGAGCATGCTGCCGGGCCCGCTGGCGGAGCGGCTGACCGAGAAGGCGGGCGTCGACCGGCTCAGCGTGCTGCACGCCGCGATCGACACCGTCCGCCGCGGCGGCACGATCTCACTGTCCGGCGTGTACGGCGGGATGGTGGACCCGATGCCGATGATGGACCTGTTCGACAAGCAGATCCAGCTCCGGATGGGCCAGGCCAACGTGCGCGCGTGGACCGACGACATCATGCCGCTGCTGGCCGGTGACGGCGACCCGCTCGGGGTCGAGGACCTCGCCACCCACCAGCTGCCGCTGGACGAGGCGCCCCGGGCCTACGACCTCTTCCAGAAGAAGCAGGACGGCGCCATCAAGGTCGTCCTCAAACCATAACGTGCCTGGTCACCCCTCGTGAGTGCGAAACGTTGTTCTTACCACGTTCCTCACTCACGAGCCGGCCAGCCACTCCCGGACCAGCTCCGCCGACTGCGCGCGCAGCAGCGGGTAGGCCTCGCGCCGCGCGTGCTCGACGGACGGCGCGTGGTCGACCAGCGCACGGCTCCCGGCGATGCCCGCCTCGGCGAGCCGGGCGCGGTCCAGCGCCACCCGGCCCGCGATGGCGAGCACGGGCACGCCGTGCTCGCGGGCCCGCACGGCGATCCCGGCGGGTGCCTTGCCGGACAGGCTCTGCGCGTCGAGGGAGCCCTCGCCCGTGATCACCAGGCCCGCGCCGGGCAGCGCGTCGCCGACCCCGGTCAGCTCCACCACCAGCTCGAAACCCGACTCCGCCCGCGCGTCCAGCGCCGCCATCGCTCCGGCGGCCACCCCGCCGCCCGCGCCCGCGCCGGGCAGATCCGCCACCGCGATCGTGCCCGCCCGCGTCAGCGCACTCGCCCACAGCCGCAGCCCGTCGTCCAGCCGGGTGACGTCGGCGGGGGTGGCGCCCTTCTGCGGGCCGAACACGGCCGCCGCCCCGTCCGGACCGAGCAGGGGGTTGGTCACGTCGGTGGCCACCCGCACCGAGGCGTCGCCGAGCCGCCGCCGCACGGCGGTGAGGTCCACGCTCGCCACCGCCCCGAGCGCGCCGCCGCCGAGCCCGACCGGCTCACCGCGCGCGTCGAGCACCCGGGCGCCGAGCGCCTGCAGCATGCCGGAGCCCCCGTCGGTGCTGGCCGTGCCGCCGACCGTGAGCACGATCCGCCGGGCGCCGCCGTCGAGGGCGTGCCCGACGAGCTCGCCGACGCCGTAGGTGTGCGCGGCCAGCGCCGTGGTGGAACTCGGGTCGACGTACTCGATGCCGCACGCCCGCGCCGACTCGACGTAGGCGGTGCCGTCCAGCACGACGTACCAGGCGTCGACCTGCTCGTCGAGCGGTCCGCGCACCCGGAGGTCGACCCGCTTGCCCCCGGCGGCGAGCAGCACGTCGAGCGTGCCCTCCCCGCCGTCCGCCACCGGGCACAGGGTGACCTCGGCGCCGGGGACGGCGTCCCGCACGCCCGCGCCGATCGCCTCCGCCGCCTCGACGGCGGTCAGGCTGCCCTTGAACTTGTCCGGTGCCACGACCACGCGCATGGTCACGCCTTCACCTCCGTGATCGGCCCTTCGCCGCGGAGCACCGAGACGACGTTGCGGGCCGCGAGCAGGGCCATCTCGGTGCGGGTCTCGACGGTCGCCGAGCCGAGGTGCGGCGCGAGCGCGACGTTGTCGAGGTCGAGCAGGCCGGGCTCCACCTCCGGTTCCCGTTCGAAGACGTCGAGCCCGGCCCCCGCGATCACGCCCTCGCGCAGCGCCCGGGCCAGCGCCGCCTCGTCGACGACGGGGCCGCGCGTGGTGTTGAGCAGGTACGCGGCCGGTTTCATCGTGGCGAGCGCCTCGGCGTCGATCAGGTGCCGGGTCTCCGGGGTCAGCGGGCAGTGCAGGGAGACGACGTCGGCGGTCCGCAGCAGCTCCGCGAACGGCAGGTGGCGGGCCCGCAGCTCCCGCTCCACGTCGGCGGGGGCGCGGCGGCGGCCGGTGTAGGCGATGTCCATGCCGAACGCGAGCGCGCGGCGGGCGACGGCCTGGCCGATCTGGCCGAGGCCGACGATGCCGAGTGTCTTGCCCTGCAGGCCGGTGCCGAGCAGGAAACCGAGGTGGAACCGCCACGGGCGCCGCGCGCGGAGCAGCCGCTCGCCCTCGCCGAGCCTGCGGGTGACCGAGAGCAGCAGGCCGAACGTGAGGTCGGCGGTGGCGTCGGTGAGCACGCCGGGCGTGTTGGTGAACACGACCCCCCGGTCGGCGAGTGCGCGGACGTCGGCGTTGTCGTACCCGACGGCGACGCTCGCGATCACCCGGAGCCGCCGTCCCGCGGCGTCGGCGAGCGCCCCGTCGACACGGTCGGCCAGCGTGCTGACGATCGCGTCCGCTCCGGCGACGGCGGTGTGCAGCTCCTCGGCGGGCAACTGCCGGTCCGGTTCCGGCCGCCACACGTCGCCGGTCTCCCGCAGCAGGTCCATCGCCGGTTCCGCGATCGCTCTCGTCACCACGATCCGAGGTCGTGCCGAGGTCATCCACCACTCCCGTGTGCCGCCGTGCCGTGCTGGTCACCTTACTGGCGTTGACGCGCGCATCCGAGCCGGATAAGTTCTCATGAAGAACATATGTTCGCTATACGAACGATCCGAGGTGTGCCGTGGCAGAGATCGTTTCGCTCGCCGAGGGCGTGCGCAGGCTGGTGCACGACGGTGACACCGTCGCGCTCGAGGGGTTCACGCACCTGATCCCGCACGCGGCGGGGCAGGAGATCATCCGGCAGCGGCGGCGGGAGCTGACCCTGGTCCGGATGACGCCGGACATCGTCTACGACCAGCTGATCGGCGCCGGGTGCGCGCGCAAGCTGGTCTTCTCCTGGGGCGGCAACCCGGGCGTCGGCTCGCTGCACCGCTTCCGCGACGCCGTCCAGCACGGCTGGCCGGCGCCGCTGGAGATCGAGGAGCACAGCCACGCCGGCATGGCCAACCGCTACGTCGCGGGGGCCTCCGGCTTGCCGTTCGCGGTCCTGCGCGGCTACTCCGGCACGGACCTGCCCGAGCACACCGCGACGATCAAGCAGATCACCTGCCCGTTCACCGGGGAACGGCTCGCCGCGGTGCCCGCGCTCAACCCGGACGTCGGGATCATCCACGCGCAGCGCGCCGACCGGGCGGGCAACGTGCAGATCTGGGGCCTCGTCGGGGTCCAGAAGGAGGCCGTGCTCGCGGCGCGGCGCAGCCTCGTCACCGTCGAGGAGGTGGTCGACGAGCTGGAGCCGGTGCCCGGCGGCGTGGTGCTGCCCTCCTGGGCGGTCACGTGCGTCGCCGAGGTGCCGGGTGGTGCGCACCCGTCGTACGCGCAGGGCTACTACGACCGCGACAACGACTACTACGAGTACTGGGATTCCATTGGGCGAAATCGGGACTCGTTCGAGGCGTGGCTTCGCGAGAAGGTGTTCGGCGTGGAGGAGGTGGCGACGTGAGCGCGGTGCACGCGGGAACGGAAGCGGAGCGGGCCTACACCTCCGACGAGATGATGTCGATCGCGGCCGCCCGCGCGCTGCGGGACGACCAGCGCTGTTTCGTCGGCATCGGCCTGCCCTCCACCGCGGCGAACCTGGCCCGCCGCAGCCACGCGCCGAACCTGGTGCTCATCTACGAGTCCGGGACGCTCGGTTCGAAGCCCGGCCGCCTGCCCGCCTCGATCGGTGACGGCATCCTCGCCGAGACCGCCGACGCGGTGATCAGCGTGCCCGAGGTGTTCAACTACTGGCTGCAGCCCGGCCGGATCGACGTCGGCTTCCTCGGCGCCGCCCAGCTCGACCGCTTCGGCAACATCAACACCACGGTCATCGGCGACTACGCCCAACCGAAGGTGCGGCTGCCCGGCGCGGGCGGCGCGCCGGAGATCGCGGCCTCCTGCAGGGAGGTGTTCGTCGTGGTGCGGCAGAGCAGGCGCAGCTTCGTCGACCGGGTCGACTTCGTCACCTCGTTCGGGCACGGCCGGGGCAGGGGCGACCGGGAGCGGCTCGGCCTGCGCGGGGCGGGTCCCACGCTCGTCATCACCGACCTCGGGGTGTTCCGCCCCGACCCGGAGACCGCCGAGCTGGTGCTCACGCGGCTGCATCCGGGGGTGGAGGTCGAGCAGGTCCGCGAGGCCACCGGGTGGGAGCTGGTGACCTCGCCGGACCTGTCGCGTACCGCGGAGCCGACTCCCGAGGAGCTGGCCGCCTTGCGCGCGCTCAAGGCGGCGAGCGAGTGATCTCCTCCATGCGGCATCCGTTCCACTCAGCGCACCCCATGCCACCTCGGGGAGCCTCGGTGGCCCGCCCGGGAGGTGGCGCACGGTGAACGACGTCTTCGTGCTCGATGCCGTGCGCACGCCGTTCGGCCGCTACGGCGGCGCCCTGTCCGGCGTGCGCCCCGACGACCTCGCCGCGCACGTGCTGAGCGGGCTCGCACGGCGCGGCGACCTCGACCCCTCGGCGGTCGACGAGGTCATCCTCGGCGACGCCAACGGGGCGGGGGAGGACAACCGCAACGTGGCCAGGATGGCGGCGTTGCTGGCGGGCTGGCCGACCAGCGTGCCGGGCAGCACGGTGAACCGGCTGTGCGGGTCCGGCCTGGACGCGGTCATGCAGGCGAGCAGGACGATCGCGGTGGGCGACGCGTCCGTGCTGGTGGCCGGTGGCGTGGAGTCGATGAGCAGGGCGCCGTGGGTGCTGCCCAAGCCGGGCAAGGCGTTCCCCGGCGGGCACGAGACCCTGTACTCCACCACGCTCGGCTGGCGCATGGTGAACCCGAGGATGCCCGAGCGGTGGACGGTGTCGCTGGGGGAGAGCACCGAGCTGCTCGCCGAGCGCTACGGGATCGGCCGCGCGGAGCAGGACGAGTTCGCGGTCCGCAGCCACCGCAACGCCGCGCGCGCCTGGGACGAGGGTTTCTACGACAGCCACGTCGTCCCGGTCCCGGACACGGGTCTGGAGCGTGACGAGGGCATCCGTCCGGACTCCACAGTGGACAAGCTCGCGAAGCTCAAGCCCGCCTTCCGTCCGGAGGGGACGGTCACCGCGGGCAACGCGTCCCCGCTGAACGACGGTGCCTCGGCGGTGCTGCTCGGTGACCGCGCCGGCGCCGACCGGCTCGGGCTCGCCCCGCTGGCCAGGGTCGCGGGCCGCGGCGCGGCCGGCGTGGATCCGGACGTGTTCGGCATCGGGCCGGTGCGGGCGGCGGAGATCGCGCTCGACCGGGCTGGCATCGGCTGGGCCGACCTGGCGGTGGTGGAGCTGAACGAGGCGTTCGCCGCGCAGTCACTGGCGTGCCTGGCCGACTGGCCGGAGCTCGACCCGGAGATCGTCAACGTCAACGGCGGCGCGATCGCGATCGGCCACCCGCTCGGCGCGTCCGGTGGCCGGATCCTCGGCACGCTGGCCCACGAGCTGCGCCGCCGGGGCGGCGGCTGGGGCCTCGCCGCCCTCTGCATCGGCGTCGGCCAGGGGCTGGCCGTCGTGCTCGAGGCGTAGTCGGCATGGACAAGGAGGTTGCATGACCACGTCAGCGGAGTCGGGGCTCATCCTGCCGAGGTACCGCAGGGATCCGGAGGGCACGCATCCGCCGCTGGACTCGCCCGGCTACAAGTCCACCTCGCTGCGGCACCCGAAGCAGCCGCTGGTGTTGCTGCCGCACAAGCTCACGGAGGTCACCGGCCCGCTGCTCGGCCCCGGCAGGCTGGGGGAGCTGGACCACGATTTGACCCGGCAGCACCCCGAGGAGCCGCAGGGGCAGCGGATCATCGTGCACGGCAGGCTGCTCGACGGCGACGGCAGGCCCGTGCCCCACTCGCTGGTGGAGATCTGGCAGGCCAACGCGGGCGGGCGGTACAAGCACGTGTGGGACAACTGGCCGTGCCCGGTGGACCCGAACTTCGACGGCGTCGGCCGCACGATCACCGACAACGAGGGGCGCTACGAGTTCGTCACCATCAAGCCGGGCGCCTACCCGTGGAAGAACCACGACAACGCGTGGCGGCCGGCCCACATCCACTTCTCCGTGTTCGGCCGGGCGTTTCCGCAGCGGCTCGTCACGCAGATGTACTTCCCCGACGACCCGCTGTTCTCCCAGGACCCGATCTTCAACTCGGTGCCGGACGAGAAGGCGCGGCAGCGGATGATCTCGCGTTTCGACCTCGGCCGCACGGTGCCGGAGTGGGCGCTGGCGTTCGAGTTCGACATCGTGCTGCGGGGCCGGGAGGCGACGCCGTTCGAGAACGAGGAGGAGGACGCATGAGCCGGCTCGGCAGCACTCCGTCGCAGACCGTCGGTCCCTACCTCTCGCTCGGCCTGCCGTGGCCGGACGGCCCCGCGGTGGTCGAGGACGGCACTCCCGGCGCGGTGTGGATCCGCGGCACGATCATCGACGGCGCGGGCACGCCGGTGCCGGACGCGCTGGTGGAGACGTGGCAGGCCGACCCGAACGGCCGCTTCGACCACCCGGACGACCCGCGGGGTGCTCAGCCCGGCTTCCGTGGCTTCGGCCGGTGCCCCACCGACGACAACGGCGAGTACGCCATCCGCACGGTGCTGCCCGGCGCGCTGCCGGACGAGGCGCCGCACATCGACGTCTCGGTGTTCGCCCGCGGGCTGCTGCACCGGGTCGTCACCCGCGTCTACTTCCCCGACCACGCCGACGCGCACGCCGACGATCCCGTGCTCGCGGCGGTGCCCGAGGAGCGCAGGCACACGCTGATCGCCACCCGGACCGAGGACGGCTACCGCTTCGACGTGCGGCTGCAGGGTGCGGGCGAGACAGTGTTCTTCGATGTCTGAACTGTTCGACCCGATCCTGGCGGCGGGCCCGGTGCCGGCCGAGGTGGCCGACCGGGCGTGGCTGCAGGCCATGCTCGACTTCGAGGCGGCGCTGTCCGGCGCGCAGGCGGACGTGGGTCTCGTCCCGCGCGAGCACGCCGACGCCATCGCGGCGGAGTGCCGCGCCGAGCACTACGACGCCACCGAGATCGGCGGTCGCGCCCCGGGCGTGGGCAACCCGGCCGCGCCGCTGGTGCGGGCGCTGACCGAGCGGGTCGGCGGGGAGGCGGCCCGGCACGTGCACCGGGGCGCGACCAGCCAGGACGTGGTGGACACCGCGGCGATGCTGGTCGCCCGGCGGGCGCTGGGCCCGCTGCTGGCCGACCTCGACGCGGCCGCCGACGCGGCGGCCGGTCTCGCCGCGGGCCACGCCGGGACGGTGCAGGCCGGCCGGACGTTGCTGCAGCACGCCCTGCCGGTGACGTTCGGCCTGGCCGTGGCGGGCTGGCTGACGTCGCTGGACGCGGCCGCCGACCGGTTGCGCCGCCTGCGCTTCCCGGCGCAGCTGGGCGGGGCGGCGGGCACGCTGGCCTCCCTCGGCGAGCACGGGCCCGCGGTGCTGGCCGCGCTGAGCCGCAGGCTGGACCTGGCCGAGCCGGTGCTGCCGTGGCACACCGACCGCACGGTGATCGCCGACATCGCGGGCGGGCTCGCGGAGGCGGCAGGCGCGGTGGCGGGCGTGGCCGGTTCGGTGGTCCTGCTGGCGGAGACCGACGTGGCCGAGGTGCGCGAGGACGGCCCCGAGGGCAGCGGCGGCTCCTCGACCCTGCCGCACAAGCGCAACCCGGTGGCCGCGGTCGCGGCGCTGGCGAGCGCTCGGCAGGCGCCGGGGCTGGCCGCGAACCTGTTCGCCGCCATGGCGCACGAGCATCAGCGGGCGGCGGGCTCCTGGCACGCCGAGTGGCGCCCGTTCACCGACCTGTGGCGCGGCACCGGCTCCGCCGTGCACTGGTTGCGCACCAGCCTGGACCGGCTGCGCGCGGATCCGGCGCGGATGCGGGCGAACCTGGAGCGCAGCGGCGGCCTGCTGCTCGCCGAGCGGGTGACGACGGAGCTGGCGCCGGTGGCGGGCAGGCTGGCGGCGCACGACGCGGTGACGGCGTGCAGCCGCCGGGCCGCCGCCGGGGAGGCTCCGCTGGCGGAGCTGCTCGCCGCCGACCCGCTGGTGGGCGCGCACCTGTCCGCCGACCGCATCGACGAGCTGCTGGATCCGGCTGGTTACCTTGGCAGCGCCGGGGTCTTCGTCGAGCGGGCCCTGGCCGCGCACCGCGAGCGAAAGGAGAGGCTGTGAGGGTGAACCAGGTCGCCGAGGGCCCGGCCGACGGCGAGGTCGTGGTCCTTTCCGGATCGATCGGCAGCAACCTCAGCATGTGGGACCCGCAGGTCGGCCCGCTGACCTCGGCCGGGTACCGGGTGGTGCGGTACGACCCGCGCGGGCACGGCAGGACGCCCGTGCCGGACGCGCCCTGCACGCTCGCCGACCTCGGGGGTGATGTGGTGGAGCTGCTCGACACGCTCGGCGTGGAGCGGGCGCACTTCGTCGGGCTCTCCCTCGGCGGCATGACGGGCATGTGGCTCGGCATCCACGAGCCGGACCGGATCGACCGACTCGTGCTGTGCTGTACCTCGCCGCGGCTGGGGGATCCGCCGATGTGGGAGGAGCGGGCCCGCCAGGCGCGCACTCAGGGCATGGCCGCCATCGCCGACGCCAGCATCCAGCGCTGGTTCACCGACGAGTGGCGGGCCAGGCACCCGGAGCTGGCCCGCGAGTACCACCACATGACCGCGGCGACGCCCGCCGAGGGCTACGCGGCCTGCTGTCACGCGATCGGCTCGATGGACGTGCTCGACGACCTGCCGAAGATCGCGGCCCCGACGCTCGTGATCTCGGCCGCCGACGATCCCGCGACCCCGCCCGCCGGGCACGGGGAGCGCATCGCCGAGGCGGTGCCCGGGGCGCGGCTGGAGGTCGTGCCCGGAGCGGCCCACCTGGCCAACGTGGAGCAGGCCGCGCACGTCAACGAGCTGGTCCTGGGACACCTCGGAGCGGTCCGGTGAGCGACTGGCACGACGAGGGCATGCGCGTGCGGCGCGAGGTGCTCGGCGACGAGCACGTCGACCGGGCCGTCGCGGGCACCACCGCGTTCACCGCGCCGTTCCAGGACTACATCACCCGGGCCGCGTGGGGCTCGGTCTGGACCAGGGACGGTCTGGACCGCCGCACCCGCAGCTGCGTCACGCTCGCCGTGCTCACCGCGCTGCACTGCCACGGCGAGATCCCGATGCACGTGCGCGCCGCCGTGGGCAACGGGCTCACGCCGGAGGAGATCGCCGAGGTGTTGCTGCACACGGCGGTGTACGCGGGGGTGCCCGCGGCGAACGAGGCGTTCGCGATCGCGCAGCGCACGCTGGCCGAGCTGGGTGAGCTGCCCTCCGGATAGGTTGGGTGCCATGGCGGAAGGCAGTGAGCGGGGCGCGCACCACGTGCAGTCGCTGGAGCGGGGGCTGGCGGTCATCAAGGCGTTCGACGCGGGATCGCCGGTCCTGACGCTCAGCGACGTCGCCAAGGCCACCGGCCTGACCCGGGCGGCGGCCCGCCGGTTCCTGCTGACCCTGGCGGACCTCGGCTACGTGCGCACGGACGGCAAGTTCTTCTCGCTCACCGCCCGCGTGCTGGAGCTGGGCTACGCCTATCTGTCCAGCCTGTCGCTGCCGGAGGTGGCGCAGCCGCACCTGGAGCGGCTGTCCGCCGAGGTGCACGAGTCCAGCTCGGTGTCCGTGCTGGAAGGCACCGACATCGTGTACGTGGCCAGGGTCGCCGTGTCGCGGATCATGGCGGTGAGCATCAACGTCGGCACCCGGTTCCCCGCGCACGCCACGTCGATGGGGCACGTGCTGCTCGCCGGCCTCGGCGAGGCGGAGCTGGCGGAGTACCTGCGGCAGGCCCGGTTCACCCGGTTCACCGCGCGCACGATCACCTCGCCGGACGAGCTGCGCGCGGAGCTGGCCGCGGTCCGGCGGCAGGGCTGGGCGCTGGTCGACCAGGAGCTGGAGGAGGGGCTGCGCTCGGTGGCGGCGCCGGTCCACGACCGGCACGGGGCGGTGGTCGCCGCGGTCAACCTGTCCACGCACGCCAGCCGCACCACACCCGAGTCGGTGCGCGCGGAGCTGCTGCCCTCTCTGCTCGCCGCGGCGCGGCGGATCTCCGACGATCTGGCGATGACCGCGCCGGCCGGGGCGGCGGTCCGGTGACGACGGCGGGCCTGCTGCTGGCGGCCGGGGCGGGGCGCCGGTTCGGGCTGCCGAAGGCGCTCGTCGAGGTGGCCGGGGAGGCGCTGGTGACGCGCGGGGCGCGGGTCCTGGCCGAGGGCGGCTGCGATCCGGTCGTGGTCGTGCTCGGCGCGCGGGCGGCGGAGGCGCGGGCGCTGGTGCCGGACGGCGTGCGGATCGTGGAGGCGGCTGACTGGGCCGAGGGGATGGGGGCCTCGCTGCGGGCCGGGCTGGGCGCGCTCGCCGCTCTGGAGCCGGAGCCGGACGCGGCGCTGGTGCACCTGGTGGACCTGCCGTGGGTGGGTCCGGGTGTGGTCGCCCGCCTGCTGACGCACTCCGGTCCCGAGGCGGTGGCGCGGGCCTCCTATGCCGGGTCGCCGGGTCATCCGGTGCTGTTCGGGCGCCGCTGGTGGCCCGGGATCGCCGCGACCGCGGCGGGGGACCGGGGCGCGCGCCGCTGGCTCGCCGGGCGGCCCGGTGTCCGGCTCGTCGAGTGCGGCGACCTCGGCCGGGGGACCGATGTGGACACCCCGGCCGACCTGGCCGGGCACTGAGCCCCGGCTCGTCCCCGCGACGAAACCGGGTACCTGCCAGCCCGCGGGCTGGCAGGTACCCCGCACGGCACGGCGCGCTACCCCCCCCGGCGAACCGTGCCGCGACCGGTCCGAGTCTAGAAGCGGCGAACGCGTCCCACTGTCCGGTGAACACCCGACAGGCAGGTCACGGTCCGGTCGCGTTCGCGGGCGCGCCGGCCGCTCACGGGGTGTTCAGCTCGGCGAGCGTGATGAGCCCGTCCTCGAGTGCCCTGCTGACCAGGTCGCTCTTGGTCCGGGCCGCGCGGCCCGCGTTCGCGTACTTCACCCGCACGCGGGCGATGTGGGTGTCCACCGTCTTCACGGTGATGTCGAGCTTCCTGGCGACCAGTTCCTTCGACGACGACGCGAACCAGGCCCGCAGGACCTCGGTCTCCCGGGTCGACAGCCGGGGCCGGTCGGGTGCGTTGTCGGACATGAGCGCCCCCGACAGCGACGGGGCGGTGTACGGCCTGCCGGCCGCGGCGTCCCGGATGGCGGGCACGAGATGGTCCGCGCCCTCGCGCTTGGTGAGGTAGGCGAGCGCGCCGAGGTCGACGCACTTGATCGCGGTCGCGTTGTCGGCGTGCTGCGAGTAGACGACGACGCGGCGGCCGTGGTCCACGAGCCTGCGGAGCGCGCCGAAGTCGGGTCTGCCCGGCACCAGCTCGAGGTCGAAGATGACCACGTCGGCGGCCGCCCCGCGGCCGGTCCACACCCACGCGAGCCTGCCCTCGGCGTCGACCAGGTCGATCGGCGGGGTGGCCCGTTCGCACCAGGCTCGGACGCCCGCGGCGATCGCGGCGTGGTCGTCGACGATCACCGCGGTGATCTGCCGGTCCGTGACCCGGTCGGCTGCTGCCATGTGACCTCCATCCATGTCAGGTCGTCGTCGCGGAACGTCTCCACCCGGATCCCGTCCGACGCGGGCTCCGGCGGGGCGATCCCGCCGCAGTCGGCCACGACGCTGACCGAGACGAGCGCGGGCTCACCGACGACGGTGACGCGCGCCCACGAGCCCGCCGTGGCGAGTGCGGCCAGCGCGGCCTCGGTGAGGTCCCGGCGCACCGGCACCGGCAACGGGGGGCACCGGCCGCGTGCGTCGAAGTCGACCAGCACGCCCCTGCGGTCGGCGATGTCGGCGCAGTGCCGCAGCTCGTGCAGCAGCGGGTCGGCGACCGTGTCGATCTCCGCGAACAGGCGCCGCATCCGCGCCGCCTCGATGGCGCAGCGCCGTCGCACGCCGGTGTCGGCGGGGGAGAGCGAGCCGTCGGCGAGACCTTCCAGCAGGGGCACGGTGCTGCCGGAGAGCTCGGCGAACCGTTGCCGGCGGCGCCGGTGCGACTCCACCGCGACGGCCTCCGCGGTCCGCACCTGTTCGATCTCCCGCTGGGCCCGCGCCGCCGCGGTGCCGATCCGGCGCAGCGCGACGGTCACCACGGCGACGCACAGCGGGTAGCCGATCACGTTCACCGACCCGGTGGCGAACCGCAGCAGCGCCGCCCTGGTCGGTTCCTCCAGCGACAGGAGGTGCAGCAGCGCGGTCAGCTCGTGGGCCGCGAGGAAGGCCAGCAGGCTCCGCAGTGGACGGTCGAGCAGCACGACAAGCCCCACCCAGTTGGCGGCTCCGAACGCCCAGTCCACAGTGGTCGATGTCCGACCCTCGGGGAGGGTGGCGTAGGACAGCGCGGACGCCGCGAGCACCACGGCCACGGCGGGCAGGCGAGCCCGGGACCACCACGGACGGCGCAGTACCACCAGCACGGCGTCGGTGGCGAGCACCGCGGCCAGTGCCGCGATCGCCACGAGCTGCGCGGTCGCGGACTCGTAGCGGTCCAGGTTCCGCAGCAGGTTGGTCAGGCCGAGACCGCCCACGATGGCCGTGGCGACCAGCAGCGTCGCGATCCGCAGGCCGTGGTGCAGCCGGGCCCGCGTCGCGGCGCCGGTGCGCTCAGCCATGATCGGCGCACCATTCCAGCCGGACGAGCGTGCCCGCACCCGGGGCGGAGGTGACCGTCACGGTGCCGCCGATCCGGTCCATCCGGCCGCGCACGGAGTCGCGCAGCCCGCGGCGGGTGGCCGGGACGTCGCCGACGACGAAACCGGCCCCCTCGTCGGCGATGTCGAGCCGCAGCCCGGCCGGGCCGCCGTCGAGCCGGACGACGGCCCGGCCGGTGCCCGCGTGCCTGCGGACGTTGGTGAGGGCCTCGCCGGTCGCGTCGGCGACCGCCCTGGCGACGGCGAAGGGCAGGGGCAGGCTGTCCGGACCGGTGAACTCGACGGTGAAGGGACCCGCGTCCAGGCCGGTGCGCAGCAGCTCCACCAGGTCGGCCCGTTCGGGCCCGGCGGCCCCGTCGGAGCGCAGCCGGTCCAGGTCGCGGCGCGCCTGCGCCGCCAGCCAGGGGGAGTCCGCGCGCACCTGCCCGGCGCCGACCATGAGCAGCGTCGTGGCGGCGGTGTCGTGCAGGGCGTTGGCCAGCTCTCGTTCGCCGGCGCGCACGGCCGCGGCGACAGCGGCCTCGCGACGTGCCCGGTCGGCCTCCGCGGCGTCCCGGTCGGCCCGCCGGGCGGCCCGCTCGACCAGGATCCACGCCACCCGGGACAGGGCCGCGGCGACCAGCGCCCACACCTGCGCGCGCAGCGCGCCGGGGCCCGCCCCGGCCAGCGTGAGGAACGTGAGCAGCCCGCCGTTGGCGGCGAGCGCCAGCCCGGCGCCGGTCAGCGGAGCGGTGTGCCACTGGCCGGTCACGCACGCGAAGGTGACGAGCAACCGCAGCCAGGCCGAGTTGGTGTCCGCCAGCGCGTCGGTCCAGAGCACGCTCGTGCCGACCCCGAGCAGCACCGCGGTGTCCAGGGCGACCGGCCGCCACCCGGTCCGGCCGCTCGCCCTGCGCAGCCACCAGCCGTACCCGCAGGTCCACAGCGCGGCCACGGCGACCACGCCCGCGGTGGCGGGGAGCCGCTCCGGCGACGCGCGCAGCAGGGCGATCGTCCCGATGGGCAGCAGCGTGGCCACGCGCAGCGCGGCGGCGTAGCGGCGGCCGAACCGCCACAGCAGCCGCGCGGACTCACCGGTCTGTCCGGTCACCTCGCCCACCCACCCGTCACAGGCCACGTGCCCCGTGACGTTACCGGCCCGGGGCACGCGCCGTGGGCACCTTCGGGCACATGGTGACGGGGGCCGCCCCGGCGGCGAGCCTTTACGCTGGCAGTCGTGACAGGCGACACGACGGACACGACGGACACGACGACGGAGCCGGCGGGTTCGCCCGAGAAGCTCGCCCACGTCCTGGAAGGCATCGGCTACCTCGCCGACGAGGGGGTGGCCACCGCCGCCTACCTGGCGATCCGCATGCGCAAGCCGCTGTTCTGCGAGGGGGAGCCCGGCACCGGCAAGACGTCGCTCGCGGTGGCGCTCGCCGACGGGCTCGGGCTGCCGCTGATCCGGTTGCAGTGTCACGAGGGCATCGACGCCGCGCAGGCCCTCTACGAGTGGGACTTTCCCCGCCAGCTGCTGCACCTGCGCGCGCTCGAGGCCGCCGAGGGCGGGCACCTGGACGTCGACACGGCCGAGCAGTCGCTCTACACGGAGCGGTTCCTGCTGGCGCGGCCGCTGCTGCGGGCGCTGACCTCCGCGCCGTGCGTGCTGCTGGTGGACGAGATCGACCGCGCCGACGACGAGTTCGAGGCGTTCCTGCTGGAGCTGCTCAGCGAGAACGCGGTGAGCATCCCCGAGTACGGCGAGGTGCGTGCCGAGGTCCCGCCGCTGGTGATCCTCACGTCCAACCGCACCAGGGAGGTGCACGACGCGCTCAAGCGCCGGTGCCTGTACCACTGGCTGGAACACCCGTCGGTCGAGCGGGAGATCGCGATCCTGCGCAGCCGCCTGCCCGGCATCGGGGAACGGCTGGCCGGGCAGGTCGCGGAGGCCGTGCACCGGCTGCGCGGGATGGAGCTGCTCAAGCCGCCCGGCGTCGCGGAGGCCCTCGACTGGGCGCGGGCCCTCGCGGCACTGGACCGTGCCGAGCTCGACGCCGCGGCCGCCGCGGCCACCCTCGGTGCGGTGCTGAAGTACAGCGAGGACCTCGACCGCGTCCGCGCCCGTCTCGACACCCTGCTCGGCTGAGCACCCGTGCGGGAACCGCGGTTCTCGTCCCGTCACCCGCCCGCGACCCGGCGCACAATGGAGGGATGACGCCCTCGGCCACCACGGATCCGCTGCCGGGTCTCGTCGGTTTCGCGACGGCCCTGCGGGAGGCCGGGCTGGCCTGTGACGCCCACCGCGTGCAGGCCTACCTCGCCGCCGTCGAGCGCCTCGACGTCGCCGACCCGGCCCAGCTCTACTGGGCGGGCCGGCTCACCCTGTGCGCCGATCCCGACGATCTGCCCCGCTACGACCAGGCCTTCGCCGCGTGGTTCGACGCCGACCCGCCGCGCCGCAGCCGTTCCACCGCGCAACGCCCGCAGCCGCCGAAGCTCGCCGCGCTCGTGGCCCAGCACGAGGGCGAGGGCGCCGCCGACAGCGACGGGGAGCAGCTCAGCGTCGCCGCCAGCGACACCGAGGTGCTGCGCGACCGCGACCTCGGCGAGCTCAGCCCGGCGGAGCGCAGGCACCTGCGGGAGCTGTTCGAGCGGCTCCGGCCGCGGCTGTCCACGCGCTCGTCGCTGCGGTACCGGCAGGCACGGCGGGGCAGGCTCGACCCCGGCCGCACCCTGCGCGCCATGCTGGCGCGCGGCGGCGAGCCCGGCCGCCTGGCCTACTCCCGGCACGGTCCCCGCACCCGGCGACTCGTGCTGCTGGTCGACGTCTCCGGCTCGATGAACCCCTACGCCGACTCGCTGCTGCGGTTCGCGCACGTCGTCACCCGGGCCGCGCCCGCGAGCGTCGAGACGTTCACGCTGGGCACCCGGCTCACCCGGGTCTCCCGGCAGCTGCGCCAGCGCGACCCGGAGCGCGCGATGCTCGCCGCGGGCCACGCCGTGCCCGACTTCGCGGGCGGCACCCGGCTGGGGGAGAACCTGCGCGCGTTCCTCGACCGGTGGGGCCAGCGGGGGATGGCGCGGCGCGCGGTGGTCGTGGTGTTCTCCGACGGCTGGGAACGCGGGGACGCGAGCCTGCTCGGGGAGCAGGCGGCCCGGTTGCGGCGGCTCGCGCACCGGGTCCTGTGGGTGAACCCGCACGCGGGCCGGGCCGGTTACGCTCCCGTGCAGTCCGGCATCGCCGCCGCGCTCCCGCACCTGGATCGGTTGCTGGCCGGGCACAGCCTGGCCACGTTGGAACGACTGCTCGTGGAGATCCGAGATGCATGACGTGCTGGACGAGTTGCACCGCCGCTGGGCGGCGGGGGAGACCGTGGGTGTGGGCACCGTGGTGGCGACGTTCTCCTCGGCGCCCCGCGCACCGGGTGCCGCGATGCTGGTCGGCGCCGACGGCGAGGTGGTCGGCAGCGTGTCCGGCGGCTGCGTCGAGGGCGCCGTGTACGAGCTGGCCCGGCAGGTGATGGACGACGGTGTCCCGGTGCTGCAGCGCTACGGGGTCAGCGACGACGACGCGTTCGCGGTCGGCCTGACCTGCGGCGGCATCATCGACATCTTCGTCGAGCCGGTGAGCCGCGAGTCGATGCCGGAACTGGGCGAGGTGGTGGAGTCCGTCCGCGCGCAGCGGCCGGTGGCCGTCGTGACGACCGTCGAGCACACCGACGCCGGCCTGCTGGGCAGGCGGATGATCGTCTGGCCGGAGCGGGCGACCGGCACGCTCGGCTCCGCCAGGATCGACGACGCCGTCCTCGACGACGCGCGCGGCCTGCTCGCCACCGGCCGGTCGGGCACCCTGCACTACGGCCCGGACGGGCAGCGGCGCGGCGAGGGCATGGCGGTGTTCGTCAACACCTTCGAGCCACCGCCGAGGATGCTCGTCTTCGGCGCGATCGACTTCGCCGCCGCCATGGCGCGGATGGGTGCCTACCTCGGCTACGAGGTGACCGTCTGCGACGCGCGGCCGGTGTTCGCCACCAGGAGCCGGTTCCCCGAGGCGGACGAGGTCGTCGTGGACTGGCCGCACCGCTACCTCAGCGCGCAGGCCGACGCGGGCCGGATCGACGGGCGCACGGTCGTCACCGTGCTGACCCACGACCCGAAGTTCGACGTGCCCCTGCTGGAGGTCGCGCTGCGGCTCGACGTCGGCTACGTCGGGGCGATGGGCTCGCGGCGCACGCACGACGACCGCATCGCCCGGCTGCGGGAGGCGGGTCTCACCGACGCGGAGCTCAAGCGGCTCGCCTCGCCCATCGGGCTCGACCTCGGCGCGCGCACCCCGGAGGAGACCGCCGTCTCGATCGCCGCGGAGATCATCGCGCTGCGCTGGGGTGGCGGCGGGCGGCGGCTGACCGATCTCGACGGCCGCATCCACGGCGAGGAGGACCGCTGACCGGCGGGTGGTGAACGCGGTGAATGGCACATTCCTGGCGCCCAGCGCGGGGAATGGGCCATTCACCGCTCGGCGCGGTGCCGTGGTGATGTTTGACATGATCGTCGCGCGAAGCTGAGAAGATGGTATCGATCGGGCGATCATCGTCCGCATCCGCGGGCGAAACCCCCGATCGGCGCCGCGTCTGCTGATCATCGCGGGCGACCTCTCCAGCCGGGGGGTTGTCCCCGGGGGACAGAAGTAGCAGGCTTTCTGTGAGGCCGATCACCTGCGCGGTGGTCGGCCAAGGCCGTTCCCCTCGGCCCGCTCGCGCGGCGGGCCGTGCCACCACAGGAGGCCCCATGCGCATCACCGTCACCGTTGACGGAACCCGCTACACCGACGATGTCGAGCCCCGCACGTTGCTCGTGCACTACCTGCGCGAGCAACTCGGCAAGGTCGGCACGGTGGTCGGCTGCGACACCAGCAACTGCGGTGCCTGCACCGTCCATCTCGACGGGCACAGCGTGAAGTCGTGCTCCGTGCTCGCCGTGCAGGCCGACGGCTGCGAGGTCACCACGGTCGAGGGTCTCGCCCGCGACGGCACGCTCCATCCGGTGCAGCAGGCGTTCCACGACAACCACGCCCTGCAGTGCGGGTTCTGCACTCCCGGCATGATCATGCAGTCGATCGACCTGCTCGCCGACAACCCCGACCCGGACGAGCAGGCCGTCCGCGAGGGCATCGAGGGCAACCTGTGCCGCTGCACGGGTTACCAGAACATCATCCGCGCCGTGCAGGACGCGGCGCACCACATGCGTCCCGGCGCGGGCCCGGAGGCCGAGCGGGTCGCCGGTGGCGACCAGTCGGCGGCCGGCCGCGCGGCGTCGAGCGTCGGCGGGGGTGGTGAGTGATGACCTCCACCCTCGAACCCGAGGTCGGGCGGGCCCGGCTCCGCAAGGAGGACGCCCGGCTCATCACCGGCCGCACCCGGTGGACCGACAACTTCACCCTGCCCGGGCTCGTGCACCTCGCGGTGCTGCGCAGCACCGAGGCCCACGCGAAGATCGTCAGCATCGACACCTCCGCGGCCAAGGAGATGCCCGGCGTGCTGGCCGTCTACACGGCCGACGACCTCGACCCCGAGGGCTCGATCGGCATGCCGTGCGCGTGGCCGATCACCCCGGACATGGCCTCCCCCCGGCGGCCGGTGCTCGCGCAGGGAGAGGTCAACTTCGCCGGCGAGGGTGTGGCCGTGGTGGTGGCGCGCAGTGCCGCCGAGGCCGAGGACGCGCTCGCCTCGATCGACGTCGAGTACGAGGACCTGCCCGTCGTGCTCGGGCTGGAGAACGCGCTCGCCGAGGGCGCCCCGCTCGTGCACGAGGACCTGGGCACCAACCGGAACGCGGTCTGGAAGTTCGACTCCGGGGAGGCGGGCTCGGGCGGCGACGTCGAGCAGGCGATCGCCGAGGCCGAGGTCGTCGTCAAGCGCCGGTTCCGCCAGCAGCGCCTGGTACCCGCGTTCATGGAGCCCCGCTCGTGCGTGGTGGACCCGACGGCCGCGCAGCTGACCATGTGGTCGGCCACCCAGGTGCCGCACATCCTCAAGACGATGGCGGCGCTGACGCTCGGCATCCCCGAGCACAAGCTGCGGGTGATCGCGCCGGACGTCGGCGGCGGCTTCGGCGGCAAGATCGCCGTGCTGCCCGAGGAGATCATGGCACTGCTCGTCGCGCGGAAGCTCGGCAAGCCGGTGAAGTGGACCGAGTCGCGGTCGGAGACGATGGTCGCCGCGCACCACGGCCGCGACCAGATCCAGGACCTCACGATCGCGGCCAGGCGCGACGGCACGGTCACCGGGCTGAAGGTGGAGCTGCTCGCCGACATGGGCGCCTACCTGGGACTCGTCGGCCCCGGCGTGCCGATCCTCGGCGCGTTCATGTTCAACGCCATCTACAAGATCCCGGCGTACCACTTCGCGTGCACCAACGTGTTCACCAACACCACGCTCACCGACGCCTACCGCGGCGCGGGCAGGCCGGAGGCGACCTTCGGCATCGAGCGGATGATGGACGAGCTCGCCGCCGAGCTCGGCATGGACCCGATGGAGCTGCGCGAGAAGAACTGGATCAAGCACGACGAGTTCCCGTACACCACCGTCTCCACGCTCACCTACGACTCGGGCAACTACGAGGCCGCCACCGAGCGGGCCATGCAGCTGTTCGACTACGAGGGGCTGCGCCGCGAGCAGCGGGAGCGGCGCGAGCGGGGCGACACGGTGCAGCTCGGCATCGGCATCTCCACGTTCACCGAGATGTGCGGTCTCGCGCCGTCGCGGGTGCTCGGCTCCCTCGACTACGGCGCGGGCGGCTGGGAACACGCGGCGATCCGCATGCTGCCCACCGGCAAGGTGGAGGTCGTCACCGGATCGTCCGCGCACGGCCAGGGCCACGAGACGGCGTGGAGCCAGATCGTCGCCGACCAGCTCGGCGTGCCGTTCGACGACGTCGAGGTGCTGCACGGCGACACGCAGTCGTCGCACAAGGGCCTCGACACCTACGGCTCCCGGTCGCTGGCGGTCGGCGGCATCGCGGTGGTTAAGGCGGCCGAGAAGGTCATCGCCAAGGCCAAACCGCTCGCCGCGCACATGATGGAGTGCGCGGAGGACGACCTCGAGTTCGCCAACGGCAGGTTCACCGTGCGCGGCACCGACAAGTCGACCGGTATCCAGGACGTCGCGTTCGCCGCGTTCATGGCGCACGACCTGCCCGAGGGCATGGAGCCGTCGCTGGACTCCGAGGCGGTGTACGACCCGGAGAACTTCTCCTTCCCGCACGGCACCCACCTGTGCGCGGCCGAGGTCGACACCGAGACCGGCAGGGTGCACCTGCGCTCGTACGTCTGCGTGGACGACGTCGGCGCGGTGGTCAACCCGCTGATCGTGGAGGGCCAGATCCACGGCGGCCTGGCCCAGGGCATCGCGCAGGCGCTGTACGAGGAGGCCGTCTTCGACGAGTTCGGCACCCTCACCAGCGGCACGTTCGCCGACTACCTGCTGCCGTCGGCCGCCGACCTGCCCTCGTTCACCACCGACCGCACCGAGACGCGGTCCACCACCAACCCGCTCGGCGTCAAGGGCGTCGGCGAGGCGGGGACGATCGCGTCGACGCCCGCCGTGGTGAACGCGGTGGTCGACGCGGTGCGGCACCTCGGGGTCGACGACATCGAGATGCCGCTCACCCCGATGCGGGTGTGGCAGGCCATCCGCACCGGCCGGTCCGCGGCCGGTGGTCCGGGAGCCGAAGCCGGTGGCGGCCTCGGCTCGATCGACTCCACACAGGGAGGTGCGCGGTGATTCCCGCCCCGTTCGACTACGTTGCGCCGTCCAGTGTGGACGACGCGGTGCGGGCGCTCGCCGAGGCGGGCGAGGACGCCAAGGTCATCGCCGGCGGGCAGAGCCTGCTGCCGGTGCTCCGCATGCGGCTCGCCGCGCCGACCACGGTCGTCGACCTCGGCCGGATCCCCGAGCTGCGCGGGGTCCGCGACGACGGCGACGCGCTCGTCATCGGGGCCATGACCACGCACTACGACGTGCAGCGCGACCCGCTCCTCGCCGAGCACGCGCTGCTGCTGGTCAAGGCGACCGACACGGTGGCCGACCCGCAGGTGCGGCACCGGGGCACCTTCGGCGGTTCCCTCGCGCACGCCGACCCGGCGGGTGACCTGCTCGCCCCGGCGCTCGCGCTGGACGCCGAGATGGTGATCGCCGGGCAGGACGGCAGGCGCACGGTGGCCGCGGCGGACTTCTTCCAGGACTTCTTCACGACGGCGATGGCGCCGGAGGAGATCCTCGTCGAGGTCCGGGTGCCGAAGCACACCGGCTGGCACGCGCACTACGAGAAGTTCAACCGGGTCGCGCAGGCCTGGTCGATGGTGGCCGTCGCGGCGGCCGTGCGGACCGAGGGCGGCCGGATCGCCGAGGCGCGGGTCGGGCTCACCAACATGGCCTCGGTCCCGGTACGGGCGCGCGGCGTCGAGCAGGCGCTGGTCGGGCAGGAGGCCACGCCGGAGGCGATCCGGGCGGCGGCCGAGCACGCGGCCGAGGGCACCAGCCCGACCGTCGACGGCAACGCCGACGTCGAGTACCGGCAGCAGCTGGCCCGGGTGCTCACAGGGCGCGCCATCACGGCCGCCATGGCAGGCTGAGACGGGCAGTGAAGGCCACCTTCACTGCGTTCAGCGCAGTGAAGGTGGCCTTCACTCCCGTCGGCTCCCGAGTTCCGCCAGAGAGGAGGTCGGCCTGTGCGGCTCGACCACAAGTTCAGCGTCCCGGCACCGATCGACGACGTCTGGAAGGCCCTGCTCGACCCCGAGCGCGTCGCGCCGTGCATGCCCGGCGCCACCCTCAGCTCCGTGGAGGGTGACACGTTCAAGGGCACGGTGAAGGTCAAGCTCGGCCCCGTCTCCCTGCTGTACAAGGGGTCGGGCGAGTTCCTGGAGAAGGACGAGCAGGCCCGCAAGCTGGTGATGAAGGCCTCCGGCAAGGACGCCAGGGGAGCGGGCACCGCCGCCGCCACGGTCACCGTGACGCTGACCGCCGAGGGCGAGTCCACCAAGGGCTCCGTGGCGTCCGATCTCAACGTCACCGGCCGTCCCGCGCAGTTCGGCCGCGGCATGATCGCCGAGGTCGGCAGCAAGATCCTCGACAACTTCGCCCTCAACCTCGCCGGGGAGCTCGGCGCGGCGGGAGTGGAGACCACCCCGGGAGCCGCCGAGAAGCCCGCCACCGAGACCGGAGCGGCCGCGGCGGCGCCCCCGGCCGCGGAGGAGAAACCCAGGATCGAGTCGGCCGAGCCCGCGCGCGAGGCGGAGGCCATCGACCTGTTCGACTACGCGGGCGCCTCCGTCGCCAAACGCCTCGCTCCCGTCCTGGCCGGTGTCGCCGCCCTGTTCGCGGTGATCGCCATCGTGCGCGCGCTGCGCCGCCGCTGACCCGCGAGTCCCCCGTCCAGCCGCGGGGAAGGGTGCGGGCGGCGGCGGTGTTGTACCGGGCATGCGGGCGGATCACGAGACCGACGTCGCCGTCATCGGGGCGGGCCAGGCGGGGCTGTCCGCCGCCTGGTTCCTGCGCCGGGCCGGGCTGGCGGGCGGCTCCGGGTTCGTGGTCCTCGACCACGCCAAGGGCCCCGGCGGCGCCTGGCAGTACCGGTGGCCGTCGCTGCGGCTGGGCCGGGTGCACGGCATCCACGACCTGCCCGGCCTGCCGCTCGGTGCCGCCGACCCCGGCAGGCCCGCGGCCGAGGTCGTCGCCGAGTACTTCGACCGTTACGAGCGCACCTTCGACCTGCCCGTCCGGCGCCCGGTCGACGTGCTCGCCGTGCGCCGCACCGAGGACGGGCGCTTCCTGGTGGAGAGCCCGTCCGAGTCGTGGGCCGTGCGCGGGATCGTCAACGCCACGGGCACCTGGGACCGGCCGTTCCTGCCGTACTACCCGGGCCGGGAGACGTTCACCGGCCGCCAGCCGCACACGGCCGACTACCGGGGTGCCGGGGAGTTCCGCGGTCAGCACGTCGTCGTGGTCGGCGGCGGCACGTCCGCCGTGCAGCTGTTGCTGGAGATCGCGGAGGTCGCCGCCGGGACCACCTGGGTGACCCGCAGGCCGCCGGTGTTCCGCGACGGCGAGTTCACGCCCGAGTACGGCCGCGCGGTGGTGGCCGAGGTGGACCGCCGGGTGCGGGCGGGCCTGCCCCCGCGCAGCGTCGTCGGCGCCACCGGGCTGCTGAACACGCCGGAGGTCGCCCGTGCCCGCGCGGCCGGGATCCTCGACCGCAAGCCGATGTTCACCCGCATCACCCCGGACGGCGTGGAGTGGGCCGACGGCTCCCGCCAGCGTGCCGACGCGATCCTGTGGGCGACCGGGTTCCGCGCCGCGCTCGACCACCTCGCCCCGCTGCGGCTGCGCGAGCCGGGCGGCGGCATCCGCCTCGACGGCACGCGGGTGGTCGCCGAGCCACGGCTGCACCTCGTCGGCTACGGCCCCTCCGCCAGCACCATCGGCGCCAACCGCGCCGGGCGCGCCGCCGTCCGGGAGCTGCTCGCCACCCTCGGCGGCTGAACCGCGTTCACAGCCGGAACACCCGGCGCGCGTTGCCCCCGAGGAACAGCGCCCTCGCCTCGTCGTCCAGCCCCAGCTCGCCGAGCCCGTCGAGGCACCGGCCCGGCGTGAGCATCGGGTAGTTGCTGCCGAACAGCACCCGGTCGCGACCCCGCCCGCGGAGAAACTCCACCAGCTCCGGCGGGAGCCTGCGCACCACGTACGCCGAGGTGTCCACGTGGAAGTTGGGGTACTTGGTCGCCAGCGACAGCACCTCGTGGATCCACGGGTACCCGACGTGCCCGCCGACCACCACCAGCTCGGGGAAGTCGAGCAGCACCTCGTCGAGGTAGGGGATCGGCCTGCCCGGCTCCGAGGGGCACAGCGGCCCGGTGTGCCCCACCTGGGTGCAGAACGGCACGCCCAGCTCCACACAGGCCACGTAGACGGGGTAGTAGCGCCGGTCGTTCGGCGGCAGGTTCCACAGCCACGGGACCACCCGCACCGCCACGAAGCCCAGCTCCCGCACGCAGCGGCGGATCTCCCGCACCGCGCCCATCGGGTCGGTGAGATCCACAGTGGCCACCCCGGCGAACCGGCCGGGGTGCGCGCGCACCACCTCGGCCACCTCGTCGTTGGAGATGAGCGAGCCGGTGGGCCCGTGCCACGCGCTGAGCAGCCCGCGCGAGACACCCGCCTCGTCCATCGCCGCGACGGTGGCCGCCACCGGCGGCACCCGCCGTTCCAGCCCGGTCCAGCGCAGCAGCGTCTCCAGCCACGGCTGGTCCATGAACCGGGCGGTGGGCTGCTGCATCCAGGCGTCCACGATGCCCTCGGTGGCAACAGAGGTCTCAGCGTTGTCTGCCATCGGTGTCTCCCTCGGTCTCGGCGGTGAGCAACGTGCGCCCGGTGCGGGCGACCAGGCCGGCCAGATGTGCGGGTGGGACCGCGTTCCGGGTCAGGTACCGCCGCACGGCCGCGTAGGGCAGGTCGACCAGCACGAGCAGCAGCTCGTCCCGGCCGAGCCCGGTGGCCGGGCGCAGCCTGCGCAGGGCGTTCCGCAGTGCGCCCTCGAGGTCGCGGTCGGTCCGCTCCGCGGCGGCGCGATCGGTGACCGACCACTCGTCGTCGCCGAACGCCCGCCTGCCCGCGTACAGCACCTGCGCCTCGCCGGGATGCTCGCGGCACCAGCGCACCGTGTGGGCCAGGCTGGCGACGGCGGCCTCCAGCGGTGGTTCCCGGGCCAGCACCTCGAACCAGCCCGCCTGGAACCGCCGCACGGTGCGCACCCACAGGGCGGCCAGCAACGCCGGGCGGTCGGCGAACCGGTGGTACACCGATCCGCTCGCCGCCCCGGCCTCCTGCGCGACGGCGGACATGGTCACGTTCCGCGCGCCCCCCGCGGCGAACAGCCGGACGGCGGCGTCGAGGAGATCGTCGGCGGTGTGTCTCGGCGGCCTGCCCATGTTTTAGAGACTATGCTCTAATACGAGCATGGTCCACAACCTCCACGTCCGCCGGTTGCCCGCGGGTGAGGCCGAGGTAGGCAGGCTCCTCGACTCCCTCGCCGGGCCGGACGACGTGCTCTGGCCGGTCGCGCACTGGCCGCGGATGCGGTTGGACCGGGCACTCGGGACCGGCGCCGTGGGCGGCCACGGCCCCGTGCGGTACCACGTCGGGGCGTACGTCCCCGGCCGGTGCGTGCGGTTCCGGTTCACCGCGCCGCGCGGCTTCGACGGCTTCCACGAGTTCAGCACCGTGCCGCTCGGCCCGGACGAGACGGAGCTGCGGCACCTGCTGCGGATCCGCCTGCGCACCCCGGCCTGGCTGACGTGGCCACTGCTGTGGCGTCCCCTGCACGACGCGCTCATCGAGGACTCGCTCGACCGTGCCGAGCGGGCGGTCCGCGGTGACGTGCGCGCCCCGGCGCGGTGGTCGCCCTACGTCCGCCTGCTGCGGGCGTTCATCGGTCCTCGTGGGTCTGCGCGCCCACGTTGAACCGCGCCCGGTAGCGCTGCCGGGCCTGTTCGACCAGCGCCGCGTCGACCCACGCCACCGGCTCGACGTCCACCAGCAGCGGCTCGTTGTCCGGACCGAAGTCCACCACCCGGCCCGACAGCAGCCACGGCCGCGCGCCCTCCCTGACCTCGCGCAGGTACTGGCACACGCGCCGGGCCAGCCAGTCCTCCAGCGGCAGCGTCCACCACCCGGGTGCCGCGAGCGGGTTCACGGAGACGCCGGGCAGCGCGAGCCCGCTCTCGTGGTCGGTGCTCGGCCGCCCGGCGTCCGACTCCGGCCCGGGGGAGTACCGCAGGTACGGCGCCACCCCCAGCGTGGTCAGCTCCGCGAGCTCGCGGAGCGTGTGGACGGTGAACATCTCCGTGGCCATGCCGTCCGGTTGCCCCGCGGGGGCGGAGCCAAACGCGTCCCCGGTGTGCCTCAGTCGCGTTCCAGCTCGTGCTCGGCCCGCGCGATCGCGGCGAACTCCTCCTCGGGCGCCGCGGCCACCAGCCGGTGCCTGCTGTAGAACCAGAAGTAGGCGATGGCGGCGAGGAAGATGGCCGCGGTGATCGCCGCGGCGACCTCGTCGACGAAGAACGTCGCGATCACGGCCGCGATCGCGAGCACGAGTGCCACGCCGGTGGTCACCACGCCGCCCGGTGTCCGGTACGGCCGCGGCAGACCGGGCTCCCGGACCCGCAGCACGATGTGCGACAGGTTCAGCAGCACGTACGACACGGTGGCGCCGAAGACCGCGATGTTGATGAGCAGCGCGCCGTCCTGGGTGGCGGCGGCGAGCACGAACCCGACGGTGCCCGGCACGATGAGCGCGAGGTAGGGCGTCTTGCGGTTGCCGGTCCGCGACAGCCAGCGCGGCAGGTACCCCGCACGGGACAGCGCGAACAGCTGCCGCGAGTAGGCGTAGATGATGGAGAAGAAGCTGGCGACGAGCCCGGCGAGCCCGACGTAGTTGATGAACTGGGCGAGGAAGTTGTCCCCGCCGTAGGCCGCGCGCACCGCGGCGGGCAGCGGGTTGTCGGAGGTGGCGATGGCGCTCGAACCCGCCGCGCCGGGCGCGACCAGCAGGATGAGCGCGGCGAACACGACCAGCGCGCCCATGCCGGCGATGATGCCGCGCGGCATGTCCTTCTGCGGATCCCGCGCCTCCTCGGCGGCCAGCGGCACGCCCTCGATGGCGAGGAAGAACCAGATGCCGTACACGAGCGCGGCCAGCACGCCGGTGATGCCGAACGGCAGGAACGCGCTGGCGCCCACGGCGGACTCGTCGGGCACGATGTCGAACAGCTTGTCGAAGGAGAACTTCGGGAGCATGCCGGCGACGAAGGCGACGAGCGCCAGCACCGCGACCGCCGTGATGCCGAACATCAGGCGCAGCGCCTCGCCGACGCCGTAGAGGTGGATGCCGATGAAGATGACGTAACAGGCGAGGAAGACCGGCCAGCTGCTGGTGAGCCCGAACAGGCCGAGCGTCTCGATGTAGCCGCCGATGAAGATGGCGATCGCGGCGGGCGCGATGGCGTACTCGATGAGGATCGCGACCCCGGTCGCGAAGCCGCCGAGCGGGCCGAGCGCGCGCCGGGCGAAGCCGTAGCCCGCGCCGGCCACCGGCATCGCCGACGACATCTCCGCCAGGCCGAACACCATGCAGCCGTACATCACGGCCATCAGCACGGTCGCGATCAGCAGCCCGCCCCAGCCGCCCTCGTCCAGGCCGAAGTTCCAGCCCGCGAAGTCGCCGGAGATGACGTAGGAGACGCCGAGGCCGGCCAGCAGCAGCCAGCCCGCGGCGCCGCGTTTCAGCTGGCGTTCGCGCAGGTAGTTGTCGTCGACCTGGCTGTACTCGACATGTTCTCTGTGTTCTGCCACGTCCGGCTCCCGTCGCTGGTGGGCGCAATGGGTACTAGGCCAGTCCTTTGGGTGTGCCGAGAGTCGTGCAGTGCTGCGAGCTTGTCAAGGTGTCCCGTGTGATCGATGGGTAAATCTTGACGCTGACGATGCCGGGTGTGAGGGTTGACAGTGGTCGGTGCGGTCGGTAGCAAGGAAAGCCAATGGGCTAGTCGTGTACCTTTGGCGGCCTGATGGCGGGGAAGGGTGACCCGATGACGAACAGCCGAGGCATGCTCACGCTCGACCGGCTCCGGGAGCTGGTCGAGGCGGGCACCGTCGACACGGTGCTGGTCGCGATGACCGACATGCAGGGCAGGCTGCAGGGCAAGCGGTGCGCCGCCGAGTACTTCCTCAACGAGGTCGTCGACCACGCCACCGAGGCGTGCAACTACCTGCTCGCCGTGGACGTCGAGATGAACACGGTGGCGGGCTTCGAGATCTCGTCGTGGGAGCGCGGCTACGGCGACTGCGTGCTCCGGCCCGACCTCGGCACGCTCCGCCTGCTCCCGTGGCACGAAGGCACCGCGCTCGTGCTGTGCGACGTCGAGTGGGTCGCCGGCGGCGAGGTGTCCGTCTCGCCCCGCCAGGTGCTGCGCCGCCAGCTGGACCGCCTCGCCGAGCGCGGCCTCGCCGCCTATGTCGGCACGGAGCTGGAGTTCATCGTGTTCGACGACTCCTACGAGGACGCCTGGCGGCGCGGCTACCGCGGCCTCGACCCGGCGAATCAGTACAATGTGGACTACTCCATGCTCGGCACCGCGCGCGTCGAGCCGCTGCTGCGCCGCATCCGCAACGAGATGGCGGGCGCGGGCATGTACGTGGAGTCCGCGAAGGGTGAGTGCAACCCGGGCCAGCACGAGATCGCCTTCCGCTTCGCCGAGGCGCTGGCCACGTGCGACAACCACAGCATCTACAAGACCGGGGCGAAGGAGATCGCCGCGCAGGAAGGCAAGAGCCTCACGTTCATGGCGAAGTACAACGAGCGCGAGGGAAACTCCTGCCACATCCACATCAGCCTCCGCTCCACCGAGGGCGAGCCGGTGCTCGCCGGGGACGGGCCCGGCGGTTTCTCGAAACTGATGGAGCACTTCCTCGCCGGGCAGCTCGCCTGCCTGCGCGAGTTCACCTACCTGTTCGCGCCGAACATCAACTCCTACAAGCGGTACGTGCCGGGCAGCTTCGCGCCGACGGCGGTCGCGTGGGGCACCGACAACCGCACGTGCGCGCTGCGCGTGGTCGGCCACGGCGACTCGCTGCGGGTGGAGAACCGGGTGCCGGGCGGGGACGTCAACCCGTACCTCGCGGTCGCCGCGCTCGTCGCCGCCGGGCTGCACGGCATCGAGAACGAGCTGCCGCTGGAGCCCGAGCTGTCCGGCAACGCCTACAAGTCCGACAAGCCCACCGTGCCCGCCACGCTGCGGGACGCGGCGCGGCTGCTCGGCGAGAGCAAGCTCGCCCGCGCGGCGTTCGGCGACGACGTGGTGGAGCACTACCTCAACGCCGCGCGGATCGAGCAGGCCGCCTTCGACGCGGCGGTGACCGACTGGGAACGGGTCCGTGGCTTCGAACGACTGTGAGCACCCCGGCGGCCTCGTGAGTGAGAACCGTCGTTCTAACCACGTTTTTCACTCACGAGCCGGCAGGCCCGTCATCGGCATCTCCACCTACGTCGAGCGGGCCCGCTGGGGAGTGTGGGACACGGCCGCGGCGCTGCTGCCCAGGTCCTATGTGGACGCGGTCGTGCTCGCTGGCGGCGTTCCCGTGCTGCTGCCCTCGGTCGGGGAGGACACCGGCGCGCTGGCCGCGGTGGACGGGCTCGTGCTCGCGGGCGGCGCCGACGTGCAGCCGGCCCGCTACGGCCGCGACCCGCATCCGCGCACGGTCGCCAGGCCGGAACGCGACGCGTACGAGTTCGCCCTGCTGCACGCGGCGCTGGCGCGCGGGCTGCCGGTGCTCGGCGTGTGCCGGGGGATGGAGGTGCTCAACGTCGCGCTCGGCGGCACGCTCACCCAGCACCTGCCCGAGGTCACCGGCACCACCGAGCACCAGCCCGCGCCCGGCAGGTACGGCTCGACGGTGGTGACCCTGGCCGAGGGCAGCAGGGCGGCGCGCATCCTCGGCCCCGAGGCCGCGTGCCAGTGCTACCACCACCAGGCCGTCGAGCGGCTCGGCGCCGGGCTGCGTGCCGTGGGCTGGGCCCGCGACGGCACCGTCGAGGCCGTCGAGCTGCCCGGCGAACACTTCGTGCTCGGCGTGCAGTGGCACCCCGAGCAGGACCTCCAGGACGTGCGGCTGTTCGCCGCACTGGTCGAGGCAGGCGAGCACGCGAGAAAGGCGGAGAAGGCGAACCGATGACAGGCACCGTCGACGTGATCAATCCGGCCACCGAGGAGGTGGTCCGCTCCGTCCCGCTCACCTCGGCGGAGGAGACCGACGCCGCCATCGCGCGGGCGCACGCGGCACTGCCCGGGTGGCGTGCGGTGGCGCCCGGCGACCGGGCCCGGCTGCTGCGCCGGTTCGCCGACGCGGTCGACGCCGACCTGGAGAACCTCGCCCGGCTGGAGGTCACCAACTCCGGGCACACGATCGGCAACGCCCGCGGCGAGGCGGCCAACGTCCGGGACGTGCTGCACTACTACGCCGCGGCGCCGGAGCGGCTGACCGGCAAGCAGATCCCCGTGCCCGGAGGCGTCAACGTCACCTTCTGCGAGCCGCTGGGCGTGGTCGGGATCATCGTGCCGTGGAACTTTCCCATGCCCATCGCGGCGTGGGGGTTCGCGCCCGCGCTCGCCGCGGGCAACGCCGTCGTCCTCAAACCGGCCGAGCTGACCCCGCTCACCGCGCTGCGCCTCGCGGAGCTGGCCCGCGAGGCGGGCATCCCCGAGGACGTCTTCCAGGTGCTGCCCGGCAGGGGCTCGGTGGTCGGCGAGCGGTTCGTCACGCACGAGCTCGTCCGGAAGGTGGTGTTCACCGGCTCCACTGAGGTCGGCAGGCGGATCATGGCCGGCTGCGCGGAGCGCGTGAAGCGCGTGACGCTCGAACTGGGCGGCAAGAACGCCAACATCGTCTTCGCCGACGCCGATCTGGAGCGCGCCGCCGCCACCGCGCCCTACGGCGTGTTCGACAACGCGGGCCAGGACTGCTGCGCACGCTCCCGCATCCTCGTGCAGGCCTCGGTCTACGACCGGTTCCTCGCACTGCTGGAGCCCGCCGTGCGCGGCGTGGTGGTCGGCGACCCGGGCACCGAGGGCACCGAGATGGGCCCGCTCATCTCGGCCGCCCACCGGGAGAAGGTCGCCTCCTACGTCGGCGACGGTGCCCCGGTCGCGTTCCGCGGCAGCGCCCCCGAGGGCGCCGGCTTCTGGTTCCCGCCCACCGTCGTCACCCCGGCCTCGCCCGACGACCCGCTGGTCACCGAGGAGATCTTCGGCCCGGTGGTCGCGGTGCTGCCGTTCGCCGACGAGGCCGAGGCGGTGGCGATGGCCAACGACACCGAGTACGGGCTCTCCGGCTCGATCTGGACCAGGGACGTGGGCCGGGCGATGCGGGTCACCCGCGGCGTCGAGGCGGGCAACCTCTCGGTCAACTCGCACTCGTCGGTGCGGTACTGGACGCCGTTCGGCGGCTTCAAGCAGTCCGGCCTCGGCCGCGAGCTGGGGCCGGACGCCGCCGAGTCGTTCACCGAGACGAAGAACGTGTTCATCGACACGACAGAACACCCGCACGGGGAGGGGAACCAGTGACAGGCAAGCGTTTGCAGGACCGGGTCGCCGTGGTCACCGGCGGCGGCAGCGGCATCGGGCTGGCCTCGGCCCGCAGGCTCGCCGCCGACGGAGCCCGGGTCGTCGTCGGGGACGTGGACCTCGCGGCGGGCAAGGCGGCGGCCGAGGAGGTCGGCGGCGAGTTCGTCCAGGTCGACGTGACCAGCGAGACCGAGGTGGAGGCGCTGTTCCAGACCGCGGTCGACCGCTTCGGCTCGCTCGACATCGCGTTCAACAACGCGGGCATCTCCCCGCCGGAGGACGACTCGATCCTCGAGACCGGGCTCGACGCGTGGCGCAGGGTGCAGGAGGTCAACCTCACCTCGGTCTACCTGTGCTGCAAGTACGCGATCCCGCACATGCGGCGGCAGGGGAAGGGCTCGATCATCAACACCGCGTCGTTCGTCGCGGTGATGGGCGCGGCCACGTCGCAGATCTCCTACACGGCCTCGAAGGGCGGCGTGCTGTCGATGAGCCGGGAGCTGGGCGTGCAGTTCGCCCGGGACGGCATCCGGGTGAACGCGCTGTGCCCCGGACCGGTGAACACGCCCCTCCTCCAGGAGCTGTTCGCCAAGGACCCGGAACGCGCGCAGCGGCGCCTGGTGCACGTGCCGATGGGCCGGTTCGCCGAGCCGGAGGAGATCGCCGCGGCCGTCGCGTTCCTCGCCAGTGACGACGCGTCGTTCATCACGGCTTCGCAGTTCCTGGTCGACGGAGGAATCTCCGGCGCGTACGTGACGCCGGTCTAGCCGGGCGGCCGCGGAGGCATTCTGCCCGCGGGAGGGGACCGGTGCGGCGGCTAGTGACCGTCCGCCGCCACCACGTGCGCGTCCGTCGCGAAGTGGCAGGCGACGGGGTGATCGGTGTCGCGGCGGACGAGCGCGGGCTCCTCCGCCCGGCACAGGTCCCGCGCCTTCCAGCAGCGGGTGTGGAACCGGCAGCCGCTCGGCGGGTCGAGTGGCGACGGTACGTCGCCCCGCAGCACGATCTCCTCACCCTCCTGCGCACGCCAGTCGTCCACGCTCGGCGCGGCCGACAGCAGTGCCTGCGTGTACGGATGTGCGGGCCGTTCGTAGACCTGCTCGGTCTGCCCGCTCTCCACGATCGTGCCCAGGTGCATCACCGCGACCCGGTCGGCGAAGTGCCGCACCACACCGAGATCGTGGGTGATGAACAGGTACGCCACCCCGAGTTCTCGCTGCAGCCGCGCCAGCAGGTTCAGGATCTGGGCCTGGATGGACACGTCGAGTGCCGACACCGGCTCGTCGCAGACGATCAGCCGGGGCCGCACGGCGAGCGCCCGCGCGATCGAGATCCGCTGCCGCTGCCCGCCCGAGAACTGGTGCGGGTAGCGCGTCGCGTGCCCCGGATTGAGGCCGACGCGTTCGAGTAACGCGGCCACCTCGGCGTCCCAGTCGCCGCGCGGCACGATGCCGGGATGGATCCGCCACGCCTCGCTGAGCAGGTCGTGCACCGTCATCTTCGGATTGAGTGAGGCGTACGGGTCCTGGAACACCAACTGCACCTGCCGCCGCAGGTCCCTGCGTCCGGCGCGGTCCAGCGCGGTGACGTCGCGACCGTCGAAGCGCACCTCGCCCGCGATCGGCCGGAGCAGGCTCACCACCGCCCGCGCGACCGTGGACTTGCCGCACCCGGACTCGCCGACCAGACACACCGTCTCCCCGGCGCGCACCGCCAGGTTCACCCCGGCGACCGCCCGCACCGCACGGCTCCTGCCGAGCGGTCCCTGCCGGGAGCGGTAGCCCGCGACGAGATCGACAAGCTCAAGCACGGGGGTGTCCGACTGCGCCGCCACGGCTGAGCACCTCCTCCGCGAAATGACACGCACTCGTCCTGCCCGGGGCGACGGTGCGTAGCTCGGGGTCTTCGGTCCGGCACCGCTGCCGGGCGAACGGGCAGCGTGGATGGAACGCGCACCCGGTGGGCAGCGCCGCGCCGTCCGGTGGGTAGCCGTCGATGGGCTGGGGCCGGCGTCCGGCGTCGCGGGCCGAGGGACTGGCCGCCATCAGCCCAAGCGTGTAGGGGTGCGCGGGAACGGTGTAGAGGTCGGCGACCGGGCCCGACTCCACGGCGCGGCCCGCGTACATCACCACCACCGACTGTGCCGTGCGCGCCACGACTCCGAGATCGTGGCTGATGATGATCATCGCGAGTCCGTCGCGTTGCCGCTTGCGCAACAGCCGCAGGATCTGCGCCTGCACGGTGACGTCCAGCGCGGTGGTCGGCTCGTCAGCGATGAGCAGCCGCGGGTCCAGCGCCAGCGCCATCGCGATCATCACCCGCTGCCGCATCCCGCCGGAGAACTCGTGCGGATAGCTGCCCGCCCGGCGCGCGGCGTCGGGAATGCCGACCTCGGTCATCGCCTCGATCGCCCGGCGGCGGGCCTCGTCCCGCCCGAGCCCGCGACGGCGGCGGAACATCTCGCCGATCTGGTAGCCCACGGTCAGCGACGGGTTCAGCGCGCTGAGGGGGTCCTGGAAGATCATGGCGATGTCGGTGCCCCTGAGCTGCCGCAGCTCGTCGGCACCGCACGCGCGGAGGTCGCGGCCGTCCCAGTGGATGCTGCCCGCGGTCACCTGAGCCTGTGCCGGGAGCAGCCCGAGCACGGCGAGCGAGCTGAGGCTCTTGCCGCTGCCGGACTCGCCGACGATCGCCAGGGTCGTCGCCTCGGCGACGCCGAACGAGACCCCGCGCACGGCGCGGACCTCGCCGAACGAGACGGCGAGATCGGACACGGTCAGCAGTTCGGTCATCGGGCCACCGCCTGCGTCGAGTCGCCGGTCGTCTCCGCCGCCGTGGACCCCGCAGCCGGGGTTCCGGCCTTCCGCCGCCTCAACGGTTTCCTGCCGAGCCCGCTCGACTTCGCCGGGTCGGAGTCGTCGCGGGCCGCGTCCCCGAGAACCCCGACGCAGATCACCACCAGTGTCAACGCCAGACCCGGTACGGCCGCGATCCACCACGCCGAGTCCAGGTAGTCGCGTCCGTTGGCGATGGTCGAGCCCCACGACGCCTGGTCGATGGGGACGCCGAGGCCGAGGAAGCTCAGCGCCGCCTCGGCGACCATGGTCAGCCCGACCTGCACGGTGGCGGCCACCAGCAGCGGCTGCACGCAGGACGGGAGGATGTAGCGGGCCATGATGCGCACGTCGCTCGCCCCCATGACCCGGGCCGAGTCCACGAACTCGCGGTTGCGGGTCGTCAGCGCGGAACCCCGCACCACTCTCGCGAAGATCACCCACCGGGTCACCGCGAGCGCGATGATGACGTTGGTCAGGCTCGGCCCCAGCACACCGGCGAGCAGGATCGCCAGCAGGATGCTGGGGAAGGCGAGCTGCATGTCGCCGAGCCGGGAGATGACCGTGTCGGTCCAGCCGCCGTAGTACCCGGCGAGCAGGCCCAGCACCAGGCCGACGAATCCACCGACGACGACGACCGTGACCGCCACCAGCAGCGACACCCGCGACCCCGCGACGACCTGGGCGAGGACGTCCCTGCCGTGCTGGTCGGTCCCGAGCAGGGCGAAGCCGCCCTCGGACAGGGTGCTGCCCGGAGGCAGGAGCCGGTCGGCCATCCGGGTGGTGACGTTGTCGTAGGGCACGAGCAACGGCCCGAACACGGCGACGAGCACGAACAGGGCCAGCACCGAGCCCGCGATCGTGGCGGCTGTGGACCTCATACGGTCTCCAGGGTGATTCTCGGGTCGAGGTAGAAGTACGCGACGTCCACCAGCAGGTTGAGTCCGATGTAGAACACCGCGATGAGCACGATCGCGGCTTCGGCCACGGCGTAGTCCCGGTTGACGATCGAGTCGATCAGCAGGGAGCCGATGCCGGGCCAGGCGAACACCTGCTCGATGATCACCGCGTCGGCGATGAAGTTGCCGAGCACCAGGCCGAGCACCGTGACCACCGGGGTGAGCGTGTTGCGCAGGACGTGGACGTTGAACACGATCCGCTCGGAAAGGCCCTTGGCCCGTGCCGTGCGCACGTAGTCCTTGCCCAGTTCCTCGAGCGTGCCGTTGCGTACCAGCCGTGCCAGCCAGCCGAGGAACGGCAACGCGAGGGTGAACGCGGGCAGGATCAACGACACCGGGGTGCCGTCGGCGGTGCCGGGCAGCACACCCAGCATCCGCGCGAAGATCAGCACGAGCATGATGCCGACCCAGAACGACGGCAGCGCCTGACCCGTCAGGGACAGGTACGACACCACCCTGTCCACGGCGCGCCCGGTGTGCCGGGCCGCGTGCAGGCCGAGCGGGAAGCCGATGAGCAGGGTCAGCGCGAGTGCGTATCCCGCCAGTGTCAGGGTGGCGGGCAGCCGGTCGACCACGCTGGCGAAGGCGTCGCCGCCCAGCCGCCAGGACTCGCCGAAGTCGAGCCGCGCCACCTCGGCGAGGTGGCGCACGTACTGCTCGAACAGCGGGTCGGTCAGCCCCATCTCCTCGCGCAGCGCGGCCAGTTCGGCGGGGGTGGCCTGGCTGCCCAGGATGAGCGTGGCCGGGTCGCCCGGGATGACCCGCAGCACCAGGAACACGATGGTGATCGCGCCGAAGATCAGGAACACCGACTGCCAGAGCCGGCGTGCGAGGTAGATGATCACGTCTTCGTACCTTCTGTGGCTCGGCTGGATGCCCGCACGACCAGCGCACACCGCTCGCGCCGTTTCTCGGCTTCCTCACTGTCCCCGCGCTCGCCGCCCTCGCCGCTCATCCGGCGCAGCAGGACCTCCACCGCGGTGGCGCCGATATCGGCGGCGGGGAGGCGCACCGTGGTCAGCGCGGGACTGAGGTAGGCGGCGAACGGGTGATCGCCGAACCCGCCGACCAGCACGTCGTCGCCGACGCGTAACCCGGCCTCGGCCAGTGCGCGGTAGACCCCGAGCGCGAAGTAGTCGTTGCCGACCATGATGGCGTCCGGCAGGTCGTCGCCCCGGACGATCTCCTGCGCCAGCCGGTAGGCGTCGGCAGGTTCCCAGGGAAGTGCGAGGGATTCCCTGCGCCGGGTGGGAACCGTCAGCACCGGGTCGCGGTGCGTGCCGATTCCCGACTCGGCCAGGGCTCGGCGAAACCCCGCCGTGCGGTCCTCGACGGGGGAGATCGGAAGGTCCTCCTCCAGCAGGCACAGCCTGCGCGCGCCGCCGTCGATCAGGTGGCGGGTGGCTTCGTAGGCGCCGTGCTCGTAGTCGACGCCCACGAAGTCCAGGTCCAGCTCGGGAAAGTCACGGTTGAGGCAGACCAGCGGGACACCTGAGTCGTCGAGCCGTTGCCAGTGCTCGCCGTCGCCCTGCACCGGCACGACGAGGGCACCGTCGACGCCCCATCTCAGCAGCGTCTCCGCGGCGTGCCGGTCGACCTCCGGGCTCTCCTCGGTCACCAGCAGCATCAACGAGTAGCCGTGGACGCGACCACGTTGCTCGATCGTGCTGATGAGCTGGGAGTAGAACGGGTTCGACGGGTTGGTGATCACCAGGCCGAGGGTCATCGCCGAGCCCAGCACGAGGGACCGCGCCATCGAGTTGGGCACGTATCCCAGCCGCTGCGCCTCCGCCTTGATCCGGGCGCGGGTGTCCTCGCCGACACTGTCCTTGTCGGTCAGCGCGCGGGACACCGTGTTGACGGAGACCCCGAGCGACTTGGCGATGTCCTTCAGGGTCACCCGCCGTGACTCACCCATATGCCTCCTCAGGTCGCGAGCGTCACGCCGCGCAGGTCGGGCTGGTTACTCGGGGCCGGCTCGAAGCCCCGCACCGAACTGCGCAGGCCGTAGGTGCTGATCAGCGCCGCGGGGAAGATCCCGACGGCGTCCTCCCAGACGATCGTGCAGGCCTGACTGTAGAGCTCGGCCCGGCGCCGCTGGTCCGAGTCCCGGTGCGCTTCCCGCAGGATCTCGTCGAGGTCCGGGTTGCGGTAGCCCATCCGGTCGGCCTCGGAGTCGTAGAGCCTGCCGAGGGTGAAGTCGGCGTCCCCGGTGGTCACCGTGTTGATCTGCAGGTCCATGTCGAACTCCTTGGCGTTGAGCCGCCGGAGCCACTCGGCCTTCTCCAGGTTCTGCGGTTCGACCGTGATCCCCACCTCGGCCCATCCGGAGATCATCGCCTGGGCCAGCCCGTCGGCGAGTGGCCCGGTGTCGCTGAACCACATCAGCGACGTGGTGAAGCCGTCGCCCAGCCCGGCCTCGGCGAGGTCGTTCTTCGCCCCGTCGGGGTCGTAGGGGTAGGGCTGCTGCGGGGCGTGGCCGAACACGGTGGACGGAATCGGCGCGGTCATCCGCTCGGCGCCGTCGCCGAAGAGGTTCTCGACGATCGAGGCGATGTCCACGGCCTTCCACATCGCCCTGCGCACCCGGGGATCGGTGAACGGCTCGCGGCCGCAGTTGAACCACGTGAAGTAGTAGGCGTAGCTCGGCACCGTCTCCATGCGGATGCCGTCCACGCCCTTGAGCTGGTTCAGCTGGTCCGGCGGGACCGGCCACAGCATGCTCAGCTCGCCGGTGCGGAGCGCGGTGATCTGGCTGGAGACCTCCGGGATGTAGGGCAGGCTCGCCCTGGCCAGCTTCGGTGCGCCGTTCCAGTACTCGGCGGCCGACAGCTCCAGCACGTCGGACGGCGTGAACCGCTCCACCCGGAACGGCCCGCTGCCGATCGGCTTGCCGAAGAAGCCGTCGTTGTCCATCTTGTCCGCGGGCAGGACGAACATCAGCGTCAGGTTCACCGGCATGGTGCCCAGCGGCTCGTCGGTGACGACCCGCAGGGTGTGGTCGTCCTCGGCCGTCACCTCGGTGACCGAGGTCCACAGTGCCGACTGGGCGGTGCCGGCGTCGCGGACCCGTTCCAGTGAGGCCTTGACGTCCCGCGCGGTGAGCGGGCTGCCGTCGTGGAAGGTCACGTCGTCGCGCAACCTGAACACCCAGGTGTTCGGGTCGGTCTGTTCCCACGACGTCGCGATGCTCGGCTCGAGCTTGTCGCCGTCGCGGCGGATCAGGGTGTCGTAGATCAACCGGCCCGCGAGCAGGGTGCTCTCGTCGACGCTGCTCGGACCGTGCGGGTCGAGGTCGTTGATGGGCTGGCTGAACGCCGCCCGCAGCGCCTGCTCCGCCGCGCCCTGGTCACCGCCGCCGACACTGCACGCGGCGAGGTAGGCACCGGCGAGGCCGATGCTGCTGATCTTGAGGAAGCCGCGGCGGTTGTAGGTGGTCGTCATGGTGTCTCTCCAATGCTCATTCTTTGAGCGTGAGATAGATCTGAACCTTGGCCGATCCCCCGTCCCCCTCGACGGACCCGGTGATCCGCAGCCACTGTCCGAACTCCCGGACGGGCCACGAGATCATGTCCTTGCCCGCCACGACCTGGGTCGGGCACCCGGCGTCACACCAGTGCAGGCCGTCGGGCGAGACCTGCGTGGTGACGACGATCCTGGTGTCCGGCCGGGCGGTCTCGAGCACCTGCACGAACCAGCGGGCCTCGCCCGCCCAGCCCGCTTCGAAGGGTTCGGTGGTGAAGTCCCCCCGCAGGACCCGGTACCGCTCGAGTACGGCTGTTTGCGACTGGCGCATGCGACGACCTACCAATCCACCGAGATCAGCACCGAGTCCAGGAACAGGAAGTTCCGGACGTTCGTGTGCGTGCGGGCGCTGACGTAGAAGTTGAGCAGGTTGTCCAGCGAGTCGTACCGGTCCTCGTAGGCGGGCACGGGGACGTCCCGCATGTCGTAGACCCGGTCGTTGACCTGCAACTCGACGTTGCGCTGGGTCTCGGTGTCGATCTGCCAGCGCAGGTAGTGCCAGTTGACCTTGGTCGGGACCTCGTTGTAGCAGAACGACTGCGGCTCGCCGAACGCCCGCCAGTCCTCGGGGTCGGGCGCGGTGAAGTCATCGGTCGGGCCGAGCTTGGCCTTGCCCTGCAGGTGTTCGCGCGGCGTCGGCTCGGGCACCACCGGATACATCCAGCGCCGGGTGAACCGGTTGTCCAGGTCGGTGTTCTGGTAGCGGACCACGGTGTGGTAGCGCACTCCCCGGGTGTCGCAGATGTCGGTGGCCACGGTGAAGGCGCCGAACTGCTGCTCGGAGGGATGGATGTTGCCGTCCCACTCGCCCGCGCCCGCCTGTTCGGCCGCCCTGTTCTCCTCGGAGGAGGCCTCCGACTTGTAGGTGAAGTACGTTTCGAACTGCACCCGGCCTTTGCGGGCCATCGTCAGCCTGCGAATCGCCACCGCGGTGTGTCCGGCGAGCGGGCGGGTGGCCACCTTCAGCGCGTAGGTGCCGGTCATCGCGCCGTGCGTGCCCACATCGAAGAACGTGCAGGAACTGAGCTGCGGCGGGCGGAAGTCCTTCATGTGATCGTCGACGGTGTCGAGGTTGCCCTCGCCGTCGTGGTTGCCGATCAGTTCCGTCCAGCCGTGCGTTCCCGAGTTGAACTGGTCGAACACGAGGATGCGCGAAAGCGGGTTGTAGCGCGACAACGCCGGGTCGGCGTCGAGCATGGCCCGCCGCAGATGTGCGGACAGGTCCGTATCACTGGTGTAGCCCAAGGTTTCAGCTCCTGAGGACAAGGCGCGCCCGGACGGAGGATGAACGTTCACGTGAGCGCTAATTGACTGCTGCGAGCACGCTAACCCGCCGCACTGAGCCGAGTCAACGGTCTCGGCTGGCGAAACTGGAAGCTTGACGGCGACGATCGTGACACCTAGCGTTAACGCTCCCGTTAACGTTCACTCTTAGGTTCACACCTCGTGTCCGCGCTCCTCGCGGCACCCGTCCGTTCGCGACTCTCCCGGCGCCGGGTCCCCCGGCGTTCTCGAGTGGATCGTTCGTCGTGGTCGGCGGGCGAGATGTCCCCACCGGAAGAGGAGATTCATGCGTGCCAGAGCGATCCTCACCTCCACACTCACCGCCACCGCCGCCGTGGCGGCGCTGGTCACCACCCCGGCGGCGGGAGCCGCGCCGGCGCAGGACGTCCGGCCGTGCCGCGACGCGCCGGACGTGCCCGTGGCCACCGGCGCGGTGTTCAACAACCCGGCGGCGGGAGACGCCACCGGCGTCGTGCGCCGGATCTGCGCCCTGGTCCACCAGGCCGAGGCCGGCTCGCGCATCCGCATCGCGCACTTCGTGATCTCCGGCGACGCGGGGACGGACTTCGCGACCGAGCTGATCGACGCGCACCGGCGGGGTGTCGACGTGCAGCTCGTCCTCGACGGGTGGCAGGTCGACAACCCCGCCGTGGACGCGTTGCGGGCCGAACTCGGCACCGACGCCTCCCGCGACTCGTGGCTGCACGTGTGCAGCAACACCTCGCCCGAGGGCAACACCGCGGCCTGCATCGGAACCAAGGGCCAGCACAACAAGTTCTACCTGTTCTCCCGCACCGGGGGCCGGTCGAACGTGGTGGTGCAGTCCTCGGCGAACTTCACCGACCTCAACTCGTCGACGTACTGGAACAACGCCACCACGCTCGTCGGCAACACCCGGCTGTACGAGGCCTACGACTCCTACTTCGAGGACCTGGCCGCCGAGCAACGCGGAGCCGACTTCGACGACACCGTCACCACGGGCATGCGGGGCGGCACGGTGACCTCGTACTTCTTCCCGAGGGCCACCGGCGACCCGATCGTGGAGTTCCTGGCGAAGGTCGGTTGCTCCACCGGCACGACGCTGCGTATCGGAATGTCCGAATGGGACACCTACCGCATCGCGATCGCCGAGCGGGTCGTCGAGCTCGCCGACCGGGGTTGCCGGGTCCGCATCGTCCGGGGCCTGATGGACGACGAGGTCGCCGAGCTGCTGGAGGGCCACCCGAACATCGCGATCCGCACGCTGGACACCTCCCGGGAGCTGCCCGGGCGGATCCACTCCAAGTACCTGCTCGCCGAGGGTGCCGTGGACGGCGACACCGACGCGCGCTGGGTGCTCACCGGAAGCCCGAACTTCAACCACACCTCGCTGCGCCGCAACGACGAAGCGATGATCAGGACGAACCTCGGATCGCTCTACGCGCGGTACCGCGACAACTTCGAGGTGATGTACGCGGCGGCCGGATAGCTCCCGCCCCGGCGGTCGTGAGCGGTGCGGCGGGCCCTGACCCGTCCGCCCTCACGACCGCCGAGCCGGGGACCTACGGGCGCACGGCGTGGGCCACCGGTTCGCCGCGCAGGAACCGGGCGACGTCGGCGGCCACCGTCCGGGCGGCGTTGTGGGCGGTCTGCCTGCTCGCGCCCGCCAGATGTGGCGTGGTGACCAGGCCGGGGGTGCGCAGCAGGCGAGAGCCCGCCGGGACCGGCTCCTCGGGGAAGACATCCACGGCCACGGCGAACAGGTGCCCCGAGTCCAGTGCGTCGCAGGCGGCGTCGTAGTCGAGCAGGCCGCCGCGCGCGCAGTTGACCAGGATCGAGCCCTCCGGCATGGCCGCGATCTCGGCGGCCCCGATCAGGCCCCGGTTCCGCGGTGTCAGCCGGGCGTGCAGCGACACCACCGCCGACCGGCGCAGCAACTCGGCCAGTTCCACCCGCTCCACGCCGTCCTCGGCGCTGGCGGACCCGGGCAGGTACGGGTCGTACACCACCACGTGGGCCCCGAACCCGCGCAGGATCGCCGCCACCCTGCGGCCGATCGCGCCGTAGCCGACCAGCCCGACCGTGGTGCCACCCAGCTCGAGCCCCACCTGGTCGTAGACGTAGTAGTCGCCGCGCCAGACGCCCGCGCGCAGCTCGCCGTGGGTGTGCGCCACGCGCCGGGCCGCGGCCAGCATCAGCGCGACGGTGTGCTCCGCCGTGGCGACGGCGTTGCGTCCCGGCGCGCACGTGACGGTGACGCCGTGCCGGGCGGCGGCGGCGACGTTCGCGTTCACCGGACCGCCCCGGCCGACGGCGAACAGCTCCAGCTCCGGGCACGCCGCCAGCACGCGCTCGGTGAGCGGCGCGAACTGGGTGACACAGACTCGTACTCCGCGCAACGCCTCGATCAGCTCGTCCTCACTCCCGGACGCCTCGTCCACCTCGGCGACCGGATGGAACGGCCGCACCGGCCACGGCAGGTCGAGCGTGCGGAAGCGCAGATCCACCGCGGCACCCACCTCGGCGCGCACGGCGTCGATCAGCAGCGGCGTGCGGACGAAGTGGTCACCCGCCGCCAGCACGGAGACCGGCGCCGGTGTCGTCGGTGTCGCCGGGGTCGTTGGTGTCATCGCGTCTCCTCGACGGGAAGGTTGTACTCGATCAGTGCGGCCTGGTCGGTGCCGTTCCACCGGACGGTGGTGATCGCGCAGTTGCGGAGCACGGGAAACACCCGGCGGTACCGGCTCAACGGAAGGCCGAGCAGGTGGCACAGCAGCAGCCGGTGCAGGGTGGAGTGCCCGACGACGAGCACCGTGCCGCCGGGCTGTGCCGCGACGATGTCGAGGGCACACGCCGCGGCGCGCTCGACGGCGTGCACGGGGTTCTCCCCACCGGGAAGGTGGTGGGTCACCGGGTCGTCCTGGAACGCCGCGCGTGCCTCGGGAAACGCCCGGCTCATCTCCGCTCCGGTGAGTCCCTCACCCCGGCCGAAATCGAGTTCGGCCAGCCGCCCGTCCACTTCGGCCTGCAGGCCGGTCGCCGCGGTGACGGCCGCCGCGGTGTCGCGGGCCCTGCTCAACGGCGAGGCCCACACCGCGGTCAGCTCCGCCGCGCGTGCCCACTGGCCGAGCCGCTCGGCCTGCCGCCGCCCGTGCTCGGTCAGTCCGACGTCGGTGCGGCCGGTGTAGCGGTTGCCGTCGTGCCAGACGGTCTCGCCGTGCCGGACGAGGACGAGGTCGGTCACCCGGTGCTCCGTTTCCGTGCGTGCGCCGCCAGGTCGGCGGGAAGCCAGCCCCGCTCGAGCAGGGCGTCGACGAGAGCCAGATATCCCTCGGTCAGCACGGCGGTGTCGTCGGGGTTCGGCTCCACGACGTCCGTCCCGCCCGCGCCGTCGCGGGCCGGGTCACCGGCGAGTGCGGTGAGCGACGAGCCGGGGGAGCGCGCGAGCAGCGCCATGCCCACGGCGGGGTCGGCGTCGCGGGGAACGCCGACCGTGCGCCCCAGTGTGCTGGCGCGCAGCCCGCACCAGAAGCGGTTGCGCGCGCCGCCGCCGGTCAGGGTCAGCGGGCCGTCGACCGGCGCGCCGAGCAGGTCGAGGTAGTCGAAGCACAGCCGCTCGACGAACGCCACTCCCCGCAGCAGCGCGGCGTAGGCGTCGACGTCGTCCCGTGGCTCGCCGAGGGTGAAGCGTTCCGCCTCGCCCGCCACGAAGGGGAACCGTTCGCCACGCGAGACGAGCGGGTACGTCACGACAGTGCGCTGTGGACGGACAGCCGCCTGCTCGGTGAGCCGGCCGAGGTCGGCACCGCCGAACCGGGCGGTCAGCACCCCCGCCCCGCTGCTCGACGCGCCTCCGGGAAGCCAGCTGCCGTCGGGAGCGCGGTGCGAGTAGACGGCCCCGAGCGGGTCGCGCAGCCGCTCGGCCGTGATCCCTTTGAGCACCAGGGTGGTGCCCAGCACGCTGTTCCACGCGCCGACGCCGACCGTGCCGGAGCCGAGCAGGGCCGCGCAGCCGTCGGTCATGCCCGCGATGATCGGCGTGCCCTCCGGGATGCCGGTGGCCTCGGCGGCGTCGCCGCCCACCGTGCCGACGGGCGTGCCCGGCCGGACCACCTCGGGCAGCACCGCCGCCGGGATGCCGAGCGCGTCGAACACCCCGGCCGGCCAGCGTTCGGCGTCGAGGTCGTAGCCGGACTTCAGGGCGTGACTGGAGTCGGCGGCGGTGCGCCGTCCCGCCAGCCGCCCGGTGAGGTAGTCGGCCTGGTGCGCCATCCGGGCCCCGGCGGGGCGCCCGGCCGCGTCCAGCAGCCACAGCAGTTTGGGCAGCGCCCACGACGCCTGCGGCCGGTAGCCCAGCCTGCGCCAGAGTTCGTCCCCGGCCTCGACGGCACGCCGGGCCTCGCTCCCGGCGCGGCTGTCGTCGTACATCAGCCCCGGCGACAGGGGGGTGAGCTCGGGGCTCACGAGCAGGACGGTGCCCGACGTCGCGCACAGGGCCAGGCCCCGCACCGGCCGGCCGCCCACCTCCCGCATCGCCGCGCCGCAGGCCGTGGCCAGTGCCGACCACCACTCGTGCGGGTCCTGCTCGTGGCGCGGCCCGGCCCGCCTGCCGCGCAACGGGTGGGTTCCGCTCGCCACGGTCGCCGCCCTGTGGTCGACGGCCACGCAGCGCACGCTCTGCGTGCCGACGTCGATACCCAGCCACACCGGCCCGTCGGTGCCTGCCGTCATCGCGGTGTGCCCACCTCGCTCGGGTCGTTCGGTCGGTTCGTTCGTGCCGGGGCGAGGTCGCGGCGTCATGCCGGATCGCGGCCCGCGGGCACCCGCCAGCCCCGCGCGGAGATCTCGCGCAAGGCGAGGAAGTGTTCGTACGCGGCCGCGTAGCGCTCGGCGCGGTGCGGGTCGGGCTCGTACGACCGGTCGATGTGGACGTACCGTGCCGCGGCCGCGGTGATGCTCGGTTCGGCGCCGGTGGCGACGAGCCCGGTCAGGAACGCCCCTTTCGCGCCGACCTCGGCGTCGGCGGGACGCACCACCGGCACGCCCACGACGTCCGCGACGAGTGCGCACCACGCCTCGCTGTTCGCACCGCCGCCGCACACGCGCAACTCCGTGGCTCCGGCTCCCGCGGCCAGCACGCAGTCGCGGATCACCAGGCTCAGCCCTTCGAGCACGGCCCTGGCCACCTCCGCGCGGCCGTGTTCCAGGCACAGGCCCCAGAACGTGCCCCGGGCACGGGTGTCGAGGAAGGGCGCCCGTTCGCCCGCGGGGGAGAGGTAGGGCAGGAACGACACCCCGTTCGCGCCCGGCGGCGCCTGCCCGGCCAGGGTGACCACCTCGCGCGGGTGGGCCAGCCCGAGCACCGCGCTCGCCCAGTCGAGCACCTCGGTCCCGGCCAGGGTGGGAAAGGCCCGTAGCACGGGGGCGCCGGGGCCGCGCTCACCGGTGCCGGGGTCGTGCGCGGCGGCGTCGAGCACGATGGTCAGGCCGGACGGCTCGCCCGAGGTGTCCACTCCGGATCGCACCACCTCCGTGCACAGCGTGGTGCCCAGGATGGTGCACGCCTGGCCCGGCGCGGTGGCGCCGACGCCGAGCGCGGTGGCGGCCACGTCGTAGGGCGCGAGGACCACGGGTGTCCCGGCGGGCAGCCCGAACTCGGCCGCCGCACGCTCGGTCAGCGGTGCCGACCTGGCCGCGCCGTCCCTGATCGGCGGGAGCAGGCCGGCCGCCCACTCGAGACCGAACAGCGACAGCAGCCGTGGCGAGTACGCGCGGGTACGCGGGTCGAGAAACGGCACCGAGGCGTCGGAGGAGTCGATGCCGATCAGCCCGGTGCAGCGGGAGAACAGCCAGCCGCCGCAGGTCAGCACCGCCGACGAGCGCGCGAGCCGGTCGGGATCGTGCTCCCGAAGCCACGTGAGGACCGCGTGCGGCAGTCCGGCGAAGCCGAGCGATCCGTTGACGCGGAACGCCTGTTCCGCGATGCCCGAGCGGTGCCACGCTTCCACCACGGCGGCTCCCCTGCCGTCCGACCACAGGATCGCGGGGCCGGTCGGCTCGCCGTGGTCATCGACCGGCCAGCACCCGTCGCCCTGGGCGGTGACGGCGACGAACCGTACGGCGGCGGGGGCGTGCGGCAGCACCTCGCGCACGGCGGCGACGACCGCGTGCCACACCGCGGCCATGTCCTGCTCGGCCCACGCGGGGCGGGGCCGCCGCACGTCGGTGGCCTGCCGGGCGACCGCGACCGCGCGGCCGTCGTCGCCGAACACGACCGCTTTGATCATCGACGTGCCCGCGTCCACCGCGATCGCCGACATCCGTGCTCCTTCGCCTCGTGCGCGGCCGCCGTGCCCCGTCGTTCCGGTGCCGGTCGCCTGTCCGGTGTCCCCAGCACAGTGCGCCGACGCCGAAGGCACAACGTCCACGGACAACCTTCACGTGACGTTGTGTGGGTTCTTTGTGAAGATCGCGGCACGGCTCTCGGCATCGCCGCTGGTAAGCTCGTTGACACACGATCACGTCGGCGAGAGTGCTCGCATCAGATCACATAACTTCACATCCACGCACCGGAAGGACTCGCCATGAGCGGCGCGCACGCCACCCTCCCGCCGCGGCGACGGGCGCTCATCCGCGACCGCGTGCGCTCCGACGGGTTCGTACGGGCGGCGACGCTGGCCCGGGAGTTCGGGGTCAGCGTGATGACGATTCACCGTGACCTCGACGCGTTGCAGGCGCAGGGCTGGTTGTCGAAGGTCCGTGGCGGCGCGACCGCGGTGCCGTCCGCGGCCTTCCACGGCGACGTCGCACAACGCAGAGCCGCGAGGGCCCCGGAGAAGAGGGCCCTGGCGCGGGCCGCGGCGGACCTGGTGACGCCCGGCGACACCGTGATGCTCGACGAGAGCACCACCGGCCTGCACCTCGCCGAGTACCTGGCCGAGCGGGCGCCGCTGACCGTGATCACCTACTTCCAGCCGGTCGTCACGATGCTGGCGGGGGTCCCGGGAATCACCCTGATCGCCCTGGGCGGTGAGTACTTCGCCGCCTACGACGCCTTCCTGGGCCTCTACACCGCCGAAGGGGTGGCCAAGGTCAGGGCCGACACCGTGTTCCTGTCCACCACGGCCATCTCGCACAACCGCTGCTACCACCAGTCACAGGCCACGGTGCAGGTCAAGCGCGCGATGATGGCCTCGGCATCGCGCCGCGTGCTGATGGTGGACCACACCAAGTTCACCCGCCAGGGCCTGTACGCGCTGGCGCCGCTGACCGACTTCGATCTCGTGCTCGCCGACGCCGGGTTGCCCGCCGCCGAGCAGCGCCGCGTCCGCGACAGCGGCGCCACCCTGACCGTGGTGCCGGTGCGTGACTGAGGCGCGGGCGTGCCGTCCTGTCCCCGGCAAGGGCTGCGCGGTGTTCGTCACCGCTTGCTCGGCGCAGTGGACTCCGAGCGCCGTTCTCGCGTACGTTACTTCCTTACAAGTGAATACCGCGGCCGTACGAGCCGGAGCGGGAGAGCCCCCGTGGACGAGGCGGGGCACCGAAGGAGCAAACTCCCCGGAATCTCTCAGGTACAGCTACCGCTTTCGGCGAGGCCACTCTGGAAAGCAGGCGCACCCGCGCCTCACCCAAGGTGAAAGCCGTGCTCACGCGCGGTGAAACTCTCAGGTGCCATGACAGAGGGGGAGTTCCGAGATCGTGACGGGCGCCGGGCGTGCCCGTCGCAGGCGAGACCAGGAGCTCCTCATGACTTCTTCTTTCGCACCGCGACACATCGGCCCGACCGAGTCCGAGCAGGCCAAGATGCTGGCCGAGTGCGGCTACGGCAGTCTCGACGCGCTGGTCGAGGCCGCCGTGCCCGCGGCGATCCGCAGCGACGGTGAGCTGGACCTGCCGCCCGCCGCCTCCGAGGAGGAGGCCATCGCCGAGTTGCGGGCGCTGGCCGCCCGCAACCGGCCGAGGACCCAGATGATCGGGCTGGGCTACCACGACACGGTCACGCCCGCGGTGATCCGGCGCAACGTGCTGGAGAACCCGGCCTGGTACACCGCCTACACGCCGTACCAGCCGGAGATCTCGCAGGGCAGGCTGGAGGCGCTGCTCAACTTCCAGACGATGGTCGCCGACCTCACCGGGCTGGCCACGGCCAACGCCTCCCTGCTCGACGAGTCCACCGCCGTCGCCGAGGCCGTGCTGCTCATGCGCCGGGTGTCCAAGGCGAAGTCCCCGCGCGTCGTGCTGGACGCGGAGTGCCTGCCGCAGACGGTCGCGGTGGTCCGCACCAGGGCGGAGGCGCTCGGCATCGAGGTGGACGTGCGCGACCTGGCCGAGGGGATCGGCGGCGACTGCTTCGGCGTGGTCGTCCAGTACCCCGGCGCGTCCGGCCTGCTGCGGGAGCCGGGCTTCTACCGCCGGGTGGGGGAGGCGGCCCGCGAGGCGGGCGCGCTGTACTGCGCCGCCGCGGACCTGCTGGCGCTGACCCTGGTCACCGCGCCCGGCGAGTTCGGCGCCGACCTCGCCGCGGGCAGCACCCAGCGGTTCGGGGTCCCGCTCGGCTACGGCGGCCCGCACGCCGGCTACCTCTCCGTGCGCTCCGGGCTGGAGCGCTCCCTGCCCGGCAGGCTGGTCGGGGTGTCCGTCGACGCCGACGGCGCGCCCGCGTACCGGCTCGCGCTGCAGACCCGCGAGCAGCACATCCGCCGGGAGAAGGCCACCAGCAACATCTGCACCGCCCAGGTCCTGCCCGCCGTGCTCGCCGCCATGTACGCCGTCTACCACGGTCCCGACGGCCTGCGTGCCATCGCGGAGCGCGTGCACGGCCTCGCCGCCGGGCTGGCCACCGCGCTGCGCTCCGGCGGCGCCGAGGTGGTGCACGAGCACTTCTTCGACACGGTGCTCGCCCGCGTGCCCGGCCGCGCCGGGGCCGTGGTCGCCGCCGCCCGCGAGGCCGGCGTCAACCTGGGGCTGGCCGGGCCCGACCACGTGCGCGTGGCCTGCGACGAGCGCACCACGCCCGAGGTGCTGGGCCGGGTGCTCGCCGCGTTCGGCGGCGCCGGACCCGACCCGGCGGCCGAGCCCGCCAGGGCGCTGCCGGACGGGCTGGCGCGGCGCAGCGACTACCTCACCCACGAGGTGTTCCACCGGCACCGCTCGGAGACGGCGATGCTGCGGTACCTGCGCGGGCTCGCCGACCTGGACTACGCGCTGGACCGGGGCATGATCCCGCTCGGCTCGTGCACGATGAAGCTCAACGCGACCACCGAGATGGAACCGGTCAGCTGGCCGGAGTTCGCGGGGCTGCACCCGTTCGCGCCCGCCGAGGACGCCGAGGGGTACCGGGAGCTCGTCGGGCAGCTGAGCTCGTGGCTGGCCGAGGTCACCGGCTACGACGAGGTCTCGCTGCAGCCCAACGCGGGCAGCCAGGGCGAGCTGGCCGGGCTGCTCGCCATCCGCGCCTACCACCGCGCGAACGGCAGGCCCGAGCGCGACGTGTGCCTGATCCCCTCCTCGGCGCACGGCACCAACGCCGCCTCGGCCGTGCTCGCCGGGATGCGCGTGGTGGTGGTCGCCTGCACCGAGAACGGCGACGTCGACCTCGGCGACCTGCGCGCGAAGGTGGCCGAGCACGCGGACACCCTGTCGGCGATCATGGTGACCTACCCGTCCACCCACGGCGTGTACGAGACCGACTTCGCCGAGCTGGCGCGGATCGTGCACGAGGCGGGTGGACAGGTCTATGTGGACGGTGCGAACCTCAACGCGCTGCTCGGCCTGGCCAAGCCTGGCGAGTTCGGCGGTGACGTCTCGCACCTGAACCTGCACAAGACGTTCTGCATCCCGCACGGTGGCGGCGGGCCCGGCGTCGGCCCGGTCGCCGTGCGCGCGCACCTGGCTCCGTACCTGCCCAACCACCCGCTGGAGCCGGGCGCGGGCCCCGAAACCGGGGTGGGCCCGATCGCGGCCGCACCGTACGGCTCGGCGTCGATCCTGCCGATCTCGTGGGCCTACGTGCGGATGATGGGCGCGGCGGGGCTGACCCGGGCCACCCAGGTGGCCGTGCTGGCGGCGAACTACGTCGCCGCCCGGCTCGCGCCGCACTACCCGGTGCTCTACACCGGACAGAACGGCCTGGTCGCCCACGAGTGCATCCTCGACCTGCGGGGCCTGACCAAGCAGACCGGCGTGACCGTCGAGGACGTCGCCAAGCGGCTGATCGACTACGGCTTCCACGCGCCGACGATGTCGTTCCCGGTCAACGGAACGCTCATGGTCGAGCCGACGGAGAGCGAGGACCTCGGCGAGCTCGACCGTTTCTGTGACGCGATGATCGCCATCCGCGGCGAGATCGCCGACGTGGCGGCGGGACGCTGGAGCGTGGCCGAGAGCCCGCTGCGCGGCGCGCCGCACACCGCGGGCCAGCTCGCGGGGGAGTGGGACCTGCCCTACGATCGCAGGCTCGCGGTGTACCCGGCGGGGACCGCCGCCAAGGGCAAGTACTGGCCACCGGTGCGGCGAATCGACGGGGCGCACGGGGACCGCAACCTCGTCTGCTCGTGCCCGCCCATCGCGTCCTACGACAGCTGAGTGAGGGTGACGGACGAGACCATGAAGACACCACTGCACGACGTGCACGCCGAGCTCGGTGCGTCGTTCACCGACTTCGCGGGCTGGCAGATGCCGGTGCGCTACACCAGCGAGCTGGCCGAGCACCGCGCCGTGCGCGAGGCGGCGGGCCTGTTCGACCTCTCGCACATGGGCGAGATCGAGCTCACCGGGCCCGGCGCGGCCGCGGCGCTCGACCATGCGTTCGTCGGCAGGCTCTCCGCCGTGACCCCCGGCCGCGCCCGCTACACGATGCTCTGCGCTCCCGACGGCGGCGTGCTCGACGACCTCGTCGTGTACCGGCTCGCGGAGGAGCGCTACCTGGTGGTGGCCAACGCGGGCAACGCCGCGGTCGTGTCGCGCGAGCTGACCGCCCGCGCCGAGGGCTTCGAGGCCGAGGTCACCGACCGCTCCGCCGAGACCGCGCTGATCGCGGTGCAGGGCCCGAACGCGGCCGCGATCCTCGGCCCGCTGACCGATGCCGACCTGACCGGGCTGAAGTACTACGCCTCGATGCCGGCCACCGTGTCCGGGCACGAGCTGCTGCTCGCCCGCACCGGCTACACGGGTGAGGACGGCTTCGAGCTGTTCCTGCCCGCGGCCGAGGCCCCCGCCCTGTGGCGGAAGCTGGCCGCGGCCGGCCGCGAGCACGGGCTGCTGCCCGCCGGGCTGGCCTGCCGCGACACGCTGCGGCTCGAGGCGGGGATGCCGTTGTACGGCAACGAGCTCGGACCGGAGCTCACCCCGTTCCACGCGAACCTGGGCCGCGTGGTCAAGCTCGACAAGCCCGGTGACTTCGTGGGCAAGGTCGCGCTGGAGCGGGCGGGCGACCCCGACCGTGTGCTGGTCGGGCTCAAGGGGAGCGGGCGCCGCGCGCCCCGGCACGGGTACCGCGTGCTGCACGGTGACGACGCGGTGGGCGAGGTCACCAGCGGCGCGCTGTCCCCGACGCTCGGCTACCCGATCGCGATGGCCTACGTCCCGCCCGCGCTGCGGGAACCGGGAACGGCGCTGTCCGTGGACATCCGCGGCCGCGTCGAGCCGGTCGAGGTCGTCGCCCTGCCCTTCTACCAACGCTGAACCGGAGAGGCCCGCGCATGCACATCCCCGCAGACCGCAGCTACACCAAGGAACACGAGTGGATCCGGCTCGACGACGGCGTCGCCACCGTGGGCATCACCGCCTTCGCCGCCGAGGCGCTGGGCGACGTCGTGTTCGTGCAGCTGCCCGCCGTCGGCGAGTCCGTCACCGCGGGCGAGGTGTGCGGTGAGATCGAGTCGACCAAGTCGGTCAGCGAGTTGTTCGCACCGGCGACCGGAGAGGTGGTGGAGGTCAACGAAGCCACAGTGGAGAGTCCGGAACTCGTCAACTCCGACCCGTACGAGTCGGGCTGGCTGTTCCGCGTGCGCACCGACTCGGTGCCGGAGCTGCTGGACGACGCCGCCTACGCCGCACTGACCCAGGAGGGCTGAGATGAACTCGTTCGACGCCAATCTGTCTACTGTGGACCCCGAGGTCGCCGAGGCGGTCGCCGCGGAACTGCACCGGCAGCAGGCCACGCTGGAGATGATCGCCTCCGAGAACTTCGCGCCGGTCGGTGTCCTGGAGGCGCAGGGCTCCGTGCTCACCAACAAGTACGCCGAGGGCTATCCGGGCAAGCGGTACTACGGCGGCTGTGAACACGTGGACGTGGTGGAGAACCTCGCGATCGAGCGGGCCAAGCGGCTCTTCGGTGCCGAGCACGCGAACGTGCAGCCGCACTCCGGCGCGCAGGCCAACGCCGCCGCCATGGTGGCGCTGCTCGACCCGGGTGACACGATCCTCGGGCTCGACCTGGCTCACGGCGGCCACCTCACCCACGGCATGCGGCTCAACTTCTCCGGCAAGCTCTACAACGTCGCCGCCTACCATGTCGACGCCGAGACCGGCCGGATCGACCTGGCCGAGGTCGAGCGGCTGGCCCACGAGCACCGGCCGAAGCTGATCATCGCGGGCTGGTCGGCCTATCCCCGGCAGCTGGACTTCGCCGAGTTCCGGCGCATCGCCGACTCGGTGGGCGCCAAGCTGATGGTGGACATGGCGCACTTCGCCGGGCTGGTGGCCGCGGGCCTGCACCCGAACCCGGTGCCCTACGCCGACGTGGTCACCACGACGACCCACAAGACCCTCGGCGGCCCGCGCGGCGGCATCGTGCTGTGCCGCGAGGAGTACGCCAAGAAGATCAACTCCGCGGTGTTCCCCGGCCAGCAGGGCGGGCCGCTGGAGCACGTGATCGCGGCCAAGGCGGTGGCGCTGCGGATCGCCGCGAGCGACGAGTTCCGCGAGCGGCAGCAGCGCGTGCTGGAGGGGGCGAGGACGCTGGCGGAGCGGCTGTCCCGGCCGGACTGCGCGGAGTCGGGCGTGCGCGTGCTCACCGGCGGCACCGACGTGCACCTGGTGCTGGTCGACCTCGTCAAGTCTACTTTGGATGGCAAGCAGGCGGAGGACCGGCTGCACTCCATCGGGATCACCGTCAACCGCAACGCGGTGCCGTTCGACCCGCGCCCGCCGATGGTCACCTCCGGGCTGCGCATCGGCACCCCCGCGCTGGCCACCCGCGGATTCGGCGTCGAGGACTTCGCCGAGGTCGCCGACGTCATCGCGCTGGCGCTGCGGCCCGAGTTCGACGACGCCACGCGGGAGGAGCTGCGGTCCCGCGTCGACCTGCTCGCCAAGCGGCACCCGCTCTACGCGGCGTGAGTGTCTAGGCTGGGTTCCGGCCAGCCCGACATCCACGACCCTGGAGGCGTCATGAGCGCCCAGCCGCACCGGGACGCGGATCCCGCCGCGCCTCTCCCCGCCAGCGGGGTGAGTGCGGGCGAGGCGCTGTTCCGCCCGGTGCGGGCCGGCAACGCCTTCGAGGAGACCGTGGAACGCCTGCTGCAGGCGGTGCGGCTCGGCGTCGTCGGCGCGGGTGAACGGTTGCCGTCGGAGCGGGAGCTGGCGGAACGGCTTGGCGTCAGCCGGGCCACCCTCCGGGAGGCCATCCGCGCCCTCGCGGACGCCGGGTACGTCGTGTCGCGGCGGGGCCGCTACGGCGGGACGTTCGTCAACGAGAACCTGCCCGCACCCTCGACGGCGGGACACACCCGCGATCCGGGGCTCATCGAGGACACGCTGAGCCTGCGGCACGTGCTGGAGACCGGGGCCGCCGAGCTGGCGGCGGCGCGGACGCTCTCGCCCGCCGACCGGCGGCACCTCACGAGCACCCTCGCCGAGGCGTCGTCGGCGGACGTGGACGACTACCGCCGCCGCGACTCCCGGCTGCACCTGGCGATCGCGGAGGTCACCGCGTCGGCGTCGCTGACCTCCGCGCTCGCCGACGTGCGCATGCGGGTCAACCAGCTGCTCGACGAGATCCCGCTGCTGGAGCCGAACCTCGATCACTCGAACGCCCAGCACGAGGCGATCGTGGACGCGATCCTCGCCGGTGACCCGTCCGCCGCCCGGGCCGCCATGGCCGAGCATGTGGAGGGCACCGCCTCCCTCCTCCGCGGCTTCCTGGAGTAGCCCATCCCCTGACGCGCGGTTCTGGAACGTCGGGTTCGTCACCTTGAACTCTCGATGCCGGGAGCTATGCTCAGGCAAGCCTTCCCTTAGGTAGGTAAGGCTGAGCTTGCCGACGGTGGGGGTGGTCGGCCTGAGTCGAGAGTGACACCGAGGTGGTACTGGAGCTGGCGGCCCCCGAGCAGGTCGCCCTGGGCGTTCCGCTGGCCAGGGACCTGCGCCGGCACGGCGACCGCCTCGCGATCGTCACGCCGGGCGAGAGTCCGCTCACCGACCGCGAACTCACCTACCGCGAGCTCGCCGACCGGGTCGACGCGGTCACGCGCCGGCTCGGCACCGTGCGCAGGCTCGTCCTCGTCGCCGCGAGCAACGAGCCCGACCCGCTCGTGGCCTGCCTCGCCGCCCTCGCCGGGGGACATCCGGTGCTGCTCGCCGCGGGGGACGACCCCGGCCGCGTCGACGCGCTGATCTCCGCCTACGACCCCGACGTCGTGTTCCGCCGCAGCCCCCGCGGCTGGCGGCTGACCGAGCGGCGCGCGGGCACCGCCCACGACCTGCACCCCGACCTCGCCCTGCTGCTGTCCACGTCGGGTTCGACCGGCTCACCGAAGCTGGTCCGGCTGTCGGCGGACAACGTGCAGGCCAACGCCGAGGCGATCGCCACCTACCTCGACATCCGCGACACCGACCGCGCCGCCACGTCGCTGCCGCTGCACTACTGCTACGGGCTGTCGGTCGCCCACAGCAACCTGCTGCGCGGCGCGGCCCTGCTGCTCACCGGCGACTCCGTGACGGAGGAGTCGTTCTGGTCCCTCGCGCGGCGTCACCGGCTCACCAGCCTGCACGGGGTGCCCTACACTTTCGACCTGCTCGACGCCCTCGGCTTCGAGCGGATGGACCTGCCGCACCTGCGGTACGTGACCCAGGCGGGCGGCAGGCTCGACCCCGCCCGCGTGCGCCGGTACGCGCTGCTCGGCCAGGAGCGCGGCTGGCGGTTCTTCGTCATGTACGGCCAGACCGAGGCCACCGCCCGGATGGCCTACCTCCCACCCGAGCTCGCCGCCGACCACCCGGACACGATCGGTGTCCCGATCCCCGGCGGCCGCTTCGAGCTCGACGAGGGGGAGCTGGTCTACCACGGCCCCAACGTGATGCTCGGCTACGCCCACGGCCCCGCCGACCTCGCCCTCGGCCGGACCGTCAGCGCGCTGCGCACCGGCGACCTCGCCCGCCGCGCCCCCGACGGCCTCTACCGGATCGTCGGCCGCCGCAGCCGCTTCGTGAAGCCGTTCGGGCTGCGGATCGACCTGGGTCAGGTCGAGACCCTCCTCACCGAGCACGGGCATCCCGCGGTGTGCACCGGCGACGACCGGGCACTGGTCGTGGCGGTGCCCGAGGGCCACGACACCGGCGCCGTGCGGGACCTGGTGCGCGACCGGTTCGGCCTGCCCGGCCACGCGGTGCGCGTGCGGGCGCTCGCCGAGCTGCCCCGGCTGCCCAACGGCAAGATCGACTACCCCGCCCTGCGGGCGGCGGCCACCGCGGAGCCGGACCGGCCCGGCGACTCGGTCCGCGAGCTGTTCGCCCGCGTGCTCGGGCACGCCGACATCGACCCGGACGCGACGTTCGTCGAGCTCGGCGGCGACTCGCTGACCTACGTCCGCACGTCGGTCGAGCTGCAGCGGGTGCTCGGCACGCTGCCCGGCCGCTGGCACACCACCCCCGTCCGGGAACTGGACCGGCTCCGCACCCGGCACCGGCCGTCCCGGCTGGTGCGCCCGGTGGAGACCAACGTGGTGCTCCGGGCGGTCGCCATCGTGCTCGTGGTCGGCACGCACATCGGGCTGTTCCACCTGCTCGGCGGCGCGCACCTGCTGCTGGTGCTGGCCGGGTGGACGTTCGCCCGGTTCGGCCTGGCCAGGGTCGGCTCCGGCCGGGTGGCCGCCCGCGTGCTGCGCGGCGCGGCGCGCATCGCCGTCCCGTCGATGCTGTGGCTGGGGTTCCGGGCGTTCACCGAACCCGACGTCGGACTCGCCAACGTGCTGCTGGTCAGCAACTACATGCCGTTTCCCGTCGCGCGCGGCTACTGGTTCGTCGAGGTGCTCGTCCAGGTGCTGCTCGTGCTCGGCCTGGTGCTCGCGATCCCGGCCGTGCGCAGGCTGGAGCGCGCCCACGGATTCGGCTTCGCGCTCGGCGCGCTGGCCGTCGCGCTGGCGCTCAACGTGCTCCTCGACGGCACCGGCCAGGTGTTCGACCACGCGATGAGCGCCCACGGCGCGTGCTGGTTCTTCGTCCTCGGCTGGCTGGCCCAGCGGGCGGCCACACCGCGCCGGAAGTGGTTCGTCGCCGCGCTCGGCCTGCTGCTGGTGTCCGGATACTTCGGCAACCCGGTCCGCGACGCCGTCGTCGTCGGCGGCCTGGCGCTCCTGCTCGCCGTGCCGTCGCTTCCGCTGCCCGCACCGGTCGTGCGCCTGGCCGGGCTGCTGGCGGGCGCGTCCCTGGCCATCTACCTGACCCACTACGCGATCTACCCGGCCCTGCTCGCCCACCTGCCCGCGCTGCCGGTGGTCCTGGCGAGCCTCGCCGGGGGAGTCGCCGCGCAGGCGCTCGCGCAGCGCGCCGCCCGCCTGCTCAGGACCCGATGGGCGGCCGCCCCGTGGCCCCGCCCGCGACCCATCAAGGAGGACGCGTGTTCCCGATCCGACCCCGCGTGCGCACCGGTGCGGTGATCGCCGCGATCGTCGCGCTGACCGCCCCGCTCGCCGTTGCCTGCGGCAGCGGCCAGGCAGGACCCGACACGCTCGTCATCTACTCCGGCAGGCACGAGGGACTCGTCGGCGGGCTGCTCGACCGGCTGGGGCAGGCCACCGGCCTCGACGTCGAGGTGCGCTACGGGGGCAGCGCCGAGATGGCCGCCCAGATCCTGGAGGAGGGTGCGGCCACCGAGGCCGACCTGTTCTTCTCACAGGACGCGGGCGCGCTCGGTGCGCTCGGCGAGCAGGGCAGGCTCGCGACACTGCCCGCCCGGGTCCTGAACCGGGCCCCCGAGAAGTTCCGCGCGGCCGACGGCAGCTGGGTCGCCACCTCCGCGCGGGCGCGGGTGGTGGCCTACGACCCGGGGCAGGTGCGCGAGGAGGAGCTGCCGGAGTCCGCCGACGACCTCCTGGACCCGCGGTGGCGCGGCCAGATCGGCTACGCGCCCACCAACGCGTCGTGGCAGGCGTCGGTCACCGGCTTCCGGGTGCTGCGTGGCGAGGCGGGCGCCCGCGCGTGGCTCACCGGCTTCGCCGGGAACCAGCCGCAGCGCTACCAGAACAACCTCGCCGTGCTCGACGCGGTCGACCAGGGACAGATCGCGCTCGGGCTGATCAACCACTACTACTGGCACCGCAAGGTCGCCGAGGTGGGCGAGGAGAACGTCAACGCCAGGCTGCACTACGTCGGCGGCGACGACCCGCTCGCCCTGGTCAACGTCGCGGGCGCCGGTGTCGTCGAGGGCAACGACTCCCCTGACGCGGCGCTGAAGGCCGTCGAGTTCCTGCTGTCCGAACAGGCCCAGCGGTACTTCGCCGACAACACCGCCGAGTACCCGGTGAACGCGGACGTCACCTCGGCGAGGCACGACCTGCCTCCGCTGACCGAGGTGCAGTCGCCGGACATCGACCTGTCCTCGCTGTCGTCCCTGCAGGAGACGCTGGCGATGCTGCAGGAGGTGGGCCTGTCCTGAGCACGCCGAGCCTCGCCCGGCCCGCCCGCGCCAGGTGGACGGGCCGGGCGCCGCTGCTGACCGCGGCCGCCCTCGTGGCCGCGGCCGCGGCCCTCGCCCCGCTGGCCTACCTCGTGCTGCGCTCGTTCGAGGGCGGCGTGCGCCGCGTGGGCGACGTGCTGTGGCAGGAGCGCACGCTCGCGCTGGCGGGCCGCAGCCTCGCCCTGGCCGGTGCCGTCGCCGCCGCCTGCCTCGTGCTCGGCGTGCTGGGCGCATGGCTGGTGGTGCGCAGCGACCTGCCAGGGCGGCGGGCCGCCGCGGTGCTGCTCGTGCTGCCGCTGGCGGTGCCCTCGTACGTGTCCGGGTTCACCTGGATCGCGCAGTGGCCCTCGCTGGCCGGGTTCCCCGGCGCGTTCGGAGTGCTCACCCTCGTGTCGTTCCCGTACGTGCTGCTGCCGGTCGCCGCGGCGCTGCGGTCGGCGGACCCCGCCGTCGAGGAGGTCGCCCGCACGCTCGGCAAGCCGGCGGGCCGGACGTTCCTGCTGGTCACCCTGCGGCAGATCCGCCCGGCCGCCACGGCGGGCGCGCTGCTCGTGGCCCTCTACGTGCTGAGCGACTTCGGCGCCGTGTCGCTGATGCGGTTCGAGGCCTTCACGATGGGCATCTACACGAGCTACCAGGCCACGTTCGACCGCACGCCCGCCGCGATCCTCGGCTGCGTGCTGGTGGTCCTCGCCATGGCGCTGACCTACGGGGAGCGGCGGGCCAGGGGAGCGGCGGCCGGGCGAGCCGCGCGGGGCGCCGCCCGCACCCCGCACCCGGTGCCGCTCGGCCGGGCGCGGATCCCCGCCCTCGCGGGCGTGGTCACGGTCGTGACGCTCGCCCTCGGCGTGCCCGTGTACAGCCTGCTGCGCTGGCTGCTCGCGGGCCGCTCCGCCGGGGTCGACCCCGCGGACCTGCTGTCGGCCACGTGGGGCACCGTCACGGTGTCCGGGCTCGGCGCGCTGCTCACCGTGGCGCTGGCGATCCCGGTCGGGGTGCTCGCCGCCCGCCACCGGGGACCCGTCGCCAGGGGAGTGGAGCTCGCGAGCTTCGCCGGGCACGCACTGCCGGGTATCACCGTCGGCCTGGCGCTCGTGTTCTTCGGCATCCGCGTCGCGCCGGGCCTCTACCAGGAGGTGCCGATGCTCGCGTTCGCCTACGCGGTGCTGTTCCTGCCGCTGGCCGTGGGCGCGGTGCGCACGGCCGTGGCCAACGCCCCTCCGGTGCTGGAAGACGTGGCGCGTTCCCTCGGCAAGGGACGGGCCGCCACGCAGCTGCTGGTGACGCTGCCGCTGTCCGCGCCGGGGATCCTGGCCGGTGCCGCGCTGGTGTTCCTCACCTGCGCCAAGGAGCTGCCCGCGACGCTGCTGCTCCGGCCGACCGGCACCGACACCCTCGCCACCCAGCTGTGGAGCAACACCGAGATCGCGGCCTTCGCCGCGGCCGCACCGTATGCCGCCGTCCTGCTCGTGGTCGCGGCCGTGCCCGCGCTGCTGCTCGACCAGTTCCTGCGCGGCCCGGCGTCCCGGAGGTAGCCGATGAGCCAGCTGACCGTGCGGGGCCTCGTCGCGGGCTACGGGCCGGAGCCCGTCCTGCGCGGCCTCGACCTGGCCGTGCCGCAGGGGGAGCTCGCGGCGGTCCTCGGCCCGTCCGGGTGCGGCAAGACCACGCTGCTGCGGGTGCTCGCCGGTCTGCACCCGCCGTGGGAGGGCCGGGTCGCGCTGGGCGAGACCGTGCTGTCGGCGCCCGGCGCGCACGTGCCGCCCGAACGGCGGGGGATCGGCCTGGTCCCGCAGGAGGGCGCGCTGTTCCCGCACCTGAGCGTGGCCGCCAACGTCGGCTTCGGGCTGAGCAGGCCACAGCGGCGCGGCGGCCGGGTGGACGAGCTGCTGGAGCTCGTGGGGCTCGCCGGGTTCGGTGCGCGCATGCCCGCGCAGCTCTCCGGCGGCCAGCAGCAGCGGGTGGCCCTGGCCCGGGCCCTCGCCCCGCGCCCGGGCCTGGTGCTCATGGACGAGCCGTTCTCGTCGCTGGACGCGAGCCTGCGGGAGGAACTGCGGGCCGACGTCCGCGCCGCGCTGCACGCCACCGGGGCGACGGCCCTGCTGGTGACCCACGACCAGGAGGAGGCGCTGGGCGTGGCCGACCTCGTGGCGGTGCTCCGCGACGGGGTCGTGGCGCAGCTCGGCCCGCCCCAGCAGGTCTACGCCGAGCCCGCCGACCTCGGGGTGGCACTGTTCGTGGGGGAGGCGGTGGTGTTCGAGGGCAGCGTGCTCGGCGGCGCCGCGAGCACGCCGCTCGGCAGGCTGCCGGTGGCCGCGCGCGACGGAGGGCCCGGCACCGTGCTGGTGCGGCCCGAGCAGCTGAGCCTCGACCCGGACCCGCGGCGGGGGGTTCCCGCCACCGTGACGGACGTGTTCTTCCACGGGCACGACGCGACGGTGTTGCTGCGGCTCGGCGGCGGCCACCAGGTGCGCTCCCGCGTGCAGGGCCCGCTGCCGGTGGGCCGCGGCGCCGAGGTCGGCGTGACGGTGTCCGGCCCCGCCCTGTTCTTTCCCACCTCGCCCGCCGCGGGCCCTCCGGTGTGCCCCCAAGGCCACCTTGGTGGCGTTGAGCGCAACCAAGGTGGCCTTGGGGGCAGGTCGGGCGCGGTCAGCCGGTGACGAGCGCGATCGCGAGCCCGTCGTGGCCCTTGGCGCCGACCGTCTGCAGCGCGGTGGCCTCGACGCGGGGCTCGGCCGCCATCAGTTCGAACAGGTACTGCGTGCCCCGGATCGCGGGGTCCTCGCTGCCGCGCTCGGTGATCGCGCCGGAGCGCACGACGTTGTCCACCACGATCACGCTGCCGGGCCGGGTGAGCTCCAGCGCCCAGCGGAAGTAGTCGGGGTTGCTCTGCTTGTCCGCGTCGACGAACACCAGGTCGAACAGCCCGTCGCCGCGCAGGGTCGGCAGCGTGTCCAGGGCGCGGCCGACGCGGATGTCCACGACGCCGGTCAGCCCGGCCCGGTCCACGTTGCGCCGGGCGACGTCGGCGTGCGCCTGCTCCGCCTCCAGCGTCACCAGGCGCCCGTCCGGCGGCAGCGCCCGTCCCAGCCAGATCGTGCTGTAGCCACCGAGGGTGCCGATCTCCAGGATCGCGCGGGCGCGCGCGATCCTGGCCAGCAGGTACAGCAGCTTCCCCTCGTTCGGGGAGACGGCGATGGGCGGCAGCCCGGCCTGGTGGCTGGCCTCGAGCGCGGCGTCGAGCGCGCTGTCGGGGGAGACGAGCTGCGAGCTGAGGAAGGCGTCGACCGCGGTCCAGGTGTCCTGCGTCATGTGTTCCGAGCGTAGCCGCGTGCTCACGACCCGGCCCGGACGGCCACCTGGTCGACCGAGGAGATCTCGACCGGCAGGTACCGCATGTGCTGCTCGCGGGTGTCGTACGCGACCAGGCCGCCCGTGGAGTCCGGCACGAACAGCCAGCGGCTGTCGGGCGAGAACACCGGGTGCTGGCCGGAATGCAACTCCGTCAGCTCCACGACGGTGTGCTCGGCCCCGGACCGGAGGTCGATCAGCTGGTACGTCAGGTTGCTGGCCGACGATGGCAGCGCGGCGAACGCGCCGTCGGGGGACACCACCCCGCTCAACCCGAACGAGGCGTCGGTGGTGCCGGGCAGCGTCCTGCGGGCGCCCGAGTCGCGGTCGACGACGACGCGGGAACAGCGTGCGCGGTCGTCGCACTCGACGAGGAGGAGGTGGGTCGGGCCCGCCGCGACCACCGCGCCGGTCGTCACGCGGTGCAGGCCGTCCGTGCCAGCCCGGTAGGTGCCGCCGGTGTGCTGCCCGAACACGGTTCCGGCTCCGTCACTCGCCGACGGCCAGAAGCCCTCGGGTATGGGCACACTGGTGCCGACCGGTTCTCCGGACAGTCTCGTCAGCTCGAGGTGGGCCTGGCCGTTCGTGTGTACCGGGACCCACAGCGTGCCCGGCTCGGGACCGGGCAGGGCCGGCCCGCCAGAAGTGCCCGCCGCCGGCACCGTCCGGGGCGGTTTCCCGTCCGGCACGTACCAGGTCGTGGTGTCGCCCTCCGGCTGGACGAGCACGCCCCGTGGCCCCGCGACGAGCTGGGCCGGCCCACTCATCTCGGCCGCACGCAGCTCGGTGCGGGTGATCCTGCCCTCCGCGAACTCGATACGGACCAGTTCCAGGCCGGTGTAGGCGAACAGCTCCCAGCCCGCCGTGACGCCGAGCATCTCGGGCTCGTGCCGCTCCACCCGGACCGCGCCCGGCGCGGCCGAGCTGGTCGGGGCGACCGGCAGCGCGGCCTGCGTGGTGGTCGCCGGGGGAGACTGCTCGGTCGCCTCCGGCTGGTCGCCCGAGTCCAGGATCGTGGTGACCACAACGGCGACGACGGCGGCGAGCGCGATCGGCACCAGGGGCAGCCAGCGGTGCCGCCGCGCGGTCCCGGCGGGTTCGGCCGGATCGGCCGGATCGTTGTCGAGGGGGCGGAGATAGCCGCCGGTGTCCGGTCCCGGCGCCTCCGGCCGCGCCCGGCCGGTGCCCGCCCGGCACAGCCGGACGGGGTTGCCCTCCGGATCGTGCAGGTGCGCGAACCGGCCGTCCGGGTCGGCGTCCACCGCGACCCCCGCCTCCCGCAGGGCGCCGACGGTGGCGTCGAGGTCGGGAACCCCGATGGTGAGCGCCCAGCCGCGCGGGCCGGTGACGGCGGCGGTGAACACCGCACGGCCCCCGTGCCCGGGCTCCGGCTCGCCCGAAAGACCCTCCACGGCGGTGTCGAGACCCAGCCGCTCGGCGTACCACCCGCTCAGCTCCTCCGGGTCGTCCGCACGCAGCAGCACCTCGCCGATCCCGTTCGCCTGCTCCATGCCGCCCCCAGGTCGTGAGTGAGAAACGTGGTTCTAACCCTGCTTGGCACTCACGAGGCTTGTCCACACCAGTGCCGCCGCGGCGACGACGAACCAGACCGCGGTGACCGCCGCCGTGGGCCGCCACAGCTCGCTGGTGAACACGCCCGGCCGGAAGAACCCGGCACCCACCGCCGCGAGCGGCCACAGTCCCACGAGCACGCCGGGCACGCCGGTGCCGAAGCGCACCGGTCCCGGCAGCTCGCGCGCGGCGACCGCGGCCGAGGACAGCGCCGCGACCCCGAGCCCGATCAGCAGCCAGCCGAGGACCCCCAGCGTCGCCGCCGCCTCGTGGGTGGCCCGGAAGCCGTCGAGCGAGCGCACGGTGAAACTCTGCGCCGCGGCCGCCGAGGCACGCACCGGCGCCACGAAGCCGTCGAGCACGAGCGCCACGGTCCACAGCGCGGCACCCATCCCGAGCGCCAGCAGCCCGGTGCCCGTGAACCCGCCCCCGGTGCGCATGCGCAGCGCCGGCGCGCCGAGGGCCCACAGCAGCGCGCCCGCCAGCAGCGCGGCGTGCACCGCCCGCCACTCGTGCTCGGCGGCGACGATGTTCTCGGCCAGCACCTGGACGTACTCGGCCGACCCGAGCGGCGCCAGTTCCGCGTCGGTCGCGGGCCGCTGGGTCGCGCCCCACAGGACCGCGCCGGAACCCAGGGCGAGCAGGGCCGCGCTGAGCACGGCGTGCGTCCGTGCCGCGGCCCCCGGTGGTGCGTCCGTGCGCTTCCGCTCGCCCGTTGCCACGTCTCCACGTTAGGTGCGCGGACGGCGGCGCGCAGTGAAGGGCACCTGCCCCGCGCCGGGCGCGGGGAAGGTGCCGTTCACCGCCGGTGACCCGGGTCAGGCGCGGCGGCGCCAGAGCAGCCGGGTGAGCGTGCCGGCCACGGCGGCCAACGGTGGCTGCCGTGGCAGGTCGCGGGCCTCCGGCGCCGACTCCGGTGCGACCCGGTAGGCCAGGTGCGCCACGAACCGCGCCAGGCGCGGCGTCACCCTGGCCGCCAGTTCGGCGGCCGTGCCCTCCGGCCTGCTCACGAGCTCCGGCCGCCGCTCCAGCGCCCGCACGACGAGCGCCGCCGCCTTCCCGGGGCTGATCGCGGGCAGTGACCGGTACAGCCCGGTCGGCGCGATCATGTCGGTGCGCACCAGGGGCATCCGCACCGAACTGAACGTGATCCCGTCGGACAGCGTCTCCCGCCCGGCCGTGCGCCCGAACTCCTCCAGCGCCGCCTTGGAGGCCAGGTACGCCGAGAACCGCGGGGTGTCCGTCTCCAGGCCCTGTGTCGTGACGTTGACGACGTGCCCGAACCGGCGCCGCGCCATCGACGGCAGCAGCCCCAGCGTGAGCCGCACCGGGCCGAAGTAGTTGATGGCCATGGTGCGCTCGAAGTCGTGGAAGCGTTCGGTGGACAGCAGCAGCGAGCGCCGGATCGACCGGCCCGCGTTGTTCACGAGCATGTCGACGCCGCCGTGCTCGGCCAGCACCACCTTCACGAGCGCGTCGACGGCGTCGCCGTCGGTGAGGTCGCACGGGTAGGCGGCCGCCCGGCCGCCTGCCGCGGCCACCTCGGCGCGCACGCGTTCCAGCTCGTCGGCCCGGCGCGCGACCAGCAGCACCGTCGCCCCGCGCCGCGCCGCGAGCAGCGCGGTGGCCCGGCCGATGCCCGAGGAGGCCCCCGTGATCAGCACGGTCCGGCCGCGCAGCCGCCCGCCCGCGGGCCTGCGCCGCGCACGGTCCGGATCGAGCCGGTCGCGCCAGTACTCGTACAGCGGCCGCGCGTACTCGGTGAGCTCGGGCAGCGTCACGGTGGAACCGGCGAGCGCGGCGACCGTGCGGTCGGTGTCGATGACGGCGTCGAGGTGGAGGTGCGGCAGCACCTCGACGGGGACGCCCAGCTCGTCGAACACCGCCCGCAGGGCGGCGGTGCCGCCGGGCAGCTGGTCCGCGCCCGCGGCGGCCAGCCGCGCGATCCGGGTTCCGAACGCCCGCAGCGTGGCCGGGTCACCCGCGGGCACCGTCCGCACGCGGGGTGCGCCCGCGGCGGCGGCGAAGGCGTTGTAGACCTCGGTCAGCGGCTGTGGCCGGGGCGAGGCCAGGTGGTAGGTCGTGCCGGCCGGCGCGTCGACGTGGAGCAGGTGTTCCAGGGCGTCCACCACGTAGTCGACCGGGACCAGGTTGGTGGCGCCGAGTTCGGGCGTCACCAGCGGGAGCCGCGTCGGCAGCGCGGCGAGCCGGGACAGGGCGGGGAGGAAGAAGTAGGGCCCGTCGATCTTGTCCATCTCGCCGGTGCGGGAGTCGCCCACCACCGCCGAGGGCCGGTACACCGAGTACGGCACGCGGTCCTGCTCGCGCACGAGTCGTTCGGCCTCGAACTTCGTGGCGTGGTAGGAGGAGGGGAACCGCTGGCCGAGGTCGAAGTCGCGTTCGGTGAACGGTCCGATGTGGTCGCCGACGACGGCGATCGACGACACGTGGTGTAAGCGGCCTGCGCGGGCGAGGGCGGCGAAGTCGAGGGCGTTGCGCGTGCCGTCCACATTGGCCATCCGATTGGCGGCCGGGCTCGCGGTGAAGTCGTAGACGGCGCCCAGGTGGACGAGGTGGTCGATCGGCCGCAGGGCCGAGGGGTCCACGCCGAGGGCGGGCTCGGTCAGGTCACCGGTGACGGGCACCAGGCGGTCGGCGTTCGGCCAGTGCGCCGCGAGGTCGGCGAGCCTGCCGCGGGAGGTCTCCCGCACCAGCGCGTACACGGTCTCGGTACCGGGCCTGGCGAGCAGGGCGGCGGCCAGCCGGCGCCCGATGAAGCCGGTCGCGCCCGTGAGGAAGTAGGTGGTCATCGCGGAGCAGATTACCTACTCCGGAGTAGGTTTCGGTAGGGGTCCTGGATTCACCCATCGTCGTTCTCGCCGGAGCTGGCCACGGTCACGACGGCGTCCCGCAGCGCGGCGCGCAGTCTGCCCACGTCCAGCGGGGCGAGCACCGCCGCCTCGCCCGGTGGCGCCACCAGCACCACCCGGTCGTTGCTGACGAAGACGGTCAGCTCGCGTCGCCTGCCTGCGATGTCCCGGCACGCGATCGCCCATTCGTCTCGCACTGCCACGTCGTCTCGCCCTTCGTCCAGTCGGGTCTCGTGCGTTGTGCGGGTGGGACGACCGGGGGCAGGGGCCATGACGCGTTCCGCGCGAACGATGTGTATCTGTTTTGCGCGGGCTGCCGTTACCGGCCCGGCGCGGTACCGTCGGATCGGCAGCGCCACCGAAGCAGGGGAGCACTCCGATGCCCGGACCGCGGCGGGTCGTGATCGTCGGGAGCGGCCTGGCCGGAGCCACGGCGGCGGCGAGCCTGCGCGGCCGCGGTTTCGACGGCGAGGTGCTGGTGCTCGGTGCCGAGCGGCACCGGCCGTACGAGCTGCCGCCCCTGTCCAAGGCGGTCCTGCTCGGCGACACCGACGAACCCGACTGGGTGCACGACGAGGGTTTCTACGCCGAGCACGACATCGACCTGCGGCCCGGCGTGCCGGCGACCAGGGTGGAGCTCGGCGCCCGGGTGGTGACCGACGACCGGGGCGGGGAGCATCGCTACGACCGCCTGCTGCTCGCCACCGGCTCCCGGCCGCGGGTGCTGCCGGTGCCGGGCGGGGACCTGCCCGGACTGTGGACGCTGCGCACCCTCGACGACGCGCTGGGCCTGCGTGCGGCGCTGGTGTCCGCGCGGCGGGTCGTGATCGTCGGGGCGGGCTGGATCGGCACCGAGGCCGCCGCGGCCGCACACCACCACGGCGCCGAGGTCACCGTCGTCGACCAGGCTCCCGGCCCGCTGCACGACGTGCTCGGCGACGAGGTGTCCGCCGTGTTCCGCGACCTGCACACCGAGCACGGCGTCCGGTGGCGGCTCGGCGCGAAGATCGACGCGGTCACCGGCGGGCCGGACGGCGTCACCGGGGTGCGCCTGGCCGACGGGAGCGAGGTGACCGGCGACGTGGTGCTGGTGGCGGTCGGCGCCGAGCCGAGGATCGACCTGGCCCACCGGGCCGGGCTCGAACCGGCCGACGACGGTGGGGTCGGCGTGGACGCGGGCCTGCGCACGGCGGCGCCCGACGTCTTCGCGGCCGGCGACATCGCGTCCCACTTCCATCCCCGCCACGGCAGGCGGGTGCGGGTGGAGCACTGGGCCGCGGCCAAGGACCAGGGCGAGCACGTGGCGGGCAACCTGCTCGGCGAGCACGAGCCGTACACCGCGAGTCCGTTCTTCTTCTCCGACCAGTACGACCTGGGCTGTGAGTACCGGGGCCTCGCCGATCCAGGCACCGACCGGCTCGTGGTGCGCGGCGACCTCGCCGACCGCGCGTTCGTGGCGTTCTGGCTGCGCGACGGCCGCGTCACCGCCGCGCTGAACGTGAACGTGTGGGATCACGGCGACGCGCTCCAGCGGATCGTTGACGGGCAGCTGGCCGTTGACGACGACATGCTCACGCGTGGGGACCTTGCGAGCGCGGAGTGACCGCCGGTACTGCGCGCCAGCAAAGTGATCGGATTAGTGCGGCTGCCGGATGAGGTCGGCCGGTACCCTGACGGCATGGGCACGCCTGACGTTGGCCGGAACCTTCGGGCGATCAGGCACGCGCGGGGCAAGTCGCTCGCTGTCGTGGCCGGGCTCGCCGGTATCTCGGCTAGCTACCTGTCGCGGCTGGAAAGCGGCGAGCGTGCCCTGGACAGGCGTTCACTCATCGTTGCACTCGCGAACGCGCTGGACGTTGCGCCCAGTGAGATCACCCGTACGGCCGTGACGACGGCGGGCGAGCTGGACGAGGATCGTTCGCTCAACGACGTTCGGCTGTCGCTGCTCAGTGCGAGCATGAATGAACCGCGCGGACGCGTCGCGCCGCTTGACGAGCTACGCGCACGTACTGAGGAAGTCCTTACGGCGCAACGGGATTGCGACTATGCGCTGGTCGGCGCGAAGCTTCCCGGTCTTGTTCGCGACCTGCATACGACATTGCGCGCCAACCGCGACGAGCGTGAGGTTCTCCGTCTGCTCGTGATGACGCACGTACAAGGTACGCAAGCGTGGTTGGGCGATATCGGGGCGAGTCTTGACCTCGCGTGGCAGGCGAGTTCCCTCGCGAAGCAAGCCGCCGAGCGCCTTGACGAGCCGTTGTACGACGCTGTGAGCGCCTTCGGGACGGCGTTCGGCCTGATCGGTGCTGGTGGGTTCGGGCTGGCGCGAGACAGCCTGTCCGCCGCCGACCCTGGTACCGATACGCCGGAAGCGGCACAGGTGAGCGGGATGCTCGCTCTCACATTGTCGCTCGTGTCGGCTGCGAGCAAGGATCATGCTGAGCGCGTCGCGGCGCTGGAGCACGCCGGTGATCTTGCCGAGCACACGGGCGAGGGGGACGCGCTGTACTTCGGGTTCGGCCCGTCCAATGTCGGTGTGTGGCGCATGAGCGTCGCGCTCGAAGCGGGCGAGCACGCCGAAGCGGCGAGGATCGCGGAAACCGTGAACCCGGACGCGCTGCCTTCCCCGACCCGCCTGTCCGCGTACTACCGCGAGTACGGGCGGGCACTCGCGCGCTTGCCGAAGCAACGCGACAATGCCGTGATGATGCTGCGCCGGGCGGAGATGATCTCGCCCGCCAGGATTCACCGGCACCCCTTCATGCGGTCGGTGCTCGCTGAGCTACTTGCCAGGGCGAAGCGTGATGCCGTGGGGCGCGAGTTGCGGGGGATGGCGTACCGGGCGGGGTTGCCCGTCTAGCGTCGTACGAACGGGTGATTGCCACCGTGGCAACAACCTCCGTGTGAGCTGATCAACGCTCAGCGCATGAGCACCGTGACGGCTTTCGCACGTTACCGGCGGGGCGCCGTGGGTGAGACGCGGAGGAGCGTGCATCTCGTACCGCTCCCGACCGACACCTTCGCGCTCGGCGATGTACCGCAACGGCTCACCGCGCTGTGTGGCGAGGCTTTCCTCGCGGGGCAAGGTGAACGGCTCGATCGTCTCGCAGGGATGCCGTGTGAGACGTGCCTCGTGCGCGTACGAGCGAGCGAGGGCCGGGGTGAGCTTGCATGAGCGGCACGGCCACACGAGCACACGAGATCATCGATGTCTACGGCATCCGGCACCGGGAACGTGACGGCGTGCTCTACCTGTCGCACGAGAAACGGCAAGCGCTCGCCGTCGCGCGGTGCGGGCAGGTGATCTTTCATCGAGGCGACGCGAGCCAGCCTGAGCCTTGTGAAGTGTGCTATGCGCGTTGAGTGAAACGACGTGGCCTCATCGCAGGTGCCGAACGTCGCCAGCAAGATCACGTGGGCGCCTCGCCGATCCAGGCACCGGCCGGCTCGTGGTGCGCGGCGACCTCGCCGACCGCGCGTTCGTGGCGTTCTGGCTGCGCGACGGCCGCGTCACCGCCGCGCTGAACGTGAACGTGTGGGATCACGGCGACGCGCTCCAGCGGATCGTTGACGGGCAGCTGGCCGTTGCCGAGGAGACGCTGCGGACCGGCGATCTCCCCGCCGTGGGTTAGGCCGGTGCGCTCGCGGGCCGTCCCGCCAGGAACAGGAAGCTCGCCAGGGACAGCACCCCGAAGCTCGCCATGATCGTGGCCATCGGCACCGCCGAGTCCTCGCCGAACACGCCGACGAGCGGTGAGGCGGCCCCGCCGATCACGAACTGCACCACGCCGAGCAGTGCCGAGGCCGAGCCCGCGGAGCGTGGGTGGTTGGCCAGCGCGAGCGAGTTCGAGTTCGGCATGATCAGCCCGATGCTCGACACGACGAGGAACAGCGGGGGCAGCAGCCCGGGCAGCCCGAGGCCGAGCAGGGCGGCGATCACCAGCGCCGCCGAGCCGAGCGTCGCCATGAACAGGCCGGTGGCGAGCAGCGTGCGCTCCTGCACCCGGCCCACGATGCGGCCGTTGACCTGGCCGGCGAGCACGATCCCGGCGCCGTTGACGCCGAAGACCACGCTGTACTCCTGCGGGCTGAGCCCGTACACGCCCTGCAGCACGAACGACGAGCCCGCGATGTAGCTGAACATCGCCGCGAAGATCATGCCCGCGGCCAGCGCGTAACCGAGGAACGCGCGGTCGCGCAGCAGGGCGCCGTAGGTGCGCAGCACGCGGCCCAGCCGGGCCGGGGAGCGCAGGTGCGGGGGCAGCGGTTCCGGCAGCGCGAACGCCGCCACGGCCAGCAGCAGGGCGCCGAACGCGGTCAGCGTCAGGAACACCCCGCGCCACGACGTCCAGGTGAGCACCTGCCCGCCGAGGACCGGGGCCAGGATCGGCGCCAGCCCGGTGACCAGCATGAGCATGGAGAAGAACCGGGTCATCGCGGTGCCGGAGAACAGGTCGCGCACGGTCGCGCGCGCCACCACGATGCCCGCGGCCGCGCCGACGGCCTGCACCGCCCTGGCCGCGATCAGCAGCTCCGCCGACGGGCTCACGGCGCACAGCACCGACGCGGCCACGTAGATCGCGATGCCCACGAGCAGCGGCCTGCGCCTGCCCAGCGCGTCCGACAGCGGGCCGATCACGAGCTGACCCAGGGCCAGCCCGACGATGAACGACGACAGGGTGAGCTGGAGGGTGGCGTCGGTGGTGCCGAGGTCGGCGGCCATGCTCGGCAGCGCGGGCAGGTACATGTCCACCGACAGCGGCCCGAACGCGGTGAGCCCGCCGAGGACGAGCGCGTAGCGCAGCCGGCGTGGCGGGTGCGCCCGGGAGTCGTCGGTGGTGGCGGGTCTCGTCGCGGTGTGCGCGCTCAAGGTCTGGCCCCTCCCGGTGGATTCCACGGATGCACGGCTGCCGGTCCCGCTCGAATAACTTGCGTAGAGACACTAAATATTCCACCGCCGCCCGGTGAGAGCCATCACTTTTCGCTGCCCGGACGGGCGTGACCTAGGGTTTTCGCACCCGGGTATCCAGGGAAGGAGGGCAGCGTGGCCGATCTCGCCGAGGAGATGGCGCGGATGCTCAGCACGCGCCTCGACACCCTCACCGACGACCTGGTCGCCGACATCCTCGCGGAGAACCCCGGCTACCACGACGCGGCGCTGGTGACCCTGGCCGAGCTGCGCCGCTCCTGTCGCACCAACCTGCAGCGGGTGCTGCAGATCCTCGGGAACACCGTGCCGCCGGGCGACAACCCGTTCGACGCGGCGGCCACCACCGGCACCCGCAGGGCCGAGCAGCGGGTACCGCTCGACTCCGTGCTGCGCTCGTTCCGGCTCGGCGGGCGCGTCATCTGGCGGGGCATGGTCCGGATGGCGAAGGAGGACGACCGCGTCGACCGCGACCGGCTGCTCGACGTGGCCACCACCGTGTGGACGGTGGTCGACGAGGCGTCCTCCGAGGTGGCCAGGGCCTACCGGCACACCGAGCTGCAGCTGCGCAGGCTCGACGAGCACCGCAGGCACGCGCTGGTCGGCGACCTGCTGCGCGGCCGGGGCCGCGAGCCGGGCTTCGCCGAGCAGGCGGGCAGTGAGCTCGGTCTGCCGCACGACAGCGCCTACGTCGTCCTCGTCGCCGACCTCGCCGCCGACGGCACGCCGGGGCTCGCGATGCCGCAGGACACGCTGGCCGGCTACGGCGTGCGCTCGGTGTGGGAACCGAGGGAGCAGACGATGGTCGGCCTGGTCGCGCTGGAGCGCCGCGACCTCACCGGCGTGCTCGACCTGCTCCGCGGCGGTGTCCGCGCCCGCGTCGGCGTCAGTCCCGCCGTGCCGGGCCTGGCCGAGGTCGGGGTCGGCCACGATCTCGCCCGGCTGGCGCTGCGCACGCTGCCCGCCGACGGCAAGGGCCTCGCCGTGCTGGACGAGCGGCTGCCCGAGGCGCTCGTGGCCCGGTCTCCCGAGCTGGCCGACCGGCTGCTGCACGGCGTGCTCGGGCCGCTGCTGCGGCTGCCCGCCGCGGAACGCGACGTGCTGCTCACCACGCTGGCCGAGTGGCTGCGGAGCAACCGCTCGGCCGCGGCCACCGCCGCGCGGCTGTACTGCCACCGGAACACGGTGCTCAACCGCTTGCGCAGGCTGGAGGCGCTGCTGGGGCGGTCGATGCAGGACCACGAGGCGGGGCTGGCACTGTCGTTGGCCCTCATCGCCCACGCGGCCAGGGACGGTGACCGCCCTGCACAACGCGGAGCAGGACATTCTGGGCAAACGGACTAGTGCCCCTACTCCGTTCGGCTGGTAGGAAAGACGTGGCGCCGGTCACACGACGGAGTGTGCGGACTCGAGCACGCGTGGTGTGGGCGGCGGCCCGCCCAGCCCTCCCACCACGCCCGGAGATGCGATGCCCGACTCCACCGTCCCGGTCGGCAGGCGCGCGTTCCTCGCCCGCCTCGGCCTGCTCGGCGCGGCCGTCGGTGTCGGCGGACTGCTGCCTCGCAGCGCGCTGACCCCGCCCGCGGCCGCCGCCCAGAACGACCTGCTGCCCGATGCCGTGGGCCTGCTCAGGCCCGTGCTCGCCGAACTCGCGCGGGACACGCTCAACGGCCTGTCCGTGTTCGCGCTGCCCGGGCCGGACGCCTACTCGGCGGCGCAGGGCACGCCCGGCGACACCCCCGGCGCGCTCGAGGCGGGCACCACCGACTTCCTGCTCGACGCCCTCGACAACTTCGTCCCCTTCCCCGACGAGCTCGCCCGGCCGGTCGGCGCCGCGCTGGCCACCGGCCTCGCGGACAGCGCGGTCCCGCTGCCGGGGGCCGACCTGCTGCCCGGCCAGCTGGGCACGCTCGACCGGGCGTTCTCCGCGCTGCTGGAGAACGACGCGACGATCCCGCTGTCCTTCCCCATCGCGGGCATGCTCAACCTGCTCGCCACCCAGGTGAACCCGCTCGCGGTGAACGGCGCGTTCCTCTCGCCGTTCGCGCGGCTCTCCTACGCGGAGAAGGCGCGGGCCTTCGAACTCCTCGAAGGACCCGACTCCGACCTCGTCGCCACGCTCGACGTGCACTTCCCCGAGCCGCTGAAGCACTCCGTCTCCGGGCTGCTGAAGTTCGTCGGCGGCGCGCTCATCGAGTTCGCCAGCTTCGGCTCCTACACCGAGTACGCCGTGTTCGACGCGGAGACCAGGCAGCTGACGGCGCGGCCCGTCGGCTGGCGGCTCACCGGCTACCAACCCGAAGGGCCCGTCGAGGGCTGGGACGACTTCATCGGCTACTACCAGGGTCGCACGGAGGTGCGTGACTGATGCGGGACGTGATCGTCATCGGCGCCGGAGGCGGCGGCCCCGTCGTCGCCAAGGAACTCGCCGCCCAGGGACTCGACGTGCTCGTGCTGGAGGCCGGCCCGCGGCACGCCGATCCGCGGGCACAGTGGACGAGCTTCGAGAACGACGCCAACAACCCGCTCACCGGCTACTTCCGGCTCGGTCCCACCGACCGGTCGAAGCCGGCGTGGTTCCGCGAGTGGTCGCAGAACAGCTTCGTGTGGCAGCTCTCCGGCGTCGGCGGCACCACCCAGCACTTCTACGGCAACTACCCGCGTGCCTACCCCGGTGTGTTCAGCGGCTACGAGGGGCCCGACCGCAACGAATACGACATCGAGCACCGGTTCCCGTTCTCCTACGCCGAGATGGTGCCGTACTTCGAATGGGTCGAGGCGACCGCGCCGGTGATGACGGCGGCCATGGGCACCAAGGAGGCGGTGTTCTTCCGCGGCTGCGAGACACTCGGGCTGCCCGTGCAGACCACGAAGACCACGACGGGACCGTCGTACCGGCCGCAGGAGAACGCGATCCTGCAACCCGGCGGGAACGCGGGGCGCACCACCGACCGCGATCTGCTGGCCTACCCGCAGGCCACCGGCTGCACGTTCTGCGGCTACTGCTTCCAGGGCTGCATGCGGCCCGTCGGGGCGCCGCGCAACCAGTTCGCCAAGCGCTCCACCGACAACAGCTACGTTCCGATGGCGCTCACCGCCGACGTGTGGGCGCCCGGCGGCAGGCCGGTCGACCTGGTCACCGACGCCTTCGTCACGCGGATCCACACCGAGCGCCGCGGCGGCGCGCTCACCGCGACGGGCGTCACCTGGCGCGACAACGCCTCCGGCGCCGAGCACCGCGAGGACGCCCGCGTGGTCGTCATGGCGGGTGGCTGCACCGAGAACCCGAGGCTGTGGTTCAACAGCGGCCTGCCCAACCCCAACGACTGGGTCGGCCGCGGCTACACCGACCACTTCTTCGACTGGGTGATCGGCGCCTTCGACGACGACACCGGCAACCCCAAGGGCGTCGGCTCGTCGGCGCGGCTGGACTTCCCGCCCTACGGCGGGCTGGAGAACGTCGGCCTGCCACCCGCCCTCAACGCGTTCTCCACCACCCTGTCCGACAGCGGCATCCGCGGCCAGTACACCAACGGGCGCGGTCCCACCGGTCCGTGGGACGGTCCCGCCGGACGGGTCATGGGGCCGGAACTGAAGGAACTCGTCGCCGGCGGCCTGGACCGGTTGCTCAGCGTCCTGGTGATCACGGACGACGACGTGGAACGGGACAACCGGGTGACGCTCTCGGCGCTGCCCGCCGACGAGAACGGCCCGATCCCCAAGATCAGCTTCCGGCACCGCGCCCGGACCGCCCGCACCACGCGCAACCGCGAGTTCATGGCCCGCAAGGCGGCGGAGCTGCTGCGCGGTGCGGGGGCGCGGAAGGTGTACCGGATCGACTGGGCGCCGCTGATCCTGCACGTCCAGTCGTCGATGCGGATGGGCGAGTCGGAGCGGAACTCGGTGCTCGACGCCAACGCCGAGTCGCGCGCCGTCCGGCGGCTGTTCATCGCCGACAACTCCGCGCTGCCCAACGCGCTCGGCGGACCCAACCCGACGCTCACCACGCAGGCGCTGGCCACCCGCACCGCGGAGAAGATCTTCCAGCGCTACTTCGGCGGTGACCCCTGGGTGGCCACCGGTGCACCGGTGGTCTCGACCGACCCGAGGATCAGCGTGCGGCTGGGCGAACTGGGGCTGTGATCTCCTGCCCCGCCTCGTGAGTGGCGACCGTGGTTCTTACCACGGTCACCACTCACGAGGGCAGGGCCACGGGCATCACGAGCGTGGTGAACCCGCCCTGGTCGGCCGAGCGCACCACGACCGGGGAGACGTCGTCGGCGATCTCGAGCAGCACGTCCGGCCCCACGCTCGCCGCCAGCGCCGGGCCGAGGACCGCCGGGTCGAACGCCATTCGCGGCGGCGGGCCGGAACACGTGGCGGGCAGCGCGCGGTCCCCGGCCCGCAGCACTCCGTCGCCGCCGTCGAGAACCACCCGGTCCCCGGCCGACTCGACCGCGGCCAGCAGCTCCCGCCTGCCGGTCAGCACCCGGTGGGCGGGGGCCGCGAGCGCGGCCAGCACCGTCCGGTAGTCCGGGAACTCCGCCCGGGTCACCGGCAGTTCCCGCACGGCTCCGCCGCCTGCCAGCCGGGTCCCCGCCGTGCCGCTCTCGATCGTGACCTCGGCCAGTCCCCGGGCCCACGCCGAGGCCTCCACCAGGGCCGCGCCCGGGACGAGCAGCTCCCGGGGGTCGCCCTCGGCCCCGAGCGGCCGCAGCTCCCGCACGGCGAGCCGGTACCGGTCGGTGGCGACGAGCCGCACCTCCTCCCCGGTGAGCTCCAGCAGCACGCACGCCAGCGCGGGGACGTCGTCGGTCGCCGCCGCCGAGGGCACCACCTGCCGCACCGCACTCGCCAGCTCCGGTCCACCGAGCCGCACCTCGGTGTGCCCGGCGTCGGGCAGCGCCCGCAGCACCCCCGCGAGCGCCGCCTGCGCCGAGACCGCCCGCTCCCGCAGCGTGCGGGCGTGCGCCCGCAGCACCCGCCTGGCCTCGGCGGGGGAGCCGTCGAGGACCGCGGCGACGTCGGGCAGCGGCAGGCCGGCCGCGCGCAGCTCCCGCAGCCGTTCCGCCCTGGGCTGCTGGCCGGGGTCGTAGAAGCGGTAGCCGCTGGACTCGTCGGTCCGCGCGGGCCGCAGCACACCGCAGTCGTCGTAGAAGCGCAGCGCGCTCGGGGTCAGGCCGGTCCGGCGGGCGAACTCGCCGATGCTCAGGTCGTCGGGCATGGCAGGAATTCTGGGCGTTCGACCGACTCGAAGGTCAACCCGGCGAGCGTGCGTAGGATACCGACCGGTATGGACAGGCGTGGGGGGAACGGAGAGGGAGGTGCACGTGACCGAACGGTTCGGTTCCTACCAGAACGAGATCTACCTGCAGGGCTACGGCGGGACCACACCCGCGTTCACCACCGACGCGACCCGGCTCGAGGAGTCCGCGGCGGACCTGCTGGAACCCGGGCCGTTCTGGTACGTGGCCGGCGCGGCGGGCTCCGGCGCCACCGCCAGGGCCAACCGCGCGGCGTTCGACCACTGGCGGATCGTGCCGCGGATGCTGACCGACGCCACCGAACGCGACCTGTCCACGACCGTGCTCGGCACGGAGCTGCCCGCGCCGGTGCTGCTGGCGCCCGTGGGCGTGCAGTCGATCGTGCACCCCGACGGGGAGCTGGCGACCGCGCGCGCGGCGGCGGGCCTGCGCCTGCCGATGGTGCTGTCCACGGCGTCGTCGCACAGCATCGAGGCCGTCGCCGAGGCGAGCGGCGACGGCCCCCGCTGGTTCCAGCTGTACTGGCCGAACGACCCGGACGTGTGCGGGAGCATCCTGCGCCGCGCGAAGGAGGCCGGCTACACGGCCCTCGTCGTCACGCTCGACACGTGGACGCTCGGCTGGCGGCCCGCCGATCTCGACGGTGCCTACCTGCCGTTCCTGAACGGCGACGGCCTCGCCGTGCCGTTCACCGACCCGGCGTTCCGGTCGCTGCTGGAGAAGACGCCGGAGGAGGACGCGCCCACGGCGATCCTGCGCTGGATCTCGATGGTCACCGGCACGGACCGGAACTGGTCCGCGCTGCCGTTCCTGCGCGAGCACTGGGACGGCCCCATCCTGCTCAAGGGCATCCAGCACGTGGACGACGCCCGCCGCGCCGTGGACGCCGGGATGGACGGGATCATCGTCTCCAACCACGGCGGCCGCCAGGTGGACGGCGCGGTCGCCGCGCTGGACATGCTGCCCGAGATCGCCACCGCGGTGGGTGAGCGCGCCACGGTCCTGTTCGACTCCGGCGTGCGCACCGGCGCGGACGTGCTCAAGGCGCTCGCGCTGGGGGCGCGTGCCGTGCTGGTCGGCAGGCCCTACGTCTACGGGCTGGCGCACGGCGGCGAGGACGGGGTGCGCCACGTGCTGCGCGGCCTGCTCGCCGACTTCGACCTGACGATGGGTCTTTCCGGGCACCGCACCGTCACTGAGCTCGACTCCACGGTGCTGCGCCGGGTGTGAAACTCCCGCTCGCCGCCGGGCGGGCGGGGCCGGTCCGGCTATGGTGGTAGGCGTATGTCCGCTTCCTCCCCGCTCGACGAGCTGCGTTCCCGCCTGCCCGGCCTGATGGCACGCGACGCGCACCGGCTGCGCCGGCGCATCGACGGCGCCCGCAAGGCGGGCGACCGGCAGGCGGTCGCCGCGCGCATCGCCGAGGACCTCGCCGAGGCGGAGCGGCGCGTGGAGCGCAGGCGGGCGGCCGTGCCGCGCATCTCCTACCCGGACGAGCTGCCGGTCAGCAGACGTCGCGACGACCTGGCCGAGGCGATCCGCGACCACCAGGTGGTGATCGTCGCGGGGGAGACCGGCTCGGGCAAGACGACGCAGCTGCCCAAGATCTGCCTCGACCTCGGGCTCGGCGTGCGCGGCCAGATCGGGCACACGCAGCCCCGGCGGCTCGCCGCCCGCACCGTGGCCGAGCGCATCGCCGCCGAGCTGAGGACCGAGCTGGGCGCGTGCGTCGGCTACAAGGTGCGGTTCACCGACACCTCCGGCGACGACACGCTGGTCAAGCTGATGACCGACGGCATCCTGCTCGCCGAGATCCAGCAGGACCGGATGCTGCGGCAGTACGACACGATCATCATCGACGAGGCGCACGAGCGCAGCCTCAACATCGACTTCCTGCTCGGCTACCTCAAGCAGCTGCTGCCGCGCCGCCCCGACCTCAAGGTGATCATCACCTCCGCGACGATCGACCCGGAGCGGTTCTCCCGGCACTTCTCCGGCGCGCCGATCGTCGAGGTGTCCGGCCGCACCTACCCGGTCGAGGTGCGCTACCGGCCGATCGTGGACCCCGACGACCCGGACGCCGACCCGGACCGCGACCAGGTGAGTGCCATCTCCGACGCGGTGCGCGAGCTCTGCGCCGAGGGGCCGGGCGACATCCTGGTGTTCCTCTCCGGGGAGCGGGAGATCCGCGACACCAACGAGGCGCTGACCGCCCTCGGCCTGCCGAACACCGAGGTGCTGCCGCTGTACGCGCGGCTGTCGGCCGCGGACCAGCACCGCGTGTTCCAGCCGCACACCGGCAGACGGATCGTGCTCGCCACCAACGTCGCCGAGACCTCGCTGACCGTGCCCGGCATCAAGTACGTCGTCGATCCCGGCACGGCGCGGATCTCCCGGTACAGTCACCGCACCAAGGTGCAGCGGCTGCCGATCGAGCCGATCTCGCAGGCGTCGGCCAACCAGCGCAAGGGCCGCTGTGGCCGCACGTCCGACGGCGTGTGCATCCGGCTGTACTCCGAAGCGGACTTCGCGGCGCGGCCCGAGTTCACCGATCCGGAGATCCTGCGCACCAACCTCGCCTCGGTCATCCTGCAGATGACCTCGCTCGGGCTCGGCGACATCGGGGCGTTCCCGTTCGTCGAACCGCCCGACCGCAGGCAGATCACCGACGGCACCCAGCTGCTGCAGGAGCTCGGCGCGTTCGAGCGGTCCGGGAAGGACAGCCGGGCGCGGCTGACCGACACCGGCCGCAAGCTCGCGCAGCTGCCCGTCGACCCGCGTATGGGCCGGATGATCGTCGAGGCCGACCGCAACGGCTGCGCCCGCGAGGTCATGATCATCGCCGCCGCACTGTCCATCCAGGACCCCCGGGAGCGACCCGCGGAGAAGCAGCAGGCCGCCGACGCCCAGCACGCCCGCTTCGCCGATCCCACCTCCGACTTCCTGGCTTACCTCAACCTCTGGAACTACCTCACCGAGCAGCAGAAGGCGCTGTCCAACAACCAGTTCCGGAAGCTGTGCCGCGCGGAGTACCTCAACTACCTGCGGGTGCGCGAGTGGCAGGACATCTACAGCCAGCTGCGGCAGCTCGCCAAGCCGCTCGGCATCACGGTGAACAGCGTCCCCGGTGACCCGCAGCGCATCCACACGTCGCTGATCGCGGGCCTGCTCTCGCACATCGGCCTGAAGGACCCGGCCAAGGGCGACTACCTGGGCGCCCGTGGCGCCCGGTTCGCCGTGTTCCCCGGTTCGGCGCTGTTCAAGAAGCAGCCGCGCTGGATCGCGGCCGCCGAGCTGGTGGAGACCTCGCGGCTGTGGGCGCGGGTCAACGCGCGCATCGAGCCGGAATGGGTGGAGCCGCTGGCCCAGCATCTGGTCAAGCGGACGTACTCGGAGCCGCACTGGGAACGCAAGCGCGGCGCGGTGATGGCCAACGAGCGCGTGACCCTGTACGGCGTCCCGCTCGTGGTCGGGCGGAAGGTCAACTACGGGCGGGTCGACCCGGAGCTGTCGCGGGAGCTGTTCATCCGGCACGCCCTCGTGGAGGGCGACTGGGACACCTCCCACCGGTTCTTCCACGACAACCGCGCTCTGCTCGAGGAGGTCGAGGAGCTCGAACACCGGGCGCGCCGCCGCGACATCCTCGTCGACGACGAGACGTTGTTCGCCTTCTACGACGAACGGATCCCGTCCGACGTGGTGTCGGCACGGCATTTCGACAGCTGGTGGAAGAAGGAGCGCGGGCGGACGCCCGACCTGCTGAACTTCGAGAAGACCATGCTGATCAACGCCACGGCGGGCGAGGTCAGCGAGACCGACTACCCGGGCACGTGGACGCAGTCGTCGCTGCGGTTCGACCTGACCTACCAGTTCGAGCCCGGCACCGGCGCCGACGGCGTGACCGTCCACATCCCCCTCCCGGTGCTCAACCAGGTGCGGCCGGAGGGCTTCGAGTGGCAGGTGCCGGGCCTGCGCGAGGAGCTGGTGACCGCGCTGATCAAGTCGCTGCCCAAGCAGCTGCGGCGCAACCTCGTGCCCGCGCCCGACACGGCACGGCAGGTGCTGGCCCGCGTCTCGCCTGCGGACGGTCCACTGCTGGAGGTGCTCGCCCGCGAGCTGGCCGCGCTGCGCGGCGTGACCGTGCCCTACGACGCGTGGGACTGGACCGCCGTGCCCGGCCACCTCAGGATGACGTTCCGGGTGCTCGGCGACCGTGGCCGGACCCTCGCCGAGGGCAAGGACCTCGACGAGCTCAAGGAACGGCTGAGCGGGCGGCTGCGGGCCACCATCTCGGCCGCGGCCGACAGCGTCGAACGCTCCGGCCTGCGCACGCCCGACTTCGGCGAGCTGCCCAGGGTGTTCCAGGGCAGGCAGCGCGAGCACGAGGTGAAGGCCTACCCGGCGCTGGTGGACGAGGGCGACAGCGTCGCCGTGCGCATGCTCGACACCCCCGAGCAGCAGCGGCGGGCGATGTGGGAGGGCACGCGGCGGCTGGTGCGGCTCAACGTGCCCTCGCCGATGAAGTACCTCAACCGCAACCTGGACAACCGGTCGAAGCTGGTGCTGGGCCGCAACCCGCACGGCAGTGTGGCGGCACTGCTGGAGGACTGCGTCGACTGCGCCGTCGACCGGCTCGTCACCGACGCCGGTGGTCCGGTGTGGACGGACGCCGAGTTCGGCGCGCTGCTGGAGAAGGTCCGTGGGGCGCTCAACCCCACCGTGCTGTCGGTGCTGCGCGAGGTGGAGAACGTCCTGCACGCCCTGCACGACACCGAGGCGAAACTGGCGGACACGCGCGGCGACGCGTTCGGAGAGTCGCTGGCCGACATGCGCGCGCAGATCGACGGGCTGGTGTACCCCGGTTTCGTCACCGCCACCGGCTACGACCGGCTGCCCGACCTCGTGCGCTACCTGCGCGCGATCGAGCGCAGGCTGGAGAAGCTGCCGAGTGACCCGGCCCGCGACGCCGAGCGGCTGCGGGAAATCGCGTGGCTGCGGCAGGAGTACCAGGCGGTGCTCGACACCCTCCCGCCGCACGCGGCACCGCGTCCTGAGCTGGCCGAGGTGCGGTGGATGATCGAGGAGCTGCGGGTGAGCTATTTCGCGCAGACGCTGCGCACCGCCTACCCGGTGTCGGCCAAGCGAATCCTGCGCGCACTGGACGCCGCCGCCTGACGCCGCCGTGTCCGCCGGCTGCGGACACGTGTTTGCGCCGTGCGACGCGGACACGCGCGCGCCGATGGCGGACACGCGCGCGCCGATGGCGGACACGCGCGCGCCGATGGCGGACACGCGCGCGCCGATGGCGGACACGCGCGCGCCGGTGGCGGACACGCGCGCGTGTGTAGTGTCCGGCGGTTCGGGCTATCCGGGACCCATGTCCGTGCTCACCCAGCCCTGGCCGCTGGGCTGGGCCATCGCGGTGTTCGTCCTGGCCGGCGCGCTGACCGTCGTCTGCAGCATCCGGCTGGCGAGTCTCGGTGACGCGCTCGCCGACCGAACGGGCTGGGGCGAGGCGTTCTTCGGCGCGGTGTTCTTCGGTGTGGCGTCGTCGTTGTCCGGCATCACGATGACCGGGGTCAGCGCCGCCCAGGGACAGCCGGAGCTCGCCTACAGCAACGCGGTGGGCGGGATCGCGGTACAGACGCTGGCGATCGTCGCCGCGGACGCCGCCCACCGGCGGGTCAACCTGGAGCACGCGGCGGCGTCGGTGCGCAACCTGCTGTTCGGATGCCTGCTCATCGTCCTGCTCGGGACCGGGCTGCTGGCGTCGCTCAGCCCGGACGTGACCGTCGCCGGGGTGCATCCGGCTTCGTTCGTCATGGTCGCGCTCTACGCGGGCGGGCTGAAGCTGATCCACGACCAGCGGGAGCCGATGTGGCGCGCGGTCAGCACGCGGGAGACCAAACCGGACGAACCGGAGGACCACGGCGCGCTCGGCAGGCGCCGCACGCGCACCCTGTGGGGCGAGTTCGTCCTGATCGCGGCCGTCGTGGTGGTCGGGGGCTGGGCCATCGCCCGCGCGGCGGAGAGCCTCGTCGTCCAGACGGGACTGGCCGCGGGGCTCGTCGGCGCTATCTTCATGGGCGTGGTCAACGCGCTGCCCGAGACCGTCACCGCCGTCGCGGCGGTCCGCCGGGGCGCGCTCACGCTGGCCGTGGCCGCCGTCATCGGCGGCAACAGCCTCGACGCGCTCAACCTCGTGCTCGGCGACGTGGTCTTCCGCGCGGGCTCGCTGTTCCACGCGGCCACCCCCGACCAGCTCTTCCTCACCGGCTCCGCGCTGCTCATGACGGCGGTGCTGCTCGGCGGCCTGCTGGTCCGGCAGCGCAGGGGCTGGTGGCGGCTCGGCTTCGACGGCGTCATGCTCGCCGCGATCTACGCCACCGCCGTGCTGATCCTCGCCTTCTGACGCGAGTCCCCCGCCCAGGACCGGAGCCGGTCGCACACCCCATCCCGCCGACCGCGGCACTTGCGTGCGGGAGCGGGGGACTCGCGGGTCACTTGGCGTCGGCGTAGCAGTCCACGACGGCGGCGGCCATGGGGAACCGCACCGGGCACGACGTGCCGAACACCAGCGCCGACGCCTCGCGGACCGACTCCTCCAGGCCGCTGCGCACGCGCTCGGCCAGGCCGGCGGGGGCGTGCACGAGCACCTCGTCGTGCTGGAAGAACACCAGACGCGCGGGTTCCGGCAGGCGGCCGCGCAGGGTGGCCAGCAGCACCGCCGTCCAGTCGGCGGCACTGGCCTGCACCACGAAGTTCCGGGTGAAGCGGCCCCAGTCCCGGGCCGCGCGGCGCGCGGTGCCCTCGTCGCCGGTGCCGCCGGTCAGCGCCCGCCACGCCGCCGAGGGCGGGGGCGAGGTGCGGCCCAGCCGCGACCGCACCACCTCGCCCCGCTCCCCGGCGAGCGCCGCGCGCTCCACGTACGACACCGCCTCCGGGAAGCGCTGCCGCAGCAACGCCAGCAGCGACGCCGCCTCGCCCGCGGTGCCGCCGTACATGGCCGACAGCATCGCGATCTTCGCCCGGCCCCTGTCGTCCGGCGTCCGCCCCCTGGCCTGCCCGAACATCGCGTCGGCGAGGCTGTCGTACAGGTCGGCCGACGCGGACACCCGCGCCAGCCCCCGGTCGCCCGACAGCGCGGCCAGCACCCTCGGCTCGAGCTGCGCGGCGTCGGCGACGACGAGCTTCCAGCCCGGATCGGCCCGCACGCACACCCGCAGCGCGCGCGGGATCTGCAGCGCCGCCCCGCCCCGGCTCGCCCACCGCCCGGACACCACGCCGCCCACCACGTACACCGGCCGGAACCGGTCGCCGTGCACCCAGTGCTCCAGCCACGCCCAGCCGTGTGCCGAGTGCAGCCGGGCCAGCTCCTTGTACTCCAGCAGCGGCTCGACCGCCGGGTGGTCGAGCGCGCGCAGCACGTGGGCCCGCGCGGACGGCACCTCGATGCCCGCCCGCCCGAACGCCCGCACCACGCTGCCGGGGTGGTCGGGGTTGACCGGCCTGCCGCCGAACGCCTCCTGGATCCGCTCGGCCAGCGCGGCGAGCTTCGGCGGGCGCTGCCCGGCGGGCACCCGGCCCCCGAGCAGCTCGGTGAGCAGCGCATCGTGCACGTCGGCGCGCCACGGCAGCCCGTCGGCCGACATCTCCGCCGCCGCGAGCGCGCTCGCCGACTCGGCCGCCACGAGCAGCCGCATCCGGTCCGGGTGGGGCACCCGCCCGATCCGCCGTCGCTGCTCGGCGAGCACGAGCTCCGCCGCGTCGAGCGGTGCCACGCCGCCGGGCAGGCCGGGGCCACGGGGCTGGAACAGCGCGGGCTGGTCGTCGAGTGCGGTGTACTCCACCTCGGCGGGCGGTTCCAGCCCGCGCGCCCGCGCGTAGGCGGCGGCCAGCGAGCGCGGCTGCTCGCCCCTCTCCTCGGCCGCCAGCAGCAGGCCCTCGGTGAGGGCGAGGTCGTGGCAGCGGCGTACCCGGACACCGCCGCCGAGCAGGGCCGGGTAGTCGTGCTCCACCGAGGTGAACACCCATCGGGGCCGCAGCTCGCGCTCCCACCCCGCCGCGTGCCGGGCCAGCTCGGCCGCGCTCAGCCCGCTCGCCGCGGGACCGCCCTCCGGGGCACGCGCGGCGAACGTGCCGTCCGGATCCCGCGCCACGATGATGTGCACGGGGTGATTCTGTGTGGTGCCACCGACAGCCTGTTCGACAACCGTACCTACTCGCGGGTAGGTTTCACTCGACCACAGCGCACACGGAGGTGCTCGGATGAAGAGGCCGCTGACGGTGGCCGGGCTCGCGACCCGCCTGACGGAGACCGTCCGCAGCGTCGAGGTGCTCCGCAGGGCCGGGCTGGTGCCCTTCCCCCGGCTCGACGAAGGCCTTCGCTCGCTGGCGGCCGTGCGCAGACTCGGCGCGCTGGCCGGGGCCACCCGGATCGCCGCCCGCCGCGACCCGAAGGCGGTCGGCCTCGTCGACGAGCGCGGTCCGCTCACGTTCACCCAGCTCGACCTGCGTTCCAACGCGCTCGCGCGGGCCTGGGCCGAGCGGGGCGTCGGCGAGGGCTCGACGATCGCGGTGCTCTGCCGCGACCACCGGGGACTGGTCACGACGATGCTCGCCGCGGGCAAGCTCGGCGTGCCGCTGCTGCTGATGAACACCGGCTTCGCCAAGCCGCAGCTGGCCGACGTCGCCGAGCGCGAGAACGTCACCGTGCTCGTGTACGACGAGGAGTTCACCGGCCTGCTCGGCGAGGTGCGCGGTCCGGTCGACCGCTACCTGGCCTGGACCGAGACCGACCCCGCGGGGCACGACATCCCCGTGCTCGACGAGCTGATCGAGGGCACCGACGACCGCCCGCTGCCGCCACCGGCCCGGCCCGGCGCCCTCGTGCTGCTGACCAGCGGCACCACCGGGACCCCGAAGGGCGCCCCGCGCCCGAAGATCTCCGGGCTCGACTCCGCGCAGTTCCTCGACCGGATCCCGCTGCGCGTCGGGGAGAGCACGTTCCTGGGCGCGCCGCTGTTCCACGGCACCGGCCTGTCGCAGTTCATCCTCTCGTTCGCGCTCGGGTCGAAGGTGGTGGTGCGCCGCCGGTTCGACCCGGAGGAGACGCTGCGCGGCATCGAGGAGCACCGGTGCACCGCGCTCGTGCTGGTGCCCACCATGTTGCAGCGCATCGTCGACCTCGGCCCGGACGTGGTCGGCCGGTACGACACCTCGTCGCTGCGGATCGTGTTCGTCGCGGGCTCCGCGCTCGCGCCGGACCTGGGCAACCGCGCCACGGCCCTGTTCGGCGACGTCGTCCACAACCTCTACGGCTCCACCGAGGTCGCCGTGGCCACGGTCGCCACGCCGGAGGACTGGCGCAGGGCGCCGGGCACCGTCGGCCGCCCGCCGGTGGGCTGCCGCGTCCGGCTGTACGACGAGCAGGGCAGGGAGATCACCGAGCCCCACGTGACCGGGCGGGTGTTCGTCGGGAGCGGCCTGAGCTTCGAGGGCTACACCGACGGGCGCAACAAGGAGATCATCGACGGCCTCCTCGCCAGCGGCGACGTCGGCCACTTCGACTCCGACGGCCTGCTGTTCATCGACGGGCGCGACGACGAGATGATCGTCTCCGGCGGCGAGAACGTCTTCCCGATCGAGGTGGAGAACCTGCTCGCCGAGCGCCCCGACGTCACCGAGGCCGCGGTGATCGGCGTGCCCGACGACGAGTTCGGCCAGCGGCTGAAGGCGTTCGTCGTCCCCGCGAAGGGTGCCCGGCTCGACGCGGACTCGTTGCGTGAGTACGTCCGCGACAACCTCGCCCGCTACAAGGTGCCGCGCGAGATCGAGTTCCTCGACGCGCTGCCCCGCAACGCCACCGGAAAGGTGCTGCGCAACCAGCTGTCGTGAGGCCGCGAGCGGGTACCGGCGGGCGTCACGACCAGCCGAGGCCGAACAGGCCGGGGCCGAGGTCGAGCGCGACGGCGTGGACCCCGGACGACTCGTCGAACCGCAGCTCGCGGTGCTCGGGCGGGCCCTCCGCTCCGGCGCGGGCGTACTGCCAGCTGCGGCGTGGCCTGCTCCCGGCGCCGAACCGCACCTCCAGCAGGTACTCCCGGACCGGGCGGTCGAACTCCCGGAAGTGGGTGTTCGGCGGCTCGGCGGGCGGGGCCCCGTGCTCGAGCGAGTACTCCGCCAGGTGGGTCTCGCCGCGTTCCAGCACGCGGTCGAACAGCAGCTCCGCGAGCGTGACGCCGCGCGCGGAGTCCGTCTCGATCCGGCCGACACGGCAGTTGCGCAGCGCCCGCAGCCGGTCGAGGCTCAGCCCGCTCCGCGCGATGGCGCCCGCGCAGGGCCGGGCGAAGGCGTCGCCCGCCGCGTTCGTGCGGTGCCGGCCTGACCCGGCGGCGACAACACGATCAGCGGCACGTCGATGGCGACCCCGCACGTCGTGGCCGCCGCGCTGACCGCCGCCGCCACCCCCGGCACGATCACCAACCCCGGGCTGGGGACGCCGGACCGGCTGCTCTACACCGGCGAGTGACGCCGTCCGGCGGTGGCCCGGCGCGCGCGGCGCCGGGCCACCACCGTGTTACCTGTCGGTAATGCCATGATGAGGCATGGCCAACCGGAAGAACATCGTGATCACGGGAGCCAGCTCCGGCCTCGGTGCGGGCATGGCGCGCCGCTTCGCCGCCGCGGGCCGGAACCTCGCGTTGTGCGCCCGCCGCACCGACCGCCTCGACGCCCTCGCCGAGGAGCTGACGCGGCGCCACCCCGGCATCCGGGTGGTCACCCGCGGGCTGGACGTCAACGACCACGACCGCGTCTTCACCGTCTTCGAGGAGTTCCGCGCCGAGCTGGGCGGTCTCGACCGCGTGATCGTCAACGCGGGGCTCGGCAAGGGCCAGCCGGTGGGCACCGGGTACTTCTACGCCAACCGGCAGACCGCCGAGACCAACTTCGTCGCCGCGCTGGCCCAGTGCGAGGCCGCGCTGGGGATCTTCCGCGAGCAGCAGGCGGGCCACCTGGTGGTCGTCTCGTCGTTCAGCGCGCTGCGCGGCATGCCCCGCAACCTCACCGCCTACGCCGCGGCCAAGGCGGGGGTCACCGCCCTCGCCGACGGTATCCGGGCGGACACCCTGGACACCCCCATCCGCGTCACCACGCTGCTGCCCGGCTACATCGAGTCGGAGATGACCGGGTCGGCGGGCCGCGCCCCGCTGCTCACCGGCGCCGACCGCGGCGCACGCGCCCTGGTGAAGGCCATCGAGCGGGAACCGGCGCGCGCCTGCATCCCGGCGCTGCCCTGGGCGCCGCTCAGCGTCGTCATCCGGCTGCTGCCCGTCCGGCTGCTGCGGAGGCTGGTGTGAAGGGCGGGACCGCGACCGAGAGGGGGAACGGCTGATGGCGGCGATCTTCCTGGTGCGGCACGGTCAGGCCTCGTTCGGGGCCGCCGACTACGACGTGCTCTCCGACCGCGGCGCCGAGCAGTCCCGCGCGGTCGGCGCGGAACTGCGCAGGCGCCGGGTCGGCGTCACCGAGGCGCGGTGCGGGACGCTCTCCCGGCAGCGGGCCACGGCCGCCGCGGCGCTCGCCGAGGTGGCACCCTCGGTGGTCGCCAAGGAGGACCCGAGGTGGAACGAGTACGACCACGTCGACATCGCCGCCCACCACGGCGGCGGGGCGGCACAGGACAGCGCCGACCCGCGGGCGTACCAGGCGGCGCTGGACGCGGCGCTCACCGGCTGGGTGCGGGCGGGCGACGCCAGCCCGTGCGCGGAGACGTGGCCCGCGTTCCTCGGGCGCTGCCGCGCCGCGCTCGACGAGCTCGCCGCCACCCTCGGCAAGGGGGAGCAGGCGGTGGTGTTCACCTCGGGCGGGGTGATCGCGGCGCTGTGCGGGGCGCTCACCGGGCAGCCGGACACCGGGCTGCTCACGTTCAACCGGGTCACGGTCAACGCCGGCATCACCAAGATCGTCACCGGCCGGTCCGGGACGACGCTGCTGTCGTTCAACGAGCACGGCCACTTCGACGGCGACGGCGCGACCCTGCTCAGCTACCGCTAGGAGGTCACCCATGCGTTTCGGTGCGGTCCGGCTCGTGCCGGTGAACGGCCACGGTCCCGAGGACACCCTGGTCGACGCCGAGGGCCGGGTGTACACCGGGCTCGCCGACGGCCGCGTGCTGCGCATCGCCGACGAGGGCAGGCGGATCGACACGATCGCCGACACCGGAGGGCGGCCGCTCGGCCTCGAGTTCCACGGCGACGAACTGCTGGTGTGCGACGCCCACCGGGGGCTGCTCGTGGTGGACCCCGCCGACGGCGCCGTGCGCACCCTGCTCGCGGAGGTGGCCGGCAGGCCGATGCTGTTCTGCAACAACGCGGCGGTCGCCGCCGACGGCACCGTCTACTTCAGCGACTCGTCGACGCGTTTCCCGATCACGCGGTGGCGCGACGACCTCATCGAGCAGACCGGCACCGGGCGGCTGTTCCGGCGTTCCCCGGACGGGACGGTGGACGAGATCGCGGGCGGGCTGCAGTTCGCCAACGGGGTGGCGCTGGCCGCCGACGAGTCGTTCGTGACCGTGGCCGAGACCGGCGACTGCCGGGTCCGGCGGGTGTGGCTGTCCGGCGAGCGCGCGGGCACCACCGACGTGTTCGCGGACGGGCTGGCGGGGTTCCCGGACAACACGTCGACCGGCAGCGACGGGCTGATCTGGGTGACGCAGGCGAGCCCGAAGGTGGCGGCGCTGGACCGGGTGCGCAGGCTGCCCGCTCCGGCGCGCGCCGGGATCCGGCGCCTGCCGACGTGGCTGCAGCCGTCGCCGTCCCGCACGTGCGGCGTGCTCGCCTTCGACTCCGCGGGCACGGTGGTGCACGCGCTGTCCGGCGAGATCGAGGGCTTCCACATGCTCACCGGCGTCCGCGAGCGGGACGGCCGGCTCTACTTCGGCAGCCTCGAGGAACGCGCCATCGCCATCACCGCCGTCCCCGGCTGACCTGTCGTCCCCCAAGGCCACCTTGGCCGCGCCGGACGCAGTGAAGGCCACCTTGAGTGCGTTGGACGCAGTGAAGGTGGCCTTCACTGCGTCCGGGTGCGGGTCGCGCAGGCCCGTCAGCCGGGGAAGGTGAACGTCGCGTCGCCGGTGAGCCGGATCTTGGCGCCGAGCGGGTCGCCGTCGAGCAGCCCGGCGATCGTGTCCGGGTGCTCGGTGGCGGCCGCGGTGCGCTCGCCGCCCGGCAGGGTCGCGTAGACGATGCCGCGTTCCGGTTCGCCCGACCGGTCGTGCACCACGGTGTAGGTCTCGACGGTCGCGTCGCCCGTGGCGGCCACGGCCACGTCCCGCCGCGGCAGTGCGGCGACCTCGGCCGAGCGGTCCTGGTGCGCGTACGGCCGCGCGGGCGGGTCGGCGGAGAGCACCACCGCGCCGTGCTTGGTGAGGAACCACCCGACCGCGGTGGCCAGACCGTACTCGCCGCGTGTCCCGCGCAGCCGCCCGACCAGCGTGGCCAGCGAGTGGGTGACGTAGTTGCTGCCCGGCCCGCCCGCGAAGGTCAGCCCGCCGGTGACCGTGGGCGGCCGGGCCGGGTCGGTGAGGTCCGCGTGGCTGAGCCCCAGCTCGGTGGCGGCCACCTGGACGGCTGACGGGAAGCACGAGTACAGGTCGAGGTGGCCGATGTCGCCGATGCCCACCCCCGCGTGCGCCAGCGCCGCACCGGCGGCGGCCGCGAGGGCGGGGGAGCGGTCCAGCCGGGGCCGGGTGACGGCGAACCAGTGGTCGCTCGCCACGGCGCTGGCGTAGGGGAACACCCACCGCTCCCGCGGGATCCCGGCCTTCTCGGCGGCCGCGGCGGAGCACAGCACGAGCGCGGCGGCCTGGTCGACGAAGATGTTGGCGGTGAGCAGCTTCCGGTAGGGGAACGCGGCCATCCGGTTGCGCGGTCCCGCGGCCACGATGGCGTCCGCGCCGGGCGGGTCGGTCGCCACCGCGTGCGGGTTGTCCCTGGCCACGTCGGCGAAGCGGGCCCACAGCCGGCCGAGCCAGCCGACGTGCTCGGGCAGCGCCCGCTCCGCGGTCGCCCGGATCGCGTTCTCGAACAGCGGGTAGAAGCCGAGCGGCAGCACCAGTTTCGCCGCGGCCTCGACCGGATGGTGCGGTTCGCGGTCGGCGCCGAGCATCCGCGTGGGCGCGGTGCCCTCGGGCTGCTTCGGCCCACCGGAGTAGCGCCCGCCGAACAGGGCCCTGACCGCCTCCCCGCCCGCGAGCAGGGCCGCGTCCAGCTCGCCGCGCCGGATCCGGTCCGCGGTGTCGGCGAGCAGCTCGACCGGGCCGGTGCCACCGGTGTGCGTGTAGACGGTCTCGGCGGGGGACAGACCCAGCTCGGCGGCGAGCAGGGCGCCGGGATCGGCGGTGCCCCACGAGAAGCTGTCGACGACGCCGACCGTGCGCACGCGCTCGCGCAGGCCGGAGCCGCCGCTGTCGGTGAAGGCGGTCTCGGCCGCCAGCCGCATCAGCTCCAGCGGCGAGGTCGCCGCGTCATCGTCGCGCCACGTGTACTGACCTGCTCCGACGAGCACCGGGGTCCTGGGGTCCACGACCCGAAGGTAACAGTTGCTGGCCGAGTGCCAACAGTGTGGGACGGGACGCGGCCCCGGACCCGCTCCGCGCGGGGCCGGGGCCGCTCAGTGCCGGGCGGTGGTGGTCTGCCCGGCTGCCGCGGGGAACACGTCCCGGATCAGGGTCAGCAGCGAGCGGCTCAGCAGCGTGTGCACCTGACGCCGGTTGAGCGCCCCGCGGACCAGCCACTCGCGGCCCGCCGTCTTCACCATGCCGCCGTAGGCCCGCACGAGCGCGTTCAGCTCGTCCCAGTGCGCGTCGTCCGGCGTGATGCCGACCGCCTCCAGCACCCGGTCGGCGGAGTTCCGGTCGGCCTCGTCCACGATCCGGTCCACCTCGACGTCCCGGCCGATGCCCTCGGGGGTGATCGCGGCGAGCCACATCTTCTCCTGCTTGGCGACCATGTCGAGGAACCAGTCGACGGCCGCCTCCGTGCGTTCCTCCAGCGTCCCCTCGGGCAGCTGCTTGACCGCGAAGTGCGGCACGGTCAGCGCCCGGCGGACCACGGAAAGGTAGAGGTCGCGCTTCGTGCCGAAGTAGTGGTTGATCAGCCCGCGTGCCACCCCCGCCCGGGCGGCGATGTCCGAAGTGGACACATCGCCGTACGGGCGTTCTCCGAACAGCTCGGCCGCGCAGGTGAAGATCTGTTCCTTGCGCTCGTCCGGTTCCAGCCGCCGCCACCGGGGCGCCGATTCCGTGGTCATGCGGTGCAGTTTCTCACGACGAGGCCCCCTGTGCCGGGAACAGGGGGAGGTGCAGCGCGCCGGGCGCGTGCTCCGGTACGACGGGGTTCTTGGGGGCCACGGGGGTTACGCGCCGGTAAGGCGACCCGAGCGGAGGCCGTGGATCGCGTTCACCCCGGTTGGGCCACAGCGCCATCGCGCGCTCCGCCTGCGCCGTGATCGTCAGCGACGGGTTGACGCCGAGGTTCGCCGAGATGGCCGAGCCGTCGACGACGTGCAGCCCCTCGTGGCCGAACAGCCGCTGGTAGGGGTCGACCACGCCCGTCTCGGGGGACTCCCCGATCGCGCAGCCGCCGATGAAGTGTCCCGTCAGCGGCACGTTGACCAGGTCGTTCCAGCCGCCGCCCGGGATCCCGCCGATCTTGTCCGCGACCCGGCGGGTGACCTCGTGGCCCGCCGGGATCCAGACCGGGTTCGGCTCGCCGACGCCCTGCCGCGTCCGCATGCGCCTGCCGAACAGGCCGCGTCGGGTGTAGGTGGTCACCGAGTTGTCGAGCGTCTGCATGACCAGCAGGGCGATCGTCTGCTCGGACCAGTGCCGCGGGTTGTGCAGCGCCGCCAGCGCACGCCGTTGCCGCCACATCTCGCGCAGGCCGAGCAGCCAGCGCGGCTTGCCCGGCTCCGGGTCGGTGAGCACCGCGCCGAGCAGGGCGAGCAGGTTGCTGCCCTTGCCGTAGCGCACCGGTTCGACGTGGGTGACGGCGTCCGGGTGGATCGACGACGTGATCGCGACGCCGCGGTGGAACTCGCTGTCCCTGCGCCGGGTGCGGGCGGCGAGCACGGCCTCGGAGTTGGTGCGCGCCAGAACCCCCAGCCTCGGCGAGATGCGGGGCAGTACGCCGCGGTCGCGCAGCTTGTGCAGCAGCCGCTGGGTGCCGAGCGCGGCGGCGGAGAAGACCACCTGGTCCGCCGTGAACGTCCGCCTGCGCCAGGGGCGGCCCGTGTGGACGGTCGCGACGGCGTAGCCGCCACCGGGCAGCGGTCGCACCTCGGTGACCGTCGTCATCGGATGCACGCGGGCCCCCGCCCGCTCGGCGAGGTGCAGGTAGTTCTTGACCGTCGTGTTCTTGGCGTTGTGGCGGCAGCCGGTCATGCACTCGCCGCAGTGGAGGCAGGCACGCCGGGCGGGGCCCGCGCCGCCGAAGAACGGGTCCGGCACCTCCTCGCCCGGGCGCGTGCCCTCGGCGCCGAAGTACACGCCGACCTGGGCGGGGTGGTAGGTGTCGCCGATCCCCATGTCCTCGGCGACCTCGCGCATCACCTCGTCGGCGGGGGTCACCCGGGGGTACGTCGTGACGCCCAGCATGCGCTTGGCCTGGTCGTAGTACGGCGCGAGCTCGTCCCGCCAGTCGGTGATCCCCGCCCACTGCGGGTCGGCGTAGAACGCCTCCGGCGGCTCGTAGAGGGTGTTGGCGTAGACCAGCGAGCCGCCGCCGACGCCCGCGCCGCTGAGCACGAGCGCGTCCGGCAGCGGCGTGACGCGGAAGATTCCCGTGCAGCCGAGCCCCGGCGCGAACAGGTAGTCGCGCACCCGCCACGACGTCTTGGCGAACTCGTGGTCGGCGAACCGCCTGCCCCTCTCGAGCACGCCGACCCGGTAACCCTTCTCGGTGAGCCGCAGGGCACTGACACTCCCGCCGAAGCCGGATCCGATCACCAGGACGTCGTAGTCGAACTGCGTCATGAGCACCACATTCGCTCCTTGTTGGCAAGCTGTCAAGAGTTCTGGTGGTGCCGGCGGGCGGGGGTCACCCGCTCGCGCGGCACGCACCGCGACGTCGCCGGCGACCTCGGCGGCGCGGGGTCCGGCCGGAGACTGTCCATCCTGGATGATCGAGGAACCGGGCGCGATCCGGCTTCGGTGCCGTACGGGACGGCCGGGCCATCGGGTAGGGCCTGCCCCACCCCCGGTTCGGGGGCGCGCACCGGTGACCCGGCGGGCCCTGGCGGGTGGGATGAACGGTATGACAGCACCCCAGGACACCGGAACCGCGCCCCGCCGCGCGGACCTGCCCGCCCCGGCCGTCGAGCTGCGCGGCGCCAGCCGGGACTACGGCAGCGGCCAGGCGCGCGTACGTGCCCTCGACGGCGTGAGCATCGCGTTCGCGGCAGGCAGCTGGACGGCGGTGATGGGCCCCTCCGGTTCCGGCAAGTCGACCCTGCTGCACTGCGCCGCCGGGCTGGAGCAGGTCAGTGCGGGGCAGGTGCTGCTCTCCGGCGACGACATCACCACGGCGGGCGAGCGGGAGCTGACCGAGCTGCGCCGCGGCCGGATCGGGTTCGTCTTCCAGAGCTTCAACCTCATCGGGTCGCTCACCGCCGAGCAGAACGTGACGCTGCCGCTGCGGCTGGCCGGCAGGCGGGTGTCCGGCAAGCAGGTGCGGCAGGTGCTGGCGAGTGTCGGCCTCGACGACCGCAGGCGGCACCGCCCCCGCGAGCTCTCCGGCGGGCAGCAGCAGCGGGTGGCGATCGCCAGGGCGATGGTGACGCGCCCGGCGGTGCTGTTCGCCGACGAGCCCACCGGTGCGCTCGACTCGGGCTCCGCCAGGCAGGTGCTCCGCCTGCTGCGCGGCATGGTGACCTCGGCGGGGCAGACCATCGTCATGGTCACCCACGACCCCGCCGCCGCGGCCGCCGCCGACTCCGTCGTGTTCCTCTCCGACGGCCGCATCGCCGACCGCGCCCTCGCCCCGAGCGCCCGCGAGGTCGCCGAGCGGCTCGCCCGGCTGGAGGCGTGACCGGTGCTGCGCCTGTCCTGGAGCACCTTCCGCGAGCGTGGCCAGCTGTTCGTCGGCGCCCTGCTCACCGTCTGCCTCGGCGTCGCGCTCGTGCAGTCGTCGCTGCTGATCCTGCTCGCCGCGGCCACCGGCGGGTACGTCGAGGCGATCACGCTGCTGGGGATGACCCTGGCGATCGCCACGTTCCTCGCCGTGTTCATCGTCGCGTCCACCTTCGCGTTCACCGTCGCCCAGCGCAGGCGCGACCTCGCCCTGCTGCGGCTCGCGGGCGCGGGCCGCAGCCAGGTCCGCAGGCTGCTGCTCGGCGAGGCGGTCCTGCTCGGCCTGCTCGGCACGGGGATCGGCGTGCCGCTGGGCCTGCTCGTGCAGCGGGCCCAGACCGCCCTGCTCACCGGGCTCGGCTTCGTGCCCGCCGAGTTCGCCGTGCCCTGGCGCGCCTGGATCGTCGCCGTGTCCGCGGGTATCGGGACCGGCGTCGCGGTCGCCGGGGTGCTCGCCGCCTCCCGGCGGGCAGCGCGGGTACGGCCGCTGGAGGCGCTGCGGGAGACGGGGGCGGCCGCCCGGGTGATGACCGCGTCCCGCTGGTTCTTCGGCGTGCTGTTCCTCGGCGGCGCGGTCGCGCTGGCCATCGTGTCGTCGTTCGCCGGGCCGGTCGCGGCCATCCCGCTCTCGATCAACATCGCGATCACCGCGTCCATCGGGCTGAGCGCGCTCAGCCCACTGGTGGTGCCGCTGGTCGGGCGCCTCGTCGGGCCGCTGCTGCGGGGCGGTCCGCTCGGCACCCTCGCGGCGGCCAACCTGCGCGACGGCGTGCGGCGCAGTGCCTCGACGGCGGCGCCGCTGCTCGTGCTCGTCGCGCTGCTGCTCGGCCTTTCCGGCACGCTCACCACCCTCGGCGCCGCCGCCGAACACGAGCTGCGCCAGGACGTGCGCGCCGACCTCGTCGTCACCACCGACGGGCCGCCGTCGGTCGCCGGGGTGCCCGGCGTCGCGGTCGCGTCGACCGAGCTCAGCCTGCGCGTGCCGCTCACGGTCACCACCGTGGACGACGGTGAGGTCGAGACCGACACCGACGCGGCCGAGGCGGTGGCCGTCGACCCGGCGGACTACCAGCGCACCCACCACCGCACCGCGGCCGAGGGCTCGCTCGCCGACCTGCGCGGCCACAGCATCGCCTCCGGCGAGCACCCCCTCGGCAGTGTGGTCGACGCCCGGATCGGGGACCGCACCGTGCCGCTGCGGGTGGTCGCCGTGCTGCCCGACTCGTTCGCGGGCGCCGACGTGCTGCTGCCCCGCGCGCTCGTGCCGCCCGCGGTGGCCGAACACGCTCCGGCGCACACGCTGGTGCGGCTCGACCCCGGCGCCGACCCCGCGCGGGTGGCGGCGGATCTCGGCGAGGGCCGCGTGCAGACGGCGGAGGCCTGGGTCGCCCGCGCCGCCGCCCAGCAACAGGACACCAGTGCCGGGATCATGACCGTCATCATGGGCCTGGCCGGGCTGTACACCCTGATCGCCGTGGTCAACGCCGTCGTGATCGGGGCGGCGGAGCGCAGGCGCGAGTTCGCCGTCGCCAGGGTGAGCGGTCTCGGCCGGGGCCAGGTCGTGCGGGCGGCCCTGGTGGAGTCCTGGGCCGTCGCCGCGATCGGCCTGTTCCTCGGCGGGCTGGCCGCCGCGGGCGCGGTCGCCGGGATCGGCGCCGCGGCGGTGCGGTCCACCGGCGCCTGGCTGGTGGGGGTGCCGTGGCCGCTGCTTGCCGCGGTGGTCGCGGGCGCGTGCGTCGTGGTCGGCGTGACGAGCGTGCTGACCAGCCTCGTCGCCACCCGGCCGCGCCCGGTGTCCCTCGTCGGCGCGGGGGAGTAGCGGCCCGCTGACTCCGGCTGGTGAGCGGCGCTGGGCCGACCGGCTGATCTTAGGGTAGCCTTAGCTGAGTACCTGCCCCGGCGCAGTGAGGAGCGACGAATGGCGGACGAACCGGCGCGCACCGGCGGCAAGCCCGTCACCCGCCTGCGCGTGCTGCGCACCGAGCGCATCACGCCGCACATGATCCGGGTGGTCTCCGGCGGCGAGGGCCTGGCGGCGTTCCAGCCGAACGGGTTCACCGACAGCTACGTCAAGGTGCTGTTCCCGGTGCCCGGCGTGACCTACCCGGAGCCGTTCGACATGGCGACGGTGAAGGCGGAGCTGCCCCGCGAGCACTGGCCGCGCCAGCGGACCTACACCGTGCGCTACTTCGACGCCAAGGCCGGCGAACTCGCCATCGACTTCGTCCACCACGGCGACACCGGACTCGCCGGGCCCTGGGCGGCGGGACTGCGCCCCGGCGACGAGTTCCTTGTCCTCGGCCCCGGCGGGAAGTACGCGCCGCGCGAGGACGTCGACTGGCACCTGTTCGTCGGCGACGAGAGCGCGCTGCCCGCGATCGGGGCCTCGCTGGAGGCCGTGCCCGCGGGCGCACCGGTGCGGGCGTTCCTCCTCGTCGAGGACGCGGCCGAGGAGCAGGCGCTCGCCACGAAGGGCGACGCGCAGATCCGGTGGCTGCACCGCGCGGCGGGGGACGACCTGGTGGCCGCCGTGCGCGCGGCCGAGCTGCCCCCGGGCACCTGCCAGGCGTTCGTGCACGGCGAGGCCGGGTTCGTCCGCGAGCTGCGCCCGCACCTGCTCGAGGAGCGCGGCATCCCCCGCGAGCTGCTCTCGCTGTCCGGCTACTGGCGGCGCGGCCGCACCGACGAGGCCTGGCGGCAGGAGAAGGCCCGGTTCCTCGGCTGATCGGGTACAACTGGCGGGCATGAATGACCTCGCCGTGGAGACCGACCCCGCCGAACTCGGCTTCGACCCCCAGCGCCTGCGCCGCGTCGACGAGCGGATGGCCCGCTACGTCGACGAGGGCCTGCTGCCCGGCTGGCTGATCGTCGTGACCCGGCACGGCCGGATCGCGCACGTGGCGCGCCGCGGCCACGCCGACCTCGAAGCCGGGCGCCCGGTGGAGACCGGCACCCGGTGGCGCATCTTCTCGATGACCAAGCCGATCACCTCGGTCGCGGCCATGATGCTGTACGAGGAAGGCGCCTTCGACCTCACCGACCCGATCAGCCGCTGGCTGCCCGAGTTCGCCGAACTGCGCGTCTACAGCAAGGGCTCGGCGGTGCGCCCGGTGACCGTCCCCGCCACCGAGGCCATCCGCGTGTGGCACCTGCTCACCCACACCGCGGGGCTCACCTACGGCTTCCACCACGCGCACCCGGTCGACGCCCTGTACCGGGAGGCCGGCTTCGAGTGGACCACCCCGCCGGGGCTGGACCTCGCCGCGTGCTGCGCGAAGTGGGCGGAGCTGCCGCTGCTGTTCCAGCCCGGGGCGGAGTGGACGTACTCGGTGGCCACCGACGTGCTCGGCAGGCTCGTCGAGGTGGTCTCCGGGCAGTCGCTCGACGCGTTCTTCGCCGAACGGATCCTCGGCCCGCTCGGCATGACCAGCACCGGCTTCCACGTCGAGGGCGACGAGGTGGACCAGCTCGCCGCGCTGTACGTGCCGGAACCGGGCACCCGCCGCGCGGTGCGCAACGACGCGTTCGGTGAGCTGATCAAGCACAAGCCCGCCTGCCTGTCCGGCGGGGCGGGACTCGCCTCCACCGCGGCCGACTACCACCGGTTCACCCAGTTCCTGCTCCGCAGGGGCGAGCTCGACGGCGTCCGGCTGCTCGCGCCGCGCACGGTGGAGCTGATGACGCGCAACCACCTGCCCGGGGACGCCGACCTGGAGGACTTCGGCCGCCCGCTGTTCGCCGAGATGCCGTTCGACGGCTTCGGCTTCGGGCTCGGCTTCTCGGTGCTGCGCGACCCCGTGAAGGCGAGGACGCTGTCCAGCGAGGGCGAGTACGCGTGGGGTGGCGCGGCGAGCACGGCGTTCTGGGTGGACCCCGCCGAGGACCTGACCGTGCTGTTCTTCACCCAGCTGCTGCCCTCCAGTACGCACCCGCTGCGCCAGCGGCTCCGCCAGCTGGTCTACCAGGCCCTCGTGAGTGAGAAACGTGGTTAGAACGACGTTTCTCACTCACGAGGTGAGCTTGGGGACGATGTCGTCGCCGTAGGCGGTCAGCGTCTCCTCCCGCTGGTCGTGCATGAGGTAGAGGGAGAACTGGTCGACGCCCAGCTCGGCCAGCTCCTCCAGCCGCTGCACGTGCGCCGCCGCGGGTCCCACCAGGCAGAACCGGTCGACGATCGCGTCCGGCACGAAGTCGGTCGACGGATTGCCCGCCCGGCCGTGGTGCGCGTAGTCGTAGCCCTCCCGGCCCGCGATGTAGTCGGTCAGCTCTCTCGGCACCGGCCCGGAGTCGCCGTAGCGCGCCACCAGGTCGGCCACGTGGTTGCCGACCATCCCGCCGAACCAGCGCAGCTGCTCCCGCTGGTGCGCCACGTCCTCGCCGACGTAGGCGGGCGCGGCCACGCAGATCGTGATGCCCTCCGGGTCCCGGCCCGCCGCACGGGCCGCCTCGCGCACCGAGCCGATCGTCCACCGCGCGATCGCCGGGTCGGCGGTCTGCAGGATGAACCCGTCGGCGTGCTCGCCGACCATGCGCAGCGCCTTCGGCCCGTACCCGGCCATCCACATCTCCAGGCGCCCGTCCCGCACCCACGGGATGCGCACCGGGACGCCGTTGTGCTCCACCTCCCGGCCCTCGGCGAGCTCCTTGACGACGTGCATGGCCGTCCGCAGCGTGGCCAGAGTGGACGGTGGCTTGCCCACCACGCGGTGCGCGGAGTCGCCCCGGCCGATCCCGCACACCGTGCGGTTGCCGAACATGTCGTTGAGCGTGGCGAACAGCGAGGCCAGCACCGACCAGTCGCGCGTGCCCGGGCTGGTCACCATCGGGCCCACCACCATCGACGACGTCGCCGCGAGCACCTGTGAGTAGAGCACGAACGGCTCCTGCCACAGCACGCACGAGTCGAATGTCCAGCCGTAGCCGAAACCGCGCTGCTCCGCCTCCCGCAGCAGCCGCACCACCTCGCTCCCCGGCGGGTCGGCCTGCAGCACCACCCCGAAGTCCATGACGGCGTCCTTCCTCAGTTCAGGTACTGGCAGAGGTCCCGCGACAGGAACCGGCCGTGGCCGGGGGAACCGTGGTACTCGCCGTTCTCGACCAGTACCCTGCCCCGGGACAGCACGGTGTCGACGCGGCCACGCAGCCGCATGCCCTCATACGCCGAGTAGTCGACGTTCATGTGGTGGGTCTCCGCGGAGATCGTCTGCTCGGCGGCCGGGTCGTAGATCACGATGTCGGCGTCGGAGCCGGGTGCGAGCACCCCCTTGCGGGGGTAGAGGCCGAACATGCGTGCCGGCGTCGTCGAGCAGGTCTCCACCCAGCGCGCCAGCGAGATCTCTCCGGCCACCACACCCTGGTGCAGCAGGTCCATCCGGTGCTCGACGCCGGGCATCCCGTTGGGGATCTTGGAGAAGTCGCCCCGGCCCAGCTCCTTCTGGTCCTTGAAGCAGAACGGGCAGTGGTCGGTGGACACCACGGAGAGGTCGTTGGTGCGCAGCCCCCGCCACAGGTCGGTCTGGTGGTGCTTCTCCCGCAGCGGGGGAGAGGCCACGTACTTCGCGCCCTCGAAGTCCGGCTTCGCCAGGTCCTCGATGGACAGGTACAGGTACTGCGGGCAGGTCTCGGCGAACACGTTCTGCCCGGTGTTCCGCGCCTCCGCCACGGCCGCCAGCGCCTGCGCGGCCGACAGGTGCACGATGTACAGCGGCGCCCCGGTCACCCCGGCCAGCGTGATCGCGCGAGAGGTGGCCTCACCCTCCAGCTCCGGCGGCCGGGTCAGCCCGTGCTGGACCGGCTCGCCCCTGCCCTCGGCGAGCGACTGCGCCACCAGCTGGTCGATCGCGATGCCGTTCTCGGCGTGCATCATGATCGTCGACCCGGTCTCCCGCGCCTTCTGCATGGCGCGCAGGATCTCGCCGTCGGTGGAGTAGAACACGCCGGGATAGGCCATGAACATCTTGAAGCTGCTGACCCCGGCGTCCACACAGGACTCCATCTCCTTCAACGTGGCGTCGTTGACGTCGGAGACGATCATGTGGAAGCCGTAGTCGATCGCGCAGTCACCGTCGGCCTTCTCGTGCCACTTGTCGAGTGTGGACAGCAGCGACGTGCCCTTCTGTTGCACGGCGAAGTCGATGATGGTCGTCGTGCCGCCCCAGGCCGCGGCCCTCGTCCCCGTCTCGAACGTGTCCGCGGAGAACGTGCCGCCGAAGGGCATCTCCATGTGCGTGTGCGCGTCGATGCCGCCGGGCAGCACGTACTTGCCCTCGGCGGACAGGATGCGGTCGGCGCGCTCGTCGAACGCGGTGCTGGAGTGCTCGGTGAGCGCGACGACCCGCTCACCCTCCACCACGACGTTCGCCTCGATCGGCCCGGACGGCGTGAGCACCGTGCCGGACTTGATCACCAGCAGCATGACACCCTCCTCACGGCTTGACGAGCGACTCGTACGAGTCCGGCCTGCGGTCGCGGTAGAAGGCCCACAGCTTGCGCACCTCCTCCAGCTTGCCCATGTCGAGGTCGCGCACCACCACCTCGTCCTCGGAGTCGGAGGCGGCGTCGCCGACGAGCTCGCCACGGGGGTCGACGAAGTAGGACTGGCCGTAGAAGTCGTTGTCGCCCAGCGGTTCCACGCCGACCCGGTTGATCGCGCCGATGTAGTACTCGTTGGCCACCGCCGCCGCGGGCTGCTCCAGCCGCCACAGGTACTGCGACAGGCCCCTGCTGGTGGCGGACGGGTTGAACACGATCTTCGCGCCGGCCAGCCCGAACGCGCGCCAGCCCTCGGGGAAGTGCCGGTCGTAGCAGATGTAGACCCCGATGCGGCCGACCGCCGTGTCGAACACGGGGTAGCCCGTGTTGCCCGGCCGGAAGTAGAACTTCTCCCAGAACCCCTTCACCTGCGGGATGTGGTTCTTGCGGTACTTGCCGAGGTAGGAACCGTCCGCGTCGATCACCGCGGCCGTGTTGTAGAGGACGCCGGGCTGCTCCTCCTCGTACATCGGCAGCACCAGCACCACGCCGTGCCGCTCGGCGACCTCCTGCATGAGCCGCGTGGTCGGACCGTCCGGGACGGCCTCGGTGTAGGAGAAGTACTCGGTGTCCTGGACCTGGCAGAAGTAGGGCCCGTAGAACAGCTCCTGCAGGCACACCACCTGCGCCCCCTGCGAGGCGGCCCGGCCGATGGCCTCGACCGAGGTGGCGATCATGGACTCCTTGTCACCCGTCCACCGCTGCTGAACCAAGCCTGCCCTGACCACTTCGTTCACTGCTGTCCTCCTTGTCGGTGGGAATCGGTTCCTCGCGCGAGCCGGGCAGCGTCAGCGCGAGGTACACCAGGAACGCGGCCACCAGGCCGACGACCCAGCTGTAGTCGTAGAACGGCTGGAACAGCGGGATGAGCCCGTTCTCGGGGAACGGCCCCGAGCCCGGCGCGGAGTACGCGCCGCCCACGGCGAACACCGCGCCGACGCCCGAGGCCACCAGCGCGCGCCAGTTCCAGCCGCCGGTGAACCAGTAGCGGCCCCGCTCGCTGAACAGGTCCGCGAGCGCGAGCCGGGTCCCGGCCTGCACCCAGTAGCCGGCCACGAGCACCCCGGCGATGGCCGCGAGCACGCCGCCGTAGAAGTTCAGCCACGCGAAGATGTAGATGTTCGGGTCGGAGATCAGCCGCCACGGCATGATGACGATGCCGATCACGCCGGTGATGAGCCCGCCGACCCGGAAGCTGATCCTCCGCGGGAAGGCGTTGGAGAAGTCGTAGGACGGGCTCACCACGTTCGCGGCGAGGTTGGTCGTGATCGTCGCGAGCACGATGCCGAGCAGCGCCGCGATCACCACGATCGGCGAGTCGAACCGGCTGGCCAGCTGCACCGGGTCCCAGATCGCCTCGCCGTAGATCACGATCCCGCCCGAGGTGATCATGATGGACATGATCGCGATGAGCGACATCGTGGTGGGCAGGCCGAGGATCTGGCCCCAGGCCTGCCTGCGCTGGTCCTGGCCGAACCGGGTGAAGTCCGGCATGTTCAGCGACAGCGTGGCCCAGAAGGCGATCATGCCCATCAGCGAGGGCGCGAACACCTTCCAGAACTCGGGCCCCCAGCCCAGCTCGGACGGCTGCGCGAAGATCGGGCCGAACCCGCCCGCCTTGATCAGCACCCAGACCAGCAGGATGAGGAACCCGACGCTGACCGCGGGCGCCGCCCAGCTCTCCAGCTTGCGGACCGCCTCCATGCCGCGCCAGATGATGACCATCTGCAGCGCCCAGAACGCCGCGAAGCAGAGCCACAGCGTCCACGGCTGGCCCGCGACGGCGGCCGCCCCGCTCCAGCCGTCGCCGAACAGCTTGCCGATGATGACGAACATCGCCTGCCCGCCGACCCACGTCTGGATGCCGAACCAGCCACACGCGACGAGACCGCGCAGCAGCGCGGCCAGGTTGGCGCCGCGCACGCCGAAGAACGCGCGGGCGAACACGGGGAACGGGATGCCGTACTTGGTGCCCGCGTGGCTGTTCAGCAGCATGGGCGCCAGCACGATGAGGTTGCCGAGGGCGATCGTGAGGAACGCCTGCGCCCAGTTCATCCCGATGGCGATCAGGCCGGACGCGAGCAGGTAGGACGGCAGGTTGAGCGCCATGCCGTTCCACAGCGCGAAGTAGTTGTAGGTGGTCCAGGTTCGCCGCTCGACGGGCACCGGGGCGAGTTCGTCGTTGAAGAACCGGCTGCCGTGAAGTGACGACGCATCGCGAAGCTCCACCCGGCCGTCCGGGTGCTGGATCTGTGCGGTGGTCGGCTCCATTGCGGCATCGTGCTCGCCGGAGGCCGCCCGCAGGGACTGGCAGAGTGTTCACCGATGGGGGTGACGGCAGACACAGTGTCGATTGCGCCCGCCCGCCGCCGGTGCTTCCCTGCCCAGCTCAACACCCCCGCAACCCCCGCGCAACCCCGCTGTAGCCCCGCCCCCAAGGCCACCTTGCGTGTGATCAACGCAGTGAGGGCCACCCTGTGTGCGTCCAAGGCGGTGAGGGTGGCCTTCACTGCGTCCGGGTGCGCTGGGCGCGGGCGGGAGGGGGCGGGTCAGAAGCCGAACAGGCCGCTCGACTCGGCGTCGGCGACGCAGGCGTTGGAGTAGGAGGCGCGGAAGTCGACGCGCTCGCCGCGCCACCAGCCGTGCGCCTCGGCGACGACGGGGGAGTAGATCATCGGGCAGGCCTGGTTCCGCCGGGGCAGGTCGGCGAGCTCGCCGTCGGCGCGCTCGATCGCCGAGCACGCCTCGTACGGCTTCGGGTGGGTGCCCGCCGCCGGATCGCACACCAGCACGGCCGCGCGCGTGGCGCCGTTCGGCGGGGTCATCGTCAGGTGGAGGACGGAGTCGGGGGACGGGGACACGGCGGGCCCGCTCGCGCACAGCAGGGTGGCGGCGCACGCGGCGAGCGATTCGGCGAACATGGGCATGTTTCGGATATCGGCAGGCCCGGCCCGGGACCTGTGTTACTCGGCCGGGTGATCGACATCCCCCGACCGGGTGGGCACGTCGAGGGCGAGCAGGGCGACGTAGAGCGACAGCATCGACTCCGGATCCTCCAGCGGCACCCCGAGCACCTGTTCGATCCGGGCCAGCTGCTGGTAGTACGCGGTGCGCGAGGTGTGCGCCGCCGCCGCGGCCGCGGACTTGTTCCCGCCGTGCTCGCAGAAGTAACGCAGCGCCTGCACGAGCCTGCTGCCCGTGGCCGCGTCCCGGGCCAGCAGCGGGCCCAGCTCCCGCGCCGCGAACGCCGCCACCCGGTCGTCGTCGCCCAGCAGGTGCAGCAGGCCGCGCAGCCGCACGTCCTCCAGCCGGTGGAAGCCGCGGCCGGGCTCGGTGTCCCTGCGCAGCGCGGCGGCCGCGACGTGCCCCGCCTCGGTGAGGCTGCGGCCCGCCTCGGCGGCCGAGTCGACGGTGGTGCCCGCCGCCACCACCGTCGACCCGGCGGCGACCGAGGGCCGCGCCTGCCGGATCTCCCTGGCCAGCCTGCTCAGCACGGCGTCGGCACTGGCCTGCGGCGACAGCGACAGCAGCGCCCGGACGCTCGTGTCGTCCACGGCGGCCACCAGGGCGGTCACCTTCGCCCGCCGCGTCGCCAGCGCCGTCACCTCGGCCAGCTCCCGCAGCAGCGGCCCGGTGGACGCCGCCGGGGCCGGGCTCGCCTCCCCACCCAGCCGCGGCCGGATCGCCGCGCCGACCAGCCTGCGCCCGGTGAGCGGCACCCGCAGCGCCGCGGCCCGTGCCACCAGCTCCGCCGACGGCGCGGGCGAGGCGAGCAGTTCGGTCAGCACCGCGCGGTGCGCCTGCCGCTCCAGCCCGTCGCCCTCCCGCGCGAGCAGGTGGTGCACCGCCAGGGCCGACGCCGCCCGCTCCACCACCACGACGTGCCGCCGCGGCGGCGTCTCCGCGCACACGACGACGAGCCTGCCCCAGTCGTGCCCCCGCGCCCCGACGATCGTGACCAGCCAGCCCGTCGCCGGGTGGTACCCGGTCCGCTCGCCCAGCCGCACGGAACGGGAGCGCTGCTGCCAGCCGGCGAGCAGCTCGCCCGGGTCGGCCCCGGCGGCGTCGTAGGCGAGCACCTCGTGCGCCAGCGTCTCCAGGACCACGGCGTCCCCGGTCAGCCGGGCCACCTCCCGCAGCACGACGTCCGGCTCCGCGCCCGACACCGTCAGCGCCGTGAACGTCTCGTGCACCTGCTCCGCGGCCCGCAGCTCCGCCACCTGCGCGTCCACGATCAGCCCGTTGACCGCCTCGGTCACCGTCACGTACCGGGTCTCCCTGGACAGGGTCACCAGCGGCAGGCCGTGCTCGTCGGCCGCGTGCACCAGCGCGGGCGGCAGCCGGTCACTCCAGTGCCGCACCAGCTCCACCACGAGCCCGGAGACGCCGACCCCGGCCAGCTCCCCGACGTACTTGGTGAGCGCGCCGTCGTCGTCCGGCAGCGCGATGCCGGTGGTCAGCACCAGCTCGCCGCCCTTGAGCAGGTGCGCGATGTCGGCGACCTCGGCGACGTGCACCCAGCGCACGCGCGCGTCCAGCCCCGCCGCCCCCGCCACGACCCTCGGTCCGCCGTGCCGCACCACCGGCAGGGCGAGCACCTCCGCCACGGTGGGGTACACGGTCCCTCCTCCCGTTCGCGAGCCACGGAAGATGCAGACTGTACGGCGGCGGACGGGACTCCGTACATATTGTCGGTGGCGATCCCGCGCGCGGCGGGCCGAGACTCGGACGCATGACGGATTCGGACCTGTTGAGCCGGCACCGCGCGGTGCTGCCGGACTGGCTGGCGCTGTACTACTCCGAGCCGATCGAGATCGTGCGGGCTCAGGGCCGTCGCGTCACCGACTCGCTGGGCCGCACCTACCTCGACTTCTTCGCGGGCATCCTGACCAACGCGATCGGCTACGATGTCCGCGAGATCTCCGACGCCGTCCGCGCCCAGCTCGACACCGGGGTGCTGCACACGTCGACGCTGTACCTCATCCGCAGGCAGGTGGAGCTCGCCGAGCGGATCGCCGAGCTCTCCGGCATCCCCGGCGCCAAGGTGTTCTTCACCAACTCCGGCACCGAGGCCAACGAGACCGCGCTGATGCTCGCCACCCAGTACCGGCGCAGCAACCAGGTCCTGGCCCTGCGGAACTCCTACCACGGCAGGGCCTTCGCCACCGTCGGCGTCACCGGCAACCGCGGCTGGTCGGCCAGCGCGCTGTCCCCGGTGAAGGTCAGCTACGTGCACGGCGGCTACCGCTACCGCGGCCCGTTCGCCGGGCTGTCCGACGCCGACTACGTCGCGGCGTGCGTCGACGACCTGCGCGACGTGCTCGCCACGACGACCTCGGGCGACGTCGCTGCGCTCATCGCCGAGCCGATCCAGGGCGTCGGCGGCTTCAACGTCCCGCCGGACGGGCTGCTCGGCGCGTTCAAGGAGGTGCTCGACGAGCACGGCATCCTGCTGATCTCCGACGAGGTGCAGACCGGCTGGGGCCGCACCGGCGAGCACTTCTGGGGCATCGAGGCGCACGGCGTCACTCCCGACGTGATGACGTTCGCGAAGGGCCTCGGCAACGGGCTGGCCATCGGCGGCGTCGTTGCCCGCGGCGAGGTGATGGACTGCCTCGGGGCGAACTCGATCTCCACGTTCGGCGGCAACCCCGTCGCCACGGCGGGCGCCAAGGCCACGCTGGACTACCTGCTCGACAACGACCTGCAGGGCAACGCCGCCAAGCTCGGCGACCGGATCATCGCCGGGCTGCGCGACCTCGGCGACCGCTACGGCGTGGTCGGCGACGTGCGCGGCAAGGGGCTGATGATCGGCGTGGAGCTGGTCGAGCCGGGCGGCACCGAACCGAGCCCGCCCGCGGCCGGGGTGGTGCTGGAGGAGACCAAGGCCCGTGGCCTGCTCGTCGGCAAGGGCGGCCTGCACAACAACGTGATCCGGCTGGCGCCGCCCATGACGCTCACCGACGAGGAGGCGGGCGAGGCGCTGGACATCCTGGGCGAGGCGATCGCCGTGGCGGACGAGGAGAGGCGGCGCGCGTGACCGAGTTCGGCGGCAGGCGGATCAGCCACTGGATCGACGGCAAGACGTGGGCTGGGGAACCGGAACGGACCGGGGAGGTGTTCGATCCCGCCACCGGCGAGGTCCGCGCGCACGTGGACTTCGCCGGTGCCGGGGAGGTCGCCGAGGCGGTCGCCGCCGCCGCGCGCGCCCTGCCCGGCTGGCGCGAGACCTCCCTCGCCGGGCGCTCGCGGGTGCTGTTCGCCTTCCGCGAGCTGCTCGCCGCGCGCCGCGACGAGCTGGCGCGGATCATCACCGCCGAGCACGGCAAGGTGCTCTCCGACGCGGCGGGCGAGGTGCAGCGGGCACTGGAGAACGTCGAGTACGCCTGCGGCGCGCCGCAGCTGCTCAAGGGCGGGTTCAGCGAGAACGCCTCCCGTGGGGTGGATGTCTACTCGATCGCGCAGCCGCTCGGCGTGGTCGGGGTGATCTCCCCGTTCAACTTCCCCGCCATGGTGCCGCTGTGGTTCGTGCCCAACGCGATCGCGTGCGGCAACACCGTGGTGCTCAAGCCGAGCGAGAAGGACCCGTCCGCGTCGGTGTTCCTGGCCGAGCTGTTCGCCGAGGCGGGGCTGCCGCCCGGCGTGCTGAACGTGCTGCACGGCGACAAGGTGGCCGTCGACGGGCTGCTGGAGCACCCGGACGTGCGGGGCGTCTCGTTCGTCGGCTCCACGCCGGTCGCGCGCCACGTCTACGAGACCGGCACCCGCCGTGGCAAGCGCGTGCAGGCTCTCGGTGGTGCGAAGAACCACATGGTGGTGCTGCCCGACGCCGACCTCGACCTCGCCGCCGACGCCGCCGTGTCCGCGGGGTTCGGCTCGGCGGGGGAGCGGTGCATGGCCGTGTCCGTGGTGGTCGCGGTGGACCCGGTCGGCGACGAGCTGGTCCGGCGCATCGCCGAGCGCATGGGCAGGCTGCGGGTCGGCGACGGCCGCGACCCGGACTCGGAGATGGGCCCGCTCGTCTCGGCCGCGCACCGCGAGCGGGTGCGCTCCTACGTCGACGCGGGGGAGGCGGCCGGTGCCGAGCTGGTGGTCGACGGCCGCCACACCACCGAGGGGCCCGGTTTCTGGCTGGGGCCGACGCTGTTCGACCGCGTCGAGCCGCACATGACGATCTACACCGACGAGATCTTCGGCCCGGTGCTGTCGGTCGTGCGCACCCCCAGCTACGACGCGGCGCTCGACCTGGTCAACGCCAACCCCTACGGCAACGGCACGGCGATCTTCACCACCGACGGCGGCGCCGCCCGCCGGTACCAGAACGAGGTGGAGGTCGGCATGGTCGGCGTCAACGTGCCGATCCCGGTGCCGGTCGGGTACTACTCGTTCGGCGGCTGGAAGGACTCGCTGTTCGGCGACAGCCACGCCTACGGGCCCGACGGCTTCCACTTCTTCACCAGGACGAAGGTGGTCACCTCCCGCTGGCCCGACCCGTCGCACGGCGGCGTCAACCTCGGCTTCCCGCGTAACACGTAGCCCCCCGGGGCCGCCTCGCGACCGGCACCCCCTTTCGGACCTCGGAGAACGTAAACTCGACGTCAACCACGCATCGGTGGGCGACGAGAGGAGGTGCCGGTGGCCAGCTCCGAGGAGCGCCGCTTCGAAGTTCTCCGGGCCATCGTTGCCGACTACGTGTCGAACCAGGAGCCGGTCGGGTCGAAGGCGCTGGTGGACAGACACAACCTCGGCGTGTCGAGCGCGACCGTGCGCAACGACATGGCGGCCCTCGAGGAAGAGGGATACATCACCCAGCCGCACACGAGCGCGGGGCGGATCCCCACCGACAAGGGGTACCGGCTGTTCGTGGACCGGCTGTCCGAGATCAAGCCGCTCTCGGCGGCCGAGCGCAAGGCGATCCGCGGCTTCCTGGAGGGCGCCGTCGACCTCGACGACGTGCTGCGCCGGTCGGTGCGCCTGCTCGCGCAGCTCACCCGGCAGGTGGCGATCGTGCAGTACCCGACGCTGACCGCGTCCACGGTCCGTCACGTGGAGGTGGTGCAGCTCACGTCCGCCCGGCTGATGCTGGTGCTCATCACCGACACCGGCCGCGTCGACCAGCGCGTGGTCGAGCTCGGGGACGTCATCACCGACGACGCCGTCGGGCGCCTGCGCGACCTGCTCAACGCCACGCTGGCCGACGACCGGCTGCCCGAGGCCGCGGCGAAGGTCTCCGAGCTGCCCGAGCACGCGCCGCCCGAGCTGCGGGACGTGCTCACCCGGGTCTGCACGGTGCTGGTGGAGTCGCTGGTCGAGCACCCGGAGGAACGGCTGGTGCTCGGCGGCACGGCGAACCTGACCCGCAACGTGGCCGACTTCCCCGGCTCGCTGCGCCAGGTGCTGGAGGCGCTGGAGGAACAGGTGGTCGTGCTGAAGCTGCTCGCGGCGGCACGCAACCCCGGTGCCATCGCCGTGCGGATCGGCGAGGAGAATGAGGACGAGCAGATGCGCAGCACCTCGGTGGTGTCCATCGGGTACGGCATGGACGACATGCTGCTGGGTGGCATGGGCGTGGTCGGTCCGACGCGGATGGACTACCCGGGCACGATCGCCGCGGTGCGTGCTGTGGCCAGCTACGTGGGTCAGATCCTGTCCGGCAAGTAGCGCGTTGTAGGAGGACGGCAAGACGGTGGCCAGGGACTACTACGGCATCCTCGGGGTGTCCAAGAACGCGACTGATCAGGAGATCAAGCGCGCCTACCGGAAGCTCGCCCGCGAGCTGCACCCCGACGTGAATCCCTCCGAGGACGCCCAGCAGCGGTTCAGCGAGGTCACCACTGCCTACGAGGTCCTCTCCGACCCCCAGAAGCGCAAGATCGTCGACCTCGGCGGCGACCCGCTGGACAACGGCGCGGGCGCGGGCGGGGCCCGGGACCCGTTCGCCGGTTTCGGCGGGCTGGGCGACATCATGGACGCCTTCTTCGGCGCCGCCACCGGTGGTGGCCGCGGCCGCGGCCCCCGCAGCCGCGTGCAGCCCGGCTCCGACGCGCTGATCCGCATCGCCCTCACCCTCGAGGAGTGCGCGACCGGTGTCGACAAGGAGATCACCGTCGACACCGCGGTGCTGTGCGACCTGTGCCGCGGCGCCGGCACGGCGGAGGGCGCCACGGTCAAGACCTGCGACACCTGCGGCGGGCAGGGCGAGATCCAGTCGGTGCAGCGGTCGTTCCTCGGGCAGGTCGTCACCGCGCGCCCGTGCCCGGTGTGCCGCGGATTCGGCGAGGTCATCACCGACCCGTGCCAGCAGTGCGGCGGCGACGGCCGGGTCCGCGCACGGCGCGACGTGGTGGCCAAGATCCCGCCCGGCGTCGGCGACGGCATGCGCATCCGGCTGTCCGGCCAGGGCGAGGTCGGTCCCGGCGGCGGTCCCGCGGGCGACCTGTACGTCGAGGTCGACGAGGCGCCGCACGAGGTCTTCGTCCGCGAGGGGCACGATCTGCACTGCAACTTCCGGATCCCGATGACCACCGCCGCGCTCGGCGCGACCGTGCCGCTGGAGACGCTGATCGACGGCGAGCACGAGATCGACATCGAGCCGGGCACGCAGCCCAACACCGAACTGGTGCTGCAGGGCAAGGGCATGCCGAGGCTGCGCTCCTCGGGCCGGGTCGACGGGCGCGGCGACCTGCACGTGCACATCGACGTCGCGGTGCCCAGCAAGCTCGACGACGAGCAGAGCGACCTGCTGCGGGAGCTGGCGCGGCTGCGCGGCGAGGAGGCGTCGACGCTGTCCGGCAACGGCAGCAAGCACGGCGGCGGCCTGTTCTCCAAGCTGCGCGCCAAGAGCCGCTGACGCTCCCGTGGCCGAAGGCGACAGCACCCCGCCGGTGTTCCTGGTCGACCGGCTCCCCGGCGGGGAGGAGGCCGTGCTCGACGGCGAGGAGGCCCGGCACGCCGTCACGGTCCGCCGGACCAGGCCGGGGGAACGGCTCACCCTCTCCGACGGCGCGGGCGGCATCGCGGACTGCGTGGTGGAGTCGGTGCACCCCGGCCGCGAGCCCCGGCTCGGACTGCGGCTCCTCGACCGGCGCCACGAGCCGGCGCCCGCGCTGCGCGTGACCCTCGCCCAGGCGCTCGCGAAGGGCGACCGGGGCGAGCTCGCGGTGGAGCTCGCGACGGAGGCCGGGGTCGACGCCGTGCTGCCGTGGCGGGCCGCGCGGTCCGTCGCCCGGTGGGACGACGGTCCGCGCGGGGCGAAAGCGCTCGCCCGCTGGCGGGCGACCGCCCGCGCGGCGGCCAAGCAGGCCCGCCGCGGCAGGCTGCCCGACGTGCGGGAACCGGTCACCACCGCCCAGCTCGCCGACGTGCTCGCCGAGGCGGAGCTCGCGCTCGTCCTCGACTCCGAGGCGCCGCGCGGGCTCGCCGACGTGACCCTGCCCGCCGAGGGCGAGCTCGTGCTCGTCGTCGGCCCCGAGGGCGGCGTGACCGCCGACGAGGCGGCGGCGTTCGCGGCGGCGGGCGCGCTCGGCGTGCGCCTCGGCCGGTCGGTGCTCCGCACCTCCACCGCGGGCGCGGTCGCGCTCGGCGCGCTCGGCGCCCTCACCGACCGCTGGCGCTGACCCGAGAGTCCCCCGCTCCCGCCCGCGAGTGCTGCGCCGCGGCCCGCGAGTGCCGCGTTCGGGTCGGCGAGTGCTGCGCTCCGGCTGGCGAGTGCCGCGTTCGGGTCGGCGAGTGCTCCGCTGCGGTCGGCGACGCCCGCGCTCGCCCACCGTCCGCCGCCGCGCCTCCCCCGAACGGGTGCCGGTGTTTCGGCCGTCGCGGCTGTTCGGAGGCATTTCCCAACGACTCCTGGCGCCACCCGCGCGGAAACCATTACGCTCGTTAACGATCCGATTTTCCGGTGCGCGTCCTGGCGCGCCGACGATCCCGCCGGACACCTCCCCCCTCGGTCCGGCGGAGCCGCGGAGGCGGTGGAGCGACCCCCAGGCTTCACCCCTCCGCGGCGCCCTGTTCGCTGCCGCGCAGCTTCCCGGTGGCGGGGTTTCGCTGTGTTCTCTGGGGGACGCCCCCCAGGCCCCCCGGACCCCTCCGCGGCGCCCTGTTCGCTGCTGCGCCGCTTCCGCTGCCGCACCCAATGTGGCGTCGGGTGCACCCAATGTGGCATTCGGTGCGTCGGGTGCACCCAATGTGGCATTCGGTGCGTCGGGTGCACCCAATGCGGCATCCGGTGCGTCCAGCGCACCCGATGTGGCATTGGGGGCCCGCCCAGCGCGCCGCGTGCCGCACCGGGACGGCGGTCGATAGGGTCTGCCGTATGAGTGACGCGGACACGTTGTTCGAGCGGATCATCGCCAGGGAGATCCCGGCGGAGATCGTGCACGAGACCGAGACCACGCTGGCGTTCCGGGACATCAACCCGCAGGCCAAAACCCACGTCCTCGTGGTGCCCAAGACCCGGTACCGCACGGTCGGCGAGCTGGCCGCCGCCGACCCGCAGCTGCTCGCCGACGTGCTCACCACCGCCGAGGAGGTCGCCCGCCTCGAGGGCCTCACCGGCAGCGGCTACCGCGTCGTGTTCAACACCGGGGACGACGCCGGGCAGACCGTCTACCACGTGCACGCCCACGTGCTCGGAGGGGAACAGCTCGGTCTTTTCGGGCGTTATTCGGGTGGGTCCTCGTGACCCGGCGGGGTAACGTCTCTGCCCCGTGAAGTCGATGCCGTTAGCATCGAACCCGACAGACCGACGACCAGCGCACCAGCGCAGAAAGCAGGCCCGAGCGCACGTGGCCGGATCCGCCCCCCAGCAACCCTCCGAGGCCGCCCCGCAGGCAGCCCAGTCGAAGTTCCCGATCCCCGACGCCGCCGTGCTCGTCCTGCTCGGTTCCCGTGACGAGAACCTGCGCGCGGCCGAGGACCTCCTCTCCGCCGACGTGCACGTGCGCGGCAACGAGGTCACTCTCACCGGCACCCCCGCGGACGTGGCGTTCGCCGAGCGCGTGTTCGCGGAACTGGTGATTCTCGCGGGACGTGGGCAGCAAGTCGGTCCGGACACCGTCCGGCGCACCGTGGCGATGCTGTCGGCAGGAGGCGCGGAGTCGCCCGCCGACGTGCTCAGCATGGACATCCTGTCCCGCCGCGGGCGCACGATCCGGCCGAAGACGCTGAACCAGAAGCGGTACGTCGACGCGATCGACAAGCACACCGTGGTGTTCGGCATCGGCCCGGCGGGCACCGGCAAGACGTACCTGGCCATGGCCAAGGCCGTGCAGGCACTGCAGGCCAAGCAGGTCACCCGGATCGTCCTCACGCGCCCCGCCGTCGAGGCGGGGGAGCGGCTCGGCTACCTGCCGGGCACGCTCTACGAGAAGATCGACCCGTACCTGCGGCCGCTGTACGACGCGCTGCACGACATGGTCGACCCCGAGTCCATCCCCAGGCTCATGCAGGCGGGCACCATCGAGATCGCGCCGCTGGCCTACATGCGCGGCCGCACGCTCAACGACGCGTTCATCATCCTCGACGAGGCGCAGAACACCACGCCCGAGCAGATGAAGATGTTCCTCACGCGGCTCGGCTTCGGGTCGAAGGTCGTCGTGACCGGCGACATCACCCAGGTCGACCTGCCCGGCGGGCAGCGCAGCGGGCTGCGGATCGTGCGGGAGATCCTCGAGGGCGTCGACGACCTGCACTTCGCCAACCTCACCAGCCACGACGTGGTGCGGCACAAGCTGGTCGGCGACATCGTGGACGCCTACGAGAAGTGGCAGGCCGCGCAGGACGCTCCCGGCGGGAAGGCCGTCGGGCGATGAGCATCGAGATCGCGAACGAGTCCGGCGTGCAGGTCGACGAGGAGTCGATCGTCTCCGCCGCACGGTTCGCGCTGGACCGGATGGAGGTCAGCCCGCTCGCCGAGCTGTCCGTCCTCCTGGTCACACTCGAGGTGATGGAGGACCTGCACGAGCGGTGGATGGACCTGCCCGGTCCCACCGACGTCATGGCGTTCCCCATGGAGGAGCTGGACGCCACGCGCAGGCCCGACGCCGCGGAGGCGTCGCCGGCGCTGCTGGGTGACATCGTGCTCTGCCCCGCCTTCGCGCGGGACCAGGCGCGCACGGCGGGGCACTCCCTCGCCGAGGAGCTGCACCTGCTGACCGTGCACGGCGTGCTGCACCTGCTGGGCTACGACCACGCCGAACCGGCCGAGGAACGCGAGATGTTCTCGCTGCAGAACCGCATCCTCGCCGACTTCACCGCCGCGCGGCTGGCCGCCCAGCGCCGGGACGCCCGCCGCAGTGCCGACGACCGGCTGCTCGGCGCGGCCGGTCTCCAGGGCACCGACGGAGGGTCCGAAGCGGAGCAGTCGTGACCGGTTCGGCCACCATGCTGGTCATCGCCGTCCTGCTGGTATTGCTCGGCGGCGTGTTCGCCGCGGCGGACGCCGCCATCAGCACCATGTCGCAGGCCCGCGCCGACGGACTCGTGCGCATGGGCCGTGTCGGCGCGCGCCAGCTCGTCGCCGTCCTGCGGGAGCGCAGGCGGCACATCAACCTGCTGTTGCTGCTGCGGATGGGCTGCGAGCTCACCTCCACCGTGCTGGTCACGGTGGTGAGCCTGCGCTGGATCGAGCCGGTGTGGCTCGCGATCGTGGCCGCGGGCGGCGTGATGGTGCTCGTCAGCTACGTCCTGGTCGGCGTCGGCCCGCGCACCATCGGCAGGCAGCACCCCTACCGCGTGGGCCTGGTCGTGGCCGGGCCTGTCCGGGTCCTCGGGTCCGTGCTCGGCCCGCTGAGCAAGCTGCTCATCGTGGTCGGCAACGCCATCACCCCGGGCAAGGGCTTCCGCGAGGGCCCGTTCACCACCGAGGTCGAGCTGCGCGAACTGGTCGACCTCGCCGAGGAGCGCGGGGTGGTGGAGGCCTCCGAGCGGGAGATGATCCACTCGGTGTTCGAGCTCGGCGACACGGTCGCCCGCGAGGTCATGGTGCCGCGTACCGAGATCGTCTGGATCGAGCAGGCCAAAACGGTCCGGCAGGCGCTCGCGCTGTCCCTGCGCACCGGGTTCTCCCGGCTGCCGGTGATCGGCGAGTCGGTCGACGACATCGTCGGCGTCGTCCACCTGAAGGACCTCGTGCGCGCCTCCCTGGCCGAGAACGGCAACGCGCGCGGGGTCAGCGAGCTGATGAAGCCGGCCAGCTTCGTACCCGACTCCAAGCGGCTCGACAACCTGCTCCAGGAGATGCAGGTCTCCCGCAACCACATGGCCATCGCCGTCGACGAGTACGGCGGCACCGCAGGCCTGCTCACCATCGAGGACATCCTGGAGGAGATCGTCGGCGAGATCACCGACGAGTCGGACACCGGCGAGCGGCCCCCGGTCGAGTACCTGGAGGACAACGCGATCCGCGTGTCGGCCCGGCTCGGCGTGGACGACCTGGCCGAACTGTTCGCACTGGACCTCTCCGACTACGACGTCGAGACCGTCGGCGGCCTGCTCGCGCAGCGGCTGGGCCGGGTCCCGCTGCCCGGTGCCGAGGCGGAGGTGGAGGGCTTGCGCCTGCGCGCCGAGGGCGGCAAGGACCGGCGAGGCAGAATGCGGATCACCACGGTCGTCGTGCGGGCTGTCGACGACCGGATCGCCGGCCGCAGGCTGCCGGTCAGGCCCGACGAGCCCGACGAGCGTGATAGGAGTGTCGAACATGCCTGAGCTTGACCCCGAGGACGAGAAGATCCTGACCCTGGCCCGGTCGACGCGCGCCCGGATCCAGGCCGCCGAGGGCGCGGCGGTACGGGACACCGACGGGCGCACCTACGCCGCCGCCACCGTCGACCTGCCCTCGCTGCGGCTGACCGCGCTGCAGGCGGCCGTCGCCGCGGCCGTGTCCAGCGGCGCGGAGGGTCTCGAGGCGGCCGCCGTGGTCACCGGCGACGACACGGTCGCCGACGCCTCCGTGCGGGCCGTGCGCGACCTCGCGCCGGGCGCGCCGATCCTGCGGGCCGATCCCGCGGGCACCGTGCGCGAGACGCTGCGCTGAGCCGATGACCGAGCCCTACCGTTCCGGTTTCGCCTGCTTCGTCGGACGCCCCAACGCGGGCAAGTCCACCCTCACCAACGCGCTCGTCGGCAGCAAGGTCGCGATCACGTCGAGCAAGCCGCAGACCACCCGGCACGCCATCCGCGGGATCGTCCACCGCGAGGACGCGCAGCTGGTCATCATCGACACGCCGGGCCTGCACCGCCCGCGCACCCTGCTCGGGCAGCGGCTCAACGACATCGTCCACTCGACATGGTCCGAAGTGGACGTCATCGGCTTCTGCGTCCCCGCCGACGAGAAGATCGGCCCCGGCGACCGGTTCATCGCCGCCGAGCTGGCCAAGGTGGCCCGGCGCACCCCGGTGATCGGCGTCGTCACCAAGACCGACCTCGTGCCGCCCGACCGCATCGCCAAGCAGCTGCTCGCGTTGCAGGACCTCATGGACTTCGCCGACCTCGTGCCCGTGTCGGCGCAGAGCGGCTACCAGGTGGGGGTGGTGGCCGACGTGCTCGTGGCGCGCCTGCCGGAGGGCCCGCCGCTCTACCCGGAGGGCGACCTCACCGACGAGCCCGAGCAGCAGCTCGTCGCGGAGCTGATCCGGGAGGCGGCGCTGGAGGGCGTGCGGGACGAGCTGCCGCACTCGATCGCGGTGACCGTCGAGGAGATGATCCCCCGCGAGGGCCGCGCCGACCTCGTCGACGTGCACGCGCTGCTCTACGTGGAGCGGCCGAGCCAGAAGGGGATCGTCCTGGGCCACCGGGGGGCGCGGTTGAAGGAGGTCGGAGCCACGGCCCGCCGCCACATCGAGGCGCTGCTCGGCACTAAGGTCTACCTCGACCTGCACGTGAAGGTGGCCAAGGACTGGCAGCGCGATCCCAAGCAGCTGCGGAAGCTGGGGTTCTAGACACGGAGGCGGCGTGAGCGATCATCGCGGAGCGTGCGGAGCTTCGCGCACGCGAGCCGACCGGGTGCGGGTGTCCCGCATGACACAGGAGGCGGCGTGAGCGATCATCGCGGAGCGTGCGGAGCTCGGCGCACGCGAGCCGACCGGGTGCGGGTGTCCCGCATGGCACAGGAGGCGGCGTGAGCGACCAGCAGTATCCCCAGTTCCCCCAGTACCCCGAGCAGCCGCGGTACCCGGGGCAGCAGGGCCCGCCGCCGGGTCCCCCGTATCCGCAGTACGGGTACGGGCCGGCGAACTACGGCCCGCCGCCGGACAACCACCTGGTCTGGGCCATCCTCACCACCGTCCTGTGCTGCATGCCGCTGGGCATCGTGTCCATCGTGAAGTCCAACCAGGTCGCGAGCCTGTGGGCGCAGGGCCTGCACGCGGAGGCGCGGCAGGCCGCCGACGACGCCAAGAAGTGGGCGATCTGGTCGGCCGCCACCATGGGCATCCTCGTGGGCCTCTACGTCGTGTTCCTCATCGTGATGATCGTCGTGTTCGGCTTCGCGGCCACCGAACTCACCCCCACCTGACCATGACCGGCACCGTCTACACCGGAGCGCCCGCCGCGACCGTGCGGGAGCGGGTGCGCAGGCTGGCGCCGCCCGCGGCGGCGGCGGGGGCGGCGGCCGTGGCCTGCGCCGTCGTGTGGTGGGGCGATCCGACCACACCGGGCGGCCCGCTGCCCGTGTGCCCCACGAAGGCGCTGTTCGGGCTCACCTGCCCCGGCTGCGGCGGCATGCGGATGCTGTACAGCCTGCTGCACGGCGACCTCGCGGCCGCACTGCACTTCAACGCGGTCACGGTGGTGCTCCTCGCGCTGTGCCTGTGGAGCTTCGCCGCGTGGACGGTCGGCCGGTGGCGTGGCCGCTGGGTCCGCACCTGGCTGCACCTGCGCTGGACCCCCGTGGCGTTCGGGGTGGTGTTCGTGGCCTGGTTCGTGCTCCGGAACCTGCCCTTCGCACCGTTCACCGCGCTGGCGGTGTGACATCCCGGCCGCAACCGGCGACTTCCGGGGACACCGCGACCGTCGTGAAGGTACGCTCCCGCGGCACACGTGTTCGCGAAGCCAGGGGAGGGCCCCATGACGAACCCGTACGGGCAGCAACAACAACAGCCCTACGGTCAGCAGCCGCAGCAGTTCGGCCAGCCACCGCAGTTCGGCCAGCCGCAGCAGCCCTACGGCACCCCGTCGGGCGGGATGCCCGCGGCGCCGTACGGCCAGCCGGTCCAGCCGGGTCAGCCGGGCCAGCCACAGTACCCCCAGTACGGGCAGCAGGCGCCGTTCGGCCAGCCCTACGGGCAGCCGGGCGCCGTGGGGCAGGACATCCCGGACTACAAGGGCTGGGCGATCGGCTGCATCTTCCTGTTCTGGATCCTCGCCATCTTCGCGATCATGAAGTCCAACGAGGTCAACACCTACAAGATGCAGGGCAACCTCGCGGCCGCGCAGGACGCGTCCCGGCAGACGAGGACGCTGTGCCTCATCGCGACGATCATCGGCGCGATCAGCTGGGCCATCGCCGTCATCATGATCATCGTGGCGATCGTGGCCGCCAACGAGGCCGTGGACACGCTCAACAGCTACAACTACTGACGCGCGGCGGCTCGTGGGCGGGACACGTCGTTCTCGCGGCGTCGCGCGCGCACGAGCCGTTTAGCATGGTCCGGTGAGTCTGTACCGGGACACCGGAGTGGTGCTGCGCGCGCACAAGCTGGGCGAGGCCGACCGCATCATCACCCTGCTCACGCGGCGGCACGGCAAGGTGCGCGCGGTCGCCAAGGGCGTCCGCCGCACCACGTCCCGGTTCGGGGCGCGGCTCGAACCGTTCGGGCACGTGGACGCCCAGTTCTACACCGGCCGCACGCTCGACGTGATCACGCAGGTGGAGACCGTGGACGCGTTCGCGCTGCCCATCGTCGGCGACTACCAGCGCTACACCGCGGCGAGCGCGATCACCGAGACCGCCGACCGGCTCACGCTCGACGAGGGGGAGCCCGCGTTGCGGCTGTACCTGCTGGTGACCGGCGCGCTGCGGGCGCTCGCCGAGGGCGGGCGCGACCCCTCGCTGGTGCTGGACGCGTTCTTCCTGCGCGCGATGGCGTTCGCGGGCTGGGCGCCCGCGATCACCGAGTGCGCCCGCTGCGGCGAGCCAGGCCCGCACCGCTCGTTCAGCGTGCAGTCGGGGGGTGCGCAGTGCGGCCGCTGCCGGAGCGCGGGCGCGGTGCACCCGCCCGCCGAGGTGTTCCTGCTGCTGGAGGCGCTGCTGCACGGTGACTGGCCGGTGGCGGAGGCCACGACCCAGGCCGTCCGCCGCGACGTCAGCGGGCTGGTCGCGGCTCACCTGCAGTGGCATCTGGAGCGGCAGCTGCGGTCGTTGCCGTTCGTGGAACGCCGTGCCCGTGAGTCGCCGATCGCGCACCAGTTAGGGTCGGACGGGACATCCACCGATCCGGAGGTGCCAGGTGCGACGCAGGGGACGCGAGAACGTGGCGTCACACACGACGCCACGGCCACCTGAGCCGCACCCGTACGGCGCCCGCCCGCCGAACATCCCGCCGGAGCTGCTGCCACGGCACGTCGCGCTCGTCATGGACGGCAACGGCCGCTGGGCCAACCAGCGCGGGCTGCCCCGCATCGAGGGGCACAAGCGCGGCGAGTCGGTGATGATCGACGTCGCCAGCGGCGCGGTCGAGCTCGGCGTCAAGTGGCTGTCGGTGTACGCGTTCTCGACGGAGAACTGGAAGCGCAGCCCCGACGAGGTGCGCTTCCTCATGGGCTTCAATCGCGACACCATCCGCAGGCAGGTCGACTACCTCGGTTCGATCGGGGTGCGGATCCGCTGGGCGGGCCGCAGGCCCCGGCTGTGGCGCAGCGTCATCAAGGAGCTGCAGGCCGCGGAGGAGAAGACCAGGCACAACACCAGGCTCAACATGACCATGTGCGTCAACTACGGCGGCCGTGCCGAGATCGGCGACGCCGCCCGGCAGATCGCCCGGCTCGCCGCCGAGGGCCGGATCGACCCCGAGAAGGTCGACGAGCGCACGATCGCCAAGTACCTCTACCAGCCGGAGATGCCCGACGTGGACCTGTTCCTGCGACCCTCCGGCGAGCTGCGCACGTCCAACTTCCTGCTGTGGCAGTCGGCCTATGCCGAGTTCGTGTTCCAGGACACCCTGTTCCCCGACTTCGACCGGACGAAGCTGTGGGACGCCTGCCTGGAGTACGCCCGTCGCGACCGCCGCTTCGGCGCGGCCGTCGACCAGGCGGCGAACGAGGCCGCCGCGGCGGCCCCGGCAGGCGCGGAGGAATCCCCGTGACGTCCGAGGCCGCCGACACCGCCGCGCTGCTGACGTCGGCGAAGGAGGCGCTGGAGCGCTACCTCGAGGTGCACGTCGACGACGACGGGGCGCTCACGTTCTCCCACGCCGACGTGCCGTGCGTCGTGCAGGCCACCCGGCTCGCCGAGGGGCTGACCGTGCTCAGCCTGACCTGCGTGGTCGCGTGGGACCTGCCGGACCAGAGCGAGGTCGCCGCCTCGGTGGCCGAGCGGGCGGGCCAGGGCCTGTTCGGCACGCTCGGCGTCGTGCACACCGAGCGGGGCATGGACCTCACCCTGCGGTACGCGTTCCCGGCGCAGGGGCTGGACGCCACCCCGTTGGGCACCCTGCTGATGCTGGTGGTGTCCACCGCCTCGCAGGTCCGCGCCGACCTGCTCGGATCCACCGGCTGAGCGCTCGCCCGCCCCTGGCATCATCGGGAAAATGGCAACCGTTTCCGAGGCCTCCCGCGGCACCGCGCGGCCGCGCCGCGGCCGGATCACCTCGGTCGAGGTGCTGTGCGCCGTGCTCGTGCTGGCGCTGCTCGGGCAGTCGTGGCTGCAGTCGGTGTTCGATGTCCCCGCGCTGCGGACCGCGTCGACCGTGTTCGTGGCCGTGTGTGTGCAGGCGCTGCCGTTCCTGGTGCTGGGCGTGCTGGTCAGCGGCGCCATCGCCGCGTTCGTGCCCGCCCGCGTGCTGGAGCGGGTGCTGCCGCGCAGGCAGTCCGCGGCGGTCGGCGTCGCCGGGCTGTCCGGCGTCGCGCTGCCCGGCTGCGAATGCGCCTCGGTGCCGGTCGCGCGCAGGCTCATCGGGCAGGGCGTGGCGCCGGCGGCGGCGCTGACGTTCCTGCTCGCCGCGCCCGCCGTGAACCCGGTCGTGCTCGTCGCCACGGCCGTCGCGTTCCCCGGCGAACCCGGCATGGTGCTCGCCCGGTTCGTCGCGTCCCTGGCCACGGCCATGATCATGGGCTGGCTGTGGATCCGGTGGGGGAAGCTGGAGTGGATCGCCGAGCGCGCCCGCCGCAGGCTGCCCGAGGTGACCGGGCGCGGCCGGTGGGCCGCGTTCGCCGAGACGGCACGGTCGGACCTGGTGGACGCGGGCGGTTTCCTCGTGCTCGGCGCGCTCGTGTCCGCCGCGCTGGGGGTGCTCGTGCCCGGGGAGTGGTTCGGCGCGCTGGCCGACCAGATCGTGCTCGGCGTGCTCGTGCTCGCGGTGCTCGCCGTCGTGCTGTCGCTGTGCAGCGAGGCCGACGCGTTCGTCGCCGCGTCCCTGTCCGCGTTGCCGCTGCTGCCCCGGCTGGTGTTCCTCGTCGTCGGGCCCGCGATCGACGCCAAGCTGTTCGCGTTGCAGGCCGGGACGTTCGGCAGGGCGTTCGCGCTGCGGTTCGCGCCCGTCACCTTCGTCGTCGCGATCGGCTGCGCCGTGGTGGCCGGGCTCGTGTTCCTCGGCGGTGCGCGATGAGGCGGGAAACCCAGAACATCCTGCTGCTCCTGCTCGGCGGGGCGCTGCTGAAGATCTCGCTCAACGGCGACTACCTGCGCTACGTCAAGCCGTCGCAGCTGCCGTGGATGTTCGGCGCGGGCGTGGTGCTGGTGCTGCTGGCCGGGATCGCCGCGGTGCGGGACGTGCGTGCGGCGCGGCGGCCCGCCCCGGACAACGGCGGGGAAGCCTGTCACGAGCACCCGGCGCGGTCGGCGTGGCTGCTGCTGGCGCCGGTGCTGGCGGTGTTCCTGGTGGCTCCGCCCGCGCTCGGCGCCGACTCGGTGACCCGGGCGGAGGACCGGCAGCTGGACCCGGCGTGGAGCAGGAAGGCGGAGTTCCCGCCGTTGCCGCCGGGAAGGGTGGTGCCGCTGTCGCTGTCGGAGTTCGCCAGCCGCGCGGGCTGGGACGCGAACGGAACGCTGCGCGGCCGCACCGTGGCGCTGACCGGGTTCGTCGTGCCCGACGAGAAGGGGGTGCTGCTGGCCAGGATGGTGATCGGCTGCTGCGCCGCCGACGCGTTCCCGGTGACCGTGCGCCTGTCCGGCGGCGGCGCGGCCGGGCAGCCCAGCGACACCTGGCTGCGCGTGACCGGGCAGGTGGTGCCCGGGCCGCGCGCCACCGGCCCCGGCTACGTCCCCGAGCTGGCCGTCACCGCCCTGGAGCCGATCCCCACCCCGAAGGACCCATACGAGTACTGACCGGCTCGTGAGTGACGACCGTGGTTAGAACGACGTTTCTCACTCACGACCGTTGCGGGCGCAGGCGGAGCACGTGCCGACGATCTCGACGGTGTGGCTGATGTCGGAGAACCCGTTGCCGGAGGCGATCTTCTCCGCCCACCGCTCCACGGTGGGGCCCTCGATCTCCACGGTGTACCCGCAGTGGCGGCACACCAGATGGTGATGGTGGTGCGACGAGCACCGCCGGTAGATCGCCTCGCCCGAGTCGGTGCGCAGCACGTCGATCTCGCCCGCCTCGGACAGCGACTGCAACGTCCGGTACACCGTGGTCAGGCCGATGCCCTCGCCGCGCCTGCGCAGCTCGTCGTGCAGCTCCTGGGCGGACCGGAAGTCGTCCACGTCGTTCAGCAGCTCCACGACGGCCGCGCGCTGCCGCGTGGCCCTGCGCCCGGGCAGCGGTGCTCGGCTGCGGGTGTCGGCTGAACTCATCCGTGCGCCTCCTCCTGCACGTGTGCCACCGCGTCCACGACGATGTGCGCCAGGTGGTCGTCCACGAGACGGTAGGCCACCTCGCGCCCACGCCGTTCCCCGTGTACCACACCCGCTGCCTTGAGCACCCGCAGGTGCTGGCTGATCAGCGGCTGGGCCACGTCGAGGGCGTCGACCAGCTCGTGCACGCACCGGTCGCCCTCCCGCAGCTGCAGCACGATCGCGATGCGGACGGGGGCGGCGAGCGCGCGCAGCAGCTCACCGGCGTCGGCGAGCGTACCCGGCGCCGGTGGCGGGGTGCGGGGTGCCGGCCGCGACCCCGGCGAGTGCACCTGCTGGTCGGTCTCCCCGGGCAGCCCGGAGGGAGCCGCGCCGGGGCTCACCGTCGGCATGTCGATCTCCCGCGTTCGTGTGGGTGTTGCTGGGGGATGCCCTACCATCCTAGTGTTCCGGCGGCAGTGAGCCTGGTCGTCACGCCTCGCGGCACCGACCGGCCCTGCGCCATCCGGGTGAACTGAGGGGATCATGACGCGTCTCGCGACGAAGCTGGCCGCCGGTACCGCCGCACTCGCGCTCGCCGCCGTTCCCGGCGCGGCGGCCGCGCAGGACTCCGCCGTCGACGCCGTCGACGAGGCGACCGGGCCGGTCGCCTACGCCAATGCCGCCGCGCTCAGCGTCGGGGAGAACGGCTCCGGCGGTTCGGTCATCAGCGAGACGCAGCGGTCCCCGCTGCGGCCCGGTGAGTCCCGGCTGGCGCAGGACCGCGTGACGGTGCCCGGCACGCGGAGCGAACGCAGCGCCACGGGCGGTAACTACGAGGTCCACCTCGGCAACCACGCCCGGACCGGGAGCAACCCCTTCCCGGACGGGGTGCCGAGCCGGACGCACCGCATCGTCGCCGAGCTCGCCGCCGACCACGTGCCCCGCGCGAGTGCCGAGGCGAACTACGCCCTGTGGGACACCCGGTCCGGCCGGACCGTCCTCGTGCTCGAGGGCGCCAGGACCAGCGCCGAGTGCCCCGCACCCGGCGAGCTGACCGGTACCGCGACCGCCGACCGTCTCCGGGTGCGCCAGGGCGGCGGCCTGCAGGAGGTCGCGCTCCCCACGGGGGACGAGCCGGTGCGCCGGGAGATCCCGGAGCTGAGCTTCCCGCGCGGCGACCACTCGGGCACCGCGACCGTGACCATCAGCAGGATCGAGTCGTTCGACGAGCTGCTGCGGCAGCAGCAGTGGCGCTCCGGCGACGTCACGGTCGCCGCCGGCTGGAAGATCGAGGTCGTCACCCAGCCCGTCGCCGGGGACACCGGCCCGGCGGAGCGGACCGACACCACCGACACCACCGAGGGCACCGGGGACGCCGGGGACGCCGGGGACGCCGGGAACACCGAAGGCGCGGCCACCGGAACCTCGCAGAACCGCACCGCGACGACCGAGAGCACCGAGACCACCGGAAGCTCCGAGCCCGCCGACGCCACTGGCCCCGCGCCGAAGGCGGTCACCCCGGCCGCCGAGCCGGTGACCACCACGATCGTGCTCGGCGGGGTCAGCTGCTCGCTGCCGAGTGACTTCGTGCCCGTGGACTCGGGTGGCGGGAGCGGCCCCGCGCCCACCGTGCCGGTCAAGATCCCCGCCGGCGCGGCGCCCGCGCAGGACGACTCGGTCGCGTGGGGCCTCGGGCTGCTCGGCGGCGGTGTCCTGCTCGGCGCGGCCGCCGTCACCGTCGCCCTGCGCCGCCGGGTCCCGGCCGGGGACTAGCGCCGTGCGGCGCCCTCTCGTCGCGGCCGCGCTCGGCGTGCTCGCCGCCGCCGCGGTCCTCGCCGGGGTGCTCGTCCTGACCTCCGGAGCGGGCACACCGCCGGATGCCGCGCCCACCCGGCCGCCCGCCACGACCGGGCCCGCCCTGGCCGCGACCGGGTCGTCCCCGGCGGCGACCGGCCCGGCCACACCGACGGTGGCGGCACGGCAGGCGGGGCAGCCACCCGGCACCGTCCGCCTGCCCGAGGGCGGCACGGCGACGCTGGTCCGCCGCGAGCTCACCCCCGACGGCACGCTGCCCATCCCGGACGGGCTGGACGAGGCCACCTGGTGGGGCGCGCGACTCGGCGCCCCGCGCGGCGCCGCGTTGCTGTCCGGGCACGTCAACTGGGCGGGCCGCAGCGGACCGTTCGCCGAGCTGTGGCGCTCCCGTCCCGGCCAGCGGGTCCGCGTGGTCGACACGGCGGGCGGCGAGTGGGTCTACCGCGTCACCGAGGTGGTGACCCTGCACAAGACCGAGCTGCCCCGGCACGCGCAGCGGCTGTTCTCGCCGACCGGCCCGCACCGGCTGGTGCTGGTCACGTGCGGCGGCGACTACGTCGGCGGCACCGATGGCTACGAGGACAACCGGATCGTCACGGCGGAGCTGGTCACCCGTCCGTGAACAGCCATCCCCGCGGCCGTGATCTCAGAGTTGCCGGATAGGCTGGCGGGTATAGTCATAAACAACTCGCCCCGGAGCGTGGAGTGCCCGCCAACACCATTGAGACCGTTGTCAGCCTGTGCAAGCGTCGTGGCTTCGTCTTTCCGAGCGGGGAGATCTACGGCGGTACCCGGTCGGCGTGGGACTACGGGCCCCTGGGCGTCGAGCTCAAGGACAACATCAAGCGCCAGTGGTGGAAGACCATGGTGCAGAACCGCGACGACGTGGTCGGCCTCGACTCGTCGGTGATCCTGCCGCGCCAGGTGTGGGTGGCCTCCGGGCACGTCGACGCGTTCGTCGACCCGCTCGTGGAGTGCCTGTCCTGCCACCGCCGGTTCCGGGCCGACCAGCTCGCCGAGGACTACGCCGAGCGCACCGGCAAGGGCGCGCCGGACGGCGACAACCCCGACCTGTCCGAGGTGCCGTGCCCCAACTGCGGCACCCGGGGCCAGTACACCGAGCCGCGCGAGTTCAACGGGCTGCTCAAGACCTACCTCGGCCCGGTCGAGTCGGACGAGGGCCTGCACTACCTGCGGCCGGAGACGGCGCAGGGCATCTTCGTCAACTTCCTCAACGTGCAGACGACCTCGCGCAAGAAGCCGCCGTTCGGCATCGGCCAGATCGGCAAGTCGTTCCGCAACGAGATCACGCCCGGCAACTTCATCTTCCGCACGCGCGAGTTCGAGCAGATGGAGATGGAGTACTTCGTCGAGCCGGGCGAGGACGAGAAGTGGCACCAGTACTGGATCGACGTCCGCACCGACTGGTACACCGACCTCGGCATCAAGCGGGAGAACCTGCGCCACTACGAGCACCCGAAGGAGAAGCTGTCCCACTACTCGAAGCGGACCGTGGACATCGAGTACCGCTTCGGCTTCTCCTCCGGCCAGGAGTGGGGTGAGCTGGAGGGCATCGCCAACCGCACCGACTTCGACCTCACCACGCACTCCAACCACTCCGGCGTGGACCTGTCCTACTTCGACCAGTCGACCGGGCAGCGCTACCGGCCGTTCGTGATCGAGCCCGCGGCCGGGGTCGGCAGGCCGCTCATGGCGTTCCTGCTGGACGCCTACACCGAGGACGAGGTGCCCAACGCCAAGGGCGGCACGGACAAGCGCACCGTGCTCAAGCTGGACTACCGGCTCGCGCCGTACAAGGTGGCGGTGCTGCCGCTGTCCCGCAACGCGGACCTCACGCCGAAGGCGCGCGACATCGCGGCCGCGCTGCGCAAGCACTGGAACGTCGAGTTCGACGACGCGGGTTCCATCGGCAAGCGCTACCGTCGCCAGGAGGAGATCGGCACGCCGTTCTGCGTCACCGTCGACTTCGACTCGCTCGACGACCACGCGGTGACCGTGCGCGAGCGGGACTCGATGGCGCAGGAGCGCATCGCCATCGACAAGCTCGAGTCCTACCTCGCCGCGCGCCTCATCGGCTGCTGACCCGGGGTCGGCGCCGCCCTGGAACAATGATCGGTATGGGAACGGGTTTGGCGCGCTGGCTCGGCCGTGCCGTGGTCGGCGTGGTGGTCATCGGCGCGCTCATTGTCGCCGGGACGGCGTTCCGTGTCTGGTACGTCGCCCGCGGGGACGACCGCACGCCCGCCGACGTGATCGTGGTGCTCGGCGCCGCCCAGTACAACGGGACCCCGTCGAAGATCTTCGCGGCCCGGCTCGAGCACGCCAGGGATCTCTACGACGCCGGGGTGGCCCGGCGCATCGTCACCTCGGGCGGCGGCCAGGTCGGCGACACCTACACCGAGGCGGAGGCAGGCGCCCACTGGCTCCGGGAGAACGGCGTGCCCGCCGAGGCCACGGTCGCCGTCGGCGAGGGCAGCGACACGCTGCGCACACTGCGCGCGGTGTCGGCCGAGGTGCACGCCCGCGGCTGGGACACCGCCGTGCTCGTCAGCGACCCGTGGCACTCGCTGCGGGCGGCGACGATGGCCAGGGACATCGGGCTGACCGCGTGGACCTCACCCACCCACAGCGGGCCGGTCGTGCAGACGCGCGAGACGCAGGCCCGCTACATCCTGCGGGAGACCGCTGCCCTGCTGTACTACCGGCTGTCCAAGAACCCCGCCGACGACATCGGCGGCACCGGGCTCGGCTGACCCCGGTCCGGCCCCGGAACCTCCGGATGCCCTGAGCGACCCGTTACTGACGTTCTTCGCCGGTAACGGGTCACTCAGGGCAGTTCCGGCTCCGCGCCGGGCGGCGGGCAAAGGTGGCAGAGGTGGCTAAGGTGGCGAAGGTGACCGTCCCGCCGCCGTACCGCGAGCACGACCGGGAACGCAGGCTGCCCGAGCCGCCGAAGGGATCCGCGCTGCCCGGCTCCCGCGCGGATGCCAGGACGCCGTTCGCGCGCGACCGGGCCCGCGTGCTGCACTCGGCCGCGCTGCGCAGGCTCGCCGGGAAGACGCAGGTCGTCGGGCCGGGGGAGGGTACGGAGGTCAGCGGTGTCCCGCGTACCCGCCTCACGCACTCCCTGGAGGTGGCCCAGATCGGCCGCGGCATCGCCGAGGACCTCGGCGCCGACCCGGACCTGGTGGACACCGCGGGCCTCGCCCACGACATCGGGCACCCGCCGTTCGGGCACAACGGCGAGCGCGCGCTGGCCGAGGTCGCCCGCGACTGCGGCGGTTTCGAGGGCAACGCGCAGACCTTGCGGATCCTCACCCGGCTCGAACCCAAGGTGCTGGGTGACGACGGCACCAGCTTCGGCCTCAACCTCACCCGGGCCTGCCTCGACGCGGCCACCAAGTACCCGTGGCCCCGGGAGGCGGGCACCGCCAAGTTCGGCGTCTACGCCGACGACGTCCCGGCCTTCACGTGGCTGCGTGCAGGCGCGCCGCCGCGCCGCCCGTGCCTGGAGGCGCAGATCATGGACTGGGCCGACGACGTGGCCTACTCGGTGCACGATGTCGAGGACGGGGTGCTCGCCGGGCGGATCTCGCTGTCCGTGCTACGCGACGCCGAGGAGCGAGCCGCCGTCGCCGAGCTCGCCGCCAAGCACTTCTCGGCCAAACCGGTGTCCACATTGGAGGACGCGGCGGGGGAGCTGCTGGACCTGCCCGTGGTGGCCGAGCTGGCGCGGCCGGACCACGACTCGTCGCTGGGTGCCCTCGTCGCCCTGAAGCGGCTCACCAGCGAGCTGGTGGGCCGGTTCGCGGCGGCCGCGGTCACCGGGACGCGGGCCACGCACGGGGAGGGTCCGCTCACCCGCTACGCCGCCGACCTCGCCGTGCCCGAGCAGGCCGCGGCCGAGGTGGCGCTGCTCAAGGCGCTGGCCCTGCGCTACGTGATGAGCGACCGGCGCCGCCTCGCGGTACAGGAGGGCCAGCGGCAGCTGCTCGCCGAGCTGGCCGACCTGCTCGGCCGCCGCGCCCCGGACGCCCTCGACCCGACGTTCCGCCCGGCGTGGGAGCGGGCGGCCGACGACGCGGCGCGCACCCGCGTCGTCGTCGACCAGATCGCCTCCCTCACCGACGCGCAGGCGCAGGCGTGGCACGCCTGGCACACCGGGGGCCGGGGATTTGTCACCACTCGCTAGTGTCCGCGAACTCCGCTCACGGTAGCGTCGGGGAATGGCTGCCAGCGCAACCGAACGAGCCCACCTGCGGTTCGCCCTCGCTGTGCACCGCGCGGTCGCGGGGCGCTCGGGGGACTCCTGCTACTCGCCGTACTCGGTCGCCAGCGCGCTCGGCCTGGTCGCGACCGCGGGCCGCGGCGCCACCGGCGACGAGGTCGCGACCCTGCTCGCCGGCTCGGCCGACGGGGTGCCCGAGCAGGCGCGGCTGCTCCGCGAGGCCGCCGCCCTGCCCGGCGCGAGCGAGGGCCAGGACGGGGCCGTGCTCGCCGTGTCCAACACGCTGTGGGCCTGGGAGGAGCTGCGGATCGCGCACGAGTTCACCGGCGAGCTCGCGCGCTGGCCAGGGGGCACGCTGGCCACCGCGCCGTTCGTCAGCGACCCCGAGGCCGCGCGCGGCATGATCAACGCCGATGTCGCGAAGGCCACCCGCGACCTGATCCCCGAGCTGCTCTCGCCGGGCGACGTCGCCGACGACACGGTGGCGAGCCTGGTCAACGCCCTCTACCTGCGGGCCGGCTGGCTGTTCCCGTTCCGCGAGGACGACACCGCCCCGGCGGACTTCCACCCGCCGTCGGGCACCCGGCGGGTGCCGATGATGCGGCAGTCCGAGCAGCTCGGCTACGCCGCGGGCCACGGCTGGCGGCTGGTGAGCCTCGCCGCCGAGGGCGACGTGGAGGCCGTCGCGCTGCTGCCCGAGGGCGAGCTGGCCGACCAGGAGTCCACACTGGACGCCGACCTGCTGCGGGAGCTGCTCTCGGCCCGCCGCACCACCCAGGTGGACCTGGCGATGCCACGGTTCTCCCTGGACGTGCGCAGCGAGCTCACCCGCGCGCTGCGCTCGCTCGGCGTCGAGACGATGTTCACCCGCGCCGCCGACTTCGGCGCGCTCACCGAGGACGCCCGGATGTTCGTCTCCGGCGTGCTGCACCAGGCCGTGCTCCGCGTCGGCGAGAGCGGGCTGGAGGGTGCGGCGGCCACCGCCGCCATGATGCGGCTCGTGTCCATGCCCGCGGGTGAGCCGGTCACCGTGGAGCTGGACCGGCCGTTCCTGTTCCTCGTCCGTCACCGCGGCACCGGAGCGGTGTACTTCCTGGCCCGGATCGTCGAGCCGTGAGCCCCGCTCCGGTGGTGAGCGCGCCCGCCGCCCGGCCCGCTCCCGGCGCACCGCGCGGCACCGCGGGTCGTGGCCGCCACCTCGTCGACGTGGCGGTCCTGCTCGGCTACGCGCTCGCCGCGTTCCTCCTCTACCGTCCACTGTGGCTGGACCTCGAGCGTGGGTACCTCACGTTCAGCGGGCAGGACCAGCGCATGTGGGAGTGGTTCTTCGCGGTTACGGCGAAGGCCGTCGCGGGCCTGGAGAACCCGCTGTTCAGCGACCTGCAGAACTACCCGCTCGGCGTCAACCTCATGTCCAACACGGTCATGCTGGGCATCGGGGTGCCGCTGGCACCGGTCACGCTGGCCTTCGGCCCGACCGTCACGTGGGCGCTCGTCCTCACCGGCGGCCTCGCCGGCACCGCGGCGGGCTGGTACTGGGTGCTGTCCCGGCACGTCGTCGGCAGCCGTGCCGGCGCGGCGGCCGGCGGGGCCGTGTGCGCGTTCGCGCCGCCGATCATGTCGCACGCCAACGCGCACCCGAACTTCACCGCGCTGTTCGTGCTGCCGTTCATCGTGCTGTGGCTGATCCGGCTCGCGCACGGCGAGCGGCCGCTGCGCGGCGGGCTGGTGCTGGGCCTGCTGCTGGCCTTCCAGGTCTTCCTCGGCGAGGAGCCGCTGTTCATCGCGGCGATCACGCTGCTGGTGTTCGGCATCGCCTACGCGCTGGCGAACCCGGAGGACGCGCTGGAGCGGGCCCGCCCGCTCGCCGCGGGCGTCGGGGTGGCCGCCGCCGTGACGCTGGCGATCGTGGCGTACCCGCTGTGGTGGCAGTTCTTCGGCCCGCAGAGCTACTCGTCGCTGGAGCACGGCTTCGTCGGCAACGACCTGGCCGCGTTCACCGCGTTCTCCACCGAGTCGTTCGCGGGCGACCCGGAGGCGGCGCGGGAGCTGTCGCTGAATCGGACGGAGGAGAACGCGTTCTTCGGCTGGCCGCTGGTCGTGCTCATGGTGCTGGTGACCGCCTGGCTGTGGCGCAGCCCGGTGGCCAGGGCGACCGCCGTGGCCATGGTCACGATGGCGTGGCTGTCGGCGGGCGTGCTGATGATGGTCGACGGCACGGCCACGTCCGTGCCGGGCCCCTGGTTGCTCGTGTTCGACCGGCCGCTGTTCGACTCGGTGCTGGAGTCGCGGTTCGCGCTCGCCTGCGTGCCGTGCATCGGCGTGCTGCTGGCGATGGCCACCGACCGGGCGCTGCGGATCGGCCGGGACCCCGAACAGCGGCTGGGCTTCCGCATCCTGTGGTTCGGCGCGCTCACGATGGCGTTGCTGCCGATCGCGCCCACCCCGCTGCCGGTGTCGGAGCGGGACCCGGTGCCCGCGTTCTTCGAGCGCGGCACCTGGCGTGGATATGTCGACCCGGGCGGTTCGGTCGTCGTGGCCCCGCTGCCGGACACCGGCAACGCGCGGGCACTGCACTGGCAGATCGAGTCGGGGCTGGCGTTCCCGCTCGCCGAGGGCTACTTCGTCGGCCCCGGCACCGACGGCCGGGGCACCTACGGCGCCGTCCGCAGGCCGACCTCGCGGCTGCTGGAGGACGTGGACGACAGCGGTGAGGTGCCGCCGGTGACCGGGGAGGACCGGGAGCGGCTGCGCGAGGATCTGCGGTTCTGGCGGGCCGACGTCGTCGTCGTGCGGGCGCAGGCGGCCGAGGAACCGGTCCGCCGGACGGTGGAGCTGCTGCTGGGCAGGCGGGGCGAGCTGACCGGCGGCGTCTGGGCCTGGGACGTGCGCGCGCTGACCGGCGCGTGAGCCGGTCGCTGTCACACCGCGCGCGGCTGTCCCGTCCCCCTGTCATGCCACGTATCACAGGAGTTCCGACCAAGGCCGCCGGTCCGCTCGTCCGGCTCGCCTACCGTTTCGCCCGCCGCCGTTACGGGGCGGTGCCCGAGCCGTTCACCGTGGTCGCCCATCATCCGCGGCTGCTGCGGGCCTCGGCGGCGCACGAGCTGCTGGCCGAGCGCGCCTGCCGCACGTTGCCCGCGAACGTCCGCGAGCTCGCCGTCTACCGCACGGCGGTGCGGCTGGGGTGCTCGTGGTGTGTCGACTTCGGCACGATGCTGCAGAAGCACGAGGGCCTCGACATCGAGCGGCTGAAGGCCATCGACGACTACGCCACGTCGCCGGAGTTCTCCCGGCCGGAGCGCCTCGCGCTCGCCTACGCCGACGCCATGACGGAGACCCCGGTGGCCGTGACCGACGAGCAGGTCGCGGAGCTGGTGGCGGAGTTCGGCCGGGCCGGTGTGGTGGAGCTGACCTACCAGATCGGGCTGGAGAACATGCGGGCGCGGATCAACAGCGCGCTCGACATCACCGACCAGGGCTTCACCTCGGGCGACGCCTGCCGGGTCCCGGTGCCATCCGACGTCGACTCGTGAGTGTTCCCCGTGGTTCTAACCACGTTTCTCACTCACGACGGACGCGGGTAGCCGGGTGAGCTTGTCGGGGTTCACCACGTCGTACACCGCGACCACCCTGCCGTCGCGGAGGGCCAGCGTCTGCACGTGCGTGTCCAGGTCGCGGTAGCCGTCGCCGCCGGGCGCGGCCGGGACGTAGAGCCCGAGGTCGCCGTTGACCAGTACCGGCCGGGCCGTGGCGAACGCGCCCGGCCGGTACGTGCGCAGCAGGCCCTGGAAGAACCGCACCAGCTTGTCGGCGCCGGCGATGACCCGCCGCGCCGTGCGGCCCTTGCCGTCGGAGTCGCCGATCAGCACCACGTCCGGGTGCAGCGCCTCCGCCACCGCCCGCACGTCGCCCGACAGCACCGCGGCGGCGAACCGCTCCAGCACCTCCCGCTGCGCGGCCAGGTCGGCCCTCGGCGGCGGGTCGGCGTCGGCCACCGCGCGCCTGCCCCGGGACGCGTGCTGGCGGGCGGCCGCCGCCGAGCAGCCCAGGGTGGCCGCGATCTCGCCGAAGGGCACCGCGAACGCGTCGTGCAGCACGAACGCCACCCGCTGCTCGGGGGTGAGCCGCTCCAGCACCACCATCGCCGCCATCCGCACGCCGTCGTCGCGCACGACGGCGTCCAGCGGGTCCTCGCCGGGCGCACCGTCGGCGGGCGTGACGATCGGCTCCGGCAGCCACTCGCCGACGTACCGCTCCCTGCGGACGGCGGCCGAGCGCAGCCGGTCGAGGCAGATCCGCCCCACGACCGTGGTCAGCCACGCGCGCACGTCCCTGATCCGCTCCCGGTCGGCCGCGGGCAGGCCGGCCAGCCGCAGCCACGCCTCCTGCACCGCGTCCTCCGAGTCGGCCAGGGACCCGGTCAGCCGGTACGCCACCCCCACCAGGTGCGTGCGGTGCTCGGCGAACAGCCCGGCCAGTGCCTCGTCGGTCGACGCCATGGGCAGAGTATGGCCGAACCCGGTGACAGCCGGTGGCCTACAGTGAACCCCGTGGCGGGACGGATCCGGGAGAGCGACATCGCGCAGGTGCGTGAGCGCAATCGGATCGACGAGGTCGTCGGTGACTACGTGGCGCTGCGCCGGGCAGGCGGCGGTGCGCTGAAGGGGCTGTGTCCCTTCCACGAGGAGAAGACCCCGTCGTTCAACGTGCGCCCCACCCACGGCACGTTCCACTGCTTCGGCTGTGGCGAGGGCGGCGACGTCATCAAGTTCGTCATGCAGATCGAGCACCTCGGCTTCGTCGAGTCGGTCGAGCGGCTCGCCGACCGGGTCGGCCTGCAGCTGACCTACGAGGGCGGCGGGGGCAGCGTGCAGCGCGACCGCGGCACCCGCGCCCGGCTCGTGGAGGTGCACCGCGTCGCCCAGCAGTTCTACGCCGAGCAGCTGCGCACCCCCGAGGCCCAGCAGGCCCGCGAGTTCCTCACCGCGCGCGGCTTCGACGAGGCCGTCGCCGCGAAGTTCGGCTGCGGGTTCGCGCCCTCCGGCTGGGACCGGCTCACCAAGTACCTGCTCAACAAGGGCTTCGAGCTGACCGAGCTGTACAAGTCGCAGATCTCCAAGGAGGGCAGGCAGGGCCCCATCGACCGGTTCCACCGGCGCCTCGTGTGGCCGATCAAGGACCGCGGCGGGGACATCGTCGGCTTCGGCGCGCGCCGCATCTTCGACGACGACCCCATCCAGGCGAAGTACCTCAACACCAGCGAGAGCCAGATCTACAAGAAGTCGCAGGTGCTGTTCGGGCTGGACCTGGCCAAGCGGGAGATCGCGCGCAGGCACCAGGTGGTGGTGGTGGAGGGCTACACCGACGTGATGGCCATGCACGAAGCGGGCGTGCCGACGGCCGTCGCGTCCTCGGGCACCGCCTTCGGCGACGAGCACATGCGCGTGCTGCGGCAGCTCATGATGGACGACGACGCCTTCCGTGGCGAGGTGATCTTCACCTTCGACGGCGACGAGGCCGGGCAGAAGGCCGCGCTCAAGGCGTTCGAGGGGGACCAGACCTTCGCCGGCCAGACCTACATCGCCGTCGCCCCGGACGGGATGGACCCGTGCGAGCTGCGCCTGGCCAAGGGGGACGCGGCCGTGCGCGACCTCGTCGCGCGGCGGATCCCGCTGTTCGAGTTCGCCATCCGCAGCATCCTGCGCGACTACGACCTGGACTCGGTGGACGGCCAGGTGGCCGCGCTGCAGCGCACCGTGCCGCTCGTCGCGCAGATCAAGGACCGGGCCAAGCGGGACGGTTACGCCACCAAGCTGGCGTGGTGGGTCGGCTGGCAGGACGAGGCCATGGTGGTCCGCCGGGTGCGGGAGAGCTCCGGCGTGCCGGTGCAGGCGAGTGGCAGGCGCCGGGGGACGCAGAACGGCAACGGCTCCGCCAACGGTTCGGCGCCGCGGGACACCGTGGAGCGGCCGGATCCCCGGCACCCGGCGCTGCGCGCCCAGCGGGAGGTGCTCAAGGCGGCTCTGCAGGAGCCGGCGCTCACCGGACCCGAGTACGACGCGCTGCCCGAGGACGCGTTCACCCATCCCGCGTACGTCGCGGTGCACCGGGCGGTGCTCGCCGCCGGGGGAACGGGTTCCGGGCTCGCCGGTCCCGCGCTGATCGACGCGACCGCGCAGCACACCCCGGAGGGCACGGTGCGGTCGCTGCTGTCCGAGCTGGCGGTCGAGCCGCTGCGGGCCAAGGGCGAGGTGGACACCCGCTACATCTCCAGCGTGCTCGCCGCCGTGCAGGAACACCTGGTCGGGCGGCAGATCGGCGAGCTGAAGTCGAAGCTGCAGCGGCTGTCGCCGGTCGACGCCGCCGACGACTACCGTGCGCTGTTCGGGGACCTCGTGGCGCTGGAGCAGTACCGGAAGGCGCTGCGGGAGCAGGCCGTGAGCGGAATGGACTGATGGACTGGCTGCACAGGCTGCTGGGCCGGGGCGTGCCCGAGCCGATCGCGAGTGCGCTCGACCCCGGCGAGGAGGTGGTGGCGTCCGGACCGGTCGGCACCGGGGGACACGTCGCGGTCACCGCTCTCGGGCTGTGGGTGCCCGGCGGCCAGGGCGTGCGGCGCGTCGGCTGGCACCGGATCAGCAAGGCCACCTGGGCGGGTGACGTGCTCACCGTCGTCGAGGCCGAGGTCACCGGGCACGCCGGGCAGGCCGAGCTGCTCGCCGACCGGCGGCCCGCGCGGTTCGTGCTGCCGCGGCCCGGCCGGATCCCGCACACGGTGCGCCTGCGGGTCGAGGGGTCGATCCGGGACCGGTACCGCAAGGAGCTGTCCGGCGGCGGGGCGTGGTTCGTCGTGCGCAAGATCCCCGGGGAGGACCGCTCGGTGCTGCAGGTGCGGCCCGATCCGGGCACCGACGCCGGTGTCGTCGCGGCCATCGCCGAGGAGGCCGCGCGGAAACTGGCGGACCCCGAATTGTAGCAGTACGATCGTACTGTGAAGTGGGATCCGGCGCGCTACCTGGCCTTCGGCGACCTGCGGGCCAGGCCGTTCTTCGAGCTCGTCGCGCGCATCGACGCGGAGGCGCCCCGCCGGGTCGCCGACCTCGGGTGCGGGCCGGGCAACCTGACGGCCGCGCTCGCGCGGCGCTGGCCCGGGGCGATGCTGGAGGCGATCGACAGCTCGCCGGACATGGTGGCCGCCGCGCGGGAAGCCGGGATCGACGCGCGCGTGGCGGACGTCGGGAACTGGCGGCCGGAACCCGACACCGACGTGGTGGTGTCCAACGCCGTCCTGCACTGGGTCCCCGGGCACCGGGATCTGCTCCGGCGGTGGGCCGCGGACCTGCCCGAGGGCGCGTGGCTGGCGGTGCAGCTGCCGGGCAACTTCGGCGCACCGTCACACACGCTGATCCGCGAGCTCGCCGAGAGCGCGGAGTGGGCGCCGCTGCTGGGCGGCGTGCTGCGCGGCAGGGACACCGTGGACGACCCGATCGGGTACGCCGAGCTGCTCGCCGATGCCGGCTGCGCGGTGGAGGCGTGGGAGACGACCTATGTGCAGCGGCTGACCGGCCAGGACGCGGTGCTCGACTGGGTCACGGGTACGGCGCTGCGGCCGGTCCGCGACCGGCTGGACGAGGGCGGCTGGCAGCGGTTCCGCGCGCAACTGGCCCCGCTGCTGGCCGGGGCCTACCCGCGGCGCGCCGACGGCACGACGTGGTTGCCGTTCCGCAGGGTGTTCGCGGTCGCCCGGGTCGGTCAGGCCTGAGGGGTCCTCGGCTCGGACGCCGAGCGCACCTGCCCGTCGCTGGTGTACGACGGGGCCACCCGGCGCCCCACCGCGGGCACCCGCTCGCCGAGCTTCTCGCCCACCTTCGCCCGCGCCACCCCCGCGGCGCCCTGGACCGCGGGGTGGTCGGCGATCCGGCGGTAGGTCCGCACGATCTGCTCGTAGCGCGCCCGCCCGGCCCGCGCCCCGAGCACGTACCCCACGGCCGCGCCAAGCAGGAACGTCTTCATGCTCGTCTCGCCTCCTCCCGGCTGGCTGTCGCTGCGCCCCATTGTCCCCCAGCGACGCGCGGGGCGCTCGGGACGCGGTGGGCGGGGGTGCTGCGCGGCGTCGATCAACGATGCGTTAGAGTTCTCTCTCGTTGGCCGGGAACACCGCCCGGGCACACCGAGCATTCCCCCATAGCTCAATTGGCAGAGCATTCGGCTGTTAACCGAAGGGTTGCTGGTTCGAGTCCAGCTGGGGGAGCATCACCCCAGGTCAGGCGGCCTGGGGTTCGTGTTTTGTGGCCCCGGGTCGGGTCGGCCCGCCGGAAAGCCCGCCACTTTCACGCTCCGGTGTCCTCGCTGAACATGCCTCCCAGCGCCTCCGCCGAGGCCTGGTCGGCTACCTCGCGTCCGGTAGTGCTTCCCGGTGACGATGGGCGTGCCGCCGAGCTGGTCCGCGATCGCACTCAGCGGCAGGTCCGCCTCGGCCAGCACGGAAGCCGCCCGTCTTGCGGAATACGTGCGAGGTCGCCCAGCCGAGGTGAGCAGCCACACCTCTGGGTGGAGAAGTGACCGCCGCGGGGAGCTGGGAGCAGGCAGGTGCGAAAGGCACTCGAGATGACGCTCCCGGGCGTGCGGATCCATCGCTGGACCAGATCGCCACTGAGGGCGTCGCGCGCGACGCGGCTGGTGCCGCTGTCTCGGTGCACGATCCTGGCTAACGTGTTGGCCACCATTGCTTCTCTGCCAACGCCTCCCGAGAGCCGGTGCTGGCGGTCGATGCCGCCTATGGCCGATCAAGCGTGTGTTCGATGGCTTTCTGGCGTGCGCACGGCAAGCGTCGCTCACAGGCTCCGCGAGTCTGATGACCTCGCCATCCGGGCTTGTTCTATTTCATCACCAAGGCGCCCAATGCGATTATGGCCGACGCGCTAGCCGCGACCGCAGAAATTGATGCCGCTACGCCACCGATGCTGGACAGTACGCGAACAGTAAGTTTGCCCCACATGCTGAACTGCATGGACATATTGAGCTTTTGCCACTTGTGCTGACGCAGGTGGCATCCAAGAAGAAGCCCATGCGCGTTGTTTCTGCACGGTTCTTCATTACGTGTGACCGCACAACACCACATGGGTGCCTGGAACAGCGTATAAATAAGAACCAGCGTGGACAAGCTGGCTATCCAAACTGGTGTGAAGTTGGCACCAAACCAGCCGTAGGCTACAACCCCCAAGAGCAGGTACCCCCACAGCTGCCCAATTCTCCGCTTGGTCGCAGCTCTCATGCAGACAGATTTGCAGGGAAGATTACAACGATGATACCTCCATGCGGATGATGTGGGCCCTCCGACCGTGTGAGGGCCTTCTGTACGGTTCTGCACACCGCGTCGCCATCCGTGCTAAGCATGGCGCCATCCTGCAGAAGTATGAACAGTGCTCACGATTGGCGGATCATGGCGGAAACACGATCTGTGCGAAATCAAAGCCGGGCTGAACACTGGCCCCGCGCTTCGCGGCGACTCCTCCGTTAATGCTCGGCTTGCGGGTGTACGGTCACGGTGAGCGGGTCCCCACTGAGGCGGATCGGTTCCCAGGGTAACGGTGCTCCCCACTGACCCGGCGATCCTCGGGTACCGCTCGGTCACCTCGATGCGGGCGGACAGGGCCGAAGAGTTGGAAATCTCGGCCGACTTGGGCACCCGACCGAAGGGTTGCTGGTTCGAGTCCAGCTGGGGGAGCATCACCCCAGGTCAGGCGGCCTGGGGTTTCGTGTTTGGTGGCCCGTTCCGCTACGGTGCGGACCACTCCGGGCACAGGTGCCGCTTCGCGGCCTCGACGATGGTCTCCGACCGCTCGGTGAGGTTCTGGGTGGCCCAGCTCTCGTCGCTGTTCTTGATGAGCGACTCACCGACCCCGCGGCGGGTCGCGATGATGTCGCCGTTGGTGCTTTCGAGCAGGTCACAGGCCATCCGGCCGGTCTGGAGCCAGAGGTCCCGCGCGCCGGTGGCGACGTCGGCGGGGAACTGGCCGGAGCCCGCGAGCGCGTCGAGGTAGCCGTCGTCGGAGACGGGAGCGGGCGAGGGCGCCGTGGTCCGCGTCAGGGCAGGCGGCTCCGCGGCCGCCGGGGTGGTGGTGTCCGGGCTGCCGCAGGCGCCGAGCATCGGGGTGAGCACACCGATCACCGCCGCCACGACCACGGCACCGGCCGGGGACCTTCGCTTGATCTCCACGTATGCCCGATTCGTGTGGATCATGCTCGGCGTTACGTCCGCGGGGAACCGGGCTGGACAGGCCGGGACGCCGGGGTGATACTCCGCCCGTGCCCAGCGTCGACCGCCACGCGTACGCACAGCTCAGCACCGCCGAGGTGGCGGCGCGGGAGGCGTTCGCCTACTGGCGGGAGATGATCTGCGCGACGTTCGTGCGGCTCGCCGCCGAGCCCGTCTCCGGGGGCTCGTTCAGCGGCCGGATCGAACACGTGCCGGTGGGCGACGTCGAACTCTCCACCGTCGTCGCGGGCGGCCAGCACGTCCGCCGCACGCGCGACCTCATCGCCCGCGACACCGACGAGTTCCTGCTCGCCAGCATCCAGCTGCGGGGGCGCGGACGGGTCGAGCAGGACGGCAGGGTCGCGCCGCTCGCCGCGGGAGACATGGCCTTCTACGACAGCACCCGGCCCTACACACTCCACTTCGACGAGCCGTTCCATCAGCTCGTCGTGCAGCTGCCCAAGCGGGAGCTCCTGGTCCGCGACAGCCGGGGCCTGACGGCTCGGACGCTCGGCCGCGGCACCCCGGGCGGCGTCGTGTCGGCGTTCTTCCGTTCGCTGTCGGACACCGCGAGGTCCGGCACCGAGGGACTGACCGGCCTGGTGCCGCACGCGGTCGGCCTGCTGTCCGCGGCGGCGTCCCACGCGGCCCGGAGCGCGCCGGCGCCACCGGCCGCCGAGGCGTGGGCACGCGAGCGTGTCCTCGAGTTCCTCCGGCGGAACCTGGCCGACCCCGCGCTGGACGCCGACACCGTGGCCGGGGCCTGCGCGGTGTCCCGGCGCACGCTGTACCGGATCGTCGGCGCCGACGGGGTCGCCGGGCAGCTCCGCCGGATGCGCATCGAACGCGCCAGGGCGCTGCTGCTGGCCGACCCCGGACGGCCGGTGGGCAGCGTGGCGGCCGCCTGCGGCTTCGCCAGCGAATCCGGGTTCCACCGTGCGTTCCGCGCCGCCACCGGCCACGCGCCCGCCGAGTACCGCCGCGCGCACCGGGACGGCACGACCGGGCAGTGACCGTGGCACGGCCGGTCAGCCGCACCGGCCCCGCCCGCCGCAGGGTGAGTGGTCACCACTGGCATCCACGATCCGTTCCGGAGGTCACCATGGAAGGCACGGTTCGCGCGGCGGCGGTCCAGGCGGAGCCTGCCTGGCTCGATCTCGTCGCCGGCGTCGACAGGACCCTCGACCTGATCGGGCAGGCCGCGGCGGGCGGCGCGCGGCTCGTCGCGTTCCCGGAGACGTTCCTGCCCGGCTACCCGTGGTGGATCTGGCTCGACTCGCCCGCGGCGGGCATGGCCTACGTTCCCCGGTACGCGGCCAACTCGATGACCCGCGACGGTGCCGAGATGCGCCGGATCCGGGAGGCGGCCGCGCGGCACGGCATCCACGTCGTGCTCGGCTTCAGCGAACGGGCGGGCGGCAGCCTCTACATGGCGCAGGCCTTCGTCTCCGACACCGGCGAGCTCGTCTCCGTGCGCCGCAAGCTCAAGCCGACACACGTCGAACGCTCCGTGTTCGGCGAGGGCGACGGCAGCGACCTGCAAGTCCACGACACCGCGCTGGGCAGGCTCGGGGCGCTGAACTGCTGGGAGCACCTGCAGCCGCTGACCAAGTACGCGCTGTACAGCCTGGGGGAGGAGATCCACGTCGCGTCGTGGCCCAGCTTCTCGGTCTACCGCGGCGCCGCCCGCGCGCTCGGCCCCGAGGTCAACACCGCGGCGAGCATGATCTACGCGGTGGAGGGGCAGACGTTCGTGGTCGCGCCCTGCGCGGTCATCGGTCCCGCCGCGCGGGAGCTGTTCTGCGACAGCGAGGTCAAGCGGCAGCTGCTGCGCCCGGGTGGCGGGTTCGCGCGCATCTACGGGCCGGAGGGATCGCCGCTGGCGGAACCGCTGCCGGAGACCGAGGAGGGCATCCTCTACGCCGACCTGGACCCGGATCTCATCGCGATCGCCAAGTCGGCCGCCGACCCGGTGGGCCACTACTCGCGTCCCGACGTGCTGCGGCTGCTCGTCAACCGCAACGGCACGCCGCGGGTGGTGGAGGCGCCGCCCGAGGAGCAGCCGGTGTTCCCCGAGACCGCGCCCGCCGCCGCCCCGGCGTGAGGAGGGACGGTGCGGGAATCGGCGATCCCGGCGCACCTGGCGACCACGCGGACGCGGCCTGCCCGGCGGGAACCCGGCTGGAGCCCGCCGTACCCGTCCTACGTTGCCCGGTTCGCACCGGCGGTGACCAGCGTGGCGATCGTGTGTTTCGGCGTGCAGCACCGGACCGCGAGCGAACCGGCCGACGTGCGGGCCGCACTCGCCGAACTGGCCGAGGCGAGCGCGGACCCCGACGGCCCCGGCAGGCTGGACCGCGCGGCGTACGTCGACGAGGCCGGCTACCGGACGGTGCTCGGCCTCGGCTACTGGGACGACCCCGGGCGGTACGACCGCTGGTTCGCCCGGTTCCGGCCACGGTGGCTCGGTGAGCGCCGCTCCGGCGGCGACACCGGGTTCTTCGTGGAGGCGCTGCGGCCCTCGGTGTCGCGGTTCGAGACGCTCTTGTCGAACGACCGCCGCGAAGGTGTGGCCTGCCTGGCGGACGGCCTCAGCGGGGAGATCGCCGAGCACGGCTACTGGGGCGGCGCCCGGGACAGGCTGCCGGTCGCGCAGACCGATCCGCTCGAACCGGGCGCGCCACCCACGCTCGTGCGGGACGGCGGCCTGCGGGTGGTGCGGGGACAACACAATCTCTGCCTCATCCGGTCCGGGCAGGACTGGACCGACACCGACGGCGACGAGCGACGCAGGTACCTGGACGAGGTGGAGCCGGTCCTGCGCGCGGGCATGGACTTCCTGCGCGACGAAGGCCAGGCCGTGGGCTGCTACGCGAACCGGTACGCGCGGCTGCTCGGGGAGGACGGTGAGCCGGTCGACAAGACCTTCGGGATGAGCTGGTGGCGCAGCCTCGGCCACCTCGACCGGTGGGCGAGGGACCATCCCACGCACCAGGCGATCTTCGGCCAGGCGATGAGGTACCTGTCCGCGCTCGGAGCCGGTGCCCGGCTGCGGCTGCACCACGAGGTGGTCGTCGCCGCGGCCGCGGAGCAGCGGTTCGAGTACCTCGGCTGCCACCCCCGCACCGGGCTGCTGCGGGGGGTCGGTTCAGCGCGGTGACGGCGGGATCTCGACCGCCTGCCCGCTGACGCGCACCCGGTCGTCGTTCCCGGAGAGGGTCACCAGCAACCGGCTGGGCCTGCCCATGTCCTCGCCCTGGCGCACGGTGATCCGGTCCGCCCGGGCGAGCCCCAGCGCGCGCAGGTAGCCGCCGAACGCGGCCGCCGCGGCGCCGGTGGCGGGGTCCTCGACGAGACCGCCGTTCGGGAACGGGTCCCGCGCGTGGAAGGTCGTGTCGTCCTCGCGCCAGAACAGGTGCACGGTCGTCCAGCCGCGCTCGCGCATCACCCCGGCGAGGCCGTCGAAGTCGTAGTCGAGGTCGGCGAGCCGCTCGCGGGAGCGCGCGGCCAGCATCAGGTGGTCGTTGCCCGCGAAGGCGACGTGCGGCGGGAACGCGGGGTCGAGGTCGTCGTCGGCCCAGCGCAGCACCTTCAGCGCGGCGGCCAGCTCCGCGGGCTCGGCCGGGCGCGTGCGGGTGGCGACGCTGGTCAGGGTGGCCCGGAGCGTGCCGCCGTCCTCGGTGACGTCCAGCGGGATCTCCCCGGCCGGGGTCGTGAACACCAGCGCGCCGGGCCCGTGCCGCCGCGCGAGCGCCACGGCCGTGGCGACCGTCGCGTGCCCGCAGAAGGCCACCTCGATGCGGGGCGTGAAGTACCGCAGGTCGTACCGCCGTGTCTCGTCGTCCCCGGCGGTGACGAAGGCGGTCTCCGAGTAACCCACGTCGGCGGCGATGCGCAGCATGTCGGCCTCGCCGAGCGCGCCCGCGTCCAGCACCACGCCCGCCGGGTTGCCGCCCGCGGGATCGTCGGTGAACGCGGCGTAGTGCAGGACATCGGTCATCGGCTGGGCTCCCCGGGCGGTGGACTGGCGTGGTGGAGACTACTCCCACGCCACCGGCTATAGTTCCACCTCACTGGGGGTCGGCCGGTCGCCGCGAAGTCGCTGGCTAAGCTCCAGGGAGGGAGCGCGGGGCCCGCCGGACGGATGGCACCACGATTCCCGGGCCGGTAGCTCAGTTGGTCAGAGCAGGGGACTCATAATCCCTTGGCCGCGGGTTCGAGCCCCGCCCGGCCCACACCGCCACACCTGCATTTCTGGCCCTTGACCAGGCAAAACGCCGATAATTTCCGATCATGGCTTCTGCTGTGCTCTGCCGCCGTTTGCCCCCGTTTGCCACCCTCCACGGGACAGTCACGGGACAGATCAGTGGTCCTCCAAAGCGGTCTCGATCAGGGAATTCATCCGCTCCCGCTGACCGTCGATGCACTTGGCGTAGACCTTGAGCAGCACGTCCACCGAGTGTCCCGCACGGGCGGCGACCTCGGTCGCGGGTAGGCCGGAGTTCAGCCAGAGCGAGACGCAGGCGTGCCGCAGGTCGTAGGGCACGGCCGCGAGCATGGAGCGCCGCTGCGCATCGGTCAGCGCGTACAACCGAGCTTCCTGCCAGACCCGCCCGTAAGTGGACGATTGCACGGCAGCTCCGCGCGGCGATCGAAACAACCGACCGTCCTCGGACGTGCCGTAGGTGTCGATGTGCCGCCGCAGGATCGCGACGAGCGCGGGCGGGATCGGGACGTGCCGTCGTTCCTTGGGGGAGCGGTGCTTGAGCCCGCGCTGATCGTGTGCCTCACCCGAATCCGTCCACCGTTTGCCCGCAGCGGGCCGAGTCTCACCGAGCACGAGTTCGCCCCACCGTCCGTCGTCGGGAAGCGTGCAGTCGGTATCGCGCAGGCCCATCACCTCGCCCGGTCTGGCGCCCGCGTAGTAGATCGTGGCGAAGAAGGCGACCAGCCGCCGACCCCGATCCGGGTCACGCTCGCCCACGTAGGTCAGTGCCGTCAGCAGTTCCCGAACTTGGCGCGGTTTCGCCACGACACCGGGGTCCACCTGATCGACACCTTTGGCCACGGAGTGCTTCACGCGGACGATCGGGTTGTCCGGGATCAACTCCCGTTCCACCGCGTAGGACAGCAGGTTGTACAGAGCCGACCGCTTGCGCCGGTACAGCTTCTCCGACACCGGCGAGCCGTCGAGCTTGACCGTGAGCGCGTCGAGCACGTCCCGGATCACCGGGGTCTCGGTCAGCTCGTACAGCGGCCGGGAGTTGCGGACCAACCACGAGACGATCTCGGCGTCCTGCTCGGGCACCTCGGCGGCACGTGCCGGGGGAGGCAGCAGGTACCACGACAGCACCCGCCGCAACTCCCGCACACTCGGTCGGCCGGGACCGTCCTTCACGAACGCAGCCCCGGCCGACGAGAGCCCATCCACGATGCCCGCCCGACTGGTCGCGGCAGCGGCAGGCCACTTCATATCCATATAGGACTGTGCGAATTCCAGGAACGATAACGAGTCACGCCGCTTGACCTCCGAGAGTGGGAGACCTGAGCGCACCTCGAACGGCTCACCGGTGCGGGCCGCACGCATCAACTCCGAACGCCGGGAGTTCGCCTGCGCCTTGTTCGCGAACCACTCGGAATGCTCCTGCGTGTCGGTCACCCACCGCACCCCGTACGGCCGCCGCCGCTTCGCCTTCTTCTGAATCTCCCAGAACCGCACGTTGAACGTGGTGCTCACGCCGCGTCCTCCGAGATCCGATCCAGCCAGTCCAGGAAGTCACTCCGCTTGCACCGCAACTCGCCGTTGGGCAGCGGGAAGCAACGCGGCCCCTTCCCGGTCTGCCGCCACTTGTAGAACGTGTCCCGCGAGATACCCAGCGCGTCCAGGATCTCGGGCACCGTCATCAGCTCCACGAGCTGCCGCACCGTCTTTCTGTCAGCCATTGCGCCCCTCCCCATCAGGCCGCCGCTTGCTCAATTGCCGAAGTTTCTGGGCCGCCTGGCGGTCCGGCCGCCGCGAGTAGTGCGCGGTCGTATTCGGCCTTCCAAGCGATCCGCTCCGATATGGCGTGCATGAGCAGGTGTGCGCGGGGTGGGACGTGGGGGTCGCCGGATTCGACCTTGCGCCAGATCAACCGTGACGTGTCCCGTTCCGGTTTCTCGATGCCGACCCCGGCGAGCATGTCCCGCACGAACGTCTTGCGATCCGCCTTGTGATCGGCCAGGGACTTGCCGGACCACTTCCGCGACACCAGCACCCGCCGACCCGGCAACCCCAAGGTGGCCCGCCGATGAGCACGGCCCTTGCAGTGGCCCGGAGTCATCTTGGAGTTCGCGCCTTGTGGCTGGACTCCGTACAGGAGCCAGACCGCGCAGCGAGGCGAGCATGGGGTAATGGCCAGCTCGGCGTGCAGGCGGTCGTGGTGGTCCCGTTGCCGGTTGGAGTTGGCTTCCACGACTTCACCGGTGGATTTGGTGAGGTATTTGGTCAGGTAGCCGATGTGCCGTCCGGCTTCTTCCGAGCCGCCGAGGATGCCTTTGGAGTGCACCTGACGTCCGAAGGTCACCACGTGCGCCGGTTCGTCCACGTCCTCCACCGCGTCATCCCAGGTGCTCAGAGGTTGGCGGGTGTCGGGGTCAACGAAGCCCCGAGTGCGCATGTCCCACACCGGCACCGCATCCCCGTCGTAAACGAGCTGGTCATGGGCAGGCCACCAGACCTGGTGATAGGTAGCCGCGGTGACCTGCCGGATCACCTCGTGCGGCACAGATCCACGGATCGCGGTGTGCAGGTGGGGTGCGGCCCGCTTCTGCGGTTCGACCGTGGCGAAGTACTGCACGTCTCACCCGACGACCCGGCGCAGGTTCTGCCACCACCGATCGATGAGCGCGGAGAAGTGGACCGCGTCCCGTGCTGCCCTGCGGTAGTCATACGACGAGGGGTCAACCGGCGTCCCGTCGTCGCGGACACGGCCGTAGGTGTCACAGGTCAGCGTGACGAACATCGAGGGCCGGAACTTGCCCGCGTATTCACGTCCCACAGTGCGCTTCTCCACCCGCCGCCGGGGGAGGTTCGGGGCATCCTGACGTCGCTTCGTGGACCGCTTCGTCGGCTTCTTCGCGGGCAGTTCGACGGAGGGGAGTCGTCCGCGCATGCCGGAGGCGCGTAGCTCGTCATCGACCGAGCGGATCTCTTCCCGTAGCTCGTCGGCCTGGCCCTCATCCCCGACAGCAGCCGTCTCCCGATACGCCGCTACCAGATCCGCCCGGAACGCCGGCAGTTCCGTCTGCTCATCGGTCGGAGGTTTCGGGGTGAAGTCCGGTTCTTCCTCCATATGCCAGCCCTCACGGCACTGGGCCTGCCGGAGCGCTTTGGCCTTCTTCGCACACGGCAGACACACCGACTCGACCGTCGAGCCGCACGGCACCGCGACATACCGCAGCTCTCCGGTGTCGGGGTCGCCCACTTCCATGGTGAACGGCCGCACACATACCCCGTGCTTCTCGGCCGTGGCCTTCATGACCTCCGTGGACAGCGGCATCCGCATCCGCTCCGCCCGCGTGCCGGCGGTTGGGGTGGGGGCCGGGGTCTGGTTGTGCTGGTCAGTCATGCGACCTCACCTCCCTCCCGCTCGTTCTCGCGACGGTCAGGAAAGGCCAGGACGTCCGCCCGCTGTGTCGGCACACCGGTCACATAGGTGACCAGCTCGTCCAAGTCCCCATCAGTCACGTGGAACGCACGAGCGCGGACGGGTTCGCGTCGACCGTCTTCCTTCACCCACGCCACACCCGGTGTGTTCTCCGAAATCTCCTGCGCCGTCGCACCCCGTTCCCGCACACCGTCACCAAGGACCATGTCCACCTGCGCCTTCTCATCCAGACGCATTGCGATACGGGTCGAGAACAAGTGCCGGAACGACACCACTTCCTTGCGCGGGTCCTGCAACAACCCGAGGACACAGACACCGGGTGCGCGGCCCTGGCTGGTGATGGCCTGCACCGCCCGAGAGGCACGCTCCCGAAGCTGCTTGTCGCTTTGGTAGGCGATCACGTCGGCCAGCTCATCGACCACCAGCAGGATGAACGGGTCACCGGTCGCCGGGGTCCAGGACCGCAACCGACCCCGGTAGCGGGACGCCCGTTCCTTGACGGTGGCGGCGATCTCTTCCAACAGCGCCACGGCATCCGGGCCGTTGTCATAGACGACCCGCTGGAAGACCTCGGGTGCTTGGCCGAGTTCCATGCCGCCCTTGGGATCGATGCCCACCAGACGGACAGCGCCCGAGCGCACGAGGGGAGCCAGGGCCCAGATGATCGACCACAGCAGCGAGCCCTTGCCCGCACCTGTCGCACCCACGGTCAGCAGGTGTGTTCCCAGTAGCTTGATGCGCCAGGGACGGCCGGTTTCGGTGCGGCCGACAGTCAAGCGCTTGAGGTCCACCGCCGTCGCGTCCTCAGTGAGCGCAGGGACTCCGAACGGGCGGACGAGCGGGTCACGGTGGACGAGGTCGAGTTCAAGACGGCCGGGGCGACGGACCCGGACGCGGCAGGATTGGGCCTTGAAGGAGTGTGCGAGGCCGGAGGCGTGGCGTTCCCACTGCTCGGGTGCCTGACCTTTGATCATCGTCACGCGGACGCGGTCGCGCCAGCCTTCCGAGCGTACGCGTCCGAGCTTGGGCCGGTACTCCTTGCCCCGGCTGGTCTTCGCCAAGTCAGACAGGCGCATGACGGTGCGCCACTGGCAGGCGTAGACCGACATGCGCCGGTACTCCGTACGTGCCTCGGGCAGGGCGAACCGCTCGAACGAGGAGCGGTGCAGCCGCCACCACAGCAGCAGGACGAGGGCGACGCCCGCCAGGACGAAGGCGAGTGTCCAGTGTCCGGCCTTCCAGTCGAGCCAGCCGACGAGCACGGCCGTGATGATGACCAGGGGGTAGCGGTAGATGACCCGCACCAGGTGGAACAGCAACCAGCAGGTCACCCACACCAGCGCGAACGGGGCCGCGATCCACTTGACCCAGGTGGGCAGCATCGTCCACCACGGCAGCCGAGGCCGGGCCACCTCCAACGGAGCCGGGTCAACCCAACGGGAACCATTCGTCGTGGTCCGCATCAGCGACCACCACCCGCACGCCGAGGCGAAAGGGGCAGGTCGAGACGTCCCGCGCAGGTGGCGCACTCGGTGTCGCCCGGCAGCAGGCGCGCGAACTTCTTACACGTGGCACAGCGCGTCCGGGGGACCCCCTCTAGCGCTGAGCGCTTGTCGTTGTCTATCGTTGCCACTTGTCTACTCCGTCTGGTGTGGACAGCGCAGGAGCGGCAAGGTTGGTCGCCGGTCCGCTTCTGCGCCTGACGTTGAATCACTGAAACTGGACGTGCTTCATCGCCGCACGACCTAGCGTGCGTTGACTATCTACAGTGGACTCTTGTTGTTTGGGCTACTTCTGTGGCGGCGGTTTCATGGCTTTCTGTCGCTCACGGTCGGCCCAGTACAGCGCCTCGTGGTGGTGGCCCCGGTCGACTTCCGCGATCTCGGCATACACGCGGGCGCTGCGCAGGTAGTACTCCCGCCACACGGCCGGGGCCGCGTCCTCGCTCGGGCGTAGCGCGCTGAGTGCGTCGTGGGCCTGCATCAACGTGCGGGCTTGCCGGGCCTCCCGCCACTTGTCCTGGTTCACCGTGTCACCTCCCTTCCGGTGTGTGAGGGTCATGCGCGCCGCCGGGTGCCGGATCGGACCGACGCGACACCGCAAATGCCGTCGGTGGAGCGGGCTTGCCAGTGACGGGCCTGTTCCTCGAAGGCCTGTGCGGCGGATTCGAGCGCGGCGAGCATCCACCACGGCAGCTCCGGGTTCCCGGCGATGGCGCGCCAGGAGGCCGCGACGGCCCAGGAGGCCGAAGCCATGTCCTGAGCCGTCGCCGCGTCTACCTGCCGGGTCCGGGCCACGAGTTCCGAGGTCGCGCCATAGTGGCGGTAAGCCTCTTCCCAGGCCCGGACCTGCTTCTTGGTTGCCATCACGACGTCTCCGCGTCCAACTCGGCGGCCGTCATGCGGCCTTGGCCGTGGACTCACCCGCACCGGACGCGGCAGAAGACTTGCCGGAGGGAGTCGAGCGCCCGCCAGCACTGGCCGGGGCCTTGAACCCGGTCGCGCGGAAGACGTAGGACTGGTACTTGAACTCGCCGTTGCCCGCCACCTTCGGCTCAGCCGTCAGCCCCTCCAGCTCGATCGGCCGCATACCCGGCAACGCTTCCTCCGTGGTCGGCACCGGCTGCACATCCGCGAGGAACGTGACCTCGTACGAGGCGCGCTTGGCGTTGGTCTGGTCCGGGTCGGTGACCGTGACCTTCCACTGCCGCTTACCGGTGGCCTCGTCCACCCGCTGCCGGGCGGGCTTGCCCATCGCCTTGTCCTCACGGGACTGGTACTCCGTGTCCGGCGACACTTCGCCCACCATCACCAAGCCCTGCGGGAACGCCTCATCGAATTCGATCGGGAACCGGTACCCCTTGGGGATCGCCATCGTTGTTGACCTTTCCTGTGGGTTCTTCTCCTGTTGTCCGCCCTGTGCGGCGGCACACCCCCACAATCGGTCGGATGGCTGTCCAGTCACGACACCGTGCGTGTCGCATCTCGAACTTCCCGTACTCATCGAGTCTCGTCTGTGTCTCGTCTTGGTGGTAGGGTCGTCTCCCGACCGACCGCAACCGGGGGAGACGACAGGGATGGCCGACAAGCCGATCGTGTTGAAGGTGTTGCTGCGGCAACGGCATCTTCAGGGGCACCGGACGTTCTGCCGGGAGTACGACAAGCTCGCCAAGCAAATCGACGCCGAGCTGGTGGGGAGCTGGCCGAGCAAGGCGCAGTTCTACCGGTGGCTGGCCCGGGACCTGCAAGGGCTGCCGTACGCGCACCACTGCCGGATCTTGGAAGCGATGTTCCCCGGCTGGACCGCCGAACAGCTCTTCCAGGAACACACCGGCGGTATCGAGTTCGTGCCCGAGCCCCCAGCGAAGGGCACCGCCACCCCGCCCGCGCAACCGGCGTTGCCAAGCACGCAGGGCATGGCCGACGTGACCGCCGTGTTCCCCAGCCGCCCCGCGTTCTCCCACGAGATCCCGCCGCACAAGCTGTTCGACAACGCCGAGAAGATCAGCATGGTCGGGCTGTCGCTGAACATGCTGTGCCAGAGCTACCCCGACAAGTCGCTACTGGACCTGCTGGAAACCGGCACGGTGGTCGAGTGCCTGTTCCTCGACCCGCACGGGCACAACATCGCCGAACGCGAGCGCGAAGAGTCCCACCCGGCCGGGGTGCTCTCCACCCTCACCACACTCAACATCCAGACCCTGCAACGCCTGCACGGCAAACTCTCCCCCGAGGCACGCGGGAACCTGCGGCTGCGCACCTACGACGAGCCGGTGCGGTTCAACATCACCGTCATCGACGACACCACCTGCGTCATCCAGCCCTACCTCCCCGACGCACGCGGAGTCGAGTCACCCACCCTCGTCGCCGAACGCAAACCCGGCGTGCCGGGACTGTTCGACACGTTCTCCCAGGTGTTCGACACCATGTGGGCGCGCAGCAAGGAGATCACCGCGTGAACGACCTCAACCACCTGCTCGGCGTCGCCCAGGAAGCCGTCGAAATCGGGGCCAAGCTGATGACCACCTCAGCCCCCGGAGTCGTGCGCGCGAAAGGCGACCGCGACTACGTCAGCGACCTCGACCTACAGATACAGCACGAAATCCGCGACCACCTCCACCAAGCGACCCCCGATTTCGACTTCCTCGGCGAAGAAGAAGGCGGCGGGGCGATCGATGAAACTACCGACTACGTATGGGCGCTCGACCCCATCGACGGCACCTCCAACTTCGCCCACGGCATCCCGCTCTGCGCCACCTCACTCGCCCTCGTCCACCGAGGCCAACCCATCATCGGCGTCATCACCGCACCCTTCCTCAACCAGCGCTACCACGCAATCAAAGACGGGGGTGCCTACTGCAACGGCCAACCCATCCACGCCAGCAACACCACCGACCTCAACCGCGCCATCGTCACCATCGGCGACTACGCCACCGGCCCCGGAGCCGAAGAAAAGAACCAACGCCGCTTCGCCGTCACAAAGAAGTTGGCCGAGAACGTCGAACGCATCCGCATGATCGGCGCAGCCTCCCTCGACCTCGCCTGGGTAGCCGAAGGCCGCACCGACGCCTGCATCATCCTCAGCAACAAACCCTGGGACATGGCAGCCGGGACAGTGGTGGCACGAGAAAGCGGAGCGCAGGTGACCGACGCAGCAGGACAGCCTCACTCCAGACGATCTACAGAGACCATCGCGGTCAACGAACACATCTGGACCCAGCTAAGTCCTCTCCTGAACGAGTAACAGGCCCGACAGCGAGGCATAGAGGTTGGCCACCTATTAGGAGGCAGCATGGCCCGCAGGGACTACTACCACGACCCGAACGCACCGGCCGCCACTTTAGCTAGTCCGCTATTTTATGTCTGTTGAAAATCGGATCTGTCGACCATTACTTCCGCCAGGGGAACATAGTGGTACTCTTCTCTCCAGTCGTTATTGATGGAAATAGTGGTCGTATCGAAACCGTAAATTGCAAGCGACTCCGGCATTTTCTTGCCGTTTTCGATGTACTCTGCGTGCAACTTCTTTATGTTTCGCTGCTGTGCAATGGGGAGTTTGGACACGTCAAAGACGATGGGAGTAGCAAGATTCGCCTCATAGTCATGGAGGCACCACTTGATGTTGCCATCTGGATGAAACACTGCGAGTAGTGACGAACGTTCCGCGTCAGGTTGGCGACGTTGACCAACCTGTTCGGTTCGCAATCGCGACATTGCTTGTCGCCAACGAGCAAAGGTGTCATCCCAGCTTGGCTCGTCGGCATCTTTCAGAAGTTCTCGCAGTCGTCGGGAGTAGACACCTCGAGACTTAAGGCCTGCTCGCCCGACTAGAGAGATAGCGGTGCGGGGATACCGCGCAAGTGTGCTAGATGTAGTGAGTCGATTGCATACAAAATCGCAAAGCGAATTAATGGCATGACGTGCACCTTGAGCTTCTTGAAGAGTGGGAACATAGCCAGCGTGAACGATCCGATGCCGCACCTCGGCAACGCCTTTATTCCATTGCATTAATGGTCCGTTCGTTGTTAAGTCCCACGATCCTCCGAGTCGACTGGCATACTCGCGCTTTACGCGAGTTTCAAGGCCGTTGATCCATCGATCTGCCGCTGTCTCCGGCGTCATTTTCTCTTCCCAGTAAAGGTGGAACAACAGCTCGTCTAGTAACGATTCTGCCGAAAGCGCCCAGAATAGTACGCCGGATCTGGTGTCCCCTTGGCGATAGAGTGCGACATCAGCCTCTCGGTACAGATCCAGATGGGAACTAAAGGTGCCGCGATCCACCCGACCTCGCATACGGACCATATCTCTGATTTGCTCTTGCGAAAGAGTTCGAGGACGCATTAGCGACCAAAGATTTCGATTGACCTCCATGACAACTTGTCGCGTTCTGTCTGGAACTCCCACGTCTCGAAGTTGTCGTAGCGTGATTGGCAAGCCGTGAGGAAGGCGTTCCTTGTTCACTAAAGTGATTGGGTGTCTAGTTATAGCATAGTAGGACTTCTGCACGTTTCTGACGTCTTTTAAGGCGACTTCAAGTGCGGAATATAGTCTCCGCTTCAACGTATCTGGATCATACTCGACTAATGGCCATAGTTCGATGTTTAGATCTGTATCTGCATTTCCTTCGAGATATGCGTCATCGCTAATTAATTCCTCGATAGTTGATACTTCGCCGATCAATCTGAGTGGTACGGCCGCTTCGATAACTGTTACCTCTCCAATGCCCGATTCTGCTGCCTCGCGAATTCGTTCCTGGATGTGGTCCGGTAGAGAATTGCCGGTTGTAAATCTTGTGTCTGCATCAACATGAAACCGTTCACCTGATGCAATTTCTGCCACAACTGCTGCGGTATCGATTCCTGAGCGGGAGACTGGGTCAGCTGTTACGTGGTGGACCAAAAGAGAGCTAGATAAAGACTTCTTGTTAAACCAGACCTGCCTACGTTTTTTTCGTCGAAGTTTTTTGCGCGCCTTCTCGCTTTGCAGGATGACTTGGCCCCGATTGTTGTCGAGTGATTGATATGCTAGTTCGTATGGTGCCTCTTCCAGGATACGCACCATGTCACTGTTTAGATTTATATATGACTCTATTGGCTGACCGGCGGGCAAACCCAAGGGTTCCACGAGTGGCAAGTGGAAGGTTGCAATTATTTGATCGAGTTGTGTTACGAGCCAAGTTCCCTTGTCTAGATTCGACATGGTGCGACCTTCCGGGCGTTGTCGTCTTCGTTTCATTGCGCTACGCATATCAAAGATCCACTCGTAAAGTGAGAGGTGCAGGTGCGATATGCGTGCACCGCTTTCGTGTGATGTGGCGCTGCAGTTGCCGAATTTGCCTCTATGGGATCAAGGCGCGCCGCCGTCGGCGGCGCGCCCGGCCCGTCCCGTCGCGTACGTGGCGGCATCCATCCCGGCACGGCGGGCTGCCGCTCCGCTCCGCCCACCGGCCGGGCGGCGCGGCCCGCGTGGTGGGCCGGTAGCGCCGCTCGGCGGCGGCGCGCCAATCCAGGAGGAACATGAGCCAGCCTCCTTGCTCAGCTATGTACCCTCCGTCGTCGCTCACCGTGAGCATCGCGTTATCGATGGCTCCACCCCGACGCCGAATCGTGACAACGGCCGGTGACACCGCGTCAAGGGCGCTGGCGCGTCGCTGCGCGATCTACGACCCTTGACACGGCATCACCGGCCGCGTTCGAGGCTTCTTGTCGGGGTGGGGGAGGGGAGCGGGTTTCGGGACTGCGGGACAGTCACGGGACAGCAGGCGGCGCCTGCCCTCTCCCTAGCGGAATCGGCCCTGATCAGGGCATATGCGAGCCGGTCAAGATCGACACGGCTCATAATCCCTTGGCCGCGGGTTCGAGCCCCGCCCGGCCCACTACCTCTCACCAGGCGAAGCATCTCGTCGGCCGCCCATTCAAGATCACTTGTCCATGGTTCTGTCCATGGACGCCACGTTATCGACCGCACGATCCGGCCCGCACTTGGCGATGTTCCGGTGAGCAAGCTCAGCGCGCGTAATCTCGAAACGCTGTACGGCGAACTGCGCGGCTGCCGCGCGCTGCGATGGCTCGCCGTTTATCGAGCACAGGGCCGAGGGCGAGCACGACTGCGAGAAGGCGAAGTGCAAGCCGCACGAGTGCAAGCCGATGGCACAGTCGTCGGTGCACCGGGTTCAACTCGATCATCAGCGGTGTGCTGGGCGCTGCGATGCGCTGGGACTGGAACAGCTCGAACCCGGCGAAGGTCGCGCAGCGGCCACGGCAGGCACCTCCGCAGCCCGATCCGCCGTCACCCGCGCAGGCGGCGAAGCTGGTCGAGAAGGCGTTCGAGCTGGATGAGGCGTGGGGCACGCTGGTGTGGCTCGTGATGACGACCGGAATGCGCCGAGGAGAGGTGTGCGCGCTGCGCTGGTCGCGGGTCGATCTGGACGAAGGCATTGTCGAGGTGCGCAGCAGCTACACGACGCTGCGCGGCGTAGACAGGGAGAAGGACACGAAGACCCACCAGATGCGCCGCATCGCGCTCGACACGGAAACGACCGTGTTGCTGCGCGAGCACAAGAGGCGCTGCCAGGCGATGTACGCGGAGCTGGGCGTGGCCTGGAGCGAGGACTCGTACGTTTTCGTCGGTATGAGGGGAGAACTCGACAAGTCGTATCCGCCGGATGCCGTTTCGAACCGTTACAAGAAAATGGCGACCAGACTGGGTATCACGACGCATCTTCACGCATCCCTGCCGCCGTGGCGGGATCCGCGAGCGTCCATGACTTGCCGGCGGTCTGGACGTGGAGCATTCGGGCGTAGGCTTTCAAAATGCGGATCGGCGAGCTGTCCAAGCGCACGGGCGTGAGTCCGCGCTCACTGCGGTACTACGAAGAGCAGGGCCTGCTGACCAGCTCCCGCTCCGGCGCTGGGCAGCGTCACTATTCCGACGCCGAGGTCCAGCGCGTGTCGCTCATCCGTCGGCTGTTCGACGCGGGCATGTCCAGCCGGGTGATCGCGACCGTCCTGCCGTGTGTGGAGACCCCCAGTGACCCTGGCGTGGTCGAGCTGGCGTTCGCGACGATGACGCGCGAGCGCGACCGGATCGACGCCGACATCGCGCGCCTGATCGAGACCCGGGATGCGCTCGACGAGCTGATCAGGGGTAACAGCCGGCACCGGGCGGAGCTGTCCACGGCTCCGGAACCGGTGGCACGGTCGACCTGATGCTGTGACCTGCGCCGCAGCCGGTTGCCTCTGACATCGATGTGAGAGGTGAGGATGGCTGCAGAGCCCGGAAGCACCGGGGTCGGTCACACGGGAGGCGGCACAAGATGGGGCAGGCGTGGGGTTTCGGCAGGTATGGCGGGCCCGAGGTGCAGGAGTTCTTCGATCGTCCCGATCTCGCCCCCGGCCGCGGCGAGGTGCTGATCCGGGTCGACGTCGCCGGCGTGAATCCCCTCGACCACCTTCTGCGCTCTGGCCTGGTCTCCGGGCTCGACGGCGGGCGTCCGTTTCCCCGCGTGCTGGGCATGGAGGCGGCGGGAACGGTTCTCGCCCGGGGCGAGGACGTCGTCGGGCTCGAGGTGGGTGACGCGGTCTTCGGTTTCGCGCTCACCGGTGGCGGCACCTACGCCGAGACGACGGTGCTGTCCGCGCCGAACACCGCGCGCATCCCGGCGGGCCTGTCCGCGACCGTGGCGGCAACGCTGCCAGTGGCCGGGACGACCGCGGTGGACGCCCTCGACCAACTCGGCCTCCCGGCCGGTGCCACGGTCCTGGTCAACGGGGTCGGGGGCGGGGTCGGTCTCGCCGTCGCCCGGCTGGCCGTCGAGCGCGAGTTGCGTGTGATCGGCACCGGGAGTACCGCCAAGCGCGAACATGCCGAGACCATCGGGGTGCGGTTCATCGACTACACCGCCGGGGACGTCGTCGCCGCGGCACGGGAGCTGGTTCCGGGCGGCTTCGACGGGATCGTCGACCTGGTCGGCGGCACCTCGCTGCGGACGGTCGCTCCACTGGCCCGGGCTCCCCGCAACGTCATCGCCGTGGGTGATCCGTCCGTGCCCGATCTCGGTGGGCGTGTCGTCGAGCGCCGTCTCGACCGCGAGAACCTGGAGCGGTCCGCCCGGCTGGCCCTCGACGGAGTCCTCGCGCCCGTGATCACCGCGGTCCATCCGCTCTCCGAAGCTCCGGCCGCTCTCGCCACCGTCGAGAACGGTCACGCTTCGGGCAAGGTCGTCATCAAGGTGACATGAGACGTGCCCGGCTGGCCGTCACCGAAGGCCGTCATCACATCTGCCCGGGTCAGCTCACGGATTCAGCGACCGCAGTCCCAGCGGCCTGATGAGACAGCGGCACCGTCAACCCGCGTCCACCGGTCGGTGGCATCAGCGGGGCACGACCTTGTCGGTGATGCGCGAGGGCGCATCCTGGGACACCGTCGCGCCGGAGAACTCGGCCAAGCGCGCGGCGAGCTCACCGGTGGTCGAGCCGCGGGCGGTCAACGACAGCACGATCTCATCGATCCCTGACAGCCGCTGCGGCACCCGCTGCGGCATGGACCTCCCGTCCCGAGCGCCCGCATCACACCCGTCGCCGTGGTCAAGGCCCACAGCTGCTTGCCATCGAAGGCGGGTCCTCGGAGGTACTGGTGCCGACGATGCGGTCGGTGGCGTCCCGCTTGGCCGCCAGCTGGTCCAGGTCAGTGCGAGCGGGTCCGGGTGCCGACCAACGTCCAGCCCCGGGAGGAAACCGTGCGAGTCGTTCTGCCTGTCGGACAGGGCAGGCAGCGGCGCCAACGCCGCGCCGCCGAATACTGGCCGCCTCCGCGGGTCCATCGTCGGCTGTGGTGACAGCGCGCGGATGTCAACCACGACCAGTGCATGACCGACAACCTATGAACGGCCGGTCCGGCGGTGCGGGCGAGTTCGGGCACGCCGTGCCCGTGTCGCCCCCGTACCGCGTGGCTGGCACGGCGTGCGGCTGCGGGCGGGTTTGTCTCCTTCAGGGATCGGTCACGAGCAGAGCGCCGTGACGGACCGCAGCGCGACATCGACCGAGGCTTGGAGATCGTCGCGCTCGGCACCGGCCGCGGCGTGAACCGCGAACCCCTCGCTGAGCACCATGACGAATCGCGCCAGTGCCCGGGTGTCGACCTCGTTCGGAAGATCACCGTCCTGCACTGCTCGCGACAGCCGCTCTGCGAGTGCGTCCTCCGTAGTGGCCCGGCCTGCGGCGAGGAGCTCGGAGATGCCAGCGTTCTCCGGCGAGCAGGCCAAGCCGCCCTGGATGGAGAGGCATCCGCGGGGGTGATCGCCGGCAGTCAGGGCGTCGACGTTGCTGCGCAGGAAGCTCTCGATGACGGCGTATGCGGTCGGCTGCTCGAAGGCGTCGCCGAGGTAGGCCACTTTGGTCTCGAGGTAGCGGTCGAAGGCGCGTTGGAACAGCTGCTTCTTGCTGCCGAACGTGGCGTACAGGCTGGGCCGGTTGATGCCCATGGCGTCGGTGAGGTGGCTCATCGACGTCCCTTCGTAGCCGTGCCGCCAGAAGACTTCGACGGCGCGGTCGAGGATCGTCTCCTCGTCGAAGCCGCGAGGCCGGCCCGTACTCGGCTTGTCTGTGTTCACCGCGCCATCCTACCGCTCGGTACAAATTGTGAAGCACTTCACCAACCGATCGGTACAAAAGATGTTAGGTTGGCTACCGAACGGTACAAAATTCGGCGGGAGGGGAGAGACCGTGACCACGATCGGGATCATCGGTGCCGGCGAGGTCGGGAGCCAGATCGCGCGGGCGGCGCTGGCGAACGGGTACGTCGTTGTCCTGGCCAACTCGCGGGGGCCCGAGACCCTGGCGCACCTCGTCACCCAGCTCGGTCCGGGCGCGTCCGCCGCCTGCGTGGCGGCCGCGGCGGCCGCAGGCGACTTCGCGGTGCTGGCGATGCCCCTCACCGGGGCGGACCGGCTGCCGGTCGAGGAACTGGCCGGGAAGGTCGTACTGGACACGAACAACTACATGGTGTGGCGCGACGGCCATAGACCGGCCATCGATTCGGGTGAGAAGACCGAGCACGAGCTGCGCCAGGAGCAACTACCGACATCCAGGATCGCCAAGGCCTTCACGCACATCCAGGCGCCGGTCTTGCTCACCGCCGGGCGGCCGGCCGGTGACCCCGACCGGTTGGCGCTGTCGGTCTCGAGCGACTTCCCCGATGCCGTCGCCCTCGTGACCCGGCTCTACGACCAGTTCGGCTTCGACACCGTGGACAACAGTCCGCTGCGGGAGTCCTGGCGCACCACGCCAGGCCAACCCGCCTGGAACCGCCACGCCCACCAGAACCGCGCCGAGCTGGCCCGCAACCTGCGCAACGCCCGGTTCGTAGCCCACGCACGCCCCTGATCACAGGTACCTGGCCCAGCACCACATCACCGAGAGGGAACACCCATGCCGACACGACCGCTTGAGGGCAAGACCGCGCTGGTGACCGGGGGTTCCCGGGGCGTGGGCGCGGGCATCGTCGCTCGCCTGGCAGCCGACGGCGCGACGGTCGCGTTCACCTACGCCCGGTCGGCCGCGCGCGCGGACGCGGTAGCGGCCGCGGCCGTCGCGGCGGGAGGCACTGCACACCCGATCTGTGCCGACAGCATGCACGAGGAGGACGTCGCCACCGCGGTCACACAGTCTGTCGATCGGTTCGGTGGCCTGGACATCCTCGTGAACAACGCCGCCGTAGGCTTCTTCGCCCCGATCACCGACCTGCGGATGGACCAGATCGACGCGATGCTGACGGTCAATGTGCGCTCCGCCATCGTCGCGATCCGCGAGTCCCTGCCCCACCTGGCCGAGGGTGGGCGGATCATCAACATCGGCAGCATCAACGCCGACCGCACGCCATTCCCCGACCAGTCGATCTACGCGCTGACCAAAGGTGCGCTGGCGAGCCTGACCCGCGGCCTCGCGCGTGAACTGGCACCGCGCGGGATCACCATCAACAACATCCAGCCCGGACCGATCGACACCGATGCCAACCCCGCCGACGGGCCCGTCGCGCCAGCGATGCTCGGCGTCATGGCGACCGAACGCTACGGCACCGCAGCCGAGATCGGCGCCTTCGTGTCCTACCTCGCCGGGCCCGACGCCGACTACATCACCGGCTCCAGCCTGAACATCGATGGCGGTTTCGCCGCCTGACGCCCATCGGTGCGAACCGAGCGGCGGGGACCTGTCCGGCTCCCCGTCCGCCGGGCGCTTCGACAACATCGACCCGCCACCGAGGAGGTGATCGGCAGGTCGCGGACGGCATGCTCGAGGATGTCGGCCAAGCCGTCGCGGCCGCCCCGTCCGCGTTCGGCACCACCGGAGGGCCACCGACCGAGAGCTCCGCGCACGCTGGTTGCGGCTGCGGGAAGCTCGTGGCGGGCGAGCTCGAGCTCGTCCACCGCCACCGCAGACGGAGGAGACGGTCCCAACCGGGACGACGCCACTGGTGCCACGAGTGAGGCGTCTGTCGGTTCCGGCTGAATACTGGTTCTGGCACGGTTTCCGTGATGGCCCGGTTTCTGGCTCGCTCCGGGGTGGTTGATCGTGTTGCGAGTGCGTTGTTCTTGATCTCGTTCGGGTTCTGTGGCCGCATCTGGCGTCGGTGCGGGTGGAGGCAGTATCGGTTGTGGGGCAGGTACCGCAGAACGTCGCCGAAACCGTCGCTCCCACAGCCGCCTGCACGGGCTGCGGAGCGGTGTCTGGCCGGGTGCACAGCCGGTATGTGCGACACCTGTCCGACACCGCCTCGTCCGGTCGTGCGGTGCTGATCCGACTGCGGGTCCGCCGCCTGTTCTGCGACGACTCTGCTTGCGTGAAGACCACGTTTGCCGAGCAGCTGCCGGAGCCGGCCGGCCGTCACGCCCGCCGTACCACACTAGCGAATCACGGAAACCGTGCCAGAACCACGATTCGACCGGCGTTGACAGCGTACGGGCCTGGCTCGGCTTGCCACATCCTGGACGTGCCACTCGAGTACGCAGGCGGTGAGGCCGCTGCCGGTGAGGGCTCGTGGGCGGTCTCGCCCAGTGCGACGGTGGAGTCCCGGGGAGAACACAGTCAGCCCCACTGTCAACCAAGCCTGGGCAGACCCCCCTGCCACTGCCGGCCCGTCGAGTCGTTGCGCGCGCCCACCGATACGCTTCCCACCGAGGTCTCCGGATAGATGCTGATCTTCTTGGTCGTTGATCCATCTACCGGAGACCTCGCTATACCCAGACACCAGGGCCCGTTCCTAAACAGTTCCTAGTCGACGGGAGCGGTGAGCCACCGGGAATTCTGCATGACTGTTCGTCCGGAGAATTCGTGGAATCCATTCCAAACCTGGATCCGTTCTGGCGTTAGGCGGATATAGACGAACCCGGGCATACTGCGCGGATCATGGGAGACCTCAGCGTATCGATCAGCGAGGTCCGGATCAATCGCGGGAACCGGGACGAACCGGGCGCGAGCGTCGACCATCACGACATCCGTCGTGTCACCGAGCGCGATCCGGGCGTGGCTTGTTCGCTTAAGGTTGCTGACGGTGCGGCTTCTCTCGAAAGTGGCCGTGACGAACTCGCCCGAGTCCCAGACGTATGCGACGGGGATGAGATGTGGCCCCTGACTGCTGCCCGACGCGAGCCAGAACTGGCTGCCGGCCTGCACGCGCTCCTGCGCCGCGGAACGGCGCTCGGCAAGGGTGCGCGCAACGAGCTCGATGTGGTTCGCCATGTGACGTACCTCCTTGTCTGTTTGGTCACGCTTCTCACGCTTGCGCCGGCTGGTAGAGGCCGACAGTCGTGCCCTGGTCGTCCTGACAATGAGCCATACGGCCAACACCAGGGATTTCCTGCACGTCGCCGGCGGTGCCGCCGAGTTCCTTGACCTTGGTTACCGAAGCTTCGATGTCGTCGGTGGAGAAGTAGACAACTGGGTGTTTGCCCTCGCCAGCGGACACTGCGCCCCCGGGCTGGGCGCCATCAACCATCTGATAGTCCATACCGCCAAAGTCGCTGAACTTCCAGCCGAACAAGGCTCCGTAAAACTCGCGGGCACGGTTGGTGTCCGGTGTGGGCAACTCGAACCAAACCAATTGAGTCGTCATAACAAATCTCCCTTTCCATCGGTGTGAGATGCGGGCCCTGGCGCCGACAGCGCAGTCGGGGAGCTTCGCTCCAACCCGCGTTCGCAGCAAGGACGCCAACCGATCGCGGAACTCGACACGGAGGACGAAGTATTCAGTCGCCGGGCGCGCGCCTGTACGACCGTCGTGTCGTCTATCAACCGTGGCTGGAAGCGCCATTCGAGCTAGTCGAGGGCGGCAAGCCTGGATTGCAGGTGCCGCTCCTCGACCGCGTTCGTGACCAGGTTAAGCGCGCGGACGAAGGCATCGCGGGCGCTGACGGTGTCGCCAGTGCGGTGCAGCAGCTCGGCGCGGGCGACGTGATAGGGGTGATAACGCTCCAAGCCTGTGATCCTGGCGAGCAGCTCCAAGCCGGCCTGGGGCGTGGTCGCCATGGCGAGCGCGACAGCACGGTTGAGCGCCACCACCGGCGACGGATCAAGTTCCTCCAGACCGGCATAAAGCTCGGCGATGACCACCCAGTCGGTGGCCTCAGCGGAGGGGGCCCGCGCGTGCTCAGCGGCTATGGCGGCCTGGATCTGGTAGGTGCCTGGCTGTGTTCGACGGGCGGCTGCCCTGAGCAGGCGTAGTCCTTCCTCGATGTCGTCGCGATCCCATTGAGTGCGGTCTTGATGCTCCAGGGTGACCAAGTCCCCGTCCGGGCTGGTGCGGGTCGCTCGTCGGGAATGTTGAAGCAGGAGCAGGGCAGCCAGGCCGAGGACCTCGGGTTCGTCCGGCATCAACACCGCCAGCAGCTTGGCGACACGAACGGCTTCGGCACACAAGGCCGGCTGGACGAGTTGGTCGTCGCGGCCACCTCGCACATAGCCGTTGGTGAACATCGTGTAGATAACAGCCAGCACCGAGTTCAACCGTTCGGGCAGGGCCGCCTCGGATGGCACCGCGAAGGTGATGCCGGTGTCACGAACCCTTCTTTTCGCCCTCACCAGGCGCTGCGCCATCGCCGCTTCCGACATCAGGAACACGCGGCCCACGTCGGCGGCGGTCAGACCGCACACCGCCTGCAGCGTCAGCGCAACCCTTGCGGACAGGCTCAACGCCGGGTGACAGCAGGTGAACACCAACGCCAGACGTTCATCGCCGAGAGCTGTCAGCCCCGACTGCCACTCGACGTCGCCGACACCGGCGGGGTTGAGCTCGCGTGCCGTCGTGGCGGCATCTGCCAGACTCTGACGCGCCCTTTCTTGCTTGGCCTCGACCCGACGCAGGCGATCGAGGCCGCGACGACGGGCGACGGTCAGCAGCCACGCCACGGGGTCGTCTGGAGTCCCGTCCTTGGGCCAGTGACGCATCGCTGCCTCGAGTGCGTCGGCCAACGCGTCCTCGGCGACCTCGAAGTCGTTGAAGCGGTGGACCAATCCCGCGAGCAGCCGGGCACGATGCGCGGAGAACGTCTGATGCAGTGCGGCGGCAGCACGCGCGTAGCGATCGGCCGGCCCGGATCCGCGCTCAGGACCATCGCCGTCGGCGACGCCACCGTGCGCTCGCCGAGGGGTCACTCAGCAAGCACCTCCCGAAGGCGGTCGGCCGGGTCGTACCACCCGGGCACCGCTCGGACGGGGCGGACCTCCACCCCGGCGTCGGACGCCATCGGGCACGCTGCCGCCAGCTCCAGGGCCTCGTCGAGGTCACGGCACTCGAGCAGGAAGTAGCCGGCCAACCACTCATGGCTCTCGGCAAACGGACCATCGGTCACTAGTCGCTCACCGTCCCGCACCCTGACCGTCGTCGCGGCGTGCGCGCCCTGAAGTGGGTCAGCCCCCCGGAAGACACCTCGCTCGCGCAACATCGCGACATAATCCAGCACGGCGTCCCGCTTGGCGGCGTACTCCGCGCTGCCTTCCGGCGACCAGTCACAGTTGTAGAGCAACACCATGTACCGCACGAGAACCTCCATCAGTCAGGAACGCGGACATACTCTCCCCGGTACAAGGACGCCATTCACCTGCGGCACTCGACAGGTGCCGGGCGACCAACTTCCACTCGGCAGAGCTCAGCACGCTGACGTGACCGGGAAGCGCAGTGGAGCGACCAGGCGTCCTCCAGGAACACGCTGCTACCACCACGCGACGGGGATCTCCCACGGTGAGACGGTGGCGATCACGCGGTCGTACGGCGGGTGGCAGGGTAGCCGAGCCCGCCAGGTCTGCGCGGCTGGGAGTCTGTTGTGGGCGAGTACGTCGCGGGCGGCGTATCCGTCTTGTGCCGCGGTGGCATGGTTGATCAGATCGACGGCGATCTGGCGCGTGGTGGATCGCCGATGGCGCCGATGGTGTCGATGAAGGACAACCCGAGCCGTGTGTGTGGACGTGGAAGTCCAGTCGGCTGTTGTCGACGAGCCACCGTCGGCCCTGCGGTCGGCCGCCCAGCGTCTCGGCTCCACGATGATCGACCGTGCCTGGCTGAACGATGCGGACCTGAGCCCGATCCCGAATCGGCCCAACCTTCCTTTGGCGCAGGCCCGTCGCCCCACCCACGGTCATCTTGATCTGATCCATCACTAAACGGTGTCTCATGCGTGGGGTTGGCGTGGCTGACGGACATGTCAAGGCTTCCTCCGGCGGGGCGGGAGGTGGTGTGGATGCGGGTGGTGGCTGCGATCGGCGCGGGGTGCAGTCTCGCGCCTCGACCCGGCGTTGTGCTGGTTAGCCGGTGAAGGGTTCCAATGCGAAGCGGCCGATCGCCACGAAGGCGGTCAGCGCGAGGTAGAGCCCGTCGACCAGTGCGGCTTTGGTCTCGCCGCGGCGGATCCTCATGATCACGGCACCGGTCATGATCAGCGCCAGGCCACTGGCCGCCAGTGGTACCAGGATCGGCGCGATGTCGAGCAGGGCGGGCAGGATCAGCCCGACCGCGCCGAGGATCTCGAGTGTCCCGATGGTTCTGAGGGTGGCGGGCTGGAAGTCGAGGACCCAGCGCGAGGCGTGGCCCATCGCGGCCATCTTCTCCCTTGGGACGAACAGTTTCCCGAAGCCGGAAAGCAGGTAGACCGCGGCCATGAGGCCGGTGGTGATCCACAGTGCGATGTTCATGAGTTTTCTCCTGGGCAGTTTGTCTGGGGGGGGGGTGGCGGGCGCGGGCGGACCCAGGTCCTTGGCCCGCCCGCGGCTTGGGAGCGGATGCCCGTGTCAGGCGTACTGCCCGGGCTGATAGTCGCCGCCGGGCGTGCGGGTGATCACGTTCAGCCGGTTGAAGGCGTTGATCAGGCAGATCTGCGCGACCAGGGCCATGAGCTGGCCTTCGTCGAAGTGCTTGGCTGCGTTGGCCCACGCCTGGTCGGTGACGCCGCTGGTGTCGGCGAGGCGGGTGCCTTGCTCGGTGAGTTCGAGCGCCGCCCGCTCGGCCTCGGTGTAGACCGTCGTCTCCCGCCACGCCCCGACCAGGTTGATCCGCACCGTGCTCTCACCGGCGGCCGCGAGGTCCTTGGTGTGCATGTCGAGGCAGCCGCCGCAGCCGTTGATCTGGCTGGCGCGGATGTTCACCAGCTCCCGCACGGTGTTCGGCAGCGCGGAGTCGGTGACGATCTTGCCGGCCGAGATGATGTACTTCGCGACCTTGGCCCCGAGCTCGTTGGCCATGGGGTTGATCCGGTTCTCCATCTTCGGTCTCCTTCGTCTTCGGATGCTTGCACCACTACGACGAGGCACGCCGGCAAGAGGTAACAACTCCGGTGAGCGATGTGCGCTACTCGGGTCTGGCGGGCAGGTCCATGGCGTCGAGGCGCTTGCGGTCGCTCACGGTCAACAGTTCGACGATTTGGCCGTTGACCACGGTGCACGCCGCCACGCCGAGCACCTTGCCGTTCGCACCCCAGGCCACGAAACCGGGCTCGCCGTTGACCATGACCGCCCGCGACGAGGTCATCGCCTTCATACCGCGCACGACCGCCTCGGCCACCTCGGCGGCCCCGACCGTGGTCAGCGCGCCCTGCGGGTGCAGCGTTCGCCAGGTCACGTTCGGATCGAGCAGCCGCATGAGCCCTTCGAAGTCCCCCTCGCGCGCCGCGGCGAGAAAGGCGTCGACCACGGCGCGCTGGCGCCGCCGCTGCTGGGGCGGCAGCGACGCGTCCCGCACTTTCCGGCGGGCCCGGCTGGCGAGCATCTTGGACGCACTGGCGGACCGGTCGATGATCTCGCCGATCTCGGCGAACGGCACGGCGAACATGTCATGCAGCACGAACGCCAGCCGTTCGATGGGCGTGAGGGTCTCGAGGACCACCAGCAGTGCCATACCGACCGAGTCGGCGAGCATCGCGTCGTCCTCGGGTGCCGCCCCACCCTCCACGGCCACCACCAGCTCGGGCAGCCGGTCTTCATACGACAGCTCGGGCCGGGCCTTGCGGGAGCGCAGCACGTCGATGCAGACCCGGCCCACCACGGTGGTCAGCCAGCCGGCCAGGTTGTCGATCGCGGCCACGTCATGCCGCGCCAATCGGATCCACGCCTCCTGCACCGCGTCCTCGGCGTCCGCGCGCGACCCGAGCATCCGGTAGGCGACCGCCACCAGGCGCCCGCGCTGCTGTTCGAACGCTCCCGCCAGCGTTTCGTGCATACCCGATCCCGATCCGGTCATGTCGTTACCTTCCCAGCGCGAACTCCGTCATGGAGATGACGGGCCCGAAGGCGCAAAGGTAACCGCACGGCGACCACCCTGGTGGAAGCACAGCGGCGGCGAGGGTCTGTCAGAGACACGGTGTAACTGGTCCGACACGCTGTGTTTGGCTCGGGGAAGGGGCCAGCCGTGGACGAGACGATGGGGCCGATGTCGGCTCAGGTTGATCAGCGGCAGTGGGCGCAGCAACGTGTGGAGTCCGCCCGTAGCGGGGGCGTGGAGTTGGCCGGTCCGGATGGGGTGTTGACCGGGCTGACGAAGCAGGTGCATGAGACCGCGCTGGAGGCGGAGATGAGCGAGCACGTCGGGTACGAACCCCACGCTCGGGCCGGGCACCATAGCGGGAACTCGCGTAGCGGCACGCGGTCGAAGACGGTGCACACCGAGATCGGACCGGTGGAGATCGACGTCCGGCGCGATCGGGACGGGAGTTTCGAGCCGCAGTTGGTGAAGAAGCGGCAGCGACGACTCTCCGGGATCGATGAGATCGTGTTGTCGTTGACGGCTCGCGGATTGACCACCGGCATCTGGGCCGGCGACGGCGCCGAAGGCGGCAAATGCTGGCTGTCGGTGCTGACTGAGGGTCTGCCCAGGCTTCGGTTGACAGTGGAGCTGACTGTTTTCAGGCCGCTGCTGCGGTCGTGTAGATGGTCTCAAACTCGACCGGGGTGAGTTTGCCCAGCCTTCGTTGCCGGCGTTCGCGGTGGTATTTCGTCTCGATCCAGGACACGATCGCCAACCGGAGTTCTTCCCGGGTGCGCCAACGCCGGGTATCGAGAACATTCTTTGCAGCAACGAAAAGAACGACTCCATGGCGGCATTGGCGGCCGTCGCTTCTGGTTGCGCCATTCCACTCCAGCGACGTGAAGAAGCTGTGTCACTCAGCGGCACCGACGCGTCCGCTGGACCCTCGGCTAGGAGATTCTGTGGCGGTAGGCGGCTGTGGCGACGAGGTAGGCGATGATGAGGATGCCGACGCACCAGGCGAGAGCGATCCAGATGCCGGTGCCGACCGGTTGCTGTGTGAACAGGGCGCGGAGGGTGTTGACAATGGAGGTTACCGGCTGGTTCTCGGCGAACCAGCGAACGGATGTGGGCATGGTGTTCGTTGGTACGAACGCCGAGCTGAGGAACGGCAGGAAGATGAGCGGGTAGGCGAACGCACCCCCGCCTTCGGCCGACTTCGCGGAGAGACCGGCGAGCATCGCGATCCACGTCAACGCCAGGGTGAACAGGAGGAGGATTCCAGCGGCCGCGAGCCAGGCCAGCAGGTCGGCGCCTGAGCGGAAGCCCATGAGGAGGGCGACGCACACGACGAGCACCAGCGAGATCAGGTTGGCGACCGGCGAGGTCAGCACGTGCGCCCACAGCACGCTCGACCGTGCGATCGGCATGGAGTGGAACCGTTCGAAGATCCCGCTGCTCATGTCGGTGAAGAGCCGGAGAGCGGTGTAGGCGACGCCCGATGCGATCGTGATGAGCAGGATGCCGGGCAGCAGAGCCGCATCCGGCGTGCCGCCGTGTCCGGCCGGAACACCGCGACGCCGCCGTTGGGCTGTGAGTACGCCCCTTGAGGCCCTCGAAGACGATCTGCCCGTAGTGTAGGCCGACGGTCGCGGGATCGAGCCGAATGTCCTGAAAGGGCGTGAGCTGTCCGTCGTGCCATCCACGCTGGGCCGACCAGCGCATCGTCACCATGTGTTCGGTGAGTACCCGGCCGAAGCCGGGATCGCGCATGCGGCTCGCCCGTTCCGCGGTGTCCAACCGAAGCCGCTCCGGCAGGTACCGGGTGCTGAAGCCGGTGTGGCCGATATCGACGCGGTCCATTCCGCTCCCCAGTGCCGAACTTCCCGACAGGGCACCAGAATGCTCGCGCTGTCGCGGCCACAGAAGGAGATTGAACGGTGGGGAAAGTCGCTCCCGGATGCGCTGTGCCGACCAGACGCGCACGCCCGAGGCAAGGCCGCGAGGATTCGGCCATCCACCTGCGCGCGGGGCTACGGTCGGCCGGCGGCGATGCGCGCCAGGCTGGAGAGCGAGTCCGTGCCCGGGCTGAGGTAGTGGTCGTGATCGGCCACGTCGGATGTCGGGAAGACGCGGGCACCGAAACGCGGGTCGGCGGGCTTCGTCCCGTGGCCGAACCCGAACAGCCGGGACCGCGGCACCCAGCGGATCCAGTCGCGGGTGGACTGTCCGGCCCACAACCGCGCGTCGATGCCGAGCTGGGCGGCGTTGTCCACGCCCATTCCCGGGCTGCCGAAGACCGCGACGTCGCTCACCCGTGCCGGTAGACCGGAAGCCGCCAGACCGATGACCGTCGAGCCGTAACTGTGTCCGAAGAGCGCTATGCTCGCCCGTGGACAGACGACCACCAGGCCCGCCAGGAAGCGCCGCAACGCCAGCGCGCCCGCTTGAGCGCGTTCCTGGCGCGCCACGGCGAGGTCGTTCCCGTTCGGTGTGTCGTAGCCGAGCCATGCGATGACGGCCAGTCGGCCGGGGTTTCCGGCCCTCCGGCACGCCGCCTCGTACAGGACCGCTGCCTGTGCCGAAGGCGACCGGTAGCCCTCGCCGCCCACGCCGTTCCAGAAGTTGACCACCCGGTTGCCCGCCCCCGGCACGAGCACGGTGATCCGGTCGGCCGCGGCCAGGTCCCCGAACACCCGCGCGATCCGGCCGCGGCCGCGCGGGTCGAACAACAGGTACCGTCCGTCGCGATCTCGGTACGGGGGCCCGGCCGCGTGCATCAGCAGGTCGTTCGCCGCGTACCGCAAGGCCGGGGGTGCTCCGTCCAGCGCCCCCAGCACACTCGGGTGCTCGGCGACCAGCCGTTGCCGTTCGGCGGCGCACGCCGCGGTCAGGAAGCCGTGCACCGCGACGGGATCGGCCCGCACCGGACACGGCAGGTCCCGGCTCCCGGCGGGCGATACGGCCAGCTCGCTCACGTTCGGCACACGGCCGACAGTGCCGATGTCCGGGCGGTGCGGCATCGGCCGGGCGGCCACATTGCGCGCCCCGACCGTGACCCGCGGATGTACGCCCCCGGGTGGACATCCGCCACCTGGCTGCTTCGCCATGGTTGGCTAGGATCGGACCATGTCCGCCGCCGACTCTCCCGACACCGCCGTGAAGGGTGTCGCGGCACGGGTGGTGGGACGGTGATCCGGGTCGTCGTCGCCGATGACCAGGCGCTGATCCGCACCGGTCTGCGTTCCGTTCTCGGGGACGCCGAGGACATGCTCGTGGTGGGTGAGGCCGGGACCGGTACGGAGGCCGTGCGGCTCGCCGAGGAAACGCGGCCGGACGTGGTCGTGATGGACATCCGGATGCCCGACATGGACGGCATCGAGGCCACCCGGAGAGTGACCGAGGGCTCGGACGCGCCGCGGGTGCTGATGCTGACCGCCTACGACGCGGACGAGTACGTGTACGCGGCACTGCGGGCGGGGGCAAGCGGATTCCTCAACAAGGACACGCTGCTCGACAGCATCCTCTCCACCATCCGGGTGGTCGCCGCGGACGACGCGCTCGTCACGCCGAACGCCACACGCCGCCTGGTCGCCGGATTCGCGGGGCGGCGACCTGGGGCGGCACCCCAGCCGCTCGAAGGGCTGACTCCCAGGGAGCGGGAAGTACTCGCACTCGTCGGCCGCGGCCTGTCGAACAGCGAGATCGCCGAGCAACTGCAGATCAGCGCGGCCACAGCGAAGGCACACGTGGCCCGGTTGTTCTCCAAGCTGGGCGCTCGCGACCGTGTGCACCTTGTCATCAGCGCATACGAGACGGGCCTGGTGACACCACGCCGCTAGGCCGTGTCCGGTCGTGTGCCCGGGCCCGCCGTCCTGCGCGCCCCTTATCCCGCGGATGTACACCCTCGGGTGGGTCGCGGCTCCCGCGATGTGGCCTGCGGGCCGATGTGACGGCCGCCTCGGAGTCGGCATCGTGGGAGCGTGACCGCCCGCCACGACAGCTGGGAGAACTCCGTGATCCGCCTCGACCGACCGTCTCTCACCAGCGCAGTGGTGAACCTGGTCTCTCGCTGGACGCCTTACCTGGACGCCGAGCTGCACACGCTGCGCGAACTCGTCAGACCCGGCGACGTGTGTGTCGACGTCGGTTCCGCGGCCGGCGTGTACAGCCAGGCGCTTTCGTGCCTCGCCGGGCCACAGGGCGCCGTGCACAGCATCGAACCGCTGCCGTTCTCGCACCCGGTGTGGTCCCGTGTGCTCGGCGCGCGGCGGCGGCCGAATGTGCACCAGCACACCAAGGCACTCGGCGCCGAGCCGGGGCAGGGAGCGATCCGGGTGCCGTTCGGGCCCTACGGACCTGCCACGAGCCGGGCCTTTCTCGACTGGAAAACTCAGAACCTCGGTTCCACAGCCGAGTACCTGTACCACATCGACATGCTCGTCGACACGGACACTCTGGACGGATTCGTGGCGGACGTCAGCCCGGGCCGGGTCGACTTCGTCAAGATCGACGTCGAGGGTGCGGAGCTGTACGTGCTGCACGGTGGGCAGCGGACCATCGAGACCCGCCGTCCCACGATGCTCATCGAGATCGAGGCGCGGCACACAGAGCGGTACGGGTATTCCCCCGACGAGGTCGTGGAGTGGCTGACCTGCCGGGGCTACACGATGTACGCGTGGCGGCGCGGCTGGCGCCCCGCGGAACGCGTGTGCGTGCATTCCCACAACTACCTCTTCCGGCCGTCAGCGGGCGTGAGCGGATAGCGGGGTTCTCCCGCTCACTGGTACACCATCCTTAGGTCGGCGATCTTGGACGGATCGTTGATGCACCCGAGGTGCCGCCGGGTCATTGCCCTGCTCGCTTGACGCGCTGGACGTCCATCGTGAGTTCTGCGAGGCCTGGCGGTTCCCGGGGTGTGCCGACCGTCGACAGGGCTGTGCGCCGTCGAGCGCCGAACAGTGAGCGATGCGGCAGTCACGCCCCGGCACCGAAAGTTGGGTGCCTCCCCACTGGGATCAGCAGCGAGGAGGCTGTCATGAAGTCAGCCCCATCGGTTCTGCCGGAGGAACCACCAGGCGATCCGACGTCCGGTATCGACTGGGCTCGCGACGACCACGCGCTCGCGATCGTCGATGCCCGGGGCCGCCAGGTCCACCGGTGCGTCATTGAGCACAGCGCCGCCGGAATACGCACCCTGCTTGGCGTGCTGAACAAGCATGGTGTCGGCGAGGTCGCGATCGAGCGACCCGACGGGCCGGTGGTGGACACGCTGCTGGAGGCCGGACTCACCGTGGTGGTGATCAGCCCGAACCAGCTCAAGAACCTGCGCGGCCGCTACGGCTCGGCCGGCAACGAGGACGACCGCTTTGACGCCTTCGTGCTGGCCGATACGCTGCGCACCGACCGCGCCCGGCTGCGCCCCCTGATCCCGGACACACCGGCCACACTCGCGTTGCGCCGCGCCTGCCGGGCCCGCAAGGACCTCGTCTCCCACCGGGTCGGCGTCGCCAACCAGCTGCGCGAGCACCTCAAGCGTGTGCTCCCCGGCACGGTCGGTCTGTTCGCCGAAATCGACTCGCCGATCAGCCTTGCCTTCCTGACCCGATTCGACTGCCAAGAGCGCGCTGACTGGCTCTCGCACTCCCCACAGCCGCGACTTCACCTGCCGGCGGTCAGTGAGAATCCCCGTCGGCGGCCATTTGCCGCCCCGCTGGCGGCCAGGTACCTCCCCGGTAGTCCAGTTGGAGTACCCAATCGGCAAGGTTCGATCGGTGAAGACGAGCAGGGAGATCATGAAGTTCGCCCTGACCTGCGGCGTGCTGGCCGCGATCCTGCTCGTTCCCGCCTTCGCGTTCGCCGTGTCCCGCCCGGCCCGGGCCTGAGCCCGGCGGAGAGCCCTACCGCTGTCCGGTGTGGTCGGCGGGCTTGACGGTCAGTGACCAGCTGGCGAGCAGGCTCATGGCCCGCCGGGAGGGCGAGTCGGGCTCGGTGGTGTAGACGAACAGTGTGGTGTCGGGGTCGCCGGGCAGGGTGAGGGTCTCGTACTCGACGGTGAGGTCACCGACGATGGGGTGACGCAACCGCTTGGAGCCGTGGGTGCGCTGGTACACGCGGTGTTCGTCCCACCAGGTGCTGAACTCCGGGCTGCGCTCGCGCAGCTCGGCGATCAGTTCGGCGGTGGCCCTGTCGTCGGGGTCGGCGCCGGATTCCAGGCGCAGGTTCTCGACGGCGGCGCGCGCGTGGGTCTCCCAGTCGAGGAAGAGAGACCGCGACTCGTCGTCGAGCAGCATCCATCGGGCGTAGTTGCGTTCGGTGGCCGGGAAGCGCTCGAAGTCGGTGAACAGCGCCTTGGCCATGCGGTTCTGGGCCAGCACGTCGGCGCGGCGGCCCAGGACGAGGGCCGGTTCGCCGTCGAGCGCGTCCAGCAGCTGGTAGAGCCCGGGCCGGACACGCTGCACGGGGCGGGCCCGCAGCGTGCCGGGGGAGGAGCCCGAGCCGATCAGCGCGGCCAGGTGGGCGCGCCCGGCGGCGTCGAGGCCGAGGGCCCTGCCGATGGCGTCCACCACGGCCGGTGAGGGAATGATGCGCCTGCCCTGTTCGAGGCGGGCGTAGTAGTCGGTCGACACGCCCGCGAGCAGCGCGACCTCCTCGCGGCGCAGCCCGGGCACCCGCCGGATGCGGCCATCGGCGGGCAGCCCGGCGCGGGCGGGGTCGCACTGGCTGCGTGCGCGGCGCAGGAAGTCGGCGAGCTCGGTGTTCTTGTCCGGCATGCGCTCATTGTGCGTGCCGCGTTGCCGGTTCGGCCACGCCTTACCTAGGACTGGCAGTCCTCGTCACGCGAGTGCGCGGTCTCGCAGGGCCGGAGATGACGTCCCGTGCCCCGGTTCGAGGAGCCAGGCTGGTCCTCGACGTCGCCGGCACGCGGCGGCGACCACGGATACGCGGCAAGGAAGCGAGATCACGATGAACTACCCGACACAGCGTCCCGCGACTTGGCTGGTCACCGGCACCTCCCGGGGGCTGGGACTGGAACTGGTGACCCAGCTGCTGCGGCGCGGGGACAACGTCGCGGCGACCACCCGTTCGGCGCAGCGCCTGCTCGCCGCGCTCGGCGACCTGGACACGTCGCGGCTGCTGGCGCTCGAGCTGGACCTGGGCGACGAGCAGGCCGTCGCGGCAGCGGTGGAGCAGACCACCGACCGCTTCGGCTCACTGGATGTCGTGGTCAACAACGCGGGCTACGGCTTTCTGGCGGCCGTCGAGGAGACCACCGACCGCGACGTGCGGGCGATGTTCGACGTCCAGGTCTTCGGCGTCTGGAACGTGCTGCGCGCCGTGCTTCCGGTTCTGCGCAAGCAGAACGGCGGTCACATCGTCAACGTCTCGTCGGTCCTGGGCATGACCGCGGTGCCGGGCTGGGGCCTCTACAGCGCCGGCAAGTTCGCTCTCGAGGGGCTCACGGAGGCGCTCGCCGGGGAGGTCGCCGACTTCGGTGTCGGTGTCACGCTCGTCGAGCCGGGCTACTTCCGCACGTCGTTTTTGACCCGGGATTCCCTCGCGCTGCCCGAGAGCACCGTCGACGCGTACCCGGCGTTGCGCGAGATGGTGGCCAACCACCTGGAGCTCCAGGGAAATCAGCCCGGGGACCCGGTGAGGGCCGTCGAGCAGATCATCGCCCGCGTCACCGCCGGCACCACCACGCCGCTGCGCCAGGTGCTGGGCTCGGACGCGCACGCCTACGCCACGGCGAAGGTGGCCGCGCTCCAGGACAACCTCGACCGGACGCGGGACAGCGCACCCGTCACCGACTACCCCGCCGCCTGACGGGGCACGCACCGGGCCGGGTCACGTGCGGGAGGAAGCGAGGCCGCGCGGACCCGGCCGGTCAGGTGCTCGGTGCCAAGCGCAGCCGCAGGCAGTCCTCGGGCAACCAGCGACCGGCGATCCTGCGCCGCAGTCCCGGCGCCGCGGCGAGGGTCTCGGCTTGTCAGCGAACCCGGGTTCGGAGACGGTAAAGGTCTTTCCTTCCACATCAGCTTCCCCTCGCCCGCGGCCTGGAGATTGCGGACCCAGTCGGTGCCGCGGCCCCACGGCAGCGCGATGTACCCGCTCCGCGGGGTGAAGCCGACGATGGCGATCGGTGTCGTGTAGGACCTGCCGGACTTGCGGCCGCGGTACTCCACGAGCGCCCAGAGGGGCATGAACCGGCGGCCGGCGGCCTTGCGCGCGGCCTTGTTGAACTGCTGTGCGGCCCGGGGGGGGCCTGGCGGTTGTCGGTGCTCACAGCCCGACTGCCCGGATCCGCGCGGAAATTCCACATCCGTTGAAGAACTGGCGGAGTTTACTGAACCCGCTCGCCCTGCTGGCCGACGACGGCGATGTCGACACCGCGCGCGCGGAACGGCTCGAGCGCGGCCTCCTCGACGCTCTGATCCGTGACGAGCGTCCAGTGCCTGGGCATGGGTGCCCAGGCGTGAAAGGGCGCCCGGCCGATCTTGGCGGCATGCACGAGCAGGTACACCTGCTTGCCCTGCCGGGTCATGAGTTCCTTGAGCCGGGTCTGGCGGACGTCGGCCTCGCAGATGCCGCGGTCGGCGGTGACGCTGTCGGCTCCGAGGAAGACCCGGTCGAAGGTGCGGCGTTCCAGCGCCGCCTCGGTCGCCGGGCCGAGGAAGGCCTGACTCAGCTGCCGCAGCGTGCCGCCGAGGCACTCGACCTCGACGCCGTCCGCGGAGGCGAGTTCGTTGAGGACGGTCATTCCCGGTGTGACCACGGTCAGGCCCTCGCGGTCCCGCAGTTCGTGCGCCACGGCGGCGGTGGTCGTGCCGGCGTCGAGGAGGATCGTCTCGCCGGGCCTTACCTGCGAGGCGGCCCAGTGGCCGATAGCGCGCTTGGCCTCGTGCGCCTCGCCGAGCCGCTGCCGGAGGTCGGCCTCGGGGTGGGCGAGGATCGCGCGCGCACCGCCGTAGGTGCGGGCGAGCTGCCCGGACTGCTCGAGCTGAGCCAGGTCGCGGCGGATGGTCGACGCGGTGACCCCGAACCGCTGGGAGAGCTCGTCCACACTGGCCAGCCCGCTGGTCGAGGCGAGCTCCACAATGGCCTGACGTCGCGCGTGGTTGTCACGACGCACCGGGAACCTCCTCGAGACCTGGTCGGCGCGCACCCGGGGCGGGCGCCAGCTCGGCCGCCTGCCGCAGGGCCTCGATCATGCTACCCGCCTCGGCCTTGCCCGTTCCGGCGATGTCGAACGCGGTTCCGTGGTCCACCGAGGTGCGGATGACGGGCAGCCCCACGGTGATGTTCACCCCCGCGTCGATGCCGAGGACCTTGACCGGGCCGTGACCCTGGTCGTGGTACATCGCCACGATCAGGTCGTAGTCCCCGCGGCCCGCGAGGAAGAACGCCGTGTCGGCGGGCAGGGGGCCACGCGCGTCGATGCCGTCGGCGCGCAGCCGCTGCAGCGCGGGAACGATCTTCTCCTCTTCCTCGCCATAGCCGAAGAGGCCGTTCTCGCCCGCGTGTGGGTTGATGCCGAGGACGCCGATGACGGGCTCGGCCACCCCGGAGGCGACGACGGCGGCGTGGCCCCGCCGCACGGTGCGTTCGACCAGGCCGGGCTCGATCCGGCGCACGGCGTCGATGAGCCCGATGTGGGTGGTCACGTGAATGACCTTGAGCCGGGACGACGACAGCATCATCGACACCTCGTCGGTGCCGGTGAGGTGCGCGAGCAGTTCGGTGTGGCCGGGGAAGGCGTGCCCGCCGGCGTGCAGCGCCTCCTTGTTGAGCGGTGCCGTGCAGATCGCCTGGACGTCACCGCGCACCGCGAGCTCACACGCCACGCGAACGTAGTGGTAGGCGGCGTCGCCCGCGACCGCCGACACCGTGCCCCACGGCAGGTCGGGCGGCAGCAGCGCCAGGTCGATCACGTCGACGACGCCGGGTGCGAAACGCGCCTCGCCAACCGAGGTCACCGGGTGGATCTCCGTGTCCAGGCGCAGGATCGACGCCGCGAGGCGCAACCGGGCCGCGTCGCCGATGACCACCGGGCGGCACCGGTGCGTGGTGGTGGCGTCGGCGAGGGCGCCGACCACCACCTCGGGTCCGACACCGGCTCCGTCCCCCATGGTGACGGCCACGACGGGCGCGTGCCCCCCGGCCGGACGCGTCGCGGGAGTGTGGAGACTGTTCATGACTGACCTTCCGTCGAGTGGTGCGCGGCTGTCGGGGCCGGGGTTCGTGGTGGCGGGGCGAGCGCCGCGCCGAGGTGGCGGGCGAGCAGGGTGAGGCTGTCGGGTCCTCCGTGGCTGCCGGGCCGGGTCACGATCTCGCGGCCGTCGCCGGTGCCGAGGTGCACGGCGCCGGGGTGCACCTGGCACCGCAGGCGCAGTGCGCCGGCTCCCAGCCGGGTCAGCACGGCGCGTGCCGTGGCGCCACCGGTGAGCACCACGCGGATGCGCGGATCCCGTTCGAGCACGGCGGCCGCCGTGCTCGCCAGGCTCGCGAGCACCCGCCCGGACCGGCTGGGCGCCATCGGGCAGGGCGCCACCCGCAGCACGGCGCACCCGTCGCGCAGCGCCGTTTCGACTCCGTGGGCGGCCTCCGCCTCGGCCCGGCGCTGTGCGGGTTCCAGCGTCTCGACGCGGGCCCCGGCCCGCTCCAGCCGCGCGATCTGCGCGTGCGTGGAGGGTTCGGCGGTGCCCGCGACGACGAGCACAGGGCCGTCGTGGGTGTCCGGTCCGGAACAGCAGGCGGGGGACGGCTCGTCCGGGCCGGTCCGCTCGCCGCGGAGCACGCGCCCCAGCGCGGCGGCGATGCCGCCCGCGCCCACCACGACCGGATGCCGATGTCGCAGCGCTGCGGCCGCGACGGCGTCGAGGTCCTCGTCGGTCTCGGCGTCGCACACCGCGACCATGCCGTCGCGGGCCAGCCGCGCGAGGCGGGTGCCGAGTGCGTGCGGGCCCGCGCGCACGACGCCCAGGCCGACCAGCGCGGCCGGACGCTCCGCCGCGGCGGCGACGTCGGTGCGTGCCCCCTCCAGCGAACCGGGCAGCGGCCCTGCCGCCTCGGCGAGCCGCACCCTGCCCCTGGCGGTGTGGCGCCCCTGCGCGGGCAGCGCGGGCGCGAGGACGACCGGCCGTCCGGGTGCGGGGGAGACGGCCGCGAGGGCGGCGCCGACGTTGCCGCGCAACAGCGAGTCGATCTTGAGCAGCAGGACGCCGGGGTGGCCGTCGCGCAGCGCGCGCCCGGTAGCCGCCTCGTAGCGGGCGCGTGCGGTGTCCCGCGGGAGGTGGCGGACGTCGAGATCGAGAGCATCCCAGCGCCGGGCCGCGGGGGACGCCTCGCGTTGCGCGAAACGCGCACAGAAGCTGTCGACGGTGAGATGAACCCACGCCTCCGTGTGCCCGCTCAGCGCAGCGGCCAGCGCCTCGCTGGTGCCGCTCAGGTCGTCTCCGACCACGATCAGGGCGCGTTCGCCTGCGGGCGTGGCGCCCAGCTGGGTCGTCGCGATCTCGGCTCACTCCCTTCGGGTCCTCCTGGCGCGTCACGCGTCGCGAGCCGTGTGTCCATCACCCTAGCTCATATGCGCGAAACACGCGATATGTCTTGCGCGATTCACGCACTGATGAGAGAGTGCGTGATCGTTGCCACACGGCCCGGAAACCGAAGGGATCCCGATGAGCGCTACCAGTACGAGCACGGCCCGGTTGCCGGGCTTCCGGGTTCCGGGCGTCGACGTGCCGGTCTCGGGCCTGGTGCTCGGCACGATGACGTTCGGCGACACCGTGGACGCCGACGGCGCGCAGCGCATGCTCGACGTGGCACTGGATGCGGGCATCACCGCGGTCGACACCGCCAACGGCTACGCCGGCGGGCGGACCGAGGAGATCCTGCGCCCCCTCCTCGCGGGCAGGCGCGATCGCATCGTGCTCGCGAGCAAGGCGGGAATGCCGCACCCGGACGCGGGTGAGGCGTCGCCGCTGTCGGCCGCGGGGCTGCGCGCGGCGGTCGAGGGCAGCCTGCGCCGCCTCGGGGTCGACCACCTGGACCTGCTGTACCTGCATCAGCCCGACCGCGCCGTGACGCTGCACGAGACCCTGACCGAGGTGGCGGCGCTGGTCGCGGAGGGCAAGGTCGGCGCACTCGGCGTCTCCAACTACGCCGCCTGGCAGATCGTGCGGCTCGGCGCGGTCGCCGACGAGGTCGGCGCTCCCCGGCCCGCCGTGGCGCAGCAGCTGCACAACCTGCTCGCGCGCAGGCTCGAGGAGGAGTACGCCGAGATGGCCCTGTCCAGCGGCCTGCGGACCATGGTCTACAACCCGCTGGGCGGAGGGCTGCTCGCCGGCGGACACCGGTTCGACGAGCACCCGCGCGAAGGCCGCTTCGGCGACTCCCGGCTGGCCGAGATGTACCGCCGCCGCTACTGGAACGAGCAGCTCTTCGACGCCGTCGCCGAGCTGGCGCGGATCGCCGGGCAGGCGGGGATACCGCTCGTCGAGCTGGCACTGAGGTGGCTGCTGTCCCGGCCGACCACCGACGCCGTCCTGCTGGGTGGCTCGCGCCCCGCCCACCTGGAGTCCAACATCGCGTGCCTGGCGCGCGGCCCCCTGGCGGCCGACGTGGTCGAGGCCTGCGACCAGGTCGGCGCCCGGTTGCGCGGACCGATGCCCGCTTACCACCGCTGACCGGCGACCTTTTCCGGAGCATCCCATGACTGCACTCGAATTCGCCCGGCGTCTGCGCGGCAGGCAGCGGACCATCGGTTACTGGGTCGTGCTGGACGACCCGGTCGCCACGGAGCGGCTGGCCCGCCTCGGCTACGACTACGTCGCCATCGACGCCCAGCACGGCCTGCTCGGCTACGAGGGGGTCCGCAACGGCATCATCGCCATCGACGCGGGAAACCAGGCCGCCGCGGTCGTCCGCGTCGAGCAGAACGACCCGTTCGCCATCGGCCGGGTTCTCGACGCGGGCGCGACCGGCGTCATCGTGCCGCTCGTCGACGACGTGGAGGGAGCCGAGCGAGCCGTCGCCGCCACGCGCTACCCACCTCGTGGCAGGCGCTCGTACGGGCCGATGCGGGCACAGTTGCGCGTCGGGCCGGCTCCCGCGGAGGCGGACGAGGCCGTGGTGTGCCTGGCGATGATCGAGACAACCGAAGGCCTGCGCAACGTCGAACGGATCTGCGCGGTCGACGGCCTCGACGGCGTCTACGTCGGGCCGTCGGACCTGCGGCTGGCCGTGGGCGGCAGCACCTCGACCGACCCCGCCGTCGACGGGGTCTTCGAAGACGCCGTCCGCCACATCGCCGAGGTCGCCCGTGCCAGCGGTGTCGCGGCGGGCATCCACACGCCGGACGGCGCCACCGCGGCCCGGCGCCTGGCGCAGGGCTACACGTTCGCGACCGTCGCCTCCGATCTGGTCCACCTGCAACAGGCGGCCCTCAGCCACCTCGAGACGGCGCGGAGGAACGCATGAACAGCCTGCCGAGCACGCCCGCGGCGCCGTCCCACGATGTCCTGCCCGCGACCACGGTGCAGTGCCACGCCGCGAACCTCGTGCTGCTGCCGGACGGCGCCCTCGGCTGCGCGTGGTTCGGCGGTACGCAGGAGGGCCTTTCCGACATCGCGATCTGGTTCTCCCGCCGCGCGCCGGACGGGTCCTGGACACCGCCCGTGCAGGTCAGCGACGACCCGGCGCGTTCGGAGCAGAACCCGGTGCCCTTCGTCGCCGAGTCGGGCGAGCTGCGCCTGTTCTACACCGCGCAGAGTGCGGGACGGCAGGACACGGCAGAGGTACGGCTGGCGGTCTCGCACGATGGCGGCCGGTCGTGGGAGCCGGGGCGGACGGAGGTGCCCGCCAGGCCCGGGGTGGGCGTCTTCATCCGGCAGCCCCCGGTGGCGCTCGACGACGGCAGCCTGGTCCTGCCCGCGTTCTTCTGCCCCCAGCCGGACAGTGGCCGCTGGGTCGGCGACGACGACTACAGCGGCGTGCTCGTGTCGTCCGACGGCGGCTCGACGTGGACGGCACGGGACGTCCCCGGGAGCACGGGCTGCGTGCACATGAACGTGCTGCGGCTTCCCGGCGGCTCGTTCCTGGCCCTCTTCCGCCGCAGGCAGGCCGACGCCGTCCACCGCAGTCACTCGCCCGACGGCGTCACCTGGAGCGCGCCGGCGCCCACCGAACTGCCCAACAACAACTCGTCGATCCAGGCGATCGTGCTCCACGACGGCCGCGTCGTCGTCGCCTACAACCACAGCAGCGCCGCGGACGCGGTCGAACGTCGGTCCTCGCTCTACGACGAGATCGAGGACCCCGGTCTGTCCGATGAGGACACGGCGGCGAGGCCGGGGCTCGCGTTCTGGGGCGCGCCGCGCGCGCCGCTCACGCTGGCGGTGTCGTCCGACGGCGGCCGCACGTGGCCGGTGCGCAGGAACGTCGAGGAGGGCGACGGCTACTGCCTCACCAACAACTCCCGCGAGGGACTCAACCGCGAACTGTCCTACCCCTCGCTGGTGCAGACTCCGGACGGCCTGCTGCACCTCGCCTACACCCGCTTCCGGCAGGCGATCGCGTACGTGCGCCTGCACCCCTCGTGGCTCGACGCCTAGCCCGCTTCGGCTCGCCCCACACCGTCCCCGCCCCTCACCGTCGAAAGTGACGCAACGATGCGCCAAGAAACCTCGGGACAGCACGTCTCCCGCAAACCCGTTCCGCCGACCACGTTCCTGGGCTTTCTCAAGGGCATGGGCCCCGGCATCGTGGTCGTGCTCTCCTGGCTGGGCACCGGCGACTTCATCAGCTCGGCCGTGTCCGGCTCGACGTATGGCTACGCGCTGATCTGGACGCTGATCCTCGCCGTGGGATCGCGGTACTTCATCGTGTCGGCCATGTCGAAGTACCAGCTGTGCAACGCCGTGGGGGACGGAACCATCCTCGACGGCTACCGCAGGCTGTGGCGGGGCTTTCCCCTCTACCTCGGCATCACCACCACCATCCTCGGCTTCGTCTACGTCTCCTTCCTGCTCGTCGCGGCGGGCACGGCGCTGAACAACCTCGTCGGCGGGCTGGTGCCGCTCGGCGCCTGGGGCACGCCGGTCTGGGCGGCCGTCGCGGGCGGCGCGGCGACCTGGCTGGCGTTTCTCAAGCGAAAGCACTACCGCGGGCTGGAGATCCTGGCCCAGGTGACCATGGCTGCGCTCGTGGTGTGCTTCCTCATCGCACTGATCGGCACCGGGATCGACGTGCCCGCGCTCGTCCGGGGCCTGGCGTTCGACCTTCCGCCGGGGGAGAGCGGGTACATCACGGCCGTCACCACGGCGGTGGCGCTCATCGGCGCGGTCGGCGGGTCGGCCGCGAACCTGCTGTATCCCTACCTCATGCACGAGAAGGGCTGGCGCGGCGTGGAGTTCCGCCGGCTCCAGAAGTACGACCTGCTCACCGGAACGCTGGTGATGTTCGGCCTGGTGCTCGCCGTGTGGGTGGTCGCCGCCGAGACACTGCACGGAACGGGCGCGAGCGTGGACTCCGAGCAGGGTCTGGTGCTCATGATGGAGCGCGCCGTCGGCCCGGCGGGCCCGACGCTGATGTGGCTGGCCATCTTCTTCGTCGTCTTCGACAACATCGTGACCCAGCCCCGCGTCTTCGTGCAGATGCTGGCGGAATCGGTGTACAAGTCGCGGCCCGCCCGGCTCGACCGGCTGCAGGCGGCGTCGCCGTCCACGGCCCCCGACCAGCTGCACCACACCGACATCCTGTTCAAGTCGGTGCTGCTGTTCATCATGGTCGTGCCGATCGTGTTCTCGTTCCCCTTCGCGCCGGACCTGATCGTGCTCACGTTGCTCGGCAACGGGCTCAGTGTCCTGACCGTCCCGGCCCTGATCGCCGGGCTGCTGGTCATCACGATGCGCAAGGATCTGATGCTGCCCGGCTATGCCAACCGGTGGTGGGAGAGCCTGGTGCTGGCCGCGATCGGCGCGGTCGGACTGTGGGCCACCTATGAGCTGGTGATCGCCGTGGTCCAGCTGGTCTCGCGGATCTGATCGACGTGACCGGGACGAGTCAGGACGGCCGGTCGGTCCGGTGGCGAGTGCGGCGAGGACCCGGCCGAAGAGGTCGGGCGGGACGGCCCCGGGGTCGAGGTCATCCTCGACGGTGAATCCGTGGGACAGCGCCAGCACCACCACCGTCGCTGCCTCGTCGGAGCCGAACGGCAGTTCCAGTGCGGGGGCCGCGCTCACCGCGGGGGCGTCGTTCCTGTGCGCGACGGCCGTGCGGTTCTGGACGCACGAGATGCTCTACTCCTCCCAGTGCCGTGGCCTGTCCAACGAGATGGACCAGTCGCTCAAGGTGATGCTGGTGCGGTTCGGGGTGGATCCGGGCCTGCCGTGGCCGTTGCCCGCGGCCGCGACAGTCGGACTGACCGCCCTCGGTATGCGACGGGCGTTCGCCGCCGGGTGGCCGACGTGGGCGTTGGGTCTCAACGCGCCCGGCGGGCTGCTGGTGTCCCCGGTCTCGTACTCGCACCACTGGGTGTGGGTGGTGCCGGTTCTGCTGACCGGCGCCGTGTTCGCCGTGGCGCGGGCGGCCGTGATCGCCGCGGTCGGCGCGGCGACGCTGCGTGTCGTCGTCGCGCCGCACTGGTGGTGGGATCCGGACACGCCGTGGGACGCGTGGCGCCTGCTGGCCGGAAACGCCTACGTCTCCGTCGCGGCGGTGGCCCTCGCCGTCGCCGCGACACTGCCTCGGGGCGGCGCCGTCGTTCTCTCACTGCCCGCCGGTGTCGCCGTAGGACTCCAGCAGGGTGCTCAACATGGTGGACAGCTGCGCGCGAGCCTCGGGATCGAGAGCCTGGAGCAGGCGGGCTTCGTTGTCGAGGTGCAGTGGAAGGACGCGGTCGATGACCTCCAGGCCATGGTCGGTGAGGCGGATCCTGACCGATCGGCGGTCGTCGCCGTCGCGGATACGGGTGACCAGGCCCTTGTCCTGCATCCGGTCCACCCGCAGCGTGATGGCGCCGGTGGTGACCAGCGACGTCTTCAGGAACGCCCCGGCGGTCAGCTCGTAGGGCGCGCCGGAGCGCCGCAGGGTGGACAGCACGTCGAACTCGCCGGGTTCCAGGCCATGTCCGGCGAGGAAGCTCTTGATCTCCTTGTCCCACATGCGGGAGATCCGCATGATGCGGCCGACGACGCCGATCGGCCAGGGGTCGAGGTCGGGGCGCTCGCGGCGCCACTGCTCCAGCGCCGCAGCCACTGCGTCGGTCATCGGCCACCTCCCGGCGAATTATCTTAGCGCTCACCTAGTTGACGTTTGCCCTAACCCCCGTTAACTTAGCGCTAAGTTAATTAGTGCTGACTTAGGAGCGGTGGTCTCATGCCTCACGTCTCGGTTCTCAACACCGACGTCCACTACAAGCTCGACGGGCAGGGGCCCGGCCTGGTGCTGGTGCACGGCATCGGCGGCGATGCCGACAAGGTCTTCGGCAACGTGGTGGACCACTTCAGCCCCACCCGCACCGTCGTCCGGCCCAATTTCAGCGGCAGCGGCCGCACCAGTGACGACGGCTCCCCGCTGACCCTCGACCTGGTCGCCGAGCAGGTCACCGGCGCGACGCAGGCCGCCGTGACGGGCCCGGTGGACCTGCTCGGCTTCTCCCTGGGAGCGGTCGCGGCCGCCGCCGTCGCGGCCAGCCACCCGGAGCTGGTGCGCCGTCTGGTTCTGGTCGGTGGCTGGGCGCACTCCTCCAGCCCCCGGGACCAGTACTACTTCCAGACGTTCCGCAAGCTGCTGGACACCGACCGGGAACTGTTCAAGCGCTTCGCCACCCTCACCGGATTCAGCCGGGCAGCCCTGGACAGCTTCGGCCACCAGGGGCTGGCGCAGTCGCTCGCCGACGCCTGGCCGCCGCCCGGTATCGGCCGCCAGATCGACCTTGCCCAGGTCGATGTGCGGCCACTACTGCCCGCCGTCACCGCGCCGACCCTCGTGATCGGCTTCACCGACGACGCCATGATCCCCATCGAGGGTTCCCGCCAGTTGCACGCCGCCATCCGGGGCAGCCAGTTGGTGGAGGTGCGGGAGCAGGGGCACATGGACTGGTTCGCCGATCCCGCCGGCCTGGTCAAGCTCACCCGCGAGTTCCTCGACGCCGACTGACGACCCTCGACGCCGAGCGCCAACGGCAACGACGCCGCCCGCGAGATCCTGGAGGCTGCGAGCGGCGGGTACCCTTCCTGTACGGGCTGGCTGTGCACGACACCAGCGACTCGTCGACCACTTCGCCAACCGGTAACGCGCGGATCGTCCCGTGCGCCGCCGCCGTACTCACCACCCGCTCAGGTCGTTTGGTCGACACCGCCTACGAACGCCGGACACTGGCCGTCTCGAGCAACCTTACGAGGCAGTGCCACGGCCCGTCCGAGCTGATCCGGTACCAGCGGGTCGCAGCACCCATGGGTGCGATCTGGCTTTATGCCGAAGGGACCACCGTGAGGCATCTGATCTACTGTGGACAGCCATGTCACCGGCGGTCGGCAGGGCGACCGGTTTGCGGTGTTCCGTGTCAGCTGTTCTGGTCCGCGAACGGGCCGTCGGTGGCGAAGGCCAGTTCGGCGAAGCGTTGGCTGATGCGGTGGTGGCCGGCGGTGTCCGGATGGAGCTGGTCGGGCAGGGGCAGTTCGGCGTAGTCGGACTCGCCGTAGAGGGCACGACCGTCGAGGTAACGCAGGTTCGGGTCGTCGTGGCCGCGCCGCTGCACGATTCGAGCGAGTTCGTCCCGGATCACGCCGAGGGTGAGCTTGCCGGCGGCGCGCTCGGCGGGGTCGCCCGTGGCGCGGAAGCGGACCTGTCCGTCGGCGAGCGCGTCGGAGTCGAATGCGCCTGGTCCGGGGGTGTCCTCGTGGATCGGGCAGTAGATGGCTGAGGTCACCAGCAGCGGTGTGGTGGGATGTCCCTCGCGGATGGTGTCGAGGAAGCCGTGGACGGCCGGGCCGAAGGCACGCAGGCGCATCAGGTCCGCATTGACGATGTTGATGCCGATCTTGATGCTGATCAGGTCGGCCGGCGTGTCCCGCATGGCACGCGCGACGAACGGATCGAGCAGGGCGTTGCCGCTGAAGCCGAGGTTGACCAGCTCGACCCCGGCTGTGGCCGCGGCGAGCGCGGGCCAGGTGGCGGTTGGGCGCATGGCGTTGGAGCCGTGGCTGATCGAGCTGCCGTGGTGCAGCCACACCCGGCGGCCTTGGTCTGCCGCTGGCGCGACGGGCGCGTCGGTCCGCAGGGCGACGAGTTCGGTGGATTCGTTGTGAGGTAACCAAATCTCGACGTCCTTGGCGCGCTGCGGCAGGTCGGCGAAGCGGATGACGCCGGTCGGGCCGGGTTGGCGCTCGACCGCGCCGGTGGTCATGTCGATGGTGAGCGTGGTGCCTCCGTCCACGCTGGCCTCGCCGGCGTGACGGCCATCGACGAGGATCTCGTACACGCCCTGCGGACGGGGCGGGGCGCCGAGGTAGACCAGTTTCGTCGGCATCGTCTCCAGCTCGACGGCGGTGGCTCGGGTGCGGAAGACGAGCCGGACGCCGGAGGGCTGGGCCTCGGCCAGGGCGAGCCGTGCATCGGTGCACTGGGCGCGGGCCCGCGCGGGCAGCCGGTGCGGCAGCACGCCGTGCGCGGTGGGCTCCAGTTCGGCGGCGCCGCGCACGAGGTCCGCGGTGATGGGTGTCGTGGTCCAGTGGTGCTCGGTGTGCATCGCTTCTTCCCGTAGGTGGATTCCGGACTGGTTCGGCACCGGCCGCGCGTGCCCGGTCAGGACGCCGGCCAGGTCCTCAGCAGGGCGTCGAGGATGTCCAGCAGTCGCGCCCAGCTCTCCCGTGCTTCGGGGGCACTGTGGCTGAATCCACCGTTCGCCTCGAGGCTGACGTAGCCATGGAAGAAGCTGCCCAGTAGCCGGACCGCGTGCGTCTGGTCCGGCTCGGGCACGTCGTAGCCACGCAGGATCGCGCGGACCATCTCTGCGTGCCGGACTCCGGCACTGGCGGCGGCTGTCTCCGGGTCGAGCCGGAGTTGGGCGGCCGCATACCGGCCGGGATGTTCCCTGGCGTAGTCGCGGTAGACGTTCGCGAAGGCCGTCAGCGCGTCTCGGCCCGCCCGGCCCGCCAGCGCCGCGGCGGCGCGGTCGGCGAGCTCCGCCAGGGCGAACAGGGCGATCCTCACCTTGAGATCCTGGGAGTTCCGCAGGTGTGAGTACAGGCTCGCGGCTTTGACGTCGAACCGCCTGGCCAGCGCCGAGACTGTCACCTGGTCGAATCCGACCTCGTCGGCCAGTTCCGCCCCTGCCTGCGTCAGGCGTTCCGCGCTCAGACCCGCACGCACCATGAGCTCTCCCGGATGCCTATAGTAGTATTACTTTTGCCTAAAGTTTATAGGCACTCGGTCATCGGGTCGCGTGCGGGTCGGCGATGGCTGCCGTGATGCGGCCGATGGACGCCCACAGGGTCGTGGCGGCCCTGCTCGACCAGGTGGCCGCGGTCGCGGACGACGATGCAGCCCGCGCGGCGGACGGTGGACAGCCGGTGCGCGATCACCAGCATCCTGCGACCGGCGGCCAGCTCGCACAGCGCGTCCTGGAGGCGGGCTTCGTTTTCCGGTGCGGCATTCGCGGTGGCGCGGTCAAGGACGCGGGATCTCGCGGCCGGCGAGATGGGCACGAACGATGCCGATGCGTTGCTGCTCCCGCCGGAGAGTACGGCGTCGTCACACCCCCGAACGGCCGGGTGTGGCGTGGCAGGTTCATGTCACGGCCGCCATCGCGCACGGTGACGCGGCTAGCGTCGGCGCGAATGGAAGACCGGAAAGGACACTCCCGATGCGAACGCGCCCGGCTGCCGCGCTCATCGCCGGCCTCGTCCTTCTCGCCGGTTGCTCGGCGGCCGAGCAACCGCGCCCCGATCCGCAGGACCGGCCGCCGAGCAGGACGCTCGTCGCGTGGTCGGATGCCGTCTGCGCCAACGTGAAGGTCGTGGACGGGCTCCGTTCCCACGCCGGATCCTCGTACTACGCCACGCAGGTCGCGACGCAGGTGAACAGTGTGCTGGACGCGCTCGACGCGCTCGAGCCTTCCGGTGTCAAGCAGGCCGACGCCTACGTGAGCGACCTGGCGCGAGCCCTCGGCAAGCTCAGGGACCAGCTACCGGACAGTGAGGCACCCGAACAGCTCCCCGCGGCTCGAGTCACGGCCCTCGTCGAGCCGGTCAGCCGGCAGCAGCCGAAGCTTGCCCGGCTGGTTGCGCGCTCCCGGGCGTTGAGGGCGTCCTACCACCTCGCTCCCGGCTGTCGTCCGCTGAAGCGGCCACCCGCCCTCTCCACGAGCGCGACCCGTGACCTCGTCCGCTGGGCGGACACCCTGTGCGCGACGACGGAGTCGATCGCGACGCTGCCGGAACCGGGCGACGACCTGCTCAAGGATCCACGCTTCGCGCAGTTCGAGAGCATGGAGCTCTCGAACTACCTCTCCTCCCTTACCTCCGAAGTGGAGTCACTGACCGAGTCGCTCGCGGACCTGCCCCGGACCCGGATCGCCGAGGCCGACGCCTACCGTTCGGACCTGCTGTCGGGTCTGCGAGAGGCCAGGGCGCGGCTACCGCGGGACGCGCCCATGTTCTCCCCATTCAGTGTTCCCCTCGGACAGCTCCGGACGCAGGCACGGCAGGCGGCCCGCGCCGTTGCCGCGGTCGTGCCTGCCGGGCAGGATCTGCCCGGCCTCGCCCGCAGGCACCCTGCCCTGGCCGACGCCTACGATCTCGCGCCACGGTGCGTGTCGCTCGACGCGCCGTCGTCGGCACCCCCGACCACGACCCTGCCGTCCGCGCGGGACGGCCGGAAGATCGCGGCCTGCCAGGACGGCACCTGCCAGATCGCGGTGTCCGCGCCGGTCGACGTCAGCATCCGGGGAAGCCGGTTCACGACCGCGGTGAGTGACGGGACCGTGTGGATCGTCAACGGCAGCGGCCTGATCCGCCTCAGCGGCCCCGGTACCGCGCGCTTCGGGACGGGCGAGGAGACCGTCGTCTTCTCGGTCAAGGCGACGACCGGTACTGCGGCGGTGCTGGACGTGTCGACGACGTGAGCCACCCAGCCTATTAGTTGTACGGCGAAAGGCTGGGTGGCCTCACGTATCCGGACCGCCGGATACGGCGACGTCGAGGTGCGCCGGGGCGTCGAATCCGAAAGGTGAGTCCCCGTGCGGGTTTACTCCTCGTCGGCGGCGAGCGCACCATCCGGTCAATCGTCGAGCCGGGGGAGGGGAGTGCCCGCAGATCTTCCCGGCGGCGGCGCGTGCGGCGCTCCACCGTGCTTCCGCGGGGCCCGAAGTCGACGACGAATCCTGGCCGGGCGCGCGTTGCCGGGCTCACCGACGTCGTCGTGGTGGCAGCCGGGAAACGGGCTGTCGTGGCGCATGCCCTGGCCGGCGCTCTGCTGCGAGCAGCTCGCCAGCACGAGCGCCAGCGCGGCGGTCAGCGGCGCGATCGCCCTCGTGCTCATGGAGTACCTCGTGTTCGGGTCGGGGAGACGGGTCACTGCCGCCGGCGGCGGACTCGGGGTGGCTCCTGCACGGCCTGCGGCTGCAGGGGGGACGTACCGCCGATGTTCGTGACCTGCCAGACCTCGCGGTCGAGCGGGTACTGCTCGGCAGGCTGCGGCGTGCTGTGCCGTGAACCGGACGTGGCGATGGGGCGGACACCGCTCGCCGCCGGATCGCCCACCGCCGATCTGCCGCGCAGCCGCGCCGGCACGCCCGGCGCCGCCGCCGGCTTCTTCGCAGTGCGCTCGGTGTCCTCCAGCGACCGCGCGGATCCGGAGCGGCCCGCGGCCGTCCGGCCCGCACCCGGCGCCATCGGCAGCATCATCATGGGCGGGATCATCCGGCCGGATCCGGTGGCCGCCGACGATCCCGCGCCGCTCGCACCGGCATTGGCCGGAGGCTGCGGCGCTTCCGGCGCGGACGCGGGTCCCGACAGCGGCACCGGCCTCGCGGCCTGGTCGATCCGTGGCGGAACGTCCGGGGCCATCGCACCGGGCGGCGAACCTCCCGGCGCGGTGCCCGGGCCGGGCGCGCCCGCACCGAGCTCGCCGCCGACGAGGGCGCTCGGATCGAAGCTCCCACCCGCGTGCGCGGGCCGCGACTCCGAGGTCGCGAGGGAGCGGCCGTGGCGGGGCCGAGCGCCGTGGGCGAGGGAGCCGGGCGGGACCGCGACGAGGCCCGGCATCGCGAGGGTGCCCGGTGGCAACGGCGAAGCGGCGCCCGGCCCCAGCGGCACGGAGGGAAGCAGGCCGGGCCCGGCGGATCCGGCGAGCGTCGGCAGGGCGTCGGCGGGCTCCGCGCAGCACGCGTCCTCACCGGTGCCCGTGCGGAGAGCGTGGTTCCCGGCGGAGTGTCCGTGCCCGCCCGCCGCACGGGACACCGCGTCCGCGGCGGCCAGGAAGTAGCGGTCGAGCTCCCGCAGATGCTCGGCCGCAACGTACCGGGCATCCGCCGTGGCGTGCTCCGCGGTGCCGCCGAGCCGGGCACGCGTCAGCAGCAGCTGCCTGGCGAGGTCGTCGAGGGCCAGCCACGGCCGGTGTTCCAGGATCCTCGCGAGCACGTCCTCGACCGCGGCGTGGCGCTCCGTGGCCCGGCGGACGAACTCGGCGCCGGTCGCGTCCTTCCAGCTCGCCCGCAGGCAGTCGAGCTCGCGGCGCAACGAGTGCGCGAGCGTGCTCAGCTCCTCCGCGACAGCCCGCCACATGCGGCTGGCTCGCTCGACATGGGCCAGGTGAGTGTGCGCCTCCACGTCGCCGACGGCGTACTGGACCATGGCGGGAAGGCGTGCGTAGTAGCCCCCGTCGTCCATGTCAGTCCGCCACGAGGACAACGCCGGCCACCACGCCCGTCACTGCCCGCGCCCCGGCCTGGTCGGTGGCCAGGTAGTCCTCGGCCGCCACCGCCGCGGCCGCGCGTAGTGTCTCGATCGCCTCGCCGGTTTCGGCGAGAAAGCCCGCGAGCCGGAGCGTGGCGAGCAGGTCGGCGGCCGTGAACACCGAGCACGCCTGGGAACCGCCCGCACACACTTGCGCCTGCGGCGGGGAGGCGATCGCCTCGGGCGCGCTGAGCCCGGCCAGCCGCTCGGCGAACCGCCGCATGGCCTCCGGGTCTCCGTGCATCGCGTGCCGTGCCTCGCACATGGATTCTCCGATCATCGGTTTTCGTTCCTGGGCACCCAGCCCAGCTGCACGAGCTGCGGCGCGTGCCGCCTGCCCACCAGCCACGCCCGGCCGGGCGGGAGCACCTCGGGCTTGAGCCCGCCCCACAGCGGCCCCTCGTCCTTGTCACCGGACAGCAGCAGGCCCGGCGAGCCGACATCGCGCAGCCGCGAGACGAACGGCTCGAACAACGCCCGGCTCGCACCACCCGTGCGGCGGGCCAGCACCACATGCAGGCCGATGTCACGTCCGTGCGGGAGGAGATCGGCAATGGGCAGGAACGGGTTGTCCTGCTGGCCTGTCACGAGGTCGTAGTCGTCGATCAGGACGAACAGCTCCGGGCCCCGCCACCAGCTCCGGTCGCGCAACTGCTCCGGAGTGACCTTCTTGCCCGGTAGCCGCACCGTCATCTCCTCGGCGACCTGCCGCATCAGCACCGATGTCGAGTCCCGGTCGGTGCCGTAACCGATGAGGTGCTCCGACTCGACGTCGCCGAGCAGGCCACGGCGGTGGTCGATCACGATCATCCTCGCCTGGCGGGGCTCGTAGGCGCCGGTGATGGCGTGGGCCAGCGAACGGAGGAACGCCGTCTTGCCCGACTCGGTGTCGCCGAGGAGCACCAGGTGCGGGTCCGACCTGAACTCCAGCCGCACGGGTGCGAGGTCCTGCTCGGCGATTCCCACGGCGAGCCGGTGTGCCGCCGCGTCGTGGGCTCCGGCCAGCTCGGCGTACGGCACCGTGGCCGGCAGCAGGCGCACGGCCGGAGCCGGCTGCCCCGACCAGGCCGACGACACAGTGCGCACCAGCTCACGCAGCCCGTCGGCGAGGTCGTCCGGAGTACGCACGCCGTCGACCCGCGGCAGTGCGACGAGCAGCTGGTGCTTGGTCATCGTGACTCCGCGCCCCGGGGCGTCCTCGGGAACCTTGATCGCCGAAGCCCGGTCGACCATGCTGTCCACCGGATCGCCGATGTGCAGTTCGAGCTTGCTGCCGAACAGATCCCTGATGTTCATCCGCAGGTCGAACGCCCTGCCCGCCGAGACCACCACGTGGACGCCGTAGGACAGGCCGCGGGCGGCGATATCGGCGACCGCGGCCTCCAGCTCCTCGAACTCGGTCCGCACGGTGCCCCACCCGTCGATGACGAGGAACACGTCACCCCAGGCGTCGCCGCCGTCGCGTTCCCGCCGCAGCCGCCGGTAGGCCGCCATCCCGTCGACATCGTGCTCGGCGAACACCCGCTCCCGCCGCGCGATCAGGCCCAGGACCTCGGCGATCGTCCTGCGCACCGCCGGGGCGTTCTGCCTTCCCGCGACCCCGCCGACGTGGGGGAGGCCGCGAACGGAGTTCAGCGTCCCGCCGCCGAAGTCGAGGCAGTAGAACTGCACCTCGCGGGGTGTGTGGGTCAGAGCGAGACTGGTGATGATCGTCCGCAACGCGGTGCTCTTGCCCGACTGCGGGCCGCCGATCACGAGCACGTGACCGGCCGACCCGGACAGGTCGAGCACCAGCGGGTCGCGGCGCTGCTCCAGCGGACGGTCGACGACACCGACGATCGCGCGCAGGCGGCCCGCCAGCCCCTCGTGCGCCGAGGAGAAGCCACGGTCGTCGCTCAGGACGAGGTTCGGCAGCAGGTGGTCGAGTGTCGGCGACGCGTCCAGCGGGGGCAGCCAGACCTGGTGGGCCGGTGTGCCGTGGCCGCGCATGCGCTCGACGAGGACGTCGAGCAGGCTCTCGCCGACGGCCGCCTCCTCGTCGTGCGGCTCGTCGTCGGTGTCGCCGGTGTCGAGCGCGGGTGGGAGGTACCGCGTCGAGTAGGCGAGCAGGTCGCGTGCGCCGTCGTCGCCGGTGCCCGCCAGTCCCGGCTCGGGTATGCGCAGCGCGCCCGAGACGTAGGCGGAGCGGAAGCGGATCAGCGCATCGTTGTCGCACTTGAGAAACCCGTGGCCGGGCGCGCGGGGGAGCTTGAAGGCGTCGCCGACGCCGAGCACCGCCCTGCTCTCCAGCTCCGAGAACGTGCGCAGGCCGATGCGATACGACAGATGTGTCTCCAGACCTCGCAGGCGGCCCTCGTCGAGGCGCTGGCTGGCCAGCAGAAGATGCACGCCCAGCGAGCGGCCCACCCGGCCAATCTGGACGAACATGTCGATGAAGTCGGGCTTGGCGGACAGCAGCTCGCTGAACTCGTCGCAGATCACCAGGAGTGTGGGCACCTCCGGCAGTGGCGCGCCCGTCGCCCTGGCCCGCTCGTAGTCGCGCAACGAGGAGAAGTTGCCCGCCGCGCGCAGCAGTTCCTGCCTGCGCAGCAGCTCGCCGTTGAGCGCGTCGGTCATGCGGTCCACGAGGTGGAGCTCGTCGGCGAGGTTGGTGATGACGGCGCTGGTGTGCGGCAGCTCGTCCAGTGTCGCGAAGGTGGCGCCGCCCTTGAAGTCGACCAGCGCGAAGTTCAGCGAACTCGGCGGGTGCGACACGGCGAGTGCGAGCACGATCGTCCTCAATAGCTCGCTCTTGCCGGATCCCGTCGCCCCGATGAGCAGGCCGTGTGGCCCCATACCGTCCAGAGCGGACTCTTTGAGGTCCAGCTCCACGGGCGTTCCGTCGGTGCGGACGCCGAACCGGATCCGCAGCAGGTCCCTGGTCGGCCGCGGTACCCAGGTGGCCGCCGGGTCGAAGGCGCGGACCTCGCCGATGTCGAGCAACTCGGCCAGATCCAGGGTGGCACTCATCGGCGCGTCACCGCGCCTGTCCGCGCTCACCCGCAGCGGTGCCAGCTGCCGGGCGATGCCCTCCGCCGCGGGCAGGTCGAGGGCGTCGGCCCAGCCGAGCTCGACCGCCCCCTCGATGGTCTCGCTGGCCAGCGCGCCGTCCTCGCCGACGTGCAGCACGATCGTGGCGGGGTCGAGCGCACGCGGCGGCGTTCCCCCGACGTCGATCACCGTGACCCCCTCGCGCCCGCCCTCGGTCAGCACGCTGTCGGAGCCGCCGGTCGAACCGCCGTCCACGACCACCACGAGGTGCGGCAGCGTGTCGCGGCGGTCCGCCGAGGGATCGAATCGCCCACGGTTGCCGAGCAGGTCGTCGATCATCGCCTCGATCGAGACGATCGAGGGCGCGACGAGCCGCAACGGTCCCGCGGCGTCCGTCCGTTCCGGGTGCAGCGCGTGTGGCAGCCACTTCAGCCAGTCCCACCGCGCGTGCGCGACCGGGCCCGGGCAGGCCGCGATGCGGAGGTCGTCGGGGGTCTGCAACAACGCGAGCTGGCAGAGCACCGCGCGCACGAGCGCCAGCCCGCGGGAGTGGTCGCCCCGGACGTAGACGCGGCTGAACCCGTTGACGGCCATGGCCAGCGGCAACCCGGGAACGGCCGTGTAGGTCGTGAGGAAACGGCGCAGGGCGAGCGCGGACAGCGGCTCCAGCCGTTCCAGCGGCTTGGCCTCGGGCGGGACGAGCGTGATCGCCGGGCGCTGTGGCCCGATGCCGATCCGTGCGACCCCGAAGTCGGCGTCGGACGGCCTGCGTTCCCACAGCCGGTGGCTCGCCACGAGCGAGAGCAGGCTCGCCGGTTCCGGGTGCAGGTAGACCAGGGCGTCCCGCTGCCGGTGGATGGCGCGGGTGAGCCGGATGCGGTGCTGTCCCAGCTGCCGGAGGTAGTCCCTGCGGTGCTGCCCCATCTCCCGTTTGCCCGGCCCGGACGAGTTGAGCAGGGCGATGCCGAGCATGCCGAGCATGCCGACGCCGAACAGGCCCATGACCACCAGCCGCAGCACGCTGGAGCTGCCGCCGAAGCTTCCCGAGAACAGCAGCATCATCGCGGCCATCATGGCGATCATCGGGATCACCATGAGCAGCTGCGTCCACTGCCTGCCTCCCGGGCGCGGGATCTCGGGCGGCGAGTCCAGGATGAGCTCGCCCGCCGGCGTTTCCGGAGCCGGCCTGCGAACCGGTCTGCGTACGACGACGGTGCCCATCACCATGCCCTTCGCCTGAGTTCCGACCTCGGTGATTCTCGGCGCCGTCGCCGTTGGCCGCAGGCTCGTGGCAGGAAGGTGCCGCACGGCCCTGCGCGCGGCGCGGACGCGGTTGGCTCAGCACATGTCCGCCGGTGTCGCGGGCACGGGACGGCGCAAGCCGTACGAACGGAAAGGAGAAGGCTGTGTTCGTTGGTGGCGGTCTGATGGACGCCAACACAGACACACTCGCCCGCGTGGTGCAGATGGCAGCGGTGGTCGTTCAGGAGATCGAAGGCCACCGCTGCCGGCTCGAGGGCGAAGTGAACTCCGTGATTCCCGCGCAGTGGAACATGGAGCAGTCGCAGGCGCTGCTGGTGGCGCACAAGAAGTGGGACATGGCGATTCGCAACCTGTGTCAGAAGCTCGAGAAGCTGGGCCAGGACACCAGGTTCGCCATGAACGACTACATCGATGTCGACCAGCAGGGTGCCGCGGGCTTCGCCGGCATCGGTGACGGCGTGTTCGGGAGCGGTGGGCTCGGCGGGTCCGGCTTCGGCGGCGGTTTCGGGTCCGATCTCGGCCTCAGTGGCGGTGACTCGGGCTTCGGCCTCGGCGACGGGGACCTGTCCGACTTCGGCTTCGGTGACGGCGACTCCGATGGAGACGGCGACAGCGGCGACAGCGGCGACAGCGGCGACGAGGACGACGACAACGGCGGTGCTGGCGGTGCCGGCGGTGATGGTGATGGCGGCGACTCCTCGTCCGGGACCTACGCCTTCGCCGGAGTGCTGCGGGCTCTCTGACCAGAACCAGGGAGACAACGGAAAGGAGTGACTCATGACGCGTAAGCTCGCGATGTTCGGCGCACTCGACGCCCTGTCGGCCAACATGAACGGCTGCGTCAACGGTGTTCAGCAGTCGATCGACTCCTGGGGCCAGGCCTCGGGGATGACGCAGGCCGACTGGCTCGACCAGGCGGGTGGTCAGTTCGCCGAGATCAGCAGGGCGTGCCAGCAGGTGATGGCCGCTGGCCAGGAGCTGATGCAGGCGATGAACCAGGGCGTGCAGACCTGCAACCACGAGAACATGGCCGCGGTGCAGCGTTCCTGCGGACGGCTCGGTTCGGGTATGTGACGGCACACGCCGACGATGTCCCGGTGCGCGCGAGTGCACCGGGACATTTTTCTGTGGCGTGCCGGTCCTTCCGGATGACCGGAACAGGCCAACGCCCGTTGCTCGCGTCTCGCGTTCGCGAGACTGGATCGCGGTAAACAGACCGGTTCGCCGTCCAAGGAGCATCGACCATGACCGAGCAGGCAGGCGAAGGCGGGTCCTCAGGTGTCCCGGCGCCGGCCCCCGAGACGGCATCCGCGGAACCGTCGAGCGCCGGATCCGGCGCTCCGGAGGGTGGCGAGGGCAGCGAAGGCGCTGAGCCCGCGGACGCGGCCGCTGGCAACGCGAGCGAGGACCCTGGAGCAGCCGAAAGCGCCGAGGCCGAGCCGGTTGCCGAAAGCCCGGCCGAGGGCCCCGACGAAACTCCGGCCACTGAGGACACTGCGGCCACCGAGGAAACGCTGGCCACCGAAGGCGCTGCCGAACGGGCCGAACCCGGAGCACCCAGCCGGCGGCGATCATGACCGATCGCCGCCGGCTGGCAGGGACCTCGTGGGCCACGGCTGCGGCAGGTGCTCCACCTGAGCGGTGGAACTCCGCCACCGCCACAGCGGCTCGTTCGGGTGGAAGAGTACGTCGCTCTCGTGGAGAGCGCCTCACCCACCGGAACGCCGGTGTTGCGGGCGACGTCGACGGCGACGCTCGACCAGGCCGACCAGATCGCGGCCGACTTCGCAGTGATGCTGTCCGCCCTCGACTCGGACCGGGGCGTAAGGCGGAAACCGCTGGAGAACAGGGAAGGGAGAGACACTGATGGCAGGGCCGATGATCGACGCCGCCACGCGGAAGGCGGAATACGAAAGACTGCGCGATGACCTCCTCGAGATCCGGGCCAGAATCGCCGACATCGAGGTGACGGCGGATTCCCCGGACGGCCTGATCAGTGCCACGGTCGTGGGCCGGGGCGAACTCAGCGACCTCTACCTGAACCCCCGGATCTACCGCACGAAGGATTCCCGGGCGCTCGCGCGGGCCATTGTGGACACCATCGCCGACGCCGTCGCGCGGTCGCACGACGAGCTGTTCGAGCTCACCCGCCGCTATCTGCCACCCACCGCGAAACGCGACAGCACCGACGTGCACACCGACGCGTTCCTGCACCAGCTCGGCACGAAGATCGAGGGAGAACCGTGATGGCCGGCTACGACAGGGACCCGGACGCGGTGACGGCGAACCACAACCGGCTGCGCGCCGCGGGCGAGGACTTCGCAGGCGCCTGGGAGAAGCGCAAACACGCGCTGCGGGCCAGCGAGGCAGGGATCGGCGGTGACCTCGTCGCGCAGGCCTTCCTGGAGCGGTACCGGCCGCTCGCGGAGCGGCTGACGGCCAGAGCCGACGGCATTCCCACCGCGTACCGGACGCTGTGCGACGACGCGCTCTGCTGCGTCGCCGACTACCGGGCCGCCGACACCAGGGGCGGCGGCGCGCTCACCCGGCTGACCGGCACGGACGGCCGCGAGATCGCCGGGTAAAGCCATGCGCAGTCTCAGGACGGTGACGGCCGCCGCGCTCGCGGCGGCCGTCACCGGCTCCGTCGCGAGCCCGGGTGCCGCCGTCGCGGCGCCACCACCGGGCGCGTGCGACAACCCGAGCCCGGCCAGCCCTGTCGTCCGCGAGCTGCCGTGGGCCCAGCGGACCCTCGGCGCGCAGGCCGTGCGACGGCAGGCCACGGGTAGCGGCGTCGTCGTCGCGGTCGTGGACTCCGGCGTGGACAGTGACCATCCGCAGCTGCGCGAGCCCGGAAAGGTGCTGCGCGGGCAGGACTTCTTCCTCGTCGGCGACCTGCCGGGCAGCTTCGATTGTGTCTCGCACGGCACGGCCGTCGCCAGCATCATCGCCGCGCGGCCCGCCGAGGGCATCGGCTTCGCCGGGCTGGCCCCCGATGCCACGATCCTGCCGGTGCGTGTCAGCGAGCGCGACGCCACCGGTGAGGGTACGGCGCAGGCCATCGACCCGGAGGTGCTCGCCCGCGGCATCTGGTACGCGGCCGACCACGGCGCCGACGTCATCAACCTGTCCGTCGCGGGTAGCCTGGACAACCGTTTCGTGCGCGACGCCGTCCGGCACGCCCAGAGCGAGGATGTGGTCGTGGTCGCCGCCGTGGGCAACGCCCAGGAAGGCACGGCCCCTGGCCCGGCGACCTACCCTGCGGGCTACGACGGTGTGCTCGGGGTGGGTGCGGTCGACCCGACGGGCACCCGCCTGCCGAGCTCCCAGATCGGTCCACAGGTGGACATCGTCGCACCGGGCGGGGGAGTGCTCGCGGCCGCACGCGCGGGCGGGCACCGGTATCACGAAGGCACGAGCTTCGCGGCGCCGTTCGTCGCGGCGACGGCCGCGCTGGTGCGATCGGCGCGGCCAGAGCTGTCGGCGGAGCAGGTGGTGCAGCGGATTCTCGCCACGGCGACCCCTGCTCCCGGCGGCCTGGACAGCCAGGCCTACGGCGCAGGGCTGGTCGATCCGTACCGGGCGGTGACCGACGGTCTCGTCGGCGCACCGCCGTCCCCGCCACCCCCGGTCGAGCGGCCCGCGACCGACCCGGCGCAGGCACGTGCCTCCGCGTGGTGGGACGGCAGCACCTCGGCCTCCCGGGTGGCGGCCGTCGTGACCCTCGCGGCCGCGGTGCTGGGAGCGGCCGTGGCCTTCGTCCTGCTGCGCGGGCGCCGGTCCCGCTGGCAACCCCGTCGTGCCGTGCTCCCGGCACGGGGGCCGGTGCGCGACGAGCTGCCCGACGAGCTGTTCGTCGTGCCGCCGCCTCCAGCCGACCGGCTGTGACCCGAGAACGTGGGACGGCGGCCCCTCACCGCCCGCCCGGAGCCAGCACCGCCGCGGGGTCGAGCCCGCGGCCCATCGGCACCCTGGCGACGATGGCCGCGGGCAGGCGGACGGGACGTACGTCGCCGTAGCCGAGCATGTCCAGCACCTCCCGGCCGGCTAGCGGGAACGCCTCGCCCTGATCGGTGACCAGCACGACGGTGCCGGACTGGGCATCCGCGCTCGGCATCGCCTCGACCACCGCGGCCCGGCCAGGCTCGACGTGGATCGCATCCGCGATGGGCATCCCGCGAGCGGTGCGGCCCGCGGTCGCGAGCGCTGCGGTGTCGGGCAGCAGGGGGTCGACGTGGAGCGCCGGAGTCGCCGCCCCCGGCTCGTAGGTCGCGCAGAGCGTGTCCCCGCCGGCGAACCGCGGCCGGACGCGGGGCGCCGCCGCCGGACCGGCGTCGCCTGCGGGCGTCACGCGAGCGCCGGCGACCGCGGCCGGACTCAGCGAGATGCCGGACGGCTCACCGTCGCGGTAGGCCTTCCTGGCCTGTGGATCGGCGCGCTGCAGGTCGTACTGCAGCGGGGAGATCGGCCGCAGGCGGTCGGCGTCCGCGAGGTAGTGCTCCGTGCCTCCCGATGTCTCGACGACGAGCAGCTGCCCCACCCGGAGGTCGTCGCGGCCCGGCACGGCGGTCGACCGCGAGCCCGTGCCCGCGAGCCGGATGGGAGAGATCGGTTCGCCTGCCGGGATCAGGTCCACCAGCGGCATGCTGGTGCGCACCGTGGGCTCGGACTGCAGCGAGAGCCCGACGGCCACCGGGCCCGGATGGCCGATGCGGTGCCGGTAGCCGCCGGAGATCAGGTACTGCTCCCCGGTGTCGGGGACTTCGACGTGTACGGCGGCCTCGCCGACCGGCCTGCCGCCGCGCGCGCCCTCGCCGACCAGCAGGACCGACGCCTCCGTGCCCTGCCCGGTCTCGTCGGGCACGGGGCGGGAGCAGAGACTCCAGCCGCCGGTGAGCAGCTTGTCCCTGCCGGGCAGGGCGTCGGGCGCGTCGGGAATCCCGATCCGCGCTCCGCGCGGTACGCCCAGCAGCGAGTCGCTCGACACCGAGACCGTCTCGGCATGCTCACCCAGCGCCAGCAGTGCCGAGACGTAGTTCGGCACGGGATGCAGTGTCCCGCCAAGGTAGACGTAGCGCGCGCCGGTCTCCTTCGTGACGATGACCGAGGGCCGGTCGCGCCAGGCCGAGTTGCCGCCCGGGTTGACCAGTCCGAACACCGCGAACCCCGCGAGGGCGAGCACGGCGAGCACGATGCTGCCGAGCGCCGCCCCACCGGGCCGGCGAAACGGCGGCTGTTCCGGATCCGGGTCGCGGGTGACGAGCGCCGAGGTGGTGCGCTGAGCGAGAAACTGGTGCGCCTGCAGCAGATCGCGTTTCGACGACACGGCGTCACCCGCCGAGCCCGCGCATGATGCCGTACAGGCCGAGCACCGCGCACAGCACCGGCACGCAGGCCAGCACGATCGCCACCTCCAGCAATTCCGCGTACCGGCCGAGGAAGGGACTCGGAGCACTCCCGCTGTGCCGGAGCCCGGCCACGACGGCGAGCCCACCGGCGAGCAGCAAGGCGGGGGTGGTCACGGCCAGCAGGCTCCCGGGGACGCTCATCGCGGGCCCCGCCGCGAGGGCGCCCGCGCAGAACACCCCGGTGAACAGCAGCGGCGCCCGGTGCCGCAGCGCCGGATAGAGGCGGGCGCGCAGGCAGAAACCCGCCGACAGCACGGACAACAGCACGATCACCGACGTGCTCGTCTCCCGTGCGACGACGAGCAGGCACACCACGGCGACCGTGGCCGATCCGGCGATCATTCCGGTCAGCAACTGGTCGGCGCGCAGCACCGCGGCGTAGACCGCGCGGCGCGGTGGCTGCGGATCGTCGCGGACCAGGTCGGCGGTCGTCCGCGGGAGCACCGGCATCGGCACCCTGCCCAGCCGGATCGACAGCGGACCGAGCAGCGGAGAGAACAGCAGCACCACCGTGGCGGCCACGGCGGCGCCGTCCACGCCGTCCAGCGCGTCCAGCGTCGCCAGCCACGCCCCGAACGCTCCGACGCCACCCGCGGTGCTGCCCGCGAGGAACAGTTCGGCGCGGTCGATCACGCCCACATACCCCAGCACGGAGGCGATCAGCAGCGCCGAACAGCCCGCGAGCAGGTGCGGGGCTCCGAACCCGGCCTGCTGCGGGCCGGCCCCGAGCAGCAGGGCGCCACCGGCGAACGAGAACGGCAACGCCTGCGCCGCGACGACGGCACCGGCGCCCGCGTCGCCGAGCGCTCTCGCCAGCACGGTGCCCGCCAGCAGGAGCAGCCCGCCGGTGCCGAGCGCGACCCACGCCGCCGTGGCCCACGGCGGTCCCGCCCGCACGATCGCCAGCAACGCCAGCAGGGTGGCGAACCCGCCCGCCGCGAGGCCCGCGGCGCGCGTGTGCGCCGGACCCCACAGGTTGCCCGTGCGGCCGCTGCCCTGGGCGATCGTGTCGGCGAGGTCGTCGTACTCGAGCTCAGGCCAGTGCAGGCGCCGCGGTACGAGGTGCAGCACCTCGCCGTCGCGGAGGCCACAGGCGCCCAGTGTCGTGCCGAGTTCGAGCGCCGTGCCGTCGGTGCGGCGCAGCAGCCAGCCGCCGTCGGTCACCCCGTCGTCGGGCAGGTTCTCGCCCGCGCGCCGCAACAGGCCCGGCAGCAACTCGGCCACGGTCGACCGCTCCGGCAAGGCGAGGTCGAGCCGCCGGGCGGGCGCGTCGATGGTCACCCTGACGAGTGTCGTGGTCATCCGCGTGCCCCTTCGAAGCCTCGGGTGGTGGCAGCAAACGGCCGTGAAGCCCGTCCTGCACCTGATCACTGCCTACGATCGCGGCGCGAGGAAGGCGGCGGAACCGGGACGGCAGCTAGCGGACACGACGGGATGACGCCACAATGACCAGCGCGATGACGATGCTCTCCGGAAGCGACGAACTGGTTCCCCTTGGCGACGGTCCGGTCGCCACGGTGTTCGCGGGTGTCGATGCGCACAGCGGCGCGGCGTTCGCCCTGAAGGTCTTCCCCGGGGGCATCGACCGGCGTACCCGCGGTGATGTCGACGCCGAGCTGCGCGGCCTCGCCGACCTACGCACCCGGGCCCATGTTCTCGTCGCCGACCGCGTCGAGGAGCTGCCTGACGGCCGCTGCGCGCTCCGGATGGAGCTGTGCGCACAGTCGCTGCCGGAGTTGGTCGCGTCGTTCGGTCCCCTCACGGTCGACGACACTCTGGCCCTGGGCAGCGGGCTGGCCAGCGCGCTCGCGGCCGCGCACGGGGCCGGCATCGTGCACGGCGGCGTCACCCCGGGCAACGTCCTGTTCCGCCCGTCGGGGGAGCCGGTGCTCGCCGACTTCGGGCTCGCGCTGCGCCACGCGTTCGCGGGCGATGTCACCGGTGCCGCCGGTTTTCTCGCGCCGGAGACGGTGCGCGACGGCACCCGCGACGAGCGGACCGACCTCTACGGGCTGGGCGCGGTGTTGTACTTCGCGCTCTCGGGTGCCTCCCCGCACCAGGGGCGGCCCGGGGAGCAGGCGGACGACCAGCTGCTCCGGACACTCAGCGGCGAGGTGATCCCGCTGCAGCGGCCCGATGTGCCTGCCGGGCTCGGGCAGCTCATCGCGGCACTGCTGGCGAAGAACCCTGACGCGCGGCCGCTGGACGCCGCGACGGTGGCAGCCAGGATCGGCGCCATGACAGGGCCCGCACGGACCGAGCCGGCGTTCGACGACTTCGGCGGCACGGTGGCGGGTTCCGTGCCGGCGGGGCCGATTCCCGTGGCCGCCGCACCACTCCCCGGGCCTCCCGCTCCGGTGCCGCCCGGCCCACCGCGCGGTCACCTGCTCGTCGAGTACGGACCGGACGACCGGCCGCGCGCCAAGCCGAGGGCGGGTCTCGTCCTCGCGGCGACCGGGGCGCTGGCGGTGCTCGCCGTCGCCGTGGTCGTGCTGCTGCTCAACCAGCCGGCCCAGCTGGACGTGCGCGGTGCTGCCGAGGTTCCCGAGCATCGTCCACCGGCCGCGCCCAGTGTCCCGCCCGTGCACATCGAGCTCGCCGACCCCGTCGACAAGGGCAACTACGTGGAGCTGTCGTGGAGCAGCAGCGAGCCGCTCGACTACGCGATCGTCGTCGCGGCCGAGGGCCAGCAGCGGCGCACCATCTTCGTGCAGCGGGTGACCGAGTACCGGCTCGAAGTCGATCCCGTCAAGGGTTACTGCTTCCAGGTTCAGGGCGCGAACAGCGCGGGCGTCTACACGAGCCAGTCGAAGCCCATCCACAACGCGACCTGCAGCGAGTAGGCGCTCACCGCGGGGGCCGCAGGGGAGCGGGGTTCACCGCGGCACGGATCCGCGCCCGCAGACCTCGCCGTGCCAGCCCCTTGCGCATCGCGCGGACCGCGGCCCACGCCTGCGTCCCGCTGTCCGGCCCGGGCTCGGTACCGGACCACAGCGCGACGTCCACCGCGGCGCCCAGTGACCGCAGCCCCTGGGTGGCCTCGTCGCCGAGCGGCTGAGCGGCCACGGCCACCGTCGTCAGGTCCCGCACCGTCATGCCCGGCGACACCGGGACCCCGTGGGCGCGCAGCATGTCCCGCGCCTCCTCCCAGGCGCCGATCACGGTGGCCGCGCCCGGCTTCCGCCTGCGCCCGTGTGCCCGCAAGGCCTTGGCGAGCGGTACCCCGGTCAGCCAGGCCAGCGCCGCCGCCGGTACCGCCAGCAGCACCCACCACGGGACCGGCCAGCCACTGCCGGAATCGGAGCCTGGCGGCGCCGGCTCAGGCGCGACAGGGGCGTCGCGGAGCTCGTCGCGTTCGGGCAACGATCTGCGCACTTCCTCGGTGGCCGCCGCCAGACCCCGGGCGGGCACCGCACCGACCGCGCCGGCAGAACCACTCGGGTCGAGCGGCACCCAGCCGACGCCCTCGACGGCGACCTCCGGCCAGGCCAGCGCGTCGCCGTTGCGGACCGTGTACCGCCCGCCTTCGCGGTCGGCCGGTGCCCGGAACCCGACGACGAGCCGCGCCGGAATTCCCTTCATCCTGGCCAGCGCGACGTAGGCGGCGGCGAACTGCTCGCTGGTGCCGCGCTTGCTGTCCAGCAGGAACTCCCGCAGCTGCGCCCACGAATGCCCGGTGGGCAGGTTCTGGCCCGTCGCGAGCCGGTACTCCGTGCGCAGGAAGTCCGCCAGTGCCACGGCGGTCCGGAAGGTCGGCCTCGCGGGCACCGCCCGGTCGGCCAGCTCGGCGATTCCCTCCGGAACCTGCCCTACGCCACCCCGCATCCCGGCGGCGACGTCGCGGTCGATGGCGGCGTTCACCAGGTCGTCGCGATCCACCTGGGGTTCCCACCAGCTCAACGTGTACGAGGCGGGCCGCGGCGCATCAGGAGCGAGCAGCGAGCCCTGCCGTTCCTCCACGAGCGGGCGGATCCCGCCGACCGCGGCGGGCGACGGCTGGCTCGGCAGCCAGGGACCGTCGAGGCGGGCGCCGCTGATCCGGGCCGTTCGCCACTCGACCTCGACCGCGACGTCGGGGCTGGGCGCCAGTGCCGAGCCGAGCCTGCGATAGGCCGATCCCGGGGTCCAGTTGACACCGTCGAAGCCCGAGAGCACGACCACCGGCCACCGGTCCACGGCACCATCGCCGTCCACTGTGAACACCGGGACGCCGGGATGGGCGAGCCGGTAGGACAGCATATCCAGCGGATTGGTCAGGTTGCTCGCCGTCAGCGGGGCGAACTGCTCGTCCCGCAGCGTGTACCTCGCGTCCTCGCCGGGCAGCACGAGGGCGCCGAGCAGGGCGCCGATCGCGGCGAGCACCACGGCCGGCGTGGCGAGCAGCAGCCCCGACGACAGCCGCCGCCCCGGGGACCCGCGCTCCGGTCTCGTGGCCATCAGCAACGCCCCGGCGGCGGCCGCGTAGGCGAGCGCGGCCAGCACCGCCGCTAGGCCCGTGGCGGCACTGTAGAACTGGCTGAGCACGAGCACAGCGAAGCCCGGGGCCAATGCGGGCAGCGCTCCCCAGCGGTGCAGCAGCTCGACCCCCAGCACGCTCGCGAGCAGGACGAGCAGTGGCACGAACAGCATCAGGGCGGGTTCCGGGCGGGCTGGCCACGTCGACTGCAGCGCGAGCTGCCACGAGCTGGTGATTCCGGACCCCAGTGCGCGTGCGGTGCTGCCGGTCGGCAGTCCGGCGACGGTCGTGGACCACAGCATGGTCTCGACGACGCCGAGCAGGCCGCCGAGCAGCGCGAGCACCGGCCGCCACGGCACCAGCGCCTCGCGGTGGGACACCACGACCGCGATCGCCAGCGACACCGCGGCCGGCACGAGCAGAGGGAGGACCAGCGGCCACACACCGAACACGGGAGCGAACAACAGCCCGGCGACCACGGACGCCAGCGTCACGAGAACGGCGGGCACCGGAGTGAGGCGGGTCAACCGAGCACCTCGTTCCACCTGCGGACGGCGTGCGCGGCGTTGTCGGCGCCGACCATCCGTGCCCCGGTCACCGCGTGCGCCTCACGGCCGCTACCTCCGAGCACGAACACGAAGATCGACGAGTAGCGCTGCCGCAGCCAGGCCATCGACGCCAGCTCGGGCCCGGGCGAGGTGACGACCGCGAGGCAGCCGCCGAAGCCACGGCTCGCGGCCAGCGCCGCAGGCACCACCGCGCCGCGCGCGTCGCCGTCCTGCCGGAGCACGCACAGCTCGTCGAGCAGGGTGCGGGACGCCTGGCTCCCGCCCGCGGTCGGCACGTCGAGGCCGGAGGAGGTGACGAGCCTGGTGTGCTGCCCGGCCCTGGCCGAGGAAGCCAGCAGGGAGGCCGCGACGTCGACGGCCTCCTCGAACGTCTCCGGCGCGAGCGAACCACGGCGTGTGTCGAGCAGCACGGTGAACCGCGGCTGCTGGGGGTCGGCCAGGTCCCGCACCATCAGCCGTCCCGTGCGAGCGGTCGCCCTCCAGTGCAGGTGCCGCACCTCGTCCCCCGGCTGGTACTCCCGCACGTCACGGAGGTCGATCGAACCGCGGAGCACCGCATCGGTCGCGGCGCCCTCGTGGTGGTGCCGGGGATGCGCGCCCACGAGCGCCCGCGCGGGAAACTGGCGCGGGTACACCTTGAGGATCGCGGTGTCGCCGGTGGGCAGCCTGTTGGTGGCGAGCCCGAACGGGTCGACCCGGTGCAGCAGCAGCGGACCGACGGTCAGCTCGCCGCGGACCGCGGTCGCGAGCTCGTAGTGATACGTGGACTCGGCTCGTGGTGGCGAGGCGCGGACCCGCACGGTGTGTTCCGCCCCGCCCGCCGTGTCGGTGGCGAGCAACGCCGGCTGCCGGTGCCCTGTCGGGTTGCGCACCCGCAGGCGGGCCAGAGCGGGCTTGCCGCGCTCGACCCGGTCCGGGTACACCGAACGCGTCACGGTCACGCGCACCGGGCGCGCGGTCAGTGCGGCGGCCGCCAGCACCGCCGCGAGCGCGATGCCACCCAGCGCACGCAACAGGGGATACCCCGCCCACTGTCCGAACACGACCAGAACCACGCAGAGCCCGAGCACCGCCATGCCTCGCCTGGTGGGCCGCACGGCGTCACCTGGTGGCCGCGTTGACCGCGGGCGCGGGCGTCGCGGCGAGCACCTCGTCGACGATCTCCCCAGGGGTGCGCTGGCTCAGCTCCGCCTCCGCCGTCAGGATCAGCCGGTGCGCGAGCACCGGCCTGGCGACGTCCTTGATGTCGTCCGGTGTCACGAACCCGCGCCCCGCCATCGCGGCGAGCGCCTGACCGGTGCGCACCAGCGCGATACTGCCCCGGGGACTGGCACCGAACCGCACGGCCACGTGGTCGCGGGTCGCCGCGGTGAGCCTGGCGGCATACTCCACGACGGCACGGTCGATGTGTGAGCGGCGCACGTCCTCGATGGCCCCGCGCAGCGTCTCGATGTCCACCACGGTCGGCAGATCGTCCGCGGTGACACCGGCACAGTCGCTCATGATCACCAGAACTTCCGACGCGACGTCCGGGTACCCCACCGACAGTCGCATCAGGAACCGGTCGAGCTGCGCTTCGGGCAGCCGGTAGGTGCCCTCCATCTCGATCGGGTTCTGCGTGGCGACAACGAGGAACGGGCGCGGCACGTCGTGCGTGACGCCGTCGGCCGTGACGCGCCGTTCGGACATCACCTCCAGCAGCGCCGACTGCGTCTTGGGAGTGCCGCGGTTGACCTCGTCGGCGACGACGATGTTCGCGAAGACGCTCCCGCGGTGGAACGTGAACTCCTCGTCCTTCTGGTGGTAGACGGTGACGCCGGTGATGTCGCCGGGCAACAGGTCGGGGGTGAACTGGATCCGGCTCCACTCGCCCCCGATGCTGCGCGCGAGGCACCGCGCGAGCGTTGTCTTGCCGAGCCCCGGCACGTCCTCGATCAGCAGGTGCCCCTCGGCCAGCAGCGCGGCCACCGCGAGGCGAACCAGTTCCGGCTTACCGCGAATGACCTGCTGCACGTTGTCCGAGATGAGCCTGCCCACCTCGTTCGCTCGCGCGCTCATTCGCCCGGCCACAGGTAGCGGTTGGACACAAGGTTGAGCTCGGCGATGTAGACCCAGACCTCGTAGCCGGGTTCACCGAAGTCGATGTTCTCGAACACTGCGTTGCCGTTCTCGTCGGTTTCCCAGCCCGAGCCCGGGTTCTCCCAGGTCGGATGGTTGGTGTCGACCTCGAACTCGTACATCGTGTTGGGTTCCAGCCCGGTGGCCTCCACGTGGATCTTGTGGCATGGCGGGCCGCAGCCGTCGTACTCGCTGGGGTCGCCACGCGAGATCGTGATGGCCTGGTTCGGGATGACCACGGTCGTGCTCGCCGCCGGGCCCCGTCCGGCGCGGTTCTCCGCCACCACGGTGACGGTGTAGGTGACGCCCTTGCTCAGTCCGGAAAGGACAGCCGTGCGTGCGTTGCCGGCCAGCGTCCGGTTCCCTGCGCCGGTGACCGGCCGCCACGACACGTGGTAGGCCGTCACGGGCGCACCGTTGGGACTCGCGGCACTCCAGGTGATCCGCGCCGTGTCGCTGCCCGTCTCGTGCGTGGCCGCGACGTTCGTGGCGACCCCTGGAGGGCTCGCGGGTAGCGGCTTCGGTGGCGGCGGCGGGTCCGGCGCCGGAGACGAGCGCGTGTCCGGCGGCGCCGGTGGTGGCGCCGGTGGCGGAGGAGGCTCCTGGCGCGCGGGCGGCTCCTGTGCGACGACCTGCTGGTCGGTCCGGGAGGGCGGTGGCGCGGGCGGGTTCTCCTGCTGCTGCCTTCGCTGACGGCGTTCGGGCGGCGGCGCCTGCGGCTTGTCCCCTGCCTCGGTCCGCTCCTCGCCGACGAGGGGAACCTGGCTCGTCCGGCCCCCCTCCTCGACCACCATCAAGTGCCGTCCCTTGTCGCCGTCGACGTACACGCGCGCGTCCTCGCCGCGCGTGAGCCTCGGCTCGCCGGTCTCCGGCGGGACCGGGGTGACGTCCTGCTGCTTGCCGTCACTGGCGTAGGTGCGCACGGAGTTGCTCTCGAGATCGAGCAGGACGACCGAGTCGCCGCTCGGCTCGGGCCTGGCGTACTCGCCGTCGGGCAGGTCCACGGTCACCGGCGCCGCCGGCGGCGCGGCCGTGGTGACTCCGCGGGCGTCGATGAGGTGCAGCTCGTCCTTGCCGGGGTCGAGGATCGGGATGCGCCCGCCCGCGTCGGCCGTGCCGATCTTCGCGGTGCCGGGCACGTCCAGGCCGATGTTGACGGGTTCGCCGAGGTCCTCGTCGAGCACGGCGTGCACGGTGTCCGTCGTGGTGTCGACGAACGCGGGCCGCGTGTCGACGACGGTCAGCTCACCGCTGTGCCCCCGCGGGGTGACGGCGGGGCAGGACACCTGGTGCGAACCCCTGGCCAGCTTGCACAGCACTCCCGAGGCACGACGGTGCAGCCAGAGCGTGCCGTCGGGGGTGGCGACCGGGTTGCCGAGCCCCTGTCCCGCGCGGATCGTCGTCGGCTGCTCGCCGAGCCGCACCACCGTCCCGGCCTCCCGGTACACGAGGTACGGACCGCCCGCCGTCTCGACACCCACCGGCCGCTCGCCGGTCGGCGGGGTGATCGTGCGCTCGACTTCCAGAGTGGACTTGCCGAACTCCCTGATCCGGGAGTCGCCCACCACGTAGGCACTGGTGTCGCCCTGGTAGACCCGGTCGCCGGGATCGATCGTCATCGGCGCCTGCGCGTCGACCGTCTGAGCCCCACCGTTGACGTGGAAGACGATGTCGAGATCGGGGCTGGCGACCCAATGGCCCGCCTGCGCGAAATCGAACCCCCGTGGTGGCTCGGCGGCGCCGGATACCGCGATCGTCACCGTGGCCGCGGTGGCGGCCACGAGCAGCGCCACCGGAAGGCGACGCCGCAGTTTGCTCCCCGTCACGGGGGCAAGCATAGGATACGCCGGTACATCCCGGGTCCAGATCGCCCACAGGGCCGCCGGAACGGCCGAGCGCCCGGGCGCAGGCGCGGCCGGCAGCCCAGTCGGGCGGCTCGTCAGGGGACCGGCGGGAAGGCGAGCTCGAAGATGGCGCCGCCGTCCTGGGCGTTGTAGACCCGCAGATAGCCGCCGTGTGCCTGCGCGGTCCAGCGCACGATCGACAGGCCGAGACCGCTGGAGCCGCCGCCGCTGGCGAACCTGTCGAAGCTCTCCTCCGCGACCGCCGGATCGATGCCCGGCCCGTGGTCGGCCACCGTCACCCGCCCACCGGCCACGGTGATGTGCACGATCGCGGGCGCGCCGGGCTGACGGCCGTACCGGATGGCGTTGGCCAGCAGATTGCCGACCGCCCGCTGGACCAGACCGGGATCGGCGTTGATCCTCGTCGGCGTCGCGGTGACCGTGACCTGCGCGCCCTCGGCGGGCGTCTCCTCCACCACGGCCGTGACGAGCTGGTCGAGCCAGACCGGTTGCATCGCGAGCACCTCGACGCCTGCGGCGAGGCGCGCTCGCACGAGCAGGTCGTCGATGATGGAACCCATCCTGGCCGCGAGCCGCACGGTCCGGGGCAGCAGGTCCGGCCGTTCCGCGGGGTTACGCCAGGCCGTCTCGGCCAGCGCCCGCAGCGCCGCGACCGGCGTGCGGAGGTCGTGCGCGGTCTCGGCCAGCAGCACCTCCTGCTGCTCCAGCGCGGCGGCCGCCGGCCGGATGGCGCGGCCGGAGAGCACGTGCCCGGTCACCGCGAGCGCGCTCACCAGGAGGGCGCAGCCGCCGATCACCCACAGCACGACGTTGCGGTGCTGGGCCAGGGCCGCGCTGGGGTCGCTGGTGGCGACGACCGCGCCCGCGTACTGGCCCGCCGCGTTGAGGAACGGCTGGGCGACGACCCGGACGAGCTCGCCGCCCTGACCGGGAACGTAGCCCTCGACGAACCTGCCGCTCGCGGCCGCGTCCCGCGCGAGGCCGTAGAGGTACCTCCGGTCCTCGGCCACGCAGTCGCGCGTGCTGAAGTGCGGGTCGAACTCGCCCGCGCCCGCGGGCAGCACGGCGAACTCGGGACAGCTGGTGTCGATCTGGTCGCCGCCGATGTACCCCGTGGTGATTCCCGTGTCGCCTGTGCGCTGGACGAGTCGCAGCACCGCCGCGGTGACCTGCTTGAGTTCGGTGTCCATCCGCAGCTCGCCCGCCTCGCGGTCCTGCTCGATGAACAGCCACGCGAGCACCACGAGGCCCGCCGCGTTGAGGATGGTGAACAGGACGGTGAGCAGCCAGCGCAGCCGCCGCAGCCGGGCGGCGGCCGAGGTCGTCACGAGCCGCTCCGCGCCGCACCGAAGCGGTAGCCGACACCGCGGACCGTGTGGATCAGCTCGGGCGTGCGCAGCTTCGCCCGCAACCGGCGGACGACCACGTCCACCACGTTGGACATCGGATCGGTGCTGGTGTCCCAGCAGTGGTCGATGAGCTCGCTGCGGGTGACCGCCTGCTCGGGGCGGGCCATCAGGTACTCGAGGATCGCGAACTCCTTGTCGCTCACGGTGACCAGGGCTCCCGCGCGCCGCACCCGTCGTCGCGCGCTGTCCAGTTCGAGGTCGCCGTGGCGCAGCACGGGCGACCGTCGCTCACCGGCGCGGCGGCACAGCGCGATCACCCTGGCCGACATCTCGGGGACGGCGAACGGCTTCACCAGATAGTCGTCGCCCCCGTGCTCGAAGCCCGCGACCCGGTCGGCGACGGCGTCGCGCGCCGTGAGGAACAGCACGGGTACGGCCCAGCCGTCCTGCCTGCGCCGACCCACGTAGGTGACCGCGTCGCCGTCCGGCAGCATGCGGTCGAACACCGCGCAGTCGTGGTCCGCTCGACCGAGCGCGGCGTGCGCCTCCGCCAGATCCGCGGCCTCGTCGACGTGAAAGCCCTGCGCCCGCAGTTCGGCCGCGACGGCGACGCGCAGGTCCTCGTTGTCCTCGACCACCAGCACCCGTGCCGTCGCTGTCATCGGATCCTCATGTTCGTGCCGCGATCGTTGGTCGCATGCTTTTCCGTGTTCTGGGGCCGCTGGAGGTGCAGGGCCGTGGCGGGGACATCCACCGGCTCGGCCGTGGCAAGGCCGCGACCGTGCTGGTGACGTTGTTGCAGCACCCTAACGCGTGGGTCACCGCCGCCACGCTGACAGCCGCAACCTGGCACGAAGCTGCCGCACCGCCGTCGGCGCGGGCCAACCTGAAGACCTACGTGTGGCAGCTGCGGCGCCTGCTGCCCGCGGACGCCGGCCGGTCGCGGATCGAGAGCGCGCCCGGTCGCTACCGGCTGCGGGTGCTGCCTGGTGAGCTCGACACCGGCCGCGTCGCCGAGCACGCCGCCCGGGCACATGCGGCGGTGGACGAGGGAGACCTCGCGACGGCCATCGACGAACTGGGCGCGGCGCTGGCGCTGTGGCGTGGCCACCCGTACGACGGCGTGCCGAGCGCGGCGGAGGAGGCCGGCAGGCTCGTCGAGCTGCACGGCCGGTTGCGGGAGGAGCTCGGTGCCGCGCAGCTCGCGTTCGGCCGCGCCGACGAGGCGGCACGTACCCTGACCGCCCTCACCGGCGACGACCCGCTGCGCGAGGGGGCGTGGGCCTTCCTGGTGCGCGCGCTGCACGCCGAGGGCAGGCGTGCCGACGCGCTGGGCGCTTACCGCCGCGCCAGGCACGTGCTGGCGAGGGAACTCGGCGTTGGTCCCGGCAGGGAGCTCCAGGCGGCTTACGAGGAGGCGCTCGGCGAGGCCGCCCGTGCCATCGCGGTCGGCAGGCCGCGACGTGCGCCGCCGCGTGCCGCTGCCCGTTTCGCGGGGGGTGTGGTGCTCGTGGACGGAATGCCGGGGGTCGGCAAGACGGCGCTCGTGGTGCACGCGGCACACGGGCTGGCCGACGCGTTCCCCGACGGCCAGTTCTTCGTTGACCTGCGCGGCCTCGGCCCCGCGGAGGTACTCGCCCGCCTGCTGCGCCGGGTCGGCGTCGCGGAGTCGTTCGTCCCCGACGCGCTGGACGAGAGGTCCGCGCTGTGGCTATCGGAGCTCGCGCACCGGCGGGTGCTGGTGGTGCTCGATGACGCCGACGGGCTCGGCCAGGTCGCGCCGCTGTTGCCTCCGGGCTCCGGCACCTTGACGCTGATCACCACGCGGCGGCGGGACTGGCACGTCGACGGCGCCGCACGGATCGCGCTCGGCCCGCTGCCGCGGGCCGATGCGATGGCGATGTTCGCCCCGGCCGGGGGAGAGCCGACAGGCGGCTCGGCCGACTCGCTCGTGGAGTGCTTCGGCGGGATTCCCGCGGTGATCCGGGAGGTGGCCGACCGGCTCGCCACGCGTCCGTTGTGGTCGGTGCGGTCGCTGGCCGAGCAGCTCGGCGGTGACCCGTGCCGCGTGCTCGCGTGCGCGAGCGGCCACCGGCGAGCCCTGGCGGCGCCGGTGCAGCGGCTGCGCGGCGAGCTGCGGTCGGTGCTGTCCGGGCTCGCCGCCCTGCCTGCCGAGTTCGATCTCGCCGCGGCCGCGCGGATCCTTGGCCGCGCGCCCGAGGCCACGCTGCCCGCGCTCGAGGCACTCGTGGACGTGAGCCTGCTCGACCCGCGCGGGACCGGGCGGTACCGCCGCCACCGGCTCGTGATCCACGTCGCGGCGTGCCGCACGTGTGCGTCGGTGGGTTCGCCCGGACCGGCGGTGCGGGTGGCGTGCGGGAACCGGTGTTGACTGTGGGGAAACAGCAGAAGCTTGCCGCCGCGAGCGTGGCGAGACCGGAGCAGGCTGGGAAGGCCACATCGCGAGGTTCCACCCTGCCGGTCACCACCGTCGCCGCCGCGGCGCGAGCCGCCGCGGCGCGACAACCGGTCGCACGGCCTGCCGCCGCCGAGACAGTGGTCCGGGACCGTCCCGAGACCACCACGGCGCCGATCCCGGTGCAGCACGCCCAGCTGGCCGGCCAGACAGTACCCTCGCCGCCGCGCGAGCGGCCCGCTCACCGGGAACCGCTCGGCCTGCCGGTGCTGCGTATCGTCTGCTGGCAGCTCGCTCTCGTGCTCGTGTTCCTCGCGGCGGCCGGGCCGTGGCCGGTGGTCATCGTCCTGGTGCCGACGGCGGTGGCACTGCTGGGCTGCACCGCGGTGCGGGTGCGTGGCAGGTGGCTGTCCGACGAGCTGGCGCAGCGGGTCCTGCTGCTGCTGCGCCGTCGCGAGCGGGATCTGCCCGGCGCCGACGGGGCCCGGCTGCTGCTCGGGACCCTGGCTCCCGGAGCGAGCGTGCGCACCGCGACGCTGGCCGGGACGCCCTCGGGTGTCGTCAGCCGCGCCGAGGGGCTCGTCGCCGTGCTGCGGCCCGCCGCCGCCGGCGCCGCCGCGCTCGTCGAGTTCGCGCTCTCGGGCGCGTCGCTCGGTGAGGCAGCCGAGCCGGGACAGCCGGCGGTCCGGTTCCAGCTCGTCGTGCACCGAGGCCCCCGGCAGGCGGACCAGACCCGCGTGTGGCTGGTCGTCAGGGCCGTGCGCGACCCGGCTTTCGCGGACGACGCCCCGCTGCTCGCGGCCGTGAGCAACACCGTGCGCAAGCTGCACCGCAGGCTGAGGAGGACGGGTCTGGCGGGCGGGCTCCTGACCGCGCTGACGGAGGACGAGATCCTCGCGACGCTCGCCGCGCTGACCCACACCGGTCCGGGCAGAGCAGCGATCCGGGAGCACCGCCGGTACTGGCGTGCCGGGCCGATCGCGCAGGCCGGCCTGCGCCTTTCGGGCCTGGGCACGCGGTCACCGGTGGCCCGCGTGCGCGCGCTGCACCACGTGCTCGCCGCCGTTCCCGGCACCGCCTGCACCGTTTCCGTCACCGTGCCGGGCCACGCCGCGGTGGTCCGGGTGGCTGCGACCACCGACGCCGCCGTCGACGCGGCGGCCCAGTCGCTGCTGAGGACGCCGCCACCCGGGATCCGCCTCGAGCGCATGGACAACCAACACGCCGCGGCGGTCGCCGCGTCGCTGCCGATCGGAGGAACCCCGTGATGACCCAGTCGCTGCCCGACCTGCGCGAGGCGCCGCCGCGGCTCGCGGTCCTCCAGGGACACGCCTCGTGCCAGCCGGTGTCGCGGCACGCGCGCGTGACGGCGAAGCTGGCCGCCGCACAACGGGAGGTGCTCGTCGTCAGCTCGCTGCGCGGCGCGCCCGGCGACCCGGTGACGGCCTTCCGCCGGATCGACCACGCCAACCTGCGGCGCGGCGTCCGGTACCGGATGCTGTTCCCCGACCACGCGCGGATCGCGGCCGGAGCGTCGCAGCGTCTCGCGCAGCTCGCCCAGGACGGAGCGGAGATCCGCACGATGCCCGCCGTGCCCGTCGAGGCGCTCGTCGTCGACAGGGCGTTCGCCATCGTGCCCGCCGAGCGGCAGGGCGGGCACGATGGACGCGCCGATGTCGCCGACGTGGCCGTGTTCCGGCTGCCGAGCGTCGTCGCCACGATCACCGAGCTGGTCGAATGCCTCTGGCCGTCGGCGGTGCCGCTGACCGCGAGCCCGCGGCCCAGGCCTGCCGGGCTGGACAGGCGGGACCGGGATCTGTTGTCGCTGCTGTCGGCGGGCTGTACGGACGAGTCGGCGGCGGCCGCGCTCGGCGTCTCGGTGCGCACCGTGCGGCGCATGGTGTCGAGTCTGATGGACCGGCTCGGCGCGCGCAGCCGGTTCCAGGCAGGAGCCAAGGCCGCCGACCGCGGCTGGCTGGAGGGGGCTGCCGATGATTGACGACGCGCCGGTGAAGGCCCCGGTCACGCCGCGCACCGTCCTGGTCGACCCCGGCAGGCACGGTGCCTACCCCACCCTCGGCGAGGCGGTGCTGGGTGCGCCCGACGGCGCGTGCGTGTCCATCTCGGCGGGGACCTATGCCGAGACACTCGAGCTGCTCGATCGCGGTCTCACCCTGTGTGCGGCCGAGGGCGCGGAGGTGGTGCTCGACGGCACGGGCGCCGACGTCCCCGTGCTGCGGGCTCGCGGCGGCGTGCTGGTCGTGCGCGGGCTCACGGTGCGCGCGGGCGCCGCCGCGGGCGTCCAGGTGGAGAACGCGGAGCTGACCCTCGACGGCTGCACGGTGAGCGCCGAGCGAGGGCCGGGTGTGGCGGTCCGTGGGCCGGGCCCGCTGTCCATCACGGACGTCACCATCACGGGAGCGGAGCACGGGCTGGTGCTGGAGGGCACCTCCGGGGTCGTCGAGAACGTCACGATCAGCGATGTCGCCGCGGACGGTGTCATCGTCGGGCTCGGGGCCGACCCCGTGATCCGGTCGTGCACGATCGGCGGCTGCGGCCAGCGCGGGCTCTACATCTACCAGCACGCACGTCCGGTCGTGGAGAACTGCCGGATCTGCAGGACGAGCCAGGCCGGGATCGCGGTGGCGCACCGTGGCGAGCCGGTGCTCCGTCAGCTGTCCGTCAGTGACACCCTCGGCGTCGGCATCGACGTGGGACCGCACTGCGCAGGCACGATCGAGGGGTGTGACGTGACCGGTACCGCCGAGCCGGCCATCCGGCTCGCCGGCACGGCGACGGCGACGATCGTCGCCGAACCCGCTGCCACCGCGGGCGGTTCCGGACCACTCGACGGGCTGCTCGCGGACCTGGACGCCATGGTGGGGTTGCCCGGTGTGAAGGCCGAGGTGCGTTCGCTCGTCGACGAGATTCAGGTGAACGCCTGGCGTTCGCGCGCGGGGCTGGCCACCGGCGCGCTCAGTCACCACCTGGTCTTCGCCGGGGCGCCCGGCACGGGTAAGACGACCGTCGCGCGCACCTACGGCGAACTCCTGCGCGAGCTCGGCGTGCTGCCCGACGGGAAGTTCCGGGAGGTGTCGCGCCGGGACCTGGTCGGCCAGTACATCGGGCACACGGCCGAGAAGACCGCGGGGGTCTTCGAGGAGGCGCTCGGCGGCGTGCTGTTCATCGACGAGGCGTACACGCTGGCCCGGCAGCCCGCCTCCGGCGGCGACTTCGGGCAGGAGGCCATCGACACGCTGGTGAAGCTCATGGAGGACCATCGCGAGCGGATCGCGGTGATCGTCGCGGGCTACACGGCCGAGATGCACCAGTTCCTCGCCGCCAACCCCGGCCTCGCCTCGCGGTTCGCCAGGACCGTCGAGTTCGAGGACTACACCCCGGACGAGCTGATCGGCATCATCGGCCGGATGGTGACCGCGGGGGACTACGAGCTGGACCCCCGGTCCGAGCCCGCGCTCGCCGCGTACTTCGGCCGGATCTCCACCGAGCCGGGCTTCGGCAACGCCCGCGACGCGCGGCGGTTGTTCGAGGCGATCAGGAAGGTCCAGTCCGGCAGGCTGAGCCGGCTCGGCCGGATACCGGACGCCGCCGAGCTACGCGGCCTCACCGTTGGTGACGTGCTCGGCGCCATGGAGGGCGGTCAGCCGTTCTAAGCGGGCGGGGCCGGGTCGCCGAGCAGGTACCCGGCGCCGCGCACGGTGTGCAGCACGGGCGGTGGCCCGAGCTTGCGCCGCAGCTGCGTCACCAGCACGTCCAGAACGTTCGAGGCGGGGGGCACGAGCTCGTCCCACGCGGCGGCGATCAGCTCCGCCCTGCCCACCGTGTCGCCCGCCGCGGCGACGAGCCGTTCGAGGACGGCGAACTCCTTGCGCGTGAGGCGCAGTCCGGTGCCGCCGCGTCTGGCTTCGTGCGCGCCGACATCCAGTTCGAGGTCCCGCCACCGCAGCACCGACGGCGTGGGCAGGCCGCTGCGGCGGCACAGGCTGCGCACCCTGACCACGAGCTCCGGCACCGCGAACGGCTTGACGAGGTAGTCGTCGGCCCACGCGAGCCCCGCGATGCGGTCGCGCACCGTGTCGCGCGCGGTGAGGAACAGCACCGGCACCGTCCATCCCGCCTGCCGGCGGCGCTCGACGTAGGGCAGCGCGTCGCCCGCGGGCAGCATCCGGTCGAAGACCACGCAGTCGTAGGCGTTGACGGCGAGCGCCTCGTCGGCATCCGGGAGGTCGGCCGCCGTGTCGACGGCGAGCCCTGAACCGCGCAGCGCCGCCTCCACCGCCACCCGCAGGTTCTCGTCGTCCTCGGCCACCAGCACACGCACGTGCGCGAGGTTAGCGCACGGTGCGGCCGGTGCCTGTCATCAAATCCTCATCCCCCGTGCCGCACCGTGACATGCAGCCGGACACACGACGACGAAAGGCAGTGACATGGAACAGACCACGCGGCGCCCGCGGATGCCGTTCGCCCTGAAGGCCTCGCTGGGGATACTGGCGTTTCAGGTGCTGTCCAACGGGGCCATGGGGGTCCTGCTGCTGTACTTCGCCGCGGCGGATGCCGAGCACGGCCGCTCGGTACCGGGGCTGCAGTACGTGCTCGGATACGGATCGGTGGCCGTCGCGATCGTGCTGATCGGCTGTGCCGTGCTGCTGGGCCGCCGCGTTTCGGGGGCGAGGATCGTGGTGACGGTGCTCGAGGTGCTCACGGTGATCAGCGGCCTCCTCGCCGTCGTCCAGGGCGCCGTCCAGGGCGCTGTCGGGATCGTGCTGGCTGTCCTCGTGATCGTGCATCTGTTCCGCGCCGACGTCAGCGACTGGCTGCGCCCCGCATCGGCGGGACCCGTCACACGGACTGGGTGAGCCCCAGGCAGATCAGGAAGACCGGCAGAGCGAACAGCACCAGCTGGTGGAACGGCCGGGGACGGCGCCAGCCGGCGAGGTAGGTCAGCGGCGTGCCGAACACGGCCACGGCGACGAGCGCGGGGACGTACGAATAGTAGAGGCCGTCCGGATCGGGGGGCCCGGCGGCGACAAGGACGACGAGTGTGAGCACGGCCTCCCACAGCAGGATCGAGGCCAGTGACAGCAGCCACCCGCGGCCGCGTTCACGGTGCTGTCGCTCGGTGTTGTTCTCGGAAGCCGGCATATGCCCAGCATGGCCGCGCCTGGCCGGCGGGCGGCGCCACTGGCAGCAAGCGGACAGACCACGCCGCCCGCACCCGGTCCGGACGACACTGACGCGAGACGACAAGCCCCTTCTCCAGTTCCGAGAGGTACGAGATGACGGCACCTTCCGACGACGGTTCCGGCGCCGGCGGGGGCGGCACCGACAGCGCCGGCGCCCCGCCACCCGCTGCGGAGGCTGAGGCGCCGCCGGAAGCCTCTCCGGATGCCCCGGCGCCCGCGGACGAGGAACCCGCCCCGGAGCAGGACGCACCCGCGGACGCCACGACGACGAGCGAGCCCGCCGAAAGCGAGCCCGCCGACGCCGCACCGGCCGATGGCGAGCCCGCCGACGCCGCACCGGCCGACGACGGAAACCAGTCGCCCGAGTCCGGGGGCGCGGAGCAGCCCGGACAGGAGGCACCGGCCGCGGGCGGTGAGGAGGACGTGCCGGGAACCATCCCCGGCGGCCAGATGCGGGAGACCGACGCGCCGGGCGAGGGTGCCGGCGAGGAACAGGAAGCCGAAGGGATACTGCCGCTGGACGACGAGTTCGCGACGACCGTCCGAAACGAAGGTCCGAACCTCGAAACACCGGCGGGAATACTCGACGATCTCGGCCAGCAGTGGAACGGCACCGGTGGCGATGCCGATGCCGCGCACGCGGACGGCTCGGGTGGCGTGGCGGCCGTCAGGGAGTCGTGGCAGGACCCGGCTCAGGAGGAACTGCGGCGGCGGACGGATTCCTCGCTCGAGGAAACGCGCGGGGTCGGCGACAGCGCCAGGGCGATGGACGAACAGGTACGGCGTGCGGGAGAGCAGGTCCGGGCGGCCACGGACGCGATCGAGCAGAACACCGCTCGGCAGGCGCCGGGCTACTATCTCGCCACTTCGACACTCCCACCCGGCGAACGCGACGTCGCGGCGCGGCGCATCGTCGACATCACTGTCGACGGCAATCGCGACATCGCCAACCAGGCGGCGGCCAACATCATGAACGATCCCGGCTGGGACCGCGTCGAAGCCCCGCCAACGCCTGGGGCCGGCGACCCCACTCCGGCGCTGTACGCCGCGGGCAGCGGCGCGCTCGACGCCGGAGCCAACCTCCTCGCCGAGCGGCACGCGTCCACCGTTGCGGCCCAGGGACTCGACGATGTGGCTCCGAAGGTGCTGAAGGCCGGAAAGGTGGCGGGCGGCGCGCTCGGTCTGCCCCTGGCGATCGCCAGTGCGGCTCACGACGCCCACGCGGGACCGCCCGACGAAAGGGAGTCGCTCGTGCAGGCCGCGGCATCGAACGGCGCCGGATTGCTGGCGAGTATCGCGGCCCCCGCCGCGGCGGGAGCGGTGGCCGGTGCTGTGGGCGGCGCGGGCATCGGCGCGATCCCCGGCGCCCTGATCGGGATCGGCGCCGGAGTCATCGCCTCCGGCGCGGTCGACTCGCTGTTCGAGAACGGCTTCTCCGACCCAGGAGGAGCGCTCCTCGACGGAGTCAACTCGCTGGGCGACACGGCCTCCTCGCTGGTGGACGCCGCCGAGTCCGCCGATGCCGCTATCAACAGCAAGATCCGCGAGGCCTGGAACGCGCTCTTCTGAACGCTCATCGCGAACAGCACTGTCCACAACAGAATTAGGAGAAAGCCATGTTGGACACAGCGAAAAGCGGACCTGCCCGGGCACTCCCGCCGGTCGTCTATCTCCCGTGCGTCGAGCACGTCAGGAACCCTCAGGACGCTGTCGTCGAGTACCGGCGCACGAACGACCACCGCGTAGCGCTACTGGTCTACTCGGCGCTCGACCGGCTTCAGTCCTGCTGCGGAGACGACCAGCCCTGGGTGGTCTGCCCGACCACCATGCTCGCGCCGTTGATGCAGGCGGTGCCCTTCGACCTGGTGCTGCTCGACGTGGTCATCCCGGACGGACACCGCGGCTTCGCCGGGAACACGCGACCGCGGCACACGACCGCGTGAGACCTGCGGGAGCGACCGATGACGCGATACGACATGGATCCGGACGGGGTGACCCACGGAATCAGCCGGCTTCGGGCGGCGGGGGAGGCGTTTGACGCGGCGTGGCGTCGCCGCCGGGAGGCACTCATCGCCGGCCTGTCCGGAGTGGGCAATGACGCCATCTCACAGGCGTTCCGGGCGAGGTACCTGCCGATCGCCGAACGCCTGATGGCGCGCGCGGACGCCATTCCCGGCTCGTACCGCAACACGTGTGACGACGCACAGTGTTGCGTCGACGATTACCTGACGGCCAACACGCACGGCACGAGCACCGTCCGCGGCCTGACAGGCGCGGACCCGGCGGATCCCGCGCGACACGGTCAGTAAGCCCGCCGGAGACCGGGCCTGCGCTTCGTATTCGTACAGTGGCCGACGCATGGAAGGGAGAACGATGGCAACGGAGGGTGGCCTGGGCGCGGAGCTCGGGCGGTACGAGACCGACAACCTGCGGCGGAGGAGGATCGCCTTCGTGGCCGTGCCCTTGGGCGCTGTCGTCGCCTGTGCCGGCGTGGTGATGGTTCTCGTAGTCGGCGACACCGATGCCGTCGGGGCGATGGTGTTCCCCGCTCTCGTCGGCGGGCTCGGCCTCGGCGCGTTCGTGGTCGGCCTGTGGCAGGCCGTGCTGTCCGTCACTCGCACCGATGAGGCCTTCATCCTGTACGAGGGCGGCCTGGTGCATTCCTACGCCGGGAGGTCGTGCGCGCTGAGCTGGAGTGACATCGCCGACGTCAAGGACGCCGGCAGGGACACCGCGGTTCACCGAGCGCTGGGCGGCGACATCGCGTACAGCGTCACGCTGCACTCGCCCGTCAACGGGCGGCGAAACGTGACGATCACCGGCTTCACTGACGACGCCGTCCGGCTCGCCGAAACCGTGCGGCAGGCGGCCCTGCACGGCATCCGGCCGAAGCAGAGCGGCCCGCGCTGATCCGCTGCCCATCACTCCGGATGCGCTCGGGACTGGTGCAGGAGTGTGTGACAGCCGAGGGGCTGGTCCGAGGGAGGACTGAACGGATGTCGCTGTGCCCAAGCCGTGTCTCCGTGAGTTCAGCGCAGTCGTCGTGCGCGCCGCCCGCGGTCACGAGTCCGGTGCGACCTCGGAGCAGGCGTGTGAGCTGCGGGAGCTCCCGCGCCGCAACCGGATTGCTGGCGCGGGAGGACGAGGTGTTGCGGCGGGTGGTGGTGTGTCTGTCGCAGGGCGATCTGCCGGGAGCATGATGTACCCGTCGTGGACGAGCTGGCCGCCGACGGGATTGTGGGGCGGTGGCGTGCCGGGTGCTCAAGCTCCACCGCCGGCATTACTGCCGCCGACCACGCGGCCCAACCATCACGATGCCTCAGCTCCACGACGTCGGCTCCTCCGCTGGACCGGTGCTACCAGGCCGGGAAGGGCCGGGCCGGACGGGCAGCGTTCCCAGAGTCCGAACGGGACCTGGCTTCCAGGTGAGCTGGTCGGGGTGCACGGCCAGTGTAAGCCGGGGGAACCGGGAGACGAGACCGCGGAAGGCGATGTCGCCCTCGGCGCGGGCGAGTGCCGCACCCAGACAGTAGTGCGGCCCGCGGGCGAAGGCGAGATGCGGGTTGTCGGCGCGGTCGAGTGCGAGCCGATCGGGGTCGCTGAAGCGGCGTGGGTCCCGGTTGCCGGTGGCGTACAGCACCTGGACGGCCTCGCCAGCCGGGATGGTGACGCCGCCGATCTGGACCGGCTCCAGGGTGTAGCGCATGACGCCGATGTCGGCCGGTCCGGCGTAGCGCAGCAGCTCCTCCACGGCGGTGGGGATCTGGTCGGGTTGGGCGCGCAGCCGCTCCCGCTGTTCGGGATGGGTGAGCAGCAGGAAGGTCCCGCTGCCGATCAGGTCGACCGTGGTCTGGTGTCCGCCGAGCAGGATGCTGAGCGAGATCGAGGTCAGCTCGTGGGCGCTGAGCCGGTCGCCGTCGTTCTCCCGCACCTGCAGCAGGGCGGAGAGCAGATCCTCGGCCGGTGCCTTCCGCTTCTCCTCGATGAGGGCCGTGATGTCGCCGACCAGCGCGCGGGCGCCCGCGGCGATCCGTTCCGGGTCCGGGGCGGTCAGGTCCCGCGACCAGTCGTGCCAGCGCTCCTGGTCGGCGGCAGGAACGCCGAGCAGCTCGCAGATCACGCGCAGCGGGAGCGGCATGGCGAAGCGATCGATCAGGTCGAACTCCTCCGCGCCGGCGACCGCGTCCAGGAGCTCGTCGACGATCTGCTGGATGCGCGGGCGCAGGCGTTGCACCCGCCGGGCCGTGAACTCCCTGGACACCAGCGTGCGCAGCCGTGTGTGATCGGGCGGGTCGTAGGTGCCGAACGTGTGCGTGAAGTACGGCGCCACGTCGTCGGGCAGGCCGGTCGCGGACGCCAGGTCGAGTGTGGTTTGCCGGGTGACGTCGCTGCTGAACCGGCGGTCGGTCAGCACCGTCACGATGTCGTCATACCTTGTGACCAGCCACACGCCGGTGCCGTCGAAGTACCGGGCCGCCACGACCGCCGGCCCCTCGCGGAGCCGGGCAAAGGCCGCGTCCCGGTCTGGGCTGAACAGGATGTCGGCGAGCTGTGGCAGCCGCGTGGTGTCCTTGGTCATGCTGGCTTCCTCCGTGACGTCCGCGCCGCCGCGGGCACGGCGGCTGTGTCCTCCGGCTCGCGAGCCACGAACCCGCCGGGCCGGCTGCGTCACCGGCCGGGCGGGTCGCGGTACGGGGAGGTTCAGTCCGCGGCGGCGTCCAGGTAGTCGGTGGTGGGCGTGAACTCGAAGTGGACGGTCCGGCCGAACTTGCGGCGGAACAGCCGGTGCATCAGCGGGACCGCCAGCCCGTGCAGGAACGGGTGCTTGCGGCGCAGAGTCCGCGCGGCGTGCCGGTACTCCTTGCCGTGCAGCTCGCGGACCTGCCCGCAGATCGCCGGGCCGGTTGGCCGACCCTGTTGGGTGGACGGGCGCAGCTCGACCTGCGGGGTGTGGCGCATCCGCCTGGCCTTCAGCGACTTCTCGAAGCTCCGCAGGTAGGCGCGGTCACCGTCCACGGCCGCGCTCACGGGGGAGCTGCCCGGCCTGCCGTCGCGGCGGTAGGTGGTGAGCAGCGCGGTCTTGTGCCGGACGAGCGGTGCCAGCGCCGTCGTGGTGGTGGCGGCGACTTCACCGACGACGTCATCGAGCTGGCGCAGTCGCTGCCACAGCGCCACACCCGCGAGCACGCTCACGGTGAGCAGCACCCAGGGGTCGGAGGCGTGGCCGCCGAGGTCGAGGTCCATGACGTGGTTGACCGCGTGGACGGTGTTGGCGACCAGGAACCCGGTCAGCGCCAGCACGGGCCCATCGCGCCAGACGAGCGAGAGCAGGAGCAGGACGCCGATACCGACCTGGAACGCGCCGGCGTCGCGCTCGAAGTGAACGTGCGGGAGGAAGTTGACGAACGTCGCGAAGGAGGCCTGGTCGACCAGGAGCCAGACACCGGTGGGGAGCATCAGCAGCGCCCCCAGCAGCGTGGCCGCGACCACGAACGGCGGCTGGCCTCGCTCCGCGCGGGTGGTGATCGTGTCGGTGGTGGCCATGTCACTTCCTGCTCGTGGTGATCGGTGGGGGTACCGGCCGCGCCGCACGCCCCGGGGGCCGGCCGAACCCGGCCCCAGCACGTGCGGCGCCCGACCGCGGGACGGCTATCGGTTGGCGATGCCGATGGTCTGTTGGATCGTCTCGGGCCGCTCCAGCACGTGGAGCATGCAGTGGGCGACGTCGGCGCGGGAAATGAAGGTCCCGCCGGCGTTCCGCCCGAGGGCCGTGCGGTAGGTGCCGGTCAGTGGCTTGTTGGTCAGCGCCGGCGGCCGGATGACGGTCCAGTCCAGACCGCTGTCGCGAAGCTCGTCCTCCATCAGCGCCAGGTCGGCGTAGACCTCGGGGAAGCGGCGCTTGGCGATCCGGTTGCCCAGGTACCGCATGAAGAACCCATCGCCGGGGTCGCGCTTGGGCGGGTTCGGGCGGCTTGGCGAGGGCACGGTCCCGATCGGTGAGGCGCTGATCACCACGATGCGGCGGGCGCCGGTGACGTGCATCGCCTCGATGATGGCGCGCGTGCCGCGGGAGGTGATCCCGTCGTTGCGCTGGCTGGGCCGCGGGCCGAGGCAGGAGAGCACACCGTCGGTCCCGGCGACCGCCGCCTGGAGTGCCGCGGGGTCCGCCGCGGCCAGGTCGGCGATGACGGTGCGCACCCCGGCGGGCAGCGTGGCGGGGTTGCGGACGACCGCGGTGACGTCGTGACCCGCGTCGCGGGTCTGCTGGAGCAGGTGCCGGCCGACGCCGCCGGTCGCTGCGAAGATCGTGAGCTTCATGTGCTGCTCCCGTCCGGGAAGAATCGGCTGGTCGCCCTGGTGATCAGGGCTGTCGTCGTCTGACCATGAGCATGCGGACCCGCAGCCGGGCGAGTCGTCGGCCAGGTGGCCGGGATCAGCGTGCGCCTGGAGGACCCGGTCGCGTCACCACCCGACGACGTGACGCGGACGAGGCGGACCGTCGGCCAGATGGCCGAGATCACTCCGCACGGTCGGTCAGCCGTGACCGCCGCGGGCCACGATCCGCGCGAGCTGGGTGCGGCTGCTGATGCCGAGTTTGCTGAAGCTGCGGGCCAGGTGGGTCTTGACGGTCGTTCGCGACACGAACAACTTCTCGGCCACCTGCGGGTTGGTCAGTCCCTGCGCGACCAGGACAGCCACCTGGCGCTCCATGGGCGTCAGGCTCTCCCAACCGGTGCTGACCTTCCTGCCGCGGGGCGCGTGCGCCCGGAGGACGTACGCCGCGGCGTCGTCGAGTCCCAGCGCCGAGCCTTCGCGCCACGCCCGCTCGAACTCCTCCTCGCCCAGTGCGGACCGTAACCGCTGGTGCAGGACGCGGTCGCGTGCCTGATCGGCCGGCGAGCGGGCCAGGTACCCGACGGTGGCGCCGCCCTGCGCGGCCGCCGCCAGCCGTGCCCGCGCGAGCGGGTCACCGTACGCGGGGTTGGCCGCGAGCAGCCGGAGACTGTCGACGTAGAAGGTCCGCAGCCGCCACTGGAGGCGCAGCTGGAGCGCTTCGATCGTATGTTCCAGCGCACGGGCCGGATCCGCGTCCAGAGCCAGGGTCGCGAGCTGGTCGAGCGCGTCCGCGGTCGCGTGGGGCATGCCCATCGCGCGGCCGCTGTCGACGCCGGCCAGCGCCGCGGTGCGGGACTCGTCGGCCTCGCCCAACTCGCGCAGAACGGCGCTCAGCGGCGGAAGCGTCTGCGCCGCGATCCAGTTGGTGCGGTTCGCCGGGTTGAACTCCAGGCTCCGTTCGAGCCAGTCCTTGGCACGCCGGTAGTTCCCCGCCCACCAGTGGAGTTTCCCCATGACGACCTCGATGCTGACCGCGTCGGCCTCGGCGCCGCCCTCCTCCAGCGAACGGACCACCGAGGACATCAGCGCCAACCCGTCGTCCGCCCTGCCGTGCAGTCCAAGGGCCCAGGCCAGGTAGGCGGTGTTGGTGCCGGTGCTGAAGTAGTCCCGCAGTGGCTCGCACCGGCGCAGCGACTCCCGGCCCAGCTCGACCGCCCGGGCGACGTCTCCCTGGAAGATCGCGGCCCACATCTGGACCGCCTGCGCGAACGACCCGATGAACCGGTCGTTGTGCTCGTCCGCGTGCTCGGCAAGCTCCGCGGCGATGGCCGCGGCGCGGTCGTGCCGGTCTCGATTGGTGTGCGAGCAGGCAAGCAGCAACCAGCCGAGACGGCTGGCGAACCCGTCCTCGGCCGCACGACCGGCGTCGAGGGCGGCTTGGCTCAGCCGTTCACACTCGGCGAAGTCGAAGTAGAACGCGTCGTAGGCCTGGATGGCCAGGCATCGTGCCCTGGCGATCGCGTCACCGCTCGCCGCCGCGACCTGTTCGCCACGCTTGGCCGCGTCCACGGCGGTGGCCCGCCGGCCGCTGATCATCGCGAGCATCGCGATGCCCGCCCACAGGCGGCACTGGATCCCGCCGAGGTCGTCGTCCCCGGGCTCATCACCGGCGAGTTCGAGGGCTTTGGTGAGCACCGGCAGGGCATGGCCGCTCTGGCCGGTGACGAACCAGTAGCGAGAAAGCGCCGCGGTGAGCCGGCACGTGGGCCCGACCCGGTCCGCGGCAAGGCCCCACTCCAGGGCCGCATGGAGATTGTCGCGGTCCTGGTTGAGGACGCGGACCCACTGCAACTGGTTGCGGTCCAGACCCGCGTCACACGCCTCGGCGTGCCGAGCGCACCAGGACAGGTGGCGGGCACGAAGCCGCTCGCGCTCAGCCCGGTCCAGCCGCTCGTCACCATAGTCACGCAGGGTGTCGAGCAGCCGGTAGCGGGTCCCCCACTGCTCGTCGGTGGGGAGCACGAGGGACTTGTCGACCAGCTGGCGAACCGCCTGGAACGTCGCCGCGGTGTCCGCCGGTTCGTCCGGGCACACCGCCGCCGCGGCCTCGACCGCGAACGAGGAGCGGAAGACGCTGAGCCGCCGGAACAGCACCTGGGCGTCCGGTGCCAGCAGCTCATAGCTCCAGTCGATCGACGCCCGCATCGCCTGGTGCCGGGCCTCGGACTGCCACGGCCCACCGGTGAGCAGCCGGAACCGCTCGTCCAGCCCACGCAGGATCCCCGGTAGCGAGAGGGTCCGTACCCAGGCGGCTGCCAGCTCGATCGCCAGCGGCAGGCTGTCGAGCCGGTCGCAGAGTTCCTCGACCCGGACGGGCTCGAGCTGGTTCGCGATGCCGGGACGGGCAAGGTCGGCTCGCCGCGTGAACAGCGCGGCGGCGTCCACGGCGTCCAGCTGCCGCACGGTCCACACCACCTCACCGCGAGCCCGCACCGGCTCGCGGCTGGTACACAGCAACCCCACCCCCGGGCACGACGCCAGCAGCCGCTCGGCGACCACACACGCTCCACGCAGCGCGGGTTCACACGTGTCCAGGACGACGAGCATCTCCGCTGATTCCAACCTGCTCACCACGGTCTCCAGGGGATCCTTCGCCTCGTTGACCGGGATGGCCAGCACCTCGGCAAGCACCTTGGCGACCTCGGTGAGGCTCCTGGCCTCGCCCAGGTCCGCCACCCACACGCCGTCGCGCCAGCGGTCGATCACGGCGGCGGCCACCTGCAGCGCGAGACGGGTCTTGCCCACGCCCCCCTGACCGGACAGGGTCACCATCCGGTAGCGGGCCATGAGGTCGATGACTCGCGCCTGTCCGGACCTCCGGCCCACGAAGCCGGTGAGCTGGACAGGCAGGTTGTTGGGCAGCGTGCTCAGCGAGCGGATGGCGGGAGCGTCCGCGGGTACCGGATCGCGGCCGGCGAGCTGCACCAGCCGCTCTGGCGGGCCCAGGTCACGAAGCCGGTGAACACCAAGGTCACGCGGCTCCGCGAGACCGGGCTCGGCGGCAGTCCAGGACGCCACAGCCGCGGACGCGATGATCTGTCCGTCGTGCGCCACGTCGAGGATGTGGCGGCACCGGTTCATGGCGTCAGCGGTGGCGTGGTCGGCGGTGGACGGTTGGCGGACACGCTGGTGGGGACGCGGTGTCGGATGGGCGGCGATTCGACGCCACACCGCAGGCGCCGCACCCACGGCCGGAGGCCGCCTGAACCGTGCCAGGGCGGCGGCGGCGCGCCGCGGATCGTCGAACACACCGGCGCAGATATCCTCGTCGATCGGCGCGGCAGCCACGGCGCCGGCGTCGCGCAGCAGCGCCTGGATGTCGTCCAGCCCGCACTCCCCGGCCCGCTCGACCACGACCAGACATCCAGCGCCACCGCGCGCCTCGCGCCCCATGCCTGTGACTTCCCTCCCAGCCACCAACCAGCTCTGACCACTGTGTCAGATCACACGGGGAATGTCTCCATCGTCCGGTGCTGCCCGAACAGCGCACCGACGTTCTTGCCCTCGTCACACGGCTCGCCGATCCGGCACCCGGCTCCCGGCCGGGCGCCATTGACCAGTCCTGGTAGCGAGAATCGCCAGCCTGGGGCCCAGGACGATCACGCGCGAAAACCGGTGTATCCGCTCGTCCTCGCTTGGGCGGTTGGTTCCTCGGTGCGCTGATCAGCCTGACCGCGCTGCCCCGGGTTCCGCTCGACGGCGAACTGCTCACGGTTGTCTCGGTGGGGGTGCCGATCGGCTTGGGCATCCACCTCGCCTGGGTGCACCGGGACTGGTCCGCACACATCGAGACGATCGGGCTCGCGACGGCAGCGGCCGGTGCCCTCGCCGGCGCGAACCTGCTCCTGATCGTTCTCGACATCGCGGGGGAGCGGTCGAATCGCCACCGCGTCGCCGTGGCCACCGCACCACCCGCTGCCCCCTGACACCGGCCCGCCATCGTCAGACCGGAGCAGGCTCGGCGGACGGCCGGAATACGGGTCACCGGGGTTCGCCGAACCGGTGCGGCGATGCCGCGGCGGTGTCCGGCCGCGGCCGACCTCGCCCACGGTGGCGACGTGGGCAGCCCGGGTTCGCGTGCCACACCGGGAGGTGTGCCCGAGATCGACCCGATGCGGCACCGCCTGCCATGGACAGTCTACATCGGACATAGACCCTGGTTGACGCGGAGTAACCGGTCACACCGGTTTCCGGGCGGCCCGGCTCCCGCGTGCCCGCACCGCACGCTCGAACGCCGCTGCGCAGGCTGGTCGAGACGTCCGCGGCGCGGTCCCGTCGCTAGATCGTGAAGGCCAGATGGCGCACGACGCGCTCGCCGAGCGCGGTGTCACCGTCGATCTCCACGTCGGGCAACCCCTCCTCGGCGGCGACGCGGCCCCCGGCCAGGCGCGCGAAGAGCCCGGAGCTCAGCCGCAGCGTGACCGTGGCCGGGCCGGGCAGTTCCGGCACCACCGCAGCCCGGCCGTCGACGGCGACATGCACGCTGCGCCGCAGCGGTCCGGTGAGCTCCAGGGTGACGCCGGAGCCGTCCGGCGCGCCCGCTCGCTTGCCGATGACGAAGCCGAGTGACTCGGCGAACTCGTCGAACGCCTGCTCCGCACACGGCCCCGCCTCGTGGCCGGGCAGACCGGCCGCGTCACGGATGTCCTGCTCGTGCAGCCAGGTGTCGAACAGGCGGATGCGCATGAACCGGCCGTAGGTGCGCTGTCCCACCGGGGTCCACGACGGCGCGTCGAAGTCCTCCTGTGTCATCGCCTCCAGCGCGGCCCGGCGCCGGGCGACCACGTCGCGGAAGCGGTCGAGCACCCGGTGCGGGCTCCAGTCCCGCAGGGACAGCACCCAGCACTCGTTGAAGGCCGCGATCTCGTTGCGCACATGGGCCAGCCCGGTGACGTCAACGCCCGGCTCCGGTGCCTGCTCGCCCAGCAGCGAGGCCTCGGTGCCGATCACGTGCGCCACGATGTCGCGCACGCGCCAGCCGGGCAGCCTGCTCGGTTCGTCCCACGTCGCGTCCGGCAGTGACGCGAGCAGCGCGTCCAGCGACTCCCACTGCGTGGTGAGCGCGGCGGTGATGACGTCCTTGTCGAAACCGGTTGTCGTGGTCACGAGGTGGTTTCCTGTCCTGTCCGGAAGTCGATGACCTGTCCTCTGTTGACGCTCACCCAGTCCCTGCCGCGCAGGTACGGGGCGAGCGCGTCCGCGATGGCGCGCTCGTCACGCTCGGCCTTGGGCCGCTGCAACTCGTAGACGTGCGGAAACGCGAGCATGCCGGTGACCACGTCCCACAGTCGTACGGCCGCCTCGCCCACGGGCGGGTCGACCAGCACGGGGCCGAACAGGCACTGCCCGTCGGGGAAGAACAGGGTGGGCACCCCGAACCCGCCCGCGTCGATCACGCGCTGATGGTCGATCCGGACGTCGTCGTGGGTGGACGGATCGGCCAGCGCCTCGTCCAGCGTCGCCGGGTCGGCACCGATCTCGGCGAGCAGCCGTCGCGCCGTCGCGGGATCGTGCGGCCTGCCGCCGTCGAGGTGCAGCTCCCGGCCGACCCTCGCGTACCAGGCGTCGAGCAGCGCCGGGTCACGGCGGCGCAGCAGGGCGGCGACGCGCATCTGCGACCAGCCGTAGGACCACGACCGCTCCCACGGGTGCTTCTTGCCCTCGAACCGGTTGACCTCCTCAAGGCTGAAGAACCGCCAGTTGACCGTCAGCCCCGTGTGCGCGCGGACCTCCCGGATCCAGCGCGAGGTGTGATAGGCGAACGGGCACATGGGGTCGAAGTGGAAGTCGACCTCGCTGGGCTTCGTGGTCATGCGGCCCCTTCCCGCAGGTGCGCGTCGATGAACTCGCGCAGCGCCGCCGAGATGTCGGCCGCGGACAGCCCTTCGACCTTGGCCAGCAGGATCTGTCCCTGGGCGAGTGCGAGCAGGGAGTGCGCCAGCCGGTCGGGGTCCACGCCGTCGCGCAGCGCACCGTCGCCCTGCGCACGCCGGCAGAGCACGGCGAACTCACGCTCCCACCGAGCGAAGGCCGCGGCCAGGTGCCCGCGCAGCGAATCATCCACAGTGGACAGCTCGGCGGCGAGGTTGCCGAACGGGCAGCCGACGATCCGGCCGTACTTCGACTCGAACCGCGTCTGGATGGCGCCCACGGCGTCGGCCACGTTCCGCAGCCGCTCGGCCGCCGACGCCCCCGGGGTCGCGGACAGCTGGGCGAGGAGCCCCTGCGTGTGCAGGTCGATGACGGCCTTGGCCAGCTCGGTCTTGGCGGGGAAGTAGTAGTAGAAGCTGCCCTTGCGGACGTCCGCCGCCGCGCACAGCTCGTCGACGCTCACCGCGCCGTAGCTGCGGGACAGGAACAGCCTGGCCGACGCGCGCACGATCCGCTCGCGGGAGTCGCTGGTCCGGCCCATGGCCGGAAACCGTAGCGGCTAGTTGACCAGTCAGTCAACATCCGCGTCCGTCGAGGGCTGGCCCGTGCCCCAGTCCTGCCCCCGAGTTCGGTGACGCTGTCGTCGCGGTGGCGAATCCCCGGGAAGCAGTTGCCGAAGGCTTCGGGTTTCCGGGTCCTGCCTGGCCGGGTGGCTGGGTGCCGCCGACGCCGGGAGGTATCCGGCTGGAGCAGGAGAGCGAGTTGCCGCGCGAGGCGGCGGCCCGTCTGGGACAGCTCGCGTGGCCTAGGTACGCGGCCCGGACGCCCGGCGGAGCCGGTCCGCGATCGCCAGCCCGAGGCCGTCCGGCGCGGGAACCGACGTCACGATGACCTCGCACTCGTGCCGATCGAAGTCCCGGAGGAAGCCGAAGAGCCGCCGCGCGTACTGTGCGGTCGAGTGCGGCACCACGATGATGCGGTGTGCCGCGCGCGAACCGGCATCAGCAGCGAACTCGGGTGGCACGAGGACGCCGACCCGGCGGCCCCGCGCCGCGAGGTGCTCGGCATGGCCGAGGACCTGGTCCGGCTCGACCAGAACAACCCGGGCCCTCGGCGCGTAGTGCGACGGATGCTGGCCGGGAACACGGACGGCGCTCGTCGCCCGCACCGATACAGAGCAGCCCAGCGCGTGTTCAAGATCCTCTCTTGGCACGCCACCCGGACGCAGGATCGTCGGCGCACCGGTGAGATCCACGATCGTGGACTCGACCCCGACCGCACAGGAACCGCCGTCCAGCACGTAGTCGACGTCGGCACCCAGCCCGTCGCGGACATGGGCAGCCGTCGTGGGGCTGACCGAGCCGAACCGGTTGGCCGACGGTGCCGCCACACCACCACCGAAAGCCGCGAGCACCGCGAGGGCGACCGGATGGTCCGGCACGCGCAGCGCGACGGTCTCCACGCCACCGGTGACCGCGTGCGGAACCCGGCGCCCTCGCCGAAGAACCAGTGTCACCGGACCCGGCCAGAATCGGTCGGCGACGCGCCGCGCCGCGTCGGGCACCTCCGCGACCCATTCGGAGAGCTGATGTCCGCCACCGAGGTGCACGATCAGCGGATGCGTCGGCGGCCGTCCCTTCACGGCGAAGATCCGCTCCACCGCGCCGACGTTCTCCGCATCCGCGCCGAGTCCGTACACGGTCTCGGTCGGGAACGCGACGAGCCCACCCGCGCGCAGGATGCGCGCCGCGTGCTCCACCCGGTCCGGCGCGATGCCTGGCGGGCCCGACATCACCTGTTCGCCGCTCATCACAGCAGTCTGGCACACCACCGGCTCGCTGCTGCCTGACCGTGTCACCAGACCCTGACCAGGTCCTTCACCGCCGCTCAGCTTGACAGCCGCATCCGCGGCCGGTGACACTCCCCACAGAGGGGAGTACTTCCCAACGGTTGCCCGGTCAGTACGGCCACCCCATGGTGTCCCCGGTCGGCCACCCTGGATCAAGGGTGAAGGAGACCTCCAACGGCTATCGTCCGTGGAGTTGCTCGTGTCCCTCCATCCCGTCGTTTCCGCCCTTTCCGTGGCCGCGCCCGCGGACTCGGCCGCGTCGTCGTCGATCGGGTCGCCGTGGTTGTGGGCTGTCAGCATCGGCGTCATACTCGGCCTGCTCGTGACCGATTTCGCCGTCACCCGCCGCCCTCATGAGGTGTCGATGCGGGAGGCGGTTGGCTGGTCGGCCTTCTACCTCACCCTGCCGGTCGTGTTCGGGGTCTGGCTCTGGGCGGCGTTCGACCGCGGCCCGGCACTGGAGTTCATCACCGGCTTCGTGGTGGAGAAGTCACTGTCGGTGGACAACCTGTTCGTGTTCATGCTGATCCTCACCGGGTTCGCGGTCCCGTCCACGATCCAGCAACGGGTGCTGCTGTACGGCATCGTCGGTGCTCTGGTCCTGCGGGGCATCTTCATCGCGGCGGGCGCGGCACTGCTGCAGGCGGGCACCTGGGCGTTCCTGCTCTTCGGCCTGATCCTGCTCGTGTCGGCGGGCAAGATGCTGCACCAGATGCGCACCGGGGCGTCCTTCGAGGGCCGCGACGTATCGGAGATGCGCGTGGTGCGGCTGCTCCGCAGAATCACGCCCGTCACCGACGACTACCGGGGTACCCGGCTCACCGTGCGGCAGCACGGGCGACGCGCGCTCACGCCGCTCGCGGTGGTGGTCGCCGCGGTGTTCATGACCGACGTGGTGTTCGCCGTGGACTCGGTGCCCGCCGTCTACGGCATCACCGCGGACCCCTATCTGGTATTCGCCACCAACGCCTTCGCGCTGCTCGGCCTGCGCGCGCTCTACTTCGTCGTTCACGCCACCCTGGCCAAACTCGTCTACCTCAACCAGGGCTTGGCGATCATTCTCGCCTTCATCGGCCTGAAGCTGGTGCTGCACTGGTCCCACGGAATCTGGCCGGCCGTCCCGCAGGTCCCCACGCCGGTCTCCCTCATCGTCATCGTCGGCGTCCTCGCCGTCGTCATCGCGGCCAGCCTGCGCACCCGCCGCCGCGCTGAACAACCCGCGCTCGAGAAGGAATAGCCATGCTCGCCAGCTTCCTCATCGAAGTCGCCGTCACGGCACTCGTGCTCCTGGCGTTGGTCATCACCTGCGCGGCACTGTGGCCGCCGCGCCCGCCGCGCAGGCCACGATGAACCCCACCACGTTGATGGCGCACCGCGGAAGCCGCGACATCGACGAAGCTGGGTACGTACCCGCCGGGGTGTTTCCCCAGCTGTCGCCGAGCCGCTCGCGCACGGTCCGGCGCGGTACGCCGATGCCCGGTCAGAGCCGGAAGACCGTGTTCAACCACCGCGAGACGCTCTCCGCGCGCAGCAGCGCTCGCCGGGCGGCCCGGTCCGAGGAGCCGAGGCGACCGTCGAGCGCCGCCTCCATGGCCTCGCTGGTCTGTTCGAGGTCGAACGGATCGACCGTGACCGAGAACCTGCCGAGCCGCTCGTGGGCTCCGGCGTTGCCGGACAGCAACAACGAGGACTCGTCGCCGATGAGGTAGGCCGCCTCCTTCGCGAACAGGTTTAGGCCGTCGAACGTGGAGTTGACGAGGGCGGCGCCGCTCATCGACAGTCCCGCCACCACGCAGTTGCGGGAGTCGCCACCACGACCGGGGCGGATCAGCGAGATCGCGTCGAGGCCGTCGGGGGCGAAGCGCGCGTTGACGCGGCGCACGATCTCCTCGGTGAGGTCGGCGTACTCCTGGTGACGGCCGGTGGCCCGGCTGGGCGTCGTGACGACCGCGGCGAACCAGCACTGGCGCGCGAGTTCCGGCCTGCGCTCCAGCAGTATCTCGTAGGCGAGGAATCCGCGGGGGATGTTCTTCCACAGATCGAGCCGGTCCGCGCGCAGCATCAGCTTGCGACCGCCCGCCCGCTCGGCCAGATGAGTCCGCCACCGCTGGGTCGCCTCCTCGCCGACCATCCGGTCGAGGACGGTGACGTCCAGCGGGAACGGTGTGGCCACCAGGTCGGTGCGGTGGCCGGCATGGGTCACCGACCGTCCGTCGACGCGCGCGTCCGGGAGGTAACGCGCGCAACAGGCCAGGAACGCGTCCGCCCACCGCGCGGCGTGGAAGCCGACGACGTCGCAGTGCAGCAGGCTGGTGAGGATCCTGACCCGGAGGTGGGCGGGGAGGATCGAGAAGTAGTCGGGTTCGGGCCACGGTGTGCCCAGGAAGTAGCTCAGCCGACCGCGGACGCTCGCCCGCGACTCCACGAAGAACTCGGGTACCAGCATCAGGTGCGGGTCGTTGATCAGGATCAGCTCGTCCGGCGAACCGTCGGACAGCTCGCTCAGCCGTTTCGCGTACGACTGGTTCACCGCCTCGTAACCGGCCCAGGCGTCCCGCATCGCCGAGTCGAACACGGGCTGGACGGAGGTGTCGTGCATGTAGTGCAGCAGACCCAGCAGGAGCTGGATCGACACGACGTCGTAGTGCTGCCTTCTCATCTCCTCACCCGGTTCCACCGGATGCAGCCGGATGTCCTCGTCCAGCCTGATCTCGTCGGGAACGTCGGGCAGGTCCGGCGGCGCGGTGAACACCCAGTGGCCGCCATGCTCGTTCAGCAGCGACACCAGCATCGGTACCAGACCACCGGGCGACCGTGGCGCGATACCGTCGCTGTCCCAGCGCGGGCAACTGTTGCTACAGGTCAGAATCCTCATGTTCGGTGACTCCCAACTCGGACGCGCCAGCAGCAGTACACCAGGCCCGCGGCCGCGCAGATACTGAACCAGATCGACAGGCCGGCATAGCCGGTGAGCACCGAGGCCAGCCCGGCCAGTGGTGCGGCGGCGATCGCGGCCACACCCATCGCCGCCTCGCCGATTCCCTCCAGATGCGTGCGCAGGTGCCCGGGCGCGGTGGCACCCAGCAGCGCGCTGCCCCCGACCACACCGCAGTTCCAGCCCAGCCCGATCAACGAAAGGTGGACGGCCATCAGGGGAACGTGGTGGTCGCTGCCGACGGCGCCCACCACGCCGCCGCCGAGCAGCAGCACAGCGCCCGCGGCGACGAGGGCCGCCGGATGGTGCCGGTCGGCGAGGTAGCCGGTGACCAGGGACGGCCCGAACATGCAGACGACATGGAGCGCCACCACCGCGCCGACCACGTCCAGGCCGTTTCCGTGCATGTCGAGCCGCACCGGGGCCACGGTCATCACCGCGACCATGGCGAAGTTCGTGACGGCCAGCGTGAGGACCGCGGGCAGCGTCCTCGGGTTCCGGACGGCCCTGGCCAGGCCGTGCGCCGCGGCGGGCTCGCCACCTCCCGGCGAGAACCTGCCGGCCATCAAGCGGAACGACAGTGCCGCGCCACCGAAGGCGAGCACGGCGACCAGGTACGCGCCGGACGGCCGGACCAGGCCGATCCGGTCGGCGACCTCACCGCTCGGTCCCAGCAGCACCGGGCTGAGCACCGCCCCGACGGTGGTCGCGAACAACACCTGGCCGAGCGCGCGGCCGCGGCGGTCTTCCGACACCACCGCGGCCGCCGCGTAACGCGACAGGAAGAGGGCGGAGTTGGCGGTTCCCAGCAGCGCACTGCCCGCGAGAACCAGGACGAGGCTGTCGGCCGCCGCGGCCGCGACGACAACCACGGCGCCCACCGCGCCGATCGCGAACCCCAGCGCCAGGCCCTGCCCGCGACGGCCGCGCGCCGCCTGGTGAGACACCAGCAGCGCCCCCACCGCCGAGCCCGCCAGGTTCAGCGCCACCGGCACACCCGCCACTCCGCTGGACCCCACCATGCTCACGGCCAGCAGGGGCCCGGCCGTTCCGCCTGCCGCCAGGCCCAGGCTGCCGACCGCCGTCGTCACCGCCACCAGCGAGGGCACCCGGAGCCGCCACCGGGACCGGAACTCGTCCGGACCCCGCCGCATCCCCCGCACCTCAGACGCCATCATCGTTCCCCGGTCGTCCTGTTGGCCCCCACAGCTTCGCTATACGGCGGCGACGGTCTCCCCCCGCTGCCCCGACTCGAAAGCCAGCCGGCCGGCGATCGCGGCCTGTCGCATCGCGTCGGCCATCTTCAGCGGTGCCTGCGCGCGCACCAGCGCGGTGTTGACCAGCGTGGCCGACGCACCGAGCTCCATCGCCTGCGCCACGTGGCCCGCGGTCCCGAGCCCGCCCTCCACGACCACGGGGATCCGGGTCTGCTCGATCACCGCCCGGATCGCTTCCGGGTGGAGGATCCCCCGACCGGAGGCGACCGGCGACGCCATCACGCGCAACGCGGCGCACCCGGCGGTCTCCAGCTCCCGCGCCGTATCCAGATCGGGCAGGATGAACGGGATCAGCTCCATCCCCTCGGCCCGCAACTCGCGCGCGGCCTCGACGGTCAGGTCGTTGTCGGGCATGTTGTCCTCGCCGCGGACGTCGAGCTTCAGGATGTCAATTCCCAACGAGTCCCGGAGGATGTGCGCGCTCCGGATCGCGCTCTCCCGGGAACGGGCGAAGGACGTCGTGCCGATCCAGATGAACCGATCCAGCGGCAGCTCGTTCTCCAGGTCCATCAGCAGCAGGCTCGACCGGCGATTGTCGGGGTCGACGGTGGTGATGAAGACATCGGCTCCGGCGGCGGCCAGCACGTCCCGGACCAAGGGCACGGACTCGTACTGCTCGATGCCGACGAGGACCCGGGACCGGAACTCCCGGTTCCCGATCGTCAGCCACGGGTCGTCCGGCCCCGTCATTCGCTCGACGTTGTCCACGGTGGTTCCCATCCTCTCCGTTCGGCGCCTCGGGAGTCCCCGGTACGCCGGCTCACTCCTGTGTGACCGTGTGCGGCACGGCGACGCGATCTGCGGCTATCGGGCACGGTGACGCGATGACGGCCCCACGGTTACCGCCTGATCCGGCATGTCGGTCGGCGCTGTTCCGGCAACGTGCGTCTGACGGTGTGCCCGCGCGTCCATAGTGCTCAATTCTGGTGACAGGTCGTGTCACGGGGAGTACAAGCTTTTGTCAGGGGAACGACAAACGATCGGCGAGCCGGAGTGAAGTGGCCCCCCGAGGGAGTCGCGAGGTCCGCGCGCGGGCACGGAATCCGGGGACGTCCGTCCAGTCCCACGGTGGACAGCCTGTCCGGCCCGCAGAATGGGACTGCCGGTTCGCCCCGGCCAGACGAGCATGATCGACGCGGCGACGGGAGACGGACATGGACCTGGACCGCCCCACCGACCGAGCTGCGCACCCCGCACCGTTCGCCCAGACGTTGCTGGTCGGCTTCGGGCGGCACCGCGGGTCGTGGTTGGAACGCCTGCTGAGCAGGCACGGCCACGGTGTATGTCAGGCCACGGGATGGCGGGAGATCCGGGACCACCGGCCGCACGTCGATCTCGTCCTGGTGCGGATGGACGGCACCGCCGAAGGGCCGGATCTCTGCCGGCTGATCCGCTCGCACGTCGACGCGGCGCTGATCGCGGTGTCCGGGGAGAACACCGAGCGGGAGCGGCTTCGCGCGTTCGAGGCGGGTTGTGACGAACACCTGTACTGGTGGTGTGGTCCGGTCGAGATCATGGCCAGGATCGACGCGGTCCTGCGGTGGGCCCGGCCGCGAGCGCACACACCGGAGATCCTGGAGCACGGACCCCTCCGGATCGACGTGGCCACGCGTCAGGTTTGGCTGGCGGAACGGGATGTCCACCTGACCGCCAAGGAGTTCGACCTGCTGCGCGTGCTGGCGGGGCGGTCCGGATCGGTGGTGCCGCGAGCGGAGATTCTGGCGACGGTCTGGGGCGAGTCGTCCGGCTTCGCGGGGCGCAGTCTGGACACTCACGTCAGCAGCCTCCGCCGCAAGCTCGGGCGGTGGGTGTGCGTCACGATCAAAGGCCAGGGCCTGCGCATGGGCGAGCCGGATCCGCCCGGTTAGCCGGAGCGAACCGACCGCCTGCGGGCGGAGCGCGCTCCGGCTCACGGCGTACTGCCCGTGGTCCGGCGAGGCCGGTTCCGGCTGGAAACGGATGCGCGGCCGGATGCTCAGGACAAGGTGAACCGGAAACCAACGCCGCGGTGCGTGCGGATGGCCGAGCAGCTACCGAGTTTGCGCCGGATGCTGTGCACATGGGTGTCGATGGTCCGGCTTCCCGTCATCCACGCCGTGTGGTCCTTCCAGACCTCGGCGAGGATCTTCCTGCGGTCCACCGTTCTGCCGGGGTTGGATGCCAGCAGGTGCAGCAGATCGAACTCCTTGTGCGTCAGCCGGACGAACCGGTCGCCCACCCTGACCTCACGAGCTTGTTCGTCGATCTCGAGGCTACCGAACGACAGATTCCGTCTCGTGCGTGGTCGTGCGCCCAGGCGCCTGGTGACGGCAGTGACCCTGGCGAGAAGTTCCGCGATGCCGAACGGACACTCGAGGATCATGTCCAGACCACCTCGGAGGGCCAGTACCCGATCGAGCTCTGTCGAGTCCCGGAGCAGTCCGATGAGGGGAACGCTACTGTGGTCACGGATCCGGCGGCAGACCTCGATACCGTCGAGATCGGGCAGTTCCAGGCTCAGCACCACCACGTCGGCCGCCGGGTGCGCGACGAGGGCGTCGAATCCCGTCGGCGCACCGCATACCGAGTGTCCGCACCGCTCCAGCGCTCGACGGACCACCACTTTGCGGGCCCTGTCCGCGTCCACGAGGAGAACTCGTGTCATGGTCCTCCTTGAGATGGCGAGTCCGAACTCCCGTCGCCCGGTATCCGGTCCCGCGGCTCTCACACCGGCCGGGCCGGGCCAGGAGGCCGAGAAGTCCTGGCCGGTTCAGCATCGATGGACACCTCTCCTCCTTCCCTTTGCAGTGCGGCTCTTCGTGGCTCGATACTGCACGGCACGTATAGTACTCGAAGTACACATGATGTAAAGTAACGTGGCAGAGGAGAGCCATGGAACAGATGCGCGACGAGCGGGTCGTTGACACCGGATCGTCTCGCCACGGTCGCGGTGGGGGGCCACTACGGCGGCCCGTCGGTCGGGTCGACGAGAACGTGGTGCAGCATCTGGCGACCGCGGCCGCGATCACGGCTGCGGTGGTGGCAGCTCCCCGCCGGGCCGGCGACTGTCACGGTGCGGGCGAGGGCGCGCGCGGCGTGCGGGTTGCGTGGCCCGTGCGCTGCTCGGGTCCTATCGGAGAGACCGTTCGGTGGCGCTCACGGTACTCCAGGAGGCGGCGCACGTCGTTTCGCTCGTGGCCCTGGGTGGCGGATGGTTGCGGCGGCGAGCGGGTCGGCGACGCGCGGCCGGTCATGCCGGGTCCGCGGAGACCTGAAGATTCTCACCGGCGCCGGGAACAGGCTCCAGACCGAATTCCCTGCACACTTCCGCGACGGCTTCCGTGAACTTCTCGCGCGGAATGATCGCGGAAGTCCGCTGCTGCGACATCGAGAGCCAGCTGGTTTCTGTTCCTGATTTTCGAAGAGCCTCGAGAAGCCTGGCCGTGTATTGCGGACGGTTGAGCATGCCAATTCCGTGAACAGTTACTTTACCGACGGTTTCGTCGATCTCCAGGGTTTCGCCCGATTTCCCGACGAGTTCATTGAGTGCGGCGCGGATCAGGTCCAGGTCCCGGCGCGGGATCGTGTACCCGATCCGGCTCTCCTCCGCGCGCGGTCCGAGCCTGGCGACCAGGTCGACCGTCGTGCCGTGCTCGTCGAGCAGCCGTACGATGTCGGAGGTCAACGTGGTCCCGAGGGGTGAGGGGCGCACGAAGACGCGTGCCTGGTCGGGATCGGCGGTGACGGAAAGCGGTGTACGTTCCAGCACGTCCTCAAACCTTTGCCGAATTGAATCGATTTGTTCGCTCAGTGGTACGATCGCCGACAATAGGGAGCGGGTAACATGGAGCGCATCACGTGTTCTCGTGATGTCGCGCCCGGCGATCTTCGCGTCCGAAATTGAGTTGACTATTCGTGTTCACGCTCACTCACTGTGATGTGATGTGTATCACAGTACTGGGTCGATTATTGACATAGAGCGCAGCTGTCGCGAATCTTCTTTTTGGCGTGTCGCAGGCGCGGTGAAATTGGCACCCAAGGCGCCCCCTCGGTTCTTGGGTGACTAGACGAGACGCCAAGGTGAGTAAATGGAACGCCAGAACTCAGTCGTGGAGTTTCCGAGACACGTCAGCAACCTCGACGGCCGGGAGGAGATCATTTCCGGCCTGCGGAACGACCTCGAAGCCACGGGGGAGGGCAAGCCGGCCGGGGTCCTGCTGGAGGCGCCGGGCGGCATGGGCAAGAGCTCGGTGCTGCGGGCGATGTGCGAGTACGCCGACGAACTGGGGTTCGCGGTGCTGCACGGGCGCGCCAGCGAGGTCGACCGGGTCATTCCGTGGACCACGTTGAGGGGAGTGCTCCGGAGCAATCCCGCGATGGTCCCCGGCAACCCGTTGCTGGTCCCGCCGGATCAGGCGGACAGGTACACGCTGATCGACGAGATCGAGCGAAGGATCAGGCTGGCGGCCGGACAACGACCGGTGGTCGTCGTCCTCGACGACGCCCACTGGGCCGACGAGATGACCGCGCTGGCACTGCGGGTGCTCGTGCCCGCGTTGGCGCGGTCGCCGGTCTCGTGGTTGCTGAGCAGGCGCGTCACGCAGCGGCACACCCCCGCGCAGCGGGCACTCGACTGGCTCGCCGGGGAACACCTGCGGCGGGTGCGCCTCGCCCCGCTCCGCGACGACGCGGTGCGGCGGATCTGTGTCACCCGGCTCCGCGCCACGCCCGACGCCTCCGTGCTGGGCAGGCTGGCCGGCTGCGCCGGGCACCCGCAGCTGGTGGAGCAACTGCTGGCGTCGCTGCTCCGTGGTGGTTACATCGGCGTCGACAACGGTGTCGCCACCATGCGCGACGAGAAGCTTCCCGACGACTTCGTGGCCGTCGTCCACGAGTGGCTGGACGAGCTGTCCACGCGCGCGCGACAGGTCCTCGACGCCGTGTCCGTGCTCGGCAGGCCCTTCACCCTGAGCGAGGCGGCCGAGCTGGTCGGCGGCACGGGGCCGGAGCTGGTGCCCGCGGTGAACGAGGCCGTGCACGCCGGCGTGCTCGTCGACCTCGGCACCAGCCTGGACTTCCGGCACGATCTGCTCCGCGAAGCCGTCTACGCCCGCCTTTCGGCGCCGGTGCGGTCGGCGTTGCACCAGGGGGCGGCGGCCGTGCTGCGCCGTTCGGGGCGGCCGATCGTGGAAGCCGCCGAGCACCTGCTGCGCAGCGGCGGCCCCGCGGGGGACGCCGCGCACGGGCCGATCCGCCGCGCCATCCGGGAGGCGGCTTCGCATTCCCTCGACGCGGCCGCGGACCTGCTGGTCCGGGTGGTCGAGCAGGTGGAGCCGCACGCGCTGAGCGACGAGGGGATGGCCGCCGAGGTGGTCCGGCTGCTGGCCTCGGCCGGCAGGCTGTCCTGGGCGCGCCGGCTGGGCGAGGACGCGCTCCGCAAGGGGATGGACCCCGAGGACGAGGCGGGCCTGCTGCTGGGCCTGGCCGAAGCGCGCAAGCACGAGGGACGCAACTCCACCGCGGTCGAGTACACCCGGCGCGCGCTGAGCCTTCCGGGGTTGCGGGAGTCGACCCGGGCGCGGCTGCTGTCGGTGCAGGCGCACGGGTTGCTGTACTCCACCGAGACCGAGCAGGCCGAGAACGCCGCGGCCGAGGCGGTGCGGTTGGCCGAGAGCGCGGGCGACCACGCCTCCTGGGTGTTCGGCACCGTGGTGCGCAGCGCGGTCGAGCAGTCCCGGGGAGAACTCGGCTCCGCGGTCGACCGCGCGCGGGAGGCGGTGAAGCTCAGCGACCGGATCGGTGGGGAGCCCGCGCAGCGGCATCCGCGGTTGTGGCTGGCCTCGGCGCTCCGGGCCGTCGACCGGTTCGCCGAGGCGGACGCGGTGTGCGAGGTGGGGCAGAAGGAGGCCGCCCAGCTCGGCACCGCGTGGTCCCAGCCGCTGTGGCACTACTACCGGGCCGAGCTGAGGATGGCCGCCGGGCGTCTGGAGGACGCGGCGGCCGAGGCCACGGCGGGTGTCGCGGTCGCGGAACGGCTCAGTGCGATGGCGCTCACCGTCCCCTGTCTCGCCTTGCTGGGCCGGATTTCCGTGCATCGCGGCCAGTTGGACGACGCGTCCCGGCACCTGCACCGGGCCAGCCAGCTGATGGCCGAGGGGGTGATCGTCGGCCCGGAGGGCCTGAGCTGGGAATGGGCGGTCCTGCACCTGGCGCGGGGGGAGCGGACCGAAGCACTGAACCGCCTGCACGGGATCTACCGTGGACTGCCGGACCGGGTCGCGATCCTCATCACCGAGCCACTGGCCGGGGCGACGCTCGTGCGTATCGCGTGCGAAACGGGGCGGCCCGAGCTCGCCAGGAAGGTCCTCGCCGCGTGCCGGAAGCTGGCGGAGCGCAACCCCGCCGTGGACTCCGTGTGCGGGGCGGCCGCCTACGCCGCGGGAGTGCTCCACGACGACCGGGCGCTGCTCCAGGAAGCGCTGGAGGCGTTCCAGCGCACGCCGCGGAGGCTGAGCCAGGCGATCCTGATGGAGGAGGTGGCGCTGGCCGAGCGCGCACACGGCAGCCGGGGGCGGGCGAAGGCGTTGCTGCACGACGCGGGCAGGCTGTACGCCTCGTGCGGTGCCACGCGAGACGCGGCACGTACCCGGCGCGCGCTGCGCGAGGCCGACAGCCGGTCGTCCGGTACGGGCGGGTACGCCTCGACGGGGCTCGGCTGCCTGACGAGCTCGGAGCTGCGTGTGGTGCGGCTGGTGGCCCGGGGACTGACCAACCGGGAGGTCGCGGCAAGGCTCTACCTGTCCCCGCACACAGTGGACAGCCACCTCCGGCACAGCTTCACCAAGCTCGGCGTGACCAGCCGGGTGGAGCTGACCAGAAAGTTCCTCTCCATGCCCGAAGGGCAGCAGTATCACGAGAAGACGTGATACCCGGCGTTCCACCGCCCCGGCACGATGAGGCGTAGCGGCTCGGCGGAAGGAAAACCGTCGAGCACGGGACGGAAGCCCGCTCAGCGACACGGTAACGGCCGGGTGACCCGGCGAGCCGCGAGCACGACGGGCGAGTCGGTTCGGCTGCCGGAGGAGTGAGAGTGGCGGGGTCACGAGACGGTGCGCGGACCACGAACGATGACCTACTGGACCGGATCCTGTGTGGTGACGCTCCCGAGTTCGCTGTGCTGTACCGGCCGGAGGCACACGGTGAGTCCACTGTGGAGGTTATGGCCGGGAGCTCGGAGCCGGTGGGCGCGATCCGGGACCTGCTCGACGCGCGTCCCGGCGCGGGTGCAGGCACCGATGGCGGCGTGCGCCACGACGTGCTGGCCATGATCCCGTACCGGCAGGTGCGGGAGCGGGGGTTCGAATGCAGGGACGATCGTTCGCCGATCGTGGCGCTGCGCGTCGAGGAGCAGGACGCCGTCCCGCGCGACGAGCTCGTGCGGAAGCTTCCCGACACCGAGATCCGGTTGCGTGACACCGGGTTCGACGTGACGGACGACGAGTACTCGAAGATCGTGGAGCAGGTGCTGACCGAGGAGATCGGCAGGGGAGCGGGCTCCAACTTCGTCATCCAGCGCGGGTTCGTGGCCACGGTCGAGGACTTCGGGCTCGAGCAGGCGCTGACGCTGTATCGCCGCCTGCTGTCCGGGGAGACCGGGGCGTACTGGACGTTCCTCGTGCGGACCCGCGAGCGCACGTTCCTCGGAGCGAGCCCCGAGCGGCACGTCACCCTCCAGTTCGGGACCGCCACGATGAACCCGATCAGCGGCACCTACCGGTACGGACCCGAGGGGCCGACCATGGACGACCTGATGGCATTCCTCGCCGACACCAAGGAGTCCGACGAGCTTCGGATGGTCGTGGACGAGGAACTGAAGATGATGTCCAGGGTGTGCGCGCCGGGCCCGCGAGTGCTCGGCCCCTACCTGAAGGAGATGGCCAACCTGGCGCACACCGAGTACCTGATCGAGGGCGACAGCTCGCTCGATGTCGCGCGGGTGCTGCGCGACACGATGTTCGCGCCGACGGTGGTCGGCAGCCCGCTGGAGAACGCCTTCCGGGTGGTGGCCCGGCACGAGGCGACCGGTCGCGGGTACTACAGCGGGGTCGCGGCATTGATCGGGACGGACGGCGCGGGGCGCCAGCTGCTGGACTCGGCGATCCTCATCCGCACCGCGGAGCTGGCGAACACCGGGAAACTGCGCCTCGGTGTCGGGGCGACTCTCGTGCGCCACTCCGACGCCGACTCGGAGGTCGCGGAGACCTGGGCGAAGGCGACCGGCCTGCTGCGCGCGCTGGGCAGGGAAACGGGACGGGAGCGTCCGCTTCGCGCGCCCGGCGCGCGGCCCGCGCTGCGCGACGACCTGCGGGTGCGGTCCACCCTGCGGAGGAGAAACGACGCGCTGGCACGGTACTGGTTCGAGCGGCCCCGGAACCGGTACCGGCCGGAACCGGACCTGCTCGGCATGCGGGTCGTGGTCGTGGACGCGGAGGACGCGTTCACCGAGATGCTCGCGCACCAGCTGCGCTCGCTCGGGCTCGACATCACGGTGCGGTCCCACCAGCGGCAGCTGGACGCGGCCGCGACCGCCCCGGAGTCGCTGGTGGTGGTCGGCCCGGGACCCGGCGATCCCCGTGACCCGCGAGATCCGAGGATCGGCAACCTGCGCGCGGTGGTGAGCCGCCTGCTGGCGAACCGGAGCCCGCTGATCGCGATCTGCCTCGGACACCAGGTCCTCTGCACGCTGCTCGGGCTGCGGGTCGTGCGCAGGGATGTGCCGAACCAGGGGGTCCAGCGCGAGATCGACCTCTTCGGCACCCGCCGGACGGTCGGGTTCTACAACACGTTCACCGCCGTGGCCGCGACCGACGAGCTGCGGCCGCCGGACGGCTCCGATCCGGTCGCGGTGAGCAGGGATCCGCACACCGGCGAGGTGTACGGGCTGCGCGGGCCCCGTCTCGCCTCGGTGCAGTTCCACCCGGAGTCACTGCTCAGCATCGATGGGCCAGCGATCCTGGCCGAACTGGTCTCGCACACCAGGGCGGTCACGCCCGCCCACTCCCAACCGCAGAGGAATCACCCTGATGAGAGCCGGACTGGCAGTTCCTGACGCAGTAAGCAGCAACGATCCTCGGTACGCCGGGCCGGCGTTCTGGCAGTACCCCGCGGCACAGCAACCGAACTGGCACACGCACCCGGAGTACGAGGAGGTCCGGCGGAAGATCTCCGGCAGACCCCCGCTGGTCTCCTGGCCCGAAGTGGCCGCGTTGCGGACCGCGCTGGCGGAGGTCGCCGCGGGCGACGCCCACCTGCTGCAGGCGGGGGACTGCGCGGAGAGCATCTGGGAGTGTGACAGCCGGCAGACCGCGCGCAGGATCGAGATCGTGCGCGCGCTCGGTGACCAGATGGCGTCGGCGGGCACGAGGGTGCTCCGGGTGGGCCGGATGGGCGGCCAGTTCGCGAAGCCCCGGTCGAGGGAGACCGAACGGATCGGTGGCCGGGATCTGCCGGTGTTCCGCGGCCACCTGGTCAACTCGGAGGAGCCGACGCTGGAGGCACGCCAGCACGACCCGTGCCGGATGCTCTGGGCGTACGACGCGAGCAAGGGGGTGCTGGACCAGCTCCACCGGACGCGCATCCGCGACCGGTACGCCTCCGGCTCCGAAGGCGTCGTCGACGGCCCGTGGGCGAGCCACGAGGCCCTGGTGCTGGACTACGAGGGCGCGCTGGTCGACCGGGACCGGGAGACCGGCACGACCTACCTCTCGTCCACGCACCTGCCGTGGATCGGCGAACGTACCCGGCAGCCGCAGGGGGCGCACGTGCGCCTGCTCGCCTCCGTGCGCAACCCCGTCGGCTGCAAGATCGGGCCGAAGAGCACACCCGACGAGGTGGCCGAGCTGTGTGAGCTGCTCGACCCCGGCCGGGAGCCGGGCAGGCTGACCCTCATCGCGCGGATGGGCAAGGACGAGGTGGAGCGGGCCCTCCCGCCGATCGTGGAGGCGGTCGCGAGGGCGGGGCATCCGGTGATCTGGCTCACCGATCCCATGCACGGCAACACCGTCCGGTCGTCCAGTGGACGCAAGACCCGCTACCTCGCCGACATTCTCGAGGAAGCCTGCGCGGCCAAACGGGTGCTGCGCGGGCACGGGCAGCACGCCGCCGGAATCCACTGCGAGGTCGCGACCACCCCGGTGACGGAGTGCGTCGGCGGGCCGGTGCCCGACGAGGAGGCACTCGAGCGGAACTACACGACGCTGTGCGACCCCAGGCTCGGGCCCGAGCAGGCCAGCGAGCTCGTGTCCGAGTGGCTCCGGGCCTGACCGGAGCGACAGCCGACAACCGACATCGGGAGCCGACCATGAACTCCGGAATCGAGGGAACAGTCGCGCTGGTGACGGGCGCCTCCGGCGGCATCGGGACCGCCGTGGTGCGCGCGATCGCCGAACGCGGCGGGGACGTCGCGGCGGTCGACGTGAGCGCCGGGCCGAAGAGCGCCGGGCCGGTCGGTGCGGGCAAAGTCCGCCGGTACGTCGCCGACGTCACCGACAGCGCCGCCGTGGACGAGCTCGTGGACCAGGTGGAGCGGGATCTCGGCCCGATCGGCCACCTGGTGAACGCGGCGGGCGTGCTGCGCACCGGGCACGTCGTCGACCTGTCCGACGCGGACTGGGACGTGATGCTGTCGGTCAACGCCTTCGGCGTCTTTCACGTCTCCCGGGCCGTGGCCCGCCGCATGATTCCCCGGCGTGGCGGGACCATCGTCACCGTGACGTCGAACGCGGCGAGCGTGCCCCGGATCGGCATGACGGGGTACGCCGCGTCGAAGGCGGCGGCGACGCAGTTCACCAGGAGCCTGGGGCTGGAGCTGGCCGGGTTCGGCATCCGCTGCAACGTGATCGCCCCGGGATCCACCGACACGCCGATGCTGCGGTCTCTGTGGTCCTCGGACAGCGACCGGGCGGCCACGATCGACGGCTCGCCGGACGGTTACCGGGCGGGCATCCCGTTGCGCAAGGTGGCCACACCGCGCGACATCGCGAACGCCGTGGTGTTCCTGCTCTCCGACGAGGCAGGCCACATCACGCTGGAGTCGCTGTGCGTGGACGGCGGCGCGGCGCTGGGGGCGGTATGAGCATTCCGACGATCACGCCGTACCCGATGCCCGATCCGGCCCGGCGGTGGGACGGGAGCCTGCGCTGGCGCCCGGACCCCGCCCGGGCGGCCCTGCTGATCCACGACATGCAGAACTACTTCCTCGAGTTCTTCCCCAGGGGACGGTCGCCGCGGACGGAACTGGTGAAGAACACGGCGCGGATCGCGGAAGTGGCGCGTGTGCGCGGAGTTCCGGTCCTCTACACGGCCCAGCCGGGCAACATGACTCGCGAGCAGCGAGGGCTGCTGCGGGACGTGTGGGGTGACGGGATGGGCGACGACGAGCACGCCAGAAGCATCGTCGACGAGCTCAGCCCGGAGCCCGGCGACGTGGTGCTCACGAAATGGCGCTACAGCGCCTTCGCGCGCTCGGACCTCGACACGAGGCTCGAGTACCTCGGCCGCGATCAGCTGATCGTGTGCGGGGTCTACGCGCACGTGGGCTGCCTGATGACCGCCTGCGACGCGTTCACTCGGGACATCGAGACGTTCCTCGTGCTGGACGCCGTCGCCGATTTCAGCGCCGACTACCACCAGCTCGCGGTGAGCTACGCGGGCACGCGCTGCGCGGCGACGCCGACCACCGACGAGGTGGTCAGCGCGCTCGGGGACGGACCGGCGCCGGGCTAGCGGAGAACGCGGCGCCGGCATCGAGGGGCTCGATGCCGGCGCTCCCGCGCGAGGTCAGTCGGCGCGGCCGTTGCCGCTGACCTGGGAGGTGGGCTCGATCCCCGCCGCGCCGGTGACCCGGCGCCACACCTCGAAGCCCTTCTTGAACAGGACGACTCCGCCGAGCGGGAGGAGGATCTCCAATGCCTCCAGCATCTCCTGAGGGGTGAGGCCGATGGACAGCCCGGCGCGGAGATGCTGCTCGAGGTCGCTCTCGTCGCCGTCGAGGGCCACCAGGAGCACGATGAACAGCAGCTCCTTCGTGCGGAGGTCGAGCGAGCGCTCGTCGAGCACCGCGGTGCGGGTGAGGTTGTCGGTGGCCACGAGCACATCGAAGTCGTGCCTGGCCATGACCTTGTGGAAGTCCAGTACGAAACCGCGACCTGCGGCCAGTTTGTCGATGTAGGACTGAGCGTCCATGGCGTGCCTTTCTGTACGGGGCCTCGGAAGGGCATTGACCACGATAGGGCGGCGAGGAGGCCGCGAACGACGCGTGAATGCGTGATGTGCCCGGGATTCCGGCTCGGCAGAATCGATCTCGGGTGAGCACTATCCACAGGAGCCGGAGCGAGGAGAGGACGAGATGGCTGAGGACAAGGTGATGAAATTCGTGGCCAAGCCGATCAACAGGGAGGTGTTCAAGAACGGCAGCTCCGAGACCAACATCGGGGACCGGAGCCTGTTCACCCACGCGCTCTTCCGGGACGGGGAGGAGGTCGGCTTCGACGGCGGTGCCTGCACCGTGGTGCGGATCGAGGACGACGGCAGGTACTACATTCTGTGCAACGTGAGCATGATGCTGCCGGAGGGCACGATCGCCTTCCAGACCTTCGTCGAGGAGGTCTTCCCGCCGCCGCCCTTCTACGCGGCCATCACCGGCGGAACCGGGGAGTACCGGGGCATCAGCGGGGAGATGCACATCGACCCGGCCAGCCCGGACACTCACTACTACACGCTGTACCTGGACTGACGGCTGTCTCCGCGGGGGTGGCGCCGGTGAGCGAGAACCGTGGTGCCCACCACGGAAACACTCACCAGCGCCACCCCCGCGCGTGGTCGGTCACCGCGCCGGAACGCCCGGCGGGATGTTGTGGTTGACCCGGAACATGTTGGCGGGGTCGTAGGACCGTTTGAGCATCGCCAGTCTCCGGTAGGTCTCCTCGCCGAAGGCGGCTCGCACCCGCGCCGGATCGGCGTCCGCGACACCGAGGAAGTTGAGGTTGGCGGTGCCGGTGCTCCAGGGCGCCATGCGGTCCAGCAGCACACCGTCGTAACCGTCGTCGGCCGTGGTCGCGGTGTAGAGCTGGAACGCGGCGTCGCGGCCGCTCACCGCGTTGGGCACCGCGGGCTCGCGGCTCAGCGCGCCACCGAGGTGACGGAGCTCCACCAGCCGCAGTGGGCAGGCACTGTCCGGGCCCGTCAGGTCCAGCAGCTCGTCGAGGGCGTCCTCGTCCCAGCGGCGCAGGAACGCGGCCCGCTCGTGCAACGCGGCAGGCTGGGTCGGGTCGTTGTGGATGCTTCCGGATTCGGTGAACGGCATGTCACGCAGCGAATCCTGGATCGGAATCGCGACGGTCCGCAGTGGCCGGACGATCCGTTCCCCGTCCACCGTCTCACCGTGGTACGCGATGCGCACCTGCACGACGAACCGGCCGCGGAGCTCCGGCGGCATCGCGCCGTCCCACGGGAACCGGATCAACGCCACCGAGGAGGACATCTCCTCCGGTACCTGGTACGCCCACTGCCGGTAGGCGTCGAGCACCTTCGGCGCGTCGGTGGCCCGGAAGGACAGTGCGCCCCCGTAGATCCGCGAGGCCGGCAGCAGGTCCAGTTCCATGGACGTGACCACGCCGAAGTTGCCCTTGCCGCCACGCAGCCCCCAGAACAGGTCCGGATACTGCCCCGGGTCGGCACGGCGGAGGCTGCCGTGCGCGGTCACCACGTCGATGCTGCGAACGTGGTCGGCGGCGTAGCCGAACGTCCTGCCCAGCAGGGCCAGCCCGCCGCCGAGCGTGTAGCCGACCGCGCCCACCGCGGACGACGATCCGCTCGGCGGTGCCAGCCCGAACAGGGCGCATTCGCGGATCACCCGGTCCCAGCGCACCCCGGCCTCGATCCGCGCGGTACGGGTGTGCGGGTCGACGTAGAGGCTGCGCATCCGCCGGGTGTTCACCAGTACGGTGGTGTCGTCGGCCGCGACCGAGGCACCGTGCCCGGTGTTGAGCACGCCCACCGCGAGACCCTGCTCGGCGGCGAACTCGACCGTGGCGACCACATCGGATGGTCCGGCGGCTTCGACGAGCGCCGCGGGACGGTGCTCCACCAGCAGGTTGTAGCCCGAGCGGCGCTCGTCGTAGCCGTCGTTTCCCGCGGTGTAGAGCGTCCCGGCCAGGCGCGGGGCCAGCTGCTCGCGCGCCCGTCCCGCCGGGCTCGCGGACCGGCGCCCGACCCGGGGTGTCTGGCTCGGCCCTGGTCTGCGGTGGGCGGATGGCCTGGTGGCCGCAGGCGGGGTGGCGGTCATCTGTACTCCTTGGTGTGGTGACTCGGTGGTGGCCCTCCGGAAGCGGCGGGAGATCCACCCGCGCACGCTCCGCGTGGTGCTCACACCGTCGCCGGGTCGTGGACGGGAGAACCGGCCCGCTCCGCGGCGTCCAGCTCCGGATAGATCGGGCAGGTGTGCAGCGGCTCGAACTCGGCGAAGGTGTCCCAGCGGCGCTGTCCGCGCAACCACGTGTTGAGCGGGTTGAGGTCACTCCAGAAGTCCCCGCTGAGGACGCGCGCGAACCAACGGTCCCGGTCCACCGAGAACCCACGCTCGATGAGGTAGGCCCCCAGCCGGTACTCGGACTCGTAGTAGGCCGAGATCAGCCGGGTGTAGGAGTCGTATCCGGTCTTGTACAGGCCGGCGTACCGTTGTTGCAGTTCCCCGGCCCGCTCGGGCTCCGCCAGCATGCGGTCCACCGTCCGCGCCGCTTCCCGGCCGGTGGTGATGGCGAGGAAGGTGCCGCCGGAGAAGATGGGGTCGATGAACGTGCCCGCGTCCCCGGCCATCAGCCAGCCGGCCCCGGTCACCATGTCGGAGTAGTAGCAGTAGTCGCTCTCCACCCTGGTCTCGGAGGCGGGCGTGGTACCGCGGAGCCGCTGGAGGATCCGGGGAGCGCGGCTCAGGTGCTCGTCCAGCACCGCGTCGCGGCTCGGTGCGCCGGTGAGCACGGACTTGGGCATGACCGCGCCGATGCTGATCGTGTCCGGCCAGATGGGGATGGCCCACAACCAGCCGTCCCGGTGCCCGGCGATCTGGATGTCGCCCTCGTGACCGGGGTTGTTGCTCTCGTCGAGACCGGTGTAGTGGCGGAACACCGCGATGTTGCGCAGCCAGCTGATCTCCCGCCGGGTGTCGAAGTGGTGGGCGATCTTGCTGGCCCGGCCGCCGGCATCGATCACCCACGGCGCCCGCGCGACGTGGGACCGCTTCTGGTGTTCGTACCGCACCCCGGTGAGCCTGCCGTCGTCGTCGAACAGCAGCTCGTGCACCATCGCGTTCTCCACCAGCTCGGCACCGCGGCGGGCCGCGTGCCGCGCGAGGAACTCGTCGAAGTGCGCCCGCTCCACCTGGAAGGTCGTCGGCTGCCGGAGCGGTCCCTGGTCGGCGAAGTCGGTCCGCCGGTAGTCACCGTTCGGGAAGATGAACTCCGCGCCGGTCTTGATCGGGTAGCCCTGCCGGAGGGCGTCCTCGTAGAGCCCGAGCTGGCGGAGGATCTCGGCGGTGTAGGTCAGCTGCGACTCTCCGATGTGGAACCGCGGCAGGCCGCGCCGTTCCAGTAGCAGCACCGAACGGCCCGCATCGGCCAGCACCATCGCCGCGGTCGCGCCCGCCGGTCCGGCCCCGATGACGATGGCGTCGTAGGTCGCGTCCGGGGCTTCGTGGGATTCGTTTCGCTGCGTCATCACGCCCTCCTTGTTGGTGTGGTAGCCGGGTCGGGGGCCCCTCCGGGCCCCGAGGCGGTCAGCTCGACGTTCTCCAGCCAGGTGGGGAAGGACACGCGGTAGATCGGCATCGCGGCGGCGGTGGTCACCACGGCGACCACGACCAGGATCGAGAACAGCTGCGGGGTGACCAGTCCGTGCGCGAGTCCCACGTTGATGAAGATCAGGATGATGAGTCCGCGGGCGTTCATCAGCCCGCCGACGGCCGACGCGTGCCGCCACGACATGCCCAGCCCGCGGACCGCCAGCCCGCAGCCGAGGTACTTCCCGGCGAACGCGACGGCGAGGATGACCGCGGTCGGCAGCAGCAGGCTGACGTCGATCAGCGTACCGAGCTGGGTGTTCAGCCCGGAGAAGGCGAAGAAGACCGGGAGCAGCAACAGCGAGCTCATGTCACCCAGCCGGCTCTGGATCTGGGCCCGCAGCACGGTCGACCTCGGGATCGCGAGCCCGGCGAGGAAGCCGCCGAAGATGGCGTGCACGCCGACGAGCTCGCTGACGGACCCGCTGGCGAGCACCACCAGCAGGATCACGACCATTCCGCCCGGCTCGAGGTGCCCGCGGCGCTCCGTGTTGCGGGCCAGGACGCCGAGCGCCCTCCGGACCGCGGTGAGCATGACCAGGGTGAGGCCGGCCAGCCCGGCCACGGCCACCACCGCGGAGCTCGTGGCGCCCGCCGCCCCGAGCGCGATGACCAGCGCGAGCAGGGTCCACGCCACGGCGTCGTCGATGGCTGCCGCCATCGTGATCAGCGTGCCGATCCGGGTGTCCTGGATCCCGCGCTCCCGCAGGATCCTCGCCAGCATCGGAAACGCCGTCACCGAAAGGGCGCCACCCAGGAACATCGTGAACGCGACCGTGTCCGACCCGGGAACCGCGAGCTCGTCGAAGAACACGACGGCGGTCAGCGCGCCCAGTGCCATGGGCAGCAGCAACCCGCCCGAGGCGATCGCGATGGAGCCGCGGACGGTCCCGCGGTCGACGTGGTCGTGGTTGATCCCGCAGCCGACCAGGAACATGAAGAACGTCAGGCCGATCACGCTCAGCACGTAGAGCACGGACCGCACGTCGTCCGGGAACAGCTGCTGCGTGGCGGGCAGCAGGGCCCCGGCCACCGAGGGGCCCAGCACGACACCGGCGGCCATCTCACCGAAGACGCGGGGCTGCCCGATCATCAGCGCCAGGCGCCCGAACAGGGCGGTCGCCACCAGAATGACGACCAGCGCGGTCAGGACCCCGATCGCCAACGTCGTTTCCACGTTCCAGCTCCACCCCGCCAGTAGGGATATGCGATGCCCTCAGCCAATACCGTGCTCGCTGCGCGCCATGGCCGACATCCCGTGATCACGTGATCCGGCGGGTGTTTCCGGGTCCGCGCGGATGTGCGAGGCTGGCGCCGGTTGATCGAACACGGAGGGACGCCAGATGAGCATCTTCTCGGAACTGGAGCTTCGTTACCTGAACGAAGGGGTGAGCCTCGGCCGGCTGGCGACGATCGACGCGCAGGGGCGCCCGCACGTCGTGCCCACGGGGTGGAACTACAACCCGACGACGGACACGATCGACATCGGCGGCCGGGATTTCGCCAACACCCGCAAGTTCCGCAACGTCCAGGCCAACCCGAAGGTCGGGTTCGTCGTGGACGACGTGCTGCCCCCGTGGAAGCCCAGGTGCGTGCAGGTTCGCGGCACGGCCGAGGCGTTGCTCAGCGCCGCCTGGCCGGACGGCTCCGCGCGGGACGCGATCATCCGGATCACGCCGGAGAAGGTGGTGAGCTGGGGGCTCGAGGATCTCGCGGGCACCGCTGGTGAGTAGGAGCCGGCGGGCAGGAAGCGTCGCCGGCGCAACGGAAACGCACTCACCAGCGGTGCCGGGGGGTCAACGGTTCAACGCGGTACGCACTCCAGGACCGCGTTGCCCCAGTGGGCGGGCAGCACGCGCTGGACGCTCAGTCCGGCTCGCCCTGCCAGTTCCTCGAACTCCGGGAGCGTCCTTTCCTTCCCACCGAAGTAGACCAGCATGTGCAGGTCGAGGTAGGTGAACGAGGGATCCGCCTCGGTGCCGGAGGGCACGATCTCCGCGATGAGCACCTTGCCGCGCGGGCCGGTGGCTTCGGCGCACCGGCGGAGAATGCGGACCGCCGCGTCGTCGTCCCAGTCGTGGAGGATCTTCGACAGCAGGTAGACGTCGGCACCAGCGGGGAGGGGGTCGAAGAAGCTGCCCGCGACCACCGGGCAGCGTTCCGCCAGCCCGAGCGCCACCAGGTTCTCCTCCGCGCCGCGCACGGTGCTCGGCAGGTCGACGACCGTGCCGTGGACGTGCTCGTTGGCAAGCAGGATCCTGGCCAGCAGCGCGCCGTTGCCGCCGCCGACGTCGACAACGGTGCGCACACCGCTCCAGTCGTAGGCGTCCTCGATCCCGGCCTGGCTCACGTTCGCGGCCTGCATCCGCGCGAACGCGGCCGCCCGTTCCGGACTGCCGTCGAGGTCCTCCCAGAACCCGCGCCCGTACATCGTCGCGTACGACGGTTTCCCGGTGCGGATGCTGTCCAGCAGGTGGATGAAGGACAGGTCACCGCGGCCCACCGGGCCCTCCAGGTCGAAACGTTCCCGCAGCCCGGCGGGATGCCCGGAGCGCAGCGGCCGGGCGAGGTCGGTGAGCTGGTACTCGCCGTCCGCGGTCTCGGCGAAGACCCCGCGTGCGTGCAGGAACCGCAGTAGCCGGCGCAGCGACGGGGCATGCGTACCGGTCACCTCGGCGAGCTCGGCGACGCCGGTGCGGCCGGCCACGATGTGGTCGGCGAGGCCGAGTGTGGCGGCCACCCTGATCGCGACCGGCGCGAGCATGTCGGCGAGCCGCATCAGCGGGGCGATCTCGGCGAACGGCACCTGCCTCGGCGGGGTTCCCTTCGTCGCGTCGATCGGGGACTGTCCTGCTTGGGTAGACAAGGTCATCTCCTCCACGGTCTTTCCGGCTCGGTCTGCCCGGCACGTCAGGCGGCCACCACCGCTTCGGCGTCGTAGTCGTAGAGCCAGGCCTTCTCCAGCACGTCCTCGTTCGCGGGGCGGGCGGACCCGCCGGCCGTGGCGCCGTCGTCCAGGTGCAGCTTCTTCGTGTTGCCCCGGGACATCCGCTGGATCGCGTCGGTGCGGGGCTGACGCAGGCTCTCGTAGTGCCGCAACGCGGCCCGCACGTTGCCCGGCCCGTGCCGGCGAAGGCAGGCCACCAGCGTGAAGGCGTCCTCGATCGCCTGGTTGGCCCCCTGGGCCATGAACGGCAACATCGGGTGGGCCGCGTCGCCGACCAGCGTGATGTGGTCACCGGACCAGTGGCCGACCGTGTCGCGGTCGTGCAGGGCCCACACCCCCACCGAGTCGGCGGCCCCGACGAGGCGCCGAACGGCCGGATGCCAGTCGCGGTAGGCCGCGACCACGTCGGACACCGAACCGGTCGCCGACCACGACTCGGCGTGCCACGTGGCCGCCGGGATCGTGGCGCCGAAGCTGTACTGCCTGCCGCCGGACACCGGGTAGCACACGCAGTGCCGGTCGGGCCCGAGCCAGAGCCGGACCTTCGGCTCGGCCGGGGGGAAGTCCAGCCGGTCGGCGGGGACGACGCCGCGGTAGATCGTCTGACCGGAGAACCTCGGCTCGTCGGCGACCAGGCTCTCCCGCACCACGGAGTGGATACCGTCGGCACCGACGATCACCGGGGCGTCGACGGAGGAGCCGTCCTCGAACCAGGCCGTGGCGTGACCGGCCCCGTCCGCCACGCCGACGCACCTGCTGTTCAGGTGCACGTTGCCAGGGGGTAGCAGGTCCAGCAGGCCCTGGTGCAGGTCGGCGCGGTGCACCGTGTAGTACGGCGCGTCGAACAGCTGCTCGCAACGCTGGCCGAGGACAGTCCGCCGGACCAGCCGGTCGTCGTGCCCGGTGCGCAGCTCGATGGCCTCGACGGTGAGCGCGGTGAGCCCGAGCCTGCGCCGCAGGCCGAGCCGGTGCAGCAGCCGAGAGGCGTTCGGCGCTATCTGGACGCCCGCCCCGACCTCGCTGAGCTGCCGGGTCTGTTCGAAGACCTCACAGCGGACACCGGCACGGGACAGTGCCGCTGCCACGGTGAGCCCGGCTATCCCGCCGCCGAGGACGGCGACGTCGAGTTTCTGGTGCACGGCAAGCCTCACTGCGTTCGGTGGTGTTCGGTGGCGTTCGGTGGTGCTGGACGGCGGCGCGGGGCTCAGTGGTAGACGATCGCCTTGCTCCAGTCCTCGTCCGGACCGAAGAGGCTTCGCGGTTTGACCACGTCCTGGTTGCCGACGAGGACGTCGCGCGGCACGAGCGTGCCGGGCGGCAGCCCCCGCACGTCGCAGGGCACCCCCAGCTCCGCGTCGATGAGGCGGACGAGGTCGGCGCAGGTGACGTCGCGGTGCTCGGACGGCACCTCGATCTCGACCGTGAGCCGGTCGGGATGCGCCTTGGCCCGCCAGAACAACACGTCGCGGTCCTCCGGGAGAGCGAACACCAGCTGCTCGAGCCGGTCCTGGGTGATCCGGGTGTTCCCGACGGGGTAACCGAAAGCCGTGCGACCGAGGATGCGCACCGTCGGCAGCCGCCAGCCGCAGCGACAGTCCCGATAGGACACCTCGACGTTGTCTTCCTGGTTGTACCGCACGAGCGGCATCGCCTGCCGGAACAACGGGGTCACGACGAGCTGGCCGACGCCCTCCCGGTCCATCCGGCCGGTGCCGGGGTCGTACACCTCGAACAGGAACCGGTCGGCCCACAGGTGCAGTGTGCCCTCGGGGCATTCACCGGCCATGCTCCCGACCTCGGTCGAGCCGTACTCCTCGATGACCGGCACTCCCCAGAGCCGGCTGATCCGGGCGCGGCGTGCCGGGCTGACCGGGTCGCCGCCGACGAACAGCGCCCGCAGCGCGGGGAAGTCACGTCCGGGGCGGTAGCCGAGTTCGCGGGCGCTCGCCGCCCACAGCAGCGTCTCCGCCGCCATCGACCAGCTCAGCGTCACCTCCAGGTCGTGAAGCAGCCGCACGATGCGAGCGCACGGCGTGGCCAGCGACCGGTTGTCGCCCGGGACGACCGTCGCCCCGTGCAGGCGCGCTCCGGCCTGCGCGAGGTGCCCGGTCACCATCAGGGCGTAGGGGGTGCGGACCAGGAAGGTGTCCTCGGCCGAGATGCCGATCCACTTGCGGGCGTACCGCTCGGCGAGATCGAGCCAGTCCGCCTCGGTGTAGTACGAGGGCGTGGGCCGACCGGCCGTGCCGCTGGACTCGTGATAGGTCGCGAGTGCGCTCCTGGGCACCGCGAGCAGGCCGAACGGATAGCTGTCCCGCAGGTCCTGCTTGGTGGTCGGCCGCACGGAGCCGAAGTCGGACGCCGGGGTGCCGGCGAGCCGGTCCCGGTAGAACCGGGACGCCGAAGCCCGTTCGAGCACCCGGGGAAGCTCCTTGCGCTGCAACTCCGCCAGTTCGTCGAAGTCGTGCCAGTCGCCGATCTGTGGCAGTACGGTGGCGGTCACGATCTCACCTCGCTGAATAGCCGTTCCGCGTTGGTCCGGGTGATGCGCTGGAACTGGTCGTCGTCCAGCTCCAGCGCCCGCAGCTTGGTCAGCTCGACCTCCAGGTGCTGCAACGGGTACTCGCTGCCGAACAGCACCCGGTCGGCGCCGAGGCGCCGCACGGCCGCCCTGGCGACGCCCCAGTAGCAGCCGGAGAGCTCCGCCGAGATGTGCTCGACGTCGCGGATCAGGTTGAGCGCGTGGAAGTCGATGCCGATGAACCCGCAGTGGCCGAGCACGAACCGCACGCGGGGAAACCGGCGCGCGAGGGCCACCAGCTCGGCCGTGTCGCAGCCGGAGCGCCCGATGCACACCACGTACACCGGGTGTCCCGCCTGCTCCGCGACCTCGACGAGGGCGATGTTGCGCTCGTCGGTGAGCGCGACACCGTGGATCGACGGCGACAGCTCCAGGCCGCGGAAGTCGGCCGCCCTGGAACGGTAGTCGTCGGCACCGCGATGCGGGTTGCCGAAGTAGAAGGGGATGAGCCGGCCGCCGCTGCGGGAGCAGTCCCGCAGCAGGGCGTCGTTGTCCGCATCGGACTCCACGAACCCGCCGGTCAGGATGTGTGTCGCGAGTGTGTCGAGGTCGACCACACCACCGGAACAGACCGCGGCCCGTTCGATGCCCGCGGTGTCCATCGCGGCCAGCATCGTGTCCAGCGCCTGCGGCCGCGGCGCCAGCCGGGCGTGGAAGTCGATGATCCGACCGGGAGACATCCGTTCCTCCCGGTCACTGCTCAAGGCAGTACTCGTGGATCGGGTAGCCGACGTGCCGTTCCTTGTCCGGCAGGTAGCCGAGTACGACGTCCCCCGGTTTGAGCTCGGTGGAGTTGAGCACCGCGCCACCGGGGCCGAGCACCCTGACGTGCCAGTCGTCCTGCAGGATCAGGTTCACCGTCTCGCCGGTGGGCGCGACCGCGTCGACGGACAGCAGCGGGCGGGTCTCGATCTTGACGCGGCCGACGGCGACCATCCTGGTCTGGCCCTTGACGTCGACGGCCTGGACGCGGCTGCCCGAACGAAGCTCGCTCAGGTAGTTGGTGCGGCCGTTCTCGGAGAGCGTGTAGGAGTGGATCGCCCCGGCGTTGACCCGGAACGGCCGGGTCGGCATGTAGGGCAGTGGGTGCGTCTCGCTGACGCACAGGACCATCCCCTTGGAGTAGGAGCCGACGAGCATGCCCTCGTCCTCACGGAAGTGCGTGCACGTGTCGACGCACGCCCGCTCGCCCATGCCGACATGGGTCACCGCGGTGACCTCCAGGTGCACGAGGTCGAGGTCCGGTGAGGTGGTCTCGGCGGCCTGCTTGAGCGCGGTCGGCGCGCCCACGCTGCCGGGGGCCAGCATGACGCCGTCGGAGCCGTGCTCGAGCACGCCGAACACGATCCCGGCCTCCTCGACGTCGGCGACCTCGGTGATGAGGCTGCCCTCGGCGGCGTGCGCGGCGGCGAGGACGATCTCGAGCGGGATCTTGGTGGGGTCGCGGAACTTGAGCAGCGTCCACCGCTCGCCGCGCGCGGCCGTGCAGGCGTCCTCGAGCGTCGGCGCGTCGACCACCTCGACGAACCGGCCGAACTCGGTGCCGGTGTGGCGAGTGGCCAGCTCGGCCGGGGTGGGGTGCTCCGTCGGGTCCACGATGACCAGGTCGGCCGGACCGAAGTCGGCGGGCAGTGACTGACCCCTCGGGAAGAACACCCGCTTGACGGTGGGCGGCAGCGCGTCGAGGTCGGCCAGGTCGTCGGTGACGATCGCGTCGATCCGCTGGTGCACCGCCTCCTCCACGATGGCGTCCTTGATCGGGCCGAGGCCACGGATGTCCAGCCAGGCGAGTTTGTTCATGGTGTTCCTTCTTCCGGTCGGATCGGATGTGGCGTGGGTCAGGCGGGTTGCGCGGCGGACGCCCGCGACGACGCGTCGAGGAACGGGACGGGTCCACTGTGGATTCTCTGTGCGATGAGCCGGGCCGTCGTGCCCGGGTGCTCGGCCTGGAACACGTTGCGGCCCATGGCCACCCCGGCGCCACCGCCGTGGAGCACGTCGTCGACGTAGTCCAGCAGGGCCTCCGTCGTCGGGAGGCGAGGACCGCCGGTGGCCAGCATCGGCAGCGGGCAGGACGAGGTGATCGCGGTCAGCGCCTCGACCGACCCGGGATACGGGGCCTTGACGAGATCGGCGCCGAGATCCACCGCGAGTGACGTGGCGTGCGAGACCAGGTCGGGGCTGCCCGGGTCGCTGATCTTCGGTCCGCGCGGGTAGATCATCGCCAGCAGCGGCATGTTCCAGCGGTCGCAGGCGTCGGCGACCGCCGCCATGTCGGCGATCTGCCGCCGCTCGTCCAGCGAGCCGAGGTTCACGTGCACGCTCACCGCGTCCGCGCCCAGCCGGAGCGCCTCCTCGACCGAGGACACGAGGTACTTGGCGTCGGGATCCGGCGCGTGCCTGGTGCTGGCGCTGAGGTGGACGATCAGCGAGGTGTGCGAGAACCACTGGTGATCGACGTAGCGGAGGCTGCCCTTGTGCAGCACCACCGCATCCACCTCGTTGGTCGCGATGCTGCCGACCAGCTCGTTCAGGCTGCGGCGGCCCGTGATCGGGCCGTTGCTGACCGAGTGGTCCAGCGGTACGACCAGCAGCCTGCCGCCGCCGTGCCGGTACAGCCGGCGCAGCCGTAGCTGCTTGGCGAAGGTGTTGTTCATCCGGAGGCCGTCCTTTCGTGCGTGGGGGATGCGGTCCGGTTCAGGCGTGGCTCAGCGACCGCGGGGCCGGGGGCGCCTCGGGCTGGCGCCCGAGGCGGAACTGGTCGTGCAGCAGCCGCACGATGTCGCCGAGCCGGTCGGCGGGCAGGAGCACGGCGGTGTTCAGCGGGGAGACCGCGAGCCAGCTCACCGGGACGTCCGCCGCGGACAGGATGGGCAGCAGGCGCGCGGCGTGCCGTGCGCTGCCCGCGGGCCGGTCGCCGATCAGCGACACCCTGCCTACCCGGGTGTCGATGCGGACCCGCGCGCCCAGCTTCGCGAAACGGCTCCGCAACACGCCGTCGACCTCGTCCACGTCGGTGAACCGGATGGTGAACCCCACCTTCACCGCGGGTTCCTCCGGCATCGATCGCGCCACCATGTCGACCGGGATCGCGTTCTCGGCCAGCACCGCGAACACGTCCGGCACCCCGCCCGGGCTGTCCCGCTCGAAGTCGAGCAGGACGTGGGCGACGTTGCGGTCATGGGCGATCGCCACGAGGCCGTCGACGCTCGGGGTCGTGGCGGCTCCCGGCGGGACCACCGTGCCGTGTCCCCGTGGCACGGTCGACCGCACGTGCACCTCGACGCCGTGCAGCGCCGCCAGCTCGACCGCGCGGGAGTGCAGCACCTTGGCGCCGCTGAACGCCATCTCGGTCAGCACCCCGGAGTCGACGACGGGCAGTACCCTGGCGTCGCCGACCAGCCGGGGATCGGCGGTGAGCACGCCATCGACGTCGGTGTGGATCTCGCACCGGTCGGCGCCGAGGGTGGCGGCGAGCGCCACGGCCGTGGTGTCGGATCCCCCGCGCCCGAGTGTGACCGTGTCGCCGTCGCGATCCACCCCCTGGAAGCCGGTGACCACCGCGGTCCGGCCACTGTGGAGGGTGGCGAGGACTCGTCGGGTGTCGACGGCCTCGATCAGCCCCTCGCCGTGCTTGCCCCGGGCCCGGATCCCCGCCTGGGCGCCGGTGAGGGACACGGCGGGCACACCGAGCGAACCGAGCACCGTGCTCAGCACGGCCGCGGACACCGTCTCGCCGGTGGCCAGCAGCTGGTCGGTCTCCCGTTCGGTGCGGCTGCCGCCTGCCTCGTCGACGAGCGAGAGCAGCTCGTCGGTGGTGTCGCCCATCGCGGACACCACGACGACCAGTGGCCCGCGCTGCCGGTGTGCCAGGGCCACCGCGTCGGCGACCCGGCGGACGTGGCCGACGGTGGCGAGCGAGCTGCCACCGTACTTACGGACTATCGGTGCCATGCCAGACTTCCTTCGTCCACCCGGATGCCGCGAGTACCGAGGTCCAGACTGGGGGCAGGCCATGCCACCCGGCATCCCGTGTTCACGTGAGCTTCGCCGGGGCCTGGCGAAGCCCCGGAATCACGTGAAAACGGGACGCGCTCGGTGGCCGGGCAACGGCATGCTCGGCGCGAGACGGGATCATCCGCCGCATCACCCGTTCGCCTGGAGGGATCATGGACGAGGGAGAAAGCCGGCGCCACGGCACATCCGAGCGGGTTCCGGTCGTCGTCGCCGGTGCCGGGCCCGTGGGCGCGGTGCTGGCACTGGAACTGGCCAGGCACGGTGTGCGCAGCGTGGTGGTGGACAAGACCACCGGGCCGTCCCGCCACCCGAAGATGGACTACCTGAACGGGCGCAGCATGGAGTTCCTGCGGCGGCTCGGACTGGCCACGGTGATCCGCGAGCGCGGCGTCGACCCGAGGCACCCGTTCAACTTCGTCTGGAGCCGGGACTTCCAGGAGCCGCCGATCGCGGTGTGGAACTATCCGTCGGCGGCCGAGCTGACCCGCCGGATCGAGTCCGTCAACGACGGGTCGGTGCCGGTGGAGGCGCACCAGCGCGTCCAGGGCTCCCTGCTCGAGGACATCCTGCGCCAGCGGATGCGCTCGGTCGACCTGGTGGACTTCCGCGAAGGGTGGGAGCTTGTCGACCTTCGCGAAGGGGACGACGACGTCACCGTCGAGCTGCGGGCCACCGGCGGCGCCGGGCACCGGTCGGTGCGCGCCGGCTACCTCGCCGGGTGTGACGGCGCGAACAGCACCGTGCGGCAGCGCCTCGGCGTCTCCGTCGCGCAGTACGGACCGACCACGCTGCACCGCGACGTGTACTTCCGCAGCACCGACCCGGTGCTGCGGCGCCACGGCAGGGCATTCCTGACGATCGCCGCGGGCGGGCTGACGCTGGTGTCCCGGGACGAGGACGCGACCTGGACCGGCACCGTGCACCTCGCCGACGACCGGGTGCGGGCGCTCGATCCCGTCGACCACATGCGCCAGTGCCTCGGCGCGGACTTCCGGGTCGACGAGGTGCTCGACGTGGTCGAGTGGGAGGGGCGGCTGGCGGTGTCCGAGTCCTACCGCAGCGGCCGGGTCTTCCTGGCCGGCGACGCCGCGCACCAGTTCTATCCCACCGGTGGCCACGGCGCGAACACCGGGATCGGCGATGCCGTCGACCTCGGCTGGAAGCTCGCCGCACTGGTCCACGGCTGGGGCGGCCCCGGGCTGCCCGCCTCCTACGAGCGGGAGCGGCGCCCGGTGGCCCTGTTCAACCGCGAGATGTGCGCCAACCTGCTCGAGGTGTGGCTGCGCTTTCCCCGCCTGGTCGCCGACGGTGCGAGCCGCGAGCACATCGCCGGCTTCCTGGAACACGAGACGTACCAGATGGACAATCTGGGTATCCACTTCGGATACCGCTACTCCTCGCCGCTGATCCGGCGGGACGACGAGGACACGCCTCCGCCGTGGCGGTGGAACGCGATCACGGCGTCGACATGGCCGGGCGGCCGGGCGCCCTCGGTCCAGCTGGCGGACGGGACGGCGCTGTTCGACCTGTTCGACTCCGGGCTGACCCTGGTGGACTTCTCCGCCGACGGAACCGGTGCGGAACTGGTGAAGCGCGCCGAGCGGCGGCGCATCCCGGTCAAGCACCTGGCGATCGACGACGACCACGTCCGGCGGTGCTGGGAGCGGGACCTGGTGCTGGTCCGGCCCGACCAGCACGTCGCCTGGCGGGGGGACCGGCTGCCCCGCGACTGCGACGACCTGCTGGACGCGGTGACCGGCGGGGGTGGTGCTCGTGCGTGAGCGAGGTCGCCGGAGCCACGGAGAACGGTCACGAGTCGAGGGGTGCGGAGCCAGCATGTCGTTGCGTGTACTGATCGCCGGTGGCGGCCTGGGCGGGCTCGCCCTGGCGCACGGCCTGCGCCGGGCGGGCATCGAGGTCACGGTGCTCGAACGGGACCCCGCGCCGGACTCCCGGCCGCAGGGCTATCGCATCCACATCGACGCGGTGGGGCACGCGGCGCTGGCCGAGTGCCTGCCCGAGGACCTCTACGAGCTCTACGTCGCCACCTCCACCCGGACCCCGGAAGCGCAGCAGGCGATGTTCTTCGACCACCACTTCACGCAGACCGGGGCCGGTGACGCGCGGGTGGCCGGTTTCGCACCGGAGGTCGCCCCCACCGCGGTGGACCGGATGACCCTGCGCCAGATCCTGCTGACCCGGCTGGGTGGGGCGGTGCTGTTCGGTCGCGCGGTGGACGAGGTCGAGACGGGCGGCGACGGTGTCGTGGCGCGGCTCTCCGACGGACGTTCCCTGCGCGGCGACGTGCTGGTCGCCGCGGACGGCGTCCAGTCGGCCGTGCGCCGGGCACTGCTGCCGCACGCGGTGGTGCACGACACCGGCGTCCGGGCCATCACCGGGAAGACACCCCTGGCGGACCTCGGAGCCGGGTTGCCGCCGCAGCTGGACAACAGCTTCACCGGGGTGCACGGGCCGGGTTTCCGCACGTTGGCGATGGCCGTGTACCGCTCGCGGCGACCGCAGGATCGGGCGGCGGCCGAACTCGCGCCGGACGCCGAGCTGGTCCGCGTCGGTGACTACCTGATGTGGCTGCAGCTGGCACGGGTGGAGGACTTCCCGGTGGGTGACGCACGGCTCCGCGAACTCGGCGGTGCCGAGCTGCGCGGGCTCGCGCTCGACATGCTCGGCGGGTGGCACCCCGGGTTGCTCGACCTCGTCCGGCCCGCCGAGACGTCCTCGATCTTCCCGCTGTCGATCCGCGCGGTCCTCCCACTGGACGCCTGGAAACCCTCGCGGGTCACCCTGCTCGGCGACGCGGCGCACGCGATGGCGCCCATCGGCGGGCGTGGGGCCAACACGGCGTTGCGCGACGCGGCGGACCTGAGCGCGGCCCTGGGCGCGGTGGCGCGTGGCGAGATGGCCCTGCCCGCCGCGATCGCGGACTACGAGCAGGCCATGCGGCAGCGCGGATCCGAGGCCGTGGTGGCCTCGCTGCGCAACGCCGGGCCGAGCATCGGAGCCCGCTCACCCTACGCCGAGCCGGCGAGCGCCGCCGACTGATCGGGCCGACCTCCGCACTCCGGCCACCGAACGTCGGGCGCACCGGGCACCGCGCCGGTCCGCGGGATCCGGCCCGACCTGACTCGTACTGGTCGATACTACACAGGTAGTGTACTTTATGAAGATGAGCCGGTACCGGGGAAAGGGTTGACGGGTGCGGAGGCAGGCCGGGGATCCGCCGCTCCCCGCGGCGGGGACGAGTGAGCGGGTCACCGCGAGACAGTGGCTGGTCCTGGCGGTCGTGCTCAGTGGGTTCTTCCTGATCCTGCTGGACGGCACCATCATGAACGCCGCGATCCCGCCGATCCAGCGTGACCTGGCCACGACGTTCAGCGCCGCGCAGTGGATGATGAGCGGATACGCGCTCGCGTTCGGCGTCGTGCTGATCACCGCCGGCCGTCTGGGCGACCGGTTCGGGTACAAACGTCTTTTCCTCACCGGGCTGGCCGCGTTCACCGTGGCGTCGGCGCTCTGCGCGATCGCCACGACCGGTGCCGAGATCGTGTTCTACCGTGCCGTGCAGGGAGTCGCGGCGGGCGTGATGAACCCCGCCGTGCTGGCGATGATCCGGCTGGTCTTCCCCGAGAACGAGCGGGGGAGGGCGTTCGTCTGGTACGGGGCGGTCGCGGGCATCGCGGCTTCGGTCGGTCCAGTCCTCGGTGGACTGATCATCTCCACCGACCTGTACGGCCTCGGCTGGCGGCCGATCTTCCTGCTGAACATCCCGATCGGGATCGTGACGCTCGCGTGCGGGATGCGCTGGCTGCCCGAGCACCGCGGCCGGGCCGGTTCCCTCGACCTCGTGGGTGTCGGCCTGCTGTCGGCCACGCTCGTGCTGCTGCTCTACCCGCTCATCCAGGGCTACGAGACGGGCTGGCCGGGTGAGCTGTACCTGCTGCTGCTGTTGTCGGTGGTGCTCGGGCTGGGGTTCGTGTGGTGGCAGCGGTACCGGCTCCGGGAGGGAACCGGTCCGGTGGTCGACATCCGGTTGTTCGGCAACCGGTCGTTCGCGGCGGGCGTGGGGGTCGCGGTGTTCCAGTTCGTCGCGTTCGCCGGCATGCAGTTCGCGCTGTCCGCCTACCTGCAGCTGGGGCTCGGACAGTCGGCGCTGGCGACCGGGCTGGCGCTGGCGCCCTTCGCGGTCGGCACGTTCGTCGGCTCGACGCTGTCGAACGTCGCGGTCCGGCGGCTGGGCCGGGCCGCACTGCACTGGGGCAGCGGGCTGATGGCCGCCGGGACCGCGGCCACCGCGCTGACCATCCAGCTGGTGGGCGGTTCGGTGGACGGATTGTGGCTGTCACCGTCGACCTTCGTCACCGGCGTGGGTGCCATGCTGCTCGGCGCGCCGATCATCAACATCATCCTGACCGACGTCCGGAGCGAGGAGGCCGGCTCGGCGGGCGGGATCGTCGGCACCGCGCAGCGGGTCGGGCACGCGCTCGGCGTCGCGCTGGTGGGCACGGTGCTGTTCGGCTTGGTCTCCGCGCGGTCGGGTGCCGGTCTGGTGGAGGAGTACACGACCGCCATCCAGCTGGCGACGCTGTGCTGCACCGGGGCGGCGCTGGTGAGCCACGTCCTGATCTACCGGTTGCCGCGCCGCTGACCGAGGTGGCCGCCGGTCCCGGACCGACGAGAAGATGCTCGGCACCGTCCACCGGTGCCGAGCATCGTCCGGCTCGTGCCGCCTTCGGCGCGCTCAGCCTGCCGCCCGGAGCGCGGTGGCGATCTCGGTGGCGCGGCGGCCCTGGTAGCGCGACGCGTTCAGCTGGGTGTCGCCGATCGGCCCCGCACCCGCGACGTACGAGGCCGCGTACGGGTTGCCTGCCTCGAACTGCACCGGGTCGGTGTAGCCCGGCGGGACGATGATGCCGCCCCAGTGGTAGAAGACGTTCGACAGGGACAGCACGGTGCTCTCCACGCCGCCGTGCGGGGTTCCGGTGGAGACGAACACGCTGTAGACCTTGTTGGCCAGCTTGCCTTCCTTCCACAGCGGTCCTGTGGTGTCGATGAACTGCTTGAGCTGGGCCGACGGCGTGCCGTAGCGGGTCGGCGTGCCGAAGATGACGGCGTCCGCCCAGAGCAGGTCGTCGTGCTCGGCGATCTGGACGTCCTTGGTGCTGTCCACGTGGGCCTGCCAGTCCGGGTTGCTGGCGATGGCCTCGGGGGGCGCCAGCTCGGCCACCTTGCGTACCCGTACCTCCGCTCCGGCCTTCTCCGCGCCTTCGGCGACGGCCTCGGCCATGCGGTGCAGGTTGCCCGTCGCGCTGTAGTAGATCACCGCGACATTGGCTGCCTGGGTCATCCGTGGGACTCCCTCCTGGGGTTGCGTACACCGGTTTGTAGGCTCTGCCCGCAGAGCCGGTCACTGCCCGCGACACGCGAATGCCGCCGGACAATAACTTCATATCGCGTGCAGTTAAGATAGTACACACGAAGTGAATATCCACTCAAGGGAACGATCATGGTCAAGTCGATTGCCGAACCGTCGAACATGCGCAGCAGGCGCACCAGGGCAGCACTGCTGAAGGCGGCACGAGAGCTGCTCGAGGAGAAGGGGTTCGACGCGCTGACGATGGCGGCGGTCGGGGATCGAGCCGCGGTGACCCGGCGGGCGGTGTACCTGCACTTCGACACCCGCACGGAGCTCGTCATGGCGTTGTACGACTACGTCGGTGAGCAGGAGGGGCTCGCGGAGTCGCTGGCGAGGGTCTGGGCCGCCCCGGACTCGCTCGCCGCCCTGGACCAGTGGGCTCGGCACATCGCGTACTACACGCCGAAGGTGCTCCGCGTCGACCGGGAGGTGGCGCGGATCGAGGGAGCCGACCCCGACGCCGCGCGGCACCGGAAGTTCGCGATCAGCAACCAGCGGGCGAACGTGCGCCGGCTGGTCCGGTGGCTGGCGGACGAGGGAAGGCTGGCGGAGGGCTGGAGTGTCGACCAGGCCGTCGACATGGTGTGGGCGCTGGCCTCGCCGGAGATCGTCGAGCGGTTGCACGGCATCCGGAGGTGGCCGCTGAAGAAGATGCACGAGAGGCTGGCGGCCACGTTGCGGGTCATCACCGTGGACAGCTGACCAGCGCCGCGCTCCCGCTCAGCGGAGGGCCATCGCGTTCGCGGGGGAGCCGACGCCGCCGACGATGCTCAGCGGGGAGACGGTGAGCAGGAACGACCAGCGCTCGTCGGCGGCGCACGCGTCGGCAAGGGGGTCGAGGTGCCAGAGCTCGCCGAGGGGCATGCCGAGCAGGCCGATGAGCGCGCGGTGCATGATGCCGGAGTGCGGGTCGCGTGCTCCCTCGTCCCGCTCGGCACGGGTGAAGAACGGGCTGCTTGGTGCGGCGGGCCAGCACTCGAGCGCGAAGTTGTCTCCGGCGACAAGACTCACGCGGTGATCCCACAGCCACGCCAGGACGTCGTGTGACTGCGCGAGCCCGGGATGGCGCTGCACGGTTCGCAGGCTCTCACGAACGTGCGGGTCCGCCTCGTGGAGGTACCAGCGCAGCCAGCCGAACCGGATGAGCACGATGTCTCCGGGGCGCACCTGGGTGCCCTGCGCCGCGCGGGTGTCCTCGAGTTCCCGGGCGGTGATCGCGCGGCTGGAACGGGCGTCGATCGGTCTGCCCCGGGCCCGGAGGTGGCGATCGACGTCGAGCAGGACCGCGCGCCCGGCGATGGGGAGATCCGCGAGGTGGTGGATGCTCAGCAGCTCGTCGCCGGGCACGAACCGGCGCGCGTCCGCGCCGTTGTAGAAGCCGTGCTCGGGGTGGCCGATATGCCGGAGCCCGTCGAGCTGGGAACCGTACTGAGGGTAGAAGCTGTCGAGCCACTCGTCACGGTGGAACGGGGTGCGCTGGAAAACGTGGTGCTCGATCGGGCGACGTGTCGGGGCGAGGGAGGGGCTGATCGCGGTCGACGGCAGGTCCAGGGAGAACGCGGTGCCCTCGCGCACCTCGCGCGCGGCGCCGGGCAGGTCGTTGAGTGCGAGGAAGTTGAGCGTTCCCGCCTGATCACCGGCCCCGAAGAGGCCCCAGCTGGAGCCGGGCGGCGCGTCGGTGCGTCGGCGCAGGGCCGCGTAGTCCGGCAGATCCGCCAGCGCGGTCATCGTCGCTCCTCGCGCACGCCCGCTCCGAGCTGCTTGCTGATCGTCCGTGCGGTCTCCCGGAGGGGCGGGAGAATCTCACCGGTCAGGCGTTCCATGGGGCATTGCAGGGTGCCGCAGGAGAGCGCGAGGGCCGCGATGACACGCCCCTCGCTGTCGAAGATCGGCGCCGCGGCGGACCGGCGCCCGAGCTCCAGCTCCTGGTCCACGGCGTCCCAGCCGCGCTCGCGTACCAGGGCCAGCCGCGCGCGCAGTGCGGCCGGGTCCGTGATCGTCCACTCGGTCAACGCCTCGAGCGAGCTCGTCGCGAGTACCGCCTCGACGTCCGACGGTGCCGCGTAGGCCAGCAGGACATGACCCATCGACGTGGCGTGGGCGGGCAGCCGGGTGCCGACGGCGAGGTTGATGCTGGTGACCCGGCCGCGCTGGACGCGGTCGACGTAGACCACGTCGGGGCCGTCGAGTGCGGCCAGCGACGTGCCCACGCCGAGCTGGTCGGTGAGCTCCTCCATCAAGGGGCGTGCCACGTCGGTGAGCCGTACCGACGACAGGTACGCGTAACCGAGCGCCAGCACCTTCGGGGTGAGCGCGAACCGGCTCGCGGTCGCGCGGGCGTAGCCGAGCCGTTCCAGGGTCAGCATGACGCGCCGCACGATCGGCTTGGACAGACCGGTGACGTTCGCGATCTCGCTCAGGGTCAGCAGCGGCCCGCGGCCGGAGAAGGCGGCGATGACGTCCAGCCCGCGCTCCAAGGTCTGCAGGTGGTCGCGCCGCTCCTGGTCCACCAGTCCTCCTTGACATCGGCGGTCTCGGCGACACATTCTGGCATGTGCTCGCATTGCGTTTCAAACGGTCGCAATGCGACCGCCTAGTGAAGGGGCCAGTTCGATGACGAACGATCGTGTCCGCACCCTCGTCGAGGACCTCGAGCGCACGCTCGTCGAGTTCATCCGCACGCACCGCGTCACCCACGCCGAGTACCGCTCGGCGACCGACGTGCTGGTCGCCGAGGTGCAGGCAGGCGAGGGCAGCCTGTTGTTCGACGTCTTCCTCGAGGCCGCGGCGACCGACACGGACAACCACGGCCGCCCCGGCAGCGTCGAGGCCATCGAAGGGCCCTTCTACCTGCCGGGAGCGCCCTGGCTCGACGGCCCGCCGTACGTCCTTCCGCAACGGCCGGAGGAACCGGGCATGCCGTTGGTCTTCCACGGAACGGTCACCACCGAGACCGGTGAGCCGCTTGCCGGGGTGGAGCTCGATCTCTGGCATGCCGACGCGAACGGCCAGTACTCGCAGATCCACCCGGGGATTCCGGAGTGGAACCTGCGCGGGCGGTTCCGTTGTGACGGCCACGGCCGGTTCGAGGTCCGGACCATCGCGCCGCCGCCGTACGAGATCCCCAAGGACGGCCCCACCGGCAGGGTGCTCGACGCACTGGGCCGGCACTACTTCCGGCCTGCCCACCTGCACGTCAAGCTCCGGCATCCCCGCTTCGGTGAGCGCACGTCCCAGCTGTACTTCCCCGGCGGCGAGTACCTCGACAGCGACGTGGCCAACGCCGTCCGGCGCGAGCTGGTCATGGACGTCCACGTCGTGGACGATCCGGCGCGGACCGCACGGCACGACCTGAAAGAGCCCTTTGTGGACGCACGGTACGACTTCGCGTTCGCCGCGGACGCGGCGATGACCCGTGCCTGAGGTGCCGTCCCGGATCACGGCGGTCGAGGTCACCCTGCTGGATCTTCCGCTGCTGCGCCCGCACAGGTTCGCCGTCACGACCATGCGCACCCAGGGCGTCCTGCTGATCCGGGTGGTGACCGAGGACGGCGTCGCCGGCTGGGGAGAGGGAGTCGTTCCCGGTGGGCCCTGGTGGGGCGGCGAGTCCGTGGAAGGCATGGCCGCGCTGATCGACCGGCACCTCGCGCCGGCCGTCGTCGGGCAGGACGTGCTCCAGCCGGAGGCGGTCGCCCGGCGGCTGGAGCGGCTGGCCGCGGGCGCGCCGTTCGCGCGGGCAGGAGTGGAGATGGCGGTGTGGGACGCCGCGGGCCGAACCCTCGGTGTGCCGGTGCACCAGCTGCTGGGCGGACCGCACCGGGACCGTGTGCCGGTCACGTGGGCGGTGGGCAGCGAGCCCGCCGAGATCGTGGTCGACGAGGTGCGGCGGCTTGTTGCCGAAGGCCGTCACCGTTCCTTCAAGCTCAAGATGGGTGCCATACCGCCCGAAGCGGACGTGTCCAGGGTGGTCGCGATCGCCGAGGCGCTCGACGGTGCGGCTCCGCTGGCGGTCGATCTGAACGGCGCGTGGGACGAGTACGCGGCGCGCCGGTGGCTGCCGGTGCTCGACGACGCCGGTGTCCAGCTGGTGGAGCAGCCGCTTCCGGCGGCGAGCGTCGCCGGTCTCGCCCGCCTGCGGGAACGGTCGGGCCTGGCGATCATGGCGGACGAGTCCCTGCGTACCGCGGCCGACGCGCTGCGCCTGGTGGCCGGCCACGCCGTGGACCTGCTGGCCGTGAAGATCGGCAAGAGCGGCGGCCTCGCCGCGGTCCAGCGCATCGCCTCCATCGCGGACGCGGCGGGCGTCGGCTGTTACGGCGGCACCGCGATCGAGACGTCCCTCGGCACCGCCGCGTCGGCTCACCTGTTCTGCGCCACCGCGGCGGTGCGCTGCGGCACCGAGCTGTTCGGCCCACTGCTGCTCGCCGACGACATCGCCACCGAGCCCGTGACCTACGCGGCCGGCGATCTGTTGCTGACCACGGGGCCCGGCTTCGGTATCACCGTCGACGGGGACAAGGTGGAGAAGTACCGACGTCGATGATCGCTGGCCGGATTCCCCGCGCCGGGCGAGCGGCGGCGACGGCACCTGGGGACCATGGGTCGAGGTGCGCGATGCCAGGTACGGCGACAACGTCCTCGCCGACGGCGCCCGCTGCTATGCCGAACTCGCCCTGCGCCGCCTTCGTGCCGGTGCGCGCGCCGCCGACTGACGGTGCTCACCGGAACTTTCCCGCGACCGCGGCCAGGATCAGCCACGGCTCGATGACGAGATTGATGACCGTGTGCGCGATGATCGGCGGCAGGATGTTGCGGCCGGCGACGAGGTAGACGACCGCGAGCATCGCGCCAAGAAGCGTTGTCGCGATCACCACGGGAAGGACCACGGTGAGTTCGCCGCGGAACACGATCCACGCGGCGTGGGCGGCGCCGAACACGACCGCCGAGATCACCACCTGGGTGACCGGGGCGAAACCGGCGGACATCGCCCAGTCCATGAGCTTGGCGCGGAAGACGACCTCCTCCACGACGCCGCTGACCACCGCGGCCCACACTCCGATGATCTTGAGCGTGGAGAGTTCCCCCTTGTGCCGGTCGACGAAGGCCACGGATTTGACCGTGTAGACCGTGTACGTCACCGCCACCGCGACCATGAGCAACCACGCCCATATCGACACCTCGGCTACGGTCCCGAAACCGAGTACCTCGGTGAAGAATGTCTCCGGCGACGTGAAATACCACCACGCGATGACCGCGGACAGGCCAACGCACACCGACAGCAGGATCCACCGGGTAACGGAAACGGATCTCGTGGAGCAGTCGACGAGGTTCGACATTGACGCGTCCTTTCTCCGGGGGCCCACACGTCGGGTACCCATCCGGTTCGGCCCTCAGTACTCCGCGCATTTGTGATCTTCACCGTTCGAGCCGGACGGTCGCGGTCATGGGCTTTCGTCGTGTCGAGGAGCACGGGAGGACCGAACGCGGCGTGGGATCTGAATTCTGGCCCCTCGCCGGCTGCCCGTGGCTCGAGCCGGGGGCGGGGGCGGAGGGGCCAGCTGGGGAAGATTGGCTGAGGTCCGGCGTGCGCACGGGCCGAAGGAAATGGCGAGCAAGACGATCGCTCGGGTGCTGGGAATCTCGCGCCACGCGATGCGGGCGGCGCTGTCGTCGAAAGGACCGCGTGAGCCCGCCGATTAGGGCATCCAGGCCACCGCCGGCCTGCTCGCGGCGCCGTCACGACCCGCATGACCGCGGGCGGCGGCGGCACGCTGAGCTGCCGGTGCGGGCGACACCGCGGGCTGCGGTGCGGGCCAGGCTGGAGCTCAGCGCGGATCGTCGCCTGAGTGCGCGGGCTCTGCCCCAGCGCACCGACCGGCATGTGTGCGGTGGGCTGCTCTCTCAGGCTCCCTGCTGCCCCAGCAGAGGGGCCGCCATGGCCAGCTCACACCCGTCGGCCCGGGTGACCTACCGGCCGGTGCGCACGGATAGGGCGGCCGGGTCTCGGTGCACGGGTGGACCGCCCGGCCGCCGAGGTGGTGCCGCGCCGTCTCCGCCGCGGCACCACCTCGGACGGTGCTCAGTCGCCGTGGGCGCCGCAGGAGATGTTGACCTGGGTGGAGGTCAGCGTGCGCGCCCGGTCGGAGGCGACGAAGGCGGCCACGTGGCCCACGTCGTCCAGGGTGGCCGCTCGTCTGAGCAGGGTGGCATCGACGATCGCGTGCTTCTGCGGCTCGACCTCGGGAATGCTGGGGAAGGTCTCCGGGATCCCGCCGGTGAGCAGCGTGACGACCCGGACGCCGTGGGCGCCGAGTTCGCACGCCCACTGCCTGCGCATCGCCTCGACCGTGTCCATGCCGACCTGGACGGTGCCGAGCCCGGGTTGTCCTCGGTGGTAGTCGGCTCCGCCGAAGAACAGGATCACGCCCGATTCCTGCTTCACCATGTGCCGGGCGGCCGCCTTCGTGGTCACCAGCTGGGAGGTGGCCGCCTTCTCGATGGCCCGCCCGAAGTCGGCCACGGGCATGTCGATGAGCGGGGTGAAGACGGCGTCCTGGGTGATGACGTTGACGGAGATGTCGAGGCTTCCGGCGCGGGCGGCCACGGTATCGGCGTGGTCGTCGACCGCCGCCTCGTCGAGGGCGTCCAGCACGGCGGTCTCGGCCTGGCCACCCGCCGCGCGGATCTCCTCGGCGAGGGCATCGAGCTTGCCCGGCGTGCGGCCGACGAGGAAGCACCGCGCGCCTTCCTTCGCGAAGCCCCTGGCCAGCGCGCTTCCGATGCTTCCGCCCGCTCCGTAGACGACGGCGGTCTTGTCCTCGAGCAACATGTCGGTACCTCCCGGTCGGGAATCGATGTCGCTGGAGACGCTAGGCAGCGGCGCGCCGTCGTCGCATCGGTCGGGCGACGGGCGTCCGAGGTCCCGGAGCCTGACCGGATAAGTCGTTCACTCACGCGCGATCGAGGTCCAGCTGCGCCAGCTCGATGCGCTTGCTGACGCCGAGCTTGGGGTAGGCCTTGTACAGGTGATGGCCGACGGTGCGCGGGCTGAGGAAGAGCTGGGACCCGATCTGCTTGTTGCTGTAGCCGGCGGCGGCGAGCCGCACCACCTGGACCTCCTGAGGCGTCAGCCGCTGCAGCGGGTCGGCCGCCCCGGGCCGGGCGACGGGCCGCTCGCCGAGTGCGGCCAGCTCGGCGCGGGCGCGCGCGGCCCAGCCTGGTGCGCCGAGCCGCTCGAACGTCGCGAGGGTGGCTGTGAGATGGGTGTGGGCGTCGGCTCGTCTACGCCGGCGCCGCAGCCATTCCCCGTACAGCAACCGGGTCCGGGCAGCGTCGAAGGGACCCGCGCGCTCGTGCTGGATCCGCAGTGCGTCCACGAAGGAGTCCTCGGCGCCGTCGGCGTCCGCCAGCAGGGCCCGGCAGCGAAGGAGCAGCCCGCGGGCGACCGGCGTGGCCACGTGCTCCGCCCAGCGGCCGAACTCGGTGAGCCGCTCGCGCGCGAGACCGGTCTCCCCGAGCCGCACCGCCGCCTCCACCAGGTCGGGAACGGCGCGGACGAGGACGTCACGGCTCGCCGCGCCCGAGCACACCTCCGTGAGCGTGCGCAGCGCGTCGCCGCACCGGCCCGCCGACAGGTCGAGCATGCCCACACCCCAGCGGGCCAGGGCGGCGTTGACCGGGTGGCGCGTGGTCAGCCGCGGCAGTACCTCGTCGGCGAGTGCGTGGCATCCGGATTCGTCGCCGCGCACGGCGGCCAGCCACACCGCGATGGCCTTCAGCACGGCCAGCTGGGTGTCCATTCCCAGCTCCTCGGCCATCGACACGCCCTCCGCCACGTGCGTCTCCGCATCGACGAACCCGCCCCGGAGCAGTTGTGCCAGCCCGAGAATCTCCAGCGAGTACGGAACCCACAGCAATGCTCCAGCCGCCCTCGCCTCGGCGAGCAGGGACGTTGTGACCGCGATCGCCGCGTCGTCGTCGGCGAGCATCAGCCCGCTGAAACCGGCGACGATCCGCAGTATGTAGTGCGAACGGCGGTCCCGCGCGGCGCGCACGAAGGGCGCCATCGCGTCCGCGGCGCGGTGGGGGGCGCCGTCGAACAGCGCGCTCCACCCGGCCTGCGCGTGCGCCGCGCGCTCCAGATCGGAGCCGGCGGGCAGGCGCAGGTCCCGCAGGTGCCGCACACCCTGCCGCACCAGGTCGTGCGCGCCCGCGTGCCGCGCGGCCACGACCGCCTCGGTGAGGATGAGCGCGGCCCGTCCGGGATCGTGGTCCAGCACCAGTTCGGCCGCCTGGAGTGCCAGGGCGGCATCCGCCGCCGGAGAAGTGCGTTCGTACTCCACCTGCGCCCGCAGGTGGAGCGAGCCGGCCAGGACACCGGGGTCGTCGGTGCGGAGCGCCACCTCGGCGGCGAGCCGGACGGCGCGGTCCGGCTTGCCCGCGTCGTAGGCGGCGTTCGCCGCTTCGCCGAGCCGCCGGGCCTTGCGTTCGTTGTCCGTGCTCAGCCTGCCCGCGCGGTCGAACGCGGCGGACACGGCCATCGCGTCTCCGCGATGCCGGGCACGCAGGGCGGCCTGTTCCAGTTCGGCGGCGACCTTCTCGTCCGGACCGGTGGTGGCGGCCGCCAGGTGCCACGCGCGGCGATCGGCTTCCCCCGCGCCCGCCAGTTCCTCGGCGAGCGCCTGGTGTACGGCGAGCCGCTGATGATGTGGCGCGCTGCGGTACGCGGCCGACCGAATCAGCGGATGCCGGAAAATCAATCGGTCGGTGCGGACGGTGATCAGGTCCGCCCGCTCGGCCGGGGCGAGGTCCGACACGGCCGCGGCGAATCGCCGTCCGACGCGGAGCACCAGGTCGAGGTCCTCGGCGCTGTCGGCCGCGGCCGACAGCAGCAGGAGGCGGGTCGCCGCGGGGAGCGCGGCGATCTGGGCGCGGAAGGTCTCCTGCACCCGGCCGGTGACCGGAAGGGGCGCGATGTGGTCGGCGGGGTCGGAACGGCCGAGCCGTTGCGCGGCGCCCCACTCGATGATGGCCAGCGGATTGCCGCGTGCGTCGTCCAGCACCCGATCCCGTGCCGGGGCGCGCAGACCCGGGGAATGCGCCTCCAGCACGGCGGCCGACGCCGCACGCGAAAGCCCGGTCAGCCGGAGCGTCGCGATCCCGGGCGCCGGGACCGCGACGGCGGTGTCGCGCACGGCGAACACGATCGCGACCGGGTCGGCCCGCAGTCGCCGCGCGGCGAATAGCAGAGCGTCCAACGAGCCCTGGTCCAGCCATTGCGCGTCGTCGACCAGGCACAGCACGGGCCGCTCGGTGGCCAGCTCCGCCAGCAGGGTCAGCGTGCCCGCCCCGACCAGGAACCGGCTCACCTCGGGCGCCCCGGCCAACCCGACGGCGGTCTTCAGCGCCGCGGCCTGCGGTTCGGGCAGGGCGTCGAGCCGGTCGAGGTACGGCAGCAGCACCTGGTGCAACACCCCGAAAGGCAGCTCGGCCTCCGACTCGATGCCCATCCCGGGCAGCACCAGCATGCCGTGCGCGGACTCGCGCGCGTGCCGGAGCAGTGCCGACTTTCCGATGCCTGCCTCGCCTGCGACGACCAGCGCGCCGCCGTGTCCTTCGCGCGCGCCGGCGAGCAGGCGGTCGATGCGGGCACGCTCGTCGTGCCGCCCCACGAGCATGCGTCCAGCACTGGTGCCGGTGTCCCGGGGCGGCGTGTGCGCCGGCGAGGAACGAGGTGATCGGCCTGGCCGGTTCACGTGCGCCTCGCGCCGCGCCACAACGCGGTTCCCAGCATGAGCATCCAGAGCCACCCGGCGACCGTGAACGGCACGATGACGGCGAACTCGAGCAGGACCGCACCCGTCAGCCAGCCCGCGCCGGCTCCGATCCCGATCCAGCCCAGCCAGGAGGGGAGCCGGTCGTGACCGAGCACGGTCACCCCGAGCAGCAGCAGGGAAAGGCCCAGCAGGGCTTGCCCGGTGAACGCGGCGCTCCCCAGCACGGCGAGCACGGCCTGGGTCTGGCTGAGCACCTGGCCGTCGGCCGCGGGCGGGCTCTCGGCCAGGCGTTGGGCCAACGGTTCGAACGCGTGCGCGTGCAGTCCGAAGTAGACCGCGAAAACGGCGCTCGTCGCGATGAAGACGGCTTGCGTGACGCGGCCGACCGCGCGGGTGCCTCCGCGTGCGGTGCCGGTGAGGAGCACGGCGACGGCCATCCAGGCCAGCACGGCGAGGATGTTCACCAGGTGCGCGACCTGCCACCACGGTCGCGCGGCGACGTACTGGAGCAGGGCTCGCGGGTCGTCGATCGGGGGATCCCCGTGCAGCACGGTCACCAGGAGGTAGCCGAGGGTGCCCGCGATCGCGCACCCGGCGGCCGCGCGCAGGGAGGCCGCGTCGGGTGAGCGTCGTGGGAGGTGTGCGTCGGTCGTCATCGTCTCCGCCTTCCGGGCCGTGGGTGTGCGGGGCACAGGATGACAGTTATAGTCATACTATGTCTATTCATATTCGTCGGATAGCCTTCGACGGTGGACTCCGAGGTCGCAGGGCCCGCTCCCCGTCGGTCCGGGCTCGCGCTCGTCGTGCTGGCCCTGCTGGCGGAGCGGCCGATGCATCCGTATTTGATGCAGCGGCTGATCCGGGAGCGCGGCAAGGACACCGTCGTCAACGTCGCCAGCCGCAACAGCGTCAACCAGACCGTGGAGCGGCTGCGCCGCGACGGACAGATCGCGGTGCAGGAGACCACCAGGGAGGGCAACCGGCCGGAACGCACCGTGTTCCGCATCACCGGCGCGGGGCGGACGACGCTGCACCGGTGGATGCGGGAGATTCTGTCCCGCCCTGCCCGGGAGTTCCCGGAGCTGCCCGCCGGGTTGTCGTTCGCCGCGCTGTTCGGTCCCGACGAGGTGCGGCAATGGCTGGAACACCGAGCGGCGGAACTGGAACGGTCGCTGGCGGAGCTGTCGCAGCGGCCGCCGGATCTGCCGCGGGTCTTTCTTCTCGAGGACGAGTACCGGAGCGCGATGGTGGACGCTGAACTGCGCTGGGTTCGCGGCATCGTCGGCGAGCTTCGCCGGGGAACCCTGACCTGGGACACCGAGCGGCTGCGTTCGTTCGGGTGGGACGAGCCCGGCAGGCCCGGCTCGTCCGTCCACCGGAAGGAGAGCTGATTCCATGACCGCGTCTTCCGCGGGCGATGCCGCGGCGGCCTGGTTCCGCGCGCACGCCCACCAACTGACCACGATGGACCCCGAAGGAGCTCTCGACGACCTGGAGCCGCTGCGGGAGCTGGCCGCGGGGGCCCGCGTGGTCGCGGTCGGCGAAGGTGCCCATTTCGTCGCGGAGTTCGGCCACCTGCGGCAGCGGATCATCCGGTTCCTCGCCGAGCGTTGCGGTTTCCGCGTGCTGGCCTTCGAGTTCGGTTTCGCCGAGGCGTTCGCGCTCGACCGCTGGCTGCGCGGCGACGGTGACCCCGCGGCACTGGCCCGTTTCGCCGGGACGGCGAACTCGGGGCTCACCGGCGACCTGGCCCGCTGGCTGCGCGGGCACAACGCCACCAGCGGCGCACCACTGCGACTGGTCGGGATCGACACCCCGGAGGCGGGAGGGGCGCTGCGGCCCGCGCTGGAGCCGGTGGCACGCTACCTCGACGAGGTCGACCCCGACCTGCGGCCGGTGGTGGACCGGGCGCTCGCCCTCGGCGATCGCATCGCGGGACCGTCGGTCGCCGCGGCCGCCCCGCGCTGGGCGCGGCTGGACCCCGCCGAGCGGGCCACGCTGACCGCGTCGCTGGCCCGGTTGGCGATCCGCTTCCGGGCGCTCGAGCCGCTCTACATCCGGCGCAGTGACCGGCAACGCTACGATCTCGCCGCACAGCATCTCGACGCGGCCGTGCACGGCGACTACATGGTCGGCGCGATGCACGACCTGTTCACTGGCGCCGGACTGCCGGGCGACACCTCGGCCCGCGACCGGTTCATGGCTGAGTCGCTGCGGTGGCATCTCGACCGTGCCGAACCGGATGCCCGTGTCGTGGTGGTCGCCCACAACAACCACATTCAGCGGGAACCGGTCCGCTTCGACGGGCACCTGACGGCCCTGCCCCTCGGTCACTACCTGGATCACCTTCTCGGCGAGGAGTACCGGGCACTGGCACTGACCCACACCGCGGGCAGCGTCCCCGAGATGTATCCCGACGACACCGAGCCCGCCGGTTTCGCTGTCACCGAGACCGGTGTCGCGCCGCCGAGCGCGGGCAGCGTCGAACGCGCGGTCCTCGACGCCGGTCTCGGTGCCGGGGTGAGCCTGACCGATCTGCGCCCGCTGCGGACCCGCGACGGCGCGGTGGTGCTCGAGCGGATCCGCACCCAGAGCGCGGAACTCGACGTGCCGGTGCCCACGGCCTTCGACGGTGTGCTGTGCGTGCCCACCGTGACCCCACGAGTCGAAACCCGTCTGCGCTGACCGTCCTGACGCGATTCGCTGCCGTCATGACGGTGTTCGGCACGGGCGCGACCGGGTGCGGGCCGCCGTGGTCGTCCGGCGAACAGCACGGTGGTCGCGATGCGCGTCCTCGGCCACCTCGGACCCGAACGGCAGCAGGTGCGCAGCCGCTCGCGCGCGGTCCAGGCCGGGTGTGCCCGTGCTCACCTCAGCCGGTCCGCTAGTGAAAACGATTATCGTTAAGGTAGGGTGGTGTCACGCCACGGGAAGGAGCCCGATGAAGGTCCGCAAGTCGCTGCGTTCGCTGAAGCGGAAGCCGGGTGCGCAGGTGGTCCGGCGGCACGGCACGGTGTTCGTGATCAACAAACGTGATCCGCGATTCAAGGCGCGCCAAGGCTGACTCGAGCCGGTCCGGGTGCCGGACCGGCGTGCGGCGGGGGGCGAGCTGGCGGTGCGGGCGTCCCTGGTGACCGTCGGTACCGGAGCCGGTTCGCGGCCCGGACGCGTCGCTCATCGAGCGTTCGTGCTGCGTCCGACCGCACCGACCGCAGGGGCCGTGCCGGCCGGGGCGTCGGTGCCGTGGTACGGGCACAGCGCGGCCGCGTTGCCGGTCGCGGCCAGCAGCGTTTCCGCCGACGCCAGCAGACCGTCAGCTCCGGGCGGGCGAGGCTGTGGAGCACCTGCCGTCCCTGCGGGCGCCCCACCACCAGCGCGCGGGCAGCCCACGTGTGCCGACACCGTGGACCGCGTCATCCCCAGTTCCACCGCCGGGTCGAACGCCGTCGCGCTCGACCCCAGGTGTCCGTCCGTGCTCTTCGTCGCCACCTGGCGGTGACATCAGTCAGGTGTGATGTGATCGCGGTTGGGCGATGGTGAGGAACGCGGTGGAGACCGCGCACGCGCGGGGGAGTTGACGATGTGGCAGGGAACCGTGACACTCCGGCCCGGCAGGATGACCTACGCCGGCCGGCTGGGCGTCGCGCATCAGCACCGGCATGCCGCGGTGCAGCTGGTGCTCGCCACCGCCGAGCCGGTGCTGCTGCGCGACGAGTCCGGCGCCGAAGGGCAGAGCCGCGCGGCGGTCATTCCGTCCGGCGCGGCACACGAGGTGATCAGCGGCTCGGCTGGGCTGATGGTGTGGATCGACGCCCACTGCCTGCTCGGCCAGGCCTTGACCGCACGGGTGCGGCGCACGCGGCAGCCGCTGGGCTCCGTCGCCGCGTGGGTCGCCGCGGCGCGGCCGCTGCTGGACAACGGCGTCCTGGCCGACGAAACCCCGAGCGCGATGATCGACCAGGTGCTGGCCACCCTCGCCGAGGGTGGCCGGCTCCGCGAGCGGCCGTTGCACCCCGCCCTGCGCCACGCGGTCGCCGTGCTGCCGACCATGCTCGACCGCACCGTCCAGCTGGGACAGGTCGCGGTGGCGGCCGGGATCTCGGCCAGCAGGCTCGGGCACCTGTTCCGTGACGAACTCGGCCTGCCGTTCCGCGCCTACGTCCGGTGGGTGCGCCTGCGGCACGCGATCGACCACGCCCGGCTCGGCGCGACGCTCACGGAGGCGGCCCACGCCGCCGGGTTCGCCGACAGCGCGCACCTCACCCGCGTCTGCCACGAGATGTTCGGTCTGCCCCCTTCACTCCTGGCTCGCGGGGTGGACTGGCGCGAAGCGATGCCCTGAACGTCAGCGAGTCTGTTCAAGCCGTGACGGCTGCCCGGCCCGCAGACTCGGGCGCATGCGCACACTCGTCCGGTACGGCTATGTGCCGTTCATGCTGCTGGCCGTCAACGGCGCCGGTATCGCCGTCGCTGCCTCCGGCAGCTCCAAGTTGTGGTTGCTCGGCCTGTTGTCCCTCGCCATCGCGGCCTCGTTCGTCGCCGAACGCGTCCTGCCCTACCGCGCGGACTGGAACATTCCACACGACGACGACCGCCGTGACGCCGTCCACGCCGTGGTCAACGAAACCCTGACGCTCGGCAGCGTCGCCGCGCTGCCCGTGCTCACCGCCGTGGCCTCGATCGACGGCGTCTGGCCGCATGACTGGCCGTTCGTGCTCCAGGTGCTCGCCGCGGTGCTGGTGGCCGACCTCGGCATCACCCTGGTCCACCTGGCCAGCCACCGGATCCCCGCGCTCTGGCGACTGCACGCGGTGCACCACAGCGTCAAACGCGCCTACGGCTTCAACGGCCTGATGAAACACCCGCTGCACCAGACCCTGGAAACCGCCGCGGGAGTCGCACCCCTGGTCCTGCTCGGCCTGCCGACCAGCGTGGCCTACGCCCTCGCCCTCTGCGTCGCCGTCCAGCTCCTTCTCCAGCATTCCAATGCGGACTACCGAGTCGGACCGCTGCGCTCCGTGCTCGCACTCAACCAGGCCCATCGGTTCCACCATCTGAAATGGTCGGGCGTCGGTGACGTCAACTTCGGACTGTTCACCCTGGTCTGGGACCACCTGCTCGGTACCTACTCCTACGACCCCGAACGCCGTTTCACCAGCGACGACCTCGGCATGGCCGCCAAACCCCACTACCCGGGCGGGTACCTCGCCCAGCTCGCCGAGCCGTTCCGGCGCCGCGGTGCCTGCACAGCCGACGAACCACGCCCGGAAGTCGCGGCGAAGCGGATGCCCGATCCAGCGTCACGCTGACCTGCCGGGAGCCGGGCGGGCCGGTTGCGGGAGCAGGTGAGCGAGGTCGCGCACCGGTTCGCGGGCCCGGAGAGCCTGGACGTGGCGGACGGAACGGGCCCGGGCCGCCGGGACGGCTTCGTCGCGGACCCCGCCGCCCGGCCGCACCGGCCACGGCGCGTGCCGGGGCGCACCAGGAGGTACCGGCCGCGCTACCGGGGAGGACGGCCGCACCGTGTCCGCACTCCGGTGCGGAGGCGAGCCGGTGGCGTGGGCGTCACCGGCCGGCGGTTGCCCGGCGCCGCCTACGGCGATTCGGGAACCGGCTTGCCCGCGGTGGGCGCCCGGAGACTCCTCCGGCGGCCGTAGGCCACGACGCCGACAGCGGAGAGATACATCAGCACGCCGTACACGGCCGAGGGCACCGCCAGGGCCTCGGATCCGATCACGTTGACGGCGATGAGGATGCCGAGGGTGGCGTTCTTGATGCCGAGTTCGATCGCGCCCGCGAGGCGGCTCCGGAACGACAGGCGGGCGAGTCGCACGATCCCGTAGCCGAGGCCGAGTCCGCCGAGGTTGAGCAGGATGGCGGCGAGGCCCGCCTGCCGGAGGTAGGTCCAGATGTCACTGCCGAGCGAGATCGCGATCGCCACGATGAGGACGGCCAGCACCACGCCGCCGAACAGGGACACCGCCCGCTCGAGTGCGGCGGCACGCTGCGGCCACCTGGCGCGGATCACCATGCCGATCGCCACCGGGATCAGCACGATGACGACCAGCAGGGCGATGGTCCGCAACACGGGCACCTCGATGCTGACGCCCGAGGCGGCGGGTTGCCACCGCAGCGCGAGGTTGGCCGCGATCGGCAGGGTGACGATCGTGATCAGGCTGGCCAGCACGGTCAGCACGATGGACAGCGCGACGTTGCCCCGGGCCAGGTACGTGACGAGATTCGACGTCGTGCCGCCGGGGCACGCGGCGATGATGACGAGGCCGACGGCGATGGCGGCGGGCAGGGACAGCAGGTACGCGATCAGGAAGGCCAGTGCGGGCATCAGCACGATTTGGCCGAGCGTCCCGACGACGATGCCGCGCGGGTCCCTGGTCTCCCGGGCGAAGTCCTTCGTCGTGAGCGTCAACCCGATGCCGATCATGATGAGGAACAAGGCGACCGGCAGACCGACCTCGACCAGCGCGTTCTGCTCCACCCTGAGCTCCTTCGATCACGTCGGCCCACGCCGCGCACAGGGCAGGCCCGTCGAGGACGATTCTCGCGCACGGCTGTCCTTTTCGGGTAGCCCGCGCCGGTCACCGTCCGATCTCGTCGACTCGGCGATGGCGGCAGCCGGCCAGGCCGCCTCCGCCGATCGCCCGCATCCGGCCCCGCGAGTGATAAACCTGGTGCCCAGGACGTCCCGCACACACGAGGCGCCGGGATGGAAGGGTGGGCCATGGCGGTCCTGATACGCACCCGGGAGGTGCCCGCGGCGCGGCGGCACGACGCGTGGCGGAGCATCGTCTGCGACACGCTCGGCCCGCTGGACCTGCGGATCGATCGCGACGCTCCGCTCCACGGCCGGATCGACGCGGGGGCGCTGGGTCCCCTCGGCGTCGGCCGGGTGCGCACCTCGACGCCGCACAGCGTGCACCGCACCCGCGGGCTCATCCGCCGGGACAGCCCGGAGCTCTACCGGGTGGTGCTGGCCATGTCCGGCAGCCTGCTCGTCGCCCAGGACGGCCGGTCCGCGCGGCTGCGGCAGGGCCAGTTCGTGATCTACGACTTCGGCAGGCCCTACGAGCTGTGCTACAACGCGCCCGTGCACCTCGCCGTGTTCAGTGTCCCGCGCGCGTCGCTCGCGGTTCCCGCGGGCACGGTCGCCAGGCTCACCGCGGTGCCCGTCACCTCCGACGAGGGGACGGGCGCGCTCACGGCCCCGGTGCTGCGCCGCGTCACCGCCGACCTCGACGGTTACCGGCCGGCCAGCGCCGCCCGGCTGTCGACCGTGGTGACGGACCTGATCACCACCACGATCGCCGAGCGGGCGGAGCGGCTCGACCTCGTCCCGGAGGATTCCCGCGAGCGGACCCTGCTGCTGCGGATCCACTCCTTCATCGAGCAGCACCTGGGCGATCCCGCGCTGACCCCCTCGACGCTCGCCGCCGCGCACCACGTCTCGCTGCGGCAGCTGCACCGGCTCTTCGAGCCGGAGAACACGACGGCGGCCGCGTGGATCCGGCACCGGCGGCTCGAACGGTGCAGGCGCGAGCTGGGCGACCCCGTCGCGGGCACCACACCGGTCGGCGCCGTCGGCGCACGGTGGGGATTCCCCGATCCGGCCCACTTCAGCAGGGTGTTCCGCCGCACGTACGGCGTCTCGCCGCTCGAGTACCGCCGCGCCGCGCTCGGCTGACGGCACGGAAGGTCAATCACCCGGCGCGCGAAGCCAAGCCGGCACCCGGCCGGATCGGCAGGCTTCGTGGGGTAGCGACACTCCCCGGAAGGAGCACTCCGATGCCCGCACTGTTCGTCAACCTGCCGGTGAAGGACCTGGACCGGGCGAAGACGTTCTTCGCCGACCTCGGCTTCGAGTTCTTCGGCATGGCCGACGACATGGCCTCCGTCGTGATCAGCGAGCAGACGCAGGTGATGCTCCTGGCCGAGCCCACCTTCGCCGGCTACGCGAGAACGGCGGTCGCCGATCCGGCGAAGAGCACCCAGGTGATCCTCGTGCTGGGCATGGACGACCCCGCCCAGGTCGACGAGCTCACCGGCAAGGCGGTGGCGGCGGGCGCCACCGAGATCGGCGAGCCGACGCGGGCGCAGGGCCGGTACCAGCGCGGTTTCGCCGACCTCGACGGCCACCAGTGGTCGGTGCTGTGCCTGCTGCCGCCGGAACAGCCGTGACCGGTCAGGTGACGTCCGCGGACGGCACGGTCATCGCGTACGACCGTGCCGGCACCGGTCCCGCCGTCGTGCTGGTGCACGGCGCCTTCACCGACCGGGCCCACCCGATCCTGCGGACCGTGGCGGACGCGCTCGCGCCCTGGTTCACGGTCTGCAACTACGACCGGCGCGGCCGTGGCGGCAGCGGCGACACCGCGCCGTACGCGGTGGAGCGCGAGATCGAGGACCTCGCCGCGGTCATCGCCGCGGCAGGCGGCTCGGCGATGGTGTTCGGCGGTTCCTCGGGAGCGGCACTGGCACTGACGGCCGCGGCCCGGCTGCCCGCGATCACGAAGCTGGCGCTGTGGGAGCCGCCGTACCACGTCGACGAGGGCGCGCCGTCGCTTCCGGGCGACTTCGCGGAGCGGCTGGAGACGCTGGTGGCGGGCGACCGCAGGGGCGACGCCGTGGAACTGTTCCTGGTGGAGGCCGCCGAGGTGCCCCCGCAAGTCGTGGCGGCGATGCGGGCGGAGCCCACGTGGGCGCAGGCGGAGGCCGTCGCCCACACCCTCGCCTACGAGGCCGCCGTCCTCGGCCCCGCCAACGCGCTGCCGACCGCGCTGCTCGCCACGGTGACGCAGCCGACCCTGGTCATGGCGGGCGACCGCAGTCCCGGCTGGCTGGCGGCTGCCTGCCGGGCGGTCGCCGACGGCGTGCCGCACGCGCGGCACCGCGTGCTCGCGGGCCAGACGCACGCGGTGGCCGCCGAGGTGCTGGCTCCCGAGCTGCTCGAGTTCTTCGTCACCGCGTGACCGGGTATCGCGGTCGCTCCCGCCGTTCCCGGCGTCGTGTCACGGGCCCGGGTGGTCGGCTCGGTCGGCTCGCAGCCGGGCGTAGCCGAGACCCAGCAGCATCGCGCTGGGGAGGAAGTACGGTCCGAGCAGGCTGATTCCGAGGACGGCCCACGAGGCCAGGAGCGTGGCCGCCACGACGACGGCGAGCCGGTAATGCCGCGATGGCGCGGCGACGGGAGCCGTGGCCGCCAGTGCGGGTGGGACCACGAGCAGCGACGTCTCGGGCCGGACCAGTGCGATCAGGATGGCCGCCGCGCACCACGCGGACAAGGCCGCCGCGGTCGCCCACGGTCTGCCGCGAAGGGCCGAGGTCACCCTGCCCATGGAGGTCGTCTCCGCATCACTGCCACGCTCGTCCTCGGGTCCGACCCTATCGGGCGCGGCCCACCGGAGAAGGGCGGTGCCACGCCACCCGCGCGGCCCCGGTCGACGCACCGGGGCAGCACGCCGGTGTGCGGATCCGCCCGGCCGCGTGCACGCTGTTGCTACAGTCGGCCGGACGCGACCGTCACAAGGAGGTGGCAGTGGCAGCCCTGATCGTGCTGACGGTCCTCGTTCTCGCGGTGGTGGCCCGGGTGCTCGTCAAGCGAGGCGCGGTCCGCGGTGTCGGCACGGTCGCCGCCGCGCTCCGCTGGGCCGCGCTGCTGCTCGTTCTCGCCGGTGCCGGGCTGTCGTTGCCACGTCTGCTGGACGGCGACAATCCCGCGCTCCTCACCGTGCTGGTCCCGGCCGTGTCCGTCGCCCTGGCCGCGACGCCCCTGCTGGTCGCAGGCCGCCGGGCCGCCGTGCCCACGACGTGGGCCTGTGGACTCCTGCTCGTCGGCCTTGCCGTCGTGTTCGGTCTCGGGATCGGCGTGTTCCTGCTCCCGGGAGCGCTCGTCCTGCTCGCCGCCGCCGGCCTGACCGGCGCTCACCCGGAAGCGGCCGGCGGGCGCAACGCCCCGCCACCTGACGCGCGCTCTCGGCGAGCGCGTGCACGCCGCACCTGACACCGTCGTCGCCGGACGGAGCGACCATCCACCTCGGACGGCGCGGTCGCCGGGAACCGCTACCCGCGCACCGCGGAAAGGGCGCGGGTACGGCCCCGCATCCACCGGATGGTGGAGGGGCGGGTCCACCGCGTTCCGCACCAGCTCCGGCCGCGTGGCCGGTGCGGTGCGCGGCGCCGGACGGCAGGCTCGGCGTATGGCGATCATCGAGGTGGACGACCTCGTCAAGCGCTACGGCGACCACACCGCGCTGAGCGGGGTGAGTTTCGCCGTGGAAGAAGGCGAGATCTTCGGCATTCTGGGGCCCAACGGGGCGGGAAAGACCACGACCGTCGAATGCGTCGAGGGGTTGCGCACCCCGGACGGGGGTGCCGTCCGCGTCTGCGGCATCGACCCGCAGCGCGACACCGGGGAGCTGCGGCACCTGCTCGGTGCGCAGCTCCAGGAGAGCGAGCTGCCCGACCGGCTCACGGTGCGTGAGGCGATGGAGTTGTACAGCTCCTTCTACCGCGACCGTGCCGACTGGCGGGAGCTGGTCGACAGGCTGAACCTCACCGGCACACTCGGCACGCAGTTCCGGCGGTTGTCCGGCGGGCAGCAGCAGCGGCTGTCGATCGCGCTCGCACTCATCGGCAACCCGAGGGTGGCCGTGCTCGACGAGCTCACCACCGGCCTCGACCCGCAGGCGCGCCGCGACACGTGGGACCTCATCGAGGGAATTCGCGACCGGGGCGTGACGATCGTGCTGGTCACCCATTTCATGGAGGAGGCGGAACGGCTCTGCGACCGGCTGGCCGTGATCGACTCCGGCAGGCTCGTCGCGCTCGATTCCCCGGCCGGCCTGGTCGCGAGGGTCGACGACCGGCAGCGGGTCCGGTTCCGGCCGTCCGCGCCGCTGGACCACGCCGTGCTGACCGCGTTGCCCGAGGTCACCTCCGTCGAGCGGGCCGGCAGCCAGCTCGTCGTGACCGGTACCGGAGACCTGCTGCTCGCCGTGACCACCGTGCTCGCCCGCCACCAGGTCGTCGCGGCCGGCCTGCGAGTCGAGCAGACCTCGCTGGACGACGCGTTCGTCGCACTCACCGGCCGCCCCCTCGACACCTGAGGAGTACATCGTGTCCGCACTGGCCCGGCTCACCGCCACCGAAACCAGGCTGTTCTTCCGCGAGCCGACGATCGTGTTCTTCACGCTCGCGTTCCCCCCGATCCTGCTGGTCATCCTGGGGCTGGTCCCGGCGTTCCGGGAACCCGACGAGAACGGGATACGGATGATCGGCCTGTACGTGCCGATCATCATCGTGATGAGCGTCGCCCTGTTCGCGCTCACCAGCCTGTCCCAGCTGCTGGCCACCTACCGGGACAAGGGCGTGCTGCGGCGGATGCGGACCACCCCGGTGAAGCCGCGTGTCCTGCTCGGCGCGCAGCTGGTGATGTCCACGGTCATGTCCGTGGCGACGATGCTGGTCGTGCTCGCCATCGGCAGGCTGGCGTTCGACGTGAGCCTGCCCCGGCAACTGCCCGCCTACCTGGTGGCCTACGTGCTGGTGGCGGTGTCGATGTTCGCGATCGGCCTGCTCGTCGCGTCGCTCGCGCCGACCGGCAGGAGCGCCAGCGCGATCGGGACCCTGCTGTTCTTCCCGCTCGCGTTCTTCGCCGGCCTCTGGGTGCCCCGCGCCACCATGAACGACCTGCTGCGGACGATCAGCGACTTCACCCCGCTGGGCGCCGGCGTGCAATCATTGCAGGACGCCACCGCCGGGCACGGGCCGCAACTGCTGCACCTGGCCGTCATGCTGGGGTGGGCGATCGTGGCCGGCGGACTGGCCGCGCGGTACTTCCGCTGGGGGTAGGACGTGAGCGTCGAGGCCGAGCTGCGTACGGAGTTCCACCGCTGGGAGCAGCGGGAGACCAGGGTCTTCCAGGTCCTCCCCTACTTCCTCCTCGCGATCAGTACCTTCATCACGCTGCTGCAGCCGCTCTGGGACGAGCCGGTGCCCTACCCGGCGGTGTTCGGGCTCACGATCGCGGCCACGCTCTGGCTGCTCTGGTTCCACACGCTCCACCCGGACTGGCACCAGAACGGCCCGCTGATGGGGCTGTACTACGCGGGGCTCCTCGCATTGGCCCTCGGCCTGGTCGGGCTCGCGCCCTGGTACGGCTTCTTCGCTTTCGTCGGCTATCCGCAGGCGCTGCAGTACCTGAGGGGCGGCTGGCGGTACGTCGGCGTCGCCGCGACGGCGATGGTCGCGGCGGTGTCGTACCTGGGCGGCTGGACCAACATCGAGGCGGAGGGCCTGTGGTGGGGCTGGCCGGTCCTGGGTGTGATCACCACGGTGCTGGCCGCGGCGTTCTTCTACTTCGCCGAGATGGCCGACCGGCGCAACGCCAAGCAGAAGCAGGCACTCGCCGAGCTGCACGAGGCCAACGTCAAGCTGGCGGCCGCGCTCGAGGAGAACGCGGGCCTGCACGCCCAGCTGCTGGTCCAGGCCAGGGAGGCCGGGGTGCTGGACGAGCGGGAACGGATGGCGCGGGAGATCCACGACACGCTCGCCCAGGGCCTGGCCGGCATCCTCACCCAGCTCCAGGCCGCCGAGCAGACGCTGGACACGCCGTCGATGTCGCGCCGGTACGTGACGAACGCGAGGAAACTGGCGCGGGAGAGCCTCACCGAGGCCCGCCGGACGGTCCACGCGGTGGAGCCGATGGCGCTCGCCGAGGCGAGGCTGCCCGACGCGATCAGTGAGGTGGCCCGGCGCTGGTCGGAGGTGAACGACATCGACGCGGTGCTGACCATCACCGGGGACGCCCGGCCGATGCACGCCGAGATCGAGGTGACGCTGCTGCGGACCGCGCAGGAGGCGCTCGCCAACGTGGCCAAGCACGCCCGCGCGGGTCGGGTGGGCCTGACCCTGTCGTACATGGAGGATCTGGTGACCCTCGACGTGCGGGACGACGGGACGGGCTTCGATCCGGACGCCCAGCGTGCCCGCGATGCCACGAGCGGCGGCTTCGGGCTCGCGGGCATGCGGCAGCGGGTGCAGCGCTTCGCGGGGCGGCTGGACATCGAGTCGGAACCGGGCGGCGGCACGGCGATCTGCGCGACCGTTCCGGCCATCCCCGCGGGAGGTGCGGCGTGATCTCGCTGTTGATCGTCGACGACCACCCGGTGGTCCGCGACGGCTTGCGGGGCATGTTCACCGCCGACCCTCGGTTCGAGGTGCTCGGCGAGGCGGGCGACGGGGCGGAGGCCATCGCCGCGGGGGAGCGGTACCGGCCCGACGTGATCCTCATGGATCTCCGGATGCCGGGAACCGACGGGGTCACCGCCATCAAGGAGCTGACGAAGCGCGGTGTGCCCGCGCGGGTCCTGGTGCTCACCACCTACGACACGGACAGCGACGTGCTGCCGGCCATCGAGGCCGGTGCCACCGGCTACCTGTTGAAGGACGCGCCGAGGGAGGAGCTGTTCCGCGCGGTGGAAGCGGCCGCGCGCGGGCAGGCGGTGCTCGCTCCCGCCGTCGCCACCCGGATCATGGGGCGGATGCGCGGGCCTGCCGCGGAGCCGCTGTCCCAGCGTGAGCTGGAGGTCCTGGAGCTGATCGCCCAAGGCTCGACGAACCGGGAGGCGGCGAAGCAGTTGTTCATCAGCGAGGCGACGGTCAAGACGCACCTGCTGCACGCGTACGCGAAGCTCGGCGTCAACGACCGGGCAGCCGCCGTGGCCGCCGCGTTCTCCCTCGGCTACCTCACACCCCGGCACTGAGGGGGCAGGCCGGGTGCTCCGGGAGCGGCGGCAGGGTCCGCTCGCCACCGTGCTCTACCCGGCCGCCGACCCTGGTCGAGGTCTACGCGCGCAACCCCGACCTGGCCGAGGCGTGCGTGGAATTCGTGCCCGCGATGACACGCGCCCTCACCGCGCTCGTCGCCGGGCTTCCCGCGTTGCGCTGATCAGTCGCCGCACAGTTCCCCCGGTTTCCGGCTCCCACGCGGCGGCGTGCCGTCGCAGGATGGACACCAGGACCGGAGGAGACCTCATGCTGATCGGCGACATCGACGTCCACCCCGTCGCGGACGGGACCTTCCGCGCCTCGCCCGCCTACTTCGGTGACCATGCCCGCCCCGACGGCCACGAGGACCTGTTCTCCCGCGACGGCATGGCGTGGCTGCCGATCGGGTGTTTCCTCGTGCGCACCGGTGACCGGACGGTGCTGGTCGACGCCGGGATGGGGCCGGAGATGCGCGACGACGGCCCGCGCAGGCTGCTGGTCGGCGGGCAGCTGCTGCTCGGGCTCCGCGCCGTGGGGGTGACCCCGCCCGACGTCACCGACGTCGTGTGCACCCACCTGCACGCCGACCACTGCGGCTGGCTGTTCGACCGGGATGCCGTCCCGGTGTTTCCCCGCGCCACCGTCTGGTTCGGCGCGCGCGACTGGGACCATTTCGTCGCCGACCCCGGTGTGTGGATGTTCGGCCACATCCGCCAGGGTTTCCGGGCCGCCGCCGAGCGGGGCGACCTGCTGCGTCCCGTCCGCGGGGACACCACCGTCGCGCCGGGTGTCAGCCTGACCATGACGCCCGGCCACACCCCGGGCCATCTCAGCGTCATCGTCTCCTCCCGGGGCAGCCGCGCGTTGTTGCTGGGCGACGCGATCGTGTGCCCGGTGCAGCTCGACGAGCCCACCTGGGAGTCGATCGGCGACGTCGACCCCGGGCTCGCGCGGCAGGTCCGCGAACGGCTGTTCCGCGAGCTGGAGGACGGGGCGACCCTCGGCGCCGGTGCGCACTTTCCCGAGCTGCGGTTCGGCCGCGTCCTCGCCGGGCAGGGCCGCCGCTGGCTGACCTGACCGCCGCGCCGGGCGGGAAGGTCAGGGCGTCTCCCCTCGGAGGGCCCGGCGCAGCGCGTCCCGCCGGTATCCACGGACGCGCACGCTCAGCTCGGCGTCGGGGGCGAGGTTCTCACCCCCGTGGATGCCTCCCGGGTAGACGTGCAGCTCGACGGGCACCCCCGCCCAGGACAGCCTGCGGGCGAAGTCGACCGCCTCGTCCCGGAACAGGTCCAGGTCGCCGACGTCCACATAGGCCGGGGGCAGCCCGGCGAGGTCGCCCGCGCGCGCCGGCGCGGCGTACGGCGAGACCCGGCCGGTGCCGAAGTCCCCGCCGAGCCACGCCTGCCAGCTCTGGATGTTCGCCTCGCGGCTCCACGCGCCGAAGCCGGTGTTGGCCAGTGCCGACGGTGTCGACGACCGGTCGTCGAGCATGGGGGACACGAGCATCAGGTGGGCGATGCCCGGGCCGCCGCGGTCGCGCGCCAGCAGGGCCGTCCCCGCGGCCAGGCAGCCGCCCGCGCTCGCGCCGTAGAGGGCGATCCGGTCCGGATCGATGCCGAGTTCCCGGTGCCGGTCCGCGATACCGGTGAGCCCCGCGTAGCAGTCGTCGAGCGCGGCGGGGTACGGGTGCTCGGGCGCGAGCCGGTACTCGACCGACGCGACGACGCAGCCGGTCTCGCGGGCGAGCGCGGTGGCCTTCCCGTGATCCCCCGCGACGCTGCCCGCCACCATGCCGCCGCCGTGGACGTAGCAGACGCAGGGCGCCGGTGTGGTCGCCGCCCGGGGCCGGTACACCCGCACGAGGACCGGCTCGCCCCGGGTGCCCGCGCCGTGCGCGATCGGCACGTCGTGCACGGCGACGTCGGCGGCGTCGGCGACCGGCCCGGCCCGCAGCGCCGCCAGCTCGGCCTGCCTGCGGCGTCGCTCCGGGATGTCGGCGATGCCGCTCAGCCCGCCGCCGCCGACCAGCCGCAGGTACTGGTCGAGTCGGGTGCGGACCTGGGCGTCGATGCGCTCACGGATGTCCACGGTAGGCAACCTAGGAACCGGGTGGTGGCCGGGCAACGCCGTCGACGGCAAGGCGACCTTTCTCAACGGGAAAGGCCCGGCTTCGCGGACCGGGCGATCCGGTCCGGCAGCCGCTCCGCCAGGTGGTCGATCAGCGCACTGATCCGCCGGGGCACGTGCACGTCGTCGGACAGCAGCGCGTAGATGTCGGCGGGCGGCGTCGGTACCCGGGGCAGGACGCGCACCAGGGCGCCGCTGTCGAGGTGGGGCCGGACCTGCCATTCCGAGCGCATGATCACCCCGCGGCCCTGCAGTGCCCAGCCGGTCACGACATCCCCGTCGTTGCTCGACAGGCGGCCGCGCACCCGGACCTGGCGCGGGTGGTCGGCGTCCCCGAACCGCCACAGGTCGAAGTCGCCCTCGTTCTCCCGCAGCACGATGCAGTCGTGGGCGGCCAGGTCCTCGACGCGCTCGGGCATCCCCTTGCGTTCCAGGTAGGACGGTGCCGCACAGGGCACCCTGCGGTTCTCGGCCAGCCTGCGCATCCGCAGTGACGAGTCGGGCGGTGCGCCGACGTGCACGGCCAGGTCGAACTCGCGCCGGTGCGGCCGGAGGGGAAGCGCCGACGTGCGGAGCTGGACGCTCAGCTGGGGATGCCGGGCGGTGAACTCGCCGAGCAGCGGCGCGACGTGCGCGCGTCCGAGACCGAGGGTCGCCTGGACCACGACGGAGCCCCGCAGGTCGCCGGAGCGGTGGGTGATCAGGTCGTCGAGTTCGCGGACCTGGTCCAGGATCGCCTCCACCCGGGAGGCGTACAGCTCGCCCTCGGAGGTCAGCACGAGCCGGCGGGTACCACGGTGCACCAGGCGCGCGTCGAGCCTGCGTTCCAGTGCTTTGAGGCGCTTGCTGACGACCGGGAGCGAGGAGCCGAGCTCGCGGGCGGCGGCGGTGAGCGTCTCACTGGAGGCGACCACGTGGAAGAACCGGAGGTCGTCGACGGCGGTGGTCATCGGGTGCCGAGCCTTTCCATGGAGGAAAGGATAGGTTGCCACGCCCGGCCTTGCCCGTGCTGTTCACCGTCGATGAAGGTGAAGCGAAACCGGCGGACCAGGTCGTAAGGAGCGTCTCGTGTCCCAGCGCTACCGCATCGCGGTGATCCCGGGCGACGGCATCGGCCGGGAGGTCGTCCCGGAAGGGCTGAGGTGCCTGCAGGCCGCCGCCGAAGCCCACGGGTTCGAACTCGAGTGCACGGAGTTCGACTTCGCCTGTGCCGACTACTGGGCGCGGCACGGCGAGATGCTGCCGCCGGACTGGCGGGACGTGCTCGGCGGCTTCCACGCCATCTTCTTCGGCGCGGTCGGGTGGCCGGAGGTGGTGCCCGACCACGTGTCACTGTGGGGCAGCCTCCTGCGGTTGCGCCGCGGGTTCGACCAGTACGTCAACCTGCGGCCGGTCCGGCTGCTGCGCGGGGTGCGCAGCCCGCTGCGCGACCGCGAGCCGGGCGACATCGACTTCCTCGTCGTCCGCGAGAACACCGAGGGCGAGTACTCCAGCATCGGCGGCCGGATCTTCGAAGACACCGACCGGGAGACGGTGCTGCAGGAGACCGTGATGACCCGGACCGGGGTGGACCGGGTGCTGCGTTACGCGTTCGAACTCGCCGCCGCCCGGCCACGCCGGCGGCTGACGTGGGCGACCAAGAGCAACGGCATCGCCATCTCGATGCCGTACTGGGACGAGCGCGCGACGGCGATGGCGCAGCGGTACCCGGAGGTGGCCGCGGACTCCGACCACATCGACATCCTCACGGCCCGGTTCGTCCTGCAGCCCGACCGGTACGACGTCGTAGTCGCCAGCAACCTCTTCGGCGACATCCTCTCCGACCTCGGGCCGGCGTGCGCCGGGACGATCGGGATCGCCCCGAGCGCCAACATCAATCCGGATCGCACCTGGCCGAGCCTGTTCGAGCCGGTTCACGGCTCCGCCCCCGACATCGCCGGGCGCGGCATCGCCAACCCGGTCGGGCAGATCTGGAGCGGCGCGATGATGCTCGACCACCTGGGGGAGCCCGCCGCGGCGGAGCGGGTCGTGGCCGCGATCGAGCGAGTGCTCGACGAGCGGGCGGACGTGCTCACCCCCGACCTCGGTGGCACCGGCACGACCGAGGGGCTGGGCACGGCCATCGCCGCCGAGATCGCCGCAGGGGCGGCCGGGCGCGGCAGGCGTCCGGAGGTCACCTCGGCGCCATGACTTCAGCGGTGTCCGCCCCGATCGGTCCCGCGCCGCGGTGGGACCGGCTGACCCTCCACCTGGACGGGCGCGGGGCCGCACGGCGGCGGGAACCGCGGGCAGGCATCCCGGCTTCGCGCCCGGCCGGAGCCTCAGGACGGGGCGGCGGAGGCCGCCGATGTCGCCGCTGTCGCCGGTGCCGGTGTCGTGGGCGCGGCGAGCAGGTCCCCGAGCCCGCCCCGGGCGTCCTCGATCACGAGCGCCTCGGCCGCCGCCGAGTCACCCGCCCGCAGCGCCCGGACCAGCGCCCGGTGGCTGCCGTAACGATCCAGGCCGAACTGGTGGTTCTCGCTGATCCGCTCGATCAGCCTGGCCCGCCGTTCCGGCCAGGAGAACACCCGGGTCTGGCCGAGCAGGCGCACGAGAACCGGGTTGTGCGCGCACGACTCGACGACCTCGTTGAAGCGTTGCATGGCGTCGAGCAGCCTGCCCACGTGCCGGGACGGTTCCCGCCCGGCCTGCTGCCGCTGCTTGATGAGGATCAGCAGGTCGTCGGCCTCGTCGAGGATGGCGTCGAGCTGGTCCAGTTGCGCCGGGGAGGCGTGCCGGGCGGCGAAACGGGCCACCATGCCACGCAGTGCCACCTCGACCTCGGCGAGGTCCTGTATCGCGACGTCCCCGAACGCCGCCACCTGCACGGTCCGCGGACCGGTCCGTTCGAGCAGGCCGTCCTGTTCGAGGCGCCGGATGGCCTCGCGCACCGGCGTCGGGCTGACCGACAACCGCTCGGCGAGTCCGCGTTCGGTGACCTTCTGACCCGGACGTAGCTCGCCGGTCGTGATCGCGTCGCGGATGGCGCGGTAGGCGCGGTCCGCCAGCGTGTCGGCCGTCAGGCCCTTCAACGTCTCACTCGCCATGGCAGCACTCTATCTGCCATAGCTTATAGTTTCAGAACTATTGACCTTCTTGCTATAGCAAAATACGGTAGCGGGACCCCAACGGCGGCGGTGGAGGGAAGGTCCCCGAATGACGACGACGACGGCGAGCGCGCGGCGCCTGCGCACGGGACGGGTCACGTTCTTCGTCGCGCTGGCGGTGTTCGCGCAGGAGTCGACCTGGAACCTCTACGACTCGCAGGTTCCGCCGCTGCTCCGCGAGCACATCGCCAGTGCCGCTCTCGTCGGTCTCCTCATGGGCATGGACAACCTGCTCGGCATCTTCGTCCAGCCGTGGATGGGCAACCGGTCGGACCACACCCGCACCTCGTGGGGCAGGCGCATCCCCTACCTCGTGGTCGGGATGCCGCTGGCGGCGCTGCTGTTCGTCGCCATCCCGCACACCGCGGCGTCGCTGCCGCTGCTGGTCCTGGTGATGTTCAGCTACGCGCTGATCGCGAACTCGTTCAAGCCGATCGCCGAGTCGTTGCTGCCGGACTTCATCCCGCCCGAGCGGCGGAGCCGGGCCAACGCGGCGGTCAAGATCGCTTCGAGTCTCACCGTCATGGTCGCGGCGTTGATCAGCATCTTCCTGATCGACGACTTCCCGAAGCTGTCCTTCGTGGTCCCGGCGATCCTGATGGTGGCCTCCGTGACCGTGCTCGCCGTCAAACTGCGGGACAACCGGTCCTCCGCCTACCAGGCGGCGGTCGAGGAGGAACGGGAGCCGCACGGTGCGGCGGGACCCGGCGGGCGGCCACGGTCGCGGGTGCGCGACATCGTGCTCGACATCGTGCGGGACCGTGACCGCAGCAGGCTGTGGCTGATCTTCTCCATCCTGCTCTTCGGTGGCGCGTGGGCCGCCTTGCGGGCGCTCATCACGCCCTACGGCATGGAAGCGCTGGACATGTCCCGCGGCGAAGCGGGCGGGCTGACCCTGCCCAGCGGGATCGCCTTCCTCGTGGCCGCCTATCCGGTGGCGAGGCTCGCCGAGCGCTTCGGCAGGCTGCGCATGATGATGGCCGGGATGACGGTGTTCGCGGCCGGGATGGTGCTCGGCACCGTGCTGCAGACTCCCACCGGCGCCGTCGTCGGCCTGTGCGTCGCGGCGGCCGGTGCGTCCTCCTTCCTCGTCAACGCCGTCGTCGTGTTGTGGAACCTCGCCCCGTCCGACCGCGTGGTCGGGACCTACACCGGGCTCTACACCGTCGGCTGGGTGAGCGGCGGCTTCCTCGGGCCCGCGCTGGTCGGCGGCATGGTCGACCTGACGGGCTGGCCACTGCTGCTGCTCAACGTCGCGATCGTCGCGCTCGTCTCCGTGCTGGCCGTCGCACGGGTCAGCGCCCTGCAGCGACGGTTCTCCACCGGCCGCGTCCTGTGACGACCCCGGCCGGACCACATCCCCTCGCCAGGAAGGAAGCCGTGCCCCGCGTTCTGATCACCACCGACTACCTGCGCCCCGGCGACGACGTCGACCGGTTCCTGCGAGGCTCCGGGCTGGACACCGTGCACCTGCCGATGGTCGGCCGGCGTGATCCCGGTCAGCTCGTGGCCGCGCTCGCCGGGATCGACGCCGCGCTGGTGGCCAACGAACCGCTGACGGCCGACGTCCTGGCCCGCGCACCGCGGCTGCGCGCCGTCGTGCGGACCGGCGTGGGCTACGACTCCATCGACGTCGCCGCCGCGGCCCGGCTCGGGATCACCGTGAGCAACCTGCCCGGGATCAACGCCAACGCCGTGGCCGAGTACACCCTGGGCCTGCTGCTCGCGGGGGCCCGGCGGCTCGTGCAGTCCGCGCACGGTGTGGCGCGAGGGGGCTGGCCGCGCGAGGACGGGCACGAACTGCGCGGTGCCACGCTCGGGCTCATCGGCTACGGCGCCGCGGCGCGGGCGGTGGTGCCGCTGGCCCGCGCCTTCGGCATGACCGTGGTCTGCGCCACCAACGTGCCCGCGCCGTTGCGCGGCGACCAGGACGTGCGGTTCGTGGAGCTGCCCGAGCTGCTGGCCGTCTCCGATTACGTCTCGGTGCACACGGCGCTCACCGACCGGACCCGGGGACTGCTGGACGAGTCGGCGTTCCGGCGGATGAAGCCGACGGCGCTGCTGGTCAACACCGCGCGCGGTCCCATCGTCGACGAGGACGCGCTCGCCGCGGCCGTGCGGTCCGGGGAGATCGCGGGTGCCGCGCTCGACGTCGTGAGTGCGGAGCCGCTGCCGCCGGGTAGCCCGCTGCGCGACGTGGACGGCATCGTCGTCTACTCCCACCTGGCCGGGCAGACCGCCGAAGCGCGGGCCGCGGCGGGCCGCGCGGGGGCCGAGGAGCTCGTGGCGGCGCTCGAAGGCCGAGCGCGGTTCGTGGTGAACGCGGCCCTGATCACCGAGGGAAAGAAATGAGGAACATGGACAGCGAACCGGTGCAGTCCGTCCGGGTCCTGGCGCCAAGCGGCATGCTCGGCGCGGGCTGGGACCACGCGACCGTCGAGCGCGGCATCGCGCTGGGCGCCGACGTGATCAGCATCGACGGCGGGTCGACCGACTCCGGGCCCTATTATCTCGGCTCCGCGACGCCCAAGACCACGGCCAAGGCGGTGGCCCGCGACCTGCGCAGCCTGCTGACGGCCGCCGCCGACGCGGGCATCCCGGTGATCGTGGGCTCCTGCGGCACCAGCGGAACCGACAGCGGGGTCGACTGGGTCGCCGGGATCGCCGCCGAGGTGATGGCGGAGGAAGGTCTGGACCTGCGGGTCGCCAAGATCTACAGCGAGCAGAACGCGGCCGAGCTGAAGGAGCACCTCAACGCGGGCCGCATCCACCCGCTGCCGCCCCTGGGGGAGCTGCGGGCCGAGACGCTGGAGAGCTGCACCCACATCGTCGGCGCGATGGGGCACGAACCGATCGTCGAGGCGCTCCGGGCCGGGGCCCAGGTCGTGCTCGCCGGCCGCGCCACCGACACGGCCGTGGCGGCCGCCTACCCGCTGATGAAAGGGATGCCTGCCGGGCCCACCTGGCACGCCGCCAAGATCGTCGAGTGCGGCGGCCAGTGCACCAGCGACCCGCGCGCGGGCGGGGTCCTCGCCACCATCGACGCCGGGGGTTTCACCATCGAACCGCTCGCTCCCACGGCGGCGTGCACGCCGAGGCTGGTCGCCGCCCACATGCTCTACGAGACGGCGAACCCGTTCGAGATGCGGGAGCCCGACGGCACCCTCGACGTCCGGGACGCGAAGTACACCGCGGTCGACGACCGGATCGTGCGGGTGGAGGGGTCGAGGTTCCACGTCGCCGATCAGTACACGATCAAGCTGGAAGGCGCCCGGATCACCGGCTACGAGACCATGTCGTTCTCGGCGATCCGGGACCCGCTCATCCTCGCCGACATCGACGCCTGGGCGGACCTGATGCGCACCATGATCACGCAGCGGGTGGGGCAGACACTGGGGCTGGCGGACGACGAGTACGCCTTCGACCTTCGCCTCTACGGCCACAACGCGGTGCTGGACGACCTCGAGCCGGAGAGCGGGCCGCCGCGCGAGGTCGGCGTGATGCTGCTCGTCAACGCGCCCGACCAGGCGACCGCCACCGCCGTGGCCAAGGTCGCCAACCCGCTGATGCTGCACCTGCCGACGCCGGGGATGAACTACCTGCCGAGCCTGGCGTTCGCGTCCTCACCCGCCGAGGTCGAGCGCGGCGCCGCGTACGAGTTCGTCCTGCACCACGTCGTCGACTGCGACAGTCCCACCAGCCTGTTCCGCAGGGAGTTCGAGGAGGAGACCCGTGCCTGAGACCACGGCCGCCCGCACCCTCGCCGACCTCGCCCACGAGGTCCGCGCCAAGAACGCCGGTCCGTTCTGGGTCACCATGGAGGTGTTCCTGCGGGACGACGAGGGCTACCGGATCGCCGCGGACGAGTCCTTCCTCGACGAACGCGTGATCGCGGAGCTCTACCGGGTGGAGGCGAGCACGGTCCAGATCTTCCGCATCCCGTCGCTGCGCGTCGTGAAGATCTCCTTCCCCCGCCCCGTCGGCCAGGGGTCGCTCCGGGACCGGGACATGCACGCGGGCCAGCACCACGTCCCGCTCGCGCGCCTGCCGGTCACCCGGCCGGAGCGCGCGTGATCCGTGCCGCCGACCTGCCCGCGGCGCACCCCGGCCGCCGGTTGCTGACCCAGCGCACGCCGTTCTTCGCCGCACCGGACGAGCCGCGCTGCGCCTACTGCGCCTACGTCCCGACGGGCTGGACCCCCGAGGCGGAGCTGCCGGTGCTGGTGGCCGTGCACGGCACCGGGCGCGACGTCGGAGAGTTGCGTGAGGGGTTCGTTCCCTTCGCCGAACGCCACGGCGTCATCGTGGTGACCCCGCTGTTCCCGGCGGGGATCGGCGATCCGGACGACGTGCACAACTACCAGGCGATCGAGGCCCACGGCATCCGGTTCGACCTGGTGCTGCTCGACATCCTGGAGCAGGTCCGGGTCCGGTGGAGCGCCCGGGTCGGCACCGTCCTGCTGTGTGGCCACTCCGGCGGTGGCCAGTTCGCCCACCGCTTCCTCCACCTCCATCCGGACCGGGTCGCCGCCGCCGCGATCAGCGCACCGGGCAGCGTCACCCTGCTCGATCACGCGCTCGCCTGGCCCGCGGGCGTCGGCGACACCGCGCGGCGGTTCGGGGTCACCGTGGACCCCGGCGCGGTCGCCCGGGTGCCGGTGCTGCTCGTCGTCGGCGGCGATGACGACGGCCGCGCCGACCTGGCCGCCATGGGCCTGCCCGGAGACAGCAGGCCGGAGCGGCTCGGCCGGCTGGCCGCGAGCCTGGACCGGCACGGAGCGGCCGTCCGGACGGTCGTGCTGCCCGGGGTGGGTCACGACGCCGCGGGGACCCGGCCCGCGGTGATCGGCTTCTTCGCCAGCCTGCTGTCCGGCTCGGTCTGACGGGAACCCGCGTCCTGGTCGGCGCAGGTGGCCGTGTCGGGCGTTCGCCTGACATCGCGGTGGTTCCCGCCGTCCTAGGCTGGCGGAGCACGTCTTCATCCGGGGAGGGGGCCTCGTGACGCCGGGGGAGGAGACTGCCCGTCCGCCGGGTTCCGGTTGTCCACTCCGGATTCCGGACGGGACCCCTTCGCACCGCCAGTGGCCCGTCATGCTCGGAGGCGCTTCACATGTCAGGATTCGAGGTCGACACCTGGGGACTCGACCAGCTCAGGAAGTTCTTCGAGCAGCTGGCCGGCCATGCCGAAAGCTGCCAGGGCTATCTGAAGGACAACACCGTCCTCGACGGGGGCGAGGGGTGGCTCAACGACCTCAGCGGCTCCCACGATTCGATCACCCAGCAGGGCGCCGACTGGTTCCGGGACCTCGCCGGGTCCACATTGGATCCCGCCGCCGCGGCGATCAAGGCGGCGATGGGATACTACGATGCGACCGAAGCCGGCAGCGCCGCGGAGTTCGACGGCCAGATCGAAGGCGTTTCGGCACCCGCTCCCGTCGAGACCGGGCCGTCGTCCACCGGACCGGGCACGAACCCCACGACGTTCGGCATCGCGTCCGATCCGGAGGATTCGCTCGAGACCCCGCCCGACTACAGCGGCGACGAGAACTACAAGTTCGACTGGAACCTCACGCGGTACATCGGGCTGACCGGCTCGCTCCGCCAGATGTTCATCGATGTCACCGGGCTGCTGGCCAGCATCGGATGGATCGACAGGTCGATCGATCCCTACGACGCCTACGCGGAGCCGGTCCTGGGCGACTGGGCCGCGATGCGGCGGACCGCCGATGTCTACCGCAATCTCGCGAACGCGCTCGACAGCTTCGAGGTGGTGCTGCTGCACGCCCGGGTGGACCTACCGGAGGTCTGGAAAGGCAACGCCGCCGACGCCTGCGACGCCTTCCTCGAAGAGCTCCGGTCGAAGCTGCCCGGCGCCGCCGCCGAGATGCGCGACGTCGCCGACATCTACCAGGAGGCCTCCGCCGGGGCGGCGGACTTCCGGGCCGTCGTCGACTTCGTGATCGACCAGATCGGCGACGCGATCATCATCTTCGCTGCCGCGATCGCGGGCGGCACCGTCACCGCGACCACCGGGATCGGCCCGGTCATCGGTGGGGCCGTCGCGCTCTTCGAGGCCCACGTCATCTCGCAGGGCCTCGCGAAGCTCGCCGAGGCCAAGGGCATCTGGGACTCGATCTTCGGAACCACCCAGAGCAGCATGAACAACTTCGGGCAGATCAGCGCCAATGACTACTATCTGCCGTCCCTGCCGCAACCCGCCGCCGAGGGCTCGTCGCTGAGCCACCTTCCCGCATAGGAGGTTCGCAGTGGACCAGGCCGAGAACCCCCGCGACATCGACGACGTCCGGTCCGCCGTGGCGGAGTCCCCCGAGTTCGAGGAGCTCAGGGATGCCTCGTCCCGGCGCCGCGCGCTCTACCGGCTCATGGCCGAGAACCCCGATCCGCTGTGGCGGGAGATGGGGCAGCAGCTGCGCGACGGCAGGATGCGCCCCGCCGAGATGCTGTCGACTCCCGAGTACCGCGAGCACCTGCGGGCCGGGATGGCCGACGGCCTCGCGCGGTTCGCCCAGCTGGTCGGCGTTGTCGACGAGCACCTCCGTGCCCACGCGGACGGTGAGCCCTCCGGTCTTGACGCGGAGGGCGGCGCGGAGGGGAACCCACCCGGCGAGGAGGTGGAGGACCAGGGCCCGATCCTCCGCCGCCGGTGAGGCCGGTCCGGCTGGTACACGCCGCGTGGCCGGGGGTCGCGAGTCCCAGGTGGACGGGCTGCCCTGGACGATGCCGATGCCCCGGGCGGACCCGCTGCCCACATCGTGGCGGCCGCGGCCCGGCAGCGTGATCGGCCGTCGCCGCACGGGCGGGGCCGGCGGACGCGGCGCGGGCTGGGGGCGTGCCGCGTCCGCTAGGGTGCCGGTGATGAGCGCGCGCAGTGCCGAGACGGTCGCCGTGGAGATCGTGGCGCTGCTGGCCTCGCCCCTGCACGCGCTCGCGGGGCGGCCCTCGGACGGTCCGCGGCCCGACCCGGAGCCGGTGTCGCGCGAGCGCATCGTGGTGCGGGCCGGGCGCGGCGTGGTGGGGGACCGGTACTTCAACCAGCGCGCCCACCGGCGGGCCGCGGTGACCGTTCTCGCGGCGGAGGCACTCGACGAGCTCGAACGCGAGCTCGCTCCGGCCGGCTCGCTGGATCCGTTGCGCGCCCGGCGCAACATCGTGCTGCGCGGATATCCCGTCGACGTCCTCGCCGCCCGCCGCGGCGCGGCCGGGGCGGTGTTCAGCCTCGACTCGGGCGCGGGCCCGGTGCGGTTCCAGGCGCACCGGCCCGCCAACCCGTGCGCGTGGATGGACGTGCTGCTGGCGCCCGGCGCGTTCCGCGGGCTGCGCGGCCGGGGCGGCGTGCGCTGCGAGCCGCTCGACGACGGCGAGCTGTCGACGGGACCGGCCACGCTCACCGTGCTCGCGTCGTGAGCGGGTGCCGGGGAACTGTCGGTGCCCCGTGCGATCGTGGCGGCATGGTCGTCGACTTCGATGCCGCGCTGTGGGCGTGGGTGGCTGAGCGCCCGGACAGCTGGACGTTCGTGAGCCTGCCCGGCGACCTGGCCGAAGACATCCGGGAACTCGCCGCCGGGCCGCGCCGGGGGTTCGGTTCCCTGCGCGTGCGGGCCGGCATCGGCGGCAGCAGCTGGGCCACGTCGATCTTCCCCGACCGCACGCACGGATACGTGCTGCCCGTCAAGCGGGCGATCCGCCGGGCCGAGGGCGTCGGCCCTGGCGACCGCGTGACCGTCAGCCTGGAGCTGCTCGACCTGTGACGAGCCCGCGCGGCCCGGGTTCCGCCGACGTGCTGCCCACTGCGGACACCCGGGGCTGACCGGGCGGGCGGCGAGAACGTCGGATTAGAAAACGTCCCGGCCACACCAGGGACGGGCCGGTCCGGACATCCCCGGGGAGCGGACCCGGTGGGTGGAGCGCCAGGACCGCACCGGCACGGTGGCGGTGGCGTGGGTGTCGGCCCGCGTGGGATGGGGACCGCGTTCCTGGCCGCCGCGCGTGGTGAGCCCGGCCCGCGCTGGGTGCCCGGCTCCGCCCTTACCCGCATCGACCCTGATCGGGCCCGCGTAAGGGATGTGACGCCCACGTCGGCGTGAACGTCCGATGCCGCATCCGTCACCTCAGGACGACGCTCGCCTCCGTCGAGCACGGAACGAAAGGGGCGAGGTCACCATCATGGTCACCGAGTGGGTCTGGGCCGGTGTTCCGGTCGACGTGTACTACCGCCACGAGGATCCGCGCCAGTCCGGCCACCGGGGCAGAAGGCCGAGGGCGCGGGGGCCGCGCCGCCCGCTCGCCAGGCGCCTCGTGCTGCCTCGGTGGCGCCCGGGCGAGTCCTCAGGCGGCGCCGCCGCGCCGCGCCGCCTGAGGACCGAGCACGACCGCGAGGACGCGTGAGCGCCGGTCCGTCACGAGGCCGTGTCCCGGGTTCCCGGGTCAGCCGGTGGGCAGCCGGTCACCGCGCGGCGGCGTGGATACCGGCGCCGGGTTCCGGTAGCCGAGGCGGCCGCGGGTCGCCAGCACGGTCACCACGGCCGCGACCGCCGAGGCGATCAGGAAGACGTGGGCCAGGTCGCGCGGGTCCATCGTCGGGAACAGCGGCAGCCAGGCGGTGGAGAAGAAGTTGTTGACGCTGATGTGCAGCAGCGCGGCGAGGGGAAGGCTCTCGCCGGTCCGGTTGAACACCCAGGTCATCACCACGCTGATCGCGGTGGCCGCGGCGCAGAACTCCAGCACCTCGACCACGCTGAAGTGCGGCCAGCCGCCCCACTCGGTGAAGAACAGCGGCAGGTGCCACACCCCCCACAGTGGACCGAGGATCAGGGTGCCGCGCAGCGGGCCGTACTTCGGCTGCAGGTAGGGCAGGGCGAAGTCGCGCCACCCCGGCTCCTCGGCCAGCCCGGTGGTCACCAGCTGGAAGGCCAGCCCGACCAGGTAGGCGATGAGCACCGACGCCGCGGGCACGCTCCAGCCGCCCGCGAACGGCAGGCTGGTGACGGCGAGGGCGAGCGGAACGCCGCCGAGCACCCCCACATACCAGCGCCAGTTGACCTTCCAGCGGGTCACGCGCCCGAGCCACCGGCGCAACCCGGCCCGGCCACCGATGAGGGCGGTGAGCACGAACGCCGAGAGCAGCGGGCCGGCGTAGGCACCGGGCAGCACCCCGAGCAGCTGTGTCGAGCCCAGGATCACGGGGAAGCTCAGCGGGATGACGCCGAGTCCGTTCTCGGAGAGCACGTAGGGCGCCCAGGCCAGCCAGCTCAGCGCGAACGACAGCACGAAGAAGCTCGCGAGTGGACGGTGAGCCGCGAACTCGCGCAGGCGGTGCCACGGTGGGGATTGCGTGCCGGCCATGTCGGCGGTGTCCTTTCCGGAAGGTGGGGGTTGGGGTGTCGGCCTGGCGGTCACCGGCGGTGCCGCCGGTAGTGCGCGATCAGCGCGACGCCGGACGCGGTCGTGAGCAAGCCGAGGCTGAGGGGCACGAGCGGGGAAACGTCGGCGAAGGAGGTCGCGGCGTTGGACGCCACGCCGGCCGCGAAGAGGATCCACAGCAGGGACAGGCGCAGCCGCCGTGCCGTGCCGTCCGCGCGTCGCACGGCGGCGGGTTCCCGCGAAGAGGTGGTGTTCGACATGCCGGAAACGCTACGGACGTGGGCCCGCGCGGCCGATCCCTTCAGCGCGACTGTTCGCGGTACAGCAGGCTGTACCCGCTCACCGCGGTGGCCGGTCCGCGGCGCTTCGCTAGGGTTGGCCCTCGAGGAGGTGCCATGCCGTCGTCCGCAGGCCAGCGGGTCAACCGCGCTGTGGCGCGCCGTGCCCGCTCGGCCTTCGCGTCGCTGGAACACCTCGTGGCGGGCCTCGGGTCGGCGGTGCTCGCCCTCGGCACGCTGACCTGCCTGCTGGTCGTCGCCGTGCTGAGCGTCGTGGGCGTGGGACTGCTGCTGGCGCCCTCCGTCCTGCGGCTGGTCCACCTGGTCGCGGAGCAGGAACGTGCCCGGCTGAGCCGCTGGGGCCCCGACGTGGTGAGCCCCGGGCCGCCGTCCGGCCGGCTCGAGGCCGCCCTGCGCGCCCCCGCCACCCGGCGCGAGATCGGGTGGCTCGCCGTCCATGCCGTGCCCGGATTCACGCTGGGACTGCTCGGGCTCACCCTGGCGCTCAACGCCGTCCGCGACGCCACGTTCCCGCTGTGGTGGTACCTGCTCCCGGAGAACGAGACCACCCCGTCGGTGGGCCTGTGGACGGTGCACGACGTGCCCGGCTCGCTGACCGTCGCGCTGCTGGGGGTCGGCTGGGTGCTCGTGTCGGCGGTGCTGCTGCCGGGGATGGCCCGGCTCCAGGCACTGCCGGGCCGCCGCCTGCTCCGGCCGGGCGCGGAGACCGATCTCGCCACGCGGGTCGCGCACCTGACCGCGACCAGGGCCGCGGCGCTCGACGCGCACGCCACCGAGCTCCGGCGGATCGAACGGGCCCTGCACGACGGCACCCAGAACCGGCTCGTCGCCATGACCGTGCTGCTGGGCGCGGCGCGCCGCGCCCTGGCGCGGGATCCGGCCGAGGCCGACACGATCCTCGGCCGTGCCCAGGACGCGGCCGAGGAGGCGTTGCGCGACCTGCGCGCGGTCGTGCGCGGCATCCTGCCACCGGTCCTGGCCGACCGGAGCCTGGCCGACGCGCTGGCCGCGCTCGCGGCGAGCTGCCCCGTTCCCTGCCGGGTCGACGCCGAGCTGCCCGGCCGGTACGCGGCCTCGGTCGAGGCGTCGGTGTACTTCGTGGTCGCCGAGGCCCTGACGAACATCGCCAGGCACAGCGGCGCACGGCACGCCACCGTGGTCCTCCGGCGGCACGGCGACCGGCTCAATGTCGACGTCACCGACGACGGCCGCGGTGGCGCGACCGAGAACGCCGGGTCCGGACTGGACGGTATCCGCCGCCGGATCGAAGCCCATGACGGAACCTTCTCGCTGGCGAGCCCCGCCGGCGGGCCGACCACCGTGACTGTGAGCCTGCCATGCGGATTGTGATCGCGGAAGACGACTCGCTGCTGCGCGAAGGCGTCGTGCTCCTGCTGCGCGCGGAAGGACTGGACGTCGCCGCCGCCACGGACAACCCGGGCGACTTTCTGTCCTCAGTGGACGAACATCGGCCCGATGTCGCCATCGTCGACGTGCGCATGCCGCCGACCCACACGAGTGAGGGCATCGCCGCCGCCGTCGAAGCCCGGCTGCGCAGACCGGACCTCGCGGTGCTGGTCCTGTCCGCGTACGTCGAGCAGAGCTTCGCCACCGACCTGCTGGCCACCGGCAGCGCTGGCCTCGGCTATCTGCTCAAGGAACGCGTCGGCCGGGTGACCGAGTTCCTGGACGCCCTGCACCGGGTGGCCGGGGGCGGCACCGCGATCGATCCCGACGTGGTCGCCCAGCTGCTGACCACCACCCGGAGCGACACGCGGCTGGACCGCCTCAGCCCCCGTGAGCGGGACGTGCTGGCCCTGATGGCCGAGGGACTGGGCAACAGCGCCATCGCCGAGCGGCTGGTGGTCACCGACGGCGCGGTGCACAAGCACATCCGCAACATCTTCGCCAAGCTGGACCTTTCTCCCGACGACCGCGCCGACCGGCGGGTGACAGCGGTCCTGCGCTACCTGGACAACGCGCGCCGCGGCGCGGGCACGCACCACCCTCGCTGAGGATCCGGAGCCCGGCGCGGTGCCCGATCCGTTCGATGTGGACGAAACGGTGCGGAGGAACTCCCGCGGACGGTGACCAGCGGCCGTCGTGACCGCCGGGCACCTTCCGTGCGGCCCGCCGCGCCGGTCGTGGCGCCGTTTCAGACCCGGGCGCGAGCGTGACCGTTCGGTACCGGTTCGGAAAGCCAGAGGCCGCGTAGCCGTCCGACGTCGGCCATCCGCCGCTCGGCGAGGAGGTCGGCGGCCCTGGCCGGGGTGGTGTGCGTGTCGGCGGCGCTCGCCAGGATCTCCCCGCAGGTGGTGAAGATCTTCTCGGCGCGCGCTCTCGCCCGCTGGTGGTTGAAGCCCTCGATCTCGTCGGCGACCTGGATCAGGCCGCCCGCGTTGACCACGTAGTCGGGCAGGTAGAGGATGCCGCGATCCCGGAGCAGCAGATCGATGCCGTCGTGGGCGAGCTGGTTGTTGGCGCCGCCGCACACGATCGGTGCCCGCAACGCGGGGACCGTCTGCTCGTCCAGCGCCCCGGCGAGCGCGCACGGTGCGTAGATGTCGAGCTCGCGGGACACCAGCCGCTCCGGGTCCTCCCTTTCCAGTTCGGGGTGGCGGTCGCGGAGGTGGTCGACGGCGGCGGCGTCGACATCGGCCACGACCACGGACGCACCGTCCGACAGCAGGTGCTTGACCAGCTTGCTGCCCACCTTGCCCGCGCCCGCCACGCCGACGCGCAGCCCGCGCAACGAGGCGGCGCCCCGGGTGTGCCTGGCGGCCGCGCGCATCGCCTGGTAGACGCCGAACGCGGTGAGCACCGAGGAGTCGCCCGACCCGCCGTGCTCGCGGGTGCGTCCGGTGACGAACCGGCTCTCCCTGGCGATGACGTTCATGTCCTCGGGGTAGGTGCCGACATCGCAGGCCGTGCGGTAGCGCCCGTTGAGCGACTCGACGAACCGGCCGTACGCCCGTAGCAGCGCTTCGCTCTTCAGCTCGGCGGGATCCCCGATGATCACGGCCTTGCCGCCACCGAGGTCGAGACCGGCGCACGCGGCCTTGTAGGCCATGGCGCGGGAAAGGCGGAGTACGTCGGTCAGCGCCTCCTCCTCGGATGCGTAGGGGTGGAAGCGGGTGCCGCCGAGTGCCGGGCCGAGCGCGGTCGAGTGGATCGCGATGATGGCGCGCAGGCCGCTGGCCCGGTCTTGGCAGAAGAGGACCTGTTCGTGGTCGGTGGACTCGGTGAGTGCGGGCATTCGTGCTCCTGGTGGGAGTTTCCAGCGGGACTGGGCAACAAAAAACCTCCCGTGCGAGGCACGAGAGGTGGGGCGCAGGCCGGGGGGTTGGTCAGCCTGCGCCGTCGATAATGATCAGTCCGAGGGACATGGGCGGCACTGTACAACCCGATGCGTCGGAGAACAAGGCCTGCTCGCGTGATGCTGCCGTTCCGCTGTCCTGTGTGGACAGAAGGGAGACCGGGCGGGTCCGTTCTCGTCCGCGGGTGGCCGCGTCGGGACGCCGCCGCGGGGAGACGGCGAGCGGGATTTCGTCGGAACGCACAATCGGGGGTGCGCAGAGTTGTCCATCACGACGAACACAGCGCCCCGATGCGGTGACTAGCGTCCTCCGGCATGACAGAACTGCGGAGGGTGCAGGAATGGCTCGAGGAGCGGATGCCGCGGCTGCTCGAGAAGTACCACGTCCCCGGCGCGGCGTGGGGTGTGCTCCAGGGCCCGGACATCGTCGACGGAGCGTCCGGCCTGCTGAACACCTCCACCGGGGTGGAGGCGACGGCCGACTCGGTGTTCCAGATCGGTTCCATCACCAAGCTGTGGACCGCCACCATGGTGCTGCAGCTCGTCGACGAGGGCCGGGTCGACCTGGACGCGCCCGTGCGGACCTACCTGCCGTCGTTCCGGATCGCCGACGAGGAGGCTGCCACCCGGATCACCGTGCGGCAGCTGCTCAGCCACACGGCCGGGTTCGAGGGTGACGTGTTCACCGACACCGGGGTCGGCGACGACTGCGTGGAGAAATACGTCGAGTGCCTCCGGGACGTGCCGCAGCTGTTCCCGCCGGGGGAGCGGTTCTCCTACAACAATGCGGGATACTGCGTGCTCGGCCGGCTCGTGGAGGTCCTGCGGGACCAGCCGTACGACGCGTGCCTGCGGGAGCACCTGTTCGCTCCGCTGGGGCTCACCCATGCCGCCACCGGGCCCTACGAGGCCATTCTGTTCCGGGCGGCGGTCGGGCACGTCGAGACCGAGACCGGGGCGGGCCACCAGCCCGCGCCGGTGTGGGCGATGGCCCGGTCGAACGCACCGGCGGGCTCGATGCTGGCGATGCGCCCGCGCGACCTGCTCACCTTCGCGCGGATGCACCTCGACGACGGCCGTGCCGCCGACGGAACGCCGGTGCTCGCGCCCGGGACCGCGGGGCGGATGCGGGCCCACCAGGTCGACCTCCCCCCGCTGGGCCTGATGGGGACGTCGTGGGGCCTCGGCTTCGAGCGGTTCGACAACGCGAACCGGACGATCGTCGGCCACGACGGCACCACCATCGGCCAGAGCGCCTTCCTCCGCATGGTGCCCGAAGCGGGGGTGGCCGTGGCGCTGCTGACCAACGGCGGCGACGTGGTCTCCCTCTACCGCGACGTCGTCGGCCACGTCCTGTCCGCGCTGGCGGGCACGTCGCTGGCGGAGCTCCCGGTGCCGCCCGCGCGACCGCGGCGGGTCGACGCGAGCCGCTATGCCGGGACCTACTCCGCCGAGGTCTTCGACCTGACCGTCACCCAGGACGACGACGGCCGGATCTGGATCGAGCAGGTGCCCAAGGGCGTCTTCGCCGAACAGCTCGGCGGGAAGGTCGAACGCACGGAGCTCGTGCACTACCGGGACGACATGCTCATCCCCCTCGAGCCCGACCGCGGCATGCACATGCCGCACGCCTTCGTCGGCGACGACGGTGCGGGCCGCGCGCTCTACCTGCACCTCGGCCGCGTCGTCCGGCGGGCAGGCGCCTGACCCGCCCGCACCACCGTCCGCAACCCCCTGCTCGCACCCACGGATCGGAACCGCCATGAAGCTGACCAACCTGGTGGCCTACGGCCTCGGTCTCTGCCTGATCGTCACGGCCGGTGCCGGCTGCGGCGGCCCGGCCTCGTCCGGCCCCGGCGAGAAGCAGTACGCCGACGGGGCGACGTTCACCCTGGGGATGTCCTCCGACCCGGGAAGCCTCGACCCCCAGATGGGGGCGGGCAGCATGCTGTTCACCGCCACCCAGTTCGCCTACGACGCGCTGCTGAGCGTCGACGGCGAGAACGGGGAGATCCGGTCCGCGCTCGCCGAGAGCTGGACCGTCGAGGGCACCCGGGTCGAGCTCACCCTGAACGAGGGCATCACGTGCGCCGACGGGCACCAGCTCACCGCCACGGACGTCGCGGACAGCCTGAACTTCGTGGCCGACCCGGAGAACCAGAGCCCGTTCCTCGGGACGTTCCTGCCCGCGGGCGCGCGGGCCGGGGGCGACGACGGCACCCGCACCGTGACGATCACGCTGCAGCAGCCCGCGCCGTTCGTGCTCAACGGGCTGGCCAGCCTGCCGATCGTGTGCCCGAGCGGGATGCGGGACAGGTCCGTGCTGAAGACGGGCACGGCGGGCACGGGGCCCTACGAGCTCACCGAAGCCGCCCCGGGCGACCGCTACACGTACACGATCCGCGACGGCTACACCTGGGGCCCCGGCGGGGCCACCACGGCGGCCGAGGGGATGCCGGACACGGTCGTCATCAGGGTGGTGCAGAACCCGACGACGACGGCCAACCTGCTGCTGTCGGGGGAGCTGAACGCGGCGCAGGTGGTCGGTCCCGAGGCCGAACGGCTCGACAAGGCCGGGCTTTTCGCCGCGCGAACGCCCGCCCTCCTCGGCGAGCAGTGGTACAACCATGCCGACGGCCGGGTCACCAGCGACCCGCGGGTGCGGATGGCGCTCACCCAGGCGCTGGACCTGGACCAGCTCCGGAAGGTCATGACCTCCGGGCACGGCACCCCGCCGACCACCCTCGCCGCGAACGAGCCCGTCGCCTGCCCCGGCGACTCGCTGTCCGGCGCCCTGCCGGAGCATGATCCCGGCGCCGCGGCGGCGCTGCTCGACGAGGCGGGCTGGACCATGGGCGGCGACGGCGTCCGGACCAAGAACGGCAGGCCGCTCGAGCTGGTGTTCCTGTACCAGAACAACATGGGCTCGGGCGGGGACGCCGCGGCGGAACTGGCTGTCCAGCAGTGGCAGGCCATCGGCGTCCGGGCGACGGCGCGCAGCCAGAACGAGACGGCCCTGACCGGGACGATCTTCGGAGCCGGTGACTGGGACGTCGCCTGGGTGTCGCTGAACGTCAACAGTCCTGACCAGCTCGTGCCGTTCCTCTCCGGGCCCGCCGCGCCGGACGGGACCAACTTCGCGGCCATCGCGAACCCCCGCTACGAGGCCAAGGTGGCCGACGCCATGAAGCTGCCCGGCGCCGAGGGATGCGCCACGTGGCTGGAGGCCGAGTCCCTGCTCGTCGAGGAAGCCGCCCTGGTGCCCTTCGCCAACGACCTCACGCGGACCTTCGGCTCGGGTGCGGAGTTCCGCACGCCGGGCGTGCTGATGCCGACGAGCATCCGGATGCTGGCGGGCTGACGGCATGTCCTCGACCGCGAATCCGGTGCTCGAGACGGCCTCGGGGGACGAGAGCGGCACCGGTCTCCTGCGCCGCCCGTGGACGCGGTTCGCCCTCCGGCGGCTGGTCCGGCTGCTGGTGTCGGTGTGGGTGCTGGTGACCGCGTCGTTCGCGATGATCCACCTCATGCCCGGCGATCCGGTCCGGGCTGCGCTCGGCCCCACGGCACCGGCCGCGCTCGTCGAGGCACGCAGGCACGCGCTGGGGCTGGACGAACCCCTGCTCGTGCAGTACGTCCACTACCTCGGCGGGTTGTTCACCGGCGACCTCGGCACCTCCCTGTCCGCGCAGCTGCCGGTGTCCGACATCGTGGCGCAGCGGCTGCCCGCGACGCTCACGCTGACCGTGCTCGCCTTCGCGGCCGCGGTCGTGATCGCGGTCCCGCTCGGCGTCACCATGGGAGTGCTCACCCGGGGAGGGCGCGGACGGCGCACCGAGCTGGCGTTCACCACCACCAGCGTCGTGCTCGGCACGATCCCCGACTTCCTGATCGGCGTGGGGCTCGTCGCCGTCTTCGGCGTCCACCTGGGCTGGCTGCCGGTGGCGGGCAACGCCACGCCCTCGGCCCACATCCTGCCGGTGGTCGCCATGGCGATCGGCCCCGCCGTGATCCTCGCCCGCATCCTGCGGGTGGAGATGGTGGGGGTGCTCGAGTCCGACTTCATCCGCACGGCCAGGGCGAAGCGGCTGCCCGCCCGCACCGTGTACTTCAGGCACGCGCTGCCCAACGCCGTGACCGCCGCCCTGACCCTGAGCGGGCTGATCCTCAGCGCGATGGCCGTCGGCACCGTCCTGGTGGAGAACGTCTTCGCCTGGCCGGGACTCGGGCGCACCATCGTCGACTCGATCCTGACCAAGGACTACCCGGTCGCGCAGGCGATCGTGCTCGTGTACGGCGCCGGGGTCCTGCTGGTCAACAGCGCCGTGGACGTCGCGCTGGCCCTGCTCGACCCTCGATCGATGATCCGGGAGGACTGAGCCATGGAACGTCGCTGGCTGCGGGTCCTGCGCACGCCGCTCGGCGCGGGCGCGGCCGCCCTGTGCGGCCTGGTGCTGGTGCTGGCCGTGGTGGCCCCGCTGGTGTGGGGCGCGGCCGCGGAGGCGGTGGACACCGCCGACATCCTGGCGGGCCCGTCGAGCGAGCACTGGGCGGGGACCGACAACCTCGGTCGCGACATCCTCGCGCGGGTGCTGGTGGCCACCCGGCTTTCGATCGGGCTGGCCCTGGCGGCGACGGCGATCGCCGTCCTGGTGGGACTCCTGCTGGGGTCCGCGCCGTACCTTCTCGGCCGGCGCGCCGGCCGCCTGATGACGGCGATCGTCAACGCCGCCGTCGCCTTCCCCGGCCTGCTGCTCGCGCTGTTCTTCGCGGTGGTGTTCGGGCTGGGCGCCCGGGGTGCCGTGCTCGCCATCGGCCTGGCCGGGGCGCCGTCGTTCGCCCGGCTCACCCACGCGCTGGTGGCGAACCTCGCGGCCAGGGACTTCGTGGCCGCCGCCCGCATCGCCGGGGTGGGGCGCTTGCGCGTGCTGTTCCGGCACATCCTGCCCAACGTCGCCGAGCCGCTGGCCGTGAACGCCACCATCGGCGCAGGCACCGTGCTGCTGTCGTTCGCCGGGCTGTCCTTCCTCGGCCTCGGCGTCCAGTCGCCGGACTACGACTGGGGCCGCCTGCTCTACGAGGGGGTGAGCGCCCTCTACGTGAACCCGATGGCCGCGCTGGCGCCGGGCGCGGCGGTGCTCCTCGCCGGGCTCGCGTTCAACCTCCTCGGCGAGTCGGTCGCCAAGGGGCTGGGCAGCCCCACCCTCCGCGGTGGTCCGCCGCCCGCCCCGTCCGCGGACGGCGACTCCCGCCGCGCACCGGCCGGGGAGGACGCCAGGGACGACGTCGAGGCCGCCGATCCCGACGTCGTGCTCGACGTGCGGGACCTGGAGGTGACGGTGCCCGGGCCCCGGGGCGCGATCCGGCCGGTGCGCGGGGTCTCGTTCACCGTGCGGCGGGGGGAGGCCGTGGGCGTGGTGGGCGAGTCGGGTTCGGGCAAGTCCCTGACCGCGCTCGCGGTCACCAGGCTGGTCGCCGACAGCGGGCACGTCGAAGCCACCCGGCTGCGGCTGCTGGGCGACGACCTGCGGGGCGCCGACACCCCGCGGCGGCGGCGACTCCTCGGCACGTCGCTGGCCATGGTCTTCCAGGATCCGATGACCTCGCTCAACCCGACCCGCAGGATCGGCGGCCAGCTCGCCGAGGTGGCGAGCCACCACCTGGGGATGCCCCGCCGGGAGGCGATGTCGCGGGCCGAGGACCGGCTCGGCGCGGTCGGGATCCCCGACGTCGGCCGCCGGGCCCGGCAGTACCCGCACGAGTTCTCGGGCGGGATGCGCCAGCGGGCGATGATCGGGATGGGCCTGATGGGCTCCCCGCGGCTGATCGTGGCCGACGAACCCACCACGGCACTCGACGTCACCGTGCAGCAGCAGGTGCTCGACCTGCTGGCCACCATCCGCGGGGACGACGCCGTCGGCCTCGTGCTGATCAGCCACGACGTCACGGTCGTCGGCGAGGTCTGCGACCGCGTGCTGGTGATGTACGCGGGCCGGATCGTGGAGGACCTGCCGACTTCCGAACTCGCCACGGGAGCCCGCCATCCCTACACCCGTGCCCTCGTCGCGGCCGTCCCGGACATGGAAACGGACATCGACGAGCCGCTCGCGACCATCCCGGGCAGGCCCGTGGACCCGGCCGAGTTGCCCGCCGGATGCGCCTACGCCGCGCGCTGCCCGCTGGCGGACGCCCGCTGCCGGGCCGAGGACCCGCCGCTGGTCGCCGACCCCGGCGGGCGGCGGGTGGCGTGCTGGCACGCCGGAGAGCCGCTCCCCGGCGGGACCGCGGAACACCCGGCCGACGAGCTGGTGGAGACGCCATGAGCGACCTTCGCTGGCAGGACGTGACCGTGCGGTACGGCAGGCACGTCGTGGTGGACCGGGTCGACCTCACCGTCCCCGAGGGGCGGATCGTGGGCCTGGTCGGTGAGTCCGGCTCCGGGAAGTCGACGCTGGCGCGGGCCGCGGTGGGGCTGGCGCCGGTGCACGGCGGAACCATCACCCTGGGCGGGGCACCGGTCCCGACCAGTGGCCGTCGGCGACCGCTGCAGATGGTGTTCCAGGACCCCTACGCCTCGCTCGATCCCCGGATGACCGTCGGCGACAGCGTCGCCGAGGCGATGCCTCCCGGCCGATCACGGCAACAGCGGCGCGCCGAGGTGGAACGGCTGCTCGAGCTGGTCCACGTCGACCCCGCCCGCGCGCGGACCCGGCCGGGCGGGCTCTCCGGCGGTCAGCGGCAGCGGGTGGCGATCGCCCGCGCCCTCGCCGCCCGGCCCCGGGTCGTGATCGCCGACGAGATCACCTCGGCGCTGGACGTGTCCATCCAGGGCGTGGTGCTCAACCTGCTGCGCGAGCTCCGGCGAGACCTCGGCCTGTCCATCCTGTTCATCTCGCACAACCTCGCGGTGGTCCGGTACGTGGCCTCGCACGTGGCGGTCATGCGCGCCGGCCGGATCGTCGAGCAGGGCCCCACCGAGCGGGTCCTCGGCCACCCGAACCACGACTACACGCGCACGCTGCTCGCCGCCGTGCCCGGAAGAAGGAGCCAGCCATGACCCGTCGCGCCCGGATCGACGACCTCAACGGCCTCGCCGTCCCCTCCCAGCCCGCGCTGTCGGCCGACGGCGCCCAGGTGGCGTACGTGCTGCGCACGCTCGACGTGGAGCGGGACCGCAACGTGGACGAGCTGTGGCTCGTCGCGGCCGGCGGCGGAACACCGCGACGGCTCACCCTCGGGCCCGCGGACACGGCCCCCGCGTGGTCCCCCGACGGCCGCCGCCTCGCCTTCGTCCGGGACGGCCGGCTCGCCGTCGTCCCCGCCGACGGCGGCGAGGTCGAGCTGCTGACCGGCTGCCCGCCGGGCGCGGGCGCGCCCCGGTGGAGCCCCGACGGTCGCCGGCTGGCCTTCACGGCACCGGTCGGCCCGGCCGGCGGCACGGACGCTCCCCTCGTGCTGGACCGGTTGGACTACCAGGCCGACGGCGCGGGCCTGCACGGTGGCGTGCGCAGCCAGCTGCACGTCCTCGACCTCACCTCGCGCCGGGTGCGCCGGCTGACCGACGGCCCGGACAGCGCGGGCGAGCCCGCATGGTCCCCGGACGGGACCACCCTGGCCTTCCCCCGGCGCTCCGGCGCCGACAGCGACCTCACCTGCCGCACCCCCGTGTTCCTGCTGGCGGTCGACCAGCCGGGCGCCGCGCCCCGCCAGGTCGCGCTCGCCGACGGGGTCGCGGGGACCGTCGAGTGGACCCCCGACGGGGCCGGTCTGCTCGTGACCGGCTGGCTCGGTGATCCCGCCGGCCACGCGCGCCTGCTGCGGGTCCGCCTCGCCGACGGGGAGGTCACCGACCTGAGCGGCCACCTCGACCGGAACGTGCTGCCCGGAGCCACCGGCTACCCTGGCGGCCCTCCCGCACAGGCCGGTGACCGGGTGCTGTTCTGCCTGCGCGACCGAGGGTGCACCCACCTCTGGTCGGTCGGCACCGAGGGCTCCGGGGCACGCCCGGTGCTCGACGGCGCCGGGCGGGTCGTCTCCGGCCTTGCCGTCGCGGCCGACCGCGCGGCCGTCGCACTCCGCACGCCGTCCTCGTACGGCGAGATCGTCGTGATCGACCTGGCCTCGGGCCGGGAACGGGTGCTGACCTCGCACGGCGCCGCGCTCGACGACGTGCTGCTGTACCCGCGGGAGGAGCGGACCTTCCGGATCAGCGACGGCACCGAGGTGCAGGCCTGGCTGGTGCACGACCCCGGCCGGAGCGGCGCGCGCCCGGTCCTGCTGGACGTGCACGGCGGCCCGCACAACGCGTGGAACGGCGCCGCCGACGAGGTGCACCTGTACCACCAGGAGCTGGTCGCGCGCGGCTGGGCGGTGCTGCTGGTCAACCCGAGGGGAAGCGACGGCTACGGCGAGCGCTTCTACCGCGGCGTGCACGGCGCGTGGGGCGTCGCCGACGCGGCCGACTTCCTGGAGCCGCTGGACCAGCTCGTCGCCGAGGGACTCGCCGACCCGGACCGGCTCGCCGTCACCGGCTACAGCTACGGCGGGTTCATGACGTGCTGGCTCACCGGGCACGACGACCGGTTCGCCGCGGCGGTCGCGGGCGGGCCCGTCAGCGACCTGGTGAGCATGAGCGGCACCAGCGACGACGCCCCGTTGCTGAACGCCTTCGAACTGGGCGGCGCGCCGTGGCAGCGGCCGGAGCAGTTCGCCGCGATGTCGCCGCTGACGCACGTCGGCAACGTCCGCACCCCCACCCTGGTGCTGCACGGGCAGGCCGACCTGACCTGCCCGCTCGGCCAGGCGCAGCAGTGGCACAGCGCCCTGCGCGAGCAGGGGGTGCCGACCCGGCTCGTGGTCTACCCTGGCGCGTCGCACGTCTTCGTCCTGACCGGCCGCCCCGCACACCGCCTCGACTACAACCGGCGCGTCCTCGACTGGGTCGAGCGGCACACCCGGCAGGACGGTCGCCCCCCGGTGGACCTCGGGCACTGGGAACGGCGCCTGGCCGAGCTGGCCGAGCGCCACGGCGTTCCCGGCGCCCAGCTCGGCATCCTGCGGCTGGACCCCGGCGCGGAACGCGGCGACGAGGTGTGGTGCGCCACCCACGGCGTGCTCAACGTCCGCACCGGCGCTCCGGTGCGGGCCGACTCGCTGTTCCAGATCGGTTCGATCACCAAGGTCTGGACGGCGACCGTGGCGATGGCGCTGGTGGACGAGGGACTGCTCCAGCTGGACACCCCGGTCGCCGAGGTGCTGCCGGAGCTCAGGCTCGCCGATCCCGACGTCACCAAGTCGGTGACCCTGCGCCACCTGCTCACCCACACCAGCGGGATCGACGGCGACATCTTCACCGACACCGGACGGGGCGACGACTGCCTCGAGAAGTACGTCGCCGGACTGGGCGAGGCGGAGCAGAACCACCCGCTCGGCGCCACCTGGTCCTACTGCAACTCGGGTTTCTCCCTGGTGGGCCGGATGATCGAGAAGGTCACCGGCACCACGTGGGACGAGGCGCTGCGGGACCGCCTGTTCTCGCCGCTGGGGCTGGCGCACACGGTGACGCTGCCCGAGGACGCGTTGCTGTTCGGTGCCGCCGTCGGCCACGACGAACGGGACGGGCGGACCGTCCCGGCCGCCGCGTGGACCCTGCCCCGGTCGATCGGGCCCGCCGGCCTGGTGACCTCCGCGGTCGCCGACGTGCTCGCGTTCGCGCGGATGCACCTGACCGGCGGGGTGGCCGCCGACGGGACCCGCGTGCTGAGCGAGCGGAGCGTCGACGCCATGGCGGCGATGCAGGCGGAGCTACCCGTCAAGCTCAGCCTCGGTGACTCGTGGGGGCTGGGCTGGATCCGCTTCGGGTGGGGCGAGCACCGGCTGATCGGGCACGACGGCAACACGCTCGGTCAGGCGGCCTTCCTGCGGCTGCTTCCGGAGCAGGGGCTGGCGGTCGCGCTGCTCACCAACGGCGGCCGCACGCGCGACCTGTACGAGGAGCTGTACCGGGAGATCTTCGCCGAGCTCGCCGGGGCGGACATGCCCGCCCCGTTCGCGCCGCCCGCCGAGCCGGTGCCGGTGGACGTGACGCCCCACGTCGGCACCTACGAACGGGCGTCGGTGCGGCAGGAGGTCGAGGACACCCCCGGCGGTCCCGTGCTGCGGACGGTGATCACCGGCCCGCTGGCCGAGCTCGTCCCCGATCCGGTCGAGGAGTACCCGATGACCCCGGTCGCGCCCGGCGTGTTCGCGGTCCGGCCGGGCGACGGGCAGACCTGGACGCCGGTCACCTTCTACGAGCTCTCCGGCGGCGAGCGGTACTTGCACTTCGGCGTGCGCGCCACCCCGAAGGTGCGCTGATGGAACCGGGCATGACCGACCTGCTGGAGGACATCCGGGCGATGGTGGAGTGCGAGTCACCGTCGGCGGACCTGACGGCCGTGGCGCGTTCGGCGGAGGTGGTCGCCCGGGTCGGGGCCGGGCACCTGGGCGCCGAGCCCGAGCGCATCGTGCTCGACGGCCACACCCACCTGCGCTGGCGCACCGGCGGCGGGCCCGCCCGCGTGCTGCTGCTGGGCCACCACGACACGGTGTGGCCGCTGGGGTCCCTCCGGACCCGTCCGTGCACAGTGGAGGGCGGGGTGCTGCGGGGCCCCGGCTGCTTCGACATGAAGTCGGGTCTGGCCATGGCGTTCCACGCCGCGGCGGGGCTGGCCGGGGTGACCGTGCTCGTCACGGGTGACGAGGAGCTCGGCTCTCCCTCCTCCCGGGAGCTCGTCGAGCGCGAGGCCCGCGGTGCCGCGGCGGCGCTCGTGCTCGAGGCGTCCGCCGAGGGCGGTGCGCTGAAGACGGAGCGCAAGGGGGTCTCGCTGTACGAGATCCGGGTCACCGGCCGGGCGGCGCACGCGGGCCTGGAGCCGGAACGCGGCGTGAACGCCACCCTGGAGCTGGCACACCAGGCTCTCGCGGTGAGCGCGATCGCCGATCCCGCCGCCGGGACCACGGTGACCCCGACCCGGGCGAGCGCCGGGACCACCACCAACACCGTGCCCGCCCACGGGACGTGCACGGTCGACGTGCGGGTGCGCACCGCCGCGGAGCAGGCCAGGGTGGACCGGGCGATGCGGGCCCTGGTTCCCGTCCTTCCCGGCGCGGACGTCGAGGTCACCGGCGGACCGAACCGCCCGCCCCTGGAGGCGAGCTCCTCGGCCGCGTTGCTGGAGCGGCTGCGCCTGCTCTCGGCGCGGCTGGGGCTCGGGGACCCGGGTGCGGTCGCCGTGGGCGGCGCGTCGGACGGCAACTTCACGGCCGGGGTCGGTACGCCGACCCTCGACGGGCTCGGTGCGGTGGGCGGGGGCGCGCACGCCGACCACGAGCACGTCCTGATCGACCACCTGCCCGGCCGCACGCGGCTGCTGCGCGCGCTGCTCCAGGACCTGCTGGCTCCGGCCGGCGAGCCGGCCGTGTCTGGTGGTGCCCTGCCGTGACGGCACACGAACAGCTCAGCGGCACGCCCGCCGGGAACGCGGCCACGGCCTCGTCGGCCTCGTCGGCTTCGTCGGCGCCGGGAGCCGAGCGGGCGGTGCGGGACGCCGACCGCGCCGCGCAGGCGGCCGGGGTCGCCGTGCGGAGGCTGACCCGGCTGGAGGAGCTGGACGCCGTGGTCGGGCTCCTCTCCGAGATCTGGGGGCGGGCCGGGAACCCGCCGGTCACCCTGGAGCTGCTGCGTGCCTTCACCAAGGCGGGCAACTACGTCAGTGGCGCCTTCGAGGACGGGCGGCTGGTCGGGGCCTGCGTGGGGTTCTTCCACGCTCCGGACGACGACGCGCTGCACAGCCATATCGCCGGGGTCTCCGGCCTCGCCGCCGGGCGCAGCATCGGCTTCGCGCTCAAGCTCCACCAGCGGGCCTGGGCCCTGCGCCGCGGGGTGTCCGACATCGCCTGGACGTTCGACCCGCTGGTCAGCCGCAACGCCTACTTCAACCTCGTCAAGCTGGCGGCCAGGCCGGTCGAGTACCTGCCGAACTTCTACGGCGCCATGGCCGACAGCATCAACGGGCACGACGACACCGACCGCCTGCTCATGCGGTGGAGGCTGGACGACGCGGAGGTCCACCGCGCGTGCGCGGGCACCCACGTGAACCTGGACGCGGCCGGTGAGCTGGCGGCCGGTGCCGTGGTGGCGCTCGACCGCACGAGCGGTGAGCGTCCCCGGCCGGGGCGGCTCGACGGGCGCACGTCCCTGGTCGCGGTCCCGAGGGACATCGAGCGGATGCGCGTGACCGATCCGGGGCTGGCCCACGAGTGGCGGATCACCGTCCGCGAGGCGCTGATGACGCTCGCCGACGACGGCGGCCGTGTCGTCGGGTTCGACCGCGCGGGCTGGTACGTCGTGAGGAGGACACCGTGAAGCTGACCGCTGTCGAGCTGCGGCGCATCGCGATGCCGCTCGTCGCGCCGTTCCGGACGTCGTTCGGTACGCAGCACACCCGGGACATCCTGCTGGTGCGTGTCCGCACCGAGGAGGCCGAGGGCTGGGGCGAGTGCGTGGCGATGGCGAGCCCGCTCTACTCCGCGGAGTACGTCGACGGGGCCGCCGACGTGCTGCGCGGCCACCTCGTCCCGGCCCTGGTGGCCTCCGACGTCCCGGACGCCGGCGCCGTGGCGCCTGCCCTGTCGGCGGTCAAGGGGCACCGCATGGCGAAGGCGGCGCTCGAGATGGCGGTGCTCGACGCGGAGCTGCGCGCGGAGGGCCGCTCGTTCGGGCGCGAGCTCGGCGCGGTCCACGATCGGGTGCCGTGCGGGGTCTCGGTGGGGATCATGGACAGCGTTCCCGAACTGCTCGACGCCGTCGGGGCCTTCCTCGACCAGGGCTACGTGCGGATCAAGCTGAAGATCGAGCCCGGCTGGGATGTCGAGCCGGTGCGCGCCGTCCGGGAACGGTTCGGCGACGACCTGTTGCTGCAGGTCGACGCGAACACCGCGTACCGGCCCGGGGACGCCCGGCACCTGGCCCGGCTCGACGCGTTCGACCTGCTGCTCATCGAGCAGCCGTTCGACGAGGAGGACCTGCTCGGGCACGCCGACCTGGCCCGGCTGATCCGGACGCCGGTCTGCCTGGACGAGTCGATCGGGTCCGCCCGGGACGCCGCCGCCGCCATCCGGCTGGGAGCCACCCAGGTGGTCAACATCAAACCGGGCCGGGTCGGCGGTTACCTGGAGGCCCGGCGCATCCACGACGTCTGCGCGGCGCACGGCGTGCCGGTGTGGTGCGGCGGCATGCTGGAGACGGGCCTGGGGCGCGCGGCGAACGTCGCGCTCGCCGCGCTGCCCGGGTTCACGTTGCCGGGGGACACCTCGGCGTCCGGTCGCTACTACGCCACCGACGTCACCGAACCGTTCGTGCTCGACGAGGGGCATCTCGCGGTGCCGGCCGGCGCGGGGCTGGGGGTGACACCGGTGCCCGAGCGGCTCGAGGCCGTCACGACCGCGAGCGAGTGGCTCGACCTCTGACCCCGTCGGACCGCGTTGGTGGATCCGCACGAAATGAGGACCTCGATTTCGTTTGATCTGACGACTAGGCTCCGTGCCTGCGCCGTCTACGGTCGGAAGGTGTCCCAGGCCATGAACGTGCGGCCGCGGGCGAGCCTCGCCCGAGTCCTCGACGATCTCGGCACGACCCTGCTCGACCTCGCGCACGGCGATCCCGCCCGGGTCCGGGACATCGGCGGGGTGGTGATCTACGACCCGCTCGACGCGCCGGTGCTGCCCCGCCACGCGCTGGTGCTCGGCGTCGGCGTGGAGTCCCCGGAGCGGGTGACGGGCTTGCTGCGCGAGCTGGGGGAGCAGGACGCGGCCGGACTGGTGCTCCGGGCTCCCGTGCCGCTGACCGACGAGGTGCGGTCGGCGGCCGAGCGGTCGGGGGTGGCGCTCCTCGGGCTGAGCCGTGGCGCGCCGTGGGGGCATCTCGGGGAGATGCTGCGCTCGCTGCTGGCCGAGGGCGACGTGGGTTTCGAGGAGGCGGAGTCGCTGGGCGGGTTGCCGTCCGGTGACCTGTTCGCCGTCGCCAACGCGATCGCGTCCCTGCTCGACGCCCCGGTCACCATCGAGGACCGCAACTCGCGGGTGCTGGCGTTCTCCGGTCGCCAGGACGAGGCCGACGCGTCGCGGGTCGAGACGATCCTGGGGCGGCAGGTCCCGGAGCGGTACGCGCGGGTGCTGCGCGAGCGCGGGGTCTTCCGGGACCTGCTGCGCAGTGAGATGCCCGTGTACGTGGACTCCGTGCTGCACGCCGACGAGGGGCTGACGCTGCCCAGGGTCGCCGTCGCCGTCCGCGCGGGAGACGAGGTGCTCGGCTCCGTCTGGGCCGCGGTGACCGGGCCGCTGAGCGAGGACCGCATGGTCGCCCTGCGGGAGTCGGCGCAGCTGGTCGCCCTGCACATGCTCCGGGTCCGCGCGGGTGCGGACGTGCAGCACCGGCTGCGGGCGGACCTGTTGCGCACCGCGCTGGAGGGCGACGAAGGGGCCGGTGAGGCACTGGGGCGGCTGGGCCTGGCCGGGCAGCCGCTGCAGGTGCTCGGCGTCGCCCTCGACGAGCGCGCCCCGTCCGGCCGGCACGCGCCGTCGGAGACCGCGCAGGACCGGGAACGGCTCACCGGTGCGTTCGCGCTGCACCTGGGCGCGGTGCATCCGCGCTCGGCCGCCGCCGCCATCGGCGACGTCACCTACGGCCTGCTCCCGCTCGCGGGCGCCGCCGAGGACGCGGAGTCGCACGCCCTGCGGATCGTGCAGGAGTTCGTCGACCGGGTGGGCAGGCGGCTCCCGACGCTCGCCGCCGTCGGACCGGTCGCGCTCGACGTGCGGGACCTGGCCGGAAGCAGGACCACGGTGGACCGGGTGCTCAGGGTGCTGCGCGAGGGCAGGGGAGGCCGCACGATCGGGGTCCTGGACGAACTCCAGGGCGAGGCGCTCGTCATGGAGCTGCGGGACATCGCGCGCGCCCGCGGCGACGCCCCCACGGGTGCGGTGGCCCGCCTGATCGACTACGACCGCAGGCACGGCGGCAACCTGCTCGGCACGTTGCGCGTCTGGCTGGACTCGTTCGGGGACGTCACCGTCGCCGCGGAATCCCTGTTCCTGCACCCGAACACGTTGCGCTACCGGCTTCGCCGGGTCGGGGAGGTCGGGAGGATCGATCTCGCCGACCCGGAGCAGCGGTTCGCCGCGATGCTGCAGCTGCGGGTGCTGCCACCCGAGGCCCTGCCCGACGTTTCCGGCGAGTAGGCCGGTCCCGCGGGGCCGCTCCGCGCTCGTCGCCCGCCGGGCGCGGGGCAGGGCATGATGGTGCGGTGCTGGCGCAAATTCACTCGGTGTCCGCGGTGGCCAGTGGGTGCCTGCAGGTGGTGCCGGGGACGGTGGCCGAGCCGTTGCGGCCCTATGTGGCCGGCTACTCCGGGTTCCGCGCCACTCCGGAGGGGGCGCTGCTGCGGCGGATCCTCCCGTTCAACGTCGCCACGCTGATCGTCGACTGGACCGGGGCGCCGCCGCTGGTGACCGGCCCGCGCGCCACCGGCCTGCGGTACCAGGGGCCGGGCTGGCGCGACGGGATCTCCGTCGGGGTGACCCCGGCCGGGGTGCGCGCCCTGCTCGGCGTGCGGCAGAACGAGCTGGCCGACCGGATCGTGCCGCTCGACGACGTGCTCGGGCCGTGGGCGGGGCGGCTGGCCCGGCGGCTCGCGGAGGTGCCGGACTGGGCGGGCCGGTTCGCGGTGCTGGACCGGTGGTTCGCCGCGCGGCTCGCCTCGGCCGGGGAAGCCGACCCGGAGCCGGTGATCACCCGGGCGTGGTGGCGGCTGCAGACCGGGCCCGCGCCGGTCACGATCGGCGCGCTGGCCGCCGAGTTCGGCGTGAGCCGGCGGTACCTGCAGCTCGGCTTCCGCCGCCAGGTCGGGCTCACGCCGAAGACCGTGGCCCGCATCGCCCGCTTCCAGCGCGCCGCGGTCGCGATGGCTGGGCCGCGCGCCACGGCGGCGGGGCCCGGCCACGGTTTCGCGGACCAGTCCCACTTCTGCCGGGAGACGCGGGCGCTGGCCGGTGTCACGCCGCGGGAGCTGTTCGCGTTCCTCCAAGACGCGCACCCCCGCCGTGCCTAGTGTTCGGCTCAGTGTCAGGGTGATGTTGCCGCTGTTGCGGTGGTTGGGATCCTGGCCGTTGGTGATCTGGCTCGTAGTGTCGTTGCCGCCCGTGGGTTGGCG
>NZ_PVNH01000005.1 GCF_003001955.1 Prauserella shujinwangii | reverse complement strand
CGCGCCGCGTGGGCGCGCTGCCCCCGTTAAGAGCTGCTGCCGGGCCGGTGGCCGAGCACCGCTCCCACCGGCCCGGCAGCCACCACCAACCATCCCGAAACCGTCTGCTCGAAGGGTGCCTGATGAGTTCCGCCACCTCCGTCACCACGACGGCTGCCCCCAATCCGATGCTGGATTGGGCGCTGTACCTGGCCGGGCTCGGCTGGCCGGTGTTCCCGCTGCGCCCGGGCACCAAGCGCCAGCCTGCCGTGAAGGACTGGGAGAACCGCGCCAGCACCGATCCCGTCCGTATCCGCCGTTGCTGGACGGCCGACCGGTGGAACATCGGTGTGGCGACCGGCCCGGCCGGGCTGGTCGTGGTCGACCTCGACGCCCCGAAAGACGGTGACCACGGCCCGGACGGCGCGGCCGCGCTCGCCGCGCTGGCCGCCGAGCGCGGCGGGCCGCTGCCCGCCACGTTCACCGTCGCGACCCCCTCGGGTGGGCGGCACTGGTACTACCGCTGCCCGCCCGGGGTCCGGCTGCGCAACACCCAGGGCCAGGTGTGCGCGCACGTGGACACCCGCGCCGGGGGCGGATACGTGGTCGGACCGGGCTCGGTGACCGCGGAGGGCGGTTACGAACTGCTCGACGAGCGCGCCCCTGCCGAACTCCCGGCCTGGTTGGTCCAGGCCAGCTCTGTTCGGCCCGCAGCGGCCAACTCAGCGCCGCTTGAGATCCGCTCTGCCAGCCCGACCGCCTACGGGTCGGCCGCACTCCGGGGTGAGGTGCAGCGGGTGCGAGACGCGCAACCAGGCACCTACAACGCCGTGCTGTCCTCGGCGGCCTACACCATCGGCCGCAAGGTCGGCGCCGGGCTGATCGACCACACCAGCGCCCGCGCCGAGCTGATCGCCGCCGGGGAAACGCTGATCGGCTCCGCGCACTGGCCGCCCCACGCCCGCGAGGTCGCCCGCGTTGTCGACGCCGGACTGGCCAAGGGCGCGAGCAACCCCGTCCGCAGGAAGGACGCCGCCTGATGACCACACCCACCCACGCCGACACCACACCCGGCCAGCCGGACACCGAGCGCGGAGCGTGTGCTCAGTGCGGCCGCCCGCTGGGCGACTCGCCCTCGGACGACTTCTGCTCGGAGAACTGTCAGCAGGTCTGGCGCACCCACCACGGCACGGTCCTTCCCGGATACGAGGTGCTGGACCGGGTGCGGGACTTCGTGTCCCGGTTCAACGTGTTCCCCTCCCAACACTGCGCACCGATGCTCGCGCTCTGGTACGCCCACACCCACGCCGCCGACCACTTCTACGTCACCCCCCGGCTGATCCTGTCCAGTGTCGAACCCGGCTCGGGCAAGACCCGCGTGCTCGAAGTCGCCCAGCACCTCGTGCGGGCACCGGAGATGACCATCTCGGCGACCACGGCCGCGCTGTTCCGCATGGTCTCCGACGGGCCGATCACGATCCTGTTCGACGAGGTGGACACGATCTTCAACGCCAAAGCCGGTGGCAACAACGAAGACCTGCGTGGCCTGCTCAACGCCGGATACAAGCGCTCAGCCACCGTGGCCCGCTGCGTCGGCGACGCCAAGGCCATGAAGGTCGACCGGTTCAAGGTCTACGCCCCCGCCGCGCTGGCCGGGATCGCCGGGAACATGCCCGCCACCATCACCACCCGCGCCATCACCGTGCACATGCAGCGCCGCCGCGGAGACGAGGAAGTCGAAGACTTCTGGGAAGAAGACGTCGAACGCGAGGCCACCCCGCTGCGGGAGATGCTGGCCGCCTGGGTCGAATCCGTCACCGACAAGATCAGCCGAGGCAGGCCCGCCATGCCCGACGGCGTGCGGGACCGCTCCGCCGAAATCTGGCGGCCCCTGATCGCCATCGCCGACGCCGCAGGCGGGCACTGGCCCGACACCGCCCGCGCCGCGTGCAGCCACTTCGTCCAAGTCGCCAACACCGACCACAGCGGCGGAGGCCAACGCCTGCAACTCCTCGCCGACCTGCGAGAGCTGTTCACCACGCGCGGCGTGGACGAACTGCCCACCGCCGACATCGTGGCCGCACTGCACGGCCTGGAGGAATCCGACTGGGCCGACCTCGACGGCAGGCCGCTCGACGCCCGGCGGCTGGCCAAGATGCTCAAGCCCTACGGCGTCACCTCCAAGAACGTGCGCCAGCCCGGCGACCGCATCGTCAAGGGCTACCGCGCCACCGGCCCCGGAGGCCTCGCCGACGCCTGGGAACGCTACCTGCCCCCAAACGCTACAGCCGCTACAAGCGCTACACCGCAGGTCAACCCCGTAGCGGATACGGAAGGCGTAGCGGACACAGCCGCTACAACCGCTACGCCCGCCCCCGACCCGTAGCGGCACCGTAGCGGACACAACCGCTACGCCCCCCGTATCCGCTACGCCCCTGACCAGCCACGTAGCGGACGTAGCGGCTGTAGCGGACAACCCCAGCCACCCACACCAACCCAAGGAGCCACCCGTGTTCAACCCCCGCCGCCACAAGCACAACCACGGGGAGACGCAGACCGTATGGCCACCGCGCACGAAATCAGCCAGCTCGCCGCGACGCTCGCCAAGCTCGCCGAAGCCATCGCCGTTCAGGAAGCCAAGCCCACCGAACCGGCCCGGCCGATGCCGGAACGGGTGCTGCTGACCGTCGAGGAAGCCGCCGAATACCTCGGCGTCGGCCGCACGCTCATGTACCAGCTCATCCGCGACCGGGAGATCCGCACGGTCCAGATCCACCGTCTTCGGCGCGTTCCCCGCGAGGAGATCGACGCCTACGCCGCCCGTATCCACGCCGAGCAGAACGCCGCCTAGGAGGATTGATTGCCACGCAAGAAGCAGGGCCGCAACTCCAACGGCGAATCCTCGATCTACCTCGGGGCAGACAAGCGGTGGCACGGCCGCGTCACCGTGGGAGTCAAGGACAACGGTCGGCCCGACCGGCGGCACGTCTCCGCGAAGGACCGGGCGGAGGTCGTGCGCAAGGTTCGCGAGCTGGAGCGGAAACGCGACGAGGGCACCGTACAGAAGGCCGGAACGTCCTGGACGGTCGCGCAATGGCTCGACCACTGGCTGAACGACATCGCGGTGATGACCACGACGGAGAACGGCTGGGACGCGTACTACTACGCCGTCAAGCACCTGGTGCCAGGCGTCGGGGCTCACCGGCTGAACAAGCTCGCGCCACACCATCTGGAGAGCCTGTACCGGAAGATGCTCGCGAATGGGTCGCGGAAGGGCACAGTGCACCAGGTACACCGCACGATCCGGGCTGCGTTGAACGATGCGGTTGCCCGCGACTTCCTCACGAAGAACCCAGCCAAGGTAGCCAAGGCGCCCACGCCCGACGAAGAGGAGATCGAGCCGTTCACGAAGGACGAGATCCGAGCACTGTTCACCGCTGCGAGGAAGGAACGCAACTCGACGCGATGGATCATCGCTATCGCGCTCGGCCTGCGTCAGGGCGAGGCCCTTGCCCTCCAGTGGTCCGACCTCGATTTCGAGGAACAGACGCTCAAGATTCGCCGGTCGCAGCTCCGGCCGAAGTACCGGCACGGATGCGAGCAGCCTTGTGGCCGGAAGCACGCCGGGCATTGCCCGCAGCGGGTCAACGTCCGCCCGGAAACCAAGGACACGAAGTCCAAGGCGGGTAAGCGGATCATCGGCCTACCCGCGCCGCTGATCGAGGAACTGGAACGGCACCGGGATGAGCAGCAAGTTGAACGGGAACAGGCGCGCGACCTCTGGCAGGACGAAGGCTGGATCTTCGCTGACCAGCTCGGTCGGAGATTGAACGCACGCACGGACCAGTTCCACTGGAAACGGCTGCTCGACGCGGCCGGAGTCCGGGACGCTCGGCTCCACGACGCCCGCCACACGGCGGCCACGGTGCTACTGGAGCTGGGCGTAACCGACCGCGCAACCATGGGCGTCATGGGCTGGTCCAACGCCAGCATGGCGGGCCGGTACCAGCACCTCACCGCGCCAATCCGCCGCTCAATCGCCGACCAAGTGGGCGGGCATCTCTGGGGTAATCACCGATACGGGGTTCCCTGGAACGGCGAGCGCTAATGCCGTCTGGAGGCGGGGTGCCGGACGACTAACCGACACCCCGCCCTGACCGCGCCAAACAAAGCCTCCAAAAGTCAGTCAATTCGCGCCTTCGGGGAAAACTTACGGCCAAGGTAGTGCAAAGCCAGCAACTGCTACGAGGGCCAATGGTGCGCACACCTTAGCCCGCAAGAAATTGTCACGCATCCAATTGACCAGCTTCCTCGAAATTGTTTCCGACGGGACTACACGCGCTGCCACGTAGGCTACAGATAGATATTCAATTTCGCGGACATGTATGAGAACCCTCTTCCAGTCCGACGCCATATGAGCAGGCTCGCCCTTTTCAGGGTATCCCACCCTCAGCGGCTTCTGAAGAATTAGTTCGCGCTTATCGGGGTCGAGCTCGGTCGTCGCACCGTAATAGTAACCTAGGATTTCCTTGCCGCTCTTAAGATGGACCGCAAGCCAGGCAACATCCTCGGGCCGCTTATCGATCTCCGTGAGGCCAATGATGGCCGCACCTCGATGGATTTTCACTTGCTTCGAACCTAGGTTCAAGTCACTTGCCACAACTGCGAGAAGCACAGCAAGCAGCACATAGAACCCCATGGTCTTCCCAATTAGACCGAGGTTGGACTCGGCGTACGCTGACCCCGCGCCAATGAAGGCACCGGGGTTGAGAAGTGCCCGCGGAGAGACGGACCTTACAGCCACCAAGAGCAGCACCACGATAGCGAAGATGATTGTTCCAGACAGCAGGATACGACTTACCTGGACAAACCCGCTCTCTTCGATTGGCAACAGAACTCGCCGACGCAGCAACTCGTAAGTAATCCCCGGGATTATGAGTAGGAAAAAGACGGTTACACCAACGACGCTCGCGGGTGTCATGTCTCAATCTTGGCTCGTGTCACCTGAAACGGCGCCAGCCGCATCGACACCCTCAGAAGGACTAGGAGAAGGAGTTGCAAATCCCTCGGGAGGAGGCGGAGGATTCTCCAGGGGGTTCACTGTGTATCCCCGGTTTTGCGTGAATTCGCTTTCGTTTCCGGTTCGAATATTTACCAATTCGATCGCGTCGTCGTGACTACCTGTCCCCATACGGCACCTTCCAGTGAGTTTCAAGTAGCATACCGCCTCGCCGTGGCACAGGCGACACATCATCCCGAGCAGACCGCGTACGAAACGCCCTGACATCACACGAGGTATGCCAGCGTTAGTAGCCACCCGAAGATTTGGCATCGGTATGCGTCATCCGTGGATGACTGACCCGCTCTCGGCAGCGCTGTTCCCTCGATCGGCCTCGATTGAGACCAAAACTGAGACCAGCGCGCACGCCGGTCGGTCGGAGAGATCCGGACCGACCGGCGTTTTCCCTGGTCAGAGGTGCGGAAGCGGAGGGATTTGAACCCCCGGACCCTCGCGGGTCGCTCGCTTTCAAGGCGAGTGCATTCGGCCGCTCTGCCACGCTTCCCTGTCCGCCCAGGGTAACGCGTCAGTCGTCGAGCTCCGCCAGGTGTGCGAGCACGCGGGAGAAGGCGGTGCCGAGCGTCACCTGTTCCTCCGGTGTGAGCAGGTCGATGAGGTGTTCCCGGACGCCGGCGACGTGGCGGGGTGCCGCTCGTACCAGCAGCTCGGCTCCCTGCTCGGTCAGCTCGGCGGTCACGCCACGCTTGTCCTCCGGGTCCCGGCCTCGCCGGACGTAGCCCGCCGCCTCCATGCGCCCCACCTGGTGCGACAGCCGACTCTTGGTGGAGCCCAGCATGCTGGCGAGTTCGGTCATCCGCATGCGCCGGTCCGGCCTCGACGACAGGCAGACCATCACCTCGTAGTCGATCAGCGAGACGTCGTGCTCCTCGACCAGTTCCCGGTGCAGCCGCTGGCGCAGGCGCAGCGTCGAGACGATGTAGGAACGCCACGCGAGCATCTCCGTCTCGGACAGCCAGCGCGGCTCGCTGGGCAACTCGCTCATTCTACGCAGAGTAGGCCTCCCCGCCCGATCGGAATCAGGTGGTGTTGTGTGCATCCTGCCAATAGCGGACATCACCAGATAGTGCGTCACGGAATGGTTGTGACTCACCGCGTGGAGGCGCATCCTGGTTGGTGACGGCGGAGTGCGGCGGACCGGCGCACGCCACCCCGGGCGTACGGGTCGGGCGTCTCCTCCGGGAGGGATCAGGTGATGCCGTGACGAATGATGCCCCGCGGTTGACCGCCCGTTGTGTGCCCACGGTCGGGGTGGCTTGATCCGGCCCGATCGCGATTGTGAGCAGCGCGGGTTTTCCGGCGCCCTCTGGCGCCACCGGCGTCTCGAGCCTGGCTCGGCGCGGCCTCGGCGATCGTGCCCCAGCGCTCATCGCCGACCCGGTAGGCGGGCGACCGCTGACAACTGGACAACCTCGAAAAAGACCTGGGTGCGGAACCGTCGGGCAGACGGGTCCGCACCCAGGCGCGTGTGTGCCTCGGATACTTCGAATCTCAGCCGCACCCAATGTGGCATTCGGTGCGGTCAACGCACCGAATGCCACATTGGGTTCACGCTCGCCGCGCGTCAGGCGGCTTCGTGGTGCGAGTGCTCGGCGGCGTGGGCGGTCATCGCCCGCTGCGCGGCGGCACGCTGCTTCGCCACCGCGGCCTTGTTCTTCTTCGCGTTCGGCGCGACGCCGTTGATCTCCTCGGTGCTCATCGCGTACTGCGCGGTCACCCACGCCATCGCGTCACCGTTGCGGTCCAGCGCCACCCGGTCGACGTTGCCGAGCGTGTCGCACGCCGCGTGGTAGCACGGGTCGTACGAGATCCCGGCCTCGCCGCCCCACTTCGCGGCCTGCTCCTCGGTCTTCACGCCCTCAGCGCCGGTGAACAGGCCACCGGCGGGGATACCGACCGCGATGAACTCGCCGTAGTCGGAGCGACCGGTGAAGTCGGTGCCCTCGGTGGGCACGCCCGCGCGGTTCTCGAGGAAGTCGATGAACCGCTGCTCGATCTGCGCCGAGCCGTACGGGCCCGCACCGGCGCCGACGCCGTCGGAGTCGTCCCCGTCGTAGACGAAGTAGCCGGCGTTCGGCGAGCCGATCATGTCGAAGTTCAGGTACAGCGCGATGTCGAGCTGCTGCTCGAACGACAGCGAGTTGACGTAGTGGGTCGAGCCGACCAGCCCGAACTCCTCCGCGCCCCACCACGCGAACCGCACCGCGTTGTTGACCTTGGGGCTGCCGCCGAGCTGCACCGCGGTCTCCAGCAGCGCGGCCGAGCCGGTGCCGTTGTCGTTGATGCCCGGTCCCTCGGTGACGCTGTCGAGGTGCGCGCCTGCCATCACGACGTTGTCCTTGCGGCCCGTCTTGGTCTCCGCGATGACGTTGTAGGTGGTGCGCTCCTCCTCGAACGCCCGCAGCTCCAACGTCACCTCGGCGCCGTCCTGCGTGGCCAGCTGCTCGCCCGCGGCCTTCGAGATGCCGCCGGTGGGGATCACACCCGCGTCCGGGTCGCCGAGCGTGCCGTTGAGGTCGCCCTCGACGCTGTTGTAGATCACCGCGCCGACCGCGCCGGCCTCGGCGGCCGACTGCTGCTTCTGCGCGAACGTGCAGGCCCCGCGCTGGATGAGCGCGATCTGGCCGGTCACGTCACCGAAGTCGGCGGCCTCGCAGCCGGGCGTGCTGTCGGGCTCGATGACGGCCAGCGGCGCGGTGATTCCGCCCTCGGGGGTGGACGGGCTGTACCGCATGATGATGATCGGCACGTCGCCGCCGCCGACCGTGAGGCGCTCGGCCAGCGTCTCGGTGTAGGTGAACGGGAATTCCTGGCGCGTCACGTCGAAGCCGGCGGCCTCCAGCTTGCCCGCGACGTACTCGGCAGAACGGTTGTAGCCCTCGGTGCTCGCGGCACGGTCGCCACCGCTGGAGTCCGCGATCCGCTGGAACGCGATGAGATGGCGGTTGACCTTGCCGACATCGACCTTCTTGACCAGTTTGCGGGCGAGCTTGTCGCCCGCGTCCGGCGGCGCGGCGGTGGCCGGCCCTCCGGACAGCAGCAAACCGGTGCACGCCGCGATCGCCACGGCGGGCACGAGCTTCCGTCTGACGGATGACATAGGCATGTTCCCCTTCGTGAGAGAGAGGGGAGTCACCTTTGTTCGTTTCGCCCGGCCTGGTCAAGGTCCGTTCGTAGGATTCCACGCTGGCCGGTCTTGCGCCGTGGCATACAGTCGCACCTATGCGCGCGATCATGATCCGCGAACCCGGCGGTCCGGAGAACCTCGAGTGGACCGAAGTCCCCGATCCCGTTCCCGGCCCCGGTGAAGTACTCCTCGACGTCGCCGCCAGCGCGGTGAACAGGGCCGACCTGCTGCAGCGGCAGGGGCACTACCCTCCGCCGCCCGGTGCCAGCGAGATCCTCGGGCTCGAGTGCTCGGGCACCATCGCCGAACTCGGCGAGGGCGTGACGGGCTGGCAGGTCGGCGACGAGGTGTGCGCGCTGCTCGCGGGCGGCGGCTACGCGGAGAAGGTCGCGGTGCCGGCCGTGCAGCTGCTGCCGGTACCGGGCGAGGTCAAGCTGCTCGCCGCGGCCGGGTTGCCCGAGGTGGCCTGCACGGTGTGGTCGAACGTCGTCATGCACGCAGGCCTCGGGGAGGGCGATGTCCTGCTCGTCCACGGTGGCGCCGGCGGCATCGGCACGCACGCCATCCAGGTCGGCAAGGCCCTCGGCGCCACGGTGGCCGTCACCGCGGGCACCGGCGACCGGCTCGAACGCTGCCGCCAGCTCGGCGCCGACATCGTGATCAACTACCGCGAGCAGGACTTCGTCGCGGAGCTGCGCAAGGAGGCGGGTGGCGCCGACGTCATCCTCGACAACATGGGCGCCAAGTACCTCGGCAAGAACGTCGACGCGCTCGCCACCGGCGGCAGGCTGGTCGTGATCGGCATGCAGGGCGGCGTCAAGGGCGAGCTGAACATCGGCAAGCTGCTCACCAAGCGCGCCAGCATCGCCGCCACCGGACTGCGCGGGCGGCCGGTCGAGGAAAAGGGCGAGATCGTGGCCGCCGTGCGCGAGCAGCTGTGGCCGCTCGTGGAACGCGGATCCGTGCGGCCGGTGATCGACCAGGTCGTCTCACTCGGCAAGGCGGCCGACGCGCACCGCAGGCTCGAGGAGGGCGGCGTGTTCGGCAAGGTGCTGCTGGCCGTCAGCTGAACTCTTCGAGGACCCGCACGAGCTGGTTGACCTCGAACACATTCGAGTAGTGGGCGAGGCCGATGCGGACCGCCCCGCCGACCTCACCGACCCCGAGCGACGCGAACACCCCGCTCGTGCCCTCGTCCGCGAAAGCGCACAGGCCCTGCGCCGCCAGGTACTCCGCGACCTCGGGAGCCTTGCGATCGGCGATGGCGAACGCGAGAGCGGGAATGCGCCGCATGGCGTCCCCGATCACCATCACGTTCGGCAGCGCCCGCAGCTCGGTGGACAGCTGCGCGAGCAGGCCGGCGTGGTACGACTTCGCCGACCCCAGCGAGGTCACCAGGCGCTCCCTGCGCGACCCGGACGCCGCGTCGTCGAGGCCCGCGAGGTAGTCGATCGACGCGATGAGCCCCGCGAGCAGCGGGTACGCGTGCGGGCCGAGTTCGAGCCGCGCCGGGCCCCGTACGTTCGGCTCCAGGGAAGCGGACGGCAGCCGCTCCAGCAGCTCCGGCTCCCGGAACACCAGTGCGCCCACCGCCGGACCGCCCCACGCCTGCGCCGACACCACCACGACGTCGGCACCCAGCGCGTTGATGTCCAGCGGCACGAACGGCGCCGCGTAGGTGGCGTCGACCACCACCGTCGCGCCGACCCGCTTGGCGAACTCGACGACCGTCGGCACGTCCGGCCTCGTGCCCACCGAACCGGACGCGCAGGTGATGGCCACCGCCTTGGTGCGGGCGGAGACCAGGCTCTCGTACTGCCAGGCGGGCAGCTCGCACGTCTCGATGTCGATCTCGCCCCAACGGACGTTCGCCCCGACCCGCTTGGCGGCCCGCTGCCACGGCGCGATGTTGGCGGGCTCGTCCAGCCGGGAGACCACGACCTCGTCGCCGAGCGTCCAGCGATCGGACATGGCGTCCACCAGGCGGCTCAGCAGCACGGAGGCGCTCGGCCCGAGCACGACGCCCTCGGGCTCACCGCCGACCAGGTCGGCCACTGCGCGGCGGGCGGCGGCCACGATGCTCTCCGCGCGCTGCGACGCCGGAAAGGCTCCGCCCGGCCCGGAGACCGGGGCGCGCATCGCCGTGGAAACGGCCGACGCGACCTGTTCGGGTACGAGCATTCCGGCGGCACCGTCGAAGTGAATCCAGCCGTCACCCAGCGCGGGAAACAACCCACGAATCCGAGCGACGTCGAATGCCATGCGGACACCGTACGGAGCGGTAGATCCGCTGTGCGCTCGGGGTTGGCCTGGTGAACACACCGAGCGACCGTTCCCGCTACGCTGGGTCGGAATGTGCCGTCGAACGCGGAGACGGACTACACCGGCGCTGCGAGAGAGCTCTCGAATAGGCCAGGATGGAGCACATGACCGAGCCGAATTCCCCCAATTCCGATACAGCCGGTAACCACAGCGGTGAAGAATCACACCACGTGGTGGTAGTCGGACCGGACGGCTCTCCGGTCGGCACGGCACGTATCGCGCCGGGCGCGGAGGGTGAGAAGAACGAGTCGGTCGGCGACATGGTCGAAGAGCCGGCGAAGGTGATGCGGATCGGCACCATGATCAAGCAGCTCCTCGAGGAGGTCAGGGCCGCTCCGCTCGACGACGCCAGCCGCAACCGTTTGCGCGAGATCCACGAGACGTCCATCAAGGAGCTGGAGCAGGCGCTGGCCCCGGAGCTGCAGGACGAGCTCGAACGGCTGGTGGCACCGTTCACCGCGGACACCACGCCGTCGGACGCGGAGCTCCGGATCGCGCAGGCGCAGCTCGTCGGCTGGCTGGAAGGCCTCTTCCACGGCATCCAGACCGCGCTGTTCGCACAGCAGATGGCCGCCAGGGTGCAGCTGGAACACATGCGGCGGGGCCTGCCGCCCGGCGCCACCGCCGGTGAGCAGGGCGGGCACGGGCACGGCATCGGCAGCACGGGCCAGTACCTCTGAGCGCCCCGGAAACGCCGGGGACCGGTCAGTCGCGGGGCGCGTAGATCTCCTCGGCGAGCCTGAGCTTGGCGCGCTGGAACTTCTCCAGCGCGCCCTCGTCGAAGCCGCCCGTGCCGGGCCGCTCCGGCACGGTGCCGTCCGTGACGTCCAGCAGCGTCCAGCCGGAGCCCTGCTCGATGAGGGAGCGGTGCTTGGTGTCGTAGAAGTCCGGCCGCACCGACATGGCCACTCCCGGCGCGCCACCCGCGGCGGCCACCAGGTGCGGGTGGAAGCGGGTCGAGATCCAGGTCTGCAGTGGCGACACCGGCAGGCCGCTCCGCCACACGTCGACGAACGGCAGGAACCGCGCCCCCGGCAGCTCGGGCTCCAGCAGCGTGTAGACCTCCCGGTCCACCCGGGGAATGCACTCGGCGAAGCACACCCGGTCGGGCGGCACCTGCCAGCGGCGCAGCATGGCGAGCGTGGCGGACGCCACCCGCTGCGTGCCCACCTCGGCGAGGTCGGACTGCAGGCAGACCATCACCTCGGGGACGTCCCGGTCGTCCCCGAGGTGGTCGCTGTAGAGCTCGGGGCCGATGACGAGGAACGCGTCGTCGACGCTCGCGGGCACGCCGAGCAGCTCGGCCGTCGGCTCGTCCCGCACGTCCACGACGTCGAACCGCGCGGCCAGCGCCCGCAGCAGCTCGGCGGCCCCGTCGGCGACGGGGCACAGCCCCTGCCCGGTCATCGCGGTGCGCGCCCCGGACAGACGTGCGGCCGCGACCACCCCCGCGAGCAGGCCCGTGTGCCGTGGCCACACCCCGCTGACGTAGCCGCCACCGATCACGTGGACGACGTCGGCCCTGCGCAGCAGCTCGATGCCGTGGATCCAGCGTGGCGCGAGGCCGGGGTGGTGCACCGCGTCCTGCACCCACGCGGAGACCCGCCACGGCTCGTCGGAGGGTGCCTCCCAGCACAGCCGCCACAGCGTGTCGGTGAACCGCACGCGCGGGTGTTCCCCGCCGAGCAGCACGGCCGCGGGGCCCGGTGCCTGCGTGTCGACCCACACGTCGGCCTCCGGGTCGGTCCGCGCGAGCTGCCGCAGCCAGCCCGCCGCGATGAGCTCGTCCCCGTAGTTCGGGCACCCGGCGGTCGCCACGAGGTAGTAGAGCCTGCGACCGTCGCTTCCCGGGTGCGTCATGACGGCATGGTAGCGAGGTCCGGGGGCCGCCGACCCCGACGAAAGGACCGGCGAATCGGATGTTTCGCGAGGTTGCGGGACGAACGGGTATGTGCCGCCCGGTGGCCGGACCGGTTAACCGGATGCGGGGAAACGCCGCGATCGGCCGCCAGTACCCTCGTTCCCGTGCACGCCACAAGCACCGTTCCGGCCGCGGGAGAGTCCGTCGCGGCAGAGAAGCCAGTACCGGACCGCCGTTCGTGGAACCGCGCGTTCGCCGACATCCGTGACGGCGTGACGCAACGCGAGCTGTGGAGCCACCTCGGCTGGCAGGACATCAAGCAGCGCTACCGCCGCTCGGTCCTGGGGCCGCTGTGGATCACCATGAGCATGGGCGTCACCGCGCTCGGCCTCGGGCTGCTCTACTCGCAGCTGTTCGGCGCGCCGATCGGCACCTTCCTGCCCTACATCACGACCGGCTTCATCGTCTGGCAGTTCATCCTGGGCAACCTGACCGAGGGCACCGACACGTTCATCCGGAACGAGGGGCTGATCAAGCACCTGCCCGCGCCACTGTCGGTCTACGTGCTGCGCACGCTGTGGCGGCAGTCGATCATGTTCGCCCACAACATGATCATCTACGTCATCGTGCTGGCGGTCTTCTGGGGCAGCCTGACGAAGTCGGGCTACGTGCTCACGGACAACGGCGTGCCGCAGCCCGGCCTCGGCTGGAGCGCGCTGCTGGCCATCCCCGGCTTCCTCCTGCTCGCGGTCAACGCGGGCTGGGTGATCCTGCTGTTCGGCATCGTGTCCACCCGGTTCCGCGACATCCCGCAGGTCATCACGAGCCTCATCAACCTGATGTTCTTCATGACGCCGATCGTGTGGACCACCGACATCCTGCAGAACAGGTTCGGCGAGTCGGCGGGCTGGCGCGACCTGGTCGTGGAGCTGAACCCGCTGTACCACCTCCTGCAACTGGTGCGCGCGCCGTTGATCGGCAACGAGCAGAGCTGGCACCACTGGGTGATCTCCGCCGGCATCGCGCTGGTCGGCTGGATCCTGGCGCTGGTCGTCATGCGCAACTACCGGTCCCGCGTGTCCTACTGGGTGTGAGAACTGATGACCAGCATTGAAGTGCGCAACGCCTACGTCGACTTCCCGATCTTCGACGCCAAGAGCCGTTCGCTGAAGAAGAAGGTGCTCGGCAAGGTCGGCGGCAGGATCGGCACGGAGAGCAAGGTGCCGGTGATCGAGGCACTGCACGACATCACGCTCTCCGTGCGCAGCGGCGACCGGGTGGGCCTGGTGGGGCACAACGGCGCGGGCAAGTCCACGCTGCTGCGGCTACTGTCCGGCATCTACGAGCCCACCCGCGGCACGGCCCTGATCGACGGCCGCGTGGCGCCCGTGTTCGACCTCGGCGTCGGCATGGACCAGGAGATCTCCGGCTACGAGAACATCATGGTCCGTGGCCTCTACCTCGGCATGACCCGCAAGCAGATGGAGAAGCGGGTCGACGACATCGCGGAGTTCACCGAGCTCGGCGACTACCTCTCGATGCCGCTGCGCACGTACTCCACCGGTATGCGGGTGCGGCTGGCGCTCGGCGTGGTGACGTCGATCGACCCGGAGATCCTGCTGCTCGACGAGGGCATCGGCGCCGTCGACGCCCGGTTCCTCAACAAGGCGCGGGACCGGCTCGTCGACCTCGTGAAGCGGTCCGGCCTGCTGGTCTTCGCCTCGCACCAGGATGACCTGCTGCTGGAGCTGTGCACCAGCGCGGTGTGGATGGACGAGGGCCGGATGAAGATGCACGGCTCGCTGCGCGAGGTGCTGAAGGCCTACAAGGGCAAGGACCCCTACGAGAACATCAGCCCGCAGACCGCCGCCCGGCTCGGCGTGGAGAAACCCGTGTCGGCCAGCAAGGGCGGCGAATGACATGGGCGAGGAGCGCGCCCCGCTCGGCGAGGACTCCGTGGCCGCCGTGGTGGTCACCCGGCACCGGCGCGACCTGCTCGCCGACTCGCTGAAGGTCATCGCCGCGCAGACGCGCCCTGTCGACCACCTCGTCGTGGTCGACAACGGACCCGACCAGCCGGCGCGGGACGTCGTCGAGTCGGTCGAGCTGCCCACCACCTACCTGCCGTCGCACCGCAACCTCGGCGGGGCGGGCGGCTTCGCGCTGGGCATGCTGCACGCCCTGGCGCTCGGCGCGGAGTGGGTGTGGCTCGCCGACGACGACGGGCGGCCCGCCGACGAGCACGTGCTGGAGGTCCTGCTCGGCGAGGCCCGCTCGCGCGGGCTCGCCGAGGTGTCCCCCGTGGTCGCCAACATCGACGACCCCGACCGGCTGGCGTTCCCCCTCCGCCGGGGCCTGACGTGGAAGCGTTCGTCCGCCGAGCTCGGCACCGACTTCCTGCCCGGCATCGCCTCCCTCATGAACGGAGCGCTGTTCCGGGCGTCCACGCTCGAGGTGACCGGGGTGCCCGACCTGCGGCTGTTCTTCCGGGGAGACGAGGTCGAACTGCACCGCAGGCTGGTCCGGTCCGGGCTGCCGTTCGGCACGTCGCTGAAGACGGCGTACCTGCACCCGAACGGCTCCGACGAGTTCAAGCCGATGCTGGGCGGCCGGTTCCACGCGCAGGACCCGGAGAACGAGGTCAAGCGGTACTACACCTACCGCAACCGCGGCTACCTGCTGTCGCAGCCGGGCATGCGCAAGATCGGCGCGCTCGAGGTGCTGCGCTTCGGCCTGTACTTCGTCGGCGTCAAACGCGACCCCAAGGCGTTCCTGCGCTGGCTGCGGCTCGTGCGGCAGGGCAGGCGGGAACGGTTCTACCGGTTCTGATCCCGCTGCCGTTCCCGTTCGGCCAGCGCGGCGAGCAGACGGTCGAGTTCGTCGGCGGTGAGGTCGACGTCCAGGTCACGCAGGGTCTCGCCGAGCCGTTCCGGGGGCACCGGGATGCGCTCGGTGCTGCCGTCCGAATGCTCGATGTGCAGCTCACGGTCGACGAGCCTGCGCAGGGTGCCGGGAGTCAACCGGATGACGACGAGCCTGCCGAAGAACGGCGAGTCCGGATGGGTCGACGTGTAGTGGTGCGCGACCTGGTAATCGATCGGCCTGCGGGACGACTCGTCCGAGGTGTGCTGCGGCTCCCATCCCTCGGCGGTGCGCTTGGTGAGCATCCACCCGTCGGCGGTGCGCGCGATCCGGTGCTCCCAGCCGCCCTGATCGGCGGTGGCGCCGTCACGCAGCGGCATCGGCCGCAGGATCCCGCTGCCGAAGCCCACGTCCGCCAGGTAGTCCTCGCCGTCGGCGTGCACGGCGAGCATCATGTGGGTCTGCGGGCCGGAGCGGTGCGGCTGGACGCGGGCCATCCGCCGCTGGACGGTGAACCCGAGGCGTTCCAGTACGGCGGCGAACAATGACGCGTGCTCGAAGCAGTAGCCGCCCCGCCTGCGGTGGACGAGCTTGCGCATGAGCGCGTCGGTGCCGATGCCCGGATGGTCACCGAGGAGCACGTCGACGTTCTCGAAGGGGATCGTGCGGACGTGTGCCTCGTGCAGTGAGCGCAGGGCCTCGGCGGACGGCTCGACGCGCGGGTGGCCGATGCGCCGCAGGTAGGCATCGACGTCGACGGCGTCGATACCCCAGTCGTCGGTCTCGGGAGCGGGCTCTCGAACGGCTGCAGTGGTCATGGCACCAGCCCAGCACCTCGACCGCACTGGAGGTCAAGTCACACGGTGGAGGCTCGTCGCCCGCCGGTCGTCACTCTCCGATGACGGGCGGCGCCGTGCGCTCGTCGGTGCCGAAGACCTCGTCCGGGTCACCCTCCACAAGGAACGTGGGCCGCTGGTGTTCCTTGTCCTCCTCGCCCTGGCCGCCACGTCCCGCGCCGCCCATGCCCGCTGCGCCCATGCCGCCACGGCCCGCGGCCGCCGCCGCACCGGCACCGCCGGGCGCGGTGGGACCGAGCGCACCGGGCTTCGCCGCCGCGCCGGAACCGGTACCGGCGCCAGGTGCGCCCGCACCGCCTGCCGCGCCGCCACCACCGGGACCGAATCCGGCGACGCCCCGGCCGACCCGGCCGCCGTAGTCGCCGCCCCCACCCCCGGGGCCACCGGGTGGCATGCCGCCGATGGGCATCGGACCCATCTCACCGAGACCGGAGTTGCCGCTGTTCGGCCTGCTCCTGGGCACGCTGAAGCTGGGGTTGCGGAAGCCCGCGGGCCGCGTACCGGATCCGCCGGGCAGCACGGCGCCGGTGCCCCGCCCCGCGGCCAGCGGTGGGGCCACGCCCGCTCCGCCCAGGCTCGACCCGCCGCCACCCGAAACGCCACCGGAGACGGACCCGCCCGCGACCGAGCCGCCGGCCGGCGCCCCACCGCCGGGCACGCCGCCGCCGACGAAACCGGACGCGTCGGTGCCGCCGTTGCCGGGGACCGAACCGACCGAGCCGCTCTCGCCACTTCCGCTGCCGAACTTCGGCGGCTCGGCGAACGCGGGCTGCTTCGACGCGGCCTCGTACAGGTGGCCGTCGTACTGGGCCATCACCTGCGCGGCCTGGGCGTGCGCCTCCTGGCTCGCGTGGTAGGTCTCGATGGTCTGCGCGATGTTGCCCGCGAAGTTGAAGGGATCACTGCCCCACTTCTTCATCTCCGAGTCCCAGCTGAAGGGAATCGGCTCGGGCATCGAGTTCTTCGCCGACGAGGCCGCCTCGGCCTGCTGGTAGATGGTCTCGGAGGCGAGCTGCGCGTTCTGCGAGTTGGCCTCGGCCCACTGGCTGAGACTCGAGAAGTAGCCCCGGGCGCTCTCCGCAGCCTCGCCTTCCCACTCGTGCTGCGACTTGTCGACGGCGTCCTTCAGCTGGTCCGCAAACTCACGGAACGCCTGATGCAGATCGTGGTAGGCGTTGGAAACGCCCGTAACCTGCGCTGGATCGATATCCCGCACGTACGAGGAAATGACCGAATGGTCGTGGCCGTTGTAGTCGGCGTTCGACGGCCGGAGACCTTCGACGTATTGCACCTCGCCCGAAGAGAGTTCCTGCACGCGTTGGTCGCCGTACTGTTGAGCCTGCACACCGCCTTCGATGTTTGCGCGCATACGGTTGATCCAACCGAAAAGGCCACCGTCATCGATCCCCGCGGCCGCTCGTTCCCGGAAGTACTCCTCACGCTCGGCCGGAGGCAAGTCGGCGATCTGCTGGTCGGTCAGCTCCCTTGGCGGAGCCTGGTCGGCGTCATTCATTGCGTTACCCCTCAGGAAGCTTTGGCTCGACGATGTCGGCCACTTGGCCTACGAGCTGGCAATAGTCGGGTTCCTCGGTCTCCCCGCTGATCACCACGTCCACGCGCGAACTGTCTCCGACCGAGAGGGCGAGCAGGCAGCCCGTCGGCGCGGAAGCCTGCACGGCTCGGCGCCCGGCGAGTTGACCCGTCGTGGGTGCGCCGCCACCTTCGATCGGGCTCACCTCGTCGACACTCTGTGCATCCCGGATAGCCACCCCCACGGTGACGACATTCGACACGTCGCCACCACTCCACTGGCACGCGTCGGAGGCACTCGACGTCGAAGGTTTCTGACCGCCCCGGAACTCTCCGAACTGTGCGAGCTCCTGCTGGTTGAGCAAGGAGCAGGCAGTCAGCTCATCGGAAAGTGCCCGGCCCGACCCGACGGGGGTTTCCGTAGCCGCCGAAGAACTCGGTTGCGTGGGCGAGTCCGTACTGCCCTTCGGCTTCGCCATGCCCGACTCGCTGTTGGAGCAAGCGGCCACCGCCAGCGCGGCGACTGCTAGCGGGAGAAGCAGTGCACGAGTTGACTTCCTCATCGATCAGGCCTGCACCGAGCCGATGTTGTCCGCTGCCGTGTTCTCGGACTCCCGATAGACCCCCGCAGCCTTCGCCAGAGCTTCGTCCGCGTCCATCAGCACCCGTGTGAACTGTTCCAGGACAGCGCTCGCTGAACCAGCCGAACCCGATGCGCCCTTCTGGTCATGCTGTGCCACAGCCTCGCCGTAGTCATGACTGCCAAGCTTCGGAGCCTGGCTGAGGTCGAACATCGCGGACTGCCTGAGGTCGTTTACTTGTGTTCTCATTCGCAACAGCGCTTCCCGGAGTGGCCGCAGGCCTTCCTCGCTGATTCGGAAGCCCCCCGACTCTGCCGCGGCGATCAGCTTCTGTGTCTCGGCCGATGTGGCCTGAAGAGCCTTGGCACTCATCGCGGGCATCGCGGCCCCGATACCCGCCCCGATGGCGGAACCCGAATCAGGTACGAACGGCATCGCTACCCCACATCCTCGCCTGTGTGTGCGGTGGGCAGTTTACCGACTGGCCACTGCCCGCAATGGCTCTTTCACTCACTCCGCCACCAGCTTCGACGTGGGAGGCGGCGGCACGGTTCCTACAGGTAGCCCTCGAGCTGCGAGTACAGCTGCTGGGCGATCCGGGCGTTGTCGGCGGGCGCGTAGGTGATCCACTCCTGCCCGTCCTCCGCGGCCCGTGACGTGCAGAAGTACCGCCCGTCGTCGGTGTCGAACCAGGCGATCGGGCTCAGGTGGACCGGCTTGCCGTCGCGGCCCTGGACGAACGCCGTGAACTGCCCGATCCCCTTCTTCGGCTTCTCGAAGATGCGTTCGACGGCCCGGTGCTGCGGTCCCGCGGACGATCGGGGCGCCGAGACATCGCCGAACGGATCGTAGCCGCCGTCGTCCGCGGCACGCCGCGGCTTGCGGGGGGCGGGCTTCGCGACCGTGACCGACTGGCCGCCCGCGGCCGGCGTCAGCGGGAGCAGGTCGACGATCGACGCGACGAGCGCGGTCGGCCGCGTCTCCTCGAACACCAGCAGGTTGCCGTGCTGCCGGACGAGGATCGCGAACTGTCCGTCCGAGCCGGCGCGGGCGAACAGCCGGTTCGACTTCTCCAGCTGGGCGGCCGCCGTGATCGCGACCGGCGCGCGGGTGAACGTCTCCAGCGCCAGCTCGGTGTCCCCGTCCAGCCTGCCGCCGCGCATCATGCCGCGACCCTCGAGATCCCGGAAGACGGCGTCCCTGACCTGCGCTCGCTGTTCGTGGGTGGTGCCGATGTGCGGCACCTCGAAGGGGAACGGCGCCCGGCCGAGCCGGGTGTGCTCCAGCAGTATGTCCACGGCAGCCAGCGACAGCGAGAACGAGTGCGGCATCGCCAATCCCCCCGGATGACCTGGAATATCCGGAGGTGCACGTTAGCAGCACGGCCGTTTCGCCGCCGCGAGTCCGCCGCATCAGCCCTCAGCGAACCCGGTTGCCGCCCACTCCCCCGGCTGCTGAGCTGAGTCCATGGCCGATGAGAAGCCCACACTCGTACTGCACCTGACCTCCGGCGGCGAGCCGGTGCTGTTCCAGCTGCCACCGGACGCCACCGAGGAGAACGCCCAGCTCGTCAAGCGACTGCACTGGATGCTCGACCACGGGTCCGTGGAGACCATCCGCACGAAGGACGGCTACGCCGTCAACGTGAACTTCGCTCACGTCGCCGTCGCGTACGTCGACGACCTGCAGCGCCGCGACCGGACGTTCGGCCTGCGCTGACGCGCCGGGCCGAGAGCTCAGAGGCCGTACAGGCGCGTCCAGTTCTCCCTGCTGGTGAGCTGCGGCATCGCCCGGTGGTACTGCGCCTGCACGGCACGCCCCTCCTTGCGCAGCCGGTTCAGCACCCTGGCCGCGCGCTTGGCGAGGTCGAACATCAGCTGCCGGTCGTACCGGCGCACGCGCACACCCTCCTGCGAGGCATCGGTCACCACGGCGGTCGCGAACTGCGACACGTGCCACCAGGTCGAGTCGTCGTGCGGGATCATGCCGAGAGCGTGCTTGTGCCTGCCCGCGATCCGGTCGACGATCGTCTTGGCCAGGTAGAACCGCTGCAGGAACGGCCGGGGCGCCGTGTTGTGGATCGTCAGGTCCGCCGTGGCGATCCCCGGCACGTCGGTGGCCGGGTGCCGCTTGGTCTCCGGGTACCGCGTGCGGATCTCCCGGATCTCCCGCATCGCCGCGGCCCCGCCGTCGTGCAGGATCTCCGGACCCTCCAGGAAGTCCTCCACCGCCTTGATCAGGGTGGCCGTGAGCCCGTACTGCATCCCCAGCAGGTAACGCACGACCTGCGCCAGCAGCACCCTCGTCAGCAGGTTCAGGTCGAACGGGCTGTGCAACGCCGCGGTGATGATCGAGTTGCGCAGGTTGAAGTACCGGTGCCACTCGTCCCAGTCCTTCCAGTGGAAGTCGGCGTGCCACACCCCCGCGCCGGGCAGCGTCACGGTCGGGAAGCCGTGCTTGCGCGCCCGGTAGCTGTACTCGGCGTCGTCCCACTGGAAGAAGAACGGCAGCGGGTAGCCGATCTCCCTGACCACCTCGTACGGGATCAGGCAGGACCACCAGCCGTTGTACTCCGCGTCGACCCTGCGCTCCTGCCGGTTCGGCTTGCCCGTCTCCTCGTCGACGCCGAGCAGGTCGGCGGTGGACAGGCTGTGCGGCACCGGCTTGCCCGGCTCCAGCGCGTTGAGGTGCGCGTACTCGGCGCCCACGTGCAGCTGGTCGGGGTGCAGCAGGTTCAGCATCTGACCGCCGACGATCACCGGGTGCACCACCCGGTTGGAGAACGCCGTCAGCCGGATCACCAGGTCCGGCTCCAGCAGCACGTCGTCGTCCATGAACAGCACGTTCGCGTGCTCGGTCCGCGTGTTCCCCGCGACCTCGTACAGCCCGCGGGTGAACCCGCCCGCGCCCCCGAGGTTGGGCTGCTTGAGGTAGTGCAGCCGGTCGCCGAGCCGCTCGGCGACCTCGGCGAAACCCTCCCGCGAGTCGACGGTGTCGGTGCCCTGGTCCGCCACGTAGATCGCGTCGAGCGTCTCCAGCGCGGGCAGCGAGTCGGCGAGCGCCTTCAGGTTGCCGAGACAGTCGTCGGCCCGGTTCATCGTGCAGATGGTCACCGCGGTCGGGCGGATGCGGTCGGGCGGCTCGACCGTCCACCGGACGTCCGACACCGCGAGCCGCTGCCCGGCCTCCGTCTCCAGGTCCAGCCACAGCGCGCCACCGTCGAGGAACTTGTCGATCGGCGCCGTGAGGGCCACCTCGGCTCCGTCGGCTTCGCGCGCGTCGTGCACGGTGACCGTCCTCGGTACACCGTCCGGATCGGACGCCCGCAGCGCGAGCCTGCCCGATCCGGTCACGGTGGCGGTCACGGTGACCGCGTCGACGTGTGTCCACCGCTGCCAGTAGGCCGCGGGGAACCGGCCGAAGTACGTGTTGCCCGACACCCGCGCGGCCGGTTCCAGGGTGATGCGCTCGCGCTCACGGGTCACCGCGCCGCCGAGCACCTCCGCGTAGAGGTCCTTGCTGACCAGCCCGGACGGCCCGGCGAAGAGGCCGCGCTGCGCCAGCAGCGCCGAGTGCGGCGCGCGCTCGGCGAAGAGTGCCTGTCCTGCTGGCTCACTGCCCGCGGTCTTCCCGTTCGCCTGTGCCTGCCGAGCGGTGGCCGGTGCTGGTTTGCCGGGCATGTGAACTCAGTCCTCCGAGGGAAGAATCAAGCGGGATGCCCAGAAGGTACAGGGCGATTAGGAGGTCGTGACACGGACGTCAGGCACGCGTCTCGCGGAACACGACCCACTTCAGCATCACGAAATTGATCATGGTCGCGGTGCCCTGCGCGATGACCCACGCGAGCACGACCCGCCACCGGAAGTCCGGCACAAGGTGCAGCGCGAGCGCATTCGTCCCCACGTTGACGAAGAACGTCACCGTGTAAAGCAGCATGAATCCGCCGAGCTGCCCGGCCCCGCCATTCCGCGCGGCCGCGAAAGTGAAACGCCGGTTAAGGAAATACGCGGTCGTGGTACCGGCGATGAAACTGATCGCCTTCGCCAGGTGCACCCACGTGCCGACCTGCAGCAACGCCGAGTAGATGCCGAAGTCGACCAGCGCGCAGAAACCGCCGATGAGCACGAACCGGACGAGCTGGGCGAGCAGGCCCGGACTGGGCGGTCGGGCGGCCGGGCTCGCCTGCGGGTCTGTCGCCACCACTGCTGTTCCTCACCGACCGGGGACGGATTCCGCGAGTGAGTCTAGGAAATGTGGAGAAGCGGTCACCGCCGGGCCACATCTCGATGTGGTTACCCTGTTCCGGGTGAGCGATGTGACTCCCGATCCCCATCTCGAACGGCGGACCCTCACCGGCTGGGCCCGCACGGCCCCGACGGTCGCGACCGTGCTGCGCACGCGCGACCCCGAGGTCATCGCGAAGGCCGTCGTCGAGGCGGGCGAGCGCGGTGTGATCGCCCGCGGGCTCGGCCGGTCCTACGGCGACCCCGCGCAGAACGCGGGTGGCCTCGTCGTCGACATGACGGCTCTCGACCGCATCCACGCCATCGACCCGGACTCCGGCCACGTCGACGTGGACGCGGGCGTCAGCCTCGACGCGCTGATGCGGGCCGCCCTGCCGCACGGGCTGTGGGTGCCGGTGCTGCCCGGCACCCGGCAGGTCACGGTCGGGGGCGCCATCGGCTCCGACATCCACGGCAAGAACCACCACACCGCGGGCAGCTTCGGCAACCACGTCGTCTCGATGGAGCTGCTGACCGCCGACGGCACCGTCCACACGCTCACCCCGGACGGCCCGGAGGCCGACCTGTTCTGGGCCACGGTCGGCGGCAACGGCCTCACCGGCATCATCCTGCGGGCCACGATCGCGATGACGCACACCGAGACCGCGTACTTCGTCGCCGACCTGGACCGGACCGCGGACCTGGACGAGACGATCGCGCTGTTCAGCGACGGCTCCGACGACCGGTACGACTACTCCTCCGCGTGGTTCGACTCGATCTCGACCGGCCGCAACCTCGGCCGGGCCGCGTTCGGCCGGGGCTCGCTCGCGAAGCTCGAGGACCTGCCCCCGAAGCTGCGCGCGAACCCGCTCAAGGTCGACGCGCCGCAGCTCGCCACGCTGCCGGACGTCTTCCCGAACGGGCTCGCCAACAAGCTCACGTTCAGCGCGATCGGGGAGCTGTACTACCGCAAGACGCCGAAGCGGGCGCGCGGCGTGATCCAGAACCTCACGCAGTTCTACCACCCGCTCGACCTCTTCGGTGAGTGGAACCGCGCGTACGGCCCGAAGGGCTTCCTGCAGTACCAGTTCATCGTCCCGTTCGCCGCCGAGGACGAGTTCAGGCGCATCGTGCGGCGCATCGCCGAGTCGGGGCACGTGTCGTTCCTCAACGTGTTCAAGCGGTTCGGCGAGGGCAACCGTGCCCCGCTGTCGTTCCCGATGCCGGGCTGGAACATCTGCGTCGACTTCCCCATCAAGGAGGGGTTGGGCCGGTTCTGCCGCGAGCTCGACGAGGCCGTGCTCGCGATGGGCGGCAGGCTCTACACGGCGAAGGACTCGCGCACCGGCCCCGCCGAGTTCGCCCGGATGTACCCGCGGCTCGACGAGTGGCGCAAGATCCGGCAGTCCGTCGACCCCGACGGTGTTTTCAAGTCCGACATGGCCAGGAGGCTCGAACTGTGATCGACGCGGTCGGCAACCCCCAGTCGCTGCTGCTGCTCGGCGGCACCTCGGACATCGCGCTGGCGATCGCCGAGAAGTACCTCACCGCACGCCCGCTGCGGGTGGTGCTCGCCGCCCGGCCCTCGTCGCGGCTCGACGCCGCGGCCGAGCGGCTCCGGTCCGCGGGCGCTTCGGTGTCCACAGTGGAGTTCGATGCCACGGACACCGCTTCGCATCCCGCCGTGCTGGACAAGTGCTTCGCCGACGGCGACATCGACGTCAGCGTGGTCGCGTTCGGCCTGCTCGGCGACGCCGAGGAGGCGTGGCAGGACCACGCCAAGGCCGTGGAGCTGGCCACCGTGAACTACACCGCCGCCGTGTCGGTGGGCGTGGCGCTGGCGGAGAAGCTGAAGAGGCAGGGGCACGGCGCGGTGATCGCGCTGTCCTCCGTGGCCGGGGAACGCGTCCGCCGCTCGAACTTCGTCTACGGGTCCACGAAGGCCGGTTTCGACGGCTTCTACCTGGGGCTCGGTGAGGCGCTGCGCCCGCACGGCGGCACGGTGACGGTGGTCCGGCCCGGCCAGGTGAAGACGAAGATGACCGAGGGCATGGGCAAGGCACCGCTGGAGCAAGCGCCCGAGCAGGTCGCCGACATCGCCGTCGACGCGGTGCGCAAGGGCAAGGACCTGGTGTGGGCTCCGCCCGCGTTCCGGTTCGTGATGTCGGCACTGCGGCACGTGCCGCGACCGATCTTCCGCAAGCTGCCCCTCTGACGGCTCGTGCGTGAGGAACGTGGTTCTCCCGACGTTCCTCCCGCACGAGGTCACCTGGGCTGGCTGAACCAGTACCCGAACGACGTGTACTCGGGGTACGGGCTCAGCAGCGGGCGGACCGGTTCGAGCTCGACGGTCACCGACTCACCTGTGACGGCATCGCCGGGCACGGTGAACGCACGGTGCCGCCACTCCTCGCTCCGGTGGAACCGCCAGGTGCCCACGTCGGTGCCGTCGACCCGGACCCGGACCTCCCGCTCGACCCCGGGCGCCAGCGTGCGCGCGTGGATGGTCAGCGGTTCGCCAGGGGTGAGCCCGCCGGCGGTGAACCGCTCGCCGCCCACGATGACGCGTCCGCTGTCGACCACGTCGCCCTGCCTGCGCAGCACCGTGTCCGGTTGCAGGCCGGGTTGCGCCATCCGCGCCGTCCAGCCGTGGGCTTCCTCGCCCGCGAGGTCCCCCGTGTTCAGATAGTCCTTGATCTCCCCGGTGACACCAGGGGGCGGCGCGTCGCCGGTGCCGGCGAGCCGCCAGTCGGCACGGAAGACGTGCAGCTCCCGGAACGGCACGATGCTGAAGCCGTCGAGCGCGGGTGGCGTGCGCACGTGGAACGTGATCAGCGGACCCTCGCCGAACAGGCCCGCGTCGAACAGCGGCTGCATCGGCGGGCCAGGGCGTTCCTCGTAGACGGCGAAGTAGTCCGGCCGGTCGGCCTCCGGGAGCCGGCGCAGCGCCTCGTAGAGCGCCCCCGTGCCGTTGTTGGCGGGTTCCGCGAGGCCGTTGGTGGTCAGGCCGATCAGGTCGACCGTCCGGCGGCCGCCGAAGTAGGCCACCGCGCCGACGTCCTTCACACCGACCACGGCATCGGGCGGCAGGTTGCCGCTGACCCACGCGCCGACGGACACGTCCGTGTCCCGGATGGTGGCGGCCTGCCTGCCCAGCTTCACCGCCCACGCGGGCAGCGCGAGCAGCGAGAACAGCAGCGCGACGACGAGCACGGTGTGCAGTGCGGCCCGCCGGGCCCGTGCCCCGGCCAGCAGGCGGGTGAGCGCGTGCACCCCGCAGACCGCGAACAACACGAACAGCGGGAGGAACGGCTGGAGGTAACGCAGCTCGTGGATGAGCGCGGTGGACAGCGTGGCGGCGGCCACGAGCACGCCTGCCAGGCCGAGGCTCAGTGCCACCAGCAGCGGCCGCCACTCCCGCCGGGTCACCAGCAGGTGGCCGAGGCCGCCCACGGCGAGCAACAGCAGCCCGGGGAACGCGAAGTCCTGCTCGTTGAGCCCCGCCAGCGCGTCGACGAACCCGCGCACGTTCGCGACCGTGCGGTCGACGAACTCGCCGAGGAAGAACTGCGGGCGGTCGTGCAGGTGCGACTTCGCCCGCACGCCGTTCGCGGTCGCCGTTCCCGTGGCGAGCAGGTAGAAGGCGTACTGCCCGGCTCCGGCGGCCACCGGGAGCAGGCTCCACGCCGCGGCCCCCACGCGCCGCCGCTCGCGCAGCACCGTCCACAGCATCGCGCCCGCGATCAGGACGGCGACCACGAGACCCTCCGGCCGGACCAGCGCCAGCAGCGCGCCGAGCACCGGGGTGACCCGGAACCGGGCCAACGGCCGCTCCCGCACGAAGGCCAGCACGGTGCCGGTGAGCAGCAGGGCGGTGAGCCCGACCTCCATCCCGCTCGCCGCGCCCCACAGCAACGGCCCGCTGACGGCGACGAGGATCCCGGCCCAGACGCCCACCGTGCGGCTCGCGAACGTGCGGCCGAGCCGGTACACGACGGCCGTGGTCCCGGCGAGGCACCCGATGCCGAGCACGACGGCGAAGGGCAGCAGGAGATCGCCACGGAAGCCGACGAGGTGACCCGCGCCGAGCACGAACGCGTAGAGCAGGCTGCTCGCGCCCGTGCTCACCGGATCACCCGGGTGGAACTCGAAGAACTGCCCCCTGCCGATCTGGGAGCCGTACCGCAGGTGGATGTAGACGTCGTCGAGCGGGGCGATCAACTTGCCCTGGTTGTAGGCGAGGTCGAAGCCGACGAACACGCCGCCGAGCACCAGCGCGAGGCCCGCGACCAGCCAGGCCGCCCCGTCGCGCCGCGCCAGGAAGCCGCGCGAGGACCCCGGCCCCGCCTCGCCGGAGCGGCCGGTCTCCCGCGTGTCCGCGTCTTTCGCCACCGCGGTCATGCCTCCCCTTCCCCGTAGACTCGGCAACACATCAGGAGGACCGGCCTGGGGGGATCGTGTTGGTCGCACTGGGACACCTGCTGCGCAACGAGGCTCGCATGCTCGCGTGCATCGGCCCGTTCGTGTTCCGGCGTCGTCGCACCACTCCACCCGGGGTCACGGCGGTCGGTTACGCGCGGGCACAGGTACCCCTGCTCGTGGTCTTCGCCGTGGTGACGCTCATCGAGGCGCTGCTGTTCCTGCTCCTCGATCTCGGCCCGGTGGTGGACACGATACTCGTCGTCCTGCCCGGCTACTCGTTGCTGTTCACCGTCGGCATGCTCGCCGCGACGGTGGTCCGCGCTTCGGCCGTCCGCGTCGAGGGCGGCGAACTTGTGCTGAAGCCGTTGTTCGAGACGAACCTCGTGGTGCGGTTGCGCCACCCGGCGCCGGTCTCCCGGCCGCTCGGCCGAACGGCGGCGGTTTCGATACTCCGGTGCTACGCAGACGAACCAGACATACTGCTCACCGCCGTGCGATAAACGGCGAGTCGGACTCGGCAATGTCACCGCCCCGTTACGAATCGGCATCGGGTCCTGCTTAAGGTGCCTACGATGGCCGCTCGCCGATGGATCCTCGCGGGGCTCGGAACACTGTCCGCGCTGACCGCCGTTCTCTTCGCGCTGGCACCGGTGGAGCAGGACGAGACGACCTACCGGTGGCCTGCGGACGGCACCGCCGAGAGCACCCTGCTCCCGCTCTTCCCGTACCAGCCCGAACGGCTCGACGTGACGATCGGCTGCCCGGCTGTCGAGGCGACGGGCGGGGGCGGCCTGGTCCTGGCGACCACCAGCGATCCGGATGACGGCGGCCTGCGCGTCGAGAACCGCGGCGGTACCGTCGCGGCGTCGCTGCACGGGTCCACCGTGGCCACCGCCGAGCGCTGCGACTGGGCCGTGCACGCCGGCCCGGCCGGGACGACGGTGTCGGCTGGCGGCGAGGTCATCGGGCACAGCGCCGCCCGGCCCGCGGTGAACGGGCTGTTCACCGATGCCCGCGGCAGCACGGACCTGCGCGTGTCGGTGACGCCCGACACCGGCTACCAGTCGAGTCCGAGCGTGCTGAAACTCGCCCTCGGCGCGCTCACGGTGGCGAGCGTCGGTGCCCTGCTCCTGCTGCTCGCCCGGTGGGAACGTCCGCACGTGCGGCGGGTGCGGCTGCTCCCGCCCGGCTGGTGGCGGCCGAGGGGGCCGGACCTGCTCGTCGCGGCCGTGCTGGCCTGCTGGGTGCTGATCGGGGCGTTCACCGTCGACGACGGCTACATCCTCACGATGCTGAAGGCCGCCGACGACACCGGCTACATCGGCAACTACTTCCGGTGGCTCAACGCGCCGGAAGCGCCGTTCGGCTGGTTCTACGAGCTGTACCGGCCGCTGGTCGCCGTGAGTGCGGCCGCGTGGTGGCTGCGGCTGCCCTCGCTGCTGCTCGGGCTCGTCGGCTGGCTGCTCGTCGACCGGCTGCTGCTGCGCCGGTGCACCGCGGCACCGGGTCCCTGGGTGCGCTGGAGCGCCGCGGTCGCGTTTCTCGCCTGGTACGTGCCGTTCGACGTCGGGCTGCGCCCCGAGCCGTGGATCGTCGTCGGCTCCCTCGTGGTGTTCGCGCTGGTCGAACGCGCGCTGGCGACCCGGTCGAGCACTCCGCTCGCCCTCGGTGTCCTGGTCGCGGGCGCCACGCTCGCCGTGACCCCGACCGGGGTGGCGGCGTTCATGCCGTTCGTCGCCGCGTCCCCCGCCCTCGTCCGGCTGCTGCGCGGGCGGTGGCTGGTGTCCCTCACCACGCTGGCCGGCACGGGTGCCGCCGCGCTGCTGTTGATGTTCCACGACCAGTCGTGGCACGCGGTCCGCGAGGCCACCGAGGTACGGACCCGGATCGGGCCCAGCCTCGGCTGGCGGGACGAGCCGAAGCGGTACGAGGCCCTGCTCGACCCCACGGTCGTGGAGGGCGCGCTGAACCGGCGGGTGCCGGTGCTGCTGACGTTGCTGGCGATCGTGGCGCTCGCCGTGCTGCTGCTGGCCCGCCGGGTCCCCGGTCTCGCCGCCGGGCCCACGCGCAGGCTGCTGGCCGGCAGCGCGCTGTACCTCGTCGCGCTCGCGTTCACGCCGACCAAGTGGACGCACCACTTCGGCGCGCTCGCTGGTCTCGGCGCGCTGCTCGTCGCCGTGCTCGTGCACACGATCGCGCGCGGGGCCCTGCGGGCGGCGTGGCAGCGGGCCGCGCTGCTGGCACTGGTCGCCGGGGTGGCCGCGCTGGCACTCCGGGCGCCGTCGCGGTGGTGGTACTTCTCGAACGTCGGCGTGAAGTGGGCCGACGTCCCGCCCGCGATGGCGGGTGTGCCGCTGTCGACGGCGGTGCTCGGCGCCGGGCTGGTGCTGGCGGTGGCCGCCCTGTTCGTGCGCCGCGTCTCGCCGGGGCCGTGGATCGTGGCCGGATTGGTCGGCACGCTGCTGCTGGAGCTCGGCACGATGGCGTACGCCGTCGCCGACCGCTGGGACACGTTCACCGTCGGCAGGGCCAACATCGCCTCGCTGGCAGGCGGCAGCTGCGGTATCGAGGACTGGATGCAGGCGGAGCCGGACCCGGCCGAGGGCCTGCTCACCCGGGTCGCGGGACAGGCTGCCGCGCGCGGCGGCTTCACCGTCAACGGCGAGCAGCCGGAGGGACTGGCGCCGCCCGAGCCGTACGGCACCGCCCGGTACCCGGTGTGGACCGGTACGGGATCGCTGCGCACCGGGTGGTACCGGCTGCCGGAGCGCGCGAGCGACGCGAGCTCGCCGCCGCTGGTGGTACCCGTCGCCGTAGACGGGCGCGCCCGGCTCCGGGTGGAGTTCGGTGGCGCGGACGGCTCCGTCCGCTGGAGCGAGCGGATCGAGCTGTCCTCCGCCCAGGGCGAGTGGGAAGACGCCAGGCTGGATCCCGGCGCCGCGGAGCGGGTCCGCCTCGTGGCGAGCGCCGAGCGGGGCTGGCTCGGCATCGGCACTCCGCGGCTGCCCCGCGTGGTGCCCTCGCTCGAACTCGTGCCCGCCGCCGAGCCGGTCACCCTCGACTGGATCTCGCCGTTCATCCTGCCGTGCCGGGAACCCGCCTCGGTCCAGGACGGGCTGACCCAGCCGGTGCGCTACCGGTTCACGTCGAGCCTCGACCCGCACGACATCGGCCTGATGTCCGACGACCATGGCGCGGGGGGCCCGTACGCGCCGCTGGTGCAGGTGGCCGAACACCAGCGGGTGCCGACCTACCTGCGCGGCGACAAGCTGCGCAAGCCGGTGCTGATGTACCGGTTGACCTATCCGGTGCCGCTGCGGGATGTCGCGGTGTCCGGGACCCGCTCCGGTCAGAGGTAGATCGACAGGACGAGGGTGACCACCCAGGACGCGCCGAGCACCTGCAGGACGCGGTCGCGGAGGGCGATCTCCTCCGGCTCCCCCGCGTTGCCGCCGTCCACGTCGACCGCGTACCGCAGCACCGCGACGACGAACGGGACGATGGAGATGACCGCCCACACCGACTCCGGCAGCCTGTGCTGCTGCTCGAACGCCCACAGGCAGTAGGACATGATCAGGATCGCCGCGGACGTGGCCCACACGAACCGCAGGTAGCTCGCCGAGTACTTCTTCAGCGACGAGCGGATCTTCGCGCCCGTCCGTTCGAAGAGCATGATCTCCGCGTAGCGCTTGCCCGCGACCATGAACAGCGAACCGAACGCGGTGACCAGCAGGAACCACTGCGACAGCGCGATGCCGGTCGCGACACCGCCCGCGATCAGCCGCATCAGGAATCCGGAGCCGACGATCGCGAGGTCGACCACCGGCTGGTGCTTGAGACCGAAGCAATAGCCGAGCTGGATGGCCTCGTAGACGAGGAGCACGATCAGCAGCCGCCAGTCGGCAAGCAGGCTGATCGCGACTCCGCCCGCGAAGAACACGACCGCGGCGGCGTACGCGAGCGGCACCGGGACGATTCCCGCCGCGATCGGCCGGTTGCGCTTCGTCGGGTGCGCCCGGTCGGCCTCGACGTCGACGGCGTCGTTGATGAGGTACACCGAGGAGGCGACGAACGAGAAGGCGACGAACGCCACCGCGGCGTCGAGCAGCACCTGGCCGTTGCCGATCTGGCCTGCCGTGAACGGCGCCGCGAGGACCAGGACGTTCTTCACCCACTGGCGCGGCCGGGCCGTTCTCGCGACGCCGGCCACCGTGGCGAAGGGACCCCTGCTGGCGGGGGTCTCCCGGATCTCGGCCCGCTCGGTCGTCTCACTCATCGTGGTTTCGGCTTCCGTGATTTCAGCTTGCGGCGGAGCAGCCCGCCGGTCACGCCGCCGAGGACGGCACCGGCGAGTACGTCGGTCGGGTAGTGCACGCCGAGTACCAGCCGTGAGGCCAGCATCGGCGGAACAAGCGCCGGAACGAGGTTACGCCCGGTCAGCTCGGAGTACAGCACGGCGGCCGCCGTCGTGGAGGTCGCGTGCGACGAGGGGAAGCTCAGCTTGCTGGGCGTCCCCACGCCCACGGTGACGCTCGGATCGTCGGGGCGGGGTCTGCGGACGACGCGTTTCACGGCGATCGAAGCGGCGTGCGAGCCCACGACTCCCGCCGCGGCCGTCAGCCAGTCGGCCCGGCGCCGCCGGTCCACGGCGGCGCCGAGCAGGCCGAGCGCGAACCAGCCCGCGCTGTGCTCCCCGAAGTGGGACAGCACGCGGGCGGCCCGCACGGACGACGGGGTGGCGATGGCCCGCTGGATCCCCACCAGCACCTGGACCTCTCGTGAGTGCGGAACGTGGTGAGAACGACGTTCGTCACGCACGGCCACCCGGGCACCCGGCTTCTTCCTAAACATCGGCCCCGCCGTCACCGCCGTCGAGCGGGGCGCCGTCGGACAGGTGCGGGGCGACCTTGTTGTCGAACATCGACAGCGCCGACCCGATCGCCATGTGCATGTCGAGGTACTTGTACGTGCCGAGCCTGCCCCCGAAGACGACGTTGCGCTCCCGCGCCTCGGCCTTCGCCAGCTCGCGGTAGCGCTCGAGCTTGTCGCGGTCCTCGGCCGTGTTGATCGGGTAGTACGGCTCGTCGTCGTCGGAGGCGAAGCGCGAGTACTCCCGGACGATCACGGTCTTGTCCGCCGGGTACTCCCGCTCGGGGTGGAAGTGCCGGAACTCGTGAATGCGGGTGTACGGGACCTCGATGTCGTTGTAGTTCATCACCGAGGTGCCCTGGTAGTCGCCGGTCGGCACGACCTCCTGCTCGAAGTCGAGCGTGCGCCAGCCCAGCCTGCCCTCGGAGTAGCCGAAGTAGCGATCCAGCGGTCCGGTGTAGACGATCGGGGTCCCCTCGGGGATCGCCTCGCGCACCTCGAAGAAGTCGACACCCAGCCGCACCTCGATGTTCGGGTGGTCGGCCATGCGCTCCAGCCACGCCGTGTAGCCGTCGACGGGAAGGCCCTCGTAGGTGTCGTTGAAGTACCGGTTGTTGAAGTTGTAGCGCACCGGCAGCCGCGTGATGATCGACGCCGAGAGCTCCTTCGGGTCGGTCTGCCACTGCTTGGCGGTGTAGCCACGCACGAAGGCCTCGTAGAGGGGGCGGCCGATCAGCGAGATCGCCTTCTCCTCGAGGTTCTGCGCGTCCTTGGTGTCGATCTCGCTGGACTGCTCGGCGATGAGCGCACGCGCCTCGTCGGGGCTGTGCGACTTGCCGAAGAACTGATTGATCAGGTGCAGGTTCATCGGGAATGTGTAGACCTGCCCCTGATACTTCGCGAACACCCGATGTTGGTAATTCGTGAAGTCGGTGAACTGGTTCACGTAGTCCCACACCCGCTTGTTGGACGTGTGGAACAGGTGCGCGCCGTACCGGTGGACCTCGATACCGGTTTCGGGTTCCGGTTCCGAGTAGGCGTTGCCGCCGATGTGGTCCCGCCGCTCGAGCACGAGGACACGCTTGTCCAGCTGGCTGGCCACGCGTTCGGCGATGGTCAGTCCGAAAAATCCGGAACCGACGACAATCAGGTCGAATCCGGCGAATTCGTCTCTGGTGATCTCTGCGGAGTTCGTGTGCGCGCTCACGGGCGAAAAGGCTACCGGCGTGCCGTGGCGCCATTTCACCGCCCGTCCGCTAACGCCGTCCGCCCCCGTCGCGGGGCTCCGGGGACGGCTCCCGTGCGGCGCGGCTGCCCCTGCCCGCCGCACGGGAACCACCCATCCCCGCACCCCCGGGGGTCGCTCTCCGCGCCTGTACGGGGACCGACGCACCGCGCGGCCGGGCGGTTCCCGGCCGCCCCGAAGTCACTCTTCCGGGTCGCCTGGGGCGGCACGACCCTGCAACGCGGGCAGCTGCTCGTCGACCACCTGTTCGAGCACGCTCTCCCGGCCCTGGTACGGGGTGCCGCTGCGCGGCCAGTGCACGACGAGGTCGGTGAACCCGAGCTCGGCCGCCCGCCCGGCCGCGTCGGCGAAGGCCTCAGCGCTCGACAGCGAGAACACCGGCGCCGCGTCGAGCGACACGTACCGGTGCACCTCCGCCCGACCGCGGCCCTCCCGCTCCAGCGCCTCGTCGAAGCGCCGGGCGAGCTCCGCGACGGAAGCCCACCACGCGTCCTGGTCGTCGGTGTACCTGCCGGTGGTCACCCAGCCCGCGCCGAACCGGGCGGCCACCCGCATCGTGCGCGGGCCGTTGGCGGCGATGAGGAACGGCAGGCGGGGCCGCTGCACCGGACCGGGCAGGTTCCGCGCGCCGCGGATCGTGTAGTACTCGCCCGAGTAGTCGTACCTGTCCGTCATCAGCAGCCCATCGAGCGCCGCCACGAACTCGGCGAACCGGTCCGCGCGTGCCCGGTTGCCGAGTTCCGACTCGCCGAAGACGCTGGTGTCGTAGCCGAGCCCGCCCGCGCCAACGCCCAGCACGAGCCTGCCGTCGGCGAGGTCGTCGACGGTGATGAGCTCGCGCATGAACGGCAGCGGGTGCCGGAAGTTGGGCGAGGCGACGAACGTGCCGAGGCGGATGCGCGACGTGACCATGGCCGCCGCGCTGAGGGTCGGCATCGCGCTGAACCACGGCCCGTCGACGAGCGAGCGCCAGCCGAGGTGGTCGTACGTCCAGGCGTGGTCGAACCCGTACTCCTCGGCCGCCCGCCACTTGGGCTCGGCCGCCCACCACCGGTCTTCCGGAAGGATCACGATGCCAACACGCACGGCGCCACACCGTATCGGTGCTGCACGACACGCGGGAGCACGGGCTTGTTCTGGGAAACTGGACACGTGGAGAAACCCCGGCTGATCGCCTCGGACGTCGACGGCACGCTGCTCACGCCGCTCGAACACCTGACCGACCGCACCGTCGACGTGGTCAGCAGGGCCGCCGACGACGGCGTGCCGGTGATCCTCGTGAGCGGGCGCCCGCCGCGGTGGATCCCGCACGTCGCCGAGCAGGCCGGGCTGACCGGGTACGCGGTGTGCGCGAACGGCGCCGTGCTGTACGACATCGGCGACGACCGCGTGCTCGACGTGCACGGGCTGCTCGACCCGGTGCTGCTGCACGACGTGGCCGAGGCACTGGAGCACGCCCTGCCGGGCTGCCGGCTGGCCGCCGAGCGCGTCGGCACCAGCGCCGTCGACCCCGGCGTGCCGAACTTCGTGATCGAGCCCGACTACCACAACCCGTGGGGTGACGGGGAGGGTTCGACGGCCACGCGGGCCGAGGTGCTCGGGCACGCGGCGGTGAAGCTGCTGGTCAGCCACCGGCACATGACGTCGGACGAGATGGCCCGCGCGGCGCGCACCGTGCTCGACGGCACCGTGGACATCACGTTCTCCTCCGGCGGCGGGCTCATCGAGCTGGCCGCGCACGGCGTCACGAAGGCCACCGGGCTCGCCGCCGTCGCACAGCGGCTCGGCATCGACCGGGAGCGGACGATCTCGTTCGGGGACATGCCGAACGACCTGGAGATGCTGCGCTGGTCCGGCCACGGCGTCGCGGTCGCCAACGCGCACCCGGAGGTGCTGGCCGTGGCCGACGAGGTGACCGCGCCCAACTCCGAGGACGGCGTCGCCCAGGTGCTCGAACGCTGGTTCTGAGGCGGTCAGGAGTCGAGGGCGGCGGCTTCCTCGGGGGTCGGCGCGGTGCCGCCCAGGTGGGCGGGCAGCCACCACCGGTCGTCGGCGGAGGCCGGCCGCTCCGGGTACTCGGCCTGCAGTCCGTCGAGCAGTGCCTGCATCCGCCGCCGCAGGTCGGCGGAGCGCTCCTCCGGGTCGTCGCCGGCCCCGGGCCGGAACGGCTCGCCCGCGCGGATCAGGATCGGCACGTGCCGCTTGGTGAGGGTCCGGGGGCGGCCCTTCGTCCACAGCCGCTGGGTGCCCCACACCGCCATCGGCACCACGGGGACACCGGCGTCCGCGGCCATCCGGACGGCGCCCGACTTGACCGGCTTCACCGTGAACGACCGGCTGATCGTCGCCTCCGGGAAGACGCCGACGACCTCGCCACCCCGCAGCCGTTCGACCGCCTCGTCGTACGACGCCTTGCCCGCCGACCGGTCCACCGAGATGTGGCGCATGCCGCGCATCAGCGGTCCCGCGATCCGGTTGGCGAAGATCTCCCGCTTCGCCATGAACCGCACCAGCCGCTTCGCCGGCTGCGCACCCAGCCCGCAGAAGATGAAGTCCAGGTAGCTGACGTGGTTGCAGGCGATCACCGCGCCGCCGGTGCGCGGGATGTGCTCCGTGCCGTCGACGCGCAGACGGTTGTCGAGCACCTTGAACATGAGCTTCGCCGCCAGCACGACGGGCGGGTACACGAGTTCGGCCACGCACTCGACGCTACCCGAGGGTAACCGTTCGAACCTACGGTCGCGTATGTTGCGGTGCACACGGCCGGTACGCGAACGCCGGATCGGCGCCGAGCGCCTCGATCAGCGAGGCCGCCCGGTTCCGGCGCAGGTACAGCAGCACCCACTCGTCCGTCCCGGCCCGCTGGAAGTTCGCCACCTCGTACAGGCCCGCGTACGCCGGGTCGGCACCGCACCGCTGCCGCTGCGTGTAGCCCGCGGCCGGGACGGCGACGGCGGGCCTGCGGACGTTGACCACGTAGTCGTAGTCCGTCCGCGTCTCGCCGTCGGACTCGCCGTCGCGGGCGATGTGCTCGTCGGTCCGGCCGCGCACGTCCACCACGATCAGCTGCGTGCCCGCCTCGTACGCGAGCGCGCCGCTGGCGTACGCGCTGACCACGGTCGCCGCCGGCAGCCGCTCCCCGAGCCACGCCCCGATCTCGGCGAGCTCGCGCGTGTCGTCCCGCAGCGCGTGCAGTGCCGACAGCATCCGCGGGTGGGTGATGCTCACCAGCAGCGACAGCGCGCACACCCCCACGGCGACGACGGGCAGCACGCGCCGCCCCGCCAGCCGGAGCTCCCTCGGCACCGGCGAGGGCCCGCTCGCGGCCGCCAGGACGAACACCCCGTAGGCCGCCGCCGCGGCCACGGCCAGCAGCGGCGGCACCACCGCCAGCAGGCGCCAGGCGGGCAGCTCGCCCCCGCCCGCGAGCAGGGTCAGCCCGGCGAAGCCCGCGGCGAGCACCAGGAGCAGCCACACGAGCGAACGCGCCCGCGTCACCGGTTCGGCCGGGGCGCCGCGCCGGTACCGCAGGGCGGCCGGCGCCGCGGCCCCGAGCAGCAGAAACGCCTGGTAGGCCACCGCGAACGAGGAGAGGTAGTGCCAGCCGTCCGCGAGTTGCCCGCCGAAGCCCTGCTCGGTACGAGCCGCCACCGCGTTCGGCAGCAGGTAGCCGTAGTAGGTGACCCGCCACGCCGTCCACGGCACCACCAGAACGAGGGCACCGAGCGCGTAGCCTGCGGGCGCCCACCCGTTCTCCCGCCTGCGCAGCGCGGCGAGCAGCAGCCAGCCGCCGACGACGATCGCCAGCACGGCGCCCTCGGGCCTGGTCATCATGGCGAACGCGGCGAAGACCCCGGCGACGACCGGTCTGCGCGCGGCGAGCAGACCACACACGGCCAGCACGAGCAGCAGGAACAGCGGCGTCCCGAGCCCCGAGGCACCGTAGGCCGCGAGCGAGCCCGCCCCCGCGGTGAGGACCGCGGCGAGCACGCCGAGAGCGGGCAGCCCCGGCCCGGCGGGCTCGGCGATCCGCACGATCCGGTTGGTCACGAAGTACGCCAGGAGAACGGTGCCGAGCGTGCAGAGCACCCCCAGCGTCACGGCGGTGGCCGCCACCTCGGTGCCGAACAGCGCCCTGGGCACCGCCAGCACGGCCATCCACAGGAAGTCGGCGTAGCCCTCCACCCGCTCGCCGTGGTTGAACACGGGCCCGGCGCCGCCGGCGAGCTGCTCGGCATACCGGAACGTCACGTACGCCTCGCCGGGCACGGTGGCGAAGAGGAACTGGTGCGCGGCCGAGAAGCCGAGCGCGAGCAACACGGCGACCGCGCGCCAGCCCGCGCGCGTGTTGACCTGGCGCCAGGCCACGACCACGAACGCGGCCAGCGCCAGCCACACCACCGTCGTCACGTACTCCACCTGGGTTCCCCCACCTCCTCGCGGTTTCGCACGCAGCCTTCCGGGCAATGCCCGAGGGATCAATTCCGACACGGTCACCGCACCCGTTCGGCGCAGAGGGAGTGTCCGTCGACAGCGTGTTGTCCCGACCGCCCGGAACGTCCCCCACCCGGAGGTACCGGCCGCGGACGACGCTCTACGCTGAACCGGGACGAAGGTGGCGTGAGCGGTGCACGCCGGGTCGACCTGATGCGAGGAGTGACGTGGCAGAGCAGGCGGTCGAGGCGAAGGCGCGCGCGGCGAACGCGGCGGCCGGCGCGGTCGAGGACAGCAAGGTGCAGGACTCCACGCAGGCGGACATCGCGGGTGGCCGCACGGAGACGGTGGGCACGCAGGTGCTGCAGCGGGTGATCCTGCCACGCGACAGCGACCCGCTCGATGTCCGGCCCCTGTACATCGATGAACCGAAGAACGTCCACACCCACGTCGCCTCGCGCCGCAGCGTCGTGATCCCCAAGTCGACGCGCGTCTCGTTCGCGAGCTACTTCAACGCCTTCCCCGCCAGCTACTGGAAGCGCTGGTCGGTGCTGGACGAGGTCGTGCTCCGGATGTACGTCCGCGGTGAGGGCCGGGTCGACCTGTATCGCTCGCGCGTCAACGGCGACATCATCCACCTGCAGGGCCAGCCGGTGCACTCGCCGGACGAGTGGGCGACCGTCGAGCTGCGGGTGAGCCTCGCGCCGTTCGGCGACGGCGGCTGGATCTGGTTCGACGCGTTCACCGACAGCGGCGAGCTGGAGATCTCCGAGGCCGCGTGGATGACCGACCACACGCTGCCGCAGAAGAAGATGTCGGTCGGCATCACGACGTTCAACCGGCCCGCCGACTGTGTCTCCGCCCTCATCGCCCTCGGTGAGGACCCGGCCGTCCTCGACTCGATCGGCACGGTGTTCGTCGCCGACCAGGGCAACAAGAAGATCAGCGAGCACCCGCGCTACGCCGAGGCCGTCGCCGCGCTCGGTGACCGGTTGCAGGTCATCGAGCAGGGCAACCTCGGCGGCTCCGGCGGGTTCACTCGCGCGATGCTCGAGTCGCTGGAGCGCACCGACAGCGACCAGATCCTGCTCATGGACGACGACATCGTCCTGGAACCCGACACCGTGCTCCGGTTGAGCCGGTTCGGCGCGGCCGCCGCACAGCCGGTGATCGTGGGCGGCCAGATGCTGAACCTGCAGGCCCGCGCCCGGCTGCACTCGATGGGTGAGGCGGTGGACATGACCGCCTTCCGCTGGGGTCCCGCGCCCGGCGCGAAGGGCGGGCACGACTTCGCGGTGAAGTCGCTGCGCGAGGAGCCGTGGCTGCACCGCCGCATCGACGTCGCCTACAACGGCTGGTGGATGTGCCTGTTCCCGCGCGAGGCCGTGGAGAAGGTGGGCATGCCGCTGCCCATGTTCATCAAGTGGGACGACGCCGAGTACGGACTGCGTGCCGGGGAGATGGGCTTTCCCACGGCGACCCTGCCCGGCGCGGGCGTGTGGCACATGCCGTGGACGGACAAGGACGACACCGCGGACTGGACCGTCTACTTCCACCTCCGCAACAAACTCGTCGCGATGGCGCTGCACAGCCCGCAGAACATCACCACGACGGTGCTGAAGCAGGCCGCGAAGGACGCCGCCCGCCGCCTGTTCTCGATGCAGTACTCGGCCATCGCGATCGAGCAGAAGGCCATCAACGACTTCCTGGCCGGCCCTGACCACTTCTTCAACCTGCTGCCCAGCGCGCTGAGCGAGGTGCAGGCGATCCGCAGGGAGTACGACGACGCGAAGTTCAAGCCGTCGCTCCAGGACTACCCGAGGCCGATGCTCGACATGGGCGCCGCCGAGCCGCTGCTGCGGCCGCCGGTGCACCCGGCGAAGATCGCCGTCCGCGCGGCGCAGGCGCTCGTGCACAACGTGAAGCCGCCGAACCCGGACACGCACGAACGGCCCCAGCTCAACGTCCCGGCCGACCGGGCGCTGTGGTTCGTGCTCGGCAACTTCGACTCCGCGACGGTGTCCAGCCCGGACGGCGCTTCGGTCGCCTTCCGCAAGCGCGACCCGGAGGCGTTCCGCAAGCTCGCCCGCGAGGTCGTGGCCAACTACCGCAGGCTCATCAAGGAGTTCCCGCGGATGAAGGAGGAGTACCGGGCCGCGCTGCCCCGGATGAGCTCCGTGGAGGCCTGGCGCAAGCTCTACGAGAGCGCGTCCTGACCGTGCGGACGCTCGTCACGGGTGGGGCCGGGTTCATCGGCTCCACCCTGGTCGACCGGCTGCTCGCCGACGGACACGAGGTCCACGTCGTGGACGACCTGTCCAGGGGCAAGGTGGCGAACCTGGCCGCGGCGAGCGACAGCGGCGGGCTCACGCTGCACCGGCTCGACATCACCGACCCGGCACTGACCGGGGTGGTCGCCGCGGCGGCCCCGGAGGTGGTCTTCCACCTCGCCGCGCAGATCGACGTGCGGCAGAGCGTCGCCGACCCGGTCGGCGACGCCACGAAGAACGTGCTCGGCACCATCAACGTCGCCGAGGCGGCGCTGGCGGCGGGCGTGCGCAAGGTGGTGTTCTCCTCCTCCGGCGGCTCGATCTACGGCGCGCCGGCCGAGCTGCCCGTCGACGAGTCGGCTCCGCTGCTGCCGGAGTCGCCGTACGCGGCAGGCAAGGTGTCGGGAGAGGTCTATCTCGGCACGTACCGGCGGCTGCGCGGGCTCGACTTCACCACGCTGGCGATGGCCAATGTGTACGGTCCCCGGCAGGACCCGCACGGCGAGGCGGGCGTCGTGGCGATCTTCGCTTCCGCGCTGCTGACCGGGCAGCCCACCCGCGTCTTCGGCGACGGCGGCAACACGCGGGACTACGTCTACGTCGGCGACGTCGTGTCGGCCTTCGTCGCCGCCGCGGGCGACCGGGGCAGCGGCAGGCGGTTCAACATCGGCACCGGCGTGCAGACGTCCGACCGCGAGCTGCACCGGCTCGTGGCCGAGGCCGCGGGGGCTCCGGACGAGCCCGAGTCCGCCCCGGCCCGGCTCGGCGACCTGCGGGCGTCCGCCCTGGACGCGAGCGCCGCCCGGCAGGAACTGGGCTGGAAGCCCGAAGTGGACATCGCCGAGGGCGTGCGGCGCACGGTGGAGTACTTCCGCACCCTGCACTAGGCGGCGACCCTCCGGCGCAGCGCGGACCGCAGTCCCAGCAGGCAGCCGGAGAGCACCACGGCCGACCCCGCCAGCTGGGCCGCCAGCGCGGCCGCGACGGCGGGCACCGGCAACGCCAGCGAGGCCACCAGCACGGCCGTGCCCGCCGTCCACGCGACGGTGACGGCGTGATGCCCGCGCACCGCGACGAGCACGGGTTGCAGGGCCTGCGCGCCCATCAGCAGCACGGTGCTCACCCCGAGCAGGCCCAGCACCAGGGGTTCCGGCGGCCGTTCGGCCCCGAAGAGCACCGTCAGCGCCCACCCGCCGAACACCGCGGCGGCCACCGCGCCGGGCACGCCGACGGCCAGCACGGCCAGCAGGATCCTCCTCGCCCTGGCGCGGACCACCTCGGTCGCGCCGGCCTCGGCCGCGGCGGTCAGCCCGGGCAGCAGCACCGCCTGGACGGGGGCGAACACCAGCATGGGCGCCCTCGCCAGCACGAAGGCCTGGGCGAAGGCGGCAGCCACCTCGGGGTCGCCAGGCAGCCGCGCGGTGACGACGACCGGCACGATGTTGGCCACGGCGAACGACAGCAGGGTCGCCACGCCGAGCAGCAGGACTCCCCTGGCGAGCCTGCGCGCCGGTTCCCCCGTGCCCTGCCCGGCCCCGCGCACCCACCGCCACCGGAACACCGCGGCCAGCGCGAGGGCGTACCCGGCGACGAACGCGAGACCGTAGCCGGTCGCCGAAGCGGCACCGAGCCCGGCGACCGCGAGCACCACCACGAGCCTGCCCGCGCCCTCGGCGCACAGCGTGCCCGCGTAGCCGCCGAACCGGCGCCGCCCGCCGAGCAGCCCGCGCACGAGGAACAGCCCGGCCGCGACGACCGTGCTGAGGACGAGCACGCCGAGCAGTCCCCAGTCGCCACCGAGCACGCGCGGCACGAGCACCGGTGCGACCGCAAGCAGGACGAGCGCCGTCGCGCCCGCGATGGCGGCGCCGACGAGGGCGGCGTTGCGCGCGGTGGCCGGTGCCTCCGCGGCGGGCCGCGCCGCGACCGCGCGGCTCGTCTCCTGCTCCAGCGCGACGTAGAGGCCGGGGCCGAGGATGTTCAGCAGCAGGTACGCGGACGCGACGGTGGCCACCTCGGTGGCCGGGAGCGTGTGGCCGGCGACCGCGAGCAGGACGTACCCGGCGACGCCCACGAGCCCCAGCCCGAGGGCCATGGTGAGGCCGGAGGTGAACCGGCCGCCGGACTGGGACACCGGCGAATCGTAGCCGGGCCGCCGCGCGCGGCCGGGAAACCCGCTGTCCTACCCTTCACCCGAAGGGGTATCCGACCGGCCTGGGTAGGATGGGCCGACTTTTTCAGGTCATCAGGGGAGCTGACAGTGGCCAATGAAGACGTCTGGGTGGTGATCCCGGTCTACAACGAGGAACGGGTCATCGCCGACGTCGTCGAGCACGTGCGGGAGACCTTCCCGAACGTGGTCTGTGTCGACGACGGCTCCGCCGACCAGTCCGCGGCCCGGATCGCGGGCACCCGGGCCCACCTCGTGCGGCATCCGATCAACCTGGGCCAGGGCGCGGCACTCCAGACCGGACTGTCCTACGCGCTCGCCAGGCCCGGCGCCAAGTACTTCGTCACGTTCGACGCCGACGGCCAGCACCGGCCGGAGGACGCCGAGCGGATGGTCGAGGTGGCGCGTTCCGGCGAGGCCGACGCCGTGCTCGGCTCCCGCTTCCTGGAACAGGCACAGAGCGTGCCGTGGCTCAAGCGCGCGGTGCTGCGGCTGGTCGTCGCGATGAGCCCGACCGCGCGGAAGATGCAGCTGACCGACGCGCACAACGGCCTGCGCGTGTTCTCCCGGCGCGTCGCCGAGCGGCTGCACATCAGCATGAACGGCATGGCGCACGCCTCGGAGATCGTGTCGTTCCTCGCCAAGAGCGACTTCCGGGTCGAGGAAGTCCCGGTGACGATCCTCTACACCGACTACTCGAAGACCAAGGGGCAGTCGCTCGTGAACGGGGTCAACATCCTGTTCGACCTGTCCCTGCGTGATCGGGGGTGACGAGATGCTCGCACAGATCGTGCTCCTGATCGCGGTGGCGGGGATCCTGCTGTACTTCGTCAGCCGCAGGCACAACGTGCGGATGCAGGCGGGCAAGCGCATCGCGCTGTTCCTGTTCCTCGCGCTGAACGTCGACGCGGTGCTGTTCCCGCAGCACCTCACCTGGCTGGCCCACTTCCTCGGCATCGGCCGGGGGGCGGACCTGCTGCTCTACCTGACCGTGGTGGCGTTCGTGTTCGGGATGCTCAACACCTACCTGCGTTTCCGCGGCACGAACGCGCAGATCACGGAGCTGGCCAGAACCCTGGCCATCCGGGAGGCGGAGCTGGTGAACCACCAGCGCGGCGTCCTCGCCTCGGCGGACGTGCACACCACGGTCGCCAGCACCAACATCACCGACCAGGAGCACCGGTCCACGTGACGATCGTCGACATCATGCTGCCCTACTACGGGCCGGTCGACCTGATGCGGGAAACCGTCCGCAGCGTACTCGCGCAGGACGACCCGCACTGGCGGCTGACGGTGGTCGACGACGGGTACCCCGACGCCTCCATACCCGGCTGGTTCGCCGCGCTCGGCGAGCCCCGCGTGCGGTACGTGCGCAACGAGCGCAACCTCGGCGCCAACCGGAACTACCAGAAGTGCCTCGGGCTGATCGAGCACGAGCTGGCCGTGATCATGGGCGCGGACGACGTCATGCTGCCCAACTACGTCGGCACCGTGCGCGAGGCCTACCGGGCGCACCCGGACGTCGCGATGCTGCAGCCCGGTGTCCGGATCATCGACGAGCGGGGCAGGCACACGTGCGGCCTCGTCGACAACGCGAAGCGGCGGCTGTACGCGCCGAAGGTGTTGGGCACGCGGACGATGTCCGGCGAGGAGGCGGCCGTGAGCCTGCTGCGCGGCAACTGGCTCTACTTCCCCTCGCTGTGCTGGCGCTCGGCCGCGATCAAGGAGATCGGGTTCCGCGAGGGGCTCGACGTGGTCCAGGACCTCGGGCTCGTGCTGGACCTGATCTACCGGGGCGAGAAGCTGCTGGTCGACTCGACCGTGTGCTTCCACTACCGGCGGCACAGCGCGAGCGACTCGTCGTGGCGGGCGCTGGCGGGAACGCGGTTCGTCGAGGAGCGGCGGTTCTTCCTGGACACCGCGAAGCGGGCGGCGGAGCTGGGCTGGAGCCGGGCCGCCCGGGTGGCGCGCACGCACCTGTCGTCGCGGCTGAACGCGCTGACGCTGCTGCCGTCGGCGATCAGGGCCCACCACCGCACGGGCGTCAGCAACCTCACCAAGCACGTCCTCGGCGTCGGGGACTGAAGCGGCGTCAGTTGCCGCCCGCGGTGGCAACCGGCGCGACGTCCCGCCGCTCGATCTCGTAGATCACCGCGTCCCGGTTGCGGAACACCTCCGTGAAGTGCGGGTTGCCGCGCAGCTGGCGCAGCCCGAGCCTGCGCTCGACGTCCCGGACGAAGCCCCGCCCGACGAGCACGTAGCGAACGTTCAGCTGATCGAGCGCCGCGCGCAGCTCCGCGTCCCACGGGCCCTCGCCGAGCTGGTCGAGCCGCCGGGTCAGCAACCGCTGCGGGGTGTCCGGCAGCGGCCCGTTGTACTTCCACTCGACCGGCCGGATGCCCTCCAGCGCGTACATCCAGTTGCCGCCGTCCATCCGGTCGTTCATCACGTGCTCGCCCGGCCGCACGCGCTCGCCGAGCCACGCGAAGGCGGCCCGCTCACCGGGTGTCACCGTCGGCCCCTCGCCGTAGTACTCGGCCAGCTGGGTGGCGTTGCGGCCGAGGTAGGCGCCGTTGCCGAGCACCGCGAGCACGAGGCCGGTCACCAGCACGCCCGCGGTGGCCGTGGCGGCCGGTGGCCAGGTGGGCCGCAGGCGCCGCGCCCACCCGCCGAGCCACCCGCCCGCACTGGCGACGAACTGGCCGAGCGCGACGGCGCCCACCAGCGGCAGCAGTGCGCCCAGCCGCCAGTGGTCGTTGTAGAAGGGACTGGTGAGGGTGTCGACGAGGGTGTTGCCGTCGAGCGCGGCACTGGCCGTGTAGAGCCCGCCGAAGACGGCGTACGCGGCGACCAGCCACAGCATGCGGCGGTGCCGGACGAGCAGCACGATGCCGACGAGCGCGGGCAGCCCCACCCACCACTGCGGCAGCGGGGAACCCGGGGTGAACGCGAGCGTCTGCCCGAACCCGCTCGCCAGCGTCTCGGTGGCGGGCCAGGTGAAGTCGGCGACCTCCTCCCCCATGGCCAGCGCGGGCAGCACGAGCGGGGCGGCCAGCACGGCGCAGGCGAGCACCGCCGCCACGAGGTGCGGCCCCGACACCCGCCAGTCGATCGGCTCCAGCCGGAACGCGACCGCGCCGAGCAGGAGCAGCAGGAAGACGCCGGCGACCACGGCGAGGCTGGTGTGCAGCGCGACGAGTCCGGCGAGCCCGAGCGCCACCCCGGCCACGCCGGAGACGCCACGCGGCACCACGAGCAGGCGGGCCACGGCCAGCAGTGCGGGCACCAGGGCGACCCCGGCCACGTACGGGTACAGCGGGCCGCGCCACAGCGGGTCGAACGGGAACGCGGTGAACCACGTCGACACGGCCGCCGCCGAGGCGACGGCGAGGGTCGGCATCCGCCACGCGGCCGCCATCGCGGCGATGCCGAGCGGGAAGCACAGCACGACGGCGAGCGCGGCGAGGTTGAGCAGCTCCGGCACGGGCAGCGCCGCCGGGTCGAAGACCAGCGCGAGCAGGGCGTGGTAGGCGTCCGGGTAGAAGAACGACTCGTCGTCGGGGCGGGCGGCGATCTCGTTGAACGCCGGGGACAGGGCGACGTCGTGCTCGGCGATCCAGCGCACCAGGTTGCCGTGGAACGGGGCGTCCCAGTCCTGGTTGATCCTCCCCAGGCCACCGATGCCCCGAAGGAACGCGACCGCGCCCACCGCCATGCCGACGGCGACGCCGCCGCCGATGAGCAGGTGGTCGCGCGGCGACCGCGGCTCGTCGGCGGGCGCCCCGGCAGGCGCGGGCCTCCGGAACCGGGCGGCGAGCAGGGCGAACCCGGCGAGCGGCACCACCGCGCCCAGCGTCCACAGCGTGAACGTGCCGAGGTGCCACGGGATCCCGAGCGTGCCGAGCACGGACACGCCGAGACCGACGAGGCCGAACGTGAGCGCGGGAGCGACGGCGGCGAGCGTCCAGCCGCGCAGCCGCACCGCGGCCCCTGCGGCCAGTCCGGGCAGCCAGCAGGCCGCGAGGACGACAGCGAAGTTCACGGACGGGTAGGCTAGCCGCCCCCTCCAGCCGAGCCGCCCGGGCCTCGTGAGTGAAAACCGTGGTTAGAACCACGGACAACACTCACGAGAGGTTCTAGGCTCTGCTCCCGTGCGTCGTGTCGTGGTGATCGGTGGCGGGATCATCGGCCTCGCCGTGGCCAGGGAACTGGTCCTGCGGGGTGCCGAGGTCACCGTGCTGGAGAAGGAGGACCGCTGGGGCGCGCACCAGACGGGACACAACTCCAACGTCGTGCACGCGGGGCTGTACTACCGGCCGGGCTCGTTCAAGGCGCGGATGTCGGTAGCCGGAAATCACTCGATCGTGGACTTCGCGCGCGAGCACGGCGTGCCCGTCGAGGTGTGCGGCAAGCTCGTGGTGGCGACCGGGGAACGGGAGCTGCCCGCGCTCGGGGTGCTCGCCGAACGCGCGGCGGCCAACGGCGTCCCGGCCCGGCTGGTCTCACCCGCCGAGGCGCGGGAGTACGAGCCCGAGGTGGCGTGTGTGCGTGCGCTGCGGGTGGAGTCCACGGCGATCATCGACTTCCCCGCGGTCTGCGCCGCGCTCGCGCGCTCGCTGGAGTCCGCGGGGGCCGACCTGCGCCTGAACGCCCCTGCGCTCGGCATCCGCCCACGCGCGGGCGGTGGCGTGGAGGTGGCGACCGGCGACGGCGTCGTGCGCGCGGACGCGCTCGTGAACTGCGCCGGGCTGCAGTCCGACCGCATCGCCCGGCTGGCCGGACTGCGGCCGAGGGCGCGGATCGTGCCGTTCCGGGGCGAGTACTACGAGCTGCGCCCGGAACGCAGGCACCTCGTGCGCGGACTGATCTACCCGGTGCCGGACCCGGCGCTGCCGTTCCTCGGCGTGCACCTGACGCGGATGCTCGACGGCAGTGTCCACGCCGGACCGAACGCGGTGCTGGCGCTGCGCAGGGAGGGCTACCGGTGGTCGGACGTCTCGCTGGGGGACCTCGCCGAGGTGGCGCGGTTCCCCGGCACGTGGCGGCTGGCCCGGCGTTACGCGTTCCCGGTGGGCCTGGACGAGGTGCGCCGCTCGCTGTCGCGGCGCCGGTTCGCCGCGAGCCTCGCCCGGCTCGTGCCCGCGGTGGGCCCGGACGACATCGTGCGGCACGGTTCGGGCGTGCGGGCGCAGGCGCTGCTGCCGGACGGCTCCCTGGTGGACGACTTCCTCATCGAGACCGCGCCGGACCAGGTGCACGTGCTCAACGCCCCCTCTCCCGCCGCGACCAGCGCGCTGGAGATCGCGAAGCACGTCGCCGACCAGGTGGGCTCGTGAGTGTTTTCCGTGGTTCTAACCACGGAAAACACTCACGAGTCAGGACCGCGGCAGGTGGCCCGCGACGTACGGTGCGGCGCGCTTCGCCAGCTCGCAGGACTTCTTCTCCTCGGTGACGTCGAGGCTCGTCACCGCCACGAAGGACGTCGCGGACAGCTCCGTGACCAGCTGGCAGACCGACTCCCCGCCGACCGGGTCGAGGTAGCGCCGCCAGCTGCGGCCGCCGAGCTCGGCGGTCTCGGCGGGCTCCACGCCGCCGACGTACTCGGAGACCGAGAGGTCCGTGGCGAGGGAGACGGTGAGGGAGCTCTGCTCCGCGGTGTCCTCGGGGCTCCAGGTGCAGACGGGCGGCAGCAACCTCCCCGGCTCGCCGGGCGTGAACTCGCCCTCGCCGACCAGGCCGAGGTCCGCCACCTCTTCGGCGGTGAGCAGGGCGCACGGCTCCCCGGCCGCGACCCCGCCGGTCGACGTCGGTACCGCGACGGGCTGGGCGGCACCGTCCACCGTGGTCGCGCACCCGGTGAGCAAGACACCCACCGCCAGCAAGCCCCACGTCCTCGCGCGCACGCCGCCCCCTCGTTTCCGGCCGGTGAACGCCGGACAGCGTAGCGGGCGGTGGCTGGTCGAGTGGGTTACATCGCGTTTCCCGGCGGTGAAGGTCCGGGGTGAAACATTCCCCGGCCCTCCGGCGACACCTAGCTTGATCGAGGTCACGAGTCCGAGGAGGCGGCCCCGATGTTCGACGACCCTTCCGTGGTGGGGATGGCCGAGCAGGTCGGCATCGGCCTGGTCGCTCCGTACGACTTCGCGCTGGACCGCGAGCTGTGGCGCTGGCTGCCCGAGCACGTCAGCCTGTACACCACGCGCCTGCCGTACCTGCCGGTGCCGGTCACGGTGCGCCAGGCGGCGGCGCTCGGCGACCCGCACGGCGTGCGCAGGGCCACCCGGGACGTGCTGGCGCCCGAGCCGAGTGTGGTGGCGTTCGCCTGCACGTCGGGCAGCTTCGTGGACGGCGCCGCCGGGGAGGCGGAGCTGGTCGCCGGGATGCTCGACGCGGGTGCGCCCGCGGCGGTCACCACGTCCGGAGCGCTGGTCGCCGCGCTGGGGCGGCTGCACGTCCGGAACCTCGCCGTGATCACCCCGTACGTCGACGAGGTGACCGACCGGCTGCACGCCTACCTCGCTGAGTTCGGCGTGACGACGACCGCGAGCGTGGGGCTCGGGCTGCTCGGCGACATCTGGAAGATGTCCTACGCCGACGTGCTGGGCGCGGTGACCGCGCTCGACACCACCGGCGCCGAGGCGCTGTTCGTCAGCTGCACGAACGTCCCGACGTTCGACCTGATCGCCCCGCTGGAGCGCAGGCTCGGCATCCCGGTGCTCACCGCCAACCAGGTGACGATGTGGGCCGCGCTGCGGGCCGCCGGGCTGGAGCCGCAGGGTGTTGGGCAGCGCCTGTTCGACGGTCTCGGCAGCAGCGAGGCGCCTACCGCGGCGTGAGCACGTCGAGGCCGCCGAGGAACGGCCGCAGGGCCTCGGGAACCCGCACGGAACCGTCCTCCTGCTGGTGGTTCTCCAGGATCGCGACGATCCAGCGGGTTGTGGCCAGCGTGCCGTTGAGGGTCGCCGCGGGCTGCGGGCGGCCGTCCTCGTCGCGGTAGCGCACGCCGAGCCGCCGCGCCTGGAACGTGGTGCAGTTCGACGTGGACGTCAGCTCCCGGTACGCCTGCTGGCTCGGCACCCAGGCCTCGCAGTCGAACTTGCGGGCGGCGCTCGTGCCGAGGTCGCCCGCCGCGGTGTCGATGACGCGGTAGGGCACCTCGATCTTGGCGAGCATCTCCTCCTCCCACGCGAGCAGGCGCTCGTGCTCGGCCTCGGCTTCCTCGGGGCGGCAGAACACGAACATCTCGACCTTGTCGAACTGGTGCACGCGGATGATGCCGCGGGTGTCCTTGCCGTAGGAGCCCGCCTCGCGGCGGAAGCACGACGACCAGCCCGCGTAGCGGCGGGGCCCGGCGCTCAGGTCGAGGATCTCGTCGGAGTGGTACCCGGCGAGGGGTACCTCTGACGTCCCGACGAGGTACAGGTCGTCCTCTTCGAGGTGGTACACCTCCGACGCGTGCGCGCCGAGGAAGCCGGTGCCCGCCATCACCTCGGGGCGCACGAGCACGGGCGGGATCATCAGCTGGAAGCCGTTGGCGGTGGCCTGTGCGGCGGCCATGTTCAGCAGCGCGAGCTGCAGCTGGGCACCGACGCCGGTGAGGAAGTAGAACCGCGCGCCGGACACCTTGGCGCCGCGCTCCATGTCGATGGCGCCGATGCGCTCGCCGAGCTCGAGGTGGTCGAGCGGGGTGAAGCCGAACTCGCGCGGGGTGCCGACGTGCCGGAGGACGGCGTAGTCCTCCTCGCCGCCTTCCGGCGCCGCGGGGTGCACGATGTTCGGCAGGCGCTGGTAGAGCTCGTCGAACTCCTGGCTGGCCTGCGCCTGCTCGGCCTCGGCCGCCTTGACGCGCGCGGCGAGCTCCTTGCCCTTCGCGAGCAGCTCGTCGCGTTCGGCGCCGGCGGCCTTGCCGATCTGCTTGCCGAGCTGTTTCTGCTCCGCACGCAGGTTGTCGGCGCCGGCGATGGCGGACCTGCGCCTGGTGTCGAGGGCAAGCAGCTTGTCGACCACTCCCTCGTCCTCGCCACGCGCGCGCTGCGAGGCGCGCACGACGTCCGGTTCCTCGCGCAGTGTCCTGGGGTCGATCACGGTCATTGAGGGTAGTCGCCGAACAAGTGCAACCAACGGGTTGCAGTACTGCCCACTCTCGTGCAACCATAGGGTTGCAGTTCAGGAGAGGAGTCGGAGACATGGACATCGACCACATCGAGCGGGAAGTACTGATCGACGCGCCGGCCGAGCGCGTGTGGGCAAAGGTCACGGCGTTCCCGTGGGTCAACGACACCACGCCGGGCGCGTTCGACCTGCGGGAGGGAGAGGTGGTCGTCGCCGAGCACAGCGAGTACGGCAAGTTCCCGATGCTGATGGAGCGGGTGGAACCGGGCCGCTTCCTGGCCTACCGCTGGGCGAGCGCGTTCCCGGGCCAGGAGCCGGTGGCGGGCAACTCGACGCGGGTCGAGCTGACGCTGACCGAGGAGGACGGCCGCACCAGGCTGCGCGTGGTGGAGGCCGGGTTCGCCGCGCTGCCGGAGGAGCACCGGCGCCCGGCGTTCGACGACAACACGCACGGCTGGACGGACCAGCTGGAGCGGCTGCGGCAGCGTGTGGAGCAGCAGGCCGGATGACCGCGGAACCCGTCGACGAGGTGCTCGGCGCGCTCGCCGACCCGACACGGCGCGCGCTGCTGGACGCGCTCGCCCGCAGGGGCGCGGCCAGCGCGTCGGCACTCGCCGCGGACCTGCCGGTGTCGCGGCAGGCGATCGTCAAGCACCTGACCGTGCTCGAACAGGCGGGGCTGGTGTCGTCGGCGCGGACCGGCCGGGAGATGCGCTACACCCCCCGGTCGGCGCCGCTCGACGCCACCGCCCGCTGGCTGGCGGACCTGGCCACCAGCTGGGACCGCCGCCTCGACGCGATCAAACGCGCCGCCGAGTCCGAGGACCCGTGACGGTCATCAGTGGCGATGGCGGTCAGGAAAGACCGCGGACGAAGCGGGCCACCTCCTCGGCGAGCCGTTCACCGACGTCCTCCTGCAGGAAGTGCCCACCGCCCTCCAGCGTGGGGTGTTCCCGGCCCGCGGCGCCGGGCATCCGGCGCTGCAGGATCGGGGCCATCGGCCCGGTGATCGGGTCGCTGTCGGAGAAGGCGCACAGGAAAGGCAGGTCCAGCTTCGTCAGCGTGTCCCACGCCGCCCGGTTCGCGTCGGACGCCGGGTTGTCGGGAGTGGCGGGCACGAGCCCGGGCATCGCCCTCGGCCCCGCCTTGTACATCTCGTTCGGGAACGGCGCGTCGTAGGCCGCCCTGACCTCGTCGGGGAGTGTGGTCTTGCAGCCGGACTGGACGAACCGGCCGATGTCGAGCACCTGGGCCTTCTGCACCGCGTCGTGGAACGCCCACCACACGGCGGGCATGCCCTGGTCACCGGTCGGCAGGCCGGTGTTGGCCGCGACCGCGGCCGCGAACCGGTCCGGGTTCTCCGCGACCAGTCGCAGGCCGATCAGGCCGCCCCAGTCCTGGCCGACCAGCGTGACCCCGCGCAGGTCGAGCGTGTCGAACGCGAACACGCGCATCCACTCGACGTGCCGCGCGTAGGTGTGGTCGGCGATGTCGGCGGGCTTGTCCGAACGGCCGAACCCGACGAGGTCCGGCGCGATCGCGCGCAGCCCCGCGTCGGCGAGCACGGGCAGCATCTTCCGGTACAGGAAGGACCAGCTCGGCTCGCCGTGCAGCAGCAGCACCGGCGGCCCGTCGGGCGGTCCCGCCTCGACGTAGCCGATGCGGATGACACCGCCCTCCGAGTCGTCGATGTCCGCGTACAACGGCGGATAGTCGAAGTCGGGCAGGTTCTCGAACCGGTCGTCAGGCGTTCTCAGTAACCGCACGCCCGTCACGCTAGTGGCTAGTCAACGGACAAAGCCACCGTGAGATGGACTGGTTACGAGATGGCGACCGCCACCACGAGGCCGAGCGCGACGTGTGCGGCCGCCACCACCATGCTCGCCGGGGCGAACTGCTCACGCTGGATGGTGGAGCGCACGTCGATCCGCGTGGTCCACTCCAGCAGCCGGACCGCCAGCACCTGCGCGATGATCCCGACCAGGCCGTAGACCAGCGCGGTGATGAGCCCTTCGGTGAGATCACTCGCCGAGGCCCAGATGGCCACGACCACGATGAACGCCATCGACACCATCCCGGACGACGTGACGAGCACCGCGTTCGGCAGGCCCCGGCGCACCAGCTCGGACAGCCTGCCCGGCGTGGTGAGGTCGATGGCGTAGAAACCGACCAGCATGAGGAGCAGGCCGACGATCGCGTAGAGCGCGATGGCGCCGATGCCCCTGGCGAGGTCGGTGCCGAACGTCTCGGACAACGCAAGGGTCGTCACAGGGTCTCCCGGAAAGTGTGAAAGGTGGAAAACGGACGCGCGAGGTCTATCACGACTCGGGGATGCGGTGGGGGACGAATGCCGCACCGTCGTCCGTGACCAGGCCCGGCGTCTCCCGGATGCCCAGCCCGGCCGCGCTGTCGCCGACGATCCACGCGCCGAGCGCGGGCCGGTACCCGTCGAACTCGGGCAGCGGGTCGAACGCCTGGTAGACGAAGCCCTCCGCCCCGTAGACGCCGCCGGTCTCCGTCTCGTAGCCGGGTGCGACGATCCGCACGTTGGCACCCTCCCGGCCGAGCTTCGGCTTGCGCACGTACTCGGTGAGGATGCCGGGCTGGTCGTTGAACGCGGGCAGCAGGTTCGGGTGGCCGGGGTAGTTCTCCCAGAGCAGGCCCAGGATCGCCTTGTTGGACAGCAGCATCTTCCACAGCGGCTCGACCCACAGGGTGGCGGGGAGCGACTCGGCGACGTTCCGGCCGAACTCCTCGTCGACCACCCACTCCCACGGGTAGAGCTTGAGCACCGTGTTCATCGGGGCCTCTTCGAGGTCGACGAACCGCTTGAGCAGCGGGTCCCAGCCGATCTCCTCGATCGCGAGCGCCACCGTGTCCAGCCCGGCCTCCGCCGCGGTCTCCTGCAGGTAGGTGGTGGTCAGGTGGTCCTCGCCGGTCGGGTCGGCGCTGGACCACGTGAAGTGCACCTCACCGGACGGGAGCGCCCCCGCGACCTCGCGCCAGCGCTCCACCAGCCGCTCGTGCAGCGAGTTCCACTGGTCGTCGCCGGGGAAGACGTCGGTCTTCCAGTACCACTGGATGATCGCCGCCTCCAGCAGCGAGGTCGGGGTGTCGGCGTTGTACTCCAGCAGCTTCGCCGGACCCCGGCCGTCGTAGCGCAGGTCGAACCGCCCGTAGACGTGCGGGTCCCTGCGCTTCCACGACTCCGCGACGTGCGGCCACACCCACTCGGGCAGCCCGAACTCGGCGTACCGGTCGGCGACGACGACGTGGTCGACCGCCTCCAGGCACATCGAGTGCAGCAGTTCGACGTCGGCCTCCAGCGAGAGCACCTCGTCCATCGACAGCACGTAGTGCACCGACTCGTCCCAGTACGGGCGGTGCGCACCGGAGCCGTAGCGGGCGGGGGTGCCGAACACGAGGCCCTGTTCCTCGACGATCCGCCGCCAGTCCGGCCGCGGGGTCCTGGTCTCCCGGTGCACCGTCAGGAACCGCCGCCCTTGCCGAAGCTGCCGCCGCTGATGCCGAGGCCGCCGCGCTGCACGACCGACCCGGACCTGGTGGTGATCTTCGCGTTCGCCGGCTTGGTGTAGCTGCCACCGGACACGGGCTGGCCGACGGTGCCGGTGCCGCCGTAGTTGTACCGGTACTGCTGGTAGCCGCCACCCGGCAACGGCATGAACAGGAAACCGCCACCGACGTAGCCGCCGTGGGTGGTCACGTAGTCCTCGTCGCAGTACTGGTCCTCCCGCACGACGCCGTCGTCGTCGGTGCAGACCGCCGTCACGTCCTCCGGCTGCGCGACGACGTACCAGCCCGCGACGAGCCCGACGAGACCGACGGTCACCCCGCTGCCGATCAGCACCTTGCGCCGGGTCTCGGCCTTGCGCTCGGCGACCCGGGCGGCCTCCTCCTCTTCGGCGCGGCGGCGCTGCTCGTCGGCGATGGCCTGGCGCCTGGCCCGCTGTTCGGCCAGACTCGGCTCCCGGGGAGTCGTGTTCGCCGGATCCTGGTACCGCATGGACCCCGGCGTGCGTGGCTGGTCCCCCGCCGGGGGGTTCTCTTCGGTCATTCGAGCAACTCCGTATGCCAGGCCTGCGCTGCGCACCACACTAGCTGCGGCAGCAGTGGAAGAGGGCAGGCATCATGGAATCGATGCCCGATCGCGCCTCCCGGTTCCCACCGGCCAGACAGACGCTGCGTACGCGCGTGCTGATGGTCGGTGTGTTCGTTGGCGCCCTGATCGCCCTCTCGGTCAACTGGGTGTTCTCGGCCGACGTCCGCGGCACGGTCTTCGGCGGCGGTATCCCGCCCGAGCAGCAGGAGCGGCTCGCGGCCAGGGAGGAGGCCTTCCAGTCGCCTCCGGGCAGCTGCGTCACCTGGACGCAGGCCGGCGCCGAGGACGCTCGCAAGGTCTCGTGCGAGAAGGAACACTTTTTCGAGGTGACCGGCATCGTCGATCTCTCGGACCGGTTCCCGCCCGGCGCGCCGAGGCCGACCGTCGACCAGTGGCGCGAGCTGACGGAGGAACGCTGCGTCGAGGTCGCCGAGTCATACCTGGACAAGCCGCTCGACCCGCTCGGCAAGCTGACGGTCGGCGTGCTGCACCCGGACGACGAGCAGTGGGCCGACGGCGACCGGAAGATGCGCTGCGGCCTGCAGTGGGCCGCGCCCGGTGGTGCGCTGCAGCCGCTGACCGCGCCCGCGGCGGAGATCAACCAGTCCAACGTGTGGGAGGTCGGCACCTGCCTCGGCCTCGACGGCAAGACGGTGGGCGACCCGGTGGACTGTGCGCAGGAACACTCCTACGAGATCATCGGGCTGCTCGACCTCAAGAAGAAGTTCCCGAAGTTCCCCTCCCCGGACGACCAGCACGCCTGGCTCGACAAGCAGTGCTCCGCCGTGGCGGACAAGTACACCGGCGGCAAGAACCTCGCGAAGCAGGGGCTGATCCTGAGCTGGGACGTTCGCGAGAAACCGAGCTGGAACGCGGGTTCGACGCTGGTCAACTGCAAGGTGGCGGCCAAGCTGAAGGACAACAGCGGGCTGGCGCCGGTCACCGGCAGCGTCGCCAAGCCCAAGCCCAAGCCGAAACCCACGACGGAATCCACGACGACCGCGAAGCCCCCGGAGGGGGACAGACCAGCCGAGGGCGGGCAGCCCGCGGACGGTGAGCAGCCCGCCCGGAGCGGGCAACCCGCCGGCCCGGAAACGGCGGGCGAGAGCGACCAGGGAGACGACGGCTGATCATGCCGGTGGAGATGACGCGGCAACGCTTCGAGGAACTGGTGTCCGACGCCCTCGACCAGGTCCCACCCGAGTTCGCCGAGGCGATGGACAACGTCGTGGTCCTGGTGGAGGACCGCAACGAGGAGGAGCCGGACATCCTCGGGCTCTACCACGGCATCGCGCTCACCGAACGCAGCCACGACTACGGCGGGGTGCTGCCCGACCGGATCTCCATCTACCGCGAGCCGATCCTGGCGATCTGCGACACGGAGGACGACGTGGTGGAGGAGGTGCTGATCACCGTGGTGCACGAGATCGCCCACCACTTCGGCATCGACGACGCCCGCCTGCACGAGCTCGGCTGGGCCTGACGCGGCTCCGGCGGCACGGTCGTGACCTGCGAAGTCGCCGGTCACATGGCACGGTTGAGGCGTGAACCGCTTGTGGCAGGCACTGGACACCGTGGCCGATCGGACCGTCCTCCCCGGGTACAGCAAGCTGGGTTTCCGGCTCAGGGAACGGCGGTGGCAACCCCTCCCGCCCGGCTCGCTGACCGGGCGGCGCGCGATCGTCACGGGCGCGAACTCCGGCATCGGCAAGGCGATCTCGCACGGCCTCGCCGACCTCGGCGCCACGGTGCACCTCGCGGTCCGCGACCTCGCGCGCGGCAACACGGCCAGGGAGGAGCTGGAGGCGCGGGTGCCCGGCGCCGACTTCCAGGTCAACGAGCTCGACGTGGCCTCGCTCGCCGACGTGCGGCGGTTCAGCGACGAGTTCCTCGACCGGCACGGCACGCTCGACGTCCTCGTCCACAACGCGGGTGTGCTGCCGGAGCGGCGCACGGAGAGCCCCGAGGGGCACGAGATCACCCTCGCCACGCACGTGCTGGGGCCGTTCCTGCTGACCGGGCTGCTCGTCCCCGCGCTGCGGGAGGCCAAGGACACCGGCCGGGTGATCTTCCTGTCGTCCGGCGGGATGTACGCCCAGCGGCTGTACGACGACGACCCGGAGTACCGCTCGGGCGAGTACCGCGGACCGGCCGCCTACGCGCGGACCAAGCGGATGCAGGTGGTGCTGGCCCGGATGTGGGCGCGCAGGCTCCGCGACGAGGGCATCGTCGTGCACAGCACGCACCCCGGCTGGGCGGCGACGCCGGGGCTGGCCTCGTCGCTGCCGGGGTTCGACCGGGCCATGGGGCCGCTGCTGCGGACGCCGGAGCAGGGCGCGGACACCGCGGTGTGGCTCGCCGCGTCCCGGCAGGGCGGCCGGACGGGTGGCCAGTTCTGGCACGACCGGACGCCGCGGCCGGAACACTACCTGCCCACGACCCGGGAGACGCCCGCGCAACGCGACCGGCTGTGGACCTTCTGCGAGACGGCGACGGGTTTCCGGCCCTGATCGGGCCGCCGCGGAGTACCTCGGGTACCGCGACTGCGCCACCACGGTGACGACGAAGGTAGCGCCTTTCCCGGTAGTGCGAGCCCGGCGATCTCCGGCACCGTACGTTGAACGAGATGCATCGCACCGCCGACCACCGTCTGAACTGGCTGCTCTCCTCGAGCACCCTGTCGAACCTCGGCGACGGCATCGGCAAGGTCGCGTTCCCGCTGCTGGCCGCGCAGGTCACGCGCGACCCCGTGCTGATCGCGGGCCTGTCCGCCGCGCAGTTCCTGCCGTGGCTGCTGTTCGCGCTGGTGGCGGGCGCGCTGCTGGACCGGATCGACCGCAGGACCGCCATCCTCGTGGCCAACCTGGTCCGGGCGGCCGTCGTCGGGGGGCTGGGCGTGCTGGTGCTGTTCGGCACCCCGAACATCTGGCTGATCTACGCGGCCGCGCTGCTGATCGGCGCCGCTGAGACGATGGCGGACAGCGCCGCCAACGTGCTGATCCCCTCGGTCGTGCCCCGGGAGGGCCTCGCGGGGGCCAACAGCAAGCTCCAGGCCACGGAGATCGTCGGGCAGACGTTCCTCGGCGGCCCGGTCGGCAGCCTGACGTTCGCGGTGTTCGCCGCGTTCCCCTTCCTGCTGAACTCGGCGGCGTTCGCGCTGTCGGCGGCGCTGCTCGTGGGGCTCGCGGGCAGCTACCGCCCGCGCCGGGACGAGCAGCGGCAGACGACGCTGCGCACGGAACTGGCCGACGGCCTGCGCTTCCTGCGGCGCAGCTCGCTGCTGCCGCGCCTGGTCGTCATCGCCGGTCTCGTCGGCCTCACCAGCGAGCTCGCCCAGGCCCAGCTGGTGCTCTACGCGCTCGAGGACCTCGGGCTCGACCCCGCCGCGTTCGGCGTGTTCGCGTTCGTCGGCGGGATCGGCGGGCTCGCCGGGGCGGCCACGGCGTCGCGCCTGCTGCGGCGGCTCCGCAAGTACGCGGTGCTCACCGGCGGGCTCGCCGTCGCCGGGCTGGCGTTCGCCGTGATGGGCCTCGTCCGGCAGCCGGTGCTGGCCGCCGTGGCGTTCGGCGTGTTCGCGGCGGCCGTGGTGACCATCAATGTCATCCTCGCCACCGCGCGCCACACCCTCGTCCCCGGCGAGCTGCTCGGCCGGGTGCTGGGGGTGTGGCGCACGGTGGTGTGGGGGGCGATCCCGGTCGGCGCGCTGCTCGGCGGTGTGCTCACCGATGTGCTCGGCAGCCCGAGCGCGACGTTCGTGGTGTCCGGTGCGGCGCAGGTGCTGCTGGCCGTCGTGGCGCTGGTGCTGCTGTGGGGCTTCCGCACGGAGCTGGAGACCGCGGGCACGGAGGACTCACCGGCCGAACCCGGCCGGTGACCGGAGCGGGTCAGCCTCCCGCGCCCGACCGGACCGTCCGGACCGTCAGCTGGTCACCGGGGATGTCCGCACTGGCGCACCCGGTCCCCGGCGCCTCGACGAACGCGGCCTCGGTCTCCTGCGGCGGGTACACCCGCAGGCCACGGACCTGGGTCGGCCGGCACTCGGCCGGATCGTAGTTGCGGACCTGCACGAACCCGACCACCGCGTGCGCGGTCTGGCCGGGCCGCAGGGTCAGCGTCGGCCCGTCCTCCCCCACGCGGCGCGCGGCGGGGCCGACCTGGTGACCGTCATCGCCCGCGACGTAGGACACGCCGGGGTAGCCCTGGATCCGGCACGGCCCTTCGCCCGAATTGGTGAAGCGCAGCGGCTTGTAGTAGGTACCCGCGGCGCCACCGCCGTCGCCCTGACCGAGCGTGATGTCCAGTTGCGTGGTCTGGCACAGCGCCGGCTGCCCGCCGCCCACGGGCGTGCTGCCGGTGGCCCTGTCGGCCGTGGTCGTGGCCGGCGCGGCCGCCGAGGTGGATGTCGTGGTGGGTGCCGAGGTCGCCGCTGCCTCGTCCGCCTGCTGGTTCTGCGTGCCCTGGCCGCAGCCGGCGAGCGCCAGGGTCAGCACCGCCCCGGCCGCGGCCAGCGCCGCGTAGGGGGTTCTTCCGCGCACGGTGGTCGTCACGGTCATCACTCGCCCTCCCTGTCCTGGTGACTACCCAGAAGGACGGGTCAAACACACACCCGGTTGCCCCCTTCACCCGTGAGTGAATCACCAGAGAGCGAACGCCGACCTCACATCGCGAGCCCGGCCCAGTCGACGCACCGCCACGCCTCGCCGTGCGTCTCGAGCCGCACGACGCCGGTGTTGGGCAGCAGTCCCTTGTCGGCGACCTCGGGGCGGATGTTGACGGAGAGCCATTCGGCGCCGAGCCGGATGACGCCGCCGTGGCTGACCACCACGACCACACCGTCGGGATCGACGTCGGCGTGCTTGGCGCGCAGGTCGTTGATCGCGGTGAGGTACCGGTCACGGACCTGGTGACCGCTCTCCCCGCCCGGCATCGACACGTGCAGCTCGCCGCGCGTCCACGGCCGGACGGTCTCCAGGTAGGTGTCGATGGCCTCGCGGTCGCCACGGTCCTCGAGGTCGCCGACGTGCACCTCGTGGATGCCGTCGATCACCTGGACCTCGTGGGCGAAGGCCTCGGCCAGCGGCGCGGCGGTCTGCTGCGCGCGGACGGCACGGGACGCGTAGACGGCGGCGACCGGCTCCGCGGAGAGCTGGTCGGCCAGCGCTCGCGCCTGCTCGTGCCCGAGGTCCGTGAGCGGCGGGCCGGGCAGCGCGGTGTTGAGGATCTTCCGCACGTTCGCGGTGCTCTGCGCGTGCCGCACCAGGTAGAGCCTCATGCCGTCTCCCCGCGCCGCACGGCGGCCACCCAGTCGGCGGCCCCCGTGAAGTCCTCGTTGGCCGCGGAAGGCGCGATTGTCGGGGCGACGCCGTCCGCCCGCGGGTGGGAACCGAGGAAGCGCACGTTGTTGCAGCGGCGGCGCAGCGCGGCGACGGCGTCCCCGATCCGGGGTTCGGTGAGATGCCCCTCGAAGTCGATGAAGAAGCGGTACAGCCCGAAGTTGCCCTTGATGGGCCGCGCGTCGAGCCGCGTCAGGTTGATGCCGCGGAAGGCCAGCTCGGTGAGCAGTTCGGCGAGCGCGCCGGTGCGGTTCTCGGCGGCGGCCACGATCGACGTGCGGTCGGCGCCGGTGGGTGCCGGCAGCGGTCCGGGGGGCTGGACCAGGAGGAAGCGCGTGCGCGCGTCGGGTACGTCGGCCACGCCGGTGGCCAGCACGGGCAGCGGGTAGTGCTCGACGGCGACCGGCGCGGTGACGGCGGCGTCGTACTCGCCGCGCTGGACGGCCACCGCCGCCGCGGCCGTCGACGACGCGGCCACGGTCTGCGCCCCCGGTAGGTTCCGCTCGATCCAGTGCCGCACCTGCGCGAGCGCGTGCGGGTGACTCGCGACGGTCCGCACCGGCGCGTTCTCCTCCCGGACGAGCACGGTGAAGTGCACCGGAAGCAGCTCCTCGGCGACCGCCACCAGCGGGTCCTCCTCGGCGAGCCCGTCGAGGGTGGCGGCGACGGCGCCTTCCACCGAGTTCTCGACCGGCACGCAGGCGGCGTCGGCCTCCCCCTTGCGGACGGCCGCGAGCGCCGCGGAGATCGTCTCCGCCGGCGTCAGCTCGTGGCCGGGAGCCAGGCGGCGGGCCGCCTGCTCGGTGAAGGTTCCCTGCGGCCCGAAATACGCGATCCGTGGCACGGTGCCAGGCTACGGTGAGAGCAGTGTCACCCGCATAGCCGGTAGGCGGCCCGGTTACCCCCGCCCGCATTTTTTGCGATGCTGTAGACGTGACGGCCGAATCAGGCACACACCTCAGGCGCCATGACTCGACGGAACCGGGCTGGGCGGAAACGCCCGAACTGGTGTTGTGCGCCCTCGACGAGCCGCTCGCCGAAGCCTGGCTGGCCGTGCCGGAAGCCGTTTCGGGACGGGTCCGTGTGCACCGCGGTTCCGTGCTCGACATCGCCGCGGACGCCGTGGTGAGCCCCGCGAACTCGTTCGGCTGGATGCGCGGCGGGATCGACGCCGTGTACGCCAGGGCGTTTCCCGGGGTCGAGCAGCAGGTCCGCAGCGCGGTGCTCGCCTACCACGGGGGCGAGGTGCCCATCGGAGAGGCGGTCGTCGTGCCGACCGGGGAGCCCAAGCCGGAGTGGCTGATCAGCGCGCCGACCGTGCGCGAGCCCGGGGAGCAGCTGCCCGCCGACACCGTGCACCCTTACCTCGCCGCGCGAGCGGTGTTCCTGCTGTGGCGCGACGGCAGGCTGGAAAGCGGCGGCGACGTGCGGGCGGCGGTCGACACGATCGCGATGCCCGGCCTCGGCACCGGGGTGGGCGGGGTCGCCCCCGAGACCTGCGCCCGCCAGGTCGCGGCCGCGTGGGACGAGGTCTTCGCCGGCCGGTGAGGCGATAACGTGCCGCACCGTGCGTTCTCGCCTTCTTCCCTTCACCACCCATCCGTCGTGGCGGGCGGAGTTCCAGCGCCGGTGGGCGCACGCCCGGCCGCTGCTGTCCGGCGCGTTCGTGCTGGCGCAGGGGGTGGCCCCGCGACGGCCGCGATGGGATCGGCGACCGCGCCGACCACGTCCGCCGCGACGGCGCTCCCGCTGGTCACCGCCGACGCCCAGTCACCGTCCTTGATCTGGTTGGTCGCATCGATCACCGTGGAGACGGTTGTGCCTTGGGCGAGCTCGGTTGCGCCGCCCATGTTGTCGAACTGCCCGGTTGCGGCGCCGAGCGGCACGGTCACCGCGAGCATCGCCGGATTGAGACCGCTCGCCACGAGCGCGAGCCCGGCGGCGGCGCTGGTGCCACTGCTGAGCGAGTCATACAGGCTTGTGGCGTCGGTCTTGTCGTCGACCAGCACATTGTCCGTCGAGGGGTCGTCCCCGATCAGCGACATCACCGGCCTCCGATCGCCGGGATCGTCGCCGCCCGGTTCAGCTCCTCGGCCACCCGCTACTCGGTGGGTACACCGGTCGAGTCGACCGTGACCCGCACCGCACCATCAGGTGACTGGGCGGTCGCCGAGGTGCGGGCCAGCTTGTCCTGCAGCTCTCCGTAACGCGCGGCCTTGCGTTCCAGACCCTGAGCCCATGTCGTCGGGTCCTCAGCGAAGCGATGTCGGATTCGGGGAAAGCCAGCACGGCGACGTCAGGGGTGTAGAACGTCACAGCGCGTTCGCCGTGGGTAAGGCCTACCGTTGAGTCCGCGTTACGCGGGAGTACGGGCGTTGCGCAGGTGTCCGGCACCGGCCCATCGACGGGCGAGGAGTGAGCGAATGCCACGGGTCCGTGAGCTGAGCCCCTACGTCGAGTTGCAGCGCGACCAGTGGCGTGAGCTGCGTCGCTCGACACCGCTGCCATTGACGGCCGAGGAGCTGTCCCGGCTGAGAGGGCTCGGCGAGCAGATCGACCTGACCGAGGTCGCCGAGGTCTACCTGCCGCTGTCCCGGCTGATCAACCTGCAGGTGGCGGCCAGGCAGCGGCTGTACGAGGCGACCACCACGTTCCTCGGCGAGGACACCCGCGGCACGAAGGTCCCGTTCGTGATCGGGATCGCGGGCAGCGTCGCGGTCGGCAAGTCGACCACGGCCCGCATCCTGCGCACCCTGCTCGCCCGCTGGCCTGACCACCCACGGGTGGACCTGGTGACCACGGATGGCTTCCTGTACCCGCGCGCGGAGCTCATCCGCCGGGGCATCATGCACCGCAAGGGCTTCCCGGAGAGCTACGACCGGAGGGCTCTGTTGCGGTTCGTCACCGAGGTGAAGTCCGGCGCCGAAGAGGTCAGCGCGCCGGTCTACTCGCACCTCGCCTACGACATCCTCCCCGGCGAGGAGCAGGTGGTGCGGCGGCCGGACATCCTGATCGTCGAGGGCCTCAACGTCCTGCAGCCCGGCCCCCGGCTGACGGTGTCCGACCTGTTCGACTTCTCGATCTACGTCGACGCCCACACCGCCGACATCGAGGACTGGTACATCGAGCGGTTCCTCAAACTCCGGCACACCGCGTTCGCGGACCCGGCCTCGCACTTCCACCACTTCGCGGGCCTGCCCGACGACGAGGCTCGCGAGGAGGCCCGCCACCTGTGGCGGACGATCAACGAGCCGAACCTCATCCAGAACATCCGGCCCACGCGCCCCAGGGCGACCCTGGTGCTGCGCAAGGACGCCGACCACGCCATCAACCGGGTCCGCCTGCGCAAGCTGTAGGTACTGGACTCCCGCACGCGGGCGCTATCGTGCCCGGATGCAGACCTCGCGGTTCGGAGCGGGGGACTCGCGAGCCTCAGCGAGGGACTCGCGGCCGGAGCGGCGGTGGCGGCGACTGTTGCTGTGGGCCGCGGTGGCGGTCACGATCGTGGCCGTGGTGTTCGCGGCCGCCTTCGCCTTCCAGCGCAAGCTCATCTACCTGCCGACCAACGACCCGCTCCCGAGCGCGGCCGAGGTGCTGCCCGGAGGCCGGGACGTCACCCTGACCACCACCGACGGGCTGCGGCTCGGCGCCTGGTACTTCCCCGCCGCCTCCGCAGGCGGCACCGGCGGCACCGGTCCCGCCAGGGGCGCGGTGCTCGTCGCGCCCGGCAATGGTGGCGACCGCTCGATGCGAGCGCCGCTCGCGAAGGAGATCACCGCTCGCGGCCTGGCGGTGCTGCTGCTCGACTACCGCGGCTACGGCGGCAACCCGGGCAAGCCGACCGAGGAAGGGCTCGCGCTGGACGTCCGGGCGGCCCGTGACTACCTGGTGCGGCAGGCCGGGGTGCCCGCGGAGCGGCTGCTGTACTTCGGCGAGAGCCTGGGCGCCGCGGTGGTGACGGAGCTCGCGGTCGAGCATCCGCCCGCGGCGCTGGTGCTGCGGTCGCCGTTCACCGACCTGGCCGCCGTCGGCCGTGAGCACTACCCGTTCCTGCCGGTGCGGCTGCTTCTGCTCGACACGTTCCCAGTGCGGGAGCGGGTGTCCGAGGTCCGCGCACCGGTCACGGTCGTCTACGGTGCGGCCGACTCGATCGTCCCGCCGGAGCAGAGCCGGGCGGTCGCGCGGGCGGCGGGGGCACGAATCGTCGAGGTACCGGGTGCCGGGCACAACGACCCGGTGTTGCTCGACGGTCCCGCCGTGGTGAACGCTGTGGTGGCCCACACGGACGACTGGCGTTGACCCTTCGAGGCCGGTCCTCAGCCGAACGGCCGATCCAGCGCCCGCAGCAGTAACCGGATGGCCGATACCAGAAGTGGCCCCGCACCGTGACCCTTGTCAGTAGGAATCACGCCCTGACCTGGGGGGAGGCCCACCGATGCTCTCGGCAATCCTGACGTGGATCGGGGCCATGCTCGGTATCGCGGTACTGCTCGCGATGGCGTTCGGCGCTTTCGTCCTCGACTTCGACGACACCCGTGGCCGCCGGTCGAAGAAGACCGCCGACGTCCCGGAGCGGCCCACACCTCTCGCGTGACCGCCCCGAACAGCGGCGGCCCCCAGGTCTCGTGTGCTCAAACCTGGGGACCTGAGCCACCACCGCGCCGCCCGGGCACAGCGGCGACCTGAGGAGCGACTACCCGGCCGGAACGTATCGGACACCTGGCGGGTCCATCGGCGGCGGAACCCGGCTTCAAACGGGTTCAGCGCAGCGCGGCGAGGGCCTTCTCGTAGTCGCCCGGATCGTAGCTCAGCTCGTCGTCCGGCGTGGGCCGCAGCTGGGCGGCGAGCGTCCTCGTCAGTTCGGCGAGCACCTCGTCGCGGTCGACGCCGCGGTCGCGCAGCCTCCGGGCCGCATCCCACACACTCGCGGGTTCGCCCTGCCACAGCTGCTCGACGACCGTGGCCTTCAGCCCGAGGAACTCCCGGATCTCGGCGCCGTCCGGCCCCTCGTCGTCGAGCACATCGTGATACTCGGGATGTTCCCCGACGACGAGGAGCCGCAGCTGCTCTGGATCGTGCGGGTCGAGCGCCACGTCCTCGTCGCCGACCTCGGTGAACGTCGTGGGCACGGCGAACATGCGCCGGTCCAGGATCTCCTGGACCTCCTCCTCGCCGAGGTCCTCCGGAACGTCCTCGAGGTAGCTGTAGAGCGCGGGCGAGCCGTCGAAACAGTCCTCGACCGTCTCCACGAGTTCGGTGACGGCCACGTCCGGCAGACCCTGCGCCGCGCCGCGCCAGCGCGCCCAGGCGAGCAGCACCGAGCACAGCTCCCGATCGCCCTCGGGTGTGGTCTCCTCCGGTTCGCCCTCGCCGACCAGCCAGTCCTCGACGAAGGTGGCCAGCTTCTCCGGGCTGACCCGCAACGGCCGGTGCGGCTCGCACCGCACGCCGAAGTCGACGAGCTGCCGCACGTACTGCCGGGTCTCCGGGGTGTCCGGCACGTCGTCGGCCGCCCGTAGGAACTCGTCCGCCACGGCCTCCCCGTCGGGCAGGACCTCGGCCCGCTCGGGTTCCGCCGCCGGTTCGGGGAGCGTGCGGCAACGGGCCAGCGCGACGGCGCGGAACCGCACGAAGTCGTCGGTGACCTCGGGCTCGGTGAGCGAGTCCTGGGTCAGGATGCCGTTCTCCACGAGCCCGCGGGCGGTCGCCGGTTCGACCGGCTCGAAGACCACCGAGCCGGGATACTCGGCCGCCTGGCGGCGCATCTCGTCGGCGAGCTCACCGGGGTTCAGCACGACGGAGACGTCCGGCACCACACCACCGGGCAGCGTGTGGTCGACCATCGCCAGCACACCATGCTGCTGGTCGCCGTACCCGAACGTGCACAGGACCGTGCTGCGGTCCCCGTAGACGTCGCCCGCCGACCAGCACTCGCCCGGCGTCACGGCGCCAAGAGCGGTCGCCTGTCCCGGGTCGGGAAGGCCACGCGCGACGAGCCCGCGCAGTGCGGCCGCGGCCTTGTCGCGCAGCGCGAACGACGAGGCCAGCTCGGCGACCGCGGCGAGGAACAGTCCGGATGCGGGGCCCACCTTCTTCCCGGCGTAGGCCAGCAGGTCCTCGGTGATCTCGTCCCCTTCGGACAGATCCCACAGTTCGCCGAGCACGCCGGAGACGAGCACCTCGACCTCCAGCGGGTCGGGTTCGGAACCGAGCGCGGCGATGTCCCGCAGGATCTCCTTGCAGAATCCGCTCGGGCCCTGGGGTTCGGCGGCACCGGTCGCGGTCTTCTTCTTGCGGGAACGGCTCTGCGGGCTCATGCGCTCATGTTTTCATCGCCGGGTCGCCGCCGCCGAACGGGCGGTCCTCGGCAGCGCGATGCGCGCGTTGCGAAGCTCCGCGAGCAGCCTGGTCTTGCGTTTGTGGGTCTCCACGAGCTCCGCGACGTAGGCGGTGAACTCGTCGGGGGTGCCCGCCTTCCGGTGCAGCGTGCGCAGGCGGCGCAGCTGTTTCGCGGCCTGGGCGTAGCGCTCGGCGTCCCTCGTCTCGATCAGCCGCTCGATGTGCTGCCGGTAGATGCCGATGACGGCCGAGGGCGGATGTCCGGCGGCGGCCTCCCAGGCCTCGCCGGGGCGGTCCTGCTCCAGCAGCAGGCGGACGGCCTCGGCGGGTTCCGGCGAGCGCGCCCGTTCGAGGGCGTCGACCACCGGTCCCCGCCGCGCACCGTTGTCGTTGCCGAGGGCCTTCGCCGCGTGCGCGATCGCCTCCGCGTGCCTGCCCGCCGCACGCAGCACGCGCACGATCTTGAGGCTCACGTCGAGCCGGGGCAGCTGCTCGGAGAGCATCCGCACGACGGCGTCGACATCTCCGGTGACCTCGGCCAGTTCCTGGTTCAGCCGCCGGGCGAGCTGCCTGCGCGGCTCCGCCCCGGCCCCGCGCTCGGCCAGTACACGTTCCACAGTGGACTTGATTTTGGCGAGCCCGCGCTCCCCGAGCGGGGTGGCGAACTCGGCGAGGGAGAGCTGCGGACGGCCGCTGCCCTCGAACTCGACGCGGAGGATCCAGCCCGCCAGCTCCTCCGGATCCGGTGGATGCGCGGCACAGGCGCGCGCGTACAGCGACACCGCGCGGTCGAGCTGGTCGCCGACCACGCCCGACGGGTCGTCCAGGTCCTCCAGCGCCTTGGTGATCTTGTCGACCGCGCGCCGCGCCAGCGGTGCCACGTCGGCCCGGGTCCCGGCGTCGAGGAGCCGCTGCAGGGTGTCGAGCACCGACGCGATCTGCACGGACTCCGCCGTCCGCACGGCGGAGTCGAGCAGGTCGCTGACCTGCGCCAGCTCACCGCCTTCGGCGCCGTCCGCCTGCGCCAGGAGGCGTTTACGCAGCTCCGGGTCACGCTCGGCCTGCTCGCACAGCAGGTCGGCCAGCGTGTCCACGTCGAGCGAACGGAGGAACGCGCGCAGGTCCGATTGGCGGGTCACCCGCTCATAGTGCCATTGGGGGTCACCGGAACGGGCCGATCGGTAGCGGACTGTGGCCGACGGGGAGCCGGAATGGGCAGGCTGTCGAGCCGGCGCACGGCGATCGAGCCCTGCAACCGGAGGGCGTTGACGGCGCCGAGCGGGGTGCCGATCGGCGCGGTGCGCACCGACTCCAGGTCGGCGAGCAGGAACAGCCTGCGCCGGGCCCGCGTGACCGCGGAGGCGAACGACCGCACCCGGTCCCGCCAGTCGTCCTCGGTGAGGTCGAGCAGGACGGTGTCGTACTCGTGGCCGGGCAGGGTGCGCGCGGTGCCGACGGCGACGGTGAGCCGGTCGCGCAGAACGCCGAGCCACGCTCTCGCGCCCGCCTGGTGCGGGGCAACGACGGCGAGGTGGGCCTCCCGCTCGGCGAAACGGGCGAGGCAGGCCCGGTCGGGCGTGGCGCCCGCCGTGTCCAGCAGCACGACCTCGGTGTCGCGGGCCTCCCCGTCCTCGAGCACGTGGTAGCCGGTGCTGTTGGCGAGCGCGGTGACCGTCGGGCCGAACCGGTACTGGCGGGTCAGCACCACGCAGCCGGGGTGCTGTTCGGCTTCGGCGGGTCCGCGGATGCCGCAGCGACCGAACGGGGTGGTGAGCAGCCAGTCGCGCACCTCGGGGACGGTCTTCAGCGCGGCGGGCCGCACTCGGGGTCCTGGCCTGCGGAAGTCGCCGAAGACGACGGCCGTCTCGCGGGCCCGCGCGACGGCGAGCAGGACATCGGCGAGGCGGGCCGAACCAGCGTCGTCGACGAGCACCACGTCGAACGAGCGGGTCGCCGGGATGGGCCTGGCGAGGGTGGTGGTGACGAGGTCCGCGGTGTCCCACGCGGCGGCCTCGGCCTCGTTCCTGCTCCGGCATGCCCGCTCACTGAGCCACCACAGGCGTTCGGTGAGCCTGCCCCGCAGCGCGGCCCGGTCGGGCCCCTCGTTGCGCAGCCGCTCGCGGAGGGCGTGCAGACCGGGCAGATCGCGCCGCACGCATTCGGCGTGGAACCGCCGGTCCTGGTCGGTGGCGACGCCGGCGGAGCGGAGGCGGGCGATCGTGCCGCGCAGGCGTTCGAGCTCGAGGTGGGCATCGGCCTCCTGGCTCGCGGCGGCGTCCAGCGCCTCGTGGGCGGCCGAGAGATCGGTGGCGAGGCGCTGGAGGTCCTCGTCGGTGCACGGGTGGGCGCGTTCCCGGAGTTCCGTGACGGCCGACAGCAGGTCGGCGCGCTCGGTCTGCGCCGAGCGGAGGGCCTTGCGGTCGGCCCGCCTGCCGCGGTAACGACGCCTGCCGTCGAGCCGGTCGACGAGTTCGGCGACGCGGGTCTCCAGGACGGCGAGCCGTTCGGAGAGGACCGTCGCCTCGGCGAGGTCGCGCCGCGCGGATTCGGAGTCGTCCCAGGCGTCCCGCGCCGCACGCAGGCGACCCTGTGCCTCGGTGAGCAGTGCGGCAGCCACCTCGTGCCGTCTTCGCACCTCGGTGAACTCGGTCGCCAGTTCCTCGGCCCGGTCGGTGCCCTCGATGCGGCGGCCCGCGGCGAGAAAGGCCGTGTGGTCGTAACCTCTGAGCTTCTCGGTCAGGTCGGCGAGCTCGGCTTCCGCCTCGGCCAGCTCGACGAGGTTGCGCTGGATGGCCGCGCGCTCCGGGTCCTCGTCGGTCCAGCCGACCTCGCGCTGGTCGGCGCGGACGACGAGCACCCGCTTCCCCGCGCGGGTGAGCTCGGCTGCGGCCTCGGCGACCAGCCGGGACTTGCCGGTGCCGGGCGGCCCCCACACCAGGCGGACGCCGGGCTCGAAGCAGGCACGGTAGGCGGCCTCGTGGGGATCGTCGCACGCCGGCGCGGGATCGAGCGCTCCCTCGGCGAGCCGGTCGGCCAGCGGGGCGGGGCCGAGCGCCCGCAGCTCGCGCGCGAACCGGTCGAGCCGCTCGCGGGCGGGCACCCGGCGGACCCAGACGTGCTCGCAACCAGGCGGCCACGGACCGGTGGCGCGGATGTGCAGTACCCCGTCGGCCAGCTCCGCCCGCACGGGCACCGAGGCCCCCGCTCGCGGACCGTCCGGTCCGGCGAGGAAGACGTCATCGATCGGATCGATCCGCTGCCCGCGGAGGTCGACGGCGGGAATGCCGTCGCCCGCATCCCCCAGCGTGCCGAGATCACACCATTCCCCGGTCTGCCGGACGTGTCCGAGCTCGGACTCGACCGCCCGGGCAGCCTGCTGCCGCCACTCGGCCATACCACCCCTTCCAGTCGCGATCGAGTAAACCAAGCGTGGCGGCGCGGGTACAGAAAGTAATCCGAACGGGTAGTGGCGGCGGGACGTGGTAGGGAGTGGCCGTGACCCTCGACGAGCTGATCCAGCGTCTGCGCGACTTCGCCGACGCCCGCGACTGGAACCCGTACCACACCCCGAAGAACCTGGTCATGGCGTTGTCCGGGGAGGTGGGCGAGCTGACCGCGCTGTTCCAGTGGCTCACGCCGGAGGAGGCGGCGGCCGCGATGGACGAGCCAGGGCTGCGGGCCGAGGTGCTCGACGAGATCGCCGACGTCACGCTGTACCTGCTACGGCTCGCGGACGTGCTCGGCGTGGACCTGCTGGCGGCCGCCGACGCGAAGATCGACCGCAACGAACACCGGTTTCCGGTACCGCGACCTTGATCGTGGCTTGATCCACTAGCCTTGTTGGTCGCGGCCCGACGGGCACCGAAGTAGCCACTTCGTCGCTGCCCCCACCCGCACGTGGAACACGTGTGCCCAGTGGGGGAACCAAGTGGCTCTTGTCCGGCAAAGTGCGGCCGAATTGCTCACCGAGGCGAGAGCGGACCGGCTACACGTGCTTCTGGCGAAGCAGGCGAAGTTCCAATGGGAATCCCGAACGGGCAGTAGTGAGGTCGAATCGTGGCGCCGAAGCATCCCCGTTTTGCTCGCCGACCTGGTGGACAGCGGCCTCGGGCATGTCGAAGTGCTCCTCGAGCACAAGTTGCCACACAGCCCGAAACGGGTGGACGTCGTGCTCTGCGGCATCCACCCCCGCACTGGGCGTGCCAGCTATGTCCTCGTGGAACTCAAACAGTGGTCGCGAGCAGAGTTACTGGCCGCCGAACTGGTCACCATCTCGACCTATGCCGAGCCCGTACTTCATCCGGTCGAGCAGGTGCGTTCGTACTGTGAGTACCTTGTCGACTCGACGCCCGCGCTCGCGGAGCGACCGGACACCGTGCACGGCGTCGCTTATCTGCACAACGCCCTGTCGAATGCGGTGTCGTCATTGCGTCAATACCGGCCGAGCCAGTTCGGCCGCCTTTACACCCTCGACACCAAGGCAGAGCTGACCACATACCTGCGGTCCCTGCTCGACGTGGACTCCGGCCGTCCGGACGCTCAGCGGGCAGCGGACGAGTTCCTGAACTTCACACACGCTCCAACGAAACCGCTGCTCAACTTGGCGGCGAACGAGATACGTGATCGCGAACAGTTCGTTCTGCTCGATGAGCAGAAAGTCGCATACGAACTGGTGCAGCAGGCCGTAGAGCGCGCACGGGCGGCCAGAACGCAGACGGCCGTAGTCGTCATCGGCGGCCCCGGTTCCGGGAAGAGCGTCATCGCACTCAGTCTGCTCGGAGAACTCGCTCGGCAAGGTCGAACCGTCCACCATGCGACTGGCTCGAGCGCGTTCACCAACACCATGCGCAGGATCGCCGGTCACCGAGACAACCGCGTGAAGTCCCTCTTCAAGTTCTTCAACAGCTACATGGACTCCGGCAAGCGGGAGATCGAGGTACTGATCTGCGACGAAGCGCACCGTATTCGCGAGCAAAGCGTGAATCGCTACACGTCGAGAGAGGCACGGGCACGCGCCGGGCGTCAGATCGACGAACTCATCGACGTGGCCTGGGTTCCGGTCTTCTTGCTCGATGAGAATCAGACCGTGCGGCCGGGCGAGATGGGATCCGTGGCGGAGATCACCGGAGCAGCACGCGCGCTCGGTTGCCGAGTCGATGTCGTTCACCTGGAAGGGCAGTACCGCTGCGGCGGATCGATCGCCTTTGACACGTGGGTGACCCGATTGCTCGGCCTCACCCAGCTTCCGCCTGTTCGATGGAGCAATGTCGCCACCCCGCTCGACGACGAGTTCGTTCTAACGAGTGCTGGTTCCCCAGCCGCGCTGGAGTCCTGGCTTCTCCACAAGTCCGAAGAGCTTGGTGGCACGGCACGGATGGCAGCCGGGTACTGCTGGCCATGGAGCGACCCGGTGGCCACGTCGACCGGCAAGACACTGGTCCCCGACGTGGAGATCGGTGATTGGCGACGCCCCTGGAACGCGAAGCCGGGAAAGAGAGTGCCGGACGCTCCCGAGTCCTATTACTGGGCATCCGACGATCGAGGCTTCGGTCAGGTCGGCTGCATCTACACCGCGCAGGGCTTCGAGTACGACTGGGCGGGCGTGATACTCGGTCCCGACTTCGTTCGCCGCGGCGAGCAATGGGTTGCCCGTAGGGAGTTCAGCAAGGACCCGAATCTCCGGCGCGCTAGTGAACCCGAGTTCCAGGCGTTGACGCGCAACACATACAAGGTGCTGCTGACAAGGGGAATGCGTGGAGCCTGTGTGTATTCCACCGACCCTGAGACCCAGGACTTTCTCGAACGGATGGTCAGCTGAGCGATCCGCTGCCGTGCGCTGATCCTGTTCACGTGACAGCACGGGCCTTCTCCGATGACAGCTTTCCTGATATGAGATGGACGCGTGGAGTTGATCGCACAGACCCGGTACGGCGCGGTGCGCGGAACGCCGGGCGACGACGTCAGCGTGTTCAAGGGCATCCCCTACGCCGCACCGCTGGACGGTGAGCGCCGGTTCCGGGAGCCCGCGCCGCCGGAGCGCTGGGACGGGGTGCGCGACGCCACCTCGTTCACCGCCCCGCCGCCGCAGTCGACGCTGATGCCGGGGATGCCCTCGGCGTGGAAGCCGGGTGACAGCACCGACTGCCTGAGCGTCAACGTGTGGACTCCCGACCCGGGTGGCTCCGGCCTGCCGGTGGTGGTGTGGATCTACGGCGGCGCCTACGTGCTCGGCAGCGCCGCCGAACCGATGTACGACGGCGCCACGCTCGCCGCGGCCGGGGTCGTCGTGGTCACCTTCAACTACCGCGTTGGCTACGAGGGCTTCGGCTGGCTTTCGGACGCCCCGGCGAACCGGGGGTTCCTCGACCAGCTCGCCGCCCTGCGCTGGGTGCACGAGAACATCGCGCGGTTCGGCGGTGATCCGGGCAACGTCACGGTCTTCGGCGAGTCGGCCGGCGCGGGCGGCGTGCTGACGCTGACCACCGCACGAGCGGCCCGGGGCCTGTTCCGGCGCGCGATCGCGCACAGCGTTCCCGGGCGGTTCTTCGCCGAGGACGAGGCCCGCCGGATCGGCGAGCGGATCACCGGCGAACTCGGTGTGCCCGCGACCGCCGAAGCGCTGGCCCGGATCCCGCCGGAGGCCATCCACCGCGTGCAGAACGCGCCGCTCGGCAAGGCGGCCACCGAACCGGGGTCGTCGATCCCGGAGGGCATCACCCCGTACTCACCCGTGCTCGACGGCGACCTGCTGCCGGAACTGCCGTGGCACGCCATGCGCCAGGGAGCGGGGCGCGACATCGAGTTCGCCTGCGGGTTCAACCGCGACGAGTACCGGCTGTTCACGATGGGCGTGGACCTGTCCGGGCGCGGCCCGGCCGAGGCGGTCCGCATGGTGGGACTGCCCGACTCCGCCGTGGCGGAGTACCGCGCGGCCTACCCCGGCGCGTCCGACACCGAGCTCTACACGACGGTGTTCAGCGACTCGATCTTCCGCATGCCGACGACGTGGTGCGCGCGGGCGCACGCGGAGGCCGGCGGCACGACCTACCTGTCCGAGCTGACCTGGCCGACCCCCGTGTACGGCGGGATGCTCGGCGCCTGCCACGGGCTGGACCTACCGCTGACGTTCGGGATCTTCGACAGCCCGTTGGGGCTGCTGTTGCTTGGCGAGAGCCCGCCTTCCGGCGCGGAGTACCTCTCGGCGGAGATGCGCACGGCGTGGACGTCGTTCGCCACCACCGGCGACCCCGGCTGGCCCGCCTACCGCACCGACACGGCGCTGGCCCGGATCTGGGACGTGCCGCTCGACGTGGCGGCCGATCCGGAGGCGGCCTCCCAGCGGATCTGGCAGGCACACCCGTCGCGCTAGAAGCGGGTGTTCGGCCGCTCCTGCCGCACACCGTCCACGTAGGTGTCCACCCGTTCGTCGGCGAACGCGACGAGCCCGGCGATCCGGGCGCTCTCCGGCAGCGGCGTGCGGTAGGACCACACCAGGTCCGGCAGGACCTCGTCGCCGACACGCACGGACCAGTACTCGGCCCGGCCCTTGTAGGGGCAGTGGGTCACCGTGTCGCTGGGTTCGAGCAGGTCGAGTCGCACGTCGGTCTTGGGCAGGTAGTAGCGCGTGGGCAGCCCGGTCTCGAACAGCAGCCACGGCCGCGCCGACTCGGCGACGGTGACGCCGCCGACCTCGATCCGCACGTGTCGCGAGCTGGGCAGGATGTCGACCCGGGTGTACGGGCTGCGCGGATGCGTGTAGACCTCCTCGTCCTCCTCGAACCAGGCGTCCATCGCCGCCCAGTCGAACCGGACGTGGTCCCGCAGCTCGGCCAGCGGCGAGTCGGGGTACTCGGTCGCCGCCGCGGGGGCTTCGCGATCGCCGACCTTCAGCGTCGACAGCACCCCGTCACCTCGGCTCGGCGACCGCTTCGTCTCGCCGGTCGGCACGAGCAGGCTCGTGTCCACGTCGGCGCGTGGAACGTAGTACGCCGGGTAGTACGGCACCTCCCACACCAGCAACGGCCGTGTGGTGTCGGCGACGACCTTCCCGGCGAACACCACCCGCACCCGCTTGGCACCCCGCTCGACCCGGACCCGGCCTCGGCCATCGCTGCTCATGCCCGCCCGAACACCGGAACCGAGGGCGGTATTCCCTACCGCCCGGCTTCCGTCATCGTGGCGAACGCGATGACGTTGTCCACGTAGTTGCCGGACGAGTCGTCGAACGCGCCACCACAGGTGATCAGCCGCAGTTCCGGGGCCTCGGTGTTGCCGTAGACGAGTTCGGTCGGGAACTCCGCCTTCGGGAACCGCTCCACCCGGTCGACTTCGAAGTGGACGGTCGTGCCGTCGGCGCGGTGGACGACGACCTCCGCGCCCACCGGGAGTTCGTGCAGCCGGTGGAACACGCCGGGCACGTGGTCGTAGTCGACATGCCCCGCGATGATCGACGGTCCCACCTCGCCGGGGGTGGGGCTCTGGTCGTACCAGCCCGTGGTCACCGCGTCCTCCGGCACTTCCAGCGCGCCGTCGGGTTCCAGTCCCAGTTCGATGATCTCGCCGGTGCGCACGCCGATCGCGGGGATCTCGAGCGTGACCGGTCTCGACCGGGGCAGTGCCGCGGGCCCCGGTCCGGCCTCCGTCGTGGCCGGGGCCGCGGGAGCGGACGTGCCCGCCGGCTGCTCCGGTCCCGCGCCGGGCGGCGTCACCTGGTCGGCGCAGCCGCCCGCGAGCAGGGCGAGAACGGCGACGGCGGCTCCGGCGGCACGGGACCGCCGGAGCCGCCGTCCAGAAACTCCGGTCACGCGCGGCCCCCGGCCCGCACGCGCCGCCGGACCACCAGCGCGGCACCGGCCAGCGCGATCCCGCCGACCGTGACGAGCGCGGCGCCGTCCTGGCCGCCGTCCCCGCGACCACCCGTGTCCACCCCGCCGGACGGGTAGACGGTCACCTGCTGGTCGGATTCGCCGCCATCGAGCAGTGCCTCGCACGCGATACCGTCGTTGTCGCCGTCGATGCGGTGGGGATCGCTCGGGTCCGCGTCGAGCACCGCCTGAGCCTCGTCCTGGCTCGCGAAGTCACGGCAGTCCTTGTCGGTGTCCGTGGCCGCGGGAGCAGGGTTGTCCTGAGTGGACGGTGCGGGCTCGGGCTGCGGTTTCGGCTCCGGCTTCGGCTTCGGCTTGGACGGCAGGTCCTCGCAGGCGACTCCATCGCCGTTGGCGTCCAGTCGGTAGGGGTCGCCAGGCACCGAGTCGAACACCTGCTGCGCTTCTTCCTGATACGTGAAATCACCGCAGTCATAGTCATCCTGGGCACTGGCCGTGCCGACGTAAGTGAATCCGGCGATGGCGAAGGTAGCCGCGAGCACGAGCGTGCGGCGCAACAAAGACACGATGAATTACCTTTCGAGGACAGGGGAAAACTGCACCGCGCGCCGTCGGCACGCGGCGGATGTCCTCCCATATCGTTGACCCCTCCGCCGGGTGTTACGCAATTTGCATTTCACACCACGAGAAATTAATGCACGGGAAATGCCGGATACGGGTTGGTGCGTTTCCGCCTTCCCGTCGGCGAGCGCGTAACCTCGGGGTATGGCGATCCAGGTGCTGCTCGTCGACGACCACGAGGTGGTTCGGCGGGGCCTGCGGGAACTTCTCGGCGACGAGAGCGACATCGAGGTGGTCGCGGAGGCGAGCAGCGCCGCCGAGGCACTCGCGGTGGCGATGCACGTCGAGCCGGATGTGGCCGTGGTGGACGTCCGGCTGGGCGACAGCGAGGCCGACGGCGTGGCGCTGTGCCGGGAACTGCGGTCGCGGCCCAACCCGCCGCGGTGCCTGGTGCTGACGGCCTTCGACGACGAGGAGGCCATGGTGGGCGCGATCATGGCCGGTGCGTCGGGTTACCTGCTGAAACAGGTGCGCGGCCAGGACGTCGTGCATGCCGTCCGCGAGGTCGCCGCGGGACATTCGCTGCTGGATCCGGTCACGACGGCCCGCCTGCTGAACAAGATGCGTCACCCGGCGGAACCCGACGCGCTCGCACAGCTCAGCGAACGCGAGCGTGATGTCCTCGACCTGATCGGGCAGGGCATGTCCAACCGGGAGATCGCCGAGCGGCTCTTCCTCGCCGAGAAGACGGTGAAGAACCACGTCACCTCGCTACTGGGCAAGCTGGGCATGCAGCGGCGCACGCAGGCCGCCGCATGGGTGGCCCGGCGCGGCGGGTCCGGCTGACTCAGCGGTCCAGCGGAAGGTCGAACGCGACCAGGGTGCCGAGGCTCGGCGAGGAGTTGACGACGAACGTGCCACCGGCGGCCTCGGCCCGTTCGGAAAGGTGCCGCAGGCCGCGTTTGGCCACGTCCCGGGGTACTCCGCAGCCGTTGTCGCGCACGCGGAGCCGGACTTCACCGGCGTCCCGCTGCAGCGTCACCCTGGTCTCGCTCGCCCCGGAGTGTCTGACTACATTGGATAGTGCTTCGCGGAGTGCGGCGCGCACGTGGTCGGCTCGTTCGGCGGGGATGTCGGCCAGCTCGCCGGAGAGCTCGAGGGTCGGCGGGTAGCCGAGCAGCTCCCCGGCGATGCGCACCTCGGAGCGGGCGGACTCGGCGAGATCGGTCGCCACGTCGTCGCGTGTGTCCGGCTCCGGGTCGGGGGACCGCAGGGCGCGGACGGTGCCCCGGATCTCCTCGATGGTCTGGTCGAGCTGGTCGACGGCCTCGCCGAGGCGCTCGGCGTCGGCCTGCGCGAACCGCTTGCGCATCCGGCGCCGCACGCGGTCCAGCTGCATCCCGGCCGCGTACAGGCGCTGCACGATCACGTCGTGCAGCTCGCGGGCGATGCGTTCACGCTCCTGGTACAGCGTGACCCGGTGGCGGGCGTTCGCGCCCTCGGCGAGGGCGAGGACCACCCCGGCCTGGCCGGCGAAGGCGGTCAGCAGGTCGACGGTGACCTGGGAGAACGGCTCGGCATCCCGTGGCCGGTACACGGTCAGCACGCCGAGCGGCCGCCCGCCGGTGCCGAACGGCGCCGCGGCGAACGGGCCGAAGCTCCGCAGTTCCGCCGGGACGAAGCGGGAGGTGCGCGGATCGCTGGTGACGTCGGCGGTGACGACGGGCTCCCCGCCCGCGGCGACCTGGCCCGCGGCGGACTCGGCGGGCAGGGTCAGGCCGAGCAGCCCGGCCGTGGAGTCGCCGTGCGCCGCCTCGACCGACACCCTGCCGTCCTCGGCACGGACCATGATCAGGCCCAGCTCGGCGGCGGCCAGTTCGGCGGCGTGCCGCACGACGAGACCCAGCACCGCGTCCGGGTCGTCGCCGGACAGCGCGATGGTCGTGATCTCGGTGGCGGCGGAGAGGGCCCTGGCCGCGAGCGTGGGTTCCATGAGCAACACCAAGGCTAGGCCGCTCCGCCCGTCCGCACCGCCGATCCGGCTGTGACCTGCGCGATGAGCCGCCCCTCGTCGACGCGGACGACGAGGTCGGCGTCGGCGGCCTCCTCCGGACGGTGGGTCACGTGGACCACCGTCCGGCCCGCCAGCTCCCGCCGGAGGTTCCCCAGCACGGCGTGAGCAGTGCTCTCGTCGAGGTGCGCGGTGGGCTCGTCCAGCAGGACGAGAGCAGTGCTCTCTGCTGCGAGCAGTGCTCTTGCCAGGGCGACGCGTTGTGCCTGCCCGCCGGAGAGCCCCGCTCCCGCGCTGCCGAGGCGTGTGTGCGGGTCGAGGTCGGGCAGCCCGGCGAGCGCGAGGGCGTCGGCGAGCTGGCGGTCGGTGGCGTGCGGGTCGGCGAGGCGGAGGTTCTCGGCGACGGTGGTGGAGACGAGCTGCGGCTCCTGCGGGGCCCAGGCGACGGTGCCGGGCAGGTCCGCGTGCCCGCGTTCCGGTTCCAGGAATCCGAGGAGCAGGGCCAGCAGGGTCGACTTGCCCGCTCCCGAGGCACCGACGACGGCGACGTGGCTGCCGGCGGGCACGTCCAGATCGACGCCCGTGAGCACGGGGGCGGCGGCACCGGGCCAGCGCACGTCCACCCCGCGCAGCCGGAGGTGCCCGGGCCGGTGCGCGGTCGGGGACGGACCGGCGCGGTGGGCACGCTCCCCGGAAGTCAGCGGGGTGGCGAGGCGGGCGCGCGCCTGCCGGAGGGTGTCCCAGTGCCGCACGGCGGGGGGCAGCAGGGCGAGCACCTCGCCGAGGGCGAGCGGCACCAGGGCCAGCACCGGGGCGAACACCGGGTCGAGCGTCCCGTCGGCGACCGCCCGCGCGGCGAGCCATGCGCCGCCGACGGCCGCGAGCCCGGTCACGAGCGTGGCGATCCCGTCGCCGGCGCCCTCGCCGAACGCCTGCCTGCGGGCGGTCGCGGCGAGCCGGGTGTCGGCCTGGGCGAGCTCGGCCCGGCTGCGGTCGTGCGCCCCGAACGCGACGAGTTCGGCCGCGGCGTCGAACAGCGCGAGCACCCGTGCCGAGACCGCTCGCCTCCCCTCGGCGAGCGCGGCGGTGGCCCGCCGTTCGGTCCGCAGGCCGAGCCAGGGCGCCAGGAACAGTCCGAGGACGAGCGCGGCGGCGAGGGCGAGACCGGCGGAGGGCAGGACCATCGCCTGCACGGCGACGGCCCCGGCGCCGACGGCGGCGACCACGAGGGGCGGGGTGAGCACCCTGGGCAGCAGGTCGCGCACGGTGTCGACGTCCTCGACGAGGCGGCGCTGTCCTTCGCCCCGGCGCAGGCCGAGCGTGTGCGCGGGACCGAGCCGGACGAGTGCCCGCCACAGCCGGACCCGCAGCTCTCCGGCGATCCGGAAGGCGGCGTCGTGGGTGACGAGCCGCTCGGCGTAGCGGAGCCCGGCGCGGGCGAGCCCGAACGCCCGCACCCCGACGACGGCCACGGTCAGGGTGAGGATCGGCGGCTGCTGTGCGGCCTTCGCGATGAGCCAGCCGGAGGTCGCCGTGAGCGCGACACCCGCGAGCAGGGCGGCCGCACCGAGCGCGGCTCCCGCGAGGAACCTGCGGCCGAGCAGTTCCCGCAGCGGCAGGGCAGTGCGGGCCCGCTCCGGTTCGTGGTCGCCGTCGGCACCGTCGGCCTTCGTCCGCGGGGCGGCGGGTTCGTGACTCGCGGCCTGGGATCGTTCATGGGCGGCGAGGACCACGGCGGCGCCCGCTCGTTCGGCGCGGCGGACGGCGGCGAGGACGCGCTCGGCACCATCCGCGTCGAGATGCGCGGTCGGTTCGTCGAGGAGCAGCAGCCAGGCCCCGGCCCGGACCCGCAGCAGTGCGCGCGCGACGGCGAGCCGCTGCCGCTGCCCGGTGGAGAGGCGAGCGACGTCCTCGTCGGCCAGCCCGGCGAGCCCGACCTCGGCGAGGACGTCGGCGAGGTCCGGGTTGCCGGGGGCGGCCAGTTCGAGTTCGGCGCGGACGGTGCCGCCCGCGAACGCGGGAGACTGCGGGACCCAGGCGATCTGCCGGCGCCAGGCCGCCAGGTCGAGGTCCCCGAGCGGGGTGCCGCCGACGGTGACGGTGCCGGAGTGCGGGCGGACGAAGCCCAGGAGCACCGCCAGCGTCGTCGACTTCCCCGCCCCGCTGGGGGAGTCGAGCCGGACCGTGGTGCCGGGCCGGGCGGTGAAGGACTCGCCGTCCGGGGCGAACCGGTCGCGCCTGCGCACCCGCAACCCTGCCACGCGCAGGACCCGCCCCCGGGGCGGTGTGGTGCCGGTGCCCGGCGCGGGCTCGGCCAGCACGTCCGTCACCCGCCGTACCGCTTCGAGCCCGTCCTCACTCGCGTGGAACGCGGCTCCCGCGGCGCGCAGCGGCTGGTAGCACTCGGGGGCGAGGATCAGCACACCGAGCCCGACGGCGAGGCCGAGGTCGCCGGAGACGAGGCGGACGCCGATCACCACCGCGACCAGGGCGACCGACAGCGTCGCGGCGAGTTCGAGCACGAAGGCCGAGGAGAAGGCGACGCGCAGGGTGGACAGCGTGGCACGGCGGTGCCGGTCGGACACGCGACGCACGGCTTCGGCCTGCGCCCCGGCCCTGCGGAAGGCGGTGAGCACGGGCAGCGCACGGACGAGCTCGAGCAGGTGGCCGGACAGCCGGTGCACCGCGTCGGTGGCCCCGGCGACGCGGTCGGCCGTGTACTTGCCGACGAGGATCGCGAACAGGGGCAGCAGCGGCACGGTGAGCGCGACGATCACCGCCGACGGCCAGTCCGCGAGCAGCACGGCCGCACCCGCACCGACCGGCACGACCGCCGCCGTGACGAGGGCGGGCAGGTAGACGGTGAAGTAGCCGTCGAGCGCGTCGAGTCCCCTGGTGGTGAGCGCGGTCAGCGGGCCGGGGCCGCGCCGGGCGATCCACTCGGGGCCGAGCCGCAGGGCGTGGTCGACGACCCGGGCGCGCAGCTCCTCCTTGGCACCGGCGGCGGCACGGGCGGACACCACGCGGGTCGCCCAGCCGAGCAGCGCGCGGGCGAGCACGACCGCGGCGAGGGCGGCGAGGCGGCCGCCGAGGTCGCCGGTGCGCCCCGCGACGATGTCGGCGAGCACGGACCCGAGCAGGAACGCCTGCGCGACCAGGGCCGCGGCGCCGAGCAGCGCGAGCACACCGGTGTGGGTCAGCGCCCGGCGCGCCACCGGCGAGAGTACGGGCAGCGCGCCGAGCGGACCCTTTCCCGCCCGCTCGACGTCCACTGTGGACGTCTTGGCGGAAAGGGGAAGGCGGGCGGGAAATCTCATCGTGGAACGTGCACCGCCGGGATGTGGCGCACGCTGATGCGCTTGCGGAAGACCCAGTAGGTCCAGCCCTGGTACACGAGCACGGCCGGAGCGCCGAACGCGGCCACCCAGGTGATGACGGTCAGGGTGTACGGACCGGAGGCGGCCTCCGCGACGGTCAGCGAGTTCGCCGGGTCCCCCGTGGACGGGAGTACGTCGGGGTAGAGGGCGCCGAAGAGGGTCAGTGCGGCGGCGCCGATGACCACACCGAGCGCGGCGAACGCCTGCCCCTCCCTGCCCTCGGCGAGCCGCCACCACGCGACGAGCGCCGCGACCGGGGTCAGCAGCAGCGGCACGACCGTCCACAGTGAACCATCGCGCCACTGGACGACGAGCAGCAGCACCAGCAGGGGCAGCAGGGCGAGCGGCAGGCCGCGGAGCGCGAACGCCCTGGCCCGCGTGCGGAGGTCGCCGTCGGTCTTCAGGGCGAGGAACGCGGCGCCGTGCACGAGCGAGAACCCGGCGACGGCGAGCGCGCCGAGCAGCGTGTCCCAGCGGACGGCCGCGAGCGCGGGACCGGCGCGGTTGCCCTCGGCGTCGAGGGGCAGGCCGAGCACGGTGGTGGCGAGGAGGAGCCCCACGCCGAGCGACGGGATCCACGAGCCGAGCACGATGACGCGGTCCCAGTTGCGGCGCCAGCGTTCGGAGTCGACCTTCCCTCGGTACTCGAACGCGACCCCGCGGCCGATGAGGGCGAGGAGCACGAGGAGCAACGGCAGGTAGGCGCCCGAGAACAGGCCCGCGTACCAGGCGGGGAAGGCGGCGAACATGGCGCCGCCCGCGACGATGAGCCAGACCTCGTTGCCGTCCCAGACCGGCCCGATCGTGTTGATCATGACGCGGCGTTCGGTGTCGTCCCGGCCGAGCACCGGCAGCAGCATGCCGACACCGAAGTCGAAGCCCTCGAGGAAGAGGTAGCCAAGCCAGAAGGCCGCGATGACGCAGAACCAGACGGTGGCGAGATCCATCACCGCACCCCCGCCGCGCCGGGTTGTCCCCATATTGTGCACAAGTCCACGAGTTGTCCACAACTGGCTGGTAAGAACGCCACGAACCCCGCGCCCCCGGTAGCCTGGCAGCGGGGTCGCCCCCCGGTGAGGGTGGGGGCTGGGTTGGGGCGGATTCGGCTCGGCATCGCAGGCCTCCTCAGTAGGCGAACGCGAGCGCGTCGTCGGTGGAGTCGGAGTCGTCGTCGGTGGCGGAGCGCTTCGGTGGCAGCACGCCGTCCACGCCGCCGCGGACGTACTTGCGCAGCAGGAAGACCTCCACGACCCCGAGCGCGAGGTACACGGTGGTCAGGGAGAGCAGCGACGCCCACACCTCGCCGGTCGACAGCCGGGACACCGCCTGCGCGGTGAACATCCACACGCCGTCCAGCCCCGTCGGGTTGGGCACCACGACGAACGGCTGCCTGCCCATCTCCGTGAAGATCCAGCCCGCACTGTTCGCGGCGAACGGCAGCGCGATGCCGAGCAGCGACAGCCGGGGGAACCACCGGGACTCCGGGATCCGCCCGCGCCGCGTGAGCCACAGGGCGAGCACGCCGATGCCCGCGGACAGGGCGCCGAAACCGATCATGGCGCGGAAACCCCAGTACGTGACCGGGAGGTTTGGCACGTAGTCGATCGGCTTGCCGGCCAGCTCGCCGAGCACCGGGTCGTCCGGGTAGTGCGTGCCGTACCGCTCCTGGTACTCGCCCACCAGGTCCTGCACGCCCTTCACCTCGGTGGTCAGATCACCGTGGGCGAGGAACGACAGCAGCGCGGGCACCGTGAACGTCTTGACGCTCTCGCAGTTCTCGTCCGTCACGTCCCCGACCGCCAGGATCGAGAAGCTCGCCGGTTCCTCCGTGTGGCACAGCGCCTCCGCCGACGCCATCTTCATCGGCTGCTGCTCGAACATCAGCTTGCCCTGCACGTCACCAGAGACCACGAGCGCGCCGAACGCGACCACGCCCACCCACGCACCGAGCCGGAGCGAGGAGCGCCACACCGCGCGGTGCTCGTCGGCCGCGGCGCGGCGGCGCCACAGGTGCCACGCGGCGATCCCGACGAGGAACGCGGCCGCCACCGAGAACGCGCCCGCGATCGTGTGCGGGAACGCGGCCAGCACGGTGTTGTTGGTCAGCACCGCCCAGATCGAGTTCATCGTCGGCCTGCCGTCGGTGAACTCCACACCGACCGGGTGCTGCATCCACGAGTTCGCGGCCAGGATGAAGTACGCCGACGCGATCGTGGCCAGCGAGAACGCCCACGCGCAGGCGAGGTGCACGCGTTTCGGCAGCCGGTCCCAGCCGAAGATCCACAGACCGAGGAACGTCGACTCGACGAAGAACGCGACCAGGCCCTCCATCGCCAGCGGCGCACCGAACACGTCGCCGACGAACCGGGAGTAGGCGTTCCACGTCATGCCGAACTGGAACTCCTGGACGATGCCGGTCACCACGCCCATCGCGAAGTTGACCAGCAGCAGCTTCCCCCAGAACTTCGTCATCTTCAGGTAGCGCACATCACCCGTGCGCACCCACGCGGACTGCATTCCCGCGACGAGGACGGAGAGCCCGATCGTCAGCGGAACCATCAGGAAGTGGTAGACGGTCGTGATTCCGAACTGCCACCGCGCGAGCTCCAGGATGTCCACGACCTCCACCCTGCTCGCCACCAGGGCCGATCGTCAGGTCCCGTGGTCCCGAAGTGCCCGGGACCTAGGTCCCGGTGACCGGAACCGCAATCCGGTCCCCCGCCCGAAAATCAGGATTCGGCGCGGCGAAAAAAGCATTCCGGTCCACCCCTGAAATGGGCGCCACCACGCCTCAACCGGCGATTCGCAATTCCTATGTGCTGGGCATTCTCCGATTTCACCTTTACCGTTGAAGAGGTAAGGGGGTGTACCGCATCGATGTCCGCCGCACTGCTGGCTCTCGTCACCACGTTCGCGCTGGTCATAGCCGTCGAACTGCCGGACAAGACGTTCGTGGCGACGCTCGTGCTGACCACGCGGTTCCGCGCTGCCGCGGTATTCGCCGGAGTCACCGCGGCATTCGCGGTGCAATCTGTGGTGGCGGTCGCATTCGGCAGTGCACTGACATTCCTGCCGGACCCGATCGTTTCGCTCGTCGTGGCCGCGTTGTTCGGTACCGGCGCGGTGCTGCTGCTCCGGGAGGGCTTCCGGCGGGGTGAGGACGGCTCCCACGACGCCGTACGCATGGGCGCGGCGCCCGCCACCTACGCCCGGTCCGCGATGACCTCGTTCGGCGTGCTCTTCGCGGCCGAGTGGGGCGACGCCTCGCAGCTGGCCACCGCGGGACTCGCCGCCCGCTACGCCCAGCCGTTCGCGGTGGGCCTCGGCTCGTTCGCCGCACTGGTCTGCGTGGCCGGGCTCGCGACCCTCATCGGGCGCAAGATCCGCGGCCGGATCCGGCCCCGGTTGCTGCAGCGTGTGGCGGGCTTCGTGTTCGCCGGGTTCGCCGTCTTCGCCCTGGGCCACGCGCTGCTCGCCTGACCGCCGCTCAGCCGCGCAGCACCTCGGTCAGCGCCGTGGCCGACTCCACCGTGCGGGGCCCGACCATCCCGGTGTCCAGCGGCTCCAGCGACAGGACCCCGACACTCGCCCGCAGCCCCGCCACCCCGCGCACCGGCGCGGCCACGCCGTACGTGCCGGGCTGCGGCTCACCCGACGCCGCGGCCCAGCCGCGGCCGCGCGGCCGCAGCGTCAGCGCTCTGCCCGCCGCCCCGCGCCCGGCGGGATGCCTGCTGCCCACCCGGTAGGCGACGTGATAGGCCGTCCACGACGGCTCCACCACGGCGATGGCGTGCAGCTGGTCGCCGTCGGCGACGGACAGGTGCGCGGTCACCCCGAGCGAGTCGGCGAGCTCCCGCAGCACCGGGCGTGCCGCCTCCCGCAGCTGCGGCAACATCTGCTCGGCCAGCCGCAGCACACCGGCCCCGAGCCGCACGCGGCTGCCGTCCCGCCACACCAGCCCCCGCTCGGCGAGCGGCACGAGCAACCGGTACACGGCGGCCCTGCTGACACCGACCGTGGCGGCGAGTTCGGAGACGGTGGCGGCGTCACCGCCCGCATCGGCCACCGCCTGCAGGAGGGCGAGCCCGCGATCCAAGGTCAGCGAGCTCTCCCGGCTCACAGCAGACCCAGGCCCTTGAGGTCGGTGACCGGCTCGGCGAAGCTGCCCGAGGCGTACGACGCGAACAGCGAACGCACGGCCTTCGCGGCCGGTTCGGACAACGCGCTCGCCTCCGCCGCGAGCGCCTCGCCGTCGGTCGACGTCAGCGCCTCGCGCACGTTCCCGCCGGAGAGGCAGCGGGCCGACGCGACGAGCAGGTTCAAGAAGCCGTGGTGGACGAAGCCGGTCTCGGCGTCGGTGTGCCGCACGGCGCGGTGCAGGCTGTTCGTCGCCTTGAACTGAGCGCCGGAGGACCCGCTCACCACCGCGAGGAAGTCCGCCACCTCGTCGACGCTCGGGAAGTTCTCGCTGGACACGCCCCCGCACCGGATCTTCGGCCAGCTGCCGTGCTCGATCACCTTGCGGACGCCGTCGAGCCAGCCGACGCCCCGCCGCGGCTCGACGACCCGGACCACGTCCTCGGGAACGAACTCGGACACGCGCTCGAGCCACACCTCGTCGACGTCCGACGGCGCGGGCATCTCGACCATGCGCAGCGCGAGCAGCTCGTTGCGCGACTCGACGATCGAGATCGCCTTGGGCACACCGCCCAGCCCGGTGTCGATGATCAGTGAAAGGGGCAGCGGCGACTTCGGCCTGATCTTGATCAGCTCGGTGATCAGCTCCGGGAGCCGGGAGGCCTGGCACAGGAAGACGCCGAGCATCCCGGCGTGCTCGCCCGCGCGGTGCGTGAGGTGCGCCTGCAGCGCCTCGGCCATGGGCACTTCGGTGGGCGGGAAGAGCGCCGAGTCGTCGACGAGCCGCGCGAGCAGGGGAGGAATTCCGCGAGGGCCGGGGGGCGTGAGTTCCACAGCGCTTGACACGCCTCACACGCTAGTAGCGTCCGAAATCAGGACGAAACTGCCCACCTAACGAACGCATCCGTGGGTGCGCATATCATCCGCGACCTCCTCTTCAGGCCGCCGACCGGCCCTGCACGGCCAACCGGAGGCCGACCGCGATCAGCAACGTCCCGGTGGCCGCGTCGAGCGCCTGCCGGACGCGCCGCGCCGCCAGCAACCGCCGCAGGGCACCCACGACGTTGGCCACGACGACGAACCACAGTGCGGTGAGCACGACGGGCACGGCCGAGACCAGGGCGGTGTCGGCAGGCGTCGGATCGGCGGGCAGGAACTGCGGCAGCAGGGCCACGAAGAACACCGCGCACTTCGGGTTGAGGACGTTGCACAGCAGGCCCTCCCGGAAGGCACGCGGCACGCTCGTCCCTGCGCCCGCGGCCACCTCCACGGGTGGCCCCGCGCGGCAGGCGGCGAGCAGCGCCTTCACCCCGAGAAAGCCGAGGTAGGCCGCGCCGACCAGCTTCACCACGGTGAACGCCACCGCGGACGCCGCCAGCAGCGCGGCCACCCCGATGGCCGTGCCGAGGGACCACACGGCCACACCGGCGGTGATACCGAGCGCGGTCGCCGTGCCCGCCCGCCTGCCGGAGGTCGCGGCGTGCCGCAGCACCACGGCGAAGTCCGGCCCCGGCGACATGGCCCCGACCAGGACCACACCGGCGAATGTCAGCAGCTGCGACCACGACGCCATGCCGAAAGCCTAGGCCGACCAGCACCGCGAGGGCTTCCACCTTTTCTCAAACTAGGTTAGCCTCACCTAAGTTGGAGGTGAGTGGTGAAGGATCTCGAGACCCGCCGCCCGCCGGTGCCCAGCCCGGCCGAGCGCGCCAAGACGATCGCGACCCGGGGTGGCCAGGCGGTGCTCCTGCCGTCCGCCGAGCGGACCACACCCGCCGAGGCCCGGATCGAACCCGTGCTCCACCACGTCCACGGCAGCGCCAGCGTCAGCGTGCTCCTGCCCGACGACGCGCCGCTGACGAGAGCCACGGCGACCGCCGACGGCGGGCAGGTCGCCGTGATGTTCGAGCTCACCGACCGGGCGCCGGTCGATCTGCGCGAGCCGATCCGGGGCCTGCTCTGGATCACCGGCTGGCTGCGCCTGCTGGACGACAAGTCCGGCCGCGCCCGCGCCGTGTCGATCGCGGACGCCCGCCCGGACCCCCGGCTCCTCGATGTCGGGCACGGGCTCAGCGTGCTGCGGCTGACGCCGGCCTCGCTCGTGCTCGCCGACGCCGAGGGCACCCACTCACTGCGGCCGCACATGTTCGGCGCCGCCTCGGCCGACCCGTTCTGCGAGCACGAGGCCCAGTGGCTGCGCCACCTCGAACGGACCCACGGCGACGTGATCACCGACCTCGCCCGCCACCTTCCCGACGACCTGCGGAGCGGCCGGATCCGCCCGCTCGGCCTCGACCGGTACGGCCTGCGGCTGCGCGTCGAGTGCGACGGCGCGGAGGGAAGGGGCGATCACGACGTCCGGCTCGCGTTCTCCCGCCCGGTCGACCACCCGCACCAGCTCGCGCTGGAGATGCGCAGGCTCGTCGGCTGCCCGTTCCGCGACCGGACCTGAACACGACGGTGCCCCCGGGGACGCTCCCCCGGGGGCACCGTGCCGTGGTCGGTCCGGAGTCGCTCAGCGCCGGGCGCCGGTGCCCTCCTTCGCCTGACCGTCGGTGGAGCCGTTCGGCTCGACGAGCCCTTCCTCGATCAGGCTCTGCGAGACGTGCTCGGTGAGCTCGTCCCGCTGCATGCGCCGCTGGATGCGGAGCATCGTCTTCCGCTCGGAATGGAAGTCCTTCCAGATCGCGACGCACATGAAGATCATCACCACACTGAACGGCAGCGCGATGAGGATCGCCATCGTCTGCAACGCGCTGAGCCCGCCCGCGAGCAGCAGCGCGGCCGCGACGCCGCCCTCCATGACACCCCAGAACACGCGGCTCCAGGTCGGCGGATCCGGGTCACCACCCGAGGAGAGCATGTCCACCACGAGCGAGCCGGAGTCGGACGAGGTCACGAAGAACAGCACGATCAGGATGACCGCGCCGACCACCGCGATGGTGCCGCCGGGCAGTCCGTCGAGCAGGCCGAACAGCGACCCGTTGGTGTCCACGGTCGGCGCCCCGGTGTCGTCGGTGCCGATCAGCCCGCCCTGGCCGAACAGCTGCCGGTAGAGGGCGCTGCCGCCGAACACGCTGAACCACAGGAAGGTGACCGCGGTCGGCACCAGCAGCACACCGGCGACGAACTGGCGCACCGTGCGGCCCCGCGAGATGCGGGCGATGAACACACCGACGAAGGGCGCCCAGGAGATCCACCAGGCCCAGTAGAACGTGGTCCACCAGCCCTGCCAGGCCGTGCCTTCCTCACCCTGGTAGGCCGTGGTGTTGAAGCTCATCCGCAGCAGGTTCTGGAAGTAGTCGCCGATGGACTGCACCAGCTCGCGGAAGATGAACAGCGTCGGGCCCGCGATGAGCACGAACAACAGCAGGAGCCCGGCCAGGCCCATGTTGATGTTGGACAGGTACTTGATGCCCCGCTTCAGGCCCGTCACCACCGAGACGACCGCCATCAGCGTGATCGCGCCGATCAGCACGACGTAGGTCAGGTTGCCCGGGTCGCTGACGATGCCGAGGAAGTCGAGACCGGCACCGACCTGCATCACGCCGAGACCGAGCGACGTCGCAACACCGAACAGGGTGCCGACGATCGCGACGATGTCGATCGTGTCGCCGATCCAGCCGTTGACCCGCCTGCCCAGCAGCGGCTCGAGTGCGTAGCGGATCGACACGGGCCGCTTCTTGCGGTGGATCGCGTAGGCGATCGCGAGACCGACCACCACGTAGATCGCCCACGGGTGCAGGCCCCAGTGCAGGAACGTCTGCACCATCGAGTCCTGGGCGCCCGCCTCGTCGGCGGCCGCGATGCCGGAGGCCCGGTTCGGGATGCCGGCGAAGTGGTTGAGCGGCTCGGCGACACCCCAGAAGACGAGCCCGATACCCATCCCGGCCGCGAACAGCATCGCGAACCAGGAGCGGAGGCCGAACTCCGGCTCCTCCTCGTCCGGGCCCAGCTTGATGTCACCGAAGTGGCTGAGGCCGACCCAGATCGCGAACACCACGAACACGGAGACGATGAGCATGTAGTACCAGCTGAAGGTACCGATCACCGCTTCCTGGATGGCGCTGATCACATCACCCACGGCACCGGGGAAGACCATCGTGATGAGCACGAAGCCCACGATGACGACGGCCGAGGGCCAGAACACCTTCGGCGCCACCGACTTCATCCAGGGTTGTCGCGAACCCGTCGGTGTCGCGGCCTCAGTACCTGACGTTTCCGTCACGAGGCTCTCCTCCCTTTCGATTGCGTCCATAGCACCCTAGTGCCGAAGTGGGACGATCATGTCGGAAAGTTACCGACCCGGACCCCAATCGAGCCCAGGAACAGCATCTGACCAGGACCGTTCGCGGTTCATGTAACGTGCCACAGTGTCCCCAGCCGCACACGAATGGCTCAACCCAGCGAAGCCGGCTGAGCCACGGACAGTAACCGACCCGGCCGAACGGCGGGCGCTGACGCTCGAACTCGTCATCGTCTTCTCGATCACGCTGGGTCTCGCGGGCGCACGCAGCCTGCTGTCGCTGGTCGATGCCCTGCTGCGACCGGAGCCGCTCAACGAGCAACGGGTCGCGATCAACGTCCCGCAGGCCACGTCCGAGACCATCGACCTGTTCAAGCAGCTGCTCAGCGTGCTGCAGCTGGCCGGATGGGGCGCGCTCGGCGTCTACCTGCTGTGGCGGGCCGGGATGCGGCTCGCCGAGGTCGGCCTCGACCGCTCCCGGCCACGGCGCGACCTCGCCTGGGGAGCGGGGCTCGCGGCACTGATCGGCATCCCGGGGCTCGCCCTGTACTTCGTCGGATGGCAGCTGGGATTCAACCTCACCGTCCAGCCGTCCACGCTCGGCGAGACGTGGTGGCGGCCGCTCACGCTGACGCTCGCCGCGTTCGGCAACTCCTTCGCCGAGGAGGTGCTGGTCGTCGCCTACGTGCTCACCCGGCTCCGCCAGCTCGGCTGGGGCGAGAACCGCTCGCTGCTGCTGGCCGCGGTGCTGCGCGGCTCCTACCACCTGTACCAGGGGGTCGGGGGTTTCGTCGGCAACCTGGTCATGGGTCTGGTGTTCGGCCGGGTGTGGCAGCGCACCAACCGGCTGTGGCCGCTGGTGGTCGCGCACACACTGCTCGACGTGGTCGCGTTTGTCGGCTACGCGCTCCTCCGTGATCATGTTTCGTGGCTGCCCTGAATGGCAGCGCGATCGAACATGTGTTCTAATAGGGAGACCGGTCGGCAGGGGACCACCGGAGGGGATCGCAGAGGCCGGTCTTCGCCAGACGAGGAGGGGAACCATGGCGTGCAAGATCACGCACCGGGTCAACGACCAGCAGCTTCGCTTCGCCAACCGCGAGGCCGCCGAGCGCTACGCGGAGATCATGGGTGGCGGCGTGGACAACTGGGTGTTCGACATGGTGCCCAGTGCCGAGCCCGCCCATGTCACCAGGCGAGCGGAGCCGAGCCGAACGACACGTTGAACCGGTCACACCAGATCACGGCGCTGCGCAGCCCGGTGAGCCGCACTCCGCGCGGGATCGCGTAGTTCTGGTTGCCGTCCGTGGCCTTCAGCTCGCCGAGGGCCACGTACCGGCCGTCGTCGTAGCCGCCCTGGTCGGCTCCCGCCTCCGCGGAACTCAGCCAGACGTGCACGTCGGGCCCGTCCGAGGTGGAGAAGCCGGCGAGTCGCAGGATGCGGGAGCCGTCCGGGAGCTCCAGCACCCGGGCGGTGCCCGTGGTCTCGTGCTCCTCGCTCACGAACCGGCCCGCCGCGAGCTCGACCGGGTCGGCCCGGGACCCGGCGCCGGTCTCTCCCGCCACCGGTGCGGCGGGCACCGGCTCGTCCACCGTGCTGCGGGTGAAGGCCCGCCACGGTTCGAACGCCCACAGCGCCGCCACCGCGAGCACGATCGCGAACGCCGCGACCGGCCAGAGCACCCGTCCACGCCGCCAGGACCGCCGAGCGGTCCGCAACGAACCGTTCATCGCACACTCCGTTCCTCCGCCGGGAGGGGCCCTGGCGGCTCATCCGTTACGACGCCGCGCCGCGTCGTTTCGTGGCCCGCGGCGGCCTTACCGACTCATTACGCTCGCGGGCGTGAACACCTCGCCGAACGCCCTCCGGATCGCCAAGGCCGACCAGCTCGCCGCCCACGTCGACACCGAGGTGGGGCCGCTCCGCTCCGTGCTGCTGCACCGGCCCGGCAACGAGCTGAAGCGGCTCACCCCGCGCAACAACGACCAGCTGCTGTTCGACTCGATCCCGTGGGTCGACCGGGCCCAGGACGAGCACGACGCCTTCGCCGAGGTGCTGCGGGGCCGCGGGGTCGAGGTGCTGCTGCTCGCCGAGGTCCTCGCCGAGACCCTCACCGACCCCAGGGCGCACACGGCCGGGGTGCACGCGGCCGTCGACGACCGCAGGCTCGGCGGCGACCTGGCCGACTCGCTGCGGTCGCACCTGTCCGGCACCGATCCGGCGACGCTGGCCGAGGTGCTGATGTCCGGCATGACCTTCGAGGAGCTTCCCGCGGCGGAGGGAGCGTCGCTGGTGCGGAAGATGCACCACCCGCACGACTTCGCCGTCGACCCGCTGCCGAACCTGCTGTTCACCCGGGACTCGTCGGTGTGGATCGGGGACCGGGTGGCGATCTCCTCGCTCGCCATGCCCGCCCGGCGCAGGGAGACCGCCCTGCTCGACATCGTGTACGCCTACCACCCGCGCTTCCACGGCGCCGTCCGCGCGTACGGGGCACACTCCGCGCCCATCGAGGGCGGCGACGTCCTCCTGCTGGCACCCGGCGTGCTCGCGGTCGGTGTGGGCGAGCGCACCACCGCCGCGGGTGTGGAGTCGCTCGCCCGCTCGGCGTTCGCCGACCACATCGCCCACACCGTGCTGGCCGTGCCGATCGAGCAGAACCGGGCGACCATGCACCTCGACACCGTGTGCACGATGGTGGGCAGGGACGCCGTCGTGATGTACCCGCTGGCTCGTGACTCGCTCGTCGCGTACACGCTGCGGCCGGGTGACGACGGTGGCCTGCGGGTCGAAGGACCCGCGCCGTTCCTCGCGGCCGCCGCCGAGGCCATGGACATCGACCGGCTCCGGGTGATCGACACCGGACTCGATCCGGTCACCGCCGAGCGCGAGCAGTGGGACGACGGGAACAACACGCTCGCGCTCGCACCCGGGGTCGTGGTCGGCTACGAGCGCAACGTCGAGACCAACGCCAGGTTGGAGGAGGCGGGCATCGAGGTGCTCCGCATCGCGGGGTCCGAGCTGGGCTCCGGGCGGGGCGGCCCCCGCTGCATGTCGTGCCCGATCGTCCGCGAGCCCATCCCCACGCACCGCTGATGCACGATCGACAATAGGAAAGAAAGGCTAACCTAATAGGGTCACGTGGCCTTAGGAAAGCCTAAACAAAATTAGCTGAACCTTGGCTAATAATTGTAGTCGAATGCGGTTCATATCACCAGTCCCGACTGGAAAAGGAACCGCGGTACCGCGTATTCTGAAAACATGGCCACGAAGAAGCACCCGCGATCCAAGTTCTACGAGCTGCTGCAGGCGCAGATTCACAACGAGTTCACCGCGTCCCAGCAGTACGTCGCGCTGGCCGTGTGGTTCGACAACTCCGACCTGCCGCAGCTCGCGAAGTACTTCTACGAGCAGTCGCTCGAGGAGCGCAACCACGCCCTCGCGATGGTCCAGTACATGATGGACACCGACCACCACGTCGAGATCCCGGGCACGGGTTCGGTGCGCAACGACTTCTCCGACGTGCGGGAGCTCGTCGAGCTGGCGCTGGAGCAGGAGAAGGAGGTCGCGGCGGACATCAAGGCGCTCGCCAAGGCCGCCCGCGACGAGGACGACTACACCAGCGAGCAGTTCATCCAGTGGTTCCTCAAGGAGCAGGTCGAGGAGATCTCGAAGATGTCGACGCTGCTCAACATCGTCGACCGCGCCGAAGGCAACCTGTTCGAGATCGAGCAGTTCCTGTACCGGGACTCGACGGACGGCGGGGACGATTCGGGCATGCCGCCGGTCGCCGGCGGAAAGCTCTGAGCGCGACCTCACCGGCCGCGAAAGGCGCAGAAGACACAGAAGAAAACCCGGGCTCTCCCCCTGTGGAGCAGCCCGGGTTTTCGCTTGTGGGGCGATTCAGCAACCCGAATCGGTGACGCTCAACCGCAACATCGTCACGACTCCGTCCGTCACGCCGAAGAAATACCGCGCACCCGCACCGGCCGGCGCCGAGTACCCACCCGGTTCAGTGACGAGATCCGGGTAGGCGGAGCGGAGTTCGCTCACCGGCGACCCGACACCGACGCCCTGGGTGGTGCGCACCCGAGCGGCCGTGAACCGCACGATGCCCCTGGCGTCCGAGATCGTCACCGACTCGATCGCCTCCCCGCCCTCGGCCAGCCGGTAGTCGGTGCACGACCCCTCGGCGGGCCGGGCGGCCGCCTGACCGTTCGCACCGGCCAGCATGCCCGTGGCCGCCGCCTCGTCGTACGACATGTTCAGCGTCAGCGCCTGATAGCCGTCGGGCCCGAGCACGGGCAGCGCCATGATCTCCGCGTTCGCCGTGCTCGGCTCGGTGCTCGACGTCCGCTCCGCCGACGACGAGGTGGTGGCGGTATCCACCGACCTGTCCGGCGAGGCCGGCTGCTCCGGTTCGGGCCGCGACCGTATCGTCGGCTGCTCCGGCGACTCCGTGCTGGGCGCGTCGAGCGTCGTGGTCGCGGTCGTGCTGCCCGCCGGTGCGGCCACGATGTGCTCCTGGCCAGGGCCGGGATCGCGGGCGACGCCGGTGAGCAGCACCCCGCCCGCCACGACCGCGGCCACGGTGAGCGCTCCGGCGCCGCTGACGAGCGCCGTGCGGCTGCGCCGGACGCGCCGGGCACCGGCCACGACGGTCTCGGCGGCACCCGGCCGGGGCGGCACGTCGAGCCGCTCGTCGGCGAACAGCCTGCGCAGCTCGGCGTCGAGCTCGTCGTCGGGATTCATACCGCTTCCCTCCCTCCGGTGCCCTCCGGCCTGCCCAGCCTCGCGCGCAGGTTCGCCATCGCCTTGCTGGCCTGGCTCTTCACCGTGCCCGGGCTGACGCCCAGCGACTCGGCGATCTCCGCTTCGGACAGTCCCTCGTAGTAACGCAGCACGATGACCGCTCGTTGCCTCGGCGGCAGCGCCCGCAGCGCCTGCCACAGCGGCTCGTGCTCGAACGGGTCGGCGTGGACGAGGGGGTTCGACTCGGGGATGTCGGCGACCAGGTTCTCCCTGCGCAGGCGGCGCCACCGGCTGATGTGCGCGTTGGCCATCGACCGGCGGACGTAGGCGAGCGGGTCACCGGTCTTGCGCTGGACGTGCGACCAGCGGGAACCGATCTTCTCCAGTACCGTCTGCACGAGGTCGGCCGCGTCGTGCGGGTTGCCAGTGAGCGCGTGCCCGTAGCGGAGCAGTCCGGGCAGGCTGGCCTCGACGAACTCGGCGAAGTCCGTGAGGTCGCCAGGCACGGCCGATCCCCTCTCGTGGCGCACGACGGCCGTCCCGCCATCCCCGCACCGGACGGCAGGCACGAATGCGGTCACCGTAACGCCTCCCGCCTGCCTCGTCGTACCTGGCCGAGAAGTCCACGCTCCCGCGGGCGCCGAGGTTGCCTCCCGGCCCGGCCCGGTCAGCGGGGCGTGGCGAGCTCGGCGGGCAGGCGGAAGGAGCCGTCCGGCTCCGGGGGGAACGGGTGCACGGAGACGATCGCGTCCCGCGGGATCGGGCCGTAGACGTGCGGGAACCACGGCGCGCCCGGCTCGGGCGGCACCGCGGGCTCCCAGCGCAGCGGCACGTCCAGCCGGGCGGGATCGATGCGCAGCAGGAGCAGGTCCGTGCGGCCCGCGAAGAGCCTGCCCGCGGGCAGGTGCACGGTGCCGGGGTCGGAACAGTGGACGAAGCCCACGTCGGCGAGGGACGCCGCGCGGTACGGCTCGCCTTCGGCCAGCGCGGCCCAGTCCGCCTCCGGGCAGATGTGCAGGATCAACGCAGGGTGAGCTGCCTGCCGACGAGGCCGTCGCGGGCCCTGCGCTCGGCCGCGTTCAGCGGTTCGTCGTCCAGCGACTTCAGCGCGGCCTCCAGCCGGGAACCGAGCTGCTGGGACGGCTCGAGCCACTCCCGGGCGTGCGCCTCCGGGTCGAGGTCCCACACCGGCACGAGCAGGCCGTGCGCGCGGAACGAGCCCGCGTACCGGGAGCCTTCGCCGAGGCCGATCTCCCCGGCCGCGGACAGCCTGGCGAGCGCCATCAGCAACCGGTTCTCATCCGCGGGCCACACCCAGCGCAGGTGCGCCTTCTCCCCGGCGAGCACCCAGTAGGCGCCGGGACCGAGCCGCTCGGTGGGCATGATCGCGGCGTTCGCGCGCTCCAGCGACATCGCCACCTCACCGCTGGCCTCCGTGTCCTCCGGCAGCCACCAGGAGAAGTCCTCGTGCAGCTGGACGTCCAGCTCGGCGCCGGGCTCCAGCAGATCCTGCAACCGCTCACCCTCGGCGGGCTCGCTGGTGGTGTCGGGCACCGAGAGCACGTCGCCCGGCCCGGCCTCCAGCGCCCAGCGCAGCGAACGGCCGAGGTCGCGGCTGATGTCGGAGGACCGCGTCTGCACCTGCATGCCGAGGAACACCTCGCCGTCGGTGCGCACGAACGCGGCGGCGGCCATCGGCAGCACCGTGCCGAGTGTGACCGCGCGGTCGGCGTCGGCCGCGAGGGTCAGCTTCGCCGTGGCGGAGGGCACGAACTCGCGCAGCGCGATGAGCTCCGGCTCCGCGGCGAGCCCTTCGAACGGCCGCGCCACGAAGACGTCGCGAACCTTCGGCTTCCGGTCCTTCTTCGGTCCCTTCTTCCGTGCGGCCTTGCCCACGTTCTCGCCTCCCGTTTTCGTCACGGCCGACGCTACCCGGCTCCGTTCCAGGCTACGGTCGGTGGGTGTTCGATCCGCACGACCCCGCGTTCCTCGCCGATCCGTACCCCACGTTCGCCGCGTTGCGCGCCGAGGCGCCGGTGCACCGGCACGACGGCCTGGGGCTCGCGATCGCGGTGTCGCACGGCGCGGCCTCCGCTGTGCTGCGGCACCGCTCACTCGGCCGGATCTGGATCGACGCCACCCCCGCCGAACGGTTCGCCTCGTTCAACATGCTGCACCGCAACTCGCTGCTGGAGAACGAGCCACCCGCGCACACCCGGCTGCGCAGGCTGGTGTCGGCGGCGTTCGCCAGGGGACACGTCGAGCGGCTCCGGCCCGCGGTCGACGCGCTCGCCACCCGGATGACCACGACGCTGGCGGAACGGATCGCCACCGACGGCGCGGCCGACCTGCTCGAACACCTCGCGCAGCCGCTGCCGGTCGCGGTGATCGCCGAACTGCTCGGCGTGCCGGAGGAGGCCGGGCCGCGGCTGGTGGCATGGAGCAACGCGATCGTGAAGATGTACGAGTACGGCCTGCCCGAGGAGCGGCGGCGGGAGGCGGAGGACGCTGCCGCCGCGTTCGCCGGCTACCTGCGCGAGGTGGCCGAGGAGCGGGCGGCCCGGCCCGGTGACGACCTGGTGAGCCACCTGGTGGCCAGCGAGCTGACCGGTGACGAGGTGGTGGCGACGGCGGTGCTGCTGTTGATGGCCGGGCACGAGGCGACGGTCAACGTGATCGGCAACGGGGTGCTCGCCCTGCTCACCCACCGGGAGCAGTGGGAGCGGCTGGTGGCGGACCCGGCGTTGCGGGAACCGGCGGCCGAGGAGCTGATCCGGTTCGACTCACCGCTGCAGCTGTTCGAGCGCACGGCCACCCGGGACGTCGAGATCGCCGGGCACACCGTGCGGGAGGGCGAGAAGATCGCGGCGCTGCTCGGCGCCGCCGCACGGGACCCCGAGGTGTTCGCGGAGCCCGACGTGCTCGATGTCGGCCGGACGCCCAACCCGCATCTCGGCTTCGGTGGCGGCATCCACTACTGCGTCGGCGCCCCGCTCGCGCGGATCGAGATCGCGGCCGCGCTCGGCGCGCTCACCCGGCTGCTGCCCCGGCTGCGGCTCGCGGGCCCACCCGAGCGGCGGCCGGAGTTCGTGATCCGGGGGCTGCGCACGCTGCCGGTCACCGCCTGACGCACGCGAACGCGGCACTCGCGAGCCTGAGCGGGGGACTCGCGGTCAGCGGGCGGAGTGGGCCGGGCGGGGGCGGCGCGCGGGCGCGGGAGCGCCGTCGACCCGCACCACGCGCGGTGGGCGCCGCAGCTCGTGGTCGATCGGCGCGAGCAGGCGGGTGAAGCGCTGGACGACCACCGCGGTGAGCGCCGCCAGCGCCGTGGCGGCGAGGTCGGTCAGCGCGCTCAGCACCACGCCGTCGGCGTCGGCCTGCACGCCCGCACGCGTCCGCCAGGCGACGGTCAGCGCGAGCAGCACGCCGTTGGCCACCCAGGCCGACCACCACGCCAGGACGAGCCGGGAGGGCCGGGGCCGCTCGCCGGCGGGACGGCGCAGCACCGCGTGCTCCAGTTCGGCGACGATCGGCCCGGCGAGCACCAGGTTCGCCACGGGCACCAGCGTGCCGACGGCCACCTGCCATCCGGGCCGCGGCGGCTCCTGCCCCGCCTCCTCGGCGGCGGCCGCGCGGGCCACGAACAGCCACCAGACGGCGGCCGCCCCGGCGAACAACGCGAGCACGAACGCCAGCAGGGAGAACGCGAGCACCACCGCGTCGGAAGCGCCGACGACACCGGGGCTGAGTGCGGTGTCCCGGCTCCGCAGCAGCAGGACGTACCGCCAGACCTCGCCGCCCGCGGCGACGGCCGTCAGCGCGGCCAGCGTCCACAGCAGGGTCACGGTGTTGCGCGCGATCATGCGCAGCCGCAACAACGGCACGGGGCCGTCGGACGGGGTACCCGGAACGGCCGTCGGCCACCGCCACACCACGTGCGGGAAGCCCCAGCGCGGCATCACCGGGTACGACGGCGGTCCCGTGTAGCGCTCGGGGGCGACCCTGCGGCGCTGCCCGGCACCGGGCGGGACGGTCGCCACCCAGCGCACCCTCGGCCGGGCACGCGGCTGCCCCGGCCGCTGCGGAGCGGGCTGGGGCAGCGGGTACGGCCGGCCGGGTTGCATCAGAGGACCTCGGGCTCGGCGCCCTCGTGCTCGCTGACCAGCGCGCGTCCTTCCGTGTGCCAGGACTTCATCCCGCCCGCGACGTTGATCGCCTCCACGACACCGGCCTGGTTGAGCCAGGCCGCGGCCCTGGCCGAGCGGCCGCCGGTGCGGCACACGACGTAGACCGGCCGGTCGTCGGGCAGCTCGGAGAGCTCGTCGATCCGGGCGGGGAGGTCCCCGAGCGGGATGTGCAGTGCTTCCGGTGCGTGCCCGGCGGCCCATTCGTCGGGCTCCCGCACATCGAGCAGCACGAGACCGTCCGACGGCAGGTCGGAGACCGAGGCCGTGGGCACTTCGACAGGGTGTACCACGGCCCCATCGTCGCATGTCGGCCTGTTCGGCGCCGGTGAGTGCCCGCGGATGCCGGGCCTACTTGCGGTGTTTGCCCCGCTTGCGCGAGCGGTCCTCGATCCGGCCGAACCGGGCCTCCGCGCGATCGCGCATGAAGCCGAGCGGGTCCGGGGCGTGCAGGCGGAGCATGACCGCGTTGACGTCGTCCGGGATGCGGCGCGCCGTGCCGAGGCTGACGACGATCGTGGCGAGGAACGCCGCGGTCACGGTCAGCAGCGCGGGCTGCTCGATGAACCACGGGGCCCACCCACCGCTGTACTCGCTGAGCACGTTGAGCACCAGAGCGAGCAGGACCAGGCCGCCGCCGACGCACATACCGACCATCGCGCCGGGCCAGGTCAGCCTGCGCCACCAGATGCCGAGCACGAGCAGCGGGCAGAACGTGGAGGCCGCGAGCGCGAACGACAGGCCGACGCTCAACGAAAGGTCCTCCACCGGCAGGGACACGGCGAGTGCGGCGGGGAGCGCGGCCATGGTGACCGTGGCGATCCGGAAGTCGCGGACCTTCCCGGCGAGCACGTCGGTGGCCACCACCCCCGCGACGCTCACCAGCAGGCCCGACGACGTGGACAGGAACGCCGCGAACGCGCCCGCCGCCGTCACCGCGCCCAGGATCTGGCCGGGCACGCCCGGCAGCATCGCCGAGGGCACGAGCAGCACGGCGGCGTCGGTCCGTCCGGTGACCAGCAGCTCCGGGACGTACATCCGGGACAGCGCGCCGATCAGCACGGGGAACATGTAGAACAGGCCGAGCAGCACGAGCACCTGGACGGTGGTGCGGCGCGCGGCCTTGCCGTCGGGGTTGGTGTAGAAACGCACGAGCACGTGCGGCAGTCCCATCGTCCCGAGGAACGTCGCGAAGATCAGCGAGTACGTGCCGAGCAGGGCGCCCGCGTCCTCGGCGGGCCGCAGCCAGCTCGCGTTGTCCATCTCCCCGCCGCTGACCGCGGGCACCGGCGCCCCCTCGGGGAAGCGCAGCGTGGTGCCCTCGTCGACCTCGTAGCGCACGCCCGGCAGCCACACGCGCTGCCCGCCTTCCTCGGCGGGCAGCCACACCGGTGTCTCCTCGCTGACCTCGAACGAGGCGCCGGTCTCCACCGTGACGGTGGTGTCCTCGCGGAACACGGGCGGAGCCGGGTCCCCGAGCGAGCCCGCGGAGCCCGCACCGCCCGTGCCGAAGAACACCACGCACAACACGAAGGTGGGGGCGGCCAGCGCGAACAGCTTGAGCCAGTACTGGAACGCCTGCACGACGGTGATCGCCCGCATGCCGCCCGCCATCACGTTGACGGTGACCAGCACCGTGACGCCGACGGCGCCGAGCCACGCGGGCGCGGGCATGACCGCCTCCAGCGCCAGCCCGGCCCCCTGCAGCTGCGGGAGCATGTAGAGCACCCCGATGGCGACGACGGCCACCGTGCAGAGCTTGCGCAGCGGTTCGGACGCCAGCCGCGCCTCCATGAAGTCGGGCAACGTGTACGCGCCGGAGCGGCGCAGCGGGGCCGCGACGAACAGCATGAGCGCGAGGTAGCCCGCGGTGAAGCCGATGGGGTACCAGAGCGCGTCGGCACCCTCCTTGAGCACGACACCGGCCACGCCGAGGAACGACGCGGCGGAGAGGTACTCCCCCGAGATCGCGGCCGCGTTGCGCCGCGAGCGCACGGTACGCCGGGCCACCAGGAAGTCGTGCGTGGTGTTCGCGTACCGGGACGACCGTTTTCCCAGATAGAAGGTCACCGCCGCGACCAGCACGACGCCGGAAAGGGCCCACGGGTTCATCGGCCGCGCCCTCCCGCGGTCAGTTCTCGATCATGTTCACGAAGTCACGTTCGTGGCTTTCAGCCAGCCGGTTGTACCACAGGCCCACTCCGAACAGCAGCGGGAAGGGGGCCACACCCAGCAACAACCAGGGCAGGGGCACCCCGACGAACCGCATCGTGGCGAACGTCGGGGACAGGTAGAAGGCGATGGGCAGCGCACCGAGCAGGACGAGGACGAACGCGGCGAGCAGCAGGCCGGAGCGCAGCTGCGCCTTCATCAGGTCCTTGATCAGCATCTCGCCCCAGCTGGTCTGTTCCTCCAGCTCGACGCGGGCGCGCAGGGAGTGCGACGAGCGGGTCGGCTCGGCGAGCACGACCTTCTGGCGGCGGACCTTCGGCTGCGGTTCCGGCTGGCTCGGCTGCGGCGCGGGCGGCTCGGGGGCTGGTTCGGGCCTCGGGGTGACCGGGACTCGCTTACCGAGCGTCGGGTCCGGCTGGCGAATGCCACCGACACGGCGGTAGTAGTCGTCGGTCATCGTGGGCTACCCGGCGCGGGACGAGCCGACCAGCCTGTCCTTCAGCTCTCGGGTGTGCCGCCTGCTGACGGGGAGGACCTTCTCCTCGTTGCCGATGACGACCTGGTAGCCACCCTGCCCCATCCGCAGCTCGGTGATCAGGTGCAGCGAGACGAGGAAGGAGCGGTGGATGCGGACGAAGCCCGCCTTCTCCCAGCGTTCCTCCAGCTGCGCCAGCGGGATGCGGACGAGGTGGCTGCCCTCGTTGGTGTAGAGCCGGGCGTAGTCGCCCTGCGCCTCCACCCAGCGCACCGACGAGCGCGGGATCAGCTTGGTGGTGCCCGCGAGCTCGACGGGGATGACCTCGTCGTCGGCCTTGGCGCCGTCCTCGACGGGCGCGACCTCCCGGAACGGCGCGGACTGGAGCTTCTCCATGACCCTGGCGATGGCCTTGTCGATGCGTTCCTGCCTGGCCGGCTTGAGGACGTAGTCGACCGCACCGAGGTCGAACGCGTTGACCGCCTCCGTGGCGTGCCCGGTCACGAAGACCAGGACCGGTGCCGGGTTCAGCGAGGCGAACACCCGCGACATCTCCATGCCGGACAGCCCGGGCATGTTGATGTCGGCGAACACCGCGTCGACGGGCGGCAGTCCGCGCTCCTTGCGGATCCGGATCTCGTCGTCCTCGGACCCGAGCAGGCGCAGTGCCTCCGAGGCGTCAACGGCGGGCACCACCCTGCCGACGACCGGGTTCGCCTCCAGGCAGTGCTTGAGCTGGTCAAGCCCGGGTAACTCATCGTCAACCGCCAGGACGAGGAGCCTTCTGGTGTCTTCGTGAGCACTCACAGTGACCTGCATCTTGCCGTCCACGCGCGTGTCTGTCCACACCACCGCGGGGAAATCGCCCTCACACGCCGAAACGAGCCCAGCGCGCACGTTGTTCGACGGCGTCCAGCAACGCGGCCGCGGGTGCCCCGATGCCGAGCCTGGCCAGCAACGGCTTCTTCGGCTCCGCGAACACGATCTCGGCGTCCGGGTAGCGCCGGCCGATCACCTCGCGCAGGTTGCCGAGGCCGTCGACGAGCCCGAGTTCGGCAGCCCTGCTGCCCAGCCACACGTCACCGTTGAACAGCTCCTCGCCGTCGGCGAGCCGGTCACCCCTGCGCTCCCGAACCCACTCGCAGAACTGCTCGTGCAGCTGGGAGTGCAGCGTGCGCAGCCACTCGACGTCCTCGGGCTTCTCGGGGCTGAACGGGTCGAGCCGTGCCTTGTTCTCCCCCGCGGTGTGCAGCCTGCGCTCGATGCCGAAGCGTTCGAGCAGACCGGGGAAGCCGAAGCCGCCGCTGATCACGCCGATCGAGCCGACGACGGACGTGCGGTGCGCGTAGATCTCGTCGGCCGCGCAGGCGAGCCAGTAACCGCCGGACGCGGCGACGTCCTCGGCGAAGGCGAGCACCGGCACGTTCTTGGCGTCGGCGAGCTGCCGGATGCGCTCGGCGACCAGACCGGACTGGGTCGGGGCGCCGCCGGGCGAGTTGACGAGCAGGGCGACCGCCCTGAGCCGGTCGTGACCGAAGGCCCTGGTCAGCGCGGACTCCATCGTGGCGATGTTGATGGTGTTCCTGGCCAGCGGCGACGGCTGCGGGCTGATCACGCCGTGCAGCTTCACCACCGCGACGACGTCGCTCCGGTCGCCACGGTCGCCGATCTTCGGAATCCGGGAGGTCAGCTTGTCGGTCACGTTCATGCGACCAGCCTACTGACGCGCGGCGGTGCTCAGCTGGCGTTCGGGGTGACGTCCGGCAGGCCCGCCCTCGCGGTCCCGCGCCGAGGGCTCTGCGCGGGTACCTCGGCGGCGAAGTTCAGCATGTCCGGGCGGACACCGCGGACGAACTTCGGCACCCGCATGGTGACCTTCATGCCCGCGCCCGGCGCGGTCTCCACCATGAGCGAGTAGCGGTTCTTGTAGACCTGGCTCATCCGCCGGTTGATGCCGGTAAGACCGATGTGCGCACTGCTGCGGGAGTCGCGCATGCCGTCCAGCAGCGCCGGGTCCATGCCGACCCCGTCGTCCTCGACGCTGATCTCCGCCTCCGTGCCGAAGTCCTGCGCGGTCACGGTGATGGTGCCGCCGCCGGGCTTGTTGGCGATGCCGTGCTTGACCGCGTTCTCCACGAGCGGCTGGATGAGCAGGAACGGCAGCACCACCGACTGCACCTCGGGCGCGATTCGCAGGCGGACGTTGAGCCGGGAGCCGTAGCGCGCGCTCTCGATCGTCAGGTAGCGGTCGACGTTGCGCATCTCGTCGGACAGCGTCGTGAACGTGCCCTCCGTGCGGAAGCAGTAGCGCGTGAAGTCGGCGAAGTCCTGCAGCAGCTCCCGCGCCTCCTCCGGGTCGGTCCGGATGAGCGAGGAGATCGTGTTCAGCGCGTTGTAGACGAAGTGCGGGGAGATCTGCGCACGCAGCGCCTTGATCTCGGCCTGGTTCAGCTGGTGCTTGGTCTCCTCCAGCCGGGCGGCCTCGAGCTGGGTGCCGACGAACCGGGCGACCGCGTCGGCCATGTGCACGATCCGCTTGCCGCGGGTGCGCCCGACCACGATCAGCGTGGCCTCGGTCTGCCCCTCGACGATCAGCGGGACGATGACCGCCGTGCGCATGCGGCAGGTGCCGCGGTGGTTGCACGGCATCTTGTCGTGGGAGACGACCTCGCGCCGGTGCTTGCGGATCGACGTGCCGATCGGGTCGACCAGGTCGGCATAGTGCTCGTTGGCCTCACCGTCCCACGACAGCAGCGTGCCCGCACCGTCGGTGATGCCGATGGCGAGGCACTTGAGCAGCTGCAGCAGCCGCGCGGCCACCTTGTCGGCGGCCGCCTGGTCGAGACCTTCCCGCAGTTCGAGTGGGGCCTTGGCCATCACGTAGACCGCTTCGAGCACGGCGTCGTCCACCGCGCCGCTCGGCTTGCGCCCGCGGAGCAGCACCGCGATCAGCACGACCAGCAGCGCTCCCGCGACGCTCCACGGGACGACTGGCATGGTCAGGAGCCCGGACACGGCGTCAATGCTCGGCGCTCGGGGGCTCCCACGCAAGGTCTGCCCCGCACTTTCTGTACCCGGTCCACGACGGTACGCGTCATTTGAGCAGGCGGGACATCCGGCGGTCGGCGAGCGGCTTGCCGCCGGTCTGGCAGGTCGGGCAGTACTGGAAGGACTTGTCGGCGAACGAGATCTCCCGCACGGTGTCGCCGCACACGGGGCAGGGCAGGCCGGTCCGCCCGTGCACCCGGAGACCCGAGCGCTTCTCGCCCTTCAGCCGGGCGGCGTCCTGCCCGACCGACCGCTCCACGGCGGAGGTGAGCACGTCGCGCATCGCCTCGGCGAGCCGGTCGACCGCCTCGTCGGGCAGCTTCGCCGGCGTGGCGTAGGGCGAGAGGCGGGCAGTGTGCAGGATCTCGTCGGAGTACGCGTTGCCGATCCCGGCGAGCACCGACTGGTCCGTGAGCACGGTCTTGAGCCGTGCCGTGCGCCCGGCGAGCAACTCCCCCAGCGCGGTGCGATCCAGGGACAGCGCGTCGGGGCCGAGCCGCGCGATGCTGGACACCTCGGCGGGGTCTCGCACGATCCACACGGCGAGGCCCTTCTTGGTGCCCGCCTCGGTGAGGTCGAACCCGGGCCCGCCCTGCCCGAGGTGCACGCGCAGGGCCAGCGGCCCCCGGCCCGGCTTCGGCGGCGCGGCGGAGAGGTTGTCCGACCAGCGCAGCCAGCCCGCCCTGGCCAGGTGCACGATCAGGTGCAGGTCGCCGCACTCGAGGTCGAGATGCTTGCCGTGCCTGCCCGCACCGGTCACCTCGCGGCCGTGCAGTTCGGTCCACTGCGGGCGCACGGTCTTGAGCACGCTCAGCGACGCCACGTCGACCCTCGTCACCGTCCGGCCGACCGCGTGCTCGCGCAGGTGGTGGGCGAGGGCTTCGACTTCCGGCAACTCGGGCATGACGCGCTACTCGACCGGGTGCAGCGGACCCTCGAAGTCCGGCAGGTCGTACTTCTGGATCGACTTGGCGATCTTGTTGACCTCGCCGCGGACGGAGAAGACACCCCGCACGGTCCCGACCCAGCGCTCGGAGGGGCGCTCGCCGGTGACGTCGCCCTCGGTCTCGGCGACGACGGTCCACGGCCTGCGCAGGACCCAGCGCAGCGGGAAGAACAGGGCGACCAGCAGCACCGCCAACGGTACCCATGCGGGGATCAGGACGTCGTCCGGCATCCAGACGATCAGGACGATCGCCAGCACGGCGGCCACGATCCCCATGGCGATGCCCGGCCCGTAACTGGCGGCGACATCGTGCTCGAAGTCGTCCGCCGTGGCGGGCCTGCGCCACTCCATCTGAGCGCGAACGACCCATTCCCGGCCGTCAGAAGCCCGGACCAGCCGGTTCATCGCTTCCCTCCGCACACCACCCGAGCACGTCCTGCGACCACGGTACCGTGCGGCCCTCCGCCGCGATACGGGTCAGCCACCGCACACCGCGGTGTCCCCGCGCCATCCTGGTGACCAGCTCGGCGGGCCGTGCCCGCAGTCGCCCTGCGACGTGCTGGTGTCGTCCGCGGACCGGCGGGTTGAGTGCTCGGGGCCGGTGCCCGACGACGTCACCTTCGGGGAGGACTCGGGGGTGGGCTTGCCCGTGCCCCCCGGTTTGCCGGTGGGCTTGCCGTGTCCCCGGCCCGGCGTGTCCGAGGGCGGGGCGGACCCGGACGAGCCCGGCGAGCCGCTGGAGCTCATCGGGTTGCCGGTGGTCGTGGTCGGGTCCATGCGGGGCTTGCCACCGCCGTTGCCGTTCCCGTTGCCGCCACCGTTCCCGTTGCCGCCACCGTTCCCGTTGCCGTTCCCGTTGCCATTGCCGTTGCCGTTGCCGCTGTCGTCGCGGTTCTGGCCGGGTGGCTGGTGCACGCCGGGGAGCTGCGTGCCGTCCGGCGACCTCGCGGGCTTGGCCTCGCCCGCGATCTCGATCCCGGGCGGGGTGGTGTACCGGTGCGCGGGCTGCTGCGTGTCAACCTGCGGAGGCAGCTCGGGCGGCGCGCTCGCGTTCCCCGGCCCTGGCTCGCCGGGAGCCGCGCTGCCGTGCACGATCTCCGCCACCCGCGACCGCACGGTGGTCGTGCCGGTCTCGGATGCGGGCGCGGCGATGCGCAGCTCAGCGCTGCCGTCCGAGGGCAGCCCGATCGTCCGGTCGGTGCCCTGGTAGGCCGGTCCGGCGACGCCGACCGCACCCACGGCAGCCGTCGAGGCGATCGCGAAGCCGACCTTGATCTTGGTCCCGACGGCCAGAGCGACGCCGCTCGCGCCGCTCGACACGGCGAGCCCGCCCGCACCGCCGGTGCCCGCGGTCACCAGCGTGGACGAGCCGGCCGTACCCGCGCCGACGCCACCGAGGGTGCCTGAGGTGGTGGCGCCGATCGCGAGCGCCGCGGCGGGCACGAACAGCACCACGACGTCCGCGTGGGCGCGCAGCGAGGAGCAGACCTGGCGCAGCTCGTCGTGGGTGGACTGGCAGGTGGAGCACGTGCCGAGGTGGGCCTGGATCTTGCGGGCCTCCGCGCCGGTGACGCTGCCCGCCGTGTAGCCGCCCAGCTTCTCCATCACCGTGCGGCAGCCGTCGGAGCTGCGGTTCACCGCCAGGTGGGCCTGCAGGTAGGCGGCGCGCAGGCCGAGCCGGGCCCGCCTGGCGAGTGCGGCCGTGGCGTTGGCGCTGAGCCCGAAGTGGGGCGCGACGACGGCGGGCTGCTCGCCCTCGACCTCCGTCTGCCAGAGCACGGTGCGCCAGCGTTCGGGCAGGCTGGAGAACGCGCGGGTGATCAGCGTCGCCTCGGCCGTGCTCGCCTGGGAGTCACCGCCCGCGCCGGCCCGTGTGGTCAGCTCGTCGTCGGTGACGGGCACGTCGCGCCGCGAGCCGTGCCACTCCCACGACACCCGGCGCGCGACGGTCAGCAGGTAGGCGCGGACGTTGTCGCGGGGACCGTTGCCCCGCCGCAGCGCCTGCAAGACCCGGAAGAACGTCTCCGCGGTGATGTCGTCCGCTTCCGAACTGTCGGACGCGAGCCCACGAGCGAGCCGCCGCACCGCTCCCGCGTGGAGTTCGAACAGCTCGCCGAAGGCGGCGTCCTCGCCGACACGCAGGCGTTCCAGCAGTGCCGGCTCGTCGGATCCCGAGACCCCTTGGTCCATCCAGCCAGGCACCCCCTCCGGGCCGAGGTCAGCTGCAGCCCTTTCGGTTGAACGTTGAACACCATACGGAGGTAGGCCAGGTGGCGTCACCCCTTGCGAGGCCGACGTAACCAAAAGCCCATCTTCCGGGTGGCTCGCGGAGTCCGGGAGCCGTGTGTATAGACTGTGCCATGCGCGGCCCGGAAGGGCAGCGCATGCGGACGTAGCGCAGTTGGTAGCGCATCACCTTGCCAAGGTGAGGGTCGCGGGTTCGAGTCCCGTCGTCCGCTCTTCCGCACGGCGCCCTCATCGGGGGCGCCGTTTTTGTTGCGAATGGCGCAACGTATTACTCCATTTGCCACTGGTATGGACCAATGCGACGAAGATCGGGTGCTTCTCATTGGTCCGGTCAGTGGTCTACACCACTGCGAGGGATCGCTCACACTCGGTGACACTGTCTGCGAGAGGAGTAACGATGCTTCGTCAACGCATCCGCCGCGCACTCGGTGTCGCCGCCGTGGGTCTGCTGCCGCTGGCGGCACCCCTGGTACTCCAGGGTTCGGCGTCCGCGCACGGGTACACCCAGAACCCGCCCAGCCGCTCGTCGCACTGCGCCCAGGGCAACGTCAGCGACTGCGGCGGGATCCAGTGGGAGCCGCAGAGCGTCGAGGGACCGAAGGGCTTCCCGTCGGCCGGCCCCGCGGACGGGACGCTGTGCGCGGGTGGCAACAGCCGGTTCGCGCAGCTGGATGACCCGACCAAGCCGTGGCCGCTGACGCCGATGAACAGCGGGCAGAACTTCACGTTCACCTGGAAGCTCACGGCCGCGCACGCGACCACGTCGTTCCGCTACTTCGTCACCAAGAACGGGTGGAACCCGAACCAGCCGCTGACCCGGTCGCAGCTGGAGCTCACCCCGTTCCTGACCGTCAACATGGGTGGTCAGCGCCCACCGTTCACCGTCAGCCACTCCGGCAGGCTCCCGTCCGGCAAGAGCGGGCGGCACCTGATCTTCGCCGTGTGGGACATCGCCGACACCGGCAACGCCTTCTACTCGTGCGCCGACGTGAACTTCCGCTGACCCGGCGGGGAGTCGACGGCCGGTGGCCCCGCGAGGGCGGGCCACCGGCCGCTCACGTCGCCGCGGAGCGGAACGGGTCGTGCTCGGCGAGCAGCTTGTCGAGTCTGGCCTGGTCGACACGGCTCAGCAGGTAGGTGTTCTCCTGCCGGTCGCGGACGCACTTGGCGAGCGTGAACGCCGACGTCACCGTGTACAGCAGGCCGAGGGCGAGGAAACCGCGCACCCAGCCGTCCACCGGCAGGTAGACGATGCCGACGGTGACGGTCACCAGCGCGATCCCGAACGAGATGGCGGCCTGCACGAAGAACGCCGAGGTCGTGGCGGGGGACGTGGGTTTCGTGGTCATGTCCCCACGGTTCCGCACGGCGGCGGCACTGTCGTGAGTACCGCTACTCAATCCTGGATAACGGTTCGAAGTCTCAGGACTCGCGCACGTTCAGCCCGACCGGGCAGGAGACACCGGTCCCGCCGAGGCCGCAGTAGCCGTTCGGCACCTTGTACAGGTACTGCTGGTGGTAGTCCTCGGCGTAGTAGAACTCGCCGAGCGGTGCGAGCTCCGTGGTGATCGCACCGTGCCCGGCCGCGCGCAGCGCCCGCTGGAAGGCCTCGCGCGACGCCTCGGCCTGGGCACGCTGCTCGTCGTCGGCGTAGTAGACCGCGGAGCGGTACTGGGTGCCGACGTCGTTGCCCTGCCGCATGCCCTGCGTGGGGTCGTGGCCCTCCCAGAACACCTTCAGCAGCGTCTCGTAGGACACCTGGGCGGGGTCGTACACGACCAGCACCGCCTCGGTGTGCCCGGTGCGCCCGGTGCACACCTCCTCGTACGTCGGGTTCGGGGTGTGCCCGCCCGCGTAGCCGACGGCCGTCGAGTGGACGCCGGGCGTCTGCCAGAACAGCCGCTCCGCGCCCCAGAAGCAGCCGAGCCCGAACACGGCCGTGCGCGTCCCCTCCGGGAACGGCGGCTTGATCCGCCGGTCCGGGTGGACGGCGTGCCGCTCGGGGACCACGAGCGGTTCGGCACGTCCCGGCAGGGCCTCATCGGCGGACACCAGGCGCGTCTTGTCTCGACCGAACAACGACATACTCCAACTCTACCGACTCGGAACCACTCCGCCGGGTGACGCAATACTGTGTACGAGCCCTACCGGGGCACCATGTGGTCAGGGGGTCGTCATGACGTGGCAGGACGAGTTGCGCCGCCTGGACGCCGAACTGGCCGCGGGGCGCATCACTCACGACCAGCACCGGCGGCAGCGTGAGGAGATCCTCGCCATCGAGTCCGGCTTTCCCGTGCCCAGCCGCCGCGCCACCCGGCAGGACGAACGGCCCCGCGGGTCGTCGTGGCAGTCCGAGAACCCCGCGACCGGCACCAGCGAGCAGCCGCCCGCCCAGCCCCGGCAGCCGGAACCACCCGTTCAGCCCCAGCAGTCGATCTCCGCCAGGCTGCTCGCCAACGGCAAGCCGACCACCGCCCCGAGCCCCGCGGACGAGCGGCCCACCGAGTCCCTGCCGTACCCGGACGTGACCCGGACGCCGCGGGCGGAGCTCACCATGCCGATGCGCCCGGTCCCGCCGCCCGGTGGCGGACCTCCCCCGCCACCCACCCCACCGCGGCCACCGTCGTCCGACCGCGGCCGCAGGCCGACGTGGCTGTTCCTCGCGCTCGGCGTCCTGCTGGTGCTCGGCATGATCGTCGGCGGCGCCTGGTGGCTCGGCCAGAGCGGAGGGACCCCTTCCGGCCCGGCCACCACCACGGCGGCCACCCCGTCGGCCGCGTCCGAGACCGCCCTCGAGGACCGCCTGCCCGCGCTCCCCGGCACGCCGAGCCCGGACGACTCCACGATGTCCGTCGACACCGGGGTCGACCTGGGGCTGTACCCGCGCGAGTTCGCGAAGATCTTCCACGACTTCGATGTCCACGAGGTCGTGCACCGGGCGTCGACCGACGGCGAGGACGCCTACTTCGTCCTGGTCCTCCCGATGGAAGACGGTAGCGAGGCGAAACGGCTGGCCGAACGCATGAGAACGGTGTCCCGGCAGTCGGGCTTCACCCTGCACAGGCAGAGTCAGACACTGACCGGCGAACTGGCGGGTCGCAGGCTCAGCGGCACCTGGTACGCCGCGGACAACGCCGTCGTCAACGTCTGGGTGTCCCAACCGCCCGGCGGCGACATCGCCGTGCTCAACCGGCTGTCGGCCGAAACGATCGCCGCTCTGCACGTGGCGCTGCCACCGGCGTGAACCGGACCGTGGGCTGGTCGAAGACCGAACGCCCCTTCAGGTGGCGGCGTAGCCGCTGCGTGGGCTCCTCCACGAGGCACCACGAGACGACACCGCAAAGGTATGCCGCAGGCACCGCCATAGCCATGAGCCACCATTGGTTGTCCACACCGGCCAGGATGATCAATTGCTGCACCGGGAAGGCCCAGATGTACATCCCGTAGCTGCCGTAGACGAGCCGACCGTCCACTTCCCACCGCCGTGGCCAGTGGTGCGCCAGCACAATCGCTCCATAGCTTGCCATCACGGCGAGCAGATAGCGGTCGAGTGGCGTCCAATGCGCCGCAAGCCATACACCGAGCAGCGTGCAGGCCAGCCAGGGCCGCAGCGGGATGTTCCGGCGGAAAGTGTGCATCACCATTCCCAGCACGAAGGGAACGAGAAACGCGACGAGCGATCCCACCGGAATCTCGAACAGGGACCCGGCGTCGCCGTGATACCCGAACGTGGCCCGCGAGTGGCTGTCCAGCAGCACGAGGCCCGCCAGCAGGACGAACAGGATCAGCCGGCTCGAACCGGCCGCGACGAGCACACCCACCAGCAGGACCACCACATAGCCCACGAACTCCATCGGCAACGTCCACAGAGACCCGTTGACCGACCACGGGTAGGGATTGCCCGCGAAGACCCCGGGCAGGGCATGCTGCAGGAAGAACAGCGACGACGTGCCGACGAGGTAGTCCCAGGTCTGCGGATGGGAGAAGTACCCGGGAACCGTCAGCATGGTACACAGCGGTCCGATGACGAACACCGTGCAGAGAACGACAACCAACAGTGGCGGAAGGATCCGCAGCAGCCTCCGGGCGGAGAACCGCCACCATGAGGGGTCCCGCTCCCAGCTGTCGCTGATCTGGTAACCGCTCATGGCGAAGAAGGCCATGAGGGCGAGATAGCCGGGCGACATCCGCCAGCTCTCCGGAAACACGGTCAGTCGTTCCGGGTGCACCAGAGGAGCGCTGTGGTCGATGACGACGATCGTGGCGCCAACGAGCCGCAGCCATGCGAATCCGGTGTTCGGATCGGCATGACTCTTGAGCGTTGTCGATCGCTTGCTGTGGGCTCCTCCCACCTTTCCCCCCGACTGTTCCGCCTAGTGCCGGTGCGTCCGTTCCAGTAGCTCGGCAAGAGTCCTGCCGGCGACTTCGGGACCAAACCGCCTGCTGACCGCGGCTTTGCCGGCTTCGGACAGCTTTCGCCAGAGGTCGTCATCCTGGAGTAGCGTGACGACTTGCTTGGCGAAGTCGGCATTCGTGTCGGCCACCAGCACGTCCTTGCCGTCGGTCAGGCACATGCCCTCGACGGCGACGGACGTGGCGACCACCGGAACGCCGCGGGCGAGGGCTTCGCCGACCTTGCCCTTGACACCGGCACCGAACCGCAACGGCGCCACCACGACGCGGACGTCGCGGTACAGAGCTGTCAGATCCTCCACCCAGCCGTGCACGACGACGTTCTCTTCGGCCAGCGCGAGCGTCTCCGGCGGCGGATTGCTGCCGACGATGTGCGCGGTTTCCTCCGGAAACACCTCCCTGATCAGCGGCATGATCTCCCCGGCGAGCCAGTCGGCCGCGTCCCGATTGGGAATGTGGTCGAACCCGCCGACGAACAGGATCCCGGACCGCCCCCCGACGTCAGATGAGGACAACTCGGTGTCGTGGATGTTCGACAGCACCCGGACGTCCGCGGCCGGGACCAGCTCGTTCAACAGCCGCTGCTCGACATCCGAGACGGTCAACGTGACGTCGGCAGTCCTGACCAGTCCGAGCTCCAACTGGCGCAGGGCGTGGGCACGCTTGAGCAGCCGCTGCTGTTCGTCTTCCACTCCCAGCTCCGCCGCCACGCCGGCCTGCCGTTCCAGTCGCAGGAAGTGCAGATCGACGGTGTCGTACGCGACGAGGCACCGTGGCGCAAACTCGCGGATCTGCTCGAGCAACTGCCAGGCCACCTGGGGGCGGGAGAGCAAGGCAAGACGGACTTCCTCACCGGCGTCGCGGAGGAACTCGGCTTGCTGCTCCTGCCCCGGCACCACCGTGATCCCCGCACGGTACAGCTCCGACGAGTACGGTTCCGGTACCGCCCCGTTCATGGGGAAGAACACCACCCGCTGCTTTCCTTCGGCGAGCAGGCGGAGAATCCGCGTCATGCGCACCGAACCGGAGTCGTGGTCTGGCCGGGGCACCTGGTGATCCGCGACGAGCACAAAGCCACCGCGGTGGCCGTTCGCCGTGCCGGTGCCTGTCAGCCAGACGTTGAGCGGGCTCGCTTCCGGAAGGTGTTCCGACAGGGCATCAGCCCACTTGTCGGCGAAGACACCGCGGTTGAGCTCTTGGTGCCGTTTGATCCCAGACGCGACGTCGGTGCCGTTGGATACACCCTCGTGATGCACGACCACCGACTCGGGTTGCACGACCGTGCGATATCCGCGTGCTCGTACCGCGAAGGCGAGATCGGTGTCCTCGTAGTACGCGGGCGCGTAACGTTCGTCGAATCCGCCGATCTGTTCGAAGAGGCTGCGCCGGACCAGCAACGCCGCCCCCGAGCAGTAGTCCACATCGCGCAGGGACCTGTAGCGCGGGTCGTCCGGTGACTGGCCACGGCCGTAGTTCCAGCCGGTACCGTCGGACCACACGATCCCACCGCATTCCTGCAGACGGCCGTCCGGATAGACCAGTTTCGAACCGACGAGGCCGACATCGGGCCTGTCCTCGCTGACCCGGACCAGAGTGTCCAGCCAGCCTGGCTGGACCTCGGTGTCGTTGTTCAGAAAGAAGAGCAGGTCGCCGCGCGCGTACGAGGCACCGTGGTTGCAGGCACCGACGAATCCCAGGTTTCTCGGGGTGCGCACCAACCGCACCCCAGCACACTGCGCGACGATTTCGGCGGAGCCGTCGGCCGACGAGTCGTCGACCACGATTACCTCGAACGGCGTCACGGGCTGGTGGATCTCGATCGACTCGAGGCACCGCCGGGTGAACGGCCAGTTGCCGTAGGTGGGTATCACGACCGTGACGAGCGGGTGTTCGCTCGTCGTGACCGCGACCGGGCCCGGAATTTCCGGGGCCGGCTGCACCTCGGACCGGCCCATCGCCGTCTCATAGAGGTCACGTCGTCTGGTGCCTCTGGGCGCCAGCCGTTCCACCGTGGTGCGGTAACGACCGACGAGGCGCTGCGCCAGTGCCGAATGCTCGGCACGCAGTCGTGAATTCTCGGTCGCGAACTCGTGTACAGCTTGCCGCAGCGCGGTGTTCTTCTCCGAAAGCCAGTTCAACCGGGCGGTGTCGTGGTCGGCCCTCGTTCGCAGCCGGTCGACCTCGCTGACCGCGTTGTCCAGCTCCGCGCGCATCCCGCGCACGGCATCGACGGCCGAATCCCGCTCCTCGACAGCTTGCCGCTCCCGGTCCCGCACCTCCCGGAGCTCTGTTGTCGCGCGGTGCTCGCCTTCCGAAGCACGGCGGAGGCGTTCCGCCAGCTCGGCGGCGGCTTCCCACTGGTCGGCGGCCTCGGCGCGGCGACCGGCTTCCACCGCCCGCGCGACAAGGGAGAGCTGCGGGTCGAGCAGTGCGGACATCGCCGGGACCTCGAACGGCTCCGCAGACGCGATTCCCAGCAGGTAGGTGTGCGGGGCCCCCGGCTCGACCGCCCAGGTGTCCTCGTCAGCTCGTCGCAGCGTATGCGTCTCCGTGCCGGCTGAACCATCGTGGATCACGGAGCCGACCGCGACGTTCTGCCGGAGTATCGCGACGTGCGCGAAGTCGCTGGCGAGGAGCTGCCGGAACGCCTCCTCCGACAACTCGCGGACATGGTACGGGTTCTCGTTGCCGTGGTCATGGGTGTAGACGTCGGTGTCCGGCGTGCTGCACAGCAGCACCCCACCGGGTGCGAGCCGGTTCCGCACGAGCCGCATGAAGCTGTCGTGTTCCTCGACATGTTCGATCGCCTCGAAACAGGTGATGACGTCGAACGGCTCGTCCGCACCGAGTGCGTCCGGATCCACGATCGAACCGGCGTCGAACCGGAGGTTCGGAAGCGGATAGCGACGGCGGGCGTGCTCCACCGTCACCGGATCGATGTCGATACCGACCACCTCGGCGGCTCCGGTGGCGAGGAGAGCAGCACCGAAACCCTCACCACTCGCCAGGTCGAGTACCCGCTTACCGGCGGTATAGCGCAGTGCGAACGCGTACCGATGGTAGTGCTCGTAGATCACTTGCAGGTCGTCCGCCCACGGCACACACCGCTCGCCCGTCCACTCGATCAGCCGCTCGTGCGAGGCACCCGTACTCATGCCGGGCACAGTAGCGGCTCACCGCGGCATGGGCTGCCGCGGTTCATTTTTCCCGGAACGCGACGCAGGTCAGAACATAGGACAGCGTCCGCCGGTCCTGCCCGAGGCCGGCCGAGTCCTGGTTGACGCTCCAGTCGGCGAGGAGAGCGAGCCGCCGGACACGGCGGGCGGGCAGATCGACCGGAACGTTGTTCGTGCACAGGCCGTACTTCGGCTCGACCGTGCCGACGGACTCGCCATCGACCTCAATGGTGAGGTTTCCCGTCCTCGGCATCCAGTCCGGAAGGTAGGTCGTCAGCTCGAGGCGGCCGACATCCGCGGTCGGGAACACGACGATCTCCGCGCTGCGGCCCACCCACTGATCGTCGAAGATGCCGTTGGTCCTCCCCACTGCGACACCGGCGCCCTGAACGATCCGCGACCTGTCGGCCACGTGCGGGTCGAACGACACGCGACCGGCGGGGTCGATCACTGAGGTGCGCCGAATGCAGCGCTCGGGCGTCCTCATGCCGTGTACGCGCAACCGATGTGGCTCCCGGTGGAAGAGCGCCGTCAGCCGGGTCGGGGTCACGACACCGAGGTCGATCAGCGCGTCGTCGAGCGTTCCGATCCGCTCGATCAGATCCCGGTGCGCCGCGCTCTCCATGTCGAAGTTGTGGCCGTAGATCCGCTCGACGAACGGATCAATCACGTTGCCGCACGCCAGGAAAAGGCTCGGGTGCAGGTGGTCGAGCAGGACGGGCAGGACATCCTGCGCCCTGATCCCCTCGAAACCGTCGACAGCGCAGTCGAGATCGTCGTAGTGGTCGTCGACCTCCCCGGTGATCGAGTTCCGCCGGAGTTCCGGAGGCAGGGTCGCCCAGATCCGTTCGATGACTTCGAGCGCCTCCGGCCAACGCCGATGCCCGTTTCGTCCAATCATGTCGTGGACCACGACAACGCCGTCGACCGTCAGGCTGTCGCGGATCTGGCCGTACAGGTGTTCCAGGTCGACGACGTGGTGCAGCGCCTCGAACGCGACGACGACATCGTGCCGGGCATCCGCCCGCCAGGTGTTGAAGTCGGCCACCACGAGTTCCACTCGGTCCGAAAGACCCAGCCGGTCGGCGGCCTGCGCGGCGCGCTCCTGCATCCGGGGATTGAACTCGAGAAGACGCATCCGCACATTGGTCACACCACGGTCGGCCAGCGAGCGCAACCAGCCGAGTTCGAGGTCGCCGTTCCCGCTTCCCAGGGACAGCACGACGACGTCACCGGGCGACCCGACCGCACGACGCCCGATCTCGTCGACGATGAGCTGCTCGACGCTCGTCACTCCGAGCGCGTTCAACTTCGGCAACATGAACCGCTCGGACCAGAAATGCGCCGACTCGGGCAGGTCCCCGTGCAGGTCCTCCTGGTCGCCGAACGTCGCATGCTCCGCGGCGATCCGCTCCGCGTAGTCCACACGCCACCCCAGTTCCATTCCTCGCGCCTCCCGGGAACACGCTTCGGCCGGACGATTGCCCGAACTGGCCATAGGCCCGTATCGCGGCCGCTACGATACGCACGTGCCTCCCCCTGTCGGCCCTCGGCCACCGGCCGAGAACGCGCTTCCGCCGACTCCCGAGTCGTGGTTGCCGAACGAGCACAATCTCTACCGGCCGCGGCACAGTCCACGCCAGCGGACCGCGTTGACCTGCGCTCTCGCTTTCTTCCTTGCCCCCGCGATCGCGTTCGTTCTCGGCGCCCGGCCCGAACCTTTCGAGAACCGGGCCCTGCACGAGTTCCCCGACCCGGGGTCCGGCTGGTCATTCTTCACCGGGCTCTCGAAGTGGGCGACCGACCACCTGCCGCTGCGGGAGGCAGGCATCCGCGCGGCGAGCGGCATCAGCACAGGTGTCTTCGGCGATCCGCCGGCTGCGGGAACCCAAAGCCGCGGCGGCACTGTCGGCGTGAGTCCACACCAGGACCAACCGAGTGACATACCGCCCGCCGAGTTGTTCCCCAAGGTGATCACCGGCAAGAACGGCTGGCTCTACCTGGGCGAAGACATCACCGGCAAGTGCCTGGCGGCCATGGATGTCGATCAGGTCGTCGCCGCCCTCAACGAACTGAGGCGCGCGGTCGAGTCCTCGGGGCGCCGGTTCGAGCTGGTGGTGGCCCCGGACAAGTCGACGGTCGTACCCGAGCACCTGCCCGACGACTACGTCGGCAAGGACTGCTCCCAACGGCGGGCACGCGCGTTCTGGCAGCGGATCCCCACGGAAGCCGGTGCCATCGACCTCCGGCCCGCGCTGGCCGAAAGCGCCGCCAGGCTGGGCCGACCGCTCTACGACCCTCGCGACTCCCACTGGACGTTCGCGGGCGGGTTGACGATGACCAAGGCCGTCCTGGAACGAATCGAGCCCGGCAGTACGTCCAGCTGGAAAGTGTCGGCCAGCGGATTCCGCCCATGGCCAGCCGACCTGCTCGTCCTGCTCGGCCAGTCCGGCGAGCGACGGCTGCACACCTATGCACTTGCCCCTGACGGCAGTGCCGACCGCACCCGCTACATCGCGAGCGACTTCCGCACACCCCTCCGCGTGCGCCAGCCCAGCCTGCAGGGGACGACCGGAACCACGGAGGACAGCGTCGGGGTGATCGCGGACTCGTTCACGCAGTTCGCGACGCCCTTCCTGGCGGCGGCCGTGCCCGATCTCATGATCGCGCACGTCGACACGGTCGCCGAAGCGTCGCCGGACCGGCTCGCCGACATGCTCGTGGATCGGGACGTCGTCGTGGTCGAGTTCGTGGAACGGATCGTGGCCGGCGGCGGGAGCGCACTGCTGCGAGACGACGTCATCGGTCGGATCGCGGACGTCCTGGCGCGCAACCCAAGGTAACAACAGGGTGTCAACAGTCGCTCGAAGGACACAGAGCGCTCGGCACCCGATGGAGACCCAGTAAGTTCCCATCGGGTGGTCGACGACGGCACCCCGGTCGACGCGGTGCACAATGTGCTGGGTTTCGCAGTGGCCGGGGTGCGGGAGGCCGCTCGAGAATGCATGAAACTGTCCCGAAGGGGGGCCGGGGGTGACCTGGCAGGAAGAATTGCGCAAGCTGGACGAGGAACTCGCGTCCGGCCGCCTGTCTGCCGACGAGTACCGGACTCGCCGAGACCAGGTCCTGTCTTCTGCCGTGGCACCAGCGGAGCAGCAACCGCAAGGCACCGGCAACGCGGAGTCGACACAGGTGATCGAGCCGGTATCCGGGCAGCCCGGCGCATCCCAGCAGCAAGGTCAGTACCAGCAGAACGAGGCCACGCAGGCCGTGCCTCCGGGTGACGCGGGCGGTGAGCGCACCCAGGTCGTGCCCAACTGGCAGACCCAAGCGCCGCATTCGTCGCCCGCGGGCGGCTTCCCCCAGCCGCATTCGTCCTACGCAGGCTCCCCTCCTGCCGGATTCGCGCAGCCGGGTCAACAGCCGTGGAACGCACCGCAGGACGACCCAAGTCCCCCCTGGGGCGGTACCGACTTTCCTCCGATCGCCCCGCAGACGCACACCGACTGGGTGAGCCAGGGTCCCGAGACCTTCGAGACCACGTCGACCTCAGGCAGCGGCCGGAAAGTGCTCTTCTCCGTCCTCGGCGTGGTAATCGTGGCCGGGTTGAGCGTGCTGGTCTGGTTCCTGTTCATCAAGGGCGACGGTGAGAACCAGGCAGGCCCCGGACCGCAACCCAGCCAGCAATCACAGGCCGCACCCAGCCCGTCCAGCAGCGCTCTGCCGGAGCCTCCTCCCACCAAGGCGGTGCCCAGCGACAACGACGCGGCACTCATCGACCCTCCTGGCCAGACCCGGGACGGTGGTGGCGCCTTCGACCTCGCCACCCTGCGGGAGAACAAGCTCCTCGCCGAACCGGTGATCGCGGCGCTCGAAGACGGTGATCTGAACGAGGGCCTGCTCAAGGCGTCGAAGGATGGCGATTCCACCATCGGCCTGTACTCGCTCGAGGTCTCCGACGAGAACGCGGCCATCGAGGTGGCGCAGCAGTACGCGGTCGTCCAGCAGGAGGGTGGTATTCCGGCGGCCCCGGAGCTCTCGCTGCAGGGGGTGCAAGTCTTCGGTGCCGCCAGTGACGAGTCGGACAGTGTCTTCCGGGCCGTCTACGTGCTCTACAAGCGCGTGGTGATCGTCGAGGTCTACGGTCCGGACAAGAACGACGTGCAGCAGACGTTCGAGTCGCTGCTGGGTGACCAGATCGAGCACGCGCCACCGACGTACCGCGAGTCCTGAGGTCGCTCACCCGACACGCACGAGTGAATCGGGCGTGTCGGGCAACCTCGTCCCCCACTGCCGCGCCCCTCGAATGGAGCATCGGCTCCCGAAGGGAGGACGGCATGTGGCTCCAGATCGCCTTCGTCGCGGTGGTCGCGCTCGTGTTCGTCGTGCGCGTGACCCGCAGCCTGACGCGGGCCCGGCGCGGGCTGCGCTGACCCGCGTCACCCGGCCGGCCTGACCAGCCCCGACTCGTAGGCCAGCACCACGAGCTGCGCCCGGTCGCGGGCGGCCAGCTTGGTCATGATCCGGCTGACGTGCGTGCGCGCCGTCGCGGTCGAGATCACCAGCTCGTCCGCGATCTCGTCGTTGGACAGGCCGCCTGCCACCAGCGCGAGCACCTCGCGTTCCCGGCCGGTGAGCTCGCCGAGCCTGCTCGCGTCGATGCGCCGGTTCTCCGGCCGCGCCACGAACTCCGCGATGAGCCTGCGGGTCACCGATGGCGCCAGCAACGCCTCGCCGTCCGCCACCACCCGCAGCGCCCGCAGCAGCTCGACCGGATCGGTGTCCTTCAGCAGGAACCCGCTCGCGCCCGCCCGCAGCGCCTCGTAGACGTACTCGTCCAGGTCGAACGTGGTGAGCACGAGCACGCGAACCTCGGTCAGTTCCGGGTCGTCCGTGATCCGCCGGGTCGCCGCCAGCCCGTCCACACCCGGCATCCGCACGTCCATCACCACGATGTCCGGCCGGTGCCGCCGCGCGAGCGCCACCGCCTCCTCGCCGTCGCCTGCCTCGGCCACGACATCGAACCCGTCCTCGGTCTCCAGCAGCACCCGGAAGCCTGCCCGCACCAGCGCCTGGTCGTCGGCGAGCACCACGCGAACCACCATGTCACTCACCCCGCCTCGGCCACCGGGAGCACCGCCCGCACCCGGAAACCCCGCTCCGCGGGCCCAGCGTCCAGCTCACCGCCGAGTGCCTCGGCGCGTTCGCGCATGCCCCGCAACCCGTTGCCCACCTTCGGTTCGACGGCCCCCATGCCGTCGTCGTGCACGACGATCTCCAGCCGGCCGTCCCTTCGCCAGAACCGCACCTCGACCTGGCCCGCCCTGGTCGCGTGCCGGACGACGTTGGTGAGCGCCTCCTGCAGGATCCGGTAGGCCGCCGCGTCGACCGGCGCGGGCAGTTCGCCGGGCCGCCCGCGCAGCCGCACCTCGAGCCCCGCCGCCCGCGCGTGCTCGACCAGTTCGTCGAGCTGCCGCAGGCTCGGCGCGGGAGCCCGGCTCTGCCCGGTCCGCAACACGGCCAGCGTCGCCCGCAGGTCGGCCAGCGCCGTCGCGCTCGCCTCCTTGATCTCCCGCAGCGCCCGGACGGCCTCCTCCGGCCTGCGGTCGGCGACGTGCGCGGCCACGCCCGCCTGCACGTTGATCATCGCGAGGCTGTGGGCCACCACGTCGTGCACCTCACGGGCGATCCGCAGCCGTTCCTGCTCGGCGAGCCGGTACTGGTGTTCCGCCTCCTGTTCCCGCGCCGCCCGGACGGCGTCGCCCCGGTTGCGCACGGCCGTGCCGATCCCCAGGACGGCGACCACCCCGGTCGCGAACCCCGCCGCACCCACTCCCGGCAGCCACCCGGAACCCGCGGCGACGTGCGCGAAGTAGGCGGCCACCAGTCCCGCCCCGGACGTCACGCCCGCGACCAGCAGCCCTCTCGCCACGGTGAGCGTGAACAGCGCGACCGCGGGCACCACGATCGCGGGCCCGCCCGGGTACCCGGACGCGTAGTAGGACAACGCCAGCGCCGTCGTGGCCACGAACACCGGCAGCGGCCACCGCCTGCGGAGCGCCAGCGGCAGCGCGGCGACGACGAGCCAGCCGTAGCCGAGGGCGTCCAGCGGACGCGCCTCCGGCTGCTGCCCCGCGGCCACCGTGGTGATGACCAGGACGAACGCCAGCAGGACGACGGTGAGCACCACGTCGCCCCACCACTGCCTGGTCGTGAGCACCCACCGAAGCTACCCCTGGATCATGCGTGCGCGCGTCGGGTGAAAAGCGGCTTTCGCATTACGTCCGCTGCCTTACCGGCGAGCGCGACCGCCAGCAGGACCCCGCCGAGCATCCGCAGGGCTCCGACGGCGGCCTGCCCGTCCGGTTCGCCCATCAGCACGCCGGAGAACACGGCCCAGAACCCCCACGCGAACATGTCCGCCGATCCGGCCCACACCAGCGGTGTCGCGAACCGCAACCGGCCGCCGGCCAGCAGCACTACCCCCACGACGGCACCGAAGGCCAGCGCGGCGTCGATCCCGGGCAGCACGCGGGTGGCGAGGTTCCCGGTCCCGGTCACCGCCCACACCAGCTGCGTGCCGCCGGTGCCCACCGCCATGGCCGCCCCGGCGATGCCGGAGACGCCGACCGGACCCGGCGCGGTCCGCCGGGCGAAAAGCGGCTCCCACCTGTCCAGCGCGTACAGCACGAACGCGGTGAGCAACGTGCAGCCCTGCCAGGCGAACCCGCCGTACACGAGCGGGCGCACCCACCCGGCCAGCGCCGCCTCAGCCGCACCCCCGCCCAGCTCCACGCCGATCACCGGGATGCCGAGCGCGATCGGCAGCAGGAAGCCGGTGCCCACCCACATCGGGAACAGCACCAGCCACCCGGGCAGCCGCCGCCCCCAGTCCTGGGCGAACGCGAACGCGAGCAGGAGCGCCACGAGGTCCATGCCGCCGGTGACGGCGTTGGCGACGTACATCGCCGTGGTGTCCACGAGCTCGGGGTCGCGCAGGCCGAGGCTGCCACCCGAGAGCCAGCTGAGCTTGAGCGCGAGATACGGCACGGTACCCGCGACCGCCGCGTAGGCGGCGATCCGGCGCGGTTTCCGGTAACGGTCGGTCATGTCGTCCCCTCCGGGGCTAGCGGCTCGCCACCCGCACCGGCACCCCGGAGAGGGCGGCCGTGCCGGTCAGCGCGTCGAGGTGGTGCTCGTCGGTCACGTCGTTCGCGCTGACCCCCGCGTGCCGGGTGGCCACCCGCAGCAGCACGCCCGGCCGCCGGTGTCCCCAGCCGTGCGGCAGGCTCACCACGCCGGGCATGATCGCGTCGGTCACCTCGACCGGGACCTCGATCGTGCCCGCGGCGGACGACACCGTGGCCAGGTCACCGTCGGCGAGACCGCGCTCCCGTGCGTCGGCGGGATTGACCAGCAACGTACACCGGTCCCGGCCCTTCACCAGCCGCTCGTAGTTGTGCATCCACGAGTTGTTGCCGCGCAGCTGCCGCCTGCCGATCAGCACGAGGTCCTCGCGCGGCGGCCGGTCGAGCAGGCGGCGCAGCCGGGGCACGTCGTCGAGGTAGACCCGCGGTGCCAGGTTGATCTTCTTCCGGCGCGTGGCGAGCCTGCCCGGCAGCCGCCGCCGGAGCGGCCCGAGATCGATGCCGTGCGGCTCCCGCCTGAGCCTGCCGAGCGAGAGTCCCCGGTGCAGCTTCCGCAGCCCGAACGGCCCCGCCCGCAGCCCCAGCTCCAGCAACGGCTCGGGGCCGAACCCGCCGAGCAGCCGGGCCGCCGCACCACCACCCAGGACGCGGGTGGCCAGCTCCAGGATGATCTCCCAGTCGTGCCGCTGACCGGGTCCGCGCTCGAACACCGGCGGCGTGTACTTCGCGACGTTGCGCACGGAGTAGTTCGCCAGCGCCAGCTCGTAGTGGGCGCGTTCCAGATGGGTCGTCGGCGGCAGGATCACGTCGGCGTGCCGGGTGGTCTCGTTGAGATACGGGTCGATCGACACCATGAAGTCGAGGCCGTCGAGGGCCCGTTCCAGCCGCGCGCCGTTCGGGGTGGACAGCACCGGGTTGCCCGCCGACGTGATCAGGGCGCGGATCTGCCCCGTGCCGGGGGTCTCGATCTCCTCCGCCAGCGCCGCGACCGGCAGCTCGCCGCCGAACTCGGGCAGGCCGCGCACCCGGCTGCGGTAGCTGCCGAAGCTGCCCCGGTTGCCGGACACGGTGGCCAGTGGGACGGCGTCGATCGCGGGCGTGGTGAACATGGACCCACCGGGCTCGTCGAGGTGCCCGGTCAGCGCGTTGACCACGACGATGAGCCACGCGGTCAGCCCGCCGAACTCCTGGGTGCAGGCCCCGACCCGGCCGTACACGACCGCCCGCTCGGTCTGCGCCAGCTCCCTGGCCAGCGCGCGCACCCGCTCGGCCGCGACTCCGGTGACCGGCGCGGTGCGCTCGGGTGGGAACCCCCTGGCCACCTCCGCGAGCAGATCGACGCCCACCAGGTGCGGCGTGAGCCTGCCCGTGCACACCAGGTGCTCCTCGAACAGCACACTGACCAGCGACCACAGCAGCAGCGCGTCGGTGCCGGGCCGGATGAACAGGTGCTCGTCCGCGAGGTCGGCGGTCTCCGTCCGGCGCGGGTCGACGACCACCACGCGGCGGACCCGGCGCAACCGCGCGCGCACGTTCGGCGCCGTCATGATGCTGCCGTTGGACACCGCCGGGTTGCCACCGAGGCAGACGAACAGGTCGGTGCGGTCCAGGTCGGGCACCGGCATCAGCAGCTGGTGGCCGAACAGCTGCAACGCGGCCAGCATGTGCGGCAGCTGGTCCACCGACGTGGCCGAGAACAGGTTGCGGGTGCCGAGGGCGCGGAAGAACGGCTGGCCGTAGAGGATGAGCCCCGGGTTGTGGGCGGTCGGGTTCCCCTGATAAACGGCCAGCGCGTGCTTGCCGTGCCGCTCCCTGACCTGCCGGAGGCCGCCGGCCACCAACTCGAAGGCGGCGGGCCAGCTCACCTCCAGCCACTCGTCACCGTGCCGCACGAGCGGGGTACGCAGCCGGTCCGGGTCGTGGTGCACGTCGGCGAGCGCCGTCGCCTTCGGGCAGATGTAGCCCCGGGAGAACGGGTCGTCGCGATCGCCCCTGATGTCGGTGACCCGATCGCCCTCCACGGTCACCGTGATCCCGCAGGTCGCCTCACACAGGGTGCAGCTGTGGTGATGCCTGGTGGCCATGCCGCACAAGCTACGCGGGTGAAAAGTCGGCGGAAAGGCAGCGCGAGGTGTCGGAGAACGGCCCCGCCGAACGACGATGGGGGTGTGAGGGAGCCTCGGATACGCCCGGATCCGGCGTTCGCCCTGCTCGAGCTGTACGAGCGGGCGTTGCCGGAGGTGTACGGCTACCTGCTGTCGCGCTGCGGCAACCGCACGCTGGCCGAGGAACTGACCTCGGAGACCTTCCTCGGCGCGGTCGGGGCGTGCCGCAAGCAGGGCACGCCGCCGGTCAGCGTCGGCTGGCTGATCGGCATCGCCCGGCACAAGCTCGCCGACCACTGGCGGCGGCAGGCCAGGGAGGACCGTGGCCTGCGGCTCGTGCACCACGGTGAGCCGGAGACCGTGGACCCGTGGGAGGGCAGGCTCGACGCGCTGCGTGCCAGGCAGGTGCTCGCACGGCTCGGCCCCGCGCACCGTGCGGCGCTGACCCTGCGGTACGTCGACGGGCTCGGCGTGCCGGAGGTGGCGGGGCACCTCGGCCGGACCGTGCACGCCACCGAGGCACTGATCGTGCGGGCACGCGCCGCGTTCCGGCGGGAGTACGAGGGAGAGGAGGGTGGTCGTGACCGGGCCGAGTGAACCGCGGGACGCCTTCGACACCCTGCGCCGCCCGCACCAGCCGATCGAACCCGACCCCGAGTTCGCCGCGGAGCTGCGTGCCGCGTTGCGCGCCGCGGTACTCGCCGCAGGAGGAACCCAGATGACCACCACCGATAGCCGGACAGTGGGTTCGGCGGCCCGGATGGGCTCGCTGACCCCGTACCTGCCGGTGCCGGACGCCCGGCGCGCGATCGAGTTCTACGTGGCGGTGTTCGGCGCGACGCCGCTCGGCGAGCCGTTCGTCATGGCGGATGGCACGATCGGGCACGCCGAGGTCGCGATCGGCGACTCCGTGCTGATGCTCGCCGAGGAGTTCCCCGAGATCGGTCACGTGGTGGCGCCCTCGGGCGGGGCGACACTGCGGGTCGAGGTGCCGGACGCCGACGCGGCGGTGGAGCGCGCCGTCGAGCTCGGGGCGGAGCGGATCGGGCCCGTCGAGGACCGTGGCCACGGCCGTTCCGGCCGGATCCGCGACCCGTTCGGCCAGCGCTGGCTCGTCGCCATGACGGAGCGGGAGCCCACCCCCGAGCCCACGTACCGGCACGGCGAGGTCGGCTACTTCACGTTCACCGTGCCCGACGACGAGAAGGCCAAGGCGTTCTACGGCTCGGTGCTCGGCTGGCGGTTCGCGCCGGGCAACGTGCCCAGGGCGTGGCGGGTCGAGGGCAGCGGGCTGCCGGAGTCCGGGCTGTGGGGCGGGCAGGCCTACGCCGGCTGGAAGCTGATGTACGCCGTGGACGACCTGGCGGCCGCCGCCGACCGGGTGCGGGCGAGCGGCGGCGTGGTCAGGGAGCTGAAGGACGAGCCGTACGGCCGCACCGCCGACTGCGTCGACGACCAGGGTGTCGAGTTCTGGTTGTGGGAGGAGTGACCGACATGTACGACCGTTGGCTGCACGAGCTGTGGAACGGCGATCTCGCGAAGCTGGAGGCCATCGCGGCAGGCGTGGTGACGGCGGACTTCGTCGGCAACTGGCCGGGCAGGCCCGCGCTCGTGCGCGGACCGGACCAGCTGGCCGCCGTCGTCCGCCAGGGCCGGGAGATGTTCGACGAGCTCACCTTCGACGTCGAGGTGGGCCCGGTCGTCCAGGGGGACCTGGTGGCGGCGCGCTGGGTGGCGCACGGCGTGTACCAGGGCGAGCCGGCGCGGTTCCGCGGGCACGACCTGCTGCGGCACGACGGCGACCGGTTCACCGAGTACTGGGTGATCGCCGAGGACCCGACCGCGGGCGCACCGTCGTGAGTGAACAGGCGCAGCGGCGCGGAGCGCCGCCACCAGGGGCGGTGGTCGGACGACGGGCGGGCGGTTCTCGCCCCGTTTCCCAGTCGGGAGCCGGTCAGCGGCCCACGGCGTAGCCCTGCATGCCGCGCGGGTTGGCGGCGGCGTGCAGCAGGCCGGTACCGGGGTCCCGGGACACGGCGGACAGCCTGCCGAGCGCCCACCGGCCCGCGTCGACCACGTCGTGCCCGCGCTCGGCCAGCTCCGCGATGGCGGCCTCGCCGATCCGCGACTCCACCACCAGCTCGCGGGGCATCCACCAGCGCGGGTAGAAGGAGCTGGGGAACGCCGTGGTGTGCCAGGCGGGGGCGTCGATCGACTCCTGCAGGTTCAGCCCGCCGCGGGTGTGGGCGAGCCAGAAGCACAGCTGCCACTGGTCCTGCTGGTCGCCGCCCGGTGTGCCGAACGCGAGCACCGGCCTGCCGCCCCGCAGCGCGAGCGAGGGCGACAGCGTGATCCTGGGCCGCTTGCCCGGCGCCAGCGAGTTGGGCAGGCCCTGCTCCAGCCAGAACATCTGGGCGCGCGAGTCGAGGCAGAAGCCCAGCTCCGGGATCGTCGGGGACGACTGCAGCCAGCCACCGGACGGCGTCGCCGAGATCATGTTGCCGTCGGCGTCGACCACGTCGATGTGCACGGTGTCGCCGCGCGTCTGGCCGGAGGGACCGACGGTCGGCTCGCCGATCGCACCGGCCCCGGCCCGCTCCCCACGGGTCCGCTCCAGCACCTTCGGCAGCCGCGCCCCCTCGCCGCCCGGTCGCAGCTCGCCGCTGGCCTCGGCGCCGACCAGCGCTCGGCGCTGCTCGGCGTAGGCCCTCGACAGCAGCCACTCGACCGGCACGTCGTCGGTGTCGCCGTACCAGGCCTCCCGGTCGGCGAAGGCCAGCTTCGCGCACTCGGTGGCGAGGTGGACGGTGCGGGCGGTCGGCCTGCCGTCGACATACTCCAGCTCGTCGGCGAAACCCTCCAGCAGCCGCAGCTGCTGCGCGAGCACGGGACCCTGGGTCCACGGCCCGCACTTCGCCAGTCCCCACTCGCCGAAGTCGGTGACCAGCGCGTTCTCGTACGACGCCGACCAGCCGGCGAGATCGTCTCCGGTGAGCAGCCCGGCGTGGTCCCGCCCGGAGTCGTCGCGGAACGCGCCGCGGCTGAACGTGTCGATCGCCTCGGCGACGAACCCCTGCGACCACGCCCTGCGCGCGGCCTCGATCTGCTCCTCCCTGCCGGACACCGTCTCGGCCTCGGCGAGCAGCCGCTGCCAGGTGCGCGCGAGCGTGGGGTTGCGGTGCAGCGAGCCGGGCGTGGGTGCCTCGCCGTTGGGCAGCCACAGCTGCGCGGACGTGGGCCAGTGGTTCGCGAAGAGCCCGGCCACCGCGTCGATCGTCTCGGTGATCCGGCAGACGACCGGGACGCCCTTCCACGCGTAGGAGATGGCGTAGCCGAGGACGTCCCGCAGGCTCTTCGTGCCGTGGTCGCGGAGCAGCAGCAACCAGGCGTCCCAGGCACCGGGCACGGTGGCGGCGAGCAGCCCGCTGCCGGGGATGAGGTCCAACCCGAGGTCGGCGAAGTGTTCCGGGGTCGCGGCCGCGGGAGACACGCCCTGCCCGCACAGCACGCGCGGGGTCGGGTCGCTCGCCGTGACGAAGATGCCGGGCACCTGCCCGGCGGGACCGTTCAGGTGTGGTTCGGCCACCTGGAGGACGAAACCGGCCGCGACGGCGGCGTCGAAGGCGTTGCCTCCGTCCTCGAGGACGGCCATGCCGGTGGCCGAGGCGAGCCAGTGGGTGGACGCCACCATGCCGTGCGTGCCTGCGAGCTCGGGTCGGGTCGTGAACACGATGCCGACCCTACGGGTGAACGGTTCGTTCGCTCAACTAACTGAAGTCGCCAGCACACCCGCGCTCGACCGGCCGATTCCCTGCCAGCTCAGCCCCGCGTCGAGGACCACCCGGGGTTCCAGCAGGTTACGCGTGTCGACCACCGAGTCACCCCGCATCAACCCGGCCAGGAACGTCCAGTCCAGTTGCCGGAACTCGGGCCATTCCGTGAGCACGACCACGGCGTCGGCGCCGTCCGCCGCCCGGTAGGCGCTGTCCACCACGGTGAGGCCGGAAAGCTCCCGGGTCACCGCGGGGTCGTATGCGGTGATCTCGGCTCCGTGTGCCGCGAGCATCGAAGCCACCGACAGCGCGGGCGAGTCCCGCAGGTCGTCGGTCCCGGCCTTGAACGCGAGCCCGAGCAGGCCGATCCGCGCCCCGGCGAGCGTGCCGCCGACGGCGCCGGCGATCTTGGCGAGCACCCGGTCGCGCTGTGCGATGTTCTCCTCGATCGCCGCGGCGAGCAGACCGAAGTCGAACCGCGCCGCCTCCGCCGTCCGCAGCAGCGCGCTGGTGTCCTTCGGCAGGCACGAACCGCCCCAGCCGGGACCCGGCTTGAGGAACGACCGGCCGATCCGGCGGTCGTGGCCCATGCCCTCGGTCACGGCCTCGATGTCGGCCCCGAGCCGCTCGCAGAGCTCGGCGATGGAGTTGACGTAGGACAGCTTCATCGCGAGGAAGCAGTTGGCCGCGTACTTCACCAGCTCGGCGCTGGCGGCGTCGGTGACCACGCTCGGCGCGCCGAGCGCGCGGTACAGCCCGGCCACCCGGCGGGCCGCGGCCCGGTCGTCGGAGCCGACGACGATGCGGTCGGGGCCGAGGAAGTCGGCCACCGCCGTGCCCTCGCGCAGGAACTCCGGATTGGACACCACGGCGACGTCGGAGCGGCCGAGCAGCTCGCGGATGCGGCGCGCGGTGCCGACCGGAACCGTCGACTTCGTCACCACCGCGCAGCCAGGAGGCAGCGCGTCCCCGATCTCCGCGACGACCGCCTCGACCGCGCTCAGGTCGGCGGCACCGCCCGCGCCCATCGGCGTCGGCACGCACAGGAACACGGCCTCCGCGTCGGCCACCGCGTCCCGTGCCTGGCCCACGAACGAGAGGACTCCGCTGGTCAGCCCCTTGGCGACGAGCTCGGCGAGCCCTGGTTCCAGGATGTCCACCCGCCCCGCGGAAAGCCGGGCGACCTTTCCCTCGTCGACGTCGGCACACGTGACCCGGTGACCGAGGCTGGCCAGGCAGGCCCCGGTGGTGAGCCCCACGTACCCGGTCCCCACTACGACGATCCGAGCTGCGCTCATGTGCGAAAAGTCGCAGCCGAAGTTGACCGGCGAGCGAACGCCGGGGGAACCAGCGGGCAGCCATTGGTCGACGAATCAGCCGCGCGAACGAGCGTTAACCTGTGCGGGGGTTTCGCCGACCGAGAAAGGACGATCATGCAGATCAGCAACACCGCGGCCATCGTGACCGGAGGCGCTTCCGGGCTGGGCGGCGCCACCGCGCAGGCGCTCGCCGCGAAGGGAGCGCGAGTGTTCGCCCTCGACCTGGCCGGCTCGATCGAGAAGGCCCCTCGGGTCGACGGTGTGACCTACGTCGAGACCGACGTGACCGACCCCGAACAGGTCCAGGCCGCCGTCGACAACGCGGCCGCGGCCGGCTCCCCGCTGCGCATCGTCGTGAACTGCGCGGGCATCGGTCCCTCGGCGCGCATCCTGTCCAAGAAGGGCCCGCACGACCTCAACCTGTACCGCAAGGTCATCGAGGTGAACCTGATCGGCACGTTCAACGTGCTCACGATCGCCACCGAGGCCATGGCCAAGACCGAGCCGGTGGACGACGAGGGCCAGCGCGGCGTGGTGATCAACACGGCGTCGGTCGCCGCCTTCGACGGGCAGATCGGGCAGGTCGCCTACTCGTCGTCGAAGGGCGGCGTCGTGGGCATGACGCTGCCCGCCGCCCGCGACCTCGCCTCACACGGCATCCGGGTGATGACGATCGCGCCGGGCATCCTGGACACCCCGATGCTGGCCACCGTCAGCGAGGAGTTCCGCGCCAACCTGGCCGCGGGCGTGCCGTTCCCGAAGCGGCTCGGGCGGCCGGGCGAGTACGCCCAGCTCGCGCTGGACATCGTGGAGCACGACTACCTCAACGGTGAGGTGATCCGCCTCGACGGCTCCCTGCGCATGGGCCCGCGCTGAGCACCCGCAAGCCAACGAGCAGTGAAGGCCACCTTCAGTGCGTTGAACGCAGTGAAGGTGGCCTTCACTGCCGGTCGTGACAGGTCAGAGGTCGCCCATGTAGGGGACGTCGTGGATGGCGGGGCCCGCCATCCACTCCCGCAGGGCCCTCGTGGCGAGTACGTCGTCCTCGTTGTACCGCAGCAGGCGGGCCCGCTGGACCGGGTCGGGCGCCGCACCGTCCATCCCGACGGCGTCGCGGTACCAGCGCATCGACGCCTCCCCGCCTGCCTCCGGGTCGCGCCACGTGAACCCGGCGACCGGGGCCACCACCTTCAGCCCCTTGCCGTGCGAGCAGAGGAACTGCTCGGAAACGCTGCGGAAGAGGTCGATCCACTCGGCGGAGTCCACGAAGGACTGCACCTCACCCCGGGAGGGAATGCCGGGCAGGCCGGCGAACCGCTCGGCGGAGCCGAACAGCCAGCGGTTCTCCGCCAGCGCGTTGTAGCAGTAGGCGCGGAAGGTCAGCCCGGCCGAAGCGGCGCGCGCCCGGACGTCCGACAGCCAGGTCCAGAACTCGGCGAACGAGCGGGCCTCGTCCACCGTCGGCAGCGGCTCCCACGTGGCGAACGCGTGGTAGCCGCGCTCGACACCGATGTCCGCGCCGCTGAGCAGGCAACCCCACAGGTACGCGCCCGAGTCGCCGAAGCTCTCCATGTCGATGTCCACCTCGACGTCCGCGCGCGGCACCGACACCTCGCCGACCCGCCGCACCACGGTGAGGTCGGCGAGCCAGGCCCGCGCCAGCGCGACCGCGTCGGGGAAGGTGGTGCCGGTCCACTGGATCGGCGGTTCGTCGGCGGGATCGAGCGCGGCCAGCTCGTCCACCGTGGAAACGCCGGCCCGGCGCAGCTCCATCGCGTCCTCGCCGCGCACGACGAGGCTCACGTCCCGGCCGCGGGACAGTTCCTCCTCGCACACCGACCACCACGGGCAGCGCCTGCACTCCAGCACCCGGGACGGCTCGGCGAGCGCCGGATAGCCCGCCGCGGCCGCGCGGGCGACGGCGATCCGGTCGGCGAACCGGGTGTCGTACTCGGCGAGCGCCGTGCGGCCGCCCGGCCAGGTCTCCGCGGCCAGGTCGTGCCACACCACCACATCCGCGTCGAGCCCGATCACCCCGCCCAGCGCGTGCCGCGGCTCGGCGTGCCCCGCGCGTTCCAGCAGCCGCCGCACGTGCGCGAGCCGGAGCTGGTCCCTCGGCTGGGAACGCAGCTTCCGGGCGGGGTCGGCGACCGCGTTGCCCGGGTCGAGGTCGGTCATCGGCGTGGTCCGCGCGCCTTCCCCCGGATCGGTGATCCGGTGCCGGACCACGATGACCGGCAGATACCCGGCTGAGGTCCGCACCAGCAGTTCGGCACCGCCCCGCCTGCCCGCCTCGCGGTCGGCGGGCAGCAGGCCACCCCAGATGTAGGCGGCACCCTCGGCGAGGGCCTCGAGTGTCCGCCGCACCCGCTCCGGCACGGGCAGATCCGCGGGCACCGACACCCACCGTCGCGCGGTCGCGGCCTCGAGCCGCCGCGCGATCTCGGCCCGGTGGGCCCTGGCGTCCGCGATCCGCTGCTCGGCGGCCGGGTCCGGCGGGAGCAGCGGAGCGTCTCGCATCGCGGGGTCGTGCTCGAGGTGCACCCTTCGGCGGCAGCGGGTCACCACCGCCGCGTCCAGCAACACCTCGTTGGTCATACGTTCACTGTAGGAGAGACCACCGACCGAAACGGCCCGACCTCGCCCGGTGACACCGCCGACGTGCCCGGCCGGAAGGCGGGAAGTATGTTCGACGCCGACCGACACGGCACGGAGGTGAGGGGCGATGGCGCGCAGGAAAAGGCAGGCCGACGAGCCGAGCGAGGGGCTGACCCCGAAGAAGGCCCGCAACGCGGTCAAGGTGGCGAAGGTCATCGTGCCCGCGGCCGTCCCGGCGCTGGCCCCACTCGCCCTGCGGGCAGCGGGTGCCGCGCGGGAGGCCTACGACCACTACCAGGCGCGCCGCATGGGAGTCCCGGTCGAGCAGCTCAGCGAGTACACCGGCCGGGGCGGTGCGCTCCTCGCCCGGATCGCGGGTGCCGCGAGCGGATTGCGTGAGCTGCGGTCGTCGCCGAAGTCCACCGAGGACGACCAGCGGTTCGCGGAGCGCGGTCAGGGCACCCTGGAACAGCTGGCCGCCTCGGTGCGCGCCGCGGAGCGGATGCCCGCCGCTCGGCGCAAGGCAGCACACCGGGCGGTGGCAGCCGAACTCGAGCACATCGAGGGTCAGCTGCTGCACCGCCTCGGCATCTGACCTGTGTGGATCAGTACGGGCGGTCGCCCGCGATCGCCACGCGTTCGGCGATCCTGATCTCCGGCGCGTAGTCGTTCACCGCGTAGTGCTGGGTCGCGCGGTTGTCCCAGAACGCCACGGCGTTCTCCGTCCACGTGAACCGCACCTGGTACTCCGGCACGTGCGCCTGCGTGAACAGCAGGTGCAGCAGCCGGTCGCTCTCCGCCCGGTCCAGCCCGACGATGTGCGTCGTGAACGCCTGGTTGACGAACAGCGTGCGCCTGCCCGTCTCCGGATGCGTGCGCACCACCGGATGCTCCACCGGCGGGAACTCGGCCTGCCTGCGCGCGAGCTCGCCGTGATCGGAGAACCGCGCGAAGCCGGGCACGAAGTCGTGCACGGCACGGAGCCCTTCGATGCGGCGCTTGATCTCCTCCGGCAGGTTGTCGTACGCGGCGGCCATGTCGGCCCACATCGTGTCGCCGCCGACCGGCGGCACGCACACCAGCCGCAGCACCGACCCGAGCGCCGGGTTCGGCCGGAAGGTCACGTCGGTGTGCCAGATGTTCTCGAAGGCGGGCATGGTGGCGTCCCGCGTGAACCTGGTGACCTCCGCCGTGTCCCCGGCGGGGATGAACGGGTTGGTCTCCAGCTCGCCCCAGTTGCGGGCGAACGCGCGCTGCTGCTCCGACGTGATGTCCTGGTCGCGGAAGAAGAGGACCTTCCACTCCAGCAGCGCGCGGTTCAGCTCGGCCCGCAGTTCCGGCCGCAGCGGTTCGGCGAGGTCGACGCCGCGGATCTCGGCACCGATCACCCGGCCGAGCGGGCGCAGGTCGAACAGCTCGTAGGGCCGGGGTTCGACGCCTTCGGGGAGCCTCCGCAGCACGCGGGTGCCCTCCAGGATCCCGTCGGCGGGCACTCGTGCCGCGCGCAGGGTGAACCGCTCGGACGTTTCGACGGTCATGTGAATACTTCCTCGCTGTCGTGGACTCAGGGCGTCGAATCGCCCTGCCCCGGCGGGGAGCCGAGGCGGCCGCGACGCAGCAGCAGGGCGACGACACCGAAGCGGTCCCAGACAGCAGGCATGGACTCATCATCGCAGCATCCGGGCCGGCAGGGAATGGCACGTTCCCGGCGTCGAGCGCAGGCGATGTGCCATTCACTGCTCGTCGGCGGAGCGCTTGCGGTGCCGCTCGTAGTGACGCGCGACCCTGGCGCGGTTGCCGCACGCGGTCGAGCACCACTCCCGGCGTGGGTGGTCCTTGACGAAGTACAGCACGCAGCCGGGCGCATAGCAGGCGCGCAGCCGTCGCTCCGGGTCGGTGAGGAGGTCGACGGCCTCCCGCGCGATGCCGGACAGCGCCCGCTCCGCCGGACCCCCGCTGCATCCGGTCGACCGGTCGAGGGCGCCTGCGCGGTGGATCAGCCGCGGCCAGGTGACCGCCCGTGCCACGGCGGCGTTGACCTCCGCGACCGCCCCGTCGATGTCGGCAGCGGCCATGGTGGCGGCGGGGCGGGTGTCTCCCGTGCTCAGCGCGGCGAGGCTCCGCAGCGCGTCCCGCAACGCGCGGAACCGGTCGAGGTCCTCGCCGCCGGGCGTGGGGCCGCCCTCCGCCTGGCCCGTGGCGACGAGCCAGTCCCGCAGGCCGTCCTCGGTGGCCAGCACGTCGTGCACACCGTGCCGGTCGGCCCAGCGGGTGTTCATCAGCCGGACCGGCAACGGCTCGCCGGGCAGCACCAGCATCGTGCTCACCTTCTAACGCTAACACTTTGTTGCTTCCGTTAGAGAAGACGGCTAGTGTCCTAACGGAAACAAGTCCCGACTTCCGTTAGACAACGCTGGAGGAAGCCGTCGTGGCGCACCTGCCGCTCGTCGACCCCGCCACCGGCACGTCGCCCACCTCGACGAGGCCGACATCGCCGCCGCGCGCAGGGCCGACGCGGGCGACCCGAAGACGGCGGCGATCCACGTCGCGTTCAACGTGCTCCAACTACGTCAACAAGGCGGTGGACGTCGACATCGACTTCCCGGCCGTCACCGCCTGAACCGACTCGGGAGCGAACCCATGCACATCGCCGGTCTCTGGCGTTACCCCGTGAAATCACTCGCCGGTGAGCCGCTCGACACGGCTCGGCTGACCGGCGACGGCATCGAGGGCGACCGGATCGTCCACGTCGCCGGTGCGACCGGCCTGCTCACCGGCCGCACCAGGCACGGCCTGCTCACGGTGCCCGCGGCCACCGGCCCGGACGGCACGCCGCTGGTCGCGGGCAAGCCGTGGGACAGCCCGGAAGCGACCGAGATCGTGCGCGCCGCCGCGGGCCCGGACGCCCGGCTGGTCGGCTACCGGGGCCCGGAACGCTTCGACGTGCTGAACCTGCTCGTCGCCACCGACGGCGCGGTGGCCGAGTTCGGGTCCGACATCCGCAGGCTGCGGCCCAACCTGCTGATCGGTGGCGTGCCCGCCGACGCGGAGGCGTCGTGGCCGGGGCACGAGCTCGTCATTGGCGAGGCGGTGATCGGGGTCGACTCGCCCCGGCAGCGCTGCGTCGTCACCACGATCGACCCGGACACCGGTGAGCAGGACCTCGACGTGTTCCGCAGGCTCCGGCGCCGGTTCGGCAACGAACTGGCGCTCAACTGCTGGGTCGTCCGGCCCGGCGTCGTGCGGCTCGGCGACGAGGTCCAGCTGCGGCCGGTCAGCTCGCGGCGTCGGGCACGGTGATGAACCCCCGCTCCACCATCCAGTCCCGGGCCACCTTGGCCGGGTCCCTCCCGTCGACGTCGACCTGCTTGTTCAGCTCGATCATCTGCTCGTTGTCCAGCGCGGCGGAGACCGGCGCCAGAACCTCCCGGATGGCCGGGTGAGCTTCCAGGAACTCCTGGCGCAGCGTGACGCAGGCGTTGTACTGCGGGAAGAACCGCTTGTCGTCCTCCAGCACCCGCAGGCCCAGCCCGGCGATCCGGCCGTCGGTGGTGAACACCTCGCCGAAGTTGCAGGTGCCCGTGTCGATCGCGGTGTAGATCGCGCCCGTGCCGAACGTCTTCGTCGTGGTCACCGGGAAGCCGTAGGTCGCGCGCACGCCGGGCATGCCGTCCGGGCGGCTCGCGAACTCGGTCTCCACGCAGAACACGGCTTCCCGCGGGTTCTTCTTCAGGAAGTTCGTCATGTCCGTCGTGGTCTCCAGGCCGTGTTCGTCCGCGTACTCCTCGGTGGTGGCGAAGGCGTAGGTGTTGTTCAGCTCGGAGTACGGCAGCCACACCACGCCGTTGCGCCGCAGGTCGGCCTCGCGCACGGCCTCGTACTGTGCCCGCTCGCTCGCGATCGGCTCGTCGTAGCCGAGGTAGGACAGCCAGCCGGTCCCGGTGTACTCCCACTGCAGGTCGATCTGCCCGTCGAGCAGCGCGTACCGGGAACTGTTCGACCCGTTGATGTTGGTCAGGTCGATCGCGTTCGCCCCGGCCGCCTCCAGCGCCAGCTCCGCGATGTAGCCGAGGATGATCTGCTCGGTGAAGTCCTTCGAGCCGACCGTCACGTCGACGCCCTCCAGCTCGGGCACGTGCCGGATCGACCCCGGCCGGACGTCGAACGGGAGTGCGGCGTTGACGTTCAGCCCGCACGCCGCGGTGGACATCGCCACCAGCGCTACCCCGAGCACCGCGCCGATCCGGCGCCTCATGACAGCCCCCTCGGTCCGAGGTACTCCTCCAGCACCGCACCGATCCAGTCGACGAGCAGCGCCAGCCCCACCGCCAGCACGGCACCGACCACCAGCACCGGCACGCGGTTGAGCTTGTAGCCCGTGTCCACCAGCTCGCCGAGGCCGCCGCCGTTGACGAAGAACGCCAGCGTCGCGGTGCCCACGGCGAGCACGAGCGACGTGCGCAGCCCGGCCAGCACCATCGGGACCGCGAGCGGCAGCTCGACGCGGAGCAGCACACCGAACGCCGACATCCCGATGCCGCGGCCCGCGTCGACGAGCGCCGGATCGACCGACCGGATGCCGGTGATCGTGTTCCGCAGCACGGGCAGCAGGGAGTAGAACGCGATCGGCAGCGCCGCCGCCCACAGCCCCTCCCACTCCGTCCACAGGAAGAACAGCACGAGCACGCCGAGCGCGGGCGCCGCCTGCCCGATGTTGGCGACGGCGATGAACAGCGGTGCGGCCGGTCGGGCCCACGGCCGGGTCAGCACGATGCCCAGCGGCACCGCGACCCCGGCGACGACGGCCGCGACGACGAACGTGATCACCACGTGCTCCCACGTCTTCGTCAGCAGCGTCGCCGCGTTGATCGACTGCGCCTCGATCTCGTCGTTGTCCCTGGCGAAGGCCCAGGTCAGCACCGAACCGACGAGCACGACCACCGCGGCGGGCTGGGCCAGCAGCCGGACGCGCTCGGCGCGGCGCGAACCCGACTCGGTGGAGAAGGCCCGGACGTCCGTCGCGGCGCTCACGATGCGGCGCTCCCCGTCGGCTCGGGGGCGTCACCGTGCTCCTCGCGGAGTTGCTGGACGGCGTCGGTCACCGTACGGATGTCGACCATGCCGACGTACTCGCCGCGCGAGCCGGTGACAACGGCGTTGCCGCCCTCGGCGATGATCGCCTCCAGCGCGTCCTGCAGGGTCGACTGCGTGCTGACCACGTCGCCGACCGGCCTGCCCACGGACGTCAGGGAGGTCGCGGAGGACAGGTCCCGCACGTGCACCCAGCGCTTCGGCCGCCCCCGCTCGTCGAGCAGCAGCGCGTAGGTGCGGCCCTGCTCGGTCATCCGCTGCCGCAGCGCGCCGGGCGAGTCCCGGGTCTCCACGGCGGTGAGCGCGATGTCCGGGTACTCGACGTCGCGCACGCGCAGCAACGTGAGCTGCTTCAGCGACGCCCCCGCGCCGACGAAGCCCGCCACGGTGTCGTCGGCCGGGTTGGCCAGGATCGCCTCGGGGGTGTCGTACTGCAGGATCGCCGACTGGTCGCCGAGCACCGCGATCTTGTCGCCGAGCTTGACGGCCTCGTCGAAGTCGTGGGTGACGAACACGATCGTCTTGCGCAGCTCCGTCTGCAGCCGCAGCAGCTCGTCCTGCAGGTTGCCGCGCGTGATCGGGTCCACGGCGCCGAACGGCTCGTCCATCAGCAGCACCGGAGGGTCGGCCGCGAGCGCGCGGGCCACGCCGACGCGCTGCTGCTGGCCGCCGGAGAGCTGGCGCGGGTAACGGTCGCGGTAGTCGGCGGGCTCCAGGCCGACGAGATCCATCATCTCGTCCACCCGCTCGCGGATCCGGCTCCGGTTCCAGCCGAGCAGCCCGGGGACCACGGCGATGTTCTGCGCCACCGTGAAGTGCGGGAAGAGCCCGGCCTGCTGGATCGCGTAGCCGATCTTGCGGCGCAGCGTGTCCGGGTCGAGCCGGAGCGCGTCCTCACCGCCGATCGTGATCGTGCCGGACGTCGGCTCGATCAGCCGGTTGATCATCCGCATCGTCGTGGTCTTGCCGCACCCGGAGGGTCCGACCAGGATCACGATCTTGCCGGCGGGGATCGTCATGCTGACGTCGCGCACGGCCGGTTCGCGGCTGCCCGGGTAGCGCTTGGTGACCTGGTCGAGTTGGATCTCGACACCGCTGACGTTGTCGGAATCAGCCACGGATACCCCTCGAGACGGTGAGCCGAGCGAGGACGAAGTAGCCCGCCTCCAGCAGCAGGGCCAGGATCACGACGCCGAGCGTGCCCGCCAGCGCCTGGTTGGTCGCGTTCGCGCTGCCCGCCCTGGTCAGGCCGGAGAAGACCTCCCCGCCGAGGCCGGGCCCCTTGGCGTACGCGGCGATGACGGCGATGCCCATGAGCATCTGCGTCGCCACCCGCATCCCGGCGAGGATCGCGGGCCAGGCCAGCCGCAGTTCCACCCTGGTCAGCACCGACAGCCTGCTCATCCCGATGCCGCGGGCCGCGTCGCGGACGGCCGGGTCCACCCCGGACAGCCCGACGATCGTGTTCCGGGTGATCGGCAACAGCGCGTACAACACGAGCGCGATGACACTCGGGGTGGCGCCCAGCCCGAACACCGGGATCAGCAGGCCGAGCAGGGCGAACGAGGGAATCGTGAGGATCGTGCTCGCCAGCGCGGTCGCCACCGCGGAACCCGCGGGACTGCGGTAGACGGCGACTCCGATCAGGACGCCGACGACCGCCGCGAGCAGTGTGGCCTGCACCACCTCGCTCACGTGCAACCAGGCGGAGAGCGACAGCCGCTCCCACCGGTCCACCACGTAGTCGAACAAGCTCATGATCACCCGTTCGGTGTCGTTCACCCGTCAAAGGTGCACATACAGTTGCCGATCTTCGGCCAAACGGCAACCTCACGTCCGCGCCGAGTCCCCACCCCGGCGCTCGAACGGCCTTCCGGGTTTCCCCTACTGTGGGGCGCGTGAGCAGGCGTTCGCACCAGCGCGGGGCATCCCGCCCGGCACGCGGCACGCTGCTCGCTGTCAGCTCGGCCACACTGGCGGTCGCCGCCCACGCGCTCGCCGACGGCACGATGCCGCACCTGGCGCTCACGCTGACGCTCGCGATCGTCATCGGGTGGGTCGCGGCCGCCCTGGCCGACATCGCCCGCGGGGTGCAGGGCAGGCTGCTCGTCCTCGGCGGCGCGCAGCTCACCACGCACTGGGTCCTCGCGGGCCTCACCGCACACGACGGTGGCGTCGGCCACGGCCTCGCGATGCCGGTCACCCACGGGGTGGCCACGATGCTCACCGCGCTGGTGCTCGTGCACGCGGAGTCGATGCTCGCCGCCGCGGTCGCGTCGCTGTACCTCCTGCTGCCGGTGTCGTGGAAACCGGCGCCGATCCCGGCGGGCACACCGGTCCGCGCCGTGGTGCGCCCGACGGGCGGCCCGTACTTCGTCGAGGTCCTGCTGCGGCGGGTCAACGGCCGCAGGGGGCCGCCGCTCCTCTCCTGAACCCGGCACACCCCCTTCCCCGAAACCAGAGTTCAGGAGACTCATTTTCATGTCGACAAATCGATACTTGCTGCGCGCTGCCGTCCTGACGGGAGCCGCGGGGCTCACCGGCCTGCTCGCCGCGGGCACCGCCTCGGCGCACGTGACAGCGAACGTGTACGGCGAGACGCCGGAGCAGGGCGGCTACGGCGCCATCGTGCTGCGCGTGCCGAACGAGGAACAGGACGCGGGCACCACGAAGCTCGAGGTGACCATCCCCGCGCAGTACGAGATCAGCTCGGCCCGCACCAAGCCGGTCCCCGGCTGGACCGCGGAGGTGACCAAACAGGACGTGGTCACCAAGATCACGTGGACCGCGCGGCCGGGCAACGAGATCGCCGCGGGCTCCACCTCGTACGAGGAGTTCCCGTTCACCCTCGGCAAGCTCCCCGAGAACGTGGACACGCTGGTGCTGCCCGCGGCGCAGACCTACTCCAGCGGGAAGGTCGTGCGCTGGGACCAGCCACCCACGGACGGCGGCGAGGAGCCGGAACACCCCGCCCCGGTCGTCGAGCTCGCCGCCGCGTCCGGCGGCCACGGTGCGCACTCGACCACGGCCGACACCGAGAACACCGCGGCCGGTGGTACCGAGGAGGCCGGCGCGAGCGACGACACCGCACGCTGGCTCGGCGGAGCCGGACTGGTCGTGGGTGCGCTCGGCCTCGGCGTCGGCGCCGGTTCCCTGCTCAAGTCCAGGAAGAAGGGAGTCTCGTGACCCGGCTGCGGCGGGCGGCGCTCATCGCCGGGCTGGCCGCGCTGACCCTGCTCGGCGTGGCCGCGCCCGCGTCGGCGCACAACGTGCTGATCTCGTCCGACCCGGCCGAGGGCGACCGGCTCGCCACCGCCCCGAGGCAGGTCACCCTCACCTTCGACCAGGAGGTGCAGGACGCGGGGACGAACGAGGTCGCCGTGACCGGGCCGGAAGGCGGCCGGTGGGCCGAGGGACCGGTACGGGTGGACCGCAACGTGGTCACCGCGCCGCTGCGTCCGCTGGGACCCGCGGGCGAGTACGTCATCGGGTTCCGCATTCTGTCCGCCGACGGGCACTCGGTGTCCGACGAGATCCGGTTCACGCTGACCGAGGCGGGCCAGGGGACTCCCGCGAGCACCAGCCCGGCGGCGGGCGGCCAGGGAGGTGACCAGGCAGGCCAGGGCGACCAGGCGAACCAGGGCACCGACCAGGAAGCGGCGGAGTCGTCCACCGGCGTGCCCGTCTGGGTGTGGATCCTCGGCGCCGTCGTCCTGCTCGCCATCGGACTGACCGTCGCGTTGCGGATGGGATCCTCGCCGGGCAAGCGGTCATGAGCCCGGCCGGGACCGCCCCGCGCGTCCGGTACACCGCCCTCGCCTGCACGGTCGCCGCGGCGATCGCGGGCGTCCTCACCGGTGTCGCACTGAGCGCCACCGGTCCGGTCACGGGGGTGGCGGACGTCAGCGGGGCGGTCTCGGTCGGCATCCCGCTCACCCGAGCGCTGTTCGACCTGGCCGCCGTGGTGACGGTCGGGCTGGCGGTGCTCCCGGTGCTGGTCGGCGCCGACCAGCACCGCACCGCCGAACCGGTGCTCGCCCGCGCACGGATCGGCACGGTCGCCGGTGCGCTCGTGTGGACCACGACCGCACTCGTCCTGCTCGTGCTGCAGACCGCCGAGTTCCGGCCGGGCGCCGCCACGATCGGCCTCGGCGACATCCGCGACTACGCCGGTTCGCTCGCCGCGGGGAAGGCCCTGCTGGTCGTCACGGGGCTGACCCTGGGCCTCGCCGGGCTGGGGCTGCTGAGGATCCGGCTCGGCGAGCGGGTACCCCCGGAGTTCCCCATCGGGCTCGGCCTGCTCGCCCTGCTCCCGCTGCCGGTGACCGGGCACGCCGCGGGCACCGCGCTCGGCGACCTGACGATGATCTCGATGGAGCTGCACGTGCTCAGCGCCGTCGCGTGGACCGGCGGGCTCGGCGCCATGGCCATGCTCCTGCTGGGCAACCGCGTGCTGCTGGCCGGCGCGCTGCCCCGCTTCTCCCGGCTGGCGACCGTCTGCCTGCTCGTCTCGGCGGCGACGGGGCTGTTCAACGGGCTCGCCGAGATCGTGCTCAACCCGGCCGTCGAGCCGCTGCCCGGCCTGTTCACCACCGCGTACGGCAGGCTGGTGCTGCTCAAGGTGCTCTGCCTCGGTGCCATCGCCGCCCTCGGGGCGCACGTGCGGTGGCGGCTGCTGCCGCGCATCGAGCGACGCGAGCACACCGCGCTGGCCACGTGGGTGAGCGCCGAACTACTCGTGATGGGACTCGCGTTCGGCCTCGCCGCGGTCCTCGCCCGGGCCCCGGTGAACTGACGTCCTGGGCCAGCCGGACGGGCTAACGTATTACTCTGTGTGGCTGCAAATTGCACATTTGGGCTAAGTAATGGTTCGTCTGGGGTGATTAGTCGGACCGAATTCATTACCGGCAGCCACTGCATTTCGGGCAAACGGCGAGCGGTCACTTCTCGTCGCCAAATGTCAGTGGATCCGGCGAAATGCAGCCCTTCAGCGGTACCGGACCCACCGGGAACCGGTCCGGCCCGCGCGCAGGTCGGCGAGCCTGCGGTGCAGTTCGTGCCGCACCGAGGGGTGGCTGCGCAGGATCGGCAGGACGCTCGTCGTCAGCTTGAGCTCCCTCGCCGCCCTGAGCACCGCGAAACCGGACCACGTCGTCACGTCGAACCCATAGGCCCTGGCCAGCGAGTCGTACCAGGTCCGGGGGTCGCCGAAGCGCTCCCGGCCCACCGCGAGCGGCGTCAGGTCCCACTCCGGCGGGCCCGCGCACGACGAGTCGAAGTCGCACAGCACCGGGCCGTCCGGGCCCACGATGACGTTGCCGGGGTGGGCGTCACCGTGCACGAGGCCCCTGGCCAGCGGGAAGTCGAGCTCGTCGAGCGCGGCCTCGACCTCGGCGCAGCGGCGCAGCAGGAAACGGCGGTCGTCGGCGGAGAGCTCCTCGGCATCGGCCACCCTGGCACGGACGTCGTCCAGCGGCGCCCACTCGCCGATGTCGGCCAGCGGTGGCAGCGCGTGGACCTGCCGCAACAGGCTCGCGAGCTCCGCCGGGGTGGCCCGCCGTCCCGGCTTCGGCACCCGCTGCCACACCGTGACGACGTGCTCGCCGATCTCGATCGGCTGGTGCACCCCGTCGAGCAGGCGGATCGCGGGCACTCCGGCACGGGCGAAGTACCGCGCGATCCGGACAACCCGGTGAGCCCGGTGCCGCAGCTTCCGCGAGCCGACGATGCGCACCACCACCGGGTCGGTGGCCAGCGAGTACACCGCGTTGTTGGTGAAGCGCAGCAGCTCGGCCCCCTCCGCCCGCAGGCCGAGCAGGGCACACGTCTGGTGGAGCACCCGGTCGAGCTTGTCCCTGGTGAACCGGCCGTCCAGCGAGATGGTGCCCCCCATGTGCCCGCTCCTACGTGAAGAAGGCATTCATCCGCTCGACGAGCTCCCGCGCGTCGGCGTTGTTGGCACGGCGCTCGGCCTCCTCGCGGAGCGGGCGCATGCGGTCCTTGATCCGGCCCGACTTCAGCCCCTCGGCGCAGTCGAGCGCCTTGCCGCCGATCTTGGCCCCGTAGTCGATGTCGCCCTCGAGCAGGTGGTTCGTCGCCAGCGCGCTGAGGTTGAACGTCTTGCTGCGGGCCATGTCGTCGCCGTAGGAGTCCACGGCCTTGTTCAGCGCCGGGATCGCGTACTTGGTGTGCGTCGCGTCGTGCTGGGCGAGCGCCGTGTGCACGGTGCCGACCATCGCGTAGACGTCGGTCTCGGTGAAGAACCGCACCCAGGACTCGGCGTTCGCCAGGTCGGCGCGCTGGAACTCGTCCCGCGTCCGGCCCAGCAGCTTCACCGCCTGCTCGGCGTTGCCCATCATCGCGTAGGCCCAGGCCTCGTTGGCGCAGAGCACCGCGACGGCGAGCTCCGAACCGGACTCCTGGGCGGCGATCTGCCCGAGCTGGAACAGCTTGAGGGCGTCGTTCGGCGCCTCCTGGTGCAGGTAGACACGGCCCATGCGGTACAGGATGTTGGCGACGAGCGGGTGGTTCTCGCCCTGTTTGGCCAGGTCCAGCGCGTGCGCGAAGTGGCCGCGCGCCGAGTCGATCAGCCCGATGTCGAAGGACGTCCAGCCGGCGAGGCTGTGCAGGTCGGCCAGCGCCACGTACAGCCGCGTGCGGACCGGCTCGGTGCCGCTCGCCTGCAGCATCTGCTGCCCCCAGGACAGCTGGGCGACCACGGCGTCGCGGCAGAAGCCACCGCCGTACTGGTAGTCGAGCGCCCGGAGGGCTCTCGTCGCCGCTTCCACCTGCCGGACATCCGTCATGCCGATCCGCCCAGGTGCGGGGGTCCTCGCGGGGCTCGCCGCCCAGGCCTCGGACGTCGGCCCGAAGACCGCCGCCCCCATCGTGACCTGCGCGGCGTGTGCGAGGAACTTCCGCCGTTTCACGGACTCGTCCTCCTCAGCCTGCTGCTCGTCGGCGGCGCCGACGACCTGAATCTCCGTCGCCTCGTCGTAGGCGAGGCCCATGTACCCGCGGGGAATCCCCAGGCCATCGGAGATCCGCGAGAGCACGTCGTAGGCCATGACCTGACGACCCTTGAGGATCTCCGACACCTCGGACTGGGACTGGCCGGTCATCGCGGCGATCTGGCGCTGGGAGACGCCGTGCTTGCGCAGCTGGCGGTAGACCTCGCTGATGTTGCGAGCGGCCAGCGCGTCGCGCATCTCGCGGTCTTCCCAGGTCTTCGCCGGGATGCGAGCCTGCTTGGCATCGCCTGTGTCCATGTGCGCCCCTCCACAGTCCATCGGGCGTCGGTCAGCAGCGTAGGCAAGAACTATTGAACCGCGCGAAACCCTGATTGTGCCGCCTGATCGGCCCAACCGAACTCCCGCGACCGTTTAACGTGGAACCCTTGCCGGTCGCCGCTATGACGGCCATCGAGGGTTCTTTCCCCGTTCTTTTCGTCGCAATGTAGTTCCAGATCTCCGTGACCCGGCGAACACGAGCCGCGATCACGGAGAGCGACCAGAGCGAAGGAAGACCGGCGAGTAGAGCGGAGCAAGGACGTGGAGTTCGTGCCCTCGAGCACAGCGGAGCGAGCTGTGCCCTCGGTGAGCTCGGTGGCCTCGGCCACCGTCACGACCGCCGCGAAGCCCGTCCGCCGGTCCCCCGTCTCCGGAGCGGTTCGCTCCGCACTGCCGTCCTCGGCGCTCGACACCCGCGCGGCGGGAATCCGCCGGACCGAGGGTGGTCAGCTCGTGTGGCGCGTGCAGTGCGGCGACCTCATCAGCCGCGAGCGCTGCGTGACGGTGTTCGTGGACGACGGCCAGGTGGTGCTCGTCGGGCCACCCGGTGAAACGGCACGGCTGACGGCCGGCCAGCTCGGCCAGCTCAGGGCCGCGCTGAACGAAGCCGCCAAGATGGCGGAAAGGTGACGGTGAGTTCCAGGTGGATCAGATCCTCGGACAGGTGCTCCGCAACGCGGTGTGGGAACGCCTCGACATGCTTTCCGACCTCGCGGAACGTGCGGACGACACATCGGTGGTCTCCGTGGCGCGCTCCGAGCTGCCCCGCCTGACCGAGGGCTGGCGGGCCATGCTCAAGGCCCACGAGCCCGACGAACGTGGTGACTGCCCCACCTGCTCCACCCGGTGGCACAAGTGCAAGGCCCCGTGCTCGGTGTGGCAGGTCGCGCACGAGCACCTGGTCGCCGGAGGTCTGGCGCCCCAGCAGAGCACCAGGCGGCTGGGACGTCGCCGTGCGGCCCCTGCCCAGGCGGCCCCGGCCCAACCGGTCCCCCAGCAGCAGGCAGGCAAGCATGCCCTGGTCCCCCCGCCTGCTGCGCGGGGTGCCATTGCCGGAGCCCCCGTCCGGTAGTGGCCACGATCGCCGGCGGCCGGCTCATGCGTACCCCCGAGCGTGATGAGCCGGTCGTCGGCCCCACCCCGACCCCGATTAATCGAAAAAATGTGACTCAACCCCTAGCGAGCGGAGTAATCCGCCGTTATGTTGATCACCGCTAGCGCGCCGCACAACTACAGAAGCGAGCGTGGACACCCCCGCCCACGATGCGGCCCCGATACCCCGCGGGCCGGTGCCGTTGCACTCCCCCTCCCCCGACCGGCACCGGTCCGCGGTCCCCATCACCGCACCCCGCGCACGCGGCTCATCAGCAGCCCGGCAGACAGCGTCGCCACGGCCGACGCCGCGAACAGCCCGGGGTAACCGCCCAGGCTCGCCAGCAGCACGGCGGCCACCAACGGAGCCACCACCTGCGGCAGCGTGTTCGCGATGTTCACCAGCCCGAGGTCCTTGCCCCGGCTCGACGCGGCGGGCAGCACCTGCGTGAGGATCGCCAGCGCGACCGCCCAGTACATGCCGAAGCCCAGCCCGAGCAGTGGCGCCGCCGCGAGCGCGGCGGGCCAGGTCTGCCAGCCCACCAGCAGCAGCGCGGCGGCGGCCATCAGCCCGCAGGAGACGAGCACGTACGGCCTGCGCACGCCCGAGGAGTCGGACAGCCTGCCCGCGCCGAGCGCGCCTGCCGTGAGCGCGACGCCGTAGAGCGCCATCAGCACGAGCAGCGCGGTCTCCGGATCCGGATGCCGCACGGCGTCGGTGAGGAAGAACAACAGGTACAACGTGCCCAGGGCGTTGCCCAGCCCGACAAGGAAGTGGCAGCCCCATGCCCAGGCGAAGTCCGGATGCCGCCGGGGTGACACCCACAGGCCGGCGGCCAGTCGCCGCAGCGGAGCCGAGGGGCGGAACGCGACCGGCAGCGGCTCGTCCGGCGTACGGACCACGAACAGCGCCGCCCCGAGCAGCACGGCGACCGCGCAGGCGAGGTAACCGCCGGGCAGGCTGGTGACCAGCAAGGTCACCACGACCGCCCCGAGCACCGTGCCCAGCATCTGACTGATACCGACGAACCCGCCCACCCGCGCCCGCTGTCGCACGGGAACGCGGTCGGGCAACGCGGCCGTCAGCGCCGCCAGCATGCCGCCGAGCCCGGCCTGCACCAGGCACCAGCCCACGCCCATGACCACGACGTTCTCCGCGCGCGCCAGCACGGCGAGCCCGCTCGCACCGGCGAGCGCGCCGGCGACCGTCCACGGGTGACGGCGGCCGAAACGGGAACACGTGCGGTCGGAGAGGAGCCCGATCACCGGGTTGGCGACGAGGGCGGCGAGGGCGCCGAACCCGGTCACGATGCCGAACACCGCCTCCTTGTCCGCCGCGTCGAGCAGGGCCGCCTGACGCGGCAGCAGCACCTGGATCGGGGCGTAGATCGCCAGCCAGAGCCCGAGGTTGGCGGCGAAGAGCAGGCCGGTCCAGCCCGCACGGACGGGAACCACCGGTTCGGCCAGCGCGGCGGGCAGCTCCGGCACGTCGAGCACCTCAGGCCTGAGCACGGAGCACGTCCCGGAACCAGTGGTAGGAATCCTTGGGCGTGCGGCGCAGCGTCGCGTAGTCCACGTGCACGAGACCGAAGCGGGGCGCGTACCCCTTCGACCACTCGAAGTTGTCCAGCAGCGACCACACGTAGTAGCCCCGCACGTCGGCCCCGGCGTCCAGCGCCTCCCGCAGCGCGCGCAGGTGGGTGGCGAGGAAGTCGATGCGTGCGTGGTCGTGCACCCCGCCGTCCGGCGCGACCTCGTCGGCGAAGCCGCAGCCGTTCTCGGTGATGTACACGGGTGGCAGCGCCGCGCCGTACCGCTCGCGGAGCGAGACGAGCAGTTCACGCAGCCCGTCCGGGACGATCGGCGAACCGTTCCCGGTCATCGGGTGGCCCTCGACCGGCCGGAGCTCGAACGGTAGCGGGTTGCCCGCTCCTGGGCTGGCGGCCACCTGCGGCTCGTAGTAGTTGACGCCGTAGAAGTCGAGCGGCTCGGCGATGGTGGGCAGGTCGTCGGCGAAACCCGCGGGCAGGTGCTCGGTGAACTCGTCGGGGTAGCTGCCGAGCAGCACGGGATCGGCATAGAGGCGGTTGACCAGCGCGTCGAGCCGGTCGGCGGCGGGCCGGTCGGCCTCGGTCGCGGGCCAGACGGGGCTGTGGTGGTTGGCCGTGCCGACGCACCGCGCGCCCGCCGCGCGCAGGGCCCGTACCGCGAGCCCGTGGGCGAGGTGCTGGAAGTGGGCGGTGGGCAACGCACCGAGCAGGAGCGCCTTGCCCGGCGCGTACTCGCCGATCGCGTAGCCGTAGACGGTGGTGACCATGGGTTCGTTGAGCGGGATCCACCTGGCGACGCGGTCGGCGAAGCGCTCGGCGAGGATCGCCGCGTACTCGGCGAAGCGTGCCGCGGTGTCCCTGGCCAGCCAGCCGCCCGCGTCCTCGAGCGGTTGCGGCAGGTCCCAGTGGTACAGCGTGCCCACGGGTTCGATCCCCGCGGCATGGAGCTCGTCGAGCAACCGGTCGTAGAAGGCGAGGCCGTCGCCGTTCGGGATGCCCTTGCCGGTGGGCTGGATCCGTGGCCAGGCGAAGGAGAACCGGTACTCGTCGACGCCGAGGTCGGCCATCAGCCGGACGTCCTCGGCGTAGCGGTGGAAGTGGTCGGTGGCGACATCGGCGTGCGCGCCGCCCGCGACCCGGCCCGGGGTGGCGGTGAAGGTGTCCCAGATGGACGGCCCGCGACCACCCGCTCGGGTGGCGCCCTCGATCTGAAACGCGGATGTCGCGACTCCCCAGCGGAAGCCGGGCGGGAACTGCAGGCTGTCCACCAGCACTTTCTCCCCTCGCCGGGCAGTTAATGTGAATAGTTCTCACATGTTAGGCGGTCACTCGACCGAGGAGAAGGTCATCGACACGATAAAGTCGCTGACCTGCACAGCAAGGAGCACGACGTTGTCAGAGAACCGGACCGCGACCCCGCTGCGGCGCCAGCCCGTCCAGCAGCGCAGCGCGAAGCGGGTCGAGCGGATGCTCGACGCCACCGCCGAGCTCATCCAGGAGATGGGCTACGAGGCGGTCACCACCACCCTCATCGCCAAGCGCGCAGGCGTCGCCGTGGGCTCGCTGTACCAGTTCTTCCCGGACAAGCGGGCGGTCGTGCAGGCACTGACGCAGCGCAACCTCGAACGGTTCATGGCCGCCGTCGGCGAACGGCTCGGCGGCGTCGACCACCAGCACTGGTGGGACGTGGTCGACTCGCTGCTCGACATCTACCTGCGGATGCACCGCGAGGTGCCCGGGTTCTCGAAGGTGCACTTCGGCGATGTCGTGGACGTGCGGCTGCTCGACGACCGGCGGGACAACAACCGGGTCATCGCCGACTCGCTCACCCAGCTCATCACCAGCAGGCTCGACCTCTCGGCCGAGCAGGTCGCCCTGCCGATCTCGATCGCGGTCCAGGCCGCCGACGGGCTGCTGAACCTCGCGTTCCGCCGCGACCCGCAGGGCGACCCCGAGGTCGTCGCCGAGACGAAGTTCCTCATCAAGGGCTACCTGGCCAGCAGGCTCGGCGAGTAGCCCCGCTCCGGCGGATCAGCCGAACGACCGGCCCTCACCGCGGTAGGTCGGCACCGTGCGCTCGATGCGATCACCGCTGACCAGGTGGTACTCGGTGAACCGCTCCGCCAGCTCGCCCGCCTTGGCGTGCCGGAACCACACCCGGTCGCCGAGACGCAGGGAACGGGCGGCCCGCCCCGCGACCGGCGTCTGCACCTCGCCCGCGCCCTCGACCCGCAGCAGCCGCAGGCCCGAGGGCAGGTGCGGGCACGGCAACCGGGACGGTCCCGGCTGGCCCGACGCGACGAACCCGCCCGAGAACAGGGTCACGATGCCGCGGGCGGGCCGGTGCACCACGGGCAACGCGAACAGCGCCGCAGGCCGCGGGGAGAACCGCGAGTACCCGGCGAACAGCCGCGGTCCGAGCAGGCCGGACCCGGCGGCGATCTCGGTCACGGCACCGTCCGCCCGGGTGGACTCGATGCTTCCGGTGCCGCCCCCGTTGACGAACTCCAGCTCGGTCACCGCCCTGACCTCGGCGACCGCCGCCGCCCTGCGCCGGGCCAGCTCGGCGGCGGAGCGACGCTGCACCAGCCGCACGAGCCGGTCCCGCACGCCCCCCTCGGCGTCGGGAACACCGGCGATCTGCCCCTCGTAGGCCATCATTCCCACCAGGCGGAACCCCGGTCGCGCGACGATGGTCCTGGCCAGCGCACCGGCCTGGCGCGGGGTGAACACCGGGGACCTGCGGGTCCCGATGTGGACGCCAGGCAGCGGCCGCCAGCTCGCGTCGAGCTCCAGGCACACCCGGACGTCCGGGTGGCCGGGACCGAGCGCGTCGTCGACCACGTCGAGGTGCTCGGTGGAGTCCACCATCAGCGTGATCGCGGCACGAGCGCCAGGGTCGGCGGCGAGCGCGCGCAGGGCCTCATGGTCGACGGTCGGGTAGGCGATGACGATGTCGTCGCTCGTGCCGTGGTGGAACAGCCACAGCGCCTCGGCGAGCGAGTACGCGAGCACTCCGGAGAAGCCGGGCCGCGCGAGCACGCGTTCCAGCAGGGCCCGGCACCGCACCGACTTGCTCACGACGCGCAGCGGGACGCCGCCCGCCCTGCGCACGAGATCAGCGGCGTTCGCGTCGAACGCAGCGAGGTCGACGATGGCGAGCGGCGGGTCGAGATCCTTCGTCGCCACGTCGTACGTCATCGCGTTCAGGGAGGTCACAGCAGTACGGTACGGCAACGACGATTGAAACGCGAATAGCATTCACTTATCGTGTGCTCACTTTCGGTCGCACGAGGGACGAGCGGGGGAGCAGCCGTGGGAACGTGGACCAACTGGTCCGGTACCGAGACCGCGACACCGCTGCGCGTGCACCGGCCGCGCAGCACCGCGGAGATCGCTCAGGTGGTGGCCGGCGCCGCGGTCGAGGAGCGAACGGTCCGCGCACTCGGCAGCGGGCACTCGTTCACCGGGATCGGCGTGGCGGAGTCGGACGCGATCGACCTCTCGCAGTGGACCGGGATCGTCGCCGCGGACACCGTGACCGGGCTCGTCACCGTGCGGTCGGGCACCACCCTGCGGGCCCTCAACGCCGAACTCGACGTGCTCGGGCTGGCCATGACGAACCTCGGAGACATCGACGCGCAGACGATCGCGGGGGCGATCTCCACCGGAACGCACGGCACGGGCGCGCGCCTCGGCGGCCTGGCCACGCAGGTCGCCGCACTGGAGATCGTGCTCGCCGACGGCACCGTGGTCACCTGCTCGGAGGAGCTGCGGCCGGAGCTGTTCGCGGCGGCCAGGGTCGGGCTGGGCGCGCTGGGCGTGCTGAGCACGGTGACGCTGCGCTGCGAACCGGCGTTCGTGCTGGCGGCCGAGGAGGGCCCGCGCCCGCTGGCCGAGGTGCTCGACGGGTTCGACGAGCTGGCCGCGGCCAACGACCACTTCGAGTTCTACTGGTTCCCCTATGGCCGCAACGCACTCGTCAAGCGGAACAACCGGCAGCCGGCGGGCACGACCGCGCGGCCGCTGTCCGCCGTGCGCGAGTTCGTCGACTACACGCTCGCCGAGAACGTCGCGTTCGGCGCGCTGTGCCGCCTCGGCCGGACCGTGCCGCGACTGGTCCCCACCCTCGGCCGGGTCGCTTCCGGCGCGCTGTCCGAGCGCCGGTACTCCGACACCTCGCACCGGGTGTTCGCGACGCGGAGGTCCGTGCGGTTCGTCGAGTCGGAGTTCGCCGTGCCGAGGGAGGCACTGCCCGGCGTGCTGGCCGAGCTGCGGGCGCTGGTGCCGAAGCTGGAGTGCCCCGTGGCGTTCCCGGTCGAGGTCAGGGTGGCCGCCGCCGATGACGTGTGGCTGTCGACCGCGTACGGGCGCGACTCGGCCTACATCGCCGTGCACCAGTACGTCGGCATGCCGTACCGGCAGTACTTCGCGGCGTTCGCCGACATCGCCGGGTCGGTCGGCGGGCGGCCGCACTGGGGCAAACTGCACCCGCTCGACGCCGCCGCGCTGCGCGAGCGGTACCCGAGGTTCGACGACTTCCTCCGGGTCCGCGCCGAGGTGGACCCGAACAGCGTCTTCCGCAACGCCTACCTCGACCGCGTACTCGGCGCGGCCGGGATGTCATGAGTGGCTCAGGACAGTCCGTAGGACGCGAGCGTGCGGTCGAGTACGGCTTCCTGGACCTCGGCGGAGTAGGTCTCGGGATCGGCGACGGCGAGGGTGTTGACGCCCTCCACCAGCGCGACCAGCGCCGTCGCGACGGTGGACACCGCGTCCGCGGACCAGTCCGGGCGCGTTCGCGCCACCAGCCGCGCGACGCGCGCGAGGAACGACCGGTTCGCCGTGGTGTGCCTGGCCGCCAGCTCCTCGTCGGCGAGGGCCGCGGCGAGGTAGCCGAGCCACACGCGGGCCTCCTGCCGCTTGTCCGGATCGAGCGACGCGGCAAGCACCAGCACCGACCGCAGCACCCGGCCGGGTGGCTCGGCCCCGGCTTCGAGCCGGTCCATCGTCCGGCCCGTCCGCTCGTGCAGCAGGTCGCGGGCATGGACGAGCAGTGCCCGCTTGTCCGGGAAGCGGTGCAGCACCAGCCCGGTCGTGCACCCCGCCTCCGCGGCGACCGCGCGCAGCGTGAGGCCCTGCGGTCCGGAGGAGGCCATGATCCGCCACACCGCCTGCGAGATCCGCTCGGCCTGGGCGACCCGGTCCGCTGTGCGTGCCATGCGACCACCTTTCGTAACATCTGTTACGGTAACATTTGTTACGAAGGAGGCGCATGGACATCGACGTGCGAACCGAGGAGTGGGACTCCGCCGACGGCGAGCGGCTGCGCGCGGCGCAACGGGCCGAACTCGACGCGCGCTACGGCAGCGACGACCATGAGCCCGGCGCCCGGCCGTCGGCGGGGGACATCGCCGTGTTCCTCGTCGCCAGGGACGGCACCGGCCGGGCCGTCGGATGCGGCGCGCTCCGGCTGCTGGGACCGGAGACGGCCGAGATCAAGCGGATGTACGTGGTGCCGGACGCGCGCGGCTCCGGGGTGGCGGTGGCGGTGCTGCGCGAACTGGAACGGCACGCGTGGCGGCTCGGTGTCCGCACGGTGAAGCTGGAGACCGGCCCCGCGCAGCCGGACGCGATCCGGTTCTACGAGCGGGAGGGCTACCGGGCGATCGACAACTTCGGCCCGTACCGGGGCGAGCCACTCTCCCGCTGTTTCGCCCGTGACCTCACCCCGCAACCGTCGTGAGTGGACACTACAGGCGGGAGACGGCTTCCTCGATGGGCGTGTTGCCGGAGGTCAGCTCCAGCGTGCGCCCCGCCGTCACGGCGTCGGCCAGCAGCTCCACCAGCACGGCGGCGACGTCCTCCCGGGGCACGTCGGCTCGCGGCACGCTGTCGGCGAGGTGCACCAGTCCGGTGCCGGGCTCGTCGGTCAGCCGCCCGGGACGCAGGATCGTCCAGTCGAGGTCCCGTTCACGCAGGTCCTGCTCGGCGGCGGCCTTCGCCCGGAGGTAGGCGGCGAACACCTCGCCGACCCGCGCCTCGTCGATCTCGTGCCCGGCCCCCATCGAGCTGATCTGCACGAACCGCCGGACACCTGCCTGCTCGGCGGCCTCGGCGAACAGCACGGCCGCCCCTCGGTCCACTGTGTCCTTGCGGGCCACGCCACTGCCGGGGCCAGCCCCGGCGGCGAAGACCGCGGCATCGGCGCCGGCGAGCACCTCGGCCACCTCGTCGGTCTCCGCCAGCTCGAGGTCGAGGACCACCGGCTCGGCGCTCAGGTCGCGCAGGCCCGCCGACTGACCGGCGTCACGGATGATGCCCACCGCCTGATCGCCGTTCGCGGCGAGCATCCGCTGCAGGTGCGACGCGATCTTTCCGTGGCCACCGGCAATCACCACACGCATGTGGCCAACCCTACCGAGGTCACTCGGCCCCGGCTGGCACCTCCGCCGCCAGCAGCTGCTCGTAGACCATCTCGTTGACCCAGCGGGACACGGCGTCCTCGCCGACCGTCATTCGCTCGCCCCGTCCGGCCAGGTCGAGGTTCACCACGGCGTCCTCGTCGGCCGACACGACGGCCAGCCCGTAGATCCGGGCCCGCGGCAGGCAGTTGTCGACGTAGTCGTGGCTCATCGTCGCGGAGGCGGGCAGGACCATGGCCGCGTCGCCGTAGCGGGCGAACGGGACGGTGGACGCCATCCCGGTGCGCCAGTGGCGGGCCACGGCCAGCACCCCCACGATCTCGGCGGCGGCGGCCGGTGCGGTGGCCGCCAGCTCGGGCCACGTCCAGGTGGACACGGTCGCCCGGTCGGTGACCGGGGCCACGCCCATCGCGATCCGCTCCGCGTGCGCCTCGGTACGCAGGCGGGCGACGACGAAGACCCGGCGGCCGAACAACGTCATCCTCGGCAGCACGACGCCGTCCCAGCCGAGCTGCGCCGCGGCCTCCCTCGCCAGCTGTTCCTCGCTCGCCGGCAGCTCGATCGGCGGGACGACGCGACTGGGGAGCGACCGGGTGTCGTTGGAACCGCTCGTCACCGCGGTCTGCCCAGGTGTTACCGCCACGAAGTCCGCCTCCTTCTGCTGTGTCTGCGAATCGAATGCGAGTCACAGTCCTTGTGCGGCGCCGCTTGCGAAAAACGGCACATGAACTGGGTACCAGCTCGGAACACCGCTGGTCTGCGGGTAGTGACCTCGGCTGCGATCGGCGGCGCCGAACGGTCGGTGACCGGTCGGTAGGCGGTCAACGGACTTCGGTCCGACCGTGCCGCCGGACGGGTGATGTCGGGGCGAACGGTCCGTGCACCCCCGCCGAACAGGGCATCCGCCGGGTGACGTTCACCGCAGCGGTGCCGTACCCCCGCACGTTAAGGTCACGGCCGAGTAACCGCCAGTGTTGGAGGACCGATGCGCTCGCCGAAGGACTTCTTCGCGCCCCTCGCCGTGGGGGCACCGGAGCCGGTCAGGCAGATCCCCACGTTGCCGTCGAGGATGATCCATTTCTTCGATCCGAGCAACGAGAAGATGGTCGCGAAGGCACCGGAGCTCGCGAAGAAGGTCGACGTGCTCCTCGGCAACCTGGAGGACGCCGTCAGGGCGGACCGCAAGGAAGCCGCCCGTGGGGGGCTGGTGCGCATCGCCAAGGCCACCGACTTCGGCCGGACCCAGCTGTGGACCCGGGTCAACAGCCTGGATTCGCCGTGGGTCCTCGACGACCTGATCACGCTGGTGACCGAGATCGGCGACAAGCTCGACGTGATCATGATTCCGAAGGTCGAGGGCGCGCGGGACATCCACTACGTCGACCGGCTGCTCGCCCAGCTGGAGGCGCGGGCCGGCCTCACCAGGCCGCTGCTGGTGCACGCGATCCTGGAGACGGCGAGCGGGGTCGCCAACGTCGAGGAGATCGCCGGAGCGAGCCCGCGCATGCAGGGCATCTCGCTCGGCCCCGCGGACCTCGCCGCGAGCCGCCGGATGAAGACCACCCGCGTCGGCGGCGGCCACCCCGGCTACCTGGTGCGGACCGATCCGGTCGGCGAGGAGCTCACCGAGGGCCGCACCACCTACCAGCAGGACCTCTGGCACTACACCGTCGCGCGCATGGTGGACGCGTGCGCGATGCACGGCATCCTCCCCTACTACGGCCCGTTTGGGGACATCCGCGACGTCGTGGGCTGCGAGGACCAGTTCCGCAACGCCTTCCTGCTCGGCTGCGTCGGGGCGTGGAGCCTGCACCCGGTGCAGATCGACATCGCGAAGAAGGTCTTCTCGCCCGACCCGGCCGACGTGGCCTGGGCGCGCAGGGTGATCGACGCGATGGGCGACGGCACGGGCGCGGTGATGATCGACGGGAAGATGCAGGACGACGCGTCGGTGAAGCAGTGCCGCGTGGTGGCCGAGCTCGCGGACGCGCTCGCCGCGCGCGATCCCGAGCTGGCCGAGGCGTACGACGCGGCGACGAAGGAGGCGCTGGGCTCATGAGGCCGCGCAGATCGGTCCTGTACCTGCCCGGCTCGAGCGAGCGGGCCCTGGAGAAGGCCAAGACGCTGCCCGCCGACGCGTTGATCCTCGACCTCGAGGACGCCGTGGCCCCGGACGCCAAGGCGGCCGCGCGCGAACGGGTCTGCGCCGCCGCGGCGGCGGGCGACTACGGGTCGCGTGAGGTGACGATCCGCGTCAACGGCCTCGACACCGAGTGGCACGACGCTGACCTGCGGGCCGCCGCACAGGCCGGTCCCGCCGCCGTCGTGGTGCCGAAGGTGAACTCCGCGCGCCAGGTGCACAACATCGAGCGCGCGCTGGAACTCGGCGGCGCACCGGAGCACACGAAGATCTGGGCGATGGTCGAGACGCCGGTGGCGATGCTGCACGCGGAGGAGATCGCCGCGGCGAGCGACCGGCTCACCGTGCTCGTCATGGGCACCAACGATCTCGCGAAGGAACTGCACGCCGAGTTCGTGCCCGGCAGGGGGCCGCTGCTCGGCGGTCTCTCGCTGTGCCTGCTCGCCGCCAGGGCGACCGGCAAGGTGATCCTGGACGGCGTCTACAACGACGTGCGGGACCTCGAGGGCTTCGAGGCCGAGTGCAGGCAGGGCCGCGAGTACGGCTTCGACGGCAAGACGCTCATCCACCCGGGACAGATCGAGCCGTGCAACCGCGTTTTCGCGCCGTCGGACGAGGAGATCGCGCAGGCGCGCACGGTGATCGAGGCGTTCGAGCAGGCACGGAGCGAGGGCCGTGGCGTGGTCACCGTGGACGGTCGGATGATCGAGAACCTGCACGTGGACAACGCGCGGCGCATCCTGTCGCTCGCGGAGGCCGTCGGGAAGGGCTAGCGGCGGGTGAACAGCGCGTACGGGTTGTTCGGCATCGGCGGTGCGGCGGTCGGCAGCCTCGTGAGCGGGCCGATCGCCGACGCGTTCGGCATCACCGCCCCGTTCTGGGCCGCCGGGGCGGTGATGGCGGCCGTGACCGCACTCGCCTGGCGCACCTTCGGCAGGCGGCTGCTGGCTCATCCCGGTGACTGATCCGGAATGCCGGGTCCGCGCTCGCGTTGTACCGGGCATGAGCACAGGCGGGCCCGGTGTGCCGCTGTCGATCCTCGACCGGTCGAGCACGCGGCGGGGGCAGGACACGGCCGAGGCCGTCCGCGACACCGTCCGCTTCGCGCGGCAGGCGGAGGAACTCGGTTACCACCGCTTCTGGGTGTCGGAACACCACAGCGTGCCCGGGGTCGCGGGTTCGGCGCCGACCGTGCTCGCCGCCGCGATCGCCGGGGCGACGGACCGGATCCGGGTCGGCACCGGTGGGGTGATGCTGCCCAACCATCAACCGCTGGTGGTCGCCGAGCAGTTCGGCACCCTGGAGGCGCTGTTTCCCGGGCGGATCGACATGGGGCTGGGGCGCTCGGTGGGTTTCACCGGGGGCGTGCGGGCGGCGCTGGGCCACGGCAAGGCGGACGCCGAGCGGTTCGGCGAGCAGGTGCGGGAGCTGCTCGGGTACTTCACCGGGGAGCAACCTGCCCATCCCGGCGTACACGGCTTCCCCGCCGAGGGCCTGCGCGTGCCCGCGTTCGTGCTGGCCACCGGTGCGGGCGCGCGGCTCGCCGCCGAGCTGGGGCTGGCGCTCGTCCTGGCCCCGGTCGGCGGGACGGCGGCGACAGCCGAACGCGTCGAGCGGTACCGGCGCGAGTTCCGGCCCTCTCCGTTGTGGCCGTGCCCGTACGTAGTCGTCTCCAGTGCCGTCGCGGTCGCCGAGACCACCGAACGCGCCAGGGCGCTGTTGCTGCCCGAGGCGTGGTCGATGGTCGAGTCCCGGACGCGCGGCGTCTTCCCGCCGTTGCGCCCGCCCTCGGCGGTGCCCGAACCGTCCGGCCGCGAGGCTGAGCTGCTCGAACAGGCACTGCGCGGCCAGCTGTACGGCACACCCGACGAGGTGGCGCCCGCGCTGGACCGGCTCGTGGCGAGCACCGGCGCCGACGAGCTGCTGATCACGATGAGCACCTACGACCGCGCGGAGATGCTCGACTCGTACACGCGGCTCGCCCGGCTGGCGCTCGGCGAGCGCGGGGCGCGGCTCTAGGCGGGCCAGGGCCGCTGGGCGGGCCGCATCCGCTCGAAGGCGGCCGCCGCCCGCAGCACGCCGACGTCGTCGAACCGGCGGCCGGTGAGCTGCAGCCCGATCGGCTGGCCCTCGCTGGTGTAGCCGCAGTTGACCGACACCGAGGGCTGGCCGGACATGTTGTACGGCACGGTGAACGCGATGTGCTCGAACGGCCGTTCCGGGTCGTTCAGCGGGGAGGCCCAGTCAAACGGCGACGCGGAAACCGGGCACACCGGCGAGAGCACGACGTCGAGGTCGCCGGTGGCGGCGAGCGCGGCCACGGTCATGGCGTCGATCTGCGCGTATCCCCGGTAGACGTCCTCCCCGGACAGTCCCGCGCCGCCCTCGACCCACCGGGCGATGTACGGCAGGATCCGGTCCCGCCGCTGCGCGGGCAGCTTCCCGGCCTCGACGACGAACCGGGTCCGCCAGAAGCGGTCGAGACCGTCGAGCATCTCCCGGGTGAGGAACGGTTCGACCGGTTCCACCGTGGCCCCGGCCGACTCGAACCGGCGGGCGGCGTCCTCGACGGCGGCCCGGATCTCCGGCTCGACCGGCAGGCCGACACCCGCGTCGAGGTGCAGACCGACCCGCAGGCCAGCGGGGTCGCGGTCGAGGTCCCGCCACGGCAACTCGGCGGGCGGCAGGCAGAGGTGGTCCCGCGGGTCCGCCCGGCAGATGACCTCCATGAGCAGCGCGGCATCGGCGACGGTCCGCGTGAGCGGACCCGCGACGCGGCCCGGGTACGGCGGGAAGACCGGCACCCGGCCGAAGCTCGGCTTCAGTCCGACGAGCCCGCACCACGCCGCGGGCAGCCGGACCGAGCCGCCGATGTCCGTGCCCACGTGCAGTGGCCCGTACCCGGCGGCCGCGGCCGCGGCGGCGCCCGCGCTGGAGCCGCCCGGCGTGCGCGCGGTGTCCCACGGGTTGCGGGTGGCCGGGTGGAAGCTGGACAGGCCCGAGGTGAGCATGCCGTAGTCCGGCATGGTCGTCTTGGCGAGCAGCACGCCGCCGGATTCCCGCAGCCGGGCGGCGGCGGGCGCGTCCTCGGCGGCGGGCACCAGTTCCGTCGCGGCCGTGCCGAGCGGGACGGGCGTGCCCTGTGTCGCGATGTTCTCCTTCAACGTCAGCGGCACGCCGTCGACGGGGCCCAGCGGTTCACCCGCGCGCCACCGCTGCTCCGCGGCGCGTGCCGCCGCGCGGGCGGCGTCCGGATCCGCAGCGTAGAGCGCCCGCAACACCGGTTCGCGGGCGTCGATCCTGGCGAGTACGGCCTCGGTCACCTCGACCGGGGACACCGTGCCCGCCCGGTACTCGTCGATCAGTTCGAGGGCGGAGAGTTCGGCCAGATCGCTCATGGAACCGTTGTACCCGGGTCGTGAGTGAAAACCGAGGTGAGAACAACGGTTGCCACTCACGACCCGGGCCGTCGGCGGTCAGGCGGTCATCAGGCGGTGTTCTTGCGGCGGCGCTGGAGCAGCAGTGCCCCGGCACCGGCCACCACGAGCCCGGCGCCGATGAGCAGCGGCGTCAGGGCCGAGAAACCCGTCTGGGCGAGGTCGTCCTCATTGGACTGCGGCGCGACCGGCGTCTCGGTGGTCGAGGGCGCGGGCGCGGGCTGCGAGGACGTCGTGGACGACGTGGGCGGCGTCGTGCTGGTGGTCTCCTCCGGCGGGGCCGTGGTGACCGGGGCGGCCTCCCACTCGGCACCGGCCTGCGCGGTCAGGGTGACCTTCTCGGACTGCGCCACGATCAGCGACTGCGCCTCCTTTTCGGCGTAGTTCTCGCCAACGAACAGCCGGCCCGTGTTGACGTGACCGGTCGCGGTGATCTCGAAGGTGCCGTCGCCCTTCGCCGCCTCGGCGGGAACGTCGACGTAGATCTCGCTGCCGTCGGCGATGTCCTCGGTGGACAGCTCGTTGCCGTCGGCGTCGGTGAGCGTGGTGCCCTCCGGCAGGTTTTTCTTCAGCTCGGAGACCTTGCCGGTCGTCGAGACGGTGAACGGGCCGATCCGCGATCCGGCCTCACCGGTCAGGCTCTCCGGCGCCAGTTCGAGCGTCGGCGCGGGCTCGCCGACACCCTTGTTCTCCTCGCCCGTCAGGTAGTCGTAGAGGGCGAGCACGTCCTTGTCGGCTTCGTCGTTCCCGGACGACGCATTGGGCCGGTTCAGGTCCTTACCGTCACTGAAGTGCCAGATGGCGGCCTGCGTGCCGGTGATGGCTTCCTTCTTGGACAGTCCGTCGTGGAGAGAGTCGGCGCCGAGCGTCTCCGCGAGCGCCGCGGTGTCGACGGCCGGATATCCGTGCTGCAGCACCCAGTTGATCTTGTCGCGGTTCTTGTGGAACGGGGAACCCTGGTCCGGGTACTGGTCCCAGGGCGTCTCGATCATCGTGCCGCCGCGGCGGATGTTGACCTCGATCTGCACGCAGTACATGCGCAGCGTGTTGCCCTGGTCCAGCTTCAGGCCGATCAGCGAGGTCGGCGTGTCCGACATGCCGTTGACGTTCGCGGCGTAGCCCTTGATGTCCTGCTTCGACTTCAGGACCGTGCCCTTGGCGTCGTTCGGCTCGTCGGCGGACGCCGGTAGGGCGGCCCCCAGCACGGCGAGCGAGGCACCGACCACGGCAGCACCGGCGCGGGTGAGAACCGATCTCTTACGCATGAGTCTCCTAACCCCAGCTCTTCGGACCCAATTCGAGTGAAGATCACACTTTCCAGTGAGGGCGGAGCATACACACGGCAGATAATTGGCTTACACCAGCCACCCAATCAGGTATTTGTTACACCCTTCGAGCCAACGGTTTCACAAATTGTTGGTGACATCAGACAACGGAACCGAGCGCCCGCTCCAGGTCGGCCCACAGGTCGTCCGGATCTTCCAGCCCGACACTGAACCGAAGCAGACCAGCGGCGACGTGCGCGTCCCCCGGCCGGGCCGCCCTCCGCTCGATCGAGCTCTCCACCCCGCCGAGGCTCGTGGCGTGCCGGATCAGCCGCAGCAGCCCGCACATCCGGTCCGCGGCCGCCGCGTCGGCGAGCTCGAACGCGACCATCGCCCCCGCGCCCGGATACCGCACCCGGGTCACCGCCGGGTGCGCCGCGAGCCGCTCGGCGAGCAGGGCCGCCGTGCGGGAGGCTTCGGCATAACGGACGGGCAGCGTGCGCAGGCCCCGCAGGGCGAGCCAGGCCTCCAGCGCGCCCGGCGTGGCGCCACCCCGGGCCCGCGCGTCGCGCAACGAGCCCGCGAGCCGCTCGTCGGCGGTCACCGTGAGCCCGAGCAGGAGGTCGCTGTGCCCGCCGATCATCTTGGTGGCGCTGTGCACGACGATGTCGGCGCCGTGGGCGAGCGGCTGGGCTCCCAGCGGTGTCGCGAACGTGTTGTCCACGGCCACCAGCGGTCGCTCCGGCGCCGCGGCGGCGGCCCGCGTCACGGCGGCGACATCCATCGGCTCCAGGCTCGGGTTGGTCGGCGACTCCAGCCAGAGCAGCCGCGCCGCACCGGCTGCGGCCTGCCACGCCGCGGTGTCACCCGGCGCGAGCCGCCGCAACCCGATCCGGCCCGCCCGCTCGGCGTGGTCGAACAGCGCGCGCGTGCCCGCGTAGCTGTCGCTCGGCACGACGACCACACCGCCGACCGGCACCAGGTCGAGCACCGCGGACACCGCGCCGATTCCCGAGGCGAACGCCGTCGCGGTGCCTCCCTCCAGCTCACCGATGGCGGTCTCCAGCGCCGCCCAGGTGGGCGTGCCCTCCTCCCGGGAGTAGTCGAGTCCGAGGGTGCTCGCCGGCACGATCGGCGGGTTCATCGGCTCACCCTCGCCGGTGGGCCTGCCCGCGACGATCGCGAGCGTGCGCGGGGACCAGTTGCCGTTCACGACACCTCCACAGTCTTCTCGGCGGCGATGAGCCGCGTGGCCACGGTCGCCGGGTCGAGCAGCCGGATCAGCTCGTCACCGGCCGCGCGCAGGTCGGCGAGCGGCATCGGATCGAGCCGTTCGAGCAGGAACAGCCCTCGGCGGCTGTCCTCGTGCAGCCGCGTCCGCACGCACTGCCGGTGGTTCCACCGGCGGCACGTCACTCCGGCGTCGTCCCGCCACACGACCTCGCCCGGATCGGCGTGCTCGGTGACCGGGGTGCCGCCGGAGACGGTGTCGAACGGCTCGCCCCCGGCGGCACGCACCAGCCTCGGCGAGCCTACGTAGGAGTCGAGGTCCTCTCCTCCGACGGGCAACCGGTACCGGACCGACACGGCGTTGTAGATGTCGACCAGCCGGTTGACCGAAGGCAGCCCGGCGCCCCGCCGCAACAGCGCCTCCAGCGAGTTCCTGGTGCGGCTCGGTTTGGCACCGAAGGCGCGGTAGGCCTCCCGCCACGCCTCGACGTGTGGCTCCGGCGCCTGGTGTTCGACGGTCCGCCCGGCTTCGGCGAGCAGCCGCTCCGTCCGCGCGTCGCTCGGCCCTCCACGCAGTCCGTCCGCCACGATCACGAGAACGGCGAAGTCCGGCCTGAGGGCGGCCACTGCCGGATCCAGCCGGATACCGTCGAGAGTAGCGCCGTAGTCATTTGGATGCACCATATGGTTCATTGTAACGACTAGGAGGTCCGTTGTCGGACACGGAGACCCTGGCCCGCCTCGCACGCAACATCCGTGCCCAGCGGACCCGGCGGCAGTGGACCCTGGACGCGCTCGCCGCCCGCGCCGGGCTGAGCAAGGGCGTCGTGGTCGCCGTCGAGCAGGGCCGTGGCAATCCCAATCTGGCGACGCTCATCCGGATCAGCGACGCACTCGGGGTGTCCCTCACCGCACTGCTCGAAGGCGGCGAGGAGCCCGCGGTCCGGGTGACGGACCGGACGTCGCTGTTGTGGGAGGGCCCCTCGGGCGGTACCGGACGGCTGCTCGACGGCACCGACTCCCCCACGCCCGTCGAGCTGTGGCACTGGCGGCTCGAACCGGGCGAGCGGCACGACAGCGAACCGCACGCCGCGGGCACCCGCGAGCTCCTGCACGTCTACACCGGGGAACTCACGCTGACCGTCGGCGGCCAGGAAGTGGTCGTGCCCTCGGGGGCGTCGGCCCGGATGACCGCGGACGAGCCGCATGCCTACGCCAACGCCGGCCGGGTGGCCGCCGAGTTCGTCGGCGTCGTGGTACCGCCGTCGAGCTGAGGTCAGTTCGAGTAGCGACCGACCGTCTCCGGGTGGATGACGAGCCGGACCAGGTCCGCGGCCAGCATCGCGGCGAACTCGTCGGCGCGGGCCGGGTCGTCCAGGTCCCAGTAGCGAGCGGCGAGGCGGGCGCACAGGTCCTGCGCACCGTCACGTTCCACCGTGGTGTGACCGGCGACCGACAGCCAGCGCTCGCGTTCACCCACTGGCGCGGCGACGACCAGCGAGGCGCGGGGGTCGCGGCGCAGGCGCCGCACCTTGCGCGAGTCCGGGTCCGTGAACAGCTGGATCGTGCCCTCGGCAGTGACCTCGAACCACACCGGGCGCGGCTGTGGCGGGAGTGGCCCCGCGGCCACCGAGAGGAACCCGTGCAGGGGGGGGCGGCGGAGGAACTCGAGGTCCTGGGTGGTCAGCGGGTTCGTGCCGGTGTTCATGAGGCCGATTGAACACGGCCGAGGAGGACGGTCCACAGGCTGGGAAACCGTCCGCTCCCGCCGTGGTGGGCTGGTCCGCGCTTCGTGGACGGTGCGCCACCACCTCCGAGCTGGGCCGAGCCAGCTGTCCGCCGCTAGCCCGGGAAGGCCACCGGGCGCAGGTGCTCGGGCAGGCGGGCGTACTGCCACTCGCGTTCGGCCTCGGCCGCCGCGTCGGTGTCGGTGGGCCCCGCGGCGTGCGTGGCCGCGGCGACGGCGTAGACCGCCGCATGCGGTGCATGTGTGGGCACGTGTGCCGTGGCCACCGCGTGACCCGCCGACCTGGCGGCGGCGCGGGCGGCGGCCACCTCGCAGTCCCGCGCGGCCGCGTGCGCGGCGAACGACGCCGCCCGCGCCTCGGTGATCGCCAGCTCCCCGCGTGCCCACGCCCGGCCGGCCTCGACCGCCCGGCGCGGCCGGTCATCGGCGGGCCGCTCCTCCACGAAGTACGGCAGGACGTGCTCGGCGCAGTCGGCCGCCCAGCAGGCCACCGCCCGGTGGTCTTCCTCGCTGAGCTCCATCGAGCGTCCTCCGCCGTCATCGCCGCGAGGCGAACTCCACGACCTGCTGATACGTCGGCCGGTTCTGGGTGCCGATCTTGCGGTGCGTGATGCCGCCGAGCGGCTGGTGCACGATCGAGTCGGCGCACCACTGGTCCCCGGCCGAGCAGTGCTCGTCGCCAGGGTAGACCTCGCTCGCCGGTTGCGCGGCCGCCTGCCGCACGGTGTCCACGAGCACCTGCCGGCACGCCGCGAGGTCGCCGCCACCGCAGAACGTGTCGCCGAGCGGGCCCGCCACCGGCTCTCCGAGCACGGCACGCAGGTCCTTGTGCACGTAGCCCCACCAGCCCGCCTGGTACGCCGACCCGCGATGGTCCACTCCGGACGGTGCCTCGTCCACCTTCAGCACGCGGGTCATCGCGGTGAACGCCGCGCCGCCGAGGCCCGGCTCGAACTGCGCGCGCACGAGCAGCGGCCACCACGCGTCCATGATCCGGATCGCGTCGGCGTGCCGGTACGTCCGGCTCCCCGCCCGGGTCTGGGTGCGCAGGCCGCCGTCGGCCAGCCACGCCCGCAGCTTCTCGATCGCCGCCGCGGCGGCCGGGTCGGTGACGGGTGCGGTGTCCAGCACCCGCAGCAGCACCGGGAGCACGCGCTCGGCCCGCAGGTCGGCCAGGCCGGCCTCGGCCATCGCCCTGGTCAGGTTGCCCCTGGTCACCGGAGTGCCGTCGGCGACGAACTCGCGGACTCTGCGGTCGAGCAGGTCACCGCGGTGTACCGCGGACTTCTCGTAGCCCGCCGCCGCGTAGTCCTCCGCCAGCGCGTTGTTCCAGCTGATGTAGTAGTCCTGGTTGACCGAGTTCGGGTGCTGCTCGAACGGTGTGTAGTCGGCCGTGTTGCCGTCCGGGTTCCAGCCCTGCCAGTCGAGGCCCGCGTGTACGGGCAGGCTCGGGTCCATCGTGGACGGCCGCACCGGGTTGTCCCCCGAGTTGAAGTACGCGGCGTCGTCGGCGTCCACGTAGAACCAGTTGAAGGTGAAGTTGACCTCGTGGGCCGCGTGCTGGAAGTCCCGCGCCGAGCGGATGGCTCCGGGGTCGTTGAACAGCTGGAAGCCGATCAGCGAGTCCACCTCGTGCAGGAAGCTGGAGCGCAGCGCGGCATAGGCCACCGGCTTCCCTTCGATCGTCGCCCGGTGGGTCACCGGCCCGTACGCGGTGCGGTAGCTGCGGAGCGTGTACGAGCCGGCAGGCGTGCCGTCCGCGACCGTCGGGCGCCACGAGTTGCGGCGCTCGACGACCTCCATCGGGACGCACTCGCCGCGGAACCGGTACGCGTTCGACTCCTTCGTCGCGGGCGCCCCGCTCGGCTCGCAGAGTTCCACGGCGTAGGTGTCGATCACGTCCTGCGCCGACGTGGTGGCGCTCCACGCGTAGTCCTGGCCCCTGCCGAGCAGGACGTACATGCTGAGGCCCGCGAACGAGGCGCCGCGCGCGCTGATGCCGGGCCCCTGCAGCTCCTGCAGCATGAGCAGCTGCGGGGCGAAGTACCCGGTCTGCGGGCCGAACACGGCGACCGGGTTGCCGCTCTCGGTGTGCCTGCCCGACACGACGAGCGCGTTGGACATGCCGTGTCGCACGGTGGCCGCGGGAACGTCGGCGCTCTCCGCCGACCCCTCCGGATCGAAGACGAGCCGCTGCCGCGTGACCGAGCCGGGATCCGGCATCGCGACCCCCTGCGGGTCGGCAGGCGCCTTGCCGTACGGGAAGCTCTGCCCGTCGTGCAGGGTGCGCACGGTTTCCGGGTCGTCCTCCTCCCGCATGCTGCGCCAGATCTCCTCACCGCGCTCGAGGCCATAGCGTTCCTGGATGGCCAGCTTCGCGATGGCGGCCTCGACCTCGCCACCGCCGCCCGCGCCGAACTGGGCGCCGATCACCGAGGCGATGACCACGAGGTCGGTCAGCCGGAACGGCTCGATCTCGCCCCGGTTGGTGATCGCGTCGACGTGCCCGGTGAGGACGTACTCGCCGGGGAAGTAGCGGCCGCGGTGCGCGTCGCGGATGTAGGCGTTGATGCCCTCGAGGTAGGCCTGCGCGTCGGCGAACCCCCGCGCACCGCGCGGGCCCGAATTCGCGACACGGTCGATCTGCTGCCGCAGCTCCTCCTCGGTGTAGGGCGCCGCGCTGAAGAACTGCTGTTCGAGCGAGCGGTTGCCCTCCGCGCCGCCCGCGAACGGGGTGAGCTGCCCCCGCCCGACGTGCCGCAGCACGTCCATCAGCCACAGCCGGTCCTGCGCGGCGGCGTACCCGGCGCCGAACTCGGTGCCCTCGCGGGTGGTCCCGTAGATGTGCGGCACGCCGAGCCGGTCGCGGAGGATCGTCACGTCTTCGCGGGGCCGGGTGCGGCTGGTCACCTCGTCCTCGGGCACGCCGAACGAGGCGTCGTTGAAGAACTCGTTGATCGTGTCGGTGGTCAGCCCGCGGTAGCCGGTCTCCAGTGCGGCGTACTCGCCGAGCTGGTCGGCCGAGTGCGCGGGCCGGGTGCCGAGCGCGCGGTGGGCGAGGATGTCGGCGAGTGTGGCGTTGCCGTTCTGCCCCGGCGGCAGGATGTCGGAACACTGGCCGACGCAGTGGTCCTCGATCACGGGTTCCTCCGCCCGCGCCTGCGGAACCGTGAGCAGGCTCGCGGCGAGCGTGAAGGCTGCTGTGACGGCGGTGACCCCGGTGAGGATGCCGAGCGTGCCCTGCCGTGTGCGCATGGTCATGACCCCTTCCGACGTGACGAAGAGCACGCTACTCACCAGAACTTCACATTCTGAAGACTTTTCGCGTTTTCTCGCCCGGTAGGAGCACGACTGAAGACGGAGGGTGACGCCCCGGTACGGTGACCGACCATGACCGCACAGCCACCGCAGAGGCCGAGGGTCGACGTGCCCGAGGGTGCGCCGCCCGTCGAACTACAGGTGTCCGACATCACGGTCGGCGAGGGACAGGAGGCCCAGCCGGGCCGGACGGTGCACGTCCACTACGTCGGGGTCGCGTACTCGACGGGGGCGGAGTTCGACGCGTCGTGGAACCGCGGTGCGCCGCTGAGCTTCCCGCTGGGCGCGGGCCACGTGATCCCGGGCTGGGACCGCGGTGTCCTGGGGATGCGGGTCGGCGGCAGGCGGCGGCTGGTGATTCCGCCGGATCTCGCTTATGGCGAACAGGGCGTGGGCGGCGTCATCGAGCCGAACGAGACCCTGGTCTTCGTGGTGGACCTGGTAGACCTCAGCTGACCACCCAGCGCCCTCGTGAGTGAGGAACGTGGTTAGAACGACGTTTTCCACTCACGAGCCCCGCGCTGGTCCAAGCCCAGCGCAACCACGCCGCCAAGACGAGGAGCCCGCACCGTGGGGGTCCGGGGGGTCGCCCCCGGGAAATGCAAACAGCCGACGCGGCGAGCGCATCGCGCGAGCACACGTCGGCTGAGGCTGGTGGGCGAGGAGGGAGTTGAACCCTCACGTCCTTCCGGACACACGGACCTGAACCGTGCGCGTCTGCCATTCCGCCACTCGCCCGAGTAACCGCGACAGTGAGATCAGCGTAGCAGGCGCCTCCAGCGGCTTTCACCGGCCCCGGTGTTCTGACCCCCGAACCCAGATACGATCGGATCCGGGAGCAACGCGTGGAAGGGAGGGGGTTGCCAGGTGGGCCGTGTCCAGCGCTTCGACAGACGTCTCGAGAACCTGGTGGGCAACACCTTCGCGCGGATGTTCGGTGGCAACGTCGTCACGGAGGAAGTGGCGCAGGCACTGGAGCGGGAGAGTGAGGACAACGTTCGGGAGCTCGCCGGTGGCCGGCTGCTCGCCCCCAATCACTACATCGTGTCGCTGGGGGCCGGGGACCACGACCGGATGGCGGGCGACGAGCAACGCGTCACCCGGCTGCTCGCAAATGCGGTGGCCGAACATCTCGCCGAGCACGGTTGGGACACCTATGGTGACGTCGTAGTCTCGCTCGAGCGCAACGAGGCGCTGCATACTGGACAGTTCAGGACCCGCTCGACCGTCGACCCGGATGTCAGGGCAAGCGACGCCCGGGGCGCGGCACGGTCAGCAAGAACCAGCGACGCAGGAGACCGACCAATGAGCCAGCCCGGCGGCTACGGCCAATACGACCAGGGTGACCCGTACGGCCAGCAGGGCCAGTACGGCTACGGACAGGGCCAACCCGGTTACGACCAGGGCTATGGCCAGCCCGGCGGCTACGACCAGGGTTACGGGCAGCCGCCCGCCCCGGGTTACGACCCCGCCTACGGGCAGCCTCCTGCCCCCGGCTACGACCAGGGCTATGGCCAGCCCCCGGCACCGGGCTACGACCAGGGCTACGGCCAGCCGCCCGCCCCCGGCTACGACCCCGCCTACGGGCAGCCCCCAGCACCGGGCTACGACCAGGGCTATGGCCAGCCCCCGGCACCGGGCTACGACCAGGGCTACGGCCAGCCGCCCGCCCCCGGCTACGACCCCGCCTACGGGCAGCCCCCGGCCCCCGGCTACGACCAGGGCTACGCGGCTCCGCCGAGCCCTCCCGGTGGCTACCCGGCGCAGGCTCCGCCGCCGGACCCGTACGCCCAGCAGGGGTACGGCGCCCCGCCGATGCCGCCCGGCGCGGGCAGGCAGCTGCAGGCGACCCTCCAGCTCGACGACGGCTCGAACCGGTCCTACACGTTGAAGCAGGGTGGCAACGTGGTCGGCCGCGGCCAGGACGCCGACTTCCGGCTGCCCGACACCGGGGTCTCCCGCAGGCACCTGGAGATCACGTGGGACGGCCAGAGCGCGACGCTCGCGGACATCGGCTCGACCAACGGCACGACCGTCAACGGGACGCCGGTGCAGACCTGGCAGCTCGCCGACGGTGACGTCATCAGGGTGGGTCACTCCTCGCTGGTGTTCCGCACGCAGGGCTGACCGCACCCGGCGACCGGGCAGGACGCCGGGATGATCCGTGCGCACCGGCACCCGCATGGCGGTGCGCCGGCCCCTGCCGTGTGTCGAAAACCGCCGTCCCGCACTGCCTTGACGCGGCTGTCGCGCATAATGGCGGCCGAGCGGGGAGCCGTGGTGTGCCCAGGGCGGGGTTCGGGGGCCCTGCCGGGTGGGCATCGCGGATCGGAAGGACACGGCGCCACGGGCAGGGCGCGACGAGGCGGGAGCTGACACAACAGGTGCCAGAGCTGGTCGTTCAACTCACCAGAGCAGGGTTTCTCCTCCTGCTCTGGTTGTTCGTGCTCGCCGCGCTGCGGGTCGTGCGCTCGGACCTGTACGCCGCGTCGGGTCTGCGCGTCAACGTGCCGAGCTTCCGGCGCGGCAAGGAGAAGAAGCCGAGGGGCGGGAAGGCCCCACGGCAGCTCGTGGTGACTCATGGAGCGCTCGCCGGCACCCGGATCGCGCTGGATGGCAAGCCGATCCTGATCGGGCGGGCGGACGACTCCACCCTGGTGCTCGACGACGACTACGCGTCCACGCGGCACGCCCGCCTTTCGCTGCGGGGGGACGAGTGGTATGTCGAAGATCTGGGCTCGACGAACGGCACGTACCTCGACCGGGCTAAGGTCACTGCACCCCTCCGAGTCCCGCTCGGCGTCCCCATCCGGATAGGCAAGACGGTGATCGAGCTTCGCCCATGACACTCGTCCTTCGCTACGCGGCCCGCAGTGACCGGGGTCTGGTCCGTTCCAGCAACCAGGACTCGGTCTACGCCGGCCCGCGCCTGCTTGCCCTGGCCGACGGCATGGGCGGCCACGCCGCCGGCGAGGTGGCCAGCAAGGTCGTCATCGCGTCGCTGGCACCGCTCGACGACGACGAGCCCGGCGACGACCTGCTCAGCCAGCTCAGGGAAGCCGTGGCGCAGGGCAACGCCGCGATCTCCGAGCTGGTGGCGAACGACCCCGACCTCGACGGCATGGGCACCACGCTGACCGCGGTGCTGTTCTCGGGCTCGCGGCTCGGCCTGGTGCACGTCGGCGACTCGCGCGCCTACCTCCTGCGCGGAGGACAGTTCAGCCAGATCACCCGCGACGACAGCTTCGTCAACGAACTTCTCGAGCAGGGCCGGATCACCGAGGACGAGGCCGCCACCCACCCGCAGCGTTCGCTGCTGCTGAAGGCCCTCACCGGGCACGAGGTGGAGCCGAGCTTCACGGTGCGCGAGGCCCGCGCCGGCGACCGGTACCTGCTCTGCTCGGACGGCCTGTCCGGGATGGTCAGCAACGAGACGCTCGCCGAGGCGATGCAGATCCCGGACCCGCAGGAGTGCGCGGACCGAATGATCGAGCTCGCGCTGAAGGGCGGCGGCACCGACAACGTCACCGTGATCGTGGCGGACGTCGTCGACGTCGACTTCGGCGACGACGCACCCATCGTGGGCGGCGCCGCGGGCGACGGCAGCGACGAGGGCCACCAGGGCGACTCCCCCGCGGCCAGGGCGAGGGCGCTCACCGCGCCCACCCCGCAGCCGCAGCGGGTCGAGCCCGCGGAGCCCCCGCCGGACCCGAAGGCCAAGCGCCGCAAACGCTTGCGGCTGCTCATGGCGTTCGGCCTCGCCGTGATCCTGCTCGCGGCCGCGGTGATCGCCACGCGGTACTTCGTCCTGCGCCAGTACTACGTCGGGGTGGGCACCGACCAGGAGGTGGTGATCTACCAGGGCGTTCCGGGCAGCATCCTCGGTTTCGACCTGCACCAGCAGGCGGAGGGCTCGTGTGCCCCCGAGGCGACGCTGTGCGAGCCGCTGCGCCTTTCCGACCTGCAGCAGGACGCGCGGGACGCGGTGCTGGGCGGCGTGAAGCGGGACAGCCTCGCCGAGTCGCGCGACTACATCGACACCCTGCGGCGCAACAACGTCCTGGAGATCTGCGACGAGGAGCAGCCGCAGGGCGGCGGGGTCGTCGGCGGGATCGGACAGGGCGAGTCCGCCACCGCACAGCCGACCGAGACGCCGACCACAGGGCGAGAGCAGGGTGGGCAGCCGGGGGTGGACTGCCGCCCGGCGCCCGACCCGGGCGGTGGCTGATGAGTCAGCCGGGATCCGCCTCGCGGGCGGCCCAGTACGCGACCAACCCGCCCCGCGAGCTGCCGAAACGCAGCGGCACCGAGCTGGCGCTGCTCGCGTTCGCCGCGTTCATCGTCACCTCGGCGTTCGTCCTCGTCCAGGCGAACCAGGAGCAGGAGCTGTCCTGGGCCGTCGTCTGGTACGGGCTGGCCTACCTGGCCATCTTCGCCGTGGCACACCTGGCCGTGCGGCGCTGGGCGCCGTACGCGGATCCGCTCATCCTGCCCTGCGTGGCCCTGCTCAACGGCCTCGGGCTGGTGATGATCTACCGCATCGATCTGGCGGAAGCCGAGCGGGCCATCTCGCTGTCGCAGGAGGTCTCGTCGGAGGCGCCGCGTCAGGTGCTGTTCACGGTGGTCGCGCTGGCGCTGTTCCTCGGGGTGCTCGCGGTGGTGAAGGACCACCGCACGCTGACCCGCTACGCGTACACGTTCGGCCTGGTGGGGATCGTCGCGCTGGCGCTGCCCGCGCTGCTGCCGAGGTCGCTGTCCGAGGTCAACGGCGCGAAGGTGTGGCTGAAGCTGCCCGGCTTCTCCATCCAGCCCGGCGAGTTCGCCAAGATCCTGCTGATGATCTTCTTCGCGTCGTTCCTCGTCGCGAAGCGGGACCTGTTCATGGCCGCGGGCAAGCGCGTGCTCGGCGTCGAGCTGCCGCGAGCCCGCGACCTCGGGCCGATCCTCATCGCGGCCGTCGCCTGCCTCGGGATCCTGGTGTTCGAGAAGGACCTCGGCACCGCGCTGCTGTTCTTCGGCATCGTCCTCGTGATGCTCTACGTGGCCACCGAGCGGATCATCTGGGTGGTCGTGGGCCTCACGATGTTCCTCGGCGGCGCGTTGATCGCCTATCAGCTGTTCACGCACGTGCAGCAGCGGGTGGCGAACTGGATCGACCCGCTGGCGACGTACAACGAGCCGGGTGGCGGCTACCAGATCGCCCAGGGCCTGTTCGGCCTCGGCACGGGCGGCATGTTCGGCACCGGGCTCGGCTCGGGCAGGCCGGACACGGTGCCCGAGGCCAACACCGACTTCATCACCGCCGCGATCGGCGAGGAACTCGGCTTCGTCGGGCTCAGCGCGGTGCTGATGCTCTACCTGCTGCTGGCCATGCGGGGGATGCGTGGTGCGCTCGCCGTGCGCGACACGTTCGGCAAGCTGCTCGGCGGCGGCCTTTCGTTCGCGATCATCATGCAGGTGTTCGTCATCGTGGGCGGGGTCACCAAGCTCATCCCGATGACGGGCATCACCACGCCGTTCCTGTCCTACGGTGGGTCGTCGCTGCTCGCCAACTACATCCTGGTCGCGCTCCTGCTGCGCATCTCCGACGCGGCCCGCAGGCCGCAGGCCTCCGCGAAACCGCGGCAGCCGGTGCAGCAGGCGCCGCTGGCCGAGGCGCACACCGTGATGGTGCAGCGGCCTCCGCAACAACAGACAGGCGGTCCCGGTGACCAGGCCGCGGGAGGGGGGAGGTACCCGTGAACACACCGCTGCGCAAGGTCGGCGTCGCCATGCTCGTCATGGTGACCCTGCTGCTGGTGAACGCCACCTACGTCCAGTTCGTGAAGGCCGACGACTACCGGTCCGACGGCCGCAACACCCGCGTGCTGCTCGACGAGTACTCCCGGGAACGCGGCAAGATCGTGTCCGAGGCCGCGGGTCAGGTACTGGCGGGCGTCAAGCCCACCGACGACCGGTTCTCGTTCCGCCGCACGTACGCCAACGGCCCGATGTACGCGCCCGTGACCGGGTACTACTCGATCCGCTACGGCGCGGGCGGGCTGGAACGCGAGATGGACGAGTTCCTCAACGGCTCCGATCCCCGGCTGTTCGTCCGCAGGCTCTCGGACATGATCACCGGCCGCGACCCGCGTGGCGGCAACGTCCGGCTGACCGTGCGGCCCTCGGTGCAGCAGGCCGCGTACCGGGCGATGACCGAGCGCGGGTTCACGGGCTCGGTCGTGGCGCTGGACCCGAAGACCGGGGAGATCCTCGCGATGGTCTCCACGCCGTCCTACGACCCCAACCGGCTCGCCTCGCACAACAGCGACAAGCAGCAGCAGGCGTGGGAGCAGTTCACCAACGCCCCGCAGAACCCGATGCTCAACCGGGCGATCAAGGAGACCTACCCGCCGGGCTCCACGTTCAAGATCGTCACGACGGCCGCCGCGCTGGAGAACGGCGCGAACGCCGACACGCGGGTCACCAGCCAGGCCAACATCACGCTGCCCGGTACCACAGCCGACCTGGAGAACTTCGCGGGGCAGCCGTGTCCGGGCAACACGCTGAAGGACGCGCTGGCCTACTCGTGCAACACCGCGTTCGCGGAGCTGGCCGGGCAGCTGGGCGCGGAGAAGCTGCGGGAGACGGCGGCGAACTTCGGCATCGGCATGACCGACCTGTTCGTGCCCATGCGGGTGGTCCCCTCCGAGCTCGGCGACCTGGCGAGCCAGGCGGAGCTGTACCAGAGCGGCATCGGCCAGCGCGACGTCCGGCTCACGCCGATGCAGGACGCCCTGCTGTCGGCGACCGTCGCCAACGACGGCGTCGCGATGAAGCCGCGGCTCATCGACTCCCTGCTCGCGCCCGACCTGTCGACGATCGAGGACTTCTCCCCCGAGGAGCTGACCGGTGAGCCCGCGCTGTCGGCGGCCAACGCCGACGTGCTCACCGACATGATGATCGCCTCGGAGGCGAACACCAGCGGTGGCGGGAAGGACCCCGCGCTGCGGATCGCGTCCAAGACCGGTACCGCCGAGCACGGTGTCGACCCGAAGGCCACGCCACCGCACGCGTGGTACACGGCGTTCGCCCCGCACGACGACCCCAAGGTCGCCGTCGCCGTCATCGTGGAGTCCGGTGGTGACCGCGGGCTCGCCGCCACGGGCGGCACCGTCGCCGCGGAGATCGGCAGGGCCACGATCGCCGCCGCCCTCGGGGGTGGATAGCGGATGCCCGCGTCCGGACAACTCGTCGCCGAGCGATACCGGCTGACTCGCCGCATCGCGGTCGGCGGGATGGGCGAGGTGTGGGAAGCGAACGACACCCGTCTCGACCGGACTGTCGCCGTGAAGATCCTCAAGGCCGAGCTGTCCGGTGCCGCCGAGTTCCTGCACCGCTTCCGCACCGAGGCGCGGACCACCGCGTCACTCAACCATCCGGGAATCGCGGCGGTGCACGACTACGGCGAGACCGACGCGGGCGAGGACTCGATCGCCTTCCTGGTCATGGAGCTGGTCGAGGGCGAGCCACTCGCCGCCATCCTCGCGCGGGAGGGCCGCATCTCCGCCGAGCGGACGCTGGACATCCTGGAGCAGGCGGGCCGGGCGCTGCAGGCCGCGCACGAGCGCGGCCTGGTGCACCGGGACGTCAAACCCGGCAACATCCTGGTGAGCGGCACCGGCATGGTGAAGCTCACCGACTTCGGGATCGCGAAGGCCGCCGACGCCGCGCCGGTGACCCGCTCGGGGATGGTGATGGGCACCGCCCACTACATCGCCCCCGAGCAGGCTCTCGGCCACGACGCCGAGCCGGCGAGCGACGTCTACTCGCTGGCCGTGTGCGGTTACGAGTGCCTCGCGGGGCGTAGGCCGTTCCTCTCCGAGAACGCCGTCACGGTCGCGATGATGCACATCAGGGACGTGCCACCGCCGCTGCCGCCGGACGTGCCGCCGGGTGCGCGGGCGGTGATCGAGGCCACCCTGGTCAAGGACCCCCGGCAGCGCTACGCGGGCGGAGGGGAGTTCGCGGCCGCCGTGGCCGCGGTGCGCGCAGGCCGCCCGCTGCCCGCACCGGCGGGCCTGGTCAGCGCGGGTTACCTGCCGAATCCCGGGGTTCCGGCAGGTCCCATGGCACCGGTCGGACCCACCTCCCACCCCACCATGGCTCCCGTACCGGGTCCACACACGGGGGCCATGGCACCTCAGGTGCCGGTACAACGACGGCGCAACACCGCGTTGTGGATACTTCTCACGCTGGTCTTCGTTGCGCTGGTCGCGGCCGCGGTGCTGGTCCCGGTGCTGCTGCGGGCGACCGGTGAGCGAGCGCCCGGCCCGATCGACGTGCGCCCGTCGGATGGTTACGAGAACGAATCCGGCGGGGTTCCGGACAACTGGTGGACGACCCCCGAACGTCCATCCGAGGGAGACAGCGCGTTGGAGATGACACAGACGGAATGGAACGGCACCAGGCAATGAGCGCACCCCGACTGCTCTCGAACCGCTACGAGCTGGGCGACACGCTCGGCTACGGCGGTATGTCCGAGGTCCACCACGGTCACGACGTCCGGCTCGGCCGCGAGGTCGCCGTGAAGATCCTGCGTGCCGACCTCGCGCGCGACCCCCAGTTCCAGGAGCGCTTCCGGCGGGAGGCACAGAACGCGGCCGCGCTCAACCACCCGGCCATCGTCGCGGTGTACGACACGGGCGAGGCGAACACCGAGTACGGGCCGCTGCCCTACATCGTGATGGAGTTCGTCGAGGGCCGGACGCTGCGGGACATCGTCAAGACCGAGGGTCCGATGTCGCAGAAGCGCGCCATGGAGGTCATGGCCGATGTGTGCGCCGCGCTCGACTTCTCCCACCGGCACGGGATCGTGCACCGGGACGTGAAGCCGGCCAACATCATGATCACCCGCAACGGCGCGGTGAAGGTGATGGACTTCGGCATCGCCCGCGCCGTGCACGACGGCCAGGCGGCCATGACGCAGACCGCCGCCGTCATCGGCACCGCGCAGTACCTGTCGCCGGAGCAGGCGCGCGGTGAGCAGGTGGACGCGCGCAGTGACGTCTACGCGGCCGGCTGCGTGCTCTACGAGCTGGTCACCGGGGAGCCGCCGTTCACGGGTGACTCACCCGTCGCGGTGGCCTACCAGCACGTCCGGGAGGACCCGCGGCCGCCGTCGGCGGTGAACCCGGCCGTGTCGCCCGAGCTGGACGCGGTGGTGCTCAAGGCGCTCGCCAAGGGCGCGCCGAACCGGTACCAGTCCGCCGCCGAGATGCGGTCGGACCTCGTGCGCACGCTGTCCGGCCAGCGGCCGTCGGCGCCGATGGTGATGTCGGACGAGGAACGCACGCAGGTGCTCGGCGCCGGCCAGCCCACCACCGCCTACGCGGCCGATCCCGACGAGTACGGCTACGACGACGAGGAGGACGCCAGGCGGCGACGGCGCAAGCGTGCCCTCCTGCTGGCGCTGCTGCTGGCACTGCTGGCTGGCGCGGTGCTGTTCGTCCTGTGGATCTCGGGTGCCTTTCGCAGCGATCCGGAGCTCATCGCGGTGCCCGACGTCACCGACGTCACCTACCAGCAGGCCGAGCAAACACTGCGGCAGGAGGGCTTCAGCAACTTCCGGCGGGAGGACATCGTGTGCAGCCCGCAGGGCGGCGGCGAGGACGCGTCCTGCACCAGCGAGCAGATCGGCAGGGTGATCAGCACCGACCCCGGCGCGGGGCAGCGGATCGAACCCACCAGCCAGATCGTGCTCCAGGTGGGCACGGCGCCGGCCAAGGTCAAGGTGCCTGACCTGTCGGGCATGTCCCGCGAGGACGCGGAGGCGGCGCTCCAGCAGGCGAATCTCGTGCTCGACCAGACGGTCGAGGAGGCCGAGGTCAACGACGAGAACCTGTACGGCAAGGTCATCGAGCAGGATCCGAAGGCCAGGACCGAGGTCGAGGAGGGCAGCTCGGTCCGGATCACCATCGGCACGCAGCCCGACCTGGTCGAGGTGCAGAACTTCACCGGCAAGTCGTTCGAGGAGGCGAAGGCCGCCCTGGAGGACGCCGGGCTGACCGTGGTGCGCAACGACGTCGACTCCGACGCGCCCGAGGGTCAGGTCGTGGGCCAGGAACCCAACGGCGGCCAGGTCGAGGTGGGCACGGAGGTGCGCCTCGACGTCTCCAACGGCTCGCAGCAGCAGATCCAGCTGCCCGACCTGCGCAACATGACGGAGGACCAGGCGCTCGCCGAACTGCGGAACGCGGGCTGGGAGGGCTCCGTGAACCGGCAAACGGAGGAGGTCAACGACGAGGAGCTCGTCGGCCGGGTGACCAACACCGACCCGGCTCCGGGCAGCACGATCACGAAGACCCAGCAGATCACGCTGTTCATCGGGGCGGACGACGAGGGCTCGACGGAGACGTCGTCGAGTGAGCCGGGCCTGCCGGGCATCGGCAACGGCTAACCAGGCTCGTGAGTGAAGAACGTGGTGAGAACGACGTTCTTCACTCACGAGCCCGCGCGGCTGGTCACACGGCGGCGGCTGCCTGCTGGAGCGACCGGGTCGCCTGCTCCAGGTCCCGCACGGTCCGCTCGGGCACCGGGTGGCCGGCCGAGGCCATCCAGTTGGCCAGCATCCGGTGGCCGCTCTCGGTGAGCACGGACTCCGGGTGGAACTGGACGCCCTCGATCGGCAGCTCCCGGTGCCGCATGCCCATCACCACACCGGACTCGGTGCGGGCGGTCACCTGGAACTCCGCGGGGATCGTGTCCGCGAGCACCGTCAGCGAGTGGTAGCGCGTGGCGGTGAACGGGTTCGGCAGCCCCGCCAGCACGCCGGCGCCCTCGTGGTGCACCTGGCTGGTCTTGCCGTGCAGCAGCTCGTGTGCCCGGTCCACGGTCGCGCCCCACGCGACGCCGATGGCCTGGTGCCCGAGGCAGACGCCGAGCATCGGCACGGAGTCGGCGGCACAGCGGCGCACGACGTCGATGCTCTGCCCGGCGCGCTCGGGCGTGCCGGGGCCGGGCGAGACGAGGACGCCGTCGAACGAGGCGATGTCGTCGAGCGCCACGACGTCGTTGCGCCACACCGTGCAGTCGGCGCCCAGCTGCGCCAGGTACTGCACCAGGTTGTAGACGAAGCTGTCGTAGTTGTCGACGACGAGTACGCGCATACCGGACAGCCTAGCGGCGGTCAGCTGGGGTTGACCGCCACGTCGTTGAACGGCAGCAGCGGTTCCGCCCAGGGGAAGACCACGAACATCAGCAGCGCGACCGCCCCGGCGACGAGCAGCGCGGCCAGGGCCACCCGGACCGCGAGCGGACCGGGCAGGTGCCGCCAGATCCAGCCGTACATCACGCCTCCCCGATCTCGCGCAGCAGATCGTCGTACCCGGTACCCGGCTGCTTCTGGTACTCGTTCGTCAGCACGGAGTGGATGATGAGCCGCTGCCGGTCCGAGAACTGCGGGTGACACGTCGTGAGCGTCATCAGCGACGCCTGCGAGGCGGGTGGCAGGACGTTCGACGGCTGGTACGGCACGGGCGCCACGGCGTCACCACGCTGCGGCAGCACGATGACCCGCCCGAACGTCTGGTCGTAGGCCCCCTGCTCGTCCTGCAGCGGAGCGACGTTGGCACACGCCGGGTCGCTCGCCTTCCGCTGGGCCCAGTTCGCGACCTCGTCCTTCATCGGCAGCACCCGGTAGACGAAGAAGCTCCGCGCCGTCTCGACGACGATCGCGTCGCACGAGTTCAGCAGGTCCAGGTCGTTGAACGGGGCACCCTTGCCGACCCGGTGGCCCGCGACGCCGAAGTTGCCGGGCTCGCCGGGCATCGCCGTGTCGACATAGTGCCCCGGGCCGATCTCCAGGGTCGGGCCGTCGGTGCCCTCCTGGATCGTGAAGCCCCAGTCGGCGCCGAACGACGGGATGTAGATCCGGGCGAAGGCCTCGCCCTCGAGCGGCTCCGCACGCAGCTCCCGCTCCTGCGACCAGCGCTCGTCCAGGTCGGCGCTGGCCTCCCGCTGCAGCTGGGCGGACATCAGGTTGGTCACGTACAGCTCGTAGACCACGAAGAGCAGCACCACCAGACCCATGGTGATCAGCAGTTCACCCACCGTGCGCACCACGATCCTGCCCCGGCCGCCGCCGGAACGCGGGCTCTCCGGGTTCTCCGGCGGCGCCGCGGGCGGGTCCTCGGGAGGCTCGGGCGGCGGCACCCGGATCGGACGGGTCTCCTCCTCGCGCGACTGGCGTGGCTCCTGCCGCGGGTGGTGCCGGGGCGGCCCGGCCGGACGCCTCGGCGGTGCGGCCTCCCGCCGTTCTGTCCTCCGGGGAGGCTGACCCGTGGGTCTGCCCTGCCTGCCGTCCGGTCTGCGCGCCAAGCCGGGGACAGGGATCTCCCGGGTCTCCGGCTCCTCGTACCTCGACACGCGAGCTCCTCTCGGGCACGGTGGCGTGCCCGCCCTCACCATCCAAAGCCTGTGCGGCGCCTGCTCCCCGGTTCTAGCACCCGCTCGGTTACGTTAACGTGTTCACTAGGCGGCGGTTGCGCACCGCCGCGGATCTGCCCGACAGCACACGAGGACTCCGATGCCCAAGTCCAAGGTCCGTAAGAAGACGGCGTACACCCCGCCGGCCGATCGCCGCACTCCGGTCAAGGTACGCGCGGCGGGCCCGTCGCACCCGATCTACAAGGGTGTGATGTTCGGGCTGATGCTGCTCGGCCTGGTATGGCTCGTGGTGAACTACCTCGCCGGCGACAAGATCCCCTTCATGCTGGAGCTCGGCAACTGGAACTTCGCGATCGGATTCGCGTTGATGATCGCCGGTCTGCTCATGACCATGCGCTGGCGATGACCATGGCCGGCACTGCGGATTGACCCGAATGGCGTACCGAATTACAACAGTGTCACTAATCCCCACTGTGGACAACGTCTGTGGATAACCCCCGCTGGGCTCCGCACCCCGGTGTGGTAGGGGTGGCATGGCTGCTGGGTCTCGCCGCCCTCGCCGGGGCGTTGTTCACCGGCCTCGTGGGCGACCGGCCCGGCGCGTTGCTCTTCGGGGTCGGTGCGGTCGCCGCCCTCGCGGCGGCCGCCCACGGCACGCTGGTCCGGCCCCGGCTCACCGCCGACGCGGAGGGCCTGCACGTCCGCACGCTCGGTCGCTCGCACCGGCTCGGCTGGGCCGAGGTCCGGCTGGAGCTGGCGACCACACGGCGCTTCGGCCGGGACGTCACCGTGCTCGAGGTGGAGGGAGCGGACCTGGTGGTGCTCGGCAGGCTCGAGCTCGGCGCGGATCCCAGGGACGTCTACGACCACCTGATGCGGTTGCGCACCGGCTAGCAGCTGATGCCGGCCGCACCGCAGATCGCGGCGGTCAACTGGGCGTCCCGGTAGAGCACGAGCCCGGCCAGCGCCACCGTGACCAGCACCGCGGCACCCACCTGGTAGGTGGTGCGGCGCTTCTCCGGGGCGTACACCATGGCGACCATCACGAGGACACCCGCGACGAACCCGCCGAGGTGCCCCAGCAGCGAGATGCCGGGGATGGTCACCGTGATGATGATGTTCAGCACGATGATGCCGATGGCGCCGGTCGGGTTGAGCCGCAGCCGCAGCACCGCGATGAGGATCGCCGCGAGCAACCCGTAGATCGCACCGGACGCGCCCGCGGTACCCGTCCGCACGTCGCCGAACGCGAACACCAGCGCCGCCCCGCCGAACAGCGAGACGAGGTACAGCGCCAGGAAGCGCGCCTTGCCCAGCAACAGTTCGAGGTCCCGGCCGAGGATCCACAGCGCCAGCATGTTCATACCGAGATGGATCAGGCCGTAGTGCAGGAACCCCGAGGTGAACAGCCGCCACCACTCGTCCTGCAGCACGATGCCCGCCGGCCACAGCACCCAGTCGTTGAACAGACCCGAGGTCTGGTTCTGCATCGGGTCCATCGCCTGCACGGCCGTGACCACGTAGACGAGCACGTTCAGCGCGATGAGGGCGGGTACGACGGTGAGCCGTTGCGACACCCGCGCGCCGGCCACCGTGCGCGAGCCGTACCCGGCCTTGCGGTACCGGGCGGCGTGTGCCCGCTGCTGCTGCCGCGCCGACTGCACGCAGTCGATGCACTGGTGGCCGACGGAAGCCTCGCGCAGGCAATCCGGGCAGGCCGGCCGCTCGCAACGCGTGCAGCGCAGGCCGGTCTGCCGGTCGGGGTGCCACCAGCACCCGGGCAGTGCCTCCTGCTGCGGCTGCTGCCCGTACTGCGGCGGATAAGGCGGTTGGTTCACGATGCTTCCAACGTACCCGCCCGCGTGAACCGGGTCAGGAACGCTCGATCTCGACCCGCTCGATGACGACGTCCTCGAGCGGCTTGTCCGCCGGACCGGTCGCGGTGCGCGCGATCGTGTCGACGACCTCGCGCGACTCCTGGTCGGCGACCTCACCGAAGATCGTGTGCTTGAAGTTGAGGTGCGTGGTCGGCGCGACGGTGATGAAGAACTGCGAGCCGTTGGTGCCGGGCCCCGCGTTCGCCATCGCCAGCAGGTAGGGGCGGTTGAACTGCAGCTCCGGGTGGAACTCGTCGCCGAACCGGTAACCCGGCCCGCCGCGGCCGGTGCCGGTCGGGTCGCCGCCCTGGATCATGAAGCCGTCGATCACGCGGTGGAAGATCGACCCGTCGAAGAACGGACCCGACTTCTCGCCCCTGGCGTTCGGCTGCGTGTACTCCTTGGTGCCCTCGGCGAGGCCCACGAAGTTCGCGACCGTCTTCGGTGCGTGGTCCGCGAAAAGATTGAGGTGAATGTCCCCACGGTTGGTGTGCAGGGTGGCCTTCACAGTGCCACTGATGGGGGATCCGCTGCTCTCAGTCACGCAGCTCATCGTGCCATCCGCAGCGAGATCGCCCGGAAAGGGGCAGGATAGGGGTGGCGTACAAGTTGCAGCCGACCGTTATCGATCATGATTGACGAGGTGAAGGCCATGACTCGGGCCGCGGACAAGGCGGGTGAGTCGAACCGCGCCGGCTCGCTCACCCTGCGCCAACGGGCTCTGGAGATGAGCAAGGCGGGAGCCGAGGCGGCCGCACACGCCGCGCAGGTCGCCGAGCACCGGTTCGCCGAGGGCACGGAGGAGGCGCGGAAGGAGTTCGCGAAGAACTCCCGCAAGGCGCGCAAGGAGCTGGCCCAGCGCGCGAAGGTGGCCCGCAAGGAGCTCGCGAAGAACGCCAAGCAGGCGCGCAAGGTCGCCGACGAGCGCCGCGAGGAGCTGCGGGAGCCGACCCGGAAGGCGCGCAAGGCGGCCATCAAGGCCGCGAAGTCGGCCGGGCAGTCGAAGCGGCGGGCCAAGAAGGAGTTCAAGGCCGCCAAGAAGGAGTTCCGCGCCGCGATGGCGGAGGCGAGGATCGCCGCCAAGGGCGAGCACAAGGCCAAGCGGCGCAAGTGGCCGTGGCTGCTCGGGCTCGGCGCGGTGCTCGCGGGCATCGCCTACGCGAGCAGGCCCAAGGCCGAGCCGCCGATCGCGCCCGCGCCGCCGCGGAGCACCGACGGCCAGTCGACGGGCTCGGCACAGAGCAGGCCTGCCGCCACGGCTTCCGCCGGTTCTTCGGGCTCTTCGGGCTCGGCGTCGGCGAAGCAGACGGAGGAGAAGGCCGACAAGCCGGGTTCCGCCAAGCAGGGCTCCTCGGCACAGACGAACGGACAGCAGTCGGCGGCCAAGCAGCAGCAGAAGAAGAGCTGACAGCCGCCGGCCGCAGAGGCAGTGAAGGCCACCTTCAGTGCGTTCAACGCACTGAAGGTGGCCTTCACTGCTGAGGGGAGTGCGCGATCAGGCGGAGGCGGCGTGCTTGTCGATCAGCTTGCCGAGCCGGGGCAGCGCCTCCTCGACGTTCTCCTTACCCTTCGGGCGGAGCTTGCTGTAGACCTTCTTGATGCTGTCGCGGCTGCTCTTCTCCGCGCGGGCGTCGGTCACCGACAGCAGCGCGTCCGAGGCCTCGTCGGCACGGGTGGGCAGGTAGGAACCGAAGTCGGCCGAGCCGCTGGCCTTGAAGTCGGCGTAGATCGGCTCGAGCGCGGCGGCGAAGTCGTCGAGCAGGCTGTCGACGGCGGAGCCGATGATGCCCGGCTTGATCTTCTTGACCGCGGAGTAACCGGTCTTGATGACGGTGCCGGAGACGCCGCTCTTCCCGTCGACTTCCTCGTCGATCAGGGTCTGCAGGTCGGTCACGACGGCCGGGCGCCGGCTGGAGTCGAGCAGGATTTCCTTGAGGGTGTCAGCCACGGGTTCCAATCCTTCGTGTCACTTCGAGATCAACGGTGCTGGTTCGCAGGGGGTCGTTCGCTACTCCGGCACACCACTGATCGGGTTACACCGGAAGCGCGCCGGTTCCTCGGTGCCTGCGCGTGCGGGCCAGCGTAATACAAGATCAACTTGGCCTGCACGCAGTGGCATCCTGCCGTCACGCTCAGATCCCGAGCGCCGAAATCGCCTCTTCGGCGACCGTCCGCGCCTTCACGCTCTGTTGCTGGTTGGTCGTCACGATGACGGCGTTGCCGTCCTTGGCGACCGCGTACACGGCACCCTTGTCGGTCGACTCGTAGCCGCCCTCCCAGCCAGGAGGCTGCGATGTCGGGTTGGACGTGTCGACCGGCGCCGCCTGGTCGACGAGCGCGGTGGCCACCTCCGGCTCCCCCGTGTAGACACGCACGGTGAGCTGGATGTCGCCGTCTGGCCGGTAGAAGAAGCACGTCGGGTGCGGCTGGTCGGCCGAGACCCGCACTTCGCCGACCCGCTGCCCGTTGGCGTCGGCGACGAAGTCGGTGCCGAGGTACGGGCACGGCTCCGCCGCCGCGGGTTCCGGTGCGGGCGGCAGGCTCGGTGCCGCGTCGGAGGTGGCCGCCGGAGCGGAGGACGTGGCCGGTGCGGGGTCTTCGGTTCCGGAGCAGCCCGCGAACAGGACGGAGGCGGCCGCACCGAGGAGAACGAGTCGTCGCATAAGTCGCAGAGTGAACCAGACCCGCCGGACGGCTCGCCGCCGGTACGGTCGGCTGGCATGAGCGCACTTCGCGGCTGGCCGTCCTTTCCCGCCGAACTGCCGGATTTCGACCCGGACCACGCACCCGCGCTGCCGCACGAGCTGTTCGCGGAATGGCTGCACGACGCCGGCGCCGGAGGCTTCGCCCCGCACGCGATGACGTTGTCCACAGTGGACGAGAACGGGGACCCGGACGCGCGGGTGCTGATCCTCAAGGACGTCGACTCCGCGGGCTGGTACTTCGCGACCAGCGCGCTGAGCCCGAAGGCGCGGCAGCTCGCCGGGCGGCCCCGGGCGGCGCTGACGTTCTTCTGGCCGCACCGGGCCCGCCAGGTCCGCGTACGGGGTGCGGTCGGCCCGCTCGACGCCGCGGCCTCGGCGGCCGACTTCCGCGAGCGGCCGTTCGCGTCCAGGGTGGAGGCCTTCGTCGGGGGCCAGTCGGAGGTACTGGCGAGCGACAACGAGCTGGCCGAGGACGTCGACCGCGCGGAGCGGGCACTCGCCGCCGACCCCGGCCTGGTGCCCGGGGACTGGACGCGGTACCGGCTGACCCCGGAGGCCGTGGAGTTCTGGCAGGGCAGGCACGACCGCAGGCACGTCCGCCTGCGCTACACCGCGCGGGACGGCGGCTGGCACCGGGAACGACTCCGCCCCTGACCCGGCGAACACAACACATCTTCGGTAACATGTAGTATCTCTGCTATCAACTGCTGGGGACGTCGGATAGCGGAGGGTGGTACATGTCCGTGAGTGAGTTGGGGACGCCCCGCACGGGCTCGCGCCCGCACCAGGACGTCACGATCGAAGTCCGCGGGCTCCGGATGCGGTACGGGCCGGTGGACGTGCTGAACGGGGTCGAGTTCCGGGCGTACCGCGGTGAGGTGGTCGCGCTGCTCGGGCCGAACGGGGCGGGCAAGACGACCACCATCGAGATCCTCGAAGGTTTCCGCATCCGGTCGGCGGGCGAAGTGCGGGTGCTCGGGGTGGACCCGGCGCGCGGCGGCGAGTCCTGGCGCGCCCGGCTCGGCGTGGTACTGCAGTCCTGGCGGGACCACGGCAAGTGGCAGGTGCGGGAACTGCTGCGTCACCTCGGCAGCTTCTACGCGCCGTACTCCACGGCGGAGCGCGGGCGGCCGTGGGACACCGACGAGCTCATCGCGGCCGTCGGGCTCACCGAGCACGCGGACAAGCGGGTCAGCAGGCTGTCCGGGGGCCAGCGGCGGCGGCTGGACGTGGCGGTCGGGATCGTCGGCAAACCGGAGGTGCTGTTCCTCGACGAACCCACCGCGGGCTTCGACCCGCACTCGCGCAGGGACTTCCACGACCTCGTGCACCGGCTGGCCGACCTCGACGACACCACGATCCTGCTGACCACGCACGACCTGGACGAGGCCGACAAGCTGGCCGACCGCATCCTGGTCCTCGCGGGCGGCTCGATCATCGCCGACGACTCCCCCGACGCGCTGGCACGGCGCATGTCGACGGGCGCCGAGGTGCGGTGGACCCGGGACGGCGAGCGGTTCGTCCACTCCACCACCGACGCGACCGCGTTCGTGCGCGGGCTGTTCGCCGAGCACGGTGACACCGTCGCCGACCTGGAGGTGCGGCGGGCGTCGCTGGAGGACACCTACCTCGCACTGGTGCACGAGTTCGAGTCCGGCCACGGCGACGCCGTGATCCGTTCCTTCGAGGAGGCCGCCCGATGAACCCGACGTGGAACGCGATCCGCTCCGGCCTGGAGCGCGGGGTGATCGAGCTGCGGCAGACGTTCACCACCGCACAGGACCTGTGGGGTTACCTGTTCCCCGCCGTCGTGCTGCTGGTGGTGATGACGGTCATGCGGGACAGCGAGGTGCCGGGCACGGGCTTCTCGCTCGGCGCGATGGCGCTGCCGAGTGTGCTGGGCATGAACGTGGCCTACGGCGGGCTCGTCAACATCGCGCAGCACCTCGCGGTGGAACGCGAGGACGGCACGCTGCTGCGGGCGAAGGCGGTGCCCGGCGGCATGCTGGGCTACCTCGTCGGCAAGATCGTCGGGATCGCCGGAGCGGTGCTCGTGAGCCTCGTGCTCGTGCTCGTTCCGGGCATGTTCCTGTTCGACGGGCTTGCCCTCACGGGAGTGGGGACGTGGCTCGGCCTGCTCGGCGTCGTCGCTCTCGGGCTGGTGGCCACGATGCCGATCGGAGCGGCGCTCGGCTCGCTCTTCCCGAACGCGCGCAGCATCGGGCTGCTGTTTCTGCCGATCATCGGCCTGATCGCGATCTCGGGCATCTTCTACCCGGTCACGAGCTATCCCGAGTGGATCCAGTGGATCGCGCAGGCGTTCCCGATCTACTGGCTCGGCCTCGGCATGCGCTCGGCACTGCTGCCGGAGGCGCTCGTCGCCGCCGAGATCGGCGAGTCGTGGCGGCACCTCGAGACGCTCGCCGCGCTGGGCGCCTGGGCCGTGGTAGGACTGGCCGTCGCCCCGATCGTGCTGCGTCGCATGGCGCGGAGGGAGTCCGGATCCAGCGTGGCCGCGCGCCGCGAGAAGGCACTGCAGAGGGTCGCCTGATGAGCGAAACGATCTTCAACCGGATCGCCGTGCTGCGCGCGGAGCGGGGGATCTCCCGCCGGGAACTCGCGGAGGCGCTCGGGGTGCACTACCAGACGGTGGGGTACCTCGAGCGCGGCGAGTACAGCCCCAGCCTGCACCTCGCGCTGCGCATGGCGGAGTACTTCGAGGTGCCGGTGGAGGTGCTGTTCTCGATCCGGCCGTTCCCCCGGATCGGAGCCGAACGCACGGCGTGAGAGCCGGGCTGACGAGGTCCGTCACGTAGACTCTCTCGCCGCACGGCCGCGAGGAGGTGCCGGACGTATCGCCGCCACGACCGAACTCGTGCCGCAGCCGAGTGCTGCCGCGCAACCCCACACCCGCGCCGACCGCCCCTGGCGGTTCGTCGGGCGGCTCGCCGCTGCCGTCACCGTCGCCGCGCTGACCAGCGCGGTCACCCAGTGGGTCGTCTCCCGACTGCCGATCCCCCACGCCACCGCGGTCCCGGCCGCGCTCGTCAACATCGGCGGCGCGGTACTCGTGATCGGCACGATCACCGTGGCGCTGCGGTACGGGACCGCGCACCGGCCGTGGCCGCGCTGGGCGGATCCGGCGACCTGGGCCGGCGTCTCGGGGCTGACCACGGCCATGATCGCCCTGCCACTGCACGGGACCCACTTCTTCCTCGGCGGCGCCGAGGTCGACCAGCAGTTCCGCCTGCAGTACCTGACGCGGCTCGCGGCGTCACCGGTGCCCGAGGACATGAACTACGCCGACCTGCCGCCGTACTACCCGGCGGGCTGGTTCTGGTTCGGCGCCCGCGCCGCGGACCTGTTCGGCATCCCGGCTTGGCAGGCCTACAAGCCCTACTCCATCGTCACCATGGCGGTCACGGCGACGGTGGTGGCGGTCCTGTGGGGCACGATCGTGCGGCCGCGGCTGGCCGTCCTGATCGCGCTCGCCGTGGCGCTGACCGGGCTGCGCATGCCGGACACGGACGTCGGCGCGGGAGAACCGTACTGCTGGCTGCTCGCCGCGATGATGCCGCCCGTGCTGGTCCACGGCTGGCAGGCACTGCGGGCACGGGGACGGGTTCCCCACGGCAGGCTGATCGGCGTCGGGTTGTTCCTCGGTCTCAGCGGTGCCGTGTACACCCTGTACTTCGGCTTCGTCGCCTTCGTCCTGGTCGGCATGGGACTGCTGACCGTGTTCCTCGCTAGGCACACGGGGGAGCCGATCGCGGCGGCCGTCAGCCGGACCGTCGGCAGGCTGGCCATCGTCAACCTCGCGATGCTGCCGCCGGCGCTCCTGGTCTGGGCGCCCTATCTCGTCTCCGCGGCCGCGGAGGGCTTCCCCGCGCAGGCCGCGCCGCGCTACCTCCACTTCGCACAGGCGAAGCTGCCGTACCCGATGGTGGAGTTCTCGGTCCTCGGCGTCCTGTCGCTGATCGGCACGTGCTGGCTGGTCCTGCGGGCCCGGCACAGCCGGATCGCGCAGGCACTCGCGATCGCCACCATCGCGGTGTACGTCTGGTACGGGCTGTCGACCGCCGCACTGGCGTTCGGGACGACATTGCTGGCGTTCCGGTTCGAGCCCGCGCTGCGCGTCGTGCTCGTCTGCGCGGGCGTGCTGGCGGTCGCCGAGGGTGCGGGCCGCCTGGCCCGCGCCGGAGTGTCCACCCGCCTGCGCGCCGGTGTCCCGGTCCTGGTCACGGTCGGCGTCCTCGCCGCCGCGCACGTCGTCCAGAACACGCCCACGACCTGGGAGCGGTCCGTCGACGTGGCCTACGAGTCGTACTACCCGGACGGCCACACGGCCACCGGGACGCGCGACCCCGGGCAGGATGCCGCCTGGAATGGCGCGATCATCAGCGGTATCCAGGAGCTGAGCGGGAAGAGGCCGAGTGACCTGGTGGTGCTCACGACGAATCACAACCTGCTCAGCTTCGCCCCGTTCCACGGTTTCCAGCAGGTGACCCCGCACTACGCGAACCCGCTCGCGGACTTCGACGCCCGGCGCGCGGAGATCGAACGGTGGACGCGGGCGACACGGCCCGCCGACCTGCTCCGGCAGCTCGACACGAGCCCGTGGCGGGCACCGTCCGTCTTCGTCCTCCGCCGCGGCGACGACGACCTCCAGCTCCGCCTGCACCGCGACGCCTTTCCCCGGGCACACAACGTCGAGCGCTACACCGTCACGTTTCCTGAGCGCCTGTTCGACTCGCCCGAGTTCATCCGGCGGGATATCGGGCCGTTCACGGTGATCGTCCGCAGGCAAACCGCGTAGGGTCGGCGGTGCTCCGGAGGCTCACCGAGCGTCGATGTTCCGTGCTACCGGCTGCCCGCTGTCACCCGTTTGCTACTCTGCGGTCGGCTCCTCTGCAGTGCGTTGACCAGCACCGGAGCCGCCTGTCGCCGGTGCGGACGGGGACGCGCCGAAGAATGCCGCGTAGGGCCGAGGAGCACATATGACTTGGTGGCAGCTGACGCCTGCCCTCCTGTGGACCGCCGCCATCACGTTCCTACCCGGATACGTGGTCGTGCGGAGCTGGGGAGTCGCCGGGCTGGTCGCCGCGGGTACGGCCGCTCCGGTGTCGGTGGCACTGATCGGCTCGGTGGCCGTGCTGGCGCCCCTCGTGGGACTGCCGTGGGGTGTGTGGCCCGTACTCGGCGCCGCCGCGGTGCTGGCGGCGCTCGGGCTGGTGCTGCGCGTGGTCGCGCCGGGCATCCTCGGCCTGCGTGACCGCCCGCGGAGACGGCTGAGATCCAGATGGACGCTGCTGGTCCACCTCGGCGCACTCGTCATCCCCGCCGTCCTGCTCATGCGAGGGCTGATCGCCATGATCGGCCGCCCGCTGGACATCTCGCAGACGTGGGACAACATCTTCCACCTCAACGCCATCCGCTACATCCTCGACACCGGCACGGCCTCGTCGCTCCAGCTCGGCGGGATGTACTCGAACGGCGCCGACCCCTCGCCCTACCCCGCGGCCTGGCACGACCTGGTGAGCCTGGTCGTGTCCCTGTCCGGGGTGTCGATCCCGGCCGCCGTCAACGCGGTGACGCTCGTCGTCGGCGCGCTCGTGTGGCCGGTCTCCGCCATCTTCCTGACCACCCGCGTGACCGGAAACCGGCCGGTGCCGGTGCTGTTCGCCGGTGCGCTGTCGGCCGTGTTCGGCTCGTTCCCGTACCTGATGGTCGACTTCGGGGTCCTCTACCCGATGTTCCTCTCGCTGGCGCTGCTGCCCGCCGCACTGGCGCTGCTGGCGATGACGATCGGCGTCGGCGGGAGGGAGCACACACCGCGGTGGGTCTCCGCGCTGCTCCTCGTGGCCACCGTCGGCGGGATCGCGCTGGCGCATCCGAGCACGTTCCAGGTGCTGCTGGTCTTCGTGCTGCCGATCCTCGCGACGGCGCTCGTGCGGTACCGCCGCGCGCTCACCCGTGGCTGGGCCGGGGTCGCCCGGTTCAGCGTGCTCGCGCTGCTGTTCGCCGGGTACCTCGCCCTCGTCGCGGTGCTGTGGATCCGCGTGCGCCCGAGCGAGGAGGCGTCCACCTGGCTGCCGATCCAGAGCATGTCGCAGGCGATCGGGCAGGTGCTCTCCGCGGGGCTGATGCGGGAAGGACCGTCGTGGGTGGTGCTGGTGCTGACGCTGGTCGCCGTCGCACTGGTGGTGCAGCGCAGGCTCAACGTGTGGGTCGTGGGCGTCTACCTCATCGCCGCGGCGCTGTTCGTGATCTCCTCCTCGGCACCGGACGGTCCGATCCGCGACTTCATCACCGGCGTCTGGTACAACGACTCGTTCCGGCTGGCCGGGCAGCTGCCCGTGATCATCGTCGTGGTCTGCACCATCGCCGCGGTCTGGTGGTTCGGGCGGGTGCAGAGCGGCCTCAGCACCCGGTACCGCGCACTGGGCTGGTTGCGGCCAGGACCGGTCGCGACACCCGCCGTCGCCGCCGTCGCCTTCGTGGCGGCCATCGCGCTCGGGGTCGCCGGGCAGTTCAGCTCGGTCAACTCCGCCATCGGGCAGGGCAGCCTCAAGTACGCGATGACGCCCGAGTCGCAGGTGCTCTCCCCCGACGAACGCGCGCTGCTACGGCGCCTGGACGACTCGGTGCCCCGCAACGCGAGGATCATCGGCAACCCGTGGACCGGCACGTCGCTCGCCTACGCCTACAGCGGCAGGCGAACGCTGACGCCGCACGTCGGCGGCACGATCCCACCGGACGTGCTGAAACTGATGAACAAGCTGCACCGGATCGACGACAACCCGGAGATCTGCGCGCTCGTCCGCGACATGCGCGCGTACTACGTGCTCGACTTCGACGGCCCGCAGGTGCATGACAAGAACAGGCACTACCCCGGGCTCATGTGGCTTTCGGACAACTCGGGGCTCACCGAGATCGACCACGAGGGTTCGGCCACCCTCTACCGGGTCACCGGCTGCGGACCGCGTCGATAGACTCCCCGCCATGCGAATCCTGAGCGTCGTGGGCGCACGGCCACAGTTCGTCAAGCTCGCCCCCATCGCACGGGCGATGCCGGCGGACACCGAGCACCTGATCGCGCACACCGGTCAGCACTACGACCACAACATGAGCGACGCGTTCTTCACCGACCTCGGGATTCCGCATCCGGACTTCAACCTCGGCGTCGGCTCGGGCAAGCACGGTGAGCAGACCGGCGCGATGCTGGCCGGGCTGGAGAAGATCATCGAGGACACCGCGCCCGACTGGGTGCTCGTGTACGGCGACACCAACTCCACGCTCGCGGCCGCGGTCGCCGCGGTGAAGCTGCACGTGCCGATCGCGCATCTGGAGGCCGGGCTGCGCTCGTTCAACCGGCGCATGCCCGAGGAACACAACCGGGTGCTCACCGACCATGCCGCCGACCTGCTGCTCGCCCCGACGCGGGTGGCGATGGACCACCTCGCCGCCGAAGGGCTCGCCGAGCGCAGCGTGCTCGTGGGCGACGTGATGACCGACGTGCTCTACCAGGTGCGCGACCAGGTCGCCGGTTCTCCACTGCGGCTGGACGCCGCGGTGGAACCGGGCGGGTACTACGTGGCGACGCTGCACCGCCCGGACAACACCGACGACCCGGAACGGCTGCGGGCGATCGTCGACGGCATCGCGAAGGTCGGCAAGCCGGTCGTGCTGCTGGCCCACCCCCGCCTGCGCGCGCTCGCCGAGCGGCACGGCATCGAGCTGAACACCGGCTCGATCAGCGTCTCGGAGCCGGTCGGGTATCCGCAGCTCGTCAACGCGGTGGTGCACAGCGCGGGCGTCATCACCGACTCCGGCGGGCTGCAGAAGGAAGCGTTCCTGCTACGCGTCCCGTGCACCACGCTGCGGCCGGAGACCGAGTGGGTCGAGACCGTCGACCTCGGCTGGAACGTGCTGGTGAACAAGGACTTCTCCACACTGCCCGCCACGGTGGAGCGGCCGCGTCCCGCCGAAACCGACGCCGCGCCTTACGGAACCGGACGTGCCGCGGAGACCGCCGTGCGAGCCCTGCTGGACCGGGGCTGACCGGCGGCGGTCAGCCCCGCAGGTCCTCGGTGATCCACCGCGCGGCCAGCCGTCCCGTGTTCGTGAGCGACGCGTTGTCCCGCACCCAGCCCGCGAGGTGCTCAGGGTCGCGCCGGTGGTCGTCGAGCAGCGCGATCATGCGGTCCGCCACGGCCTGCGGGGTGTAGTCCGCCACGACACCGAGTTCGTTGTCCCGGACCAGTTCCTCGCTGGCTCCCGTCCCGGCGAAGAGAACGGGTGTGCCGCACGCGGCGGCCGCGTAGATCTTCGTCGGCTTGGCGAAGTCGTAACCCTGTCCTGGCACGATACTCACCAGCGCGCCGGTGGCCCCCCTGATCCAGCGCGCCGCCTCTCCGGGCGGCACCACCCCACCGAAGTCCACATTGTCCGGTGCGAGCTCGGCGGCGAGCTCGCGCAACCGTGGCTCCGCCGAACCCTGGCCGAAGAACTTCAGCCGTACCTTCGGATTCCGCTCCAGTACCGCGGGCAAGGCGCGTACGAAGACATCGGCGCCCTGCCACTCGGACATCGTGCCGGTGTAGACGAAGTAGGGCGCCTCGGGCTCCGGGACATCCAGCGCGGTGTGGAAGACCGTGGTGTCCACGCCGTTCGGCACGACAACGACCTTGTGGTCGGGTACCCCGAGCTCACGGACGCGCCCGGCGACACCGTCGGAGACGGCGACGACACCTCGCGCCCGCCGCAACGCGAACCGCTCCAGTCCGCGCATCAGCCGGGTGACGAACCCGGGTGCGTCGATGGCGGCGAGCGCGTCGGACCAGATGTCCGCGGCGTAGTAGTAGAACGGCGTGCGCCGCAGTGCGCACACCACGGCGGTCACCACCCCGGTGGTCGGCGGAGGCTCACAGATGACCACGTCGGCGGAACGCGCCAACATCCGGAACAGCAGCGGCCCGTCGAAACTGGCGTACTGCACGTAGCCACGGACATTGCCGCCCGCGTCCCGCAGCACGGGCCACCGGGAGACGCGGTAGTCGGGGAACTCCTGGCTACCCGCGGTCGCGGGCGGCTTCGTGGTCAGCACCGTGACCTGGTGTCCCTCCGCGACGAGGCCATCGGCGAGCGCCTTCAGCCGAAAGGCCGCGGCCGCCACTTCGGGCGCGAACAGCCTGGTCGCGATCAGGATCCTCATCCGTTCTCCCCCGGAGCCGCCGAGGAGAGGAAGTGCTCCGCGGTGCGGAGCGTGCGCAAACCCTCCTCCAGCGTCACGATGTCCTTGTCGACGCCCAGCACCGCGTCGCGGAACTTCTCGTGCTCCACCCGCAGAGGTTCCCGCTTCGTGATCGCGAACCGCGTGACGTCCCCTTCGGCGACCCCGCGGAAGTTCGCGACCGACTCCCACTCCGTGTTCACCACGCCGTTGGCGTAGAAGGTGAGGTCGGCGGTCAGGGTGTCGGCGACGAAGGCGCCCCGCTCGCCGGTCACCACGGTGACCCGCTCCTTCATCGGGGACAGCCAGTTCACGAGATGGTTCGTGATGATCCCGTTCGCAAGCCTGCCGGTGGCCGCCACCATGTCCTCGTGCGGCCTACCGGACCGGGTGGTGACCTGCGCGGTCACGCTGACGTACTCGGACTGCGCCAGCCAGGCGGTGAGGTCGATGTCGTGGGTGGCCAGATCCTTGACCACGCCGACGTCCGCGATGCGTGCCGGGAACGGACCCTGCCTGCGGGTGGCGATCTGGTAGATCTCGCCGAGCTCACCCGCGGCCATCCGGTCGCGCAGCGACTGCAGCGCCGGGTTGTACCGCTCGATGTGGCCGACGGCGCCGATCACCCCACCCGCGGCGAAGGCCTCCACCAGCCGGTTGCCCGCCTCGACGCTGTGCGCGATGGGCTTCTCGATCAGGGTGTGCACGCCGGCTTCGGCGAGCGCGAGCCCCACTTCCTCGTGCATGCCGGTGGGCACCGCGCACACGGCCGCGTCGATGCCCGCGTCGATCAGCTCGGCCACGCTGCCGAACAACGGCAGGTCACCGGCGACGCCGTGCGGGTCACCCGTCGCGTCGGCCACCGCCACCAGCTCCAGTCCGTCGACCTCGCGGACCACGCGCGCGTGGTGGCGCCCCATCATCCCCAGCCCGATCAGGCCGACCCGCAGATCCCCCACGTTCACGCACCCGCCTTCGCCACTGTGTTCACCGCGGTCACGATCCGGTCCCTGTCCTCGTCGTCCAGCGACGGATGCACCGGCAGCGACACCACCGAGCGGGCGGCGGCCTCGGTGTTCGGCAGGTCCACGTCCCGGGCGAAGGACGGCAGCCGGTGGTTCGGGATCGGGTAGTACACCCCGCAGCCGACCTGGTGCTCCTCCTTCAGCGCGGTGACGAAGCCGTCCCGATCCTCGGGCACCGTGATCGTGTACTGGTGGTAGACGTGCTCGGCGCCCTCGGCCACCGCGGGGACCCCGACCCCCGCCAGGTGCTCGTCGAAGAACCGGGCGTTCGCCTGCCGCGTCCTGGTCCACTCGGCGAGCTTGGTCAGCTGGACCCGGCCGATGGCGGCGTGCAGGTTGGTCATCCGCGCGTTGAAGCCGACGAGCTCGTTCTCGTACTGGCGCTCCATGCCCTGGTTGCGGAGCAGCCGCAGGGTTCTCTCCACCCCGGCGTCGGAGGTCGAGACCATCCCGCCCTCGCCGGATGTCATGTTCTTGGTGGGATACAGGCTGAACATCGCGAACGTGCCGAACGTGCCCACCCGCCTGCCGTGCAGGCTCGCACCGTGCGCCTGGGCGGCGTCCTCGTACAGTGCCAGCCCGCGCTGCTCGGCGAGTTCGGTGAAGGCGGGCATGTTCGCCGGGTGCCCGTAGAGGTGCACCGGCATGATGCCCTTGGTCCGCTCGGTGACCAGCTCGGCGACGTGCGCGGGGTCGAGGCAGAAGTGCGTGAGCTCGATGTCGGCGAAGACCGGGGTGGCTCCCGTGAGCGCCACCGCGTTGGCCGTGGCGGCGAAGGTGAACGACGGCACGATCACCTCGTCGCCAGGTCCCACGCCTGCGGCGAGAAGGCCGAGGTGCAGGCCGGCCGTGCCGGAGTTGACGGCCACGGTCGCCCTGCCGTCGAGCAGCTCCCGGCTGAACTCCTGCTCGAAGGCGGCCACCTCGGCGCCCTGGGCCAGCATTCCGGAGCGGAGGACCGCGTCGACCGCGGCACGTTCGGCCTCACCGACGATCGGTCTGGCGGCCGGGATGAACTCCTTGCTCACGCGCCCTCCTCGCTGGCGCTCGCCGGACACGTTCGCGACGCCGCGGTGTCCGATGGTCCGCTCGCAAGCTCGCTCACGAGATGTCCTCGATGTGTTCGGGGAAATGTCGGCTCAACCCTATTCCCCTGTCCGGGTCGCCTCTGCGCGGGTTGCTCGACTCAGCGCCGCCGCCGCGGACGCGGAATCGGCAGTCGCGCGAACTCCGCCCGGTTCAGCAGCCACCACCCGACGAGGAACGCCAGCGCGAGCGCGGGATCCAGCAGGACCGGCAGCTCCGCCAGACGCTGGGCGACGACGATCCCGCCGACCACGGCGAGTCCCACGGCGACCTTCGCGAACAGCGCCGCCCAGCGATGGCCGTCCACCCGCCACACCACGGTGACGGGTATGGCGGCGATCACCACCGTGCCGCACAGGTAGCCGACCGCGACGCCCGTGATGCCGAGGCCGGGCGCGACGGTGAGCCAGAACGCACCACCGACGGCCATCCCGAGCAGGCTGGCTCCCGTCGTCACCAGCATGCCCCGCTGCGACCTCGTGGTCAGGGCGTTGACACTGCCGATCCCGAGGTTCGTCGCGAGCACCGCGAGCACCAGGACGGGCAGCACGTCGCGGGTCGTCGGGTAGCCGTCACCCCAGACGATGTCCACGAGCAACCTGCTGCACACGATGATCGACCCGAAGATGGCGACCATCACCACGGCGAGCGCCCGGGTGGCCCGGTCGGTCTGCGCGCGGAAGCCCTCGTGGTCCGATCGGCCCCACGCCTCGCTCAGCGAAGGCAGGAGCACCAGGCTCAACGAGGCCGCGAGCATCGAGGCGGGGGTGGCCAGGTTCAGCGCCGCCGCGTACTGCCCGGCGGCCGCGTTGCCCGCGGTCAGCTTGGCGGAGATCTGGGACAGCTGCAGGAAGCCGGTGCTCGCGAGGGTGCCCGCCGCGCCGAGCGCGACGAACCCGTCGAGCTCGCGCCGTCGCTCACGATCCGGCTTGCCGGACCCGCCGTACGGCCACCCGGCGACCGCGTAGAGGCCGTACGTGACCACCAGCGGCAGCACCAGCGCCGGACCACGCACGCCCACCACCAGGGCCGCGGCGAGCCCGGCCAACCCGAGCGCCACCGTGACGAGGTCCCAGGCGATGGCCCTGGGCACCTGCCCCGCGCCGAACTGGACACCCCGCGTGAACGAGTAGCCGGAGTAGGCGAGGGTCAGCGCCGCCACGCTCAGCGCGCCCTGCCAGGAGCCCTCGTCGATGAGGATCCAGACCGGCACGCTGACCAGGCCGAGAACGAGTCCGCTCTGCAGCATGCGCGAGCGGAGGTGCGCCGCCGTGGCCCTGATGTCGTCGGCATTCCCGGCGCCCCTGGCCCTGGCCAGGAACTTCGACGCCGCGCTGCCCGTGGTCGTCGGCCACAGCAGGGAGAGGGTCGTGGCCGTGGCGATCGCCGAGGCGACGATGCCGAGCTGCGACTGGCCCGCGAGGTGGCCGACGAGAAAGGCGGTGAGGAAGCGGAGCACGCCCTGGGCCAGCAGACCCACGGTGCTCAGGGCCCCGCCCCTGGCGAGCGAGGTGCCGGTCGGCTGGTCGAGCCGGACCGGGCCGAACATCCGCGCGAACGCGCCGCGCGTCTGCTCCGTGCTCACGCGCGTGCCGCCACGACGTCCCGGTACACCGAGCACACGGTGTCCACGGCTCGTTCCACGCCGTGGACCGCACGCACCCAACCGCGGCCGGAATCCGGGTCGTGCGGCTCCTCGCCGTCGAGAAGCGCCCGCACCGCGGCCACCGCGTCCTCGACACTGCCACCGAGTACCGGCGGCCGGGCGTCCGCGTAGAGCGGCAGCGCGACGGGGGTGACGACCGGGGCACCCGCGGCGAGGGCCTCCAGCTCGCTCGCCGCGAGAATTCCCGCCGACTGACCCACCACGACGTGGGCGCCGGCGAGCAGTTCCAGGTACGCCGCGTGGTCGCCGCGTGGCAGGAGCCGGACCCCCAGCTCCGCCGCGTCGACCGCATGCGGCCCCCAGTCCAGCCCGGCGACCTCGGCCCGGTCGCCGACGGCGGCGACCAGCTCGCGCGCCATCGCGAGCTGGGTGTCGATGCCCTTGTCCGGAGTCCAGCGGGACGCGAACAGAACCCGCGGCCGTCCCGTCGCCGGTGTCCACTTCGGCACCTCGTCGACGTCGATGGGCACCGGGAGGTACAGGGCGTCGGCGCGGTGCGGCAGCACGTGCTCGGCGATATCGGGAGTGGAGTAGAAGACGGCTTCCGCCTCCCTGAGCCCGGCCCGGATGCTGTCCTGCCGGGCGGGGTCGTACTGCGCGGTGCGGACATCGCTGCCGTGGCAGTGCAGGACGAACCGGGGAGCACCGAGGCGGGAATGGGCCAGGGTCGACGCCGAGTGCACGTGGACGATGTCGTGCCGGCGTGCCCGCACGGCGAGCCGGGCGACCCAGGCAGCGCCGATGGCGGCCCGGCGAGCGCGCCCGGCCGGCCCACGCCACTCCTGGTCGGGCGCGGCCTTCGGAAAGAAACGCCAGACGTGCCCGCGGCGACGCGCTTCGGCGATCATCCGCTGCGCGGTGAACGCGGCATCATTGACGTGCAGCGCGGTCGGTTCCGCCGGACCGGCCGCTGCGGTGGGCGGTTCGGTCACGGCGTCCTTACGGGTCGCACCTGGGGTGGGTCGGCGAGCAGCACGGGCGCAATCCTACTGACCTGCCACCATCGCTAGACTCCCGCGCCATGGCCGATGGTGAGCGCGCGGCGCGCATTCTCTGCATCTCCTTCTCGGAGATCAACCGCGACGCGCGGGTGCTTCGTCAGCTCGACATCCTCGCCGAGCTCGGCGACGTGACCACCATCGGATACGGCGCGAAGCCGTCCGCCGCGGCCGAGCACCTGGAACTCGACGACGCCCTCTACTCCCTCCCGCAGACACCCGCCGGTGTGGCCGCGCTGGCGCTGCACACGTTCGACCGGGCCGAGTTCATGGCTCCCGCCGTCCGGGCGGCGAGGCGGCTGCTCGAGGGCCGCGAGTTCGATGTCGTCGTGGCCAACGAAGCCAGGGCCATGGCGCTCGGGTACCACGTCGCCAAGGGCGCCCCGGTGGTCGCCGACATGCACGAGTGGGCTCCCGAGGAGCGGACCCACGTGCTGTCGTGGCGGCTGCTGGTGAAGCCGTTCATGGTGCACCAGTGCGCCAAGTACCTGCCGAAGATGTCCGCCGTCACCGTCGTGAACGACTCGATCGGCGAGTTGTACCGCGAACGGTTCGGCGTAGGACCTCGCACGGTACGCAACGCCAGTGCCTACCAGAAACTGGAGCCGAGCGAGGTACGAGACGGTCGTATCCGGTTGGTACACAGTGGAGGCGCGATTCCCGGGCGTAACCTGGAAGCACTCATCGAGTCGGTGCGCGGACTCGACGAGAAGTTCACCCTCGACCTCTACCTGGTGCCGGGCCGGGACGGTGGCCGCTACCTGGACAGCCTCCGCGCGCTGATCGCCGACGAACCGCGGATCACCCTGCATCCGCCCGTGCGGCCGGACGAGCTGGCGGCCACGCTGAACCAGTACGACGTCGGCGTCTTCAGCCTGCCGCCGCTCACCCCCAACCACCGGTTCATGCTGCCGAACAAGATCTTCGACTTCGTGCAGGCGAGGCTGGCGGTGGTGTTCGGGTCGGCTCCCGAGACCGACCGGCTGATCACCGAGCACGGGCTGGGCGCGATCGCCCCGGACGCCTCGGCGCAGGCCATGCGCGACACGCTCGCCGGGCTGGACGAGGAGCAGGTGCGCAAGTTCAAGCAGAACACCCACGAGGCGGCGGCGGTGCTGAACTCGGCGGAGGACTGTGCGGTGATCCGCTCGGTCGTCAGCGACCTGCTGCGGGGCTGAGCAGGCCGTCCGCCTCGGTGTAGGTCTCACCGGTCAGCGGGCAGACCCAGAGCTCGCCCTCCTGGCGCAGCGGGGCGCCCGCCTTGCCGACCCAGCCGACCCGCCGCGCCGGTACACCCGCGACGAGCCCGAAGTCCGGAACGTCCCTGGTCACCACGGCGCCCGCGGCCACGGTGGCCCAGGCGCCGACGCGGACGGGAGCGACGCAGACCGCACGCGCGCCGATCGAGGCGCCCTCCGCGATGGTCACGCCGACGGCCTCCCAGTCGGAGGCGCTCTTGAGCGTTCCGTCCGGGTTGACCGCACGCGGGTAGGTGTCGTTGGTCAGCACCACGGCCGGCCCGATGAACACGCCGTCGGCGAGCTCGGCCGGCTCGTAGACGAGCGCGTTGTTCTGGATCTTGCAGTTGTCCCCGATGCGCACTCCGGTGCCCACGTAGGCGCCCCGGCCGACGATGCAGTTCTCCCCGAGCCGGGCGTCCTCCCGCACCTGGGCGAGATGCCAGATCTTGCTGCCCTCGCCCAGCTTCGCGGTCGGCGCCACGTCGGCGCTGTCAGCGACGAACGACATGTCTCTCCCGTCGTGGTCCGGCTCAGGCCCGGCCGATGACCCGGTAGGTGACGCCCGGCCAGAGCTCCGCCGAGCTGACCCGCCGCCCGTCGACGAAGGTGCTCACGCCCGGCAGGTCGTCGGGCCGCAGGTCGGCGTACTCCCGGTGGTCGGCCTGGACGACGGCCGCGTCGGCCTTCTCCCCGAGGTGGTACGGCTCGAAGCCGAGCGCACGCAGTTCCTCGTCGGCGTACAGCGGGTCGTGCACCAGCGGGGTGGCGCCGCGGGCGCGCAGCGCCTCGACCGTCGCGAACACCCCCGAGAAGGCGGTCTCCTTGACCCCGCCCCGGTAGGCGGCGCCGAGCACCACGACGCGGGCGCCGGTCAGGTCGCCGTGTGCTCCCTCCAGCAGGCCGATGGTGTAGTCGGGCATGCTGGCGTTGGCCTCTCTGGCCGCCCGCACCACCGTGGCCTCGGGGTCGTTCCACAGGTACAGCCGCGGATACACCGGGATGCAGTGCCCGCCGACCGCGATGCCCGGCTGGTGGATGTGGCTGTACGGCTGCGAGTTCGACGCTTCGATGACCTGGTAGATGTCGATGTTGGCGGTCGCGGCGAAGCGCGCGAACTGGTTGGCCAGCCCGATGTTCACGTCCCGGTACGTGGTCTCCGCCAGCTTCGCCAGCTCGCTGGCCTCGGCGGAGCCGAGGTCCCACACGCCGTTCGGCCGCGCCAGGTCGGGCCGCTCGTCGAAGTCGAGCACGGCCCGGTAGAACTCCACGGCGCGCGCCGCACCGGCCTCGGAGAGGCCCCCGACGAGCTTGGGATACTTGCGCAGGTCCTCGAACACCCGGCCGGTGAGCACTCGTTCCGGGGAGAACACCACGTGGAAGTCGGTGCCCTCGGCGAGACCGGAGCCCTTCTCGAGCATCGGCTTCCACCGGTTCCGCGTGGTGCCCACCGGGAGCGTCGTCTCGTACGACACCAGCGTTCCCGGCGTGAGATGGCGCGCGAGCTCCTCGGTCGCGGCGTCCATCCACGCGAAGTCCGGCCGCGCGTCGTCGTCGACGAACAGCGGCACCACGAGCACCACGGCGTCCGCGCCCGGCACCGCCTCCGCGTAGTCGGTGGTGGCCCGCAGTGCGCCGGCGGGCACCAGCTCGCTCAGCTTCTCCTGCAGATGCGCCTCACCGGGGAACGGCTCGACGGCGCGGTTGACCTGGTCGACGACCTCGGCGTTGACGTCGACGCCGACCACCTGGTGGCCCTTCGACGCGAACTGCGTGGCGAGCGGGAGGCCGATCTTCCCCAGGGCAATGACAGCGATCTTCACCGGGGCAGTCCTGTTCTCCTGGCGTGGTGAGGCGAGCGAGAGGTACGGTTCGGCAGCCTAACGTGACGGCCGAACGCGGGTGTCACCGCTCCGGTCCCGCCGCACGCGCAGCGTCGCCCAGACGATCTTGCCGCCCGCGTTCGTCGGCGAGTTCCCCCAGGCACAGGCCAGCTTGGACACCAGCCGCAGCCCGGAGAAGGAGCGCACACCGAGGCTCTCCTCGCGCAGCTCGGCCGGACGGGGATCGTCGTCCGACACCGCGACCGTGAGCACGTCACCGCGCAGTTCGAGGCGCACCCGCGGCTCGGACCCGGTGTGCAGGCCGACGTTCTCGACGAGTTCGGTGACGATCAGTCTCGCGTCCTCGGCGAGCTGGTCGACTCCCCATTCCGCGAGCGTGGCCGTCACGAACCGGCGAACGGCGCCGCCGGGGTGCTCGCGTGGGAAACACCTGGCGGACCGGCGCCGTTCCGGCTGGGTGCCCGCCGCCGCCACGGCCTCGTCGAGTGCGCGGTGGACGGGCACGATCCGGGTGATCCTGGACGACCTGAGCCACTCCCGGGTGCGGACGTCGCAGGCGACGAGCAGGATCGGCACCGCGGGCCAGCACGCCGTGCTGACGTAGACGCTGGTGAAGACGGTGAGGAACGCGGTCGAGGGGATGACAAGGTGCCGCAGGTCGACGATCACGGCGACGGGTGTCTCGGCCGCACACCTGCGCAGCGTGTCGCGCAGGAGAGGATAGCCACGCTCGTCGAGCACCCCGCTCGGGCGCACCACGAGGCAGTCGCGGTCCGTATCGACGGTGATCGTCACCTTGCCCTGCCCAGTCATGGGAGATCGGGCCATGACATTGTCTGCGCGCGCCTCCAAGTCGACGGTTCCCATGCCGCGCCGGCCTGCTTTCGCGGCCACGGGTTGCGGCTACCCGGTCCTGTTCCAGCCAATCAACCGCATGTTCGGATCAGGCGAACGAGCGTGGAGTGCATCGTGGACTCGCAGCACGCCGGCGAGTCCGCACAGCGTGACCACCCTGCGCACGTGCCTGCCGGCGATCAGGTGCAAGGCCGTGCCACCGCGGGCGGCGGACTGGTGACCACGCACCAGGACGTTCAGTCCCGCGGCGCCCATGAACTCGACTCCGGCCAGGTCGACGACCAGCACCGCGGGCCGCCGGACCAGCACCTCGTCGAGCCGGGCGGCCAGCAGCGGCGCCGAGCCCAGATCGATCTCGCCTGCCGCCTCGAGTACGGCGGTGCCGGAATCCACGCGACGAACGGCCGGGCTCAGAAGATCGGAGTTCTCGTTCGCCGGATACACGATCTGCCTCCTCCCTGTACTGGGCGAGGGAGACGAGGCAGCGAACGGCAACCCGTGCACCCCGCCCCTGGCGCGAGGTCGCGGCTGCCTGACTGAACCGCGCACTCATCGTAACGAAGACACTCCATCGTGTCTCAGTGCCGCCGGGGCCTCAGCGCGGCGCGTACATGATGATGGCGACGCCGACCAGGCAGACCGCCGCTCCGAGGTAGTCCCATCGGTCGGGCCGGAACCCGTCGACGACCATTCCCCAGGCCAGTGACCCCGCGACGAACACCCCGCCGTACGCCGCGAGGATCCGCCCGAAGTGCGGATCGGGCTGCAGGGTCGCCACGAACCCGTACGCGCCGAGCGCGAGGACGCCCGCGCCGATCCACAGCACGCCGCGGTGCTCCCGCACGCCCTGCCAGACCAGCCAGGCCCCACCGATCTCGGCGAGCGCGGCCAGCACGAACAACGACACGGAACGCAGGACCGTCATGACCGCGCACTGTAAGTGGCGACCCGATGCCACGCTGCCGCCACCTCCCGCGCGGAGCCAGGCGGATCTCGTGTGGACGGTCACGCGACGAACCCGTCGGTCGTCAACCGGGCACACCGCGTGAGCTACCGCCTCCGGGACCGACGACGGGACCGGCCGGCGACCGCTGTCCACAGTGGTCGACAGGCCGCACCGATCCCGAAACGTCCGAGCAAGCCGGAACGGGCTCGCCTCATCGCACGCACACCGCCGCCGGACACGCGAGAGGCACCGGATCAGTAGAGCGGTTCCTCGGGCGCCGGCGTGCCGCGCTCGTGCGCCTCCCGGGTGAGGTGGCAGCCGGTGCTGAGGCTGACGACGGTGTTCTCGGCCGTTCCGAAGATCAGCTCCGCTCCGTACCGATCGCGGAAGGCGACCTCGTGGTCACCGGGCCGGTCGACCACGACGTCCTGCCGGTCGAAACCCCGCTCGGCGGCGAGGTCGCCGACCAGTCGCAGCGCGCGGGGCCAGGTGTCGTCGTCGATCGGCGTCGGTGAGGCGCCGAACCGGTAGCGGCGGACCTCCGCCTCCGGTACCGCCGAGAACTCTCCAGGGCAGGCCGAGCCGCTGACCGGTTCGTCGCCGTCGTCGGGGAAAGGCTCGATCCCGATCTCCCGGACGAGTCCGGACTGGATCCGCTCGACCATCGCGAGGTAGTCCGCCTGTACCCGTTCGATGTCGGGGCGCCGCAGCAACTCGGCGAAGTGAGCGTTCACGTCTCCGTCCTTCGACTGGTCAGGACCACAACCGGACACCAGCAGTGCCGCGGCGCAGGTCACGGCGGTCACGGCCGCGCGAATGGTCATCAGTAGGTCCCCGGGATCGGCCACGAGCCGATGTCGCCGATGCCACGGTTTTCTCCCTGGACCACGCGGTCCGGCATCCCGCCGACGATCACGCTCATGTTGTACTGGCTGGTGCTGCCATCGTCCAGGTAGGCCGAGTGGCCGGTCACACCGGCCAGCACCCGCCCGTCCTCGGGGTGCCGGGCTTCGCCGGACTCGGCGTGCCGCATGCCGTCGAGGTGACTGGGGTCAATGCCGAACGCTCCGAGGTCGCCCACGACGTCGTTCTTGGCCTCGATATAGGTCGCGTGGCCGTCCGGAACGGCGAGGTCCTCGATCCGCCCCGTGCCGATTCCCGGCGAACCGAAGAACACCGCGTCGTCCACCCCGGTGTTCTGCTGCAACGCGAATCCCGTCGTGGTGGACCCGTAGGAATGGCCGAGCGCGGTGAGGTGCGCGTCCGCGTCCCGTGCCGTGTCGATTCCCTGGAGGAACGGGGTGAGCTTCTCCGCACCGGCCCGCGCGGCGTCGTCGAAGAGGACGGAGTCGTCGCCGAGGTAGCTGCCCAGGGTGTTCTGCGGCGCCTGGTACCCGATCCAGGTGACGGTGGCGACCGAACCGCCGTCGCCGTATCGCTTGAGCTCGTCGGTCGCCCGGTGCTGCAACTGGTCCATGGCGGAGTCGTACTTCGCCATGCTGTCGGGCACGTTCGACGTCAGGCCCGGGGTGAACACGGCGACGTGGTCCGCGGTGTCCACGTTGCCTGTGGCGATGGCGGCCTCCGCCCGTTCCGGCGTGGTGTCGAACAGCACGAGCTGACGCTCCCCCGGCCTGGTCAGTGTCCGCTCGATGGCGCGGATCGCCTCCAGCTTCTCCTCGACCTGGTCGAGGCGGGCGTCGGCGTTCGTGAAGAGCCCGCCGAACACGTTGTCGTCCAGGTCCGCCCGCAGCCGCCTGGCCTCCTCCTGCAGCCGCGCCTTCTCGGTGACCAGCCGTGCCCGGTTGGCTTCGTCCCGCGCCGCGAACGGGACGCCGTCGCGGTTGCCGATCCACTCTGGGTGCTGCCGGATGACCCACCGTTGCTCGGTCTTGGACAGGCTGTCCCACCAGCCGGCGTTGTCGCCGGGTGTGCCCTTTCCCGCGGGTGGCTCGGTAATCGAGAGCGAAACCTGGGTCGCACCGGCTTCGGCCGCCGCTGAGAGGGTCGTGGCGCCGCCGTCACCGACATCGCCGTTCGCCACCCTGTCGAGCACGGTCGCCAGATCGCTGTCGATGTCGTCGGCCCTGCGGATGATCTGCTCGACCCGGTCGACGAGCTCGGCCCGCAGCCGTTGCCGTTCCCGCTGGACCTCGTCGACCTGCCCGGCCGGAACGGCACGAGGTGGCGCGGCGTCGCGGACGGTGCCGTCCTCGGCCAGGGCGAAGCCGTTGGCGCTCGCCAGCTCGACCGCCTCCGTGACGGCGTGCCGCAGCCCGATCACCGCATCGGCCGCGTTCATCAACGCGGTGCGTGCGGCCGACGTGCCCGCGACAAGTCGTTCCATCCGGTCGGTGAGCCGCGTGCGCCGGGCCCCTGCGGCGTCCGCGGCGGGGCCGGTCCAGCTCTCCGGGATCGCCATGTCGGCGAACTCGTCCGCCAGGGCGAGGAGCCGCTCACACCGCGACTTCAGCTGCTGCTCCGCCTCGTCGAGCGGCTCCGGCCGCCAGCGGCGCACGTCACCGAACGCGACCATTCACTCCGCCCTCCCGCGCCCGGTGCCCGCACCCAGGTCCTCGGCGACCTGGTCGTCGTCCCGGCGGTAGCTGTCGGCGGCCACGTCGAGCCCGTCGGCGAACCGCTGGGCTCGGCGAACCCAGTCGTCCAGGTCCGCTCGCCAGGCGTCGCCCAGCGTCTCGAACGAGCGGACGCTCCGTGCTCCCGGCATCGCCTCACCCGCACCGGCCAGGGCGGCGGCGAGGTCGACGCCCGTCACCTGCTCGGCCGCGGATCGCGAAGCGGACGCGGCGGAGCGCAACTCACCGAGCCGTGCCGTGTAGCCGTTCATGCCCCTGTCGACGCACCGGGCGCCGCATCCGTTCCCCACCAGGCAGTTCGTCCGCCGCACACGTCTTCGGAAAAAAATTCCGACGCCGTGTCGATCCCCGCCTCCACTCGTTCGACCTTGGGGCGAGAGGGTCGGAGAAGGACCCGGAAACACTGAGGGAGACTCACACCATGAAGTACATGCTGATCATGCGCGCCACCGACGAGGCCTTCGCGAACATGGGGAACGTCGACTTCAACGAGATGATCGAGACCGTCGGCAAGTACAACCAGGAGCTGATCCGGGCCGGCGTGCTGGTCGCCGCGGAAGGGCTCGCCGACGCGTCCGAGGGCGTGGTCGTCGACCACTCGTCGGAGACGCCGGTGGTCACCGACGGCCCCTACGGCGAGACCAAGGAGCTGTTCGGCGGCTTCTACATCCTCAACGTCTCCTCGAAGGAGGAGGCCGTCGAGTGGGCGAAGCGTTCGCCGATCACCGGCCCCGGCTTCAAGACGGAGATCCGCCGGGTCACCACGATCGACGAGTTTCCCCAGGACAACGAGTGGATCCAGAAGGAGCGGGCGTGGCGGGAAGCCACCGGCCAGCTCTGATCGGGTGATGCGGAGATGACCGACCCCACCGGCCGGGAGGCCGTCGCCGCGGTCTGGCGGATCGAGTCCGCGCGGATCGTCGGTGCGCTCGCGCGGTACACCAGTGACTTCGCGCTGGCCGAGGACCTGGCCCAGGAGGCACTGGCGGAGGCCCTCGTGACCTGGCCGAGGGAAGGTGTGCCGCGCAACCCGGCCGGGTGGTTGCTCACGGTCGGCAGGCGCCGCGCGATCGACGCGTTCCGCAGGCGCTCCGCCCTCGACGAGAGGTACGCCGCCCTTGCCCGCGACCTGGGCGAGGGCGGCGTCCTCTCGGGGAGCGCGCCGGCCGCTCCGGCCGGGGACACCGAGGACGTGCTGTGGGACCCGGATCAGATCGACGACGACGTGCTCGCGTTGATGTTCGTCTCCTGCCATCCGGTGCTGTCGCGGGAGGCACGGGTGGCACTCACCCTTCGCGTGGTCGGCGGTCTGACGAGCGACGAGATCGCCAAGGCGTTCCTCGTCCCGACCGCGACCGTGCAGGCCCGGATCACCAGGGCGAAGAAGACCCTCGGGGCGGCCAAGGTGCCGTTCGCGGTACCCACGGCCGAGGAGCGGAAGGCCCGGCTCGGCTCGGTGCTCAACGTGGTCTACCTGATCTTCACCGAAGGGTCCTCGGCCAGCTCGGGTGAGGATCTGCTGCGGTTCGACCTCGCGGGCGAGGCGCAACGGCTCGCGCGGGTGCTGGCCCGGCTGGTGCCGGACGAGCCCGAGGTCCACGGCCTGCTCGCGCTGCTCGAGCTGACCGCGGCGCGCTTCCCCGCCCGCATCGGGCCGGACGGGGAGCCGGTGCTGCTGGAGCACCAGGACCGCCGCCGCTGGGACCGGTCCGCGATCCGCCGGGGCCGGGCCGCCCTCGCCCACGCCGAGCGGATGGGCCGGGGCCTCGGCGCGTACGGCCTGCAGGCGGCGATCGCCGAATGTCACGCCGTCGCCCCGTCCGTCGAGGCGACGAACTGGGACCGGATCGTGTTGCTCTACGAGGCGCTCGGCAGGCTCGCGCCGTCACCGGTGGTCGACCTCAACCGCGCGGTGGCGGTCTCCATGGCCCAGGGACCTGCTGCCGCGCTGCCGATCGTGGACGAGCTGGTGACGAGCGACGCGCTGGCGCAGTCGCATCTGCTGCCGAGCGTTCGCGGGGAACTGCTCGTCCGGCTGGGCCGCACCGACGAGGCCCGCGGCGAGCTGGAACGCGCCGCGGAGCTGTGCCGCAACGAGCGCGAGCGATCGGTGCTGGAGCGCAAGCTCGCCGATCTCGGCTGAGCGGGTCAACCGGACCGCGGTGCCCAGGCTTGCCCCGGTCGCGTTGCCGTCCGGATCGCGGTAGATCGCCTTTCGCGCGCCGTTGTCGTAGGCCTCCCGCTCGTGCGGTTGTACACCCACCGACCCTCCGCCAGTTCCCACACCGCTCCGTCTCGGTGGCCTGGAACGAGGCCGGACGGCCGAAGAACCGCTCGTACCAGGGCACGGCGGCGGACGTTAACAGGGCCGTGCCGTCAGGTCGTGCGGAAACGGATCGTTGGACTTACCAACGAGCGTGGTAATGTTGGTGTCACCAACGTTTTTCGCCGTGGAGTTGAGACCATGATCAAGCCGTTCCGCATCGACATCCCCCAGGCCGACCTCGACGACCTGAACGACCGGCTCACCCGCACCCGCTGGCCCAACGAGGTCGCCGACGCCGGATGGGACTACGGCTTCCCACTGGCGCGGCTCAAGGAGCTGGCCGAGTACTGGCGCACCGGCTACGACTGGCGCGCGCACGAGGCCGAGCTCAACGAGCTGCCGCACTTCACCACCGAGATCGACGGCCAGAACATCCACTTCGTCCACGTCCGGTCCGCGAAACCGGACGCGCTCGCGCTGGTCCTCACCCACGGCTGGCCCGGTTCGTTCCTGGAGTTCCTCGACGTGATCGAGCCGCTTTCGCGCGACTTCCACCTGGTCATCCCGTCCATCCCGGGCTACGGCTTCTCCGGGCCGACCCACGAGCGCGGCTGGGACATCGTCCGGATCGCACGGGCCTGGGCCGAGCTGATGCGCCGCCTCGGGTACGAACGCTACGGCGCGCAGGGCGGCGACTTCGGCTCGGGCATCTCGATGGCGCTCGGCGCGGTGGCACCCGAGCAGGTCGTCGGAGTGCACGTCAACTACCTGCCGACCCGGCCGGTCCCGGACGCCGACATCGCACTGTCCGAAGCGGACGAAGCGCGGCTGGACAAGGTCAGGCAGCTGATGGCGAACCGCCCACCGTACCAGGCTCTGCAGGCCGCCACCCCGCAGACCATCGGCTACGCGCTGACCGACTCACCGGTCGGCCAGCTGGCGTGGATCGCCGAGCGCTTCGCGCAGTGGACGGATCCCCGCACGCCGATCGACGACGAGCGGATGCTCACCGACATCTCGCTGTACTGGCTGACCGCCACGGCGGCCTCCTCGGCACGGCTGCACCACGACGCTCCGCGGCGGATCGAACCGTGCCCGGTACCGATCGGCGTGGCGGTACTCCCGCACGACATCACGCAGTCGGTGAGACCACTGGCCGAGCGGCTGTACGACGTCAGGCACTGGTCGGAGTTCGAACGCGGCGGCCACTTCGCCGCGATGGAGGTGCCGGACCTGCTCGCCGAGCACGTGCGCGACTTCTTCCTCACCCGCGTGGCGAGCGACTGACCCGGAGTACGGCGTATCAGTGCCCGCGCGACTGGCCGAGACGCGGCGCCGCCGCGCGCGCGACCGCGTACGCGGGCTCGCGAACTCTCGACAACGCCGGTGGCCAGGTGAGCCCCGGGAGAGGATGACGCACCGGGTCGAAGCGGATCGCCTGGTCCGGCGCGGGGAACCTGTGTCCGGCTATGTCCACCGTCGCGAACTCCCTCCACCGGCCGACCGGCGAGGCGGCGAGTAACCGGAACGTGGTGTCGCCAGCCACCGCGGCCATCGGCACGGCGGCGAGCAGCACCAGCCCTCGCGGCGCCCGGTAGGGCAGGAGGGAGCCGTACGGCACCGCGAACAGGTGGCGGCGAGGCAGCAGTACGAACCGAGCTCCCGGCCGCAGGCCCGTGGTGGCGAGCAGGAGATCGTGGCGGTCGCCGGCGGGCCCGTTGAACGTGAGAGCGAGGCCGAGCACGTCAGGCAACGGCCGGGGCAGGCCGGCAGCCCGCGAGAAGCGGACGAGAGCATGGTGCTCGCCCGGAGCGTCCAGCCACTCCGCACCCCACGGCTCGGAAGAGCCGGTCCGGCGAAGCACCGCGTCGTACACCCTGCCCCGTGGGTGCAGCGGCTTGCCATGCCTCAACCGGGCGACCGTCCCGAAAACGCCGCCCAGTGCCGCGCCCGCGGCGGCGGAAACCTCCACCTCCCACTGGTACCCGCCTGGTCAGCCACTACACGCGATGTCGACGTCTCTCGGCTCGGCCGATCGACTCCATGAAACTGCCCGCACGCGTCGACGATTCGAGCGAGAGCCGCTCTGCCGTCGAGAAAGATCTGGCTACCGCCACTGGCTTCCGTCACTCCACGAAGGCGAAGCGACTTGCCGCGAGATCACCAGTTCAGCCTGGGTGGAGCTGAGGGGAATCGAACCCCTGACCTCCGCCTTGCAAATGCGCCGCTGCCACCCGAACTGCCCGAATAGTGCTGGCCGGAGCGGTGGTGCCGTTGTCTACTCCGGCGGATTTGCACTCGACTGACTGTGTTTCGCACCCATGTTGGGTCCCATCCCGTGTGGCTGGGACATGCGTCCATCACGGCTGTTGCCTAGATCGGCGACCTTGACGCGGCTCCACGCGCGCCGGCAATTTCCGGTAGTTGGCTAGCCACTTGTCGCCGGGTCAGCGCGGCTCCAGTCGTCGCCGTTCGGGTAGATGACGCTGATACCGAGCTCGTGCAGGTAGCGGAGGAGGTCGGGGCGGGGCCGTGACGGCAGGAGGACTGCGAGGGTGTTGGCGTCGGCGAAGCGGCGGTAGTCCAGCAGTTGTCCGACCGCGAACCGGAGGCTGTCGCGGGTGACGGTGCCTTTGGCTTCGATCAACTCCTTGTCAGTCTCGTCCCAGAGGTCGGTGTAGAGCGGGCGGGACTCCCCTGGCGGTACGAGACGGAGCCGGTCAACGTCGTGTCCGCGGCGGTGAAGGTAGAGGCGGTAGCGGCGGACCAGGCTGGCTTCCCGTCGCTCGAGTTCATACGGCTCGCGGTCAGGGCTGACAAAGGACCGTTCGGTGTGCTGTTCTTCGACAGGCACGCGGTCCACACGGGGCTGCGACTGCGGGCTGATCGGCAGACTGGGCAGCTCCACCGGCACATCCGCAGCCGGACGGAGCTTAAACACCACGACCTGACGCAGCGTGTCTGGATCGCCGGTCTCGTGGGCATCGGTGAAATAGTGCTCAACCAGGGCGAACTCGCCGAGATAGGTCACGGTCGTCCCGTCGGCAACGAAGCCTTCCAGTGACCGACCATCGTCCTGGTGGTTGAGGATGGCCTTGTTGCCTTGGGTGAGCTGCTGGTCGCCGCGCTGGCCTTCCCCGACGTAGTGGAAGTAGCCCTCACTGTCCCAGCCGTCGTAGTAGCCGTGCTGATGCCCCTTGGCCGGATCGGTGAAGAACAACACCACCGGCGCCTTCGTCGAGGGCCCGATACCGCCCTGCTGCCGCCCTCCGAAGCGCTCGTGCACCTCACGCCGCCGAAGCCGGTCACCCGCCTGTAGTCCAGCCAGCATTCGTACCCCCATGTTTAGGTGTCCAATTTACCCTAAAATGGGCGGCGTAGCTGGTCGTCGCGGAGTTGTGTCCGCGACGGACGATCCCCGACTCGGGTTCAATCGGGCTTCGGTGCGGACCGCCGTGGGCCCGTGCTACCACTTGTTCCTGTGACCGTGGCATCCTTCAACTACCGCCCCGTGGGGCAGGTCCATGTCTCCTTCGAGGAGGCCCGCCTGTCGCCCGGCACGGCCAATCACCGCCTGGTCCTGCCGGTCAACGTCACCAGTACCTGGCTGGACGCCCAAGATCCCGAGAGGAACGCTCAGACACTTGTCACCGGGGGCGTCTGGACCGATCGGCCGTCCTTCCGCTGGCTGACAGGCCTAGAACCTCAGGTCATAACCCTCCACGGCTACGCGACGCGCGAGGAACTGGTCCTTTCGCTCACCGACGATCAGCTAACCACCCTGGAGCGTGCCCGAGGCTTGGACGACGTTGCCTTGCGCCTCAAGCTTCAAAGCACGCTGCTGACGCCACTGGCCGACGCCTACCCCGTGGCGAACGAGGAGGTGTCGATCCGCATCTCCCGCGGCCGCTGGCTTGAACTGCTGGACCAGGCGGGCACGGAAGTCAGCCTGCTTATCCGGGTACCTGGCCCGCTGACTGACTCAGCGCTCACGCCGCCACCAGCCGCCTCCGACGAAGACGCAGCCTCGCTGGCGCAAGCTGCTGCTCGGCTGCGCCAGGCGCGGGCCGAGTTCCACGACCAGCAGTGGGAACATTGCGTGGCCACCTGCCGGAGGGTGCTGGAGAACGTTTCCCGGCTGGTGTCGCTGCCCTCTGCCAAGAGCATTTCCGCTCTTCCGGTCGACAAGCGCACCCAGGACCAGCGCTGGGCAGCGATCTACCACAGTGTCAAAGGCATGACCAACGCCGCCCACCACGACGACACCACCACAGACGGCTTCACGTGGCGCCGCATCGACGCCGAAGCAATCTTGGCAGCGACCGCTGGGCTACTGGGGCGATACACGCAGAGCTGAGAGTTGCGGCGCATGGTAGCCGCCTCTCGTGTAACGCGCGCCCGCTCCGCAAGTGGGCCGGCACCAGACCTGTCGTCTCGGGGACGGGCCAGCTAGTCCCTGGCCCGTCCCCTTGGCGGTGGTGGTCACTTGGTGGTTCCGCACTTGCAGCAGATCCAGTGGCCGTTGCGGTAGTGCATGTAGCAGCCTTCGGGGCACATGGCGGTTCACCTCCCGTCTCGCTGCGGTGGTGGGCGAGCTGGGGTGCTCAGCGCTGGTCGAGTTCGGTGGCGCGGTGCTGTTGGTAGGCGGCTTCGGCGCATTGCGCCGAGCAGGTGGTCGCGCTGTCGGGCAGGTCGGCGAGGCTGCCGCCGCAGCTTTCGCACGGTCTGGTGTTGGCCATCGGTGTCACCTCCTGTCGGTGTTGTGGGGTCGCAGGCCGGTGCCGAGGAGCAGGTCGTGGAGGGCGTGGTCCCGCAGCTGGTTTAGGGCGTGCTCGACGTGGTCCAGGGCGCGGAGGAGTTCGGCGGCGGCGTCGGGGCGGAGGCGTCCGCAGCGGGTGTAGTGGAAGGTGTCTTCGGTGGCTTCCAGTACCGCGGCGGCGAGTGCGACCGCATGGGTGCGGCTGAGCCGCACTGGGTGCGGCCCGGGCCGGGTCGACTCGTAGTTGGTGTCGATCTCGACCAGTTCGCGGTCGCCGTAGGTGTCGGCGTGGATGTCGCTGTCGACGTGCTCGCTCTCGCGCTCGCCAGCGGGGTCGTGGCTGGTGACCGCTTCGACGGTGACCGTGTTGGCCAGCTCGTCGGGGTGGCTGCTGTCGCCGTCGAAGCTGGCCCGGAACGCCTGCGGCGGCTGGGTGAAGTCCGGGAACTGCTGGTTCATGACCGGGTCCTTTCCTGCGGAAGTGGACAAGGGAAGGGGTCGGTGGTTCTGCTGGCCCCGTCTGTGGGTGGCGGGCTCCCCCGCCACCGCTTGAGCGCCGCCGCGCGGCCCGCGAGGCTCGCCGTCAAGGGGCTTTGAGGCCGGGAAGTTTTGGATCGAGCGCAGCGGCCCGAAGGGACGATCCAAAAGTTCTCGGCCGTCCCCTTGACGGGGAGCAGGGCCGTGCCAAGCTCAGGGGCCAGCAGAACCGGCCGCCGCAGGCGGCTCCACCTGTGGTCTTGGCCTGCGCGGCCTTGAGCGCGAACTCCGCCACCCGCGGGCCGGCGGCCGCGTGATTGGTGGCTGGGAACTGTCGGTGGTGCGTGTGACCCTGGATGGCGTGGAGGTGACCGCGGCGGATATCGCCCGGATCCCGCGTACCAATCTGCGGGTTCCGGTGGAGGAGTTCGCCCAGGTGTGGGTCGAGGCCGGCCGCCGCAGCGCAGGCGGTGACTGGTATGCCGCGGGTGTGGCGATGACCTGCCGCTGGATGGCGCGGGGCACCGTGGAGCTCAACGGTCGGCATACGCCGGTGTGGGCCCCGGTCACCAACCGTTCCGCCCGTGCGTATGAGGAACTGATCGAGGCGGAGCTGCTGGCGGCGGAGAAGTTGGCCTTGCGGCGGCCGGTGCCGGCGTGGCTGGCGGCACGGCCGGGTTGGTGTGAGGCGGTGTGCGCGACGCTGCGGTGGGCGTGGCGTCGCAGCGGGCCGCCTCCCGTGCCGCTGCCCGACACCGCGACGCACTGACTCATTGATCCCGCGGGCGCCCATCACAGTCCCCCGATGCCCAGGGCGTCCTGCTCGGTCGCGGCCTCGATGTCGGTGGCGGCTTCGGCGGCCTGATCCTCGGCGTGCCAGCGGGCGAGTTGGGCGGCGTGGGCTTCGTCTGCTTCGCGGGCGTGCTCGGCGGCCTGGCGCGCGGCGACCTCGGCGAGCGCCCGCTGTGCGCGCTCGACCGTGTCCGCGGTCTCGTCGGCCGAGGGCACACGCACGACGTCTTCCTCGACCTGGTCGGGCTCGTCGACTGCCACGTCCCGCACGTCGGGCACGGCCGTTTCCACCTGCGGCCCGTACTCGGCTTCGGCTTCGGTTTCGGTGGCGGCGGTGGTGTCGGCCTCGCGTTGCTGCTCGATGTCGGCGAGCTCGTGCTCGGCGGTGATCTCGCGGTGGGGATCTTCGGCTGCGGTGGCCTCGCGGTGCGCGGCGAGCCATTCCTCGGCGGTGACGGTTTCCTCGGTGGTCTGGTCGTCGGCGTGCCGGGCGGCCAGCTCGGTGGCGGCCCGGTCGGCCGCCGCGCGGGTGGCGGCGGTGTGCGCCAGCCACTGGCCGCGGGCCTGCTCGGCGAGTTCGAGCTCGGCGACGCGGGCTTCGAGCGTGTCGGCCAGGGCGGCGGCGTGGTCGGCCTGCTGCCGCAGCTCGGCCCGCTGCTCCGGGTCGGTGGCGGCGTCGGCCTCGGCGGCACGCAACGCGGCGGTGTGGCGGTGTTGTTCGGCGGTCTGGCGGGTGCCGGCGAGCTCGTTGGCGACGTAGCGCGGGGCCCAGGTGTTTTCGCGTTCGGCCGCGCGGACGCGCATGCGGAGCTGGCCGTCACTCATCTCCAGCTCGTCGCGGTCGGCCTCCGGTCGGCCCAAGGCGCGCCAGGCGGTGCGCCAGGAGGCGTAGGTCTCGACCTGTCCGGCCTTGGGCGGGTTGCCGAGGGCTTCGGTGGGGTCGTCGTAGCCGGTCAGCTCGCGGTGCGCGGCGACCGCCCCGACCTTACTGATCCACTGGGCGGCCTGTTCCGGATCGTCCGGGCACGGGCCGAACGCTTCGAGCGCCCACGGCTCGGGGGCCGCGGCCTGCTGCTGGCCGAGCTCGCGCTGGCGCTGGTCGGCGGCATCGGCCAGGGATTGGAGGTAGGTGCGCCATTCGGGGTCGTCGACCTGGGGCACGCGGTCGGTGTAGCTGTCGGTGGTGGGATCCAGGCGGCGCAGGCTGGTGATGCGGTGCCGCAGCACGCTGGTGAGCTGCCGGGCGCCCTCGAGGGGTTGCTCGGTCACGGCCGCCCGCAGCACCTGCTGCGGGTCGTGGCCGGCGAGTTCGGCGCGGCGCAGCACGCGGGTGAGGGTGGTGGCGCCGTCCTCGGCGGCCAGCCGGGCGCGTTGTTCCGAGGTGAGCAGGCCGTCGGTGGTGAGCTGGTCGAGCCAGGTGGCGGTGCGGCCGGCGGTGGCCAGCTCGACGGCGTCGGCGAACAGCTCGGCCGGGGTGCGCACCGAGCCCATGTCGGCGGCCGACTCGGTGGCGGTCGCGAGCGCGGAGCGGGTGGGGTCGGCGGTCTCCAGGGTGGTGGCGAGCACGGCGGCGGGGTTGCGGTGCACGGCTTCGGTGACGGTGCCGGGCTCGGCGTCGGCGGGCACGGCGAGGGTGACGACGTGGGCGGTGTTGTTCTCCCGCCCGCGGGACAGGCCGACGTAGAGGGCTTCGGCACCGGTCTGGCTGGTGGCGATGGTGTGGCTGGTGTCCACCGTGAGCCCTTGGGCGGCGTGCACGGTGGAGGCGTAGCCCAGCGCGACGTGCTCGGCCACGTACGCGGCGGGCAGCTCCATCCGCTCCCCCAGTTGTTCGCCGTCGGGGCCGCGGCCGAGGATCGGGGCGACGGTGAGGCCGCCGTCGTCGCGGGTGGCGAGCACCCGGTAGTGCTCGCGGTTGATCGGGCCCCGCCGGTTGCCCTGGTAGCCAGCCAGGTCCCAGGCGTTGCGGCGGGCCTGGATTAGGTCGCCGACCCCGGCGTAGGTGCCCTGCAACCCCAGCGGCACACCCCGCTCGGCGACCTGGCCGAGGCGGACCAGTTCGGCGCGGATGTCGGCCGAGAGGCGGGCGGCTTGCTCGTTGGTGTCGACCAGCAGCAGGGACCGGCGCCCGGCGAGGGTGTCACCCAGCCACGCCCGCACCGCGGCCTGCTCGGTCTGCTCCAGCGCGCCGCCGTCGCGCAACCGGCCGTGCCGGTGGTACTCGCCCAACACCGACTCGTCCCCGGCTCGCAGTCGCAGGGAGGCGGCGCGTTCCCACTCGGCGGTGAAACGGCGGGCATCGGCCAGTTCGTAGGACGCGCCGTGCTGGGCGAGCAGGTCCATGCCGCCGCCGGCGCCGACCGCGGCGAGCTGCCGGTGGTCACCGACCAGCAGCAGCTTCGCCCCGGCCGCGTCGGCGTGGCGGTGGATGGCGGCCAGGTCGGGGGTGTCGGTCATCGCCGACTCGTCCACGACGACCAGGTCCCCGGCGTGCAGGCGCCACGCCTCGTCGTCGGCGGCGGCGCGACCGGAGTTCAGCCGGTCCTGGGTGGCCAACCAGCGGGCCACGTTGCGGGCGGCCACCCCCTCACCGGCCAGGACCTCGGTGGCGATCTGGCTGGACGCCAACCCGACCACCGTGCGGGGCTGCTCATCACCCCAGCTGGCGGGGTCCTGCCAGGCCCGGGCCAGGGCGCCGACCACAAAGGACTTGCCGGTGCCCGCGGGGCCGATGAGCGATTCGACCCGGGCACCGGAGGTGAGCACGCCACGGACGGCGGCGGCCTGGTCTGCGCCCAGCTCGATACCGGTCTCGCGGAGCTGCTCCACGAACCGCTGCGCGGCGGTGGTGGTCACCGCGGCCGCGCCGCCCTCGACCGTGGCCGCGGTCAGCGCACGTTCGGTGTGCACGTGCTCCGGCGTGGCGTAGCGCTGCCCACCGGGTGCCTGATACGCGGAGCGGCCATCGGCCAGGCGCAGCCCGGCGGGCAGGGCGGCATCACCGGGCCGATCCGCATCCAACGGCACCGCCAGCTCCAGGCCCGCCTCGGTCAGCGTGTCCAGCAACCGGGCCACGTCGGCCCCGGCGGTGGTGCCGAGATGGTCGGGCAGGGCGTCGCTGATCGCCCGCGTGAGGTCGCCGCGCGTCCAGGCGGCCTTGCGCGCCTGCACGTCGGCCAGCGCGGTCTCCAGCACCGCCCGCGGCGACCACTCCTGCGGCTCGGGCTGCTTCCCGCCGAGCGCGAGCACGTCGCGGGCGACGGACTCCAGCCCACCGGCGATCTCGGCGCGCAACTGCCGGTCCCACCGCTCGAGGCGCTGCTCGACGGTCTCGCCGTCGTGGGACTTGGCGCGGCGGGTGGCGAAGGTCGCCTGCCGCGACAGCCGGTCCCGCTCCAAGCTGTTGGGGGCGCGGCCGAACTTGGCCTCGAACGCCTCCACCAACTCCCGCGTCTTGGCGGTGATCGCGCGGCGCCGGGAGGAGAACAGCTCCATCACCGGCGCGGGAATGCCCACGATCTCGCGGGCCTTGCCATCCGGGCGGGCCGCGAACGCCACGCCGAGGGCGCGGGTGAGGTGTTCCTCCATCGTGCGCTCACCCACCGCGGCGGCCGCACCGCGGAACTTGTGCATCGCCTTCGAGTCCAGCGTGCGCCACTTCCCGTCGGCGCCCTGGACGCGGTTGAGGATCGCGTTGTGGATGTGCAATTGCGGGTCGTGATCCCGGTTGTCGTGCTGAAAAAACGAGGCGATGGTCCAGTCGTGGGCGTCGATGTAGCGCCCGGCGGCCCCGCCGTGGTGCCCGACACGCGAGTAGCCCGCGTGCTGCGCGAGGTAGTCCAGCGCCGCCCGGTTCCCGGCCCAGATGGCGTCCTCGACCGCCCGGCGGTGCTCGGCCCACGCCGCGGCTGTGGTCTCGTCCCCCGCCGTCCGGGCCCGGACCTCCTGCGCCTCGAACGCCGTATGCAGCACCGTCACCGACTTCTGAACGCTGAACGTGGCGTCCAAAAAGGCCACATTTCGCTGCGCGCGCTTGCCCGCGTCCAGCCAGAGTTCCGCGCGGCGTTCAGGGCTGGCGTCCGGTTCGGCCGCCAGCATCTCGTCGTACCACTGCTGCTCCGTACGGTAGTTCCGTCCGGTGTGCCCGAGGGTGGACGCCTCATGCCACTGTTCGGGCGTCCGGAACGCCGGATCCCGCGGATCCAGAAACCGCTCGTACAGCGCGGTCATGTCCTGGTGATCCACCAACCCGTGCAGGCCCAGCGCCTCGGCGCCGCGGCCGTACCAGCGCCCCGGCGGCTCGCCCTCGGCCACCGCGCCGGTGTAGTAGTTCTCCCGCCCCGTCGCGACCGCGCCCAACAGGTAGTCCGCCCCGTGCCCGGTGGAGATCGTCAGCACCGCGACCACCCCGCCACAACCAGTCCACGACCCTTTTCAAGATCAACAATGGGAGGGCAGGCACGCCCCGCGGCCGCCAGGCCGCGAGCCCCACAGATCGTGATGCCTAGGTGTGTCCTTCTCTCGGGGCTCGTTGCTGGAGTGCTTGGGACGGTGCGATCGGTGCTGTGGTGCGTGCTGGTCATGGTCGTGCTGAGGCTGAGGTGTGGGGTCATGAGTGGGCCTGGTGCTGGTCGTGCTCGCTGACGAGGTGCAGGGGGCTGGTGTGGGCGCGGAGGGCTTTCAGGGCCTCGCCTGCGGTGCCGCGGGAGACCTCGGCCAGCTCCATCAAGTGCGTGACGGTGGGCAGCTCGCCGTGGGCGGCGGCGTAGCGCTGGGCCGCCTGGTCGGCGCGGTCCCGCGCCGGAGACGCCACCTGCCGCACCGGCACCGACCGCACTGGCACCGGAGCCGGGGACTGAACATCACCCGCCGACCCGGCACCCGCCGGACGCGACTCCGACCGGCGAACACCGGACGGCTGAACACGCTGGGTGTGTCCGGTGGTCTGAACAGCCGTCGGCTGAACACCGGACGCCCGAACGGATGGTGCCGAGGCAGGCTCGGAGTGGACGGCGGGCAGGTGGACGGTCGGACGGTCGCCCTCGGCGTCCCCCTCGGGCTCCCCCGCCGTACGGGACCGGTTGCCCTCCGGCACTACCCCGGACTCGGCGGACGGTGCGGCGGACGGGGTGGTGCGTTCGGCGTGGGCGATGAGGTAGAGCAGGTGGGCCACGATGGCGGCGGCGATGGCGGGCCAGGCCCCGATGCCGAACCGCAGCGCCGCCGGAGCGGTGTGCACGCCCTCGGCCAGGTAGCTGGCCTGCGCCAGCCCCGACAGCCCGGCGGCGAGCACGACCACGGCCCAGGCGTAGCGGCGGCCCGACCCGGTCAGGCGGGCGGTGGCGGCGTAGGCGACCAGAGCGAGCCCGTCGGTGATCAACGGGTACAGCCCCGCGATCAACGGCGGAGTCTCCGCCGCGCGGGCGACCTCGTAGAGACCGTGGGCGGTGGCCACCGCGGCACCGACCGCCACGAGCAGGCCGGGCAGCCACAGCGCCACCCGCGCCGCCCGCCGCGGCCGCCCCGTCGCGCTGCTGGTGGTGTTGGTGGTGTGGTGGGTGGTCATCGGCGGGTCCCTCCCCGTCGGCGCGGCGACACGGCCGCGAACTGGGCCTCGGTCGGTTCCGGCGCGGGCTCATCGCGGTCGCGGCCCCACCAGGTGGCGATCGGCCCCACCGCCTCGGGCAGCGGCACCGTGGGCCGCGCCGGGGGCGGGCTGTGGTTTTCCAGCGAGCACGCCGCGGCGGTCGCCTTCAGCCGACGCACCACGCCGGGGCGGTAGCGGTCATGCCAGTCAGCGACCCGCAGCACGCCGCCCTTGTCGTCGAAATACGCGGCGGACCAGGCCTGCATCAGCCACAGCAGTTCCTCGACCACGTCGGGGTGCCAGGCCCAGCAGTCCGGCAGCACCGCCGCCCCATCCGGGAACCGCAGAAACACCGTCTCCAACCACCCGGACAGCTCGGCCAGCAGCCGCCCTGCCAGGTCCGGGTCGTCCTCGTCCAGCGCCAGCCACGACCGGACCACACCGGGACCGGGGTCGGCGGCCATCTCGGCCACCTGCTCCGCCAACCGAGCCACCTGCTCGGACACCTCCGCCACCTGACCCGGCAACCGGTGCAGCGGCTCCACCCGCCGCCGCAACCCCTCCACCTCACTGGCCAGCCCGGCCAGCGCGCCGGTGGTGGCGTAGGTCTGTTCGGAATCGCGAGCGGTCATGGCTGCTCACCCCCGCCGAGGGCGGCCAGCTCGCGTTCCCAGTCGATCCGGGCGGACTCCTGCCCGGATGGGACGAGGGCGTGCATGCCGGCGAGGGCGTGTTCGATTTCGGCGCGGCGTAGCAGCAGTTCGAATCCGACGCCGGGTTCGGTGCGCAGGATGATCGCCACCCGATCGCCGGCCTCGTGGGGTGCGGGGCACACGTGCACCTCGCCCAGGCCGGTGCCGTGGTGCAGCCCGGCGGCGAGCAGGTCGCGGGCGAACTGCCACCGCGCCCACGCATCCCGGTTCGCGATCTCCAGCACCACCGCGAACGGGTCGGCCGAGTCGTAGGACAGCCGGATGCGGCGGGAGCCGAGCTCCTCCACCGGCTCGCCCAACACGTGCCGGCGGGCCCACGCCAGGTATTGCATCGAGAACCGCTCGGGGGTCAGCATCACTGCTCACCCCCGGCCGCGCTGGTGCTGGTGGTGAAGGTGGTCGCCTCCCGCACGCGGCGGGCCCGCACGGCCTGGGCCTGCGTCGTGAGCCGGTGCGCCGCGCGCACCTGATGCGGCAGGGAATCGAACCGCGGGTGCACCGTGGCCAGCCGGTCCGCGGCCCGCTCGGTCCACCGATGCCGCAGCGTCTGCCACCGCTGCAACCGCAGCGCCCACCGCTCGGCGCGGGCCACGGCGCGCACGTCACCGCGTTTCCACGCCATCTGCACCCGCCCCACGGCGGCGGGCATGTTCCGCCGGATGATCAACACCCGCCGCGGGGGCAACTGCGCGATCTGCGCCGGGGTCAGCACCGGGACACGGTGGGTGGACATCGAGTGCAGCTCACCCGTCTCGTCCCAGGTGGGGACCTCCTCGTACCGCTCGCCCGTCAGCGACGAGTAGGCGGCGAGATCGTCCGGGTCGCGTGTCGCGCCGTAGACCATCAGGGTGGCGGCGTTGTTCAGGATCGCCGCCGCACCCTGGTCACCCCAGCGCTGCTTGAGCTGCGCCCGCGACTGCGCAGCAATGTGAATCGTGACGCCGCGGCCGCCCATGTCCGCGGTCCAGTTGTCCAGCGGCACCGGGCAGATCAGCGCCGCCTCGTCCAGCGCCAGCGTCAGCGGCGGGTCCAACCGCCCACCCGGCTCGAACGCCGCCAACCGGCGCGCCTCCCGGGCGATGTGCCCGGTCAGCGCGGTCACCAGCGGCGCGACCTGGGCGTCCTCCGCGCCGAGCAGATACACCGTCCCCCGCTGCCTGAGCAGCTCGGCCACGTCGAATGCGCCCTGCCCCGGGGCCGCCGCAGCCGCGGCGGTGGAATCGGTCAACCAACCCAGCGCGGGCATGATCGTGGCGCAGATCGAGGAGCGGGTGCGATCGTTGGTGCCCAGAAACTGCAGCGCGTCCTGCTCATACGCCGGTTCCGGCGAACGCCGCAGAAACCGCTGCACCTCGCTACCAGCCTGGTCCGGGTCAGCCACCCAGGCCAGCACGTCCCGCATGTCCCCGCCACCCAGCGCGGCGGCGTGCAGCAGCGACGCCAGCACCCGGCGGGCCTGGCTGGCCCAGAACTCCATGTCTCCACCCCGGCCCGGCGCGCTCGCACCGGCCAGCAGATCCGCAGCGCGGGCCGCGGCCGTGGCGGGCTGCTCACACCCGGCCAGCGGGTCGAACGTCACCGACGACTCCAGCCCGCCCAAACCGGACGGGTTGAACACCCCCACCGGGCCCAGCCGCCCGCGGCACGGGCCGGTCAGCTCCACCAGATCCGTGCGGGTCGACGTGGCGATCACCGCACCCGGAGCGTCCAGGATCCGGCCGGCGAGCTCCCCGGTTTTGCCGGTGCGCGGGCCACCGATGCGCAACGTCACGTCCTCGACCGGCGACCACACCCGAAACAGCCCCACCCGCGCCAGCGGCGTGGCCAGCTCCCGCAGCGGCACCGTCCACCGGCGCCACCACGACACACTCCGCAGGCTGGGCCGCAACACCCCGGCCTTGGTGCGAATCGCCCACCCCGACGCGACCCGCAGAATCGTCCACGCCGAGGCCACCCCGTCATTCCGCTTCGACCGCCGCGACCACCGGTTGACCGTGCCCACCGTGCCCGTCCGCCGACGCGACACCGCCAACACCACGCCACCCAGCAACAGGCCACCGGCCACCATCAACCACGGCCAATACACCCGCCCCGGCGTCTCCACGGGCATGCGGGCCATCAACCAACCCAGACCGAACAAGCCCAGACCAGTCAGCGTCACCCGCCGCAACAACCGCGACCGCTTCCGCCTCGAACCCACAGTCACGCCGCACCCCCAGGACGCTCGTTCCATGCGGCGAGGTCAAGACTGTCGACGCGCTGTGCGGCATCGTTGAGCAAGTCCTCGACTACCTTGGCGGGCACGATGTACCGGCCCTGGTTGCGTCCGATGCGCATGTGAACAGCTGGGAACATGTCGGCTTGGATCAGCCGGTACAGGTACTCCTGGGAAATGCTCAGAAGCGCTGCCGCCTCCGGCACGGTGTACGTCGGCACGCCTGACGCGCGCTTCTCGATGGCGCTACGGAGGGCGGCGCTGCGCATGAGTTCACGCGTCTGCTTGCCGCCAACAGCCGTCGGGCTCGTCGCTGTCGTACTTTGGGACTGCATTGGGTCTCCGAATCTCCCGATGCGGGGCCCAGGTGGGGCTGCCTCCCCACCTGGGCCGTCACTTGGCCAGTTCCACCGGCTGAGCCACCTTGCACTGCCTTGCTAGGTTGCCTAGCCATGTTTGAAGTTACCCAGCATGGCTAGACATGTCAATAGCTTGTCTAGGCTGCCTAGCGTGGCGAGTGGGTTGACATATAAGGTGAGTGCATGGAGCTCGACCCCGACGACCCTCGGCCGCCCTATCAGCAGGTCGCGAACGCACTACGCGCCGCGATCCTGACCAGGTCGTTTCAGCCGGGTGAGAAGCTTCCTTCGGGGCCTGACCTCGCAAAGCGGTTCGGCGTCGCCCGCATGACTGTCCAGCAGGCGATACGCCTGCTGCGTGATGAGGGGCTGGTCGTTTCCCGGCAGGGCAGCGGCGTCTATGTGCGGGAGCGCACCGAGCGTCCGGTTGGGCTCCGCCCACACCTTGAGCGCGCCTTCGAGGAACCGCACGTGTCGGTCGACTTTGCGGGCTTCTCCGGTGAGACTCTGCACGGCGCCATCACAGAGCCGATCGACAAGGTCCGTGCTGGTCGACTACGTCCAGCCTCGATCCGCGTTCGCCTTCTCGTTCCTGACACCTCGACTCCGTGGACGCTCCCCGCACGCGTTGACGACCTAGGGGACAGCCCGGCCTTTCGAGAACGTGCGGCCGGCATCTCCAAGCGCCACACCTTCGCGATAGTTGATGCGATCAACGAGCTCGGCGAGCTCCGAATCGTCGAAGACGCTCATGCCGAGGTCCGCGCCTTCCCGGCCGTGCCGCTGTTCAAGCTCTACGTCATCAACGGTGCCGAGGCCTTCTTCGGCTACTACCCGGTGACGCATCACGCCGTCCAACTCGACGGTGAGCGGGTCCCCATGTGGGACCTCATGGGCAAGGACGCGGTGCTGTTCCACCACGCCAACGACGAACCCGAGTCGATGAGTGCACAGTTCGTCGACCAGTCGGCCATGTGGTTCGAGAGCCTGTGGACGACGGTCGCACGGGAGCTTAAACCGTGACGCCAGCCGAGCTTGTCGCGCGCCACAAGCACATCTTGCTCGACTTCGACGGCCCGGTGTGCGCGGTGTTCGGCGGCGAGCTCAGCGACCGCGCCGCGGCCGATGAGCTGAAGAAACTGGTCGGCCCGGACATGCCCGACGACGTCGCCGCAGCACACGATCCCTTCGACGTGCTGCGCTACGCGAACAAGATCGACACCGCCACCGCGCAAACTGTCGAGTCTCGGTTTCGCGAACTTGAACTCGATGCAGTCACCACGGCACCTGAAACAGCAGGTGCAAAAGCTGCCATCAAATCGCTCGTTGCGGCTGGCCACGTCATCGCTATTGTCAGCAACAACTCAGCGGCGGCTGTACGCCGTTACGTCGACATCCACGGTCTCTCGGGCCTTATCGATTACGTCAACGCTCGTGAAGCTGCCGACGTAGAGCTACTCAAACCCGCACCGTTCCTGTTGCGTCAGGCCATGGAGACACTGTGCGCGCCGTCGGCAACGTGCGTGATGATCGGCGACTCAGAGGCAGACGTCGACGCCGCTCGCGCTGCCGGTACCTCCGTCGTTGGATACGCGAACAAACCGGGTAAACGTGAGCGCCTGCAGCGTCGAGGAGCTGACGCAGTCACTGATCAGCTGAGCGAACTTGCTTTGGCCTGGCCCGCTCCGCAGTAACACGGGTCTGCACGGCCCCGCACCTAGCTTGACACAGGCGCACCGGCGGCTCGTGATTCCTGCTTCACCTACCGGCCCGTAGCCTCACCTCGTGTACGAGAGTCATCGTCTGATGTCCTGTCAGGACTGGACCGTTGACGAGTGCCTCGACTTACTCGCCGACGGACGGCCACAGCTAATGACTGGAAGGCACTGGGGCCTCTACGTAGCGCAGTTCGAGCCAGAGGGAGACCCAGTGCCTGGACGACTGAACCGCGGCAATGTTCACCACACTTTTCGACTGGGTGATGCGTCGCGAGCAATCGTGAATCCGACAGCACGGTCCCATGTCCGAGCTTGGGCGCCACCTTCTTCGGTGCACGTGAGGTCGAGGCTGCCGACGGTGCCCACGTAACCGTCTTCGCAGGCCAAATAGCAGGTGAACGTGCCGCCAGGCCGGACGTCAGGCACGACGTACGGGTTTGGGGCCGACATGCCATGGTGATTGGCGAGACCGGCAATCTCGCTGCCGTGTGCAGTGACCACGATCGAGCGCAGCCGTGGCCCCGTGGTCATCCGTACCGTGACCCTGCACCCGAAGAAGCCAAGCTCGCGGGGGTGAGCGTCCATGGCCTCATCAACAACGAAGGATGGTCCGGCGCGCTCGTTCAGCTCGTCCCGCATGATCGCTACCTGCTCGGCGGCGGCATCGGCCTGCCTTTCCGCCGCAGACACCTGCCGACGAGCGCTTCGAGCCTGCAGTCCGGCTGCGGCTGCGGCAATGGTGGCCACTCCTGCTGCCGACCAACTCGCCATATCGCCCAGTTCCACACCACTTCTTTCGCGCGTGCCCCCGGGTGCATTACACGTTCGGGAAACGCCGCTGAACGAGCGTGCATTCGTGTCCGAGGCCGGGCGAGAAGCAGCTATACCACTCTGGATCATTGACCTCCGCCCCTCGGCGGTCGCCGCATGCGGCGACCGAGAATGTCGGCAGCCCGGCGGTCGGCCTCGCCGACCCACGCCGCATAAACCCGCAGCGTCGTCGCGCCGCCGCCAGCATGGCCGAGGCGGCCGGCGACCGTACGGAGGTCGACGCCGGCGGTGAGCAGCTCCGTCGCTGAGTAGTGCCGTAGCGCGTGCAGATGGCTATCGATACCCAGGCTGGCGCACATGCGCGCGTAGCGGTGCGTGACCCCGCTCGGGTCGTACGGGCGGTCGCACATCGGCTCGTACGAGAACAAGAACGCGTCCTTCACCGGCTCGACGTCGAGCTGCCGCATCGCGGCCTCGTAGCGGGCGCGGTGCTCTTGCAGCACCTCGACTGTTGCCGGGTCGAGTGAGACTCGGCGCATCCGGTGCGTCTTCGTCTCCTTCTCGACAGAGCGACCAGCGGCGCGAACGTAGTTGCGGCGGATGGAGATATAGCCACTCGCGAGGTCGACGTCTGTCCAGCGCAGAGCCAGTACCTCAGCGCGGCGCATGCCCGTGACCATGACCAGCCACACGAGCGTGCCCCAGCTCTCGTCCTGCTTCCACGCCTCGTCGATGATCCTCGTGGCTTCTTCGACCGTCGGCGGCGTCGGCTGCGGGGCTGGCTGCCGCGGCTTCCGTGCCACCTCGGCGGGGTTGCTCTCGACCCAGTCCCAGCGCTTGGCTGCCGAGAAGGTGCCGCTGAGCATGAAGTGCAGCTTCGAGATCGTCGCGTTTCCCAACGGCCTGCACTCATGCTGCTGGCACTCGACGACCTTGCAGCCGGTCTGCTCGCAGTCGTGCGGCGGGTATCCACCGGCTGGCGGCCTACCGGGCGGCCGACGGTGCTGCACCTGCCGACACTCGTGCTCGCCTTCGACCCGGTGCTCGACGAACGGCGTACCGTCGCACCGCGCCCGGCACCGTCGGAGCTCCGCGTAGAGCTGCTCAAGGACTCGTGCCGTGATCTTTCCGATCGGCTTGTCGCCGAGCACTGGTTTGATGTAGCGACGCGCGTACATCTCGTAGGTCTCGCGCGTGCTGTCCTCGACCTCGAGCGTCTTCAGCCACTCGTCGATGGCCACGCTGAGCGTCGCGTTGGTCTTGGCGTGGCGCTCGGCGTCGACCTGCGCGACGAGCTTGGTAAGGATGCGCTCGGCTTCCTTCTCGTCGGTTGTCGACTCGCGCAGGTACATGCGCTTGCCGGTCAGCGGGTCAAGCCCTGCGTAAACCTTGACGCGCAGCGAGTTGCCGCGCCGCTCGATGGTGCCCTTGGCGCGGCCCTGCCGCTGGGGACGCCTGGCCACGACTTACAGAGTACCCGCACCCATCGTGGGTCCCATCACACCGAGACACAAGAGAAGATTCAGGCTAAAAAGCCTGGTCAGGCTGGGTGGAGCTGAGGGGAATCGAACCCCTGACCTCCGCCTTGCAAAAGCGGCGCTCTACCAATTGAGCTACAGCCCCGGGCCATGGGCGCCGGGCGCCCACGGGGGTCTCAGTTGTTGCGGGCCGCGTCCGAGCCCGCCCTGGCAGGCGTGCTGCCGTTCGGGGAGGTCACACGCTCGGCCGGAGCCGTGGCTTCGCGCCACAGGTCCGCCTCCGCCTTGGCGTCCTTGTTCCGCTTGATCACGAAGAACACGCCGCCCGCGATGACCGCGAGCGCCAACAGCTTCTTCACGGGAAGCCCTCCTCGACGACAACTGAGCCCTGCACTCGCGATGCTACTGCACTGTCCAGGGGCCGCGTTTACACGGTGGCGATCAGGGGTAGTGCAAGAAGACAGCGGACTACTGAAGGAGGGGTGTCCGTGGGCAACCGGGACGAACAGCAGGAAGGCATCAAGGGAGCGGTCGAGGACATCAAGGGCCGGGTCAAGGAGACCGCGGGCACCGTCTTCGGCCAGGACTCCACACAGCGTGAAGGCGAGGCGCAGCAGGAGAAGGCCGAGGCCCAGCAGCGTGTCGCCGAGAAGGAAGAGGAAGCCAAGCGCGCCGAGCAAGAAGCCACGAACGCGGAGATCCGCGAGCGCGGCCAGCAATAGGCGCGTTTCGCCGCGAGGACGCCGGCGGCCTCGGTCCGTCCCCGTCGGTGTCCTCGCGGTTCCACGTGGAACCAAGTTCGATCACTCAGAAGTCGCGAGCCGTCTCCGTGGGGGTACCGGAGGCGAGTCTGCGCAGGTGAACCCTCCGCCGCAGCCGGATGACCGGGCGGATCAGCAGCTGCACGCTGCCGAGCAGGAACAGCCACGTGCCCGCGGTGGCCGTCGACTCGGAGAAGAACAACACGCTGCCGATCACGAACCACACCGCGATCAGCAGATCGTTGACGATGCTGGCGACCTCGTAGCGCTGGCGGATCACCAGTTCCTCGTGCCCGAACTTGAGCTGGACGGGCTTCGACTCACTGTCCTGGCTCATGCCGCGACCGCCGCGAACCGGCCGAGCGACCACCCACCCACGTCGCCGAGCAGGCCGCGCCAGAACACGCCCTGGCCACGCGGCGCGGGCGCGATCATCCAGCTCGCGTCCCGCAGGTGGAGGAACCGTGGCTTCTTGCCCTCGAGATAGCCCTTGTGCTGGGCACGCCGCGCCTCGTACATCGCCGCCTGCTCCCGGTAGACGTCGGCGATCAGGTCGGACGGCGACGAGGTGCCCGTTTCGAGCGTGGCCGCGACCTCGCGCATCCACCGTTGTGCCGTGACGAGCTCCCCGCTGACCACCCCTCCGGGCACGCTGAGCGTCATCTCGATCGAGAAATCGTCCGCCAGGTTGACCGCTTCCACGAACGACTGGAGCAGGAAGTCGATCTCACCCGAAGCCATGAACCAACGGTAGTTCAATCAGGTGCGGTCGGCTTGTCGACAGCGACCACTCCCGCGCCGGGGACTAGCGCTTCGGCCAGTGCCAGGACGGCCGGTCGAGGATGCCCTGGTCCTCCACCTCGGTCGCGCCGACGTCCTTGACCAGCTCGATCGTGCGCAGGTCGGTGCCGGTGTGTTCGGCCTGCTTCGTGATCGCGTCGGCCAGCGGGCGGGCGTGGGTCACCACGAGGACCTGGGTCCTGGTGCTCGCGGTGACGACCAGTTCGGCGAGCGCGGGCAGCAGGTCGGGATGCAGGCTCGTCTCCGGTTCGTTGAGCACGAGCAGGCGCGGCGGCCGGGGGGTGAGTAGCGCGGCGGCCCACAGCAGGTAGCGCAGGGTGCCGTCCGACAGCTCCGCGGCGCCGAGCGGCCGCAGCAACCCGTGCTGCCTCAGCCGCACCTCGAACCGGCCCTCGTAGTTCGCGACCTCCAGCCTGCTTCCGGGGAAGGCGGACTCCACGGCCCGGTCGAGTGCCTCGTGGTCACCGATCTCGCGGATCGTCTGCACCGCGGCGGCGAGGTCGGAGCCGTCCGACGACAGCACCGGCGTGCGGGTGCCGACCTGCGGCCAGCGGGCGGGCGCCTGGGCGTCGGTCCGCACGTGGTCGTAGAACCGCCACGATCGGATGTGCTCACGCACCGCCAGAATATCGGGTGCGCGTTGCGGATCCGCCAGTTCACTCAGCATGCTGTCGTAGGGCCGCAGCTCGCCGTGAGCCGCCTGGTGCCACCCGCCGTCGGCGTCCCGCACGCGGACGACCGGCCCGGTGCGCTCGGACAGCACGGCCGCCGGGCGCAGCACGGGGCCGCTCCACACGGCCTCGCACTTGATCTCGGGATCGAGCATGAACATCGAGCTCTGGTCGGCCACCGGGTACCCGAAGTCCACCGCGTAGCCGAAGTCGTCACCGCCGAAACCGAGTCGCAGGCTGACCGGGCCGGACCGCACCGTGGGCTGCGCCCGGCCCGCCTTCTCGGGCCCTGCCCACAGCGCGGAGGGCAGCCCGCCCTCCCTTGCCAGCGCGGCGACCGCACCGCCCCGTGCCGCGTCGGCGAGCAGGCGCAGCGCGCGATAGAGGTTCGACTTGCCCACCCCGTTGGCACCCGTCACGACGTTCAACCGGCCCAGAGCGACGACGAGCGTGCGCAGGGAGCGGTAGTTCTCGACAGCGAGCGTGGAGATCACGCCTCCAGGCTACGGACGGCACCGACAGTCGCCCGTAAACGGAACTGGCCCCGGCTCCCCGTCGACGGAATCGGGCCGGGGATACGTGCCGTTGCCCAGCACCTCAGGAATCGAGCACGGCGGCGACGGCTTCGATCTCCACAAGCTGATCGTCATAGCCGAGCACAGTGACGCCCATCAAGGTGCTGGGCACGTCGTGGTCACCGAACGAGTCCCGGACCACCTCCCACGCGGTCACCAGGTCCTCCTGGCGGGTGGACGCGACGAGAACCCTCGTGCTGATGACGTCGTGGAGTGACGCACCGGCCTCCGCCAGAACGACCCGCATGTTCTCGACGGCTTTCGCCGCCTGGCCCGCGTAGTCCCCGATCGCTGCCGTGGATCCGTCCGCGTTCAACGGACACGAACCGGCGAGGAAGATCAGTCGTGATTGGGCAGGTGCCGTGGCCGCGTAGGCGTACTCGGCGACGTCGGACAGGGCGGAGGAGCGGATCAACGTGATGCCACGGGCCATGGTCGTCCCTTCACGAATCAGGCGTGGAGCACGGCCATCCTGACAAAGATTCGCTCGGCACACCCCTGAGTCCCCTGGGTTTGGGCCGCGTAGCGAGGCCTAGTCAGGCCACTCATCAGTCAGGCCCCGTTTCCGACCAGGGAAACGGGGCCTGATGTGGTGTGGGCCCAGGAGGACTTGAACCTCCGACCTCTTCGTTATCAGCGAAGCGCTCTAACCGCCTGAGCTATGGGCCCGGGAACGCACAAAAGACTACAGGACGCCTCGCGGCCGTGACGAACCGGGTCACTCCCGCTCCGACAGGGTCACCTCCAGGCCGCCCGCCAGGTCGGCCGACACGTTGTAGATGAAGGCTCCGACCGTGGTCAGCGCCGAGATCAGCACGATGTTGATCGCGCCGACGATGGCCGCGACGCCGAACACCCGGCCCGCACTGATCAGCGGTTCCGAGGCTGTCTCGGCGCTGTCGCCCTGCACCAGCGACGTGTAGGTGCCGTTCAGCTTGTCCCACACACCCATGCCGTCGAGCACCGTGTAGAGCACGCCGACGGCGACCAGCCACACGAAGAACAGCGCCACCCCGAGCACGAGCGACAGCTTCAGCACCGACCACGGGTCGAACCGCTTGACCTGCAGGCTCGCCCGCCGCGGGCCACGGCCGGGGCGGCGCAGCGCGCTCACCGGACGACTCTTGCCACCACCCTGCCGCTGGCCGGGCTGCGCGGGCTGGGCGGCCTCGTAAACCGGCCGGACCTGCGCGGTCTCCGCGTCCTGCCCGAACAGCCGGTTGGCCGCCGAACCGGACACCACGTGGGTGTCGGCGGTCCCGTTCGCGGGCTGCTGCTCCACATCGCTGTGCGGAAGCTGGCCGGCCGACCACCGGTCGCCGAAGCCCTCGGTCTGGGTGTTGCCGTCGTCGGTGCCGGCATCCCTGGCCACGCGCTGCCAGGGCGGCGGCGCGGCGTCACCCTGCTCGGTGGTGCCGGAGCCTCGCCGTTCGGAGTTTTCGGGTGGAGTCACAAACGGTCAGTCCTTATCCACGTCTTCCGCACTCCCGTTGCCGGGCGCTGTCGTCTCGTTCGCCTCGGCGCTCCCTTCTGGGACGTCCGACGGCCGGTCTGCGTTGCGTGCCACCGCGAGCAGTGTGGTTCCCTCGTCCAGGTTCATCAAACGTACGCCCTTGGTCTGCCTGCCCGCCTTGCGGACCTGGTCGGCAGGGGTACGGATGACCCCACCGCTCGAGGTGATCGCGTACAGCTCGTCGTCGGCGTCGACGATGAGCGCTCCCACCAGCCTGCCACGTTTCTGGTCGTGCTGAATGGTGAGCACGCCCTTGCCGCCGCGACCCTGCACCGGGTAGTCCTCGATCGGCGTCCGCTTCGCGTAGCCGCCGCCGGTCGCGACCAGCAGGAACTTGCCCGGCTTGACCACGCTGATGCCGAGCAGCTCGTCACCCTCGTTGAACCGCATGCCCAGCACACCGGACGTCGCCCGGCCCATCGGCCGCAGCGTCTCGTCGGTGGCGTGGAACCGGATGGACTGGCCGTCGGACGACACCAGCAGCAGGTCGTCCTCCGCGGCCGCGAGCACGGCCCCGACCAGCTCGTCGCCCTCGCGCAGGTTGATGCCGATCAGCCCACCGGAGCGCGCCGAGTCGAAGTCGGTCAGCCGGGACTTCTTGACCAGCCCCTTCTTGGTGGCGAGCACCAGGTACGGCGCCACCTCGTAGTTCCGGATCTGGATGACGCTCGCGATCTGCTCGTCCGGCTGGAACGCGAGCAGGTTGGCCACGTGCTGGCCCCGCGCGTTGCGGTTGGCCTCGGGCAGGTCGTACGCCTTCGCCCGGTACACGCGGCCCTTGTTCGTGAAGAACAGGATCCAGTCATGCGTCGAGCACACGAAGAAGTGCTGGACGATGTCGTCCTGCTTCAGCGTCGCGCCCTGCACCCCCTTGCCGCCCCGCTTCTGGGTCCGGTACAGGTCCGTCTTCGTCCGCTTGGCGTAACCCGTGCGCGTGATGGTGACGACGACGTCCTCCACCGCGATCAGATCCTCGACGGAGACGTCTCCGTCGAACGGGATGATCCTGGTGCGCCGGTCGTCGCCGTGCTTGTCGACGATCTCGGTGAGCTCCTCACGGATGATCGCCCGCTGGCGCTCCGGCCGTTCGAGGATGTCCTTGAGGTCGGCGATCTCCCGCTCGATCTCGGCCAGCTCGTCGACGATCTTCTGCCGCTCCAGTGCGGCCAACCTGCGCAGCTGCATGTCGAGGATCGCGGTGGCCTGGATCTCGTCCACGTCGAGCAGCTCGATCAGGCCCGTGCGTGCCTCGTCGACCGTCGGCGACCGCCGGATCAGGGCGATCACGTCGTCCAGCATGTCGAGGGCCTTGACCAGGCCGCGCAGGATGTGGGCGCGTTCCTCCTTCTTGCGCAGGCGGTACCGCGTGCGCCGGACGATGACCTCGACCTGGTGCTTGACGTAGTGCCGCACCATCTGGTCGAGTCGCAGGGTCCTGGGCACGCCGTCGACCAGCGCGAGCAGGTTGACGCCGAAGTTGTACTGCAGCTGGGTGTGCTTGTAGAGGTTGTTCAGCACCACCTTGGCGACGGCGTCGCGCTTCAGTGTGACGACGATCCGCATGCCGCTGCGGCTGTTCGACTCGTCCGCGATGTCGGCGATGCCGGTCAGCTTGCCGTCGCGCACCAGCGTCGCGATGTTCTCCACCAGGTTGTCCGGGTTGACCTGGTAGGGCAGTTCCGTGACGACGAGGATGGTGCGGCCCTTCGCGTCCTCCTCGACCTCGACGACGGCACGCATCCGCACCGAACCGCGGCCGGTGCGGTAGGCCTCCTCGATCCCCTGGGTACCGAGGATGAGGCCCTTCGTCGGGAAGTCCGGCCCCTTGATCCGCTGCAGCAGGGCGGCGAGCAGCTCGTCGTCGTCCGCCTCCGGGTTGTCCAGCGCCCACACGACACCGTCGGCGACCTCGCGCAGGTTGTGCGGCGGGATGTTGGTCGCCATGCCCACCGCGATGCCGGAGCCGCCGTTGACCAGCAGGTTCGGGATGCGGCTCGGCAGGACGTCCGGCTCCTGCGTCCGGCCGTCGTAGTTGTCGGAGAAGTCGACGGTCTCCTCTTCGATGTCCCGCAACATCTCCATGGCCAGCGGAGCCAGGCGGGACTCGGTGTACCGCATCGCGGCGGCCGGGTCGTTGCCCGGCGAGCCGAAGTTGCCCTGCCCGTCGATCAGCGGGTACCGCATCGACCACGGCTGAGCCAGCCGCACGAGCGCATCGTAGATCGCGGAGTCACCGTGCGGGTGGTAGTTGCCCATCACGTCGCCGACGACGCGCGAGCACTTGTTGTAGCCGCGGTCGGGCCGGAAACCCGAGTCGAACATCGAGTACAGAACCCGGCGGTGTACCGGTTTGAGGCCGTCGCGGACATCCGGCAGCGCCCGCGACACGATGACGCTCATCGCGTAATCGATGTAGGAGTTCTGCATCTCCTGCTGGATGTCGACGGGCTGCACCCGCCCGTGGCTGTCCGGCGGCAGGGTTTCGGTCACGTCTGAGAATTCCTTTCCGGCGGCCAGGCGTCAGCGCCCTTGCCCTGAGCCAGAGGGCTCATCACACGTCCAGGAAGCGGACGCCCTTGGCGTTGCGGGTGATGAACGAACGCCGAGCTTCGACATCCTCGCCCATCAGTACCGTGAACAGCTCGTCCGCGGTCGCGGCGTCGTCGAGGGTCACCTGCAGCAGCACGCGGTTTGCCGGGTCCATCGTGGTCTCCCACAGCTCCTGCGGGTTCATCTCGCCGAGCCCCTTGTACCGCTGGATGCCCTCGTCCTTCGGCAGCTTCTTGCCCGCCGCGGCCCCCGCCTTGAGCAGACCCTCCCGCTCACGTTCGTTGTAGGCGTACTCGGGCTCCGAGCGCGGCCACTTGATCTTGTAGAGCGGCGGCTGCGCGAGGTAGACGTGCCCGTTCTCGATCAGCGGCCGCATGAAGCGGAACAGCAGCGTCAGCAGCAGCGTCCGGATGTGCTGACCGTCCACATCGGCGTCGGCCATGAGAACGATCTTGTGGTACCGCAGCTTGCTCAGGTCGAAGTCGTCGTGGATGCCGGTACCGAGCGCGGTGATCAGCGACTGCACCTCGTTGTTCTTGAGGACCCTGTCGATCCGCGCCTTCTCGACGTTGATGATCTTGCCGCGGATCGGCAGGATCGCCTGGAAAAGCGAGTCCCTTCCCTCCTTGGCCGACCCACCTGCCGAGTCACCCTCGACGATGTAGAGCTCCGACTCCTCCGGATTGGTGGAGCGGCAGTCCTTCAGCTTGCCCGGCAGCCCGCCGATGTCCAGCGCGCCCTTGCGGCGCACCAGGTCGCGCGCCTTGCGTGCGGCCAGCCGCGCCTGCGCGCTGGACACGGCCTTGTTGATGATCGTCTTGGCCTCACCGGGGTTGCGCTCGAACCAGTCGGCGAGCCATTCGTTGCAGGTGCTCTGCACGAAGGACTTGGCCTCGCTGTTGCCCAGCTTGGTCTTGGTCTGGCCCTCGAACTGCGGCTCGGCCAGCTTGATCGACACGATGGCGGCAAGGCCCTCGCGCACGTCGTCACCGGTGAGGTTGGCGTCCTTCTCCCTCAACAGTTTCTTGTCGCGCGCGTAGCTGTTGACCACGCGGGTCAGCGCGGCGCGGAAACCTTCTTCGTGGGTACCCCCCTCGTGCGTGTTGATGGTGTTGGCGAACGTGTAGACCGACGGCGTGAAGCCGTTGTTCCACTGCATCGCCACCTCGATCTGGAGGCCTTCGCCCTTGGCCTCGAACGAGACCACACTTGGGTGGATCGGGTCCTTGCTGCCGTTGATGTGCTTGACGAAGTCCTCGAGCCCACCGGGGTAGTGGTAGGTGCGCTCGGTGAGCTGGGCCCGCTCGCCCGCGGCGTCCTCGCTCTCGCCGTTCTCGTCGGCCACCCGCTCGTCGCGCAGCACTATGGTCAGTCCCTTGTTGAGGAACGCCATCTCCTGCAGCCGCCTGGCCACGGTCTCGGTGCTGTAGTGGGTGGTCTCGAAGATGTCCGGGTCGGCCCAGAACGTGACCGACGTGCCCGTGCGGTCGGTGGGGCCCCGATCGATCAGCTCCTGCGGCACCGAGTGCTCGTAACGCTGCGTCCAGATCCTCCCGTTGACGTGGATCTCGACCTCGAGCGCGGTGGACAGCGCGTTGACGACGGACACACCGACGCCGTGCAGGCCGCCGGAGACGGCGTAGGACTCGCTGTCGAACTTGCCGCCCGCGTGCAGCTGGGTCAGCACGATCTCGAGCGTCGGCTTCTTGTGCACCGGGTGCATCTCGACCGGGATGCCCCGGCCGTCGTCGACGACCCGGACGCCACCGTCGGCGAGCAGGGTCACCTCGACCTTGCTCGCGTAGCCGGCCATCGCCTCGTCGACCGAGTTGTCCACGACCTCCCAGATGAGGTGGTGCAGACCTCGCTCACCGGTGGAGCCGATGTACATGCCGGGGCGCTTGCGGACCGCCTCGAGACCCTCGAGCACGGTGATCGACGACGCGCCGTATTCGTTCTTGTTCGCTGCCACCGGCCTGGTTTCTCCTCGTCTCGTCCAAGGGGACGCTATCCGCTGACAAGTCTACTTGGCCAGTCGCGCTCACATGCACCAAGGACACCCCTGATTTGGTCACAGAGCGCCGAACTCGAAGCCGGACGGGTCCTGTCGTATCCGGCGTCACGAACGGGCATGTCGCGCCATTTCTACCCGTAAGTGTCACGCGGGCCCCGGCCCGACACATGGCGGGGTCCCTTCCGCCAACTGGGCGCGGTCGGTCCCTGGATCCGCATGCGGGTCACCACACCGTGGCCCACACCCTTGGCGATCTTCGCCAGGAGCTGCCGCTGCAGCAACCGCAGCTGGGTGGCCCAGGCCGTCGAGCTGGCCCGGACCGTCAGCTCGCCGTCCTTCAGCGTGACCGGCTGAGCGTGTTCGGCCACCTCGTCCCCGACCAGCCGTGCCCACTGGCCGAACACCTGGCCGGTCGCCAGCCGCTCCGCCCAGCCGAGCTGCCCGGCCAGCCGGGAGGCGAGCCTGCCGAGCGGCTGCGGGTCGCGCTCGTCGAAGCCCGGACCGGACCACTGCCGCCTGCGCGGGTTCTGCCCGGGAATGCCGAGGCCGCCACGCTTCCTGCGCACGACACCGGGTTCGGTGCCCCGCGCGTTCGCCCGCTCCCGCGCGGCCTGCAGGGCGGCCCTGGCGAGGTCGCGCCCCTGTGCGGGCTGCCCAGACTGTGGAGACTGTGGATCGCGGCCCGCATCGGTGTGATCGCCGTCCGTACCCCCCTGCTCGTTCGGCCCATCGGCGGTGCTACGCTCGGTGTCCCGTTCGGGGGACTTACTCGTAATACCGCCCACCTGAGGGCTATTGACCGACACATTCGGCCGGTCAGTTACCCGCGGCGATAACGCGCTCACGGTGTTATCCACACTATCCACAGACTTATCCCCAGATCGGTGGGCAACTGGTGTGGCGCCGGTCACCCGGCGTTGCTGAGTCCGGTCGGCACCGCTCTGATCAGGCACGTCGGACCTCACCCTCCGAGACCGCGAAACGGGTCCCCTTCAGCTCACCGGGGACGTCCTCGTCCACGGCAGCGGTGACGAGCACCTGTTCGGCACTCGCCGCCACCTCCGCCAGCCGCGCCCGGCGCCGCCGGTCCAGCTCCGCGAACACGTCGTCGAGCAGCAGCACCGGTTCGCCACCGGACTCCGCCCGCAGCAGCTCATACGATCCGAGCCGCAGCGCGAGCGCGAACGACCACGACTCACCGTGGCTGGCGTAGCCCTTCGCCGGAGCCTCCCCGAGCACCAGGTCGAGATCGTCGCGGTGTGGTCCCACCATGCTCACCCCGCGCTCCAGCTCTGTCGCGCGCGACTCGCCGAGCGCGTCGAGCAGGATCTGCGCGAGTTTCTCCGGCTCGGCCCGTTCCCCGCCGGGCCGCCCGTATCCCTCGGGCAGGGCCCCGCCCAGGCTCGACCGGTACTCGACCCGTGTCGGCCGCGAGTCCGGGGCGACCCCCGCGTACGCGGCGGAGGCGTGCGGGGCGAGGTCCGCCACCAGGTTGAGCCGCGCCGCGAGCAGCTGCGCACCGGCGGTGGCCAGGTGGTTGTCCCACACGTCGAGCGTGGACAGCGCGTACGGGTCGTCCCGGCTGCCCGACCGCTTCTTGCCCGCGGTCTTGAGCAGCGCGTTGCGCTGGCGCAACACCTTCTCGTAGTCGCCGCGCACCCCCGCGAACCTCGGCGCCCGCTGGACCAGCAGGTCGTCCAGGAACCGCCTGCGCTCGCCGGGATCACCCCGCACCAGCGCCAGGTCCTCGGGCGAGAACAGCACGGTGCGCAGGATCCCGAGCACGTCCCTCGGCCTGCCGACGGCACCCCGGTTGACTCGGGCGCGGTTGGCCTTGCCCGGAGTGATCTCCAGCTCGACCGTCAGCTCGCGCCCCTCGTTGACCACGGCGAGGCGGACCAGCGCCCGCCCGCGACCGTGCCGGACCAGCGGCGCGTCGGTGGACACGCGATGCGAACCGAGGGTGGCGACGTACCCGATGGCCTCCAGCAGGTTCGTCTTGCCGCGGCCGTTCGGCCCGACCAGCACGGTGGGGCCCGGCTCCAGGGGCAGGTCGACGTGCTCCCACGAACGGAAGTCGGTCACCTGGAGGTGACGCACGTACACGCGGCCCCCGTGGTTACTCGGCTACCTTCTTGACGGCGTGCCCGCCGAACTGGTTGCGCAGCGCCGCCACCGCGCGCATGGCGGCCGAGTCCTGCTGACGCGAGGCGAACCGCGCGAACAGGGCCGCCGAGATCACGGGTGCGGGCACCGCGTTGTTGATGGCCTCCTCCAGGGTCCACCTGCCCTCGCCGGAGTCCTCGACGTACCCCTCCAGGTCGTCCAGCTCAGGGTCCTCGTCCAGGGCACGCACCAGCAGTTCGAGCAGCCAGGAACGGACGACCGTGCCCCGCTGCCACGCCTTGATCACGGCGGGCACGTCCTCGACGACCTTGGCCGCCTCCAGCAGCTCGAAGCCCTCGGCGTAGGCCTGCATCAGGCCGTACTCGATGCCGTTGTGCACCATCTTCGCGTAGTGACCGGCGCCCACCGAGCCCGCGTGGGCGAAGCCCTCCGCGCGCGGACCCTCGGGGCGCAGCGCGTCGAAGATCGGCATCGCGCGCTCGACGTCGGTCTGAGCGCCGCCGACCATCAGCCCGTAGCCGTTCTCCTTGCCCCACACCCCGCCGGAGACCCCGGCGTCGAGGAACCCGATGCCCTTGGCGGCCAGCAGTTCCGCGTGCCGCTTGTCGTCGGTGAACTTCGAGTTACCGCCGTCGATGACCAGGTCACCGTCGGTGAGCAGGTCCGCGAGCTCGGCGATGGTCTGCCTGGTCGGCTCGCCCGCGGGCACCATCACCCAGATCATCCGCGGGGCGGCGAGCGCGGACACCAGCTCCCGAACCGACCCGACGTCGCTCACCTCGGGGTTCTGGTCGTATCCGACCACCTCGTGCCCGGCCGCGCGCAGCCGCTCCCGCATGTTGAACCCCATCCGGCCGAGGCCGACGAGTCCGAGCTGAACCATGGAAAGTCCCCTCCAGTGCTTGTGTCGCCGCGCCGGTCCGGTCAGCCGGGCAACCGGACCGGCATGAGCAGGTAGAGATAGCCGGGCACAACCTCGCCGTTCTCGTCCGCGGGCTTGATCAGCGCGGGCCGGTTGGGCGTGGTGAACGTCAGCTCGGCGCGGTCGGCGTGCAGCGCGCCGAGACCGTCGACGAGGTATCCCGGGTTGAAGGCGATGGTCACCGGCTCACCCTCGTAGTCCACCGGCAGCTCCTCTTCGGCGCTGCCCTCGTCGTCGCCGCCGGCGGAGAGCCGCAGCGAGCCTTCGGTGAACTCGAGCCGTACCTGGGTACCCCGCTCGGCGACCAGCGACACGCGCTTGATCGCGTCGGCCAGCGCGGACACGTCGAGCACCGCACGGGAGGTGTGCTGGGCGGGCAGCAACTGGCGGTACGGCGGGAACTCGGCGTCCAGCAGCCGGGTGGTCGTGTACTTGCCCGCCCCGGCGAGCCCGAGCAGGCCGTCCCCGCCTGCCAGCCCGACCTGCACGGTCGTGCCCGCGGAGCCGAGCGACTTGGCCGCGTCGGCGAGCGTCCGTGCGGGCACCAGCACGGCGGCGTCGGTCAGCCCCTCGGCGGGCTGCCAGCTGAACTCGCGCATGGCGAGACGGAACCGGTCGGTCGCGACGAGGGTCAGGGTGCTGCCCGTGATCTCGAGTCGCATGCCGGTGAGCATCGGCAGCGTGTCGTCCTTGCCCGCGGCCACCGCCACCTGCGAAACCGCCTGGGCGAACGCGTCGCCTGCCACCTCACCGGCGAGCTCCGGCTGGGCGGGGAGCTGCGGGTAGTCCTCGACCGGCATGGTCGGCAGGCTGAACCGGGCGTTTCCGCACGTGATGGACGCGCGGGCGCCGTCGACGGCGATCTCCACCGGCTGTGCGGGCAGCGCCTTGGTGATGTCGGCGAGCAGCCTGCCGGACACGAGCGTGCGGCCGCCGTCGGCGATCGTGGCGGGGACGCCGACGGTCGCGGAGACCTCGTAGTCGAACCCGGACACGGTCAGCGCATCGGACCCCCCGTCGCCGCCGGCGTCGAGCAGGACGCCGCCGAGCACCGGGACCGGCGGTCGGGACGGCAGGCTGCGAGCCACCCAGGCGACGGCGTCCGCAAGCCCGTCGCGCTCGACGCGGATTTTCATGCGCCCATCCTTTCGACAGCCGAGCCGATTCGGCTCGAAAGATCGACAAACCACCCCGGCCCATGGCCGTGACCAGGGGCGATCGGAGTCGTGGCTGTGTGGGCCCGCCCGACCTCGGGGCGCTTCCGGAGGATGCGCACCTCGGCCGCACGAACCGGGTGTGGACACCCACGTTAGAGCGTGACCGGCCACGCCGTCACCTCGGCCCGGACCCTGATTTGTCGATATATCGACCACAGGCGGCCAGGTGTCCCCAACTTCGCGGCCCGGTTGTTTTTCTCTTGTTCTCCTAAGAAGAAGAAGTAGTTCAGGAACAGTAGTAAGGGCTGTGGGTTGTGTGGACAGCCGTCGTCGATGCTGGTCCGACGGCGCGGCGCGGTGTGGACAGCCGTGGTGGTGTTCCGGTGGACAGCTGACGCCGTCGGTGGACCGTTTCGAGCCGTCCGCAACCCATCCACAAACGTCCACAGCTGTCCACACCGCTGTCCCCAGTTGTGGGCTGATCTGTGCCCAGGTTCTGCACCGCCGAAACCCGCCGAAAAAGTGATCCGGATCGCCCCGGGTGAGTGATGGGGACACCTCAGTGGCGGCCTGGTTCCGGGCCTCCCTGGCCCCCTGAACGGACCGCGATCGCGCTCGCGGCACAGACACAGCCGATCGCGAACCACTGCCGCGGCGGGAGGAACTCGGCGAGCAGAGCCGCTCCCGCGAGCCCGGCGACGGCCGGTTCGAGACTTTCCAGCACGCCGACGACACGTGGGGGAAGCCGGCGCAGCGCGGCAAAGTCCAATGAGTACGGAACGATCGCGGAAAGCACCGCGACGAACGCCGCGAGGGCGAGCACTTCAGGACGTAACAACGCGGTGCCCGCGGTGGCGATCCCCAGTGGCATGTGGACAGAGGCCGCGACGGCGACCGCGAGGGCGAGCGGCGCGGGGGTGGTATCGGTGCTGCCCGCGCGCCTGCTCAGCACGAGGTACATCGCCATCGCCGCACCGGACGTCAGTGCGAGCACGGTGCCGAGCGGCTCCGCTCCCGCGGTGCCGTGGAAGGACCAGATCCCGACTCCGGCGAGCAGGGCGGGCACGACGTCGAGGATCCGGCGTGCGGAGAGCAGAGACAGCGTGACGGGACCGAGCAACTGCAACGTCGCCGCGACTCCCAGCGGAAGCCGGCTCAGTGCGGGATAGATCAGGTTCATGCCCGCGATCGCACCGCCCAGCCCGGCAACCGTCAGCCACTCGGCCCGGTGGCGGGGCAGCCGGGGCCGGTGCACGGCGGTGAGCACGATCGCGGCCAGGGCCAGCCGGAGCGCGGCGACACCGAACGCGCCCGCCTGTCCGGCGAGCTGCTTTCCGGCGGCCTGTCCGACCTGAACGCTGACGACGCTGCCGAGTACGAGTGCCCAGGGAGCCACGTTTTCGAGTCTCGGTAGACAAACCTTCGCGTTCCAGCTCACGTTTTCGCACGGATCCCTTTAGGCTCGGCTTAATGATCGACCTACGCAGGCTCCAGGTGCTTCGGGTGCTCGCCGAGCGGGAAACGATCACGGCGACGGCCGAGGTGCTGCACCTGACCCCGTCCGCGGTCTCCCAGCAGCTGAAGACACTGAGCCGGGACCTCGGAGTCGAGCTCCTGCGCCGGGACGGCAGGCGGGTCCGCCTCACGCCGGCCGCACTCGCCCTGCTGGAACACACCGAAAACCTGTACGAGCAATGGGAACGCGCACGGGCGGAGCTGGCCGAGCACGGCGGCTCCCCCGCGGGCAGGCTCGGGATATGCGGGGTCTCGTCGGCGATCGCCGCCCTGATCGCCCCCGCCGTGACCCGGTTGCGGCGGACGTACCCGCGGCTGGACGCGCACATCAGGGAGGAGGAGAGCGGCGACTGCTACGGGCTGCTGCAGTCCGAGGACTGCGACATCGCCGTCGTGCTCCCGACTTCCGAGGCCCCTCCGGAGGGGGACCCTCGGTTCGATCGGGCCCCGCTGCTCGACGATCCGCAGGATCTCCTTGTCCCCGAAGGGCATCCGCTCGCCGGCGCCGCCGAGGTCCGGCTTGCCGACGCCGCGGGTGAGTGGTGGATCGTGAAACCACCGCACAACGACACCTACCCGCTGCTGCTCACCGCGTGCGCGGCGGCGGGATTCACGCCACGAATCTCCCACCACGTCAAGGAATGGTTCGCCGTCTCCGCGCTCGTGGCGGAGGGAGCGGGGGTGTGCCTGCTGCCGAGACTCGTGCCGCTCCCGGAACGGCACGCGGTCGTTCGGGTGCCGTTGCACGGGCAGCCACGGCCGTCGCGACGGTTCGTCACGTGCGTGCGCACGGGAAGCGCCACCGCTCCCGCGATCGCCGCGGGACTGGCCGCGCTGCGGGACGCGGCCGCTACTGCCGTGCGCGCTGCTTGATCCGCGACGTCAGTTCCTGCACCTGGTCGTAGATACGGCGCCGCTCGGCCATCTCCTTGCGGATCTTCTTGTCCGCGTGCATCACCGTGGTGTGGTCGCGGCCGCCGAACGTCTGCCCGATCCTCGGCAGCGACATGTCCGTGAGCTCGCGGCAGAGGTACATCGCGATCTGCCGGGCGGTGGCGAGCGCCTTCGTCTTCCCCGGCCCGCACAGATCGTCCATCGTGACGTCGAAGAACTCCGCCGTGACGCCCATGATCGTGGAGGCGCTGATCTCCGGTGCCTGCGAGTCGGGAATGAGGTCCCGCAACACGATCTCGGCGAGTCCGACGTCCACCGGCTGCTGGTTCAGCGACGCGAACGCGGTGACGCGGATCAGCGCGCCTTCCAGCTCCCGGATGTTGGCCTCGATGCGCGCGGCGATGAACTCCAGTACGTCGCCGGGCACGGCGAGCCGGTCCTGGGCCGCCTTCTTCCGCAGGATCGCGATGCGGGTCTCCAGCTCCGGCGGCTGGATGTCGGTGATCAGACCCCACTCGAACCGTGTGCGCAGCCGGTCCTCCAGCGTCTCCAGCCGCTTCGGTGGCCGGTCGGACGACACGACGATCTGCTTGTTGGCGTTGTGCAGCGTGTTGAAGGTGTGGAAGAACTCCTCCTGGGTTCCTTCCTTGCCTTCGAGGAACTGGATGTCGTCGACGAGCAGGATGTCGATGTCCCGGTACCGCCGCTGGAACGCGACCTTGCGGTCGTCGCGCAGCGAGTTGATGAAGTCGTTGGTGAACTCCTCGGTCGACACGTACCGCACGCGCATGCCGGGGAACAGCCGCTGGGCGTAGTGACCGACGGCGTGCAGCAGGTGGGTCTTGCCCAGCCCGGACTCACCCCAGATGAACAACGGGTTGTACGCGCGCGACGGTGCCTCGGCCACCGCGACGGCGGCCGCGTGGGCGAACCGGTTGGACGCGCCGATGACGAACGTGTCGAACGTGTACTTCTCGTTCAGCCGCGTCTTGGAGGTCTGCGGCTGGGCCGGCGCGGTGTACGGCTGGCCCGCGATCGGCTGGCCGGAGAAGGTGGGCCAGATCTCGTGGACCGCCGCGAGGGCGTCACCCTCCTCGTCGACCTCCTCCTCCCCGTCGTCGGACTGCTCGAGCGGCTTCGGCGGAGCCTGGTGCTGGGGGTGCTGCGCGTGGTGCGGACGCTGTGCGGGCGGCGGGTGCTGCGCGTGCTGGGGCGGCGGCAGCTCGGCGGAGTCCGCTCTCGGCTGCCGGATGGCGGGAATGACGATGGTGTCCTCGGCCGACGGCAGGGGCGGCGCGTCCGTGCGCGCTCCGTTGCCGCCCTCGGCACGCCCGGGTGAGCTCTGGTACCGGGTGGGTGGTGTGGGGGCGGGGGCGCTGTCCGCGGTGTCCACCTTGACCGCGAGCGAGACGTCGCGGCCGAGCCTGCGGGAGAGAGCCTCTGTTATCGGCTCGCGCAGCGCGCGCTCGATCGCCTCCTTCGCGAAGTCGCTCGGCGCGGCGAGCAGTGCGGTGCCGTCCAGCAGCCCGATCGGCCTCGTGACGCGCATCCAGGCGCGCTGCTGCGGGGAGAGGGTTCCGTCGGCGAGCTCTCGAACGACCTGCTCCCAGACCACTGTCAGGTTCAGCTGGTGCTCAGACACCCTGCTCCGCTCCCCTCCCCTCGTCGACCGCACCTGTCCGGCGGCTCCGGGAAGCCGTCATAGCAGGTTCCGTGGCCCCGCGCAGCAGGTATCCACATAGTTGTCCACAACTGTGCACTAATGTACGGCGGACCCACGGCACTCCACCCGCGGGTTCAAAGGTACGTCCGGCCGGAGCCTCCCACATCTCCAGCGGCGGTACCGAGCCCCTCTACCCGGTACGCCGAGAAGGGGCACGCTAACAAGCCCCGCGAGTTGTCACAAGGCATCGTTCGGGGCAAGCATTTCACGGTCGCGGAGCGTGTGCCATCCGATGCTCGGCGCGCTGCTCACGGCGGCGTCCCGGCTGATCGCGCAGCGCTACGCAAGGGGCCGGTTTCGGTGTCACCGGGGCGGGTGCGTACCCTCGTAAGGTCTGCCGCTGACAGCGGGCCCGTTTCGCGTGCCCATGTTCACTCGCCCGGCGTGCCGAGGCGGAGCGCCCAGGTCGGTAGGAGACACCAGATGCAGACGTGTTGTGAGCGCGACACGCCCAGGCAGGCGCAAGTCGTGCATGGGATCGAGACCGGGAGAACTGAGCCGTGAGCAAGGGCAAGCGCACCTTCCAGCCGAACAACCGCCGACGCGCGCGGACCCACGGGTTCCGGCTGCGGATGCGCACGAGGGCAGGCCGCGCCATCCTGGCGGCCCGTCGACGCAAGGGCCGGCAGCGGCTGTCCGCCTGAGCTCCGCCGACCTGCGAGGCGTTGCGTGCTTCCGGCCAACGCTCGCCTGCGGCGGAGTGAGGAGTTCCGTGCCGTCCTGCGCGGCGGCGTCCGAGCCGGGCGCCGCCGCCTTGTGCTGCACGCACTACCTGGCCCCCGGCCGGGCGAGCGCACCCGGGCGGGGTTCGTGGTGAGCAAGGCGGTCGGCAACTCCGTCGTCCGCCACCGGGTCACCAGACGGCTGCGGCACCTTGTCGCGGACCGTCTCGGAACCTTGCCGGAGGGTAGTGCGTTGGTCGTACGGGCCCTGCCCCCCGCCGCCACCGCGACGAGTGCTGAGCTCGGCTCGGATCTCGATGCCGCGCTGCGGCGGTTGAACCTGTTGCCCGCCGACCGGGCGGGCGAACCGGCCGGACCCCGGCATCGCCGGGACGCGGCCACGACGATGGACCAGCGGTGTGAGTGAAGCGCGAATGGCCGGCGACGAGGCCGCCGAGACCCGACGGGCGGAGGGCCGTACCCGGCCTACGCCGGTGGCGTGGGTTCTGCTGCTCCCCATCCGCCTCTATCGCAGTATCTCCCAGTACCTGCCCCCGATGTGCCGGTTCTATCCGAGCTGCAGCGCGTACGCGGCCGAGGCGCTGACGCGCCACGGCGCCGCCCGCGGCTCGTACCTGGCCGTGCGCCGCCTGCTGCGGTGCGGTCCGTGGACCCCGCCGGGGCGCGACCCCGTGCCGGAGAAGTTCAGCTTCCGGCACCACAGTCCTGGTATGTCTACCGAGGAGTAGCTCAGTGCTCGACTTCATCTACTACCCTGTGTCGTTCATCCTGTGGTGCTGGCACAAGGTATTCGGGTTCGTCTTCGGCGACGACAACGCGATTTCCTGGATCCTCGCGATCGTCTTCCTGACCTTCACGGTCCGCGGCATCATGTTCAAGCCGTTCGTGAACCAGGTCCGGTCGATGAAGAAGATGCAGGACTTCGCGCCGGAGATCAAGAAGATCCAGAAGAAGTACGCGAACGACCGGCAGCGCCAGGCGCAGGAGATGCAGAAGCTCCAGCGCGAGCACGGCGTCAATCCCCTCGGCAGCTGCCTGCCGCTGCTCCTGCAGATCCCCGTCTTCATCGGTCTGAACTGGGTGCTCCGGAACTTCTACCCGGGCAAGGAGAGCAACTACTTCTTCGACGCCGAGGGCGTCCGCTCGTACGTCGACGCGAAGATCTTCGGCGTCAACCTCGGTGACGCGATCAACCACGTGTCGATGATGGGCGGCCCGGACATCGCGGAGACGGGCTGGCAGTGGAGCGTCGTCCCGGTGGCCCTGCCGCTGATGGTCGTCGCGAGCGTCGCGACCCACTTCACCGCGCGTCACTCGGTCGCGAGGCAGAACCCGGCCTCGGCGACGCAGCAGACCGCGATCATGAACCGGCTGACCCTCTGGATCTTCCCCGCCGGTGTGCTCGTGTTCGGTGCCTTCTTCCCGATCGGTCTGCTGCTCTACTGGCTCGCGAACAACGCGTGGACGCTCATGCAGCAGCGCCTCGTCTACACGAAGATCGACAAGGAAGAAGAGGCCAAGAAGGCCGAGGTCGTCGAGAAGCGCAGCAACCTCGCTCCCAAGCCGGGGCAGAAGCCCCAGGTCGGGCAGAAGCCGAAGCCGGGGCAGAAGCCGGCCCAGCAGCCGAAGTCCTCCGGGCAGAAGGGCGGCGGCAAGAGCGGCAAGAGTGGCACCGAGCAGGGCGCCGACAAGAGCGCCGACAAGGGTGCTGACACGAGCGCCGACAAGGCTGCCACCGGCAACGGCCAGTCCACCAAGAACGGCAAGTCCCCGAAGGGCGGTAGCAGCGTCAGGGGCGGTGCCTGGGCGAAGAACGGCGGGAACCAGCAGCGACCCGCGAGCCAGGGCAAGAAGGCGCAAGGGCGCAAGCGACGCTGACGCGATCGGGGCTGGAGAGGAGAATCGACATGGCGGAGACGGTCGAGGTGATCGGCGCCGACGAGGACGAGAAGGCTCAGGACGGCACCACGTCCGAGAGCGAGCGGGAGGCGCCGGAGGCCGATGACGACCTGCTGGTGCAGGAGGGCGACATCGCGGGTGACTACCTCGAGCGCCTGCTGGACATCCTGGACTACGACGGGGACATCGACCTGGACGTCGAGGCCGGGCGAGCGGTGGTGAGCATCGACGGCGGCGACGACCTCGAGAAGCTCGTCGGCCCGAGGGGAAATGTCCTGGAGGCGCTGCAGGAGCTGACCCGGCTGGCCGTGCAGCAGGAGACGGGTACACGCAGCCGCCTGATGCTCGACATCGCGGGATGGCGTGCGGCGCGTCGTGAGGAGCTGAGCGAGCTGGGGCGGAGCACGGCCGAGTCCGTGGTGTCGTCGGGTGAGCCAGTACGGCTGCAGCCGATGAGCCCGTTCGAGCGCAAGGTCGTGCACGATGCGGTGGCCTCCGTGCAGGGTGCCACCAGTGAGAGCGAGGGCGAGGAGCCCAAGCGCCGCGTGGTGGTGCTTCCGGCCTGAGCTACGCGACGACAAGTCGACAGCGGCCCACCGGCTCGTCCGGTGGGCCGCTTTCTTGTCTGCGCCCCGGTTTCACGTGAAACGCGGGATGGGTGGAGCCCGAACGCAGTGGACTTGTCCACACTTCCGGACTGTCGCACCGGCTTCTCGTGCCGGTCGGAGACAATGGGAAGGCAGCCGGTTTCACGTGAAACGGCGACCCTCGAGGAGTGTGCAGTGGGTGTTGACGGGCTCAGGCCGACCACGCCGGAGGCGGCGGCGCGAGTGTTCGGTGAGCGGGTGGACCGCGCCGAGCGGTTCGTCGATCTGCTCCGCAGGCACGGGGTCGAGCGCGGGCTGATCGGCCCGCGGGAGCTGGACCGGTTGTGGGAGCGGCACGTGCTGAACTCCGCGGTGCTGGGTGAGCGTGTTCCACGTGAAACACGGGTCATCGATGTGGGGTCTGGCGCCGGCTTCCCCGGCGTGCCCCTCGCGATCGCCCGACCGGACCTCGATATCGTGCTCCTGGAGCCGATGGCGCGCCGGGTGGACTGGCTGACCGAGGTGGCCGACACGCTGGAGTTGTCTCTGACCATCGTGCGCGGCCGCGCCGAGGAGAAGCGGATCCGGGAACAGCTTGGTACCGCGGATGTGGTCACGGCCCGGGCCGTCGCTCCCCTCGCCCGGCTCGCCTCCTGGTGCCTTCCGCTCGTCCGTCCGTCCGGTGTGGTGCTGGCGCTGAAGGGGGCGACCGCCGCGGAGGAGGTGGACCGGGACCGGAACGCGGTACTGCGGGCAGGCGGTGGTGAGCCGTCGGTCGAGAGCTGCGGTGCCGGGGTGCTGGAGACGCCCAGCACGGTGGTGGTGATCGAGCGTGTGCAGCCGCGGAGGCCGGAGCGTGCGCGGCCGCGGAGATCGCGGAGTACTCGTACGCGGTCGAGGTGAAAGGATTGGCGAGTGAATGACGACCAGTACGGAGTGGCCCATGTTCCACGTGAAACCGAGCAGCCGCGAGCGTGCCGCGGTCCGGAGGTGTGACGACCGGTGAACCCGCCCCAGGACACAGGCACCCACCACGACATCGGCTGGACGCCGATCGCCGAGGAGGCCGAACGTGCGGCTCGGGTGCTGCATCCCGAGGACCATCAACTGCCCCGGCCTTCGCACCGCCGGATCATGACGGTCGCCAACCAGAAGGGCGGCGTCGGCAAGACGACGACTGCGGTCAACCTCGCCGCGGGGCTGGCCCTTCACGGGCTCCGCACGCTCGTCATCGACCTCGACCCGCAGGGCAATGCCAGCACCGCGCTCAACGTGGACCACCGCTCGGGCACGCCCTCCGTCTACGAGATCCTGCTCGGTGAGGTGTCGCTCGTCGACGCGGCACAGGTGAGCGAGCAGTCCCCCAACCTGCTCTGCGTACCGGCGACCATCGATCTCGCCGGCGCGGAGATCGAACTCGTCTCGATGGCGTCGCGTGAGTCGAGGCTCAAGGAGGCGTTGTCGCGGGAGGCGCTCGAGGAGCTGGACGTCGACTACATCTTCATCGACTGCCCGCCGTCGCTGGGTCTGCTCACGGTGAACGCGATGGTGGCCGCCCACGAGGTGCTGATCCCGATCCAGTGCGAGTACTACGCGCTGGAGGGCCTCGGCCAGCTGCTCAACAACATCGATCTCGTGCAGAAGCACCTGAACCGCACGCTGGCGGTGTCGACCATCCTGCTCACCATGTACGACGGGCGCACCAAGCTTGCCGATCAGGTCACGCAGGAGGTCCGCAACCACTTCGGCGACGTCGTGCTGAAGACGGTCATCCCCCGGAGCGTGAAGGTGTCCGAGGCACCGGGCTACGGGCAGACCGTGCTCGCCTACGACCCCGGTTCACGGGGAGCGATGAGTTATCTGGACGCCGCGCGGGAGATGGCCGAGCGGGGAGCTGCGAGCAGGGAGCGACAATGAGCGAGCGGAGGGGCGGCCTCGGCCGCGGTCTTGCGGCCCTGATCCCCACCGGGCCGGTGAGCGAGGAAGGGACCGCCACCGCCCAGGTGAGCACGGAGCACGTCAACGGTGACGACAAGGGCTGGTTCGCGGCGAACAGCTCCATGCCGCAACACGCAGGCGAGGTGGCCGGTGCCGTCTACCGCGAGGTACCGGTCAGCTCGGTCAAGCCGAACCCCAAACAGCCTCGGCAGGTCTTCGACGAGGAGGCGCTCGCCGAGCTGGAACACTCGATCCGCGAGTTCGGGCTCATGCAGCCCATCGTCGTCCGAGTGCTACCCGGGGACGAGTACGAGCTCGTCATGGGCGAGCGGCGTCTCCGGGCCGCGCAGCAGGCGGAGCTCGAGTTCATTCCGGCGATCGTGCGGCAGACCGCCGATGAGGCGATGCTCCGCGACGCCCTGCTGGAGAACATCCACCGGGTCCAGCTGAACCCGCTGGAGGAGGCGGCGGCGTACCAGCAGCTGCTGGACGAGTTCGGCGTCACCCACGAGGAACTGGCGTCCCGTATCGGGCGCAGCCGTCCGGTGATCACCAACACGATCCGCCTGCTCCGGCTCCCCCTCGCCGTGCAGCGACGGGTGGCGGCCGGGGTGCTGTCCGCCGGTCACGCGCGGGCGCTGCTCTCCATTGAGGATGCGGAGCGGCAGGAGGAACTGGCCGCGCGCATCGTCGCCGAAGGACTCTCCGTACGGGCGACCGAGGAGGCAGTGACGCTCTCGAAGAGCGAGAGCAAGCCGAAGCAGAAGGCACCGGCACGCAAGCCGATGCAGGCGCCGGGGCTGCAGGACCTCGCCAACCGGCTCTCCGACACCTTCGACACTCGGGTGAAGGTCGATCTCGGCCGGCGCAAGGGCCGGATCGTGGTCGAGTTCGGTTCCGTCGACGACCTTGAGCGGATCGTCGCTCTCATGGACCCGAAGCAGGCAAATCGGACACGTCAGATCGATGAGGAATGACACCGGGACGTTTCGTCACGGTGATGATTGCCTTCCGGTGACCCGAAGTCACGCTGGGTCACCGGAAGCGAGGATCAGTTGCCGCGCCGGATCGCGCGGGCGACCAGGTCGGCGAACACCTCGCCGAGCGACGTGCCCGCCGCCTCCATCGCCATCGGGACGGTCGAGGTCTCGGTGAGTCCGGGCGAGAGATTGACCTCGAGGAAGTGCACGGTGCCGTCCCGCGCGACGACCGCGTCGGTACGCGAGATGTCGCGCAGGCCCAACAGCCGGTGCGCGCCGACAGCCAGCTCGCCGACCGCCTTGGCGGTGGTGTCGTTCAGCCGCGCCGGTGCGAAGAAGTCGGTGAGGCCTGCCGTGTACCGGGCCGTGTAGTCGTAGACGCCGTTCTCCGGCACGATCTCCACCGCGGGCAGGGCGTGGGGCCCGCCGTCCCGCTCCACGACCGTCACGGCCACCTCCACGCCGTCGACGTACTGCTCGGCGAGGACGGTGTCGCCGTACGCGAAGCAACCGACCATCGCGGTGGGCAGCTCGGCGGCATCCCGCACCACCTGGGTGCCGAGTGCCGAGCCACCCTGATCGGGCTTGAGGATCAGCGGCAGCCCCAGGCGTTCGACCATCGCGTCGAGCACCGCCTGCGCGCCGAGCTCGCGGAACGTGCTGTGCGGCAGCACCACCCAGTCCGGGGTCGCGAAGTCGGCCTTGGCGACGAGTGCCTTGGCGGTGGGCTTGTCCCAGGCCCGGCGGCAGCCCTGCGAGCTGGTGCCGACGAACGGTACGCCCAGCATCTCGAGAACGGTCTGCACCGAGCCGTTCTCGCCCTCTCCCCCGTGCAGGGCCACGACGGCGGCGTCGGGCCGTTCGTCGCGCAGCCGGGTGAGCAGGCCGGCGTCGGTGTCCCACTCGGCCACGGTCAGCCCCTCGCCGCGGAGCGCGGCCGACAGTCGCCTGCCGGACCGCAGCGACACGTCACGCTCGTGCGAGAGGCCACCGGCGAGCACGGCGACAGTACGATCGGCCACGCGAGAACTCCTCAATGTCCATGTTTGTCCGATGAGGACAGGCTGAATCCCTAGGCCGTGTCCGGGCCGGGGAACTGCGGCCCCGAGACGGCACGCGTGGTGACGCTACCGAACGTGCGCACGAGGTCCATTTCGGACTCCAGCACGCCGGCGAGCCTGCGCACGCCCTCGCGGATCCGCTCGGGGGTCGGGTAGCAGTACGACAGCCGCATCTGCCTGCTGCCGAAGCCGTCCGAGTAGAAGCCGGTGCCCGACGCGTAGGCGACCCGTGCGGTGACCGCACGCGGCAGCATGGCCTTCGTGTCGACGCCTTCGGGCACGGTCACCCACACGTAGAAGCCGCCGTCGGGATGGGTCCAGCTGCAGCCCGGCGGCATGTGCTGTTCCAGCGCCGAGATGATCGCGTCGCGACGTTCCCGGTAGTTCTCCCGGAAGGTCTTGATCTGGCCCTTCCAGTCGTGGGTCGAGAGGTAGCGCGACACCATCAGCTGGTTCAACGTCGGCGGGCACAGCGTGGCGGACTCGGCGGCGAGCACCAGCTTCTCGCGCACCGCATGCGGTGCGAGCACCCAGCCGACGCGCAGGCCGGAGGCGAACGTCTTGGAGAACGAGCCCAGGTACACCACGTTGTCCGGGTCCGTGGACCGCAGCGCCGGGTAGGTCTGGCCGTCGAAGCCGAGCAGGCCGTACGGGTTGTCCTCCACCACGAGCACGCCGTGCTGCCTGCAGATCTCCAGCACCTCCGCGCGGCGTTCGACCGCGAGCGTCACCCCGGCGGGGTTGTGGAAGTTCGGAATCGTGTAGAGGAACTTCACCCGCCTGCCCTGCCGCTCGGCCTGCGTCAGCGCCTCCCGCAGCGCCTCGGGCTGCAGGCCGTCGTCGTCCATGGCGACGTGCACGACCTTCGCCTGGTACGCGGCGAAGGAACCGAGCGCGCCGACGTAGGACGGCCCCTCGGCGAGCACGACATCGCCCGGGTCGCAGAACAGCCGCGTGACCATGTCGAGGCCCATCTGCGAGCCGACGGTCACCACCACGTCGTCCGGGTGGGCGGAGATGCCCTCCATCGCCATGATCTCGCAGATCTGCTCGCGGAGCGTGGGCACGCCGTGCGCGGAGCCGTACTGCAGCGCGACCAGGCCGTCCTCGGCGATCAGCTCCGCCATCTGCGAGGACAGCGAGTCCAGCGGCAGCGCGGCGAGGTTCGGCATGCCGCCGGCCAGCGAGACGACCTCCGGCCTGCTCGCCACCGCGAACAACGCTCGGATCTCCGAGGCCGTCATGCCCTCCGTACGGGCGGCGTAACGGGCGAGATGCGGGTCGAGGTTGTGGCGGCCGGGCTCGGAACCCGGGCGGTGCTCGGGCGGCTGGGAGGCAGTCATCGCATACTTCTGTCTGCGTCGTGGCGCGTCGGCGGGCAAGGGCGCTACCTGCGGGTAGACCCCGTCGAGTGTAACGGGCGCCCGGAGGCGGCCTCCCGGGTTTCCGGCGCTCGTCACATCGGCCTATGCTCTAACCGGACTCGTTGGCCCGCGTGGCGCGCGTCAGCCATCGCATTTCACTTCACGCACGTTCCGGGGAGGGCTTCGTGTCGCGACGCGTCGTGGGCGTGACGCTGGACAACCTGGAGCAGCTGCCACTGCGCTGCCGACGTTGTGTCTACTGGGAGCTCGCCCCGCATCTGCGGGAGGAGGCCGAGCGCTTCGGCGAGACCGAGGTCGAGAAGGAGGCGTGGGTCTCGGCCGTGCTGCTCGAATGGGGCTCGTGCGGCCGCATCATCCACAGCGGCGACCTGCCGGTCGGGTTCGTGCTGTACGCGCCGCCGAACGCGGTACCGAGGGCCAACGCGTTCCCCACGTCCCCGCCGAGCGCGGACGCCGTGCTGCTGACCGCGTTCCACCTGCTGCCGGAGTTCCGTGGCGGCGGTCTGGGACGGCTCCTCGTGCAGGCGGTGGCGAAGGACCTCACCCGCCGCGGGGTGCGTGCGGTGGAGGCGTTCGGCGACGCCCAGCCCGAGGAGCGGCAGAACGACGAGGAGCATCACTGTGTGGTGCCCGCGGCCTTCCTGCAGAGCGTCGGTTTCAAGACCGTACGGCCGCATCCCCGGTGGCCGCGCCTGCGACTGGAGCTGCGGTCGGGTATCTCGTGGAAGGAAGACGTGGAGGCCGCGCTGGAGAAGCTTCTCGGCGAGGTCAGCGTCACCACGGCCGAACCGAGCGTGACCAGGGCGTAGCCTTCCGTCACCGACGTGGATGAGTTGTCCACAGAACTGTGCACAACCTCAGTGGTTGTCCACAGGCCTGTGGAGGTCACTCGGCCTTGGCGAGCTCGTGCGCGAGCACGTCGGCGAAGGTGAAGGTGCCGGTCGGCTGGTCGTTCTCCCCCAGCAGGTACAGGCGTTTGACCGCGACGAGGATGCCCTCGGCGACAACGTCGCGGAAGGCGGGGTCGGACAGCCTGCGCCGGTCGTCGGGGTTGGTCAGGTAGCCGATCTCGACCCGGACCGCGGGGCAGCGCGTGCGGGTGAAGATCTCCCACGTCTTCGGATGGGTGCGGCAGTCGAGCATCCCCGTCCGGGCCGCCAGCTCCCGCTGGATGTAGCCGGCCAGCAGCTCACCCACGGTGGAGGTGGTGCCGTTGCCGGTTCCGAAGTGGAAGCTCGCGACACCCTGCGCGTACGGCGAGCGGTTGCCGTCGTTGTGCAGGGAGAGGAACAGGTCGGCACCCGCGTCGTTGGCGAACCGGGCGCGGTCGGTCTCCGAGGGGCTGTGCGTGGGCCCGCGGGAGATCAGGGCCTCCATCCCGGTGGCCTTCATCCGGCCTTCGAGCCGCCGGGCGAGGTCCCAGGCGATGTCGGCCTCCCGCAGGCCGGCGACCACCACGCCGCTGTCGGCGCCCCCGTGGCCCGGGTCGATGACGATGCGCTTGCCGCGCAACCTCGGCCCCGCCCGCCGGACCTGCTCCTGCTCACGGAGGAAGACGGGCCGGCCACCGCGGGCCCTCGGGGACAGCTGGCGCAGCGCGCGGACGGTGCTCGGCCCGCAGATGCCGTCGACCACCAGTCCGTAGTCCCGCTGGAAGTTGCGCAGCGCGCCTTCGGTCTGCGGCCCGAAGCCGCCGTCGGGGCGGCCCGCGTCGTAGCCGAGTTCGGTGAGCCGCTCCTGGAGGGCGAAGACGTCGTCGCCGTGCACCGGCGAGGACACGAGGTAGGCGAGTGGTCTGCTGCCGAGGTGGTAGCTCGACCCGCGGAGCGCGCGGTAGGTCGCCGGACCGACGATGCCGTCGGTGATGAGGCCGCGACGTTGCTGGAAGGCGCGTACGGCGTGTTCCACCGCCGCGTCGAAAAACCCGTTACCGTCGGAGGCGTCTCCGTTCGGAAGCAGGTCCAGCGCCGCCAGCATGGACCTGATCTCGGCGACCTCCGGTCCGGCGTCGCCGCGGCGGAGTACCCGCATGCACTCCTCGCTCTTCCTCGGGCACCGAAGTGCGCTCGATGCTGTCCGAACAACTCGGGCCTTCCGGGCCCGCGGTCCCTATTGTGCCCTGTGGCCCTTCCGTCGGTGCGCAGGGCCGGACGGTGCGTTACCGGCCTGGTAGACGGGCTACGACGAAAAGGCCCGGAGGGTGCGGTCGCCCACACACCTCCGGGCCTGCCGGTCGCCCGGCTGGAGTCAGAGCACGTCCGCCAGATCGGACAGCAGGGCCGCCTTCGGCTTCGCGCCCACGATCTGCTTCACCGGCTTGCCGCCCTGGAACAGGATGAGGGTGGGCACGGACATGACCTGGTAGTCACGCGACGTGTTCGGGTTCTCGTCGATGTCGAGCTTCGCGACCTTCAGCTTGTCCTTGTGCTCGGAGGCGATCTCCTCCAGCACGGGGGCGACCATCTTGCACGGGCCGCACCAGGTCGCCCAGAAGTCGACGAGCACCGGCTTGTCGCTGGTCAGCACGTCGTCGGCGAAGCTCGCGTCGGTCACCTTGACGGTGTCGGACATTTCTACTCCTGTCGGTTTCCGGGACGGGATCAGTTGGCGCGGGGGGCGTAGCCGCCGCCCACCAGTTCGGGTGCCTCGTGGGCCTCGGCGACCTCGGCGTGCTCCGCGAGCCAGCGCTCCGCGTCGATCGCGGCGGCGCAGCCGGAGCCCGCGGCCGTGATCGCCTGCCGGTAGGTGCGGTCGACCAGGTCGCCCGCGGCGAAGACACCGTCGAGGTTCGTGTACGACGAGCGGCCCCTCGCCACCACGTAACCCTCGTCGTCGAGCTCGACCTGCCCGCGAACCAGTTCGCTGCGCGGGTCGTGCCCGATGGCGACGAAGAAGCCGGTGACGTCCAGCGTCGACTCCTCACCGGTCACGGTGTCCCGCAGCTTCAGCCCGGACACCTTCCCCTCCCCGAGCACCTCGGTGACCTGGGAGTTCAGCTTCCAGCGGATCTTCTCGTTGGCTCGCGCGCGCTCCAGCATGATCTTCGAGGCGCGGAACTCGTCGCGGCGGTGCACGATCGTCACCGTGCGGGCGAACTTCGTGAGGAAGGTCGCCTCCTCCATCGCCGAGTCGCCGCCGCCGACCACGGCGATGTCCTGGTCGCGGAAGAAGAAGCCGTCGCAGGTGGCGCAGGAGGACACACCACGGCCGAGGAGCTCCTGCTCACCCGGCACGTTGAGGTACCTCGCCGCGGCGCCCATGGCGAGGACGACCGCCCGGGCGGCGTAGCGCTTGCCGTTGGCGGTCACGTACTTGACGGGGCCGGCGAGCTCGACCTGCTCCACGTCCTCGGTGCGCAGGTCGGCGCCGAAGACTTTGGCCTGCTCGCGCATCTCCTCCATCAGGTCCGGTCCCTGGATCCCCGACCGGAACCCGGGGTAGTTCTCGACCTCGGTGGTGGTCATGAGCGCACCACCGAACTGTGAACCCTCGAACACCAGCGGTTCGAGCTGGGCGCGGGCCGCGTACACGGCAGCGGTGTACCCGGCGGGACCCGATCCGACGATGATCAGGTTCCGAACGTCCTCTGCAGCCACCCGTGACCTCCGCTTCGTCAACGCCTGCGTACCAGGCTCAACACGATCGTAGGGGCGGGTGTTCCCGACGTGACGGACGCCGCCGCGGTCCCAGGTCGTGAGACGTCAGCCGCTCTTGCGGCCGATCACCTCGTCCCGGAGGACACCGGGATCGCCTGGCCCGCAGCCGGGTTCCACGGCGACGAGCCGGAACTGCGCGAGCTGTCCGGTGGGGTAGAGCGCCAGCACGGCCCGCTTGCCGTCGATCGTGGCCGGGCGGACTCCGACGGGCCTCCCGCTCACCTGGACACCGCTCGCGGACAGGCACGCGTCCAGACGTTCCTGGGTGCCCAGCGGGCCGAAGTCACGGACCCCGCTGACCTCGCCCACCGCGGCGCCCAGGTTGTCCCCGCTCAGTGCGAGGGCGGGTGCGTCGGTCGGGGCCGACGTCGGCTCGGCGACGTTGGGTGTGCCCGCCTCCTCACCGGCCGGCAGGGCGAGCACGATACCGGCCACCACGGCCGCGGCGGCGGTGAGGAGTCCCGCGCCCCAGCCAAGGCGCCGGGTGCGCCGCCTGCGGGCGGCGTCGAGGCTCACGACGGGAGCGCCCGCACCCGCCTGCCGTTCCTGCTCCAGCGCCTGGTCGATGCGCGCCGCGACCTCGGCGGGCATGGGCGGCACCGGCTCGCTGGGCAACGCGGACAGGTCCGCGGTGGTGGCCTCCAGCGCCTCGATGATCGCGCGTGCCTCGGGGTCGGCGTTCACCTGGGGCCACAGCCGGGCGGCCTCGTGTTCGTCCAGCACACCGGCGTGGAGGTCGGCGAGCACGTCGACAGACCACGGGGGGCCGACGACCCCGCCGTGCCCCCTGCTCTCGTCCGTCATCGTCCCTCCCCGTGTTTGCTTTCGTGAGTTGGGACGCCCGCGTCGCTGCCCGGGTTCCGCAGATGTCCGAGAACTTTGGCGAGTTTCGCCCGGCCTCTCGCGCATCTGCTCTTCACGGTCCCCTCCGCGATGCCCAGCATGGTGGCGGTCTCGGCGACCGAGTAGCCCTCCACGTCCACCAGCACGATCGGCATCCGCTGGTCCTCGGGCAGCTGGTCGAGCGCCTCCTGGACCACCAGCCGCGTCTCCCGTTCGGCCATCGAGTCGCGTGGCACGGCCGGTTCGTTGTGCCCGGCCTCGGGCAGCGGCACGGTCGGTCGCGCCTGCCGCCTGCGCACCCGGTCGAGGCAGGCGTTCACCACGATCCGGTGCAGCCACGTGGTCACCTGGGATTCCGCGCGGAAGTTGGCGGCCGCGCGGAACGCCGAGATGAAGGCGTCCTGCAGGGCGTCGGCGGCTTCTTCCGGGTCGCGGAGCGTGCGCAGGGCGACGGCCCACATGCGGTCCCGGTGGCGCCGGACCAGCTCGTTGAACGCGTGGGGGTCGCCCGCTGCATGCGCTGCTATGAGATCGGCATCCGTGGGCGCTGCGGCGGTCACCCGGCAGACATTACTAAGTCGCCACGTTCCGTTTCGCCCGGTGTCGGCAGCCGCTGTGGCGAGTCACCCGTTCGCGCCGAATCGAACACATGTTCGAGTATGGTGCTACCGTGGCGGGATGAATCCGAGAATGACCGAGGGATCGGGTGATGCGGAGCTGCTCACCTCGATCCTGGAGCACCACCTGGCGATTCGCCGCCTCGAGGACCTGCGGCTCGCGCTGATAGCCGAGATCGACCGGGAGGGCGTCGCCAGGCAGGCGGGCTACCCGGGCACCGTGGAACTGGTCATGGACCTGCTGCTGCTCGACCGGCGCCAGGCGCGGCGCGTGGTCGCCGAGGCGCGGGACAGGGCACCGCTGGGCGCTGAGCACCGCGGCACCTCCGGCAGGGACCCCTGACCGCACGCCGGGTGAGCGTCGGTCAGCGCACCAGCCGGAAGAACGCTCGGAGCTCCGCGACGAACTGCTCGGGTTGCTCGGCTGCCGCGAAGTGCCCGCCCCGGTCCAGTTCGTTCCGGATGTCGGGAAACCGGCGGGCGGCCCAGCGGCGGGAGATCCGCGGGATCTCCTTCGGGTAGATCGAGCAGCCGGTGGGCACGGCGACCGTGTCCGTGCTCGTGCCCTGGAACGTCTCCGACACCGAGCGGAAGCTCTCCCAGTACAGCCGCGCCGAGGACGTGGCCGTGCCGGTGAGCCAGTACAGCGTCACGTCGTCGAGCATCTCGTCGCGGGTCAGCGCGTTTTCCGGATGGCCTGCGCAGTCGGTCCAGGCCCGGAACTTCTCCACGATCCACGCGCAGAGGCCGGCCGGGGAGTCGGTCAGCGCGTAGCCGACCGTCTGGGGCCGGGTTCGCTGCTGCTCGGCATAGCCCGACTCCTCGGCGCCGGCCCGGTCGAGATCCGCGAGCGCTGCCCGCTCGATGCCGGTGAGGTCGTCGAACGTCGCCGGGTCCGGAGCGGCCAGTGGCGGCACGAGGTGGATTCCCACCACGCGGTCCGGAGCCTGTTTGCCGATGCACGTGGTGATCGTCGTGCCCCAGTCGCTGCCCGCCGCGCCGAACCGGTCGTAGCCGAGCCGATTCATCAACCGGACCCAGGCGGCGGCGATGCGCTCGACGCCCCAGCCGGCACGGTCGGGCTTGTCGCTGAACCCGTAGCCCGGCAGCGACGGCACGACGACGTCGAACGCGTCGGCGGCGTCGCCCCCGTACGCGGGCGGATCGGTGAGGGGGCCCAGCACCTTCAGGTACTCCACCACCGAACCGGGCCAGCCGTTGGTGAGCACGAGCGGAATCGCACCCACGTGCGGGGAGCGCACGTGCAGGAAGTGGATACCAAGCCCGTCGATCTCGGTGCGGAACTGCGGAAACGCGTTGAGCCTGCGCTCGGTGGCCCGCCAGTCGTACTCCTCGGCCCAATAGCGGCAGAGCTCACGCAGGTACTCCCTGGGCACGCCCTGCGACCAGTCCGGCACGGTCTCCGGTTCGGGCCAGCGGGTGCGGGCGAGCCGGGACCGCAGGTCGGCGAGATCGTGCTCGGGAACGTCGACGCAGAACGGCGTCAGTGCGCCGCTCATCCGGCCGGCAGGAACTGCAGCTCGCCGAACTCGGACACGTACTGGTCGCCGTCGCTGGAGAGCTGCGTGATCCAGACGATCACGTACTGCGTGGAGGCGGGTTGCTGGAGGGAGAGCTCGGTCTCGATGTCCTCGAGCGTGCCGGAGGCGACCACCCGCGTGTCGTCCAGCTGCGGATCGGGCGAGTCGGCGGTGCGGATCTCGACGGTGGTGCCGGGGCTGTCGGCGGTCACCTTCACCTTCGACAGGTCGATCGGCTGATCGAACGTGGCGACGAGCCCGACACCCGACTTGAAGGCGGGGAACTGCTGGCGGTACTGGTCCGTGCGCCAGATCGTGGCGGGGTCGCCGTCGACGGCCCGGCCCGCGTTCGCGACCCCGTCGCCCTCGCCTTCCGGGTTGTAGACGGTGACCTCCGCGGGTGGCACCGGGTCGCCGGTGGCCGCGGGGTCGGGGGCCGGGGACCTCGGCTGATCCTGGTTCTGCCCCGGTGGAGGCTGCTGCTGCGTGGGCGTGGGGTCGGCCAGGTTGACGGCGGGCCCGCTGGCCGAGGGGTCGTCCTGGAAGAAGCTGATCGCCATCATGCCGAGCCAGGCGAGGATGCCGACCGCCGCGACGACCAGCACGGTCACGCCCAGGGCGAGCTTGCGCCTGCGGGCGGCGTCCTTCACCGGCTTCTTCGTGGTCCACACCCCGCCGTCGGGGTCGGGCTCGACCGGGTTGATGAGCTGGGTGCGCTCGGCGGCCTCGGCGATGTCCTCCAGCACCTTGAGGATCGCCGCACTCGTCCGGATCCCGCCGTGGCCCCCATCCTCGACGGTGCGCACGGCCAGTGCGGACAGCTCCTCGGGGACGTTCGGCTCCAGCGAGCTGGCGGGCAGTACTCTCCCGTTCGGCGACCTCGGCGCCGTGCGGATGCCAGGTGGCCCGCCCGGCAACGCCCAGCGGCCGGTGAGCAGCAGGTACAGCACGGCACCGAGCGCCTTCACGTCGTCGCGCAGGGTGGCGTCCGGCAGCGGACCGGGGAACGCGAGCCGCAGCCTGCCGTCCGGCGTCAACCGGATCCGCTGCGGGTGGTCCAGGCCGAGCACGAGCCCGGACTGGTGCGCACGTTCCACCGACTCGGCCAGCGCCTGCACCATCCGGGCCGCCGCACCCGGCTCCACCGGCCGCTCGGCGACCAGGTCGACCAGGTCGGTGCCCTTCGTCCACTCGGCGACGATGATGCCGAGCAGTCCCTCGCTGGAGCTGATGCCGCTGCCGAGGCTGAGTACGTCGAGCACCCTGGCGATGCCGGGGTGGCCGAACTTGGCGGCGTGCGCCGCGCGTTCGAGGGTGCGCCGGGCGAGCCGGGCCGCCTCGGCGTCGGCGGGGTCACCGACGAGCATCGTCAGCGCCACGTCGCGGCGCAGCTGGCCGTCGCGGGCACGCCACAGGTGCGCCCCGGCGCGCTCGTCGATGCCGAACTGGGCGAGCAGCCGATACCGGCCGTCGCCGACGACGCTTCCGGGCGCCAGCGATCCACCCCGTGTACGAATGCCCACTCGGGTCGGACCCCCTGCCTGCTCGCTCCTGTCCCACCTACCCGTCGAGGGTACGTGAACGCGGGCCCCTGGCGAGCGGAAGCGGTCGGCGCCCACTCACCCTCTGCGCAGCAACCGGGTGATCCGCCGCGTCACGGGGGCCAGCTCATCGACCTTGAGGGCGATGAGCACGCCGAAGGATACGCCGATGCCGACGATGCCCTGGAGGAAGAGCTTGATCCAAGCCTGCGTGATCGGGCCGATGGAGTCGGGCACGAGCATGCCGACCAGGGTGGCGGCCAGCGCGCCGAGGCCGCTCGCGACGACCGTGAACAGGATGACCCCGAGCACCCGCTTGCTGCGGAGGTTGCCGAGCTTCACCCACAGCCAGACCTGGCCGAGGACCGCGCCGACGACGAAGACCATCGAGTTCACCATCATCACGCCGAGCACGACGTTGACGGGGTGCAGCACCGCGGCGGCGAGGTACAGCAGCGGGATCTTGACCGCGGTCATCACGACCATGATCAGCGTGGGGGTCCGGGAGTCCTTCATCGCGTAGAACACGCGCATCTGGAGCATCACCAGCGCGTACGGGAGCAGGCCGAACGCCGAGATCGCGAGCGACTGGCCGAGCCGCTCGGCGTCGGCGACGGAGCCCTTGCCCAGTGCGAACAGCGCGACGCCGATCGACGTGCCCGCCACGGCCATGACCGCGGAGACCGGCAGCAGCATCAGCGTGGTGAGCCTCGACCCGTAGGACAGGTCACCGATCAGCCGCTTGTAGTCGCCGTCGGCGGCCGACCGGCTCATCTTCGGCATGAGGGCGGTGAGCAGGGAGACGCCGATGACGCCGTAGGGCAGCTGAAACAGCAGCCACGCGTTCGAGTAGATCGAGGGACCACCCGCGGCGCCGCCGGTGAGCACGCGCGTGTTCACGATCATGCCGACCTGGCTGACGGCGACGTAGCCGAGGATCCACAGCGCGAGGCCGCCGAACTCCTTGAGCCGGTCGTCGATGCCCCACCGCCACTTGAACCGGAAACCGGAGCGGCGCAGCGGGGGGATGAGGAACAGCGCCTGCGCGACCATCGCGGTGAGCACGCCGATGCCGAGCACCAGGACCTTCGGCTCGCTCATCTCCGTCGGGATGACCGTCGGGTCACCGGGGGCCACCGCGAAGGCGGCGATCGTGGCGAAGATGACGAGGTTGTTCACCACGGGCGCCCACTGCGCGGGACCGAAGATCTGCTTGGCGTTGAGCACCGCGGACAGGACGGCGAACATGCCGTAGAACAGCAGGCCGGGCAGCAGCAGGTAGGCGAACCAGGTCGCCAGCTGCGGGTTGCCGCCGCCGCCCTCCTCCATCAGCAGCTCGATCAGCCACGGTGCGAGCGCGGTCGACACCACGGTGCCCACGCCGAGGATCGTCGCGGCCATGGTGAGCAGCCGCTGGGTGTACGCCTCGCCACCGTCCTCGTCGTCCTGTGAGCGCACGAGCAGCGGTACGACGACACTGGTCAGCACGCCGCCGAGCAGCAGCTCGTTGATGATGAGCGGCAGCGTGTTCGCGACCGTGAACGAGTCGTACAGCACGCCGAGCGTCGCCACCCACGCCAGCATGACCTTCCAGGCGAACCCGGTGATCCGGCTCGTCAGCGTGGCGATGGCCATGCGGCCGCTGGCCTTGGCCACCGAAGGAGCCTTCGGCCGCTCCTTGGGAGCAGGTTCGAGCTGGACCGCGGGCAGGCGGTCGCCGATCGGTTCGGCGGGCCGGGGACCATCGAGGATCCTCGGCAGCATCCGCGTGGCGAGCTCGTCGTAGGGCCGCAGCACATCCGGGTCGGCGGCAGGCCAGCGCACGCCGGGCGGCACCCCGCGCTCCCTCGGGATGTACATCGTCGCGTCGGGCCGCTGCTGTTCCGGTGGCCTGCGCCTCCCGCCGTCCCGCGCCTCCTGGCTCCACGGGCGGACGGGCTGCTGCCGCTGACCGCGGTCGTGCTGCCTGCCCCGGTGTGGTGCCGGCCCGGGTGGCCGGGGCGGCTGCTGCGGAGGTGGCTGCTGCTGTGCCTGCGGTGCCGGAGGTGGTGGCGATGCTGGTGGCGGCTGTGCGGGTGGTGGCGGCTGGTGTGGTGGTGGCTGCTGGTGCCGGGGCGGTCCCGGTGCGGCCTGCCGCGGCGGGTACTGCCTCGGCTGCGGCCTGCCCGCGGGCGGGACCTGGCCGCGGTACTGGTTGGGCTGGCCGTCCCGGCGTGGCGCCCGTTCCGGGGGCGGCTGCCGGTCGGAACGGCGCGGTGGGACACGGTCAGAGCGGCGCGGCCTCTCGGCACGCTCGGGCGGCTGGCCCGGCTCTCTGTCCAACACGCGCCCAATCCTCGACGGTCAGCTTGGTCGATTCAGGGTAATCCGTGACCGGCGGAAACTCAGGACCTGTCGGTTCTGTCGCCGCGCACCCTGCGGTAGATGCGCCTGCCGGACAGCAGCACGAGTGCCCCTCCCGCGGTGGCCGTGAGCACGACCGTGAACAGGCCGAACTCGGTCGACGTCAGCTCCAGCTGAGCGGGTGTCCCCAGCCGCGTGCCACCCGGCGTGGTCAACGCCACGTTGATGTTGAACCGGCCCGTCCGCAGCGCGTCCGCGGGGATGTACCGGGTCACCCGGCTGCCCGCGGCGAGCGGGGTGTCCGGGATGTCGGCTGGACGCAACCCGGCGATGTTCTCCAGGTTGATCTTCACGGTGATGGCCACCGGAAGTGAGTTGCTGAGGGTGACCGGCAGCGGGCTCGAGTCGGAGGCCAGCGACACCGCCTGCTCCGGGGTGGCGACGGTGACGCGGTGGGTCAGCGCGTCGGTCTGCTCCCTGGCGGGGGCGGCGACCGCGGCCGCGGTGCCGACGTCGGTGCGCCACGCCGCGGACGTGGCCCGCAGCACCGCGTTGTGCAAGGGCTGCACGACGGCCGCGGGCTGGACCTGACGGGTGGGATCGACCGCCATCGCCTGTTCCAGGTCGGCGGCCGTCCGCTGGACGTCGGCCAGTTCGTCCAGGACCGACTGGTCCGGTTCCCGCAGGGACGCCGAGGACGCCGAGGACGCCGTCATGTCCCGCGGCGCGGCGGTTCCGGCAGCTTCTCCGGCCAGCAGGTCGTCCAGCGAGGTGGGCTGGACCAGCCCGGACAGCCGCAGGGCCGTCAGTGAGTCCAGCAGCGTGTCGAGCTCCGTCGCCGAGATCTCCCACCGCCGGGGCGGCGCCACCAGCACCGGGGCCGCCGTGTCCTGGTCGTCGAGACCGGCCCGGAAGGCCACGGCGGCGATGCCGTTCTGCGCGGCCACGTCGGGCTCGTCGGCAGGGGTGAGGTTGGCCGACGCGGCGTTGCCCTCGCCGGCGAGGCCGGCGGCGACGAGCGAGTCGTACGGCAGCGCGCGCAGCCCGGTGCCGGAGATGTCGAACGGAGCGGAACCGAGGCCGGTGTTCGCCCCGTCGTTCGCGGAGGTCCGCACCTGGAGCGGGCCGGTGATCATCGTGGTCGCACCGGACCGGGCCGCGGCGCCGAGTGCGTCCTGGGTGAGCGAGCCGCTCGGCCACACCACACCCTGCCTCGGCTGGACCTTGAGCACGCTGAGCACCGAGGCCCCGGTCAGCGCGTCGTCGGTCAGCTCCTCGCTGCCGGGGAGCCTGGTCAGCGTGCTGAGGCTGGCGTCGGCGTAGGGAATCTGGACGACGCAGTGTCCCGCGACCAGGTCCCGCAGCGACGCCAGCCAGCGCTTGGCGTCGTTGCGGCCCTTGCCGGGGATGGTCCCCGACGGCGTGTGGACCTGGTAGCCGGAGGTCATCGCCTCGACCGTGTCGACCAGCTCCGGGTCGATCGCGAAGCACAGCGAGCCGAACACCAGGTCGTCGCGCCGCGCCAGGGCCGAGGAGACGAGCGCGTCGAGGCGGCCACCGGGGCGCAGCTCGGCGGCGAGCCGGTCGTCGGACAGCACGATCTGCTCGTCGTACGGCGCCGCGACGACCTTGGGGGACGACGACGTGATCGGCCACAGCACCGAGACCGGTGTCGGCGCGGGCGGGGTCGCCCTGGTGCCCTGTCCCGGTACGCCGACCACCGGCAGGAGCAGGTGCAGTGCGGCGAGCCGGGCCGGACCACCGTAGGCGGGCGTGCCGTTGACGTTGACGAGCATCGGATGGACACCCGGCTCGCCGACGGGGAAGGTCCCGTCCGCGAGCGGGACCGCGATGTCGATGCGCGCGCTCTGCCCTGGTTCGAGCTCGGCGGCGAGGTCGATCCAGTCCGTGATCGGGGTGTCGGTGGGCGGCGCCTCGGCCATCGCGCCGCGCAGTTCCCGCTCACTGCTCTGCCGCTGGCCGAGCTGCAGCTGCACGATGACGTCGGAGATCCGGCGGTCGCTCACGTTGCTGACCGACCCGGTGACCCGCAGGGTCTGGTCGTGCTCGGTCACCACTCTCGGCGTCATGCGGTCGATGTCCAGCCGGAGCATCTGCTCGTCCAGCGGCTGCGCACCGGCCCGCGCCGGCGCGCCGAACAGGGCATGCGCCACGAGGAACACCAGTGCCAGCGCGAACGCGCCGAGCGTCTTCACCCTTCGGCTCCCTCGAACAGGTCGCGCGCCTTGCGCACGAGCTTGCGCTCGTCGGCGTAGGCCAGCCTGCTCTCCAGCTCGGTGAGCGGCACCCAGGCCACCTCGGTCACCTCGACGTCCTCGTCGGACAGCTCGCCCCCGTTGGCCTCGAGGAGGAAGTGGTGCACGGTCTTGTGCACCCGTCGGCGCTCGGCGACGAACCAGTAGTCGATCGTGCCGAGCGGCTGCAGCACGTGCGCGGAAATACCGGTCTCCTCCTTCACCTCGCGCACCGCGGTCTGCTCCGTCGTCTCGCCGTCCTCGATGTGGCCCTTGGGCAGCGACCAGAGCAGTCTGCCCTGCCGGTCGAGCCTGCCGATGAGTACCGCGTGCGCACGCGCGGCATCGACGACCAAGCCGCCGGCGGACGTCTCGTCCACCGTGGTCAGCCTCCTGCCGCGGCGGCGCCGGGACCGCCGTCCCGGTTTGGCACCACCGGAGCGACCGGCCGATCCAGGCATGCTGCGATGCTAGAGCAAACGGCGTGACCGGTACGCTGGCTTCTCGTGTCCGTGTTGATCCACCTGTGTAGTAAGTGCACCGCTCCGGGGGTGGGATTCCGGTGAATCCACTCACCGCCAAGCGCAACGCCGTGGCCGAGCTCATGCGCGTCTCGCCGGTCGCCGACGAGCTGGCCAAGCGGTTCGAGCAGGCCGGGCACCGGCTCTACCTGGTGGGCGGCAGCGTGCGCGACGCGCTGCTCGGCAGGTTGTCCGGCGACCTCGACTTCACCACCGACGCCCGGCCGGACCGGGTGCAGCGCATCCTGACCGGCTGGGCCGACGCGGTGTGGGACACGGGGATCGCGTTCGGCACGGTCGGCGCCGCCAAGAACGGCATGACGCTGGAGATCACCACGTTCCGCGCGGACACCTACGACCGGGTCACCCGCAATCCCGAGGTCTCGTTCGGGGACACGATCGAGGGAGATCTGCACCGCCGCGACTTCACGGTCAACGCGATGGCGATCGAGTTGTCGACGAAGACGTTCGTCGACCCGCACGATGGGATGGGAGCGCTGGCGCGCCGGGAGCTGGACACGCCCGCGCCGCCACAGGAGTCGTTCGCCGACGATCCGCTGCGCATGCTCCGCGCCGCTCGGTTCGTCTCCCAGCTCGGGTTCGAGCCCGCGCCCCGCGTGGTCTCCGCGATGACCGAGATGGCGGGTGAGATCACCAGGATCACCGCCGAGCGCGTGCAGGCCGAGCTGTCGAAGCTCATCACCGGTGCGCAGCCGCGGCACGGGATCGAGCTGATGGTCGACTCCGGGCTCGCCGATCACGTGCTGCCCGAGGTGCCCGGCATGCGGCTGGCGATCGACGAACACCACCAGCACAAGGACGTCTACCAGCACTCGCTGAAGGTGCTGGAGCAGGCGATCGAGCTGGAGACGCGGCACGAGCCCACGTCCGGACCCGATCTGGTGCTCCGGCTGGCCGCGTTGCTGCACGACATCGGCAAGCCCGCGACGCGGAAGTTCGAGCCGGGCGGCGGGGTGAGCTTCCACCACCACGAGGTCGTCGGGGCCAAGATGGCGCGCAAGCGTTTGCGCGCGCTGCGGTACTCGAAGGACGTGGTGCAGGACGTGTCGCAACTGGTGTTCCTGCACCTGCGGTTCCACGGCTACGGAAAAGGCGAGTGGACCGACTCGGCCGTGCGCCGCTATGTCACCGACGCGGGCGACCTGCTGCCGAGGCTGCACAAGCTCGTGCGGGCGGACTGCACGACGCGGAACAAGCGCAAGGCGGCCGCGCTGCAGCGCAGCTACGACGACCTCGAGGAGCGGATCGCTCGCATCGCCGCCGAGGAGGACCTGGCGAAGGTGCGGCCCGACCTCGACGGCAACGAGATCATGCGGCTGCTCGGCATCCCGCCGGGCCCGCTCGTGGGCAAGGCGTGGAAGCACCTGAAGGACCTGCGGCTCGACCGCGGGCCGCTGGAGTACGACGAGGCGGTGGCCGAGCTCCGGAAATGGGCCGCCGAACAGGGGATCGAGCCGCCCTCGTGACTCATACTGGCACCGGCGAACGGTGACAGTGTCAGGCGTGGCGGGCGCGGGAGGCGCGATGGCTCGGCGGCGGAGCTTCCTGTCCGCGCTGCTGCGCGGCGGGGCACCGGTGCTGGCGAGCGCGACAAGCGAGCTGTCCGACGAGGTCGCCGACCCGAGGGCGCCCGCGCTGCCCGCGCTGCGCCGGGTCGCGGGCCCGGTCGACGCCGCGGCCAGGGACGGGTTGCTGCTGCGGGCCGCCCGGTTCGTCGCCCTGATCCCGATCGTGTACCGGCTGCTCGCCGTGCCCGCCGCGTTCGCCGTGTTCGCGGGCAGCGGTGCTCCCGGGCTGCTGCCGGTGAGCCTGGTGGTGGCCTGCGCGGTCGCGCTGAGCCTGTTCGAGCTGGGCTGGCTGGTGCGCGGCGCCCCCTTCTCCCCGACCGTCGCCACCCGCCTGCTGACGCTCGACGTCACGTTCGCGATCGGAGCGAACCTCGTGGTCGCGGCGAGTGTGCCGGAGAGCGGCCTCGCCCCCGCCGGCGAGGTGGCCGTGAGGTACCTGCTCGGCACGGTCGCGTTGCTGACGCTCGCGCTCGGCGTGGGCTACGGCGCCGCCCTCGCCCTCGCCACCGTGCCGCTGCACCTGGCCATGGACTGGCTGGGCACGGGCCGGGTGGACGTGCAGGCGGCGTTCGCCGGGCTCGGCAGGCTGCTCGGTGTCCTGCTCACCGCCGTCGGCGCGCTCGTACTGGTCGGCCTGGGCACGCGGCTCGCGCTGGCCTACGGCATTCGTACCGGCAGGCTCGCCGAGCGTGCTGTGCAGCACCGGCGGCTGCACGACACCGTCCTGCAGACGCTGGAGGCGATGGCGCTGCCCGGCAGCGGCGACGCCGAGCGGCTGCGGCGGATGGCACGGGCGGAGGCCACCGCGCTGCGCCGGTACCTCGAGTCGGACTCCGGCGGGGAGAGCGGGCCGCTGGCGGAGAAGCTGGGTTCGCTCGCCGCCGAGATGGCCCGCGACGGGCTGCGGGCCCAGCTGGTGCTCGGCGAGCTCGACGACGAGACCCTGCCGGAGGTGCGGCAGCTCGCGGTCCGCGACGCCGTGCGCGAGGCGATGCGGAACACCCTCAAGCACGCGGGCACCGACAGGGTGCTGGTGCGCACCGAGGAACGCGACGGTGGCATCGCCACCACCATCCGCGACCACGGCGCCGGGTTCAGCCCGGAGGACCGGCCGCCGGGATTCGGCATCAGCGAGTCCATCGTGGCCCGCCTCACCGAGGTCGGCGGCACCGCGACGGTGGACTCCTCCCCCGGCGGCGGCACCCGGGTCACGCTGTGGGTGCCCAAGGACTGACCGGGCCGGCGCGTCAGCCGACGCGTTCGAGCGCCCCGCTCTCGACGTGCTGCCCCACGGCCCTCGGCAACAGGTACGCCACCGCGCCGCCGGGCAGGTCGCGCCACGGTATCGTGACGCCGGTCAGCACGTGCAGCGGGCGCCGCAGCACGTACGTGTGCCGGTCGTGCTCGCGGTCGAAGGTCAGCGATGTCTCCGGGAACCGGGTGCCCTCCGGGTGCACCAGGTTGCCCGCGTCGGTGCCGAACCGGAGCACGGTCGTCCCGGCAGGCAGCTCGACCATCCGCTTGCCCCGGTAGAAGCCGAGCGGTGGCTCCCCGCGCAGCGGCAGGATCGGCCAGTCGGTCGCGTGCTGCACCGGCTCGGGTGCCTCCGCGTCCCCAGGCACCCCTTCGCGGGCCCGGCCGGGGAACAGCAGCAGCGCGCCGAGCAGCGCGTGCGCGGCGTCGGCGACCCGGTCGAAGTACCTCGGCTCGGTGGGCCTGCCGCCCTCGTGCCCGGCGACCTCCCAGCCCCGGCCGGTGCGGCGCAGGCTCCACGCGGCATCGCCGCCGTGCTGGTCGTCCCCGGCCTCGCCGATCCGGTAGGCGCTCGGCGCGACGCCGTGCTCGGCGAGCCGTTTCCGCAGCACCGCGAGCACCTCGGAGGCCCGCAGCGACCGCGTCGGCTCGCCGCCCCGGTCCACGCGCGTCACCTGGTCCGGCTCGCCGAGCTCGTCCGGGGTCCGCGGCGGGTACGGCCTGCCGAGCAGGTCGGCCTCCGCCGTGGCCCGCAGCAGCGCGCCGACGTAGGGCGGCCGGTAGTCGCGTTCGCGGATGTGGTCGAGCAGGCCCGCCTCCGGTGGAACGCCGTACTTGCGCAGGTAGTGCGGTACGGCGGCGGGCCAGATCCAGGTGCCGTCGGTGTGGAAGGCGTCCGGCGTGTCCGCCTGCCCACCGGCGGCGAAGATGTCCGGCAACGTTCCCGGCCTGGCCAGCACGACCGGTGCGCGGTACAGGTAGCCGAGGACCGCGCGGATCTCCTCCTGCGGCAGCGGGGGCCGGTTGACCACCGGCGGCTCGCCCTCGGCATGGCTGTCGACGACCCGCGCGTGCCGGAAGTCGACGTCGAGCGGCAGCCCGGCCTTCGCCGCGAGCCACGCGGGCGCCTTCTTCCTGGGGTGGTACTCCAGCTCGGCGGAATAGCTGCGCGCCGTCGTGCGCCCGTCCGGGGGCAGCCGCCAGTCCGGCTCGGCGTCGTGGTCGTAGTCGAAGTCGAAGTCGCCCGTGGAGTCCAGGGTGTAGGTGCCCTGGAACCAGGTGCCGCTGCCCGCGTCGTACATCGCCGAACGGAGTTGGGCGAACAGCTGGCCCAGCTGCGGCGGCGAGGACAGCGACACCGCCACGTCCTCGGCGACGGCCCGCACCTCCAGCTCGGAGTAGTCGCCGACCTGCCGGAACTGTGCGCCGACGCGCTGCCAGCCGGAGGGCAGGAACTGCAGCAGCGTCCGCCCGATCGCTCGCAGCAGCGCCTGGGTGTCCCCCGTGCCCGGCTCTCCGCGCGGGGTCCCCGGTTCGGCGAAGTCGTGCCGCTCCTGCCACAGGGCCGTCAGCGTCTCCGGGTCGTCGGTCGTCGTGCTGAGCCCGGAGAGTCCCAGCTCCGCGGCGACGCCCTCGTCGGTTCCCGCCCAGCGCAGGGTCAGCCCTTGGGCGCCTGTCCTCGGTTCGACGCGGTAGATCTCGTCGTCGTAGACGCAGTACGTGTGGACGGCGAACGTGGCCCCCGCCTCCGCCGCGGGCACGACCCGCGCGGGCGCCCCGTTCCACTCGGTGTCCGCACCCTCCGGCGGCTCCTCCCCCGGCAACGCGCTGAGCAGCACGGTTCCGTCCGCTGTCGAGCGCTGGGCACGGAAGATCCGGCCGTTCCACAGCGCGTACAGCGCGTCTGGGCGATCGGCCACCTCGACCCGGTAGCGCACGCCGTTCCCCCCTCGGTCCGGTGTTCCCCAGTCATTTCACGCCAATTAAACCTGGCGGGCGTGCCGGGCGCGCTTCGGTGTCGGCCTCGGCGGAACCGGCGGAGCGGCGGCCTCGAGCCTGCGCGCGGCCTGCTTGCCACCTTCGCGGACGGTGTCGAGGACGGTCCTGGCGAGGGTCGCCGGGTCGGTGCGCTCGAAGGCGGTCGGCGCGAACTCGAGCCCGGTCAGGGTTCCGGTGGAGTCGACGGTGGCGTGGACGAGCCCGTCCGGGGAGGTGACGGTCGCCGTCGCCGTGCTACCTGCCATGGTCACGGTGTTTCACCCTAACGGGTGGCGGCGAGATATCCGGCGATACCGGCGAGGTAGAGCGCGATCGCCACCAGCAACAGCGTCGGTGAGCGCCCGTCGAGCGGGGCCAGGATCGCCGCGAACGACACCGCCGCCACCTGCACGACGTTGAACAGGGTGTCGTAGAGCGCGAACACCCGGCCCCTCGACTCGTCGCCGACATCCCGCTGGATCGAGGCGTCCACCGACAGCTTCAGCACCTGCCCCGCCGAGGTGACGGCGAAGGCGGCCAGCAGCACCGTCGGCAGCGTCATGGGCAGCCCGAGTCCCGCCTGCGCGACGGCGGCGGCGAGCAGGCTGCCGGCCATCGCGCGCCTGCGCCCGAACCGGGCGACCAGGCGCGGCGTGAGCAGGCCGGCGAGGAGGATGCCCGCGCCGCCCATGAGCGCGAGCTGGCCGAGTCCGGGCAACCCGGCCCGCAGCGGACCCATGTTCGTGAAGGAGTACCGCATGAGCAGCACGGACAGCAGCAGGGAGATCCCGAACGCGGCGCGGTGGGCCAGCAGCGCGACGAGCCCGGAACGGACGCTCGGCGTCCGCGCGGCCGCGCGGGCACCCGCGACCAGACCGGCCGCGACGGCGACCACCGCACGGGTGGGTTCCTCGACCCGGTCCGGGCCGAGGACGCCCCTGGCGAACCGGGCGGCGAACAGTGCGCCGAGCAGCGCCCCCACCATCGCGACCGAGGTCGTCCATGCGGATCCGGTGTCGCCCCTGCCGAACACCGCCCGCAGGCCGATGGCGCAGGCCCCGCCGAGCACGGCGATCATGGCGCCGACCGTGGTGGCCAGCGCGTTGGCGGTCACGATCCGCTCCCGGGGCACCACGTGCGGCAGCGCCGCCGAGACACCGGCGCCCGCGAACCGGGCGAGACCCATGACCAGCAGCGCGAGCACGAACAGCGGCGGGCCTGCCACACCGAGCCCGACGGCCACCGCCGCGGCGCCGACGCAACCGGCCTTCAGCAGGTTCGCGACGACGAGGACCCGCCTGCGGTCCCAGCGGTCGAGCAGCGCGCCCGCGAACGGCCCGACGAGGGAGTACGGCAGCAGCAGTGCGGCGAACCCGGCGGCGATCGTCAGCGCGTCGGCGGCCCGCTCGGGATTGAACAGGACCGCACCGGCGAGCCCGGCCTGGAACGCACCGTCACCCCACTGGGTCGAGAACCGCTGGTAGAGCAACCTGCGGTAGGCGGGAAGGGCCAGCAGGGCCCGGGGAGCGGCGCGCCGGCGGAAGGATGTCTCCGTGCCTGCTGCCACGGTCTGTCAGCCTACGGGGATTCGGTGGCGAACACGAGAAGTGAAAGGGCCGGCGCACTCGGTCGCCTCTCGGCGATACGGCGCAGTGTGGCTCCTGCCGAACGGTATTCCACAAGGGCTCTTCTCAAGTGGGCCCGGGGGACACGGAGTGCGCCGGCACCCGGTCCAACGGCCGGGGGCGACCAGTTGTTCCCGGACGGTGACTTACCGCGTCAACGCGAGTGGGATCATGGACGGGTGCGAGCGGACGCCGAGGTTGAACCGGGAACACTCCTGGTCGCTGCCCCCACGATGTTCGACCCGAACTTTCGCCGGACCGTCGTCTTCGTGATCGACCATCGCGAGGAGGGCACGCTCGGTGTGGTGCTCAACCGGCCCAGTGAGGTGCCCGTCGACGAGGTGCTGCCCAGCTGGGGCGACCACGTCGTCGAGCCGCAGGCCGTGTTCGTCGGTGGCCCGGTGGAGAAGAAGACGGCGCTGTGCCTCGCGGCACTGCGGACCGGCGAGACCGCGGCGAGCGTGCCGGGGGTGATCGCCGTCCGCGGTCCGGTCGCGCTGGTCGATCTGGACGCCGATCCGGACGCGCTGGTGCCGAAGGTGCGTGGCCTTCGGGTGTTCGCCGGGTACGCGGGCTGGGACTCCGGGCAGCTGGCCGGGGAGATCGACCGGGGGGACTGGCTGATCGTGCCCGCGCTGCCGAGCGACGTGCTCGCCACCCCGGCGCGGGATCTGTGGGGTCAGGTACTGCGCAGGCAGGGCCTGCCGACCGCGCTGCTCGCCACGCACCCGGGCGACCTGCAGCGGAACTAGCGGTACTGACCGGCGCTCACGACGCGCCGCAGCCACCGCACGCGCATCCGGAGCAGCCCGCGGGTTCGGCGGGCGCCGGCGCGGGCACCGCGTTCGCGGCCCGGTGTCCGAGTGCGCCGCCACCCGCGACGAGGCCGAACATCGCGACCACGCCGATCACCACGGCGGTGACCATGCCCGGGGTGGACGGCATCGCCAGCGCCGCGGCGCCGCTGAGAACGCCGATCGTGCCCGCGACGACCGTCGGCAGTCCGGCGACCCGGTTGGCCACGCGGAACGCCTCGTCGCTGCGGAGAGTGGACGGGGTGCGCAGGCCCGTGCCGCGGTCGCGCGGGAGCTTCTCGCGCAGGCCGAGGTAACCACCCCAGCCGACCAGGACACCGAGCACCATCGGAAGCAACGCGACCACGAACACGAGAGCCAGAATACGGGCTGTCCGAAAACGCCGTGGTCGGGGCGGCTACCATGAGGGCGATGAGAACGACCAGCCTGCTCCTTATCCGGCCGCGCTGACCAGGTCCGGCAGCGCGGCGAACCCCTCACGCCTTCGGGCTGGGGGGTTGCGTTCTTTCTGGGGCAGGCAGGTACACGGGAGGATCGGCGATGACAGACGGCACCGAGCAGGCTCCGGCGCACCGCTACACGGCGGAGCTGGCCGGCCGGATCGAGCGGCGGTGGCAGGACTACTGGGCCGACCACGGGACCTACCACGCGCCCAACCCGAAGGGCCCGCTCGCCGAGGACACGCCGATTCCCTCGGACAAGCTGTTCGTCCAGGACATGTTCCCGTACCCGTCCGGATCGGGCCTGCACGTCGGGCACCCACTGGGCTTCATCGGCACCGACGTCTTCGCCAGGTACCACCGGATGACCGGCCGCAACGTGCTGCACACGATGGGCTTCGACGCCTTCGGCCTGCCCGCCGAGCAGTACGCCGCGCAGACCGGAACGCACCCGCGCACCACGACCGAGGCCAACATCGAGCGGTACCTGAGCCAGATCCGCAGGCTGGGCCTCGGCCACGACGAGCGGCGGCGGATCGCCACCACGGACGTCGAGTACTACCGCTGGACGCAGTGGATCTTCCTGCAGATCTTCAACTCGTTCTATGACGAGAAGCAGGACAGGGCGAGGCCCATCGCGGAACTGGAGCGCGAGTTCGCCGAAGGCGAGCGGGAGACGCCGGACGGCCGCCCGTGGGCCGAGCTGTCCGGGGTCGAGCAGCGCCGCGTCATCGACTCCCACCGGCTGGTCTACATCTCCGAGGCGCCGGTGAACTGGGCGCCCGGCCTCGGCACCGTGGTCGCCAACGAGGAGGTCACCGCCGAGGGACTGACCGAGCGTGGCAACTTCCCGGTGTTTCGCAAGAACCTGCGCCAGTGGATGATGCGGATCACCGCCTACGCCGACCGCCTGCTGGACGATCTGGACCTGCTGGACTGGCCCGAGAAGGTCAAGACGATGCAGCGCAACTGGATCGGTCGCTCGCGCGGCGCGAACGTGCGCTTCCGTGCGGACGGGGAGACGATCGAGGTCTTCACCACCCGGCCGGACACGCTGTTCGGAGCCACCTACATGGTGCTGGCGCCCGAGCACCCGCTGGTCGACCGGCTCACCGCGGCGGAGTGGCCGGAGGGCACCGACGAGCGTTGGACCGGGGGCGCGGCGACGCCCGCGGAGGCGGTGAAGAGCTACCGGGCGGAGGCGGCCCGCAAGTCCGAGCTCGACCGCCAGGAGAGCAGGGACAAGAGCGGCGTCTTCACCGGTGCGTTCGCCACCAACCCGGTCAACGGCGAACAGATTCCCGTGTTCATCGCCGACTACGTGCTGATGGGCTACGGCACCGGCGCGATCATGGCGGTGCCCGCGCAGGACCAGCGGGACTGGGACTTCGCGACCAAGTTCGGCCTGCGCATCGTCCGCACCGTCGACCCGGGTGAGGACTTCGAGGGTGCGGCGTTCACCGGCGAGGGGCCGGCGATCAACTCGTCCAACGAGGACCTCAGCCTGAACGGCATGGGCGTCGAGGACGCCAAGAAGGCGATCATCGCGTGGCTGGAGGAGAAGGGCCACGGCGAGGGCACCGTGCAGTACAAGCTGCGCGACTGGCTGTTCGCCCGGCAGCGCTACTGGGGTGAGCCGTTCCCGATCGTCTACGACGAGAACGACCTGCCGATCGCGCTGCCCGAGGAGCACCTGCCGGTCGAGCTGCCCGACGTTCCCGAGTACGCGCCCACGACGTTCGACCCGGACGACGCCGACTCGGAGCCGCAGCCGCCGCTGGCCAAGGCCACCGACTGGGTCGAGGTCACACTGGACCTGGGCGACGGGCCGAAGAAGTACCGGCGCGACACCAATGTCATGCCGCAGTGGGCCGGTTCGTGCTGGTACCAGCTGCGCTACATCGACCCGGACAACGCCGAGCGCTTCGTCGACCCGGAGAACGAGCGGTACTGGATGGGGCCGCGCCCCGCCGAGCACGGCGTCAACGACCCCGGTGGGCTGGACCTCTATGTCGGCGGCGTCGAGCACGCCGTGCTGCACCTGCTGTACTCGCGGTTCTGGCACAAGGTCCTGTACGACCTGGGGCACGTCTCCTCGGCGGAGCCGTACCGCAGGCTCTACAACCAGGGCTACATCCAGGCGTTCGCCTACACCGACTCGCGCGGCGTCTACGTGCCGGCCGAGGACGTGGAGGAGCGCGACGGCAAGTACTTCTACCAGGGCGAAGAGGTCACCCAGGAGTACGGGAAGATGGGCAAGAGCCTGAAGAACGTCGTCACCCCGGACGAGATGTCCGAGAACTACGGTGCCGACACCTTCCGGTTCTACGAGATGTCCATGGGCCCGCTGGACGACTCCCGCCCGTGGGCCACGAAGGACGTCGTCGGGTCGCAGCGGTTCCTGCAGCGGCTGTGGCGGCTCGTCGTGGACGAGGCCACCGGCGCGGTAAGGGTCGCCGACATCGAGCTGACCGACGACGACCGCAGGCAGCTGCACAAGACCGTCGCCGGGGTGCGGGAGGACTACGCGGAGCTGCGGTTCAACACCGCCGGCGCGAAGCTGATCGAGCTGAACAACTACGTCACCAAAACCTACGGCTCGGCGGAGGCCACACCGAGGGAGCTGGCCGAGCCGCTGGTGCTGATGCTCGCCCCGATGTGCCCGCACATCGCCGAGGAGCTGTGGCAGCGGCTGGGCCACCCGGACTCCCTGGTGCACGGTCCGTTCCCGGTGCCGGACGAGAAGTGGCTGGTCGACGAGACGGTCGAGTACCCGATCCAGGTCAACGGCAAGGTCCGGTCGCGGGTGACGGTGGCGGCCGACGCCGGGCAGGACGACGTGCGGGCCGCGGCGCTGGCGGATGCCAAGATCGCCGCGCTGCTGGACGGCGCGGAGCCGCGGAAGGTCATCGTCGTGCCGGGCCGCCTGGTCAACGTGGTGCGCTGAGGCTGAGCCCGATCTCCCTGGCGAGGTCGGCCAGCAGCGCGTCGAACAGCGCGTCCGGCTTCTGCACGGTGATCGGGTAGTTGCCGAACACCTCGAGCGTGACGTGCCCGTAGATGCGGGCCCAGAACTGGATCATGAGGTACGTCGTGCCGAGCGTGAGCCGATCGGTGGGCATGTCGAGCCCGGATTCGGCGACGGCGGCGACGAGGGCGTCGCGGTACGCCGCGAGGTCGTCCTGCAGCTCGGGCGGCACGACCTCGTCCGGCGGCGTGGCCACCTCGTGCGTGGCGAGCACCTGCCCGGCCGCGGTGAGGAACAGCCTGCCGAACGGTTCGGAGGCCTGCTTCAGCGTGGTCACACTGCCCTCGGCGGAGCCGACCTCGCCGGTGGGCGAGGCGAACACGAGCGTGAACTCCTGGGTGTGGGTGAGCGCCCAGCGCCGGAAGCCCTTGCAGATCTCGAACAGCCGCAGCGCGCCCTCCGCGGCGGGCTCGGCGGCCAGTTCGGTGCCGAGGTCGGCCACCACGTCGCGGCGCAGCTGCTCGATCAGGTCGTCGCGAGAGCCGTAGTAGCGGTACAGCGCGGGCGCGGTGATCCCGAGCTCGCGGGCGATGGCGCGGAGGGTGACGGCCTCGGGGCCGTGCCGCACGAGAAGCGCGCGGGCCGTCTGCCGGATGTCCTGTCCCGTGGCCTCGCGGCCCCGCCGTATGGCCTTGTTCATGACGTACCCCGCCCGAGCTGCCGATGATCTCCGATCCCGGAAGTGTATGAGCCCTTCCGCGGACCGGGGTGGCGCGCGGCAGCCCGGCCGGGGAAACGTCCGGGCGCCGCCGGCACCGATCACTCGGGGGGCTACGTGACCGGTGCCGGCGACCCGATGTCCGGCCAGCAGCCCTGGGGACCGGGGCCGAACAACACCCCCGCGCGAACGCGGCGGTGCTGAGGAGAGCCCGCCGAGATCGCGGCGATGACGCCCCGATGTGGAACTCACCCGAAAGGGTGAGTCTCGGTGGACCTCACCTGATTGTCGCATCGCGCGGGCGGAAAGTTACAAAATCCTTCATGTCTGTTCCCGGCGCACCGCTGACCGGGTGGTTTCTGGCAGTCTCGGCCACATGACCGCACAGGTGCTCGTGGTCGGCTCGGCCAATGCCGACCTCGTCGTCCCGGCGGACCGGCGCCCCGGTGGCGGGGAGACCGTCCTCGGTGGCGACACCCGCATCCTGCCCGGCGGCAAGGGCGCCAACACCGCCGTCGCGGCGGCGCGGCTCGGCGCGGACGTCGCGTTGGTGGGCGCGGTCGGTGCCGACGGGCACGGCAAGCTGCTGCTGGAATCGCTGCGCGAGTCCGGCGTGCGGACGGACCTGGTGCGGACGGTCGACCGGCCGACCGGAGCCGCCTACATCACCGTCACGCCGGACGGGGAGAACTCGATCCTGGTCTCGCCGGGAGCCAACCACGCGCTGGCACCCGCCGACATCGACGACGTCGCTGGTGTCACGGGTGGGTTCGCGGGCGTCCGGGTGCTCGTCGCGTCGATGGAGATCCCGCTGCCGACCGTGGAGCACGTGCTCGTCTCGGCCGCCGCCGCAGGGGTGCGGACGGTGCTGAACCTGTCCCCCGTCGCGGAGCTCGCCGCCGAGGCCCTCGCCGTGCTCGACGTGCTGCTGGTCAACGAGCACGAGGCGGCCTGGCTGCTCGGCGAGGACGCCGCCGACCCCGCGCGGCTGCTCGAGCTCGGCCCCCGCTCGGCCGTCGTCACGCGGGGCGCGCACGGAGCCGTCGTGGTGACCCGGGACGGGACGACCGAGGTTCCGTCGCCACGGGTCAAGGTGGTCGACACGACGGGCGCCGGGGACGCGTTCGCCGGGGCGCTCGCCCACGCCCTGGCCGGGGGAGCCGGTCTCGCGGCGGCGGCCCGCACGGCCGCCCAGGTCGCCGCCGTCTCGGTGACGCGGACCGGGGCGCAGCCGTCCTACCCCACCGCCGACGAACTTGGTTAGGGTGGCAGCGCGAGCTGCCCTTGGAGGATCATGAACCGCTATGGTCTAGACCATGTCTGACGTCCAGCTGTCCGGAGTGCCCGTGAGCCCGGGCCGGGCGAGCGGCCCGGTCGTCCGCGTCACCGAACCGCTCGGCGAGCCCGCCAGCACCCCGCCGCCCGACGACCTGCACGAGGAGGCCGCCCGTATCGCGCCCGCCGCGCAGGCCGTGGTGGCCCGGCTGGAGGCGAAGGCCGCGGCGGCCAGTGGGGACGCGGCGACGATCCTGTCCACCACCGCCGCCATGGCCGGTGACCCGGCGCTGGTCAGCCAGGCCGAGCAGCTCGTGACCGCGCAGAACATCCCCGCCGCGCGGGCCGTCTACGAGGCCGCGGCCAACTTCACCCACGCGCTCGCCAGCGCGGGCGGGTACATGGCCGAGCGGGTCCGGGACATCGAGGACGTCCGCGACCGGATCATCGCCCAGCTACTGGGTATCGAACCGCCCGGCGTGCCCGAGCTGGACCAGCCGAGCGTGCTCGTCGCCAGGGATCTCGCACCCGCCGACACCGCGGGCCTCGATCCGGCGCTCGTGCTCGCACTCGCCACCGAGGAGGGCGGGCCCACCAGCCACACGGCCATCCTCGCCCGCTCGCTCGGCATCCCGGCGGTCGTGGCCGTGCGCGGGCTGCTCGCCAACGACGCGCGGGCGCTCGCGGTGGACGGGGACACCGGGGTCATCGAGGCTGTCGACCCGAGCGCTCCGCCCGTGGTCGCCGCCAGTGGCGGGCCGATCGAGTGGGACGGCACCGGGCGCACATCCGACGGGCACCGCGTGAAGGTGCTCGGCAACGTCGGCGCGCCCGCCGACGCACACGCCGCCGCGGACACCGGGGCCGAGGGCGTCGGGCTGTTCCGCACGGAGTTCTGCTATCTCGACGCGGCCGACGAGCCCACCATCGCCGAGCAGCGCAAGGCGTACACGGCGGTGCTGGAGCCGTTCCGCGGCAAGCCGGTCATCGTGCGCACGCTCGACGCGGGCGCCGACAAGCCGCTCGCCTTCCTCGCGCAGGAGACCGAACCGAACCCCGCGCTCGGCGTCCGCGGTGTCCGGGTGGCCTTCGACCGGCCCGACCTGCTGGACCGCCAGCTGGAGGCCATCGCGGGAGCCGCGGCGGACTCCGGTGCGGACGTCTCGGTGATGGCACCCATGGTCGCGACCGCGGAGGAGGCCGGCTGGTTCGCCGAGCGGGTGCGCGCGGCCGGGATCGCCAGAGCCGGAGTGATGATCGAGGTGCCCGCGGCGGCACTGACGGCGCGGGAGGTGCTCGATGCGGTCGACTTCGTCTCCATCGGCACCAACGACCTCGCCCAGTACACCTTCGCCGCCGACCGCCAGCTCGGCGCGGTGGCCACCCTCAACGACCCGTGGCAACCCGGGTTGCTCCGGCTGATCGGTCTGGTCGGCGACGCGGCGAGAGAGACGGGCAAGCCCGCGGGCGTGTGCGGCGAGGCCGCGGCCGATCCCCTGCTGGCCAAGGTGCTCGCCGGTCTGGGCATCACGAGTCTCTCGATGAACGCCGCCTCCGTGCGCGCGGTCGGGGCGAGCCTCGCGACGGCGACGCTGGCCGACTGCGAGCGTGCCGCGCGGGCGGCGCTGGCCGCACCCACCGCCGCGCAAGCCAGGGTGGCCGCGCGGGAAGCCTGAGCCTCAGGCGAACAGGCCCCGGCGCGGGTACTTGATCGTCAGGGAACCGCCGTGCACCCGGCCGGTCAGCACGAACCTCGGTGTGCCCGGCCTGCCGTTCGAGTTCGTCTTGTCGTCAAGGGTGCCCCACTTGACCTCGGTGATCCCGTTCGTGTCGATCACGGCGTGTTCCGGGATCTTCACGGTGACCGACCCCCACTTGGTGTCGAGCTCGACGTGCACGACCGGAGCGGCGAGCTCGGCCTCGGTGAAGTCCAGCCGGGTCTCGCCGTACTTGTTGCGGACGACGATCTCCGGCGGCGCGTACCAGCGGCCCTTGCGCACCAGCTGCGAGCCGTGGGCCTTCAGCTCGAGCCGGTTGCCGGTCGGCACGGGATCACCCGGCCCGGGCGGGCCCGGTGCGGCCGGGTACACGGCGTCGCGGTGTACGAGGCCGGGCAGGTCGACCAACACCTCGTTGAGCTCACCTCTGGTGCGGGCCGCGAGCGCGATGTCCGTTCGCTCGGTGAACTCGTCGAGGTCGATCATCCCCCGGCCGATGGCCTTCTGCAGCAACTCGACGACGTGCTCCCGCTCCTGGTCCGACACCCGGAGGTTGCGCATGCGCTGCCGCTCGTCCGCTACCGGCTGACCGTCCGGCTCGCCCTTCTCGTCCACGGCGACGATGCTAGGGCCGGTGGAACCGCGGCGGATCCGGGAAAAACCCCGAACGATCCCCGGGTCTCACCCACCGTCCGGGTCCTCCCCGTCGTCGAGTCCATGCTCGATGGCGTAGCGCGCCAGCTCCACGCGGTTGTGCAGCTGGAGCTTGCGCAACGTGGACTGCACGTGGTTCTCCACCGTGCGGTGCGAGATCACGAGGCGGTCGGCGATCTGCCTCGCCGTGAGCCCCTTGGCGACCAGCCGCAGCACGTCGGTCTCGCGTTCGGTGAGCCGGGGAGCCTGGTCGTCGGCCGGCGCGGACGCCATGCGCCGGTACTCGCCGAGCACCAGCCCGGCGAGCCCGGCCGTGAACACCGGGTCGCCCGCTGCCGTGCGGCGCACGGCGTCGACCAGCTCGGTGACCGAGGCGGACTTCACCAGGTAGCCCGACGCGCCCGCCTTGACGGCCTCCAGCACGTCGTCGTGCTCCCCGCTGGCCGACAGCACCAGTACCCGGGTCTCCGGCAGCTCGCCGGTGATCGACTGGGTGGCGCGTACTCCCGAGCTGCCGTCCAGGTTGAGGTCCATGAGCACGACGTCGGGGCGGACGGCCCTGGCGATGCGGATCGCCGCGTCCGCGTCGGCGGCGGTGGCCCGCACGTCGAAGCCGTGCTCGCCCAGGTCGCGGGCCACGCCGTCGCGCCAGATGGGGTGGTCGTCGACGACCATCACGGAAATCGTCACGGGCGCCTCCCCGAGCGGCTCTCGCGGGGCACCCTGATCTCCCACTCGGTGCCCGCCCCCGGCGCGGTCTCCAGCGTCGCGGTGCCGCCCAGCTCGGCGACCCTGCCCCGGATCGACTGGGCCACCCCGAGGTGCCCCTCCCGTTCCGCGGCGGCCAGCCTGCCCGCCGGGATGCCCGGACCGTCGTCCCTGATCGTCACCACGACCTCCTCCCCGAGATCCTCCAGCAGCACCCAGGCCTTCGCCGAGGGGCCCGCGTGGCGCTCCACGTTGGACAACGCCTCCCGTGCGACGGCGACGAGCTCGTCGACGGTTCCCTCCGGCAACGCGACATCGCCCGCCGGTGCGGAGACCTGGACCCGGGACGTCGCGAGCAGCTGCAGCGCGGAACGCAGGTCGGCGGTGCCGGTCGGGCCGCCGACCGGCACCGACGGCTTCGTGGACACCAGCGAGCGCAGCGCGATCTCCTGCTCCCCGGCGAGCCGGGCCAGCTCAGCGGCTTCCCCGCCCAGGTCGTGACCGCGGCGGCGCACCCGGGCGAGGACCTGCAGCACGCTGTCGTGGATGGAGCGGGCGAGCCGTTCCCGCTCGGCGTTGGCCGCCTCCGCGCGCATGGCCCGCGCGAGCGTGGCCTGAGACCGTCGCGCTGTGGTCGCCGTGATGCCGATGAGCAGCCCGCTCGCGGTGAGCAGCACCCCGTCGCGCGCCACGTCGAGGTTGACCTCGAGCCTGGCCACGCCGGTGGACACGGCCACGACGAGCCCGGCGACCACGCCGCCCACCGCCCCGAACCGCGCCCCGGCGGCCAGCGGCGGGACCGCGGCCCACACGGTGGTGACCAGCGGAGCGGCCTCGGCGTACTGCCCGGCCGAGAGCACGAACGGCGAGGTGAGCATCAGTCCGCAGGTGAGGAGCACGTCCACCGCCACCAGCGCCGCGAGGCGCAGCGCGGGCCGCGAGTAGCAGACGCTCGTGCCCACGGTCCAGGCCGCCATCACGCCGAGCGCGGTCCACGCCAGCCACTCCCGCTCGTAGCCGTCCCGGTGCACCAGGACCGCGCCTGCCGCGAACAGCAGCGTGATCACCCGCAGCACGATCGTCCCCCACCACAGCGGGGTCGCCGGGTCGCGCTCGGTCATGCCTTGTCTGGCGCCGGATCCTCGGACTCCGGCTCCTCGGGGACCGTCGGATCGGCGGACTCCTCGGCGAGGACGTCCACCGCCTTCGGGTCCGGATCACGCTCGTGGACCAGCGACTTGATCCCCGCGTTGAGGACGGCCAGCAGTGGCACGGCGAGCAGCGCACCCGGGATCCCGGCCGCCACCAGGCCCACCGTGATGGCGAGGATGACGGCGAGCGGGTGCAGCTTCACCGCGCGGCCCAGCAGCAGCGGCTGCAGCACGTGGCTCTCCAGTTGCATCACGCCCACCACGATCGCCAGCACCACGAGGGCCGTGACGAAGCCGTTGGTGACGAGCGCGACCAGCACCGCCACCGCACCGGCCACCACGGCACCGATGATCGGCACGAAGGCGCCGAGGAACACCAGCGTCGCGAGCGGGATCACCAGCGGCACGCCGACGATCCACAGCCCCACGCCGATGCCCACGGCGTCGACCACGGCCACGGCCGCCGTCGCGCGGACGTAGCTGACCAGCGAGGCGAAACCCCGCCTGCCCGCCGTGTCGACCCGGCTGCGCACGGCGCCGGGGACACCGCGCATCAGGAACGTCCAGATCTGCTCGCCGCCGACCAGGAAGAAGATGAGGATGAACAGCGTCAGCAGGAAGCCGGTGAGGATCTCGCCGACCGTGCCCGCGGTGGTCAGCGCGCTGGAGGTGATCGACGCCTGGTTCTCCTGGATCAGGCCGATGGCCTGGTTGATGAAGTCCTGGATCTGCGTCTGCCGGAGGTGCAGCGGCCCGTAGATCAGCCAGTCCTCGATCTGGCTGAGGCTTTCGTTCAGCTGCTGCTGCAACGCGGGCAGGCCGTTCGTGAACTGGATGATCACGAACGTCAGGAGCCCGCCGACCACCCCGAGGCCGCCGACGAGAACGAGGCTCGTGGCGAGGCCGCGCGGCACCCGACGGCCGGTGAGCCGGTGCACGGCCGGCGCGAGCAGGGCCGCGAGCAGCAGCGCGATGGCCAGCGGGATCGCGACCATCGACAGGTAGCCGAGCATCCTGCCGATGACGTACAGGGCCGCGACCACCACGAGGAAGCGCCACGCCAGCGCGGCGCTGACGCGCAGTCCGAGGGGTACCGACCTGGTGACGTCCGCGTCCTGGGAGATCGCCGGTAGCTTCGGCTCGTTCCGACTCACTTGCCCACAGTATCGGGCCGGGGCGACGATCTCGCGGACTCACGGGTAACCACGGGCGCACTGCCGCGATCACGACGGGTCATGTTCGCCCACACACAGTGTTCTTCACACGATCGTGCAGTCAAGTCGTGTCCAAGATGCGCGGGGGCCGCTCGGTTTGCCAATCTCTGTGGCACCGGAGCGGTGCGTGCTTCTCCGAGCACGATCCGCAGTCGCGAGCGCGACCCTCACCTATCGAACACTCACGTACCGGCAGGAGAACTGTGGCCACCACGGCAGCGACGCAGCGGGACAGCGCGGGACGCGCGCTCCGCTGGCTGATGCGCGCCCTGCTGGTGGTCGGCGGTGCGCTCGCGGGCACCGCGGCGGCGTGGGCGCTGTCCACGGCGACGGCCTCCGCCGCACACGCCGAGGGCGAGTCGTTCTTCGGGCCGGTCGCGTCCGTCTCGGACCAGGCCGATGTGGTCGAGGAGTCGACCGGGGTCGATGTCACGCCCGTCGCCGACGCCGCCGTCGAGGGCGCGGGACGCGTCGTCTCCGGTGCCGCCGAACTCGCGGGCGGTGTTGGCGGTGCCGCCGCCGAGGCGGCCCGGCCCGGTGTGGAGCGCGAGGAGCGGGCCGAGGGCTCGGCCGAGCGGCGCGCGCCGCGATTCGTGGACCAGGCCGTCGCCGACGAGGTGAGCACCTCGGTCAACCAGTTCTGCGACACCGCGGTGCTGCGTCCGGTGCACGACGTGCTCGGTGCGGCCGAGCAGGTTGCCCGCAGCCCGCACGAGGCACGGCAGGTCATCGAGCGGGGTCTCACCCCGCCGCGGCAGGTCGGCGAGTTCGGCGAGGCCGTGTGGGACGTGCTGTCTCCGCGCACCACCGACCTGGTGAACGGCCTGCCCACGATGCCGGAGCTGGCCGGCGGCGATTCCGCGCAGTCCGCGCCCATCCCGGCAGCCCCGCGGGAGAAGGCGGCCGGTCCGGCCGAACGGCCTGACGCGCCCGAGCCCGCCATCGCCACGGTGAAGGTGAGCGACGCGGTCGCCCCCGCTTCCTCGTCCCTCGGTGCGGACACCGAAGCCGCTGCCGACGCGCAGCGTTCCGGTGCACCCCGTGACGGCTCCGCACCGGCCTCGCCGGTGCGGTCGCCGCTGGCTCCGATCACCATGCCGTCCCACTCGGGCGGCTCGGTCGGCGGCCTGCACATCGACGGTCCGCTGTTCGGCGTTCCCGCCGGCAGCCTTTCGACCGACTACGACGCCGTGACCAACTGTGTTCGCGGCGGTGTTCGGCACCTGCCGATCCAGCCGGGTTCGCAGCCCGGCGTGACGCCCGACTGATTTCGCCGCGGGGTAGGCCGACGCGCCACTCCGCCGCCGCGTCCTCGCTGTCGGCGCGCGTCCGCTGAATTCTCCCCGCTTTTCCTCCCGCTGGTACGCGCTCGCGTACCGGCCGCCCGTCGGGCACCCGTGCGCTCGTGACGCGCACACCCCCCAAGACCCCGCAAGGGAACCAAGGAAAAGGAGAACCACTCACATGCAGACCTGGGCGAAGCGCGGAATTCAGACCGCGCTGGTCACCGGTGGTTTGCTGATGCTGGGCACCGGCATCGCTTCTGCCAACGAGAAGGTGGACCCGGACACCCCCGCCGGTCCCCTCGACCTGACCGCCAGCATTCCCGTCGACATCGGCGACAACGCCGTCGCGGTGGCGGGCCAGCAGGTCGACCTGCCCGGCCACCAGGGTGAGATCAGCACCAAGCCGGTCACCGACCCGATCAACAAGGCCGCCGCTCCCCTGGGCAAGGCCACGGCCCCGCTGTCGAAGGCGACCGCGCCGGCCACCGCTCCGCTGAACAAGGCCGCGAGCATGGCGAGCCAGGCTGGCTCGACCCTCGGGAAGTCCGCGAGCAAGGCACCCGCGCAGGAGCGCGTGGCGCCCGCCACGCAGCAGAGCTCCGAGCCGTTCCAGGGGAACAAGGTCGTCGGCAACGTCGCCGTGCCGATCCAGATCACCGGCAACGCGATCGGTGTGCTGGGCCACGCGGAGGTCGACTCCGACCACTCGCAGTCCTACGCGCACAACACCGACGTCTCCACCAGCGGTGCCGGTGGCGGGCTCGCGGGCAACGTGGTGGCTCTCGACTGGGCGCTGCCCGTGCAGATCTCCGGCAACGCCGGCGGCCTCTTCGGTAGCGGCAAGACGTCGGGCAGCGCGGAGCAGAGCACCGCGACCACCGGCACCATCGAGACCGACGGCACCAACGGCGGCCTCGCGGGCAACGTCGTGAGCCCGCAGTTCGCCACGCCGGTGCAGGTCTCGGGCAACGCCCTCGGCTGGTTCCTCGGGCACGCCGAGACGGACTTCGACTCGGAGAGCGAGGCCGAGTCCGGCGGCTACATCATCACGCACGGCGACCAGGGCGCCGGTGCGGGCAACGTGGTCGGCGCGCCGATCGCGCTGCCGGTCCGCGTCGCGAACGACGCCGTGTCGTGGGGCGGTGACGCCGACGCCTCCGGTGGCTCGGAGACCGAGGCCATCGCCGGCGGCACCACGCCGGGCATGAAGAACATCCCGGCGTTCATCCAGACCGACGGGGACGAGTCGTTCCTGTCCGGGAACATCGTCGACCCGCAGGGTGCGCTGCTCGCCTCCGTGACCGGCACCGCCGCCGCGTGGATCGGCAACTCGGTCACCGAGGACACCAGCTCCGAGGCCGAGATGCAGGCCGGTGGGTTCGCCAGCACGAGCGGCCAGAACGCCGCGGGCTCCGGCAACATCGCCGACCTGCCGGTCGCACTGCCCGTCGAGGTGTTCGGTGTCGGTGGCACCTGGATCGGCAACGCCCACGCCAAGGGGCACGAGAACGCCACCAGCGCGACCGCCGGTGAGGGCACCTACTCCAACGGCGACGGCTCGATGCTGTCCGCCAACACCGTGACCGGCCAGGTCGCGTCGACGGTCGAGGCCTTCGGCATCGGCGGTTCCTGGATCGGCAACGCCTCGGGCAACGCGACCGAGGAGAAGAACGTCCAGTCCGGCCAGTACAACGGCACGCGCGGCAACGACGCCGCGGGCTCCGGCAACCTGGTGCAGGTGCCGGTGGCGGGCCCGGTCGAGATCTTCGGCGTCGGCGGCTCCTGGATCGGCCAGGGCTACGGCACCGCCGAGGAGACCAAGCGCGTCAAGGCCGGTGGCGGCGGCAGCACCGACGACGACAACGGCTTCCTCGCCGCGAACCTCGTCTCGGCCCCGCTCTCCGTGCCCGCGCAGGTGTTCGGCGTGGGTGGCACCTGGATCGGCAACGGCCACGGTGCGGCGACCGCCGACACCATCTCCGAGGCCGGCGGCGACGTGAAGGCCAACGGCAAGAAGGGCACTGGCTCGGGCAACATCGGGTTCGTCCCGGTCTCGCTGCCCGCCCAGGTGCACGGCGTCGGCGCCTCCTGGATCGGCAACGGCAGCGGCACCAGCGAGAACCTGACCGACTCGCTCGCCGTCGGCGACGCCAGCACCACCGGTAAGGGCGGCTCCGTCGCGGGCAACATCATCCAGGTCCCGGCAGGCGCGGCGGCGACCGTGTTCGGCGTCGGGGCGAGCTGGATCGGCACCGGTCACGGCGACGCCACCAACGACGTGGTCTCGGCCGCCGGTGGCGACAGCAAGACCAACGGCGACGGCGGTTCGATCGCGGGCAACGTGCTCAGCGCCCAGGCGCTGCCGATCGCACAGGTCTTCGGCGACGCCGCCAGCCTGACCGCGGTGGCGACCGGCACCGGGTACAACACCACCGACGTGGCCTCGGGTGGCGACATCACCACCTCCGGCGAGGGCGGTGCGATCTCCGGTGACATCTTCGACGTGCCGGTGGCCGCGGTGGCCCAGGTCTTCGGTGTCGCCGCGTCGGTCGGCGGTGTCGCGCACGCCGTCGCGGACAACGACACGGTCGGCACGGTCGGTGGGCAGACCACCACGGCCGGGTCGACGGACGCCCTGTCCGGGCTGAACGAGCAGCACCCGCTCGGTGTGCTCGTCCAGGTCTACGACCTGCCGCTGGAGCTGCTGGCCGAGGTGTCGACCACGGTGTCGAACATGACCGACATCTCGGTGGCCGGCGAGGAGCCGCAGATCAACCTGCCGATCACCGGGGCCGAGCTGCCCGCGACCGGGCTGCCGAGCCTGCCCAGCACGTCCGGCCTTCCGGTCGGCATGGCGAAGGCCTCGCAGCTGCCCACCACCGGGCTGCCCGGGCTGGGTAGCCTTCCGGTGAGCGGCCTCCCGCTGACCGCCCTGACGGCCTCCCCGCTCGAGGTGAGCCACCTCGGCGCCCTCGAGGGCCTGAGCGGTCTGGGTGGTGGCCTGCCCGACGTGTCGAGCCTGCCGGTGAGCCTGCCCACCACGGGTGGCCTGCCGCTCGGCTCGCGTGCCGCGGAGCGTGCCGACCTGCCGCAGGTCAACACGCTGCCGGTGGAGCTGCTGCCGACCGACCTGCCGTCGGCGCTGCCGATCGGTGACACCCAGGTCCTCCCCGCGGTGGACGCCGGCTCGCTGGCCCCGGCCGGTGAGCTTCCGGCGCTGCCCCAGCTGGACTCGAGCCCGCTCGGCTCGTTCCAGGGTGTGCTGGACGGCGTCAGCGTGAACGACTTCAACCTGGGCTGATGCCCTGACCGTTCGAGGTCGTCGAACAGGACGAGGGCCGGGCCCGGAAGCAGCCAGCTTCCGGGCCCGGCCCCTTTCTGTGGTCAGTCGAGTTGCACGGAGCGCTTCGCCAGCCCGTACCAGTAGCCGTCGATGACGGTGCGCGGCAGGCCGCCCTCTGCCGCGCCGAGGGAGACGAACAGCGGTGCGAAGTGCTCGATGCGCGGATGCGCGAGCCGGGCGGCCGGTGCCTTGTGCTCGAAGTCGAGCAGCGCGTCGATGTCGCCCTCGCCGAGCACCTGCTCGCCCCAGTGGTCGAACTCGGCGGACCACGTGGGCGGGGTGCCGTCGACGCCGTTGACCGCGTTCATCGCGCTCAGGTTGTGCGTGAAGAAGCCGCTGCCGATGATCAGTACCCCCTCGTCGCGCAACGGCGCCAGCCTGCGGCCGAGTTCGTAGAGCTCCTCCGGGTCGAGGCTGGGCATCGAGATCTGCAGCACCGGGACGTCGGCGCCCGGGAACATCTCCACCAGCGGCACGTAGGCGCCGTGGTCCAGGCCGCGTTCGGGGGCGTCGTGCACCGGTGTGCCCGCGCCGTTCAGCAGCAGGCGCACCCGGGCCGCCAGTCCGGGAGCGCCCGGTGCGGGATAGCGCACCTGGTAGTAGCGCTCGGGGAAGCCCCAGAAGTCGTAGACGAGTGGCACCGTGGTGGTCGCGCCCACGGTGAGCGGCGCTTCCTCCCAGTGCGCCGACACGACGAGGATCGCGGTCGGCCTGCCGAGTCCGGCCGACCAGTCGGCGAGCTGGCGGGTCCACGTGGGGTCGTCCGCGAGGGGCGGAGCGCCGTGGCTCAGGTACAGCACGGGCGCCCGTTCGGTGGCTGCGGTCATGTGCACTCCATATTGAATGTTCAACTACATGATAGTGGCACCTGGCCCCTTCTGGCTATTCCCGCTTCTCCGCCGTGGCCGTCCACGGCCGTACCATGAGGCATGGTCGGGAACGTCCTGATCTACCTCGCTGTGGTCATCGCCCCGACGGCGACGTGCTGGGTGATCCTCATGCTGCCCCGGCTGGTGGCCGCGGCGCGGCGGCGGCGTGCGCCCGAACCGCAGGGTCCACCGGTCGAGCGCCTGGCCGCCGATCTCCGGCGGGTGCGGCACTCGCTGGCGACCCTGCCGCCGAACGCGCCGATGGTGCGCCGTCGCGCCACCGGCGAGGCCTACGACGCCCTGCTGGCGCAGGCGTGCCGCGCCGTCGGCGTCGCACACCGCCTCGACGCCGTACCCGAGGGCATCGACCGTGAACTGGAGCGGCTGCGGGTCGAGGAGGCCCTGCGCGGCGCAGGCCTGGCGATCCCGTGACGGCCGCTCCGATCGACGTCGGGATCCAGGTGCTCGGGATCGAACCGGGACGCTCCGCGCTCCCGTACTGGCGCATGCTCGGCGACGCGTTCCTGCCCGGGGGCGTCGGCGTCTGATCCGCCGGGGTGCCACCCGCGGAGCCGCTACTCCTGGGCGAGGTCGGCGAACCGGCTGTAGTGCAGCTGGTGGGCGACGGTGATGGTGCTGGTCGGCCCCGCGCGGTGCTTGGCCAGTATCAGGTCGGCCTCGCCCGCTCGCGGATCGTCGCGCTCCCACGCGTCCGGCCGGTTGATCAGCAGCACCATGTCGGCGTCCTGCTCCAGCGAACCCGACTCACGCAGGTCGGACAGCATCGGGCGCTTGTCGGTCCGCTGTTCGGGGCCGCGGTTCAGCTGGCTGATCGCGACCACCGGCACCTCGATCTCCTTGGCCAGCAGCTTCAGCGCACGCGAGAACTCCGAGACCTCCTGCTGCCGGGATTCGACGCGCTTGCCCGACGTCATGAGCTGCATGTAGTCGACGACGACGAGTCGGAGGTCGTTGCGCTGCTTGAGCCGGCGCGCCTTCGCGCGGATCTCCATCATCGTGAGGTTGGGCGAGTCGTCGATGAACAGCGGAGCCTCGCTGATCTCGCTCATCCTGCGGGCGAGCCGGGTCCAGTCGTCGTCGGACATCCGGCCACCGCGCATGTCGGCGAGCCGGATCCGCGCCTCGGCGGAGAGCATGCGCATGACGATCTCGGTACGGCTCATCTCCAGCGAGAAGATGACGCTGGTCATGCCGTGGCGGATCGAGCAGGACCTGGCGAAGTCGAGCCCCAGTGTCGACTTGCCGACACCGGGCCGCGCGGCCACGATGACCATCTGGCCGGGGTGCAGTCCGTTGGTCACCTCGTCGAGGTCGACGAAACCGGTGGGCACGCCCTGGGCCGTGCCGCCGCGGGACGCGATCGCGTCGATCTCGTCCATCGTGGGCTGCAGCAGCTCTTCCAGCGCGATGTAGTCCTCGCTGGTGCGCCGCTCGGTGACGTCGTAGATCGCCGCCTGTGCCCGGTCGACGACCTCGTTGATGTCGCTGTTCTCGCCGCTCGCGGCGCCGTAGCCGTACTGGACGATCCGGGTGCCCGCCTCGACCAGCCTGCGCAGCACCGCCTTCTCGGCGACGATCTGCGCGTAGTAGCCGGCGTTCGCGGCCGTGGGCACGGTGGCGATCAGCGTGTGCAGGTACGGTGCGCCGCCGACCCGGTTCAGCTCGCCGCGCCGCTCCAGCTCGGCCGAGACCGTGATCGGGTCGGCCGGTTCGCCCCGGCCGTAGAGGTCGAGAACGCAGTCGTAGACGGCCTGGTGCGCGGGCCGGTAGAAGTCGCCGGGGCGGAGCACTTCGACCACGTCGGCGATGGCGTCCTTCGAGAGGAGCATGCCACCCAGCACCGACTGTTCGGCGGCGACGTCCTGTGGCGGCTGCCGGTCGAACCCGCCCTGGTCGCCGGGCGCGAACGCGGCACCACGGTCGTCGGTGATCGCCACCGGTGCAGGCACCTCCTCGGAGTCGAGTGTTCGAACACCCGTTCGAATTATAGCGGATCAGGGGCCTTGTTCCGGCACATCGGGGGTCCGGCGTTTCGGCCGCCGCGGGCACGCTAGATCGCCCGGAAGTAGCAGCGCAATTCCGCTTGGGGACCGGCCTGTGCACTACCTGTGGATGGAGCGGCCCAACGAGTCACAAGCGCTCGTCAGCCTGTGTACAACCTGGGGGCAAGTATTGGCATCCTCGGTGAATCCGCAGGTCAAGGCATGTGGGTAAGCTGTGGACAAACTTGTTGGAACTCTTTCGGCGTGTCGGGGTAGATGCCGTCCTCGGCGTGTCGCGCGGGCCGGCTGTCACCAGGTCGCCGGGGTCCTGTGGATGAAAACTACGCAGCGTGGACGGGGTACCCGTTGGGCTGAACGGGTGGCGCCGGGTCAGTTCACCGGAAGGCGGCTCTGTGCGTTGCGTAGCCGCCCCTGGAGTAGTTGGGGGGTCGCCGGGGTGCACAGGTACTGGGGTTCGCCCGCGCCGGGGACCTCCTCGGTCAGCCAGCGGCCCTCGCCGGTGTCGATGTAGGTGACGGGCTTGTCGATCCGGTGGCGGGTGCCGGTCCGGTTGCGGGCGGCGACGTAGAGACTGCCACCGCCGATGCGGTGCAGGCCCAGGATCCGCTTCAGCTCGGCGGCGTCGCGGCCCTCCTTGCTGGGCCGGTTGGTGCGCATGAGCTCGAACTCCTCGCGGTCCGCGTCACGCCGCCCGACGACCGCGCTCTTCGGCACGGAGAGCTGCTGTCCCCTGCCCGGTGGGAGCTGCGGGATCTGGGCGAGGAAGTTGTCGAGGAGTTCCTCGGGGCGCACGGTGACGATGACGACGACACCCTTGTCCACGTCGCGGGCGACGACGAACGCCTCGCCCGCGGCACTGCCCGCGAGCAGGGTGAAGTTGATCGGCCTGCCCTCGTGGCCGCCGTTGACCCAGCCGTAGTACTCCAGTGCGGGCCGGGCGATCGCGTCCACGGTGGCGAGGAGCCCGGGATGGATGCCGTTGCCGTCGGCGAGGCCGAACGCGGCGAGCTCCGCGTGGGCACGCTGGTCGTGGGCGCGCCGCGCCTCTTCGCTGTACCACGCGGGCGTCTCGCCGAGGACGGTGTGCGGCTCGGCCTGACGCCTGCGGATGAGGTTGACCAGTGTGGCGGTCGTCATGGTCACCTGCTGGTCGAGCACCGGTGCTCCTCGTCGGTGTCGGGCGGGACCCGCGCCGGGCCCGCCCGGGAGAACGTACTCCCGAGCGGGCCGGTGCGGGGTCGCTGGATGTGGTGGTCGTGCCTCGGCGAAGGTGCTATTCGCCGATCACCGGCGGGGCCGTGAGCTCGTCGGTGCCGAAGAGGGAGTCCCCGTCCTCGGCGAGGAGGTACTTGCGCTCGTGCTCCTCGTCCTCGCCGCCCTGGCCACGGCCTGCGCCACCGGCCGCGCCCATCGGCATCATGCCGCCGCGGCCCATGCCCGCCGCACCACGGCCCGCGGCTCCGGCCGCACCCGCCGCACCGGCGCCGGTACCTGAGCCCGCGCCGGAGCCGACGCCGCTGGTGGCACCCGCGCCGAGCGGACCTGCCGCGGCGCCACCACCGCCGATACCGCCCACACCGCCGACTCCACTGACGCTGCCACCACCGGAACCGCCACCGCCGGGGCCACCGGGACCGAACGTGCCGGGAGCGCCCGGGGTGTAGGGGCCGCTACCCGGCGGGTTCGACGAGGGTGGGGTGTAGCCGGAGATGTCGGTGCCGTCGTCCTCACCGCCGGGCACGTCGTACCCGATCGGGGGCCGCAGGTTGCCCGGGTCGCGGAAGCCTGGCGGATTCACGCGGGGGTCGTCGGTGCCGTACTCCCCCGGCGGCGGCTGGTAGCCGGGTGGTTGGTAGTTGCCGCCACCGGGCGGCTGGTAGCTCCCGCCGTAACCGCCACCAGAGCCGCCTCCGGAACCGCCACCGGAGCCACCGGGACCGCCGCCGACACCCGGCACGCTGCCGCCGGATCGGTCGCCGCCGCCTCCCACTTCCGGGACCCGGATGGAGCCGTCGCGACCGCCGCCGTCACCGGCGTTCGGATCGATCTTGATGTCGCCGTACTGCCCCTCCATGGAGCCGTACGTGGGCATCACGCTCGCGTTGCTCGCGCTGGCGTTGTAGTACTCGTTGAACGCGTCGACGTTGACCTGCGCCTTGCGGTTGTAGTCCTGGATCGCGCGGTCGGTGTCGGTCTCGAACGGGTTGATGTCGTTGAGGAAGCCGCTTTCCGGAGGCTTCGACGGCATCGGCTCGACCTTGCGGGACACCGTGTCGAAGGCGGAGCTCTGGTTGTCGAGCGCGGTGCTGGTCCGGCCAAGGTTGGTGTGGGAGTCCTCCATCCAGATCTTCAGCGGATGAGCCCCCGCACGCGCCGACGAACCGCCCTCGCCGGTCCACGCGGCGTCCATCTTCTGGTTGAGCTGCTCGATCTGAGCGATCCGCATCTGGTAGCGGCTCTGCAGCATGTCGCTGGCCGACTTACCTTCCTGCAGCGGCCCGCTCCCCGGGCCGCTCATGATCTGCTGATAGATCTGATCCGCCTGGATCGAGCGGTTCCCGTGCGCCGCCGTCTGGTTCTGCGCCTCGTCCTGCGACGCCCAGGCCGCTACGGCCCCCGCCCCGGCGAGCGCACCAAGCACAAAGACAACCATCGCTCCTCAGCTCCCCAGTTCTCGCCGTCTCTGCGACGTTCCGCCTCTCGATGTGGTTCCCGTGGACATCAGGAGCCCCCCTTGAGATTCTCGATCATGGTCTGTGCGGTCAGCTCCGCCACCTCACACCCCCGCGGATAGTCGGGGGTGCTGTGGGTCAGCTGCACATACAACGTGGCGACGAAGCTGTCGGTAAGCCCAACATGAAGCTGGCAAATTCCGTTCGCACGGCCATCGGAACGGCTTGCGTAGACGGCCGGATATCCGGATATCTCAGTCGGCTCGAAGTAAGCCAGGGAATCCTTGCGGGCGTAGACATCCGTAAGTCCGTTGGTGAAATCCGGTGTTTGGATGATACTGACGCGGCTGGCAGAATCGTCGTCGTACTCGTACTCGCACAACGGTCCCGTGCCGACCGAGTCCTTCTTACCGGATTGCAGGTTGAGTCGTTCGACCTGGGCTGACGAGAGTGCGGAGCACGGGTCGGACTCAAGTGCGGAAACGTCGACGGGATTGGGAACAGTGGGTGCGTCGCTTCCGCCGCTCGGCGTACTACCTGGTGCGCTCGGGGCTTGACCGGTGGGTGTCGTCGGACCATTCGGAACTGCGCTGCCTCCTTCTGCATCAGAGCAGGCACTGACCGCCGTGATGGCAAGGGCGCCAACCAGTCCGACGAAGACACGGGGTAGCTTCATGTCAGCATGCCCCCCGCCTTGTCGGCGTCTGCTGCAGCGTTCTCATCCTGGGCCTGTGTGGCGTTCCGCGCGTTTTTCAGTGCATCGAGGTACTGGCTGACGTAGTCCCGCATCCTGATCGTCTGTTCCAACAAGGCGCGTCCTGAAGGACCTGCAGCCCGTTCGAAATCTCCGCTGGCGAACTCGGTGCCGGGTCCCTGCACTGCCGCCACCAAATCGGCGTCACGTAGATCGTCGTCGAGATCACGGAGGAGGTCTTCCCATTGGCGGATGACTTCGTCGATTTCTTCGGGGGTGAAGGTGTAGCCCCCGCCTCCGGCTCCTCCTGCGCCGCCTCCGGACAGGGTGCTGACTTGTTTGGCGGCGGCGACGCCCAGGGCGGCCGCACCGGCGGCTGCGCCGGCGATGCCGATCGGTGGGATCGGCGGCGCGGTCGGCAGACGGTCGACTGGAGGCAGCATCACTTACCCCCTTCGACGAGGTTGCCGTGGCGTTCTGGGTCGCACTCCATGACGAACATCGCTACCTGGCTTATCGAGGCTCGCTGTCCCTGCGACGTCCCGCCTCTCGATGTGGTTCCCGTCACCATCAGGACCCGCCCTTGAGATTCTCGATCATGGTCTTCGCCGTCAGCTCCGCCACCTCACACCCACGCGGATAGTCGGAGGTGCCAGGGCTCAGATAGGCGATCAGCGTTACGGCGACCGAGTCGGTGACACCGATGTGCAATTCACAGACTCCGTTCGCCCGGTCATCTGTGGAACCGGCGTAGACAGCTGGGTAATCGCTGACTGTCGTCGGCTCGAAATAGGCGAGACCGCTCTCGCGGGCGTAGATGTCGCTGAGGCCGTTGGAAAGGTTCGTATCCAGGATCACGTGGATCTGACTGCTTGCGTCGCTCGCGTACTTGTACGCGCACATCGGCCGCGAGTTACTGGTGTCGCGCGTGCCTGGCTGCAGACTCAGGGTGCTCAGGTCGGCATCGGAGAGCGCGGCGCACGGATCGTTCTCCAGGCCGGAGACGTCCAGGGGATTGGAGACACCGGGTGCTCTGTTCGCGCCATCCCCGCTGCTGGAGGCGCTGGCCGATTGCTGGGTAGAGGTCGTTGGGTCACCAGCGCTGGCGCTACCTCCCTCAGTCCCAGAGCAGGCGGAAAGCGCGATGGCGATCGCGAACGCGGTTATGAGTCGGGCGGATGTACAGCGGGGGATCATGAGCCCAGCATCCCACCGGCGGAGTTGGCGTCGGCCGCCGCGTTTTCGTCCTGTGCCTGGGTGGCGCCCTTGGCTTGTTTCAAGGCCTCGATGTAGCGGTAGACGTACTCACGCATCCGTTTGGTCTGCTCAAGTAGCGCATTTCCGGAGGGTTGAGCGGCCTGCTGGAAATCTCCGCTGGCGAACTCGGTGCCTGGGGCCTTCACGTTGGCAACATCGCGCGCATCGGTCTCGTCCTTCAACAGATCATCGTAGAGGTCTTCCCATTGGCGGATGACTTCGTCGATTTCTTCGGGGGTGAAGGTGTAGCCCCCGCCTCCGGCTCCTCCTGCGCCGCCTCCGGACAGGGTGCTGACTTGTTTGGCGGCGGCGACGCCCAGGGCGGCCGCACCGGCGGCTGCGCCGGCGATGCCGATCGGTGGGATCGGCGGCGCGGTCGGCAGACGGTCGACTGGAGGCAGCATAATCCAACCCCTTTGGTAACCCCCGTCGCGGCCACCCCTGGCCACGGCGCTTGCTCGGACTCAGAGTCTTCCGGTCACGTCAAGTGAGCGTCAAGCGGACGTTCCCGACACTCGACACTCAGACGGAACCATACGTGGTGCTGGTTCCCCGTGAACGCGAAACGGCGGGGTCTCCCGGAAAGAGAGACCCCGCCGTGACGCGAGTGGGCCGCCGGCCCGGGACGGTTCCTACTTCGGCGTGACTTCCAGCTGCACGTCGGCGGCGACCTCGGGGTGCAGCCGCGCGGTCACCTTGTGCGTACCCAGCGTCTTGATGTGCTCGCTGAGCTGGATGGTCCGCTTGTCGAGCAGCGGGCCGCCCGCGCCCTTGATGGCGTTGACGACGTCGGTCGTGGTGACCGAGCCGAACAGCTTCTTCGAGCCCTGCGCGGCCTTCGCCGACAGCTCGATGGTGCCGAGCCCCTCGAGGGTCGCCTTGATCTCCTTGGCGTGGTCGAGGTCACGGATCCGGCGGGCCTCCTGGGCGCGGCGGATGGTCCGGACGTTCTTCTCGGCGCCCTTGGTCGCGGCGATCGCGTAGCCCCGCGGCAGCAGGTAGTTCCGCGCGTAGCCGTCGCGGACCTCCACGATGTCGCCCGGTCCGCCCAGGTTCGCCACGTCGGTCGTCAGGATGATCTTCGCCATGGTGAGACCTCCTTACCGAGCCGTCGACGTGTAGGGCAGCAGCGCCATCTCGCGGGAGTTCTTGACCGCGATGGCGATGTCGCGCTGGTGCTGGCTGCAGTTGCCGGTGACCCGGCGGGCACGGATCTTGCCGCGGTCGGAGATGTACTTCCGCAGCAGGGCGGTGTCCTTGTAGTCGATGAGTTCCGGGCGGCCCTTCTTCTCCGCCTTGCAGAACACGCAGACCTTCTTCTTCGGCTTACGGATTGGTGGCTTGGCCACGATGTACTCCTGGGGAAATCTTCGGGTGGTTGTCTCTAGAAGGGCGGTTCGTCGGAGAAGCCACCGCCACCGCCGCCTGCGGGCGGCGCGGAGCCCCACGGGTCGTCGGCGGGCGCGCCGCCGCCTCCGAAGCCGCCACCGCCGCCACTACCGCTACCGCGGCTGACCTTGTTCACCTTGGCGGTGGCGTAGCGCAGGGACGGCCCGATCTCGTCGACCTCGAGCTCGACGACCGTGCGCTTCTCGCCTTCCTTGGTCTCGAACGAGCGCTGCCTGAGCCTGCCCTGGACGATCACCCGGGCACCCCGGGTCAGCGTCTCGGCGACGTTCTCGGCCGCCTGCCGCCAGATGTTGCAGCGCAGGAACAGCGCCTCGCCGTCCTTCCACTCGCCCGTCTGGCGGTCGAAGGTGCGCGGCGTGGACGCGACGGTGAAGTTCGCGACCGCCGCGCCGGACGGCGTGAACCGCAGCTCGGGGTCCGCGGTCAGGTTGCCGACGACCGTGATGACGGTCTCTCCAGCCATGGCTGCCTACCTTTCAGACCTTGGCGGCAGTCTTCTTGGCACCACGCGGCAGCTGACGCCGCACGACCTTGGTGCGGAGCACGGTCTCCTGCAGCGAGAGCTGGCGGTCGAGCTCCTTGACCGCGTCGGGGTCGGAGTTCAGGTCCAGCACGGCGTAGATGCCCTCGGCGTGCTTCTTGATCTCGTAGGCCAGCCTGCGGCGGCCCCAGACGTCGACCTTCTCGACGCTGCCGCCGGAGTTGCGGATGACCTTGAGGTAGTTCTCCAGCGTCGGGGCGACCTGACGCTCGTCGAGCGTGGGATCGAGGATGACCATTACCTCGTAATGGCGTGACACAACCACTCACCTCCTGTGGGCTTGGCGGTCACGGACGGTCCGTGACAGGAGGGTTGTCAGCTGACCAGTGTAGAGACCGGCTACGACACCTTGCGCAGCACCCAGGTGCGGACCAGTGCGGCGGTCACTCCGGCGAGTGCCACCACTGCCAGCAACATCGGCAGCTGCACGTCGCCGGGCGAGTGGTCCGCCGCGAGCGCGTCCGCGTTGCCCGCGTTGCGCACGTCGGCATTCCGGCCGCCGTCCGAGCCGTCCCTGCCGTCGGCGCCGAGGATCCCGAACTCCGGCGTCTCCCCCGGCGTGCCGCTCGACGGCGCGTACCGCAGGTCGGGGGGCACGGCGATCCCGGCGCTCGGTGCCTGCGCCGCGGGGATGTCGCCGTAGTCGCGCGGCGCGGCGTAGCCGGTGCCGGAGCCCTGGGGCAGCAGGGAGGCGGATCCGGGTGCGCTCGTCGAGCCGGGCGAGCTCGGCGTGTCGGCCTGGCCGCCGCCCGACCCCGAGCGCGGCTGCTGCTTCGGCGAGCTGGTGGTCGGGGCCACGTAGTTCGCCGCCCGGACGACGAAGCCGCAGGTGCCGGCCACCTTCTTCGTGATGTGGTCGAGGGTCCGCCGCTTGGTGTCGGCGGTGGCGCCCAGCCCGTGCTCGTCCTTCAGCGCTTCGCGCACGGCGGCGCCGACGGTCGCGCCGTCGATCTTGCCGCTCGGTGCGTTGGGCACCGTGCCGACCGGGAGCTGCTCCTTGGCGATCTCGTTGGCGAGATGGTCGGGCCACACGGTGAGCAGCGTCCAGAAGCCGCGGGCCTCCTCGGCCGCGGTCTTCACCACGCCCTTGACGGTCGCGCCCGCCAGCACGACGTCGTCACCGACAGGGCCGCTGATCGCCGAGGTGCAGGACTCGTCCTGCAGGGTGGTCGCCGCCGCGGTGCCCCCGCCGAAGAACGAGACGCCGGTGAGCACGGCGGCCGCCGCGGTGCTCACGAGTACCTTGCGCGTGGTCGCGGCCAGGGCGGTGGGGGTGATCCGCACGGGGGCAGTCCTCCGGGATTGACAGCATGTCAAGAAGTGCCTCGACGGGGGCAACGAGCCAGGCACGTAGAGGATACGCGCGTACCTACTGCGCGGTTGCCCTGCGCAGCACCCAGGTCCGCACGAGCGCCGCCGCCACCCCGGACAACGAGAGCACGGCGAGCAGCATCGGCAGCGTCGCCCCCGCGGCGCCGTCGCCACTCTGGCCCGCGGGCAGCGCCTCCGCCCGGCCCGCGTTCCGCACGGAGTCGTCCGCACCGCCGTCGCCGGTGGTCCCGTAGTCCCCGCCGAGGATGCCGAACTCGGGCGAGTACCCGGGGATCTGCCCGCCGTAGCGGATGCCGGGGGACGGCGAGAACAGCCCGGCCGTGGCCATGGGGATGCCGCTGTAGTCGCGCATCGGTGCGTAGCCGGTGCTGAAGTCGGTGGGCAGGTAGGCCAGCCCGGGCAGCCCGGACATACCGGAGCCGCCGAGGAGCAGCGGACTGTTCGGCTCGGGACCGCGCCGGGGCCGCTGGTCGCTCTTGTCGCCGCCGGCCGAGGGCCGTGGTCCGGTGCCTGCCCCGGGCTTTTCCGGCGCGGGCCGGCCGCCGCCGCTCTCCGGAGCGGGCTGCGCGCCGGAGCCGGACCCCGTGATCGCGCCGGTGACCCCTTCGGCGGTGTCGGTGACCGACTTCGTGGTGTCCCGCACGGCGCCGTTCACCGCGCTGGCGAGTGGCTCACCGACGACGGGGACGGGTTCGACGACGGTGTCGACGACGTTGACCGTGATCTTGCACAGGCCCCCGAGCAGGCCGCCGACCAGGGAGGTCAGTCCGTCGGTGACGGTTTTGAGACCGAACGGCGTCTGGATCCGGTCGCCGGGCCGCGCCGTGACCGTGTCGCCGCAGCCCGCTTCGATGGTCTCCGCGGCGGCGGTGCCGGGTGTCGCGAACGCCGCCGATCCGGCGAGGACGAACGCGGCCGCACCCGCTGCCACGGTCCTGCGCTTGCGCCCTTGCATCGCTCGTCCTCCACCGCGTCGCTCCGGCTGCTCTTACCGGTGCAACGACCGTACGAGCGATTCGTGACGTCGGCCAGTCGGGCGATCCCGGTGGTCAGGCGGGCCTTCGGCGCAGCCACGTGCGGGCGAGGCCCGCGGTGACCAGTGCCAGGGCCACCACGGCGAGGAACAACGGCAGCCGGTCGGGCGCGTTCGTCACCGGGATCGCCCGCACGGTGCCGGACTCGTTGTCCCTCGACGGCGTGCCTGCCTCCGGCTGCGCGAGGTCGGGCGCGTGCGGGGGCGGGGGTCCCAGCTGGGGCGGCACGACGGCGGGGTCGAGCGCCGAGAACGCTCCGGCCCCGATCGGCAGGAAACCGCCGGTGCCGGTGGGCACCGTGCCGGGGAAGCCGTCGCCGGGAACCGGCAGCGTGGGACCACCCGGTCCCGGCGCGTCGTCGCCCGGCACCGGCCGGTCTGGATCCGCCGGCGTACCGGGCTCGGCCGGGTCGGTGGGATCCGTGGGGTCGGTGGGATCCGTCGGTTCGCCCGGGTCCGTGGCGTCGGCGAGCAGTGCCTGCAGGGGGCCGACCAGCGTGTTCACCGCACTCTGCCCGGTGTCGCACACGCCCGTCGCGGGCCCCGACACGGCGTCGATCCCGCTGAGGCCGAGCGTGTCGACCGTTTCCTTCGCGGGCAGCGACACGGTCGAGCCGGAGTCCGCACCGAGTCCGACGGAGAGCGTGCGGGGCGCGTTCACGGCGGCGCCCGCGTCGACGCGCAGCGGGTCACCCTGCCCACCGCCGACGGTGGCCTCGCACGAGCCGTCCACCACCGGATCGCTCGCGTGGGCCGTGCCCGCGCAGGCGAGGGCGGCAGCGAGGAAGGCTCCGGCCACACCGGCCCGCGCCACGCTTCGCCGAAACCCGATCCCCATGAGTTCCACCCTCTTGCCGTCAGGCCACGGTTGAGAACAGCCGTCACCGTACTCGATGACTGTCGGTGCGAATCGTTACCCTCGGCCAATGCAGATCGGTGCCCACGTCCGCGACGACGACCCGCTGAGTGCCGCCAGGGAACGCGGCGCCGACGCCGTGCAGTTCTTCCTCTCCGATCCGCAGGGCTGGAAGAAGCCCGAGCGGCACCCGCAGGCCGACGAGTTCGCCCCCGCGGGGGTCACGGTGTTCATCCACTCCCCGTACGTCGTCAACGTGGCCTCGCTGAACAACCGGATCCGCATTCCCTCACGCAAGATCGTGCAGCAGCACGCGGCCGGGGCGGCGGAGGTCGGCGCGAAAGGGCTGATCGTGCACGGCGGGCACGTCCGCAAGGGCGAGGACGTGGGCGAGGGCCTCGCCAACTGGCGCAAGCTCTTCCAGCGGCAGGCCGAGCAGGGCGGTTTCGCGGTGCCGCTGCTGATCGAGAACACCGCGGGCGGGGACGGCGCCATGGCCAAGGACCTCGACATGCTGGCCCGGCTGTGGGACGAGGTCGCCGGGTTCGGCGCCGGGTTCTGCCTGGACACCTGCCACGCCTACGCCGCGGGCTGGGACCTGGCCGAGGCCGTCGACAAGGTGCGGGCCATCACGGGCCGCATCGACCTGGTCCACCTCAACAACTCGCGGGACGAGTTCGGCTCGGGCCGCGACCGGCACGCCAACGTCGTCGGTGGCGCGGGCACGATCGAGCCGGAACTGCTGGCCGAGGTCGCCAGGGCGGCGGGGGCTCCGGTGGTGGTCGAGACGCCGGCCGAGGGGCAGGCCGCGGACATCGACTACCTGCGTGGTGTCCTGTAACGGATGATGCACAGGGCCGGGCTCGCCGTACTGGTGCTGCTGTGCGGGGTGACGCTGGCGCTCGGCTTCGCGAACAAGAACCGCTGCACCGGTCCCGAGTTCGACGAGTCGGGCCGGAGCACGCCGAACTACGCCGAGCGCAACTACGTCGACGCCTGTTACTCCGACATCCAGTTCCTGTGGCTCGGCCGGGACATCGACCGGCACACCTTTCCGTACGTCCACGGCGGGATGGAGGACGGGCACCTCGTCGGCGGTGCGCTCGAGTACCCGGTCCTCACCGGCGTGCTGATCTGGGCCGGCGCGCTCGGCGCGGACACCGATGCCGGGTTCCTGCTGGGGTCGGCCCTGCTGCTGGCACCGTTCGGCCTGCTCACCGCGTGGTTGCTCGGCAGGCTCGCCGGATGGCGGGCGTTGCTGTGGGCGATCGGCCCGCCCCTGGTGCTCTACGCCTTCCACAACTGGGACCTGCCGGTGGTCGCGTGCGCGGTGGCCGGCTTCGCGGTCCTCTACCTCGGCCGCGGCCCGCTGCGGTCGCGGGCGCGCTGGGCGGCCTTGCTGTTCGGGCTCGGTTTCGCGCTCAAGGTGTACCCGGCGATGTTCGTGCTGCCGCTCGCGCTGTACGTGCTGACCGGTGGCCCGCGCGGCGAGCACGGCCGGGACCCGCGCGGGGCACTGCAGGTGGTGGGCGTCGCCGCGGGCACCGCGGTCGCGGTGAACGTGCCGTTCGCGCTGGCCGGTTTCGAGGGGTGGTTGGCCTCGTTCCGCTTCCAGGCGCAGCGTGAGGCCGACGCGACCACCAACTCGATCTGGTACTGGGGCGTCCGGCCGCTGTTCGAGGGCGACGACGAGGCGTACCACGCGTTCGTCGGGGTCGCCTCTCCCCTGCTGGTCCTGCTGGCCTTCGCGGTGGCGTGCTGGCTGGGCTGGCGCCGGTACCTGACGGAGGGCAGCTACCCGCTGCCGCAGGTGGCCACCGCGATGCTGTGCGCCTTCCTGCTGCTGCACAAGGTGCACTCGCCGCAGTACGCGCTGTGGCTGCTGCCGATGTTCGTGCTCGTGCGGCTGCGGTGGGGCTGGATCCTCGCGTACCTGGTGGCGGACGTGGCGATCGGGATCGGCATCTTCCGCTGGTACGGCGCGCTCGGCGACGGCGGCACGATCTACAACGGGTTCGCGGCGCAGGCCGTCATGATCGGGGTGTGGGGACGGGCGGCCCTGCTGGCCGGGCTGTTCGTGGCGGCCCTGTCGGCGGAGCCCGCCGTCGGTCAGGCGCGGGCGGGCGCGGGGCGGCGCCGCACCACGACGGTGTCGGCCGCCCCGGACAGGACCCCGCCGGCCGGGTCGTCGTCGCCCGCCATCCGGACCAGGTCGGTCGAAGGCCGGTAGATCTCCCTGATCACCAGTGCGCAGATGACGATCACCGCGATGTCCCTGACGACCACCGTCCCGAGGAACCAGCCCTCGGGCAGCCCCTTGTTGTCGGTGCCGAGGTAGTAGAACATCCGCGGCGCCCACACCAGGGCGTCGACGAGCATCCAGCCGAGCAGCAGCCGCCAGCGCGGGATGGCGAGGACGGCGAGCGGCACCAGCCACAGCGAGTACTGCGGGCTCCACACCTTGTTGGTGAGCAGGAAGGCGGCCACGACGAGGAAGCACAGCTGGGCCACCCGGGGCCGGACGGGTGCGCGCAGCGCGAGGTACGCGATGCCCGCACAGCAGGCGAGGAACAGCGCTCCGCTCACGGTGTTCAGCACGGTCGGCGTCTCGCCGTGCATGAGCCTGCCGTCGAAGCCCGCCCAGCCGGTGAAGTAGGAGACCACGTTGTAGAGCGAGTCCGGGTCCATCCCGCGTTCGGTGTTGAGCCGGAAGAACTCGGCCCAGCCCTGCCGCAGGAACAGCGCGAACGGCAGGTTCACCGCCGTCCACGTGCCCGCCGCGACGAGGGCGGTGGTGGCCCACGTCCGCATCCGGCCCGCGCGCAGGCACAACACCAGCAGCGGGCCGAGCAGGAACAGCGGGTACAGCTTCACCGCGGCGCCGAGCCCGAACAGCAGTCCGGCCAGCGCGGGTTTGCGTCGGGCCCACGCGAGCAGCCCGGTGGCGGCGAACGCCGTGGACAGCGTGTCGAAGTTGGTGAAGGCGTGCACTACGACGATCGGGGAGATCGCGACCAGCGCGGCGTCCCAGATCCGTCTGCGTGCCGTCCGCGCGACCGCCCACACGGTGACGAGCCAGGCCAGCGCGAGAAAGAACGCGGTGATGTTGAAGTAGATCGCCACGGGGAGCGCACCGGGCAGCCAGCCCGCGGCCGCGCCGTCGCTCCAGGCGTGCGCGAGCTTGGCGTTGGCCCACTGGAAGAGCCCGGTGAGCACCGGGTACTCCATGTACCGGACCTGTTCGCGGGGGGTGCCCTCGTTCTCGACCCAGCTGGTGGCGTACGGGAAGGTGTCCTCGCGGTCGAGCCGTTCGGCGCCGTAGAGGGGGACGATGTCCGAGTAGCACATCGCGACGTAGGGCCTGCCGGACCGCCAGTCCAGCTCCGCCTGGCCCTGGTCGTTGACGTACTGCTGGATGCAGGCCGCCTTGCCGAACCAGCCGAGGGTCAGTGTGAGTACCGCCAGCAGGAGGCAGACCCGCAGCGGTGTCCAGAACCAGTGCCTGCCGACGGCCGCGTGCTCGCCGAGCGGACCGCCCGCCGGTTTGCTGGCGGCGGCCACGACCGGCTCGGTCCAGCTCGGCACCACCCGCTGCGACACGTCCAGCGCGTGGGTGTCGGGTGTCTCGCTGGCCGAAGCACGGATATCGCTGGACACGGGCCGAATGTTACGGGCGGGCCGGACCTGTTGGTGAGTGTGCCCCGGACCCGACCCGGTCCGGGGCACACTCACGAGCTACTGGTCCTCTTCCGTCGGTTCGCCGGGGTCTCTGCCCCACCCGGGCACGATGGGCCGGTCGGTGGTCTCCGTCGGCTCGGTCGACGTCTCGCTCCCGGTCGGCACGGACGGGGTCCACGTCGGGGTGTGCGTGGGCTTGTTCTCCTTCGTCTTGGTCGGCTTCGACTCGGTGGTCGGTTCCGACGAGCTGGTCGGCGGCGGCGAGTACGTCGGGGTCGGATCCTGCGTGACCGGCGACTTGCCGATGAGCTCGACCTCGGGGAACTCCAGCTTCGGCAGCCCCTCGTGGTAGCGGTTCATGAAGTTCTGCCAGATCGCTCCGGGCAGCCCGCTGCCGTAGATGCGGCGGCCGCTCGCGTCCCGGATGGGTTCGTTCTTCCCCGTCCCCACCCAGGCGGCGGCCGAGATCTGCTTCGAGTAGCCGACCATCCAGGCCTGCGCGTTCTCGTTGACGTCCTTGCCGTCCGGATCCACGTACTGGTGGGTGCCGGTCTTGCCCGCGCAGTCCCTGCCGTCCGTGCACTCGAGGTCGGAGTAGCTGAGCACCGGCTCGAGCGACTCCGTGACGTTGCCCGCGATCTGCTTGCTCTTCTCCGGGTCGTCCGAGAAGGCGGGTTCGCCCTTGTTGGCCGCGGCACCGGTCTCGTCGAAGATGACCTCGCCGTCCGCGGTCTCCAGCTTGGCGACGAAGTGGGTCTCGTGCCGGATGCCGTCGGCCGCGAAGGTCGCGTAGGCGTTGGCCATGCTGGTGGGGCTCACCTCGACCGTGCCACCGCCGATGGAGATGTTGGGGTCGGCGTTGGCCATGGTCGCGCCCTGCGGGCCCTGCTCGGGGATGCCCGCGTCGAGTGCGGCGTCGACCACGGCCTGCACCCCCAGGTCGTTGAACACCATGTCGTAGAACACGGTGTTGATCGACTTCTCCATGGCCTCGGCCACGGTGCACTCGCCGCAGTCCACGCCCTCGGAGTTGCGGACGACCGCGCCCCCGAACTCCCGCGGCGAGCTGCCGTTGTACACCTCGCCGATGCCCTTGCCGCGCTGCAGGAACGCGACGAGGTCGAACGGCTTGTAGGACGAGCCGGGGTTGCGCTGGATCGCGCCCCAGTCGACCTCGTCGACGCCGGGCTTGTTCGGCCCGCCGTAGTAGGCGCGGACCGCGCCGGTGTTCGGGTCCACCGCCACGAGCGCCTTCCGGAGGTTCTTCGGCTGGTCCTTCATCACCTCGTTCACCGCTTGGACGGCCGCGCGCTGGGCCTTCGGGTCGATCGTGGTGTGGATGCGGTAGCCGCCGGACTGGACCTTCTCCTCCGGGTAGCCCTTGGCCGCGAGCTCGGCCATCACGCGCCGCTGGATGTACGCGTTCGGGCCGGTGATGGTCTGCGGCTTGGCCTTCTCGAGCGGGATCAGCTTCGGCACCTGCGCGGCGTCCCGTTCCGCGGCCGGGAGCCACTTGTTCTGCACCATCTGGTCCATCACGTAGGACCAGCGCTGCTGGCGGACCTGCTCGTTCTCCGAGCGGCCCGGCTGCTGGATCATGCCGGCGAGCAGCGCCGCCTCGGACGCGGTGAGGTCCTTCGCCGACTTGCCGAAGTACGCGTTCGCGGCGGTCTCGATCCCGTACGCCCCGCGCCCGAAGTAGATCGTGTTCAGGTACGCGGTGATGATCTGGGCCTTGGACTGCTCGTTGTTCATCTTGAACGACTTGACCAGCTCCGTGAACTTGCGGGTGTAGCTGTACTCGTCGTTCTGCGTGGCGATCTTGATGTACTGCTGGCTGATCGTGGAGCCGCCACCGACGCCGCCGGTGAGCTGGTTCCAGACCGCGCGCATGATGCCGGTGACGTCGAAGCCCGCGTTGGTCTCGAACGTGGCGTCCTCGGCCGCGTACACCGCGTGCTTCACGACGTCCGGGATCTCGTCCTGCTCCAGCAGGATGCGGTTGCCGCCGCCGGGCGGGATCTCCTTGCCCATCTCCTTGCCGTTGGCGAAGAAGAACGTGACCACCTTGCTCTGCTCGGCGGCCACCTCCTTCGGCGACGGCACGTCGACCAGGAAGTACGTGATCGTGAACGCCAGCGCGGGCAGGACGAAGAAGATCGCCACGAACGCGTAGGCGGCGCGCCGGATCCGCTTCCAGCGCCTGCGCTTGCGTTCCTCCGGCGTCAGGACGGGCTTGCCGTCGCCGTCCTCGTCGTCGAGGCCGCTCTCGTGGAAGCGGTGCTCCTGCTCGTCGGACCAGCGGTCGTCGTACTCGTCGTACCCGTCGTGGTCGCCGTGGCCGTCATAGCCGCCGTGGCCATCCACGCCACCGGCACCGCCGTACGCGGGACCGCCCGTGGTGCCGTTGTGCACGTGGTGGGTCAGCAGCTCGGGCTCGCGCTGCTCGGCCTGCGGTGGTGGTGGCGCCACCAGGCCGGTCGGCTGGTCGGCCTGCGGCCGGCGCTGCGGTTGCCGCTGCTGCTGCGGTTGCTGCGGTTGCTGCTGGTGGGGCCGCTGCGGGTGCTGTGGATGGTGGGGGTGCTGGGGTGGCTGCGCCCCCTGCGGCTGCCGGGGCGGGGGCGGCTGCCGGTAACCGGGCTGCTGCGGCCCGCCGGGCGGCCGCCCGCCGGGGGGCGGCGGGCCCTGCCGGTGTGCGGGCGGGGGCAGCGGACGGCCGCCCTGTGCGTGGCGGGCGGGTCGGTCCGCTTCGGGCTGCCCCGGCCAGCGGGGAGCCGGTGGCTCCTCACCCGAGGGCCACTGTGGCTGCGGCGGTTGCGGCTGTTGCTGGGGACGGCCGCGCAGCGGAGGCCGAGCGGGGGGTTCGTCACCGGTCGGCCACTGCGGTGCCGCGTCGTCGCCGCCAGGCCACTGGCTGTGGCGGCCACCCCCCGGATCCTGTTCCGGCCAGCGACGATTCTCGTGGTCGTTCAATTCAGAGCCTCCCAGATCGGCGCGCACGCCGCCGTTCCGCAATCGGAGCCTAAGCCCTGGGGAACTCTTCCCCTGCGGGTGCCTGCCGTCACTGACCCGCGGTCCTCCGCGAACCCGGGTGTGGCTTCCCCGTGCCCAGGACGTACGACTGGACCAGGTGGTTCCAGGCGCACGAACGGCAGACCTCCACCACGTAGACGGTGAACTCGGTGAACAGGTTGGCCATCCGCTCGAGTTCTTCCGGCGCTTTGGCGGAGCCGGCGACGTGGCGCAGCTCGTCCCCGAACACCCAGGACACCAGCGTGAGCGCCTCCTTGCGGCAGACCGGGCAGGATGTCTTGCTCGGCTGGCCGTGGAACTTGGCGGCCCTGAGCAGGTACGGGTTGGCGTCGCACACGTCGAGGGTGCTGACGCGACCCGAGTGGACCTCCGCGAGCAGCGCACGGCGCTGCAGCGCGTAGTCGACGACCTGCCGCTGGTTTCGCACGTCAACAGAGTACGTGTTGTGCCGCCACCGGCGACGGGCCATACGCGAGATCGTTTCGCGTGACGATCCTGACACGCGCAGACTGGATAACGATTCGATGAACTCTCCCACCCGTGTCGATGGACCGGAGGTTATCTCCGCCACTTCGATGTATCGGTGCGATATAATTCGTCGGTAGGTTGAGTGCAACATCGGGCGGGTAACCCGACCAACGTCCGGTGTTGCCGTTTGTTCCCGTGAGGGGGTGTGTCGTGCTGGAGTTCGCGGTGCTGGGACTGCTGCACGAGGCGCCGATGCACGGCTATGTGCTGCGCAAGCGGCTGCACGAGACGCTGGGCACATTCCGCACGTTCTCGTACGGCTCGCTGTACCCGACACTGCGCAGGCTGCTGCGCGCGGGCCTCATCGTCGAGGAGTCCACCGAGGCGGGAGCGGGCTGGGGACGCCGGGGCAAGCGCGTCTACAAGCTGACCGCGGAGGGCAAGGAGCGGTTCGCCGAACTGCTGGCCGACGCCGGTCCGCAGACGTGGGACGACGAAGGCTTCGGTGTGCACCTGGCGTTCTTCTCCAGGACGCCTGCCGACGTCAGGATGCGAATTCTCGAGGGAAGGCGCCGCCGCGTCGAGGAACGTAGGGAGGGGCTCCGGGCAGCGTTGGCCAGGGCCGAGGAAAAGATCGACCGCTACACCCGTGAGCTGCACCGGCTTGGCCTGGAGACGAGCGAGCGGGAGGTGCGCTGGCTCAACGAGTTGATCGCGCACGAACAGGCCGAGCAGCGCGGACAGGAGACCTGACCGCGCCTCGGCACGACCTACGACAGGATCACGAGTAAGGAGAAACCGGCATGGGCGAGAACCGCGCGGCGGGGGCTGGTCCCCGTCAGGGGGCCGGCAACAGCACGGTGAAGGTGGCCATCGTCGGCGTCGGAAACTGTGCGGCTTCGCTTGTTCAGGGTGTCCACTACTACCGCGACGCGGATCCCACCACGCGCGTTCCCGGATTGATGCACGTTCAGTTCGGCGACTACCACATCAGCGACATCGAGTTCGCCGCCGCGTTCGACGTGGACGCCAAGAAGGTGGGTCGCGACCTGTCGGAGGCCATCGTCGCGAGCGAGAACAACACCATAAAGATCACGGACGTGCCGCCGCTCGGCGTGCCGGTGCAGCGGGGGCACACGCTGGACGGGCTCGGCAAGTTCTACCGGGAGACCATCGAGGAGTCGGACGAGCAGCCGGTGGACGTGGCCGCCGCGCTGCGGGCGGCCGAGGTGGACGTGCTGGTGTCCTACCTTCCGGTCGGCTCCACCGAGGCGGCCCGCTTCTACGCGCAGGCCGCGCTCGACGCCGGTGTCGCGTTCGTCAACGCCATGCCCGTGTTCATCGCGTCCGACCCCGAATGGGCCGCGAAGTTCGAGCAGGCGGGCGTGCCGATCGTCGGTGACGACATCAAGTCGCAGGTCGGAGCGACGATAACGCACCGGGTGCTGGCGAGGCTGTTCGAGGACCGCGGGGTCCAGCTCGACCGCACCATGCAGCTGAACGTCGGCGGCAACATGGACTTCAAGAACATGAAGGAGCTCGACCGGCTGGAGTCGAAGAAGATCTCCAAGACGCAGGCCGTGACGTCGCAGGTGGACCGCGATCTCGGCACGGCGAACGTGCACGTCGGTCCCTCCGACTACGTCCAGTGGCTGGACGACCGCAAGTGGGCCTACGTCCGGCTCGAGGGGCGGGCCTTCGGTGATGTGCCGCTCAACCTGGAGTACAAGCTCGAGGTCTGGGACTCCCCGAACTCGGCGGGCATCATCATCGACGCCGTCCGCGCCGCCAAGATCGGCAAGGACCGCGGTGTCGGCGGCCCGCTGCTCTCGGCGTCCTCCTACTTCATGAAGTCGCCGCCGGTGCAGTACGACGACTCCACCGCGCGCGACTCCGTCGAGCGGTTCATCAGCGGTGAGGTCGAGCGCTGAGGCCACCGAGGCCACCGAGGCCACTGACTCCACTGCCCTGAGTGGCCCGTTACGGACATGTCTCGTCCGTAACGGGCCACTCGGCCGGTTCGCGACTTCCGTCGCTGGCCGAACGGTGCGACCACTGCCACACTTGTCGCTCACGTGGCCGGATGGCCGGGGTTCGTCCGGCGTTAACTTGACGTACGTTGTGGGCTTGCTTTCGGCACATACGGTCACTCTCGTTCCCCTGACTGAGTGACTTGGAGGCCCCGTGTCCGTCGCACCGAGACGGTTCCTGCCGTTGCTGAACTCCCACCGTGCCGGCCGGTCCGCGGTCACCTGCGAGTACCGCTGCGGCAACGCGTGCGCGCACCCCGCGCCCAACGAGTCGGACAACGCCTACTTCGGCGACGTCGTCAAGGGCGTGCTCTCGCGCCGGGGCGCGCTGAAGGCCAGCGCGGTGATGGCCGCCACGGCCGGTGGTTTCGCCGCCCTGTCCGGCACCGCGTCCGCGGGCACCGTCCCGCCCGCGCTGGCCGGGCGGGGCAAGGGACGGGACAAGGGCAGGCGGACCGTTCCCGGCACCGACTACGAGCCCGTCGCGCCGAACACCGCCGACGCCGTCGTGATCCCGGACGGCTACGAGCAGGACGTCGTGATCCGCTGGGGCGACCCGGTGGAGTGGGGCGCGCCGCGGTTCGACTTCGCCAACCAGAGCGCCGCGGCGCAGGCCAAGCAGTTCGGCTACAACTGCGACTTCGTCGGGCTGATCCCGCAGGACCCGCTGGGCTGGCGCAACCTCATGGTCGTCAACCACGAGTACACCAGCGAGACCATGATGTTCCCGGCCGGAACGTACGACCCGGACAACCCGACCGAGGAGCAGGTCCGCATCGGCTGGGCGGCGCACGGCCTCTCCGTGGTCCAGGCCATCCGGGACCCGAGGGGCGGCCTGCGCGTCGTGCCGAGCCGGTACAACCGCCGCATCACCCTAGAGACCGAGTTCGAGCTGCGTGGCCCTGCCGCTGGTTCGGACCTGCTGAAGACCTCCGCCGACCCGACGGGCCGCACCGTCCTCGGCACGCAGAACAACTGCGCGGGCGGCGTCACCCCGTGGGGCACGGTGCTCTCCGGTGAGGAGAACTTCAACCAGTACTTCGCCAACGCGGGCACGGTGACCGACCCGGTCGCGGCCGAGCGGCTGCGCCGGTACGGCCTCTCCGGCGCCGCCAGCAGGCGCAGGTGGGAGCGGTACGACAAGCGCTGGGACGTCGCGCAGGAGCCGAACGAGCCGAACCGGTTCGGCTGGGTCGTCGAGATCGACCCGAACGACCCGAACTCGAAGCCGGTCAAGCACACCGCGCTGGGCCGGTTCAAGCACGAGGCGGCCAACGTCAAGATCGCCAAGGACGGCCGGGTGGTCGTCTACTCCGGCGACGACGAGCGGTTCGACTACATCTACAAGTTCGTCTCCAAGGGCAGGTACAAGAAGGGCCGCAGCGCGCACGCCCGCAGGCACAACATGAGCCTGCTGGACGACGGCACCCTCTACGTCGCCCGGTTCACCGGCGACAGCCCGGCGGGCGAGATCGACGGCAGTGGCACGCTGCCCGCCGACGGCGAGTTCGACGGCAGGGGCGAGTGGATCCCGCTCGCCAGTGGCGACAGGTCGTTCGTCCCCGGCTTCACCGCCGAGGAGGTCTACGTCTTCACGCGTCTGGCCGCGGACAAGGTCGGCGCCACGAAGATGGACCGCCCCGAGGACATCGAGGCGAACCCCGTCAACGGCCGCATCTACGCCGCGCTGACCAACAACAGCGACCGCGGGGCGGCGGGCAAGGCCGGCGTCGACGAGGCGAACCCCAGGGTCGGCAACCGCAACGGTCACGTCATCGAGTGGGAGGAGGAGCGCGGGGACGCGGCGGCGACGCGGTTCTCCTGGCGGATCCTGCTGGTCTGCGGTGATCCCGCCACGGCCGACACCTACTTCGGCGGGTTCCCGAAGGACCAGGTCAGCCCGATCTCCTGCCCGGACAACGTCGCGTTCGACCGGTACGGGAACCTGTGGATCTCCACCGACGGCAACAACCTCGGCTCCAACGACGGCCTGTTCTCGGTGCCGGTCCAGGGCCCGGAGCGGGGACACGTGAAGCAGTTCCTCACCGTGCCGGTGGGCGCGGAGGCCTGCGGCCCGGTCGTCACCGACGACCTGGTGCTCGTGGCCGTGCAGCACCCGGGTGAGGGCGGCACGCCCGCCGACCCCGAGTCGCACTGGCCCGACGGTGGCGACACCCAGCCGCGGCCTTCGGTCGTCGCGGTGTGGAAGGAGGGCCGCTGGGGCCGCAGCGGCCGGATCGGCGTCGACTAGCCGACCAGCGCGAACGGCCGGTAGCCGCGCCCGTGCCGGGGCGCGGCTACCGTGGTCGGCATGGCTGATCGATCTTCGCTGCCCCTCGCCCTGGTGACCGGAGCCTCCCGGGGAATCGGATCCGCGGTCGCCAAGGCGCTCGCGCCGACACACCGGCTGCTGCTCGGCGGCCGGGACGAGGCGGCGCTGGCCGAGGTGGCACGCGAGCTGCCCGGGGCCCGGCCGTGGCCCGCCGATCTCACCGATCCGGCCGCGCTGCGGGAGGCGACCGGCCGGATCGAGCGGCTCGACGTGCTCGTGCACTCGGCCGGCGTCGCGGAGCTGGGCACGGTCGAGGAGTCGCCCGCCGAGGTGTGGCGGCACAACCTCGAGGTCAACGTGGTGGCGGTCGCCGAGCTGACCCGGCTGCTGCTGCCCGCGCTGCGTGCCGCCCACGGGCACGTGGTGCTGCTCAACTCCGGTCAGGGGCTGTCCGCGCGGGCGGGCTGGGGCGCCTACGCGGCGAGCAAGTTCGCCCTGCGTGCGTTCGCCGACGTGCTCCGTCAGGAGGAGGAACCGCACGGCGTGCGCGTGACGTCGGTGTACCCCGGCCGCACGGACACCGAGATGCAGCAGGACGTGGTGGCGAGCGAGGGCGGCGAGTACACGCCGGAGAGGTACCTGCGCCCGGAGTCGGTGGCGGGGGCCGTGCTCGCGGCGGTGTCCGCGACCCCGGACGCGCACCTCACCGAGGTGACCGTCCGCCCGCGCCCCACCCGCTGAGGCCCCGTCAGGCGCGGAGCCGGGCGGCGGCGGTACGCACGTCCGCCTGCGCGGCGGCGCGGTCCACGCGCGTCGCCTCCCCTTCGGCCACCACCTGTTCGCCCGCGACCCACACGTCCCGCACCCGGCGCGAGCCCGCCGCCCACACCAGGTTCGCGACCAGCTGGTCGTCCGGCACGTCCAGGCCCGTGGCGAACGCGGGGTCGTCGAGGTCGACGTGCACCAGATCCGCCCAGCGCCCCGGCTCCAGCGAGCCGATGTCGGAGCGGCCGAGCGCCTCCGCGCCGCCGCGGGTCGCGAGCAGCAGCGCGTCGGCAGCGGTCACCGCGGTGGAGTCCTGAGTGGACAACCGGGCGAGCATGGGCGCCAGCTGGACCTCCTCCCAGAGGTCGAGATCGTCGTTGCTGGCCGGGCCGTCGGTGCCAAGGCCGACCGGCACGGAAGCGTTCCTGAGATCGGTGAGGCGGGCGATCCCGGAGGCGAGTTTGGCGTTGGAACCGGGGCAGTGCGCGACCCCTGCCCCGCGCGCGGCGAGCAGCGCGATGTCCTCATCGGACAGGTGCACCGCGTGGGCGGCGATCAGCCTGCCGTCCAGCAGGCCGACGTGGTCGAGCAGGCGCGGCACCGAACCGTGTTCCGCCCGCTGCCGCTCGTCCTCGTCCGGTGCCTCCGCCACGTGGATCTGGACGAGGGCCCCGCGCGCCGACGCCGACTTCGCGATCTCGCGCAGCGCGTCCACCGGCAGCATGTACGCCGAGTGCGCGGCGTAGGACAGCTCGACGCGGTCGCCTGCCCCGAACACGAGCCCGTCCACGTCGATCCACCGCTCGGTCTCGGCGATCATCGAGCGCCAGTCCAGCCCGGGCAGGTCGATGATCGGGCCGCCGAGCACGACCCGGGAGCCCGCCGCGAGCACCGCCTCGGCCATCCGTTCGGCGTGGAAGTACATCTCGGCGCTGGTGGTGACCCCGTTCCGCAGCATCTCGACGGCGCCGAGCAGCATGCCCGCGTGCACGTCGTCCGGCCGCAGCCGCGCCTCGGCGGGCCAGATGACCTCGCGCAGCCAGCGCAGCAGCGGCAGGTCCCCGCCCATCCCGCGGAGCAGCACCATCGGGCTGTGCGCGTGCGCGTTGACCAGCCCGGGCAGCAGGATGCCTGGCAGCTCCGCGACGCGGGCGCCGGCCGCGGGCGGCGCCGTGGCGGCCGGACCGCAGTAGGAGACGCGACCGGTGTCGTCGACGTCCACCACGCCGTCGCGCACGACGGAGCAGGCGGGATCGGCGGGCAGCACGACGGGGGCTCGGAGGCGCTGGCTCATGCCACTCGATCCTAGTGTTCCGTGTCCGAAGAACGTTTGCGCTTGCCGGGGCCCAGACCGCCCCTGGCTGCGTTGTCGCAAGGCCCGAGTACGGCACCCGGTACGAGGGCCCCGCTCCGCCTTGCCAGGAACGATCCGGATCACCCGGCAAGCGTGAAACAACCTCGGACACGGAACACTAGTGATCCGGCCGCTCGTCCATGACCCCGTTGCGCCAGGCCCACGCGGCGATTTCCACCCGGTTGCGGGCGCCGATCTTGGACTGCACCGAGGCCAGGTGCGTCTTCACCGTGGAAAGCGAGAGGTACAGCTCGGTTCCGATCTCCGTGTTGGTCAGCCCGCGGGCCGCGGCCCGCACCACGTCCAGCTCGCGCGAGGTCAGCGGCTCCGCGGGCGGCTCGGCCGTCCGCCGGGGAGCCTCCCCCGCGAAGTGCCGCAGCAGCCGCACGGTGATCTGCGGCGAGACGAGCGCGTCGCCGCGGACGGCCGCCCGCACCGCCTCGATCAGCAGGCCGGCGCCCGCGTCCTTGAGCAGGAATCCCGACGCGCCGTTGCGCAGTGCCGTGTGCACGTACTCGTCCAGGTCGAAGGTCGTCACCACGACCACCTTCAGCGGGTCGGTGACGTCGGGACCGGCGAGCTGTTTGGTGACGGCGAGGCCGTCCATGCCGGGCATGCGGATGTCGAGCAGGCACACGTCGGGGCGCAGCTCCCTGGCCTTGCGCACCGCCTCGACACCGTCCGCGACGTCGGCGACCACCTCGATGTCGTCCTGAGCGTCGAGGATCATGCGGAAGCCGATCCGGACCATGTCCTGGTCGTCGGCGATCAGCACCCTGATCACGTCACTCCTTCTCCGCCTCGCCCACCGGCAGCCACGCCTCGACCACCCAGCCGCCGCCGGGGCCCTGCCCCGCCGACAGCCGCCCGCGCAGCAGCTCGACCCGTTCACGCATGCCGATCAGACCGTAGCCCGCCGACCCACCGGGTGCCCTGTCGCGTTGCTGGCGGCCGTCGTCGCTCACCCTGATGTGCAGTTCGTCGCCGGCCACCCGGGCGGAGACGGTCGCCCGGGTGGCCCCGGCCGCGTGCTTGCCGACGTTGGTCAGCGCCTCCTGCACCAGCCGCAGCGCCGAGCGCGCCACCTCCTGGGGCAGCCAGTCCGGCAGGTCGAGGTCTGTCTCGGTGGGAACGCCGTGGTTGCCTGCCTCGATCAGCCTGCGCAGGTCCGCGGCGAGGTCGGTGGTGGCCTGCTCGCTGAACTCGGTCGCGCCCGAGGGCAGGTCGCCGCGCATGCTACGGACCAGCCGGCGCATGGCCGAGAGCGCGTCGGTGCCCGCGCGCTCGATCTGGTCGAGCGCGTCCGCCACGATTCTCGGGTTCTGCTCGGCGAGCATCCGCGCCGCCTGCGCCTGCACCACGATGCCGGTGACGTGGTGGGCCACCACGTCGTGCAGCTCGCGCGCCAGCGCCATCCGCTCCGCGGTCTGCGCCTCGCTGACGGCGGACTCCACCACGCGAGTCCGTTCGGAGTCCCGTGCCCGCAGGAAGAGCCCGGTGGCCACCGCGATGCCGAGCAGGAGCAGGGCGGCGACGAACAGACCGCGCAGCGAACTCATGTCGCCCACCGGTGTGTTCGCGATGGCTCCCGACGCCACCACGACGGTGAGCAATGCGATCACTTGCGCCGCTCGCCGGGAGGACGCGGAGCGCACCAACAACACGGTCACCGCCATGCCCGCGATCACCTGCGTGACGGGGAAGCCGCCGAACTGGCTGTAGGAGGTGCGGTCGGCGGCGTTCACGGCCAGCGCGCCCAAGAACAGGATTCCGGCCAGCGCCACCCCGGACTGGACCGGGTACCGGGTGGCGAAGACGGTGGCCGTGGCGGCTCCGATGGCGGTGGCCAGCACGAACAGGCCCATGACTCCGCTCACCGCGGCCAGGTAGGTGTCGAGGAACAGCACGAGCGCCAGCGCTCCGACGAGCAGCCACTGCTGGCGCACCAGGGTGACGAGCTCGCTCCTGGCCCGTTCCGGCACCGGTTGCCGCAGCTGCGTCGCGACGGCCACGGTGATCGCCAGCAGGACGAACCCGGTGACGAGGGCCTGCACCAGCGACGACGTCGACCGGACCGGTTCCCGGCCTGCCACGGCGAGGAAGCCGGCGGTGGTGAGCGCGAGCGTCGTGACGAACACGATGCCGCCGCGCGCCGCCTGCACGCAGAAGAACACCAGCTCCAGCCCGGCGACGAACTCGGCGAAGGAGATGTTCGGCAGCAACGTGGAGTACGGCGTGGCCGAGTAGGCCCTGATCACCACGGTGCTCGCCACGAGCACGCCGGATCCCGCCCACGCCGCGGCCACCGGCTGCGAACGGCCCCACAGGGCGCACGCGGAAAGCGCGAGGATTCCCGGCAGCAGGAGCAGGTCCGTGCCGCGCGGACCGATGTCGTCGAGGCTGGCCGAACCGATGATCATCAGGTCGCACAGCAGCGCGGCGGCCAGCACGACACCCGGCAGGCCGAGCCACTGCAGGAACGCGCGGGCCTGACGTACCGCGGGGGTTGGCGTTGCTGACACAACGTGACCGTAGACGATCGCGCCCCGCACGCACCTTGGCCGACAGGCCGTCACCACATCGGCCGATCGGCCGATGCCGCGGTCCCCGAACGTGGCCGTCCGTCCGAAGTGGCGGGATCGCCCGGCACGCCAGGCTGATCGGCGAACCACAGGCGAGAAACAGGGAGTACGCGGTGAGACCACAGACCACCGAAGATCCACTGCGGACGGCCGGGGCGCGTCCGGCACTCTGCGGGCGCGGCCTGACGAAACGCTACGGAGAGCAATACGCGCTCGCCGGCGTGGACATCGAGATCGAGGCGGGCGAGGCGCTGGCGATCGTGGGCCCCTCCGGTTCGGGGAAGACGACGTTGCTGCACGTCCTCGCGGGAATCCTGCGCGCCGACTCCGGTGAGATCGAGCTGGCGGGGCAGCGGATCGACCGGCTGAACGAGACGCGGCGGGCGGAGCTGCGGCGGACCGAGTTCGGTTTCGTCTTCCAGTCGGGGATGCTCGTCGCCGAGCTGTCCGCCGAGGAGAACGTGGCGCTGCCGTTGCTGCTCGGCGGTCAGGCGCGGCGGTCGGCGCTGGCGACCGCGCGGGAATGGCTGGGCAAGCTCGGCCTCGCGGGCAAGGAGAGCCGCAGGCCCGGTGAGCTCTCCGGGGGTGAGGCGCAGCGGGCCGCGATCGCGCGCTCGCTCGCGCACCAGCCGAAGGTGATCTTCGCCGACGAGCCGACCGGCGCGCTGGACACGCGGACCGGCCGGGACACGATGGACGCGCTGCTGGGGGCCGCGGCCGAAACCGGAGCGGCCGTGGTGATCGTGACCCACGACCGGGAGCTGGCGGACTCGGTGCCCCGCCGGGTCGCCATCCGCGACGGCCGGATCGACACCGGGGTGAGCGCGGCGTGAACAGCTTCCGGCTCGCTCTGCGTGTGCTCCGTGCCGACTCGAGAACGCGGACGTCCGCCGTGCTCACCGGGGCCGGCGTCGCGGTGGCGACCGCGCTGGTGCTGTTGCTCATCGGACTTCCGTTCGCCACGCAGGAGCGCGGCGATCGGGCCTCGTGGCAGGAGCCGTCCTACGGTTCGGGGGAGGACGGCCCTGCCACGATCTCGGTTTCCTGGAGCCGGGACTACACCGACGGCGAGCAGATCACCCGGGTCGACGTCGCCGCCCTCGGCGATCCCGGCTCGGTGCGGCTGCCCGAGGGGGTACCCGCGTTCCCGGCCCCCGGGGAGGCGCTGGTGTCGCCGGAGCTCGCCCGGCTGGTGGACCGGCTGCCCGGTTCGCAGCTGGCCGACCGGTTCGGCGACCGGATCGTCGGGACACTGGGCGAGGATGCGCTCGAGTACCCCGAGCAGCTTGTCGCGCTCGTCGGGCAACGGGCCGACCAGCTGCCGATCGGTTACCCGCAACACGGGTTCACCTCCGGTCTCGGTACGGAGCACGACCTGCAGCTGCGGTTCCTCGCCGGTGTGGGCGTGGTGGTGCTGCTCGTGCCGAGCCTCGTGCTCGTCGCCTCGGCGGCCCGGCTGACCGCCGCCCGGCGGGAACGCAGGCTCGCCGCACTGCGCCTGGCCGGTGCCACTCCCCGGCAGGTGATCTCGATGGTCGCGGCCGAGACCGCGATCGCCGCCGCGGGCGGCGCACTGCTCGGGTTCGCCGCGAGCCCGCTGCTGCACGCGGCAGCGTCCCACGTGCCGTGGGGTGGCGGTACCTGGCAGCCGACGGACTTCCAGCTGCCGCTCGCCGTTTCGCTGCCGATCGTGGTGGCGGTGCCCGCGCTGGTGCTGCTCGCCGCCGTGCTCGGGCTGCGCCGGGTGATGTGGACGCCGCTCGGCGCGACGGCGGCGCACCGCCGCAAGCCGCCGCACTGGGCGCGCCTGCTGGCCCTGCCCGCGGCCGGCGGGTTCTTCTTCGCGATGGTCTCGGCCTCGGCTGACAGCGGTGGCGGGGTCCTGCCCGTGCTGGCCGGCCTCGGTCTGGTGATCGCGTCGGCGATGGTCGTGGGCCCGTGGGTGACCTCCGCGATCGGCGGCGTGTTCCTGCGGATCTGGCGGCGGCCCGCGATGCTGCTGGCCGGTCGGCGGCTGCGCGACGACCCGAAGGGCGCCTACCGTGCCTCCGCCGGTGTCGTGCTGGCGGTCTTCACCGGCTCGATGGCGCTGACGCTGATGCCGAGCCTGGAGTCGATGGCCGGTTCTTCGTCGCCGTTCCGCGATTCGGTGCTGTACCTGGAAGCGGACCGGGCCACGGCCACGGACGTGGTCCGGCAGACCAACGACGAGCTGGCCAGGTACGGGCAGGACGAGCGCGCGCTGGCCCTGGGCCAGGTGACGCTGCGCAACGGCAGTGACGCGATCCAGCCCGCGATCGTGGCCGACTGTGCCACGGCGAGCGTGCTGCTGCGGTTCGACATGAACGGCGCGTGCAGCGCGACGCCGGGGATCTACAGCGACTACCCGCTCGACCCCGAGCAGCTGACCGTCACCGGCAGCTGGGAGGCGGGCACGGCGGGGGAACCGTTCGCACCGGGGACGCCGATGCGGCCGATCCTGTCGAACGGCGCGGAGATCTCGTCCACGCCGATCGTGGACCCGGCGGTGCTGCCCGAGGGCGTCGAGTTCCAGCACGCGCTGGTGGCCGTGCCCACGACCGAGGAGAACCGCGAGGTGGTCCGCACCGCGCTCGCCGGGTCCGCGCACGGCATCGAGATCCAGAGCAGGGAGACACGGCTGGACCGGCAGCAGGGCCAGCTGGCCGACCTGCGCCGGGTGACGGTGATCGGCCTGGTGGCCGCGTCCCTGCTGGCCGGGTGCAGTGCGGCGATCGCGACGGCGGGCTCGGTGATGGACCGGCGCCGCACCTTCGGGGCGCTGCTGGCCGCGGGCACGCCGGTGCGGGTACTGGCGAGGGCGATCCGGACGGAGGCGGCGATGCCCGCGCTGGTGGCCACCGTCGGGGCGGGGGCCGTCGGGGTGATCGTCGCGATGGGTCTCTACAGCCTGATCCAGCCCGGCGCGGTCGTGCTGACGCCGTGGATCCTGGCACCGGTCGCCCTCGGCGCGCTCGTGGCGCTGCTGGCCGCGTCGGTGTGCAGACCCGCGCTGAACCGGGTCCGCTCGGAGCCGCTGGCCGACGAGTAGGACGCGTGGACGGCCTACCTGCCGGTGAGGCGCTGCGTGCACCGGCGCAGCGCCTCCCGCAGGGCCGCCACCTGCTCGTCGTCCAGATCGGCGAGCATCTGCCGCTCGATCTCGTCCACGTCCTCGTCGAGCCTGCGCAGTTCGGCCTCACCCGCATCGGTCAGGCTGATGCCGAGCACCCGCCGGTTGTCCGGCGAGGGCGACCGCGTCACCAGCCCGCGGCGTTCGAGGTTGACGACCAGCTCCTGCATCGTCTGCGGGCTGACGAACGAGCGGCGGGCCAGCTGGGCCGACGACATGCCGGGCCCGCCGCGCAGCGCGGTGAGCGCCGTGTACTGGGCGGTGGTCAGCCCGTGTGGCCGCACGGCCGCGTCGAGCCGGGCGCGGACGGCGAGCTCCAGCCGTTTGACGAGGTAGGCGGTGCGCACGTGTCCGGGGGTGGTCATCGGTCGGCTCCCGGCTACTCGCGGACGAAGATGAGGTCGTGGCTGGTGCGGCCCTCCTCCTCGGCGCGCCGCTCGAACTTCGTCACCGGTCGCCATTCCGGCCGCGGCGCCCAGCGGTCGAACCGGTTGCGCAGCTTCGGCTCGGCCGAGCACACCTCGAGCATCTGCTCGGCGTAGTCCGCCCAGTCCGTCGCCAGGTGCAGGGTGCCGCCCCCGGCCAGGCGCGAGGCGACGAGCGAGACGAAACCCGGTTGGATCAGCCGCCGCTTGTGGTGCCGCTTCTTCGGCCACGGATCGGGGAAGAAGATCCGCACGGCCGCGAGTGCAGCGGGTGCGACGTGCCGGGAGAGCAGCACGACGGCGTCCCCGTGCAGCACCCGCAGGTTGCCCACCCCGAGCTTCTCGGCCCGCAGCAGGAGCTGGCCGATCCCGGCCTCGTAGACCTCGGCGGCGACGTAGTTGACTTCCGGCGCGGCCGCGGCGAGCTGTGCGGTGGTCTCCCCCATCCCCGAACCGATCTCGAGGATGACCGGCGCGGCCCGGCCGAACCAGGCGTCGAAGTCGACCGGTCCCGGCTCCAGCTCGGACACGGCTCGGCCCGTCGACGGCCACAGCTGTTCCCACGCCCGCTGCTGGCCTGCGGTCATTCGCCCGCCCCGCTTGACGTAGCTGACCACGCTGCGCATCCGCGGCTGCTGCTCGCTCTCCACGAGCGGCACCCTAACCAGCGGTGCGCCGCCGTCCGCCCCGAGGCCCGCGCGACGGCAGCCGCTCAGCGCACGGCTTCGAACTCGCCCAGCCTGGCGCGCAGCCCGGCGAGGCCGGCGACCGCGATCGGCTGGGGGGCGCTGCTGTGGTGTGCGGGCAGCACGTCGATCCAGCCCTGGTGCCGGTCGGTGTGCAGGACCGTGGTGGGGATGCGGTAGCCGGCGCGGCCGCCCTCCGAGGGCATGAACTCCCAGTAGCCGGACTCGCCGTCCGCGGCCCACGGCACGAACTCCCAGCCGGGGCGGGACGAGAGCAGCCGGTGGACGCGGTCCTCGACGCGGAAGGCGTCGGTCCGCGACTCGAGCTCACCCCTGGCCAGCGCCCGCAACCACCAGGGCGAGGGCACGGGGTCGTCGCTCGCCAGCGCCGCGTGGTAGAGGTCGAGCACACGCTGCTCCGGCGCGCGGTGCACCCACGCGTACCGCAGCCCCGCGGGTTCCGTGGCGGAGATGGCGGACCTGGGGAGCTCGATCGCGCGGGACCATTCGAGCTCGACCATGGGTTCGAGCCGGGGCGCCTGGTTGAATCGCCGGTGCGGGCTGCCCTGCGCGGCACCGTCGAAGTCGATTTCTGCCACCGTCAAGGGTCACCTCCAAGGTTTCCGTGACGGGATCACTCCATCGTCCCGGTCCCCGAGGCTCACCGGTGCTACTCGTGGGAGACCTCACAACCGTTTTACGCAGTATTTACGCAGGTGGAGGGCCATCCGGCTCATGCGTCGCGCCGCCGCGCGGACCACACCCCCGCCACCAGCACGGCGAGGCAGATCGCGGCGAAGTAGGCGCCGTAGCCGAGCGGCCCGAGCGGCTCCCGCAGTCCGAACTCCGGCCCGCCGAGATTGCTGCCGAGGAACTGGCCCGCCGCGTGGAACGGCAGCCACACGTAGATGTCGTCGCCGACCCCGGGAATGAGCACCACCAGGCCCTCGACGAGCTGGGTCCACACGAGCGCGATCGCGAGGCCCAGCGCGGTACTCCGCAGCAGCAACCCGACGCCGACGCCGAGCACGGCCGTGAACAGGTACACCGCTCCCTGCCCGGCCACCGCGCGCCAGTCCGCCCCGCCGTCCAGCGCCAGTTCCGCTCCCGGAGCGAGCACCAGCGCGAGCCCCCACGAGCCGAAACCGACCACCAGCCCGACGACGGCGGACAGCGTGCCGACCACCACCGCCTTCGCGACCAGCGCGGGGACCCGCGCCGGCACCGCCTGGAACGTGGTGCGGATGGTCCCCCAGTGGTACTCGGTGGTCACGGCCAGCACGCCGAGCACGAGCATGACGGTGCGCCCGAACGCGGCCCCGGTCTGCACCGAGCCGACGGTCAGGCCGATCTCCTCCCCGGCGAAGCCGACGAACAGCGCGGCGAAGCCGAGGGAGGCCACCACCGCGATCGCCACGGTCCACCAGGCCGCCTGCGTGGTGAGCAGTTTGATCCGCTCGACGGCGAGCATCGTGATCATGCGCGGCACCCGGCGCGGTGGTCGACGGCTGTACCGGTGCGCCACATCAACGCCTCCTCGAACGAGCTGTGCCCGGCCACCGTATCGTTTCTGGGCGAACGTGCCGAGCGCGGAACCGGCACCGCGGCCACCATCCCCCACAATGGTGGAGTGGACACCGATCCGAACGGCGACCCGGTGCCGGACGCGCCCGAGGGCGACTACACCGGCGACGGGGTGCCGAACTTCGACTACGTGCGCGACCGCATCGAGAACCGGTTCGCGACCGCGACCGGAGCGACCGAGCTGGCCGAGGGCACGCCGGAAGCCGAGCAGCTCGACCAGCGGATGGCCGAGCGGAACCGGGCCGCCCGCGAACGCCTGGACGAGATCCGGCGGTCGATGGAGGAGTAGTGGCTCGCGCCGGTCCGGGCGTCAGGTCGTCTCAGGCGCGGCACCGTGGTCGCCCGCGTGGTACTCCACGGCTTCGCCGGTGAGCTGCATGAACGCCTCCTCGAGCGACCCGCGCCTCGGGCTCAGCTCGTGCAGGGTGGCCCCCGTGGCGAACGCCAGCTCGCCGATCGCGTCACTGTCCATTCCGGACACGGTCAGCGTGCCGTCGTCCTCGTCGACCTGAGCCCCCTGCCGCGTCAGCGCCTCCCGGAGCTCGGCCAGCTGCGGGCTGCGCACGCGCACCGACTGGTGGGTGGCGCGGTCGATGAAGTCCTCGGTGGTGCCCTGGTAGATCAGCTTCCCCCGGCCGATCACCACCAGGTCCTGGGCCGTCTGGGACATCTCCGAGAGCAGGTGGCTCGACACGAACACCGTGCGGCCCTCCGCGGCGAGTGCCTGCATGAGCTGCCGGATCCAGTGGATGCCCTCGGGGTCGAGCCCGTTGACCGGCTCGTCGAACAGCAGCACCTCGGGGTCGCCGAGCAGCGCCGAGGCGATGCCGAGCCGCTGCAGCATGCCGAGGGAGAACCCGCCTGCCTTCTTCTTCGCCACGCTGGTGAGGCCGACGAGTTCGAGCACCTCGTCCACGCGCCGTTGGGGGATCTCGTTCGACCGGGCGATCCAGCGCAGGTGGTTGCGGGCCGAGCGGCCCGGATGCCGCCACGCCGCCTCCAGCAGCGCACCGACCGTGCGCAGTGGACGGTTGAGGTCGCGGTAGTGCTGTCCCTTGATCCGGACGTCTCCCGCCGTGGGGTTGTCCAGCCCCAGGATCATCCGCATCGTCGTGGACTTGCCCGCGCCGTTGGGGCCGAGGAAGCCGGTCACGCGGCCCGGCTCGACGTGGAACGACAGGTCGTCCACCGCGAGCGTGCTGCCGTAGCGCTTGGTCAGTCCCGCCGCCTCGATCACACCCCCGATCGTGCCAGTGATCACCGGAGGTGGCCACAGATACGGCACGGAGGAGGCCCGGGCCGCCCCCGAATGCGGCCCGGGCCTCCGTTTCCCCGATACCCGGCCGGTGCCGATCCCCGAGAAAGTCGGCCGGGTGCTCCTGTGGTGGGACCGTGGATCCGGCTACGCGTCCCTGCGCCTGGCCGACGCGATCGCGATCCCCAGCAGCACCAGCGCGACGCCGGCGAAGTACGCCAGTGCCCAGCCGGGGCTCAGCGGCGAGGTCGACATCGGGGCGCCCGCCTCGGCCGCGCGGCCCGCGTTCGACGCGCCGGCACCGGTGAGGAACTTGTTGGCGACGTTGAACGGCATCCACTCGTAGATGTCGTCCCCGATGTTCGGGATCAGCGACACGAGGCTCTCGACGGCCAGGTTGTAGATCAGCAGCAGGGAGATCGCGCCCGCACTGTGCCGGACGAGGATGCCCACCGCGACGGCCATCACCGCGGCGAAGGCGTACACCGGGCCCACCCCGGCCACGTTGATCCAGTCGGCGGTGCTGTTGAGGGCGAGGTCGGCCTGGGGCTGCAGCAGCAGGGAGAGGCCCCAGCTGGCGAACGCCACGATCTCGCCGATCACGAGGCTGAGCAGCGCCACCACGGTGGTCTTGGCCAGCAGCGCCGCCGTGCGGTTGGGGATGGCCTGGAACGTGGTGCGGATCGTGCCGAAGCGGTACTCGGTGGTCACCGCCAGCGCGGCGAGCACCATGATCACGGCGAGGCCGAAGGAGTACCCGAACTGGGTGCTGGCGACGGTGGCCGGGAACTCCTCGTCGGCGTTGCCGACGACGAGCGCGGTGAAGCCGGTGGTGAGGACGAGCGCGGCGACCGCGCACCACCACGGCGAGCGCGTGCTGAACAGCTTGATGCGTTCGACTGCGAGCAGAGTCATGTCTTTCCTCTGGTTCGGCTGTGGATGAGGTCTGCGGTCAGCGGGCGGTGGCGGAGAGGACCTGTTCGGCCTCGGTCTCCAGCCCGGTGTGGTACTCGACGGAGTCGCCGGTGATCTGCATGAACGCCTGCTCCAGCGAACCCTGCTGCGGGCTCAGCTCGTGCAGCACGACGCGGTTGGCCGCGGCGATCTCCCCGATCTTCGCGCTGTCCATTCCGGAGACCAGCAGGCCGTCGTCCACACTGGCGATCTCGGCGCTGGCGTCCGTCAGCGCGCCGCGCAGCACGTCGAGTTGCGGGCTGCGCACCTTCACCGTGTTCTCGGTGGCGCGGGCGATGAACTCGTCGGTGGTGCTCTGCGAGATCAGCTTGCCCTTGCCGATCACCACCAGGTCGCTCGCCGTGAGCGCCATCTCCGAGAGCAGGTGGCTGGAGACGAACACGGTGCGGCCCTCGTCCGCCAGCCGGTGCATGAACTTGCGGATCCAGAGGATGCCCTCGGGGTCCAGGCCGTTGACCGGCTCGTCGAACAGCAACACCTCCGGGTCACCGAGCAGGGCGCCGGCGATCCCGAGCCGCTGCGACATACCGAGCGAGAAGCCACCCGCTCGCTTGCCCGCGACGCTGGTCAGCCCGACGATGTCCAGCACCTCGTCGACGCGGCGCTGCGGGATGCGGTTGGACTTCGCCATCCAGGTCAGGTGCGCGCGCGCCGAGCGGTTCGGGTGCACCCACTTGGCGTCGAGCAGGGCGCCGACGGTCCGGAGTGGATGGTGCAGCTCGTGGTACGGCTTGCCCTTGATCGTGACCCGGCCCGCCGTTGGGTTGTCCAGACCGAGCATCATCCGCATGGTCGTCGACTTGCCCGCGCCGTTCGGGCCGAGGAAGCCCGTGACTCTGCCCGGCTCGACGCTGAACGTCAGGTCGTCGACGGCAAGCGTCTTGCCGTAACGCTTGGTGAGGCCGTGCGCCTCGATCATCGTTCCCTCCTCGGTGCGGCTCTCGCCGCTGCTGTCCCCCGGTTGCCTCGGTGTTGACATGGTTTCGGACCCCGGCGCGCTCGCGCGTCATCCTGTGGTCCGAACTTCGCGCCAATCTCTGGTCGTAGCCTGGCTGACGACAGGGGTGCCACACGATCCGTGATGACCCTGAGCGGACCCTGACATTCGGCGCGGGCGGGTCGGGGAACGCCGTCCGGAACGGGGAGCGACACGCCCTCACGTCGGCCGGTGCCGTGGCCAGAGACTCACCCGATGGGGCCAAACGGCGAGCGTATCGCTGAGCTGGGTAGACCGGACGACACGCCGATCGAGAGCCCGGCAGTGGTGAAAAGCGTTGCCATAATATGGAGCGTGATTTCTTACAGTCAGGTTCTCCGGGTGCTCCAGCCCGTTGTCCCCGTGCTGTTCGACAGCGTGACCGAAGGGGTCGCTCTGGCAGCACGGGAACATGGCGAGCGGGGGTACAAACGGCAACACGACCCGCACTACTACGCGGCGACGGCGCGCCGGGAGGTGATGGAACGCCTGAACAAGGCCGGGTTGATGGTCCTCCATGAGGATGGTGACCGACCGCTGCTACCCATGTCAGCGCTACTGCTGGCGTACGACCGGCTCTCGCTGTGGATGTTCAAGGCGAGTCGGCGGGAAGCAGGTGGCGCCGCGCACGAGATCCCACTGCCGGGTAGATCAGTGCGCAAACAGAAGTACTGGCGGCAGGAACCAGTGCTGCCACTCGATGGTCTTCCGGCAGACAACATCCTGTTGCTGTGGTCGGAGGATCGTGGTGTGCTTTACCCCACGATGACGCTGGTGCGTCCGCTCGCCGGTGATCACAGAGTGGATAGTCTGCGTATCGACTGGGCGGGCCCGCTCCAGCGGGAGATGGCCACATTCAGTGCTGCTGACCTGGATGAGCTGCGGCCAGCAGAAGAGCACCTGAGGCTTGGAGAAGCGGACGAACGATGATCTACGGGCAGCGGGTTCGGCAACTCCGTGTCATGCACCAGCTGACGCAGAGTGAACTCGCTGAACGTGTCTTGTCGACTCAGGACCGCATCTCGCGCATAGAGAATGACGAGATTGTCTGCGGGGCAGAGCTTGCGGAGATGTTGGCGGTTGAGCTAGGCGTCACAAGTGAGTATTTGAAACGTCGACCGGCTCAGTCTCTCATTGCATTATCACCGCAATTTCGTGCGCGCAGCCGCGTCCCGCAGAGGGTCCGATACTCGGCCATGGAGTGGGCAAACTTTGTCAACGAAGAGTATCAGCGCCTCAGTGTCGGGACGACAGCTATTCCCGCACGGCTGACCGGCGTCGAAAACGAGCGCCCGGTTGAGGCCGCGCATCGGGTAAGGGAATCTCTTGGGTTCAACCAAGACGAACCTTTGCCATACCTTGTCCTGGCTGTGGAGCGACTCGGTGCTCGGGTGCTTTGCCTTCCTATTGCGGTTCCGGCTCTCGATGGATTTAGTGCTTGGTGTCAGGGCACCCCAGTTATCGCCCTGATGCGCGGCGTGCCAGCGGATCGCGTCAGGTTCACGGTCGCGCACGAGCTTGGCCATCTTGTCCTCCATCGAACGGGGCAGGTGGGACGAGATGTCGAAGCCGAAGCGGATGAATTCGCCAGTGAGCTCTTGATGCCACGACACAGTATCTCCGGTTCGATTCCGCGCAGTCCGACTTTGAACAGTCTGACTATGGTCAAGACGCAATGGGGTGTCTCCATCAAGGCGTTGGTGAGGCGCGCCAAGGAGTTGGGCCTTATTGATTCTGATCGTGCCTTGAGCTTGTACAAGCAGATCAGTAAACGTGGTTGGAATCGGAGGGAGCCGGGTTTCGTTCCCGAGGAGAAGCCTCGCGCATTCCGTAAGCTCGCTGAGATCAACTACGGTGCCGGGCCGAATGTCGAACTAATGGCTCACGACGCGGGCTGGTCACAGGAGCTTGCATTCGACGTGCTCGACGGTTACGCGCAACCAGATCAATTGCCGCGCAAAGCAAGGCAAGGCCGGTCCGCCGCACCCACGGACGCGGACAACGTGGTGTACCTGTCCCAGCGGCGGCGAAGTCATGCTGTTACCCCTTCTGAGCGTTCGACGCTCTAGGTGACGCCCGGACGGGCCAGCCCGGTCTCGTACGCGAGCACCACCGCCTGCACGCGGTCCCGCAGGTCGAGCTTGGCGAGGATGCGCCCGACGTGCGTCTTCACGGTCGCCTCGGAGAGGAAGAGCCGGCTCGCGATCTCCGTGTTCGACAGTCCCTTCGCGACGAGCTCGAGGACCTCCCGCTCGCGTTCGGTCAGCGCGTCGAGCACCGAGGCGTCGCGGGCGGGCGCGGCACCACCGCCGAGGAACCGGTCGAGGAGCCTGCGCGTCACGGTCGGCGAGACCACCGCGTCGCCCTCGGCCACGGAGCGCAGTGCGGAGACCAGGTGGTCGGGCGGAGTGTCCTTGAGCAGGAAGCCGCTCGCCCCGCCCTGCAGTGCCGAGTACACGTACTCGTCCAGGTCGAACGTGGTCATCACCAGTACGCGGGAGGTGCCTGCCTCGACGATCCGCTTGGTGGCCTCCACCCCGTCGAGCACGGGCATCCGCACGTCCATCAGCACGACGTCCGGGCGCAGCTCCTCCGCCAGCCGCACCGCGGCCGCACCGTCCCCGGCCTCGCCGACGACTTCGATGTCGTCCTGCGCGCCGAGCACCATGCGAAAGCCGACGCGCATGAGCTCCTGGTCGTCGACCACCACGACTGTGATCATGTCGCCAACCTAACGGGCAACGTGGCCCGCACCACCCAGCCACCGCCGGGGCTCGGACCGGCGGCCATGGTGCCGCCGAAGACGTTCGCCCGCTCGCGCATGCCGATCAGGCCGTTGCCGCCGCGGCTCTCCGCACCGGGCGTGGACACGAGTGCCCGTGCCCTGCCCGCGCCGTCGTCGCTCACCTCGACGTGCACGGAGTCGTCCGACCGCCGGATCCGTACCTCCGCCCGCGCTCCCTTGCCCGCGTGTTTGAGCGTGTTCGTCAGCGACTCCTGCACGATGCGGTACACCCCGAGCGACACCCCTGCCGGGAGGTCGGCGAGGTCCCCGTCCAGCTCCAGCCGCACCGGCAGGCCCGCGGCCCGTACCCGTTCGGTCAGCTCCGCGAGCTCGGCCGCGTTGGGCTGCGGCAGCCTGGGCTCGCCGCCGCCGTCCTCGTCGCGGAGCACGTCGAGCAGCCTGCGCAGCTCGGCCAGCGCGCTCCGCCCGGTCTCGGAGATGGTCCGCACCGCCCGTTCGGCCACGTCGGGCTGCGAGCGGATCGCGTACGACGCGCCGTCCGCCTGCACGACGATCACGCTCACCGCGTGGGCCACCACGTCGTGCAGCTCGCGGGCGATCCGGCTGCGTTCCTCGCCGACCGCGATCCGGGTCGCCTGGTCACGCTCGGTCTCCAGCAGGTGCAGGCGTGCCTCGACCTCGGCCTGGTAGGCGCGCCGGGCGCCGACGAACTCGCCGAGCAGCCAGGAGAACGCCACCAGCAGCACGGCGACGATCGAGTTGACCAGCCAGTCCTGCCGCCCCTGGACCACCAGCTGCGCCACCGACCCGACGATCATCAGGGCGAGGTAGACCGCGCCGTGCTTGCGGCCCACGTACACGACCACGCTGTAGACGCCGATGCAGCTGGCGACCAGGCTGGACAGGCCGAGTTGGAGGTTCGCGTGCACGGCACCGAGCACGAGCAGGGCGTACGCGACGGCGAGCGGGTGCTTCCGGCGGAACACCAGCGGCAGCACCATCGCCAGGTCGACCGGCAGCGCCACGTACCAGCCCACCGACGGCGCCGGTTCCGCGTTCGCCTCCTCCGGCACGGCTCCGACCGTCAGGAAGAAGGCGACGTCGATCAGCAGGAGCATCACCGCGATGACGCTGTCGCCCACCATGGGGTGCGCCCGCATCCACAGACTCAGCCGCCGCACGGAACCCACAGTAGGCCGCGCCCGGTCCCCGCGCGTCCGCCTGGAGTAGCACGTTGGGTGCGATCGAGGGAGGACGTGCATGGCACGATGCGGGCGGGAACACAGAGGGGGCACGGTGACGACAGCGGTGGAGCAGGGGCGGTCGGCTGGGCCGCTCTCGGCCTCGGTGGCGGACCTGTGCCACCGCCTGCGGCCGCAGGTCTCCGCCCGCACGGCCGCCGGGTTCGGCGAGGTGCTGCGCAGGCTGGGCGGCCCGCTGCAGGTCGCGGTGGCGGGCCGGATCAAGTCGGGCAAATCCACGCTGGTCAACGCCCTGATCGGACGCCGGGTAGCGCCGACCGACATCGGCGAGTGCACCCGCCTGGTCACCCGGTTCCAGTACGGCACCGTCGACCGGATCGAGGTGGTGTTCCGGGACGGCCGCAGGCAGGTGCTCCCGTTCGCCGCGGACGGCATGATCCCGGCCGAGCTGGGCGTCGACGTCGCCACGGTGTCCCACCTCGAGGCGTACCTCACGAGCGCGCTGCTGCAGGGCATGACGGTGATCGACACGCCGGGGCTGGGTTCACTCGACGCGGCCTCGGTGTCCCGCACCGAGCGGCTGCTCGGAGCCGGGTCCGCCGACCCGGACCCGGCCGAGGACGCCGAGGAACCGGACGAACTGGACGAGACGTCCCGCAACGCCGTCGCCGGGGCGGAGGCCGTGCTCTACGTCGTCACGCAGGGCGTCCGGGCCGACGACCGGCAGGCGCTCGCCGCGTTCACGGCGGCCACGGCGAGCAGGGAGGCGGGGCCGGTCAACGCCATCGCCGTGCTCAACAAGGCGGACACGATCGCTCCCGAGTCGGTGGACGGTGCGGACGGTGACGTGTGGCGGGCCGCGACGTTGCTCGCGCACAAGCAGGCCGACCTGCTCAAGCCCCGCGTCGCCGACGTGCTGCCGGTGATCGGCCTGCTCGCCGAGTCGGCGGAGACGGGCCGGTTCACCTCGGCCGACGCCGACGCGCTGCGGCAGCTCGCCGAGCTGGACGACGAGACGCTGGAGCTGATGCTGGTCTCGGCGGACATGTTCACGAGCTGGGAGTGCGACGTGCCCGCCGGCCTGCGGGTACGCCTGCTGGAGAAGCTCGACCTCTACGGCATCCGCAGGGCGACCGAGGCCGTCCGCGCCGAGCCGGGGATCACCGCGGGCGCGCTGCGCAGGACGTTGCTCGACGCCTCCGGCCTCGCCGGCGTGCGGTCCCGGCTCGGGACCGTGTTCGCCGCGCGCGCCGACGGCATCAAGGCGGCCGCCGCGCTCGCGTCGATCACCGCACTGGCCCACGCCTCGGGCAACCAGGCCGAGCGGCAGCGGGTGCACGACGCGATCGAGGTGCTGCTCGCCAAGCCGGAGGCCCACCAGCTGCGGGTGCTGGAGGCGCTCACCCTGGTGGCGTCCGGCGCGGTGCAGATGCCGGACGACCTCGCCGAGGAGGTGCTGCGGGTCGGCAGTAACGCCGACGTCGCCGCGCAGCTCGGCAAGCCGGGCAGTTCGAGGGCCGACCTGGCGGTGTACGCGCTGGAGCGAGCGGGCTGGTGGCGTTCGTTCGCCTCGTTCGGCGCCACGCCGGCGCAGAGCAGGGTGGCGCACGTCGTGCACCGGGCGTACTTCCTCATCTGGCAGCAGCTCAGGGACCCGGCGGGAGGACGACGGTGAGCTCGTGGTTTCGCCGGGATCGCGAGGGCGGCGGCCATGGCGGCGGTTCGGAAAGCCCCGGAACCGAACCGGTGGGTACGGCGTCGAAGCCGGATGTGGAGCCCGTAGGACTTGCCGCAGGCGACCGGATCGACCACGAGCAGGCGCTCGCCGACCGGCAGGCGCTCATCCAGCTCTGCCTGTACGCGCTGGACCGGGCGCGCAGCGGGGGTGTGGCCGAACGCATCGAGCAGGGTCTCGCCGCGATCGGCGTGCGGGCCCTGCGTCCGGACGGCGAACGGTTCGACCCGGCCCGGCACGAGGCGGGCGGAGCCGTTCCGACGGAGGACCCCGCGCTGGAGGGCACGGTCGCCGAGACCGAGGTGGTGGGTTTCGCCGACCACGAACGGCTGCTGCGCGCCCCCGTGGTGACGGTCTACACCAGGCGCTAGTGTCCGGCCCATGACAACGGCGCCCTCGCTCGGCAAGCCCGCGCTGCCCGCGCAGGTCCGGCAGGCGAGGGAGGCGCTGCTGACGTTGCTGCGCGAGCTCGACCCGCAGGCCGCGAAGTGGGTCGAGGAGCAGCGCCGCACCCGCACCAAGAAGCCGTCGGTGGTGGTGGTCGGCGAGACCAACCGCGGCAAGAGCTCACTGGTCAACGCCCTGCTCGCCACCCCGGGGCTGTCTCCCGTCGACGCGGAGGTGGCCACCGCCACCTACCTGGTCTTCGACCACTCGCCGGAGTGGCTCGCGCAGGCCTGCTACCCCGGACAGCTGGCTCCGGTGGGGTTCCCGCTGGAGGAGCTCACCCGCTGGGTTTCGGCGTCGCACGAGCTGCCGGAGGGTCAGCTGCCGCCCCGGCACGTCGAGGTTTCCGGTCCCGTCCCGCTGCTGGAGCGCGTCTCGGTGGTGGACACGCCGGGTGTCGGCGGGCTCGACGCGGCGCACGGCGAGCTGGCGATGGAGGCCGCGGCCAACGCGACCGCCCTGTTGTTCGTGGTCGACGCGTCCGCCCCGTTCACGGCCAGCGAGCTGGGGTTCTTGAGCAGGCTGGCCGACCGGGTCGAGACCGTGGTGTTCGCACTGGCGAAGACCGACCAGTTCCGGGGGTGGCGCGAGATCCTCGACGCCGACCGTGAGCTGCTGGCCGAGCACGCGCCCCGGTTCGCCGACGCCACGTTCCATCCGGTGTCGGCGCGCATGTTCGAGCTGGCCGGCCGGGCGCCCAACGAGCAGGCCGCGGCCATGCTGCGGGAGAAGTCGGGAGTGACCGAGCTTCAGGAGGCGCTGCAGGAGCTGCTGCTCGGCCGCTCGGTGATGCTCGGCGAGGCGAACACGCTGCGGGCGCTGTCCAGCGCGCTCGGCGAGCAACACGCCAGGCTGACCGCCGAGCGCAGGGCGTTGACCTCGGGCGAGTCCGAGGCCGAGCGGCTGCGCGAGCGCCGCGACGAGCTGGCCGCCGAGCGCCGGTCGTCGACGAGGGGATGGCAGCTCAAGTTGCGCGGCGAGATCCAGCGCACCCGGGTCGAGATCGGGCACGAGGCCAGCCGCCAGATGCGCGACGCCCAGTCGTACTTCCGGCAGCGGATCGACTCGGCGTCCCGGGACGAGCTGGCGGCGCTGCCGCAGCAGGTGGACGTGGCACTGCAGTCGATCTCCCAGCGCGTCTCGGCGCTGCTCGCGCACCGGCTCAACCACGTCACGGACGCCGCGCTGGCCGAGCTGTTCTCCGCCGAGGAGCTGGCGATCATCCGCGCCCAGTTCGCGCGGGCGGGCGGGCCACCGGTGGTGCTGCGCCCGCCGGACAAGCGGCCCCCCACCGCCGAGGACAAGTTGCTCGTGTTCATGGGGGTGTCCGGGGGCGCCGGTGCGGCGAAGCTGGCCGCGGCCCCGCTCGCCGGGTTCGTCCTGTTCAACCCGGTGGTGCTGCCCGCGACGATCGTCATCGGCCTCGGCGCGGGCTGGTGGCTGGCGCGTACCCGCAGGCACGCCGCGGACAAGCAGCACACGAAGCAGTGGCTCGTGGAGTCGATCGCCGACGCCCGCTCGATGCTGGACCAGCTCGTCGCCGAACAGCTGATCGAGGCCGAACAGCAGCTTTCGCTCGCCCTCGACGACGCGCTGAGCAGGCGCATCGAGGCGATCGAGGCCGAACTCAAGGATGTCGACAAGTCGATCAAGCTGGACGCGCAGGAACGGTCCAGGCAGCTCACGCAGGTGACGAAGCGGCTCAAGGACGTCGCCGAGGGCCGGGAGCGGGCCGAGTCGCTGCTCGGCCGCATCCGCACCCTGCGAGATCGTCCCCGGGAGGGCTGACGCGCTGGATCGGGGAACCGAACAGGAATAACGTGAGTCCTAACCAGCGAGACGAGACATGCCGAGCCCGACCAGAGGGGGAGTTCCCGTGTGGGTCGACGAGAGTGGTGGAGCGGGTCCCACCGACGCCACCGCTGCCACTGACGACGCCGCGAACCTGCCGGAGATGACCGTCACCGTCGAGGGCGAGGACTACACGGCCGACGTCAACTTCGACATCGACGACGACGGGGTCCAGGACACGGCGGTCATCGAGCACTCCGACGGCAGCGGCCAGGCGTTCGTCGACAACGACGGCGACGGCTCGGCGGACGAGTACATCCAGCTCGACGCCGAGGGCAACGTGGTGGCGCACGCCGAGTACGACGAGGCGAGCGGCGACTGGATCTCGGTCGAGCCGGGCGGCTCCGGTGGTTCGGGGGACATCGGGACGCAGACGGGTGCGGGTGGCGCCATCACCGCCGACATGCCGAACGGTGAGCGGGAGGTCGGTCCCGCCACCGTCGACACCGACTCCGACGGCGTCAACGACACCGCGGTGGTGGACGCCGGGGACGGCAGCACGATCGCGTTCACCGACGTCGACGGGGACGGCTCGGCGGACGTGGCCGTGGTCATCGACGAGCACGGTGACTCGGTCGTGTACGAGCACGCGGGCGACGGCGAGTGGACCGAGGTCGAGGGGGCGGGCGCCGCCGACCAGCCCGAAGGCGGCAACGACAGCGCGTGGGGCGGCGGCCGCGAGCCCGTCGAGGGGGTCGCCAAGATCGACTCCGCGACGGGCCAGTGGATCAGCCAGAACTGAGAGTCACCACGGCACAATCGCAAATCGGACAATTGAGCGAAGGCCCGGCACGAACGAGTGCCGGGCCTTTGTGCTAACGCAGGAAAGTCTTTCTCGCTGGCGCGATTCAGCAAGAACTGAATCGATTCCCTTATCGTTCTTGTGAGAGAACCGACAGGTCAGGACTCGGTTGGCGTGGTGTCGGACCGCTACTCTCAGGGAATCCCCAAAACGTCCACGCCGCGAGGCGGTGTGTTCAAGCCATTCGGTCGCCGGCAACGAGGCCCGCATCCGGACTTCGGTCCGGTGTGGGCTTTTGTCGTCGAAGACAGGAGTAGAGATGACTGCAGTAGCCATCCCCGGTCTGGACAAGGCGCCTACGACCCACAGCGGCGTGCTGTCCTGGGTACGGGAGGTCGCCGAGCTCACCACCCCGGACCGAGTGGTTTGGGTGGACGGTTCCGACGAGGAGGCCGAGCGCATCAACGCGGAGCTCGTCGAGGCAGGCACCTTCGTGCCCCTGAAGGCCAAGCCGAACTCCTACTGGGCCGCCTCGGACCCCAGTGACGTGGCCCGGGTCGAGGAACGCACCTTCATCTGCTCCGAGCGCGAGGAGGACGCGGGGCCCACCAACAACTGGGTGCACCCCGACGAGATGAAGGCCACGATGACCGAGCTCTACCGGGGCTGCATGCGTGGTCGCACGATGTACGTCATCCCGTTCTGCATGGGCCCCCTCGGCGACGACAACCCCAAGCTCGGCATCGAGATCACCGACTTCGCGTACGTGGTCGCGTCGATGCGGGTGATGACCAGGATGGGCAAGGCGGCGCTGGACAAGTTCGTCAAGCCCGACGGCACCGAGCGGGAGTTCGTGCCCGCGTTGCACTCGGTCGGCGCGCCGCTGGAGCCGGGCCAGGAGGACGTGCCCTGGCCGTGCAACGACACCAAGTACATCAGCCACTTCCCCGAGTCCCGCACCATCTGGAGCTACGGCTCCGGGTACGGCGGCAACTCGCTGCTCGGCAAGAAGTGCTACTCGCTGCGCATCGCGTCGGTGATGGCGCGCGACGAGGGCTGGCTCGCCGAGCACATGCTGGTGCTCAAGCTGATCTCGCCGGAGAACAAGGCGTACTACGTCGCCGCCGCGTTCCCGAGCGCCTGTGGCAAGACCAACCTGGCGATGCTGCAGCCGACCATCCCCGGTTGGCGGGTCGAGACGCTCGGTGACGACATCGCGTGGATGCGCTTCGGCGAGGACGGCAGGCTCTACGCGGTGAACCCGGAGGCCGGGTTCTTCGGCGTGGCGCCGGGCACCAACTGGAAGACCAACCCCACCGCCATGCGGACCATCGAGCAGGGCAACTCGGTGTTCACCAACGTCGCGCTGACCGACGACGGCGACGTGTGGTGGGAAGGCATGGAGAACCAGCCGCGGCACGCGACGTCCTGGAAGAAGCAGGACTGGACGCCCGACTCGGACGAGCCCGCCGCCCACCCGAACTCCCGGTACTGCACGCCGATGTCGCAGTGCCCGATCCTGGCGCCGGAGTGGGACGACCCGAAGGGGGTGCCGATCTCGGCGATCCTGTTCGGCGGCCGCCGCGCCAACACGGTGCCGCTGGTGAACGAGGCCCGCGACTGGCAGCACGGCGTCTTCATGGGCGCGACGATGTCGTCGGAGAAGACCGCGGCCGCCGCGGGCAAGGTCGGCGAGGTGCGGCGCGACCCGATGGCGATGCTGCCGTTCCTCGGCTACCACGCCGGTGACTACTTCGCGCACTGGCTCGAGGTGGGCAAGAACGCCGAGGCGAGCAAGCTGCCAAGGATCTACTACGTCAACTGGTTCCGCCGGGGTGACGACAAGCGGTTCCTGTGGCCGGGCTTCGGCGAGAACTCGCGCGTGCTGAAGTGGATCGTCGAGCGGATCGAGGGCAAGGCCCCGGCCAGGGAGACCCCGATCGGCTACGTCCCCTCGGCTGAGGACCTCGACACCGAGGGGCTCACCGAGCCGCTGGCGGACATCCAGGCCGCGCTCGACGTGAACCCCGAGGAGTGGCGCCAGGAGATCCCGATGATCGAGGAGTGGTTCGACAAGATCGGCGACAAGGTGCCCTCCGGCCTGCGGGACGAGCTCTCGGCCCTGCAGCAGCGCCTCGGCTGACCAGCCGAGGCGCAGTGAAGGCCACCTTCAGTGCGTTCAACGCAGTGAAGGTGGCCTTCACTGCCGAAGGGTTCAGCTAGCCTGGCGACATGGAAGGGCCGGTCGCCGCGCGGGGGCTCGGTGTCCGGGCGGGTGACCACTGGCTCTTTCGCGGGCTCGATCTCACCGTGGCCGCGGGTGAGTCCGCCGTGGTGGCCGGGCCGAACGGCAGTGGGAAGTCGACGCTGCTCCGTTGCCTCTACGGCATGGAAGCACCGGCCGAGGGCGAGCTGCGCGTCTGCGGCCAGGTCCCGGACGAACGCGAACGGGATTTCCGGCGCAGGGTGTCGGTTCTGCTGGACGACTCCGAGTTCTTCGGTGAGCTGACGCCGGCACAGCACGTGGAGCTGCTCGCCGGGTCCTTCGGCGCGGACGCGGACATCGGGAAGGCACTCGCTGACGTGGGGCTCGCGGACCGTGCGGCCGTGCCGGCCGGGCTGCTGTCCGCCGGGCAGCAGCGCAGACTTCTGCTGCTCGGCGCGACGGCGCGGCCGTTCGACGTGCTCCTGCTCGACGAGCCGGAGCGAGCGCTCGACGTGGCGGGCAAGGAATGGCTCACCGAGCTGGTCGGGCGCGTGGCCGCGGCGGGCGCGGCCGTGGTCGTCGCGACGCATCACCCGCCGTTGCTCTCGGTGGCGGACCACGTGGTGCGGTGGGGATGACCGGGACACGTCGGCGGATACCAGGGCGCCGCCGGTTCGCCGGAGTGCTGTCCGGCGACACGGCGACCTTCGTCGCCCTGTTCGCCATCGGACTGCTGAGCGGCCTCTTCCGCGAGCTCGCGTGGTTGCGGGAGGTGCTCCTCGCAGGAGGGCCCGCACCAGATGCGGTCGTTCTCGCGCTGTTCGCGGTCTGTTGCGTGGCGGCATGGCACTCGCTGGCGCGCGGCAGGTTCCTGTGGGCCGAGCCCGCGACGCTGACGTGGCTCGACTACGGGACCGCCGACCGGGTGCGTACCGTCAGCGCCCGGTTGTGGGCCGCGTGGGCCTGGCGCGTGCTCCTCCTCGGATACGTCGGCGCCGTCCTGGGTTCGCTGCACACCGTGCCGGGATGGGTGTGGGTGAGCGGTGGGCTCCTGCTGGCCGCCGGGGCGGTCGCCGCCCTCATGTACGTGGGCGGGGTCCGCCGGTGGTCGCCGCTCCGCCTGCCCGTCGCCGCCCGCGCCGGGCGGCGACGGTTGGTCGATGGCTGGTCCGAGCGCGTGGTCAGGGCGATGTCGCTGACCTTCCTCGACGCGTTGCTGCTCGTGCCCGGCGGGCGGGCGCTGCCGGGCTTCTCCCTGCGCGGGCGGACGTTGCTGCGGCTGGCGGTGCTGGGCGTGGCGGCGCGAGGGCGGTACGCGACCGCGGCCGTCCTGCTCTGCCTGGCCGTGACGGGGTCACACGCGGCGTTGCCGGGGATACCGGACGCCGCGCTCGTCGGCGCGGGTGCGTACGTGGCGCTGCTCCCGTTCGGTGGTGGGCTCGGCCTGGTGTGGCGTTCACCGGGGCTGCGGCGCTGGCTGGACGCGCCGGACTGGCTGGTGCGGCTGTGCCACGGCATCGTGCTCGTCGGCCTCGCACTGCTCTGGGGGCTCTTCGTGCTGGCGAGCACCCTGCTGCTCGGCCTGCCACTCGCCGGAGCGGCGTGGCCCGCACTCGTGCTCTCCGCCGCGGCGGTCGTCCGCACGATGACCCGGCCACCGGTCGACTACGGCGCCACCGGTGCCGCTGACACCCCGTTCGGCCGGGCGCCCGTCGGGTTGCTGGTACAAGCCTTGCGGGGGCCGGACCTCCTCGTCGCCGGCGTATGGCTGCTCGCGGCGGCGGTGAGCGGGCAGTGAAGGCCACCTTCAGTGCGTTGAACGCAGTGAAGGTGGCCTTCACTGCCGAAGGGTTCAGCTGAACAGGCCGATCAGCTGGTCCACGGCGAGGTAGCCGAACAGCACCAGGCAGATCGTCAGCAGCCCGTTGGACAGCCACCGCGAACGGCCCTCCGGAGACACGCGCCGCGAGTTGAGCAGGATCAGCAGCGTGCCGGCGAGGAACGGCATGAACAGGGCGCCCAGCACGCCGTAGGTGACGGTCAGCTGGAACGGTTTGTCCAGGAACAGCAGCGCCATCGGCGGAAACGTCAGCCACAGCACGTACGCGCGGTACGGGGTGCTGCGCACGCCCGCGGACCGGTCGTAGTCCGCGAGGGACTCCTCGGCCCCCGCGGGCAGCCGCCAGGTCCGCCACCAGTCGGCGAACAGCAGGCTCACGCCGTTCCACACGCCCACCAGCGAGCTGAACGACACCGCGAAGAACCCGATCAGGAACGGGATCCGCGCCCACTGGCCGTAGTCGGCGGCGAGCGTGTCGCCCAGCATGAGCAGCCCCGTGTCGCCGTCGACGACCGGCTGGCCGAACAGCAGCTCGGAGCCGACGATGAGCATCGCGACGACGAAGATCCCGGTGGTGACGTAGCCGACCGTGTTGTCCAGCCGCATCATCGACAGCCAGCGTGACGAGCGCCAGCCCTTCGCCATCGTCCAGTAACCGTAGGCGGCCATCGTGATCGTGCCACCGACACCGCCGATGAGACCGAGCACGTACACCAGCGAGCCGTCCGGCAGCCGCGGCACCAGCCCCTTGCCCGCCTCGAGCAGGTTCGGGGCCACCATGACCGCCGTGCCCACGACCGTCACGAACATGACGCCGACGAGCGCCGTCATCACCTTCTCGATCAGCGCGTAGCGGCTGAACCACACGAGCAGGAACCCGAGAACACCGCAGATGATCGCCCAGTACCGCACCGAAAGGCCGGGGAAGAGCGCGTTGAGCGGCAGCCCCGACGCGGACATCGCGGTGGCCCCGTACACGAAACCCCACACGACGGCGTACGCGCCGAAGTAGACGAGCACCCACCTGCCGAGGGTCCGCCAGCCGGACAGCATCGTCTGCCCGGACGTCAGATGCCAGCGGCCGACGGCTTCCGCGAGCGCGATCTTGAAGATCGTGCCCACGATCACCGCCCACAGCAGGACGTAGCCGAACCGGGACCCGGCGACCATCGTGGCGACCAGGTCGCCCGCGCCGACACCCGTGGCCGCGGCCATGATCCCCGGACCGATCTGACGCAGCCGCTGCCTGGTTCCGGTCGGGACGCGTGTCACCTCTTCGTGACCGACTTCGTTGGACATGCCGGGCAAGGTAGCGCCGGTCACAGCCCGGGCGGAACGTCGCGAACCGGACCTTTACCTCGTCTTAGGACGGGCGCTCGCGTACCACGCCGAGCCGGTGGGACAGCCCTCAGCCGACCTTCGGCAGCCGGGTGTGCGACACGTCGCCGATCTCCCGGCGCAGGTCGTCCAGGGGCAGCCCGACGGCGTCGGCCACGGCCGCGACCGTGAAGAACGCCGGTGTCGGGATCCGCCCGGTCTCGATCTTGCGCAGGGTCTCCACGGAGATGTCCGCCGCCGCGGCGACCTCCACCATGCTCCGCGCGCCCCTCGCCCTGCGGAGCACGGCGCCGAGCCGCTCGCCGCGTTCCCGCTCGGCTTCGGTCAAAGGCACTCGCACCACGAGCCGATACTAATACCGCCGCGCGCCCGCGTCCCCCGTTCCGCCCGAACGGCCGGGGGCGCCGGTGGGCACGCCGTTCAGCTCGGCCGCGGCGCCGAGCCGGTCGTCGTCGGTCAACAGGACGTCCACGTCGAGCAGCAGTGCCGACGCGAGGTGCGGTGCGTCGAGTGCGCGGAGGACGTTCGCCACTGCCCACAGCCTGTGGACAACTCTGTGCACAGGCTGTGGGCAGTGACCGAATCGCGGTGGACGGCGGTCGCCGCCCCGGCTCACGCGCCTTCCGGGACGGGCAGCGGCATGCCGGGGCAGCTGGTCTCGTCCTCAGGAAGCTCCCCAGCCACGAGGAAGTTCTCCACAACCCGGTCGGCACAGGCGTTGCCGCCCGCGTAGATGCCGTGATCACCCTCGTCGGTGATCGTCAGCATGCGCGCGCCCTCGAACGCCCGGTGCGCGCGCCGCGCGCCCTCGATCGGCGTCGCCGGGTCGTGCTCCGACTGCACGATCAGCACCGGCGGCACCCCCTCGCCGTCCACTGGCTGCAGCGGCATGGGCCGGTTGTGCCAGAAGATGCACGGCTGGATCAGCCAGCCCCAGCCGAGCAGCGGGTAGTGCCTGCCGAGCACCTCGGACTGCCGGATGACCGACTGCCGGTTGCCGTACCACGGTCCCTCGTTGCACGGGATGGTCCAGAAGCTCGCGTCGTAGGCGTCGTCGTAGTCGAGCGGCACCATCAACGGCTGCGGTCCGAAGTCGGCCACCTCGCGCAGGCGCGCCTTCACGGTCCGTTCGGCCGAGGCCTGCTCGGCGGCGCCGGCGCGGCCCTCGGTCAGCGTCCGCACGCTCACGAGGTAGTCGGCGAGTCCGGGGAAGGAACGCTTGTTGTAGAGCATCCCGGCGATCGCGTTGTCCAGCTCGTTCGGCCCGACCTGCTCACCGTCGAGCTCCACCGGCTTCTTCGCCAGCGCCGCCCGCACCCGCTCGTACGTCCGCCGCGCCCGCTCTCCGCTCGTGCCGAAGTGGTACACCGAGTCGTACTTCGCCAGCCACGGCAGGAAGTCCTCCCGCCAGCGGCGCTCGAAGCCGAGCGGCTGCCAGTCGAACGAGCGCTGCCATGTGGTCGTGAACTCGGTCGCCGAGTCGAGCACGAACCGGCCGGTGTGCTCGGGGAACCGCTGGGCGTAGTGCGCGCCGAGCCAGGTGCCCGCCGAGTAGCCGACCCAGTTGATCTTCTCCCGGCCCAGCAGGACGCGCAGCAGGTCGATGTCCCTGGTCGTCTGGTACGTGTTGATCAGCGGACCGAGCTCACCGGAGTGCTTCTGGCACGACTTGGCCGCGTACTTCGTCGCGTCGAGGATGAGGTTGAGGTTGCGGCGGTCGCGGTCTCTCGGGTCCAGCGAGCTGCCGGTGCCGATCGCCCCGCCACACGTGATGTTGGTGCTCTTGCCGGTGCCGCGCGGGTCGAAGCCGATGATCTCCTGGTGCTCGCGCAGCCGGTCCTGGTTGCGCAGGCGAGCCGGGAAGATGCGGCCGGGCGCGCCGGGCCCGCCCGGGTTGGTCAGGACGCTGGCGCTCGCCTCGCCCCCGGTCGCGGCGAGCCTGCTCACCGCGATCGTGATGTCGATCCGGTCCTCGGGCCGGTCCCAGTCGCGCGGCGCCGTGTACGTCGCGCACTCGATGTTCTCCGCCCCCGCCGGCGGTGTCGCGGGCAGCTCGTCGCCGGTGCACCGGTGCCAGTTCAGCACCTGGTCGGCGTAGCGAGCGGGAATGTCGTACCCGGCCGCGGCCGCCGGTGGTGCCGCCTGCGCCGGTTGCGCCAGTGCCGGCACCAGCCCGGCCAACAGCCCGCCCACCGTCGCCGGAACCACCACGGCGAGGCGAAGTCTTCTCATCTGGTCAGCCCCTGTTCGTCGTCCGCGGTCGGCTCCGCGATCGGAGACATTGAAACCGGCGGAGCCCGCGCCGACAACCGTCGTTCGTCTGCGCGTCAGCGCGGCAGTGGTCCGGACCGGATGTCCCGCAGCGTGCCGCGCACCGGCTGCTCCGTCTCCGCGTAGCAGGTGAGGTTGGTGAAACCGCGCCGCCAGTTGGACTCGTCCGGCCAGCGCCAGGAGGCCAGCACGTCGTTCCTGGCCACCCCGAGATAGTCGACCAGTGCGCTCTGGCACCGGTCCCGGGCCGTCCGGTCGAACTCGTCGGCCGACGGCAGCGGGTCGGTCGACCGGCCCATCCGGACCACCCCGATGGCCTCACCCAGATGCGGCCCCGCGCACGACGTGCGCTTCGGCAGCTTCTTCGAGGGACGCACCGACGAGCACACCTGGTAGTCGTAGAGGCCCTCGCCGGCGAGCACCCCCTCGGCCGAGCCCGTGCGCGGCACGGCCTCACCCTCGGGGCTGAGCTGCGCCACCCCGCACCGGTACCAGCGTTGACCGTTGGCCCAGTCGTCCTCGCTCGCCCACATGAGCCAGGCGCCGAGCGTGGTGGCGTCGTAAGCCTCGTTGCCGAGGTAACGGGCGGCCTCCTCACGGCAGCTGGGGAACACCGCGGCGAATACCGACTCCCGGTCGGGCGGGCGATCCGGCAGGTCACCGCCGAACGTGCCGCCCATCGTGATCTCGACGGTGTGCTCGCGGCCGCAGTCGATCGGCGTGAGGTCGTTGCCGAGTACACACTGGCCGGGTTCGGGCAGTTCCCGCCTCGGCTCCTCCGAGCCACCCGGATCGCCCGTGGCCGAAGGCGAGGCCGAGGCCGGTACCGAGGCCGGGGCCCGGCCCGTCCCGGACGCGGCCGTGCCGGGAACCTGCGTCGTGCACGCCGAGAGAGCCATGGCGAGGACCGCCGCGACAGCCGCACTCGCTACCCCGTGTCTGGACATCGCGCATGACCCTACCGAGCGAGGTGTCCGGCCCTTAGGGTCTACGCCGCGTCAGCACACGCACACGCGAAGGAACGGGGAGGCACCATGTCGGCACGGCCGGGCAGGAAGGCTCCCGGGCTGCGGTTCAGCCCGTGGAACCTGCTCCTGATCATTCCGCTCTGGATCCTGATCACGCCCCTCTACAACCGGATGGAGCCCGCGCTGTTCGGGATGCCGTTCTTCTACTGGTTCCAGTTCGTGGGCATCGCGGTCGGGGTCGCCTGCACCGCGCTCGTCTACCGCATGACCAGGGAGAGGCCGACGGCGCCCGCGCGCGGCGAGCTCGACGTCGACGATCTCGACGAGGGGAGCGGCAGGTGAACGAGCTGCAGTGGCCCGAGCTGATCATCTTCGGAGCGCTGTTCCTGCTGGTGACCGTGCTTGGCTTCGCCGCCTCCCGGTGGCGGGCCGGGCGCACGCTGGAGCACCTCGACGAGTGGGGCCTCGGCGGCCGCAGGTTCGGCTCGTGGATCACCTGGTTCCTGATCGGCGGTGACCTCTACACCGCCTACACCTTCGTGGCGGTCCCCGCGCTGCTGTTCGGCGCCGGTGCGATGGGCTTCTTCGCGATGCCCTACACGGTGATCGCCTACCCGCTGGTGTTCCTGCCGCTGCTGCGGCTGTGGTCGGTGTCGCGCTCGCGCGGTTACGTCACCCCCGCCGACTTCGTGCGCGGCCGGTACGGCTCCCGCCTGCTGGCCACCCTCGTCGCGCTCACCGGCATCGTCGCCACGATGCCGTACATCGCGCTGCAGCTGGTGGGGCTGGAGTCGGTGCTGCGCACGATGGGGTTCAACGCCGGCGGCTTCCTCGGCCACCTCCCGTTGCTGATCGCGTTCGTGATCCTGGCGATCTACACCTACCAGTCGGGGCTGCGCGCGCCCGCGCTGATCGCGTTCGTCAAGGACGTGCTGATCTACGTGGTGATCCTGGTGGCGGTGCTGTACCTGCCCGCGAAGCTCGGCGGCTGGGACACGATCTTCTCCGCGGCCGAGGAGAAGTTCTCCTCGACCGAGTCGGCGAAGGACGGCGTGCTGCTCAGCGGGAACAACCAGCTGCAGTACGCCACGCTCGCGCTGGGTTCGGCGCTGGCGCTGTTCCTCTACCCGCACGCGGCCACCGGGGTGCTGGCCTCGCGCGGGCGGAACGTGCTCAAGCGCAACATGTCGGCGCTGCCGGCCTACTCGGTGCTGCTCGGGCTGCTGGCGCTGCTCGGGTTCGCGGCCATCGCCGCGGGCACCGAGGCGCTGACCAACGCGGCCACCGGCGAGCCCGACACCAACACGATCGTCCCGAAGCTGTTCGACGACATGTTCCCGGCGTGGTTCGCGGGGATCGCGTTCTCGGCGATCGGCATCGGTGCGCTGGTGCCCGCCGCGATCATGTCCATCGCGGCCGCGAACCTGTGGACCCGCAACGTCTACAAGGAGTTCCTGCACCGCGACGCGACCCCGGCCCAGGAAGCGCGGCAGGCGAAGCTGGCCTCGCTGGTGGTGAAGTTCGGCGCCGTCGCCTTCATCCTCTTCATCGACCCGCAGTTCTCGATCGACCTGCAGCTGATCGGCGGCGTGATGATCCTGCAGACGCTCCCGGCGGTCGCGATCGCGCTGTACACGCGGTGGTTCCACGTGTGGGGACTGGTCGCGGGCTGGCTGGCGGGCATGACGTGGGGCCTGCTCCTGCTGTACGGCATCCCCAACCCGGCGGCAGGCAAGGAGCACTTCGGTGGCTCCGCGCTGCCGCTGGCGGAGCTGAACCTGTTCGGCTGGCAGCCGTTCCCCGGCTCCGAGACGCAGATCTACGTGGGCATCGTGGCGCTGGTCGCGAACCTCGCCGTGGCGGCGGTGGTGACCGTGGTCGCGCGGCGGTTCCACGTGTTCAACGGCATCGACTCGACCGAGCCGGGCGACTACCACGTCGACGAGGACGACAAGGACCTCAGGCCGGTGGCGGCGTCGTGACGAGCCCGCTCACGAGGTGCGGTCGCGCTCCGCGCAGTCGGCGAGGCGGCGGCGCAGAAACCGCTTCCGGGGCTCGGAGCCGGGCAGGTCGAGGGCCCTGCGGTAGTAGGCGGCCGCCCGCTCGCGCTCCCCCGCGCGCAGCCACAGCGCGCCGAGCGCGGCGGGCAGCGGGCCGTACGCCGCGAGCCGCTTGTCGCCCTCCAGCCGCTCGAGCTCCGCGATGCCTTCGGCCGGTCCGTACGCCATCCCGAGCGCGATCGCCCGGTTGAGCCGTGTCACCGGTGCGGGGCGCAGTGCCACCAGCTGGTCGTAGAGACCGAGCACCCGGGGCCAGTCGGTGTCGCCGGGGGCGTCGGCCGCCGCGTGACACAGCGCGATCGCCGCCTCCACGTGGTACGCCGACAGCTCGGGCCCGGTGCAGGAGGCACCGAACAACCGGGTGCCCTCGGCGATCATCGCCCGGTCCCATCGCGTGCGATCCTGCTCGTCCAGCAGGACGATGTCGCCCCCTGCGTCGACCCGGGCGGGCAACCGGCTGGCCTGGAGCAGCATCAACGCCACCAGCGCCCTGGCCCTGGGCAGGTCGGTGCGCCGGTCGGCGAGCAGCAGCCGCCCCAGCCGGATCGACTCGCCACACAGCTCGCCACGCACGGCCGCCTCGCCGGACGTGGCGTCGTAACCCTCGTTGAACAGCAGGTACAACACCGCCAGCACGCTGTCCACCCGCGGTTCCAGCGCCGCTGAGGGCGGCAGCTCGATGGCGTTGCCGCTCTCCCGCAGCCACCGGCGGGCCCGTGTCAGCCGCTGCGCGACGGTCGCGGGCCTGGTCAGCAATGCGGCGGCGATCTCGTCGACGCCGAGGCCGCCCACCGTTTTCAGGGTCAGCGCGACCTGCGAGGCAGGGGGCAGTTCCGGATGGCAGCAGAGCAGCATCAGGGCGAGTTCCGCGTCGCCGCCCTGCTGCTCCGCGCAGCCCAGCTCCGCCAGCGCGGGCAGCCTGGCCCGCAGCGCCCGCTCGCGCCGGAGCAGGTCGATCGCCCGGTTGCGGGCGGCCCGGAACAGCCAGCCCCGTGGGTTCGCCGGCACCCCCGCGTGCGGCCACGTCCGCAGTGCCTGCTCCAGCGCGTCGGCCACCGACTCCTCGGCGAGGTCGAGGCGGTCGGGGCCGAGCGTGCGGACCAGCGTGGCCACGATCTGCCCCGAGCTGTGCCGGAACAGGTGCTCGACCACGCCGGCCGCCCGCACGGTCAGTCCTCGCAGCCGTTCTCGCCGACCTTGCGGATCTCGATCGGGCCGAACGCGAGGTGCGGGTGCGTGCCGAACATCTTCTCGGCCTGGTCGAGGTCGTCGGCCGTGAGCACGATGTACCCGCCGACGATCTCGGTCGCCTCCGTGTGCGGGCCGTCGGTCGACGACAGCGTGCCGTCGGCGAGCCGGAGCACCCGGCCGCTCCTGGACAGGCCGTCGCTGGCCACGAGCTGCCCCGCCCGTTCCCTGTCGGCGCTCCAGGCGAGGTAGCGCTCCAGCGTCCGCTGGGCCTCGTCCGGGCTCAGGTGCGCGAGGGCGTCGGTGGTGTTGCGCAGGAATCCGACGTAGCTGGGCATGGTCGCCTCCGTTCTCTCGATGGACGAGATACAGACGAACGAGACCAACGGGAATCGACACGGTTAGCGTGACAGACATGGATACGGATGTGAGCAGGTTCGGCACGGTCGAACCGGAGGAGCTGCCGGAGGACCTGCGGGAGCGGATCGAGGCGGTCGCGGAGAAATCCGGCTTCGTGCCCAACATCTTCCGTGCGCTGGGGCACCGGCCCGCGGAGCTGCGGGCGTTCCTCGACTACCACGACGCGCTCATGGAGCGGCCCAGCGGCCTGAGCAAGGCCGAGCGCGAGTTGGTGGTCGTGGCGACGTCCGGCGCCAACCACTGCACGTACTGCGTGGTCGCGCACGGTGCGATCCTGCGGATCCGGTCGAAGGAGCCCGAGCTGGCCGACCGGGTCGCGACGAACCCGTGGCGGGTGGAGCTGGACGAGCGGCAGCGCGCGATCGTCGACCTGGCGCTGGCGCTGGCCCTGGCGCGGGACTCGGCGCTGTTCGGTGAGCGGCACCTCGCGGCGGCCAGGGAGGCGGGTCTCACCGACGACGAGATCTGGGACGTCGGCGCCATCACGGCGCTGTTCGCGATGTCCAACCGGCTGGCGCACCTCACCGCGCTGCGCCCGAACCCGGAGTTCTACTCGATGGGCCGGTGACGGCTCGCGTGGTTCACAGCGACAGCCGCCAGGTCTCGGCGACCAGGTCCTTGCCCCAGCTGTGGTGCGGGGTGCTGCTGGTCAGGACGAACCCGGCGGCCGTGTAGATCCGGCGCGCCGCGGTGAGGTTCCGCTGGGTCCACAGTTCCAGGGCGGAGTAGCCGGCGGAGCGGGCGAACTCGACGCATTCGGCCACCAGGCGCCTGCCGACACCGGATCCGCGGCCCGCCGGTTCGACGAGCAGCAGCCGTAGTTTCGCCGTGTGCTCGTCGGCACCGGGCATGCAGAACACCGAGCCGACGCGTTCCCCGCCCAGTTCGGCGATCCATGCCGCCTGCCGGGCAGCGCCTCCCGTGCCCTCCCCGCCCACCGCGGCGGCGTAGTCGGCGACGATGCCCGCGACGAGCGCCTCGAAGGTGGCGTCGAACCCGTACTCCCGTGCGTACAGCTCGCCGTGCCGGTGGACGACCCAGCCGTAGTCGCCCGGCCGTGGTGGCCGGAGCATGAGCGTGCGGTCCCTCGGCCGTTCGCCGAGCAGTCCGGTGATCGTGCCCATGGCGCGGAGCAGGCGCTGCTGGTCGTGGTCGTCGAGGGTGCGCAGGAGGTCACCGATCTGGGTGTCGGTGCGCTGTTCGAGTTCCGCCTGCGCGGCGCGGCCCGCCTCGGTCAGCTCGACCGTCTGCCTGCGGGCGTCGGTCTCGGAGCGCTCGCGGACGAGCAATCCCCGGTTCTCCAGCCTGGCGAGCAACCTGCTGGCGTACCCGGCGTCCAGACCGAGGCGGCGCCGCAGCTCGGTCACCTCGCGGACGCGGCCCCTGGCCAGCTCGTACAGCACGCGGCTCTCGCCGAGGGAGTACGGCGTGCCCACCAGCCCTTCGTCGAGGACGCCGATCAGGCGCGTGTAGAAGCGGTTGAACGCGCGGAGGTGTGCCGTCCGCTCGGCCAGGTCGTTCATTGACCACCTCAACAGATTCGTTGACTTGGTCAAAGAATAGGGCAACCGGGCGTCGAAGTCCCGCAGAAATTGGAAACCCCGTGATGCTGCCAGGTCGGGGGTCCGCCAGCATCACGGGGTCATCAGGGGTATCGACGCCACCTCGCGGGGCGTTACACCCTCGACTGATTGTAATCTAGATCACACGCGAACCCTGGCCGCGACGCGGCCGCGTCTGCGCGATCGCGATGAGCTCCTGGTGGACGGTCGCGGTCGCGGCGTTGTCGATCGCCCGGTTCAGCGCCCTGCGGGTACGCGCCTCGGCGCGGCGGGCACGGAGCTTGGCGGCGATGTTGTTCATCGGTGTCTGCATCCCCTTGGGGTCTTCGGCGGCTGTGTCCTCCAGTATGCACCTTTTTTCACAAAGTCGCCATTGATCGTCCGGTGATGCTCGTTACGCGCCGAAAGATCATCGGCCGAATCGCGGTATCGCCCGCTATCTCTCCTTATTGGACTGTCTAGATTCAACGCTAGATAGCCCTAGGCATCCTTAGTCCTGGGAGCGGCCGAGCAGGTAGTTGCCGAAGTGCGGCACCGTGAACGCGATGTGCCCCCGCTCCGCGGAGTACACGAGCCCCTTCTTCATCAGGCTGTCCCGCGCGGGAGACAGCGACGAGGGCTTGCGGCCCAGGTAGACCGCCACGTCGGAGGTGCCCGCGCTCTCGTCCCGGCCCTGGGTCAGCTCCGCCATCGCCAGCAGGTACTCGCGCTCGGCCGGCGTCGCGCGCTCGTACCGTGAGCCGAAGAAGCCCACCGCCAGCTCGGCCTCCGCCTCCGGAGCGGCGACGCGCACGTCCTCGGCGGTGATCGGGTCGGCGGGCGCGGCGTCCCACGCCGCCTTGCCGTAGGCCTGGATGAAGTACGGGTAGCCGCCCGAGGTCGTGAACAGCGCGTCGAGTGCCTCCGGCGTGATCGAGGCGTCCTCCCGCTCGATCGGTGCCACCACCGCGGTGTCGGCGTCCGCGCGCTGCAGCCGGTCGATCCTGGCGTACCGGAACAGCCGCTCGGAGTACGACTTCGAGGCCGACAGCACGGCGGGCACATGGGGCAGGCCCGCACCGACCACCACGAGCGGCGCCCCCGACTGGGACAGCTCGTGGCAGGCCGCGCACAGCGCCGACACGTCGCCAGGGGCGAGGTCCTGCATCTCGTCGATGAGCAGCGCCACCCCGGTGCCCACGTCGGCCGCCAGCTCGGCCACGTCGGTGAACAGCTCCACCAGGTCGATCTCGATGTCGCCGGAGTCGGCCCTGCCCTGCGCCGCGGGCACGTCGATGCCGGGCTGCCAGCGGTCGCGCAGCTTCGTGTCCGGCATGCTCGCCTTCAGCGCGAACGCCTTCAGCACCGCGAGGACGTCGTCGACCCGGTCGGGCGCGCGGTGGCGTACGGCGAGGTCGCGGACCGCCCGGTGCAGCGCGGCCGACAGCGGCCTGCGCAACTCGGCGTCGGGGCGGGCCTCGATCTTGCCGGTACCCCAGCCGCGGCGCAGCGCCATCGAACGCAGCTCGCCGAGCAGCACGGTCTTGCCCACCCCGCGCAGCCCGGTGAGCACCAGGCTCCGTTCGGGCCGCCCTCGCGAGACCCGTTCGAGCACGACTTCGAAGGCCTTCAGCTCGCGTTCGCGCCCGGCCAGTTCCGGCGGGCGCTGTCCGGCTCCGGGGGCGAACGGATTCCGCACGGGGTCCATCGCTAGGACACTATTGGGTTTTCTAGCTCTCGCGCGATAGTCCGCCAGAAACCGCTACCCGCGTGTCATGAGTGGCTCGTTACGGGCGAAACACGTCAGCAACGAGCCACTCATGACATTCGCGGTTCGCTTGGACGTCACTCGGTCGTGTCAGGGTCGGGCGACCCGACGACTGGGAGGTAACAGGCGATGAGACGTGTATCGGGGACGCTCGTGGCGGTCCTCGTGGCCGCGCTGCTCGGCGGCGCGACCGCGCAGGCGGGCACCCGCGTGCATCCGAAGGAGCTCGACATCCAGGCCCACCGGGGCGGGCTCGGGCTCACCGTGGAGGGGACCCTCGACGCGTTCGCGCGGGCGATGGAGCTCGGGGTGACCACGCTGGAGCTGGACATCCAGATCACCGAGGACGGTCGCGACGTGATCACCCACGACCGCAGGATCAACCCGGCGAAGTGCGCCGACACCGCTCCGGTGACCCCGGGTGACCCGGAGTACCCCTACGCGGGCAAGTACATCAAGGACCTCACGTTCGCCCAGGTGCGGACGCTCGACTGCGGCTCGCAGCGGTTGCCCGGCCATCCGGACCAGCGGCTCTCGCCCGGTGCGAAGATGCCGACGCTCGCCGAGCTGTTCGCGCTCGCGCGCGAGCACCGGGCGTGGCACCTCCGCTTCAACATCGAGACCAAGGTGGAGGCGGCGGCACCGCACGAGACCGCGCCGCGTGAGCAGTTCGTCGACCGTGTCGTGCGCGAGGTCCGCCAGTCCCGCTTCGCGCGCAACGTGACGATCCAGAGCTTCGACTGGGGCACCTTGATGCTGATGCGCGAGCGCGCGCCGGAGTTCCCGCTGGTCGCGCTCACCGTGCCGAACTTCCTGCAGGTCGGGCAGCCAGGCAAGTCGCCGTGGCTCGGCGGGCTGGACATCGACGACTTCGGCGGCAGCCCGGTGCGGGCGGTGCGCACGTTCGGTGCCAGCGCCCTCTCCCCCGTGCATGGCAACCCGCAGGGTGGCTCGGTGACCGACCCGGGCTACGTCCCCTTCACGACCAGGGAACTGGTCGAGGAGGCGCACGCGGCCGGGATCAAGGTGGTGCCGTGGACGGTCAACGACAAGGCGACCATGCACAAGCTGATCGACGACGGCGTCGACGGGATCATCACCGACTACCCGGACCGGTTGCGTGAGGTGGCCGCCGAGCGCGGGTTCAAGCTGCCGAAGGCCTACCCGGAGCGCGGTCGCTGCTAGCGGCACCTAGCCTTCTCTACCCCTGTCTAGTCCACACGCTAGACAGGGGTAGAGGTCGCTAGCGCGCCGAGGAGTGAAGTGGGCGGAGAGCGGGTAGCTTCCGGGCGCAAGCTAACCCGGCAGACAGGAAGGTCGCGATGATTCTCCGTCGAGTGGCGCGCCCGCTTCTCGCGTCCATGTTCATCACCGGCGGCATCAATGCCCTGCGCGACGCGGAGGGCCACGCACAGGCCGTCAAGCCCGTGATCGACAAGACCGTCGACCAGGCCGGCGACTCCGTTCCGGAGGCGGTGCCCACCGACCCGGTCACGCTCGTCCGCATCGACGGGGCCGTGAAGCTCGCCGCGGGCACGCTGCTGGCCCTGGGCAAGTTCCCCCGCCTGGCCGCGGGCGCGCTCCTCGCGAGCCTCGTCCCCACGACCGCCGCGGCGCACCGGTTCTGGGAGATGGACGGCGACGACCGCCAGCAGCAGACCATCCAGTTCCTGAAGAACACCAGCCTGGCGGGCGGGCTGCTGCTCGCCGCGGCCGACACGGAGGGCAAGCCGTCGGTCGGCTGGCGTGCCAAGCACGCGGTGCGTGAGGCGGGCAAGCAGGTGCAGGGCACGACCGACGCCGTGCAGAAGAACGTGCAGAAGTCCCAGAAGAACCTGCAGAAGTCGGCAGGCAGGGCAGGGGCCAAGGCAGGCAAGGCCGCCGGGAAGGCCGGGAAGGCCACCGGCAGGGCAGGCAAGGTCACCGGGAAGGCGAACCGGACGTTCGCGCTGTCCCGATGACCTCGCCGCGGGTCACTTGCTGGCGACCTTGCGGTACTGGGCGGTGGCGAGCGGAGCGAAGATCGCGATGATCACCACGCAGCTCAGTACCGCGTAGAGGGCCGCGTTCTCCGCGGGCCACCCGGACGGCTCCGGCCAGCCCGCCGGACTGCTGTTGCCGAACAGGTCCCGGGTGGCGTTGACGGCTGCCGTGAACGGGTTCCAGTCGGCGATCGAGCCCAGCACGCCAGGCAGGCTCTCCTGCGGGACGAACGCCGACGAGATGAACGTCAGCGGGAACATCCAGATCAGGCCCGCGCTGTTGGCGACCTCGACGCTGCGGGAGATCAGGCCGATGTACGCCCCGACCCACGACAGCGCGAACGCGAACAGCAGGATCATCAGGTAACCGAGGACCGCGTCGACCACGCTGCCACGGATCCGCCAGCCGATGAGCAGGCCGCAGATGCTCATCACGACGAGCACCACGACGCTGAGCACCTGGTCGGCGGTCGTGCGGCCGAGGATCACCGCGAGCCGGGACATCGGCAGCGCGCGGAACCGGTCGATGATGCCCTTCTGCAGGTCACTGGCGAACCCGATGACGGTGTAGGACGAGTTGAACGCGACCGTCTGGGCGAAGATGCCGGCGATCAGGAACTCCCGGTACTCGCCGCCGTCCGCCCCCGGACCGCCGATGGCGCCGCCGAACACGTAGGCGAACATCAGCACGAACATGATCGGGAACGCGGTCGCGCCGAGCAGCCACTCGGGGTTGCGCCGGACGTTCATCACGTTGCGCCAGGTCACGACCCCGGCGTCGGAGAACATCTTGGTGACGTTCACCGGCTCACCTCCTCGGCCTGGGTGGTCGCGTGCCCGGTGAGCGAGAGGAACACGTCGTCCAGCGTCGGGCGGTGCAGTGCGACGTCCTGCACCACGACGCCGCGCGCGTCGAGCAGCCGGAGCGCCTCGACCAGCGCCTTGGGGCCGGTGTCCACCAGCACGTCGGCGCGCCGCGTGTGCTCGTCGACCGCCGGTTCACCGACACCCACCTGCCCCAGCACGTCCGCCGCGGCCACCAGTTCGGCGGGCTCGGAGACGACCAGCTCGAGCCGCTCCCCGCCGATCTGGCTCTTCAGCTCGTCGGCGGTGCCCCTGGCGATGACCTTGCCCTTGTCGATCACCACGATCGAGTCGGCGAGGTGGTCGGCCTCCTCGAGGTACTGCGTGGTCAGCAGCACGGTGGTGCCGTCGGCGACCAGCTCCTTGATGACCTCCCACATCTCGATCCGCCCGCGCGGGTCGAGCCCGGTGGTCGGTTCGTCGAGGATCACCACGGCGGGTTCGGCCACGAGCGCGCCCGCGAGGTCGAGCCGCCGCCGCATGCCGCCGGAGTAACCCTTCGACGGCCGGTCGGCGGCCTCCTCCAGCTGGAACCGGGTGAGCAGCTCCCTGGCCCGTGTCCTGGCAGCCGCCTTCTTCTTCCCGTAGAGCCTGCCCACCAGGTACAGGTTCTCGAAGCCGGTCAGGTTCTCGTCGACGGCCGCGTACTGGCCGGACAACCCGATCGAGCGCCGGACGGCGTCGGGCTCGGCCACCACGTCGTGCCCCGCCACGACCGCCGTACCCGCGTCCGGCTTGAGCAGCGTGGTGAGGATCCGCACCGTGGTGGTCTTGCCCGCGCCGTTCGGCCCGAGCAGGCCCAGCACCCGTCCGGGCTGGACGTCCAGGTCCACCCCGTCGAGCGCGCGCGTCGAGCCGTAGGACTTGGCCAGGCCGCGGGCGCTCACCGCGGCCTGTCCGTTGATTCCGGACATGGCGCCACCCTAGGAGCCGGTACCGACAAAAGTCGCGCGATTTGGCCCTCGGCTGAGTTCGTGTCTACTTTTCCAGGATCGCCGTGACACCCTGCCCGCCCGCGGCGCAGATCGACACCAGGCCGCGGCCCGAGCCCTTCTCGTGCAGCAGCTTCGCGAGCGTGCCGACGATCCGGCCGCCGGTCGCCGCGAACGGGTGGCCCGCGGCGAGCGAGGAGCCGTTGACGTTCAGTTTGGCGCGGTCGATCGAGCCGAGCGGCGCGTCCATGCCCAGCTTCTCCTTGGCGAACGCCGGATCCTCCCACGCCTTGAGCGTCGCGAGCACCTGCGAGGCGAACGCCTCGTGGATCTCGTAGAAGTCGAAGTCCTGCAGCGAGAGCCCGGCCTTGGCCAGCATCCGGGGCACCGCGTAGGCGGGGGCCATGAGCAGGCCTTCGTCGCCGTGCACGTAGTCGACGGCCGCGGTCTGGGAGAAGGTCGTCAGGTACGCGAGCACCGGCAGGTTGCGCTCCTTGGCCCACTCCTCCGTCGCCAGCAGCACGGTCGAGGCGCCGTCGGAAAGCGGGGTGGAGTTGCCCGCCGTCATCGTGCCCTCCGGCCCGCCGAAGACCGGCTTGAGCTTCCCGAGCTTCTCCGCGGTGGAGTCGGCACGCAGGTTCTGGTCCCTGGTGAGCGTGAGGAACGGGGTGAGCAGGTCGTCGAAGAACCCGCGGTCGTAGGCCGCGGCGAGCCGCTGGTGGCTGGTGGCGGCCAGCTCGTCCTGGTCCTGCCTGGAGATGTCCCAGGCGTTCGCGGTGAGCGACGCGTGCTCGCCCATCGAAAGGCCGGTGCGCGGCTCCGCGTTCTGCGGGATCTCCGGCACGATGTGCCCCGGCCGCAGCTTCGCGAGCAGCTTGAGCCGCTGCCCCATCGACTTGGCGGCGTTGAGCTTCACCAGCAGCCTGCGCAGGTCGTCGTTGACGGCGAGTGGAGCGTCGCTGGTGGTGTCCACGCCGCCCGCGATGGCCGAGTCGAGCTGGCCGAGCGCGATCTTGTTGGCGACGTTGATGATCGCCTGCAGGCCGGTGCCGCACGCCATCTGCACGTCGGAGGCAGGGGTGGCCGGGGACAGCCTGCTGCCCAGCACGCACTCGCGGGCGAGGTTGAAGTCCCGCGCGTGCTTGAGCACCGCGCCCGCGGCGACCTCGCCGATCCGCTCGCCCTGCAGGGAGAAGCGGCTGACCAGGCCGTCGAGCGCCGCGGTGAGCATGTCCTGGTTCGACGCGTCGGCGTAGGGACCGTTCGAGCGGGCGAACGGGATCCGGTTGGCTCCGACGATCGCCACCCTGCGGATGCCCTGCCCGGCCGGCTTGGCGGTCCTGCTCCTGCTCGCCCTGCTCCGGCCGCTTCCCGGCTTCTGCGCTGAGGTCATGGCTCCTCCTGGTCAGCGTTCTCGCACCCGCTGGAAGTGTAACCTACTGGCGAGTAGGTTACACTGCGAGTGGCACAATCGAACGTGGAGGCTCCCCATGGCGGACAGGTATCAGCAGTTCACCAAGACACCGGTCGGCAAGTTCCTGGTGCCGAAGCTCGGCCTGCCGAACCCGCCCACGCTCCGGCGGTACCGGCCGGGGCAGCCCGCTCTCGATGGTCCCGCACTCGTGGGCTCCGCGCCGGGTGGGCGGCTGGAGAAATCCGTGCGCGCCCAGCTGGCCGACGCGGGGATCGAGGTGCTCGGCTCACCCGCGGCCGACGACACCCGGTACGGCGCGCTCGTGTTCGACGCCACCGGCATCACCGACCCCGCGCGGCTGCGGGAGATGTACGCGTTCTTCCACCCGGTGATCCGGAAGGTCGGCGCCTGCGGTCGCGTCGTCGTGCTCGGCACCCCACCCGAACTGGCCGAGGGCCGCGAGCGCGTCGCCCAGCGCGCGCTGGAGGGTTTCGTGCGCTCGGTCGGCAAGGAGCTCAAGCGCGGTGCCACCGCCCAGCTCTGCTACGTCGCCGAGGGCGCGGAGGAGGCCGCCGAGTCCACCCTGCGGTTCCTGCTCTCCGCCAAGTCCGCCTTCGTCGACGGGCAGGTCGTGCGCGTCGGCGCCGCAGGCGTCAAGGCCGCCCAGCCGCCCGCGAGCTGGGAGCAGCCGCTCGACGGCAAGGTCGCCCTCGTCACCGGCGCGTCGCGGGGTATCGGCGCGTCCATCGCCGACGTGCTCGCCAGGGACGGCGCCCACGTCGTCGCCCTCGACATCCCGGCGCAGGGCGCGGACCTGTCCGAGGTCGCCAACCGCGTCGGCGGGTCGGCCCTGCAGCTCGACATCACCGCCGAGGACGCCCCCGCCAAGCTCGCCGCCTACCTCACCGAACGGCACGGCGGGGTCGACATCGTGGTGCACAACGCGGGCATCACGCGGGACAAGACCCTCGGCAACCTCGCCGAGTCCGCGTGGGACGCCGTGCTCTCGGTGAACCTGGTCGCGCAGCTCGCCGTCAACGACAAGCTGCTCGCCGACAAGGTGCTGCGCGCGAACGGCCGGATCATCGGCGTCGCGTCGATCGCGGGCATCGCGGGCAACGTCGGCCAGACCAACTACGCCACGAGCAAGGCGGGTGTCATCGGGATGGTCCAGGACGGCGCCCAGCGGCTCGCCGAGTACGGCGGCACGATCAACGCGGTGGCACCCGGTTTCATCGAGACCAAGATGACCGCGGCGGTGCCGATCGTCATCCGGGAGGCCGGGCGCAGGCTGTCCAGCCTCGCGCAGGGCGGGCTGCCGGTGGACGTCGCCGAGACCATCGCCTGGTACGCCAACCCGGCCTCGTCCGCGGTCAACGGCAACGTGGTCCGCGTGTGCGGCCAGGCACTGCTGGGAGCGTGACATGACGGTCAGGGAACTCGAGGCGACACCGAGCCTGGCGAAGCTCTACCCGAGGGCGGCGCTGGGCGGCCTGCGCGGCGGTTCCGGCGGCGACACCCTGCCGGACCTGCGGTACGTGCGTTCCGGGGTCACGGTCGATCCCGCCCATCTCGCCGCGTACGATCGGGTCTGCGGCTTCCGCCTCGCCGACGAGCTGCCGGCCACCTACCCGCACATCCTGGCCTTCCCGCTGCAGGTCGCGCTCATGACCGAGGACGCGTTCCCGTTCCCGCTGCTGGGCATGGTGCACGTGGCCAACCGGATCACGCAGCACAGGCCGGTGCGGGTCGGCGAGGAGTTCACCCTGAGCGTGCGCGCGGAGAACCTGCGCCCGCACGAGAAGGGCCGCCAGTTCGACGTGGTCAGCGAGCTGGCCACCGACGGTGCGCCGGTGTGGACCGACGTCAGCACGTACCTGCGCCGCGGTGGCGGCTCGGCGGACTCCAGGGAGGCGAAGGGTGGTTCCCGGACGCTGGCGCCGCCGTCGCCGAACGCGATCTGGCGGGTCCCCGGCGACATCGGGCGCCGCTACGGCGAGGTGTCCGGCGACCGCAACCCGATCCACCTGCACCCGCTCACGGCACGGGCGTTCGGCTTCCCGGCGGCGATCGCGCACGGCATGTGGACCAAGGCCCGTTGCCTCGCGGCGTTCGAGGGCAGGCTGCCCGGTGCGTTCACGGTCGACGTGCGGTTCAAGCTGCCGGTGCTGCTGCCCGCGAAGGTGGCGTTCACCTCGTGGGCGCAGCCGGACGGTGACCAGGGTGACGGGTGGGCGTTCGAGCTGTGGCACGCGCGCAAGCCGAAGCCGCACCTGGAGGGCACCATCTCGGCCGCTTAGCGCGTCATTCGGCCGGCTTCCACACCGCGCCTTCCACGAGGTCGTTGAAGCCGAGCCAGACCAGGTTCATCAGCCAGGACGCGAGCACGCCGTCGGGCACGTCGGAGTGGTCGAGCCACCAGTCGGCGAGGGATTCCGCCGCGCCCACGAGCGCGGCGGCCATGCCCTCGCCGGAGGACTCCGCCTGCTCGGCGAGGCCGCGCCGGGCACCTGCCGAGACGACGAGCGCCGCGACGAGTTCGATCGCGCGCTCGCGCATGGCGTTCACCTCGTCGGCGAACGGCCCGCCGACCGACATCGCCTGCCGGTGCAGCACCGTCCAGGACTCGCGGTACTCGGCGACGAAGGCGTAGAACGACCGCAGGCCGTGCCACAGCTGCATGTCGGGGGCCAGATCCGGCTTGATCCCCGCCTCCACCGCGGCGAGCAGCCGGTTGGCCTCCCGCCGGATGCAGTGGATGAACAGGTCCTCCTTCGCGCCGAGGTAGCTGTAGATCATCGGCTTCGAGACGCCGGCGACCTCCGACACCTCGTCCATCGACGCGGAGTGATAGCCGTGGCGCGAGAACACCTGCACCGCGGCATCCAGGATCTGTTTCTCCCTGACCGCCCTCGGTAGCCTTTTAGCCCGTTCGGGCGAGCGTCTTGCTTCCTCCGTCACGCCTGACCTCCTGTGCGGGAAACGCTACCGAACGGCTCCTTCCCACCCTAAATTCGGTCGGCTTGCCGGGGTGCCTACTCGCAAGTAACCTAACGGCGTGTCCGCGGAGAGCTGGTGGCGGCGACTGCGTTTTTCGCGGTCGGCGCGGCGACCGGAGAGCGGTGTGCCGAACGGCGGCGTCATCGACGACTTCGCGCGCGAGATCGACGTGCGGGCACTCGATGCCGGACAGTTCATCCGGCTTCTGGAAACGCTGCACATGCTGGGCACCGCGGGCGCGGGAGTGGAGTTGAGTTCCCTTTCCACCGAAGTGCTCGCCAGCATCGTCCAAAACGCGTCGAAGGAGCAGATCAGGGCTGTCGCCGAACACCAGGAATTGCGCTCGGTGTTTCTCGACGAGATTTTCCGGCGGATGTCGGAACATTTCCTGCCGGAAAAGGCGAGGCACGTGGACCTTGTCGTCAGCTGGCGATTCACCGACGGTGACGGCGAGGGCGGGTTCGACCGGTACCAGACGGTGATCGAGGACGGCGCCTGCGTGTCGGGTCCGGACCTCGGCCGCGCACCGGACACCACGATCACGCTGTCCGCGGAGGACTTCATCCGGATGGCCACCGGGAACGCGGCCGTCGCGACGATGTTCCTGACCGGCAAGGTCAAGGTGAAGGGCGAGTACGCACCGGCCGTGCGGTTCGGCACCTACTTCGACATCCCCCAGGCGTGACCGCCGGGCCGCTCACCAGGAGTCGATCACCGGGCGCGACGGCGGGTCGTCGTCACCGCGCCGCCGGTCGACCACCTCGCTGTCGACCACGATCACGCGGCCGTGCGACTGGTGGAACGCGCTCGGCGCGCGCCGCTCGATCCGGCGCAGCCACGCCTTGCGGAAGAGTCCCCTGGTCGGGGGCAGCAGCAGGAGCAGGCCGACGACGTCGCTGACGAAGCCGGGCACCAGGATGAACAGGCCGCCGAGGCCCACCAGCATGCCGTCGGTGATCTCGGCGTGGGCGGGCCGCCCCGCCCGGGCCGTGGCCGCGAAGGCGCGCGCCGCCTTCCCGCCCTCGCGCCGGGCGAGCCACGAGCCGAGGAACGCGCCGGCCAGCAGGACCCCCAGCGTGGGGAGGAACCCGATGACGGACGCGACCGCCCAGACGGCGGCCACCTCGGCGGCCACATAGAGCAGGAACACGACAGCCATACCCAGAACAACGCGTGACGTGCCCGATTTGCTCCCGGGACCGGTCGTGAGTGAGAAACGTGGTTAGAACAACGTTCCTCACTCACGACCAGGCCGGCTAGTACGTGATGGCCACGGCCGGGTCGGCGAGGATGGCACCGACGTCGGCCAGGAACTCCGAACCCTGCTGGCCGTCGACCACGCGGTGGTCGAAGCTCAGCGACAGCTGCATCACCTTGCGCACCGCGAGCTCGCCGTCCACGACCCACGGCATGTCCCGGATCGCGCCGACGGCCAGGATCGCCGACTCCCCGGGGTTGATGATCGGCGTGCCGGTGTCGACGCCGAACACGCCGACGTTGGTGATCGTGAACGTGCCGTTCAGCATGTCGGCGGGTGGGGTCTTGCCCTCCCGCGCGGTGGCTGTCAGCTCGTCGAGCGCGGCGGCGAGTTCCACCAGCGACATCCGGTCGGCGTCCCGGACCTTCGGCACGACGAGCCCGCGCGGCGTGGCCGCGGCGATCCCGAGGTGCACGTAGTCCTTGTAGACGATCTCGCCCGCCTCGTCGTCCCACACCGCGTTCACGTCGGGGGTCCGCCGGACGGCAAGGCACACCGCCTTCGCCGCGAACGCCAGCGGGGTGAGCTTGACGCCGGCGAACGCCCGGTCGCGCTTGAGCCGTTCCCGCAACTCCATCATCGGCGTCACGTCGATGGTGAGGAACTCGGTGACGTGCGGTGCGGTGAACGCGCTGTTCACCATCGCCTGCGCGGTCGCCTTGCGCACGCCCTTGATCGGCACGCGCCGCTCACGGGCTCCCGGCTCGGCGGGGGCGGCCGCCGGTGCCGGGGCCGCCGCCCCGCCGGCCGCCCGCTCGACGTCCTCGCGGGTGATGACGCCGCCCTCGGCGGAGCCGGTCACCGTGCGCAGATCGACGCCGAGGTCCTTGGCGAGTTTGCGTACCGGTGGCTTCGCCAGCGGCACGTACTCCTTCCCGGGTGTCGTGAGTGGCTCGTTACTGACGTTTTCCGTCAGTAAGGGGTCACTCACGGCAGTTCGCGGAGTCTCCACCGCGGCCGTGTCGGCGGCCTGGGCCACCTTGCGCGGGCGGCGCTTGGCGACCACGGTCTTGGACCCGTAGCCGACCAGCGGCTTCATCTCCTCCTCGGCGGCCTGCTGCTCGGCCGGTGCCTCCTTGGCGGGGGCCGAGCCGTTGCTGCCCTGCGGCGGCGCCCCGGCGCCGTCCGGATCGGTGTCGACGGTGAGGATCGGCGTGCCGACCTCCACCGTCTGCCCCGGCTCCACGTGCAGCTCGGTGACCACACCGGCCCACGGGATCGGCAGCTCGACAGCGGCCTTCGCCGTCTCGACCTCCACGACGATCTGGTTGACCTCGACCCGGTCGCCCGGCTGCACCCGCCAGTTCAGGATCTCGGCCTCGGTCAGCCCCTCGGCGGTGTCGGCGAGGGGGAACTGCTTGTAGTCAGGCATCTCTCTTGCTCTCCCTCACCACGCCAGCGCACGGTCGACGGCATGCAGTACCCGGTCGAGGTCGGGAAGGTAGTGCTCCTCCAGCTTCGACGGTGGGTACGGCGTGTCGAACCCCGTGACCCGCAGGACGGGAGACTCCAGCGAGTAGAAGCACTCCTGCTGCACCCTGGCCGCGATCTCCGAGGTGATCGACGACTCGGACGGTGCCTCGCTGACGGTGATCAGCCTGCCGGTGCGGCGCACCGACTCGAACACCGGCTCGAGGTCGAGCGGCGAGAGCGTGCGCAGGTCGATGACCTCCAGCGAGAGGTCGTCCTCGGCCGCGGCCGTCGCGGCGTCGAGGCACACCTTCACCGAGGGGCCGTACGCGACGAGCGTGGCCGTGCTGCCCTGCCGTACCGTGCGCGACGCGAACAGCGGGTCGGGCTCGGCCGCGGTGTCGACGGGCGCCTTCAGCGCGCCCGAGTGGTAGAGCCGCTTCGGCTCGAAGAAGAGCACCGGATCGTCGCACCGGATCGCCTGCTGGATCATCCAGTACGCGTCGACCGGGTTGGCGCACGAGACCACCTTGAGCCCGGCGATGTGCGCGAACAGCGACTCCGGCGACTCGGAGTGGTGCTCCACCGCGCCGATCCCGCCGCCGTACGGCACGCGGATCACGACCGGCACCTTGATGCCGCCCTGCGTCCGGTAGTGCAGCTTGGCGAGCTGGCTGGAGATCTGGTCGAAGCCGGGGAAGATGAACCCCTCGAACTGGATCTCGCACACCGGGCGGAAGCCGCGCACCGCGAGGCCCACCGCCGTGCCGATGATGCCGGACTCGGCCAGCGGCGTGTCGAGCACACGCTGCTCGCCGAAGTCCTTCTGCAGGCCGTCGGTGATCCGGAAGACGCCGCCGAGCTTGCCCACGTCCTCGCCCAGGACGAGCACCTTGTCGTCGGCCTCCATGGCCGCGCGCAGGCCGAGGTTGAGCGCCTTGCCGATGGTCAGGTTCTGCACGCTGCTGGTGGGCTGGTCCGCCGTGGACCGGACGGGTGCGGCCATCACCGCTCACCTCCCTCTGCGAACCCGGCGAGGTAGGCGAGGTGCTCCCGCTGCTGCGCCTCCAGCACCGGGGAGGGCTCCGCGTAGACGTTGGCGAAGATCCGCTCGGGTGGCGGATCGGGCATGTTGAAGCAGAAGTCGCGCAGGTCGGCGGCGAAGGCGTCGGCGTCGGCCTGCACCTGGTCGAAGAACTCCTGGTCGGCGCCGCCGGTGCGGGCGAGATGGACGCGCACCCGCTCGATCGGGTCCTTGTGCTTCCACACTTCCAGCTCGTCGGACAGCCGGTAGCGCGTCGGGTCGTCGGTGGTCGTGTGCGCGTCCATGCGGTAGGTGAACGCCTCGATGAGCACCGGCCCGTTGCCGTGCCTGCACTCGTCGAGCGCCCACCGCGTCACGGCGAGGCAGGCGAGGACGTCGTTGCCGTCCACGCGGATGCCGGGGAAGCCGTAGCCACGGGCGCGCTGGTAGAGCGGAAGGCGGGACTGGCGCTCGGTCGGCTCCGAGATCGCCCACTGGTTGTTCTGGCAGAAGAACACGACGGGCGCGTCGTAGACGGCCGACCACACGAAGCCCTCGTGCACATCGCCCTGGCTGGTGGCGCCGTCGCCGAAGTAGACGATGGTGGCCTCACCGTCGTCGTCGCCCACCTTGCCCTCGAACTTCTGCCCCATCGCGTAGCCGGTGGCGTTGAGGACCTGGTTGCCGATGACGATCGTGTACGGGTGGAAGCCGTGGGCCTGGAAGTCCCAGCCGCTGTGGTCGGTCCCGCGGAAGATGCCGAGCAGCTCCTTGAAGTCGACGCCGCGGGTGTACGCCACGCCGTGCTCGCGGTAGCTGGGAAAGGCCATGTCGGTCGGCCGCAGCGCCCGGCCGGAGCCGATCTGCGCGGCCTCCTGGCCGAGCAGCGGCACCCAGATGCCGAGCTGGCCCTGCCGCTGCATCGCGTTGCCTTCACGGTCGGCGCGGCGCACCAGCACCATGTCGCGGTACAGGCCACGCAGGGCCTCGGCGTCGATGTCGGAGACGTACGGATCGAAATGGGCGGAGGCGAGTCGTTCGCCTTCCGGGTTGAGCAGCTGAGTGAGCTCAGCGCCACCTTCTGTAGTTGCCCGCAAACCCGCTATCACCTGCTCTGGAGTCGGTTCCGCCGCTGTTGCGGCCGGTCCGGCGCCAGGCTCCGGGCGCGTCCACTGTTCGGGGGACGACATGCGCTTTCTCCTTGGTGTCGAGCCGCGCAGCCGCTTGTGGCGGCCACCGCGACTGCGCCGGCGGCCACCTGCGCATCGGATCCGTTGCGCTCGGGTGATCGTCGGCGGTGACGGTTCACGCCGAACATCCTGGCACGAACAGCCCGGGGCTGGTGACCCCCTGATTCCGATTTGTTGCCCGGAACTGGCAGTTGAGCTGCGGAAACGCTTGGATTACCGATCGTGGGTCCGCCGAAGGTCGGTGGTACGAGCCGCCCCGACCAGCGCTCGTGAGTGGCGACCGTGGTTCTAGCCACGCTTCGCACGCACGACCACCACGCTCCTGTGACCTGCGACACATCGCCTCCGTGCCACGATCGGGGGCATGGATGAACGAGTGGTGAGGGAGACCGTCCGGGACCTGTGGGCCCGCCCGGCGCTGGAGAGCCTGTCGGGGTTCGTCGAGATCCCGGCGCTCTCGCCCGCGTTCGACTCCGCGTGGGAACGCACCGGGCATCTCCGCGCCGCCGTCGAGCACGTGCGTGCCTGGCTCGCGCGGCGGCCGATCGAGGGGGCCACCGTCGAGGTCGTCGAGCTGCCCGGCCGAACCCCCGTGCTGCTGCTCGACGTGCCGGCCCGGGACGCGACCAACCCCGCGACCGCGGTCGTCTACGGGCACCTCGACAAGCAGCCCGCGGCGGGTGAGTGGTCCCCCGGCCTCGGTCCGTGGCAGCCGGTGGTCAAGGACGGCAAGCTGTACGGCCGCGGCGCGGGCGACGACGGCTACGCGGCGTACGCGGCGGCCGCCGCGCTGGAGGCGCTGCACGCGGCGGGGGGCAGGCACGCGCGGACGGTGGTGCTGCTGGAGACCGGTGAGGAGTCCGGCAGCCCCGACCTGGCGGCCTACCTCGACCACCTCGCCGGCCGGCTCGGCCACGTCGGCCTCGTCGTCTGCCTCGACACGGCGGGTGCCGACTACGAGCGGCTGTGGCTGGCCACCTCGCTGCGCGGCATCGCGTTCCTCGACGTCACCGTCCGCGTGCTGACCTCCGGCGTGCACTCCGGGCACGGCAGCGGGATCGTGCCCAGCTCGTTCCGCGTGCTCCGGGAACTGCTCGACCGCATTGAGGACCCGAGGACCGGCGAGATCAAGCTGGCCGAGTGCAACGTCGAGGTGCCGGCCGACCGGCTGGCCGAGGTGCGGCTCGCCGTCGCGGAGGGGTTCCACTCGCCGAGCCTGCCGCTCGCCGAGGGCGTGCGGATGGTCTCCGACGATCCCGTCGAGCTGGTGCTCAACAACACCTGGCGCACCACGCTGTCGGTGACCGGCGCGGCGGGGCTGCCCCCGTTGCTCGACGCGGGCAACGTGCTGCGGCCGTTCACGAGCCTGAAGCTGAGCTTCCGGCTGCCCCCGACCGCCGATTCCGGCGCCGCGCTGCGGGCCATCGAGAAGGCGCTCACCACGGACGTGCCGTTCGGCGCCCAGGTGGAGATCGGCAGGGCGGAGGCCGCGGACGGCTGGAACGCGACCCCGAGGGCGCCCTGGCTGGAGTCCACACTGGACCAGGTGAGCGAGCACGTGTTCGGGAAACCGTGGCGGGCGCTCGGGCTCGGTGGGACGATCCCGTTCCTCGGGCTGTTCGGCCGCGCCTACCCCGATGCGCAGTTCGTCGTCACCGGCCCGCGCGGCCCCGGCAACAATGCCCACGTGCCGGACGAGTGGCTGCACCTCGAGCAGACCGAGCGCGTCACCGAGGCGGTCGCCCACATCCTGCACGCCCACGCCACCGCCTGAACCGGCGGTGAGCAGTGAAGGCCACCTTCACTGCGTTCAACGCACTGAAGGTGGCCTTCACTGCCGGCTGGGATCAGGCGTCGGCCTTCTGGAACTCGAACTTCTTCGCCGCCTCGGACGTGAAGTCGTACTTCAGCGTGGCCAGGCCGAACGGCTTGCTCGGGTCGACCGAGAACAGCGTGGTCGAGCGTGGCGGGTTGCGCGTGTCGGCGGGACCGTAGGTGTAGTCGCCGGTCAGCCCGTCGAACGACACGGTGCCCAGCTCCTCGCTCGCCCGCAGCAGGCCCGCGTGCGAGAGGTCACCGAGTTCGACCGCCTTCTCCAGCAGCGCGGTCATCGCCCTCGCCTGGTTGTAGCCGAACGCGAAGTAGTAGTCCGGCTCCTGGTTCGGCGCGTACTGCTCGACCCGGTCGATCATGTCCTTCATGCCGGGCACGGACTCGTCGCCCCACTCGGTGCCCTCGGCCGCGATCGTGACGTACTGCCGCATGTACGGCGCGACGGCCGACTTCGCCAGCGCGCTGACGAAGCTCGGCGACTGGGCGTACCACTTCGGCGTGAACTTCGCCTGCGCCGCGGTGCCCCAGATCTTGCCCGCGTCGGTCGGTGTCGCGGTCAGGAACACCATCTCGCAACCCGCGCCGGCGAGCGCGCCGATCTGGCCCGCGTAGTTCTCCGTGCCGACCTTGAACCGCTGGGTGTTGGCGACCTCGAACCCGTACTCCTTCGCCGCGAAGTCGATGCCCTCCTGCCCGGCCTCGCCGTACACGTCGTCCTGGATCATCGTGCAGATCGTCGAGTCGGTGGTGCCGCCGCCCTCGCTGAGGTAGTGGTCCATCGCGTTGATCGACTGGATCTGGTACGGCGCGCCGATCGGCAACAGGTTCGGCTCACGCACCCAGAACGCGTCGAGCGAGGCCGGGGCGGCGATCATCTCGTCGCTCTGCAGCAGCGGCAGCACGGCCAGGGTCGGCGCGGTGCCGAGGATCTGGGTGAAGGCGACGACATCGCCCTTGACCTTGTTGTACTGCTGGACGGTCACGTCCGGCTTGTACTGCGTGTCCTCCTGGACCAGCTCGACCCGGTACTTCCCCGCGATGCCGCCCTGGGAGTTGATGTGGTCGAACCACACCTTGTTGCCCGAGGTCAGCGGCTGCCCGATCACCGCCACCGGACCGGAGAGCGGGCTCAGCACGCCCAGCTTGATCGTCGTACCGTCGAAGCCGGCCGTGGTGGCCGGTTCGCCCGCCTGCCCGCCGCCCGAGCCGCCGTCGTCCCCGGCCCCACCGCACGCCGCCACGAGCAGCGCGGTCGCCGCGAGCGCCGATACGGCCGTCCATCTCTTCGTACGCACCATGAGCCTCCTCAGTACGAAAACGGCCAGGCCTTGAAGTAGGCCTTGGTCCGCAGCCAGATGCCGGCCAGCCCTCGTGGCTCCAGCACCAGGAACAGCACGATCAGCACCCCGAACAGCGCCTGGTTGAGCGCGAAGACGCTGATGAACCCCTCACCGCCGACGCTCGTGCGCACGCCGGGGATGACCTCGCTGTAGCGGTCGATGATCGCGGGCAGCGCGCCCACGAAGATCGCGCCGAGCACGGAGCCGAAGACGGTGCCCAGCCCGCCGACGATGACGATCGCGATGTACTGGATCGACAGCAGCAGGTTCCACTCGTCCGGGCTGACGAACTGCTGGTACGACCCGAACAGGGCACCGGCCGCCGATGCGATCGCGCTGGACAGCATGAACGCGCCGATCTTGTACCTGCCTGCTCGTACGCCGATCACCTCGGCGGCCTGGTCGCGGTCGCGGACGGCCTGCAGCGCCCGGCCCGGCCGGGTCCGCACGAGGTTCTTCGCCAGCAGCGCGACCAGCGCGACGAGCCCCCAGACGAGCCAGAACCAGCCCTGGTTGCGCGAGTAGCTCTCCCCGAACAGGGTCAGATCACCGAAGTCGAGCGGCCCGATCGCCGGTTCCGCCCGCACGGACGTGCCCGAGTTTCCGCCGGTGACCGGGGTCAGGTTCCGCCACAGATGCTCACCGATGAAGATCAGGCCGAGGGTGACGATCGCGAGGTAGTGCCCGCGCAGGCGCAGGGCGAACGGCCCGATCAGCCCGCCGAGCACGGCGCCGATCAGTGCCGCGGCGAGCAGCCACAGCGGCAGCGGGAGCCCGGTGTCGCCGCCGACGCGGGCCGCCACGTAGGCGCCGGCGCCGATGAAGAACGCGTGCCCGAGCGAGATCTGTCCACAGTAGCCGGTCAGCAGGTTCAGCCCGATCGCGCCGATCGCGGTGATCCCCACGTAAATGAGCACCGAGAGCCAGAAGTCGTCGTGCAGCACCGTGGGCAGCAGCAGGAACACGGCGACGAGCGCGACGAGCCCCGCCCGCGACAGCGGCGTGCCGAACAGCCGGAGCTCGTCGGCGTAGCCGCGGACGAGGTTGCGGTGTGGACCGGCCATCAGATCCGCCTCACTTCCTTGGTGCCCAGCAGTCCGTACGGCCGGATCAGCAGGATCACGATCATCAGCAGGTAGGGCACGATCACGGAGACGTTGTCGCCCGCCCACGAGAACAGCCGGTCCTGGTATCCGCGGGTGATGGCCTCGGCGAGGCCGATGATCAGCCCGCCGAGCACGGCGCCGGCCGGGGAGTCCATGCCGCCGAGGATCATCGCGGGGAACGCGGCCAGCGCGATGAATCCGATCGACGGGGTCAGCCCACCCGGCCCCGCGGCCATGAGGATCCCGGCGAGGGCGGCGAGCGCGGCCGCGATGGCCCACGACGTCGCGTACACCTTGCGCGCGCTGATGCCCTGCGCGAGCGCCGCTTCGGGGTCGAAGGCGGTCACGCGCATGGCCAACCCGAGCGAGGTGAACCGGAAGAACAGGAAGAACGCGAGCACGACCGCGGCGGTGAGCCCGATCGTCCACAGGTCCCGCACCCCGAAGACGAGCCCGAACGCCTCGACCGTGCGGATGTTCCACGGGTTGTCCACCTGCTTGTGCTCGAACCCCCACACGGCGGTGATGAGCGGTTCCAGCACGAACAGCAGTCCGATGGTGATCATGATGACGGCGAACGGCGGCTGGCCGACCATGCGGCGCAACACGATCCGCTCGAACGTCGCGCCGACGAGCGCGGCCGAGAGGCAGCACAGCAGCACCGCAACGGCGAACGCCACGGCGAGGTTGTTCGAGAACGTGTAGCCGAGGTAGGCACCCAGCGCCAGCAGGCCGCCCTGGGCGAAGTTGATCACTCCGGTCGACTTGTAGATCACCACGAAGCCCAGCGCCACGAGGGCGTACGTGGAGCCGAGCGAGAGGCCCGCGAAGCAGTTCTGCAGGAACGTCGTCACCGGTACATCGCCTCGATCTCGTCGGTGAAGGCCCGCTCGATGGCCCGGCGTTTGACCTTCTGGGTCGCCGTCAGCTCCCCGTCCTCATGGTCGAGCTCCTTGGTCAGCAGCGTGAAGCGCTTGATCTGCTCCACGCTGGCCAGCTCGCGGTTGATCTCGGCGACCACGCTCTCGACGAGCGCGCGCACCTCCGGCCGCGCCGAGAGGTCGGCGTAGGTGGTGTAGGCGAGTCCGCGCCGCCGCGCCCAGTCGCCGACGGTGTCCTGCTCGATGCCGATCAGCGCGGTCAGGTACTTGCGCCGGTCGCCGATCACCACGGCCTCGCGGACGTACGGCGACACCTTCAGCCGGTTCTCGATCTCCGAGGGCGAGATGTTCTTGCCGCCCGCGGTGATGAGGATGTCCTTCTTGCGGTCGGTGATGCGCAGGAACCCGTCGGCGTCCAGCTCGCCGACGTCGCCGGTGTGCAGCCAGCCTTCGGAGTCCACGGTGGCCGCGGTCGCCTCCGGGTTGTCGAGGTAGCCGAGGAACACGCCTGCCGAGCGGGTGAGGATCTCGCCGTCCTCGGCGATCCGCAGCTCCACGCCGGGCAGGGCGACGCCGACCCGGCCGAGCCGCACGTCGTCGGCCGGGGTGAGCGTGCAGATGGCGGTGTTCTCGGTCTGCCCGTACCCCTCGAGCACCGGCACCCCGATCGCCCACAGGTACTCCAGCACCTGCGGTGCGATCGGTGCCGCCCCGCTGAGCGCCACCCGCACGCGGACGAGGCCGAGCCGCTCGCGCAGCGCGCGGAACACCAGCACCTCGCACAGCGCGAGCAGCGCCCGGTCGCGCACCCGCAGCTCGCCCCGCATGCGGAACGGGGCCAGCCGCCTGCCCTGGCGCAGGCAGAACCGGTAGAGCGCGCGCTTGAGCCTGCTCGCGTCGTTCATCCGGATCTCGACGCCCGCGAGCATCTTCTCCCACACGCGGGGCACCCCGAGGAACACCGTGGGCTGGACGTCGCGCAGGTCGTGGGCGAACGAGGGGCCGCCCTCGCCGAAGTTCACGACGGAGCCCGCCCACACCGAGTCGATCACCGAGGTGAGCCGTTCCGCGATGTGACAGAGCGGGAGGTAGCTGAGCACCTCGTCGTCCGGTCCGCCGCCGAGGGCCTCGACGAACGTGCGGGCGGAGGCGACCAGGTTGGCGTGGGAGATCATCGCGCCCTTCGGCGGCCCCGTGGTGCCGGAGGTGTACACGATGATCGCGGCCGCGGTGTCGTCGAGGTCGGCCACCGCGTCGGCGAACGCGCCTGCCGGGTCCTCGGTCTCCGCGCCGCGCCGTTCGAGCTCGGCGAACGTGAGCAGCCCGGCCTCCGCCAGGTCGACGCCGCGCGGGTCGATCAGCACGATGTGCTCGAGGGCGGGCAGGCGCTCGCGCACGGCGAGCGCCTTGTCGAGCTGTTCCTCGTCCTCGGCGACGAGCACGCGGCAGCCGGAGTGCGCGAGCAGGTACTCGACCTCGGCCGCGGGCGACGTGGGATACACGCCGACGCACTGGGCGCCGAGCCCCTGCACGGCCAGGTCGGCGACGACCCACTCGGGCCGGTTCTCCGCGTGCACGGCAACGCGGTCGCCCGGCCCGATCCCGAGCTGCCGGAGCCCGGCGGCGACGTGGGCCACCCGGCGCGCGTACTCGGCCCACGTCCACTCCCGCCAGATGCCCCGGTGCTTCTCGCGCAGGGCGACGGCGTCCGGCCGCGTGCCTGCGTTCTCGAGCAGCTTGCCCGCCAGCGTGGCTCGTGAGTGAGAAACGTCGTGAGGCCCACCCGTCGCCCGGCCGCCACCCCTGGCGGAGGCGCTCCGCGCCGCTGCGCCATCGTCGCTCACCACCGGCCGCGTGCTCATGCGGCACCTCCCAGGTAGGCCTCGATCACCTGCGGATCGTGCTGGATCTCGCTCGGCTCGCCGGTCGCGATCGCGACGCCGAAGTCGAGTGCCAGCACCCGGTCGGCGAGGTCCATCACCAGGCTCATGTCGTGCTCGACGAGGATCATCGCGAGCCCCAGCTCGCGACGGACCTCCAGCAGGTACCGGGCGGTGTCCTCGGTCTCCTCGAGGTTCATGCCCGCCACCGGTTCGTCGAGCAGGAGCAGGCGCGGTTCCATCGCGAGCGCACGGCCCAGCTCGGCGCGTTTGGCCACGCCATACGGCAGCAGCCCGGCGGGCATCCGGCGGTACGGCTCCAGCTCGAGCAGTTCGATGATCTCCTCGACCGCCGCGCGGTGGGTGATCTCCTCGCGCTTGGCCCTGCCCCACCAGAACATCCCGGCGAAGAAGCCGGTGCGCATCAGGTGGTGCCTGCCGAGCATGAGGTTCTCGACGAGGGTCAGGTGGCCGAACAGGCCGAGGTTCTGGAAGGTGCGCGCCACGCCCATCGCCGCGATGTCCGCGGGCGCCCTGCCGACGAGCGACCGGCCGTCCAATGTGATGGTTCCCTGCTGCGGCCGGTAGACGCCGTTGAGGCAGTTGAAGATGGAGGTCTTGCCCGCGCCGTTCGGCCCGATGACCGCGAACAGCTCGCCGTGCCGGACCGCGAAGCCGACTCCGTCGAGCGCGGTGACGCCACCGAACCGCAGGGTGAGGTCGCGTACCTCGAGCAGCGGGTTCGGCGCGGGCGGTTCGGTCACGCGCTCCATCGCTTCTTCCTCCGGTAGCTCTTGACCTCGGCGAAGGAGCGCCGCTCGCCACCCGCGGAACCGAGGTAGAACTCGCGGATGTCCTCGTCGGCGAGCAGCTCCGCGGCGGGGCCGTCCTTGACGACCTTGCCGGTCTCCAGCACGTAGCCGCGATGCGCGATCTCCAGCGCCATCACCGCGTTCTGCTCCACCAGCAGAACGCTCGTGCCCTGCTGGTTGATCTGGACGACGATGTCGCGGACCTGCTCGACGAGTTTCGGCGCCAATCCGAGCGACGGCTCGTCGAGCAGCAGCAGGCGGGGCTGGGCCATCAGCGCCCTGCCGATGGCGAGCATCTGCTGCTCGCCGCCGGAGAGATAGCCCGCGACCGACCGCCTGCGCCGCGCGAGCACCGGGAACAGGTCGAGCACCCGCGCGTAGGACTCGTTGATCTCGGTGCGGGACCGGCGGGTGTACGCGCCCGCGCGCAGGTTCTCGTCGACGGTGATCTCGGCGAAGATCCGCCTGCCCTCCATCACCTGTGCGATGCCCTTGCGCACCACCTCCGCGGGATCGGCCGAGGTGATGTCCTCCTCGCCGAGGTGCACCGTGCCCTTGGTGATCTTCCCGCGGTGCGGCACGAGCAGGCCGGTCACGGCGCGCAGCAGCGTCGTCTTGCCCGCGCCGTTGGCGCCGAGGAGGGCGACGATCTCGCCGGAGGGCACGCTCAGGCTGACGCCGCGGAGGACGAGCACCACATCGTCGTAGACGACTTCGAGGTTGCTCACGGACAGCATCGGTGGCGGCACCGCGGTACCCCTTTTCCGATCAGCGTTGAACGGAGTGAGTAACCCACAGTGATGTGGATCACATGCTACGGACGGTAGTGCGCTTGCTGGACGAGCGGCAAGAAGCCGGAGGCCGAAGTGAAGCGAACTGTGACCTTTCGCGCGGTGGCAGGATGGCGGCCGTGGAACCGCGAACCGTACGAGACACAGTCCGGGGGCTGTGGGCGGACGACATCCTGCCCAGCCTGTCCGGTCTGGTGGAGATCCCCGCCCTTTCGCCCGCCTTCGACCCCGCGTGGGCCGCGTCCGGCCACCTTGACGCCGCCGTGGAGCACGTCCGGGGCTGGCTCACCGCACGGGACGTCCCCGGTGCCCGGGTCGAGGTCGTGCGGCTGGAGGGCCGCAGCCCCGTCCTGCTGCTCGACGTCCCCGCGACCGAGGGCGCCGAGGACGCCGGGACCGTCCTGCTGTACGGGCATCTCGACAAGCAGCCTCCGGTCGGCGGCTGGTCGGAGGGGCTGGGCCCGTGGCAGCCGGTGGTCCGGGACGGCAGGCTCTACGGCCGGGGCTCCGCCGACGACGGCTACGCCGGTTACGCCGCGACCGCGGCGCTGGAGGCCGTCCGCGCGGCCGGAGGCGCCCACGCCCGCGCCGTCGTGCTGCTGGAGACCGGCGAGGAGTCCGGCAGTCCCGATCTGCCCGCCTACCTCGAGCACCTGTCCGGCCGGCTCGGCCGGGTCTCGTTCGTCGTGTGCCTCGACTCCGGCGGGAACGACTACGAGCGGCTGTGGCTGACCACGAGCCTGCGCGGTATGGCGCAGGTGCGGGTCACCGCCCGCGTCCTCGACTCCGCCCAGCACTCCGGTCTGGCCAGCGGGGTCGTGCCGAGCTCGTTCCGGGTGCTGCGGCAGCTGCTCGACCGGCTGGAGGACTCGGCGACCGGCGAGATCAGGCTCGCCGAGTGCAACGTCGAGATCCCGGAGAACCGCCTCGCGGAGGCGAGGGCGGCCGTGTCCGCCGCGCCCGGCGCGGTGCGGGACGCCTACCCCCGGCACGGCGCCACGAGGCCGGTCAGCGAGGACGAGATCGAGCTGCTGCTGAACAACAGCTGGCGACCCACGCTGTCGGTGATCGGCGCCTCCGGTCTGCCGGAACCCGCCGAAGCGGGCAACGTGCTGCGCGACCACACCACGCTGGCGCTGAGCTTCCGGCTCCCGCCGACCGCCGACTCCGCGGCCGCGCTGAACGCGGTGGAGAAGGCCCTCACCACCGACGTGCCGTACTCGGCGACCGTCGAGGTGTCCGGCACGGAGGCGGCGGACGGCTGGAACGCGCCGGACGCGGCGCCGTGGCTGGCCACGGGCCTGGAGCGGGTGAGCGAGCAGGTGTTCGGCGCCCCGTGGCGCGCGATCGGTCTCGGCGGCTCGATCCCGTTCATGGGCCTGCTCGGCGCGAAGTACCCGGAGGCGCAGTTCCTGGTCACCGGTGCGCTCGGCCCCGACTCCAACGCCCACGTGCCGGACGAGTGGCTGCACCTGGAGCAGGCCCAGCGCGTGACCGAGGCGGTCGCCCACCTGCTGCACGCGCACGCGACCGCCTGACCGCTCCCCGCCCGAGGCGTCATGAGTGGCTCGTGACGGACGAAAACGCCGGTAACGAGCCACTCATGGCAGTTCTGGGTGAGCGTTTGGTTACCGGGTGTTCATGCAACCCGTCCGTAACGCCCCGATGCTGTGCAGTGGCCTTCAAGAGTGGCAGGATGCGTGCACTCAGCCAGTATGAACTACTAGGAGTGACAACGTGGCGCGTCGAAGCAACCTCAGGGCGCTCATCCTGCTGCCCGCACTGGCGCTGGCCGCAACCGCGGCGGGCTGTGCGGAACAGGTCAACACGGGCGGAGACACTCAGGCCGGAGACGAGATCTCCCTGATCAACGAGGGCAAGCTGACCACGTGCACGCACCTGCCCTACCCGCCGTTCCAGTTCTCCGAGGGTGACAAGACGGTCGGCTTCGACGTCGACCTGGTCGACCTCGTCGCCAAGGACCTCGGGGTGGAGCAGGAGATCTTCGACACCTCGTTCGAGGGCATCGAGTCCGGTGCCTCCTTCGAGAACGGCAGCTGCGACATCGCCGCCGCCGCGATGACCATCACCGAGGATCGCGAGAAGGTGATGGACTTCTCGGAGGGCTACTTCGACGCGAACCAGGCGCTGATCGTCCCCAAGGGATCCGGCATCAAGACGCTGGAGGACCTGCGCGGCAAGACGCTCGGCGTCCAGCTCGGCACCACCGGTGAGGAGTACGCCCAGAAGAACAAGGAGAAGTTCGGCTACGAGATCCGTCAGTACGAGGACCTCGCGCTGCTCCAGACGGCGGTGAAGACGAAGCAGATCGACGCGGGCATCAACGACAACTCGGTGCTCTACTACTTCGCCAAGACCAACCCGGACACCGAGGTCACCGAGGAGTTCCCGACCGGCGAGGAGTACGGCTTCGCCGTGCGCACCGGCAACGGCGCGCTGCTCGCCAAGGTCAACGAGGTGCTGGACAAGGCCAAGCAGGACGGCACCTACGACCAGATCTACGAGAAGTGGTTTGGCACCAAGCCGGAGAGCAAGTAGCCGAACGCCCACCCCCTCGTGAGTGGGAAACGTGGTTCTCACCACGTTTCCCACTCACGAGCGGGCACCTTCTCGAGGAGTCCACTTCCATGGCGATGTCGCGGCGCAAGCGCGCCCAGGTCATCCGCGGCGTCCAGTACGCCGTGCTCGTGCTCGCGATCCTGCTGGTGGTCCTGCTCGCCGACTGGCAGACGATCGGCAGCCAGTTCTTCAACCTCGAAGCGGCCCGCACGCAGATCCCCGAGGTGATCACCACGGCACTGGTGAACACCGCCGTCTACACCGCACTCGGGTTCGCGGTCGGATTCGGCCTCGGGCTGGTCTTCGCGTTGATGAAGCTCTCGTCGGTGGGTCCCTACCGGTGGATCGCCACCGCCTACATCGAGTTCTTCCGGGGCATCCCGGCGCTGCTGGTGTTCATCGCGCTCGGGTTCGGCGTGCCGCTGGCATTCAACCTGAAGTTCGACGTCTACTCGACGGCCGCGATCGCGCTGGGCCTGGTCGGTTCGGCCTACATCGCGGAGACCCTGCGCGCGGGCATCCAGGCCGTCCCGAAGGGACAGATCGAGGCCGCCCGCTCGCTGGGCATGTCCGCGGCGCGGACCAACGTCACCGTCGTCATCCCGCAGGCGTTCCGGATCATCCTGCCGCCGCTGACCAACGAGCTGATCCTGCTCACGAAGGATTCCTCGCTCATCTACCTGCTCGGCCTCTTCCGGGACGACTTCGAGCTGGCGAAGTTCGGCCGGGAGGGACTGAACGCGACCAACTCGATGACGCCGATCCTGCTCGCCGGGTTGTGCTACCTGCTCATCACGGTTCCGCTGGGTCACCTCTCGCGGTACCTCGAGGGCCGGACCGGACGTAAATCGGAACGAGGACTGAAGGTGACCGCATGAGCGACGTGATCGTCGAGGTCTCCGGACTGCGCAAGGCGTTCGGCACGCTGGAGGTGCTCAAGGGCATCGACATGAGCGTGCGGCGCGGTGAGGTCGTCTGCATCATCGGCCCCTCCGGCTCGGGCAAGTCCACCCTGCTGCGGTGCGTGAACCTGCTGGAGGAGCCGAACGCGGGCACGGTCGTGGTCAACGGGTTCGAGATGACGGACCCCGACGTCGACATCGACCGCGCGCGCCGGGGCATCGGGATGGTGTTCCAGGCGTTCAACCTGTTCGGGCACCTCTCGGTGCTGGAGAACCTCACCGTCGCCCAGCGCAAGGTGCTCAAGCGCGACAGGGACGAGGCCGAGCGGATCGCGATGCGGAACCTGGAGAAGGTCGGCCTCGCCGAGAAGGCGGGCTCGATGCCCGCGCAGCTCTCGGGTGGCCAGCAGCAGCGCGCGGCCATCGCGCGGGCGCTCGCGATGGATCCCGCGGTGATGCTGTTCGACGAGCCGACGTCGGCGCTGGACCCGGAACTGGTCGGTGACGTGCTGACGGTCATGCGGCAGCTCGCCGAGGAGGGCATGACCATGCTCGTCGTCACGCACGAGATGCAGTTCGCCCGCGAGGTCGCCGACAAGGTGCTGTTCATGGACGGCGGTGTGGTGGTCGAGGAGGGGCAGGCCGCCCAGGTGATCGGCGAGCCGCGGCACGAGCGCACGCGGTCGTTCCTCGCCAGGGTGCTCAACCCGGTGCACGCGGGCGAGTAGCCGGTCGGTCGCCCGATCGGGAACCGGGTGCGGCGGGTGAGCGTCCGAGTACGTGCAGTGGACGCGAGCAGAGGAGCCGCCGATGCCGGGGTTCAGGCCCTTCGGGCGGGACGGGGTCGCCGAGGACGAGCCGGACGGGGGTGAGCCGGAGCGGCCGCCGTTCGACCCGTTCGACCCGGAGCCGGACAGCGCGTACGAGCTCAAGGCGGCCGACCTCCTCCGGCCGTTCGTCGAGCCGGGCTCCGGCGGGCTGCGCCGCTGGCGCAAGCAGGCGACGAACGCGCCGATCGTGCAGGTCGAGGACGCCTACATCACCGGGAAGCTCGACCTGCGCGCCGCCGAACTGCGGTACCTCTTCCGCTTCGAGCGGTGCCGGTTCGAGCAGCCGCCGGACGTGCGCGAGGCGAACCTGCTCGGGCTGGTGTTCCGCCGGTGCTGGCTGCCGGGGCTGAAGGCCCGCAACATGCGCAGTCACAACGACGTCCGGCTCATCCGCTGCGTGGTCGAGGTGGAGACCGGTGGCCGTGCGGACAACGAGACGACGGTCCGCAGGGCGACCGAGGCCGACCGCGGGGTGCCGGACGCCGCCGTGAACTTCACCGACGCGGTGATCGACGGCTCCATGGTGCTGACGCGGACGAAGATCCGGCACCCTCGCGGCAAGGCGCTGCAGGGCGACCGCCTCGTCATCACGGGCGCGCTGCTGGCGTACCGGCTCGAGGCGTCCGGCGAGGTGCGGCTGCCCGGCCTGCGCACCGGTGGCAACGTCAACCTCTCCGGCGCCACGCTCGACAATCCGGACGGGTTCGCGCTGAACGGCAACGGCACCCACATCGGCGGCAGCCTGCTGTGCGAGGTGGACAACTTCGGGCTCCCCACGGAGCGGACGCGGTTCACCGCGCGGGGGCTGCTGTTCCTGCCCAGCCTGAAGGTCGACGGCGACATCGTGCTGCGCGGTGCCGAGCTGGTGGTCGACCAGAACGGGGAGATCGTCGTCGACGCTTGGAAGACGGGCGACTGGTACGTCGATCCCCGGCCGGCGCTGATCGCCGACCGGCTCCAGGTGGAGGGCAACGTCGAGCTCAGCGACCAGCTCGACGTGACCGGCACCCTGCGGATGGTGAACGCGCGGATCGGCGGGTCGCTGCGGCTGGCGGGCGCCCGGCTGCACGTGAGCCGCGACGACACCCCGCCGTACCGGGACCGGGCACTGCACCTCGACGGCAGCGAGATCGGCGGCGACATCGACGCCTCGAAGCTGTGGGCCGCAGGGCACGTCCGGTTCGCCGACGTGAGCGTGCGGGGCAACGTCATCGTGGCCGACGCGACGTTCTTCCATCCCGAGCGCGACGCGGTCTCCGCCCGCCGTACCCGGGTGTCGGGCAACCTCACGATCACCGACAGCTCGGTGTCCGGCACGCTGCGGCTGCAGGGTGTCGAGGTCGGCGGGAGCATCGAGCTCTATGGCACCGACCTGGTGCTGCCGGAGATCGCGGAGTCCAGCAGCTGGTCGGTCGACCTGCGCTCGGTGAAGGTGGCCCGGAACCTGCTGCTGTCGGCCAACCGGGGCAGGCCGTTCCACGCCGACGGCGGGGTGGCACTGGACGGCGCCGTGATCGCGAGGCGGATCGACCTGAACGGAGCCGAGCTGCGGTCGACGCCGAAGCACGGGATCGCGCTCGACGCCGGGGACGCCACCGCCGACGACTTCGTGCTGGCGCCGGCGCACCCGCCGGAGGGCAGGGTCGTCCTGACCGGCGCGCAGTGCGGCACGCTCGACGACAACCCGGCGCTGTGGCACGCCACCGGCGGCGTCGAGCTGGAGGACTTTCGCTACGGCGCGCTGGAGACGCCGATCGAGCTGCGCGACGACCGTGCGGTCCACCGCCGGATCGCGATGCTGCGCGACGCGATGGGTGGGTACCGGCCGGGCCCCTACGACCAGCTGGCCGCGATGCTGCGAGCGAGCGGCAACGAGGAGCACGCGTACACGGTGCTGATGCGCAAGCAGCAGTTCCGGTACGAGTCGCTGGCCAGCGGCTACCGCGTGCTCGGCTTCGGGGTGCGGCTGTGGAGCTGGCTGCAGCGGTGGATGGTCGGCTACGGCTACCGGCCCGTCCGCGCGCTGGGCTGGCTCGCGATGCTGCTCGTCGCGGGCAGCATCTGGTTTGGTTCCGGCTCCGACGACTGCGCCAGCCTGGGGCTCGCCGACCTCGGCGAGCGGTGCGCGGTCAACGCCGACGACACGGGCCTCGACTGGAATCCGGTGCTCTACACGGTCGACCTGCTGGTGCCGATTGTCGACTTCGGCAACAAGGGCCGCTGGTACATGGACGGTGCGGACAAGTGGGTCGCGACCGGGTTCACGGCGATGGGCTGGGTGCTGGCGACGACGGTGGCGGCCGGTGTGACGCGCACGCTCAAGCGCAACGGTGGTTGACCTCCGGCATACCGGCGGTATGTTGCTTGCCATGGAGCCGAACGCGATGGGGCGGATCGACATCGACGCGCCTGCCGAGCGGGTGTACGCGCTGATCAGCGACCCGGGGACGCTGGCGGAGCTGGCCGGCGAGTACACGGGTTACCGCTGGCTGGGCGGGGCGACGCGGGCGCGGCCGGGCGCCCGTTTCCGGGGGGACAACCGCAACGGCATCCGCCGCTGGAGCACGTTCTGCACGATCGACGAGGCGGACGAGGGCGCGCGGTTCGCGTTCGAGGTGACGTTCGGCCCGATCCGGGTCTCGCGCTGGCAGTACGACATCGAGCAGGCCGAAGGCGGCTGCAGGGTGACCGAACGCACGTGGGACCGGCGCCCTGGCTGGTTCCGCGCCGTGTCCGGGCCGGTCGTCGGCGTGCGTGACCGGGACGAGCGGAACCGGGCCAACATCGCCGCCACGCTCCGTCGGCTGAAGGAACGCGCTGAGTCGTAACACGCGGTGCTCCGGCGGCGATGTGCGGTTGTCGTCCGTTCCCTCACGCAGAGCACAGGCAATCACATGCGACTCGCCGTCACGATCGTCGCCGTCGTCGCCCTGGCCGGTCTCACCGCCGCGTGCGGTGAGGAGAGGCACCCGGCCTCGTCCGCGCCGAAGCTGTGGCAGACCGGCACCCGTACCCCGACCGTCACCCTCACCGAACCCGCCGGCGGCCCGCTGAAGGACCTGCGCGGCCGCTGACGGCCGCACCGCGACGGCCGGAAACCGTCCCGCTCACGCCACCGGAGCCGTCGCTTGACAGGCAAGTAGTAACTTGCCTATAACGGGTCCGTGGACGCGGAACCCGACCTGTTCAAGGCGATCGGCGACGCGACGCGGCGCATCATCCTGGACGAGCTGACCGAACGGGACGGTCAGACGCTGTTCGAGATCTGCGGCCGGCTGGCCATGAAGCACGGCCTCGGCTCCTCCCGGCAGGCGATCTCGCAGCACCTCGCGGTGCTCGAACAGGCGGGGCTGGTGCGTACCCGCCGGCAGGGCCGGTACAAGTTCCATCACATCGACCCGAGCCCGCTGCGTTCGATCGTCGAGCGGTGGCCGATCGACCGAGAGGAACCGAAGTCATGATCCGCATCAATATCACCAGCGTGCTCGTCGACGACCAGGCCAAGGCGCTGGCCTTCTACACGGAGAAGCTCGGGTTCATCAAGAAGACCGACGAGCCCGCGGGCGGCGCCCGCTGGCTCACCGTGGTCTCCCCCGCCGACCCGGACGGCGTCGAGTTGCTGCTGGAGCCGGACGGTCACCCGGCCGTCGGCCCGTTCAAGCAGGCCCTGGTCGCCGACGGCATCCCGTTCACCCAGTTCGCCGTGGACGACGTCTACGCCGAGGTCGAGCGACTCAAGGGGCTGGGCGTCGAGTTCACCCAGGAGGCGACCGACCTGGGGCCGGTGGTCACCGCCGTCCTCGACGACACCTGCGGCAACCTGATCCAGCTGGCCACCATGAAGTAGCCGTCCGCCCGGTGCTCGCCGCCGCTGACGGCCGGGTCACATCTGCCCACCCCGGTGGGAAGGTGCCCGCCGGGCATCGCGTTGAGTGGGGGTGTGAGTGCGACGAACCCGGCCGCGCGTGTGCGGGCCCCCGAACTCGCCGGTGACGTCTGGCTGAACACCGGCGGCAGCCCCCTGCGGCTCGCCGAACTGCGCGGCAAGATCGTGTTGCTGGACTTCTGGACGTCCGGCTGCATCAACTGCCTGCACGTGCTGGACGAGCTGCGCCCGATCGAGGAGGAGTTCGCCGACGTGCTCGTCACGATCGGCGTGCACTCGCCCAAGTTCCTGCACGAGGGCGAGGCGGCCGCGATCGAGGCCGCCGTCGAGCGGTACGGCGTGCACCACCCGGTGCTCAACGACCCGGACCTCACCACGTGGCAGCAGTACGCCGTCAAGGCCTGGCCCACGCTCGTCGTCGTCGACCCGGAGGGCTACGTCGTGCACGTCGCCGCGGGTGAGGGGCACGGCGAGGCGCTGCGCAGGGTGCTCGCCGACCTCGTGCGCGAGCACGACGGCAAGGGCACGCTGCGCCGAGGGGACAGCCCGTACGTGGCGGCCGGGGCCGACGACCCGGATGCCACGAACGGCACCGAGCTGCGTTTCCCGGGCAAGGCGGTGGTCACCGCCGAGGGGCGCGTCCTCGTCGCCGACAGCGCGCACCACTCGGTCGCCGAGTTCGCCTCCGACGCCGAGACCGTGATCCGCCGCTTCGGCAGCGGAGAGCGGGGCGCGCGGGACGGCGCGTTCGACGTGGCGACCTTCGCCGAGCCCGCCGGGCTGGCGCTGCTGCCCGCCGGGGTCGCCGACCAGGTGGGCTACCACCTCGTTGTGGCCGACACGGCCAACCACCTGCTCCGCGGTGTCGACCTGCGCACGGGCGGCGTGCGCACGGTCGCGGGCACCGGGCGGCAGTGGCGGGACGGGCCTGCCGAGGGTCCCGCGCTCCGGACGGACCTGACCAGCCCGTGGGACGTCGAGTGGTGGGACGCCGTGGACGGGCTCGTGATCGCCATGGCGGGCAATCACACGCTCGGCGTGTTCGATCCCGTCGCGGGCACGGTGCGCAGGCTCGCGGGCACCACCGTGGAGGGTCTGCGCGACGGCGCGGCGGAGGAGGCGTTCCTCGCCCAGCCCTCCGGGCTCGCCGCCGACGGTGAGCGGCTGTGGTTCGCCGACGCCGAGACCTCCGCGGTGCGCCGGGTCGAGCGGGACGGGGACGGGTTCACCGTGCACACCGCCGTCGGCACGGACCTGTTCTCCTTCGGCCACCGGGACGGGCCCGCAGCCGACGCGCTGCTGCAGCATCCGCTCGGCGTCGCGGTCCTGCCGGACGGCGCCATCGGCGTGGCCGACACCTACAACGGCGCGGTGCGCCGCTACGACCCCGGCACCGGCGAGGTCTCGACCCTCGCCAGGGGCGTCGCGGAGCCGTCCGGACTGGTGGTGACCGAGGGCAGGGTGCTGGTCGTGGAGTCGGCGGCCCACCGGCTGCGGGCGCTGGAGGAGGGTGCCGCCGAGGACGTGACCGGAGACCCGCACGCGGTGCGCAGGCCGCCGACCGTGCTCGCGCCGGGCGAGGTGGAGTTCTCCGTGGAGTTCGTGCCGCCGCCCGGGGAGAAGCTGGACGACCGGTTCGGCCCTTCGACGCGGCTGGAGGTGAGTGCCTCGCCGCCGGAGCTGCTCGCGGACGGCGCGGGCACCGGCACGGAGCTGAGCCGTGTCATCCGGCTCAGTGCCGCCGCCGACGGCCCCCGCGAGGGTGTGCTGCAGGTGGTCGCGCAGGCCGCCAGCTGCGACGACGACACTTCCGGTGCCGAACACCCCGCCTGCCGCGTCACCCGGCAGGACTGGGGCGTTCCGGTGCGTCTCGATCCGGAGGGAGACGGCAACCTTCGCCTGGTCATGGCGGGAGCGCCCAGGTCGTAGCATGACACTCGTGGCAGAACCCAACAGCTCGGTCGGACCGGACGCGAAGCTCGAGATCCAGATGCTGCACGACCGTGTCCTCGTCCGCGTCCCCCGCGACGACGGCGAGCGGCGCAGCGGCGGCGGCATCGTGATCCCCGCGACCGCCCAGGTCGCACGCAGGCTGTCCTGGGGTGATGTACTGGGAGTAGGTAACAACGTACGCAACGTGAAGGTCGCCGATCGGGTGCTCTTCAACCCCGAGGACCAGCTTGAGGTGGAGATCCAGGGCGAGTCGTACCTGGTCATGCGCGAGCGGGACATTCATGCTGTGGCGAGTGAGCGCACCGAACACGGAACGGGGCTCTACTTGTAGGCGACTCGTAGGCCCCTGCTAGGTCACCCCTCGGCAGCGGGAGCGGCACCATGGCGGACTCCGATCCGGACCTCGTCGACGAGCTGTTCGCCGGCGATCGGGCCGCCATGGCGCCGCCCACGGTGGGCAGGCGGATCCGCGGCTGGGTGGGCCGGGTGTGCATGGTCGCCGGGGGCCTGCTCGCGCTGTTCGCGGTGCTCTATGCCGCGGACCTGATGGCCAGCGCGGGTGACGTGCCCCGTGGCGTCACCGTGTCCGGGGTGCCGGTCGGCGGGCTGAGCCGGTCGGCCGCCGAGTCGACGCTGCGGCACGAGCTGGACCACCTCCGCACCGAACCGCTCACCGTGCGCGCGGGGAACGTCGAGGTGCGGCTCGACCCGGTCGAGTCCGGGCTCGGTCTCGACTGGGCGGGGACGGTGGAACGCGCGGGCAGGCAGCCGCTCGATCCCCTCACCCGGTTGCGGTCGTTCTTCGGCTCGCGGGAGGTCGGCCTGGTGACCACCGTCGACGCGCAGCGGCTGCGGGACACCCTCACCGGGCTGGCGCGGGACCGGATCGACCGCGACGTGATCGAGGGCGACATCGGGTTCCGGACCGACTCGGGTGGGGGCACGGTGCACCCGTTCGTGGTGGAGCCGAGGCCGGGCCAGCGGCTCGCCGACGTCGACCGGGCCGCACGGCTGGTCGCGAACGGCTGGCCGGCAGCCGGTCCGGTGGAGGTGCCCGTGGAGGTGGAACCGCCCGAGACGACCCCGGAGGGGGTGCACGCGACCCTGCGGGACACCGTCGAGCCGATGGTGTCCGGCCCGGTGCGGTTCCGCGGGGACGGCGCGGAGGCGGTGCTCGCGCCGAGGGAGATCGCCGGTGCGCTGAGCTTCCGGCCCGCCGACGGCGGGCTCGCGGTCGAGGTCGACCGCTCCCGGTTGCGGCAGGCGGTCCGCGCCGAGCTCGGCCGGACGGAGGAGCCTGCCCGGGACGCGAACCTCGTGTTCACCGGTTCCCGGCCGGAGGTGCGGGCAGGCGCACCGGGCAGGCGCATCGACTGGGCACGGACGTTCGCGCCCTTCGTCGACGTGGCGACCAGCCGGGACGGACGTGAGCTGCGGGTCGTCTACGACACCCGGCGGCCCGACGTCACCACCGCGGAGATCGAGCGGCTCGGCATCGTGGAGGTCGTCGCCGAGTTCACCACGGACGGCATGGCGGGAGCCGTCGCGCGGAACGTCGCGACGATCGCGCGGGCGGTGAACGGGGTGATCGTGCGGCCGGGCGAGACATTCAGCCTCGATGCGCACACCGGCCCGCGCACGAGGTCACAGGGCTACGTCCGGGCGCCGGTGTACGAGGACGGCACGGGCCGCCCGGTGATCGGCGGCGGGGTCTCGCAGTTCACCAGCACGCTTCACAACGCCGTCTACCTCGCCGGCCTGGCGGACGCCGGGCACACCGAACACCCCTACCACCTCGACCGCTACCCGTTTGCCCGCGACGCGATTTCGCTGCGTCCTGACGGATCCAGTGTGGACTACTCGTTCACCAACGACACGCCGAAGGGCATCGCGATCCAGACGCGAGCCTCCGGCTCGTCGGTGACGGTGACGTTGTGGGGCACCAGGCACTACCGCGTCGACAGTGTGACGAGTGGACGGTCCGGCTTCGAGCCGCCTCCGATCGTCCGCGAAAGGGGCGGCGACTGCACGCCCTCACGTGGCGAGCCGGGTTTCCGGGTGTCCGACACGCGGATCAGGTACGAGCTGGACTCCGGCAGGGAGGTCGGCAGGCAGACCAGGCAGGTGCGGTACGCGCCGCGACCGGTGGTGCTGTGCGTGCGGTCAACGTAGGACGACGCAGTCGGCCGCCTCCAGTTCCGCCAGCCAGGTGGGCGATCGCAGGTCGGGGTTCCAGCGCAGGTCCAGCTTCGCGAGCCGGGGCAGGCCGAGCAGCGCGCGCGGCAGCTCCCGCAGCCCGTTGTCGCGCAGGTCGAGCAGGCGCAGATCGGTGAGCCTGCCGACGGATCCGGGAAGGCGGAGCAGCCGGTTGCCGCGCAGGTGCAGCTCGCGCAGCGCGGTGAGCTCCCCGATCGAGTCGGGCAACGCCGTGAGCGCGTTGCGGTAGAGGCGGAACTCGCGCAGGGCGGCCAGCCCGGAAAGGTCGCGGGGCAGCTCGGTCAGCAGGTTGTCGGTGACGCCGAGGTAGCGCAGCCGGTGCAGCCCGCAGAGCGCGTCCGGCAGCTCGGTCAGCCGGTTGTCGCTGAGGTAGAGGTACTCGGTGAGGCCGGGCAGGGTGCCGAGCTCGTCCGGTACGGCCGTCAGGCGGTTGTGCCCGAGATCGAGGGTGTGCAGGGCGGTGAGCTCGGCGATGCGCGGCGACAGCCCCGTCAGCTCGTTCTCGGCGACGATGAGCACGCGCAACCCGTGCTGTTCCCACAGCCAGTCCGGCAGCGCGCGCAGTCGGTTGCGCCAGGCGTTGAGCGTTTCGAGGCCGGGGAACCGTCCGCCGGGTTCGGGAAGTTCGGTGAGGTCCTGGCCGCTGACGTCGAGCACGCGTTCGTCCACAGGGGCCGAAACTAGCGGCGGGCCCGCGCACCACCGTGCGCGGGCCCGCCGGAACGGAGTATCGGATCAGCGCCGGATGCGCCGTTTGGAGTACATGCCTGCCACCAGGGAGACGCCCACGCCTGCCAGGACGACCTGCGTGATGAACTCGAGCCAGTCCCAGCCGTCGGTGTCCGCGTAGCCGAGACCGCGGGCGATCGCGGTGCCGATGAAGGCGGCGACGATGCCGACCACAATGGTCAGCCAGATGGGGATGTTCTGCTTGCCCGGGGCGACCAGCCTGCCCAGCACACCCAGTACCAGCCCGACCAGGATCGCGGAGATGATTCCCGAGACAGCCATGGTGCTTCTCCTATGCCGATGAACGGTTTACCCGTCCGGGTTACCCATTCTCGCTCCGGAACACGCCTGGAGCCAGTGGAGGCCGCCCTCTTCCGCCGAAGCGGTGAGGGCGGCCTCCGGTCACGGATTGCGCCGCCGGATCAGAAGGCGGCTTCGTCGATCTCCATCAGGTCGTTGTCGGCGGCCTCCACGATCGCCCGCCGGGCGGACAGCTCCGGCAGCACGGTCTTGGCGAAGAACGAGGCCACGGCGAGCTTGCCCTGGTAGAACGGAGCGTCCTTCGTGGACGCACCCGCGTCGAGCTTCGCCTGCGCCACCTCGGCCTGACGGAGCAGCTGCCAGCCGACGAGCAGGTCACCGGCCGACATGAGCAGGCGCACGGTGTGCTGACCGACCTTGTAGACGCTCTTCGCGTCCTCCTGCGAGGCGGTCAGGTAGCCGATCATCGTGCCGAGCATGGCCTGCGTGTCGTCCAGGGCCTGCTTCAGCAGCGCGCGCTCGGCCTTGAGCCTGCCGTTGCCCGCCTCCGACTCGATGAACTTGGTGATCTCACCGGCGATGTAGGTGAGCGCCTTGCCCTTGTCGCGGACGATCTTGCGGAAGAAAAAGTCCATCGACTGGATGGCCGTGGTGCCCTCGTACAGCGAGTCGATCTTCGCGTCGCGGATGTACTGCTCGATCGGGTAGTCCTGCAGGAAGCCGGAGCCGCCCAGGGTCTGCAGCGACTGCACGAGCTGCTCGGTGGCTCGTTCGGACCCGACGCCCTTGACGATCGGCAGCAGCAGGTCGTTGACCCGCTCGGCGAGGTCGAGCGACTCGGCGTCGGCACCGTCGCCCTCCCCGACCCAGACCTGGTCCTGGAACGACGCGGTGTAGAGGTACACCGCCCGCAGGCCCTCGGCGTAGGCCTTCTGCAGCATCAGCGAGCGCCGCACGTCCGGGTGGTGCGTGATGGTCACGCGCGGTGCGGTCTTGTCGAGCATCTGCGTGAGGTCGGCGCCCTGCACGCGCTCCTTGGCGTACTCCAGCGCGTTGAGGTAGCCGGTGGACAGCGTCGCGATGGCCTTGGTGCCCACCATCATCCGCGCGTACTCGATGACCTGGAACATCTGCGCGATGCCGTCGTGCACCTCGCCGAGCAGCCAGCCCTTGGCCGGGACGCCGTGCTGGCCGAACGTGAGCTCGCAGGTCGTGGAGACCTTGAGGCCCATCTTGTGCTCGACTCCGGTGACGAAGGCGCCGTTGCGCTCGCCGGGCTCACCGGTCTCGGTGTCGAAGTGGTACTTCGGCACGAGGAACAGCGACAGGCCCTTGGTGCCGGGCTTCGGCTCGATACCCGGCCCCTCGGGCCGGGCCAGCACCAGATGCATGATGTTCTCGGTCATGTCCTGGTCGCCCGAGGTGATGAAGCGCTTGACGCCCTCCAGGTGCCAGGAGCCGTCTTCCTGGAGCACGGCCTTGGTGCGGCCCGCGCCGACGTCGGAACCGGCGTCCGGCTCGGTCAGCACCATGGTGGCGCCCCATGCGCGCTCGATCATGAGGCGGGCCCAGCGCTTCTGCTCCTCGGTGCCGTTGCGGTCGAGGATCATCGCGAAGTTCGGGCCCGCCATGTACATGAACAGCGCGGGGTTGGCGCCGAGGATCAGCTCGGACGCGGCCCACTGCACCGTCGGGGGCAGGCCGAAGCCGCCCAGCTCGTTGGTCAGGCCGATGCGCCACCACTCGCCGTCCCAGAGCGCCTGGTAGCTCTTCTTGAACGACTCCGGCAGCGTGGCCGAGAAGGTCTTGGGGTCGTAGACCGGCGGGTTGCGGTCGGCGTCGGCGAAGGACTCGGCCAGTGGGCCGACGGCGAGGTTGTTCAGCTCGGCGAGGACGCCGCGGGCGGTCTCCTCGTCCGAGTCGGCGAGGACGCCCTTGCCCAGGCGCTCCTGGACGCCCAGCACCTCGAACAGGTTGAACTCGAGGTCACGGACGTTGCTCTTGTAGTGGCCCATGTCGTTACTCCGTACGGTTGTTCGGCACTCCGGCTGGGCACTGCCTTTGCGGTGGACATCGCTGCCCTACTGGCCGGTAACATGAGGGTATTACCTGCTGGTAACCGGCGGCAAGCGCGTTCACCTGGTTTGTGATGTACGGATCTCGGTCGTGGGGTCCACGGCGTCGTCCGGCCTCGCGATCAGGATGCCGCTGCGGAAGGCGGTGGTCACGGCATGTGTCCGGTCACGGGCGGAGAGCTTGCGCAGGATGCTCTTCACGTGCGTGCGCACCGTCTCGACGGACAGGTACAGCACCTTGGCTATCGCGGAGTTCTCGAGTCCCTCCGCCACGAGCTGCAGGACCTGGTACTCCCGCCGGGACAGCGGCATCTGCGGCCGGTTTCCCTGCGCGGCGGGCTGCCCGTTCGGGGCGGTGGTGTGCCGCTTCGGCCGGGCGGTCAGCGAAGCCAGGGCCGGGTCGACGTAGCGCCGGTCCGTGTGTGCCCGCCGGATGGCCTCGGTGACCCGGCGCGGGTCGGCCGACCTCGGCACGGTCGCGTGCGCGCCCGCGGCGACGGCGGTGGACAGGAACCCGGGCGTGCGCTGGGAGTCGCGGACCAGCACGATCACGACCAGCGCGGGGTCGCCGTCGCACAGCAGCCGGATGAGGTGGCAGTTGGGGTCGAGCCCCGAGTCGACGATCACGATGTTGGGCCGCAGCTGATCGCACAGCTGCAGCGCGGCATGGTGGGTGGCCGCGTGCCCGAGCCAGCGCAGGCCCGGCGTGCGGTGCACGAGCGCACTCAGGCCCTCCCGGAAGATCGGCACCGGGTCGAGCGCGGCGACGGTCAGCGCCCTCGTGCCCGCCGCGCCAAGGCCGGACGCTGCCCGGCTGGAGTCCATGTTGTGCGCCATTCGCTCTCCGTCTCCCTCACGCCCCGGTCACAGGGCGCGTTCGCTCGCCGCATCGCACGGCCCCCCTGCGAGGTCGGGCCAGTCCCCCCTGCTGGGACTCGGCACCCATCACCTCGTGACGCTTTGGACGACCATTCATTTAATCCGTGACGGAGATTCCCCCGAGCGGGGGGTGTGCCTGCGCTGAGCTGCGCTGATGCACCGCGTACGCGGCGACACGGTGGGTTACGACGAGGCGGCCCGCAGGCGCGCGAACTCCTCGGCGAGCGTGGCGGGAGTCCAGTGCGCGTTCAGCCCACTCGGGTTGGGCAGCAGCCACACGTTCGTGGCCCCGACCTGCTCCTCCTGCGGTCCCACGGCGGCCTTGGGCCTGCCGAACGCGGCCCGGTATGCCGTGATGCCCACCACGGCGAGCCACCGCGGGCGATACTCGAGCACCTTGCGGACGAGATCTTCGCCACCCGCGCGCAGTTCCTCGGTGCTGAGCTCGTCGGCGCGTGCGGTCGTCCGGTTGACGAGGTTGGTGATGCCGAGGCCGTAGTCGAGGAGTTCCTCCTGTTCGTCGGCCGTGAGCCTGCGGGGAGTGAAGCCGCTGCGGTACAACGCGGGCCAGAACCGGTTTCCGGGGTGGGCGAAGTGGTGGCCGGTGGCGCCCGAGTGGAGACCGGGGTTGATGCCGCAGAACAGCACGCGCAACCCCGGCGCGATCACGTCCTGGATGCCGCGTCCGTGCGCCGCGGCGAGCTCGGCTTTCGTCGGTCGGGCCATGCCCCGGAGTGTGCCCCGGCTGCGAACGCGGTACGCAGGAGCCATGACCGCTCGAGTGATCGCCGTGGCCGTGGACTGCACCGACGCCGAGACGCTCGCCGCGTTCTGGCGTTCGGCTCTCGGCTACCCGGAACCGCGCCGCTGGCGTGACGCCGACGGGCTGGAGTACGTCCAGCTCGACGGCGAGCCGACGCTGTTGTTCCAGCCCGTGCCCGAGGGCAAGGCGGGCAAGAACCGCCTGCACCTCGACGTCGCACCCGGTGCGGGCGACCAGCGCACCGAGGTCGAGCGGCTCGTCGCGCTCGGGGCGCGGGTGCTGGCCGACGAGGACCGGCACCCGTGGGTCGTGCTCGCCGATCCCGAGGGCAACGAGTTCTGCGTGCTGCCGCCCCGCTGACCGGGCCAACGTCGGGGGTGGCGAAGCCGTCGCGAAATGCGTACGCTGTGTGACCTGGCGCACAAGACGGCATCAAGGGGGATGGCGTGCAACCCGCATTGGTCATCGGCCTCGCCGTACTGGTTCTCATCGCCGCGGCGGCCACTGTCCTGCTGGAGGACCAGCGGGCCGAACGGCGGCATGCGCAGCAACGGCAGGCACGGCTCGCGCGACTTGGTGAGGCCGACCCGCTGGCCCCGATGCGGCTGCGGGAGCGGGCCGGGCGGCGCCCGCCGACCTGACCGTGCGGGTCGCGTTCCGCAGCGCCACGAACAGGCTGGCCGCGATCCAGCCGAGCGCCGCTCCGGCCGTGTTGTTCATGAGGTCGTCGACGTCGAAGACGCGGTAGACGAACGGCGCGGTGCCGAAGTTGGCGGTCAGCTGCGTGGTCTCGATCAGCAGTGAGATGCCGAGACCGAGCAGCGTGGTGCGGAGGAGGCCACGCCGCCACAGCGACCTGGCGAGCAGTCCGAACGGCACGAACAGCAGCACGTTCATGCAGGCCTGCTGGAACGTCTGCGTCAGCAGTGCCTCCGAGGCGGGCCTGCCGTACTTCGCCAGTTCGGTGCCGATGTCGCCGACCCACTGGAACGGCACGAGCTGGACGGTCTGTTCCAGCCGGGGTCCTTCGGGGTCGGGCAGCGGCAGGAGCACCACGGCCAGTGCGAGGCAGGCGTAGGCCACCACGGCGCCGGAGAGGGCCAGCCGCGCGGGCCGGATGCGGCCGAACCGGGCGCGGTGGCTGATCAGCTGCGGGATGAGCAGGGTGGACCACACCGCGAGGGCCGCGAGGAGCCCGTCGCGCAGTGCCGAGACCTGTGCCGTCGTCATGATCCCGACGCTAGGGCCGGGACACCTCGGCTGACCTCGGTCGATGGGCCGCCACCCGGGTCCGGGATCGGCCGGTCGGCCGATGGCCGGTCGGTTCCCGTTCTGCCAAGCGCCGGGCGGGCGGCGGCGCGAGGATGGCCGCGAGGAGGTGGGACATGCCCACGTGGGAAGACGTCGTGGCCCTCGCGGCACGACTGCCGGGGGTCGAGGAGTCGACCTGGTACCGCACGCCGTCGCTGAAGGTCGGGGGTAGGGGGTTCGCGCGCCTGCGCACGGAGGCCGAGGGCGCTCTGGTGCTGATGTGCCAGCTGGACGAGAAGCAGGCGCTGCTCGGATCCGGAGATCCGGCGTTCTCCACGACCGCGCACTACGACGGGTACGGCGCGATCCTGGTGAACCTGGAGCTGGTGGACCCCGATCAGCTGGCCGAGCTCGTCGAGGAGGCGTGGCGGCTCAAGGCGCCGGCTCGCCTGCGGAAGGCGTTCGACGCGGGCCCCGGCTAAGCGGCTCAAAGGTAAGTTGCGGCGAACGGTTGCTCTTGGCGAACGGTTCGTGCAAACTTACCAATGTGCCTGCTTCCGCTGACACCGTGCTCGACGCGCTGGGCCACCCGATGCGCCGGTCGATCCTCGAAGAGCTCGCCGACGGTGCGCTTCCCGTCGGAGTGCTCGCCGAGCGGCTGCCGATCTCCCGTCCCGCCGTCTCGCAGCACCTGCGCGTGCTGAAGGAGGCGGACCTGCTGGTGGAGACGGTCGCCGGGACCCGGCACCTGTACCGGGTGAACACCTCCGGACTGGATGTCCTGCGCGACTATCTCGACCGCTTCTGGTCGACGACGCTGGGCAACTTCGCGGCGCTCGCCGCCGAGGAGGCGGAGCGGTCAGGCGACGTCGGTTCCGGCACCGCGGAGAGATCATCGCCAAAGCAGTGAAGGTGGCCTTCACTGCTCGCGGTCGGATGCGGCCCACTCCTGGACGGCCCGGGCGACCGGCTCCGGGAGCAACAGCAGCTCCGGAGTGGCGGCGACGTGCCCGGGTACCTTGCACCGCTCCGAGTAGGCGATGTGGTCGCGGTCGATGGCACGCGCGGCGTCGAGTCCCGAACCACCCTCGCCGGAGAGCTCGAACCAGTAGAGCCACTCGCCCTGCTCGTCCCGGAGCCGGAAGATCGCCTCGACGGCCATGCGCTCGGGCCCCAGGGTGGCGCGGCACTCGTCGGCCCGTTCGTTGAGCATGCGCATCCACTCGTCCACCTCGGCGCTCCTGCCCGGTTTGATCCGGTGCCGGGTGAGTTCGAGGCGGAGGCCGGGCGGGACCGTGGCGGGTCGATCGTCCATGGCCGCACGCTAGCGAGACGACTCGCCGGGCCGAAGCGATTTATCCGGTTGACCGGTCGCGCCGTCCGCCGGAAGGGTCGGGCCATGGCCGACGCGCTCGACGACGCCACGCTCTCCGCGAAACTCGTCCGCGGGCTCCGCCGCACCCGGGTGGTGCTCGCCGACCACGACCCCGGCTGGGCGGCCCGGTTCGAGGTGCGCGCCGCCGAACTGCGGACCGTCCTCGGCGAGCGCGCGCGGCTCGTCGAGCACATCGGCTCGACGTCCGTGCCGGGGCTGGTGGCGAAGCCGATCGTCGACATCGTCGTCGGCATCGACGATCCGGACGACGAGCCCGCCTACCTCCCCGACCTCGAGGCGGCCGGCTACGAGTTGCGGGTCCGCGAGCCGGAGCACCGGGCACTGCGCGCGGGCGACCCTGACGAGCCGGTGAACCTGCACTGCTACCCGCCTGACCACGTCGAGGTGCGTCGTTACCTGGCGTTTCGTGACCGGCTCCGCACCAGCGAAACGGACCGTGAGCTGTACGCGGCGACCAAGCGGGAGCTGGCGGAGCGGGAGTGGCGCGACATCAACTACTACGCCGAGGCCAAGCGCCCGGTGATCGACGAGATCCTCGCCCGGGCGGGCTGGCGGGAGTGACCGCGTCCGAGGGCGGCGCCCTTGGTCACCCCTCGTCAGCAGAAGCCCTTGACCGTCCCACTATCGTGGGCGGCTGACCGGCAAGGGGTATTCGATGGGTAACTGGTGGCGTCGCCGAGGGCGCGGCGGGATGTCGGCGGGCGACATGGCCTCCGCGATGCGCGACCGGGCAGGGTCGTTCGTGGCGGCGCAGGCAGCGGCCGGGCGCTCGTTCACGTGGGAGCCGGCCGAGGTGAGCCGTCTCGACGGCGTGATCGAGGCGTTCGTGCGCGCGGAGCCGGACTCCGCCGCCGAGCACGACATGGTCATGTCGATGGGCTCGTATCTCGGCGAACTGCTGGTCGCCCAGGCAGGCGGCCGGTGGTCGTACGACCAGGAAAGCTCCGCCGCCACCGTGCTGCTGCCGAACGGTCTCGTCGCGTACCCGCACAACAAGGTGGCCAAGCGGCTGCACCACGGCGGCGACCACAGCCTGTTCTCGTACTTCTGGTACGCGACGACCCGTCAGCTGCTGCCTGGCTCCGCGTCCCGCGACTGCGCGTGAGGACCGCCGACGGGAGCCCCGCGGCGCTCCCGCGGATTCGCGGTCGCGTCAGTGCGGGCCGGACTCCGGCCGCCGGGCTCATCGCTCCCCGCTGTCGTACCGCCGGAGTACGTTCGCCGTCGTGACCGAGACCGACTTCCTGTCCCGCACCCGGACCTCCTACGACACGATCGCCGACTACTACGCGGAATGGATCGAGGGCGAGCTCGCGGGCAGGCCCGGCGACCGGGCGGTGCTCGCCTGGTTCGCCGAACTCGTGCGCGGGGACGACCTCGGCCCGGTCGCGGACATCGGGTGCGGGCCCGGCCGGATCTCGGCGCACCTGCACGGGCTCGGGGTGCGTGTCTTCGGCGTCGACCTGTCCCCGGCGATGATCGAGGTGGCTCGCCGGACGTATCCGGACCTGCGGTTCGACGTGGGTTCGATGACCTCGCTCGAGCTGGCGGACGGCTCGCTGGGCGGCATCGTGGCGTGGTACTCGATCATCCACGTGCCCGACGACGCGCTGCCGCGGGTCTTCGCCGAGTTCGAGCGGGTGCTCGCCCCGGGTGGTTACCTGCAGCTGGCCTTCCAGGTCGGTGACGAGCCGCTGCACCGGGACGAGGCGGCCGGGTTCGACATCTCGCTCGACTTCCACCGCAGGCAGCCGGATCGTGTCGCCGCGCTGCTGACCGAGGCCGGGTTCGAGCTGCGGGCGCACCTGCTGCGGGAGCGGGAGACGTACGGCGAGTTCGAGGAGAAGACCCCGCAGGCCTTCCTGCTCGCCCGCAAACGCTCGGCGTGATCGCGGGTCGCGGTCACCGGGCGAAGGACACCACGGCGATGCTCTTGTCCGCGTGCCGTTCGGCGCGGGGTAGTTCGGCCGCGTCGGGATCGGCGTGTGCCTCCCAGGTCTCGCAGTCGTGGAGCAGGGTGTTCAGCTCGGTGGGGTCCGCCTCGAGCAGGTTGCGCCAGTCGTCGAGGCCGAGGTGGTACAGGGTCTCGTAGGCGCCGGTGGTGGCGAGCACCGCCCAGCGAGCGTCCACAAGGGACCGGCTGCTGTGGACCGCGTGCTCGGCGGCGCCGGGGTCCGCCTCGGCGATCCAGAAACCGTCGTCTCGGTTGCGGCGTTCGGCCTGCTGCGTGTGGAGTTCCGCGAGGAGCGCGCGGTGCTCGTCGTCGTAACCGGCGCCCGCGGCGAGCCGTTCCCGGTATGTCCGGTCCGCGGCGAGGTCGAGCGCGGTCAGGCGGTCGTCGGTGATGACCTCGTCGGGCAGGACCACCGTGTTGCCGCCCAGCACCAGGACGTCGAGCCGGTCGTCGGTCTCGCGGACGATGCTGACCGCGCTCGACGGCGACTGGCCGGGGGTGAGCCGCAGATCCGTGGCGGTGCGCCCGATCGCGTCGGCGAGAATGTCGTGGAGGTCGTCGTCGGGCGCGGCGTTGAGCGCGTCCCGCAGCGCCCGGCCGAGCCGGTCGGCGTAGGCGTCGGCGGGCACGGCCGCCGGGACGTCGGCAGTGGTGGCGTCCAGCATGATCACGGCGTTGTCGGTGGTGAACACCTTGTCGGTACTGTCCCGCATCGCGGGCAGCTGGGCGACGGCTACGCGCATCGCGCCACCCTACGTAAGGAATGGGGGTCCGATCGCGTCCGGATCCGTTTCGTGCTCGATGCCGGGGGTGGGCAGTGGACCAGGAACAGGAGATCGTGCGGCTGCTCGGAGAGGTCCTCGGTCCGCAGGTCATCGGCGCCTACCTGCACGGTTCGTCCGTGGCGGTACCCGCCGCCCGGCGACTTCCGCTACGGGGAGTGGCTGCGCACCGAGTTCGGAGCCGGTGAGGTTCCGCGACCGGAACCGATGCCGGATCTGGCCCTGCTGATCACGATGGTGCTCGCCGGGACCGGCCTCTCGTCGGCCCGCCACCGGCTCAGCTGGGCCCTCCCGCGCCTCCGGCCGCCGCACCGTCCCGTGCTGCGACACGCCAGGGAGCTGTACCTGACCAGCCGGTACTCCGAGGAGACGTGGACCGAGGGGCTACGGGCGATGGTGCGCCCCTGCGTCGACGAGGTGGTCGCCGAGATCGGCCGGTTGTCGCGTCACCGAGTCTCGTAGCCGGCCCGGTCCGTACACCCGGCCGGGAGCCCGACCGGGTGTGCGGAGTGCCGGTGGGGGCTCACCCCCACTGGCCGGGCTGGTAGTCGCCCGCGGGCTGCCGGATGACGACGTTCATCCGGTTCCAGGTGTTGATGAGGGCGATGAGGGACACCAGAGCGGCCAGTTGATCCTCGTCGTAGTGCTTGACGGCATTGGCCCAGGCCTCGTCGGTGACGCCACCGGCGGCGTCGGCGATGCGGGTGCCCTGTTCGGTCAGTTCGAGAGCGGCCCGCTCGGCTTCGGTGAAGACCGTGGCCTCGCGCCAGGTCGCGATCAGGTTGAGCCGCACCGGGGTTTCCCCGGCGTGCATGGCGTCTTTGGTGTGCATGTCGGTGCAGAAGCCGCAGCCGTTGATCTGGCTGGCGCGGATCTTCACCAGTTCCTGTGTCGCGGCGGGAAGGGCCGACTCCGATACGACCTTGCCCGCCGCGCTGAGGTGCCGCACGAACTTGGCCGCGACGGAGTTGCCGTAGTAGTTGAACCGGGTGTCCATGGAGATCTCCTTGCCAGGTCGGTCGTTACACGACATTGACGACGCGGCCCGGCAGAATGTGACCGGAGAGCGCCGATCCGGTCGATGGCATGGTCGGCGGGCCGGGATCGTGGACAGGATCTGGGGCATGGCGACGACAGTGCTGAGCGGCGCGATGGTCCTCGATCCCGACACCGGCTCGATCGACCGTGCCGACGTGCTCGTGCGCGATGGGCGGATCGCGGCTGTCGGGACTGATCTGGAATGTCGTGACCGGGTGGACTGCCGGGGCAGCCTGCTCATCCCCGGGCTCATCGACTGCCACGCTCATGTCGCGGCCCCCGGTCCGGCTCCCCTGCCGCGCAGCGCCCGGATCCTGGAAGCGGTGTCGACGCTTCGCCGGCTGCTCGCCCGGGGCGTGACGACCGTCCGGGACGCGTGGGGCGCGGACGCGGGTTTCTCCCACGCCCTGCGCGAGGGCTGGATCAGCGGCCCGGACCTGCTGACCAGCCTCCGGCAGCTGTCTCCGACGGGCGGGCTCGGTGACACGTGGAGCCCGGATGCCGGGTGCACGGACTCGCTGGGCGATCCGGCGCTACCGGATCCGGTGTTCGACGGGCCGGACGCCGCTCGGGCGGCGGTGCGGCGAATGGTCCGCGCCGGTGCCGACTGGATCAAGCTCGGCGCGAGCGGGTCCCTGCACGCGGTACACGCGGGACGTGACGTCTCGCCGACGGAGGCGGAGCTGGCCGCCGTGGTGGAGGAGGCCGGCCGGTGTGGCCGGGACGTCATGGCCCACGCCCACACCGCGCGTTCGGTGGCCGATGCGGCCAACGCGGGTGTCCGCAGTATCGAGCACGGGGTCTACCTCGACGAGGCCGCCGTCGCCGCGATGCGTGAACAGGGCTGCTGGTACGTGCCGACACTGAGCCCGGTGTCGCACCTCGGCGGCGAGGAGCCCGCCGCGGCTCACCGGCGTTCGCTCGCACTGGCTGTGGACGCGGGTATTCCGGTCGCGGCGGGTTCGGACCTGGCGCACCGCCCGCACGTCGACCTGCTGACCGAACTGCGATTGCTGTCCGAGGCGGGCCTGGGTGACGTCGGGGCGATCAGATCCGCGACCACGGAAGCCGCCCGGTTGCTGCGCCTCGACCACGACCGCGGCCGCGTCGAGCCGGGCTTGCGCGCGGATCTCGTGTTGCTGGAAGGACCCACGCCGGAACTGGCGAACGTGGACCACCGTATCCGCGCCGTGTGGCAGAACGGGCAGCGTGTCGAGGTCTGAGAACCGCTCGGTCCGGGTCCGTGCGTTGTCCGCCAGCCGAAGGCTCGCTGCGCTACGTCGGGTCTCGTACGGATGTGTCCAGCCATGTGGTGGGCCGCCCATTGTTGTACGGCCGCGCGGCTAGCGTCGCTTGGCCAGTGTCCGATTGGTCCACCAGGTGTGCCTGCGCCGTAGCTCCGTGGCGGTCAGATCGGGGCGGCCGAGGTCGTGGTAGTTGGGTACCCAGTCCTCGACTCCGACGTGCGACCGGGCGATCGTCCAGAGGTCCCATAGGCCCGGATCCTCGAGGGGGATGTCGGCGATGGTGTTGTAGGCGTTGAGGAACACGTCGGCGAGCTGCTCGCCGTAGAGTAGGAACAGATCGAACCGGGCCCACCCGATGTCGTAACCGGGCGGGCCGAGCACCGCTCCCTCCCAGTCGACGACTCCGGACAGCGTGTCGCCTTCCCACAGAACGTTGCCAGACTGAAAGTCGTAGTGCGTCAGCACTCGCCGTGTCGTGAGGATCTGATCCCACGCCTCGAGGACGAGACCGGCCGCGGGACCGGATGGTCGGCGACGGCTGCCGCCCCACCTGTCGTGCAGACTGTCCAAACCGGAGAGCGCGGGCAGGGGAGTCCGGTGCAGGCGGGCCAGCGTCGTGCCCAGCTCGGTCGCGAACCGGTGCGGATCGGCCGGCCTGATGTCTGCCTGCCCCGGTAAACGGGTGATGACCACCCACGATCCGTTCTCGTCAGCGGCGTTCGCTATCAATCGCGGCGCGAGACCCCCGAGGCCGTCGAGGATGGTGAGTACTCGCGCCTCGTTCGTGCCGGCGGGGTCGCCTGGCGGGAACTCACGCAGCACGACCTCCCGTGCGGGGTTCGCGATGCGAAGCAACCAGGTGCGCGCGTGCGAACCTCCGGCAATGAGGCGTGCGGCCTCGACATACGCGCGTGCGCCGGCGTTTTCGGCGGCTGCCCGCAGCGCAGCGGGTTCGGGTGATCGTGGTGGCACGTCGGGAAGTATGCGGGACACGTGTACGCGGCTCAGCCCGTAGCGACGCGGTCAGCGCCCTGATGCGGCCAGCGCGGCGGCACCGGAAGCCGGCCCTGCCCCGCAGGACAGGGTGTGCGCGGGTGGCCCCTGCCGGCCCGTGGTCGACCGCGGCATGTTGCCGGGATGTCGCGGCTCCGACAATCGTCGGCGTGTCTCCAACAACGGATAAGCCACGTCGCCAGCCTGTGCTGATCTCGGTCGGCGGTCTCCCCGCGACCGGCAAGAGTGCGGTCGCCCGGTTGCTGGCTACTGAGCTACCTGCAGCGTATGTCCGGATCGACAGTATTGAGACCGCTATCGGCCGGTCCGAAGGTCGATTCGCACGAACCAACGGCTGGGAGCTACCGCCCGGCTACGCGGTCGGATACGACATCGCCGCCGACCAACTCCGCGTCGGATTGGATGTCGTCGCGGACTCGGTCAACCCGGTGCGGGCGAGCCGAGACGCGTGGCGCGAAACGGGGCACACGGCAGGCGCACAGGTACTCGAGGTGGAGATCGTCTGCACCGATGTCGAGGAACACCGGCGCCGCGTCGAGGAGCGAGTCGTCGACATCGCCGGTCTCGTCAAGCCGACCTGGGAGCAGATCACCAACCGCGAATACGACCCCTGGGACAGGGACAGGATTGTCATCGACACCTCGACCCTGAGTATCGAAGAGTCCGCGCGGCGCATCCGCGATGCCGTCGGGCGGTGACACCGGTGAGCCTGCACGCGACCCGCGTTGGTCTCGGACGAAGAAACCCCCAGGTCCACATTCGACGGTGTGTGACCTGGGGGTTTCCCGCTGGAGCGGATGACGGGAATCGAACCCGCGTTCTCAGCTTGGGAACCAGGGCGACGAGCCTGGAAAGTGGCTCTGACCTGCGGCCGAGTATGTGCCGTGCATGCCCTTGTTGACCGTGCTTGACCGGGGCATGTTGTTGGCATGTTGCTACGGCGCGGGCCTGGTGCGCGAGGTGGTTACCCTGCGTCTTCGACAGGTGGTGCCGTCAGTCAAGATGAGATCCATGCCCGTCTGGTTGCAAATCGGTGCAAGCCTTGCCGCCGCGTTGATCGGCGGTGTGATTGCTCCCCAAGTGACGCAAACAAAAGACAGGCGGGCTGCCCGCGCGGCTGTCCGCGAGAAGATCGATGAGGTCGACGCTCTGCGCTGGGAAGACCAGCCCTATCTTGAGTTCCGCCGCGCTATCGCTTCGTTCGAGGCCGCAGCGATCCTCGCCCGTGTTCCTCGTTCGGCTGCACGACGGTTCGCTGAAGCTGCGACAGAGGCTCGGCAAGAGAGCCAGCACTTCCCCGAGGGGCCCGACGGTGAGCCCATAACCATCCTGCTCGATGATGCCAAAGAAGAGGCTGTACTGGCTGCCGTTAGTGAGTTAAGTCTGCGCCTGTGGCATCCGTGGCTGGCCAAGATTCGATTGCGCGTTGGCTAGCTGCACACGTAGCTCTCACCGGCCGGTTCTCCCCCGTCCCCTTCGCCCTTGCCATCCCGTAGCCCCGTGCTGGTCGGGTCAAGGGTGGGCTTGCCCATCGCGTAGCGACGCCGTAGGCGCCCTTGATGCGGGCGGCTCGGGGCTAGACGATCACGGCAAGAAGGGGACTTCAGGTGAGCGCAGATGTCAGGATGGCTCGGGCAGGAAACGGCGTGTCGCAGCGTGGGCCGGGCCGTCCAGCCGGGCGTCAGCAGGAGGCTGGCGGCCCGGCGGCGGCGCGCTTGCGCGCCGCCCTTGACCTGGTAGAGGCGAATTCGGCAGTGCTGCGCTGGATTCCTCGGCGTCGCTACTTCGCGGCGAGGAGTTGTACGCCGTCGTGGGTGCGGGTGTGCGGCTGGGTGTCGAAGGCGTCGAGGGCGCGGATGGCGAACGCGGGGTCCATGGCGTCGGTGATCTCGTCGCGGGTCATCCAGCGGACTTCGCGGGCCTCGTCGGTGGGGTGAATGGGCTGCTCGCCCGGGCGGCAGCGGAACACCAGGGCGACGATGCCGCGCGTGATGTTCTTGTAGACGCCGGTCAGCCGCTCGACCTCGACGGTCATGCCGGTCTCCTCGGCGACCTCCCGCCGCACGCCGTCTTCGAACGATTCGCCGAGTTCGAGTACTCCCCCGGGCATCTCCCAGTGGCCGTTGTCGCGACGGCGGATCACGAGCACCCGGTCCTGGTTGTCGATCACGATCCCGGCCACGCTGACCGAGTGCTTCGGCGTCCCGCTCATCGCTTGCCCTGCTTTCTCATCACGTGCCGCTGTCCGTGGTTGGTTTCCCGGTATGCCAGACTAGAACACACCTAGACGTCTGTAGGAGAGCAGCGCCATGTTGCAGCTTGGCGAGATCGACCGGGCCGATCCTCGGCCTCCGTACCGGCAGATCGCGGCCATGCTGCGTGAGGCCATCGAGTCCGGCGGGCTGGAGCCCGGCGCCAAGCTGCCGTCCGAGGCGGCTCTGATGGAGCACTTCGGCGTGGCGCGGATGACCGCGCGGCAGGCCATCCAGGAGCTGCGCGGCGAGGGCCTGGTGATCGCCGAGCACGGCCGGGGCGTGTTCGTCCGGCCGATGCCCCCGGTGCGGCGGCTCGCCTCCGACCGGTTCGCCCGGGCGCATCGCGCGGCGGGGAAGGCGGCCTTCCTCGCCGAAGCCGACAAGGCCGGGTACCAGCCCGGAGTGGACCGCATCCGGGTCGCTCGCGCGGGTGCGCCCAAGGGCATCGCCGAACGTCTCCGGGTGGAGGCCGAGACCGAGGTCATCGTCCGGGAACGCCGCTACCTCGCCAACGGCCGTCCGGTCGAGATCGCCACGTCCTACCTCCCGGTCCCGGTCGCGGGCGGCACCCCGGTCGAAGACGTCGACCCCGGCCCCGGCGGTATCTACGCCCGCCTGGAGGACGCCGGGCACACCCTGGAGCGGTTCACCGAGGAAGTCGGCGCCCGCATGCCCACCCCGGACGAGCGCAACGCCCTGGAGATCGGCCCCGGTGTTCCCGTACTGACCGTCGTGCGCACCGCCTTCGACACCGAGGGCGCCGCCGTCGAGGTGTGCGACACCGTCAAGGCCGCCCCCGCCTACCTGCTCGAATACGACTTCCCCGCCCGCTGAGCATTCGCGAAAGCAACGGTTCTCGCGGCTTGGTTTGACACTCCTCTAGACGTCTAGGACAGTAGGGATGTCTAGAGGAGTTGGCCGGATGGTCCGGCGCCGAGACGACAAGGAGTTGCGACAGCGATGGGTATGGACAGGTTTCACCGGTTCGAGGTGGCGTTTGAGACGGCGTTTCCGCGTGGGCTGGTGCTCAACGGTGAGGTGGAGCCGGATAACGAGTTTCAGGAGAACCGGAACGCGGCGCCGCGTCAGAAGGTGGATGAGCGGACGGGTTTGCGCCGGTGGAAGGCGGTGTTTTCGGATCCGGCGCATGTGAAGGAGTCCGAGGCGTCGGTGAAGGTGACGTTCCTGTCGGAGGTGCAGCCGGTGCCGACGACGGAGGAGTTCGTGCCGGGCTGCGGGATGCGTCCGGTGGTGCTGGAGGGGTTGCAGGTCACGCCGACGGTGACCGGGCAGGACCGGTTCAAGAAGCTGGGGTGGCAGTACTTCGCCACCGGTTTCGCTCCGGCGGCGGCGATGCCTGGCACCGGTTCTGGTTCCGGTGGCGCGGGCGGGTCGCCTGCGGGCGGTAAGGGCGCGGGCCGTTCCGGGCGGTCTTCGGACTCGGCGGCTGAGGCGGCCTGAGGGGTGGTCGGTGATGTGCGATCCGGCCCGTGGTGATGGGCACTACTTCGTGCGCGTGAACGGGCGCTGGGTGTGCTGCAAGTGCGGCCATCAGCAGTGACCCGGTGAACGGGGGGCGGGGCCGAGCCCGCTGGTACCGGACTCGGCCCCTCCTGCTCCCAACAGACCTTTTTCTTTCTTGCCGGGCAAGGCAATCAAGCAGGCGTTGAGAGGACTTGAGCATAGATGGACACCGGAACTGGAGCTGGTGCCGTGTCGGTGCCGGAGATGGTGCGGCGGGGTCTGGGCCGTACCGAGCGGGCGCGGCGGCAGGCCAGCTCCGTGCAGGCGGGCAGTCTGGCGGCGCGGGCGCGGAAGATGGCGCGGGTCGCGGAGCTGTACGAGCGGGAGGCGCGCTGGTGGCGCGTGCTCGTGGAGCACAGCTACAGCCCCGCCGCGTGCGGGCTGCCGCTGGTGTACGGGCGGGCGGCCATCGCCGCTGAGGCCAGCGCGCGGGCGAGGGTGCGCACGTATCGGGAGCTGGAGGCCGACTACTGGCGGCGCTCGCTCGCCGTGGCCTCCGACACTGGCCTGTCGGGGGTGGCGGCATGAACACCACCGACTCCAAGGACAAGGACCGTTGCGAGGTGTGCGCCCGGGTGATCGGTACGCGGGCGAACCCGCGCAAACGCCGCTGCCGCGCGCATGTGGACGTCTCGCCGTTGTTCCCGCTGTCGGCCTGCCGGGGCCGCCGTCGGGGTGGTGGTCGGCGATGAGCTGGCGGGACGGGCTGACCCTGGATCGCAACGCTGGATGGCAGGAGGTGCACGTGGCCACCGCCTCGGCGAGACCCGATGGCGCGGGAGCGTGGGCGCTGTGGTTGACCGGCCGCCTGCTCGCCGGTGTGCGGTGGCTGCTCATGCTCGTGGCCGGGTTCGTGGTGCTGAACCCCGTGGTGGCGGCCGCTGCGCTCCCGGCCGCGTGGCTGTACCTGGCAGACCGGCCGTGGTGGGCGCTGGCCGCGTTGCTGGTCACCGTCGCCGGGTTCGGTGCGTGGTTCTGGCTGCGTGCCGACGCGTTCGACGCGCGGGTGACCTCGCCGCTGCGGAAGTGGTGGCGTCGTCGCCGCTACGTGCGCAAGTGGTCCAACCTCATGGCCTCCTCGGGATTGGCGGTGAAGACCCGCCGTCACCAGGTCCTGGCGCCGCGCCTGGTGTGGGTGCGGCAGGGCCGCTATGCCGACGTGCTGCGGGTGCGGCTGCCGGACGGGATCACCGCCGCCCGCTTCACCGAGCGGTTACCGGAGATCACCGAGGCGCTGCGCGCCCGGGAAGCCCGGGTGCTGCCCGCCCGCCGCTGGCGGCTGCCCGCGTGGCTGCGGGCACGGTTGCCGCGCGAGTTCGCCCCTGCCGACACCCGCCCCGGCACGGTGTTCCTGCGGCTGGCCTTCGGTGACCCGCTGGTGCACGTGGTCACGCAACCGGCCCCGGCCGAGGAGATCGACCTGTCGGCGGTGACCGTGGGGCGCCGCGACGACGGCCAACCGTGGCGGGTCTCGCTGCTGGGCACGCACACGCTGCTCGCCGGGGCGACCGGCTCGGGCAAGGGCTCGGTGCTGTGGTCGCTCATCGCCGCGCTGGGACCGGCGATCCGTTCCGGCCTGGTGCACGTCGTGGGCCTGGACCCGAAGGGCGGGATGGAGCTCGGCTTCGGCCGGGAGCTGTTCCGCGCCCTGGTCACGATGGACGGCCGGGACGCCGAAGACCAAGCGGTCGCGTTTCTGGAGGACCTGGCCGACGAGGCCGACCGTCGCGCCTCGATGCTCGCCGGGCACGCGCGGACGCTGACGCCCACTGTGGACATGCCGTTCCTGCTGATCGTCATTGACGAGCTGGCCTCAGTGACCGCGTTCATCGCCGACTCCAAGCGGCGGCAGCGGGCCGAGGCGGCGCTGGGCCGGTTGCTGACCAAGGGCCGGGCTCCGGGGATGCACGTCGTCGGGGCGTTGCAGGACCCGCGCAAGGAGGTCGTCAAGTGGCGCGACCTGTTCCCGACCCGGATCGCCCTGCGCCTGGTCGAAGACAGCCAGGTGGACATGGTGCTCGGCGACGGTGCCCGCAGCCGGGGCGCTCGCTGTGAGGCGATCGCCGAGACCGCCCCGGGTGTGGGCTACGTGGTCGAGGACGGCAGCCGGGCCGTCACCCGGGTCCGGGCCGCCTACCTCACCGACGATGACATTCGCCAGCTCGCCCGTGACTACCGGCCGGGACCGGTGCTGCACGCCATCGACGGAGGTGTCGCCTGATGGCCCACTTCCAGCCAGCGGTGCTGCGGGTGCGGGCGCTGCGGGCGGCCGAGGACGGCATCTACCTCGCCGTCCGTGAATGCCCGGCCGGGCCGACCGCCCGCGACTACGGCGAGTACGCGCTGGTGTTCGCGCTGCGGGTGCTGGCCGACGCGCCCGAACTCGGGACCGCGACCCGGCCCCTGCACGCGCTGCTGTTCGACCTGGAAACCAACGGGGGATGGCGATGACCAGCACCGAACCCGAACCGATCAGCAAGATCCTGCCCGCGACCCTGGAGCAGATGGCCGAGGACACCGCCGAACAGCTCGGCGCGTGCCTGCGGCCGATGGTGCTCAAACGCATCGACCGGCACACCGGCGAGGTGATCCACGTGCCGGTGCCGTGCGGGGCCACCCAGAGCGCGGTGTGCCCGGCCTGCGCCGACAAGGCCCGGCGGCTGCGGGTGCACCAGGCCCGCGAGGGCTGGCACCTCACCGCCGAACCCACGATCGAGACCCGGGAGCCCACAGCGCAGCAGCGAGCCGCGCTCGCCCAGCTCGCCGACCTCACCGAGGCCCGCGCCCTCGCCGTGGGGCTCGGCGACGAACGGGCCGTGGCCGAAATCGACGGGGAGATCGAGGCCGCGCACGCCCTGCTGCAGGCCGACGGGCTACGCGGCGAGAAGACACCGACCGAGGACAAGAAACCCCGCACGGTGCGCTCCACCCGGCGCCGTCAGGACGCCCCTGACCTGCCCCGGAAACGCGTGCAGGACACCACCACGGGACGGCGGTTCACCGCACCGGACGGCACCGTCTACCAGCCCTCGACGTTCCTCACCCTCACCCTGGACTCCTACGGGCCGGTGCACACCGCGAGCAAGAAACCCGAGCATCCGCAGCGGTGCCGCTGCGGCCGGGTCCATCACAAAGACGACGGCATCGTCGGTACCCCGCTCGACCCCTCGCGCTACGACTACCGGCGCGCGGCGCGGGATGCCATCCACTTCGGCAAGCTCGTGGACCGGTTCTGGCAGAACCTGCGCCGCACGGTGGGCTGGAACGTGCAGTACTTCGCCACCGTCGAGCCCCAGAAACGCCTGGCGATGCACCTGCACGCCGCCGTACGCGGCACCATCCCCCGCAAGCTGCTCCGCCAAGTCGCTGCCGCCACCTACCACCAGGTGTGGTGGCCGGTGCACGACGTGCCCGTGTACTCGCCCGAGCACCCGCCCCGATGGGACCCGGACACCGAGTCCTACGTGGACCCCGGCACCGGCGAGGGGCTGCGCACCTGGGACGACGCGCTCGAAGACACCCTCGACCCGGACGCCGAACCCGCCCACGTCGTGCGGTTCGGCACCGGCGGGATCGACATCCAGGGCGTCAACGCCGGAACCGACAAGGCCAACCGCTGCCTGGGCTACCTCGTCAAGTACCTGACCAAGGACCTCGACGCCTGCCACCAGCCCGGCAGCGACCCGGAGCGGCGGCACCTCGACCGGCTCGCCGAGGCCCTGCGCCTCGAACCCTGCTCCGAGTCGTGCGCGAACTGGCTGCTCTACGGCATCCAACCCGCCGAAGCCACCCAAGGCCTCATCCCCGGAGCCTGCAAAGGCAAAGCCCACCGGCCGGCCACCCTCGGCTACCGCGGCCGCCGCTGCCTCGTCTCCCGCAAATGGTCCGGCCGCAACCTCACCGAACACCGCCAACAGCGCCGCGACCACGTCATGCGCGTCCTCGGCGCGGTCGGCGCCCGCCCCGAACTCGACACCGCCGACGACCCAGACGGCACCCGCTACCAGTGGGTCCCCATCCCCCGCGACGACCCGAAACAACCCGACCGCACACAACTACTGCTGCACTCCATCGCCCAGCAACGCCGCTGGAAACAGCAGTACGAGCAGGCCAGACAAGCCGCCGACGAACTTCCGGCAACCGACCAGACCGCAGCCTGAGGGGGAGTGACGTCGATGGAAGCCAAGTACCTCAACGTGCAGCAGGCCGCCGAGTACCTGAACACCTCGGTGCGGTTCATCCGGCGCCTGGTCGCCGAACGTCGGATCGCCTTCCACAAGGCAGGCTCCCACGTCCGCCTCGCCGTGGCCGACCTCGACGCGTTCATGCAGGCCGGACGCGTCGAACCGATCACGCGGTCGTCGGTGCTGCGGGACCTGGGTGGTGCTGCCTGATGCCGAACAAGAAGGGAAGGAAGCGGCGTTTCGGCAGCATCCGCAAGACGCCACTCGGTGAGTTCCAGGCCAGCTACATCGGCCCGGACGGCAAGCGGCATTTCGCGCCGCACCGGTTCAAGCGGGAACGGGATGCGGACCGCTGGCTCGCCGGGATGGAGACGGTGATCATCTCCGGCGACTGGACGGACCCGGAACGCGCCAAGGTGCCTCTTGGCGACTACGCGGAACGATGGATCAAGGAGCGGCCGAACCTGCGCCCGAGGACGGAGGCGCTGTACCGCTGGCTGCTGACCAAGCATGTCGCTCCGTACCTCGGCGAGGTCGAGGTCGGCCGACTCAGCGCGGCGATGATTCGGCAATGGCGTGCCGACCGGCTCGCGGCCGGGGTGTCCTCGTCGGTGATGGCGAAGTCCTACCGGTTCCTGCGGTCGGTGCTGAACACGGCCGTGGAGCCGGACGCGATCATCACGCGCAACCCGTGCCGGGTGCCTGGTGCCGACAAGGAGACACCGGGGGAGCGGCCGGTGCTCACGGTCGCCCAGGTCTTCGACCTCGCCAACCGGGTGCCGGACCGGTTCAAGGCGATGATCCTGCTGACCGCGTTCGCCTCGCTGCGGTTCGGCGAGGTCACCGCACTACGCCGCTGCGACATCGGCGAGGACGCGGGTTCCGTTCGGGTGGCTCGTGCGTTCGTGGAGGTGCCTGGCCAGGGTCTGCTCGCCGGGCCGCCGAAGTCCCGCGCCGGAGTGCGCACGATCATCGTTCCGGCCGCCATCCGGCCGGAGATCGTCACACACCTGGGCAAGTACACGGGTCCGGCAGACGACGCACTCGTGTTCACCGGGCACAACGGTGGTGCGCTGCGGCGGCCGAACTTCAACCAGCGGTCCCGGTGGACCAAGGTCGTCGCCGACATGGGGCTCGCCGGTCTCCATTTCCATGACCTGCGCCACGCAGGCAACATCTGGGCGTCGAAGGCGGGCATGTCCACAAAGGACCTCATGGCGCGGATGGGTCATGACGACATGCGCGCCGCGCTGATCTACCAGCGGGCCACGAGCGAGGCGGACCGCATGATCGCGGATCGGCTGTCGGACCTGGTGGACAAGCACCGTTCCGGGCAGGGCGAGGGGTCGGAGACGACCGAATGATGTTGCTGGCATGTTGTTGGAAGTGATCAACACAAGCGGAAGGCCCGCTTCCCAAGATCGGGAGGCGGGCCTTCTGAGCTGCGGTGACAAGTTTGGAGCGGATGACGGGAATCGAACCCGCGTTCTCAGCTTGGGAAGCTGATGTTCTACCATTGAACTACATCCGCAAGGTGGTCCCCAGCATACACGGTGCCGATCTCCTCCTTCATCCCGGGTTTCCCTTCGCTCCACCTGCCTTGACGATCCGGGCGTGAAGTGACAACACTTGTTGTCTGAAGTCTTCCACGGGTAGGTGACACCGATGAGCGCTGACGAGCGGCTGCCGGATCCCGAACTCTTCCGGCAGGGTGGCTTCCGGTTCGCGGCCAGGCTCTTCGGGCCCGGTGACCTGCGCGCATCGGACCGGCAGGTGCGCTGGCTGCGCGCGTTCGCCCAGGCCGAGGATCCGCTCGCCGACGCGGTGGTCGCCATGATCCGTGAGCGGCCACCCGGCGAGGGGCGCGCGCTGTTCGAGCAGGCCCTGGAACACGGCGTCGATGCGCTGCGGGACCCGCCGCCCGAGCTGGTCGACTTCTTCCGTGACGTGGAGGCCACGCCGTACTGGGTCGATCACGACCGGCTCGACCGGGGCGCCCGCGCGATCATCCGCACCGGCCTGCTCGGCCTCTTCCCGCTCGGCGACATGTCGCTCATGGGCGGTTACCTGGCCTCGCGCGCGACGAAGTCGCTGGTCGGCACCGGTGCGATCGAGCGGACCGCGGGCAGGCGGCTCGTCGAGACCGCCACCTGGTGGATCGACGTCACCACGCCCGGCGCGCTGCGCCACGGCGAGCGCGGCTACGTCTCCGCGCTGCGGGTCCGCCTGGTCCACGCGCACGTCCGCGCCGCGATGAACCGCCGCCCCGACTGGGACTACGCGGCCTGGGACCGCCCGGTCAACCAGGTGCAGACGGTGGGCACGCTGCTCCTCTTCTCACTCGTCTACCTGCTCGGCATGCAGCTGCTCGGCGTCCGCTACACCGATCGCGAGCGCGCCGACATCCTGCACCTCTGGCGCTACGTCGGCTGGCTGATGGGCGTCGACGAGCAACTCCTGCCCGCGACGGAGGAGGACGCCTGGCGCCTGCTGTGGCTGCTGGCCACCACCGAGTTCATCCCCGACGCCGACTCGAAGCGGCTCGCCGCGGCGCTGCTCCGCTCCCACGAGGACGTCGGCCGCGGCCGGGGTCCGCTCGGCAAGGTCATCTCGCACGTCTCCGTGCGCGTGCACTCGTCGATCAGCAGGCTCGTGCTGGGCAAGTCCAACGCCGACTTCCTCGAGCTGCCGAACGATCCGGTCGCGCAGGGTGCCGTGCTCGCCGCCGCGGCCGCCAACTACGCGGCCGAGACCGTGCGCAGGCTCGTTCCGGGCGCCACCACCGTCCAGGAGCTCCTCGGCAGCGCGGGCAGGCGCCAGTACGTCTCCCGCCTCGGCCGCGTGTTCGACACCGACCGCACCTACGCCAGGCACATGCGCACCGACGCCCCGTCCGCCGCCTGACCCGGACGCTAGGGTGTGCGGGTGCTACTGAGTGACCGCGACCTCCGCAAAGAGCTCGAATCCGGCCGGCTCGGGGTCGATCCGTTCAACCCGGCGATGCTGCAGCCGTCGAGCCTGGACATCCGCCTTGACCGCTTCTTCCGGGTGTTCGACAACACGAAGTACACCCACATCGACCCCGCGCTCCAGCAGGACGAGCTCACGTCGCTGGTCGAGAAGGAGGGCGACGACCCGTTCGTGCTTCACCCGGGCGAGTTCGTGCTCGGCTCGACGTTCGAACGGGTCACGCTGCCCGACGACCTGGCGGGCAGGCTGGAAGGCAAGTCCTCCCTCGGCCGGCTCGGTCTGCTCACCCACTCCACCGCCGGGTTCATCGACCCCGGCTTCACCGGGCACATCACGCTCGAACTGTCGAACGTCGCGAACCTGCCGATCACGCTCTGGCCAGGAATGAAGATCGGCCAGCTCTGCCTGTTCCGGCTCACCAGCTCCGCCGAGTTCCCGTACGGCTCCGACCAGGCAGGCTCCCGTTACCAGGGCCAGCGCGGGCCGACACCCAGCCGGGCGTACAAGAACTTCGACCGAATCGACACGCGCCGCTAGGCGAGTGCGGAACGTGAAGATAACGGTTTAGTTACTCACGCGTCGGTGGTAACTTGCCCACCTGTGTCAGCCCCGAGTTCGAGAATTAGGTCACTCCTAGTAACAGTGAGTGTGCTGCTGGGAGTGACGATGGCAGCGGGAGTACGGCTGTGGTGGGCTCCGGAGGACGACCGCCTCTCGATCGTGGCGATGCCTCCCCCGCCGGATCCGGGGCCGCTCGGCAACCCCGCACGCGAGCACACCGCCGACTCCACCGGCTCCGCCGACGACTCGGACCCGTCCTCCACCACCCAGGGCTCACCGTCGTCGACGTCGGCCTCCGCGCCCGCAGGCTCCGCGCGGACCTCCGAACGGGGCACCGGGGAGCCGGACCGGACCTCCTCGACCTCACCCACGAGCGAGCGGTCGACCACCAGGACCGGCGGCTCCACCACCGACCAGCGGCCCGCGCCGCCACCGCGGCCCGACCCGACGACCACCGAGCCGCGGAGCACCCCGCGCTCAGCCGACAACTCGCTGGCGAACGAGGTCGTCCGGTTGGTGAACCGCGTGCGCACGGAGGTGGGCTGCGATCCGGTGAGCAAGAACGACGACCTCACCGAGGCAGCGCAGCGGCACAGCGAGGACATGGCCCGCCGCGGCTACTTCTCGCACACCACCCCGGAGGGCAGGACGTTCGACCAGCGCATCCGCGACGCCGGTTACCCCCGTCCCGGCGCCGAGAACATCGCGATGGGCCAGACCAGCGCCCGGGCCGTGATGGAGGCGTGGATGCGGTCGGACGGCCACCGCCGCAACATCCTCAACTGCGACCTGTCCGCGATCGGCGTCGGCGTCACCACCTCGGGCTGGTACTGGACGCAGGACTTCGGCTACTGAGTCACCGCTCGTGAGTGAGAAACGTGGTTAGAACAACGGAAAGCACTCACGAGCGGTGACCAGGCTCTGTACTGACGGCTCACTGCCCGAAGTCGCCGTGCCGCCCGGCGCCTGCGGCGAAGCGCCGCGCACCGGCCAGCGCGTCGGTCTCCAGCGAGGCCACCCCGTGTCGCAGCTCCCCGGCGAGCGCGTCCGGCTCGGGCAGGCCCTCCTGCTCCAGCAGGGACAGCCGGTCGTGCCGCAGGCAGGTCTGCGGGAAGCGGGCGATGTCGGCGGCCAGCCGCTCGGCCTCCGCTCGCGCCGTGCCATCGGACACCACGCGGTTGGCCAGCCCGATGGACAGAGCCTCGTCCGCGTCGACGGGCCTGCCGGTGAGCACGAGGTCCATCGCCCGGCTCGCGCCGATGAGCCGGGGCAGCCGCACCGTGCCGCCGTCGATGAGCGGCACACCCCACCGGCGGCAGAACACCCCGAACACGGCACTCTTCTCGGCGACCCGCAGGTCGCACCACAGCGCCAGCTCCAGACCACCGGCCACGGCGTAGCCGGAGACGGCCGCGATCACCGGTTTGCCCAGGCGCAGCCGCGTCGGCCCCATCGGGCCGTCGCCGTCCTCGGCGACGCGGTTGCCCTGCTCGGTGCCGATCGACTTCAGGTCGGCGCCCGCGCAGAACGTGCCCCCCTCACCCCACAGCACGGCCACGCTGGCCTCGGGATCGGCGTCGAACTCCCGGAACGCGCCGGCGAGCTCGGCCGCCGTCGGCCCGTCCACGGCGTTGCGCCTGTCGGGGTTGGCGAGGATCACGGTGGTCACCGGGCCTGCGCGCTCCACTCGAACCGGCATCAGCTCCTCCTCGGTGCGGTCGGTGAGGTCCGGGACCCGTAGTCGCCGAACGGGTCGTCACGCTCCCGTACGGCCTGCCGGATGCCCACCTCGCCCGCCCGCCGGACGAAGTCGCGGCCCTCCTGGGTGTGCCGCGCGACCCCGTCGAAGAACGTACCCAGCGTGCGCGACGAAGCCAGCCCCATGTTCTCCGCCGTCTGGTTGCACAGCAGCTTGAGCATCTCCAGCTGGTTCCCCGGCAGCCTGGCCATCCGCCTGGCGAGCGCGGTGGCGTGGCCGAGCAGCTCGTCGTCCGGGACGCACTCGAGGATCAGCCCGATGTCCGCCGCCGTGCGCGCGGGGATCTCGTCGCCGGTCAGCAGGTAGCGCTTGGCCCGTTCGAATCCCAGCCGGTACACCCACATGGCGGTGGTCGGCGTGCCCCACACGCGGGCGGGCGGGTAGCCGAACACCGCGTTCTCCGCGGCCACCACGATGTCGGCGCACAACACCATGTCCGTGCCGCCCGCGATGCACCAGCCCTGCACCGCGGCGATCGTCGGCTTCGCCGCATACCAGAGCTTGAGGTACACGTCCACGAAGGTGGACAGCATCCGCTGGTCCGCCACCGAGTCCCACACGCGGTCCGAGGCCGCCTCCGCCGCCTGCATCTCCGTGGACCAGTCGAGTCCGTAGCCCGCGCAGAACGCGGGTCCCTCCGCGCGCAGCAGGATGACGCGGACGTCCGGGTCGGCGTCGGCGTCGTCGATCGCGCCGCGCAGGGCGTCGCGCAGCTGCGGGGTGATCGTGTTGTACTCCTCCGCGCGCGTCAGCACGATCGACCGGACCCCGGCCTCGGTCTCCGTGCGCAGCGGCGCCGTCACGGCAGGACCCGCGCGACGATCGCCTCCGTGTCGACGCCGGCGGGCAGCGTCCCGAACGCCACACCCCAGTCGCCGCCGAGCCGGGACGCGCAGAACGCGTCGGCCACGGCGGGCTCGGCGTGCCGGACCAGCAGCGAACCCTGCAGCACGAGCGCCATCCGCTCGACCAGGCGGCGCGCCCGGAACTCGACGTCGGAGAGGTCGGCCAGGTCCTTGCGCACGTGCGCGACCGCCTCGTCCAGCCGGGCGTCGGCCCCCGCCGCGCGGTCCACCTCGGTGAAGAACGCCTCGACCGAGTCGGGCCGCTTGGCCATCGCGCGCAGCGTGTCGAGCGCGGCGACGTTGCCGGAGCCCTCCCAGATGGACATCAGCGGCGACTCGCGGAACAGCCTCGGCATGCCCGACTCCTCGACATAGCCGTTGCCGCCGAGACACTCCAGCGCCTCCGCCGCGTGCGCCGGTCCGCGCTTGCACACCCAGTACTTGGTGACCGCGAGACCGAGCCTGCGGAACGCGTCCTCCGCGGTGTCCCCGGCCGCGGCCCGGTCGCCCGCCCCGGCCAGCCGCAGCGCGACCGTCGTGGCGGCCTCGGCCTCCAGGGCCAGGTCGGCGAGCACGTTGGCCATCGCCGGATGCTCGGCGAGCGCCCGGCCGAAGGCGTGCCGGTGCCGCGCGTGGTGCGTGGCGCGAACGGTGCCGTAGCGCATCCCGGACGCCGTCCCCAGCACACAGTCGAGCCGGGTGTTGTTGACCATCTCGATGATGGTCCGCACGCCGCGGCCCTCCTCGCCGACGAGCCAGCCGATCGCCTCGTCGTACTCGATCTCGGCGGAGGCGTTGGAGTGGTTGCCCAGCTTGTCCTTGAGCCGTTGCAGCAGGATCCGGTTGCGGGTGCCGTCCGGCAGCACACGCGGCAGCAGGAAGCAGGACAGCCCGCCCGGCGCCTGCGCGAGCGTGAGGAACATGTCCGACATCGGGGCCGAGGTGAACCACTTGTGCCCGACGATCACGTGGCTGCCGTCGCCAGCGGGGCGCGCGGTGGTGGTGTTGACCCGTACGTCGGACCCGCCCTGCTTCTCGGTCATCGACATGCCCGCGATGAGCCCGCGCTTGCCGCCCGGTTCCCGCAGGCCGTAGTCGTACTCCCGCGCGGCCAGCAGGGGTTCGTAGCGCTCGGCGAGCTCCGGGTTGTGCCGCAGTGCGGGCACGGCGGAGTAGGTCATCGAGATCGGGCACCCGTGGCCCGCCTCGGCCTGGCTCCACACGTAGAACTTGGCCGCGCGGGCCACGTGCGTGCCCGGCCTGTCCTCCCGCCACGGAGCGGCATGCAGTCCATGCGAGACGGCGACCTCCATCAGGTCGTGCCAGTGCGGGTGGAACTCCACCTCGTCGATCCGGTGCCCCACGGCGTCGTGCGTGCGCAGCCGGGGCCGGTTCTCGTTGACGAGCCTGCCCCACTCCTGCACGCGCTCGCTGCCCGCGAGCCTGCCCAGCTCGTGCAGCTCGTCCTCGGCCCAGCCCGCGCCCTCCCGGCGCAGGCCTTCGAGGAGGGCGGGGTCGTCGGCGACGTCGTGCCCCTTCAGCAACGGCACCTGGTTGGTCACGTCATGGGTGGCTGGCATCGGAGGCTCCTAGCGCGCGAAGGGTGAAGGTGGACAGCTCGGTGACCGCGGAGGCGTTGCCCGAGGTGAGCGGGCCGATCATGACCTCGGCGATGGCGCCGACGAGCGCGGCGGCGGTGAGGTCGGCGTCCTGTGGCGGCAGCACGCCCGCGCCGACGCCGGCGCGCACGTGACGGGCGACGATGTCGCGGAAGGCGCGCCGGAACACCAGCCGCTCCGCCTCGACCGGCGCGTCGACGGGCTCGGCGAGCAGTGCGTACGCCAGCCGGGGCGACTTCAGGGCCCGGCCCGCGAACGTCTCGACCACGGAGACGACCCGGGCGGCGACGTCACCGGGGATGTCCGAGGCCCGCTCCACCGCCGCCACCTCCCTGCTGACGACCAGCCGGAACAGCTCGGCCACCAGCTCGGCCTTGCCGGGGAAGTGCCGGTAGACGCTGCCGGTCGCGACCCCCGCGCGGGCGGCGACGGCGGCCATGGAGCAGCCCGCGTAGCCGTGCTCGGCGAGCAGCTCGAGGGCGGCGTCGAGAATCGCGGCCCGTTGCGTGTCCATCCGGGCCTGCACCTTCGGGGTGCGTCGGTACACCACCTAAGAAGTGAATCACTGATTCACTGCTTCACGCAAGGCGCAAGGCTCATCGCTCAGGAGAGGATGCGGGCGCGGGCCCGGAACAGTTCGGCCAGGATCTCCTCCTCCCGGACCGGATCGAGCCGCACGGTGGGGATGGAGCAGCTCAGCGCCTCGTGCACGGTGCCGCCGAAGTCGAGCGGCACCGCGAAGCAGCGCAGGCCGATCGTCGACTCCTGCTCGTCGATCGCGTAGCCGCGGGCGGCGATCGCCTCCAGTTCCCGGCGGAACGCGGCCCGGTCGGTGATCGTGTGCTCGGTGCGGGGCACGATCGTCCCGGGCAGGATCGCGTCCACCTCGGTCCAGTCGCGGTCGGCGAGGATCGCCTTGCCGAGCCCGGTGGCCCAGCACGGCAGCCGCCTGCCCGGCCGGGACACCACCGCCAGCGAGTGTCGGGACAGGCACGTCGCCAGGTAGACGATCTCGGCCCCGTCGAGGCGGGCCAGGTGGATGGTCTCGCCGAGCCGCTCGGAGAGGTCGTTCATCACCGGCTGCGCGCGCCGCACCACGTCGTCGTGTTCCACGTACGCCGCGCCCGCCCGCAGTGCCCTGATCCCCGGGCGGAAGCCGGTGTCGGGGCCGTCGATCTCGACCCACCCCGTCCGCACCAGCGTCATGAGCAGCGCGTAGGCGCTCGCCCGCGGGATCGGCAGGTCGCTGGTCACCTCCCGCAACGTCCGGGGCCGGTCCGCCGCCGACAGGTACTCCAGCAGTGCGATGGTTCGCTCCGCGGATTTCACGTTTCGTACACCTCCGCTGTCCAGCGGATTCGCCGGGTCGGTCACCCCTCGCCTCTCTGTCGGCCCTTGACTGCGCGATCCACGCCGTCTTTACTGCCGTCTACAAGGATAGATAGCGTCTCCATATGTAGACAAGAGGTTGTTCATGGCGCCCGACCATTCGCGGCTGATCGACTCGCTCGACGGCCTGCTGGCCTTCCCCGTCACGCCGTTCCGATCGAGCGGTGAGCTGGACCTTCCGCGCTTCGAGACCCACCTCTCGGAACTGCTGGAAGCCAAGCCCGGCGCGCTCTTCGTCGCGTGCGGGACGGGTGAGTTCGCCTCGCTGACGCTGGCCGAGCACCGCGAGCTGCTGCGGGTGGCCATCGCCCACGTCGGCGGGGACGTGCCCGTGTTCGCCGGCGCGGGCGGCGGGACGCAGGTGGCGATCGAGTTCACCCGCTCGGCCGAGCGGGCCGGGGCGGACGGCGTGCTCGTGCTCCCGCCGTACCTCCAGGTCGGACCCCCGAGAGGGCTGGTCGAGCACTACCGCCGGATCGCCGCGGCCACGGACCTCGCCGTGATCCCCTACCAGCGGGCGACGGCCATCTTCACGCCCGAGTCCGTGTGCGAGCTCGCCGAGATCGACGGCGTGATCGCCCTCAAGGACGGCCACGGCGACGTCGAGCTGCTGCAGCGCATCCGGACGGAGACCGGCGGCAGGCTGCTGCTGCTCAACGGGATGCCGACCGCCGAGACGTTCGCCCGAGCCTTCGCCGGGATCGGGGTGCGGGCGTACTCGTCGGCGACGCTCGCGTTCGCCCCCGCCATCGCCCGTGCCTTCCACGACGCCTTCGAGCGGGGGGACGACGCCGTGCAGGACGCCTTGCTCACCGAGTTCTACGTGCCGCTCGCGCGGCTGCGGCACACCACCAACGGCTACGCGGTCTCGCTCGTCAAGGCCGGGCTGGACATCCAGGGCCGCTCGGCGGGGCCGGTGCGGCCACCGCTGGTGGACACCTCCCCCGAGCACAGGGCCGAGCTGGCGCGGCTGCTGGAACGCGGGCACGCCGTCGTGCCGGACGCGTCCGCCACGTCCGGCGCGAGGCCGGTCGCATGAGCGCGGCGAAGGGCACCGGATTCCTCGGCGGCCTGCCGCACGCGGGCGGCGGTGCGTCGTTCCGCGCGGTGGACCCGGCGACCGGCGACCGGATCGGGCCGGAGTTCTCCTCGTGGACCCCGGCCGAGGTCGCCGAGGCGGCCAGGTCGGCGCGGGCCGCGTTCGAGGCCAACCGCGGGCTCCCGGAACGCTGGCAGGCCGGTCTCCTCCGGGACATCGCGGACCGGCTCGCCGCGCGGCGGGACGACATCGTGGCGACCGCCCGCGCGGAAACCGGCATCGGCACCGCCCGCCTCGAAGGTGAGTTGCTGCGGACCCGCAACCAGCTGCTCGGCTTCGCCGACGTGGTCGAGCGGGCCGACTTCGGCGAACCCCTGCACGACGCCGCCGACCCCGAGAGCACCCCGCCGCGGCCGGACCTGCGCCGGGTGCTCGTCCCGGTCGGCCCGGTGGCCGTGTTCGGCGCGTCCAACTTCCCGCTCGCCTTCAGCGTCGCGGGCGGGGACACGGCGTCCGCTCTCGCGGCGGGCTGCCCCGTGCTGGCCAAGGCCCACCCCGCGCACCCGGCGACCAGCGAGCTGGCAGGCGCCTGCGTCGCGGAGGCCGTCGAGGCCCGTGGTGCGCATCCCGGCACGTTCGCGCTCGTCCAGGACGCGGGTACCGAGGCCGGTTCGGCGCTGGTCCAGGCGCCCGAGGTGCGGGCGGTCGGGTTCACCGGCTCGTTCGCGGGCGGCCGCGCGCTCACCGCGCTCGCGGCGGCACGGCCGCGGCCGATCCCCGTGTTCGCCGAGATGGGCAGCCTCAACCCGCTCTTCGTCACGGCCGCGGCTTCCGGCAGGCGGCTCGACGCGATCGTCGAGGGATTCGCCGCGTCGATGACGTTCGGCTGCGGCCAGCTCTGCACCAAGCCGGGCCTCGTCCTCACCAGCGCGGGCCGGGAGTTCGCCACCAGGGCCGCCGCCCTGCTCGACCGCGTCGACCCGGCACCGCTGCTCAACGAGGGCACGTTCGCGGCCTTCGAGGCGAGCCGGCACGTGCCGGGGGTCGAGGTCGTCACCGCGGACCGGCCGAGGTCGGGCAGCGGCTTCACCGCGGCACCCGTGCTGCTCCTGGCCACCCTCGACGACCTGCGCCGCGAGCCCGCGCTGCTGGAGGAGCACTTCGGGCCGTTCGCGGTCGTCGTGGACGTCGACGGCGACGACGACCTGCTCACCGCCGCACGCCTGCTGCCCGGCTCGCTCACCGCCACCGTCCACTCCGAACCCGAGGACGCCGAGGCCCTCCGGCCGCTCGTCGCCGAGCTGACGGAGCTCGCGGGCAGGCTGGTGCACAACGGCTTTCCCACCGGGGTCAGCGTCAGCGGCGCGCAGACCCACGGCGGGCCCTTCCCCGCGACCTCGGACAGCGCGCACACGTCCGTCGGCTGGACCGCGGTCCGCCGCTTCCAGCGGCCGGTGACCTTCCAGGACTTCCCCGAGCCGCTGCTGCCCCCGGTCCTGCGGACCCCCCGCCCGTAGAAGAAGGAGGAACAACGATGTTTCCGTTACGCCAGGCCACCCCGTCCCGGGTGCCCAGAGCGGCCGTGCTGCTGGCCACCGGGGCCGTAGCGCTGACCGGGGCGTGCTCGGTCGGCGGCGGCTCGGCCTCGGACGCGGGCGACACCGTCCGCATCGTGCTGCCCGAGGAGCCGCCCACGCTGGAGCCCTGCGACGCCTCCCTCACCGCGACGGGCCGGGTCACCCGCTCCAACATCACCGAACCGCTCACCGAGCGCGAACCGGCCACCGGGGAGGTGCAGCCGAAGCTCGCGACCGAGTGGAAGCAGACGTCGCCGACGTCGTGGACGTTCACCCTGCGCGACGGCGTGAAGTTCCACGACGGCTCGGCGTTCACCGCGGAGGACGCCGCCTTCTCCATCGACCGCACGGTCTCCTCCGACATCGGCTGCAACGTCGACGGTTACGTCTTCGGCGACAGCGAGCTGACCACGAAGGTCGTCGACGACACCACGCTGGAGGTCACCTCGGCGGAACCGGACCCGATCCTGCCGCTGCGGCTGTCCTTCGTGGAGATCGTGCCCGCCGAGACCGACGCCGAGGGCAAGGTGCGCGAGCCGGTGGGCACCGGCCCGTACCGGATCGAGCAGTGGAACCAGGGCGTGAGCCTGACCCTCGCCCGCTACGACGGCTACTGGGGCACCGCGCCCGCCTACGCCAGCGCCCGCTACGTCTGGCGCGGCGAGGGCAGCATCCGGGCCGCGATGGTCAACAGCGGCGAGGCGGACATCGCCGTCGGGCTCGCGCCGGCCGACGGTGCGGGCGACGCGGCGGTCGAGTATCCCAACAACGAGACGTCGTACCTGCGCATCGACGCGACGAAGGCCCCGCTGGACGACATCCGCGTGCGCCGGGCCATCAACTACGCGCTCGACAAGGAAGGCCTGGTGGCGTCCGTGTTCGCCGGGCTCGGCGAGCCGGCGGGCCAGGTCGTGCCGGACGGTGTCACCGGGCACAACCCCGACATCGAGCCGTGGCCGTACGACATGGCGAAGGCCAAGTCGCTCATCAAGGAGGCCAAGGCCGACGGCGTGCCGGTGGACCGGCCGATCACGATCATCGGCCGCAACGGCATCTACCCGAAGGCCGCCGAGGCGATGGAGGTCGCCCAGAACTCGCTGCTCGAGGCCGGGCTGCGGGTCGAGATCAAGATGCTCGACGTCAACGCCTGGCTGGAGTACCTGCTGCGGCCCTTCCCCGCCGACATCGGTCCGACGCTGCTGCAGGCACAGCACGGCAACCAGGCGGGTGACGCGGCGTTCACGATGGGCCAGATCTACGGCTCCGAGGGCGCGCAGAGCAGCTACGGCACTCCCGAGCTGGACACGCTGATCGAACAGGCCGAGCAGGCTTCCGGGCCGGAGCGTCAGGAGAAGTTCGCGCGGGCGCTGGCCCACCAGAACGACGAGGTGGTCCGGGACGCCGTGCTGGCGCACATGACCGGCATCATCGCGTTGTCGCCGAACGTGGAGTACGAGCCGAACTCCGCGACCAACGACGAGATGCGCCTGGCCGAGATGCGCCCGGTGAACTGAGGCGCCCATGCTCACGTTCCTGCGACGCCGCATCATCTCCAGCGCCCTCCCGCTGCTCGTCGTGATCCTCGGCGTGTTCTTCCTGGCACGCCTCACCGGGGACCCGGCGAACCTCTACCTGCCGCTGTCCGCGACCCCCGAGATGCGGGCGGAGTTCGCCGCCCGCAACGGGTTCGACCAGCCGGTGCTCGTCCAGTTCGGCGACTACCTCGCCCAGCTGGTGCACCTGGACTTCGGGGAGTCGCTGCGCACCGCGCAGCCCGCGGCGGAGGCCGTGCTGCGGGCGTTCCCCGCGACACTGCAGCTGGCCGGGGTGACGATGCTGCTGGCCGTCGTGGGAGCGGCCGTGGTCGGCAGCCTCGCGGCCTACCGGCCCAACTCGGCTGCCGACCGCGGCGCGAGCTTCCTCTCGGCGACGGCGGCCAGCATCCCGGACTTCTGGTTCGCGATCATGGGCGTCCTGCTGTTCTCCGTGACGCTCGGCTGGCTGCCGACGTCCGGCACCGTCGGCGCGGCGGCGTGGGTGCTGCCCGTCGCGACCCTGCTGATCCGCCCGTTCGGCGTGCTCGTCCAGGTGGTGCGGGGCGCGATGGTGTCCGCGCTGTCGGCGCCCTACGTCAAGGTCGCCCGCAGCAAGGGTGCGGGCGAGGCGCGGGTCGTCTTCGGGCACGCGCTGCGCAACGCCGGGGCGCCCGCCCTCACCGTGGCCGGCGACCTCGCGGTGGGCATGCTGAACGGCGCGGTCGTCGTCGAGACGATCTTCGGCTGGCCGGGCATCGGCAAGCTGATGATCGACTCGATCCTGCAGCGCGACTTCGCGGTGCTGCAGGCGGCGGTGCTGATCACGGCACTGACGATCTTCGCGCTCAACATCCTCATCGACATCTGCTACGCGCTGCTCGACGCGCGGGTGCGGCAAGGAGTGATGGCATGACGGGCAAGGCGTCGATGCTGTCCCTGCTGGCGAAGGACCGGTTCGCCAGCGCGGCCGTCGTGGTGCTGGGCTTCATCGCCCTCTGCGCCGCGGTGGGCCCGGTGCTGCTCGGCGACCTCGCCGTGGAGCAGAACCTGCGGGCGGTCAACCTGCCGCCGTTCAGCATCGGGCACGGCTGGGAGTTCGTCCTCGGCAGCGACTCGCTCGGGCGCAGCGTCGCCGCCCGGCTCGTCGTCGCCGCGGGCACGACGATGTCGGTCGCCGTCCCCGCCGTGCTGCTGTCCCTGACGGTCGGCTCGGCGTGGGGCATGTGGGCCGGGTTCTCCGGCGGCTGGCGGGAGAACGTGTCGATGCGGGTCGGCGACGTGATCCTGAGCTTCCCCTCGCTGCTGCTCGCGGTGGTGGTGCTCTACGTCTTCACGCCGAGCGTCGCGAACCTCATCGCCGTGCTCGCCGTGGCGCGCATCCCGGTCTACCTGCGTACGGCCCGTGCGGAGGCGGCGGAGTTGCGGAGCAGGCTGTTCGTGGACGCCGCGCGGACGTTCGGCACGGGCAGCGGGGCGATCATCCGCAGGCACATCGCGCCGTCCGTGCTGCCGACCCTGCTCACGGTGGCCGCGGTGGACTTCTGCTTCGTGATGCTGACCGAGTCGTCGCTGAGCTTCCTCGGCATCGGCATCCAGCCGCCGGACGTGTCCTGGGGGCTGATGGTGGCGCAGGGCAGGCAGGAGCTGCAGACCGCCTGGTGGATCGCGGTGTTCCCGGGGCTGGCCATCGTGTTCACCACCGTGTCCGCGGCGATGCTCGCCGCCTGGGCCAGGGTCGCGGGCGACCCGGGACAGCGCTGGCGGCTGACGTTGCCCCGCAAGGAAAGGATCTCCGCATGACCGTGGCGATGGAGGTCGAACGGCTTTCGGTGGACGTCCGGACCCCGGCGGGGCGGGTGCGCGCGGTGCGGGACGTCAGCTTCACCGTCCACTCCGGACAGGCGATGGCCCTGCTCGGCGAGTCGGGCTGCGGCAAGAGCATGACCGCGCAGGCCATTGCCGGGCTGCTCGGACCGGTCGCGGAGGTCGCGGGCGGCGCGGTGCGGCTGGACGGCGTCGACGTGCTGGGGCTCGACCCCGCGAGCAGGCGCAAGCTCGCCGGGCCTGGGCTGGCGATCGTGTTCCAGGACGCGCTGACCGCACTGAACCCCGTCTACCCGGTCGGCACCCAGCTCGCGGAGCCGTTCCGCATCCACGAGAAGCTGTCCCGCAGGGCCGCCAGGGAGAAGGCGGTCGAGTTGATGGACCGGGTCGGCATCCCGGAGCCGCGGTCGCGGCTGAACGCCTACCCGCACCAGTTCTCCGGCGGCATGCGGCAGCGCCTGCTGATCGCGATGGCCGTCGCCCTGCGGCCCGCCGTGCTGCTCGCCGACGAGCCGACCACGGCGCTCGACGTGACGGTGCAGGCGCAGATCATGGAGCTGCTGGCCGAACTGCGCACCGAACAGCGGATGGCGCTCGTGCTCATCACGCACGACCTCGCGGTGGCCGCCGAGCAGGCCGACCACGTGGCCGTGATGTACGCGGGCGCGGTGGTGGAGACCGGACCGGTGGCCGAGGTGTTCCGCGCGCCCCGGCATCCCTACACGCGCGGGCTGCTGGACTCGGTGCCCGCCGCCGGGGACCGGGGCACCCGCCTGCGGTCGATCGACGGCGCCCCGCCCGAGCTGGCCGACCTGCCCTCCGGCTGCGCGTTCCGGGCGCGCTGCCCGCTGGCCACCGAGCGGTGTGCCACCGAGCGGCCGCCGCTGGCCGAGACCGGGCCGGGCCGCGCCTCGGCCTGCCACTACTGGAAGGAGCTCGCCGATGGCTGATCCGGTTACCGCGCCGGCCGAGCCGCTGCTGCGGGTGGAGGGCGTGACGAAGACCTTCCGGGTGCCCGGCCGGTCCCGCCGGGGTGGGTTGCGGGCTCTCGACGGCGTCGACCTGACCCTCGGCCGGGGGGAGACGCTCGGCCTCGTCGGGGAGTCCGGCTGCGGCAAGTCCACGCTCGCGCGGGTACTGATGCTCCTGGAACGGCCGGACGGCGGCACCGTGCGGACGGCGGGTGTGGATCCGTTCGCCCTGCGCGGCAAGGAGCTGCTCGCGTGGCGACGCCGGATCCAGATGGTGTTCCAGGACCCGTACGCGTCACTCAACCCCCGGCTCACCGCCGCCCAGCTCATCGGCGAACCGTGGCTCACCCACCGCGACATCGTCCCGCCCGAACGCCGGGCCGCCCGGGTCAGGGAACTGCTGGAGCTGGTGGGGCTGCGTGCGTCCGACGCCGACCGCTACCCGCAGGAGTTCTCCGGCGGGCAGCGGCAGCGCATCGGGATCGCGCGGGCCCTCGCGCTCGGCCCCGACGTGCTGATCTGCGACGAGCCGGTGTCCGCGCTCGACCTGTCGGTGCAGGCGCAGGTGCTGAACCTGCTCGCCGACCTGCAGGCCGAGCTCGGGGTGTCCTACCTGTTCATCTCCCACGACCTGTCGGTGGTGCGGCACGTCGCCGAGCGCGTGGCGGTGATGTACCTGGGGCGAGTGGTCGAGTCGGGCCCTGTCGACGAGGTGTTCGCCGCACCGGCTCACCCGTACACGGCGGCGCTGCTGTCGGCCGCGCCGTCGCTCGACGCGGTGCGGGAGGGCAGCCGCGAGCGGATCGTGCTGAAGGGCGAGGTGCCCTCACCGCTCGATCCGCCTTCGGGCTGCCGGTTCCGCACCCGCTGCTGGCAGGCCGAGCCGCGCTGTGCCGACGTGGTGCCGCCGTTCGAACCCGCGCCGGGCGGTCCCGGTCACCGGGTGGCGTGCCACCTGCCGTTGTCAGACCGCGCGCAGGCCACGGAGCACGCGCTCCAGTAGCGGGAGGTCGGGTCTGCCCTCCGCCGTGGCCCGGTTGCCGTGGACGACGATCAGGCCCGCGTCGGCCATGTCGCTGAGCAGGACGCGGGCGACGCCGAGCGGCACGGCCAGGGTGGCCGCGACCTCGGCGACCGACCTGGGCTGGACGCAGAGTCTGCGCACGGCCTGGTACTCGCCGCTGAGCGGACCGCGGCGCCACGGCCCGCGCGGATCGACGGAGACGAGGGTCTCGACGGCGAGGTGGTGCGCAGCGTGGGTACGGCCCTTGGTGAGTACGTACGGCCGCACCCGCAGGCGGTGCTCGTCGCCCGCATCACCTGCCTCCGCCAGCCCCTCGCCCTCGGCGAACGTGAGCGTGGTGCGCTGCCGCGGCGGGGCGGACGGAGCCGGTGGTGGCCGACGTGGCGGTGGCGGGGTGGCCGGCACCCGCGTCGGCGGCGGTTCGGCGGACTCGACCTGTTCGAACTGTTCGAGCAGCTTCACCGAGGGGAAGCGGGCGCCGGAGCGACCGACGCGGGAGCGCTCCGCACCGCGCGGCGGGTGTTCGGCCGGGGCCGGTTCCGGTTCGGCGTTCTCGAACCGCTGCCGCTGGCGTGCCGAGGGGAAACGGGCACCCGAACGCCCGGTGGCCGGGGAACCGGCCTGCTCGGGTCGATCGGATTTGCCCACGCTCGTCCGCCTCGCATGCTGGGGTCACGACCTCGCTTGGCGACGTTGACGACGAGGTCGGTCCATGTTACCCGGGCGGGCAAGGGGGCCGGGGTGCCGAACGCCGTGCCGCGACACTCGGCACCCCCGCCACCGCGTTCGGTTACTTGTCCTCCTCGGTCTGCGCCGTGCCGGAGGGCACCTCGTCGGTCGGCACGTCGGCCCTGCCGTCGGCCTCGGCCTCGCCGCCGCTCTCGGCGGCCCCGGCCGCGGGCCCGGCGGACACCGCCGCGGGCGCGGGGGCGGCCTTCTGCTGCTCACCCCGCTTCACCGAGGACAGCAGGAGCTGCGCGACGTCCACGACCTCGACGTTCTGCCCCGCGTCGCCGTCGTTCTGCCGGGACGTGACGCCGTCGGTGAGCATCACGCGGCAGAACGGGCAGCCGGTGGCGATCTTCGACGGCGCGGTGCCCAGCGCCTCGTCCACGCGATCGACGTTGATGCGCTTGCCGATGCGCTCCTCCATCCACATGCGCGCGCCACCGGCGCCGCAGCACATCGAGCGCTCGGCGTGCCTCGGCATCTCCCGCAGCGCGGCACCCGAGGCGCCGACGAGCTCACGCGGAGCCTCGTACACCTTGTTGTGCCTGCCCAGGTAGCACGGGTCGTGGTAGGTGACGTCCTCGGCGATGGGTGCCACCGGGGTCAGCCGCTTCTCGCGCACGAGCCGGTTGAGCAGCTGGGTGTGGTGCACGACCTCGTACTGACCGCCCAGCTCCGGGTACTCGTTCGCGAGCGTGTTGAAGCAGTGGGCACAGGTGACGACGATCTTTCGACTCGACGGCTCTGTCTCGGAGAACACCGAGTTCAGCACCTCGACGTTCTGCTGGGCGAGCATCTGGAACACGAACTCGTTGCCCGCCCGGCGCGCCGGGTCGCCCGTGCAGGTCTCCTCGGGGCCGAGCACCTGGTACCGCACGCCCGCGATGTGCAGCAGCTCGGCCACGGCGCGGGTGGTCTTCTTCGCGCGGTCCTCGAACGCGCCAGCGCAGCCGACCCAGAACAGGTACTCGGTGTCGCCCCACTCGCCGTCGAACACGGGCACCTCGAAGTCGAGGTCGTCGGCCCAGTTCAGCCGGTCCTTGGCGTTCTGGCCCCACGGGTTGCCCTTGTTCTCCAGGTTCTTGAACATCCCGTTCAGCTCGGTAGGGAAGTTCGACTCGATCATCACCTGGTACCGGCGCATGTCGACGATGTGGTCGACGTGCTCGATGTCCACCGGGCACTGCTCGACACAGGCGCCGCAGGTGGTGCACGACCACAGCACCTCAGGGTCGATGACGCCGTTCTCCTCGGGGCCGCCCACCAGCGGCCGCTCCGACTCGGCGAGCGCCAGCACGTCGATGCCCGCGTGCGGGTTGTCGCCGGTCAGGCCGATCTCCTCACCGGTCATGTCCCGCTTGCCGCCCGCGAGCAGGTACGGCGCCTTGGCGTAGGCGTGGTCGCGGAGCTGGGTGATGACCAGCTTCGGCGACAGCGGCTTGCCCGTGTTCCACGCCGGGCACTGCGACTGGCAGCGGCCGCACTCGGTGCACGTCGTGAAGTCGAGCCAGCCCTTCCAGGTGAAGTCCTCGACCTGACCCGCGCCGAACACGTCCTTCTCCGGATCGGCTTCCTCGAAGTCGAGCGGTTTCCCGTCGCTCATCATCGGCTTGAGCCTGCCGAGTGCGACGCCGCCGTCGTCCTCGCGCTTGAAGTAGATGTTGAAGAAGGCGCTGAACCGGTGCCAGGCGATGCCCATCGTCAGCGTGCGGCCGACGACGTAGAGCCACACGATGCCGGAGAGCAGCTTGATCAGGGCGGTGATCGACACCGCGGCGGCGCTCGCGGGCAGGATCGCGCCGAGCGGCTTGCTGACGAAGCTCGTCCACAGCGCCGGGTCCTCGATCCCGCTGGAGATCTTGAACGCCTTGACCCCGACGATGCCGAGGCCCTCGATGATCACCACGGCCTCGACGAAGTAGGCCTGGGCGAAGTTGGAACCCGCGAAGCGGGACTGCCGGTCGGCGCGGCGCGGGTGGTTGCGCTGCCGGATGACGGCGAGCGCGACGCCGCCGAGCACGGTCCCGACGCCGAGGATCTCCACGAGGAACAGCCACGGTGCCCAGTGCCCGATGATCGGCCAGGCGAACTCGGCGTCGAACATCTCGCCGTACGCCTCGAACCACACGGCGGTCCCGATGAGGAAGCCCCACATCACCAGCCAGTGCCACGGGCCGACGGTGCGGAACTTGTTCATCCTGGTGTGGGCCGCGAACTCCTTGATCAGCGTCTTCATGCGCGGCCAGAAGGGACCGTTGCGGGTCGCGTCCGGCTGGCCGAGGCGGATGATGCGCACCTGGCGCACCACGCCCATGATGAAGGCGACCCAGGCGACGAGGCTGACGGCAACGCCGACCACGCCGAGCGTGATCTGCAGTGCACCCATGATCGGGCCTTTCGGTTCGGGGTACTTCGCGGTGGGTTCCGGGGAGCCTATCTCTTCTTACTGATGAGTAACCGATCGGCGGCGGCAAAGTCCCACGGATGTGGTGCACGACTCGGATATTTTGGGACTATCGTTCAGGTAGCATGGCCCCATGGTCGCCTACTTGCTCCTGGCCGCCGCCATCGTGGCCGAGGTCACCGGCACGGTCGCGCTGAAGCTTTCGGACGGCTTCACCAAAGCCGTTCCGTCGGTCGTCGTGGCCGCCGGTTACGGACTGGCCTTCTTTCTCATGGCGCGCGTGCTCAAGATGGGCATGCCGGTCGGGGTCGTCTACGCCATCTGGTCCGCCGTGGGCGTGGCGCTCGTGGCCCTGATCGGGGCGATGTTCCTGAACGAGCAGCTGAACCTCACGATGATCGCCGGCCTGGTGCTGATCATCGGTGGGGTGACCCTGTTGGAGCTGGGTGGTGCGCATTGAGGCAACGGGTCGACGGTCGCAAGGTCCGCGGCGAGCGGCGGCGGACCGAGATCATCGAGGCGACGCTGCGGGTGATCGAGCGTGACGGCGTGGCCGGGGTGACGCACCGGACGGTCGCCAGGGAGGCGGGGGTGCCGACCACCTCCACCACGTACCACTTCGCCAGCCTCGACGACCTGCTGATCGCCACCCTCATCTCGTGCGCACGGGACATGGCGACCGAGGTGTACTGGATGATCGACCGTGCCCGCTCGCGCGGGAGCCGCGGTGCCGAGGAGGTGGCGAATCTGCTGGCCGAGGCGCTCGGGCCGCGCCGGGGCCGCACGATGGCCGAGTACGAGCTGTATCTGCTCGCGGCCCGCAGGCCCGAGCTGCGCCCGGCCGCGCGGCGCTGGCTGGACGTGCTCACGTCGATGGTCCGGCACGACGACGAGGTCGCGTTCCGCGTGTTCCTGGCCGGTATCGACGGGTTGCTCATCCAGGGCCTGATCGACGACGAGCCGCCCACCGCCGAGGAACTGCGGCCGGTGGTCGACTACCTGCTCAAACCCCGCTGAGCACCTCGTGAGTGAAAAACGTGGTAAGAACAACGGTTTTCACTCACGAGGCGAGCCGGGCAGGTCAGCCCTTGTTCTCGTAGACCGGGGTGAGCGTGGCCCTGGCCAGCGTGTGCCCGAACATGTTGAAGCCGAGGAAGGCGGGCGTGGCGTCCTCGCCGACGTCGAGCGAGTCCACGTCGAGCGCGTGCACGGCGAAGATGTAGCGGTGCGGGCCGTGGCCGGGAGGCGGAGCGGCGCCGAGGTACTGCCGGACCCCGCCGTCGGTCCTGAGCGTGCGCGCGCCGTCCGGCAGCCCGGACCCGCTCGCGTCGCCCGCGCCGGACGGCAGTTCGGTCACCGAGGCCGGGATGTTGAACACGGCCCAGTGCCAGAAGCCGCTGCCGGTGGGCGCGTCGGGGTCGAAGCAGGTGACGGCGAAGCTCTTCGTCTCGGCGGGGAAGCCTTCCCAGCTCAGGTGCGGGGACCGGTCCTCGCCGCCCGCGCCGAAGATCCCGCTGCGGTGCGGCGTCGGCAGCGTCTCTCCCTCCGCCACGTCGTTGCTGCGCAGGGTGAAGGAGGGAACGGGCGGGAGCGACTCGTACGGGTCGGGTGCCTGGGGCATCAGTCCTCCTCAGCGGTCTGGAAATCGGGTCCGTCCCCGAGGCTAGTGGTGATCACCCGATCCCGAAGCTGGGGACGACCTCAGGGTCGAATAGGGGGTAGGCCCTGATGCCCTGTTCGTCCGGCGGGTCCTAGCGTGAGGACCGCAGGGAAGTTGCGGCAGGAGGACTCACCATGGGGCGGGCTGGACTGGCCATCGGGGGCGTCGCGCTGATCGCCGTGGGCGCGGCGATCGCGTTCGGTTGGCTGTGGCCGTCGACGGCGGAGGCCACGGACACGGTGGACGACCCGATCCGCGACGTCCGGATCGACAACGAGTCCGGGAACGTCACGATCCGCGCTGGCGACGTCGAGCGCACCGTCGTGCGGCAGACGTACTCCTACCGCTGGGATCGCCCCGACGCGGCGTTCGCGGTCGACGGCCAGACGCTCGTGCTGAACGGCTGTGACTGGTTCTGCTCGGTGAGCTACGACGTCACGGTCCCGCGCGGCACGGCGGTCCGTGGCGAGGTGTCCTCCGGCGACGTCACGCTGGAGGGCGTCGGTGCGGTCGACGTCGACGCCAGCTCCGGGGACGTGCGGGTCGTCGACGTCTCCGAGCCGGTCCGGGTCGACGTGAGTTCGGGTGACGTCCACGGCGCGGGCCTGCGCGGGGACGTCCAGGTGGAGGCGAACTCCGGGCGGATCGACCTGCGCCTCGCCGAGGAGGGCACGGTCCGCGCGCACGCGAACAGCGGGGACATCGAGGTGGCGGTGCCAGACGGCGAGTACCGGGTCGAAGGGGAGAGCAACAGCGGGGACCGGGAGGTCCAGATCCCGCAGGACCCGGCGGCTCCGAACCTGCTGGAGCTGAGCACCAACAGCGGTGACGTCACGGTCCTGCCCGCCTGAGCCGCCGGGAACAACGGTGGCGACCCGCTCGTTGGGACTGGCAGGAAGGTTGAGTGGCCTCCACTCAAGTCCGGTTTGACGAGCGGCCGGAGCACCGGCTAGAACTTGAGTGAACCCCACTCAATGTGGAAGCGATGGCGCTGTTCAGGACAGACCGGACCAGCGCAGGTCACGTAAGCAGGAGGGAACACACATGGCGCGAGCGGTCGGCATCGACCTCGGCACGACCAACTCGGTCGTCTCTGTCCTCGAGGGTGGTGAGCCGACGGTCATCGCCAACTCGGAAGGCTCCCGGACCACCCCGTCCGTCGTCGCCTTCGCCAAGAACGGCGAGGTGCTGACCGGGCAGTCGGCGAAGAACCAGGCCGTGACCAACGTCGACCGGACCATCCGGTCGGTCAAGCGGCACATGGGCACCGACTGGAAGACCGAGATCGACGGCAAGGCCTACACCCCGCAGGAGATCAGCGCGCGCGTGCTGATGAAGCTCAAGCGGGACGCCGAGTCCTACCTCGGCGAGGAGGTCACGGACGCCGTCATCACGGTGCCCGCGTACTTCGAGGACGCGCAGCGGCAGGCCACCAAGGAGGCGGGCCAGATCGCCGGCCTCAACGTGCTGCGGATCGTCAACGAGCCCACCGCGGCCGCCCTGGCCTACGGTCTGGACAAGGGCGAGAAGGAGCAGACCATCCTGGTCTTCGACCTCGGCGGCGGCACGTTCGACGTCTCGCTGCTCGAGATCGGCGAGGGCGTGGTCGAGGTCAGGGCCACCAGCGGTGACAACCACCTCGGTGGTGACGACTGGGACGAGCGCATCGTCAACTGGCTCGTCGACAAGTTCAAGGCCTCCCACGGCATCGACCTGACCAAGGACAAGATGGCGCTCCAGCGCATCAAGGAGGCCGCGGAGAAGGCGAAGATCGAGCTGTCCAGCTCGACCACGGCGAACATCAACCTGCCGTACATCACGGTGGACGCGGACAAGAACCCGCTGTTCCTCGACGAGACGCTGTCGCGCGCCGAGTTCCAGCGGATCACGTCCGACCTGCTCGACCGGACGAAGTCCCCGTTCCACAACGTCATCCGGGACGCGGGCATCGCCGTGGGCGACATCGACCACGTGGTGCTCGTCGGCGGCTCCACCCGGATGCCCGCGGTCACCGACCTGGTCAAGGAGCTGACCGGCGGCAAGGAGCCGAACAAGGGCGTCAACCCGGACGAGGTCGTCGCCGTCGGCGCCGCGCTGCAGGCCGGTGTGCTCAAGGGTGAGGTGAAGGACGTCCTGCTGCTGGACGTCACGCCGCTGTCGCTCGGCATCGAGACCAAGGGCGGTGTGTTCACCAAGCTCATCGAGCGGAACACCACGATCCCGACCAAGCGCTCGGAGATCTTCTCCACCGCGGACGACAACCAGCCGTCGGTGCAGATCCAGGTGTTCCAGGGTGAGCGCGAGATCGCGGCGCAGAACAAGAAGCTCGGCATGTTCGAGCTGACCGGCATCCCGCCCGCCCCGCGCGGCGTGCCGCAGATCGAGGTCACCTTCGACATCGACGCCAACGGCATCGTCCACGTCACCGCGAAGGACCTCGGCACGGGCAACGAGCAGTCCATCCGGATCACCGGCGGCTCCGCGCTGCCGCAGGACGAGATCGACCGGATGGTCAAGGACGCCGAGGCCCACGCCGAGGAGGACCGGAAGCGCCGCGAGGAGGCCGAGACCCGCAACCAGGCCGAGACGCTGGTCTACCAGACCGAGAAGTTCCTCACGGACAACGACGAGAAGCTGCCCGAGGACCTCAAGGGCAAGGTCAAGACCGCGATCGACGAGGCCAACGAGGCGCTCAAGGGCACCGACACCGCAAAGATCAAGGAGTCCATGGAGAAGCTGAACTCGGCTTCCCAGGAGCTCGCCACCGCCCTGTACGCCAACACCGGCGCGCAGGCGGGCGCCGAGGGTGCCGCCGGCGCCGCGGGTGGCGCGGCCGGCGACACCTCCGGCTCGCAGAAGGCCGATGACGTGGTGGACGCCGAGATTGTCGACGAGGACGACAAGAAGTGACCGGGCCGGAACGGTACGACGACGAGCGAGCGGAACCGCAGGAGCCAGTGGTCGTGCGTGATCGGCGGAAGATCGACCCGGAGACCGGCGAGCTGCGGCAGCCGGTGACCGAGGAGGCGCAGGAGGTGCCCGCCGCGGCGGGCACCCCCGGCCCCGCGGCCGGTGCTGAGACGGTGGACGAGGCCGTGGCGCCCGCGTCGGACGTGGAGAAGCAGCTCGAGGAGCGCACCGCGGACCTGCAGCGGTTGCAGGCGGAGTACGCCAACTACCGCAGGCGGGTGGAGCGCGACCGCGAGGCCGCTTCCGTCGCGGGCAAGGCTTCCGTGGTGAACGACCTGCTGCCGCTGCTTGACGACCTGGAGCGTGCCGAGCAGCACGGCGACCTCACCGGCGCCTTCAAGGCCGTCGCGGACAAGCTGGTGGGCGCGCTGGAGAAGGCGGGTCTCGAGTCGTTCGGCAAGGAGGGCGAGCCCTTCGACCCGAACGTCCACGAGGCCGTGCAGCACGCCACCTCGCCCGACGTGGCGGGGCCGACCGTCACCACGGTGCTGCGCCGCGGCTACCGGTTCGGCGACCGCGTGCTGCGGGCGGCACTGGTCGGGGTCACCGACCACGAGCCGGGGCAGGCGCCGGAGGCCGGTCCGGCCGAGGAGCCGCTCGACGCACCGGTCGGTGGCGAGCTGCCGCTCGACGACGATGAGAACGCACGCTGACGAAGCGAGGGAGGGAGGGGACGCCCGATGAGTGCGAGGGAATGGATCGGTAAGGACTTCTACCGCGAGTTGGGCGTCTCCTCCGACGCCAGCCAGGACGAGATCAAGAAGGCCTACCGCAAGCTGGCCAGGGAGAACCACCCCGACGCGAACCCGGGCAACGCCGAGGCCGAGAAGAAGTTCAAGGCCGTCTCCGAGGCGTACGGGGTGCTGTCCGATCCGGAGAAGCGCAAGGAGTACGACGAGGCGCGCAGGCTGTTCGGCTCCGGCGGGCCCGGTGGCTTCGGCTTCCCCGGCGGTGGCCAGGGCGGCCCCGGCGGGTTCGACCTCGGCGACATCTTCGGCCAGCAGGGCGCGGGCGGTTTCGGCGGACTCGGTGACATGCTGGGCAACCTGTTCGGCCGCCGCGGCGCCGCGGGTGGCCCGGCGAGCCGGGCCCAGCGTGGTTCCGACGTCGAGACCGACGTGCGGATCGACTTCGCCGAGGCCGTGCGCGGTGCGACGCTGCCGCTGCGGCTGTCGAGCCCGGCGACCTGTGGCACGTGCGGGGGCAACGGCGCGCGGCCGGGAACCCAGCCGAGGGTCTGCCCCCTCTGCGCCGGTTCCGGGCTGATCAGCCGGAGCCAGGGCGCGTTCGCGTTCTCCGAGCCCTGCCGGGAGTGCCGGGGCCGCGGTTCGATCATCGACGATCCGTGCCCCGAGTGCCTCGGCGAAGGGGTGAGCACCCGGACGCGGACGCTGACCGTGCGGATCCCGCCCGGCGTGGACGACGGCCAGCGGATCCGGCTGGCCGGCCAGGGCGAGCCCGGCCGGGGCGGTGCGCCCGCTGGCGACCTCTACGTCCGGGTGCACGTCAACCCGCACCGGGTGTTCGGCCGGTCCGGCAATGACCTCACGATCACCGTTCCGGTGGAGTTCACGGAGCTGGCCCTTGGTGGCACCATCACGGTGCCCACGCTGGACGGCAAGGTGTCGCTCAAGGTGCCCGCGGGCACGGCCAACGGCCGTGTGCTCCGGGCCAGGGGCAAGGGCATCGCGAAGCGCGACGGCTCGCAGGGTGACCTGCTGGTCACGCTTCAGGTCGTCGTGCCGTCCAAGGTGGACGGCAAGGCCAAGAAGGCCCTCGAGGACTACGCCGATGCGGTCGCGAAGCAGGATCCGCGGCCGGAGATCACGGCGTTGCTGCGGGAACGGAGTGGATGATGCTCGGTTCTGGAGTACCTGGTGGACTGCCGCACGGTGCGGACGAGGACACGCCCGTCTTCGTGATCTCGGTGGCCGCGCAGCTGTCCGGGCTGCACGCGCAGACACTGCGGTCCTACGACCGGCTGGGACTGGTGTCCCCCGGCCGGACCCCCGGCGGCGGTCGCCGGTACTCCGTCCGCGACATCGCGCTGCTGAAGGAGGTGCAGCGGCTGTCGCAGGAGGAGGGCGTCAACCTGGCCGGGATCAAGCGGATCATCGAGCTGGAGAACCAGGTCGAGGCCCTGCAGAACCGGGTGGCCGAGCTGACCGAGGAGCTGGCCTCAGCCTACGCGGCGGCCGAGCAGGCGGCCGCCGCCGTGCACGCCTCCTACCGCAAGGAACTGGTGCCGGTCCGCAGGCGCAACGCCCTGGTGGTCTGGCGCCCCCGCCGCCCCTCGTGAGTGGGAAACGTCGTTCTCACCACGTTTCCCACTCACGACGGGCTCAGCGCAACCGGTAGGCGTCGATGATCGTCTCCTCCACCGTGTTGCCGTCCGCGTCGGCGGCGGACACCCGCAGCGACACCGTGTCCGCGTCCTCCGGGTGGCGCAGCACCAGCAGCGAGTTGCCGATCACCCGGGCCGAGGACCAGGACTCGCCGCTGTCGTAGGACACCTCGGCGCTCAGCCGGTGCGCCGGCGACAGCCGCGGGCTGGCCTGTTTCTGCAGGGCGACGGGCACGAGGAACGGCACACCCGCCGGTGCCGTCCCGCGGTCGTCCAGCGGGGCGAAGTACCGGACGGTCGACAGCGGCAGCCTGGTGGGCTCGTCGGTCCGCGCCGACCGGAAGGTCCACGTCGCGGCCACCCGCGTGCTCAGCCCGAAGGCGGGTACCCGGCGGGCCTCGGTGGTCAGCCGGTAGTCGGCCTCGTCGGGCGGAACCGTGAACGTCCCGCGGCCAGGATCGTCTTCCTGGCCGATCAGGACCCGGCCCTGGAACAGCCGCGTGTAGGCCGAGGGCACGGTCGCCGAACGGCCCCAGTTGCCCGCCCCGTCGCCGAACAGCGGCGCGTCGATCGTGATCGTGTTCCCGTCGCGGACCACCCACCGGTCCGGTTGGGACGTGCGGGGCAGGACGGGACTGAACACCGCGTGGTTGAACGACTCCCGGTACTGCCGGGGCGGCTGGTACTGCCGCGGGGGCGCGTAGAGGTGGCCAAGGGGCAACGGCAGCGGTGAACCCACCTCTTCCATGTGCAGGTACCGGTTCCAGTCCACCGTGCCCTCGCCGGAGTTGTAGAACTCGGTGCGCGTGGCCGGGACGGAGATGTCGACCAGGGTGGAGCCACCCTGCCTGCCCGCGGTGCCGTGCGGGGACGGGGCGGCGCCCGCGGCGTGCGCCACTCCCTCCTCCGGGGCGCCGTAGCGCACCCGGACCTTCGCGACGTCCCGCCTGCCGACGTCGCGGGTGAAGCCGGTGGGCACCTGGCCGTACCGGTACCAGGCCAGCCCGTAGAACTCGTCGCCCGACGATGCCGTCCACTGGGTGTTGACCAGCGACCTGAGCTGGTCGCGGGACAGTCGCGGCCCGAGGTGGGCGGTGTGGATCCGGTCGAGCGGCCCGCCATAGGTCACCACACCGAACGGGATGTCCATGTCCACGTCCGTGCGTACGTACTGGACCTCGCCGAACACGGCGGTGGCCTCCGGGTTCGGTGGGGAAACCCGGACCGGTTCCGCGCGGCGCGCGTCGAGCGTCACGGTCTGGGCGCCGTCGAACGTCAGGTGCGGGTAGGCGAGCAGGTACTCGTTCGGCGGCTCGCCCGTCCGGCCGGTGATGTTGCTGTGCAGCACGTACTCGCCGACCGGCAGGCGTACGGTCGCCGTCCCGTTCGCGCCCTCGGGCGAGTAGACCTCGCCGCTGTCCACGTCGACGATCTCGGTCCGGTGGTGGGTGGTGGGTTCGCCGTCGGCGCCGAGGTGGCGGAGCGTCAGGTCGTAGCTCTCCTGCTCCCGGTACACGGCCACCGGCGTGCGCACCGTGGACTCCCCGGTGTCCGCGACGATCGTCCCGGTGTAGTAGCCGGGGGCGTCGACGGCGGTGACGTCACCGAGCACGGTGACGGCGGCCGTCTCTCCCGCGGGCACCGTGAGCCGGGGCGCCGATGTGGTGAACAGGCCACCGGGCGCGGGCTCACCGTCCGGGCCCCTCGCTTCGGCGCGGAACTCGACGGTGACGTCGCTGTCGGTCATGTTGGTGTAGCTCAGGGTCCGGCGGGCGGGCTCCTCACCGGCGTGCGGCCAGCGCTGGACTCCGAAGTCGATCTCCTCGGACCCGGGCAGCAGCGGCTGGGTGGCCGCGCGGGCCGCGTCGACCCGGCCGGAGCCCTGCTGGAACACCGTCAGCCCCGCGGAGGGCACCGTGGAGCCGGTCAGCAGGCGTTTGAGCTGGTCGTGGCTGAAGTCGGGGTGCTGTTGCAGGGCGAGCGCGGCGGTCCCCGCGACGTGGGGCGTGGCCATCGAGGTGCCGCTGCGCAGGCTGTAGTTCTCCTCGCCGGGGTCACCACCCGGGGCATCCGAGCTGAGCGCCGCCATGATGGCCACGCCGGGGGCGGTGAGGTCCGGTTTCAGCGTGCGGCGGCTGGGCAGCGGGCCCCTGCTGGAGAAGCGTGCCAGCTCGTCGTCGTCGTTCACCGCGCCGACGGTGAGCGCAGCCCGGGCGCTGCCGGGGGACCTGATCGAGGCCGGGCCGGGACCTTCGTTGCCGGCCGCGACCACGAACAGGGTGCCGTGGTCGGCGGAGAGCGTGTTGACGGCCTCCTCCATGGGCTGCACCCCCGGCGCGTTGTAGCTGGTGATGCTCATGTTCACGATGTCGGCGCCCCGTTCGGCCGAGGCCCACTCCATCCCGGCGATGATCCCGGAGAGGAGGCCGTTACCGTCGTCGTTGAGAACCTTCCCGTCGAGGTACTCGGCCCCGTGGGCGACACCGGTGTACGTCCCGTCGGACGCGGCGCCACTGCCCAGTGCGATCGAGGCGACGTGGGTGCCGTGGCCGTGGCGGTCGTCGATCGTCGGGGACTGGGAGAAGTTCCGCTGGGCGAGCTGCCGCCCGGCGAGGTCCGGGTGACTCTCGTCGACGCCGCTGTCGAGCACCGCGATCGTCGTGCCCTCGCCGGTGTAGCCGCTGTCCCAGACCTCGGGGGCGCCGATCTGCGGCACGCTCTGGTCCAGCGCCGCGTGGTACCGCGCGTCCAGCCACACCTTCTCCAGGCCCCCGGCAAGCGCACGGGCATCGTCGGTGGTGATACCGGTCCACAACCGGTTCACCGACGACTTGTCGGCGGCCACCGCGACGCCGTCGATGCTGGCCAGACTCCGGCCGACGGTGGCGCCCGGTGCGTTCTCGAGCGCGGCCGGGCCGGTCTCCCCGGAGAACGTCACCAGCAGCGGCAGGGTCGCGCGGTGCGCGTCGTCGAAGCCGGACCGGACCAGTTCGGTCACGTCGAAGAGCTTCTCGTCCAGCACGCCCGCCGCGATGCGGGTACCGGCGTCCGAGGGGACGACGTACTGGTGCCCCTCCTTCCGGTACGTGGAGAAGGTCAGGTCCGACCTGCCCTCCGCGGGCACGATCCGCACCACCCGGCGGCCCTCGGCGCCGGTGACGACGCGGTCTCCGGTGAGCAGCGTGACGCTGTGCTGCTCGGCTCGTCGCTCCGTGCCGGGCGCGGGTGGCTGGTCACCGCCCTGTGCCGTCGCGGCCGGGGAACCGGCGGCGACCAGGACCAGCGCGGCGAGCACCGCCGCGGGTTTTCTCCATGAGAACCGAATTTCGCCAAGCACAACAATCATCCACATCGCGGAACGGTGCGGGTCCGGACCCTAGTTTCGGATCGAGGTGCCGGACAATCCGCCGTGCGAACGACAGCCGTACCGCGCCGGTCACCGCGCGAGGTGCTCGGCGAAGAACGCCAGTACCCGGCGCCAGGCGTCCTCGCTCGACTCGTGGTGGTATCCGAAGCCGAGCACCTTGGCGAGGACGTTGAGCGGGCCGAGCGGTAGTTCGTTGGCGAAGCTGTGCCCCGCGTCCGGGTACTCCTTGACGTCATGCGGGATCCCGCGCCGGGACAGCTCCGCCGCCAGCTTGTCGGCAGCGCCCCTGAGGGTCGGGTCGCGCCTGCCGTAGCTGGCCACGATCGGGCACGCACCGTCGAGAATGGACCGGTCACGGGGCAGGAATCCGTAGTACGGTGCGGAGGCGTCGAACTCGCCGCCCGCCGCGACGAGGGCGAACCCGCCGCCAAGGCAGAATCCCGCCACGCCGATCCTGCCCGTGCAGTCGTCCCGGCCGGCGAGGGCGCGGCGCCCGGCCTCGAGGTCGTCGAACGAGCGACCCCGGCCCTCGCCCACCTCGCGGAAGACCGTCCTCACACACCTCGCCCTGCCGCCCCGGGAGTAGAGGTCGGGGCAGAGCGCGAGGAAACCGGCGGTGGCGAACCGCTCGGCGATGCGCCGGATGTCCCGGCTCAGGCCGAGCGCGTCGTGCACCACGACCACACCCGGCCACGGCGGCGGGCCCGCGATCTCCGGTTGCGGCGCCGCCAGGTAACCGTCGATCTCGCCGTCCGCGACGGGAATCGTGGTCTCCATGCCGGGCACCGTACTGCGCGCCGGCCCGTCAGTCGATCGTGAAGGGGTCGTACCGGATCTGGTCGAGCGCCGTGCCCGCCACCAGCATTCTGGACACCGTCGCGCGGATCATCGCGGGCGAGCCGGACACCAGCACGTCGTGCCCCGGCCAGGCGCCGCGCCGCGTGACGACGTCAGCGAGCGTGCCCTGCTCGCAACCGGGCAGCCCTTCCCCGCGCTCGACCACGGGTACGACCGTGAGCCACGGATTGGCCGAGGCGAGCGCGCGCAGCTGCTCGAGGTCGTAGAGGTCGTCCCGGGTGGGACCGCCGTAGAACAGCGTGACCTTGGGGTTGGTGCCCCACTGCGCGAGGTGGTCGAGGATCGCCCGCAGCGGCGCCACGCCGGTGCCGCCCGCCACCATGAGCACGTCCCGGCCGGACTCGCGGTTGACCGCGAGCCTGCCCAGCGGCGGCCCGATCCGCCAGTTGTCGCCACTCTGCGTGTGGCTCACGATCGCCCGCGACACCCAGCCGCCGTCGACCGCGCGCACGTGGAACTCGAGCGAGCCGTCGGGCCTCGGCGCGTTGGCCGGCGACAGGTAGCGCCACAGGCGCGGCCGCTGCGGGACTTCGATGCTCATGTACTGCCCCGGCCGGTAGGGGATCGGCTGGTCGGGTTCGAGACGGATCAGTGCCAGGTCCCAGCTGAGCCTGCGGTGCTCGGCGACGGTGGCCGTCCAGTACGGCGGGCAGTCGTCGGCCGCGGCGGCCTCCTGCATCGCCCTGGCGATGATCGTGTAGGCCTCGGCCCACGCCCGCTCGACCCGCGGTGTCCAGGCGTCACCAAGATGCCGCTTGAGCGCGGCGAGCAGCGCGGTCCCCACGGCCTCGTAGTGCCGCGGCTGGACGCCGAACTTGCGGTGGTCGCGGCCGAGTTGGCGCAGGAACGGCACGAGGTCGTCCGGCCGGTCGACCATCTGCACGATGTGCACCAGCGCGCGGACCAGCCGCCCGCGCTGCACCTCCATGTTGATCGGGAAGAAGTCCCGGGTGGCAGGCGCGAGGGTGAAGAGCATGCCGTAGAAGAACTGCGAGATCTCCGGCGTGTACGGCTCGGCGAGCTGCCACGTGTCCCGGATCAGCCGCACCATCGCGGCCACCGCGGGAGGAGCCTCCCGTGGCGGGGCCACCTTGGGGACCGGGCTGATCGCGTCGGCTGTCATGGTCAGCTACTCACAGTCACAAGGGCACGTGCGCGATTATTCACGAACGGGTGACCGGGTTAACTCGGACGGACGCAGCAGGTCAGTGCCCCACGCCGAGGTCGAAGACTTCATGAATATTCCACCTTTCCGGCCAAGCGCTCGCGCCCACACTAGATTCCCGCGCGGCGGGACGGTAGGCGCTGCGAAGGTTGTCCGCCTTTGGTTGCTCCGTAAGGGTGGATCTGGCACCGATTTCGTGCGCAAGGTCACGTCCGCCGTGGGGAGCGACCCCCGCGGCGGACGCGAAGTTGTCTGAGGTAAGTAACTATCCGTCACCGCCCACGCGAAAAAGCGGCCCGCCACCGGCTGGTGCCGGTGACGGGCCGCTCGGATTCGGTCTCGGGTCAGTTCTTCACTTTGTCCGTCCGGCTCACCTCGCCGGAGCGCATCTTGTCGCGGAAGCTCTGCACCTCGCGCTTGACCACCGGCGCCAGGATGTAGAGGCCGATGATGTTGAACAGTGCCAGCAGGAACAGCACGGCGTCGGCGAAGCTGAGCACGCTGCCCAGGGTCAGCACCGAGCCCGCGACGATGAACAGGCAGAAGATGAGCTGGTAGGTGCGCTCGCTGGTGCGGGACTTGCCGAACAGGAACGTCCACGCCTTCTGCCCGTAGTACGCCCACGTGATCATCGTCGAGAGCGCGAACAGCGCGACGGCCACCGTCAGCACGTACGGGAACCACGGCAGCACGGTGGCGAACGATTCCGAGGTCACCGTCACGCCGTCCGGCGTGTCGCCACCGGCGAACACCGTGGCCTTCGCGTCCTCCCAGAACTGGGTCTTGGCGATGACGATGGTCAGCGCGGTCATGGTGCAGACGACGACCGTGTCGATGAACGGCTCGAGCAGCGCCACGTAGCCCTCGGTGACCGGGTTCTTGGTCTTCACCGCCGAGTGGGCGATGGGCGCCGAGCCGAGGCCCGCCTCGTTGGAGAACGCGGCCCGCTGGAAGCCGACGATCAGGGCGCCGATCGCGCCGCCGGTGACGCCTTCCGGCGTGAACGCACCTTCGAAGATCTCCACGATCGCGGCGGGGACGTCGGTGATGTTCACCAGGATGACGATGAGGCACGCCGCGATGTAGATGATGGCCATCGAGGGCACCAGGCGGCTCGTGACCGCGCCGATCGACTTGATGCCGCCGATGATCACGGCGCCGACCACCACGGCGAGGAGGATGCCGAAGACGAGGGCGGCACCGTCGCTGCCGAGGAAGCCGTCGTCGCCGCCGGTGACGTCCTGCAGCTGGGCGAACGTCTGGTTGGCCTGGAACATGTTGCCGCCGGCGAGGGCGAAGAACAGCAGCATGATGGCCGCGCCCACGGCGAGCACGTTGCCGAGGCCCTTGCCGAAGGCGCCGCCGATCCGCTCGTTGAGGCCCTTGCGCAGGTAGTGCATCGGGCCGCCGGAGACGGTGCCGTCCTCATGCGTCTCGCGGTACTTCACGCCGAGCGTGCACTCCACGAACTTGGTGCACATGCCCAGCAGGCCGGCGAGGATCATCCAGAAGGTGGCGCCCGCGCCGCCGATCGTCACGGCGACACCGACACCGGCGATGTTGCCGAGCCCCACGGTGCCGGACACGGCGGAGCTGAGCGCCTGGAAGTGGTTGATCTCGCCCGGTTCGTCGTCGGTCGTGTACTTGCCGCGGACGATCTGGGTCGCGAGCTTGAACTTCCGGAACTGGACAAATCCGAAGTAGAGCGTGAAGATCGTGGCGGCGAGTACCAGCCAGCCCACGATCCAGGGGAACGAGACGCTCCCGATCGAGATCTCGGCGAAGACGAAGCTGGAGAGCGCGTCCGAGATCGGGTTGAAGATGCTGTTGATCCATTCCTCGATGGAGGCGAGGGTGCCGCCTTCGGCAGCGAGGACGTTCGGCGGCCCGCTCGTGGCCGACAAGCCGGTGCTCATGACTGACATGGTCCGGTAGTTGACCCTAACTCCATTCGGTTGACAAGAGGCCGTCCGAATTTGTTGCCCGTTGTTACATCAATGTGAGCTGCATCACATATCGAAGGGTCTATACCTTCGTGTGTGTGACCAGAGGCTGGGGTGGGCTGCTGCTCGCGCTGGGGGCGGACAACCTCGGCACCGGCCTCTTTCTTCCGCTCGTCCTCGTCTACGTCACCAGGGTCGTCGGGCTGCCGCTCGCCCTCGCGGGCACCGTGGTGACCGCCGGTACCGTCGGCGGGTTGCTCGTGCCGCCGCTGGCCGGGCGCCTCGTCGACCGGGCCGGTCCCCGGGTGGTCGTGCTGGCCGCGTTGCTCGTCCAGGCGGCCGGAGTCCTTGCCTACCTCGTCGCGGGCGGGGTCCCGCTCGTCGCGGTGGCCGCACTGCTGTTCGCGGCGGGGCAGCAGTTGTTCTACTGCGCGCTGTTCGCCCTCATCGCCGACGTGTCCGGAGCGCGCCCGAACGACCACGCGTTCGCCGTCGTCAACCAGGTGCGGGCGGCCGCGTTCGGGGTGGGCGCCCTCCTGGCCGGCGGGCTGCTCGCCGGTTCGGGCACCTCGGGCATGCGGCTGGCGCTGATCCTCGACGGGCTGTCGTTCCTCCTGGCCGCGGTGGTGCTCGTGCTGACCGTGCCCGCGCCGCACGCGCGCTCGCCAGGCCCTCCGCCGCCCGCCGGGGTCCTGCGCAACCGGCCGTATCTCGCGCTCATCGTCATCAGCGGGCTGTTCGGGCTCCCGCTGGACTTCTTCCTCGTGGGGCTGCCGGTGTTCGTCATCAACCGGCTGGAGGCGCCGATGTGGCTGCCCGGTGCCGTCCTCGCTCTGCTCACCGCCGTCACCAGCGGCGGGGCCACCCTCGCTCTCCGCGCCACGGAGGGGCTGCGCCGCACCACCGCCATGACCATCGGTTCGGGGCTCTATACCGGGTGGGCCCTCGCCGGGCTGGCCACCATCGCCGTACCGGCCCCGTGGCGGCCGGCCTACCTGCTGCTCGTCACGCTCGTCCTGGCCGCGGCCAACCTCGTCTTCGGGCCCCGCGCCAGCGCGCTCGCCGTCGCGGAGGCTCCGCCGCTCGCCCGCGGTCGCTACCTGGCGGCCTACCAGTACGCCTTCACCACCGCACAGGTCGTGGCGCCCGCGGTGGTGGCACTGTTCTCCGTCACCATCTGGTTGCCGTGGGCACTCGTCGCGCTCAGCTCGCTGCTGTCCATGGTGGCGCTGCGCTGGCTGGCCCGGCGCGTTGACACTTGAGTGGAACACACTCAACTTTTCTGACGTTGTGCAGAGCGACGGCCTCTCGCGAGAGGCTTGCCAGAGGGAGCACAGGGAGCACCGGGGGCACCGGAATCCCGGAAGACCAGAGGTGAGGGGATGGACGCTTTCAATCCGACCACGAAGACGCAGCAGGCGATCTCGTCCGCCGCGCAGGCTGCCACCATGGCGGGCAACCCGAACATCTCCCCGGCGCATCTGCTCGGGGCGCTGCTCGCGCAGGGCGACGGCCTCGCCGCGCCGCTGCTCACCGCGGTCGGAGCCGATCCGGAGCAGGTGCACAAGGAGCTGGAGCCGATCATCTCGGCCCTGCCGTCGGCCACGGGGGCCACCGTGTCCGCGCCGCAGTTCGACACGCACGCCGTCAAGTCGCTGACCCACGCGCAGAAGCTGGCCACCGAACTCGGCGACGAGTACGTCTCCACCGAGCACGTGCTCGTCGGCCTGGCCGCGGAGGGCGGGCCGGTCGCCGACGTGCTCAGGCGGAACGGTGCCACGCCGGACGCGCTACGCGAGGCGTTCACCAAGGTGCGCGGCTCCGCCCGCGTGACCAACCCCGATCCGGAGGGCACCTACCAGGCGCTGGAGAAGTACGGCGTGGACCTCACCGCCCGGGCGAGGGCCGGTGAGCTCGATCCGGTGATCGGCCGCGACACCGAGATCCGCCGCGTCGTGCAGGTGCTGTCCCGGCGCACGAAGAACAACCCCGTGCTGATCGGCGAGCCCGGCGTCGGCAAGACCGCCATCGTGGAGGGGCTCGCCCAGCGGATCGTCGCTGGCGACGTGCCCGAGTCGCTGCGCGGCAAGCGGGTCGTGGCGCTCGACCTCGGCTCGATGGTCGCGGGTGCGAAGTACCGCGGTGAGTTCGAGGAGCGGCTCAAGGCCGTGCTCAAGGAGATCAAGGACTCCGAGGGCCAGGTCGTGACCTTCATCGACGAGCTGCACACGATCGTCGGCGCGGGGGCCACCGGCGAGGGTGGAGCGATGGACGCGGGCAACATGATCAAGCCGATGCTCGCCCGCGGCGAGCTGCGCATGGTCGGCGCCACCACGCTCGACGAGTACCGCAAGCACATCGAGAAGGACGCGGCGCTGGAGCGGCGCTTCCAGCAGGTGCTGGTGGGCGAGCCGTCCGTCGAGGACACCGTCGGCATCCTGCGCGGGCTCAAGGAGCGCTACGAGGTGCACCACGGTGTCCGCATCACGGACTCCGCGCTGGTGTCGGCGGCGACGCTGTCCGACCGGTACATCACGGCGCGCTTCCTGCCCGACAAGGCCATCGACCTCGTCGACGAGGCGGCATCGCGGCTGCGGATGGAGATCGACTCCCGGCCCGTCGAGATCGACGAGGTGGAGCGCGCCGTGCGGCGGCTGGAGATCGAGGAGATGGCGCTCGCGAAGGAGGAGGACGAGGCCTCCCGCGAGCGGCTCGGCGCACTGCGCGCCGAGCTCGCCGAGCGGCGGGAGGAGCTGGCGGCCCTCACCACGCGCTGGCAGAACGAGAAGGGCTCGATCGAGAAGGTCCGCGAGCTCAAGGAGCAGCTGGAGCAGCTGCGTGGCGAGTCGGAGCGCGCCGAGCGCGACGGCGACCTCGGCCGCGCCGCCGAGCTGCGCTACGGCCGCATCCCGGCGCTGGAGAAGGAGCTCGCCGAAGCCACGGCGGCCAGCGAGGCCACCAAGGGCGAGGTCATGCTCAAGGAGGAGGTCGGTCCGGACGACGTCGCCGACGTCGTGAGCTCGTGGACCGGCATCCCCGCGGGCAGGCTGCTGGAGGGCGAGACCGGCAAGCTGCTGCGGATGGAGGAGGAACTCGGTAGGCGCGTGGTCGGCCAGTCCGAGGCCGTGCGGGCGGTATCCGACGCGGTGCGGCGGGCCAGGGCCGGTGTCGCGGACCCGGACCGGCCGACCGGGTCGTTCCTGTTCCTGGGCCCGACCGGCGTCGGCAAGACCGAGCTGGCCAAGGCGCTCGCGGAGTTCCTGTTCGACGACGAGCGGGCGATCACCCGCATCGACATGAGCGAGTACTCCGAGAAGCACTCGGTCGCCAGGCTCGTCGGCGCCCCGCCCGGCTACGTCGGCTACGACCAGGGTGGCCAGCTGACCGAGTCGGTGCGCAGGCGGCCGTACTCGGTGGTGCTGCTCGACGAGGTGGAGAAGGCGCACCCGGATGTGTTCGACGTGCTCCTGCAGGTGCTCGACGACGGACGGCTGACCGACGGCCAGGGCCGCACGGTCGACTTCCGGAACACGATTCTGGTGCTCACGTCGAACCTCGGTTCGCAGGCCATCGCGGACGCCTCGCTGGACGAGCGGCAACGCAGGGACGCCGTGCTGTCGGTGGTGCAGCGGCACTTCAAGCCGGAATTCCTCAACCGGCTCGACGACATCGTGGTGTTCCACGCGCTGGACACCGAGCAGCTGACCTCCATTGTGGACATCCAGGTGGCCAGGCTGGCGCAGCGGCTGGCGCAGCGCAGGCTCACGCTGGACGTCGAGCCGGCGGCTCGCGAGTGGCTCGCGCTCAACGGGTTCGACCCGATCTACGGCGCCCGCCCGCTGCGCAGGCTGGTGCAGTCCGCGATCGGCGACCAGCTCGCGAAGAAGGTGCTGGCCGGAGAGATCCGCGACGGCGACACCGTGCGGGTCGACGTCGGCGACCTGGACGCGGGCGACGGCGCGCTGAAGGTCACCCGCGCCGACTGAGCGCGCGACCGCCAGGAGTGACCCGTTGCGGACACGTTCCGTCCGGAACGGGTCACTCCTGACATCCGCCGGAAAGGGTGGCGCCGACACGGCCCGCTGATCTTGGCCACCCGGGCGAGGGGGATACCCTGGTCGCCGTGGGTATTCCAGCGTGGATCTGGTTCGTCATCGCCGCCGTCGCCCTGGTGGCCGGACTGGCGCTGCTCGCCGTCGACCGGGCCAGGGAGGGCTCTCGCAACCGCGAGCGCGCACGCTGGGCCGAGCTGCGCGGATGGCAGTACGTCGAGGAGGACGAGCGGCTGCCGCAGCAGTGGTCGGGTGGTGCGATCGGCTACTTCGGCGCCGAGGCCGCGGTCAACGTGGTCGCCGGGTCGACGTTCACCTCCGACGGCCGCCGCCCGGTGTTCGTGTTCGACGTCGAGTCCGATGGCCTGATCCCCGCGGTGATCGTCGCGGTCCGCTGCAACCGGATCCACCCGGTGCTGCTGGAGCTGTGGCTGGCGAGCGTGCCGTTCCAGCGCGCCGAGATGCCGGAGCTGCTCGGCCCGGTCGGGCAGCGGTACGCCTTCGCCGACGACGTCACCGGCGCCCGCAACCTCATCACGCAGGAGCTGGTCGACGCCGCCGACGCGCTGGGTGGGGACGTCGGTGTGGCGTGGCTGGAGAACGAGTGGGTGCTGGCGAGCGTGGCGCCGAACGTCGGGCCGTCCCGGCTGGAGCGGTTGCTGCGCGATCTCGGCGAGATCGCCGACATCGTCGATCCGTTCGAGGACGCCGACCACGACGCGCAGTGGCGGCAGGAGCCGGAGCAGTCCACCGAGGAACGCGCGCGCCAGCAGGGCTTCTGACCGTCCGCCCGCGAACGTCCTCCGTGGTCGCGACCACGGTCCTCACTCCAGGGCCGGGCGGGGCGTGAACCAGCCGGGTACCGGATCCAGCGTTCCGGAGAGCGGGGTCAGGTCGTCGGCGGGCAGCTCCAGGGTGCCCGCGAACGCCCCCCGGTCACTGTCGCGATGCTGCCTGGTCAGCTCGCGATAGGTCACGGGGTAGCCGTTGCGGCGGGCCCCCTCGGCGTAGCCGGCCGCGTAGGCGTCCGGGTGCGCGGCCTCCGCGCGGCGATCCTCGTCGTGGTCGGACGCCGCGACGAAGCCGCGGACGAACGACAGGTACTCGATGGCACCGTTCTCCATCTGGAGCGCATCCTCGTCTGGGTGAGGCTCTCATTACCCCTAATGGCTTTCCGGACCTTACTGTGTGTCGTTAAGGTCACGGCGCCGGGTACGTTCGTGCCATGCCAGTAGCCATGATCACCGGAGCCAGTGCGGGCATCGGCGCCGCGTTCGCCGAGCGGCTCGCCACCGAGGGGTACGACCTGGTGCTGGTCGCCCGCGACGAGTCGAAGCTCGCCCGGCAGGCCGCCGAGCTGACCAGTGCGCACGGCGGCAGGGCCGACGTCCTGCCCGCCGACCTCGCCACCGCCGAGGGGCGTGCGGTGGTGGAGCGGCGCCTCGCCGAGCAGCCGGTGGACATGCTGGTGAACAACGCGGGCATCGGGCTCTCGGGCGAGCTGTGGACGGCGTCGATGGACGACCTGCAGCGCCAGCTCGACCTCAACGTCACCGCCGTGCTGCGGCTGACCGGCACCGCGCTGTCCGGCATGCTCGACCGCGGCCGCGGCGACGTGATCAACGTGTCGAGCGTCGCGGGCTTCTTCTCCGGCCGCGGCTCCACCTACACGGCGAGCAAGGCCTGGGTCACCGCGTTCTCCGACGGCGTCGCCTCCGCACTGCACGGCACCGGGGTGCGCGTGATGGCGCTGTGCCCCGGCTTCACGCACACCGAGTTCCACCAGCGCGCCGGGCTGGAGAAGAGCGCTCCCGGGCCACTGTGGCTGAAACCGGAGCGGGTCGTGGCCGAGGGGCTGGCCGACCTGCGCCGGGGCAAGGTCATCTCCGTGCCCAGCAAGCGGTACAAGGTCGTGGTGGCGGTCGGGCGGCTGCTGCCGCGCGGGCTCGTGCGGCGGGTCGGCGGGCGCTTCGCGGGGCAGGATCGCACATGAGCGCCCGGGTGTGAAGGGCGTGCCCGCCTGGGGCGGTGCCCCGGTCGGGCGGCTGCCTGGTCAGCGAGCGGCGAGTCGCCAGGTGCGGTCGCTGTCAGGCCGGTCGAACCAGACGGTCTGCGCCTGAGGTGTGACGGTGAGCCCGAAGCGGTCCCAGCCGGGCCGGTCGAGGTCGGTCCAGACGCGATGGGCGTGCTCGACGAGTCGCCAGAGGCGGCGGGGTCCGCCCTCGGCGACCTCGTGCCGGCCGTTGTGCGTGGCGAGGGCGATCTCGACCCAGGAGCCGTGGTCGCCTCCCCACGATCGCTCGCCGACATCGCCGAGCAGGCCGATCCCGGCAATGGTGTTTCGGTTTACGCCTACCTCGAAGACGTCGAACTGGCCCACACGGTGCCGATCCGCACGATCCCTGAATACCCGGCTTCACCGCAGACGAGCCGATCACGATGCTCGACGGGTTCCAGCCACCACTGGGCTACACACTCATCGACAGGCACGAAGACTGGGCGAGCGCCTGCGACCACCTCGCCAAGGCGACGATCGCCCGCGAACGTCATCCAGCATCCTGCCCGACCATCCTGATCCACAGCATCGCACCGCTATGGCGCCCCGGCGATCCGCGAGACGCTCAGTCGATGAGCGTGAGGGGCGCGGGGCTGAACCGGCCGGAGAGCAGGTCGTTGAGCAGGGTGGGCAGGTCGGCGGGCAGGAGCTTGTCGCGGCACTGCCGCAGGTCGTCCGCTGGCCACCAGCGGCGTTCGATCAGCCCGGCCTTCTCGTTCTCGGTGGGCTGGAGCGCGACCTGCGGCGCGGTGCTGGGGGTGCGTCCGAGGAAGACGTGCTCGATGCGGTGGTGGTCGCGGCCCTTGTAGCGGAACCTGGATTCCCGCACCCACAGTTCACGGCCGAGGGTGGTGAGCATGATCCCGGTCTCCTCGGCGACTTCGCGGCGGGCCGCATCGCGGAGGTCCTCGCCGTCGTCCAGGCCGCCGCCGGGCAGTTCCCACCAGTGGTGATCGGGCTCGGCGGGGTCGAGGGCGTGGATGAGCAGCACGCGGTCGGCGGGGTCCAGCAGAAGGACACGGGCGCCGATGCGGGGCGTGACGGTGCTGGTCGAGGCGGTCATCCTGCGACTGGTCCTCGCGGTCTCGGCTGACGGGGCGTGCGCTCCGGCAGCCGAGAAGCGAACCGGTCGGTCAGAACAAGGTGGGCTCCGGCTCGGCAGGCGTGGCCGCCGTGGCGGGGTCCGACGTTAGCAGCGCACCGGTGGCGGTCAGCGCAAGACGCACGGCGAGTCCGGAATGGTCGGTGAGCCGGGAGCCGTCCGCAGCGAATTCCCTGGTCTCGTGGACGTACTCGCAGCCGGTGAGCCGTTCGGCCAGGGCGGCCGAGCCGTGGGCGTGGTCGTAGCGGTAGCCCAGGTCCGGACGACGGGCCCAGCTGTGTTCGACCCGGCTGGGGTGCAGGTGCCGGAACAGGTCGAGCAGGCCGTGCCGGTCGGTCAGGCCGCTGTAGAAGGCGTACTCGAACGGTGCGAATTGGCCCCGGTGCGCCGGCGTGTGGCTGGGCTCGAGCACGTTGAGGTCGCCGAGCAGTAGCAGCGGTGCCTCGGCGGCGGTGGCGTCCAGGGCGCGGCCGAAGCGCTGGATCCAGGTCTTCTTGCGCTCGGTCTTCTCGACGGTGGCGTCACGGGAGGGCACGTAGGCACCGATGACGCGCAGTGGACCCTCGGTGGTGTCGATCACGACCCCGGCCGCGCGGGCGGGCAGGTAGTCCAGGGCCGCGCCGAGCGGGTCCGGCGCGGTGGCAAGCTTGCTGACGATCATCACGCCGAGCTCCCCCGGCGCGTGCTCGGGGAAGGTGACCACGTAACCGCTGGCGGTGAACGCCCCTGCGAGGAACTGGCTGCCCGCGGTGGCCTTGGTCTCGGTCAGCACCAGCACGTCCTCCGGGCGTTCGGCCAGCCAGCGGAGCTGCCGGTGAGCGCGGTCCAGCGACGGGGCGCCGACGTTGACGGTGATCAGGCTCAGAGACATGCCGCGCTCTTCTCGGTCTGGACGTGCTGGATGAGGGACACGATCGCCGCGGCGATCGTGGCGGGCGGTTCGGTGGTGGCGTCCAGGGCGGCGACCGGCCAGCCCCGTCGCTGGAGGCCGACCACGGCGTGGACGTACAGGCCGGTCTCCCTCTCGCTGTTGTCTTCGGCGCGCTCGAAGCGACTGTGCCCGCCGCGCGCCCGCAGCCGGGCGTCGATCACGCCCGCGTCGCCGGTGAGGATGACCGACAGATCCGGCCGGTAGACGCCGTGATTGAGCTGCCACACTACCTCGGCGGACAGCCCGTCGAGCCCTTGCAGCACCAGCGAGGACGCGACGTACCGGTCGCACACCACTACCTGGCCCTCGCGCAGCGCGGGCACGATCTCGGTGGCGAGCTGGTGATGCCGGTCGGCCGCGCACAGGCAGGCCAGGGCCATGCCCTGGTAGGTGTCGGTGCCGTGCCGGGCAAGCTCGCCCAGCGGCGCGCGGGACGGCTGGCTGGTCGCGTGCACCGGCACCCCGGCCGCGGCCAGCGTCTCGACGACCAGGCGGGCGGCGGTGGACTTCCCGACCCCGCCGGGGCCGTCCACGGTGATCAGCGTGCCCGGCAGGCGACGCGGCTCGTCCAGCACCAGGCCGGTCATGCGGGCATCAGCGGCAGCAGCCGTCGCCCCTCGGCGTGGTCGGTATCGACGACCGGGCACTGCTCGACGTCGACCTCGCCGATGCGGCCACCGGCGGCGACCACCGCGGCCGGGCAGCCCTTGCCGCAGCCGGAGTTCAGCGAACACGCCCCGCAGGTGGCGTTCGCGCCGGCCCGGTAACGCTCGTGGAAGCGGTAGTCGTCCAGCCGCTGCGCGATGTCGGGGTCAGTGAAGATGTTGCCGACGATGAACTCGGTGTCGGCGTGCCGCGAGGCCAGCGTGCGGGCGGCGAACACCAGGTACGGGCACACCGTGACCTCGCCAGCGGTGAACACGTAGATGATCGTCCCAGCCTCGCACCCGGCCAGCGGCTTGCCTTCGCTGTTGGGGAAGCGGATGTGCGCGATGTCCAGCTCCGGGCCGTCGAACGGCGCGGTCAGCTCGAAGATGTCCCGCATGTGCAGCGTCGTCTTGGCCAGTTTGGCCTTCGACTTGACGCCGCGGCCCATGCTGCCCAGCGGGTTGAGCAGCACGTAGCGCGCCCCGTTGGCGCGGGCAAACGCGCACAGCCGGGCGTACTCCTCGTTCTGCGCCAACGTGTTCGGTGTGCACAGCAGCCCCTGCAGGATGCCGGCCCGGCCGAGCTTCTCCACGGTGGCCACGGTGACGGCGAAGCTCGCCCGGTCACCACGGAACTTGCCGTGTGAGGCGGCGGCGAACCCGTCAAGGGACACGTTGCAGTGCACGCCCAGCTCGACCAGCGCCGCGATCTGGACCGCGTTCAGGGTGGTGGCGTTGGTGCAGATCCCGACGTCCGTTCCGGCGGCGCGGAACGCGCGCACGATGTCCAGGAAGTCGGGGTGGATCGTGGGTTCGCCGCCGGTGAGGGTCACCCGGCGGACGCGGCTGTCCGCCAGGCGCGGGATCACCTTCTCGACGACCTCGGCCAGCGGCATCTGCTTGCCGACCCGCGTCGCGGACACGAAGCAATGGGCACAACGGAGATTGCAGTCCTCGTTGATCTGGACGAGCGCCTTGCGGAACGGCTGCTCGACCGTGGTGCGGAAGTAGCAGGACGAGGCCACGTCGTCGGTGGCGATGCTGCGAGCGGTCACCAGCGAACCTCCACACCTTCCGGGCAACCGGTTCGTCCGGGTGCCGCCGTGAGTGTGGCCGGACCCGCCACACCAAGATATGTTCGGACGAACAGTATCGCGACTTAAAGTGTTCGGACGAACATTTCTTGGACATCTCCGCGGGAACTGCGATTAACGACAACCCAGCTGTCCGAGCGAACAATTCCCGTGTCAGAGTGGGTCCTGCCGAGGGTCGGAAGCGAGGAGGAGCGGTGCCGGAAATAAGCGACGACGCCGACGCGGCGGACGTGCTGGCCACACTCCTGGTCTGCCCGCCCGAGATGCTCGACGTGAGCCTCGACCAACTGCGCACCCTCGCCGTCGTGCACACCACCGGTACCGCGCAACGCGCTGCCCGCGCATTGGGGCGGGAGCAGTCCAGCGTGCAGAAGCAGCTCGACAACCTCAACAAGGCCGCGACCCGCCTGGTCGGTGAGGCGCTCGTGGTCAAACAAGGCCGTGGCAAGGACTTCCTGTTCACCCCTTCTGGCGACGAGGTCGTCGCCCTGGCCAGGCAGACCTTGCAAGCGGTCACCGACAGCCTGCACCGCAGCCGTCGCCGGGTCGGGTCCACCGTCACCTTCGGCACCACCGAGTTCACCGTGCAGTTCCTCGGCGCCGTGTGGCCTGCGCTGCGCGAGGACTTCGAGCGCCGCGGCGTGCACCTCAACATCGAGCACGTCCGCACCCGCGACCTGTGGCGCAAGCTCGACGCGAAGAAGGTCGACCTGGTGTGCGGCAGCTTCGCCGCTGAACCCGGCCGACCGCCCACCCTGGACTACGACTTCCTGGAATGGCACCGCGAACGCGTCGCTCTGCTGACCAATCTCACCGCCCGCGAACTGCCTGACACCCCGGTCACCGCCGACCGGCTGCCCGGCCTGCCCCTGCTCGCCCCGACCGCCGGCCTGCTCGCCCAGTTCCTCAGTCGCTGGTACGGCCCCGACTACCGCGGGGTGCTCGACGTCATCGCCGACATCGACTCCCTCAACTACGGCCTCAACCTGCTCACCAGCCAACTTCTGCACGGCTGCCTGCTCACCACCGAACGCGTCGCCGACGCCGCCCTCGAAGGCCGCCTGCCCGGCCAGGGCCTGCGCAAGATCGACCTCGCCGACGACTACAAGCCGCGCCTGGAGATCGTCACTGGCATCTTTGCTCGCAAGGGCGAACGCGGCCGTTACGCCGACGACCACCCGCTCAACCTGCTGTGGAATGCCTTTGACGAAGCTGCGCCGACCCGACGAGCCATCCCCTCGGCCCTACCGGGCTGATGCGTCGCCGCGCGTCGCGCCCTGGCCGGGATGCACGCCGACGGCCAGCCTGGGAAAAACTCGCCCTTCGCGGTCGAGGCAACGACGATCGCCTGCGATCCCGACAACTCCAGTTCCGACACTCGACTTGCCTAGTGAAGCGCTTGTAGATGCCCATCTCGTGGGCGTGGACGACGGTTTCGGTGGGGCGGGCGGTCATGAGCCGGCCTAGTTCCTCGACGGTGAACGAGCGGAAGAAATGCTTGGGGCCGGTGAGCGGTTCGCCGACCAGCCAACCCGGAGTGGCGCCCGCACCCGTAGCCGTCGCGAGGAGAGACACGGGAAGCGCCCCGCCAACGCCCGTGTGCAAGACTCGGCCACGTGGTGAAACCGTCCCTCGACCAGCCGGCCAAGCTGGAGCTCGCCAGGCTGGTCACCGAGTTGTCCGTCGTGCCGGGCAAGGTGACCCTGGCGTCCGGTCAGGAGGCCGACTACTACATCGACCTGCGCAGGGCGACGCTGCACCACGCGGCCGCCCCGCTGATCGGGAAGCTGCTGCGGCAGCTGACGGACGATTGGGACTACGTCGCGGTCGGCGGCCTCACCCTTGGCGCCGACCCGGTGGCGACGGCCATGCTGCACTCGGCGGCCGCGGACGGTGTCGTGCTCGACGCGTTCGTGGTCCGCAAGTCGGCCAAGCAGCACGGACTGCAGCGGCGGATCGAGGGCATGGAGGTCGCCGGGCAGCGCGTGCTCGCCGTCGAGGACACGTCCACCACCGGCGGCAGCGTGCTGACGGCGGTGGAGGCGCTCGCCGAGGCGGGCGCGACCGTCGTGGGCGTCGCCACGGTCGTGGACCGTGACACGGGCGCGCGGGAGGCGATCGAGAAGGAAGGCCTGCCCTACCGCTACCTGCTCGACCTCGACGACCTCGGCCTGGCCTGACCGGACCCGGCACTACCGTGGGGGGCATGGACGAGCCACGGGATCCCCCCGAGCCGCCGGACCGGCGTGACCGGCGGCCGCCGTTCCCGCACCGAGGGCCGCGCCGCGGTGAGGCCGAGCAGTACCCGCACGAGAAACCCCGCCGTTACCCCACCGAGACTCCGTCGGAATTTCCGGAGGACGAGCCGCCCCCGCCCCCGTCCCGATAGCGGCCACCTGCGGTTTTGTCGGCGACGCGAACTCCTTTTCGGAGTACCGTGGCGCTTGACGGGGATTTCACAGGGGTAGGTGGGGTCGATGCTGGGGTTCTTCACCGCTGTCACGACGGGGGTGCACTTCGCCGCGCTGCTCTACATCGGGCTGGGCGGCTTTCTGGGCTGGCGGTGGCCGGGCACGCTCGTGGTCCATGTGCTGTTCGCCGCGTGGGGGGTGGCGGTGAACGTGTTGCCGCTGCCCTGCCCGCTCACCGAGCTCGAGGACTTGCTGCGTGCGCGGCAGGGCCTCGGCCCGCTGCCGGGCGGGTTCAACGAGTACTACATCTACGACACGCTGTTCCCGAGGGAGCTGCTGCCGGTGGCCGGGATCGTCGCGGTGCTGGTCGTGCTCACCTCCTACGTCGGTGCGTATCTGGTGTGGCGGCACCGGCAGCAGGCGCCCGGCGGCGAGGTCCCGCCGCAGCCCGTGCGCCTCGGCTGAGCGAGAATGGCCGGGTGATCGACGTTCCCGGGCCCACCGAGTGGGTCGCCCGCGGCGAGGTCGGGGTGGGGCCCTGGCCGGGGCCGTGGCCGGACGACGACCGCTACGATCCGGAACTGCTCGAACACGGGGACCGGCGCAACGTCGTCGACGCCTACCGGTACTGGCGCCGCGAGGCCATCGTGTCCGATATGGACACCCGGCGGCATCCGTTCCACGTCGCCATTGAGAACTTCCAGCACGATCACAACATCGGCACGGTCGTGCGCACGGCCAACGCCTTCGCCGCGGCCGCCGTCCACATCGTCGGCAAGCGGAGGTGGAACCGGCGCGGTGCGATGGTCACCGATCGCTACCAGCACCTGCACCACCACGCGACGGTGGCCGGGCTGGCGGAGTTCGCCGGGGAGCGCGGGCTCACGGTCGTGGCCGTGGACAACATGCCCGGTGCCGAGCCGGTCGAGACGGCGGAGCTGCCACGCGAGTGCGTGCTGCTGTTCGGGCAGGAGGGGCCCGGACTCTCCGGCGAGGCGAAGGACGTCGCGGAGCGGGTCGTCTCCATCGCGCAGTTCGGCACCACCCGGTCGATCAACGCGGGGGTCGCCGCGGGCATCGTGATGCACACGTGGATCCGCCAGCACGCCGACCCCGGCCTCGCCTGGTGAGGGTCACGCTCCGCGGCAGCCGCACGACGCCCGGTGCAGCAGGGCGGGTGGCAGCCGCACCGTCTCCTGTGGCCGGTCGGGTTCGGCCAGCCGGGCGAGCAGCAGCCGCACGGCCGTGTGGCCGATCTCCCGCACCGGCTGTGCCGCCGCTGTGACCGGCGGGTCGGCGTCGCGGACCCATGGGGCGTCGCCGTAGCACGCGAGCGCCAGGTCGGTGCCGACGCGCAGTCCGCGCCGGTGTGCCTCGCGCAGCACGCCCGCCAGCATGCTCTCGCCCCCGACGACCAGCGCACTCGGCGGGTCGGAGCCGTCGAGGAGCCCGCGGGCCGCCACCGCCGCACCGTCCGGAGTGGAGCGTCCGCACGCCACGAGCGCCTGGTCGAAGGTGAGCCCGGCGCGACCGAGGCCGAGCCGGTAACCCAGCGCGCGCTCCTCGCTGGCGGCGAGGCCGGGCGCTCCGCCGACCAGCCCGATCCGCCGGTGCCCGAGTGCGGCGAGGTGCTCGGCCAGCGCCGACGTGGCCTGGACGTTCTCCGCCCCCACCTGGTCGACGTCGGTGCGGACGGCCAGCCGGTCGACGAGGACCGTGGGGACGCCGAGCCGCACGAGTTCGGTGACGACCGTGTCGGCGCCGGGTGAGGGGGAAAGCAGGACCCCGTCGACGCCCTGTGCGCGCAGGGCGCGCACGGAGGAGAGCTCCGCCCGCACGTCCTCGGACACGTCCGCGCCCGCGACCGCGCAGTCGGCCTCGCCCGCGGCCGCTTCGATCGCGGCGGCGAGCTCGGCCGAGCCAGGGCCTGCCGCGAGAACGACCCCGAGCCGGTGTGCGGCGGGCTTCGCCCACCTGGGCAGTGCGTCGGGCAGTGTGGTCATCGCGAGACCCTCCCGTGGGGACGCGTGCGGGCCAGACGGTAGTACGTCGCCTGGATGAACACACGCGGTACGTGAAACTTCGCGTTCGAATCAGCTGAACGGGTGGGCCGGGAGGCAACCGCAGGACTGTCTGTGACACAACGTCGGTGGCAGCCGGATGGTCTCGGGCTTCCGCTCGGGATCGTTGATCCTGGCCAGCAGCAACCGGACGGCCTGCCTGCCGATCTCCGCGATGGGCTGGGCCATGGTGGTCAGCGGCGGATCCACCAGGTCCGCCCACTCCACGTCGTCGTACCCGGCCACGGCGAGGTCGCTGCCGACCCGGAAACCGCGGCGCCGGGCCTCGTGCAGCACGCCGACCATCATCGCGTCGTTGCCGACCACGACGGCCGTGGGCGGGTCGGGCAGGTCCAGCAGCGAGCCGAGCGCGCGGGAGCCGTGCTCGGCCTCGGAGTGCCCGCACGCCACGAGATCGGGATTCCACGGCAGGCCGGCCCTGCCGAGACCGAGGCGGTAACCGAGCGTGCGCTCCTCGCTGGTCGTCAGCCGCGGGGCGCCGCTCACCAGCCCGATCCGCCGGTGGCCGCGCGCGGCGAGGTGCGCGGTGAGCGCGGAGGTCGCCTGGATGTTCTCCGCGCCGACCTGGTCGATGTCGGTCCGGGTCGACACGCGGTCCACGAGCACCGCGGGCATGCCAAGCGACACCATCTCGTTGATCACGGGTCCGTCGCCGGGGGACGGCGTGAGGAGCACGCCCTCCACCCGGCGGGCCCGCAGGGCGCGCACCGTCGCCTGTTCGGTCTCCGCGGTGTCATGGGTGTCGGCGAGCAGCACGGTGTAGCCTGCGGCCGCCGCCTCCCGTTCGATGGCCTGCATGAGTGCCGCGAAGTAGGGGTTGGCGAGCAGGGAGATGGCCACGCCGATCGTCCGGGTGCCTCCGGTGACGAGGGAGCGTGCGATCGCGTCACCGGTGTAGCCGGTCTGCTCGATCGCCCGCAACACGGCGGTGCGGGTCTCCGGGGCCACCGCCCTGGTGCCGTTGACGACGTGCGAGACCGTGGTGATGGAGACGCCGGCGAGTTCGGCGATGTCGCGCTGAGTCGGCCGGGACGACCTCGACGGGGGCATTGCTCGGTCCTTCGCGATCGGCTCGGTTCCCGGTGCGGCAAGCGTTTGCGCAAACGCTTGCGAGTCAGCATAGCGGCTGTCTACGTTCCAGGCGTCCGCGGTGTCTCGAGCGGAGGGAACGTCGGGGTGGACAGCGTGCGCGGTACCGGGAACGAGGTGCCGGGGTGAGCGTGCTGTGCGTCGGCCTGTGCACCGTCGACGTGGTGCAGCGGGTCGGCGAGCTGCCCGAGCCGGGACAGAAGGTGCAGTCCGGTTCCGTGGACGTGGCCGCAGGCGGGCCCGCGACCAACGCCGCCGTGGCGGCCGCGGCGCTCGGCGGCGAGGCGGCGCTGCTCACCGTGCTCGGCACCCACCCGCTCGCCGGGCTGGCCAGAGCTGACCTGACCGGTTGCGGGGTGACCTTGCTGGACGCGCTGCCCGCGCACGACGCGCCACCCGCGGTGAGCGCGGTGGCCGTGCGCGAACGCGACGGCGAGCGCACCGTGGTCTCGCACAACGCCGCGGCCGCACCCGACGTGGCGCCGGACCCGGCGGCGCTGCCGGACCCCCGCGACCTCACCGCGGTCCTGCTCGACGGGCACCACCCGCGCCTCGCGGTCACGGTCGCCAGGTGGGCGCGCGGGCACCGGATCCCGGTCGTGCTGGACGCGGGGAGCTGGCGCCCGGTGTTCGCCGAACTGCTGCCGTTGGCGGACATCGCGGCGTGTTCGGCGCGGTTCTCCGCGCCCGGCGATCTGCTGCGCAGGGTGCCGACGGTGATCACGACGGCGGGCGCGGAGCCGGTCCGCTGGCGACGTGGCGCCGTCTCCGGCGCGGTGCCGGTGCCGGACGTGGCCGCGCGCGACACACTCGGAGCCGGAGACGTGTGGCACGGAGCGCTCACGCTGCGGGTGGGCGAGCTGGCCTTACCCGAGCTGATCGGGTTCGCGAACCGCGTCGCCGCCGAGCGCGTGCGGCATGTGGGACCGCGATCGTGGCTCGGCCCGGTCAGGACGGTGCTGGGCCGGTCGGGCTGAACGACCCGGTGGGCATGCGGGCATGATGGACACGATGGGAGAGACATGACGTTCGAGGAACTACTGGCCAGGGCACAGGCTCTGGTCGACAGCGGAGAGCGGAGGGTGCTCGGGATCGCGGGCGCCCCGGCGGCGGGCAAGACCACGATGGCGTGGCGGGTGGCCGACGCCATCGGCACCCGGGCAGCGGTCGTCGGCATGGACGGCTTCCATCTGGCGCAGTCGGAGTTGCACCGCCTCGGCCGCACCGACCGCAAAGGCGCGCCCGACACGTTTGACGCCTACGGCTACGTGCACCTCATCCGCAGGCTGGCGCAGGGTGACGAGCCGGTGTACGCGCCGGAGTTCCGGCGGGAGATCGAGGAGCCCATCGCGTGCGCCGTCCCGGTCGATCCGAGCGTCCGGCTCGTCATCACCGAGGGGAACTACCTGCTGCTCGAGACCGAGCCGTGGAACGAGCTGCGGTCGCTGCTCGACGAGGTGTGGTACCTCCGCCCCGACGAGGACGAGCGGCTGGAGCGGCTGGTCACCCGGCACCGGAAGTTCGGTCGCTCGCTGGTGGAGGCCAAGCAGCGTGCGCTCGGTTCCGACCAGCGCAACGCCGACCTGATCGCGCCGACCGCGGCCAGGGCGGACGTGGTGGTCGAGGGGATCGCCCTGCCGCACTTCGCGGTGTGACGGCCGGGTTGTCCACAGGCACGGTGTGGACAACCCGGAGTTGTCCACAGTCCTGTGTACGGGGCAGGGACGGCGGGGTGCGTTGGGCCGGATGGAGTACGACACGGTTACGGCGACGTCCCATTCCAGCCACCGGCTCTGCGGCCGAGCGGGAGCACCGCCGAGAATTCAGCAAGGTCGCGCTCACAGCGGCACCCGGCGGAAGGACGGCCGCGCACATGTCGAAACTCGCGTGCGTACACCATCTCGCGCTCACGGTGACTGACGTCGACCGCAGCGTGCCCTGGTACGTCCGGGTGCTGGACTTCGAGGAGATAGCACGTCGGGAGGACCCCGAGACCGGGCTGCGCAAGGTGATCCTGCGTGCCCCCGGCGACGGCTTCGCGGTGGTGCTCGTCCAGCACGAGCACGCCGAGCGGCCGCCGTTCGACGAGCGGCACACCGGCCTGGACCACGTCGCCTTCCGCGTCGCCTCGCGAGCCGACCTGCGGCAGTGGGAGGAGCGGCTCGCCGAGTACGGCGTCATCTACACACCGGCCGCGCCGTCCCGGACCATGCCCGGATCCGAGGTCGTCGTCTTCCGTGACCCGGACGGCATCCAGCTGGAGGTCTGGGCCGACCCCGAGTGAGTCAGTCAGGCGCGGGCGGCAGCCGCGTCCTCGTCGATCGGCTTGCGCATCTCCTGCCGGTACCGCCAGACGCCGTAGCCGGTACCGACCACGAAGAACGCGATGCTCGCCCACACGAGGGCGGTCTTCAGCCACGGCAGCACGTCGAGCAGCCCGGCCCCGTAGTACCCGAGGAGCACCAGCGTGGGCACCCACAGCACCGCGCCGGCCGCCGTGGCGGCCATGAACCGGCGCTGGTCCATCCTGGCGGCGCCCGCGATCAGGGGTGCCAGCGTGCGCACCCACGGAATCCACCTGGCGGCCACGATCGCGAGGAAGCCTCTCCGGTTGAGGAAGGCGCGTGCCCGTTCCAGGTTCTGTCTGTTGAGCACCTTGCCGCCGCGGCGGGCGATGAAGCGCGTGCCCGTTTGCTTGCCGATGTGATAGCCGATCTGGTTGCCCACGATCGCGATGACCAGCGCGGCGCCGGAGAGCGCCCACGCGTGGCCGTCGGCGCCGTGCTGTGCCAGCACCACACCGGCGCCGAACAACAGCGAGTCGCCGGGCAGGAACAGGCCGATGATCAGCGCGCATTCGATCAGCACGAAGCTGAGCACGATGATCCAGACGAGCAGGGGCCCCGCCGTCGCCAGCCAGTGCGGCGCGACGCTCTCGGCTCCCGCGTGTACGAAACCCACGTCCGGCAGAGTACGTGGCGCGCTCGGAGTACTCCCACCCGAACGGGTGCAAACGCTCGATTCCGGGGCGGCGACCGTCAGAATTCCGGCAGTTTTTCGCCCTGGACCGCCTGGATGTCCAACTCCACCTTGACCGCCGTGCCGATCGCGGCCACCCCGGCCCGCACCACCGCGCTGTAGTCGATCGCGAAGTCGTCGCGGCGCAGCTGGGTCTCGGCGTGGAACGCGGCGCGCACCCCGCCCCAGGGATCGGGCCCGTACCCGCCGTAGCTCAGGTCGAGCTCGATCTCGCGGCACCTGCCGTGCAGGCTCAACTCGCCGCCGAGCACCCACGAGTCGGCGCCACGCCTGCGCAGGCTCGTGCCCGCGAAGCCGATCTCCGGGTAGCGCTCCACGTCGAGGAAGTCGGCCGAGCGCAGGTGGTCGTCCCTGGGCTTGACACCGGTGTCCACCGACGCGGCGGCGATCGCCGCGTGCACGGTCGAGCGCTCCACCGGCCGTTCGACCACGATCCGGCCACCGACGTCCGGGAACCGTGCCTTGACGCTCGCGATCCCGAGGTGGCGGGCGGTCACGACGACCGACGAGTGCACCGGGTCGATCACCCACGGTCCCGGTGGCGGCAGCTCGACCGACTCGGCCTCCGCCTCGAGCGCGACCTCGCCGAGCGAGGCCGAGCCGTCGCCCGCCACGTGCACGGTGCGGGCGGCGGGCAGGAAGCCGTTCGCCGTCACCACGGCCGTGCACACGCCGGGTGGCAGCGGCTCGGTCGCCACGCCGCCCGCGTCGTCCGCGTGGGTCAGCGCCAGCTGCCGCCCCGCCAGGTCGGTGACCGTCAGCACGGCGTGCCCGACACCCCAGCCGCCCGCCGAGCGGACGATGCCGCGAAGCCCCGACATCAGGCCCGTGCCTCCCTGGTCCACCTGGTCCCGGTCAGCTCGTCGATGGCCTGCTCGTAGCCGAGGCGCACGTCGTGCGTCACGTCCCCGGCGGCCACGGCGACCCGGCTCGTCGCGGGCGGGTAGCCGCTCGCCACCACGGTGTACTCGCCCTCGGGCAGGTCACCGACCACGTACCGGCCCGCGTCGTCGGTGCGGGTGACGGCGGCGACGTCGCCCTCGGCGTCGAGCACGGTGATCCGCGCGTCGGGCACCGCCCGGTCGTCCTCGGTGCGCGCGACGCCGGTGAGCAGCACGGCCCCGGCCAGCTCCAGGTCCTGCCGCAGCACGCCGCTGTCCGGCACGGTGAGCGGCACGGCGGCGGGGCGCAACCGCTCGCCGCTGGCGACCAGCGTGTACCCGCCCGCACCGACCCCGGTGAAGGAGTACGTGCCGTCGTCGCCGGTGATGCGGGCACCGGTGACCTCGCCGCGCCCGTCGGTCAGCGTGACGGTCACGCCGGGCAGGGGCGTGCCGGTGCCCGCCGCGCGCACCACACCGGTCACCTCCCCGGAGCCGGCCAGGGTGATGTCGACCTCCGCGGCCCGGTCGCCGACCACGACGCTGGACGCCTGCGGCTGGTGGCCGTTCGCCGACACGATCAGCACGTAGGTCCCGCTACCGGGGGTGGACACCGAGAAGGTGCCGTCGCCGTTCCCCGAGCCGCGGCCGACCTGACGGCCCCGCTGGTCGATCAGGGTCAGCGCGGCCCCGGCCACGGCCGAGCCGTCGTGCCTGCGCACGTGTCCGGTGACCGGAGGCCCGGACGTCTCGACGGCGTCGCCGAACCCGGTCGTGGCCGCCGTGATCGGGCTGCCCGCGGTCATCAGCTCGCCGTGCCCGTTCCGCTCGGCCCGCGCGTGCCTGCCCGCGGCCACCAGGTCGGGGTCGGCGTCGAGCGCCTCGTCGGCGTCGGCGAGCGCCGCCGTGCGCGGGTCGTCCGCGGTGGGCCGTTCGTCCTCCACCAGCGCCTCGGCGCCCTCCACCGGTGCGGCCTTCGGGGCGCTGTCGGACAGCGGGATCTCGCGCATGAACAGCAGCACGAGGAAGGCCATCGCCGCCACGCCGGCGCCGATGTAGAACACCAGGTTGATCGACTCGGTGAAGCCGATGAAGAACGGCGTCGCCTGCTCGGGCGGCAGCGTGGCGAGGAACGACGAGTCCTCCATGATGTTCCCGCCGACCGACGCCATCGCCGACGCGGGCAGCCCGGAGTTCCGGAACGCCTCGGCGATGTTGTCGGTGAGCGTGCTGAACAGCACCGAGAGGAACACCGCGACCCCCGCCGTGCCGCCGATCTGCCGGAAGAACGTCGCCGACGCCGTGGACACGCCCATGTCCCGCCTCGGCCCCGCGTTCTGCACGGCGATGATCAGGGTCTGCATGCAGTTGCCCAGGCCGAAGCCGATCAGCAGCATGTACAGCATCAGCTGCCAGAGCGGCGTGTTCCACTCGACCTGCGCGAACAGCAGCATGCCGGTCGACATCAGCGCGGTGCCGATGATCGGGAAGATCTTGTACCGGCCGGTGCGGGACGTGAGCTGGCCCGCGAGCACGGAGCCGGACATGATGCCCAGCATCAGCGGCAACATCTGCAGGCCCGACTCGGTGGGCGAGTAGCCCTGCACGATCTGCAGGTACTGCGGGATCAGCGTGATCGCGCCGAACATCGCGATGCCGACGATGAAGCCGCCGAGGATGGCGACGCTGAAGGTGGCGTTGCGGAACAGCCGCAGCGGGATCAGCGCGGCGTCGCCCATCACGTGCTCGATGAACAGGAACAGCACCAGGCCGACGGCGCCGATGCCGTAGCAGAGGACCGCGGCCGTGGACCCCCAGCCCCACTCCCTGCCCTGTTCGGCGACGAGCAGCAACGGCACGAGGCAGAGGGCCAGCGCGAGGGCGCCCCACCAGTCGATGCGGTGGTTCTGTCGCTGGTGGGGGACGTTGAGCACCTTCGCCACGACGAACAGGGCGAGCACGCCGAGCGGCACGTTGACCAGGAACACCCAGCGCCAGCCCGCGATGTCCAGGAAGGAGTCCATCCCGGCGAAGAAGCCACCGAGCACGGGGCCGAGCACGGTCGAGGTGCCGAACACGGCGAGGAAGAAGCCCTGGTAGCGCGCCCGCTGCCGGGGCGGGACGATGTCGCCCAGGATCGTCAGCGCCAGCGACATCAACCCGCCCGCGCCGAGTCCCTGCACCGCGCGGAACGCGGCGAGTTCGTACATCGACTGCGCGAACGTGGCCGCGACCGAGCCGGCCACGAAGATCGTGATCGCGGCCAGGTAGAACGGCTTGCGCCCGTAGATGTCGGACAGCTTGCCGTAGATGGGCGTCGCGATCGTGGCGGTGATGAGGTAGGCCGTGGTGATCCAGGCCTGCAGGCTGAGGCCGTCGAGGTCGTCGGCGATCGTGCGGATCGACGTGCCGACGATGGTCTGGTCGAGTGCGGCGAGGAACATCCCCGTCATCAGCCCGATCAAAATGACCACGATCTGCCGGTGGCTGAGGTCGGGCCCGCTGTCGTCGGCGGGTTTCGCGGCGTCCTGCTCGTTGACCGCGGCTGTCATGCGCCTGCCCCCTCGGTCTCGCTCGCTGCCTGTTCGGCGCGGAGCGGGTCGTGTCGTTCGATGCTGTTGTTGAGCCGGTCCAGGTACTCGGTGAGCCGGCGCCGGTCCTCCTCCGGCCACTCGGCGAGCACGGTCGCCAGCCACCGGTTGCGCTGGCGCCGGTTCTCCTCGAACACCCGCAGGCCCTCCGCCGTCGGCGCGAGCAGGTTCGCGCGGCCGTCCTCGGGATCGGCCTGCCGCTCCACCAGGCCGTGCTGCACCAGCGCGCTGCTCTGCCTGCTGATGGTGGAGATGTCGGAGTGCAGCGTCTCGGCCAGCTTGCTCGTGCGCTGGGGGCCCTCGTGGATGAGGGTGAAGAGGATGGCGTAGGCAGCCCGTTCGATCCCGTCGGGCCCGTGCTTGGCGACCTGCGACTTGACGCGCGCCATGAGCCGCATGAACCGGACCGTCTGCCTGCCGAGCTCGTCGGCGACCGCGAGGTCGTCCTCGGTGTGTGCCATGAAAGGTGCCTTCGTCGGGAACGTCTTGATTGGCTGCTACAACTAGTTGCCTCCACCAAGCATGTACCCGGATGGTTAGTTGCGCAACCCAAATAACTGGCGTGTGTCCGACGCCACCCAGGAATGGTCCGCTTCCCCGCCGCGTTGCCGACCACATGGCAGACGACCAGGCGCTACGGAAGCTTCTCGGCAGTCGGCACCTCGGTGTCCTCGCGACCATCAAGCGGGACGGGCGGCCGCAGCTGTCGAACGTCACCCACCTGTACGACCCCGCCGCCGACACGATCCTCGTCTCGGTGACCGACGACCGGGCGAAGACCAGGAACCTGCGCCGGGACCCGAGGGCCAGCTACCACGTGTCGAGCGAGGACGGCTGGTCGTACGCGGTGGCCGAGGGCACCGCCGAGCTCTCGGCGGTGGCCCGCGATCCGCACGACGCCACCGTCGAGGAACTCGTCGACCTCTACCGCCGCATCCAGGGTGAGCACCCGGACTGGGCCGAGTACCGCGACGCGATGGTCGCCGACCGGCGCGTGGTGGTGCGGCTGCGGGTCGCGCGGGTCTACGGGATGGCGCGCTGATCCCGATAGCGTGACGGCATGACCGCCGCCCTGCTCGACCGGCTGCGTGCCGGACTCGGCGCCGACGCCGTGCTCACCGACCCCGAGGTCACCGCCGCGTACTCCCGCGACCAGATGCCGCTCGCCCCCGCGGGGACGCCACTGGCGGTCGTACTGCCCGCCGACGTGGCGGGGGTGCGGGCCGTGGTCACCGCTTGCGCGGCGCACGGTGTGCCGATCGTGCCGAGGGGCGCGGGCAGCGGGCTGTCCGGTGCCGCGAACGCGATCGAGGGCGGGGTCGTGCTGGTGACCACGCGGCTCGACCGCATCGTCGAGGTGGACCCCGCGAACCGGCTCGCCGTCGTGCAGCCCGGCGTGGTGAACCTCGACCTGCGTGCCGCTGTGGAGAAGCACGGGCTGTTCTACCCGCCGGACCCTTCCAGCTACGACTGGTGCACGATCGGCGGCAACCTCGCCACGAACGCGGGCGGCCTGTGCTGCGTGAAGTACGGGGTCACCGCCGACTCGGTGCTCGGGCTCGAGGTGGTGCTCGCCGACGGTGAGGTGTTGCGCACCGGGCGGCGCACGGTGAAGGGCGTCGCCGGGTACGACCTGACCAGCCTGTTCGTCGGCAGCGAGGGCACGCTCGGGATCATCACCGAGGCGACGCTGGCGCTGCGGCCGCTGCCGGAGGCGCCGGGCACCCTCGTCGCGGCGTTCGGTTCGGCGCGGGAGGCGGGCGATGCGGTGAGCCGGATCGTGCGGGCAGGGCTCGTGCCGTCCCTCATGGAGATCATGGATGCCACGACGATCGCGGCGGTCGAGGCCTATCTGGGCACGGACCTCGGCACCGGATCGGGCTCCGGCGCGCTGCTGCTGTGCCAGTCGGACGCGGGCGGGGACGCGGCCCGGCGCGAGCTGGCCTCGGTGGAACGGGTCTGCCGGGAGGCGGGCGCGGAGCTGACCCACGCGACCGACGACGTGGCGGAGGGCAAGCTGCTGCTGCAGGCCCGGCGGGTGGTGCACGGCGCGCTGGAGGCGTACGGCTCCTGCATGACCGACGACGTGTGTGTGCCGCGGACGCGGATCGCCGAGCTCGTCGCCGGGTGCGAGCGGATCTCCGCCGAGGTGGGGCTCCGGATCGCCGTCGTCGGGCACGCGGGCGACGGGAACATGCACCCCACGGTGGTCTACGACGCCGGGGCGGCGGGCGAGTTCGACCGGGCGCGGCGGGCGTTCGACGCGATCCTGGACCTCGGGCTGTCCCTGGGCGGCACGGTGACCGGCGAGCACGGCGTCGGCAAGTTCAAACAGGACTGGCTCGCCAGGGAGATCGGCCCGGTCGGCCTGCGCGTGCACCGGGAACTGAAGCGGGCGCTCGACCCGGGGAACCTGTTCAACCCCGGGTCGATGTTCACGCAGCCCGGCTGACCCGGGTGGCTCAGACCTTGGGCACCGGGTCGGCGTCCACCTCGGCCTGTGCCGCCGCGGCCGCCTTCTTGACGCGGCGGCCCTTGAGGTACTCCAGCGCGATCGGGACCACGGACACCAGCACGATCAGGATGAAGATCGCGTCGACGTTGTTCTTGATGAACGAGATGTTGCCGAGCATCGAACCGAGCACGATGATCCCGGCTGCCCACAGGATGCCGCCGAGCACCGTGTAGGTGAAGTACTTGCGCGGGTCCATGCGGCCGATGCCGGCGAGCCAGGTGATGAACGTCCGGACGAACGGAACGAACCGGGCGAGCACGACGGCCTTGGGTCCGTGCCGCTCCAGGAACTCGTGCGTCTTGTCGGCGTACTCCCGCTTGAAGAAGCGCGAATCGGGCCGGTTGAACAGCTTCGGCCCCGCCTTCCAGCCGATCCCGTAGCCGACGACGTTGCCGATGATGGCGGCGAGTGTGGCGAGCACGCACACCAGCCACAGCGGAGCCTCGATGGTGCCGTTCGCGATGAACAGGCCCGCTGTGAACAGCAGCGAGTCGCCGGGCAGCACGGGGAAGACGCTGCTCTCGGCGAAGAGGATCAGGCACAGCACCGCGATCACGGCCGGTCCGAGGCCGGACAGCAGGTGTTCCGGGTTCAGGAAGTCCGGCATGATCGACGTGGGAGCCGGTGTCAGCGCGAGATTCACGGGGCATCACGGTACAGGTCCACCGAACCGCGGTCACAGGAGCGTGAGCAGTCCGATGAGCGCCCCTGACGCGAGGCCGAGGAGCACGGCGAGCAGCAGGACCCAGCGGGTCGCGAGCGGTCCCTCCGCCGCGGTCGCGGTGGTGTCCGCGGCGCCGGATCCGGGCGTGCGGCCGGTGTCCTCCGCCTCCAGTGCCGCCCGCTCGCGTTCCAGCGATCCCTCGCCCGCTCCGGACAGCAGCCCGTAGCCGTGCGGGGGCTCGACCACCGGCGGCTCGGCCACCCGCTGCTCGGCCGCGGCGGCCTGCTCCGCGGTCCGCGGCGGCGGGGCGTTCCTCGCCTGCGCGCGCAACGCCTCAGCCAGCAGTTGCTCGGGATCCTCGCTCATCGCCGTCCAGAGTAGTTCCGGTCCCGTTCGGACTGACTGAGCAGCGGGCCGAAGCGGCCGGCGATCCAGTCGTTGAGCGCGCGGCTCATCGAGTGCGCGAGGAACGCCGCCACCGTGGCCTGCGCGAGCGGCCGGAGCCGTGCGGCGCGGTCGGTCAGTTCCGGCACCTCCCCGGCGTTGGGCGTCCAGTCCTTGTCCCTGGACGGCAGCACGTGGTCCTCGACCATGTGCAGGAACGTCGCGGCGAGCTCGTCGGTGTGCCGCCGCACGTGACCGGCCAGTTCCAGCACCGCGGCCATCGGCACGCCCGCGGCGAGCAGTTCGCGGCCGGTGTTGAGCAGCCGGGGGCTGTGCACGATGACGTTCGCGCCGTCCCGCTGCAGCACGCCGAGCCGTTCCAGCCGGTCCAGCGTGCCCGCCCCGCCGTGCCCGCGGAACTCGGCGGCCAGTTCCGCGAGCGGAATGCGCTGCGGCGCCTCGTCCGTCCACGGCTGGGTGAGCACCTGTTCGAGCCCGAGCAGGTCGCCGAGATCCCGGCCGGACTCCCAGGCGGTGAGCATCTCCCTGATCTGGGCGAACGTGTACCCCCGTTCGAGCAGGCCGAGGATCAGGCGCAACCGGGCGAGGTGCGCCTCCGAATAGACGGCGACCCGGCCCCGCCGCATCGGTGGCGGCAGCAGGTCACGGTCCTGGTAGACGCGCACGTTGCCGACCGTCGTGCCTGCCGCGCGAGCGAGATCGTCGACCCGGTACTCCGCCACCCGGCGAATCTTAGGAGCCCGGTGCGCGCACCCATTCGCCGCGCCGCAATACCCCGGTCGGGCGAAGATCGTCATCGAGAACGACCAGGTCGGCGCGCAGGCCGGTGCGGAGGGCACCGACCTCGTCCGCGAGCCCGAGCAGCTCGGCAGGGCGGCCGGACGTCGCCCGAACGGCCTCGCCGATGTCCAGCCCGGCACCCCGCACGAGGTTGCGGAAGGCGGTGTCCATGGTGAGTGTGCTGCCCGCCAGCGCGCCGTTGTCCGCCAGGGTCGCCACGCCGTCGCGGACGTCCACCGCCAGCCTGCCGAGCCGGTACGTGCCGTCGGCGGCGTCGGTGGCCGACATCGCGTCGGTGATCAGCACGGTCCGGCCGGGGCCCGCGTGCCGCGCGGCCAGCCGCAGGACCGTCGGGTGCACGTGGACGAGGTCGCAGATGAGCTCGACGGTGACGCGGTCGTCGTCCAGCAGCGCGCCGATCGGACCCGGTTCGCGGTGGTGCAGCGGGCGCATTCCGTTGAACAGGTGGGTCGCGACGGTCGCTCCGGCCTCGACCGCAGGCCGGATCTGCTCCTCGACGCCGTCGGTGTGCCCGACCGCCACGATCACCCCGGCCTCGGCGAACTGGCGGACGGCCTTGATCCCGCCCGCGAGCTCCGGGGCCAGCGTCACCATCCGGACGTGTCCCCTGCCCGCGTCGAGCAGCGTGTCCACGGTGCTGGTGTCCGGTTCGCGCAGTGCGCCGGGATCGTGGGCGCCGCAACGCGACCGCGCGATGAACGGGCCCTCCAGATGCACCCCGGCCAGCTCGCCGTCCTCCACCAGCTCCGCCAGTGCCGCGAGCTGGCCGGTGAGCACGGGAACGGGGTCGGACACGAGGCTCGCGACCAGGGTCGTCGTGCCGTGCCCCCGGTGTGCGGCGACCGCGCGCGCCGCCTCCGCCGGGTCGGCTGCGGAGAACGAGCCGCCGCCACCCCCGTGGCAGTGGATGTCGACGAACCCGGGAACCACGAGCGATTCGCCGAGGTCGACGCGCGGGCCCGAGGGCGGGGGTCCGGAGCCGACACCGGTGATCAGCCCCCCGGACACGGAGAGCCAGCCCTGGTCCAGTACGCCGTCCGGGCAGGCGATCCGGCCCGTGAGTACGAATTCCTCGGCAGGTGTCACAAGCACATCATATTGGTCCAGACCAGAACGTTGGCAACTGTCACTCGATGAGCGCAGTCGGTGAACTATTTTCGACCAGTGCCGTCGCTCATCGCCTTCTGCAGTGCCTCCAGCGCGCGACTGGCGGTGGATTTCACCGTGCCCTTCGAGATGCCGGCGGCCTCGGAGATCTCGGCCTCCGACAGCCCGCCGTAGTACCGCAGCACCAGCACCTCCCGCTGCCGAGGCGGCAGCTTGGCCAGCGCGTTCACCACCGCCTGGTGCTCGGTGGACAGCATCGCCAGGCTCTCGGCCGACCGCGCGTTCGCGACGTGCGGCGGCACGTACTCGCGTGCCGTCTTACGGCGGCGGAGCACACTGCGGGAACCGTTCACGACCGCCGTGCGGAGGTAGCCGACGGCGGCCGCGGCGTCGCGGAGCCTGCCCCAGTTGCGATGCAGTCCGGTGAACGCCTCCTGGACGACGTCCTCGGCCGTCGCGGGCTCGTCCACCAGGAGGATCGCCAGCCGGACGAGCCGCATGCGGTGCGTGCGGTACAGGTCCTCGAGCGTCAGCGGGCCCTGCTGCAGCCGCTGCACCGGGGCGTCGATCGTCCGGAGATGCCCCAGCGTCTGCTCGACGCTGCTCTCCACGGTGCCCACGGTGTCTTTGGTCGCGCGCTCGCGCATGGGCTCGGCGCTGCCCTGCATCGAAACCTGCCCATCCCTCGACTGTGCCTGCTGGCCCTACGAGCCCCCTCCCGCGTCAGGACTCACGCGTACACAGGGTATCGGGTCCCCCCGCCCGATACCCAGGAAACGAAGGTGACCGTCAGGTACCGATACCGTGCGCATTCGGACACAGCACAATCGACCCGTGGAGGATGCCGTGACCTGGTTCGTGGTGGAGACCCGGTACGTGCCGGAGAAGGTCGCCGAGGTGCGACCGCGGCACCGGGACTACCTGCTCGCGCTCGCCGAGCAGGGCACGGTCGCGGTGGCCGGGCCGCTGGAGGACGACATCGGCGGGCTGATCGTCCTGCGGGCGGAGAGCAGGCAGGCGCTGGAGGAGGTCCTGGACGCCGACCCGTACCACCTGGAGGGCGCGCTGGCCGAGCGGACCGTACGCGAGTTCAAGCCGGTCCTCGGCGCCTGGGTGCCACCGGCCTCGTGAGTGGAAAACGTTGTTCTAACCACGTTTTCCACTCACGAGCCCGGCGTGCGGTCATGCTCCGGGGCTACTCCGCGTGCACGAGCACGCCGCGGATGTTCTTGCCGTCCCGCAGGTCCTGGTAGCCCTCGTTGACCTGCTCCAGCGTGTACTTCGTGGTGACCAGCTCGTCGAGCTTCAGCTGGCCCGCGTCGTAGAGCCGCAGCAGCTTGACGATGTCGTACTGCGGGTTGGCGGACCCGAACAGCGTGCCCTTGATCGTCTTCTCGAAGAGGGTCAGCACGCCGCCCGAGACGTGCACGGTGAGCTTCTCCGGGTTCGCCAGGCCGGTGACCACCACCGTGCCGCCCTTGCCGACCACGTCGAACGCGGCCGACACGACGTCCTCGTCGACCGTGCCCACCGTGATCAGCGCCTGCTCGGCCATCTGACCCCAGGTCAGCTCGGCCACCTTCTCGGCGGCCTCGGCCGCCGTCGCGAACGCGTGGGTGGCGCCCAGCTTGAGCGCGGTCTCCCGCTTGAACTCGACCGGGTCGACCGCGACCACGTACTTCGCTCCCGCGTGTGCCGCGCCCTGCACGGCGTTGATGCCGATCCCGCCGATGCCGTAGACGACCGTGGTGTCACCCGCGCGCACACCGCCCGAGTAGTTCGCCGTCGCCCAGCCGGTCGGCACACCGCAGCCGACGAGCACCGCCGTCTCCAGCGGGAGCCAGTCGTCGACCTTGACCACCGAGTGCTCGGAGATGGTGGCCCGCTCGGAGAACGTGCCGAGCATGCACATCGCGCCGAAGTCGGTGCCACCCGAGTGGAACCGGAAGGTGCCGTCCGGCATGTGCCCGTCGAGGATGGTGGCGCCCATGTCGCACAGGTTCGAGCGGCCCGTCGCGCAGTAGCGGCAGTGCCCGCAGTTGGGAATAAAGCTGCACACCACGTGGTCGCCCGGCTTCACCTTCGACACGCCCGGCCCGACGTCCTCGATCACGCCCGCGCCCTCGTGGCCCGCGACGATCGGGAACCTCGGCACCAGGTCGTTGTCGATGAGGTGCAGGTCGGAGTGGCACAGCCCGGCCGCCGTGTACTTGATCAGGACCTCGCCCGGTCCAGGTCCGTCGAGGTCGAGCTCCATGATCTCGAAGGGCTTGCCCGAGTCGAACAGTACTGCCGCCTTCGTCTTCACAGCTTGCTCCTCACGTGCGCCGTTGCCGCGTTTCGGTAGCGATTCTGCTGCCGGGGCGGGAGCCGCAACTGTGCAAATCCCGGACACCTCACGAGGTGATGCGCAGGGCCCGCATCCGGTTGTAGAGCGTGGACCGGCTGATGCCGAGCCGCCTGGCCGCGTGCACCTTGTTGCCGCCCTCCGCGGCGAGCGCCTTGGTGATGGCGTCGTGCTCGGCCTGTTCCCAGCCGGTGAGGGTGTGGCTCGCCGCGCCGACCTGGCAGCTCGGCGCCAGGTCGCGGGCGGTGATGTCGCCCGCCGAGCGGCGCTCGACGGCCTCGGCGAGCACGCTTTCCAGCTCCCGCAGGTTGCCCGGCCATGGCTGGGCCGCCAGCAGCTCCAGCGCGCCCGCGGTGAGTCGCAGCGAGCTGCCCGGGGCCAGCCCGCCGAGCATCGTCCGCGCCAGCGCGGGGATGTCGGCCCTGCGCTCCCGTAGCGCGGGCAGCTCGACCCGCCGGTGAGTCCGCGCGGCCAGCGCCGCGTGCTCACCACGCAGGTCCGCCAGCGGTTCGGCGGTCAGCGCCAGCCACGACCGGGACTCGTCGAGCAGGTGCGACAGCCGCGCCGCCAGCACCGGCGGCAGCAGGTGCACGCCCTCCACGACGACCAGCCCGCGATGTCCGGCGACCAGCTGCTCCAGCCGGACGGTCCACGCCCGCTCACCGAGCGCGGGCACGTCGGCGGCGTCGATCCGGGCCACCGGATCCCGCCCGGCCAGCAGCGCGGCGGCGGACGAGCGACCGGTCCCCGGTTCGCCGGTGATCAGCACCCGCCTGCGGGTCCGCGCGGCGTGCCGCAGCCGCTCGACCGCGTCGGCGGGCAGCACCCCGCCCGCGTGCCCCCGGCGGCCCGCCGCCCGGTACGCGGGCCGCACGGGCGCCAGCTCGAACAGCGTGCCCGCGTTCACCGACACCGCTTCGACGCGCACCTCGACGTCGGTGCCCGACGTCAGCCGCAGCCTGCGCACGCCCCTGCGGGTGCGGCCGACCTCCCGCAGCAGGGCGTGGTCGGCCGGGTCCACGAGGTCGACGGCGGCGGAGTTGGCCAGCACCACGTCCTCGCCGAGCGCCAGCACCGCGGACGCGCGGTGCTGCACCGACTGGAACGCCGCGAGCAGCCGCTGCTCGGCCAGCTTCGACCCGTCGAGCAGGCGCTGCTCGATGTCGGTCACCGCGCGCACGAGGAACGGCGCCAGCAGCGGGTTGGTGTCCGCGACGAGCCCGGTGATGTCCAGTACGCCTTCCAGCCGCCTGGTCGCGGGGTGCACGATCGGGTGCCCGTAGCAGGTGAACCGCTTGAACGCCTCCAGATAGTGCTCGTCGCCGTGCACCGCCACGCCGCGCCGCACCTCGAAGGGGGTCGCGATCGAGTTGGTACCGCTGGTCTCCTCCGTGAACTGACAGCCGGGGACCGCGCTGATGTCGTCGAGCACCCGCTCCACGGAGTGCCTGCCGAACCGCCGCGACACGATCCGTGAGTCCCGGTCGGCGAGGATGAGGCACAGTCCCGTGCCGTCCAGGTGCAGTGCCATCTCGTCGAGCACGGGGGCGGCCGCGCGCAGCAACCTGCTGCGCCGGTCGATGTCCCGCACCTCCAGCCGGTCGGTGGGGCTGGCAGGCGAGAGGCCGCTGGCCTCCGACCGCCGCCACGACTGGGCGATCTCGGGTCGTAGTCGCTGCTCATCGAGAAGGTTCACGGCGCACTCCCCGTCGAGTGGATCCCGCCATCATGGCAGGTGAACGGCGTTTCATGCACCCCCGCGCATGACCCCTGCCGCATCGCCTCGTGAGTGAGAAACGTGGTTAGAACAACGTTTCTCACTCACGAGCCCGGGCTCAGCCGGTCACGGTCTCCTGCTCACCCGCGCCGTCCATCGCGCCCGACCAGACCCGTTCCGGCCGCTTGCCGAGGCCGTTGAACGCGACGATCGCGACCAGGGCGACGATCCAGCCAGGGATCATCTCGTAGACGCCCGTCTCGCTGAACACGTCGATCTGCTGCCACAGCACCACGGTGCCCGCGCCGCCGACGATGCCGGCGAGCGCACCCGCCCACGTCATCCCCGGCCAGAACAGCGAGAGCAGGATGACGGGACCGAACGCGGCGCCGAAGCCCGCCCACGCGTACGCGACGATGTCCAGCACCGCGCCGCCGCCGAGCGCGATGACGTACGCGGCGACCGCCACCGCGATCACGGTCGCCCTGCCGACCCACACCAGGACGCGGTCCGATGCGGTCCGGTTGACGAACGCGCGGTAGAAGTCCTCGGTGAGCGCGGTGGAAGCCACGATGAGCTGGCTGTCCGCGGTGGACATGATCGCGGCCAGCACCGCGGCGAGCAGCACCCCGGCTACCCACGGGTTCAGCAGCTCCTGCGCCAGCGCGATGAACACCGTCTCCGGGTTGTCCAGCGGCTGGTCCAGCAGGCCGATGCCGACCAGCCCGACCAGCGACGCACCGGCCAGGGTCAGGACCACCCAGCTCGTGCTGATCCGGCGCGCGGTCGGGATGTGCCGCACGCTGCGGATCCCCATGAACCGCGCCAGGATGTGCGGCTGGCCGAAGTAGCCGAGCCCCCAGGCCAGCAGCGAGACCACCGCGACGAAACCGATCCCCTCACCACCGGTCCAGCTGCCGCCGGAGAAGCTCGCCTCCCTGCCCATGTCCAGCAACGCGGGCGACTCCCCGGTGAGCGCGTTCCGCAGCGCTGCGAAGCCACCGAGCAGGCCGATTCCCACCAGCGGGAGCGCGAGCAGGGCGAGGAACATCATCGTGCCCTGCACCACGTCGGTGAAGCTCACCGCGAGGAACCCGCCGAGGAAGGCGTACACCACGATCACCGCGACCGCCACCGTGATCGCCAGCGTCGAGTCGACGCCGAACACCTCCTCGAACAGCACGCCGCCCGCGACGAGTCCACTCGCGACATACGTGGTGAAGAAGACGACGATCACCACCGCGGAGACCAGCCGCAGCAGCCGCGTCCGGTCCTCGAACCGGCTTTCGAGATAGGCCGACAGGCTCACCGCGTCGCTCGCCCGCTCGGTGTAGGTGCGCAGCCGGGGAGCGACGAACAGCCAGTTGAGGTAGGTGCCCGCGGCGAGCCCGATCGCGATCCAGGTGGCTCCGACACCCTGCGCGTACACGGCTCCGGGCAGGCCGAGCAGCAACCACCCGGACATGTCGCTGGCCTGCGCCGAGAGGGCCGCTGTGGGGGCGTTGAGGCTGCGGCCGCCGAGTGCGAAGTCGGCGAGGGTGCTGGTGCGCCGGTACACCCACACCCCGATGACGATCATGACGATCAGGTACAGGGCGAAGGTCGCCAGGATCGGTGTGCTGATCTCGAACACGGGGACTCCTCGGTGGGCGGGGTCACCTGCGCTCGACGTGACCGGTCGTCGAGACAGTCGAGACGTCGGCGGCGCGACCGCCGGCAGGTTCGGTGGTTCCGAGGATCGTAGGTGCCGTCATGCACAGTGCATTTGTCCGATCCGACACCGTTGGCCCCCCGGTGTTGTCCGTGCGGACAAGGGCTGCGCACGCCGCTCGTGCTGGTCCTTCGGATACGGGCGGCGCCGTCCAGGCAACCGGGGCCGGTGACGATGTCCGGCGCGTGGCACCTGGCGACGTGGGGCGGGCAGGCGGCCGCCCGCCCGCGCCGATCGGCGCAACGGTACGCCGACCCCGCGGGGGCGAAACGGACGCTGAAGTGGTGCACGGCCCCGACGATAGAGCCGATGTGACGGTGCGCACACCGTCCCGACCGGCGGTGGCCCCAGCCCGATCGGAGAGGTGCTAGAGCTTGTTCGCCGCGCGGCCGCCGTGCCCGGTGATCGACGACTCCCGCGCGCCGCGCGCGGCGATGTCCTCCAGCGCCGCGCGGTCGGCGGCCGGCACCCGGGACCGGGCGCCGAGCTCGACGATCGGTGGCAGGAACGAACGGATGAGCTTGAGCGCCCCGACCCAGCGCGGGACGTGGATCGTCCTGGCCCGCTTCCTGATGCCCGCCTCCAGGTCGTCGAGAGCGGTCTCCAGCGGGTAGGTCTTGCCGATCAGGCCGGGCATCCCGCTGCGCAGCCTGCCGAACACGGGATGGGCGTCGGCGCTGGAGACCAGGTCGGTCCGGATCCAGGTCGGGTGCGCCACCCCGACCCGCACGCCGAGGTGGGCGACCTCCGCGCGGAGGCTGTTGCAGAACGCCTCGACACCCGCCTTGGCGGCCGCGTAGTTGGCCATGCCAGGAGCGTGGGTGATGGCCGCCAGCGAGGAGATGGCCAGCAGGTAGCCCCTGCGCTCGATGACGTGCGGCAACGTGACGCGGAAGGTGCGCCACACGCCGAGCAGGTCGACCTCGATCACCTTCTCGAACGCCGCGGGGTCCACCGACCGGACGAAGCCCGTGGTCGCTATCCCGGCGTTCGCCACGACGATGTCGATCCCGCCGAAGTGCTCGACGATCTCGGCGGTGGCCCGTTCCAGGTCCGTCCAGCTGGTGACGTCGGCCGACCAGGACCGCGCGGCCGCGCCGATGCGGTCCGCCACCTTCCGCTGCTCCTCGGGTTCGAGGCCGACGAGCGCCACCTTCGCGCCGTCCGCCGCGAGCCGTTCCGCGAGCCCCGCGCCGATGCCCCGGGCCGCGCCCGTGATGAGCACGACCTTGCCCTTCACTCCCGAGCCGGTCAGGAACGCCATTGGTGCCTCCATCGCTGTGTCTCCCCGGAACCGTACCTCAACTTACTTTCAGTAGGCTACTGACAAGTAGTGACGGGAATGCCACGCCGCGCGAGGACTGTTGCCACAGACATGACGGTGAATCTGGGCAAGATCGGAATCTGGCGGCGGGCCGACGGCCTCAACCCCCACCTGGCCGCCGAGGTGGAGGAACTCGGCTACGGCGCGATCTGGATCGGCGGCTCCCCGCCCGCCGACCTCGAACTGGCGGAGACCCTGCTCAACGCGACGAGCCGGATCGTCGTCGCCACCGGGATCGTCAACGTCTGGACCGCCGACGCGGAGACGGTCGCCCGTTCGTACCAGCGACTGGCGACCACGTATCCCGGGCGGTTCCTGCTCGGCGTCGGCGTCGGGCATCCGGAGGCCACGCAGGAGTACCACAAGCCGTACGACACGCTCGTGTCCTACCTCGACGAGCTCGACCGCGGGGGCGTCGCGCGGGAGGACCGCATGCTCGCCGCGCTCGGCCCGAAGGTGCTGGAGCTGGCCAGGGACCGCACGGTGGGCGCGCATCCGTACCTGACCACGCCCGAGCACACCCGGCAGGCCAGGGGCATCCTCGGCACCGGACCGCTGCTCGCGCCCGAACAGAAGGTGGTGCTGGAGACCGACCCCGAGCGGGCCCGCGAGATCGCCAGGCCCGCGGTGCACACGCCGTATCTGCAGCTCAGCAACTACCGGAAGAACCTGCGGCGGCTCGGCTGGACCGAGGAGGACATCGACGGCGGCGGCAGCGACCGGCTGATCGACGCGCTCGCCGTGCACGGAGACGCGGCCACCGTCGCCCGCGGCGTCGCCGCGCACCTGGAGGCCGGAGCGGACCACGTCTGCATCCAGGCACTGTCGTCCGACGACGAGCCACTACCGGTCTACCGGGCGTTGGCCGACGCGTTCTTCCGATCCTCGTAGGATCGGGTGGGAAGCACCGTCAGCCGAGGAGGACAACGATGCCCATCGCCACACCCGAGGTCTACGCGGAGATGCTGGACCGGGCCAAGGCGAACGAGTTCGCGTACCCGGCCATCAACGTGACCTCGTCGGAGACCCTGAACGCGGCGCTGCGCGGCTTCGCCGAGGCGGAGAGCGACGGGATCATCCAGTTCTCCACCGGTGGCGCCGAGTTCGCCTCGGGGCAGAAGGTCAAGGACATGGTCACGGGCGCCACGGCGCTCGCCGAGTTCGCGCACGTCGTCGCGGCGAAGTACCCCGTCAACATCGCGCTGCACACCGACCACTGCCCGAAGGACAAGCTCGACGGCTTCGTCAACCCGCTGCTGGAGGTGTCCAGGGAGCGGGTACAGCGCGGCGAGAACCCGCTGTTCCAGTCCCACATGTGGGACGGCTCGGCGATCGACCTCGACGAGAACCTCAAGATCGCGGCCGACCTGCTGGACCGCGCGGCCGCCGCGAAGATCATTCTCGAGGTCGAGATCGGCGTGGTCGGCGGCGAGGAGGACGGCGTCTCCAACGAGATCAACGAGAAGCTGTACACCGCCGAGGGCGACTTCCTGAAGACCGTCGACGCGCTGGGTGCCGGCGAGAAGGGCCGTTACCTGCTCGCGGCCACGTTCGGCAACGTGCACGGCTCCTACAAGCCGGGTGCCGTCCAGCTCCGCCCGGACGTGCTCAAGCGGGGCCAGCGGGTCGCGGCCGAGAAGCTGGGTCTCGCCGAGGGCGCCAAGCCCTTCGAGCTCGTCTTCCACGGCGGCTCGGGCTCGCTGCTGGAGGAGATCCACGAGGCCGTGTCGTACGGCGTGGTGAAGATGAACGTCGACACCGACACGCAGTACGCGTTCACCAGGCCGATCGCCGACCACATGTTCAAGAACTACGACGGCGTGCTGAAGATCGACGGCGAGGTCGGGAACAAGAAGGTCTACGACCCGCGCAGCTACATGAAGGCCGCCGAGGCCTCGATGGCCACGCGCGTCGTCGAGGCGGCCGAGGCGCTGAAGTCGGCAGGCCAGAAGCTCTGATGACACACGGCTCCCGACGGTGGCATCCGGGTGCGGTGCCGTGCACCGGATGCCACGGTCGGGTGAGCCGAACGGAGTAGGGCAAGCTGGTTGTCCATGATGTCCAAACGACTCGTCGCCGCCGTCCTCGTCGTCGCCATGTTGCTGGCGGGCGGGGGCATGGTGGTGACCATCTTCCTCTGAGCCAACCCGCAGAAAGGCGGCCATGACGCACGCGAACCTGCTCGGCCCCGACCCCACGCGGCTGCCCGACCGGCCGGACGCCCAGGCCGCGATGGACGCGGGCACCGACCCGGCGGAGGTCGCCGCCGAGCATCCCGACTTCAGCGAGGCATGGGCGGCGCTGGCCGAGCGTGCGCTGGACGCCGACGAGGTCGTCGCGGCCTACGCCTACGCCCGCACCGGCTACCACCGGGGACTCGACCAACTCCGCCGTGCCGGCTGGAAGGGGTTCGGCCCGGTGCCCTGGGAGCACCGGCCGAACCAGGGCTTCCTCCGGGCACTAGCCGCGCTGGCCAAGGCCGCGGGGCGCGTCGGCGAGACCGAGGAGTACGAGCGCTGCAGGCAGTTCATCGCCGACTCCGACCCGGCCGCCGCCGAGGCCACCGGCCTGGCCGGCTGAGCCGCACGGATGAGTGAAGAACGTGGTGCGAAACCACGTTCTTCACTCACCAGCGGTCAGCAGCGGTCGAGCATGCCCGACAGCGCCGACTTCTCGGCACCCGTGGCGGTGAGGCGGTACTCGTGCTTCACGGAGATCCACATCTTCGCGTAGGTGCACCGGTAGGCCGTCCGCGGCGGCTGCCACTCCTCCGGGCCGTCGTCGCCCTTCTCCTGGTTGACGTTGTCCGTCACCGCGATCAGCTGCGGCGAGTCGAGATCGTTGGCGAAGGCCTGCCGCTTGCTGGTGGTCCACCGGGCGGCTCCGGTGCGCCACGCCTCGGCGAGCGGGACCACGTGATCGATGTCCACATCGGAGGCCTGGTACCAGGTCGCGCCGTCGTAGGGGCTGTACCAGCTGCCGGTGTCGGGGTAGCAGTCGGAGCCACTCGTCACCCCTGAGCCGTCCCGCTTCAGCACCACCTCGCGGGTGTTGCAGTTGTTCCCCTGGTTGCTCCAGTGCGGGAAGAGGTCGCGGTCGTAACCGGCCATCGATCCGTCGGCGGCCACGGTGAGGGCGGCGAGCTGCGCGCGAGCGGTGGACTCGCTGGGAATGCCGGGCGGCGCCGCGGTGGCCGTGCCGGTCAGGGTGAGGGTCAGGACGCCGACGGCGCCGAGTGCGGTCAGGCAGCGGGGGACGGACAGGACGGACACGATGGCCTCCCTGCGGGCAGGTTGGGGACTTTCCGACTCTGACCCACGCAGGTGGCCATGACAACACTAAAGAGTTAACTGCATGCGGACGGTGTTCAAGCTGGCCGGATCAGGAGCACATCTTCGGTGTGCCGGTACCACGTCCAGCGCTCCATCGCCCTCGGGTAGGGCACGCCGTCCGACTCCGGTGTCACCGGCCGGCAGCCGAACTGCACCGCGCGGCACCGGAACCGCTCCCTGCGCCTGAGCAGGCGACCGCGCGTCACCGTGACCTCGAGTCCCGGACCGTCGCCCCGGTCCGGCTCCACCACGATCGAGCGGGCCTCTCCGCGCAGCGCGAGGTGCTCGTCGCAGTAGACGACCCCCCGCACCGGGGCCAGCTCGCCGCGGCCGACCAGCACCCCGCCCGCGTCGTCGCGCACCAGCGGCACCGGCCGCGCCGCACCGTTCAGCGCCAGGTCGAGTGCCGTCCGCGGATCGGTGGGCAGCGCCCAGCGCCGGGCGACCGCCGAGCCGGGATCCGTGGGCACGAACCCCACCTCCGTCGCGCCGAGCAGCTCCTTGCGCAGCAACCGCAGCGTGACGGCCGCCAGGTCGGCGTCCGTGCCCGCGACCACCAGCAACTCGGGGCCGAGCAGCGGATCGACCTCCGCCCTGCCCGGCCGCTCGGGCAGGTGCTCCACCTCGACACCCTCGAAGGGCAACGCCCCCGCGATCCTCCCGCAGGCCAGCACCGGTCCACGCACCCGCGTTCCCTCCCGTTCGCCGCTGTACGCTCATGCACCGGCATTCACCAGCGCCATACACCTCACCCGATCAACAGGAGTGTCACATGCCGGCCATCGTGCTCATCGGTGCCCAGTGGGGGGACGAAGGCAAGGGCAAGGCCACCGACCTGCTCGGTGACCGGGTTCAGTGGGTGGTCCGGTACCAGGGCGGCAACAACGCGGGACACACCGTCGTGCTGCCCGACGGCCAGGACTTCGCCCTGCACCTCATCCCGTCCGGCATCCTCACCCCCGGTGTGACCAACGTGATCGGCAACGGTGTCGTCGTCGACCCCGCCGTCCTGCTCGACGAGCTCTCCGGCCTGGAGGCGCGGGGCATCGACACCAACCGGCTGCTCCTCTCCGCCGACGCGCACCTGATCATGCCCTATCACGTGGCGATCGATAAGGTCACCGAGCGTTACCTCGGCGCGAAGAAGATCGGCACCACCGGACGCGGGATCGGCCCCTGCTACCAGGACAAGATCGCCCGGGTCGGGGTGCGCGTCCAGGACCTGCTCGACGAGAAGATCCTGCGGCAGAAGGTCGAGGCCGCCCTGGAGTTCAAGAACCAGGTGCTGGTGAAGGTCTACAACCGCAAGGCGCTCGACCCGGGCGAGGTCGCCGACACCGTGCTGGAGCAGGGAGAGAAGTTCGCCCACCGGATCGCCGACACGCGGCTGGAGCTGAACAAGGCCCTGGAGCGCGGCGAGACCGTGCTGCTGGAGGGCTCGCAGGGCACCCTGCTCGACGTCGACCACGGCACCTACCCGTTCGTGACGTCGTCGAACCCCACCTCCGGCGGCGCGAGCGCCGGGTCCGGCATCGGGCCCGGCCGCATCACGACGGTCCTGGGCATCCTCAAGGCCTACACGACGCGGGTGGGCTCGGGGCCGTTCCCCACCGAGCTCACCGACGAGGCGGGCGAGAACCTGCGGAAGTCCGGCGGCGAGTTCGGGGTCACCACCGGCCGGTCCCGGCGCACCGGCTGGTTCGACGCGGTGATCGCCCGCTACGCCGTGCGCGTCAACGGCATCACCGACTACTTCCTGACCAAGCTCGACGTCCTGTCCGGACTGGAGAAGGTGCCGGTGTGCGTGGCGTACGAGGTGGACGGCTTCCGCACCGAGGACATGCCGATGACCCAGACCGACGTGCACCACGCCGTGCCGATCTACGAGGAGATGCCCGGCTGGTGGGAGGACATCAGCCAGTGCCGCTCGTTCGCGGAGCTGCCCGCCAACGCGAAGGCGTACGTCGAGCGGATCGAGGAGCTCGCCGGGGCGCGCGTCTCCGCCGTCGGCGTGGGTCCCGGCCGCGAGCAGACGATCGTCCGCCACGACTTCCTCTAGGGTCCCGGTCAAAAACGGCGGGCTTGTCCTGGCTGGGCGCGAGGAATCCGAGGTTGGTGGCCGCCCACCGGAGTTCGGCCCCACATCGCCGTGCTCGGGGAATGGCTCCGATCGACTTCGGCACCGCCCTCGTCGTGTTCGTGGCGGGACGCCGCGTTGTCGCCAGCGCTGTGCGGAGAGGCTTTCTGGCCCCGTCAACCAACGTGAACGTGTTGCCTTGCGTCCGGGTCATCGGCGCGTACCCGAATGCCTCCGCGATCTTGGCGAAGAACTCGGCCGTCTCGGCGTCGCCGCCGGACAGTTCGTATCTGCCACCGGCAGAGATCCTGTCGAGGAAGCGCACCCGCTCGCGCGGCGAACCGCGGACCAGCGACGTCACAGCGTCTCCGTGTCTCAGCCCCGTCGGGTTCGACGAATTGCCTGCGATGCCAACGTGGTGCGGAGGCATCGCTCAGCGCATTACGCCACGCGGCCATGCGTGATCAGGGGCCACAGCGACCCCGCGTACGCGCAACACGTCAGACCGCCGCGCTGCCGTGCCACTGGTCCGGATCACCACATATCCCACCGGACCTAGCGCACGAGGGCGTCCAGGGCCGTCACGGCGGCGGCGATTGCGGGCGCGGCACGGGCGCCGCGGCGCGTGCAGGTGAGGAACTTGCGCGACGGTGCGGTGTCGCTGATGGCGATCCGGCGGACATCGAGATCCGGGAACAGCTGCGCGAGCCGGGGGAAGAGGGCCACGCCGAGGCCGAGGTCGACGAGTGTGGCCACCAGGCTCGAGTCGGCGGCCTCGTGCGCGATGTTGGGGCTGAACCCGGCCGCCGAGCACGCCGCGAGCACGTGCGCCCTGGCCGGGTCCGACGGCACCCCGATGATCCACGGGTCGCCCGCGACCTCGGGCAGCTCGATGGTCCGCCGCCCGGCGAGCCGGTGGCCTGCGGAGACCAGCAGGTCGAACGGGTCGTCCAGCAATGGCCGCTGGTCGAACCGCGGATCACCGGCCGCGGGGTTGCCCGGTACGGCCTCGATCACGGCCAGATCGGCGTCGCCGCTGAAGAGCAGGTCGAACGACTCGGCGGTGGTGGCCTCGCGCACGCGGACGGAGAGCCGGGGGTGGCGGGTGGTGAGGCGTGCGGCGACCGGTCCGAGGAACCGGCACATCGCGGTGGGGAACCCCACCATGCGCAGCTCGCCCGCTGGTTCGTCGCCGCTCGCGCTGAGTTCGGCCTCGGCCTGCTGCCAGCGTGCCTCGATCTCGTCCGCGTGCCCGAGCAGGGTGCGGGCGGCCGCGGTGAGCCGGACGTTGCGGCCGTGTGGTTCGAGGAGGGTGACGTCGAGTTCGCGGCCGAGCTGCCGGATCTGCTGCGAAGCGGCCGACGGCGTCAGGTGCAGCGCGCGGGCGGCCGCGGTGACGGTGCCGTAGTGCGCCACGGCACGCAGCACGCCGAGCCGACGCAGGTCGATCATGTAGTCAATTCTTCACTGTTCCATGCAGATATCCAACCTGGACCTGCACGGTAGGGCGTTCCACGCTGGAGGCATGACCGAGTGCCCGTTCTGTGGCTGGCCCGACGCCGATCCGTTCGCCGTCCTCTCCCGGCATCGCACCGTGGTGGGTGAGACGGTCTGGACGCGCTGCGCCTGCGGTTCACTGCAGGTGCGCGAGATCGGCGTGGCCGGGATGCGGATCACCACCCGGGGCCGCCCTGGCCGCGGGCCCGCGTGGTGCGAACCCGGAGCTTGACCTGGAGCGTACTCCAGGTGCGACGCTGGCTTCGTGAGCTTCTACTCGCCCGCGCAGGTCAGCGAAGAGACCGGCTTCAGCATCGACACGCTGCGCTACTACGAGAAGATCGGCCTGCTGCCCGACGTCGGCCGCACGGCGGGCGGCAGGCGGCGGTTCAGCGACGACAACCTCAACCTGCTGCGGCTGCTGCGCTGCCTGCGGGACACCGGGATGCCGATCGCGGACATGCTGCGCTTCGTGCAGCTCCTGCGGGCGGGCGAGGAGCGGCGCCGGGAACGGCTCGCCGTGCTGCGCGAACACGACCGCCGCGTCTCGGAACAGATCGCGCGGCTGCGCGAGCACCAGCGGCTCATCCGGCACAAGATCGACGTCTACGAGCGAGCCGGGTGCGCCCCGGGCTCGTGAGCTGCAAGACACTCACGAGGCCCGGGGCGATCGGTCACCGCTCCGCGAAGGCCGCCACGGCGAGGTCCGGATGATCGGCGAACACACCGTCGATGCCCGTCGCCAGGAACGCCTCGTACTCAGCGAAGATGTCGCCGTACGCGGCCGGGTCGGCCGACGAGCGGAACTCGGCGGGCAGGAACGCGTTCTCCGCGCGGAACGTGTAGGGGTGCACCACGAGCCGCTGCTCGTGCGCGTCGGCCACCAGTGACGTCGGCTCGCCGAGGAAGCCGTCCGCGTCCCGGGGGATGATCCGGTTCTTGTCCGGGCCGATGCCGTCCGCGTACGTCGCGATCTCCGCGAGCCCCTCCGGTGTCACCAGATCGTCGTAGGTACGCGGGTCGCCGTTCGCCACGAAGTCGTACGGCGCACCGGACCCGCCGATGAGCTGCACCAGCGGCACCCGCAGCCGGCGGTCCAGCTGCTTGAGGTTGGCGACCTCGAACGACTGGACGTACACCTTCGCGCCGGGCCGGTTCAGGCCGTTCCGCTGCAGCGTGCGCACCAGCGCGGGCTCCAGCGGCAGACCCTGCCGCTGGAAGTACGTCGGGTGCTTCGTCTCCGGGTAGATCCCGACCGTCCGGTGCAGCTCGCGCGACAGCCGGCGAGCCAGGTCGATGATCTCCTGCAGCGTCGGGATCTCGTAGCGGCCGTCGTGGATCGTGTTCTCCTGCCGCAACTGCGGGATGCGCTCCTTCGCCCGCAGCGTCTTCAGCTCGGCCAGCGTGAAGTCCTCGGCGAACCAGCCGGTGACCTCCTCGCCGTCGACCGTCTTCGTGGTCTTGCGGTCGGCGAACTCGGGGTGGTCGGCGACATCGGTCGTGCCGCCGATCTCCGGCTCGTGCCGGGCCACCAGCACACCGTCCTTCGTCGTCACCAGGTCGGGCTCGATGTAGTCGGCGCCCATGCGCGCCGCCAGCTCGTACGAGGCGAGCGTGTGCTCGGGCCGGTACCCGGAGGCGCCCCGGTGGCCGACGACGACGGGCCCGTCCGGGCCCCGCAGGTGGCCGAACGCGGTCCGCGCGGGCTCCGTCGTGGCCGCCGCGGGCATCACCACCACGCTCGTGACGCCGACCACGGCCAGTCCGGACAGGGCCAGCGCCGCCCTCGTCCAGGCCCGCGTTCTCCAGCGCTCTCGCATCATCCGTGCCCTCTCTCGCGAATCGTCGGGATCCGGGCACACCCTCGCCCGCCGTGGCTGCCGCGTGGCGAAGGGGGTGCGGCGGACAGGGAACGGGCACGTGAACGGCAGGGGAGGGCGCCCGGCCGGATCGGGCGCGGCTACGCTGTGGAGCCGTGCGCGTCCTGGTAATCGGTTCCGGTGCCCGAGAGCATGCCCTCGTTCTCGCCGCCTCCCACGACCCGGCGGTCACGGCGCTCGGCTGCGCGCCCGGCAACGCCGGTACCGCCGCGGTAGCCGAGACGCTCGGCGGCGACATGTCCGAGCCGGCCGGGGTGGCCGAGCTCGCCAGGGAGTGGAAGGCCGACCTCGTGGTCGTCGGCCCCGAGGCACCACTGGTCGCCGGTGCCGCCGACGCCGTGCGCGGGGCGGGCATCCCGTGCTTCGGGCCGTCCGCCGCGGCCGCCCGCATCGAGGGTTCCAAGGCGTTCGCCAAGGACGTCATGGCCGCCGCGAACGTCCCGACCGCCCGCAGCGAGGTCGTGGACAACCCCGCGCGTCTCGACGCGGCGCTCCAGCGCTTCGGCCCCACCTGGGTGGTCAAGGACGACGGCCTCGCGGCAGGCAAGGGAGTCGTGGTCACCACCGACGTCGACCACGCGCGCAAGCACGCGCTCACCCTGCTCGACGGCGGCCACCCGGTCGTGCTCGAGTCCTACCTCGACGGTCCGGAGGCGTCGCTGTTCTGCCTGGTCGACGGCCGCACCGTCGTCCCGCTGCTGCCCGCGCAGGACTTCAAGCGCGTCGGCGACGGCGACGCCGGCCCCAACACCGGCGGCATGGGCGCCTACGCGCCGCTGCCGTGGGCCCCCGCGAGCCTCGTCGACGAGGTCGTCACCCGCATCGTCCAGCCCGTCGTCGACGAGCTGGCCGCCCGCGACACCCCGTTCTCCGGTCTGCTCTACGCCGGGCTCGCGCTCACCGCGGAGGGGCCCCAGGTGATCGAGTTCAACTGCCGCTTCGGCGACCCGGAGACCCAGGCCGTGCTCGCCCTGCTGCGCACACCGCTGGCCCGGCTGCTGCACGCCACCGCCACCGGGACGCTCGCCGGGCAGCCGCCGCTGGAATGGGCGGAAGGCGCCGCCGTCACCGTCGTGCTCGCCGCCAACAACTACCCCGGCGTTCCCCGTACCGGCGATGTGATCACCGGGAGCGAGGCCGAGGGCGTCCTGCACGCGGGCACCCGGCGGCGCGAGGACGGCGCGGTCGTGTCCAGCGGCGGCCGGGTGCTGTCGGTGGTCGGCACCGGCGACGACCTGGCCGCGGCTCGCGAGCAGGCTTACGAGCGCGTCGCCAGGGTGCACCTGCCCGGTGCGCACCACCGCACCGACATCGCGCTGCGCGCCGTCCGCGGCGAGATCGCGATCCCCGCGCACGCCTGACGTCCGCCGGGCGCGCGGGAACCGGCCGTCCGCCGAGTTCGTCGAACTTCAGGTCACCGTCACACCGACGTTGGTAACCTGCCCAGGGAGAGCGGCTGGCTACCGACCGTAGCAGGGGGTGCGCGCATGTCAGGCAACACCGACCTCGCCGGGAGCGTCCCCGGAGTGCCGAGTGCCAGGGACATCCAGGTCTCCCCCGACAACATCCTCGAGGTCGCCCGCGTCATCGACGAACAGGCCGGGCTGCTCGAGGAGAAGATCGCGGGTCACCTCGCCGCGCTCCGCATCCAGGCGCCCGCCTCCGACATCGTCTCCACCCACGCCATCGAAGGCTGGAACCACGTCGTCTCCGGCGGCGAGAACTCCTACGAGCACCGCGTCCGCGCCTACGTGCGCGGGTTGCGCGACCTCGCCGAGCAGCTGCGCGAGGCCAGTGAACGCTACGAGTTCAGCGACCGGGAGAAGGCGGAGAGCTTCGGGGACCGGCGTGTCGGCGAGAGCTGAGCACGCCGTGCTCGCGTGCGCCGCGCTCCTGCTGACGGCGTGCACCGCCGTCCAGCACGGCCGGGCTGGTGCCGACCCCGCCGCCTCGCCCGCCCCCGCCGGGCTGCCCGAGCGGCCCCACGAGCTGTCGCTGGCCGGCACCGATCCGTGTTCGCTGTTCACCGCGGCACAGCTGGACGAGCTCGGCGTCTCCGGCGAGCCGCGGCGCGCGGCCGAACAGCGGGACGGACCGACCTGCGCTCTCGAGGTCGACCGCACCGAGCCGTATCACAGCTACTACGTCGAGGTCATCACCACGGCCGATGTGCGCGCGTGGCTCGACGGCGACCGCGCGAACACCGGCCTCACCACCGAGCCGACCGAGGTCGAGGGCTTCCCGGCACTGACCCGCTACGCGCCCTCGGCGCCGCCGAGCGACTGCGAGACGTTCGTCGGCGTCGCGGAGGGGCAGACGCTGCGCACCCAGCTCTACCCGGTCACGCCGGACGCGTTCGGCCAGCGGCAGCTGTGCGACCTGTCGACGAAGGCGGCCACACTCGCCGTGCGGACCCTGCAGAAGACGAGGTAAGGACCCGGAATGGACAACCTCGACATCCCCGCTCTCGCCGAGCGGATCCGCGAGCACCGCTTCACCGGTTACACCGAGAACATGCTCGCCGACGAGATCGAGCGGTTCCGCGCCGGACCAGGCGCGTCCGGCATCGGTGACGCTGTCGACGCGCTCAAGGCCGTCGCCACCTCCCTCTCCGAGACCGACGAGACCCTGCGCGAGGAGCTGGCCAAGCTCGGTGTCGAGTGGCAGAGCGAGGCCGCCGAGCAGGCGGGCGCCGCGCTGACCGAGCACGCGCGGTTCTCCCGGGACGCCAACGACAAGGTGCTGGCCGCCGCACAGTTGATCTTCGCGCAGGGCGAGGCGTTCAACCGCACCCTGCACAAGCTGCCGGACCCGCAGACCCTGCGTGCCGGTGCGGGCGGCTACGACGCCGCCGACTCGGTGCTCGGCCTGCTCGGCTTCGAGACCGACCACGCCAGGAAGGTCGCCGCCGCGATGGAGGCCAAGCAGCAGGCGGTCGAGGCCCTCGACTCCTATGCCAGGGACTCCGGCGAGAACCTGTCCGGCACCGAGGAGCTCGGCCCGCCACAGGCCCTGCGGGCCACGATGGCGCCCCGGCTGCCCGAGGTCGTCGACGCGGGCGGCGGACCGGGCGACGTCACGATCGCCGCGGGCACCACCAGTGCGCAGGCGCCCACCGCCTCCCCCGCGTCCGCTCCGAGCCCGGGCCCCGTAGCGCCACCGGCGGCCGCCGGGCCCGCTCCTGTCGCGAGCGCCGCACCCGCTCCGATCGCACCGGCACCCGCGCCGAGCGCACCCGCCGCGGGCACGGGCAGCGCCGTCCCGGCCCCCGAACGCACGGCGCCGAGCGGCGTCACCGGCACGTCATCCGCGCCGGGAGGCACCGCCACCGGAGGAGGCCCCTCCGGCGGTTTCGCCGGCGCGTCACGCTCCGGCGGGCAGAGCGACCCGGCCGCGGGCCACCGGCCCGGGGCCGGGACCGCACCTCCCGCGGCACCCGGCACGTCCGGCGGCACGCCAGGCTCACCCACCGGCCCGGGCCCTGGTTCCGGTTCCGGAGCTGGATCCGGAACCGGCGGCCCCCGGCTCGGCGGCGTTCCGGGGAAGGTCGCCCCGCCCGGTGCGCCCGGCTCGGGTGCCCCCGGCGGCACGGCGGTGCCGCCCGCCGCGGGCATGGTCGGCAAGGTCGGTGTCCCGGGCGCCGGTGCGCCCGGCGACAACTCTCCCGAGCAGCACCTGGCCAAGGGCCGGTCCTCGGGAGCGGCGCCCCAGCCGGTGCCACCCGGCACGGGCACCGGCGGTGGCTCCTTCGCCACCTCGCCCCGGGGCGGTCTGACCGCCAACGACATCGGGGCGGGTGCGGCCGCACTGGGCGCCGGCGGGGTCGCCGGTGCGCTCAGCGGGGACGGCGAGCGCAGGGGCCGCGGCGTGGGCCGCAGCGCGCCGGGTGCCGCCCGCTCGCCGCACCAGCTGCCCATGGGGGAGCTGCCCGAGGAGGAGGCGAGGGCGCAGCGCAACTCCGAGCGGCTCAGCCCGCGCCGCGGGCCGCAGCAGGGCGGGCTGCTGGAGAAGGCAGCCGGGCAGGGCGACGGCGACCACGTCCGCCGCTTCGGGGTCGACGACAACGACCTGTTCACCGACGAGCGGCTGGTCTCGCCGGACGTCATCGGCGACGACGGCGTGGAAGGGCGCCGGTGACCGGATCCACGGCGGGCAGCGTGGTGCTGTCCCGGCTCGAGTTCGACATGCTCTGGGAGGCGGAGCGGCTGCCGCGCAGGCACGTCGCGCTCGACGTGCCGAGCCCCGGCGTCACCCACCGCGAGCGGGCCGAGCTGGTGGGGCAGGCATGGGAGTCGCTCGCGCACCGGGGGCTCGCGAGAGGGCGCAAGGCGTCCGGCGAGCTCGTCGACATGCTCAACCTGCTCGCCCACCCCAGGGTCGGCGTCGACCTGTGGGTGTGGACGGACCGGCAGATCTCCGGGCTGGCCGCGAGCACGGGCGGCCAGGCGCTGCTCGGCGTGCTCGACGGCGAGGAGGTGTGGTTGATCCCGGCGCGGGACACCGCGCTCGCCGAGTCGGCGGTGTCGGTGGCGGGCCAGGTCGCGGCGGGGGTCGGGCGGTCGGTGAGCGTGCCGCACGACCTCGCGACCGAGGCCGACGCCGAGGCGCACGGGGACGCCAAGGCGCTCGTCATCGCGCTCGAGGACCGTGGCGTGGAGTTGTGGCAGGCGCAGGAACTCGCCGGGATGCTGATGGGCTCGCTCGCGCGGGGTCAGTTCGGAGCGCAGCGGGCGACCCGGGACGGGCAGCTGCACCGGGCGGGCCGGGTGGTGGCCTACCACGACACGGATGCGGGCCGGTACCTCGTGGAGGTGCGGCCGGGTACGGACGGGCGCGACTGGCTGACCGTCGCGCCCGCGGACAACCAGCTGCTCGCGCAGCGCGTCTGGGAGCTGCTCGACGAGGTCTGAACCGCGCGGCGGCGGCCCGCGGACCGTACAGTGATCGCGGAACCGCCGCGGGGGCGAGCGACGTCGAACCGGCAGCAGGCACGAGGGGCGAAGGGGTGAAGCGGCCGTGCCCGTCTACGACGCGGACTCGATGAACATCACGGCGGCCGGTGTCGACCGGATCGCGGAGGACTTCCGCGCAGCGCGGGACCGGTTGCGCGGGCACGAGGGGGAGAACCCGTTCGGGGAGGTCGAGGACCGGGACGACCCCGAACAGGCGGCGGACGCGATCGGCTCCTTCGCCTCGGGCATGCGGGCGGAATTCGACGCCGCGACCCACCTGATGACGGCGGCGAGCTCGGCGCTGCGGGACGCGGTGCGGGCGATGAGTGAGGCCGACGCCGTGGCCGCGGACAACCTGACGCTGCGGGAAGTCTGATGACGGGCGCGGGCGTTCCGGCCGAATGGGCCGAGGTGGAGCGGAAGGCGGCGCGGGTCGACCGGGTGAACCCCGGTGCCATCCAGGATGTGGCGCGGCAGTTCGACGAGGCATCCCGCAACGCGGGCGACCACACGGCCGCGCTCACCAACGCCGCCGCGCCGCTGCGTGACGGCGGGGTCTGGGACGGCCCGGCGGCCGACGCGTTCTTCGACTACGTCGGCCGGGTCGCCGCCGCGGGCAACAAGGTCAAGGACAAACTGGACGAGGTGGCGACCGAACTGACCGGCCTGCAGCAGACGCTGGCGAACCTCAAGCGCCGGATCGAGAGCACGAAGGACGACGCCCGCGCGGCGATCGACCGCCGCAACGCCGAGGCGCAGAGCCAGGCCGACGCGGCCGAGGCCCGGATGAACGCGTTCCGCGAGGGCACGGCGGACACGCCGCCTTCGCCAACGGCGGGAGAGATCATCGCGGCCGCCGACGAGGACAACCGGCGCACGGCGCGGGACGCCGCCCGGCGCGTCGACGACCTGCTCCAGCAGGCGAACGACGCGATCAAGCGGGCGCAGCGGCTGATGAAGACCGAGGTCGGCGGAGGCTTCTCCCAGGTGGAGCCACCGGGTTCGGCGGAATCGCGGGTCGCCGCGACCGGGGGCATCCAGCACGACTCCGGCGGTGGCGGCGGTGGGTCCGGCGGCGGCGCGTCGGGTGGTTCGTCGGGTGGCGGGGCGTCCGGGGGCGGCGGGCTCGGCCCGAGCGGTGGCCCGCCGACGAGCGGCCCCCCGCCTGGCAACGTCGACCAGTGGATCCGCGAGGCGATCCGGATCCTGCGGGCGAACGGCATCCCGGTCACCGAGGAGAACATCGACGAGATCTGGACGATCATCGAGAAGGAGTCCGGCGGAGACCCCCACGCCATCAACAACTGGGACAGCAATGCCGCGAAGGGGACGCCGTCGAAGGGGCTGATGCAGTGCATCGACCCCACCTTCGAGGCCTACAAGCTGCCCGGCCACGACGACATCTACAACCCGGTGGACAACATCATCGCCGGGGTCCGGTACACGTTCGATCGCTACGGCGGCTTCGAGGGGCACCCGGGCCTGGCCTCGATGGCGGCGGGCGGCGGTTACCAGGGCTACTGAGTCGTGAGTGAGAAACGTGGTGAGAACGACGTTTCTCACTCACGACCGGGGCTGGGCCTACGCTGAGGCGCATGGTCGACTTCGCCACGTTCCCCGGCCCGTCGGCACGCGCCGACGTGGCGCCGTTCCACGTCATGGAGGTGCTGTCGGCCGCGCAGGCCCGCAGGCGCAGTCACGGTGACGTGATCGCGCTCTGCGCGGGCCAGCCCACGGCGGGCGCCCCACGGCCGGTGCTGGCGGCCGCCGAGAAGGCGCTGCACGGCGACCTCGGATACACCGTGCAACTTGGTATCCCCGAACTGCGCGAGGCCATCGCCGGGCACTACGAGCGCAGCTACGCGCTGGAGGTCGACCCGCAGGACGTCATCGTCACCACCGGTTCCTCCGGCGGTTTCCTGCTGTCCTTCCTCTCCGCGTTCGAGGCGGGCGACCGGGTGGCGATGGCGCGCCCCGGCTACCCCGCCTACCGCAACCTGCTGGCCGCGCTCGGTTGCGAGGTGGTGGAGTTCGCCACCGACGAGCGGACCCGGTTCCAGCCGACCACCGACCTGCTCGACGAGCTGGGCCCCATCAAGGGCCTCATCGTGGCCAGCCCCAGCAACCCGACCGGCACCGTGCTGCCGCCCGGTGAGCTCGCCGCGATCGCGGGCTGGTGCTCGTCCCACGGCGTGCAGCTGATCAGCGACGAGATCTACCACGGCATCTCCTACGAGGCCGACGTCGGCTGCGCGTGGCAGACGACCACCGAGGCACTCGTGCTCGGCTCGTTCTCGAAGTACTTCGCGATGACCGGCTGGCGGCTCGGCTGGATGCTGGTGCCACAGCGGCTGCACCGGGCGGTCGACGTGCTGACCGGCAACTTCAACATCTGCCCGCCCGCGCTGTCCCAGCAGGCCGCCGTCGCCGCGTTCACGCCGGAGTCCTACGCCGAGCTGGACGGACACGTGGCGCACTACCGGGAGAACCGGGACCTGTTGCTGACCGGGCTGCGCGACCTCGGGCTCACCAGGGTGGCCCCGGTGGACGGCGCGTTCTACGCCTACGTCGACGTCTCCGACCACACCGGCGACAGCCTCAGCTGGTGCCAGCGGCTGCTCGCGGACACGGGCGTGGCGATCACGCCGGGCATCGACTTCGACCCGGCCGATGGTGGCCGGTTCGTCCGGTTCTCCTTCGCGGGAGCCCGCGCGGACGTGGCCGAGGGGGTGCGGCGGCTCGGCGAGTGGCTGGGCTGAGCGTCCCTCGGGGGAACCCCGAATTCTCCCTGAACGTTGCCCGGGTGAGCCCCGGTGCGGCCGGAGGCGTGCCAACCTGGACGGGAGGCCATTCACTCGGGCTCACGCGCAACGAAGGAGTGCCATGTTCTGGAAGATCGTCGGCGGCCTGCTGCTGGCCTGGGTCGCGTTCATGGTCATCGGGTCGATCGTCGGATTCCTGGTCAAGGCGGTGTTCTGGATCGCCGTGATCGGTGGTGCGGTGTTCCTCGGCACGGCGGCCTACGGCGCCATCAAGGGCGGCAACAAGACCAAGCAGATCCGTCCGTAGCGACGCGGGATGTCGATCGTCATCGGGGTGCTGTCGCTCCTGTTGACGGTGGCCTTCCTCGGTGCGGCCGGGCTGCGGATCGCCGGGGCGAGGCAGATCCGGGCGACGGACGCGCGCCTCGGCGTGCCGCCACGGCTCGACCCCGTGATCGGGGCACTCGAACTGGCCGCCGTGGCCGGGTTGATCGCCGGGTTCTGGTTCCGGCCGCTCGCGCTCGCCGCGTCCGTCGGGTTGGTGCTGCTGATGATCGGGGCGGTGGCCTACCACCTGCGGGCGCGCGATCCCGCCGCGCTCACGGCGCCGGCAGCCACGCTGGGCGTGCTCGCCGTCGCCAACGCCGTCCTGCTCGGCCTCGCCTGACGTCGCCCAGCAGGCGGGGATCACCGTACGGGAAGGTGCCCAGGCCCGAGCCAGCGTTCGGCGCGCAGGCCCGCCGCCCTCGCGGCGTCCACATTGGACTGCCGATCGTCGAGGAAGAAGCAGTCACCGGGATCCACGCCGAGCCGGGCCACGAGCAGATCGAAGATCTCCCTGTCCGGCTTGGCGATCCCCGCGTCGCCGGAGAACAACAGCTCCCGGAAGTGCCGCGACCACGGCTGCCGTTCCGCGAACCGGGCGAACGACACGGGCGCGTTGGACAGCAGCGCCAGGGCCGCGCCCGCCTCGGCGAGGCCCTCCAGCACCGCGAGCGTGGCCGGCTCGACCCGCGACCAGCCCGCGATGTCCATCGCCGTCAGGTCCGCCGAGGTGCTCTCGTCGACGGAGACACCGACGCTGTCCCCGATCGCGCGCCAGTACTCCAGGTCGCTCGCACCCCGGTCGTAGGCATCGCGGTGCCGCCAGTACGCGGGCTCGAACTCCTCGGCCGCCACGCCGAGACGGGCGGCGAGGCCGGGGATCGCCGTGGTGCGCGAGCAGATCACCTCGCCGTAGTCGAACACCACCCAGTGCCCGCTCACCGGCTCGCCGCCTTGATGCGCCCGAGCGCGTCCTCGATGTCGGAGTGGGCGAGGTCCCGGTGCGTCACGAAGCGCACCCTGCCCGCCATCGGCAGCACCAGCACCCCGAGGCCGTTCAGCCAGTCCAGGGTGAGCGTGACGTCCGGGACGGTCGCCAGCACGATGTTGGTCTCCGGTTCGGCGACCTCCCAGCCGAGGTCCCTCAGCCCGGCCGCGAGCGTGCGGGCCTTGGCGTGGTCGTCGGCGAGGTCACCGACGCGGTCGAGCGCGAGCAGGCACGCGGCGGCGAGCACCCCACCCTGCCGGACGCCGCCGCCGAGCATCTGGCGCATCCGCCTGGCCTCCTCGACGAACTCCTCGCTGCCCGCGAGGACCGAGCCGACCGGCGCGCCGAGGCCCTTGCTGAAGCACGCGGACACGGAGTCCGCCCCCACGGTGAGGGCGGCGGGCGGCAGGTCGAGCGCGGCGGCGGCGTGCCACAGCCGCGCCCCGTCGAGGTGGACGCCGAGGCCGCACTCCCGCGCCGTCGCGACGAGCCGGGCGTGCTCGTCCGGCGGCGTCACGGCTCCGCCCGCCGCGTTGTGGGTGTTCTCCAGGCAGAGCAGCGTGGTGCGCAGGACGTAGTACGGCCCGGTGCGGGTGCCCGCGGCCGTGCGAACCGCCTGCGGTGACGGCCGCCCCGGCCCGGCGTCGTGTGCCAGCGGTTCCGGCATGCCGCCCGCGAGCCACGCGGCCGAACCGAGCTCGTTGACCAGCACGTGCGCGCCCTGCGTGGCCAGGAACCGGTCGCCGCGGCGCAGGTGCAGGCTCAGCGCGACGACGTTGGCCATGGTGCCGCTCGGCGTCCAGAGGGCGGCCGGCATGCCCAGGGTCTCGGCGGCTCTCTCCTCGAGCTTCCTTATCGTCGGGTCGGTGTCGATGACGTTGTCGCCGACCTCGGCTCCGGCCATCGCGGAACGCATCGCTTCGTCCGGCCGCGTGACGGTGTCGGAGCGGAAGTCGATGGGAGTCGAGAAGGTCACTGTCCGATCACATCACACGCATTGTTGATCTCACAACGGGTGCGGCGGGCGTGAACTCGGCCCCGGGGCGTGCAACCGTGGAGGGCATCCGTTCCGTCTCCCCACCGACAACCGCACACGACCGGAGAACCGACCGCGTGGACCACCGCGAGGAGCAGGAGTTCACGGAGTACTTCGCCGCGAAGCGGGACTCCGTGCGTCGCACCGCGTACATGCTCTGCGGTGACTGGCATCGCGCCGACGACCTCGCGCAGACGGCGTTCGTCGCCCTGCACCGGCGCTGGCGCAAGATCCGTGACCGCGCCGCGACCGACGCGTACCTGCGCAAGACGCTGGTCAGGGCCGTCATCGACGAGTCGAGGCGGCCGTGGCGGCGGGAACGGCAGTCCGCCGACCTGCCCGACCCGCCGCAGGACGGCGACGGGCTGGCCGACCGCGTGGCCACCCGGGAGGAACTGCTGGCCGGGTTGCGACAGGTGCCGCCGAAGCAGCGCGCGGTGCTGGTCCTGCGGTACTTCGAGGGCCTCGACGTGCCCGGCGTGGCACGGGTGCTCGGGTGCAGCGAGGGCAACGTGAAGAGCCAGACGGCGCGTGGCCTGGCGAAGCTGCGGGACGTGCTGGGTGAGGAGGTGGAGACGCATGGATGAGCGCGAGCTGGAGACCCTTTTCCGGGAGGCGCCGGGGGATCCGCCGCCCGCGCGGTTCACGGCCGCGGACATCGCCGGCGCGTCCCACCGCGCGACCGTGCGGCGCCGGTCCGCGATCGCGGCGGCGAGTGCCGCGTTCGTGGTAATCGTGGGGGGAGTGGGTGTGGCGACCACCGCGCTGAACGACACGGGGAGTGATCAGACGACCGCGGGCGCCCCCGCTCTGGGTGAAGCCGAGCGTGGACAGGCCGGCCTGGGGCAACCCGGAAACGAGTCGGGGCGTCTTCCCAACGCACAAGGCTTCCCGGACGCCTCGCCCAAGCAGGGGGGCGACGCGACCGGGGAGAACGGCCCTCGGGCCGAAGGCACCTCCGGGTGCGACAAGGTCGACCGGGAGCTCGCCATCGCCCTCGCTGGCGAGCTCCCGGTCACCGCAGACGCGGCCGGGCCCGGCTTCCTCTGTCCGGCGGGCACGCGCTCCGCGGGGTTCCGGCTCGACGATGGCACCGTGACGGCCGTGCTCGCGCCGCCGGGGAAGGCGGTCCAGCTGCCGGAACTGCCCGACGGCGCGCGGGTCGCGGAGGCCGCGACGGCCGGTGGCGGGACCGTGCTCGTCATCAGCGTTCCCGGCGGGCCCCCGGCGGCCGCCCCCCATGCCGGTGAGCTCTCCGCCATCGCCGCCGCGCTGGCCGAGCGGCTGTGAGCGGGATGGCAGACTCTGCCGCCATGACATCCGCAGCCAGCACGCCGAAGGGCGAGCGCAGGCGGGCCGCGCTCGTCACCGCCGCGGCCGAGCTGCTCGTCGAGGGCGGGTTCGACGCGGTCCGGCACCGGGCCGTCGCCGACCGGGCCGGGCTGCCGCTGGCCTCCACCACGTACTACTTCGACTCGCTCGACGACCTCGTCTACGCCGCGATGGAGCACTACGGCCGCTCCGAGCTGGCCAGGGGCCGTGCGCAGCTGGAGCGGCTGTCCACCGAGCAGCGCGGGGTGGACACGCTCGTGGAGCTGGTGCTGGACCAGCTGCTCGGCGAGGACCCCGCCTACGATGCCGTGCTCCTGCGCTACGAGCGGCTGGTGGCCACCGGCCGGCGGCCGCACCTGCGTCCGCTGATGCGCACGCTCGCCGGTGAGCTGCGGGAGCTGCTGACGGAGATCTTCGCCAGGTCCGGAGTGGAGATCGGGCCCTGGCGGCTGGAGCAGCTCATCGCGCTGGTCGACGGCGCCGTGGTGAACGCGCTCATCGAGGTGGACCCCGATCCCAGGGCCGCCGCCGCGCGGATGCTGCGAGCCGCGCTGAGTTGATCGAGTACGCCACCGGATAGCCTGGCCGGGTGAGCGACAAGCCCGGCATCCCGAACGTACTCGCGGCCCGCTACGCGTCCACGGAGCTGGTGACGCTGTGGTCGCCGGAGAACAAGGTGCGGCTGGAGCGCGAGCTGTGGCTGGCCGTGCTGCGGGCGCAGGCCGAGCTGGGCGTCGAGGTGCCGGACGGCGTCATCGCCGACTACGAGCGGGTGCTCGACCAGGTGGACCTCGACTCGATCGCCCGGCGCGAGCGCGTCACCAGGCACGACGTGAAGGCGCGGATCGAGGAGTTCAACGCGCTGGCCGGGCACGAGCACGTGCACAAGGGCATGACGTCGCGCGACCTCACCGAGAACGTCGAGCAGCTGCAGGTGCGGCGCTCGCTGGAGCTGATCCGCAGCCGGACCGTCGCGGTGCTGGCGCGGCTGGGGGCGCTGGCCACGGAGCACGCGGACCTCGTGCTGGCCGGGCGGTCGCACAACGTGGCCGCGCAGGCCACGACGCTGGGCAAGCGGTTCGCCACCGCCGCCGACGAGCTGCTGGTGGCCTACGAGCGGCTGGACCAGCTCATCGACCGGTTCCCGCTGCGCGGGATCAAGGGCCCGGTCGGCACGGCGCAGGACATGCTGGACCTGCTCGGCGACGAGCGGAAGCTGGCGGACCTCGAATCGAGGGTGGCCGAGCACCTGGGGTTCGCCAGGGTGTTCACCAGCGTCGGGCAGGTGTACCCCCGCTCGCTCGACTTCGACGTGCTGTCCACGGTCGTGCAGCTCGCGGCGGCACCGTCCAGCCTGGCCACGACCATCCGCCTGATGGCGGGCCACGAGCTGGTCACCGAGGGCTTCCAGCCCGGTCAGGTGGGCTCGTCGGCGATGCCGCACAAGATGAACACGCGTTCGTGCGAGCGGGTCAACGGGCTCGCGGTGGTGCTGCGCGGGTACCTCTCCATGATCGGCGAGCTGGCGGGCGACCAGTGGAACGAGGGCGACGTGTCGGACTCGGTGGTGCGCAGGGTGGCGCTGCCGGACGCCTTCTTCGCGCTCGACGGCCTGCTGGAGACGTTCCTGACCGTGCTGGGCGAGTTCGGCGCGTACCCGGCCGTGGTGGACCGGGAGCTGGCGCGGTACCTGCCGTTCCTCGCGACCACGAAGGTGCTGATGGCCGCCGTCCGGGCCGGGGTCGGCAGGGAGACCGCGCACGAGGCCATCAAGGAGAACGCCGTCGCGGTGGCACTAGCCATGCGCGAGCAGGGGCAGGCGGAGAACGACCTGCTCGACCGGCTCGCCGCGGACGAGCGGCTGCCGCTCGACCGGGAGCGGCTGGCCGACCTGCTCGCCGACCGGCTGTCGTTCACCGGCACGGCCGCGCACCAGGTGGAGGCTGTGGTGGCGCGTATCGAAGGGGTGCTCAAGCGGTTCCCCGACGCCGCCGACTACATCCCCCAGCCGATCCTGTAACCCATGGCACACGTCGCGGAGCTGGTGACGTACCCGGTCAAGGGCTGTGCCGGGACGCGGCTGGAGCGGGCGGAGCTGACTCCGGCCGGGCTGGAACACGACCGCACGTTCACGGTGGTCGGCGAGGACGGTGTGTTCCGCAGCCAGCGGCGCCATCCCGCGCTCGCCGCGGTCCGGCCCTCGGTCGTCGGCGGCGGCGAGCGGCTGGTGCTGGCCGCGCCGGGACACGGCGAGCTGGAGATGCCGGTGGCGGCCGAGGGCCGCAGGCTCGACGTGTCCGTCTTCACCTGGCGCGGCAAGGGAGTCGACCAGGGGGACGAGGTCGCGGCGTGGTTCTCCGACGTGCTCGGGGCGCCGTCGCGGCTGGTGCGGGTCGCTCCCGAACACGAGCGCGTGAGCAGCGGCGAGACGCCGGGGACGACCGGGTTCGCCGATGGGCACGCGGTGCTGGTGACCTCGCACGAGTCACTGGACCTGCTCAACGAGCGGATCGCCGGTGCCGGTGGTGAGCCGGTGCCGATGGCCAGGTTCCGGCCGAACGTCGTGGTCGGTGGCTGGGGCGAGCCGCACGCCGAGGACCGGGTTCGGCGGATGCGCGTCGGCGACGCCGAACTGGGGTACGCCAAGGTGTGCGTTCGCTGTACCGTGCCGATGGTCGACCAGGAGACCGGGCGGAAGGCGGGGCCCGAGCCGATCCGCACGCTGGCCGGTTACCGGCGCTCCCCGGAGGGCGGGGTGACCTTCGGGATGAAGGCCGCTGTGGTGCGCCCCGGCCGCGTCGGGGTCGGGGACGAGGTGGAGGTGGAGACGTGGGTGGCGTCCCTCACGTGAGGCCTCGTTCGTCGTCCAGACTCTGGGAACGGCTGGAACCGCCGGGTCCGGTCTGCCACGATCGTGATCGTGGAGCCGCGGGAATCGATCGCTGGGGCCGCGCTCGTGCAGCGCAGGCACGTCGATCTGCTGCGCGTGAACTCGGCGCTGTGCCGTCCCCGCTGACCTGGCCGCCCGGATCCACTCGCCGCCGCTGTCGCTCGACGGCCGCCCGACGCCCGAGGTTGTAGATGGAAACCCTCCTGCTGTTCGGCCTCGCCGGCCTGCTCGCCCAGCTGGTGGACGGCAGCCTGGGCATGGGCTACGGCGCCACCTCCACCACGGCGCTCGTGGCCTTCGGCACCGCACCGGCGATCGCGTCGGCCTCGGTGCACCTCGCGAAGGTGGGGGCCTCGCTGGCTTCCGGCGTTTCGCACTGGAAGTTCCGCAACGTCGACTGGCGCACGGTCGGGATCCTGGCGGTGCCGGGCGCGCTGGGCGCCATCGTGGGCGCGACGCTGCTCGTGTCGCTGTCCACCGGGTTCGCGTCCGTGCTGATCAGCAGCATCCTGTTCCTGCTCGGACTGTACGTGCTGATCCGGTTCGCGTTCCTCAAGCTCGGCAAGCTGATCACCGACAAGCGGCCCGGTGGGCGGTTCCTCGGGCCGCTCGGGCTGGTCGCCGGTTTCGTCGACGCCACGGGTGGTGGCGGTTGGGGGCCCGTGGCCACCACCACGCTGCTGTCCAGCGGCCGGCTGGAGCCGCGCAAGGTCGTCGGCTCGGTCAGCGCGGCGGAGTTCGTGGTGTCGGTGGCCGCGAGCATCGCGTTCTTCTTCGCGCTGGCGCGGGAGGACGGGATGAACTTCCTCGTCGTGGCCGGGCTGCTGATCGGTGGTGTGGTCGCGGCTCCGTTCGCGGCGTGGCTGGTGCGGCTGCTGCCGCCCCGCGTGCTCGGCGCCGCGGCGGGGGGCATGATCGTGCTCACCAACGCCTGGCTGCTGATGCGCGTCGCGGGGGCCGGGTCCGCGGTGTTCGCCACGGTCTACGCCGGGCTCGTGCTGCTGTGGATCGCCGGGCTGGTCGCGTCGGTGCGCTCGGTGCTGGCCGAGAAGCGGATGAACGCGCTCGTGGGCGAGGACTCGCCGCGGGAGAAGGCTCGCCAGGCCACACGCGGCTGACCGGCCGACTAGGGTTGTGCCGTGACGACGCTCGCCGACTACCCCAAGATCGCGTCCGGCAAGGTGCGGGAGCTCTACGAGGTGGACGCCGAGCACCTGCTGCTGGTGACCTCGGACCGGATCTCCGCCTTCGACTTCGTGCTCGACACGCCGATCCCCGACAAGGGACGCGTGCTGACGGCGATGAGCGTGTTCTGGTTCGAGTTGCTCGGCGACGTCCTGCCCCACCACCTGGTGGCCTTCGACGACGAGCGCATCCCCGCCGAGGTGCGCGGCCGGGCGCTGCTGGTGCGCAGGCTGGGCATGCTGCCGGTCGAGTGCGTCGCGCGGGGATACCTGGCCGGCTCGGGCTACGCCGACTACGTGCGCACGGGGTCCGTGTGCGGGGAGCGGCTGCCCGAGGGACTTTCCGAGTCCGCGCCGTTGCCGGAGCCGATCTTCACCCCGGCGACGAAGGCGGACCTGGGCGCGCACGACGAGAACGTGAGCTTCGCCGACGTGGTCGCGACGGTCGGCGCGGAGCGGGCGGCCGAGCTGCGGGACGCGACGCTGCGGCTGTACCGGCGGGGTGCCGGGCACGCCCGCGAGCGGGGCATCCTGCTGGCCGACACGAAGTTCGAGTTCGGCGTCGACAAGGCGGGCGACCTGGTGCTCGCGGACGAGGTGCTGACGCCCGACTCATCCCGGTACTGGCCCGCCGAGGGCTACCAGCCGGGCAGGCCGCAGCCCTCGTTCGACAAGCAGTACGTCCGGGACTGGCTGACCAGCTCCGAGTCGGGCTGGGACCGGGCGTCCGACACGCCGCCGCCCCCGCTGCCCGAGCACGTGGTGGCGGCGACCAGGGACCGGTACGTGGAGGCCTACGAGCGCATCACCGGCCGTTCGCTCGCCGACTGGCCCGCCCCCGCTCGTGAGTGAAGAACGTCGTTCTCACCACGTTCTTCACTCACGAGGCACGCGCACGTCAACGCGACGTCATCCGGCTCGTGCCTACTGAGAGGCGTGGACGCACGACTGCTGGTGTCGCTGTCCGGGATCGGCCCCCGGACCCTGCACCGCTGCGCGGACCTGGCGGGTGAGCTGGACCGGCGCGGGGTGCCGCTGTCGCTGCTGTTCACACCGAGCGCCGGGGACGGATTCCCGCACGTGGCCGAGTGGCTGCGGGAGCGGGTCCGGCGGGGCGGCGCGGTGCTGTTGCACGGTTACGACCAGCGGGTGCGCGCGGAGTTCGCGTCGCTGCCCGCGCACGAGGCGCGGCTGCGGCTGATCGCGGCCACCGCCGCGGTCGAACGGGCCGGGCTGCGCACCGACGCCTTCGCGCCGCCGCGCTGGCGGGTTTCCCGGGGCACGCTGGAGGCGCTGCGGCAGCACGGGTTCGCGGTCTGCGCGGACCTGTCCACCGTGCGCGACCTGCGCACCGGAGACGTGGCCAGGGCGCGGGTGCAGGGCTTCGGCAGCCAGGGCAGGCTGCCCGAGACGCCCCGCTGCTTCGCGCTCGTCCTGGCCGCCGCGCGGGCGGCGCGCCGCGGCGGCCTGGTGCGGCTCGGGGTGGACGCGGCCGACCTCGCCCGCCCCGGACGGCGGCAGGCCTTCCTCGACGCGGTCGACGTGGCGCTGGAACACGGCGCCTCGGGGGCCACCTACTCCGCGCTCACAGGTCGGCGGGCTCGCCTCGCGGCAGCACCCTGACCTCGGTCCCGTCCGGGGCGAGGTTGCTGAACAGGCCGTAGTGCATCTCCGGGTAGGCGAGCACGGCCTCGTGGATGGGCACCGCGATCCGGGGTGAGACGGCGCGGAGGAAGTCCACGGCCTCACCGGCCTTGAGCCAGGGGGCGCCGGTCGGCAGGCCCAGGACGTCGATCCGCTGGTCGGGGACGAAGAACGAGTCGCCGGGGTGGTAGAAGGCCCCGTGGTCGAACACGAAGCCGACGTTGGGCACGATCGGCACGGCGGCGTGGATCGTGGCGTGCTGGCCGCCGACGACGTGCACGACGGTGTCGCCGAACCGCAGGGCGTCGCCGGGTTGCGCGGTGCGGGAGCCGAGGCCCAGCTTCTCGACGGTCTCGGCCGAGCCGGGGTCGGTGACGAGCTGCGCGTCCGGGTTGGCCCGGAGCAGGCCGGGCAGCTTCTCGGAGTCGATGTGGTCGAAGTGCTGGTGCGTGATCAGCACGGCGTCGAGCCCACGTTCCGACTCGAATCCCGAGGAGAAGGCGCCGGGATCGACGAGTATCCGGGTGTCCCGGGTCTCCAGCAGTACACAGGAATGTCCGAAGTGGACTACGCGCATCGCTCTCTCCCGTTGGTCCTGACTCCCGCACACTACGCGTGCAGCAGTCCGTCACCAAGGGTGCGCGGCGCCGGACTGTGCGATCCTGACCTCAGGAACCAGGTAGTTGGCAGCCTGCCAGTAAGCGTCGTACGCTGGGGGCAAGCCGAGGCCAATGGAGGCGTGCCATGACGACCGTGCAAGCTCCGCGATCCGGCGCCGCGAAGTCCGGCGTCGAGACGTTCGACTCGCTCGACCCGGCGACCGACGAGGTGGTCGGGACCTACCCCGTGCACACGGCCGAGGACGTCGAGGCGGCCGTGGCCAGGGCCCGCGAGGCCGCCCGCTGGTGGGACTCCCTCGGCTTCGAGGGTCGCGCCGAGCGTCTGCGCAGGTGGAAGGGCATCGTGGCGCGGCGGCTGTCCGAGCTGTGCGACGTCGTGAGCAAGGAGACCGGCAAGCCGACCGGCGACGCCCAGCTCGAGGCCGTGCTCGCCATCGAGCACATCGCCTGGGCCGCCAAGCACGCGCGCAAGGTGCTCGGCAGGCAGCGGCGCTCGCCGGGCCTCCTGTTGTCCAACCAGGCGGCGACCGTCGAGTACCAGCCGCTCGGCGTGGTCGGCGTGATCGGCCCGTGGAACTACCCGGTCTTCACGCCGCTCGGTTCGATCAGCTACGCGCTCGCGGCGGGCAACGCCGTGGTGTTCAAGCCCAGCGAGTACACGCCCGGCGTCGGCAAATGGCTCGTCGACGCCTTCGCCGAGGCGGTGCCCGAGCAGCCGGTGCTCCAGCTCGTCACCGGGTACGGCGCGACCGGTGCCGCGCTCACGAAGTCCGGCGTCGACAAGATCGCCTTCACCGGGTCGACCGCCACCGGCAAGAAGATCATGGCCGCGGCGGCCGAGACGCTGACGCCGGTGGTCATCGAGGCGGGCGGCAAGGACCCCGTGCTCGTCGACGCCGACGCCGACCTGGACGCCGCCGCCGAGGCGACGGTGTGGGGCGCCTTCTCCAACTCCGGCCAGACCTGCGTGGGTGTCGAGCGGGTCTACGTGCACGAGCGGGTGTACGACGAGTTCGTGGCCAAGGTCGTCGAGCGGGCCGGGACCGTCCGTGCGGGGACCGGCGAGGGAGCCCACTACGGCCCGATGACCATGCCCGCGCAGCTGGACGTCGTGCGCAGGCACATCGCCGACGCGCTCGCCCGCGGCGGCCGGGCGCTGGTCGGCGGGGCGGACGCCGTCGGCGACCGCTACGTCGAGCCGACCGTGCTCGTCGACGTGCCCGAGGACTCGCTGGCCGTGCGGGAGGAGACCTTCGGTCCCACCGTCACGATCGCCAAGGTGCGGGACATGGACGAGGCCGTGGCGAAGGCCAACGACTCCTGCTACGGCCTCGGCTCCACCGTGTTCGCCAAGCGGCGCGGGATGGAGCTGGCCCGCAGGCTGCGGACCGGGCAGACGGCCATCAACGCCCCGCTGTCGTTCGCCGGGATCGCGTCGCTGCCCTTCGGTGGCGTCGGAGACTCCGGGTTCGGCCGCATCCACGGCCCCGAGGGGCTGCGGGAGTTCGCCAGGGCGAAGGCGATCGCGCGGCAGCGCTTCACCGCGCCGCTCGCGCTCACCACGTTCGCCAGGACCAAGAAGACCGAGGAGATGGTCACCAAGCTCATCAGGAGGCTGCACGGCCGTTCCTGACCCTCGCGGTGGTCATGAGTGGCTCGTTCCTGACGACATTCGTCGGTAACGAGCCACTCATGACATTGCTGAGGGTGATCACCATTGATCCACACTGGGCCGATCCGGCGAATCGTTCCGTCGGCGCGCAACGTGCGGGAACAGCAGGACGTCCTCCGGCTGTACGAACCCTGTGAAGTCGACGTAGGGGCCGAGGGGTGTCGGGGGCTCCTCGGCCCCTACGAGTATCCTGAGAGGGCATCGACCTGCACAAATGAGGGAGCAGCCAGTCGTGGCCCGAGTAGTCGTCGACGTCATGCCCAAGCCCGAGATCCTCGACCCCCAAGGCCAAGCCGTCGCCGGCGCGCTCCCGCGCCTCGGTTTCCAGGGCATCCGCGAGGTGCGTCAGGGCAAGCACTTCGAGCTGGAGGTCGACGACTCCGTCGACGACGAGACGCTCGCCAAGATCGCGGAGGGCCTGCTGGCCAACCCGGTCATCGAGGACTGGACCGTGCGGAGGATCGAGCAGTGACCGCCCGGATCGGGGTCATCACCTTCCCCGGCACGCTCGACGACGTCGACGCCGCCCGCGCGGTGCGTTACTCGGGGGCCGAGCCGGTGGACCTCTGGCACGCCGACGCCGACCTCAAGGGCGTCGACGCCGTGATCGTGCCCGGTGGCTTCTCCTACGGCGACTACCTGCGCTGCGGCGCGATCGCCCGGTTCGCCCCCGTGATGACCCCCGTGCTGGAGGCCGCGGGCAAGGGCATGCCGGTGCTCGGCATCTGCAACGGCTTCCAGATCCTCTGCGAGGCCGGGCTGCTGCCGGGTGCGCTCGTGCGCAACGACAAGCTGCACTTCGTGTGCCGCGACCAGTGGCTGCGCGTGGAGAACAACACCACCGCGTGGACCACCCGCTACGACGCGGGCGCGGAGATCCTGATCCCGCTCAAGTCCGGCGAGGGCGGCTACATGGCCGACCAGCCCACGCTGGACACGCTGGAGGGCGAGGGGCGCGTCGTCGTCCGCTACGTGGGCGGCAACCCCAACGGCTCGCGCAACGACATCGCGGGCATCTGCAGCCCGAACGGCCGGGTCGTCGGGCTGATGCCGCATCCGGAGCACGCGATCGACGCCCTCACCGGCCCTTCCGACGACGGCCTCGGCATGTTCTACTCCGCCCTCGACGCGCTCACGGCCGCCATCGCCTCGTGAGTGGGGAACGTGGTGAGAACCACGTTCCCCACTCACGAGGTCACTGCTCCGGGAGTGTGATGCTCTCGGCGTGCGCGCAGGCGCGGGCCAGACGGTGGTCGGTGGTCAGCAGCGGCGCGTGCAGCCGGGCCGCGAGTTCGACGTAGAGCGCATCGGCCAGCCGCAGGTCCGCCCGGCGTGCCCAGGCTCCCGGCGCGAGTTCGATGACCGCGTGCCGGGTGAGGGGTGCGGCCGTCAGTGCGCCCAGCCCGCCTTCGACGTCAGCAGTGCTCAGTTCACCCGCGCGGTGCAGCCGTCCCAGTGCGGACAGCACTTCCGCGTCCAGGTGCGCCGGTGCGTGCATCACGGTTCCGGCCAACCGGGTCCTGGCCGGCGCGGCGTGGTGGGTGCCCGCGAGCATGTCCACCATCGTCGAGGCGTCGACCACCACGAGTTCGCCGGTACGGTCAGGCACCCGACTCCCCGGCGCACTCGTCCCTGGCCTCGTCGAGCGCGTCCAGTGCTGCCCGGTGCGAGACAGTGCCGCGCGGTTCCGGGAGTGCGGCGAGCCAGGCATCCGTCGCCCTCCGCTGCAAGGCGTCCGCGATGGCAGCCTGCGCCAGCGCGGAGACGTTCAGCTCAGCCGACTTCGCCCGTTCGGCGAGCTCATCCGGGAGGTACACGTTCAACCTGGCCATACACACAGTATACACACATCGCTGCTCCGGTGGACTCGGTCGTCCGCTCACGAACTGGCCCGTACGAGTGCCGCGTAGGGACCGTCCCTGGCCAGCAGCTCCGCGTGGCTGCCGAGCTCGGTGATCCGCCCGTCCTCCAGGACCGCCACCCGGTCGGCGCTCGCCGCCGTGTGCAGCCGGTGCGCGATCGCGACCACCGTCCGCCCGGCGAGCACCCTGGCCAGCGTCCGCTCCAGGTCCCGCGCCGACGTCACGTCCAGCAGCGACGTCGCCTCGTCGAGCACCAGCGTGTGCGGGTCGGCGAGCACCACCCTGGCCAGTGCGAGCTGCTGCGCCACCGCCGCGGGCACGGCGTGCTCACCCGCGGCCAGCCGGGTGTCCAGGCCTTCCGGCAGCGCCGCGGCCCAGTCCCGCGCGCCCACCGCGGCGAGCGCGTCCAGCAGCTCCCGGTCGGAGTAGTCGCCGCCGCCCGGCCGCGCGGGCAGGGTCAGGTTCTCCCGCAACGTCCCGGCGAACACGTGCTGTTCCTGCGTGAGCAGCAGCACCTCGCCCCGGAGCACGTCGTCCGGCAGCGCCGAGACCTCCGCCCCGCCGATGGTCACCGACCCGGCGTCCGGTGCCGCGATCCCGGCCAGCAGCCTGCCCAGGGTCGACTTGCCCGCACCGGAAGGGCCCACGACGGCCAGCCGCTCCCCGCGGGGGATGCGCAGGTCGATGCCGTGCAGCACCTCCCGGCCCGCCGTGTACCCGTAGCGGACATCGCGCACCTCGATGTCCTGGTCACGCGGCGCGGGCACGGGCGGGCGCGGCACCGCGGGGGTGCGCACGCCCAGCACCCGCCGCAGCGCCGTGCCCGCCACGGCCAGGTCCTCCACCCACCACAGCAGCTCGTCCAGCGGCGCCGCCAGCGCCTGCACGTACAGCACCATCGTGGTGATCGTGCCCAGCTCGACCCAGCCCCGCGTGTAGCAGAACCCGCCGAGCAGCACCAGCACCGCGACCGGCAGCGCGTGCGACAGCTCCAGCCACGGGACCCAGCGCGCCTGGAGTCCGCGCAGCTCCCGCTCCCCGCCCAGGGCGGACTGCAGCTCCTGCTCGCCCCTGGCGATCCGGCGGCCGGTCAGCCCCAGTGCCTCGGCGGTCCGGGCGCCCTCGGCCGTCTCGTGCGTCGCCGACTGCACCCCGGACCACCGCTCCAGCATCCGCTCGATGGTCGCGGGCGAGCGGCGCCAGTACCAGCGGGTCGGCACCAGCACCGGCAGCGCCGCCAGCAGCGCCAGCGCGAGCACCGGCGAGGTGAGCACCATCGCGACCACGGTCAGCACGACCGTGGTCGCGGCGATCAGCATCTCCGGTGCCGCGCGCCGCACGGCGAGGTCCACCCGCTGCACATCGGACGTCGCTCTGGTCAGCAGGTCACCCGTGCCCGCGGCCTCCACCGTGCCGAGCGGCAGCCGCAGTGCGGCCGTGACGAAGTCCTCCCTGGCGCGGGCGAGCACCCGCTCGCCGAGCAGACCCGCCCGCACCCGCGCCGCCCGCTTGAGCGACGCCTGGACCAGCAGGATGGCGCCGAACGACAGCGCGAGCACGTCGACACCGACCGTGCCCGAGCCCGTTGCCACCTCGTCGACCAGGTGCCCGAGCAGCTGCGGCCCGGCGAGGCCCGCGCCGGCCGCGAGGCCGAACAGGCCCGTCACCAGCAGGAAGTCCCGCCGGTTCGCGTGCCAGGTGGTGCGGGCCCACGCGCGGACGTCCCACCGCGTCGCGAGCGGAAGTCTCAGTTGCACGGCGCGCGCACCACCTCGTCGGCCACCGCCGCCCACAGCGGGCTCTGGCTGAACACCACGGTCGTCCTTCCCCTCCGCAGCGCGGCCACGCGCTCGGTGATCCGTGCCTCGGTGTGCGCGTCGACCGCGGAGGTGGGCTCGTCGAGCAGGAGCACGTCGGCGTCCACGGCCAGCGCGCGGGCCAGGTTGAGCCGTTGCCGCTGCCCGCCGGAGACCTCGCGACCGCGTTCCCCGATGAGCTCGTCGAGCCCGGCGGGCAGCGCGTCGACGATGTCCGCGGCGTCGGCGGCCCACAACGCGTCCGCGACCGGCACGCCGCGCACCGGTGCCGGGGCGACCTCGTCGCCGAGGACCCCGGAGAACCACAGGTCCTGGTTGTGGGCGTACACGATCCGCGCGCGCAGCTCCGCCAGCGCCACCCGGTCGGCGGGGACGCCGGAGACCAGCACCCGCTGCCCCGGCGCGGTGTCGGTGAACCGGGCCAGCCGCATCGCGAGCGGTTCGGCCGCGGCTCCGGCGTCGACCACCACGAGCTTGCCCGCGACCGCGGTGAACCCGGTCTCGCTGTCGTGCAGCTCCAGCGGTCCCTCGGGCAAGGACAGCGGGACCTCCGGCTCGGCCAGCACCGGCCGCAGGGTGAGGATCCGGCTCGCCCTGCGGGCGGCGACCAGCGCCGAGGTCCACACCCCCGCGCTCTCCGTCGCGGTGCTCACCGGGATCACCAGGAAGGCCGAGGCGCCGTAGAACGCCACCAGCTCGCCGACGCTGATGGTCCCGGCCAGCGCGAGCCGCGCGCCGAGCCACGTGATCACCACCGTGACCAGGCCCGGTAGCAGCACCTCCGCGGCGACCAGCCACGACTCGCTTCTGGCGACCCCGATCCCGGCGCGGCGGACGCGCTCGTTGGCCGCCCGATAGCGGTCGAGGAACTGCCGCTCGCCGCCGACCCCGCGCAGGACACGCAGCCCGGACACGATGTCGGAACCCAGCGCGTTCAGGGCCGCCAGGTCCTCGCGCTGGGCGGCCTGCCGCCGCTGCAGCGGGGCGATGAGCGGGCCGATGCCCAGCACCGCGAGCGGAACGCCGACGAGCGACACCGCGCCCAGCAACGGCGAGTAGCCGACCAGCACGATGCCGACCGTGAGGAACGCCACGATCGCGCCGGTGAGCCTGCCGATCACCTCCAGCACGTTGCCCACCTTGTTGATGTCCGCCGACGAGACGGCCATCACCTCGCCCGTGGTCACGCGCTCGCGCGCCGCCGCCCCGAGCCGGGCGACGTGCCGGGTCACCAGCCGCTGGGTGGCGGAGGCACCGTGCATCCACAGGCCGTGCGCGAGGAACCCCAGCGTGGCGCCGAACACCGCCTGGACCAGGCCGATCGCCAGGATCGCGCCGGCAAGGCCGAGCAGCGCGCCGGTGTCGCCGCGGGCGATCCCGGCGTCCACCGCCTCGCCGACCACGAGCGGGAGCAGGGCGCCCGGCGTGAGCCAGAGGGCACCGGCCAGCGCCGCCCCCGCGGCGAGCCAGGGGCGGGTGCGCAGCAGCGCGAGCAGGTAGCCCACCGGGGTCGGCCGGTCGGGCACCCGCACGTCGGGAGCCGGATACGGCCGTGCGGACACGTCCGACGACGTTACGAGCGAGGGTCGGCGATGGCGACCGATTTTCCCCGGTCAGCGCCCTCTATCCTGGAAGGGTGGCAGCACCTCACGTGGACACCCCCGCCGTAGACACCACCGCACACGCACGAGAGACCCCCGAGGCGTCCCAGCCGTACCTGGAGCTGGGGCTGGCCGAGGACGAGTACGCGCGCATCCGCGAGATCCTCGGTCGCAGGCCCACCGACGCCGAGCTGGCGATGTACTCGGTGATGTGGAGCGAGCACTGCTCGTACAAGTCGTCGAAGCGGCATCTGGCCTACTTCGGCAAGACCACCACCGACGAGATGCGGGCCAAGATGCTGGCCGGTATCGGGGAGAACGCCGGTGTCGTCGACGTCGGCGACGGCTGGGCGGTCACGTTCAAGGTGGAGAGCCACAACCATCCGTCCTATGTGGAGCCTTACCAGGGTGCGGCGACCGGTGTCGGCGGCATCGTGCGTGACATCCTGGCGATGGGCGCCCGCCCGCTCGCCGTCGCCGACCCGCTGCGGTTCGGCCCCGCCGACGCGCCCGACACCCGCCGCGTGCTCCCCGGCGTGGTGGCCGGCATCGCTGGGTACGGCAACTGCCTCGGCCTGCCCAACGTCGGTGGTGAGGTGGTGTTCGACGAGAGCTACGCGGGCAATCCGCTGGTGAACGCCCTGTGCGTCGGCGCCATGCGCAAGGAGGACCTGCACCTCGCGCACGCCTCGGGCACCGGGAACAAGATCATCCTGTTCGGCGCGCGGACGGGCCTCGACGGCATCGGTGGCGTGTCCGTGCTCGCCAGCGACACCTTCTCCGGCGACGAGACCACCGGCGGCCGCAAGAAGCTGCCCAGCGTGCAGGTCGGCGACCCGTTCACCGAGAAGGTGCTCATCGAGTGCTGCCTCGAACTGTTCGGCAAGCGGCTCGTGGTGGGCATTCAGGACCTCGGGGGAGCGGGTCTTTCCTGTGCCACGTCCGAGCTCGCCGCCGCGGGCGACGGTGGCATGCGGGTCGAGCTCGACCGGGTTCCGTTACGCGCCAAGGGCATGACCCCAGCCGAGATCCTCTCCAGCGAATCGCAGGAGCGGATGTGCGCGGTCGTCCGACCGTCCGATGTGGACGACTTCATGAAGGTCTGTGCGAAGTGGGACGTCATCGCGACCGAGATCGGCGAGGTGACCGACGGCGACCACCTCGTCATCACCTGGCACGGCGAGACCGTCGTGGACGTGCCGCCCCGCACCGTGGCGCACCAGGGACCGGTGTACGACCGGCCGTACGCCCGGCCGGTCACCCAGGACGCGGTGCAGGCGGACACGCCTGACTCGCTGCCTCGTCCGTCCACTCCGGACGAACTGAGGGACACGCTGCTGCGGCTGGTCTCGTCGCCGAACCTGGCCTCGAAGGAGTGGGTGACTCAGCAGTACGACCGGTACGTGCGGGGCAACACGGTGCTCGCGCAACCGTCCGACTCCGGCGTGATCCGGATCGACGAGTCGACCGGTCGCGGGGTCGCCGTGTCGACCGACTGCAACAGCCGGTACGTGTTCCTCGACCCGTACCGGGGCACGCAGCTCGCGCTGGCCGAGGCGTACCGCAACGTCGCCACGAGCGGGGCCATGCCGCTCGCGGTGACCAACTGCCTGAACTTCGGCTCCCCCAAGGATCCCGGGGTGATGTGGCAGTTCGAGCGGGCGGTGCACGGGCTGGCCGACGGCTGCGCCCAGCTGGGCATCCCGGTCACCGGTGGCAACGTCAGCTTCTACAACCAGACCGGGGACACCGCGATCCTCCCGACACCCGTCGTCGGCGTGCTCGGCGTGATCGACGACGTGCGCCGCAGCATCCCCACCGGCATCGGTGCCGAGGCGGGCGAGACGCTGCTGCTGCTCGGCGAGACCCGCGCCGAGTTCGGCGGTTCGGCCTGGGCCCAGGTGGTGCACTCCCACCTCGGCGGGCTGCCACCCGAGGTGGACCTGGAGCGGGAGCGGCTGCTGGCCGAGATCCTCGTCGCGGGTTCGCGGGACGGCATGATCTCGGCCGCGCACGACGTGTCCGAGGGCGGGCTGGCCCAGACGCTCGTCGAGATGGCCCTCATCGGGCAGTGCGGCGCGCGGATCCTGCTCGATCCCGACGCGGACCCGTTCGTGCAGCTGTTCTCCGAGTCCGCGGGCCGCGTGGTGGTGGCCGTGCCACGCTCGGAGGAGTTGCGGTTCACGGAGATGTGCACGGCCCGTGGGCTTCCGTGGCGCAAGGCCGGGGTCGTGGACCCGGAGTCCGGGTCGCTGGAGATCCAGGGCGTCGCCGACTTCGACCTCGGTGAGCTCCGGCAGGCCTGGGAGGGCGCCCTTCCCGCGCTGTTCGAGGCGTAACCCTCCGGGCTCCCCAATGTGGCATTGGTGACACTGAGCGCACCGAATGCCGCACTGGTGGCGTTCAACGCCACGAATGTGGCATTGGGGAGCGTGTCACGTGGCCGGGGCGGTGAGCCTGGTGCGGCCGTCGGGCAGCTCCTCGGTTGTCCAGCCGTCCGGGAGGTCGGCGCCGCGATCCGGCTCGACGAGTGTGTCGTCCAGCGGCACCGCCTGGGGCCCCCGCGTCCAGCGCAGGTCGAGGTAGCCGTGGAAGCGGGCGTCGCGCAGGTCGGCGGTTCCCGGGAACGAGGTCTCGCCGAGCAGCGCGTCGCCGGCGAACACGGCGCCGCGGAAGCTCGTCTCGCCCGCGAACGTGGTGCCGGTGAAGTCGGCGATCGAGGTGAACCGTGCCTTGGCGAACCACGCCCGCTCGTGGAACACCGCGTTCCGGCACAGGAACCGCCCGGCCAGCCTGCCGTGGCCGGTGCGCGCCGAGGTGAACCACACCGGCCCGGTGAACTCGCACTCGCTCACGTTCGTGCTGCTGTGCAGGTAGGTGTAGCGCAGCACGACGGTGCCCAGCCTGCGCCCGGAGAGGTCGAGGTACTCCAGCGCGGCCCCGGTGAGGTCCAGGTCGTAGGACGGCGCTCCGGGCGTGCCCGCCTGGGGCAACAGGTCGACGACGAGCCGCTGCGCGGTGAGCCGCACCTGCAGCTCCCGCTCGCTCTCGCGGTCGGTGGCGTCGGGCTCGCCCTGGAACCGGGGATGGTGGAACGGCCTGCGCAGGTACGAGCACAGCACGTCGAGCACGGTCTGCGTGTACTCCGGCCTGCTCCTCGCCAGCCCGGCGAGCGCGTGCATCGCCCCCACGCGCACCTGGTCGGTGTCGTGCCCGAGCAGCTCGATCGACCGTGCGAACCGCTCGTCGGAGACCCGGCTGCTCTCCAGTTCGTGCCTGGCCTCCTCGATCCGGCGGCGACGGTCGTTCAGCCACAGCGCGTACAGCGCGATGACCGCTCCGCCGGCGAGGCCGCCCGTGCGCAGGGCGTCGCTGCGGCTGGTCCGTTCGTCGGCCAGCAGCCAGACGCTGATCGCGAGCAGGAGCAGCACCGAGCACAGGATGGTGCCGGTCAGCGGGGATCTCCAGGCGGGCCGCTCGCGTGTCACGGGGTCAGTCACCCTCCCCGCGGAGCGACCGCTGCAGCAGGACGGTGTCCAGCCACCGCCCGTGCTTGTACCCGACCCGGCGCAGGCGGCCCGCCTCGGTGAAGCCGCGCCGCTCGTGCAGGGCGCGCGACGCGGGGTCGCCGGAGTCCGCGACCACGGCGATCACCTCCCGCACGCCCACCTCGGCCACCCCGGCGATCAGGCCGTCCAGCAGTACGTCGCCGATGCCGTGGCCCACCGCCCACGGGGCAAGGTAGATCGAGTTCTCCACGGTCCACCGGTAGGCGGGCCTGGACTTCCACGGCACGCAGTACGCGTACCCGGCGACCGCTCCGTCCTGTTCGGCCACCAGGAACGGCAGTCCCGCGGCGTGGATCGCGGCGAACCGGCGATCCCACTCCGCCACGTCGGGAGCCTCCAGGTCGAACGTCGCGACGCTGTGCTCCACGTGGTGCGCGTAGATCGCGGCCACCGCGTGCAGATCCTCCCGGACGGCGGCGCGCAGCACCGGTGGTTTCTCTATAGGAGAATTTGTCACTACGATAGTGTAGATGGATCTGGTGACGCTGGGCAGCCGCGTGCAGGAGCTGCGCCGTGAGCGGCGGCTGACGCTGCAGGAGCTCGCCGAGCTCTCCGAGGTGAGCGTGAGCATGCTGTCGGCGGTGGAACGCGGTGACAAGGCGCCCACCGTGCTGGTCCTGGACCGGATCGCGGCCGGGCTCGGCGTACCGCTCGCGTCGCTCGTCACCGAACCGGAGAGCGAGCGGATCATCGTCCGCAGGGCCGCGGAGCAGGACGTGGTGGACGAGCCGGGTGGCTGGCGGCGCACGATCCTCACCCCCGTCGTGCCCGGCGTGAACTTCGAGTGGATCCGCTCGACCCTGCCGCCGGGTTGTGTTCCGGGAACCTACCCGGCCTACGCGCCCGGCTCGCACGAGTTCATCGCCGTCGACTCCGGCACGCTTACGCTCACCGTCGACGGGCACCGCACGGTCGAGCTGGCGGCCGGGGACTCCGTGTACCTCGCGGGTGACGCCACCCTGCACTACGCCAACCACGGGACGCGGCCGTGCACCTACCACGTGGCCGCGATCATCATGCGCCCGCGAACGGCGAGGGCGCGGGGCGGCTGACCCACCCCACGCCCCCATCGCCGTTCAGAGCCAGAGGATCGAGACGCAGAACCCCTTGTCGTCGAAGTTGGTCGCCGACACCGACGCCTCGGACACCGGCTCACCGCCGACCGTGCCGGTGATCGTCGCCTCGACCCGGAACTGCGAGCCCTCGGCCTTGCCCGCCTCCAGCTGCGCGCCCTCCTGCACGGCGCGGTCAACGTCGGACTCGTTGAGGCTGGCCGAGTCGCCGCACATCGTGGCCATCGCCGCGGCCTTGTCGCCGTTGTTCAGCGCGTCGACGAGCGTGCCGATGATCTCGTTCCCGTCGGTGACCCCGGTGCCGCCGTCTCCCGCGCCGGTCGCCTCGGTCGGGTCGCTGTCGGTCACCGTCGGCTCCGCGGGCATCGAGGCCTCTCCACCGGAGGCCGTTCCGGAGTTGGAGTCGATCTTGATGTCCTGCCAGCACCACTTCTCCGCGCTCTTCTCCAGCAGGCCCCGCACCTGGAACGTCTTGCTCTCGTAGACCACGCTGACCGGCGCGGTGGCATTGGTCTCGGTGTCCTGGGTGACCTCACCGGTCAGTTTCGCCTGCGAGAGGTCCTTGGCCGAGTCGATCGTCTCGTCGACGTCCTCTCCCGCGTTGCCGCACTTCAGCGAGTTCAGCAACTGGGTGTCGTCGTTGTTGATGCCGTCGACGATCTGCTGTGCGACCGCCTGCGGTCCGTTCTCGCCGCCTTTCTCGTCGCCCAGCAGGAAGCCAGGCGCCAGAAACGCCGTGACGAGGAAGGCGATGAGCACGACCGCACCCGCCGACAGCCCGATCCACAGTCCCGCCCTGCTCTTCTTCGGCGGTGGCGGCGGCCCGCCGAACCCGCCCGCCTGCGGGTACGCGCCGGGCTGCTGCCCGTACGCGCCCGGTTGACCGTACTGCGCACCCGGTGGCGGGTACTGCCCGCCCGGCGGGAACTGACCACCCGGCGGCGGATACTGCCCGCCCTGGGGGTACTGGCCGCCCTGCTGGGGGAACTGGCCGGACTGTGGGTAGCCGCCCTGGCCGTACGGGTCGGGCTGCTGACCGTAGGGCTGCCCGGGCTGGGGTGGGTACGTCATCGCCGAAGCCTCCGTAGATCACAGCGCCCCCAGTGGTGCGCTCCGCGTGGTCCGACGCAGCGGCGGCGGCTGCGGTTCCTCCCCCTCCCGCATCGGTGAACCGCATTCTGCCTGGTGATCGTCCTGCCCGCGAGAGGGCTCCCGCCCGGTACACCGGACGGGAGCCCTCGGGTCGGGTGCGAACGGGCCGCGTCAGCCGGTGGCGAGCACCTTCAGCCGGTCGTAGGCCCCGTTGAACGAGTTCTGGTCGATCGGGCTCGACGTGTACTGCCAGAACGTGTGGAAGCTCCAGCCGTGGGGCAGGGTGCCCACCGAGGACGAGTAGCGGGCCACCCACAGTGGAACGGTGCTGCCGAAGCTCTGCGCGGTCCCGACGCACTGGTTCCACCAGCTGGTGGACGTGTAGATGACCGGCCAGCGGCCCGTGCGGCTGTGGTAGGTGTCGTGGAAGTCGCGGATCCACGCCGCCATGGCCGCCTTGCTCTTGCCGTAGCAGGTGGCGCCGTACGGGTTGTACTCCATGTCCAGCGCGCCCGGCAGGGTCTTGCCGTCCCGCGACCAGCCGCCGCCGTTGTTCACGAAGTAGTTGGCCTGTGTGGCGCCGGACGAGCGGTCGGGCAGCGCGAAGTGGTACGCGCCGCGGATCATGCCGACGTTGTACGAGCCGTTGTACTGCTGGGCGAAGTAGGGGTTCTTGTAGCCGGTGCCCTCGGTCGCCTTCACGTAGGCGAACCGCTTGCCCTGGTTCCACCAGTGGTTCCAGTCGACGTTCTGCTGCCAGCCGCTGACGTCGATGCCGGGCACGGTGGCGGTGGCCTGGACGCCGTCCGAGTTGAGCCCCTGCGGCCGGAGTGCCTGCCGCTTCGTCGAGGCGGTGGACCGGTCTCCCTCCACCCTGGCGATCTGCGAGCCCATCGGATGGTCGTGCGCGCGGACGTAGGCGTCGATGTCCGCCGGCCCGGCCGTGGCAGGGGATGGCGCGCCGAGCAGGAGCGCACCGGCCGTTCCGGCGATCGTGGCGGTCAGCAGGCGCCGCCAGACTCTTCGTGCAGTGAACATAGGGGTGTCCCTTCACGGACCGGGGACCGCCGGGTCCCCGGACTTTCTGTTGCCCTCGCTGCCGAACGGCTCACTGCAGGTAGCCGTTCGGGCGTTGATTGTTACCGCATCGAGTGGTGTTTGTCACTAGTTGACCTGAAATAGGCGACTTGAGTGGGTATTTCACGAAGATCACCCCGCGGCCAGCTTGGCGACGCGGTCGGGTGCCCCGTTGAAGTAGTTCTGGTCGCCGGGAAGGGGGCCGGAGTCGGCGAACTGCCAGATCGTGTGGGTCGGCCAGCCCGCGGGCAGCTCGCCGATCCGCGGGGCGTAACGCGCGAGCCACAGCGGGTTGGTGTCGCCGAACGCGGCACTGTCGCCGGTGCACTTCCGCCACCAGCTGGTGCTGGTGTAGATCACCGGTGCCCGCCCGGTCAGCCGGGTGTAGGTGGCTGAGAAGTCCTTGATCCACGCCACCATTCCGGCCGGTTTCCTGCCGTAGCAGGTGTCGCCGTACGGGTTGTACTCCACGTCGAGCGCACCGGGCAGGGTCTTGCCGTCCGGCGACCAGCCGCCGCCGTGCTCGACGAAGTAACGCGCCTGCTCCGCTCCGCCCGACACGTCCGGCCGGGCGAAGTGGTAGGCGCCGCGGATCAGGCCCGCCCGGTAGGAGCCGTTGTACTGCTGGGCGAACGACGTGCTGGTGAAGCCGGTGCCCTCGGTGGCCTTGACGTAGACGAACCGTGCTCCGTCGCGGGCGGCCGCTGGCCAGTCCACATCGCCCTGCCAGCCGCTGACGTCGTGCCCGAGTGTCTTTCCCGCCGCCGCGAACCGGCCGGTGGGTGGAGCGCCGTGCACTCCCTCGTGGAGTGCGATCTGGGAACCGGCGTGCCGGTGCTCGGCACCGGAATAGTCCGCCGCGGCCGCGTGACCACCACTGTGGACGATCGAGCTCGCGACGAGCAGAGCGGTACCCAGGCAGACCAACGGTTTGCGACGTTCCACTGTGACTCCCGGTGCGTCAGTGTCCCCATCCAGAGATCACCATGCGCCGAAAGAGCCGGTTCCGCGAGTGGGTGTCACCCCACCGGGTGTCAGTGTTCCTGGTCGAGCGCCTGCTGGAGGTGCTCCGCGGGCACCACCGCCGTCACGATGTCGTGCGGGTTGATCACCAGCGGATGGCCCGCGAGCAGCTCGACGATGTCCCTGCCGAGCACCGCCCTCGCGTGCGGCCATTCCTCGGGCACCAGCGACTTCGACGTGTAGGCGGGCACCATGACGCGGCCGTCGGTGTTGTGGAACCCGATCACGGTGCGCTGCACGGGCGACATGGCGTAGACGAACAGCGTCGAGTCGAGGATCACCGGGGGCAGGTCCTCGGCGGGCCGGTGCCGGGTCCGCACCAGCTGCAGCAACCGCTCGAGGTGGTTGTCCGGCTCCGGGAAGCCGAGCGCCTTCGGCGACGGGCGGTAGCGGTCGTTGGGGTGGAAGTCCTCGACGATCTCGCCGTCGGCGTTCACCGGGTAGGCGCCCACGACCGCCCACGACGGCACCCGGCCGTTGGGATCGAACGCCTCGTCGATCACGTACAGCCAGCTGTTCGGGTTGGCCTTGGCGTTGGCCCGCATCTCGCGGGTGATCTTGGGCTTCTTGTTGGTCGCGGGCTCGCCGGGGATCAGCCGGTTCGCGTCGTCCCGCTGCGCCATGGTGTTACCCCACGTTCTGCCGTGCGTTGCTGCTTGCGATCACTCTACTGTGGTGGCATGCCCGCTTCGCGATCGGTCGACCCCGCTGAGTTACGTGCCGCCGTGGCCGCGGTCGCAGGCTGGCTGGACGGCAGCGCCCCGGAACCAGGGCGCGCCGACCTGGCGAGTGCCGTGCGGTTGAGCCTGCGCACGCTCGCCGCCGACGCACCGGGTCGCAGCGTCGAGGTCCGGGTGCCGCCGTTCGCGGCCGTCCAGTGCGTGGCGGGGCCGCGGCACACCCGCGGCACCCCGCCCAACGTCGTCGAAACCGATCCGCGCACCTGGCTGGAGCTCGCCACCGGCCGTCTGCAGTGGACGGAAGCGGTCGAGCGGGGGAGGGTCGGCGCATCGGGAACGCGCGCCGACCTCTCCCCGTGGCTGCCTGTCCTCAGGTTGTAGCGGGGGCCGCGAAGCTCCCCAATGTGGCATTGGTTGCGTTCACCGCACCCGATGCCACATTGGGTGCGGCCGGGTGGGTTCCGGTGCCGTGCCCCGTGCTCAGGGCTTGCGGCCGATGCCGCCCGCGATGCAGTGCTGGACCTGGCTGAGCGGCTTGAGCCGGGGCCCGTCCTGCCACCACTCGGCGCACAGGGTCACGCCCGGCTCGATCATCTCCAGCCCGTCGAAGAGCGCCTCGATCTCGGCCTTGGTGCGGAAGGTCCCGGAGCCCATCGGGCTGTGCCGGAACACCTCCTCCATCTTCCTGGCGACGGCGCTGTGCTCGTTCTCCGGATCGAGGAAGTGGCTGATCGCGACGTACGAGCCGGAAGGTAGGGCGTCGATGTACTCCTGCATGATCTTGCCCGGGTCCTCGCTGGGGCCCTCGTAGTGGTGCAGGGTGCCAAGCTGGAGGAAGGCGAGCGGCTCCGTGAAGTCGATGTGCTTGCGCACCTCCTCGTTCTCGAGGATCTCCCTCGGCTTGAAGATGTCGGCGGCCACGAAGTGCGTGTTCTCGTTCTCCTCGAGCAGCGCGCGCCCGTGGGCCAGGACCACCGGGTCGTTGTCGATGTAGACCACGCGGGAGTCCGGGTTGATCCGCTGCACGACCTGGTGGATGTTCTCGGCGGTCGGCAGGCCGGAGCCGCAGTCGAGGTACTGGGTGATCCCGGTCTGGCTCGCGAGGAAGCGGCACGCCCGGATCAGGAAGTTCCGGTTCTCGAACGCCAGGTCCTGCGCCTCGGGCGCCTTCTGCTGGACGCCGCGCAGCACCTCCCGGTCGATCTCGTAGTTGTCCTTGCCGTTGAGGAAGGCGTCATAGACCCTGGCGATGCTCGCTCGGGTGGGGTCGACACCCACCGGCACTCGTTCGGACTGAGGGACGGGACCAGCCATCGCAGACCTCGCACAAGACGTTTCGGATGTCGCGGATCACACGTAGGGTAGGGGTTCGCTCTCGCGGGGTAAACGGCACCTCCGGGGTAGGATCCCGTGTTCGGAGGCGGTGCAGGTAGTGCGTATCGAGGAAGGGCCCCGGGCATGACGTCGTTCGACGCTTCCGGCGTGGATCAGGGCACCGGCCCTACCGCGCGGCGGATGGTCCTCGGTGGCCAGCTCCGCAGGCTGCGGGAGAAGGTCGGGCTCAGCCGCGCGGAAGCCGGGTACCACATCCGCGCATCGGAATCGAAGATCAGCCGCATGGAGCTCGGCCGGGTCGGCTTCAAGGAACGCGACGTCGCCGACCTGCTCACCATGTACGGCGTCGGTGACCCGGAGGAGCGGGCCAGCTTCCTCGAGATGGTGAAGCAGTCGAACCAGCCCGGCTGGTGGCACCGCTACAACGACCTCATGCCCCGCTGGTTCGACGACTTCGTCGGGCTGGAGGAGGCCGCGGCGCGGATCCAGACCTACGAGCTGCAGTTCGTGCCCGGTCTGATGCAGGTCGAGGACTACGCGAGGGCGATCATCAGCCACGGCCTGCCGCACAGCATGAGCGAGGAGGTCGAGCGGAAGGTCGCGTTCCGCATGCGGCGGCAGAAGTCGCTGTTCCGGCCCGGCGGTCCCCGGCTGTGGGCGGTGATCGACGAGTCGGTGCTGATGCGGCACATCGGTGGCCGGGACGTGTTCGCGAAGCAACTGGAGCACCTGCTCGAGCTCACGTCGCTGCCGCACGTCTCGCTGCAGGTGGTGCCGATCGACCGCAGCGGCTACGCCGCGGAGGGCGCGTTCACGCTGCTGCGGTTCCGCGAGCCGGAGCTGCCGAACATCGCCTACGTCGAGCACCTCGCCGGCGCGGTCTACATGGACCGCCTCGAGGACATCGAGGTCTACAGCCGCGCGCTCGACCGGCTGGCGGTCGAGGCGGAGACGCCCGACCGGACCCGGCAGCTACTCCAGAAGAAGCTCGCCGAGCTGTAGCCCGCGCTCCGCCGCACGCTCGGCGCCGCGTGGCGCGCGGAATCGTCGGTCACGCCGAGTTCGTTACGGGTCACGTCCTGATTCCACTCACTCGTCGGAGTGAACTTCAGGGAACATGTGGATGCACGTGCATTCACACCTGCACCGGCACGTGCTACGGTCGGTGCACAATCGAATGCACGTGCAGATGCACCCCCTGCATCCTCCGAAGGGTTTTCAGTCGGGAAGGTGAGGATCATGGCGGAACAGGTCCGGAACGGGGTCTCCGCGGAGCTACTCCCGGACGCGCGCTGGCGCAAGAGCTCCTACAGCGGGGCCGTCGGCAACTGTGTCGAGGTGGCCACGCTGGTCGGCGGTGAGATCGCGGTGCGCAACTCCCGCGACCCGCAGGGCCCCGCCCTGGTCTACACCCGGGAGGAGATCGCCGCCTTCCTGGCGGGCGCCAAGGACGGTGAGTTCGATGACGTCGTCGGCTGAGCAGCCCGCGGTCGAGGAACTTCTGGGCAGGCTCATCGAGCGGGGTTACCGCTTCGTGCATCCCCGCGACGAGCGCGGCGAGGTGATCGCGGTCGTCGGGGTCAGGGCACACGGCACCGTCGTCGACGTGATCCGCCTCGACGCGGAGGACGACGTCACCGCCATGCGGTTGCCCGGGGACGAGCCGGACATCCTCAAGCCGGCCAGGGCGCTGTGGCGCACCTCCGGCTCGATGCCCGACGTGGTCGACGCCGTGCTGACGCTCGCCGACGACGCCTTCGCCGTGGACCGCAGGGCCGTGCACGGCTGCTGGGTGAGCGACGGTCAGCGCAGGGCGAAGTTCGTGCTCGCCACCGCCTGAGCGGCGGTGCGCCCGGCCGCGCCGCTGAGCGCTACATCACCGGGTCGGACCACCTCCGGCGACTACACTGGAGGTGGTCCGTTCTCGTCTCCAGGGAGCTCCTCGGTGCACACCGATCAGTCGCCGTCCGACATCGCCCCCGAGCCCGAACCGCGTGAGGAATGCGGTGTGTTCGGGGTGTGGGCTCCGGGTGAAGAGGTCGCGAAGCTGACCTACTACGGGCTGTACGCGCTCCAGCACCGGGGACAGGAGGCCGCGGGCATCTCGGTCTCCGACGGCAAGCAGATCGTGGTCTTCAAGGATCTCGGCCTGGTCAGCCAGGTGTTCGACGAGCAGATCCTGTCGTCGCTGCAGGGCCACGTCGCCATCGGGCACTGCCGGTACTCCACCACCGGCGGCGGCACGTGGGAGAACGCGCAGCCGACCTTCCGGACCACCGCGGCGGGCACGGGACTCGCCCTCGGGCACAACGGGAACCTGGTCAACACCCACGAGCTGCACGAGCGCGCCCGGCAGCTGGGCGTGCTGGGCAAGAACGGCGCCACCACCGACTCCGACCTGATCTGCGGGCTGCTCGCCGTGGCCGCGGCCGACCGGGGCATCGAGAGTGCCGCGCTGGAACTGCTGCCGACGATCCGCGGCGCGTTCTGCCTCACCTTCGCCGACGAGAACACCCTCTACGCGGCCCGCGACCCGCACGGTGTCCGGCCGCTCGTGCTGGGCAGGCTCGAACGCGGCTGGGTCGTCGCGAGCGAGACGGCGGCGCTGGACATCGTCGGCGCCTCCTTCGTGCGGGAGGTGGAGCCGGGCGAGCTGATCGCCATCGACGCCGAGGGGCTGCGCTCCTCCCGGTTCGCCAATCCGGAGCCGAAGGGCTGCGTCTTCGAGTACGTCTACCTGGCCCGCCCGGACACCACGATCGCGGGCCGCAGCGTGCACGCCACCCGCGTCGAGATCGGGCGCAGGCTCGCCCAGGAGCACCCCGCCGACGCCGACCTCGTGATCCCCGTTCCGGAGTCGGGCACGCCGGCCGCGATCGGCTACGCGCAGGAGTCCGGCATTCCCTACGGTTCGGGGCTGGTCAAGAACGCCTACGTCGGCCGCACGTTCATCCAGCCGTCGCAGACCATCCGCCAGCTCGGCATCCGGCTCAAGCTGAACCCGCTGCGCGAGGTGATCCGCGGCAAGCGGCTCGTCGTGGTGGACGACTCGATCGTGCGGGGCAACACCCAGCGCGCGCTCGTGCGGATGCTGCGCGAGTCCGGCGCGCTCGAGGTGCACGTGCGGATCGCGTCGCCGCCCGTGCGCTGGCCGTGCTTCTACGGCATCGACTTCGCCTCACGTGCCGAGCTCGTGGCCAACGGCGCGGACCTCGACGGCATCCGCCGGTCGATCGGAGCGGACTCGCTCGGGTACGTCTCGCTCGACGGGCTGGTCGCCGCGTCGGAGCAGCCGAAGTCCCGGCTGTGCGCGGCCTGCTTCGACGGGAACTACCCGATCCCGCTGCCCGACGACGCCCTGATCGGCAAGCATCTCCTGGAGAGCATCGGCGATGCCGACGCCGCCTCGGCGCGCATGACCGTCACCCCTGCGGGGTACGGTGCCGAGGACGCCGTCCGGCGTCCCTAGCCGTTCCAGCCGAGGATGGAGTCCGCTTCGTGAGTGAGTCCACGAGCGCTACGTACGCCGCTGCCGGAGTCGACATCGATGCCGGGGACCACGCCGTCGAGCTGCTCAAGCCCCACGCCGAACGTGCTTCCCGCCCGGAGGTGCTCGGTGGTGTCGGTGGTTTCGCCGGGCTGTTCTCGCTGAAGCTCGACCGCTGGAAGGAGCCGGTGCTGGCCTCGTCCACGGACGGCGTCGGCACCAAGATCGCGATCGCCAAGGCGCTCGACAAGCACGACACGGTGGGCATCGACCTGGTCGCGATGGTGGTGGACGACCTGGTGGTCACCGGAGCCGAGCCGCTGTTCCTCCAGGACTACATCGCCGTCGGCAAGGTGGTGCCCGAGCGGATCGCGGCGATCGTGGAGGGCATCGCCGAGGGCTGTGTCCAGGCCGGCTGCGCGCTGCTCGGCGGGGAGACCGCCGAGCATCCCGGGCTGATGGGCGAGCACGACTACGACATCTCGGCCACCGGGGTGGGTGTGGTCGAGGCCGCCGACGTGCTCGGCCCCGACCGCGTCCGGCCCGGCGACGTGGTGATCGCGCTGGGCTCCACCGGGCTGCATTCCAACGGCTACTCGCTGGCCAGGCACGTGCTGCTGGACATCGCCCGGATGCCGCTGGGCGGGCACGTCGAGGAGTTCGGCCGCACGCTCGGCGAGGAACTGCTCGAACCCACCCGCGTGTACGCGAAGGACTGCCTCGCGCTGGTCGCCGAGGCGGACGTGCGCACGTTCGCGCACATCACCGGTGGCGGTCTCGAGGCCAACCTGGCCCGCGTCATGCCGCGTGGCCTGACCGCGCACCTGGAACGCGGCACCTGGACGCCCGCGCCGCTGTTCGCGCTGCTCGCGCAGCGCGGGCGGATTGAGCGGGCCGAGATGGAACGCACCTTCAACATGGGCGTCGGCATGGTCGCCGTGGTGTCTCCCGAGGACGTCGACCGGACCCTCGCCGTGCTCACCGCACGGCACGTGCCCGCGTGGGTCCTCGGTGACGTCCGGCCCGCGGAGGACCCCGACGGCCCCCGCGCCATCCTCTCCGGTGACCACCCCAGGTTCTGACCTCAGGGTCACCTCGCGTCTGGTGATCCCGGACGCCGAACTCGTCGAGCGGTTCTCCCGGTCGTCGGGGCCCGGCGGGCAGGGCGTGAACACCACGTCGTCACGGGTGGAGCTCTCGTTCGACGTGGCCCGCTCCCCCTCGGTGCCCGAGGATCTGCGGGAACGGCTGCTCGACCGGCTCTCTGGCAGGCTCACCAGGGGCGTGCTCACGATCACGGCCAGCGAGCACCGGGCGCAGCTCGCCAACCGGGAGGCCGCCCGCGAGCGGCTCGCCGCCGTGCTGCGCGCCGCCGCGGCCCCGCCGCCACCGCGCCGCCGTCCGACGAAGCCGAGCCGGGGCGCGAAGGAGCGCAGGATCGCCGAGAAGAAGCGCCGGGGCGAGGTCAAACGCGGCAGGCGCGGCTTCGACGACAGGTCCGGTTGAGCCGCTTCCGCCGCACCGGAACTGGGTAGGGTGCCGGGCGTGACCGAACCGCTGCCCCCCGACGACTCCTACCTGCGCGACCTCACCGCCGCCACCGCGGCCGCCGTCGACCGCGCCGAGCCGCTGACCTCCCCGTTCGCCGGTGCGCCCGCACCGGTGCGCGACCGGGTCGAGGCGGCGGTGGCCGGGCACCGCTCCGACCTGGTCGCGCTCAGCCGCGACCTGCACGCGCATCCCGAGACGGGGTTCACCGAGCACCGCTCGGTCCGTGCGGTCGCCGCGTCGCTGGAGGCAGGCGGGCATGCGGCGACGGTGGGGGTCGGCGGACTGGACACGGCCCTGCTCGCGACGGCGGGCAGCGGTGCGCCGCACGTCGCGGTGCTCGCCGAGTACGACGCCCTGCCGGGGATCGGGCACGCGTGCGGGCACAACATCATCTGCGCGGCGGCCGTCGGCGGGTTCCTCGGCGCCGCGGCCGTGGTGGGCGAGACGGGCGGGCGTGTCTCGCTCGTCGGCACCCCGGCCGAGGAGGGCGGTGGCGGCAAGGAGACGCTGGCCCGGGCGGGCGTCTTCGCCGACGTCGACGCGGTGGTGATGCTGCATCCGTTCAGCCATGACGTCGCCATGCACCCGTTCCTCGGCCGCAGGCAGCTGGAGATGATCTTCCACGGAGTCAGCGCGCACGCCTCCGCGCAGCCGTTCATGGGCCGCAACGCCCTCGACGCCGCGGTCAGCGCCTACCAGGGCGTCGCCGCGCTGCGCCAGCATCTGCCGCCGGGGGACCGCGTGCACGGCGTGTTCACCGACGGCGGGTCGCGGCCCAACGTGGTGCCCGACCGCGCCGCCGTGCTGTTCTACCTGCGCTCGATGCGACCGGAGACCCTGCGCGACCTGGCGGGGAGGATGGCCGCCATCGCCCGCGGCGCGGCCGAGCAGACCGGCTGCGGCGTGGAACTCGAGTGGGACGAGCAGCCGCCGTACCTGCCGATCCGGCACAACCAGGCCCTCGTCGAGCGCTGGTCGGTCAACCAGCGGCGGTGCGGGCGCACCCCGCTGCCGCCCGGTGTGGTGCCCGAGTTCCTCACCGGGTCGACCGACCTCGGCAACCTCAGCTACCGCATGCCTGCCATCCACCCGATGATCGCGGTGTCCGGGCCGACGGTGGCCCTGCACACCATCGACTTCGCCACCGCGGCCGGTTCGGAGGCAGGCGACCGGGCCGTGGCCGACGGGGCGCTGGGGCTCGCCCTCACGGCGGCCGACTACCTCGCCGACGCGGACCTGCGCCTCGCCGTGCACGAGGAGTTCGAACGGGCGGGCGGCGCGCTGGACGTGCCGAACTACTTCAGCTGACCCCGGCCTACTTCGCCGTCCTGCCGACGGGGTCCGGAACGGGTATCCGGGTGGAGTAGCGGGTGTCCAGTACCGGCAGGCTGCGGGCCAGGCGCAGCGGCCGCGGGTACCAGCGCAGGCCCGCGCCCGACCGGACGAGGGTGACCCCCGCCGCCGCGCCGACCGTGTTGAGCAGCACGTCGTCGGTCGACGCCACCCGGCCCGCCGCGAACAGGTACTGCGCCAGTTCGATGGCGATCGAAGCCGACAGCGCCGCACCGGTCGTGCGGCGCAGCGGCCGCCACCACGGCCACCGCGCGGGCAGCAGCGCACCGAGCGGAAGCAGGAGCAGGACGTTGCCGGTGACCTGCAGGAACGACCCGCCGTTCGCGAGCGCGGTCGCCAGGTCCGTGCCCGGCACCGGGTGCACGCCGCCCGGTCCGGGCACCGGTAGCGCGACCAGGGCCACGACCAGCCCGGCGATCGTCACGATGGCCACGTCCAGCGCGGCGGTGGCCGACGCCTCGCTCAGCGGTCTGGTCCGGCTCCGTCGGCGCCGGAGCAGCCGCCAGGCGACCACGGCGAACGGCACGGACATGACCGCGATCGGAATCAGCACTCCGAAAGCGCGCAGCATGGAATCCACGCGAAATCCTCCCCGGCGGCGAGGTCACGCGGGCAGGACGAAATTCCCGCCGCGCGGCGCCCCTTCCGCGCGACCTCTGACGACTCCCAAGATCACCTTCGCATCGGAACCGGAACGCCGCACCAGGAAACGGGGCGCACTTTCCGGTGATCTCCGCTCGGCCCCGGCGTGGCGCGCCGGGCCGGTCAGCCGCGCCAGTGGTACTGCCGCTCGGGCCGCCCCGCGCTGCCGTACCGCAGCTTGACCTCGGCCTGGCCCGCCTCGACGAAGTGCTCCAGATAGCGGCGCGCGCTGGGCCGCGACAGCTCGGTGACGCGGGCGCACTCGCTGGCGGAAAGCCCGTCCGGATGTTCCAGCAGTGCCTGCCGCACGAGGGCCGCCGTCGGCTCGGTGAGGCCCTTCGGCAGCGCGTCCTTCGCCCGCGACCGCGCTCCGAACACGTCGTCGACGTCGCCCTGTTCCGCCGACGGCCGCTCGGACAGCCGGGCCAGCTTGGCGCGCAGCGCGGTGACGTGTTCCAGCTGCTCGCGCAGCGCGGGGTACGAGAACGGCTTGATGAGGTAGTGCAGCGCACCGCCGCGCATCGCGCCGCGAATGGTCTCCACGTCCCGGGCCGCCGTGATCACGATGACGTCGGTGTCCACCGTGGACACGTCGGCCCGCAGCTTCCTGAGCACGGTCAGGCCGTCGAGGTCGGGCAGGTAGACGTCGAGCAGAACCAGGTCGGGCCGCAGGTCCCGGACGGCCCGCAGCGCCTCCGCGCCCGTGTGGGCGGTACCGACGACAGCACAGCCCGGCGTGCGCTCGACGTAGCCGCTGTGCACCCGGGCCACCATGAAGTCGTCGTCCACGACGAGCACCCGCAGCACGGCGACCGCCTCACTGCCCGTCGGCGAGGCGGACGCACTCGGCGATCACCCGCTGCAGGTGCACCCCGCGCCACACATCGCAGGGGTGCGTGCGGGTGCCACTGGCGACCATCGCGGCGAAGTCGTCGAGCAGCGCGGTGTACGACTCGGCGGCCGCACCCGGCCTGCGGCCGAGGGTCCGGTAGCCGCCCTCGCCGTAGACGGCGAACTCCACGACGGTCGGCCGCACCGGCAGCCGCAGCGACAGCGCGGCCGTGCTCGTCGCCCCGCCCGCGTGCGCGAGCAGCACGTGCCACACGTCGCCGTCGCCGCGGTGCGCCGCGAGCACGCCCGTGATCTCGCCGAGCGCGGCGTCGAGCAGGTCGAACGCGTGCGGCCCGATGTCCGCGAGCGCGCCCTCGGTGTGCCGCCACGACGATCCGCCGTACCTCTCGCCGAGCAGCGCCCCGGACAGCCAGCGGGCGCTCCCGCCGCGCCACCCGCCGGCGGCGGTCACGTCGGCCAGCCACTCGCGGGTCGGCAGCGCGTAGCGCATCGTCAGCAGCATGAGTGCGACGACATCGGCGTCCCGGACGGCCTCGGCGACGCGCTCGGCCCCCGCCACGTCGGAGGCCAGTGGCTTCTCCAGGATCAGGTGCCTGCCCGCCCGCGCGGCGCGGACGGCCAGGTCGGCCTGCACGCCGGGCGGCACCGCGAGCGCCACGGCGTCCACCTCGTCGACCAGCTCGTCGAACGTCGCGCACGCGCGCGCCCCGTGCTCGTCGGCGAGTGCCGCCGCGACCTCCGGCCGGCGGGTCCACACCGAGGTCAGCGAGGTACCCGGATGCTCGGTGAGGCCGGGCGCGTGCACCGTCCTGGCCCACGAACCCGCACCGACCAGTCCCACCCGAAGCGCGTCGTCCACGCCGAGCAGCGTAGGCGGAGCTCAGCCGTAGCTGTAGAAACCCCGCCCGGTCTTCTTGCCGAGCAGCCCCGCGTCCACCATCCGCAGCAGCAGCGGTGGCGAGGAGTACAGCTGCTCCTTGAACTCGGCGTACATGGAGTCGGCGATCGCCTTGATGGTGTCCAGGCCGATGAGATCGGCCAGCCGCAGCGGGCCCATCGGGTGGGCCGTGCCCAGCTCCATGCCGCGGTCGATGTCCTCGGCGGACGCGAAGCCCGACTCGAACATCCGGATCGCGGACAGCAGGTACGGCACCAGCAGCGCGTTGACGATGAACCCGGCCCGGTCCTGCGAGCGGATGACGGTCTTGCCCAGCGCGCCGGTCACGTGCTCGTCGGTGCGCCGGACCGTCTCCTCGTCCGTGAGCAGCGAGGGCACCAGTTCCACGAGCGGGAGCACGGGAACCGGGTTGAAGAAGTGGACGCCCACGACCTGCTGCGGCCGCTCGGTCGCCATCCCGAGCTTCATGATCGGGATGGAGGAGGTGTTCGACGCGAGGATCGCGTCGGGCCGATCGACGATCTTGTCCAGCGAGCGGAAGACGTCCACCTTGGCCTGCTCCTGCTCGAGGACGGCCTCCACGACCAGGTCGCGGTCGGCGAACGCCTCCTGCTCGGTGGTGAAGGTCAGCCGGGCGAGCGCCGCGTCGGCGTCGTCCTGGCTGAGCTTGCCGCTGCGCACCCCGCGCTGCAGGGACTTCTCGATCCGGGCCCGGCCCGCGTCCAGCGCGGGCCGGTTGACCTCGCTGACCACGACGTCCAGGCCCGCGCGCGCGTGCACCTCGGCGATACCGGAGCCCATCAGCCCCGCACCGACCACACCGACCCGCTGGATCCGCTCCGCCACGACCTCTCCTCACTCACCGGCCCGGTTTCCGGGCACAAAGCGGGAACGCGAGGGCGAATCCCGGCCTGACCGGGCTCCCACCCTCGCGTTCCGCGTCACCTGTCAACGGCGGTAGTCGTCGTACCCGTCGTCGTACGGGTCCTCGTACCGGTCCTCGTCCTCGTGGCTGTCGTTCGAGGAGTTGCTCGACAGCTCACGCTGCAGCGCATCGAAGTCCGTGGTGGGAACGCTGTACTTGAGCTCCCGGGCCACTTTCGTCTGCTTGGCCTTAGCTCGGCCGCGCCCCATGGCTCGACCCCCTCGCACAGGGGCGGGGCGGCCGGGGGAATCGGCGGCCCCGCGTCGTCTCGACAACTATTTCCTCTGAACACCGTACCGTGTCGAAGGCCTCGGATGCGACGCGGCACGGTGTGCGAACGGTGACAGTATCCCCGCGGGGGCGGCGCTCGAACCAGCCCGCGCTCACGATGCACCGGTCACGTGCCACGATTCTCGGGTGCTGCGTCCCTTCGTCGCCTACCTCAGGGTGTACGAGCCGCTGTCCGCGTTCGGTGAACCCCCGGACGAGCAGCTCGTCCGCGCCGTCGAGGGAGCCGAACTGACCCGAGCCCGCGCGGGCGAGCGAGAACACCTGCTGTGGCTCAAGTCACAGCTGGGCAGTCCGGTCCGGCTGTTGCCGGGCGACCGTCCGGACGGCTCCCCGCACTCGGAGGGGACGGCCGACGTGCTCGTGCTCGACCCGGGCGACGTGCCCGTCGAGGACGCGGCCACCGAGGTCGGGCCAGGCCCGCTCGTGTGCCCATTGGAGCTGCGCGCCCGCTCGGCCGCCGCGCTCGTCGGCTTCCTCGGCGAGGCACCGCCCGCGTTGCGGGCCGCCGTGCTCGACGCGAGCGGACTGTCGGCGGAGACCGTGCGGTCCCGCGCCGCCACGGCCGTGTCCGCACTGCGCAGGCCCGCGATGCACGTGCTGTCCACCTCGTGGACCGTGCCGCTGCCCTGGTTCTCCCTGGTCGAACCCGACACCCGCAGGCTCGTGCTCGGCTCCGGCCCGCACGACCCGGAACGCGAACTCTCCTGGCGCGTGGCCATGCCCGACGCCCGCAGGCGGCTGGAGGAGGCGCACCAGCTGGTGGAGAACGCGTTCGGCGAGTCGGGGCCGACCCGGGTGCTCGCCGAGACGGCCCGCTGGCTCGACAACTTCCACGACGCGTCCGCGGTCGAACTCGACTACGGCGGGCTCGTGCAGCTGATGACCGACCCGATGCTGGAGACCGACACGTCGGCCGACGAGGTGCACGGGGTCGTCGAAGCGCTGCGTAACGACGACATCGAGGAGCTCGCCGAGTCCTTTCAGGAGCTGCGTGACTACTGGGGCGACATCGCGGCGAGGGAACGCTTCAACTGATCGGTCGCGCGGAGCTCGCCGACGGGGACGCCGCCGCCGAGCACCTGGCCCCGGCCGCTGCCCAGCCCGGCGAGCACTGAGGCCGCGGCCGGGTTCTCCGGTGCCACACCCAGCGCTCGCAGCGCCTCGGCGAGCACCGGCCCCCTGGCGCGGGCCGCCCCGTCGGCGATCTTGCAGGCGACCGCGGTGCCGTCCGGGAGGGCGACGGCGTGCACGCCCTCCGCGCCGATCTTGGCGAGCAGCCCGGGGACGGCGACCATCAGCAGCGTGTCCTCGCGGCCGCTGCCCGCCACCAGCCAGGGGTTCGCCCGCATGGCGTCGGCCACCCGGCGTTCCGCGCTGCCCTCGGCGGCGGTGACCAGCCTGCCGAACGCGCGGGCGAGCCCGGTCAGCGAGTAGGCGAACAGCGGCGCCCCACAGCCGTCCACCCCGGTCGCCGCGAGGCGTTCCCCGGTCAGCTCGGCGACCGTGTCGGCAAGCGCGAGCTGCAGCTTGTGCGCGGGGTCGAGGTAGCCGGCGGTCGGCCAGCCGTTGCGGACGCAGGTCGCGAGCATCCCGGCGTGCTTGCCGGAGCAGTTCATCGCGGCCCGGCGCGGGCCGTGCCACGACCGGATCGCCGCCAGCCTGCTCGCCTCGTGCATCGGGTAGTCCGCGGGACAGCCGAGGTGGTCGGCGGTGAGGCCGGCCCGGTCCAGGATCGCCAGCGCCCGCCCGACGTGCGCGGGCTCGCCGCTGTGCGACGCGCAGACCAGAGCGAGGTCGCGATCGCCGAGGTCCAGCCCCGCGCGGAGCATGCCGAGCGCCTGTAGCGGCTTGGTCGACGAGCGCGGGAACACCGGGCGCGCGGCGTCGCCCACCGCGACCCGCACGGACCCGTCAGGGCGGGTGACCACGAGCGCGCCGTGGTGCACGCTCTCGACGAAACCGGAACGGACGACCTCGACGAGTGCCGGGTCGCTCACTCGCTCTCCTCGGTGCCGTCCGCGTCGTCGCCGCGCCGCTGGCTGGCGAGCAGCTCGTCCACCGAGGCGGAGCCGTGCGCGTACCGGCGCGCGATCTCGGCGTTGAAGGCGTCGACCACGGCCTGGACCTCGCGCCTGCGCCGCGACACCGACGCCTCCTGCTCCCGGTAGTCGCTCAGCGTCCCGGCGAGCTTGTCGTCCGTCAGCGCCGAGACGTCCGACAGTTCCGGGTCGCCGACGAGCGCCTCCGCGCGCCGCCGGTACTCGCCCGCCCGCGACGGTCCCAGCGGCTGGTGCCTGCCCGAACCCGTCGCCGGGCCGAGGGCGTTGTCGGCCAGGATCGTGGCGAGCTGGTCGACGATGCTCACGCCACCGCCGGACCTGCGGCGCTGCTGCTCCGCGCGCACGATGTCGATCCGGGCGTGCAGCAACCTGCGCAGGTAGGACAGGTCGGTCTCCTCCTGCGCTGCCTCGTCCCGGCGTTCCCGCAGCGTCGTCAGCGGCAACTGCTCCAGGTCACGCGCGTAGTCGGCGGCGAGGACGCGGTCGATGCGCCGGCGCCCGCCGGGCCGGACTTCGATCACGGGGCCATCCTGCTCCAAATCGGTCTCACACACCAGGGTGGGGTCCGCGACGGTACCGCAAGATCGCTCACATTCGCTGCCGCGCCCGGCCGGTGTCAGCCCCTCAGGCGCTCCACCGCCGCCCGGCCGGGTGCCACCCGCTCCCCGGGCACCGAGTCCGGGTCGATGGACGCCTGCACGACCTGGTCGTCCTTCCCGACGTGCAGCTCGGCCTCGGTCGGCACCGAGCGCTTGACCAGGGCGAGCGCCACCGGGCCGAGCTCGTGGTGCTGGGCCACGCTGCCGACGCGGCCCACCGTGCGCTCGCCGTGCAGCACGGGATCACCCGTCTCCGGGTAGATCTCCGGCGAGCCGTCGAGGTGCAGGAGCAGCAGGTTGCGCGGGGGCTTGCCGACGTTGTGCACCTTGGCCACCGTCTCCTGGCCCCGGTAGCAGCCCTTGGCGACGTGCGCGGCCGAGCCGATCCAGCCGACCTCGTGCGGGATCGTGCGCTCGTCGGTGTCGACGCCGAGCCGGGGCCGCTGCGACTCGACCCGCAGCGCGTCGAAGGCCCACGACCCCGCGGGGCGCGCGCCCGCGTCGGTGAGCCGCTGCCACCAGCCGCTCAGTTCGTCCCTCGGCACGAGCAGGTCCACGCTGTACCGGCCGGGCCACGGCATCCGGCGGGCGAACCCGCCGCCCGGCAACGCGGTGACGGCGTACGGCTCGTCGGCGAGGCCGGCGAGCACGTCCGGCTCCAGCACCGTGGCGATGTCCGGGCCGAGCAGGGTCAGCACCGCGAAGCCCGCGGTGGCGTCGGCGATGTCCACCTTCGACCAGAACTTCATCGCCTCGAGGTAGTCGAGCAGCGGCTGCCTGCCGCCCTTCGGCAGCGCGCTGGTCGCCATCGGGCCGGGATCGGTGTCCAGCCACACCGTGCCGTCGAGGTGCGCGAACACGAGGTGGGTGTCGATGCGGCCCTGGCTGTCGAGCACGAGCGCCTCGCCGCCCGCGCCCTCGGAAAGCTCGCTGACGTGCTGGGACAGCACCAGGTGCAGCCAGGAGAGCCGGTCCTCGCCGCGGACCGAGAACACCTCGCGGTGGGAACGGTCCACGACGGCGACCCCGCGGACGGCCGTGCGTTGCTCGGCGAACGGGTCCCCCCAGTGCCAGGGCACTCCGCCCTCCGGGTGACCTTCCGGAGGGGCGACCGCGCCGCGGAGTTCGAGCAGGGGTGACTGGTAGGCCATGGAACCGATCGTAGGCGAGTTTCCGGATGAGTACTGTGGCGTCATGCGCGTACTCGCCTTCCTGGACGGAACGCTGGCCGATCCGGACGCGGCCCACATCCGGGTCGACGACCTGGGCCTGCTCCGCGGCGACGGCATCTTCGAGACGGTGCTCGTGGCCGACGGCGTGCCCCGTGAGCTCGGGCCGCACCTCGACCGGCTGGCCCGGTCGGCGGCGATGCTCGACCTGCCCGAGCCCGACCGGGCGGCGTGGGAGCGGGTGGTGCGGCTGGTGCTGGACAGCTGGTCCGGATCCGCGGAGTTCGCGCTCAAGCTCGTCTACACGCGGGGTGTCGAGGGCGACCCGGCCTCGGCGCCCACGGCGTTCGCGCTCGGCATGGAGATCGACGAGAAGGTGCGGCGGGCCCGCGCCGAGGGCGTCGCGGTGGTGACGCTGGACCGTGGCATCGACCCCGACTACACCGAGCGCGCGCCGTGGCTGCTGCTCGGCGCCAAGTCGCTGTCGTACGCGGTGAACATGGCCGCCGTGCGGGAGGCGGCGCGGCGCGGCGCGGACGACGTCGTCTTCACCGCGCCCGGCGGCACGGTGCTGGAGGGCCCGACGTCGAACGTCATCGTGGCGAGGGGGCGGACGCTGTACACGCCGCCGCCGTCGCTGGGGATCCTCAAGGGCACCACCCAGGGCAGCGTGTTCCGCGGCGCCGAGCGGGCGGGCTGGGCCACGAAGGTGGAGCCGCTGGAGGTGGCGGACCTGCGCTCGGCGGACGGCCTGTTCCTGGCCTCCTCGGTGCGCAAGCTGACGCGCGTGCACACGCTGGACGGGCAGCCGCTTCCGGACTCCTCCGCCATCCACGCGGAGCTGGCCGAGGCGTACGAGGCCGAGTACGCGGGCTAGGGTTCTCCCGCCCGTTCAGCCGACGACGCGCTGCAGCAGTGCCGAGGCGTGCGGCGTCATGGGTTCGCCGACCATCGCGCGCTCCTCGACGTAGCCGAGGTCGCCGTTGCCGACGATGCCGTACAGGCGCTTCGCGGCGACGACCTCCTTGGCGCTCGCGGTGCGCACGACGGCGTCGGTGCCGAGCTCCCACGCGGCCTGTTTGGCCGGCTTGCCGTAGAACAGCTCGATGATGCCGCTGGAGTGGGCGAGCAGCAGCTCGATCGTGTCGTCCGGCTGCGGTCGCCACCAGCCGGTCTCCCTGGCCGCCTGCCTGATGACGTTGCCGTCCGCGTCGAGCAGCCACGAGCGCGCCTCGTGGAACAGGAACGGGCGGCCGTCGTGGGAGATGGTGAGCTGTTGCGCGAACCGGAACGGGCCGTCGATCGTGGGGTAGTTGATCTCACCCTCGCCGCGCCACACGCCGACCAGCGGCAGCAGCGCCAGGCAGGCGTCGTTGAGGTTCGGCCCCTCCCGCAGGTTGGCGGTGTCGCCGGGGATCGGCAGGCCTTCGAGCTGCGGGATGTTGCGCTTGCCGGTGTGCTCGGCGCGCTCCGCAGCGGCCTGGATGGCTTCGTCGCCGCTGGACATCGGGCCTTCCGTCAGCGCTGGTCGGAGTAGAGCCGGTACACCACGTAACCGCCGAACCAGGTCGTGGCGACGATGGCCAGCACCAGCAGGGTCGTAAACAGGATCTCCACGCCCGCAGGATAACAACGTCCCCCAAGGCCACCTTGGTTGCGTTCAACGCAACCAAGGTGGCCTTGGGGGACAGTGGCCGACCGGGGGTCAGGCGACCGGGATGGAGACCTGGTGGAGGCCGGGGCCCTCGGCGTCGACCGTGGCCTCGCCGTTGCCGGTGCGGTGCAGCGCCCGCACCGTCCAGGTGCCCGGGGCCGCGTAGAACCGGAAGTCGCCCTCGGCCGAGGCCTGCACCTCGCCCGTGAACTCACCGTCGGCGTTGAGCAGGCGCACGTAGGCGCCGCCGACGGGGCCGTCCCCTCCGGTCACCTTGCCCGCCACGACCACCTGGCCGTTCGTGTCCTCCTGCGCCGAGACCGCCGTCTGGGCCGGCGCGCCGCAACCGTCGCTCATCACTTCGCTCCCGTCTCGATCGGCACGCCGACCAGCGAGCCGTACTCGGTCCACGAACCGTCGTAGTTCTTCACGTCCTCGAGGCCGATCAGCTCGTGCAGCGCGAACCAGGTGTGGCTGGAACGCTCGCCGATCCGGCAGTAGGCGATGGTGGGCTTGGCGGTGTCCAGGCCCGCCTCCTCGTAGAGCTCCTTCAGCTCCTCGGCGGACTTGAAGGTGCCGTCCTCGTTGGCCGCCTTGGACCACGGCACGTTCACCGCGCTCGGGATGTGGCCCGCGCGCTGCGCCGACTCCTGCGGCAGGTGCGCCGGGGCGAGCAGCTTGCCCGAGAACTCGTCGGGCGAACGCACGTCGACCAGGTTCTTGGTGTTGATCGCGTCGACGACCTCGTCACGGAAGGCCCGCAGCGAGAGGTTCTGCTCCCGCGCGGTGTAGTTGGTGCGTTCCCGCTTGACCTCGTCGGTGGTCAGCTCCCGGCCGTCCAGCTCCCACTTCTTGCGGCCGCCGTCGAGCAGCTTGACCTTGTCGTGGCCGTAGAGCTTGAAGTACCAGTACGCGTAGGCGGCGAACCAGTTGTTGTTGCCGCCGTAGAGGACCACGAGGTCGTCGTTGGCGATGCCCTTCTCCGACAGGAGCGCCTCGAAGCCTGCCTTGTCGACGAAGTCCCGGCGCACCGGGTCCTGCAGCTCGTTCTTCCAGTCGATCTTCACGGCACCGGGGATGTGCCCACCGTCGTACGCGGTGGTGTCCTCGTCGACCTCCGCGAACACCACCCCGGGGGTGTTCAGGTTGTCCTCTGCCCACTGCGTGGTGACCAGGACGTCTTCACGGCTCATGGAGCGGCACTCACTTTCTCTCTCGTTGGAAGGGGGTACTCGTCTGGAACCTGTCTCACGCCTGTTCGGCGCGTGGCGCGAGCCGCCTGATGAGCAGGTACATCTCGCAGCCGAGACAGAAGCCGAACGCCGCGTTGAGGAACGCGGCGAACAGGGCGAACGCCGTGGCGACGATGCCGAGGACCGGCAGCCCCGCGGCGTAGCCGACCGTGCCGACCAGGGCGAACACGAAACCGACGGCCTGCGCGAACCGCAGCGGCGCGGCGTCCTCGCGCTCGCTGGTCGGCCGCAGCCTCGGCGCGACCAGGACGCGGTAGAGCACCGAGTACGGGGCCGGCCGGAGCCCGACGAAGGCGCCGATCGCGAACACCACCGTCTGCGCGGCGAGCAGCGGCCACCATCCCGTGAGCAGCACGACGGCGAGAACGACCGTCGTCACCACCGCCGCGAAACGCGGACCACGGGGGTCGACCGCGGACGAAGCGGACATGTCACCTCCTGTATCGAACGCCGGGCCAGTACGAACGGCCCGGCGAACACAGGCTGCTGCGCACGCGGCAGAGGTCGACCGCGCGACGCTGCGTGAGGAGATGGAGGGGCAGCCTGTCCACGGCGCCCAGGGTACCGAGACTCCCTGGTAGTGGGAACCGCGTTCAGTCTGTGGGACGCGCCCGGGTGAGGTGGGCCTCGAGGGCGGCCAGCAGCTCGGGCGCCTTCGGCACGCCGCTCACCCGCAACAGCTCGTCGCCCTCCGGGCCGAGCGCGAGCGTGGTCGGCGTGCGGAGCACCCCCAGCTGCTGCGCGACCTGTGGCTGATGGGTCACGTCCAGCTCGACGTGCCGCAGTCCGTCGGTGCGTTCGGCCAGCTGTCCGAGCACCGCCCGCGCGTGCCGGCACGGGGCGCAGAAGGTGGTGGACAGCTGGACGAGGGTGACGGCGGGCCCGGTCGCCGACGTGTCGAGCACGGCGGCGACCGGGGCGGGCAGCGCGTGCTCCGCGCGCGCGGGCCCGGCCGCGCGGATCCGGCCGTTGCGCCTGGCCAGCAGCGCGCCGGCGAGCAGGCCGGCCACCAGCGTGCCGACCAGCACCCACACTCCCGTCACCGCGGTTACCTCATCCTTGTGTCCGGTTCGCCGAGGCCCCGGCGAAGGTCACGTTCTCGGCCTCGCCCTTGATGGTGATCGAGCCGGACTCCACCTGTACCGCCGTCGGGGTGACCGTGAACGGCAACCCGCCGGTGTTGATGTCCGCCTCGAAGTTCGGCAGCAAGGCCTCCTGCACTTCCCGGGGAACGACGGTGGTCTCCTTGTCATTCCCGAACTGCAGCCGGTGCGGTGTGATCCGGATCGTGCTGCCGTCCAGCTCGATCATCGCGAAGGCGAAGAGCTCGATCCGCTCGCCCGCGATCCGGGAGTAGCCGGACAGACGCACGCCCGCCGTCGAGTCGTCGGTCCGCTCCGTGGACTCGTCCGGCTCGGGCTCGTTCTCGTCCCCCGAGCCGTCGCCGTTGCGGACGTAGTCCTCGGAGGACGGTTCGATCCGCAGGTCCTCGATGTTCGTCAGCGGCTCGACGCGGGAGATGTCGCTCTCCTTGAGCGTCACCTGGCCCTCGAGGTCCCCGATCTCGATCGCGTTGACCTTGCCCGCCGTCAGGTCCGACAGCGGCGCGGTGACGTCCCGCAGGTCGGCACGGATGGCGACGTCGCGCAGCGGACCGACGGGGATGCCCTGCGCGGACACGGTGATGTGCTGGTACTCGCCGGAGATCGCCTGGGTGGCGAACGGGAACCCGTTGATCGTCACGGCCGGGTCGTTCGACAGCTCCAGCTGCTCCCTGGCCTTCTGGGACACCGCGTGCTCGGCGTAGGCGGCGAGGGCGAAATCCGCTCCGACGAGCAGGCCGGCCAGCACGACCAGCACGATGACGACCCGTCTCGTCCGCTTTCCCCTGCGGTTGCCCTGGCGGGCCTGCTGACTCACGACAGCGCTGCTCACAATCGCGTCCGATCTCATCGTCCGGCAGTTCGCGGTGCCTCGCCGACCCGTACGACCTGGTGTGATGCCCGTTTCACGGTGGAGACATCCGGTCCGTTCACCGGCTATTCTCATCCAGGACCGGCCGGAGCTTCTCAGCGAGGCGATCCCAAGATATAGGGCGGTGGCCATGAGCCTGGACCTACTGGTACTCACAGCCGAGTCCGAAGCGACCGCGGTGTTGCCCGCTCTGGAACTGCTTCCCCACACCGTACGCGTGCGGGCGCCCGAGGTGACGGCGCTGCTCGACGCGGGCCACCGGGACGTGATCCTGCTCGACGCGCGCACCGACCTGGCCTCGGCCAAGAGCCTCTCCCGCCTGCTCAAGGGGGCGAGCGACGAGGACGCCACCACCCCCGTGATCGCGGTGGTCGGCGAGGGCGGTCTCGTCGCCGTCAGCTCCGAGTGGCGGGCCGACGACATCATCCTGCCGACGGCCGGGCCCGCCGAGGTGGACGCGAGGCTGCGGCTGGCCACCACCCGGGACGGCGCCACCACACAGGTGGACGCGGAACTGCGCGTCGGCGACCTGGTGATCGACGAGGCCACCTACACCGCCCGCCTGCGCAAGCGCACACTCGAACTGACCTACAAGGAGTTCGAGCTGCTCAAGTACCTCGCGCAGCACGCGGGCCGGGTGTTCACCCGCGCCCAGCTGCTGCAGGAGGTGTGGGGCTACGACTTCTTCGGCGGCACCCGCACGGTCGACGTGCACGTCCGGCGACTGCGCGCCAAGCTCGGTCCCGAGCACGAGCAGATGATCGGCACCGTGCGCAACGTCGGCTACAAGTTCGAGCGCCCCGCGAAGGGGATCGGCCCGGTGAAGGGCGGCAGGCCCCCGGTTCCGGACTCCTTCGAGGCCACCGAGTTCTCCCGCCGCTGACCCGCGAGTCCCCCGTTCCCGCACGCGAGTGCCGCGCTCGGCGCGGTGAAGTCCGCGCTCGCGCCCCCCGAGTTCGCCGGTCGGCCGCCGTGGCACACCAGGGGATAGTGTCGGACTCAGTGTCAGGGTGATGTTGCCGCTGTTGCGGTGGTTGGGATCCTGGCCGTTGGTGATCTGGCTCGTAGTGTCGTTGCCGCCCGTGGGTTGGCG
>NZ_PVNH01000004.1 GCF_003001955.1 Prauserella shujinwangii | reverse complement strand
GCCCAGAACGCCTCCCGATCCGCCTCCGCCTCCACATACCACTCCGCCGACGCATTCGCCCGCGCCGCGAACTCCTCCCCCGGAGGAAAGGTACGAGTTTCCGTGGACAGGTTCTCCAAAGCGTCGCTGCTCATGGCGGGCACCATAAGGGCAATCCGGGCGGGCCAGCAGGAGCCTGACGACGAACGGTGCCACATCGGGGACGAGCGGTCGTCCGACGGCCGTGAGAGTCTCCGGGACACTCCGGGCTACAGTGCGCCTGATCCGCCGAGGGAGCTGGGAGCGAGCATGCCGGTGCCTGCCGACGAGGAGTCGCGGCACCGCCCCCTGCTGCCCCGGAGGCCCCGCGACATCGCGAGCGTGCTGGAGACGGCGCGGCACGTGGCGGACGACCTCGCCGACGGGCTCACGGGTCCCCGGGTGCCCTCGGCGGCCCGGGGCATCCGGCGGCTGCTCGGGGCCGGCGCCGTCGGCCTGGCGGACCTGTCCGGCGGGCTGGTGTCCGCGGGCAGGCTGCCCGCGGGCGCCGACACCGCCGCCATGGTCGAGGACGTGCTGCACACCGAGGACCGGCGCCGCCGCGGTGAGGTGGTGGCGCTGCCGCTCGTCGTGCACGACGAGCTGGCTGGGGTCCTGGTGGTAGCCGGACCGGTGCGGCCGGCCGCGGTGCGGGAGGTGGCGAACCTGCTCGTCGCGGCGCTCGAACGAAGCCATCTGGAGGCCTCGGCGGAGCACGCGGCGGAGGCCGAGCTGCGGGCGCTGCGGGCGGAGATCTCGCCGCACTTCGTGTACAACGCGCTCACGGTGATCGCGGGGCTGGTGCGGTCGGAGCCGGACCGGTCGCGCGAGCTGATGCTGGACTTCGCCGACTACATCCGCTACAGCCTCGCCCGGCACGGCGAGTACACGACCGTCGCCGACGAGTTCCACGCGATCGAGACGTACCTGGCGCTGCAGCGGGCGGTGCTCGGCGAGCGGCTGCGGGTGCAGGTGCGGGTCGCTCCCGAGGTGCTGGCGGTGGCGATCCCCTACCTCGTGCTGCAGCCGATCGTGGAGAACGCGGTCCGGCACGGCATCGAGCCGCGCGCGGGCGGCGGCACCGTGCAGGTGCTCGGCGAGGCCGAGGGCGCCGACTGCGTGATCAGCGTCGAGGACGACGGGGTGGGGATGCCCCCGGCCACCGCCGAGGACCTCCTCGCCGGGCGCGGGGCCGGCACGAGCATGGGCCTGGCGAACGTCGACCGGCGGCTGCGTAACGTGTACGGACCCTGGTTCGGCCTGGTGGTGGAGACGGCGGAGGGGGACGGCACCCGCGTGATCGTCCGGGTGCCCCGGTTCCAGCCTGGAGTGATGCCGTGAACAGTACGCAGACGGCCGGCGGCCTGCGGGTGCTGGCGATCGACGACGTGCCCGCGGCGCTGGCGGACCTGTGCAGCCTGCTCCGCGAGGCGCCGGAGGTCGCGGAGGTCACCGGCGCCGGTGACCCGCTGACCGCGCTGAAGTCGATCCAGAGCGGCCGGTTCGACGCCGTGTTCCTGGACATCGCGATGCCCGGCCTGGACGGCCTGGAGCTGGCGTCGCTGCTGAACAAGCTGGCCGAGCCGCCGGTGATCGTGTTCGTGACGGCCTACGACGAGCACGCGGTGGCCGCGTTCGGCATCGGCGCGGTGGACTACCTGCTCAAACCGGTGCGGGCGGAGCGGCTCGCGGACGCGCTGCACCGGGTGTGCCGGATGGCCGGGGCCGGGGAGCCCGCCGCGCCCGCGAGCAAGGAGCTGCCCGACACGATGGCCGCGCTGCCGGTCGAGTCGGGCGGGCGGACGCGGTACGTGCGCCGGGGCGACGTGCGGTTCGCCGAGGCCCACGGCGACTACGTGCGGCTGCACACGGGCTCCGGGGTGCACCTGGTGCGGATGCCGATCTCCCGGCTGGAGGAGTACTGGGAGAGCGCCGGGTTCGTGCGCACGCACCGGGGCTACCTGGTCGCGCTGGGCGCCGTCCGCGAGCTGCGCAGCGACTCGGTCGGCGGCCTGCTCGCGCACACCGATCTCGGCGACGTCCCGGTGAGCCGCAGGCACGCGCGGGAGCTGCGGGAAAGGCTGCTGCGGGCGGCGCAGCGCGGCGAGCTCGAACAGTCGTCATGACCGGCAACCGCAGGGTGGCGGTGACGAGCCCGCAGACCCGGCTCGCGCATGCGCGGCGCAGGCACCGCGGCCGCTGGCGGCCCGCGACGCTGGACCCGGTGGAGGCGCCGGTCGCGATCGCGCTGTACCACCGGCAGCGGGCGCAGGCGCTGGCCGCGCTCGGCGCGCTGGTCGCGCTGGTCGCCGGGCTGCCGCTGCTGCTGGCCGCCGTGCCCGGCCTTGGCGATGTGCGCCTGCTCGGGGTGCCGGTGTCCTGGCTGGCGCTGGTGGCGCCGTTCCCGGCGATGGTGCTGCTCGGGTTCTGGCACCTGCGGCGCGCCGAGCGCATCGAGGAGGACCCGGACACCCCCGCACCGGGGAGGGGCCGCCGGTCCGGAGCGTCCCGGTGATCGTCGCGTTCGCGGTCGCGCCGGTCGTCCTGGTCACGTTGCTGATCGGGCTGCGCGGGGTCGCGGCCATGCGCACGACGTCGGACTTCCTGGTCGCCTCGCGCCGGGTGTCGCCGCTGCTGAACTCGGCGGCGGTGTCCGGCGAGTACCTGTCGGCGGCGTCGTTCCTCGGCGTGGCCGGGCTGGTCGTGAAGGACGGCATCGGGGCGCTGTGGTACCCGGTGGGCTTCACCGCGGGCTACATCGCCATGCTGACGCTCGTGGCGGCGCCGATGCGCCGCTCGGGCGCGCTCACGGTGCCCGACTTCGCCGAGGCCCGGCTGGCGTCGCCGTCGCTGCGCAGGCTGGCGGCCGTCGTCGTGCTCGTGATCAGCGGGCTGTACCTGGTGCCGCAGTTCCGCACGGCGGGGCTGGTGCTCAGCGTCGTCGGCGGCACCCCGTACTGGGTCGGGGTGGTGGTCGCGGGGCTCGCGGTGAGCGCCACGCTCGCGCTGGGCGGCATGCGCGCCGCCACCTACGTGCAGGCGTTCCAGTTCTTCTTCAAGCTGGTGCTGTTCATCGTCCCGGCGCTCTGGCTGGTGGCCGAGGTGGGGCCGGAGGTGCGCGACGACGCCCTGCGGCCCGCCGAGTTCACCGAGTTCACCCGCGACACCGAGGTCGTGTTCCGCGCGGGCGCGACGCTGGAGGTGCCGCCCGGCGCGGAGCGGCGGCTCCCGGACGGGACGACCGCCGCCCTGCCCGAGGGCGAGTGGCAGGTGCCCGCGGGGAGCACGGTGGTGTTCCCCGCGGGCAGCCCGGCTCCCGAGCTGCGCGGCGAGACGGCGCCGGGCGCGCCGGGGTGGGAACGGCCCCTGCTCGACGTCGGCGACGAGGGTTACCCGCTGCTGGGCACGTGGGCGGTGCTGATCGCCACGATGCTCGGCACGATGGGCCTGCCGCACGTGATCATGCGGTTCCACACCAGTCCGGACGGCCGCTCGGCTCGCCGCACGGCGGCGCTCACGGTGGCCCTGCTCGGCGTGTTCTACCTGTTCCCCGGCATCTACGGCGTGCTGGGCCGGGTGCTGGTGCCGCACCTGTACCTGTCCGGGGCCACGGACAGCGCGGTCGTGGCGCTGCCCGCGCAGGTCGACACGGGGGCCGTGGGCGCCCTGTTCACCGGGCTGCTCACGGCGGGCGCGTTCGCGGCGTTCCTGGCGACCTCGCTCGGGCTGGTGCTCGTGGTGTCGGGCGCGATCTCGCACGACCTGGTGCCCGGCGGGCTGCGGCAGTTGCGGGTCGCCGTGGTGGTCGCGGCGGCCGTCGTGGTGCTGCTCGCGCTGCCCGCGGCCCGCTTCGACGCGGGCACCCTGGTGACGTGGGGGTTCACCGTGGCCGCGTCCACGTTCTGCCCGCTGCTGGTGCTGGGCATCTGGTGGCCGCGGCTGACCGCGCCCGGTGCGATCGCGGGCGTGGCGACCGGACTCGCCGGTTCGTCCGGCGCGTTCCTCGCGACCGTGCTCGGGGTCCCCGCCGACGGCTGGGTCGCGGTGCTGCTCGTGCAGCCCGCACCGTGGTCGGTGCCGCTGGCGTTCGCCGTGATGGTCGCGGTGTCGCTGTTCGGCAGGCCACCGCCGTGGTCGACCGCCGCGATGCTGCGGCTGCACCTGCACGAGCACCGGCGCTCCCCGTTCACCGACCGCGCCACCCCGGTCCGTGACCTGGGCCACTCGTCGTGGTCGGCCCGCCGCTCGTCGGCCGTTCGTCGCATCACACGCCGGTTGGTCCGCTGACGATTCCGGCATATCGGCGCCGCTGCCTACGGTGACCGCCAGCACGAAGCCGTGTCCGTGACGAGGAGGTCACCGTGAGTACCACCGAGCCCTCGACTCATCCGCCTGGGCCGACGTCCTGGGCCGAGGTCCACTCCAGTGCCGAGTTCCGCGAGCTGCGCCGGAGGCTGCGGGTCTTCGTCTTCCCGATGACCGCAGGCTTCCTCAGCTGGTACCTGCTCTACGTGCTGCTGGCCGACTACGCGCACGGATTCATGTCCGTCAAGGTCGTCGGCAACATCAACGTCGGTCTCGTGCTCGGGCTGCTGCAGTTCGTCTCGACATTCGCGATCACCGGCCTGTACGTGCGCTACGCGGACCGGAAGCTGGACCCGCTCGCGGACAAGATCCGGGAGGAAGTCGAGGGGGAGGCCCGATGAACACGCTCGCCCAGAGCCTGGAGGGCGGCAATCCGGCCCTCAACATCACGATCTTCGGCCTGTTCGTCGCCGGGACGATGGTGATCGTGTTCCGGGCGTCGCGAAACACGAAGACGGCGTCGGACTACTACGCCGCGGGCCGCGCGTTCACCGGCCCGCAGAACGGGATCGCCATCTCCGGCGACTACCTGTCGGCGGCGTCGTTCCTCGGGATCGCGGGCGCGATCGCCGTGTACGGCTACGACGGGTTCCTGTACTCGATCGGGTTCCTGGTGGCATGGCTGGTGGCCCTGCTGCTGGTCGCGGAGCTGCTGCGGAACACCGGCAAGTTCACGATGGGCGACGTGCTGGCGTTCCGGATGCGGCAGCGGCCGGTCCGGGCGGCGGCGGCGACGTCGACGATGGCGGTGTCGTTCTTCTACCTGCTCGCGCAGATGGCGGGCGCCGGCGGCCTGGTGTCGCTGCTGCTCGGCATCGAGGGCGAGGCGGGGCAGAGCATCGTGATCGCCGTCGTCGGCGCGGTGATGATCGTCTACGTGCTGGTCGGCGGGATGAAGGGCACCACCTGGGTGCAGATCATCAAGGCGGGCCTGCTCATCGCCGGGACCGCCGTGATGACCGTGTGGGTGCTGGGCCGGTTCGGGCTGAACCTGTCCAGCCTGCTCGGGGCCGCCGTGGACTCCTCCGCCGGCGGTGACTCGCTGCTCAACCCCGGCGCCAAGTACGGCGCGAGCGAGACGAGCAAGCTGGACTTTCTCTCGCTGGGCATCGCGCTGGTGCTCGGGACGGCGGGCCTGCCGCATGTGCTGATGCGTTTCTACACCGTGCCCACGGCGAAGGACGCCCGGCGGTCCGTGGTGTGGGCGATCGCGCTGATCGGGCTGTTCTACCTGTTCACGCTGGTGCTCGGCTACGGCGCGGCGGCGCTGGTGGGGGCCGACACGATCAAGAACGCTCCCGGCAGCTCGAACGCGGCGGCACCGCTGCTGGCGCAGGAGCTCGGCGGCCCGCTGCTGCTCGGGTTCATCGCCGCGGTCGCGTTCGCGACGATCCTGGCGGTGGTCGCGGGCCTGACCATCACGGCGTCGGCGTCGTTCGCGCACGACGTGTACGCCAACGTGATCAAGAAGGGCAAGGTCGACAGCAAGAACGACGAGGTGCGGGTCGCCCGGATCACGGCGTGCGTGATCGGCGCGGTCGCGATCGTCGGCGGCATCCTCGCGAAGGACCAGAACGTGGCGTTCCTGGTGGCGCTCGCGTTCGCGGTGGCCGCCTCCGCGAACCTGCCGACGCTGCTGTACTCGCTGTTCTGGAAGCGGTTCAACACGCGGGGCGCGCTGTGGTCGATGTACGGCGGCCTGACGTTGACGATCGTGCTCATCGTGTTCTCGCCCGCGGTGTCCGGCAGCGAGTCCGCGATGGTCCCGGACGCCGACTTCGCGTGGTTCCCGCTGTCCAACCCGGGTCTGGTGTCGATCCCGGCGTCGTTCTTCCTCGGCTGGCTCGGCACCGTGCTGTCGAAGGAGCACCTGGAGGACAAGCATCGCGAGATGGAGGTGCGGTCCCTGACCGGGGCCGGCTCCGAGAAGGCCGTCGCCCACTGAGGGCGGTGTCATGAGTGGCTCGTTACTGGCATTTTTGGTCAGTAACGAGCCACTCATGACATGGGGAGGTACCGCGTGGGGTACGACGTGGAGCGGGTACGGGAGCGTTTCCCCGCGCTCGCTGAGGGGGCGGCGCACTTCGACGGGCCCGGCGGGTCGCAGGTGCCGGACGTGGTGGCCGACGCCGTGGCGGGCACGCTGCGCGCGGCGATCGCGAACCGGGGCAGCGTCACCGCCGCCGAGCGCCGCGCCGACGCGATCGTCACCGAGGCGCGGCTGGCGATGGCCGACCTGCTCGGCGCCGACCCGGCAGGGGTGGTGTTCGGGCGGAGCATGACGCAGCTGACCTACGACGTCGCGCGGACGCTGGCGAAGGACTGGGGCCCGGACGACGAGGTCGTGGTCACGCGGCTCGACCACGACGCCAACATCCGTCCCTGGGTGCAGGCGGCCGGGGCGCGCGGCGCGACCGTGCGCTGGGCGGACTTCGACCCGGCGACCGCCGAGCTGGACCCGGCCGCGGTGACCGGGCTGCTGTCCGAGCGGACCCGCGTGGTGGCGGTCACCGGCGCCGCCAACCTCGTCGGCACCCGGCCGGATGTCCCGGCGATCGCCGGGCCGGTGCACGAGGCGGGGGCGCTGCTCTACGTCGACGGGGTGCACCTGACCCCGCACTCCCCCGTTGACCTCGCCGCGCTGGGCGCGGACTTCTACGCCTGCTCGCCGTACAAGTTCCTGGGCCCGCACCTGGGCGCGGTGGCGGCGAGCCCGGCGCTGCTGGAGACGTTGCGGCCGGACAAGCTGCTGCCCGCGACCGACGCGGTGCCGGAGCGGTTCGAGCTGGGCACGCTGCCGTACGAGCTGCTGGCGGGCACGACCGCGGCGGTGGACTTCCTGGCCGGCCTGGTGCCGGGCGCGGGCACCCGCCGCGAGCGGGTGACCGGCTCGATGGAGGCGCTGGCGGAGCACGAGGAGGCCCTGGCCCGGCGGCTGGAGGACGGGCTGGGCGCGCTCGACGGCGTGACCCTGCACGGGTCGCCGCGGCGCCGCCGGACGCCGACGGTGCTGTTCTCGGTGCCGGGCCTGCCCCCGGCGACGGTGTCCGCCCGGCTGGGCGAGCAGGGGGTCAACGCCCCGGCGGGCAGCTTCTACGCGCTGGAGTGCTCACGCCAGCTGGGCCTCGGCGACACGGGCGCGGTGCGCGCCGGGATCGCACCGTACACCACGGAGTCCGAAGTGGACAAGCTGGTGGCCGCCGTCGCGGGCCTGACCCGCTGACCGCGAGTCCCCCGCTCCCGCACGCGAGTGCCGCGGTCACGGGAAAGCCTGGAGCCACGAGCGCGGAACTCGCGGACCTGAGTGCAGCACTCGGCGCCCGGAACGGGGACTCGCGGAATCAGTCGCGCGCCGCCGGTGCCAGGGCGGCCTCCCAGAACCCGGCGTAGCGGCCGCCGCGGCGCAGCAGCTCGTCGTGGCCGCCTTCCTCCACGATCCGGCCCCCGTCGAGGAAGGCGACCCGATCGGCGCGGCGGACGGTCCGCGGCCGGTGCGCGACCAGCACCACCGTCCGGCCCGCCAGCAGGCGATCCATTCCCTGGTGGACAGCGGCCTCGTTGACCGGGTCGAGTGCGGAGGTCACCTCGTCCAGCAGCACGATGGGCGCGTCCTTCAGCAGCGCTCGCGCGATCGACACCCGCTGACGCTCGCCACCCGACAGGAGCGCGCCGCCCTCGCCCACGTTCGTCGCCCATCCCTCGGGCAGGCGCTGGATCACCTCGTCCAGCCGCGCCGCGGTCGCCGCGGCCCGCACCTCGGCGTCGAAGGCGTCCGGACGACCGAGCCGGATGTTCTCCTCGATCGTGCCCTCGAAGAGGTAGACGTCCTGGAAGACGAGGGAGATCCGCGACATCAGCACCTCGGGGTCGATGTCGCGGACGTCCACCCCGCCCACGCGCACGGCGCCCGCGGCCACGTCGTGGAACCGCGCGAGCAACTGCAGCAGGGTGCTCTTCCCCGCACCCGACGGTCCGACCACGGCGAGCCGTTGCCCCTCCGGAACGGACAACGTCAGCCCGTCGAGCACCGTGCGGTCGCCCCGCCGGAAGGTGACCGACGCGAACTCCAGGTCGTGCCGCACCGGCACGACCGGCGCGTGCGGTTCCGGCAGCGGCTCGGTGCGCAATACCGCGTCGAGCCTGGCGAGCTCGGACCGGGCGACGCGCAGCTTGCCCCCGATGTCCGACAGCGACAGCAGCGGATCCGCGCTGCGGGCCGCCAGCACCAGGATCGCCAGCACCTCCGCCGCACCGATGCTCCCGCCGAGCGCGAGAAAGGCGCCCAGGACCAGCAGCACGGTGAACACCGCCTGCACGACCAGCGTCAACCCCACCACACCGGGCAGCGCCGCCAGCACGGTACGGCGGGACGCGCGCTGCGCGTCCCGCAGTGCGTCGTCGAGCAACGCGAACCGTTCGCTGCTCCGGCCCCCGGCGCGCAGCACCGGCTGCGCCTGGAGGTACTCGACGACCCGCGCGGCGGCCTCGTGGTCGCGTTCGTGGCGTTCCGCGTCGGTGGCGGACATCGCCCGCCCCGTCCAGACCTGGATCACGGCCACGATCGGGGCGGCGGCCAGCGCGGCCAGTCCCAGTTGCCAGTGGAACACGAGCATCACGGCGACGATCGTCAGCGGAGTCACCGCGGCGGAGAGGAACGGTGCCAGCAGGTGCGCGATCACACCCATCGCCTCCAGGACGCCGCGGCTGGCCATGACGGAGACCTCCCCGACGCGGGCCGCGCTGTACCAGCCGACGGGCAACCGGGCCAGATGGTCGCCGAGCCGGTGGTACAGGCCGCGCAGCAGCGTGGTCCCGGAGCGGAAGCCGGACAGGTCGGCGCGATAGCGCAGTGCCGCGCAGACCGTCACCGCGGCCCCGAACGCCAGCAGCCAGGGCCAGACGTTGCCGGGTTCCCGGCCGAACAGTTCCCGCAGCACCGGGACGAGCAGGGCGTAGGACAGCCCCTCCGCCACCGCGGCCACCGTCATCCAGGCCACGGTCCGGCGGATCGGCCGGGCGTACTCGCGGCCCAGCACGCGCAGCAGCATCCGGATCATCGGGACTCGCCTCCTCGCGGCACGGCACGGTCGGTTCCGGTGCCGTCGGTGCCGTCGGTGCCGTCGGTGTCGCTGGGGTCGTCGGTGATCGCCGACCGGTGGGCGTGCCACAGGGACGCGAACCGTCCGCCCCTGGCCAGCAACCGGGCGGGACTGCCTCGCTCGACGATCGTCCCGTTCTCCAGCACCACGACGGTGTCGGCGTCGGCGATCGTCTCCAGGCGGTGGGCGATCACCAGGACCGTCCGGTCGCCCGCGAACGTGGACAGGGTGCGGCGCACCGCCCGTTCGGTGTGCGGATCGGCGAAGGCGGTCGCCTCGTCGAGCACCAGGACGGGTGTGTCGGCCAGCAGCGCGCGGGCCAGCGCGATCCGCTGGGCCTCCCCGCCCGACAGCCCCGCCTCGGCGCCGAGCACCGTGTCGTATCCACGCGGCAGCTCCAGAATCCGGTCGTGGATGTGCGCCAGCCGGGCGGCGCGGACCACGTCGTCGCGGCCGGCCCGTGGGACGGCCAGGGCGATGTTGTCCGCCACCGACGCACGCAGCAGGCGCACGTCCTGGAAGACGAAGGAGACCAGCCGATGCAGTTGCCCGCTGCCGAGCTCTCGCAGGTCGGCACCGCCCAGCAGGATCGAGCCGTGGGTCGGGTCGAAGAACCGTGGCAGCAGCTGGACCAGCGTGGACTTGCCGCTTCCCGACGGTCCGACGATCGCGGTCACCGTGCCCGGTTCGAGCACGAGGTCGATACCGCGCAGCACCTCGTGGCCGGGGTCGTAGCCGAACCGGACGGCCCGCAGCTCCACCCGGTGGCCTTCGGGTGCGGCCGGATTCGCGGGTTCCGGCAGCGATGGTTCGTCGAGCACGTCCCGGATCCGGCCGACCGCGCGGCGGGCGGCCTGCAGGTCGTCGAAGCCGTGGCCGAGGGCCGCCACCGGCGCGGTCAGGCCGAGCCCCAGGAGCAGGAAGGGCAGCAGGTCGGGCGGGGCGAGGCCGCCGGACGTGATCAGTGCCGCGCCGCCGACCAGCACGACCAGCAGCACGAACGGGGGCGACAGCGCCAGTTGCATCCCGGCGGCCAGCACGGACATACCGCGCACCCACCGGAGGAAGGTGTCGGCGAACTCGTCCACGGCCGTGCGGAAGGTCCGGTGAGCCCGCCTGGCCCCGCCGTACGCCTTGACGACCGAGATCCCCTGCACGAACTCGACCGCCGAGTTCGCGATCCGGCCCATGGCCGCGTCAAGTTCCTTCTGCTCGCGCAGCCGGGTACGGGTCATCATCAGCGGAACCACGGACAACGCCAGCACCACCGGGACCAGCGTGATCACCGTGAGCCGCCAGTCGATGGTGAACAGATAGGTCAGCGACACCGCGGGTACGACGAACGCGGCGACGAGCTCGCTGGGGGCGTGGGCGATCAACGGGTGCACGGCGCTCACGTCGTCGCCGACCACCTTGGCCAGCTCGCCGGTCCGGCGCCGGGAGAACCAGCCGATCGGCACGCGCGCCAGCCGGGCGGCCAGTCGCCGCCGGAGCGACAGCTGCACCTGGTCGTCCACGAGGTGCCCGATTCCGGAGGCCGCCGCCGTGCACAGCAGGCGGACGAACAGGCCGGCCACACCCACCAGCACGACGGCCCGGACGTGACCGGAGTCGACGGGGCCGGGCGGCAGCAGGGCCCGGCCGAGCTCCACCACCGCCAGCAGCGGGGCCAGCCCGGCGACCGCGCCGACGACCTGCAGGGCCACGACGGCCGCGAAGCCCGCCAGCTGCGGCCGCAGGAGCCGTGCCAGGCTCTGCTCCTCGGCGTGGCCCGCGTCGGGCATCGGGGTGGACCGCCTGCCCGGTCCGGTGAGGACGGTGGCGGTCATCGCGTCCCCGCCGCCGTCGAGCTCACCGCGGGGTGCACGTGGTCACGCAGGAAGGAGAGGATGGCGCGGCGGGCGGGCCGCGCGGCGGGGACCAGGCGCGGCATGCTGAGGAACGCGTGTCCCGCCCGGGGGTACTCGGCCAGGTGCACGGGTGTCCCGGCCTCGCGCAGGCGGTCGGCGTAGGCGCGCCCGTGGTCGGCCACCGGGTCGAGCGCCGGCACCACCACGAGTGCCGGCGCCAGCCCGCTCAGGTCGTCGGCGTGGAGCGGCGACACCGCGCGAGGATCCGCTCCCTCCGGAACGGCCATCCTGCGGAACCGCTCCAGGCGCGTCACGGTGAGCGTCGGGCTGGTGGCGTACGCGGTCATCGACGGGTAGTCGAGCGCCGTCGATGTCAGATCGGCACAGGGGTTGACCAGTACCTGTGCCCGCAGCGCCAGGCCGGCGTCCCTGGCCCTGATCGCGGCCAGGGCCGTGACCGCCGCACCGGCGCTCTCCCCGACGACGACGGCGCGCGCCGGGTCGACGCCCCACCGGGCGGCGTGCCGCACCACGTGCCGCAGCACGTCCCAGCCGTCGTCGACCGCCGCCGAGAACGGGATGCCCGGAGAGACGAGGCGGTGCTCGACCGACACGACCACCGCGGGCAGCCGCCCGGCGAGGTGGCTGTTGAGCCAGTCGCACTGCACGGCCGTGCCCACGAACCCGCCGCCGTGCACATGCAGCACGAGGGGCAGTCGCGCCTGCGGACGTCTTCGGCCGGACACCGGCCGGTAGACGCGGACCGCGAGCTCCCGGTCCGGCAGCCCCACCCGCTGCCAGTCGATCGTGGCCCTGCGGTCGGGAAAGCCGGTGATGATCCGCGCCCGGCCGGAAGCCACCATCCGGTTCTGTGCGTCGCGCGCGGCCATCAGCTCGTCGTCCGGCATCGCCAGCATGTCCGGCTCCTTGCGCAGGCCGTAGACCAGCCGGACTCCCCATGGTGGACGCCGCGTGCCGGTGGTGCCGCCCATATCCCCTCCTCGATCCCATTTCGCTACCTCAAGTATCGATACCGAAAGTAGCACAATTAGCTAGGATGTGCCCATGGCCCGAGCGAACTCGTCCCACCGGCCACCCGGCCGCCCCCGCTCCAGCGTCGACGCCGTGGTCTTCGAGGCGACGCTGCGCACCATCCACGAGCTGGGCTACACCCGCGCCACCGTCGACCGCATCGCCGCCGCGGCGGGCGTCGCGAAGACCACGATCTACCGCCGCTGGCCGTCCAAAGGGGAGCTGATCACCGCCTGCCTCGTCGACGCGTTCGGCGCCCTGCCGCTGACGGGCACCGACCGGGAGAAGGACCTGGCGACGGCCATCCGCTGGGGCGCGGCGAAGATCGGCGAACCGGGGGTGGGCGCCGCGTTCGCGGGTGTGTTCACCGATGCCGTCAGCGATCCCGCCCTGCGCCGGGTCCTGGCCACGCGGTTGCAGGACCCCTACCGGCGCGCGCTACAGGAGGCGCTGGGGGAACCGGAGAACCGGGTGCTGTTCATCATCGATGTCGTCGTCGGAACCCTGCTCCACCGGATGGGCATCACGGGCGAGCCGATGGTCGACGACGACGTGGACACGCTGGTCGAGATGGTCCAGCGGCTCCTGCGCTAGGAGAAGCCGGGGACTCGCGAACGTTGTCGGGGTGACAGGATTTGAACCTGCGACCCTTCGCTCCCAAAGCGAATGCGCTACCAAGCTGCGCCACACCCCGAAACCGCCACGCCAGGGGCGGTGTGCGACCACCCTAGCGGGTGCCGTTAGACTACGGCACGGCTGATCGACAGCCGAGCGCGGGCGTAGCTCAATGGTAGAGCCCCAGTCTTCCAAACTGGTGGTGCGGGTTCGATTCCCGTCGCCCGCTCCGACAAGCGCCACGACACAGCCGGGTCACCGCCACCCGGCTCGCAATGCCCGCGTGACGAGGTCGACGGACCGGGTCAGCGTGGCCTCCGAGAGTTCGTCCCGCTGGACGCTGACCGAGCCCGCGGCGAGGGCGGCACCGAACACCGCGCCGAGCATCGCGGTGGCCTCCACCTCGTCGAACGCGTCCGGGTACGCGGCCAGCAGTGCCGCCGCGAGCTCCCGGAGGGTGCCGAACGAGCGCTCCAGCAGCCGCGCCCTGAGCTGCGGCACCGACAGCACCAGCCGCAGCCGCCGCGTCTCCAGCTCGGCGGCGGGGTCCCGGGTTCCGCTCTTGGTCGCCGAGATCATCGAGCGCACCGCGCCGGCCAGCACGTCCACCGGGTCGTCGCCCGGAGCGTGCCGGGTGATCGCCGCCAGCCCGGCGGCGAGGATCTCCTCGCTGTCCGGGAAGAGCAGGTCCTCCTTGCTCGGGAAGTAGTTGAAGAACGTCGCGGTCGACACCCCGGCCGCCTCGGCGATCCGGGCGACCGTCGTCGGCTCGTACCCGTCCCGCTCGAACAGGTGGTACGCCGTCTCGATCAGCGCACGCCGCGTCTGCTGCTTCTTACGTTCCCGCAGTCCAGGGTGGGATTCCGGCATAAAGTTAGACTAACTCCAAACTTAGAGTTAATCTAGTTTTCATGCTGAACTCGCTCCTGGACCGGATCGGCTTCACCGGCCCCGTCCGCACCGACGTGCCCACCCTGCGCCGCCTGCACCGCACGTGGCGGGCCCGCGTGCCCTACGAGAACCTCGACATCCAGCTCGGCCGTCCGATCAGCCTCGACACCGACGCGCTGCTCACGAAACTCGTCCGGCGGCGTCGCGGCGGCTACTGCTACGAGCAGAACGGCGGGCTGGCCCTGCTGCTGCGCTCGGCCGGGTTCGCCGTGACGATGGTCGAGGGTGCCGTCCTGCGCGAGTCCCGCGGCGATTCGGCGTGGGGCAACCACAACGTGTTGCTCGTGGACCTCGACGGCAGGCAGTGGGTGGCCGATGCCGGGATCGGGGACGGCTTCCTGGAACCACTGCCGCTGCGCGAAGGCGAGCACACGCAGGGGGATCTCACCTACCGCCTGGAGCGGCTGGACGCCGACACGTGGCGGTTCCACCACCGTCCGGGCGGCTCCATCGCCTCGTACGACTTCCGGCTGCGCCCGCGCGAGCTCACCGACTTCGCCGAGCGCTCGCACGAGCTGTCCACCTCACCCGGCTCCGCCTACGTCACCACGCTGATCGCCGCACGGCCGGACGGCGACGACACGCTGCTCCTGCTGTCCCGCACCCTGCGCCGGCTCGGCGCCGCCGAGCGGGAGTCCCGCACCCTGCACAGCGTCGAGGAGTTCGCCGACGTGCTGTCCCGGCAACTGCTGATCCCGCTCGACGACCTCGGTCCCGACGGCGTCGCCCGGCTCTGGGAGAAGGCGGGCACCCAGGACGACCTGTGGCGGACGCGGGCCGGTCAGGGCTCCGGCCGGTAGGGCTCGGGCGGCACGGGCCGGTTGTTGAGGTCCACCGAGAGGAAGATCTCGTTGGCGACCGGGTTCCGCAGCTCCTCCGCGAGCTGGCCGATCAGCCCGGCCGTGCGAGCCAGCAGAGCGAACCCCCGCAACAGCTCCAGCGGCAGGCCCAGATCCGCCAGGGCCGCGCCGCAGACGCCCGCCCCGTTCAGCGGCAGCGTCCTGCCGAGCACCTGCGGATGCACGCGCCCGATCGCGGCGAACAGCGCCAGGTGCGGGCCGAAGCGGCCCTCCGCCTCGGCGATGCGGAACAACCGGTCCGTGCGCGGGTCGCCGTCCTTGTGCACGTGGTGGCCGAGGCCGGGCACGAGCAGCCCCGCCTCGCGCCGCTCCCGCACGGTCCGCAGGGCCAGCGCGTCCCAGCCCGCGTCGTCGGCAGGCGGAGCATCCACTTCGGACAGCACCGCGTGCAGGAACCGCCCGCAGTCCTCGGTCACGCCGAGGAACCGTGAACCGCCGCCCAGCAGTCCCGCGGCGAGCGCGCCCTGGATCGAGTCCGGCGCCGAGAGGTACGTCAGCCGGGTCACGATCGCCGTCGGCGTGAACCCGTGGTCGGCCAGCGCGGCCAGCACCGCCTCGAAGACCCGGGTCTCCCCCGGCTCCGGCCTGCGCTGCGTGGCCAGCCAGAACGCCAGCTCACCGAAGCCCACCTCGCCCATCACGTCGGCGGCGAGGTCGCGGCCGAGCAGGGTGATCGTGTCGCGCGACGAGGCGCCCAGTGCGGTCGGGTACTCGGTCACCGCTGCTCCTCCAGCCACGCCCGCAGTGCGGGTCCGTGCTCGTCCAGCTCGGGCGGCGGCAGCCGGTAGACCGCCGGGGTCTCGGAGAACCGGATCGGGTGCCGGGTCGTGGGCACGGCCCGGTCGCCCTCGCCGACCTCGACGACCGGCTCCAGCTCGAACCGCTCGGCCATCGCGAAGCCGCCGTCGATCGTGTTGATCGGGCCGCACGGGACCCCGGCGGCCACGAACAGGTCGAACCACTCCAGCGCGCCGCGCGTGGCCAGCCGCTCCACCAGCAGCGGGCGCAGCTCGTCGCGCCGCTCGGTGCGGTCGGCGTTGGTCGCGAACCGCGGGTCGTCGGCCACGCCGGGAATGCCCAGCACCGTGCACAACCTGCGGAACTGGCCGTCGTTGGCGGCCGCCACGATGAGGTCGTTGTCCGCGGTCGGCAGCGGTTCGTACGGGAACACGCTCGGGTGCGCGTTGCCCATCCGGTAGGGCACCGTGCCCCCCGCGACGTACGCCGAGCTGTGGTTGACCAGCCCGGTCAGCGCCGACGACAGCAGGTTCACCTCCACGTGCTGGCCGCGCCCGGTGGCGTCGCGGTGCCGCAGCGCCGCGAGAATGCCGATCGCGGCGTGGTTTCCGGCCATCACGTCGAACACCGAGATGCCCGCCCGGTACGGCGGCCCCTCCGGGTCGCCGGTCAGGCTCATCAGCCCGGAGATCGCCTGCACCATGAGGTCGTAGCCGGGCACGTCGCGGCCCGCGCCGGTGCCGAAGCCGCTGATCGAGGCGTACACCACGCCCGGGTTGGCCGCGCGCACGGACTCGTAGTCGAGCCCGTACCGGGCCAGCCCGCCCGGTTTGAAGTTCTCGATCACCACGTCGGCGCGCCGGGCCAGCTCGCGCGCCGCGGTGGCGTCGGACTCCGCGCGCAGGTCGAGCGCGATCGAGCGCTTGCCCCGGTTGATCCCGAGGTAGTAGGTCGACACCCCGTCCCGGACCGGGGGCATCCACGAGCGCGTCTCGTCCCCGGCGGGCGCCTCGACCTTGATCACCTCCGCGCCCAGGTCGGCCAGCAGCATCGTCGCGTACGGGCCGGCCAGCACCCGGGAGAAGTCCGCCACGAGAAGCCCGGCAAGCGGGCCTCCGGCCGACGCGTGCTCGCTCATCTGGTCGCACCTCCGTGACCATCTAACGGACAAGTGTCCGTTCCACGATAAGCATGCCACGGCGAGATTGCTCGAATCGAGACTTGCCTCACCCGCGAGTCGCCGCAACAATGTCCGTTCTACGGACCACCGTCCGAAAGGCAGCGCCGATGGCTTTCGTCAACGAGGACAACCTCACCGACCTCGCCCTGCACCGGTGGGCGACCGCGCGCCCCGACCGGCTCGCGGAGCTGATGACCGCGCTCGTGCGGCACCTGCACGCGTTCGCGAGGGAGGTGGAACTCACCGAGGCGGAGTGGGCGGCGGCGATGGACTGGCTCGCCGCGACGGGCCGCATGAGCGACGACAAACGGCAGGAGTTCATCCTCGCCTCCGACGTGCTCGGTCTGAGCACGCTGGTGGTCCAGCTCAACAACCGGTTCTCGGCGAAGGCGACCCCCGCGACCGTGCTCGGCCCGTTCCACATCGACGGCTCCCCGACCGTGGACTTCGGGCACGACATGTCCGACGACCTCCCGGGCACACCCCTGTTCGTCACCGGCACCGTCACCGACACCGAGGGGGACCCGGTGCCCGGGGCGGTGCTCGACGTCTGGCAGGCCGACGCCGAGGGCACCTACGAGGCGCAGCTGCCCGACGTCGACGAGGCACGGCTGCGGGCCAAGTACCGGACCCGGGACGACGGGACGTACTGCGTGCGCACGATCGCGCCGCTGGGCTACTCGATCCCGATGGACGGGCCGGTCGGCGACCTGCTCCGGCGCACGGACATCAGCCACTACCGGCCCGCCCACATCCACTTCCTGATCGACGAACCCGGGTACGCGCGGCTGATCACGCACCTGTTCCAGGAGGGCTCGGACTACCTGGACACCGATGTCGTCTTCGGCACCAAGGACGCGCTCGTCGTGCCGTTCGTACGCCGCGACCCTGGCCCGGCACCGGACGGGCGGCAGCTCGACGAGCCGTACCTGCACGCCGAGTACGACTTCGTGCTCGACCGGCTGCCGGAGCGGTCGTGAACCTCGCGCTGCTGCTCCTCCGGCTGCTGCTCGCCGGACTGCTGTTCGGGCACGCCACGCAGAAGCTGTTCGGCTGGTTCGGCGGCGCGGGCCGCGCGGGCACCGGGACCGTGTTCGAGCAGTGGGGGTTCGTTCCCGGCGCGCGGCTGGCCACGCTCGCGGGGCTGCTCGAGCTCGCCGGCGCCGCGTCGATCGCGACCGGGCTGCTCACGCCGGGCGGCTGCGCGCTCGTGATCGGCACGATGACGGTCGCCGCCGTCGCCACCGCGCCCCAGGGGTTCTGGGCGCAGCGCGGCGGCTGCGAGGTGCCCTTCTGCTACGGCGCGCTCGCGGTCGTGCTGGCGTTCAGCGGCCCCGGCGCGTGGTCGCTGGACCACGCGCTCGGCCTTCCGGAGTTGTCCGGCTACGTCTGGGGCGCGGCGGCCCTGCTCACCGGTCTCGCCGCGGCCACCGTTCCGCTCTCGGCCCGCGCACGGGCGCTGCGGGCCCGTGACTCAACCACGACGAGGTGATCGACATGCCCACCAGTCCCCTCCCGGACGAGCTGACCCCGGGCCGTCCCCTGCTCTTCCGCAACGCCCTCGTGCTGTCGATGGACCCGGCGATCGGCGTCCTGGACGGCGGCGACGTCCTGGTCCGCGGCCAGCACATCGAGCGGGTGGGACGGGATCTGCCCGCGCCCGGGGACGCGACGGTGATCGACGCGACCGGCGGCATCCTGATGCCGGGCATGGTCGACACGCACCGGCACATGTGGCAGACCGCGCTGCGCGGCTTCGGCGCGGACTGGACCCTGTCCCAGTACTTCGTCTTCTACTACCTCAACTGGGGCAAGATCTTCCGCCCCGAGGACATCTACGCGGGCAACCTCGCCTCCGCGATGGAGGCGATCGACGCGGGCGTGACCACGACGGTCGACTGGTCGCACGGGCTGCAGAACACCGAGTACGGCGACGCCGCCGTCGAGGCGCTGCGCGCCGTGCCCGGGCGGTTCGTGCTCGCCTACGGCAACCTGCTCGGCGCGCCCTGGGAGTGGGCCAACTCGCCGGAGTTCCGTGCCTTCGTCGACCGCCACTTCTCCTCCCGCGACGACATGCTGGGCCTGCAGCTGGCGTTCGACGTCACCGGCGACGCCGAGTTCCCTGAGCGGGGCGCGTTCGAGGCCGCGCGGGAGCTGGACCTGCCGGTGACCACCCACGCCGGGGTGTGGGGCGCCACGAACGACGACGGCATCCGGCTGATGTGGGAACACGGCTACATGACACCCGAGGTCACCTACGTCCACGCGTGCAGCCTCGGCCAGGACTCCTACCAGCGCATCGCGGCCTCCGGCGGGACGGTGTCCATCTCCACGGAGAGCGAGCAGAGCGCGGGGCAGGGCTACCCGCCGAGCTGGCAGCTGCGCCGGTACGGGATCCCGACGTCGCTGTCCATGGACACCAGCGTGTGGTGGAGCGGCGACCTGTTCTCGGCGATGCGCGCGACGCTGTCGGCCGACCGCTCCCGCGAGCACCTGGAGGCGCAGACGGCGCGGGAGACCGTGGTGCACAACAAGCTGCGGGCCGAGCAGGTGGTCGAGTGGGCCACGATGGGCGGGGCCAGGGCACTCGGGCTCGCGGACGTCATCGGGTCGCTGACGCCGGGCAAGAAGGCCGACGTGGTGCTGCTCAAGAACGACCGCTCGCCCGCGATGTTCCCGATCGTGCACCCGTACGGGCACGTGGTGTTCCAGGCCGGCCGGGGGGACGTGCACACCGTGCTGGTGGACGGCAGGGTGGTCAAGTACCGCAACGAGCTGGTGGGCGTCGACCTGGCCAGGGCGAAGGAAGCCGTGGGCGCGACCGTGGAGTACGCCCGCGGGCAGCTCGGCGAGGAGACGTGGCGCGAGTGCATGGCGCCGGAGATCCCGGAGACCGAGCTGATCCCCAACCCGTACACCTACAGCGAGTTCCGCGGCGAGGGTGTCGCCGTGCGGCGCGCGGAGGGATGAGGGGCCGGATACAGTGACGGACGACCCTGTGGTGGGCGGGCGGCGGCGCCGTCCGCCCACCGTGCTCCACTCCGCGGAAGGACAGCCGATGCGCCGGGACACCCGCCCGGATTTCATCGAGGCCCTCGCCCGCGGGCTGGACGTGCTCCGCGGCTTCCAGCCGGGCAGGCCGCACATGACGCTGAGCGAGGTGGCCGCCGAGTCCGGGCTCGCCAGGCCGACCGCCCGGCGGATTCTCATCACGCTGGAGGAACTGGGGTACGTCCGCAGCGGTGAGCAGGGGTTCTCGCTGACGCCGCGGGTGCTCGAGCTCGGGATGGCCTACGTCGGCTCGCGCAACCTGTGGGAGCTGGCCGAGCCGCACCTGCGCGCGCTGGTCGACCGGACCGGCGAGTCGTGCTCGATCGCGCAGCTCGACGGCTCGGACATCGTCTACGTCGCGCGCGTCGCCGTGCCGAAGCTGGTGACGCTGGCGGTGACCATCGGCACCCGGTTTCCCGCGGTGCAGACGTCACTGGGCAAGGTGCTGCTCGCGGCGCTGGACGCGAGCGAGCTCGACCGGCTGCTCGCGACGCCCGGCCGGTCGGGCATCGAGCCGCGCTGGAAGCCGGACCGGGACGAGCTGGACGGCGTGCTGCGGGACGTGCGCGCGAAGGGCTGGGCGGTGACCGACCAGGACCTCGCGCTGGGCATCCGGTCGATCGCGGCGCCGATCCGCAACGGGGAGGGCCGGACGGTGGCGGCGGTGAACGTCAACGCCCACGCGGCGGAGACGTCCGTCGAGCACCTCGTCGACCACCACCTGCCCCTGCTGCTGCGCACCGCGAGCGCCATCGGCGCCGACTGGGCAGCCTGGGAGGCCCGGCCGATCGCGACGGTCAACCTGCCCGCCAGCTGAGTGCCGTCGTGAGTGTTCTCCGTGGTGAGAACCACGTTTCTCACTCACGAGTCAGCATGCTCGCGCAGTGCTCCCCGATCATCATCGCGGGCGCGTTGGTGTTGCCGCCGGTGATGCTCGGCATGATCGAGGCGTCCGCGACCCGCAGCCCCTCGATGCCCCGGACCCGCAGCTCCGGGTCCACCACGGCCCGCTCGTCGGCACCCATCCGGCAGGTCCCCACCGGGTGATAGACCGAGTGGATGCGGTGGGGCAGCTCGCGCCGCAGCGCGGCCTCGTCGGCGTACTCCTCACCGGGCGCGAACTCGCCGGTCACGTCTCCCGCCACGAGTTTGTTCGCCATCACCTCGCGGATCATCTTGACGCCCTCGACGAGCACGTCCGCGTCCGCGGGCTCGGCGAGGTAGGCCGGGTCGATCAGCGGCGCGGCGAGCGGGTCGGACGACGCCAGCCGCACCTCGCCCCGGCTCTTCGGGTAGATCAACGTCGGCAGGATCGTCAGCGCCGGGCGGGTGTCCACCTTGTGCCGCACGGGGGCGTCCTGGTTCGGCACCGGGTACGACCACGGCAGTTCGTGGATCTGCAGGTCGGGCACGTCGGTGGCGAACGGCGAGCGGACGAAGCCCACCGCGCCGAACACCGTGCTGCCGAACCAGCCGCCACCGCGGACCGCCTCCGCCAGCATGCCGCCGAGGAAGTGCAGCGGTGTTCCCCGGTGGACCGCGTTCTTCATGAGGAACGTCATGGGCACGAACAGGTGGTCGTGCAGGTTCTGCCCCACGGGCAGGTCGGCACGCACGTCGATGCCGACGTCACGCAGATGCCCCGCGGGACCGATCCCGGACAGCATCAGCAGCTGCGGCGAGCCGAACACCCCGGCGGCCAGCACCACCTCGCGGCTCGCGCCGATGGTCCGCCGCCCGGCCCCGTCGATCACCTCGACGCCGGTCGCGCGGGAGCCCGAGAACGTGACGCGGGAGACGGTCACCCCGCGCTCCACGTGCAGGTTCGGCTGGTCGCGGCCGTCCAGGTACCCGCGGGCGGAGCTGTACCGCAGGCCGTCGCTCGCGCTCTGCTGGAAGACGCTCACACCCTCCTGCTCGGCGCCGTTGTAGTCGTCGATGGTGGGCACGCCGAGCGTGTCCGCCAGCGCCGCCATGAACGCCTGCGTGGCGGGGGTGAGGTTCCGCTGCCGCGTCACCTTGATGGGCCCGCCCACGCCCCGCAGGTCGCTGGCCCCGCCCTCCCAGTCCTCCAGCCGCCGGTAGCTCGGCAGCACGTCGTCGTAGCTCCAGCCGGTGCAGCCCTCGGCGGCCCACTGGTCGTAGTTGGCGCGGTTGCCGCGCACGAACAGCATGCCGTTGATGGAGCTGGACCCGCCCATCACCTTGCCGCGCGTCTGCGGGATGCGCCGGTCCAGCGCGTGCTTCTGCGGCACGCTGTAGTAGCCCCAGTCGAGCCGCTTCTTCAGCTGCGGGAGCGTGTGGACCATCGAGATCATGCCGGGGACCCGGACCAGCCGGGTGCGGTCCGGCCCGCCCGCCTCGACCAGCACCACGCTGGCGCCGGCCTCGGCCAGCCTGCCCGCCACGGCGCAGCCTGCGCTGCCCGCGCCCACGACGACGTAATCAGCCGAGCTCACGTGCATCCGCTCCCGCCTCGTTGACGACCTGCGCTTCCGGACAGCCTACTGAAACACGTTCTACTTAGTCTAGAACTTGTTCCAGTGAGCTCGGTTTGGCTTCCGGCCATCCGGGTACGCCAGGCGGCGGCGTACTCCCGGCCTGTCGCATGGAGGTTCGGTGCTCGAGTTCGCCTACCGGGTCAACACGGCGCTGAAGCCCGCGATGCGCTGGGCGTGGCCGATCATCGTGTTCTTCTTCGGACCGATCGGCCTCGCCCTCTACTGGTTCACGGCGCGTGCTCCCGGCATCGGTGACATCGAGGACGCCGAGGAGAAGCAGCGGCGGCACAACGAGTACGCACGGGCGAACGGCTTCCGCCGCACCACCGGGTCGGTGATCCACTGTGTCGGCGGCGACGGCGTCGGCATCATCACCGCGATGATCATGGCGCGTGCCTTCGGCCTGAGCTTCTGGGAGGAGTGGTACTTCGAGTACATCGTCGGCTACCTGTTCGGCACGCTCATCTTCCAGTACAAGGCGATGTCGATGCACGCGAAGAACTGGCCGCACGCCCTCTACATGGCCTTCCGCGGCGAGTGGTTCTCGATGCTCTCGGTCATGGCGGGCATGGGAATCGTCATGGGCGTGGTGACGCCCCTCGCCGTCACCGAGCAGCCCGATCCCGACACCTACGCGTTTCCGGGGTTTCGCCGCCCTCGGCCTGTTCGTCGGGTTCGTCCTCACCTACCCGATGAACTGGCTGGAGATCAAGGTCGGATACAAGCACGGGCACGGAATGGAGAGGGGCTGAGCGATGAACCTGCGCAAGATCGGCGTCGTCGCCGCCATGTGGGTGCTGGGACTGGCCAGTATCGCGTTCTTCGCCTGGACGGTGGAGTGGCTGGACGGGCAGCGCGTGCAGGCCGCCGAGGCCGCCGAGGCGCCCGCGCCGGTGGCCGAGCGGCAGCCGCTGGCGGCCCTCACCGCGGGCGCCGCCCGTTCGGCCGCGACCGCCCGGCACGACCTCGCGGAAGGCCACCGCAGCGAGGCCTCGCACGCCATCGACGCGGCGTGGCGTGCCGCCGAGGTCGGGCTCGAAACCAGCCACGGCCAGGTCAAGCAGGCCTACGAGGCCGCGCTCCGCAGGCTCCACTTCGCCCGGCAGGATCTGCACTACGGCCGCGCCGGGAGCGCCCGCGACGAACTGCGCCAGGTGGTGACCGCGCTGGAGCCGGTCATCGGCCGCGCGAGGGAACTCTCCCCCGGCGTGCCGTCTCCGGTGGTCTGGCCCGGCTACCGGCACGCGGTGCTGCTCGACGCCACCGGGTCGATGATCGGCAAGGTCCGCGGCATCGAGCGTGGCCAGGACGGCTCGCCGGTGGCGGTGGTCCACGTCGGCGGGTCCAACGACGTGCTCGGTTTCCTCGACTTCGGTGGGCGGACCGTGCGCGTGCCCGCCGACCAGCTGCTGTGGGGACCGCGCGGCTTCGTCGGCGCGGTCTACGTCGCGCTGCCGGTGCAGGCCACAGAGGACATTCGCGGGATCGGTTGACAGGCGTACGAACCGGCGCTCGTGGGTAACCCGCTCCCTGGACGGAAGGGAGCCGATGCCCAGCGACGACGAGCGAACGATCACGGTCGGCCTGGTGGCCGATCCCGGCCTGCCCAGCGAGGTGGCCGCCGGACTGGTGGACGGGCTGCCCGGCGAACTGGCGGCGAGGGTGAGCGACGACGTGCGCTGGCGCGTCGACCTGCGGACCGAAGCGCTCACCCTCGATGCGGACGGCAACATCCCCATCGTGGAGCGCGCCCGCGCCCACCGTCCCGCACACGGGTGGGACGTGCTGGTGTGCATCACGGACCTGCCGCGCCGGCTCGGTACGCAACCGGTGATCGGGGAGCTCAACGCCGAAGAGTCGGTCGTCCTGGCGTCGCTGCCGGCCGTGGGCTCGGTCCGGCTGCGCCGCCACCTCCGGGACACGATCGTGTACCTGCTCGACGTGCTGACGCAGCACCGGCCACTGCCCGGGGTCGTCCGGCGGCGCGGACCCGCGGAGCTGATGTCTCCGGTACGGCACAGGGAGAATCCGCGGCAGGACATCGACGCGTCGATCACCCTGGTGGGCCTGCGCGGGCAGGTGCGGCTGCTGGCGGGCATGGTCCGCGACAACCGGCCGTGGCGCCTCGTGCCGAGCATGTCGAGCGCGCTCGCCGCCGCAATGGCCTCGGCCGCGTTCGGCGTCTTCTTCTCGACGATCTGGACGATGGCCGACGCGCTGAGCCCGCTGCGGCTGGCCGGGATCAGCCTGTTCACCGTGTGCGCCATGGTGGCGTGGCTCATCCTCTACAACGGACTGTGGGAGCGGCGGCGTACCCGGGACCTTCCTGGTGAGTCGGTGCTCTACAACGTCGCCACGGTGCTGACGTTGTTCCTCGGCGTCACGTGCATGTACGTGCTGCTGTTCGTGATCGTGCTCACCGCCTCCGGCGCCGTGATCGCCGCGAGCTACATGTCCAGCCAGCTGGGCCACCCGGTCGGTTTCACCAGCTACGCCAAGCTCGCTTGGCTGGCGAGCTCGATGGGCATCACGGCCGGGGCGCTCGGCTCCAGTCTCGAGACCGAGGACGCCGTGCGCCAGGCCACGTACAGCAAGCGGGAACGGGAACGCCGCGAACGCCGCAGGCAGCAGGAGAAAGCCGACGAGGAGGCCGAAGGGCAGCGCAGCTCCGAAGACGACTGACGCGGCGCGGCGCGGTCCGGTTGCCGCAGGCGCCGCCGCGCGCCCGAGCGGTCTCGCCCGGTGTTCCGCCGTCAGCCCTGGACCTGACGTGCTGTCGCCATCGCGCGCTCGGTCTCCCAGAACGCCCGCATGGAGACGATGACGCCGCTGTCGTCGACCTTGTAGACGAACACGCCGTCGGTGTCCACGCGGTAGTCACCGGGCAGGTAGGTGGTGATCGTGCCGACGTTGGCCACCTCGTCGCCCGCCGCGTGCGAGTCCCGGATCACGAACTCGAAGCGTTGCACGTTCGCGATGGCGGTGTCCCAGAACGCCGAGATCGCCTCGGTGCCGCGGTGTCCCTTGCCCTCCCGGTCGAACATGGACGGTCCGACCGGGTCCTCGATCACCCCGTCGGGGTGGAACAGGGACAGCCACGCCTCCTTCTCCCCCGCCACCACGGCGTTCATCGAGCGCCACGCGGCCACCCGCGCGGGCGGTTGCTCCGCCGCCGGATCCCAGCACACCGTCACGGTCATGTCCGGACCTCCTCGAACCGGCCGATGATCTCCTCGCCGAACTTCTTGATCGAGTCCTTCTTCTCGGTGATGCCCGCGTCGAAGCCCAGCCCGTCGAACACCCACGGCACGGTGATCACGTCGGTCACGCCGATGTCGGCCTGCTGCCGGTAGCCGTCCAGGCCGAAGCGGTCGACGCACACCGCCTGGATCTCGAACGGCTCGCCGTCGCGGCCGTGCTCGGCCCGCAGCACGCGCAGCCGCTCGATCGTGTCGCGCAGCTCGTCGAACCCCATCATCGCCGAGGCCCAGCCGTCCCCCACACGGGCGGCGCGGCGCAGCGCCGCGTCGGTGTGCCCGCCGATGTAGAACGGGACCCGTTCCCGGGGCGCCGGGCTCATCCGGAGCCTGCCGAAGTCGAAGAACCGGCCGTGGTACTCGACCATTCCGCCGTCGAGGATGAGCCGCAGCACCTCGATGGCCTCGTCCACGCGCTTGCCGCGCTCGGCGTAGGGCGCGCCGCACCACTCGAACTCCTCGGGCGACCAGCCGACGCCGAGGCCCAGCCCGAACCGGTCACCGGTGAGCGCGGCGACCGAGCCGACCTGCCTGGCCAGCAGCACGGGGTTGCGGGAGCCCAGCTTGAGCACCGAGGTGTAGAAGCGGATCCGGCGCGTCACCGCGCCCATCGCCGCGGTCGCCACGAGCGGGTCCGCCCAGGGCGTCTCCTCGTCCCAGAACCGGCTGCCGTCCGGGGTGTACGGGTACCTGGCGGACACGCGCTCCGAGTAGAAGAGCGAGTCCGGCAGCGCGATGGCGTGGAACCCGCACTCCTCGGCGGTCGCGGCCAGCTCCGTGAGCTGGTCGAGCGGGCTGAGGGCCACCGACAACGTGAACTTCATGCGGCCGAACTATAACGTGTTCTAGTTTTCTTCGCCAGGGTCCGGCGGGAGACCGGGACCGGGTGGCCGACGCCACAGTGTCGCGGTGAACTGGATCACGCCCGCCGGCACCGTTTTCGGCGGCCCGGCTCCACAGTTCCGCACGACTCCGGCCGAATCGGAGTCAAACATCGATTTCCGCACCGTCGAGCACGTCACCACCTGCGGTGACACAGCGATCGACCGTGCCCGGCGAGTGTGTTTAGCGTTTTCTCGCGCCGGCAGTCAATTCCGGTGCGTAACCGGGGGAGCACATTTCGGGAAATCGATTCGATGTGGAGGAAAAAGTGCTCACCAGTACCTCGTCCCGGAGTGGCAGACGTCGCGTCGCCTCCGCCGCCGCCGGGACCGCGCTGACCGCGGCCACCCTGCTCGGCTCCCCGGGCACCGGCTCGGCGGTGCTGACCGCGCGGCAGACCCTCGCGGACGTGCCCACGACGGTCGAGCAGGGCACGAAGGTCACGTTCAGCGGCGACCTCACCGGCCTGGTCGACCGGCCGCTCACCCGGCAGCGGGTGGACCTGCAGTGGCGGTCCGGACCGGGCCAGCCCTGGCGGACCTCGGCGCACGACACCACGGACGCCGACGGCGAGGTGGCCGTCCGCGCGGCCGTCACCCGGGACGCGCAATGGCGGCTGCGCTTCCCCGGCAACCAGGTGTACGACCCGGCGGCCTCCCGGGCCGTCGCCGTCGACGCCAAGGAACCCCCGCCCCCACCACCACCCGAGCCGAAGCCCCAACCGAAACCCGAACCGGAGCAGGCCGCCCCGGTCGGCCGGCGCATCGTCGAGGTGGCGGCGTCCCTGGCGGGCACGCCGTACCGGTACGGCGCCGAGGGACCGGGAAGCTTCGACTGCTCGGGCTTCACGCGGTACGTCCACCGGCAGGTGGGCATCGCCCTGCCCCGCACGTCCAGCCAGCAGCGCGCCGCCGTGCCGCACCTCGCCAAGCACGCGAAGCGGCCGGGTGACCTGGTGTTCTTCCATGACGGAGGCAGCGTCTACCACGTCGGGATCTACGCCGGCGGCAACCAGATCTGGGCCGCGCCCGAGCCGGGCGACGTGGTGCGCCGCCAGGACATCTGGACGAGCGCCTACACGGTGGGCCGCGCCTGGTGACGCCTGCCCGGGGCCGGGCGGGCCGATCGCGCCCGGCCCCGGGAACCCCTGGGATACTGTCCTCGTTGTCCGGTTCAGAGCACCCCAACAACCGGGAGTGAGGGCGATGGGTACCGCGATCGTGCTGGCCGTGCTGGTGATCGTCATCGTCGCGGGCGGGTTCTACCTGGTCCGCTCGCAGGCCGAGGCGAAACGGCGCAGGCTGGAGGACGCGAAGGCCGACGCCCGGCGCTGGCTGGAACGCCTCGGCGGCCAGGTGCTGAACCTCACCGGCACGGACACGGCCTCGCAGCAGGCGCTGGCCGACGCGGCGGAGCGCTACAACGCCGCCGGTTCCCAGATGGAGCAGGCGCAGACCGTCGAACAGGCCCGGCTGGTCAAGCACACCGCGCTGGAAGGGCTCTACTACGTCCGCGCGGCGCGCGAGGCGATGGGCATCGACCCGGGCCCGCCGCTGCCGGAGGATCCCGAGCGGCAGCGCGCGGGTGAGGTCACCGAGCACCGCAAGGTCGACGTCGAGGGCCACACCTACGAGCTCTCGCCCGAGCCGAGCCAGAACACACCGCACTACTACCCCGGCGGCCGCGTGGCCGGCCGCCCCGTGCCACGAGGCTGGTACAGCGAGCCGTGGTGGAAGCCCGCCCTGGTCGCGGGCGCCTGGGGCTTCGGCTCGATGCTGCTGTTCAGCACCATGTTCACCGGCATGGCCGGGGTCGCCAGCGCGGGCGCCTGGGAGGCCGGCTACGACGCGGGCCAGGAGGACGCCATGGAGTCCGGCGACATGGGCGACGCGGGCGGCGACGGCGGCGACTTCGGCGGCGGCGACATGGGAGACATGGGCGGCATGGGAGACATGGGCGGCTTCGGCGACATGGGCGGCTTCTGAGCGCCTGGTCACCGCTCGTGAGTGTGAAACGTGGTTAGAACCGCGTTTCACACTCACGAGCGGGTCGTCGTCACACCGGCTGGCAGACCGGGCACCAGTAGAGGTTGCGGCCGGCCAGCTCGGTGTGCGCGACCGGCGTGCCGCACACCAGACACGGCTGCCCCGCGCGGCGGTAGACGTAGACCTCGCCGCCGTGCCGGTCCTGGCGCGGAGCCCGGCCGGTGACCTCCGGCAGGTGCTCGTCGGCCACCGTGTCGATGCGCCCCGTGCGCACCCCGGCCCGCATCAGGGTCACCAGGTCGGTCCAGATCTCCTTCCACACCACCGCGTCCAGCGACCGGCCGGGCAGCATGGGCGCGACACCGTGCCGGAACAGCACCTCGGCGCGGTAGACGTTGCCGACCCCGGCCAGCACCGACTGGTCCATCAGCAGTGCGGCGATCGACGTGCGCGACCGCGAGATCCGCTCCCACGCGTCGTCGGGCCGCGCGTCGCGGCGCAGCGGGTCGGGACCGAGCCTGGCCTTGATGGCGTCGGCCTCGGCCACGGTCAGCAGCTCACACCGGGTGGGCCCGCGCAGGTCCGTCCAGTGTGTCCGGCCGGCGAGACGCATCCGCACCTGCCCGACGGGCGGTTCCACCGGCAGCGGCGCCTCGCTGAACGTGCCGTACAGTCCGAGATGGACGTGCACCGTCCCGTGTGGACCATAATGGTGGAACAGGTGCTTGCCGTGGGCTTCCGCGCGTTCCAGGACGCGGCCGTCCAGCAGCGCGGCCTCGGCCGCGAACCGGCCCTGCGGACTGGACACGGCGACCGGCGCACCGGCGTAGCGCCGCTGGTGCAACCGCGCCAGCCGGTGCAGCGTGTGGCCCTCCGGCATGGTCGGCTCAGCTCTGCGGCATCGGCGGGGGCGTTCCCGTGCGCTCGTACTCGGTGAGCAGCCGCACGCGCCGCACGTGCCGCTCGTCCGGCGACGGCGGGGTGGCCAGGAACGCGTCGACGATCGCGGTCGCCTCCTCCAGCGAGTGCATCCGCGCGCCGACGCCGATCAGCTGGGCGTGGTTGTGCTCGCGGGTGAGCCTCGCGGTCTCCACGCTCCACGCGAGCCCGGCCCGTGCACCGGGCACCTTGTTGGCGGCGATCTGCTCGCCGTTGCCCGACCCGCCGATGACGATGCCGAGGCTGCCCTCGTCGGCGACGACACGGCGCGCGGTCTCCACGCAGAACGGGGGGTAGTCGTCCGCGGCGTCGTAGACGTGCGGACCCACGTCGGTCACCTCGTGACCCTGCTCCTTCAGGTGGGCGACGAGGTGGTTCTTCAGCTCGAAGCCGGCGTGGTCGGCTCCCAGATAGACACGCACGGCAGGGAGTGTGCCATCCCCGCGCGGTCGCGCGGCGCCCACCCGGCATGCTGGGCGGCATGAGCGTGTTCGGCCAGGGAGGCTACGACGTCCGGCTGGAGTGGAGCGCGGAGGGCGTCCGCGCGCTCGGCGAGGACTGCCGGGTGCTCGTGGTGGTCGACGTGCTGTCGTTCTCCACCACCGTTGATCTCGCGCTGATGCGGGGCGGCAGGCTGATGCCGCTGCGCTGGGGCGACCAGGCGGCCGCCGACGCCGCCCGGCGCGCGGGGGCGATCCTGCCGGACGAGCGAGGCTGGCCGGTGCGCCCGTTCTCCGTGCTCTCCACGCCGCCGGGCACGTTCCTCGCGCTGCCGTCGCCGAACGGGGCGACGCTGTGCACACTGGCGGCCGAGGCGGGCGCACGGGTGCTGACCGGCTGCCTGCGCAACGCGAAGGCGGTGGCCGAGCTCGCGTACGCGCTGGCGGACGGCACGCCGATCGGCGTGATCCCCGCCGGGGAACGCTGGGGCGTGAACATGCGCTCGCAGACGGTGACGACCGGGACGCTGCGGCCGTGTGTCGAGGACCACCTCGGGGCGGGGGCGATCGTGGACGCGCTGCTGGGCGCGGGGGCGCAGTGGCCGTCGCCCGAGGCGGCACTCGCGGCGCGGGCGTTCCGGGCGGCGGGCCCCGACGTCGGCGCGGTGGTCGCCGGATCGGCCTCCGGCAAGGAGCTGCGCGAGGCCGGGCACGGCGGCGACGTGGACCTGGCGATCGCCGTCAACCGCTCGTCGGTGGCCCCGCTGCTCGTCGACGGCGTCTTCCAGAATGTCACCCACATGCCCCCCACCTGACTCACCAATGCGGAGCGAGGGAGCTTTACTACCGTTAGGCGGTAGCAAAGCTCCCTCGCTCCTCCGGGGCGGGAGGGAAGGTGGTCACGGTGAGTGACGGGTGGTGGGCCGAGGTCGCCGACGGGGTGTTCGTGCGGCGCCACCGGGAGCTGGACCTCTCCGTCGGGCTCGTGCTCGGTGAGCGGCGCTGCCTCGTCGTCGACACCCGCGGCGACGCCGCGCAGGGCGCCGAGCTGGCCGCCGCCGTCCGGATGCTCACCCCCCGCCCGTGGACGGTCGTCCTCACCCACGCCCACTTCGACCACGCCTTCGGCGCCGGAGCGTTCCTGCCATGCCCGGTGTGGGCGCACGAACGGTGCCGCACCGCGCTCACCCGCGAGGGCGCCGCGCAGCGCGCCGACTGGGCCGGGCGGTACCGGGCGGCGGGCGAACACGCCACCGCGGACGCGCTCGCCGCCACCACGATCGTGCCGCCCGATCGCCTCGTGCGCGACCGCGCGGAGCTCGACCTCGGCGGTCGGCGCGTGACGCTCGTGCATCCCGGCCCCGCGCACACCGATCACGACCTCGCCGTGCACGTCCCGGACGCCGGGGTCGTCTTCGCAGGCGACCTCGTGGAGCACGCTCCCGGCGGGTCGTTCACGGCGGAGTCGTTCGGGCCGGACGCCGACCTGGCGCGCTGGCCCGCCGCGCTCGGCACCCTGCTGAGCCTCGGCGCGCGGATCGTGGTGCCCGGGCACGGTGAACCGGTCGACGACGCGTTCGTGGCGGCCGTGCGGGAGCCGCTGGCGGCACTCGCGGACCTGCGCGCCGCGGTCGGCTCCGGGCGGCTGTCCCTCGCCGCGGCGCTCGCCCGCTCCCCGTTCGCCGAGGACGTCACCCGCGCCGCGCTCGCCCCCGAGGTCAGTCGAAGTTGAGGTCCCCGCTGCGCGTCCGCTTCAGCTCGTAGAAGTCGGGGTACCCGGCGAGCAGCCGGGCGCCGTCGAAGATCCGGACCGCGTCCTCGCCACGCGGGATCGAGCTGAGCACCGGGCCGAAGAACGCGACGCCGTCGATGTGGATGGTCGGCGTGCCGACGTCGAGGCCGACGGGTTCCATGCCCTCGTGGTGGCTCTTGCGCACCGCCTCGTCGTATTCCGTCGAGTGCGCCGCCTCGGCGAGCTCCGCGGGCGCGCCGATCTCGGCGAGCGCCTCCCCGAGCACGGCGTCCCAGTCCTTGTTGCCCTGGTTGTGCCTGCGGGTGCCGACGGCCGTGTAGAAGTCCCGCAGGGCCTCCTCGCCGTCCCGCTGCGCCAGCGCCATCCCGACGCGCACCGGCCCCCAGGCGGACGTCAGCAGCTCCCGGTACTCCTCGGACAGCCCCTCGCGACCCTCGTTGAGGACGGCCAGGCTCATGATCCGGAACCGCAGGTCGAGCTCGCGGTGCCGCTCCACCTCCAGGATCCACCGGGACGTGATCCAGGCGAACGGACAGGCCGGATCGAAGTAGAAGTCGATTCGGGTCCTGGAGTCCTGCCGGGCTGCGCTCGTGGCGCTCATGGTCTCTCCTCTTCCGCCGTCGGAACCGCACGTGAGCAACTCCCCATCCCGCGGCAACACCGGCGACCCACCACTTGTTCCCCGTCGGCGCCGCGCCGTCGTGCATGATTGGATGCTCCACAGAGCACTAGAGCAATTGACAACCGCTACCAGCACAGAGGTGCCCGTGCCCGCCCCGAACCTGACTCGTGAACAAGCCCAGCAGCGCGCCGAACTCCTGACCGTGGACTCGTACGACATCCAGCTCGACCTCACCGACGGCCACGGCCGTCCCGGCGAGCGCACGTTCGACTCCCGGACCACGATCCGCTTCGCGGCCGCGCGTCCCGGTGAGCGGTCGTGGGTGGACATCGTCGCCGAGGACGTCCGCTCCGCGACGCTGAACGGGACCCCTCTCGACGTGTCCGGATACGTCGAGGACGACGGCGTGGCGCTGCCGGATCTGGCCGACACCAACGAGCTCGTGGTGCACGCGGACTGCCGGTACATGAACACCGGCGAGGGCCTGCACCGGTTCGTCGACCCGGTGGACGGCGGCGTCTACCTGTACACGCAGTTCGAGACCGCCGACGCGAAGCGGATGTTCGCCTGTTTCGACCAGCCCGACCTCAAGGCGACCTACCGCCTGACCGTGGTCGCGCCGAGCGACTGGAAGATCGTCTCCAACGCGCTCGTCGAGTCCACCGAGACCACGCCGGAGGGTGCGGTCCGCACGGTTTTCGCCGAGTCCGAGCGGATCTCCACCTACCTGGTCGCCCTCATCGCGGGCCCGTACCACGAGTGGCGCGACACCTACACCGACGAGCACGGCACGATCCCCCTCGGCATCTACTGCCGGGAGTCGCTGGCCGAGTACATGGACGCCGACCGGCTGTTCACCGAGACGAAGCAGGGATTCCGCTTCTACCACGACAACTTCGGCGTCACCTACCCGTTCTCCAAGTACGACCAGCTGTTCGTGCCCGAGTTCAACGCCGGGGCGATGGAGAACGCCGGCGCGGTGACGTTCCTGGAGGACTTCGTCTTCCGCAGCCGCGTCACGCGCTACGCCTACGAACGGCGCGCGGAGACGCTGCTGCACGAGATGGCGCACATGTGGTTCGGCGACCTGGTCACCATGCGCTGGTGGGACGACCTGTGGCTGAACGAGTCGTTCGCCACCTTCGCGAGCGTGCTCGCCCAGGCCGAGGCCACCGAGTACACGGGCGCGTGGACGAGCTTCGCCAACATCGAGAAGTCGTGGGCCTACCGGCAGGACCAGCTGCCCTCGACCCACCCGATCGCGGCGGACATCGTGGACCTGCACGCGGTCGAGGTGAACTTCGACGGCATCACCTACGCCAAGGGCGCGAGCGTGCTCAAGCAGCTCGTGGCGTACGTGGGCCTGGAGAACTTCCTGTCCGGCCTCCGGGTCTACTTCACCAAGCACGCGTGGGGCAACGCCACCCTGGCCGACCTGCTCGCCGCGCTGGAGGAGGCCTCGGGGCGCGACCTGTCGTGGTGGAGCGCGCAGTGGCTGGAGACCACCGGGCTGAACTCGCTGCGGCCCCGCTTCGAGGTCGACGAGACGGGCGCGTTCACCTCGTTCGCGGTGCTGCAGGGCGGCGCGAAGCCGGGCGCCGGTGAGCTGCGCACCCACCGCGTGGCCGTGGGCGTCTACGACGACGACGGCTCGGGCAGGCTGGTGCGTACCCACCGGGTGGAACTGGACGTCGACGGCGAGCGCACCGAGGTGCCGGACCTGGTCGGCGTGCATCGCGGGAAGCTGGTGCTGGTCAACGACGACGACCTCACGTACTGCACGATGCGGCTGGACAACGACTCGCTGGTGACACTCGTCGACCGCATCGCCGACATCGCCGAGCCCCTGCCGCGCACGCTGTGCTGGTCGGCCGCGTGGGAGATGACACGCGAGGCGGAGCTGAAGGCCCGCGACTTCGTCACGCTGGTGCTGCGGGGAATCGGCGCCGAGAGCGAGGTGGGTGTCGTGCAGCGGCTCCTGCTGCAGGCGCAGACGGCGCTGAACTCCTACGCCGAGCCCGCGTGGGCCCGGCAGCACGGCTGGCCCGCGTTCACCGAGCGGCTGCTGGAGCTGGCGCGGGCCGCCGAACCGGGGTCGGACCACCAGCTCGCGTTCGTCAACTCGCTGACGAGCTCCGTGCTGGGCGAGGAGGCGCTGCGGGCGGTGTCCGGCTGGTTCGACGGCACGGCGCCGCTGCCGGGGCTGACGGTGGACACGGACCTGCGCTGGCGGCTGCTGCACGCCCTCGTCGCGCACGGCGCGGCGGGCGAGGCGGAGATCGGCGCGGAGCGGCGGCGGGACGACACCGCCGCGGGCCACCGGCACGCCGAGCGGGCCCGCGCACTGCGGCCGGACGCGGAGGCCAAGGCCGAGGCGTGGCAGCGGGCGGTGTACGACGACGAGCTGCCGAACGCGGTGAACGAGGCGATCATCTCCGGCTTCGCCCACCCGGCGCAGAAGCACCTGCTCGGCGAGTACGTCGAGAAGTACTTCGCGGTGCTCGACGAGGTGTGGAGCCGCCGGTCCAGCGAGCGGGCGCAGCCGACGGTGGTGGGCCTGTACCCGTCGTGGGACGTGTCGGAGAACGGCGTGGCGGCCGCGGACGAGTGGCTGGCCGGGGAGCACGCTCCCGCACTGCGCCGCCTGGTGTCCGAGGGCAGGGCCGGCATCGTGCGGGCGCTCGCCGCCCGCCAGTTCGACGAAAGCTGACAGCGGAGACGACAAGTCCCCCCAAGGCGACCTTGGTTGGTGGAATCGAGCACAGCGGCGCGCAGCGTCTCCGTTGGGGCGGTGGTGGGAGACGGGTGGGCGCGACCAAGGTGGCCTTGGGGGACGAAGGTCAGCGCTGGGGGGCGGGGCCCGCCTGGTCGGCCATCATGCGCAGGCCGCTGATCAGCCCGCCGATGAGGTCGCCCTCCTTGAACGAGGCGACCATGCTCATCACGGCCAGCTTGGCGGCGCGGTCGGTGACCCGGTACTTCGCGTCGGCGCCGGTGAGCACCTCCACGACACGCTCCCCTGGCGAGACGGCGATCAGCACCGTACGATCGCCCTGCTCGCCGAGCGTGTCGTGCAGCGACTCCGCACCCTGGCGGCTGTCGTCACCGAGCTCGCCGAGGTAGATGCTGAACTCCAGGCCGGTCTCCCGGCTCGCCAGCGTCAGGGCCTCGTCCAACCGGGCAAGCTGCCTAGTGCCGAATGGACCGGATGGAGCAGGAGGCTCGTACATCTGAGCGACCGAGACTCGGCCACTCGCCGTCACGGCGGCGCCGGGCTGCAGCTCGGTGCCCTCGAGGCCGGTCGACTTGCTCTCGCGGGCCAGCTCACCAGTTGCCACGAGCACCTCCACGGTCCTTCGAGGGGGACGGGCCTTCGGCGGCAGCGGGCTGGGCGACGCCGTCCGGGTGGGCGCTCCACCACATCGGGGGGTACTCCCACGGCTGCCCGGGCCGGTACCTCGGGCTGCCGGCGAGCTTTGACCGCAGGGTGGCCAGCGCGCAGACGCCGTAGATCGCGAGCGGGATGCCCACGAAGACCAGGATCGTCTCGACGATGTTCACGCGCGCAGGGTATCCGACGACGTCGGCACGTCCACCAGGCGGCACGGCCGGAGCCCGCCCGGGAGGCCGTTTGTCGTCCGAAACCGGCCGTCCATCGTTTGCCACGGACCCGCTCCCACGTTGAGCCGAAAAGCGCCGCGCGAAAGGTCGCAGTTCAACGTACGTGCGGCGGCACCGGGCGCACTCGCCTTGTTCCCCCCGTGAAATGCTCGTACGTTTTTCACCTGTACGGGCCTTGCGCCCACCCCATCCCACCCCCGCAAGATCACGCACCGGTCACAGGAGGACTCCATGCCTAGCGCCCTCACCCCCACCCAGGCGACATCCGCTAGCGCTTCGTCACTGCCCGCCATGTCGACCGAGCGTGGCGTCCGGGTCACCCGCGGCGTGCGCGTCACCGCCAGCGCCGACCGCGGCGTCCGGGTCACCCGTGGCGTGCCCGTCACCTCCTGCGCACAGCGTGGCGTCCGGGTCACGCGCGGCGTGCGGGTCACCGCCAGCGCCGACCGCGGCGTCCGCGTCACCCGTGGCGTGCGCGTCACCCGTGGCGTGCGCGTCACCTCCTGCGCACAGCGTGGCGTCCGGGTCACGCGCGGCGTGCGGGTCACCGCCAGCGCCGACCGCGGCGTCCGGGTCACCCGTGGCGTGCGGGTCACCGCGCGTTCCGAGTACGCCCTCGCCGCCTGACGACACGACAGAAAAACGGCCGCCACCCGGCGTCGGCCCACCTTCCACTCTGGCGCGCCCCCGGCCGCGGCTCACGCGGCCGGGGCGCCAAGGTACTGCTGCCAGACCGGATCCGCCTCGCCGGAGTGCGCCAGCAGCCGCCAGTGCGGCCCGTGCGGCGCCCGGGGCACCACCCGCAGCCGCCAGCCCAGCTCGGACAGCAGCTTGTCCGCCTTGCGGTGGTTGCACTTGGCACAGCAGGCCACACAGTTCTGCCACGTGTGCGCACCTCCTCGGCTGCGCGGCACCACGTGATCGATCGTCTCCGCGCGCCCGCCGCAGTAGGCGCAGCGGAACCGGTCCCGATGCATGAGCCCCGCGCGCGTGAGCGGCACCTGCGCCCGGTACGGTACCCGCACGTAGTTGCTGAGCCGGATGACCGAGGGGACCTCCACCGCCATCGTCGCCGCATGCAGCGTGAGCCCCGCCGGGTCCTCGTGGACCACCTCCGCCTTGCCGCAGACCAGCAGCACGATCGCGCGCCGCAGCGGCAGCGCCGTCAGCGGTTCGAACGTGGCATTGAGCAGGAGCACCCGGCGTTTTCCCCAGCCGGTGGTCGGACCGGTTCCCGGATCCCGCGAACGGCGCTGGCCGTGCGAGCGTGTGACGCGGCCACGGCCGGACGGTGGTCCCGTCGGCTGCGGCCCGGTCGTCGGACCGCCCGGCATCGCGGCCGGATGCGGGGCGGTGAGGCCCCCGGCCGGAACCGGCGCGCACAGCAAACCCTCCGGCGCCTGCCCGGCCGGATGCCGGGATGGGGCGCCGTCGGGGATCGGTTGTCGGTCTGGCACGCGACCACCTCCACCGGTGCAGTCCTAGTCGACCACAGATCGCCCCCGGAACGCACGTGCGTTAGGCCACGTGTCGTCCGCAAGTACGGTTGCTGGTGACTCGACGAGGTCACCATGCCCCGGCGAGCGGCGCCGTGGAACCACCGGAGTGGGCGGCGTCACAATTGCGGAAGGAGCAGTCCCCGACGTGAACTGGTCGCTGAGCGAACCGCCCTCGTGCATCGAGGACGCGGGCAGCTGGTGCCAGCAGGTCTGGCACCTCACGGGCAACGCCTGGCTGGCGGGATCGGCGAACTGGCTCGTCGCCAAGCCGCTGCGCATCCTGCTGATCGTCGTCATCGCCGTCCTGGCCCGGTTGCTCATCCGCAAGCTGATCGACCGGCTCACCACCACCCCCGGCAACGGGGACAAGCTGCCCGCCGTGCTGCGGCCGCTGCGGGAACGGGCGCCCGAGGTGCTGGGCCCGGTGGTGCTGGAGCGCCGCAGGCAGCGGGCCAAGACGATCGGCTCGGTGCTGAAGTCGGTCACCTCGTTCGTGGTGTACGGCCTGGCCTTCGTGCTGGTGCTCGGCGAGCTGGGCATCAACCTTGGCCCGATCCTGGCCTCGGCGGGCATCGTGGGTGTCGCGCTGGGGTTCGGCGCGCAGAACCTGGTGCGGGACTTCCTCTCCGGGATCTTCATGATGCTGGAGGACCAGTACGGCGTCGGCGACATCGTCGACGTGGGCGAGGCGGTCGGCGAGGTGGAGGCGGTCGGCCTGCGCATCACCACGCTGCGCGACATCAACGGCACCGTGTGGTACGTCCGCAACGGCGAAGTGCTCCGCGTCGGCAACTCCAGCCAGGGCTACGCCGTCGCGCTGGTGGACATCCCGTTCAGCTACAACACCGACGTCGACCGGGCCACCACCGTGCTCGAGGGCGTGGCCACCAGCGCCGCCGCGAGCGAGTCGATCGCCCCCGACGTGCTGGAGCCGCCCGAGGTGCTCGGCGTGGAGAGCGTGACACCGGAGAGCGTCACACTGCGGCTGACCGTGAAGGTCCGGCCCGGCAGGCAGTGGGCGGTGCAGCGCGCCCTGCGCGCCAAGATCATGAACGCCATCGAGGACGCGGGTTTCGAACCGCCACTGGGCAGGTTCTTCGGTACCGGCCAGACCGGCGGCAACGGTGGCTGAGCCGGGCCGCGGCCGCAGGCAGACAGGCAGAATGGAGACGTGGCAGACGTGAGCAGCGAACCGCAGGCGAGCGACCCCCGCAGCTTATACGAGGCCGTCGGCGGCGAACCGACCTTCCGCAAGATCGTCGCGCGGTTCTACGCCGAGGTCGCCGAGGACGAGGTGCTGCGCCCGCTCTACCCGGAGCAGGACCTCGGGCCGGCCGAGGAGCGGCTGCGGCTGTTCCTCATGCAGTACTGGGGCGGCCCGCACACCTACTCCGACCAGCGCGGCCATCCCCGGCTGCGGATGCGGCACGCGCCGTTCAAGATCGGGCCGATCGAGCGGGACGCCTGGCTGCGCGCCATGCGGGTCGCGGTCGACGAGGCCGGCCTCGACGAGCCGTACCGCACGCAGCTGTGGGAGTACCTGGAGATGGCGGCGCACTCGATGATGAACAGCTGGGTGTGACCGGGTGCGCAGAACCCTCGGCGCCCGGCGGGCGACGCGCGAACGACCGCGGCGGCGCGGCTGGTGGGCCGGCGCCGTGTTCTACCGCGTCCACCTGCGCTCGTTCGCCGACTCGGACGGCGACGGGGTCGGCGATCTGGAGGGCCTGCGCACCCGGCTCGGCTACCTGGAGCTGCTCGGCGTCGACGCGGTGTCGCTGACACCGTTCTACCTCTCCCCCACCGCCGCCGGTGGCTACGACATCGCGGGCCACCGCGCCGTCGACCCGGTGCTGGGCAACCTCGAGACGTTCGACGAGCTGGTCGCCGACCTGCACCGGGCAGGCATCCGCGTCGTGCTCGACCTGGTGCCCAACCACACCAGCGACCGGCACGCCTGGTTCACCGCCGCGCTGGCCGCCGGTGCGGGCAGCCGCGAGCGCGAGCGCTACCACTTCCGGGACGGCCGGGACACCGGCGAAGGCGGTGCGCAGCTGCCACCGAACAACTGGGTGTCCGTCACCGGCGGGCCCGCCTGGACGCGGGCGCCCGACGGGCAGTGGTACCTGCACCTGTTCGGGCCCGGCCAGCCCGACCTCAACTGGGCCGACCCCGAGGTGCAGGCGGATTTCGAACGGACGCTGCGGTTCTGGCTCGACCGCAGGGTGGACGGGTTCCGTATCGGCGCGGCGCACGGCATGGCCAAGCCGGCGGGGCTGCCGGACGCCGAACCGGGCGCGCCGGACCCCCGGTTCGACAACGACGGCGTGCACCACATCCACCAGATGATCCGCAAGGTGCTCGACGAGTACCCGGACACCGTGGCGATCGGGGAGATCCGCGCGCTCGACGAGCGACGGTTCGCCCGCTACCTGCGTTCCGACGAGCTGCACCTGGGGCTGGACGCGCGGCTCGGCCACACCCGGTTCGACGCCGACGCGGTGCAGACGGCCATCGGCCGTTCCCTGGCCGTCGCGGCGTCGGTGGGGGCGCCGGTGACGTGGGCGCCCGCGGGGCACGCCGTGGGCAGGCTGGCGGGGCGGTACGGCGGCGGTGCCGCGGGCCGCGACCGGGCCCGCGCGATGGCCCTGGTTCACCTCGCGCTGCCGGGCGCCACCTGGCTGTACTACGGGGAGGAGCTGGGTCTGGACGACAGCGCACCCGGCGGGGACGGCAACGCGCCGATGCCGTGGGAGGGCACCGCGCCGCCGTTCGGTTTCACCACCGGTACCGCGACCTCCGTGCCGGTGGCGCCGCGCGAGTGGACGCCGTTGACCGTCGAGGCGCAACTGGAGCGCGCGGACTCCACGCTGTCGCTGTACCGCGCCGCGCTGGAGCTGCGCCGCGGTCATCCCGCGTTCGCGGGCGACGACATCGAGTGGTACGGCGCGCCACCCGGCTGCTTCGCGTTCCGCCGTGGAAGCGGCGGGCTCGTGTGCGCGCTGAACACGTCGGCGGCGCCGGTGCCGCTGCCGCCCGGCGAGGTGCTCCTGTCGAGCGCCCCGCTGGTGGACGGCAGGCTGGCTGCCGGCGCCGCCGCGTGGATCGTCAGCGGCCGTAGTGCGGCTGCGTCTGGGCGTTGAACTCGTCGTACCGCACCGACTTCGCCGGAGCCGTGCGCGGATCGCGGATCGCGAGCACGTCGAGCCCCTTCTGGATGTCCGACGAGTAGATGTGGCCGTTGTAGTAGTACGCCGACCACGAACCGCCCACCACGTTCTCGGTGTCGGACAGCGGTCCCCGTTCCCAGTAGGCGATCTCGTGCGGGTTGGCCGAGTCGGTGAAGTCCCACACGGAGACCCCGCCCTGGTACCACGCCTGCACCATGATGTCGCGGCCCTTGACGGGGATCAGCGACCCGTTGTGGGCGACGCAGTTCTCGGTGCCTGCCTGGTGCCGGGGGATCTTGAAGTACGAGCGGAACTCCAGCTTCGCCGTGGCTCCCCGGCCGGTGACGTCGTAGATGCCGTCGGCGCCGCGCTGGGGCCCGAACCGCGCGTTGCAGGTCGGCTGGCCACCGCCGCCCAGCTCGTCGGTGAACACGACCTTCGTGCCGGCGTTGTTGAACGTGGCGCTGTGCCAGAACGCGAAGTTCACGTTGTCCTGCACCTGGTCGATCACGCGCGGGCGGAGCCGGTCGCGGATGTCGATCAGCAGGCCGTCACCCATGCACGCACCCGCCATGAGGTTCCGCTCCGGGTACGCGGTGAGGTCGTGGCAGCCGCTCGTGGCGGCACGGCGCGTGCCGTCCGGGTTGGTGCCGCCCTCGTTGCCGCCGTCCGGGAAGAGCACCGGCGTGGCGACCACCTCGGCGCGCTCGGGATGCGCGAGCGGGACCTCGACGATCGAGATCTTGTCGTGCGGCGGCTGACAGTTCGGCAGCTGCGGCGCGGGCGAGTACGACGACACGTACAGCAGCACCGACTTGCGCTTGCGGTCGGGCACCATCGTGTGGGTGTGCGACCCGCAGTCGGTGCGCACCGACGCGACGTACTCCGGCGCGGAGAGGTCGCTGATGTCGAAGACCTTGATGCCCTCCCACGAGGACGGGTCCGACGCCGCGAGCGGCTCGCTGGTGCAGGAGTCGTTGCTGCGGGCGTAGTCGGTGGACAGGAACAGCAGGTCGCCCGACACCGACACGTCGTTCTGCCCACCGGGGCAGTACACCTGGCTGACGACGCGCGGTTTGTGCGGCTTGCGCACGTCGTAGATGGTGAAGCCGTCGTAGTTGCCGACGATCGCGTGGCCGCCCGTGAAGGCGATGTCCGTGCCGAAGGCGCTCTGCTGGTCGAACGGCGGCTGTTTGTCGAGGTGGGCGATCTGCCGCAGGTTGGGGCTGTGCACGATCTCGTCGACGCCGGGGATCTCACCCTGCGCGGAACCGGCGGGCGCCGTGATGGCGCCCGCGGTCAGCGCGGCGACCGCCGCGACGAGCACTCCGCTCAGCCGACGAGCGTTCCGGGACCTCTTCACCGTGGGACTCTCCTCTCGCCGGGCATTCCGGCTGATTCTCACCGGCCCCCGGCGCGGGCAACAGCGACCAACGGAGGGTTTTTGCCGGCCGGCGATTGACTTCCGCCCGCGGCACGCTGTTCGCTGTGCGCCATGGGACGTGCGGGCCGCGGATGGCTGGCCGGATGCGTGGCCGCGGTGTTCGTGGTCGCCGGGTGCACCGGCGGGCAGGCGGACGAGGACGGGCAGGCGGGCGACGCGCCAGGGGTGATCGTGCCGGGAGGGCCCGGTGAGCGGGCGACGGTGCTGCCCGCGGACCAGGCGGGCGGGGCCGCGACGAAGCCGAACGCCGCCGACGTCCGCTACATGTCGATGATGATCCCGCATCACCACCAGGCCATCGAGATGACCGATCTCGTCGACGATCGCGCGGCCGACGAACAGGTGCGTGCGCTGGCCGGCCGGATCGCGGTGGCGCAGGATGCGGAGATCGTCACGATGCGGCAGTGGCTCGACCGGCACGGGCACGGCGGCCACGAGGACGCGCACGGGCTCATGCCGGGCATGGCGACACCGCGGGAGATGGCCGCGCTCAAGGCGGCGTCCGGCCCCGAGTTCGACCGGCTGTTCCTGCGCCTGATGATCGCCCACCACGAGGGCGCGCTGACCATGGCCGCCGACCAGCAGGCGAACGGGATCGAGCCGAGGGCACTGGAGATGGCCCAGGACGTCCTGTCGAGCCAGGCCGCCGAGATCGACCGGATGCGGGCCCTGCTGGACGGTTCGCGGTAGTTCCCGGCCGGGACCGGTCAGGAATCGAGAAGCGCGGGCGGGCGGGCCGCGCCTAGCGTTACCGCCATGACCTGCATCGACACCATCACCCTCGAGGTGGCCGACCCCAAGGCCGCCGAACGTTTCTACACCGCCGCCTTCGCCCTGGACGGGCGGCTCCGCCTGCGGGCCGCGCAGGAACCGGCCACCGGCTTCCGCGGGTTCACCCTGTCGCTCATCGTGTCCCAGCCCGCCGATGTCCACGCACTGGTCGGCGCCGCCCTCGACGCCGGGGCGACGACGCTCAAGCCCGTCGCCAAGTCGATGTGGGGTCACGGCGGAGTCGTCCAGGCCCCGGACGGGACGATCTGGAAGGTCGCGACCCCGGCGAAGAAGGACACCGGCCCCGCCACCCGGCGGATCGACGCCATGGTGCTCCTGCTCGGCGTGCGCGACGTGGCCGCGAGCAAACGGTTCTACCTGGACCGCGGCCTCACCGTGGCGAAGAGTTTCGGCCGCATGTACGTCGAGTTCGCCGAGTCCGGCCAGGTCAAGCTGGGGCTGTACCGGCGGAAGGCCCTCGCCAAGGACGCCGGTGTGTCGCCCGAAGGCAGCGGGTCGCACCGGATCGCGATCGGCGGCGCGTCCGAGCCGTTCACCGACCCGGACGGGTTCACCTGGGAGCCCTCCTCCGTGGCGGCCCGGTCCTGATGTGCCACCACCGGCTGCCCCCGCACCACGACACCCGAAGGGAATCCACCATGAGCCGCACCACGACCAGCACGTACGCCGGATTCACCGCCGAAGAGCGGGCCGCGATGAAGGAGCACGCCCAGGAGGTGAAGAAGGAGGCGCGCCGCAGGTCGCGCGCGGACAAGGCGGCGGAGGCCGAGCGGGACGTCCTCGCGAAGATCGCCGAGATGCCCGAGCCCGACCGCACCATGGCCGAGCGCGTCCACGCCATCGTCAAGGCCGAGGCCCCGGCGCTGGCGCCGAAACTCTGGTACGGCATGCCCGCCTACGCCCGGGACGGCAAGGTCGTCTGCTTCTTCCAGAGCGCGGACAAGTTCAAGGCACGCTACGCGACGCTCGGGTTCAACGACGAGGCGAGGCTGGACGACGAACCGATGTGGGCCACCTCGTTCGCCGTGACCGACGTGACGGCCGAGGTGGGCAAGCGCATCGCCGCCCTCGTCCGCCAGGCGGCCGGCTGACCGGCCCCGCCGCCGCTCCCCCGGCGCCGGGGCCGGTCAGCCACCGCGCCGGGGGAGCAGCAGCGGCGTGGCCAGCGCGAGCAGCCCGGCGATCGCGATCGCGGCGCGCGGGCCGGCCAGCCCGGCGAGCACACCCCACAGCCCGGTCATGACGGCGACGGCGGCCTTGCTGGAGACCGACCACGCGGACAGGGTGCGGGTGATCCGGTCGGCCGGGGTCAGCTCGAGCCGGCGGGTCGCGAGCAGCGGGTTGAACACCCCCATGCACGTGATCAACCCCAGCTCGACGGCCATGACGAGCACGAGCCCGCCGGTTCCGGGACCGACGAACGCCAGCCCCAGCAGCCAGCCCGCGCGCAGCGACCCGGCGGCCCGCAGGACCCGGTGCCGCCCGAACCGGCGGACGAGCGGGTCCGCCAGGCGGGCGCCGATCAGGCCGCCGACGCAGGGCACCGCGAAGGCGAGGCCGTACTGCCAGGGGGCGAACCCGAGCGGGCCGAGCATGAGCACGGCCAGCACCGGCGAGGTCGCCATGACGAGGCCGTTGACCACGACCGCGTTGCCAAACAGGGGTCGCAGCACCGGATCGGCCAGGATGTGCCGCCACCCGGCGATCAGGTCACGGGCGCGCGGCCGGGACCGTGCGACCCGCCGACCTCGCCGGGCACCGGATCTGGATGCCCGGCATCGTGCCCGGAACCGAGTGGGCCACCTTCTACGACGAACTCGCCGCCGCGTTCGGGCTCACGGTGGAGGTGACCGGACCCGACTTCGGCATCGAGCCGCTGCTCGACACGATCGCCGACTCCGCGGGCCTGGTGACGTTCGTCGGCGAGCTGACCCGGCTCGTCTGGCCCGCCGACGTCGACCTGCGCCGGATCCCGCTGCGCGACCCGGTTCCGGTCTATCCGCACGCGCTCGTGTGCCGCGCCGACAACACGCACCCCACGCTCGCGGCACTCCGCGAGCACCTCACGAGGACCCGGCCGCACCGCCCCGACGGTGCGGTCTGGGCCCCGGCATGGGCGCGGCGCTGAGCGTCCGGATGCCTACAGCAGCAGGGGCAGCAGCGCGTGCCTGCGCCGCACCACGGCGCCGTACCGCGCGTCGAGCCGCAGCCACGAGTCGGTGGCGGTCACGCGCACCACGTCACCGGCGAGCGAACCGTCGACGAAACCCATGCCGGACAACGCGAACAGGCACCGCATCGGGACCTTCACCTCCAGGTCGCCGCCGGTGACGGTGAGCACGGTCTGGTCCATCAGCGACGCGGGCGGCGTGCCGTGCGGGCCGACGTTCTCCCGTGCCAGGGCCACGCCGCGGTCGGCCAGGTCGGCGACCACCGACGCGGGCAGCTCGTCCACCGGGCGCCACCGCGCGGCAGGCGGCAGTTCCGAGTGCCACTGCAGGTCCCTCGGCGGTCCGGGGTCCATCCGCTCCCCCGGCGACACGGTGAGCGCCGCCAGCAGCTCGCCGCCGGACACGGTGACGTCGGCCGGAGTCACCTCACCCGCCACCGCGCGGGTCACCAGCACGTCGAACGGCGTCGCGACCCAGGCCTCCAGGATGCCCTCGGCGCGCATCCGCAGCCGCACCACGGCCTGCGCGTCCATCCGCACCGCGCGGGCGATGAACGCGCCGAGCGTCTCGCGGTCGGCCGCGTCCGGCATGCGCAGCTCAGGCACCGTCCACTCCCCCGCTGGGCAGGGCGGCCGCGAGGAACTCGCGTTCCCGCTCGGTCAGCCTGCGCGGCCGCCCGCCGCCGACGTCGTAGGGGGCGAGCACGGTCCGCGCCGTGGCTGCGACCGGGTCCGCTTCGGACGGTCCGGAGTGGACACGGTAGTCCAGGGCGAAGGAGGCGTGCCGCAGGTCCCGCAACGTGATCACCACCCGGATGTCCTGGCCTTGGACGACGATCGGCGCCCGGTAGTCCACCGAGAGCCGCACCACGACGATACCCTTCGCGAACTCCCCGAGCCCGGCCGAGGAGGCCCGGTCGAACAGCAGCGGGACGCGGGCCTCCTCCAGCAGCGTCACCAGGTTCGCGTGGTTGACGTGCCCGAAGGCGTCCATGTCCGACCACCGGGGCCGCACCAGCGCCGCGTACTCGCCCACGATCAGCGCACCGTACTGCGGATCTGCCTGGCCGCCACCGACAGGGTGGCCAGGTCGAGCCTGCCGGAGCTCTCGATCTCCCGCAGGGTCGAGCGGGCGCGGGCGAGCCGGGACGCGTTCGCCTGCTCCCACTTGGCGATCTTCTCGTCGGCGGGGTCCTCCGGATCGCTGTGCCGCATCGCGTCCAGCGTGATCGCCCGCAGCGAGGAATACAGGTCGTCCCGCAGCGCCAGCCGGGCCAGGGCGTGCCAGCGGTTGCCCCGCTCCAGCTTGTTGATGGAGGTGAGCATGTTGTCGATCCCGAGATGGTCGGACAGCGCGTAGTACAGCTCCGCCGTCTCGACGGGGCTGCGCTCGGTGTCCAGGCCCACCTCCTGCTCGGCGAGCTCGGCGACCTCCGTGACGTCCAGCAGGCCGTAACCGAACAGCAGCATCGAGATCCGGTCGGCGAGCTCCGCGGGCACGCCCTCGGCGCACAGCCGCTCGGCGTCGCGGCGCACGCTCTCCGCCTCCTGGCCGCGCAGCAGATCGCCCAGCTTCGGCAGCAGCTGGCCCACCGTCTCGCCGAAGCGGTTGATCTCCGCGCCAACGGCCAGCGGCTGCGGCCGGTTGGTCAGGAACCAGCGCGCCGCCCGGTCGAGCACCCGCCGCGTCTCCAGCACCATGCCGTCGGCGGTGTCGGTGGACACCACGTTGTCGAGCCCGTCGATGCTGTCCCACAGCGCGGGCAGCCCATACACGCTGGTGACCACGGCGTACGCCCGCACCGCGTCGGTCGCGGTGGCGTTGAGCTCCTCGGCGAGCCGGAACGCGAACGACACGCCCGCGCCGTCGACCACCTCGTTCACCAGCAGGGTCGTGGTGATCTGGCGGCGCAGGGGGTGCTGGCCGATCAGTCCGGCGAACCGTTCGCGCAGCGGCCGCGGGAAGTAGTCGGGCAGCCTGCGCGCGAACACCTCGGCGTCGGGCAGGTCGCTGTCGAGGATCTCGTCCTTGAGGTCCAGCTTCACGTGCGCGAGCAGGGTGGCCAGCTCCGGGGAGGTGAGGCCCTCCTCGGTCCGCTCCAGCTCGCCGAACGCGGCGTCGCTCGGCAGCGCCTCCAGGTCGCGGTCGAGCGCGCCCTTCTCCTCCAGGGCGGCGACGAGCCGCTGGTGCACCGACAGCATCGGCGCGGCGTGCGCGCGGCTGATGCCGAGCACCGCGTTCTGCCGGTAGTTGTCGGCCAGCACCAGCTCGCCGACCTCGTCGGTCATCCGCTCGAGCAGCTCGTTGCGCTGCTCGCGGTTCAGCTCCCCGGCGGCGACGAGCTGGTCGAGCAGGATCTTGATGTTGACCTCGTGGTCGGAGCAGTCCACGCCGGCCGAGTTGTCGAGCGCGTCGGTGTTGATCTTGCCGCCCGCGCGGGCGAACTCGATGCGCCCGCGTTGCGTGAGCCCGAGGTTGCCACCCTCGCCGACGACCCGGACCCGCAGCTGGCTGCCGTTGACGCGCACGGCGTCGTTGGCCTTGTCGCCGACCTGGGCGTGGGTCTCGGTCTCCGCCTTGACGTAGGTGCCGATGCCTCCGTTCCAGAGCAGGTCGACGGGGGCGAGCAGGATCGCGTGCACGAGCTCGGCTGGCGACATCTTCGTGACGTCGTCGTCGATGCCCAGCGCCTCCCGTACCTGCGGCGTGATCGGGATCGTCTTGGCACTGCGCGGATACACGCCGCCGCCCTCGCTGATGACCGAGCGGTCGTAGTCGTCCCACGACGAGCGCGGCAGGTCGAACAAACGCTTGCGCTCCCGGAACGACGCGGCGGCGTCCGGGTTCGGGTCGAGGAAGACGTGCAGGTGGTTGAACGCCGCGACCAGGCGGATGTGCCCGGACAGCAGCATGCCGTTACCGAAGACGTCACCGCCCATGTCGCCGATGCCGACCACGGTGAAGTCCTGGCTCTGGGTGTCGACGCCCAGTTCCCGGAAGTGCCGCTTGACGCTCTCCCAGGCGCCGCGGGCGGTGATGCCCATCGCCTTGTGGTCGTAGCCGACGGAGCCGCCGGAGGCGAAGGCGTCGCCGAGCCAGAAGCCGTAGCTCGCCGACACCTCGTTGGCGATGTCCGAGAACGTCGCCGTGCCCTTGTCGGCGGCCACCACCAGGTAGTTGTCGTCGCCGTCGTAGCGCACGACGTCGGGTGCGGGCACCGTCCGGCCGTCGACCAGATTGTCGGTGAGGTCCAGCAGGCCGGAGATGAACATGCGGTAGCACGCGATGCCCTCCGCCTGGTGGGCCTCGCGGTCCAGCGCCGGGTCGCCCGTGGGAGCCGGCGGGCGCTTCACGACGAAGCCACCCTTGGCGCCGACGGGCACGATCACGGCGTTCTTCACCGCCTGCGCCTTCACCAGGCCCAGCACCTCGGTGCGGAAGTCCTCCCGCCGGTCCGACCAGCGCAGCCCGCCCCGGGCCACCGAGCCGAAGCGCAGGTGCACGCCCTCGACCCGCGGCGAGTACACGAAGATCTCGTAGGCCGGGCGGGGCTCGGGCAGGTCCGGCACGCTCGGCGGATCCAGCTTGAACGCCAGGTACGGCCTCGGCCGCCCGTCCCGGTCGGTCACCCGGTAGTTCGTGCGCAGCGTGGCCACGATGACCGACATCAGCCTGCGCAGGATCCGGTCCTCGTCGAGGCTGGTCACCGCGTCGACGAGCGAGTTGATCTCGGCGATGTGGCTGTCGACCTGGTGCTGCCGCTGCTCCTCGGCGAGGTCGAGCGAGAACCGGATCTCGAACAGCCGCACCAGCGCGGTGGCGATGTCGGTGTGCGCGAGGACCGCGTTCTCGATGTACTCCTGCGAGTACGGGCTGCCCGCCTGCCGCAGGTAGCGGGAGTAGGCGCGCAGCACGGCGGCCTGCCGCCAGGTCAGGCCCGCGCGCAGGACGAGCGCGTTGAACCCGTCGACCTCGCAGTCGCCGTGCCAGGCGGCGGCGAACGCCTCCTGGAAGCGGACCTGAAGGTCGCGCTCGTCTCGCTGGCTGATCTGCTCCAGCACCCGCTGCTCGACGCGCAACCCGAAGTCGTAGATCCACGAACGGGTCCCGTCCTCGCGGCGCATCTCGTACGGCCGCTCGTCGATGACCTCGACGCCCATGCGCTGCAGCATCGGCAGCACGGTGGACAGCGTGACGCCCTCGCCCAGCAGGTACAGCTTGAACCGGCGCTCCCCCGGGGCGGCGTCGGGATGCACGTAGAACGTCATCTCGAGGTCGCTCTGGTCGTTCAGCGACTCGAGCTTGCGCAGGTCCGCGAGCGCGACCTCGGCGGTGAAGTCCTCCTTGTACGCCTCGGGGAACACCGAGGCGTACCGGTGGCCCAGTTCGGTGGCGGACTCCTCACCGGCCACCGTGAGCGCCTTGCCGGTGCCGGTGCGCTCCCTGCGCTCGGCCAGGATCGCCTCGACGAGCAGGTCGTCCCAGCTGCGCACGGCTTCGTTGAGCCGTTCCTGGATGCGCAGCGTGTCCGGCTCCCCCGCGCCGCCGGGCTCGGTGTGCACGGTGAAGTGCACCTGCGCGAGCATCGTCTCGCCGAGCCGGGTGCTGTACTCCAGGTGCGTCCCCTCCAGCTCCTCGAGCAGCACCTCCTGCATGGCCAGCCGGGAGCGGGTCGTGTAGCGGTCCCTCGGCAGGAACACCAGGCACGAGTAGAACCGGCCGTACGGGTCGCGGCGGAGGAACAGGCGCAGCCTGCGCCGGTCGGCGAGGGTGATGGCCCCGGTCGCGGTGGCGTAGAGCGACTCGACGTCGGCGGAGAACAGGTCCGCCCTCGGCCAGTTCTGCAGGACCTCCAGCATCCGCTGGCCGGAGTAGGATTCCATCGGGAAGCCCGCGCGGTGGATGACCTCCCGCACGCGGCGCTCGATCACCGGGATGTCGAGCACGTCCTCGTGCAGCGCCGACGTGGTGAACATGCCCAGGAAACGGTGTTCCCCGGTGACGTTGCCCCGGGAGTCGAAGGTCTTGACGCCGACGTAGTACGGGTAGATCGGACGGTGCACTGTGGACGGTGCGCTGGCCTGGGTGAGCACCAGCAACGAGGGCGCCAGCGCCTGCGCGCCGCTGTCCGGGCCCGCGATGAGGCTGCGCGCGGCGAGGCTGTCCTGGCGCAGCACGCCGAGCCCGGAGGCCAGCACGGCCCGCAGCGCGGGCTCACCGGTGCCGGGCTCCTCGACCAGCTCGTAGTGCCGGTAGCCGAGGAAGGTGAAGTGCCCCGCCGCGAGCCAGCGCAGCAGGTCGGCGCCGCCGCTGACCTCGTCCTCCGGCAGCGGCGGCGGGTCCGAGTCCAGCGACGCGGCGATGCCCCGCGCGGCCTCGATCATCTTGTCGGTGTCCTCGACGACCTCCCGGACGTCGCCGATGACCGCGGTGAGCTCGTTCTCGATCTCCCGCGCGCGCTGCGGGTCGCTGATCGGGTCGATCTCGAGATACATCCACGACTCGATCGTGGAGCCCCGCGGCGGCGCGGCGACGTCGGCGCCCGGGTGCACGTCCAGCAGGTTCCCGGTGACGTCGCGGCTCACGACGACGATGGGATGCACGATGCGGTGCACGTGGACGCCGCTGCGGGACAGGTCCGCGGCGACCGAGTCCACGAGGTAGGGCATGTCGTCGGTGACCAGCTGCACGACCGTGGACTCGCGGCTCCAGCCGTCCTCGGCGGAGGTGGGGTTCAGCAACCTGACCACGGGCCTGCCGGGCACCCGCCGCTCGGCCAGCTGGAGGTGGGACCGGACCGCGCCGACGAGGTCGACGGGATCGTCGCCCACGATCTCCTCGGCCGGGATCAGCCGGTAGTAGAGGCGGATCAGTTCGGCGATGTCCGGCGCGCGCTCGGCGGTGACCTCGACGAGCTCGTCCCGCATCTGTTCCGGGCTCGCTCGCCGGGTTCCGGCGTCCATGGTCTCGCTCGAGGGCCGAGCCGAGACTCCGGTCGAGCTCATGTCAGGCAACGCAACTCTCCACTCCTGGCCGTGACACACCGTCGTGCCGATCCGCGCACACCCTACTGCGATCGGACGCGCCGACGGCTTGCGGCCTGGCGACTCCAGGCCCCCTCGACGGCCCCGGTTCCCGCTCCGGCGGATGCCCTGAGTGGCTCGTTACTGACGAGAGGTGTCCGCAACGAGCCACTCACGACCCTGTCCGGGCTGGGGTCAGTCGTCGTTGTGCTGCCCGCCGTTGACGCGCCGGGGCTGGTCATAGTCGCTGTGCTGGGTCCCGAGCTGCTTCACCAGGGCGGCGGCGCTGGAGGTACCCGCCTTGTGCTCGGCGAGGGCCCTGGCGAGCAGTTCGGCGAGCCCGGCACCCGGTGGCGGCTCGTCGTCGAACCGCTGGCCGCCATCGTACGAGCCGGAGCCGTAGCCGACGGGTTCGGCGGCGGGCGGCTCCGGGTCGGGCGCCCGGTCCTCCTCGGCGGCGGGGGCCGAGGAGCCCGGCGAGAAGTCGTCGATCGGGGCGAGCGAGGGCGGCAGCCGCAGGCGGGGCAACCAGCCGTAGTCGTCGTGCGCGGTGCCGCTCTCCTCGTCCCGCCGCTCAGCGGACGGCTGCCCGCCCCCGGACTCGGCGGAGGTGTCGTACGCCGGCTCGCTCCGCCGGGTGTCGCCGGAATCCCCGGCCACGCCGGTGCCGTGCGTGGCGTGAGTGCGGTCTGTGCCGCCGGTGTCACCGCCGCCCTCGGCGCTCGGGACGGACGCGTAGTTCGCGGACATGTAGTCGGCGGACCCGCCGCCGGAGAAGCCGCCGCCGGCCCACTCGGGCTCGGCGCTACGGCGGGAGCGGGACCCCTCCTCGCTCTCGGGAGCCCGCCTGCGCCCGCCCGAGCCCCCCGCGGTGATGCCGAGCCGGTCGAGCACCGAGCGCGCCGCCACCGAACCGTGCTCGGAGTCGTGCCGGGTGCTGCGGCCCGCCCCGGTGGACGAGGACGTCGAGGTGGTAGTCGAGGTGTTCGAGGTGGTCGAGGTGGAGGCGGTGCGTTCCCCGGTGCCCGTCTCCCCGCCCCGCTGGGCGTCTTCGGTGTCCGGGGCGCGCCGCCTGCCGCCCGCGGTGGGCTGCTCCCGCTCGGCCGGCCGGGGCTCCTCCGACCACTCCGCCCAGGACCGTTCGGGTTCCCGCGGGGGCTCGAAGGTCCACGACGGCGCGGCGGTCTCCTGTCGCCGCGCCCGCGCGGGCTCGTCCGCCCAGCCCGCACTCGCCGGGGACGACGGCCGCTCGTCGGCCACCACCGGGCCCCCGGAAGCCGCACGACCGGCCGCGGTGGCCGGTTCCGGCGCCAGCCGCAGCGCGGGCAGCACCATGGTCTCCGCGGTACCCGGCCTGGCGGGCACGGCGGACCGCGCCGCGGCGGCCACCACCTCGGCGAGGTCGACCGGCGCCTGCTCCCCCGCACCGAACTCGCCGGTGAGCAGCGCCCGCGCCTGGCTGCGGGCGCGGGCGTGCACGTGCTCGGCGGCCCGGGCCCGGTGCAGGCACTGGATGGCATCCGCCAGCTCGCCCACCCGTTCCTCCACGTTGGCCAGCTCCAGCCAGAGCCGGGCGGCCAGCGCGTGCAGGTCGTGCCGGGCCGCGCTGTGCGCGGCGTCCCGCAGTACCCGCGCCGCGGCCTCGGCGGAGCCGTTGCGCAGGTGCACCCGGGTGGCGATGGCGAGCCGCAACCACGCGACCGGGGCCACGCTCGCCGCTCGCACAGGCGCGTCCAGGACCGGCTGCGCGAGTTCGGCGGCCAGCTCCAGCTCGCCGCGGTCGAGGAGCGCGCAGACCAGCTCCAGCACCAGCCGCACCCGGGCGAGGCCGCCGTCGGCGGCGGGGTCGTCGAGGTGGTCGAGGAACCCGATGCCGGTCCGGGACGCGTCGGCGGCCCCGACGAGGTCGCCGTGCCTGCGCCGGTGGGCGGAGATGCCGACCCGCAGCAGGGCACGGGCCAGTAGCTGCACGTCACCGTCGAGCGAGTCGTCGCCGGACACCAGCCGGTCGCCCTCCATGAGCACCCGGTCGAGCTCGACCTTGCGGCCGAGCGTGCCGAGACAGCCCACGAGGTGGCACAGGGCGGTCGCGCGCTGGATGGCGGACAGCCCCGTGACCGTCAGCACCGGGCGCAGCGCGGCGAGCCCGGTGAGCGGCGCCCCGACGCTCCGGGCGCACACCGCGAGGTCGGTCCGCAGCTGGGCGGCGAGCTCGGGCCTGCCCGCGTCCTCGGCCGCCCGCATCGCCGCGACCGCCCTGCCCACGGTCGGTGCCCGGTGCCCGAGGCGCACCCTGGCCTGCACGACCAGCGTCTCCGCCCGCACCCACAGCTCGTTCGCGCCGGCGGCCTCGGCGAGCGAGGCCGCCCGCTCGCCCAGCACCAGCGCGAGCTCCGGGGCCCGCAGGCCGAACCGGCCCGCCTGCTCGACGAGCTGCTCCACGGAGTACGTCCCCCCTTCGGCACCGCTGCGAACCGCGGGACGGCGGCCGTTGGCCGCGCTTCGGCTGGTGTGCTTACTGGCTACCACGGGGGACTCCGCTCAGTGTTGGCTCCGGCGTGCTCGCTCAGCGCGGGCGTCGGGGACCTGGTTCACATCACTCGGTCAGTCACGGGTGAGCTTGCGGTGCGTCACCCGGTGCGGGCGCGCCGCGTCCGGACCCAGCCGCTCCACCTTGTTCTTCTCGTAGCCTTCGAAGTTCCCCTCGAACCAGAACCACTTGGCGGGGTTGGTGTCGTCGCCCTCCCAGGCGAGGATGTGGGTCGCCACGCGGTCGAGGAACCACCGGTCGTGCGAGATGACCACCGCGCACCCGGGGAACTGCTCCAGCGCGTTCTCCAGCGACCCGAGCGTCTCGACGTCGAGGTCGTTGGTCGGCTCGTCGAGCAGGATCAGGTTCCCGCCCTGCTTCAGGGTCAACGCGAGGTTGAGCCGGTTCCGCTCGCCACCGGAGAGCACGCCCGCGGGCTTCTGCTGATCGGGACCCTTGAACCCGAACGCGCTGACGTAGGCGCGCGAGGGCATCTCGACCTGCCCGACGTTGATGTAGTCCAGCCGGTCGGAGACGACCTCCCACACCGTCTTGTCCGGGTCGATACCCGCCCTCGTCTGGTCCACATAGGACAGCTTGACCGTGTCGCCGATCTTCACCGTGCCCGAGTCGGGCTGCTCCAGTCCGACGATCGTCTTGAACAGCGTGGTCTTGCCGACGCCGTTCGGCCCGATGACACCGACGATGCCGTTGCGCGGCAGCATGAACGACAGGTCGTCGATCAGCAGCCGGTCCTCGAAGCCCTTGCGCAGGTGCTCGACCTCGACCACCACGTTGCCCAGGCGGGGGCCGGGCGGGATCTGGATCTCCTCGAAGTCCAGCTTCCTGGTCTTCTCCGCCTCCGCGGCCATCTCCTCGTACCGGTCGAGACGGGAGCGGGACTTGGTCTGCCGGGCCTTGGCGTTGGACCGCACCCAGTCGAGCTCGTTCTTCAGGCGCTTGGCGAGCTTGGCGTCCTTCTTGCCCTGCACCTCGAGCCGCTCGCGCTTCTTCTCCAGGTAGGTGGAGTAGTTGCCCTCGTACCCGACGACGCGGCCACGGTCCAGCTCCATGATCCACTGGGCGACGTTGTCCAGGAAGTACCGGTCGTGGGTGACCGCCAGGACGGCGCCCGGGTAGGTGGCCAGGAACTGTTCGAGCCACAGCACGCTCTCGGCGTCCAGGTGGTTGGTGGGCTCGTCCAGCAGCAGCAGGTCCGGCTTCGACAACAGGAGCTTGCAGAGCGCGACACGGCGCCGCTCCCCGCCGGAGAGGTGGGTGACCTCCTCCTCGCCCGGTGGGCAGCGCAGCGCGTCCATCGCCTGTTCCAGCTGGGAGTCGAGCTCCCACGCGTCGGCGTGGTCGAGTTCCTCCTGCAGCTTGCCCATTTCCTCCATGAGCTCGTCGCTGTAGTCGGTGGCGAGCTGCTCGGCGATCTGGTTGAAGCGGTCGAGCTTCACCTTGATCTCGCCGAGGCCCTCCTCGACGTTGCCGCGGACGGTCTTCTCCTCGTTGAGCGGGGGCTCCTGCAGGAGGATGCCGACACTCGCGCCAGGCTGCAGGAACGCCTCCCCGTTGCTCGGCTGGTCGAGTCCCGCCATGATCTTGAGAACGGTGGACTTCCCGGCACCGTTCGGGCCCACGACGCCGATCTTCGCGCCGGGGTAGAACGCGGTGCTGACGTCGTCGAGGATGACCTTGTCCCCGACCGTCTTGCGCACCTTTTTCATGGTGTAGATGAACTCGGCCATGCCATCGATCGTAGAGTGAGCCGTTCCGCGCACTGACGGCGGTCACCACCCAGCCACCCAGGGTGGCTCGTCGTTCACTGCGTGATCACACGGGCACGGAACGCGACGTGCCCGCCTCACGCCGCCGACACCTCCTTCCGCTCGCCGCCCGCGGTGCCGTCCGCGTTGTTCCGGCCGAGCCGGGTGACGCTCGCCGTGCACCACGAGAGGTTCGGCCCGATCGCCAGCGCCTCCAGCTCGGGCACGGCGCGCACCGTGCCCTCGGCCTCGTACGTGCTGGTGTGCAGCCTGCCGTTGACGATGACCGGGTCGCCCTTCGCCAGCGAGGTCCGCACGGTGGCGGCCAGGCGCCGCCAGCACGTGACCCGCACGGCGAGCGTCCGGCCGTCCCGCCAGCGCGCGGTCTCCCGGTCGAAGCGCCGCTCATTGCTGCGCAGCCAGAAGCTCACCACCTCGTCGCCGTTCGCGACCGTGCGCCGGGTCAGGTCGCTGCACACGTTGCCGACGACCGTCAGCACACACCTATTGGTGACCTGATTGGAGACTCGGCGATCACGATGTCAGCACTACAGGCAGAACGCGCCACCCGCACGGCCGGACTGGTGTCCGGCGCCCTGGTGGCATTGGTGGCGGCGATCGCCTCCTACACGCACATGCGCGAGTTGGCCGCGGCGCACGGCGAGGCGTGGTTGGCGTTCCTGGTACCGCTCTCGGTTGACGGCCTCTTGGTGGTGGCGTCCCTGGTGATCGTCAACGCTCGGCGCAGCCGGGGCGAGACACCCTGGCTGGCGTGGACGGCGTTGATCGTCGGCGTCCTGGTGTCGCTGGCGGCGAACGTGGCGGCAGCCGAACCGGACCTGGTGTCCCGGCTGGTGGCCGCCTGGCCGCCCCTGGCGTTCGCCGTGTCGTTCGAGCTGGTGCTGCGGCTGGTACGCCAGGTGCCACACCAGGCCGACAACCTGGCGACCCACCGGGTGCCGGGGCTGGTGGAGAACCCGGCCCCAGAGGTGGGGCCTCCTGGCGAACCAGAGCCACACCACCAGGTAGCGCCAGCACCCGACACCAGCCTGGAGGACATCGGAAACCAGGTGCACCAGCCTGGTGAGAAGAAGGGGGCGACCCGGCCGCGCACCACCCGGCGAAAGGCTCGCCAGGCACCTGGTCGCCAGGTGGACGACGCCCTGGTGGACCGGGCGACGGACCTGGTGGCGGCGGGCAAAGAAGAAGGCCGCCAGGTCGGCCGCGCCAGGTTGGCGCGCGAGCTGTGCATCACCGAGAACCAGGCGCGCCAGGTACTGCGCCAGGTGGCCGACCGGCGCCACCCACCGCCCATCCACCTGGTGACCGAGGCGGGGAGCTGACCATGGCTACCCACCACGACGACCGCGAGCACCAGCCTGGCGCCGAGCTGGTGGAGGCACCGGGCAAGGAGCTGGTGCCGGACGCCGCCATCGAGGGCGAGATCGTCGAGGACGAGCCGACCACCAGCCTGGTGCGCGAGGTGGTGCTGCGCCGGGTGGCGACCCCGGTGGTCACGGTGGTGAAGGTGGTGCGCGCCGAGCGGTCGCGCCAGGCGGGCAAGGCGGTGCTGCGGCACGGACTGACGGTGACGCAGGGCTTCGAGTCCTGGGCCAAGCGCGCCTGGGACGCCTCCACCCTGGGGCTCTACCGGCGGCAGATCCGCGCCGCCGAGGCCTCCGGCAACCAGGAGCTGCTGGCGGAGTGGGTCGACCGCAAGGAGCGGGCCACCGAGGCTCGGCACGACCGGCTGAAGGACCTGCCCGAGATGCTCGCCGGAGTCGCCAAGGCAGTACTCGGCAGCCTGGCGGCGCTGGTGGCCCTCGTGCTCGTGGTCGGCCTGTTCGTCCAGCTGTCCGGGGAGGGCAGCTTCACCGCCGTGCTGGTCGGGACCCTCAACGTCATCCGCTGGGTCATCGCGGCCGTCGCATTTGTTTGGACTCCGTTGGTGATGGTCGCGCCGTTGCTGACCCTCCTGGCGGCGTGGCGGGAAGGTCGCCGCCGGGGACGGCCGCCGGGCTGGCTGGCGACTGCTCGCGAGGCCGACGACATCGTCATCGACGAGACCACGATCGCCCGCGCCCTGGAGGCGCTGCGCATCCCGCAGGTCACCACCTACGTCAAGCAGGGCTTGCCGCTGCAGTACCTCACCCCGGCCCGCCGGGACGGACGCGGCACCCACGCGGTGGTGCGATTGCCAGCCGGGGTGACCGCCGACAAGATCGCCCGTCGCCGCGCCGACCTGGCCACCGGCCTGCACCGGCTGGCCAAGGAGGTATGGCCCACCACCGGGGCCGAGGCCGGGATCCTCGACCTGTGGGTGGCGGACAAGGGCGCCCTGGCCGAGGGCGCCGGTGACTACCCGCTGCTGGAGGACGGCACGGTCGACGTGTTCCAGGGGGTGCCCTTCGGCAAGACCCTGCGCGGCACGCCGGTGACGGCACCGCTGATGGAGCGCAACACCATCACCGGCGGCATGCCCGGCCAGGGCAAGTCCTCCGCCGCCCGGGTCATCATGGCCGGGGCCGCCCTGGACTCCACGGTGGAGCTGCGCATCTGGGTGCCCGACGCCAACTTCGACTTCGAGGCCTTCCGGCCCCGCTGCTCCCGCTACGTCATGGGTGCCGAGGACGAGAAGATCGCGGAGATCCTGGCGCACCTGCGGGAGCTGCACGCCGAAGTGCAGACCCGGGGTGAGCTGCTGATCCGGTTCGAGGAACCGGTCGTGACGCGGCAACTGGCCAGCAAGAACGTGGGGTTGCACCCGCTGTTCTGCCTGCTGGAGGAAGCGCACGTGGCCATCCAGCACCCGACCTACGGCAAGGAGATCTCCCGGTTGCTGGCCGACATCGTGCGGCTGGGCCGCAAGCGCGGCATCCACCTCATCGTCTCCACTCAGGCGCCGACGAAGGACTCGATGCCCCGCGACGTGACCCGCAACTGCTCGAACGGCATCGCCTTCGCCGTGGGCGACCACGTGGCCAATGACGCCCTGCTCGGTCAGGGTGCGTACTCGGCCGGGCACCGGGCCACGGAGCTGATCCCGGGCACCGACAAGGGCACCGCCGTGGTGAAGGGCTTCACCGGCGAGCGTTCCGACATCGTGCAGGTGTACTTCATCGACGTGTCCCGCACCAACGACCAGATCACGCCGATCATCGACCGGGCCGTGGCCGCGATGGAGGAGCGCGGCACCACGGCCGCCGACGAGGCACCCCTGATCACCAGCCGGGATCTCCTGAAGGACGTGGCCGACGTCCTCGGGGACGAGCCGGTCCCGGCTGCCAACGTGCCCGCGTTGCTCGCCCAGCATGCGCCGGACTGGTTGCCATACCGGAAGCTGACCGGCAAGGCGCTGCGAAACCGGCTCGCCGCCGAGGGCGTCAAGGTCTCCTCGACGGGTAACCGGTGGCCGGTCGACCCGGCCGCCGTCCGCGCGGCGTTGGCGGACCGTGCCCAGGACGGCGAGTGACGCGAGTTAGGTCGTCGGCCGCCCCCGGTCGCGGCCTTCTCAGGCCGGATTCGGTGGGGCCTGAGACGAGGGGTAACTCGGCTAACTTCCTAACTTTTCGCAGGTCCCAGGGGTGCGAGGGTGGGTAACTCTTCGAGTTACAAACCTAACTCGGTCTCGCCGACCTAACTTGCGGTCTAACCCCTGGACGCGCGGGACAGACCTCCGGCGACGGGCGTTCCGGTGCTGGTCTACCTTGCCGTCGTGAACTGGGTTGCGCTTCTCGCACGCGCCTTCACCCCTCACCGTTGCTCTGCGGCGTGCTGGGTGCCACGTCACCAGGCGAATGTAACGAAGCCCGAACGGCAGGAGAGTTCCACGTCATGACCACGGTGCAAGACCCCGAAGATCGTCGGCTCGAACGGGTCGCCGCCTGGTTTGCCCAGCGATCATTGTGGGTTGGCGCAGGTGCAGTCGCCCTTGCACCTGTGCTCAACACGCTACTCACCGCTACCGACGGCTGGTGGCGGTGGGTGGTTACCGGCCTGCTCGCCGTGATCGCGTTGGCGGGGTTTGCTGTCCCGGCAGCCAAGTCGGTGCAGGCGGAGCGACGCGCCGAGGATGCGGAAACTGCGGTCATCGAGTCCGCCGGGGAGATGCGCCTTGCGTTGACAGATGGGCTACTACCCGTCATCTCGTACGTCGTGGAAGGCTGCTGCAGTGACGATCCAGAGAAGCGTCGCGAGTTGAAGGCGGGGGCGATAAGCCTCGTCCTTGCCGCCGCCGCGAAGGTATGCGATCCCGGCAACAAGGCGCGTGCCTGTTGGTACGAGATGGTCATCGATACGCCGGACGAGATCAAGCTTGTCCCGCGCCAGCACTTCGGACGGGGCGCCAAGCCGTCAACCAGCTTTACAAGCAAGAATCGACGGGGATACGAACTGATCAACAACCTCATTCGAGATACCCCCGAGCTATGGCCGGATCTCAGCAAGGAAAAACCCGGCAACTGGCAGCCGAGCGCAACCAGCACGAAATACGGGACCTTCCTGGTGGTGCCGGTGCGGTCCACCCGGCCATACGGAATGTTGACCGTGGACGCCGACGACCCCGGCAGCTTGACCGACGAAGACGTGGCCGTGGTCCAGATGCTCGCATCGATCTTGGCGTTGGCCCTGTCGAGCGCGAAGGCGACAGATCAGTTGGTTGGGCCTCCGTCCTCCTGATTTTCGGCTCGCTCCGTTGATAACCAGCCGCAAAGCTGATGCGATAGACGTACGGAGGTTCACGCGATGAAGATCGACAAGAGCCCGTCAGTCAAGCGCGCAGAGGAGATGCTGCGCGACCCCGACAAGTACTTTGCCAACGCACGTAGCCGTGCGCGTAGCGCTGTGACCGGTCGCTTCGTGACGAAGGGCGACGCGAAACGGAACCCCAGGACAACCGTTCACGGCAGAAGCCACAGTCGGGGGCGCTTCGTTAGGAAGGCCGGTTGACGACAGACTAAGGCTCATACCGCCTTGGAGTCTGTCGCTTACCCGAACGAGTAAGCCGGCGGTCAGGCTCGGTCGATCGGGTCCGGCACTTCCTCGATGAGGTAGCCGTCGATCGTGAGGTCCCACCGTCCGTCGACCCAGTCCAACTCGGCCACCGTGCGCGCGTAGAACGGCGCCGGGTGGCTGATCATCTTCTCGGCGCCCCTGAGCGTCAGCTTCCACACCATGCCCGGCTTCGGATCCCGCTTCTCGAACATGCGTTCGACATTAGCCGCCGACTAGCCAGGGGGCCAGCTACGGCACCCACAGCCCGTTCGGGGCCCGCCCGCGCACGAGCCGGGGCGCACCGGGCGCGTCCGGCGGCGGCAGGGTCAGGAGCCCGTCGATCACCTCGGGCAGGCCGCCTTCGCGCTGCCACACCACACCGCCGTTGGCGTCGCAACGCAACCCGGCTGCGTCGGTGGCATCCCGGACCAGCAACGCGTCGGCGTGACCGGTGGGCCAGGCGCGCACGCCGCGCAGCTCGGTCAGCTCACCGCCCTCGTCGATGACCGGCAGGAACTGCCAGCCCGCTTCCCGGAGCACGGCCAGCCGGTCGAGGGCGATGGCCTCGGTGCTCACCGGCGCGGCCTCCGGCCTGGAGCCCGGCAGGCGCGCTGTGCTGGGGGACGGGACGCGCCTGCCGGGGGCTTGATGGGGCGGCGGAACTGGTCGCGGAGCAAGGCGGCTGTGACGCTGTGATGCCACCAACGGCGAGCGACAACGGCGACCAGGGGCGCCACCGTCAGCGCCAGGAACAGGCCCACAGCGGGCCACGGAGTCAGGGTCTCCAGCACGAGGGACAGCGTCGCGCGCACGGACTGCATTGGCAATGCATACACGCACCAAACTTGCATTACTTGTGCATAAGCACTCGATCGGAGCAGGCACATCACACTGAGTAAGCGCGCTCCACCGGCGCGGACGTTGACGTTGCGCGGCGAATGCAGACAGGATGCGAATCCGTTCCGACCGACAGAGGAGGCACTGTGAAGCTGACGTTCCTGGGCACCACGTCCCAAGGTGGCCACTGCCCGAGCGCGTTCGAGACCGATCGCGGCACCTACGTGGTGCAGGGCTACAAGGTCACCGACGCCGACGCGCTCGCCGAGCTGCGCCGCCGGGGGCTGCCTGACCACGAGACCGCCGTCGAGATCCCCAAGGCTTTGCTGAGCTACTTCCGGCAGGAGCGCTGAGCCGATGGGCGAAGCGGTGTCGGTCGAGCAGTTCGACCAGCTCTACACCGACTTCGAGCGCAGCGTGTGGCGCTGGGAGGCCCAACCCGCCTACCACGAGCCAGGCGAGGCGGAGCCGTTCCGTCGCTGGCAGGCGGGTGAGCCGGACGACCTCGCCTGGCTGGCGGACTGGCTCGACATCCTGCGGGCCGCGACCGCAGCGGGCCGGTCGTTCCAGCGCGTGCGCCTGTGCCACGAGCCGCCCACCGAGTATCAGCGCTGGGGATTGACTATCGTTCCGGCCAACATCGACGCAGGCGAGGACGTGCGGATCATGACCGAGAGCCGCGCTCGCGAGCTGGGCATGCCCGACTACGACTTCTGCCTGTTCGATGACCGGACCGTGGCTCGGATGCACTTCGGCGGCCACGGCATGACCGGCGCCGAGATCATCACCGAGCCCGACGCGGTGGCGCAGCACCGCAGGTGGCGGGACCTGGCGCAGGAACACGCCGTGACGCTGGAGGCCTACCTGGCCAAGCTGCGCTGACGAGGAGCATGTGACGGACATCGACCGCCGCCGGGCAGCGTTCGGCGACCGCCTGCGCAAGCTCCGCGCCCGCGCCGGGTACCTGACCGGCAAGGAGTTCGCCGCCCAGCTCGGCTGGCCACAGTCGAGGGTGTCGCGGATCGAGACCGGCACACAGACCGCCACCGAGGCCGACGTGACCGCTTGGTGCGAGGCCAGCGGCGCATCGGACTCGGTGGCGGCCGAACTGCTCGACGAACTCCGTGAGATCAGGATCGAAGCGGCGAGCTGGCGCCGCCAGCTGCGCACCGGGCACGCCGCGCGGCAGGAAACGGTGCGCGACACCGAATTGGCCGCGCGCAAGATCCGCGCCTTCGAGTTCGCCCTGCTGCCCGGCCTCGTGCAGACACCAGAGTACGCCCGCCGCGTGCTCGCCATCCACGCGCGGCTCCATGGCTCCTCCCCCGACGTGGATCAGGCCGTGCGGGTGCGGATGCAACGCCAGCAGGTCCTCTACGACCCGGACCGGTCGATCGAGCTGCTCGTGGCCGAGTCGGCGTTGCGCTACCCGGTCGGCGGCCCCGAGGTCATGACCGCACAGTTCGACCGGCTGCTCACCGTGTGCGGGTTATCCACCGTGCGGTTCGGCATCGTCCCGCAAGGCATCCCCACGCCCGTCATCCCCATGCACGGCTTCTGGATCCTCGACGACCGAGCCGTCGTCATCGAGACCATCGACTCCGAGATCACTGCCGAGGACCCCGCCGACATCGCGCTGTATCACCGAGTGATCGACGAACTCTGGACCGTCGCCGCCGAAGCTGACAAGGCCCGAGCCATGCTTGCGCGGCTTGCCAGCGACGTCGCAGCGAACTCCTGACAGAGCCGGGCCCGTCTCGGTCGGCGGCGGCTCGTACTCGGGCAGCGGTAGAAGGCTCACCTGACGACCATGCCGCTCGCCGTTGGCGTGTTCGGGGCTTTCCGCGTGGCTTCACCTTCCTGAGTGACCGCCGCTGGCCGCCTCATCGCGATACGAACCTCGACCGGCCGGAGAGCGGAGAGTATCCCGCACGCTCATCGACCCGAGGCCAGCACCCTACGACTGTCAGCCTCCGTAACAGTGGGCGCAGTACCGACGACTCTGTGCGTAGACAGCTCCGGGAGGACTCATGACCATTCGCCAGTTCAGCGGTGTCGTCGCTGGACTCCTGCTCTTCATCGGGCTGGCCGGGCTCACCGTCCCGGTGAGCACCGCCTCCGGCACGCCCTGCGGCAGCGGTTGGAGCGCCACCTACACCGACCCGACGTCGTTCACGGGGTCGTTCACGCTCAGCGACGAGGGCGCGGAGCGGTGCGAGAGCGCCATCTCGACCAGGCGTCTGTGGTCGTGGTCGCTGGTCGGGATTGGGCTGGTCGCCTTGGCGGGCACGGTGCTCGTCCAGCGGTCTCCCTCCACGCGCGAGACGAGCGCCGGGTAACTGCGTCGACGTAGCGGCAACGCGCTGGCGGGGTGGAGTCGGCCGGGGCGGCTCGCACGCGGGCAGCGCGTTGCAGACCCATGTCGTCATGAATCGCCGGGTTGCCTCTGCGGATGGTCCGCCACGCTGGCTTGATTCCGACTGGATGCCTGACCAGCCCGCTACCCTCTCGATACCCGTCCCCACACCGAGAGGACCCCGCCATGGGCCTCATGCACAGACTCGACCTCGACAAGGTGACCTTCGGCGACCTGTACCGGTTCGCTGACCATGCGCGTGCTGCAGGGATCTCACCGGACGACTACGTGACCGTCGAGACCACGGACCCGATCGGCAACCCGATCGACCACCACACGCTTGTCGCTGATCTTGGCGGTGTCGATGAAGTCAGTCGACCGATCGTGATCGACCGCACGAGGGCTGCGCTCTACGCGCAGGCACTGGGCGAGTTGTTGACCGGTGAGGCCGACGAGACAGACCGCGATTTCCTCAATGACCTGGCCTCGGAGCTTCTGGAGCTTCCACTGGCGTACAAAGGAAAAGCGACGACCCTGGACGAATCCTGAACTACCCCTTGGCGACGACGGACTTTAGAGACCTCGCGAACTCCCTGATCCACTCATGGAATCTCGGGCCACGCAGGCCGAGATCACACATGGATACGCGCGGTAGCGCCGCGGCATAAGGCGGCCGGGTTCTCGTCGAGGGTGACGCCAGGTGGCTGTGTGCCGCCGCCGAACCCGCGCTCGGGCCCACTAGGTCTTGCTGGCCATGGTCAGCTCCTCGGCGCGTTCAGGTGGTCGGACAGGCGGACCTCGACAGCCCGCAGGCGCTCGCCCTGCTGGCCCTGCTGGCGCTTGATCTCGCGCACGTCGCGGCGGATCTCTGTGACGGCGTCGTGCATCGACGCGCCGCCGTTCGGGCTCATCTGCCCGGCCAGGCCCCGCAGCGTGTCGTCGGTGCGGCGCTGCGCACGCTCGCGGCGCACGATCTCCACGAGCACAGCGGTCAGTAGCGCGCCGAGGGCGGTGATCAGCGCGATGACGACGGGCTCGCTCATCAGTCGCCCTCCCGGCAGACCGTCAGGACGATGGACGAGCCGTCCACGGCGACTGTGCCTTGCTGGTTGGTGTTTACCTGGAACTGTGTGCTCGCAGCGAGGAACATCTCCGTGTAGGCGTTGTGGTAGGTGTCGGCCAGGCTCATCGGCCCTTGGTCGATGGCGAGCGTGACGCCGTCGGAGACACGCTGAACCCAGAGGAGGCGTTCCTTGTCGGTCCCGTTGGTGCTGCCGCCGTTGATGCGGATGCGCGCCCAGATGCGGTACCAGCCGGACCGGTTGAGGGTGAACGTCTGCCCGCCGGCATCGAGGGTCACGTCCGGGCTGGCGCGCACGGTGGTGTCGTAGGTGATGGTGGTGACCGCGAAGTTCGGGACGTTGAGCACGGCCACGCGCTCCCAGCGGCCCTTGGTGACGGCGCTTTCCAGGGTGTCGACGCGGGTGTCGAGCGCGGCGGCGGCGCTGTCGGTGTTGCCGAGCGCGGTGTCGACGGCCTCGGCGAGCGCCTGCACGTCGGCCGGGACGTTGGGCGGGTCGGTCAGCGCCGGGTAGGGAAGACCGTAGTTCGGGGTTGCGGGCATGTCGTCCTTCCCTTCTCAGAACGGGAAAACCGTGATCGAGCGGGCTTCGAATTCGCAGCCGGTGCCGTTGTTGTTGACCGTGTACCAGTACTTCGCGGTGAAGGTGTTGAACCCTTCGTTGAGGCCGTCTTCGGCGACGAGCAGCCGCGCCGCGGAGGTGGTCGCCGAGACCGTCGAGCCGCCGTTCTGGTGGTTGTTCACACCGAGTCCGGTGGCCTTGGGCGGGGCGATCGTCGAGGCGCCCGAGACTTCGAACGACATGAACCCGGACGCGTTGTTCGCCCGCACCGCGCAGCCGATGAGGACCAGGCACCGGCGCGACGATCCGATGTAGACATCGGGCACGACCGGGCCGACCGTGGCCAGGTCCACCCAGGTGCCGGTGGGGTCGTTGTTGCCGGTGGAGAGCCCTTCAGTGGCAGACAGCTCGCCGGTGCGCATGCTCATCGCCGCCCCGCCGCCGGGTGGGGCGATCCGCCCGAGGATGAAGTACGTGCTCTTGAAGCGGAGCAGGCCGACCACGTCGCCGACGTTGAGCATGATGGAGTCGGCGGTGGTGAGTACGGGCACGTTGTTGACCACTCCCCCGGCGACGGTGAGGGTGTTCTCGCCCGTCGAGGCGTTCCACGCGGTCACCACGCCTTGGTGAAAGCCGATGTCCCCACCGCCGGAGGCGGGGTTGCCGCCGGGGCCGAACCGTCCGGCCATGGCGATGAGCCCGGCCAGTTCGTGTGCGGTGTCCATGCTCAGGTCACCCCGATTCGGATGAGGGTCTGTTCGCGGGTGGTGGCCGTCATGGCCTCGGTGGCCAGCAGCGGCAGGGTGAGGCGTTCCAGCACGTGTGTCTCGGCGCGGGTGCCGCTGTCGTAGCGGACCTGCACCGGGTCCAGGGGTTCGAGGGCGGGGTTGGGGATCGCGGTGAGGTCGACGTTGTAGGGCAGGCCGATGCTCTTGACGAGCAGGGCGCGGGCGGCGGCCTTGGCCTGCTCGACGGTCTCGACGAACGGGGAGCTGTAGAAGCGGGGGACCTTGCCGAACGGGCCGTTCCAGTAGGTCGGGGAGTCGGGGTTGTCGTCCCAGGCCACCGCGCGCACGGGGTTCTCGGTGTCGGGGGCTTCCCCGGTGGCCACGACGGCGTTGTAGACGCCCTCGCGGGTCAGCGTGCGGGACATCTGCACGAGCACGCCGCCCTCGCCGCCGTTGACCTCCCAGGCGGGGCGGGTCGGGTCGGGTGCGTCGCGGACCTGCAGCACGCCGCGGTGGTCCCAGAACATCGTCTTGCCGAGCGCGGTGGCCAGGTCGCGCAGGAACTCGTAGCGCTTCTCCTCGGCGATGTGAGAGCGCGTGAGGGTGGCGTTGTCGGCGTCGAAGTCGAACTCGATGCTCGCTGTCGGGTAGACCTCCTGCACGAGGTACTCGAACACCTCGCGCACGCTGGTGCCGGTCGCGAACTGGAGCGGGGTGAGCAGGCGAGCGTCGGCGATGCCGGACATGCGGTCGCGTCCGGCGAGCTGGATGGCGCCGCGGGGCACGTCCTGCTGCTCGGTCTGATACAGCCGGAAATAGCCCTGGCTGACCCACTCGGTGTCACCGTTGCCGTAGACCAGGCCGCGCTCGACGAACGCCTCGGCGCCGTAGGGGGCGACCAGCCCGCCGGCGCCGCGGGGCCAGTCGGTGAGCGTGATGAGGTCGAGGGTGGCGCGCACGTCGGCGGTGGCGTCGAGCACCACGTTGCCGGTCAGGATCGGCACCTCGACGCCGGCGGGGTCGGTGCCGGTCTGACCGGGCGCCACGATGCGGGCGCGGGCGCGCATCCGGTGGCTGCCGCGCAGCACGCGCAGGAACTTCGGCGAGACGGGCCTCACGGGACGATCACCTCGGCCGGGTCGCTGATCCGCTCCAGCACGTCGGCGTAGGTGGGCTCGGTCGCGAGCAGTGCCTCGTAGGTGGCGAAGGCGTTGAGCACGCCCTGGTAGGTGATCGTCGCGCCCACCACGTCCGGGCCGGGGGCGGCGACCTCGGTCAGCGGCAGCCGGAAGAACCGCCGCCGGGTCTTGGCCGAGTGGCGTTCGATCGAGATGTCGCCGACGACGGCGTACATGCTGCGCGGCACCAGACAGTCCGGGTCGCCGGGCACATGCACGAACACTGGATCCCCGGAGGCGAGGCACAGGTCCAGGTCGTCGGCGTCGGCCAGGGTGGGTGTGGTGACCACGAGCTCGTACTGCCGGCCGCCGCGCACGTCGGTGACCGCGACCGCCACCGAGCGGCCCACGACGGTGAACACCCCGTTGCGGGACGGGCGCTCGATGTCGGACCAGTCGGTGACCGTGACCGGCCTGTTCAGGAATGGTCGCGCGATCGACTTGAGCCACACGCTCGACAGCGCGGGGGTCAGCGAGGCGGTCTGCACCGGGTAGCCGCCGAACACGAGCTGGTCGATCCACGCGGCGTCCTGCCCCGCGGATACGAACCCATCCTTGGCGTAGCGGAAGGTGACGGTGGCCGCGCCGGTGATGTCGACCGTGCCGTGGGCGGTCCAGGGCACCTCGCCGGAGGCGGCCGGGGTGACCTCGGCGGCATCGACGAACAGCCGCAGGAAGTCGAACCCGTCTTCGCTGGAGATCCGGTATTGGTAGTCCAGCGTGGTGGCCCCGGCGGGCACGGTCACCACGGCGTCGGAGGTCTGGTCACCAACTATCGTGCCTGAGCGCAGCGACCAGATCCCGCTGTATGCGTCGGAGTTGCTTCGTATCCACTCGGCATCCGAGGTGCCGTTGTCGATGGTGATAGCGAGGATGTCGGACTCGAAGTCCTCGGTCAGCGACGAGGGGATGGCGCGGTAGTGGTTGACCACGTCGGCGGCGAACTCGTAGTCGTCCAGCGCCGCGATCCCGGACTCGACCGGCACGGCCGCGCCCCCGCGCACCGTCGACCAGGTGACCTGGTTGGTCGACCGCTCGAACCGCACCGCGAGCGCGCCGCCGAGGCTGTCGGCCGAGAGCCGCACGCGGGAGAGCTGCGCATCGTAGGTCGCGGTCAGCGTCATCGGGCACCCCCTGTCCCGGCGCGCACGGCGCGCACCATCGCGCGGTCGCGGCGGTCGAGCTTGATCTCGAACGCCTGCTGGATGCCCTCGCCGAGGTCGAGGGTGAGCTGCAGCGTCTGCGCCCCACCGCCGAGGGCTTCGGCGGTGGTGTTGGCGTTGGTGACGCGCCCGGTGCGGCCCGGGGTGAACAGCTCGGGGCCGCGCTCGCCGACGAGGTAGGTCATCCCGGCCCGGGCGGTGCCGCCGCGCGCGAGCTGCGGGATGGGTGAGATGTTCACGCCGGGGATGTAGTTCGCGGCGTTGATCAGTCCGTTGAGGATGCCGATCGCGATGTTCAGCGCGCCCTTGAGCCCGGACACGATGCCGTCCCACACGCCGGAGGCGAACCCGGCCAGCCCGGAGAAGAACCCGCGGACCGCGTTGACAGCGCCGTTCCAGGCGTTGCGGAACCAGGTGATCACCCCGCCGACGACGCTGCGGACGCCGTTGAACACGGAGCCGAAGAACCGGCCCGCGCCACGCCACAGCCCGGTGAGCCAGTTCCACACCGCGTTCCACGCCGAGCGGAACCACGACACGACCGCGGCGACGGCGGCCTTGATCGCGTTCCACACCCCGATGAAGAACCCGCGGAACGCGGCGGACTTGTTCCACAGCACCACGAACGCCGCCACCAGCCCGGCGATCAGGGCGATGATCAGCCCGATGGGGTTGGCGCTGAGCGCGACGTTGAGCGCCCACTGCGCCACCGTGTAGGCCACCACGGCGGCCCGCCACAGCTGCACCGCCAGCGTCACGCCCCGGATCGCCGCGGCCACCCCGGCCACCGCGATGGCCAGCGGCCCGAGCCAGGACATGTTCTGCGCCAGGAACCCCGCCAGCCCGGCCAGCAGCGGCCCGACCAGCTGGATCGCGGGCACCAGCAGCGACGCCACCTGGGTGGCCAGCTGCGCGAACGCCGAGGCCAGCCCGGGAATGGCCGGGGCGACAGCCTGGAGCGCGGCGTTGAGCACGGTGCCCACCGCGTAGGCGACGGTGCCCAGCGCCTCGGCCAGCGCGCGCAGCGCCTCCTGCCCTCGGGCGGACTCGACGAACGCGCGCATCTGCCCGGTGATCACACCGAGGGTGCCGCCGAGCCCGATCCCGGCGTCGTTGAGCGCCTGGAACACCGCGCGCACGACGGCGGCGATGTCGCCCACGATCTGCCCCAGCTGCTGGAACGCGGCGATGCCGTTCTCGATCCACGCCTGGAGACGGCCGTCGTCGGCGGCCTGCTGCACGAACGCGTTGAACCGCTCGCCGACGGCCCCGAGGTTGTCGCTCATCGTGGCCAGCACCGACGAGCCGACCGCGCCGATCCGGATGAACGCGGCCCCGACCGGCGCGAGGAACGCGCCGAGGTTGCGGATGATCTGCGCGGTGTTGTCGAGGATGAGCCGCAGCTGCTCGGTGCGTGCCCCGGTGTTGAGCATCCCGGTGAACTGCGACGCCGCACGACCGAGCGCTTCCGCGACCTGCTGGATACCACCGGTCAGCCGCGGCAGCACGGCCCGCAGATCGGTCACGGCCGGCGCGAGGGACCGCTCGAACGTCGCCGACACCCGCGTCTTGAGCGTGTCCAGGGTGGGGGTCAGCCGCTCGAACGCGCGCGTGATCCCGTCCGCGCCGAGCTTGACCGCCGCCAGCGCCCCCGCGGCGGCGAACCCGGCCGCGGGCAGCAGCCCGAGCACCCCGGACATCGCGCCGATCGCAGCGCTGAGGCCGCCGATGATGTTCAACCCCGACACCAGAGTCGACAGGACGGCGGCCAGCTTCACCAGGCTGCGCACGGAGCTGTTCACGCCCTGGGTGAACCCGGCGGTGGACTTGCGCAGGGCCCCGACGCGCTTCTCCACACCCTGCAGCTGCGCGGTGGCGACCTTGACGGCGCGGGCCAGGCCGCGCACGCTGCCGTCGAAGCGGATGCGGATCGTGCGTTCCCCGGCAGCCATCTACGCCACCCCCGCGAACCGGCGGATGATCGCATCGGCGGCCTGCCGCCACTGCCGCCCCATCTCGGGCTCGAACTCGCGGGCGGTGGGGAAGAACCAGTAGCCGTCCTGCCCGGAATGCGGCGGGTACTGCCGCCCGGACGAGCCGCGGTAGCGCGGGCGCGCATACCAGCCGGAGCGCTTGTTCATGCCGAACTCGGCGGCGAACAGCAGCGCCCACGCCGGTGCCCGGTGGCGGCCGAGCTTGCGGGTGCCCCCGGCCGAGACGACCGGCACCCGGTCGCGCTGCGCCTTGACCGTGCGCGCCAGCAACGCCGCCTGGCCGCCCTCGGCCTGCGCCGCGGTGCGGATCCGCCCGGCCAGCGTCTCGGCCAGCTCCCGCGACCGGTCCCGCAGCTCGTTGTTGGCGTCCTTCGGCAGTTCGCGGAACGCCGCCAGCGTCGGCCGCAACCCGGAGATGTACAGGTTGACCGTGAGTCCCTGCTTGGCGGCCATTCCCTGTCACCTCCCGGATCGCGGCTAGCCCGACAGCTGCATGTCTCCTGTCGGGCCTCCGGCCCCGGGCTCACGGTCGGCGGATCTGCCCTTGCCCCGTGAGGCGGCCTTTTCCTTCTCCTCCAGCAGATGGACGGCGGTGATGATGTCGCGGTCGGATTCGTCGGCCCAGACGCTGACCGGGATGCCCGTCTCGACGGCGAGAGCGACGAGCGTGCGGCTCAGCGTGCCGACGGGGTAGGGTCCTGCCCCTCCTCCTCGATCTCGAACTCGAGATCGCAGGTCTCCTCGAACTCCTGCAGCGACCCGGTGAACAGCTGCTGACGCTTCGCCGCGAAGTGCGCCACCTTGTACAGGTCGGCGGTGTGCAGGTTCTCCATCAGCTGCTTGAGCGAGGCGCCCTTGGTGACCTTCTCCCAGCTCAGGATGTCCCGCGTGGTCGCGGTCACCTCGAACAGCTCGCCACCCTCGGGCCGGACCTTGAACTCGATCACAGGCCGAACACTCCCCTCACCACGTCGGTCACGTCGTCGTAGTCCACATAGGCCTTTCCAGCGTCCGGGGAGCCGACCGGCCGCCCGAACGTCGAGGGCCGCAGTGGACCGATCAGCCGCTGCTCACCTGCCGGCACGGTGACGACCAGGTCCTCCAGCTCCAGGCCGTCCACGGTGACCGGGGTGAGGATGGTGACCGTGCGCGCGGCCACGCCCGCGTTGTCCACCCACAGCAGCACCCGGCCGGTGTCGATCACGTCACCGTCGATCGTCGGGGCCGTCAACACCGGGTTGAGGCCCTCGTCGACCACGTTCTGCGTCACCACGATCTCGCGTGCCATGTTCAGGCCACCCTCTCGTAGTCGAGGCCGTCGCCCAGCGTGCCGATGATCGGCAGCGTGACCTCGGTGATCTCGGTGGTGCGCACGTCCCCGCCGACCGGGCCCGGCTTGATCTTGACCTTGCCCGTCCAGCGCACGTGCTCGCCGGGAATGTCGGGGTGGTGGTCGAGCACGAAGTCGACAACCTCGTTGGCGTGCGACCACAGGAAGTCGCTGAACCCTTCCGAGCGCCAGTCGCTGAACGCGGTCAGCTCCAGCGTCGGCTCGTCGTCAGTGTCCTCGATGAACGCGCCGTCCGGACAGTAGGTGTACTGCCGGTCACCGTCCTGCACCCCTGGGTCGAGGTTCCAGGTGCGGATCTGGCACTGGAACGACACCGCGCCGATGGTGAACAGGATCTGCTTGAGTCGCCTGTTGTGCGCTGCCATTACAGGCTCACCTCCACGGTGATCTCGTACGACGGCAGCTCGGTGCCGTTGCCGGTGGTGAACATGTTCGGGAGAGCGGTGGTGACCGCGGCCTCGGGCAGCAGCTCGTCGACGGCCTCGGACACGCGCGGCACCAGCTCCCACAGCTGCTCCAGCACGCGCTCGTTCGACGCGACCATCACGATCACGACGAACGTGGCGGTGGTCGGCTCCGGGCAGCCGGTTTCCCACTGCAGCCGCGGCGGCCCGACGAACCCGGCCGGCGGGTCGACGTTGGCGCCCGGGGCGCGGTAGACCCGCAGCTCGTCCACGGTCTCCACGGCGGCCAGCAGCCGCCGCGCGGCTTCAGCGACGCTGCTACTCATGCGAACACCGCCCCTCGGAAACGGCCGATGCCGAGCAGCCGGTCGATGTCCGCGTCGAAGCTGGGCACCCGCGCCGACCCGAGCTCACCCATCGCGATGAGCGCGTCGGGTGAGCGGCGGCGGATGTACCACCGCCCGGCCAAGCGGATCGTGCCCAGCTCCAGGTCCGGCGTCGGTGCGGGCAGGTCGGACAGCGGGTCGCCGTCGTAGTCGAACGACGGCCGCACCCGCTGCACGAACCTGACCGCGGCGTCCAGGCAGCGTTCGAGCTGGCTGTCAGCGCGGTCGCTGCCCTGCTTGTACTCGCTGCCAAGGTCGTCCTTGAGCGCGTCCAGCGTCGGCGGCCACGCCATGATCAGACGCTCGCCGCAGTGATCTGGAACCGCTTCACCGACTTGCCCGCCTGGCGCACGATCACTGCCGTGTAGCCCCAGATGCCGAGCACGACCGACTCGGGACCGGCCTGCTCCTCGAACCGGAACCGCAGCAGGTTCGACTCGAACAGCAGCGTGTCGGTGGAGCGCAGCGCCACCACCGACTCGGGGTAGGTGACGCCGTCACCGATGGCGTCGGTGGCCACCGCCGCCAGGTCCTCGATCACGCCGTCGACGTTGACTGAGCCGATACCGGCCACGTTCTGCGGCCCGTAGGTCGACACCGGAATCAGGGGCCGGTTGTTGGCGTCCTTGAGCTTCTTGAACTTGCCCCACCGGTTGACCGTCATCGCGACCACGTTGGCGCCGAGCTTGCGGGCGTTGCGCACCGCGATCGAGGTGTCGATCACCGCGTCGATCGCCGCGGCGTCGGCGGCGAACTCGGCCTCGGTGGCGAACGCGGTGACCGGCGCCCCGGCCGCGGCGATGACCGCGCCGCCGACCTTCTGCTCGACCTTGAGGTTGTAGACGCTCATCAGGTCGCCGTAGATCAGCATGTCGATCGCGGGACTGGACATGTCCAGCATCTGCCGGGACACGGTCTGCTTGCCCGCGGTCGGCTTCGGCGCGACGAGGTCCACATCGGAGTCCCACGCGTCGGTGCCATCGACGGGGTCGTTCTCGTTGGCCTGCTCGGCCACGACGTTGTCGGTGCCCGCGGTCTGCTTGGGCAGCGTGATCGGCCGGGGGTCGTCGCCGAGCGGGATGTTGCGCACCGCGTTGGCCAGCGCCCGGCCCTGCCGCGCGAGGGTCTCGAACTCGTCGGTCATCCACCTCGGCGGCACCACACCCACACCCTCGGTGCCGGTGTCCAGGGCCCGGGTGTGCTCGTGCAGGCGCCGGCTGGAGACCTCGTCGCCGAAGACGCGGGAGCGGTAGAGGTCACCGAAAAAGCTGTGCTGGCTGGATCGGGTGTAGTGGCCCGGGTCGCGGTCCTGGGTGCGCGCGGCGCCCAGCGAGCGGGACTGCGTGGTGTCCTCACCGTCCTGGCCGTCCTGGCCCGTGGTCGTGGTGAGCAGCTGGGCGCCCAGCTCGGCGACCTTGCGGTTGCGGGTCTCGATCTCGGTGAGGTCCTCGATCTGGGTGGCCAGGGCCTTGGCCTGCTCGGCCTGTTCGGTGATGCTGCGCAGTTCGTCCTCGGTGAGGTCGCGCTTCTCCTCGGCGGCCCGCGTCTGCAGGCCCGCGATGCCCTCGCGCAGCCCGTCGTAACGCTCGCGCAGCGAGGCGAGGTAGGGGTTGGACATGGTCCGGTCCTCCGGTCACGGGGTGATGGCGTTGTCACATCGCTCCGATTGACCGGGGTGTCGGCGTGCACGTGGCGGGGGTGTCGGCTTCCGTGAGAGGCCGGGTGGCCGCCGCGTCCCATTGGCCGGGGTGCCGGTGTCCAGCAACCGCAGTATATCGCGCGGTGGCACGCGTCGGGCGCTACTCCACGCCGGGCAGCGTGGGCAGACCGGCCAGCAGCTGCCGCGCCTGGTCCAGACGCGGCGAGCCGGGCTCGGGCGGGGCGGCGCTGCGCACGCCGGCCACCGCGGCCAGCTCCCCGTAGGCGCCCTCCATCACCACCGCCACCTCCCGCAGCTCCGCGGTGATCCGCTCGGTGACGCCACCGGGTAGCCGCTTGTTCTGCCCCTCGCGGAAGGCCACCGACAGCTCCTCCAGGGCGCCGTCGCGCACCAGCTCCAGGGTCTCCTCCCCGGCCGGGGTCGCCGAGACCCGGAACTCGCCGTAGAGCCCGACCGGGTCGTCGCGCAGCAGCACCGCGCGCCCGATCAGCGTCCCCCCGAGGACCAGGTGCTCACGCGAGAACGGGATCCGCCGGGCGGCCCGGATCTGCGCGTTGAACGCGCCCCGGGCGAACTGCTCGGTCAGGTGCGGGTTGATCCGCTGCGGCACCCCGTAGGGCACGGCGATCCCGGCGATGGTGCGGCCATCGCCGCCCTTGGCGCGGGTCAGGACCTCCAGCTCCGGCGTGAACGCCCGGGTGAACACCTCAGCCACGACGCGCCCCCTTCCTCAGGTCGGGCCGCGTGGCCCAGTGCCCGCCGCACAGCCCCGCGTTGTCCAGGAACTCCGGCACGTCGCACACCGCCAGCCGAGGATCGTGCTCGTGCGCGGTGCACGCCGGGCGCCCGTCACCGCTGCGCCGCGGCACCGACGCCGGTGCGCGCTCGGTGGTGGCCTGCTCCGCCGGGGCCGCGCTGGCCACCGGTGCGGCGCCCTCGGCCGCGTTGGGCTCGGTGGTGGCCTGCGGCTTGGTGGTGGCCTGCGGCTTGGTGGTGGTGCGCTTGCGCGCGCGGGTGGTCATGCTGGCTCGACCTCCGGTACCTCGTCGGGGTGGGGCTTGGGATCACGGTTCGGCAGCGCGCGCCGGTCCAGCTCGGCCTTCTGCTCGTCGGTCAGCGGCGGCCGGTCCTCCAGCTCGCGGACCTCGTCGCGGGTGAGGAACCCGGCGGTGAGGCCGATCTGGTGCGCGCGGTAGCGGCTGAGCGTGTCGGCCCGCAGGATCGCGTCCAGGTTTGCCTTCGCCGTGGTGCCTCGCGGCATGTGCTGCGAGAACGTCTGCTCGAAGCGGGCCAGGTGCCCGCCGAGGGTGAACTTGAGCAGGTTGATGGCCTCCTGCTCGATGTTGGAGTAAGTGCGGCTGGCCTGGTCGGCGCCGAGGAACGACAGCGGCAGCCCGAAGATCAGCGCCAGCTCGTGCAGGCTGAACTTGCGCGCCTCGACCAGCTGCAGCTCCTCCGGGTTCCACGACAGCGGCTCGAACTCGGTCGTGGAGTTCAGCGCGGCCACGGTGCGGTCCCGCTGCGAGCGCAGCCAGCCCTCCTTGGCCTCGCGCAGGTCGCCCTCGGTGGCGTCCGGGTTGGACACCTTCAGCACGCCGGTGGGCACCCCGTGCCGGGAGATGGAAGCGGCCTGCTTAGCCTGCTCCATCGCCAGGTTCAGCGTGCCGTCCAGGTGCGCCTCCAGCACCCCGAACCCGCGCAGCGCCCCGGGCGCGCACGGACCCTTGATGTGCAGCACCTCCCACGGCGCGAACGACAGGCCACCGACCTGGTACTCCACGGTGCCCGGCGGCAGCGGCGCCACCGCGTTGTCGGGCACCCGCCGCACCCCGACCTGCTCGGCCGGGACCGGCACCAGCGCGGTCGGCCAGCCGTCGCGGTTGCGGGCGGCGATCACCCCGACCGCGTTGCCGTGCCACACCAGATCCAGCGCCAGCGACGACATGGTGGTCATGCGGGTGTCCGGGGGCGCGGGCTGCTCCAGCAACAGCGGGGTCGGGTCGAGCTGCTCGATCGGGTTGCCGCCGCGGGACCGGTAGGCGTCCCACGGCACTCCGCCGAGCAGGTCGGAGATCAGCAGCGCGGCCCGCCACGCCCCGGGGATCGTCATCGCCCCCCGGTAGATCGAGCTCGGATAGTTGATCGGGTTGCCGTCGATGACCACCTGGAAGTTCGCCCCGGCCGAGCGGGTCTGCGCCGGGGTCGACGCCTGCCGTGTGAGCAGCCTGCCCAGCCCCATCACCGGCCGCCCTTCATCTCCGCCAGCGTCCCGACGGCCAGCGCGACCGCCCCGGCCGCCAGCAGCGCCCACGCCAACCCGGTCAGCAGATACAGGCCCAGGGCCGCCGAGATGCCCCCGGCGCACTGCGCGGCCACCGGCCACACGGCCGTCGAGTCCTTCACACGCTCCTCCTCACACGACCATCGGCTTCGGCAGCGGCTTCTCCACCGGCAGCGTGCGCAGCACATGCACCGCGCCGGCGGCGGAGTAGGCGGCGTCGACGTGCCCGGCGCCGCGGCGCACGAACCGCCACCCGTCGCCCACCTGGTACTTCTGCGCCCCCGCGATGTGCGCGTCGAGCAGCGGGTCCTCCGGGTGCAGGATCCGGCGAGCCGCGACGAGATCGGCGAAGCCCTGGCACGCCTCGTTCGCCTCGGCGCCCTTGATCTCCACCGCGCCCAGGGCGCGCAGCTCCGGAGCCAGCGCGGCGGCCGGGCCCGACGGGAACCACGCCACCGCCGCCGGAGCCACGCGCGCCAGCAGCTCCCCCAGCTCGGTGCGCGCCGTGTCGGTGTCATTCCACGCGGCCACCGGCTCCACCCGGTAGCGGCCGTCCGGGGTCTCGGCCGCCGCGGTGAGCGTGACGTGCCCACCGTCCGGCGCCACATCCACACACGCGATGACCCGGTCACGCAGACCATCCATCGTGCCGACCGGGTCGCCGCCCGCCTTCCACCCGGCCAGGTCGATCGCACCGTTGAGCTGGTCCACCTTCTGGCACAGCACCTCGGTGCGGAACACCTCCGGCGGGTCCGTGCCCAGCGCCGAGCGGATCGCCGCCACCGACACCGTGTGCCCCAGCGCCGGGTTGGCCTGCGCCCACGCCCGCTCGTCATCCAGCTCGCAGCCCTCGGCCGCGGACCACTCGGCCAGAAAGATCGACGCGTCCCGCGCCTCCCCCATCAGCGACACACCGTCGCTGCCCAGCTGTACCCCGGCCGCCGAGCGCAGATGGTTGAGCACCACCGACTGTTCGTCCCCGGCATTGGACAGGCACCAGATCTGCCCGCTCGCGCGCGCGGTGGTGGTCTTCGACAGCGCCGACCACGCCGCCCAATCCCGCTGCTCACGCACCTCGTCCATCGTCAGGTGATCCACGCTCAAGCCACGCCCCGCCGAGCGGGTGCTCGCCTTGATCAGATACCGGCCCCCGCCGAACAGCCGCAGCCCCTCCTTGCCGTTGGCGGTGAGGTACTGATCCTTCTCCTCCGCCAGCTCCGGCACCGCGTCGATCGTCTCGTTCGCGGCCTCCAGCACCTCCCGCGCGATCGAGAGATCCTGCGCCGCACCCAGCACCAGCCGCGCCCCGTCGACATACAGCCGCCACAACGCCAACGTCTTCGACAGATGCGTCTTGCCGTTCTGCCGCGCCACCAGCGCCAGCACCGTCCGGAACCGGAACGTCCCATCCGGCAGCAGCTCCAGCGCATGCACCACCAGCCACTCCTGCCACGGCAACAGCGGCTCACCCAGCACATCCCGCGCGAAGTCGACCACCTCGAAACCGCGGGTGGTCTTGCGCGTCAACCGCCGCAACGGCGGCGTGAACAACCGCGGCGCCGTGCACCCGATCAGCCGCTTCGCCCGCGGGCGACCATCCCGCGGGCGCCGCTGCCCGTCCGCGCGCCGCTTGGCCCACTCGGCCGGGCGCCGCTCCCGCAGATGCCCCTCGCAGTAGCCGTAGGCGAACTTCGGCTCCACGCAAGCCTTCAGCCGACACTCACCGCCACCGCGTTCAGCCGGCGCGGTTCGCGCGGAGCGCGGCGAGCTTGCTTGCCGTGCCACGCGACGCACCCCCCTTGCCACGCGCCGCCCGCGCCTTCGGCGAGGCACCCAGCGCATCGAGCGCCGCCAGCAGCTTCGGACCCAGGCTCTCCATCGCCGACCGCGCACCCAGCTTCGCCTTCAGCGCCGCCACCAGCTCCGCCGTGTCCGGGTCCTCCCCCACCTCCCGCAACACCTTCTCCGCCTGTGCCGCCGCAGCCGACGCCCCGTCGATCTCCCGGGCGTAGCGCTCCGCCAGCTTGGACACCGCCGCGTCCTCCGGCTGCAACTCCAGACTCTCCAGCGTCTCCGCGACCGCGGGCGCCAGCAGCCGCTCCGCCGACTGCAGCCCACCCGACTCCCGCGCCACGCAAACCTCCGAACGGTATACCTATCCCGGTACAACAATACCGCTCGACACCGACACCACCACGCACCCGCGACCGCCGACACACCCCTGGGGAGAGAGAAACACAAGGGCGCGGATGTCCAGAGCGATCACGGCCCGTGAAAAACGAGGCTGGGTAACGGGTGGCCATGTCAGCCGATTCAGTACAACGTGACGACGGACGACGACGCTCCATTGGAAGACCGCCATGACCTATGGCACCCACCGTCTCCGTCGAGGAGCGAGCACGTTATGGGGATCGGCCGAGCCGCAGCGGCTCTGTTGATGATGCTAGGGACGGCTGCACTCTGGATCCTGGGCGCCTTCGTCCTGCTGTTCATCGTGATCGCCACGTTCCACTTCGTCCCAGAACTGTTCTCCCCCGACCCCGGGAACGAGGGCCCGCGGTGCTTCCGCTGTTGACGGTGGCGCGCGTACGTCACCACCGTGTTCGTGGCTGTGGCTGCGGGTCGTGTCGTCGAGGGTCACCGGCACGCTTGTTACACGGTCCACACGCCGCGATGAGGTGGTCGGGGTCGTCACCGCTGACCTCCCGTCCCCGGGTGTGATGGGCTTCAGTGGCCACGGTGGTGCAGCCGTCGAGCTTGAGTTGGCAGCGGTGGCCGTCACGGGCGAGCACCAGAGCGCGGACCTTGCGCCACGCCCTGCTACTGCCCTTCTTCCATGCGGTGCTCATGTATCTGCCGTCTCGTCCGGTTTCGCCTGTTCTCACTGCCCGGCTCAGCCCAGCTTCCTTGACGGCGGGAGCTGTGCAGGTTGTCGTTTCGCTGCCACCAGCCCCAGCCCGTTCTGTCTGGTTTCGCGTGTTCTCAGGCTCAGCCTTCGCCTTCCTGTCTTCCCTTGTCTCGCGTCTCACGACCGGCTCACCTCCTATAGTCGGTGAGCCGGTGAGACGTGATCTTGAACCGTGAACGAGACGTGATCGAGACGTGAGACGCGTAGGGCCTGACCTGTAGTTTCTCGCGTCTCATGATCGAATCTCTTGGTGAGTCACGAGTGAGCCGTAACCCTCTATTTGATCTTGGTCTCGTGAGACGTGAGACGTGATCTTGAGACTCCCCTCGACAGGCCGCTGACCTGCGTAAACGCCAGGAAAGTCGAGCGGTTCGATCGAACGGGGCTGCTTCTCCTCAACAACCTCGTAGCCGAGCGCTTGGCTACGCGTACTGAGCGGCACGCCGCGCAGGTACTTCGCCGTTCGCCACAGCTTGAGGTACCGCTGCAACGTCGACTTCGGGATGTCGAGGCCCTCCAGCATCGTGCTGACGGCCATCGGCTCGCCGTAGTCCCGGATCATCTCGACGACCTTGCTGTACAGGTCCGGATCGTCCTTCGGGTTCTCCGGTCCGTGGACACCGACCTGCTGCAGCGTGCGTATCCGCGACGAGAAGTCTGGCCCCAACGAGAGCCGGTCGTGATCGGCTTCATAGGTGAGTTCGGCCTTCTTCGTGTCGACCTCACGGCCGAAGGTCCAGAACATCCGCGGCGAGGCGTCAGCCTTGTCCTTGCGGGCCAGGAACCACTCGGCGTCCGGCCAGTCCCGGATACGCGAGTCACCGCGGCTGCGAGCCTCTCCGGGTTGGTCGGCGTGCCCGGCATGGTGCACCACGAGCAACTCGGTCACACCGCTCTCCGCCTTGAGCGCGTCGAGCGGACCAGAGAGCCGGCCGAAGTCACGGTTCTCGTCGAGGCCGAGCGCATCCATCAGCGGCCGGAGACAGTCCAGGACGAGCACCTGTACGTTGGCCGCCCGGAGCTGGGTCGCTAGTTGGGCTCGGATCTGCGGATTGAGCAGATTCAGCGAGGCGACATTGCCGCGGAAGTGGCGTACGGTGAGCCAATCCGTGTGCATCACCCCCTGACGCCGGAGCCACCGCCGGTACTGCTTCGGGCTCATTTCGAGATCCCAGACCTCGACACAGCCACGCAACGGTGTCACGGCGTAGCGACCCAGGAACGGTTGCCCATCGACGAGCGACCGCACCACATTGAGCACAGTCGTCGTCTTCCCGGCTTTACGCTGGGCGGCGAGCACGATGTTGCCTTCCGCCGGCCACAGCTGGTCGATGAGGTAAACCTCCTCGTCGTCCGGTTGCGCCAGCAACTGAGTGCCCGTCAGTGCGGCAGGCGGCGCGACGGTTGCCTGTGCCTCGGCAGCATCTGCTCGGCGGCGACCCTCCCGCCGGGCCAGTTCCTTGGTCTTCTCGGCCTCGGCCGTGCGCTCGAACATGAGTCGCCCGTACTCGGCTGCAGTCGGCACCGGCATGCCGTTGGCGCTCACAGCGATGATCGGACTCCTGCGCCCTGCGGCGATCGCCTTCGCGACCGGGCGCACGAGCCCCAGATCGTCGAGCGCGGTGGCGCTACCCCAGACCTCTTCGATCACCTCATGCGCAAGCGCGGTATCCGGACGCGAGGAGTCGTGGAGCCAGCGACCGTAGAAGTGCGCCGCTGGCACGAGTGCCTCAGCAATGCCCTGCGTGTGGTCCAACTCCTGCAGATGGAGCTTGTGCCGCTCCCACTCTGCATCGAGTGCGTCCTGAGACCAGGTTTCAATACCGGTCGTCGTACCCGTGTTAGACTTCGAGTTAGCTTGAGACTCTTGGAGAGCCGCCCCGTTTTCCGCGGGGCGGCTCTGCTGTGTAGCGCTCACCGCGCGCCGTCCTCGACGCTCCAGAGGTGCAACTCCTGCCTGTGACTCCGCTCGTGGAGCGCGAGCCTTCGGGCACGGTTGTTGTACGCCGCGACGCAGGCGTCCCGGGCAGCGACCCTGCGGAATGCTCGATCCCAGTCCAGCAGGTCAGCGGGTTTGGCGAGCTCGTACGTGACCCCCTGTGCGGCCTCGTCGGGGCTGGTGTACAGGGTCAGCGCTTTGCGCTGCAAGTTCAGCACGGCGCCGTGGCCCGGACGAAGCCAGTCCCGGAGTCGGTTGACGTGGTCAGTCACGATGCCCTCCGTGCGGTTCGTGAGGTCGCAATGGGTCTGGTGCGGGTAGCAGTCGCCGAAGACGATCACGCTGCTCCGGCGCCAGCGGTGGGGCTTCGCCGAGCCGGGCGGCCAGCCACTTCTCGCGGCTCATGACATGACCTCGTCGGCTTCGCGGGACTGGATAAGCAGGCGCCGGTAATCCAACCTGCGCACACTGCATCGAAGACCCCGTCGCGCCGCCGCGCGGTGTGCATGCGGCGTGAACTGATGGATCGGGACGAAGAAATCCTCGTCGAGCCGAAGCTCCCAGATTCGGCCGTCCAACCACTGATCCCAGTCGTACAAGCCCCGACGGCCACACTCGGACCCCTGGTCGTAGTACACGCGTTCGGGCAGTTCGGTGAGATCGTCGCGACGGCGGGCCATCAGAGCCACATCCCAGCGAGAGTGGCCGCCACAACAACCAGCATGCCCGCAATGCAGATCGCCACGGTAGAAACGAGCTGGGCACGCCGTCGTTCGGCACGCAAGGCGCGAAGTTCGGCCGCAAGCCTGGCCGCTTCGGGAGTGATCCTGTCGTCGAACACAGAAGTCTCCAGGTCTGCGTTTCGACCTGGTCACCCGCGGTAGGTGCGGCCTGGCGTGTCGTGCTCCGGTACTCGACCGTGACGACACGGCGTAGGGTTCCTGGCTCCGTCTTGCACGGCTCCGCTCAGGATCCGGCCCTACGCTCCGGGGTTCTGGTCCGAGAATGTGCTCGGGCCTTCGGTATCAGCCATGGTACTGTGCCATTCCACGAATGCCAAACGGAACGGTATCCGGTTCCCTTGATACGTAACCGTTTTGGTTAATCCACAGTGACCGTTAGGCCAGTTCGGCGACGAGGCCGCGGGTCAGGAAATTCTCTTCCAGACGGCCCGCGTGCGCTCGTGAGCCGGCACGTTGCGCCCCCCTGCCCGGTCCACAGTGATCGTGAGAAGCTCCCGCACGACCTCACGCCGCGCGACCATCGTGGCGACTTCCCAACGCTCCCGCACGTCGGCTCGCGGACCGCCGAGCAGGTTCCGCACGGCCGGGGGTGTCTGCACCTCGTGGAGACGCTCACGGGCGCGCTCGATGTCCCGCAGGGCAGTGGGCTCGGCGGCGCTAAATGCGCCCGGAGACATCCGCTTGGCAGTCAGCTCCGCCACCAGCTCCCGGTGGAACGCCTCGGCTTCGGCCAGCTCGTTGCGGGCGGTCTGCAACTCTCCATCGTTCCCGGTCGCGGCGAGCGCTTCCCAGGCGTCTGACTTCGCAAGCCTCGCGATGAGAAGGTCGGTGATCAGCGCGTCGAGGTCGGCCTGGCCGACGCGGACATGCCCGGCGTCGCGGCAGAAATACCAGGCGCCGGGGCGCTCCTTCTTGCCCCGGCTGTAGGTCACCGACAACGGTCCGTCGCAGGCTGCGCACCGCGCGATCATCGACAGGAGGTGCTTGTGCCGCCCGGGGCGCATAGTCCTGCGCGAGGGGTCAGTCAGAATGCCCTGGACCTCGTAGAAGCGCTCCGGAGTGACGATCGGCGGCCACACGGCATCTACGAGGGTCGCCTTGCCCCGCTGGCCGCCACCGCGCCGCCCCGCGATGTGTACCCGCTTCCCGGCGTAGACCACGTTCCGCGCCTGCCTGCGTACGGCCTCGGGGGTCCACTCTCCGCCGCCCGGCGCCGGATACCCCTCCTCGTTGAGGGCTCGGGCGATCTGCCGGAGCGACTGCAACGCGGCGATCTCGTCGAAGATCCTCCGAATGACCGTCGCCTCGGGTTCGTGCGGGACCTGTCCGACCAGGACACGCTTGCCGTTCGCCGCGACGGTGTAGTGCCTCCTGTAGCCGTACGGACAGCGCGCATGCGGTAGACCAGCGGCGGCGCTCGTCGCCGTCGTGCGCCGAACCTGCTCCGAGATCTCGGCCGCAGCCAGTTCGCTCTTGACCGCATCCTGAAGAAGGTCGGCCCGGTCGTGGGCGTTACGGGGGTCGAGCAGGCGCCGCCGCGCGTGTACCCAGACCGTTTTCCGGCGCTCGGTCAGGAGGTCCACCAGGGTGAGCCACTCGCCGACCTGGCGCGAGCCCCGAGAACTGTTCCAGAGACCGAGCACATGTCCGGGAAACCGGTCCGCCCTGAGGTCGGCGATCAGCTTGTCGAAGTTGCCGCGCGGCTTGCCCGCGAATTTCGAGGCACTGCCCACGTCGCGGTAGATCTCCTCGGAGAGCCGCCAGCGATTCTCCTGCGCGTCCTGGCTCATGTCGGTGAGCTGGTCCTCCGGTGACCGCTCACGGCCACTGGAGTCCTTCGAGACCCGCAGGTACAGGACCAGTTCTAGCGGCTCGTCGACCATTCGGCTACGGTAACACCAATAGGTGCTTACTAACGACCGTCAGCACCGTCTCACCGATAGCCATCGCGTTCACCCTCCGCCTGTGTTCGTTCGTCGATTCGCTCACCGGGCCCTGTGCGCAAGGCTGCACCGGTCCGGCCGGTGGCGGGGGCGTCGGCGGAAATCTGTGGACAACCGGCCCTGCTGTGCACAACCCGGTCCGGTGGGCGGCCGTCACCGGAGAACTGTCGGCGGGCCGTGCTAGAGCCCGCGCGACGCACGCCGCGGAGCGCGGCATGCGGAGACGGGAGCGTGGCACTCGCGGTCCCGAGCGGGGACTCGCGGGCTACTCGGGGTGTTTGGCGCCGCCCTGCTCGGCCATCTGCTTGAGCATCGCGTTGTACGCGGCGAGCTCCTGGTCGCCGGTGGCCGCCTCGCGGCGGTCCTTGCGCCGCGCCTCCCGCTCGTCGGCCCGCGCCCACTGCATCAGCAACGCCACCATCACCACGATCACGGGCAGCTCCCCGCCCGCCCACGCGATCCCGCCGCCGAGCCGCTGGTCGGCGAGCAGGTCCCCGGTCCACGGCAGGTCGAGCCCGCGATAGAACGCACCGCCGAGCACGGTCTGCATGTTCATCAGGATCACGCCGAAGAACGCGTGGAACGGCACCGACGCGAACACCAGCCCCAGCCTGCCGATCGGCGGCAGCCGCCGCGGCGAAGGATCGATCCCGATCACGGGCCAGTAGAAGACGTACCCGGCGAGCAGGAAGTGCGCGTTCATCGCCAGGTGCGCCCAGTGATAGTTCAGCGCGCTGTCGAACAGGCCGGAGAAGTACAGGGCGTAGAAGGACCCGACGAACAGGCCGAGCGCGATCACCGGGTGGGTGAGCAGCCGCGCCACCGGGGAGTGCACGAGGGCGAGCAGCCATTCCCGGGGGCCGGGAGGCGCGTCCTTGCCCGCTGTCGGCAGCGCGCGCAGGGCCAGCGTCACGGGGCCACCGAGTACCAGCAGCACCGGCGCCACCATCGACAGCAGCATGTGGTTGACCATGTGCACGCTGAACATCGCGGGCGAGTAGCGGCCCAGCCCGGACGATGTCGCGAGCAGCACGACGAGACAGCCCAGCAGCCACGCGACGGTCCGTCCCGCGGGCCAGGGGTCACCCCGGCGCCGCAGCGCCCGGACCCCGAGCAGGTAGAGCCCGGCCAGCGCCAGCGCGGCCGTGCCGTAGATCAGGTCGAACCGCCAGTCGGTGAGCAGCCGCCACAGGGTCGGCGGACCGTGCAGCACGTACCCGATGAGCAGCTCGGTGTTGGACGGCTCGGTGTAGATCTCCTGCGGCGGCGGGGTGCGCGACAAGGCGGTCGCGATCCCGATCGTCACGAACATGACGAGCACCTCGACCCCGGCCAGGCGCATCAGCTGGCCCCCGCCCGCGCCGTCGACGAGGTCGCGGATGCTCCGCCTGCGCTGCTGGTGGCCGAACACGCCGAGCACCAGCAGCGCGACCACCTTCGCGAGGACGAGCAGCCCGTAGTCGGTGGTCAGCAGGCGCTCGGGCGACACCCGGACGAGGGCGTTGATCACACCGGAGACGGCCATGACGACCCAGCAGGCGAGGGCGAGCGCGGAGAACCGGGTGGCCGCGAGCGTGAGGTGGCCACCGCGCCGCCTGCCCAGCGCCAGCAGGGCGACCAGTCCGCCGACCCACAGCGCGGCGGCGACCAGGTGGTAGATGAGGCTGTTGGTGGCCAGGTCGTGCGAGCCGCCGCTGGCGGAGTGACCGGTGGCCGCGATCGGCAGCAGCCCGCCGACGGCGAGGAAGAACAGGGCCGTCGTCCAGCCCCACGACAGCACGAGCCGGCAGCCGAGCGCGAGACCGATCGCGATGAACGCGGTGAGCAGCCAGGCCTTCGGCTGTTCGATGGCCTCCACGAAGTTGAGCAGCACGCGCGGCTGGAGCACCTCGCGCACCGGCCTGCCCGCGCCGTCGGCCGCGGTGAAGAACACCGACGCGATCGCGAAGACGAACCAGAACCAGGCCGCGGTACCCGCCGTGCGCACGGCCGCGTAGCCGTCGGCGGACAGCGTGCCGGAGCGCTGCGGTGGCACGAGGAAGGCCGCGAGCAGCAGCGAGCCGATGCAGACCACGGCGGAGGCGTCGGCGGCGACCCGGACGACGGAGATCCCGTAGCGGGTCACGACGCCGGGATCGGTCAGTCCCGCGATGACGTACGTGGCACCACCCGTGAGCGCGGCCAGCGCGACCGCCACGAGCATCGCGAGCGGCACGGCCACCGCGAGCAGCGGCGCCGCGCCGGCGGGACGGCGCGCCACACCGGCCGGTGCGGAGTCTTCGGAGGGCACGTGACGAGCGTAGGCGTCCCGCGGGGACCGCGGTCAGCGGACCACGCTCCGCTCGACCACGGCGCGCTCGCGCGCCAGTGACCTGGCGGCGGCGATGGCGGCGGGTGCGATGACGCCCGCGACCACGCCCACCACGACGAACGACGCGGACAGCGACGTCAGATGCGCGATCCCGCCGATGGCGGGCGGACCGGCGAGGAAGCCCGTGTAGGCGATGGCCGTGACGAACGCGACCTCCCGCTCGCCCCCGGTGCCGTCGGCCCGCCTGCCCGCCTCCCCCGCCAGGCTGAGCGCGACGGGAAACGACGCCGCGAGTCCCGCGCCCGCGAGGACGAAGCCCGCGTAGCTGACCGCGGGGACACCGACCAGGGCGGCGCCCACCAGACCCGCACTCGCGCAGGCGGCGCCCACGGCGAGCAGCCGCGCCGGGCCGAGCCTGCGCTGCGCCCACGACCCGCCGAGCCGGGCGAAGCCCATGGCGAGCGAGAACGCGGAGTAGGCCAGCGCGGCGGCGGCCTCTCCGGCGTGCTGCTCGCTGACCAGCAGCAGGGCCGACCAGTCCGAGCTCGCGCCCTCGGCCACCGCCGAGCACAGCGCGATCGCCGCCAGCAGCCACAGCGCCGGGCGCCGGATCGGCACCGCCCTGACGGTCGGCGGCGACGCCGCGGCCCGCCGGTCGCGGGGAGCGACACCGGGCAGGGCCCGCACGACGGTCGCCACGAGAGCGATGCCCGCGGTCCCGGCGACGGCGAAGTGCAGCAGCGGGGACCAGCCTCCGGCGGCGGCGAGCGCGGCGGCGCCGGAACCGGCGAGCGCGCCGAAGCTGAACCCGGCGTGGAAGACCGGCATGATCGGCCGCGCCAGCCTGCGCTCCACCGCCACGCCCGCGATGTTCATCGCGACGTCGAACACACCCGAGGCCATGCCGAGCAGCAACAGGGCGGCGGTGAACCACGGCAGGGACGGCGCGGCGCCCAGGGCGGGCAGCCCGGCGGCGATGGCGATGGCCGAGCCCGCGATGACGGCACGCGGGCCGAACCGCTCGATCACCCGGCCGGACACGGCCGCGGACAGCAGCATCCCGACGCTCCCGCCGAGCAGGGCGAGGCCGAGCAGTCCGGGTCCGGCGCCGATCTGCTCGCTCAGCGCGGGCGTGCGGGGCGCCCACGAACCCAGCACCGCACCGTTCAGCGCGAACACCAGGATCACGGCCCACCGCTGCGACACCACGCCGCCCCTCCCTTCCCCAGGCACCGGACCAGGATGACTTAAGCGCTTCAGAAGGCGCAACGTGTTTTCCGCGGTTCTAGACTTCTCGGGTGAGCAGCGCGCGCAGGCGCCAGCCGACCCTGGACGACGTCGCCGCGGCCGTCGGGGTGTCGCGGGCGACCGTGTCGAACGCGTACAACCGGCCCGACCAGCTGTCCGCGCGGCTGCGCGAGGAGGTGCTGCGTGCGGCCCGCACGCTCGGCTACGCCGGGCCGGACCCCGTCGCCAGGAGCCTGGCGACCAAACGGTCGGGCGCGGTCGCGTTCATGCTGGACACCGGGGTGTCGGCGGCGTTCTCCGATCCCGCGCTGTCGATCACGCTCGACGCCCTCGCCACCACGGTGGACAGGGAGGGCCATGCCCTGCTCCTGCTGCCCGGCGGGGAGGCGGGCGGGCCACCCGCCCACCGGGTGCTCACCGCGCAGGCCGACCTCGCCGTCGCGTACTCGCTGGCCGACGGCGCGCCCGCGCTGCGCGCCGTGCGCGACCGCGGCCTGCCGCTCGTGGTGATCGACCAGCCGGTCGTGCCCGGTTCCGCACGCGTGGGCACGGACGACCGGGGCGGCGCGTCAGCCGCCGCACGGCACCTCGTCGGGCTGGGCCACCGCCGGTTCGCCATTCTCGCGGCGCAGTGCCTCTCCGAGCCGAGGGGCGGGCCGATGTCCGTCGAGCAGGCGGCCACCAGCCACTTCCTCGACAACCGGGAGCGGCTCGCCGGCTACGTGGACACGCTGGCGGCCGCGGGAGTCTCCGCGCGGACCGTGCCGGTCTGGGAGACGTCGGGCACCGCGCGGGAGCAGGCGGTGGCCGCGGCGGGCGCGCTGCTGGACGCCGAGCCCAGGCCCACGGCGCTGCTGTGCATGTCGGACGAACTGGCGCTGGCCGCGCTCACGGCCGCGCGCTCCCGCGGGCTCGCCGTTCCGGGCGACGTCTCGGTGGTCGGGTTCGACGACACCCCTCCGGCGCGCTGGGCCGATCCCCCGCTCACCACCGTCCGGCAGGACCTCGAACGCAAGGGACGGCTGGCCGGGGAACTGACGCTGCGGCTGCTGGCCGGGGAGGCTCCTCCCCCACCGGTGACGCTCGACGTCGAACTCGTGGTGCGCGGGTCGAGCGGCCCAGCACCCGGCTAGCACCCGGTCCTTCCCCGCGCAACCACATCCACGAAAACTGTGGACAAGCCCCGTCCCGGGACCGGTTGTCCACAGCTCGCGCATTCCGCGCTGACAGTTCCCTCCCGATTCGCCACCGTGGAGCCACGACATTCCACGGCGGCGAGAAATCGCCAGAAGAGGGGGAGATCAGCATCATGTACCGCACCGACCGCGCATTCCGATCCCGGCTTTCCCGGGTGCTGCTACTCGCGACCGTCGGCCTGCTGGGCGGAGCCGGTGCCGCACAAGCGGAACCGGCCGGGGCCGGTGGGCAACCACCGGAGTTCGCCTGCGCGAAAGGCGAGTTCTGCACGTGGAACGAGGAGTTCTACAACAGTTCGATTACACGTTTCGACCTCCGTAACACCAATCCGGGTGAGTGCGTGCCGCTGCCCGACGGCGCCGAGGGACACTCCTTCGCCAACCGGATCGACCGGCACGTGACGGTGTACCAGGACGTGCACTGCGCCACCGAAGGAGACTTCAGCACCTACCCCGGGCCAGGAACTTTCGTGCCACAGGCCCAGTTCGTGGTGCGTGCGATCCAGATCTGGGACTGAGCCCGGCGCGGGCGTGCCGCCGGCCGGCGGCACGCCCGCGGCCCCCAGATCCGGGCCGGGAAGTGTGACGCACACCCCACTGAGCCGGGTGAGAACGAGGTGAAACGAAAACGCGGCGTCCGACGATCACGGGGGTAGCGGTGACTAAGCTGGTCCGTGGATAGGCGCGGGACCAGCAGCGGTCAGCGCGGGCCCTCGTAGCTCAGCTGGATAGAGCAAGAGCCTTCTAATCTCTAGGTCGCAGGTTCGAGTCCTGCCGGGGGCACGTAACCCCTGGTCGCGGCGTCGACCAGGGGTTTCTCGGAACGTCTTCGGCCACTCGGCCTGCGCCCGTGACGCTCATGACCAAGAGACAGTCCGCGATCTCTCGTGTGGTGCGCCCGCGTCACCGACTACTCCGGTCACGTCAAGCGGTGTGCGGCCCCGGACGGACGCACGACTGCTGACGGAAGGAGACAGCATTCCGATTCCACATCGATGCCGTGTCGTTTTCCCGTCTTGATGACCCAGCCTGGAGGGGACAGTTCGTCTTCGGCACGGCCCGATCCGGCATCAAGGCCTTTTCCGTCGGCAACCAAGCCCGGAGAGGAGACCCGCCCTGTCCACCGGATCCCGCCACACCGTGTCCGGAAAGGTGTGGAAACCCCGAGCGCATCGCTGATTTCGCGAGCGGCGACGGCTTGTTCCTCGCGCACCCGCGCCGGCTGGCCGATTCCGCTGTGGCGCCGGCAATGCTCGGAGCCGGGCCGTTCCGCACTCGGCAGCAGAGGCCGCGGTCACGATACCTGACCCCGGCCCATCACGGTCCACTTCGGATCCGACGGCGCCGACCTGCCCGTGCGTGGTGGGCTCCGGCCGGTGGACGCACATGCCGCCTATCCACCGTGTTGCCGATCACATCACGGCGATCCGGCAATGCCGTGGGCGCTGGCACGACGCTGTGGTCCCCTACCACCGCACGGACTACGGCTCTTCCCTCGCGCGGGCTCCAACGCCGCCCCGAAACCGGCCGGCGACCCGACGCCGGCCCATGCCGGTTTGCCGGAAAGGTCTGGTCTCCCGGGGGGTTGTCGTGCAGACTGTCCCCGGCGTCGCGGGCGAGTGGTCGGGGCTGTGCGAGCCGCCCGCAAGTTCTGTTCTGGGGAAGGAAGTTTCGTGCACGTCACACTCAAGCGGCGCGTCCACACGCGCTCCGCGAGATCCTTCGGCGCGGTCGTGCTGGCCGCCGCCACCGTGCTCGGCGGTCTCGCCGGGGGCACGGCCGCGGCGGACCAGGCCGACCAGACCGACCGGGCGGAGCTCAGCAAGGCTCAGCGCGTCGACGCGGCGCCTGGTATCCATGCGCACGCCACGCGGGTCAACGCACAGAAGCCGGACCAGCGGACCATGGCCGCGGGGCCGGAGGGCTGCATCACCACCAAGTCCTCCGCCGAGGGCGATGTACTGCGGTTCCGGTACGCCGGGCAGAACCGGTACACCACCGCTGTCTGCACCTCCTACGGCACGTGGTGGGACCACGACGAGCCCGGGGAGGAGCTGCTGAAGGCCGACGCCGTCGTGCTCGCCAGGGGTGACAACTTCCCGGACGCGCTGGCCGGCGGCCCGCTGGCCGCGTACGTCAACGGCCCTCTCCTGCTGAACAGCCCCGACCGGCTGCTGCCGGAGGTGAAGGCCGAGATCCAGCGGGTGCTGGCCCCCGGCGGAAAGGTCTTCCTGCTCGGCGGCACCGGATCGCTGTCCGCGGGCGTCAGGTCCGCGATCACCGCGATGGGCTACCAGACCGAGCGGATCGCGGGGGCCAACCGGTTCGAGACGGCGATCAGGATCGCCGAGCGGATGCCGACGACGAACCTGTTCTTCGTCACCACCGGCATGAACTTCCCCGACGCGCTGGCGGCGGGCGAGTACGCGGCCCAGTACACCTACTACGCCACCCACGCTCCCGATCTCACGGATCGCAGGCCGATCGCCCTGCTGTTCACCAACGACGGCAGGATGCCCGCCACCACCGCACAGTTCGCCGACGCCCGCGCCAGCGAGCACGACAGGTCGCTGCTCATGATGACCGCGGGCGGGGCCGCCGATCGCGCGGTCAGGGCTACGTTCCCCCCGGCGGTGATCGAGTCCTTCGTCGGCGCGAACCGGTTCGAGACCGCCGCCGTCATCGCCCGGCGGCTGTACACCGATCCCAGCAGCGGCGAGCTTCTCGCCTGGGGGGCCGGCCTGGCGAACGGGATGAACTTCCCGGACGCACTGGGTGGCACCGGCCTGCTGATGACCTATGGTGACCCGCTGCTGCTGACCCGGGCGACGACGCTGGACGCCCCGACGCGCCAGTTCCTGCAGAACCACCAGCGGCCGAGCAGCCCTGACGACCCGGCCTTCCTCCACGTGTTCGGCGGTACCGCCGTCGTCTCCGCCGGTGTCGCCGACGCGGCCCTGAACGCGTTCGACTGAGTCCCAGGTCAGTGCTGGCCAGTGAAGGCCACCTTGCGTGCGTCCAACGCACCCAAGGTGGCCTTCACCGCGTCTGACGCGACCCAGGGAGGTGGAGGGTGAAGGTGGTGCCGACGCCGACGGTGCTGCGCACCTCGATCCGGCCGCCGTGCGCGTCCACCAGGTGATGGGTGATCGCCAGGCCCAGGCCGCTGCCACCGCCGCCGCGGCTGCGGGACTTCTCGGCGCGCCAGAACCGGTCGAAGACGTGCGGCAGCGACGCCTCGTCGATCCCGGATCCGGTGTCCGCCACGCCGACCAGTACCTCGTCGGCCACGCGCCGCGCCCACAGCGTCACCCGGCCACCGGACGGCGTGTGCCGCAGCGCGTTCGACACGAGGTTGCCGAGCGCCTGGCGCAGCCGTGTCGGGTCGGCGCAGAGGTCGGGTTCGCCGTCGACGAGCACGGTCAGGTCGACGCCGTCCGCCTCCGCCCGGCCGCGGTGCGCCGCCGCGACCTGCTCCAGGATCGCCCCGATGTCCACCGGTTCCCTGTGCACGCGCAGCTTCCCGGCGTCGGCGAGGGCGAGGTCCTGCAGATCGTCGATGAGGTGCTGCAACAGCAGCGTCTCCTCCAGCAGCGACGCCACCAGCGGCTGGTCCAGCGTGGCGACGCCGTCCTGAGCGGCTTCCAGCCAGCCGCGGACGTTCACCAGGGGTGTGCGCAGTTCGTGCGCCACATCGCTGACCAGCGTCTTCCGCTGTCGTTCGGTGCGCTCGATCTGGGCCGACATCGTGTTGAACGCCGCCGCCAGCTCGCCGATCTCGCCACGCGCGGCGGTTTCCACCCTGGCCGACCGGTCGCCGTCGCCGACCTTCCGCGCCGCGGCGGTGATCGCGTCGATGGGGCGCACGAGCCGGCCCGCGGCGAGCGCGGTCACGCCGACCGTGAGCACCAGTACCGCTGCCGCCGTCCACACGATCCGGGACACGCCCACGGTGGACAGGTCGACGGTGGCGAGGTTCTCACCGGGCTTGGTGATGAACAGCTGCGCGGGTCCCGACACGAACGAGGCGAGCTGCTCCCGGCGCCCCGAGTCCACGCAACGCTTGGCTTCGGATCCGGCGCGCAGCTCGTCCGGCGAGATGATCTCGGTCGCGTCGGTGTTCAGCGGGCCGAGACCCTGCCGCTCCAGGCACGCGTTGATCAGGCCGAGCAGCTCGGCGGTCGCCGCACGCTCGGTGTCCGTGGGCTGTTCCGGCCCGGAGCACACCGTCCGCGGGGAGGGCGCCACGGGCTCGGCCACGGGCGAAGCGGCCGGAGCGGCGGGCGCCTGCGTGGGCTCCTCCCGCGGCGCGGCCGTCGTGTCGGGAGCCGAGGAGCCGGTGATCGGTTCGACCACCGACCGGCCGTTGGGCCGCTCGACGATCTCGCCGTCCTCGCCGTAGGCGCGCAGGCACTCCAGCCGCCGTTGCGCGGCCCGGCGCAGGTCGGCCCGCTCGGCGCCGGTCAGCCGGTACGGACCCACCGCGCGGGGATCGATGCCCGACACGGCCGCTTCGGGCTTGAGCACCACGTCCACGGCGAGCGGGTCGACCACCGCGGACGGGGTCCGCGGCAACGGCGGGTCCTGCGGGCCGCCGGAGTCGGCGATCGGGGCCCGCGACGTGGTCGTCAGCGTGACACGGCGGCCGGTCTGCGCGGCCAGGTCGTCCACCAGCCGCTGGACTCCCGCCCACCGCGCGTGCGTGGCCGCGTAGCCGAGCAGCGAGTCGTAGATCTTCGCGTCGGCGGCCAGGCTCTCGCCGAGCTCCCGGTTGATCGCGCCGCTGGTGCTCTGCGCGGCCAGCCACGCCGTCGCTCCGATGGAGCAACCGGCCACCAGCGCCGACATCGCCAGCAGCCGGGTGAGCAGGCTATGCCGGCGTGCCATCGGCGACGGTGTCCTGGAGCTTGTAACCCACCCCGTAGACGGTGAGCAGGCGCAGCGGCCGCCGCGGGTCGGGCTCGAGCTTGCGGCGCAGGTTCATCACGTGCACGTCGACGGTGCGCTCGGTGATGAACTTGTCGGTGCCGAAGGCCTGGTTGAGCAGCTGGCCCCGCGTGAAGACGCGGCCGGGTTCGGCAGCCAGCACCGCGAGCAGCCGGAACTCCGCGGGCGTGCAGTCCAGCGGCGTCCCGCCGAGCGTGACCTCGTGCCGTTGCGGGTCCAGGACGAGGTCCCCGGCCCGCAGCGGATCCTCCCCGCGCTCCCGCGCACGGCGCGACCGGCGCAGGATCGCGCGGACGCGGGCGGCGAGCTGCCGCGGGCTGTAGGGCTTGGTGACGTAGTCGTCGGCGCCGAGGTCGAGCCCCAGCAGCACGTCGTCCTCGGTCGTCCGGGCGGTGAGCAGCACGATCGGGACGTCCGACTCGGCGCGCAGGACGCGGCACACGTCGAGCCCGTCGACCTTGGGCATCATCACATCGAGCACGACGAGATCGGGTCTGCGCCGCCGCGCCTCGTCGATCGCCGCTCGCCCGTCGTGCACGACCACCACCCGGTGGTCGTCGTGCTCCAGATAGCGCCGGATCAGCTCGGCTTGCTTGGGATCGTCCTCCGCGACCAGTACCTGCGCCTTCACCTCGCGCATTATCGCCGGTCGCCGCCCGCCGGGTGCCGCCGCCACGGGATCCGGCCGGATCCTGAACAGGATCTTCACCTCTCGCGCCGCCGCGAGCCGAACAACTTCTTCACATTCGCCAGACAGGATCTTGAAACGGCCGCCCCATGCTGGTGTTCGTCCTTGGTTGCGAAGGGCGAACACCGAACGAAAGGACTCCCATCGTGAAGCTTGGTCGAACGTGCGCGGCAGCCGTCCTGCTGGGCGCGGCGACACTACCGCTGACGGCCGCGACCGGCTGGGCCGACGGGCAGGACGACGCCCCGGCACCCTCCGCGACGCAGCCTGCCCCGCGGGCCACGCCCGCGCAGGAGCCGAGGGAGGCCGAGCCCGCCCCCGAGGCGGCGCCCGCCCCCGAGGCGACCCAGGCACCCGCGGCGGCGAGCGCTCCGCCCCCGCGCGCCCAGGTGTCGCCGCGGCCCGTCGGCGCACCGGAAACCGGTGGCGGGCCGGCGGAGCCGGGCATCGACCCGGCGATGCTCGGCGGGGCCGCCGCGGCGTTCGCCGTCGCGGGCGGCGGGGCCGTGCTGGTGCTGCGCCGTCGCCGGGCGGGCGAGAGCTGAGGCACCGCACGTGCACGTGCGTCGCCGCGCACGGGGGAACCGGGGAGGCCACCGATCGCTCGTGGCCTCCCTGGCCCTCGTGGCCCTGGCGCTGTCCGGCTGCACCGCGACCGGTGAGCAGATCGACCGGGGCGCGATGACCCCGGCGACCTCAGCGGCGGACCGGCCCGCCCCGCCGGGCTCCGGGACGGCGTCGGCACTTCCCCGGTCGGTGCCGGCGTGGGTGGCCGTGCCGCGGATCGGGGCCCGCTCGTCGCTGGTGCCGCTGGGGCTCAACCCGGACCGGACCATCGCCGTGCCGCCGGTGCACGAGCCGATGCAGGCCGGCTGGTACCGGTACGGCCCCACGCCCGGGGAGAAGGGCCCCGCGGTGGTGCTCGGGCACGTCGACGGCGACGGGCGGGAGGGCATCTTCGCGCGGCTGCGCGAGCTCCGGCCGGGCGACGAGATCCGCGTCGGCAGGCAGGACGGGCGGATCGCCCGGTTCGTCGTCGAGCACATGGCACAGGTTCCGAAGACGCGGTTCCCCGCCGAGGACGTGTACGGCGACACGGCCGGGCCCGAGCTGAGGCTGATCACGTGCGGCGGCGCGTTCGACAGCGACGCCGACAGCTACCGCGACAACGTCATCGCCTTCGCCACGTTCACCGGCGTGGCACCCTCCCCCGCCGGGTGAGATCGCGGCGGACCGCGCTGCTCGGCGCGGGCGGGCGGAAGAACTCCCGGGTGACGCCGGGAAGGAAGGCGAGAGGGCGGTTCTCGTCCTAGGTGAGCGGCAGACTGGTGCCATGCTCGAAACCTCCGCGCGGCTGCTGCGCCTGCTGTCGCTCCTGCAGACCCCGCGCACGTGGACCGGCGCCGACCTCGCCGACCGCCTCGGAGTCGACGTGCGCACGGTACGCCGCGACATCGACAAGCTGCGGGCACTCGGGTATCCGGTCGACGCGAACCCCGGTGTGCCGGGCTACCGGCTCGGCGCGGGCGCGACGCTGCCACCGCTGCTGCTCGACGACGACGAGGCCATCGCCGTGGCCGTCGGGCTGCGCACGGCGGCCGGCGGCACGGTGGCCGGTATCGAGGAGGCGTCCCTGCGTGCCCTCACCAAGCTGGAGCAGGTGCTGCCTGCCCGGCTGCGGCACCGCGTCACGATGCTGCACGCGCACACGGTGACCGTGGCGGACGCCGGGCCCGCGGTGGACCCGGAGACGCTGACCGCGGTCGCGGCGGCCTGCCGCGACCGGCACCAGCTCCGGTTCGACTACCGCACGCACGACGGGACGACGGCGCTCCGCCGGGCCGAGCCGCACCGGCTGGTCCACGCGGGCAGGCGGTGGTACCTGGTCGGGTGGGACGTCGACCGCGCGGACTGGCGGACCTACCGCGTCGACCGGCTGCGGCCGAGGATCCCGACCGGGCCCCGCTTCACCGTCCGCGACGCACCGGAAGACCTGGCGGGATTCCTCGTGCACGGGGTGTCCACCGCGCCCTATCGCTACCAGGCACGCGTCACCGTGGAGGCGCCCGCCGCCGCGGTCGCCGAGCGCGTCCCGGCCACGGCGGGCACCGTCGAGGCGACCGGACCCCGGTCCTGCGTGCTGCGCGCCGGCTCGAACTCGCTCGACGAGATCGCCCTCTACGTCGGCCTGCTGGGCGCCCCGTTCCGCGTACACGAGCCGGTGGAGCTGGCGGACCGGCTCCGCGAGCTCGGCTCCCGGCTGCTCGACGCCGCCGGGTGAGCACGCCACCGCGCCGCGCGGCCGTGGCGGCTACGCCGAGTCGCGCCGCACGAGCTGGGTGGGCAGCACCACCGGGTCCCCGCCGGGCTCCCCGCTGATCTGGGTGAGCAGCAGTTCGGTCATCAGCCGGGCCTGGTGGATCACCGGCTGGTGCACGGTGGTCAGCGCCGGCTCGGTGTGCCGGGCGAGGTCGATGTCGTCGAACCCGACGACGGCGACGTCGTCCGGCACCCGCCTGCCCGAAGCCCGCAGCACGCGCAGCGCCCCGGCCGCCATCAGGTCGTTGGCCGCGAACACCCCGTCGAGGTCGGGATGCCGGTCGAGCAGGGTGGTCATCGCGAGCTCCCCGGACTCGTGGGTGAACTCGCCGTGCACGACACGGTCCGCGGTCAGCCCGGCTTCGGTGAGTGCCCGCCCGAACCCGTCGAGCCGGTCGGCGGCCGCGGTCATGTCCGCCGGGCCCGCGATGGTCGCGATCCGCTTCCTTCCGGCGCCGAGCAGGTGCTCGGTGGCCAGCTGTGCCCCGCCCAGGTTGTCGACGTCCACATAGCACAGCCCAGGGATGCGCCGGGGCGGGCGGCCACCCACCACCGTCGGCACGCCCGCGGCCAGCAGCATGCCCGGCAGCGGATCGTCGCCGTGCATGGACGCCAGCAGGACGCCGTCCACGTGCCCGCCGCGCACGTAGTCGGCGACTCGCTCGTGCTCGTCGTCGTTGCGGGCGTTCACCAGCACCAGCTGCACCCCGGTGCCGATGAGCTCGTCGCTGGTGGCGACGATGATGTTCGCCAGGTACGGGTCGGCGAGCACGGTCGCGTTCGGTTCCCGGATCACCAGCGCGACCGAATCGGTCCGCCGCCGCACCAGGGTGCGGGCCGCCCGGTTCGGCACGTAGCCGACCCGGGCGATGGCGTCCTGGACCGCGCGCTTGACCTCCGGCGACACCCGGGGTGAGCCGTTGATCACGCGGGACGCCGTGGCCCTCGACACCCCGGCCTCGGCGGCCACCGTGTCCAGCGTCGGCTGCCGCCGGACCAGCTCCGCCTGCCCTTCCGTCACCGTCGGTCAAGCCCTTCCTGGCGCGTCCCGAACCGGGTCCGGGTCGATGCCGTTCGTCCTGATCACTTCCCGGTACCAGTGTGCGCTGTGCTTCCAGCTGCGGCGCTGGGTCGGGTAGTCCACGTGCACGATGCCGAAGCGCTTCGAATAACCGAAGGCCCACTCGAAGTTGTCCAGCAGCGACCACACGAAGTATCCACGAAGGTCGACGCCGGACTCGATCGCCTCGTGGGCGACGGCGAGATGGTCCCGCAGGTAGCCGATGCGGTCGGTGTCCGCGACGCCGCCGTCGGGACCAGGCACATCGTCGAACGCCGCGCCGTTCTCGGTGATCACCAGCGGCATGTCCGGGTACTCCTTGTGCAGGCGCGACAACAGGGTGCGCAGGCCGTCCGGCTCGATGTTCCAGCCCATGGCGGTGACCGGCCCCGGCCGCTCGCGGAGCCGGACGTGTTCCGAGCCGGGCCACGCCGAGGGGTGCCCGGGGGGTGCGCCCTCCCCGCCCCCGTCGACGACGAGGGGCGCGTAGTAGTTGATGCCCAGCAGGTCGATCGGTGCCGGGATGATCCGCTCGTCGCCGGGACGCACGAACGACCAGTCCGTGACCGGCGCGGTGTCCCGCAGCACGTCGGCGGGGTAGCTTCCGTGCAGCACCGGGTCGAGGAACAACCGGTGCGCCAGCCCGTCCACCCGCCGCGCGGCGTCGGCTGCCCCGTCGGTGGCGTCCGCCGGGCGCACCGGGGACAGGTTCAGCGCCAGTGCGATCTCCGCGCCGGAGGGCAGCGCCGAGCGCAGCGCGCCCGCGCCGAGCCCGTGCGCGAGCAGCAGGTGGTGGGCGGCGCGCAGGGCCAGCGCGCCGTCGGCCCTGCCGGGGGCGTGCGTCCCGGCGGCGTAGCCGAGGAACGCCGAGCACCACGGCTCGTTCAACGTCGTCCACAGTGGAACGCGGTCACCGAGCCGCCCGGCGACGACGGCCGCGTAGCCGGCGAACCGCTCGGCGGTCTCCCGCGCTCCCCACCCGCCGGCGTCCTCCAGCCGTTGTGGCAGATCCCAGTGGTACAGGGTGAGTACCGGGGTGATGCCGTGGGCGGCCAGCTCGTCGACCAGCCGGTCGTAGTGGTCGAGGCCGCGCTCGTTGACCACACCGTCCCCGTCCGGCTGGATGCGCGGCCAGGACACGGAGAACCGGTACGCGGCGAGGCCGAGGTCGGCCATCAAGGCGACGTCCTCGCGGAACCGGTGGTAGTGGTCGGTCGCCACGTCCCCGGTGTCGCCGTGGAGCACCTTCCCCGGGGTGTGGGCGAAAGTGTCCCAGATGGACAACCCGCGCCCGTCCGCACGCGCCGCGCCCTCGATCTGGTAGGCGGCCGTGCCCGCGCCCCAGACGAAGCCTTCCGGGAACACCAGCCGGGTCATCCCTTCACCGCGCCCTGCATGATTCCTCCAATGATGTGTCGGCCGAGCAACAGGAAAACGATCAGCATCGGGAAGGTGGCGATCACCGTGCCGGCGAGCACCAGCGAGTAGTCGACCTCGATCCCGCTCGCGGTGTTCGCGATGGCGACCTGCACCGTCGGGTTCTGGGCGTTGAGCAGGATGAGCGGCCAGAAGAGGTCGTTCCAGTACATGATGAAGGTCAGCAGGCCCAGCACGGCCGCACCCGGCCGGGCGATGGGCAGCACGATGCTCCGGTAGATCCGGAACGTGCTCGCGCCGTCGGCCCGTCCCGCCTCGATCAGCTCGCCGGGAATCGCCGAGGTCAGGTACTGCCGCATGAAGAACACGCCGAACGCGCTGACCAGGGTCGGCACGATCACGCCACGCAGGTCGTTGGCCCAGCCGAACCACTGCGTGACCATGATGTACAGCGGGATGATCGACAGCTGCGGCGGCACGAGCATCGTCGCCACGACGAGTGTGAACAGCCCGTTGCGCCCGCGGAAGTCCAGCTTGGCGAAGGCGAAACCGGCCAGTGTCGAGGTGAACACGACCGACACGGTGATCGTGCCGGCCACGATGACGGAGTTCGTCAGCGCCGTGCCGAAGTTGCCCTGCTCGAACGCGGCCGCGAGGTTGTCCCACAGGTTGCCGCCCGGCACCAGGGGTGGCGGGTACCTGCCGATCGCGGACTGGTCGCGGGACGAGACCACGATGGACCAGTAGAGCGGGAACACGGAGAACAGCACGACGGCGGCCAGCGCGGAGTAGGTGAGCCACCCGGCGCGGCCGGCACCCCGGGTGCGCCGCCGGACCGGCGCCGGACGATCCCCGCGGACCACGGGCTCCGGTGGCGACTGGGTGATGGTCATGGTCGTCCTCCCCTCACTCGGCCGACCTGATCCGGCGCGCCAGCAGGAAGTTGACCAGGGCGATGACCACGGTGATCAGGAACAGCGTCCAGGCGATCGCCGCGCCGTAGCCGTATCGCCCGTTGGCCCAGAACTGCTGGTACAGGTACAGCACCGCGGTCTGGAACTGGCGCTCGCTGCCACCGTTGTTGTTCTGGGTGGTGTCGAACAGGTACGGCTCGGCGAACAGCTGCAGCGCGCCGATCGTCGACACGATGACGGTGAAGATGATGGTCGGGCGCAGGCTCGGGATGGTGATGTGCCAGAACTGCCGCCACCGGCTCGCGCCGTCGATCGCCGCCGACTCGTAGAGCTCGTACGGGATCGTCTGCATCGCGGCCAGGTAGATCAGCGCGTTGTAGCCGGTCCAGTGCCAGGTCACCATGACCGACACCGCGAACCAGGAGGCGAGGGTGCTCGCCCGCCAGTCGATCGGCGTGCCTCCGGTGAACGGCTGGAGCAGCCAGTTCAGCAGGCCGAAGTCGCGGGCGAAGATCTGGTTGAAGATCAGCGCCGCGGCGGCGATCGACGTGATGTAGGGGACGAGCACGCCCATCCGGAAGAACAGCCTGCCCCGCAGGCGGTAGTTCAGCAGGTGCGCGATGCCCAGCGCCAGCAGCAGCTGCGGAACGGTGGACAGCAGGCCGATGCCGAACGTGTTGACCAGCGCCGTGTGGAAGTTGGTGTCGGAGAGCAGGTCGGCGTAGTTGCCCAGGCCGACCGAGGCGTCCTCGCTGCCCGGCTGCCGCGGGCTCCACGCCGTGGTCGACAGCAGCGCCGTGTACGCGAGCGGCAGCAGGCCGAACACGCCGAACAACGCGAAGAACGGCGTGACGTAGAGATAAGGTGCGCCCTTGAGGTCGAACCGGTGGAGCCGGGCCCTCGCCGAGGGCCCGGCCTGCCGCCGGGTGCTCATCCGGCGCCCGCCGCGGCCCGGATGTCGTGCATCGCCTGCTGCCACGCCTCGTCCGGCGGGGTGCCCTGCTCAACGCTGTTGAGCTTGTCGGCGAAGGTCTTGCCGATCACCGCGCTCTGCGGGCCCGATATCTGGACGGGTGCGTCGGCGAGGGACGCCGGGAAGATCTCACCCGCGGGCGCGTCGTTGAAGAACGGCGACGAGAACTCCGCCACCTCCGGGTCGTCCCAGGTGGTGCGCTGGCTGGGGAAGTTGCCGATCTCCTGGAAGATCGTGATGCTCTGTTCGGGAGCGGTCAGCCACTTGGCGAGCTTCACCGCCTCCTCGACGTGCTCGCCCTGCGCGGGCACCGTGACGTACGAGCCGCCCCAGTTGCCCGACCCGCCGGGCACGGTCGCGATGTCCCACTTGCCCTTGGTCTCGGGCGCGTTGCCCTGGATGTAGCCCATCATCCAGGCCGGGCAGGTGACCGTGGCGAACTGGCCCCGCTGGAAGCCGGTGTTCCACTCCGGGGAGAACTCCGGCAGTGCGGCCGACTGGCCGGACCGGATGGCCTGGACGGTGAGGTCCCACGCCGCGCGCACCGCCGGGTTGCTCTCCACGATGAGCTCCCCGGACCGGTCGTAGAAGGTCCGCTCCTCGTTGCCGAGGATGCCGGTGAAGACGTGGCCGCCGGAGTCGAACCACTTCACTCCGTCGGGCGCCCGTTCGAGGAACCGGTCGCCGGTCTCGACGTAGTCCCGCCAGGTGGGCCACAGCTCGCTGACCTCGTCGCGGTCGACGGGCAGCCCGGCCTGCTCGAACAGATCGGTCCGGTAGCACATGGCCAGCCCGCCCACGTCGGTCGGCAGGCCGATCAGCGCGCTCCGGTCCGGAGTGGACGCCTGCTGGACGATCGCGTCGGTCCACTGTCCCGGATCGACGCCCCGGTCGAGGAAGTCGACGAACCTGTCGTGCTGGCCGACGAAGCCGGCGACCTGCCCGACCTCGATCAGCTCCAGGTCGGCCGTCCCGCTGCCCGCGGTCAGCCGGGCCTGCAGGTTCTGGTGGTGCGTGCTGAAGTCACTGCGGTTCTCCACGATCTCGACGCCGGGGTTGAGCCGTTCGTACTCGTCGTAGATCGACCGGTTGTCCGGCAGCGAGAAGCTGTCCCCGTAGACGTTGATGGTCAGCGTCGTGGTCCCGTCGGTGGATTCGCCCTGGCCACCACCGCAGGCCGCGAGCACCAGTGCGCTCGCGGCCAGCGTGGCGGTGAGGACGTGCCTCGTTCCGCGCATGCGTTTCTCGCTCCCGTTCAGTGGGTGAAGGTGAACCGGTCGACGTTGACGAAGTCGGCCGGCTGGCCACTGCTGAACGTCAGGTAGACATCGTGCACGCCGGTGACCCCGCTGATGTTGGTGGGCACGTCGCGCCAGCTCTGCCAGCCACCGGTGTTGGCGATGGCGAAGCTGCCGACCGGTGCGCTGGCGAGGTCGTCCAGCCGGACCTCCACCAGCCCGCTGACGCCGCTGCCCGCGCCGGAGGCGACCCTGGCGACGAACTGCCGCGCGGGTGTGCTGCCGAAGTCGATGTCGTCGTACCGCGCCCAGTCGCCGTTCGCGGCCCATCCGAGGTAGCCGTCGCTCACCTGCAGTCCGGACTGTGCCTGGAAGTTCTCCGCCTGGTGGGTCGTGTAGGCATCACCGCCACCGCCGGGCGGCGGTTCGGTCTGCCCGTCGCCGCCGCGGGTCCACACCGCGACGTAGTCGACGACCATCGAGTGACCGGGCACGGTCGCGGCGGTGGGCGTCGCGAAGCCGGCCACACCGTCCGGGAAGGCGCCGCCCATCGCGACGTTGAGCAGGATGAAGTAGCCGGCGTGCGAGGTCATCTGGTTCCACGTGTCCGCGGGCAGCTGGTCCTGGCGCACGGTGTGGTACTGCTGCCCGTCGACGTACCAGCGGAGCTCCTGCGGAGAACTGCTGGTGTCCCACTCGAACCGGTAGGTGTGGAACGCCGACTGGCAACTCGCACCGGGGCAGGTGCGGCTGGCGCTGATGCCGTCGTGCTCGTTGCAGGGGCCGCCCGGAGCGACTCCACAGTGGAGTACGCCCCACACGCGGTTCATGCCGTTGACGTTCTCCATGATGTCGAACTCGCCGATTCCCGGCCAGTTCCAGTAGTTGCCGCGATAGGGCGACCCGAGCGCCCAGAACGCGGGCCAGTAGCCGAGCGCCGCGTCTCCGGTGACGTTCGGCAGCTGCAGTCTGCTCTCGATCCGCAGCACGCCGCCGTCGGGCGGCCGGAAGTCGCCACGCCGCGTCTCGATGCGGGCCGACGTCCAGTTCCCGGCGCTGTCGCGGCGCGGGGTGATCCGCAGATTGCCCGAGCCGTCGAGGCCGATGTTCGCCGGGTCGTCGGTGTAGCGCTGGATCTCGCCGGTCCCCCAGTTGGCGGGTCCACCGGGATAGCTGTGCCCGAGGTCGATCATCCAGTCCGCGGAGGAGGGCGGCGATCCGGCGGGACCGTCGAAGTCGTCACTCCAGACCGGGGTCCAGCCGGGGTCGGGCGGCGGTACCGACGCCGCGACGGTGCCCGAGGGGAAGGCGGCGGTGGCGATCGCCGCGGCGACGGTCGCGGCCGCCGCCGCGAACCGGGCGCGGAGGGAGCGCCGGGGCCGAGCGGTGTGCGCGGGTGGGTGCGGGGGAGGGATGGGCATGGTGGTGACCTCCTTGTCACGCCCAGGCCGTACAGGAAATTTTCCTGTACTATATGGAAGCGCTCTCACGCGGTCAATGCCCGTTTCGCCCGCGGGTGACCACGCTCGCCCGGATGTCGGTGTGCCGCGCGACAATGACCGCCATGGGTGTGTCGAGCGGTCAGTTCCTGCGGATGGTGCACAGCCTGGCCGAGGTCACGCACGCCGAGGGAAGGGACTACACGTCGTTCAGCGTGTGCGGCAAGCGGTTCGGCTACCACTGGCCACGGACCCGGACGGCCGGGCTGAAGCAGACGCTGTCCGAGCAGGCCGCGCTGGTCGCCGAGCGGCCGGAGGTGTTCGAGGTGCAGTTCACCGCGGGCGGGTTCGGCTGGGTGGTCGTCCACCTGCCCCGCATCGACGCCGACGAGCTCACCGAGCTGCTCTACGAGGCGTGGCGGCTCTCGGCACCCGAAGCCCTGCTCGAGCGGCACCCGTTCCGGCCCGGACAGCACAGCTAGCTCACCGAGGGGCGGGCAGGAGGAGGCTCGGCTGCGCGGACCGGTGGGATGCCGCTTGCTCAGGTGGCCTCGCCGCGGGGCAGGCTGGCGTACTCCTCGATGCGGGTGATGCGACCGCCCTCGAAGCGGAAGTACACGGCGGCGTCGACCCGGAAGAGCGCTCCGTCCTTCATGACCACGTTGACCACGTGTTGCTGGAGGACTTCGCCCGGCTGGGCGAACTGCCGGGTGATGTCGTAGCGCATCGACCGAATGGGCTCGATCTGCGCTTTCATGCCGGAGATGTTCTCCTCGATCGTCGAGTCGCCCTTTCCGTCGTTGTGCCAGACGGTGGCCCGCTCGGAGCACATCGCTCGCGCCTCGGCCCACTCCCTGTTCTCCAGGTGGCGGAGGTAGGCGATGGCCCTGTCTTTGAGGTCCTGGCTCATCGTGACACGTCCTTCCGCACGAGAGCGCGTTCCCCTGCCTCGACGCGCAGGGGCAGGTGGTTGCCGGGAGGCGAGAGAGGGCAGGTGAAGACGGCCGGGGCCAGGTGGTGGTGCGAGAGGGTTGCCCGGTTGAAGTCGACCGTCAGGGTGCTGCCGGGCTCCAGGAGGGGCAGGACCAGCCAGCGGCCGATGTCGGGTGTCCCGGTTCCGTTGGTCTCGTCGGTGAAGACCACGAGCCGCTGCCCCGGCATGTCTTCGAGCACGGACAGCACGTACCCGGCGCCGTCGATGGTGACGGCGAGGTCGACGGGCGCCAGGATGGCTTCCGTGCTGCGGGGGGTCGTCAGGCGATCCACTTCGATCCGGCGGCCCTCCGGAGCCGCTCGATACTCCCCCGCGAAGACCCAGTCCGGGTGGTAGGGGTAGGTGTCGATCCCGCTGAGGCCCGACCGTGCGAGAGCGCCGTGGTCCATGACGACCACCCCGTAGAACCCGTCCGCGCCTCCCGCGAAGCCCACGCGTCCCCCGGGGAACTCCAGCGTGCCGCCGGAGGGCACCTCGGCGGTTCCGCGCACCGCCTCGCCGTTGACCGTCACGCCGTCGGCGGCGGCCGCCGACACCGTCAGGGTGCCCGCCGCGGAGATGCGCCACTGTCCGGGAACGCCGGGGATGACGTGGGTGTCCCGGCCGCTCACCCTGCCGTTGGCGACCACCTTGCCCTTGCCGTGGGGGCCGGCGATCTCTTCCCACCTGGCCTCGCGCCATGCCTGGTAGGCGGCGGGCACGTGGTTCGCTGCCCGCTGGCGGGCAGGAACGTGATCCGTGTTCATGAGATGCCCTGTTTCTTCTCTGTCGTGGTGCGAGCGCTGTCCGCCGGGCGGTCGCGGCGCTGTTTCCGGGTATGGCCGCGGGTCCGGGCTCAGCCGCGGCGTGCGGCCCAGACGCTGCGTTCGGTGCGTACCGCGAGGTCGTCGCGGCGCAGGATGCTGTGCGGGCCGTCCGTGTCGAGGAGCTCATCCAGCGCGGCGAGATCCTCGGTCGTGAGCTCATCGGCGACGGCGCCGCGCATCCGCCGCAGGGCGCTGAGCGCGTACCGGCCGACCGACCCGGAGCCGGACTGTCCGATGTGGACAGTGATCGTCCGTTCGCCTTCGAGCGTGAATCCGGCTGCGGTCAGCTTGGCGCCCCAGTCGGCTCCCCGGTGCGGCAGGTGCTCGGCGTGGCGACGCTCGCTCGCGGCGTGGCAGCGCAGCTCCAGACCGGGGCGGAACTCCGGGGCGTCATCGGGCAGGAACCGGGGGAAGCCGCCGAGTTCGACGACGGCGAACAGCCCGCCGGGGCGGAGCGTGCCGCGCACCTGGCGGAGGATGCGGTCGGGGTCGGCCAGGTGATGCAGGGATGCCGACGCCCACACCAGGTCGGGCTCGCCCAGACCCGGCCACGTCGAGTCGAGGTCGGCCTGGAGGGTGCGCACGCGGTCGGCCACCCCGTGTTCGTGGGCCTTCTCCCGTAGGCGGCGCAGATGGTCGGCCGAGGAGTCGACGGCCGTGACGTGTGCCTCGGGGAAGCCGGCGAGCAGGGCGAACGTCCCGGCACCGGTACCGCACCCCAGGTCCACGATCTGGCGGGGGCTCGCCGCGAGGGGCAGCCACGCGGTGATGGACGCGGTGTGGTCGGCGAGGACCTCCGCGTCGAGCTCCAGGATCTCCGCCTGGCCCTCCAGATCGCTGGGGTGCCCGTGCCGGTGGGTCGGGGAACCGTCATGGTCCCGCGCGGTGGATGTCATGACGGCGACGGTAGGCCGCCCATGCGCCAGATGCACAGAACCTTGCGCAAAAGGCAAGACGGAGGAGGTCCGGGCTGCCGGCCACGCACGTGACCACGGCCCGGGGTCATGGTCGGTCCTCGTCCGGCCGGGCGGTGCGGTCGGACTGGTGCCCCCGGCGGGCCTCGCGGTCGAAGATGCCCAGGATCTCGCACGGTCCGCCCGCGGTGCCGATCGCGTGCGGGAGCATGGTCGGGAACTCGGCGGCCTGGTTGGTCTCCACGCGGAGGCGGCGGTGGCCCAGCATCAGGATGGCGGTGCCGGAGAGCACGACGAGCCACTCCCGGCCCGGGTGCGCACGCATGCTGGCGGGATTGTCCGGTGGCGGGCTCGTCATGCGCTGGCGCATGACGGTCATCCCGGGCTCCGACTTGATCGGCCACCGCAGCAAGCCGTGGCTGCCGTCGATCATCGGGCTGACGATCACGTCGTCGGTGTCCGTCTCGACCAGCTGATCCAGCGAGGTGTCCAGGGCCCGGGCCAGGGTGACGAGCTGGTCGAGGGCAAGGCGACGCCGGCCGTTCTCGATCCGGCTGAGTGACGACGGGCTCAGCCTCGCGCGGGTGGCCAGCTCCTCCAGCGACCAGCCCTGCGCCACCCGTAGCGCGCGGATGCGTTTGCGTACCAGGCCGTCCAAGCCGTCCTCTTCTTGCGTCATAGGCACGATCGTATGCCAAAACCGCAAACTGTGCTTACCGTCGTGGTGTAGCCGACGTGCCCCGTGATGAAGGAGCCACCGCCATGCCGGAAACCAGGACGGACCCACTGCCGGAGGACACCGTCGACGTCGTGGTGATCGGCGGTGGCGCGGCAGGCCTGAACGGCGCGCTCGTGCTCGCCCGCTCCCGCCGCTCGGTCGTCGTGATCGACAGCGGCAGTCCCCGCAACGCCCCGGCCGAGGGAGTGCACGGCCCGCTCGGCCTGGACGGCACGCCGCCCGCGGAGCTGCTGCGCCGGGGCCGGGAGGAGGTGCGCCGCTACGGCGGGCGGGTCGTGACCGGCGAGGTGGTCTCCGCCGCGCCTGCCGCGCCGTCGGCCGACGGCGATCCGCGGTTCGCCGTATCCCTGGCCAGTGGGGGCGCCCCCGCGGATGAGGGCGGGGGCGGCGGCCTCGTGCGGGCGCGCCGGGTGCTGGTCGCCACCGGACTGCGCGACGTGCTCCCCGACATTCCCGGCCTGGCCCCGCACTGGGGCCGCGGCGTGGTCCACTGCCCGTACTGCCACGGCTGGGAGGTCCGCGACGAGCCGATCGGTGTGCTGGCCGCGGGCCCGGCCTCGGTCCACCAGGCGCTGCTGTTCCGCCAGCTGACCGAGGACCTGGTGTACTTCGCCCACGGCACCGGTCTGGACGAGGACACCCGTGCCCGGTTCACCGCCCGCGGCGTTCGCGTCGTCGACACCCCGGTCGCCGAGGTCCGGTCCGACGGGAACGGCATCACCGGCGTGCTGCTGACCGACGGGCACGTCGTGGCGCGCCGGGTCCTCGCCGTCGTCACCACGACGCTGGCTCGCGCCGGCGGGCTCGACGGCCTGGGGTTGCCGACGGAGGACCTGCCCGGCGGTATGGGCCGCCGCTTCGTCACGGGCATGGCGGGCACCACCGAGGTGCCGGGGGTGTGGGTGGCGGGCAACGCCACCGACCTGACCGCCCAGGTCGGCGCCTCCGCCGCGGCCGGAGCCCTCGCCGGCGCCCACATGAACGCCCACCTCGCCACCGCGGACACCAACGCCGCCCTCGCCGCCGCGTCCAGCGGCACCCACCGCTGACGCGCCGCACCCCACGGCGGCCCCACACCCGGCCCGGCGGTCCACGCCCCGCCGCGGCGCGCCTCACTCCGGCGTGGATCTTCTCCGCCTTGTGGAAGGACATCATGAGCACGAACCGGCCACCACGGACGCCCGCCGGCCCGAGTGACTCCGTCGGCGCCGTGGTCTCGGACGCCCGCCAACGCCGCTCGATCCTCATCGCGGTCTCCATCGCGTTGATGGCGGTGATCGCCTCGGTCACCGGGCTGAACGTCGCCCAGCCGGACCTCGCCGTCGACTTCGACGCCTCCCAGAGCACGGTGTTGTGGATCATCAACGTCTACGTCCTCAGCCTGGCCGCGCTGCTGCTGCCGCTCGGCGCGGTCGGCGACCGATGGGGGCGCAAACCCGTGCTCCTCGCGGGCCTGACGGTCTTCGGCGTCGCGAACGTGGTCGCGGGCCTCGCCCCCTCGGCCGGGGTCATGCTCGCGGCACGCGTGCTCAGCGGGGTGGGCGCGGCGATGATCATGCCCGTCACGCTCGCCGTCATCACCTCGAGCTTCCCGGAGCAGGAACGCGGCCGCGCGATCGGCGTGTGGACCGGCGTCGCCGGGGGCGGCGGACTACTGGGCATGTTCCTCTCCGCCGTCCTCATCGACGTGGCCAACTGGCGTTACCTGTTCGTTCTGCCCCTCGCGCTCGTCGTTGCCGCGCTCGCGACGGCGTGGCGCTCGGTGCCCGACTCGCGCGAGGCGTCACCACACTCCTTCGACACGGTCGGCTCGCTGGCGTCCCTCGTCGCCGTGGTCGGGCTCATCTTCTTCCTGCACGAAGGCCCGGAGAAGGGCTGGGCGGCGCCGGGCACCGTCGTCAGCCTGCTCACCGGGATCGCCGGCACCGTCGGCTTCGTGGCGTGGGAGCTTCGCCACCGCGCCCCGCTGCTGGACGTCCGCCTCTTCCGTGAGCGCGGCCTGGCCAGTGGCTCCGTGGCGCTCCTGGCGGTCTTCGGGGTCCAGGCAGGAGTCTCCGTCGTCCTCTACCCGTTCTTCCAGACCGTCTTCGGCTGGTCGGGCCTGCGGTCCACGGCGGCCCTGCTGCCCATGGCCGGGCTGATGATGATCACCTCCGGTGTCGCGCCCCGGTTGGCCGAGCGGGTCGGAGCGCGCGCGACCATGGTGGCAGGGATCCTCCTGACCGCCGCGGGCCTGGCCCTGTTGGCGACTCTCGTCTCCGTCGACGGTGGCTACCTCGCGGTCCTGCCCGGCATGATCGCCATGGGAACCGGTATGGGCCTGTCGATGCCGCCCGCCACCGCCGCCATCACCAGCGCTCTGCCCCGGGAACGGCAAGGCGTGGCCTCCGCGCTCAACGACGTCACCCGCGAGTTCGGCACCGCGCTCGGCGTCGCGCTGCTCGGAGCGCTGCTCTCGGCCGGCTACCGCAGCGCCATCACCCCCAGGCTCGACGGGATCCCCGCCGGCACCGCCGACGCCGCACGCGAAGGCATCGCCAACGCCCTCGAAGCCGCCCACGGCCCGGGCGCGCGGGCACTGGTCCGAGCCGCACGGGAATCCTTCGTCGACGGCTGGCAAACCGCCATGTGGGCCGGAGTCGCCATCATGGCGGTCCTCGTGGTCGGTCTCCTCGCCCGCGGGCCGAGGAATCCGGCACCCACCGCCGAACACGGCACCGGGGCGTCCGAGACCGTCGCCTCATGACACCTCGTCGCGAACGCCGGCACCCACCCGCCGCGGGCACGGCGAGTCACGCCGGCCGGACCGCCGCGTCGGCCAGCGTCCGGGTGAGCGGCGGCTGGTCGACGCGGCGTCCCGCGTCCCCGAGCGCCGCCGGGCCGCGGGGCGGCCGACGGCGCCGGCCCGCACGCCTGGTGTCCGCCGCCACCCGGCCCTCGTGCCCGGGTTTCCGGTCGCGGGGTGGCACGGCGCCCCGGGCGCCCGCGTATCGTCGGCTGACGTGAGCGTGCCCGAGAAGCCGGCGCCCGTGCCGACGACCGCTGCCGTGGAGCTGGAGTTCCGCGGCCGCCCGGTGCGGCGCGACAGCGCGCTCGTCATGGCGATCGTCAACCGCACCCCCGACTCGTTCTACGACCGGGGCGCCACCTACGCCTTCGACCAGGCGCTCGCGGCGGTCGACACCGCGGTGGCCGAGGGGGCGGACATCGTCGATGTCGGTGGCGTCAAGGCGGGTCCGGGATCCGACGTCGACGTCGCCGAGGAGATCCGGCGGGTCGTCCCCTTCGTCGCCGCCGTGCGCGCGCGGCACCCGGACCTGGTGATCAGCGTCGACACGTGGCGTGCCGAGGTCGGCAGGCAGGCGTGCGCGGAGGGCGCCGACCTGATCAACGACACGTGGCAGGCGGCCGATCCCCACCTCGCCGAGGTGGCCGCCGAGTTCGGGGCAGGGTACGTGTGCTCGCACACCGGTGGCGCGGTCCCGCGCACGCGCCCGCACCGCGTCCACTACGCCGACGTCGTCGCCGACGTGGTGCGGGAGGTCACGGAGAAGGCCGCGCGGCTGGTGACGCTCGGCGTCCCCCGCGAGGGCATCCTCGTCGATCCCACGCACGACTTCGGCAAGAACACCTGGCACGGGCTGGAGCTGCTGCGCCGGGTCAGGGAGCTGACCTCGGGCGAGTGGCCCGTCCTCATGGCACTGTCCAACAAGGACTTCATCGGGGAGACGCTCGGCGCCGCGCTGCGCGACCGGGTCGACGGCACCCTCGCGGCCACGGCGGTCGCCGCGTGGGAGGGCGCGGCGGTGTTCCGCGCGCACGAGGTGCGCCGCACCCGCCAGGTGCTCGACATGGTCGCCAGCATCCGCGGCACCCGTCCCCCGGCGGAGTGTGTCCGCGGCCTCGCCTGACGAACCCTTGACCTCCAGTATGGTCGAGGTCGCAGGCTGGTCCCGTGACCGAAACCAGTACCGTGGCACCGGTGGTCGGGGACACCGCGGCCGGGCACGACGCCGACATCGCCGCGATCGAACGGATCATCGCCGACACCGAGCGCGCGTTCAACACCAACGACGCGGAACTCCTCACCGCGCACTTCGCCCGCAACGCCTCGGTGGTCAACGCGGCCGGGATGCGGACCACCGGGCGGGACGAGCTGTTGCGGGTCAGCCGGGAGGGGCTGGCCGGGCCGCTGCGCGACCAGTACGCCCGCTATGAGCTGCTGGACGTCCTGTTCGTCCGGCCCGACGTCGCCCTCGCCCACAAGGGCGCGCGGGCGATCACCGCGGACGGCGAGCCGCTGGACGTCGAGCACGCCATGCTCGCGTTGTACGTGCTGGTCAAGGAGCGGGACCGGTGGTGGGTGGTGGCCAGGCAGAACACCATCGTGCCCGGGTGAGGGGCCCGGCCGCGGCGTCCCGGAACGCGGCACCCGCCGTGCGGAACGCGGCACTCGCGCGCGGGAGCGGGGGCTCGCGGGGTGTGAGCGGCGCCCGCACCGGGTAGCCGGAAGCGCATGGACGACTTGGCGGAACTGGGCCAGCAGTTGCGGGTCGACGCCGTCCGGGCCGCCGCGGCCGCCGGGTCGGGGCACCCGACGTCGTCGATGTCCGCCGCCGACCTCATGGCGGTGCTGCTGGCGAGATACCTGCGCTACGACTTCGACACCACGCAGCATCCCGGCAACGACCACCTGATCTTCTCGAAGGGACACGCCTCACCGCTGCTGTACGCGATGCTCGTCGCCGCGGACGCGATCTCCGACGAGGAGCTGCTGACCTTCCGCGAAGCGGAGAGCAGGCTGGAGGGGCACCCCACCCCGCAGCTGCCGGGGGTGGACGTCGCCACCGGGTCGCTCGGGCAGGGGCTGCCGATCGGCACCGGGCTCGCGCTCGCGGGCAGGCGGCTCGACGAGATCGACTACCGCGTGTGGGTGCTGTGCGGCGACAGCGAGCTCGCGGAAGGCTCCATGTGGGAGGCGTTCGAGCACGCCGGCCACGCCGGGCTGGACAACCTGATCGCCGTCGTGGACGTCAACCGGCTCGGGCAGCGCGGCCCGACCCGGCACGGCTGGGACACCGCCGCGTACGCGCGGCGGATCGGCGCGTTCGGGTGGCACACGGTCGAGATCGACGGGCACGACATCGACGAGATCGACCGGGCCTACGCGGAGGCGCTCGCCACCGCGGGCAGGCCGACCGCGATCCTCGCGCGCACCCGCAAGGGCCGGGGCGTCGAGTCCGTCGAGGACCAGGAGGGCAAGCACGGCAAGCCGCTGCCCGACACCGACGAGGCGGTCGCCGAGCTCGGTGGCCGCCGGTACGCCCGCGTCCGCGTCGCCGACCCGCTGCCCGCGCCGGAACGGATGCCGCTCGACACCACGTCGCTGAAGCTCAGCACCTACGAGCCGGGCACCGAGGTCGCCACGCGCACCGCGTTCGGCGAGACCCTGGCCGCCCTCGGTGACGCCAGGTCCGACGTCGTCGTGCTCGACGGGGAGGTCTCCGACTCCACCCGCACCCGGTACTTCGCGCAGGCCCATCCCGACCGGTTCTTCCAGTGCTACATCGCCGAGCAGCAACTGGTCGCCGCGGCGGTCGGGATGCAGGTGCGCGGCTGGATCCCCTACGTGTCCACGTTCGCCGCGTTCCTCAGCCGCGCCCACGACTTCGTGCGCATGGCGGCCGTGAGCGGGGCCGACCTGCGCGTCAACGGCTCCCACGCCGGGGTGTCCATCGGCCCCGACGGGCCGTCCCAGATGGGCCTGGAGGACCTCGCCGCCTACCGCGCGCTGTGGCGCAGCACCGTGCTGTACCCGTGCGACGCCAACCAGACCGCGCACCTCACGGCGGCGCTGGCCGACCTGTCCGGGATCAGCTACCTGCGCACCACCCGCGGCGACACGCCCGTCCTGTACTCCCCGGAGGAGACGTTCCCGATCGGCGGCAGCAAGGTGCTGCGCTCCTCCCCCGACGACCAGGTCACGATCGTCGCCGCGGGGATCACGGTGTTCGAGGCGCTGACCGCCGCCGACCGGCTCGCCGACGCGGGCATCGCGGCGCGGGTGATCGACCTGTACTCGGTCAAGCCGGTCGACACCGCCACCCTGCACCAGGCCGCGGCGGACACCGGCCGCATCGTCACGGTCGAGGACCACTGGCCGCAGGGCGGTCTCGGCGACGCGGTGCTCGACGCCTTCGTGGGCGCCGTGGAGCCGCCGCTGTTCGCGAAGCTCGGGGTGCTGGCGCTGCCGGGCTCGGCCACCCCGGCCGAGCAGCTGTGGCACGCGGGGATCGACGCGGACGCCGTCGCCGACGCGGCGACCGCGCTCGCCGCGCAGTAGCACGCATACCCGGCCGCCAGCTGGGTACCTGCGGGGCATGGCCGAATTCGAACACCAGCGGGACATCGCCGCGGCGCCGCGTGCCGTCTTCGACGTGGCGACGGACCTGCGCACGATCGACAGCTGGTCGCCCGACGGCGTGCAGATCGAGGAGTCGGACGCGACCCCCGGCGAGCTGCGCGCCTGGGTGTCCAGCGGTAGCGAGGTCTACGACGCCGAGGGTTACGTCAACGTCGACGCCGCCGAGCTCCGCCTGGAGTGGGGCAGCAACGACAGCGCGCGCTACGAGGGCTGGCTGCAGGTCGAGCCGGGATCCCGGGGCGACCTGCACAGCGTCGCCACGCTGCACATCACGTTCGGCGGGAAGCAGCCGGAGACGCTCGGTGGCGAGTTCTCGGAGGAGGTCGACCGCAGGATCGAGGAGTCGCTGGACCGGCTGGCGGCCCTCGTCGCGGAACGGACGGGCGCGTAACGAGCCGGAGGGAACCGTGATGAGCAACGGAATCCGCGTCGTCGTCACCGGGGCGACGGGCAACATCGGGACCAGCGTGGTGGAAGCGCTCAGCGAGGACGCGCGGGTGGACTCGATCGTCGGGCTCGCCCGCAGGCGGCCCGCGTGGTCGGTGCCCAAGCTGGACATGGTCGAGGCGGACCTGCCCGACGTCCCCGACGAGCGGCTGGACGAGCTGTTCGACGGCGCCGACGCCGTCATCCACCTGGCGTGGCTGTTCCAGCCGACCCACGATCCCGTGACGACGTGGCGGTCGAACGTGCTCGGCGCCGTCAAGGTGTTCGACGCCGTGGCGCGGTGCGAGGTGCCCGCGCTGGTGTACTCGTCGTCGGTCGGCGCCTACTCCCCCGGCCCGAAGGACCGCAGGGTGGACGAGCGCTGGCCGACGCACGGCTGGCCCGCGGCCGCGTACACCAGGGAGAAGGCGTACCTTGAACGCGTGCTCGACGCCTTCACCAGGGCGAACCCGCAGACCCGGGTCGCGCGCCTGCGCCCCGGCTTCGTCTTCAAGCGGGAGGCGGCCCAGGAGCAGCGGCGGCTGTTCGCGGGCCCGTTCGTACCGGGTTCGCTGGTCCGTCCCGGGGTGGTACCGGTCGTGCCCGACCTGCCGGGACTGCGCATGCAGGCCGTGCACTCGGCCGACATCGGGGAGGCGTTCCGGCTGGCCGCCGTCAACCCAGTGCGCGGCGCGTTCAACCTGGCCGCCGAGCCGGTGGTGGACGCGAGCCTGCTGGCGGAGCTGCTGCGGGCGCGGACGGTGCCGATGCCCGCGTTCGTGGCGCGCGCGGCCCTCACCGCCGCGTGGCGGCTGCACGCGGTGCCCGCCTCCCCCGAGCTGTTCGACGCCGTGCTGCGGCTGCCGCTGATGGACACCACGCGGGCGAGAACGGACCTGGCGTGGACGCCGCGGCACACCGCGGCCGAGGCGCTCGCCGAGTTCTTCACCGGCCTCCGGGAGAACGCGGGCGCGTCGACCCCGCCACTGGCCGGGTCGACGCCCGGCCGCCGCCTGCACGAGGTGGCGACGGGCGTCGGCAGCAGGCCCTGACCCGCACGGCGGCCGGCTACACCCGGCGCTCGGGCCGCGCGTAGGGCGAGGTGGTGACGTCGGCCCCGCCCCGCGACCACCCGGTGTCGAGGCCGCGGAGCGTGACGAGCCTGCTGATGTCGCTGGGCGAGACGATGCCGACGAGGTTCCCCTCGGAGAACACGAGGGCCCTGCCGTCCGCGCAGCCACCGAGCCGCTCCAGCAGGTCGGAGACCGGCTCGTCCGGCTCCGCCATCGCGATCTCGCCGGGCGGGCAGGCGACCTCGCGCAGTGGTGTCGTCTCGCGCCGGTCCGGGGGCACCTGCTTGAGCCGGTTGAGGGTGATCAGCCCCTGCAGCCTGCCCGCCTGGTCCAGCAGCGGGAACGCGGAGTGCCGCCGCGCCAGCGCGACGTCGCGCAGGAAGTCGGCCACGGTGCTCTCGCCGTCGGTGGTGTCCGGATCCGGGGTCATGACGTCGCGCACGCGGACCCCCGCGACGGCGGACCCGAACTCGGCCTGCCGCTCCTCCGCGCTCGCCATGCTGGTGATGAACAGGCCGATCAGGATCCACCACAGGCCGTCGCCGAATCCCGCGAACAGCAGCCGCCACGCGCCCAGGAAGATCAGGAAAAGGCCGAAGCCCCGTCCCGCGCGGGCGCTCCAGATCGCCGCGCGCGTCCGGTCGCCCCGCCACTTCCACAGCGCGGCGCGCAGGATGCGCCCGCCGTCCAGCGGTGCGGCGGGCACGAGGTTGAACACCGCCAGCACCACGTTGACGGCCGCGAGGTAACCGGCGATGGCGGACACGAGGTCCGGTGCGTCGGCGAGCACCAGCAGCCCCGTGACGAGCGCGAAGAAGACGGCGACGGCCACGCTCGTCAGCGGGCCCGCCGCGGCGATCCGCAGCTCCGCGCCCGGCGTGCGCGCCTCGCCCCGCAGCCGCGCGACACCGCCGAGCAGCCACAGCGTGATGCCCTCGACGGGGATGTCGTTGCGCCGCGCGACGATCGCGTGCGAGACCTCGTGCGCGAGCAGCGAGCCGAGGAACAGCACCGCTCCCACGAGCGCCGCGAACACGTAGACGTACCACGGGTAGCCGGGCAGCAGCTGGGGCCACCGGGCGAAGCCGAGTGCCACGACGAGGATCGCGAGGATCCCCAGCACGCTCCAGTGGACGCCGACCTGAACGCCGCCGATGCGCCCGAGTTTGATCGTCGGTGTCATGGAGAGAAAGCCTTCCGTCGACTGATCGTCGGCTACCCCGCACGGGAAGCGGCAAACCGGACGGGCGGTTAGGCCCCCGCGCCGGCGGCTACCCGACCATCGACCACGACGAAGGGACCTGCGATGGTGCGGCGGAATCTGCACGAGATGACGATGGCCGAGCTCGCCGAGGAAGCCCGGCGCGTGGGCATTCCGAGCGTCGAGCACATGAGCACGGAGGAGATCGTGGAGGCGATCGAGCAGCAACGCGAGGCCAACGACCTGCTTCCGGCCGACGGGGACGACCACGCCTCCGGGCAGGAGAGCAGCATGCCTCCCGGCTGGGAGAACTTCCGGGGGTCGTCGTGAGCGCGCCGCGGCCGGGCTCCGACCGTCCCGGTGGGAACGCGCCCGCGGGCGGCTACGGCCGGTCCACGGTCGCGTACGCGCTGGAGGCGGGTCCGTGGCGCAGCTGGGACGAGCTGCTGCAGTGGCTGCGGGGAGACGGGCTCAGCGCGCCCGGCCTGACCCCGGACGAGCTGCGCGGGCTGCGGCAGGACGCCGAGCGGGCCTGCGCGCGGGGCGCCCCGTTCAGCGACGACCTCGACCGCGTGTGGGCCGAGCTTCGCCGCTGAACGGCGCTGAACGGCGCCACGCGCCGGGGTCAGCTTCCCCGGTTCTCGCCCAGTTCCTCGACGATCGGGTGTTCCGGGACGTCCTTCTCCTGCTGGCTCAGCCCCGGCTTGGCGTGCCGCCTGCGCCGCTCACCGGTCTCCGCGTCGGGCGGGCCGGGATCGAAAGGCACGGACTGCTCCACCTCGTCCAGGCTGGCGTACTCGACCGGCGGGATCGAGTTCAGGGCCCGGATCGTGTCACCGTCCGCACCCGCCTGTTCCGCGTCCCGGACGAGGTCGTCCTTCTGCGCCGGGAAGTCGGCATCGGACAGCGCGGTGCGGAGCCGCTCCACATCGGTCGTCGCCATCGTGTGTCACCTCCGCCCACGCGGCTACCCGGCCTGCCCCGGGGCGAAACCGGTCCACAGTGGACTTTCCGGCTTCCCGGCGCACGGAAGCCGTCCTCAGCCGGGTTCCTCGTCGTGCGGCTCGGCGCGGGCCAGCCCGGCGAGCGTGCGCAGTGCCGACGCCAGGGTGGCCGGTGGGGGCGTGGCCAGTGCCAGCCGCACCGCGTTCGGCGCCCGCCCGCTCCCGACGGCGAAGGCCCCGGCGGGGGTGACGGCGATCCCGCGCCGGGCCGCGGCGGCGACGAACGTCTCGGCGCGCCAGGGCCCGGGCAGCTCCCACCAGCAGTGGTACGCCCCCGGGTCGCCGCGGACGGCGAACCCGGCGAGGTGGTCGCGCACGATCTCCTGCCGTAACGCGGCGTCCTGCCGCTTGTCCTGTTGCACCGCGGTGGCCGCGCCCTCGCCGATCCAGCGGGTCGCGACGGCCACGGCGAACCCGGCCGGCGTCCACGCGCCCGACCGCATCGCGGTGGCGACGCGGTCGGCCAGCGCCCCGGAGGCGACCGCGAAGCCCAGCGTGAGCCCCGGGGTCAGCCGTTTCGACAGGCTGTCGACGAGCACGGTGCGCTCGGGCGCGTGGGCGGCCAACGGGGTTTCCTCGCGCAGGAACGAGTAGACACAGTCCTCCACCGCGGGCAGGTCCAGTGCGCGCAGGGTCGCCGCGAGCTCCGCCCGCCGCGCGGCGGACATTGTCGTGCCGAGCGGGTTGTGCAGGGTCGGCTGGACGTAGACGGCCCGCACCGGGGTGGCCCGGTGTGCCGCGGCCAGCGCACCGGGCACCAGCCCTTCGGCGTCGGTCTCGACGGGCACGAGGCCGACGCCGAGCCGCGCGGCGATGCCCTTGACGAGCGGGTAGGTCAGCGCCTCCACCGCCAGCCGCCCGCCCGAGGGCACCAGCGCGGCGAGCGCCGCCGCGATCGCCTGCCTGCCGTTGCCCGCGACCAGGATCCGCTCGGGTTCGGGCACCCAGTCCGCCTTGGCCAGCAGGCCGGCCGCCGCCGCACGCAGCCCCGGAGTGCCGGTGACGCCGACCGGGTGCAGCGCCGCCGCGAGCGCGTCGGGCCCGCCGAGCGCGCTCACCGCGGCCGCGAGCCGCCCGGCCTGCGCGGACGGCGCGGGCACGACCAGCTCGAGGTCCACCCTGGCCGTGCCCGGCTCGGCGAGCGCGGGTTCCGGTCCCGGTTCGCCCGCGCGCACGAACGTGCCTCGGCCGACCTCGCCGACGACGAGCCCTCTCCGCACCAGCTCGCGGTACACGCGGGCCGCGGTCGAGTCCGCGATGCCGTGCCGCCGCGCGAAGCGGCGCTGCGGCGGCAACCGCTGGCCGGGCGCCAGCCGCCCCGCCGCGATCTCGGCGGCGATCGCGTCGGCGATCGCCCGGTAGTCCCCCGCGGCCACCCTGCCTCCCTGATTGCACCGAGTGCAATGTTTCTATTGCACCGAGATAGTGCTCCGGATAGCGTCGTGGTGTCAACAGGCGACGAGGGCGGGAGCGGCGATGTTCGCGGAGGTCAACGGAATCCGGATGGGCTACGACGACGAGGGGGAGGGCGACGTGCTCGTGCTCGTGCACGGCCACCCGTTCGACCGGTCGATGTGGCGGCCGCAGGCCGAGCATCTCGGCGGTGCCGGGTTCCGGGTGATCGCCCCGGACCTGCGGGGCTACGGCGAGTCGACGGTGGTACCCGGCACGACGCCGCTGGAGACGTTCGCGCGCGACATCACCGCCCTGCTCGACCACCTCGGCGTCGACCGGTTCCTGCTGGGCGGGCTGTCGATGGGCGGCCAGATCGTCCTCGAACTGCACCGCCTGTTCGCCGGGCGGATCCGGGCGCTCGTGCTCGCCGACACCTCCGCTCCGGCCGAGACAGCCGAGGGCAAGGTCGCGCGCCGCGTCCTGGCGGACCGGCTGCTGCGCGAGGGGATGGACCCGTACGCGGCGGAGGTGCTGCCGAAGATGGTGGCCCCGCACAACATCCGGGCACTGCCCGCCGTCGCCGACCACGTGCTCGGGATGATGCGGGCCACGTCACCCGAGGGTGCCGCCGCCGCGTTGCGCGGGCGCGCCGAGCGCCCGGACTACGTGGCGATGCTGGGCCGCGTCACCGTGCCCACGCTGGTGGTGGTCGGCACCGAGGACGAGTTCACCCCGGTCGAGGTGGCCGAGTTCACGCACCGGCACGTGCCCGGCTCCCGGCTGGCGGTGATCGAGGGGGCGGCCCACCTGCCGAACCTGGAGCGGCCCGCCGAGTTCAACCGCGTGCTCGGTGAGTTCCTCGGCCGGGCCGTTGCTACCGTGGCCGCGTGACGGCCGTAACGGAAACGCGGGTCGCGGCGCCGCCGGGACAGCTGATCGTCACCGTGTACGGCCGCTACGGCCGCGACCGGGGCGGCTGGTTGCCGGTGGCCGCGCTGATCGACCTGCTCGGGCTGCTCGGGGTGGACGAGCCCGCCGTGCGCTCGTCGATCTCCCGCCTCAAGCGGCGCGGCCTGCTGCTGCCCGAGCGGCGTGGCGGCGCCGCGGGGTACGCGCTGACCGGCGACGCGCTGGCCATCCTGCGGGAGGGCGACGAGCGCATCTTCCGGCGCGGGCGGGCGGGCGTGGCCGACGGCTGGATCCTCGCGGTGTTCTCGGTGCCGGAGAGCGAACGGCACCACCGGCACGTGCTGCGCTCGCGGCTGACCCGGCTCGGCTTCGGCACGGCCGCGCCCGGCGTGTGGATCGCGCCCGCGCACCTGCGCGAGCCGACGGTGGCGGTTCTGGGCGAGCTCGGCCTCGCGGGGTACGTGGAGCTGTTCCGCGCCGACCACCTGGCCTTCGGCGACCTGGCCGAGAAGGTGCGCACGTGGTGGGATCTCGACGAGCTGCGGCGGCACTACGCCGACTTCCTCGGCACGCACGGTCCCCTCCTGCGGACCTGGCGGCGGCGCCGGGCGCCGCGCCCGGCCGCGGCGTTCGCCGACTACGTCCGGATGCTCACCGACTGGCGGCGCCTGCCCTACCTCGACCCGGGACTGCCCGCCGAACTGCTGCCCGCGGACTGGATCGGCGCCCGCGCCGCGGACCTCTTCTTCGAGCTGCGGGAACGCCTCGAAGCCGAGGCCGCGGCACACGTCGCCGACGTGGTGGACTCGTGAGTGTTCTCCGTGGTTAGAACCACGGAGAACACTCACGAGGGCACGGCGGCGACCCCCTGCACCTCGACCAGCGCCTCGGGGTCCCAGAGCCGGCTGACGCCGACCGCGGCCATCGCCGGGTACCGCCGCCCGGCGAGCTTCCGCCAGACGGCACCGAGCTCCCGCGCCCGCGCGCGGTAGTCGCCGAGGTCCACCGCGTACACGGTGAGGCTCACCAGGTGTTCCGGTTCCCCGCCTGCCGCGCGCAGGGCCGTGAGCAGGTTGCCCAGCGCGCGCTCGAACTGCTCCACCACGCCGTCCCCCACGACGCGGCCCCCCGCGTCGAGCGCGGTCTGTCCCGCGAGGAACACGATCCGGCCCCGGTCGACCGCCACGGCGTGCGCGAACCCGGATGGCGGCGCCAGACCGTCCGGGTCGATCCGCTCGATCACGACTGCACCCCTCCCCCGTCCACGGTGATGCCCTGCCCGGTGATCGCGGCGCTGCGCACGCACAGGTCGACCGCGTCCGCCACCTCCTCGGGAGTCACCAGCCGGTGGATCGGCTGCTTGCGCTCCAGCGCCGCGCGCGCCTCGGCCGTCGTGCGCCCGGTTCGTTCCGCGATGAACGCGACGGTCGCGTCGGTCATCGGGGTGTCGACGTAGCCGGGACAGACGGCGTTGACGGTGACGCCGGTGCGCGCCAGCTCACTCGCGGCCGAGCGGACGAGTCCCAGCACGCCGTGCTTGCTCGCGGTGTAGGCACTGACGTAGGGCTCACCGCGTTTCGCGGCCACCGAGGCCAGCACCACGACACGGCCCCAGCCGCGCTCCACCATCCCCGGCACGGCGCGGCGCAGGCAGCGGAACGGCGCCGTGAGGTTCAGCGCGAGCATCCGGTCCCATTCGGCGTCGGTCACCTCGGCCAGCGGCGCGGAGCCGCCCGCCCCCGCGCACGCCACCAGCACCTCGACCGGACCCCACTCGCGCTCCACCGCGGTGAACACGTCGTCGACAGCGCCGTCGGCGGTGACGTCGGCGGGCAGGACGAGCGTCGGCGCGGTCAGGGCGGCCGCGACGGCCGCCAGCTCGTCCCGGCTCCTCGCCGTGACCGCCACGCGGTGCCCGCCCCGCGCCAGCATGGCCGCGACGGCGCTGCCGATACCGCGGCCGGCACCGGTCACCAGGCAGTTGCGCACGGGCACGCGGCCAGCGTGCCACAGCACCGTTATCCCGTCCAGTTGACGCTCGTCGCGAGAACGCCATAGCCTGGGTGAGCGGGAAGAGGTGAGCGACGTGCGGATCGCGGTTCTCGGCGGCGGGCCCGGCGGCCTGTACTTCGCCGCGCTGGCCCGGCAGCTCGGCCCCGGGCACGAGATCACCGTGTGGGAGCGCAACGCGCCGGACGACACGTTCGGCTTCGGTGTCGTGCTCTCCGACGAGACGCTCGGTGGCATCGAGCACGCCGACACCGAGATCTTCGCCGCCCTGCGGGCGGAGTTCGCCCGCTGGGACGACATCGACGTGCACTACCGGGGCACCACCGTCACCTCGGGCGGCCACGGCTTCGCCGCGATCAGCCGCAGGCGCCTGCTCGACATCCTGCGACGGCGCTGCCTCGCCCTCGGCGTCGGACTCCGCTTCCGCACGGAGGCTCCCGATCCGGCCGAGCTCGCCGCGACGCACGATCTGGTCGTCGCGGCCGACGGCGCCAACTCCGCGACCCGCGCCCGGTTCGCCGGGACCTTCCGGCCCAGCCTGGACACCCGGCAGTGCCGGTACATCTGGCTCGGCACCGATCTCGTCTTCGACGCGTTCACGTTCCACATCCTCGACACGCCGTCCGGGATCATGCAGATCCACGGCTACCCCTACAGCCGCGACCGGAGCACGTTCATCCTGGAGGCGCACGACGACGTGTGGCGGCGGGCGGGGTTCGCGGAGCTGGCGCCGGAGCGGCTCCCGCCCGGTCACAACGACGAAGCCTCGATCGAGCGGATCCGCGAGCTGTGCGCGGACGTGCTCGGCGACCACGCGGTGCTGGGCAACAACTCCCGCTGGCTGAACTTCGTCACCGTCCGCTGCGCCACCTGGCGGCACCGCAACGTGGTGCTGCTCGGCGACGCGGCGCACACCGCGCACTTCTCCATCGGCTCCGGTACCAAGCTGGCGATGGAGGACGCGCTGGCACTCGCCGCGTGCCTGCACGAGCACACCGGACAGAACACTGTGGACAGCGTCCGCGGTGCGGACGCCGTGGCGGCGGCACTGGCGGCCTACGAAGCCGAGCGCATGCCGGTGGTCGCGTCCACCCAGCGCGCGGCGCAGGCGAGCCTGGAGTGGTTCGAGAACATCGCGCAGTACACCACGCAGCATCCGCGCCAGTTCGCGTTCAACATCGTCACCCGTAGCCGCCGCGTGACGTACGAGAACCTGCGGTTGCGCGATCCCGAGTTCGTCGCCGAGGCCGACCGCTGGTTCGCCGGGGAGCAGCACGTCCCGGCCGAGCCGCGCCCGCCGATGTTCCAGCCGTTCCGGCTCGGCGAGCTGGAGCTGCCCAACCGCGTCGTCGTGTCCCCGATGGACATGTACTCCGCGCGCGGCGATGGTGTGCCCAACGACTTCCACCTCGTGCACCTCGGCGGCAAGGCGCTCGGCGGCGCGGGCCTGGTGATGACGGAGATGGTGTGCGTGTCCGAGCCGGGCCGGATCACCCCCGGCTGCACGGGGCTCTACACCGCCGAGCAGGAGGACGCGTGGCGGCGCGTGGTGGACTTCGTGCACGAGTTCACTTCCGCGCGCATCGGGGTCCAGTTGGGACACTCGGGGCGCAAGGGGTCCACCCGGCTCATGTGGGAGGGGATGGACGAGCCGCTGCCGGAGGGCAACTGGGCGGTGTGCGGGCCGTCGCCGATCCCCTACTCCCCCGCCGCGCAGGTTCCCCGGGAGCTCACCACCCGGGAGATGGCGGCGATCCGGGACGAGTTCGCCGCCTCGGCCCGCTCCGCCCACCGAGCGGGGTTCGACCTGCTGGAACTGCACTGCGCGCACGGCTACCTGTTGTCGTCGTTCCTCTCGCCACTCACCAACCGGCGCACCGACGCCTACGGCGGTTCGCTCGCCGCGCGGTTGCGCTACCCGCTGGAGGTGTTCGACGCCGTGCGGGAGGCGTGGCCACCGGAGAAGCCGATGACGGTGCGGATCTCGGCCACGGACTGGTGCGAGGGCGGCATCGACGCCGACGACGCGGTGGAGATCGCGCGCGCGTTCGCCGAGCACGGCGCCGCCGGGGTGGACGTGTCGACCGGCCAGGTGGTGCACGAGGAGCGGCCCGCGTTCGGCCGCAGCTACCAGACGCCGTTCGCCGACCGCATCCGCAACGAGATCGGCCGGAAGTACGGGGTCGCGGTGATCGCGGTCGGCGCGATCTCCTCCTACGACGACGTGAACTCGATCATCCTGGCCGGACGCGCCGACCTGTGCGCGCTGGGCCGCACCCATCTCTACGATCCCCAGTGGACGCTGCACGCGGCCGCGGAGCAGGACTACGCCGGTCCCGGCGTGACGTGGCCGGTGCAGTTCGCGGCGGGCAGCCGCAAGCCGCAGGGCGGGCGCACCGCCGAGCCCCGGCCGCGGCTGGAGCTGATCCGCGAGGGCGCACCCCGCACCGCGCACGCACGGTGGCATCCGCGAAACACTGGGTAGCCGCGTTACCCCGAAAGATGAAGATCGTTACACACGGTTTCCCACTTTTCGAGAGAACCACCCAGTAATCGCCCCACCGGGTGGTGCTTTACGGTAGAAAGGCGCCGCTGCTGCTGTCCGAGCACGAAGGGGTCCCGGGTGTACGACGACGTGTCGGTGACCAGGCTCTCCGACGACGACTGGGATGACCGGCTCCCGCCGGATCCCCGGTCACGCGTGCGCGTGCTGGCGGTCATGGGCGCCGTCGTGGTCGGGTGCGGCGTCGCGGCCTTCCTCGTGCAGACGCTGCCGGAGGACGACCGCCGGGTGCAGGAACCCGACGAGGTCCGGGTCATCACCTTCCCCGACCGGACCGCCGACGGCGGCGTGGACGTCACCGTGACCTCGGTGCTGGACGCCACGGTGGCGACGACGACCACGGGCGCGGTCACGACCACAGAGGACTCCGAGACCTCCAGCGAGACCCCGACGACGACGTCCACGAGCGAGTCCCCGACCACCACGTCGACGCCGTCGGAACCGTCCGCACCGAGCTCGCCCACCCGTGAGCCGTCCCGGCCGACGTCCCGCACCACGACCACGACCACCACCACGACGACCCCGCCGCCACCACCACCGCCCCCGCCGGACGACGATGACGACGACTGCTGGTTCCTCTGCTGGTGACCCCGCGAGTCCCCCGCCCAGCACCGCGGGTCAGCGGCCCTGCCAGCGGGGCTCGCGCTTGCCGGTGAACGCGGCGTGGAACTCGGCGTAGTCCTCACCGGTCATCAGCAGCGCCTGCGTCATCGCCTCCAGCTCGATGGCGCCGGACAGGCTCATGTCCTGCTCGCGGGTCAGCAGCGCCTTCGTCTGCGCGTAGGCGTGCGCGGGCCCGGTCGCCAGCCTGCGGGCGAGCGCGTCCACCGCGCCGTCCAGCTCGCCGTCCTCGACGAGGGTGCTGACCAGCCCGATCCGCTCGGCCTCCTCGGCGCCGACCGGGTCGCCGAGCATCAGCAGCTGGGTCGCCCTGCCGAGCCCGACCAGCCGCGGCAGCAGGTACGCCGCGCCCATGTCCCCGCCGGAGAGGCCGACCTTGGTGAACAGGAACGCGAAACGGGCCGCGGGAGTGGCCACGCGGAAGTCCGCCGCCAGCGCGAGGACCGCACCCGCTCCCGCCGCCATGCCCTGCAGGCCGGCGATCACGGGAACCGGGCACTCGCGCATCGCCCGCACCACCTCACCGGTCATGCGCGTGAACTCCAGCAGCTCCCGCTGGCCCAGGCGCAGGGTCTCCCCGATGATCTCGTCGACGTCCCCGCCGGAGCAGAAGGCCCGGCCCGCGCCGCGCAGCACGAGCACGCGCACGTCGCCGCGGTGCGGCAGCTCGGCGAGCAGGTCGCGCAGGTCCGCGTAGGTGTCGAAGGTCAGCGCGTTGAGCCGGTCCGGCCGGTCGAGCGTGACCGTGGCGACTCCGTCGGCGCAGGAGAACCGGAAGTTCCGCCAGTCCCCGGTGAGCGGGGCCGATCCACGAAACGGGCTCATCAGCGCAGGCTAGCAGCCGAGAGCTGGCCGGCCAGGTACGCGATCTTGTCCGGGTTGTTGATCGCGCGCACGGTACGGACCAGCCCGCCGGCCACCTCCAGCACGACCACCACCAGCAGCGTGCCGTCGACGAACGCGGCCAGCGCCGGTTCGCCGTTGACCTCCGTCACCACGACCCGCAGACCCGGATAGTCGCGGCTGGTCCAGCCGGCAAGGTAGCGCGCCACCCGCTGCGCGCCGAACACCGGGCGCCGGGCGGCCGGGGTCCGCCCTCCGCCGTCGGCCCACGACACCACGTCGTCGGCGAGCAGGCTCTCCAGCGCGGCGAGGTCACCACCGCGCGCGGCCGCCAGGAACCGCCGCGCGACCCGCCTGCCCTCCTCGGGCGCGGCGGCGAAGCGGGGCCGGTCGTCGGCGAGCCGCAGCCGCGCCCGCCGGTACAGCTGCTGGCTGGCCGACTCGGTGAGGTCGAGGATGTCCGCGATCTCGCGGTGGCCGTACTCGAACGCCTCCCGCAGCACGAACACGGCGCGTTCCGGCGGGGTGAGCCGTTCCAGCAGCAACAGGAAGGCCAGCGAGACGGTGTCGTGCCGCTCGGCCGTGGCGAGCGGGCCCTCCGCGTCGGGGCCGGTGGCGACGGGCTCCGGCAGCCACGGCCCGACATAGCTCTCGCGCCGGGCGCGGGCGGAGGTGAGCCGGGTCAGGCAGAGGTTGGTGAGCACCTTGGTCAGCCACGCGGCGGGCTCCCGCACGGCGGACCGGTCGGCGGAGTGCCAGCGCAGGAACGTGTCCTGGACGGCGTCCTCCGCCTCGCTCGCGGAACCGAGCAGGCGGTACGCGACCGCGAACAGCCGCGGACGCTGGGCCTCGAACTCCCGCAGCTCCTCCGGCGCGATCGGCACGAACCCGAGCATACGGACGTGGCGCTTGCCGTGGCACCGGACGGCGCGCAGCATGGCGGCCGTGACTCGTGCGAACCGGCCGCCGCGGAGTGTGCTCGTCGTCGGGGCGGGCCTCGTCGGACTGTGCACGGCGTGGCACCTGCGGGCTCGCGGCGTCGAGGTGACCGTGCTCGACCGGCACCGCGCCGGAACGGGCGCCTCGTGGGGCAACGCGGGCTGGCTGTCCCCCGCGTTCGCCGTGCCGCTGCCGGAGCCCGCCACCGTCCGCGCCGGGCTGAAGGGCTTCGCCTCTCCCTCGGCCCCGCTGTACGTGCCCGCCCGGCCGGACCCGAGGCTCGCCCGGTTCCTGGCCACGTTCGCCCTGCGCAGCACGCACCGGCGGTGGCGAGCGGCGATGGCCGCGCTCGTGCCGCTGAACCTGCGGGCGCTGGCCGAGCACGACGCGCTCGCGGCCGAGACCGGAGCGGTGAGCCTGCCGATGGAGCCGTGCCTCGTGGCCGCGGGCAGCGAGGCCCAGCGGGAGGCGGTGGTGACCGAGCTGGAGCACGTGCGCGCCGCGGGGCAGCCGGTCGACGTCGCCCCGGTGGACGGGCGGCGGGTGCGGGAGCTGTGGCCGTCGCTGAGCGAGCGGATCGCCTGCGGGCTGGCGGTGCACGGCCAGCGCTACGTCGACCCGGGCGGGTACGTGACCGCGGTGGCGGACGCGGCCCGGCGCGCGGGCGTGCGGATCGAGGAGGGCACGGAGGTCACGGCGGTACGCGAGCGCGGCGACGGGGTCCGGGTCCACGCGGGAGGCGCCGAGTTCGGGGCCGACGCGGTGGTGCTGGCCAGTGGCGCGCTGCTGAACCGCCTGGCGCGGCCGTTCGGGGTGCGCAGGCTGGTGCAGGCGGGACGGGGCTACAGCTTCAGCGTGGTGCCCGAGCGGATGCCGCCGGGCCCGGTGTACTTCCCGGCGCGGAAGGTGGTGTGCACGCCGCTGGGCGACCGGCTGCGGGTGGCGGGGATGATGGAGTTCCGGTCCGCCGACGCGCCACTCGACCCGCGGCGGGTCGCGAGCATCGTCGCGGCCGTGCGGCCGCTCGTGGCCGGTGTCGACTGGGCGGCGCGGACCGACGAGTGGGTCGGGGCCCGCCCGGTGACCAGCGACGGGCTGCCACTGATCGGCCCGACGCTGTCCCCTCGGGTGTTCGTGGCCGGAGGGCACGGCATGTGGGGTGTCACGCACGGCCCGGTGACCGGCAGGCTGCTCGCCGACACGATCGTCACCGGCACCCCCGCCCCCGAACTGGCCGCCCTCCACCCCCTGCGCTGACCCCCACCGGCCCCGCGGCAGTGAAGGCCACCTTCACTGCGCTGGACGCAGTGAAGGTGGCCTTCACTGTTCTCCCGGGCGGGCGGGTCAGGCGTCGTGGTCGGTGGCGAGGACGTCGGCGAGGGCGTCGAGTGCCTGGCCGGCCTGCGGGCCCTCGGCACGCAGCACGACCTCCTCGCCGGCCTTGGCGGCCAGCCCGATCACGGACAGGATGCTGCGCGCGTCGACGGGGTCGGACCCGTCCTTGCCGATGGTGACCGGCACCGGCTGCGCGGCGGCGGCCTTGACGAACAGCGCCGCGGGGCGGGCGTGCAGGCCGACGCTGTAGGCGACGACGACTCGGCGTTCGATCATGACGGGCTCCTCGGGGTCAGACGGTCACCGGCTGCCCGGCCGGCGTGGTGGACGTCGTGGTCTCGGCGGCACGCGGCCTGCCGACGCTCTTGGCGACGAGCACGCACGCGCACGTCACGACCGCCCCGATCGCGACCGCCAGCAGGTACAGCAGCGGGTGGCCGATGAGTCCGACGACCCAGATGCCGCCGTGCGGGGCGGGCGAGGTGGCGGCGAAGACCACGGACAGCGCGCCGGTGGTGGCGCTGCCGACCATGAGCGAGGGGATGATGCGGAACGGGTCGGCCGCCGCGAACGGGATGGCGCCCTCGGTGATGAACGACGCGCCGAGCAGCCAGGCCGCCTTGCCCGCGTCCCGCTCCGACTTCGTGAACAGGCGCCTGCGCAGGACGGTGGCGAGCGCCAGGCCCAGTGGCGGCGTCATGCCCGCCGCCATCACCGCCGCCATGATGACCGTGTCACCGCTGGCGAGCGCCGCGAGGCCGAACGTGTAGGCGACCTTGTTGACCGGCCCGCCCATGTCGAAGGCCATCATGAGCCCGAGCAGGGCGCCGAGCAGCCACGCGGTGCCACCGGAGAGGCCGGACAGCCAGCCGGTCAGCGCGCCCTGCGCGGCGGCGATCGGCTCGCCGACGACCACGACCATGAGCACGCCCACGACGAGCGTGGCGAGCAGCGGGATCACGACGACCGGCATGACGCCCGCGACGCCGCGCGGCACCGGCACGCGCTTGAGCCCGAGCACGACCGCGCCGGCGAGCAGACCCGAGACCAGGCCGCCGAGGAACCCGGCGCCGATGGCGGAGGCGAGCAGGCCGCCCACCACGCCGGGCGCGATGCCCGGCCGGTCGGCCATCCCGAAAGCGATGAAGCCGGACAGGATCGGCACCAGCATCTCGAACGCCGTCGTGCCGATCTTGAACAGCACCCCGGCGATCCCGGCCTGCGCGAGCAGGTCGGACGGGTCGCTGATGCCCTCGTAGGTCACGCCGCCGAACTCGCCGCCGTTCACCACCGCGGCGATCTCCGCGCCGCCGAGGAGGAACGCGACGGCGATGAGGATGCCGCCCGCGGCCACGAACGGGATCATGTAGCTCACGCCGGTCATCAGCCACTGGCGCAGCCGGGTGCCCGCTCCCGCCCCGGCCTCGACCTTGGTCGCCAGCTCGGGACCCGCGCCCGGCGCGGGGTCCGCGGCGGCACCGGCGCCCCGCTCCGCCGCCGCCTCGGCCTCGGCGATCAGCCGGGCGCCGTCGTTGATGGCGGCCTTGACGCCGCCGGTGACCAGCGGTTTGCCCGCGAACCGCGCGCGGTCGCGCACGTCGACGTCGGCGGCGAACACCACCGCGTCGGCCTCGGCGATCTGCCGCGCGGTGAGCGGGGTGGAGCCCGCGGCACCCTGGGTCTCGACCGCGATCTCGTGCCCGGCGGCCTTGGCGGCCTGCTCCAGCGACTCGGCGGCCATGTAGGTGTGCGCGATGCCCGTGGGGCAGGACGTGACGGCGACGAACCTCATTGTCCGAGCACCTCCTTGCGAACGAGCTCGACGACCGCGTCCGCGTCGGGCGCGGCGTGGAGCGACTGGCGGAACGACTCGTGCACGAGGCGCCGGGCGAGCGAGCCGAGGATGGTCATGTGCTCGTCGCCGCCTCCCTCGGGCGCGGCGATGAGGAAGATCAGGTGGGCGGGGCCGTCCGCGGCGCCGAAGTCCACTCCGGACTCGCTGCGCCCGAACGCCAGCGTGGGTTCCGTGACGTGGGCGGAGCGGGCGTGCGGGATGCCGATACCGCCTTCGAGCCCGGTGGGCATCTGCTCCTCGCGCTTGCGCAGGTCCGCGAGGAAGCCGTCGAGGTCGGTGACGCGGCCCGCGGCGGCGAGCCGCCCGGCGAGGTCCGCGGTGACCTCCTCGCGCCCGGTGCCGGCGAGGTCGAGGTCGACCAGGTCGGTGGTGATCAGTTCGGCCATGTCAGCGGCCCTCCTCGAGTACACGGTCGGCGTCGACCGCGGGATGGATGACGACGTCGATGCGGTCGATGTCCGCGGGCGCGGGCATCCGGCTGCCGGGCAGCCCGGTGGCGGCGGCGCCCCAGGCGAGCGCCGTCGCCAGCGCCTCCCGGCCGGTGCCCCCGGCGGCGAGGAACCCGGCGAGCAGCGCGTCGCCCGCGCCCACGCTGCTCAGGGCGGCCGCGACCGGCGCCTCGCCGTGCACCGCGCCGTGCTCGTCGACGAGCACCGCGCCGTCGGCGCCGAGGCTGGCCAGCACGGCCCGCGCTCCCCTGTCCCGCAGCAGCCGCGCCGCCCGCACGGCGGCGCCGAGTGTCGGCACGGCCGTCCCGGCGCAGGCGGCGAGCTCCTCGCGGTTCGGCTTGACCAGGTCGGGGCCCGCGGGCAGGCAGTGTTCGAGCGCGGCGTCCGACGAGTCGACGGCCACCCGCACCCCGGCGTCGTGGGCGAGCCGGACCAGCCGCGCGTAGGTGTCGGCGGGGGCCCGGGGCGGCAGGCTGCCGCAGCCGGCCACCCACTCGGTGCCCTCGCCGCACGCGCCGCGCACGGCACCCAGCAGCGCCTCGATGTCGGTCTCGCCGCAGCCGGGCCCCGGCAGGTTCAGCTTGGTGACCGTGCCGTCGGGTTCGGCCAGGGTGAGGTTGGTCCTCGTGTCGCCCGCGACCCGGACCTCCCGCACGCTGACCCCCTGGGCGTCGAGCAGGTCGGTGAGCCGCCCGCCCTCGACGCCTCCGGTGAACAGCACGGCCGTGGTCTTCCGCCCGTGCGCGGCGAGCGCGCGCGAGACGTTGACGCCCTTGCCGCCCGGCTCCACGTGCGAGCGCAGCGCGCGCAGCACCTCGCCCCGGCGCAGGGCGTCCACCTCGACCGTGTGATCGAGGCTCGGGTTCGGCGTCATGGTGACGATCACGCGCGCACCACCTTCGGCCCGGCCGCCGCGAGCCGGTCGGCGAGGTCCTGGTCGAGCCCGGTGTCGGTGACGATGGAGTCCACTTCGGACAGCGAGCCGAACCGGGCGAGGCAGTCGTTGCCCGCCTTGGTGTGGTCCGCGAGCACGACGACCCGCTTGGCGGCGCGGATCATGGCGCGCTTGACCGCGGCCTCGCCGGTGTCCGGTGTGGTCAGTCCCCGTTCGGCGGACATCCCGTTGGTGCCGAGGAAAGCGACGTCGACGAGGGTGTCGGCGAGGGCCCGCAGCGTCCAGTCCTCGACGGCGGCCATGGTGCGGCCGCGGACCCGGCCGCCGAGCAGCAGCACGGTCACCTGCGGGCGGACGGCGAGGGTGGGCACGAGCGTCACCGCGTTGGTGACGACGGTCAGCTCCCGGTCGTGCGGGAGGATCTCCGCGAGCCGGGCGGTGGTCGTGCCCGCGTCGAGCAGGATCGAGCCCTCCCGGGGCACCTCGGCCAGTGCGGCCTTGGCGATGCGCTCCTTCTCCGCCGTGAGGACCGCGTCGCGATCGGCCAGACCCGGTTCGAAGCCGAGCCGCTCGACCGGGATCGCGCCCCCGTGCACCCGGCGCAGCAGGCCCTGCCGTTCGAGGACGGTGAGGTCCCGCCGGATCGTCTCGGTGGTGACGTCGAAGTCGGCCGCGAGCTCGGCGACGTCGGCCCGCCCTTCGGCGCGGGCGCGCTCGACGATCCGCTGTTGCCGCTCCTGTGCGTACATGTGGCTTCCTTGCCGTTTCACTTGGGTTCATTTGGTTATAGGTGGCTTTGTTTGGGATGTCAACCCCGACCGTGTACTCCCGGGACCAGCCGGGTAATCCCGCGGCGCCCGATCCCGTACCCGACCCGTCAGGAGAACCGATGGCCGCACCGGTGGCCACGAGCGAGGCCACGCCCGACGTCGCACCGCTCCCCCTGCCGCGCGGGCCACTGTCCGCGTCGATCGTCACCGCGCTGGCGGGCACGCCAGGGCAGCAGGGCGGGCTGCCCGTCGACGCGAGCGCCGCGGAGCCGTACGGCGACGACCTCCAGCTCGCCCTGCAGGTCTGCTACGAACTGCACTACCAGGGGTTCGCCGGGGTCGACCCGGACTGGGAGTGGCACCCGGAGCTGCTGCGGGCCAGGGCGGTGCTGGAGCGGCGGTTCCTCGGCGCGTTGCGCGCGGACACGGCGGGCGGCGCCGACGTCACGGCCACGCTCGACACGCTGCTCACCGAACCCGTCGACGACAGCGGCGGGCTGACCGGCTGGCTGGCCGCCGAAGGCACGTGGGAGCAGCTGCGGGAGTACCTGGCGCTGCGCTCGATCTACCACCTCAAGGAGGCCGACCCGCACGCGTTCGCCATCCCCCGCCTGCGCGGGCAGGCGAAGGCCGCGCTGGTCGCCGTCGAGTTCGACGAGTTCGGCGGCGGGCACGCCGAGCGGATGCACTCGCGGCTCTACGCCGACCTGCTCACCGGAGCCGGGCTCAACCCGTCGTACCTCGGCTACCTGGAGCACGTGCCCGCGCACGCCTTCGCGACGGTGAACCTCATGTCGATGCTGGGCCTGCACCGCTCGCTGCGCGGCGGGCTCGTCGGGCATTTCGCGGCCGCCGAGATCACCACCGCCCCGAGCGCGCAGCGCATGGTGCGCGCGCTGCGGCGGCTCGGCGCCGACGAGTCGTGCGTGCTGTTCTTCAGCGAGCACGTGGAGGCCGATGCCGTGCACGAGCAGGTGCTGCGCCGCGAGGTGATCGGCGACCTGCTCGACCGGGAGCCCGAGCTGGCGGCCGACATCGTGTTCGGCATCCAGGCCACCGAGCTGCTCGAGGACCGGCTGGCCGCCCACGTGCTCGGCTGGTGGCGGCGCGGCGAGTCCGCCCTGCGCCAGCCCCTCACCTGAGCGCCCGCAGTGAAGGCCACCTTCAGTGCGTTCAGCGCACTGAAGGTGGCCTTCACTGCGGGCGGCGGGTGCGGCGGCGGTGGCTCGTGTCGCAGAACGGGTAGGTGCGGCTGCGGCGGCACGCGCACAGCGCGACCCGGAACCGGTCGGACGTCACGGTGCCGCCGTCGGGCAGCTCGATCTCGACCGGGCCGTCGACGAGCACGGGACCGCCGGGCACGATCGTCACCCGGCGGGGCTCACGATCCCGGTTCGGTGCGGTCGGCACGGATCACCACCAGTTCCTCGTCGCGACGGCCCGGCTCGATCAGGCCGCGATCCTCCAGGTACGCCGCCCTGCGGCGCAGCACCGGGCCGAACGGCTGCCGGGCGCGGGCCACGACCGACGTCTTCAGCCCCGCCTCCCTGAGCCGGTCCAGCGTGGGGTCGACGCCGCTGATCGCGGACTGCACCAGCAGCAGGAAGCCGCGCTCGGCGAGCAGCGCGGGAGCGGCGGCGCACAGCGGGCCGAGCACGGACCTGCCGTCCCGGCCCGCGTCCCAGCGGGCCGCCGGGCCGTCGCCCGCACCCGGGTACGGCACGTACGGCGGGTTGGCGAGCACGACGTCGAACGGGCCGCCGGCGACGCCGTTCCGCAGGTCACCCCTGCGCACCCGCAGCGGCAGGCCGCGGAGACGGCCGTTCAGCCAGGTCACGAGCAGCGCCCTGCGCGACACGTCGAGCGCCGTGACCGTCCCCGCACCCGCCCGCGCCGCCGCGATGGCCACCGCGCCGGTTCCGGTGCACACGTCGAGGACCCGCGCTCCGGCGGGCACGGCGGCGGTCGCCACCGCCTCCGCGAGCAGTCGCGTGTCCTCCTGCGGCCGGTAGACGCCCGGCGCACTCAACACCCACACCTCGTACCGGTTCCTCTCCGGACAGACGTCCCCCAAGGCCACCTTGGTGGCTGGAATCGAGCACCGTGACGCGGAGCGTCTCCGTCTGGGTGGTGGTGGGAGACGGGTGGGCGCCACCAAGGTGGCCTTGGGGGACAGTCGAAAAACAGGTGGCTCGGTCAGTCGTCGCCGGGCCAGTCACCGGTGGCGCGCTCGTAGCCCGCGGCGCCGGCGCGGTCCACGGCGGCCTTGACCGCCCCGTAGATCGCGCCCTGCACGGCGGCCGCCACCAGGATCTCGCGCCAGCCGTAGTCCCGGTCGGTGGCCTTGGGCGCGTCCTCCTCGCCGGTCGCCTTCCGCCAGACCCGCTTGAACATCGCGCTCGCGAGCAGGCCGCCCGCGATGCCCGCGAGCGTGCTCAACGGCCGGTACAGCACCTTCACCGCTGCTTCCTCCTCCGCAACACCAGGCGCAGCACGATCACGGTCGCCACGACGGCGCCGAGCACCGCCGCCGGGTTGCGGTTCACCGTCTCGACGGCCTGCTCAACCCGGTGGGCGGCCTCGGGCGGCAGCGACTCCCGCGCCTTCTGCACGGCCTGGTCGGACCGCTGCTGCAGCTGCTCCCGCGCGCGGGCGGGCACGTTCGCCTTCTCCGCCAGCGCCTCGACCGTGTCGCCCAGCTCCTGCCGGGTCAGTTCGATGTCCGTGCGGGCCTGCTCGGCGTCCCGGGGGAACTCCCGCTCGGTGCCGCTCTCGGTCCGCTGTTCCTCGGGGATGTTCATCGGCGCACCCTCTCCCTGACCGACTCGACGTCACGCTGCACGCTCTCGGCGGCCTCCTGCGGCACCGGCGGCACACCCTGCTGGACCTGGCTCTTGCCCACGATCCCGAGAAGCCCGGCCACCAGCAGCAGCCCGCCGCCGACGATGAGGCCCGCGGCCCAGCCGGGCAGCACGAGCGCGATCGCCATGATCGCCGCGGCGACCAGCGCACCGGCGGCGAGCAACGCCGTCACCCCGGCGGCACCGGCGAGCCCCGCTCCGAGGCCGACCCGCTTGCCCTTGCGCTGCACCTCGCTGACAGCGAGCCGCATCTCGTCGCGGACGAGCCTGCTGACCTGCTCCGACATGTCGTTGACGAGCTGAGAAACCGAGCGGTCCTCCAGCGCGACATCGCGACGTTCCTCGTACACCATGACTACCTCCGTTCGTCGGGGTGACCGGCGCTGGAAGTGCTTCTCCTTACGGCCGTCGGATTTCCCCCGCCCCCCGCGCGCAAACATGCCCGGGCCGCCCGCGGCGCCATGCGCTCCGCAAACGTCGTCCGGCACCGCCGCGTGCCGGCCCGAGACCGAAGCGGTAGCCGACCGTGACCCCGATCGGGTGTGCGCCCGGCCCGTGCGGGTACCCGAGGCGACATGCGAGAACCTGAGCTCGCGGAGTGGATCGGGTACCGCTCCGCCGGACCCGTCGAGCTCCGGCTTCCCGCCCAGGCGCGTCAGCTGTCGTTGTTGCGCACGGTGGCGCACCAGGTGGCACTGGGGGCTGGCTTCGACCGCGACGAGGTCGCCGACATCAAGCTCGCCGTCGACGAGGCGTGCACCTGCCTGATCAGCAGGTCGGTTCCCGGGGCGATGCTGTCCTGCCGGTACATCACGACACCGGAGGCGGTCCGGGTGACCGTGTCGACCACCACACGGGAAGGCACGCTGCCCAGTCAGGAGGCCTTCGGCTGGCAGGTGCTGCGGACGCTGACCGACTCGCTCGCCGCCTGGCGGGACGAGCAGAACGGGCACCGGGCGGCCGACCGCGCCGTGCACATCGTGTTCGCCAAGCTGAGGCACGTGAGCGTGCACTGAATGCAGGGGCGGTTTGCCGGTACCCGCTGCGGGTAGCCCGGCGGCAAAGACACCGAAACCGTGCGGAGAGGCCGATCGACCGTGCCCGAACGCTCCGACGACAAGAACCGGCAGCTCGACCGCTTCCGTGACCACCAGGAAGGCACCGCCCTCACCACACAGCAGGGCGTGCGGGTCGACCACACCGACGACTCGCTGACCGTGGGCGAGCGGGGGCCGACCCTGCTCGAGGACTTCCATGCCCGCGAGAAGCTGACGCACTTCGACCACGAGCGCATCCCCGAACGCGTCGTGCACGCGCGCGGCGCGGGGGCGTACGGCTTCTTCGAACCGTACGACGACTGGCTGGCCGGCTACACCGTGGCCGACTTCCTCACCGACCCGGACACGAGGACCCCCGTTTTCGTGCGGTTCTCGACGGTGGCCGGCTCGCGGGGCTCCGCCGACACCGTGCGCGACGTGCGAGGCTTCGCGACGAAGTTCTACACCCGGCAGGGCAACTACGACCTGGTCGGCAACAACATGCCCGTCTTCTTCATCCACGACGGGATCAAGTTCCCCGACTTCGTGCACGCGGTGAAACCCGAGCCGCACAACGAGATCCCGCAGGCGCAGTCGGCCCACGACACGCTGTGGGACTTCGTGGGGCAGCAGCCGGAGACCATGCACATGATGATGTGGCTGATGTCCGACCGGGCACTGCCGCGCAGCTACCGCATGATGCAGGGCTTCGGGGTGCACACCTTCCGCCTGGTCAACGCCGAGGGCAAGGGAACGTTCGTCAAGTTCCACTGGAAGCCGGTGCTCGGCACGCACTCGCTCGTGTGGGACGAGACGCAGAAGATCGCGGGCAAGGACCCCGACTTCAACCGCCGCGACCTGTGGGACGCCATCGAGGCCGGCCAGTATCCCGAGTGGGAGCTGGGTGTCCAGCTCGTCGAGGAGGACGACGAGTTCTCGTTCGACTTCGACCTGCTCGACGCCACCAAGATCATTCCGGAGGAGGAGGTGCCGGTGCGGCCGGTCGGCCGGATGGTGCTGGACCGCAACCCGGACAACTTCTTCGCCGAGACCGAGCAGATCGCGTTCCACACCGCGAACGTGGTGCCCGGCATCGACTTCACCAACGACCCGCTGCTGCAGGCCCGCAACTTCTCCTATCTGGACACCCAGCTGATCCGGCTGGGCGGGCCGAACTTCTCGCAGCTGCCGGTGAACCGGCCGCTCGCGGACGTGCACCACAATCAGCGTGACGGTTACGGCCAGCAGGCGATCCACAAGGGACGCACGTCGTACTTCAAGAACACGCTTGGCGGCAGTTGTCCCGCGATCGCCGACTCGGGCACCTTCTCGCACTACACGGAGAAGGTGGAAGGGCACAAGATCCGCGAGCGCAGCGAGAGCTTCAAGGACTTCTACAGCCAGGCGACGCTGTTCTGGAACAGCATGTCCGAAGTGGAGGCCGAGCACATCGTCAGCGCGTTCCGGTTCGAGCTCGGCAAGGTGGAGACGATGCCCGTGCGCGAACGCGTGGTCGAGCACCTCAACCACGTCGACCACGGCCTCGCCCGGCGGGTGGCCGAGGGCATCGGCGTGCCGCCACCCACGGCGGAGGCCACCCCGAACCACGGCCGCTCCTCGCCCGCGCTGTCCCAGCTCAACGCGCCCCCGCACAAGATCGAGACCCGCAGGATCGCGGTACTCGCCGCGGACGGCGTGGACGCCGAGGGCACGCGCAGGCTGGTCGAGTACCTGACCAAGCGGGGCGCGATCGCCGAGGTGCTGGCGCCCGCCGAGGGCCGCCTGCGTGCGGGAACCGGCGAGGACCTGCCCACCGACCGCGCGCTGAACACGATGGCGTCGGTGCTCTACGACGCCGTGGCGGTGCCCTGCGGTCCGGACAGCAACGCGACCCTCGCGCGGGACGGCTACGCCGTGCACTTCGTCACCGAGGCGTACAAGCACGCCAAGCCGGTCGCGGCGTTCGGTTCCGGCCTGAAGCTGCTGCGCACGGCCGGGGTGGCCGAACCGCTGGCCGAGGACACCGGGGTGCGCGTCGAGAACGGTGTCGTGACGTCGAAGGCGGCCGAGCGGTCCCTGCCCGAGGAGTTCTTCGACAGCTTCGCGGGTGCGCTCGCCCGGCACCGCGTCTGGGACCGCCGCACCGAGTCCGTACCCGCCTGACCCAGCGTGGGCTCGTGAGTGAGAAACGTCGTTCTTACCACGTTCCTCACTCACGACCGCCCCCGCACCCGCCAACCGAGGAGCGAACGTGAACCAGCCAGCACCACTCCCCGAGGAGAGCGACCGCCCGCGCACGGCCGTGGTGACCGGCTCCGACTCCGGGATCGGCAGGGCCATCGCCGTGGCACTGGCCGGGGGCGGGCTCGACGTCGGCATCACGTACCACTCCGACGAGGCAGGCGCGACCGCGACCGCCCAGGAGGCCAAGGAGCAGGGTGTGTCGGCGGCCGTCCGCCGCCTCGACCTCACCGACCTGCCGACGGCGGGCGCGGTGATCGACGAGCTGGCCGACGACCTCGGCGGCGTCGACGTGCTCGTCAACAACGCGGGCACCGGGCTCAGGCAGCCGTTCATGGAAACCGACTTCGACGCCTGGCGCCAGGTGCTGTCGATCGACCTCGACGGCGCGTTCGTCTGCGCGCAGCGCGCCGCCAGGCACATGATCGAGGCAGGCCGCGGCGGGCGGATCATCAACATCACCAGCGTGCACGAGCACGAGCCGAAGTACGGCGCCGCGGCGTACTGCGCGGCCAAGGCCGGGGCCGGGGCACTGACCAAGGTGCTGGCGGTGGAGCTCGCCGAGCACGGGATCACCGTGAACTCGGTGGCCCCCGGCGAGATCTCCACGCCGATGACCGGCCAGGAGAACGCGGACCCTGCCGAGCGGACCCGCGCGGGCATCCCGCTCGGCAGGCCGGGGCACGCCCGCGAGGTGGCCTCCGTCGTCGCCTTCCTGGCCACCCCCGCCGCCGGATACGTCACCGGCGAGTCCGTGGTGGTGGACGGCGGGCTGATGCGGACCGCGTGCCTGGACACCAAGGCGCCGATGTGGGCTGACCCGGACCGGTGACCATGGGTGAGCCGGCCACCACGTACCGCCCCCGCATCACGTGGCTGCGGGGCCTGGCCCTGCTGATCGGCGTGGGGTACCTGGCGCTGGGCGTCGCCGGTTTCGTGGTCACCGGCGGTGGCGGCGTCGGCTCCGAGCCAAGCCGCACGGCCTGGCTGTTCGGCGTGAGCGCACCGCTCAACATCGTGCACACCGCGGTCGGGCTGCTCGGTGTCGGCGCCTCCCGCACCGGGTCGACCGCCCGGCTCTACGGCTGGCTGACGTTCTTCGGGTTCAGCGGCCTCACCGCGTACGGGCTGGTGGCGGCCCTCACCGACCTGCCGGGCAACCTGGTGAACGTCAACGCGCCGGACGTGTGGCTGTACGCCTGCACCGCGGTGGCCGGGCTGGCGCTCGCGTTCGTCCCCGCCCGGCACCGCGACCGTTAGCAGTCCATAGTGTTTAGTCCCGGTCGCGCCGGGCTATCACTGTGGCATGCGAGAGGCCACGTCTCCCGGTCGGCCGGTGCCCGGCGAGCTCAACGTGCTCGTCTGGCACCTGCACGGTTCGTGGACCACCTCGTTCGTCCAAGGTGGACACCGGTACCTGTTGCCCACGCTGCCCGAAGGGGGCCAGTGGGGCCGCGGCCGGTGCGGCCGGGACTGGCCGGACACCGCCGTCGAGGTTCCCGCCGACCGGCTCCGGGACACCGACGTCGACGTCGTCGTGCTGCAGCGGCCGGAGGAGCTGGACCTGTGCGAGCGGTGGCTCGGCAGGCGGCCCGGCACTGACGTGCCCGCCGTGTACGTCGAGCACAACACCCCGCGCGAGCACGCGGCCACGTCCCGGCATCCGGTGGCCGACCGGGACGACATCGTGCTAGCCCACGTCACCCACTTCAACGAGCTGATGTGGGACAACGGCCGCGCGCCGACCACCGTCATCGACCACGGCATCGTCGACCCCGGCTACCGCTACACCGGTGAGCTGGAACGCGCCGCCGTGCTCGTCAACGAGCCGGTGCGCCGTGGCCGGATGGTCGGCACGGACCTGCTGCCGGTGTTCACCGAGGTCGCCCCCGTCGACCTGTACGGCATGGGGCTGGCGGGCCTCGCCATCGACGGCGTCACCCCGGTGGGCGACCTCGGCCAGGAGGCGCTGCACCGCGAGATGGCCCGCAGGCGCGTCTACGTGCACACGGCCCGCTGGACGTCGCTGGGCCTGTCCCTGCTCGAAGCCATGCACCTCGGGATGCCCCCGGTCGTGCTCGCGTGCACCGAGGCCGCCGTGGCGGTGCCCGAGGAGGCCGGTTTCGTGTCCACGGACGTCACGCGGCTCGCCGCCGCGGTCCGGACGCTGCTCGCCGAGCCGGAACGCGCCGCGCGCATGGGCAAGTCGGCACGGGAACACGCACTGGCGCACTACGGGCTGGCGGCATTCCTGCGGAACTGGGACGCCCTGCTGGAGCGCGTTCTGTCCTGATCCTGGGAGGGAGCAATGCGGATTTCCATGGTCTCCGAGCACGCCAGCCCGCTGGCCGCACTCGGCGAGGTCGACGCGGGAGGACAGAACGTGCACGTGGCCGAGCTGTCGGCCGGACTGGCGCGGCTCGGCCACGACGTGACCGTCTACACCCGGCGGGACGATCCGGGCCTGCCGGACGAGGTCGGCACGCCCGGTGGCTACCGCGTGGTCCACGTGCCCGCGGGGCCCCCGCGGTACGTGCCGAAGGACGAGCTGCTGCCGCACATGGGCACCTTCGCCGACCACCTGGAGCGGATGTGGGGCGGCGACCGGCCCGACCTGGTGCACGCCCACTTCTGGATGTCCGGGCTCGCCTCCGTGCTCGCCGCGCGCGCCCACGCGCTGCCGGTGGTGCAGACGTTCCACGCGCTCGGCGTGGTCAAGCGCCGGTACCAGGGCGACGACGACACCAGCCCGCACGAGCGCGTCCGCCTGGAGCGCATGGTCGGCCGCCACGCCACCCGCGTCGCCGCGACCTGCTCGGACGAGGTGTTCGAGCTGGCGCGCATGGGCGTGCCCCGCGCCCGCATGTCGGTGGTGCCGTGCGGCGTCGACCTGGGGTTGTTCACCCCGGACGGTCCCCGCGCGCCCCGCCGGCACCGGCACCGCATCGTCTCCGTCGGCAGGCTCGTGCCCCGCAAGGGCTTCGACGTGGCGATCGCCGCGCTGGCGGCGCTGCCGGAGACCGAACTGGTCATCGCGGGCGGCCCCGAGGGCGGCAGGCTGTCCGAGGACGCCGAGGCGCGGCGGCTGCTGGACTTCGCCGAGCGCGTCGGCGTGGCCGACCGGGTCCGGATGCCGGGGCAGGTCGCCCGCACGGACATGCCCGCGCTGCTGCGCTCGGCCGACGCGGTGGTGTGCACGCCCTGGTACGAGCCGTTCGGCATCGTGCCGTTGGAGGCCATGGCCTGCGGCGTCCCCGTCGTGGCCGCCGCGGTCGGCGGCCTCACCGACACCGTCGTCGACGGTGTCACCGGCACCCTCGTGCCGCCACGCAACGCCGACGCACTCGCGGTCGCGCTGCGCAGGCTGCTCGGCGACAGCGCGCTCCGGGACGCCTACGGCATCGCGGGCGCCGACCGCGCCCGCTGCCGGTACTCCTGGGACCGCATCGCCGCCGACACGCTGCGCGTCTACGAGCGGGCGGTGCCCTCCGCGGCGAGGTTGGCCTCCCCCACCACCCGCTCGGCCACCTCGTAACGCCGCGAGTCCCCCGCTCCGGGCCTCACTCACGCGAGGATTCCACGCGCTGCGAGACGTCGAAGTCGAGCCTGCCGTCGGCGACGCCGATGCGCACCCGGGACCCGGCCGTCACGCTGCCGTCGAGCAGCATCGTGGACAGCACGTTGTCCACCTCCCGCTGGATGGTGCGGCGCAGCGGCCGGGCGCCGTACTCCGGCTGGTAACCGGCCTCGGAAAGCCACCGCACGGCTTCCGGATCCACCTCCACCTCGACGTCCTGCGCGTGTGCCTTGCGCCGCGTGTCCTCCAGCAGCAGCGAGGTGATGCGCTGCAACTGCTCGGCCGACAGCCTGCGGAAGACGATGATCTCGTCGATGCGGTTGAGGAACTCGGGCCGGAACGAGTCCCGCAGCCTGCGCATGAGCCGCTCACGCAGCGGCTGCTCGGTATCGGCCTCGCTCGGCGGGGCGAAGCCCAGCGCGCCCTGGGTGCCGGACAGCACCAGCTCGGAACCGATGTTGCTGGTCATGATGAGCACCGTGTTGGTGAAGTTCACGGTGCGGCCCCTGCCGTCGGTGAGCCTGCCGTCGTCGAGCACCTGCAGGAGGACGTTGAACACCTCGGGGTGTGCCTTCTCGATCTCGTCGAGCAGCACCACCGAGTACGGGCGGCGGCGCACCGCCTCGGTCAGCTGGCCCGCCTCCTCGTAGCCGACGTACCCGGGCGGGGCGCCGATGAGCCGGGACACCGTGTGCCGCTCGCCGTACTCGGACATGTCGATCCGGATCATCCGCTCCTGCTCGCCGAACAGCGCCTCGGCGAGCGCGCGGGCCAGCTCGGTCTTGCCGACCCCGGTCGGCCCGAGGAACAGGAAGCTGCCGGAGGGCCGGTTCGGCTCGGCCAGCCCGGCCCGCGTGCGGCGCACCGCCTCGGCCACGGCCTCGACCGCCTCGTCCTGGCCGACGACGCGCCCGTGCAGGTGCTCCTCGAGGCGCAGCAGGCGCTCCCGCTCCTCCTGGGTGAGCTGGCTGACCGGGATGCCCGTGGTCCGCGAGACCACCTCGGCGATGTCCACCGCGCTCACCTCGGGCGCCCCCGCGGAGCGCCCGTCGTGCTTGGACTCGTGGAGCTGGACGCGCAGCTCGTTGATCTCGTCCCGCAGCGCGGACGCCCGCTCGTAGTGCTCCTCGCTGACGGCCTGGTCGCGGTCGCGGCAGAGCTGCTCCAGCCTGCCCTCCAGCTCCCGCAGCTTGTCCGGCCGGTGCCCGGAGCGCATCCGGACGCGCGCACCAGCCTGGTCCACCATGTCGATGGCCTTGTCCGGCAGGTAGCGGTCGGTGATGTAGCGATCGGACAGCGTGGCCGCGGCCGACAGCGCCTCGTCGGTGAACCGCACCTGGTGGTGGGCCTCGTACTGGTCGCGCAGCCCGTGCAGGATCGCGAGGGTGTCCTCCACGTTCGGCTCGGGCACGAGGATCGGCTGGAAGCGCCGCTCGAACGCCGGATCGGTCTCGATGTTGGCCCGGTACTCGTCGAGCGTCGTCGCGCCGACGATGTGCAGCTCCCCGCGCGCCAGCGCGGGCTTGAGCATGTTGCCCGCGCCCATCGACCCCTCGGAGGCGCCGGCGCCGACCACCGTGTGCAGCTCGTCGATGAACACGATCAGCTCGTCGCGGTGGCCGCGGATCTCGTCGAGCAGCTTGCTCATCCGCTCCTCGAAGTCACCGCGGTAGCGCGTGCCCGCGACGAGCGAGGTCAGGTCCAACTGGACGACCCTGCGGTCCGCCAGCGTGTCCGGCACCTGGCCGTCGGCGACGCGCTGGGCGAGTCCCTCGACGATGGCCGTCTTGCCGACACCCGCCTCCCCGATCAGCACCGGGTTGTTCTTGGTGCGGCGGGACAGCACCTCCACGGTCTGCTCGATCTCGTCGTCGCGGCCCACCACGGGATCGATCTCGCCGTTGCGGGCCATGGCGGTCAGGTCGCGGCCGTAGGTGTCGAGTGTCTCGGTCTGGCTGGCGCCCTGCTGGGCCCGCTGCGCGCCGGGCTGCGCCGCGGCGGCGGGTCCCTGACCGGACAGCGTGCGCCGCATCGAGTCGGGCGTGATGCCCGCCTCGGCCAGGACGCGGCCCGCGGTCAGGTCCTGGTTGGCGACGAGCGCGAGCAGCACGTGCTCGGGCCCGATGTAGGACGCCTGCAGCCCGCGGGAGATCTGGTGCGCGTCGAGCAGCACCCGCTTGGCCGCGGGCGTCAGCGTGGGCGCCACGCTCCGCTGCTCCCCGCGCTCGGCCTCGCTCGCGATCCGCTCGGCCAGCTGGTCGGGGTCGGCGCCCGCGCGCTGGATCAGCTCGCGGCTGCCGGGGGTGCGCGTCGCCGCCCAGAGCAGGTGCACGGAGTCGAGCTCGGCTCCACCCCACTCGGCGACCTGCTGGACCGCCGCGGCGAGCAGTGCCTGCGCCTGCTCGCTCATCAGCCGCGTGATGCCGACGGCGTGCGGTCGCCTGCCCGGCACGGCGTTACCGAAGAAGTGCGCGAGCATCGCGTCGAACGGGCTGGGGCCGGGGTCCGCCCCGAAGAAGCCGGTCATGGGCACTACTCCTCTGCCGGAAGGGTGGCGATGTCCTTCCCCCGCCTACCCACGTCCGGGAGTGCTCAACCGGCGGTCAGCCGACGTAGCGGCGGGCCGCCGAGCGGCGCTGCGACTCCTCCAGCGACCGCAGCCCGGCCTCGACGCTCGCGGGCACCACCCGCCGCTCGCGCAGCACCCACGGCAGGCCGCGCAGTGCCTCGGCGACGGCGGCGGCGGTGGCCCGGTCCGCCGGCGCCGAACGCAGGACGTCGGCGGTGCGCCGGGCCACGCTGCGCCAGGGCCTGCGCAGCCACAGGGTCCACAGGGTGTTGCGGATGCCGAGCTGGCGCCGCCGCCGGGGGTCGCGCTGCCGCGAGGGCGCGTGATGGATCACCACGTCCTCGGCCCAGCACATCCACCAGCCGCGGGCGGCGAGGTCGAGGGCGAGCAGCTCCTCCTCCCCGCCGAGCCACATCCTCGGCGAGAACCCGCCGACCTCCCGGAACGCGCTGACCCGGAACGTGGACAGACCAGCCATGACCCCGAGCAGCGCGGGTCCGGGCAGCCAGTCCGGGCCCCGCACCGGGGAGTGCCGCAGCTCGGGGGTGATGGGGTCCTCCTCCAGGCCCGGCTCGACGAGGCAGCGGCCGGTGACCGAGCCCAGTCCAGGGTGGGCGTCGAGCAGGTCGGCCGCGCGCGTGAGCGCACCGGGCTGCCAGCGGGTGTCGTCGTCGCAGAACGACACGTACGGGGTCGTCACCTGGCGCACGGCGACGTTGCGGGCGAGCGCGCCCAGGTTGCGCTCGCAGCGCAGCAGCCGCACGCCGGGGAACCGCTCGGCGACCGCGTCGGCGGTGCCGTCGGCGGAGGCGTTGTCGGCGACCACGACCGGCGCGCCGTCCGGCAGCGCCGTCATGTGGCCGAGTGTCCGCAGCGCCTCCTCCCTGCGGTTGTGCGTGATCATCACGACGGTGACCCGGCTCATCGGCGCTCCAGTTCCCTGACCTGTGTCTCGACCGCACCCGGCAGCGGATCGCGGGCGGCGAGCGCGCGCGGCAGCCTGCGCAGGGCGCTCGCCGCGGCGCGCGGGTCGCGCACCAGCGGGCGGGCGGCCCGCACGCACTCGGCCGGTGGGCGGCGCATCCACGTGATCAGCGCGTTGTTGCGCCGTTCCAGCCGGTGCCGCCACGCCGACGGCGGCCGGGTCGACGAAGGGTGGTGGTGGGCGACGATCTCGTCGGCGTAGCACAGCGCCCACCCGCGCGCCGCGAGGTCGTAGGACAGCAGCTTCTCCTCGGCCGCGAAGTGCAGCACCGGGCTGAACCCGCCCGCGTCGAGGAACGCCGCCCTGCGCACGATCGCCGAGCAGGCGAGGAAGCCGAGCACGAGCGGACCCGGCAGGTCCGCGGGTTTGCCGAGCGGGCTCGCGGCCATCTCGGCGCACACCGGGTCGGGCTTCTCGCCGGGCCCGACGAGCGTGCGGGCGGCGAGCAGGCCCAGCCGGGGATAGGCGTCGAAAAGCACTTCCGCGCGCGGCAGGGCGTCCGCGGCCCACCAGGAGTCGTCGTCGCTGAAGGCGACGAAGGGGGTGTCCGCGGCGCGGACGCCGACGTTGCGCGCGGCCGCTCCCGCGTTGCGGGGCAACCGGATCAGCCGCGCGTGGGGGAACTCCCGCAGCGCGCGCGCCCCGGTGTCGTCGGTGGAGGCGTTGTCCACCACGACGATCGGCGGGCGTGGCCGCAGCGCGGACAGCATGCCGAGGCTGCGCGCCAGCTCGCCGGCGCGGTCGCGGGTCGCGATCACCACGGTCGTCCTCGGTCCGGTCACCGGCGCACCTCCGCGATCAGCTCGGCCAGCAGCGGGTGCGGGCCCGCCTGGGGCGCCGCGCGGCCCTCCGCGCGGGCCCGCCCGCCGTCGGAGAGGCACCACGTCCACCAGCGGCCGAGGGCCGCCTCGGCATCGGGGCCGGTGACCTCCTCGGCGGACAGCACGGCGGGCCAGTCGAGCGCGCGGGCCTGCGCGGTGACCTTGCCGCCGCCCGCGACCGGGTCCACGGCGAGCGCGGGCACCCCGGCGCGCAGGGCGAGCACCATCCCGTGCAGCCGGGTGGTGAGCACGACGTCGAGCCGCCGCAGCAGGGAGGTGAACTGGTCGGCGGTCGCGCAGTGCCGCCAGTCGGTGGTGTCCAGGCGCGTGTCGAGCGGGACGCGGGCGCAGTCCAGGCCGCCCGCCCACCGCAGCAGCGCCTCGTGCACCCGCTCATGCCTGCGGCGCGCGCCGTACTCCCGCTGGCCCGGCGCCAGCACGACCCCGGTCACCGGGACCGGCGACGTGCCCGCCGACAGTGAGAGGTCAGGGTGGGCCGCGGGGCCGCCGTCGCGCGGCAGCAGCCGGTGGAAGCCGGTGGCCGCGGGGTCCGCCGGGTCGATCACGGAGACACCGACGGCGATCCGGCGGCAGCGGGCAAACCGCTCGTGCAACCACCGCACCTGCTCGCCGTGCGCGGGCCCGCAGGCGAACACCAGGTGGGTGTAGCGGCCCGGGTCGACGTCGCCGAGGTGCAGCTCGCCGGGCAGGAAACCAGGGCTCCACGCCGCGTCGGCGGCGATCCCCGCCCCGGACAGCGCCGCGCCGACCCGGCGCATGCTGAGCACGTCGCCCGCGGTCGCCTCGCCGTGCACGAACGACGGCCAGCCGGTCACGAGCACTCGCATGTGCCCACCTGTACCCGCCCGCGCCGCCGCGCTAACCATGCCGTTTCGGCGCCGTCCGATCGGGTAGTCCCGCCGTATGCATACCGTCTTCACGCACGCGCTCGTCACCGGTGGCGCGGGGTTCGTCGGCTCGCACGTCTGTGAGAACCTTGTCCGTTCCGGGACCAGAGTGGTGTGTGTGGACAACTTCGCCACCGGCGCGCGGGAGAACATCGCGCACCTGCTGCCGGAACAGAGCTTCGAGCTCGTCGAGCACGACGTGACCGAGCCGCTGGAACTGCCCGGCGGCGTCGACGTGGTGCTGCACCTGGCCTCCGCGGCGTCCCCAAAGGACTACCTGCGGTTGCCGATCGAGACCCTGCGCACCGGATCGCTGGGCACCGAACGGATGCTGGAGTTCGCGGGCAGGCACGGTGCGCGGTTCGTGCTCGCGTCCACCAGCGAGGTGTACGGCGATCCCCTGGAGCACCCGCAGCGGGAGGGCTACTGGGGCAACGTGAACCCGGTCGGGCCGCGCAGTGTGTACGACGAGGCGAAGCGGTACGCGGAGGCGCTCACGATGGCCTACCGCCGCGAGCGGGACGCCGACGTGGCGATCGCGCGCATCTTCAACACCTACGGCCCGCGCATGCGTGCCGGGGACGGGCGGATGATCCCGACCTTCGTGACCCAGGCGCTGGCGGGGGAACCGCTGACAATCCAGGGATCCGGCGAGCAGACCAGGTCGGTGTGCTACGTCACGGACACGGTCGCCGGGCTGCTCGCGCTGGCGCACAGCGAGCTGACCGGGCCGGTAAACATCGGCAACCCGCACGAGCTCCCGGTGTGGCGGCTGGCCGACGAGGTGCGCGCGCTCACCGGGGCGCGGTCGGGGGTGCGCCGGGTGGACGGCGCCGAGGACGACCCGCGCCGCCGCTGCCCGGACATCTCGCTGGCACGCGAGGAACTGGGCTGGCGGCCCGAAGTCGCGCTGGGCGAGGGACTGCGCCGCACCATCGACTGGTTCGCCGCGCGCCACGCCGCCGCCTGAACCGCCGCTCCCCAAGGCCACCTTGGTTGCGTTGGGGCGCTGGGGCGCGCTGGGCGCGCTGGGCGCGCCGGATGCACGGGACGCAGTCAAGGCCACCTTGGGTGCGTTGGGTGCACTGAAGGTGGCCTTCACTGCGTCCGAGTGCGGGCGGGGGCTTCCGGGCGCGGGCGGTGCGGGTGCTGTTCATTGCGTTCGGTAGTGACGGCGGCGAGTGCGGTGAAGGTGGCCCTGACCCCGCCGCCCCCGCCGGTGCGCCCGCGGTGAATGGCACATTCCCTGCGCTCAACGCAGGCGATGTGCCATTCACCGCCGCGGGGCCGCGGGGCCGGGCAGTCAATTCCTGTGTGTAGCGACGTCCTGGGCTTTCCGGGGGTTTCGGTTTAACCGTCGCTGCAAGGGGTAGCGGTTGTAGTGGGGTCGCGAACGCGACCGAGGACCACAGGCGGGAGGTAACCCACGTGCGCATTCTCGGGATCAACGCCGTTTTCCACGATCCCGCCGCCGCGCTGATCGTGGACGGGGAGATCGTGGCCGCGGCCGAGGAAGAGCGGTTCAGCCGCCGCAAGCACGGCAAGGAACCCGTGCCGTTCTCGGCGTGGGAACTGCCGGAGAAGTCCGCGCGGTGGTGCCTGGAGCGGGCCGGGCTGACCCCGGACCAGCTCGACGCCGTGGGCTACTCCTACGACCCCGGCCTGGTCGACCACGACCTCGACGGCACGGACCCGGGATGGGAGGAACTGCGGACGCGCTACGCCGAGCGGGCGCCGCACTTCCTGCGGACCGCGCTGCCCGGGCTGGATCCCGGCATTGTCCGGTTTGTCCGGCACCACGTCGCGCACGCCGCGTCCGCCGCGCTGGCCGCGCCGTTGGGCGACTCCGCCGTGCTCGTCGCCGACGGCCGCGGGGAGTCCACTTCGTACCTCGCGGGCGAGTACCGCGACGGCAAGTTCGAGGAGCTGGCCACGCAGCGCCTGCCGCACTCGCTCGGACTGGCCTATGAGGACCTGACCGCGCATCTGGGATTCCGCCGCTCCAGCGACGAGTACAAGGTGATGGCCCTCGCCTCCTACGGCGAGCCACGGTTCCTGCCCCGGCTTCGCGAGTTGGTCTATACCACTGGGGACGGCGGATACCGCACCGAGCCGATCGACTGGGCGTCGTTCGCGCCCGCGCGCACGGCCGCCGGCGAGATGCTGCCCGAGCACGCCGACCTCGCCGCGAGCATGCAGCAGCGGCTGGAGGAGGTGCTGCTGGAGCTGGCCGGCTGGCTGCACGACCGCACCGGCGCGACCGACCTGACGCTCGCCGGTGGCGTCGCGCTCAACTGCGTGGCCAACACCCGCCTGCACGCCGAGGGCCCGTTCGAGCGGGTGTGGGTGCAGCCCGCCTCCGGCGACGCGGGCACCGCGCTCGGGGCGGCCCTGCAACTGGCCGCCGACCTCGGGGAGCGGGTCGCGCCGATGACCGGCGCCGACCTCGGTCGCGACTGGACCGACGCCGAGATCGAGGAGAAGCTGCGCGCCGCGAAGGTGCCCTACGAGCGGCCGGACGACATCGCCGAGACCGTCGCCGAGGCCCTCGCCCACGACGCGATCGTCGCGTGGTTCCAGGGCCGCGCCGAGTTCGGGCCGCGCGCGCTCGGCCACCGCTCGCTGCTCGCGCATCCCGGCCGCGCCGAGAACCTGGAGCGGCTCAACGACGTGAAGGGCCGCGAGCAGTTCCGCCCGGTGGCGCCGATGGTGCTCGCCGACCGCGCGAGCGAGCTGTTCGGCCGCGGCCCGCTGCCGAGCCCGTACATGCTGTTCGTGCACGACGTCGCCCCCGCGTGGCGCGAGCGTGTCCCGGCCGTGACGCATGTGGACGGTACCGCGCGCATCCAGACGGTCGACCCGGGAACGGAACCGGTCGTGGCCCGCATGCTGACCGCGTTCGAGCGCCGCACCGGCCTGCCGACCGTGGTGAACACCAGCCTCAACACCGCGGGCAGGCCGATGGTCGACAGCCCGGCCGACGCGCTGGAGTGCTTCGGCTCCGCCCCCGTCGACCTGCTCGCCATCGGACCGTTCGCCGTGCGACGGCCCGGGAGCGCCGCATGAGCACCGAGTACACCGTCGTCATCCCCACCGCGGGCCGCGACAACCTCGCGGCACTGCTGCGGGCGCTCGACGACGGCGCCGGTCCCCGGCCCGCCGAGGTGATCGTCGCCGACGACCGGCCGGACGGCGGCCCGCTGGCGCTGCCGGAGCTGCGGCTGCCGGTGCGGCAGGTCCGCTCGGGCGGCCGGGGCCCCGCGGCGGCACGCAACACGGGCTGGCGCGCGGCCCGCACCGAATGGATCGCGTTCCTCGACGACGACGTGCTCACGCCGCCCGACTGGCCGCGGCGGCTGGCGGACGACCTGACCGGCCTGGACGAGGACGTCGCCGCGTCGGTGGCGCGCCTCGTCGTGCCTGTCCCGGAGGGCAGGCGGCCCACCGACGACGAGCGCGCCACGCTCGGCCTCACCGGGGCGCGCTGGATCACCGCGGACATGGCCTACCGGCGGATCGCGCTGCTCGAGGCGGGCGGGTTCGACGAGCGGTTCCCCCGCGCGTTCCGGGAGGACGCCGACCTGGCGCTGCGGGTGCGGCACGCCGGCTACCGGATCGCGGAGGGCACGCGCACCACGACGCATCCCGCGGCGGACGGGGACTTCCTCGCCAGCCTGCGCAGGCAGCGCGGCAACGCGGACAACGCGCTGATGCGCCGCAAGCACGGCCGCGCGTGGCGGCAGCGGATCGGCGAGGGCCCCGGCAGGCTCGGCACGCACGCGCTGACCACCGCCGCCGCCGCGGGCGCGCTGGGCCTGCTCGCGGCACGCCGCTGGCGGGCGGCGACCGCGCTCGGCGGTCTGTGGACCGGGCTGACCGGGCAGTTCGCGCTGCGCCGCATCCTGCCCGGTCCCCGCACCCCGCGCGAGATCGGCCGGATGCTCGTGACGAGCGCGCTGATCCCGCCCGCCGCGTGCCTGCACCGCGCGCGCGGCGAGCTGCGGCACCGCAGGCCCTCGGCGGTGCTGTTCGACCGGGACGACACGCTGATCGAGGACGTGCCGTACCTCGGTGACCCGGAGAAGGTCCGCCCTCGGCGCGGCGCGGCCGAGGCACTGCACCGGCTGCGGGCCGACGGCGCGCTGCTGGGCGTGGTGAGCAACCAGTCCGGGATCGCGCGCGGCTACCTCACGCCCGGTGCGGTGCGCGCGGTCAACGCGCGGGTCGACGAGCTGCTCGGCCCGTTCCAGACGTGGCAGGTGTGCCCGCACGGCGACGCCGACGGCTGCGGCTGCCGCAAGCCGCGGCCGGGTCTGGTGCTGCGCGCGGCGGAGCAGCTGGGCGTCGAACCTGCCCGGTGCGTGGTCATCGGCGACACCGGGGCCGACGTGGCGGCCGCCGCGGCCGCGGGCGCGCACGGCATCCTCGTGCCCACCGCGCGCACGCTGCCCGGGGAGGTCGAGCGGGCCCGCCGCGAGGCGCACGTCGCCGCCGACCTCACCGAGGCGACCGAGCTCGCGAGGGGGCTGCTGTGAGCCCGCGCGTGCTCGTGGCCCGCCTGGACAACGCGGGCGACGTGCTGCTCGCCGGTCCGTGTGTGCGCGCCGTCGCCGCCGGGGCCGAGTCGGTGACGCTGCTCGCGGGGCCGCGCGGGCGCGCGGCGGCGGACCTGCTGCCCGGGCTCGGCGAGGTGCTCGAGTGGTGCGCGCCGTGGATCGACCCGGAACCGCCCGAGACGACCCAGGACCACGTGGACGCGCTGGTGAAGCAGGTGCGGGACCTGGGGCCGGACGTGGCGCTGATCCTCACCTCGTTCCACCAGTCGCCGCTGCCGCTGGCGCTGGCGCTGCGCCTGGCCGGCGTGCCGTGGATCGGCGCGATCAGCGAGGACTACCCCGGATCGCTGCTGGACCTGCGGCACCGCGTGGACGGGGACCCGCCCGAGGCCGAGCGCGCGCTGTCGCTCGCCCGCGCGGCCGGGTTCGACCTCCCGCGCGGCGACGACGGCGCGCTCGCCGTGCGGCGCCCGCTGCCGGACGTGACCGGGCTGACCGGCGCGGCCGGTGGGGACGGCTACGTCGTGGTCCACCCCGCCGCGTCCGTGCCCGCCCGGCAGCCGTCGGTCCGGCACGCGGGCGCGTTCGTCCGCGCGCTCGCCGAGGCCGGGCATCGCGTGGTGGTCACCGGCGCGCCCGGCGAGCGGGAGCTGACCGCCGAGGTCGCCGCGGCCGCGGGGGACGCCGGTGACGTCGGTGACGTCGGTGACACGGTCGTCGACCTCGGTGGCCGGACCGATCTGCGCGGGCTCGCCGCCGTCCTGGACGGCGCGCGAGCCGTGGTCGCGCCCAACACCGGCCCCGCCCACCTCGCGGCGGCGGTCGGCACCCCGGTGGTCTCGCTGTTCGCCCCCGTCGTACCCGCGGCGCGCTGGGCGCCGTACGGCGTGCCCACCGTTCTGCTCGGCGACCAGGACGCCCCGTGCCGGGGCACGCGGGCGCGGGTGTGCCCCGTCGAGGGCCACCCGTGCCTCGCGATCGACCCGGCCGAGGTCGTCTCGGCCGTCGGGCGACTCACGTCAGGAGGTTTCGCGTGATCGAACAGCACTTCGCGGCGCTGCGCGGCGCTCTGGACCGGATCCAGGCGGCGGCGCCCACGATCCAGGACTGGGGAACGCACCTGGCCGCCGTGCTCGGTGGTGGCGGCAGGCTGCTGGCGTGCGGCAACGGTGGCAGCGCGGCGGAGGCCCAGCACCTCACCGGCGAGCTCGTCGGCAAGTTCCTGCACGACCGGCAGCCGCTGTCCGCGATCGCGCTGCACGCCGACACCTCGGCGGCCACCGCGATCGGCAACGACTACGGCGAGCACGAGCTGTACGCCAGGCAGGTTCGCGCGCACGGCCGCCCCGGTGACGTGCTGGTGGCGCTGTCCACGAGCGGGCGCAGCCAGAACGTCGTCGCCGCGGCCAAGACCGCCCACGAGCTGGGCGTGACGACGTGGGCGCTGACCGGTCCGGCACCGAATCCGCTGGTGTCGCTGTGCGATGACGCGATCGCCGTGGACGAGCCGAGTGTGGCGACCGTGCAGGAGCTGCACCTGGCCGTGGTGCACGCCCTGTGCGCGCAGCTCGACGAGGCACTGGGGGTGCCCACGTGAGGCCGCTCGTGGTGGTCGGTGACGCGCTGCTCGACGTCGACGTCGAGGGCACGGCGGACCGGCTGTGCCCCGAGGCGCCGGTGCCGGTGGTCGACGTCGCCCGCGAGTGGCGGCGGCCGGGTGGCGCCGGGCTCGCCGCGCTGCTGGCCGCGCGGACCGCGCCCGACGTGGTGCTGGTGACCGCGCTCGGCGACGACGAGTCCGGCCGGGCGCTGGCGGAGCTGCTGGGCCGGGACGTCCGCGTGGTGCGGGTGCCCATGGACGGCGAGACGGTGCGCAAGACCCGCGTGCGGGCGGCCGGGCAGTCGCTGCTGCGGCTGGACACCGGCGACGGCAGGGCGAGCCGGGCTCCGCTGCCCGGCCGCGCCACGGCGGCGCTGCGGGAGGCGGGCGCGATCCTGGTGTCCGACTACGGGCGGGGCCTGGCCGCGCATCCCGGGCTGCGGCGGCTGCTGGCCGAGCTGGCCCCGCGCGTGCCGCTGGTGTGGGACCCGCACCCGCGCGGACCCGCCCCCGTGCCGGGCGCCACGGTCGTGACCCCCAATGACGCGGAGGCTCTCGGCTTCGCGGACGGCTGCGCGCGGCCCGCCGAGGCCGCCGCCGCGCTGCGGGAGGCGTGGGCGTGCACGGCCACGGCGGTGACCGTGGGTGAGCGGGGCGCGCTGCTGTGCGGTCCCGGCGACGGCCCCGCGACGGAGGTGCCGATCACGTCGGGCGCGAAGGTCACCGGCCCGGTGCGCCCGGACACCTGCGGCGCGGGCGACCGGTTCGCCAGTGCCGTGGCCACCGCCCTGGTCGACGGCGCGGACGTCGGCAGGGCCGTGCGGTCCGCGGTCGACGCGGCGTCCCGGTTCGTGGCCGCGGGCGGGGCGGCGGCACTGTCCGTGGCCGCCGGTGCCACGTCCGGCGAGACCGGCACGGGTGGCCCCGGGAAGGCCGGGGACATCGCGAACGCCGGGAACGCCGGGAACGCCGCGAACACCGCCGGGTTCGCCGAGCGGGTGCGCAGGCGCGGCGGGCGCCTGGTCGCCACCGGCGGCTGTTTCGACGTGCTGCACCCGGGCCACGTCAGCCTGCTGCGGCAGGCGCGGGCACTCGGGGACGCGCTGATCGTGTGCCTGAACTCGGACGAGTCGGTGCGCGGGCTCAAGGGACCGGCCCGGCCGCTCGTCCCCGAGCGGGACCGGGCGCGGTTGCTCGCGGAGCTGGAGTCCGTCGACGCCGTCGCCGTGTTCGACGAGTCGTCCCCCGCCGCGCTGCTGGAGCGGCTGCGGCCGGACGTGTGGGTCAAGGGCGGCGACTACGCGGGCGAGGACCTGCCCGAGGCGGAGGTCGTGCGCAGGCATGGGGGCGAGGTCGTCCTCGTGCCCCTGGTCGAGGGGTACTCGACCACCCGACTACTCGCGGAAGGAGCGCGATGACAGACCTGGGGAACGTGCTGATCACCGGTGGCGCGTCCGGACTGGGCGCCGCGACGGCGGAGGCCGTGCGGGAGGCGGGCGGCACGCCGCTCGTGCTCGACCGGGCGGAGCCCGCGCCGGGCATCGAGCACCGGCTCGCCGACCTGGCGGACACCCCCGCCGCCGAGAACGCGGTGCGGGAGCTCGCCGAGCACGCGGGCGGGCTGGACGCGGTGTTCACCGCCGCCGGCATCGACGCGTGCGGTCCGCTGGACAGGGTGCCGGGCAAGGACTGGGAGCGCGTCGTGCAGGTCAACCTGCTCGGCACGGCCGCCGTGGCCAGGGCCGCACTGCCGTACCTGGAGCGCTCGGGCGGCACGCTCGTCACGTGCGCGTCCACCCTGGGCCTGCGCTCGGTCAGCGACGCCACCGCCTACTGCGCGTCGAAGGCGGGCGTCGTCGGCTTCACCCGGGCGCTGGCCGCGGAGACGGCGGGGCGCATCGGCGTGACGATGCTCGTGCCCGGCGGCATGGACACCGCGTTCTTCGCCGACCGCGACGAGCAGTACAAGCCGCCACCCGACGCGAAGCTGAACCGGCCGGAGGACGTGGCGAAATCGGTGCTGTTCGCGCTGCGCCAGCCGCCCGGCTGCCAGGTCAGGGAGCTCGTGGTGTGCCACTCGGAGGAGGGCTCGTGGCCGTGACGCTGGCGCTGCGCGCGCTGGGACTCGGCGACCTGCTCACCGCGGTCCCGGCGCTGCGCGCGCTGCGCCGCGCCACGCGGGGCGACCGGCTGCTGCTGGCCGCGCCGGACGTACTCGGCCCGCTGGCCGCGCTGAGCGGGGCGGTGGACGAGGTGTGGCCGACGTCCGGGCTCGGCGCGCTGCGCCCGCCGCCGGAGCCGCCCGCGCTCGCCGTGAACCTGCACGGCAGCGGCCCGCAGAGCAGCGCCGACCTGCTGGGCACCCGGCCGGCGCGGCTGATCACGCACTGGCACCCGGACGTGCCGGAGGTCGCCGGGCCGCCGTGGCGGGCCGAGCAGCACGAGGTCGTGCGCTGGTGCCGCCTGCTGGAGTGGCACGGCATCCCCGCCGACCCCCGTGACCTGTCCCTGCCGCCGCCCCCGGCACCCAGCCCCGCCCCCGGGGCCGTGGTGGTGCACCCGGGTGCCGCCTATCCGGCGCGGCGCTGGCCCGCCGAGCGTTTCGCGGCGGTGGCGCGGGAGCTCGCCGCGGCGGGTCACGACGTGGTGGTCACCGGCGGGGCCGGGGAGCGGGCGCTGGCGGCGCGCGTGGCGGCGCTGGCGGGCCTGCCCTCCGGGGCGGTGCTCGCCGGTGAGACCGACCTGACCGGGCTCGCCGCCCTCGTCTCCGCCGCCGCGCTCGTCGTGTGCGGCGACACCGGCGTCGGTCATCTGGCCACCGCGTTCGGCACCCCTTCGGTGCTGCTGTTCGGGCCGACCGCGCCCGCCCGCTGGGGCCCGCCCGCCGATCCCCGGCACGTCGTGCTGTGGGCGGGCGGCACCGGAGATCCCTTCGCCGCGCACCCCGATCCGGGCCTGCTGCGGTTGACCGAGAAGGACGTGCTCGCGGCGGCGTGGCCGTTGCTCACGCGAGAGGACGAGACGACATGCCAGACGGGACCCACTCGTACGAGGTCGGCGTCGTCGGCGCCGGGTACGTCGGTCTGACGAGCGCCGCCTGCCTCGCCCACCTCGGGCACCGCGTCACCTGCGTCGACGTGGACGGCGAGAAGGTCGCGCGGCTGCGCCGGGCGGACGTGCCGATCGAGGAGCCCGGCCTGCCTGCCCTCGTCGGGGAGGGCCTCGGCCGCGGCGTGCTGCGGTTCTCGACCGAGTTCGCCGACCTCGCCGGAACGGATGCCGTGCTGCTGTGCGTGCCGACGCCCACCGGCGACGACGGTGGCGCCGACCTGCGCGCGTTCGACCGGGCGCTCGGCGCGCTCGCGCGGACGCCGCGCACCGGGGTCGTGGTGGTGAAGTCGACGGTGCCCGTGGGCACCACCGCGCGGACGCAGCGGGAGCTGGGCAGGCCCGCGGTGAGCAACCCGGAGTTCCTCCGCGAGGGGCACGCGGTGCACGACTTCCTGCACCCGGACCGGATCGTCGTCGGCGGCACTGACCCGGCGGCGGCCGAGCTCGTGGCCCGCCTGTACGCGGGGCTCGACGCGCCCGTGCTGCGCACCGCGCCCGCCAGCGCCGAGCTGGCGAAGTACGCGAGCAACGCGTTCCTGGCGCTGAAAGTGTCCTATGTCAACGTGCTCGCCGAGCTGTGCGAGCGCTACGGCGCCGACATCGGCGAGGTCACCGGGACCATGGGCCGGGACGACCGCATCGGCGGGGCGTTCCTGGCACCCGGCCCCGGCTGGGGCGGGTCCTGCCTGCCGAAGGACACACGCGCGCTGCTGCGCGCGGCGGACGACGCCGGGGTGGACTTCGCGGTGCTGGACGGGGCCGTGGCGGCGAACGCGCACCAGCGGGAACGCGTGGTCACGAAGGTGCGGGAGGCCGTCACCGGTTCGCCGCACGGCTCGCTGCGGGGTGCGCGCGTGGGACTGCTGGGGCTGACGTTCAAGGCCGGGACCGACGACGTGCGGGAGTCACCGGCCGTCGCCGTGGCCCACCGGCTGGCCGCGGCGGGAGCCCACCTCACCGGGTACGACCCGGGCGCGAGCGGGCCCGTCGACGGCGTGCAGCTGGTGGACGATCCGGTGCTGGTGGCGAAGGACGCCGCCTGCATCGTGCTGCTGACCGAGTGGCCCCAGTTCCGGGAACTGGACTGGCCCCAGCTGGCGGGGCTGGCCGAGCAGGCCACGGTCGTCGATTGCCGCAACCTGCTCGACCCGGCCGCGCTCGCCGAGGCCGGTTTCGGTTACCGGGGGCTCGGCCGCTCGTGAGTGCGGAACGTGGTTCTCACGACGTTCCGCACTCACGAGGCGGGTGGTCAGTCCTGGGAGATGGAGCCGACGACGGCGCCGGTCTTCTGCTCGGGCTGGGTGCGCGCGGCGTCGGCCTGCGCCACGATCCCGACCAGCTCACCGTCCCGCACCACGGGCACGCGGCGGATCTGGTGCCGGGCCATGACGGCCAGCGCCTGCTCGACGTCGTCGTCCGGCGTGACGGAGACGACCTCGCCCTGTGCCAGCTCGCCCGCGTGCACGGCGACCGGGTCCTTGCCCTCCGCGAGCACCTTCACGACGATGTCGCGATCGGTGAGCATGCCCTTGAGCTGCTTGTCCTCGCCGCGGATCGGCACCGAGCCGATGTCCTCGGACGCCAGCAGCCGGGCCGCGCGGGCGACGGTCTCGCTCGTGTCCACGTAGGCCGGGTCGCTGGTCATGATGTCCCGTACCGCTGTCATCGCCCTCTCTCCTTTGCGTCGCGACGGGAGCTTCCACCCTGCGGTTACCCGCGTGGATCGCGGCCATGCGCCCCGGCGGGCGCCACGGAGGGACGAAGTTGCAGCGTGCGGTTTGCCTGACGCGCGTATGCCGCTACGCTTCGGCCAGTCAGGGCGGTTAGGCAGTCAGCGGCCGTGACGGCCCCATTGGGCGGCTCGTGCCCTGGACACCGCTGGAGGCTCCGTGTCCGACCTTCCACCACCCAGCCCGCTCCTCGCGATCGAACGGGAGCACCACGGCATCGCCCTCGTCGTCCGCGTCAAGGGTGAGATCGACCTGAGCACCGCTCCCGAGGTGGAACGGCACGTGCAGGACGCCCTCGACTCGCTGGTACCGCCCGCCCCGCTCGTGCTCGACCTGAGCGAGGTCGCGTTCCTGGGTTCGTGTGGCCTGGCGCTGCTCGCGTCCAGCACCGAACGCGCCGCCGCGCGCGGCACCCCGCTGCGGGTGGTGGCCCGGCAGCGGGCGATCAGCCGCCCGGTCGAGGCCGTCGGCCTGGACGACACGCTCGTGCTGCATCCCTCGCTCGAGGCCGCGCTGCGCGCGGACGAGGAAGCCCCCGGCGGGCGGTGAGTACCTCGGCGCTCCGGGGGTACTCCGGTGCGCGTGACCGCCTACATCCGACGCCGCGCACGCCGGCTGCGCCTGGAGGCCCGCACCTGCGGCGACCTGGAGCGCGCCGCGGGGACGGCGTGGCCGCGCGCGGACGGGTCGCCGTCGTTCACGTTCTCGTTCGCCGGGCGCCTCGGCACGGTGCTGTCCCTGTTCGGAGTTCGCCGGGCGAACTCGCGGTTGCGGATCACCGACGGCAGGCTGCGGGTCCACTTCGGCCCGTGGTGCTTCGGCACCCCGCTGACCAACCTGGCCGCCGTCCGGCTCGCGGAGGACCGCGTGACGCTGGTGTTCCGGGAGCCGGTGCACGGTCACGAGCCGATCGGGCTGCGGCACCGCTCGCTGACGCTGCGGGTCACCGATCCCGGACGGCTCGCCGACGCGCTGCGCGTGCGGGTCCCGCGTCTGCGCGACGGCCCGTGAGCGACCCACCCGCCCGGGAAAAGCTCCCCAATGTGGCATCGGTTGCGCTCGACGCACCGAATGCCGCATCGGGTGCGTTCAACGTACCCAATGCCACATTGGGGAGCTTTCCGCCCGGGCGTGTCCGGTCCGTTCAAGAACGGGGGCCGGGGTGCGGCGATGCTGTACCGCATGGACAGGGAACTCGACATCGACACCGCAGCCGCCACCGCCTTCCAGAGCACGCACGCCCGGCTGCTCGACCGGCACCGGCTGCGCCTCGTGCTCGGCACCGGCGACCCGGAGGCCACCCTCGCCGCGCTGGGCGCCTACCGCAACCCCGACGGCGGTTTCGGTTGGGGACTCGAACCCGACCTGCGCTCACCGGAGAGCCAGCCGGGCGCGGCGCTGCACGCGTTCGAGGTGTTCGCCGACATCGCGCCGCACACCTCGCCCTGGGCGGCCGGGCTGTGCGACTGGCTGGAGTCGGTGACGCTGCCGGACGGCGGGCTGCCGTTCGCGCTGCCGGTGACCGATCCCACCGGATGCGCGCCGTTCTGGGCCGGGGCCGACAGCACGACGTCGTCCCTGCAGATCACCGCGGTGGTGGCCGCCGTCGCCCACCGCGTCGCCCGCCACGACCCGGCGGTCGCCGCCCACCCGTGGCTGGCGGGGGCCACCCGGTTCTGCCTCGCCGAGATCGCCGGGCTCACCGCACCGCACGCGCTGGAGCTGGCGTTCTCCGTCCAGCTGCTCGACGCCGTGCACGACCGCGAGCCGGAGGCGGCCCCGTTGCTCGACGGGCTCCGCGCGCACCTGCCCGCCGACGGGCGGGTGCCCGTGGCGGGCGGCGCCGACGGCGAGTCCCTGCGGCCGCTCGACTTCGCGCCGCTGCCGGACCGGCCTGCCCGTGCCCTGTTCGGTCCCGGCGTCGTGGCCGCCGACCTGCGCCGCCTCGCCGCGGAACAGCGGCCGGACGGTGGCTGGGCCGTCGACTTCACCAGCTACTCCCCCGCCGCGGCGCTCGACTGGCGGGGGCACGCCACCGTCCGGGCCGTGTCCGTCCTCCTCGCGTCCGGCGGGTGACCGGCCTCAGAACCGCAGGTTCGCCAGGTAGTCGAAGCCGACCTGGGCGGTGTGCAGCGGGTCGCTCGGCGAGTCGTGCTCGACGATGTAGTGCTGCACGGCCCCGGCGCACGTCCTGCGGAAGATCTCCGCGAAGTCGATCGTGCCCTCCCCGAGGTTCGCGAAACCGCCGCCGGGCGCGCGGTCCTTGACGTGGTACTGCTTGACCCGCCCGAAGTACCGGTAGTACTCGGCGACCGGGTCGGCGCCGCCGGTGACCACCCAGTACAGGTCGTACTCGAAGTGGACGTTGCGCGGACTGGTGTTGCGCGCGATCACGTCGATCGGCCGCACGCCGTCGATCGGCTCGTACTCGTGGGCGTGGTTGTGGTAGCCGTAGCGGATCCCGGCCTTGCGGAACGCCTCCCCCGCGCGGTCGAGCCGCCGCGCGAACGCCTCCCACTCGGCGAGCGTGCCGTAGCGGGCCCAGGCGCAGTCGGCGTAGTGGTAGCCGAGCACGCGCGCGTCGGCGACGAGCTGGTCGATGTCCGCGCCGTCGAAGCCGACGTGCGCGGACACCGCCCGCAGCCCGTAGGTGTCCAGCAGGCCGCGGAACTCCTCCGCGGACCGGCCGTAGGTGCCTGCCAGCTCGACGTTGCGGTACCCGATGTCGGCCAGTGCCTCCAGCGTGCCCTCCAGGTCGGCCTCCAGCGCGTGCCGCAGCGTGTAGAGCTGGATGGCGATCCGCTCCCGCGGCAGCCGCCGCCCCGGCCCGCTCCAGGCGGCGTTCGCGGTACCCGACAGCGCCCCGGTCATGCCCGCCACGGCGGCCGCGCCCGCGGCCGTCCGCAGCAGCGACCTCCGGGAAAGGTGCCTGCCCTCGCTGGTCGAACTCACCTGCTCACTCCTTCTCCGTGCTGAACGCCGCGTCGAACGCCGCGGCCGGCTTGTCGAAGTTGAGGTTCCGGATGTAGTGCACGGCCTCGGCCGCGCCACGCAGCCGGTCCATCCCCGCGTCCTCCCACTCCACGGAGATCGGCCCCGTGTAGCCGATCGAGTTGAGCGCGCGGAAGGCGCTCTCCCAGTCGACGTCCCCGTGCCCGGTGGACACGAAGTCCCAGCCACGGCGCGGGTCGGCCCACGGGAGGTGGGAGCCGAGCCTGCCGTTGCGCCCGTCGAAGCGCTTCTTGGTGTCCTTGCAGTCGACGTGGTAGATCCGGTCGGCGAAGTCGAGGATGAACCCGACCGGGTCGAGGTCCTGCCACACGAAGTGCGACGGGTCCCAGTTCAGCCCGAACGCGGGCCGGTGGTTCACGGCCTCCAGCGCGCGCTGGGTCGTCCAGTAGTCGTAGGCGATCTCGCTGGGGTGCACCTCGTGCGCGAACCGCACGCCGACCTCGTCGAACACGTCGAGGATGGGGTTCCAGCGGGCCGCGAAGTCGGCGTAGCCGTCGTCGATCATGTCCTGGGACACCGGCGGGAACATCGCCACGTACTTCCAGATCTTCGAGCCGGTGAACCCGATGACGGTGTCCACGCCCAGCTTCGCGGCCGCCCGCGCCGTGTCGGCGAGCTCGGCGGCGGCCCGCTGCCGCACGCCCTCGGGCTCGCCGTCGCCCCAGATCCGTGCGGGCAGGATGTTGCGGTGCCGCTCGTCGATGGGGTCGTCGCACACGGCCTGGCCGACCAGGTGGTTGGAGATCGCCCACACCTTCAGGCCGTACGACTCGAGCAGCTTGTGCCTGCCCTCGACGTAGTCGTCCTCGGCGAGCGCGCGGTCGACCTCGAAGTGGTCGCCCGAGCAGGCGATCTCCAGGCCGTCGTAGCCCCACTCGGAGGCCAGCCTGCAGACCTCCTCGAACGGCAGGTCGGCCCACTGGCCGGTGAACAGGGTGATCGGTCGGCTCATCGTTTCGCCACCTCCGGGATTCCTTGCAGTGTCAGCAACAGGTCACGCACCTCCGTCGCCGCCATGCGACCGGTGCTCTCCACAGTGGACGGCACGGTGGGGTCGGAGCACAGCAGCACCGGTCCCTCGTCGGCCGAGTCCGGCAGCCTGCCGTGGGAACCGCGCACGTGCCGGGGATCGGTGGGCACCACGTTCATCGTGTAGCGCAGGCCCGCCTTCTTGCGGAGCAGGTTGAGCCCGGCCTTCGCCTTCGCGAGCCGGTCGTCGGGGTCGAAGAACAGCTCCGCCGGGTCGTAACCGGGTTTGCGGTGGATCTCCACTCCCCTGGCGAAGTCCGGCGCGCGCGTGTCGTCGAGCCAGTAGTAGTAGGTGAACCACGCCCTCGGCTCGGCCACCGCCACCAGCTCACCGGAGCGCTCGTGGTCGAGGCCGTAGGCCGCCTGCGCCTCGCGGTCGAGCACCTCGTCGACGCCGGGCAGGGCCGCCAGCAGGCCGCGCACCTTCGGGATGTCCGCCTCGTCGGCGACGTAGACGTGTGCCACCTGGTGGTCGGCGACGGCGAAGGCCCGGGACGTCCACGGGTCGAGGTACTCCATGCCGTCCTGCGTGTAGACCTCCAGCAGGCCCTCGCGGCGCAGCGCCCGGTTGACGTCGACCGGGGTGTCCGCGGGCGCGATGCCGTACTCCGACAGCGCGACGACGGTGGCACCGGCGCGTTCGGCGTCGGCCAGCAGCGGTGCCAGCTCCCGGTCGACGGCCTTCGCGGCGCGCACGGCCTGCGGCGAGTCCGGCCCGTACCGCTGCAGGTCGTAGTCCAGGTGCGGGATGTAGACCAGCTGCAGGTCGGGGCTCTCGTCCCAGAACAACCTGCGGGCGGCCGCCACGATCCAGCGGGTGGAGGTGATCGAGGCGGTCGGCCCCCAGTAGTGGAACAGCGGGAACGGGCCGAGTTCGGCGGTGAGCCGGTCGTGCAGTTCCGGCGGCCGGGCGTAGCAGTCCGGCGACTTGCGGCCGTCGGCGTGGTAGATCGGGCGGGGAGTGACCGTGAAGTCGGTCGACATCCCCATCGCGTACCACCAGCAGAGGTTGACGGAGACGTGGCCGGGACGCGCGGCCCGCGCCGTCTCCCACACCTTCTCCCCCTGCACGAGCCGGTTGTGCTGCCGCCACAGATAGACCTCGCCGAGGTCCCGGAAGTACCAGCCGTTGCCGACGATCCCGTGCCCGGACGGCATCCGCCCGGTGAGGAAGGTGGACTGCGCGCTGCACGTCACCGCGGGCAGCACCGTGCCCAGCTCCGCCCGCCAGCCCCGGCCGCCGAGCGCGGCGAGGTTCGGCATGTGCCGCAACAGCTTCGGGGTCATCCCGACGACGTCGAGCACGAGCAACCTGGTCATGTGCGCACCTCCTGGCTGAGCAGCCGCGCCCGTGCCCAGCGCAGCTCGTCGGCGATCCCGTCCGCGAGGTCCTGCCGCTGCGCGGCGGGCAGCACGTTCCACGTGTAGGTCTCCACCTCCACGTGCGGCAGCGGCCCGCCCCCCTCGGCCAGCGCCGCCACCGCGTCCCGCAGCACCCCGGTGGTCGAGGTCAGCGGCGGTTCCGGCGACGCGTGCAACGGCACGTGGAAGTGCACGCGCCACGGCCCCCGTGCGGGCAGCCGGTCGAGTGCCTCGGGCAGGTCGTCGGCGGCGAGGACGTCGCCGGTGCCGGTCAGTTCCCGCACCTGGTGCAGGTAGCGGGGCTCGGCGAACTCGGCGAGCGCCGCGCGGGCGTCCTCGGTGCCGGGGTCCTCGACGTGCAGCGCGGCGGACGCCTGCACCTTCACCACGTCCAGGCCCGCGGCGCGGATCCGCGCCACCGTCTCGGCGGGGTCGGCGAAGGACACCGCGAGGTGGCAGGTGTCCAGGCACAGCCCCACGTACTCGGGCTCGACGCGGTCGGCCAGCCAGGTCACGGCGTCGGCGACCGTGTCGAGCACGCACCCCGGCTCCGGTTCGACCGCCAGCCGGATCGGCTGCTCGTGGCGTGCCAGCGCCGTCCGCAGGACCCGGGTGACCTCCTCGAAGGCGATCCCGGCGCGCAGGTCGTGCGAGGGACCCCACGGCTCCCGCCAGCCCAGCGGTAACGTCGAGATGCTGCCGTAGGCGGCGTCGGCGGGCAGCAGATCGGCGAGCACGGTGACGCAGTCCAGCGTGTACCGCAGCCGGGCCGCGTCGGTCCATTTCGGAACGTACACGGCGTGCTTGACCACGTCGGCGTGGAACCCGCCGTACGGGAAGGCGTTGAGGGTCTGCACGACGAGCCCGCGCGCGGACAGCTCGGCGGCGAGCCTGCGCCTGCTCTCCCGGTCGGCGGCGAGCCCGGCGGCGACCTCGGCGGCCAGCCACAGCCCGACGCCGAGACGGTCCTGCCCGAGCCGTTCCCGCACCGGCACCGCGTAGGCGTCCAGCTGCCGCAGGATGCCGTCGAGGTCCTCGGCGGGGTGCACGTTCGTGCAGTAGGACAGCAACATCAGGCACCGCTGTCCGGCCGCGCGCCACGCAGCACCGAGTTGCCCTCGAACGTCTCCCCGGTGGGAGCGGCCTGCTCGAGCGGGTCGAGCAGGAGCTTGCCGCTCTGCCCGTAGAACTCCACCGGGTTGCGCCACAGCACCTTGTCCACGTCGTCCTCGGTGAAGCCGGCCGCGAGCATCGCCTCGCCCGTGTACTTCGTCTTCAGCGGGTCGGAGCGCCCCCAGTCGGCGGCGGAGTTCACCAGCACCCGGTCGGTGCCGTACTCCCGCAGGATCGTCACCATGCGGTGCTCGTCCATCTTGGTGTCCGGGTAGATCGAGAATCCCATCCAGCAGCCGGACTCGGCGACGAGCCCGACCGTGAGCTCGTTGAGGTGGTCGACCACCACGAGCTCCGGTGCGATGCCGGACTCGCGCACCACGTCGAGCGTGCGCTGGGTGCCGCTGCGCTTGTCCCGGTGCGGCGTGTGCACCAGCACGGGCAGTTCGTGCTCCACGGCCATGGCGAGCTGGCGCTGGAACGCCTTCTCCTCCGCGGCGGTCATCGAGTCGTAGCCGACCTCGCCGACCGCGACCACCCCGTCCTTGGCGAGGTAGCGGGGCAGCACGTCGAGCACGTCGGCGCAGCGCGGGTCGTTGGCCTCCTTGGGGTTCAGCGCGATCGTGCAGTGGTGGCGGATTCCGAACTGCGCCGCGCGGAACCGCTCCCAGCCGATGAGCCCGTCGAAATAGTCCACGAAGGACCCCACGCTGGTCCTCGGCTGGCCGAGCCAGAACGCGGGCTCGACCAGAGCGCGGACTCCCGCGGCGTACATGGCCTCGTAGTCGTCGGTCGTCCGCGACGTCATGTGGATGTGCGGGTCGAAGATCCTCATCGCACTCATTGCCCAGCCTCCTGGAGAATCGCGTCGGCATCAGGGGGCACGTCCCGGCCCGCCGCCTTCCGTTCCGCCACGTAGTCGGTGACCATCCGGACCAGCTCGTCGTCGGTCCGCTCCGCGAGACCGGCGACGGCGGCCACCGGCACGCCGACGAAAAGGCATTTGAGCACGCCGTGCCGCCAGGAGTGCGCGTCCAGGTGCGCGGCGGCGAACGGCCCCAGCGCCGCGGCGACGAGCCCGGTGTCGTTGGCGCGCAGGGCGTCCTCGACCAGCCGCAGCCCGGTGTCGCGGACCACCGAGTACTCGGGGTCCCCCGTGGGCAACCGGTGCAGGTTCCGCAGCACGCCCCTGCGCTCGGCGCCGTCACCGTAGCGGTACAGCTCGCCGACCTCCTTCGCGAGGTCCTCGGGCGGCAGCGCCCGCGCGAGCGCCGCGAGCAGGCGGCCGCGGGCCTCGTCGTCCCGCGTGCCGTGCACGAGCCCCTGCGGATCGGTCTCCGGGTGCAGCGGCGCGCGCCCGGCCTTCCGGCCCGCCGCGGGGAACAGCGTGCGCACACTCGCCGGGTCGGCGGCGATCCGGCGTTCGGCGTCGCCGGTCCACTCGGCCGCGCGCAGCGCCGCGAGGCTGCGGCGCGCCACCTCGGGCGCCGCGTGGCTGTGCCGGGGCAGCTCCACGGCCGCCAGGCCGGTGTAGCCGATTCCGGTGAGCGCGGCGAGGGTCGCGGTCAGGTCCAGCTCGCCCGCGCCGAACTCCAGGTGCTCGTGCACACCGGGCAGCATGTCGTCGAGCTGGACGTTGAACAGCAGCGCGCCCGCCCTGCGCACGCACTCGGCCGCGTCGACCGGTTCCACCGCCACGCAGTGCCCGACATCGAGCGTGATGCCGAGAAGTTCGGGCGAGCCGAGGTCGTGACGCAGCCGCAGCGCCTGGTCGAGGTGCTGCACGAAGTGCCCCGGCTCCGGTTCGAGCGCGAGCCGCACGCCCCGCTCCGTCGCCTCCTCCAGGACGGCGGACACCCCGTCGCGCAGCCGCTGCCACGCGGTCTCGTCGGCCAGGCCGGGCTCTTTCACCCCGGACCAGAAGGACACGCATTCGGCGCCGAGGTCGGCGGCGACGCGGACGGCGCGGCGGAGGAAGTCGACCCTGGCCACCGGTTCCGCCGACAGCAGGGTCGGCTGGTGCTTGCGCCACGGGTCGAGCAGGTACCGCGCGCCGGTCTCCACGACCACGCCGAGGCCGAGGCGGCCGAGCCGGGCGGCGACCGCGCTGGTGCGCCCGGGCAGGTCGGCGGCGAACGGGTCCAGGTGCGCGTGGTCGAGGGTCAGCGCGACGCCGTCGTAGCCCAGCCCGGCGATCACGTCGAGCGCGTCGTCGAGGCGGTGGCTGGCGAAGCCGTTGGTGCCGTAGCCGAGTCGCAGGCCGCTCATGGACGCCTCCCCTTCCTCGCGCGTGTCCGCGATCTGTGCACGCGTGTCCGCGTCGCGCGACGCGGACACGCGTGCACAGATCGCGGACACGCGCCACGGCGGGCCGATGTCATGTGGGGCTCACCTTCCGCGCGAGGCGGCGGGCCAGCGGCAGCGCCCCGGCCAGCAGCGCCGCCACGCGACCGGAGCCGTACCGGGCAGTGAGACTCGCCTGCAGCGGGACCATGCCGTGGATACCGGCCGCGGTGGCGGCCCGCACCCGGTCCGCGGACGGCGTCGTCGTGGCGCGGTACTGGGCGCGGCCGACCGTGGCCGCGTAACCCGCGCCGTACCCGAGCGCGGCGATCCGGTCGGTGCGCCCGCCCGCGCGCCCGGCGACGGCCAGCCCGGTGGCGGTCGCCGTGCCGGCCAGCGCGAGCGCCCCCGTTCCGGGCGAGCCGCCGTGCACCTCGCCCGCGGACACGGCGGTGACGCCTGCCGTGTGCACGCCGAGCGCGGCGGCGGCCGGGGCGGCCCGCCGCCACCGCCCGCCGGAACCCATGAGCACGTCGAGGGCGCGGCAGGTGGCCATGCCGAGCGGTCCGGCCGCGGTGCCCTTGAGCGTGGTGTCGTAGGCCCACACCGCGGCGGCGAGCGGCACGGCCGCGCGGAGCGCGCGCTGCCCGCCGCCGAACCCGGCGAGGCCGAGCCCGGCGGCGGTCAACACACCCCCAGTGGTCAGTGCGGTGCCCGGGGTGATCCGGCCCGAAGGGATCGGCCGCTCGGGCCGCTCGACCGCGTCGAGCCGCCGGTCGGCCCAGTCGTTGAGCGCCATCCCGGCCCAGTAGAAGCAGGCCGAGGCCAGCGGCAGCGTCCACCGCCTGCCATGCAGCGGCGTGCCCGCCGCGGCGCCACCGGCGATCGTGTCGCCGAGGACGGTGAGCGCGGCGGGCGCCCGCACCAACTGCACGAACACCCCCACCTTCCCCCCGCGACCGCGGGCGGTGAAGGCCACCCCGCGTGCGTTGGACGCAGTGAAGGTGGCCTTCACTGCTCGCCGGGCGGGCTCCACGGCGGTCATAGGGTGGCCGCCCACTCGCGCAGGGCGGCGTACTGCTCGGCGAGCCGGTGCTCGTCGGTGCCCATCGGGTCCTTGAAGAAGAACCCGAGCGCACCGAGCGCACCGGACCGGCCCGCCTCGTGCGCCTTGGCCACGAACCGGGCCAGGTCCAGCACCAGCGGCGCGGCCAGCGCCGAGTCGTAGCCGGACCAGGTGAACTGCAGGCTCATCCGCACGCCGAGGAACCCCTCGAACGAGATGTTGTCCCACGCCACCTTCTGCTCGCCGAGGTCGGGCACGTTGTCGATGTGCAGTGGCGCGGTGACGTCCTTGCCGAGCAACGTGGCGAGGCCGCGGCCCTTCGACGCGAGCTTGCTGCCCGCGTGCTCGGCGTCGGCGAGGGTGAGCCCGTCACCGCCGCCGAGCAGGTTCGTGCCGGCCCACGACCGGACGTCGAGCGCCCGGGAGGCGAACATCGGCGCGAGCGCGCTGCGCACCAGCGTCTCGCCGGTCTTGCCGTCGGAGCCCGCGTAGGGCAGGGCCTGGCGGCGGGCCAGCTCCTCCAGGGCGGGCAGCCGGATCCCCGTCGACGGCGTGAAGTCGACAAAGGGACAACCCGACCGCAGTGCCGCGTAGGCGGCGACCGAGCTGGGCGGGAGCACCGTCCGTCCCGGCACCGCCATCGCGGACTCGAGTGCCTTGAGCGTGCCGTGCTCGGGCAACCCCGGGAACACCGGCTCGGTGGACGAGACGTTGACCACCACCACCTGTTCGAGGCCGTGCCGCTCGGCGAACTCGCCGATGTCGTCGGCGAGCCGCCGCGCGGCGTCGGCCTGGGAACCCGAGTGGGTCGCGGGATGGTAGCCCGGCCGGATCTCGGCGTCTGTTTCGGACAGTCCGGAACGGACGGACTCCAGCACCCGGTGCGGGAGCACGCCCGCCTCGGTGAGCTGCTCGGCCCGCTTCTCGAGCGGCGTGTCCACGATGTCGTGCCCGCCGACGAGAATGTCGTCCCAGTCCGGCAGCCCGAGCTCCGCGAACTCCGGCTGCGCGCTGACGCAGGCCGTGGGTCCGACGACCCTCGACCGCAGTGCGAGCAGACCGGTCACGACCGTGGTGGCCACCGAGCCTCGCGCGCCGACCAACCACAACCCTGTGGTTCCCATAATCCCAACCTCAGTTCTTCGCCGGGTCCAATGGTTGGAAGCTCCCGGGTGGGCACCCGCCGCGCCGCGGGCACCCACCCGGGAGTGGATCATTCGGTGCCGGACGCCTCCGGGAGCGTCGAGTCACCCTCGATGTGCGCGATCACCGCCCGGGCGTCCCGGACCAGAGTGGCGCGCACACCCTCGTCGCCGACGCGGTCGGCCACGCGGACGAAGCGCTGCAGCGCCCGTACCGCCTGCCCGTCCCAGCCCCGGTCGTGCATCCATCCGGCCAGCGACTGGTGCACGGAGAGCCGCACGTGGTCCCGCGACGACAGTCGGCCCGCGTCCCGGAACCGGTCGACGAGCAGCCCGATGTCCCGGATCGACGTGGTCGTCGTGAACGTCAGCGACTGCTCCGCCGTGTTGCCCGCCGCGTCGGTGGCCGACACGGTGATCCGGTGCTCACCGAGGTCGAGCGTGTGCAGCGGGATCACCGACCCGGACTCGAGTGCCTCGCCGTCGAGCCGTGCCGACCGCTCGACGACGCCGGACGTGCCGTCCTCGGCCCGCCACGCGACGGACAGGTCGGTCGCGTCCCCGTAGACCCGGCCGTCGGCCACGCCCGAGACCATCAGGGTCGGCTTGGTCGCGTCGATCTTGACCGTCGCCGCCTTGTCGGCCTCCACGTTGCCCGCCTTGTCCACGGCCCGGTACAGCAGCGTGTGCTCACCGTCGCCGGAGATCACGACCGGCTCGGTGTAGGCCGTCCACTCGCCACCGTCCAGGCGGTACTCGATCCGGTCGACACCGGATCCCTCGTCGGTCGCGGTGAGCGTCACCGGGACCTCGCCACGCTGCCAGCCGCCCTCGCCACCGGGGCCGCCGAAGGCCGCCTCGGTGACCGGCGCGACGGTGTCCAGCTCCTTGACCTGGATATCGCGGAAGAAGACGTCGTCGGCGTCGCCGTGGTTCTGGATGCCGACGAAGCCCCTGGTGAGGTCGCGGTTCGGGTCGGTGCTGACGAAGTCGTTGATCAGCACCCCGTTCAGGTAGACCTGGATGGTCTGGCCCCGCACCACGATCTCGTAGGAGTTCCACTCACCCGGCGGGTTGAGCGCCTCGTCCCGCTTGGCGATGTCGGCCGACTGGAAGTCGTAGATCGAGCCGGTGGTCTTCTCCGGGGCGTCGGTGGCGTCGATCTGCACCTCGTAGCCCTGGTTGACCGCAACCCACGGGTCGTCGCCCGGGTCCGGGAACCCGACGAACACGCCGGAGTTGTCGTCCCCGGCCAGCTTCCAGTCCAGCTTCAGGCTGTAGGCACCGAACTGCTGCTCGTACCAGAACAGCCCCATGCCGCCGACCGACTTCAGCGTGCAGTCATCGGTCAGCTCGAAGGAGCCGGGCCCGGCCTGCTTCCAGCCCGCCGTGCTCGCCTCGGTGCCGTCGAAGAGCATCCGGTAGCCCTCGTCCGGCTGCGCGGGCTCGCACGCCGGGGCGGGCAGCGCCACCCCGTGCCCGGTGAACCGCAGGACGTCCACATCGAACAGGCCGCCGCCACCGCTTCCCTTGAACACCAGGTACAGCGGCTTGGTTCCGCCGGTGTCCTCGACGGGGACCGGGTCGATGTCGACGTAGTTGTCCCAGCCACCGGTGTTCTCGACCGGCACGGTCTGCAGCACCGGACCGTCGACGGCGCCCGCGCGGACCTCGATGGTGCCGCCCGCGCCGCCGGAGCTCACCCGGTACCCGATGGCGCCGATCCCGGTGAGGTTCGCCGGGTCGAACTTGATCCAGTCACCGTCGTCGATGTAGCCGACGCGCTTGCCGCCGCTGGCCCCGGAGGCCTCGACGATCTGGATGCCGTTCTGCTCGGACGCGAACTCGGCCTGCTTCGCCTTGGGCTGCAGGACGACCTCGTCCGAACCCTCCAGCGCCGGAGCGCCCTCGGCGCCGTTGTCGGTGTAGTAGGCGTTGATCACACCGAAGATGTCGGCGTCGAGCCCGTGGCCCTCGTCCGCGGGGGTCTCGATGACGCCCTCGCAGCCGGTGGCCCGCGACAGCGGGTGGCCGTGGTCGTTGTGGCCGAGGACGTACTCCACGGTCACCTTCGAGCAGTCGATCTCGCCGTCCTCCGGATCGGTCACGGTGACCTGGAACGGCACCTGGTCACCGAACCCGAAGAACCCGCCGTTGACCGGCTTCTCCAGCGTCACGCTCGGGGCCGTGTTGCCCACGGTCACCACGACGCTGGCCGAACCGACCAGGCCGGTCGGGTCGGTCACCGACAGCTTCGCGCTGTACTGCCCGCGCTCGGTGTAGGTGTGCGTCACCGGGCCGGCCTCCGTGGAGTCCGTGCTGCCGTCACCGTCGAAGTCCCAGGCGTAGGACAGCTCGCCACCGTCCTCGTCGGACGTCCCCGCCGGGTCGAAGCTCACCTCGAGCGGCGCGCTGCCGGACGTCGGCGTGGCGGACACCTGCACGCTGGGCGTGTTGTTGCCCTTCGTGTAGTCGATCCGGTACACCGCCGAGTCCGGTGCCCCGCCGAAGTAGCTGCTGCCGTAGTCGAGCACGTACAGCGAACCGTCGGGACCGAACTCGATGTTCATCGGCCGCACCAGCTCCATCGACTCGAAGAACGGCTCGATCGCACCGCGCTCGCCGTCCGGTCCGACCTCGATGGTCTTGATCCAGCCACGCTCCCACTCGTAGGCGAAGTTCTTGCCGTCGAAGTACTCGGGGAACTTCGTCGGGGAGTCCAGCTCCGGGTCGAAGTGGTACACCGGACCGCCCATCGGCGACTCGCTGCCGGTGCCGAACTCCGGCACGGACCCGCCGTCGTACGGGATCCACGCCGGCTGCACCGGCGGCAGCTCCACCAGCCCCGTGTTGTGGGGGCTCTCGTTGCGCGGCGCCGCACAGTCGAACTTCTCGCCGGAGGTCCCGGTGGCGAAGTCGTAGTCGTTGTACGCCAGGTTGTCCCCGACGCAGTACGGCCAGCCGTAGTTGCCGGGCCCCTTGATGAGGTTGAACTCGACGGTGCCGCCGGGGCCCCGGTCCGGGTTGGCGGAACCGGCGTCCGGGCCGTAGTCGCCGAGATGGATCCAGCCGGTCTCCTTGTCGACGGCGAACCGGAACGGGTTCCGGAAGCCCATCGCGTAGATCTCCGGCCGGGTCTTCTCGGTGCCCGGCGCGAACAGGTTGCCCTCGGGGATCGAGTAGCCGCCGTCGGCCTCGACCGTGATGCGCAGCAGCTTGCCGCGCAGGTCGTTGGTGTTGGCCGAGCTGCGCTGCGCGTCGAACGCGGGGTTGCGGTCCGCCCGTTCGTCGATCGGCGTGTAGCCGTCCGAGGCGAACGGGTTGGTGTCGTCCCCTGTGGACAGCAGCAGGTTGCCTTCGGCGTCGAAGTCGATCTCACCACCGGCGTGGCAGCAGATGCCCCGGTCGGCGGGGACCTGCAGGATCTTCTGCTCGCTGGCGAGGTCGAGCGTGCCGTCGTCGGCCAGCTTCATCCGCGACAGCTGGTTGTGCCCCTGGAACGGCGCGAAGTCCGCGGCGGTGCCGGTCTCCGGCGCGTCCCCGGACGGGGTGTCCAGCGGGGGCGCGTAGTAGACGTACACCCACCGGTTGGTCTCGAAGTCGGGGTCCACCGCGATGCCCTGCAGGCCGTCCTCGTCGTGGTTGTAGACGGGGATCGTCCCGGCGAGCTTGGTGTTGGCGTCCGGTGTGGTCAGGAAGACCCGGCCGTCGCGGGAGCTGTGCAGCACCCGGCGGTCCGGCAGCACGGCCAGCGCCATCGGCTCACCGGTGACCTGCTGGCCGCGGGCGAGCGTGACCTGGTCGAAGTCGGAGTCCTCCGGGGTGCCGGTGCCCGGGTCCGGCGTCGAGCAGTCGCCGTCGGCCAGCCCGGTGACGTACCGGAGGCCGCCGAGCAGGTGCTGCCGGAACTCCGGTTCGCCGAACGAGGCCTCGGTGTGCCCGCCGCCCGTGTACCAGGCGCGGCCGCCGCTGTTCGTGTGGCACCAGGCGATCGGGTGGTCGCCCATCGCGCCACCGCCCGCGTCGTAGCTGGACTCGTCCAGCGAAGCCAGGACGTGCACCTCCTGCCGGGGGTTGGCACGGAAGTTGTACCACTCGTCGGTCCGGGTCCACTGGTACGGCAGGTGCGACGTCGAGGGGTGCTGGCGGTCCTCGACGTTGACCGTCGCCTCCTGGATCTGCGGGTGGGAGTCGAAGTACGCCCCCACCAGGTCGCCGTACCAGGGCCAGTCGTACTCGGTGTCGGACGCGGCGTGCACGCCCGCGTAACCGCCGCCGCCCTCGACGTACCGCTCGAACGCGGACTGCTGGGCGTCGTTCAGCACGTCGCCGGTGGTGGAAAGCCACACCACCGCGTCGAAGCGCGCCAGGTTCTCGTCGGTGAACGCCGTCGCGTCCTCGGTCGCCTCCACGGTGAAGCCGTTGTCGGCCCCCAGTTGCTGGATGGTGCTGATGCCCGTGGGGATCGAGGCGTGCCGGTAGCCCGCCGTCTTCGAGAACACCAGGACGCTGGGTTGCTCGGTTTCCTGCGCCGAGGCGACCGACACGCCGCCCAGGCCCGTGCAGAGGGCCAGGGCGGCGGCGCCGGCGCGCCACAGCATTCGGGGAGATCTTGCCTTCCGGGTACTACTGCTTCGTCGCACGTGTACCTTCCCTTGATCAACCGGTGGGGACTCGGTGAATGCCGGGTTCTCGGTGTTCCTCCTACTTGCCGTCGGCTAGCTGTCCACTGCTTCCCAGCGCGAGCCGTTGGCCGCGCTGTTCTCCACCGCCGACAGCACGCGCTGCACCCGCAGGCCGTCGGCGAAGCTCGGGCTCGGCCGCTCCCCGCCGCCGATGGCGGTGAGCAGGTCGGCCACCTCGTGCGTGAACGTGTGCTCGTAGCCCAGCAGGTGGCCGGGCGGCCACCACGCGGACACGTACGGGTGCGCGTCCTCCGTGGCGAGGATGCGCCGGAAGCCCGCGCGCTCGGCCGGTTCGTCGCCGTCGTAGAACCACAGTTCGTTCATCGACTCGAAGTCGAAGCTGATGCTGCCTCGGGAGCCGTTGATCTCCAGCCGCATCGCGTTCTTCCGGCCGAGCGCGTACCGCGTCGCCTCGAAGCTGGCCACCGCACCGGAGGCGAACCGGCCGGTGAACAGCGCGCAGTCGTCCACGGTCACGTCCTCCTCGCCGCCGCCCGCCGAGCGGCGCTTCGGCACGAACGTGTTGGTCAGCGCGGAGACGCCGACCAGCGGCTCACCCGTGACGAACTGGGTGGCGTCCACGATGTGCGCCCCGATGTCGCCGAGCGCGCCGGAACCGGCCTGCTCCTTGCGCAGCCGCCAGGTCATCGGCGCCTCCGCGTCGGAAAGCCAGTCCTGCAGGTACGCCGCCCGCACGTGCCGCAGCTCGCCCAGCCTGCCCTCGGCCACGAACCGCCTGGCCAGCGCGAGCGCGGGCACCCTGCGGTAGTTGAACGCGACCATCGAGCGCACACCCCGCGCGTCGGCCCGCGCGGCCGCCTCCGCCATCTGCTCGGCTTCGGCGACCGTGTTGGCCAGCGGCTTCTCGCACAGCACGTGCTTGCCCGCGGCCAGCGCGGCGACGGCGATCTCGCAGTGCGTGTCGCCGGGCGTGCAGATGTCGACGAGGTCGACGTCGTCCCGCTCGACCAGCTTTCGCCAGTCGGTCTCGAACGACGCCCAGCCGAACCGGTCGGCGGCCTCCTTCGTCCTGCGTTCGTCCCGTCCGCCGAGCGCCACCATGCGCGGGGTGACCGGCACGTCGAAGAACCGGTGCACGTTGCGCCACGCCTGCGAGTGCACCGCGCCCATGAACGCGTGGCCGATCATGGCGACGCCGAGCGTCTTTCCGTTCTCGGTGTCCGCCCCCGTCACGAGTCGAACCCGACATCCATGTACTGGTCCACGTTCTCCTTGGTCACGACGGCGGAGTAGGTCGTGATGCTGGCGGGGACCTCGTGCTCGGCCAGGTCGGACATGCCCTTGTTCTGCGCGATCAGCCGGGCCATGGCGATCGCGGAGGACGCCATCGACGGGCTGTAGAGGACGGTCGCCTTGATGACGGAGTCGTCGGCCTTGATGCGCTCCATCATGTTCTTCGAACCGGCGCCGCCGACCATGAAGAACTCGTCGCGGCCCGCGTTCTCGATGGCTGCCATCACGCCGATGCCCTGGTCGTCGTCGTGGTTCCACAGCGCGTCGATCTTCGGCGCGGCCTGCAGCAGCTGCGCGGTCTTCTGCTCGCCCGTCTCCGGCGTGAACTCGGCGGCGACGCGGCGGGTCACCTTGAAGCCCTCCGTGTTGAGCGCGTCCTTGAAGCCCTGGCTGCGCTCCTGGGTCAGCGGCAGCGAGTCGAGCCCGGCGACCTCGGCGATCACCGGGTTGCTGACGTTGTTGTCCTTGAGCCGCTGGGCGATGTAGTAGCCGGCGTTGACGCCCATGCGGTAGTTGTCGCCGCCGATCCACATGCGGTAGGCGAGCGCCGTGTCGAAGACGCGGTCGACGTTGACGACCGGGATGCCGTTGTCCATGGCCTTCCTGCCGACCGACGTCAGCGCCTTGCCGTCGTAGGGCAGGATCACCAGGGCGTCCACGCCGCCGTTGATGAGCGACTCGACCTGCGCGATCTGCTGGTTGACGTCGTTGGTGCCCTCGGTGGCGTTCAGCGTGACGTCGGAGAACTGCTCCGCCATCTGCTTGGCGTTGATGGTCACCGCCGCCATCCAGCCGTGGTCGGCCGCGGGCGCGGAGAACCCGATGGTCACCTGCTTGCCGGGCTCCGCGTTGTCACCCTGCGCCGCGGCCTGCTGTGGCTGCTCGGACCCGGCGGGCTCGTTCGACGTGCAGCCGGCCAGCACCGCACCGGCGCCGACGCCTGCCGCGCCGAAGAGGAAGCCACGCCGCGCTAAGTTCGATCCTGTCATTTCTCGCTCCCGGTTGCTTCGGTTGGGGTTTCTGCGGGGCCTCGTGGTTTCGCCTTGCGCCGCCGGGCGGTGGTGTGCTGCAGCAGCACGGCGGCGACGATGATCGCGCCCTTGGCGATGTTCTGGATGTCGGTGTCCAGGTTGTTCTGGGTGAAGATGCTGCTCAGGGCGGTGAAGATGAGGACACCGATCAGCGTGCCGATGAGGCTGCCACGCCCGCCGGAGAGCAACGTGCCGCCGATCACCACCGCGGCGATCGCGTCGAGTTCGTAGAACATGCCGGCGGTCGAGGCTCCGGAGGTCGTCCGCGCGACGGTGATGATCGCGGCGATGCCGCAGCAGAGCCCGCTGATCCCGTACACCAGCGCGACGTGCCGCTTGACGTTGATGCCGGAGAGGCGCGCGGCCTCCGCGTTGCCGCCGATGGCGAACGTCCTCCTGCCGAACGTCGTGCGGTTGAGCACCACCCAGCCGACGGCGAAGACGAGCGCGAGCATCCACACGAGCACGGGGATGCCGAGGAAATCGGCCCCGAAGAAGTCGGTGAACCCGCGCTCGGTGACGACCTGCGTCTGCCTGCCGCTGATGCGTTCGGCGAGGCCGCGGGCCGACGCCATCATCGCCAGCGTCATGATGAACGGGACCACCTTGCCGTAGGCGATGAACATGCCGTTCACCAGCCCCGCAACGAGCCCGACCAGCAGTCCGCAGAGCACCATGACGAAGGGCCCGTAGGACTGGGTCGCGACCGTCGTCATCCACACGCTGGCGAGCGCGACGAGCGAGCCGACGGACAGGTCGATTCCCGCGGTGAGGATCACGAACGTCATGCCGACGCTGACGACCCCGATCGCCGCGGCCTGCCGCAGCATGATCGAGATGTTGCCCTCCGTGAGGAACGTGTCCGGGTTGGTCACGTAGCCGATCAGGCAGAGCAGCACGAGGACACCGGTCAGCCCGAGCAGCCGCACGTCGACGGGGAACGCGCGGCGTCCCGCACCCGTGGCCGCCGGTTTGACGGGTGGCCGGTCAAGTGCCTTGGTCACGCGGCACTCCCTTCCATAACCATGTCGAGGACATCCGCCTCGCTCAGCTCGCCCGCGGGCCGGTTCGCCAGCACGTCGCCCTCGCGCAGGACGAGGACGCGGTCGGCGAGGCCGAGCACCTCGGGAATTTCGCTGGACACCAGCACGATCGCCACGCCGCTGGCGGCGAGTTCGTGGATGAGCCGGTAGAGCTCCGCCCTGGCTCCGACGTCGACACCCCTGGTGGGTTCGTCGAGCAGCAGCACGCGGCAGCCGCGGACGAGCCAGCGCGCCAGCACCACCTTCTGCTGGTTGCCGCCGGAGAGCGTGCCCGCGGGCCGCCGCGGGTCGGCGGGCCGCAGGTCGAGCCGCTCCAGGGTGGCCGTCGCGTCGCGCAGCTCCCTGGCCCGCTGGCTGAAGCCGAGCGTGCTGTAGCCGGGCAGGCTGGCGAGCGTGGCGTTGTGCGCGACGGACATGTCCAGCAGCAGGGCCTGGCTCTTGCGCTCCTCGGGAGCGAGCCCCACCCCGGCGCGCACCGCCGACGAGACGCTGCCGGGCCGCAGCTTCTTCCCGCCGACGACGACCGTGCCCGCGTCGGGCCTGCGCGCGCCGAAGATCGTCTCCAGCACCTCGCTGCGGCCCGCGCCGACGAGCCCGGCCAGGCCGACGATCTCCCCGGCCCGCACGGTGAACGACACGTCGCGGAACTCGCCCGCGCGGGTCAGTCCCTCGACCACCAGCATCTCGTCGCCGAACTCGGCCGAGCCCTCGCCCCCCTCGCGGAAGGCGGCCTGGACCTTGCGGCCCGCCATCAGGTCGACCAGCTCGTTGCCCGGCGTCTCGCGGGCGTCGAGGTTGGCGGCGACGGTGCGGCCGTCCTTGATGACGGTGACCCGGTGCCCGATGCGGCGGATCTCCTCCATTCGGTGCGAGATGTAGACCACCGCGACACCCTCGGCGGTCAGCTCCTCGATGATCCGGAAGAGGTTGTCCACCTCGTCGCTGGCCAGCGCGGCGGTCGGCTCGTCGGCGACGATCAGCTGCGCGTCGTGCGCGAGCGCCCTGGCCATGGACACCAGCTGCTGGCCCGCGGCGGAGAGCTTGCCGACCTCGGTGTCCGGCGAGATCTCCGCGTGCCCCAGCCGCTCCAGCAGCGCGCTCGCCTCCGCCCTGGCCGCGGCCGGACGGGTGAATCCGTACCGCGCACGCTCGTGGCCGAGGAAGATGTTCTCCGCGACGGAAAGGGTCGGGATGAGGTCGAGCTCCTGGTACATCGTGGCGATGCCGCGCTTCAACGCGGCCACCGGCGAGGACAGCGAGACGCGCTCGCCCTGCCAGATGATCTCGCCCGCGTCCGGCTGGTGGGCGCCGGCCAGCGTCTTGATCAGCGTGGACTTGCCCGCCCCGTTCTGCCCGAGCAGGCAGTGCACCTCACCCGCCCTGACTTCCAGATCGACGCCGTCGAGCGCGCGGACGCCCGGAAAGAGCTTGACGATGCCCCGCATGTGCAGCAGGGGTGCACCACCAGCCTCTTCGCTCGGCGTGTGCAGACTTAAATTCACATCAGCCCCACTTCGTCCTTTGACATGCAAAAGTAGAGTGGCCGCCGACACCCGTCAAGACGAAGTTGATGTATCCGCGGGAAGACGCCGAGTTGTTATGCCCGGGGCACGGGGCCGCGCATAGGGCTCACCAGCCGAAGCTCATGTGCCGGAACTCCGGCCAGAGCTCCGACCACGGCGCGCGGATCCCCTCGCACAGCCACACGGGCGTGCCCTGGGCCGAGTTGTTCACGCCGTGCTCGTTGTCGAGGGTCGCGACCTGCCGCACCGACGCGAAGTAGCCGAGCAGGCGGTCGCGGTCGGAACCGACGAACAGGGCGCCGGTGGCCGAGTCCGGGGGCGCGCCGAAGTACCAGTAGCCCCGGCTGCCGCTGTACACCGGGGCCAGGCCAGGCTCGAAGTGCTCGATCGCCGAGGCCTGCCAGTAGTTGTCGGTGACGACCGCGGTCCGCGCCCGCTGGCCGGCGGGCAGCTCCCGGTAGGCGCGGGCGACGTCGGCCGCCACCTGCGGCCAGCCGAACTCCTCCAGCTCCATGTTCATCGGGCTGTACGGCTCACCGGCGTAGGAGGCGATCGGCTTGACCGGCAGCCAGCTGATCGCGACGGCGGCGGACACGGCGTAGACGGGGACGTAGACCCAGCGCCAGCGGGCGGGCAGGCGCAGGTCGAGCTCGACCGCCGCCGCCGCGAAGCACAGGGCGAACAGGCCGCCGACGTAGTACGGCCTGCCCGCGTTGAGCCAGAAGACGGCGGTGACACCGAGCACGGTCAGGCCGAGGAACCGGTAGGGCCGCAGGCGCGGCGAGCGCAGCAGCCACCACACGCCGAGCACGAACAGCGGCGCGCCCACGCCGATCCCCGCCTGCTGCAGGGCCATCGGCAGGAAGGTGGTGCGGCCACCCGCGAAGGACACCTCGGCGGCCACCGTGGCGTCCATCTCCAGCTGCGGCCAGCCGTGGTCGGCCTGCCACAGCAGAGTGGGCACGGTGACGAGCACGGCGACCGCCGCGCCCGCCCACAGCAGCGGCCTGCGCAGCAGCTCACGCGGGCCCAGGACGAGCGCGGACACGCCGAGCACGAGCCAGAACACCGGGATGAGGAACTTGACCTGCAACGCGACCGCGGTGACCAGCGCCGCCGCGAGCAGCAGCCGGTCGGCGCGCAGGCGAACCCAGCGGACGACGAGCCAGACGACGACCGTCCAGAGGAACGCGTCCACCATGTGCGTCGCGAGGATGTGCCCGGCGCCGGCGAGCAGGAACGGCGAGCAGGCGAACGCACCGGCGGCCAGCGCCTGGGCGCGGCGCCCGCCGCCCAGCTCGCGGGCGGTGAGGGCGGCGACGACGATCCCGATGCCGGTGAACAGCACGGCGGGCAGGCGCAGGCCCACCACCGAGCCGGGGAACAGGGTGTCCATCAGCCGCGCGAGCAGCGGCAGCAGGGGCGGCTGGTCGGCGTAGCCCCAGGCCAGGTGCCTGCCCGCGGACAGGAAGTACAGCTCGTCGCCGTGGTAGCCGTAGCGGCCCGCGAACGCCAGCAGCACACCCATGGCGCTGCCCGCGATCGCGAGGACGGGGAGTCGGGCGAACGGCGCGGGCGCGCCCGGCGCGGGCGGCTCGGGCGCGGGGGACGGTGCGGCAGCCGATCGGGCCCGAGCCGGCTGCTGTTCGACCATGCCGCGACCTTAGGCGACGTGGCGGAGGAGGCTCAGCAGGGCCGCGTGGCGCCCGCCCCGAGCGCCAGCTTCTCCGCCAGCCGCCGCACATAGCCGACGACCTCGTCCTCGGCCCGGTCCGGGAGGCCGAACACGACCTCCGAGACGCCCGCGTCCGCCCACCGGGCCAGTGCGTCCGGGTCGGGCCTGCCCGCCAGCACCGTGATCCCGGGCTCGCCCTGGCGGCCGTGTTCCCGCCACACCTTCCGCAGCAGGTCGGCCTTGGCCGTGATGTCCTCCTCGCCCGGCGTGGTGATCCACCCGTCGGCGGACCGCGCGATCCAGGCGAACGTCCGCGCGGTCCCGCCCGCGCCCACCAGTACGGGCACATCCGCGCCCCGCACGGGTTTCGGCCACGCCCAGCTCGGGCCGAACCGGACGAACTCGCCCTCGTAGGCCGCCTGCTCCTCCGCCCACAGGGCCCGCATCGCCGCCAGGTACTCGCGCAGCACCGCCCGCCGCCGGTCCGGCGGGACGCCGTGGTCGGCGAGCTCGTCGGTGTTCCAGCCGAAGCCGACGCCGAGCGTGACCCGGCCGCCGGAGAGGTGGTCGAGCGAGGCGACGGTCTTGGCGAGCGTGATGGGATCGTGTTCCACCGGCAGCGCGACCGCCGTGGCGAGGCGGATCCGCTCGGTCACCGCCGCCGCGGTGCCGAGCGCGACCCACGGATCGAGGGTGCGCAGGTAGCGGTCGTCGGGCAGGCTGCCGTCGCCGGTGCCCGGGTGTGCCGCGTCGCGGCGCACCGGGATGTGCGTGTGCTCCGGAACCGAGAACGAGTCGAACCCGGCCTCCTCGGCGGCGCGGGCCGCCCGCGCCGGCGTGATCCCCCGGTCACTGGTGAACAGCACGATCCCGTAGCGCACGGCACCTCCCGAACTAGAACGAGTTCTACCATACCGCGAGTCCCCCGTCCGGACCGCGAGTGCTGCGTTTCCGCTCGCGCGTGCCGCGGTCAGCGCGCCACGCGGAACCGGAGCACGTTCGCCAGCGGCGCCTCGGCCGAGCGCAGCCGTTCCAGTTCGACCTGCGCCCCGCCGGGCTCGGCGAACAGCCGGACGCCGTCGCCGAGCAGCACCGGGGCGACGCACACCAGTACCTCGTCGAGCAGGTTCGCGGCGAGGCACTGCCGGGCGACGTCGGCGCCGATGATGTTGACGTACCTGTCCCCCGCGGCGGACCTGGCGGCGACGACCGCGCTGTCGAGGTCGGTGCAGAACGTGATGCCCGGCACCGGCGTCGCGGGCGGGTGGTGCGTGAGGACGAACTGCGGGCCCTCCCAGCCGCCGCCGAACGCCTTGCCTTCCTTCTCGGTGTCGCCGCGGTGCGGGTCGTCGCCGCGGAACGAGCGGTTCCCCACGAGGATCGCGCCGATCTCGGCGAGGAGCGCCTCGATCGTCGGGTTCGGGCCGAGGTACCCGGTCAGCCACGACATGTCCCCGCCGGGACCCGCGATGAAGCCGTCCAGTGACATGGTCGCCGAGTACAGCAGTCTGGCCATGGGCACACCTCCACGAGTTCTGGCACTGTGGACGATGCGCCGGGCGAGAACTCATCGGTCCGCACCGGTCACACTCGCGGGGCCCGGCGGGTCAGTGTGCTGACACCGGAACGAAGGGCGACCGCGACCGATGACCGACAACACGTTCCTGACCAGCCAGTTCGAGCAGCACCGAGCCCACCTGCGCGCCGTGGCGTACCGGATGCTCGGCTCCCTCAGCGAGGCGGACGACGCGCTGCAGGAGGCGTGGCTGCGGGTCAGCGGCGCGGGCACCGCGGGCGTCGAGAACCTGGGCGGCTGGCTGACGACCGTGGTCAGCAGGGTGTGCCTGAACATGCTGCGCTCCCGCGACCGCAGGCGGGAGGAACCGCTCGACGTCCGGCTACCGGACCCGGTGGTCAGCACCGCGGAGAGCCAGGACCCGGAGCGGGAGGCGGTGCTGGCCGACTCGGTTGGCCTCGCCCTGCTGGTGGTGCTGGAGACGCTGAGCCCGGCCGAACGGCTCGCGTTCGTGCTGCACGACATGTTCGGTGTGCCCTTCGACGAGATCGCGCCCATCGTCGGCCGCACCGAGGCGGCCGCACGGCAACTGGCCAGCCGCGCGCGCAGGCGGGTGCAGCGGGCGGCGCCGAAGCGGGACGGCGACCCCGGCCGCGAGCGGGCGGTGGTCGACGCGTTCCTCGCCGCCGCGCGCGACGGAGACCTGGCGACGCTGATCGGCGTGCTCGACCCGGAGGTTGTGGTGCGCACCGACGGCGGGACGGCACGGCCGAGCACGGTGCTGCGGGGCGTGGCCGCTGTCGCGAAGGGCGCGATGGCGTTCACCCGGCTGACCGAGTTCACCCGGCCCGTGCTGGTCAACGGCGGACCCGGAGCGGTCGCGTTCGCGGACGGCGAGCCGGTGTCGCTGGCGGCGTTCACGGTGGCGGGCGGCAGGATCATCGCGCTGGACATCCTCGCCGACCCGGAGCGCCTGGCCCGGCTGAACCTGCCCCTCTGACGCACCAGCCGCGTGCCGACCGGGTGGCGCGTCACTACGGTGGGGAGATGCCGGGCCAGGAGGACATCTACGACCGCATCGGCATCGGCTACTCCGAAGTGCGCCGCACGGACGGCCGGTGGCTGGCCGCCGTCGAAGCGGCGCTGTCCGGGGCCCGTTCGGTGGTGAACGTGGGTGCGGGGACCGGATGCTACGAACCCGCGTCGACCGTGCTGGCGGTCGAACCCTCCGCGCGGATGATCCGGCAGCGGCCGGACGGTGCGGCGCCGGTCGTCCGGGCGGTGGCCGAGGCGCTCCCGTTGCGCGACGGCGCGGCCGCCGCCGCCCTCGCCGTGCTGACCGTCCACCACTGGAGCGACTGGCGACGCGGCGTCGTCGAGCTGCGCCGGGTATCGCACCGCCAGGTCGTGCTCACGTACGACCCGGCCCGGCACGCCGAGTTCTGGCTGGTGCGGGAGTACGTGCCGGAGATCGCGCGGCTGGAGCGGGCGCGGCCGTCGGTCCTCGACATCGCGGAGGAGCTCGAGGCGGACGAGGTGATCCCGCTGCCCGTGCCGTGGGACTTCACCGACGGCGTGTTCCCCGCGCACTGGCGCAGGCCCGCGGCGTACCTGGAACCGGGCGTGCGGCGGGCCTGCTCCGCGCTGGCCCAGTCGGATCCGGTCGCGGTGGAGCGCGGGATGGCGCGCCTGCGCCGGGATCTGGAGTCGGGTCGCTGGCAGGAGCGGCACGCCGATCTGCTGCGCCGCGACGAGCTGGACGTGGGTTTCCGGCTCCTGGTCGCCCGGCCCCGGTGAACGCCGGACGTGGTTTCCTGGGTCGCGTGCGCATTCCTCCACTCGACCCGCTGCTGCACCTCGTCGCAACGTTCGAGAAGCAGGGACTGGCACCCGCGGTGGGCGGCTCGGGACTGCTCGTCGCGCTGGGGCTGGCGGACACCGCGCGGGACTGGGACGTCACCGTCGACGCGGAGGTCCCGCCCGTCGTCGCTGCGCTGGAGCACACCGGGCTGCCCTACCGCGACGGCACCGACCACGACTTCTACGCCACGGAACGGCGGTACGTGGTCGACGGCGGTGACCACGACCTGGATCTGCTGGTCAACTTCGCGATCCGCACGCCGGGCGGCACCGAACGGCTGCCCGCCAGGGTCACCGGTCGCTGGCGCGGCGTGCCGCTCGCGGACCCCGCCGTCTGGGCGCGGGCGTACCGGCTGATGAACCGGCCGGCCAAGGCCGAGACCCTGGAACGCTGGCTGGCCGACCGTCCTTGACCGAGGCGGATCCCTGTGGGCGAAGCCGGACCGGAACGGCTCTGTGCCACGGGTTCACCACGGAGGGCGAAACATCCGAAGGAGGCACGGCAAAGAACCGCCGATCACGTAAAGAATGGTTCCGTTCGAACGTGCTGAGCGTGACGCAGCCTCAGACGTATTGACGGATGGACGTTCAGCCTTGCGAGCTGGCCAGGTTCGAGCCAATGCACTTCCCTACTCTCGCTGCTCGTGCGTAGCTCCCCACCGAGCGGCTTGGCGCGGAAGCAGATGGAAAACTCCTGGCGGACTTCGCCGTCGTCGTAGGCGATGACGTGGTTCGGGTTGGAGTAGATGCCGATCAGGCCCGTGACCTCGCACTCGATGCCGGTCTCCTCGCGGACCTCCCGCACGGCGGCTTGGCTCAGCGTCTCCCCTAGTTCCAACTGCCCGCCGGGGATGGCGTAGTAGTCGTTGTCCGTTCGGCGGATCATGAGTATCCGGCCCTGCTCGTCCTGGATGAACACGCTGACCGCGATGGCGATGCTGTTCGCGGCCGGTGCGTTCGGGTCGTTGTAGTAGTCCCGGCGGGCCATCGTGCCTCCTAGAAGGTGGCCGGGCGGGAGCGGGTCCAGGCGGCCTCGACGCTCTCCGAGTAGGTGTCGAACAGGTCCCCGGCCGAGAGCCTGCGCAGGTACAGCGACGGCGCGTGCGCGCCCTGGAACCCATAGACGTGCGTGTTGACGATCATCTCGTCGTCGAAACGGAAGATCGAGTTGTACAGCGTCGTGTGGTGGAACCGCATGTCGACGCCGTCGACGTCCTGCAGCGGGCGGTAGAATGCCAGCGCGTTCCGGATACGCGCGGCGAGTGTGCCCTCCCCGAGCTGTTCCTCCTCGCTGCGCAGCGCCACACTGTCACAGTCGGGGTCGCCGAACAACAGCCGAATCGTCGCTCCGGCCTTCGCCTTACGCGCCAGATCCTTGACGAACGTCGGCCGCTCCACGAGGAACAGTCCGGCGTGCACAAGGATGTCGACGTTGTGCTCGGCCTCGTCGATCAGCCGGTCCCACAGCTCGGCCGGAATCGCATTGCGGTGGGGGAACACACGGACCACCTCAGCGACGGCACTCTCCGCCTTCCGTTCCGGATCGATCGCCTGCGGCCAGAGGTAGCTTTCCGGCTCCCGTGTCATCGCGGCGATCTTGTGCCGGTGTTTCGGGTACGGAAGCCGCCCCTTGGTGATCCAGCGTTCCACCGTCTTCGGGTCGACATTCACGGCCTTGGCTACCTGGTCAAGCGCCAACCCGTTGCGCATCAGCGCGTCTCTGAGCCGCTCATTCGGCATGTCAACCCCAGGGGACTTGTAGGGACGTCTTCGAACCGTACCAAGGACGTCCCGAGATGTCCTACCTGGTGGTGATCACGTCCGCCGATCTCGCCGATAGTGGGGGCAGATTGCCGGGACGGGCCCAGGTGATAACCCCACGAAGGAGTTTCCATGGCGATCTCGGCCGGGAAGCGACGGCGACTGGCTGATCCGAAACGGCGAGAGGAGGTGAACCGCATGGCAGACACAGGCGGTCCCCGGGAGGTCCGGACGCTGATGCAGGCTCATGAGGCGCTAAGCTCGATCCGGCCGCCCGACGACGCCGCACCGCAGGTGTGGCGCGACTACTATCGGCGGAGCGCCGCCACCTACGCGCGGGTAGCTGAGATCGACCGGGGCCATCACCACGAGGCGCTGTACTGGGCTGGCCGGGAGAGCCGTAAGGCCGACGAGATCACCGCGCAACTCATCGTGAGTGCTTCCGCCGCGACGCGTCAGTGAGCACGACCGAGGACGAGCCTGTTCGTCGTCCGCACCACGGGAAGTCGCCCAGCTTGGCCGGGACCCCTGCGAACCGGGAAACCAGCTCGCAGGGGTCCCGGCTCACATGTTGATCATGTGGCCGGCAAGGCCGTGGATGGCTTCCTTCACGGCTTCGCCGAGGGTCGGGTGGGCGTGGACGTTGCGGGCCACCTCGTGCACCGTCAGGTCCCACTGCTGGGCCAGGGTCAGCTCCGGCAGCAGCTCGGTGACCTCCGGGCCGATGAGGTGCGCGCCGAGCAGCTCACCGTACTTCGCGTCGGACAGGATCTTCACGAAGCCCACCGTGTCGCCGAGGCCGTGCGCCTTGCCGTTGGCCGTGAACGGGAACTTCTGCACCTGGACGTCGTGGCCCTCCGCACGCGCCTGCTCCTCGGTGAGCCCGAAGCTGGCGATCTGCGGCTGGCAGTAGGTGGCGCGCGGGATCATCCGGTAGTCGAGCTCCATCGTCTCCGCGTCGGCGATGGTCTCGGCGGCGACGATGCCCATCGACTCGGCGGCGTGCGCGAGCATCAGCTTCGCCGTGACGTCGCCGATCGCGAAGATGTGCGGCACGCTCGTGCGGCAGCGGCCGTCCACGTCGATCGCACCGCGCTCGGTGAGCCGAACGCCGGTGTTCTCCAGCCCGTATCCGTCCACATTGGGCTGGAATCCGATGGCCTGTAAAACCTTGTCGGCCTCGATGGTCTGCTGCTCACCGTCCTGGGACACGGTGACCCGCACCTGCGGACCGTGGTCCTCGATGGACTCCACGCGGGTGGAGGTGAACACGTCGATACCCAGCCTGCGGTAGCGCCGCGCCAGCTCGGCCGACACCTCCTCGTCCTCCAGGGGCACCATGCGATCCATGAACTCGACGATGGTGACCTTGACGCCGTAGTTGTGCAGCACGTACGCGAACTCGACGCCGATCGCGCCCGCACCGGCGATCACGATGCTCTCCGGCAGTTCCGCGGCGAGGATCTGTTCCTCGTACGTCACCACCCGCTCGGTCAGCGACGTCCCGGGCAGCAGCTTCGCCGAGGCGCCGGTCGCGATGATGCAGTGGTCGAACGTGACCGTCTCGGTCTCCCCGCTCGCCCGCCGCACCTCGATCGACCTGTCGCCTGTGAACGTGCCCCTGCCCTCGAACTGCGTGATCGCGTTCTTCTTCATCAGGTAGTGCACGCCCTTGACGCGCCCGTCGGCCACCTTGCGGCTGCGCTGGAAGGCGGCCAGGTAGTCGAACGTCACCTCGCCGTCGACCTGGATGCCGAACGTCCGGGCCTCCCTGGTGAACAGGTGGGCCAGCTCGGCGTTCCGCAGCAGGGCCTTCGACGGGATGCAGCCGACGTTCAGGCACACCCCGCCCCAGTAGCGTTCCTCGATGATCGCGGTGTCGTAGCCCAGCTGCGCCGCCCGGACGGCCGCGGTGTAGCCGCCCGGGCCGGCACCCAGCACCACAACGTCGAAGTGTTCGCTCATGGCCGGGATTATGCCTTCACCTGTTCGGGTGGCGGGGACTCCCCGCGCACCTCGGCGAGCAGGACTGTGATGGCTGTCATGATGCGCGTCGTCGCCTCCCGCAACTGCGAGGCCGACGGCTTGGGCCCCGCCAGGTCGGACAGGTCCACAGGCGGGCCCGCGAGCAGCTCGACCCTCCGCCGCGGCCGCAGCCGGGGCCACCGCGCGCCGTCCGGCAGGACGTGGTGCGTGCCCCAGTTCGCGACCGGGACCACGGGCGCGCCGGTGGTGAGCGCGATCCGCGCGAGCCCGGTCTTGCCCTGCATCGGCCACTCGTCGGCGCGGTCGGAGAACGTCCCCTCGGGGAACACCACCACGCAGTCGCCCTCGCGCACCGCGGCCACCACGTCCCGGTACGAGTCGAGCGCGCTGGCCCTTCCCCGGTGCACCGGGATGTGCCTTCCCGACCGCATCACGGCGCGGACCACCGGCACCCGCCACAGCACCGCCTTGGCGAGGAATCGGGGCACCCGCCCGGCGACCAGGCAGAACGCGGTGACGGTGATCGGGTCGGCGTTGGACAGGTGGTTGCTCGCGATCAGCGCCCCGCCGGTGCGGGGGACGTGCCGCGTGCCGCCCACCCGCAACCGCGTCGCCAGCGTGAGCAGCGGCCACAGGACGTCGATGGCGAGGCCGAACCAGAAGCCGCGCCCACGGCGGGGCAGCCCACGCGGGCTCAGCGGTCGGAGTCGGCTTCGATCGGCCAGCCCGCCGCCTCCCGCACGATCCGCTGCGCTCTGACCAGGCCCGGAAGCTCGGCGGGGTTCAGCTCGCCCCGTTCGGCCTGGTGCTGCGCCTCCGCCAGCTTGGCCAGCAGACCGGCGACGTCGACGGTGGACTGCCGCGCCATGGTCGCCCCCTTCGTCCGGAGTCAGGCCACACGCTCCAGTATGACGACCGGAATGTCCCTGTCAGTCTTTTTCTGGTATTCGTCGTAGTCCGGCCACACGCGGACCATCTTGGGCCACAGCCGCGCCTTCTCCTCCGGCGTCGCGGTGCGTGCCTTCGCGGGGAAGCGGTCGGCCCGCACCTGCACCTGCACGTCGGGGTCCTGCTGGAGGTTGAGGTACCAGCCGGGGTGCGAGTCGGCCCCGCCCTTGGACGCCACGACGACGTAGTCGCCGTCGTGCTCCTGGTAGATCAGGGCGAACTTGCGGGGCTCCCCCGTCCGGCGGCCCTTCATGGTGAGCACGAGGCAGGGCGCGCCGCCCTCCCAGTCGTGCCCGACCTCCCCGTCGGTCTCCTCGTAGCGCCGGACGTGTTCGTCACCGAAAAGCATCCACTCGTTCCCTTCACCGAAGGTGCGGTCACTGATCAGGATGCCAGGAATCGACGGGACCGGCTCCCCCGCCGTCCGGTTCCTTTGTGGAGAGTCACGGGAGGTACCTTCGGCGGGATGCCGACCCGACCCGATGTCACCGAGGGTGCCCGACAGTCACCATCCGTGATCGGTCCTGCCCTCCGTTTCCGGCGAGCGCGGAAACCCGGACCGAACCGGTGAAAGCGGATCTGAATGCGCTTTCTGAATGCGCTTTCAGGTACAGTGGGACGGTCGGAGCGGTCCGGCCCAGGACGATGCCGTACCCCCTCCCCAGGCACAGGAGACAGCATGGAAGCCCGCCCGCACGTGACGCTGGAGGACGTGGCCCGGGCTGCCGAGGTGTCCCTGGCCACGGCCTCCAGGGCGCTCAACGGCACCACGAAGGTCCGTGCCGACCTGCGCGACCGGGTGTTCGCGGCCGCCGAACGGCTGGCCTACACGCCGAACGCGCACGCGCAGGCGCTCGCGGGCGCCTCGCACCGGACGGTCGGGGTGATCTGCCACGACGTCAGCGACCCCTACTTCGCCGCGATCGCGCGCGGCGTGATGCGCGTGGCCGGGGACAACGGGCTGCTCGTCATGCTGGCCAGCACCTTCCGCGACCCGCAGAAGGAGATCGCGTACGTCTCGACGCTGCGGGCGCAGCGAGCCTCGGCGATCCTGCTGATCGGCTCGGGATTCGAGGACCGGGCGTGGGAGCGCGCGCTGTCCGCCGAGATCGAGCCGTACCGGCGCGGTGGCGGGCAGGTCGCGGTGGTCAGCAGGCACCGCAGCCTCCGGGTCGACTGCGTGCAGCCGGAGAACCGGGAGGGCGCCGCCGCGCTCGCGCGGACGCTGCTCGAGCAGGGCCACCGGAGGTTCGCCGTGCTGGCGGGCCCGCGCGCGCTCACGACCGTCGTCGACCGGCTCGGCGGGTTCCGGGACGCCCTCGCCGAGGCCGGCGTGGAGCTCGCCGAGGAGGACATCGTCGAGTCGGCCTTCACCCGCGACGGCGGGCACGCGGCGATGACCGAGCTGCTGGCCAGAGGTCTGCGCGCGACCTGCGTGTTCGCCGTGACCGACGTGATGGCGATCGGCGCGCTCACCGCGGTGAGGGAGGCGGGCCTCAGGGTCCCCGGCGACGTGTCGCTGGCCGGGTTCGACGACATCCCCGTGGTCCGCGACCTCACCCCCCCGCTGACCACCGTGGCCCTGCCGCTGGAGGAGCTCGGCGAGCGCGCGATGGAGCTGGCGATCCGCGACAACCGGGGCAAGCGCAGCCGGGTCGTCCGGCTGCCCGGCGAGGTGGTGGTGCGGGCGAGCACGGCGCCGCCCGCACCCGAGCCGGAATAGTCCACTGTGGACATCGTTTGGCCGCCTCGACCAGGGCGGCGGCCGGTCGCCGGACCGGATTCGAGGTTTAACCCGGCCCCCTGCGGGTATACACTGTTGGTATCCGCTGCCTCGGGAGGCCACCATGGCCGACGACAAGCTGGAACGCCTGCTCAGGGCGTGGCGGGAGGACGTCGACAGCGAGCCCTTCCCGGTCATCACCGACGTGGTGCTGCCCCGGCAGACCCGCCGGCGGATCGAGGACGACCCTCCACCCCGCGACACGCCGACCTGGGACGACACGTCCACGCGAACCTCGACCTAGCTGTAAGTCCAGGTAGGCTGGGTGTGTGACGAAGCTTGCCGATTACCTGAGCATCGGACAGGTGGCGGAACGCAGTGGCGTACCTCACACCACGTTGCGTTTCTACGAGGAGCGAGGGCTGATCACGTCGGAGCGATCGGCGGGCAACCAGCGCCGCTACCCCCGCACCGTGCTCCGCCGGATCGCGTTCATCCGCGCGGCGCAGCGGGTGGGTCTCAGCCTGGAGCAGATCGGTGACGCGCTCGCCACGCTGCCGAGGGACCACGCCCCCACGAAGGCGGACTGGGCCAAGCTCTCGCGGAACTGGCGCGACGAACTCGACGCCCGGATCGACGCACTGCAGCGGCTCCGCGATCAGCTCACCGGCTGCGTCGGCTGCGGCTGCCTGTCCCTGCGCACGTGCGCGCTGCACAACGTGGACGACCGGCTGGCCCGGTTCGGCCCCGGCGCTCCGCTGCTCAAGCCGGCCACCGAGGGCGGCATCTGACCGCGCCGCGGGAAGCTCCCCAATGTGGCATCGGTTGCGTTGAACGCACCGAAAGCCACATCGGGTGCATCCAACGCACCGAACGCCACATTGGGTGCGCCCAACGCACCGAAAGCCACATTGGGTGCGCGCCTTGGGTGCGTCCGGTGCGGCGCGGTCAGGCCCGGCGCCGGGGGCGGCGCAGCAGCCGCCTGCCGATGCCGGTGAGGTGCTCGCGCAGCGTCTCGTCGTCCACGTCGGCCAGATCCGGCGAGCCGCCGGCCAGCGCGATGCCGGCCAGCGCGACGTGCACGGAGATCATCAGTTCGAGGTCGGGGTCGGGCCCGGCGAGCACGTCCAGCAGGCGCACCTTGAAGTCGTCGAGGCCGTTCAGCGTCCGGTCGATCGCGCGCACCAGGCCCGGATCGCTGTTGCACAGCGCCAGCAGCGCGCGATGACGCACCACCAGGTCCACGAATCCGGCCAGCGCGTGATCCACCCGCGCGCCCTGTCTGCGGTGGGCGGCCGCCGCCTCCGTGATCTCCAGCAGCTCGCGCAGCGCCGGGGCCGCCACGGCCTCCGCGATCTCGTCCTTCGTGTGGAAGTGGTAGTACACCGCCGCCTTCGTGACCCCGAGCTCGTCGGCGATCATCTGCAGCGACGTGCCCTCCACGCCGTGCTCGCGAAACAGCTTGAGCGCCGTCGCCAGCAGACGCGACCGGGTGTCCGCAACGGTGCCGGCAGTCATCGTCCTCCTCCATGAGCCAGCCGACACTACGCGGTCGCTTGCCGATCGGCAAACCCCGTACTTGTCGATCGGCAAGTTCGCCACTAGCTGTTCGGCAAGTCACATACTTGCCGAACGGCTTGGACGTGGCCTTGCCGATCGGCTAGCTTCGGGGGCGCTACCCGTACGAGTGAACGCAGCAGAACGGAGCCTCTGGCGTGGCACTACTCCTGTCCCGGCTCGCCCGGTTCTCCTTCCGCAGGCGCGGGTTGGTCACCGCGGTGTGGGCCACCCTGCTCGTGCTGCTCGGGCTGGGCGCGATGACGCTGTCCGGCCAGATGACGAACTCGGTGAGCATGCCGGGCACCGAGTCGCAGCAGGCGATCGACCGCCTGCAGGACGAGTTCCCGCAGGCCGCCGTCGGCGGAGCGACCGCGCGGGTGGCCATCGCCGCGCCGGAGGGCGAGACGCTCGCCGAGCCCGCGAACCGGGCCGCCGTGACCGAGGTCGTCGGCGCGCTGCGCGAGGCGCCGAAGGTCGTGAACGTCGCCGACCCGTTCCAGTCGCGCTCGGTCTCGCCGGACGGCCGCGTCGCCCTGGCGCAGGTCAGCTACCAGGTGCAGGCGTTCGAGCTGACCGAGGCCGACCGCGACGCGCTCATGGCGGCCGCGGACACCGGCCGCCAGGCCGGGCTGACCGTCGAGTTCGGCGGCGACGCCGTGCAGCCGATGCCGGTCACCGAGCCCACCGAGGGCATCGGCGTGGCGGTCGCCGCCCTCGTCCTGGTGATCACGTTCGGCTCGCTGATCGCGGCGGGGCTGCCGCTGCTCACCGCGTTGCTCGGCATCGGCGTCGGCATGTCGGCGATCTGGATCGCCTCCGGCCCGCTCGAGCTGAACTCCAACACCCCGGTGCTGGCACTCATGCTGGGCCTGGCCGTGGGCATCGACTACGCGCTGTTCATCGTGTCCCGCTACCGCCACGAGCTGCAGCAGGGCCGCGCCCCCGAGGACGCCGCCGCCCACGCCGTCGGCACGGCGGGCTCGGCCGTGGTGTTCGCCGGGCTCACGGTGATCATCGCGCTGGCCGGGCTGACCGTGGTCGGCATCCCGCTGCTGGGCGAGATGGGCCTCGCCGCGTCGGTGACCGTGGCCATCGCCGTGCTCATCGCGCTCACGCTGCTGCCCGCGCTGCTCGGGTTCGCGGGCGCCAGGGTGCTCGGCGGCCGTATCCCCGGCCTGCGTGGCCGCGACGGCGACCGGCGCGGGGTGGGTGCCCGCTGGGCGTCGTTTGTCGCCCGCCGCCGGATCCCGGTGCTCGTCGCCGCCGTCGCCGCGCTGGGCGTCGTGGCGATTCCCGCGTCCGGCATGCAGCTCGGCCTGCCCGACGACAGCACGGCCGCGCCCGGCACCACCCAGCGCGCGGCGTACGAGCTGGTCAGCTCCGGTTTCGGGGAGGGAGCCAACGGTCCGCTCACGATCGTGGTCGAGGACGCGGGCAACGGCGCCAGTGCCGCGGCGCAGGAAACGGCACGGCTGATCGGGGACCTGCCGGACGTCGCCGCCGTGACGCCGCCGCAGCTGAGCCCGCAGGGCGGCACCGCGCTGCTCACGGCCATCCCGCAGAGCGGCCCGAGCAGCCAGGCCACCGAGGACCTCGTCGAGACGATCCGCGACCGGACCGGCGACCACGTGGCCGTCACGGGGCAGACGGCGATGAACATCGACGTCTCGCAGACGATGTCGGACGCGCTGCTGCCCTATCTCGCACTCATCGTCGGGCTCGCGTTCGTGCTGCTGACCCTGGTGTTCCGCTCGCTGGTGGTGCCGCTCAAGGCCACCGTCGGCTTCCTCGGCTCCGTCGTGGCGACGTTCGGCGCCGTGGTGGCGGTGTTCCAGTGGGGCTGGCTGTCCGACGTGCTCGGCGTCGAGACCACCGGACCGATCATGAGCATGCTGCCGATCCTGCTGATCGGTGTCCTGTTCGGGCTCGCGATGGACTACCAGGTCTTCCTCGTCACCCGCATGCGCGAGGAACACGTGCACGGCGCGGACCCGGACACGGCGATGATCACCGGTTTCCGGCACGGCTCCCGGGTCGTCGTCGCGGCCGCTCTGATCATGATCAGCGTGTTCGCCGGGTTCGTGCTCGCCCAGGACACGCTCATCCAGTCGATCGGGTTCGCCCTCGCGTTCGGCGTCGCGGTGGACGCGTTCGTGGTGCGGATGACGATCGTGCCCGCGGTGATGTCGCTGCTCGGCAGGAGCGCCTGGTGGCTGCCCGCGTGGCTGGGCCGGGTGCTGCCGAACCTCGACGTCGAGGGCGAGCGGCTCGGCGGGCGCCGGCCGGACCGGACGCTCGAACCCGTCTGAGTCGCGCGCCCGGACGTCACGAGCCACTCATGACAGTTCCGGAACCGGTCTGATCAGCTCACCAGCCAGGCGACGCCACCGCCGACCGCGAGCGCCGCGGCGACCCCCAGGGCCACCGCGAGCCCTCGCGCCGTCTTCCAGGTGCTGTAGACACCGCCGGCCAGGAACCCGGCGACCGCGAACAGCAGGACGGCGACCCACTCACCGGACACCTAGAGCACACCCTTCGTGGAGGGGATCCCGCCTGCCCTGGGGTCGGCCTCGGTGGCGGCCCGCAGCGCCCGCGCGACGGCCTTGTACTGGGCCTCCGCGATGTGGTGCGGGTCGCGGCCGTGCAGCACCCGCACGTGCAGCGCGATCTGCGCGTGGAAGGACAGCGAGTCGAACACGTGCCGGTTCAGCACGAACGGGTAGTTGCCGCCGATGGTGAACGTGGTGAACTCGGCGGGCTCGCCAACGTGCACGCAGTAGGGCCTGCCGGAGACGTCGATCGCGGCGTGCGCGAGTGTCTCGTCCATCGGGATCCACGCGTCGCCGAAGCGGCGGATGCCCTTCTTGTCGCCGAGCGCGTCCCGGATCGCCTGGCCGAGCACGATCGCGGTGTCCTCCACCGTGTGGTGGGCGTCGATGTGGACGTCGCCCTCGGCCTCGATCCGCAGGTCCAGCGACCCGTGCACGCCGAACGAGTGCAGCATGTGGTCGTAGAACGGAACACCCGTGCTCACCTCGACCCGGCCGGTGCCGTCGAGGTCGACCTCGACGCGGATCGACGACTCCTTGGTGGTGCGCTCCACCTTGCCGACGCGGCTCACCGCGCCACCTCCTTGCTCGCCTCCAGGAAGGCGTCGTTCTCCTCCGGCGTGCCGATGCTGACACGGAGGTGTCCCTCGATGCCGACGTCGCGGATCAGCACGCCGTGGTCCAGATAGGACCGCCAGGCCGCCGCCGCGTCGCCGAACCGTCCGAACAGGATGAAGTTGGCGTCGCTCGGCACGGGCGCGAAGCCGAGCCCCTGCAGGGACTCCGCCACGCGGTCGCGCTCGGCGGCGAGCTTCGCCACCGAGGCCAGCGTCTCCACCGCGTGGCGCAGCGCGGCACGGGCGGCGGCCTGCGTCAGCACCGAGAGGTGGTACGGCAGGCGCACCAGCTGCAGGGCGTCGACGACGGCGGGCGCCGCGGCGAGGTAGCCGAGCCTGCCGCCCGCGAACGCGAACGCCTTGCTCATCGTGCGCGACACCACCAGCTTCGCGGGGAACTCGGCCAGCAGGCGCACCGCGCTCGGCTGGGCGGAGAACTCCGCGTAGGCCTCGTCCACCACCACGATCCCGGGCGCGGCCCGCAGCACCGCCGCCAGCTCGTCCAGCGGGATCGACCCGCCCGTGGGGTTGTTCGGGCTGGTGACGAACACGACGTCCGGCTGCCGCTCGGCGACCAGCCCCGCCGCGCGGCCCGTGTCGAGGCTGAAGTCGTCCCGGCGCGGCGCGGGCAGCCACTCGGTGCGGGTTCCCGCCGCGATGATCGGGTGCATCGAGTACGACGGCTCGAAACCGAGCGCCGTGCGGCCCGGCCCGCCGAAGGCCTGCAGCAGCTGCTGCAGGATCTCGTTGGAGCCGTTGGCCGCCCACACGTTCCGCTCGGTCAGCGGCACCCGCGCCGACCGCGAGAGGTACGCGGCGAGGTCGGCGCGCAGCGCGAGCGCGTCCCGGTCGGGGTAGCGGTGCAGTGCCGTGGCCGCCTCCCGGACGGCGTCGGTCACGTCCTGGACCAGCGCATCCGGCGGCGGGTACGGGTTCTCGTTGGTGTTGAGCCGGACCGGGACGTCGAGCTGCGGGGCGCCGTAGGGGCTGCGCCCGCGCAGGTCCTCGCGCAGCGGCAGGTCCGCCAGCGTCACCTCGTCCTGTCCCATCACCGCTCCCCGGGGAACCGGGCCGTGACGGCCTCGCCGTGTGCGGGCAGGTCCTCGGCGTCGGCCAGCGCCACCACCTTGCCCGCCACGTCGCGCAGTGCCTCGGCGCTGTAGTCGACGACGTGGATGCCGCGCAGGAAGCTCTGCACGGACAGGCCCGACGAGTGCCGCGCGTAACCCCCGGTGGGCAGCACGTGGTTGGACCCGGCGCAGTAGTCGCCGAGTGACACGGGCGCGTACGGGCCGACGAAGACGGCGCCCGCGTTGCGCACGCGGGCCGCGACCGCGCGCGCGTCCGCCGTCTGGATCTCCAGGTGCTCGGCGGCGTAGGCGTCGACCACGGTGAGCCCGTCCTCCACTGTGGACACCAAGACGGTGCCGGACTGCTTGCCACGCAGCGCCTGCTCGATCCGCTCGGTGTGCTTGGTGGCGGCCACGCGGCGCGCGAGCTCGGCGTCGACGGCGTCGGCGAGCGCCTCCGAGGTGGTGACGAGCACGCTCGCGGCGAGCGGGTCGTGCTCCGCCTGGCTGACGAGGTCGGCCGCGACGTGCGCCGGGTCGGCGGTGTCGTCGGCGAGGACGGCGATCTCGGTGGGCCCGGCCTCGGAGTCGATGCCGATGAGGCCGCGCAGCATCCGCTTGGCCGCGGTGAGGTAGACGTTGCCCGGCCCGGTCACCATGTCGACCGGCTCCAGCGGGCTGCCGTCGGTGTCGGTGCCGCCGTAGGCCAGCAGCGCGACCGCCTGCGCGCCGCCCGCGGCCCACACCTCGTCCACCTCGAGCAGCGCGGCCGCGGCGAGGATCGTCGGGTGCGGCAGCCCGCCGAACTCGGCCTGCGGCGGCGAGCACACGACCAGCGAGCCCACCCCGGCGGCCTGCGCGGGCACGACGTTCATCACGACGCTCGACGGGTACACCGCCAGCCCGCCCGGCGCGTACAGGCCGACGCGGGACACCGGCACCCAGCGCTCGGTGACCGTGCCGCCGGGCACGACCTGGGTCGTGACGTCGGTGCGGCGCTGGTCGGCGTGCACCCGGCGGGCGCGGGCGATCGATTCCTCCAGCGCCTCCCTGACCGCCGTGTCCAGCTCACCCAGCGCGCGGTCCAGCACGGCGGCGGGCACGCGCACGGCCCCGGGGCGCACGCGGTCGAACCGCTCCGTGTACTCGAGCACGGCCTCGACCCCGCGGTCGCGCACGTCCTCGACCACCGGGCGCACCTGATGCAGCACCGCGTCCACGTCGGTCTCGGCGCGCGGCAGCGTGGCGCGCAGCTCCACGGGCGACGGGACGCGACCTCGCAGGTCGGTGCGGTTCAGCATGGGCTCAAGGGTACGAGGTCGCCGTCCGGGGCGGACCGACGGTGCCGGGCGGCGGCATACTGCGCACAGGCGAGGGACGGCCGTGCGAAGGAGGTAGCCGTGCTGCGTGTGGCACTGTGCCAGGTCACGTCGAGTACCGATCCGGACGAGAACCTGCGGCTGGTCCGTGAGTGGGTGGCCAGGGCCGCGGGCGAGGGAGCGCGGGTGGTCGTGTTCCCGGAGGCGGCGATGGCGCGCTTCGGGGTGCGGCTGGCGCCGCTCGCGCAGCCGGTCGACGGGCCGTGGGCGACCGCGGTGGCCGAGCTCGCGCGGGAGCACGACGTGCTGGCGGTGGCCGGAATGTTCACCCCGGACGGCGACCGCGTCCGCAACACGCTGCTGGTCACCGGCCTCGGTGAGCACCGGGGCTACGACAAGATGCACCTTTACGACGCGTTCGGCTTCCGCGAGTCCGACACGGTGGCGGGCGGCACGGAGCTGGTGACCGTCGACGTCGACGGGGTCCGGCTCGGGCTGGCGACCTGCTACGACGTGCGGTTCCCCGAGCTGTTCCAGCGGCTGGCGGGCCAGGGGGCGAGCGCCGTGCTGCTGCCCGCCTCGTGGGGCGCCGGCCCGGGCAAGCGGGACCAGTGGGAGGTGCTGGTGCGGGCGCGGGCGCTCGACTCCGGCTGCTGGGTCCTCGCCTGCGGACAGGCCGACCCGGCCGCCAGCGGCGTCGACGCGCACCCGAAGGCGCCCACCGGCATCGGCTACTCCACCGTGGCCGATCCGTTCGGCGCGGTGCGGGCACAGCTCGCGGCGGCACCGGACCTGCTGGTCGCCGACATCGACCCGGAACTCGCCGGGAAGTCCCGCACCGCGACGGGGGTGCTGGCCAACCGCCGCCTGACCAGCTCGTGAGTGTTTTCCGTTGTTCTAACAACGTTTCCCACTCACGAGTCGCCGGGCAGCGCGATCCCCTGTTCGATGGCCAGCCGGGTCAGCTCGGGCCTGCGGCGGCGGCCCGTCTTGTCCCGGATGCGGTCCAGGTAGGAGCGCACGGTCCGCACGCTGATCGACATGGCCTCCGCGATGTCCTGGTCCCGCTCCCCCGCCGCCACCAGGGCGAGCACCTCCCGCTCGCGATCGGACAGCTCCAGCCGGGGTCCCGCGTGGCGGGCGCGCTCGTCGTCGAGCACGAAGGAGGCCAGCGTCGGCGAGACGTAGGAGCGGCCCGCCGCGATCTCGCGCACGGCATGCAGGATGTCCTCGGCCTCGGCGTCCTTCGACAGGTAGCCGCGCGCGCCGGCCGAGATGGCGCCGAGCACCTCCGCGCGGCCCGCGTGCGCCGACACGACCAGCACGCGGTGCCCCATGGCCGTCACGCGGAGCACCGCGGCCGCGTCGGCCAGGTCGGGCAGCTTCAGGTCGAGGACCACCACACCGCCCGGTGGCTGCCCGAGCGCCAGGAACCTGCCGACCGAGCCGGCGACCGCGCCGAGCTCGATGCCGTCGGCCTCCGCGAGCACGTTCGCCACGGCGGCCCGGTACAGCGGGTGGTCCTCGATCACCCCGACCGTGATCTCGCCGCTCATCGGCTCCCCTCTTTTCGCGCTCACGCGTCCGAGCAGGTTATCCGAAGGGGAAACTGTGGGGAATTTCTCCGGCAGAGCGGAGGCCCCCGGCTCGCTACGGTGATCCGGACAGCAACCGCAGACCCGTCCGCGCTGGCGGACGACGCCGGGAGACGCCGTGGAGATGGACGTCCTGGCGCCGCTGGTGGCGCTGGTGGCGGCGGTCGCGTCGGTCCGCGTGCGGGGCGGGCGGCTCGCGCTCTGGGCCGTGACGTGGCTGGGCTACCGCCTGCGGCAGCACGACGACCGCGAGCCGTTGCACGCCGTCCGGGTCAGCTCGCACGGCCACGGGCTCGGGCTGGCGGCCGTGGGCGACACCTGGGCGGCCGTCGTCCGGCTCAGCGACGGGCACCACGCCGCCGTCGCGGCCGCGGTGCGGGTGCTGCGTGCCGTCTACCGGCAGACGGAGGTTCCGCTGGTCAGCGCCCAGCTGGTCAGGTGGAGCGGCTCCGGCGGGCCGGTGTGCTGGGTGGTGGTGCGGTACCGCGCCGCCGAGGCCCCGTTCGCGGCCCGGCTGAGGGGTGGTGGCGAGCGGGGCGCCCAGCGGGCCACCCTCGCCGCGGCGTCGCTGCTGACCGACCTGCTCGCCGCCGCGGGAGCCAGGGGCACCGTGCTCACCGCCGAGGAGCTCTCGGACGATCTCCTGCGCGCGCTCGGCGCGGGCGACGGGATCCGCGGGGTGGAGACGTGGCGGAGCTGGAGCGACGGCGGGCTCGCGCAGGCCTGCTTCCGGCCCGCGCGGTCGCCCGGCCCGGTGCCGGTGTTCACGGCGACCGCCCCCGGCGCCGTGTTCACGGCCGTGTCGCTCACCCTGCGCGGCGCGCCGTCGGGTACGCCGAGGGAGGACCTCGTCGTGCGGTTCGGGCTGCGGCCGGGCGAGTCCGCCGAGCGGGTCGCGGCGGGCTTCGGCGTGCCGCTGGTGCCGCTGCACGGGCGGCACCGGCCCTATCTGCGGCGGACGCTGCCGCTGGCGCTCTGACCGGTCTCGGCGCGGTTGAGGTAGCGGTAGACCCGCACCGTGGCCTGGCGGACCGTCACGTCCACAACGCCCCGGTTGTACAGCCTGCCGTCGTACCCCGCGACGCCGATGACCGGGGACCCACCGCCCGGCGGGGGATCCACGATCACGATGTCGCCGCCACGCACGCCGGCGAGGTCGCCCACGGTGCCGGAGAACACCTCGACCAGACCGATCCGCGCCTGGTGCTCCGGCTGGCCGTCGAGCCAGCGGCCGAACGCGGCCACGTCGTCGAAGCGCAGCTCGTCGGCCTGCTCGCCGCACAACCGCGCCTCGCGCAGGTAACGCAGGACGTTGGCCACCGAACCGGGCTCGGCGGAGCGCCCCGCGCTCTCGTCGAGCGCGCGGTTGGCCAGCTCCACGGCGACCCTGCTGCCCCAGATGCTCACCGCGGCCAGGGTACTCACCGGAACGGGTGAGAGCGGACGGCAAAAATGCCGCCGCCTCTACCGCAGGTCGAGCCCGATGTCCAAGGCCGGCGCCGAATGGGTCAGGGCCCCGACGGCGAGATAGTCGACGCCCGACTCGGCGTAGGCCCGCGCGTTGGCCAGGCGGAGCCCGCCGGAGGCCTCGAGCCTGGTCTTCGGCGAGGCGGCGTCGCGCAGCCGGACCGCCCTCGCGCAGTCCTCGGGCGGGAAGTTGTCGAGCAGCACCTCGTCGGCGCCGGCGGCGAGGGCCTCGGCCAGCTGGTCGAGGTCGTCCACCTCGACCTCGCAGGGCAGTCCGGCGGCGCGTTCGCGGGCCAGGCGCAGGGCCTCGGTCACCGAACCGGCGGCCACCACGTGGTTGTCCTTGATGAGCACCGCGTCGCCGAGCCCCAGCCGGTGGTTGGCCCCGCCGCCCTGCCGGACCGCGTACTTCTGCAGCAGGCGCAGGCCGGGCAGAGTCTTGCGGGAGTCCCGGATGGCACAACCGGTGCCGGCGACCTCGGCGACCCAGGCCGCGGTCGCGGTCGCGACTCCCGACAGGTGGCACAGCAGGTTCAGCGCCGTGCGCTCGGCCGTGAGCAGCCCGCGCACACTGCCGCGCACGACGAGCACGGGTTCGCCAGGGCCGAGCGTGCTGCCGTCGGCCCGCTCGGCCAGGACGGCGTAGTCGTCTCCGAGCACGGCGTCGAACACCGCGCGCGCCACGGGCACGCCCGCGACGACGCCCCGGACCCTCGGGGTCAGCTCGGCGGTCGCCACGGCGTCCCGGGGCACGGTGGCCTCCGTGGTGGCGTCCGGCCCGTAGCGCAGGTCCTCCTCCAGTGCGGTGGTGACCACGCGCCGCACGTCGGCTTCGTCGAGCCCCCCGCTCACGAGGCGATCCCCTTTCCCCACTGTGGCATTCGGTGCGCTGAACGCACCCAATGCGGCATCCGGTGCGTCCCGCGCACCCACTGCGGCATTCGGTGCGTTGAACGCCACCAATGCCACATTGGGGAGCTCGGGGCGGCGCTCACGAGGCGGCCTCCAGGACCGGTCCGGCGAGCACCGGCTGGCCGGAGGGGCTCAGCCGCACGAGCTGGCTGCGCCGCCACCGGACGTCGTCCCGCCCGGGATGGTCGGTGCGCACGTGGCAGCCCCGCGACTCGGTGCGCCGGGCCGCCGCCGCGACGAGCGCCCCGGCCACGAGCGTGAGCGCCGCGTCCTCCACCGCCTCCTGTGTCCAGAGCGGACTGTCCGTTGTCGACAAATCGAGTACCGAGCCCGCGACCGCGAGCCCCTCGGCGTCCCGGCCGATCGCCGCGTACCTGCTCATCACCCGCTGCAGGGCGTCCCGTTCGGCGACCGGCGCCACGTCCGACTCGGGCGGCTGCCCGAGCCGCGGATCGGCGCACGCGCCCGCGGCGAGGTCGGCGGCGACCGACTCCGCGGCCCGCTCCCCCAGCACCAGCCCCTCCAGCAGGCTGTTGGACGCGAGCCGGTTGGCGCCGTGCAGGCCGGTGCGCGCGACCTCACCCGCCGCGTACAACCCGGACACGGTGGTGCGGCCGTCGGTTCCGGTGACGATCCCACCGCACGCGAAGTGCGCCGCGGGCGTGACCGGGATCGGCTCGCGGGCGGGGTCGACGCCCACCGCGGCGCAGGCGGCGTGCACGGTTGGGAACCGCCGCGCGAAGCCGGGAATGCCGGTGGCGTCGAGGAACACGTGGTCGTCGACACCGCCCGGCGCCTCCGCCAGCCTGCGGGTGATCGCCGCCGAGACGACGTCGCGGGGAGCGAGGTCGCCGAGCGGGTGGACACCGCGCATCACGGGCGCGCCCGCGCCGTCGAGGAGCACCGCCCCCTCGCCGCGCACCGCCTCGGTGACCAGCGGGCAGCGGCCTCGCGCGCCGGGCGTGTAGAGCACCGTGGGGTGGAACTGGACGAACTCCACGTCCGCCGCGACCGCACCGGCCCGCAGTGCCAGCGCGAGCCCGTCGCCCGTGGCGACCTCGGGGTTGGAGGTGGCCTGGTAGAGCTGGCCGAGCCCGCCGGTGGCCACGAGCACGGCCCGTGCGCGCAGCACGCCGGGCACGCCGTCCGGGGCCAGCACGGTCACGCCCGCCACTTCGCCCAGCGGGGTCCGCAGGGCGTCGACGGCGATGTGCCGCTCCAGCACGGGCAGCCCGTGCCCGGTCGCGGCGGCCACGAGCGCGCGCTCCACCTCGGCGCCGGTCGCGTCGCCACCGGCGTGGATGACCCGGAAGGCGCTGTGCCCGCCCTCGCGGGTCCGCGCCAGCCCCGCCGTCCCCGGGCCGGAGACGTCGAACCGGGCCCCGCGGCGGCGCAGCCGGGCGACGGCGGCCGGGCCCCCGGCCACGATCCCGCGCACGGCGGCGACATCACACAGCCCCGCGCCCGCGGTGACGGTGTCCTCGGCGTGGGCGGCGACCGAGTCACCCTCGTCGTGGTCTCCGTCGAGGACCACGGCGACACCGCCCTGCGCCCAGCGGGTGTTGCCGTCGCCGACGCCCGCCTTGGTGACCACGAGCACGCGCAGGCCCAGCTCGCGGGCGCGCAGGGCCGCCGTCAGCCCGGCGACCCCGGTGCCCAGCACGACCAGGTCGGCTCTCGCCTCCCACTGCGGCGCCTGCGTGGTTTTCGCCCCGGAGGGCAAAACCGGGCTCATTCGCCGCCGCCGGGCTGTCCGATCTCGATCATCCGCTGCACCGAGGCCCGCGCGCGGGCCGCCGTGTCGGCGTCCACGTGGACCTCGTCCCTGCCCTCGCGCAGCGCACGCAGCAGGGCGGCGGGCGTGATCATCTTCATGTAGCGGCAGGACGCCCGGTCGTTCACCGCGCGGAAGTCGATCTCGGGAGCGGCCTTGCGCAGCTGGTGCAGCATCCCGACCTCGGTGGCGACGAGCACCGACCGCGCGCTGGTGGAGCGGGCGGCCTTCAGCATGTCGCCGGTGGAGAGGATCTTCACCTTGTCCGCGGGCACGGCTCCCTCACCCGCGAGGTACAGCGCCGACGTGGCACAGCCGCACTCGGGGTGGATGAACAGGTCCGCGTCCGGGTCCGCGGCGGCGCGCTCGGCGAGCTCGGGACCGTTGATCCCGGCGTGCACGTGGCACTCCCCGGCCCAGACGTGCAGGTTCTCCCTGCCGGTCTCGCGCCTGACGTGCGCGCCGAGGAACTGGTCCGGGCAGAACAGCACCTCCCGGTCGGCGGGGATGGACGCCACCACGTCCACCGCGTTGGAGGACGTGCAGCAGATGTCGGTCTCCGCCTTCACCTCGGCGGTCGTGTTGACGTAGGAGACCACCACCGCGCCGGGGTGCTCGGCCTTCCACGCGCGCAGCTGCTCGCCGGTGATGGAGTCGGCGAGCGAGCAGCCCGCCCTGGCGTCCGGGATGAGCACCGTCTTGCCGGGGGCGAGGATCTTCGCGGTCTCGGCCATGAAGTGGACACCGCAGAACACGATCGTGCTCGCGTCGCTGGCCGCGGCGATCCGGCTGAGCGCCAGCGAGTCGCCGGTGTGGTCGGCGACCTCCTGGATCTCCGGCAGCTGGTAGTTGTGCGCGAGCAGCACGGCGTCGCGTTCCCGCGCGAGCCGGCGCACCTCCTCCGCCCAGGCCGCGTCCGCGTCGACACCACCGAACGGGACGAGGTCTTGCGCCTGCAAGGTCATGTGCGCCTCCTGGCATGTCGGCGGGTTTTCGCCTTACAATCGAAAACCGTGCGTTCTCATATTAACAGCAGCGCCCCGTTGGCACACGAGGTGCTGGCGGCGGTCCTGCAGGTGCGTTGCGCCACACCGGGGCCCGCGAGCCTGCAGGTGCTGCTGTGGCGGCGCGCGCTCGACCCGCACATCGGGCGCTGGTCGCTGCCGGGTGGCAGGCTCCGCCCGGACGAGGACGTCGAGGCCTCCATCCGGCGCCAGCTCGCCGAGAAGGTCGACATCAAACAGCTCTCCCACGTCGAGCAGCTCGCGGTGTTCAGCGCACCGGACCGGGTGCCGGGGCCGAGGGTGGTCGCCACCGCGTTCCTCGGGCTGGTGCCGTCGGACGTCGATCCCGAGGTGCCGGAGGACACCGCGTGGCATCCGGTGGACGACCTGCCCCGGACGGCGTTCGACCACCAGGCGATCGTGCTGCGGGCCCGCGAGCGGCTACGGGCGAAGCTGAGCTACACCAATCTGGGTTTCGCCCTCGCCCCCGCCGAGTTCACGATCTCGGCGCTGCGCGACCTGTACTCCGCGGCACTGGGCTACCGCGTGTCGGCGACGAACCTGCAGCGCGTGCTCTCGCGCCGGGGACTGCTGGAACCGACCGGCTGCACGGCGCCGTCGGGGCGGACGGGCGGCAGACCGGCCGCGCTGTACCGGTTCACGCACCGCGGAATGCAGGTGACGGACCCCTTCGCGGTGTTCCGACCACCGGTTCCACGCGAACGGGCGAAGCGGCGGCGGACACCGTAACGTGAGGGCGTGCCCGAGACGACACCGGAGAGCGAGCGGACGACACTACCGTTGTTCCCGCTGCAGACGGTGCTGCTACCCGGCGCCTACCTGCCCCTGCACATCTTCGAGCCGCGTTACCGCCAGCTCACGGTCGACCTGATGACCGGCACCGTGCCGGACCGGCTGTTCGGCGTGATCGCCATCCGGACCACGTTCGTGCGGGAGGTCGAGCGGCTGGAGCACCTGCACCCGGTCGGCTGCGCCGCGCTGCTGCGCGAGGCGCAGCGGCTGCCGGACGGCCGCTTCGACATCGTCACCACCGGCCAGCGCCGCTTCCGGCTGCTGTCGGTGGACAGCTGGTCGGCGCCGTACCTGCTCGGGACGGTCGAGTGGCTCGACGACATCCCGCTGCCCGAGGAGGGCACGGAGGCCACCGACCTGCTGTGCGCCGGGGCCAGGGCCGCGCACCGGCGCTACTGCATGGCGGCGTGGGAGCGTGAGGACTGGCACCTGCCGCCCGCCGGGACCGACCCGGCGCGGCTGTCGTACCTGCTGGCCGCGGACTGCGCGCTGCCCCTGCCGGACCGGCAGGCGTTGCTCGAGGAGCGCAGGCCGCTGCGCCGGTTGCACCTGACGTGCGAGCTGCTGCGCCGGGAGGCGGGCTTCCTTTCCCTGTTGCGGGCGGTGCCGCCACCCCCGGGCGAGTTGGCGGGGCCCGCGGAGCCCGCGCACCTCAACTAGCGAACGCGGGGCTCAACCCAGGCGGCGGCCGAGGTCGTCGCGCCCGTTCCAGGCGGCGAGCGTGCCGTAGGCCAGCGCGGTACCCAGCGGCTGCGCCAGCAGTGCCCAGCCGGACTCGAGCACGGGCCCCTTCACGACGACGTCGCCGATCGCGGGAGCGTCGGTGATCGTGTAGCGGCCACCGGCGAACGCGATGCCCATGCGCATACCGAGCCAGGCCGCGAACACCGAGCCCGTGATCGCGGCCAGCAGGATCACCGGGCCGCGCCGCTCCCGGAGCAGCCACACCGCGATACCGGCGAGCAGGCCGGCGCCGAACCCGAGCAGCAGGAAGATCGCCAGGTCGTCGAAACGGTGCCAGCTCTCCAGCTGCAGCGGCACGGGATCACGGTCGGCCGAGACCACCCGCATGCGCTGGGGCGGGGCGAGCATCGACCAGATCCAGCCGATCGGGATGCCGAGCAGCCCGACCATGGACAGGACGGTCAGCGCGGGCAGCAGGTCGGCCTTGACCACGACTTTCGGCCGTGGCGGCTCGACGGCGAAGACCCGCGCCCACGCGGTGCCGTTCTCGCGCTGGGCCGTTCCGGCCGACTCCCGCACTGCGGACCTCCATCGCGACTCGCCGCTCCCCGCGCGAGCCTAGAGCATGGGGAAACGGCCGCCACCTGGGACGCCGTCAGCCGGGGGCGGGCGCGTCCGCCGAGGTGGCCTCGCCGTGCCTGCTGCACCGCGCCTGCCACCCGCTCGGTGTCACCTGCACGACCATCCTGCGCGCGCACTGCGGGCAGTACCGCGGCGGCTCCAGCGCGGTGCGGGGGTTCCGGCACTCCGCGTGCCCCGAGCCGTCGTAGGCCTGTCCACAGTGGACGCAGAAGCGGTCGGTCATATCGTCTCGCTGAGCGCCTTGATCGGCATCTTGAGACCGGAGAGCATCTCGAGGTCCTGCTCGGCGGGCCTGCCCAGGTTGGTCAGGTAGTTGCCGACGATGATCGCGTTGATACCGCCGAGCATCCCCTGTTCGGCGCCGAGGTCGCCGAGGGTGAGTTCCCGGCCGCCCGCGAACCGGAGCATGGTGCGCGGCATGGCCAGGCGGAACGCGGCGACGAGACGCAGCGCGTCCTTGCCCTCGATGACGTCGTAGGACTCGTACGGCGTGCCGGGCTGCGGGATGAGGAAGTTCATCGGGACCTCGTGCGGGTCCAGCTCGGCGAGCTGCACGGCGAACTCGGCCCGCTGCTCGTCGGTCTCCCCCATGCCGAGGATGCCGCCGCAGCACACCTCCATCCCGGCCTCGCGGACCATGCGCAGCGTCTCCCAGCGCTCCTCCCACGTGTGCGTGGTGACGACGTTCGGGAAATGGGAGCGGGCGGTCTCGAGGTTGTGGTTGTACCGGTGCACGCCCATCTCGACGAGCTCGTCGACTTGTTCCTGCGTGAGCATGCCGAGCGAGCAGGCGATCTGGATGTCGTTGCCGGACTCGCGGATGGCCTTGATGCCGTCCCGGACCTGGGAGAGCAGGCGGGCGTCCGGGCCGCGCACGGCGGCGACGATGCAGAACTCGGTCGCCCCGGTGGCGGCGGTCTCCGCGGCGGCCTTGACGAGGCCGGGGATGTCGAGCCACGCCGAGCGCACGGGGGTCGGGAACCGGCCGGACTGGGAGCAGAAGTGGCAGTCCTCCGGGCAGCCGCCGGTCTTCAGGCTGACGATGCCCTCGACCTCGACCTCGGGACCACACCAGCGCATGCGGACCTCGTGGGCCAGCGCGAGCAGTTCCGGCACCCGGTCGTCGGCCAGCCGGAGCACGTCGAGCACCTGCCGTTCGGACAGTCCCTCGCCGCGCTCGAGTACCTGCTCCCGCGCCACCGCGAGGATGTCCGCCTCGGTGGTCGTCTCGTCGGCTACGGCCGTCACGGCATCTCCTTTGTGCGGATCGTTGGCGTGCTCGGTGAGTGTGACTGACGGTGCGGGCACGGTACAGCGACGTGCGTCACGTCTGCGCTGATGCCCGGCCCGCGAAGCAGTCGGGGTCGAACTCGCCGCCGAACCACGGCGAGAGGCCTCGCCTTGCCTCCTCGAGGAACTCCGCTCGCCCGGCCCCGCCGAGCCCCTCGGGGAGCACGCCGAGCAGTGGCGCCCCGGCCGCGACGGGCAGGTCGGTGACGTTGGAGCGCGCGGCGAGGTCCGGCTCGGCTGGCCACGACCCGATGATCACGCCCAGTACGTTCAGCCCCCGCCGGGTGGCCACCTCGGCGGTCAGCGCCGTGGCGTTGAGCGTGCCCAGCCCGGCCTGCGCGACGATCACCACCGGCGCGGCCAGCGACCAGGCCACGTCGGCGAGCGTTCCTCCGGCGGAGTCGAAGCGCACCAGCAGCCCGCCCGCGCCCTCGACGAGCACCAGCTGGTGGTGCTCGTGCAGTTCGGCGGCGGACCGGGCGGCCTCGGCCGGGGTGACCTCCGGGAACCCGCTGTGCCGGGCGGCGGCCTCCGGCGACAGCGGATCGGGATAGCGGCGCAGCTCCCGGGTGGGCACGTCATCACCGGCGAGGCGCCGGACGTCCGCGAGATCGCCCGCCTCGTCCTGCGCCACGCCCGTCTGCGCGGGCTTGAGCACGGCGACGCCCTCACCGCGGTCGCGCGCGAGCGCGGCGATCGCCGCGGTCACCACGGTCTTGCCGACGCCGGTCCCCGTTCCAGAGATCACCAGCACGGTCACGGCAGCGACACTAGTACCGGGGCCCGGAGCCGCTGTCACCCGGGCTTCACGTCTGCCCCAGCGCGGGCTGCTCCGCCCCGGCGGGGACGAAGTCGCCGGTGTCGCTGTCGAAGAGGTACACCTGGGCGCGGCCGACGTCGAAGTACATCCCGGTGAGGTGGAGTTCGCCCCGGCGTTCCGCCTCCGCCACCAGCGGATCGGCCCGCAGGTGGTCGAGCTGCTGCAGCACGTTGTGCAGCGCGAGCCGGTCGGCCTCGAGCGCGGGTTCCTCCCCGTCGAGGGTGAGCGTGCCCGCCGCCGCCCGCCGGAGGGTCGGCTCGCCGTGCACCAGCCAGCTCTCCACGGCGGGCAGCCCGTCCGGGGCTCCGCCGAGCAGGGCCTGCATCGCCCCGCACGAGGAGTGACCGCACACCACGACCTCCCGGACGCCGAGCACGCGCACCGCGTACTCGAGGCAGGCCGCCACCGACCGGTCGGCCGAGTCCCGCGGCACGAAGTTGCCGACATTACGCACGGTGAACAGGTCACCGGGCCCGCTCGTGGTGATGAGGTTCGGCACGATCCGCGCGTCGGCGCACGTGAGGAACAGCGTGTGCGGCTCCTGGCCCATCGCGAGCTTGCTCAGCGTCTCCTGCATGAGGGGCGCCGTCCGCCACTGGAACTCCGAGGTGCCGCGGCGCATCAGCGCCGTACCGGGCGGACCGGTGCGCTGGCCGGGGACCGCGACCCCCGCGTCCTTGGCCTGCCACTCGGACCACGGCGCCAGCCAGCGCGGCAGCACCGGCCGGGCGGCGTCCCTGCGGACGATCGGCGAGTCGGACTTGCCGCGCTCGAACCACGGGTGCCCGACCTCGTCGACCACGACGGTGCCGCCGCTCCGTTCGTGCGCCTGCTGCCAGTCGGAGAGGCATTCGAACGCCGCGTGGTCCAGGTAGTCGACGACGAGCTCCAAAGTGACCCGGCTGCCCTGCGGCAGCGAACCGAGCACCGCCGACAGGCGCGGCACGGAGAGGAAGGTGAGCGCTCCCTCGACCACGACGCGCCACCGGTCGCCCTGGCCCTCGGCGTGGATCCCCGACCACATCGTGCGGCGGAGCATGAGCACCAGCGACAGCGCGATGCCGATCAGCACGCCGGTCAGCAGGTCGATGAAGACCACCCCGGCGAGCGTGACCAGGTACAGCGGGAGGTCGCCGTGCTTGAGCACCTCGCGGATGTGCTGCGCGTCCACCAGCCGGGCCCCGACGTAGACGAGGAGCCCGGCCAGCGCGGCCAGCGGGATGCTCTCGACCAGCCCCGCCAGCGCGACGGTGAACAGCAGGACCCAGACGCCGTGCAGCACACCCGACGCCCTGCTGCGCGCGCCGGCCGCGACGTTGGTGGAGCTGCGCACGATCACGCCGGTGACCGGCAGGCCGCCCGCGGCCCCGGAGGCCATGTTGGCCAGGCCCTGCCCGACCAGCTCCCGGTTGAGGTTGGCCCTCGGCCCGGTGTGCATGCGGTCGACGGCGACCGCGCACAGCAGCGACTCGACGCTCGCGATCAGCGCGATGGTGAGCACCGCGAGGCCGATGTCGAACCAGCCCGCGTCGGGCACCTCGGGAGCGAAGCTGATGGCGAGCAGGTCGCCGGGCAGGCTGACCCGCTCCAGCGACATGCCGGTGGCCGCGGCCAGCGCCGTGACCGCGGTGATGGCCGCGAGCGGGCCGGGGACCTTGCGGATCGCGGCGGGCAGCCTGCTCCAGCCCAGCAGGATCGCGATGGTCAGCACGCCGATGAAGGCCGCCGTGTCGTGGTGGCCGACGATCTGCCCGGGCAGCGCGACGATGTTGTCGATCGCCGAGCTCTGCGGCGACCCGCCGAGCACGATGTGCAGCTGTGCCAGGACCAGCGTGACACCGATCCCGGCGAGCATGCCGTGCACGATGGCCGGTGAGATGGCGAGCGCGGCGCGGGCGACGCGGCTGAGCCCGAACAGGATCTGCAACGCGCCCGCCGCCACCGTCAGCGCGCAGGTGGCGGCCCAGCCGAACCGGTCGATCGTCTCGGCCATCACCACGGTGAGCCCGGCGGCGGGCCCGCTGACCTGCAGCGCCGAACCGCCGAACGCACCGGCGACGATGCCGCCGATGACGGCGGCGATGAGCCCGGCGACGATCGGGGCGCCGGACGCGAGGGCGATGCCCAGTGACAGCGGCACCGCGACGAGGAACACCACCAGGGAGGCGGGCAGGTCGTACCTCAGCACGCTCGCCAGCGCGAGCCGGGGCCGGATCCGGGTCTCGCCCGCCCCGCTCTCCCCCACTGTCCTCTTCATACGCAAACCTCCCGGTTGTCGTTCCGGCACACGGTGTCTTTGCTCTGCGAAACCTGACGGCACCGCATGTCGGGCCGGCAGCCGTGACGACCCGTTGATCACAGATAACCGGACGTGACGAGAAAAGTCCGCTACGTGAAGAGGCTCTCGCGTTCCGCGGAGGTCCCGGTGGTCACGAAGGGCCGATCACGAGGAGGATGCGGCCCACGGAACGTGTGCCACGTCTCACCTGATCCATATGTGGGGCGGTGAGCATCGTGGCGGTGGGTGATCGCGAATGGAGGTGGATGCCCGTTGGCAAGGGGACGGGACTGGATCGGGTGAAATTGGGGCGTGAGCGTCGCGATCACGCCGTTCGCGCCGCCGCGAGCATCGCGTCCGCGATCAGCGCGACGTCGGAGTCGCCGGTGACGTACGGCGGCATCGTGTAGATCATGTCCCGGAACGGGCGCAGCCACACCCCGTGCCCGGTCACCACGCGCGTGGCCTCCGCCATGTCCACCTGGTGGTCGAGCTGCACCACGCCGATCGCGCCGAGGACACGCACGTCCACCACGACGGGGAGGTCGGCGGCGGGGGCCAGACCCGTTCGCAGCCCGGCCTCGATGCGGCGGACGTCGGAACGCCAGTCGGTGTCCAGCAGGAGCCCGATCGACGCGTTCGCGACCGCCGAGGCGAGCGGGTTGCCCATGAACGTCGGGCCGTGCGCGAGGACGGGCACCTCCCCCGCGGAGATGCCACGTGCGACCTCACCGGTGCACAGCGCCGCCGCCATCGTCAGATAGCCGCCGGTGAGCGCCTTGCCGACGCAGAGCACGTCCGGGGCGACGCCGGCGTGCTCGGCCGCGAAGAGCCTGCCGGTGCGGCCGAAGCCGGTGGCGATCTCGTCGAAGACCAGCAGGACGCCGTGCCGTTCGGTGGCCTCACGCAGGGCGCGCAGGTACTCCGGGTGATGGAACCGCATGCCACCCGCGCCCTGCACCACCGGCTCCACGATCACCGCGGCCACCTCGTCCGCGTGCCGCGCGATCTCCCGTTCCAGGGTGTCCAGATAGGACTGGTCGGGTTCGGCGTCGAACCCGGACGGCGGTGCGGGCACGAACACCTGCTCCGGCAGCACCCCGCGCCACAGGGCGTGCATGCCCCCTTCCGGGTCGCACACGCTCATCGGGTGGAACGTGTCGCCGTGGTACCCGCCGCGCCAGGTGAGCAGCTTGCGCTTGCCGGGCTTGCCCAGTGAGCGCCAGTACTGCAGGCACATCTTGATGGCGACCTCGACCGAGACCGACCCGGAGTCGCAGAGGAAGACGTGCCGCAGCCCCTCGGGGGTGATGTCGGCCAGGGTGGTGGCGAGCCGGATCGCCGGCTCGTGGGTGAGCCCGCCGAACATGACGTGGCTCATCCGCCCGGCCTGCTCGGTCAGCGCCGCGTCGAGCACCGGGTGCCGGTAGCCGTGGATCGCCGACCACCACGACGACATGCCGTCGACCAGCTCGCGCCCGTCCGCGAGCGTGAGCCGCACCCCCGACGCCTCGCTGACCAGCAGCGGCGGCACCGTGCCCGGCATGGGCCCGTACGGGTGCCACACGTGTTCGGCGTCCAGGGCGAGCAGCTCATCGGGCGTCATGGGCCGCACTCTACGAAATCGGCGAACGGAGCCGAGCACCGCGTCTGAGTGAGAAACTCGCGTTGAACACCACGAACACTCACGAGTGGTGACCGGCTTGTCACCGTGTCAGTCGATGGTCGCGACGTCGTTGGCCAGCCGTTGCAGCTGGGCGAGCAGGGGTTCCGGTTGCTGGTCCAGGTTCAGCGCGTAGCACACAAGGCGGGTGCCGGCGTTGCGCACGACGTACCGGCCCGGTTGGGCATCGCCGCCTGCATACACCAGGTACCCGCCCCTGGCGCCAAGCACCGAGCAGTAGGCAAGGAGTTGGTAGAGTTCGCTGGCGCGGCCCTTGCCCTCCACTTTGTACTTGGCGTCGATGACCGCCGCGGCCCTACCTCCCCTTTTCCAGACCAGATCGGGCCTGATCGTCACAGTGCGGCCCTCGTCGAGGTGGAGTTCCTTCTGCTCGTTGAGGTGGCCACCGTGTGTTCGACACAGGTGTTCGTCGAGAACCTTGGCGAGAAAGGCCTCGAAGACCTTGTCCAGAGGGAACAGGAAGCCGGTTACTCGAATCGTACCGCGCGGATACTCCGGGGAGGTGGCGTTCCAGACCAGCTCGGCAAGCTCCAGGGCGGGTTTGTAGTGCTGGTTACGGCGATTCGATTGCCACGCGGGCAACGTCGGCCCCCGGACCGGTGAGGCTACCGCGGCAAGCTGGTCGTACTGCGCTTCCAGCCTGTTCCGGGCAACGTCGTCCAGCCTGGGTTCCTCCAGCAAGCGACCGACAGCCGCAAGAAGAATCTGGTTCTCCGCCGTGTCCGGAGTGAAGTCGTCGTAGGTAATCTCCATCGGAACCGCCCGGCCGTGATGCCGACGCACCTGCTGAGACATGAGCACCCTGCCCCGCATCACATGGGAGGTCTCTTCGTCAGTGCGATACCCGCGGTACAGCCCGCCGCGCAGGGCGGTTTCCACCTGCCGCCAGAGCAACTGCCCGAACGCGGAAACGATGCCGGTATCCTCACTGACCTGCACCGGATCATCCCGCCAGCCCTGCAGGTTGTGGGCGTAGCCGAGAAGAAACAGCAGTCGCCTGATCGGCAGCTTGGGCTTGATCCACACCTCCATGTCGCCGACCCTCGCGACGCCCACGGACGTCTTGGCAGACAGCTGCCACAACTCGCCCGAGCGCGGCGCCCTGGACACCTTGACGATTCCGGAATCGCGCAGCAGCTCGGCCTGTTCCTCGGTCAGCCGGCGGTAGTGAGTGCCGGTCTCGGCCAACTCGATCGGGTCCATCCGCTACTCGTCTAGAGAGCCAGCCGAAGGACGCAACTCGCTCAGCCTGTACTCGTCCAGCCGCGACCGCGAGGCGCCGTGGTGATACTCCGCGAGCAACGGCAAGATGGAGTGCTCCCACACGCGTTCCAGACCGTCCTCGTGCAGGTAGATCTCCTTCCGCATCAGATAGGAAGGACCGATGGCGAGATCCCGATCACGAATGCGGTCGTTCAACGCGGACAGCACAGCCGGTGCGTCGCGATGGTGTTCGAGCCCTCCCTCCTTGTCCAGCCGTTCGAGCCATCGCGCAAGCAGGTCAGCGACGGGCGGCTGATCTGGGTGCAGCTCGACGAACGCGAACCGCCGACGAATCGCCGCGTCGAGTTGCGTGATCGATCGGTCGGCGGTGTTCATCGTGCCGATGACGAACAGGTTCTCCGGCAACGTGAAGTTCGAATCGGTTGAGTACATCAGGCTGATCGGCCGATCCCTGTACTCCAGCGAGAAGTACAGCTCACCGAACACCTTCGGGAGATTCGCCCGGTTGATCTCGTCGATAATGAGGAAGTACGGCTCGGTCGGGTTCGCTCGGGCCGCATCGACGAGGTCACGCAGTGGCCCCGGTCGTAGATCGAACTCCAGCTTGCCGGATCCGCCGGGCACCGGGCGAAAGCCCTCGAAGAAGTCCTCGTAGGTGTACGAAGGGTGGAACTGCACGAGCTTGATCGCGCTGGGGTCAGCCAGTTTGTCGGCGAACGCACATGCCAGGTAGGTCTTCCCGGTGCCGGGTGGACCGTAGAAGATCAGCTGCTTGCGCTCCCGCAGGAGATCGACCTGCCGTTGCAGCCAGTGCCGGTCGAGCAGCAGCTCCTCCGCCATATCCGAGGTCACGGCAGGGAACGACCGTGGTCCCGGCGACTCGGTCTGCGAGGGGGCCAGCGTCACGCCCAGGCCGTGGATGAGCCGTTCGATCGCGGCCATGTCCTCGGTCAGCTCGACCACGTCAGCCTGACTGTGCAGTTTGGCGGGCAGCGGCCGGGGCAAGTTGCTGAACGGTACCGGTTGGGTAGTGTTCAGCCATCTGACCTTACGTCGGAGATTGGACCTGTTGTCCGAGGAGGCGGCATAGATGGCTTCTCCCGTGATGTGGCCGACGTAGGCTTTGCCCTGGCTGGTGGTCAGCACGAAGTCACCTATCCGCATGCGGTTGCAGAAGGCGTCGAACTCGTCCAGCTTCGCGTTGCGTGCGGCGTAGGACTTGTGCTGATAGTCCTCTTCGACGACACTCTTCAGCTCCGACCGGGAAACCGGAGGTGTGACCGGACGGAGACTCGACGCGGCAAGAGAGACAGACCCCCTCTCCTGCCACACGGGCACCAGGTCGCGGCCGTCCACTGCGGACCCGCGGACCAACCAGGCGCGAGTCGTCGGTGACTCGTCGGGTTCGTCGTCGTCCATTTCGGACAACCTGGCCTCGATCTCGACCGCAGTCATCCGCTGGGTCTGTGACGGACGGCCTGTGTCGTCGAACTCGACACCCTCGGACCGCAGTCTGGCGGCCGGATCGGTACCCCGCTGCCGGAAGTTGAGAAACTCTTCGGACGGCAGCCTTCCGTCGGCGAACGCGAGTCGGTGTTCGCCCGCGATACGACTGCTCGCGCCTGCCAGGTAATGGCCGATCGTCTCCGGGGACACGCCGGCAAGTTCGGCCAGGTCTTCGTAGGAGGTCCAGAAGCCGGGTTCGACCACGCTCAACATGCGGGCGATCACCCGTTCGGTACCTTCGAGCTTCCTGGCGGCCTCTGCTCGTTGCCGTCGAATATCGCCGTACCGTCGTTTGAGCTCGGCGGCCAGCTGCTCATCGCCGTAGACGTCGAGGGCGGTCTCTCCGGCCTCGGTCAGCTCCCACAGACCATCCCGCTTGGTCAACCAGCCGACGGTCGCCGCGTCTCCGGTGTACCAGCGCAGGTGGTTTTCCCAACGCGGCTGTTGCTGGGCACCGGTGCCAACGTACTCCTGCTCGTAAGGTGTGGGCGATACCCGCTCGGCAACCTGCCGCAGGACCTCTCGTCCGTGCGTCGGCTTGCCGGCGTCCCGAAGCACCTCCATGCAAGCGCGCAGCAACCGTGCGATGCGGACCGTGTCAGCCATGACCATCCCCCTGGTGGTGTCGCGCTCCGGATGACGCGGGACCTGCCCCGGCGCCGGGCCAAGCCACCGCCATGTTGTCATAGATGTCGAGAATGGCTCCTTGGTGCGGGGGTGAAGCGCTCCGGATCAGAGCGAGCAGTGAATGGCACATCGCCTGCGTTGGACGCAGGCGATGTGCCATTCACTGTCCGGTGAGGACGGGAAGGGTTTCCAGGCCGTGGATCAGGGAGCTGTCCCGCCAGCGCAGCGTGTCCGGCTCCGCGGCGAGCCGCAGAGCGGGGAACCGCTCCAGCAGCCTGCCGACCGCCACCTCCGCCTCCAGCCGGGCCAGCGGCGCGCCCACGCAGAAGTGGATGCCGTGCCCGAACGCGAGGTGCCCACCCGCCTTCCGGGTGACGTCCAGCCGGTCCGGGTCGGGAAAGCGATCGTCGTCCCGGTTGGCGGCGAGCAACGAGATCAGGACGAACTCGTCGGCCGGGATCTCGACGTCGCCGACGCGGACGGGCTCGGTGGTGAACCGCAGCGTCGCCAGATGGATCGGGCTGTCGTACCGCAGGAACTCCTCCACCGCGTTCGGCAGCAGCGACGGATCGGCCCGCAGCGCCGCGAGCTGGTCGGGGTGGCGCAGCAGCGCGAGCACCCCGTTGCCGATGAGGTTCACCGTCGTCTCGTGCCCGGCCACCAGCAGCAGGAACGCCATCGACACCAGCTCCGGCTCCGACAGCGCGTCGCCCTCGTCGGTCGCGTGCACCAGCGCCGACAGCAGGTCGTCGGTCGGCTCGGCCCGCTTCCGCGCCACCAGCTCGGTCAGGTAGGCCGCCATCTTTCCCGACGCCTCCTGCAGCTGCTCGGGCGTCGCGGTGTCGAGCATCGTGTTCGACCACGCGCGGAAGTCGTCGCGCGCGTCGTCCGGAACGCCGAGCAGCTCGCAGATCACCGTGATCGGCAGCGGGAACGCCAGTGCCGTCAGCAGGTCGGCCTCCCCAGCTCCGGCCATGTCGTCGAGCAGCCGGTCGGTGATCTCCTCGATCCGCGGCCGCAGCCGCGCCACCGTGCGCGCCGTGAACGCCTTGTTGACGAGCTTGCGCAACCGGGTGTGGTCGGGCGGGTCCGTGTTCAGCATGTGCGCGGCCAGCGACCGCGACATCGGCGTCGACCGCACCGCCGTCGCCGTCAGCCTGCGTTCGAAGACGTGCTGCGCGCGCTCGCTGTCCTTGCTCAGGCGCGGATCCGCCAGCAGCGCCTTCGCGTCGGCGTACCCGGTCACCAGCCACGCCCGCAGCCCACGCGGCATGAGCACCGGCCGCACCGGCGCCTCGGTGCGCAGCAACCGGGACATCGCGTGCGCGTCCTGGAAGAACTCGGGCCGCAGCTCGACAGGCTCCCGCACATCCGCTCTGGTCATCGCTACCCCCAGTGACTCGGCTGTCACCGGGCCAACGAACGAGCGCCGCGAATCGTGCCCGCCCCGGCCAGGTAGCCTCGCGCTCATGCGATGCGACGGCGGAAGCGCCCGTTGAGCGCTCGCTACCGGCCCATCACGGTCGAGCGACTGGTCGGCGAGCTCGCGGACCGGATCGCGGACGCCGACCCCGCCCGGTGGCAGCGGGTCGCGATCGACGGCGCGGCCGGCGCCACCGATCCGGCCGGCCTCGCGGATGCCCTGGTCGACCCGCTCCGGGTGCGCGGCCGCGAGGTGCGGCGCGTCTCGGCATGGGACTTCCTGCGGCCTGCCTCCCTGCGGCTCGAACGGGGCAGGCACGACCCGGACGCCCGCTACGACGACTGGCTCGACGCCTCCGCGTTGCGGCGCGAGGTGCTGGACCCGCTCGCGCCGGACGGCAGCGGCGCCGTGCTCCCCGCCCTGTGGGACCGCGAACGCGACCGCGCGCACCGCCTCCCGCGCACCACCCTGCCCGGCGGCGCGGTGCTCCTGCTCGACGGAGAGCTCCTGCTCGGCAGGGGCCTCGGTCTCGACCTGACCGTGCACCTGTGGCTGTCCCCGCCTGCGCTGCGCAGGCGGCTGCCCGAGACCGAGCACTGGGCGCTGCCCGCCTATCGGCGTTACGACGACGAGGTGCGGCCCGCCGAGACCGCCGACGTCGTCGTGCGGGTGGATCACCCGCACCACCCCGCCGTGCGTGAACCGGCGTAACGCCCTCGCCCGTACCGCCGACTTCCTGGCGACCACGTCACATCGGCCTCCGGGGAGTCGCAGTGGGCACCGCGCGGATCGCCACGGTCACCGGCGCCACCGGCAGGCAGGGCGGTGCGGTGGCCCGGCACCTGCTGGCGGACGGCTGGCATGTGCGGGCGCTCACCCGGCACCCGGGCGGCGATGCGGCCCGACGGCTTGCCGCGCTCGGCGCCGAGGTGGTCGCCGCCGACCTGGCCGATCCCGCCACCCTGCGGCCCGCGTTCCGCGCCGCGCACGGCGTGTACAGCGTGCAGAACCCGATGCTCTGCGGGATCGCGGGCGAGATCGCACAGGGCACGAACGTCGCGGACGCCGCCGCGGAGGCAGGCGTGCGGCACCTGGTGTACGCGTCGGCGGGCACCGGCGAGCCCGGGACGGGCGTCGGGTCCTGGGAGTCGAAGCTCGCCGTGTGCGAGCACATCGAGCAGCTCGGCCTGCCGTGCACCGTGCTGCGCCCGATGGCCTTCCTGGAGCTCATGACGGACCGGCGGTTCTTCCCGCCGGTGTCCACGTGGTACCTGATGCCCAAGCTGATGGGCGAGGACCGGCCCCTCGGCTGGATCGGCACCGACGACATCGGCGCCGTCGCCGCGAAGGTGTTCGCCGACCCGGACCGGTTCGCCGGGGCGGAACTGCCACTGCTGGCCGACGTCCGCACCATCGGCGAGTGCCGCGCGCTGTGGCACGAGGTCACCGGCCGCGCGCCCCGCCGGTTCCCGATGCCGGTCCGCCTGTTCGAACGCGTCGCCGGGACCGACCTCACCACCATGTGGCGCTGGCTGCGTACGGCCGATCTCGAGTTCGACCCGGAACCGACCCGGCGGCTCCTGCCCGCGGCGCGCACGGTGCGGGACTGGCTCGGCCATGCCCGCACCACCCGTGGTCGCTGACGCGGTCAGCGCGCGGGCACCGGCGCGCCGTCGAGCATCGCGGCCAGCCGGCGGGCGAGAATGTCCCAGCGCCAGTGCTCGGTCACCCAGCGCCGCCCCGCCTCCCCCATCCGGCGGGCGCGCGCGGGGTCGGCCAGCACCGCGGCGAGCGTGTCCACGAGCTGCGCGAGCCGCCTGCCGTCGACGACGTGCCCGGTCACCTCGTCCAGCACGGTCTCGGGCGCTCCGCCCGACCGGCCCGCGACCACCGGCAGTCCGGTCGCCGACGCCTCCAGGTAGACGATGCCGAGCCCTTCCACGTCGAGTCCCTTGCCCCGGGTGCGCGCGGGCATCGCGAAGACGTCCCCAGCGGCGTAGTGCGCGGGCAGCTCCGGCCACGGCACGGAGCCGGTGAACACGACGTGTTCCGCCACCCCGGCCGCACGTGCCAGCTGCTCCAGCGACCGCCGGTACGGGCCACCACCAACCAGCAGCAGCGCGGCACCGGGAATCCGCTTCCGCAGCGCGGGCAGCGCCCGCACCAGCATGTCCTGCCCCTTGCGCGGCACGAGCCGGGACACGCACACGACGGTGGGCCGGTCACCGAGCCCGTGCCTGCGGCGGATCTCCTCGCGCGCGCCGCCGTCCGGCCGGAACCGCGCGGTGTCCACGCCGGAGGGCAGGTGTTCCAGGCCGGCCATCGGACCGAACGCCGAGGCGAACCGGCGGCGGGTGTACTCGCTGACGTAGGTGACGACGTCGGCGGTGTCGCCGATGCGGCGCAGCGCGTGCCGCGCCGCGGGCAGCATCGACCAGCCCACCTCGTGCCCGTGGGTGCTGGCGACGACACGCCGCGCGCCCGCCGCGCGCAGGGCGGGGCCGAGCAGTGCGAGCGGGGCCGCGGCACCGAACCACACGGCCTCGCAGTCGTGCGTGCGCAGCAGCGTCCGCGCGCGGCGCAGCACCGACGGCGTGGGCAGCATGAGCGACGTCGGGTGCCGCACCACCTCGAACGGCGCCTCGGCGTCGAACTCCCGGTGCGAACCGGACTCCCGCTCCCACGCCGGGGCATACACGACGAGGGCGTCGGACGGGACCCGGGTGGCCAGCTCGTGCAGATAGGACTGGATGCCGCCGGGTCGCGGCGGGAAGTCGTTGGTCACCAGGAGGGTGCGGCGCATGGCGCGAGACTATCCCGGACCGCGAACGGCCCCGGGGTGGCCGTGGCGGCCACCCCGGGCGGGATCACGCGACGCGGCGGGCGCCGCTGTACTGGTCCTGCAGCGGCGCGACCTTGACCACGTCACCCGACGTCGGCGCGTGCACCATCATGCCGTTGCCGATGTAGATGCCGACGTGCGAGACGGGCGAGTAGAAGAACACCAGGTCGCCCGGCTGCAGCTGGCTGCGCGGCACGGCCGTGCCGTAGGTCGACTGCGACGAGCTCGTGCGCGGGATGCTGATGCCGGCCTGGGCGTAGGCCCACTGGGTGAGGCCCGAGCAGTCGAACGCGTCCGGGCCGGTGGCACCCCACGAGTAGGGGCTGCCGCGCTTGCTCATCGCGGCGTCGATGGCGATCTGGGCGGCGGCACCGGGGGCGTCGATCTCGCCGACCTCGGGCCCGACGTCCTGCTGGGCGGCGACGTCGGAGTCGCTGAGCAGGCCTGCCTGCTCGCGCAGCTCGTCGAGCTGCTGGTCGAGGGTGTTCTTGCGGGCCTCGATGTCCGCCTTCAGCCGCGCCGCCGCGTCCTTGGCCTCCTGGGCGCGGCGCTTGGCGTCGGCGGCCCGCTGCTCGGCCGCGGCCGCCTGCTGGACGGCACCGGCAAGCCTGCTCAGCGCCCTGTTCTTGTCGGTGGCGAGCACGTCGAGGGCCGCGGACCGCTCCAGGAAGTCCTGCGCGGAGCCGCCGGTGAGGAGGGCGGACATCTTGTTGAGCTGCGCGCCGCTGGTGAACGACGCGCCGGCGAACCGGTCGACGTCCACGCGGAAGCGCTCCTCGGCGGCCTCGGCCTTCTTCTTGGCCTGCTCGGCCTGGCGGAGGTCGGCGTTCGCCGTGTCGAGCTGGCGCTGCTTGGCCGCCAGGTCCTCCTTCGCCTTGAGGTACTCCTCGTTCAGCTTCTCGGCCTGACCGGCCAGCTCGCGGTACTTGGCCAGGGCGTCCGACGGGTTGCTCGGGGGTTGCTGGAGGGCGGGGACGGGGGAAGCGGTGGCGGGTGTCTGAGGGACGGTGACCGCCACGAACACGGCCGACGCCGCCAACGCTCCCGACACTACGCGCTTCACTGGATGCGACTGCACGTCGCGTGTGTCTCCTTTGCTCTCGGCCGCCTGCCGGAGCACCGCGCGCGGGAGGTCGGGGGCCCTCCACGCGCTCCGCGGGAACGGGTCGACACGACACCCGTTCCGGCCACGGTGCCCGCCGCCGCGGCCGGCACCGCATCAGGCCAGGAAGTACCGCAGGTACTCCTCCGACGCGGATGCCCGGTATCGCGCAGCAGGTCCGGCACAGCTCCCCGACAAGCTGTCTCGGCGGCAACCCCGCGTCGCCGAACCGGGTGGAACGGCCACCTGACGCGAGATCTCGGCCAGGTTACGAAAGAGGTGCCGCCGCGTCCACCAGCGCGGCGCCGGAATTCGGCGATCGTGCGCCGAGACACCTTTGGACCAGCGGTGATCGATAGCTGTGACGGAAATAACAACGCTGGGCTGTATTTGGCCCTACCGTTCACCTGATCGGATGGACCGCTCACCGCACGCCGTTTGCGTGGTGGTCACCCAGCGCGTCGACGCTGTGCGGGCCGCGTGTCGTCGGCGGGCGAGGGGACGAGCCGCAGCCGCGGCACCATCCCGGCCTCGGCGAGCGCGTCGACGGCGCGCCGCTCCGCACGGTCCCACTCCACCGACGGCGGCGCGCCCAGCAGCACGCTCACCACGCAGTCCGTGCAGGCATCGCCCCGCACCGCGCACCGGTCGCAGTCGATGATCAGCGTGTCGTCGTCGAGGTAGTCCACGGATCGCTCCTTGCCACGTCGTCGGCTTCTGGCGGGAACGCTAGGCGCGGCCACCGACAATTTCGGGGTTCCGCACGGGCCTCACGTGCGGGAACGCAGAACTCGCGGCGCTGGACGGGGACTCGCGGATCAGGTGGTGCCGGCGAACTCCCAGTGCCACGGCTCCTCCCGGCCCCGGCCGGGCTGCGCCCAGCCGGGGTTGACCCAGCCGAACGCGCCCGCGTTGGCCGCGAGCCAGCGGTACTGCGGCGTGCCGAACGACTGCGCGCCGCCGCACAGGTCCAGCGCCAGGCCCCAGCCGTGGTTGCTGGTGCCGGGCACGGCGGCCAGCGCCGGCTTGCGGCGGTACAGGTCCACCTGCGCGCCGAACGTGCGGTAGGAGTCGGTGACGCAGAGCGGGGCGCCGAACGCGGCCGCGTAGGCCCGCGAGAGCGCGGCGTAGGCCTGCGCGGCGTCGCAGCGCAGGAAATGGGAGCCGATGCCGATCGGGCACAGCGCCGCCGTGGGGATGAGCCCGTTCGGGTAGCCGCCCCAGGCGCCCGCGGCCTGCCCGGACGCCGCCTTCCGCGGCGGCACCTCCACCCCGCCGCACCGCCAGCGCAGCTCACCGGCGGCTCGCCGGGGCACCTCCCGCGCGGGGCCCTGCCCCAGCGCGGGCCGCACGAAGCCGAGCGCGCTGTCGCCCGCGGGCAGGTCGGCCACCACCACGCCGGCCAGCCGGGCGTCGGCCACGAGCATCGTCGCGTCGTCGAGCACGATGCCCACCGACTGCACGCCGTACCGCTCGGGGCCGGCGAACACGAGGTCGCCAGGCCGCGCGTCGGCCTGCCGCACCGGCCTGCCCGTGGCCAGCTGCCGCGCGGCGGTGCGGGGCACGGTCAGCCCGGCCCGGTCGTACACGGTGTGCACGAGGCCGTCGCACGAGTACGCCACCGGACCGGTGCCGCCCTCCCCCGGCACGTACGGCCTGCCGAGCGCGTCCACGGCCGCCGACACCGCCGTGATCGTCTCCTCGGGCAGCACCAGCAGGCGGTCCTCGCCCGTGCCGGTCTGTGCCACGCCCGCCTGGTCGAGACCGTCCGCCCCGGGCAGCGGCCACAGCCCGGGCGGGAAGCCCGCCGGGTCGCGCAGGGCCGCCGCCGGGGGCGGGGTGATGCCCGCGTCGGCGAGCCGCCCGAGGTAGTCCCGCCAGTTGGCGGCGGTCTCCGCGTTCCGGTCGCGCTGCGCCCGCTGCTGCGCCACGACGGCGTCGTTGGCCGCCCGGATGGGGTCGCGCAACTCGGCCGAGACGGCGTCGGCGCGGTTGGTCGCGTCGCCGCGCAGCCGGTCGAGGCGGGCCTTCCGGTCGGCGGCGGCCCGTTCGGCGCGTTCGGCGGCCTCCACCGCCGCGACCGCCTCGCGCTGCCGCTCCAGCGCGCCGCCGAGCCGCTGGTCCTGCCGGGCCCGCAGCTGGTTGATCAGCGAGGTGCCGTCGAGCAGTTCCCGCGCGCTGGACGCGGTCACCAGCAGCTGGAACTCGTCGGGCCGGTGCATCGCCGTGAACACCGAACGGGAGAACTCGTCGATCTCGGTCTGCTGCGCGGCGACCTCGGCGTCGGCCCTGCGCCGCTCCGCCCTGGCCCGGTCCAGCCGGGCCGTCGCGGTGCGCACGTCCCGCTCGGCCGCCGTGATCCGCCCGGCCAGCTCGCCCAGCTCCCGCTGCACCTGCTCGGCCGTGCGCTGGAGCGCGGCCACCTCGGGATCCGCGAACGCCTCGCCGGGCCGCGGGTCCGGCACGGCGGCGCCAGGGACGACACCCGACTCGACCCGGGGAACGCCCGGATCGGCGGGAGGGTCCTGCCGCGCACCCGCCGCCGGCGCCGTGACGAGCCCGGCCACCAGCAACGGCGCCAGCACACCGGCGAGCCGCATCCGCACCTCCACATCGCCGACCCGTGAGTAACAACGACGTGGTGCGGCGTTCGTGACGGGCTAGACGCGCCCCAACCGGGTGAGCAGCACGGCCGAGGCCACCGGGTGCGCGCCCGCGGACCGGACGGACTCGGCGACCGCGCGGTCCGAGGTGGCCACGATCAGCGGCCGCCCGCCCGGTTCGGCGTCGACGAGCGCCCGGATGACGTCGTCGGCCTGCACTCCGGGATCGGAGAACAGCACCCGTACCCCGCGGGGCGCGGCCGTCGGCACCGACGTGACGGCGGCCCCGTCGAACACGGCGGTGATCTCCGCGCCGGTGCGGGCGGCGAGCGCGGACAGCTGGCTCGCGAGCCGCTCACGCTGGTCGGCCAGGGTCAGCTCGGGGTAGCCGGTCTTGGTGACGTTGTAGCCGTCGACGACGAGGTGCACGTTCGGCAGTGCCAGCAGCCGGTCCAGCCCGGCGGCGTCGCGCACCTGGCCCGCGCCGCCGCCGGTGCTGGCCCCGCGCACCACGTCGGCCGGACGGCGGCGGCCCTGCCCCGCCTCGCCGACCGAGAGCTCGCGGCGCAGCCCGGCGACCGCGCCGCCGAGCGTGTCCAGCAGCAGCGCGAGCCGCACCTCGTCGGCGTCCCTGGCCTCCCGCGCCGACTGCCGGGCGATCTCGGCGTCGGCGACGGCCCGTTCGGCGCGGGCCCGCTCCGCCGCGGCCCGCTGCCGTTCCCGCTCCAGCTTGTCCGCCATGGCGGACAGCTCCGTGTCGCGCTCGGTCTGGGCCCGCTCGGCCTCGGCCCGTGCCTCGGCGGCGTCGTCCCTCGCCTGGCGCAGTACGACGCCCTGCTGGCGCAGCTTGCCGCGCAACCGCTCCAGCTCGGCCTCGCGTTCGCCCCTGGCCCGCTCGGCGGCGTCCTGAGCGCCCTCCAGCTCCGCCTTCAGCCGGGCGACCTCACTTTCCAGCCTGCGTGCCCTGGCCACGGCCGCGTCGCGCTCGGCACGCAGGGTGGTCTCCTCCGCGTTCCTGGCGACCAGGCGAACCCTCGTCGAGGCGCTGGACTCACCGAGCAGCACGGCCGCCGCGGCGGCCGCGACCGAGTCGGGCGCGTTCGGGTCGAGTGCGTCCTGGCGGTGTTCCCGCAGCCATTCCAGCACCGCGGTACGGAAGCGCGCCGAGTCGCGCAGCCCGGTCAGCAGCGCGGGCGCACCCAGCCTGGCCCGTTTCGCCGGGGCGAACCGGGCCACCGGGCGCAGCTGGCGCGGCACGTCGTCGGGCGGCAGCTTGCCCAGCGCGGAGGCGGCCAGCTCGGCGATGCGCTCGCGCACGGGCTCGGGCAGGCCGGTCCAGTCGGTCGCGCGGTCCTCCCCCGAGCCGCCCTGGCCGTCGGTGCCGTCGGTGCCGTCGGCGCTGGTTCCGGGCACGCCGGAACCCGGGCCCGGCGACTCGTCGCCGGGCCGGTCCGGGTGCGCGGAGGGAAGCATCCGTCCAGCTTAGGTTCCCCGGCCGCGCCGTGTCCCCCTCGGGACGCCCAGCTCACCCGCGAGCGCTGACCAGGACCCTGCTGAACAACGGCAGGTGGTCGGACGCGGCCGGGTCGGTCAGCTGCACCCGGCTCACCAGCGGCCGCACCGCGGGCCCGGTGAACACGTAGTCGATCCGCCGGTCCGGGTCCTCGGCCGGGTAGGTGGCGCCGTCTCCCCGGCCGGACACCGGCCAGACGTCGGTGAGCGCCGAGGAGAGCGTGGCGACCTCGGGCGCGTCCGGCAGCGCGTTGATGTCGCCCAGCAGCACCGCCCGGCGCGTGTCACCGATCAGCTCGACGATCTCCGCGGTCTGGTGGCGGCGGTCGAGCGCGGAGCTGGCGGCGAGGTGGGTGTTGTAGACGTGCACGGGGACGCCGTGCACGTCGAGCTCGGCATGCAGCAGACCGCGCTGCTCCTGTCCCGGCGAGCGGTACAGGTAGGTGTTGTCCCAGTCGACGATCGGGTGGCGGGACAGGATCGCGGTGCCGTACTGGACTCGCGGCCTGCCCTCGGCGGGCGGGTCGCGGTCGATGTTGGCGCCGAACACCACGTGCAGGTCCAGCCGCCGGGCCAGCTCGCCCGCCTGGTCCACCCACTCGCTGCGGCCGGAGTAGTGCCGGTCGACCTCCTGCAGGGCCACCACGTCCGCCCGCGACGCGCGGATCACCCCGGCGATCCGGTCGAGGTCGAGCACGCCGTCGGTGCCCTCCGCGTGGTGGATGTTGAACGACAGCGTGGCCAGTACCCGCGCGCCGTGCTCCGCCGACGCCGCCGGGACCAGGCTCGCCAGAATGCCGGCGAGCGCGAGTGCGAGTGTCATCACCCGACGTAACATGGGACCCTCCGACCGTGTTCCGGGTTACCGTGCGGCGCTGATCCTCGCGGGCACAGGCACCGACCGGGCGACGCGGCGGTGAACCGCGGGCGAAGATTGTCGGTGGCGGAACCTACTGTGCCGATCATGGATTCGCCGTCGCAGCTCGCGTTCGACGAACTCGGCACTCCGTTGCGGGACACCACGTTCGTCGTCGTCGACCTGGAGACGACCGGGGCGCCGCCGGGTGGGGAGGGCATCACCGAGATCGGGGCGGTGAAGGTCAGGGGCGGTGAGGTGCTCGGCGAGTTCGCGACCCTGGTCGACCCCGGCGGGCCCATCCCGCCGCAGATCGTGGCGCTCACCGGCATCACCGGCGCGATGGTGTCGGACGCGCCGCGCGTCGAGCGGGTGCTGCCCGCGTTCCTGGAGTTCGCGGCGGGCTCGGTGCTGGTCGCGCACAACGCCGGGTTCGACACCGGGTACCTGCGCGCGGCGTGCCGGGCGCACGGCTACGCGTGGCCGAGGACACCGGTGGTGTGCACGCTGCGGCTGGCCCGCCGCGTGCTCGCCCGGCAGGACACGCACAGCTTCCGGCTCTCGGCGCTCGCCCGGCTCCTTGGCGCCCGCACCGAGCCGACGCACCGGGCGCTCGACGACGCCCGCGCCACCGTCGACGTGCTGCACGCCCTCCTCGAACGGGTCGGACCGCTCGGCGTGCACTCGCTGGAGGAACTGCTCGACTACCTGCCGGACGTGACGCCGCAGCAGCGCCGCAAGCGCGGGCTGGCGGCGCACCTGCCCGAGCGGCCCGGTGTCTACCTGTTCCGGGGCCCGAACGACGAGGTCCTCTACGTCGGCACGGCGCGGAACCTGCGGCGGCGGGCGCGGCAGTACTTCACCGGGTCGGAGCACCGCGGCCGCATGCGGGAGATGGTGGCGCTGGCCGAGCGGGTGGACGGGCTCGAGTGCGCGCACGCGCTCGAGGCCGAGGTCCGCGAGCTGCGGCTGCTGGCAGCCCACCGCCCCGCCTACAACCGCCGCTCGAAGAACCCGCGCAAGGCGTGGTGGGTGGTGCTCACCGACGAGCCGTTCCCCCGGCTGTCGGTGGTGCGGGCGCCCCGGGACGGCGCACTGGGCCCGTTCCGCTCGCAGGCGGCGGCGAAGCTGGCGGCGGACACCCTCGCGGGCGCGGCCGGGCTGCGCACGTGCACGCTGCGGATCCCGGCGGAGGGCGCGGACGCGCGGCCGTGCGCGCTCGCGGAGCTGGGCCGGTGCGGCGCGCCGTGCGCGGGCAGGCAGACGACCGCCGAGTACGCGCCCTCGGTGGCGACGGTCACCGAGCTCCAGGCGGGCCGGGGTGACTCCGCGCTGCGGCTGGCCCAGCGGCAGCTGGACGACCTCGCCGAGGCCGAGCACTTCGAGCAGGCGGCACGACGGCGCGACCAACTGGCCGTGCTGGTGCGCGCGGTCGAGCGGGGGCACCGGCTGGCCGCGCTGGCCGCGATCCCCGAACTGGTGGCCGCGGCCCCGGACGGGAGCGGCGGCTGGGAGTTCGCCGTGATCCGGCACGGCAGGCTCGCGTCGGCGGGCGTGGCGCGGCGCGGGGTGCCCCCGATGCCGGTGGTGGACGCGCTGGTGGCGTCGGCGGAGACCGTACTTCCGGATGCGGGGCCGCTGCATGGCGCGAACCCGGAGGAGGTGGGCATCCTGCTGCGCTGGCTGGTGCGGCCCGGGGTGCGGCTGGTCCGCACGGCGCGGCCCTGGGCCGAACCCGCGCGCGGGGCGGGCGGCTGGCGGCCGTGGCTGGACCGGGTGGCGACGGCGGAAGCGCTGGAGGCGCTGGAGACCGTGGGCTGAGCGGCGCCGCGGGCTACGATCACGACGTCGTACGGAACCAGCTTCGAGGAGGCCAGCCGGTGATCACCGCGATCGTCCTGATTCATGCCGCCGCGGACACCATCCCCGAGACCGCGCAGGCGATCGCGGACATCGAGGGCGTGTCCGAGGTGTACTCCTGCGCGGGCGACGTCGATCTCATCGCGATCGTGCGCGTCGCCGCGCACGAGGAGCTGGCGGACCTGATCCCGGCGCGGATCGGCAAGGTGCCCGGCGTGCTCGACACCGACACCCACATCGCGTTCCGCTCCTACTCCAGCGCCGACACCGAGTCCGCGTTCGCCATCGGGGTGGAAGGCGACTGAGCGAGCCGCACCCGCGCCGCGCAGTGAAGGCCACCCCGACTGCGTTCAACGCACTCAGGGTGGCCTTCACTGCCTCCGGGCTGCGAGCGCGGAATCAGCGTTCCGCGTGCTCCGGCTGCGCCTCCTCGGGCTGCGGGGCCTCGAGCTGGCCGCCGGGGTAGTCATGCTCGGCGCCGCCTGCCCGCTCCAGCGCCGCGACCTCCTCGGCCGGGTCCGGCGTGATGAGCGTGCCCGGCACCGGCTTGCCCGCCGAACCCAGCTTGTTCATCTTCTTCGGCACCGGCGCGCCCTGGTACTCCAGCGGCACCGCGTGGCCGTGGTCGTCGACCGGGCCGAGCGGCTGGTGCAGCTCGATGAACTCGCCGTGCGGGAGGCGCTTGATGATGCCGGTCTCCACACCGTGTTCCAGCACCTCGCGGTCGGACCGCTGCAGGCCGAGGCAGATCCGGTAGGTGATGTAGTACGCCAGCGGGGGCAGCAACAGCACCCCGATCCGGCCTGCCCACGTGGTCGCGTTCAGCGAGATGTCGAACGCGAACGCGATGATGTCGTTGAACCCGGACGCCTCGATGACCATGAAGAACGTGATGGCCATGACACCGAGGCCGGTCCGCACCGGTGCGTCCCGGGGTCGCTGCAGCAGGTTGTGGTGCGCGGTGTCCTTCGACAGCTTCCGTTCGATGAACGGGTACGCGATGAGCACCGTGAACAGCACACCCATACCGATCGCCCCGGCGAAGAACACCGGAGGCACGGTGTAGTCACCTAGGTAGAGCTCCCAGGCAGGCCAGATACGGAGGATGCCATCGGCCCACGCCAGATACCAGTCGGGCTGGGATCCCGCGGACACCATCGACGCGACGTACGGGCCGAGGTTCCACACCGCGTTGATCTGGAACAACCCCGACATCAGGGCGATCACGCCGGTGACGAGCGCGAAGAACGCACCGCCCTTGAGGGCGAACACCGGCATGATGCGCACGCCGACGACGTTGGTCTCCTTGCGCCGCACGCCCGGGAACTGGGTGTGCTTCTGGTACCACACCAGCGCGAGGTGCACGGCGACGAGCGCGAGCATGATGCCCGGGATGAGAAGCACGTGCAGGACGTACATCCGCGGCACGATGACCATGCCGGGGAACTCACCGCCGAACAGCGCCCAGTGCGCCCACGTGCCGATGACCGGGACCGACAGCGTGATGCCCGACAGCGTCGCGCGGATACCGGTGCCGGAGAGCAGGTCGTCCGGCAGCGAGTAGCCGAAGAAGCCCTCGAACATGCCCAGGATCAGCAGCAGCGCGCCGATGACCCAGTTGGCCTCACGGGGACGGCGGAACGCCCCGGTGAAGAACACCCGGAACATGTGCACGAACATCGCCGCGACGAAGATCAGCGCCGCCCAGTGGTGCACCTGCCGGACGAACAACCCGCCGCGCACCTCGAACGAGATCTCCAGCGTGCTCTCGAAGGCCCGCGACATGGGCACGCCGTTGAGGTTCTCGTACGGCCCGGTGTAGATGACCTCCTCCATCGAGGGGTCGAAGAACAGCGTGAGGTAGACGCCCGACAGGATCAGGATGATGAAGCTGTAGAGCGCGATCTCACCGAGCAGGAAGGACCAGTGGGTCGGGAAGACCTTGTTCAGCTGGTGCCGCAGGCCCTTCGCCACGCGGTAGCGCTGGTCCATGTCCGTGGCGGCGCGACCGGCCTGCTTCTCCAGGAAGCTGGACCCCTTGGTCGGTGTGGTGAGTGAACTCATGACGGGCGCTCCCAGAAACCTGGACCGATGGCCTCGATGAAGTCGTGCCGGGCGATCAAGTACCCGTCAGTATGCACCGTGATGGGCAGCTGAGGGAGGGCTCGCGTGGCGGGCCCGAAGACCGGCTTGGCGTACTGCAGGACATCGAACTGCGACTGGTGGCACGGGCACAGCAGCCGGTTGGTGCGCTGCTCGTACAGCGACGCCGGGCAGCCGACGTGCGTGCAGATCTTGGAGAAGGCGTAGTAGTCGCCGAAGTTGAAGTCCTCCTGGCCCTGGCGCTTGACGACCCGATCGGCGTCCTCGGGGCGCAGGCGGATCAGCAGGACCGGGTTGTCCGCCCGGCGCAGCGCGTGCAGCAGTGCCTCGTGGTTGCCACGCTCGGACTCCCGGAACGGGAACACGGTCTCCATGCCGCCCGCGTCCAGGTCCTCGGGGCGCACCAGCGAGATCTCGTCCGGGATACCGGTGTTGCGGCGCAGGTAGACGATCTCACCGGGGAACTGCTGCTGCCAGCCGGTGTGCCAGAGCGATTCCTTGGTGTCCGTCTGGTCCCAGGGGTCCTTGATGAGGGAGGCGACCGGCAGCGCCACCGTGCCGAGGCCGAGCATGCCCGCGCTCAGCCCGAGGCTCCGCTTGATCGCCGACCGGCGGGCGAACGTGCTGCGGTTCCCCGCGTCGGCGAGCTGGGCGAGGATCGTCTTGCGGTGGAGCTCGGCCGAGCCCTGACCCATGTTGTCGTCGCGCTGCTGGATGGCGAGCTCGTCGGGGATGAACCGCTTGGTGTACAGCAGCACACCCGTCGCCAGCGCGAGGATCGAGACACCCAGGGTGATGCCGAGCAGCGGGGTGTACAGGCTGTACAGGAAGTGCGCGTCCTGGTTGGACGGCGGCTGGTACCGCCACGGCCACCAGATCAGCGCGACCACGAATCCCACCCCGGCGAGCGCCGAGATGAGGAACGACAGGGCGACAGCCCGCTCGGCGCGCTTCTCCGCGCGCGTCCCCTTGACCGGCCACGGCTCGGGGTAGTTGACGATCTCCACCCCGTCGAGGCTGGTGCCGAGGCGGACCAGCGCGTCCCGGTCCATCCTCTCGAGCTCCGCGTCGCTGGGCGGCGGGGTTGCTCCTGGCTCGTTGCCGCTACTCATGTGCCTATGCCCTCGATCCAATCCACAGGGTGACGCCGATCAGCGCGCCGATCCCCACGACCCACGCGATGACGCCCTCGGAAGCAGGCCCCAGCCCGCCGAGCGGGTTGCCGCCCGGGGAGTTGCTGCCGTCCGAGACGGACTTGACGTAGGCGATGATGTCCTTCTTCTCGTCCGGGGTGAGCTGCCGGTCGGAGAACTTCGGCATGTTCTGCGGCCCGGTGAGCATCGCGGTGTAGAGCTGCTCCTCGTTGGCGGGCGCGAGGTGCGGCGCGAACTTGCCCGAGGACAGCGCGCCGCCCTGGCCGGTGAAGTTGTGGCAGGAGGCGCAGTTGAGCCGGAACAACGTGGCCCCGCGCGCGGGGTTGGAGCCGATCAGCTCCTCACCGCTCTCCGGCGGCCGCTGCGGGCCGCCGCCGTGGGCCTGCACGTAGGCGCCCAGCGCGTCGATCTCCTCGGGCGTGAGCTTCACGGGCTTGCGGTGGGCCTGCGCCTCTTGGCGCACCATCGGCATGCGGCCGGTCGAGGTCTGGAAGTACACGGCCGCCTCGCCGATGCCGATGAGGCTGGGCCCGCGTCCCTCGACGCCCTGCAGGTTCTCCCCGTGGCAGGTGATGCACGTGTTGTTGTAGATCTGCTCGCCCTTGCGCAGCAGGGCGGGATCCACCTGGGCCTGCGCGGTCTGCGGTTCCGGCGCGAACACGGCGTACAGGGCGCCTGCGCTCAGCAGCGCCAGCCCGAGAGCGAGCAGGCCGGCGACCCGCCGCCGGAACTTCGAGCGGCGACCGGCCCGCCGCGCGGAGGCGGTGTCGGAGTTCTTGCTGGTGGTCATCTTCTGCGGCAACCCTTGCTGTCAGTTCGGCCGATGGCGGACGGCGGTACCGGTCTCCCGGTCACGGCAGGATGTAGATCACCGCGAACAGGCCGATCCACACGATGTCGACGAAGTGCCAGTAGTAGGAGACGACGATCGCCGAGGTCGCCTGCGCCGGGGTGAACTTGCTCAGCCGGGTCCGGATGAGCAGGTAGACGAAGGCGACGAGACCGCCGATGACGTGCAGTCCGTGGAACCCGGTGGTGAGGTAGAACACCGTCCCGTAGGCCCCTGAGGGAATCGTCACACCCTCCGCGATGAGGTTCAGGTACTCGTAGCCCTGGCCCGCGACGAAGACCGTGCCCATCAGCAGGGTGATCAGGTACCAGCGGCGCAGGCCGTACACGTCACCGCGCTCGGCCGCGAACACGCCGAACTGGCAGGTGAACGACGACGCCACCAGGATGATCGTGAACGGCAGCGCGTACGGGATGTCCAGGTGGATGGGCTCCCCGGTCGACTCCAGGATCGGGGGCCAGACACCCGTGTCGTTCTGCGCCTTGACCGTGAAGAACATCGCGAACAGCCCAGCGAAGAACATGAGCTCGCTGGACAGCCACACGATCGTGCCCACGCTGACCATGTTGGGCCGGTTCAGCGAGTGCACGCGCTGGCTGATGGTGGGAGCTGCCGTTGTCACGAGTCGCATTATGTCTTCCCCCGGAGGGGCGGCGCAGGTCGGGTCCTACGGTGAGTCGTGGAAGGGCGTGATCACATGCGTGAGCAGCGACGACGGCGCGAAGGGAACCGCTGGTGGCACCGGTTCCGGCGGGGCCGGGGACCGCGCGGGGAGGTCACGCCGGACCTCGACGACCCCGGCCTGACCGTGGTCGCGGAGTCCTTCGCCGTCGGCGAGGCGGACTCGGCGGCGCTGGCGCGCGCGTCCGCGTGGAGCCCCGGCAGGCCCGCCGTGCTGCGGCACCACCTGCTGCTGCCCGCGGACCGCGTCCCGGAGGCGACCGCGCTGCTGGCGCCCGACGGCTGGGACGTGCGGGAGGCGGGCCGGGAGGGCGACCGGATCCGCGTGCACGCGCTGCGGGCGGACCGGCTGGACGCCCTGCTCTGCGCGCGGGAACGCGCCCGGATGGCGGGGCTGGCGCAGCGTCTCGGCGGGGACGCGCTGGGCTGGGACGCGCTGCAACCCCCTGGGTGAGGGCGGTGGTTGCCGGATAGCATGCACCCAGCCACCACCACCGAGGGCCCGGAGGACGCGTCACCATGACCGAGCAGGCGATGAGCATCCTGGTTTTCAGCCACCGGCCCGAGGTACGGGAGTCGATCGTCAACGCGGTGGGCCGCAGGCCCGCCACCGACATCGGCCGTGTCTCCTACGTGGAAGCCGCCACCGTGGCGGAGGTCATCACCGAGATGGACGCGGGCACGGTCGACCTCGCGATCCTCGACGGCGAGGCCCAGCCGACCGGCGGCATGGGCCTGTGCAGGCAGCTCAAGAACGAGATCACCGAGTGCCCGCCGATCGTGGTGGCGGTCCGGCGCAAGGACGACCGGTGGCTGGCGACGTGGTCGCAGGCCGACGCGGTGCTGGTGCACCCGCTCGACCCGCTGACCGCGGCCGAGACCGTCGCCGACGTGCTGCGCAGGCGGCGCGTGCCCGTCGTCGGCGGGTGAACATGGCGGACACCCACACCTGGCCGACCCTGCTGCAGCAGCTCATCGCGGGCACGGACCTCTCGGAGGCGGACACCGCCTGGGCGATGGACCAGGTGATGTCCGGGGCCGCCACCCCGGCGCAGATCGCGGGCTTCGCCGTCGCGCTGCGGGCCAAGGGCGAGACGGCCGCCGAGATCGCGGGCATGGCGGAGGCGATGCTGGCGCACGCGCGCCGCGTCGACCTCGGCGACCTGCGCGCGGTGGACATCGTCGGCACCGGCGGCGACCGGTCCGGCTCGGTCAACATCTCGACGATGACCGCGCTCGTGGTCGCGGCCGCCGGGGCGCCGGTGGTCAAGCACGGCAACCGGGCCGCCTCGTCGAAGTCGGGCGCGGCCGACGTGCTGGAGGCGCTCGGCGTCACCATCGAATCGACCCCCGAGGACGTGCGGCGCTGCGTCGAGGAGGTCGGCATCGGCTTCTGCTTCGCGCCCGCGTTCCACCCCGCGTACCGGCACACCGGCCCGCCCCGGCGGGAACTGGGCGTGCCGACGACGTTCAACCTGCTCGGCCCGCTCACCAACCCGGCGCAGCCCGGTGCGGCCCTGATCGGCTGCGCCTACCAGGACAAGACGCGGGTCCTCGCGGAGGTGTTCGCGCGGCGCGGGGCGAGCGTGCTGCTGGTCCGCGGGGACGACGGTCTCGACGAGATCACCACCACGACCACCACGACCGCGTGGGTCGTCTCCGGCGGCGAGGTGCGCCGGGAGACGATCGACCCGGCGGCGCTCGGCGTGGCCCCCGGCACCGCCGACGACCTGCGGGGCGGGGACGCGGCGGCCAACGCCGAGGTCGTGCGCTCCCTCGTCGCGGGCGCTCCCGGCCCGGTGCGGGACGCCGTGCTGCTCAACGCGGCGGGGGCGCTGGCCGCGTTCACGGGTTTCTCCGGCGACCTGGTGGCCGATCTGCGGGGCGGCCTCCGGCTGGCCACGACGGCCGTCGACAGCGGCGCCGCCGCCAGCCTGCTGGACCGCTGGACGACGTTCCGCTGAACCCCGTCAGGTACCCGCGAAGGCTCTCCGGTAGGCGCTGGGTGACGTTCCCCGCAGCCGCGTGAACTGGTGCCGCAGCGCGGCCGCCGACGCGTAGCCGCACGTCCGCGCGATGTCCTCCACGGAGAGCGCGCCGTCCTCCAGCAGGCCCTGGGCCCGGTCCAGCCTGCGCTCGGTGAGCCACCGGTGCGGCGTGGTCCCCGTCGCGACGGCGAACCGGCGGAGGAACGTCCGCTGGCCCAGCCCGGCACGCCTGGCGAGCTCCGCGACGCTCACCGGCTGGTCCAGCCTCCGCTCGATCCACTCGAGCACCTCGGCCACCACGGCGTCGTCCGGCGCGGCGGAGGCGGGCACGGGCGCCTCGACGAACTGCGCCTGCCCGCCCGCGCGGTGCGGCGCCGCGACCATCCGGCGCGCCAGCGCGGTGGCCGCCGCGACCCCGCGCAACCTGCGCACCAGATGCAGGCAGAGGTCCACCGCGGCGACGGTGCCCGCGCTCGTGAACACGCCCCGGTCCTCCGCGTACAGCGCCTGCGAGTCGACCGCCGCGGCCGGGAAACGCCGCCGGAACTCACGCTCGTAGACCCAGTGCACCGTGCAGCGCCTGCCGTCGAGCAGGCCCGCGTACCCCAGCGAGAACACCCCCGCGCAGAAGCCGGCCACCCAGGCGCCACGCCCGGCCGCGGCGCGCAGCACGTCGAGCACCGGCTCCGGCGGCGGCGCGCCACGGGGCGCGCACGTCGGCACCACGAGCAGGTCCGCCGCCCCCGCCACGTCCAGCGTGGACAGACCGCCGACGGCGAAACCCGACCAGCTCCGCACCGGTGCGCCGCCGGGCGAGCACACCGCGAACTCCCAGCCGGGCATGCCGTCCGCGGAGCGGTCGGTCCCGAAGACCTCGCACGCCACGCCGAGTTCGAACGGTGACACCTCGTCGGCCACGACCACCGCGACCCGTTCCACCCGCATCCGGTGATGCTGTCACATCTTTTGCGGTCCGTGTCACTTCTGCCACTCGTCGGGACCGTCCGCGCGGCGGACGCTGTGCTCATGACGCCCACGCCTCCACCGCCCTCCACGCCCACCGCGCCGGTCACGGTCCACCCGGAGGGCTCCCCCGCACCGGTCGACCGCGCGGCACTGGCCCGGTGGACGGCGGCGATGGCGCTGTCCGGCACGATCGGCGCGGTCGTCGTGGAGAGCGGAGCCGCGGCGTCCGCGGTGGCGTTCGCCCGCTGCCTGGTGGGCGGCCTCCTGCTGGTGCTGTGGGGCCTCGCCCGCGGGCGGCTGGGCCGGGCCCGGCCGGCCGCGCTGACCAGGCGGGAGCTCGGGCTGGCCGCACTGGGTGGAGTCCTGCTGGTCGGCAACTGGGTGCTGCTGTTCGCGTCGTACGCGCTGTCGTCCCTCTCCGTGAGCACGGTCGTGTACCACACCCAGCCGCTGCTGCTCGTCGGTCTCGCCGCCGTGCTGCTGCGGGAGAAGGTCACCCGGAGCCACCTGGCGCGGGCGGTGGTGGCGTTCGGCGGAGTGGCGTTGATCTCGCTGGGCGCGCACGGCACCGGAGGGGAGCCGGTGCGGCTGGGCGGGATCGCTCTCGCACTCGGCGCCGCCGTCCTCTACGCGGGTGCGTCCCTGGTCGCGAAACGGCTCGCGCACGTCCCGCCGCACGTGCTGGCCGCGGGGCAGCTGTCACTGGGCGCGGTGCTGCTGGCCCCGGCGCTGGCGGTCACGCCGCTGCCCGCCTCGGCGGGCGGGCTGCTCTGGCTGGCGCTGCTGGGCACGGTCCACACGGCACTGATGTACGTGCTGATGTACAGCAGCATCGGCAGGCTGCCGACCGGCACGGTGGCGCTGGTGTCCTACCTCTACCCCGTGGTCGCGGTGGTGGTCGACGTCCTCGCGTACGGGCACCGGCCCACGGTCGCCGAAGGTGCCGGCATGGTGGCGGTGCTGCTCGCCGCCATGACGCCCCGGCGCCGGTGAACGCCCGGTTCCGCGTCCCGGTCCGGTCAGTGGTGGGAAGGCCCGGTGTGGTACTCGAAGACCAGGCCGCCGATGGTGATCAGCAGGGCGACGACGGCCATGATCAGCAGCCAGATCTGGAAGAACGCGAGCGCGACACCCGCGATCGCGGCCGACGCGGCGAGACCGACCGGCCAGTAGCTGCCGGGGCTGAAGAAGCCCAGCTCACCGGCGCCGTCGCTGATCTCGGCGTCCTCGGTGTCCTCGGGCCTGGGCTCGATACGGCGCGCGATGAACCGGAAGTAGCTGCCGACGATGAGCGCCAGGCCACCGGTGAGCAACAGCGCGACCGTGCCGATCGGCTCCACGCCGTCCTCGGTCATGTACCCGGTCATCACCCCGTAGACCGCCGCTACGAGGAAGGCAAAGACCGTGACGATGTCGAAAACCCGGGCTTCGACCTTCATGGACCCGTCCTCACTACTGTCACTGACTCACTGGGGATTCGCTCGGGGTGCGCCGCGCTAGCCGGAGGCGGTGCGCAGCGTACGGCTGGTGGCGAACGGCTCCGTGGTGACGGCGCGCGGGCTGCACAGCTCGCCGCAGCCCTCGTCCTGCATGATCGCCAGCGCCTCGGACGCGGAGTAGGGCACCCCGGTCTCCGGGTTCACCCGCGTGCGCAGCTCGATGTACCGGTCGTACCTGTCCGGGGACAGCGCCCGCACCTCGAAGTTCATCATGGCGTGGTAGGTGCCGCACAGCTCGGCGCACCGGCCGACGAACGAGCCTTCCTGGTCGATCGTGTTCTGGAAGGTGTTGTCCTGGTTGTTCTTCTCCGGGTACGGGAAGACGTCCCGCTTGAAGTTGAACTCGGGCACCCAGAACGAGTGGATGACGTCGGTCGAGCGCAGGTTGTACTGGATCACCCGGTCGGTGGGCAGCACCAGCAGCGGGATCTCGGTCGAGCTGCCGACCGTGCTCACCGGCCCCCCGTCCGCGGTCCGCGTGTCCGGGTACTGGAACTCCCAGTTCCACTGGAAGGCCGTCACGTCGACCGTGACGTCGGGGTCCTCCTGCTCGTCGAGTACGACGCTCTCGGTGGTGGCGGTGAAGAAGAACAGGACGCACACCATGATCACCGGCACGACAACCGTGAACAGCTCCAGCGGCACGTTGTACTGGAACTGGCGGGGCAGCGGCTCGGTCTCGTGCTTCTTCTTCCGGTGGAAGGCGACGGCCCAGAAGATCAGGCCCCAGACGATGACGCCGACGACCAGGGCCGCGATGACCGACCAGGTCCACAGCACCCGCATGCGATCCGCTTCCGGTGTGACACCCTCCGGCCAGCCGAACCGCAGTACTTCCTCGCCCGAGCACCCCGTCGCCAGGACGGCGACCAGCCCGGCGAGCGCGGCAACCTTGACGGCCCGCAACGGCCGCGTTGCCCGGGTGCGCTCTGCAACGCCCACAGCGCGATGCCTCCTCGCCCGATCTTTCCGACAGCCGGAGCCTAACCGAGTTGTCCTGCTCTGCTGTCCAAGGGGTGTCCGACCCAGCACCCGGGGGCCCCCGGCGCGACGGGCATACTTGCGGCTTCGAACGTCGGCCACGAGCAACCTGAGGTGTGTGAAGACGCGTGTGCGGCCTGCTTGGACTGGTCTGTGCCAGCGAGAACGACGCGGAGAAGGCGCGGGACGCGGTCGGCCGGGCGCTGCGCTGCCAGCGGCACCGCGGCCCCGACGAGACGGACACCTGGGCCGAGGCCGAGGTGGTCTACGGCTTCAACCGGCTCGCGATCATCGACGTCGAGCACTCGCACCAGCCGCTGACCTGGGGTCCTCCGGAGAACCCCCGGCGCTACACCATCAACTTCAACGGTGAGATCTACAACTACCTCGAGCTGCGCGAGGAGCTGGCCGGCGAGCACGGTGCGACGTTCGACACAGCGGGCGACACCGAGGCGATCGTCGCCGCCTACCACCACCTCGGGCCGGCCGCCGTGGGCAGGCTGCGCGGCATGTTCGCGTTCCTGATCTGGGACTCCGAGCGCAAGGTCGTGTTCGGGGCGCGTGACCCGTTCGGCATCAAGCCGCTCTACTACTCGGCCGGTCCCGGCGGCGTGGCCTTCGCCAGCGAGAAGAAGAGCCTGCTGGAGCTGGCGGAGACCCTGGGCGTGGCCGAGCGGCTGGACCGCACCGCCCTGCAGCACTATCTGGTGCTGCAGTACGTGCCGGAACCAGAGTCGCTGCACGCGGGCATCCGGCGGATCGAGTCGGGCACGTCGTTCACCGTCGCGCCGGGCGGGGACGTGAAGACCGAGCGGTACTTCGCGCCCGAGTTCCGCGCGCGGCCCGTGTCCGGCCCGGCGCAGGTGGCGGCGCTGCACGAGGAGATCGCGGAGGTCATGCGCGACTCGGTGGCCAAGCACATGCGCGCGGACGTCACCGTGGGCGCGTTCCTGTCCGGCGGCATCGACTCCACCGCGATCGCCGCGCTGGCCAAGGAGCACAACCCGAACCTGATCACGTTCACCACCGGCTTCGAGCGGGAGGGCTACTCGGAGGTCGACGTGGCCGCGGAGTCCGCGGCGGCGATCGGCGTCAAGCACGTGGTGCGCACGGTGTCCGCCGACGAGATGATGGACACACTTCCGCTCATCGTCTGGTACCTGGACGACCCCGTCGCCGACCCGGCGCTGGTGCCGCTGTGGTTCATCGCCCGCGAGGCCCGCAAGCACGTGAAGGTCGTGCTCTCCGGCGAGGGCTCCGACGAGCTGTTCGGCGGGTACACGATCTACCGGGAGCCGCTGTCCCTGGCGCCGTTCGAGAAGGTGCCCGGCGGGGTGCGCAGGTTGCTCGGCAGGCTCTCGGCGCGGATCCCGGAGGGCACCCGCGGCAAGGACCTGCTGCGCCGCGGCGCGCTGCCGCTGGAGGAGCGCTACTACGGCAACGCCCGGATCTTCCGCGACGACCAGCTGCGCGGCGTGCTCCGGACGTTCACCGAGGGCGTCGGCCACCAGGACGTGACCGGGCCGTGGTACGAGACGTCGGCGGCGTGGGACCCGGTGGCGCGGATGCAGCACGTCGACCTGTTCACCTGGCTGCGCGGCGACATCCTGGTCAAGGCCGACAAGATGACGATGGCCAACTCGCTGGAGCTGCGGGTGCCGTTCCTCGACCCGGAGGTGTTCCGCGTGGCGGCGGGCATCCCGCTCGACCAGAAGATCACGCGGGAGACCACGAAGTTCGCGCTGCGCCGCGCGCTGGACGGGATCGTGCCCGCCCACGTGCTGAACCGGCGCAAGCTCGGCTTCCCCGTGCCGATCCGGCTGTGGCTGCGCGACGAGATGTACGACTGGGCACGCGGCATCATCCACGACTCGCGGACCGAGGAACTGCTGGACAAGCAGGCCGTGCTGGGCCTGCTCGACGAGCACCGCGCCGGCCACGTCGACCACAGCAGGCGCCTGTGGGCGCTGCTGGTGTTCATGCTGTGGCACGGCATCTTCGTGGAGCAGCGCATCAAGCCCGAGATCCCGGAACCCCAGTACCCGGTCAAGCTCTGACCCACCCGGCGAGCGACGACGGCAGTGAAGGGCACATCGCCTGCGTTCAGCGCAGGCGATGTGCCATTCACTGCCCGCACTGCCCGCACTGCCTCGGTCAGCGGGGCAGGACCGCGGCCACCTCGTCCGCCGCCGCCTGGCCGAACGCGCCGGAGAAGCGGTCGAGCGCGGCCTCGCGCTCGAACGTCCACTCCTGCGTCCCGACGGTCTCCAGGACCAGCACCGCGATCAGCGAGCCGAGCTGGGCGGAGCGCTCCACGCCGAGCCCGTAGTGCAGGCCGGCGAGGAACCCGGCCCGGAACCCGTCGCCGACCCCGGTCGGGTCGGCCTTCGTCGTCTCGGGGACCGCGCCGACCTGCAACGACGAGCCGTCCGCGGAGACGATCTCGACGCCCTTGTCACCGAGCGTGGTGATCCGGGTGCCGACCTCGGCCAGCACGTCCGCCTCCGACCAGCCCGTCTTGCGCAGCAGCAGCTCCCACTCGTAGTCGTTGCTGAACAGGTACGATGCCCCCGCCACGAACGCGCGGACACCGGCGCCGTCCATCCTGGCCAGCTGCTGGGACGGATCCACGGCGAACCGGTAGCCGCGCTGCCTGCACTCCTCGGCGTGCCGGAGCATGCCTTCGGGGTCGTCCGGGCCGATCAGGACCAGGTCGAGGCCACCTGCCCGCGCCGCGACGGGCGCGAGCTCGATGTTGCGGGCCTCCGCCATCGCGCCCGCGTAGAAGGTCGCGATCTGGCAGAGGTCGTCGTCGGTGGTGCACACGAACCGGGCGGTGTGCGCGATCTCCGAGGTGTGCACCCCGGAGGTGTCCACCCCGTGCCGCTCCAGCCACGCCCGGTAGTCGGCGAAGTCCTCGCCGACGGCGCCCACCAGCACCGGAGCCGCCCCCAGCACACCGAGGCCGAACGCGATGTTGGCGCCGATGCCGCCGCGCCGGACCACCAGGTCGTCGGCGAGGAAGCTCAGCGAGACGCGGTGCAGCTGCTCAGGCACGAACTGCTCGGCGAACCGGCCGGGAAAGTGCATGAGATGGTCGGTCGCGATACTGCCGCACACCGCGATGCGTCCGCTGGCTGCCACCGGGTCTCCCTGGGATCGGAGTTCGACTGCGCGCGAACCGAAAGGCTGGTCGTGCCCCGGCCGGGTGGTCCCGGCGCACCGGCCGAGACTACCGAACGGTAAGGGTGTCGCGCCTACGCCGACGAGCCTACTTTCGAGACCGTGCGCACCGTGACCGAACCCGAGACCATGGCCGAACTGATCGCCGACTGCGCGGGCATCCCCCGCCCGCAGCCACCCGGGCCGCGGACCGCGCGGGAGCCTGCCCACCCGTGGCGGGTCGACGAGGCGTGTCACGCCCAGGTGGCCGACCTCGACGAGTACGTCTGAGGGGCCACGCGCGAGAAGGCCCCCGGAGACGACTCAGGGGCCGTGATCGGTGGCGATCACGGCCCCTGATGCTCGTTTCGGGTCAGTGGAACGAGTCGCCGCAGGCGCAGGAGCCGCCCGCGTTCGGGTTGTCGATGGTGAAGCCCTGCTTCTCGATGGTGTCGACGAAGTCGATCTCGGCGCCCTGGACGTACGGCGCGCTCATCCGGTCCACGGCCACCCGGAGCCCGTTGAACTCACGGAACAGGTCGCCGTCCAGCGTGCGCTCGTCGAAGAACAGCTGGTACCGCAGACCCGCGCAGCCACCGGGCTGCACGGCGATACGCAGGTGCATGTCGTCGCGGCCCTCTTGATCGAGCAGTGCCTTCGCCTTGGCAGCCGCGGCGTCGGTCAACGTGACGCCGTGTGTGGCCTCGCCGGCGTCGGCCTGGGTGTTGCCGGTCTGCTCAGCGGTCGTCATGACTCTCCCTCACGGTTTCGTGCACGGGTGCCGGTGCTGACCAGTGTCAACACCAGCCGCACCCGTTCTGTTCCCACGCCGAGGCGCTGACAACCATGGTGACACATCTTGCGACCGGCTGAACATCAGTGGTGAGCGCTGCAATACCCTGGTGCGGTGAGGTTCCTGCGCCGCAACACCACCGAAGAGGCCGACACCACGGCCGAGCCCGTCGAGGTCGATTCGAACGGGGAGAGCCGCACGTCCCGCGGTTACACGCCGGCCAAGGGCAGGGCGACGCCGAAGCGCCGGGAGGCCGAGGGCAAGCGCCGCGGCCCGGTCGCGCCGCCGCCCCGGAGCACCCGGGAGGCGATCCGGCGCAACCGTGAGCTGCGCAAGCAGAACCCGGTGAGCAAGGAGGAGCGGCGCGCGGCGGCCAAGGAACGGCGCGAGCGCATGATGGCGGGGGACGACCGATACCTCCTCCCCCGCGACCGCGGGCCGGTCAAGGCCTACGTGCGGGACCTCGTGGACTCCCGGCGGCACATCCTCGGCCTGTTCATGCCGCTGGCGGTGCTGGTGTTCGTGTCGCTGCTGGTCCCGGTGCCCGCCGTGCAGCAGTACGCGACGCTGATGACCACCGTGCTGCTGCTCGGCATGGTGGTGGAGGGCTTCCTCAACGGCAGGCGCATCACCCGGCAGGTGCGGGAGAAGTTCCCGAACGAGGAGGTCAAGGGCTTCTCGATCGGCTGGTACGCCTTCGTGCGCGCCAGCCAGATCCGCAGGCTGCGGGTGCCGAAGCCGCGCGTGAAGCCGGGCCAGGCCATCGACTGACGTGTCCTGTGCCACCTGGAGCGCACTCCAGGTCGTTAGCATGGCGAAGCATCTGACGTTAGGGTGCGGGAATGGAGTTTCGTCGTCTCGGCCGCAGCGGCCTTTCCGTCAGTGAGATCTCGTACGGCAACTGGCTCACCCACGGCTCCCAGGTGGAGGAGGAGCAGGCGCACGCCTGCATCAAGGCGGCGCTCGACGCCGGCATCACGACCTTCGACACCGCCGACGTGTACGCGAACACCGCGGCCGAGTCGGTCCTCGGCCGCGGGCTCGCCGGGCAGCGCAGGGAGAGCCTGGAGATCTTCACCAAGGTGTTCTGGCCCACCGGTCCCGGCGGGCCGAACGACAAGGGCCTCGGCCGCAAGCACATCATGGAGTCGGCACACGCGTCGCTGAAGCGGCTGCAGACCGACTACATCGACCTCTACCAGGCGCACCGGTTCGACCACACGGTGCCGCTGGAGGAGACCATGCTCGCGTTCGCCGACCTCGTGCGGCAGGGCAAGGTGCTCTACATCGGCGTCTCCGAGTGGAACGCCGAGCAGATCACCCGGGGTGCGGCGCTCGCCCGCGAGCTGAACGTCCCGTTCGTGTCCAACCAGCCGCAGTACAACATGCTGTGGCGGATCATCGAGGCGCAGGTCGTGCCCGCCTGCGAGCGGGAGGGCCTGAGCCAGATCGTGTGGTCGCCGATCGCGCAGGGCGTGCTCACCGGCAAGTACCGGCCGGGTGAGCCGCTGCCCGAGGGCTCGCGCGCGACCGACGAGAAGGGTGGCGCGAACTTCATCAAGCGCTTCCTGCGGGACGAGGTGCTGGAGCGGGTGCAGCGGCTCCAGCCGCTGGCCGACCAGGCCGGGCTCTCGCTCGCGCAGCTGGCCGTCGCCTGGGTGCTGCAGAACCCGAACGTCGCCTCCGCGATCATCGGCGCGTCCCGGCCCGAGCAGGTGCACGAGAACGTCAAGGCCGCGGGCGTCACGCTCGACGCCGACCTGATGACCGCGATCGACACCGAGCTGCTCGGCATCGTCGAGGACGACCCGAGGCACACGCAGAGCCCCGTGCTCTGACGGGCCGATCCCCTTCCCGGGTCAGTGCCGGTCGCCGCGGCACCCGCCGGTCTCGCGCCCGCGGGTGCCCGCGGCGGCGCTCCACACCAGCCGCATCTCCTCCACCAGCTCCCACGGCTTGAGCACCGTGGTCCGCGGCAGGGAGGTGGTGAAGCCCACCGGATGCCTGCGGAACCGGCGCAGCATCCGGCCCGGCTTGCTCGCCACCCGCTGCCGCAGGTCGGCCAGGTAGCGGCGGCGCACGTCGCGGCCGATGCCGTTGCCGCACCGGGTGCACGTGGTCACGACGAGCAGCCTGCCCGCGTAGGCCAGCTCGTGCCGGGTTTCCCGGCCGCACCGGTGACAGGTCAGCGTCGCGTGCTCGACAGTCCCCATCATGTCCGCCCTCACGTCTGGTAGCCCGCCGCCGCGAGCACCTGCTCCGCGACCACGAGGTCGTGCGGGTAGGTGACCTTGAAGTTCTGCTGCTCACCGCGCACCCAGTGCACCGGCAGCGTGGAGAACCGCTCCATGCAGGACGCCGTGTCGGTGCCGAGGAAGGCCTCCCGCACCGCCTGCTCGTACGCGGCGAGCAGCGGGCCCGCCCGGAAGCCCTGCGGTGTCTGCGCCCGGATCATCGGTTCCCGCGCCCACGTCCCGCACGCGGGGTCGCCGGGGCCGACGGCGACGATGTCCTCGGCGGGCAGGCCGGGGATCGCGCCGCCGTGTTCCCGGGCCGAGTGCAGCACACCCGCGATCAGCGACGGGCTGACCAGCGGCCGCGCGGCGTCGTGCAGCAGGACGGCGTCGACCGTGCCGTCGTCGATGCGGCCGGACAGGTGGCGCAGGGCCTTCAGCTCGGACTCCTGCCGGGTCTCCCCGCCGAGCACGACCTCGACCTCCGCCTCCACCTCCCGGTCGAGCACCCAGCCGACGAGGTCGGCGTCCTGCGGGCGGGCGACCAGCACCAGCGCGCCGATCTCGGGCACCCTGGCGAACGCGTCGAGCGACCAGGAGACGAGCCGCCGCCCGGCGAGCGGAAGGTAGACCTTGTTCATCGCGGCGCCCACCCGCGTGCCCGCCCCGCTGGCGAGGACCACCCCGGCGGCGTACGGCGTCCGCGCGGCGCGTCCCCGCCGCCGCGATCTCCTGTCCACCACCCGCGCGATCATACGGTTCCCGCGTCGAGAACCCGCTGCACTGTGCCGAGCAGCCGCGCGGCGGCGGCACCGTCGGCGATGCGGTGGTCGACGGTCAGGCCGACGGTGCAGCGCAGCCGGGTGCCGATGCCCCCGGGCACGGGCACCACCACCGGTTCGACGGCGCCCACGGCCAGCGCGGCGGCCTGCGGCGGGGTCAGCAGCGCCTGGAAGGCACGGACGCCGAGGGCACCGAGGTCGGACACGGTCGCGGCCGCGGGCGCCGACAGCTCGGCGAGGGAGAGCCTGCCCGCGTGCGCCCGCCGCGCGACGTCGGCGACGAGGGCGGCGAGCGCGTCCGGGCTCCGCAGGTCGGGGTCGGTGAGCACGGGAGTCCTCGGCCCGCGCGGGGTGTCCACCGCGAGCGCGACCCCGACGCGCTCGTGCCCGCGGACCGTGCCGTCCGTCCACGCCACGTTCAGTTCGGGGTGCCCGCGCAGCGCGGCCGCGAACGCCCGGAGGAACTCGGCCGTCCACGGGCGGCCCGCCCGCCGCGCGGCGGCGGTCTCCAGGTCGAGGTCGCGGTACACCACGACCTGCGGGATCCGCACGCTCGCCTCGGCCAGCCGCGCGACGACGCCGCGCCCGTTCCCGCGCCGCTGCCCCTCCACATCGGACACCCGGATCGTCTGCCACGGGCCGGTGGGCCGCACGGTGGCGAGGTCGATGCCGCGTTCGGCGGCCAGCAGGCGGGCGGCGGGCACCGCCGCGACCCGGCCCGGCTCAGGTACGGCCGCCGCGGGCTCCGGCGGTGCGGCCCTGGCCTGTTCCGGCTCCCGCTCCGGTGACGGGGCCGGGGCAGGCGGAGCGGGGCCGTCCAGCAGGCCGTCGAGCAGGCCGGCGGATTCGGAGTCGACGTACGCGATCGGCTCCCCGACGGCGATCACGTCCTCGGGCGCGGCCACGAGTTCGGCGAGGACGCCGTCGACGGTGGCCTCCACCTCCATGTCGACCTTGTCGGTGGTCACCTCGCACACCACCTCGCCCTGGCGGACCGGGTCACCCTCGGCCTTGCGCCACGCGAGGAAGACGCCCTCGGTCATGGTCATGGACATCTTCGGCATGACCAGCGGAACCCGGTTGCTCACCATCGGCGCACCAGGTCCCTCGCCTCGCGGACGATGTCCTCCACCTGGGGAACGGCGGCACGCTCGAGTTGCGGCGCGTACGGGATCGGCACGTCGAGCCCGCACAGCCTGCCCACCGGCGCCCGCAGGTGGCCGAACGCCCGCGACCCGGCGACGGCCGCGGCGATCTCCGCGACGTACCCGCAGGTCTTCGGCGCCTCCTGGACGAGCAGCAGCCGCCCCGTCTCGACGACGCTGTCCAGGATGGTCTCGGTGTCCAGCGGCCGGAGCGTGCGGGGATCCACCACCCCGGCACTGATCCCCTCCCCGGCGAGCCGTTCGGCGGCCGCCAGCGCGCGGGGCACCATCACGCCCGTGGCCACGACGGTGAGGTCCGCTCCGGGACGTCGCACCTCGGCGGTGCCCAGCGGCACGCGGGCGGCGTCCTCCGGCACCGGGCCGCTGTCCTTGTAGAGCAGCTTGTGCTCGAGCACGATCACCGGGTTGGGGTCGTCGATCGCCGCCAGCAGCAGGCCCTTGGCGTCCGCGGGCGTGCTCGGCATCACCACCTTCAGCCCGGGTACGTGGGCGAACCACGCCTCCAGGCTCTGCGAGTGCTGGGCCGCCGCCCCGGTGCCGGACCCGCCGGGCGCGCGCAGCACGAGCGGCACGGTGGCGGCGCCGCCGAGCATGAAGTGGATCTTGGCGGCCTGGTTGACGATCTGGTCCATCGCCTGCGCGGTGAAGTCCGAGAACTGGATCTCCACGACCGGCCGCATCCCGGTCAGCGCGGCACCGACCGCGGCGCCCACGATGCCGAGCTCGCTGATCGGGGTGTCGCGGACCCGCTCCTCGCCGAACCGGTGGACCAGGTCGCCGGTGACGCCGAACGCCCCGCCGTAGGTGCCGATGTCCTCCCCCAGCAGGAACACCCGCTCGTCGGCGGTCATGGCCTGCGCGAGCGCCTCGCGCACGGCGTCCGCGTAGGTCAGCGTGCGGGTGCCGGGGGCCGCCGGTGCGGTGGTCATGCGGCCCCCTCCGCGTAGACGGCGTCGGTGAGGGAACCGGCGTCGGCGTCCGGCGCGGCGTGGGCGCTGCGCACGGCGGCGCGGACCGCCGCGACGGCCTGCTCGCGGCAGTCGGCGATCTCCGGCTCGGACAGCGTGCCCGCCACCGCGCGCTCGAAGCGGGCGATGGGGTCGCGCTCGCGCCAGGCGTCGATCTCGTCGCGCGTGCGGTAGAGGTTCTTGTCGCTCTTCGAGTGTCCCTTCCAGCGGTAGGTGAGCGCCTCGACGAGCGCGGGGCCCTGTCCCGCCCGCGCGCGGTGCACGGCGTCGGCGACGGCGTCGTGCACGGCCTGCGGATCGTTGCCGTCCACGGTCACGCCGGGCATGCCGTAGGCGGCGGCCCGCTCGGCGAGCCGGTCCACCCTGGCCGCCCGCGTGGCGGGCATCGACATGCCGTACTGGTTGTTCTCGCAGACGAACACCACGGGCAGCCGCCACACGGCCGCGAGGTTCACGCCCTCGTGCCAGGCGCCCTCGTTGACCGCGCCGTCGCCGAAGAAGCTGACCGCCACCGCGTCACCGCCGCGCAGGCGCACGGAGAGCGCCGCGCCGGTGGCGATCGGCACGCCGCCCGCGACGATGCCGTTGGCGCCGAGGTTGCCGGTGGCGACGTCGGCGATGTGCATGGACCCGCCCCGGCCCCGGCAGTAGCCGGTCTCCTTGGCGAGCAGTTCGGCCATCATCGCGTCCAGCCGGGCGCCCTTGGCGATGCAGTGCCCGTGGCCGCGGTGGGTGGAGGTGATGTAGTCGCCGTCGCGCAGGGCGAGGCAGGCGCCGACCGGTACCGCCTCCTGGCCGATCGACAGGTGCATCGTGCCGTGCATGAGCCCGCGGGCGAACAGGTCGTCCACGGCCTCCTCGAAGCGGCGGATCGTCCACATCGTCCGAAGCGCGTGCCGCGCCGTGGCGGCGTCCTTGGTCAGGTCCACGCGCCGCTCACCTCCGGCACGGACAGCAGGCGGTCCTGGAGCCTGCGCAGGGCGGCGATGGTGGTGGTCTCGTCGAGCGCGACGTCGGCGCGGGTCAGCGCGGTGCCCTCGGGTACGTCGCGCAGCACCCGCGCGCCGGGGGCGAGCCCGAGCGGGACGTGGTCGCCCGCCCGCGCGTACTCGGCGCTCTCGGTGATCCCGTACACGGTCTCGCCGCCGATGCCGTCCACCCGCTCGCCCGCGCGGAGGTCCCGCTTGGCGACGGCGAGCACCTCCGCGTTCCACGCCAGCGGCGCCAGGCTGGGCGTCCGGTCGAGCACCGCCTCCGCGACGGAGAGCGGCGCCTCCACGCTGGCGAGATGGTAGGGCCGGTAGAAGGCGTAGTAGGGACCCTTGCCCATGCCGAGGTAGGCCATCTCCTCGACCACGACGGGGTTCTCACTGCGGCCGATGACGAACACACCCGGCGCGACCGGGCCGGTGCAGTAGTCGACCACGCCCGTCGACGGCAGCACGCCGCCGTCGACGGCGGGCCGGAACGTCTCCGCCAGCGCCTCGACCGTGCAGTGCGGCCCGGTCATTCCCCGGGAGGGCACGGCGAGGCCTGCTCCGTTGGCGAGGGCGGCCATCTCGATCATCGTCTTCGAGCCGTCGACGAAGCTGGCGAGCATGTGCGGGTTCATGCCCTTCGCGGCGGCCTCGTCGGCGACCGTGGCGGGGGTGGCCGCGGGGTCGAGCGGGTTGTTCTTGCCCTTGCCCGCGCACACGACCTCGAAGCCGATGTCCCGCACGTGGTCGACGAGCGCCTTGCACTCGGCGGGCTCGTCGCCGCGGCACACCGTGTAGACCCGGCCCGTCCGGCGGGCGAGGTTGGCGAGCACCAGCCCCACGGTGACGTCGCACTCGACGTTGAGCGTGGCCACGTCCTTGCCCGCGAGCAGCCCGGCGAACGCCACCTGGGCGCCGACCTCCGGCACGCCGGTGGCGTCGACGAGCACGTCGACCGGCAGCGCGGCGAGGGTCGCGGCCGAGGTGGTGACGACCGGCCTGCCCGCCTCGATGGCGGCGGCGAGCTCACTGGGGTCCTCCCCGGTGACACCGTCGGTGCCGCCCGCCGCGCCGAGCGCGGCGAGGCCGCGTTCCGGCACGACGTCCGCGACGGCCGCGACCACCATTCCCGGGATGCGGCCGGCCTGGACGACGAAGCCGGTGCCCATCTGGCCCGCACCGACGAGGCCCACGCGGATGGGGCGGCCCCGTTCCCGTTCCCGCGCCCGCAGCCGATCGACGTAGCTCATCCCACGACACCTTCCGTCTGCACATATGTGCATCATGTGTGCACTTCAGTGACTATCTTGGTAGCACGGTCGTGGAAGCGCACACAAGCCCGCCACCCTGCACACATGTGCAAAAGCACCCCCACCCAGACTCCCTTCCAAAGTGGCCTTGGCGGCACGCGGGGGGCACGCGTGGGAGCACGCAGTGAAGGCCACCTTGCGTGCGTTGAGCGCACGCAAGGTGGCCTTCACTGCTGCCGGGTGGGGTGGGTTAGGTGGGGTGGGGGCGGATGGCGCCCGCGTTGAGGCGGCTCGCCATGCCGAGGGCCTCGTGCACGGCCCGGCCGAGCAGCCGGGAGCCCGCCCGTTCCTCCGCCCCGGCCACCGGGCCGGTGAGGTCCGGTCGCTCCCGGAACCGGGCGAACACCGACGAGCCCTCCATCGCCTGCGCGCGGGTGACCGTGCCCCGGCGGCGGTCGATGACCAGCAGCACGACGGCACCGCGCAACCTGCCCTTCGCCCGGCCGCTGACCAGCAGCATGCCGCCGCGGTTCTCCTGCGCGGCCAGCGCGTTGACCGCCCGCTGGTAGGCCAGGTGCTGGCGGTAGCTCAGCAGGCCCGCGACGACGAACCCCGCCACCAGCAGCGCCGCCGCCTGCCACGTCATGCCGCGCTCCCGGCCAGGGCCAGGCGGGTGCCCGCCGCGGGCAGCGCGACCGCGCCCTTCGCGTGCACCGCACCGGGCAGCAGCGACGTGCCGCCGTCCGGGTCGAGGTAGACGACGATGTGCCCGAGCGTGCGCAGGTTCTCGTGCGCCCGCTCCCCCACCGCGACCAGCTCGACGCGCTGCTCGCCGAACAGCAGCACGTCACCGGGCCGGATCTCCCGCTCCGGCCCCCTCGCCGGACCGTGCACGACGCTGACGCTCTCCAGCGCGTCCGGGATCGGGTCGGCGTAGAGGATGACGACGCCGCCCGCCACCAGGTCGGCGGCCTCCTCGCCCGCCCGCAGCACGGTGCTCTCGTAGTAGACGCTGTACCCGCTCATGTCCTGCCGTCCTCCGTGTCTAGAGCCCGAAGCTTGCGGCCCAGGCGATGACGACCGCAACCGGCGAGGTGATCATCCGGCTGACCAGCACGGCCGGGGTGCCGACGGCGACCGTCTCCGGTTTGGCCTCCCCGAGCGCGAGGCCCACCGGCACGAAGTCGCAGCCCACCTGGCCGTTGATCGCGAACAGGGTCGGCAGCGCGTACTGCACGGGCAGCGCGCCGATGGCGATCTGGCTGCCCATCAGCGTGCCGATCACCTGCGCGATCGCGGCACCCGGCCCGAGGATCGGGGACAGGAACGGCAGCGCGACCACCAGGCTGATCGCCACCAGCCCGATCGGGTTGCTCGCGATCGGCGAGAGCACCTGGCCCATCCACTGCGCGACACCGGTGTAGATGACGATGCCGAGCAGCAGGCTGACGTAGGCCATGAACGGCAGGATCGTCTTGAGCGTGAGGTCGATCGTCTGCCTGCCCGCGGACAGCATCGTGTTGACGAACGAGCCGACGCCCGAGCCGAACCGGACGAAGACGCCGGTGACCGAGTTGAATGCCTCGCCGAAGCGCCCGCCGCCGGTGACGGTGGCCGCGACGTCCGCACCGGAGGGGCGCTCCGAGCGCGGCGGCACGGCGGGCCCGGTGGGCGCGGTGGACGCGGCGTGTTCTTCGGGGACCGGCTCGTCGAGCGAGGGCGCCACCTCGTGCACGCCGACGGCCGACACGAACAGGTCCTCGGTGATGAACTGCGCCAGCGGCCCGCCGGGCGCGCCCGCGTACACGTCCACGGTCGGGATGCCCTTGCGCGGGTAGACGCCGATCCGCGCGGTGCCGCCGCAGTTGATGACCGCCGCGAGCACCTCCTCGTCCGGCACCGAGGTGGTGAAGCCGTCCACCGCCTCCGTGCCGGTGAGCTCGGCGATCCGCGCGGCGACCGGGTGAATGCCGCCCCCGGTCACCGAGAGCACCTTCGTGCGCGTGCCGCCGGGGCTGAGCAGCAACCCCCGGCCCCAGCCGCCCTCACCGGGCCGGACGAACACCGCGCGGGCGGTGCCGGTCGTGTGGGTCTCCATCTCACTCATGCCTTGCCACCCGCCTTCGCTGCCTCGAACTCACGGTCGAAATCGGCGAACACCTCGCTGCGGCCGGTGCGCTTGATCATGAACGCGGTGATCTTCTCGGTGACGATGCCGCGGATGAAGATCACGAGGATGCCGACGAGGAAGTACCGCAGCGCGAGCGGCACCGTGGACTCTCCGAGCTGCATGACGCCGTTGGCGATGCCGAGCCACACGAACAGCTCCCCGGCGTTGGCGTACGGGAAGAACGTGGTGACCGGGTGCACGAACGACACGGCCGAGTCGTAGAACGCGGGCTTGTGCCGCTCCGGCAGGAACCTGCCGAACGAGTAGCACATCGGGTTGGTCAGCATGAGCACCGCGATCACCGGCATCACGGTGTACCGGGTGATCCACCATCGCGCCGACCACTGCACCGCCCGGGTCACCCGCTGCTCGCCGATGAAGGTGGTGAGGGCGTACATGAACGTCAGCAGCACGATCAGCGTGGGCAGGATGCCGGTCACCAGGCCGACGAACTGCTCGCCCGACTCGTTGAAGAGTCCGATGAAGTGGGTGCCGAGCCATTCGAACACCCCCAGCACGCCGCCACTGCTCTCGCTCTCGGGCTGCGCGGGTTGCTGCTGCGCCATGACGGCAAGCACTTGCATTCCGGCCTCCTTCTCGACCCCCGTGCCCCCGTGATATGCACGAATGTGCGTACCTTCTTCACGTTTGACAGTGATGTGTGTAACATGCCGACCCAGCGGCGACAAGAGCCAACCGAGAAGGAGTCCGCATGCTCCAGGCCCGAGTGAAGATCGCGTCCCCCGTCGGCCTGCACGCGCGCCCGGCCAGCCTGTTCGTCAAGGCGGCCGCGAAACACGCCGGCAGCGTGTCGATCGGGCGGCCGGGCGGCGAGCCCGTCGACGCGCGCAGCATGCTGTCGGTGCTCAGCCTCGCGATCGGGCACGGCGAGGAGGTCATCCTGCGCACCGACGGCGAGGGCGCGGAGGCCGCGCTGAGGGAACTGTCGCGGCTGCTGACCAGCGATCTGGACGCCTGAGCATGCCACCACCTCGCGACCAGCACCTGCTGGTGACGGCCGCCCGGATGTACTACGAGGCGGGCCGCTCACAGCACGAGATCGCCACCGCGCTCAACGTGAGCCGGTCGAGCGTCTCGCGCATGCTCACCGCCGCCAGGGAACGCGGCATCGTCCGGATCCAGATCAACGACCCGACCGGGCGCGACATGAGCCTGGAGGAGGAGCTCACCACGCGCTTCGGGCTGCGCGACTGCCGGGTCGCCGAGATCCACAGCGGCGACCGGCCGCTCGCGCGGGTCGGCGACCTCGGTGCCCGCTGGCTGCTCGAGACGCTCCGGCCCGGCCACAAGGTCGGGGTCTCCTGGGGCCACGGGCTGCAGGCGGTCGTCCAGCACATCCCCGATGAGGGCGGCCTCGACGTCGAGGTGCTGCCGCTGGTCGGCGGTCTCTCCGCGGTCGACTCGGCGATCACCGGCGAGGAACTCGTGCGGGATCTGGCCGGCCGGGTCGGCGGCCGCTTCCAGCGGTTGCACGCGCCCGCGCTGCTCACCTCGAAGGCGGGCCGGGACGTGCTGCTGGCCGAGCCGACGGTCCAGCGCACGCTCGAGGCGGCCCGGCGCGCGGACGTGGCGCTCGTCGGCATCGGCGCCGTCGGGCACGGCTCGTCGGCGGCGCTGGTGAAGGCCCTCGACCTCGGCCCCGAGGAGCGGGCACGGTTCGACCGGGCCCAGCCCGTCGGGGACGTCTGCGCACGGTTCTTCGACGCCGACGGGACACCGGTGACGGGCCCCGCCGACGACCGCGTGCTCGCGGTGTCCCTCGCGGATCTGGCGGCCATCCCCACCGTCGCGGGCGTCGCGGCGGGCCCGGAGAAGGCGCCCGGCGTCCTCGGCGCGCTGCGGACCAGGGTGCTCGACATCCTGCTCTGTGACAGTTCACTGGCCAGGGCGCTGCTCGCCCGCGACGGCCGGTAGCTTGTGCGCGTGCGCACCGAGTTCGCCAACATCCCGCAACCCGACGAGCAGGCCCGAGCCGGGGCGCTGCGACTGAGCGCGCGGCCCGCGCCGGAGTCGCTCGGCAGGCTCGACGAGCTCGGCGCGTGGATCGCCGCGTGCCAGGGCCAGTCACCACCGCGGCCGCTGAAGCGGGCCCGCGTCGTCGTGTTCGCCGCCGACCACGGCATCGCCGCCCGCGGCGTGTCGGCGCACCCGCCGGGAGCGACCGCCGAGCAGGTCGCCGCCCTCCTCGCGGGGGGCACCCCGCTCAACGTCCTCGCCGACGCGGCCGGGGCCGGGGTGCGCGTGGTGGACGTGGCCGTGGACACCGACGACGCCGCCGGGTTCAAGGTGCGGCGGGGTTCCGGCGCGCTCGACGTGGCCGACGCGCTCACCGAGGACGAGGCCGAGGCCGCGGTCGACGTGGGCAGGCGGGTCGCCGACGCCGAGGTGGACGAGGGTGCCGACCTGCTCGTGCCCGCCGAGCTCGGCGTGGGTGCCAGCACCCCGGCCGCCGTGCTGGTGGCCGCGCTGACCGGGGCCGAGCCGGTGGCCGTGACCGGCCGGGGCTCCGGCATCGACGACCCGGCGTGGATGCGCAAGGCGCTGGCCGTGCGCGACGGCCTCCGGCGGGCGAAGACGGTGCTGGACGACCCGGTCGCACTGCTGCGCACGGCGGGCGGGGCCGATCTGGCCGCACTCGCCGGGTTCCTCGCGCAGGCCGCGGCCCGGCGCACGCCGGTGCTGCTGGACGGGCTCAGCGTCACGGCCGCCGCGCTCGTCGCGGAGGAGCTGGCGCCCGGTGCCCGCTCGTGGTGGCTGGCGGCGCACCGCACGCCCGAACCGGCGCACGCGCTGGCACTCGAGCACCTCGACCTGCGGCCGGTGTTCGACCTGGGGATCCGGCACGGCGGCGGCGCGGGCGCCGTGGCGGCGCTGCCGCTGCTGACGGCGGCGGTGCGCGTGCTGGCTTCGTGAGCCTCGGCAGCGGCGACCGCGGACTCCCACGGTCGCCGCTGCCGGATCAGCCCAGCTTGCGCATCCAGCCGTGCGGGTCGGGCCGGGTGCCCTCCTGAATCCCCGTCAGCTCCTCGCGCAGCCGCATCGTCACCTCGCCCGGCCTGCCGCCGGACACCAGGAACTCGCCCCCGGCGTGCTTCACCCTCCCGACGGGCGTGATCACGGCGGCGGTGCCGCACGCGAACACCTCGGTCAGCTCACCGGACGTGGCCGCCTTCTCCCACTCGTCGGTGGAGATCCGGCGCTCCTCGACGCGGTAGCCGAAGTCGGCGGCCAGCGTCAGCAGCGAATCGCGGGTGACACCGGGCAGCAGCGAACCCGACAGTTCGGGCGTCACCAGCCGCGCGTCGGCACCGGAGCCGAAGACGAAGAACAGGTTCATCCCGCCCATCTCCTCGACCCACCTGCGCTCCACGGCGTCCAGCCACACCACCTGGTCGCAGCCCTGCTCCACGGCCTGCGCCTGCGCCACGAACGCGGCGGCGTAGTTGCCGGCGCACTTCGCCTCGCCGGTGCCGCCGGGAGCGGCCCGCACGTACTCGGTGGACAGCCACACGCTCACCGGCTGGACGCCGCCCGCGAAGTACGACCCGGCGGGCGAGCCGATCAGCGCGTACAGGTAGCGGCCCGCGGGCCGGTTCACGCCGAGCCCCGCCTCGGTGGAGACCATGAACGGGCGCAGGTACAGCGAGTCGCCCTGCTTGGTGGGCACCCAGCGGCCGTCCACGGCGATCAGCTCGTGCAGCGACCCGACGAACAGCTCCTCGGGCAGCTCCGGCATCGCGAGCCTGCGTGCCGATCGCTGGAAGCGGGCGGCGTTGGACTCCGGCCGGAACGCGGCGACCGAGCCGTCCGGCTGCCGGTAGGCCTTGAGCCCTTCGAAGATCGCCTGGCCGTAGTGCAGCACGGACGTGGCCGGATCGAGGGTCAGCGACTCGTACGGGCGGACCTCGGCGTCGTGCCAGCCGCGCTCGCGGTCCCACTGCACGGTGACCATGTGGTCGGTGAAATGCGTGCCGAACCCCGGCTGCGCCAGTACCTCCGCTACCCGCTCCGCGGAGGCGGGCGTCGGGCTGAGGGTACGGGTGAAGGGGTTCGTCGTCGTCATGCCCAGGAGGATATCGCTTAGTTGGACGTCAGAACATTCCGCTTGGCCTAGCATGGGCGGGGTGACGCAACCAGCTCAGCGCCCGCCCCTCGGCAACGGTGTCTCCGCGGGCCCGGCCTCCGACGCCAAGACGTTCGTCGCCGCAGCCCTGCTCACGTTCGCGGCGGGCATGATCGTGCTGATCGGCTACGTCATGGCAGGCGGGTTCGGCGGGTTCCTCGGTCTCATCGGTGCCGTGTTCGCCGTGGTCTGGTGGCGGAGCCTGCACGAGAAGGTCTTCCCGCGCGACCTGCCCGCCCAGTCCGTCGTGGGCCTCGCCGTGGCCGCCGCCGTCCTGTTCGGCCTCGTCGTGCTGATGGCCTAACGGTCCTGGAGGTCCGGGGAGTCCCGCAGGCGCGGGGCGGGCCAGCCCGGCTCCGGCCGGAACCCGGTCCAGGTCCCGTCGAACGGGAACGTGCCCTCCTCGGCGAGCGCCCCCAGCCGCTCGCCCTCCGCGCGCAGCCGGGCGAGCTGGTCTGCCGTGAGCCTGCCCGCCCGCACGGCCGCGGCGGCCTCGTCCTCGTCCTTCCACCGCCAGCGCCCGCCGGGCGGCACCACGACGTCGAGCACACCGTCGATCCGGTCCGGCCCTCCGGCACGCCTGCCCAGCGGGATCTCCAGGTTCACGTACCACCCGAGGAACTCCCCCTCGGCGGTGAAGAACCACCAGACCGACGACCAGATGTCCTCGGGGATCAGCCGCAACGTCGACTGGTCCCGCCAGTGGTCGCGCACCGGCACGCGCGGCACCGTGAACCGTTCGGCCAGTGGCGCGTCCCGCATCGCGCGGCCGTCGGCGAGCCTGCTGCCGACGATCTCCGTGCCCGCGGGCAGCCAGCCCACCAGCGACCGCCCGTCGTCGGCGATCACCCGCAGCGGGTGCCGCTGCCCGACGCTGCCGTCCGGCCGCACGAACCGCTGCACGACGGTCTGCCCCGGCCGCCACCGCACGGTGCTCACCGGACGAGCACCATCCCGGCGAGCATCGCCGCGGCCAGCACGGCCACCGCGGCGGCGGGCAGCCGACGCCCGCCGCGCAGTGCCGAGCCCGCCGTCAGCAGCACCTCGGTCAGTGCCAGCAGCGCCGCCAGCAGGACCGCCCCCGCGGGCGCGAGCACCACCGCGCCCAGCGCCGCCGCCAGCCCGGGCACCAGCACCCCCGTCCGTCCCCGCCCCGGCAGTTCGTCGCGCACGGCGGCCAGCGCCGCCACCGCCGCACCGGCCGCCGCGACCGTCACCACGGCCGCCAGCAGCGGTAGCAGCACCCGCGCGTCGGCCGCCACCAGCACATCCCGCAGCGAGGTCACCGACAGCCCGAGCCGGACCGGGCCCAGCTGGTACAGCGCGGCGGCGGCCACGACGGCCGCGCTCGCGGCGGCCGCGGCGAGCCGGACCCCGCGCAGCCCGCCCAGCAACGGATACAGCACGGCGGCGGAGGCGAGGACACCCGCGTCCGGCGACCCGGGTGCGGTGTGCGCGGCCGGGGCGATGGCCACGCACACGCTGGTGAACACGACCGCGGCGGCGCACAGCACGCCGAGCACCCACCGCCGCCAGTACGCGGTGAACCGGATCCCGGCCGCCACGGCCACCGCGGCGCCCGCGACGAGCAGCCCGCCCGGCCACCTCGCGTGGCCCGGAACGACGTCGGCGGCGTAGGCGGCGAAGGCACTGCCCGCGAGCACGGCGACGCCGAGCAGCGTGCCGATCCGGGCGCCGCGCAGCAGCCCGCCCCGGCCCTGCGGCACCGCCCACCGGGTGCCGAACGCCAGCAGCGCGGCGACGCCGACGCCGAGCAGCAGCCACCAGCCGGCCACCGACGCGGCGACGGCGAGCACGACGGGAAGGCCCGCTGCCAGCCGCATCCGCGGGCACCTCCCTCGTGTCGGTCGTCCGGCGAGTCAATAGCATGGCTCACGATCAGCCCGGGTAACCGCCCGGCGTGCACCAGCAACCGAGCCAGGAGCCTGACGTGAGTGTGCCGAAGCTTGCCTTGACCGAGAACACCGAGACGGCGCTGGGCAAGAGCCGCGCCGACGCCGTCGTGGTCGGGACCGTGCAGGGCAGCGGCGGGCTGGAGCTCGGCCCGGGAGCCGAGGCCGTGGACGGCGCGCTCGGCGGCACGCTGCTCGACGTCCTGCGCACCCTCGGTGCCACCGGCAAGGCCGAGGAGGTCGTCAAGCTGCCCACGCTGGGCAGGCTGCCCGCCGGGGTGGTGCTGGCGGTGGGTCTCGGCAAGCCGGGTGCCGACGGCACGTTCACCCAGGAGCAGGTGCGCCGCGCGGCGGGCGCCTCGGGCCGGGCGCTCGCGGGCACGGGCCGCGCGCTGACCACGCTGTCCGCCGTCGACCTGCAGGGTGCGGTCGAGGGCACCGTGCTCGGCGCGTACGTGTTCACCGAGTACAAGTCGGAGCCCGGCGACGCCCCCGTGTCCGCCGTGGACGTCGCGAGCCCGGCGGAGGGCGACGCGCGCCGGCACCGCGCCACGCTGAAGGCCGCCACCGCGATCGCCGAGTCGGTGGTCATCGCACGCGACCTCGTCAACACCCCGCCCAACGACCTGTTCCCGGCCTCGTTCGCCGACCGCGCGCGCTCGCTCGCCGAGTCGGCCGGGCTCGACTTCGAGGTGCTCGACGAGAAGGCGCTCAAGCGCAAGGGCTTCGGCGGCATCCTGGGGGTCGGTGGCGGCTCGGCCCGCCCGCCGCGGCTGCTGCGGCTGGCCTACCGCGGCACGAAGGCCAAGTCGCGCGTCGCGCTGGTGGGCAAGGGGATCACGTTCGACACCGGCGGCATCTCGATCAAGCCCGCCGCCAACATGGACCACATGACCTCGGACATGTCCGGGGCCGCGGCGGTGCTCGCGTCCGTGCTGCTCGCCGCGAAGCTCAAGTACCCGCTCGAGGTGGTCGCGCACATCCCGCTCGCCGAGAACATGCCGTCCGGCACCTCCTACCGGCCGGGCGACGTGCTGACCATGTACGGCGGCAAGACGGTCGAGGTGCTCAACACCGACGCCGAGGGCAGGCTCGTGCTGGCCGACGCGATCGTGCGCGCGGCCGAGGACGACCCCGACTACCTGATCGAGACCTCGACGCTGACCGGCGCGCAGGTGGTGGCGCTGGGCAACCGCACCCCCGGCATCATGGGCTCGCCCGAGTTCCGCGACCGGATCGCCACGCTCGCGCAGGCCACCGGCGAGAACGGCTGGGCGATGCCGCTGCCGGACGAGCTGCGCGGCGACCTCGACTCCCGGATCGCCGACATCGCCAACGTCACCGGGCACCGCTGGGGCGGCATGCTCGCCGCGGGTGTGTTCCTCCGCGAGTTCGTGGCCGACGGCCTGTCCTGGGCGCACATCGACATCGCGGGCCCGGCGTTCAACACCGGCTCCCCGTGGGGCTACACGGGCAAGGGCGGCACCGGCCTCCCGGTGCGCACGATCGCCGCGGCCCTGGCCGACATCGCCGACAACGGGTGACGGGAAGCCCCGCGCAGTACCTCGAGGCGGCCGTGCAGTCGGTGCTCACGGCCGCCGACCCGGCCGTCGACGCGACCGTCGGGCACGCGGCGCTGCTCGTGGCGAGCGCGGGCGCCGCGGCCGACGCCGACCACCTGGTCCGGCGCTGGCTGGCCGCCACCGAGCGCCCGGTGAGCGCCCTCGTGCCCGACGCCGTGACGGCCAGGGCGTGGGCGATGCTGTCCGCCGCCCGGCCCGGCGGCGCCCCGGGCTGGGCGGCCGAGCTGCCCCCGCTCGACCTCGACGCGGAGGAGTCCGCGCACCACCGGCACCTGGGCCGCGCCGAACCGCCGCTGCCGCCCGGCCTGCTCGGCGACTCGCTGCCGGCCCAGGTCGTGACGGGGCTGGCCGAGCACACCGAGCGGCCTCGCCGCGACCCGCTGCGGGCGCTGGCGGCCGAGGCCGAGTCGGCCGCGCGGGACGGGGACGAGGAGGCCGCCAGCGCGGCCCTGCACCGGTGGGCGGAGCTGGCGTGGCGACGGCCGAGGCCGGACGTGGCCACCCTCGCCGCGTGCCGGCACGTCGCCCCGCTGCTGGTCGCGGGCGCCCTCCCGGCGCCGCGGGGCTGGCCGAGGGACTGCGCCGACGCGCTGATCGCCGCCCTGCACACGCGCTACCGGCCCGCCCCCGCCCAGCGGGACTGGCCCGGCCTGCTGGCGGAGGTGCTGCGGCTGCGCGGGGAGGAGGGCCCGCTCCCGGCACCGGCCACGCCGGGCGCCCTCGCCGACGCCGAGCACCGGCTGGGGCGGCCGCTGCCCGCCGACTACCGGGAGTTCCTGCTGACCTGCGACGGGTTCCCGGCCGACGTCGTGTTCCCCCGGCTGCTCGGTGCCGCGGACCTGGTGCCGACGGGCCCCCGGGTGCGGATCAGCGAACCCGAGGGGGTCGAGCTGGACCCGGCGACCGGGCGGGTGTTCGAGCACGACCCGCTGTTCGGCACGACCGTGCACAGCGGGATCCGCGCGCTGGTGGAGGAACACCTGCGCCTGCTGGAGGCCGCGGGCCCGCCTTCCGGTCGGGAGTGAGGAGCGTGGCCGGCACGCCCGCCCGCCGCCCGGCCGCCGCCCCTGCCGGAGGCGCTCCGCCGCGCGCCGCCCGCCGGTTCACTCCCGGGGGGCGTCGTCGCGCTCCTGCCGGCGCTTGCGTTCCAGGATGCGCTGCCGCTCGGTGTACTCGCGCATGCGCCGGGGGTAGCCGGTCTTGGCCGCCTCGTACACCGGGATCGAGTTCTTCTTTCCGAACCGCTGCGCCGCGTCCAGGCTGCCGATGCGCCGCCGGGTCCACTCGCCGTCGTGGGCGACCAGCACCACGGTCGTCTCCGTGACCGCCGTGCGTGGCTCGACGAAGGCCTCGACCCCGCGCCGCCGCGCGGCCCACGCCTGGAGATGCTCGGTGTCGGCGTCGGTCGCGCCGCGCAGCGTGCCCGGTCTGTCCTTGCCTCCCGACCGCTTGCGCAACCGGTCGAACAGTCCCACCTCGACCACCTTTCCTCTCGGCCCGTTCACGATCATTATCCCGGCTGGCGACCGGCCAAGTACCGGCTGACGAGCACTAGGTCGCAAGCGTGTCAGACGTAGTGACAAGATGAGGTGTGGCGCGCGCACCCTGGCGCTCGCCGAACGATCGCCACTGCCTGCCGAGGAGTTTGTGAAGTGACCGACGCTGAAGCCGACCTAGTGATCCTTGGTGGCGGCTCGGGCGGCTACGCCGCGGCATTCCGAGCGGCCGAGCTGGGCCTTTCCGTCACCTTGATCGAGAAGGACAAGCTGGGCGGCACCTGCCTGCATCGAGGTTGCATCCCGACCAAGGCACTGCTGCACGCGGCCGAGGTCGCCGACTCCGCGCGCGACGGCGAGCAGTTCGGTGTCCGGACCACCTTCGAGGGGGTCGACATCGACGGCGTGAACAAGTACAAGGACACGATCGTCTCGCGCCTCTACAAGGGTCTGCAGGGCCTCACCAAGGCCCACCAGATCAACTACGTCGAGGGCACCGGCACCTTCGCCGGCGGCACCTCCGTCGACGTCGAGGGCACCCGCTACACCGGCAAGAACGTGCTGCTGGCCACCGGCTCGTACTCCAAGACGCTGCCCGGCCTCGAACTGGGCGGCCGCATCATCGCCAGCGAGGACGCGCTGAAGCTCGACTTCGTCCCGGAGAAGGTCGTCGTGCTCGGCGGCGGCGTGATCGGGGTGGAGTTCGCCAGCGTGTGGGCCTCGTTCGGCGTGGACGTCACCATCGTCGAGGCGCTGCCGAGGCTGGTGCCCAACGAGGACGAGTTCGCCTCGAAGCAGCTGGAGCGCGCCTTCCGCAGGCGCAAGATCGCCTTCAAGACCGGGGTCAGGTTCACCGGCGCCAAGCAGGACGACAACGGGGTGAGCGTGTCCCTGGAGTCCGGCGAGACGATCGAGGCCGACCTGCTGCTGGTCGCCGTCGGCCGCGGCCCGAACACGGCGGGCCACGGGTACGACGAGGCGGGCGTGCGGATGGACCGCGGCTTCGTGCTCACCGACGAGCGGCTGCGCACCAACCTGCCGGGTGTCTACGCCGTCGGCGACATCGTGCCCGGTCTGCAGCTGGCCCACCGCGGGTTCGCCCAGGGCATCTTCGTGGCCGAGCAGATCGCGGGCCTCGACCCCCGCCCGATCGACGAGGACGGCATCCCCCGGGTCACGTACTCGCACCCCGAGGTCGCCTCGGTCGGGCTCACCGAGGCCGCCGCGAAGGAGAAGTACGGCTCGGGCGTCACCACGTTCACCTACGACCTCGCGGGCAACGGCAAGAGCCAGATCCTCAAGACCTCCGGTGCGGTCAAGCTGGTCAAGGCACCGGACGGGCCCGTCGTCGGCCTGCACCTCGTCGGCGACCGGGTCGGTGAGCTGATCGGCGAGGCCCAGCTGATCTACAACTGGGAGGCGTTCCCCGAGGACGTCGCCCCGCTGATCCACGCCCACCCGACCCAGACCGAGGCTCTCGGCGAAGCGCACCTCGCGCTGGCCGGCAAGCCGCTGCACGTGCACGGCTGACCGCGGCCGACCGACGCCGACCGGAACCAGCAGACCACACCAGACACACGCAAAGAGGAGTCAGCGAACGATGGCGTACTCCGTCACATTGCCGGAGCTCGGGGAGAGCGTTACGGAGGGCACCGTCACCCGGTGGCTGAAGCAGGAGGGTGACCGGGTCGAGGTCGACGAGCCGCTGCTCGAGATCTCCACCGACAAGGTGGACACCGAGGTCCCCTCCCCCGTCGCGGGCACGGTGCAGAAGATCGTGGCGCGCGAGGACGAGACCGTCGAGGTGGGCGGCGAGCTCGCCGTCATCGACGACGGCTCCGGCGGTGGCGGAGGTGCCGAGTCCGCCGCCGAGGCCGCGCGCCCGCAGCAGGAGCAGCAGGAGCAGCCGCAGCAACAGCAGGAACAGCAGCAGGCCGCGCCGCAGGAGGCCCAGCAGGCGCCGCAGCCCGCACAGCGGGAACAGGCGCAGCCGGAACCCGCGGCGCAGCAGCAACAGCAGCCGCCGTCCGGTGGCCAGGGGCAGGGCACGCCGGTGACCCTGCCCGAGCTGGGCGAGAGCGTCACGGAGGGCACCGTCACCCGGTGGCTGAAGCAGGTGGGCGACCAGGTCGAGGTCGACGAGCCGCTGCTGGAGATCTCCACCGACAAGGTGGACACCGAGGTCCCCTCCCCCGTCGCGGGCACCGTGCTGGAGATCAGCGCACAGGAGGACGAGACCGTCGAGGTCGGCGGTCAGCTGGCGGTGATCGGCGAGCCGGGCGCGCAGGCGGAGACCCCCGCCGCGCCCGCCGAGCCGCAGCAGCGGGAACAGCAGGCCCGCCCGCAGGCGCCGGCCGAGGAGCCTGCCCCGGCCGCGCCGCAGCAGCAACAGACACAGCCCGCCCCGCAGCAACCCACCCAGCCCGAGCAGCCCGAGCGACCGGAGCAGCCCGAGCCCGCCCCGCAGCAGCAGGCCCAGCCTCCGGCCCAGCAGCAGGCGCCGCAGCAGCAGGCATCACAGCCGAGCCAGGACGGTGCGGGAACCCCGTACGTGACGCCGCTGGTGCGCAAGCTCGCCTCGGAGCACGACATCGACCTGAACTCGCTGCGCGGCACCGGCGTGGGCGGCCGGATCCGCAAGCAGGACGTGCTCGCGGCCGTCGAGGAGAAGCAGCAGCGGGAGCAGCAGGCACCGCAGCCGGAGCCGCAGGCCCCCGCGGCCCCGGCGCCCGCGGCCCAGGCGCCCGCCGCGCCGCGGCCGACGGTGTCGGAGTCGGAGAAGGCGGCCCTGCGCGGCACGGTGCAGAAGGCCAGCCGGATCCGGCAGATCACCGCGCAGAAGACCAAGGAGTCGCTGCAGCTGTCGGCGCAGCTGACGCAGGTGCACGAGGTGGACGTCACCAAGATCGCGCGGCTGCGCCAGCGGGCCAAGGAGGCCTTCCGGCAGCGGGAGGGCGTCAACCTGACGTTCCTGCCGTTCTTCGCCAAGGCCACGGTGGAGGCGCTCAAGCAGCACCCGAACGTCAACGCCTCCTACAACGAGGAGACCAAGGAGATCACCTACCACGGCGCCGTGCACCTGGGCATCGCCGTGGACACCGAGCGCGGCCTGCTGTCGGTGGTGATCCACGACGCGGGTGAGCTGAGCCTGGCCGGGCTGGCGCACCGGATCGCCGACCTCGCCGACCGGGCCCGCACCAACCGGATCAAGCCGGAGGAGCTCACCGGCGGCACGTTCACGGTGACCAACATCGGCAGCCAGGGCGCGCTGTTCGACACGCCGATCATCGTGCAGCCGCAGTCGGGCATCCTCGGCACCGGCGCGGTGGTCAAGCGCCCGGTGGTGAGCGCCGACGCCGACGGCAACGACACCATCGCCATCCGGTCGATGGCGTACCTGCCGCTCACCTACGACCACCGCCTGATCGACGGAGCCGACGCGGGCCGGTTCCTCACCACGATCAAGCAGCGGCTGGAGGAAGGCAACTTCGAAGACGAGCTGGGCCTGTAACCGCCCATCCCGGACGAGCGCGGGAGCGAGGGAGCTTTACTACCGAAATCGGAACCGCGGCGCGCAGCGTCTCCGCCTGGGTGGTGGCGGGAGACGGGCGGGCGGAACCGCGGCGCGCAGCGTCTCCGCCTGGGTGGTGGCGGGAGACGGGCGGGCGGAACCGCGGCGCGCAGCGTCTCCGCTTGGGTGGCGGTGGGAGACGGGCGGGCGGAACCGCGGCGCGCAGCGTCTCCGCTTGGGTGGCGGTGGGAGACGGGCGGGCGGTAGTAAAGCTCCCTCGCTCCCCCTTTCGGAGGGCGCCTGCCGGTCGGCGGGCGCCCTTCGCCACGAATAGGGTTGGCACATGCGCGTACTCGTCGCGGGATCCAGTGGCCTGCTCGGCTCCGCCCTGTCCACCCGGCTGCGCGAGGCCGGGCACGAGGTACGCCACCTGGTGCGCCGGGAGGCGCGGGGCGACGGCGAGTTCCGCTGGGACCCGCCCGCGGGCCGCATCGCCGACGGCGCGCTCGACGGCGTGGACGCCGTGGTCAACTTCTGCGGCGCGCCCCTGGCCTCCGGCCGCTGGAGCGGCGCGCGCAAGCAGGTGCTCAGCGACAGCAGGCTCGAACCGACCGAGGTGCTCGCCGAGGCGGTCGCCGAGCGCGGGATCCCCGTGCTCGCGAACGCCTCCGGCATCAACGTCTACGGCGACACCGGCGACCGGGTGGTCGACGAGTCCGCGCCCGCGGGCACCGGCTTCCTCGCCGAGCTGTGCGTCGCCTGGGAGGCGGCCGCGGCGCCCGCCGCCCGCGCCGGAGCCAGGGTCCTGTTCCTCCGCACGGCACCGGTGCTCTCCGGCAGGGGCGGGCTGCTCGGTGCGCTCAAGCCGGTGTTCTGGCTCGGCCTCGGCGGCAGGCTCGGCGACGGCAGGCAGTACTTCCCCTGGATCAGCCTGCCCGACCACATCGAGGCGGTGCGGTTCCTGCTGGAGCACGCCACCGTGTCCGGACCGGTCAACCTGACCGCGCCGGAACCGGTGACGAACGCCGAGTTCACCCACGCGTTCGGCCGGGCGCTGCGCCGCCCGGCACCGTGGTGGGTACCGGCGCCCGCGCTGCGGGCCGCGCTCGGCGAGGCCGCCGACGAGATGGTCCTCACCGGGCCGAGGGCGGTGCCCCGGGTCCTGCCGGAGTCGGGGTTCGCCTTCCGCCACACCGAGATCGACGACGCGCTGGCCGCCGTGCTGTGATCGGGTACGTGCTCGCCGGCGTCCTGCTGATCGCCGCGTTCCTGCTGCTCGGCCTGCTGGTCACGCCGGCGCCGTCGCCGCCGGACGCGGTGCTGCGGACCACGTTAGCGGGTGACTGGCGCGGTGTCCCGGGCGACGTGGCGGCCGTCGTGAGCGCGGTGTTCGGCCCGGTGCTCCCGGTGCTGCTGGGCGTGGCGCTGCTCGGCTGGGCCGCCGTCCGGTGGCGGCGGGGCGACCGGGCGACGGCCGGGATCGCGCTGCGCGTGACGGTCGTGCTGGGCCTGTGCCGGCTGCCGAGCCTCGTGTTCAAACCGGTGTTCGACCGCGCCCGGCCGAGGGCGTACGCCGACTACGCCTACCCGAGCGGGCACGTCGTGTCCGTGGCGAGCACGGGTTTCGCGGTGGTGTTGCTGTGCCTGTGGCTGGCGCCGTGGCTGGTGCGGGCGGCCGTGGCGGTGTCGGTGGCCGCGACGGCGTTGTCCGCGGCGAGCAGGCTCGTGCTCGGCGTGCACTGGCTGACCGACACGATCGGCGCGGTTCTCGCCGTGACCGGCGTCGGGCTGCTGGCCGCGACCGCGGTGGGGTTGCTGCCCGCCGTGCGGGACAAGGTTCCGGCCGGTCGCGGCACGGCGTAGCCTCGGATCCGTGACTGCGAGCCCAACCTGCCGTGCCGGAGCCGATCCCGTCGACGTCCGCGAGATCGGGACGATCGACTACCTCGAGGCGTGGGACCTGCAACGCGACGTCCTGCACGCCCGTGCGGACGGGTCCGGTCCGGACACGCTGCTGCTGCTGGAGCACCCGTCGGTCTACACGGCGGGCAAGCGCACCGAGCCGGGCGACCGGCCCGCCGACGGCACCCCGGTGATCGACGTGGACCGCGGCGGCAAGATCACCTGGCACGGGCCGGGACAGCTCGTCGGCTACCCGATCGTCAAGCTGGCCGACCCGATCGACGTCGTGCACTACGTGCGCCGCCTGGAGGAGGCGCTGATCCACGTGTGCGAGCGGTTCGGCGTGCGCACCGGCCGTGTCGAGGGCCGCAGCGGCGTGTGGCTGCCCGCCGACGACCGCGGGCCCGAGCGCAAGATCGCGGCGATCGGCATCCGCGTGCAGCGCGGCGTGACCATGCACGGGTTCGAGCTGAACTGCAACGCCGACCTGGCGGCGTTCGACCGGATCGTGCCGTGCGGCATCCGCGACGCGGGCGTGACGTCGCTGTCGGCGGAGCTGGACCGGGAGGTCACCGTCGCCGAGGCGCTGCCGCTGGCCCGTGACGCCGTGCTGGCCGCGCTCGAGGGCGACCTGCCGGTGGACGACAGCCGCTGGCTGCCGCGCCCGGCCGAGCCGGAGGCCCCCGGCGTCACCTTCGCCCTGCGGACCTGACCGCGGGCGTGAACTGTCATGAGTGGCTCGTTACTGACGTTCGTCGCCAGTGACGAGCCACTCATGACCCGTCGCGCTCAGAGCTGGCGGGCCACCTCGGCGGCGATCAGCTCCAGGTGGTCGAGGTCGGAGAGGTCCAGCACCTGCAGGTAGAGGCGGCTGATGCCGGTCCGCTCGCGCCAGCGGCCGATCGTGTCGACGGCCTCGGCCGGCGTGCCCGCGATGCCGTTGCTCCGCAGCTCGGGCACCTCGCGGCCGATGGCGGCGGCGCGCCGCGCGAGCTCCGCCTCGTCGCGCCCGATGGCCACGACCTGTGCCGCCGAGCGGGTGATCTCGGCCGGGTCGCGGCCAGCGTCCTTCGCGGCGGCGGCCACGCGCTCGTACTGGGCGAGCGCGGTGTCCCTGTCCCGGAACGGCACGTTGATCTCGTCGGCGAACCGCGCGGTGAGCTCCGGGGTGCGCCTGCGGCCGGTGCCGCCGATGATGATCGGCGGGCGCGGGCGCTGCGCCGGCTTGGGCAGGCCGGGCGCCTCGGCCAGCCGGTAGTGCTCACCGTCGAACGAGAAGGTCTCGCCCTCCGGGGTCGCCCACAGGCCGGTGATGATCGCCAGCTGCTCGGCGAAGAGGCCGAACCGTTCCCGCAGCGGCGGCAGCGCGAAGCCGTAGGCGGCGTGCTCGGCCTCGAACCACCCGGTGCCCAGGCCCAGTTCGATTCGCCCGCCCGACATCTGGTCCACCTGGGCGGCGGAGATGGCGAGCAGGGACGGGTGCCGGAACGTCGCCGCGCTCACCAGCGTGCCGAGCCGGATGCGCGAGGTCTCCCGCGCCAGCCCCGCGAGGGTGATCCAGGCGTCGGTCGGCCCGGGCAGGCCGGAGACCGACCCCATCTTGAGGTAGTGGTCGGAGCGGAAGAACGCGTCGAAGCCGGCATCCTCGGTGGCGTTCGCGATCCGCAGCAAGTCGTCGTAGGAGGCCCCCTGCTGGGGCTCGGTGAAGATCCTCAGTTCCACGGAACCGACCCTATTCGGGCCGCCGCCGGACCAGGTGCAGCAGGTGCACGATGCCGTCCTCGATCTGCGAGCCGACCTTCTCCGGTTCGGCCGAGTTGGCGATCTCGGTGGCGGCGCTGAGCAGCGCGCCGAAGAGCAGCCGGGCGGTGATCTCCACGTTGACGTGGTCGATCTCACCCGCGGCGATGAGGTCCTCCAGGCTCGAGCGGATCAGCCCGAAGCTGTAGCGGTCCTCGGCCTCCCGCCAGCGCTGCCAGCCCATCACCACCGGTGCCTCGTGAATGGCGATCCGCTGGTACGCCGGATCCAGGCAGCTGGCGATGAATTCGCGCAGTCCGCGCAATGCGCGCTCCCACGGCGGTTCGTCTCCGCGTAATATCTTGTCCAGCTTGCCGTGAACCTGGCTTTCCACCGCGTCGAATGCCGCCTCGAACAGCGCCTGCTTACCACTGAAGTGGTGATAGAGCGCACCTTTCGTCACCCGCGCACGCCTGGCAATCTCGTCGAGGGACGTGCCGGTGTAGCCACGCTTGGTGAAGAGCTTGACGGCGCTGTCGACTAGGGCGGAACGCGTGGACTCGGAATAGTCCTCTCGCCTGGACCTCATTGTCACCACCCTCACAACTCTACGCGGTTTTGCGCGGCCATACCGGTGGTATGTTGGCCGTACAAGGTCCGTACCGGGAGTATGCCGCAAACCGGCGGTATGGCCCGGGTCACGGAAGGGGATCAGGCCATGAGCTGGAACGACTTCTACCGGCGGCGGGACGTGATGGAGGCCGTGCTGCGGCAGGCGCGGCGCGCACCCGACGCCGAACTGCCCTTCGCCGGGATCGAGGGAGCCGAGGAGGTCTTCGGCACCGAGGAGCAGCTCCTGCAGGCGCTGCAGCACAAGTGGACGCAGGTGCTCGGCGGGTACCTGCGCGCGCACGTCGCGGGCCCGGAGGACGCCGACGAGGTGCCCGGCGGCGGGGAGAGCGACCACGTCGACGCCGTGTCGCGAGCCTGGCACGAGGCCGCCCGCGACCACGCGACGCTGCGCGCGGTGCTCGACGCGCACCTGCCGCGGTACCCGGCGCTGCGGCCCATGCACGACGCCGAGCTGCGGATGCTCGCCATCACCGCCGGACTGGCCGAGCCGTACGAGCCGCGCGACGAGGTGGCGAAGGTCGGCGCCGCGTTCGTGGCGCTGCTGCGCAACCAGGCCCCGGCCCCGGCCCGGCGCGCCAACCCGGTGGGCCAGCTGCTGCGCAAGCTGGCGCCCGCGGGCTGACCCGCCGCGGGCGCTGGCCCGTCCGGCACCGGGTGTAGTTAGCTGTCGCCCATGACCGTACGCAGGAGTAGGTGGACCGAGCGCGACATCCCGGACCAGTCCGGCCGCACCGTGGTCGTCACCGGCGCCAACTCGGGTCTCGGCCTGCGCACCGCCGAGGTGCTCGCCGAGCACGGAGCGCGCGTGCTGCTCGCCTGCCGCTCCCCCGAGCGGGGTGAGCGGGCGCTCGCCCAGGTCGCCGCCCGCGCCGCCACCCGGCCCGAGTACGTCCGCCTCGACCTGGCCGACCTCGCGTCGGTGCGGGACGCGGCGACGCGGGTGCGCGAGCTCACCGGCGACGCGCTCGACGTGCTCGTCAACAACGCCGGGGTGATGGGCACGCCCCGGGGCGTCACCGTGGACGGGTTCGAGACCCAGTTCGGCACCAACCACCTGGGACACGCCGCCCTCACCTGGTTGCTGCTGCCCGCGCTGCGCGGCGGCGACCGCGCGCGGGTGGTCACCGTGTCCAGCCTGGCCGCGGTCGCGGGCCGGATCGACCTCGCGGACCCCCACTTCGAACGGCGCGCGTACAACCCCGTGACCGCGTACAGCCAGGCCAAGCTCGCCAACCAGGTGTTCGCCATCGAGCTGGACCGGCGGCTGCGGGCCGCGGGCGACCCGGTGACCAGCGTCGCGGCCCACCCCGGCTACACCGCGTCCGGGCTGGCGTCCACGATGGCCCGCTCGTACCGCAACGCCCTCGTCCGCGGCGTGCTGACCGCCGGGACGAAGGCGGGCGAGCTGCTGTTCGCGCAGAGCACGCGGATGGGCGCCCTGCCGCAGCTGCACGCGGCGACGGCGCCGGAGGTCCGGCCGGGAGACTACGTCGGGCCCGCCCGGCTGGGCGGCGCCCGCGGCTACCCGGCCCGGATCAGGCCGCTGTCCGCCGCGCTGGACCCGGCCGTCGGCTCCGGTCTGTGGGACCTCACCGCCAAGCTGACCGGCATCACCCCCGACCCTGCGTGACCAGGGGAACGTTGCACGGAGGTCGTGTCCGGCGCGGGGTGCCGCGTAGGGTGGGGACGTGACTGTTGCGCCTGATGGTCGGAAGCTGCTGCGGCTCGAGGTCCGGAACAGTGAGACGCCGATCGAGAAGAAGCCGTCGTGGATCAAGACCCGCGCGCGGATGGGTCCCGAGTTCACCGAGCTCAAGGGGCTGGTGCGGCGCGAGGGGCTGCACACCGTCTGCGAGGAGGCGGGCTGTCCCAACATCTACGAGTGCTGGGAGGACCGGGAGGCCACGTTCCTCATCGGCGGCGACCAGTGCACCCGGCGATGTGACTTCTGCCAGATCGACACCGGCAGGCCCGCCGAGCTCGACCGGACCGAGCCGAGGAAGGTCGCCGAGAGCGTGCAGGCGATGGGCCTGCGCTACTCGACCGTCACCGGGGTCGCCAGGGACGACCTGCCCGACGGCGGCGCGTGGCTGTACGCCGAGACCGTCCGGCAGATTCACCAGCTGAACCCGGGCACCGGGGTGGAGCTGCTGATCCCCGACTTCAACGCGGACCCCGAGCAGCTCGCCGAGGTGTTCGGCGCCCGGCCCGAGGTGCTCGCGCACAACGTGGAGACCGTGCCGCGGATCTTCAAGCGCATCCGGCCTGGCTTCCGTTACCAGCGCTCCCTCGACGTCCTCACCCGCGCCAGGGAGGCGGGGCTGGTCACCAAGTCGAACCTGATCCTCGGCATGGGCGAGCGCCCCGACGAGGTGGAGCCCGCGATGCGCGACCTGTTCGAGGCGGGTTGCGAGATCCTCACCATCACGCAGTACCTGCGGCCCTCGGTGCGGCACCACCCGGTGGACCGCTGGGTCAAGCCCGAGGAGTTCGTCGAGCACTCGCAGGCCGCCGAGGCCATCGGGTTCGCCGGGGTGATGGCCGGTCCGCTCGTCCGCTCCTCCTACCGCGCGGGCAAGTTGTACGCGCAGACGAAGGCCCACCGCGGCGAGCCGCTGCCGGAGAACCTGCACCACCTGGCCGCCGCCGCACCCGCCGCGCAGGAAGCCAGCAGCGTGCTCAGCAGGCTGGGCTGAGCACGGCGTCCCCCACGAAAGTCAGGGTCCGTCCCCGACGACGGGCACTCGCGCGGACGCTAGTGTCCACATAGCGTGGAGCGAGGACGGCCGGCACGCCGGACCGCAGGGGACGAGGATCAAGGGGACGACGCGTGGTTACCGATCTGCTCAACTGGCTGCAGAGCCTGCCGCAACCGGCGCTCGTCGGGGCCACCGGCACCTTGGTCCTGCTCGAATGCACGATCGGGCTCGGCTTCATCGCCCCCGGCGAGTCGGGGCTGCTGGTGGCGGCCACGACGGCGACCACCGTCCCCCGGTTCCTGATCCTGTGGGCGGTGGTCACCGCGTGCGCCGGTGTCGGCGACTCGATCGGGTACGCGATCGGCAGGCGGTTCGGCCCGCGCCTGCGGGAGACGAAGCTCATCCAGCGCTACGGCACCGACGCCTGGGACAAGGCCACCGGGATCCTGCAGCGCCGGGGCGCGTGGGCGGTGTTCTTCGCGCGGTTCCTGCCGGTGGTGCGCACGCTGACGCCCGCGGCGGCGGGCACCTCGGGGCTGCCGTACCGGAAGTTCCTGCCCGCCGTGCTCGCGGGCGCGGCCAGCTGGTCGGTGCTGCACATCAGCATCGGCGCCGCGCTCGGCGAGGCCGCGCGGCAGGTGGAGGGCGCGCTGAGCACCGGCGGCATGATCGTGGTGGCCGCGCTGGCCGCCGTGGCCGTGTTCTTCCTGCTGCGCTACAAGCGGAAGAAGGCGCTCGCCGTCGCGGCGGGCGACTCCGACGAGAAACGCGAACCCCTCACCCCGCACAGCTGACCCGCGGGCAGTGAAGGCCACCTTCACTGCGTTGAACGCAGTGAAGGTGGCCTTCACTGCCGCCAGGGCCGGTCAGCGGGTCGAGGGCAGGTAGCGGCGGGCGACGTTCTCGGTGTCCGTCTCGCCCTTGCGCCAGTCGCCGATCCACGGGCCGGTGCCCTCGCTCGGGTCGAGGACGCCCGCCTCCAGCCACGTGTACGCGCCGTCGAGCGCCCGCCGCGTGATCCGCCGGTCCAGCGCGTCGGTGTTGTCCCACAGTGCGTCGAACAGCCGCTCCACGCGCAGTCGCGCCTGACGGCAGAACGCGTCGGCCAGCTCGTAGGCGGACCCGCCCTCGCGGGAGTCGGTCTGGCGCTGCATCTCCGCGCGCACGCACGTCGCCGACATCGCGAACAGCTCGGCCCCGATGTCCACGATCCGCGACAGGAAACCCTGGCGCTGCTCGAGCGCCGCCTGCCAGCGCGCCATGCCGTAGAACGTCGACCGCGCCAGCTTGCGGGCGGTGCGCTCGACGTAGCGCAGGTGCGCCGCCAGCGGTCCGAACTCCCGGAAGGTCGTCGGCACCTGTCCCTTGCCCGCCACCAGCTGCGGCAGCCACTTCGCGTAGAACCCGCTGGCCTTGACCGCGGCCCTGGCCTTGCGCCGGCCGTCCGCCTCGGCGTCGGCGAGGTCACCCGCGGCCGCGAGGTGCGCGTCCACGGCCTCCCGCGCGATGAGCAGGTGCATGATCTCGGTCGAGCCCTCGAAGATGCGGTTGATGCGCAGGTCGCGCAGCAGCTGCTCGGCGGGCACGGCCCGCTCGCCACGGGCGGCCAGCGACGCGGCCGTCTCGTAGCCGCGGCCACCCCGGATCTGGATCAGCTCGTCGGCCACCAGGTAGGACATCTCGCTGGCCCACAGCTTCGCCAGCGCCGCCTCGATCCGGATGTCGTTGCGGCCCTCGTCGGCCATGTGCCCGGACAGCTCGACCACGCTCTCCAGCGCGTAGGCGGTGGCGGCGATGAACGAGATCTTGTTGGACACCGCCTCGTGCTTGGCGACCGGCTTGCCCCACTGGACCCGTTCGGCCGACCACTCGCGGGCGATCTTCAGGCTCCACTTGGCCGCCCCGGCGCACGCGGCGGGCACGGACAGCCGGCCGGTGTTGAGCGTGGCCAGGGCGATCCTGAGGCCCTTGCCCTCACCGCCGACCACGTTCTCCTTCGGCACCCGCACCCGGTGGAACCGCGTGACGCCGTTCTCGATGCCGCGCAGGCCCATGAACTCGTTGCGCCGCTCGACGGTGATCCCGGGCGCGTCGGCCTCCACGACGAACGCGGTGACGCCACCGGGGTGGCCCTCGGTCTTCGGCACCCGGGCCATCACGACGAGCAGCTCGGCGACGACGCCGTTGGTGGTCCACAGCTTCACGCCGTCCAGCTCGTAGGCCGCGCCGTCGTCGGTGGGCACGGCCGACGTGGCCAGCCGGGCCGGATCGGATCCCACGTCCGGTTCGGTCAGCAGGAACGCCGACACCGCGCCCTTGGCGCAGCGGGGCAGGAACCGGGCCTTCTGCTCGGGCGTGCCCGCGAGCTTGAGCGGCTCCGGCACGCCGATCGACTGGTGCGCCGACAGCAGCACGGACAGCGTCGAGTGCACCGAGCCCACGAGCATCAGCGCCTGGTTGTAGGCCACCTGGGTCAGCCCGAGGCCGCCGTACTCCTCGGGGATCTTGATGCCGAAGCAGCCGAGCTCGGCCAGTCCCTTGACGTAGGAGTCCGGGATGCGGCCCTCCCGTTCGATGACGGCGGGGTCGAGGGTTTCGCAGTACTCCCGCAGGCGCGTCAGGAACTTCTCCGCGCGTGCCGAGTCCTCCGCCGTCGGCCGGGGATGGGGGTGCACCAGGTCGAGCCGGAAGCGCCCGAGGTAGAGCTCCTTGGCGAACGACGGCTTCTGCCAGCCGCTCTCCCGCGCTTCCTCGGCGACGGCCCTGGCTTCCTTCTCCGATACCTGCGGTTGGTCGGCCATCGGACTCCTCCTCGAGTCGGCTCACGCGCTCACACGGTCATGTGACCAGTGTTACTCATTGGTAGGAGATCCGAAACCTCCCGCCGGGCGGCGCTCCCGGCTCCAGGACCGCGCGCGCGGCGGGCAGGTGCGTGCGGAGGGCAGGCGGGCCCGCGGCGGCGTCCCGCGGTCCGCGCCGATCTGCGGCGGCCACGATCGCGCCGTCGCCGTGCCGCACGCGCACGGGAGTACGCGCGCCCGGGGCCGCCTGCTGCTCGTGGCGGGCCGCCCGCTCACCGCCCACCGGGCGGCCGGGCTGGTGGGCTGGTGGGCGCCGGACGACGACCTGGCCGAGGTCGTGCTACGCGGCCCGCTCGGGGAGGTTCCGCCCGCGCTCAGGTGAGCCGGGCTCGGGTTCCCCGTGGGTGGCGATGACGACCGTGGCCACGAGCGCGACGAGGACCCCGGCCGTGACGTGGATCGGGGCTCCGGTGAAGGAGGCGGCCAGCACCAGGGCCGCCGCGGCGGGGAAGCCGACCGCGATCGGGCGGCACTCGTTGCGTGGCCCGATGTGCATGAGCCACACCGCCAGCAGGAACACCGCCACGGGCACGGTGGTGGCCATCCCGGCGGCCACGCCGCCGAGGTGGGTCGCGTGGGTGTCGTAGTCGATGGCGACCTCGATGCCCGCGCCGACGGCCGCGGCGGAGGCGAAGATCAGCAGGTGCCCGTATCCCCAGGTCATCGCGATCCGCAGGGAGGTGAGCCGTTCGTGGGCGGGCTGGTCGAAGTACAGCCACCACATCGAGAACACGATCACCAGGGCGGCCACCGCGAGTGAGACCAGCGATCCCACCGCGTGCCCCGACTCCAGCGCCTCCCGGACCGCGTTGGTCGTGGCCAGGACGACCTCGCCGAGCACGATGATCGTGAACAGGCCGTACCGCTCGGCGATGTGGCGACGGTGCCAGCCGGTGCCGCGCACCCGCTCCGCCCACACCGGCACCGCGAGCTCCCCCAGCACGAGCACGAGCAGCGAGGGCACCAGCAGGTTCTCCGGCAGCGCCAGCCGCGCCACCCAGCATCCCTGCAGCACGGCGATGCCGAGGGCGTACCGCAGCGCCGCCGGCCTGCGCGGGGGGTCGGACCGGGCCGCCCGCAGCCACTGGCCCACCAGTGCGAGCCGCATGAGCACGCAGCCGATGACGATGATCGTGAAGTCGCCGTCGAACGCGCGGCCGACACCGGACGCCAGCACCAGCGCACCCCCGATCTGCACGAACGTGGCGACGCGGTAAGGGACGTCGTCGGTGTCGTACGCCGAGGCGAACCAGGTGAACTGCAGCCAGGCCCACCAGATCGCGAAGAAGACGGTGAGGAAGCCGAACACCCCGGTCCCGATGTGGTTCTCCGCCAGCGCGTGGTGCAACGCCGCGGCGGCCTGCGCGACGGCGACGACGAAGCAGAGATCGAAGAACAGTTCCAGCGGGGTCGCCGCCCGGTGCGTCTCGCGGTCGCCGCGCGCCCGCATCGGGCGGTACCAGACACGGACCCGGTACCGGGGCTGCCCAGCCTCTGGGGTCAGGCGCGCTCCTCGGGGGCTCTCCTGCCGGGACAGGCGCCATCACAGCACAGGAGGGGCCGCAGACGAGAACCCGGACGGGTCCGGCCCCCTACCTTCCGGACCCATCCGGGTGAAGCTCCCGACGCGGTCGCCTCGCGCGGCCGCTCGCGCGCGCCACCGATCGATCCCCCGCGGCCGCCGGTGACTCACTCGAGAGGGGTAACCCTGAGTGTCCAACCCGTCCGGGCCGGCGCTCAGAGCCAGTGCACTCGGTCGCAGGTCCCATCCCCGGATCACTACCGAATCGCCACGCTAGGTAGCGACATCCCTCATCGAGAGCGTGCCTCAAGGTCTACTCGGTTGCTCTGCGTGACACCAACCGTTTGCACCTAACGTCACTCTAACGGACCAGCGCCTGTCACGGAGCGTGCTTTCTTGGCTTCGCCGCGCTCGACCTGGCGGCGATGGTCGAGCACGGCGAGCACCAGCGCGATGAGCACGACCCCCACCGAACACGACATCGCCAGCGAGAGCGCCACCGGATAGCTGTGCCCCGCCCCGTTGATCCGCGCGTGGAACACCGAGGCCAGCAGCGCCACGCCGACCGCAGAGCCGATCCGCTGCCCGGTCTGGAGCGCACCGCCCGCCACCCCGGCCAGGCGCGTCGGCACCCGGTCCAGCGTCAACGTGGTGTTCGGCGAGATGACCATCCCGCCCCCGGTGCCCGCGACGAGCAGCGGCAGCGCCACCGCGTACCCGAGCTGCTGCGGGGGCACCAGCTGCGCCACCACCCCCACCGTGCCCAGACCGAGCGCCACGAGCCCGAGGCCGGCGATCGTGAGGCGGCGGCCCCAGCGGCTGACCAGCCTGCCCGCGACCACAGCCGAGACCGCGGACCCGAGCGCGAAGGGGGTGACCGCGAGCCCGGACTGCAACGCCGAGTAGCCGAGGCCCCGTTGGAAGAACATGGCGAACACCAGCCAGATGCCGGTGAACCCGCTGAAGTACACCGTGGCGATCGACGCGCCCGCCGCGTAACCCGGGGTCTCGGTGTAGAGCCGCAGGTCCAGCAGCGGCGACCGGTTCCTCCTGAGCATCCTGCGTTCCCAGCGGACGAACGCGGCACCCAGCACGGCCGCCGCGACGAACAGCCACCAGAGCGACGACAAGCCGCCCTGCTCCGACTCGACCAGGGGTAGTAGCACGCTCCCGACCGCCAGACCCAGTAGCACCATGCCGGCAAGGTCCAGATCGGCCAGCAGCGACCGTTTCCTCGGCGCCGCGGCGGGCAGCAGCCGGGCGGCGAGGACCAGCGCGACGGCACCGATCGGGATGTTGACGAAGAACACCCAGCGCCAGCCCTGCTCAGGTCCGAACAGGCTGATGATGAAGCCGCCGAGCACCGGGCCGACCGCTGTCGCGATGCCCACCGTCGCCCCGAACATGCCGAACGCGCGGCCGCGCTCGGCTCCGCGGAACAGCTCCTGGATCAGCCCCGTGTTCTGCGGGGTGAGCAGCCCGGCCGCCATCCCCTGTGCCAGCCGGGAGAACACCAGCATCGGCTCGCTGACCGCCGCGCCGCACAGTGCGCTGGTGAGCACGAACGCGGACAGGGCGATGAGGAACATGCGCCGCCTGCCCACCGCGTCGCCGAGCCTGCCGCCCGACACCAGCACCAGGCCGAACGTCAGTGCGTAGCCGGAGACGACCCACTGCGCGCCGGCGACCGACGCCTCCAGCCCCTGCTGGATGGAGGGCAGGGCCACGGTGACGATGCTCACGTCGAGCAGGGTCATGAACCCCGCGGCGAGGGTGACGGCGAGGGCCCGCCAGCGGCGGGGATCCGGTTGCTCGGGGGACGTCGCCACCCGTCCCACGTTATTGAGCCGCGCCGCTACGTGCTCGCCGTGATGCCGGGAATGCCTTTCAGCTCACCCATGAGCATCGAGGTGACCTTGACCGGGTAGTCGTACAGGGCGAACACGGTGTGCCGGTCCCTGCCGAGCAGCTTCAGGTGCACCGGCGTGTCGCCCGGATGCGCCTGCAGCGTCTGCTTGAGCTCGCTGACCACCCCGTGGTCGATCCGTTCCGCCGAGGCGACCAGCACCAGCGGCGGCTCCTCGTCGCCGATCGCGGCGTCACTGAGGTCCAGCGGCACGAGTGCGCCGCCGAAGACCGACATCTTGTCCTCGCGCCAGTTGACCCTGCCCTTGACGAGCACGGCGTTGTCCTCCACCAGGTCGGCGGAGAACGCCGCGTAGGCCTTGGCGAAGAACAGCACCTCCAGTGCGGCGTCCATGTCCTCGACGGTGCAGATGGCCCACGGCTCGCCGCGCTTGTTCACCCGCCGTTCCAGCGACGTGATCAGGCCGGCGATCTCGATCTCGCCCTCCTTCGGCGGGTCCTCGAGGATCGCCGCGATGGGCCGTTTGGCGTGCTTGCGCAGGATGCGCTCGGCCCCGTCGAGCGGGTGCGCGGACACGTACAGGCCGAGCATCTCGCGCTCGTAGGCGAGCAGCTGCTTGCGCGGGTACTCCTCCTCGCCGAACTTCAGGTGCGCCAGCGGGGACGAGGCCGAGGCGTCGGCGGCGACCGTGTCGTCGCCGGCCCCGAACAGGTCGAACTGGCCCATCGCCTCCTGCCGCTTGAGCGGCACGACGGCCTCCACCGCGTCCTCGTGCACCTGGATCATCGACAGCCGCGTGTTGCCGAGCGAGTCGAACGCTCCCGCCTTGATGAGCGACTCGATGACGCGCTTGTTGCAGACCACCAGTTCCGACTTGTCGAGGAAGTCGGTGAACGAGACGTACTTGCCCTTCTCGTCGCGGGTCTTGATGACCGACTCGACGACGTTGGCGCCCACGTTGCGCACGGCGCCGAGGCCGAAGCGGATGGCGTCGCCGACGGCCGCGAACCGCTGCTCCGACTCGTTGACGTCCGGCGGCAGCACCTTGATCCCGAGCCTGCGGCACTCGGAGAGGTAGACCGCCGACTTGTCCTTGTTGTCGCCGACCGAGGTGAGCAGCGCGGCCATGTACTCGGCCGGGTAGTTGGCCTTGAGGTAGGCGGTCCAGTACGCGATCAGGCCGTAACCCGCGGCGTGGCTCTTGTTGAACGCGTACCCGGCGAAGGGGAGGATCGTGTCCCACAGCGCCTGGATGGCCTCGTCGGAGAAGCCGTTGGCGTTCATCCCGGCGTGGAAGCCCTCGAACTCCTTCTCCAGGACCTCCTTCTTCTTCTTGCCCATCGCCCGGCGCAGCACGTCGGCGCGGCCCATGGAGTAGCCGGCCACCTTCTGCGCGATCTGCATGATCTGTTCCTGGTAGACGATCAGGCCGTAGGTCTCGGCCAGGATCTCCTTCAGGGGTTCCTCGAGCTCGGGGTGGATGGGCTTGATCTTCTGCCGCCCGTTCTTGCGGTCGGCGTAGTCGTTGTGGGCGTTCATGCCCATCGGGCCGGGACGGTACAGCGCGAGGACCGCGACGATGTCCTCGAAGCCGGTGGGCTGCATGCGGCGCAGCAGGTCGCGCATCGCGCCACCGTCGAGCTGGAACACGCCGAGCGTGTCCCCCCTGCCGAGCAGCTGGTATGCCTCGGGGTCGTCGAGGCCGAGCCGGTCGAGGTCGATCTCGAGCCCGCGGTTGGCCTTGACGTTGTCGATCGCGTCGCCGATGACGGTCAGGTTGCGCAGCCCGAGGAAGTCCATCTTCAGCAGGCCGATGGCCTCGCAGGACGGGTAGTCCCAGCCCGTGATGACGGCACCGTCGTCGCGCTGCCACAGCGGGATGGCGTCGATCAGCGGCTCGCTGGACATGATGACCGCGCAGGCGTGCACGCCCGCGTTGCGGATCAGGCCCTCCAGGCCCCGCGCGGTCTCGAAGATCGTCTTGACTTCCTCGTCGTTCTCGATCAGCGAGCGCACCTCGGCGGCCTCGGCGTAGCGCTCGTGCTCGGGGTCGACGATGCCGGACAGCGGGATGTCCTTCGCCATGATCGGCGGCGGCAGCGCCTTGGAGATCTTGTCGGCGATCGCGTACCCGGGCTGGCCGTACTGCACGCGGGCGGCGTCCTTGATGGCGGCCTTGGTCTTAATCGTGCCGAAGGTGATCACCTGCGCGACGCGGTCGGCGCCGTACTTGTCGGTGGCGTAGCGCACCATCTCGCCGCGCCTGCGGTCGTCGAAGTCGATGTCGATGTCGGGCATCGACGAGCGCTCCGGGTTGAGGAACCGCTCGAACAGCAGCTTCTGCGGGATCGGGTCCAGGTTGGTGATACCCAGCGCGTAGGCCACGAGCGACCCGGCCGCCGAGCCCCGGCCGGGGCCGACCCGGATGTCGACGCTGCGCGCGTAGTTGATCAGGTCGGCGACGACCAGGAAGTAGGCGGGGAAGCCCTTCTGGGCGATGACGCCGAGTTCGAACTCGGCCCGCTCGCGGTAGCCGTCCGGGATCCCTTCGGGGAAGCGCCACTCCAGGCCCTTCATCACCTCGTGGTGCAGCCAGCTCGACTCGTCGTGCCCCTCCGGCACCTCGAACCGCGGCATCCGGTCGCGGTGCGTGTAGACCTCCTCGTAGGACTGCACGCGCTCGGCGATCAGCAGCGTCGAGTCGGCGGCGCCGGGCACCTCGGTGTCCCAGTACTCCCGCATCTCGGCGGCCGACTTGAGGTAGTAGCCGTCGCCGTCGAACTTGAAGCGGTTCGGGTCGGACAGGGTCTTGCCGGACTGCACGCACAGCAGCGCGGCGTGCGAGTCGGCCTGGTCCTTGGTGACGTAGTGGGAGTCGTTGGTGGCCAGCGGCCGCAGGCCGAGCTTCCGGCCGATCTCGAGCAGGCCCTCGCGGACCGAGCGCTCGATCGGCAGGCCGTGGTCCATCAGCTCGAGGAAGAAGTTGTCGGGGCCGAAGATGTCGCGGTACTCGGCGGCGGCCCGGAGCGCCTCGTCCTTCTGCCCGAGCCGGAGCCTGGTCTGGACCTCTCCGGAGGGGCAGCCGGTGGTGGCGATGATGCCCTCGGCGTTCTCGGCGATCAGCTCCTTGTCCATCCGGGGCTTGCGGTAGTAGCCCTGCATGCTCGCCAGCGACGAGAGCTTGAACAGGTTGCGCAGGCCGGCGGAGTTCTCCGCGAGCATCGTCATGTGGGTGTAGGCGCCGCCGCCGGAGACGTCGCCGCCCTCGCCGAACTCGTCGGCGCCGCGCTGGCTGCTCTGCCCCCAGAACACCGGCTTCTTGTGGAACCGGCTCTCCGGCGCGATGTAGGCCTCGATGCCGATGATCGGCTTGATGCCCGCCTTCTTGGCCTGCTGGTAGAACTCGTCCGCGCCATACATGTTGCCGTGGTCGGTCATGCCCACGGCGGGCATCTCCAGCCGGGAGGCCTCCTCGAACAGGGGGGCGATCTTCGCGGCGCCGTCGAGCATCGAGTACTCGGTGTGGACGTGCAGGTGGACGAAGGAATCGTTCGACACCAGCGAAAACCTCCCCTGAGTAGTGCGACCGGCGCGCGCGGGCCCGCGAGGACAGCCCCGGGCTTCACAGCCTCATCACCCTAGCCCCGGGGTGCGACAGAACCACGGAGCAGGGCGCGTCCCCCATCTTCGCCCCGGAACCGGCCGCGGTGGTGGCGACCCGCCGCGCGTGCCGCCGGATGCAGTGAAGGCCACCCTCAGTGCGTTGGGCGCAGTGAAGGTGGCCTTCACTGCAGGCCGCCGGGTTCAGCGGGGGTGCAGGAGGGTGCGGGCGATCACGAGCTTCTGGATCTCGCTGGTGCCCTCGTAGATGCGGAACAGGCGGGCGTCGCGGTAGATCCGCTCCACGGCGACCCCGCGCATGTACCCCATGCCGCCGTGCACCTGCACGGCACGATCGGCGACGCGGCCCAGCATCTCCGTGCAGAAGAGCTTCGCGCTGGACGGCCCGAGCCTGCGATCGGTGCCCGCGTCGTACTCCTCGGCCGCCCGCAGCACCATGGAGCGGCCCGCGTACAGCTCGGCATGGGACTCGGCGAGCAGGGCCTGCACGAGCTGGAAGTCGCCGATCACGCGGCCGCCCTGGCGCGTGGTCCGCGCGTGCTCCACCGCCTCGGCCAGCGCCCGCTCGGCCATGCCGACGCACACCGCCGCGATGTGCAGCCTGCCCCGGGCCAGCGAGGCCATCGCGATCCGGAAGCCGTCGCCCTCGGCGCCGATCAACGCGTCGGCGGGCACCCGCACCTCGTCGAGGAAGACCTCCGCCGTCCAGGCTCCCGCCTGGCCCATCTTCGGGTCGTGCGGGCCGACCGTCACCCCGGGCAGCCCGGCGGGCACCAGCAGCGCGGAGATGCCCTCCCTGCCGGTCGACGCCGGGTCGGTGCGCGCGAACACCACGAACACGTCGGCGATCGGCGCGTTGGTGATGAACCGCTTGGTGCCGGTGAGCACGTAGCCGCCGGATTCCGGCACCGCCTTGCTGGTGAGCCCGCTGGGGTCGGACCCGGCCTCGGCCTCGGTGAGCGCGAACGAGGCGACCGCCTCGCCCGAGGCGAGCGCGGGCAGCCACCGCTCGCGCTGGGCCTGGCTGCCGTAGCCGACGATCGCCTGCCCCGCGATGCCGTTGTTGGTGCCGAACAGCGACCGGAACGCCGGCGTGGTGTACCCGAGCTGGATCGCGAGCCGCACGTCCTCGGCCATCGTCAGGCCGAGCCCGCCGTACTCGGCGGGCAGCGCCCACCCGAACAGGCCCAGCCCGGCGGCCTTCTCGCGGAGGTCGGCCGGGATCTCGTCCCGCTCGTCGATCTCGGCCTCCCTCGGGACGACCTCCTTGCGCACGAACTCCCGCACGGCCGACTCGATGGCGGCGAAGTCCTCGGCGTCCACGCGACCTCCCTGGCAGACGAGGTGACCAAGCGCTTATTCAGAGGAGCATACCGCGTACCTCCCCGACGAGGCGGTCCAGTTCGGCCTCGGAGTTGTAGTAGTGCACCGACGCCCGCACGAGCGCGTCGATGCCGCGCGCGGGCAGGTCGAACCGCGCCGACCCGGGTCGCGAGACCGACGTGTTGATCCCCGCCGCCAGCAGGCGTTCCCGCACCCGGGGGGCGGGCAGCCCGTCGACCGTGAACGTGACGATCCCGCACCGGCGCGCGCCCTGGTCGTGCACCCGGACGCCGGGCAGGGCGGCGAGCTCGTCGCGCAACCGGGCGGCCAGCGCGGTGACCCGCCGCTCCACGGCGGGCAGCCCCCAGGACAGCGCGTAGTCGACGGCGGCGCCGAGCCCGAGCACGGCGGCGACGTCGCGTTCCCACGTCTCGAACCGGCGCGCGTCGGCGCGCACCCGGTACTCCTCCGGCGCCGTCCACTCGGCCGAGTGCAGGTCGAGCATCACCGGCTCCACCCGCTCCCGCAGCTCCGGCCGCACGTAGAGAAACCCGGTGCCACGCGGTCCGCGCAGGAACTTGCGCCCGGTGGCCGTGAGCGCGTCGCAGCCGAGGCGCGCCACGTCGAGCTCCAGCTGCCCGGCGGACTGGCAGGCGTCGAGCAGGTACGGCACGCCCGCCTCCCGCGCGACCCGGCCCACCTCCTCCGCCGGGTTGACGAGCCCGCCCTGCGTCGGCACGTGCGTCAGCGAGATCAGCTTCACGCGCGGATGCAGCCGCCTGCGCAGGTCCGCGACATCGAGCGCACCGGTCTCGTCGTCGTCGACCACCTCGACCCGCGCGCCCGTGCGGCGGGCCACCTGCAGCAGCGCGATCGCGTTGCTGGCGTACTCGGCGTGGCCGGTGAGGATCACGTCCCCTGGCGAGAACTCCAGCGCGTAGAAGATCGCCTGCCAGGCGCGGGTCGCCGAGTCGACGAGCGCGATGTCGTCCGCCGAGACGTTGAGCATCGTCGCGATCGAGGTGTAAACGGCGTCGAGGCGCGCCGCCGCCCGCTCGGCGGCCTCGTACCCGCCGAGCGCGGCCTCCGCCCGCAGGTGCTCGACGACCGTGTCGGTCACGCACGTCGGCGGGAGCGCCGACCCCGCGTTGTTCAGGTGGATCACCTCGGCACAGCCGGGGGTCTCCGCACGCGCCCTGCTGATGTCCTCCTCCTGCATGGTCATTCGGCCATTCTGGGTGTGGGAGTCCTTACCCGCCGAGCCGTTTTCCGCACGTGGTTCACTGCACATATGACTCACGACGATGTGCTCGGGCTGCGCTACGCGGCCGGCTCGGACACGGGCCGGCGGCGTTCGGGCAACGAGGACTCTGTCTTCACCAGCCCGCGCCTGCTCGCCGTGGCCGACGGCATGGGCGGGCACGCCCACGGCGAGGTGGCCAGTGAGCTCGCGATGGCGGCGATCGCGGACCTCGACCGGCGCGTCGCCGACCTCGACCCCGCCGAACTGGAGCCGGAGACCGCACTGCGGCAGGCCGTGGCCGACGCGGCCGGGCGGCTGGACGAGCAGGTGGCGGGCGACGCCGACCTGGCGGGGATGGGAACCACTCTCACCGCGCTGCTGTGGGACGGCACGCGGTTCACGCTGGCGCACATCGGAGACTCCCGCGGGTACCTGCTTCGCGACGGGGAGCTGAGCAGGCTCACGAAGGACCACACGGTGGTGCAGTCGCTGGTCGACGAGGGCAGCCTCGCGCCGGAGCTGGCCGCCGGGCACCCGCACCGTTCCGTGCTCACCAGGGCGCTGCTGGCGGAGAGCCCCGCGGAGCCCGACGTGGCCGCGCTCGACGTGCGCCCCGGCGACCGCTACCTGCTGTGTTCCGACGGGCTGACGGACGCGGTCGACGACGAGGACATCCAGGACGTGCTGGCCACCGTGACCGAGCCCGCGCAGGCCGTCCGCACCCTGATCGACCTGGCCAACGACAACGGCGGCCCGGACAACATCACCTGCGTCGTCGCCGACGTCACCGGCGGGCACGACCGAGGGCAGTGAAGGGCACATTCCCTGCCCTCAACGCAGGGGATGTGCCCTTCACTGCCGGGCACTGCCGGGGCGCGGGGCGGCCGTCGGCTAGTGGGCGGTGCCGCGGCGGCTGAAGCGGTTCCGCAGACCGCCGTGCCCCCGGGACGGCTCCTCCTCGACGGCGGGCGACGCCGACGCCGGACCGGCCGTCTCCACCACCCGGCGCGCCGGCATCACCGCGATCAGCAGGCCTGCCAGCGCCGTGCCGAGATGCAGCCAGTTGTCGGCGGTGCCGATCGCCAGCGGGTTACCGAGCCCGGACACCGGGTTGCTCGCGAAGACCCCCGTGATCGCCAGGCCCCACACGAACAGCAGGCCGAACACGATGAACAGGAACCACCCGAACGTGCGAGAGAGGCCCGAGTTCATCGCCATGGCGACACCGAGCACGCCGACGACCAGGTGGACGATGTTGTGCAACGGGTTCACCGAGAACACCCAGATCGAGGCACCGACCGGATCGATGAAATCACCGAATCCGGTGACCGTGAGACCCCAGATCCCGAGACCCAGGTACGCGATGCCGACGAGCGCGGCCAGGATCTGGGTGGGCTGCACGCCGCCCACACGCATGCGCGTCTCTGCGGGCTGAGCCATGATCGCCTCCTCTGTGCGGTGCGTCACTTTGCCCGGAGTACCCGCCCCGAACCGGACGAAACCCGCACGACTACCGTCTGTGCGTGGCTCTCGGCGTGTGCCTGCTGTTCGACGGCCGGTCCGAACGCGCGATGACGCGGCTCTGGCGGCGCCTCGAGAACGAGGGGGTGCCGACCCTGCTCTCCCACACGCACGGCAGGCACCACCCGCACCTGTCCTACGTGGTGCTGCTGGACTGGGACCTGCCTGCCGTGCACGCGGCGGTGGAACGGCTCGGCAAGGGCACCGCCGCGGGGCCGTTCGACCTCACGTTCGACGCGTTCGGCGCCTTCCGGCGGGGCCGGGTGTCGCTGCTGCCGTCGGTGCCAGCCGACCTGGTTCCCCGGCAGCAGGCGGTGGTCGAGGCGGTGCGGGCCACGGGTGCGCTCGTGCACCGGCACTACGAGATCGACCGCTGGCTGCCGCATGCGTCCGTGGCGACGCGGGCCCGCGCCGACCAGCTGCCCTCGGTCGCCGCCGCGGTCTACGACGTGCTGCCGCTGCACGTCCGGGTCGCGCGGGCGGCGCTCATCGACAGCGCGACCGGCGAGCTGTGGCCGCTGCCCGCCGTGCCCTGAAGCCACCGCCCGCTAGGTGACCTCGCCGAGCGGCGCGGTCCAGGTGTTGCAGGCGGCCGTCGTGGGCCCGGCGAACCCGGTCTTCGCCCACCGCAGCTGGGTGGCGCTGCTGCCGTGTGTGTCGCTGTCCACCCAGTTGGCGAAGTCCTCGGTCGCCGCCACGGCCAGCTCCCGGTCGATCGAGCCCCGGCCCGCGGCGCTGGCGAGGAACAGTCCCGCGAAGCAGTTCGCCTGCAGCTCGACGCGGCGCCCCAGCTCCCGGTCGCCCGCGCTGCCCGGCTCGTGCCCGCCGAGGTCGTGGCCCGCCCGGTCGAGGATGCCGCTGAGCTCCTGGACGTGATGGCCGTACTCGTGGGCGAGAGTGGCGATGTGCGCGGCCGGGTCGAGCCCGAAGGCGTCGACCGCGCGGGTGTGCGGCAGGTAGATCGTGCGGTCCTCGCCGCAGTAGAAGCCGGTGGCCTGGCCGGGCGGAGGGAGGTCGCCACACTCGGTCTGCGGATCGTCGCCCAGGTGCACGGCGACCGGCCCGAACGGCACGCCCGCCTCCCGCAGCACCGGGCGCCACGCCCGCTCCAGGCACCGGATCTCCGCCTCGTACAGCGCGCGCAGCCGGGCTTCGCCCGCACCGATCGCGGGCAGCTCGCACGTCACGCGAGGCAGCCGCAGGGCCATGGTGACCACCGGGTTGCCCTCGGTGGCGAACACCGGCGCCGGTCCCCCGCCGCCCGCGGCGACCAGCCCGTCACCGCCGGATGCGCCGCCGTCGCCGTCCCTGGTCGCCGTCACGACGAGCAGCACACCGGCGCCCAGCGCGACGGCGACGAGCAGCGGCAGGAGACGCAGCCGCACCGAACGCCCGCGCCGGGGGCGCGGTCGCGCGGGCTCGCCGTCCAGCAGCGACAGGGGCAGGTCCTCGATCAGCGGCTGCGTGGGCTCGGGCCGCCCGGGACGGTTGCCGGCAGAGTCCACGACCAACCTCGGGATCGGATGCAACGTCGGCGATGAGGATAAGCGGGGGCGGCGGCCACGGCGATCCCGACACGGGACCGTGCCGCGCTGGTCACCGTTCGTGAGTGAAGAACGTGGTTAGAACAACGGTCAGCACTCACGAACGGTGACCAGGCACTCACAGGGAGCCGCGCCGCCAGGGGCCGGTGATCGCGAACGTGATGCCGGGCGACTGGGCGTTGACGAACAGCCAGTTGCCGTTCTTCGGCTCGAACGTCGACCCGCACCACTCGGAACCGGAGTAGTCGCCGGGCGCGACCGACTTGCCCGGCACCCCGCCGCCGGGGATGACGACCTGGTTGAGCGCGAACGGGAAGATCTCGCCGTCGGTGGTGAGACCGTGCACGTACTCCCCTTCGCTGCCGTCCTCGCACAGCACGATGCCGCCACGCGGGCTGACGCAGATGTTGTCGGGGTTGTTCAGCACGGCGGCGTCGGGCGAGGCGAACAGCACGCGCATGCGCTCGCGCTTCGGGTCGTACTCGAAGACCTGACCCTGGCCCTTCGGGCCGCCGCTGGTGGAGACGATGTAGACACGGTGGTTGCCCCACCACGCACCCTCGAGCCTGCGGAACACGGCGGCGCCGAGCGCGGCACCCTGCTCGGCGGGACGCGTCTCGCCGGGCGCGTAGTCCGGGTTCGGCACCGTGACCCACGAGGTGCGGTACTCCACCCCGGTCCCGTCGGTGTAGGTGCGGTACGACGAGCCGTCGGGGGTCTCCACCACGAGCATCTGCAGCTCGCCGCCCGCGGCCAGCTCACCCCGCTCGCGCGGCAGGAACCGGTAGAACCCGGAAGGGGTGGCGTCCTCGGTCAGGTAGACGATGCCGGTGCCCGGGTCGACGGCCACGGCCTCGTGGCTGAACCGGCCCATGGCACGCAGCGGGTTCGGGTCACCCTTGCCGTCGAACGGCACCTCGAAGACGTAGCCGTGCCGGGTGCCGTCCGGACCGATCTCGGTGGTCTCCTCGCACGTCAGCCAGGTGCCCCACGGGGTGGGCCCGCCCGCGCAGTTGCGGATGGTGCCGGACAGGCTGGCCCAGGACTCGGTGAACTCCCCCCGGTCGGGGTCGAACACGAGCGTGGTGGTGCCACCGCGGGCGGCCGGGTTGTACGCGGGCTCGGTGAAGGCACCCGAGTAGCCGCCGAGCTCGTGGTTGCGGACGATCGCCACCTTGCCGTCGGCGCGGCGGAAGGCGGCCATGCCGTCGTGGGCGCCGGGCGTCGGGGTGCCGTCGGACATCTCGTCGCCGGTCCAGCCGTAGCTGAGGTACTCGAAGCCCCGGGGCAGCGCCAGCAGGGCGAGGCCGGTCGTGTGGTCCCGCACGGGGCGCAGCGGGCCGTAGTCGGGCGACGACCGGTGCTTGTGCAGCGGCGCCGCACCCGCCGTGCGGGCGCCGAGCGCCTCCAGCGGGCCCAGCGCCGCGAGCGCGGCGGCGGTGGCGATGCCGCCCTTGAGGAAGCCGCGGCGGGCGAGTGCGGTTCTGTCGGCGTGGTCTGCGGTGTCCGTCATTCGGGAACCTCCGTCGGTGGGGAACGCCACGGGACGCTAGGTGCCGAATGGGCCCGTTTCATCGCCACCGCGAGGACGGCCCGGAAAGGCCGGGTGAACAGTCGGCGGCCGGACCAACCCGCCCAGGAGGTGCCTGGCGGGATGGCGGACGTGGTACCGGCCGGTGCCGCGCACCGCCAGGACACCGTCGAGTTCGCCGTCCCCGCGCGCGCCGGCCCCCTCCGGGCCCGATCCCGAAGCCGCCCGCAGGGCGGCCGAGCGAGGTTCAGCGGCGGGTCAGTGCCTCGCCGCGCCTGTCCTGCACCCGCTGCCCGCGCTTGGTGTCCGTGACCGGCCAGGAGTGCGAACCGGGCTTGCGCGCCTCGTCCGCCGGTTGCTTGAGCGGGCTCCCGGACGCGGCTTCCCTGAGCTTCGCGCCGAGCCGGCCGCTCAGGTGCGGCCCCATGGCCGTGTCGTCGCGGTGGGCGTATCCGCCGTCGATGACGACCAAGGGTTCGGGCACAAGACACCGCCTGAGCGGTCGTCGTGACCGGAGGACGGTGGGCGCAGCAGGGTTCGAACCTGCGACCCCCTGCTTGTAAGGCAGGTGCTCTTCCGCTGAGCTATGCGCCCTGGTGGTGACGCCGGGCGGCGTCACCGGTGCGTCAGCCGAGCTGGGCGACGGCCTTCTTCCAGGCCTGCTGGTCACGAGCCTGACCGGGCTCGTTGACCTCGGCGTACCGCACGATCCCCTCCTTGTCGATGAGGAACGTGCCGCGGAGGGCGAGCCCGGCGGTCTCGTTGAAGACACCATAGGCCTTGGCGACCTCGCCGTGCGGCCAGAAGTCGGACAGCAGCGGGAACTGGTAGCCCTGCTGCTCCGCCCAGGCCTTCAGGGAGAACGGCGTGTCGACGGAGACACCCAGCACCTGCACGCCCTCGTTCTCGTAGTCGGCGAACTCGTCGCGCAGCTGGCACAGCTCACCCTGGCAGATCCCGCTGAACGCGAAGGGGTAGAACACCAGCAGGACCGGCTTCTCCCCACGGAACGAGGACAACGTGACGTCCTGCTTGTTGTAGTCCTTGAGCGTGAAGTCCGGGGCCTCGGTTCCGACCTCGACAGCCATGGCGCTATTCCTCCCGCTGGATCGTCCCGCCGATACATGAGTCCGTGCCGGGCAACCCTATCGCGAGGTACGGCCGTCCCACCGGGCCGAGGGGACGTCAGCGACGTGATTTCGACCTCGGCACCAGCCGGGTTCCCATCCAGCCGGAGCCGATGCTGATGTTGGAGGTCTGCGAAAGGCCCACCGTGGGCACCGCCTCGGCGATCTCGCTCGGCTCGACGTGACCGGGCTGCCCGGTCTTCGGGGTCAGGACCCAGATCGCCCCGTTCTCGTCCAGCGGTCCCCGCGCGTCGACCAGCGCGTCACCCAGGTCGCCGTCGCCGTCGCGCCACCAGAGCAGCACGACGTCGATCACCTCGTCGGCGTCCTCGTCGAGCAGCTCGCCACCGACGTGCTCCTCGATGGCGGCACGGAAGTCGTCATCGACGTCCTCGTCCCAGCCAAGCTCCTGGACCACCATGTCCGGCTTGATCCCAAGCCTCTCGGCGACGCTGTTCTGGTCAGCGTCTCCCGCGGCGACCACGACTTTCACTCCTCCAACTACAGCCAGGCGCGGTACGTGACGCCGATCACGCCCGCACCGCACACTCGTACACGGATGGGCTTAGCGAACACTGGTGCGGCGCACGGCGCAACCGTCCACACCGGATCGCCCGAAAGTCGCCGCCCCCGACCCGGAGCACGGCACCCTGTCCGCCGCCACTCAACTAGGGTAGACACGAGGTCCCATCGTGGGCGTCAGCAGCCCAAACGCGGCGCAGGCGGGGCGGTCGAACGTTACCGCCCAGTAGCGGTGACGGGAGCCGCGAATGCGACGACGATGGCAGACGAGCACACAACAACGGCAACAACCGGCGAGGAGATCCCTTGGCCCCCCAGAACGACGAGGCCGGGCGCAGCACCAACACTGGCGCCGGCCAGGGCGCACCGGCGCGTGTCCGCGTCATCCGTGACGGACTGGCGGCGCACCTGCCCGACATCGACCCCGAGGAGACCGCCGAATGGCTGGACTCCTTCGACGCCGCACTGGCCAGGGGCGGGCAGCAGCGCGCGCGGTACCTGATGTTGAGGGTGCTGGAACGCGCCAGGGAACGCAACGTAGGCGTGCCGCCGCTCACCGCGACCGACTACGTCAACACGATCCCCACGGAGAACGAGCCGTGGTTCCCGGGTGACGAGGAGATCGAGCGCCGCTACCGCGCGTACATCCGGTGGAACGCCGCGGTGATGGTGCACCGCGCGCAGCGCCCCGGCGTGGGCGTCGGCGGTCACATCTCGACCTACGCGTCGTCGGCCGCACTGTACGAGGTGGGCTTCAACCACTTCTTCCGCGGCAAGGACCACTCGGGCGGCGGCGACCACATCTTCATCCAGGGCCACGCCTCGCCCGGCATCTACGCGCGGGCCTACCTGGAGGGCAGGCTGACCGGCGACCAGCTCGACGGGTTCCGCCAGGAGCACTCGCACGCGGGCGCGGGCGGCGGCCTGCCGTCGTACCCGCACCCGAGGCTAATGCCGGACTTCTGGGAGTACCCCACGGTGTCCATGGGCCTCGGCCCGATGAACGCCATCTACCAGGCGCGGTTCAACCGCTACCTGCACTCCCGCGGCATCAAGGACACCAGCGACCAGCACGTGTGGGCCTTCCTCGGCGACGGCGAGATGGACGAGCCGGAGTCGCGCGGGCTCATCCACGTGGCCTCCGGCGAGGGGCTGGACAACCTCACCTTCGTCATCAACTGCAACCTGCAGCGGCTCGACGGCCCGGTGCGCGGCAACGGCAAGATCATCCAGGAGCTGGAGGCGTACTTCCGCGGCGCGGGCTGGAACGTCATCAAGGTGATCTGGGGCCGCGAGTGGGACGCCCTGCTGCACGCCGACCGCGACGGCGCGCTGGTCAACCTGATGAACACCACGCCGGACGGCGACTTCCAGACGTACAAGGCCAACGACGGCGCCTACGTCCGCGAGCACTTCTTCGGCCGGGACCCGAGGACCAAGGACCTGGTCAAGGACCTGTCCGACGCCGACATCTGGAACCTCAAGCGCGGCGGGCACGACTACCGCAAGGTCTACGCGGCGTACAAGGCCGCGCTGGAGCACCACGGGCAGCCGACCGTCATCCTGGCCCACACGATCAAGGGCTACGGGCTCGGCCCCGCGTTCGAGGGCCGCAACGCCACGCACCAGATGAAGAAGCTCACGCTCGACGACCTCAAGCTGTTCCGGGACGCGCAGCGTATTCCGATCAGCGACGAGGAGCTGGAGCGCGACCCGAAGCTGCCGCCGTACTACCACCCGGGGATGGAATCGCCCGAGATCGAGTACATGCTCGGCCGCCGCAAGACCCTCGGCGGCTTCCTACCGGAGCGGCGCTCCAGGGCGAAGCCGCTGGTGCTGCCCGGCGACAAGGTGTACGAGGCCATCCGCAAGGGCTCGGGCAAGCAGGAGGTGGCCACCACGATGGCGTTCGTCCGGCTGGTGCGCGAGCTGGCCAAGGACGCCGAGATCGGCAACCGGATCGTGCCGATCATCCCGGACGAGGCCCGCACCTTCGGCCTCGACTCGATGTTCCCGACGGCGAAGATCTACAACCCGCACGGGCAGACCTACACGTCGGTCGACGCCCAGCTGATGCTGGCGTACAAAGAGTCCGAGCAGGGCCAGCTGCTGCACGAGGGCATCAACGAGGCGGGCTCCACCGCCTCGTTCACGGCGATCGGGACGTCGTACGCCACGCACGGCGAGCCGATGATCCCGATCTACATCTTCTACTCGATGTTCGGGTTCCAGCGCACCGGCGACGGGCTGTACGCGGCGGCCGACCAGATGGCGCGCGGGTTCGTGCTCGGCGCCACCGCGGGCCGCACCACGCTCACCGGTGAGGGTCTGCAGCACGCCGACGGGCATTCGATCCTGCTGTCGGCCACCAACCCGGCGACGGTGACGTACGACCCGGCGTGGTCGTTCGAGATCGCGCACATCGTCCGGGACGGCCTGCGCCGCATGTACGGCGAGGGCGGCCCGGACGGCAACGGGGAGAACATCTTCTACTACATCACCATCTACAACGAGCCGTACCAGCAGCCGCCCGAGCCCGCCGACCTCGACGTCGAGGGGCTGCTGAAGGGCCTGTACCGGTACCAGACCGCGCCCGAGGGCGGCGACCAGCGCGGCCCGAAGGCGCAGATCCTGGTGTCCGGCGTGACGATGCCGGAGGCGCTGCGCGCGCAGACCATGCTCGCCGAGGAGTGGGGCGTGCGGGCAGACGTGTGGTCGGCGACGTCGTGGACGGAGCTGCGGCGGGAGGCCGTCGAGGTCGACCGGGACAACTTCCTGTACCCGGACGACACCCCGCGCGTGCCGTACGTCACGCAGGCGCTGCGCGGCACCGAGGGCCCGGTCGTCGCGGTGTCCGACTGGATGCGGGCAGTGCCGGACCTGATCCGCCCCTGGGTGCCGAACGACATGATGACGCTCGGCACCGACGGGTTCGGCTTCTCCGACACCCGCCCGGCCGCACGCCGGTACTTCCTGGTCGACGCCGAGTCGATCACGGTCGCCGTGCTGACGATGCTGGCCCGGCGCGGCGAGGTGGACCGGGCGAAGGTGGTCGAGGCAGCGCGGAGGTACCGCATCGACGACGTCGGCGCCGCCGCCCCGCAGACCTCCGACCCCGGCTCCGCCTGAGCCCCGAGGGTCGTGAGTGGCTCGTTACTGGCACTTTTCCTCAGTAACGAGCCACTCATGACATCCGTGGTTTCCCGCCGGTTCGAGTGAACCACGAACGGGTGAGATGCCTGGCGTCCGATGATCGACTAGGTCCATAGTGGAATCACCGGTGGGGACCGGGGAGACGAGACCGCCCGACGCAGCGAGAACCGCAGCGCGTCGGGCGGTCTCGTATGTGCGGGGTCGGCCGCGACGTAGGATCGCGGCACGATGTCACCGACCAAGCGGCACGGTCTGTCCGCCAAGACCCTGCGGGAGCTCGAGCGGGCCTCCGGGCGGCTCGCCAAGGCGAGTGTGTCCGCCATGGAGGAGCAGCTGCCGTGGTTCGGCCGGCTCCCCGCCGACCAGCGCGCCAGCGTTCTGATGATCACCCAGAGCGGGGCCGCGGGCTTCGTGCGCTGGTTGCGGGACTCCAAGGAGGCACTCAAGCTCACCACCGAGGCCTTCCGCTCCGCACCGCAGGAGCTGTCCCGGTGGATCAGCCTCCGGCAGGCCGTCGGCCTGGTCCGGCTCGCGATCGAGGTGTTCGAGGAGCAGCTGCCCGAATTCGCCGCCGACGAGCGCGAACGGGCCGCCCTGACCGAGGGCATCCTGCGCTACGGGCGGGAGGTCGCCTTCGCCACCGCCAGCTCCTACGCCGCGGCCGCCGAGGCGAGGGGCGCCTGGGACGCCCGGCTGGAGGCGCTGGTCGTCGACGGCATCGTGCGCGGCGACGCCGAGGAGTCGTTGCTGTCCCGCGCCGCCGCGCTCGGCTGGGACCCGGCCGCGCACGCCACCGTGCTCGTCGGCAACCCGCCGTCGGACGACCCGCCCACCGTGGTGTTCGAGGTCCGCAGCAGGGCGGCCCGCGCGGGCAGGCCCGTGCTGCTCAGCGTGCAGGGATCCCGCCTGGTCGTCGTGGTCGCGGGACCCACCGAGGGCTCGGCGAAGGACCAGGGCATCCTGCCCACGCTCGCGATCGCGTTCGCCGAGGGCCCCGTCGTCGCCGGGCCCACCGTGCCGTCCCTCGCGGAGGCGCACCACAGCGCGGCGGAGGCACTGTCCGGCCTGCGCGCCGTGGTGGGCTGGCCCGCGGCGCCCCGGCCGGCCCGCTCGGCCGACCTGCTGCCCGAACGGGCGCTCGCCGGCGACCCGGAGGCCGAACGGCTGCTCATCGAGGGCATCGCCCGGCCGCTGGAGGAGGCGGGTCCCGCGCTGCTGGAGACCATCGACACGTACCTCGAGAGCGGCGGCGTGCTGGAGACCTGCGCGCGGACCCTGTTCGTGCACCCCAACACGGTGCGCTACCGCCTGCGCAAGGCCGCGGAGCTCACCGGCCGCCATCCCGCCGACCCCCGCGACGCGCTCGTGCTGCGCGTCGCGCTGACCGTCGGCAGGCTGGCTCGCGCCCGCGGCCTGTGGTGACGCACGACCCAGCAGTGAAGGCCACCTTCACTGCGTTGGGCGCAGTGAAGGTGGCCTTCACTGCCGCCGGCACAGCGCGGGACGTGACCCGTTTCACGTCGGAAAGTGCCCGAACCCGACAATTCTTTCCTGCACGTCACGTTCATCTCCCGGCCACTTTTGTAGCTGCCCCACAACGTCACGGCGCGGGTTTGGTGACCACGCGGCATCCCCTCCCCGCACGCCGACCGTGTTCCCTGGAGAGTGTGATCGCGCTTCTCTGTCCCGGACAGGGCTCCCAGGCCCCTGGCATGCTCACCCCCTGGCTCGACCTCGACGGTGCCCGTGACCGGATCCGGCAGTGGTCCGACGGCTGCGGCCTCGACCTGCTCCGCCTCGGCACCGAGGGCACCGCGGAGGAGATCCAGGACACCGCGATCACCCAGCCGCTGATCGTCGCCAACACACTCCTGGCGTACGAGCACCTGCGGGGCACCGTGCCCGCGGACGCGCCTGTCGCCGGGCACTCGGTCGGCGAGCTCGCCGCCGCCGCCATCGCGGGTGTGTTCTCCGCCGACGACGCCGTCACCCTCGCCGCGGTGCGCGGCGCGGAGATGGCCAAGGCGTGCGCCATCGAGTCCACCGGCATGGCCGCCGTCATGCTCGGCGACCCGGACCAGGTGGTGGCCTGGCTCGCCGACAACGGGCTCGACGCCGCCAACCGCAACGGCGCGGGCCAGATCGTGGCCTCCGGCTCCAGCGCGGCGATCGAGCGCATCCTCGCCGAGCCGATGGCGGGCACCAAGGTCCGCCCGCTGAAGGTGGCTGGCGCGTTCCACACGCGCTACATGGCGCCCGCCGAGGAGGCCCTGCGGACCCACGCGGCGGGCATCACGCCCGCCGACCCCGTCCGGCCGCTGCTGTCGAACGCCGACGGCGAGGTGGTGCGCAGCGGCGCCGACTACCTGGAGCGGCTGATCCGGCAGGTGACCAGCCCGGTCCGGTGGGACCTGACGATGCGCGGGCTGGCCGGGGCCGGCGTCACCACCACCGCCGAACTGCCGCCGGCGGGAACCCTCACCGGGCTGGTGAAACGAGAGCTCAAGGGCACGGTCACCGCGACCGTCCCCGTGAAGACCCCGGCCGACCTCGACGCCGTGTCGTCGCTGGTCGCCGAGCGGGAGGAGACCGAATGAGCCGCGAGCGACCGGCGCTGCGACTGCGGCAGGGCGCGGCCGCCACGCGCGTGCTCGGCGTGGGCAGCACCCAGCCCGACCGGATCGTCACCAACGACGACCTCTCCCGGATCATGGACACCACCGACCAGTGGATCCGGGAACGCGTCGGCATCGTCGAGCGCCGGTTCGCCGCGGAGGACGAGCTGCTGGTGGACATGGCGGTCACGGCGGGCGCGAAGGCACTGGCCGACGCGGGCACCGACCCGTCCGAGGTGGACACGGTGATCGTGCCCAACTGCACGATGCCCTCCCCCATCCCCAACGCGGCGGGCCAGGTCGCCGACCGGATCGGGATCAAGGCGGCCGGCGCGTTCGACCTCAACGCGGCCTGCGCCGGGTTCTGCTACGGCCTCGGCGTGGCCTCGGACCTGATCCGCGCCGGATCGGCAAACAAGGTGCTCGTGATCGGCGCCGAGAAACTCACCGACGTGGTGGACCCGACCGACCGGGCGAACGCGATCATCTTCGCCGACGCCGCGGGCGCCGTGCTGGTCGGTCCCTCCGACGAGCCCGGTATCGGGCCGGTCGCCTGGGGCAGCGCGGGCGACCTGGTGGACACCATCTACATGCGTGACCACAAGTACATCCACCAGGAGGGCCAGTCGGTGTTCCGCTGGGCCACGACGCAGATCGCGCCCGTCGCGCTGCGCGCGGTCGAGCTGGCGGGCCTGCAGCCCTCCGATGTGGACGTCCTCATCCCGCACCAGGCCAACCTCCGCATCGTCGAGGCCATCGCCAAGCGCCTGCGCGCCAAGGGCGCCCGCGAGGACATGGTGGTGGCCGACGACATCAAGTACTCGGGCAACACGTCGTCGGCGTCGATCCCGCTCGCGCTGGACCACATGCGCGCCGCCGGTACCGTGCGCTCGGGAGACGTCGTCCTCATCGTCGGATTCGGTGCCGGACTGTCGTACGCGGGTCAGGTCGTCATCTGCCCGTGATACCACTTACCCCGGCGGGCACCGTGCTCGCCGGTTCGCAAGCAGCGGAAGAACCCAGGAAGGAATCCCCAGTGGCAGACAAGCAAGAGATCCTGTCCGGTCTGGCCGAGATCGTCGAGGAGGTCGCGGGTGTGGCCCAGGACGACGTGAGCCTGGAGAAGTCGTTCGTCGACGACCTGGACATCGACTCGCTGTCCATGGTGGAGATCGCCGTGCAGGCCGAGGACAAGTTCGGTGTGAAGATCCCGGACGACGAGCTGGCCAACCTCAAGACCGTCGGCGACGCCGTCGACTACGTCGCCAACAACTCGAAGTAAGGCCGGCCGCGACGATCTCGCGGCAGCCTTCGCCAACCTCGGGGAGACTCCAATGAGCAACATCGACGTCGTCGTCACCGGACTCGGCGCCACCACGCCGCTCGGCGGGGACGTCGCGTCCACATGGGACGGCCTGCTCGCCGGCCGCAGCGGCGTCCGCGCCATCGAGGCAGACTGGCTCGAGCGATTCGACCTGCCGGTGAGGATCGGCGCCGCGCTCGCCGAGGAACCGACGGAGCGGATCCCGCGGGTGCAGGCGCGCAGGCTGGACCGCTGCGAGCAGGTGGCGCTCATCGCGGCCCGGCAGGCGTGGGCCGACGCGGGCTTCGCCGAGCCCACCGACGAGCACACCGACGTCGAGCCGGAGCGGCTCGGCGTGTCCATCGGCACCGGCATCGGCGGGCCGGTCACCCTGTTGCAGCAGGACGACCTGCTCGAGGAGCACGGGATCCGCAAGGTCTCGCCGCTCACCGTGCCGATGCTGATGCCGAACGGTCCCGCCGCGCACGTGGGGATCGACCTCAAGGCCAGGGCCGGGGTGCACTCGCCCGCGTCGGCCTGCGCGTCGGGGGCCGAGGGCATCGCGACCGGCTACCAGATGATCCAGTCCGGTCGCGCCGACGTGGTGATCGCCGGTGGTGCCGAGGCGTGTATCGCGCCGATCACCATCGCCGGGTTCGCGCAGGCACGGACCGTGTCCACGCGCAACGACGACCCGGCGCACGCGTCCCGGCCGTTCGACACCGACCGCGACGGGTTCGTGCTCGGTGAGGGCGCCGGGGTGGTCATCCTGGAACGGGCCGACCGGGCCGCCGCCCGGGGCGCCACGGTGTACGCGCGGCTGTCCGGCTTCGGGATCACGTCCGACGCCCACCACATCACGGGCAACCACCCGGAGGGCATCGGCCAGATCGCCGCGATGCGCAACGCGATCACGATGGCCGGGCTGACGGCGAACGACGTCGGCCACGTCAACGCGCACGCGACCTCCACGGTCGTGGGTGACGTGGGCGAGGCCGCGGCCATTCGGCAGGCCATCGGCCAGCACCCCGTGGTGACCGCGCCGAAGGGCGCCCTCGGCCACCTGGTCGGCGGCGCGGGCGCGGTCGAGGGCATCGCGACGATCCTGTCGCTCTACCACGGGGTCGTGCCGGCGACGCTGAACCTGGAGAACCTCGACCCGAAGGTGGACCTCGACGTCGTCGCGGGCGAGCCGCGCAAGGTCGAGCTGACCGCGGCCATCAGCAACTCGTTCGGCTTCGGCGGCCACAACACCGCCCTGCTGTTCACCGCGGCGTAGCCCTGTTGTCCCCCAGGGCCACCTTGGTTGCTGGCATCGAGCACAGCGGCGCGCAGCGTCTCCGTTCGGGCGGTGGTGGGAGACGGGTGGGCGCGACCAAGGTGGCCTTGGGGGACTTCCCGTCTCCGGGTCAGCAGGGGGTGCGTTCGGGCGTGGTGCCCGCGGGGAGGGTGTCCAGCTTCCAGGCTCCCTGCTCGCGGGCCAGCGGGAGGTTGAGCCGCCAGCGGATGCAGGGTTCCGGCAGGTCCGGCGGCGCGTCCGCGACATCCTGCACGCTGGTGAACGCCACCAGCACGTTCAACCGCTCGTCCGGCCCCGCCTCGATCCGGTGCACGACGATGCTGCCGTCCCGGGTGCTGCGGTAGTTGACGAGCCACTCCTCCCTGGGCTGCGCCTCGATCCGCGACCACACCACCGTGGTCGTCCACGCGTCGTAGTCCCGCTCGTTGATCGCGTCGAAGTGCGCCTGCAGGAGCCGCCGCACCGCCTCGCTCTCCGGGTGCGCCGCCGCGTCGGTGGTGAGGTCGACGCGGGAGGAGCCCGGCTGCCGCTCCGGGCCCAGCGAGCTGGTGGTGGACGCGGTCACCGGCTCCTGGCTCCGCCCGGCCGGCGGGTGGTACAGCTCCCGGGCGAGCAGGCCGCCGCCGACGGTCAGCGAGATCACCACGACGAGCACCGGCACGAGCAGCCGCAGCGGGTTGGGGGTCGGCGACGGCGGCACGATGCCAGATTAGTGTCCGCGGTCCGCGCACGCGTGTCCGCCGTCCATGCACGCGTGTCCGCCGTCCGCGCACGCGTGTCCGCGGTCCATGCTCACGTGCCCGCGGTCCGCGACGGTGTCCCGCCGCTGCCGGTGTCACCGATGTCGGACACGCGTTCCCGGATCGCGGACACGGTGGAGCGGGCGCTCAGCCCACCTGGTGCAGCCAGGTCACTGGGGCGCCGTCGCCCGCGTGCCGGAACGGCTCCAGCGCCTCGTCCCAGTTGGCTCCGAGCAGCTCGTCGAGCTTGTGCGCCAGCTGCTCCCCCGCGCGGCAGCGGGCGACGAGGCTGCGCAGCTGGTCCTCGCCCACGACGATGTCACCGTTCGCGCTGGTGCGCCCGTGCCACAGCCCGAGTCCGGGCGCGTAACAGAAGCGCTGGCCGTCCACTCCGGGGCTTGGTTCCTCGGCCACCTCGAAGCGCACCATCGGCCACGCCTTGAGCGCGGCGGCGAGCTTCCCGGCCGTGCCCGCGGGGCCTCGCCAGTCACACTCGGCACGCAGCTGCCCAGGGGCGGCTGGCTGGGCCGTCCACCGCAAATCCACCCGGCCACCCAACGTGCCCGAGATCGCCCACTCGACGTGCGGGCAAACCGCAGACGGCGACGAGTGGACGTACACCACGCCACGAGTGCTCACTGCTGACCTCCGCTACTCGACGAGGGGCGTCTTCCCCTACGACCTCGCGAGTGACGGACATACCGACCCGTAGCGACTCCGCCGCCTATTCTGCACCGCGCTCACCCATTTGGCCACATGAGCACCAGAAATCACACCCGCCAGTGAGCGAGGGAGCTTTACTACCGTTGAACGGGAGTAAAGCTCCCTCGCTCACCCGGCGCGCGGGTCAGGCGGCGGGGCGGGCGCCGAGCAGGGTGGCCGCGGCGACCGTGTCCACCAGGCCGGTGCCCTTGTCGAAGCTCGACGTGTACCCGCCGGCCTGCTGGTACGGAGCACCGTCGGCGTACTTGTACGCGGTCGACTTCAGCGCGTCCTCGATCTCCCCCGGCGTCGCGGCCGGCTTCGCCTGGAACAGCTGCGCCACGATGCCGGTGATCTGCGGCGCCGCCATCGACGTCCCGCTGATCACGTTGTACGTGCCGATGTCCAGCAGCCCGGGGCCGTTCACCGGCTGCAGACCGGTCGAGCAGATCACCAGGTAGGGCCTGCAGGCGGACAGGATGTTCTCCCCCGGCGCGGAGATGTCCGGCCAGCTTCGCGGATCGGTCTCGAGGCCACGCGATGAGAAGTCGGAGACGGTGCCGTCCCGGGTGCCCGTGCCCTGGTCGTTGTACGACGCCACCGACAGCACGCCGGGGGTGGGGTCCTGCCCCGGCGGGTTGGACAGGTTCTGCGACCCGTCGCCGCCGTCGTTGCCGTTCGCCCACACGGTGACGACGCCCTCGGCGGCCAGCGCACGCTGCAGCTTGACCGTCGCGGAGTTCGGGTCGAAGTCGCCGCCTCCGCTCGGGCCGTAGGAGTTGTTGACCACCTTGATCGGCGGGCACTGCGCGGCCGGCACACCCGCTCCGCACGGGGCCTCGTGGTTCTCCAGGACCCAGTTCAGGGCGGCGTCGGCGCCCAGCACCACCAGCGCGGCCCCGGTGGAGATCGAGACGATCTTCGCGCCCGGGGCGGACCCGCCGACCTCGGTCCCGCCGGACAGGGTCATGGCCCGGCCCGCCGCGATGCCGGTGACGTGGGTGCCGTGCCCGCCGAGGGACAGCGTGTCGGTGTCGACGGTGTTGGGCACGCGGACGACGCAGCCGGTGCCGGTGCCGCTGCCCGCGCACAGGCTCTTGAGGTTGGCGACGACCCGGCTGGACCCGTCCGGCCCGCGGAACGCGGGGTGCGTCGGGTCCACACCCGTGTCGATCACGGCGACCGAGACGCCCCTGCCGTCCAGTGGCTGGCCGTTCGCGCCGGTCAACGTCGTGCGCGCGGCCGCGCTGCGCGTCGCGGCCGTCCCGGTGCTGGCGAACATCCGCAGCGGGTCGTTGTTCTCGACGTAGGTGACGCCCTCGCTCGCCCGCACCTGGCGCACCTGGCTGGCGGTCCCCGACGCCGCGACCACGCCGATCCTGCGGAAGCTGGTGATCGGGCTCAGACCGGCGTCCCGCACGGCCGCCGTCGCCGCCGCGAGGTCGGTGCCGTGAACCAGCGCGGTGACCGGGGTGACCCCGGACGCGGACCCCAGCAGGGCCTCGAGCGTGTCGGAGACCGGAGCGAGCGGGTCGGCTTGCTGTGCCGCCGCCGGGACGGCCCCGGCCAGCGGTAGTGCGATCACGGACGCGGCGACCAGGACGGATCGTCGCATCCGGCTCGGGCGTGGGCGCATGTACGGCCTCCAACATGCTCGGACCAACAACGTGCCTACTAACGAGTAGCACTCAACTAGGTGACGACGATCACTGTCAATGCTCACTTTGTGGACACGTTGTGCTACGCACCACCCGGATTGGCGTCGTCCTGCCGCGTGAAGCGGGGTGAGCGGTCAGCGGCCGTACCGGCCGCGCGCTAGCGTGTGCGCAAGCGCGCGGTGACCAGGGGAGGTGTGGGCGTGCGACTCGTCCGTTTCCCGCGGCAACCCGCCCGGGTGTCGGGTGACATCCGCGCGGCACTGGCCTCCCTCGGGCGCGGGCAGACCGTGATCGGCGGGATCGGCGTCCTCGGAGTACGGCCACCCGGCTGGACCAGGGACCTGGACGCCGTGCTGATCACTCCGCGTGGCGTCGTCGTCGTGGTGGGCGTGGACCTGCCCGATCCCTCGATCCGGCTGGAGGCACCGCTGGCCGGGCAGTGGAAGGCCGACGGCTGGCCGCTCGTCCACCGCGGTGAGGCCGTCAACCCCGCCATCGAGGCGCTCGAGCTCGCCGAGTCGCTGGCCTCGCTCGTCCGTGCCGAACAGCCGGACGTGCCGATCGGCACGGTGATCGCGGTCGGCCCGTTCGTGGAGACCATCGAACAGCCGCCCACCGACCTCGCCGGGCCGGTGCGGGTGGTCTACCCCACCGCCACCAGCATGCTCGCCGCCACCGTCTCCCTCGCCTCGGCGGACGACCCGCTCTCCGCCACCCAGGTGCGCTCGGTGCTGTCCGTGGTCGCCCCCGACGCGCCCGAGCAACCCGACGACGCGCTGCGCGCGGAGGGCTTCCCGGTGGCCGACGAGGAACACCCGCTCGCCGCGTCGGCGCCGACCGTGCCCGCGCCACACCCCGCCAGGGCGGGCACGACCACCACGTCCAGACCGGCACCAGCACCGCGACCGGCAGTGCCGGGGGGACCCATCGCCGCCCCGGTGTCCCCCGTTCCGGACCCGCGCCCTCCCGTGCCCTCCGCACGGGGGCGGGCACCCGCGTCACGCCACCGCCGGGTGCGCTGGCAGGGCGTGGCCGCACTCGCGCTGCTCGTGCTCCTCGCCGTGGCGGCCATCGCGGTGGCCGTCGCCGACGGCGGTGGCGAGCCCGGCGACCGGCCACCCACCGTGGTTCCCGCGGGTGGGCTCGACTTCACCGAGCGCGCGACCGCGTCGGACAGCCGGTGCGCCCCGCACGCCACCGGCGACCTTCAGGTCGCGCTGCGGGAGCACGGCTGCGTCCGGCTGCACCGCGGCAGCTACGACACGACGGTGGACGGCACGCTGATCGCCGTCTCGTTCGCCGCGATCACCTTCGCCGACGACGCCACCGCGGCGGAGTTCCTGGCCGTCGCCGAGACGCCCGGCAGCGGCACCGTCGAGGACCTCGCCACGCGAACCGGCGACTGGCCGGATCCGGCGCCGACGTTCGCGAACGCCGCGTTCGCCGCCGCGGCCGACGGGCCGACGGTGCGGCTCACGCTCAGCGGACCGCTGCGCGGCGCGGCCGAACCGGGCGATGCCGGGCTCGCCAAGGTCGCCCGCGCCGCACTCGAACTGCCGGTGCCACCGTGACCACGGCCCCACGGCCGCCCGCGGCGGGGCACTAGAGGCCGTACTCCTCCAGCAGGCGCAGCCAGACCTCGCTGATGGTGGGGAACGCGGGCACCGCGTGCCACAGCCGGTGCAGCGGCACCTCCCCCGCCACCGCGATCGTCGCGGAGTGCAGCAGCTCCGCGACGTCCTGCCCGACGAACGTCACCCCCACCAGTACCTCGCGCTCGGTGTCCACCACCATCCGCGCCCTGCCGGTGTAGCCGTCGGCGTGCAGCGCGGACCCGGCGACGGCGATGTCGAGGTCGACCTCCCGGTGCCGCTCACCGGTGGCCGAGGCCAGGCCCACGGAGGCGACCTCCGGATCGGTGAACACCACCTGCGGCACCGCGTGGTGGTCGGCGGTCGCCGCGTACCGGCTCCACGGCGCCGCCGCTGGTTCGTCGCCGCGAGCGCGCGCCGCGATCACGTCCCCGAGCACCCGCGCCGCGTACTTCCCCTGATGGGTCAGCGGCGCCCGGCCGGTCACGTCCCCCGCCGCGTACAGCCAGCGTCCGTCCACTCCGGACACCGTGCCGGTGTCGTCCACCGTGAGGGCCGCGCCGGGCTCGAGCCCGATCGCGTCCAGGCCGAGATCGTCGGTGGCCGGCCTGCGGCCGGTGGCGACGAGAAAGCGGTCCGCCTCGATCCGCTCGCCGCCCGCGAGCTCCAGCCGGACCGAGCCGTCCGCTGTGGACACCGTGGACACCCGTTCGGCACGGGCGTCCAGACGCACCCGCACGCCGTCGGCCCGCAGTCCCTCGGCGACGGCGTCCCCCGCGAACTCCGCGTACCGCGGCAGCGGCCTCGGGCCGGCCACGACGAGGTCCACCTCGGCGCCGAGCCTGGCCCACGCCTGCGCCATCTCGACGCCCACGACACCGCCACCGAGGACGACGAGCCTGCCCGGCACCTCCGACGCGGCCGTGGCGTCGCGCGATGTCCACACGGGCACGTCGGCCAGCCCGGGGAGTCGGGGCATCCGGGGCACGCTGCCGGTGCAGACCACGACCGCGTGCCGGGCGCACACCACCGTGCCGTCGTCGACGGTGACCTCCCGCTCACCGGTGATCCGGGCGTGCCCCCGGATCGGCTCCACCCCCGCACCGTTCGCCCAGTCGAACTGCCCACCGTCGTCCCAGTGCGAGACGAACTCGTCACGCCGCGCGAACACCGGCGCGGGCACGAGGGATCCGGCCTCGACACCGGGCACCCGCCGCGCGGCGGCGAGCGCGTTTCCCGGGCGCAGCAACGCTTTGCTCGGAATGCACGCCCAGTACGAGCACTCGCCCCCGAAACGCTCGTGCTCCACGAGCGCGGCGGTGAGCCCGCCGCGGACGGCGCGGGCCGCGGCGTTCTCCCCCACCGGTCCGCCGCCGATCACCACCACGTCGAAAGTCTGTTCAGTCATGTGGAAAGCGCACACCACAGGACGGTCCGGCGCAAGCCGGGACCCCGCGAGTGGAGGGTCACCGGGCGCTATCCTTGCCGCGAACGGTCGGCAGCGGTACGGGAGATCTTCATGGCCAGGAGCACGGCAGTCGAACTGCTGGACGACATCAACGGCGAGCCGGCCGAGGAGACCGTCCGCTTCGCACTCGACGGCGTCGAGTACGACATCGACCTGTCCGGAGCCAACGCCGACGACCTGCGCCGGGCGCTCGAACGCTACGTCGCGCACGGACGGCGCACCGGGGGGCGCAAGCGGCGCCCCAGGATCATCAACCGAGCACGCCGCCGGGGCGCCGCCACGAAGACCGCGACCGACACCACGGCCCCGAAGCGAACGGCGACAGCCAAAGCGACGCCGAAGAAGACCACCACTCCGAAGAAGGCCACCGCGCCGAAAAAGGCCACCGCGCCGAAGAAGCAGGCGGGCGGCAAGAAGACCACGACGCGCTCGACCGCACCCGTGCGGGCCACCGCGCCTCGCGCGGCGGGCACGAGCCGCACCCGGAAGACTGCCGCACCCGCCGAACCGAAGACGGGTGCGGCGAAGAGCGCGCGCTCCGCGGCGTCGGCCACGAAGAAGACGGCACCGAAGGCCACCGCCGAGACCGCTGCCAAAACCACCGCCAAGACCACCGCCAAGGCGACGGGCAGGACGGCCAAGTCCGGCTCCCCCGCGACGAAGAAGACCCCGTCGGCGGCGAAGGGCACGAAGCCGGCGACGCCGAAGGCGACGGGCGGCACCAGGAAGGCCCCGGCGCCGAAGCGGAGCGGCGGGAAGAAGAGCACCGCCGCCAGGCAGCCCGGGAGGGCGGCCACCGCGCGGGTGCCCGCCGTGCCCCCGGTGCGGTTCTCCGCCGCCGACGACTGATCACCCGCCGCCCCGGCCGAGCGCCGACGAGCCCCCAATGTGGCATTGGTGGCGTTCAACGCACCGAATGCCACATTGGGGGCGTCGAGCGCACCCTATGCCACATTGGGGAGCTTCGGGTCAGAGGTTCTTCAGTTCCTCCACGATCTCGGCGACCGACGCCTTCGCGTCGCCGAACAGCATGCTCGTCTTCGGGTCGTGGAACAGCTCGTTCTCGATGCCCGCGAACCCGGAGCTCATGCCCCGCTTGAGCACGATCACCGACCGGCTGGCGTTGACCTGGAGGATCGGCATGCCGTAGATCGGGGAGCTCGGGTCGGACTGGGCCGCCGGGTTGGTCACGTCGTTGGCGCCGATGACGAGCGCGACGTCGGTCTGCGGGAACTGCGAGTTCGCCTCGTCCATCTCCTTGAGCGACTCGTACGGCACGTCCGCCTCGGCGAGCAGCACGTTCATGTGCCCCGGCATCCGGCCCGCCACCGGGTGGATGGCGTAGAGCACCTCGATCCCCTTGGACTCCAGCAGGTCGGCCATCTCGCGCACCGCGTGCTGCGCCTGCGCCACGGCCATGCCGTATCCGGGCACCACCACGACCTTGCTCGCGTAGGCCATCTGGATCGCCGTGTCGGCGGCGCTCGTGCTGCGCACCGGGCGTTCCTCCCCGTCGCCCGCACCGCCCGACGGGCCGGTCGACCCACCGAACCCGCCCGCGATGATCGCCGGGATCGACCGGTTCATGGCCTTGGCCATCAGGTTGGTGAGGATGGAGCCGGACGCGCCCACGATCATGCCCGCCACGATCAGCGCGGTGTTGTTGAGCGCGAGTCCCATGGCCGCCGCGGAGAGCCCGGTCATCGCGTTGAGCAGGGAGATGACCACGGGCATGTCGGCGCCGCCGATCGGCAGCACCACCATGAGCCCGAACCCGGCCGCGGCCACCAGCACGCCGATGATCAGCCACTCCGAGGTGGCCCCGGCCGCGATCGCGACCGCGAACGCCACCGCGGCCACGAGCACGACGATGTTCAGCGGCTGCTGCAGCCTGCCGACGGTGATCGGCTTGCCGGGCAGGATCTCCTGGAGCTTGCCGAAGGCGATGTTCGAGCCCCAGAACGAGATCGACCCGACGATCGCGGCGAACAGCGACGCGATCGCGACGTACAGCGGCTCGTGCGCGTAGCCCGCGGTGTCGCGGAACTCGACCCACGCGATGAGCGCGACCGCGCCACCGCCGACCCCGTTGAACAGCGCCACCATCTGCGGCATCGCGGTCATCTTGACCCTCCGCGCCGCGGGTACGCCGACGACCGTGCCCAGCACGATGCCGAGCGCGATCAGCCACCAGTTACCCATGCCCGGCAGGAGCAGCGTGGCGATGACGGCGATCGCCATGCCGACGGCGGCGATCCAGTTGCCCCGCACCGCGGTGCGGGGACCGGTGAGCCCCATCAGGCCGTAGATGAACAGGGAGAAGGAGATGATGTAGAGAACGGCGATCAGCGTGGTCACTTGTCGCCCTCCTTCGCGGTCTCCTTCGGCTTCTCCTTGAACATCGCCAGCATCCGGTCGGTGACGAGGAAGCCGCCGACCACGTTGATGGTGCCGAAGGCGATGGCGATGACGAGGAGCACCTTGTTCAGCACGCCCTCGGTACCGAGGCCTAGCACGATGAGCCCGCCCAGCAGCACGATGCCGTGGATGGCGTTGGTGCCGGACATCAGCGGCGTGTGCAGGGTGTTGGGGACCTTCGAGATCACCGCGAAGCCCACGAATCCGGCGAGCACGAGGATCGCGAGGTTCTGGAGCAGCATCAGTTCACCTCCTCGCCCGCGCCGGCGACGCACGCGCCGGCGATGATCTCGTCGGAGAAGTCCAGGTTCACGTTGCCTTCCTTGTCCACCAGCAGCTCGACCAGCTCGACCAGGTTGCGGGCGTAGAGCTCGCTGGCGTGGTCGGGCATCTCCGCGGGCAGGTTGAGCGGCGAGCAGATGGTGACGTCGTGGACGACGACGTCCTTCCCCGGCTCGGTCAGCTCACAGTTGCCGCCCGCCTCGCCCGCCATGTCCACGACGACGCTGCCCGGCCGCATGCCGCGCACGGCGTCGGCGGTGACGAGCGTCGGGGCCGTGCGCCCCGGCACGAGGGCGGTGGTGATCACCACGTCGAAGCCGGTGATCGCCTCGGTGAGCCTCCGCTGCTGCTCGGCGCGCTCCTCCTCGGTGAGCTCCCGGGCATAGCCGCCCTCACCGACGGCCTCGATACCGAGGTCGAGCCACTGCGCGCCGACCGAGCGCACCTGGTCGGCGACCTCGGGCCGCACGTCGTAGCCGGTGGCTCGCGCGCCGAGCCGCTTGGCGGTGGCCAGTGCCTGCAGGCCGGCCACCCCCGCGCCGAGCACGAGGACCTTCGCGGGCGGGACCGTGCCGGCCGCCGTGGTCAGCATCGGGAAGAACCGGGTGAGGCGCTGGGCGCCGAGCAGGGTCGCCCGGTAGCCCGCCACGCTGCTCTGCGAGGACAGGGCGTCCATCGACTGGGCCCGCGAGATCCTGGGGATCGACTCCACAGCGAACGCGCGTACACCGGCCTCCTCGAGCGCGGCCACCTCCTCCACATTGGACAGCGGAGCGAGGAAGCCGATCAGGATGGTGCCCCTGGCGAGGCGTTCGATGTCGGCCCTGGTCGGCGGCGCGACACGGAGCACGATGTCGGCGCTCCACGCATCGCCGACACTGGCCCCCGCCTGTTCGTACAGTTCGTCTGGCAGGTGAGCGCCGGCCCCGGCACCCTTCTCGACGACGACGGGTAGACCTCGTTTGACCAGGCGTTCCACGAGCTTCGGGACCAGTGCGACCCTGCGTTCGCCCGGCTTCGTTTCCTTGACCACGCCGATCGTCGGCGGCGAATCGGTCTCGGGCACTTCGCGACCTCCTCGGCGGTGAGGTACCGGAGAACCAGACCATACTGGACTGGAGCGCCGACCGGATCACGTGACAATAGTCACTCGGCGGCCGGATTCAACGGCGGCTCCGCCAATTGGGCACCCCGAGCGTGATGAGGCGGAGCCGTTTCTCGGCCGTACGGACGATCTCCGCGTCGTTCTCCGCGTCCCGCGGCCTGGCCTCCACCAGTTCCAGCACCGTCTGCAGCATCGCGGTGACGAGGAGGTCCGACATCATGCGCAGGTCCTCGGTGCTCCACTCGCGCAGGTACTCGAACCGCGCGAGGTCGACGGCGAGCTCGCTGGAGAACAGGCGTAACTCCACGTCGATGGCCCTGCGCACGGGTCCGGTGCCCGCGTAACGCTCCCTGGTGAGGAAGCGGAAGTGGTCCTCGCCCGCCCGCACGTGCTCGTACAGGGTCAGCACGGAGGCCCGGATGATGTCGCGGTAGGTCGACGGGTCGTTGCGTGCGGCCCGCAGCATGCGGCGCAGGCTGCGCATCGACTCCTCCACGAGCGCGATGCCGAGTTCGTCCATCGACTCGAAGTGCCGGTAGAAGGCGGTGGGCACGATACCGGCGCGCTTGGTGACCTCACGCAGGCTCAGTCCGGCGAACGTCCGTTCCGCGAGCAGGCCCAGCGCCGCGTCCAGCAGCGCCTGCCGCGTGCGCTGCTTGCGTTCCTGTCGGCTGACCGGGTCGACGCTCACCCGCACGAGAGTACGCCCGGCAGTGCTGTCGCTCACGTCACATCACCCCGGCGTTGACGTCCGCGGCCATTCTGCGCTGCACTTGTCAGTGCACACACGTTCACTGTACAGGGAGGCAACGTGCCGAGGATCGCCGCGCTCGCGGAGGCGCTGCTCACGCCGCACGGCGCCGACCGCTACCTCGAACTGATCCACCCGATGCTGGTGCGCCGGGAGATCCGCGGGGTCGTCACGTCGGTGCGCAGGCAGACCGCGGACACCGTCACCTTCACCGTCCGGCCGAGCCGCGCGTGGCGCGGGTTCACCGCGGGCCAGTACGTCCGGATCACCGTCGACATCGACGGCGTCCGGCGCACCCGGTGCTACTCCCCCGCCTCCTCGCAGCACCGGCGCGACGAGCTGGAGTTCACCGTCAAGGCCGACCCCTCCGGGCTGGTGTCGCGCCACCTGCACGAGCGGATCACGGAGGGCGCGGTACTCGGGCTGTCCGAACCGGACGGCGCCTTCACGCTGCCCCGGCCGCGGCCGGGCAGGCTGGTCCTCATCAGCGGCGGCAGCGGGATCACACCCGTGCTCTCGATGCTGCGCACGCTCGCCGACGAGGGCCACCGGGGCGAGATCGTCTTCCTGCACTACGCCAACACCGCCGACGACGTGCTCTACCGCGACGAGCTCGCCGACCTCGCCCGGCGGCTCCCCGGCCTGCGCGTCGTTCTCGGCTACACGCACCAGGACTCCGGCGGCGACCTGCACGGGTTCTGCACCGCCGAGCACCTCGACGCGGTGGCGCCGGACCGCGCGGGCACGCTGACCTACCTGTGCGGGCCACCCGGTCTGCTGACCGCCGTCCGTGCGCTGACCGAGCACAGGGGAACGAGTGAACGGCTGCGCACCGAGGACTTCGCGCCGCCCTCGCTGGAACTGGACACCACGAACGCGACCGGCACCGTCCGGTTCGCACACAGCGGCAGGGAGATCGCCAACTCCGGCAGGCCGCTGCTCGAACAGGCCGAGGAGGCCGGGCTCAGCCCGGAGCACGGGTGCCGCATGGGCATCTGCTTCTCCTGCACCACGGTGAAGGCCCGTGGCTGCGTCCGCAACGCCCTCTCCGGCGAGCTCTCCCACGACGACGACGAGGAAATCCAGCTGTGCATCTCCGTCCCGGTCGGGGACGTCGAGATCAACGCGTGAGAAGGAGTGTGCACGTGACCGGACTGCAGGACCGGCTGACGCCGGAACAGGTCGAGGAGTTCGGCCGCGAGATGGACGCGATCCGGCAGCGGATCGTGGCCGACCTCGGGGCCGAGGACGTCCAGTACATCCAGAACGTCATCAAGGCCCAGCGGGCGCTGGAGGTGGCCGGGCGCGGGCTGCTGTTCGCCGGGTTCTTCCCGCCCGCGTGGATCGCCGGGGTGGGCGCGCTGTCGCTGTCGAAGATCCTGGACAACATGGAGATCGGGCACAACGTCATGCACGGCCAGTACGACTGGACCCGTGATCCGGCGCTGAGCTCGCGGCGTTTCGAGTGGGACACCGTGGCACCCGCCGAGAACTGGCGGCACTCGCACAACTACATCCACCACACGTACACCAACATCCTCGACAAGGACCGCGACATCGGCTACGGGGTCCTGCGGATGGACCCCGACCAGCGGTGGCACCCCTACTACCTCGGCAACCCGGTGTACGCGGCGCTGCTGGCGGTGTTCTTCCAGTGGGGCGTGATGCTGCACGACCTGGAGTTCGACCGGATCGTCAAGGGCGAGCGCAGCTGGGCGTCGACAAAGGAGGTCCGGGCCAGGATGGTGCGCAAGGCCGCGCGCCAGGTCGGCAAGGACTACGCGCTGTTCCCGCTGCTGACCGGCCCGCTCGCGCCGCTGACGCTGCTCGGCAACGCCACCGCGAACCTCACCCGCAACCTGTGGGCGTTCGCGATCATCTTCTGCGGGCACTTCCCGGCCGACGTGGAGAGCTTCACCGAGGAGGAGACGGAGAACGAGACGCGGGGGCAGTGGTACCTGCGGCAGATCCTCGGCTCGGCGAACATCACCGGCGGGCCGCTGTTCCACATCCTCACCGGCAACCTCTCGCACCAGATCGAGCACCACCTGTTCCCGGACATCCCCGCGCGCCGGTACCCGCAGATCGCCGGCGAGGTGCGGGCGATCTGTGCGAAGTACGGCCTGCCCTACCACACCGGCCCGCTGCACCGGCAGCTGTTCTCGGTCGCCAGGAAGATCGTCAAGCTGGCCCTGCCGTGGAACGGGAGGCCGAGCGAGCGGGAGTCGGCTACGCTCGGCGGCGGCGAACGGGCCGCCGCGGCCTGACACACCACTGTCATGAGTGGCCCGTTCCGGACGAGAAACGTCGGGAACGAGCCACTCATGACACTTCACCGAGACGGGGCGGGGACGGACATGGTCGGCAAGTTCGAGAGTGGCAAGGACACGGTGCAGGAGCTCACCGAGTCGGCGGCCACGCACATCGGCAACATCGCGGGCATCATCACCGGGGCCGTCCGGGACGTGGCCCGCGAGACCGGCGACTGGATCACCGACGTCTTCGAGATGCGCGAGGCCTCGCGCCGCGCCCGGGAGGACTCCGCCGCCGACTGACGACCCTCCCCGGCCGGACGCTGGTTACGGTGGTCGTATGTACTCCACGGAGATCGAGGTGCGCACCGGCGGCACTGCCGTGGTGCACGACCTGACCAAGCAGGCGGAGGCGTTCCTCGCCGAGGCGGACGCGGGCGACGGCCTGCTCCACGTGTGGGTGCCACACGCCACGGCGGGGCTCGCGATCCTGGAGACCGGGGCGGGCAGCGACGACGACCTGCTCGCCGCCCTCGACGACCTGCTCCCCCGGGACGAGCGCTGGCGGCACCGGCACGGCAGCCGTGGTCACGGGCGCGACCACGTGCTGCCCGCCTTCCTACCGCCGTACGCGAGCGTGCCGGTGCTGGGCGGCGTTCTCGCGCTGGGCACCTGGCAGTCGATCTGCCTGGTCGACACCAACATCGACAACGCCGTCCGCAGGCTCCGGTTCAGCTTCCTGGCCGGCTGACTCCCGGCGCGGCCACAGCAGCAACACCAGGCCGCCCACCAGCAATCCGGCGAGCACCCACGCCCCGGTCGCGACGTCCGGCGCCTGGCCCGCGCCCACCAGCAGGCTGCGCAGGCCCTCGGTGGAGAACCGGAACGGCGTCCACGACCACAGCAGGGCCTCGTAGGCGGGGTGCAGCAGCTGCGGCACCTGCGCGGCCACCGCGGGGGCCAGCAGGTACAGCGGCCCGAGCAGCGCCATGGCCCGCAGGCCGAGCAGGCGCAGCAGGCCCGCCTGCACCGTCGCGAATCCGGTGACGGTGAGCAGGAGGAACCCGAGTGTGTCCCAGCCGAGGTGCAGCGAGGAGTCCCACAGCGCCAGGAAGCCGGTGAGCACGCCCGTCACCAGCACGCTGGTGAGCCCGACGTGGGCGAGCCCGCGCTGGGGTCCCACGCTGCGCCCGGCTCGCCCGGCGAGCACGACCAGCAGGGCCCCGGCGACGAGGCCGCCCACCCAGCCGAGGGCGCTCACCGCGAGCGGCGCGGACCGTCCCGCGGCCGTGGTGGGGTGCACGGTCTCCACCCGCACCGGCGGCGCGGCGGCGCCGTCTTGCGCGAGGGCCGCGACGAGCGCCTGGCCCGCCCCGGTGAGCGCCTGCTGGGCCACCTGGGTGCCGCTCGGGTTGACCGCGCCCGACAGCACCACCGTGGCGGACGGCCCGCCGGGCCCTCCCGCCAGCTCCAGCACGCCGTAGACCTCCTTGTCGGCCAGCAGTCGCCTGCCCTGCTCGGGCGTGGTGACCTGCCAGCTCAGCGCGTCCCCGCCCTGGGCGGCCACCCGCTCGGCCGCCGCCCGCAGCGGACCTTCCGCGGGCGCCGCCACGGCGACGGGCACGTCCCGCGGCTGGCTCGACGCCTGTGCCCCGAACGTCAGGAACCCGAGCACCGCCGCGGCGAGCGCTCCGGCGAGCGCCGTCAGCGCGACCAGGGCTCCCGGACCGGGAATGCTGCGCCCCGCCATGTTCCCCTCCTTATTTCTACTTATGTTGAATTCGGTGTCACCGATGGTACGACCGGCAGCGCCGAATGCCAACACTTGTTGAATTGCCGTCCCGGTACGGTGGGCTCGTGACCACACGCCGCCTGGTGCTCTGGGACATCGACCTGACCCTCGTCGACCTGCGCGGACTCGGGGGCGACTGGTACGCCGAGGCGCTGGCCGCGGTCGCCGACGTCACGCTGCGGAAGGTGCCGTCCTTCCCCGGCCGCACCGAGCGCGCCATCACGCTGGAGATCCTGCGCGGGCACGGCCTCGAGCCGAGCGAGGAGACGATCCGCAGGCTGTGGCGGGAGCTGGTGGCCATCTCCACCCGTGCGCTGCCCACACTGGCGCGGCGCGGGCACGCCCTGCCGGGTACGGCCGCCGCGCTCACCGCACTCGCCGGGCGGGAAGAGGTCGTGCAGTCCCTGGTCACCGGCAACCTGCCGGAGATCGCCCGGCACAAGCTGAGCGCGTTCGACCTGGACGAGCACATCGACTTCGCGATCGGCGGCTACGGCTCGCTGTCGGCCCACCGGCCGGACCTGGTGACGCACGCCGCGGAACTGGCCACCGCCAAGCACGGGACGACGTTCACGTCCGACGCGGTGGTGATCGTCGGCGACACCCCGCACGACGTGGCCGCGGCGCGCGAGCACGGCGCGCTGGCCGTCGGGGTGGCCACCGGCAGGCACACCGAGGAGGAGCTGCGCGCCTCCGGCGCCGACGTCGTGTTCCGCGACCTGTCCGACACCGCCGCGGTGGTCGCGGCCCTCACCGGGTGAGCGTCACGGCCCCCGGAAGCTGAGCAGGATCTCGCGCACCTCCGCACGACCCGGCGCGCCCGGCACGCCCTGGTCGGCGTAGACGACGAGAACGACGCTGCCGCTGTCACCGGGCACCGCCAGCGCGCCGACGACGGCCCGGTCCGGCAGGCACGGATCGCCGCCGGGCCGCACCGTGACGTCCGCGATCGCGAAGGCGCCCCGCCGCGTGCGGTCGCCGAGCAGCACCCCCGTGGTGCCGGTCTCGATGCCCGCCGACCCGGGCGCCATGCCCCCGTCCGGCGGGTAGGCGCGCCGCGCGACCCGTTCGGCGGTGCGCAGCGCCGCCGTCGCGGGGTCCCGCTCCCCCGCCGAGGTGACGCCGCTGCCACCCCGGTCGTGGTCGCCACAGGAGTTCCGCCCGGTGAACGCGCTCGTCACGAGCGCGATGCGCGGCTCGGACCCGCTCGCCTCCCAGCCGTGCACGGTGCCCGGCCGGGGCTCCCAGCCCGGCGGCACGTCGTAGGCGTAGCCACCGTCGCGGGCCACCACGGGCCGCCAGCCCGGCACCTCGGGCGGCACGGCGGGCGCGGTTCCGCTCGGTTCCGCTCGCGCGGCGGGAGCCGTGGCCGGTGCGGGCGAGGCGGCCACCTCGCGCCGCTCGTCCTGCCCGTCGAGGCCGGACCCGATGCCGCGGACGAGGTTGACCACGCCGATCCCGACCGTCACCGCGAGGATCAGCCACAGCGGGGCCTTGCGCCACCGCCGGGGTTTCGCCCCCGGCTCCGGTTCCGGCGCGGGCGGAGCGGGCCGGAACCGCGCCGGGGTGGCGTCCGCCGGATCGGACGGCTGGTAACCGCCGATCCCCGGCAGCGCGGCACGATCCTCGTAGCCGGGTGTGCCGTCATCGTGCTCGCGGAACCGGGACACCCGCGGCTACCGGCCGGTGAGCCCGGCGAGGTGGTCGGCCACCTCGCCGACCGGCACCTCGGTGCGCTCCCCGGTGGCGCGGTCCTTCACCTCGACCACTCCGTGGGCCAGCCCGCGGCCGACGACCACGATCGTCGGCACGCCGACCAGCTCGGCGTCGGCGAACTTGACGCCGGGTGTGGCCTTGCGGTCGTCCAGCAGCACGCGCAGGCCCCGCTCGGACAGCTGCGCGGCGATCCGCTCCCCGCCCTCGAACACGGCGTCGTCCTTGCCTGCCACCACCAGGTGCACGTCGGCGGGCGCGACCGCCCTCGGCCACACCAGGCCCAGCTCGTCGTGGTGCTGCTCGGCGATGGCGGCGACGAGCCGCGACACGCCGATGCCGTACGAGCCCATCGTGATGCGGATCGGCTTCGAGTCGGGGCCGAGCGCGTCGACCTCGAAGGCGTCGGTGTACTTGCGGCCGAGCTGGAAGATGTGCCCGATCTCGATGCCGCGGGCCGCGACGAGCGTGCCCTGCCCGTCCGGCGAAGGGTCGCCCGCACGCACCTCGGCGGCCTCGACCGTGCCGTCCGGCGTGAAGTCCCGGCCGCACACCAGGTCGACGACGTGGTGGTCGGCCTTGTCCGCCCCGGTGACCCAGGCGGTGCCGGTGACCACCCTGGGGTCCACGAGGTAACGCACGCCGTTGGCCTGCAGCGCGCCCGGGCCGATGTAGCCCTTGACGAGGAACGGGTTGGCGGCGAAATCGGCCTCCTCCAGCAGCGCCACCTCGGCGGGCTCGAGCGAGGCCTCCAGCCGCTTCAGGTCGACCTCACGGTCGCCCGGCACGCCGACGCCGAGCAGCGTCCACTCCTTCGCGCCGGGCGCGCGGGTCTTGACGATCACGTTCTTCAGCGTGTCGGCCGCCGTGAACGTGCGGCCGAGATCCGCCTTGTTGAGGAAGTCGACCAGGCTCTCGATGGTCGGGGTGTCGGGTGTGTGGTGCACCTGCGCGTCGGGCTTGTCCTCGACGGACCGCGCGGGCGGCGCGGGCGTCTCCACGGCCTCGACGTTGGCGGCGTAACCGGAGCCGGTGCTGCGGACGTAGGTGTCCTCCCCCGTCGCCGCGACGGCGAGGAACTCCTCCGACGCCGAGCCGCCCATGGCCCCCGAGGTCGCCTTGACGACCACGTACTCCAGCCCGAGCCGGTCGAAGATCCGGACGTAGGCGTCGCGGTGCAGCGCGTAGGACCGGTCGAGCCCGGCGTCGTCCAGGTCGAACGAGTACGAGTCCTTCATCACGAACTCGCGCCCGCGCAGGATCCCGGCCCTCGGCCGCGCCTCGTCCCGGTACTTGGTCTGGATCTGGTAGAGGATGACCGGGTAGTCCTTGTACGAGCTGTACTCACCCTTCACGGTGAGCGCGAACAGCTCCTCGTGCGTCGGCCCGAGCAGGTAGTCGGCGCCCTTGCGGTCCTTGAGCCGGAACACGCTCGGGCCGTACTCGGTCCAGCGGCCGGTGGCCTCGTAGGGCTCCTTCGGCAGCAGCGCGGGGAACTGGATCTCCTGCCCGCCGATCGCGTCCATCTCCTCGCGCACCACCGCCTCGATGTTGCGCAGCACGCGCAGACCGAGCGGCAGCCACGAGTACCCGCCCGGGGCGACGCGGCGGACGTAGCCCGCGCGCACGAGCAGCTTGTGGCTGGGTACCTCGGCGTCGGCCGGGTCCTCGCGCAGGGTGCGCAGGAACAGCGACGACATCCTGGTGATCACTTCGAACTCCTCGGCCTGGAGAGAGACGCTGTGCGCAGGGTAGTCAACGGCGCGCGAGCTGGCGCAACGGGGATTTGTCGGACCCCCGCCGTAGCGTGCCCGCCATGAACCTGACACTGGGCATGGTCACCCTCGACTGTGCGGACCCGCGGCGCCTCGCCGGGTTCTGGACGAAGGCACTGGGCCTGGAGATCGCCGAGGACTACGACGAGTACATCGTGCTCAGGGGCGAGGGCCAGCCCGTCGCGCTCGGGCTGCAGCGCGTGCCCGAGCCGAAGCCGGGCAAGAACCGCGTGCACCTCGACTTCGGCACCGGCGACCGCGCGGCCGAGGTCGCCCGGCTCGTCGCCCTCGGCGCACGGGAGCTCGCCGACCACGAGATGCCGGGCCTGCGGTGGACCGTGCTGGCCGATCCGGACGGCAACGAGTTCTGCGTGGGCGGCTATCACTCGTAAGGGTGCCGAGGGCCGCCGTTACCCTGCCGGCGTGCTGGTGTTGCTGCCCCCATCCGAGACCAAGGCCGAGGGCGGGGACGGGCCCCCGCTCGACCTCGGCGCGCTGTCGTTTCCCGAGCTGAACCCGGTGCGCCGCAAACTCGCCGACGAGCTGGTCGACCTGGCCGGCGACGTCCCGGCGAGCCTCGCCGCCCTGGGTCTGTCCGGGCGGCAGGAGGCCGAGGTGGCGCGCAACGCGCGGCTGTGGACCTCGCCCACCACCCCGGCGCTGCACCGGTACACCGGCGTCCTCTTCGACGCGCTGGGTGCGGCCGGTTTCGGCAGGGCCGAGCTGGCCAGGGCGCGGCGGCGGCTGGTGATCGCGTCCGCGCTGTTCGGGGTGGTGCGCGCCGCCGACCCGATCCCGGCGTACCGGCTCTCCGGCGGCGTCGCGCTGCCCGCGGCGGGATCGCTGCGCGCGGTGTGGCGGCCGGTGCTGGAACCCGCGCTCGCCGCGGCGGGCGAACTGGTCGTGGACCTGCGCTCGGGCACCTACGCCGCCCTGGCCAGGGTGCCGGGCGCGGTCACCGTGCGGGTCGTCACCGAGGACGCGGCCGGCAGGCGCCGGACCGTCAGCCACCACAACAAGGCCTTCAAGGGCACGCTCGCGGCCGCACTGGCCACCACCCGCGCGGAGCCGTCCACTGTGGAACGGCTGTGCGCGGTCGCGGCCAGGGCGGGGCTGGCCGTGGAGCGGACCGGGGAGACCGAGCTGGAGCTCGTCACGGGGCACTGAGCTCCCCGAACCGGCCGGGATCGAGCGCGGCGGCCTCCGCCGGGACGGGCTCGCCCAGTGCCACCCGCGCGGCGAGCACGCCCGCGTACGGCCCGAGGGTGAGTCCGGCGGGGCCGAACCCGCTGAGCAGCACCACCTCGGGATGCCCCGGCAGTGGCCCGAGCAGCGGCTCGCCGTCCGGGCTCGCCGGGCGGAAACCCACCCTCGTCTCCAGCAGCGTCGCGTCCGCCAGCCCCGGCGCCACCTCCAGCGCCTCCGCCAGCACCTCCCGCTGCCCGGCCACGGTAACGCGGTGGTCGAACCCCGAGCCGGTCTCCCGGGTGGCCCCGGCGACCACGCGGCCACCCGGGAAGGCCAGCAGGTAGTGGCTCGACGCGGCGGGCAGCACGACCGGCCACGGCGCGGTGTCCGTGCCGGGCAGCCCGAAGTGGCTGATCTGGCCACGCTGGGGCGCCACCGGCACCGTCACCCCGAGCGGCGCGAGCGGCTCCGCGCTCCAGGCGCCCGCCGCCACCACGACCCGGTCGGCGGGCTCGACGTCGCCCGCCACCCGCACTCCGGTCACCGTGCCTGCGGTGACGTGCGGCTCGGCGCGGCCCTGGACGGTGCGCGCCCCGCGTCCCACCGCCGCCCGCAGCAGCGTCTCCCGCAACCGCCTGCCGTCCACCCGGGCCGATCCGGTGACGTGCACCGCGCCCAGCCCGGGCGCGAGCGGGGGGAACAGCGCCCTGGCCCGCGCGGGGTCGAGCCGGGTCACCGAGCCCGCCTCCGGCCAGGCCGCGGCTCGTGCCGTGAGGCGGCGGTGCAGGTCGGCGAGCTCCGGCTCGCCCGCGGCGACGACCATGCCGCCCACCACCTCGAACGACGAGTCGCCGTGCCCGTCCTCCGCGAGCCGCTGCACCAGCGTGCGGTAGTACGCGGCGGCCCGCGCCGCGAACGTCAGCGCCGCGCCGTCCGGAGCGCGGGAGGTCCACGGGCTGACGATGCCCGCTCCGGCCGCGGTCGCCGCGCCCGGCAGCCCCGCGTCCGCCACGACGACGTCGGCGCCCCGGCGCGCGAGCTCGTAGGCGGTCGCGGCGCCCGCGATCCCGCTTCCGATCACGATGATCCGCATGCCCGCCAGCGTGCCGGAAATCCGTTGCGGGAACCGCGCCCGGTGCGCCATGGTGACCACGTTCAGCCGAACGGGCCGGTGGCGACCGGCGGAGCGAGAGGAGGTGCCCGATGTCCGACACGGTCCCGGGCGCTCCGTCCGCCCGCCGTTGCGCCCCGCCGCGCTGAATCTGGCCTGGCGGGGCCCGCCTTCCAGGAGTCCCTCCAGTGCGACACCACGATCTCAGTGACGACTTCGACGACCTCGACGACATTCACGACATTCACGACGCCCCGGCGCGCCGCAAGCCACGGCGGCCCCGGCGGGCCCCTGATCCGGACGAGGAGGGCCTGCCCGTGCCCGGCGGCGACCGCTGGACGACGTGGGACACGGGCGAGCACGGCCCGCTGCCCCGGCCCGGGTGGGTGGTCACCGACCTCGCGGCGGTGGACGCCGAGCTGGGCGTCCTCCGCTCCGGCAAGGAGGCCGACGTGCACCTGGTGCGCCGTGGCCTGCCCGACGGATCGCGGGAGTGCCTGCTCGCGGCCAAGCGGTACCGCTCCGCCGAACACCGGATGTTCCACCGCGACGCGGGCTATCTCGAGGGCAGGCGCGTGCGCCGGTCCCGCGAGACGCGCGCCATGCGCCACCGCACGGTGTTCGGCCGTGACCTCATCGCACAGCGGTGGGCCGCGGCGGAGTTCGCCGCGCTGAGTCGCTTGTGGACGATCGGGGCGCCGGTGCCGTATCCCGTGCAGCTGCTCGGCGGCGAGCTGCTGCTCGAGTTCGTCGGCACGGACGACGGCGCCGCGGCGCCCCGGCTGGCCGACCTGCGGCCCGGTCCCGAGGAGCTGTACCGGCTCTGGCGGCAGCTGGTCGCGGCGCTGGAGCTGCTGGCCGACGAGGGACTGACCCACGGCGACCTCTCGGCGTACAACGTGCTCGTCCACAACGGACGGCTGGTCGTCATCGACCTGCCGCAGGTGGTGGACGTCGTCCGGAATCCGAGGGGGCCCGCCTTCCTCGAACGTGACGTGCGCAACATCGCACGCTGGTTCGTGGCGCGGGGGCTGACCGACGACGTGGTGGCCGCCGAGGAGCTGATCACGGGCCTGCGCCGGGCCACGGGTCTGCCCTGAGGTAGAGTGGGGGAGCACCGCCTGCGGCCGGGGAGGTACCGGCGTGCGGTGCTCCACCTATCAGCGGCGCGCGGTGCCATGCCGGGACCGAACGCCGGGTTCGTCCCTGTGAACGCCCACCTCAGCACTTCTCGTGCCCTGCCGACGCGCAGGCAACCGGGCCTCCTTGTGACGTGCCACGTCCGAGAGGCATGAGTGACCAACACATTCTCCACCCGTCCCGTCCGCAAGCCGCGTCAGCGCCGTGAGCACACGCCTGCGCACACCCCGACCGTCGCCGACGTGACCCCCACCGCGGTCGTGACCAGGCCGTTCGCCGACTTCGACCTGCCCGAGCCGCTGCAGCGCACGCTGCGGCAGGCGGGCATGGCGACGGCGTTCCCGATCCAGGCCGCCACGCTGCCCGACGCACTCGCCGGCCGGGACGTGCTGGGCCGGGCCCAGACCGGGTCCGGCAAGACCCTCGCGTTCGGGCTCGCCCTGCTCAGCAGGCTGGACGGCGGCCGGGCACGCCCCCGGCAGCCGCGTGCGCTCGTCCTGGTGCCCACCCGCGAGCTGGCCATGCAGGTGGCCGACGCGCTGACCCCGCTCGCCAAGGCGCTCGGGCTGTGGTGCCGCACCGCCGTCGGCGGGATGGCCTTCGGCAAGCAGGCCGACGCGCTCGCGAAGGGCGTCGACCTGCTGATCGCGACGCCCGGCAGGCTGTCCGACCACGTGCGGCAGGGCACCTGCGCCCTCGACCAGACCGAGTTCGTCGCGCTCGACGAGGCCGACCAGATGGCCGACATGGGCTTCCTGCCCCAGGTGCGGGAGATCCTCGACCTCACCCCGCCGAATGGGCAGCGGCTGCTGTTCTCGGCGACGCTCGACGGCGACGTCGGGCGGCTCGTCGACGCGTACCTGACCGACCCGGTCACGCACTCCGTGGCGCCGGTGACGGCGAGCGTCACCACGATGGCGCACCACGTGCTGCAGGCATCGCACCAGGACAAGCTGGCCGTCGTCACCGAGATCGGGGCCCGCGAGGGGCGCACGATCATGTTCGTCCGCACCAAGCACCACGTCGACCGGCTGACCACGAAACTGCGGGCCAGCGGGGTGCACGCGGGCGCGTTGCACGGCGGTAAGACGCAGGGCCAGCGCAACCGGGTGCTCGCGGACTTCAAGCAGGGCCGCACCCCGGTGCTGGTCGCCACCGACGTCGCGGCCCGCGGCATCCACGTCGACGACGTGAGCCTCGTGTTGCACGTCGACCCGCCCGCCGACCACAAGGACTACCTGCACCGCGCGGGCCGCACCGCACGCGCGGGCGCCTCGGGCACGGTCGTGACGCTGATCACACCGGATCAGCGGCGCATGGTGCGCAGGCTGACCGACAAGGTCGGCGTCAAGCCCGCGCAGGCGACCGTCTCGCCCGGCGACGAGGAACTGGCCCGGATCACGGGTGCCCGCACCCCGAGCGGTGTGCCCGTCGTCGAGCACCGCGCGCCGCGGCAGGCGGAGCGCCGTCCGCAGGGCCGGGGCAGGCCGTCGTTCGGCAGCAGGCGCGACCAGGGCCGGGGCCGGGACCACGCGCGGGGCGGCGGCGACCAGGCCCGCACCGGCCGCCCGCAGCGGTCCGCCAACCGCAGGCCGGCCCGCCACCACGCCACCCGCGACTGACTCGATGGCAGTGAAGGCCACCCTGCATGCGTTCAACGCACGCAGGGTGGCCTTCACTGCGGCTACAGGGCGATGAGCTCGAAGGACACGGCGGGGACACCGCCGAACCGCCGCCCGGTCTCCTCCGCCGCCCGGCGCAGGAACGTGTCCGGGTCGGCCATGTCACCGCCGAGCCCGGCGAGGTAGACCCGGTGCTCGCGCAGCGAGTCCACCGCCCGGTCCAGGGTCCGGCTCACGTCGACGGCGTGCGTCGCGAACGGCGAGGCCGCGACCGCCACCCAGCGCACGCCCTGCCACGGCTCCAGGCCCGCGTCGAGCAGGTCGCGGAACACCCACCGGTTGCCCGCGTCCCGCACCGCGTCGAGGGCGGCCAGGCCGACGTGCCGGTGGTCGGCCATGTTGCGGAAGCCACCCGGCCACACCTCGTGGTGGTTGGTGATCACCACGAGCTCCGGGCGGTACCGGCGGATCGCCGCGGCGATGTCCCGCCGCAGCGGCAGCCCGTACTCGATCACACCGTCCTGGTGGTCGAGGAAGTCCACCTGCTCGACGCCCACGACGGCGGCGCTCGCGACCTGCTCGCGTTCCCGCAGCGGCCCGGCCTCCTCCGGCGGCATGCCGTCGATGCCCGCCTCGCCACGCGTGGCCAGCAGGTAGGTCACGGTGCGCCCCTCGTCCGTCCACCGGGCGACCGCGCCCGCACCACCGAACTCCAGGTCGTCGGGATGCGCCACCACCGCCAGCGCCCGCTGCCAGTCCTCCGGCATCGCCGCCAGCGGCCGCTCCGGCTCCGGATGTGCGTCCTGAGTCACCCTCACTCCCCTCCCACGTACGGACCGGTGCGAGACTGCCAGGCGTGAACGCACCCGGTCCAGCCACCACCGTCACCCCGCCCGAGCAGGTCTTCGACTGGCTCGACGCCGAGGCCGACCGCAGGGCCGAGGCCGGCCTGGTCCGGCGCCTGCGCCCCCGCGGTCCCGAGGCGCGGGAACTCGACCTCGCGGGTAACGACTACCTCGGACTGGCCAGGGACAAGCGCGTGGCGGGTGCCGCCGCGGCGGCCGCGCTGCGCTGGGGCGCGGGCTCGACCGGCTCCCGGCTGGTCACCGGCTCCACCGAGCTGCACGCCGAGCTGGAGCACCAGCTCGCGCGGTTCTGCGGCACGCAGGCGGCGCTGGTGTTCTCGTCCGGGTTCACCGCTAATCTCGGCGCGGTGACGACGCTGTCCGGTGCCGAGTCGGCGATCGTGACCGACAAGTACATCCACGCCTCGCTCATCGAGGGCTGCCGGCTCTCCCGCGCGGACGTCGCCGCGGTCGCCCACCGGGATCCCGCGGCGGTGGCGCACGCGCTGGCCACCCGCCGCAAACGGCGCGCGCTGGTGGTGACCGACTCGGTGTTCTCGGTGGACGGCGACCTGGCTCCGCTCGGCGAGCTGTCCCGGGTGTGCCGCGAGCACGGGGCGGCGCTGCTGGTGGACGACGCGCACGGCCTCGGCGTGCTCGGTGCGGGCGGCCGGGGCGCGGTGCACGAGGCGGGGCTGTCCGGGGAACCGGACGTGGTGACCACCATCACCCTGTCGAAGTCGCTCGGCGCGCAGGGCGGTGCCGTGCTGGGCCCGCGCCGGGTGATCAAGCACCTGGTGGACACGGCGCGCAGCTTCATCTTCGACACCGGGCTCGCCCCGGCGAGCGCCGCGGCCGCGCTGACCGCGCTCGGCGTGCTGCGCGACGAGCCGGAGCTGCCCGGGCGCGTGCTCGGCACCGCGCGTGCGCTGGCGGAGCGGCTCGGCGCCGCCGGGTTCACCGTGAGCAGCCCGGACGGGGCCGTGGTGTCGGTGCACGCACCGGGCCCGGACGAGGCGGTGGCATGGGCGGCCCGCTGCGCCGAGCACGGGGTGCGGGTGGGCTGCTTCCGCCCGCCCTCGGTGCCGGACGGGGTGTCCCGCCTGCGCCTGACCGCGCGGGCCGACCTCGCGGAGTCCGATGTGGACCGTGCGGTCCAGGTCATCACCGACGCGGCACCACCCGGCGCCCGCTGACCGGCAGTGAAGGCCACCTTCACTGCGTCCACCGCAGTGAAGGTGGCCTTCACTGCCCACCGGCGGGCTCAGCGGCGCCACATGGTGATGTGCGGGATGCCGTCCTCGAGGTACTCCTCCCCCTCCGGGACGAAGCCGAACCTGGCGTAGAAGCCCTGCGCGTACGTCTGCGCCTCCAGCACGCAGGGGACCTCGCCCGCGTACTCCATCGCGGCGGTCATGAGCCGCGCGCCCAGCCCGCTGCCGCGCACCGACGTCGCCGTGCACACCCGCCCGATTCGCAGCGCGCCACCCGGCTCGCGCAGCACCCGGAGATACCCGGTCACCTCCTCCGGGTCACCGCCGTCGGCGAACCAGAAGTGCCGGGTGCCGGGCAGGAGGTCCCTGCCGTCGAGTTCGGGGTACGGGCATTCCTGCTCGACCACGAAGACGTCGACCCGCAGCCGGAGCACGGCGTAGAGCTGTGCGGCGGTCAGTTCGTCCGCCGCGCACGAGTGGATGTCGGTCACCCCTGCATGAGTAGCAGACTCACCTTCGGACGTGGCGGCTGACGTCGTCGGTGTAGTTCGCCACGCGGGTGTAGACGCCGGGCTTGCCCGGCGCGGCGCAGCCCTCGCCCCAGGACACGATGCCGACCAGGACGTCGCCGACCATCAGCGGTCCCCCGGAGTCGCCCTGGCAGGCGTCCACGCCGCCCTCGGGGAACCCGGCGCACACCATGGTCCGCGGGTCGTACGAACGGTAGGCCTCCGCGCACGTCGCGTCGCTGGTGAGCGGAACCTGCGCGCTGCGCAGGGACTGCGCCTTCGGCCCCCCGTCCGACGTGCGGCCCCAGCCGAGCACGGTGGCCCGCGTCCCGGCCGCGTACAGCGCGCGGTCCTCCGGCCGCGCCACGTGGGCGGGCCGGTACGGCACGTAGTCGTCGAGGTTCAGCACGGCGATGTCGTGGCCCGACGTGGGGTCCTGGTAGTCCGGCGAGGTCCACACCCGCCGCACCCCGACCTCGACGCCGTCGGTGCCGCGCTTGTGCTGCCGCCCCGCGACGACCCCCAGTTCGGCGGGCCGCACGGCGAGCGCGCAGTGCGCCGCCGTGAGCGCGGCGTCGGCGGCGACGAGCACCCCGCCGCAGAACTGGTTGCCGCGGCTGTCCACCAGGTACACGGCGTACGGGTGGTCGGCGATGGAGGCTTCCTGGCCGCCGACGATGAACGGCTGGGTACCGCTGGCCTGCGGTGCCGCCGCGCCGGGGACGAGGACGGCGCCGGCCAGCAGCACGGCGGCCGCGGACAGCGCGCGCCGGAGTTTCGTGGGCATGGGTTTCCCCCTCGATCGGATCCGCGCCCACAGTAGAGAATGCGAGCCCGATTCGGTGTCACTGAACCGGGTGGAGTACGTCGTCACGAAGGGTTTCTGCGAAGCTGTGCCGGTGACTGTCCAGGGTGGGCTCCTCGTCGCGGGCACGACATCGGATGCCGGCAAGTCGACCGTCACCGCGGGGTTGTGCCGGTGGCTCGCCCGGCAGGGCGTGCGGGTCGCGCCGTTCAAGGCGCAGAACATGTCGAACAACTCGATGGTGTGTCCCGACGGCACCGAGATCGGTCGCGCACAGTGGCTGCAGGCGGTCGCGGCGGGCGTGCGGCCGGAATCGGCGATGAACCCCGTGCTGCTCAAGCCGGGCGGCGACCGGCGCAGCCACGTGGTGCTGCGCGGCAGGCCGTGGGGCGAGCTGGCGGCGGGCGACTGGGCAGGCGGCCGCCGCGAGCTGGCCGCCGCCGCGCTGCGGGCGCTGACCGAGCTGCGGGAGCGCTTCGACGTGGTGCTGTGCGAGGGCGCGGGCAGCCCGGCGGAGATCAACCTGAGGGACGGCGACTACGTCAACATGGGGCTGGCCCGCGCGGCGGACCTTCCGGTGCTGGTCGTGGGCGACATCGACCGGGGTGGCCTGCTGGCCGCGCTCGCGGGCACCGTCGCGGTGCTCGACCCCGCCGACCAGGCGCACGTGGCGGCGTTCCTCGTCAACAAGTTCCGCGGCGACGCGGCGCTGCTGGAGCCGGGCCTGCGCTCGCTCACCGAGCTCACCGGCCGGCCGGTGCTCGGCGTGCTGCCGTGGCTGCCGGGCGCGTGGCTGGACTCCGAGGACGCGCTCGCGATCGCGGGCTGGTCCGGGCACCGGCGCGGCGCGGGGGCGACCCTGCGCGTGGCGGCGGTGCGGCTGCCCAGGGTGTCCAACGCCACCGACCTCGACCCGCTCGCCGCGGAACCCGGCGTGTCCGTGACGGTCACCGCCGACCCGGACGTCGTCGCCGCGGCCGACGTCGCGATCCTGCCGGGCAGCAGGTCCACTGTGGAGGATCTGCGCTGGTTGCGGGAGCGCGGCATCGAGCGGGCAGTCCGGGACCGCGCCGAGCGGGGACGGCCCGTGCTGGGCATCTGCGGCGGGTGCCAGATGCTCGCCGAGAGCATCACCGACGACGTCGAGTCCGGTGCGGGCACGGTGCCCGGTCTCGGGCTGCTGCCGCTGGCGGTCCGCTTCCGTCCGGACAAGACCCTCACCACGCCGTCCACCACGTGGCGCGGGCATCCGGTGCGCGGCTACGAGATCCACCACGGCCGCACCGAGGTCCGGCCGGGCGACGCGGAGCCGTTCCTCGACGGCCGCCGTCGCGGGGCCGTCTGGGGCACGATGTGGCACGGGATCTTCGAGAACGACGCCTTCCGGCGAGCCTGGCTCGCGGAGGCCGCCGCGCAGGCCGGGGTGGCGTGGGCGGCCGCCGAGGCTCCCGGGTTCGGCGAGCGGCGCGAGGCGATGCTCGACCGGCTGGCCGACGCGGTCGAGGAGCACGTGGACACCGCGGCGCTGCTCGACCTGATCTCCGGCGGCGTGCCCGCCGGCCTGCCCCGTGTCCGGCTCGGGACCGGCTGACGAAGCGGTTCAGCTCTCCGTGTGCCGCAGGATGCGCAGCATGGCCTGCGGGTCGACCTGGTCGGGCTCGGGCTCCACGCACTCGTGCAGCTGCCGGTCGAGCACGGCCCGGTCGAGTCCGGTGCCGATGAGCACGAGCCGCGTCCCGCGCGGTTCGCCCTCCGGCCAGCGGGAGCGGTGGAACCGCAGGTAGGCGCACACGGTGTGCAGCCGGAACCGCTGCCGGTGACCGGGCACTCCGAAGTAGACGTCGCCCTTCATCCGGTAGAGCCCGGCCGGCCGCGACTCGAGGAACCGCATGAGCCTGCGCGGGTGCACGGCGGCGTCCACGCTGAACTCCGTGCTCTCGTAGGCGGCGTGCAGGTGGTCGGCGCAGGCACCGTGCTCATGGTGGTCATGGTGATCGTGGCCGTCGGCGAGGTCGGCGCGCAGGTCCTCGAACGACAGCTGGCGCGGGCCGGTGTCCCGCTCGCGGGGCTCGGCGTCGAACAGCAGCGCCGGATCGACGCGCCCGTGCGCGGTGGGCAGCACGGGCGCCCCGTCGGCGAGCGCGCGGACCGTCGCCAGCAGCCCGGCGTGGTCCGGCACGCGGTCGGTCTTGTTGAGCACGACGAGGTCCGCGATCCGCACGTGGTCGGCCAGCTCCGGATGCCGCGCCCGGCCCGTCTCGAACTCGGCCGCGTCGACGACCACGATCAGCCCGCCGTACTCGATCACCGGATTGGTGCTGGCCAGCACGAGCCGGACGAGGCTGCGCGGTTCGGCGAGGCCGCTCGCCTCGATGACGATGAGGTCGAGGTCGGTGCCGGACCGGGTGAGCTTGGTCAGGATGCCGTCCATGCCGCTGGCGTCGACCGCGCAGCACAGGCAGCCGTTCTGCAGCGCCATCATGGAGTCGACCTGACCGGCCACGCTCATCGCGTCCACGTTGATGCTGCCGAAGTCGTTGACCACCACGCCGATCCGCACCCCGTCGGCGTTGCCCAGCAGGTGGTTGAGCAGCGTGGTCTTTCCCGAGCCGAGGAACCCGGCGACGATGACGACCGGGATGCGGCGTCTGGACGGTCTGGGCAAGGACCCCCCTTCCGGGAACATCTCGTGGGGTACGCGAGTTGGGCTGGACGTCAGCCTGGCCAGCCGCCGTCGAAAGGGTAACGTCGTGCCGCACTACGACCTCGTGATCGTCGGAACCGGATCGGGCAACTCGATCCTCGACCCGCGGTTCGCGGACCGGAAGGTGGCGATCGTCGAGCAGGGGACGTTCGGCGGCACCTGCCTCAACGTGGGCTGCATTCCCACGAAGATGTTCGTGCACACGGCCGACCTGGCGATGGCGCCCTCGGCCGGGCGACGGTTCGGGGTGGACGCCGAGCTGCGCGGGGTGCGCTGGCGGGACGTCCGCGACCGGATCTTCGGCCGCATCGACCCGATCGCCGAGGGCGGGCGCGAGTACCGCCGCGAGCACGAGGACAACGCGGGCGTCACCGTCTACGAGGGCGCGGCGCGGTTCACCGGGCACAAGGAGCTGACCGTGGAGCTGGCCGGGGGGCCGGAGACGGTGACGGCGGACCGGTTCGTGCTCGCCGCGGGCGGGCGGCCCGTGGTGCCGGACGTGCCCGGGCTGGCCGACGTCGGCTACCACACCTCCGACACGATCATGCGGATCGACGAGCTGCCGCGGCGGGCCGTCATCCTCGGCGGCGGGTTCATCGCCGCCGAGTTCGCGCACGTCCTCGGCGCGTTCGGGGTGGACGTGACGATCGTCGCCCGCTCGGACGCGCTGCTGCGGGCGGAGGACGACGACATCAGCGAGCGGTTCACGCGGCTCGCGACCGAGCGGTTCGACGTGCGGCTCAACCGGCGCACCGTCCGGGCGCGGCGGACCGGGGACGGTGTCGCGCTCGACCTGGAGGGGCCCGGCGGGCCCGAGGCCGTCGAGGGGGAACTGCTGCTGGTCGCGACCGGCCGGACGCCGAACTCCGATCTGCTCGAGGTGGCGGTGACCGGGGTGGCGACGGACGACAGCGGGCACGTCGTGGTGGACGCCTGCCAGCGCACCGGCGTGGACGGGATCTACGCGCTGGGGGACATCTCGTCGCGGCACGAGCTCAAGCACGTCGCCAACCACGAGGCCAGGGTGGTCCAGCACAACCTGCTGCACCCGGACGACCCGATCGAGGCCGACCACCGGTTCGTGCCGCACGCGGTGTTCACGTCACCGCAGATCGCGGCGGTGGGGCTGACCGAGCGGGACGCGGCGGCCCGCGGCGTGCGGTACGTGACCGCGACGCAGGACTACGCCGGGATCGCCTACGGCTGGGCGATGGAGGACACCTCGGGCTTCGCGAAGCTGCTCGCGGACCCGGACACCGGGCAGCTGCTGGGCGCGCACATCATCGGGCCGCAGGCGCCGACGCTGATCCAGCCGCTGGTGCAGGCGATGAGCTTCGGGCTGGACGCCCGGTCGATGGCGCGGGGCCAGTACTGGATCCACCCCGCGATGCCCGAACTGGTCGAGAACGCCCTGCTGAACCTACCGCTCGCCGCGTGAGCGAAGAACGTTGTTCGCACCAAGGAAAACACGCACGAGCCCCGCTACACGTACCTCGGCCTGCCCGCCAGCCAGCCGAACACCATCTGGCCGACCACCACGGTGAGCAGCAGCGCGAACGGCACCGTCCAGGCGCCGGTGACGTCGTGCAGCAGCCCGAACAGGAACGGGCCGACCGCGGCGAGCAGGTAGCCGAAGCCCTGCGCCATCCCGGACAGCGCCGCGGTGTCGGGACCGGTGCGCGCCCGCAGCGCGATGGTGGTCAGCGCCAGTGAGAACACGCTCATGCCGATGCCCACGAGGATCGACCACAGCAGCGGCGCGGCCGACGGCGCCACCATCAGCCCCACGATGCCCGCGATGCCGAACACGGCGAGGGTGACGATCGGGCCGCTCTGGCTGCCCCGGCGCGCCGCGAGCGGCGGCACGACCAGGCTCACCGGGATGCCGAGCAGCGAGATCAGGCCAAGCAGCAGCCCGGCGTCGCCCCGGCTCACCCCCGCGTCCATGAGCACCTGCGGCAGCCAGCCCATCACGATGTAGGCCAGGCAGGCCTGTGAGCCGAAGAAGACGGTGACGATCCACGCCAGCGGGCTGCGCAGCAGCGAGCGGGTGCCGCCCGTGCTGCCCGGGACCGGCCTGCCGGACAGCGTCGGCCTGCTCCGGCCCGACGCCAGCCACAGCACCAGCGCGAGCGCGGCCAGCACGCCCCATGTCCCGAGCCCGGCCCGCCAGCCACCCAGCGCCGCGTCGAGCGGCGGCGTGACGGCGGAGCCGAGCGCGCCGCCCGCCTGCAGGGCGGCGGTGTAGAGACCGGTCATGAGCCCGATCCGGGTGGCGAAGGACTCCTTCACCACGACCGGGATCAGCACGTTCGCGAAGGCGATCCCGGCGCACGCCACGAGCGTGCCGCCGAGCACCACGAACGGCCCGTCGAGCACCCGCAGGAACAGCCCGGCGGTGAGCAGGGCCAGCGCGACGCCGACGGCGGCGCTGATCCCGATGCGCCGGGCGAGGTAGGGGGTGGCCAGGCCGGCGAGGGCGAAGCACAGCCCGGGCATCGTGGTGAGCGCGCCCGCCCACGTCGCGGAGGCGCCGAGGGTCTCGCGCATCTCGTCGAGCACGGCGCCGACGCTGGTGACGGGCGGGCGGAGGTTCAGCGCGGCCAGCAGCACGGCGGCGGCGAGCAGCCCGCTGCCCGTCAGCAGCGCACGCGGGCGGCGGGCGCGCACGGACGTTCCAGGCTCGGCCACCACGTCCGCTACTCTAACCAAACATAGGATGATCGGCTGAATAGTCTCGCGGAGGTTCGCTGTGCCGTTGGCCACCACCCGCCGCTCCGGCCTGGTCGACCAGGTGATCGGGCAGCTGCGCGAGGCCGTCCGCCAGGGCGAGTGGGCGGTGGGGGAACGCATCCCGCCCGAGCCGGAGCTCGCGGCCCGGCTCGGTGTCGGCCGCAACACCGTCCGCGAGGCGGTGCGCGCGCTCGCGCACGGCGGTCTGCTGGAGGTGCGCCAGGGCGACGGCACCTACGTGCGCGCCACCAGCGAGGTCTCCGGCGCCATCCGCAGGTTGTGCGGCAGTGAGTTGCGGGAGGTGCTCCAGGTGCGCCGCACGCTGGAGGCCGAGGGGGCGCGGCTGGCCGCCACCCAGCGCACCGACGCGGAGGTCGACCGGCTGCACGAGCTGCTCGACCAGCGCGACCGTGCCCACGCCGAGCGGCGCTTCGAGGACTTCGCCCGCACCGACGCCGAGTTCCACCTCGCCGTGGTCGAGTGCGGCCACAACACGCTGCTCACCGAGCTGTACCGGGGGCTGACCGAGGTCGTCACCGCGAGTGTCGCCGCCACCTCGCGCGCGGAGCCCGGTCCCGCCCACATCGGGCACCGGGGCCTGGTGGCGGCCATCGCCGCCCGCGACCCCGAGCGGGCCGTCGCGGAGGCCGGGGGCTTCCTCGACGAGCTGCTCGCCCGGCAGGACGACGGCGCTACGTAGCCAGCCGGTGCAGGCGCAGTGCCAGCTGCAGCTCCAGCGCGCGGTCCGGCGACTGCCAGTCGGAACCGAGCAGCGAGGAGATCCGCTCCAGCCGCTGCGCGACCGTGTTCACGTGGACGTGCAACTCCTCCTTGGCGCGGGTGAGGTTGCCGCCGCAGCCGAAGTACGCCCGCAGCGTGCGCACCAGCTCGGTGCCCCTGGCCTCGTCGTAGTCGAGCACCGGGCCGAGCGTGGCCCGCACGAACCGCGGCACCTCCGTCCGGTCGCCCAGCACCATCCCGACGAAGCCCAGCTCGGCGGCCGCGGCGCCGTCGCCCGCGCGGCCCAGCGCGAGCAGGGCCCGCAGGCAGCGCACGGCCTCCGCGTGTGCCGCGGCCAGCTCGGGCGGACCGCTCGCCGGGCCCGCCGCACCGGCCGTCACGGCGGTGCCGAGCAGCGCCGTGAGCTCGGCCGAGGTCCGTTCCGCCAGCTTGCCCGGCGTGTCCCCCTCGGCGAGCATCACCACCCGCTCCGCGTACACCCCGGCGAGCGCGGCCCGGCGGGCCGCGACCGAGGCCAGCCGGGTCCGCGACACACCCTCGGCGTGCAGCACGAGCACGGCGTGCGGCGCGGCGAGGTCGACCCCGACGCGGCGGCCACGGCGCAGCAGCGCCGCCGGATCGCGGTGCGGCGCGGTCAGCAGGTCGGCCACCAGCTCGCCGCGCACCCGGTCCTCCGCCTCGGCGGCCGACCGGCGCAGCAGCAACAGCAGCGCGGTCACCACCCCGGCCCGCTCGAACAGCCTGCGGTCGGCGTCGGCCAGGTCCGGCCGCCCGGTGAGGGTGATGCTGCCCAGCAGCTCGGGCCCGGCCATCACGGCGCACACCCAGTTCGGGTCGTCGGCCACCGCGCGGCCACCCGAGCGGGACGCCCGCACCGCCTGCGCCGGCGGTTCCACCGGATCGGCCGCCGCGCGGCCCAGCTCGGCGCCGTCCGCGTCGTGCACGACGATGCCGCCCCCGAGGACCTCGGCGACCGCCGCGGCGACGGCGGGTACGTCGGCGCCGCCGAGCACGAGCGCGGTCAGCCGGTCGTGCGCCTCCTGCGCCCGCGCGATCGCCGCGTGGTGCGCCCTGATCGTCGCGTTCGCCGCCTCCAGGTCGGCCATCGTGGCCGCGCTCTCCTCGAGCAGCCGGGCGTTGTCGATGGCGATTGCGGCATGATCGGCCAGTGACGACAGCAGCGCGACCTCGTCGGGGGTGAACACGCGGGTGCGCCGGTCGGAGGCGTAGAGCACCCCGATCACCTGGTCGCCGAGGGCCAGCGGCACGCCGAGGATCGCCACCAGGCCCTCGTCGCCGACCGCCCGGTCGATCGGCTCGGTGTGCTCGAACCGGTCGTCGGCCGGGTAGTCCGCAGTGGCGTACGGCCGCGCGGTCTGCGCGACCAGCCCGCCGAGCCCCTCCCCCATGCCCAGCCGCACCTGCTGGAACAGCGCGGACGCCGAACCGTCGGTGACCCGCATGTAGGTGCTGCCGTTGGCCTCGTCGTTGAGGCTGAGGTAGGACACGTCCACCCGCAGCAGCATCCGGGCCCGCCGCACGATCGACCGCAGCACCGCGTCCAGGTCGCGCAGCCGGGCCAGGTCGCTGGCGGTGTCGAACAGGGCGGCCAGCTCCGCCTCGCGCCTGCTGTGGGCGTCGAGCGTGCGGCGGATCCGCATGGCGAGCTGCGTGAGGCCGCTGTCCGCGGGCACGCGAGCGAGTTCCTCACTGCTCGCGCCCGCGGACAGCAGCTCCAGCAGCCGGTGGGCGGCGTCGGTCATGTGCTCATGCTGACACCGATTCGCGGTGACCCGCGTCGGCGAGCGACGTTCCCCGTGTCTCCTTGGCCAGGTACACGGCGACGATCGTGAGGACACACGTGGCGGCCAGGTAGACGGAGATGGCGAGGCTCGCCCCCGTCGCGTCGAGCAGCGCGGTCGCGATGAGCGGCGCCAGCCCGCCCGCGATGATCGAGGCGAGCTGGTAGCCGATGGACGCTCCCGAGTAACGCACCCTGGTCCCGAACAGCTCGGAGAAGAACGCGGCCTGCGGGCCGTACATCGCGCCGTGCAGGACGAGGCCGACGGTGACGGCGACGATGGTGGCCAGTCCCGAGGCGGTGTCCAGCATCGAGAAGAACACGAAGCCCCACACGAGCATCCCGGTCGCGCCGAACAGGTACACCACGCGGCGGCCGAGGACGTCGGAGAGCCAGCCCCAGAACGGGATGGTCACGAAGTGCACGGCGGACCCGATGAGCACGGCGTTCAGCCCGACCGACCGGGAGACCTCGACCTCGTTGACGAGGTAGACGAGGACGAACGCGGTGACGATGTAGTACGACACGTTCTCGGCGAACCGCGCGCCCATCGCGATCAGCACCGCACGCCAGCTGTGCCGCAGTACCGTGACGATCGGCGCCTTCTCCGGAGCCGGGTTCTTCCCGGCCCGCTCGACCGCCTCCAGGAACACCGGGGACTCCGACACCGACAGCCGGATCCACAGGCCGATGCCGATCAGCAGGCCCGACAGCAGGAACGGAACGCGCCAGCCCCAGGCCTCGAACGCCGCCTCGCTCTGCACCGCCGCAAGGATGGCGAGCACCGCGGTGGCGAGCAGGTTGCCGCCGGGGGCACCGGCCTGCGGCCAGGACGCCCAGAAGCCGCGCCGTTTCGCGTCCCCGTGCTCGGACACGATGAGCACGGCGCCGCCCCACTCCCCGCCGAGCGCGAAGCCCTGGATCAGCCGCAGCAGCACCAGCAGCAGCGGGGCCGCGAGGCCGATCGTGGCGTAGGTGGGCAGCAGGCCCATGGCGAACGTGGCGCCGCCCATCATGAGCAGGCTCACCACCAGCAGCTTCTTGCGCCCCAGCTTGTCCCCGAAGTGACCGAACACCAGCCCGCCGATCGGCCGGGCGACGAACCCGATCGCGAACGTCGCGAGCGCGAGCAGCGTGCCCGTGAGCGGGTCGGCCTCGGGGAAGAACAGCTTGTTGAACACGAGCGCGGCGGCCGAGCCGAACAGGAAGAAGTCGTACCACTCGATGGTGGTACCGATCATGCTGGCACCGACGACGCGCCGGATGGACCGGGCTGGCGGGGACGTGGTCTCGGACACGGTTCATCACCACTTCGTTGTGCGGATGGGACTTCGGAAACTCAGCTGGCGGACCAGCCACCGTCGAGCGGGATGGAGGCGCCGGTGAGGTGCCCGGAGCGCTCGCCGCAGAGCCACAGCACCACGTCCGCGACCTCGGCGGGTTCGATGAGCCGCCGCACGGCGGTGCGGCCGAGGAAGACCTCGTCGAGGACCTGCTCCTCCGCGATGCCGCGGGTGCGCGCCTGGTCGGCCACCTGTCCCTCGACCAGCGGGGTGCGCACGTAGCCGGGGTCGACGCAGTTGCTGGTCACGCCGTGCGGCGCGCCCTCGAGCGCGGCGACCTTGCTCAGCCCTTCCAGGCCGTGCTTGGCGGCCACGTAGGCCGCCTTGTGCGGGCTCGCGCGCAGGCCGTGCACGCTGGAGATGTGGACGAGCCTGCCCCAGCCGCGCTCGTACATCGCGGGCAGGCACCGACGCATCAGCAGGAACGGCGCGGTGACCATGAGCTGCTGGAGGGCCGTGAACCGCTCCGGAGGGAACTCGTGCAGCGGCGCGACGTGCTGGACGCCCGCGTTGTTGACCAGGATGTCGACGTCGGCGGGCAGGCCGGCGATCGCCTCCGGGTCGGTGAGGTCGGCGACGTGCGCGAGCGCCCCGGTCTCCGCCGCGACGGCAGCGGCGCCGTCCCGGTCGGCGTCCACCAGGTGCACCTTCGCCCCGGCGGCGCCGAGCGCGGCCACGCAGGCCCGGCCGATCCCGCTCGCGCCGCCGGTGACGAGGGCCGTCCGGCCGTGGAGTGAGCTGCTGGTCATGGCAGCCGACGGTAGAACCCGCCGACCGCCTCAACCATGTGCGCGCGGGCTACAACCCACGGGAGATCCGTGGGGTGGGACCACACCTCAGGGCAGGGTGAGAATCTCCGCGCCCGAGCCGGTGACCAGGATCGTGTGCTCGAACTGGGCCGTCCACTTCTTGTCCTTGGTGGTCACGGTCCAGTCGTCGGCCCAGACGTCGTAGTCGATCGTGCCGAGCGTGATCATCGGCTCGATGGTGAACGTCATCCCCTCCTCGATCACCGTGGTGACCGAGGGCTCCTCGTAGTGCAGCACGGTGGGTGCCGTGTGGAACGCCGGGCCCACCCCGTGCCCGGTGAAGTCCCGCACCACGCCGTAGCCGAACCGCTTGGCGTACGACTCGATCACGCGGCCGATGACGTTGAGCTGCCTGCCCGGCCGGACGGCCTTGATGGCCCGCGTCGTCGCCTCCCGGGTGCGTTCCACCAGCAGGCGCGCCTCCTCGGCGACGTCGCCGGCGAGGAACGTGGCGTTGGTGTCGCCGTGCACCCCGCCGATGTAGGCGGTGACGTCGATGTTGCAGATGTCGCCGTCCTCGATCACGGTCGAGTCGGGGATGCCGTGGCAGATGACCTCGTTCAGCGACGTGCAGCAGGACTTCGGGAAGTTCCGGTAGCCCAGCGTCGACGGGTAGGCGCCGTGGTCGAGGAGGAACTCGTGCACCACCTTGTCGATGTCGTCGGTGGTGTTGCCCGGCTTGACCGCCTTGCCGCCCTCCTCGAGCGCCTGCGCGGCGATCCGGCACGCGACCCGCATCGCCTCGATGACCTCGGGCGTGCGCACGCCGTTGCCGGACTCGCGGCGCGGCGCGGGCTTCCCGACGTACTCGGGACGCGGGATGGAGTCGGGCACGGGGCGGCGGGGCGACTGCACGCCGGGCCGCAGTGGAGATCGAACGGGCATGTCACCACCCTACGACGGCCTCCGGTGGCGGGCGCCGCCCACGGGTCGGTCAGAACAGCACCGTGGCGTAGCGCCCCACCTGGCGGAACCCGATCCTGCGGTACACCGCGAGGGCGGGCGTGTTGTAGGAGTTGACGTACAGGCTCGCGGTGCGGCCCATGCCGCGCACCAGCCGGTCGACCACGGCGGCCGTGCCCGCGGCGCCGAGGCCCTCCCCGCGCCGGTCCGGGTGCACCCACACGCCCTGGATCTGTCCCACGCTCGACGAGAGCGCGCCGATCTCGGCCTTGAACACGACCTCGCCCGCCTCGAACCGCGCGAACGCCCGGCCGCTGGAGATCAGTTCCGAGACCCGCGCCCGGTAGCTGACGCCGCCGTCGCCCGCACGCGGGTCGACGCCGACCTCCTCGATGAACATCGAGACGGCGGCGGGCAGGTAGCGCTCCAGCTCGTGCGGCCGGACCGGCCGCACAGCCGGGTCCGGGGGCACGGCGGGCACACCGTCGAGAGCCAGCAGTGGCTGGTCCTGCCGCACCTCGCGGGCGGCCCCCCACTCCCCCGTGAGCTCGTCCCACAGGCCGAGCACCTGCTCGGCGGGACCGACGATCGAGGAGCACGTGCGCTGGCGGCGCAGGGCCCGGTCGGCGAACGAGCGCAGGACCGTGCCGTTGCCCCGCAGGGGGATCAGGTTGGGACCGGAGAAACACAATCCCGAGAAGCGGCCCGACCTCGGGCTCCGGCCGTCCGCGGCCCAGAGCTCACCGCCCAGCCGCCACGGGTCCAGCCCCGCCACCTCGACGCGCGCGGCCACCATGCAGCTTCCCACCGGGTCGGCAGCGAGTGCGGCACGAACCGCGGGATAGTCCCTGTCGTCGAGCAGCCGCGCACCAGCAAGCCGCAACACAAGGTCAAGCCTGCCAGAAAACGCTTCGTAACGGAAAAGCCGCGAGCCGCCGCGGCTACTCCCGCACGAGGGCGGGCAGCTCCTCGGCGATCCAGCGGCCCGGAGGGCAGCCCGCGAACGCCTGCCACTCGTGCGTGAGGTGCGCCTGGTCGTAGTAACCGCACGTGGCCGCGAGCTCGGCGAGGTCCCGCGGCCCGCCCGCGCGCAGCAGGCGCCCGGCGCGCTCGAACCGCAGCACGCGCGCCGCCTGCTTCGGGCCGAGCCCGAACTCACGCCGGAACCGTTCGCCCAGGTGACGGCGGCTCCAGCCGACCTCGGCGGCGAGGTCGGCGATGCGCAACCCACCGCAGGTGGCGACCAGCCGCCGCCACGCCCAGCCGACCTCCTCGGGCGGCCCGGCCGCGTCCCGCACCTCCGCCAGCAGCGCCGCGTCGAGCAGCGCGAACCGCCCGGCCCACGTCGGTTCGGCCGCCAGCCGGTCGGACAGCGCGGCGAGCCGGGCGGCGCCCGCGTCGGCGGCACCGGCCACGTGCCCGGCCAGCTCGGCGGCGGGCAGCCCCAGCAACGTCCGTGTGCCCAGCGGGTTCAGCTCGACATGGATACCGGTCTCGTACCCGCCCTGCGCGATGAGCACCGGGGCCGTGTGCAGGCCACCGACCGCCGCGCGCAGCGCCGTCGCACCGGAGGGGCCGAGGACCCGCACCGGCTCGGTGAGGGCCAGGACGAGCGTGGCGTGCCTGCTGGGCAGGCCCCGGTGCACACCCGGTCCGCTCCCGTCGCCGGTGTAGCCGACGTAGCGCGTGACGAGATGCCGCAGCGCCGGGTGCGGCGCCCGGACCGCCCAGCCGGCGTCGGGCACGACGTCACTCCTGTCCGCCGGACCGCTCGCGCGCGGCGATCTCGCGGCGCACCACCGGCGCCACCTCGGTGCCGAGCAGCTCGATGGCCCGCAGCGTCTCCTTCTGCGGTACGCCGCCGAACCCCAGCTGGATCAGCAGCCGCTGGTGACCGAACAGCTCGTGCTGGTACAGGATCTTGTCGACGATCTCCTGCGGGCTGCCCACCACCAGCGCACCGGGCCGGGACGACTGCGCGTCGTAGGCGTCGCGCGGGGTGTGGAAGCCGCGCCCGCGCTGGTGGAAGTTCTCCAGCATGCCGCGGTCGAAGTGCGGGTACGAAAGGTCCCGCGCGGCCTGGCTGGTCGGCGCCACGAACCCGGGCGAGTTGATGCTCAGCGGCAGCGCCGCCGGGTCGTGCCCGGCCTCGGCGGCCGCCTCCCGGTACAGCTGCGCGAACGGCGTGAACCGGGACAGTGCCCCGCCGATGATCGCCAGCGCGAGCGGCAGGCCCAGCCGGCCCGCGCGCACCACCGACTCCGGTGTGCCGCCCACCGCCACCCAGACCGGCAGCGGGTCCTGCACCGGGCGCGGGGCGATGTCGGCCTCGCGCAGGGCCGGCCGGAACCGCCCCGACCAGGTGACCGGGTTCCGGTCCCGGATGGCGAGCAGGAGCTCCAGCTTCTCGGCGAACAGCTCCGAGTACTGCGCGAGGTCGTAGCCGAACAGCGGGAACGACTCCGTGTACGAACCCCTGCCGGTGATGATCTCCGCGCGGCCGTTCGAGATCAGGTCGAGCGTGGCGTACTGCTGGAACACCCGCACCGGGTCCTCGGAGCTGAGCACGGTCACGGCGCTGGAGAGCCGGATGTCCTGCGTCCGCGCCGCGATGGCCGACAGCACCACGGAGGTCGCCGACACGGCGAAGTCCGACCGGTGGTGCTCCCCGAGAGCGAACACGTCGAGGCCCACCTCGTCGGCGAGCGCGGCCTGCTCCTGGTAGTCCCGCAACCGCTGCCGCGCGGTCGGCACCGTGCCCGTGCGCGGGTCGGTGGTGATCTCCCCGAAGGAGTAGATCCCCAGTTCGAAGGCCACCACAGCTCCCGTCAGCTGACGGTCACCTCGGGAGAGCCGGTCTCGCCCATCTCCTCGGCGATCCGCATGGCCTCCTCGATGAGCGTCTCGACGATCTGGTGCTCGGGCACGGTCTTGATGACCTCGCCCTTCACGAAGATCTGGCCCTTGCCGTTGCCCGAGGCGACGCCCAGGTCGGCCTCCTTCGCCTCACCGGGGCCGTTGACCACGCAGCCCATCACGGCCACGCGCAGCGGCACCTCCATGCCCTGCAGCCCCGCGGTGACCTCGTCGGCGAGCCGGTAGACGTCCACCTGCGCGCGGCCGCACGACGGGCAGGAGACGATCTCCAGCTTCTTCGGCCGCAGGTTGAGCGACTGCAGGATCTGGGCCCCGACCTTGACCTCCTCCACCGGGGGCGCGGAGAGGGAGACCCGGATGGTGTCGCCGATCCCCTGCCGCAGCAGCGCGCCGAAGGCGACCGCCGACTTGATGGTGCCCTGGAAGGCGGGGCCGGCCTCGGTGACGCCGAGGTGCAGCGGGTAGTCGCACTGCTCGGCGAGGATCTCGTAGGCCCGGATCATGACCACCGGGTCGTTGTGCTTGACCGAGATCTTCAGGTCGTGGAAGTCGTGCTCGGCGAACAGCGACGCCTCCCACAGGGCCGACTCCGCGAGCGCCTCGGGCGTGGCCTTGCCGTACTTCTCCATCAGGCGCTTGTCGAGCGACCCGGCGTTGACGCCGATCCGGATCGGCGTGCCGTGGTCCTTGGCCGCCTGCGCGATCTCCCCCACGCGGTCGTCGAACTTCTTGATGTTGCCGGGGTTCACGCGGACGGCGGCGCAGCCCGCCTCGATGGCGGCGAAGACGTACTTCGGCTGGAAGTGGATGTCGGCGATGACGGGAATCTGCGACTTCCGCGCGATCGCGGGCAGCGCCTCGGCGTCGTCGGCGCTGGGGCACGCCACGCGCACGATGTCGCAGCCCGCCGCGGTCAGCTCGGCGATCTGCTGGAGCGTGGCGTTGACGTCCGCGGTGACCGTGGTGGTCATCGACTGGACCGAGATCGGGTGGTCGCTGCCGACGCCGACGGGACCGACCTGCAGCTGACGGGTCTTTCGGCGTTCGGAGAGTACGGGCGGTGGACTTTCGGGCAAACCCAGGTCGACGGTCATCGAATCCTCTGCTAGCGGTCTACGAACGCGACAGTCTCACGATACGTCAGGACGGCAGCCTGATGGGATTGACGATGTCCGCCGTGACGGTGAGCAGCACGACCGCGCCGCCGATGAGTATCACGACCATCGTCACCGCGGAGAGCTTCGTGTAGTCGACCGGCCCGCCCGCGGCCTTGCCGCGCAGCTTGCGCACGAAGTCGCGCACCCGTTCGTACCAGGTCACGGCGATGTGCCCGCCGTCGAGCGGCAGCAGCGGCAGCAGGTTGAAGATGCCGACGAAGAAGTTCAGGCTCGCCAGCAGGAACAGGAACAGCCACCAGATGCCCCGCTCGACCGCCTCGCCGCCGATCCGGCTGGCGCCCACGACGCTGACCGGGGTGTTCGGGTCGCGCTCGGCGCCGAAAATGGCCTCCACCACGGCGGGGATGCGCTCGGGGAACTCGAGCAGCCGCTGCCAGGTCTGCACGAGCATGTCGCCGGTGAACGTCGCCGCGCCGCCGAGGCCGGCCACCAGGTCGTAGTGGAACTCCCTCGGGAAGGTGACCCCGATGGAGCCGACCTCCACGATCTCCCGCTCGCCCTGCGCGTTCAGCACGGGCCGCTTGACCTGTGTCACATCCACCGTCAGCGGCACCGTCTCGCCGTCGCGCTCGACGGTGATCCGGGTGGGGCCGGACAGCGGCTGGATCTCGTTCACCACGTCCTCGAAGGTGGGTGTCGGGGTGCCGCTCACCGACACGATCACGTCACCGGGCTGGATGCCGCCCTCCTTCGCGGGCGCGGGCGCTCCGGGGGCGCACTGCCGCGGGTTGACGTACTCCTCACGGGTCGTGGCGTCCTGCACGCACTGGGACACCGACGAGATCTGCGGGGTGCCCATGATGTTGGGCAGGCCCATGGTCACGGCCATGAGGTAGAGCACCACGAAGCCGAGGACGAAGTGGGTGAACGAGCCCGCCGCGAGCACGACGGTGCGCTTCCACGTCTTGTACCGCCACATGGCGCGGGGCGCCTCGTCCGGCGTGACCTCGTCCATCGCGGTCATCCCCGCGATGTCGCAGAAGCCGCCGAGCGGGATCCACTTGAGCCCGTACTCCGTCTCACCGCGGCGGAACGAGAAGACCTTGGGCCCGAAGCCGACGAAGTACCGGCGGACCTTCATGCCGAACGCCTTCGCCGTGAGCATGTGCCCGGCCTCGTGCAGCGCGACCGACACGCAGATGCCGAGCGCGAAGAGCGCGACTCCGAAGATGTAGGCGAGCACGCGCTACTTCCCTCCCGTACTGATCGCGAGGGCGCGCTCGCGCGCCCACTGTTCCGCGGCGAAGACGTCGTCGATGTCGCGGGGTTCGCGGCGCCATTCGTCGGCGGACTCCACCACCTCACTCACAGTGTCCACGATGGAGGTGAAGCTGGTGTTCTGCGCCAGGAAGGCGGCCACGAGCTGCTCGTTCGCGGCGTTGAACACCGCCGGGAGGAGACCACCCACCGTGCCCGCGTGCCGCGCCAGCTCCACGGCGGGGAACGCCGCGCTGTCGAGCGGCTCGAAGGTCCAGCTCGCCGCCTGGTCCCAGCGGCACGGCGGGGCGGCGCCGGGTACCCGGTCCGGCCAGTTGAGCGCGAGCGCGATCGGCAACCGCATGTCGGGCGGGCTGGCCTGGGCGAGGGTGGACCCGTCGGTGAAGGTGACCATCGAGTGCACGATCGACTGCGGGTGCACCACCACGTCGATCCGGTCGCACGGCACGTCGAACAGCAGCCTCGCCTCGATGAGCTCCAGGCCCTTGTTCACGAGGGTCGCCGAGTTGATCGTGACCAGCGGTCCCATCGCCCACGTCGGATGTGCCAGCGCGTCGTCCACGGTGACCCCGGCCAGCTGCTCCCTGGTGCGGCCGCGGAACGGGCCGCCGGAGGCCGTCAGCACCAGCCGGTCGACCTCGTCGGCGCGCCCGCCGCGCAGTGCCTGGGCGAGGGCGGAGTGCTCGGAGTCGACCGGCACCAGCTGGCCCGGCCCCGCCGCGGCCAGCACGAGCGGCCCGCCCGCGATGAGCGACTCCTTGTTGGCCAGCGCGAGCGTCGCGCCCGTGCCCAGGGCGCGCAGCGTCGGCGCGAGCCCCTGGGAGCCCGGCAGGCCGTTGAGCACGACGTCGGCCGGGACGGCCTCGATCAGCTCCACGACGGCGCCTGCACCGGCGAAGATCCGCGGCAGGCGGAACTCGCCCTTCGCGTAGCCGCGGCGCTGCGCCTCGGTGTACAGCGCGAGCTGGAGGTCCTCCACCGCCGTCGGCTTGGTCACGGCCACGGCCTCGACGGAGTGGGCGAGCACCTGGGCGGCGAGCGCCTGCGGGTCGGAGCCGCCCGCGGCGAGGCCCGCGACGCGGAAGCGGCCGGGGTTGCGGCCCGCGACGTCCAGTGCCTGGGTGCCGATGGAGCCGGTCGAGCCGAGGACGAGGACGGTTCTTGGCGAGTTCATCGCCCACCATTGTGGCGAACCTCGCCTCCGGCCCGTCGGCGGTCCACCGGTCGTGGTGTGGGATCATCGTGCGCAGCACAGCGGTAAGGAGTGATCGTGGCGAACAAGGCGGTCGAGAAGCGCACCGGGACCGAGGTGGACCCCCGCGACGAGCCGTCGGCGGAGTGGGGCTGGCACGGCAGCTTCCCGAAGGGCACGCAGGCCGGGGGCTGGATCACCGCGATCGCGCTGTTCGCCATGCTGATCGGCAACCACGAGGGCAACACCGAGAACATCTGGCTGATCGGCTTGGGCAGCGCGGTCGTCATCGGGTTGCTGTGGGACCTGCGGCGGCGCCGCACCGCCTGGCGCCGGTAGCCCGCTGGACGCACCGAATGTGGCATTCGGTGCGCCGGACGTCACCAATGCCACATCCGGTTCGTCGGGCGGTCACGTGTCCGGACTTGACTCTGGAGCCGACTCCAGGTTCTAACCTCGCACCATGCGGACGGCAGCGGGTGCGAACTCTCTCACGATGGCGCAGGTCAGCACGAGGACCGGCGCCAGTCCCGACACGATCAGGTACTACGAGCGGATCGGCCTGCTGCCGCCGCCCGACCGCACCAGCGGGGCGCACCGGCGCTACGGCGACGCCGCGGTCGACCGGCTGCGGTTCATCCGCGGCGCCCAGCGGCTCGGCCTGCAGCTCGCGGAGATCCGGGACCTGCTCGCGGTGCGCGACACCGGGACGTGCCCGTGCGAGCCGGCCGAGACGCTGCTGCGGCGGCACATCGAGGAGATCGACGCCGAGGTCGCCCGGCTGACCGCGCTGCGCGCCGAGCTGGTCACGATGGTCGAGGGCATCCGCGCCGACGACTGCGTGGACCCCGAGCCCGGCACCTGGTGCCCCCCGCCCGACCCGAGGGAAGGGGGTGACTGACCGTGCGCTTCGCCTATTCCGGCGGCTGTGACTGCGAGTGCGACTGCTCGGCCGAGGACTGCTGCTGACCGAACCCCGCGTGTCATGAGTGGCTCGTTAGTGGCGAAAAAGTCAGTCACGAGCCACTCATGACAGCACCGGCACCGGTCGGCGTGACAGGAGCGGGGCGGGAACGCTAGCCTGACTCGATCCGGCTCTCCTCGGCTCTGGACACAGCCTCCCCGAGGACGATCTGACCGGAGCCGAGAACCCGTTCGTGGCGCGTGCCGCGACTCCTCCCTCCGCTCGGGCCCGCATCACCGAGGTCCTCGGTGATCGAGACGACCCCTGTCCGAGCACCCCTCTGTCACCAATCCGGAAGGCGGGACGACCCATGTTCGTATGGCCCCAACTGACCACGGGACCCGAACGCACCATGTTGGAGTACATGCTCGACCGCAACCGGCGCGCGCTTATCGACACCGCGAGCGGCCTGTCCGAAACCGACGTGCGGCGGCGCCTGGTCACCTCGCTCACCACACCGATCGGGCTGATCAAACACGCCGCCACCGCCGAGCGCATCTGGTTCCAGCGCACTCTGTTCGGCCTGGACGAATCCGCGTGCGACGGCTACGCCACCGCTGACGACGGCAGTTTCGTCGTCGGCGACGGCGAGACGCTGGCCGACGTGATCGGCGAGTTCGAGCGCGCCAGCGAGCGTTCCCGCGCGATCGCCGCCGAGTTCGACCTCGACGACACGACGACGCATCCCCGCGCCGGCGAAGTCAGCCTCCGGTTCGTCTACCTGCTCCTGATCGAGGACTTCGCCCGGCACGCAGGCCACGGCGACATTCTCCGCGAACAGCTCACCGCCACCCGGCGGGTGTGACGGCGAGCGCGACTGCTCGGCCGAGGACTGCTGCTGACCGAACCTCGCGGGCCGATCAGGCCTCGGCGGCGAGCTGGCCACAGGCGGCCGCGATCTCCTGGCCCCGGGTGTCCCGCACGGTGCAGGCCACTCCCCCGGCGTCGGGTTCAGCGGGATCACGTTGACATGCACCAGGTGCCCGAGGTGCTCACGCAGCAGCCGGGCCAGCAGGTCCGCGGCCGGCCGGCGATTGTTCACGGGCACGAGCGTGTCCCGCAGCTCGTCGTCGGGAGTGTGCAGCGACACCGCGAGCCGCACCTGCATCCGCTCGTCAGCCAGCCTGCGGATCGCCGGGGCCAGCCCCACCGTCGACACCGTCACCGAGCGCTGCGCGATGCCCAGCCCCTCCGGCGCCGGCTCGGTGATCCGCCGCACGGCGGCGACCACGCGCCGGTGGTTCGCCAGCGGCTCACCGCTCCCTACCGTCTGACGAACTCGGCGGGCGTCAAAGTCCCAGAACCTGCCTGAGTCCCGTGTCCACGTCGCGCATCAGCAGGAGAGGCACATCGCCAACATGCTGAACGAGATCGGTCTTGTTCAACGTCACCAGCGCCGTGACATTGACGACCGAGTCGCGAGGAAGACCTGTGGCTGATGACGGCAGGAACACATTCCCCGGCGCGGCGGCCAACGTCGTGTTGGAGGTGAGCACCGCCACGAGGACGGTCGCGAGCCTGCTGGTGTTGTAGGGGTCCGACTGGATGACAAGTACAGGGCGACGCTTGGCAGGCCGTGAGCCCTCGGGCTCGCCGAGGTCAGCCCAGTGGATGCCGCCTCGTTCGATCACCACTCGTCGTCAGCCAGCTCCAGCCGACGCCGACCGGCGATGACCGCAGCCGAGGAGGAGTCGTCCCCGTCGATCAACTCGAGAGCGGAGTTGATCTCATTGGTCAACGACTCCCGTTCCAGATGTTCCAGGTAGAACCGGGCAGCGCGCGCATAGAACTCCGAGCGCGTAATCCCAAGACCCTGCGCACCCCGTTCCACCTGCGCGAACGTCTCATCAGGAATCGAAATCGCCGTCTTCACGACGATGAGTATAACCCGGTATTACCCACTCTGTCGATCAGGCCTCGGCGGCGAGCTGGCCACAGGCGGCCGCGATCTCCTGGCCCCGCGTGTCCCGCACGGTGCAGGCCACTCCCCCGGCGTTGACGCGCCGCACGAACTCGCGCTCCACCGGCTTCGGCGAGGCGTCCCACTTGCTGCCCGGCGTCGGGTTCAGCGGGATCACGTTGACGTGCACCAGGTGCCCGAGGTGCTCACGCAGCAGCCGGGCCAGCAGGTCGGCCCGCCACGGCTGGTCGTTCATGTCCCGGATCAGCGCGTACTCGATCGACACCCGCCTGCCGCTGACGTCGGCGTAGTAGCGCGCCGCCGCCAGCACCTCCGCGACCGGCCAGCGATTGTTCACGGGCACGAGCGTGTCCCGCAGCTCGTCGTCGGGAGTGTGCAGCGACACCGCGAGCCGCACCTGCATCCGCTCGTCAGCCAGCCTGCGGATCGCCGGGGCCAGCCCCACCGTCGACACCGTCACCGAGCGCTGCGCGATGCCCAGTCCCTCCGGCGCCGGCTCGGTGATCCGCCGCACGGCGGCGACCACGCGCCGGTAGTTCGCCAGCGGCTCCCCCATGCCCATGAACACGATGTTGGACAGGCGGCCGGGAGTGGGCGTGCCGTCGGGACCCGGCATCAGGCCGTCCCGCATCACCGCCGCCGCGGAGCGCACCTGGTCGACGATCTCGGCGGTGGACAGGTTCCGTTCGAGACCACCCTGGCCGGTGGCGCAGAACGGGCACGCCATGCCACAGCCCGCCTGGCTGGAGATACACAGCGTCGCCCGGTCCGGATAGCGCATGAGCACGCTTTCCAGGAGGGTCCCGTCGTGCGCGCGCCAGAGCGTCTTGCGCGTGGATCCCCCGTCGCAGTCGAGCGCCCTGACCTCCGTGAGCAGCGGGGGCATCAGCTCCTGGGCGAGCCGGGCCCGCGAGGCGGCCGGGATGTCCGTCATCCGCTCGGGATCGGCGGTGAGCCGGGCGAAGTAGTGGTGCGACAGCTGCTTGGCGCGGAACGGCTTCTCGCCGAGTGCGACGACGGCCTCCGCCCGTTCGGCCGCCGTGAGGTCGGCGAGGTGCCGGGGCGGCATGCCCCGGCGGGGTGCGTCGAAGACGAGGGGGAGGGCAGTCATAACTCCTCCAGTGTCCCATGACCTCGATGGTTGCATGACGACTGTTTCCGATATATCGTGAACATGTCGAGATACAACGAACAGGGAGGATGGTCATGCGACCACGTTTCGACGAACGATTCGGACCACGTGGCTTCCGCCCGCCCGGCGCGCACCGGCACGGCGGTTTCGGGGGATTCGGCGGCTTCGGTCCTGGCGGCCCCGGCGGGCCGGGGCCGTTTCCCGGTGGACCGGGACCCCGTGGCCGCCGTCGCGGCGGCCACGGGCACGGCAGGCGCGGCAGGCGCGGCGACGTCCGGTCCGCGGTCCTCACCCTGCTGGCCGAGCAGCCGAGGCACGGCTACGAGATCATCGGGGAGATCGGGGAGCGCAGCGGCGGGTTCTGGCAGCCGAGCCCCGGTTCCGTCTACCCCACCCTGCAGCTGCTGGCCGACGAGGGCCTGGTCCGCAGCAGCGAGGACGGCGGCAAGCGGCTGTACGAGCTCACCGACGAGGGCAGGGCGGCCGCGGGCAAGCAGGACGGGCCGCCGCCCTGGGAGCACTTCGCCAAGGAGGCGGACCCGCACGAGGTGGAGCTGCGCGACGCCGCCGGCGCGCTCATGGGCGCCATGCGGCAGGTCTGGGCGGTCGGCACCAGCGCGCAGCAGGCGAAGGCGATCGAGGTGATCAACGACGCGCGGCGCGCGCTCTACGGGATCCTCGGCGAGTCCCCCGCGGGCGAGTGAACGAGCCCGCCCGGTTTGCGCCGGACCAGCACCCGGTAGCCGACCGGCAGGTCCAGGCCGGGGCCGGGCGCGCCCGCGTTGCGGCGTGACGTCTCCGCGATCGCGCGCTCGGCCACCCTGGCACTGAACTCGATGCGCAGCACGGCTTCCATGCTCGCGCGATCGGGGAAGGCCCAGCGGGCCTCCACGCGGTGGCAGGCGAACCCGGCCGCGGCGAAGAACGCGTCCACCGCGTCGGCGTCGTAGTGCGGGAGGTCGGCGAGCATCCAGTCGCCGTAGGGCGCGTGGCGGGTGTCCAGATCGACGATCACCAGCGTGCCGCCCGGCCGCAGCACCCGGTCGGCCTCGCGCAGGCCTGGGTCACAGCCGGGACCGAAGAAGTAGGCCGTCCGCGCGTGCGCCACATCGGCACTCCCGTCGGGCAGCGGGAGCCGCTGCGCCGCCCCGCGCAGCACCGACACGGTGCCGAGGCCCGCCACCCGGCGCTCCGCGCGCCGCACGAGCGGCTGGTACGGCTCGACCCCGACCACCGACCGGGCCGCCGCCGCGAACCGCGTCAGGTGGAAGCCGTCACCGCAGCCGATGTCCACCACGTCGCGCCCGGACCAGGGCGCCTGCTCGGCCAGGACGCTCCAGAGGGTGCCGTCGGCGTCCTGCACCCGGTTCTCCAGCTCGTACGCTTCCGGGTAGTACCAGATGTTCGGACTGGGTACCACGTCTACCCTGCGTACGGATCTTTTCACGAAGACCAGGGTATCGACCGCACCTGGCGACGTAAGATCACCGGCACGGTACAAAGCGTGATCACGGTGCGTTTCGCGGGAGTTGCCCATGTCGGTCGGTTCGCCCACCCAGCAGTCCGTCGTCCCCGCCGGGATGCCGTGCTGGGTGGAGCTGGCCGCCTCCGACGAAACGGCCGCGCAGCGGTTCTACGCGGAGCTCTTCGGCTGGGAGTTCCGGCTCCGGCGCGACCCGGCGACGCTGACCCGGCGGTACAACATCGCGACCCTCGGCGAGTACGAGGTCGCCGGGCTCTACCAGGCGGCCAGCGACCAGCCGACCGGCTGGATCGTGCACCTCGCCGTGACCAACTCGGCCAGCGTCGCCGACTGGGTCGAGCACCTCGGCGGGCTGGTGACGCTGGGCCCGGTGGACATTCCCGACCGGGGCAGCATCGTGCACGCCCTCGACGCGGGCGGCGCGCCCGTCGTGTTCTGGCAGCCGTCCGACTCGTGGAGCTTCGTCACCGGTGTTCCCGGCGCGTTCAGCGGAGCCGACCTCAACACCTACGACGGCGAGAAGACCGACAACTTCTACTGCCGCATGTTCAGCTTCACGAGCGAGCAGATCGGCTCGGGCGGCATCGACTACGCGGAATGGCGACTGGACCACGGCCCCGTCATCTACCGCTACCAGATGGGCGACGAGTACCGGGAATCCACCCGGCCGCACTGGATGGTCTACTTCTGCGTCGACCCGGCACGGGGCACCGACGCCGTCGCCGGGCAGGCGATCATGCTCGGGGGCAGCGTGCTCACCCCGCCGTTCGACACCCCGTTCGGGCGGACGGCGGTGATCGCCGACCCCAACGGCTCGGTGCTGTCGATCATCGACCACGAGTCCGCGGTCGACAACGGGGCGGGCCGCGCCGAGGTCGACGACCCCTACGGCGACTGAGCGCGGCTCGGGCGGGCTCAGGCGGGGAGGAACGCGCTCAGCAGCAGCCACGACACGACCGCCGAGGGCAGCAGCGAGTCGAGGCGGTCCATGATGCCGCCGTGACCGGGCAGCAGGTGGCCCATGTCCTTGATGCCGAGGTCGCGCTTGATCAGCGACTCCATCAGGTCGCCGAGGGTCGCGGTGAGCACGATCGCCGCGCCGAACAGCACCCCCTGCCACGCCTGCCCTTCGAGCAGCAGGGACAGCGAGAGCGCACCGGCACCGATCCCCGCGGCGAGCGAGCCGCCGAAGCCCTCCCACGTCTTCTTCGGGCTGATCGACGGGGCCATCTTGTGCCTGCCGCCGAGCACCCCGGCGATGTAGCCGCCGGTGTCGGAGGCCACCACGACGATCATGAACGACAGGACTCGGCCCACGCCGTCCTCCGGCGGCACGAGCATCGCGGCGAACGAGGCGAACAACGGCAGGTAGGCGGCCGCGAACACGGAGGCGCCGACATCCCGCAGGTAGCCCGCGGCGCCGCCGGGCAGCCGCCAGAGCAGGCAGGCCAGCACCGTCAGCACGAACGCCGTGACGGCACCCTCCCTGCCGAACGGCCAGGCCAGCCAGATCATCGCCTGGCCGCCGACCAGGACCGGAACGACCGCGAGGCGGATGCCGGCCCCCCGGCGCAGTGCGGCGGCGAACTCGATGGTGCCCACCGCGATCGCCGCCGCGACGATCGCGATGAACAGGTACCGCACCGTGAACAGCGAGGCGAGGATCGCCCCGCCCAGCACGACGCCGACGGCGATGGCCGCGGGCAGGTCACGGCCCGCCCGGGAGGGCTTGCGCTCCGGTGGAGCCGGATCCTCGGGCTCGGCCGTGCCCTCGCGTTCGTCCCGGTGCTCGCTCACCTTCGTCATCAGACCTCGAGCAGCTCGGCTTCCTTGTGCTTCACGAGGTCCTCGACCTGGTGGACGTAGGTGTCGGTGAGGTTCTGCAGCTCCTTCTCGGCGCGCGCGACCTCGTCCTCGCCGGCCTCGCCGTCCTTGGCGATCCGGTCGAGCTCCTCCTTCGCCTTCCGCCGCACGCTGCGAATGGAGATCTTGGCGTCCTCACCCTTGCTCTTGGCGACCTTGACCATCTCCCGGCGGCGCTCCTCGGTGAGCTGCGGGATGACGACGCGGATGACGGCGCCGTCGTTGCTCGGGTTGACCCCGAGGTCGGAGTCGCGGATGGCCTTCTCGATGCTGTTCAGCTGCGAGGCGTCGTACGGCTTGACCACCGCCATCCGCGCTTCCGGGATGTTGATGCTGGCCAGCTGGTTCAGCGGGGTGGGCGCGCCGTAGTACTCGACGACGATGCGGGAGAACATCGCTGGCGTCGCCCGCCCGGTGCGCACCGACGACAGGTCCTCTTTGGCGACGGACACCGCCTTTTCCATCTTCTCCTCGGCGTCGAGGAGGGTCTCGTCGATCACGGCTACTCCAGGTGTGTGTTTGCGCGGGTCCCCAGCGATCCCAGCACGCTCAGGCGGGCCGGCCACCGGTGGGGGTACTGACCAGTGTGCCGATCCTCTCACCACTCACCGCACGAGCGATGTTCCCCTCGGTGAGCAGGTTGAACACGAGGATCGGCATGTTGTTGTCCATGCACAGGCTGAACGCGGTGGCGTCGGCGACCTTCAACCCCTGCTCGAGGACCTCGCGGTGGGTGATCTCGTCGAACATCTTCGCACCCGGGTCGCTCTTCGGGTCGGCCGTGTAGACACCGTCCACCGCCTTGGCCATCAGCACCACGTCGCAGCCGATCTCCAGCGCACGCTGCGCGGCGGCGGTGTCCGTGGAGAAGTACGGCATCCCGACGCCCGCGGCGAAGATGACGACGCGCCCCTTCTCCAGGTGGCGCTCCGCGCGGCGCGGGATGTACGGCTCGGCGACCTGACCCATCGTGATGGCGCTCTGCACGCGCGTCGGCAGGCCCTCCTTCTCGAGGAAGTCCTGCAGGGCCAGGCAGTTCATCACGGTGCCGAGCATCGCCATGTAGTCGGCGCGGTCGCGGTCCATGCCGCGCTGCGAGAGCTCGGCGCCGCGGAAGTAGTTGCCGCCACCGATCACCACGGCCATCTGGACGCCGGTGCGCACCACGGCCGCGATCTGGGTGGCCACCGAATGGACCACGTCGGGGTCGAGACCGACGGCGCCGCCGCCGAACATCTCGCCGCCCAGCTTGAGCAGCACTCTCCGGTATCCCTGCCCGGCCCGATCTGCTTCCATGTCGCCTCCGCGCACTCGAGTGCTGCTGTGGGTGTTCCACAACTGTGCCCCGCCCCCGGAGAAGCTGGCGGGAGACGGGGCACAGTGCTCACCGGAACTACGGCTGGCCGACCTCGAACCGGACGAACCGGGTGACGGTCACGCCGGCCTCGTCCAGCAGGGCCTTGACGTTCTTCTTGTTGTCGGTGACGGACGGCTGGTCGAGCAGCACGACGTCCTTGTAGAACGCGTTGACCTTGCCCTCGATGATCTTCGGCAGGGCCTGCTCGGGCTTGCCCTCCTCGCGGGCGGTCTGCTCGGCGATGCGGCGCTCGTTCTCGACGGCGTCGGCCGGGACCTCGTCCCGCGTCAGGTACTTCGGCTTGAGCGCCGCGACCTGCAGCGCGGCACCGCGGGCGGCTTCCTCGTCGTCGCCCGTGTACTCGACGAGCACGCCGACGGCGGGCGGCAGCCCGGCGCCCCGGCGGTGCAGGTAGGTGGTGACCTGGCCGTCGAACGCGGCGACGCGGCGCAGCTCGAGCTTCTCGCCGATCTTCGCGGAGAGCTCCTGGATGAGCTCGTTGACGGTCTTGCCGCCTGCCTCGGCCAGCTTCAGCTGCTCCACGTCGCTGGTGCGCAGCTCCTTGGCCGCCTCGACGATCGTGTCGGCGAGCTGCTGGAACTCGTCGTTCTTCGCGACGAAGTCCGTCTCCGAGTTCAGCTCGATGAGGACGCCGCCGTCCCCGGCGACGAGCCCCTCGGCCGTGGCGCGCTCGGCGCGCTTGCCGACGTCCTTGGCCCCCTTGATGCGCAGGTATTCAACGGCCTTGTCGAAGTCGCCGTCGCTCTCCTCGAGCGCCTTCTTGCAGTTCATCATGCCGGCGCCGGTGAGATCGCGGAGGCGCTTCACGTCTGCCGCGGTGTAGTTCGCCATCGTGCGTTGTCCGTTCCTTCTTCGGTACGCGCAGGGTCGGTCTGTGGAGAGGTACCCCGCCGTGGCAGGCGGTGCCCGCCTGCCACGGTGGAGAGATCAGGAAGCGGTGGTCTGCTGCTCGGCGGGCTGCTCGGAGGCACCGGCGTCCGAACCGGCCAGCAGCTCCTTCTCCCACTCGGCCAGCGGCTCGTCGGAAGCGACCCCGGCCTCGGGCTTGTCCTGGCCCTCGGCGGCGGCACCGTTGCGGCCCGAGCGCGCCATCAGGCCCGCGGCCGCGGCCTCGGCGACGACCTTGGTCAGCAGCGCGGCGGAGCGGATCGCGTCGTCGTTGCCCGGGATCGGGTAGTCGACCTCGTCCGGGTCGCAGTTCGTGTCCAGCACGGCGACCACGGGGATGTTGAGCTTGCGCGCCTCGCCGACCGCGATGTGCTCCTTCTTGGTGTCCACGATCCAGACGGCGCTGGGCACCTTGGACATGTCGCGGATACCGCCGAGGGTCTTCTCCAGCTTGTCCTTCTCGCGGGTCAGCGTGAGGATCTCGCGCTTGGTGAGGCCCTGGAAGCCGCCGGTCTGCTCCTGCGCCTCCAGCTCCTTGAGCCGCTGCAGGCGCTTGTGGACGGTCTGGAAGTTGGTCAGCATGCCGCCCAGCCAGCGCTGGTTCACGTACGGCATGCCCACGCGCTGCGCCTCGTTGGCGATGGCCTCCTGGGCCTGCTTCTTCGTGCCGACGAACAGGATCGTGCCGCCGTGGGCGACCGTCTCCTTGATGAACTCGAAGGCGCGGTCGATGTAGCTCAGCGTCTGCTGCAGGTCGATGATGTAGATGCCGTTGCGCTCGGTGAGGATGTAGCGCTTCATCTTCGGATTCCAGCGCCGGGTCTGGTGCCCGAAGTGCACGCCGGAATCGAGCAGCTGCTTCATGGTGACGACGGCCATGGCCGGATTCGCACCTCTTCTGTCTCGTGCATGCCGGGCGCGGGGCTCGACATGCGGGGCCGGTTGTCGCGGCGGACCGGGTGGTCAGCCGCCCTGGTGCAGTGCCGGCGACCGGACTCGTTGGCCACGTTCGACCGCGGAGACCGCCGGACGCCGTCGGCGCCGGTCACCTGGGCAGGCCCGGGGAGAGCGGAGCCGCGCACGTACACGCGAAGTCAGCCTGTGGCTACACAGGCCGCGCCCCGTAGTGTACGCCGACACCCGTCAGCCGCTCGAACCGGAGCCCGGCTGAGCCCGGAGTTGTCCACAACCACCCCGGTTGTCCACAGATTCGCCGCTCCCCTCCACTCCCCCGTTGCCGTCCCGGCACGCTGGGTTCATGACCACATCCAGGAGCACCCGGCCGTCGCCGGTCCGGCACACCGGTGCCCCGGTCCACCGCCCGCGCGCGCCGGCCCGGCGGGCCGGATCTCCCCCGCCGTGGCGGGGCGCGGCCGCGCGGCTCGGCCCGGCGCCCGGCCACGGTGCCTCGTCCCGGCAGGCCGCGATGCCCGGGCCCCGGGAACGGCGCGGGCGACGTGCCGCGCCCAGGGCGGTCGCGCTGGTCCTGGCGGTCCTGACGGTGCTGGCGGTACTGGCGGGCGCCGCGTGGGTGACCGGCGCCGCGGCCTCGCCCGCACAGCCCCGGGCCGGGGCGGGTGAGCCGAGCGAGCCGAGGTTCGGCTGGCCGCTGTCCCCGGTGCCGCGCGTGACGAGGCCCTTCCAGGCACCGGCGCACCCGTACGGGCCGGGCCATCGCGGCGTCGACCTGGCGGCCGGGCCGGGCCGTGAGGTGCTGGCCGCCGGGCAGGGGTTCGTGGTGTTCGCGGGCCGGGTGGCTGGCCGGGGCGTGGTGTCGGTCGACCACGACGGTGGCCTGCGCACCACGTACGAGCCGGTCGAGCCCGCGGTCACACGGGGCGAGCAGGTGTACGCGGGCCAGGTCGTCGGCACGCTCACCGCGGGACACGCCGGCTGTCCCGTCGCGGCGTGCCTGCACTGGGGCGTGCGGCGCGGCGAGGAGTACCTCGACCCCATGCGGCTGGTCCGCGTGGACGTCCGGATCCGGCTCAAGCCGTGGGAGGGGGTGCCGCCCGGCGGTTGACGATCACCGGCGCGGCCGTCGCTCAGGCACCCGCCTGCTCGACCAGCTTGGCCCGCAGCCGCAGCACGGCCCGGGTGTGCAGCTGGCTGACGCGGGACTCGGTGACGCCCAGCACCTTGCCGATCTCGGCCAGGGTCAGGCTCTCGAAGTAGTAGAGGCTGACGACGATCCGGTCGCGTTCGGTGAGCTGGGAGATGGCGTCGGCGAGCTGGCGCCGGTTGTCCCGGTCGACCAGCACGGTCGCGGGGTCGACGGCGTCGTCGTCCGGCAGCGTGTCCACGAGCGAACCGCTGTCCTTGCCGACGCTGACAAGGTCCTCGAGCGCGACGACGCTGGTCAGGCGGAGCTGCCCGTAGAGTTCGCGCAGCTCGTCGAGCGTGATGCCCAGCTCGGCGGCGAGTTCCGCGTCGGTCGGCGTGCGGTGCAGCTTGGCCCCGAGCCGGTCGATCGCGCGCTCCACCTCCCTGGCCCGGCTACGCACGACCCGGGGCACCCAGTCCTGCGAGCGGAGGTCGTCGAGGATCGCGCCGCGGATGCGCTGCATGGCATAGGTCTCGAAGCGCAGGCCGCGGTCGGGATCGAACTTCTCGATCGCGTCGACCAGCCCGAAGATGCCGGACTGAATGAGGTCGCCCACGTCGACGTGCGTGGGCAGCCCGGTGCCGACGCGGCCGGCGACGTACTTGACGAGCGGCGCGTAGTGCAGCACGAGCCGGTCACGGATGCGCTGGTCCTGTGTGGAGACGAACTCCTTCCACAGCGACTGGATGGTCGTCTCGGTGTCACCACCGCTGCTCAGCTGTGCCGTCACGCCGCTTCCGTTCGTGGTGTGGCGGTCCGGACCGGGCTCCGGTTCAGCCAAATCTCCACCGGCGTCATCGGGCACGGGGGTGGGTTCGGTCATGAATCGCCTTCAGCCGCTCGACGGTCACGTGAGTGTAGAGCTGCGTCGTGGCAAGCGTAGCGTGACCGAGTAGTTCCTGAACGCTGCGAAGGTCCGCGCCGCCCTCGAGCAGATGCGTCGCCGCGGAATGGCGCAGCCCGTGTGGGCCCATGTCCGCGGCGCCCGGCACCGACTCGACGGCGTCGTGCACCACCCTGCGCACCGTCCTCGGGTCGACCCGCCTGCCTCTGACGCCGAGGAACAAGGCCGATCCCGATGACACGGTAGCCAGCGCGGGCCGACCCCCCTCCACCCAGGTACGCACTGCGCGTTCCGCGGGTTGCCCGAACGGCACCATTCGCTCCTTGTTCCCCTTTCCCAGGACGCGCACGACCCTCCGGTCGAAGTCCACGTCGTCCACGTCCAGTCCGCACAGTTCGGCCACCCGCACCCCGGTCGCGTAGAGCAGCTCCAGGAGCGCGTGGTCGCGCACGGCGACCGGGTCGCGTTCGGCGGCGCCCGAACCCGAGGCCCGCATGAGGTCCGCCGCCTGCTCGGCCCGCAGCACCCCGGGCAGGTGCCGGTGCGGCCGGGGCGCGACCAGCCGGGCGCCGGGATCGGTCTCCAGCACCCCGCACCGCTGCGCCCAGGCAGTGAACGTCCGCGCGGCCGCGGCCCTGCGCTGCAGGGTGGTCCGGCTGCGGCCCGTGGACCGTTGCGCGGCGAGCCATGCTCGCAGGACACCGACGTCGAGCCCGTCCAGCGCACCGGACCCCGCCGGGGCCGGTCCCGTCGTGCCGTCCACGCCGTGCAGGTGGCCGAGCAGGGACACCACGTCGCCGACGTACGCGCGGACGGTGTGGGCCGACAGCCCGCGTTCCGCGCGCAGGTGCCGTTCGAAGTCGCCGAGGAGCCCGTCGGCCGCGGGCGGCAGCGCGGCGCGCACCCCGGCCAGGTCGACGCGCCCGGACCGCCCGGAACCGGCTGAGGACACCATGGCATCGAAGCTGGAGGAAGCGGCTTCGATGGTCAAGCATCGCCACACCTCGCTGATCAACCCGCAATCTCCGGGGAGGCCCCGCGCTTCCGGGGGTAGGGGGTGTGGGCGGCGGAAGCGCGGGGCCGGTGGCCGCCGTGGGGGTGAGCGGCGGCCGGTCCGGAACCGGCCGGTGGTGACCGGCCGGGGGTGCGTCGCGATCGAAGGTGGGAGCGACGCGGTCCCGTCATTGCCGTGGGCACGTCGCCCGCGGAACAGCCGAGTCCGGCGACCGGGCGGTGGCCCTCCCGCGCCGGACCGCCACGCTCCCGCGCCTGGCCGAGGCACGCACCGGTCTGACCGCAGCACTCACGAGCCCGAACGCGGCACTCACGGCGCGGCACCCACGGGCTCGAACGCAGCACTCGCGGGTCCGAACGCGGCACTCGTGAACCCGACCGCGGCACCCACGAGCCCGAGCGCGGCACTCGCGAACGCGAACGCAACACTCACGGGTCCGAGCACGGCAGTCGCGGGCCTGATCGCAGCACTCACAGGCCTGACCGCAACACTCGCGAACGCGAACGCAGCACTCACGGGCCCGAGCGCGGCAGTCGCGGGTCCGAGCACGGCACTCGCGGGGCCGGGCCCGGCAGTCGGGGGCCTGGGCGGCAGGGCGGGGTCAGCTCCGGGCACGGCGCCACCCCGTCTCGCACCGTTCGGCGAACCCGTCGAGCTCCAGCGCGGGCAGCAGGGCCCGTACCCGGGCCAGCGGCACCCCGGACTCGGTGGCGACCTCCTCCGGCGACCTGCCGCCTCGGCCCTCGAGGGCCTCGTGGACCCGCAGCGCCTGCGGTCCCAGGCCGTCGGTGCGCCGCCGTGCGGGCGGCGGTGCCGCCCTGGCGGCGCTGAGCCTGCCGACCGTGTCGAGCACGTCGTCCGCCGAGGCGACCAGCGTCGCCGCCGCGTCCCGGATCAGCTGGTGGCAGCCGACCGACTGCGCGGAGCCGACCGGGCCTGGCACGGCCATCACCACCTTGCCCAGCGTTCCCGCGGTCGCGGCGGTGTTCCGCGCGCCGCTGCGGGCCCCCGCCTCGACCACCACCGTCCCCGCGGTGAGCCCGGCGATGAGCCGGTTGCGGACGAGGAAACGATGCCGGGCGGGTGGCGTGCCCGGCGGGTACTCGCTCACGACGAGCCCGTGCTCGGCGATGCGGTTGAGCAGTCCGACGTGGCCCGCGGGATAACCGGCGTCGAGGCCGCAGCCGAGCACGGCGGCCGTGACGCCGCCCGCCGCGAGGACACCGCGGTGGGCGGCACCGTCGATGCCGTACGCGGCTCCCGAGAACACCGCGAGCTCACCTCCAGCCAGGGCGTAGGCGAGCTCGGCGGCGGTGTGCTCGCCGTACGGGGTCGCCGCGCGGGCACCGACGACGGCGATGGCCTCGGTGGCGGCCTCGTCCAGGCGCGCTCCCCCGCGCACCCACAGCGCGATCGGCGCGGCCACCCCGTCGACGCCCCGGCCCGTCGCGATGTCGAGCGCGAGCAGCGGCCATGCGGGCCACTCGGCGTCCTCGGGAACGACGAGCCGCGCCCCGTGCCGTTCCGCCTCGTCGAGATCCCGCTCCGCGAGCCCCAGCTCCCGCCGCGCGCTCGTCTCCTGCAGCACGGAGTCCGGCGCCTGCCCTCGCCGCACGAGCGCGGCGGCCTCGACCGGGCCGTGCGCACCGACGAACGCGGCCAGGGCCGGGGCGGGTGGTTCGGCGACGCGCAGCAGATACGCCCTGGCCAGCCGCACATCGTCCGGTGCGTGATCGCGCGCCATGCCGTTCTCGTCGGTGCTCATGCCGCCCTCCGATCACGGAACTCCAGGGCCGACGCCACGTGGTCGGCGTCCGGCCGGTCCGCCTCGGCCAGGTCGGCCAGGGTCCAGGCGATCCGCAGGCACCGGTCGGCTCCGCGGGCGGTGACCGCGCCGCGGTCGAGGCTGCGGTCGAGCAGGGCGGTCACGTCGCGCGGCAGACTGAACTCCCGGCGCAGCGCGGGGCCGGGCACCTCGGCGTTGGTGCGCCAGCCGTGCGCGGCCCAGCGGTGCGCGGCCCGGTCGCGGGCCGACAGCACGCGAGCGCGGACGGCCTCCGTGGGTTCCGGTTCCTCACCGGTGTGCGTGCTCATCGCGGTGATCGGCCGCATGCGCACCCGCAGGTCCACCCGGTCGAGCAGCGGGCCGGACAGCCGGCCCAGGTAGCGGCGCCGCTCGGCAGGGGAGCACGCGCAGTCGGTCTCCCGGGGCGGGGCGCAGGAGCACGGGTTCGAGGCGAGCACGAGCTGGAAGCGGGCGGGGTAGCGCACGACACCACGCGAGCGGGCGAGCCGGATCTCGCCCTCCTCCAGTGCGGTGCGCAGCGCCTCCAGGCGCTCGGGACCGAACTCGCAGGCCTCGTCGAGGAACAGCACGCCCCGGTGGGCGCGGCTGATCGCGCCGGGCCCCGCCAGTCCGGTGCCGCCGCCGACCAGGGCGGCGACCGAGGCCGTGTGGTGCGGGGCGACGAACGGGGCCACCGTGACGAGGGGCCGCTCCGGGGAGAGCGCGCCCTCGATGGAGTGGATGGCGGTCACCTCCAGCGCCTCCGCCCTGGACAGTCTCGGCAGCAGGCCGGGCAGGCGCCGGGCGAGCATGGTCTTGCCGACGCCGGGCGGGCCGACCATCAGCAGGTGGTGCCCGCCCGCCGCCGCGACCTCCAGCGCCCAGCGCGCCTCCGGCTGGCCGAGGACGTCGCGGAGGTCGGGCGGTTCGTCGGGCACCACCGGCGCGGGCGGCTCGGGCGAGGTCAGCGGCCGCTCGTCGCGCAACCAGCCGACGATCTCCGCGAGCCGCCCCGCTCCCCCGACCTCGAGCCCGTCGACGAGAGCGCCTTCCCGCAGGGACTCCGCGGGCACGACCGCGCGCCGGTACCCGGCGGCGCGGGCGGCGAGCAGGGCGGGCAGCACGCCGCGGACCGGCCGCACCCGGCCGTCGAGGGCCAGCTCGCCGAGCAGGATCGTGCCGACGAGCCGGGTGGCGGGCACGGACCCCGCCGCCGCGAGCACCGCCACGGCGATGCCGACGTCGTAGCCGGAGCCGACCTTCGGCAGGTTCGCCGGGGAGAGCCCGAGCGTGACGTTGGTGTCCGGCCACTTCTCGCCGCTGTTGCGGACCGCGGCGCGGACCCGGTCCTTGGCCTCGCGCAGCCCCGCGTCGGGTAGGCCGACGAGCTTGGTGCCCGGCATCCCGGCGCCGATGTCGGCCTCGATCTCCACCACGCGGCCCTCGATGCCGAGGAGTGCGATCGACCACGTGCGTGCCAGTGCCATCAGAACGCCCCGGTGATGTGCCGGATGCGCGGCCGCTCGCCCGGTGGCGCGTCGATGGCGATGACGTCGAACCGGATGGGGCACCACGCGACGCGGAAGTCCGCGAGCCAGCGGGTGGTGGCCCTGCGGATCCGGGCGATCTTCTCCTCGGTGACGGCCTCGGCCGGTGCCCCGTAGTCGGGCCCGGAGCGGGTCTTCACCTCGCAGACGACGAGCGTGGTGCGGTCGGTGGCCACGATGTCCAGCTCGCCCTCGCGGCAGCGCCAGTTGCGGGCGAGCACGACGAGGCCCTGTCGTCGCAGGTGTTCGGCCGCGAGGTCCTCACCTCTTCTGCCCAGCGCCAGCGGTGATCGCGGATCGTCCGGCAGTCCGGGCCGCGCAGCGGTACCCATGCAGTCCACCCCCAGGTCGTGTTCACCGGTCGGTCGCTCTCGACGGTGGCAGGGCCGGGTGGGCCGGACCAGCGCCGACGACCGCACCTGTGGACAGGTGGGGTGCTGTGGACAACGCGGGGGCCGGGCACGGGCATTGTCGGAGCCCGGTGCTAGACGCTCGCGGGCGCGCGAGCGCGGCACTCACGGCCGGAGCGCGGCACTCGGGAGCCGGAACGCAGCACTCGCGTGCGGGAACACAGCACTCACGTGCGGGAACGCGGCACTCGTGAGCCTGGGTGGGGGACTCGCGTGCGGGAGCGGGGGACTCGCGAGGTCAGGTGCCGAACGGGCCGTCCTCGGGCAGCCGCAGGTCCGGCTTGTCGAGCTCCTCGACGTTGACGTCCTTGAACGTGATGACCCGGACGTTCTTCACGAACCGGGCAGGCCGGTACATGTCCCACACCCAGGCGTCGGACATCCGGACCTCGAAGTAGACCTCCCCGCCGCTGTCGCGGACCTGGACGTCGACGGCGTTGGCCAGGTAGAACCGCCGTTCGGTCTCCACGACGTACGAGAACTGGCTGACGATGTCGCGGTACTCGCGGTACAGCGACAGCTCCATCTCGGTCTCGTACTTCTCGAGATCCTCAGCGCTCATGAGAAACGCGCCCCTCCTCGCAGGTCTCGCAAGCCTGGCAGGTCTTCTTCGGCGAAGAGTCCATTCTGACTCACGTCCTCACTGTCGGCACGCGGCGCGCCCGCCTGCAGTGCCGCGGCGCTCAACATCACCCGGCGCGGGGGCCGCCTGCCGTGCGCGGCCGCCGCGTGCGCGACGTTCGCGAAGGACCACCGGTGCACCTCGCTCGGCCCGTGCGCGGTGAGGGCCTCACCGTGCTCGGCCGTGGTGTATCCCTTGTGCACGTCGAACCCGTACACCGGGTGCTCGTCGTGCAGGCCGGCCATGATCCGGTCCCGCGTGACCTTCGCCAGCACGGAGGCCGCCGCGACGCAGGCCACGGCGCGGTCTCCCTTGACCACCGGGACGCTGGGCGCGGGCAGGCCGGGCACCCGGAATCCGTCGGTGAGCACGTAGCCGGGCGCGGTCCGCAGCGCGGCCACCGCGCGCCGCATGCCCTCCACGTTGGTCACGTGCACGCCGAGGGCGTCGACCTCGTCGGGTGGGATCACGACGATCGCGTGGTCCACCGCGCGGGCCAGCACCCGGTCGTACACGCGTTCCCTGGCCGCCGGGGTCAGCAGCTTCGAGTCGGTGAGCTCGCTCAGCCGGGCCCCGTCACCGGGCCGCAAAACGCACGCGGCGACGACGAGCGGGCCCGCGCAGGCTCCCCGGCCCGCCTCGTCGACTCCGGCCACCGGGCCGAGACCACGCCGGTCGAGCGCCGACTGCAGGGCCCACGACGTCTCGCCGCGCACCACCGCTCTCGGCGGGCGCAGCACCGTGCCCGGTATCCGGCTCCTTCGCACTCCCGCGGTCACAGCGCCCATGGCAGCTACCGCCTCCGGCCGACCGCCCCGCGCGCGGCTCCACCGATCCGCCTGCCGGCCAGCACCGTCGGCCACGCCGCCACCAGCCCGGCGCCGAGCGGCAGACCCTGCTGCCACGCCGGTGCGCCCAGCGCCGTCGCCTCGGCGGGCTGCTGCGGGTTGTGGTCGCTCACCGTGCCCCAGCGGGACGGTGGCAGGACGATGAACCGGGCCTTGCCGATGATGTTGTCCACCGGGACGGCGCCCCGCTCACCACCGCCGCCCTGGTAGCGGGAGTCGGAGGAGTTGTTCCGGTTGTCGCCCATCACCCACACGCTGTTCTGCGGCACCGTGACCGGGCCGAAGTCCGCCTGGGTGCGGCTGCCCTCCCAGTGGATGTACGGCTCGTCCAGCGGCTTGCCGTCCACCAGCACCCGGTTCTGGTCGTCGCAGCACTGCACCGTCTGCCCGCCGGTGGCAATGATCCGCTTGACGAAGTCCCGCTCGTCCGGTGGCGCGAGGCCGAACACCGACCCGATGCTCTGCAGGAACTGGACGAAACCGTTGTCCGAGGTCTCGACGGGCGCCTCGCCCTCCAGCCACGTGTCCGGCCCGCGGAACACCACGACGTCGCCCGGCGAGGGGTCGGTGAAGTCGTACGTCACCTTGTCCACGAGGATGCGGTCCGGCGTGCACCCGGGACAGCCGTGCAGTGTCTCCTCCATCGAGCCCGACGGGATCATGTAGACCCGCGCGAGGAACTGCTGGATGAGGAACGCCAGCACGAGCGCGACCACGATCAGGATCGGCAGCTCTTTCCAGAACGGACGCTGCTTGCGCTGCTGGTGCCGCTTCTTCGCCCTGCCCGCGGACCGCCCGCCGCCGGAGTCCCCGGCGGCCGGGGACTCCGCGTCGTTCCGCGATTCGTCGTCGTCAGGGCGTTCCGGCTCGTCTTCCTCGGCGTGAGAAGGCACGGGTTCGACCACGTCGCCAGGCTACGTCAGGTGGCCGACGGCTCAGGAAGCGGAGGACTCGCGGCGCTCACGGATCTTGGCGGCCTTGCCGCGCAGGTCGCGCAGGTAGTAGAGCTTGGCGCGGCGCACGTCGCCCTTCTTGGCGACCTCGATCTTCGCGATGTTCGGCGAGTGCACCGGGAACGTGCGCTCGACACCGACGCCGAAGGACACCTTGCGCACGGTGAACGTCTCGCGGATGCCGCCGCCCTGCCTGCGGATGACCACGCCCTCGAAGACCTGGTTCCGCTCGCGGTTGCCCTCGATGACGCGGACGTGCACCTTCAGCGTGTCACCCGGCCGGAAGTAGGGGATGTCGGAACGCAGCGACTCAGCGTCCAGGGCGTCCAGGGTGTTCATCGGAGTTCCGTCCTCGTCCTCGGTGTGGCTTCACGTTCTTCCGGGCGCGCACCCGCGGCACAGCGGCGGGCCCAGGGGTTCGGCGGCGCGTGATCTCGCGGATCTCTTCAGCGCCAACCCGACAAGTATGGCAGACCCCGTACGCAGGACCTCAGCGGCCCTGCCGGTCCTCCCGCAGGCGCGCGAGGACCGCGCGGTCGTGCTCGTCCAGGCTACCCTCCGGCAGCCGCTCCAGCAGGTCGGGCCGGCGCCGGAAGGTCCGCTCCAGCGCCTGGTCACGCCGCCAGCGGTCGATGCGGGCGTGGTTGCCCGAGCGCAGCACCTCGGGCACGGCGAGGTCCCGCCAGACCTCCGGCCGCGTGTAGCTCGGGCCCTCCAGCAGGCCGTCGGAAAACGAGTCCTGTTCCGCCGACACCGGGTTGCCGAGCACCCCGGGCAGCAGCCGGACCACCGCCTCGACGATGACGAGCACCGCAGCCTCCCCGCCGACGAGCACGTAGTCACCGAGGGAGACCTCGTCGACCGGCATCCGCCGCGCGGCGTCGGTGAGCACGCGCTGGTCGATGCCCTCGTACCGGCCGCACGCGAACACCAGATGCTCCTCGGCGGCGTAGGAGTGGGCGAGCCGCTGGGTGAACGGCCTGCCCGCCGGGGTCGGGACGACCAGCCGGGTGCGCTCGCCGCACACGTCGTCCAGCGCGGCACCCCACACCTGCGGTTTCATCACCATCCCGGGCCCGCCGCCGTACGGTGCGTCGTCCACGGCACGGTGCACGTCGTGGGTCCAGTCGCGCAGGTCGTGGACCCCGACCTCGATGAGCCCGCGGTCGAGGGCACGGCCGAGCAGCGCCGCGCGCAGCGGGTCGAGGTACTCGGGGAAGATCGTGACGACGTCGATCCGCATCAGGAGTCCAGCAGCCCTTCCGGCGGATCCAGCACGACGCGCCCGCCCGCGAGGTCGACCTCGGGCACGATGGCGCGCACGAACGGCACGAGCACCTCCCGGCCGTCGACGTCCAGGGCGAGCAGCTCGCCGCCGGGCGAGTGGATCACCTCGCGGACCGTGCCGACGCCGGTGCCGTCGCCGAGCTCGGCGCGCAGGCCTTCGAGCTCGTGGTCGTAGAACTCGTCCGGGTCCTCGGTCGGCGGCAGGTCGGCGGTGTCGGCGAGCAGCAGCAGACCGCGCAGCTCCTCCGCCGCCGTGCGGTCGGGCACCTGCTCGAAACGCACCAGCAGCCGCCCGCTGTGTTCGCGGGCGGCTGCCACGGTGAGTTCACGAGTGCCGCCGTCCCGCGCCTCGCCGGTGAGCACGGAGCCCGGGGCGAAGCGCTGCTCGGGGAGGTCGGTGCGCACGTCCACGGCGACCTCACCGCGGATGCCGTGCGCCTTCACGACGCGTCCGACTGCGAGCAGCACCGGAGTGGGTCAGCGGTCGGTGTCGATGACGTCGACCCGGACGCCGCGACCACCGATACCACCCATCACGGTGCGCAGCGCGGTGGCCGTGCGGCCGCCACGCCCGATCACCTTGCCGAGGTCGTCGGGGTGCACGTGCACCTCGAGCGTGCGGCCCCGGCGGGTCGTGATGAGCTCGACCCGGACGTCGTCCGGGTTGTCGACGATGCCGCGAACCAGGTGTTCGAGCGAGTCGGCCAGGAAGCTCACGCCTCGTCGGCCTTCTTCTCAGCCGTCTCGGCGGGCTTGTCCGACTTCTCGGACTTCTCGCCCTCGGCCTTCTTGCCGCCGCTCTTCTTCTTGGGCGTGGTGGCCTCGGTGGAGGGCTCCTCGCCCGCGGCCGCGAGCGCGGCGTTGAACAGGTCCTGCTTCGACGGCTTCGGCTCCGGCCGCTGCAGCGTGCCCTCGGCACCGGGCAGGCCCTTGAACTTCTGCCAGTCCCCGGTGATCTCGAGGATCCGCTGCACCGGCTCGGTGGGCTGGGCGCCGACCTTCAGCCAGTGCTGGGCACGCTCCGAGTCGACCTCGATGTAGCTCGGCTCGACCTTCGGGTGGTACTTGCCGATGGTCTCGATCGCCTTGCCGTCCCGGCGGGTGCGCGCGTCGGCGACGATGATGCGGTAGTACGGCGCACGGATCTTGCCGAGGCGCTGCAGCTTGATCTTGACGGCCACGGGTGTGGGTACTCCTCAGTTCTCTCGGTGCTCGGGCCGGGGCACGATCCGAGTGGGGAACCGGATGCGAGTGCCCGCAGGTGCAGGTAGTGGCAGCCCCGGCACGGTGAGAGGGCCCGGTCCGGAGCAGGCAAGCGCCCATTCTGCCAGACGACCGCGACCGGGGATGTCGCGGGTCGGGACTTCCGTGCGGTGACCGGCGGCGATCAGTCCGGATAGCTGAACAGCCCCAGCGCGGTGAGCAGGATCGCCAGTGCCGGGAGGAAGTTGTTCATCTGGTGCGCGACGATGCTGCCGAGCAGCCTGCCGGTCACCAGCCGGGCCAGCCCGATCGGGACCGCGATCACCAGCAGCAGGGTGGTGCGCAGCGGTTCGAGATGGCTGACGGCGAACACGGCGGTGGACAGCCCGAACGCGGCGAACCGGCCCCACTTCTCCTTGGCCCACTGCAGCCGCTCGATGGCGCCCCACAGCAGGCCGCGGTAGATGATCTCCTCGCAGATCGGGCCGAGCAGCCACAGGTACAGGAACATCGCGACGGCCGCGGTGACCGACATCGGCTGGTCCTGCACCAGCGCGCTGATCGCCGAGGTGGCGTTCTGCTCGCCCACCGCCTTCGTCCACACGAAGGCGCCGACCGTGGTGCACACCAGTCCGAGCAGCCCGAACTTGAGACCGGTCTTGACGTCGTCCCACCGCCACGAGAGGCGCAGGTCCGCGAGCGGGCCGTTGCCGCGGATCCGCGTGATCGCCAGCGCGGTGGCGGCGGCGATCATGGTCGGCGCCATCGTGCCGATCAGCACGTCGCGGACGGGGATGGAACCGCCCTCGCGCCCACGGCTGAGGAACACGCCGACGAACGCGGCCGACGCCAGCAGCATGGCCTCGACCAGCAGGAACGCTCCGAAACCCCACCGGTGCGCCGGGGGCGCCCCCGGTCGCGTGACGGGCTCGGCGTCCGGCACCGGCTCCCGGGGCTGCGGTGACGTCACGCCGATTCCTCCCCGTAGCGTGCTGATGACGGGCTGAGCCTATCGGGGTCGTTCCCTCCTTCACGACCCGACGAGCAGGGCGAGCGCGGCAGGCGCGTTGTTGGCGGCGTGCGCGACGACGCTCGTGCCCACGCGGCCGGTGATCATGCGGGCCGCGCCGATGGCGAGACCCTGGCCGAACAGGCTCACCACGCGTTCGGGTTCGCCGTGCAGCTGCGCGAACACCAGCGAGGTCAGCACGAGCACCACCCACGGCGGCAGCCGGTACGACGCGAGCGCGTTCCACAGCGCGCCGCGCACCAGCAGTTCCTCGGTGAGCGGCGCGGCGACGACCACGACCAGCGCCACCACGACCAGCCAGCCGAGACCGATCTCGGCGCCCCGGACGATGTCGGTGAGCGGGCTGGTGACCGGGCCGGTTCCGTAGACGGCGAAGAGCAGCAGGTTCAGCACGTACCCGGCGAGCAGGGCGAAACCGCCCGCGGCGAGCCCGACCTTGACGTCCCGGCCGTTCGGCACCAGCCCGAAGTCGGCCCGCAGGCCGCGGCCCCAGCGGCGGGAGCCCAGCACCGGGGCGAGCCCGAGCAGCAGGTTCGGCACGAACGCGAGCAGCACGATCGGCCCCAGCGCGGGCAAGTCGGGCGAGCCGCCACCGGAGCCGGGTACGGCGGCGGAGAGCACCAGCGAGAGCAGGTAGTACCCGCCGTAACCGGCGAAGAACGCCAGGAAGCCCCAGTGCGCGCCGAGCACGAGCCCCTCGCGGAGTGGCGGCCGGCCGGTCTCCTCGCGATCCACCGCACCTCCCCGGGTCACCGAGCCGCCACCCCCACGCTATGCGGCCGCCCGCCGGTCCGCCATACGCGGCCCAGTGATCAGCTCAGCGCTCGCGCGTGAGCACCGCCCACCCGTCGCCCGGCCACCACCCCTGGCGGAGACGCTCCGCGCCGCCGCGGTGCTCACCACGTTCTCACTCGCGAGTGGTGACCACGGCCCCGCGCAGGACGATGTGCCGTGGGTCGCGGAGGGCGGCCAGATCCTCACGCGGGTCCTCGTCGAGGACGAGCAGGTCGGCGGGCGCGCCGTCGGCGATGCCCTCGTGGCCGAGCCACTCGCGCGCGGCCCAGGACGCCGAGGCCAGCGCCTGCTCCCGCGACATGCCCACGCGGTGCAGCGCGTCGATCTCGTCGACCAGCCTGCCGTGCTGCACCATGCCGCCCGCGTCCGTTCCGGCGTACACGGCGACGCCCGCGGCCAGCGCGGTCTCGACCATGTCGGCGACCCCGGCATGCAGTGCCCGCATGTGCTCGGCGTAGCCGGGGTACTTGGCGGCCTGGTCGGCGATCGAGGGGAAGTTCTCGATGTTGATCAGCGTCGGGACGAGCGCGGTGCCCCGCCGTCCCATCTCGCCGAGCAGGTCGGCGTCGAGCCCGGTGCCGTGCTCGATGCAGTCGATGCCCGCCTCGATCAGCCCTGCCATGGCGGCCTCGCCGAACACGTGCGCCGTCACCCGCGCCCCCGCGGCGTGGGCCACCTCGATCGCCTCGGCCAGCACGTCATCGGGCCACAGCGGGGCGAGGTCGCCGACGGACCGGTCGATCCAGTCGCCGACGAGCTTCACCCAGCCGTCCCCGGCCGCGGCCTGCTCGGCGACGGCGCGGGGCAGGTCCTCAGGCGGGTCCACGTCGATGCCGAGCCCGGGGATGTAGCGCTTGGGCCGGGCCAGGTGCTGCCCGGCACGAATGATGCGCGGCATGTCCACCCGCCGCTGCAGCGGCCGGATGTCGATGGGCACCCCGCAGTCGCGGATCAGCAGCGTGCCCGCGTCCCGGTCGGTCAGCGCCTGCTCGGCCGCCTCGTCCAGGGTCGTGGGCCCGCCGACGCCGATGCCGGGGTGGCAGTGGGCATCGACGAGGCCGGGCACGAGGAAGCCGCCGCCGAGCTCCCGCGCGCCGTCCACCGGCTCGAAGGAGATCCGGCCGTCACTGATCCAGAGGTCGCGTTCGGCGCCGTCGGGCAGCACGACACCGCGCAGGTGCAGTACCGGCATCGCGGGTTACTTCTGCTTCGGCAGCTTGAACTTCGACGGGTCGAAGCCGGGCGGGAGGTCGTTGAGGCCGCCGCCGAGCTTGGACGGGTCCGGCGCACCGCCACCGCCACCGGGGAAACCGCCGGGCGGCAGGCCCGGCATGCCGCCGGGGAACCCGCCGCGCACCTTGGGCTGCGTGGGGCCGCGCCCCTTGCCCTTCTTCCCCTTCTTGCCCTTGCGGTTCTTCTTGCCGCCACCGCCCGGCCCGCCGCCGAAGCCGAACCGGCCCGCCATCTGCTGCATCATCTTGCGGGCCTCGTAGAAGCGGTTGACCAGGTCGTTGACCTCCCGCACGGTCACGCCGGAGCCGCGCGCGATGCGCTGCCGCCGCGAGGCGTTGATGACCTTCGGGTCGGCGCGCTCGGCCGGGGTCATGCCGCGGATGATCGCCTGCAGCCGGTCGAGGTGCTTGTCGTCGACCTGCGCCAGCTGGTCCTTCATCTGGCCCGCGCCGGGCAGCATGCCGAGCAGGTTGCCGATCGGGCCCATCTTGCGGACGGCGAGCATCTGCTCGAGGAAGTCCTCCAGCGTCATGTCGCCGGTGCCGAGCTTGGCCGCCGCCTGCTCCGCCTTCTCCTGGTCGAAGGCCTGCTCCGCCTGCTCGATCAGGGTGAGCACGTCACCCATGCCGAGGATGCGGCTGGCCATCCGGTCCGGGTGGAAGGTGTCGAAGTCCTCGAGCTTCTCGCCGTTGGAGGCGAACAGGATCGGCTCGCCGGTGACGTGCCGCACCGACAACGCCGCACCACCGCGGGCGTCGCCGTCGAGCTTGGTGAGCACCACGCCGGAGAAGCCGACGCCGTCGCGGAAGGCCTCGGCCGTGGTCACCGCGTCCTGACCGATCATGGCGTCGACGACGAACAGCGTCTCGTCCGGGGTGACCGCGTCGCGGATGTCGGCGGCCTGGCGCATCATCTCCTCGTCCACGCCCAGCCGGCCCGCGGTGTCGACGATCACGACGTCGTGCTGGGCCCGCTTGGCCTCGTCGAGGCTGCGCCGCGCGACGTCCACGGGGTCACCGACGCCCTGGGGGGCGGGTCCCTCGGAGAGGGGGGCGGGAGAAACATTGCCCGGCTCGGGCGCGAACGTGGGCACCCCGGCTCGCTCGCCGACCACCTGCAGCTGGGTGACGGCGTTGGGCCGCTGCAGGTCGCACGCCACGAGCAGCGGCGCGTGGCCCTGCTTGCGCAGCCACAGCGCCAGCTTCCCGGCCAGCGTGGTCTTACCGGAGCCCTGCAGGCCGGCGAGCATGATCACCGTGGGCGGGTTCTTGGCCAGCCGCAGCCTGCGCGTCTCCCCGCCGAGGATCTCGACGAGCTCCTCGTTGACGATCTTGACGACCTGCTGCGCCGGGTTGAGTGCCTGCGAGACCTCGGCGCCCTTCGCCCGCTCCTTGATCTGCCCGATGAACGCGCGGACCACGGGGAGTGCGACGTCGGCCTCCAGCAGCGCGACGCGGATCTCGCGCGCGGTGGCGTCGATGTCGGCGTCGGTGAGCTTCCCCTTGCCGCGCAGGTTCGAGAGGACCGACGTGAGCCGGTCGGAAAGGGTGTCGAACACGGGTGAGCACGCTCCAGCGGGTCGTCGTTACTCGGCCGGCCGGGCCGGCATCACCCCAGGGTACTGATCCCCGCGCCGAACTGGCCCGCCCGGCCGGTCTGCTCCCTCTTCAGACCGGCCGGGCGGACGGGTCCCGCCGCGGGTGCCGGCTCCCCCGGGCTTCGCCCGACCCCCAGTACCGGGCGCTGCCCCACTCGCACCGCCCCGCGACGACGTCCAGACTGCCGTCCCGCGGGTCGCGCCCGGCACCGTGAGGACCCTCGGATCTCGTTGCGTAGGACTACTCATGCCGGTCACGTCCCCCTATTTCGTCGCGGCGGCGAGCACCTCCCGCTCGACCCTGGCCCGCCAGCCGGCGTCGAGGACGCCGCGCCGGGGGGACACGGCGAACGAGTCGACCACCGCGGCGCCGAGGGTGGCGACCTTCGCCCACCGCACCTCCGCCTCGCAGCGGCGCAGCGCACCCGCCACCCGGAACAGCAGGCCGATGCGGTCCGGGGCACGCAGCTCCAGCACGACGGTGCTGGACCCGCTGGTCTCGTCGTCGAACCAGAGGACCCGGGGCGCCGCCCTCGGACCCGGCGGTTCGGCGTAGGCCCGTTCCTTCTCCGCCAGCTTCTGGGTGAGCGCCAGGTTGCCCGCGACCGCCCTGGCGAACTGCTCGCGCAGCAGCGCCGGGTCGGGCGGCGACCCGAACTTGGGCGACGCGATGAACACCCCGACCCGGCCTCCGCCGGGCCCGCCGTCCGCACGCAGCACCGCCGCGTGGACCTCGAGGGAGTGCAGCGCCAGCACGCCGGCGGCCGGGGCGAGCAGCTCGGCCCGGCCCGGCACCGCGAGCACGATCCGCGCCTGCTTGTCGTCGGCGCTGACGCGGACCTCGCCGCGGCCGGAGCGCGCGGCCGCGGCCAGCAGCTCCCGTTCGGCGGCGGTGAGCGGATCCGGCGCCGGGGCCGCCCCGCCACGCAGCACCGCGCGGCAGCGGTCCACGAGCTCGGCCACCAGCCGCGCCTTCCAGTCGGTCCACACCCCCGGCCCGGTGGCCAGCGAGTCGGCCCGCGCGAGCGCGTGCAGCAGCTCCAGCAACACGACGTCGCCGTCGACCGTCTTGACGACCCGCTCGATGGTCTCCTGCTCGCTGATGTCGCGCCGGGTCGCCGTGTGCGGCAGCAGCAGGTGGTGCCGCACCATGGCCGCGACCAGCCCGGCGTCGGCGTCCGGCAGGCCGACCCTGGCGGCCACCTGCGCGGCGATCCGCGCGCCGAGCTCGGAATGGTCGGCGTCGCGGCCCTTGCCGATGTCGTGCAGCAGCGCGCCGAGCAGCAGCAGATCCGGCCGGGACACCGTGCTGACCAGGCGGGACGCCTCGACACACGCCTGCACGAGGTGCCGGTCGACGGTCCAGGCGTGCACGGGCTCCCTCGGCGGCAGGTCGCGGACCGCGCCCCACTCGGGGAACAGCCGCGCCCACAGCCCGGTGCGGTCGAGCGCCTCCACGGCGTCGACCAGCCCCTCCCCCGCGGCGAGCAGTGCGGTCAGCGCCTGCCGGGCGGGTTCGGGCCACGGCGCGCGCAGCTCGGGCGCCGAGTCGGCGAGCGTGCGCAGGGTGCCGTGGGAGATCGGCCGCCCGCTGCGGGCCGACGCGGCGGCCACGCGCAGCAACAGGCCGGGGTCCCTGGCCGGCACGGCGTCCCGCGCGAGCGCCACCTCGGTGCCGTGCAGGACCACCCCGTCGTCGAGCGGGGTGCGGCTCGGCCGCCTGCCGAACCTGCCCCTCGGAGTGTCCACACCGGACCGCAGGGCGAGGTCGACCGCGTAGGCGACCGCCCGGCCAGCGCCGGAGAGCTTGCGCGCCAGCGTGAACCGGTCGCCCAGCTCCAGCTCGGCGGCCACCGTGTCGGCGTCCGCCGCGCTCAGCACGTCCCGCTCGCGGCGCAGCTGCCTGCGCAGTTCGGTGCGGACGTCGAGCAGCAGCTCCCGCGCGGCGCGCAGCTCCTCCCCCGGCCGGTCGACGAGCTGGGCCACCGCGAGGGCGTCCAGCAGACCGAGATCGCGCAACCCGCCCCTGCCGTGCTTGAGGTCGGGCTCGGCGGACTGCGCGATCTCCCCGCTGCGCTGCCACCGTTCCCGCGCCGCGGCCGCCAGGTCCGGCAGCCGCTTGCGCGCCGTGCGCCGCCACGCCTCCCGCGCCGCCGCCGCGAGCCGGTCGGCGAGCCCCTGGTCGCCCGCGAGGTGGCGGGCGTCCAGCAGCCCCGTCGCGGTGCGCAGGTCCTCGGCGGCGACCCGCAGCGCCTCACCCGGTGTGCGGACCGAGTGGTCGAGCCCCACCCTGGCGTCCCACAGCGGGTACCACAACGCGTCGGCCACCGCGGCGATGTCCGGGTTGCCGTCGTGCACCAGTACGAGGTCGAGGTCGGAGAACGGTACGAGCTCCCGGCGGCCGAGGCCGCCGACGGCGACCAGCGCGACACCGGGTTCGGCGGTGTCGACGCCGGCCGCCGCGGCGGCCTTGCTCAGCCAGAACTCGTACAGGTCCACCAGCGCGGCACGCAGCGCCGGGGCGCTGGTCCTGCCGTGCCTTCCCGCCAGCAGCCGGTTCGCCGCCTCGACGAGCCCCCCGACGGTCACGTCGCCGCGCTTACAGGGCGTCGGCGCCGCGTTCGCCGGTACGCACCCGCACCACGGTCTCCACCGGCGTGACCCAGACCTTGCCGTCGCCGATCTTCCCGGTGTGCGCGGCGCCCGTGATGGCGTCGATGACCTTCTCCACGTTCGCGTCGTCGGTGACGACCTCGACGCGCAGCTTGGCGACGAAGTCGACCGCGTACTCGGCGCCGCGGTACACCTCCGTGTGCCCCTTCTGCCTGCCGTAGCCCTGCACCTCGCTGACCGTCATGCCCAGCACGCCGAGCTGTTCGAGCGCCGAGCGGATGTCGTCGAGGGTGAACGGCTTGACGATCGCCGTGATCAGCTTCATGACTTGGTCTCCTCAAGCTTCCTGGAGTTGCCGGACACCACGGAGGTGTCGACCGAGGCCGGGCGCCCGCCGCGGCCACCCGCGAAGTCGTAGGCGGTCTCGGCGTGCTCGGCCTCGTCGATACCGGCGACCTCCTCCTCGGCGGAGACCCGGCCGCCCTTCATCGTGACCTTGATGATCAGGCCGAGGATCGCGGCCACCACGGCCGAGTAGATCAGCACCGCGACCGCGCTGATCACCTGCGTCCAGAGCTGACCCGCGCCGCCCCCGTAGAAGAGGCCGTCGGCGCCGTCGGTGCCCACGTTGGTGGTCGCGACGAAGCCCAGCAGCACGGTGCCGACGAGACCGCCGACCAGGTGCACGCCCACGACGTCGAGCGAGTCGTCGTAGCCCAGCCGGTACTTCAGGCCCACGGCCAGCGCGCAGAGGATGCCCGCCACGGCGCCGATCGCCAGCGCGCCCCACGTGTCGACGTAGGCGCAGGCGGGCGTGATGGCCACCAGTCCGGCCACGACACCGGACGCCGCACCGAGGCTGGTGCCCTTGCCGTCGCGGAGCCGCTCGACGAACAGCCAGGCCAGCATCGCCGCGCAGGTGGCCGTGAAGGTGTTGAGGAAGGCGACACCCGCGACACCGTCGGCGGCGTAGGCGGAACCGGCGTTGAAGCCGAACCAGCCGAACCACAGCAGGCCCGCGCCGAGCATCACGAACGGCAGGTTGTGCGGCTTCATCGGCTCGCGCGGCCAGCCGACCCGCTTGCCGAGCACGAGGACGAGGCCGAGCGCCGCGGCACCGGCGTTGATGTGCACCGCGGTGCCACCGGCGAAGTCGAGCGCGCCCATCTCGCCGATCCAGCCGCCGTCACCCCACACCCAGTGCGCGACCGGGAAGTAGACGAGGGTCGCCCACAGGCCGCCGAACAGCAGCCACGCGCCGAACCGCATGCGGTCGGCGACCGCGCCCGCGATGAGGGCGACGGTGATGACGGCGAACATCGCCTGGAACGCGATGTCGACGGTGCCCGCCGTGGGGTCGCCCTCCGCGGTCATCAGGCCGCTGGCACCCAGGTACTCGAACGGGTTGCCGAACAGACCGGCGACGTCGGTGCCGTAGGACATCGAGTAGCCGTAGACCACCCACAGCACGCCGACGAGGCCGATCGCGCCGAAGCACATCATCAGCATGTTGAGCACGCTCTTCGAGCGGACCATGCCACCGTAGAAGAACGCCAGCCCCGGTGTCATGAGCAGCACCAGGGCGGCGCTGGTGAGCAGCCACGCCGTATTACCTTCCACGCTTCTCCTCCTTCGAGAGCTGTCCGGGCGAACTCGCGCGATTGCGGCACAGCATGGGAAAGTCGTGTTGCGCGGGATGGCGCTCGACGTTTCAGGGCTGTGAACCAATCCACCCGGCTTGTTACGCCTGCGTTTCCCGCCGCCGGTGCCGATTCGTCCGGTCCGGAAACGTCGTGGTCGAATAGGCCTCATGACCTCGCCCCAGGCGGCCGCCCAGCGGCTACCGTCCGCGGTCACGGCGGCGCTGCGCTGCTCCGTCTGCGCGAGCCCCGTCGCGTGCACCGGTCACGCGCTGCGGTGCGCGCGGGGGCATTCCTTCGATCTCGCGCGGCAGGGCTACGTCAACCTGCTGCACGCGAAGGTCGCGGCGGGCACGGCCGACACGGCCGGGATGGTGGCGGCGCGCGCGGAGTTCCTCGGGGCGGGCCACTACGCGCCGCTGGCGGAGGAGCTGGCCGGACTGGCCCGCGATCTCGCGCCGCACCTGGTGGTGGACGCGGGTGCGGGGACCGGGCACTACCTGGCCCGGGTGCTCGACGCCTGCCCGGGGGCCCAGGCGCTCGCGCTCGACGTGTCCGCGCCCGCGCTGCGCCGGGCCGCGCGGGCGCACCCGGGAATCGGGGCGGTGGTGTGGAACCTGTGGGAGCCGTGGCCGGTCGCCGACGGCGTGGCGGACGTGCTGCTCAACGTGTTCGCGCCGCGCAACCCCGCGGAGTTCCACCGGGTGCTGCGGCCGGGCGGCGCGGTGCTCGTCGCCACGCCCGAGCCGGGGCACCTCGGCGAGCTCGCCGGGGCACTGGGACTGCTCGCCGTGGACGAGGACAAGCGCCAGCGGCTCGACGCCGCGTTCGCCGACGGCTTCACGCTGGTCGAGCGGCGCTGCCGCGGCGGTGAGCTGACATTGTCGCCCGACGATGCCCGGCGCGCGGTGCTCATGGGCCCGAACGCGCACCACCTGGAGCGGGACGGGCTGGGCGAGCGGCTCGCCGCGCTGGCCGAGCCGGTGCGGGTGACGACGTCGTTCGCCGTGTCGGTCTACCGGAGGCTGCCGTGACGCGCCCGGTACCGGCCACGGTGCTCGCGGACGAGTCGTGGCTGCGGGAGGACCTGGACCGCGCCGCGCGGCTGTACGGGCGGGCGAGCGGCCGGGTGCTGGGCACGATCCGGTGGTACTCGGCGTCGTCGGTGCTCGTCGCACCCGCGCTGGAGTCGCTGGTGCACACCGGGATCGCGCTGGACCCCGCGCTGGAGTCGGTCACCCTCGACCTGCACCCGGACGGTCGCTATGTCGACGCGCACTCACGGCGGCCGCTCGGCCGGGACGTCACCCAGCTGGGCGCGGCGCTCGGCGCGGCACTGACGGCGGCGGTCACGGCGGGCGCCGCGGTCAGCGGCGCGACGGAGCGCTCGCTGTGGGCGATCGCGGCGGACTCGATCGCCAACCGGCTGTTGTGGGCGGCGTCGGCGGCCGGCGACGAGGAGCGCGGCATGCGGCTCGCGGAGGAGATCGGCGACGCGGTCGGCTCCCGGCTGCCCCGGCCGCGGTTCGTGCGGGTCGGCGCGAAGCCGGTGGTGCGCAGGGCGTCGTGCTGCCTCATCTACGAGGCCACCGGCGGGGAGAAGTGCGCGAGCTGTCCACGGCAGACTCCCGCCGAGCGCACCCGGCGCCTGGAGCTGCTGCTCGGCTCGTGAGTGAAGAACGTGGTGAGAACCACGTTCCGCGCTCACGAGGTGGTGGTGGCGAAGCGGTTCCGCAGGTGGGTGGCGCCGTGGTCGGTGAGCCCGCCGAACAGCCGCAGGCGGGCCATCCCGCCGTCGGGGAGGATGTCGAGCCGCACGTGCCGGGCCGCACGCCGCTCGGGCACGGCGAAGCGGTGCCGGGTGTCGGGCTGCAACCGGGTCCTCGGCAGCAGCTCGAACCAGGTCTCGCCGTCGAGCGAGCCGGAAAGCGCCGCCCAGCCGGGCGCGTTGCCGCGCAGGTTGCTGGTGTCGAGGTCGGCGAAGCGGACGATCCCCTCCCCGGCCAGCCGGACGATCGCCCAGTCGTTGCCGTCGTCCCGCCTGCGCGCGGTCTCCCAGCCCTCCGCCTGGTGCGCGGCGAGGCCGGGCAGCAGCATGTTCCGCGGCGCGGAGTAGAACATGTCGCTGCAGCCGGTGCACTCGGCCCCGTTCTCCAGCGCCGCGAGGTCCAGCGCGCCGAGGTCGAGCAGCGCGGGGTCGGGCACCACCTCGCCGTGCACCCGCAGCCGCGCGACGCCGCCGTCGGGATGCATGGTCAGCCGCACGTGCGTGTAGCGGCGTGGACTGTCCACGGCGAAGTGGTTCTCGGCGTCCCCGTCGACCGGGGAACGCGGCACGATCGGGTCCCAGTCCTGGCCGGACAGCTCCGCCGCGCTCGGGTAGCCCTCGGCGGCACACGCCTCGACGGTGACCTCGGGCGGGTAGTTGCCCCGGAAGAAGGCGGTGTCCACCACGACGCCGTGGACCACCCCGGGCAGGCCGAGCCGGACCAGCGCCTGGTCGTCGCCGGGCTCGCGGTGCCTGCGCGTCTCCCACCCGTCGTAGACCTGGCCCTTGGGCCCGAAGGTCTCCGGCCGGTGGCGGGGCCGCCACGGGTTGACGAGGTTCTCCTTCTCGGCGAACAGCTCGTCGGTCGCCCACATCACGGTGCCGCCGACGGCCCGCGAGGCCAGGTCGAGGCGTTTCGTCCACTCCGGACTTCCGGTCACCGTCATTCCCTCCTCAGCAGCCTGCCGTGCGGGCGGTCGCCCGTGACCTCCCTGCCGCGCAGCCAGGTCGAGCGCACCACGCCCGCCAGCGGCCTGCCGTGGTAGGCGCTGACCGGGTTGCGGTGCCGCAGCGCCGCCGCGTCCACCACGAACGCCTCGTCGGGGGCGAACACGCAGAAGTCCGCGTCCTGCCCCGGCGCGATCCGGCCCTTGGTCCGCAACCCGGCCTGCGCGGCGGGCGCCTGGGCCATCCAGCGCACGACGTCGGGCAGGCCGAACCCGCGCTGCCTGGCCTGTGTCCACACCGCGGGCAGGCCCACCTGCAGCCCGGAGATGCCGCCCCAGGCCTCGCCGAAGTCACCGGTGCCGAGCCGTTTGAGCTCCGGGGTGCACGGCGAGTGGTCGCTGACGACGCAGTCGATGACGCCGTCGGCGAGCCCGCGCCACAGCCCTTCCCGGTTGGCCGCGTCGCGGATCGGCGGGCAGCACTTGAACTGCGTGGCCCCCGCGCCGATCTCCTCCGCCGTGAAGGTGAGGTAGTGCGGGCAGGTCTCGACGGTGACGGCGACGCCGTCGCGGCGCGCGTCCGCGAGCATCGGCAGCGCCCCGGCCGAGGCCAGGTGCAGGATGTGCACGCGGGCGCCGGTGCGCCGGGCCAGCTCGAGCACGCGCGCGATGGCCACGTGCTCGGCCTCCGCCGGGCGGGACCGCAGGAAACCGGGGTAACCGGTGCCCCGGGCGGGCGGCGCGTGGCCGATCGTGTCCGCGTCCTCCGCGTGCACGATCATCAGCCCGCCGAACCCGGCCAGGGTGCGCAGGTCGCGTTCCAGTTCCGCGGTCTCCAGCGGCGGGAACTCGTCCACTCCGGAGTGCAGCAGGAAGCACTTGAAGCCGAACACGCCCGCGTCGTGCAGCGGGCGCAGCGCGGCGGTGTTGCCGGGCACCGCCCCGCCCCAGAAGCCGACATCCACGTGCACGCGCCCGTCCGCGGCCTTGCGCTTGACCTCCAGCGAGGGCACGTCCACGGTCGGCGGGAGGCTGTTGAGCGGCATGTCGACGATCGTGGTGACCCCGCCCGCGGCGGCCGCGCGGGTGGCGGTGGCGAAGCCCTCCCACTCGCTGCGGCCGGGATCGTTGACGTGCACGTGGGTGTCGACCATCCCGGGCAGCAGCACCTCCCCGGGACCGAGTTCCACCACCCGCTCCGCGGCGGGCGCCTCGGCGAGCGGGCCCACCGCGGCGATCGTGCCGCCGCGGACCGCGACGTACCCGGGCGTCTCACCGCCGGGCGTGACCATCCGCTCGGCGCGCAGCACCAGATCCATGGCTCCGAGCGTAGCGAGTGTGAAGCCATAACTGAACACCCGCGCCGTGATCGCCTCGCGTTCGACCGAGGCGAGCACGGCAGGCGGTCAGCCGAGCGGCGGCTTGCGCGCCTCGATCAGGAAGCGCCGGGAGCGGGCGCGGAACGAGCCCTCGGCCCGGATCCGCTCGTGGAGGGCCTGCAGGCGGTCGCGGTAACCCGCGACGGTGAAGCCCGGAACGAACCAGACGACCTTGCGCAGGACGTAGACCATCGCGCCGACGTCGAAGAACTCCATCGTCAGCTCGGCGGACCGCAGGTCCGTCACCACCAGCCCGGCCGCCTCGGCCGCCGCCCGCGCCGACTCCGACTCCCGCCCGGTCTCCCCCCACGGCTGGGGCCCGAGGAAGAAGTCGCTGATCTCGTGGCCGCTGTCCGGGCCCACCTGCTGGGAGAAGTAGGTGCCTCCCGGGGTCAGCACACGCGCGATCTCCGCCCAGTGGGTGGAGACCGGGTGACGGCTGGTGACCAGGTCGAACGTGTCATCGGCGAACGGCAACGGCGGCCGGTCGTCGTCGGCGACCACGACAACGCCCTTGCTCCGCAGGTTCTCCTGCGCCCGGCCGATGTTCGGTGGCCAGGACTCGGTGGCGACCATGGCGCCGGCGGCGCGCTGCGGCACGCCGGCGAGGACCTCGCCCCCACCGGTCTGGATGTCCAGGCTCATCGTCGCCCGCGCGATGCGCTCGCCCATCAGCCGCTGGTAACCCCACGGAGGGCGTTCCTCCGTGGCACGGCCGTCCAGCCAGGAGAAGTCCCAGCCGCTGACGTCAACGGCGCCGGCCTCCTCGATCAGGTCGTCGAAGCTCCTGTCCACGGTTCGACATGATCGCAGGGCCTCGACCCGATCTCGGCGGGCCGCCGCCCCGGCGAATCGTGCTCGCGGACGGGCCCGGGTCCGTAAACTCCGCTCATGGTCCCCGGCGCACCGCCCGACGACGAGGAACTCGGGGCGCGCCTGCGTGCGCTGCGCACCGAGCGCGGGGTGTCGCTGCGCGCGCTCGCCGGCTCGCTCGGCATCAGCCCCAGCGCCCTGTCCCAGATGGAACGCGGCAAGATGCGGCCCTCGGTGACGCGGCTGTTCCAGATCGTCTCGCTGCTGGACGTGCCGCTGGCCGCCGCGTTCGGGCAGGACGCGGCCGAGCCGGAGCCACCCGCCGGAAGCGGTGCGGTCGTGCTGGCCAGGGCCGCCGACCTGCCGACCCTGTCCCTCGGCGACGGGGTGCGCTACCGCAGGCTGAGCCCGGCGCCGAGCCCGGGCTTCGAGATCTACGAGTCGACCTACCCGCCCGGATCGAGCTCCCATCAGGACGGCGAACTGCTCCGGCACCACGGGCACGAACTGGGCAGCGTCCAGTCGGGCAGGCTGCACCTGGAGATCGGCTCCGACCACTACGACCTCGGCCCCGGCGACTCGATCCGGTTCCCTTCGGCCACGCCGCACCGCGTGTCCAACCCCGGCGCCGAGCCCGCGGTCGCCATCTGGGTCAACCTGCCGTAGCGGGTGAGCAAGGGAGCTTTACTACCGTTATCCGGGAGTAAAGCTCCCTTGCTCCCCGCGCGGGGGGTCAGGGGGCGGGTTCGAACTCGCGCACGTTGTCCAGCGCGGTGCCCATCGCGGCGTTGGCCTCCCGCTCGATCATGATCTCCACGAGCACCGGCCTGCTCGTGCGCTCGGCCTCCTTGCGCGCCCACTCCAGCGAGCCCCGGATCTCCCCGGGGTCGGTCACCCGCGTGCCGGAGCAGCCGTAGGCCTCCATGATCTTCACGTTGTCGGTGCCGTGGTCGTCGTAGTGCAGGTCGACCTCGTAGTTCATGGCGTAGCCCAGCTCCGCCTGCCGGATCAGCCCGAGGTAGGTGTTGTTCAGCATGATCAGCACGAACGGCACGTCGTACTGGGCGGCCACCGCCAGCTCCTCCACGAGGAACTGGAACGAGTAGTCCCCCACCACTCCGACCACCTCGGCGTCCGGGCGCGCCTTCTTCACCCCGATCGCCGCCGGGATCTCCCAGCCGAGCGGGCCCGCCTGGCCGCACACCTGGTAGCGCCGGGGCCTGTGCGCGCGCTGGAACTGCCCGGACCAGATCTGGTACAGCCCGATCGCGGTGACGAAGTAGGTGTCCTCCCCGTAGAAGTCGTTGATCTCCTTGAAGACCCGGGGCGCCTTGATCGGCACGGCATCGAAGTCCTCGCGCCGGGGCAGCTCGCGGCGCAGCTGCGCGATGCGGTTGACCCACACCGGCACGCCGGGGTCGATCCGCGCGCCCCGCTCGTCGGCCGCCACCAGCAGCGCGTCGAGGAAGGCGCCGGTGTCGGAGACCACGCCCAGGTCGGGCCCGAACACCCGGCCGATCTGGGTGGGCTCGATGTCCACGTGGATGAACGTGCGGTCGCCCCGGTAGACGTCGAGCGCGCCGGTGTGCCGGTCGCCGAAGCGGGCGCCGAGCGCCAGCACGAGGTCGGACTCGAGGAACGCCGCGTTGGCCCACCGCTGCGAGGTCTGGATCCCCGCCATGCCCGCGAACAGCGGGTGGTCCTCGGGGAAGCTGCCCTTGCCCATGAGCGTGACCTGCACCGGCACGCCGAGGCGCTCGGCCACCGCCCGCAACCGTTCGCTGGCGTCGCCGAGCACGACACCGCCCCCGGCAAGGATCAACGGGCGCTCGGCGGCCAGCAGCAGGTCGAGCGCCCGTTCCACGCGCGGCGGCGCGGGCCGCGGGGTGACCACGGGCAGCGGCGCGTCAATCGACGAATCCCACTCGATCTCCTGCTTCTGCACGTCCAGCGGCAGGTCGATGAGCACCGGCCCCGGGCGGCCCGACCGCGCGATCCGGAACGCCTCGCGGAAGATCCACGGCGCCTGCGCGGCCTCCTTCACCTGCACCGCCCACTTGGTGACCGGCTTGGCGATCTCCACGATGTCGACCGCCTGGAACGCCTCCTGGTGCAGCTTGGTCGACACGGCCTGGCCGGTGACGCACAGGATCGGGATGGAGTCGGCCTGCGCGGTGTAGAGGCCGGTGATCATGTTCGTCCCGGCGGGCCCGGACGTGCCGATCGCGACGCCGACGTTGCCGGTGGTGCGTGCCCACCCGTCGGCCATGTGGGTGGCCCCCTCCTCGTGCCGGACGATGAGGTGCTCGATGCCGCCGTCGGCGAGCATCGCCTGGTACAGCGGCAGGATCGCCGCGCCGGGACAGCCGAAGGCGGTGTCGACGCCCTCGGAGACGAGCACGTCGACCACGGCCTGCATGACAGGGACCTTGGGCATGGTGTAGACACCTTTCGGGGAGCGGGCGGCCGGCTTCTCTGCTTGCCGGCGGGATCCGGCCGCCCGTGACCTGCTGAGAACGACCCGGAGACTCGTGAGTGAGAAACGTGGTTAGAACAACGTTTCTCACTCACGAGCGCCGGAGAGCTGCTCGGTGACCTTGAGCAGCGCGGAGTGGTCGAGCGAGCCGTGGCCCATCGCCCGCGCCGCGGCGACGAGCTGGGCGACGAGCCCGGTCATCGGCAGGGACACGTCGGCCTGCCGGGCGGCGGCCAGCGCGATGCCCATGTCCTTGTGGTGGAGGTCGATGCGGAAGCCGGGCTGGAACTGCCTGGCCACCATCGACTCGCGCTTGAGGTCGAGGATGCGGTTGGCGGCCAGCCCGCCGGCGAGCACGTCGAGACCCGTCTTGGCGTCCACGCCGCAGCCCTCCATGAGCACGATGGCCTCGCCGACGAGGGCGTAGATGCCCCCGACCACGAGCTGGTTGGCGGCCTTGACGACCTGCCCGGCACCGTGCGGGCCGACGTGCACGATCGTCTTGCCGACCACCTCGAACAGCGGCCTGGCCAGGGCGAAGTCGGCCTCCTCGCCACCGACCATGATGGACAGTGTCGCCTGCTTCGCCCCGGCCTCGCCGCCGGAGACGGGCGCGTCGAGCACCCGGATCTCCTTCTCCTGCGCGGCCTTGGCGATCTCCAGCGAGGTCTCGGGGCGGATCGTGCTCATGTCGGCGAGCAGGGTGCCGGGCTTGGCCGACTCCAGCACGCCGCCCTGGCCGAACACCACGGCCTCGACCTGGGGGTGGTTGGGCAGCATGGTGATGACGGCGTCGGCGGCCTCCACCGCGTCGGCCACCGACGTCGCGGCCTGCCCGCCCGCGGCGACGAGCTTGTCCACCGCCTCCGGGTGCACGTCGTAGCCGCGCACGGTGTGGCCCGCGGTCGCCAGGTGTGCGGCCATCGGCGAGCCCATGATGCCGAGGCCGATGAATCCGATGTTCATCGTGTCGCCCTCCGTTCACGCGGCAGGAAGCCGAGCGAGGCCTCGGTGCCGCTGGTCGGCTTGTACTCGAGTCCCACGAAGCCGGAGTAGCCCGCGGCTTCCAGGTCGGCGAGGTGCCCGTCGATGTCCAGCTCCCCGCTGCCTGGCTCGCCCCGTCCCGGGACGTCGGCCACCTGGACATGCCCGATGCGCCCGGTGTGCTCGGCGATCACGGCGGCGACGTCGTCGCCGTTGGCGGCGAGGTGGTACAGGTCGGCGAGCAGCCGCACGTTGCCGTGGCCGACCTTGTCGATCACGGCCAGCGCGTCGGCGGCGGTGAGCAGCGGGTACCTCGGTGCCGCCGACAGCGGCTCGATGAGCACGTCGGCGCCGATCCCGGCCGCCGCCACCGCGAGTGAATCCAGAGTGGACAGCGCGAGCTCGTCCTGCGCGGCGGGCTCCACGCCGTCGAGCCGGTTGCCGTAGAGCGCGTTGAACGCCCGGCAGCCCAGCCGCTGCGCGATGCCGACCGCGACGTCGACGCTGTCCCGGAACTCGGCCTCGCGGCCGACCCAGGACACCAGGCCCCGGTCGCCGCCCGGCATGTCGCCCGCGAAGAAGTTCAGCCCGACGAGCCGGACGCCGGCGTCGTCGACGGCCCGGACGAACGCGTCCACCTCGTCGTCGCGCGGCACGGCGACGTCGAAGGGCCACCAGAACTCGATCGCGTCGAAGCCCGCCGCCCGCGCCGCCTCCGGCCGTCGCCGCACCGGTAGCTCGGTGAACAGCATGGACAGGTTGACGTCGTAGCGCAGGCCGTGCCGTGCGCCCGACTGCTGGTGTTCAGCCATGAGGTTCACTTTCCGTATTGCGGAATTTATATTTCGTACTATGACAGTAGCGAGGTGACCTGAGCCTCGTCAACGGTCGGCGGGGCGGTTACCTTGCACGCGTGGAACTGGAGATCGAGTTCACGAGTGAGCCGTTCCGCGGCGAGGGCACCCCTCCCGCGCATGCCGAGCGGGCCAGGCACGCCGCCGAGGAGGCGGGGCTGACCACGGAGTTCGGACCGCTGGGCACGTCGGCCCGCGGGGACGCCGAGGCCCTGCTCTCCGCCCTGCCCGGCATCGCCCGCGCGGCCCTCGACGGCGGCGCCACCCGGCTCACGCTGCGCCTGCAGCGCCCCGGTGAGCAGGCCGGGCCGGCCCCCTCCGCGGGCAGCGTGCTGGAGCGCCTGCTCCGGGACGTCGAGCACGAGCTCGGCGCGCCGCTGGCCGAACTGGACCGGCCGGGCAAACAGCGCGCCGTGCGGCTACTGGAGGAGCGTGGCGCGTTCCAGCTGCGGAAGTCGGTCGCCGCGGTGGCGGAGGCACTCGGCGTCACCCGGTTCACCGTCTACAACTACCTGAACCGCGAATGATCGACTTCAACAAAATGTTGACTCGATGATGCCGCCGCCTTAGTTTCTCGGGAATGACCGAACTCCGGCTCTCCGAGTTCAACTCCGCCGATCCCGGCCGGATCCGGCCGGTCCTCCACGAATGTCTGCCGGTGCCGCGCTGGGTGGACGCCGTGCTGACCGGCCGCCCCTACCCCGACCGGGACGCGCTGCTGCGGGCCGCGGACCTGACCCTGCGGGCCGACGAGATCCACGCGGCCATGCGGGCGCATCCGCGCATCGGCGAACGCCCCGCGAGCGGTCCCGCCAGCACCGAGCAGTCCGGAGTGGACACCGAGGCCGCCGAGCGGTTCCGCGCGGCCAACGCCGAGTACGAGCGGCGGTTCGGTCACGTGTACCTGGTGTGCGCCAGCGGCCGCACCGGCGACGAACTGCTGGCGGACCTGCGTGCCCGCCTCGGCAACGACCCCGGCACGGAGCTGGCGGTCGCGGGAAGGGAACTGGTGCGGATCGCACGACTCCGACTGGAAAGGGCGGTACCGGCATGAGCCTGGTGACCACGCACGTCCTCGACAACGCCACGGGACGGCCCGCGGCGGGCGTGCCCGTACGGCTGGAGGCCAGGGACGGCGGCTGGAGCACGCTCGCCGAGAGCCGCACCGACGCCGACGGCCGCGCGCGCGACCTCGGCCCGGAACGCCTGCCCGCGGGCGTGTACCGCCTGGTCTTCGACATCGAGTCCGACCGGGGCGAGGACGCCTTCTTCCCGGAGATCACCGTCTGCTTCCGGCTCGGCGAGAACGCCGGGCACCACCACGTCCCGGTCCTGCTGAGCCCGTTCGCCTACACCACCTACCGAGGGAGCTGATCCGCCATGTCCACTCCGGACATCACGCTGGGAGCCAACCAGTACGGCAAGGCGGAGGTACGGCTCGTCACCGTCGGCAGAGACGGCCCCGTGCACCGGGTCAAGGACCTCACGGTCTCCACCGCACTGCGCGGTGAGCTCACCGCCACGCACCTCACCGGGGACAACTCGGCGGTCGTCGCCACCGACACGCAGAAGAACACGGTGTTCGCCTTCGCCAAGGAGCACCCGGTCGGCGAGATCGAGGACTTCGCGCTGCGGCTGGGACGGCACTTCACCAGCTCCTTCGAGCAGATCACCGGCGCGCGGATCCTCGTCTCCGAGCACGGCTGGAACCGCATCCCGGTCGGCGGCAGGCCGCACGACCACGCGTTCTCCCGTGACGGCGGCGAGACCCGCACCACCGCGGTGACCGTCCAGGACGGCAAGGCGTGGGTGGTCTCCGGGCTGACCGACCTCGTGGTGCTGAAGTCCACCGGGTCGGAGTTCCACGGCTTTCCCCGGGACCGCTACACCACCCTCGCGGAGACCGACGACCGGATCCTCGCCACCGCGGTCACCGCGCGCTGGCGGTACGCGGCGGGAGACCACGACTGGGCGGGCGGCTACGCGGAGATCCGCCGGGTCCTGCTCGAGACGTTCGCGACCCAGCACAGCCTGTCGCTGCAGCAGACCCTGTACGCGATGGGCGAGGCGGTGCTGAAGGAGCGCCCCGAGGTCGCCGAGATCCGGCTGTCGCTGCCCAACAAACACCACTTCCTGGTGGACCTGAGCCCGTTCGGGCTGAGCAACGACAACGAGGTGTTCTACGCCGCCGACCGCCCCTACGGGCTGATCGAGGGCACGGTGCTCCGCTCCGGCGACCCGGAGGACGTGGGCCCTGCCTGGTACTCGCTGCCCGAGTTCTGACCCCTGGAGTCCCGATGACCGACCCGGCAGCACAGGCACACCCGGTCGACCGCAAACCCCCTCCCCTGCAACTGCTCGCGGGCGGCCTGCAGCACGTGGCCGCCATGTACGCGGGGGTGGTGGCGCCCCCGCTCATCATCGGCGCCGCCGTCGGGCTGGCGCCAGGGCAGCTGAGCCTGCTCATCAGCGCCAGCCTGTTCACCGCCGGGCTGGCCACCCTCCTGCAGACGCTCGGCTGCTGGCGGTTCGGCGCCCGCCTGCCGCTGGTCAACGGCGTGACGTTCGCGACCGTCGCCCCCGTGCTCGCCATCGTGGAACAGCACGGACCCGCCGACGCGCTCGGCGTCGTCTACGGCGCCACGCTGGTCGGCGGGGCGCTCGTGGTGCTCGCGGCGCCGTTCTTCTCCCGGCTCACCCGGTTCTTCCCGCCCGTGGTGACCGGCACGGTGATCACGCTGATCGGGGTGTCCCTGTTGCCGGTCGCGGTCGGCTGGATCTCCGCCCAGCAGGAGTCGGCGGAGCCGTCCGGGCTCGTGCTCGCCGCCGTCACGCTGCTCGCGGTACTGGCGTTCAACCGGTTCCTCTCCGGGTTCTGGAGCCGGATCGCGCTGCTGCTGGGACTCGCGGTGGGCACGCTGGTCGCGTGGCCGCTCGGCGAGGTCGACACGTCGACCCTCACCGAGGCGCCCGTGTTCGGCGTGGCGACCCCGTTCCACTTCGGAACGCCGTCGCTCGACATCGCCGCGGTGGTCTCGATGGCGATCGTGATGCTGGTCGTCATGGCGGAGAGCACGGCGGACATGCTCGCCCTCGGCGAGGTGGTCGAGCGGCCGACCGGCGAGCGCACGCTCGCCGACGGCCTGCGCGCCGACGGGCTGGCGACCTCGCTCGCGACCGTGTTCGGCGGTTTCGCGTGCACGGCGTTCGCGCAGAACGTGGGGCTGGTGGCGCTGACCCGGATGTTCAGCCGGTACGTCGTGGCGGCCAGCGGCGCGATCCTGGTGCTGCTCGGGGTGTTCCCGGTGACCGGCGGGATCGTCGCGCTGGTGCCGCAGCCGGTGCTCGGCGGGGCGGGCCTGGTGCTCTTCGGCAGTGTCGCGGTGGCCGGCGTGCGGACGCTGGCGAAGGCGTCGTTCGAACGGCCCGCCAACGTCACGATCGTCGCGGCGGCACTGGGCATCGGCATCATCCCGATCGCCGCGCCCGAGTTCTACGACCACTTCCCTTCCGCCGTGCAGACCGTCCTCGACTCCGGCATCAGCGCGGGCTGTGTGGCGGCCGTGGTGCTGAACCTCGTCTTCGGCGACCGCGTGCGGACCCGGGCACCGCGGGAGAAGGTCACCGCCTCCTAGCGCGGTCAGGCCAGGGCGGCTACCAGCTCGCCGCGGCTGCGCACGCCGAGCTTGGCGAACACCGACTTGAGGTGGTCCTGCACCGTGTGCCCGGAGATGGCGAGCGCGGCCGCGATCTCCGAGGTCGGGCGCCCGGCGAGCACCTCGTGACAGACGTCCCGTTCGCGGGCGCTCAGCCCGTGGGCGGCGAAGATCAGCCGCCGCAGCTCTTCACCGCGCGCCCAGTCGAGGGTGACCACGGTCTCGTCCCCGTCCTCCCCGCCGGACAGGAGCCGGTCGCCGCGGAGCAGGATCCAGCCACCCGCGGCGGCGCGCACCCGGACCACGAACGATCCGGACGCGGCGGCCCGGGCACCCACCACGACCGCGCGGAGCAGCACCGCGAACCGGTTCGGCCCGAGCCGGTCGAGCTGGGCACGCCACGCCTCCACCGCGGCGGTCGCGGCCCGGAGCGCGCCGTCCGGACCGGCCACGACGACGGCGGACTCACCGTCCCCGCGGTGGCCGCCCGTGCGGGCCGCCACGCGGGTCGCCGCGGCGAGTGCCGGCGCCAGCGCGGCCATGAACTCGACCTCGCGGTCGCTGAACTCGCCCCGCCGCACCATGCCCGCCGCACCCCACGGAACCGGTCCCACCCGGAACACCGTGCGCAGCTCGTGACTCAGCCCCAGCGGCCGCCACACCTCGTTCACCCGCCCGCTGCGCTCACGCACGCGCCGGGACAGGTCCGACAGCCTCGCCACGGGCACCGGTCGCCGCGCCAGCTCGGTGAACGTGTGCGGCTCCGTCCCGCCGTACTCGAACTCCGCCAGCAGCGGGTCGTACCGCGGCGGGACACGCGCGGCTCCGCTCGTCATCGAGCTGATCGCGGTGGTGTCCGGGTCGAGCATCGCCCAGCAGGACAGGTCGGCGGGCACCACACGGTCCACCAGGTCGATGGCGGCCGCGTGCAGCTCGGCGATCCCGAGACCCGCCTTCGCGAGTGCGGCGATGTCGCGTCGCGCACCAAGCGCCCGCCCTTCCCACATGGAGGCAGTATGCGCCGCGCGCGAGCCGCGTTCCATCCCAGAATTCCGGGATGGAACGGTGCCGGTCCCTGGTCATACGGTCGGCGCATGACGACGCGAGCACACCTCAGCACCGCGGGTGAGGGCGTCGAACTGTCCTCGCCCGACGCGAAGGTCACCGTGAAGGCCGGCGCCGAGCACACCGGCGGCGCCTACGAGTTGTTCGAGATCGACGCCCCGCGCGGCCCGGCCGTGCCGCTCCACCGCACCCCGTGGGCGAAGGCGTACTACGTCCTGTTCGGGCGCATGGCGGTGCTCGTCGACGGCGAGCGGTACGAGCTGGGCCCGGGGTCGTCGATCACCGTCCCGCCGGGCGCGCCACACACGTTCACCGTGCACGGCCCTTCGGTGCAGTTCCTCGCCTTCAGCCTCACCGGCGCGATGGGCAGGTTCTTCCGCGACGTCGACCAGGCCGTGCCCGAGGGCACTCCGCTCGGCGAGGCCGTTGCGCGGCTCGGTCCGGTCGCCGAGCGGCACGGCATCACCATGGTGGGAGGGCCGCAGCCGTGAACGTCGTCGCGCAGGCGTTCGCCGGGGCGGCCGCCCTGGTACACGTCCTCGCCTTCTACTGGGAGACGGTGGCCTTCCGACGGCCCACCGTGCACCGGGACATCTTCCACATACCCGGCGAGGACCTGCCCGCCGTCCGGCTGTGGGCGTTCAACCAGGGTTTCTACAACCTCTTCCTGGCGGCGGGCACGATCCTCGGCCTGGTGATGCTGCGCACGGGCGACGCGGCGGCCGGCCGGGCGCTGGTGCTCTACACGTGTGCGTTCATGGTGCTGGCCGGTGTGGTGCTCGCCGTCTCGGACCGGATGGCGCTCGGCCGGGCGAAGGGCTCGGGTCTGGGCGGAGCCCTCGGCCAGCTCGCCGCCCCGCTGGTGGTGCTGATCGCCGGCCTGCCGTCGTGAGTGAAAACCGTGGTTAGAACCACCGAAAACACTCACGAGGGGCGGGCGGCGAGGTAGGCCCGCCAGTCGCCGTACCCGGTGATGTCCACCAGCTCCGGACTGTCCAGCCAGGACTCGCGGAGCACGGTCGCCAGGCACGCCGCGCCGTCGGCGAGCGCGATCACGCCGATCTCCAGCTCCGCGGGCTCGGCGGGCAGCAGATGCTCCCGCAGCACGCTCAGCGGCACGTCGTAGACCTCGCCGAGAACGCTGCCCCCGCCCTCGCCGACCTCGTACATCGCGGGGAACCGGTCGCCCACCGAGAAGTACCGGTACCGCGGAGCCGACCGCGCGGTGCCCACGAGCGGGGCGCCCCGCAGCTGGTGGTGCAGCGGGCCGCCGCGCATCGCCGCCCCGTTGAGGAACATCAGAGCCACGACGTGACCCCCTCGATCGCGAAGTACAGCCCGAACACGGCCGCCAGCACACCGAGCAGCCAGCCGACCTGGCCCGGCTGCCGCTTGCACAGCTTGATGACGACGAAGGCCACGATGCCCGCGCCGATGCCGTTGGTGATGGAGTAGGTGAACGGGATCAGCGCGATCATGAGGAATGCCGGGATCACGAAGTCCGTGTCCTGCCACGGAATGTGCCGGCACTGCGCCATCATCATGCCGCCGATCACGACCAGCGCGGGCGCGGCGGCCTGCGCGGGCACCACCGCGGCCAGCGGCGTGAGGAACAGCGTGAGCAGGAACAGCCCGCCGGTGACCAGGCTGGCCAGCCCGGTGCGGGCACCCTCACCGACTCCCGCGGCCGACTCGAGGAACACCGTGTTCGGCGAGGAGCCGGTGGTGCCGCCCGCGATGGCACCAAGGCCGTCGGCGAACAGGATGCGCCCCATGCCCTCGACCTTGCCGTCGCGCATCAGGCCCGCCTCCTGGGCGACGCTGGTGATCGTGCCCATCGCGTCGAAGAAGCCGGACAGCACGAGCGTGAACAGGAACACGCACGCCGTCACCGCGCCCGCCGAGGCGAACCCGCCGAACAGGTCCACCTGACCGAACAGGCTGAAGTCGGGGCTGGCCACCACCCGCTCCGGCACATCCGGCTCGACCAGCCCCCAGCCGCGCACGTCGAACGCCGCGTTGACGACCACGGCGAACACGGTGGCGGCGAGGATGCTGATCAGCACCGCACCCGGGACGGCGCGGCTGACCAGCACCACCATCAGCAGCAGCCCGGCGCAGAACACCACGATCGGCCAGCCGGTCAGATGCCCGTTCTCCCCCATGCGCACCGGCACCGTGGAGTTCGCCGCGTCCGGTGTCCGCGTCACGAAACCCGCGCTGACCAGCCCGACCAGAGCGATGTAGAGCCCGATCCCGACGGTGATGGCCATCTTCAGCGCCAGCGGGATCGCGTTGATGATCCGCTCCCGGATGCCGGAGACGGCCATGAGGACGATGCAGAAACCCTCGACCACCACGAGGCCGAAGGCCTGGCCCCAGGTCATCGTGGGCGCCATCTGGAACGCCACGATGCCGTTCACGCCGAGCCCGGCGGCCAGCGCGAGCGGGGCGTTGCCGATCAGTCCCATGAGGATGGTCGTCACGCCCGCCGCCAGCGCCGTGGCCGTGGTGACCTGCTCGGTGGTCAGCCGCACGCCGGTGATGTCGGTGGACGCGCCCAGGATGAGCGGGTTGAGCAGCACGATGTAGCACATCGCGACGAACGTGGTGATGCCGCCGCGGACCTCGCGGCCGAGCGTGCTGCCCCTGGCCGAGACGCGGAAGGCCCGGTCGAGCGGGGAGAAGCCGGGCTCCGGATGTGGTTGGGGACGGTCCGTACGCAACTGGGTCATGCCAGCCTCCACCTCGTTGTGGACAGGAGGGCGCGCGGCACCGTCGTGAGTGCGGAACGTCGTTCTCACCACGTTCCGCACTCACGAGGGGTGAGCCGCTGCTCAGGTACCGGTGATGTGCTCCGGGCGCACGGGCACCCGGGTGAGGGCCCTGCCGGTGGCCGCACGGATCGCGGCGACGACGGCGGGCGTGGACGAGATCGTCGGCGGTTCCCCCACCCCGCGCAGCCCGTACGGCGCGTGCGGGTCCGCCAGTTCGAGCACGTCGATGCTCATCGGGGGCATGTCGAGCACGGTCGGGATGAGGTAGTCGGTGAACGAGGGATTGCGGATCACGCCGCCCTCGGTCTTGATCTCCTCCATCACCGCCAGCCCGAGCCCCTGCGCCGAACCGCCCTGGATCTGGCCCAGCACGGCCTGCGGGTTGATCGCCTTGCCGACGTCCTGCGCGCAGTCGAGCGCGACGACCTTCACCAGCCCGAGCTCGGTGTCCACGTCGACGACCGCGCGGTGCGCCGCGAAGCCGTACTGCACGTGGGCGTTGCCCTGGCCGGTCTCCGGGTGCAGTTCCTCGGTGGGCCGGTGCCGCCACTCCACGGTCTCGTCCAGCACCTTGTCGCCGAGCTCGGCGGGCGAGAGCGCGCCGAGGGCGTCCCTGATCCGCAGGCACGCCTCCCGCACCGCGCCCCCGGTGACGTAGGTCTGCCGCGAGGCCGACGTGGAACCGGCGCTGCCGATCGTCGTGTCGCTGGGCTCGACCGTCACGCGCTCCACGCCCAGCTCCGAGCGCACGATCTGCTGCAGCACCGTCACCAGGCCCTGGCCCACCTCGCACGCCGCCGTGTGCACGGTGGCGGCGGGCTCGCCCCCGACCACCTGCAACCGCACCCGCACCGTCGCGTAGTCGTCGAACCCCTCGGAGAAGCAGATGTTCTTGATGCCCACCGCGTAGCCGACGCCCCGCACGACCCCCTCGCCGTGCGTGGTGTTGGACACCCCGCCCGGCAGCGTGCGCAGGTCGGGTTCACCGGACGGCTCGGGAGGCAGCGGCTTGGCCCGCACGCGGCGCAGCAGCTCCTCGACCGGCGCGGGCGAGTCCACCACCTGGCCGGTGGGCATGACCGTGCCCTGCGCCATCGCGTTGCGGATCCGCACCTCCACCGGGTCGAGCCCGCACGCCGCCGCCAGCCGGTCCATCTGCGACTCGTAGGCGAACGCCGCCTGCACCGCGCCGAACCCGCGCATCGCGCCGCACGGCGGGTTGTTGGTGTAGGCGCCCCAGCAGTCGACCGACACGTTGGGCACGTCGTACGGGCCGACGCCGAGCGTGGCCGCGTTGCCGACCACCGCTCCGGTGGACGAGGCGTAGGCGCCGCCGTCGAGGTAGATGCGCGCCCTGACGTAGCGGAGCGTGCCGTCACGGTCGGCGCCGTGCTCGTAGTACAGCACCGCCGGGTGCCGGTGCACGTGCCCGTAGAACGACTCCTCACGGTTGTAGACCATCTTCACCGGCCTGCCGGTGTGCAGGGCGAGCAGGCACGCGTGCACCTGGATGGACAGGTCCTCGCGCCCGCCGAACGCGCCGCCGACACCGCCGAGGGTGAGGCGCACCTTGTCCTCGGGCAGGTCCAGCGCGGCGACGATCTGCCGCTGGTCGACGTGCAGCCACTGCGTCGCGACGTACAGGTCCACCCCGCCGTCCTCGGCGGGCACGGCGAGTCCCGACTCGGGCCCGAGGAACGCCTGGTCCTGCATGCCGACCTCGTACCGGCCGGTGACCACGACCTCGGCGGCCGCGTCGGGGTCGCCCCTGCGGATCGGCACGTGCCGCACGACGTTGCCCCCGGGATGCAGCTCGGCGCCCTGTCCGGCCACGGCGGACTCGGCGTCGGTCACCGGGTCGAGCACCTCGTAGCCGACCTCGACCCGCTCCAGCGCCCTGCGCGCGGTCTCGGGATGGTCGGCGGCGACGACCACGACCGGCTCGCCCCGGTACCGCACGACGTCCTCGGCGAGCACCGGCTGGTCGGCGTGCTCGAGGCCGTAGCGGTTCACCCCGGGGACGTCGGCGTGCGTCAGCACCGCGTACACGCCGGGCAGGGCCAGCGCCCGCGCGATGTCGATGCCGGTGATGCGGGCGTACGGGTGCGGGCTGCGCAGCGTCGCGCCCCACAGCATGTCCTCGTGCCACAGGTCGGAGGAGTAGGCGAACTCGCCGCGCACCTTCGCGGTGCCGTCCGGGCGCCGAGGGCTCGCTCCGATCCCGTCCGTCCGGGTGACGGTGCTCTTCGTCGAGGTCGTCATGCTCGCAGCCTCCTGCTCGCGGTGCGCAGTTCGGTGGCGACGGCCCGTTCGTCGGCCGTGCGCAGCTCCCCGTCGGCGACCACGGTCCGGCCGCCGGTGAGCAGTGCCTTCAGTGGTGGTGTCGCGCCGAGCACGAGCGCCGCGACGGGGTCGTCGATACCCGCGTACTCGAGACCGTCCAGCCGCCACACGGCGAGGTCGGCCAGCTTGCCGGGTTCCAGCGAGCCCAGCTCGTCCTGCCTGCCGAGGCAGCGGGCGCCGCCCATCGTGCCGAGCCACAGCGCCTCGCGGACGGCGAGCGCGCGGGGCCCGCCGCGCTGGCGCGCCTGCAGCAGGGCCTGGTGCAGTTCCTCGCCGAGCCCGCCCGACTCGTTGGACGCGGCACCGTCGACGCCGAGCCCCACCGGCACGCCCGCGTCGAGCAGGTCGCGCACGGGGGCGATGCCGGTGCCCAGCCGCCCGTTCGACGTCGGGCAGTGCGCGGCGCCGGTGCCGGTGGCGCCGAACCTGCGGATCGCCCCCGGCGCGAGGTGCACCGTGTGCGCCAGCCAGACGTCGTCGCCGAGCCAGCCGAGCCGGTCGGCGTACTCGGCGGGGGTGCAGCCGGCCTCGGCCAGGCACTGCCGCTCCTCGTCGAGGGTCTCCGCGAGGTGCGTGTGCAGCCGGACCCCCTTGCGCCGCGCGAGATCCGCGGCCTCCTTCATCAGCCGCTCGGTGACGGTGAACGGCGAGCACGGGCCCGCGGCGATGCGGATCCGGGCGTTCGGCGCGCGGTCGTGGTGGCTGTCGATGGCCCGTTCGGTGCCCTCCAGCGCCGCCTCGACGTCCTCGACGAGGTTGTCCGGCGGCAGGCCGCCCTCGGACACGCCGCGGTCCATCGACCCGCGCACCAGGTGCCCGCGCACACCGATCCGGTGCACCGCGGCCACGAGCGCGTCCATCTGGTCGCCCGCGTCGGCCGGGAAGACGTAGTGGTGGTCGGCGACCGTGGTGCAGCCGGTCAGCGCGAGCCGCGCGAGGCCCGCGGTGGCGGCGGCGTGGGTGATCCCGGCGTCCAGCCCGCCCCAGACCGGGTACAGGTGCACGAGCCATTCGAAGAGGGTGGCGTCGGGGGCGAGCCCCCGGGTCGCCCACTGGTAGAGGTGGTGGTGGGTGTTGACCAGGCCCGGCGTGACCAGGCAGCCGGTGCCGTCGATCCGGGTGTGCTCGCCCGCGGGCTCCGGGGCGGGTCCCGCGCCGACGGCGGTGATCCATTCGCCGTCGACCACCACGTGCCCGGTGCGGTGCTCGGTGCCCGCCGCGTCCACCGTGGCGATCGCGGCGTTCTCGATGACGATCATGACGGTTCCCCCTTCCCGCGCCCGTGTCCCCAATGTGGCATTGGTAACGCTGAACGCACCGAATGCCACATTGGGTGCCCTGAACGCACCGAATGCCACATTGGGGAGCTCGCCGGCTTCATGAGGCGTCCGCGGCCGTGCGGACGGCGTCGAGGATCTTCTCGTAGCCGGTGCACCGGCACAGGTTGCCCGCGAGCGCCTCCCGGATCTCCTCGTCGCTCGGCCGCGGCGTGCGCCGCAACAGGTCGTGCGCCGCCACGACGAGACCCGGTGTGCAGAAACCGCACTGCACCGCGCCGGCGTCCACGAAGGACTGTTGCACCGGGTCGAGCCGATCGCCCTCGGCAAGGCCCTCGACCGTGCGCACCTGCCTGCCCTCGGCCTGGCCGGCCGCGACGAGGCACGAGCACACCGGCACGTCGTCGAGGTAGACCGTGCACGACCCGCACTCGCCCTGCTCGCAGGCGTTCTTCGAACCGGGCAGGCCGAGCCGCTCCCGCAGCACGTACAGCAGGCTCTCCCCCGGCCACACGTCGTCGGCCTGCCGTGGCCTGCCGTTCACCGTCACGTTCAGGCGCATGACGGGCTCCTCTCCTGCTGGTCGTTCCATGCCCAGGTCAGCGTGCGCCGCGCCAGCACGGCGAGCGCGTGCCTGCGGTAGGCGGCGGTGCCCCGGACGTCGTCGATGGGTTCGGTGGCCTCGGCGACGAGCTCGCCGAAGCGGCGTTTGAGCGAGTCGCGCAGCGGGCCGGGGGTGCCCCACGGCAGCTCCTCGGCGAGGAACCGTTCGGCGGCGACGGCGCGGCGCGGCGTGGGTGCGGCGGACCCGATCGCGGCCCTGGCGGCCGCACGATCCGGGTCGAGCGCCAGCGCGAACGAGCACACGGCGATCACCATGGCGTTGCGGGTGCCGACCTTCGCGAACTGCTGCGGGCCGGTCGCCTCGGGCAGGTGCACGGCGGTGACCAGCTCGTCGGGTGCCAGCGCGTTGCGCTTGACCCCCGTGTAGAACTCGGTGGCCGGGATCAGCCGGGTGCCGCGGACGGAGGCCACCTCGACGCGGGCCCCGGTCACCAGCAGCACCGGGTGGGTGTCCCCGGCGGGCGAGGCGGACCCGAGGTTGCCGCCGACCGTGCCGCGGTTGCGGATCTGCGGCGAGCCGACGGTGCGCGACGCCATCGCCAGGCCGGGCAGCCTGCCGCCCAGTTCCGTGATGACCCGGGTGTACGGAACGCCCGCACCGAGCCGGATCTCACCGTCCGAACCGGACGATCTGGACCACTCGGCGAGCTCGCCGACACCGGTGAGGTCGAGCAGCGCCTCGGGCCTGCGGTGGTCGAAGTTCAGCTCGACCATGACGTCGGTCCCGCCTGCGATCGGCACCGCGCCGGGGCGCTCGGCCTTGGCGGCGAGCGCCTCGTCGAGAGTGGTGGGGCGGAGGAAGTCCACCTTCGGCCTCCTGGAAATCGGGTGTGTCCCAGTACACACACCCGCCGGTCGCCGGGACAACGGCACCGGAGCATGAAACTCGGGGCAGCGGACGGCGGCACGTTTGTGCTTTCCTACAAGTCCCATGACGCTCGTGCGCACCCTGCTCGGCATCCCGGAGCTCCGGCTGCGGCTCCTCGGCGGTGAGGACCTGCTCGACCGCGAGGTCAGCCGGATCTACGTGACCGAACTGCCGGACCCCAGCCGCTACCTCTCGGCTGGGGAGCTCGTGCTGAGCGGGTTGCTGTGGTGGCGCGAACCGGGCGACGCCGAGCCGTTCGTGGCGGCACTCGCCCAGGCCGGGTGCGCCGCGCTCGCGGCGTCGGGTGCCGACTCCGGTGGTGTGCCCGCCGACCTGGTCGCCGCGTGCACGCGGCACCGGATCCCGCTGCTGGAGGTGCCGCCCGACCTGTCGTTCGCGGTGATCACCGAGCGGGTGGTGCTCGCCCTGGCGACCGAGTCCGAGGGGGCCCGCAAGCGCTTGCTGTCCGCCGCCGCGGAGGGTGCCGCGCTACCCGACCTGCTCGCGCACGGCGCCCGCGAGCTGGGCGCGGACTGCTGGGTGCTCTCGGCCACCGGGCGGGTCGTCGCGGGCAGCACCGGCGGGCCGCCCCGGCGCCGCACCGTGCTGCCGGTCGGCGGGCGGCACGCCGTGCCGTGGGTGCTGGCGGTGGACGCCGACCTCTCCCCCGCCGCCGCGGAGGTGGCGGAGGAGCTGGCCGGGCTGGCGGGGCTCGCCCGCTCCCGCGAGGACGAGGTGCGGTCGGCGGGCATGCGGGTCGCGGCGCCCCTGCTGCACCTGCTGGGCACCTCCGGCGGCGGCAACGCCGAACTCGCCACCGCCTTCGCGGCGACCGGGCTCGCCCCGGACACGCAGCTGCGGGTGCTGCTCGCGCGCACATCCGGTGCTCCCCTCGGCGCGGAACTGCTGTGCGAGCTGCTGGCCGGGCATCCGGGCGCGGTGTTCGTCGGCGAGGTCGGCACCGGCGAGGCCTACGCGCTCGTCGACACCGGCGCCCACTGGCCGGACGACTGGGCGGCCACCGCCACCCGGACCCTGCGTGAGCTGGATCCCGTCCTCGCCGCGGGCCCGGTCCTGGTGGGCGTCGGCGGGCCCGCCACGGTGTCCGGGCTGCGCGGCGCGGCCGAGGAGGCCCGGCAGGCGGTGGTCGCCGCCGCACGCAGGCAGGAACGGGTGGCCGTGGTGTCGGGCGAGGAGATCGGCGTGCACCGGCTGCTGGTCGGCGGCGCGCCGGACGCGCTGCGGCAGGCGCTGCGCGAGCGCGTGCTCGGCAGGCTGCTCGAGTACGACGACGGGCAGCACACCGACCTCGTCCGCACGGTGCGGGTGTTCCTGGAGTGCTCCGGCTCACCCGCACGGGCGGCCAGGGCGCTGCACGTGCACGTCAACACGCTGCGGTACCGGATCACCAGAGCGAGTGAGCTGCTCGGGGTCGACCTCACCGACTTCCGCGGCCAGGTCGACGTCTACCTGGCACTGCTGATCGAAGGCTGATCCGCGTCCCGGACAGGTCTTTGTGCCCTGCTGCGTCGCCCGCCGGGGACGGATCGTGGAAACAGGCACCAGTACCGTCCCAAGGAACCGGGGAACACCATGCTTCCGTCCATCGACATCGAGGAACTCGCCGAGGCCGACTGCCTCGAGCTGCTGCGCGCCGAACCGGTCGGGCGGCTGGTGTTCACCGAGCGCGCCCTGCCCGCGATCCGGCCGGTGAACTTCGTCCTCGACGGCCACGACGTGGTCGTCCGGAGCGCGCCGGGCTCGTGGGCCGACCGGCTCGGCGGGTCGATCGTGGCGTTCGAGGTCGACCGCATCGACCCGGCGACCCACACGGGGTGGAGCGTCGTCGTGCTCGGCAAGGTCGCGACCGTGACCGACGTCGACACGCTCGTGCGCCTGAGCGATCCACGGCATCGCCCGTGGGCGCCCGGCAGGCACGACCGGTACCTGCGCATCCGGCCCGGCACGATCACGGGGCGGCGGCTGGCGCTGGGCCGGAACTGACCGCCGCTACCCCGCGTCGGCGAAGGGGCGCACGGTGACCCCGGCCTCGCGCAGCGCCTCGCGCACGCGCCGGGCGATCTCGACGGCGCCCTCGGTGTCGCCGTGCACGCACAGCGAGCGGGGGCGCACGGTGACCACGCTGCCGTCGACGGCCGTGACCGCGCCCTCCGTGGCCATCCGCACGCTGCGCTGGACCACCGCGTCCGGCTCGTGCACCACGGCTCCCCGCTCGCGCCGCGGGACGAGTGTGCCCTCCGGCGTGTAGGCGCGGTCGGCGAAGGACTCCTCGACCACCCGCAGCCCGGCCGCCTCCGCCCGGCTCAGCAGCTGCGAGCCGGGCAGGCCGAGCACCGGGAGTCCCGGGTCGTAGCGGCGCACCGCCTCGACGACGGCCGCCGCCTGCTCGGCGTGTGCGACGACGGCGTTGTAGAGGGCACCGTGCGGTTTGACGTAGCGCACCCGGCTACCCGCGATGCGGGCGAACCCGTCCAGCGCGCCGATCTGGTAGATGATGTCGTTGACCAGGTCGTGCGGGTCCACGTCGATGAACCGGCGGCCGAACCCGGCGAGGTCGCGGTACCCGACCTGGGCGCCGATGGCGACGCCGCGTTCGGCGGCGCGCTCCGTGACGCGGCGCAGCACCGACGGGTCGCCCGCGTGGAACCCGCAGGCGACGTTGGCGCTGGAGACGATGTCGAGCAGCGCGTCGTCGTCGCCGAGAGACCAGGCTCCGAAGCCCTCTCCGAGATCGCTGTTGAGGTCGATGTCCGCGTCCGTCACGCCGCCAGCGTAACGCCGCCGCGGCGCCCGGCGGGGTGGCCGGTCAGCCGGGCGCCCGCGTGGCCAGGCGGTCGAGGGTGGCACGGTCGAGCCCGGCCAGCTCGTCCTCGTCGACGGCGCCGCAGTGCAGGCCGCGCAGCAGGTGCACCGCGAGCGCCTGCGCGGTGGCGGGCTCGTCGAGCACGCCGCCCCCGGCCTCGCCCACGTAGTCCCGCAGGCGGCCGGTGGCCTGCGCCAGGCCTTCCCGGAAGAAGGCGTACGTCGCGGCGAAGCGGCTCGGCAGCTGGTGCGGGTGAAGGTCCCAGCCCTGGTAGAAGCCGCGTTCCAGGGAGCGGCGCACCAGCCGGACGTGCTCGGCCCATGCCACGTGCACGGCGGCCGCGTCGCCCACGGGCAGCCGGTTGGTGGAGCCGTCGGACAGCCGCACGCCGGTGCCGGCGGCGGCCACCTGCATGAGCTCCTTGGCGAAGTCGGCCGCGGGATGGTCCATGCTCTGGTAGGCGCCCCCGATGCCGAGCGCCGCGCTGTAGTCGTAGGTGCCGAAGTGCAGGCCCGAGCACCGGCCCGCGCCGGCCTGGATGATCCGCGGCAGCGCGACGGTGCCGTCCCCGGCGAGTACCGACTGCGGGGTCTCGACCTGCACCTCGAACGGCACCGTGCCCTCGGCGAGGCCGTGTGCCTTCTCCAGGTCGGCCAGCACGGCCGCGGCCGCCTCGACCTGCTCGATCGCGGTGACCTTCGGCAGCGTGACCACGAACCCCTCGGGCACCCGGCCGAGCGCGCCGAGGAACGTGTCCAGCGTGCGCAGGCCGCGCCTGCGGGTGGCGGCCTCGAAGCTCTTGAACCGGATGCCGCAGAACGGCGGCGGGGCGCTCGCCGCCAGTTCCCGCGCGCACCGGACCGCCTCGGCGTCCTCGGCGTCGTCGCCGGGTGCGCCGTAGCCGTCCTCGAAGTCGATGCGCAGGTCCTCGATCGGCTGCTCCGCCAGCTTGCGCCGCACCCGCTCGCGGACCGCGGTCTCGGCGGGCAGGCCCTCACCGTGCTCGGCCAGCACCGCGAGGGCCCGTTCACCCCAGTCGGCGACGAGCCCCGCGTGGTAGCGGTGCGCCGGGACGTACACCGTGTGCACCGGCTGCCTGCCGGCCGGCTCGCCGGGATACCGCGCCGCGATGCGCGCGTCCGCCTCGGCGAGCCGGGCGTCGAGGCTCGCGTAGACGTCCTCGGGGAGCCGGCCGGCGGCCGCCACTACCGGATCCGCTCGTAGGCGGGCAGCGTGAGGAAGTCGGCGAAGTTCTCCGCCAGCGCGACCTCCTCGAACAGCTCGACGGCCTGCGTCAGCTGCTCGCCGGGAATCTCACCGGCGAGCTCGCCGCGGACCTCGTCCAGCACGGACCGGACCAGCTGCCCGGTGACCGTGTCGCCGGTGTCGAGCTCGACGCCGTTGCGCACCCACTGCCAGACCTGCGACCGGGAGATCTCGGCGGTCGCGGCGTCCTCCATGAGGTTGTGGATGCCCGCCGCGCCGTTGCCGCCGAGCCAGGACGCGATGTAGCGGACGCCGACGTCGACGGCGCCGCGCAGCCCGGCCATGGTGGCCCTGCCCTCGGTCGACGCGATGTCGAGCAGCTGCTCGGCGGTGACGTGGACGTCCTCGCGCTTGCGGTCCACCTGGTTCGGCTTGTCGCCGAGCACCTTGTCGAACTCCTCGCGGCAGAGGCCGACCATGCCGGGGTGGGCCACCCACGAGCCGTCGAAGCCGTCCCCGGCCTCGCGCGCCTTGTCGTCGCGGACCTTCGCGAAGGCCTTCTCGTTGACCTCGGGATCCTTGCTCGGGATGAACGCGGCCATGCCGCCGATCGCGAACGCGCCGCGCTTGTGGCAGGTGCGCACGAGCAGCTCGGTGTAGGCCCGCATGAACGGCGCGGTCATGGTGACGCTGTTGCGGTCGGGCAGCACGAACGTCGCGCCCGCGTCGCGGAAGTACTTGATGATGCTGAACAGGTAGTCCCAGCGGCCCGCGTTCAGCCCGGAGGCGTGCTCGCGCAGCTCGTAGAGGATCTCCTCCATCTCGAACGCGGCGGGGATGGTCTCGATCAGCACCGTCGCCCGGATGGTGCCGTGGTCGATGCCCAGCTCACGCTCGGCGTGGGTGAACACGTCGTTCCACAGCCGCGCCTCGAGATGGCTCTCCAGCTTGGGCAGGTAGAAGTACGGCCCGCTGCCGCGTTCGAGCAGCTCCCGCGCGTTGTGGAAGAAGTAGAGGCCGAAGTCGACCAGGGCGCCGACGGCCTTGCGGCCGCCGATCTCGATGTTGCGCTCGTCGAGGTGCCAGCCGCGCGGGCGGACGACGATGGTGGCGTGCTCGACGTCGTCGCGCAGGGCGTAGTGCTTGCCGTTCGACTCGAGCTCGATGGTCCCCCGGATCGCGTCGGAGAGGTTGACCTGGCCGGACACCACGTTGGCCCAGTGCGGGGTGTTGGCGTCCTCGAAGTCGGCCAGCCACACCTTGGCGCCGGAGTTGAGGGCGTTGATGGTCATCTTGCGGTCGGTGGGACCGGTGATCTCGACGCGCCGGTCGCGCAGCGCGGGCGGCGCCTCGGCCACCTGCCACTCCGACTCGCGGATCTCCTGGGTCTCCGGCAGGAAGTCGAGCCTGCCGGTGCGCTTGGCCTCTTCCCTGCGGTGCGCCCGCGCCTCGAGCAGCTTGTCCCGCGTTGCCGCGAACGCGTCGTGCAGGCCGCCGAGGAACTCCAGTGCCGCGGGAGTCAGCACCTCGTCGCCGCGCTCGACCGCGCCGCCGAGCACTCGGACCTCAGACATGGGAAACCCCTCAAACCAGTGTGTCGGTGGATGCTCATTCGAAGCATGACGATCATCTTGTTTTACATCTCGGACTATAGTTTCTACATTGCGGAAGCTCAACGCGAGAGGAGTCAGTGTGGCGGCCGAGCGATCAGCGGGTGGCGGCGTGCAGTCGCTGAAGCGGGCTTTCGACCTGCTCGAACACCTCGCGGACACGGGCGGGGAGGCGAGCCTGTCGGAGCTCGCGGCGACCTCGGGACTGCCGATGCCGACGATCCACCGGCTGATCAGGACGCTCGTGGCACTCGGCTATGTGCGGCAGAACACCAACCGCCGCTACGCGCTGGGCGCGCGCCTGATCCGGCTCGGCGAGAACGCGAGCATGCAGTTCGGCACGTGGGCCAGGCCGCTGCTGACCGACCTGGTCGACGAAGTGGGCGAGACGGCGAACCTGGCGGTGCTGGAGCGGGACGAGGTGGTGTACGTGGCGCAGGTGCCGTCCCGGCACTCGATGCGCATGTTCACGGAGGTGGGGCGGCGGCTGCTGCCGCACGGCACCGGGGTGGGCAAGGCGATGCTCGCCCAGCTGCCCGCGGACGAGGTGCGCGCGCTGCTGTCCCGCACCGGCATGCCCGCCTACACCGAGCACACCTACACGGATCCGGACGATTTCCTGCGGCACCTGCAGCGGATCGCCGCACAGGGCTACGCGCTCGACGAGAGCGAGCAGGAGCTGGGCGTGCGCTGCGTGGCCGTGCCCGTGGCGGGCACGCCGACCCCGGCCGCGGTGTCCGTCTCCGGCCCCGAGGGCAGGCTGACCAAGGACGCCGTGTCGCGGATCGCCCCCGTCGTGCAGCACGTGGCGGCCCAGCTGTCCGAGCAGCTGGCCGCCCGCGACCTCACCGCCTGACGAGCCCGGGCGCGCAGTGAAGGCCACCTTCACTGCGTCCAGTGCAGTGAAGGTGGCCTTCACTGCACTTGGCACCCTCAGTCGAGCAGGGCGTCGACGAAGGCGGTCGGCTCGAACGGGGCCAGATCGTCGGGACCCTCGCCGAGCCCGACGAGCTTGACCGGCACGCCGAGCTCCCGCTGCACCTGGAAGACGATGCCGCCCTTCGCGGTGCCGTCCAGCTTGGTGAGCGCGATGCCGGTGACGTCGACGACCTCGGAGAACACGCGTGCCTGCGCGAGGCCGTTCTGCCCGGTGGTGGCGTCCAGCACGAGCAGCACCTCGTCCACCTCGGCCTGCTTCTCCACGACCCGCTTGACCTTGCCGAGCTCGTCCATCAGGCCGGTCTTGGTGTGCAGGCGGCCCGCGGTGTCCACCAGCACCGCGTCGACGCCGGTGTCGATGCCCCGCTTCACGGCGTCGAAGGCCACCGAGGCCGGGTCGGCGCCCTCCTTGCCACGCACCACCTCGGCGCCGACCCGCTCGGACCAGGTCTGGAGCTGGTCGGCGGCGGCGGCGCGGAAGGTGTCGGCCGCGCCGAGCAGCACCTGCCTGCCCTGCGCGACGAGCACCCTGGCGAGCTTGCCGGTGGTGGTGGTCTTGCCGGTGCCGTTCACCCCGGCCACCAGCACGACGGCCGGCCGCTTCTGACCGTCCACGGTGTGGGGCAGCGCGCGCACGGCACGGTCGGTGTCGGGGCCGAGTGCGTCGGTCAGCACCTCGCGCAGCAGCGCCCTGGCGTCCTCCTCGGTGCGCACGCCGCGGGCGGACAGCTCGGTGCGCAGCCGGTCGACGATCTCCGTGGTGGTCGCCGCACCCAGGTCGGCGACGAGCAGCGTGTCCTCGAGGTCCTGCCACGAGTCCTCGTCGAGGTCCCCCGCACCGAGCAGGCCCAGCAGGCTCTGCCCGAACGCCGTGCGCGACTTCGCGAGCCTGCCCCGCAGCCGCTCGATGCGGCCCGCGGCGGGCGGCGGCACCTCCTCGGCGGCCTCCGGCTCGAGCGTGGGCTCGGGGACGGGTTCCGGCTCGGGTTCCTCCGGCCGCGGCTGGGGCGGGATCTCCGACTTCCGCTCCTCGGGCAGCCCCACGTCGATGATCGAGCGCCGCGGCGCGTCCCTGGGCACGGCGGCGTCGTCCCCCACCCCGGGCTCACCGTCGGTCTCGGTGCGCTCCTCCACCGGGTGCCCTGGTGGCGCGGCCGTGTCCGTCCCGCCGGGTGCGAACGTGATCGCGCCGTCCGTCCGGTACCGGCCGCCCTTTGGCTCCTCCTCCGGGCGCCGGGCGGGTTCGAGGCGGATTCTGCGCCTGCGCGCGATCGTCAGCCCGGCGACGAGCGCGACCACCAGCACGATGGCCGCGACGACGATGACCCAGAACCAGACGTTGCTCGACACGAGGTCATCCTCGCATCCGGTCCGGAGGTGGGCAGGTCACCCCCGCGCCGGAAGGTCAACTTCCAACGACTTTGACATCTTTTCGGAGAAAATTCCACCAAATGTCTTGCCCTGGCCACCCGGCGTGGACTAGACCACTGCCGTGGCGCACTCCCGATCCGCACTCCGGGTGGCCGGGCTCCTCTCGGGCACGTCCATCGACGGCATCGACGTCGCCGTGGCCGACCTGCGGGCCACCGGAGACGAACTCGTCCTCACCCCGCTCGGGCACCGCGAACTGCCCTACCCGGAACGGCTGCGCGAGGCACTGCTCGCCGCGCTGCCGCCCGGCCCGTGCACGGCCGAGCAGCTGACCCGCCTCGACACCGGCGTCGGGCAGGCCTTCGCCGAGGCAGCCGTCACCGGCATCACCGAGCTCGCGGACGGCAGGGCCGACCTCGTCGCCTCGCTCGGCCAGACCGTCTACCACTGGGTCGAGGACGGCCGGGCGCGCGGCACGCTCCAGCTGGGCCAGCCGGCGTGGATCGCCGAGCGGACGGGCCTGCCCGTGGTCGCCGACCTGCGCGCCCGCGACGTCGCCGCGGGCGGGCACGGCGCCCCGCTGGCCGGCACGCTCGACGCGCTGTGGCTGCGCACGCTCGCCGACGGCGAGGGCGCGCCGGTCGGCGGGCTGAACCTCGGCGGCATCGCCAACCTGACCGTCGTGCGCCCGGAAGGACCGGTGCTGGCCTACGACACCGGACCCGGCAACGCGCTGCTGGACGCCGCCGCCGCGCGGGTCACCGGCGGCGCACGGCACAGCGATGTCGACGGTGCGCTCGCCGCACGCGGCACCGTGCGGGAGGACCTGCTGGCGCGGCTGCTCGCCGACCCGTACTACGCCGCAGCGCCCCCGAAGTCCACCGGCAAGGAGCACTTCCACGCCGAGTACCTGCGGGCCGCCACCGAAGGACTTCCCGCCGTCGCGGACACCGACCTGCTCACCACGCTCACCGAGCTCACCGCCGTCACGGTGGGCCGGGAGTGCGCGCGGCACGGGGTGCGGACCGTCGTCGCGTCCGGCGGCGGCGTGCGCAACCCGGCCCTGATGCGGGCGCTGGCCCGCCACGTCACCGTGGCGCCGAGTGCGGACCTCGGGTTGCCCGCCGAGGCCAAGGAGGCCTACCTGACCGCCGTCCTCGGCTGGCTGACCTGGCACGGGCTGCCGGGCAACCTGCCCGCCGCGACCGGGGCCGCCGGGCCCCGGCCGCTCGGCAGCATCACGCCCGGCGCCGAGCCGCTGCGCCTGCCCGCACCGTCACCAACGGCCATTTCCCGCTTACGTGTAGCCAACCGCACCCGGACACGGTAGGAGAGACCAATGCGTGCACTCGACCTCGCGATCATCGCGGTGTTCCTCGTGGGCACACCGCTGCTGGGCATCGCCATCGGCGGCAGGCAGAAGTCGTCGACCGACTACTTCGTCGGCAGCAGGCGGATTCCCTGGTGGGCGGTGACGTTCTCGGTCGTGGCCACGGAAACCTCCACGCTGACCGTCATCAGCGTCCCGACGGTGGCCTATCTCGGCAACGTGACCTACCTGCAGCTCGCGATCGGCTACCTCATCGGCCGGGTGCTCGTGGCGTTCGTGCTGCTGCCCCGGTACTACGCCGGGGAGCTGGTCAGCGCCTACGGGTTCCTCGGCTCCCGGTTCGGCGGCGGGCTGCAGGGCACGGCCTCGGTGACCTTCCTCGTCACGCGGCTGCTCGCGGACGGCGTCCGGCTGTTCGCCACCGCCATCCCGGTGAAGGTCATCCTCGGCACGTTCGGGCTCGACGTGCCGTACTGGGTCATCATCGCCGCGATCGCCCTGTTCGCGGTCGTCTACACCTACCTCGGCGGGATCAGGGCGGTCGTCTGGATCGACGTGATCCAGATGGGCATCTACGTGCTCGGCGCGCTGTTCGCGGTGCTCATCCTCGCGGGCAAGCTGCCCGACGGCTGGTTCGGCGCGGCGGTCGACGCGGGCAAGTTCCAGCTGTTCGACTTCTCGTCCAACATCATCACCAGCCAGTACGCGTTCATCACGGCCGTGGTCGGCGGCGCGCTGTTCGCGATGGCCTCGCACGGCGCCGACCAGCTCATGGTGCAGCGCCTGCTCGCCTGCCGGAACCTGCGCGACAGCCAGAAGGCCGTGATCGCCAGCGGTGTCGTGGTGTTCTTCCAGTTCGCGCTGTTCCTCGTCGTCGGCGCGATGCTGTGGTCGTTCTACCGGGGCGCGTCGCCGGACGAGCTCGGCCTGTCCGCCTCCGACGCGCTGTTCCCCAAGTTCATCGTCGAGCAGCTGCCCGCCGGGCTGTCCGGCCTGCTGGTGGCGGGTATTCTGGCCGCCGCGATGAGCACGATCTCCTCGTCGCTGAACTCGCTGTCCACGTCGACGGTGAGCGACCTCTACCAGCGCTTCACCAAGCGGACGCTGCCGGACGCCACCGTGCTGAAGCAGGCCAAGCTGTGGACGCTGATCTGGGCGGGCGTGTTCGTGGTGTTCGCGTCGATGTTCACGAGCACCGACCAGCCGGTGGTCGAGGTCGGGCTGAGCATCGCCAGCTACACCTACGGCGCGCTGCTCGGCGCCTTCTTCCTCGGCATCCTGGTCAAGCGCGCCCGGCAGGCGGACGCGATCGTGGCGTTCGCCTGCACGATCGTGGTCGCCGCCGTGTTCATCCTCGGCGTCGAGTTCACCGTCGACGGCGAGACCTCGTCGCTCGCGTTCCCCTGGTACGTGCCGCTCGGTGTGGTCGTGACCCTGGTCGTGGGCGGACTGCTGTCGCTGCGCCACGGCCCCGACGAGCCCCGGCCCGCGGAGGCCGCCGAGGCACAGCGGGCGGCGTGACGTGGACGCCTCGGCCTTGCGCCGCGTCGGCGCCGTGTGCTCCGGGTTCCTCGCCGGGCACACCGGCGCCGACTGGTCGGCCCCGGTGCCCGACCTGGACTGGACCGTGCGCGAGGTCGTCGCGCATCTGGGCGACACCAGCCTCTGGTACGCGACCGACCTCGCCGCGGGCCCGCCGGAACTGTCCACGGCGGAGGTGAAGGTGCGGCCGGACTCGGCTCCGGAGGACCTCGTGCGCACGGTGTCGGCGCACGTCGCCCTGCTCGCCGCCGTGGTCGAGGCCAGCCCCGCGGACGCGCGGGGCTGGCACCCGTGGGGCGAGCCGGACCCGGCCGGGTTCGCGGCCATGGCCTGCGACGAGCTGCTGGTGCACACCCGGGACGCGGCGCTCGGGCTTGGCGTGGAGTTCACGCCGCCCGCCGAGCTGGCCGAGGCCACGCTGCGCAGGCTGTTCCCGGAGACACCGGACGGCGGCGACCCGTGGCCGGAGCTGCTGTGGTGCAACGGCCGCCTCGAGCTGCCCGGGCGGCCGAGGCGGTCCGGCTGGCGCTGGCACTGCTCCCCGCTGGCCGAGTGGAACGGTCCGGCGGCTACGCGCTGACCACATCGGAGACCGAGCCGACGAACCGCGCGCGGCCGTCGGGCTGCCACTCGACGGGAACTCCCAGCCGGGTCGGTGGTCTGCGCAGCGACACCGGCAGGTCCTCGTAGGACACCCGGAGCAGCCGGGTCCACCGGCGGCGGATGTCGGCCACCCGCTCCACACCGGCCAGCAGCTGGTCCCACTCGGCCTTCGGGATCTGGGCCGCGGCGCGCTCGACGACACCGGGGTCACCGGTCGCCCAGGACACGGGTGCGGCGTCGAAGCTCCACCACCGCCTGCTCCGCGGCGGGCCCGCGAAGCCGTGCATCACGCACGGGATCCACTGGCCCGGCACGAACCGGGTCGCCTCGCGCGCCCGGAAGCCGACCAGCCGGTACGCGAACGCGGGCGGCGCGGCGGGATCGCGGGAGGTGTCGCCGAGCACCAGCACCTGGACGTCCGCGTCGGCCTGTTCCACGACGAGCCCCGGCACCAGCTGGCCGCCGCGGAACGGCTTCGACGCGTTGCCGGACAGCAGGCCCCCGGCCAGCAGGCCCGCCCCCACGACCAGCGCGACCGCGCCCACCAGGACCGACCACCACGGGCCGTCGGTGACCGCCCACACGCCGAGCGCGATCAGGCCACCGCCGAGGACCACCCCGAGCGCCAGCCAGGTCGCGCGCCGGAAGATGTTGGGGCTGCTCTCCCGCAGGTGCGCCGGGTCGAGGGGACCGTCGAAGAACCGGCGCGGGTCGCCCGCGGGCCAACCGTCGTCTGCCATGGGCCGCATCTTGGCAGAACCACGGCGCCCATGGCTCGGGAGTGCGAAACGTGGTGAGAACGACGTTCCGCACTCACGACGGCGCGGCGGCGGGTTCCTCCTCCACCTCGACGCGCTCCTCCCGCAACCGCTGGGAGATCACCCTGGTGATGCCGTCGCCCTGCATGCTCACGCCGTACAGCGCGTCGGCGATCTCCATGGTCGGCTTCTGGTGCGTGATGATGATGAGCTGCGAGTTGGCGCGCAGCTGCTCCAGCAGGCCAATGAGCCTGCGCATGTTCGTGTCGTCGAGCGCCGCCTCGACCTCGTCCATCACGTAGAACGGCGACGGCCGCGCCCGGAAGATCGCCACCAGCATCGCCACCGCGACCAGCGACTTCTCCCCGCCGGAGAGCAGCGAGAGCCGCTTGACCTTCTTGCCGGGCGGCCGCGCCTCGACGTCGACGCCGGTGGCGAGCAGGTCGTCGGGCTCGGTGAGCACCATGCGGCCCTCGCCGCCGGGGAACAGCACCGAGAACACGGTCTCGAACTCGCGCGCCACGTCGTGGTAGGCGCTGGAGAAGACCTCCAGGATCTTCTCGTCGACCTCCTTGATGACGGTGAGCAGGTCCTTGCGGGTGGCCTTGAGGTCCTCCAGCTGCGTCGAGAGGAACTTGTAGCGCTCCTCCAGCGCGGCGAACTCCTCCAGCGCGAGCGGGTTGACCTTGCCGAGCAGGTTGAGGTCCTTCTCCGCGCGCTTGGCGCGCCGCTCCTGCGTGCCGCGGTCGTACGGGATGGGCTGGGGCGCCATCACCGTCTCGCCGCGTTCCTTGGCGGCCTCGTACTCCGCCATCTCCCCCGCGCCCGGCGGCACGGGCACGTCCGGCCCGTACTCCGCCACCAGGTCGTCGAGGCCGATGCCGAAGTCCTCGACGATCTTCGTTTCCAGCTGTTCGAGGCGCAGCCGCTGCTCGGCGCGCAGCACCTCGTCGCGGTGCACGGCGTCGGTGAGCTTCTCCAGCTCCCCGGTGAGCTCCCGGACGCGGCTGCGGACCTGGCCGAGGGCGTCCTCGTGCCGCTGCCGCCGCTGGTCGGCCGCGTCGCGCTCGGCGGCCGCGCGCTGCAGCGAGTTCTCGATGCGTTCCAGCGCGACCTCGCCGCCAGTCACCACGGCGGCCGCGATCTCGGCGCCCCGCGCCCGCGCGACGCGCGCCTTCTCCGCCCGTTCCCGGGCCTCCCGCTCGGCCTGCGCTGCCCGCCGCAGCTGGTCGGCCTTGCCCTGGATGCCCCTGGCCCGCTCCTCGGCGGTGCGCAGCGCGAGCCGGGCGTCGACCTCCTCCTGCCGCACGGCGGACAGCGACTCGGCGGCCTCGTCGCGCTCGGTCGTGTCCGGGTCCTCGTCCACCGGCTGCTCGGCGACCGTGGCGAGGCGCTCCTCCAGCTCGTTCAGCTGGCTGTGCACCTCCTCCCGGTGCTGCTCGACCTTCGACCGCTGGGTGTAGAGGCGCTCGACCTCGGCCTTCGCCGAGCGCGCCGCCTGCTCCAGGCTGCTCAGCCGCTCCGAGGACCGCGCCTTGCGGACCTTGGCCTCGTTGAGCGCCTCCTTCGCGCGGCTGACCTCCTCGCGCCGGTCCTGCTGCTCGGCGCGGGCGCCCTCCAGCTCGGCGGCGGCGCGTTCCAGGGCCCGCTCGGCGGCGGCGAGGCGGTCCTGTGCCTCGTCGACGGCGGCCTGGACCTCGATCACGCTCTCGTCGCGTGCGGAGCCGCCCACCGCCCAGTGGCTGCCGAGGACGTCGCCGTCGGTGGTGACGGCGCTGACGTCGGGGTGCGCGGCGACCAGCCCGCGGGCGGTGTCGAGGTCGCCGACCACGGCGACCCGCTCCAGCGCGCGCTCGACGGCGGGCCGCAGCGCGTCCGGCGCCCGCACGACCTCCCGGGCCCAGCGCGCGCCCTGCGGCAGCGCGGGCCAGCCGGAGGTGTCGACGGTGCCGGGCGCGCCACCGAGCAGCAGGCCCGCGCGGCCCGACTCGGTGTCCTTCAGGTAGCGCAGCGCGGCCACGGCGTCGGCGCCCGCCTGGACCGCGACGGCGTCGGCGACCGGCCCGAGCGCGGCGGCGAGCGCCACCTCGTAGCCGGCGTCGACGGTGAGCAGCGCGGCGACGGACCCGAGCAGCCCCGGCAGGTCGTCGCCCGCCGCGAGCAGGGCGCCGGCGCCGTCCTTGCGCTTGAGGCCCATCGAAAGGGCATCGACGCGCGCCTTCTCCGAGGCGATGTCCCGCTCAGCGGCGCGTTCGGCCTTGACGAGCTCCTCGACCCGCTCCTTGGCGGCGTCGTTGGCGCGCACGGCACGGTCGTGCCGCTCCCGGAGATCGGCGTCGTCGGAATCCTCCACCCCGCCCTCGGCGCGGGCCTGCTCCAGGTCCTCGGCGGCGGCCTCGGCGCGGGCGGTGGCCTCCTCGATGCCCGCCGTGAGCCGCTCGATCTCGTCGGCGGTGGCGCTGCTCTTGCTGCGCAACGCCTCGACCTGGCCGGAGAGCTTCGCGATGCCCTCCCTGCGGTCGGCGATGGCGCGGACGGCCGCCATGTGTGCCCGCTCGGCGGCCTGCACCACCTGCTCGAGGTGCTCGCGGCGCTCGATCGCGGCGGAGAGCAGCGCACGGGCCTCGGAGACCTCCTCGGCCAGCTCCCGTTCCCGCTCGGCGGCCTCCTCGGCCTCGGCGAGCAGCTCCTCGGGGTCGCGCCCGGTGGTGCCGGTCTCCACCTCGGCGGAGAGGTGCCGCTGCCGCTCGACCGCGAGCCGCACGGTGCCGCGCAGGCGCTCGGCCAGCGCGGACAGCTTGTACCAGGTGTCCTGGGCGGCGGCGAGCTTCGGCGCGTCCTCGGCCAGCGCCGCCTCCAGCTCGGTCTGCTCGGAGGTGGCGACCTCCAGCGCCTGCTCCACCTCGGCGCGGCGGGCGCGGGCCGCGTTCTCGTCGGCCTCCTCCCTGGCGATCTGCTCGCGCTGGCCGACCAGGTCGTCGGCGAGCAGGCGCAGCCGGGCGTCGCGCAGCTCGGACTGCACCACCTGGGCCTTGCGGGCGATCTCGGCCTGCTTGCCGAGCGGCTTGAGCTGGCGGCGCAGCTCGGTGGTGAGGTCGGTCAGCCGGTCGAGGTTGCCCTGCATCGCCGTCAGCTTGCGCAGGGCCTTCTCCTTGCGCTTGCGGTGCTTGAGCACCCCGGCGGCCTCCTCGATGAAGGCGCGCCGGTCCTCCGGCTTGGCCTGCAGGATCTCCGAGAGCTGGCCCTGGCCGACGATGACGTGCATCTCGCGGCCGATGCCGGAGTCGGACAGCAGCTCCTGGATGTCGAGCAGCCGGCAGGTGCTGCCGTTGATCTCGTACTCGCTGGCGCCGTCCCGGAACATGCGGCGGGTGATCGAGACCTCGGAGTACTCGATGGGCAGGGCGCCGTCGGCGTTGTCGATCGTGAGCGTCACCTCGGCGCGGCCGAGCGGCGCGCGGCCGGACGTGCCGGCGAAGATGACGTCCTCCATCTTGCCGCCGCGCAGGTCCTTGGCGCCCTGGGTGCCCATGACCCAGCGCAGGGCGTCCAGCACGTTCGACTTGCCGGAGCCGTTCGGACCGACGACGCAGGTGATGCCCGGTTCGAACCGCAGCGTGGTCGCCGACGCGAAGGACTTGAAGCCCTTGAGCGTCAAGCTTTTGAGGTGCACGCGCCTGCTGGCCTTTCCCCTACGACTCCCTGTTCCAACCGGCAGATGCTACCCGGGCGGCCGGACGCGGCGTGGGACGTGGCCCACTCAGGGGCGCGGCGCCCGCCCCCGGACCGCCCCAGGCGCCCCACCAGCCCCACTGATGCGAAGCAAGGGAGCTTTACTACCGCCAGACGGGAGTAAAGCTCCCTCGCTCCCTCGCTCCCTTGCTCCCTCGCCGGGGCGGGGTGGGGTGGTGGGTTCAGCGTTCGACGAAGCCGGGCAGGTCGCCGCGCGGCTCGGACCAGCGTTCGACGACGTGATCTACTCGACCGGGTGACTCTCCGGACCGCAGCGCGGCCAGCAGCCGCGCACAGTGGTCCTTCGGTCCTTCGGCGACCACCTCGACGCGGCCGTCGGCGAGGTTCGTCGCCGAGCCGGTGAGGCCGAGCTCGAGCGCCCGGCTGCGGGTCCACCAGCGGAAACCGACTCCTTGCACCGAACCGTGCACCCAGGCGGTGAGGCGGGTCATCTCCGTTTCGTCAGCCACGGCCCCATCGTGCCGTATGCCGTTCGTCGCAGACAGTGAACCGCTCACAGCGCGCTCCCTCCTGCGAGATCACTCCACGGTGGTACGGTCCCGCCCTGGATACGCCGTCCGGACGAACACCGCCCGGACGGTTCGGGAGCACACATCCGTCACGTCAGGAACTCCGAAGGAGTCATGCATGGCCCCCTCCCCAGGGTCAGGCCCGCGCGCCGAGGTCGCGCCGCCCCGCGAGTCCGCCGGCACGTTCCAGCGCACGGGCTACCTCGCGCTCGCCGTGAGCGGGCTGCTGCTCGCCACCGCGTTCGGCGCCATCGCGCAGGTGGCGGGCCCGAGCGAGACGGTCGAGGCCGGCGGCGACGGCGCCACGGTGCGCAACGGCGCCGCCTCCGGGCAGCAGGGCGGACCGCAACTGGTGCCGGGACAGGCCATCCCCGGCGAGACCACGATCCTCGTCGACGGCGTCGCGGTCACCGGCACGCTGCCCCCGTCCACCACGGCGCCCACCACCGTGGTCAGCAAGGGCCCCGACGGGCAGACCACCACCACGGTCATCACGCCCTCGGCCACCGGCACGACCCCGGGCAGCGGACGGTCCGACCACACCCCGTCCCCCGGCGGTGGCGGCAGGCCGGTCGACCCGGGCACCAGCATCCCGGGCACCACGTCCACCCAGCAGCCCACCACCACGACGCCTCCCGACACTGGCTCGTCAACGCCACCCGACAGCGGGGAGTCCTCCCCGCCGCCCGGCTCCGACACGTCCGAACCCAGCGAGTCGGCAACGCCGACATCGGCTCCCCAGTAGTCAGGGTTCGAACCGGTAGCCCATTCCCGGCTCGGTGAGCAGGTACCGGGGCCGGGAGGGCTCCGGTTCGAGCTTGCGGCGCAGCTGCGCCAGGTAGACCCGCAGGTAGTGCGACTCGGTGTCGTACGCGGGGCCCCAGACCTCGTGCAGCAGCTCCTTCTGCGCCACGAGCCGCCCCCGGTTGCGCACGAGCAGTTCCAGCACACCCCACTCGGTGCGCGTCAGGTGCACCTCGGTGCCGTCCCGGCGGACCCTCTTCGCCACGAGGTCGATCGTGAACGCCGCGGTCTCCACCACCGCGTCGCCCTCCGACGCGGACACCGAGGAGCGGCGCAGCGCGGCCCGCAGCCTGGCCAGCAGCTCGTCCATCCCGAACGGCTTGGTCACGTAGTCGTCCGCACCGGCGTCGAGCGCGTGCACCTTGTCGACCGAACCGTCCCGTGCGGACAGCACCACGATCGGCACCTGGGTCCAGCCGCGCAGCCGCTCGATCACCTCCACGCCGTCGAGATCCGGCAGGCCGAGGTCGAGCACGACGACGTCGGGCCTGCTCTCGGCGACCGCGCGCAGCGCACCCTCCCCGTCGTACGCGGTTCCGACCTCGTACCCCCGCGCGGCGAGGTTGATCCGCAGCGCGCGCACGATCTGCGGCTCGTCGTCGACCACGAGCACCTTGCTGGCTTCCGTCATGCGCTCACCCCACGTCCGGCCGGCAGGGAGATCACCACGGTGAGCCCGCCACCGGGGGTGTCCTCCGCGCGAATGCCGCCACCCATCGCCTCCGTGAATCCTTTCGCGACCGACAACCCGAGCCCGACGCCGGGGGTGGTGTCGCGGTCGCCCGCCGCGGGCCCGCCGCCGGGCCGCGTCAGCCGCTGGAAGGGCGCGAACGCCAACTCGGCTCCGCCCTTGGGCAGGCCGGGCCCGTGATCCACCACCCGCAGTTCCACGCTCCCGGAGTGCGCGCTGGCCCGCACCGCCACCGGCCCGTCTCCCGCACCGTGCCGCAGGGCGTTGTCGACCACGTTCGCCACCACGCGCTCCAGCAGTCCCGGATCGGCCTGCACCAGCGGCAGCCGTTCGTCCACATCCACCACGACCGAAGCCGAGCCGTCTAGGTTGGACAGTGCACGAGCGACGACTTCGTCGTAGCCGACCGGATGCAGGTGTGGCCGCACCGCGCCGGTGGCCAGCCGGGACGAGTCCAGCAGGTTGTCGACGAGCCCGGCGAGGCGGTCCACCGAGATCTCGATGGCCTCCAGCAGCTCCGCGGTGTCCTCCTCGGACAGTCGCAGATCCGGCGCGCGCAGGCTGCCGATGGACGCCTTGATGGACGTCAGCGGTGTCCGCAGGTCGTGCCCGACGGCCGACAGCAGCGCGGTGCGCAGCTCGGTCGCCTCGGCCTTCCGCTCCGCCTCGGCCGTGGCGGCCGCCATCCGCTGCTGCCGCAGGGCGAGCAGCGCCTGCCCCGCGGCGGTCTCCAGCACGCCGCGGTCGGCGGCGGGCAGCGACCGCCCGCGCAGGGTGAGGTGCACGTCGGCCGTCACCGGGACGTCGGCGTCGGCCTCGTCGGGGTCGGTGCACGGCGGCCCGCCCGATCCGGCGACGCGATGCCAGGCCCCGTCCCGGCGTTCGAGCAGGGACACCGAGGTCAGCCCGAAGTTCTCCCGGACCTTGGCCAGCAGGTGCTCGAGCGGGGCCGGATCGGCCAGCACGATCCGGGCGTACGAGGCGAGCAGCGACGCCTCGGTGCGGGCCCGCGCCGCGCGCGCGGAGCGGCGTGCGGCCTGGTCGACGACGAGCACGACGGCGAACGACACGGCCAGCATGGCCACCACGGTCACCAGGTCGCGGGCGGAGGACACCGCGAACGACGGGTAGGGCGGCGCGAAGAGCAGGCACAGCAGCGCCGCCGACAGCAACGCGGAGGCCAGCGCGGGTCCGGCACCCCCGAGCAGCGCCACCACGACGACCGCCAGCAGGTAGCTCAGCGCCTCGGCGGAAAGGTCCGTCGCGCTCCGCACCGGAAGCGCGAGCACGGTCACCAATGCCGGCCCGAGCAGCGCCAGTGCCCACCCGGTGAGGTGCCGCCCCGAGCCGAACGGGCCGCGCCCCAGCTTGGCCCGCCAGCGCCCGCCCGCCTCGTCGTGGGTCACCATGTGCACGTCGATGGGGCCGGAACCCTGCACCACGGTGGCGCCGATGCCCTCGTCGAACAGCCGCGCCAGCCGGGAACGCCGCGAGGTGCCCAGCACCAGCTGGGTGGCGTTGGCGCCGCGGGCGAACTCCAGCAGCGCCGTGGGCACGTCGTCGCCGACGACGGTGTGGAAGGTCGCGCCGACGCCCTCCGCGAGCTTGCGGTAGTGGCCGAGCGAGGTCGGTCCCGCCGCGCTGAGCCCGGTGCCGCGCAGCACGTGCAGGACGAGCAGTTCGGCACCGGCCCGGTTGGCGATGCGGCGCGCCCTCCGGATCAGGGTCTCGCTCTCGGGACCGCCGGTGATGGCGACGACGACCCGCTCCCGCGCCTCCCACGGGTCGGTGATGTCCTCCTCGGCGCGGTACCGCTGCAGCGCGACGTCCACCTGGTCGGCGACCCACAGCAGCGCCAGCTCGCGCAGCGCGGTGAGCGTGCCGAGCCGGAAGACGGTGCCGAGCTCGGCGTCGATCCGCTCGGCGGGGTAGACGTTTCCGTGCGCGAGCCTGCGCCGCAGCGCCTCGGGTGTGATGTCGACCAGCTCGACCTGCTCGGCCCGGCGCACCACCTCGTCCGGCACCGTCTCGTCCTGCCGGACACCGACGATCCGCTCGACGACGTCGCCCAGGCTCTGCAGATGCTGCACGTTCACGGTGGTCAGCACGGTGATCCCCGCGGCGAGCAGGTCCTCGACGTCCTGCCAGCGCCGTTCATGACGGCCGCCGGGCGCGTTGGCGTGCGCGAGCTCGTCGACCAGCACCACGTCGGGGCGGCGGGCGAGGACCGCGTCGAGGTCCATCTCGGGCACCTCGGCACCGTCGAGCTCGGCGATCCGCGGCGGAACGGTCTCGAGCCCGTCGAGCAGGGCGGCGGTGCGTGCCCTCCCGTAGGTCTCGACGAAGCCGACCACGACGTCGGTGCCCCGCTCGGCGCGGCGGTGGGCCTCACCGAGCATCGCGTAGGTCTTGCCCACCCCCGGGGCCGCACCGAGGTAGATGCGCAGCTCCCCCCGGGCCGGGCGGCGTCCCGGCTGTTCCTCGGTCACGCCGCCAGTGTCCCGCATGGGGGCCCGTACGCCAGCTCGCCCAGGGCCGATATTGTCACGTCGCTTCAGTTTTCGATGTCACCGCTAATGTGTTTTACATACAGAAGTTTTGCGCTGCCCGGTATATCATGAGAGGCGTCACACATAAGGGGGTCCTTGTGGAGGATCGGTCAGGCAGCGCTGATACGCCGAACGGCGAGCTGCTCGAGAGCTACACCCGGCTTCTGGAACTGGTGCGCAGCGGCCAGGCGGAGACCAGACCGGAACTGAGCCAGCGGACCGGTCTCGGCAGAACCGCCATCACCCAGCGCACCACCACGCTGCTGGAGGCCGGGCTGCTGGAGGAGGGCGATCTCAGCCCGTCCACGGGCGGCCGTCAGGCCAGGACCCTCCGCTTCCGCAAGGACGCGGGCCGCATTCTCACCGCCGAGCTCGGCGCCACCGGATTCATCGCGGGCATCACCGACCTGATGGGCACCGTGCTGGCCATGCGCTACGGCGACTGCGACATCGCGCTGGGACCCGAACCGGTGCTCACCGAGGTCGAGGCGGCGCTCGACGAGCTGATGACCGAGGCCGGCGTCGAGCGCGGTCAGGTGTGGGGCGTCGGCCTGGGCCTCCCCGGACCGGTCGAGTTCGCCACCGCGCGCCCCTCGGAGCCGCCGATCATGCCCGGCTGGAACAACTACGCCGTGCGCGACCGGCTCGGCGCGCGGTACGACGCGCCCGTGTGGGTGGACAACGAGGTGAACCTGCTCTGCCTCGGCGAGCTGCGCACACCGGGACTGCCGATCGGTGACGGCGACCTGCTCTACGTCAAGATCGGCACCGGCATCGGGGCGGGCATCAGCAACTCCGGCGGCCTGCACCGTGGCGCGCAGGGCTGCGCGGGCGACATCGGGCACGCCGCCGTCTCCGACGACAGCACCGTGGTGTGCCGCTGCGGCAAGACCGGCTGCCTCGAGGCGCTGGCCGGTGGCGCCGCACTGGCCAGGGACGGCGAGGAACTGGCGCGGTCGGGCGAGAGCCCGGCGCTGGCGGCGGCGCTGGCCGAGCGCGGCACGGTCACCGGTGAGGACGTCACGGCGGCCGCGGCGGCGGGCGATCACCAGGCAGTGCAGCTGCTGGTGCAGGCGGGCAGGCGGATCGGGGCGATGCTCGCCACCATGGTCAACTTCTACAACCCCTCGATCATCCTGCTCGGCGGAAAGGTCGCGGGCGCGGGGGACCTGTTCCTCGCGACGATCCGGGAGACCATCTACCGCCGCTCACTGCCACTGTCCACCCGGGAGCTGCGCATCGAGCGGGCCCGGCTCGGCGAGGAGGGCGGGCTCGTCGGAGCGGCGTTCATGGTGCTCGACGAGCTGTTCTCGGTGCGCTACTTCGGACAGTGGCTGCCCGCGGGCTCCCCGGCGGGCATGCCCTGGATGCACACGGCCAACGGCGGGCGCGTCCTGGTGTGAGCGGGTGCCCCCGCGTCCCCGAGGGCGGCGGCTGCTGAGAAGTCCCTGTGAACTCGGTCGCCACGGGCACGGAATCGCCCCTGCCGGACGTTGACCGGAGTGAGCACACTTTCCACCCGAGGGGTGACAGCGATGACCACAGCGTTCACGCGGACCGCGTTCACCGGCACGACCAGGATGCCGCAGCTGCCGACGATGCCGACGGGCTGGCCGATCGGTTCCTACGACAGCTACGAGGAGGCCCAGCGCGCCGTCGACCACCTCGCCGACAGCGACTTCCCGGTGCACGACGTCACCATCGTCGGGGTCGAGCCCATGCTCGTCGAGCGGGTCGCCGCGCGGCTGACGTGGAGCAAGGTGCTCAGCAGCGGCGCGATGTCCGGTGCCTGGTTCGGCCTGTTCGTGGGCCTGTTGCTGAGCCTGTTCACCCCCGGCGCCGGATTCCTGCCGATCGTGATCGGCCTGGTCTCCGGGATCGGGTTCGGTCTGGTCTTCGCCGCGACCGGGTACGCGGCCACCCGCGGCAGGCGCGACTTCGTGTCGCACAGCCAGCTCGTCGCCCGCCGCTACGACGTGCTCTGCCAGCCGCGTCACGCCGAGAGCGGCCGCGACCTGCTCGCCAAGCTCGCGATGCGCAGCACGTACGCGAGCTGACGAGCGGCCACGGTCCACACCGGACGCTGGGACACCGGGACACCGGATCAGCGGGTCGGCTCGGCCGGCTGCGTCCTCGGGACCACCGCCGTGAACGGCACCTGGTCCGTCTGGGTGCAGTGCGGGAGGTAGGCGTCGTAGCCGTTGAGGTCGCCCCGCTCGTCGTAGGCGCCCTGCTCGATGTGCGGGCGCGGGTACCGGTTGTCCCGCCCCACCACCGACGTGGTGCCGGTCTCCGGGCGGCAGACGTGCCTCGGCATCGTCAGCGGCCTGCCGTCCTGGTCGTACAGGTACACGTCGGTTACCGGCTCGCCCTCGGAGTCGAAGACGTACACGTTCTCGACCGGGTGCTCGCCGTAGAACAGCGCGGGCTCGCCGTTCACCGTGTTGGCGGGCTCGTAGGCGTACGGGCTCGTGTGGTAGCCGAAGTTCCCGCTCACCCGCTCCCCCGCGAAGCCGAGCAGGCCCAGCGCACTGCCTGCGACGAGGGCGGACAGCGGCAGGCTCAGCCACAGCAGCCGTGCGTCCCGGACGGACCGTGGTCCCGACCACATGGCCGCGGCCGCCAGCACGAGCAGCAAGGGCAGCACCAGGAACGCGTCGCGGCTGCGCAGGACGAGCAACAGTCCGAACAGGACGAGCACCGTCGCGCACAGCAGCCACCAGGCGGGGCGCAGCGAGCGCAGGTAGCCGGGAAGGCCGCCGGCGGGCTCGCCCGCACGCGGGCGCAGGGCCTGCAGGAGGCGGCGCACCTCGGGCAGGTCGGCCACCCGCTCCGTGCCGTGCCGCCAGACGAACCAGCCGCTCGCCGCGAGGACCGGGACGATCAGCAGCAGGGCGAGCAGCGGCTCCTCGGACAGCGACAGCCCCGCCACCAGCCCGGTGAGCGCGAGTCCGCACACGCAGGCGACGAGGCTCCACAGCACGAGGCGCGGCAGGCCCCGCCCCGCCGTCGCGGCGCCGGTCCCCTCGGTCTCCTCGCCCGGTGGAGGCGGCGGGTAGTCACCCGCGGCGCGCAGCTCGGCGGCGTAGGCCTCCGGCGTCCCGATCCGCTCGCTCATCGCGTCGACCCCGGCGCGTTCGCCCAGTTCCGCCGCGATCTCGAGCAGGTGCGGCCGCACGTCGTCGAGGATCTCGTCGACCTCGGCGGCGGGCAGGTCCGCGAGGGCGGTCCGCACCCTCGCGAGATAGCCGCGCACGGCGGGCGGGCTCTGGTCGCTCATACTGTCTCTCCCAACAGGCCGTCCATCGACTTCGCGAAGCTCCGCCAGGTCCTCCCCGACTCGGCGAGCCGCTCCCGGCCCCGTTCGTTCACGCTGTAGTACTTGCGGTGCGGGCCTTCTTCACTGGGCATCACGTAGGACGTCAGCAGTCCGGCCTTGTACAGCCGCCGCAGCGTGCCGTACACCGACGCGTCCCCCACCTCGTCGAGACCGGCCTGCCGCAGCCTGCGCAGGACGTCGTAGCCGTAGCCGTCCGCGTCCCGGAGCACCGCCAGCACCGCGAGATCGAGTACGCCCTTGAGCAGTTGGCTGATCTCCACCGCTGTCCTCCACTCTTGCGGGTGGAAGACTAGCACGCATTGCACAGTAGTGCGGTAAGCCTTGCTCGCATCGGCGTAACGATGGGATCTCGCCGCCCGGTCAGCGCGGCCCGCGCGGCCTCGGCTGGCAGCGCGGGCAGGAGAACGACGACCGGTTCATGAAGGGATCGCGCCGGATCGGCGTGCCGCACCGGTCACACGGCCTGCCCGCCTGCCCGTAGGCGTTCAGCGAGCGGTCGAAGTACCCGGACTGGCCGTTGACGTTGACGTAGAGCGCGTCGAACGAGGTCCCGCCCGCCGCGAGGGCCTCCGCCATGACGTCCGCCGCGGCGCCGAGCACGGCGCGGGCCTGCGCCGCGGTGAGCCGCTCGGTCGGCCGCGCCCAGTGCAGCCGCGCGCGCCAGAGCGCCTCGTCGGCGTAGATGTTGCCGACTCCGGACACGAGCGTCTGGTCGAGCAGGGCACGCTTGACCTCCGTGCGCCGGGCCCGCAGGGCGCGGGCGGCGACGGCCAGGTCGAACGCCGGGTCCATCGGGTCGCGCGCGATGTGCGCGATCGTGTCCGGCACCGGCGTGCCGCCGGAGTCGACCAGGTCGGCCAGCGCCAGGCCGCCGAACGTGCGCTGGTCGACGAACCGCAGCTCGGGCCCTCCGTCGGCGAAGGTGAACCGGACCCGCAGGTGCTTCTCGTCCGGCGCCCCCGGCGGCTGCACCCGCATCTGGCCGCTCATCCCGAGGTGGGCGAGCAGCGCCTGGCCGTCGGCGAGGTCGAGCCAGAGGTACTTGCCACGCCGCCGGGCGGCCTCGACCTTCACCCCGGCGAGCCTGCCGGCGAAGTCGGCCGCGCCGGGCACGTGCCTGCGGACCGCGCGGGGATGCAGGACCTCCGCCGAGGCGATGATCCGGCCGGTGACATGCGCCTCGAGACCGGCGCGCACCACTTCGACCTCGGGAAGCTCAGGCACCGGACCAGCGTACCCGCGACCGCGGGTCACCGGACGTGCGTGAGCACGTGGCCGGAACCACGGGAGCGCTCGCGAGAGCCGACCGGGCGCGGCACCGGCGCTGCCCGGCGCCGGGTCACGCTCCTCCGGCGCTCTCCGGCTGCTCCAGCTCGGCGGTCAGCGCGCGCCAGGCCGACTCGGCGGCCTTCTGCTCGGCTTCCTTCTTGGTCGTGCCGTCGCCGTGGCCGAGATCGCGGCCGCCGACGAGCACGATGGCGCTGAACTCCTTGCGGTGGTCGGGACCGGTGTCCTCCACCTTGTACTCCGGCACGCCGAGCCCGGCCGACGCCGTCAGCTCCTGCAGGCTGGTCTTCCAGTCCAGGCCCGCGCCCCGCAGCGGCGCCTCGGTGAGCAGCCCGTCGAAGAGCCGGTGGACCAGGGCGCGCGCGGTGTCGATGCCGTGCGCCAGGTAGGTGGCCCCGATGACGGCTTCGAGGCCGTCTGCGAGGATGCTGGCCTTGTCCCGGCCACCCGTGAGCTCCTCCCCCTTGCCCAGGAGCAGGTGGGCGCCGAGACCGCCCGCACCGAGACCGCGCGCGACCCCGGCCAGCGCGTGCATGTTGACCACGCTCGCCCGCAGCTTCGCGAGCTGCCCCTCGGGCAGATCGGGGTGCCTGCGGTACAGGTGGTCGGTGACCACGAGGCCCAGCACGGCGTCGCCGAGGAACTCCAGCCGCTCGTTGGGCGGCAGGCCACCGTTCTCGTACGCGTACGAACGATGGGTCAGGGCGAGCCGGAGCAGCTCGGCGTCGAGTTCGACGCCGAGCGCCTCGAGTAACGGTGTGGGATCTGCTGCCGGACCCGTCGGCGACTTACCCCCCATCAGCGGTCCGCCCTAGGCGGGCTCGACAACCTGGCGCCCGCCGTACTGACCGCAGGTCGGGCAGGCGATGTGCTGCGGCTTCAGCTGCTTGCACGCGCGGTTCTGGCACGGCACCAGCTGCACCGGACGCGCCTTCCACTGCGCGCGGCGCGAGCGGGTGTTGGAACGCGACATCTTCCGCTTCGGGACGGCCACGGCTGGTACTCCTCATCACGATCTGCTCGCGGGCGCGAGCATGCCTTGTCGGTCTGGGTCGAGCGGGGTGCTCGTGGGGTTTCAGCGGTCCGAGCCGTCCGCCGGCTGCTCACCCGGAGTGTCCTCCAGACGCTCGACCAGCGCGGCCCACCGAGGGTCTATCGTCTCATGCCCGTGTCCGGGGTCGAGATCGGCCCACTTGACACCGCACCCCGAACACAGGCCCGCGCAGTCCTCGTCACACAGCGGCACCAGCGGCAACGCGAGCACCAGGGCGTCCCGGACCAGCGGCGCCAGGTCGAGCTTGTCGTCCACGACCCGGAAGACCTCGTCCTCGTCGGTGGTCTCCTCGGTGGTGGACTCGGGATAGGCGAACAGCTCGGTGAGTTCGACCTCCACCTCGCCGGTGCCGGGGTCGAGGCAGCGGGAGCAGTGCTCCTCCGTCGGCGCGGCGGCCGTCCCGGTCACCAGCACGCCTTCGACGACGGCCTCCAGCAGCAGGTCGAGCGTGATGGTGGAGCCGGCGGGAATCGTGATGACGTCGGGCACGCCGAGCGCGACGTCCACCGGGACCTCCCGGCGCACGGTCCTGCTCGACCCGGCGCGCCTGCCGAGCTCGCGGGTGTCGATCAGCCACGGGTTGCGCGCATCCGAGCGCGCCAGGCTGAGGCTCTCTTCAGACATGGGCTTTCTACTGTTGGAGATGGCGGGCGGGCCACGGCGCGCCGGAACCGGCGCGGGCCACTCCCTCCAGGGTACGCGAGCGCGCTACCTCAATGTGCCTGGTAGTCGTACACGGTCGAGCGACCGCCGAGCGCGCCGGGACCCCGCAGGTGGTTGCGGCCGGAGTCGACCGTGCGCAGGGTCGTCGACAGCAGTTCGGAGAACTCGGCCAGCTTGCCGTCGACGTAGGCGTCGCAGTCGGCCCGCTGCCGGTCGGCCTCGGCGTGCGCCTCGTCGACGATCCGCGCCGCCTCCGCGTGCGCCGCCTGCACGACCTCGGTCTGCGCCACCAGGCGCGCCTGCTCGTGCCTGCCCTCCTCGACGGCGCGGTCGTAGGCGTCCCGGCCCGCCTGGATCATCCGCTCGGACTCGGCGTGCGACCGGTCGACCAGGTTCTGGTACTCGGCCTGGCCCGCCGCCACCGCCCGGTCGGCCTCCGCGTGCGCGTCGGCGACCAGCTGCTCGGCCCGCGCGTGCGCCTCCGCGAGCAGCCGCTCGGCCTCGGCGCCGGCGTCGGCGATCGTCTGCTCGGCCTCCTCCTTCGCGGACCGGACGGTGCTGTCGGCCTCGCCGCGGGCGCGCTCGAGCAGCTCGTCCCGCTTGTCCAGCACGTCCTGGGCGTCGTCGACCTCACCGGGCAGCGCGTCGCGGACATCGTCCAGCAACTCCAGCACGTCGCCCCTCGGCACGACGCAGCTGGAGGTCATCGGGACGCCTCGCGCCTCCTCGACGATCGTGACGAGCTCGTCGAGCGCCTCGAACACCCGGTACACGGCAAACTCCCTCGCGGCCTTCGATCCCCATGGGCTGCTCCAGTACCACCCAGTCTGCCCGGTTCCGGAGGTGATTGCCGCGATCCGCCGCCCTACGGCGTGTCAGTCCCCTGCTCCCCCGCGCGCAGTCGCGCGGTGAGCCGGTCGAACACGACGCCCGGCACCATGTCGGAGACGTCGCCGCCGTAGGTGGCGACCTCCTTCACCAGCGAACTGGACAGGAAGCTGTAGGCCGGGTTGTTCGACATGAGCAGGGTCTCCACCCCGGACAGTTCGCGGTTCATCTGCGCCATCTGCAGCTCGTAGTCGAAGTCGCTGACCGAGCGCAGTCCCTTGGCGATCGCGGCGATGCCGTTGGCCCGGCAGTAGTCGACGAGCAGGCCGTGCCAGGAGTCGACCCGCACGTTGGGCAGCTTCTCGGTGACCTCGCGCAGCATCTCCATCCGCTCGTCGATGGAGAACAGGCCCTGCTTCTTCTTGTTGATGAGCACGGCGACCACGACCTCGTCGAAGAGCTGCGCGGCCCGCTCGATGATGTCGAGGTGCCCGTTCGTCGCGGGGTCGTAGGAACCGGGACATACCGCTCGGCGCATGGCGCGGACGCTACCAAGCGGGCCCCGCTCCCGCGCGGGATGTGACGCAGGTCCCCTACTCCCACCGCGCTACCGCTCGGCGCGGAACAGGGCGGTGTCCCCGTAACGCCGTGGCTGAAGCGGGGTGAGCCCGGCGGGCCACGGCGGCTCGCCGTCCCGCCACGCGCGTTCGACCACGACCAGGCCACCTTCGGCCAGCCAGCCGCCCTCGGCCAGGGCCGCGAGTGCCGCGGCCAGCCGCTCGTCGCCGAGCGCGTAGGGCGGGTCGGCGAGCACGAGGTCGAACGGCTCCGGCGCGGGCTCGGCGAGGATCGCCTCCACCCGGCCGTGCCGGACGGCGCCGCCGAGCCCGAGCGCGGCGACGTTGGCCGTGAGCACGTCGGCCGCGCGGCGGTCGGCCTCGACGAACACCGCGTCGGCGGCGCCGCGCGACAGCGCCTCCAGCCCGAGCGCGCCCGAACCCGCGTAGAGGTCGAGCACCCGGGCGCCGGCCACCTCGCCCGCCGTCTCCAGCGCGTTGAACAGCGCCTCGCGGACGCGCTCCGACGTGGGCCGGGTGCCTTTCGGCGGCACGCGGAGCCTCCTGCCACCCGCCGACCCGGCGACGATCCTGGTCACCCCGGCATTCTCCCGCGCCCGCACGGGAGGTGTGGCGTTGGTCGGGACGTGGTGAAGCGGCCCGCGGGAACGCGTATTGTCGTTCTTCCCCTTCCCGGCGGATTGAGCTCTAGGAGCACTGAGTGTCGGAACCTCGGGTCAGACGGGCCGAGATCGCCATCGAGCAGTCCCACGTCGATCGGGTCTACGCGCGTCTCGCGGAGCTCCGCAGCCAGGCGGAGGCGATGCGGAGCAAGGGATACGAGATCGGGCACGGGGCCCAGCGCGAGGCCGTGTTCGAGCAGGCGTCGATGCTGTTCGAGCGGGACATGATGGTGTACCACGCCAACCAGACCCTGGCCTCACTCGACGCCGAGTACGAGGGCCTGGTCTTCGGCAGGCTCGACCACACCAGCCGGGAGACCGTCTACGTCGGCAGGCTCGGCATCCGTGACGCCGACTTCGACAACCTCGTCACCGACTGGCGGGCTCCCGCCGCCGCGGCCTTCTACCAGGCGACCGCCGAGGACCCGATGGACGTGGTGCGCCGCCGTGTCATCCGCTGCTCGGGGCAGACCGTGCTCGACGTCGACGACGACGTGCTGATCCCCGAGGGCGTGCCGGACGACATGCGCGTCGTCGGCGAGGGCGCGCTCATGGCGGCGCTCGGCCGCGCCCGTGGCGAGAAGATGCGCGACATCGTCGCGACCATCCAGAAGGAACAGGACGAGGTGATCCGGGCGCCGTGGCGTGGCGTGACCGAGATCACCGGCGGCCCCGGTACCGGGAAGACCGCCGTCGCCCTGCACCGCGCGGCGTACCTGCTCTACCGGCACCGCCGCCAGCTCGGCGGGGCTGGCGTGCTGGTCATCGGCCCGTCCGGCGTGTTCACCAACTACATCTCGCGCGTGCTGCCGTCGATGGGTGAGACCAATGTGGAACTGCGCGCGCTGGGCCAGGTGCTCGACGGCATCGAGGCGACGCGGCAGGACCCCGCGCGGCTGGCCGCGATCAAGGGCTCGCTGCGCATGCGCAAGATCCTGCTGCGCGCGTTGCGGGACACACCGCCGGACGCGCCGACCGAGATGCGGATCGTCTACCGCGGCGAGGTGCTGAAGCTGACCGCCAAGGAGCTGGACCGCGTCCGCCGCAAGGTGCACACGCAGGGCGGCCCGCCGAACCGGTCGCGGGTGCGGGCGGCGGAGACCCTGCTCGCGGCGCTCGCGGACAAGGCCGAGGAGTACGCCCGCGCCGACGGCAGGACCGTCGACCGCGAGGAGCTGATCACCGACCTCGGCGAGCGGCTGGAGTTCCACCGCTTCCTCGTCGTGTGGTGGCCGGTGCTGTACCCGGCGCAGGTGCTCCGCTGGCTGGGCGACGAGCGCAGGCTCGCCAAGGCGAGCAGGCAGCTGCTGGACTCCGACGAGATCGCGCTGCTCGCCGCCTCGATGGCCGACCGGTCGCGGGGCTGGACGGTGGCCGACATCGCCCTGCTCGACGAGCTGCGCGTGCTGCTGGGCCCGCCGCCGAAGCGGCGCAGGCGGCAGCAGGTGGAACTGGAGGCCGAGCAGGAGCGGGACAGCACCGCCACCCGGGGCCCGCAGCGCCCCGAGCACTACGACGAGTACTCGCACATCGTGGTGGACGAGTCGCAGGACCTCTCCCCGATGCAGTGGCGGATGGTGGGCAGGCGGGGCAAGTACGCGAGCTGGACCGTGGTCGGCGACCCCGTGCAGAGCTCGTGGCCGGATCCCGGGGAGGCCGCACAGGCGCGGGACCAGGCGTTCGGGCCCCGCACACCGCGCAGGCGGTACACGTTGCGCACCAACTACCGGAACTCGGCGGAGATCTTCGCGCTCGCGGCGCGGGTCGTCGCGGGTCACGCCGAGGCGGACGACCTGCCCGACGCTGTGCGTGCCACGGGCATCGAGCCGCAGATCCGCGGGCTGGAGCCGGGCACCGTCGAGGGCGCGGTCCAGGCGGCGGTGAAGGAGCTGCTCGACGCCGTCGAGGGCACGGTCGGCGTCATCTGCGCGATGGACCGCGTGCCACAGGTGTCCGGATGGCTCGCCGCGCAGGCCGACGAGCGGCTGAAGGTGGTCGGCAGCCTCGACTCGAAGGGGCTCGAGTACGACGCGGTGGTGCTGCTCGAACCGAGCGAGCTGATCCGGGAGTCGCTCACCGGCAGGCGCGTGCTGTACGTGGCGCTGACCAGGGCCACCCAGCAGCTCGTGGTGCTCGCCTCCGACGACGGCTGGCTGCCGGACGGCCGGTAGCCGCCGCCGGAAGGTTCCGGAGGTCCCGCGCGTTGCAGCAGGGCGTGAGCTCCCTGACTGACGTCCCGCTGTCGGTGCTCGACCTCGCACCCGTCTCCAGCGGGTCCGACGCCGCCACGGCACTGCGCAACACCGTCGACCTCGCCCGGCACGCCGACCGGCTCGGCTACCACCGGTACTGGCTGGCCGAGCACCACAACATGCCGGGCATCGCCAGCTCGGCGACGGCGGTGCTGATCGGGCACGTCGCCACGGCGACCGAGCGGATCAGGGTCGGCTCCGGCGGCGTCATGCTGCCCAACCACGCGCCCCTCGTCGTCGCCGAGCAGTTCGGCACGCTCGAGGCCTTCCACCCCGGCCGGATCGACCTGGGCATCGGCAGGGCGCCCGGCACCGACCCGCGCACCGCGCACGCCCTGCGCGGCTCGGCCGGACTGGGCGCGGAGGACTTCCCGCAGCGGCTGGCCGAGCTGATCGCCTACTTCGAGCCGGACCCCGACCGTGCCGTCAACGCCTACCCCGCACAGGGTCTGCGCCCGCCGGTCTGGCTGCTCGGGTCGAGCGGGTACAGCGCCCAGCTGGCCGGGATGCTCGGCCTGCCGTTCTCGTTCGCGCACCACTTCGCGGCCGAGAACACGGTGCCCGCCGTCCGGCTCTACCGCGAGTCGTTCCGGCCTTCCGCGGTGCTGGACGAGCCGTACGTCCTGCTCGGCGCCGCCGTGATCTGCGCCGAGGACGACGAGCGGGCGCGCTGGCTGGCCGGGCCGAGCGCGCTGAGCTTCCTGAGCCTGCGCAAGGGCAGGCCGATCCCGCTGCCCTCGCCGGAGGAGGCCGCGGAGTACCCGTACACCGATCTCGACCGGGCGTTCGTGGAGGAGCGTCTCGCGAGCAGCATCGTCGGTTCCCCGGAGACGGTCCGGAAAGGACTGGACGCGCTGCTCGCCGACACGGACGCCGACGAGATCATGGTCACGACGATGGTGCACGGCCACGCCGACCGGGTGCGCTCCTGCGAGCTGGTGGCCGAGCTGGCCGGACGGTAGGGCCCCGTCTCGCCGCGCGGTCAGTGGATGATCGACACGATCCGGCAGGCGGCCTCGGCCAGGTCGCGGTCGCCGTCGATGCGGGCGCGGGACAGGGCTTCGCCCGGTTGGATGCCGCGGGTGCACAGGCGCCAGGAGGTCTCCGGGTCCAGCCGCACGAGCGCGGCGGGACGGCCCGTGTCCGGCGGGGCCAGCGACCAGCCGCTGCCCGTGGAGGTGACCGTCCAGGTGCCGCCGGCCTCCCCGTCGATCCGCAGCCGAACCTGCGTCCCGGGCGGGGCGTCGACCGCACACAGGGTGTGCGGCAGGGCCCGCATGAAGGTGTCGAGGACCACGGACAGGAGCCGGGGATCAGGGTCGGTCCCCTGCCCGGCGGCGTGCCGGATCTGCTGGCGGTGGGTCCAGAACTCGGTGAGGTCGCGGGCACTGTCCAGCCACATCGGCGCCGGGTCGGCCCCGGCCCATGACACGCCCAGCGAGGGCGCGCCGGGGTCGGCGCTCTCGAAGAACCGGGCGACCTGCGCCCCGATCAGGTCCAGCGTGTCGACGAGCGCGGCCGGGCTCACCCGGGAGAAGGCGTCCACCCACTCGTGGTTGATGCGGTGGAGGAACGCCTCCAGGGTTTCGCCCGGCGCGCAGACCGGCCCTTCCCGGTGGCCGTCGCGGTCGCGGGCGAGCCGCCCGTAGTAGTCGCCCAGGACGTGCGCGGCGAGATCGCGCACGGTCCAGCCGGGCACCGCTTCCCTGGCCCAGTCGGCCGGTGCCAGGCCGCGCAGGGTGGCGATCAGCGCCGCGTGCTCGGGTGCGAACAGGGGGCGGGCATCGAGGGGAGTGCCGAGCCGTGCGTGCGTCATGACCGCAGCCTGCCGACCAGGAGGATCGCCGGCTACCGAATATCCCCGTTACCGGCTCACGCCGCACGGGCGCCGGCCCGGCCCCGTCCTCCAGCCGCTGTGGGACCGGGGCGCGGGGCAACCAGCCGCCCGGTGAGCGGGTGCCTTAGCGCAGACAGGTCCCGAGATTCGCCCGAACGGGTTACGATTCGGCCATGCTCGCTCGCGAGCCGGGGTCCGGACGGGATGAGGCGATTCGGGGGCTGTCGGTGGGTGTCGGTGAGACGACCAGGAACGGGGACCGGGTAGCACGGCGGACCGAACGCGCGCTCGCGGTGCACCGGCTGCTCAACTCGCAGAGTCCGAACCGCCCGGTGCCGTTGTCCGACAAGGGCCGGATCGCCTTGCCCGACATCCAGCCGCCGCGCGCGGACCTGGTCGCGGCGCTGGCGATGCGGCGCTCCGGCTATGCCTACGAGGACCGTGACCTCGAGTTCAGGGCACTGAGCGCGTGGCTGCGGTTCGCCGTGGGGGTGCAGCGGTTCGTGCCCGCGTACGGCCGGCCCGAGCACCCGCTCGGGATGGCGCCCACCGCGGGTGGCCTGCCCAGCCTCGGCGTGTACGTGCTCGTCCGGCGGGCGGAGGAGGTTCCGTCCGGTTTGTACCGTTACGAGGCGGTTTCGCACGAGCTGGTCGAACTGAGCACTGTGGACCCGACCGGAGCGCTCGAACTCGTGTACGCGCAACCGGAGTTCGCCACCCGGCCCGCCGTGTCCCTGGCCCTCACCGCCCGGCTCGACGTGGCGTTCGGCCAGTACCCGCTGCGGCACTACCGGACGCTGCACGTGGACTCCGGCGTGGCCGTGCAGAACCTCTACCTCGTCGGCACCGCGCTCGGCCTGTCGTGCTGCGCGGTGGCGGAGTTCGACGACGCGGGGCTCGCCGCGCTGCTCGGCACCCCGGACACGGAGATCCCCACGATGCTGTTCGCCGCGGGGCACGCCGAGCAGCGGTGAAGGGCACGTTCCGCGCCGTGAACGCGGGCGATGTGCCCTTCACCGCCGCCGGGCGGCGGGGTCAGGAGGTGCGGCGGCGGAACAGCACGGCGGCCACGGCGACCGCGGCGAGCACGATGCCCGTGCACCACAGCACCGCGACACCGGCCCGGTCCGTGCCCGGCATGCCGATCAGCAGCCCGCGCAGCGTCTCGATCACCGGGGTCACCGGCTGGTGCTCCGCGATCGGCCGCAGCCAGCCCGGCATCGTCTCGATCGGCACGAACGCGCTGCTCGGGTAGGGCAGGAACATGAGGAAGAACGCGAACCCGTTGGCGCCCTCGGGGGTACGGGAGAGCAGCCCGAACACCGCGGCCAGCCACGACACGGCCAGCACGAACAGCTGCACGATCCCGAGCGCGGCGAGCCATTCGAAGGCGTTCGCGTCCGGCCGGAAACCGATCAGCAGCGCCACCGCCAGCATCACCACCCCCGCCCACACGGTGCGGACGACGCTCGCCGCGACGTGCCCGGCGAGGATGGCCGCGCCGCCGATGTCCATCGACCGGAACCGGTCGACGATCCCCTCCTGCAGGTCCTGTGTCACGGCGACGGCGGTCTGTGCCGACACGAACCCGGTGCACAGCACGAGCACCCCGGGCAGCGCATAGTTGACGTACTCGGTCGACGTGCGGATCGCTCCACCGAACAGGTACACGAACAACAGCATGATCATGGCGGGCAGCAGCACCGCGGTCAGCAGCGCGTCGATGTTGCGCCTGCTCAGGCGCACGGCCCGCCGGATCATCACCAGCGTGTCGCCGACGGGGCTGTGCGCCCGTCCGGGCACGGCCGCCGGGCTGGTCGCGAGGTCAGACACGGGCGGACTCCTTCTCGGGCTGGGGGGTGGTCGCGGTGTGGCCGGTGAGGGCGATGAAGGCGTCGTCGAGCGTCGCCGTGCGGATCGAGAACCGCCGCAGCAGCTGGCGTCCGGGGTCCAGCTCGTCGAGCAGCGTGCGCACGTGCGCGGCGGTGCCGTCGGTGGGCACGGCGACGGACAGCGCCGCGCGGTCGAGGGCCACGGCGCGGTCCCCCAGCGCACGCGTCACGGCCGCGAACGCCGCCGAGTCCACCGTCACGAGGTCGAGCAGCTGACCGGCCACCCGCTCCTTGAGCTCGTCCGCGGTGCCCTCCGCGAGCACCCGGCCGCCGTCGAGCACCGCGACGCGGTCGGCGAGCCGGTCGGCCTCCTCCAGGTACTGCGTGGTGAGGAACACGGTCACCCCCGAGTCGGTCAGGCTGGTGACCACCTCCCACATGGCCTGCCTGCTGCGCACGTCGAGGCCCGTGGTCGGCTCGTCGAGGAAGATGACCGACGGTTGCCCGACGAGGCTCGCGGCCAGGTCGAGGCGCCTGCGCATGCCGCCGGAGTAGGTACGGACGAGCCTGTTCCCCGCGCCGGTGAGGTCGAACCGCTCCAGCAGCTCCGCGGCCCGCTGCCGCGCCCAGCCCCCGCGTAGCCCGCACAGCCGCGCCATCATCCGCAGGTTCTCCTCCCCCGTCTGCAGCCCGTCGATGGCGGCGTACTGCCCGGTGAGGCTGATCCGGCGGCGTACCCGGTGCCGGTCGCGCACGAGGTCGAGCCCGTCGATGCGCGCGTGGCCCGCGTCGGCGCGGATGAGCGTGGCCAGGATGCGCACGGTGGTCGTCTTGCCGGAGCCGTTCGGCCCGAGCAGGGCGAACACGCTGCCGCGGGCCACCCCGAACTCGACTCCGGAGAGCACGCTCAGCTCGCCGAAGGACTTGCGCAGTCCGGCCACCTCGATGGCCAGGTCGGTGGTCATGGGATCCCCTCACTTTCTGCGTATCACTTACGCAGTTTTTGTACTGCGTAACTTATACGCAGAAGTAGAATGCGTGTCAACCGAGGGAGAGCGGGAGGCGACGCACTCGATGGACCAGCGGACCGGCACGGGACTGCCCGCGAGCTTCGAGCTGGCGTGGGGCGTGCGGGAGCAGCCGAACAAGGGGCCCAAGCGCGGCCTGAGCCTCGACCGCATCATCGCCACGGCGATCGCGGTCGCGGACGCCGAGGGGCTGCGGGCGGTGTCGATGGGCCGTGTGGCGACCGAACTGGGAGCCGCGCCGATGTCCCTGTACCGCTACGTGGCGACCAAGGACGAGCTGCTCACGCTGGCGGCCGACGCGGCGTACGGGCCGCCGCCGGACGTTCCCCTGCCCGGCGAGGACTGGCGGAGCGCCCTCGCCCGGTGGGCCCGCGCGGAACGGGACGGCCTGCGGGCACGCCGGTGGATCCTGCAGATCCCGATCAGCGGGCCCCCGACCACGCCCAACGCCGTGGCCTGGATGGACCGCGCGCTGCGCTGCGTGGAGGGGACCGGACTCGACGCGGGCGAGCGGATGGGGGTCCTGCTACTGGTGACCGGCTTCGTGCGCAGCAACGTGCTCATCGAGTCGCAGATCGTCGAGGCGATGGAGGCGGCGGGACAGCCCGCGGAGACCCGGCTCGACGGCTACGGCAAGCGGCTGGCCGCCGTCGCCGACCGGGCCCGGTTCCCCGCCCTGCACGCGGTGATCGACACCGGGGTGCTCGACGAGGAGTCCGGCGACGAGAACGAGGACTTCGACTTCGGGCTCGACCGCGTCCTCGACGGCATCGAGGCGCTGATCGGCACCCGGTCCCTCAGGCCCTGAGCAGCCTGCCCAGCGCGGCCAGCACCGGCTCCAGCGGCCGCACCTGGTCCATGTCCTCCGCGACGCACTCGGCCACGCACGCGCCCACCACCTCGACGCCGTCCAGCGCGGCGAGCCCGTCGAGGGCGGCGGCGAGCGCGGCGATGCCGAGGCCGCCGGGTTCCGGGTAGTCGGTGGCGCCGAACTCGCCGGGGTCGAGCACGTCGAGGTCCACGTGGACCGACAGGGCTCGGGCGCCGGTGGCGCGCACGGCGTCCCGGACGCGCCCGGGATCCGCCTCGGCCACCGGCACGTGCCCGGCCAGCCCGGACTCGACGGCTCGTGCCTCCTCGGGGTCGAACGCCCTGGTGCCCACCAGGACGGCGCGACCCGGCGTCAGCGCGGGCGCGGCGGCGAAGTCGGGATCGCCCTCGCCGAACAGCGAGCGCAGCACCATGCCGTGGTACGCCCCGGACGGGGAACTCGCGACGGTGTTCAGGTCGGCGTGCGCGTCGAACCAGACCGCCCCGAGCCCCTCGCCGTAGCGGAACCGGGCGACCCCCACCGGCACCAGGTCCACCGCGCAGTCCCCGCCGATGGTGAGCACCTTGCCCTCGGGCGCCTCCAGGGCGGCGAGCTGGGCGGACCGGTTGCGCACCAGCGCGTCCCTGTTCGCGATGCCGTCCACTGTGGACGACGTTTCCGCGTCGACGGGAACGGTGTCCACCGGCAGGCCGAGCACCTCGCCCGCCAGCTCCGCGAGCACCTCGCAGCCCCGGACGAGCCGTCCGGCGTGGGGGGTCAGTGCCCCCTGCCGCTGCGGCACAGCATGAATCCGCACGCCCCCACCCTACCGGCAGTGAAGGCCACCTTCACTGCGTCGAACGCAGTGAAGGTGGCCTTCACTGCCCACACGGACCGTGGGTCAGCTAGTCCAGGACGACCAGGAGGTCGCCGCCCTCCACCTGCTGCACGGAGTTGATGGCCAGCCGCTGCACGGTGCCGCCCACCTGCGCGGTGATCGCGGCCTCCATCTTCATCGCCTCGATGGTGGCGACGGTCTCGCCCGCCTCGACGGTGTCGCCCTCCGCCACCGAGGTCGTCACGACACCGGCGAACGGGGCCGCCACGTGCTTCGGGTTGTTCTTGTCCGCCTTCTCCTTCGCGGGCAGGTCCGAGGCCACCGACCGGTCGCGCACCTGGATCGGCCGCAACTGCCCGTTCAGCGTGGCCATCACCGTGCGCACGCCGCGCTCGTCGGCCTCGCCGATGGCTTCCAGCTCGATGAGCAGCCGCACACCCGGCTCGAGGTCCACGGCGTACTCCTCGCCAGGGCGCAGGCCGTAGAAGAAGTCCTTGCTCGGCAGCACGCTGGTGTCGCCGTAGGCCTCACGGTGCGCCTCGAACTCCTCGGTGGGCCCGGGGAACAGCAGCCGGTTGAGCGCGGCCCTGCGGTCGGCCGCGAGGTCCTGACGGTCCTGTTCGGACAGCTCGGCCACCGGCCTGGCCTCGGCCCTGCCCTCCAGCGCCTTGGTGCGGAACGGCTCGGGCCAGCCGCCCGGCGGGTCGCCGAGCTCGCCGCGCAGGAACCCGATGACGGAGTCGGGGATGTCGTACTTGCCGGGCTCGGCCTCGAACTCCTCCGGCGACACGCCCGCACCGACGAGGTGCAGCGCCAGGTCGCCGACCACCTTGGACGACGGCGTCACCTTCACCAGGTGACCGAGAATGCGGTCGGCCGCGGCGTACATGGCCTCGATGTCCTCGAACCGGTCGCCGAGCCCGAGCGCCCGCGCCTGCGTGCGCAGGTTGGACAGCTGCCCGCCGGGGATCTCGTGGTGGTACACCCGCCCGGTCGGCGACGCCAGTCCCGCCTCGAACGGCGCGTAGATCTTGCGCACGATCTCCCAGTACGGCTCCAGCTCCCCGATCGCCTGCAGGTCGAGGCCGGTGGGCCGGTCGGAGTGGTCGGTGGCCGCGACGATCGCCGACAGCGACGGCTGGGACGTGGTGCCCGCCATGGAGGCGACCGCGCCGTCGACGGCGTCCGCGCCCGCCCTGATGGCCGACAGGTAGGTGCCGAGCTGGCCGCCCGCCGTGTCGTGCGTGTGGATGTGCACCGGCAGGTCGAACTCCCGGCGCAACGCGGTCACCAGCTTCTCCGCCGCCGGTGCCCGCAGCAGCCCGGCCATGTCCTTGATCGCCAGCACGTGCGCGCCCGCGCCGACGATCTGCTCGGCCAGCTTGAGGTAGTAGTCGAGCGTGTAGATGTTCTCCGCCGGATCGGACAGGTCGGAGGTGTAGCACAGGGCGACCTCCGCGACGGCCTTGCCGGTGGCGCGCACGGCGTCGATCGCGGGCCGCATCTGCTCGATGTCGTTGAGGGCGTCGAAGATCCGGAAGATGTCGATGCCGGTCGCGGTCGCCTCCTCGACGAACGCGTCGGTCACCTCCGTCGGGTAGGGCGTGTAGCCGACGGTGTTGCGGCCCCGCAGCAGCATCTGCAGGCAGATGTTCGGCATCGCCTCGCGCAGGGCGGCGAGCCGCTCCCACGGGTCCTCGGCGAGGAAGCGCAGCGCGACGTCGTAGGTCGCGCCGCCCCAGCACTCCACCGACAGCAGCTCCGGCACGGTGCGCGCGACCACGGGCGCGATCGCCAGCAGGTCCTTGGTGCGCACCCGGGTGGCCAGCAGCGACTGGTGCGCGTCGCGGAACGTCGTGTCGGTGACGCCGATGTGCGGCGCCGACCGCAGCCAGCGGGCGAAGCCCTCGGGGCCGAGCTCGGTCAGCTTCTGCTTGGACCCGGCTGGCGGGTCGGTCGGCGGCAGCGCGGGCAGCTTCGACTCGGGGTTGATGAGGTGCGGCCGCTCCCCGTGCGGCTTGTTGACCGTCACGTCGGCGAGGTAGGTCAGCAGCCGGGTGCCACGGTCGGCCGAGTGCCGCGCGGTGAGCAGGTGCGGGCGCTCCTCGATGAACGCGGTGGTGACCCGGCCCGCCTGGAAGTCCTGGTCGTCGAGCACCGCCTGCAGGAACGGGATGTTGGTCGCCACACCCCGGATGCGGAACTCGGCGAGGGCGCGGCGGGCACGGCCCACGGCGGTCTTGAAGTCCCGGCCGCGGCAGGTGAGCTTCACCAGCATCGAGTCGAAGTGCGCGCTGATCTCGGTGCCCGCGAACGCGGTGCCGCCGTCGAGCCGGATGCCCGAGCCGCCCGGCGAGCGGTAGGCGCTGATCATCCCGGTGTCCGGCCGGAAGCCGTTGGCCGGGTCCTCGGTGGTGATGCGGCACTGCAGCGCGGCGCCGCGCAGGTAGACCTTCTCCTGCGACAGTTCCAGGTCGGACAGCGTCTCGCCGGCCGCGATCCGCAGCTGCGACTGCACCAGGTCGACGTCGGTGACCTCCTCGGTGACCGTGTGCTCGACCTGGATGCGGGGGTTCATCTCGATGAAGACGTGGTTGCCGTCGCGGTCGAGCAGGAACTCGACCGTGCCCGCGTTGCGGTAGCCGATCTGCCGGGCGAACCGCACGGCGTCGGCGCAGATCCGTTCGCGCAGTTCCGGGTCGAGGTTCGGGGCGGGCGCCAGCTCGATCACCTTCTGGTGCCTGCGCTGGACGGAGCAGTCCCGTTCGTACAGGTGCATCACGTTTCCCTGCCCGTCGGCCAGGATCTGCACCTCGATGTGCCTCGGCTCCACGACGGCCTTCTCCAGGAACACCGTGGGGTCGCCGAACGCGGACTCCGCCTCGCGGGACGCGGCCTCGATCGCCTCGCGCAGGTTCGCGGGGTTCTCCACCCGGCGCATGCCCCGGCCGCCACCACCGGCGACCGCCTTGACGAAGACGGGGAAGCCGAGTTCCTCGGCGGCCGCGGCGAGCGTGTCCACATCGGACGAGGGAGCGGACGAGCCGAGCACGGGCACGCCCGCCTCCCGGGCGGCGGCCACGGCCCTGGCCTTGTTACCGGTCAGTTCGAGGATGTCGGCACTGGGCCCGACGAACGTGATCCCTGCCTCCTCGCAGGCCCGCGCCAGGTCCGGGTTCTCGGAGAGGAACCCGTAGCCGGGGTACACGGCGTCGGCCCCGGCCTGGCGGGCGGCGTGCACGATCTCCTCGACCGAGAGGTAGGCGCGCACGGGGTGGCCCTGCTCGCCGATCTCGTAAGCCTCGTCGGCCTTCAGTCGGTGCAGCGAGTTGCGGTCCTCGTGCGGGAACACGGCGATCGTTCCGGCTCCCAGTTCGTAGGCCGCGCGGAACGCTCGGATGGCGATCTCACCACGATTGGCGACGAGCACCTTGCGGAACATGCCCGGTCCTTCCCTTTGTGCGGATCGGTGGCGTGGGCACGTTACCGCGTGCCTCCCGCTCCACGGGAGTTCCGTCCCAAGTGCTGGACCTCACTCCCCACTGTCCGGCGGACTGTGGAGCAGGCGATTCGCGGTGTTCTCCGGTACCCCTTCCAGGATGCCCTCGATGGCGCCACCGGTCAGCGCGGCGACGGTCTGGGCCGGGGTGGCCTCCGGGTGCAGCGACCGGTACACGGCGGCGACCCCGGCCACGTGCGCCGCGGCGGCGGACGTACCGGTCAGCTCGAACGTGCCGCCGCCGAGGCCGGGCACGCGGATACCGGCGCCGGGGGCGTAGAGGTCGACCGCGGGCCCGAAGTTCGACGTCTCCGTCGGGCGGTCCGCCCGGTCGCTCGCCGCGACGGTCAGCACCTCCGGCACGCGGCCGGGGGAGAACTGGCCCGCCTCGCCGCCCGCGCCGCCCGCGGGCACGACGACGGGCATCTTCTCGGCCAGCCCGCGCGCGGCGCTGTCCACGGCCTCCCCCGCGGGTCCGCCGATGCCGAGCAGCGCGACGGCGGGCTGCCGTGCGTGGTTGGCCACCCAGTCGATACCCGCGACGACGGTGAGGCCGTTGCCGCCGCCCTCGGCGTCCACCACGCGGACGGGCACGATCGTCACGCCCTTCGCGACGCCGTGCGCCTCGCCACCGACGATCCCGGCGAGGCCGGTGCCGTGCCCGTTCGTGTCGCGGGCGTAGTCGTCGCCGTCGACGAAGTCCCGGCCGCGCCAGACCCGCCCCTCGAAGTCGGGGTGGGTGCCGTCCACACCGCTGTCGATGACGTACACGGTCACGTTCGCGGCGTCGGCGGGGTACCGGTAGCGCTGGTCGAGGCCCTCCCGCTGGTCGATGCGGTCGAGCCCCCAGTTCGGCGGGTCGGCCTGCTCACCTTCCCGCGCGTGCGCGGGCGCCGCGGTGACCAGTGCCGCGACCGCCGCGACGCAGGTGGCCAGGACGAGGTGCGGGAACCGGGCCGGTCGAAGTGCCATGGGGTCCGTCTACCCGCCCGTGGCGGTTCTCGCAGGCCGACTACCACTCGTGAGTGAAAAACGTCGTTCTTACCACGTTTCTCACTCACGAGCCCCGTCAGATGGCCACTCCGTTGCTCCGTAACCACACCAGCGGGTCGATCTTGTGCCCGCCCTGGTGGACCTCGAAGTGCAGGTGCGGCCCGGTCGACTGGCCGCGGTTGCCCATCGTGGCGATCCGCTGCCCCGCCGACACGCGCTGGCCGACGGACACCAGCGACTCGTTGATGTGGCCGTAGACGGTGATCAGCCCGTTGTCGTGGCGGACGCGCACCCACAGCCCGAACCCGCTCGCGGGCCCGGACGAGATCACCTCGCCTGCCATGGCCGACACGATCGGCGTGCCGATGCTGTTGGCGATGTCGATGCCGTAGTGGATCGTGCCGCCGCGCGGACCGTATCCCGAGGTGAACCTGCCCGTCGTCGGCCGGACCACGCCGGAGGCGCTCACCGGGGCCGGCGCCGGTGCGCCTGCCGCCTCCGCCTGCCGCGGCGCCTGCAGTTCCCGCTTCCTGGCGAGGAGCTCGTCGGTCTCCCGCCGCGCGGCGTCGCGCTGCCGGACGGCGGCGCGGTAGGCCCGTTCGGCGGCGGACCTGGCCTCGCCCGCCGCGCGCCGGTCGGCGTCGGCCCGGCCGAGGGCCGCCCGCGCGGCCCGGTCGAGCGCGGCTTTCCGGTCCACCGCGCGGCGCATGTCCTGCAGCACGTCCAGCTGCCTGCCACCGAGGGCGTTGAGCATCGAGGCGCGCGCGAGGAAGTCGGTCGGGCTGTCGGAGCCGAGGTAGGAGATGACCGAGCCGACCACGCTGCCCTGCCGGTAGCTGGCGGCGGCGAACTCGTCGACCTCCTGCCGCACCCGCTGGACGCGGGCGGCGGCGGCCCGGGCCTGCTCGCCCGCGCGCCGGGCGGCCTCGCGCGCGGCCTCGGCCCGCCTGGTCATCGTGTGGTGCCGCCGTTCCGCCGCGGTGAACCGCTGGTAGGTGGCGGCGAGCCGGGTCTGCGCGGCTGCCAGGTCGGATTCGGCGGCCGCGATCCGGTCCGCCGGCGAGTCCTCGTTCTGCCGCGCGGCGGCGAACGGGGCGCCGAACGTGGCCACGAGGAGGAACACGAGGCACAGCAACGCAGGACGACGCGCATCCATGTGCGTCTCCATCAGTGTCGGCGCGCGCCGCGGCGGGGGATCCACGGGCACGCGCGGGGTCGGGGGTGGGGGAACTATGCGCCCCGGCGCCGCCGCGAATCCACAGACTTTGATCTGCGCCACAACATTTCGGTTACGAGAACACGACAGTTCAGCGCAACGTTGTTGACTGACCGCGGAGTGCGGCCATCAGGCCTTCGCCAGGTACTCCGCGCTCTCGTCGTCGATCACCTCGGAGACCAGGTGGGCCAGCCCCGGGTGGTCCGTCAGCCGCGGATCGGACTCGACGATCTGCTGCGCCACCGTGCGTGCCCGCGCGATCACGTCCTCGTCCTCCAGCAGCGACAACAACTTCAGCCCGGAGCGCTTGCCGGACTGCGCCGCACCGAGGACGTCGCCCTCGCGCCGCAGCTCGAGATCGAGCCGGGACAGCTCGAATCCGTCCAGTGTGGACTCCACGGCCGACAGCCGCGCGCGGGTGCTCGTCCCGTCGAGCGCCTCGGTGACCAGCAGGCACAGGCCGGGCACCTGGCCGCGGCCGACCCGCCCGCGCAGCTGGTGCAGCTGGCTCACCCCGAACCGGTCCGCGTCCATGATCACCATGGCGGTCGCGTTCGGCACGTTGACGCCGACCTCGATGACCGTCGTGGCCACGAGCACGTCCAGCTCCCCCGCCGCGAACGCCCGCATCACGGAGTCCTTCTCGTCGCTCGGCAGCCTGCCGTGCAGCACCCCCACGCGCAGCCCGGCGAGCGGCCCCTCCGCCAGCTGCGGCGCCAGGTCCAGCACGGCGACGGCGGGGCGCCGGTCCGACTTGTCCGCGGGCGGCTCGTCCCCGATCCGCGGGCACACCACGTAGGCCTGGTGCCCCTTGCCCGCCTCCTCGACGAGGCGCTGCCACACGCGCTCCAGCCATGCGGGCTTCTCGGCCACCGGCACCACCGTGGTCGAGATCGGCGAGCGCCCCGCGGGCAGCTCGCGCAGCGACGAGGTCTCCAGGTCGCCGTACACGGTCATCGCCACCGTGCGCGGGATGGGCGTCGCCGTCATCACCAGCACGTGCGGGCTCTTGCCCTCCGCCGCCCGCGACCGCAGCGCGTCCCGCTGCTCCACGCCGAACCGGTGCTGTTCGTCGACCACCACGAGTGCGAGGTCGGCGAACGTGACGTGCTCCTGGATCAGCGCGTGTGTGCCGACGACGATCCCGGCGGCACCGCTCGCGGCGTCGAGCAGCGCCTGCTTGCGCTCCTTCGCCGGCATCGACCCGGTGAGCAGCGCGACCCGCGTCGCGTTCTCCGCGCCGCCCAGCTCCCCCGCCATCGCCAGGTCGCCGAGCAGTTCGCGCAGCGAACGCGCGTGCTGCGCGGCGAGCACCTCGGTGGGCGCGAGCATGGCCGCCTGCCTGCCCGCGTCCACCGCCTGCAGCATCGCCCGCAGCGCGACGACCGTCTTGCCGCTGCCGACCTCGCCCTGCAGCAGCCGGTTCATCGGGTGCTCACCCGCGAGGTCGGCGGCGATGCGGTCGCCCACCTCGCGCTGGCCCCCGGTGAGGTCGAACGGCAGCCGCGCGTCGAAGGCGTCGCCGATACCGCCCTCGCGCGGCGGGCAGGCGGGCGCGGGCCGCGACACGGTGGAGTACCGGCGCTGCGCGAAGATCAGCTGCACCGCCATGGCCTCGTCCCACTTCAGCCGCGCCCTGGCCGCGTCGAGCGCCTCCCAGCTGTCCGGGCGGTGGATGCCGCGCAGCGCGGCGTCGAGATCGGCCAGCCGGTGACGCTCGCGCAGCTGTCCCGGCAGCGGGTCCTCCTGGGGGTCGAGCAGGTCGAGCACCTGCCGCACGCACTTGCCGATGGTCCAGGACTGCACGCCCGCGGCCGCCGGGTAGACCGGGATGATCTCCGCCAGGAAGCTGTCCATCGTGGACAGTTCGTCGCCCTCGGGGTCGAGCAGCTCGTACTCCGGGTTGGCCAGCTGCAGGGTGTTGCGGAACGCGTTGACCTTCCCGGCGAACAGGCCCGTGCGGCCCGGCCGCAGCTCCCGCTCGCGCCACGCCTGGTTGCCGAAGAACGCGCAGTTGAGCCTGCGGTGCCCGTCGGTGATGACCACCTCGAGGATGTGCCCCTTGCGAGCGCGCATCGGCTTCCTGGTCACGTGCTCGACGCGGGCCAGCACCGTGGCATGCTCACCGAGCTCCAGCCCGGCGATGTCGGTGAGCTCGCCCCGCTTGGCGTAGCGGCGCGGGTAGTGCCGCAGCAGCTCGCCGACCGTCCCGATGCCGAGCGACTTCTCCAGCGCGTCCGCGCTGCGCTTCCCGAGCAGGGGGCGCAGCGGGTCCCGCATCGTGGCCATCGTCACTCCACCCCCATCAGCAGCAGCGCCTCGCTCTGCCCTCCGGGATAGCACACCAGTTCGACTTCGGGGTGGTCGGCCCGCAGGCGCTCCGCGAGCACCTCGCCGATGCCGTCGGGCGCCTCCCGGCCGGTGAGCACCGTGACCAGCTCGCCGCCGACCGCGAGCAGCCGTTCGAGCACGTCCAGGGCCGCCGTCTCGACCGCCGACGCGGCGGAGGCCGGCACGATCAGCACCGCCTCGCCGTCGACGAGCCCCACCAGGTCGCCAGCCTGTGCCCGGCCGACCCAGGTGATCGACTCCTCCCCGGCCACCACGAGCTCGGCCCTGCGGGTGGCCGCGGCGGCCTCGGCCATCGCCACCACGTCGTCGTTGACCCTGCGGTCCGGGTCGTGCACGGCGAGCGCGGCCAGCACCTGCACGGGCGACGCGCACGGCACCACCACCACGTCGCGGTCCTCCAGCACCGCGTGCCCCGCGACGCGTTCCGCGGCGCCGGTGAGCCGGACGTCGCCCGGCAGCACCGTCACGTGTGCCGCGGCGGTCTCGGTGACCAGGCCGAGCAGTTCCTCCGCCGTCGGCTCGGCACCGGCCTCCACCGCGAGCACCGGAACCCCCTCGGCGCTGATGAGCTCGGCCAGGTCGGCGCCGCGGACGACGGCGACGACGGCGCGGTTGTCCCTCGCCGCGCCCGTGTCCTCGGGCACCGGCGTCATCAACGGCTCCACCCGGACCCGGTGGGGCCTGCCGTGCGCGAGCCCGGCCTCCAGCGCCGCGCCGATGTCGCCGCAGTGGACGTGCACCGCGTGGTTGCCCGCACCGTCGCCGGCGACGGTGACGCTGTCCCCGAGCGCGGACAGGGCGCGGCGCAGGGCGGGCAGGGCCGCCTCCTCGGCGCCCTCCAGCAGGTACATCACCTCCCACGCGCGCGGCTGCGGTGGGACGGGCGCGGCGCCCGCGCGCAGCGTCCGGGCGGGTTCCGGCTCGGTCCCGTGCAGCACGCCCACCAGCGCGTCGAGCACGGCCACCACCCCGCGCCCACCCGCGTCCACCACCCCGGCCACGGCGAGCGCGGCCAGCTGGTTGGGGGTCTCGTCGAGGGCTTCCGCGGCCGCCTTCGCCGCCTGCGCGGCGACCGTGCCCGCGTCGGCCGAGGCGGGTCCGGTTCCCGCGGTGCCGACGGTGGTGGCGACCGCGTGCAGCACGCTCAGCATCGTGCCCGCGACCGGGCGGGCGACGGCGTCGGTGGCCACGACGTCCGCCCGGACCAGCGCGGCGGCCAGCGCGGTCCCGTCGAGTTCGGCCTGGTCACCCGCCACCTCGGCGATCCCGCGCAGCACCTGCGAGAGGATCACCCCGGAGTTTCCCCTCGCGGCGAGGACCGCGCCCCTGGCCAGCGTGGCCAGCGCGGGACCGGCGCCCGCCGCGTCCCGGTCGGCCTCGAGCGCGTCGCGGGCCCCGGTGAGGGTGTGCAGCAGGTTGGAGCCGGTGTCCGAGTCGGCGACCGGGTAGACGTTGATGCCGTCGATGTCCGCGCGCAGCGCCTCCAGGCTGTGCACGCACGCGGCGGCCCACGCGCGTACGGCTGCCGCGTCCAGGGCGCGCACCACGTATCCTCCGTAGCGGTTCAGGGCGTCGGACCGAGCGTAGCGACCCGGCTTCGGCGGCCGGGAGCGCACCGGCTACCCTGTTCGAGTTGCCCGGCACCGCCGGGTCGATCGGTTTCCCTATTTCTCGAGGAGTGTTCGACGTGGCTGCCGTGTGCGACGTCTGTGGCAAGGGGCCGGGCTTCGGCAAGTCGGTCTCGCACTCCCACCGGCGTACCAACCGCCGGTGGAACCCGAACATCCAGACCGTGCACGCGCGGATCGGGCTTTCCCAGAAGAAGCGCCTCAACGTGTGCACCTCGTGCCTGAAGGCGGGCAAGGTCGTCCGCGGCTGAGCCACCCCCAGCGCTGCGAGCGGCCCGGTGAGTCTCACCGGGCCGTTTTCGTGCGTACGGGCTCGTGAGTGCGGAACGTGGTAAGAACCACGTTGCGCACTCACGAGCGGCGACCAGCGGTTACGGCAGCTTCCAGTCGATCGGCCCCGAGCCCTGCCGTTCCAGGAGCTCGTTGGCCCTGCTGAACGGGCGGGAGCCGAAGAAGCCGTTGTGCGCGGACAGCGGGCTCGGGTGCACCGACTCCAGGCACGGCACGTCGCCCAGCAGTGGCTTGAGCTTGCGGGCGTTGCTGCCCCACAGGATCGCGACCAGGGGCGCCTCGCGCGCGGCGAGCGCCCGGATGGCCTGCTCGGTGATCTCCTCCCAGCCCTTGCCCTGGTGCGAGTTGGGCTTACCGGGCTGCACGGTGAGGGCCCGGTTGAGCAGCAGCACGCCCTGCCGGGTCCACGGCGTGAGGTCGCCGTTCGACGGCATCGGGTGGCCCAGGTCGTCGCAGTACTCCTGGTAGATGTTCACCAGGCTCTTCGGCAGCGGCCGGACGTCGGGCGCCACCGCGAAGCACAACCCGATCGGATGCCCCGGCGTCGGGTACGGGTCCTGGCCGACGATCAGCACGCGGACGTCGTCGAACGGCTGCTGGAAGGCACGCAGGATGTTGTCGCCGGACGGCAGGTAGCGGCGCCCGGCCGCGACCTCCGCACGCAGGAACTCCCCCATGGCGGTGATGCGGTCCGCGACGGGCTCGAGGGCTTTCGCCCAGCCTGACTCGACGATCTCGGGCAGCGGTCGTGCGGTCACGGCCCGCGACTCTAGCGCGGCCGGTCGAGGCGGCGAAGCTCGGCCCGGAACCGCTTTGCGCGCCGCACGTAACCGTCCACCACGGCCGCGATCTGTTCCGGCCCGAACGAGGTGTTCGGGCGGGTCTTCGCGGGCACGCCGAGCGCGATGTGCCCGCCAGGGACGTGCGCGCCGTAGGACAGCACGGCCCCGGCGCCGACCATGCCCCCGTCCTCGACGACGGTGCCGTTGAGCACCACGGCCCCCGACGCGATGAGGCAGCCGCTGCCGATCGTGGCGCCCTCGACGTGCACCGCGTGGCCGATGGCCGAGCCCGCGCCGAGCACGGTCGGATGCCGCTCGGTGCAGTGCAGCACGCAGCCGTCCTGCACGTTGGACCGCTCGCCGAGCTCGATGTAGCCGTGGTCGCCGCGCAGCACGGTCTGCGGCCACACCGACGCCTCGGCGGCGATGCGCACGTCCCCGATCACCGTCGCGTCCGGGTGGACGTAGGCGTCCGGGTGGATGCTGGGCTCCAGCTCACCGAGCGCGTAGATCGCCATGTGCCGCTCCTACAGCTCCTTCGCCAGGCAGATGCTCTCCGGAGTGTGCCGGTAGACCCCGAACTTGGGAATGTCGGTGTAACCGGAGGAACGGTAGAGCGCGATGGCCTCCGGCTGCCGGGTGCCCGTCTCCAGGACCAGCCGGGTGCGCCCCGCGTCCTTCGCCGTCCGCTCCAGCTCGGCCAGCATCGCGCGGGCGAGCCCCCGGCCACGCATCGCGTCGACGACGTACATCCGCTTCAGCTCCGCGTCACCGGGCCGGAACTCGGGCTCCTCGTCGCCGTCGTGGGCTCGCCAGCCACCGCTGGCCACCGGCGCGCCGTCGACGTAACCGAGCAGGAACAGCCCGTTCGGGGGCGCGAACTCGGCAGGGTCGACCGGGGTCACGTCCGGATCGCCGTAGCGGCGCACGTACTCCTGCTGCACGGCGTCGATCAGCTTCCGGGCGTCGGGGTCGTCGAAGGCGGCAACGCGAATGTCCACGGGCCCATGAAACACGGTCAGCGCCAGTGCTCCCAACCGGTTTCGCCGTCGTACGGCCTGCCGTCCACCGTCACGCCGGTGTCGGGCAGCAGCACGGTGCCGATCCGGGTCCAGCCCTCGGGCAGATCCGTGTACGAGGGGAACGTCGCCGCCAGCGCATGATCCTCGCCACCGGTGAGCACCCACCGCATCGGGTCGGCGCCGAGCGCGGTGCCCACGTCCACCAGTTTCTGGTCCAGCGTCAGCCGGTCGGTCTGGACGTCGATGCCCACGCCGGAGGCGAGGGCGAGGTGCCCGAGGTCGGCGAGCAGCCCGTCCGAGACGTCGATCATCGCGGTGGCGCCCGCGATCGCGGCGGCGGGCCCCGCGGCGTACGGCGGTTCGGGGGATCGCTGCGCGTTCACGACGCCGACCGGCGAGCGGAAGCCGCGCCCGAGCACGGCGAGCCCGGCGGCGGCCCAGCCGAGCCGCCCGCACACGGCGACGACATCGCCCGGCCTTGCCCCGGAGCGCGTGACGGGCGGGCGGCCGCCCAGGTCGCCCAGCGCCGTGATGCTGAGCACCAGCTCCTCGGCGCGCACCACGTCCCCGCCGACGATGCCGACCCTGGCCCGCGCCGCCTCCTCCCACATGCCGTCGACCAGCTGGGTGACGACGGAGGTCTCGGTGTCCGGTGGGCACGCGAGCCCCACGAGCACCGACGTGGGCACGGCTCCCATCGCGGCGATGTCGGCGAGGTTCACCGCCACCGCCTTGCGGCCCACGTGGGCCGGGCTGGACCAGCCGAAGCGGAAGTGCACGTTCTGCACCAGGACGTCGGTGGTCGCCACCACCCGGCCGTCGGGCGCGGCGACCACCGCCGCGTCGTCACCGGGCCCGAGCAGCGTCGTGGACGGCTGTGCCCGGCCCTCCGTCATCGCGCCGATCAGCCCGAACTCGCCGATCCCTGCCACGGTGTCCCCACCGGGCGTGGTTCTGTCGGCCACTGCACACCTCCGGTCCGCCCCTGCCCGCACCACCGACACTCGGATGTCCGATCTTTGCCCGACTGCGGTACGTTGCTGCCAACGTTCCTATCCTGAGCCGATCGATCCAGACGAAGGGGCGCGCCGTGGTCCACGCATACATCCTCATCCAGACCGAGGTCGGCAAGGCTGCCTCCGTCGCGGCCGAGATCGCAGGCATCCCCGGCGTCACCAGCTCCGAGGATGTCACCGGCCCCTACGACGTCATCGTCCGTGCCGCCGCCGACAACGTCGACCAGCTCGGTCAGCTCGTGGTCGCGAAGGTACAGAACGTGGAGGGCATCACGCGCACGCTGACCTGCCCGGTGGTCCACCTGTAGGCCTGTGCTGTAGTGGGGACATGGAGACCGGCCCGACCGACACCGGCGCCCCGCCGCGCTCCCTGCTCGTCGTCGCGGCCGCCCTCGCCGTCGCGCTGGCCGTCGTCGTCGCCGTCCTGGGGCTGACGGCCGGGCCGGAGGACTCCCCCGGCTCGGACGGCGGGCCGCTCGCGCTCGTCGCCGTGCCCGCGCCCCAGTCCGACACGCCACACTGCGACAGGCTCGTCGAGGCGGTGCCGCAGGCGCTGGAGTCGTCCGGCGAGCGGCTGCAGCGGCGCGAGCTGGCCGAACCCGCACCGCCCGCGACCGTCGCGTGGGGCGGGGAACGCCCGGTGGTGCTGCGCTGCGGGCTGGACCGCCCGCCCGAGCTGACCCGCACGGCATCGCTGCGGGAGGTCAACGACGTCCGGTGGCTCCCTGTGCCCGGCGAGGGCACGGCGACCTGGTACGTCGTGGACCGGGAGGTCTACGTGGCGCTCACCGTGCCCGACGGCACCGGGACGGGGCCGTTGCAGGCCGTCTCGGACACCGTGTCCGCGACACTGGAACCGGTGGAGCCGCGGTTCGACTGACGCGGCGCGTCAGGCCGGATGAGCTGGATCAGCCGGATCGGCCGGATCAGCGCAGCCCGGTGCCGCGGGCCAGCGCCGTGTCGACGAGCGTGGTCAGCAGGGTCGGGTAGTCGACGCCGGTGACCGACCACATCTTCGGGTAGGCCGACGTCGAGGTGAACCCCGGCATGGTGTTCACCTCGTTGATGGTGAGCTCGCCGTTCGCGCCGACGAAGAAGTCGACCCGCGCGAGGCCCTGGCAGTCCAGCGCGGCGAAGGCCCGGACCGCGCACTCCCGCAGCCGCTCGGTGACGGAGTCGTCCAGTTTGGCGGGGATGTCCAGTTCCGCGTCCTCACCCAGGTACTTGGTCTCGAAGTCGTACCAGGCGTCCGGGTCGGCGCTGAGCACGCGGATCTCGGCGGGCAGCGACGCCTCGACGCGCCCGTCCGGGAACTCCAGCACCCCGCACTCGACCTCGCGGCCGGTGACAGCGGCCTCGATGAGGACCTTCGGATCGGTCTCACGCGCCAGCGCGATGGCGTCGTCGAGGTCGGCCCAGTCGGTGACCTTGCTGATGCCGACCGACGATCCGGCCCTGGCCGGCTTGACGAACACCGGCAGGCCGAGCCGCCGCCGGTCGGCCTCGTCCAGAGTGGACTGTCCACGCCGGAGCGCGGCGTAGGAGCCCACCGGCAGCCCCTCGGCGGCCAGCAGCTTCTTCGCGAACTCCTTGTCCATCGCGGCGGAGCTGGCGAGCACGCCCGCGCCCACGTACGGCAGGCCTGCCATCTCCAGCATGCCCTGGATGGTGCCGTCCTCGCCGAACGCGCCGTGCAGCACGGGGAAGACGACGTCGACGCCGCCCAGCAGCTCGACGGCCTCGCCCTGCTCGACGGAGATGAGCTCCCGCCGGGTGGGGTCGCCTGCCAGCACGAGCGCCTTGCCGTCCTCCACCGAGGGCAGCTCGCGACCGCGGATGCGCAGCCGCTCCGGGTCGTTCGTGCCGAGCACCCAGCCCCCGGCCGGCGTGATGCCGATCGGGACGACCTCGAACCGGTCCGGGTCCAGGTTCGCCAGCACACTGCCCGCGGACACGCAGGAAATGGTGTGCTCCGAGCTGCGTCCCCCGAACACGACGGCGACTCGTGTCTTGCGGCTACTCATGGGCGGCCACCCTACCCCCGCTGCCCCCACAGCAGGTCCACGAGCACCCCGAGCGCACCCTGCAGCGCCTCCCGCGAGCACCCCGCGTAGCCGACGGTGACCCCGTGCGCCGTGGCTGGCCCGGTGAAGTGCCTGCGCAGTCCGTCGAGGAGCAGCCCGTGCTCGCGGCCCGCGGCGATCCGCGCCCGCTCGTCCTCGGCCGAAGGCAGCGGGACGACGAGGTGCGCGCCCGCGTCGTCGCCCAGCACCCGGATCCCCGCCGCGCGCAGGGCGGTCACGAGCAGGGACCGCCGCTCCGACAGCTCCCGGCGCAGCCTGCGCAGGTGCCTGCCGAGGTCGCCGTGGCGGGCCAGCTCCACGAGCACTCGCTGGCCCGCGGGCGAGGGCCGCGTTCCGGTGGCGTCGCGGTACTCCAGCACGGCGGAGGTGACCGAGGGCGGGGCGACCATCCAGCCCGCGCCGAGCACCGGGGTGAGGATCTTGCTGGTGGTGCCCAGGTGCGCCACCACGTCCGGGGCCAGCGACACGAGCAGCGGCAGCGGGGCCACGTCGTAGCGCAGCTCGCCGTCGTAGTCGTCCTCGATGAGCAGGAAGTCCTCGGCCCTGGCCCGTTCCACGAGCTCGACGCGGCGCGAGGCGCTCATCCGGCTGCCCATCGGGTACTGGTGCGCGGGCGAGCAGTAGACCGCCCGCGCGCCCGCCGGGACCTCGGCGGGCCGCAGCCCTTCCGAGTCGACCCCGACGGGCACCACCGTCAGCCCGGCCCGCCGGAACGCCTGCACGGCCCGCTGGTAGCCCGGTTCCTCCATGGCGACGACGTCGCCGGGCCGCAGCACGGCGTTCGCCAGCTCCACCACGGCGGCCGTCGTGCCGCCCGTCGCGAGCACGGATTCGGTGCCCGCGGCCAGCCCGCGGTGGCGCAGCAGGTGCTCGACGACGGCGGCGCGGTACTCCGGCAGCCCGCCGCGCGGCGCGTACAGGGTGGGCGGCGCGTCGGCGGCGGCCCGCCAGGCGCGCCGCCACGCGGCCCGGTCGAGACCGTCGGCCCACGGCACGCCCGGCGTGAGCACGAGCAGGTCCGGCGGCACGGCGTCGCGTGCCACGACCGCCGTGCGCGCGGGCCGCCCGGTGGGTGGCGACGTGGTGACGTACGTGCCGGAGCCGTGCCGCCCGGCGATCCAGCCCTCGGCGTGCAGTTGCTCGTACGCGGCGGAGGTGACGGTGCGGCTGACGCCGAGCCTGCCCGCGAGGGCGCGGGTGGACGGCAGCCGGTCACCACCGCGAAGATGTCCGGAGGCGGCGGACTCCCGCAGGGCGTCGGCGAGCTGGACGGCGAGGGGCACCTCGGACGAGCGGTCGAGCGTGACCGGCAGCGCCGTGTCACCGGAACCCAAAGTGGCCTCCTCGTCTTGGCCGAGATTGGCCATTCAAAAGTACCACTCGGCGCGGCGAGGCTGGGGGCATGACGATCGCACGCCCGCTGTCCCCGACACCCCGCTCCACCCTCACCCGCAAGAAGAACCGCGCCGTCCTCGACCGCGAGGTGCTGTACGAGGTGCTGGACGCGGGGCTCGTGTGCCACCTCGGGCTCCTGCTCGACGGCTCCCCCGTCGTGCTGCCGACCGGCTACGGGCGCGACGGCGACACCCTCTACCTGCACGGCTCGACGGGCGCGGGCAACCTGCGGGAAGCGGCGAAGGGCGCCGGCGTGTGCGTCACGGTGACGCTGCTCGACGGGATCGTCTACGCCCGCTCGCTCAACAACCACTCCATGAACTACCGCTGCGCCGTCGTGCACGGCCGCGCCAGGGCGGTGACCGGCGAGGACGAGAAGTGGCACGGGCTGCGCGTGGTGAGCGACCACCTGTCCCCCGGTTCGTGGGAGCACGCCAGGGCCGTGAACCCGAAGGAGTTCGCCTCCGTGACCGTGCTCGCCCTGGACCTCGCCGAGGCGTCGGTGAAGGTCCGCGCGGGCAACGCGGGCGACGAGCCGGAGGACGTCGCGCACGGCACCGCGTGGGCGGGCGTGCTGCCGGTGCACACGGTGTTCGGCACCCCCGAGCCCGCGCCCTACGTGCCCGGGGAGACCCCCGTGCCCGCGCACGTCGCCGACCGCGCCGGGAAGCCGGTCGACGCGCCTCGTGAGTGAGGAACGTGGTTAGAACAACGTTCCTCACTCACGAGACCAGGCGGCCGGTCACGGGGTCGACCTGGTACGGCCGCAGGGTCCGCTCGGACCGGTAGACATGCACGCTGATCGCCGGGTCGGGCCCCGCATTGCGGACCTCGTGCACATAGCCGGGCCCGAAGACCCTCGACTGCCCGGTGCCGGGCGTGTGGACCTCGGTGAGCACGCGCCCGTCCGGCGCCCGGCGCGTGACCGTCTCGGTCAGCGTGCCCGACACGACGGTGAACGCGCCGGTGGCGTCGCCGTGGTCGTGCAGACCGGTGGCCTGCCCCGGCAGCCAGCTCAGCAGCCACACCTCCTGGTCGCCGGAGCGGTCCAGGAGCACGGCGAAGCGCTCGTCGGGGTCGTAGCGCAGCAGGTTGCGCCAGCGCTCCCGGTCGGCGGCGAACTCGAGCGCCGTGCGGACGGGGTGGCGCAGCAGCGCCTTCTCGACAGGGGCGATGGTGTTCTCGGGAACGGCGAACATGGGTGTCCTCGGGAAAAGCGCGGAGAAAGAGAGAGCGTGCGGGGGCGTGGCCGGGGTCAGGTCACCGGCAACAGCGAGGACACGGCGCGCAGGCGAACGGGCGGTGGCCGGTGCGGCCCCGCCGTACGTTCTCGTCTCGCGTCAGCACACCGCCAGCGAACCAGTGCCCGGAGCCGGCGTCAAACCGATCCCACTCCGTGGACGGCGCCGTGGGTCACGACCACTCGTGCTTGCGTTCCCGGCCGAGCAGCTCCGCGCCGACGCGGGCCGGGTCGACACCCTCATGGCACACCCGGTACATCGCGTCGGTGATCGGCATGTCGGCCCCGACGCCGCGGGCCAGCTCGCGGATCGACCGGCACGACATGACGCCCTCCGCCACCTGGCCACCCGCGGCGGCCTGCGCCTGCCCCATCGACTCGCCCCGCCCGATGCGCTCGCCGAAGCTGCGGTTGCGCGACAGCGGCGACGAGCAGGTGGCGACGAGATCGCCGACCCCCGCCAGTCCCGCGAACGTCAGCGGGTCGGCGCCCAGCTTCGCGCCGAGCCGCGCCATCTCGGCCAGCCCGCGCGTGATGAGGGTGGCCATCGTGTTGGTGCCGAAGCCCAGTCCCGCCGCCATGCCGCAGCTGAGCGCGATGACGTTCTTGCACGCACCGCCGAGCTCGCAGCCCACCACGTCGGTGTTGGTGTACGGGCGGAAGTAGCGGTTGGCGCTCGCCTTCTGGATCGCCACCGCGCGCTCGTGGTCGGCGCACGCCAGCACCGCCGCCGACGGCTGCTCCGCCGCGATCTCGCGGGCGAGGTTGGGGCCGGAGACCACCACGATCTCCCCGGCGGGCACACCGGCGATCTCGCTGATCACTTCGCTCATCCGCTTCAGTGTGCCCAGCTCGACCCCCTTGGCGAGGCTGACCAGCACCGCGTCGCGCGGCAGCAGGTCACGCCAGCCGGTGAGGTTGGCCCGCAGCGACTGGCTCGGCACCGCGAGCACCACGGCCTCCGCCCCGGCGAGCGCCTCGGCGGCGTCGGCGGTGGCGGTGAGCCGGTCCGGCAGGCGCACCCCGGGCAGGTAGCCGGTGTTGGTGTGCCCCGTGCGGATCTCCTCGGCGATCTCGGCCCGCCGGGCCCACATCGTGACGTCGCGGCCGGCGTCCGCCAGCACCTTCGCGAAGGTCGTGCCCCACGACCCCGCCCCGAGCACCGTGACGCGTTGCACACTCATCTCAGGCGCCGTCCCCGGTCTTCGCGGGCGGCTGCTCGCCACGGATCTCGCACAGCAGGTCCAGCACCCGGCCCATCACCACGTCGGTGACCTCGCGCAGCACCGCGGGTGTGCGCTCGGCGTCCCGGTAGGCCGAGAGGTCGATCGGCTCCCCCACCGAATGGATCACGGTCTTGCGCGGGAACGGCCGGAACTTCTTCGTGTAGCCGTTCCAGATCGCGTGCGTGCCCCAGCGCGCGATGGGGATCACCGGCACGTCGTTCTCCAGCGCCAGCCGGGCCACCCCGGTGTACGACCGCTTGGGCCAGGCGTCCGGGTGCCGCGTGATCGTCCCTTCCGGATAGATGACCACGATCTTGCCGTCGCGGAGCGTGTCGTGGGCGGCCTGCAGGCTGTCCCCCGCCGTGGACGTGCCCCTGGACACCGGGATGCCGCCGGATCCGAGCAGGATCTTGCCGAAGACCGGCACGCGGGTGAGGCTGTCCTTGGCCATGAACCGGGGCACCCGCCGGTTGCGGTGCACGAACACCGCGTCGACGGCCGGGTCGAGGTGGGAGATGTGGTTCAGCACGAGCAGGGCGGGCCCGTGCCGGGGGATGCGCTCCGCCCCGCGGTACTCGCTGCGCCCGATCCAGGTCAGCGGGTAGAACAGGGCGGCGGCGGCACCGACCCAGAAGCCGCCCTTCTCCCGATCAGCCAAGGCTCCTCCTCCACGTCCGCACACGGTCACCTCGCCTCGGCCGATCCTCCCACAAGCACCGGAGCCGCCGATTCGGTCATGATGGGGGCGTGGCAGCACACGTGGACCTGATCGTCCCGATGAAACCCCCGCGCTCCGGCAAGTCGCGGCTGCGGGCCGCGCTCGGCTGCCCGCCGGGCACCGGGGGGCACGCCGACCTGGTCCGCGCGCTGGCCGCCGACACGCTGCGGGCGGCGACGGCCGCCGCCGGCGTGCGGCGCGTGGTCGTGGTGGCGACCGATCCCGGCGCCCTGGCGGAGCTGCGCGACACCGGCGCCGAGGTGATCGGCGAGTGCGGCGCGCGCGACCTCAACGCCGCCCTGCGCGTCGGTGAGCGGTTTCTGCGTTCCGCCGACCCCGGCGGCGTGGTGGGCGCGCTGCAGGCCGACCTGCCCGCGCTGCGGCCCGAGGAGCTCGCGGCGGCCGTGGCGGAGGCCTCGGGCCGCAGGGCGTTCGCCGCCGACCGGCACGGGACCGGCACCACCCTGCTGCTGTCCGCACCGGGAGGGCCGCTCGATCCCCGCTTCGGCGCGGGCTCCGCGCGCGCCCACACCGAGTCGGGGGCGGCGCCGCTGCTGCTGCCCGCGCCGTCGCTGCGCGGGGACGTCGACACGCCCGGCGACCTCGAACACGCGCGGCTGCTCGGGCTCGGCGAGCGGACGGCGGCGGTGCTCGCGCTGCGGGAAGCCTCCTGTGCTCCCCGCTAGGTTGCTCACCGAGGCGTTGCGCTGGATACACGCGACCCTTGCCTTCGTGGGGAACAATGCAGGTGTGAGCAACGACGAGAGCCAACCGGCTGCCCCACGGCCACCCGAGCACCCGCGGCGGACCGTGACCACCGCCCCGCCGCCCGGCGTCGCGGACCCCGACGGGCGGATCCGCGAGGTGCGGGCGGTGCCGTCGGCGCCGCCCGCGGCCACGGGGGCGCAGCCGCTCGCCGACACGCTGCCCGACGACCGCTACTTCAACCGGGAGCTCTCCTGGCAGGACTTCAACGCCCGCGTGCTCGCCCTGGCCGAGGACGAGTCCCAGCCGCTGCTCGAGCGGGCGAAGTTCCTCGCGATCTTCGCTTCCAATTTGGACGAGTTCTACATGGTCCGGGTCGCGGGCCTGAAGCGCCGCGACGAGACCGGGCTGTCCGTGCGCAGCGCCGACGGGCTCACCCCCCGGGAACAGCTCACCTACATCGCCAAGCGCAACCAGGACCTGGTCGAGCGGCACACGGCGGCCTTCGAGGAGCGGGTCCGGCCCGCGCTGGCGGCCGAGGGCATCCGGATCGTGTCCTGGTCCGATCTGGACGCCTCCGACCGGCTGCGGCTGTCCCGCTACTTCAGCGACCAGATCTTCCCGGTGCTCACCCCGCTCGCGGTGGACCCGGCGCACCCGTTCCCGTACATCTCGGGGCTCTCGCTGAACCTCGCGGTGACGGTGCGGGACCCCGAGGGCGGCACCGAGCGCTTCGCCAGGGTCAAGGTGCCCAACAACGTGCCGCGGCTCATCCGCGTCGAGGAGCGCAGGGACAGCACGGCGGCGACGTTCCTGCCGCTGGAGGAGCTCATCGCGGCACACCTGGACGAACTGTTCAGCGGCGTCGAGGTGATCGAGCACCACGTGTTCCGCGTCACGCGCAACGCCGACTTCGAGGTCGAGGAGGACCGCGACGAGGACCTGCTGCAGGCGCTGGAGCGGGAACTCGCGCAGCGGCGGTTCGGCCCGCCGGTGCGGCTGGAGGTCGCGCAGGACATGAGCGAGCACGTGCTGGAGCTGCTGCTGCGGGAGCTGGAGGTCGATCCCGGCGACGTGGTGGAGGTTCCCGGACTGCTCGACCTGACGTGCCTGCACCAGCTCGCCGCGGTGGACCGGAAGGAGCTCAAGGACCGCCCTTTCGTGCCGGCCACGCATCCCGCCTTCGGTGAGCGGGAGACGCCGAAGAGCGTCTTCGCCACCCTGCGCGAGGGCGACGTGCTGGTGCACCACCCCTACGACTCGTTCTCCACGAGCGTGCAGCGCTTCATCGAGCAGGCCGCGGCCGACGACAAGGTGCTGGCGATCAAGCAGACGCTGTACCGCACCTCGGGCGACTCGCCGATCGTCGACGCGCTCATCGACGCGGCCGAGGCGGGCAAGCAGGTCGTGGCGCTGGTGGAGATCAAGGCCCGCTTCGACGAGCAGGCCAACATCACGTGGGCACGCACACTGGAACGGTCGGGTGTGCACGTCGTGTACGGGCTCGTGGGCCTCAAGACGCACTGCAAGGTGGCGATGGTGGTGCGGCAGGAGGGCGCCACGATCCGGCGCTACTGCCACATCGGCACCGGCAACTACAACCCGAAGACCGCCCGGTTGTACGAGGACATGGGGTTGCTGACGGCCGACCCGGAGATCGGCGCGGACCTCACCGACCTGTTCAACGTGCTCACCGGATACTCGCGGCAGGAGCACTACCGCAACGTGCTCACGTCACCGAACGGGATCCGGCGCGGCATCCTGCAGCGGATCGCCGAGGAGATCGCCCTCGCCGAGTCCGGCGCCGCCGCGGGCGTGCGCATCAAGTGCAACTCGCTCGTCGACGAGCAGATCATCGACCAGCTCTACCGGGCGTCCCAGGCGGGTGTGCCGGTGGAGATCGTGGTGCGCGGCATCTGCTCGCTGAAGCCCGGCGTGCCGGGGCTCTCCGACAACATCTCCGTGCGCTCGATCCTCGGACGGTTCCTGGAGCACTCCCGGGTGTTCCACTTCCGGGGCGCGGGCGAGTACTGGATCGGCAGCGCCGACATGATGCACCGCAACCTGGACCGCCGGATCGAGGCGATGGTCCGGGTCAAGGACCGCAGGCTCGCCGCCCAACTCGGCGACGTGCTCGACTCCGCGCTGGACCCGGTGACGCGCTGCTGGGTGCTCACCTCGGTCGGCGAATGGATCCCGTCGCCCGCGGACGGTTCCCAGGTCCGCGACCACCAGGTGGAGCTTCTCCGCAAGCACGGGGCGACCGGGTGACGCACGTGGCCGAACAGCGAGTCGCGGTCCGGGCGGCGGGCGCGGTCCTGTGGCGGCCGGGCGACGGGAGCGACGTCGAGGTCGCCGTCGTGCACCGGCCCCGTTACGGCGACTGGTCGCTGCCGAAGGGAAAGCTCGATCCGGGCGAAACCGCCCCCGTGGCCGCCGTCCGGGAACTGCGGGAGGAAACCGGCTACGACTCCGTCCTCGGCCGTTTCCTCCAACGGATCGAATACGACGTTTCCGGCCGCCGCGGGCGGGTACGGAAAGCCGTCGACTTCTTCAGCGCCGAGGCGTGTGCGGGACGTTTCGAACCGAACGAGGAGGTCGACGAGCTGCGCTGGCTGCCGCCCTCGGAGGCGGAGACGGTGCTGAGCTATTCCGGTGACGTCGCCGTGTTGCGCGAGTTCTGCGCGGTGCCCGCCCGGCTCACCACGCTGCTGCTGGTGCGGCACGCGAAGGCGGGCAAGCGCGAGGAGTGGACGGGCGACGACGACCTGCGCCCGCTGTCGGAGGCGGGTTTCCGGCAGGCGGACGCGCTGCGGCTGCTGGTGCGGGCGTTCCGCCCGGACCGGGTGCTGTCCGCACCGCGGCTGCGGTGCGTGCAGACGGTGCAGGGCGTCGCCGAGGACCTCGGGGTGGAGGTCGGCCACGAACCGCTGCTGTCGGAGGAGGGCTACTGGGCCGATCCCGTGCTCGGGACGGCGCGGCTGCTCGCGATCGTCGCGGACGGCGGCACGCCGGTGGTGTGCAGTCAGGGCGGTGTCATCCCGGACGTGGTGGGCACGCTGGCCGACCGGGACGGCGTCGAGCTGAGCGCCGTCAAGCACGGCACGGTGGCGAGCAAGAAGGGCTCGCTGTGGTTGCTGTCGTTCGCCGATCCCGCCGACGGCACGGGTCCGCGGCTGGTGGACGCCGACTACTTCGCGAGCCCGCTGCCCTCTCCGGTGCCCGCCGAGCGCTGACGGGCGGCACCGCCGCGGCCGGGGATCCGGCGGGCTCGTGGTGGTCCCGGATGCGGCAGGGCCCCGCGCCGTCCGGCGCGGGGCCCTGCCGAGAAGTCGCTGAAACCGGACGATCCGGGGATCTCCGGCCCGTTCCCGGGTCGCTACTTCTTCTTCTTGGCCGCGGCGGTGGTCTTCTTCGCCGTCGACTTCGGCGCAGCCTTGGTCGTGGACTTCGCCGCGGTCTTCGGGGCCGCCTTGGCGGTCGTCGACTTCTTCGCGGTGGTGCTCTTGGCCGCGGTCTTCGGAGCAGCCTTGGTGGTGCTCTTCGTGGCCGTGGACCGAGAAGCGGGCTTCGTCGCCGTGCTGCGCGACGACGCCGTGCCGCGAGCCGTGGTCGTGGCCCTGGTCCGCGAGGTCGTGCTCCGCGTGGCGGAAGGCCTGCTGGCGGCCGTCCGCGTGGACGTGCTGCGGCTGGTGGTACCGGAGGAGGTCCGCGACGTGGCCGTGGCCCGCTTCGCGGTCGCCTTCGGCAGCTTCTTCGCGCCGCTCACCACGTCCTTGAAGGTGGTGCCGGCACGGAAGGCCGGGACGTTGGTCTTCTTCACGCGCACGGTCTCACCCGTGCGCGGGTTCCTCGCGGTACGGGCCGCACGGGCGCGCTTCTCGAACACCCCGAAGCCGGTGATGTTCACCTTCTCGCCCTTGTTGACCGTACGGATGATGATGTCGACGAGGTTGTCGACAGCCTGGGACGCGACCTTCTTGTCGCCCAGACGCTCGGAAAGCGCCTCGATCAGCTGGGCCTTGTTGGCCATTCCAGTCCTCCATGAAGAACTACGTGTTGCACGGCCACACCGGCCGACTTGCGCACACGGTATTACCAATGCAGCACAAATTCCAAACGGCACGCGGATTTCTTCCTTATCGGGTGGGGGCTTCCGCCCCCCGAGGTACCCGTTCGGGGCCGTTCCGCGTGCCGTCTGGCGTGGTTTCGCCGGCCGTCGGCCGAGGCCGGATTCCCTTCTGAGCAGGGAATCCGTGTCCGCTACGTCGTCTGCGGGGTCGTCACGGGCTTCCAGGAGGGCCGCCGAGCCTCGAACGCGTCGATGTCGTCGGCGTGTCGCAGGGTGAGAGCGATGTCATCCAGTCCCTCGAGCAGCCGCCAGCGGGTGTAGTCGTCGATCGAGAAGCCCGCGGTGAAGTCCTTGGCTCGTACCGTCTTCGTCTCGAGGTCCACGGTGACCTCCGTGCCGGGCTCGTTCTCGAGCAGCTTCCACAGCAGCTCGACGTCGGCCTGCTCGCACTGGGCGGCCACCAGGCCCTGCTTGCCGGCGTTGCCCCGGAAGATGTCGGCGAAGCGGGACGAGATGACGACCCGGAAGCCGTAGTTCATCAGGGCCCAGACGGCGTGCTCCCGGGACGAGCCGGTGCCGAAGTCGGGTCCCGCGACGAGGACGCTGCCCTGCCGGTAGGGCTGCTGGTTGAGGACGAAGTGCTCGTCGGAGCGCCAGGCGGCGAACAGGCCGTCCTCGAAGCCGGTCCGGCTGACGCGCTTCAGGTAGACGGCCGGGATGATCTGGTCAGTGTCCACGTTGGACCTGCGCAGGGGCACCCCGACGCCGGTGTGCTTGGTGAACGGCTCCATGGTGGGTCTACCTCCGGGGTCAGTCCAGGTCTTCGGGCGAGGAGAGGGTGCCGCGCACGGCGGTGGCGGCGGCCACGAGCGGCGAGACGAGGTGGGTCCGGCCGCCCTTGCCCTGCCTGCCCTCGAAGTTGCGGTTCGAGGTCGACGCGCTGCGCTCCCCCGGCTTGAGCTGGTCGGGGTTCATGCCGAGGCACATGGAGCAGCCCGCCTGGCGCCACTCGGCACCGGCCTCGGTGAAGACCTCGTGCAGGCCCTCGGCCTCGGCGGCCTGGCGCACGCGCATCGAGCCGGGGACGACGAGCATGCGGACGCCGTCGGCCACCCTGCGCCCGCGCAGCACCTCGGCGGCGGCCCTCAGGTCCTCGATCCGGCCGTTGGTGCAGGAGCCGAGGAAGACGGTGTCCACCGCGATCTCCCGCAGCGGGGTGCCCGGTTCAAGATCCATATAGGACAGGGCCTTCTCGGCGGCGAAGCGCTCGGTCTCGTCGGCGATCCGCTCCGGGTCGGGCACCGACTCCGCGAGCGGAAGCCCCTGGCCGGGGTTGGTGCCCCAGGTCACGAAGGGGGTCAGCGTGCCGGCGTCGAGGTGCACCTCGGCGTCGAACTCGGCGTCGGCGTCGGTGCGCAGCTCCCGCCACGCGGCCACCGCGGCGTCCCAGTCCGCGCCCTGGGGGGCGTGCGGGCGGTCCTTCAGGTAGGCGAACGTGGTCTCGTCGGGGGCGATCATGCCCGCCCTGGCGCCCGCCTCGATCGACATGTTGCAGATCGTCATCCGGGCTTCCATCGACAGCGACTCGATGGCGCTGCCGCGGTACTCCAGCACGTAGCCCTGGCCGCCGCCGGTGCCGATCTTCGCGATGACGGCGAGGATGATGTCCTTCGCCGTGACCCCCGGCCGCAGCCGGCCATCCACGTTGATCGCCATGGTCTTGAACGGCCGCAGCGGCAGCGTCTGCGTGGCGAGCACGTGCTCGACCTCCGACGTGCCGATGCCGAACGCCATGGCGCCGAACGCGCCGTGCGTGGACGTGTGACTGTCCCCGCAGACGACGGTCATCCCGGGCTGCGTCAGGCCCAGCTGCGGGCCGATGACGTGCACGATGCCCTGCTCGGCGTCGCCCATGGGGTGCAGCCGGATGCCGAACTCCTTGCAGTTGCGGCGAAGGGTGTCGACCTGGGTGCGCGAGACCGGGTCGGCGATGGGCAGCTCGATGTCCACTGTCGGGACGTTGTGGTCCTCGGTCGCGATGGTCAGGTCGGGCCGCCGGACGGGCCTGCCGGCCAGGCGCAGGCCGTCGAACGCCTGCGGGCTGGTGACCTCGTGCACGAGGTGCAGGTCGATGTAGAGCAGGTCGGGCTCGGCTCCTTCGCCGCGGCGCACGGTGTGCTCGTCCCACACCTTCTCCGCCAGCGTGCGGCCCCGCGTCGTTGTCATCAGGGCTCCTCCTACGAGGTTGGTCGGGCACGAGCGGGACAGGGGGAACACGCTCGTCCCAAGATCTGGACTTCCCAAACTGCGGGAATATAGTATCGCTTCGTGGGACAGGATAGCCCTAACAACCAGCACAGCGGTATCGGAGTCCTGGACAAGGCCGTAGCCGTGTTGCACGCCGTCGCGGAGGAGCCGTGCGGGCTCGCCGAACTGTGCTCACGCACCGGACTGCCCAGGGCGACGGCGCACCGGCTCGCCGTGGGCCTCGAGGTGCACCGCATGCTGCGCCGCGGGGCCGACGGCCGCTGGCGCCCGGGGTCCGCGCTGGCCGAGCTCGCCGGCGGCACGGCCGATCCACTGCTGGACGCGGCGGCGACCGTGCTGCCCAAGTTGCGGGACATCACGGGCGAGAGCGTCCAGTTGTACCGCAGGGACGGCGTGCAGCGGGTGTGCGTGGCGACGGCGGAACCGCCGAGCGGGCTCCGGGACACCGTTCCGGTGGGGGCGCGGTTGCCGATGACGGCGGGTTCGGGCGCGAAGGTGCTCGCCGCGTGGTCGGACCCGCACACGCAGCGGGCGATCCTCGCCGAGGCGGTGTTCGGGGAGCGGACGTTGCTGGAGGTGCGCAGGCGGGGCTGGGCGCAGAGCGTGGCGGAGCGCGAGCCGGGAGTGGCCAGTGTGTCCGCTCCGGTGCGGGACTCGGCGGGTGCGGTGGTGGCGGCCGTGTCGGTGTCGGGGCCGGTGGAGCGGATCGGCCGCAAGCCGGGCGCCCGCTGGGCGGCGGACCTGCTGGCGGCGGCGGAGGCCCTGCAGGAGCGCGTCTGACGGTCGTGCGTGACCAACGTGGCGCGAACCACGTTTCCCGCTCACGACCACCCCGCACCGGCCCCCGTGCACATCGGCGACCTACGGGGGTCCAGGGGGCTTGCCCCCGGCGGGGGTGTGGGGGTTCGACCCCCACAAGACACAAAACGAAAGGCCCTGTCTGCGCTTTCCGCAGACAGGGCCTTCCACCTTTCGCGTACCCCCGATGGGATTCGAACCCACGCTACCGGCGTGAGAGGCCGGCGTCCTAGGCCGCTAGACGACGGGGGCTTGTCCTTGTTGCTGAAGAGAACTTACCAGACCCGGTTTTCCTCTTCGCAGCTGGGGTACCAGGACTCGAACCTAGACTAACTGAACCAGAATCAGTCGTGCTGCCAATTACACCATACCCCAAGGAGCGCTGAGCCGGAGCGTTGTCCTGCTCAGCACCACCGGGAAGAAATACTAGACCACCGCAGGGAACGCCCCGCACCGGGGGTTGGCGCGGTCAGCGCGGCAGCGGCACCCCCACCCGGGCGAACTCGCAAACGAGCAGCTCAGGAAGCTCGGCCAGCCCGCAGACGACGTGCACGCCCGCGGGGACGTCTTTCGCGGCTCCGCCGCGGTTGAGCCAGACCCCGCCGAGCCCGGCATCCCGCGCCCCGACGGCGTCGGTCTCCAGCTTGTCCCCCACGTGCACGGCTTCCGCCGGTTCGCAGCCGACTTCGACGCACACCGAGTGGAACATCACCGGATCGGGTTTCGCGACGCCGACCTCCCCGGCGATCGCGACGTGGTCGAAGAAACCGAGCAGGCCGAGGTTCGCGAGCTTCTCCCGCTGGTGCGCGCCCGAGGCGTTGGTCACAGCGGCGAGCCGGACACCGGCGGCGGCGAGCCACTCCAGACACGGCAGGACGTCGTCGAACAGCCGCCAGGATCGCCGCAACATCTCCTTCCGGCGCGCTTCGAACTGGAGGACGTCGGTCGCGTCGACGAGGGCGCCGAGTTCGGCGAGGAACGCCTGCGACCGCCGGACGTGCATCTCGCCGTAGTCGAGTTCCCCGGCCACGACCCTGGCGACGTGCTCGTCGGTGATGCGCTCCCACAGCGGCCACAGGTCGATCCTGCCGATCAGCGCCGCGAGCGATCTTCGCCCCGCGGCGGAGAAATCGATCAGCGTGTCATCGATGTCCAGGCAGACCAGCCGGAGTTCCGGGGGGACCCACGGCACGGCATGATCCAGCCCGGGGGCGGTTTGCGGTGCTGTCGGGGAGGCAAGCGCAAAATCCACCCCGCGAGGCTAGGGCACTTTCGCCGATACCGACTCGGCTGACGAGGTGATAAGTCGTGCTCTGTTTCGGTTTAGGACCTCTACGCTCAGTTGCCCGGCAGCGCGCGACGCAGCCGACCGAGCGACTTCTCTCGCCCGAGCAGTTCCATCGATTCGTACAACGGTGGTGAAACCGTGCGGCCGGTAACGGCGACGCGGACCGGAGCGAATGCCTTACGGGGCTTCAGTCCGAGCCCTTCCACGAGCGCGTCCTTGAGCGCCTGCTCGATCGCGGAGGCCTCCCAGGAGGGCAGCGTCTCGAGCGCGGCGAGCGCGGCCCGCAGCACCGGCTCGGCATCCGGCCCGAGCGCCTTCGCGGCGGCGGCCTCCTCCGGCGCGAAGGAGTCCTCGTCGGCGAACAGGAAGCGGACCATGTCCGTGGCGTCGGACAGGACGGTCACGCGCTCCTGCACCAGCGGGGCGATGGCGCGCAGCGTGGCCAGCCGCTGCTCGCCGGGCTCGGCCGGGAGCACGCCCGCGGCGCTGAGGTAGGGCACCACGCGCCGGGCGAAGTCGTCCGGCGCCAGTGCGCGGACGTGGGTGCCGTTGATGGCCTCGGCCTTCTTCACGTCGAACCGGGCCGGGTTCGCGCTCACCTTGGTGATCTCGAAGGCCTCGACGAGCTCGGAGACGGTGAAGATGTCCCGGTCATCCGCGATCGACCAGCCCAGCAGCGCGAGGTAGTTGAGCAGACCCTCGGGGATGAAGCCGCGGTCACGGTAGTGGAACAGGTTGGACGTGGGATCCCGTTTGGACAGCTTCTTGTTGCCCTCGCCCAGCACGTACGGCAGGTGACCGAACTCGGGCATGACGTCGGCGACGCCCACCCGCAGCAGGGCGCCGTAGAGCGCGATCTGCCGGGGTGTGGACGGCAGCAGGTCCTCGCCCCGCAACACGTGCGTGATGCGCATGAGCGCGTCGTCGACGGGGTTGGTGAGGGTGTACAGCGGCTGGCCGTTGGCCCGCACCAGCACCGGGTCCGGGATCGTGCCCGCCTTGAACGTGATCTCGCCGCGAACCAGGTCGTGCCAGGTGATGTCCTCGTCGGGCATGCGCAGGCGCAGCACCGGCGAGCGGCCCTCGGCCCGGAAGGCGGCCTTCTGCTCCTCGGTGAGGTCGCGGTCGTAGTTGTCGTAGCCGAGCTTGGTGTCCTGCCCCGCGGCGCGGCGGCGCTGTTCGACCTCCTCGTTGGTCGAGAAGGCCTCGTACACCTCGCCCGCCGCCAGCAGCCTGGCCGCGACGTCGGAGTAGATCTCCCCGCGCCCGCTCTGCCGGTACGGCCCGAACTCACCGCCGACCTCGGGCCCCTCGTCCCAGTCCAGACCCAGCCAGCGGAGCGCGTCGAGCAGCGCCTCGTAGGACTCCTCGGTGTCCCTCGCCGCGTCGGTGTCCTCGATCCGGAACACGAGGCTGCCCCCGTGGTGGCGGGCGAACGCCCAGTTGAACAGGGCCGTGCGGATCAGGCCGACGTGCGGGGTCCCGGTCGGCGAGGGGCAGAAGCGAGCACGCACCGGCTTGGTCTGAGTCGTCTGAGTCATAGCTCGTTCAGCCTATCTCGCTTGACGGGACGCCCCGGCGAGTGCATCGTGGAGTTATTCAACATATGATGAATAAGGGGTGAGCGACGATGACCGAGCGCACGACCTGCGCCGTGATCGGGGGTGGACCCGCCGGGATGGTGCTGGGGCTCCTGCTGGCCCGCGCCGGGGTCGAGGTGACCGTGCTGGAGAAGCACAGCGACTTCCTGCGCGACTTCCGCGGCGACACCGTGCACCCGTCCACGATGCAGCTGCTCGACGAACTGGGCCTCGGCGAGCGGTTCGCGCGGCTGCCGCAGAGCAGGCTGGAGGAGATCGCGTTCCCGGTGTCCGAGTCCGAGCGCGTGGTGGTCGGGGACCTGCGGCGGCTCCGCCGGGTCGGGGTGCGTCACCCCTACATCGCGATGGTCCCGCAGTGGGACCTGCTCGACCTGCTCGCGGACGCCGCCGCGGAGGAGCCCACCTTCACCCTGCGGATGAACACGGAGGCCACCGGGCTGATCCGGGAGGGCGGCCGCGTCCGCGGCGTGCGTTACCGCACCGCGGACGGGGCGACCGGCGAGCTGCGGGCGGAGCTGACCGTGGCGTGCGACGGCAGGCACTCGATGGCCCGCGCGCAGGCGGACCTGCGGCCGAAGGAGTTCCCGGTGTCGTTCGACGCGTGGTGGTTCCGGCTGCCCCGCCGGTCCGACGAGCAGGCGTCCGCGCTCACCCCGGGGATGCGTGCGGGCCGGTTCGGGATCGTCATCCCGCGCGAGGGGTACTTCCAGATCGCCTACATCGCGAAGAAGGGCCTCGACCCCCGGCTGCGGGCGCGCGGCATCGCCCGGTTCCGGGAGGACGTCGCGGCGATGCTCCCGTGGCTCGCCGACCGGACCGGCTCGCTGGAGTCCATGGACGACGTCAAGCACCTCGACGTCCGGCTGAACCGGCTCCCTCGCTGGCACGTCGGCGGCCTGCTCTGCCTCGGCGACGCGGCGCACGCGATGTCGCCGGTCGGCGGGGTCGGCATCAACCTCGCCGTGCAGGACGCGGTCGCCGCCGCGACGCTGCTGGCCGGGCCGCTCCGGCGCGGCGCCGTGCGCGACCGTGACCTCGCGCGGATCCGCACCCGCAGGCTGCTCCCGACCGCGCTCGTCCAGCTGCTGCAGCGGCTGCTGCACCGCATGGTGGTGACGCCGGTCGTCACCGGGTCGCGGCCCGGCCCGCCGAAGCCGTTCATCGGGCTGATGCGGCGGTTCCCGCGGGCCGCGTTCGTCCCCGCCTACCTCATCGGGGTCGGGGTGCGGCCCGAGCACGCGCCGCGGTTCGCGCGGCGCGCCCCCGCCCGGGACTGATGCCCGCGGGTTAGGCCTTCACCACCGGGTTGGTGAGCGTGCCGATGCCCTCGATGGTGATGGAGACCTGCTGCCCTTCCTGGATCGGCCCCACGCCCTCGGGCGTACCGGTGAGGATCACGTCGCCGGGCAGCAGGGTCATCACCGCCGAGACGAACTCCACCAGCTGCGGGACCTTGTGCACGAGCGCGGACGTGCGGGCGTCCTGCCTGACCTGTCCGTCCACCTCCGACCGGATCGCCAGGTCGGCCGGGTCCACGGCGGTCTCGATCCACGGCCCCAGCGGGCAGAACGTGTCGAACCCCTTGGCCCTGCCCCACTGCCCGTCCGACTTCTGCAGGTCGCGGGCGCTGACGTCGTTGGCGACGGTGTAGCCGAGCACGGCGGCGCTCGCCTTGGCGGCGGGCACGTTCTTCACCGGCTGGCCGATCACGACGGCCAGCTCCCCCTCGAAGTCCACTCGGGACGACGCGGGCGGCAGCTTGATCGCCGCGTTCGGTCCGACGATGCTCGTGTTCGGCTTGAGGAACAGCATCGGCTCCGCCGGGACCTCGTTGCCGAACTCCGCCGCGTGGGAGGCGTAGTTCCGGCCGACCGCGATCACCTTCGTCGGCAGGATCGGCGCGAGCAGCCGGACGTCCGCGAGCGGCCATCGCCGCCCGGTGTAGTTGGGCTGGCCGAACGGGTGTTCGGCGATTTCCAGGACCTCTGCGGTGTCACCCTCGCCGTCGATCGAGGCGAAGGCGACACCGTCGGGATGAGCGATTCGAGCCAGACGCACGGGGGCGATCCTACCGTGCGGCCACCCGCAGGCTCTTGTGCACGAGGGCGTCACACAGGGCGAGCCAGCTCGCCTCCACGATGTTGGCGTGCACGCCGACGGTCGTCCACTCGCGCTCGCCGTCGCTGGACTCGACGAGCACCCGCGTCACCGCGTCGGTGCCCGGATGCCCGGCGAGGATGCGCACCTTGTAGTCGGACAGCTCCACGGTGTCCAACCAGGACAGGTGCGGGACGAGCGCCTTGCGCAGCGCGGCGTCCAGTGCGTTGACCGGGCCGTTGCCCTCGGCGGTGGCGATCACCCGCTCGCCACCGACGTGGACCTTCACCGTGGCCTCGGAGATCACCTCGCCGTCGGCGCGGTGGTCGAGCACCACCCGGTACGACTCGAGCGTGAACGGCGGCTCCGCGGGCTCGCCCGGACCGGCGACCTCCTTGCGCAGCAGGAGTTCCAGTGAGGCGTCGGCGGCCTCGAACGACCAGCCGTCCGCCTCCAGGCTCTTGACCTTGCTCACCGCGCTGGTGAGCGCATCAGGCCGGCTGGCAAGGTCCACCCCGAGCTCACGTCCCTTGAGTTCGAGGCTCGCCCTGCCAGCCATCTCCGTGACCAGCACCCGCATGTCATTGCCGACCAAGGCCGGATCGATGTGGTTGTACAACAACGGATCCACCTTGATCGCGCTCGCGTGCAGCCCCGCCTTGTGGGCGAAGGCCGAGGCCCCGACGTAGGCCTGGTGGGTGTCGGGGGCGATGTTCGCGATCTCGGCAAGGGCATGGGAGACGCGGGAGAGCTCCGCGGCGCCTCCGGTCGGGAGGACGTCCATGCCGAGCTTGGCCACGAGATTCCCCGTCACGGCGAACAGGTCGGCGTTGCCCGCCCGCTCGCCGTAACCGTTGGCGGTGCACTGCACGTGCGTGGCACCCGCCTGCACGGCGGCGATGGTGTTGGCCACGGCGCAGGACGTGTCGTCCTGGCAGTGGATGCCCAGCCGCAGGCCCGTGCGGTCGGCCACCTCGCGCACGGTGTCGGCGAGCTGCAGCGGCAGCTGCCCGCCGTTGGTGTCGCAGAGCACCACCACGTCGGCTCCGCCCCGGCCCGCGGCGTCCAGCACCTTCAGCGCCGTGCCGGGGTCGTGGGCGTAGCCGTCGAAGAAGTGCTCCGCGTCCAGGAAGACCCGCCTGCCCGCACCGACGAGGAAGGACACCGTGTCCTCCACCATCGCGCACGCCTCGTCGACGTCCACGCGCAGCGCCCGCTCGATGTGCCGCACGTCCGACTTGGCGACGAGCGTGACGACCGGGGCCTGCGCGTCGAGCAGCGCGCGGACCTGCGGGTCCTCGGCGGCCTTCACCCCCGGCCTGCGGGTGGAGCCGAAGGCCACCAGCACCGCGTGCTTGAGCGGCAGTTCGGCGGCGGCGCGGGCGAAGAACTCGGTGTCCTTGGGCATCGCGCCGGGCCAGCCGCCCTCGATGAAGCCGACCCCGAGCTCGTCGAGCAGGCGGGCGACGGCGAGCTTGTCGGCGACCGAGTACGAGATCCCCTCGCGCTGGGCCCCGTCGCGCAGGGTCGTGTCGTAGAGGTGGAAGTCGTCGCCGAGCGGGGTGCCGGCCGGTTCCGTGCGGGTCACGGGTTCTCTCCTCGGGGCGGGTGCGGTGCTCGTCCTGACAAACAAAAAGACCCCCCGCGGGTGCGAGAGGTCTGCGCGCCGGGTGCTTGGGGAAGCACTTACCCGGCGCGCTGGCGGATAATGATGGCGTGCGTCGTGGCCATGGACGCATCATGCCACAACGCCACGCCGGGCCCAACCCGTGGGCACCCATCCCGCATCGTGGACACCCGTTCGTGCCGCGCCGTCCCGCACGCACCTGATGTGGCTTTCGGTGCGTTCAGCGCACCGAAAGCCACATCGGGTGCGTCGGCGCGGCGCCGGCGCTCACTCCGGTGGGTGTTCCCGTTCGGCGCGGGCGCCGGCGCCGGTCTCCCCGGCGTAGCCGAGGTCCTCGCCCGCGGCGCGGCCGACGAACGTCTCCGTCTCGCCGGGGCCCGTGGTGGACGGGTTGTCGGCGCGCTCGTCGTCCGGCCTGCCGCCGGTCGGGCGGGCCTTCGCGACGCCGGGATCGGTGGCGGCGTCGGCCTCGGGCGCGCTCGACGACCTCGGCTCACGGCGTTCCAGCAGATTGCGCAGCCAGTTCCACATGGCGGACCCCCTCGGGGTGCGAAGCCTCCGGCTCTCCAGACTTCCCCGCATCCACCCCGTACACACATCGTCCCCAAGGCCACCTTGGGGGACAGACGGGAAAACCCTCAGCTGGCCTGGCGGGGCGCGTTCGAGGAGACGAGCGCGGCCAGCCGGTCGCCAATGGCCTGGGTCGTACCCGGCGACGACTGGTCGCGGGTGGCCAGGTCGAAGGCCACGGACGCCTCGATGCGGCGCCCTGCCTCCTGCTCGCCGACGTGGTCCAGCAGCAGCGCCACCGACAGCACCGCCGCGGTCGGGTCGGCGAGGTTCTGGCCCGCGATGTCCGGCGCGCTGCCGTGCACCGGCTCGAACATGCTCGGGTTGCGCCGGGTGATGTCCAGGTTGCCGCTGGCGGCGAGGCCGATGCCGCCGGTCACCGCGGCCGCGAGGTCGGTGATGATGTCGCCGAACAGGTTGTCGGTCACGATCACGTCGAACCGCGAAGGGTCGGTGACCATGTGGATGGTCGCGGCGTCGACGTGCGAGTAGTTGACCGTCACGTCGGGGTGTTCCAGCGAGACCTCCTCGACGATGCGCGACCACAGCGAGCCGGCGTGTTCGAGGACGTTGGTCTTGTGCACGAGGGTGAGGTGCTTGCGGGGGCGCCGCTCGGCGCGCTGGAACGCGTCGGCGACGACCCGGCGGATGCCAAACGCGGTGTTGACGCTGACCTCGGTGGCGATCTCGTGCTCGGTGTCCTTGCGCAGCAGCCCGCCGTTGCCCGCGTACGGCCCCTCGGTGCCCTCGCGGACGACGAGCATGTCGACGTCGCCCGGCTCGGCCAGCGGGCCGCGCACGCCCGGGTACAGCCGCGCGGGCCGCAGGTTCACGTGGTGGTCCAGTTCGAACCGCAGGCGCAGCAGCAGGCCGCGCTCCAGGATGCCGCTCGGCACGGTCGGGTCGCCGACGGCGCCGAGCAGGATGGCGTCGTGTTGCCGGAGCTCGCCGAGTACCGACTCGGGAAGCAGCTCGCCGGTCGCGTGCCAGCGCGCGGCGCCGAGGTCGTAGTTGGTGATCTCCGCGCCCGGAACGACCTCACCCAGCACCTTGAGCGCCTCGGTGACCACCTCGGGCCCGATCCCGTCGCCTGGGATCACAGCGAGCCGCATCCATACACCTCCGTCGATCGGGGACCGGACCCCGGATGCCCCACTTGCGGTCAAACTCCAGCTTCGGCAGGTTACCGGCAGTCGATAATCCGCCGAAGCACTACCACCCTTATGCCGGAGTGGCGGCCCCTCCGTGCCACCCGATAGTGGCACAGCGCTACCCACATGTTGATCTTGGGGGGCCTGCCGCTGCACCCCCAGCCGCAGTGAATGGCACATCGCCTGCGTTCAGCGCAGGCGATGTGCCATTCACTGCCGCTCCCCTCCCCCGGAGCGCTGGGCCCCTGCCGCGCCGCCATGGCCACCTTGGCTGCGCCCGTCGCGACCAAGGTGGCCTTGGGGGCAACGGGTCAGGGTCAGGGCTCGACGAGCCGCAGCGCGGCGGGCCTGCGTTCGCCCTGCGGTTCCAGGCGGACGTCCCGGCTCCACCGCGCCTGGCCGCCGGTGACCAGGAGGTCGGGCAGCACGGAGACCGCGGCGGTCACCGCACCGTCCCGTTCGAACACCAGGAGGTTGCCCGCCTCGTAGTAGAAGTCGCTGCTCAGCACGGGACTGCCGACCGCGCGCTCGACCCGCTCGGCGGACACCCCCTCGCTGAACACGTAGACGGCGTCCCACGGACGCTCGGTGAGGTCCGCCAGCGTGGCCGTCCCGCCTTGCTCGCTGAGCTCCCGCAGCCGCTTCTGCAGTCCCTCGTCGTGTTCCACGTCCACTCCTCCCGCGCCGCACCCAGCGCACACGATGAGCAGGAGCCCGATCACCAGTAACCGCACGATTCCCCTCAACTGCCCGCCGGGCCGCTGCCGGAGTCGTAGTCACCGCTCTCGTTCCCCGACCCGGTGCTGCCCGCGTCGGAGTCCGGCTCGCCACCCGGCCGTTCCGGCGCCGGATCGTCCGCTCTGCCGGTCTCTCCCCCGGCGACGTCGTCGCTGTAGGCGAGCTCGCCGTTCCCGTCGATCACGACCATCTTCCCGTCGCGCACGGCCTGTGCCACCAGATCCGCCAGCTCGTCCGGGCTCGCGTCCGGGTGCTCGGTGGCGATCTTGCGGCCGACCTCGTTGTTGTAGAGGTCCATGGCCTCCCGGTCGGCCGGATTGCCGGGCAGGCGCTCGTGGGCCGTGCCGTACCGCTCGGTCCAGTCCGCACCGAACCGCTGGGTCATCAGCGCGTTCCAGTAGGCGTGCCGGAACGCGTCCTGGTGACTGTCGTTGGAGTCCTGGCCCGGAAACCGCTCCTCCGCCGTCCCGAACGCGTTGTCCCGGATGTCGTACATGTCCTTCATACCGGCCAGCCCGATGTCGTCGAGGAGCTCGGCCTCCGACTTCGTCACGGTCACCCCGATGATCGGCGGGTAGGTCACCGTGCCGTCCGGGTCGGGGCTCACCTGGTACTCGGCGAGGATCCGGCCGAGCTCGACGCGTTCCCCGCCCGCCTCGGCGGCGTCGGCCAGCGTCGTGGCGCCGCCGTCGGTGATCCTGCCGGCCAGGACGTCGGCCATGATCCCGGCCAGTTCGTCGTCCACCTCCCCGGCCGTGCGCAGCACCGCGGCGATCCGCTCGTCCAGCTCGTCCCGGACCATGGTCCTGAGTAACCGGTCGGCCGGGTCTCCGGCGGCCCGGTCCACGACCTTCCCGTCCTCGATCCCGAACCGGTACTTGGCGGCCAGCGCCTCGGTCTCGTCCACGTCCCGTCTGAGCTGCCGGACCGCCGACTCGACGGAGTCGACGGCCGTCACCACCGCGGCGACCTCCGCCACCAGTTCCTCGAGGTCCTGCCTGCGGTCGCGCAACTCGTCCCGGGCCGCGTCGGCGCTCGGGCCGGTCCACTTCTCCGGCGTCGCGGCGTCCTCGATCTCGTCCTGCAGGCCCACGATCGCCGTGCGCGCCCGCACCAGGCCGTCACCGGCCCCGGCGACGGCACCGGCATCCCACCGGCTCACGTCGTTCCAGCTCACCATCCGGCTCACCCACCCAGGTCGCCGGCGGCTCCGCGATCACCCGCGTCGTAGGCATCCGCCGCGGCGACCAGCTTCTCGCCGTAGTCGTCCATACCGCCGGCCCAGGTCGAGGCCTGCCGCTCCCAGTGGGCACCGAGCTTTTCCGCCTGGGCCGCCGACTTCGCTCCCGGCAGCGCGCCTGCCAGGTCCGCCACGACGGTCAGCTCGACCCCGCGCAGCCGCTGCGCCGCGTCCGCCGCCGATCCGGCGGCGTCGCGCAGCGACCGCGGTTCCACCTCGAACCCCACATCGACCCCCAGGACACCGGTGCACCGAGGGTAGCAACGCGGCCCACCCGCTGTCCCCGATTCCTGCCGGCGAACGACACCGCGGCTCCGGACGCAGTGAAGGCCACCCTGACTGCGCCCAACGCAGTCAAGGTGGCCCTCACTGCTCGCCGTGGAAGGTTGGGGGTGGGCGGGTTATTCGAAGGTGACCGCGCGGATCATGCGCGCGTCGACGGTGGCTCCGATGGGCTCCAGCAGGTGCGAGTCCACGGCGCGGTCCACACGCAGCAGCATGACGGCGTCGGAGCGGTCGGTGGTCTGGCTGATCTGCGCCGCCTCGATGTTGATCCCGGCCTCGCCGAGCAGCGTGCCGACGCGGCCCATGATGCCCGGCCGGTCCGGGTACTCGAGCAGCAGCACGTGGCCCTCGGCCCGCAGGTCGAAGTGCCTGCCGTTGACCTCGACGAGCTTCTGCACCTCGTCCTTGCCGATCACCGTGCCCGACACCGCGTGCACCGTGCCGTCGGCGTGCACCGCGCGCACCGTGAGCAGGCTGCGGAAGTTCGGGCTCTCCGGCTCGGTGCTGACGGTGACCTGCACGCCGAGGTCGTCCGCGAGCCGCGGCGCGTTGACGAACGTCACCTGGTCCTCGACCACGCCGGAGAAGACACCCCGCAGCGCGGACAGCTGCAGCACCGACACGTCCTCGGTGGAGAGCTCACCGCTGGCGACCACCGACACCGACTGCGGCGGCTGCGTGCTGAACGCCGAGAGCACGGTGCCCAGCTTCTGCGCGAGCGGCAGGTACGGCCGGACCTCCTCGCTGACCCGGCCGCCGCCCGCGACGTTCACGGCGTCCGGCACGAAGTCGCCGCGCAGCGCCAGCAGCGTGGAGCGGGCGACGTCGGTGCCCGCGCGGTCCTGCGCCTCGGCGGTGGAGGCACCCAGGTGCGGGGTCACCACGACGTTCGGCAGCTCGAACAGCGGGCTCGATGTCGTCGGCTCGCTGGCGAACACGTCGATGCCCGCGCCGCCGACCTGACCGTCCCGGACGGCGTTGGCCAGCGCCTCCTCGTCGACCAGCCCGCCCCGCGCGGCGTTGACGACGAGCACGCCCTTCTTCGTCTTCGCCAGCGCCGCGGCGTCGATCAGGCCCTTCGTCTCGGGCGTCTTGGGCAGGTGGATGGAGATCGCGTCGGCCTGCGCCAGCAGGTCGTCGAGCGAGACCAGCTCGACGCCGAGCTGCGCGGCGCGCGAGGCCGAGACGTACGGGTCGTAGGCGATGACCCGGGTGTCGAACGCGGCGACCCGGTGCGCGAACAGCTGGCCGATCTTGCCGAGCCCCACCACGCCGACGGTCTTGCCGTTGAGCTCCACGCCGGTGTACGCGCTGCGCTTCCACTCGCCGCCACGCAGGCTCTGGTCGGCGGCGGGCACGCGCCGGGCGACGGCGAGCAGCAGCGCCATCGCGTGCTCGGCGGCGGAGACGATGTTGGAGGTGGGCGCGTTGACCACGAGCACGCCGCGCTCGGTGGCCGCGGGCACATCGACGTTGTCCAGCCCCACCCCGGCGCGGGCGACGACCTTCAGCTTGCTCGAGGCGCCGAGGACCTCGGCGTCGACCTTCGTCGCGGACCGGACGAGCAGGGCGTCCGCGTCGGCGACCGCGGCCAGCAGCGCCGGACGGTCGGTGCCGTCCACGTGCCTGATCTCGACCTCGTCACCGAACACGCTCACCGCGGAGGGCGCGAGCTTCTCGGCGAGGAGGACGACGGGCTGGCTGGAATTGGTCACGATGGCCCTTTCACAAGATCGGGTACGGTTCGCGCTGCCCTTCGACTCGGTGATCGGGGGTTCATCCCCTGGGACGCGCTCAACGGGTCACCACACTGTGCCCGGACGCGCGCAGTCTAGCCCCGGAGTGGGGGCGCTGTTAACTCCACCGCAACCGTCCCAGCAAGCGAGACGGCCATCATGCCAGGTCAGCGGCTCAGGACGGGCGGTCGAACTCGCCGTCCCGCACCCCGGACAGGAAGGCGTCCCACTCGGACGGGGTGAACACCAGCACCACGGCGTCCGGTTCGGACGACGATCGCATCGCCACGTAGGTGCAGCCGTCGGTGTGGGGCACGAACCCGAACTCGACGGTGTCCGCTCCCGGCAGCAGCCGCCGCCACTCGGCGCGGGTGAGGTCCAGCTCCTCGCGCAGGTTGGCCTTGTTGTCGACGCCGAGGGGGCGTTCGTCGTTCATAGGCCCGCACCGTAGGCCATCGGGTCCCGGACACGCGCGAGGTCACCTCACCTCTCACCGGGTGAGGTGACCTCGGCGAACGTTCCGTAGCGTGTCAGGCCGTCTCGGTAATCGGACGGTCCACCCACGACATGAGGCCGCGCAGCTTGCCCCCGGTCTCCTCGATCGGGTGCTGCTCGCCCGCCTCCTGCAGCTTGCGGTAGTTCGGGCGGCCCGCCTCGTCCTCGGCGACCCATTCGCGCGCGAACGTGCCGTCCTGGATCTCGGCGAGGATGGCCTTCATGTTCTCCTTGACCTGCGGGCCGATCACGCGCGGGCCGCGGGTCAGGTCGCCGTACTCGGCGGTGTCGGAGATCGAGTAGCGCATCCGCGCGATGCCGCCCTCGTACATGAGGTCGACGATCAGCTTGAGCTCGTGCAGCACCTCGAAGTAGGCGATCTCCGGGGCGTAACCGGCCTCCGTCAGCGTCTCGAAGCCGGCCTGCACGAGGGCGGACGTGCCACCGCAGAGCACGGCCTGCTCACCGAACAGGTCGGTCTCGGTCTCCTCGGTGAACGTCGTCTTGATGACGCCTGCCCGCGCGCCGCCGATGGCCGCCGCGTAGGACAGCGCGAGCGCCTGCGCGCCGCCGCTCGGGTCCTGCTCCACCGCGATCAGGCAGGGCACGCCCTTGCCGTCGACGAACTGGCGCCGCACCAGGTGACCGGGGCCCTTCGGGGCGACCATCGCGACGTCCACATTGGCCGGCGGCTTGATCAGCTCGTAGCGGATGTTGAAGCCGTGCCCGAAGAACAGCGCGTCGCCGTCGGACAGGTTCGGCTCGATGTCCTCGCTGTAGATGGCCCGCTGCTTGGTGTCGGGCGCGAGGATCATGATGACGTCGGCCTCCCTGGCCGCGTCGGCGGGCGTGAGCACCCGCAGGCCCTCGTCCTCGGCCTTGGCCCGCGACCGCGACCCCTCGGGCAGCCCGATGCGCACATCGACGCCGGAGTCGCGCAGGCTGAGCGCGTGGGCGTGGCCCTGGCTGCCGTACCCGATCACGGCGACCTTGCGACCCTGGATGATGCCGAGATCGGCGTCGTCGTCGTAGAAGATTTCGACTGACATGAGGGGAGGTTCTTCCTTTCGTTCTTCAGCGTGTGGCGGTCGCCGTGATGGACCGGGCGCCCCGGCCGACCGCGACCATGCCCGACTGCACGAGCTCGCGCACCCCGTACGGCTCCAGCATGCGCAGCAGTGCGTTGATCTTGTCGCTGGTGCCGGTCGCCTCGATGGTGAGCGCCTCGGGCGACACGTCCACCACCTTGGCACGGAACAGCTGCACGGTCTCGAGGACCTGGCTGCGCACCGTGGCGTCCGCCCGCACCTTCACCAGCAGCAGTTCGCGCTGCACGGAACTGGCGGGATCGAGCTCCACGATCTTGATGACGTTGACGAGCTTGTTGAGCTGCTTGGTCACCTGCTCGAGCGGTAGCTCTTCGACGGCGACCACGATCGTCATCCGGGACACCTCGGGGTTCTCCGTGGGCCCGACGGCGAGGGACTCGATGTTGAAGCCGCGGCGGGAGAACAGGCCGGACACGCGGGCGAGCACACCCGGGACGTTCTCGACCAGGACGCTCAGCGTGTGGTTGGTCATGCGGTCACCTCGTCGTCGTCGAACAGCGGGCGGATGCCGCGGGCGGCCATGATCTCGTCGTTGCTGGTTCCGGCGGCCACCATGGGCCACACCTGGGCATCCTTGCCGACGACGAAGTCGATCACCACGGGCCGGTCGTTGATGGCCATCGCGCGGTGGATGACCTCGTCGACCTCCTCCTTGGTCTCGCAGCGCAGGCCCGCGCAGCCGAGTGACTCGGCCAGCAGCGTGAAGTCCGGGATGCGGTGCTTGTGCGTGCCGAGGTCGGTGTTGGAGTACCGCTCCGCGTAGAAGAGGTTCTGCCACTGGCGCACCATGCCGAGGTTGCCGTTGTTGATCACGGCGACCTTGATCGGCGCGCCCTCGATGGCACAGGTGGCCAGTTCCTGGTTGGTCATCTGGAAGCAGCCGTCGCCGTCGATGGCCCACACCTGCTTGTCTGGGTGGCCGAACTGCGCGCCCATCGCCGCGGGCACGGCGAAGCCCATCGTCCCGAGCCCGCCGGAGTTGATCCACGTGCCCGGCTTCTCGTAGGCGATGAACTGCGCCGCCCACATCTGGTGCTGGCCGACGCCCGCGGTGTAGATCGCGTCCGGCCCGACGAGCTTGCCGATGCGCTCGATCACGAACTGCGGCGACAGCGAACCGTCGGCAGGCCACTCGTAGCCCGCGGGGAACGTGTCCCGCCACGAGTTCACCTGGGTCCACCACGCGTCCAGGTCCGGCGGGCCGGACCGCTCGTTCTCCGCCTTCACCGCGGCGATGAGCTCGGTGATGATCTCGCGGCAGTCGCCGACGATCGGCACGTCCGCCTTGCGGTTCTTGGAGATCTCGGCCGGGTCGATGTCGGCGTGCACCACGGTGGCGTCCGGCGCGAACGACGAGAGCTTGCCCGTCACCCGGTCGTCGAACCGGGCGCCCAGCGCGAGGAGCAGGTCGGCGCGCTGCATCGCCGCGACCGCCGCGACCGAGCCGTGCATACCGGGCATGCCCAGGTGCTGGGAGTGCGAGTCGGGGAAGGCGCCGCGCGCCATCAGCGTGGTGACGACGGGGATGCCGGTCAGCTCGGCCAGCTGGCGCAGCTCCTCGGAGGCCTGCGCCTTGAGGACGCCACCGCCCACGTAGAGGACCGGGCGCCGCGAACCCGCGATCAGCCGCGCGGCCTCGCGGACCTGCTTGCCGTGCGGGCGCAGGGTCGGCCGGTAGCCCGGCAGGTGCGTCTCCGGGGGCCACGCGAACGCGGTCATCTCCTGCAGGACGTCCTTCGGGATGTCCACCAGCACCGGGCCCGGCCGTCCCGTGCTGGCCAGGTGGAACGCCTCGGAGATGACCTTCGGGATGTCGGCGGGGTCGGTGACGAGGAAGTTGTGCTTGGTGATCGGCATCGTGATGCCGCAGATGTCGGCTTCCTGGAACGCGTCGGTGCCGATGAGCGCCCGCGTCTGCTGCCCGGTGATCGCCACGACCGGCACCGAGTCCATGTTCGCGTCCGCCAGCGGGGTGACCAGGTTGGTCGCGCCGGGGCCCGAGGTCGCCATGCAGACGCCGACCTTGCCGGTGGCCTGCGCGTACCCGGTGGCCGCGTGCCCCGCGCCCTGCTCGTGCCGCACCAGCACGTGCCGGACCTTCGTCGAGTCGAGCAGCGGGTCGTAGGCGGGCAGGATCGTGCCGCCCGGGATGCCGAACACCACTTCGACGCCGACCGCCTCGAGCGAGCGCACCAGCGACTGCGCACCGGTCACCCGGACAGGTGTCCCGGCGGGCGGCCCCGGCTTCGGGCGGGCTCCCAGTTGGCTGGGCGAGGGAGTGGACCCAGCGTTCGATTCCGATCGCGAGGTGGCGCTTGTCATCGGTTCTGCCTCGTGGAGTGTCGGTGCTGCGGTGGGCTCTTCAGTTGTGTCGTGGCGATCCAGGCATCAAAAAACCCTCGCCGACCGGAGAGGTCGCACGAGGGTCGCGCGTCGATGCAGAGGCTCTTCCCTAAGCGTCGACGCGCTGGGGAAGTACGAGGCCGATCTGCGGTGTCACGGGCACGACGTTAATCGCCCGCCGTCACAGGTGTCAACTTGGCGGGATGGTGATTCCGGATACTGGACACTCCGACTGTCGGGCTCCCCCGCTTTCCGCGCGCGAATCCGTGCCGTGCAGTATCGAGGCGTGAACGAGCAGGCCGAGTCCCCGGAACCAGCGCGGTCGGAGCTGCCCCCGCCGCCCCCCGGCGGCAGGCGGGCCGTGTTCCGCATCCCGGGCATCGCCCTGCTGTCGGTGGTCATCCTCCTGTTCTGCGTGACTCCGGCGGCGTTCGCGCTGCCCGGGCTGCAGGTGCTGTACCTGCTCCCGCTGGGAGTAACCGTGTGGGTGATCCGCACGCGCACGGTCGCGACCAGGGATGGTCTCACCGTGCGGACCGTGTTCGGCCGGAAGGAGCTGCCGTGGGCGGCGCTGCGCGGCCTGGCCATCACCAAGCGGTCGAAGGTGCGCGCGGTACTGGCCGACGGCGGCGAGGTGCGGCTGCCCGCGGTGCGGACCCGGCACCTTCCCGTGCTCTCCCTCGTCAGCGAGGGCAGGCTGCCCGACCCGTCCGGCGTTCTGGCCGACGACGGGACGGACAGCGGCGCGGGCGACCCGGGCCGGTCCGAGGAGCCCGGTGCGACCGCGGGCGAGCCGCGGCAGGACGAGCGGCCCGAGGAGCGCTGACCAGGGCGGCGTAATCTGACGCCATGCCTGCACTGCGCTCCCGCATCACCACCCACGGCCGCAACGCGGCCGGCGCCCGTTCCCTGTGGCGCGCCACCGGCATGACCGACAGCGACTTCGGCAAGCCGATCGTGGCGATCGCCAACTCGTACACGCAGTTCGTGCCGGGCCACGTACACCTCAAGGATCTCGGCGACGTGGTGGCCGAGGCGGTGCGCGAGGCGGGCGGTGTGCCCCGCGAGTTCCACACGATCGCGGTGGACGACGGCATCGCGATGGGCCACAGCGGCATGCTCTACTCGCTGCCGTCACGGGAGATCATCGCCGACTCCGTCGAGTACATGGTCAACGCGCACCAGGCGGACGCGCTGGTGTGCATCTCCAACTGCGACAAGATCACGCCGGGCATGCTCAACGCGGCCATGCGGCTCAACCTCCCCACCGTGTTCGTCTCCGGTGGACCGATGGAGGCAGGCAAGGCCGTGGTGGTGGACGGCGTCGCGCACGCGCCCACCGACCTCATCACCGCCATCTCGGCGTCGGCGAACTCCGCGGTGGACGACGAGGGACTGTCCGTGGTGGAGCGTTCCGCGTGCCCGACGTGCGGATCGTGCTCGGGCATGTTCACCGCCAACTCGATGAACTGCCTCACCGAGGCGCTCGGCCTCTCCCTGCCGGGCAACGGGTCCACATTGGCCACCCACGCGGCGCGGCGGGCCCTGTTCACCGGTGCCGGCCGCACCGTCGTCGAGCTGGCCAGGCGATGGTACGAGCAGGACGACGAGCGTGCGCTGCCCCGGTCGATCGCGAACCGGAAGGCGTTCGAGAACGCGATGGCCCTCGACATGGCCATGGGCGGCTCCACCAACACCGTGCTGCACATCCTCGCCGCCGCGCAGGAGGGCGAGATCGACTTCACGATCGACGACATCGACGCGATCGGCCGCCGCGTGCCGTGCCTGTCCAAGGTGGCGCCGAACTCCGACTACCACATGGAGGACGTGCACCGTGCGGGCGGCATCCCCGCGATCCTCGGCGAGCTGCACCGCGGGGGGCTGCTCAACGCGGACGTGCACGCGGTGCACGCGTCCTCTCTGGACGAGTGGCTGTCCACGTGGGACATCCGGGCCGGGTCGCCCTCGGCGGAGGCGGTCGAGCTGTTCCACGCGGCCCCCGGCGGCGTGCGCACGACGGAGGCGTTCTCCACCACCAACCGGTGGTCGTCGCTGGACACCGACGCCGAGCGGGGCTGTGTGCGGGACGTCGCGCACGCCTACACCGCCGACGGCGGGCTCGCGGTGCTGCGGGGCAACCTCGCCGAGAACGGCGCGGTGATCAAGTCGGCGGGCATCGACGAGGAACTGTGGCGCTTCCAGGGCCCGGCGCGGGTCGTGGAGAGCCAGGAGGAGGCCGTGTCGGCCATCCTCGGCAAGCTGGTGCGGCCCGGGGAGGTGCTGGTGGTGCGCTACGAGGGTCCCGCGGGCGGCCCCGGCATGCAGGAGATGCTGCACCCGACGGCGTTCCTCAAGGGGGCCGGGCTGGGCAGGAAGTGCGCCCTGATCACCGACGGCCGGTTCTCCGGCGGGTCATCGGGCATCTCGGTGGGGCACGTCTCGCCCGAGGCCGCGGCGGGCGGCACGATCGGGCTCGTCCAGGACGGCGACCAGATCCTCATCGACGTGCGCGAGCGCACGCTACGGCTGCTGGTCGACGACGACGTGCTCGCCGAGCGGCGCGCGAAGATGGAGGCCAGCGAGCGGCCGTGGCAGCCGGTGGACCGGCAGCGGCCGATCACCGGGGCCCTGCGCGCCTACGCGAGGATGGCCACCTCGGCCGACACGGGCGCCGTCCGCGACCCCCACCGCTGACCCCCACCCGCCAAGCCGGAGGAGCAAGGGAGCTTTACTACCGCCAGACGGTAGTAAAGCTCCCTTGCTTCGCATCAGTGGGGCGGGAGGGGCGCCTGTGGGTGAACGGGTTCAGCGGCACAGCAGCAGGACCGCCACCGTGCCGCCCGCGGCCAGGACAAGACCGGCGAAGCCGAACGGGAGCGTGTTGCGGCGCCACGGCGTGTTCTTGTCCAGCGCGATCCGGCCCGAGCCGGTGAACATCAGCGCGAACGCCGCGGCGGCCAGCATCAGCTCGTACTCGTAGCCGGTGCCGTCGCTCAGGAAGAACCCGCCGCTGAACTTCACGTAGACGATGTTCGCCGCCACCCCGAGCAGCGCGGCGGCGCCCAGCGGGGTGAACAGGCCCAGCACGAGCAGCACGCCGCCGGCGAACTCGGCCAGCGCCGTCACCCAGGACAGCAGCGTGGTCTGCGTGGTGTAGCCCAGCTGTTCCAGCATGCCCGCGAAGCCGCCGATCCCCGGCCCGCCAAACGCACCGAACAGCTTCTGCAGGCCGTGCACGGTCATCGTGCCGCCGAGCACCAGCCGCAACACGAGCAGCCCCAGGTCGAGGCCGCCGTGCCAGCGCTCCGGCTCGTCGGCCAGCCGGGATTCGAAGTCGTCGGACCGCGGCAGGGTCGTCGTCTCCTGCTCGCCCAGGCCGTCGTCACGTGTGGTCATGCGCGCGGAGAGTAGAGCATCCGGGCGAATCGCGGGAGAACGACACCGTGCACGATCTAGTACTCGCCGTGTACGAGGTTGTCCGGCAGCTCCCCCTGCACGTAACGCTCGATCTCCGCGACCGCCACGACGTACGAGCGCCGCCTGGCTCCCCGCACCGACCCGGCCACGTGCGGCGTGAGCAGCAACCCGGGCGCCGTCCACAGCGGATGGTCGGCCGGCAGCGGCTCGGGATCGGTGACGTCCAGCGCCGCCCGGATCCGTTCCGCGCGCAGCGCGGCCAGCAACGCGTCGGTGTCCACCACCGGTCCCCGCGAGGCGTTGACCAGCACGGCACCGTCCGGCAGCGCCGCCAGGAACGCCGCGTCCACCATGCCCCGCGTGCGGGTGGTCAACGGCACCATGAGCACCACCACCTCGCTGTCCGGCAGCAGCGCCGGCAGCTCGTCGACGCCGTGCACGCCGTCCCGCGCGGTGAGGCCGACCATCGTCACCCAGGTGTCGAACGCCTCCAGCTTGCGCCGGAGCTGCCTGCCGAGGTCACCCGCGCCGACGATGAGCACCCGCTTGCCCTGCAGCGTGTCCGTGCTGCGCGGCGCCCACTCGCCGGCCCGCTGCGCCCCGGCGAACCGCCCCAGCTCGCGGAACGTCGACAGCAGGACAGCCATCACCCATTCCGCGGTGCTGCCGCCGTGCGCGCCACGGCACGTGGACAGCAGCACCCCGGGCGGCAACTCGCCCACCCAGTCCTCGGCACCCGCCGAGAGCAGCTGGATCAGCTTCAGCCGCGGCAGCCGCTCCAGCAGGCCGGGCGTGTCCTCCGACCACGCGAACCCGGGGATCAGGACCTCCGCCTCGGCGGCCTCCTCCGGCAGCGGCTCGCCCACGGTGTAGCGGACCGGACGCACTCCGGCGACCTCCGACAGCGCCACCACGCCGTCGTCGTCGGGAACCAGCACGGTGACCGTCATGATCGCCATCGTCGCCCACGCGGGCGGCCCGCGCGCACCCGGGTGCCCCGGCGACCCGCTTACCCGCCGTTCACGGCGCCCCGCCTACGCTCGATGATCGTGCGGACCCGGCAGCCGAGGAGGTCGTGGCCGCTGGCGCTGGCCGCCAGTGGCGTGCTCGCGCTGTCCGGCTGTGCCGACTTCGACGACAGCGCCGCGGGCCAGAACTGGGAACCCGCGCCGGAGCTCTCCGCGAAGGCGGGACCGCAGCCGCAGCTGCCCGAGGCGGGCACGCCCGCGGTGCCCAGCAGGCCACCCGGCTCGCCCACGCCCGTACCGCCACCGGACGGCTGCACCGACTACGACGAGGCCGTGATCGCGACCTGCCTGGACACGGTCGCGGCGGTCGCGGCACTGCCGACGGACGGCTCCTCGGTCACCGCGCTGGCCGGGGAGCGGCGCAGCGGCCGGGTGCTCCTCGTGGGTACCGACGCCGAGCAGACGGAGTTCGCGACGATCCCGGTGGTCGCGACCGGGGACGGCGGGCTCACCGGTCTCGCGCTGTCCCCCACCTACGCCGAGGATCGGCTCGTCTTCGCCTACATCACCACCGCCACCGACAACCGGGTGGTGCGCTTCGCCGAGGGGCAGCCGCCCAAGCCCGTGCTCACCGGCATCCCGAAGGGCGCGAAGGGCAACCAGGGCGCGCTGCTCACCGACGGCAAGGGCGCGCTGCTCGTCGCCACCGGGGCCGCGGGCGACCCGGCCGCGGCGCGCGACCCCGGCTCCCTCGCGGGCAAGGTGCTCCGCATCGACGCGGCGGGCCGCCCGGCGCCGGACAACCCCGACCCGTCCTCCCCGGTCATCGCCGCCGGCCTGCACTCCCCCGGCGGCCTGTGCAAGACCGAGGACGGCTCCCGGCTGTGGGTCACCGACCAGGCACCCGACCGGGACGCGGTGTACCGGATCGAACCGGGTGAGGACCTCACGGCGCCCGCGTGGACCTGGCCGGGCAGGCCCGGAGTCGCGGGCTGCACCGACTGGAAGGACATGCTCGCGGTCGCCACGTCGGGCGAGGGCAACGTGCAGGCGCTGCCGCTCACCGGAGACGGCTCGGTCGGCGGCAAGCCGCAGGTGACCATGGACGGCAACAACGGCACCAGCTACGGCAGGCTGGACGGCTTCGACCCGGTCACCCCGGAGCTGGCCGTGGCGAGCACCGTGAACAAGGCCGGAGGCGACCCGGTGTCCAGCGACGACCGCGTGGTGCTCATCGTCCGCCCGCCGTCATCGGGCGCGGGCCGGGACTGACTCGTGAGTGCGGAGCCGCAGCGGCGCGGAGCGCCTCCACCAGGGGTGGTGGCCGGGCGACGGGCGGGCCTCACCACGCTTTTCACTCACGAGCCCCGGCGTCTGGTCACGGGACGGGGTCTGCGCGCCTCGGCCCTGGCCGCCCGCACGTCGAACCCGGCGCCCAGGAGCGAGGCCACCGCGGCCACCAGAGCCAGGAAGCGCCCGGGGCCGGCGTCCACGGCGACCCCGCCTGCCGCCAGCACCGCCCGCTGGTCCGCGCCGAACTGCCACGCGATCAGCACCCAGCCGAGCACCAGGCAGACGAGCGCGACGACGGCCGCCACCAGCCACAGCTGCGGCAGCCCGCTCGCCCGCACCGTCGCCGACCGTCCGGCCGCGAGCACCGCCAGCCCGGTCGCGAGCAGCAGCAGCGGCGGGAACCACGCGAAGAACGTCGAGTCCCACGCCGAGCGCGCCACGTCGGCGGAGGGCAGCTCCGCCAGCACGGCCCGCATCTCGGGGTCGTCGGCGTGCAGCCGGGTCCACGGCAGGAACAACGAGGCGAGCGCGAGGAGCCCGGCCGCGAGGCCGAGCCACTCGCGCCACGACACGCGGGAGAGCACGCCGGACGCTCAGCCGCCGACGCGTTCCAGGATCAGTTCGCGCACCCGCTTGGCGTCCGCCTGGCCCTTCGTCGCCTTCATCACCGCGCCCACGATGGCGCCCGCGGCCTGGACCTTGCCGCCGCGGATCTTCTCGGCCACGTCGGGCTGGGCGGCGAGCGCCTCGTCGACGGCCGCGAGCAGCGCGGAGTCGTCCGACACGACCTTGAGCCCGCGCCGGTCCACGACCTCGTCCGGCCCGCCCTCCCCGGCCAGCACGCCCTGCACGACCTCGCGCGCGAGCTTGTTGGTCAGCTCACCGGACTTCACCAGCTCGATCACGCGGGCCACCTGGGCGGGCGTGATCGGCAGGTCGGCCAGCTCCACCTCGCGGGCGTTGGCCTGCTGGGTGAGGTACTGGACCCACCAGCTGCGGGCCTCGCCCGGCTCGGCGCCCGCGTCCACAGTGGCCGCGACCAGGTCGGCGGCGCCGGTGTTGATCAGGTCGCGCAGCTCCTCGTCGGTGAGGTTCCACTCCTGCTGGATGCGCTTGCGCCGCTCCCACGGCAGCTCCGGCAGGGTGGCCCGCAGCTGCTCGACCCACTCGCGGGACGGCGCGACCGGCACCAGGTCCGGCTCGGGGAAGTACCGGTAGTCCTCGGCGGTCTCCTTGGTCCGGCCGGACGACGTGGTGCCGTCCGCCTCCTGGAAGTGCCGGGTCTCCTGCTTGACCGTGCCGCCCCCGGCCAGCACCGCGGCCTGCCGGGTCATCTCGTACCGCACGGCGCGCTCGACGCTGCGCAGCGAGTTGACGTTCTTCGTCTCGGTCCGGGTGCCGAACTCGCTCGCGCCCTTGCGCATGAGGGACACGTTCGCGTCGCAGCGCAGCGAGCCCTGGTCCATCCGCACGTCGGAGACGTCCATGGCGCGCAGCAGGTCGCGCAGAGCGGTCACGTACGCGCGGGCGACCTCGGGCGCACGCTCCCCGGTGCCGGTGATCGGCTTGGTGACGATCTCGATGAGCGGCACCCCGGCCCGGTTGTAGTCGAGCAGCGAGTGCTCGGCGCCGTGGATCCGGCCGGTCGCGCCGCCGACGTGCAGCGACTTGCCGGTGTCCTCCTCCATGTGGGCGCGCTCGATGCCGACCCGCACCACCTCGCCGTCGTCGAGCACCACGTCGAGGTGGCCGTCGAACGCGATCGGCTCGTCGTACTGCGAGGTCTGGAAGTTCTTCGGCATGTCCGGGTAGAAGTAGTTCTTCCGCGCGAAGCGGCACCACTCCGCGATCTCGCAGTTGAGCGCGAGGCCGATGCGGATCGCCGACTCCACCGCCCTGCCGTTCATCACGGGCAGGGCGCCCGGCAGCCCGAGGCACGTCGGGCAGACGTGGGTGTTCGGCTTGCCGCCGAACAGGTTGGCGCAGCCGCAGAACATCTTGGTCCTCGTGGACAGCTCGACGTGCACCTCGAGCCCGAGCACCGGGTCGAAGCGCTCGACGACCTCGGCGTAGTCCATCAACTCGGCGACCGCGGTCACACGGACACCCCCTTCAGCTCCGGCACCCGGTCCAGCAGCGGACCGCGGACCGTCTCGTAGGCGGCGCCGACGCGGTAGAGCCGCTCGTCGGCCAGCGCGGGCGCCATGATCTGCAGGCCGACCGGGAGACCATCGTCATCGGACAGTCCACTCGGGACACTCATCGCGGCGTTGCCCGCCAGGTTGGCCGGGATCGTGCACAGGTCCGCGTAGTACATCGCGAGCGGGTCGTCCACCCGCTCCCCGATCCGGAACGCCGTGGTGGGCGTCGTCGGCGAGACGAGCACGTCCACCCGCTCGAACGCGGCGGCGAAGTCGCGGCTGATCAGCGTGCGCACCTTCTGCGCCGAGCCGTAGTAGGCGTCGTAGTAGCCCGACGACAGGGCGTACGTGCCCAGCATGATCCGCCGCTTGACCTCGGGGCCGAAACCGGCCTCGCGGGAGGCCGACATCACCTCCTCGGCGCTGTGCTCGCCGTCGTCGGCCACCCGCAGCCCGTACCGCATCGCGTCGAAGCGGGCCAGGTTGGAGGAGCACTCGCTCGGCGCGATGAGGTAGTAGGCGGGCAGCGCGTAGGCGAAGTTCGGACAGGACACCTCGACGACCTCGGCGCCCTGCTCCCGCAGCTGGCCCAGCGCCCGCTCGAACGAGCCGAGCACACCGCGCTGGTAGTGCTCGCCCGCGAACTCCCTGACGTAGCCGACGCGGACACCGGAGAGATCCCCGCTCGCGCCCTCGCGCGCGGCGGCGACCACCGGCGGCACGGGCGCGTCGATCGACGTGGAGTCGAGCGGATCGTGCCCGGCGATGACCTCGTGCAGCAGGGCGGCATCGAGCACGGTGCGCGCGCACGGCCCGGCCTGGTCGAGCGACGACGAGAACGCCACGAGGCCGTAGCGGGACACCCCGCCGTAGGTGGGCTTCACGCCGACCGTGCCGGTGACGGCGCCGGGCTGGCGGATCGACCCGCCCGTGTCGGTGCCGATGGCCAGCGGCGCCTCGAACGCCGCCAGCGACGCCGACGAGCCGCCGCCGGAACCGCCGGGGATGCGCTCCGGATCCCACGGGTTGCGGGTCGGCCCGAACGCCGAGTTCTCGGTGGACGAGCCCATCGCGAACTCGTCCATGTTGGTCTTGCCCAGGATGACGACGCCCGCCCGGCGGAGCCTGCGCGTCACCGTCGCGTCGTACGGCGGGACCCAGTTCTCCAGAGTCCGTGAGCCGCACGTGGTGGGCATGTCCTTCGTGGTCAGCACGTCCTTGAGCGCGAGCGGGACCCCGGCGAGCGCCGAGGCGGGCTCGCGACCCTCGGCGAGGTCGGCGTCCACCGCGCGCGCGGTGGCGAGCGCGCCCTCGGCGTCGACGTGGAGGAACGCGTGCACCAGCCCGTCCACCTCGGCGATGCGGTCGAGGTGCGCCTGGGTGACCTCCACGGCCGTCACCTCGCGCGCGTGGATCTTCGCCGCCAGCTCGGCGGCCGGGAGCCTCGTCAGATCGGTCACTGCTCTTCCCCCAGGATGCGCGGCACGCGGAACCTTCCCTCCTCGGCCGCGGGCGCTCCGGCCAGCGCCTGCTGCTGCGTCAGCCCCGGCCTGACCTCGTCGGCACGGAAGACGTTCGTCAGCGGCACGGCGTGCGAGGTGGGCGGGATGTCGTCCTTCGCGACCTCGCCGACCGCGGCCACGGCATCGAGGATCTGGTCGAGCTGGCCTGCGAAGACGTCCAGCTCCTCCTCGGTGACGGCCAGCCTGGCCAGCTTGGCAAGGTGCGCGACCTCGTCGCGAGAGATGTTCGGCACGCGGGTGACTCCCCGGGTCTGCTCCGGTCGGGATGGTGTGGGCACTGTCTCCAGGCAGTCTATGGCGTGCGACCTGGCACTCTCGACGGGGTTACGGCGGCCGTGTACACCTGGACACGGGCACGGTGACTCCCCATGCGCCGGGCGTTCTGCCACAATCAGCGGCCGGCAACACGCGCTTCCGCGGTGAGGAGGGCGCGCGGTCCCGGCCGAGCCGTGTGGAAGCTGCGTTGAACTGCTTGAACGAGGTGAACTGGTGTCGTTCCTGATCCGGGTACAGCTACCGGACACTCCGGGCACCCTCGGCGCCGTGGCCACCGCGCTCGGCCTCGCGGGGGCCGACATCCTCAGCGTGGACGTGGTCGAGCGCGGAAACGGCATCGCCGTCGACGACCTCGTGGTGGAGCTGCCCTCGGGACGGCTCCCGGACGCGCTGATCACGGCGGCCGAGAGTGTCGAAGGAGTCGAGGTCGACGCCGTGCGCCCGTACGCGGGGGTGCTGGACACGCACCGCGAGCTGGAACTGGTGGAGGAGATCGCCGGGCAGCCCGCGTCCGGCCTCGAACTGCTGGCCGAGGGCGTGCCCCGGATCATCCGTGCCGGCTGGTCGCTGGTCGTGCAGCACTCCGACGACGGAGTGCGGAGGCTGGCCGCGTCCGGTGCGGCGCCGGAGGCACCGATCACCGACATGCCGTGGCTGCCGCTGGAGCGCGCCACGGTGCTGGACGCCGAGGAGCCGTGGATCCCGGAGACGTGGCGGGAGCTCGGCACCGAGCTGGCGGCCACGCCGCTGGGCAAGCCGGACCGGGCGCTGCTGGTGGGGCGGCCCGGCGGCCCGATGTTCCGCGCGGCCGAGGTCGCCCGCCTCGCGCACCTGGCCGGCATCGTCGCGGTCGTGCTGGACACCTGAGTACGTACGCTCGTGAGTGAAGACCGTGGTTAGCACAACGTCACTCACTCACGAGCCATGAGCAGCAGGAACGCCAGAGCGGAGGAAGTCGAGCAGCGGCTCGCCGGGCCGGTGCTCGTGGCGGCGCTCGTCTCCGTCCCCGCGGTGTTCCTGAGCACCGCGAGCGGCCCCACCGCCGTCATCGGCACCGTTCTCAACTGGGCCTCCCTCGCCGTCCTGCTCGGCGAGTCGGTGCTGCTGCTGGTGCTCAGCCGGGACGTCGCCGCCTGGATCCGCGACCACCGCTGGCACCTGCTGGTCGCGGGCGTGACGGTGCCCGCGGTGGTGTTCCTGGTCGGGCCCGTGCAGATCCTGCGGCTGGTGCTGTCGATCGGCGCGCTGCGGGTGCTGCGCGCGGGCCGGATCGTCCGCGCCGGGCGCGTCCTGCGGCGCAGGCTGGGCTGGCGGCATCACCGGGGCCGGTGGCTGCTCGGCGGCGCGACCGTGCTGGCGGCCGCGTTCGTCACGATCGTGCTCGCCGACCCGACCTCCCGGAGCCGCCACGTGACCGACTGGGTGCTCGACCACGTCGGGGTGGCACCCGTGCTCGCGGCCGGGCTGCTGCTCGCCGTGGGGACGGCCGTGGTGGTGCGCTACCGCAGGCGGTCGTGAACGAACGCGCGCAGCGCCAGCCCGGGCACCGGGTACCAGTCGCGTTCGGGCGCCCGCCGGAACCCGAGCCGCTCGTACAGCCGGTGCGCGGTCCGCATCGCGTCGAGGCTGCACAGCACCACCCGGGGCGCGGCCAGCTCCCTCGCCCGGTCGAGCACCGCGGTGACCAGCGCCTCGCCCACCCCGCGGCCCCGCGCGTGCCCGGCGACGGCGAGCATCCGGAACTCCAGCTCGTCGTCCCTGGCCAGCTCGGCGTACGGCGTGCCGGCCCGGGTCACGGTGACCGTGCCGAGCAGCGTGCCCGTGCCGTCGACCGCGACCAGCAGCTCGGCCTGTTCGGCGCGGGCTCGCGCGTCGCGCAGCTCGCCGGCGTAGGAGTCGCCCGCGTCGTGCGTGAGCAGGCCGTCCGCCCGGTAGGCGGCCACGGTCAGCTCCCCCACCTCGGCCAGCTCCCCTGGCCGCGCCGCGCGGATCCGCACGTCACTCATCGGTGTCCCCGGTGTCCCCGGTGTCCCCGGCGACCTCGGCGACCTCCCGCGCCGCCTCGGGTCCGCGGTCCAGCAGCACCCGGAACCCGTCCTCGTCGAGCACCGGGACCTTCAGCTGGACCGCCTTGTCGTACTTCGACCCCGGCGCGTCGCCCACCACCACGAACGCGGTCTTCTTCGACACCGAACCGGCGGCCTTGCCGCCCCGCGCCATGATCGCCTCCTTGGCCTCGTCGCGGGAGAGCGTCTCGAGCGATCCGGTGACGACGATGGAAAGCCCCTCCAGGTGCCGGGGGATCGACTCGTCGCGCTCCTCGGCCATCCGCACGCCTGCCCGCCGCCACTTCTCGACCACCTCGCGGTGCCAGTCGACGGCGAACCACTCGCGGACCGCGCGCGCGATGGTGGGGCCCACGCCGTCGACGTCGGCCAGCTCCTCCTCGGTGGCGTTGTCGATCCGGTCGATCGAGCCGAACTCCCTGGCCAGCGCCTGCGCGGCGGTGGGGCCGACGTGCCGGATCGACAGCGCGACGAGCACCTTCCAGAGCGGACGGTCCTTGGCGGCGTCGAGGTTCGCGAGCAGCTTGTGACCGTTGGCGGACAGCTCGCCCGCCTTCGTGCGGAACAGGTCCGCCTGCTTGAGGCGGTCGGCGTCGAGGTCGAAGATGTCGCCCTCGTCGGCGATCACGCCGGACTGCAGCAGCGCCGTGGCCGCCTCGTAGCCGAGCATCTCGATGTCCAGCGCCGAGCGGCCGGCGAGGTAGAACAGCCGCTCACGCAGCTGAGCGGGGCAGAACCGGGAGTTGGGGCAACGGATGTCGACGTCGCCCTCCTTCTCGTACGCCAGCGACGTACCGCACTCGGGGCACTGGGTCGGCATCACGAACTCGCGCTCGTCGCCCGTGCGCACGTCGACGACCGGCCCGAGCACCTCGGGGATCACGTCACCCGCCTTGCGGATGACGACGCGGTCGCCGATCAGCACGCCCTTGCGCTTGACCTCCTCGGCGTTGTGCAGCGTGGCCATCGCGACGGTGGAGCCCGCCACCTTCACCGGCTCCATCACCGCGTACGGCGTGACCCGTCCGGTGCGCCCGACATTGACCCTGATGTCGAGCAGCGTGGTGTTGGCCTCCTCGGGCGCGTACTTGTACGCCACCGCCCAGCGCGGCGCCCGCGACGTGGAGCCGAGCCTGCGCTGCAGCGACACCTGGTCGACCTTGATGACGACGCCGTCGATCTCGTGCTGCGCGTCGTGCCGGTGCTCGCCCCAGTACTCGATGTGCTCGATCAGGCCGTCGGCGGTCTCGATCACCTTGCTGTACGGGGACACCGGCATGCCCCACTCCGCCAGCGCCTCGTACGACTCGGACTGCCGCTCCGGCTCGAAGCCGACACGCTTGCCGAGGCCGTGGCAGAGGAAGCGCAACGGCCGCGTCCGCGTGACCTTGGGATCCTTCTGCCGCAGCGAGCCCGCGGCCGCGTTGCGCGGGTTGGCGAACGGCGGCTTGCCCGCCTCCACGAGCCGGGCGTTGAGGTCGGCGAACTCCTCGACGCGGAAGAACACCTCGCCCCGGATCTCGAGCAGGTCGGGCACGCCGAACCGCTCGCTCTCCCGCAGCCGCTCCGGCACGTCCTCCAGCGTGCGGACGTTGAGCGTGACGTCCTCGCCCGTCCTGCCGTCGCCCCGGGTGAGCGCGCGCGTGAGCCTGCCCTTCTCGTAGAGCAGGTTCAGCGCGAGGCCGTCGACCTTCAGCTCGCACAGGTACCGCGTGCTGCCGCCGACCTCCCGTTCCACGCGGTCGACCCAGGTGCGCAGCTCGTCGTAGTCGAAGACGTTGTCCAGGCTGAGCATGCGCTCGAGATGGTCGTGCGCCGCGAACTCCGTGGAGAACGTGCCGCCGACCTGCTGGGTCGGCGAGTCGGGCGTGGCCAGGCCCGGGTACTCCCGCTCCAGGTCCTCCAGCTCACGGAACAGCCGGTCGAACGCGGCGTCCGAGATCGTCGGAGAGTCGAGGACGTAGTACCGGAACTGGTGGCCGCGGACCTCCTCGGCCAGCTCGGCGTGCCGGTCGCGCACGTCCTGCGGGACGTCCCCGATGTCCTGGGCCTGCTCGGTGGTGACGACGTCTTCACTGCTCACAGGGTGTAACCCTAGTCAGCGCCTCCGACATTCGCGTGCAGCGCACGCACCAGGTCACGCAACTCCACCAGGGAGATCGACCCGGCGGGCTCCAGCTCGGCCGTCTCGACGCGGCGCAACCGCTCGGCGGCGAGCCGCTCCCCCAGCGCGGCGTCGAGCGGGAGGAAGGTCAGGGCCGTGCGCGTGGCCTCGTCCAGGTCGGCGAACCGGGGATGGTGCACCGCGACGTCCACCACGCCCTCGGTCTCGTCCACCTGCGCGACCACGCGGACCTCGGCCAGCGCCACCCGCTGCCCGCCGACGTTGACGGTGACCTCGGCCGGGTCGGGCACCGGAGGCACGGAGTCGTGGTACTCCCAGATCGCGTCCTCGGCGGGCGCGGCGGCCTTCCACGCGTCGGTGTACGGCCGCAGCTCGGGATCCTCCTGCCCGCTCACCACGAGCGCGTAGACGGCCCGCTGCCCGCGTTCCAGCGACACCTGCAGCCGGGGATGGACGCCCGCCACGGCGTCGCACAGCGCGAGCTCCACCCGCTGCGGCTCCCGGTCGCCCAGGGCGGCACTCACCTCGGGCAGCAGCTCCCGCCAGCGCCGCCAGAACACCCGCGCGGCGACGGCGGGGTCGCGCGGCACCGGCTGCTCCGGCCACGGGGTGCGGGGGTCGGGCGGGTCGGCCGCGCGGCGTTCGCGGGACAGCCGGGACGGTCGCGCCCACCGGGGCAGGCGCACGGCTACCACCCCTCGGGCGGCTCGGCGAACGCCCGGCCCAGGTCGCGGGTCAGGGCGAGCGCGCGGCGCATCCACTCCGCGCTCGCCCCGGCCAGCCCGCACGTGGGCGTCGGCACGGAACGCTCGGCGAGCATCGAGCGGGCGAAACCGAGCCGGTCGGCCAGCCGCAGTGCGGGCGAGGCCGCGTCGTACAGGCTCGGCCAGGTCTCCGGCGTCTCGCCGGGAACGAGGCCGAGCAGGAAGACCGTGCCGGAGTCCCACGCCTCGCCGATCTCGTCGAGCAGCGAGCCGGGCGCGCCCGCGAGCTGGGTGGCGTCCAGTGCCAGCGCGCCGGCGCCGGTGCCGCGCAGCAGGGCCACCGGCGGGCGGGGGCCGCAGCAGTGCACGATCACGCGCTGGCCGGTCATCGCGCGCGCCGCCGACACCACCGTGGCGAGCAGGTCGCGCGCCTCCGGTTCGGGCACGGCGTCGACGGTGCCGTAGCCGGACGCCGTCGGCAGCGCACCGGCCAGCACCGACGGCAGCGTCGGCTCGTCGAACTGCACGACGACGTGGGCGCCCGTGCGGTCGGCCAGCTCGCGGATGTGCGCGGCCAGGCCTTCCAGCAGGGACTCGGTGAAGTCGCGCGTGGCGCCGGGGTCGGTGAGCACGCGGTGCCCGCGGGCGAGCTCGACGCCCGCCGCGAGCGTCCACGGTCCCGCCACCTGGGTCTTGACCAGGCGCGGCGCGGCGCCCGCCCGCGTCAAGGCGTCCTCGAACGCGTCGACGTCCCAGCGCAGCAGGTCGGTGGCGCGGCGGTGGTCGCGGCCGGGTCGCGCGCTCACCCGGTAGCCGCTGGGGACCACCTCCACGGCCAGGTCCACGAGCAGCGCCGCGGTGCGCCCGATGAGGTCGGCGCCGGCACCACGGGCGGGCAGCTCCGGCAGGTGCGGGAACTCGGGCAGCTCGCCGAGCACGATCGCGGCGGCCTCGGCGGGGTCCGTGCCGGGCATCGACCCGATGCCGGTGGCCACGGCGGGCGGCCAGGGAAGCTCTGTCACGGTAGGAGATTCTGCTGGGTCTCGCCGGGCCGCGGATGCTCCCCCCGGGTGTGTCGCCGAGTCCTCGCAGGGTGCACCGGCGATCCCGTACCTTCGACGTATTCGCACCCGCTGCGCACGCGAGGAGGTGAGACGCATGAGAGTGGCACTGGCCCAGACCGACTGCCGGCTCGGCGACGTGGAGGGGAACCTCGTCGATGCCGAGCGGATCATCAAGGACGCGGCCGCCCAGGACGCGGATCTGGTGGTCTTCCCCGAGCTGAGCCTCACCGGGTACGCGCTCGGCCAGCTGGCGGACGACATCTCGCTGTGGCCGGACGACCCGCGTCTCGCCGACCTCGGACGGCACGGTCCCGACGTGCTCATCGGGTTGCTGGAGGACGGGCGGATCCGCAGGCACAACTCGGCGCTGTACTTCTCCGGCGGGTCACTGGTGCACAACCACCGCAAGCTGTACCTGCCCAACTACCTCATCTGGGAGGAGCGCAAGCACGCGAGCCCCGGGCAGCACATGCGGGCGTTCGACACCCGGCTCGGCCGGATGGCCACGCTGATCTGCAACGACGCGTGGCAGCCCATGCTGCCGTGGCTGGCCGCGCAGGACGGGGCCGAGATCCTGCTCGTGCCCGCCAACAGCGCGGCCAAGCTCACCGCGGGCTCGATCGACCCGGTCGAGTACTGGCACGACCTGCTCACCTTCACCGCGCGCATGCAGCAGTGCTGGGTGGTGTACGTCAACCGCGTCGGCGACGAGGCGGGGGTGCGGTTCTGGGGCGGCTCGCGGGTGATCGACCCGTGGGGCTCCGCCGTGGCGACCGCGCCGACGTGGGACGAGTCGCTGACGTTCGTGGACCTGGACCTCGCCGCGGTCCGGCGGCGCCGGCGGGAGATCCCGCTGCTCGCCGACGCCCGGATGGGCCTGCTGCGCCGCGAGCTGGAGCGGCTGATCACCGAGAGCGGCGACGACTGACCGCGGTCCCGGCGCGGGCAACCGAGTAAGCGCCCGTTCAGTGACGTGTGTCTCAGCCGCCTCCTTTCCCCGGCGTGAAGCTGGTCAGATCGGGAGAGGTCGTTGGACGCGAGACAGTGAGGTCGCCGTGGAACCGCTCGCCGAGGACAGCAGCAGGCACTGGGCCGAACCGGGGGTCTACACCGTCGCGCCGGGGGTGTACCGCATCCCGCTGCCGCTGCCGCACGACGCCCTGCGGGCGGTCAACGTCTACGCGATCGTCGAGGGCGACTCGCTCGCCCTGATCGACTCCGGCTGGGCGCTCACCGAGGCACGCGAACAGCTTGCCGCCGGGTTGAAGGCCCTCGGCGCCGAGCTCGGCGACGTCGGGCAGTTCCTCGTCACCCACGTCCACCGCGACCACTACACCATGGCGGTCGCGCTGCGGCGCGAGTTCGGCGGCACGATCGGGCTCGGCGAGCACGAGGCCGAGTCGTTGCGGCTGGCGGGCGGGCCGGGAGTCACCCCGGTGCGGGCGCAACTGCGGTCGTTGCACCGGGCAGGCGCCGAACCGCTGGTGAACGAGCTCGTCGAGTCGTTCGGCGGCGGTGAGCGCCGGCGCACGAAGGAGGACCTGTGGGAGGAGCCCGACGTCTGGCTGACCCCGGGCAGGCGCACGGTGCTGCCCGGCAGGCAGCTGGAGGTCGTGCACACGCCCGGCCACACGGCGGGGCACGTGGTGTTCGACGACGCCGCGGCCGGGCTGCTGTTCACCGGTGACCACGTGCTGCCGCACATCACACCGTCGATCGGGTTCCAGCCCGCGCCCTTCGAGCTGCCGCTGAAGCGGTACCTCGGCTCGCTGCGGCTGGTGCGGAGCATGCCGGACCGGCGGATGCTGCCCGCGCACGGCGCGGTGTCGCCGAGCGTGCACGCCAGGGTGGACGAGCTGCTGGCGCATCACGACCGCAGGCTCGCCGAGACGGGCGAGACGATCGCCCGTGGCGCCACCACGGCGTACGAGGCCGCGCTGCGGCTGACGTGGACCCGGCGCGAGCGGACGCTCGCCGACCTGGACGTGTTCAACAGGATGCTCGCCGTGCTGGAGACCGCCGCCCACCTCGACCTGCTGGTCACCCAGGGCAGGCTCACCGCCACCGAGACCGGAGACGTCCGCCACTACGCCCTCCCCTGACCCGCGTGTCCGCCACGTGTGTACGCGTGTCCGCGTCGCGCGGCGACCGAACGCGTCCCGCCGCGCGGTCGGTGCTAATATGCTTTTATGCGCACCACCGTCCACCTGCCCACCGAGGTGCTCCGTGCCGCGAAAGCCGAGGCCGCCGCACGCGGAGAGACCCTGAAGGAGTTCCTCACGCGCGCGGTGGTGCACGAACTCGGTGACCCGTCCCACCCGGCCACGCGCGGCCGGGTCCGGCTGCCGCTGGTGGGAAGCTCACGCCCGGGCACGGTGGACGTCTCGAACGCCGGTATCGAAGCCATCCTCGCCGCCGAGGACGCCGAGAAGCACGGCAACCACTGATGCTGCTCGATGCCGGTGTGTGGCTGGCGGCGGTGTGGGCCGGTCACGTCCACCACCCGCGCGTGGCGCGATGGTTCGACGAACAATCGGGCGACCTGTGGCTCTGTCGCGTGACACAGATGAGCCTGTTGCGGTTGCTGTCCAACCCGGCGGTGCTGCGGGACGACGCTCTCACCCGCGCCGACGCGTGGCGGGTCGTCGACGCTCTGCGGAACGACGACCGGGTGCGCTGGTCGGGCGAACCCGCGCAGCTGGAGCAGGTGTGGCGGGCGATCTCCGCACGGGACGACAACAGCCACAAGCTCTGGACGGACGACTACCTGGCGGCGTTCGCCCAGGTCGCGAGCCTCACGCTGGTGACGCTGGACACCGGGTTCGCGCGTCGGTATCCGTCGGTGTCGGTCGAGACCCTGCTCGGCGCCGACCCGACGGGCTAGGCGAGGCGGTCCCGCAGCTCGCGCTTGAGGATCTTGCCGGAGGCGTTGCGCGGCAGGTCGTCGACGAAGCGCACCGACTTCGGCACCTTGAACGACGACAGCGTGCCGCGCGCGTGCTCGATCAGCTCCTCCTCGCCGACCCGCTCCTTCGGCACGACGACGGCGGTCACCGCCTCGATCCACTTCTCGTCCGGCAGCCCCACCACGGCGACCTCGCCCACCGCGGGGTGCGTGTAGAGCGCGTCCTCGATCTCCCGCGACGCCACGAGCACGCCGCCGGTGTTGATGACGTCCTTGATCCGGTCGACGACGTACAGGTAGCCCTCCTCGTCGACACGCACGAGGTCACCGGAGTGGAACCAGCCGTCGCGGAACGCCTCCGCCGTCTCCTCCGGCTTGTCCCAGTAGCCCAGGGCGAGCTGCGGCGACCGGTAGACGACCTCGCCCTGCTCGCCGGGCGCCACGTCGCGGCCCTCGGCGTCCACCACCCGCAGTTCCACGAACAGCACCGCCCTGCCCGCCGAGTCGGGCCGCGTGGCGTGCTCGGCCGGGCCCAGGATCGTCGCGAGCGGACCGATCTCCGACTGCCCGAAGCAGTTGTAGAAGCCGAGGTCCGGCATCGCCGCCTGGAGCCGCTCCAGCACCGGCCCCGGCATGATCGACGCCCCGTAGTACGCCTTGCGCAGCGCCGAGAGATCACGCTCGCCGAACTCGGGATGGTTGGCCAGCGCCACCCACAGCGTGGGCGCGGCGAAGAACGCACCGTGCCGGTCGGCGGCGAGCCTGCGCAGGATGTCGGCCGGGTCGGGCGCCTCGACCAGCGTGTTCGTCGCCCCGACCGCGAGCCACGGCAGCAGGAAGACGTGCATCTGCGCGGAGTGGTAGAGCGGCATGACGTGCAGCGGGTCGTCGTGCTCGGTGAGGTCCAGCCCGACGATGCACGACACGTACTCGTGCACGAGCGCGCGGTGGGTCATCATCGCGCCCTTGGGCCGCGACGTGGTGCCCGACGTGTAGAGCAGTTGCGCCAGGTCGGTGTCGGCGACCTCGACGTCGAGCGCGGGCACGTCGCCCGCCCGCGCGGAGTCCAGCAGCGAGCCGTCCGCGTCCCGCAACGGCAGCACGTGCTCCAGCTCCAGCCCCAGCTCGTCGACGTTGCCGCGCAGCGCGGGATCGACCAGCGCGACCCTGCTGCCGGACTGCTCCACCAGGTACGCCAGCTCGCCGCCGACCAGGTTGTAGTTCACCGGCACGTGCACCAGCCCGGCCCGCGCGCAGGCCAGGAAGCCGATCAGGTACGCGTCGGAGTTCCTCCCGTACGCCGCCACGCGGTCGCCGTGCCGCAGGCCCAGGTCGAGCAGGCGCCGGGCGGCCCGGCTCACCGCGGCGTCCAGCTCGGCGTAGGTCCATGCCCGGTCACCGAACCGCAGTGCCGTGCGCCCCGGCACGCGGGCGGCGGTGCGCCGCAGGACGTCGGGGACCGTGCTGGACCGGAGCGTGCTCATCGATGACCTCCCGCGCTGGCGTGCGAACCACTCGTGCGTTCCCACGTTTATCACCTCGCGAGCCACACCGTCGCCGTTGACCTTCCGGTTGGTTGAAGGCCGACCATGGCATCCCGGCCCCAGGCGGGCCGGGCGATCCCACCACTGCGTCATGTCTCAGGAAGGACGACGATGACCACACCGACCAGCGCCGACCCGATCATGGCGGCGATCGGAGCGGCCATGGCCGAGGGCCGGGCCGGGAACACCGCCGCTGCCAGAACCCGGCTCCTGAGCCTCTGGGAGATGATCGGCGTCGAGGGCGACCCGCTGCACCGCTGCACGCTCGCGCACCACCTCGCCGATCTCCACGACGACGCGGCCGAGGCGCTGGCCTGGGACGTGCGGGCTCTCGACGCGGCCACCGCCCTCACCGACCGGCGCGTCCAGGAAGCCGGCGCGAACCTGCGCGTCGCGGGCTTCGCTCCCTCGCTCCATCTCAACCTGGCCGACGACTACCGCAGGCTGGGCTCCTTCGCCGCGGCCCGCGAGCACATCGAAGCCGCGCGCGAGCGTTCGCCCGCACTGCCGGACGACTCGTACGGCGACCTCATCCGGCGCGCGATCGGCGAGGTCGCCGACGCGATCGCCGATCGCGACACCGCACCGCGCGCATCGGCACCTGGCCGGGTGAACTGACCCGCGGAGACGCACCGCTGCCCTGGGCACGGCGGCGGTGCGCTCCCTCGCGGACGCCGCACTCGCGAGCCTGAACGGGGGACTCGCGGATCAGGCCGTGGCGGCGATCTTGGCGCTGCCGAGCACGACGTCCCCGGCGGGATCCTCGCGGTAGAGCACGGCGACCTGCCCCGGCGCCACGCCGGTCAGCGGCTCCCGCAGCTCGAGCGACACGCCACCGTCCACCGCCTCGGCCACCGCGGGCGCGATGCCGCCGTGCGCGCGCACCTGCACGTGGCACTCGGTGGGACCGGCCAGCGGGCGGCCGGTGGGCCAGATCGGGCGGTCGGCGTCGATCCGGCGCACCGTGAGGTGGTCCGCGGAGCCCACCTTCACCGTGCCGGACTTGGGCTCCAGCGACAGCACGTACCTCGGCCTGCCGTCCGGGGCGGGAGCGTCGATGCCGAGTCCCTTGCGCTGTCCCACGGTGAAGCCGTGCACGCCGGTGTGCCTGCCCAGTACGGCGCCGGTCTCGGCGTCCACCAGCTCGCCGGGCCGCTCGCCGAGCCGCTTCTCCAGGAACGACCTGGTGTCGCCGTCGGGGATGAAGCAGATGTCGTGGCTGTCCGGCTTCCTCGCCACGGCCAGCCCGCGCTCGGCCGCCTCGGCGCGCACGTCGGACTTGACCGAGTCGCCGAGCGGGAACAGCGAGTGCCGCAGCTGCTCGGGTGTCAGCGACGCGAGCACGTAGGACTGGTCCTTGTGCGCGTCGGCGCTGCGGCGCAACTCCGGCACACCGTCCACAACGGATAGACGGGCGTAGTGTCCCGTGCACACGGCGTCGAAGCCGAGCGCCAGCGCCTTCTCCAGCAGCGCCTCGAACTTGATCTTCTCGTTGCACGTGACGCAGGGGTTCGGCGTGCGGCCCGCGGCGTACTCGCCGACGAAGGTCTCCACGACCTCCTCGGTGAACCGCTCGGCGAAGTCCCACACGTAGAACGGGATGCCGAGGATGTCGGCGGCCCGCCGCGCGTCGTGCGAGTCCTCGATCGTGCAGCAACCCCGCGAGCCGGTGCGCAGGGTGCCCGGTTTCGCGGACAGGGCGAGGTGCACGCCGACCACGTCGTGCCCGGCGTCGACGGCTCGCGCGGCGGCGACCGCCGAGTCCACTCCCCCGCTCATCGCGGCCAGTACCCGCACGCTCACACCTCCTGCTCTGTCGGCTGTGGCTCGGTGCGCTGCTTGCGCATCCCGGAGAGTCCCGCCTGCCTGGCCCTGGTGACCACGCCACCGATCTCGGCCGCGAGCGCCTCGATGTCGTCGCGGGTCGACGTGTGGCCGAGGGAGAACCGCAGCGAGCTCCGCGCGGAGGCGGCGTCGGCGCCCATCGCGAGCAGCACGTGGCTGGGCTCGGCGACCCCCGCCGTACAGGCCGATCCGGTGGAGCACTCGATGCCCTTGGCGTCGAGCAGCATCAGCAGGCTGTCCCCGGCACAGCCGGGGAACGTGAAGTGGGCGATCCCGGGCAGCCGGTCCACCGAGCCGTCGACGGGCCCGCCGTTGAGCACCGCGTCCGGGACCTCGCGCCGGACGGCGGCGACCAGGTCGTCGCGCAGCTTGGCCAGCTCGCCGGACCGGGTGGCACGGTGCCGGACGCTCTCCCGCACGGCCGTGGCGAGGGCGTGGATGGCGGGCACGTCGAGCGTTCCGGAGCGGATGTCGCGCTCCTGGCCGCCGCCGTGCAGCAGCGGCACGCACGGGGTGTCCCGGTCCAGCAGCAGCGCGCCGATCCCGTAGGGCCCGCCCAGCTTGTGGCCGGTCAGCGTCAGCGCGCTCGCGCCGCTGGCGCCGAAGTCGACGTCGACCGCGCCGACCGCCTGCACGGCGTCCGTGTGCAGCGGGACGGCGTACTCGGCGCAGACCGCCGCGAGCTCCGGCAGCGGGTTGACGGTGCCGACCTCGTTGTTCGCCCACATCACGGTGGCCAGCGCCACGTCGTCCGGGTTCTCCTCGATCGCCGCGCGCAGCGTCTCGGGACGCACCCGGCCGTAGGCGTCGACGGCCAGCCAGGTGACATCGGCGCCGTGCTCGGCGAGCCACTCGACCGTGTCCAGCACCGCGTGGTGCTCGACGGCGCTCGCCAGCACCCGGCGGCGCGCGGGCTCGGCCTTCGCGCGGGCCCAGTAGATGCCCTTGACCGCGAGGTTGTCGCTCTCGGTGCCCCCGGCCGTGAAGATCACCTCGGACGGCCGCGCGCCGAGCGCGTCGGCGATGACCTCCCTGGCTTCCTCCACCACGCGCCGGGCCCGCCTGCCCGAGGAATGCAGCGACGAGGCGTTGCCCACGGTGGACAGCGCCTCACTCATCGCCGCGACGGCTTCCGGCAACATGGGGGTGGTCGCCGCATGGTCTAGGTAGGTCATCGCCTATCGAGGGTAGTCCTGTCCCGCCACCGGCCGTTGCGGTGCCGCTCACTTCCCGGCCGCGGCCCGGGGCCGGGTGAGCAGCGAGCCCAGGGCCGCCACCGCCGCGAGCACGCAGGCGAGCACCAGGATCGCCGGTCCCGGCCGCGCGGCGGAGGCCAGCACTCCCAGCAGCACCCCGCCACAGCCGATCGCCAGCGCCGCGGCCACCCAGTCCCCCACCTGCAGTGCGGAGGTGTTGAAGCCGCGCTCGTGCTCGGGCGAGTGCCGCAGCAGCAGCACCGACAGCGACGGCATCGCCAGCCCCATCCCGGCGCCCCCGAGCAGCGCCGCGGCGAACGCGACCCAGCCGGGGCACCACGGCCGGGTGACCACGGCCAGCAGCACCAGCCCCGCGGCGACCAGGCCGAACCCGGCCCGCACCAGGGACTCCCTCGGCCAGTCGAGGTGACGGGCCTGCAGCACCTCGGTCGCGCACCAGCCGAGCGCCACCACGGTGAGCGGCAGTCCCGCGAGCGCGGGGCCGTAGCCGTGTACGCCGGTCATCGTGAGCGGGAGGTAGGCCTCCATCCCCGCGAAGGTGCCCGCGACCAGGGCACGGGAGGCGACGACCGCCGGCAGGCCCGGCCTGCCGGTGAGCGTGCCCTCGGGCAACAGCCTGCGCAGGGACACGGCGAGCGCCACCAGCCCGGCGAGGCCGTAGCCCGCGGCGAGCGCGGACGGGTGCTGGACCGCCCAGGTCAGCGCGGTGACCCCGGCCGCCACGAACATGGCGGCCGGGACGCCCGCGCGCCGCCCGCCCGGCCGGGGCACGTGCCGCTCCAGGCCGCGGGCCACCCGCGTGAGCAGGGCGAGCGCGACCAGCACCAGGGGGACGAGCCCGAGGAACACCCACCGCCAGCCCACCCGCTCGGTGACCAGCCCGGCCAGCGGCGGACCGACCACGGCGGGCAGCACCCAGGCGGCGGCGTTGGCGGCGTAGATCACCGGCCGCTCGCGGTCGGTGTAGACGAGGGCGATCAGCAGGGCGGTGGCGACCAGCACCGTGCCTGTGCCGAGGCCCTGCAGGAACCGGCCGAGCAGCAGCACCGGCATGCCCGGCGCGCCGCCGGCGACGAGCAGGCCCGCGAGGAACGTCAGCGGTCCGGCCAGCAGCGGCCCGGCCGGGCCGCGCCGGTCGCAGAACCGGCCGGCCAGCACGGTCGCCGCCACGCTGGCGACGAGGAACGCCGTGAACGGCCACGAGTAGAGCGCGCCGCCGCCGAGCTCGGTGACCATCGTCGGCATCGCGGTGGCGACGCCGAGGTTCTCGAACGCGACCAGGGTGACCACGAGCAGCAGCCCCGCCGTGGTGGTGCGGTGTTCCGGAGTCCACAGCACCCCTCGGCGGGGCTGCTCACGCGTCGTCATGCGCCTCAGCGTGCAAGCTCGACCGCGCTGGAGGTCCAGTCCCGCCGCAAGCTCCCCAATGTGGCGTTGGTTGCGTTCAACGCACCGAACGCCACATTGGGTGCGTCCAACGCACCCAATGTGGCATTGGGGAGCTCGGTGCCGATCGGGGTCAGGTGGCCGGGAGCGCGGCCAGGGAGGCCTCCAGCGTCTCCTGCGGCAGCTCGTGGTCGATCATGTCGCCGGCCAGGTACGCGCCGTAGGCGGGCAGGTCGAGGTGCGCGTGCCCGCACAGCGCGGTGAGGATGACCTTCTCCTCGCCGCTCTCCTTGCAGCGCAGCGCCTCCCGCACGCACGCGGCGAGCGCGTGCGTGGGCTCGGGCGCGGGGATGATGCCCTCGGCGCGGGCGAACCGCACGCCCGCGGAGAAGCACTCCTGCTGCGGCACGGCGACCGCCTCGATGAGCCCCAGCTCGTAGATGTGCGACAGCAGCGGCGACATACCGTGGTAGCGCAGGCCGCCCGCGTGGATCGGGTCCGGGATGAAGTCGTGCCCGAGGGTGTGCATCTTGAGCAGCGGCGTGAGCCCGGCGGTGTCGCCGAAGTCGTAGGCGTACCGGCCGCGGGTGAGCGAGGGGCACGCGGCGGGCTCGACCGCGCGGATGGTCGGCGACATGCGGCCGGCCAGCTTCTCCCGCAGGAACGGGAACGCCAGCCCGCCGAAGTTGGAGCCGCCACCCGTGCAGCCGACCAGCACGTCGGGCGTGTCCCCGGCCAGTTCGAGCTGCTTGAGGGCCTCCTCGCCGATGACGGTCTGGTGCAGCAGCACGTGGTTGAGCACGCTGCCCAGCGCGTAGCGGGTGCCCTCGTCGGAGGCGGCCTTCTCGACGGCCTCGCTGATGGCGATGCCGAGACTGCCGGTGGAGTCCGGGTGCTCGGCGAGGACCTTGCGGCCCGACTCGGTGAGGTCGGACGGGCTCGGGTGCACGGTGGCCCCGTAGGTCTCCATCATCAGCTTGCGGTACGGCTTCTGGTCGTAGGAGGCGCGGACCTGCCAGACCTCGCAGTCGATGCCGTACTGCGCGCACGAGAACGCCAGCGCGCTGCCCCACTGCCCGGCGCCGGTCTCGGTGGTGAGCCGCGTGATCCCCTCGGCGGCGTTGTAGAAGGCCTGCGGCACGGCGGTGTTCGGCTTGTGCGAGCCGACCGGGCTGACGCCCTCGTACTTGTAGTAGATCTTGGCCGGGGTGCCGAGCGCCTTCTCCAGCCTGCGGGCGCGGAACAGCGGCGACGGCCGCCACAGCCGGTAGACGTCGATCACCTCACCGGGAATGTCGACAAAGCGATCTGTCGTCACCTCCTGGCCGATGAGGGCCTGCGGGAACAGCGGCGCCAGGTCGTCGGGACCGACCGGCTGGCCCGTCGCCGGGTGCAGCGGCGGAGGCGGTGGCTCCGGCAGGTCGGGCACGATGTTGTACCACTGGGTGGGCATGGAGTCCTCGTCGAGGAGGTACTTGGTTCGGCCGGACACGTCGCGCCTCCGAGGGAGTCGAGCAAGGGAGCTTTACTGCCGTCTGACGGTAGTAAAGCTCCCTTGCTTCGCACCAGTGTGACGGCAGGGACGCAAGTGGGTGAAAGTCGGCGCTGGCAGGATGGAGGGGTGCGAAGGACCATCGACTGGGACGCCGGGGCCGTGGTGATCGTGGACCAGTGCGCCCTGCCCGCCACCTACCGCACGCTGCGGCTGACCGGTGTGGACGAGCTGATCGACGCGATCCGGCGGCTCGCCGTCCGGGGCGCTCCCGCGCTCGGTGCCGCCGGGGCGCTCGGGGTGGCGCTGGCGGCGTTCCGGCACGGCGGCGACCACGCCGCCGTGCGCGCGGACGCCGAACGTCTCGCCGCGGCCCGGCCGACCGCCGTGAACCTGCGCTGGGGCGTGCGCCGGGCACTGGCCCGGCTCGACGGCGGCGCGGACGCGGTGCTCGCCGAGGCGCGGTCGATGCTCGCCGAGGACGAGCGGGTCAACCGGGCGGCCTCGCAGCACGCGGCCGGGCTGGTCCTGCACCGATGCCCGCGCCGCCCGCTGCGCGTGCTCACCCACTGCAACACCGGGCGGCTCGCCGCCGTGGGCTGGGGCACCGCGCTCGGCACCGTGTGGCACCTGCACGCGGACGGGCACGTCGAGTACGTGCTCGCCGACGAGACCCGCCCCCTGCTGCAGGGCGCGCGGCTCACCGCGTGGGAACTCGCCGAGGCCGGGGTGCCCTACCGGCTGCTGCCCGACTCCGCCGCGGCGTCGGCGATCGCGCGCGGGCTCGTGGACGTCGTCCTCGTGGGCGCCGATCGCGTGGCCGCGAACGGTGACGTCGCGAACAAGGTCGGCACCTACGGTCTCGCCCTGGCCGCCGCCCGGCACGGCATCCCGTTCGTCGTCGTGGCACCGGAGTCCACGGTGGACAAGGAGCTGGCCACCGGGGAGGCGATCGTCATCGAGGAACGCGGCGCGGACGAGCTCACGCACATCGGGGACCGGCGGGTCGCCCCGGACGGCGCCGCGGTGTTCAACCCGGCGTTCGACGTCACCCCCGTCGAGCTGATCACCGCCGTGGTGACCGAGCACGGCGTCTTCGCGGAGGCCCGGTGACCGACGTCCCCGCACTCGACGCCCTGCGCGCACGGCTGCGCCTCGGCCCGCTCGAGCGGTTCCCGGACGGCTCGCTGCCCGTCTACGCCGCGGGCGAGCACCTCGCGCTCAAGCTGTACCCACCCGAGGACGCCGCCGAGGCCGACACCGAGACCACCGTCCTGCGCGTGCTGGAAAGGCGGTTGTCGGTGCCCACCCCGGCCATCGTGGACACCGGTGCGCACGAGGGCTGGCGGTACGTCCTCATGCGACGGTTGTCCGGGGAACACCTCGACGACGTGTGGCCCCGGCTGTCCGCCACTGAACGCCTGGAGCTGGCCGGGCGGCTCGGTGCCGTCCTCGCGGAGCTGCACGCGGTGACCGACCCCGCGATCGCCACGCTCGGACCGCGCGACTGGTCCACGTTCGTCGCGGCCCAGCGCGCGTCGGCGGCCGACCGGCAGCGCGAGCTGGGTCTCGGCGAGGACTGGCTCGCGCGCATCCCCGGTTTCCTCGCCCGGGTCGACCTCGGCACGCCTCCGCGCGTGCTCCTGCACACCGAGTTCCTCCGCGAGCACCTCCTGCTGACCCACGATGGCACGCGCTGGACGGTGACCGGGCTGCTCGACTTCGAACCCGCGATGCGCGGCGCCGCCGAGTACGAGTTCGTCGCCGTGGGAATCCACCTCGCCGGGGGCGACCGCGCGTTCCTGCGGCGGCTGCTGCTGTCCTACGGCTACTCCTCCGGCGACCTCGGCGAGGCACTGGCGCACCGCCTGCTCGCGTACACGCTTCTGCACCGCTACGGCAACCTGCGCGGCTACCTCGAGCGGCTGCCCGCGCCGCCCCGCCCGACGCTGGAGGCGCTGTCGGTCACCTGGTTCGGCGCCTCCTGACAGCGATCCGCTCTGGCGCGCAGGTAGCGCTGCTCCGGCGCACTGGTCGTGCGGCGCGCCGCCTCCGCGTACCACCGCCCGGCCTCCGCGTGGTCGCCGGAGAGCTCCAGCAGGTGCGCGCGCACGGCGGCCACACGGTGGTGGCCGGCGAGCCCGCCTTCGATATCCACAGTGGACAGCAGATCGAGTCCGGCCGCCGGGCCGTCCACCATCGCGACGGCCACCGCGCGGTTCAGCGTCACCATCGGCCCCGGATCCAGCTGTCCGAGCAGCCGGTACAGCTCCGCGATCTGCGCCCAGTCGGTGTCGTCCGCGCGCGCGGCCTCCGCGTGCACCGCCGCGATCGCCGCCTGCACCTGGTACGCCCCCACGAGCGAGTGGGGCAGCGTCCTGGCGATGAGGTCGAGCCCCTCGCGCAGCTCGGCGCCCCGCCACCGGGTGCGGTCCTGCTCCGCCAGCGGCACCAGGTCACCGGCGGGCGTCGTCCGCGCCGGGGTGCGGGCATCGGTGAGCAGCATGAGGGCGAGCAGCCCCGCGGCCTCGCCGTCGCCGGGCAGCAGCCGGTGCACCTCGCGGGCGAGCCGGATCGCCTCCGCGGTCAGCTCGGCCCGGTGCAGCTCGGTGCCCGCCGTCGCCGTGTAGCCCTCGTTGAAGATCAGGTAGAGCACGTGCAGGACCGCGGCGAGCCGCGCGGTCCGCTCCCCGCCGGACAGCGCTCCGAACGTGGCGCCCTCGGCCGCGATCCGCTGCTTCGCCCTGCTGATGCGCCGCGTCATCGTGTCCTCGGGCACGAGGAAGGCGCGGGCGATCTGCGCGGTGCTGAGCCCGCCGACCGCGCGCAGGGTCAGCGCGATCCGCGACTGCTCGGTCAGGGCCGGGTGGCAGCAGAGGAACAGCAGGTCGAGAGTGTCGTCCCGGGAAGGGACCGGCTCCGCGGGAGCGGCCACGCGCTCGGCCGCCGCCTGCTCCCGGCGCCTGCGCGCGGCGTCGCTGCGCCACTGGTCGTACAACCTGCGGGTGGCCGCGGTGACCAGCCAGGCCTTCGGATCCCGGGGCACGCCGCCGTCCGGCCAGCCGAGCGCGGCGGCGAGCAGGGCCTCCTGCACGGCGTCCTCCGTGGCGGGCAGGTCGCCGTGCCTGCGCAGGAGCGTGCCGAGCACTCGTGGAGCGAGCTCGCGCAGCAGCCCCTCGATCGACGCGGCGGTCACATCTCCATGCCTGCGCACTCCATGACGGGGCGCACCTCGGCCCCGCAGATCCGCGCGTCGGGGATCCGCGCGGCGATCTCCCGCGCCCGCTCCGGCGTGTCGCAGTCGACGAGGTAGAAACCCGCCAGGTGCTCCTTGACCTCGGCGTACGGGCCGTCGGTGTGCACGGCGACCCCGTCGCGGACCCGCACGGCCGAGGAGCGGGACGGGTCGGCGAGGGCCTCGCTGGCCAGCAGCTCTCCGGTGGCGATGAGCTCCGCGTCCAGTTCGGCGTGCTCGCGGGCCACCCGGTCCCGCTCCTGCTGGGACAGCGCGTTCCAGGTGGCGGGCGAGCTGTAGATCAACAACAGGTACTTCACGGTTCACCTTCCTTCCCCGGCGGGTGCTTCCGCAAGGGGGTCGGATCCGGTTCACCGATCCGGACACCGCCCCGGTGTCCGGATTCGCACGGCGGCAACGACCTCGCCGGGAAACACCGTCCGCCCACCGGGGAGTCCCGATGACCGACCGCACCGTCCGGCGCCCGCGGCACGCACTGGCCGTGCTCGGGCTGCCGTTCCTCATGACCATCCTGGACGGCACGAGCGTGCTGACCGCGCTGCCCGCGATCGAGGCGGACCTGGGTCCCGGCCGGATTCCCGCGCACTGGACGGTCACCGCGTACGCACTCGCGTTCAGCGGGCTGCTGCTGTGCTGTGGCCGCGTCGCCGACATCCTGGGCAGGCGCCGGATGTTCCGCACGGGCAACGCGCTGCTCGCCGGGTCGTCGCTGCTGTGCGCGATGTCGCCGACCGCGGAGGCGCTCGTCGCCGCGCGGGCGTTCCAGGGTGTCGCCGCCGCGATCATCGCGCCCGCCGCGCTGTCCCTCCTGCTCGCCGTCTTCGCCGAGGGTCCCGAGCGCAACCGGGCGCTCGGCGTCTGGGGCGGGCTCGGCGGCATCGGCGCGACCACCGGCCTGCTGGCGGGCGGGGCGCTGACGAAGGCGTTCGGCTGGGAGTCGGTGTTCCTGGTCAACGTGCCGGTCGGCGCGCTCGTGCTCGTGGCCGCCCCGCTCCTCCTCCCCGAGAGCAGGGGCTCGGCCCGGCCGCGGACGTTCGGCGCTGCCGGAGCGGTGACCCTGACGGCGGCGATGGTGGCGCTCGTCTACGCCATCGTGGAGCTGCCGAGGGCGGGCTGGCTGAGCTGGCACACGGCCGGCCCGCTCGTGGCGGCGGTCGTGCTGGGCGTGCTGTTCCGGCGGCTCGAGCGGCGTTCGGCCGCCCCGCTGGTCCCGGCGCGGGTGGTGCGGTCCCGCACGGTACGCGGCGGCAACGTCGTCATCCTGTGCGCCGGGATGGCCGTGGACGGGATGCTGATCACGCTGACCGGGTACGTGCAGGGGATGCTCGGCTGGTCGCCACTGGGTTTCGGGCTGGCGACCGCCGTGATGACGGTGACCTCGGTGGCCGGGACCCTCACCGGCCAGCGGCTGGCGACGGCGTACGGCGCCCGCCCGGTGGCCGCGGCGGGTGCCGCACTGGCCGGCCTCGCCTGCGCGATGCTGGCGTGGCTGCCCGGGCGGGGTTCGCTGCCGCTGCTGCTGTGCGGGTTGTTCCTGCTCGGCGCGGGCCTGGGGCTGGCGTTCGTGTGCGCGCAGATCGCCGCCGTGACCGGAGTGCGCGAGGAGGACTCCGGGTTCGCCGCCGGGCTGGTGGACACGTCGTTCGCGCTCGGAACGGCGCTGGGCATCGCGGTCTGCACGAGCGTGGCCACCGCCGCGGCACCCGGGGGAGAACCGGGCTACCGCGCCGGATTCGCCGCGGCGGCGGTGTTCGGGTTGCTCGGGATCGCGGCCGCGCTGGTGGTGCCGCGCGACCGGCGGGCCGCACCGGCGACGGAGCGGGCATCGGCCGGGTAGCCGAGCGCCGCGAGCGACCCGGTGCCGAGGAGGTCGCGGGCCGCCCTCCGGGTGAACGCGTACGCCGCGTCGGCGAGCGCGGAGCCCACGCTGATGCGGGCGGCTCCGGCCCCGGCACCCGGCCCGCCCGGCGTGGCGAGCACGTTGAGCGGCGCTGCCGTCCGGTCGGCCAGGAGCGCGACGGTGTCCACATCGGTCACGCCGGGCACGAACACGCCGTCGGCACCGGCGGCGACATAGGCCGCCGCCCGGTCCAGCGTCGCCGGGACCGGGTCGGCGACACCGAGGAGGAACGTGTCGACCCGCGCGTTGACGAACAGCGGCACCCCGGCACGGCCCGCCGCGCAGCGGGCGGCGGCGATGCGGTGGCACTGCTCCGCCTCCGGCCGGAGCGCGGCGGCCGCGTGGTCGGTGTCCTCGAGGTTCACGCCCACCGCGCCCGCGGCGAGCACCCGGTCCACCGTCGCGCCGACGCCCTCGGGGTCCACCGCGTAGCCACCCTCGATGTCGGCGGTGACGGGCAGGTCCACGGCGGCCACGATGCGCGCCACGGCGGCGAAGGCGAGGTCCGCGGCGAGCCGCTCCCCGTCCGCGGTGCCGAGGGCGCGGGCGACGGCCGCGCTCGAGGTGGCGACGGCGGCGGCACCGGCGTCGGCCACGGCGCGGGCGCTCGCGGCGTCCCACGCGTTGGGCAGGACAAGCGGGGTGCGGGACCGGTGCAGGGCGTGGAAGTGCGCGCAGCGCTCGCGGAGGGTGTCCATGACGGCCAGTCCAGCAGGCCCGGGGCGCGGGTTCCGGCGGCTTTCCGCCGGGACGGTCAGCGGAACGGCAGCCACTGCCTCGGCGTCATCGTGGTCGCGTCGTGCACGAGGATCCCGGCGCCGGACACGGTCCACAGTTCGGCACCGAGCACGACGGCACGCCGTACCGGCTGCGCCCGCGTGGGATGCGCGCTCCGGCCGAGCTCGGTGATCCGGTCCCCGGCCACGCGGAGCACGAGCGCCTCCGCGTGCGTCGGCAGCACCAGCAGGCCGGACGGCTCCCAGTACAGGAACGCGCGCGGGTCGGCCTCCACCTGGGCCCAGCCACCGTCGAGCCGGTACTGCGTGACCCGGCGCGGTGCGGCGGGATCGGTCACGTCGAACAGCGACACCTGCAGCCCCTGGACGACGCCCCGCCGGTCGGCCTCCTGCCCCACGCCGATCAGCCGTCCCTGTCCCACCGGGTGCAGGTAGGCCGAGTAGCCGGTGATCTTCAGCTCGCCCACGGCACGGGGCCGCGCCGGGTCGGAGAGGTCGAGTGTGTACAGCGGGTCGGTCTGGCGGAACGTCACGACGTAGCCGACCGGGCCGGCGAACCGGACGGCGTAGATGCGCTCGCCGGGCCCCAGCCCGGTGAGCAGACCGGTCTCGGCCAGCCTGCTGCCGCGCCGTTCGAGCACGGTCACCCTGCTCTCCGAACCACCGGGCCCGTCGGGCGTGCCGGATCCGGTCGTGGTGGCGACCCGGAGGTGACCGTCGTGTTCGGACAGTGCGTACTGGTTGAGCAGCGCGCCCTCGACCGCGCCGGAGGCGACGTGCTCCGGCGGTCCCCCGGTGTCCAGGTCGAACTGGTACAGCTCCGTGCGGGCGGCCCCGGATCCGGCCTGCCACCGCTGGTGCGCGACGTAGAGGGCGCTCGCCGTGCCGTACACGGTCTGCCCGTCGGCGACGACCGCGACCGGGTCGCCGGTGCCCAGCTCACCGGCGAGGTCGAAGGTCAGCACGGTGAGCAGCGAGGCCGCCCGGTAGTTCCGCGGGTGGCTGATCCGCGAGCACTCGACCAGCCTGCCGGAGGTCGTGCCGCCGTCGGGGGTGGTCAGCGTGTAACACGGCAGCCAGTCGTCCACGGTGGCCCGCTCCAGCACCGCGTGGTTGCCGCGCTCGGCCGCGGCGGCGGACAGGCCGGCGTCCGGCTGGACGAAGGGCAGCCGGGGCGCCGAGCTGACCACCACGCGGACCGTACCGCCGACGGCGCGAGCGTCGACGTGGCTGCCGGTCACGTCGAGGGTGCCGAGGATCCTGGCCGGACCGGCGAGGTCGACCAGCGTCACCCGGGCCGGCGGGCCGAACACCAGCGCCCGGTCGCCGTGCAGCAGCAGCTCCGTGGCCCCACCCGGGATGTCCAGAGTGGACGTGACCTGGCGGGTGGCGACGTCGGCGACCCGCAGGCCGCCGTCCGCGACCGTGACCACCCGGCGCCCGTCGGTCTGCACCACGTCGGGCTCCCCGACACCCTCCGCCTGGTTGTTGGTGGCCGAATGGGCTCCCGTGCCGGGCTTGTCCGCGGTGGCGGGCGCGGACTCGGCGGCGCCCTTGGCGACCCCCACGTCGCGGTTCGCTCCGCCGAAGCCGAACGGGCCGACATGCGCCTTCGCCGCCTCCCGCAGCTCACGCTCGCGCCGTGTCCGCGGTCTGTGCACGCGTGTCCGCGCCGTGCGGCGCGGACACGCGTGCACAGACGGCGGACACGCGCGCGTGTCAGGATGACCGGATGCGGCAGATCGACACCGGCGGGAACTTCGCGCAGCGGATCCTCGAGGAGCTGCGGGTCGCGATCGTGAACGGCGAACTGGTGCCGGGCGCGCTCTACTCGGTGCACGACCTGGCCGCCCGCCTCGGCGTCTCCCGCACCCCCGTCCGCGAGGCGCTGATCCAGCTGGCCGAGCGCGGCATGGTGCGTTTCGAGCGCAACCGGGGCATCCGGATCCTGCGGACCTCGATGCACGACCTGGAGGAGGTCTTCGCGATCCGGCTGCTGCTGGAGGTGCCCGCGACGTTCCGCGCCACCGGGCACGGCGCGCCCGGGTGGGTCGCCGACCTTGCCGGGCACCTCGGCGCCATGCGCGCCGCGGCGGGCGAGCACGACGAGACCGCGTTCATGGCCGCCGACCGCCGGTTCCACCTGGCGATCAACGAGGCGTCGGGCAACCTGCGGCTCGCCCGCTACATCGACTCGCTGCGCGACATGGTGCTGCTGCGCGGCACGTCCACGGTCGACCGCTCGCGCGGGCTGGCCGACATCCTCGCCGAGCACGAGGAGATCTTCGCGTTCGTCGAGGCGGGCAAGGCCGCCGACGCCGCCGAGGCCATGCGGGCGCACCTGGTGCACACCGCCCAGCTGCTGCTCGGGCAGGAGGCGGGCGAGGCGGGCGACCCCGTGCCGGACGTGTCCTTCGACTGGACCCGCTACCCCGGCTGACCTGCCCGGATTGACGAGTGGCATGCCACATGCCACTCTGGCGCACCGGCGACGCGCGAAGGAGCGAGCAGTGACCGAGTACCTGCACGAGACCGTCTTCACCTGGGGCGCCACACCGTTGAAGTTCGGGGCGGGCGCCAGCGACGAGATCGGCTGGGACCTCGGCCAGCTGGGCGCCGACCGGGTGCTGGTGCTCACCGACCCCGGCGTCGCCGCCAGCGGGCTCCCCCAGCGGGTCGCCGACGCCGCGAAGGCCGCCGGGCTGACCGTCGGGATCTACGACCAGGTGCACGTCGAACCCACCGACGAGAGCGTCCGCGCCGCCGTCGGGTTCGCCGCGCAGGCGGAGTGGGACGCGTTCATCGCGGTCGGCGGCGGGTCGGCGATCGACACCGCGAAGGCGGTCAACCTGCTCACCACGCACCCGGCCGACCTGTTCGACTACGTCAACAAGCCGATCGGCGAGGGCAAGGCGCCGCCGGGCCCGCTCAAGCCGCTCGTCGCCGTGCCCACCACCGCGGGCACCGGTTCGGAGACCACGCCCGTCTGCATCATGGACTTCCTGTCCCTCAAGGTGAAGTCGGGCATCAGCCACCCCCGGTTGCGGCCGTCGATGGCGGTGATCGACCCGCTGCTCACCCTGTCCATGCCACCCGAGGTGACCGCGGCGAGCGGCATGGACGTGCTCTGCCACGCGCTGGAGTCGTTCACCGCCAAGCCGTTCCACTCGTTTCCCCGGCACACCCCCCAGACGCGGGTCGCCTACTGCGGCGCCAACCCGATCTCCGACGCCTGGACCGAACGCGCGCTGCGGCTGCTGGCCCGCTCGTTCCGCAGGGCCGTGCTGAACGGCGGCGACCTGGAGGCCCGCACCGACATGATGCTCGCGGCGACGTTCGCGGGCATGGGCTTCGGCAACGCGGGCGTGCACATCCCGCACGCGTGCGCCTACCCGATCGCCGGCCGCGTCCGCGACTACCGGCCCCGCAACTACCCGCAGGACGAGGCGCTGGTGCCGCACGGCGAGTCCGTGGCGCTCACCGCGCCCGCCGCGTTCCGCTTCACCTTCCCCACCGACCCGGGCAAGCACCTGCACGCCGCCGAGATCCTCGACCCGGCCGGGCACGGCGAGCCCGCCGAGCGCCTGCCATCGGCACTCGCCGCCCTCATGCGCGACATCGGCGTCCCCCGCGGGATCGGCGCGGTCGGCTACACCGAGGACGACATCCCCGACCTGGTCGAGGGAACGCTGCAGCAGCAGCGGTTGCTGTCGATCGCCCCGCGCCCGGTGCGCGGCGAGGATCTGGCCGCCCTGTTCGCCGAGTCGATCGAGAACTGGTGAACTGGACGGATGCTCGTCACCGAACTGCGCAGCGCCCTCGCGGGTGAGGTGGAGGACGGCTCCGCCGCCCGCGCGATGTACGCCCAGGACGCCTCCAACTACCGGCACGTGCCGCTCGCGGTGGTGTTTCCGCGCCACGCCGACGATCTGCGGACGACGGTCCGGCTGTGCCACCGGCACGGCGTGCCGATCACGATGCGCGGGGCGGGCACGAGCATCGCGGGCCAGGCGCTCGGCCAGGGCGTGGTCGTCGACTGCAGCAGGCACCTGAACCGGATCCTGGAGATCGACCCGGAGCGGCGGATCGCGCGGGTCCAGCCGGGCGTCGTGCTCGACCGGCTCCGGGAGGCGGCCGCCGGGCACGGGCTCACGTTCGGTCCCGACCCCTCGACCCACAGCCGCTGCACGATCGGCGGCATGATCGGCAACGACGCGTGCGGCTCGCACTCGGTGGCGTGGGGGCGCACCGCGGACAACGTGCTGGCGCTGGACGTGCTCACCGCCGACGGCACCCCGCTCACGATCGACCCCGCGCTGCCCGACGACGGCGGGCGCGGCAGCGAACTCGCGGCCCGGCTACGGGAGCTGGTGGACGGCAACCTCGCACTGCTGCGGCAGGGATTCCCCGCGCTGCCGCGCCGCGTGTCCGGCTACGCACTCGACGCGCTGCTGCCCGAGAACGGGGGCAACGTGGCCCGCGCGCTCGTCGGCACCGAGGGCACCTGCGTGCTGCTCACCGAGGCCACCGTGCGGCTCGTGCCCGCGCCGGCCGCCCGGGTGCTCGTGGTCGCCGGGTACGCCGACGACGTCGCCGCGGCCGACGCGGTGCCGCACGTGCTCCCGCTGGGCCCGCTGACCGTCGAGGGCATGGGCGCCGACCTGCTGGAGACCCTGACCGCCACGGGCAGGCGGCCGGCCGCGCTGGACCGGCTGCCCGAGGGCGACGGGTGGCTGTTCGTGGAGGTGGGCGGCAGCGATCCGGCGGGCGCGCTGGGCAGCGCCGAGAAGCTGGCCGCCGACCTGCGCGAGCACACCGGCGCCTCGATCATGATCGCCACCGATCCCGCCGAGCAGAAGCAGCTGTGGTCGGTGCGCGAGGCGGCGGCCGGGATCGCCACCCGGATGCCGGACGGCTCGGAGGCCTGGCCGGGCTGGGAGGACGCGGCCGTGCCGCCCGAGCGGCTCGGCTCGTACCTGCGCGGGTTCCGGGACCTGCTGGCCAGGTACGGGTTGCGCGGCTTCCCCTACGGCCACTTCGGCGAGGGCTGCGTGCACGTGCGCATCGACTTCGCGCTCACCCGGCCCGAGGGCGTCGCGCGGTTCCGCGACTTCCTGCGCGACGCGGCGGACCTCGTGGTGCGCCACGGCGGGTCGCTGTCCGGCGAGCACGGCGACGGGCAGGCCAGGGCGGAGCTGCTGCCCCGCATGTACCCGCCGGAGATCATCGCGCTGTTCGAGGCGTTCAAGGCCATCTGGGACCCGCAGGACCTGCTCAACCCGGGCAACCTCGTGCGGCCCAGGGCGCTCGACGCCGACCTGCGCTTCGCCGGGCCGCGCCGGGAACTGCCGGTGACCCTGCGCTACCCGCAGGACGGCGGGAGCCTCGCCACCGCCACCCGGCGCTGCGTGGGCGTCGGCAAGTGCATCGACGCCTCGACCGGTGTCATGTGCCCGAGCTACATGGCCACCGGGGAGGAGCAGCACTCGACCCGCGGCCGCGCCCGGCTGCTGTTCGAGATGATGCGCGGCGAGGTGATCACCGACGGCTGGCGGTCCGCGGAGGTGCACGAGGCGCTGGACCTGTGCCTGGCGTGCAAGGGGTGCCTCTCGGACTGCCCGGTCAACGTGGACATGGCCGCGTACAAGGCCGAGTTCCTGCACCAGCACTACCGGGGCCGGGTGCGGCCGGTGAGCCACTACTCGCTCGGCTACCTGCCGCTGTGGGCGCGGCTGGCGTCCGCGGGCCCCCGGCTGACCAACGCCGTGCTCGGCTCGCGGCTGGCCCCGCTGGTCAAGCGGCTCGGCGGCATCGCGGCGGAACGCGAGGTGCCGCGGTTCGCGCCCGCGACGTTCCGCCGGGCGTTCCGCAGGCACCGGGCGCCGGGCGGGGACCGGCCCTCAGTGGTGCTGTGGCCGGACACGTTCACCAACTTCTTCGCCCCGGAGGTCGGCGTGGCGGCCGTGCGCGTGCTCGAGCACGCCGGGTTCCGGGTCCGGCTGCCGCGCGGACCGGTGTGCTGCGGGCTCACCTGGATCTCCACCGGCCAGCTCGACGTCGCGCGCGGGGTGCTGCGGCGGTCGCTGCGTGCGCTCGCCCCCGACCTCGCCGAGGGCACCCCGGTGGTCGGCCTGGAGCCCAGCTGCCTGGCGGCGCTGCGGCACGACGCGCACGACCTGCTCGGCCCCGCCGAGCTGGACGGCGTGGACGAGCACGCGCTCACGCTCGCGGAGTTCCTCGACCGGCACGCGCCGGACGTGGAGTGGCCCGCGCTGGACGCGCGCGCGATCACGCAGCAGCACTGCCACCAGCACGCGGTGCTCGGGCGGGCGGCCGACGACCGGCTGCTGCGCCGGATCGGCGTCGACAACCGCACGCTCGATTCCGGCTGCTGCGGCCTGGCCGGCAACTTCGGCGTCGAACGCGGGCACTACGACGTGTCGGTGGCGGCGGCGAACCGGCGGCTGGTACCCGAGGTGACCGCGGCGGAGGCGGACACCCTGGTGCTCGCCGACGGGTTCAGCTGCCGCACGCAGATCGGCGAGCTCACCGGGCGGGGCAGCCTGCACCTGGCGCAGGTGCTCGACCGTGCCCTGGCCGCGTCCCGCTGACCGGAACGGCGGCCTTGCCCGGCGCGCGTGGCGGGGCGAGTGTGCTGCCATGGACGCCCACGCCGTCGCCGATGCCGCCGCCCGCCTGCTGCACGCGTACGAGACCGGCAAGCCGATCGCGCCGGTGATCGACGACCACCCGGAGGCGACGCTGGCCGACGCCTACCGCATCCAGCAGGAGCAGGTGCGGCACTGGCTGGCGGGCGGCGAGGTGATCAAGGGGCACAAGGTGGGCCTGTCGTCGGCGGCCATGCAGGAGCAGATGGGCGTCGACCAGCCCGACTACGGGCACCTGCTGTCCGGCATGTTCCACCTGGAGCAGCAGCCGATCGCCACGGCGGGGTTCCTGCAGCCACGGATCGAGCCGGAGATCGCGTTCGTGCTGGGCAGACCGCTCGCGGGACCGGGGGTGACGGTGGCCGACGCGGCGCGGGCCGTGGAGTTCGTGCTGCCCGCGCTGGAGATCGTGGACTCGCGCATCCAGGACTGGAAGATCTCGATCGTCGACACCGTGGCCGACAACGCGTCCTCGGGCGGGGTGGTGCTGGGCAGCAGGCCGACGCCGCTGCCGGCGGTGGACCTGCGGCTCGCCGGGTGCACGCTGCACTCATGCGGGCGCCTGGTCGCGACCGGCGCGGGCGGCGCGGTGCTCGGCTCACCGCTGAACGCACTGGTCTGGCTGGCCAACACGGTCGGCCCGCTCGGCAGCACGCTGGAGCCGGGGCACGTGGTGCTGCCCGGCTCGATGACGCGGGCGATCCCGGTCGAGCCGGGCGACTCGGTGGTGGCGGAGGTCGGCGGGCTCGGCAGCGTGACGGCGGTGTTCGCGAACGAGTGAGCGCCTCACTCGACACGGTGTGAGAGATATCGCACAGAGTGCCGGAAATTGTCGGTGTGATGCGGTTGAATCTGGGGGAAACACCCGGTAAAGGAACCGGGCGCACGACCGAGGAGGCATCGTGCCTCACAGCATGGATGACACCGAGACCGATACCGAACTGAACCACCGCGAACGCGCCACCCTGCTCGCCGTGGCCCAGGGTGGCGCGGAGATCAGCTGCAGCTGCGAACCGGACCTCTTCCTCGACGGCCTCGCCTGCTGCGACCAGGCGACCGCGCACCGCCTCGCGCGCGCGGGCCTCGTCGCGCCTGCCGTCGCGGGCAAGCCCGGCCAGCGCGTACCCGCTGTCCTCACCGAAGCGGGCCGCGCCGCGCTCGGCCTCGTCACCGCGGCCTGACCAGCGAGCCCGGCCTCGTGAGTGCGGAACGTGGTTCTTACCACGTTGCGCACTCACGAGGGCGGGGCCGCTACCGGAAGGCCGGGATGCCCGTCACCGCCTGCCCCAGCGACAGCGCGTGCATCTCCTCAGTGCCCTCGTAGGTCAGCACGGTCTCCAGGTTGGCCAGGTGCCGGATCACCGGGTACTCCAGCGAGATGCCGTTGGCGCCGAGCAGCGTCCGCGCCGTGCGGGCGACCTCCAGCGCGGCGCGCACGTTGGCCAGCTTGCCGAAGCTCACCTGGTGGTGATGCAGCGTGCCGGCGTCCTTGAGCCGGCCGAGGTGCAGCGCGACGAGCGCCGCCCGGTTCACCTCCACCACGAGGTCGGCGAGCTTGCGCTGGGTGAGCTGGTGGGCGGCCAGCGGCTTGCCGAACTGCTCGCGCGCCAGCGTGTACTCCAGCGCGGCCTCGTAACACGTGCGCGCGGCGCCGACGACGCCGAACAGGATCCCGAACCGCGCCTCGTTGAGGCAGGACAGCGGGCCGCGCAGCCCGCGCACCTCGGGGAACGCGGCGTCGGCTGGCAGCCGCACGCCGTCGACCACGAGCTCCGCGGTCAGTGACGCGCGCAGCGACAGCTTGTGCTTGATCTCGCGTGCGGTGAAGCCCGGCGTGTCCGTGGGCACCAGGAACCCGCGCACGCCGTCGTCGGTCTGGGCCCACACCACCGCGACGTCGGCGACGGTGCCGTTGGTGATCCACATCTTGGTGCCGTCCAGCACCCAGTCGGAACCGTCGCGCCGCGCGCGGGTGCGCATCGCGCCGGGGTCGCTGCCCGCGTCCGGCTCGGTGAGCCCGAAGCAGCCGAGCAGTTCGCCCGCGGCCATCCCGGGCAGCCAGCGCTGCCGCTGCTCCTCGCTGCCCCACCGGTGGATCGCGAACATCGCGAGCGAGCCCTGGACCGAGACGAAGCTGCGCAGCCCGGAGTCGACGGCCTCGAGCTCGCGGCAGGCCACGCCGTACGCGACGGCGGACGTGCCCGCACAGCCGTAACCCTCCAGGTGCATGCCCAGTACGCCCAGACGGCCGAATTCCTTCGCCAGTTCGCGGGCCGGTAACATTCCGGTCTCGAACCATTCGGCGACGTGGGGAGCCAGGTTCGATCCGGCGTGCTCGCGGACGGCATCCCGGATGTCGCGTTCCTCGTCGGCGAGTCCGGCGTCGACGCCGAGAAAATCCCTGGGGTCTCCTGCTGCGCTGCTGGCCATGCCGACAACCCTAGCGGCCGAGGCCAGAAGATCACGTTTCAGCAGGTCAACGAGGTTCGGTCCGGGCAAGATCGACGAAGCAGCCCGGTGGCGGGCAAGTCAATCCGGACGTGTTGTTTCCCACGTGCAACCGTTGACCTATCCCGATAACCGCGATTTCACACTACTGTCATAAGACCGGCGAACCCGGGAGCATTCAGCGCGCGCCGGAACGGCCACCCACCCCGTGGACTGTTCACGGCCGCGCCCGGTGTGTGACACCGGACCCGGCGAGGCGTGTCCTCGCCGTGACGCACAGTGACGTGCTCCGCGGCCGCACGACGTGGTGTGGCCAATCGACGGTGCCCGCGCCCGCCCAGGCTCACGCAGCCTGCGCAGGTCGTCGAGACGACCGTCGACTTCCCTCAACTGACCATCGCCAGACCGGGCCGGACCGTTAGCCAGGTGGAGACAATCCCCGCCTGACCAACCGCCCGGCCCGGTCGCGCCGAAAGCCATAGGAGGGCGGCCAGCCGTGACCCGCCACGTACCGCACGAGCCCCGCGGCAAGCAGGGCTTGTACGACGAGCAGTACGAGCACGACGCCTGCGGCGTAGCCTTCGTCGCCGACCTGTCCGGGCGGCGCGACCACGGGATCGTGCGCAAGGCACTCGTCGCCCTGCGCAACCTGGAGCACCGCGGTGCCCGCGGCGCCGAACCCGAGACCGGGGACGGCGCGGGCATCCTGCTGCAGATTCCGGACGCCTTCTACCGCGAGATCGTCGACTTCGAACTGCCCGATCCGGGCGCGTACGCCGTCGGCACCGCGTTCCTGCCCGTGGACGAGACCGCGCGCGGCAAGGCCATGTCCACCATCGAGCGGATCGCGGCCGAGGAGGGCATGCGCGTCCTCGGCTGGCGGGAACTGCCGGTGGACGCCGAGCACGTCGGTCCCACCGCGCGCACGACGATGCCGCATTTCACGCAGGTGTTCCTCGCCCCGCAGCGCGACGAGGTCACCGGTCTGGCGCTGGAGCGCGTCGCGTTCGTCGTGCGCAAGCGCGCCGAGCACGCGCTGGAGAGCTCGGGCGTCTACTTCCCGAGCCTGTCCTCGCGCACGATCGTCTACAAGGGAATGCTCACCGAGCCGCAGGTCGAGCGGTTCTTCCCCGACCTCACCGACGAGCGCGTGACCAGCGCCATCGGCCTGGTGCACTCACGCTTCTCCACCAACACGTTCCCCTCGTGGCCGCTGGCGCACCCGTACCGCTACGTCGCGCACAACGGTGAGATCAACACGCTCAAGGGCAACCGGAACTGGATGGACGCGCGCGAGTCGCAGCTGTCCACCGACCTGATCCCCGGCGAGCTGCAGCGGATCTACCCGATCATCACGCGCGGCGCGAGCGACTCCGCGTCGTTCGACGAGGTGCTGGAGCTGCTGCACCTGGGCGGGCGGCCGCTGCCGCACGCGGTGCTCATGATGATCCCCGAGGCGTGGGAGAACCACGAGGAGATGGACCCCGCCCGGCGGGCCTTCTACGAGTTCCACTCCACGCTCATGGAGCCGTGGGACGGCCCCGCGCTGGTCTCGTTCACCGACGGCACGCAGATCGGCGCCGTGCTCGACCGCAACGGCCTGCGCCCGGCGCGGTACTGGGTGACCGAGGACGGCCTCGTGGTGCTGGCCAGTGAGGTCGGCGTGCTGGAGCTGGACCAGTCCACCATCGTGCGCAAGGGCAGGCTGGAGCCGGGCCGCATGTTCCTCGTCGACACGGCCGAGGGCCGCATCGTCGACGACGAGGAGATCAAGGGCGCGCTGGCCTCCGAGCACCCGTACGACGAGTGGCTCGACGCGGGCATGCTGCGGCTGGAGGAGCTGCCCGAACGGGAGCGCGAGGTGCCCACGCACTCGTCGCTGGTCCGCCGCCAGCAGGCGTTCGGCTACACCGAGGAGGAGCTGTCGGTCCTGCTGGAGCCGATGGCCCGCGGCGGTGCGGAGCCGATCGGCTCGATGGGCAACGACTCACCGCTGGCGCCACTGTCCAGCAGGCCGCGGCAGATCTTCGACTACTTCACGCAGCTGTTCGCGCAGGTGACCAACCCGCCGCTGGACGCCATCCGCGAGGAGCTGGTGACGGCGCTCGGCACGCAGCTCGGTTCGGAGCCCAACCTGCTGTCCGCGGGACCGGAGCACTGCCGCAAGATCGTGCTGCCGTTCCCGGTGCTGGACAACGACGAGCTCGCCAAGCTGGTGCACGTCAACGACGACGGCACGCTGCCGGAGTTCCAGGCGCACACCGTGCACGGCACGTACGAGGTCGCCGGCGGCGGCGCGGCGCTGCTGCGCAGGCTCGACGAGATCCGCCGCGAGGTGTCCGAGGCGATCGCGGGCGGCGCACGGCTGATCGTGCTGTCCGACCGGGGCATCGACGCCGAGCACGCGGCGATCCCCTCGCTGCTGCTGACCGGCGCGGTGCACCACCACCTGGTGCGGGAGAAGAGCCGCACCCAGGTCGGCCTCGTCGTGGAGTCCGGCGACGCGCGCGAGGTGCACCACATCGCACTGCTCATCGGATACGGCGCGGCCGCGGTGAACCCGTACCTGGCGATGGCCACCGTCGAGGAGATGGCCGAGCAGGGCCTGATTCCCGGCGTGTCCGCCAAGGAGGCCACGCGCAACCTCATCAAGGCGCTGGGCAAGGGCGTGCGCAAGACGATGTCCAAAATGGGCGTCTCGACGGTCGCGTCCTACACCGGCGCGCAGATCTTCGAGGCGATCGGCCTCGGCGAGGAGGTCATCGAGGCCTGCTTCGCAGGCACCACGTCGCGGCTCGGCGGCGTCGGCTTCGACACCCTCGCCCGCGAGGTCGCGGAGCGGCACCGCAGGGCCTACCCCGCCGACGGTTTCCACGCCCACCACCGCGAGCTGGAGACCGGCGGCGACTACCAGTGGCGCCGCGAGGGTGAGCCGCACCTGTTCAACCCGCAGACGGTGTTCAAGCTGCAGCACTCCACGCGCTCCGGGAAGTACGAGATCTTCAAGGAGTACACGAAGGCCGTCGACGAGCAGGCCGAGCGGCTGATGACGTTGCGGGGGCTGTTCGCCTTCAAGGAGGGCACGCGCCCGCCGGTGCCGATCGAGGAGGTCGAGCCGGTCTCCGAGATCGTCAAGCGGTTCGCCACCGGCGCCATCTCCTACGGCTCGATCTCCCAGGAGATGCACCAGACGCTGGCGATCGCGATGAACCGGCTGGGCGGCAAGTCCAACACGGGCGAGGGCGGCGAGGACCCCGAGCGGCTGTACGACCCCGAGCTGCGGTCGGCGGTCAAGCAGGTCGCGAGTGGACGGTTCGGGGTGACCAGCGAGTACCTGGTGAACGCCGACGACATCCAGATCAAGATGGCGCAGGGTGCCAAGCCGGGCGAGGGCGGCCAGCTGCCCGGCAGCAAGGTGTACCCGTGGATCGCGAAGACGCGGTTCTCGACGCCGGGCGTGGGCCTGATCTCGCCGCCGCCACACCACGACATCTACTCGATCGAGGACCTGGCACAGCTGATCCACGACCTGAAGAACGCCAACCCGGCGGCGCGGATCCACGTCAAGCTGGTGTCCGAGGTCGGCGTCGGCACGGTCGCGGCCGGGGTGTCCAAGGCGCACGCCGACGTGGTGCTCATCTCCGGGCACGACGGCGGGACCGGCGCCTCGCCGCTGTCGTCGATCAAGCACGCGGGCGGCCCGTGGGAGCTCGGCCTGGCCGAGACCCAGCAGACGCTGCTGGAGAACCGGCTGCGCGACCGGATCGTGGTGCAGACCGACGGCCAGCTCAAGACGGGCCGGGACGTGGTGATCGCCGCGCTGCTCGGCGCCGAGGAGTTCGGCTTCGCCACCGCGCCGCTGGTGGTGTCCGGCTGCATCATGATGCGGGTGTGCCACCTGGACACCTGCCCGGTGGGCGTGGCGACGCAGAACCCGAAGCTGCGCGAGAAGTTCTCCGGCAAGGCCGAGTACGTGGTGAACTTCTTCGAGTTCGTCGCGCAGGAGGTGCGCGAGTACCTGGCGCGGCTCGGTTTCCGGTCGATCGCCGAGGCGGTCGGGCACGCCGAGATGCTCGACACGCGGGCGGCGGTGGACCACTGGAAGGCCGGCGGGCTCGACCTCTCGCCGATCTTCCACGTGCCCGAGCTGGAGCCGAGGGCCGCGCGGCACCAGGTGGTGGCGCAGGACCACGGGCTGGAGAAGGCGCTGGACAACACGCTCATCCAGCTCGCCGAGGGTGCGCTGTCCTCCGGGGACAAGGTGCGGCTGGAACTGCCGGTGCGCAACGTCAACCGGACGGTCGGCACGATGCTCGGCTCCGAGCTGACGAAGCGCTGGGGCGGCGAGGGCCTGCCCGACGACACCATCGACATCACGTTCACCGGTACCGCGGGGCAGTCGTTCGGCGCGTTCGTGCCGAGGGGCATCACGCTGCGGCTGTTCGGCGACGCCAACGACTACGTCGGCAAGGGCCTTTCCGGCGGGCGGATCGTCGTGCGGCCGGCGAAGGAAGCCCGGTTCGCCGCCGAGGAGCACATCATCGCGGGCAACGTGATCTGCTACGGCGCCACGAGCGGTGAGATCTTCCTGCGGGGCAAGGTCGGCGAGCGGTTCTGCGTGCGCAACTCGGGCGCGCTGGCCGTCGTCGAGGGCGTCGGTGACCACGGCTGCGAGTACATGACCGGCGGCCGGGTGGTCGTGCTGGGCCCGACCGGCCGGAACTTCGCGGCGGGCATGTCGGGCGGTATCGCCTACGTGCTGGACCTGACGCTGGGCCGGGTCAACCGGGAGATGGTGGACCTCGACGAGCTGGACGACGCCGACGTCGAGTTCCTGCGCGACGCCGTCGAGCGGCACTACGCCGAGACGGACTCGGCCGTGGCGCGGGCGCTGCTCACCGACTGGGAGGCGGCGCTGTCGCGGTTCGCGAAGGTGATGCCGAAGGACTTCAAGCGCGTCCTGCGGGCGCAGGCCGCTGCCGAGCGCGACGGCAGGGACGTGAACGAGGCGATCATGGAGGCCGCACATGGCTGACCCGAAGGGTTTCCTGACCACTCCCCGGGAGACGCCGAAGTCGCGTCCCGTGGACATCCGGATCTCCGACTGGCGTGAGGTCTACGAGGATTTCGAGCGCTCGAAGCTGGAGAAGCAGGCGGGCCGCTGCATGGACTGCGGCATCCCGTTCTGTCACCAGGGCTGTCCACTCGGGAACCTCATCCCGGAGTGGAACACGCTGGTGTGGCGGGAGGACTGGCAGGACGCCATCGAGCGGCTGCACGCGACGAACAACTTCCCCGAGTTCACCGGCACGCTGTGCCCGGCGCCGTGCGAGACCGCGTGCGTGCTCGGCATCAACGACGACCCGGTGACGATCAAGCGCGTCGAGATCTCCATCATCGACCGCGCCTTCGCCGAGGGCTGGGTCAAGCCGCAGCCTCCGGTCACGAAGACCGGCAAGAAGGTCGCGGTGGTGGGTTCCGGGCCCTCGGGGCTGGCGGCGGCGCAGCAGCTGACGCGCGCGGGCCACGACGTGGTGGTCTTCGAGCGGGCGGACGCGATCGGCGGGCTGCTGCGCTACGGCATTCCCGAGTTCAAGATGGAGAAGCACCGGCTGGACCGCAGGCTGGACCAGATGCGGGCCGAGGGCACGGAGTTCCGCGCCGGTGTCGACGTGGGGGTGGACGTCACCGCCGAGCAGCTGCTGGCGGAGTACGACGCGGTGGTGCTCGCGGGTGGTGCGACGGCGTGGCGGGACCTGCCGGTGCCGGGCCGCGACCTGCCCGGCGTGTACCAGGCGATGGAGTACCTGCCCTGGGCCAACCGCGTGGCCAGCGGGGAGCTGGAGAGCCCGCCGATCGACGCGCACGGCAAGGACGTCGTGGTGATCGGCGGCGGGGACACCGGCGCGGACTGCGTCGGCACCGCGCACCGGCAGGGCGCCCGGTCGGTGACGCAGCTGGAGATCATGCCGAAGCCGCCGTCGTCGCGGCCGGACGCCCAGCCGTGGCCGATGTACCCGATGATCTACCGCGTCTCCTCGGCCCACGAGGAGGGCGGCGAGCGGCTGTACTCGGTGAACACCGAGGAGTTCCTCGCCGATGACGAGGGCAACCTGCGGGCGCTGAAGCTGGTGGAGGTCCGCAACGAGGGCGGGAAGTTCGTGCCGGTCGAGGGCAGCGAGCGGGAGCTGCCCGCGCAGCTGGCACTGCTCGCGATGGGCTTCGTCGGCCCGCAGCGGGAGGGCCTGCTCGAGCAGCTCGGCGTCGAGCTGGACCAGCGCGGTAACGTGACGCGGGACAAGGCGTTCCGGACGAGTCTGGACAAGGTGTTCGTCGCGGGCGACATGGGCCGTGGCCAGTCGCTCATCGTGTGGGCCATCGCGGAGGGCCGCTCGGCCGCGGCGGGTGTGGACGCCTACCTCACCGGCCGGGACGTGCTGCCCGCGCCGATCGCCCCCACGGACCGCCCCATCGCGTAGCCGAGCCAGCAGTGAAGGCCACCTTCAGTGCGTTGAACGCACTGAAGGTGGCCTTCACTGCTGCCGGGAGCACGGCCCACTCCCGTGGTTATCACCCGTTGGTGGGAGCGGGTTTCGCTGGGCGTCAACCGGTGGTCAAGTTCGCGACCCAGGGTGGAACGGACATTCCAAGCCTGGGAGAACACAGTGGACAACTCAGCACCCAGCGACGTCACCCGTCGCACCCTGTTGCAGGCCGCCGTCGGCGCGCCGGCCGTCGCGGCCGCCGCCTCCGTGACCTCCGCCGCGCTCGGCGCGGGGACCGCCGAGGCGGCGGGCGGGCGCCGTGACCCGGACGTCCCGCGGTTCACCCTCGCCGTGCTGCCGGACACGCAGTACCTCATCGACGAGGGCGGCTCCGACCCCGAGCCGGTCCGCGAGGCCCTGCGCTATGCCGTGCGCTCGCGCGACGAGCGCAACATCGTCTTCCTGGCGCACCTCGGCGACGTCACCGAGCACGGCACCGAGACGGAGATGCGCACCGCCGAGCACGTGTTCCGGTCGATCCACCGCAGGCTGCCCTACAGCGTGCTCGCGGGCAACCACGATGTCTCCGGCGACGACCAGCGCGGGGACACGCCGTATCTGCGCACGTTCGGGCCCCGCCGGTTCGCCGGGATGCCGACCTACCGCGGCTCCTCCCCCGACGGCTACCACAGCGCGCACGTGCTGCGCGGCGGCGGCCGGGAGTGGCTGCTGCTCGCCCTCGACTGGCGGGTCACCGAGCACGGCATCGCCTGGGCGCAGCGGACGCTCGACCGGCATTCCACGTTGCCGACGATCCTCACCACGCACGACTTCGTGTGGGGCGACGACGAGGGCGGCGCGCACCTGTCCGGCCACGGCAGGCACCTGTGGGACGGCCTGGTCCGCCGCAACGACCAGATCTTTCTCACGCTGAGCGGCCACTACTGGCCGCCGGGCCGCACGACGCTCACCAACGACCACGGCAACCCCGTCCACGCCCACATCACCAACTACCAGGACCGCTACTACGGCGGCGCCGGGATGCTGCGGCTGTACTCCTTCGACCTCGCGCGCGGGTGCGTCGACGTGGAGACGATCTCGCCGTGGCTGCTGGCCAAGCAGGCCGAGCGGCGCACGCCGCTGGAGGCCGAGACGGTGGAGCTGACCGGGGACGTCGACCGGTTCACCGTGGAGATCGACTTCGAGGCCCGGTTCGCCGGCTTCGCACCGCCGGTGGTGCCGCCCGCCCGGCCCGCCGAGGCGGTGCTCGTGCCCGGAACCGTCGCGTACTGGCGCTTCGACGGCTCCGGCCTGGCCGGTGGCGCGGACGGCTCCCCGGTGCCCTCCGGCGCGGTGGCGCGCGACCTGTCCGGCCACGGCAACGACCTCACCGTCCAGCGGCTGCACTCCAGCGGCCCGGGTGTGCTCACGTTCTCCGCCGAGCACCACGAGACCCAGCCCGCGCACGCCAGCCTGCGCTTCGACGGCGGCAAGAACCCCGACCGGGGCGCGGTGCTGCGGACGGGGCCGGACGCGCCGCTGAACTCGATGACGTTCGAGCGCGGCTACACGATCGAGACGTTCCTCAAGCTGCCCGAGCCGTTCGAGGGCGACCACGCGTGGATGGGCATCCTCAGCTGGGAGGGCCGCGCCGGCGACGCGGGCAAGACCAGCGGCTGGTCGCCGGAGGAGCCGACCTGCAGCCTCAACCTGTCCGGGGAGCGGTTCCTGCAGTTCGTCGTCTACCCCACCGATGTGGACGCCGACCCCACGTCGTGGAGCCACGCCCTTCCGGTGGGCAGGTGGACACACGTGGCCGTGGTGAACGACGGCAGGCACACCGTGGTGTACGTGGACGGTTCCCGGATCGCCCGCAACGCGGCCGAGCGCTCACGCGGCATCACGACGCTGGGCAAGCCGTTCGCACTCGGCGGCACCCAGTTCGCCGGGAAGTTCGGGCAGGGCTTCTACGGCTGGCTCGGGGACACCAGGATCACCGCCCGCCCCCTGGACCCCGCCCAGTTCCTCCCCGCCACCCGCACCCGCTGACGGCAGTGAAGGCCACCTTCACTGCGTCCAACGCAGTGAAGGTGGCCTTCACTGCTTGCGGCCGCGGCAGGTGACGCTCTGGTCACATTGACTCGGGTTGCGCGGCGAACTTATGCTCGACCGGCTACGCGACGACGGCCGGAAGCCGGTGAGAAGCCGCACGGTCGCGCCACTGTAACCGAGCCCGCTCGGGAGTCAGACCCGCCGTCGTCGCCACCGTTCCAGCTGGGTCGCGCACTACCCGAGGAGGTTCCCGATGTCGCAGCCGACGATCGCCGCGCCGCATCCCGTCCAGATCCGTATTCCCCTCCGCGAGATCGTGCCGTGGGCGATCTTCGCCGGCATCCTGTCCCTCGTCGTGCTGTTCTTCGTCACGACCGAGGCCGGTGCGGTGGAGCTGCTGTCCACGGGCGGCCTGGTGCACGAGTTCCTGCACGACGGGCGGCACCTGCTCGCCTTCCCCTGCCACTGACGGCGGGGCGCGATGATGAGGACCCTGTTGGTCCGCGGAATGCTCGCGGGCCTGCTCGCCGGTGTGCTCGCGACCGTGTTCGCGTACTTCTTCGGTGAGCCTTCGGTCAATGTCGCGATCGGACTCGAGGAGTCGGCGCCCGCCGCACACGAGGGCCACGAAGGGCACGCCGGGCACGCGGAGGGGCACGCTCACGGGCACGGCGAGGAGGCGGTGGTCAGCCGCGACCTGCAGAGCACGGTCGGCCTGTTCACCGGCGTCGCCGCATACGGCCTGGCGGTGGGCGGCCTGTTCGCGATCGCGTTCGCACTCGTCCAGGGCCGCGTCGGCACGTTGCGGCCCCGGCTGACCTCGGCGCTGCTCGCCGCGGGCGCGTTCGTGGTCGTGGTGCTGGTGCCGTTCCTGAAGTACCCGGCCAACCCGCCCGCCGTCGGCTCGTCCGGCACGATCGGCGACCGCACGGCGCTGTACTTCGCGTTCCTCGCGCTGTCGGTGCTGTGCGCCATCGTCGCCGTGATCGCCGGGCGGATGCTCGCCGACCGGCTCGGCGCGTGGCCGGGCGGGCTGCTGGCCTGCGGCGGCTACCTGGTGGCGGTCGCGGTGTCCGCCGCGCTGCTGCCCGTCGTCGACGAGGTGGGCGACTTCCCCGCCACCACGCTGTGGACGTTCCGCACCGCGTCCCTGGGCACCCAGGTGGTGCTGTGGGCGACGCTGGGTCTCGCCTTCGGCACGCTCGCCGAGCGGGTGCTGCGGGAGCGGCCGCCCGCCACCGCGCCCGAACCGGCGGGTCAGCGATAGCGGGCCAGCGCCGCGGCCGCGGCCAGCGCGGCGAGCCCCACCACCCGCGACAGCCGGACCGACCGGCGCAGGTCGGCCGTGCCCGGCGCTGGGCCGTCACCGAGGGTGCCGCGGTCCTCGGCCCGGCCCGCGTAGCTGTTCGTGCCCCCGAGCCGGACGCCCAGCGCCCCGGCGAACGCGGCCTCGACCGGGCCGGCGTTCGGGCTCGGGTGCCTGCCCGCGTCACGGCGCCACGCCCGCCAGGCCAGCGCCGGGCGGCCGCCGACCAGCGGCGCGGCCAGCACCGCCGCCGCGGCGCTGAACCGGGCGGGCACCACGTTGACCACGTCGTCGGCGCGCGCGGCGGCCCAGCCGAACCGCTCGTGCCGGGGCGTGCGGTGCCCGACCATCGCGTCCAGTGTGTTGAGCGCGCGGTAGCCGAGCAGCCCGGGGATCCCGGCGAGGCCGCCCCACACGAGCGGGGCGACGACCGCGTCGGAGGTGTTCTCCGCGATCGACTCGGTGGCGGCGCGGGCCAGCCCGTCCGGGCCGAGCGAGGTGGCGTCGCGCCCGCACAGGTGGGACAGCCGCGCCCGGGCGGCGGGCACGTCGCCCGCGTCGAGCAGCCGGGCCATCTCCGCGCCCTCGGCGGCGAGGCCCCGGCCACCGAGCACGGTCCACGTCGCGAGCGCGGTGACCGCGAACCGGGCGAGCGGCCGGTCCCGCGTCGCCGCCTGCAGCGCGATCCCCGCACCGGCGGCCGCGCCCGCACAGACCCCGGCGTGGACCGCGCCGCGGGCGCGCGAGTCGGCCCACAACCCGCGCTCGACCGCACCGGCCGCCCGGCCGAACCACGCGACCGGATGGGCCCTGCGGGGATCGCCGACGATCAGATCGGCGGCATAACCTGCGATGATCCCGGCGGCCGTGAGGTCTTTGCGATCAGGCACAGCGCGAACCCTAATCGGTGGGCAAGAATGCCCCGCATGATGAACGATCGGAGGCGGCGGCTGGCCGATCTCGCGGCGGGCAGGCTGGAGACGGCGGCCGCCCTGCTGCGCCGGTACGGGCGCCGCGGCGAGGGCCATGGCCGCGTGCTGGTCCTGGGCGGGGTCCGCTCGGGCAAGTCCCGGCACGCCGAACAGCTGATGTCCCGCCACAACCACGTCGTGTACGTCGCCGCCGGGCTGCCACCCAGCGCGGACGATCCCGAATGGGCCGCGCGGGTGGCGGCGCACCGCGCCCGCAGGCCGCCGCACTGGCGGACGGTCGAGACGGACGACCTGACGGGGACGCTCCGCGAGCTGACCACCCCGGTGCTCATCGACTGCCTGGGCACGTGGGTGAGCCGCGTGCTCGACGAGGTCGGCGCCTGGCAGCAGGAGGACGGCTGGCAGGAGCGGGTCGACGAGCGGCTGCAGGCGTTCGTCGACACGTGGCGCGCCACGACCGTGCCCGTGGTGGCGGTGAGCAACGAGGTGGGCAGCGGCGTGGTGCCGCCGACCCCGGCGGGGCGCATCTTCCGCGACGTGCTCGGGTCGCTGAACACGGCGGTGGCCGCCGAGTCGCACAGCGTGCGGCTGGTGGTGGCCGGGCGCGTCATCCACATCTAGAGGAGGACAGGTGACGTTCGAGATACCGGAGCCGGACGAGCGGGCGCGGTCCGCCGCGCGGGAGCGGCTCGACGGGCTGGTGAAACCGCTCGGCTCCCTCGGCAGGCTGGAGGAGCTGGCGGCGTGGCTGTGCGCGGCGCACGGCGCCGTGCCGCCGCGCCCGCTCGACGACGTGCGGGTGGTGGTGTTCGCGGGCGACCACGGCGTCGCCGCGTCCGGTGTCTCGGCGTACCCCCGGGAGATCACGGCGGCGATGGTCCGCGTGTTCCTCGCCGGGACCAGCGGTGTCAACGTGCTCGCCGAGCAGGTCGGGGCACGGGTGCGGGTGCTGGACATCGCGGTGGACGGCGACCTGTCCGATGTGCCCGCCGAGGTCAGGGCCCACCGGGTCCGCGCGGGGTCGGGCGCGATCGACCGGAGCGACGCGCTGGGGCCGGATGAGGCGCGCCGGGCGTTCGACACGGGCCGCGCGATCGCCGACGAGGAGCTCGACTCCGGCGCCGACCTGCTGATCCCCGGTGACATGGGCATCGGGAACACGACGGTGGCCGCGGCGCTCGTGGCCGGTGCGCTGGGGCTGCCCGCCGACGACGTGGTGGGCACCGGCACCGGCGTGGACGAGGCGGGCCGGGCCCGCAAGGTCACGGTGGTGGCGGCGGCGCTCGCGCGCGCCGGTGCGCGGGTGAGCGACCCGTTCGACCTGCTCACCGCGCTGGGCAGCGCGTGCGCGGCGGCGACGGCCGGGTTCCTGGTGCGGTCGGCGGAGCGCGGGGTGCCGGTGCTGCTCGACGGCGTGTTCTCCGGGGCGGCGGCGCTCGTCGCGCGGGAGATCGCGCCGGGTGCGCAGCGGTGGTGGCTGGCCGGGCACCGCTCCACCGAGCCGTCGCAGGCCTACGCGCTCAAGGCGCTCGGGCTGGAGCCGATCCTGGACCTCGGGCTGCGGCTCGGCGAGGGCAGCGGGGCCGTGCAGGCGGTGCCGGTGCTGCGCAACGCGCGTGCCGTGCTCGCCGGGATGGGTTCGCTGGCCGACCTGTGAGCATCGGGTGAGGCTCGACGCCCTGCGGATGGCGCTGGGCACGCTGACCGCGCTGCCCGTGCCGCCGCCGCGCACGGTCGACCGCCGCGTGGCGGGTGGCGCGATGGTGCTGGGTCCGGTGGCGGCCGCGCCGCTGGCCGCGCTCGCCGGGCTGGTCGTGCTGGGCGGCACCGCGGCCGGGCTGCCCGCGCTGGCCACGGCCGGGCTCGCGGTGGGTGCGGTCGCGCTGGGCAGCCGGGGCCTGCACCTGGACGGGCTCGCCGACACGGCCGACGGGCTGTCCGCCTCCTACGACCGCGAGCGGGCGCTGGAGATCATGCGGCGCGGCGACGCCGGGCCCGCGGGCGTGGCCGCGCTGGTCCTCGTGCTGCTCGTGCAGTGCGCGGCGCTGGCCGGCGCGGTGGTGGCGGGGCACGGGGTCGCCGCGGCCGTTCTCGGGGTGGTCGCCGGACGCTCGGTGCTGCCGCTGTGCTGCGCGCGCGGGATCCCACCCGCCCGGCCGGAGGGGCTGGGCGCGGCGGTCGCGGGGGCCGTCCCCCTGCCGCTGGCGCTGGGGGTGCCTGCCGCGGTGGCGGCGCTGGCCGCGCTGACGCCGGGGCTGCCGTGGTGGCGCGGCCCGCTCGCCGTGCTGGCGGGCTGTGCCGTCGCGGGCCTGCTGCTGGCGCGCTGTGCGCGCAGGCTCGGCGGCGGCACCGGCGACGTGCTCGGCGCCTGCGTCGAGGTGGCCACCGCCGCGGCCTGGCTGGTCATCGCGGGCTAGCCGGAATCACCCGCGGCGAGCTCGGCGGCACGGCGCTCGGCGGCCGCCCTCGGGTCGTCGACCCGCAGCACCTCGCCGGACCCGGGTTCGGTGTGGTGCTCGACCGTGTAGAAGCGCACCTCGTGCCCGTCGGGATCGTGCAGCAGCGGCAGGATCCAGCCGATCGTCGCGAAGTGCACCCCGGCATGGTCCTCGCCGAGCTCCGTCAGCCGCGCGGCCAGCGCCTCGAGGGCGGCCCGGTCCGGCACGCCGATCGCGAAGTAGTCGAAACCGGCCGCGGCGGCGGCGCGCTCCGGGTCGAGCCGCAGGCCGAGGTCCGGACCGCCCCCGGGGGGTGGCGCAGGCCGACACCCTTGCGTATCCCGTCCTCGGTGAACTCGACCTGGAGGCGGTAACCGAGCCGGGACCGGTACCACTCCAGCGACCGCGCGAGGTCGGAGACCGGCAGCTTCAGATGGTGGACCCCGGCGAGCGCCGGGACGTCGGCCGGACCGGTCATGACGACCTCCTTGCAGTCGAACTGCAACAGATGCAGTTATACTGCAACCGATGCCCGGGAAAGTCAACGGACGAACCACGCTGCGCGACGCCCAGGTCGCGGAGACCGAGCGGCGGATCATCGCGGCCGCCACACCCCTGTTCGCCGCCCACGGCTACACGGCGACCTCGCTCACCGAGGTCGCCCGCGCGGCGGGAGTCGGGGCCAGGACCGTCTACGTCCGTTTCGGCACGAAAGCCGCGCTGTTCAACCGGGTGGTCGAGACGGCCATCGTGGGCGACACCGCGCCGGTCGCCCTCCTCGACCGCGACGTCGCCGTCCCGGTGCGCACCGCTCCGACGGCGGCCGAGCGGATCGCGGCGGCCGCGGCGGTGAACCGCGGGATCATGGAGCGCACCGGCCCGCTGTTCGCGGCCGCCAGGGAGGCCGAACCGGCGGCCCCGGAGGTCGCCGCGCTGTTCGCCAGGGGACGCGAGCAGACCCGCGCCGCCCAGCGGGAGTTCTGGACGCGGCTGCGGGCCGACCGCCTGCTCCCGCCCGGCGCGGACCTGGACTGGCTGACCGACACCGCCGCCGTGCTGTGCGGCGCCGACACCTACCTGCTGGTCACCCGCATGTACGGCTGGGACCTCGGCACCTACCAGGCCTGGCTGGAGACGACCCTGCGCAACCTGGCCGCCGTCCCCGCGTGAGCCGCGCCGCGGCTACCCGCCCACGAGCGGGGCCAGCGCGGCCAGGAAGGCTCGGGTCGTGGCGGGGTCGCGGACGGCGAGGCGCAGCCAGTCCGGGCCCAGCCCGGGGAAGGTGTCCCCCCGGCGCACCGCGTACCCTGCCTCCCGCAGCGCGAGCCGTACCCGCGCCGCCCCGGGCAGCCGCACCAGCACGAACGGCGCCCTCGGCTCCCCCGCCACCTCGACGCCCAGCTCGCGCAGCCCGGCGACCAGCACCGCCCGGTCCCGCTCGGCGGTCCGGGCCAGGCCCTCGGCCTGGGCCACCGCGTCCCGGCCGCTGCACGCCGCCATCGCCACCGCCGCGGGCGTCGACACCGACCACGGCGGCTGCACCGCCCGCAGCCGCGCCACGACCTCCGGCTCGGCCAGCACGTATCCGGCCCGCAACCCGGCGATCCCCCACGTCTTCGTCAGGCTGCGCACCACGACCGCACCCGGCAGCCGCTCACCGGCCAGGCTCTCCGGCTCGCCGGGCACCGCGTCGAGGAACGCCTCGTCCACCACCACGACCCGGCCCGGCCGCAGCAGCCCGCGCAGGACCGGCGCCGGGTGCAGCACGGAGGTCGGGTTCGTCGGGTTGCCGACGAACACCAGGTCCGCCTCGGCGGGCACCAGGCCGGCGTCGAGGACGAACCCGGCGGAGGCGGGCAGCAGCACCCGGTGCACCGGGTGCCCCGCCCCGCGCAGCGCCGCCTCCGGTTCGGTGAACTGCGGGTGCACCACCACCGCGTGGCGCGGGCGGAACGCGGTCGCCAGCAGCGTGAACGCCTCCGCGGCACCGGCGGTGGGCAGGACGTCGGCGGGAGCGCGGCCGTGCCGCCGCGCGATCGCCTCCGCCGCCGCCCGCGCGTCGGGGTAGGCCGCGAGGTCGGCGAGGCAGCCGGCGAGCTCGGCGCGCAGCCAGTCCGGTGGCGCGGCGAGGCGCACGTTCACCGCCAGGTCGACCAGCCCGTCCCCGACCTCGCGGTCGCCGTGGTGGTCCAGGTCGTACGCGGGCACGGTCAGCCACCCGGCACGAGTTCGTGCCGGTGCACGGCCGCCGCGAACCGGTTCGCCAGCTCCGGGTGCCCGGCCCAGTGCACGTGCAGGTACGACGCGTGCAGGGTCGGCGTGGCGAAGCCCTCGCCCTCCCCGTCCCACGTCCACGCCGGGGCCGGGCCGTGCCGCGGCTCCACGATCGTGCGGTGGAACTCGTGCCCGGTCACCCGGGTGCCCGCACCGGCCAGCACGTTGGCCGACGGCGCGGTGGCCGTCCGGTAGCCGAGCGCGCCCCGCTCGGTCATCCGGGCGGTGGCGTCGAGCGCACCGACCATCGGCAGCCCGTCCAGCTCCCGGCACAGGTACAGCAGCCCGGCGCACTCGGCGCTGACCGGCATGCCCCGCCCGATCGCGGCCGCGACCTCCTCGCGCAGCACCACGTTCGCCGAGATGGCCTGGGCGTGCACCTCGGGGAAGCCGCCGCCGAAGTACAGGCCGGCGCACCCCCGCGGCAGCACGCGGTCGCCCATCGGGTCGAGGTCCACGACGTCGACCCCGGCGGCGTCGAGCAGCTCGGCCGTCTCGGTGTAGCGGAAGGTGAACGCCTGCCCGCCCGCGGCGGCCACCACGGCGCGCCGGGCGGCGGGCCGCACGTGGTCGCGCGGGTTCCACCCGGGCCCGGTCAGCGGCGGCGCCGTGCGGGCGACCCGCTCGACGGCCGCGAGGTCGACGCCCCCGGCCACCCACTCGGCAAGGCGGGGCAGCACGGCCCGCGACTCGGCGAGCCGCTCCCCCGCCGGGACCAGCCCGAGGTGCCTGCTCGGCGCGTGGATGTCGGGGGTGCGGCGCAGCGCGCCGAGCACGGGAATGCCGGTCGGCGCCAGCGCGGCACGGATCTCGTCCTCGTGCCGCTGCGAACCGAGCTTGTTGAGGATGACTCCGGCCAGGTTGACGCGCGGGTCGTAGTGCGCGAACCCGTACACCACCGCGGCCACGCTGCGGCTGGCCGCGCCCGCGTCCACCACGAGCACCACCGGGGCGTCCACGAGCCGCGCGACGTGCGCGGTGGACGCGTAGCCCTCGGTGCCGAGCGCGCCGTCGAACAGTCCCATCACACCCTCGATCACCGCGAGCTCGGCGGTGCGGGCGCCGTGCCGCAGCAGCGGCACCACCCGGTCCTCGCCCTGCAGGAACGGGTCGAGGTTGCGGGCGGGCAGACCGGTGGCCAGCGCGTGGTAGCTGGGGTCGATGAAGTCCGGGCCGACCTTGTGCCCGGAGACCCGCGTCCCGCGGGCCCGCAGCGCGGCCATCAGCCCGGTCGCGACCGTCGTCTTCCCGTGCCCGGAGCCGGGTGCGGCGATGACCAGCCGGGCTACCACGCCGTCACCATTCGATACCCCGCTGGCCCTTCTGCCCGGCGTCCATCGGGTGCTTGACCTTGGTGCTCTCCGCGACCAGGTCGGCGGCCTCGATCAGGGCGTCCGGCGCGTTGCGGCCGGTGATCACGACGTGCTGCCTGCCCGGCCGTTCCCGCAGCGCCGTCACGACCTCGTCCGTGTCCAGCCAGCCCCAGTGCAGCGGGTAGGTGAACTCGTCGAGCACGTAGAAGTCGTGCCGCTCGGCGGCGAGCCTGCGGCGGATCTCGGCCCAGCCCTCGCGGGCGTTGGCGGCGTGGTCGTCCTCGGTGCCGCGTTTGCGGGACCAGCTCCAGCCCTCGCCCATCTTGTGCCACTCGACGGGCCCGCCCTGGCCGGTGCACTCGTGCAGCTCGCCGAGCGCGCGGAACGCGGCCTCCTCGCCAACACGCCACTTGGCCGACTTCACGAACTGGAAGACCCCGATCGACCAGCCCTGGTTCCACGCCCGCAGCGCCATCCCGAACGCCGCCGTGGACTTGCCCTTCATCGGTCCGGTGTGGACGGCGAGCACCGGGCGGTTGCGCCGCTGGCGGGTGGTCAGGCCGTCGTCGGGCACGACCTCCGGCTTCCCCTTCGGCATCAGGCGGCCCTCCCCGCGCGCGGCGCTCCCCAATGTGGCATTGGTGGCGTTGGACGCAACCAATGCGGCATCCGGTGCGCCGAACGCAACCAAAGTGGCATTGGGGAGCCTTGCCGGGTGCTCGTGGCGGCTGTGGTCGCTGTCGTCATTCAGGCGGCCCTCCGTTTCACTTCGTGGGCGAGCGCGTCGGCCGCCACCTCACCGAGCGGGACGTGCTCGCCGCCGAGCCGCCGCGCCAGCGTGGCGGCGAGGCCGAGGCGCATCCGGCCGCTCTCGCAGTCCATCACCACGCTGGTCACGCCGGTCGCGGCGAGCAGGTCGGCCGCCGCGTGCGAGCGGGCGACCGCGTCGTTTCCGCTGGTGGCCCTGCCGTCGGTGACGACCACCAGCAGCGGCCGCCGCCTCGGGTCGCGCAGGGCCTCCACGCGCAGCACCTCCGCCGCCCGCAGCAGCCCTTCCGCCAGCGGCGTCCGCCCGCCGGTCGGCAGCGACTCCAGCCGCGCGGCCGCCGCGTCGACGCTGATCGTGGGCGGCAGGGCCACCTCGGCCTCGCGGCCACGGAACGTCACCAGACCCACCTTGTCCCGGCGCTGGTAGGCGTCGAGCAGCAGCGACAGCACGGCCGACTTCACCTCACGCATCCGCGCCCGCGCGCCCATCGAGCCGGACGCGTCCACGCAGAAGAGCACGAGGTTGCCCTCCTTGCCCTCGCGACGGGCGTAGCGCAGGTCACCCGGCCGCAACACCAGGCCGGGTCCCCGGCGGCCCCGCGCCCGCTGGTGTGGCGCCGCCGCGCGCACGGTCGCGGGCAGGTGCGGCGCGCCGGAGCCGCGGTCGCCGTGCGGCCGGACCCCCACCGTGCGCCCGCTGTCGGTCTCCGCACGGGACCGGCGGCCGCGCGCGCCCATGCCGGTGCCGCCGACCGTGAACAGCCGGGCGCGGTACGGCCTGCCCGCGCCCACCTGGCGCCGCTCACCCGCACCGCCGTGTCCGCCGTCCGCGTCACCGTGTCCGCCGTCCGCGTCACCGTGTCCGCCGTCCGCGTCACCGTGTCCGCGATCCGCGTCACCGTGTCCGCGATCCGCGTCACCGGTACCGGGGTCCTCCCCCTCGCCGGGCGCCGGACCCCCGGAACCGGGGCCGTCCGGACCGTCGGGCCCGTCGTCCGGCGGCACCGGATCCGGCGGCTCGGCGTCCCGCAGGGCCTGCTCCAGCTCCTCGGAGTCGATGCCGGGCGCGTCGAACGGGTTGCGGCGGCGGCGGTGCGGCAGCGCCAGCCGGGCGGCGACCCGGACGTCGTCGGTGGTCACGCTGTCCCGCCCGGCCCACGCGGCGTGCGCGACGGCGGTGCGGGCGGTCACGATGTCGGCGCGCATCCCGTCCACCTCGAACGCCGCGCACACCTCGGCGATCTGGCGCAGCGCGTCGTCGGTGAGCCGCACCGAGGGCAGCCTGCGCCGCGCGGCGTCGATGTCGGCAGCGAGGCGCCGCTCGTCGTCGGCGTAGCCGCCGGCGAACCCCTCCGGGTCCGCCTCGTAGGCGAGCCTGCGCCGCACGATCTCCATCCGCTCGGCGGGTTCGCGGCTGGACGACACCTCCACGGTGAGCCCGAACCGGTCGAGCAGCTGCGGCCGCAGCTCGCCCTCCTCGGGGTTCATCGTGCCGATCAGCACGAACCGGGCGGCGTGGGAGACGGAGACCCCCTCCCGCTCGATCGTGGCGCGGCCCATCGCCGCCGCGTCCAGCAGCGTGTCCACGAGGTGGTCGTGCAGGAGGTTGACCTCGTCGACGTACAGCAGCCCGCGGTGCGCACCGGCGAGCAGGCCGGGCTGGAAGTCGGTCACCCCGTCGCCCAGCGCCCGCTCCAGGTCCAGCGAGCCCACCACGCGATCCTCGGCGGCGCCCACCGGCAGCTCGACCAGCCGGGCGGGGCGCCGGTGGCCGGGCGCGCCGTCGGGGTGCGGCCCGTCCGGGCACGCCGGGTCGGGGTCGGCGGGGTCGCAGGAGAACCGGCAGCCATCGACCACGTCCACGCCGGGCAGCAACCCGGCGAGCGCCCGGACCATCGTGGATTTCGCGGTGCCCTTCTCGCCCCGCACCAGCACGCCGCCCACGGCGGGCGAGATGGCGGAGAGCACGAGCGCGAGCCGGAGGTCCGGCATTCCGACGACCGCCGAGAACGGGTACGGCCGCAACGCCATGCGTTCAACTCCTCTGCTCGGGTGGGTGTCCGCGCCCACTCCTCGACAGCATGTCCACGACGGGCGCCGAAGCTCTGACTCCCGGTCGTGCGCGACCGGTCACAGTGGCGGGACCGTCCCGGATTCACACCGGGTTCCACGGCGGCCGTCCGGCAGATCATCGCACACGCCGGGCGGCCCCCGGGGGCGACAATGCGCACACCCGGTACGCACGGGCCGTGCCGCTGGCTACCGTGCGCTGCTGTGACTATCGCCGTGGTCGGAATCGGCGCCGACGGCTGGGACGGCCTCCCGCCGCCGGCACGGGCGGAGATCGAGGCCGCCGAGGTGCTCTTCGGCGGGCGCAGGCAGCTGGACCTGGTGCCCGCGACCGGTGCCGCGAAGGTGCCCTGGCCGAGCCCGCTGCTGCCCGCGCTCGACGGCCTGCTCGCCGAGCACGCCGGCCGCCGGATCTGCGTGCTGGCCAGCGGGGACCCGCTGCTGTCGGGCATCGGCACGACGCTCGTCCGGCGGCTCGGCGCCGACCGGGTGCGGATCGTGCCCGCGCTGTCGTCGGTGACCCTGGCCAGGGCCCGGCTGGGCTGGCCCGCGGAGGACACCGAGGTGGTGAGCCTCGTCGGCCGGGACGTCCACCGGGTGCTGCGGGCGGTCGCCCCGGGCAGGCACGTGCTCGTGCTCAGCGCGGGCGCCACCACACCCGCCGAGGTGGCCGCGTTGCTGACCGGCGCCGGGTTCGGCGCGAGCGGGCTCACGGTGCTGGAGGAGCTCGGCGGGCCGGACGAGCGTGTCCGCACCGGGGTTGCCCGGGACTGGCCGCATCCCCGGTGTGCCGGCCTCAACGTGCTCGCGATCGACTGCGCGGGCCCGCGGACGCTCCCCCTGCTGCCGGGCCTGCCGGACGAGGCGTTCGAGCACGACGGCCAGCTGACGAAGCGGGACGTGCGCGCCGGCAGCCTCGCCCGCCTGGCCCCCGCACCGGGGGAGCTGCTGTGGGACGTCGGCGCCGGGGCGGGCAGCGTGGCGATCGAATGGTGCCGGGCGCATCCGGCCAACCGCGCCGTGGCGATCGAGTCGCGCCCCGAGCGGGCGGCGCGGATCCAGCGCAACGCCGCCCGGCTCGGCGTGCCCGACCTGCGCGTGGTCACCGGCACCGCGCCGGAGGCGCTGGCGGACCTGCCCGCGCCGGATGCCGTGTTCGTCGGCGGCGGGGTCGGCGGGCCGGGACTGCTGGAGCGCTGCTGGGCCGCGCTCGGGCCCGGCGGCAGGCTCGTCGCCAACGCCGTGACCCTGGAGGGCGAGCGCGCCCTCGCCGCCGCCTACGCCGAGCACGGCGGCGAGCTGATCCGGCTCGCCGTCGAGCACGCCGCCCCGCTGGGCGGCTACACCGGCTGGACCCCCGCCCGCACCGTGACGCAGTGGAGCAGGAGCAGATGACCGTGCATTTCATCGGCGCCGGACCGGGCGCCGCCGACCTCATCACCGTGCGCGGGCAGCGGTTGCTCGCCCGCTGCCAGGTGTGCCTGTACCCGGGCAGCCTGACCCCGGTCGACCTGCTGGCGCACTGCCCGCCGGGGGCGCGGCTGGTGGACACCGCCGACCGCACGCTCGACGAGATCGTGGCCGAGCTGGTGGCCGCGCACGAGGCGGGGCACGACGTCGCCCGCCTGTGCTCGGGCGACCCGGCCGTCTACAGCGCGGTGGCCGAGCAGATGCGGAGGCTGGACGCGGCCGGGGTGCCGTACGACGTGACGCCGGGGGTGCCCGCGTTCGCGGCGGCCGCGGCGGTGCTGAAGCGGGAGCTGACCGTGCCGACCGTGGGGCAGAGCCTCGTGCTCACGCGGGCGCAGGCACGCTCGACGTCGATGCCGGAGGGCGAGACGCTGGCCGCGTTCGGCGCGACCGGCGCGACCCTGGCGCTGCACCTGGCCGTGAACCGCGTCGAGCAGGTGGTGGCGGAACTGCTGCCGCACTACGGCGAGGACTGCCCGGCCGCGGTGGTGGCGGAGGCGAGCCAGCCGGGCGAGCGGGTGCTGCGCGGCACGCTCGGCGACATCGCGGCGCGGGTGCGCGCGGAGGGCGTCCGCAGGGCGGCGCTGATCTTCGTGGGCCGGGTGCTGGCCGCCGAGAACTACCCGGACAGCTTCCTGTACTCGGCGGACCGACCGCGTACGCCTCGTGAGTGAGGAACGTGGTTCTAACCACGTTCCTCACTCACGAGGCCACGCGGTCGGTGCCCGGCCCACGATGGTGCCCGCGCGGTCGACCACCACGATGTCCACGTCCACCGGCGCGCCGCCGAGCACGTCGAGCGCGGTGTGCCGGGCCCGCTCCGCGACGAGGTCGCCCAGCGGCACCCCGTCCGCCGTCGCCAGCTCCAGCGCGTGCAGTGCCGTGTTGGCCTCCCCGATCGCCCCGGCCAGCCGCTCGTGCCCTGCCTCCGCGGCCAGGCCGGCCAGCAGCCGCAGATCCACCTGGGACCGCTTCGAGTGCAGGTCGAGGTGACCGGCCGCGAGCTTCGACAGCTTCGCGAACCCGCCCGCGAGGGTCAGCCGGGGCACCGGGTGACGGCGCAGGTACTTGAGCACCGCGCCCGCGAAGTCGCCCATGTCGAGCAGCGCGCTCTCCGGCAGCCCGTACAGCTCGGCCACGACACGCTCCGACGTGCTGCCCACCGCGCCCGCGACGTGCCGCAGCCCCATCGCCCGCGCCACGTCGACCCCGCGGCGGATGGAGTCGATCCACGCCGAGCACGAGTACGGCACCACCACCCCGGTCGTGCCCAGCACGGAGAGCCCGCCGACGATGCCGAGCCTCGGGTTCCAGGTGTGCCGCGCCAGCTCCTCGCCGTCGGGGATGGAGATCTCCACCACGACGTCCACAGCGCCACCGGAGCCACCGGAGCCGTGCTCGGCCGCGACCCGCTCCACGGCCTCGGCCATCAGCCGCCGGGGCACCGGGTTGATGGCGGGCTCTCCCACCGCGAGCGGGAGCCCCGGCCGGGTGACGGTGCCCACGCCGGTCCCGGCGCGGAAGGTGACCCCGCTGCCCGGCGGCCCCGCCGTCACGGTGGACACGATCAGCGCGCCGTGGGTCACGTCCGGGTCGTCGCCCGCGTCCTTGATCACCCCCGCGCTGGCGGAACCCGGTTCCAGCCGCTCGGTGGCGAGCGCGAACGACGGGCGCCTGCCCTTCGGCAACCGGACCTCGACCGGGTCGGGGAACTCGCCGGTGAGCAGCGCCGTGTACGCGGCCGTGGTGGCCGCGGTGGCACACGCGCCGGTGGTCCAGCCGTATCGGAGCTCGGTCACGGGTCCTCGGAAGACGTCAGGAGCGGGGTTCGAGATCGAAGGCGAGCTCGATGGCCCTGGCCAGATCGGCTTCCTGGCTGGTGAGCAGGAACCCGATCTGCCCGCCGAGGTCGCGCTTCGGGATGGTCTGGATGTTGTCGCAGCTGACGACACTGTCGTGGGCCAGCCCGTTGGCCTTCCCGACCGGCACCTCCGTGGAGAGGCCCCGGATCGTGGTCGTGATCGGCGCGACGGTCACCCTGGTCAGGTGCGGCCGGACCAGTTCCCGGGTCAGGACGAGAACCGGCCGGACCTTGTCCAGCCGCGCCGTGTGGATCGGCCGCATCAGTCGAGGTCGTCCAGCGGGGTCCGGGCGGCGTGCTCGGCGAGACCGGCCAGCTCGTCCGGCTCCGTGGCGGTGCGGCTCAGCAGCTCGATGTCACGTTCGGCGAGGATACGCCTGCGCTCGTGCTCCAGGGCGCGCGCCACGAGGTCGGCCCTGCTGGCGGCCCTGCCCTCGCCGACGACCTCGTCGACGAACGACACCAGCTCGTCGGGAAGGCGCACCGCGATCTGCCTGGTCATACCACCATGGTACCCGCGGCGGGATGCGGATCGGGACCGCTGTGCGTGCGGCCTACCATCACTCCCATGGCGCGACCCCTGCCCGCCGTGAGCGCGAACCGCTGCGTGCTCGTGCTCGGCGGCACCTCCGAGGCGCGGGCGCTGGCGTCCGCGCTGGTCAGCCGGGGAGTCCGCGTGGTGTCCTCGCTCGCGGGGCGCGTCGCGGCGCCCCGGCTGCCCGAGGGCGAGGTGCGGGTCGGCGGGTTCGGCGGTCCGGCCGGGCTGGCCCGGTGGCTCACCGAGCACGGAGCCGCCGCCGTGGTGGACGCCACCCACCCGTTCGCCGAGCGCATCAGCGACTCCGCGGCCGTGGCCAGCAGGGACAGCGGGGTGCCGCTGCTCCGCCTGGAACGGCCCGGCTGGTCGCAGGGACCGGGCGACGACTGGCACTGGGCCCGCTCCCTCCCCGAGGCCGCCGATCTGCTCCCCGGACTGGGTGAACGCGTCTTCCTCACCAGTGGCAGGCAGGGCCTGTCCGCCTTCGCCGGGCTGTCCCGGCTGTGGTTCCTGGCGCGCTGCGTGGACCCGCCGGAGCCGCCGCTGCCGCCACGCCTGGAGATCCTGCTCAGCCGGGGCCCCTACGAGGTCGCCGGGGAGCGGGAGCTGATGCTCCGGCACCACATCGACGTGCTGGTGACCAAGGACAGCGGCGGCGCGATGACCGAGGCGAAGCTCGTGGCGGCGCGGGAGCTCGGGCTGCCGGTGGTGGTCGTCCGCAGGCCCGTGCGTCCCGCGGGGCACACGGTGACGAGTGTCGACGAGGCGCTCATCGTGACACTCGAATGGCTTAATCGTTAGCCCATTGAGACCTACTCTCCGCGTGCCGCTAGGTTGACGGCGATGCGGCTCGGCACGTCAACTCGTTCAGCGGTCCCCGAACCGGCCTCCCCCTCCGCCGTCGCGGCGACGGGCGGGCGCACGGAGCGGCACCGGCTGGCCAGACGGCTCACCGTCGTGCTGGGACTGCTCGCGGCGGCCTGCGCGCTCGCGTTCCCGTTCCTTCCGGTGGTGCAGGACACCGCCCGCATCACCTGGCCGGTCGGCGGCGACACCGGGCAGGTGAACGCCCCGCTCGCCGGGTACTGGGCCCAGGACCTGCGCGCCGACCTGCCGTGTGCGACGGTCCGCTCGGCCGACGCGCGCACGCCGGGCCCCGCGCTGCTGTTCTCCACGGTTCCCGCACCGAGGGCCGAGGACGGCGCGGGCCTGCAGCTGCAGGTGGACGACGGGCTGTTGCTCGCCTCCAACCGCGGCGAGCAGATCGCCAGGCAACCGCTGCCCGCCACCGGGTGCGACGTCGCGTTCCACTCGACCGCCACCCGCACCACGCTCGCGGTCGGCGGCATCCCCGTGTTCGACGCCGGTGACGACGTGCGGCCCCGGGTGATCGGCATCTACTCCGGGATCGAAGGCGGGAAGGATCCCACCGCCGGGCTGTCGGTGTCGATCACGCCCGACACCCGCTACCAGTCCTCGCCCACGGTGCTCAAGGTCGCCGTGAGCGTGCTCGGCGCGCTCGCGCTGGCCGGGTGCCTGTTCGCGGTCAACCGGCTCGACGCGGGGGTGGCCCGGCGGGCGCCCCGCTGGGCGCCGATCGGCTGGTGGCGGCTGACCGGCCGCGACCTCACGGTGTTCGCCGCGCTGGGCGCGTGGGTGTTCATCGGGCCGGTGACCTCGGACGACGGTTACATCCTCACGATGTCCCGGGTGGCCGAGGAGGCCGGCTACCTCACCAACTACCACCGCTGGTTCGGGGTCGCGGAGGCGCCCTTCGGCTGGTTCTACCACGTCTACCAGCTGATGACGCACGTCAGCGTGGCGCCGCCGTGGATCCGGCTGCCCTCGTTCCTGCTCGGGGTGCTCAGCTGGCTGCTGATCAGCCGGGAGGTGCTGCCCCGGCTCGGCAAGGAGGTCCGCACGAGCCGCGCGGCGGGCTGGGCCGCCGCGACCGTCTTCCTCGTCTGGTGGATGCCGTTCAACAACGGTGTGCGCCCCGAGCCGGTGGCCGCGGTGGGTTCCCTGCTCGCGCTGTGCGCCGTGGAACGGGCCCTCGTGACGCGCAGGCTGCTGCCGCTGTGCCTGGGGCTGCTGGCCGCCGCGTTCACGCTCGCCGCCACGCCGACCGGGCTCATCGCGGTGGCGCCGTTCCTGGTGGCGGCGCGACCGCTGTTCCAGCTGCTGCGGCAGCGCGCACGGCCGGGCGGCTGGGTCCCGGTGCTGGCGCCGATCGTGGCGTCCGGCCTGCTGGTGCTGTTCGTGGTGTTCGCCGACCAGACGTTCGCGACCGTCAGCGACGCCACGCGGCTGCGCAACCAGGTGGGCCCGAGCCTGTCCTGGTTCGAGGAACTCAAGCGGTACGAGCTGCTGTTCAGCCCCAGCCCGGACGGTTCGGCGACCCGCCGGTTCCCCGTGCTGCTGCTGATCCTGTGCACGGGCACCTGTCTGGTGGTGTTGCTGCGCCGGGGCCGCATCCCGGGCGCGGCCCTCGGCCCCAGCCGCAGGCTCATCGCCACGGTGGCGCTGTTCTTCCTGCTGCTCGCGCTGACGCCCACGAAATGGACCCACCACTTCGGCGCGTTCGCCGCCGTCGGCGCCGCGATGGCCGCCCTCACGGCGCTGGCCACCAGCTCCTCGGTGCTCCGGTCGAAACGCAACCGCGCCGCGTTCGTGTCCGGGCTGCTCGTGGTGGCCGCGCTCGCGACGACCGGCCCGAACGCGTACTGGTTCGTCTCCAAGATGGGGGTGCCCTGGTACGACATACCGCCCCAGCTCGGGGGCGTCGCGCTGTCCACGCTCCTGCTCGCGGCCGCGGCGCTGGCCGCGGTCATCGCGTTCGTCGAGAACGTCCGCGCGCAGCGGCCCGGTGCGCCGCCGCCGCTGCCGGAGCGCCGCGGGCTCGCGCTGTGGCGCGGCTCGGTGGCGATCGTGGTCGTGTGCGGCCTCGTCGCGGCGTTCGAGTTCACCAGCATGGCCAAGGCGATCGCGGAGCAGTCGGGCACCTACAGCCTCGGCGCGGCGAACGTCGAGCAGGTGTTCGGCGGCGGCTGCGGGCTGGGCGACCACGTGATGGTGGAACGGGACCCGATCGCCAGCGTGCTCACCCCGCTGCCCGCGGGGCGGCAGCGGACGGTGCCCGAGCGGCGGGAGACCGAGCAGGCGCTGCCGTCGGCGGAACGGGGCAACGGCCGGATCCGGGCCGGCTTCCACACCGGCGCGTCGCTCACCGGCGACCCGCTCGCGGAACCGCCGCACGGGTTCACGCCCGGCACGGTGCCGATGTGGAGCAGCTACGACGAGACGGGCAACCCCACGGGCAGGCTGCGCACCGAATGGTTCGGTCTCGGCCGGCGAAGCGGCGGTGCGCAGCTGGTCGTCGCGGTGGCCGCGCCCGCGGCCAAGGCCACCAGCGTCGAGGTGCAGTACGGCGAGCCCACACCCGGCGGGTTCCGGATCACGGACAGCGCCCCGGCGCTCGCCCAGGGCTCGGGCTCCGGCGGCTGGCAGGACGTGCGGCTGCGGCTGGACGGCGTTCCCGAGGCGGCCACCGCGGTGCGGGTCGTGGCCACCGACGACGACCTCACCGAGGACGGGTGGGTCGCCGCCACCGCCCCGCGCGTGCCGACGTTCACCACGCTCAGCGAGAAGGTCGGTGACCGGCCCGTCTACATGGACTGGCCGACCTCGTTCGTGTACCCGTGCCTGGACCCGATGAAGATCCGGGACGGCATCGCCGAGGTGCCCGCGTTCCGGCTCACCGCGGGACCGCTCGCCCCGGAGGCGAACTGGGCGAGCGAGCGCGGCGGCGGGCCGCTCGGCTACCTGGAGGAGCTGGCCGACCAGCCGGAGGTGCCGAGCTTCCTGGCCGGCGCCCCCGGCCGCCCGTGGGGCACGCTGCTGGCGGTCCAGCCGTACGCCGAAGGCAGCCCGCCCCGCGTCGTGCGCGGCCAGCAGGTACTCCCCGGCTGGCGCTCCCCCGCCCCCATCCCCAGCCAACCCGGCAACACCTGACCCCGGCCCACCGGAGCAGTGAAGGCCACCTTCAGTGCGTTCAACGCAGTGAAGGTGGCCTTCACTGCCGGTCACGGTCAGTCGTAGCGGCGGGGGGTCCAGACGACGCGGGTGCCGTCCGGCTGCTCCCGGACCCGGGTGCGTGACGAGCCGACGATGAGCAGGCAGCGCATGTCCACGGTGGCCGGGTCGAACTCGCCGAGGGCCTCCACGCGCACCGACTCGTCGGGCCCGCCGACGTCCCGCGCGATCACCACCGGCGTCGTGGCCGGGCGGTGCCGCAGCAGCACGTCCCGCGCCGACGCGAGCTGCGTGGTGCGGCTGCGGGAGGCGGGGTTGTAGACGGCCACGACGAGGTCCGCCTCGCCCGCCGCCGTGAGCCTGCGCTCGATGACCTCCCACGGCTTGAGCCGGTCGGACAGGGAGACCACGCAGTAGTCGTGCCCCAGCGGCGCGCCCACCCGCGCCGCGGCGGCCTGCGCGGCCGTCACCCCGGGCAGCACCCGCACCGAGACGTCCGCGTACTCGGGCCGCTCGGCCTGCTCCAGCACCGCCGAGCCCATCGCGAAGACCCCCGGGTCGCCCGACGACACGACGGCGACCCTGGCCCCGCCGCGCGCCAGGTCCAGCGCCTCGACGGCCCGCTCGGCCTCCACCCGGTTGCCCGACGCGTGCCGCCGCTGGCCCGCGCGCTGCGGCACCCTGGCCAGGTAGGGGCCGTAGCCGACGAGGTGGTCCGCTCCGGCGAGCGCGGACTCGGCCTCCGGCGTCAGCCACTCCGGCCCCGCGGGCCCGAGACCCACCACCACGACCTCGCCGCCCCCGGCGGGCTCCCCGCCCGCCTGCCCCGGTCCCGGCTCGTCCGCCGTGCGCGCGGCGTAGGCCGGGCTCGGCACCACCGCCAGCGAGAAGTACGGCACGCTCTCCGGATCCACCTCGTCGAACGGCTGCACCCGCTGCGCCCGCCACGTCGCCCGCTCGACGTAGAACGCCTCCTCGAGCCTGCCGGACTCGGCGAGGGCGTCGCGGACGGAGCCGAACGTGCGGCCCAGCTTCAGCACCGCCGCCGCCTCCGTGTCCGCCAGCCTGCGGGCCAGCTCGGGGGCGGGCAGCGTGCCCGGCAGCACGGTCAGCACCTCGTCCCGCTGCACGAGCGGCCTGCCGAGCACGGCAGACGCCGCGCTCACCGACGTCACGCCGGGCACCACGTGCGCCTCGTACCGGTCGGCGAGCCGCTCGTGCATGTACATGTAGGAGCCGTAGAAGAACGGGTCGCCCTCGCACAGCAGCACCACGTCCCGGCCCGCGTCGAGGTGCTCGGCGAGCCGCTTGGCCGACAGCTCGTAGAACTCGGTGATCGCGCCCTCGTACCCGCCGGGATGGTCGGTGGTCTCCGTGGTGACCGGGTACATCAGCCGCTCTTCCAGCTGGCCCGCACGCAGGTACGGCTCGGCCACCGAGCGCGCGATGCTGCGCCCGTGCCGCGCGCAGTGGTAGGCGATCACGTCGGCCGCGCCGATCAGCCGGGCCGCCTTGACGGTCATCAGCTCGGGGTCACCGGGACCCAGGCCGACGCCGTACAGCGTGCCGGTGCTCACGACACCTCCTCCTTCGACGCGATCGCGTTCACCGCGGCCACCGCCATGGCGCTGCCCCCGCGCCTGCCGCGCACCGCGAGGTACGGCGCCGGTGCCCGCGCGATCAGCTCGTCCTTCGACTCCACCGCGCCGACGAAACCGACCGGGACGCCGATGATCGCTGCCGGGGCGCCGACACCCTCGTCCAGCAGTTCGAGCAGCCGGAACAGCGCCGTCGGTGCGTTGCCGATCGCCACCACCGAGCCGGGCAGCCGGTCGCGCCACAGTTCCAGGGCGGCGGCCGAGCGGGTGGTGCCCATCCGCTCGGCCAGCCCGGGCACACGGTCGTCGGACAGCGTGCACACCACGTCGTTACCCGCGGGCAGCCGCCTGCGCGTGACCCCGCTGGCGATCATCCGCGCGTCGCACAGCACCGGCGCGCCGGACTCCAGCGCCGCCCGCCCGGCCTCCACGACCTCCAGCGTGTACGCCAGATCGTCGACGAGATCGACCATCCCGCAGGCGTGGATCATCCGCACCGCCACCCCGGCGATGTCGTCGGGCAGGATCGCCAGGTCGGCCTCCTCCCGGATCGTGGCGAACGAGTGGCGGTAGATCTCCGCTCCGTCCCGGATGTAGTCGATCACTGCCTTCCCTTCAGTTGTTCGGCCAGTTCCGCCGTCGGCGTCCACACGCCGTCGACCCGGTAGCCGTCGCGCTCGGCGACGATGTCGGCGTGCGGGCCGCGGGGCCGCCCGCACCGCCGCTCGCAGCCGGAGAAATGCGCGGGCACCGCGCGCGGCAGGGCGCCGAGCACGGCGTGGGCGTCGCCGCGCACGTCGGCGTGCGACCTGGCGCAGCCCGGCCGCCCCGCGCACGCGCTCACGGCCGCCGCGGGGTGCGCCGGGTCGGTGACCAGCCCGGTTCCGGCGAGAGTCGGCACCGCGGTCCCGGGCAGCACGAGCGTGCGCCACGGCGTGACGACCAGCGCCGGGCAGAGCCCGGCCAGCGTCCGCAGCACCGCCGCGGGGACGTGCCCGAACGGCGGCGCGGCCACCACGGCCGCGCCGTGCGGGCCGACCGGCGGGGGACCGGACGACGGCAGGTCGGCGGGTGTCCCGCGCGCCGCCAGCGGTCGCACGGCGGCGGCCAGGGGTGCGGGGTCGATCTCGCGGACCCGCCAGGCGCCGTCCCGGACGTGTTCGAACGCGACGGCCGCCTCGACGAGCGCGGCGACGGCGCGCCCGGCTGCCACGCGCAGCCCCGTGTCGCGGCCGTCCAGCAGCAGCGCGCCGGTGCCGGGCGTCACCGCACGCCAGCACACGTCGGGCCGCTCCCCGGCCACGTCGCCGCGCCCGTCGTCGAGCGCGAACAGGAACCTGCCGGGCAGCCGCGCGAGCTCGGGCCGGGCGCACACGGCCCGGTCGAGGGCGCCGACCAGCGGCCGGACGTCGGCGAGCCCGCCGTGCAGGCCGGACAGCGGTGAGCCGAGGATGTTGCGGACGCGCTCGTGTTCCGGAGCGGGCAGCAACCCGGCCGAGGACAGCGCACGGACCAGCGCGGCCTCGTCGCGCACGGCGCGCAGCTGCAGGTTGGCCCGCGACGTGAGATGGATCGCACCGTCCCCGAGCTCCTCGGCGCAGCTCGCCACGGCCAGCGCCTGCGCCCGGGTCAGGACGCCGCCGGGCAGCCGGATCCTGGCCAGTGGCCCGTCGGCGGCGTCGTGCGTCGCCATGACGCCGGGGCAGGCGTCGACGCGGGTCCGGGGCGGCACAGGCACCCCGACAGGGTAAGGCCCCACCCGCCGCACTCCCGGTGCCCGCCTCACCAGGCACCCGGGCGGAGATCACCTTGACGCGGTCGTGGCCCGGCCACGAGAGTGAGGTCCCGAGGGAGGACTATCCGTGATCTTGCTGCTGTCCACGTCGGACACCGATCTGCTCAGTGCCAGGGCGTCCGGAGCCGACTACCGGCTCGCCAACCCCGCCCGGCTCGACCTGGCCGAACTGCCCGGCCTGCTGGAGGGCGCCGAGATCGTCGTCGTGCGCATCCTCGGCACCGAACGTACCTGGCCCGAGGGCCTGCGCCAGGTGCGCGAGAGCGGCAGGCACGTCGTCGTCCTCGGCGGGGAGCAGACGCCGGACGCCGAGCTGATGGCGCTGTCCACGGTGCCGGCCGGGATCGCCACCGAGGCGCACGCCTACCTGGCCCAGGGCGGGCCCGCCAACCTCACCGAGCTGCACCGGTTCCTCTCCGACACGCTGCTGCTCACCGGCGACGGCTTCGCCCCGCCCGTCGAACTGCCCTCGTGGGGCGTGCTGGAGCGGGAGAGCACCGCGGCCTGCCCGGACGGCCCGGTCGTCGCGATCCTCTACTACCGGGCCCACCACCTGGCCGGGAACACCGCGTTCGTCGAGACGCTCGCCGGGCAGGTGGAGGCCGCGGGCGGCCGCGCGCTGCCGGTCTACTGCGCGTCCCTGCGCAACCGGGAGCCGGATCTGCTGGCAGAGCTGCGCAAGGCCGACGCGTTGCTGGTCACCGTGCTCGCCGCGGGCGGGACACGGCCGTCGGAGGCCGGTGCGGGCGGCGACGACGAGGCGTGGGACGTGGCCGAGCTGGCCGCGCTGGACGTGCCGATGCTGCAGGCACTGTGCCTGACCAGCGACCGGGAGGCGTGGCTGGCCAACGACGAGGGGCTCTCGCCGCTCGACGCGGGCAACCAGATGGCGGTGCCCGAGTTCGACGGCAGGCTCATCACGGTGCCGTTCTCGTTCAAGGAAACCGACGCGGACGGGCTGCCGCGGTACGTGCCGGACGCCGAGCGCGCGGCGCGGGTCGCGCGGATCGCCCTCGCGCACGCCCGGCTGCGGCACACCCCGCCGGAGGAACGCCGGATCGCGCTGGTCCTCTCGGCGTACCCGACGAAGCACTCCCGCGTCGGCAACGCCGTCGGCCTCGACACCCCCGCCTCGGCCGTCCGGCTGCTGCGCCGCATGCGCGAGCAGGGCTACGACCTGGGCCCCGAACCGTTCCCCGGCGTCGAGTCCACCGGCACCGACCAGCCGGACGGCGACGCCCTCATCCACGCCCTGATCGCCGCGGGCGGGCAGGACCCGGAGTGGCTGACCGAGGAGCAGCTCGCGGGCAACCCCATCCGCATCCCCGCCGCCCGCTCCCGGGAGTGGTTCGGCGCGCTGCCCGAGCGGCTGCGGGCCGACATGGTCGAGCACTGGGGCGAGCCGCCAGGCGAGCTGTTCGTCGACGGGGACGAGATCGTGCTCGCGTCGCTGCGGGCGGGCAACGTGCTGCTGATGATCCAGCCGCCGCGCGGGTTCGGCGAGAACCCGGTGGCCATCTACCACAACCCGGACCTGCCGCCGAGCCACCACTACCTGGCCGCCTACCGCTGGCTGGAGGAGGAGTTCGGCGCGCACGCCGTGGTGCACCTGGGCAAGCACGGCTCGCTGGAGTGGCTGCCCGGCAAGAACGCGGGGCTCTCGCCCGGGTGCGCCCCGGACGCGGTGCTCGGCAACCTGCCGCTGATCTACCCGTTCCTCATCAACGACCCCGGCGAGGGGGCGCAGGCGAAGCGGCGCGCGCACGCGACGATCGTCGACCACCTCATCCCGCCGATGGCCCGCGCGGAGAGCTACGGCGACATCGCCAAGCTGGAGCAGCTGCTCGACGAGCACGCCAACATCGCCGCGATGGATCCGGCGAAGCTGCCCGCGATCCGGCAGCAGATCTGGACACTGATCCAGGCCGCGCGGCTCGACCACGACCTCGGCATCGCCGAGCGGCCGCACGACGCGGAGTTCGACGACTTCCTGCTGCACGTCGACGGCTGGCTGTGCGAGGTGAAGGACGCGCAGATCCGCGACGGCCTGCACGTGCTCGGCGAGGCACCGGCGGGCGAGGCGCGGGTGAACCTCGTGCTCGCGATCCTGCGCGCGCAGCAGATGTGGGGCGGCACGGCGGGTGCGGTGCCCGGCCTGCGCAGCGCGCTCGGGCTCACCGAGGACGCGCCGAAGTCCGAAGTGGACCGCATCGAGGCCCAGGCACGCGGGCTGGTGGAGGCCATGGAGGCCCGCGGCTGGGCCCCGGAAGCCGCCGACGAGGTCTGCGCCGACCTGCTCGTGGGTGCCGCGGGCAGTGAAGGCCACCCTGCGTGCGTTGAACGCAGTGAAGGTGGCCTTCACTGCCGCGCCGCGGAGGTGCTGCGGTTCGCGGCCACGGAGGTGGTGCCGCGGCTGGCGGGCACCGAGGCGGAGATCGACGCGGTGCTGCACGCGCTCGACGGCGGCTACGTGCCCGCGGGGCCGAGCGGGTCGCCGCTGCGCGGGCTGGTGAACGTGCTGCCCACCGGCCGCAACTTCTACACCGTCGACCCGAAGGCCATCCCGAGCAGGCTCGCCTGGGAGACCGGGCAGGCGCTGGCCGACTCCCTGCTGCGCCGCTACCGCGAGGACACGGGCGACTGGCCCCGTTCCGTCGGCCTCTCGGTGTGGGGCACGTCCGCGATGCGCACCTCCGGCGACGACGCCGCCGAGGTGCTCGCCCTGCTGGGCGTGCAGCCGGTGTGGGACGAGGCGTCCCGCCGCGTCACCGGGATCGAGGCGATCCCGCTCGCCGAGCTGGGCAGGCCGCGCATCGACGTGACCGTGCGGATCAGCGGCTTCTTCCGCGACGCGTTCCCGCACGTGATCGACCTGATGGACGACGCGGTGCGGCTGGTCGCGAACCTCGACGAGCCCGAGTCGGAGAACTTCGTCCGCGCGCACGCCCGGGCCGACCTGCGGCGGCACGGCGACGAGCGGAGGGCCACCACGCGCATCTTCGGCTCCAAGCCGGGCACCTACGGCGCGGGCCTGCTGCCGCTGATGGACTCCGGCAACTGGCGGGACGACTCCGACCTCGCCGAGGTGTACGCGGTGTGGGGCGGCTACGCCTACGGCCGCGACCTGGACGGCGCGCCCGCGCGGGAGGACATGGAGAGCTCCTACCGGCGGATCGTGGTGGCGGCGAAGAACACCGACACCCGTGAGCACGACATCGCCGACTCCGACGACTACTTCCAGTACCACGGCGGCATGATCGCCACGGTGCGCGCGCTCACCGGCAGCGCGCCCGCCTCGTACGTGGGCGACAGCACCACCCCGGACGCCGTGCGCACGCGCTCGCTGCACGAGGAGACCGCCAGGGTGTTCCGGGCCCGCGTGGTGAACCCGCGCTGGCTGGCCGCGATGCGCAGGCACGGCTACAAGGGCGCGTTCGAGCTCGCGGCGACCGTGGACTACCTGTTCGGCTTCGACGCCACGGCCGGGGTGGTGGCGGACTGGATGTACGAGAAGCTGGCGCAGTCCTACGTGCTGGACAAGGAGAACCAGGACTTCCTCGCCGACGCCAACCCGTGGGCACTGCGCGGCATCATCGAACGGCTCGACGAGGCCGCCGACCGCGGGCTGTGGGCCGAGCCGGATCCCGAGCTGCTGGAGCGGATGCGCGAGGTGTACCTGCGCGTCGAGGGTGATCTCGAAGGAGACTGAAACCGGTGAAGCTGCACGAGGGTATCGACGCGCGGATGCGCGCCTTCCTGCTCGACGCGCCGATGTTCTTCGTGGGCACCGCCCCGCTGTCGGCGGAAGGGCACGTGAACGTCTCACCGAAGGGCCTGCGGGGCACGTTCGCGGTGCTCGGCGAGCACCGCGTGGCCTACTTCGACCACACCGGCAGCGGTGCGGAGACCATCGCGCACCTGCGGGAGAACGGCCGGATCGTGCTGATGTTCTGCGCGTTCACCGGCCCGCCGAACATCGTGCGGCTGCACGGGCGCGGCACGCCGGTGCTGCCGGGCGAACCGACGTTCGCCGAGCTCGCGGCGTACTTTCCCGCCGAGCCGGGCCGGGGCGTGCGGGCGATCGTCGACATCGCGGTGGAGCGGGTCAGCGACTCGTGCGGCTTCGCCGTCCCACTGCTGGAGTACGCGGGCGACCGGGACCTGCTGGACCGCTGGACCGAGCGCAAGAGCGACGAGCAACTGCGCGCCTACCGCGCGAAGAAGAACGCCGCCAGCATCGACGACCTGCCCGCACTGCCCCCGGCTCAGGGGCCGGCTCAGCCGACGCCGTAGACCGGCACGTGGGCGCCGCTGATCACGCCCGAGTCTTCGCCGCAGAGATAGGCGATGACCTTGGCGATCTCCTCCGGCGACACCCAGCCCTTGCGGTCGGAGTCCGGCATGCTGGCGCGGTTGCCCGGCGTGTCGATGATGCTCGGCAGCACGGCGTTCACGCGGATCCCGTCCGCCTTGTACTCGGCCGCGAGCGCGCCGACGAACCCCAGCACCGCCGACTTCGACGTGACGTACCCGGACGCCCCGGGGAACGGGTACACCGCGGCCCGGCTGGACATGCACACGATCGCCCCGCCGCCCGCGGCGATCAGGTGCGGGATCGCGGCCTGCGACGTGAGGTAGGTGGGCCGCAGGTTCAGCCGCAGCTGGCGCTCGAACTCGTCGACCGGGGCCTCGTGCACTCTCGGCCCCATCCCGAACCCGCCGACGAGGTTGACCACCGCCCGCAGCGGCGCGGCCTCGTCGGCCGCGGCGCGCTCGGCGCAGTGGGCCACCTCCGCGGGGTCGAACAGGTCGGCCCGCACGAGTTCCAGGCCTTCCAGGGGCGCGAGCCGCTCGCGCTCGTCCTCGTCGATCCACGGCACGACGACCCGCCAGCCCTCGTCGAGCAGCCTGCGGGTCACGGCGGCGCCGAGCCCTCCGGTGCCTCCGGTGACCAGTGCCGTGCCCTTCACGAGCAGACCGCCCCCTTCGCCGCCGAGCCGACGAGCTTCGCATACTTGGCCAGGACCCCGGTGCGCCGCGGTACCTCCGGCAACTGCCAGCCCTCCTTCCGCCTGGCCAGCTCGCCGGGGTCGACGAGCAGGTCCAGCGTCTGCTTCTCCATGTCCAGCACGATCGGGTCGCCGTCGCGGACGAACGCGATCGGCCCGCCGTGCGCCGCCTCCGGCGCGACGTGCCCGATGCACAGCCCCGTGGTGCCGCCGGAGAACCGGCCGTCGGTGAGCAGCAGCACGTCCTTGCCGAGGCCCGCGCCCTTGATCGCACCGGTGACGGCCAGCATCTCCCGCATGCCGGGACCGCCGCGCGGCCCCTCGTAGCGGATCACCACGACGTCACCCGCCTTGAGCTCGCCGAGCGCGTCCATCGCGGCCTGCTCGCCGTCGAACACCCGGGCCGTGCCCTCGAACCGGGCGGTGTCGAAGCCCGCGCTCTTCACCACGGCACCCTCGGGTGCCAGGGTGCCGTGCAGGATGGTCAGCCCGCCGGTGGGGTGAAGGGGCTCGGTGAGCTTGTGGATCACGTCCCCGTCCAGCTCCGGCGGCGCCAGCTCGGCGAGGTTCTCGGCGAGCGTCCGCCCGGTGACCGTGCGGCAGTCGCCGTGCAGCAGCCCCGCGTCGAGCAGCGCCTTCATCACCACGGGCACGCCGCCGACCCGGTCCACGGCGGTCATCACGTGCTTGCCGAACGGCTTGACGTCGGCCAGGTGCGGCACCCGCGCGCCGATCCGGGAGAAGTCGTCGAGGGTGAGCTCCACCTCGGCCTCGTGCGCGATCGCGAGCAGGTGCAGCACGGCGTTCGTGGAGCCGCCGAGCGCCATGACCACCGCGATGGCGTTCTCGAACGCCTCCTTGGTGAGGATGTCGCGGGCGGTGATCCCGCGCGCCAGCATGCCGACCACGGCCTCGCCGCTGGCGCGGGCGAACCGGTCCCGCCGCCGGTCCACCGAGGGCGGGCTCGCCGAACCGGGCAGCGACATGCCGAGCGCTTCGGCGGCGCACGCCATCGTGTTGGCCGTGTACATCCCGCCGCAGGCGCCCTCACCCGGGCAGATGGCACGCTCGATCCGGTCGACCTCCTCGCGGGAGATGAGCCCGCGCGCGCACGCCCCCACGGCCTCGAACGCGTCGATGATCGTCACCTCGCGGCCGTCGACGGTGCCCGGAAGGATCGAGCCCGCGTAGAGGAACACGGCCGCGACGTCCAGCCGGGCCGCCGCCATCAGCATGCCGGGCAGGCTCTTGTCGCAGCCGGCGAGCAGCACCGCACCGTCGAGCCGCTCGGCCTCCATCACGGTCTCCACCGAGTCCGCGATCACCTCGCGCGACACGAGGGAGAAGTGCATGCCCTCGTGCCCCATCGAGATGCCGTCGGACACCGAGATCGTGCCGAACTCCATCGGGAACCCGCTGGCGGCGTGCACGCCCTGCTTGCTGGCGTCGGCCAGCCGCTGCAGCGACAGGTTGCACGGCGTGATCTCGTTCCACGACGAGGCGATCCCGATCTGCGGTTTGGCGAAGTCGTCGTCGCCCATGCCCACCGCGCGCAGCATGCCCCGCGCCGCGGCCCGCTCGATCCCGTCGGTCACTTCCCTGCTGCGGGGTTTCAGATCGTGTTCGGCCATGACCCCAGATCATGCCTCACCGGGTGCCCGGCGAACACCGTGGCGGGTGCCCGGCGTGCCGTTTGCGCAGCTCACCACTCGTGAGTGAGAAACGTGGTGAGAACCACGGAAAACACTCACGAGAGGTGACCGCGCACGGCACCGGCGCGAACCCGGATCCGCGGCGACGGCGCGGAGCGGAACAGGCACAATGCCCGTCGTGGCTGAGACGGTGTCCATTGACCAGAAGATCGCCGACGAGCTCGGCGTCCAGCAGCGCCAGGTGCGGGCCGCGGTCGAGTTGCTCGACAGCGGCTCGACCGTGCCGTTCATCGCGCGGTACCGCAAGGAGGTGACGGGCGCGCTCGACGACGCCCAGCTGCGCACCCTCGAGGAGCGCCTGCGCTACCTGCGGGAGCTGGAGGAACGGCGCACTGCGATCCTCGACTCGATCCGCGAGCAGGGCAAGCTCGACGACGCGCTGGAGGCCCGCATCCGGGCGGCCGAGACGAAGGCCCGGCTGGAGGACATCTACCTGCCGTACAAGCCCAAGCGGCGTACCAAGGCGCAGATCGCGCGGGAGGCGGGGCTGGAGCCGCTGGCCGACGGCCTGCTCGGCGACCCGGCCAAGGACCCGCGGGCGGCGGCCGCGCTGTTCGTGGACCCGGACAAGGGCGTCGCCGACGCGGCGGCCGCGCTCGACGGCGCCAGGGCCATCCTCGTGGAGCGGTTCGCGGAGGACGCCGACCTGATCGGCGAGCTGCGCGAGCGCATGTGGTCGCAGGGGTGGCTGTCGGCGAAAGTCCGGCCTGGCAAGGAGACCGAGGGCGCCAAGTTCTCCGACTACTTCGACTTCGCCGAACCGTTCACCAAGCTGCCCTCCCACCGGATCCTCGCGATGTTCCGCGGTGAGAAGGAGGAGGTGCTCGACCTCACCACCGAACCGGCCGAACCCGCCGCCCCCGACGCCGAGCCGCGCACCGGGCCGAGCGACTACGAGCTGCGCATCGCCGAGCGCTTCGGCATCGCCGACGAGGGCAGGCCCGCCGACAAGTGGCTCACCGACACCGTCCGCTGGGCGTGGCGCACGAAGATCCTGCTGCACCTCGGCATCGACCTGCGGATGCGGCTGCGCCAGGCCGCCGAGGACGAGGCGGTGCGCGTGTTCGCCGCCAACCTCCGCGACCTGCTGCTGGCCGCGCCCGCGGGCACCCGCGCGACGATGGGCCTCGACCCCGGCTACCGCACCGGCGTCAAGGTCGCCGTCGTGGACGGCACCGGCAAGGTGGTCGCCACCGACACGATCTACCCGCACAAGCCGCAGGCGCGGTGGAACGAGGCGCTGGTCACGCTGGAGAAGCTGGCACGCGAGCACTCCGTCGAGCTCATCGCCATCGGCAACGGCACCGCCTCGCGGGAGACCGACAAGCTGGCCGGCGAGCTGGTGAAGCTGCGCCCGGAGCTGAAGCTGACGAAGGTCGTGGTGTCGGAGGCGGGCGCCTCGGTGTACTCGGCGTCCGCATACGCCGGGCAGGAGCTGCCCGGCCTCGACGTGTCGCTGCGGGGCGCCGTCTCGATCGCGCGCAGGCTGCAGGACCCGCTCGCCGAGCTGGTCAAGATCGACCCCAAGTCGATCGGCGTCGGCCAGTACCAGCACGATCTGGCCGAGTCGAAGCTGTCCCGGTCGCTGGACGCGGTGGTGGAGGACTGCGTGAACGCGGTCGGCGTGGACGTCAACACCGCCTCGGCGCCGCTGCTGACGCGCGTGTCGGGCATCGGGTCCGGGCTCGCGGAGAACATCGTGCAGCACCGCGACCAGCACGGCCCGTTCCGCACGCGGACCGCGCTGAAGGAGGTCGCGCGGCTGGGCCCGAAGGCGTTCGAGCAGTGCGCGGGCTTCCTGCGCATCCGCGACGGCGACGACCCGCTGGACTCCTCCAGCGTGCACCCCGAGGCCTACCCGGTGGTGCGGCGCATCCTCGACGCGACCGGTACCGGCCTGCGGGAGCTCATCGGGGACAGCCGCACCCTGCGCACGCTGAAGCCGGAGCGGTTCGTCGACGACACGTTCGGGCTGCCCACGGTCACCGACATCCTGGCCGAGCTGGAGAAGCCGGGCCGCGACCCCCGGCCCGAGTTCCGGACGGCGACGTTCGCCGAGGGCGTCGAGAAGATCGCCGACCTCAAGCCGGGGATGCGGCTGGAGGGCGTGGTCACCAACGTCGCCGCGTTCGGCGCCTTCGTGGACATCGGCGTGCACCAGGACGGCCTGGTGCACGTGTCGGCGATGTCGCACCACTACGTCAAGGACCCGCGCGAGGTGGTCAAGCCGGGTGACGTGGTGCACGTGAAGGTGCTCGACGTCGACGAGGCCCGCAAGCGCATCTCGCTGACCCTGCGGCTCGACGACGAGCCCGGAAAGGGCGGTACGGCCGCGGGATCCGGCGGCGAGCGGGCCCCGGGCCGGGGCGAACGGGGTGGCCGTGCCGGACGTCGGCAGGGCGGCGGGCAGCGCCGGGGCGGGCAGCGGTCCGACCGGGGCGCCCCCGCCGGCGGTGCGATGGCCGAGGCGCTGCGCAAGGCGGGTTACAGCCGCTGAGTGATCCACTCCGGAAACGTGGCGAGGCCGGGCATCAGCGCTGACAATGGAACGATGACGTCGACACCAGGCCTGAGCCCGGCCGCCCGCGCGCGGCTGGAGCGTGAGCTCGAACAGTTACGCGAGCAGCGGGCCGCGCTCGCGCCACGGCTCGGTGAAGACCCGTTGGGTGACAGCGCGGACCAGGCCGACCTGCTCGAACGCGCGGAGAACACCTCCTGGCTGGACCGCAGGATCGCCGAGATCCAGGACCTGCTGACCGGCGGCCCCGCCACGGAGTCGCCGTCGGCGCTGCGGCCGGGGACGCGGGTGACGCTCAAGTTCGGCGAGGGCGACGTCGAGGAGATGCTCGTCATCGGCATCGCCGAGGAGGCCGAGGACGAGGACATCTCCACCCTGACGGCGGACAGCCCGCTCGGCCGTGCCATCGCCGAGCACGAGGAGGGGGACACGATCACCTACCGCACCCCGCAGGGCGAGGCCACCGCGGAGATCGTGAAGCTCACCCCGCCCTCCTGAGCACCGTGTCCGCCATCGGCGCACCCGTGTCCGCCGTCCAGGGACACGTGTCCGCCGTCTGGGGACACGTGTCCGCGGACGGCGACGCCACCGGGCGCGGGGAACGCGGACACGCGTACACAACCCGCGGACACGCGTGCACAACCTGCGGACACGTCAGGAGCCGAAGCCGCGCGCCAGGTCGGTCATCGCGGCGTCGAGGACGGCGCACAGGTCCGAACCCGGGTCGGCCAGCCAGTGCTCGTAGGCCGCCAGCGCGACCCCGAGCGCCGCGTACGCCAGCGCCTGCGGCTTCAGCGCGTCCGGCGGCACGCCGAGCCGCCCGGCGGCGAACTCGGCCACGACGGCGCGCCAGTCGGCGTACCGCAACGTCGAGTGCGCCTGCAGCGCGGGCACGCGCAGGATCAGCTCCATCCGCCTGCGGTGCCACGGCACGTCCTCGGGGTCGACCCGGTTGAACTCGACCACCACGGTGCGCAGGGCGTCCAGGAGCGGCTGCCCCGGCGGGCACCGGCGGAAGTGCTCGCGCATCCGCTCCAGGTGTTCGCCGAAGCTGCCCCACACGACGTCGTTCTTCGAGTCGAAGTACCGGAAGAACGTGCGCCTGCCGATGCCGGCGCCGCGGGCGATCTCGTCCACGGTGGTGGCGTCGAACCCCTGCCTGGCGAACAGCTCGAAGGCCACCCGCTCCAGCTCGTGCTGGCTGGTCGAGCGGCGCCGGCCCGGCCGAACGGGTAGTTCCGGAGTCTGGTTGGCCATGAGCCCTTCCCTCTGGCACCCGGTGTCATTACCGTCGGGTGCACGATCACCGTCGCACACCGTGACACTCGACGAGGAGTCAGGATCCCATGCACGCGGCCGCGCCTGACCGGGGCCGATGAGCACCGCGCTCGTCACGGGCGCCGGGCGGGGCATCGGGGCGGCGGTCGTACGCCGGCTGGCCCGGTCCGGCTGGCAGGTGGTGGCCGTCGACCGCTGCGCCGACGATCCGCGCGTCCCCTATCCCCTCGCCACCAGGGAACAGCTCGCCGCGCTCGCCGCCGAGCACCCCGGCTCGGTGGTCGACGTCGTGGCGGACGTGCAGGAGCTGCCCGCGCTGCGGGACGCGGTGGCCACGGCGGAGGAACGCTTCGGCGGGCTCGACGCCGCCGTCGCGGGTGCGGCGCTGCTGGCGGGCGGGCGGCCGCTGTGGGAGGGCGGCGACGCGGAGTGGGCCACCCAGTGGGACGCGCAGTTCGACGTCGGCGTACGCGGGGTGGCCAACCTCGCCCGGGCCGCCGTGCCCGCGCTGCTGCGCAGGCCCGCACCGCGCACGGGGCGTTTCGTGGCGCTGGCCTCCGCCGCCGCCCACCGCGGGCTGCGGCACCTGACCGGGTACAACGCCGCGAAGCACGCGGTGGTCGGCCTGATCCGGGGGCTGGCGACCGACCTGCGCGGCACCGGGGTGTGCGCCGCCGCCGTCTCCCCCGGCTCCACGCGCACCGACCTGCTCGCCGCGACCGCGGCGCTGTACGGCCTGGCAGGCCCGGAGGAGTTCGCGGAGCACCAGCTCGTCGAGCGATTGCTCGACCCGGACGAGGTGGCGGCCGCCGTGTGCTTCCTGTGCTCGCCCGAGGCGTCGGCCGTCACCGGCACGGTGGTGCACGCCGACGGCGGGTTCACGGCATGAGACCCGGCACCCGGCTCCTGCTGGACGGTTCGGCGCGCCGCCGGGGCGGACTGCTCGTCGGCGGCTCGCCGCTGCGGCTGATCCGGCTGCGGGCCGGGGGCGCGCGGCTGCTCGACGGGTGGCTCGCGGGGACTCCGCTCGGCTCCGACTCGCGCGAGCAGGCCCTCGCCCGGCGGCTGGTGGACGCGGGCCTGCTGCACCCCGAGCCGCCGCCGGAGCTCACCCCCGCCGACGTCACGGTGGTGGTGCCCGTGAAGGACAACCCCGAGGGGGTCGCCCGGGTGCTGGCCGCGACCGGTGAGGTGGCCGACCGGATCGTGGTCGACGACGGCTCCGCCGCGCCGCTGCCGGGGGCGCGGGTCCGGCACGCGCGCCCGGAGGGCCCCGCGGCCGCGCGCAACGCGGGCTGGCGGCTGGCGCGCACCGAGGTCGTCGCGTTCCTCGACTCCGACGCGGTGCCGGAGCCGGGCTGGCTGGCCTCGGCGCTGCCCCAGTTCACCGACCCGCGCGTGCTCGCGGTGGCGCCCCGCGTCCGCAGCGCGCCCGGCCCCGGCGCGCTGGCCCGCTACGAGGCGGTCCGGTCGAGCCTGGACCTCGGTCCCGCGCCGGCGCCGGTGCGCCCGCTGAGCAGGGTGAGCTACGTGCCGAGCGCCGCGCTGCTGGTGCGCCGGTCGGCACTGTCCGCTGTGGACGGCTTCGATCCCGGCCTGCGGTTCGGCGAGGACGTCGACCTGGTGTGGCGGCTGCTGGAGTCCGGCTACGTCCGCTACCAGCCCGCCGCGGTGGTCCGGCACGATCCGCGGCCACGGCTGCGGGGGTGGCTGCGGCAGCGGTTCGACTACGGCACGTCGGCGGCCCCGCTGGCCCGCAGGCACGGCCGCGACCTGAGCTGCGCGCGGCTGTCGGGGTGGAGCGCGGCGGCGTGGGGACTGCTCGCGGCGGGACGGCCGGGTGCCGCGCTGGCGGTCGCGGCGGTCACCACCGCGCTGCTGCCGCGCAAGCTGCGGCCCAGCGGGGTGCCCGGGGCCGAGGCGGTCCGGCTGGCCGCGTCCGGCCACCTCGGCGCGGGACGGCTGCTCGCGGACGCCGTCCGCCGGGCGTGGTGGCCGCTCGCGCTGCCGAGCCCGCGGGGCAGGCGGGTGCTGCTAGCGAGCCTGCTGCCGTGCCTGGCCGAGTCGGTGCGGCACGGCCCGGTGTGGGCGGCGCTGCGGATCGCCGACGACCTCGCCTACGGCACGGGCGTGTGGGCGGGCTGCCTGCGGCACCGGACGGCCGTGCCGCTGCTGCCGTCGTTCACCGAGGTCGGCAGGCCCCGGCCGTGACGAGGCTGGCCGGGCTGCGCTGGCCCGAGGTCGGCGCGGGGGTGCTGGCCGTCCCGCTCGGCGCCACCGAACAGCACGGACCGCACCTGCCGCTGGACACCGACACGGCGGTCGCCACCGAACTGTGCCGCAGGCTGGCCGCGCGGCGGCCGGACGTGCTGGTGGCCCCGGCGCTGCCGTACGGCTCCAGCGGCGAGCACGCCGACTTCCCGGGCACGCTGTCGATCGGCGGGCGGGCGCTGGAGCTGGTGCTCGTGGAGCTGGTGCGCTCGGCGGACCGGTTCGCCGGGGTGGTGCTGGTGAGCGGGCACGGCGGGAACCTGGAACCGGTGCGGCGGGCGGTGCGGCTGCTGCGCGGCGAGGGCAGGCACGTGCTGGCGTGGTTCCCCGGTGGCCGCGCCGACGACACGCACGCCGGGCGGGCCGAGACGTCGGTGCTGCTCCGGCTGCGGCCCGCGGACGTCCGGGTGGAGCGGGCCGAGCGGGGGCGCACGGAACCGCTGCCCGAACTGCTCGGCCGGCTGGTGCGCGAGGGCGTGCGCGCCGTGAGCCCCAACGGGGTGCTCGGCGATCCGGTGGGGGCCACGGCGGCGGAGGGCGAGGCCGTGCTGGTGCGCTGGACGGACGCGCTGGCCACGGCGGTCGACGCGTGGTTGACCTCGACCTAACTCGAAGTCTTAGGTTCGTGACATGACGATCCAGCTCAACCACACCATCGTTCCGAGCAGGGATAAGAAGGCAGGCGCGACGTTCCTGGCCGGCATCCTGGGGCTGCCCGAGCCCGAGCCGTTCGGGCCGTTCCTCGGTGTGCGCACCAGCAACGACGTGACCCTCGACTACCTGGACGCGGCGGAGGTGCCCTCGCTGCACCTGGCGTTCCTCGTCAGCGAGGCGGAGTTCGACGAGATCTTCGGCCGGATCACCGAGCGCGGCGTGCCGTACTGGGCCGACCCGCTGCACCGGCGGCCCGGCGAGATCAACACCAACGACGGCGGCCGCGGCGTGTACTTCACCGACCCGGACGGGCACAACCTGGAGATCCTGACCCGGCCGTACGGCAGCGGCGGCTGACCGGCTCCCGGCGGCGCTCGCTACCCTCGTCTGTCGAACCGGTCAGCGACGAGAAGGTGACGAGATGGCATCCGCCGCAGGCAAAGGCGCCCGGCCGGTGGTCAGCAGGCGCCGCGAGGTCAGCCACACGAGCGCCCGATCGCTGCTCATGACGCTGCTCGGGGAGTTCGTGCTGCCGCGGGACAGTCCGGTGTGGACGTCGGTACTCGTCGACGCGCTCGCCACCTTCGACGTGGAGGAGAAGTCGGCGCGGCAGGCACTGGCCCGCACCGCGGCCGAGGGCTGGCTGGAGTCGGAGCGGGTCGGCAGGCGGGTGCGCTGGTCGCTGACGCCGCCGGGGCGCGCGCTGCTCACGGAGGGCGCGCGGCGGATCTACGACTTCGGCAGCACCGGGTGGGAGTGGGACGGCCGGTGGGTCATCCTGCTCGTCTCGGTGCCGGAGCCGAAACGCGAGCTGCGGCACCAGTTGCGCACCAAGCTGACCTGGGCGGGGTTCGGCTCGCCCGAGCCGGGCGTGTGGATCAGCCCGCACGTCTCCCGCGAGGCGGAGGCGCTCGACATCCTGCGGAAGCTGGAACTGGCGGACGCGACCTCGTTCGTCGGGACGTACGGCGCCGTCGGCGAGGAGGGCGACATGGTGGCGCGCGCGTGGGACCTCAGCACGCTGAAGACCCGGTACGAGGACTTCGTCGACGAGTTCGCCGGGCTGGCCCCCGCCGACGGCGACGCGGTACTGCACGCGCAGACCCGCCTGGTGCACGAGTGGCGGCGGTTCCCGTTCCTGGACCCGCAGCTGCCGCCGTCCCTGCTGCCGGAGCAGTGGAGCGGCGCCAGGGCCGCGGAGCTGTTCCACGCCCGGCACGTCGAGTGGCGCCCCGCCGCCCAGCGCCGCTGGGACGAGCTGCTCACCGAGGAGGAAGCCGCCTGACGCCGTGTCCGCCATCCAGGGACACGTGTCCGCCAGTTGTGCACACGCGTCTGCCATCCAGGGACACCGGCCCGGCACAGACCGCGGACACGCGTACACAGACCGCGGACACGCGTGCATAGACGGCGGACACGGGGTCAGGGGGTGGGGGCGGCGGCGACCAGCTCGCGCAGCACGTTGCGGCGGATCTTGCCGGTGGCCGTCTTCGGCAGCTCGGCCAGCTCCACCACGGCCCTGGGCCGTTTGAACCCGGCCAGCGTCTGCCTGCACCACGCGATCAGCTCCGCCGCGTCGACGTGCCTGCCGGGCATCGGCACCACGCACGCGACCGGCTTGTCCAGCTCGTCGGAGTCGGGCACGCCCACCACCACGGCCTCGGCGACGTCCGGATGCTCCAGCAGCCGCTCCTCCACCTCGCTCGGCGTCACCCAGATGCCGCCCGCCTTGAGCATGTCGTTGAACCGCCCGAGGCACGTGTAGGTGCCGTCGGTGTTGCGGACGTAGCTGTCGCCGGTGCGGGTCCACTCGCCGAGGAACACCCGCCGCGACACCTCCGCCCGGCACCAGTACCCCGTGGCGGCGCTGTCGCCCCGCACGTACAGCTCGCCCGGCACGTCCGGCACGTCGATCACGGCGCCGGACTCGTCCCGGATCTCCACCTCGTAGCCGGGCACCGGCGTGCCGGACGACGCGGGCCGCACCCGGCCCGGCCGGTTGGACAGGAAGATGTGCAGCATCTCGGTGGAGCCGATGCCGTCCAGCACCTCGATGCCGAAGCGTTCCCGCATGCCGTGGTACAGCCGCGCGGGCAGCGCCTCCCCCGCCGACACCGCGAGCCGGACGCTGCCGAAGCACTCCCTCGGCACGTCCGCCGCGAGCAGCGGCCCCCAGAAGCTCGGCGTGCCGAACAGCAGCGTGGCGCCGTGCTCGGCGGCACGGTCCGCGATCAGCCCCGGTGCGGGCCGCGCGGGCTCCAGCAGTGCCGTGCCGCCGACCGACAGCGGGAAGAACATCGAGTTCCCGATGCCGTAGGCGAAGAACAGCTTGGCGACGGACAGGAAGCGGTCGGCCGCGGTGATGCCGAGCACCCCCTGCCCGTAGTTCTCCGCGACGAACCGGATGTCGGCGTGCCGGTGCATCGCGGCCTTCGGCAGCCCGGTGGTGCCGGAGGTGTACAGCCACAGCGCGGGCGAGTCCGGCCAGGCCGGGTAGGGGGCGGTGACGGAACCGGCCTCGCGCAACCGGTCCCACTCGTCGGTGAACAGCACCCGTTCGACGTCCGGGGCCCGCTCCACGGCGGCCCGCACGGTGCCGGCGAACGCGGTGGAGCCGAGCACGATGCGGGCCCGCGAGTCGGCGACCAGCGTGCCGAGCTCCCCGCCGGTGAGCATGGTGGAGCACGGCACGGCCACCGCGCCCAGGTACAGGGTCGCGAGGATGCCGGTGAACAGCTCGACGTCGTCGGCCATGCACAGCAGCACGCGCTCCTCGGGCCGGACGCCCAGTGCCCGGAGGCCGCCCGCGACGCGCCGCACCTCGTCGGCCAGTTCGGCGTAGCTCAGCGTCCGGTCGGGGGTGACCACGGCGGTGCGCGCGCCACCGCCCTCGGCGACGTTGCGGTCGACCAGGTACTCCGCCGCGTTGAAAGCGGGCACTGACTGGATCATCTGGCCTCATCTCCCGCGCTCCGGCGCCCCGTCGCGCCCGTTGCCACACCCACCTCGCGGCTGCTGCTCAGCGTCGAGGGGGCGCCGCCTCAAGTCAAGTACACGTACTCGTAGTCGAACGGCTTGCCGTTGATGCCGCCCGCCGGGGGTGCGACCCAGCCGGCGATCTTGCCCCGCTCGTGGACGGGGATCATCAGCGAGCGGACGAACGTGAGGTCCTCATCGGTGGGCAGCCAGTGCTTCCGGCCCCGCTGCCAGGTGGGCTCGTCGACGATCGTGCCGTCGGGGGTCACGTGGTGGCCGGCGTTGATCCCGACGTCGCGGTTGAAGCCGGGGTGCGGGAGCCGGAACCGGAAGTCGATGCCGTTGTTCTCGAGGATCCTGTTCCAGCGCTTGACGCCGCTCTGGCAGTCGGCGATGTACTCCGTGCGCAGGTCGAGGTTGAGCAGCAGGATCTTCTGGACCTCCTCCTGGACCCACGTGCCGTCGTCGCCGGGGCGGTCCAGGAAGCCGCTGTCGTCGGTGAGCTTGTGGTCGTCCTTGCGGCGGGTCTCCAGCCAGCGACCCTTCAGCCCGGCCGTGTAGTAGTTCGCGGCGTTGGTGGAGGTCTCGCTGCCGAACAGGTCGAGCGAGACGCTGTAGTGGAAGTTGATGTACTTCTGGATGATGCCGAGCGGGATGCCGCCGTGCGAGGCGATGTCGTCCGTGTCGTGCTCGCGGATCAGCTCGGCGCTGCGGGTCACCACGCGGTCGACGCCGGTGGTGCCGACGAACATGTGGTGCGCCTCTTCCTTGAGCATGAACTCGCAGGTGCGCGACAGCGGGTCGAACGCGCTCTCCTTGAGCGTGCCGAGCTGGTACTTGCCGTCGCGGTCGGTGAAGTAGGTGAACATGTAGAAGGCCAGCCAGTCGGCGGTCTCCTCGTTGAACGCGCCCAGGATGCGCGGGGTGTCGGGGCTGCCGGAGTTGCGGTACAGCAGGGCCTCGGCCTCCTCCCTGCCCTCGCGGCCGAAGTAGGCGTGCAGCAGGTACACCATCGCCCACAGGTGCCTGCCCTCCTCCACGTTGACCTGGAAGAGGTTGCGCAGGTCGTACAGCGACGGCGCGGTGAGCCCGAGCAGCCGCTGCTGCTCCACCGAGGCCGGTTCGGTGTCGCCCTGGATCACGATCAGCCGCTGCAGCTCGGCGCGGTACTCGCCGGGCACCTGCTGCCACACCGGCTCGCCCCGGTGCTCGCCGAACGCGATGCGCCGGTCCGGTTCGCGCTCGGCGAGAAAGATGCCCCAGCGGTACTCCTCGGGGACGACGTGGTCGAAATGCGCCCACCCCTCGCGGCCGACGCTGACGGCCGTGCGCAGGTACACGCCCTGGGTCTCCAGCGTGGGACCCATCTCGCCCCACCAGTTCATGAACTTGGGCTGCCAGCCCTCCAGGGCGCGCTGCAGGCGCCGGTTGGCCGACAGGTCGACGTTGTTCGGGATCCTGGCGTCGTAGTCGATCGTCTCCGGCATGGCTCAGACTCGCTTCCTGTCGAACACGGCCTTCAGTCCGGTGCCGTAGCGGCGCAGCGCCCCCTCCGGCCCCGACGCGTTCGGCCGGTGGAAGACCCAGTTCTGCCACGCGGACAGCCGGCCGAAGATCTTCGTCTCGATCGTCTCGGGGCCGACGAACCGGTGGTTGGCCTCCATGCCGGTCAGCGCGTCCGGCGACAGCGCGGCGCGCCCCTCGAGCACCAGCCGGATCTCGTCGGGCCAGTCGATGTCGTCGGGAGCGTCGGTGACCAGGCCCAGCTCCAGCGCCTCGGCGGGCGGCAGCGGCCTGCCCGATTCCCGGCGCAGCCAGCCGAGGTGCTCCTCGGCGCCGTAGAAGCGGGACTCCAGCCGGGACAGCCCGTTGCCCATCGGGAAGGCGCCGAAGTTGGCCTCGCTCAACGTGAACGTGGCGCGCTCGTCGCTGTCCTCGTCGTCGAGCGGCGGGCCGTCCAGCATGTACTGCCGGTCGCAGGCGAGGGCGAGCTCGGCCAGCGCCCCGGCGAAGCAGCCGCCCGGTTCGACGAGCGCGACGAGGCTGCGGCTGGTGACGTCGAGCCGCTTCAGCGTGCGCTTGTAGTAGTGCAGGATCTCGTTGCACAGCCAGTCGTCCGCGGCACCCGCCAGGACGGTGCGCTCGTGCGCGAGCACCCGTCGCGGGTCACCGGAGGTGCGCAGCACCCAGGTGCCGAGCTCGGTCTCGTTGGTGCGCAGCCGCAGGATCGCGTCGTCCAGTTCGCGGGTCACCGCGAGCAGCCAGGACTCCGCGCCCTGGGCGCGCAACGCGGCGGCGTCCGGCGGCGGGTCGGTGTCCGGTCCGTGCACGGTGAGCTCGACGGTGCCCGCCGCGCGGTCGTAGCGGGCCGTCAGGTGCGGGTAGGTGAGCCCGTCGGGGGTCTCGGCACGGCGCAGGGGGGTCAGCGCGACTCCCTCGGCGCCCGCGGGCCGGTCGCTGCGGCGGGCGAGCTCGGCGGCGCGGCGCGCGACGGTCTCGGCGAACTCGCGGCGCGGGGCGAGCTCGTCCACCAGGCCCCAGTCCACGGCGGTGCGGCCGCGCAGGCCGTCGCTGCGGGTGGCGAAGACGTCGGCCCGGTCCCTGCGCACACGCCGCTTGTCCACCAGCCGGGTCAGCCCACCGGTGCCGGGGAGCACGCCGAGCAGTGGCACCTCGGGCAACGCGACGGTCGAGGAGTTGTCGTCCACCAGCACGATGTGCTCGCACGCCAGTGCGAGCTCGTAGCCGCCGCCCGCGCAGGCGCCGTTCACCGCGGCCAGATACGTCTGTCCCGAGTGGGCGGTGGCGTCCTCCATCCCGTTGCGGGTCTCGTTGGTGAACTTGCAGAAGTTGACCTTCCACTCGTGCGGCGAGCCGGCCAGCATGCGGATGTTGGCGCCCGCGCAGAACACCCCGTCCTTCGCGCTGGTCACCACGACCGTCCGCACGCCGGGGTGCTCGAACCGCAGCCGCTGGGTGGCGTCGTACAGCTCGATGTCCACGCCGAGGTCGTAGGAGTTGAGCTTGAGCTCGTAGCCGGGCACGAGCCCGCCGTGCGCGTCGACGTCGAGTTCGAGCCAGGCCACCGGGCCCTCGACCCGCAACCTCCAGTGCCGGTAGTTCTCCGGATGCCGGTCGAACGACACCGCGGGAGAATCGGTGAGCGGCCCGGCTTCGGTGGCGGTCATACCACTCAGTTTCTACGTGTGCTTAAGGTCACGTCAAGGTTCTGTAGAAGATCCGTTCCTACCGAAGTACCTAGCCACGACCCGCGGGCGTCCCTACGATCCGCGGTGGACGTGTCCTCCCCCGGTGGGCGGTGAACGTGAACGCGATTTCGTTCCGGATCCTGGGGCCCCTCGACGTCGAGGTCGCCGGTCGCGCCGTACCTCTCGGCGGCACGAAACCCCGGCTGCTGCTGGCCACCCTGCTCCTGCGCCCGGACACCGCCGTGTCCGCCGAGACCCTCGTCGACGTGCTGTGGCCGGAGACCCCGCCCCGCTCGGCGCACGCCAACCTCCGCACGTACGTGCACAACCTGCGGCGGCGGCTCGACGCGGCCGCCCCCGGCCTCGGCGACCGGCTCGGCAGCCGGACGGCGGGCTATCTCGTGCACACCGAGCCGGGCGAGCTGGACGCGAGCCGGTTCGAGGAGCTGACCGTGCGGGCCCAGCGCACCCTCGCCGAGGAGAACGCCGAGCGGGGGCTCGCGCTGCTGGACGCCGCCGAGGAGCTGTGGCGGGGCGAGGTGCTGCAGGACCTGCCGCACAGCCATCGCTGGAGCGCCACCGTCGCCCGGCTCGGCGAGCTGCGCCTGTCCGCCCGGCAACGGAGGCTGGAGACCAGGATCGCCCTCGGCCACTGCGACGAGGCGGTGATCGAGCTGCGCGGGTTGCTCGCCGACCACCCGCTGTGCGAGGAACTGTGGGAACGGCTCATGCTCGCCCTGGACGCCGGTGGCCGCCGGGCCGAGGCGCTGCGTGCCTTCGCCGAGGCGGAGCAGGTGCTGCGCGCCGAGCTCGACGCCGCCCCGGGGCCCCGGCTGCGCAGGCTGCACTCGGCGCTCACCGGCGACGACGGCGCGCCCGAACCCGGTGAGCGGGCGTTGCCGGTGTGCCAGCTGCCGCTCGACCTGCCCGACTTCACCGGCCGGGGCCGGATCGTCGCCGAGCTGGTGACGCTGCTGCGCGAGCGGCACGCCCAGGGGGTCCCCGCGGTGGCGGTGCTCTCCGGCGCGCCGGGGGTCGGCAAGTCCGCGGTGGCCGTACACGTGGCCCACGCGGTGCGCGCGCTGTTCCCCGACGGCCAGCTGCACGTCGACCTGGCAGGCACGGCGGACCGCCCGCGCGAGCCGAGGGACGTGCTCGGCGAGCTGCTCAGGGCGCTCGGGGTCGCCGACGCCGCCCTCCCGCACACGGTGCCCGAACGCGCCGCGCTGCTGCGGTCCCGCCTCGCGCGCAGGCGGCTGTGCGTGGTGCTGGAGGACGCGCGGGACGCGGCCCAGGTGCGGCCCCTGCTGCCCGGCACCGGCACGTCGGCCGTTCTCGTCACGACCCGCACCCGGATCCCCGACGTGCCCGGCGCGCACGCGGTGGCACTGGACGTGCTGCCCGAGGACGACGCGGCGCGGCTGCTGGCGGCGATCGTCGGCGAGCGCAGGGCGGGCGCGGAACCCGGCGCGGCGGCGGCCATCCTGCGTTCCTGCGGCCACCTGCCGCTCGCCATCCGCGTCGCGGGAGCGCGGCTGGCCCACCGTCCTGGTTGGACACTCGGAACGCTGGCCGAGCGGCTGGCCGACGAGCACCGCAGGCTGGACGAGCTGCGCGCCGGGGAGACCGAGGTCCGCGCGAGCGTGTCGCTGAGCTACGCGCAGCTGTCCCCCACCGCGGCGCGCGCGTTCCGCGGGCTCGGCCGGCTCGGGCCGGTGCGGTTCCCCGGCTGGGTGGTCGCGGCGCTGCTGGACCGGCCCGAGGCCGACGACGTGCTCGACACGCTGGTCGACGCGAACCTCGTGGGCCTCGTCGGCACCGACACCACCGGCCTGCCCCGGTACCGCCTGCACGACCTGCTGCGCTGCTACGCCGCCGAGCGGGCGGGGCCCGAGGACCCGCGGGCCGGCGTGCGCCGGGTGCTGGAGCGGTACGTCGCGCTGGCCACCGGGGCGGGTGAGCGGATGCCGATCGACTTCTTCGGCGTGCCCGCCGGGGAGCCGCCCCCGCTGCCCGCCGGGGCCGACCGGCTGCTCGCCGATCCGGCGGCGTGGTTCGAGGCCGAGCACCGCACGGCGGTGGCGGCCGTCGACCTCGCTGTCCGGCACGGGTTCGATGACCTGGCGTGGCGCCTGGCCGCGGCGCTCACCCCGTACTTCGACCTGCGGGCGCACCTGGAGGACTGGCAGCACACCCACGGCGTCGCGCTGGCGGCGGCGCGCCGCACCGGGGACCGCAGGGCGCAGGCCATCGTCCTGCGTGACCTCGCGCAGAACCTGCTCTACCAGGACCGCTACTCCGACGCGCTGGCCGGTTTCACCGAGTCCCGGACCCTGTTCACCGAGGTGGCCGACGAGCGCGGCATCGCGACCGCGCTCGCGGGCATCGGCACGGTGCTGCGGATCCTCGGCCAACCGCGACGCGCGCTGGAGACGTGCGAGGAGGCGCTGGAGCTGTTCCGCCGGGCCGGGGCCCGGCACGGCGAGGCGGTGGCGCTGATCGCGATCGGCGCGGCCTGGCTCGGCCTGGGCCGGACCGCGGAGGCGGAGCGCTGGTTCACCGACGCCCGCGCGCTGGCCGCCGCCATCGGTGACCGGCACCGGGAGGCCCACGCCCTGAACCGGCTCGGGCTGCTGCACCAGCGGCGCGGCAACCTCGCCGCCGCCCGCGAGCACGTCGACCGCGCGATCGGCATCTTCACCGAGCTCGGCGACCACCACTGCATCGGCTACGCCAACCAGCACCTCGGCGAGCTGTGCCTGCGCAGCGGCGACCTCGCCCACGCGCGGCTGCTGCTGTCGAACTCGCTGACCGTGCACCGGCGGACCGGGGACCGGCGCTCGGAAGCCGAGGTGGCGGAGCTGCTCGGGCAGCTGCACCACCGGCTGGGCCAGCCCGGCCGCGCGCACCGGTTCGCCGCCCGCGCCGGGGAGCTCTGGCACGAGCTGTCCGCCCCCGCCGTGCAGTGAAGGCCACCCTGAGTGCGTCGACCGCACTCAGGGTGGCCTTCACTGCCGGCCGCCTCGGGTCAGCGGTGGCCCGCGGCCTCCTCGAAGGCGCCACGTGGCTGCTCCCGGGAGCCGAGGTCGACCACGTCGTGCCCGTACGGCATGCCGACCAGCCAGTCGCCCAGCACCCGGATCGTCCGGTTCCACGTCGGGATCTGCGTGGCGTAGTAGGCCCGGCGGGCGGCCCAGGCCAGCGAGCCGTCCAGCTTGCGGCCGAACACCTCGCCGACCGCCTTGTTCTTGCCGAGCGTGACGAACTCGCCCCGGCCGCGGTACCGGAACGGCAGTGCCTGCCGCCCCCGGAGGTCGGCGACCAGGTTCTCGCCGAGCTGCTCGGCCTGGCGCACGGCGTGCTGCGCGGTGGGCGGGCTGACCCCGCCGCCCTCGTCGGGGACGGCCGCGCAGTCGCCCGCGGCCCAGATGTTGCGGGTGCCGTGCACGCGCATGGTCGGATCGACGGCCAGCCTGCCGCGCTCGTCGGTGGGCAGGCCCAGTTCGCCGATGAGCGCCTGCGGGCGGGTGCCCGCGACCCAGACGAGCGTGTCGGCCTGGAACTTGGTGCCGTCGGACAGGTGCAGCTCACCGCCCTCCGCGGACTCCAGCTGCGTGCCGAGCCGGATGTCGATGCCGCGGCCGCCGAGCTCGGTCATGGCCCGCTCGGCGAGGTCCTCGCTCACCGTGGTGAGGATGCGGTCGAGCGCCTCGACCAGCACCCAGCGCATCTCGGCCGGGTCGATCTCCGGGTAGCCGGCCAGCACGTCGACGGCCATGTCCTGCAGCTCCGCGAGCGCCTCGACGCCCGTGTAGCCGCCGCCGACGAAGACGAAGGTGAGCGCGCGGCGGCGCAGCTCGGGGTCGGCGGTGGCCGAGGCGATCTCCAGCCTGCGCAACACGTGGTCCCGCAGGTACACGGCCTCGGCCAGCGAGTTGAAGCCGATACCGCACTCGGCGAGCCCGGGCACGGGCATGAGTTTCGCCATCGCGCCGAGGCCGAGCACCAGCTCGTCGTACTCCAGGTTCAGCTCCGGCCCCGCGTAGGGGGCGACCGTGGCCACGTTCCGCTCGGCGTCCACCCCGGTGAGCCTGCCCGCCACGAACCGGGTGCCCTTCAGGACCGCCCTCAGCGGGACGACCGCGTGCCGTGGTTCGAGGGTCCCGGAGGCGACCTCCGGCAGCAGTGGCCGGTAGACCATGAAGTTCTCCGGGTTGACCACGGTGACCTCGGCCTCGCCACGCCGCAGCCGGTGCTGCAGTTTCAGCGCGGTGTACAGGCCCACATAGCCGCCACCGGCGATCACGATCCGTTGGGACACTCGACGACCTCCTCGGGGTTTCTCGCTACTCGGCGAGCACGGTGACCAGGTAGGCGATGAAGAAACCGGCGACGAGGACGACCACGATCGCGATGGTGAGCACCCACGCCAGCGACATGCCCTTCGACTGCCGGGGCTCGCGGTGCGACAGCCCCGACGTCTGCGCGGAGTCGGGCGGCGTGTCGCCGGGGGCGACGCCGCCGCCCTCCTCCAGCCCCGGCGTCTCGCGCGGGTCCGGATCGGGCGGTGGGGCGGTCATGGCCTGCCTCCCGTTCCAGTGCTGCCTCGACCTGGCTCGTCCCGGCTCGTCCGGCACCGCCTCGGTCACGGTCCTGTCCCACGGGTACCCACCGCGGCGCGCGCAAACCCGGCCGCGTTTCGCCCCGTCGGCGCTCGGGTAGGCCGCTGGCCACGGGAAAGGAGGCTCACATGCACCGCGAGAGCGACCGGCACAGCCCCCGCGAGGACGACGAGCTCAAGTCGGAACTGCAGGGCATGCTGAAGGGCAACCGCCCCAGCCGGGCCGAGGAGTGGCGCGATCCGGAGCCGCCCGCCGACGACGACCCGGCGGTCCCGCCGATCGACGAGCACCAGGACGAATCCGAGAAGGGCTGACGTGAAGTCCCCCAAGGCCACCTTGGGGGACTTCTAGCTCAGCAACCGGGCGAGGTCGGCGCGGCGGAAGCCGAAGCCGGTGGCCCGCTCGGCGGCGGCGATACCGGCCTCGACGTCGGCGCGGTGCCGGGCCGCCCAGTACAGCGGGCCACCCCGGTCGGCGGGGAAGCCGTAGCCGTGGACGAGCACCACGTCGATGTCCGAGGGCCGCTCCGCGATCCCGTCCGCCAGTACGAGACCCGCCTCGTTCACGATCGCACCGAGCGCGCGCCGCCGGATCTCCTCGGCCGCGAACTCCCGCCGCGAAAAGCCCCGCTCGGCCGAGACCTCGCGGATGATCTCGTGCACGGTCTCGTCGACCTCACCGCGCCGGGAACCGTCGGGGTAGCGGTAGTAGCCAGCACCCGACTTGCGGCCGAATCTCCCCCGCTCGCACAGCCGGTCGAGCACTCCCGGCACCCGCTCGCGCGGGTCGCGGGTCGCGGCGAGCCGCTTGCGGTTCGCCCACGCGATGTCCAAACCGGACAGGTCACCGACGGCGAACGGGCCCATCGCGAAGCCGAACTCCTCCAGTGCCGCGTCGACCTGCTCGGGCAGCGCACCCTCCTCCAGCATGAACTCACACTGGGTCCGGTAGGCGTTGTAGATCCGGTTGCCGATGAACCCGTCGCACACCCGCGCCACCACCGGCAGCTTCCCGAGCCCGCGGCCGAGGTCGAGCGCGGTGGCCAGCGTGTCGTCGGCGGTGTGCTCGCCCCGCACCACCTCCAGCAGGCGCATGATGTGCGCGGGGCTGAAGAAGTGCAGGCCCACGACGTCGCCCGGCCGCCCGGTGGCCGCGGCGAGCTGGTCGAGGTCGAGGTAGGACGTGTTGGAGGCGAGGATCGCACCCGCCTTGACCAGGCCGCCGAGCTCGGCGAGCAGGTCCCGTTTGACCGCCATGTCCTCGAACACGGCTTCGACCACGAGGTCGCAACCTGCCAGCCCGGCGCGGTCGGTGGTGGCGGTCAGCGCGGCGAGCCTGCGATCGGCCTCCGCGCGTTCGGCCTTGCCCTTGGCGACGGCCTTGTCCTGGATGTCGCGGATGCGGGCGACGCCGCGGTCGAGGGCCTCCTGTGCCTGTTCCACGACCGTGACCGGAAAGCCGGCCTGCAGGAACGCGGTGGCGATACCCGAGCCCATCGTGCCCGCACCGACCACGCCGACCCGCTCCACCGTGCGCGGCGCGGCGGCGGGGCCCTGTGCCGCCGCGGTCTCGGCGGCCGCGAGGTGCGCGCGGGCGGCTTCCCGGTCCGGTTCGGCGGCGCGGGGGGACGGTTCGGCGGGCATCGGGTCTCCTTCGCATCCGGCGTGCGACAGCCACCGAGGACCGTACCGGTGCCGGACCCGCTCACCACTCGTGAGTGAGGAACGTTGTTAGAACGACGTTTCTCACTCACGAGTGGTGAGCCGCGCGGGCCGGTCGGCGACGGGCACGTCGATGACCACGGCGTCGAGCTCGTCGGCGCGGGCGAGCACGTCCGCGGTGAGCTGCTGGAGATGCCCGCCGAGCCGCCGGAGACCGTCCGCGGGCAGCTCGCCGCCGTCCTGCCGGTGCAGCAGCTCCACCACGACCTCACCGAGGTAGGTGTTCAGCGCCGACAGGCGGGCGAGCAGTTCCCGGTCCCTGCGAATCATGCGACCAATGTAGCACGCTACACCGCGGCAGGGCGCACAGTGCCGCGGTCGCACGGACAGATCCATTGACAACTTTTCCCGGCCGGACTTACCGTGCGAAAAATTCCAACCACGCTGTGCAACTGGGGGATCAATGCTGAAGCTCAGGCGGCTCGTCGCCGCCGCCGCGGGTGTCGCCCTCGCGGCGGCGCTCACCACACCCGCGATGAGCCAGGAACTGCACACCATGGACTTCGCGGTGAACGACGGGATGGTGCAGATGGTCGTTTTCGGCAGCGGCTACCACGTCGACTGGGTGGCGATCCACACCATCACCGAGCCACAGGGTCCCGCCGAGTACCGGTTCACCTACTACGCCACGACGGGGCCGACCAAGGCGGCGTCGAAGATCTGCGGCGGTTCGGGCACCGGCGGCAGCTGCTACCAGGACTTCGACATCAACGCGACCTACGCGGGCGGGATCGGCATCCGCAGCTGCGGCTCGATCTACCGCACCGACAACAACCAGAACCTGGGGGTCGCCTGCAAGGACTGGTGACCCACCGGGCCGTCCACACAAGCCAACCACCCAGGCCGCCCACACAGCGGCCACCGGCCGGGCTCACTCGCGGCCGAGGACGATCGTCGGCTCCAGGTCCTCCTCCTCACGCGGAGCGGGCACCCGCTGGTTACCCGCCGAGTCACCCCCCGCGCCGTGCCGCCCCGGCTCGATCACCGGCCGCGGGCCCGCCGCAACCAACACCGACAACAACCAGAACCCGGGAGCCCCACACGAACCGGTGACCCACCGGGCCGTCCACCCAGGCCGCCCACACAGGCCAACCACCCAGGCCGCCCACACAGCGGCCACCGGCCGGGCTCACTCGCGGCCGAGGACGATCGTCGGCTCCAGGTCCTCCTCCTCACGCGGAGCGGGCACCCGCTGGTTACCCGCCGAGTCACCCCCCGCGCCGTGCCGCCCCGGCTCGATCACCGGCGGCGGGTCGGCTGGGGCCGAGTCGGTCTCGACGTGCGGTGGCATGGCTGGCTCCTTCCTCCAGCGACTCCGGTGAATCCGTGATGTCGCGGACATACCCGGGCACACACCGGAAAAACCCCGGCCGGGTCGCGCGGCAGGGTGGGATTCGCCGGTGTCAGCCGCGCCCGGGCGGCGGCCCGGTGGTGCCGCGCGCGACGAACTTGGGGTCCAGCACCAGCTCCCGCGCCTCGGACCGCTCGCCGGACAGCCGCTCCACGACGACCCGCACCGCGAGCTCCGCCTGCCGGTCGGGGTCCTGCCGCACCGTCGTCAGGTCGATGTGCGAGAGGTGGGCGAGGTGGCTGTCGTCGAAGCCCACCACGGACAGGTCGTCCGGGACCTGGAGCCCGGCGCGCCAGACGAAGTCGAGGAAGCCGAGCGCGCACCGGTCGTTGCTCGCGAACACGGCGGTCGGCAGGTTCTCCCGGTCGGCGAGCAGCGTCGCGGCCGCCTGCGCACCGGACTCCTCCGTGTGGTCGCCGGGCAGCACCCGGATCCGGTCGGCGAGCCCGTGCCTGCGCATGGCGGCGCGGTAGGCCCTGCGGCGCTCGACCGAGCCCGCGCCCCGTCCGCCGTCGATGTGCAGGATGTCGGCGTGCCCGAGCTCGACGAGGTGGTCGATGACCTGCCGGACGCCCTTCGCCTCCGCGGTGTGCACGGAGTCCACCTCAACCCCGGGAAACCGCCTGCCCAGCACGACCACGGGGATGCGCTCGGCGAGCTGCGCGAGGTCGCGGGACTCCAGCTTCGGGCCGAGCAGCATCAGCGCCTCACAACGGTGGCTCAGCAGCGCCTCGACCGCCTTGCGCTCGTCCCTGGTCGGGGCGGCGGCCGAGAGCAGGATGTCGTAGCCGAGCTCTTCCGCCACCGGGTAGATGCCCTCGACCAGGTCGGCGTGGAACGGGTTGCGGACGGTCAGCATCACGCCGAGCACCTTGCTGCGGCTGCGCGCGAGCATCTGCGCCGCGCTGTCCGGGCGGTACCCGAGCTCCTCCGCGGCCTGGAACACCCGGTCCCTGGTCTCCTTGCTCGCGCCCGGCTCGTTGCGGAACACCAGCGACACCAGCGCGCGGGACACCCCGACCTTCGCCGCGACGTCCGCCATGGTCGGTCGCGCGCGCCGCGGACGCCGTTCGCCCGCTCGAGATCCGTCCTCGCTCATGCCGCCGATCCTGCCCCCTCCCCCGGTAACCGTTCAGCCCCAAGTATTGACATCCGAGTGTGACCCGAAGCATAGTACGCGACTACTAGAGCGCGCTAGTAGAGCGCACTAGCTCCCCACCGGATGCACGAAGAGGTGCCACGAGAATGAAGACAAGGAACCGTCTACTGGGCCCGCTGGCCCTGGTCATGGCCGGGCTGCTCGCGCTGGCCGGCTGCAGCAGCAGCGGCGGCAAGCAGGCCGAGGAGGACGCCGCCGGGGCCGGCGCGGGTACCGCCGACACGCCGCGGCTGAAGGTCGCGATGATCACCCACGCCGTGCCCGGCGACACGTTCTGGGACATCCTGCGCAAGGGCGCGCAGGCCGCCGCGGCAAAGGACAACATCGAACTCGTCTACTCCGCCAACCCGGACGCGGGCAAGCAGGCGAACCTCGTCCAGAACGCGATCGACCAGAACGTGGACGGCATCGCGGTCACCCTGGCCAAGCCGGACGCGCTCACCGACGTCGTGCGGAAGGCACAGGACGCGGGGATTCCCGTGGTGGGGTTCAACTCGGGACTCAACGAGTGGAAGGAAGCCGGCCTGCTCGGGTACTTCGGCCAGGACGAGACCGTCGCGGGCGAGGCCTTCGGCCGCCGCCTCAACGAGGAGGGCGCCAAGCACGTGCTCTGCGTCATCCAGGAGCAGGGACACGTGGCCCTGGAGGCCCGGTGCGCGGGGGTGAAGAAGGCCTTCCAGGGCAAGGCGGAGATCCTCTACGTCAACGGCGCCGACATGCCCTCGGTGCAGTCGACCATCCAGGCGAAGCTGCAGCAGGACGCCGGCATCGACTACATCGCCACGCTGGGCGCGCCGTTCGCGCTGGCGGCCGTGCAGTCGGCGTCCGACGCGGGCAGTGCGGCCAAGATCGCGACCTTCGACACCAACAAGGATCTCGTGCAGGCCATCAAGGACGGCGACGTGCAGTTCGCGGTCGACCAGCAGCCGTACCTGCAGGGCTACCTCGCGGTCGACGCCATCTGGCTCTACCAGCACAACGGCAACTACATGGGCGGCCGGGAAGAGCCCGTACTGACCGGTCCCGCGTTCATCACCAAGGACAACATCGACCAGATCGCCGAGTTCGCCGCGAACGGCACCCGGTAGCCGGGGAGGCGGAAGCAGATGACTCAGGTACATCCCGCGCCAGCGCCGCCGACACCCAGGCGGGAACACACCCAGGTGAGCCGCAAGTCGTGGAGCAAGCGGTTCTTCGGCAGGCCCGAGGTCGGGTCGCTGATGGGAGCGGTGGCGATCTTCGTGATGTTCTACGCGATCGCCGACCCGTTCCGCACCCCTGGAGCACAGTCCACTGTGCTGTACGCGTCGTCGACGATCGGGATCGTCACGGTCGGGGTGTGCCTGCTCATGATAGGCGGCGAGTTCGACCTCTCCGCCGGCGTCGGCGTGACCACCTCGGCCCTCGCGGCCAGCATGTTCGCCTTCCAGCTCAGTCTGAACGTCTGGGTCGGGGTGGTCTTCGCCCTGCTGGTCTCGCTGGGGATCGGCTTGTTCAACGGGTTCGTGCTCACCCGCACGAAGTTGCCCAGCTTCCTGGTGACCCTGGCGACGTTCCTGATGTTGCAGGGCCTCAACCTCGCGATGACCAAACTGGTCACCGGCAACGTCGCGACCAACTCGATCTCCGACATGGACGGTTTCGACTCCGCCAAGGCGATCTTCGCCTCGTCCGTGCAGATCGGATCGGTCTCGGTGAAGATCACCGTGTTCTGGTGGCTGCTGTTCGTGGCCGTCGCGACGTGGGTCCTGCTGCGTACCAAGGTGGGCAACTGGATCTTCGCCGTGGGCGGCAAGGCCGACTCCGCCCGCGCGGTCGGCGTGCCGGTCAACCGGACCAAGATCGGCCTGTTCATGACGGTCGGGTTCACGGCCTGGTTCGCGGGCATGCACAAGCTGTTCGCGTTCAACACCGTGCAGTCCGGTGAAGGCGTCGGCCAGGAGCTCATCTTCATCGCGGCCGCGGTGGTGGGCGGTTGCCTGCTCACCGGCGGCTACGGCTCGGCGATCGGTGCCGCGATCGGCGCGTTCATCTTCGGCATGACCGGCCAGGGCATCGTGTTCGCGAACTGGAACCCCGACTGGTACATGTTCTTCGTCGGGATCACCCTGCTGGTGGCGACCCTGCTCAACCTGTGGGTGCGCAACCGGGCGGCACGGAGGTGACGACCATGACCGACAACCACACCCCCGTGGTCGAGCTGGACGGCGTGGGCAAGAGCTACGGCAACATCCGCGCACTGGACCAGGTCTCCCTCGCCGTGCACGAGAACCAGGTGACCTGCATCCTCGGCGACAACGGCGCGGGCAAGTCCACCCTCATCAAGATCGTGTCCGGACTGCACGGCTACGACGAGGGCAGCTACCGGGTCGACGGCGTCCCGGTGCGGTTCACCTCGCCCCGGGACGCGCTCGACCGCGGCATCGCCACCGTGTACCAGGACCTGGCCGTGGTCCCGCTGATGCCGGTGTGGCGCAACTTCTTCCTCGGCTCCGAGATCACCACGGGAACGTGGCCGCTGCGCAGGCTCGACGTCGGGACCATGCGCGCCACCACCGACACCGAGCTGAAGAAGATGGGCATCGACCTGCCCGACGTCGAGCAGCCCATCGGGACCCTCTCCGGTGGGCAACGGCAGTGCGTGGCCATCGCCCGCGCCATCCACTTCGGCGCCCGGGTGCTGATCCTGGACGAACCCACGGCAGCGCTCGGCGTCAAGCAGTCCGGTGTGGTGCTCAAGTACATCGCCGCCGCGCGCGACGCGGGGCTGGCGGTCATCTTCATCACCCACAACCCGCACCACGCCTTCCTCGTCGGTGACCACTTCACCGTGCTGCAGCACGGCCGCATCGAGCTCGACGCGGCCCGCGCGGACCTCACCCTCGACGACCTCACCCACCACATGGCGGGAGGTGCCGAGCTCGACACCCTCCGGCACGAGCTCGACCGGGCCGGAGGGCCGGGGCCGCAGCCGCAGCTCAGCGGTACCTGACGCGGCCCGCCGTGCCGGCCGCGCCGAGCGGTCGGCACGGCGGCTCGCCGGGTCGCTAGAGTCGCCCCGTGCCGGACCCGTTCACCCTCGCCGACCTGCCCGCGCTGACCGGCCGGGCGCATGCGGACGACGCGAGCCTCGCCGCCGCGGCGCAGGACTGGGGCCGTGTCGTGCAGGCCAGACCGGCGGCCGTGGTGCGGCCCGGCCGCCCCGAGGACGTGGCCGCCGTCGTCCGGTTCGCCGCCGAGCGCGGCGTGCCCGTCGCGGCGCGCGGGGCGGGGCACTCGCCGTTCGGGCAGGGCCAGGCGGAGGGCGGCATCGTGCTGGACATGCGGAGCCTGTCCCGGGTGCACGCGGGCACCGGCGAGGCGCTGCTCGTCGACGCCGGTGCGACCTGGCGGGAGGTGCTCGCCGCGTCGCTGCCCCGCGGGCTCACACCCCCGGTGCTGACCGACTACCTGGACCTCACCGTCGGCGGCACGCTGGCGGTCGGCGGGCTCGGCGGGGCGAGCCACCACCACGGCGCGCAGACCGACACCGTCGCCGGGCTGCAGGTCGTCACCGGGACCGGCGAGCTGCGGCACTGCTCCGCCGACGAGGACCCCGACCTGTTCGACGCGGTGCGGGCCGGGCTCGGCCAGTGCGGGGTGGTGACCAGGGCCGCGATCCGGCTGCGCCCGGCCCGGCAGCGAGCGCGCCGGTGGCGGCTGTACTACGACTCCGCGGCGGCGTTCGTCGCCGACCAGCGCACCGCCGTGCGGGACGGCCGGTTCGGCTACCTCGAGGGGCAGGCGCAGCTCGACGACGAGACGGGGTCGTGGCGGTACCTGCTGGAGGCCGCCGTCTTCTACTCCCTTCCGGACGAGCCGGACGAGGCCGCGCTGCTCGGGGACCTGGCGTTCGATGCGGAGTCGGTGGAGCGGGACGACACCACGTACCTGGCGTTTCTGGATCGCATGGCCGAGGGCGAGACGATCCTGCGCGCCGAGGGCAGCTGGTACCACCCGCACCCGTGGCTGAACGTCCTCGTACCCGACGACGCGGTGACCGAGCTGGTGCCGGAGACGCTCGCCGCGACGGACGGCGCCGACCTCGGGGACACCGGGCTCGTGATGCTGTACCCGGTGCGCACCGGCCGGCTCGGCACGCCACTGCTGCGCACCCCCTTCGGCGAGCTCGCCTGGCTGTTCGCGCTGCTGCGCACCGGTGACCCGTACGACGTCGAGGGCTGCGCCAGGATGGTCGCGCGCAACCGCGAGATCTTCGAGCGCGTACGGGACCGAGGAGGCACCGTCTACCCGGTCAACATGCTGCCGATGTCGGCGAAGGACTGGGAGACCCATTTCGGTGCCGCGTGGCCGGAGCTGGCGGCGGCCAAGCGCCGCTTCGACCCGCGCGGCATCCTCACGCCGGGGCAGCGCGTGTTCCCCTGAGTGCCCACCTACACCGGGCCGGGGTCGCGCGGCGCGGGCAGCGCGGCCCACTCCTCCCACCGCGCCGCGAAGTCCTCGGCGGGGTCCAGCGGGGTCCGGCGGTCGAGATGCGCGGCGCGCGCCGGCTGTTCGGGGCGGGCCTGCGGCCGCTCGCTGAGCACGTTCACGTCCTCGAGCGCCGGGTCGACGAGGGCGGCACCGGTGGTCAGGCATCCGCGCAGCGAACGCAGGTCGGCGACCACGTCGGGGACCACCTCGGCGTCCGCCATCGTGGTGGGCGCGTAGAGCGCGAGCCGGTCCACCGTGGCGGCGAGGGCCCGCGTCAGCCGGACGGTGCCGCCGATGCCCTCCCTGAGAGCGGCCACGTCGCCGTCCTGCGAGTCCAGCTCGCGCTGCAGGCGGGCGAGGGCGCGTTCGGCTTCGGCCACGGCATCGGCGACGGGGTGGGGACGCTGGTCGGGCGAGTGGTCGTGCACGGCGGGGTTCACCTCTTCGGCTTCGGCACGATGTTCTCGTGATCAAGACGTAATTCTTATATCGCGCACTACAAATTGTGTCAACCAACCAGTAGAGATAGGCTGGGTTTCGCAATGGCCGTTCCGGTCGGTGGAGAGCATGTCGCCATGAACCTGCGCAACCTCGACGACGAGCACTACCCGGCGTACACCACCGGGCAGGCCGCCGAGCTGCTCGGTGTGGAACAGCCGTTCCTGCGCAGTCTCGACAACGCGGGTGTGGTGTCGCCTGAGCGCTCCAGCGGCGGGCACCGCCGGTACTCCCGGCACCAGCTCGGGGTGGCCGGACGCCTGCGGGCGCTGTTCGACGAGGGGCACACGCTCGCCTCCGCGCACCGCATCCTCGACCTGGAGAACCAGCTCAGCGAGGCACGCGAGGAGGTCGAGCGGCTGCGGGCCGAGCTCGCCCGCCGCAACGGCGGCCCGCCGCCCGAGTGATCGGTACTGGCCCGCTCGGCCGTCCGCGGCGATCATAGGGAGATGGCGCGGAGCAGCCGGAATGCCGTGAACCACCGCTCGTCCCTCGCGGAGCACGACGCGCGGGTCGCCCGGTTGCGACAGCAGCTGGGCACCCTGCCGCCCGGTGCGCCCGTGCGGCTGGCCAAGCGCACCTCCAACCTCTTCCGGCCCCGCACCGCGGGCGACGGCCTCGGCGCCCTCGACGTCTCCGGGTTCACCCACGTGCTCGACGTGGACCCCGCCAGCCGCACCGCCGAAGTCGAGGGCATGGTCACCTACGAGCGGCTGGTGGACGCGACGCTCCCGCACGGACTCATGCCGCTCGTGGTGCCCCAGCTGAAGACGATCACCCTCGGCGGCGCCGTGACGGGGCTCGGCATCGAGTCGTCGTCGTTCCGCAACGGCATGCCGCACGAGTCGGTGCGGGAGATGGAGATCCTGACCGGCTCGGGGGAGATCGTCGTCGCACGACCCGAGGGCGAGCACGCCGCGCTGTTCCACGGGTTCCCCAACTCCTACGGCACCCTCGGCTACGCGCTGCGGCTGCGCATCGAGCTGGAGCCGGTGCGGCCGTACGTGCGGCTGCGGCACGTCCGCCACCGGGACCCCGACGAGTACTTCGCGGCGCTGGCGGCCGCCTGCCGGGACGGCGCGGCCGACTTCGTGGACGGCACCGTGTTCGGCCCCGACGAGCTGTACCTCACCCTCGGCACGTTCACCGACCACGCCCCGGCGACCAGCGACTACACCTGGCTGAACATCTACTACCGCTCGATCCGCGACCGCGCCGAGGACCACCTCACCGTGCGCGACTACCTGTGGCGCTGGGACACGGACTGGTTCTGGTGCTCCCGCGCGCTCGGCGTGCAGCACAAGCCCGTCCGCCTGCTGCTGGGACGGCGCCTGCTGCGGTCCGACGTGTACTGGAAGGTGGTCGCGTTCGAGCGGCGGCACCGGATCGTGTCCCGGCTCGAGCGCGGGTTCGGCAGGCCGCCGGCCGAACCCGTCGTGCAGGACGTCGAGATCCCCGTCGACCGGGCCGCCGAGTTCCTCGACGTGCTGCAGCGGGACGTCGGCATCAGCCCGGTCTGGATCTGCCCGGTCCGGCAGCGCCACGCGGGCACCCGCTGGCCGCTGTACCAGCTGGACCCGGAGACGCTCTACGTCAACTTCGGGTTCTGGGGCACCGTTCCCGTGCCGGAGGGCGATCCGCCGGGCACACTCAACCGGCTCGTCGAACGCACCGTCACCGAACTCGGCGGTCGCAAGTCGCTGTACTCCGAGAGCTTCTACGACGAGGCGGAGTTCTGGCGGCTCTACAACGGGAGCGCCTACCGCGGGCTCAAGCGGCGGTACGACCCCGGCGACCGGCTACTGGACCTGTACGCCAAGTGTGTCGAAGCGAGGTGAGGTGTGATGACGGCACGGGGACTCGCGGGCGCTCTGGAGCGGCTGCTGGGACCGGAGGCGCCGCTGCGGATCGAGGTGTTCGACGGCAGCGTGGCGGGCAGCGGTGACGCACCGGTGACGATGGAGCTGCGCTCACCGCTGGCGCTGAGCTACATCCTCTCCTCCCCCGGCGAGCTGGGGCTCGCCCGCGCGTACGTCACCGGGGAGCTGCGGGTGCACGGCGAGCTCTACCTCGCCCTGCGCGCGCTCACCGAGCGGGTCGACGCACTCGGCTTCCGGGACCACACCGCGCTGCTGCGCACGCTCGGTCCCCGATACCTGCGCCGGGTGGCGCCGCCTCCCGAGGAGGCTCCAGGGCTGCTGCGCCGCGGGTTGCGCGGGCTGCGGCACTCGCGCGGCCGCGACAGCAGCGCGATCTCACAGCACTACGACGTGTCCAACCGCTTCTACGAGCTCGTGCTCGGTCCGTCGATGGCGTACACGTGCGCGTGCTACCCGGCCGGGGACGCGACGCTGGAGGAGGCGCAGGCACACAAGTTCGACCTCGTCTGCCGCAAGCTCGGGCTGCGGCCGGGCATGCGCCTGCTCGACGTCGGCTGCGGCTGGGGCGGCATGGTGGCGCACGCGACGGAGCACTACGGCGTGCACGCGCTGGGCGTCACACTGTCGCGGCAGCAGGCGCAGTGGGGGCAGAAGGACATCGTCGCGCGCGGCCTCGCCGACCGGGCGGAGATCCGGCACCTCGACTACCGCGACGTGACCGAGGACGGGTTCGACGCGGTGTCGTCGATCGGCCTCACCGAGCACGTCGGCGCACGTAACCTGCCGGGGTACTTCCGGTTCCTCGCCGCGCGGCTGCGGGAGGGCGGGCGGCTGCTGAACCACTCCATCACCCGCCCGAACGATCGCGAACCGCACCGGGTCGGCCCGTTCATCGACCGGTACGTCTTCCCCGACGGCGAGCTGGAGGGCGTGGGGACGATCGTGTCCGCCATGCACGACAACGGCTTCGAGGTGCGGCACGAGGAGAACCTGCGGGAGCACTACGGCCGTACGCTCGCGGCGTGGTGCGCCAACCTCGACGCCCACTGGGCCGAAGCCGCCCGTGAGGCCGGCGAGCGGAGGGCCCGCGTGTGGGCGCTCTACATGACCGCGTCCCGGCTCGCGTTCGAGCGGCGGGGCATCGAACTGCACCAGGTGCTCGGCGTCAAGACCAGCCCGTCCGGCGCGTCCGGGATGCCCCTGCGACCGGACTGGGGCGTGTGACGGCCCCTTCCGGTCAGTGCCGACGGGTGTTGAGCCGGGCGGCCTGGCGGGTCAGGTAGTCGCGTTCGGCCAGGTGGGGCGCCTGGTGGGCCGCCTCGGCGTAGAGCCGGGCCGCCGTCGCCAGGTCGCCGTCGCGCTCGTGCAGGTAGGCCGCCACCGCGGTGTGGCGGGGCAGCGAGTCGTCCAGCTCCGCGAGCGCCGCCAGCCCGGCGCGCGGTCCGTCGGCCTCGCCGACCGCCACCGCGCGGTTGAGCCGGACGATGGGGCTGCCGGTCAGGCGCACCAGCTCGTCGTACCACGCGACGATCTGCACCCAGTCGGTCTCCCCGGCGGTGGGCGCGTCCGCGTGGAGCGCCGCGATGGCGGCCTGTGCCTGGTACTCGCCCAGCCGGTCGCGGGCCAGCGCCGCCTGCAGGATCTCGACACCCTCGGCGATCAGCGCGGTGTCCCACCGGCCGCGGTCCTGCTCGGCGAGCGGCACCAGCCCGCCGTCGGGCGCGGTCCGGGTGGCGCGCCGGGCGTGGTGCAGGAGCATGAGGGCGAGCAGCCCCGCGACCTCGGGGTGGTCGATCGCCGCCGCGAGCTGCCGGGTGAGCCGGATCGCCTCGGCGGCGAGGTCGACGTCTCCGGAGTAGCCCTCGTTGAACACCAGGTAGAGCACGCGCAGCACGGTGGCGACGTCGCCGGGCTGGTCGAACCGCACGCCGGAGACGGTCCGCTTGGCGCGGCTGATGCGCTGCGCCATCGTCGCCTCGGGCACCAGGTAGGCCTGGGCGATCTGGCGAGTGGTCAGCCCGCCGACGGCGCGCAGCGTGAGCGCGACCGCGGACGACGACGACAGCGACGGGTGGGCGCACAGGAAATAGAGCTGGAGCGTGTCGTCCACCGCAGCCGCCTGCCCCGGCTCCGGTTCCTCGTCGAGGACGTCCTCCCGCCTGCGGCGGGCGGCCTCCGCCCGGGTCGCGTCGAGGAACTTGCGCCAGGCCACGGTGACCAGCCAGCCCTTCGGGTCCCGGGGCGGGTCGGCAGGCCAGACGCGGATCGCCTCGATCAGCGCGTCCTGCACGGCGTCCTCGGCCGCCGCGAAGTCGGCTCCGCGGCGGACGAGGATCCCGAGCACGCCCGGCGTGAGGCTCCGGAGCAGGGCCTCGTCCAGCTGGGCGGTCATTCCGTGATGGTGGGCGGCGAGGTCAGGAAGGGGCGCAGCTCGAGCCACTCGTGGATCGGTTTGCCGCCCGCACCGGGAGCTGCCGACAGCTCGCCGGCCAGCTCGACGGCGCGTTCGTAGCTGTCGACGTCGATCACCATCCAGCCGGCGATGACGTCCTTGGTCTCGGCGAACGGGCCGTCGGTGACCGGAGGGCGCCCCTCACCGTCATATCGGACGAACGTCCCCTCGGGCGCGAGCGCCTGGCTGTCGACGAACTCGCCGGTCTCCTCGAGCCTGGCCGCGAAGTCGCGCATGTACTGCACGTGCGCCGAGATCTCCTCCGGCGTCCACTGGTCCATGGGGACGTCGTTGACCGCGGACGGAGCGCCGCGATAGTGCTTGAGCAGCAGGTACTTGGCCATCGTTTTCTCCTCGGTGCTGGTGTGGTCATTCTGGTCTCTGATCGCGGTCACCGCGGGGCGTTCACGCGATCGGCTCCGCCGTCCGTGGTCTCGCCTTCCCGCGCGAGCCGGGCTCGGCGACGAAGCCACGGCGGCCGCGAGGTCCTCGACGACGAGGCCGACGTGATCCCTCCGCCGGACCGTCCGTCTCCGGGCGAGGGCACCGCCTGGTCGGTGTCGTCGTCCATGTCGCTCTCCTTTCCCGATCCGGCCGCGCGGCCCAGCTGCCCCGTGGGGCGGCGTTCCGTGGCGGACATCGCGGGGACGGAGCCGGGCGGGGCACTTCGACATCATTGAATGTGACATACGACACAGTGCTGCCTTGTCGTCGCGGGTGGGATCCGGACGAGGCGCACGGTGACCACAGGCACCCGTTCGCCGCCACCCCACCGCGCCACGGGCCGGTAACCGCCCGCGCGAACACCGCGCGCCGGTCCCGGCGATCGCGGCCCGCAACCCTGGACCCTCCCGAGAGAAGAGTGCGCTTCTTTGACGCGAAAGGAGCTTTCACTGTCCTCAGTGGAGGATCATGCACTGTGTGTGACCCCCGCTTCCACCCGGTTGAGCGATGAAACTAGCGCGCTACCTGGGTAGTGTCGTGGGTGAGCCGAGGGGGGTCACATGATCGAGACGTTGGTTCCCGGTGTCGCCGAACAGGGCCAGACTTTGCTGCGCCGGGCTGAGGAGTTCGCCGCACGGGTGGCGCGCTATCAGGCTTTGTTGCTGGAGACGCTGGCGGAGTATCACCGGTTGCGGGGCCGGGCGCGGGATGTGCCGCAGGAGGTGGCGCTGGTGCTGGCGGTGACCGAGCGGGCCGCCGCCCGGCAGCTCGACCTCGCCGACGCGCTGGTGACCCGCCTGCCGCAGACCTTCGCTGCTCTGGCCCGGGGCGAGATCGACGCATACAAGGCGTCGAAGGTGCACGAGCCCACCGCCTGCCTGACCGACGAACAAGCGAGGGAGGTGGATGCCCGGATGGCTGCCAGGCTGGTGGGCAAGAACCCGCCGAACCTGCGCGCCGCCGTGCAGCGGCAGGTGCACCGGGTCGATCCCGAGGGTGCTGCGGTGCGGGCCCGGCGTCGGCGGGCTGAGCGGCGGGTGGAGCTGGTGCACGGTGAGGACGGGATGGCGACGCTGGTGGCGGATCTGC
>NZ_PVNH01000003.1 GCF_003001955.1 Prauserella shujinwangii | reverse complement strand
GGCTCCAGCGGCACCGCCGAAGCCAAAAAACAAGCCCTCGAAACCGCCGGCGTCAAAGTCGGCAAAACCCCCAGCGAAACCGCCGAACTCGCCAGAAAGCTGGTCCCCGACTCGTGAGCGGACCGTAGCCGGAGCACGTTCCTCGCACACGAGCCCGGTGTTCCGCGCCGGTGACGTCCGTAGTGTTCGAGTTCCGTACCGGTCGAGGACGGCGGCCGTCGTCCTCGACCGGTTCCACTCGTGCCGTTTCGCCGCTCACCGGTACCGGCGACCAGAAAATCTCTGTCCTCAAAGGACGTTCTGTGCACGCGTGTCCGCGATCTGTGGACGCGTGTCCGCGTCGCGCGGCGCAGGCACACGTGCGCAAGTCGCGGACACAGTGCATGGCGCGGAATCACCACGCGGCACTCACCCGCCGGACGCAGCACTCGCGTGTCCGCGCGGCTCAGCGGCTCAGCGCCGGTTCCGCGAGCCCGGGCAGGCTCAACCGGGGCCGTCCTGGCTGGCGCAACAGCCGCACGAGCCCGGCGCCGGTGAGGCTCAGCGCGGCGGCCACGACGAACGCGGCGCCGTACCCGTCGGAGGCGACGACGTGCCCGGCGAGCGCGACCCCGACCAGGCCGCCGACCGCCTTGGCCCCGTAGAAGACGCCGAAGTTGGGCAGTCCGGGCCGATCGCCGAAGTGTCCCGCGACGAGACCGGGCAGCAGCCCGTAGCACGCCCCGGCCGCACCGCCGGCGAGCGCGGCGCCGAGCAGGAGCAGCGGCGCCATCCCGCGCTCGCCCGCCAGCAGCAGGAGCGGCTGCGCCACTCCCCCCGCGTACAGGGCGACCCGCACGACCCGGCGCCTGCCGAACCGGTCGCCTGCCCAGCCCTCGGCCGTGCGCGTGACGCCGCTCGCCGTGGCGAGCACGGCGAGGGTGACCGCGCCGAATCCGGCACTCCATCCGCCGGCCGTCGCGAACACCGCCAGGTAGGCGATGTCGAACAGGATGACCGCCGCCGCGCACGTCACGGCGAGGTACAGCACCACCGACTCCCGGCATCGCACCAGCTCGGCCACCGAGTAGCGCCGGATCGCGGGCCGGTTGCCGCGCAGACCCGGGTTCACCGTCTTGTCGAGCGCCCACGCCTTCGGGTCGACATGGGCAGGCCACCAGTACTCGGGCGGGTCCCGCAGCACCAGGCCCGCGGCGCAGACCAGCACGACCACGGCGCCACCCGCGGCGCCGAGGAAGACCTCCAGCGACCCCGGCCCGGCCAGCGCCCCGGCGAGCAGCACGAACGGCACCGCTCCGTAGGCGAACGCGCCGCTCACGAACGCCGTCCGGCCGGGCCGCTCCGGGTACCACTTCGCGACCACACCGAGGCAGGTGCCGTAGATCAGGCCCGCGCCGATGCCGCCCAGCACCCCGTGGTTGAGCAGCACCACGAGGAACCCGCTCGACCCACCCAGGGTCACCAGCCCGGTGGCACACAGGGCCGCGCCGACGAGCATCGTGGCGGCGGGAGGCAGGCCGAGCCTGCTCCGCAACCGCGCCGCCGGGTACACGGTGCCGCTCTGGCACAGGATCCACACGGCGAGCACCCAGCCGCTCTGGGCGAGGCTCCAGCCGTGGGTGGTGCCGAGCACGGGCATCAGCGCGCCATAGCCGTACTGCCCCACGCTGGCGACCAGCATCGCGGCCCACGCCGCCCACAGCATCGAGGCTCGTGACCGTCCCAGCAGGTCACGGTCGGTCTCGCCGACGCGGTAGCGCCGGCCGTAGAAGTCACGGACCTCCCGCACACGCGGGGCCACAGCCGGACCGGACATACAGCCACCCCTTTTTTGCATACAGTATGGAGTAGCCAGTATGACAGGTCTGCGCTGTGATGTCGACCACAGGAAGGCCAGCGTTCCGGGCCGATCAGGAGCGGGACCAGGCCACCCGCATCCACTGCGCGGCGAGCACCGCCATGCCGATCGTCGCGATGACCATGCCGATCCCGGGTCCACTGCCCGCGGCGCCACTGGCGCCCGACGACTGCTGCGACCAGATCGCCAGCACGCCGTCGACGAACGCGAACCAGCCGCCGACCGCGCACACCCACGCCAGCCACCAGCGCCGGGTGGCCAGAGCGAGCGCGGTCGCCAGGATGCCGAAGGCCGTCGAGGTCACCGCGAACAGCTGCGGGATCGCGTCGTCCTTCCCGGCCAGCACCTGCCAGCCGACGTGCCCGCCCGCCCACGGCAGCAGCAGACCGACGATCAGCACGAACGCCAGCAGGGACAGCACGAACCCGCGACGCCCGAGCTCAACCGTCTTGACCGCCCTGTTCACCGCCTCGTCGACGTCGGCCGCCAGCTCGCCGAGGTCGCCCCGGTCGTCTCCGTTCGCCCCGCTCACAGCGCGCACCCTCCGCTACCGGACGAGACCGCCTCCGCCCGCGGCGCCCCGAAGGACGGCAGCCCGAGCGCCACACCGCTGGTCCGGGGCCGCAGGCCCGCCTCCGCGTTGTCGCCCGCGCGCGTCCGCCGGTGGGACAGCAGGTCGCCGTCGGCCACCAGGTGGTGCGGCGCCGCGTAGGTGACGGTGGTCTCGACGATGTCCCCGGGGCGCACGGTGCCGTCCACGGCCGCGCCCGCCGGGGTGAAGTGCACGAGCCTGCCGTCGCGGGCCCGGCCGCTCATCCGCCGGGTCTCGGCGTCCTTGCGGCCCTCCCCCGTCGCGACGAGCAGCTCGACCTTGCTGCCGAGCAGCTTCTTGTTCTCCGCCCAGGCGATCTCGTCCTGCAGCGCGACGAGGCGGTCGTAGCGCTCCTGCACGACCTCCTTCGGCAGCTGGCCCGCCATCTCGGCGGCCGGAGTGCCAGGGCGCTTCGAGTACTGGAAGGTGAACGCCCCGGAGAACCGGGCCTGCCGGACGACCTCCAGGGTCTGCTCGAAGTCCTCCTCGGTCTCCCCGGGGAAGCCCACGATGATGTCGGTGGTGATCGCCGCGTCCGGCATGGCGGCGCGGACCCGGTCCAGGATGGACAGGAAGCGGGAGGACCGGTACGAGCGCCGCATCGCCTTCAGCACGCGGTCCGATCCCGACTGCAGTGGCATGTGCAGCTGGTGGCAGACGTTCGGCGTCTCGGCCATCGCGTCGATCACGTCGTCGGTGAACGCCGCCGGATGCGGCGAGGTGAACCGCACCCGCTCCAGACCGTCCACCGAACCGCACGAGCGCAGCAGCTTGCCGAACGCGAACCGGTCTCCGAACTCGACGCCGTAGGAGTTGACGTTCTGCCCGAGCAGGGTCACCTCCAGCACCCCTTCGGCCACGAGCGCCTCCACCTCGGCCAGGACCTCGCCCGGCCGCCGGTCGCGCTCCTTGCCCCGCAGCGAGGGCACGATGCAGAAGGTGCACGTGTTGTTGCAGCCGACGGAGATGGAGACCCAGCCGGAGTACGCCGACTCGCGGCGGGCGGGCAGCGTCGAGGGGAACGTCTCGAGCGACTCCAGGATCTCGACCTGCGCCTGCGCGTTGTGCCGGGCCCGCTCGAGCAGCACCGGCAGCGACCCGATGTTGTGGGTGCCGAACACGACGTCGACCCACGGGGCGCGCCGGACGATCTCGCCACGGTCCTTCTGGGCGAGGCAACCGCCGACCGCGATCTGCATGCCCGGGTTGTCCGCCTTCGCCGAGCGCAGGTGCCCGAGGTTGCCGTACAGCTTGTTGTCGGCGTTCTCACGGACGGCACACGTGTTGAACACGACGACGTCCGGCGTGCCGCCAGCGGCGGCGGGGACGTAGCCCGCGTCCTCCAGCTGCCCGGCGAGCCGCTCCGAGTCGTGCACGTTCATCTGGCAGCCGAAGGTGCGGATCTGATAGGTCCGGGTCACCCGTTCTCCTGGTCGCGCGCGTTGCGTTGGTGCACCGTCCAGGGTAGGCCCCGCCGCGACCGGCGTGTGCGTCGGCCGCCCCCGGCACCCCCGAAACCGCACCTCAGCGCGCGTCCCGGGGCGGGAATGGATAAAGTTCGGCCACCTCGGCCCCGGACCGCGTCCGAGGACACCTAAGGTTGCGGTTTGGCCGACGAGCCGTGCGGAGGTTGCGGAGAGGTGTTAAATCCCCCGTGTCGCCGTGACGCCACGCGATCCGAGCAGATCACCGTGATGGAGGTTAGATGACGACCACCACGACCACGCCGCCGATGATCCGGGCGAGCGCGGTGAACAAGTACTTCGGTGACCTGCACGTCCTCAAGGACATCAACCTGGAGGTGCCCCGGGGACAGGTCGTCGTGGTGCTGGGCCCCTCGGGCTCCGGCAAGTCGACGCTGTGCCGCGCGATCAACCGCCTCGAGCCGATCAACTCGGGCGAGATCGCGATCGACGGCAAGCCGTTGCCCGCCGAGGGCAGGGCGCTCGCCGCGCTGCGGGCGGACGTGGGCATGGTCTTCCAGCAGTTCAACCTCTTCGCGCACAAGACGATCGTCGAGAACGTCACGCTGGGACCGACCAAGGTCCGCAAGGTCCCGGCCGCCGAGGCCCGCAAGACGGCCATGGAACTGCTCGAACGGGTGGGCATCACCGACCAGGCGGAGAAGTACCCGGCCCAGCTCTCCGGCGGGCAGCAGCAGCGCGCCGCCATCGCGCGGGCGCTGGCGATGAAGCCGAAGGTGATGCTGTTCGACGAGCCCACCTCGGCCCTGGACCCCGAGATGGTCCAGGAGGTGCTGGACACGATGACCGGGCTCGCCGACGAGGGCATGACGATGCTCGTCGTCACGCACGAGATGGGCTTCGCCCGCAGGGCCGCCCACCGGGTCGTCTTCATGTCGGACGGGGAGATCGTGGAGGACACCACCCCGAACGAGTTCTTCACCGCGCCGAAATCCGAGCGCGCCAAGGACTTCCTTGGCAAGATCCTGACCCACTGACAATGGTCGGCGACATTCACGTCGCCACAACCGGAAACAGGAGAGATGCACATGAAGATCCGCACCCTCGTGGTGGGATTGATGGTCTCCGGTCTCGCCCTCACCGCCTGCGGCAAGGAAGGTTCGCCCACCGGCTCGGGCAGCGGAGACGGCGGCGACGGCGGCGCGCAGCTGCCGACCTACGAGGTCGCGCAGGACGTGAGCGTCGAGGGCTCTCCCACCTTCGCCAAGATGCAGCAGAGCGGTGGTCCCATCGTCGGTGTCAAGGAGGACCAGCCCGGCCTGGGTTACAAGGACCCGACGACCGGCGAGTACAGCGGCTTCGACATCGAGATCGCCCGGCTGGTGTCCGCCAAGCTGGGCTTCGACCCGGAGAAGATGCAGTACAAGGCCGTGCCGTCAGCAGGCCGTGAACAGGCCATCGTCAACGGCGACGTGCACTACTACGTGGGCACGTACACGATCAACGACAAGCGCAAGGAGCAGATCAGCTTCGCCGGCCCGTACTTCGTCGCCGGCCAGGGCCTGCTCGTCGCGAAGGACAACAACGACATCCAGGGCAAGGAAGACCTCCAGGGCAAGAAGGTCTGCTCGGTGAGCGGCTCGACCCCCATCCAGCGGGTTCGCGAGGAGAACCTCACCCAGGACAGCAACATCGTCGAGCTGCAGACCTACTCGCAGTGCGTCACCCAGCTCACCCAGGGCCAGGTGGACGCCGTCACCACCGACGACGCGATCCTGAAGGGCTACGCCGCCCAGGAGCCCGACAAGCTGAAGGTCGTCGGTGACACCTTCTCGGACGAGCCGTACGGCATCGGCCTGCCGAAGAACGACAAGGCCCTGCGGGACAAGGTGAACGACATCCTGCAGGAGGCCATGGACGACGGCACGTGGCAGAAGATCTACGACGCCACGCTCGGCAAGTCCGGCGCCTCCGCCGAGATGCCCACCATCGACCGGTACTGATCCGGCACGCCCGGCCGGCGGAGGCTCCGTCCCCGCCGGCCGGGCCACCCGGTCCCGCCCGTACCACGCTGCATCGAGGGAAACATGGAAGTCCTGCTGGACAACCTTGACCTGTACGGTCCCGGCTTCCTCAACACCATCAAGCTGTTCGCGCTCTCGGCCGTCGGCTCGCTGGTGCTGGGAACCGCGCTGGCCATGCTGCGGGTGAGCCCCGTCCCGGTTCTCAGGGCGGCGGGTACCACCTACGTCACCCTGTTCCGGAACACACCGCTGACGCTGCTGTTCTTCTTCTTCGTCTTCGCATACCCGCTGCTCGAACTCGTGCAGCTGTCGTACTTCCAGGCGGCCGTGGTCGCGCTCACGCTGTACACCACGGCGTTCGTCTGCGAGGTCGTCCGCTCGGGCATCAACACGGTCCCGGTGGGCCAGGCCGAGGCGGCGCGGGCGGTCGGCCTGACGTTCGGGCAGACGCTCGCGACGATCGTGCTGCCGCAGGCGACCCGGTCCGTCGTGCCGCCGATGATCAGCACGATGATCGCGCTGCTGAAGAACACCACGATCGCCGCAGGCTTCTCCGTGGTCGAGGCGGGCGCCATCCAGAACTACCTGTCGGAGCGGGGCTACAGCGTCCTGGTCGGTCTGTTGTGGGTGGCGCTCGGGTTCGTCATCCTCGTCATCCCGCTGACGCAGGTGCAACGTGCACTCGAGAGGCGATGGAAGGTGGCCCGATGAGCTCGGTGCTGTTCGACGTCCCGGGGCCGAAGGCGCGGGTGCGGCACAACGTCTACGCCGTGCTCGGCGGATCGGCGATCGTCGCCCTGCTCGCCTTCATCGTCTTCCAGTTCGCGAAGGCAGGCCAGTTCGACGCGGACATGTGGGAATGGATCCAGTACGAGCAGGTCCAGCTCCAGCTGGTGGCGGCGCTCGGCAACACGCTGCGCGCGTTCGCCGCGGGCGCGGTGCTGGCACTGCTCTTCGGGGCGATCTTCGCGGCGGGCAGGCTCTCGGACCACGCGATCTTCCGCGTGCCCTCGACGATCATCGTCGAGTTCTTCCGGGCGGTACCGCTCGTCGTCATGATCTTCTTCTTCCACTACGGCCTCAGCCTCGGTGCGCCGTTCTACTCGGTCGTCATCGGGCTGACCCTCTACAACGGGTCGGTCCTCGCCGAGGTGTTCCGGGCGGGCATCCTGTCCCTGCCAAAGGGACAGAGCGAGGCCGCGTATGCGGTGGGCATGCGCAAGTCGCAGGTGATGCGGCTGGTTCTGCTGCCGCAGTCGTTGCGCGCGATGCTGCCCGCGATCATCAGCCAGCTCGTGGTGCTGCTGAAGGACACCGCACTCGGCTTCCTCATCACGTACGAGGAGCTGATCCGCGAGGCCCGTTACCTCGGCGGTATCGCGGAGTTCGGCAGGCCGTTCATCCCCGTGGCGATCGTCGTCGGCGTCGTCTACATCGCCATGTGCCTCGCGCTGACCGCCCTCGCCAAGTACCTGGAAGGCCGCAACCGGCGCAACAGGAAGGCACCCACCGAGACACCGAAAGACGCCGACGAGAAGGTGCTCACCCACGAGCCCATGGGCTGAACCGTCCCGGCTGGCCGGGGCGCGCGTACGCGCCGACCGGACCTCAGTAGCGTGCGCAGGCCTTGCCGTGCGTCGACTGCGCGGGCCCGCCCAGCGCCCACCGCAGATCGACGTGCGTGCAGAACTCCTGCCTTCCGGCCAGTTTCCTGGCCCGGACCCCGATGCCCGGGTAGGTGCCGGGGCCGTACGGGGCGTCCTTGACGTACGACGTGTCCGAACTGTCGAGGAACGCGGCGGCGTCTCTGGTGATGCTCGCGGTGATCTTGATGTAAACGTACTGAGCCGACCCGCGGCCACCGCACACCGCCGCGGGATAGCCGGTCACGTACCCGTGCGCGTCGACCTCGTAGTAGACGTCCACGGCGCAGCCCCACGGAGCCCCGGTCCGTGCCTCGGCACCAGCCGGCGCCGCCAGTGCCAGCGTGCTCAACACCGCGGACGTCACCGCGGCAACCCTGCGCCGGTTCACGTTCATCCCCTCAGTACCGGGCGCTGAAGGTCTGCGTGCGCGTCAGCTTCGGCGCTCCCGGCTCGTTCCGGTACTCGACGACGACCGTCAGCTCGAACCGCTGCCTTCCAGCCGGATCGGCCGCCCTGATGTGCGGTGCGACGCAGTACTTGCCGCGGAACCCGTTCGGCCCGCAGTGCGCGCCACCCGAGTCCATCCGCCTGCCGTCCCGCAACAGCGCGGTGCGCACCCACACCTGCTGGAGGTACGGGTGCGTGCACACGGCGCCACCCTGCCCGTCGATGAGGCCCAGCTGGGATCCGAGGGGCATCAGCCGGCCCGCGGGCGTGCAGCCGATCGCCTGCCGCGGCAGCGTGTCCCCCACCGTCACCGCTCGTGCTTCCCGCGGCCCACCAGTCACGACTCCGCCCGCCACGGCCAGCGCCGCACACACCGCGGCGACCCTGGGCAACGTTCGACCCCGCACCGTGCCCCCCTCCGTCCCGGCTGACGCCCATCGACGTTAGCCGGGCCAGGCGCGCGGGGCACAGTCCTCGATCAGGTGTTGCATCACCGGCAGTCGAGGTTTCGAGCGGCTCGGTTGGAACGACACACCGACCGCCACCGATGGGAACCGGACCGGTGCCGGGTGTCGAAAACCGGCCACCTCGTTCGACGCGTTGGTGTCACCGGTTCGAACAGAAACGAGGAAGCACCCATGGCAAGCGTGATCTGCGACATGTCGATGTCCCTCGACGGCTACGTCACCGGACCCAACGACAGCCGCGAGAACCCGTTCGGCGACGGCGCCGGCATGCTGCACGACTGGCTGTTCAACGACCCGACCGACGACGATCGCGCCGTCCTGCGGGAGGCGCTCGACAGGTGCGGCGCGATCGTGATGGGCCGCAGGTCCTTCGACAAGAACGAGGGCGACGGTGGCTGGGGCGACGGTGGACCGCTGGGGGACACCCCGGTCTTCGTCGTCACCCACCACGCGCCGACCAGACGATACCCGGCCGTGTTCACGTTCGTCACCGATGGTGTGCGGAGCGCCATCGAGCAGGCCAAGGCCACCGCCGGGGACAAGGTCGTCGGCCTGCACGGCGCGACCATGATGCAGCAGGGGCTGCCGCTCGGGCTGGTCGACGAGATCTCCGTGCACATCGTCCCGGTGCTGATCGGCGGCGGCACGCGACTGTTCGAGACGCTCCCCGAGGGCATCGCCCTCGAACGGGTGAGCGCGATCGCCACGCCTGCGGCCACCCATCTCCGGTTCCGGGTACGGCGCTGACGGCTCGGCGGCGGCAGGCGCAGGGGCTGCGCAGGCCGCCCGGTCCGCGGACCGGGCGGCCTCAGCCGCCCCGTGGCTAGTCGCCGTTGCGGCGGAACAGCTTGTTGCCGAGCCAGACGATCGGGTCGTAGCGGCGGTCGGCGACGCGCTCCTTCATCGGGATGAGGGCGTTGTCGGTGATGTGGATGTTCTCCGGGCACACCTCGGTGCAGCACTTGGTGATGTTGCAGTAGCCGAGGCCGTGCTCGCTCTGCGCCTCGTCACGCCGGTCGGCGACGTCGAGCGGGTGCATCTCCAGCTCCGCGATCCGCATCAGGTACCGCGGACCGGCGAACGCCGTCTTGTTCTCCTCGTGGTCGCGGATCACGTGGCAGGTGTCCTGGCACAGGAAGCACTCGATGCACTTGCGGAACTCCTGCGAGCGCTCGACGTCGACCTGCTGCATCCGGTAGTCGCCCGGCTTCAGGTCCGCGGGCGGCGTGAACGCCGGGATCTCCCGCGCCTTGGCGTAGTTGTACGACACGTCGCAGACGAGGTCGCGGATCACGGGGAACGTCCGCATCGGCGTCACGGTGATGACCTCGTCCTCGGAGAAGATCGACATGCGGGTCATGCACAGCAGCCGCGGCCTGCCGTTGACCTCGGCCGAGCACGAGCCGCACTTGCCCGCCTTGCAGTTCCAGCGCACCGCGAGGTCCGGCGCCTGCGTCGCCTGCAGGCGGTGGATCAGGTCGAGCACGACCTCGCCCTCGTTCGCCTCGACGGTGAAGTCCCGCAGCTCTCCCGATCCGTCGTCGCCGCGCCAGACCCGGAGCTTCGCCTGGTATCCCATGTCAGGCCGTCCTTCCCGGGTGCTCGGTGAGCTCGTCGGAGGTGTAGTACTTCTCCAGCTCGCTGTACTCGAACAGCTCGAGCAGATCCTTGCGCATCGGCTGCTGTTCCTTCGCGGTCACCGTCACGTCGGGCACCGGCACCTCCCCCTGCGTGCTGCACACCAGCAGGGTGTTGCGCCACCGGGAGTCCATCTGCGGGTGGTCGTCGCGGGTGTGCCCGCCCCGGCTCTCGGTGCGCCGCAGCGCCGCCTGCGCCACGCACTCGCTGACCAGCAGCATGTTGCGCAGGTCGACGGCCAGGTGCCAGCCGGGGTTGTACTGCCGGTGCCCCTCCACGGTGACCAGGCCGATCCGCTCCCTGATCTCGGCGAGCTTGCCGAGCGCCTGCTCGATCTCGTCGGCCTTCCGGATGATGCCGACCAGGTCGTTCATGCACTGCTGCAACTCGGTCTGCAGCGTGTACGGGTTCTCGCCCTGCCCCGACGACGGCGGATCGAACGGTGCGAGTGCCGTCCTCGCCGCGGCGGTGACGGCCGCGTCGTCCACCTTCGGCCTGCGGTCGAGCGACTCCACGTAGGACGCCGCGCCGAGCCCGGCCCGCCTGCCGAACACCAGCAGGTCCGACAGCGAGTTGCCGCCGAGCCGGTTGGACCCGTGCATCCCGCCGGAGCACTCGCCCGCCGCGAACAGTCCCGGCACGCTCGCCGCGGCCGTGTCCGGGTCGACCTCGATCCCGCCCATCACGTAGTGGCAGGTGGGGCCGACCTCCATCGGTTCCTTGGTGATGTCGACGTCCGCCAGTTCCTTGAACTGGTGGTACATCGACGGCAGCCGCTTCTTGATCTCCTCGGCGGGCAGCCGGCTCGCGATGTCCAGGAACACCCCGCCGTGCGGTGAGCCCCTGCCCTCCTTGACCTCGGTGTTGATCGCCCTGGCGACCTCGTCCCTCGGCAGCAGGTCAGGGGTGCGCCGGTTGTTGTCCGCGTCGGTGTACCAGCGGTCGGCCTCCTCCTCGCTGTCCGCGTACTGTCCTTTGAAGACGTCCGGAATGTAGCGGAACATGAACCGCTCGCCCTGCGAGTTCTTGAGCACTCCACCGTCGCCGCGCACGCCCTCGGTGACGAGGATTCCCTTGACGCTGGGCGGCCACACCATGCCGGTGGGGTGGAACTGGACGAACTCCATGTTGATCAGGTCCGCACCGGCCCGCAGCGCGAGCGCGTGCCCGTCGCCGGTGTACTCCCACGAGTTCGACGTGACCTTGAACGACTTGCCGATTCCGCCGGTGGCCAGCACCACGGCCGGGGTCTCGAAGAGGACGAAGCGGCCGCTCTCCCGCCAGTAGCCGAAGGCACCGGCGATCCGTCCGTCCTCTTTGATCAGCTCGGTGACGGTGCACTCCGCGAAGACCTTGAGCTTCGCCTCGTAGTCGCCGTACTCGCGGTGGTCCTCCTGCTGCAGCGACACGATCTTCTGCTGCATGGTGCGGATCAGCTCGAGGCCGGTGCGGTCACCGACGTGCGCGAGCCGGGGGTAGGTGTGCCCGCCGAAGTTGCGCTGGCTGATCCGGCCGTCCTTCGTGCGGTCGAACAGGGCGCCGTAGGTCTCCAGCTCCCAGACGCGGTCCGGCGCCTCCTTGGCGTGCAGCTCGGCCATCCGCCAGTTGTTGAGGAACTTGCCGCCCCGCATCGTGTCCCGGAAGTGGGTCTGCCAGTTGTCGTTCGGGTTGGCGTTGCCCATCGAGGCGGCGCAGCCGCCCTCGGCCATCACGGTGTGCGCCTTGCCGAACAACGACTTGCACACCACCGCGACGCTCAGGCCGCGTTGCCGCGCCTCGATCACCGCACGCAGGCCCGCGCCGCCGGCACCGATCACCACGACGTCGTAGCTGTGCCGTTCGACCTCGGTCATGTAGTAGCCACCTCGGGATTCACGGGAGGGAGAAGGGAGTTCAGTTGACGAAGCGCAGGTCGCTGATCGTGCCGCTGGCCACCAGCCACACGTAGAGGTCGGTGAGCACGAGGCTGGCCAGCGTGATCCAGGCGAACTGCATGTGCCGCGTGTTCAGCCTGCTGACCTGCGTCCAGAGCCAGTACCGCACGGGGTTCCGGGAGAAGTGCTTCATCCTGCCGCCGGTGACGTGCCGGCACGAGTGGCAGGACAGCGTGTAGCCCCAGAGCAACACCACGTTGGCCAGCAGGACCACGTTGCCGAGGCCGATGCCGAAACCGTTCTCCCCGCCGAAGGCGAGGATGGCGTCGTAGGTGTTGATGATCGTGATGAGGAACGCGGCGTAGAAGAAGTACCGGTGCGCGTTCTGCACGACGAGCGGCAGCCGCGTCTCGCCGGTGTACTTGCGGTGGGGTTCGGTCACCGCGCACGCGGGCGGCGACATCCAGATCGACCGGTAGTAGGCCTTGCGGTAGTAGTAGCAGGTCAGCCGGAAGCCGAGCAGGAAGGGCAGCGACAGGAAGGCGAGCGGGATGAACAGCGGCAGCTCGCCGATCGGGGTGCCGAAGTGGCTCGAGCCCGCCACGCACGAGTCGCTCAGGCACGGCGAGTAGAACGGGGTCAGGTAGTGGTGCTCGGCGGACCAGTAGTCCGTGCGCATGAACGAGCGGACGGTCGCGTAGACCACGAACGTGGTGAGCCCGAGCGTGGTGAGCAGCGGCGGTAGCCACCACCGGTCGGTGCGCAGGGTGCGCGCACCGATCCGGGCTCGGGAGCTGACAGGGGCGCTGGTGTCCGCGGGGCTGGCCACGTTGCTAGCCGGGCGGGTCACCGCTGGTCGCGCTGGTAGCCGCCGACGCCCTCGTCGTCGGCACCCTGCCAGAGTGCGGGGTCGTACGGCGTGTCCGGCACGGGCACGACCTCGGAGCGGTCGACCCGGGTCGGCTGCGCGGGCACGGGCGGGGTCTGGTCCAGCTCGACCGCGTCGATGTCCAACCGCTCGACGTCGTTCACGAGCCTGCGCAGGGCCGGTGCCTCGCCGTAGCGCGCCCGCAGCGCCCCCACGCACTGCCTGAGTTGCCCGATCGTGCGGCGGAGCTCGCTCATTTCGGTGGTGGACATCCTCATACCTCCGAATCGTCCGGTCGGCCGAACCCCGCGCCTCCTGTCGGATGGCGTGACCTCGGCGCCGCTTACCGCTGACTGTGCCTAACGATGTGTGGTGTGACAAGTAGCACACCCCGTGTTTCGACGGTGATCGGGGTCACTAATCGTGATCTTCTTAATCGATTTTGAAAGGGGACCGGCGCGCCTGTACTGTGTCGGCTGTCACGAGTCCCGCGGCGCCAGCGCTGCCGCCCGCCGGACCTACCCGGACCCCGCCAGCCCCACCGACCGACGGAGACCACTTCGTGAACGCAGCGCAAGAGCACCTCCACCCCGTCATCGAGGACGTCACCGCGCGCATCGCCGAACGCAGCCGTGTCACGCGGAGGGCCTACCTGGACCGCGTCTCCGCCGCGGCCTCCGAGGGACCGGTCCGCGCGGGTATGGCGTGCAGCAACCTCGCGCACGGCTTCGCGGCGTGCTCGGGCAGCGACCGGCTCGCGATCCGGGGCCTGCGCAAGCCGGGGGTCGCGATCGTGTCCGCCTACAACGACCTGCTCTCCGCGCACCAGCCGCTGCACGAGTTCCCCGACTGGATCAAGGACGCCGCCCGGGAGGCGGGCGGCGTCGCCCAGTTCGCGGGCGGTGTGCCCGCCATGTGCGACGGCATCACTCAGGGCCGCGACGGCATGGAGCTGTCCCTGTTCAGCCGCGACGTGATCGCGATGGCCACCGGCGTGGCGCTCTCGCACGAGATGTTCGACGCCGCGCTGCTGCTGGGCGTCTGCGACAAGATCGTGCCGGGCCTGCTGATCGGTGCGCTGTCGTTCGGCCACCTGCCCGCGATCCTCGTGCCCGCGGGGCCGATGACCTCGGGACTGCCCAACAAGGAGAAGGCGCGCGTCCGCCAGCTCTACGCCGAGGGCAAGGCCAGCCGCGAGGACCTGCTCGACGCCGAGGCCGCGTCCTACCACTCGCCGGGCACGTGCACCTTCTACGGCACGGCGAACTCCAACCAGCTCGTGGTCGAGGTGATGGGCCTGCACCTGCCCGGTGCGAGCTTCGTGCACCCCGGCACGCCACTGCGCAAGGCGCTCACCGAGGAGGCGGCGCGCCGCGCCGTGCGCATCGCCGGCGGTGCGGACCACACGCCGATCGCCGAGGTGGTCGACGAGCGCTCCGTGGTCAACGCGATCGTCGCGCTGCTCGCCACCGGTGGCTCCACCAACCACACCATGCACCTCGTCGCCGTCGCCGCGGCCGCGGGCATCCAGCTGACGTGGGACGACTTCGCCGATCTCTCGGCGGTGGTGCCGCTGCTCGCCCGCGTGTACCCGAACGGCAGCGCGGACATCAACCACTTCCACGCGGCGGGTGGCGTGCAGGTGCTCGTCGGCTCCCTGCTCGACGCCGGGCTGCTGCACGAGGACGTGCGCACGGTGGCGGGCGAGGGCCTGCACCGCTACCGCAGCGAGCCGATCCTCGGCGACGGCGGGCTCGAGTGGCGCGAGGTGCCCGCCCGCTCCCTCGACGAGGACGTGCTGCGGCCGGTCGAGCGCCCGTTCGCGCCGGACGGCGGCCTGCGGATGCTGCGCGGCAACCTCGGCCGCGCGGTCACCAAGGTGTCGGCCGTCGAGCCGGAGAACCGGGTCGTCAGCGCACCCGCCCGCGTGTTCACCACGCAGGCGCAGTTCGACCGCGCCTTCCGGGCGGGCGAGCTCGACCGCGACGTCGTGGTGGTGGTCCGCCAGCAGGGCCCGCGCGCGAACGGCATGCCGGAGCTGCACGGGCTGACGCCGGCCCTGGGCGTGCTGATGGACCGGGGACACCGCGTCGCGCTGGTCACCGACGGGCGGATGTCCGGCGCGTCCGGCAAGGTACCCTCGGCCATCCAGGTGACACCGGAGGCGGCGGCGGGCGGGCCGCTGGGCCGGATCGCCGACGGCGACGTCGTGCGGCTGGACGCGACCACCGGGGAGCTGGACGTGCTGGTCGACGCGGCCGAGCTCGCGGAACGCGAGCCCGGGGACGCGCCGCCGGACGAGGCCGCGTGGGCGGGCACGGGCCGCGAGCTGTTCGCCGCGCTGCGCCGGGCCGTCGGTCCCGCCGATCTCGGTGCGAGCGTGTTCGGCCCGATGACCCCGGAACACTTCGGCGTGCCCGCCGAGGTCGGTGCAGGAGGTGCCCAGTGACGACCGGATCCGAGCTGCTGGAGCTGTCGCCGGTGCTGCCGGTGGTGGTGCTGGACGACGCCGAGCACGCCGTGCCGGTGGCGCGGGCGCTGCACGCGGGCGGCATCGGCGTCGTCGAGCTGACGTTGCGCACCCCGGCGGCGCTCGAGTCGATCCGACGGGTCGCCGCCGAGGTCCCCGAGGTCGTGGTGGGCGCGGGCACCGTGACCAGGCCGGAGCACGCGCGGCAGGCGGCCGGGGCGGGCGCCCGGTTCCTCGTCACTCCAGGAGTGACCGACGCGGTGCTCGACGCCGCGTTCGACACCGGGCTGCCCTTCCTGCCCGGCGCGGCCACCGTGTCCGAGGCCATGCGGCTCGCGGAACGCGGCCTGGACGCGTTGAAGTTCTTCCCGGCGGAGGCGAGCGGCGGCGCGGCCGCGCTGCGCGCGATCGCGGGACCGCTGCCGGGGCTGCGGTTCTGCCCGACCGGGGGCATCACCCCCGCGTCCGCACCGGAGTACCTCCGGCTGGCGAACGTCGGTTGCGTGGGTGGATCCTGGTTGACGCCCAAGGACGCACTGGCCGCTCGGGACTTCGGCCGGGTGGAGACGCTCGCGAAGGAGGCCGCGGCGCTCGAGCGGTAGTGCCTCGCGCAAGGACACGGGAGCACACTGCACGGTGAGCTGGGACTGGTTCACGGACCCGGACTACTGGAGCTCACGGCTGGTCTTCCAGCGGATGCTGGCCGCGATCTACCTGCTCGCGTTCGTGGCCGCCGCGAACCAGTTCCGCGCCCTGCTCGGGGAGCGGGGGCTGCTGCCCATCTCCCGTTTCGTGCGGCGGGTGCCGTTCCGGGAGTCGCCGAGCCTGTTCCACTGGCACTACTCGGACCGGTTCTTCGCCGCCGTCGCGTGGACCGGCGCGGCCACGTCGGCCGCCCTGCTGCTCGGCGCGGCCGACCCGCTGCCGGTGTGGGCGAACCTGCTGGTGTGGGCCGTGCCGTGGGTGCTGTACCTGTCGATCGTCAACGTGGGCCAGCTCTGGTACTCCTTCGGCTGGGAGTCCCTGCTGCTGGAGACCGGCTTCCTCGCCATCTTCCTCGGGCCCGCGAGCGTCGCGCCGCCGGTGCCGGTGCTGTTGCTGCTGTTGTGGCTGCTGTTCCGGGTGGAGTTCGGCGCCGGGTTGATCAAGATGCGCGGCGACCCGTGCTGGCGGGACCTGACCTGCCTGCGCTACCACCACGAGACCCAGCCCATGCCCGGGCCACTGAGCTGGTACTTCCACCACCTGCCGGGACCACTGCACAAGGTGGAGGTGCTGGCGAACCACGCCGCGCAGCTGGTGGTGCCGTTCGCGCTGTTCGCCCCGCAGCCCGTGGCGACGGTGGCGGCGGGCATCGTCGTCGTCACGCAGGGCTGGCTGGTGCTCAGCGGCAACTTCGCCTGGCTCAACGTCATCACGATCACGCTCGCGGTGGCCGCCGTCGACGGGAGCCTGCTGCCGGTTCCGCACCCCGAGCCGGCCCCGGCTCCGGCGTGGTACGTCGGCCTCGTGCTCGCGATGGCCGCGGCGATGGTGGTGCTGAGCTACTGGCCGGTGCGCAACCTGCTCGGCCGGAGTCAGCTCATGAACTACAGCTTCAACCGGCTGCACCTCGCCAACACCTACGGCGCGTTCGGCAGCGTCACCCGCGAACGGCACGAGGTGATCCTCGAGGGCACCGCGGACGAGGAGATCACCCCGGACACCGAGTGGCGGGAGTACGAGCTCAAGGGCAAGCCGGGGGACCCGTACCGGCGCCCGCCGCAGATCGCGCCGTACCACCTGCGGCTGGACTGGCAGCTGTGGTTCGCCGCGCTGTCGTCGCGGTACGCGGCAGGGTGGCTGCCCGCGCTGGTCGGCAAGCTGCTGGCCGGCGACCGCGCGGTGCGCACGCTGTTCCGCCATGACCCGTTCCCGGACTCGCCACCGGCGTTCGTCCGGGCGAGGCTGTTCCACTACCGGTACACGACGCCGCGCGAGCGCGGGGAGACCGGCGCGTGGTGGGTGCGCGAGCCGGTGGGCACCGTGGTCCGGACGTGCCGCCTCGCCCCGGACGGCAGCCCGGAACCGCTCGGCGTCGACTGACCGCGGCGGTGCCCAGGGCACTCAGCCGGGGAACCGGGCGAGCGCTTCGCGCCGGAACTCCGCCGGCGTCCGGCCGACCTCGCGTTTGAACACCTCGCCGAAGTGGGACGCCCCCTTGAAACCGTGCCGCAGGCCGATCGCGGCGACCGGGACGCCGGCCTGCAGCGGGTCGGCCAGGTCGCGCCTGCACAGCTCGACGCGGCGCGCCCGGATCCATGCGCCGACCGTCCAGCCGCTGCCCTCGAACAGCTGGTGCAGCAGCCGGGGAGAGATGTAGTGCGCGGCCGCGATCCCCGTGGGGCTGAGGGCCGGATCGGGCAGCCGCGCGTCGATGTACTCGCGCACCCGGCGCAGCAGCGCCTCCCGCCGCTCGGTCGCGGGCGGTCCGCGCCTGCCGAGCTCCGCCCGCAACATGGCCGTCACCAGGTCCATCAGGTTGCGCACGGCGAGCGGCCCCTCGGCGCCGAGCGTGTGCAGGCTGCGGCCGAGGCCGAGCACCATCGTCCACACGATCGACGGCAGGCCGTCCTCGGCGTCGAACGCGGTCGCGGTGAGCTCCGAGAAGGGTTCCGCGCCGCGCGGGCCGAGCCAGTCCTTGGCGAACTTGATGCACACCGACCGGTAGTCGTCGCTGGACACCAGCACGGTGGGGACCGACGAGTCGTAGAGCGCGAACGAGCCGGGTCTCAGCACCGCGGTCCGCTCGTGCTGCGACATCCGGAACTCGCCGGACAGCTGCAGGGTCATCACGTAGCAGCCCGCGTCGTCGGAGGTGATCGTCTCCGCCGTGCGGTAGGCGCCGTGCCGCTCCGAGGTCATGCCGACGAAGTCCACACCGGCCAGTGAGCGGCGGTGCACCGTGCCGCGGAAGGCCTGCGGGCGCTCGCAGTCGAAGCGGAACCGGAGGATCGTGCGCTCGACGACGTTCTTCCACGAGTCGAACGCGATTTCCCTGCCCCGACCGGGATCGGCCAGTTCGCCGGCCAGCAGGCCGTTCACGAGTGACGTCATCGTCATCTCCAAGGCGTCGGCACCGCGCGCTCCATCATGGTGGCGCACGTCACTCCCGGTCAACCGTGCGCGTAACCGACAGACCCGTGCGCGGCGGCGGGATGCGCGCTCCGGCCGGGCCTTCCTAGCGTCATGGCCACAGCAGTTCGCGCCTGACCTGGAGGCACGCCATGGCTTACGTCGAGGGTTCGCACCACCTGACCCTGTCCGTCGCGGGAGCGCAGGAGGACGTGGACTTCCACGTCAAGGTCCTCGGCATGCGGCTGATCAAGCGCACCGTGCTGTTCGACGGTTCCCTGCCGATCTACCACCTGTACTACTCCAACGCCAACGGCGACCCGTCCAGCGTCGTCACGACGTTCCCGTGGGCCCAGGCCGGGTTCTTCGGCAGGCGCGGCACCAACCAGGCGCGGGAGGTGCTGCTGTCCGTCCCGCACGAGTCGATGGACTTCTGGCACCGGCGGCTGACCGAGCACGACGTGGACGTCGAGAACGTCGAGGTCTTCGGGGAGCGCAGGCTCGCCTTCCGGCACCCGTGCGGGATCGAGTACGTCCTCGTGGGCAACACCGGCGACGAACGCGCGGGGCACCCCGGCCACGGCGTCCCGCCCGAGCACGCCGTCCGCGGCCTGCACGGTGTCGGGGTGCACGTCGGGACACTCGATCGCATGGTCGAGTTCGCCGGAGACACCTTCTCCGCGCACGGCGAGCCGCTGGAGGAAGGTGACCGGGCCGCGCTCCGGATCGGCGAGCAGAAGTACGGCAACGCGCTGGAGCTCACCGTCAACCGTGCGGAGGACCAGGGCACCTGGGGCTTCGGTGCGGGCACCATCCACCACTTCGCCTGGAACGCGAGCACGCTGGAGAACCAGCGGGAGCTGCGTTTCGAGATCGAGGGCCGGGGCTACACCGACATCTCCGAGGTCAAGGACCGCAAGTACTTCAAGAGCGTCTACGTCCGCACCCCCGGCGGCGCGCTGTTCGAGCTCGCCGTCACCCATGCCGGCGGCGGCTGGGACTGCGACGAGTCGCCGAAGGAACTGGGCACCCGGTTCCAGCTGCCGGAGCAGTTCGAGCACCGGCGCGCGGAGATCTTCCGCAGGCTCGAACCGATCAGCGTGGACCAGGCGGCACCATGACGGCACAACCGGCGCTGACGGCACCGCACCTGACCGGCGGGTACGAGCTCCGCAGCAGGCGTGGCCAGTTCTGGATCCCCGGCGAGCGGGTGGCCACCGGGCAGGGCACCGTCCAGCGCGCGCCGATGTTCGTGCAGTGGGAGGCGCCACCGGAGCCGGTCCGCCCGCACCCGCTCGTGCTCGTGCACGGTGGTGGCGGGCAGGGCACCGACTGGACGGGCACTCCGGACGGGCGGCCGGGCTGGGCCACCCGGTTCGTCGAGGCGGGCTTCGCCGTGTACGTCGTGGACCGCTGCGGGCACGGCCGTTCCCCGTACCACCCGGACGTCGTCGGCCCGATGGGCGCCCCGTTCCCCTACGAGGCGGCGCGACAGCTTTTCCTGCCGGACGAGGCGAGCGCCGTCCAGACACAGTGGACATACGGCCGCGACGTCGAAGCCGGTGAGCTCGATCAGCTCGTGTGCCCGATGGGCCCGTTGCCCGCCGACCTGGCGGAGTCACAGCGGATGGACGCCGACCGGCTCGCCCGGCTGCTGGACCGCACCGGCCCCGCGGTGCTGGTCACGCACTCCGCCGGGGCTCCGGCCGGCTGGCTGGTCGCCGACGCCCGCCCCGGCTCGGTGGTCGCGATCGCCGCGATCGAGCCGATCGGCCCGGCCTTCGCGGACTTCCCTGGCCTGGGCAGGCTCGACTGGGGGCTCACCGCGCACCGGATCACCTACGCGCCGGACCGGGCGACTCCGGAGGAGGCCGAACGTGCCGACCCGGCGAGCCTGCGCGTTCCCGCCCTCACCGGGAAACCGGTCGCCGTCTTCAGCGGCGGCGCCTCCGCGTTCGCCACGTTCGCCCCCGACGTCACCACCTTCCTGCGCACGGCGGGTGCCGACGCCGAGCACGTTCCGCTGCCCGAGCACGGGGTCACCGGCAACGGGCACGGCCTGATCTTCGAGGCGAACTCCGACCGGACCATCCAGCCGGTCCTGCACTGGATCACCGACCACTGAGGAGGGATCGACCGTGACGGCCACGGAGACAGCGACGACGGGCCGGGCGGATGCGCCCGGTCTGCACGTCAGCGACGAGTTCGACGCCCTGCTGGACCGGCTGGACGGCATCGCCCCGCTGCTGGCGGACGACGCCGAGGAGAGCGAGGAGCTGGGCCGCCTCGCGGAGTCCTCCGTGCGGGCACTGTGGGACACCGGCGCGTTCCGGGTCGGCATCCCCCGCGAGCTCGGTGGGTACGAGTTCTCCCCGCGCCAGGTGATCGAGACGATCGCGCGGATCTCGGCCGCCGACGCCTCGGCGGGCTGGACCTTCATGGCCCTGCAGATGGTCACCGGCACGACGGCCGCCTACCTGGGCGAGGTGGCGGCCCGCGACCTGTTCCCCGACGTGCCGAACGGCAGGCACGCGCTGATCGCGGGACAGGGCACCAAGCTCGGCACGGCCGAGCGGGTCGAAGGCGGCTACCGGATCACCGGCCACTGGCACTTCGCGTCCGGCATCGCGCACGCCACACACGTCCACACGGCCGCGTTCTGCGCGGAGACCGGCCAGGCCCTGGTGTTCACCCTGCCCAAGGAGCAGACGACGCTGATCGACAACTGGGACGTGCTGGGCCTGCGTGCGACCGGCAGCATCGACTACACGTGCGCCGAGCGGTTCGTCCCGGACAGCCATGTCTACGAGATCGCGACGATGGAGGCGCGGCACGGCGGGGCCCTCTACCGCATGGGCCTGGCGAACATGGCCGGGGTGTGCCACACCGGCTGGGCGCTCGGGGTGGGCCGCAGGTTGCTGGACGAGCTGAAGGCACTGGCCGGGAAGAAGACCGGCACGCCGAACGCGGCGGTGGACACCCAGCAGTTCCACGCCGAGTACGCCGACGCGGAAAGCAAGCTCCGCTCGGCCCGGGCCTGGGCCATGGACGTCTGGGCGGACAACGAGGCCACGCTCGGCGCCGGACGGCTGCTGGACACCGAGCAGGAGACGGTGACCAGGCTGATGCTCAACAACACGACGTGGTCCGTCCACGCCGTCGGCCAGACCGTGCACAAGTGGGCGGCGACGGCCGCACTGCGGCGGGGGCCACTCCAGCGGTACCTCCGCGACCTGCACTCAGGCACGCAGCACGTCACGTCCAGCCCGGTGGTGCTGCAGAACTGCGGCAGGTGGCTCAGCGGGCTGGCTCCGCGATCGCGGTGGGTGTTCCTGGACCTGCGGGAGCAGGAGTGACGCGTGCCGTGTCGGCGCGGAGGCACGGAGTGGCCGAGAGGTTCCGGGCGGCCTTCCGCAACCACCCGGCGGGCGTCGCGGTCGTCACGGCGGACGACGGCACCGGCCCGGCGGGACTCACGGCCACGTCGGTGGTCTCGGTGTCCGCGGAGCCCGCGCTGCTGGCGTTCTCCGTTTCGGCGCGGTCCTCGGCGGCACCGTGCCTCACCCGGGCAGGCAGCGTCGTCGTGCACCTGCTCGGGGCGGGCGGGCTCGACCTGGCAAGGCGGTTCGCGACGGGCGGGATCGACCGGTTCGCGGCTCCGGTGCGGTGGACCCGGCTGCCGACCGGGGAGCCGTTGCTGTTCGGGGTGGACAGCTGGCTGCGCGGCCCGGTCGCCGACCGGGTGGCGGCGGGCGACGCGACGGTGGTGATCGTGCGGGTCGAGCAGGTGGGCCTCGGCGTGCGGACGGGTCCGCCGCTGGTGTACCGGGACCGGTCCTGGTACGCGCTCGGCGACGCGGCGGCGCTGACATGAGCACGCAGCGGAGGGACGGACTGCCGGTGACGCAGTGGGGCGTCGACGCCGGGGACGCGGCGCTCGCCGTGCTCGCCGTGCACGGGCGCGCGCAGGGGCCCTCGTTCCTGCGGGAGACGGCGCGGCGGTTCGGCGCGGCGCCGGTGCGCTTCTACGCGCCCGAGGCCGAGGGCAACACGTGGTACCCGCGGCCGTTCCTGGAGCCGCTCGCGAGCAACCAGCCGGATCTGGACGAGTCGCTGGCCACGGTCGACGGGTACCTCGCCGCACTGGCCGGGGCGGGCTTCCCGCCCGAGCGCGTGGTGCCGTGGGGCTTTTCGCAGGGTGCCTGCCTGCTGGCTCACCACGTGCTGACGGCACCGCGGCGGTTCGCCGGGCTGGTGCTGTGCACCGGCGGCCACGTGGGACCGGATCCGCTGCCGCCGCCGGCCGGGACGCCGCTGCGCGGGGTGCCCGCCGTAGTGCGCAGCGTCGAGGACGACCCGTGGGTGCCCAGTCACCGGGTCCGGGAGACGGCGGAGCTGCTGCGCCGCGCGGGCGCCGACGTCGACCTGCGGATCGACCCGGGTACCGAGCACGTCATCACCGACGAGGCCTGCGCCGCGGCGACGCGCCTGCTGGTGGCCACCGCCGCACGCGCGGGCCCCCGCTGACTGCGAGTCCCCCGCCCAGCACCGCGAGTGGCACGTCCGGGAACGGAGGGAGAACGGGGCCGCGCGCGCTTGCGAGCGCACGGGGCCGATACGGCGCTCACGGCACCGAACGCGGCACTCGCGAGCCTGAACGCAGCACTCACCTGCGTGGGCGCGGCACTCGCGAACCAGAGCGCGGCACTCGCGTACGTGAGCGCAGCACTCGCGAACCAGAGCGCGGCACTCACCTGCGTGAGCGCAGCACTCGCGTGCGTGAGCACAGCACTCGCGTACGTGAGCACAGCACTCGCGGTGCCGCGTGCGGGAGCGGTCAGTCGGGTACGGCGTCGTCGAGGAGCGTCGACTCGGAGCCCGCGGCGCGGAGCTCCTCGCGGATCACCGTGTACGCGAGGCCCTGCGGGTAGCCCTTGCGGCCGAGCATGCCGAGCAGCCGCCGGATGGCGGTCTGCTCGTCCACACCCGTCATGGCCCGCAGGCGTTTGCGGACCAGCGCCCTGGCCCGCTCCTCCTCCGCCTCGCGGTCGACCTCCTCGGCCGCCTGTGCCGCGACCGCGCCGTCGACGCCCTTGCGCTTGAGCTCCGCGACGAGAGCGCGCCGCGCCAGGCCCTGGTACTGGTGGCGGGAACGCACCCAGAGCTCGGCGAACGCGGCGTCGTCCACGAGTCCCGCGTCGTCGAGCTTGCCCAGCAGCCGCTCGGCGAGCTCGTCGTCGAAACCCTTGCGCCGCAGCGCCTGCCGGAGCTCCTCCTTCGGACGCGCCCGGACGGCCAGGAGATCGAAGCAGATCTCCTTGGCCTTCTTCCACGCCTCCTCAGGCGGCAGCTCGGCGGGATCACGCTTCCGGGAACGGCCCCGCGGCTCACCCTCGCCGGTGGACGGTGCGGACACGCGGGCTAGAAGTCGACCGGCGCCGGCACGGTCTCGTCGGCGTCGACCTGGGCGCCGATGCCGAGCTTCTCCTTGATGCGCTTCTCGATCTCGTTGGCGATGTCGGGGTTGTCGCGCAGGAACTTCCGCGCGTTCTCCTTGCCCTGCCCGAGCTGGTCGCCCTCGTACGTGTACCAGGCCCCGGACTTGCGCAGGATGCCCTGGTCCACGCCCATGTCGATGAGCGAACCCTCCCTGGACACGCCGACGCCGTAGAGGATGTCGAACTCCGCCTGCTTGAACGGCGGCGCGACCTTGTTCTTCACGACCTTCACCCGGGTGCGGTTGCCGACCGGCTCGCCGCCGTCCTTCAGCGTCTCGATCCGGCGGACGTCCAGCCGCACCGAGGCGTAGAACTTCAGCGCCTTGCCACCCGTGGTGGTCTCCGGCGAGCCGAACATCACGCCGACCTTCTCGCGCAGCTGGTTGATGAAGATGGCGGTGGTGCCGGAGTTGTGCAGCGCACCGGTGATCTTGCGCAGCGCCTGGCTCATCAGGCGGGCCTGCAGACCCACGTGGGAGTCGCCCATCTCGCCCTCGATCTCGGCGCGGGGCACGAGCGCGGCGACCGAGTCGATCACGACGATGTCGAGCGCGCCGGAGCGGATCAGCATGTCCGCGATCTCCAGCGCCTGCTCACCGGTGTCCGGCTGGGAGACCAGCAGCGCGTCGGTGTCCACCCCGAGCGTCTTGGCGTACTCGGGGTCGAGCGCGTGCTCGGCGTCGATGAACGCGGCGATGCCGCCCGCCCGCTGCGCGTTGGCGACGGCGTGCAGCGCGACCGTGGTCTTACCGGAGGACTCCGGGCCGTAGATCTCGACGACCCGCCCGCGCGGCAGGCCCCCGATGCCCAGCGCGATGTCGAGCGCGATGGCCCCCGTCGGGATCACCTCGATCGGCGCGCGGGTCTCCTCCCCCAGGCGCATCACCGAACCCTTGCCGTACTGCTTGTCGATCTGGGCAAGGGCCAGTTCCAGCGCCTTGCCCTTGTCCGGTGCTGCTGGCATGGAATCCACCTCGTTGGCTGTAGCAGTTGTGAGCTGTTGGGTCCGACGTTAGGGGCGGGGTCCGACACTTCGCGGGTCCGCCCGGAATCTGTGGACAGACGACCCCGGTGTGGACAACACGATAGCCGAACGTGTGTTCGAGGTCGAAGCCGACACGCCGGGCGAGCTCAGCGCCGCTCCGGCGGGATGTGGAACTCCGCGCAGACCTGCTGCCAGATCTCCTTCGCGGGAACGCCCCCGGCGAGGGCCTGCTCGACGGTGCGGCCGCCGAGCCCGCTCAGGACGTGGTCCTTGGCCAGCATCTCGGCCCGGGCCTGCCCGAACTCCTCCGCCATCCGCCGCCGAAACTCCGTGATCCGCATTGGCGCCAGCGTAGCCAGGCGGTTGTCCGTACCGTGAGGGCATGCTGCTCGCACAGGACCTCTCGGATCTCGGATCCACGGCGCTGACGCTCGCCGCGATCGCCTCGGTCACCGGTGCGCTGCTGGTGCTCGTGTTCGGCATCCGCAACCGCAACCGCAGGAAGTGACCTCGGCCGTCCTGGCCGTCCTGGCCGTCCGTACTACTCACCGGGCTGGACGTGGCGCTCGAAGTAGTCGGCCAGCTCCGACGGCGTCGCCGACTCGCCCTGCCCGGTGACGTCGACCTGGTAGACGAACCCGGCCAGTGGCCGGTCGTCGACCGAGAACACGAGTACCGACGAGGTGCGGCCCGCCGCCGCCGAGTACCTGCCCTCCAGCGCGTTGCCCCGCCACCGCGCCCGCACCTGATCGCCGCCAGTCCGGTTGAGCAGGCCGTCGGTGTACCGCTCCAGCGTGTCGGCGGACGTCCCGTGCAGGTAGGTGATCTGCGCCCCGGCCAGCCCCGGCGCCGGGCACGTCACCGTCACGCCGAGCTCGGCGGCGTTCGCGGCGGCCGCGGGACCGGTGCCCATGCCCGGCCCGCACTGCCCCGCCTCGGCGACGTCGCCCGCGAGCTGCCGCAGGCACCCGGTGAAGCCCTGCGCGTCGGCCGGTCCCGGCTCCCGGCACTCGGCGGCCGGGTACGTGGTGACCGAGGAGGCCGACGCGGCGAGGTACACCGCCGCACCGCCGCCGAGCAGGGCCACCGCCGCCACGGCGGCCGCCACGAACGGCCACCTGCGGCGCCGGGCCACGCTCCGCTCGGGCACCCGGGGATAGGCCGCGTAGCCGGGCGCCGGCGGCTGCGGACCGCCCGGCGGGTACGCGGGAGCACCCTGGTAATGGCTCGGTGCGGGGTAGCGGGGAGCGTTCGGCGCGGGCCGCACCGGATGCGCCGCGGGAGCGCTGCCCGCGGCCGCGCCGGTGGCCGCGACCTGGCCCTCGACGTGCCGCGTGCGCAGGCTGACGCCGTCGGCGGCGACATGGTGCGCGCCGAGCGCGACCGCGGTCTCGGGCTGGTCGAGACTGACCGGGACGACGCCGAGCTTCTCCGCGATCATCGTGGCGACCAGGGGCAGCCTGCTCGACCCTCCGACGAGGTAGATCCCGGCGAGCCGGTCGGGCGTGAGCCCCGCCGAGCGGACCGTGCGCGCGAGCAGCTCGACGCTGCGCAGCATCGCGGGCCGCACGAGCGCCTCCAGCTCCGCCCTGGTGACGAGCACGTCGGTGAACGGCTCCGGCATGGGCACCTCGGTCTGCGGGTGCCGGGACAGCGCCTCCTTGGCGGCCTTCACGTCCTCCTGCAGCGCGCGCCGGGTGCGGCGGTCGGCCGTCGTCTCCGGGCGGAGCAGCCGCTGCCAGCGCTGCGGGTCACGGTGGGAGACCTCCCTGCCGACGTGCACGAGCAGCGCCTGGTCGACGTCCAGCCCGCCGAGGTCGGGCAGGCCGTCCTCGGCAAGCACGGTGTACCCGTCCTGGGTGGCGCCGACGACGGCGACGTCGAACGTGCCCGCGCCGAGGTCGTAGACCGCCAGCGCCTGTCCCCGCCCCAGCGCCTTGCCGGGGAACGACGCGAAGTGCGCCGCGGCCGCCACCGGCTCCGGCACCAGGGTGGCGGGACCGCCCGTCCCCGCCAGCCGCGCGGCGGTGAGCAGCACGTTGCGGCGCAGCGGTCCCCACTGCGCGGGATGGGTCAGCCGCACCTCCTCGGGCGCCTCGCCGCCCAGCTGCCTGCGCGTCTCGTCCAGCACGCGGCGCAGCACCGCGGCCAGTGCCTCGTTGACCGGCACGACGTCGTCACCGAGCAGGAGCGTCTGCTCGTCGACGCGGCGCTTCGGGTTGGGCTCGAACCGCGTCGGGTCGAGGCGGGCCCTGCGCTCGGCTTCCCGGCCGACCACGAGCGTGCCGTCCTCGCCCGCGAACACGGCGGAGGGCATGGTCGCGGACCCGTCGACCTCCACGACCCGCGGCGGGCGGCCGTGTGCGGACAGCACCGCGACGGTGTTGGACGTGCCGAGGTCCACCGACAGGATCCGCACAGCTCCCCCTCCTCGAGTGCCGAAGCTCGCGCCGATGTTGTCACGGTCCCGGCCGCGGCAGGGACGCGACCGGCGGATTCCCGGCCGGGGTCACGCGGAGACTGTCGGTGCGGGCACGCATGATGGAGACGTGGGCGACACCGTGCTCGACCTGTTCTCCCCCGCCACCAGGGACTGGTTCGCGGGGGCCTTCGCCGCGCCCACGGGTGCCCAGGAGGGCGCCTGGCGGGCCGCGCACGCCGGCGAGCACGCCCTCGTGGTGGCGCCCACCGGATCGGGCAAGACCCTCGCCGCGTTCCTGTGGGCGCTCGACCGGCTCGCCGTGGCGCCACCGCCCGCCGACCCGGGCAGGCGCTGCCGGGTGCTGTACGTGTCGCCGCTGAAGGCGCTCGCCGTGGACGTCCAGCGCAACCTGCGGGCCCCGCTCGCCGGCATCTCGCAGGCGGCGCGGCGGCTGGGCCTGGCGGCTCCGGACATCACGGTCGGCATGCGCACCGGTGACACGACGCCCGCCGAGCGGCGCTCGTTCGCCCGCACCCCGCCCGACGTGCTGGTGACCACGCCCGAGTCGCTGTTCCTCCTGCTCACCTCGGCGGCGCGGGAGTCGCTGCGCGGTGTCGAGACGGTGATCGTGGACGAGGTGCACGCCGTCGCGGGCGGCAAGCGGGGCGCGCATCTGGCGCTGTCGCTGGAGCGGCTCGACGAGCTGTTGCCGCGGCCCGCGCAGCGGATCGGGCTGTCGGCCACGGTGCGTCCCGTCGACGAGGTCAGCGCGTTCCTGGCCGGTGGCAGGCCGGTGCGCGTGGTGCGGCCGGAGTCGGCCAAGACCGTGCGGGTCACGGTCGAGGTGCCGGTGGAGGACATGGCCGACCTCACCGCGCCGAGGGTGACCGCCTCCCCGTTCGACTCCCCGGCGCCCGCGCCGCCGTCCGAGGGCGGCATCGGCACGCGGGAGGAGGTCGCCGGGGGCACGGTGCGCAGGCCGTCGATCTGGCCCGCGGTCGAGGAGCGCGTGCTGGAGCTGATCCGCGCCCACCGCTCCACGATCGTGTTCGCCAACTCCCGGCGGCTCGCCGAGCGGCTCACCGCCCGGCTCAACGAGCTGGCCGCCGAGCGGACCGAGCTGGAGCCGGGCCAGGAGTTCCCCGCCGAGGCGATCGGCGGGTCGGGCGCCACCACCGGCGCGCCCACCTCGGTCGCGAAGGCCCACCACGGCTCGATGTCCCGCGAGCAGCGCACGCGGGTGGAGGAGGAGCTCAAGTCGGGCAGGTTGCCCTGCGTGGTCGCCACGTCCTCGCTGGAGCTGGGCATCGACATGGGAGCCGTCGACCTCGTGGTCCAGGTCGAGGCACCGCCCACGGTCGCGTCCGGGCTGCAACGCGTCGGGCGCGCCGGGCACCACGTCGGGGCGGTCTCCAGCGGCGTGATGTTCCCCAAGTTCCGCGGTGACCTGGTGTCGTGCGCGGTGGTGGCCGAGCGGATGGCGGCGGGCGCGATCGAGGCGGTCCGCTACCCGCGCAACCCGCTCGACGTGCTGGCCCAGCACGTCGTCGCGATGGTCGCGCTGGAGCCCCGCACGGTCGCCGACCTCGCGGCCACGGTCCGCAGGGCGGCGCCGTTCGCCGCGCTGCCCGACGACGCGCTGCACGCGGTGCTCGACATGCTCGCCGGGCGCTACCCGAGCGAGGAGTTCGGCGAGCTGCGCGCCCGGATCACCTGGGACCGGGTGACCGGTGAGCTGCGCGGCCGTCCCGGTGCGCAGCGGCTCGCGGTCACCTCGGGCGGCACCATTCCGGACCGGGGACTGTTCACGGTCATGACCCCGGGCGAGGAGGGCAGGCCGGGGTCGCGGGTCGGCGAGCTCGACGAGGAGATGGTCTACGAGTCCCGGGTCGGCGACACGATCCTGCTGGGCACGTCGACCTGGCGGATCACCGACATCACGCACGACCGCGTGATCGTCGTGCCCGCGCCGGGCGAGCCGGCGCGGATGCCGTTCTGGAAGGGGGACGCTCCGGGTCGCCCGCTGGAGCTCGGCAGGGCACTCGGCGCGTTCCTGCGTGAACTGTCCTCAGCGGACAGCGAGCAGGCAGCGGCCAGGGCCGCGGCGGCCGGGCTGGACGAGCGCGCGAGCACCAACCTGCTGGCCTATCTCGAGGAGCAGCGGCAGACGACGCGGCATGTGCCGACCGACCGCACCGTGCTGCTGGAGCGCTTCCGGGACGAGCTCGGCGACTGGCGGGTGGTGCTGCACTCCCCGTTCGGCGCACAGGTCAACGCGCCGTGGGCGCTGGCCGTCGCCGCGCGGCTGCGGGAGCGGCGCGGCGTCGACGCGCAGGTCGCCCACTCCGACGACGGCATCGTGCTGCGGCTGCCCGACGCGCTCGACGCCGAGGGCGGCGACGTGCTCGTCGGCACCGACGACGTCGTGCTCGACCCGGACGAGGTGGAGCAGCTCATCGTGGCCGAGGTGGGCGGCTCCGCGCTGTTCGCCGCCCGGTTCCGGGAGTGCGCGGCCCGCTCGCTGCTGCTGCCGCGCCGGGACCCGCGCCGCAGGACGCCGCTGTGGCAGCAGCGGCAGCGGGCGTCCCAGCTGCTGTCGGTGGCGGCGAAGTACGAACGCTTCCCCGTGGTGCTGGAGGCCATGCGGGAGTGCCTGCAGGACGTCTACGACGTCGGCGGCCTCCGCGAGCTGATGGCCGACGTGCGGGCCCGGCGGGTGCGGGTCGTCGAGGTCGAGACCCAGGCGGCCTCACCGTTCGCGAGCAGCCTGCTGTTCGGCTACGTCGGCATGTTCCTGTACGAGACGGACGCCCCGCTCGCCGAGCGCAGGGCGGCGGCGCTGTCGCTGGACTCCGCGCTGCTCGCCGAGCTGCTCGGCACCGAGGCGATCCGCGAGCTGCTGGACGCCGACGTGGTGGCCGGGGTGGAGCGCACCCTGCAGCGCCTGGATCCCGAGCGGCACGCGCGGGGCCCTGAGGACACGGCGGATCTGCTGAAGTTCCTCGGCGACCTGACCACCGCCGAGGCCGCCGAGCGCGGCGTCGCCCCGGAGTGGCTCGACGAGCTGGTGGCGCAGCGCCGCGCGATCGTCGTGCGCATCGCCGGGGAGGACCGCCATCTGGCCATCGAGGACGCGGGCCGGATCCGCGACGCGCTGGGTGCCGCGCTGCCCGTCGGGGTGCCCGAGGCGTTCACCGAGCCGGTTCCCGACCCGCTGGGCGACCTGCTGACCCGCTACGCCAGGACGCGGGGGCCGTTCCCCGCCAAGCGGGCGGCAGGGCGGTTCGGCCTGGGCACGGCCGTGGTCACCGGGGTGCTGGACCGGCTGACCGCGGAGGGCAGGCTGGTCCGCGGCGAGCTCAGCCCGGACCCGGACGAACCGGGGGTGGAGTACTGCGACGCGGCCGTGTTGCGGCGGCTGCGCCGGGCGTCGCTGGCCCGGCTGCGGGCCGAGGTCGAGCCGGTGGAGCAGGCCGCGCTCGGCCGGTTCCTGCCCGCGTGGCACGGCGTGGGCGGGCGGGTGCGGTCGGCGCCGACGGCCGACGACGTGCTGTCCGTGGTGGAACAGCTCGCCGGCGCCCCGCTGCCGGCGAGCGCACTGGAGTCGCTGGTGCTGCCGAGCCGGCTGCCGGGCTACTACCCCGCGCTGCTCGACGAGCTCACCACGGCGGGCGAGGTGACGTGGTGCGGGTGCGGGGCGCTCGCCGGGGGCGACGGCTGGGTCGCGCTCGCTCCGGCCGATGTCGCGGACCTGCTGCTGCCCGACGTGGAGGAGACGGTGCCGGACAGCCCGCTGCACACCGCACTGCTGTCCACTCTGGACGGTGGTGGGGCGCTGTTCTTCCGGCAGCTGGTCGACCGCGTGACACCGGAACTGGAGACCGCACCGTCCGATGCGGACGTGGTGGCCGCGCTGTGGGAGCTGGTGTGGGCCGGGCTGGTCACCGGCGACACGCTGGGCCCGCTGCGGGCCCAGGTCTCCGGCCGGGGCGCGGCGCACAAGCCGAGGCGCTCCGCGCCGCGCGGCCGCTACGCCCGGCTGCGCGCCGGCAGGCCCGCGATGCCGTCCCGGACGGGTCCGCCGACCGTCGCGGGCCGGTGGGGGCTGGTGCCCGGGCGGGAGGCGGACCCGACCCGCCGCACGCACGCGCGCACGGAGGCGTTCCTCGAACGGCACGGGGTGCTGACCAGGGGCGCGCTCGACACCGAGCGGGTGACGGGCGGCTTCTCCGGGATCTACAAGGTCCTGCGCGGGATGGAGGACTCGGGCCAGGTGATCCGCGGGTACGTGGTCGAGGGTCTGGGTGCCGCCCAGTTCGCCGCGCGGGGCGCGGTGGACCGGCTGCGTGCGCTGTCCGACACGGGCGCGCCCCGGACGGCCCAGGGCGCGGTGGTGCTCGCGGCGAGTGATCCGGCGCAGCCCTACGGCGCGGCGTTGCCGTGGCCGGCGCCGGTGGGCGAGACCAAACACCGGCCCGCCCGCAAGGCGGGGGCACTGGTCGTGCTCACCGACGGCAGGCCGGCGCTGTACGTGGAGCGCGGGGGGCGTTCACTGCTGTCGTTCACGGACGACGAGACGGCACTGCGCGCGGCGGCGCAGGCGCTGTCGACCGCGGTGCGGGAGGGCTGGCTCGGCCAGCTGCAGGTGCAGCGCGCCGACGGCGAGCAGGCGCTGACCTCGGCGCTCGCGGAGGTGCTGCGCGAGGCCGGGTTCCGGGCGACGCCGAAGGGGTTGCGCCTGCGGGCGTAGTGATCAGCCACCGCCGAGCGCCCTGCGGGCGAGCTCGCGGACCCCGGCGCGGATGCGGGACCAGTCGTAGCCCTCGGCGCGCAACGCGGTGTTGAGGTCGGCGTCCACCGCGGCCAGGAGCAGGTGCGCGAGGTGGTCGGGGTCGGCCGTGTCCGCGCAGAGGAACGCGAGGTGCCGGTGCCAGAACCGGTAGGCACCGATGCGGTAGCGCGCGCCGGGTGACGCGGTCTCGGAGAGCCGCACCAGCTCGAGGTGGTCGGCGAGGTAGGTGGCGTAGGCGTCGAGGAAGGCGACGGCACGCTCGGGTGCCGGCGCGCCCGGTCCGAGCGGCGGGGCTCCGGAGAGCACGGCGCGCTGCAGCTTCCGCTCACGTTCGTCCAGCAGGGCCGCGACGAGGCCCGACTTGTCGCCGAACCGCCGGAACACGGTGCCCTTGCCCACTCCGGCGGCCCGCGCCACCGCGTCGACGGTCACCGCGTCGGCGCCGTGCTCGGCGAACAGGCGCGCGGCCGCCTCCAGCACCCGCAGCCGGTTTCGCGCGGCGTCCGCGCGTTCCCTGGGCGGGCCACTCGCCGGGGGTGGCAGGTCCTCGGTCATGGCCGGAGCGTACTAGACAACCGGACCACAGTCCGATTACCGTCACCCCGGTAAGCGGACCGTAGTCCGGATAGGGAGAGGGACATGACCGAACTGATCAGCCGGGACGCTCTGCGGGCCCGGATCGAGGCGGGCACGGTGACGGTCGTCGACGCGCTCGGCGGCGGCCACTACGAGCAGCAGCACCTGCCCGGGGCGGTGGCACTGACCGAGGACGAGGTGGCGAACCGGGCGGCGGAGCTGCTGCCCGACCGGGCCGCCACGATCGCCGTCTACTGCTCCAACGCCGCGTGCGGCAACAGCCAGGCCGTGGCCACGAGGCTGGAGCGGCTCGGATACACGCGGGTCCTGAAGTACCGGGAGGGCATCCAGGACTGGGCCGGCGCGGGGCTTCCCGTCGAGTCCGGCATGCCCGCGTGACGGCTGGGCCGGGCCGCCGCCGCGCGGCCCGGCTCAGCGCGCGCGCCCGGTCCAGCGCAGGATGCCGAACGCGACCACGCCGAGCACCGCGCCCCACAACGCGTTCGTCACCAGCATGGCGATCATGCCCGCCCCGGGCACGAGTCGGGCGTCCTCGAACAACGGTTGCGCGGCCAGGTTCAGCAACACCGCCAGCACGGCGTAACCCACCCCGGCGAGGGTGAGGGTCAGCACGGGCTGGGCGGGCCGCGCCCACACCACCGCCCCGACCCAGACGACCGCGATCACCGCGGTCGCCGCCAGCGGGCTCCACGGCTTGCCCAGCGCGTCCAGGACTCCGGCCATGCTCAGCAGCGGCCGGAGGAGACCGAATGCCGCCAGTGCGACGACGAGCTTCCACGACATGACGACGACGCTATGGGGGACACGCGGTGATGTCGTCCGTCGCGAGGCGACTCCTGCCGACAACTCCGGACGTAAGGGACCACTAGGCTGCGCCGGCAGAGGAGGAAGGATCTTCGACGATGGCCGTGCGCGAGCTGCGCTACTTCGGCGACCCGGTGCTCAAGAGCCCAGCCGACCCGGTGACCCGGTTCGACAAGTCCCTGGAATCACTGGTCACCGATCTGCTGGACACGGTGGACGCACCGGGCAGGGCGGGTCTCGCCGCCCCGCAGATCGGGGTGAGCCTGCGGGTGTTCAGCTACCGCGTCGGTGACCGGGTCGGCTACGTGGTGAACCCCGAGATCGTGGAGCTGTCCGAGGAGACCCACGAGATCGACGAGGGCTGCCTGTCCGTGCCGGAACTGTGGTTCCCCACCCGGCGCGCCAAACACACCGTGGTGCGGGGCGTGGACGTGCGGAACGAGCCGGTGACCGTGGCCGGGGACGATGTCCTCGCCCAGTGTCTGCAGCACGAGACCGACCACCTCGACGGCGTCCTCTATCTCGACCGGCTGACCGCCGACCGCAAGCGCACGGCGTTGCGGGAGGCCCGGCAGCGCGACTGGTTCTGGTCCCGCCGGTAACCGGACGGCACTCACCCTCCGGGAGACCGGAACACACGCAGCGTCATCACCTAATCCGCCGTTCGGCGCAATTGCCGTCCCACGTTCGGCCGCAATGCGCAGTCGATCTGTGTTCAAAACCACCTCGGCCGTGACTTCTCTGTTGCCGTTTCGTAACCTGGCCGGGCCTTCCGGTCGACCGGCGCCTCCCCCGACACACGGCGCCGGGAGACCCTCCCCCGAGGATGGTGTGAATTCGCATGCCCGGTCGACATCGACTGAAGAAGAAGACGCCGTCATGGCGAAAACCGACAGCAATGGGATCGAGTGCCGCGGGCCTGCTGGTGTTCACGATGTGGATCACCGGCGGACTGGGCCAGCTCGAGGAGAACGGTGGCACCGCCGTCGCGGCCCTGGGAATCGACTCGGCCACCACTCCGAGCCCGACAACGACCCGCCCCACGACCACGACCAAGGCTCCGGCCAGCACCACCAAGCCCCGGCCGACCACCACGACGACGGTGGCACCCGAGACCACCAAGCAGGCGGTCCGCAAGCCGGCGCCGAAACCGAGCCCCAAACCCACCCCTCCGCCACCACCGCCGCCGGAATCCTGCTCCACGGCGCTCGACGGCACCGAGCCGCATGTCGCGCAGGTCGGCAACCACCTGCTGGGTAAGTTCGCGGTGGACTCCGTCATCGGCCGCGCCAGCCGTTCCGGCGCGAGCGACCACCCGTCCGGGCTCGCCCTCGACTTCATGGTCGACACGGCGACCGGCGACGCGCTCGCCGAGTACGTGCTGGCGCACCAGTCGGAGTTCGCGGTGAGCTACGTGATCTGGCGCCAGCGGTACAACGACGGTGGTGGCTGGTCGATGATGGAGGACCGCGGCAGCGCCACCGCCAACCACTACGACCACGTGCACGTCTCGTTCGAGGCGGGCGGCGACGTGGACGTGGCCTGCTGACGCGCCGTCAGAGCGGCAACCGCAGGCCGCCGTCGCCGCCCGGGACCGCGGCGAGGCCCGCCCGGACCGCCGTCCGGTGGACCCCGTCGTGGCCGGGCAGGCAGTTCGCCACGAGCTGCCGGTGCCCCAGGGCGACAGCGAGGGCGGCCAGCCGCCGCAGCAGGGCGGTGCCGACGCCGTTGCGCTGCCACGCGTCCTCCACCAGCAGGGAGAGCTCGGCGACGCCGGGCTCCGCGGTGGGAATGAGCTGGCCGATCCCCAGCACGTCCCGCCCGCAGACGGCCAGCAGGCTCCGCCCCCTCGGCGGCACGAGCAGCCGGTGCAGGCGGCGACGCGGGATCGAGCGCGTGCCGGTGTGGTACCGCTCGAACAGCGTCGCCGCCGAGCACCTGCCGTGCAGCGCGAGCACCGCGTCCGCGTCGGCGGGCCGACCCTCGCGCAGCACGATCGTGGCGCCGTCCGCGCACGTGGCCACAGCGGGCCGGGACAGATCGGCGCGCACCGCGTCGAGCAGTGCCAGCAGCGCGCCGGCCCTGGCGAGCTCGAGCTGGGCGAACGGAGCCCAGTTGCGGCGGGCCACGAGCACCCGCCCGTCCGGGGCGGGGAGCACCGTCCGGTGCCCACCCTCGTCCCGGCCCGGGTTGCCCTCCTCGGCGGGGACCACCGTCACGATGTCCGCGGCCAGCACCGCCCGCACCGCGTCGGCCAGCCCCGCCGGGTCGGCGACCGCACGCCGCGCGGCGGCGAGGCTGGCGGCGGCGACATCGACGAGCTCGTGCACGTCGGCGTCGGTGATGCCGAGGCACTCGCAGTCCTCGGTGCGGATCGCCTCGGCGAGCAGGTCGCGGGTGAGGCCGGTCGCGGGCCGGACGACGATCTCGTCCAGCACGCCGCCGGGGATCGGCAGCACGGTCAGCCCGAGAATGTTGCATTCCAGGTCGGCGAGCCTGATCGCGATCCGGGCGAGTGCGCCGGGCCGGTCGGCCAGCCGGACCCGCAGCCGCCACGGGACCACGGCGGCGTCCTCCCTTGCCGATCCCAGCCATGACCCGGGATGTTCCGGAAGCGGCGCCTGGTGAGCACGGAGAATGTCCATATCGCCACGGTCGCGGACCGTTGTTGCCGGTCGGCGGCGTCCGTGTTTCGCCCTTGTCAGAAGCCGTCAGAAACTGCTCCGGAACGCTGAGCCGGGTGACCGGGCACGGCGCCGGAGCATCCGGTAGCGTCCTGCCGAGGCCACGTATTACTCGCCAGTAACCAGGGAGGTCCGTTCCGTGAACGACGCCGTGAGCACCGCCGACCTCGTCGACGAGCATGGTGCGCAGCTGCGGGTGTGCGACACCCAGTTCCGGCAGTTCGGCGCCGTGCACGCCTTCTCCGGCCGGATCCGCACGATCTCGTGCTACGAGGACAACGGGCTCGTCAAGGAACTGCTGAACTCCCCCGGCGAGGGCCGTGTCCTCGTGGTGGACGGCCGCGGCTCGTTACGCACCGCCCTCACCGGCGACCTGATCGCCAAGGCCGCGGCCGACAACGGCTGGGCGGGCCTGGTGCTCAACGGCGCGGTCCGCGACAGTGCGATGCTCGCCACGCTCCCGCTGGGCATCAAGGCGCTCGGCACCAACCCACGGAAGAGCGCCAAGGCGGGCGCCGGGGCGGTGGACGTCCCGGTCGGCTTCGGGGGAGTCACCTTCACTCCCGGCGACCAGCTGTACGCCGACGACGACGGCGTGGTGCTGCTCCCTTCCGGCTCCTGATCGCGAGTCCCCGTCCCCGCACGCGAGTGCCCCGTCTCCGCTCACGAGTTCCGCGGCCGAGGTCGCGGAACCGCACACGCGGGGGACGCGATCCCGGACCTGGCGATCCTGGTCGCAGCACTCGCGATCCCGGACGCAGCACTCGCGATCCCAGGCGCAACACTCCCGGTCCCGGGCGCAGCACTCACGATCCCAGACTCAACACTCCCGGTCCCGGGCGCAGCATTCGCGATCCTGGGCGCAGCACTCGGCGGCCCGGGCCGGGCGAAACGGCGTTGCTTCCCCACAAGCCGTTCCCGCCCGGCCGGCACGCTCACCGGGTGGCGAGCCGCATCAGCGCCCACAGTTGTCCCGCCGCGTCCTCGTCGGCGCCGTCGTAGGTCACCGAGCCGGGTACGTTCCGGCCCCACAACCACAGGTAGACGTCATGCGGTCGGCCCGTCACCGTCACGCCGGCCCGCTCGGCCTCCGCCTCGGAGCATCGCCACGCGACGGTCTCCGTGGGCCCAGCCCTGGCAATCCACGTGTGCCCGCCGGACCGGACCGCCACCTGGCCGTCGCGGGTGCCGGTGAGACCGATCAGCGGCAGCCGGTGGCCGAACCACAGGGCCAGCGCCTCGTCGATGCCGTCGATCGCGATGTCGTCGGCGACCACCGTGGGCGTGAGCCCGGCGGCGTCCTGTACGTCGACCCGGTGCACGACCGTCTCGTGGGCCATGCGCCGGTACCAGAACCCGTAGGTGCGGTCGGCGGGCCACCAGGTCGGCGCCGGGTCGCCGGGATCGTGCGCGGCGAGCACCCCGGCCAGTTCGGCGAACCCGGAACGGAAGAAGTGTTCCACCGACTCCCCGGCACGCGGCTCCCGCTGCCATTCCCGCGGGCGCTGCCCGCCGCGCAACCAGGCCACGACGAGCCGGTAGACACTGCCGACGTGCCGGAGCACCTCGCCGACCGTCCATCCAGGACACATCCGGACCGGCACCGGCAGGGCCGCGTCGTGCACGACCCCGGCGAGCAGCTCCACCTCCGCTTCCAGCGCCTCGAACAGCCTGCCGTGATCGATCAGGGCCTGTCCCCGCATCATCTCGCCCGTGGCTTCCGCACGCGAGGCCGTGCATCGCACCGGGTGACCGGCCGGGCAGGCTCGGCGCCGTGCACCACCCGGCGGGCGACCACGAGGAACTCACCCGTCCTGCGGTGCAGCTCCCGGGCCGAGTCCTCGGTGACCGCACGGGTGACGCCCGCCTGCGCCGCCGCGCGCTTCGCCGAGTTGGCGGCGAAGTAGGCGGCCCACTCCCCCAGCTCGGGCGCCGCCGACTCCAGCAGGGTCCACACGCTCTCCGGGCGGGCCCTGCCCCGGTGCGGGCGGCCCCGCGCGGCGAGCACCGCCGCGGCGGCCCGCAACGCCGACAGGTACGCGGAGACGAACCTGCCCACGGGATCGCTCTCCCGGCCCGCCTCGGTGAAGCCGTGCCTGGCCTGCGCGAGCAGGGACACCGCGGACGGTGCGACCGGCGGCCGCACCCGGATCGGCAGCTCCGGTTGCACCGGTCCACGGTCCGGGCCCGCCACCGGATCCCGCGCCGGACCGTGGGCCGGGTCCTGGACTGAGCCACTGTGCGACGCGAACGCGATCGCCATTGGCCCACCTCCCTCATCTCGTGCTCGTGGCGGAGCGGCAGGTTCCCTGGCGGCGCCCGGGGCGCAGGTGCTTCCCCCACCTGCGCCCCGGAACACCGGACCGGGGAGCGCTCCACCGGAGTCGAACGTATGTTCGACACGCTCAGATTAGCTCCAGCGGGCCGGGCACTCAAGTGCGGGCGGGGCGATCTGCGTCGCACCCGCCGGGCGATCCGTGATCTCATAGCGCTATGAGCTCCCTCGACCATCCCGTGATCGCCAAGGTCGCCGCGGCGCTCCACGAGGCCGGGCACGACGAGGCGGCCGAGCGGATCCGCATCCTCCCCGCCGAGGTCCGCACCGCGCGGCACGCCGCGGAGGCCCTGGGCGTCGACGTCGGCGCGATCGCCAACAGCCTCGTCTTCCGCGCGGTGTTCCCGGACGCTCCCGACGCTCCGCTGCTGGCCCTGACCTCGGGCGCGCACCGCGCGGACACCCGCACCCTGGCCGCGCTGGCCGGTGCGGAGCGCGTGGACAAGGCCGATCCGGACTTCGTGAAGGAGCACACCGGGCAGGTCATCGGCGGCGTCGCCCCGGTCGGCCACCCCAGCCCGATCCGCACCTTCGTGGACACCGCACTGCGCCGGTACGACGAGGTGTGGGCCGCCGCGGGGCACGCGAAGTCGGTGTTCCCCTCGACGTTCGACGGGCTCGTCGCGCTCACCGGGGGCCAGCCCGCCGACGTCTCCGCGCCGCACGGGCGGGAATCATCGGCGTGACGGCGATGTCCCGTTCCACCCGCTACGCGCGGCTGTCCGCCGACGAGTTCCGGACGCGGCTGTCCGAGGCGCTCGACCTCTACGTCGCCGCCATGAACTATCCGGCGGGCACCGCGGAGCAGCGCGCGCCGATGTGGCTCACCCACGCCCTGCGCGACGGCTGGCGCTGCGTGGCCGCCCTCGACACCGACGACGCGCTGCTGGGACTCGCGTACGGCTACCGGGGCAGTCCCGGGCAGTGGTGGCACGAGCAGGTACGGCGCGGGCTGGCCGGGACCGAGGGGGAGGCGGCCGTCCGGCACTGGCTCGACGACTACTTCGAGCTCACCGAGATCCACGTCCGGCCGGACCGGCAGGGCCGCGGCACCGGCGAGGACCTGCTGCGCAGGCTGCTGGCCGACGTGCCGCAGCGGCACGTCCTGCTGTCCACGCCGGAGGGACCGAGCCGGGCCTGGCGGCTCTACCGCAGGCTCGGGTTCACCGACGTGCTGCGGCACTACCGGTTCGCGGGCGATCCACGGCCGTTCGCGATCCTGGGCCGCGCGCTGCCGCTCGACTGATCCGCCGCGCGTGCGGGAGTTCTCGCGAAGAATCCCGCCCGGAATGGGCGAGTCCGGAACGACGGACCCCGTCCCGTCCGTTCGTGGGGACATGGACTTCACCGAGCCCGTGCCCGACATCCCGGTGTACCGGGGCCCGGCCCGGCTGTGCGTGGCGGTCGAGCAGCGCTCGCTGCTCGTGGTGGCGGGCCTGCCCGGAGCGGGCAAGAGCACCCTGTTGCGCGACGTCGTGGCCACCTCGCCGGTCGCGGTGCTCGACACCGACCAGATCCGCGCCCGGCTGCGCACGATGTTCCCCGCCAGCACGCCCTACGCCTGGTACCGGCCGCTCGTGCACCTGTTGCAGAACCTGCGGCTGGTGCTGACGGCCCTGGTCGCGCCGGGCCCCGTCGTGGTGCACGACCCGGCGACGGGCGGCATCCGGCGCGCGGCGTTCGTGGTGCTGGGCATGGTGACCGGACGCACCAGGCACCTGCTGTGGATCGACTGCACCGTCGGCGAGGCGCTCGCCGGGCAGCGCGTGCGCGGCCGGGTGCTGACCAGCCGGTCGTTCTCGCGGCACGCGCACAACGCGCCCCGGATGCGGGCGCGGCTGCTGGCGGGCCGGATGCCCCGGGGCTGGCACACCGCCGGCCTGCGGCCGAGGCCCGACGCGCGGCGCGGACTGCGGGTGGAGGTCGCGGGACCGGGTGCCGCCGCCGGGACGGGACGGCACCCGGCAGGCCGTCAGCCCCGGCGCCGGTAGCTCACCGCGAGCGAGCCGGCGAGCAGCACGGCTCCGCACCATCCCGCCACCCCCAGCCGGTCACCGAGCAGCAGCACGGCGAGCAGGGTGGCCGTCAGCGGTTCGAGGAGGGCCGACAGCGCGGCGAGCACCGGGCGTGCCGTCCGCAGGCCGCGGAAGTACGCCGTGTACGCCAGCGCGGTCGGAACGGCACCCAGGTAGCCGACGAGCGCGAGCACGTCGAGCCGCGACGGCAACGACATCCCCGCCCAGAGCGCGAGCGGGAGCAGCAGCAACCCGCCTGCCAGCAGGCCGAACGCCGTGGTGCGCAACGGATCCAGCCCCTTGACGGGACGCCGGGTGGCCATCGTCAGCGTCGCGAACCCCGCGCCCGCGGCGAGCGCGAACGCGAGCCCGCCGAACAGCCGCAGCCGGTCGGGTGTCCCGTCCGGGGACCCGGTGAGCAGCGCCAGGCCCAGCAGCGCGATCGCGACCGAGCACAGGGTCGCGCCCGCCGGGCGCCGCCGTTCGGCGACCGCCTCGGCGACGGCCACGAAGACCGGGACACTGCCGATGGTGGTCATGGTCGCGACGCTCACCGACGTGAGCAGGACCGCCGCGAAGTAGCACGCCTGGAAGGCGGCCAGCAGCGCGCCGGCGACCAGCAGGCGCCGCAGGACGGCGCGGGTGCGCGGGAAGGCCCGCAGGCCTCCCGCGCACCCCAGGAACAGCACGGTGAACGCGCCACCGAGCAGCAGCCGGTACGCCGCGACGGCCAGGGGGTGCAGGCTCGCGGCGTCGCCGAGGAGGGACCCGGTGAGGCCGCCGGTGCCCCAGAGGACGCCTGCGGTGAGGAGACTGAAAGACCCGGCGCGGGCCCGCGTGCCCGCGCTCGACACGGTCGTGGACATGAGGAAACGCTCCAACGTCGAAGGAATGAGGAGCCCGTTCGCGCGGCCGCGCGAAAACGGGCGGGAACTCGACGACGCGGGGCGTCAGCGGATCGCTGATCCGGAAAGCCTGGTGGACCGCCCCCAAGGCCACCTTGGTTGCGGGAATCGAACGCAGCGTCTCCGTTCAGGCGGTGCTGGGAGACGGGCGGGTGCAACCAAGGTGGCCTTGGGGGACGATTCGGCACAAAGGAGCCGTGCGGCGGTCAGCGCCGCACGGCGGGCCACGCCCCGCTCAGGAGCGCGGCGGCGGGGTGCTGCGGAAGACCCGGTGCATGCCGGTCAGCATAGCGCAGCGGCGAGGCAGTGAGGGCCACCTTGACCGCGTCCAACGCAGTCAAGGTGGCCTTCACTGCCCGTGCGGGTCAGGAGAGGGTGGCGAGCTGTTCGCGGAGGGTGTCGAGGCCCATGCCGCCCATCTTCAGCGCCCTGGTGTGGAAGTCCTTCAGGTCGAAGGCGGCCCCGAGGCGCTGGCGGGCGTCCTCGCGCGCGGCGAGCCACAGCCGCTCCCCCAGCTTGTACGCGGGCGCCTGGCCCGGCCAGCCGAGGTAGCGGTCGATCTCGTCGTACACGTGGTCGGCGTCGGTGATCGTCCGCGTGAGCATGAACTCCAGGCCGAGGTCGGGGGTCCACCGCTCACCCTCGTGGAAGCCGGTGCCCCGCGGGATCTCCAGCTCCAGGTGCATGCCGATGTCCACGACCACCCGCGCGGCCCGGAACAGGTGCGCGTCGAGCATGCCGAGCAGGTCGCCGTCGTCGGACAGGAAACCGAGGTCCTGCATCAGCCGCTCGGCGTAGAGCGCCCAGCCCTCCGCGTGTCCCGAGGTGAACGCCATCATGCGCTGGAACCGGTTCAGCGAGTCGGCCTGGTGCACCGCCGTCGCGATCTGCAGGTGATGCCCGGGCACACCCTCGTGGTAGACCGTGCTCACCTCCCGCCAGGTGGAGAACTCCTCCTTGCCCGCGGGCACGGACCACCACATGCGGCCGGGCCGGGAGAAATCCTCGTTGGGGGCGCTGTAGTAGGCGCCGACGCCGCCACCGGGCGGCGCGATCCGGCACTCCAGGGCCATCAGCGGGTCGGGGATCTCGAAGTGCGAGCCGCGCAGCGACCGCAGCGCGTCGTCGGACAGCCGCTGCATCCACTCCTCCAGCGCGCGCTGTCCGTGGACGCGGTACCGCTCGTCGGCGTCGAGCGCGGCCGCGGTTTCGGCCAGCGAGGCGCCCGGCCTGATCCGCTCGGCGACCTCCTTCGCCTCCCGCTCGACGCGCGCGAACTCCGCCCAGCCCCACTCGTACGCCTCGCGCAGGTCGAGCTCGGCGCCGACGAAGTAGCGGGACCACAGGCGGTAGACGTCCTCGCCGACGGCGTCCTTGGTGGGCGCCTCGGGAGCCAGCTCGGCGCGGAGGAACCCGGCCAGCTCGGCGTAGGCCTCCTGCGCGGAGGTGGCCGCGTGCTCCAGGTCGCGACGCAGCGTGTCCGGGATGTCCTTCGCCTGCTCCACCATGGTGGCGAAGAAGCCCGCGTCGCCGGACATCCCCGCCCACACCTCGGCCTGCTCGGCGACCTTGCTGATCTGCCGCAGCGCGGGGGCGCGCCCGGCACCGGCGGCGGTGAGCAGTGACGCCCGGACGCCGTCGAGCGCCTCGGGTACCCGTGCCAGGCGGGCGGCGATGGTCCGCCAGTGCTCGGCGGTCTCGGCGGGCATCAGGTCGAACACCATCCGCAGTTCCTGCACCGGGCTGGCGATCACGTTGAGAGCGCCGAGGTCGAGCCCGGCCTCGTGGATCTCCACGTCCAGCCCGACACGCTCGGTGAACACCGCCTTCGCCACCCGCTCGGCCTCGTCGGCCGGGGTGACGTCCGCGATCTCCCGCAGTGCCCGCTTCGCCAGCGCGGCCCGCGCCGCGTAGCCCTCCGGTGAGTAGTCCGTGACCTGGTCGTCGTGTCCGGCGACGCCTATCGCGGTCGCCATGATCGGGTCGGCGGCGGCATAGTCCTCGACGAACCGGTCGCAGATCCGATGCACGCCCTGTTGTGCAGCCTCGTAAGCCATGCGGGCACGCTACCCGCGGGCGGCCTCCACGGGCGCGCCGGTTTCCCGCGCGGTGAACGCCCGGGCGGGCGAGAGACCCAGCCGCCGCACCAGCTCCCGGGTCGCCTTCGACCGGTTGAACGTGTAGAAGTGCAGGTCCGGCACCCCTTCGGCGAGCAGCCGCGCGGCCAGTTCGGTGACGACGTCGAGGCCCTCGGCGCGGAAGGCCCTCGGGTCGTGCGCGAGCGGTTCCAGCCGGTCGAGCAGCCACCGCGGCGCCTCGGCCCCGGACAGCTCGATCGTCTTGTGCAACGTCCTCGGCGTGGTCAGCGGCATGATCCCGGGGAGGAGCAGGGCATCGCAGCCCGCGGCGGCCACTCGGTCGCGCAGCCGCAGGAAGTCCTCGGCCTCGAAGAACAGCTGCGCGATGCCGAAGTCCGCCCCGGCGCGGAACTTGCGGACCAGGTACGCCGTGTCGGTGTCCAGGTCGGGCGAGCGCGGGTGGCCGTACGGGAACGCGGAGACGCCGACGCAGAAGTCGCCGAGGGAGCGCACCAGCTCGACGAGCTCCTCGGCGTACCGCAGGCCCTCCGGGTGCGGCACCCACTCGCCGTACGGGTCGCCCGGCGGGTCACCGCGCAGCGCGAGGATGTTGCGCACGCCGACGGCCGCGTACCAGCCGATCACGTTGCGCAGCTCGGCCACGGAGTGGTCGACGGCCGTGAGGTGGGCCATCGGGACGAGCGTGGTCTCCGTGGCGACGCGGGCGATGTTGCGGATGGTGCCGTCGCGGCTCGACCCGCCCGCGCCGTAGGTGATCGAGAGGTAGGCCGGGTCGTACGGCTCCAGCTCGCGGATCGAGCGCCACAGCACGGCTTCGTCGGCGGTGTCCCGGGGCGGGAAGAACTCCACGGAGAAGGCCGGGGCGCGCCCCGTCAGCCGCTCCACCACCGACGTCATGGCCGCCATGCTAGTCACCGGTCCGCAATCCGGGACCGCGTCCCAGTTCCTGGGAACGGTGTCAGGAGACGTCGCGGACCCGGCCCCCGCGCTGCCGCCTGTGGCCGCCACCCGGACGATGGTGCTCATGAGCGAGCCGGAGCCGACCAGCGACCACGCGGACTACGACCGGGACCTCCCCGCGCACCTGGACCGCGCACTGGCCGGTTTCCTCGACCGCGCCGGAACGTCGATCCGCGCCACCGAGCCGGTGTTCGGGCCCGCCGTCGACGCCCTGCGCGACTTCGTGCTCGGCGGCGGCAAGCGGATGCGGCCCACGTTCGCGTGGTGGAGCTGGCGTGGCGCGGGCGGCGACCCGGACGGCCCGCGCGCGGCCGGGGTGCTGCACGCGGTCGCGAGCCTGGAGCTGATCCAGGCCTGTGCCCTGGTCCACGACGACGTGCTGGACTCGTCCGACTCCCGCCGCGGAGCCCCCACCGTGCACGTCGCCTTCGCCGCCCGGCACGCCGAGCACGGCTGGCTCGGCTCGCCGGCGTCGTTCGGGCTGGCCGCCGCCGTCCTGATCGGCGATCTGGCGCTGGCGTGGGCGGACGACATGTTCGCCGAGTCGCCGCTGCCCGCCGAGGTGCTCACCGCGGCGCGCCCCGCGTGGCGGGCGATGCGCACCGAGGTGCTGGCCGGGCAGTACCTCGACGTGCACACGCAGGCCACCGGGGACGCCTCGGTGGAGGCGGCGCTGCGGGTCGACCGGCTCAAGACCGCCGCCTACACCGTGCAGCGGCCGTTGCACCTGGGCGCCGCGCTCGCCGGTGCGGGCCCCGAGCTGATCGACCCGCTGATGTCCTTCGGCCGCGACCTCGGCGTCGCCTTCCAGCTGCGGGACGACCTGCTCGGGGTCTTCGGCGACCCGGAGGTGACCGGCAAGCCCGCGGGCGACGACCTGCGGGAGGGCAAGCGCACGGTGCTGCTCGCCCTCGGTCTCGAGCGGGCGCGGGAGCAGGGCCGCACGGCCGACCACGACGCGATCGCGGCCGCGATCGGCGATCCCGCCCTCACCGTGGCGCGAGTGGACCGGGTGCGGGAGGCGCTGACCGCCGTGGGGGCCGTGGCCGAGGTCGAGCGCCGCATCGGTGAGCTGAGGGACTCGGCGCTGGCGACGCTGCGCGCCGCGGGGCTCACCGGGCCGGCGACCGAGCGGCTGACCGAGCTCACGGTCAGGGCCACCCAGAGGACGTCCTGATGCGCACGGTGGGCGGCCGCACGGACCACGTGGTGGTGATCGGCGCCGGACTCGCCGGGCTCTCGGCGGCCCTGCACCTGCTCGGCGCGGGCCGCGAGGTGACCGTGCTGGAACGCGAGCCGCACGTGGGCGGCCGTGTGTCCACTGTGGACCGGAAAGGGTACTCGGTCGACACGGGCGCGACCGTGCTCACGATGCCCGAGCTGCTCGACGAGGCGTTCGCCGCCGTGGGCCGGTCCCGCGCCGAGGTGCTGCCGCTCGTCCCGCTCGACCCGGCGTATCTGGCGCACTTCGCCGACGGCAGCACGATCCGGCTGCGCACCGATCCCGCCGCGATGGAGGAGGAGATCCGCGCGGTGGCCGGGCCGCGGGACGCCGCGGGCTACCGCGCGCTCCGGGAGTGGCTGAGCGGCCTCTACGCCGTGCAGCGGGACCACTTCATCGGCGGCAACTTCGACTCCCCGCTCGACCTGGTGCGGCCGGAGCTGGCGCGGCTGGCCGCCCTCGGCGGGTTCGGCAGGCTCGGTCCCCGGATCGCCCGGTTCCTCCGGGACGACCGGCTGCGCAGGCTGTTCTCGTTCCAGTCGCTCTACGCCGGGCTGGAACCGGCCCGCGCCCTGGCGGCCTACGGCGTCATCGCGTACATGGACACGATCGGCGGCGTGTACTACCCGCCGGGCGGCATGGGCCGCGTCGCGCACGCGATGGCCGACGCCGCCCGCGCCGGGGGCGCGCGCGTCCGGCCGCGGACGAGGGCGGCATGGCTGGAGCGCGTGGGTGACCGGGTCCGCGCCGTGCGGACGGGCTCGGGCGAGCGGATCGCGTGCGACGCGGTCGTGCTGGCGACCGAGCTGAACACCGCCTACCGCCTGCTCGGCGCACGGCCCCGGCGACCGCTGCCGCCCCGGTACGCGCCGTCAGCCGTCGTGCTGCACGCCCACAGCGGCCGCACCTGGCCGCTGCTGGACCACCACACGATCTTCTTCGGCGACCGGTGGGAGCGGACCTTCGCCGAGATCGTCCGGCGGGGCTCGCTGATGAGCGACCCGTCCCTGCTGGTGACCAGGCCGACCGCGACCGACCCCACGCTCGCCCCCGCCGGGCGGCAGGTGCTTTCGGTGCTGGCCCCGGTGCCGAACCTGCGGGCGGCGGGCATCGACTGGGCACGGGTCGGCCCCGCCTATCGCGACGAGCTGCTGCGCACGCTGGCGAACCGCGGGCTCGGCGGCCTGCCCGGCGCGGTGGAGGTCACCGAGACGGTCACCCCGGCCGACTGGGCGGCGCGGGGACTCGCGGCGGGCACACCGTTCTCGCTCGCCCACACCCTTCCCCAGACGGGACCGTTCCGGCCGCGCAACCTCGTGCGGGCGGCGGGCAACGTGGTGCTCGCCGGCTGCGGCACCACGCCGGGCGTCGGGGTCCCGCCCGTGCTCGTCTCCGGCAGGCTCGCGGCGGCGAGGATCACCGGGCGGTGAGCATCGATGAGCGTCGCGCCCCCGCCGGGACCGATCTGCGCGGCGCCTACGCCGCCTGCAGGCGGATCAACGCCCGGCACGGCCGCACCTACTACCTCGCCACCCGGCTGCTGCCCGCCCACGCCCGCCCCGCCGTGCACGCCCTCTACGGCTTCGCCAGGCTGGTGGACGAGGCCGTCGACAACCCGCCGCGGGGCAGCGATCCCGAGGCCGAGCTCGCTCGGTACGCACGCCTGCTCGGGGCGGTCTTCGCCGGGCACGACCCCGGCGACCCGGTGTTCCGGGCGCTCGGTGACACGGTGCGCCGCTACGACCTCCCCCGGCCGCTGTTCGACGCGTTCCTGCGATCGATGCGGATGGACCTGCGGGTGCGCGAGTACGCCACGTTCGCGGACCTGCGCGAGTACACGCACGGCTCGGCGTGCGTGATCGGCCTGCAACTGCTCCCGGTGCTGGGCACGGTGGTGCCGCCGGACGAGGCCGCGCCGTACGCGGCGGCGCTCGGCGAGGCCTTCCAGCTCACGAACTTCCTGCGGGACGTCGGGGAGGACCTCGACCGCGGCCGCGTGTACCTGCCCGCCCGCGAGCTCGCCGCGTACGGGGTGGACCGGGACCTGTTGCGGCACGCCCGGCGGGCCGGGCGGAACGACCCGAGGATCCGCGCGGCGATCGCCGCCCTGGTGGCGCACACGAGGGCGGTCTACCGCAGGGCACGACCGGGAATCCCGCTGCTGCGCCCCGAGTCGCGGCCGTGCGTAGCGATCGCGGCCGCGCTGTACGAGGGCATCCTCGACGAGATCGTCGCGGTGGACTACGACGTGCTGCGCGGACGGGTGGTGGTGCCGCCCGCGCGGCGGTGGAAGGTCGCCGTCCGCGCCGCGTTGCGCGTTAGGGTTCAACCATGACCACAGCGAACCGACCGGTCCGGATCGGGCTCCAGCTACAGCCCCAGCACGCCGACTACGCGACCATCCGGCGCACGGCCGCCGAGGCGGAGGAGCTCGGCGTGGACATGGTGTTCAACTGGGACCACTTCTACCCGTTGTCCGGGGACCCCGACGGCAAGCACTTCGAGTGCTGGACGATGCTCGGCGCGTGGGCCGAGTCGACCTCCCGCGTGGAGATCGGCGCGCTCGTGACGTGCAACAGCTACCGCAACCCCGACCTGCTCGCCGACATGGCGCGCACGGTCGACCACATCAGCGGCGGCAGGCTCATCCTGGGCATCGGCGCAGGCTGGTTCGAGAAGGACTACGAGGAGTACGGCTACGAGTTCGGCACGGCGGGTGGCCGGATCGCCGATCTCGCCGACGCGCTGCCGCGCATCGAGAACCGGCTGGCCAAGCTGAACCCGCGGCCCACCCGCCGGATCCCCGTGCTGATCGGCGGTGGCGGCGAGAAGAAGACGCTGCGGCTGGCGGCACGGCACGCCGACATCTGGCACGGCTTCGGCGACCCGGAGGTGGCCGAGCGCAAGGTGCGGATCCTCGACCAGCACTGCGCCGACGTGGGCCGGAACCCGGCGGAGATCGAGCGCTCGGTCGGCGTCCAGGGCGACCCGGAGGACACCGGGCCGGAGCTGCTCGACCTCGGCGTCACGATGTTCACCGTCGGGGCTGGCGGCCCGGACTACGACCTGAGCACGCTGCGCAAGTGGATCGCGTGGCGCGATGCGCAGAACGGCTGATCTTCCTACCGGGCAGTAGCCAAGTCTTTCCCTCGGGTGTGGCACGCGCAACACTGACGGGATGACCGCTGGGACGGACAGCTTTCCACTGCGGGGACGCGAGCGGGAGCTCGGCATGCTCGCGGCGGCGGTCGAGGCCGCGCGGGCGGGCACCGGTGGGGCGCTCGTGGTGCTCGGGCAACCGGGCACGGGCAAGACGGCCCTGCTCGGGGAGGCCGTCCGCGCGCTCGGCGGGTTCCGGGTGCTGCGGGTGCGCGGCACCGCACCCGAGGCGGAGCTGCCACTGGCCGGGTTGCACCAGCTGGTGCGGCCGTTGACCGGATTCCTGTCCCGGCTGCCCGCCCCGCAGCGCGCGGCGCTGGACCGCGTGCTCGGACTCGGCGGCACCGGCGACGCCGATCCGCTCACCCTGCACGCGGCCGTGCTGCGGCTGCTCACCGTCTCGTCGGCCGCGAAGCCGGTGGTGTGCACGGTCGACGCGGCCGAGGACCTCGACCCCGCCTCGCTGGCCGCGCTGGCGTTCGCGGCCCGCCGGGCCGCCCCGGCGCGCGTCGCGGTGCTGTTCGCGGCCGACCGGAGCGGCCTCGGCGGCCGGACGGGCCTGCTGGCCGGCCTGCCGGACGTGCGGCTCGGCCCGCTCGACGACGAGACGGCCGCGCGGCTGCTCACCGACCGGCTCGGCACGGGCGTGCCTCCCGACGTGCGGGAGAGCATGCTGGAGCTGGCGTGCGGCAACCCGCTCGCGCTGGCGGAGCTGGCCCGCGCCGTGACGACCGACCAGCTGTGCGACCGTGCCGCCCCGCCCACCGCGCTGCCCGCCGACAGCGAGCTGGTGCGCACCGTGCGCAGGCGGCTCGCCGCCCTGTCCCGCGACGCCCGGCTGGCGGTGCTGCTGGCCGTCGTCGACGACCGGCTGTGCCCGGAGCTGGCCGCGCGCGCCGCCGACCACGCCGGTGCCGCACCGGACGCGCTCGGCGAGGCGGAGGCGGCCGGCCTGCTCGCCCTCTCCCCCGACGCCGTCACGCTGCCCGCCGACCTGGTGCCCGGCGCCGTGCGGGCCGCGGCCGCCAGGGCCGAGCTGCGCGCGGCCCACGAGCTGCTGGCCGCCGTCGCGACCGACGACTACCGCCGCACCTGGCACCGTGCCGCGCTCGCGACGGCCGCCGATCCCGGGCTCGCCGCCGAGCTGGACCGGCTCGCGGTCCGCGCCCGCCGGGTACGCGGCTACCGCGAGGCGGCCGCGGCGAGCGAACGGGCCGCGGCCCTGTCCCCGGACGGCGACGGCAGAGCGTTGCGGCTCGTCTCGGCCGCCGCGGACCACTGGATCGGGGGCAGTCCCCGGCGGGCGCGGACCCTGCTGCGCGGCGCGGCACCCCTCGCCCACGACGGTCTCGCCGGGCTGGCCTGCCTGCTCGACGGGGAGATCGAGCTGCGCAGGGGCCATCCCTCCGTCGCGGCGATCGGCCTGCTCAACACCGCGCGGCGGTTCGCGGACACGCACCGCGATGTCGCCATCAGCACGCTGATGCTCGCCGGAGAGGCCAACATGGTGGCGGGCGACGACGCCCGCTACTGCGCCATGGCCGGGGACGCCGCCCGGCTGCGTGACGCCGCGGACGAGCCCGCGACCCGGCTGGTGCTCGACCACTTCGCCGCCATGAGCGCGACGCTCAGCGGCAGGCACTGGGCGGCGGCCGACCCGTTGCGCCGGGTGGTCCGGCTCGCGGGCGAGACGGCGGATCCGTCCGCGCAGATCCTCGCCAGCCAGGCCGCCTACACCCTCGGCGAAGCGCCCGCGGCGCGGGACCTGGCGCAGCGGGCGGTGGCGTTCGCACGGGCCAGGGGCAACCCGGCACGGGTGCCGTGGGCGCTCATCTACGCGTCGATCTCGGCGCTGCTGACGGACCAGCACGCGGCGGCCCTGCACAGCTCCCTGGAGGGGCTGCGGCTGGCCGAGTCGCTGGGCCAGCCGAACTGCGTGATCGACCACCTCACGATCCTCGGCATGCACGCGGCGCTGCAGGGGGACGGCGCGACCGCGAAGCTGCGGCTGAACGCCGCCGCGGCGGGGCTCGCCGAACGCGGGCTGGGCAGGCCGAGCGCGTTCGCCGACTGGGCCGCCGCCTGCGCGGACCTCGCCGACGACCGGCCCGCCGACGCGCTCGACCGGTTCCGGCGGATGGCCACGAGCGGGACGTCCCGGTTCTCCGCGGTGCGGGTGATGGCCGTGCCGCACTTCGTCGAGGCGGCCGTGCGCTGCGGCAGGCGGGACCAGGCCCGGAGGGCGCTCGCCACCTACGAACGGTGGGCGAACTCCACCGGCGGCGACGCCCGGCGCGCGCTCGCCCACCGCTGTCACGCGCTGCTGGCCACGGACGAGCGGACCGCGGCCGAGCACTTCGGCGAGGCGATGGAGCTGCACCGCAGCGCGGGCGCGGTGTACGACCTGGCGAGCACGCAACTGCTGTACGCGCGGCGGTTGCGCCGCGAACGCGGCGTCCGGCAGGCGCGGGAACTGCTGCGCGAGGCCGTGCGGATCTTCACCGACCTCGACGCCGGGCACCGGGCAGGCCGGGCGCGCCAGGAGCTGCGCGCCTGCGGGCACCCCGTGCACGACGGCTCGCCGGTGCCGAGCGGGGAGCTGACGCCGCAGCAGGAGAAGATCGCCGCGCTGGTCGCGGCCGGCGCCACCAACCGCGAGGTCGCCGAGCAGCTGTTCATCAGCCACCGCACCGTCGACCACCACCTGCGCAACATCTTCACCAAGCTCGGCATCCGGTCCCGGGTGGAGCTGGCCCGCCGCTACCGCTGAACCGCGAGTCCCCCGCCCAGGCCCGCGAGTTCCGCGTTCCCGCACGCGAGTGCCGTGTCCGGCACTTTCCGCCGGCGCTCGGCGGGCGGGAACCGGCGATTTCACCGATGCGCCGCGACCGCGCGGCTCACCAGACTTCACGACTGTCCGTGACCACACGGATGCCCCCGGCGTTCCCCGGCCGGGTGGCGGACCCGACGAACCAGAGGAGTACAACGACGTGACTCCCCGTAAACCCCTCTCCCGGCTGCGTGGCCGGACCAGGCACGCGCTCGCCGTGCTCGCGGCGCTCACCATCGCGGGCGGTGTCGCGAGCCCGGTCGCGACGGCCCAGGAGAACCCGTACGAGCGCGGCCCGGACCCCACGGAGCGGAGCATCGAGGCCAGCCGCGGACCGTTCGCGATCGCGCAGGACTCGGTGTCCGGCTTCGTCTCCGGTTTCGGCGGCGGCACCATCTACTACCCGACCACCACCAGCGAGGGCACGTTCGGAGCCGTGGCCATCGCGCCCGGCTACACGGCGAGCCAGTCCAGCATGAGCTGGTACGGGCCCCGGCTCGCGTCGCAGGGCTTCGTGGTCTTCACGATCGACACCAACTCGCGGTTCGACCAGCCGGACAGCAGGGGCGACCAGCTCCTCGCGGCGCTCGACTACCTGGTGGACCGCAGTTCGGTGCGGAACCGGATCGACCGCAACCGGCTCGGCGTCATGGGCCACTCGATGGGCGGCGGCGGCTCGCTCGAGGCCGCGGTGGACCGGCCCTCGCTGCAGGCGGCGATCCCGCTGACGCCGTGGAACCTCGACAAGACGTGGGGCGAGGTGCGGGTGCCGACGTTCATCATCGGCGCCGAGAACGACAGCGTCGCCTCGGTGAGCTCGCACGCCGAGCCGTTCTACCGGTCGCTGCCGTCCACACTGGACAAGGCGTACATGGAGCTCGACGGCGCCTCGCACTTCGCGCCGAACTCGCCGGACACCACCATCGCGAAGTACACGATCTCGTGGCTCAAGCGGTTCATCGACAACGACACCCGCTACGAGCAGTTCCTCTGCCCGGCCCCGACCGACCGGACCATCGAGGAGTACCGCGACACCTGCCCGCACTCGGGCTGACGGCGCTGACGGCGCTGACGGCGCTGACGGCGCTGACGGCGACAGCAGTGAATGGCTCATTCCCCGTGCCGGGCACGGGGAATGAGCCATGCACCGCCCGCTGCGGGGGCTCAGAACGCCATCGCCTGCGCGCGCCGCTTGACCTCCGTGCCGTGGCTGGTCCGCAGGGCGTTGATCGGGGTGACCCCCGGCAGCGACTCGTCCCTGGAGAACAGCCAGCGCAGCATCTCCGTGCGGTTGAACCCGGCGTCCGCCAGCACGGTGATGGTGCCGGCGAGCCCCTTGATGACCACACCGTCGCCCAGGAAGTCAGCGGGCACGACCAGCTCTCCGTCCCGGCGGACCGCGATCAGCTGACCGTCTTTCAGCATCTGCCGCACTTTGTTGCCCGAGAGCCCGAGCGCGTTCGCCACCTCCGCGAGCGGAAGCACCGGGACGTCCGCGTCGAGCACGTCGTCAGCGACTGGGATCGCACTCACGCCCCTTACCTTGCCACAAACAGCGCGGTCGCGAGGAGAACCGCTCCAATGGACTAACCCGGACAGGGCCAGCGCACTCTCGGTGGCGCCGGAGTGCTCAGGGCGGGTCCACCGATCGTGCTCACGTCCGTACTATCGACTCCTGTGACACGCACGGACCACAGCCCGGTCGGCGCGCTCCTCGACCGGCGGTACCGAGTCGACAGGCTGCTCGCCAGGGGCGGCATGTCGTCGGTGTACCGCGGCGTCGACACCAGGCTGGACCGGCCCGTCGCCATCAAGATCATGGATCCCCGCTTCGCCGACGACCGCTCGTTCGTCGACCGCTTCGAGTGGGAGGCCCGCTCCGCCGCACGCCTGCACCACCCCCACGTCGTCGCGGTGCACGACCAGGGCTTCGACACCACCGCCGGAGCCGACGAGGGCCGCGCCTTCCTGGTCATGGAGCTCGTGGACGGCGGCACGCTGCGGGACCTGCTCGACCAGCGCGGCCCGCTGGACCTCCCGCTGGCCCTCACCATCGCCGAGCAGGTGCTCTCCGCGCTCGCGGCGGCCCACACGGAGGGCCTGGTGCACCGCGACGTGAAGCCGGAGAACGTGCTCATCGGCCGGGGCGGATCGGTGAAGGTCGGCGACTTCGGGCTGGTGCGCGCCGTGGCGAGCGCCAACACCACCAGCGCGAGCGTCATCCTCGGCACGGTCGCCTACCTCTCGCCCGAGCAGGTCACCAGCGGTTCGGCGAACGAGCGCGGCGACGTCTACTCGACGGGCATCCTGCTCTACGAGATGCTGACGGGCCGCGTGCCCTACACCGCCGACACGGCGCTGTCGGTGGCGTACCGGCACGTGAACGACGACGTGCCCGCGCCGAGCCTCGCCCGGCGGGACCTCCCGCCCGCGCTCGACGACCTCGTCCTGCGCGTGACCCGGCGCGACCCGCAGGCCAGGCCCGCGGACGCCCGCGTCTTCCTCGCCGAGCTGGAGCAGGTCCGGACGTCGCTGGGCATCACCTCGGTGCCCGTGCCCGCCCCCGTGCGCCCCCAGGCCGAGAGTGCCGGGAGCCCCTCGGAGGTCACCGACGCCGAGCGCACCATTCCCGCCTTCCAGGCGGTCACCACGGTGCAGCCGGTTCCCGGCGGGCCCCGCGGCACCCAGGCCCTGCCTCGCGGCCCCCTTCCGATGGACGGACCGCCGCCCGGTCCCGGCACGCCTCCCGGCGGCGAGCCCGCGGCGCCTCCGCCACGGCGCCGCGGCCGGATGGTCCTGTGGGCGCTGGCCGGGCTGCTCGTCGCGGCCGGCGTCGGCGCGCTCGTGTGGTGGTTCGCGGGCGGCCGCTGGGTCGCCGTGCCGCAGGTGACCGGACTCGACCGCGCCGCCGCCGAGCAGCAGCTCCGCGCCGCCGAGCTCGTGCCCGAGTTCGCCGAGGAGCGGCACAACACCGCGCCCCGGGGCACCGTCATCGGCACCGACCCGGCCGCGGGCACCGACGCCCTCGTGGGCGGCGTCGTGCGGGTGACGCTCTCACTCGGCAAGCCGATCGTGCCGGACATCTCGCCCGGCATGTCGGTCGAGCAGGCCGAGAACGCGATTCGTGAGGTGCAGCTGGAACCACGGCTCGACCCGAACGCCGACCAGTTCAGCGCCGAGGTGCCCGAGGGCGCCGTCGTCACCGTGTCGCCGCGGCCCGGCAGCGAGGCCAACATCGGCGACCGGGTCACCATCGTCGTGTCCAAGGGCCCACCGCCGACGCCGGTGCCCTCGGTGAAGGGAAAGAGCCGCGACGAGGCGTTCCAGATCCTGCAGCAGGCCGGGTTCGAACCGTTCGACGCGGGCGAGGAGTTCGCCGCGGACGTGCCGGCGGGCAGCGTGACCCGCACCGACCCGGAGGCGGGCACCACCCCGGGTGGTGGCACCAGGGTCGGCGTCTTCGTGTCGAACGCCGTCGAGGTCCCCTCGGTGGTCGGCAGGCCGACGCGCGACGCCGTGCAGTTGCTGTCCGACGCGGGCCTGCAGGTGCAGGGAGCCGACGAGCGACGCGGGTTCAGCTTCGTCGTCGACCAGGACCCCGACCCCGGCCAGCGGGTGCCGAAGGGAACCACCGTCAACCTCCGCGTGCTGCCATGACCGGGATCGAACTCGTCCAGGGAGACATCACCGAACAGGACGTCGACGCCGTCGTCAACGCGGCCAACTCGCGGCTGCTCGGCGGCGGCGGGGTCGACGGCGCCATCCACCGCGCGGGCGGGCCGGACATCCTCGCCGAATGCCGCAGGCTGCGGGAGACGACCTACCCCGACGGGCTGCCGACCGGGCGGGCCGTCGCCACCACGGCGGGCAGGCTGCCCGCGCGATGGGTGATCCACACGGTCGGACCCGTCTTCGCCCGCTCCGAGGATCGCGCGCACCTGCTCGCGTCGTGCTACCGCGAGTCGTTGCGGGTCGCCGACGAACTCGGTGCGCGGTCCGTCGCCTTCCCCGCGGTGTCGGCCGGGGTCTACGGCTGGCCCCTCGACAGTGCCGCGGAGATCGCCATAACGTCGGTCCGGCAGGCCGAGGACACCGCTGTCGAACACGTCCGTTTCGTACTGTTCAGCCCGGACGTGTACCGCGCCTTCGCGAACTTCCTTGCCTGACAACCTCGTTCGGATGAATCCACGGACGGGGTCTCCGCGCCGGGAGCCTGCCGGGGAAGGATTAGCAGGGCGGTAACGCCGCGACCACGCGCGTGTCACGCGCGGCTGCTGCAGTGAACCCATCGCGAAATCCTTCGACATCGGGAGGCCCGCCGATGCCCGCGAACCGGCTCAGCGCCCTGGACGTCGCCTTCCTCTGCCTGGAAAGCGACACGACCCCCATGCACATGGGCGCGGTCGTGACGTTCCGGCCCGGGGAGGTCGCCGACCCGGCGCGGCTGACCGGGCTGCTCGCCGACCGTGCCCGGCGGATTCCCCGGCTGCGCCGACGAGTGCGGACCAGCTGGCCACCGCTCGGCGGCGCGCAGTGGACGGAGGATCCCGGCTTCGACGTCATGCGGCACATCGAGGTGCACCACCTCACCGACCGGTTCCAGGCCGACCCGCTGGCCGAGCACGCCTCCTACTGGATCGCGGAGCCACTCGACCCGGAGACCCCGCTGTGGAACGCGCAGATCGTGACCGGCCTGCCCGGCGGGGAGTTCGCGTTGCTGCTGAAGTTCCACCACGCGTTCGCCGACGGCCAGGGTGCCGTCGAGGTCGCACTGGGCCTGCTCGACGGCGTCTCCCTGCCGCGCCAGCGCGGTGCGGAACGGCCGAAGCCCGCGCCCGCCCGGTCGCCGCTGGACGTTCTCTGGGACAGCGCGACGACGGCGATCGGCCAGGCGGGCGAGTCGGCGGGCATCGCGGGCGCCGTCCTGCGGGCGGCGCGACCGTACCCGGTGTCCCCGACCGCGACGCCGAACTCCCGGAGCAGGCGGCTCGGCTTCGTCCGGCTCGACATGGGCGACGTCCGGCGGGTGCGCAGGTCGCTCGGCGGCACCACCAACGACGTCGTCCTCGCGGTGCTGGCGGGTGCGCTACGGGACTGGATGACCAACCGGGGGCGGCGTCCCGAAGCCGGGCCGTTGCGCGCGCTCGTGCCGGTGAGCCTGCGCGGCCGGGAGGCCGAACGTGCGGGCGGCAACGTGCTCTCCGGTTACCTGTGCGACCTGCCCGTCGAGCTCGAGGATCCGGCGGCGCGGCTGCGGGCGGTGCGGGCGACGATGGACCGCAACAAGAAGGCCGGTCCCGCCCGGGGCGCGGGAGCGATCCCCATCCTGGCCAACCGCGTGCCCGCGGGCGTGCACCGGATCGCCACGAAGGTCGCGGGCCGTGCCGCGCCGCTGCTGTTCGACACCGTCGTCACCAACGTGCCGCTGCCCGGCGTGCCGATGACGTTCGGGGGCGCCGCACTGCGGGAGGTGTACCCGTTCGTGCCGCTGGCCCCGCACCAGGCCGTGGGTGTCGCGGTGTCGAGCTACCGCGACACCCTGCACGTCGGCCTGCAGGCCAACGGCGAGGCCGTCCCCGACGTGGGGTCCCTCGGCGACGCGGTGACCAAGTCGATGGCGGCCCTGCTGCTCAGCGCTCGTGCGTGAGAAACGTTGTTCTCACCACGGTTCCCACTCACGAGTCAGCCGCGCAGCATCTCCGCGACGAGGAACGCCAGCTCCAGCGACTGCTGCGTGTTCAGCCGGGGGTCGCACGCCGTCTCGTAGCGGCCGGAGAGGTCCAGGTCCGAGATGTCCTGGGCACCGCCGAGGCATTCCGTGACGTCCTCGCCGGTGAGCTCGACGTGGATGCCCCCCGGGTAGCTGCCCACCTTGCGGTGCACCTCGAAGAAGCCCTGCACCTCGTCGACGATCCGGTCGAAGTGGCGGGTCTTGTAGCCGTTCGACGACTCGTGCGTGTTGCCGTGCATCGGGTCGCACTGCCAGATGACCTTGTGCCCCGAGCTCTCCACCTTCTCCACGATGGCGGGCAGCACATCGCGCACCTTGGAGTTGCCCATCCGGGAGATGATCGTGAGGCGGCCCGGCTCGTGGTGCGGGTCGAGCCGTTCGACGTACTCGACGGCCTGCTCGGGCGTGATGGTGGGGCCGATCTTGAGCCCGATCGGGTTCGCCAGCAGCTCCGCGAACGCGACGTGCGCGCCGTCCAGCTGGCGGGTCCGCTCACCGATCCACAGGAAGTGCGACGAGAGGTTGTACAACTTCGCGTCCGGCGAGCCGGGCTCGTCCAGGCGCAGCATCGCCCGCTCGTAGTCGAGCAGCAACGCCTCGTGGCTGGCGAAGATCTCGGTGGAGTGCAGCGAGGTGTCGTTCACGCCGCACGCCGACATGAACCGCAGCCCCCGGTCGATCTCCGAGGCCAGCGCCTCGTACCGCTCCCCCGCGGGCGAGTTCAGCACGAAGTCCTTGTTCCAGGAGTGCACCTGCGCCAGGTCGGCCATGCCCGCGCCGGTGAGCGCGCGCACCAGGTTCATCGCCGCGCCGGAGTTGGCGTACGCGCGGATCATGCGCGCCGGGTCGGGGATGCGCAGCTGTGGCTCGGGCACCAGCGAGTTGACGATGTCCCCGCGGTAGACCGGCAGGCCCAGCGCGTCGGTGTTGTTGGACCTCGGCTTCGCGTACTGGCCCGCGATCCGGCCCACCTTCACCACCGGCAGGCTCGCGCCGTAGGTCAGCACCACGGCCATCTGCAGCAGCGTCCGCAGGTTGGCACGGATGTGCGGTTCGGTGTTCGACTCGAACGTCTCCGCGCAGTCACCGCCCTGCAGCAGGAAGGCCTCGCCCTGCGCGACCATGGCCAGCCGGTCGCGCAGCCGGTCGATCTCGGCGGGCACGGTGATCGGCGGCACGCTCTCCAGCACGTGGCGCACCCGCTTCGTCACCTCGGCGTCGGGCCACTCCGGCTGCTGCGCGGCCGGGCGCGACAGCGCGTCGTCGAGCCGTTCGCGCAGGCCACCGGGAAGCGGTGGGAGCTCGGGCAGGGTGTCGACGGGTACGTCCACGGTCCAGTTCACAGCCTCAGCATACGAACCCGCCCAGCCACGCGGTGAAGGCCACCTTCAGTGCGTCGAACGCACCGAGGGTGGCCTTCACGTCCCGTGGTGGGCTCAGACCGCGGCCAGCGGCAGCGCGGTCGGGTGCACCGGGGCGGGCAGGTCGGAGGAACCGGTGAGGTAGGAGTCCACCGCGTGGGCCACCGAACGGCCCTCCGCGATCGCCCACACCACCAGCGAGGCGCCCCGGTGCGCGTCACCGCACACGAACACGCCGGGCGCCTCCGTCTGCCAGTCCGCACCGCACGAGATCGTGCCGCGCCCGGTCAGCTCCAGTCCCAGGTCGCCGAGCAGGCGCATGTGCTCCACGCCCTCGAAACCGATCGCGAGCAAGACCAGGTCGGCGGGCAGCTCCTCGATCTCCTCGCTGGTCGGCACGACCTGCCTGCGGCCGGTCTCCGGGTCCTTCTCCACCCGCACCTTGTGCAGCTCCAGCGCCCGCACCCGGCCGTTCTCGTCGGCGAGGAACCGCTTCACCGCGACCGCGAACCGCCGTTCCCCCGTCTCCTCGTGCACGGGGTAGGTGCGCAGGATGTACGGCCACGTCGGCCACGGCGAGCGGTCGTCGTCGCGCGTGGACGGGGGCTGCGGGTACTGGTCGAGCTGCGTCACCGAGAGCGCGCCCTGCCTGGTGGCCGTGCCGTAGCAGTCGGCGCCGGTGTCGCCGCCGCCGATGATGACGACGTGCCTGCCGTGCGCGTCGATCTCCGGCGGGCCGTCGCCCTCGCAGTACCGGTTGGCGGGCACCAGGTACTCCATCGCGAGGTGGATGCCGTCGTGCTCGCGGCCGGGCGTCATGGTGTCGTCGCGGCCGCGCAGCGCGCCCACCGCCAGCACGACGGCGTCGAACCGCTCCCGCAGCTGCTCCACCGTGACGTCGACACCCACCTCGCAGCGGGTGACGAACGTGGTGCCCTCGGCGCGCAGCTGCGCGAGCCTGCGGTCGAGGACCTTCTTCTCCATCTTGAACTCGGGAATGCCGTACCGCAGCAACCCGCCGAGCCGGTCGTCCCGCTCGAACACGGTCACCTCGTGCCCGGCTCGCGTCAGCTGCTGGGCGGCCGCGAGACCGGCAGGCCCCGAGCCCACGACGGCCACCCGCCGCCCGGTGGACTCCGCCGCCGTCCGCTCGCGCACGTAGCCGGACTCCCACGCCTGCACGGCAATGGTCTCCTCGACCCGCTTGATCGCCACCGGGCCACCGGACAGCGGCGAGATCGACAGCACGCACGCCGACTCGCACGGCGCCGGGCACAGCTTCCCGGTGAACTCGGGGAAGTTGTTGGTCGCGTGGAGCCGCTCGCTCGCCTCCGCCCAGTCGCCGCGCCGCACCAGGTCGTTCCACTCGGGAATCAGGTTGCCCAGCGGGCAGCCCGCCGTGCCGGAGTGGCAGAACGGGATGCCGCAGTCCATGCACCGGGTCGCCTGCGTGCGGACCTCGCTGTCGCGCTCCCCCGGGGCGCGGTCGGCGTACACCTCGCGCCAGTCGTGGACGCGCTCGTCCTTCGGCCGCTTGGGTGGCTCGGCGCGGTCGTGCTTCAGGAATCCGGTCGGGTCAGCCACGAGCCGCCTCCAGTGTCTTGCGGGACCCCCTCCCCTGCTGTGGCGAAAAAGCATGCCACAGCGGGGGCCCAACCCGGTCGGCGGCCGTGGCTGCCGCTCCGCACGCTCCGCCATGCTCAGCCACGAGCCGCCTCCAGTGTCTTGCGGGACCCCCGCACCCGGTCGGCGGCCGTGGCTGCCGCTCCGCACGCTCCGCCATGCTCAGCCACGAGCCGCCTCCATGATCGCCTCGTCGATGTCCCGGCCCGCCGCCTTCGCCGCCCGCGCGGCCTCCAGGACGCGCTGGTAGTCGCGCGGCATCACCTTCACGAAACCCGCCGACCGGCGCGGCCAGTCGGCCAGCAGCGAGGCGGCCACCGGGGAACGGGTCAGGTCGTGGTGCCGCCGCACGGTCTCCTTCAGCCACGCCAGGTCGTCGGCCTCCGGCTCCTGCAGGTCCACCATGCCGGGGTTGACCTGCCGCCGGTCGAGGTCGAGCACGTAGGCGAGGCCGCCGGACATGCCGGCCGCGACGTTCCGGCCGGTCGGGCCGAGCACCACCGCCCGGCCACCGGTCATGTACTCGAACGCGTGGTCGCCGACGCCCTCGGCCACCGCCAGCGCGCCGGAGTTGCGCACGCAGAACCGCTCGCCCACCTGGCCGCGGATGAACAGCTCACCGCCCGTCGCGCCGTAGCCGATGGTGTTGCCCGCGATCACCTGTCCCTCGGCGGCGAACTGCGCCTCGGGGTGCGGGCGCACGATGACCCGCCCGCCGGAGAGGCCCTTGCCGACGTAGTCGTTCGCGTCGCCCACCATGTCCAGGGTCACGCCGGGCGGCAGGAAGGCGCCCAGCGACTGCCCCGCCGAGCCCGTCAGCATGATGCGGATGGTGTCGTCGGGCAGGCCCGCGCTGCCGTACCGGCGGGTGATCTCCGAGCCGAGCAAGGTGCCCACCGTGCGGTTGACGTTGCGCACCGGAAGCTCGATGTTCACCCGGTGCGCGTCCTCCAGCGCAGCCTCGGCGAGCTGGATCAGCGTCCGGTCCAGCGCGTGCTCGAGACCGTGGTCCTGCTCGCGGACCTTGCGCCGCGCGCCGCCGTACGGCGTCCGCTCCGGCATGGCGAACACCGGCTCGAGATCGAGACCCCGCGCCTTCCAGTGCTCGACGGCCTCGTCGACGTCGAGCACGTCGGCCCTGCCGATCGCCTCGTCCAGCGAGCGGAAGCCCAGCTGCGCCAGGTACTCGCGGATCTCCTGCGCCACGAACCGGAAGTAGTTCACGACGTGGTCGGCCTGGCCGGTGTACCGCTTGCGCAGGTCGGGGTTCTGCGTGGCGACGCCCACCGGGCAGGTGTCCAGGTGGCACACGCGCATCATGATGCAGCCGGCCACCACCAGCGGCGCGGTGGCGAACCCGTACTCCTCGGCGCCGAGCAGCGCGGCGACGACCACATCCCGTCCGTTCTTGAACCCGCCGTCGACCTGCACCGTGATGCGGTCGCGCAACCCGTTGAGCAGCAACGTCTGCTGCGTCTCGGCCAGGCCGATCTCCCACGGGGTCCCGGCGTGCTTGAGCGAGTTCATCGGCGAGGCACCGGTGCCGCCGTCGTGCCCCGAGATGAGCACCACGTCGGCGTGCGCCTTCGACACGCCCGCGGCGACCGTGCCGACGCCGAGCGAACTGACCAGCTTGACGTGGATCCGCGCCCGCTCGTTGGCGTTCTTCAGGTCGTGGATCAGCTGCGCCAGGTCCTCGATCGAGTAGATGTCGTGGTGCGGCGGCGGCGAGATCAGCCCCACCCCCGGAGTGGAGTGCCGGGTGCGCGCGATCCACGGGTACACCTTGTTCGGCGGCAGCTGCCCGCCCTCGCCGGGCTTGGCGCCCTGCGCCATCTTGATCTGGATGTCGTCGGCGTTCACCAGGTACTCGCTGGTGACGCCGAACCGTCCACTCGCGACCTGCTTGATGGCGCTGCGCCGCTCGGGGTCGTACAGCCGCTCGGGATCCTCGCCGCCCTCACCGGTGTTCGACCGGCCGCCGATGCGGTTCATCGCGATGGCGAGCGTCTGGTGCGCCTCCATCGAGATGGAGCCGTACGACATCGCGCCGGTGTTGAACCGCCTGCAGATCGACTCGACCGACTCGACCTCCTCGATCGGCACCGGGCTGCGTCCCCCGGTCCGGAAGGAGAACATGCCGCGTAGCGCGCCACCCTCCCGGTTGAGGCGGTTCACCTCGTCCGAGTACTGGCGGTAGACCTCGTCCCGCCGCGTCTTGCTGGCGTGCTGCAGCAGAAACACCGTCTCCGGCGTGAACAGGTGCAGCTCGCCCTCCCTGCGGTAGGCGTACTCACCACCGGTTTCCAGCCCGCGGTGCACGCGCTCGGTCGGGTTGTCCGGGTAGGCGCGGCGGTGCCGCAGGGCGACCTCCTCGGCGAGCACGTCGAGGCCGACCCCGCCGAGCTTCGACGTGGTGCCGGTGAAGTACTCGTCGAGCAGCTCCTGGGAGAGCCCGAGGGACTCGAAGACCTGGGCGGCGGTGTAGGCGCCCACGGTGGAGATGCCCATCTTGGACATGATCTTCAGCACGCCCTTGACGAGCGCGTTGACGTAGTTGCGGATCGCCTTCTCCGGCTCGATGCCGGTGATCGCTCCCTGCGCGATCATGTCCTCGATCGTCTCGAACGCGAGGTACGGGTTCACGGCGGCGGCGCCGTAGCCGAGCAGCAGCGCGATGTGGTGCACCTCGCGCGCGTCGCCGGACTCGACGACCAGCGCCACCCGCAGCCGCTCCTTGGTGCGCACCAGATGATGGTGGACCGCCGAGACGAGCAGCAGCGAGGGAATCGGCGCCATCCGGTGGTCGGAGTCGCGGTCGGAGAGCACCAGCGTGCGCGCGCCGGCCGCGATCGCCTCGGACGCCTCCCGGCGCACCCGCTCGATCGCCGCCGCCAGCGCGGCACCGCCACCGTCCACCTCGTACAGTCCGGACAGGACGGTACAGGCGAAGCCGGGCAGGTCGCCGTCGTCGTTGATGTGGATCAGCTTGGCCAGCTCGTCGTTGTCGATGACGGGCGTGGGCAGCTGGATGTGCCTGCACGACGCCGGACCGGGCCGCAGCAGGTTCTGCTCGGGGCCCATGATGCGGCTCATCGAGGTGACCAGCTCCTCGCGGATCGCGTCCAGCGGCGGGTTGGTCACCTGCGCGAAACCCTGCTTGAAGTAGTCGTAGAGCAGCCGGGATCGCTTGGACAGCACGCCGGGCGGCGTGTCCGTGCCCATCGAACCGACCGGCTCCGCGCCGTGGGCGGCCATCGGGCCGAGCAGGATCTTCAGCTCCTCCTCGGTGTAGCCGAACGCGAGCTGGCGGCGCAGCACCGAGGCATGGGTCTGCGTGATGTGGTCGCGGTCGCGCAGCTCGGACAGCGACAGCAGCCCCGCGTGCAGCCACTCCTCGTACGGCTCCTCGCCCGCGAGCCCGGACTTGATCTCGTCGTCGTTGACGATGCGGCCCGCCTCGGTGTCCACGAGGAACATGCGGCCCGGCTTGAGCCTGCCCTTCGCCACGACGGCGTCCGGCGCCACGTCGAGCACGCCCGTCTCGCTCGCGAGCACCACGCGGTCGTCCGCGGTGCGCCACCAGCGGGCCGGCCGCAGGCCGTTGCGGTCGAGCACGGCGCCGACGAGCGTGCCGTCGGTGAACGTCACGCAGGCGGGCCCGTCCCACGGCTCCATCAGGCTGGCGTGGAACTGGTAGAACGCGCGGCGCGCCTCGTCCATCGTGGCGTGGTTCTCCCACGCCTCGGGGATCATCATCAGCACCGCGTGCGGCAGGCTGCGGCCGCCGAGGTGCAGCAGCTCCAGCACCTCGTCGAACGAGGCCGAGTCCGACGCGTCCGGCGTGCACACCGGGTACAGCCGCGTGAGGTCACCGGGGAGGAGGTCGGACTCCAGCAGCGCCTCGCGCGCCCGCATGCGGTTGCGGTTGCCGCGGATGGTGTTGATCTCGCCGTTGTGCGCGACGAACCGGAACGGGTGCGCCAGCGGCCACGAGGGAAAGGTGTTGGTGGAGAACCGGCTGTGCACCAGCGCGATGGCGCTGACCAGCCGCTCGTCGGCGAGGTCGCGGAAGAACAGCGGCAGCTGGACCGGCGTGAGCATGCCCTTGTAGACCAGGGTGCGCGACGAGAGCGACGGGAAGTAGGTGCCGCAGCCCGCCACCTCGGTCTCCCGCTCCGCGCGCTTGCGCAGGCAGAACGCCAGGCGGTCGAGGTCGAGGCCGCTCGGCCGCTCGTCGTCGGCGTCCGGCCTGCCCGCGACGAACAGCATCGCGAAGTGCGGCATCACCGAGCGGGCCGTGGGGCCGATCCCGGCCCCGTCGGGGTCGGTGGGCACCTCGCGCCAGCCGAGGACGTCGAGACCTTCCTCGTCCGCGATGCGCTCGACGATCTCGACGGCCTTGGTGCGCTGCTCGGCATCGGTGGGCAGGAACGCGATCCCGGCGGCGTAGTGGTGGCTGCCGAAGGAGTCGGGGGCGGGCAGCGGGCAGCCGGCCTCGGCGCGCAGCAGCTCGTCAGGCAGCTGCAGCAGGATGCCGGCACCGTCCCCGCTGGTGGGCTCGGCGCCCGCGGCACCGCGGTGGTCGAGGTTGGTCAGCGCGTTCAGGCCGTCGGTGACGATGCCGTGCGACCGCGTGCCGTGGATGTGGGCGACCATCGCCACACCACAGGAATCCTGCTCGTACTGGGGGTCGTAGAGACCCTGCTGACCCGGATTCGCCGAGAAGATCAAAGGGACCTCCTGCGTCGTCTTCGTGCTCGGGTTCGTGCTGGGCACGGGACGACGATGGCCCGCATGATGAGCGAGACCTTAACATCTGTGAAACATGGGAGCACTCGTTCTCAGTGCCGTTCCGGCCGGAAACTGTAACGATCTGGCTGCGGTGAACGACAATGTTCTTGATGAGCAGTCGAGCGGTGGCTCGCCGTTCGAGTTTACCCGAAGTTCGGGTTTGTCAAGCTCCGCCGCCGTCACCTGATAACGTCATCCCGCCGGGTACCGTGCCCGGCGGCGCGAGCGGGAGCGAAGTCCGGTGAGATCCCGGCGCTGTCCCGCAACTGTGATGGCCCCGGTCCCGCACGGACCGCGAACGGTCGCGAGTGACCCGTTACCGGCACCTTTCGCCAGTAACGAGCCACTCGTGGTAGTCACCCGACGGGGTGGGCCGAGCCAGGTCGCCTGCCGCTCGCGCGGACGCCATCCACCTCCGGCGCAGGGGTAGCGGCGTCGTGACCGCCGCACGCGGTCCGGCCCGGCCCTCCGCCGGCCGATCGTTCGAGGTTCCATGCCCCGCTTGTCCAGGCTGCTCCCGCTGCTTCCGCTGCTCTGCGCCGCCGTGCTGGCCGGCTGCGCCGAGCGGCCGCCGAGCGCCGAAACTCCCGCCGGGTCGGCCGGCTTCCCCGTCGAGCTGCGCCCCGAGGGCGCGCCCGCCGTCACCATCGAGAAGCGGCCCGAGCGGATCGTGTCGCTGTCCCCGTCCGCCACCGAGGTCCTCTACGCGGTGGGCGCGGGCCCACAGGTGGTGGCCGTCGACTCGGCCTCGACGTACCCCGAGCAGGCTCCGCGCACCGACCTGTCCGGGCTGAACCTCGACCCCGAGGCGATCGCCGCCCACGACCCCGACCTCGTCGTCGTCGAATCGGACCTGGACGGCAGGCTCACCGGGGCGCTGGCGAAGACGGGCACGACCACGCTCGTGCTCCCGGCCGCCACCTCGCTGCGGGCCGCGTACGACCAGTTCGAGCTGCTCGGCAGGGCCACCGGATACCCGGACGAGGGCGCCGACCTGGCGCGGCGGACGCGCACCGAGATCCAGAAGATCGTCCGGGAGACGCCGGAGCCCGCCGAGCCGCTGACCTACTACCACGAGCTCGACCCGACCTACTACAGCGTCACGTCGAAGACCTTCATCGGCCAGGTGTACGGCCTCTTCGGCCTCGTCAACATCGCCGACCAGGGCGATCCGGACGCGGCGAGCGACTACCCGCAGCTGTCCGCAGAGCGGATCCTGGAAGCCGACCCGGACCTCATCTTCCTGGCCGACACCCACTGCTGCGGGCAGAACGCCGAGACGGTGGCGGCACGACCGGGCTGGGACACGCTCACCGCGGTCGAACACGGCCGGGTGTACCCGCTCGACGACGACATCGCGTCCCGGTGGACCCCCCGGCTCGTCGACTTCGTACACGCCGTGTCGACGGCCGTCACCGAGGCGAGCCGCTGACGTGTTGAAGGCTCGCGCCCTGCGGCCCGCCACCACGCTGCGGCCGCGCACCCTGCTCGCCGCCATGCTGGTGCTGCTCGGCGTGGGCGTCCTGGCGGTCGTGCTCGGCGCGGGCGACCTCGGGGCCGGGCGGGTGCTCACCGAGATCGGCGCGCAGCTCACCGGCGGGGTGTCCCCGCTGTCGGAACGCGAGGCCGCGATCGTCTGGGAGCTGCGCCTGCCCCGGGTGCTGCTGGCCGGGCTCGTCGGCGCCGCGCTCGCCGGGGCCGGAGCCGCCTTCCAGGGGGTGTTCCGGAACCCACTGGCCGACCCCTACCTGCTCGGCGCGGCCGCGGGGGCGGGTATGGCGGCCACCATCGTCGTCGTGCTCCTCCCCGCCGCGAGCTCCTGGGTCGTCGGCCCGCTGCCGCTGGCCGCGTTCGCCGGCGCACTCGGCGGGGTGGGGCTGAGCTGGGTGCTCGGCCGGTCGGCGGGCGGGTCGGGTACCGCGACCCTGCTGCTGGCCGGGGTCGCCGTCGCGTCGTTCCTCACCGCCGTGCAGACGTTCGTGCAGCAGCTGGACACCGACACCATCGAGCAGGTCTACACGTGGATGCTCGGCGGGCTCAACCTCACCGGCTGGCGGGAGGTATGGCTCGCGCTCCCGTACATCGCGCTGGCCGCCGTGGTGCTGTGTGCCTGCGCCAGGCTGCTCGACGTGCTCGGGCTTGGCGACGCGGAGGCCGCGTCGCTCGGCGTCCACGCCGGGCGGGTGCGGCTGGTGGTGCTGTCGGCGGCGTCGCTGGCCACCGCGGCCGCCGTGGCGGTGAGCGGGCTGATCGGCTTCGTCGGCATCGTCGTGCCGCACCTGGTGCGGCTGCTCGCCGGCGCGAGCTACCGGGTCATCCTGCCGCTGTCGCTCGTGGGCGGGGCGGCGTTCCTCATCGTCGCCGACCACATCGCCCGCACGATCATGCCGGGCGAGCTGCCGCTCGGCGTGGTGACCGCGTTCGCGGGCGCGCCGTTCTTCGTCGTGGTGCTGCGGACGACACGCGGGCGGCTGCCGTGACCGCGGCGCTGCGGCTGGACCGGGTGGCGGCGGGCTACCGCGGTGCCGAGGTCGTGCGCGGGGTGTCGGCCGCGGTGGCCGAGGGCGGCTGGCTCGCGATCGTCGGCCCGAACGGGGCGGGCAAGTCGACGTTGCTCAAGGCGATCGCCGGGCTCGTCGCGTTCAGCGGCGACATCGAGGTGCACGGCAGGTCCGTCACCGCGCTGTCCCGCAGGCAGCGCGCGCACGAGATCGGCTACGCGCCGCAGAACCCGCTGCTGCCCGACGGGCTGACCGTGACCGACTACGTGTTGCTGGGCCGCACCCCGCACCTCGGCGCACTGGCCAGGGAGAGCGCGACCGACAGGTCCATTGTGGAGGAGTCGCTGGCCAGGGTCGACCTCGGCGGCCTCGCGGCGCGCCGGATGCGCACCCTGTCCGGGGGCGAGCAGCAGCGCGCGGTGCTCGCCAGGGTGCTGGCGCAGCGGACGCGGCTGCTGCTGCTCGACGAGCCGACCACGGGTCTCGACATCGGTCACGCGCAGGCGTTGCTGGAGCTGCTGGACCGGCTCCGCCGGGAGGACGGGACGACCGTCGTCACCACCCTGCACGACCTGACGTTCGCGGCGCAGTACGCCGGGGACCTGCTGCTCGTGGACGGCGGCGAGGTGGTGGCCGCCGGGGCGCCGGAGGAGGTGCTCACCGCGGAGCGGCTGCGCCGCCACTACGCCGCCGACGCCGAGGTGCTCCGCACCGCCGACGGCCGCCCGGTGGTCACTCCGGTCCGCCCGCGCTGACCGCGGGTCCCCCGCCCCTGCTCGCGCGTGCTGCGTCCACGACGCCGAACTCCCCGGTCCCGAACGCAGCACTCGCGCGTCCGGGCGGGGGACTCGCCGACTAGAACGTGTTACAGTTCCGCGCGTGATTCTCGACCGGTTCCGGATCAACGACGCGGTGGCGGTGGTGACGGGCGCCGGGCGCGGCATCGGCGCCGCGACAGCGGTGGCACTGGCCGAGGCCGGCGCCGACGTGGTGCTCGCCGCCCGCACGAAGGACCAGCTCGACGAGGTGGCCGCGCGCGTCGCGGGCGCGGGCCGCACGGCACACGTCGTCCCGGCCGACCTGTCCGATCCCGCCAACGCGGCGGCGCTGGCCGACGCGGCGATGGACACGTTCGGCAGGCTCGACGTCGTGGTGAACAACGTCGGCGGCACCTTCCCCTGCCCGCTCACCGACACCAGCACGGAGTTCCTGGAGGAGGCCTTCCGGTTCAACGTGTCCACGGCACACGCGCTCACCCGCGCGGCCGCACCCGCGATGCTGCGCTCGGGCGGCGGCGCGGTCGTCAACGTGTCGTCGGTGATGGGCAGGGTCAGCGGCCGCGGCTTCCTCGCCTACGGCACCGCGAAGGGCGCGCTGGCGCACTACACCCGGCTCGCCGCCGCCGACCTGGCGCCGCGGATCCGGGTCAACGCGGTCGCCGTCGGCTCGGTCGCCACGTCCGCGCTGGAGGTGGTGGTGAACAACCCCGAGCTGCGCGAACGGATGGAGGCCGCGACACCGCTGCGGCGCATCGGTGAACCGGAGGAGGTGGCCGCCACGATCCTCTACCTGTGCTCCCCCGCGGGCGGCTACGTCACGGGCAAGGTGCTCGAGGTGGACGGCGGCCAGCAGGCGCCGAACCTCGACCTCGGACTCCCGGACCTGACATGAACTACCGGGTGGTGCAGTGGAGCACCGGCAACGTGGGCCGCCACGCGCTGGCGGGCATCGCCGCGCGGCCGGATCTGGAGCTGGCCGGGGTGTGGGTGTCCGACCCGGCGAAGGTGGGCCGCGACGCGGGCGAGCTGGCCGGGCTCGGCAGGCCGCTCGGGGTGGCGGCGACCGACGACGCCGACGCGCTGCTCGCGCTGCGCCCCGACTGTGTCGTCTACACCGCGATGGCGGACGACCGGATCACCGAGGCGCTGGCCGACCTGCGACGGATCCTGCGCACGGGCGTCAACGTGGTGTCCAGCAGCCCGGTGTTCCTCCAGTTCCCGGACGGCGTGGTGCCGGAGGAGATCTCCGGCCCGGTGCGCGCGGCGGCGCTGGAGGGCGGCTCCTCGCTGTGGGTGAACGGGGTCGACCCCGGCTTCGCCAACGACTGGCTGCCGCTGACCCTCACCGGGATCAGCGAGCGCATCGACGAGGTCCGCTGCCTGGAGATCCTCGACTACGCGACCTACGACAACCGCAAGGTCGTCTTCGACATCATGGGCTTCGGCTCCCCGCTGGAGGACAAGCCCATGCTGCTGCAGCCCGGCGTGCTCACGCTCGCGTGGGGCAGCGTCGTGCGCCAGCTCGCGGCGGGCCTCGACGTGGAGCTCGACGCCGTCGAGGAGCACTACGAGCGGCTGCCCGCGCCCGAGACCTTCCCGATCTCCTCGGGCACCATCGAACGCGGCACGGCGGCGGCGCTGCGGTTCGAGGTGCGCGGCATGCGCGGCGGCAGGCCGGTGTGCGTGCTGGAACACGTGACGCGGCTGCGGCCGGACCTCGGCCCGGACTGGCCCCAGCCCACCGGACAGGGCTGCTACCGCGTGCAGGTGACCGGTGAGCCGAACTACACGCTCGACCTGCGGCTGCTCGGCAGCGACGGCGACCACAACACGGCCGGTCTCAAGGCGACGGCGATGCGGCTGGTCAACGCCGTCCCGGCCGTGGTGCGGGCGGCGCCCGGGCTACTGACCGGGCTCGACCTTCCGCTGGTCACCGGCAGGGGCCTCGTCCGCTGAGCCGTCGCCGGCCTGTCCTCGGTCCGGTTCGTCCTCGGTCCCGGGGGAACCGGAGTCGTCGGAGTCGCCGGGTTCGGGTCCGGGCTCGTCCTTGCCGCGCAGTGCGGCCGGTTCCTCGCGGGGACCGCGCCGGCGGGCCAGTACGAAGTAGGCGACCGCCCCGGCGAACAGCAGCATCGACGTCCAGTTGTTCACGCGCAGGCCGAGGATCTCGTTGGCCTCGTCGGTGCGCATGAACTCGATCCAGAACCGGCCCGCCGTGTACCCGGCGACGTAGAGCGCGAACACCCGCCCGTGGCCGAGCCGGAACCGCCGGTCGGCCCACACGATGAGCAGGGCGACACCGAGGCTCCACAGCAGCTCGTAGAGGAACGTCGGGTGCACCGTGCCGAGCGGCACGTCGCTGACCGCGACACCGTCGAGCGGCCCGGGGTTCTCCAGCGTGCACTGGCTGGCCGGGTAGCCGGGCGTGGTGCGGCAGTAGATCTCCAGTCCCCACGGCAGGTCGGTGGGCCGGCCGTAGAGCTCCTGGTTGAAGTAGTTACCGAGCCTGCCGATGGCCTGCGCGACCACGATGCCCGGCGCGACCGCGTCGGCCACCGCGGGCAGCGGGATGCCCCTGCGGCGGCACGCGATCCACGCTCCGACGCCGCCGAGCGCGATCGCGCCCCAGATGCCGAGCCCGCCGTCCCAGATGTAGAGGGCGCGGACCGGGTCCCTGCCCTCGCCGAAGTACAGCTGGTAGTCGGTGATGACGTGGTAGAGCCTGCCGCCGATCAGGCCGAACGGCACCGCGAAAACAGCGATGTCGGTGATGGTTCCCTTGGCGCCACCGCGCTGCGCCCACCGCCGCTCACCCCACCAGATCGCGACGACGATGCCCGCGATGATGCACAACGCGTACGCGCGGATGGGGATCGGGCCCAGATGCCACACACCCCGGTCCGGGCTGGGAATGCTGGCGAGGAACACTGCCGACGCGGAGCTCACCCCGTCACCGTAGCGCGCGCACCGGGATACCGACCGCCCAGGGCTCGTGAGTGAAGAACGTTGTTCTAACCACGAGAAACACTCACGAGGGCTGGGCGGCTGGTTCCGGTGCGCGGACGCCCTCGGCCAGCTCGGCGGTCAGCGCCCGCACCGCCTCGGTGCCCTCGGTGGCCCTGCTGACGAGCGCCGAGCCGACGATCACCGCGTCGGCGAACCCGGCCACCTCCGCGGCCTGCTCGCGCGACCGCACGCCGAGCCCCACGCCGATCGGCAGGTCGGTGTGCGCGCGGGTGCGCCGCACCAGCTCCGCGGCTCCGGAGCCGACCCTGTCCCGCGCGCCGGTGACGCCCATGACCGCGGTCGCGTAGACGAAGCCCGTGGTGGCACCGGCCGTGAGGTGCAGCCGTTCCTCCGACGACGAGGGAGCCACCAGGAAGATCCGGTCGAGACCGTGCGCGTCGGACGCCGCGATCCAGTCACCCGCCTCGTCCGGGGTGAGGTCGGGAGTGATCAGCCCGAGCCCGCCCGCCGACGCGAGGTCCCGCGCGAACCGGTCCACGCCGTAGCGGTACACCGGGTTCCAGTACGTCATGACCACGGCGCGCCCGCCGCGCGCGGAAAGGGACTCCACGACCTCGAACAGGTGCTTGAGCCGGAACCCGGCCTTCAGCGCCGCGTCGGCCGCCGCCTGGATGGTCGGCCCGTCCATCACCGGGTCGGAGTAGGGAACACCCACCTCGACCAGGTCGGCCCCCGCGTCGAGCGTCGCCGCGAGCAGCTCCTTCGACGCCGCCACGTCGGGGTAGCCCGCGGGCAGGTAGCCGATCAGCGCACCGCGCCGCTCCGCCCGCGTCCGCTCGAACAGCTCGCCGAGCCCGGTCACAACTTCTCCTCGTCCACCAGCTGGAAGTACCGCGCCGCGGTGTCCACGTCCTTGTCGCCGCGGCCGGAGAGGCTCACCAGGATGTGCGCCTCGCCGCCCAGCTCCCGGCCCAGCCGCAGCGCACCGGCGAGCGCGTGGGCCGACTCGATCGCCGGGATGATGCCCTCCGTGCGCGACAGCAGCTGGAATGCCTCCATCGCCTCGGCGTCGGTGACCGCGCGGTACTCGGCGCGCCCGGTGTCCTTGAGCCACGAGTGCTCGGGCCCGACCCCCGGGTAGTCCAGCCCCGCCGAGATCGAGTAGGCCTCGGTGGTCTGCCCGTCGGCGTCCTGCAACAGGTACGAAAGGGCCCCGTGCAGCGTGCCCGGCGTGCCCTTGGTGAGGGTGGCCCCGTGCTCGCCGCTGTCCAGGCCCTTTCCGCCGGGTTCGAGGCCGACGAGCCGCACGTCCGCGTCGTCGAGGAAGCCGTGGAAGATGCCGATCGCGTTGGACCCGCCGCCGACGCACGCGGCGACGACGTCCGGCAGCCGCCCGGTGAGCTCGAGGATCTGCGCCCTGGCCTCCTCGCCGATCACCTTGTGGAAGTTCCGCACCAGCAGCGGGAACGGGTGCGCGCCCGCGGCCGTGCCCAGCAGGTAGTGCGTGGTGTCCACATTGGTCACCCAGTCCCGCAGCGCCTCGTTGATGGCGTCCTTGAGGGTGCGCGAGCCGGTCTTCACCGGGATCACCTCGGCGCCGAGGAGCCGCATGCGGGCGACGTTGAGCGCCTGCCGCTCGGTGTCGACCTCGCCCATGTAGATCACGCAGTCGAGCCCGAGCAGCGCGCAGGCGGTGGCGGTGGCGACGCCGTGCTGCCCGGCCCCCGTCTCGGCGATGACCCGCTTCTTGCCCATCCGCTTCGTCAGCAGCGCCTGGCCCAGCACATTGTTGATCTTGTGCGAGCCGGTGTGGTTGAGATCCTCGCGCTTGAGGAAGATCCGTGCACCGCCCGCGTGCTCGGCGAACCGGGGAGCCTCGGTGAGCAGCGACGGCCTGCCCGCGTAACCGGAGAGCAGGCGGGAGAGCTCGTCGTGGAACGCGGGGTCCAGGCGCGCCTTGTCGTACTCGGCGGACAGCTCGTCGAGGGCGCCGATCAGCGCCTCCGGCATGAACCGCCCGCCGTACGGCCCGAAGTGCCCGCGCTCGTCCGGGTCGTGCTCGCCGCGCGGGGGCTTGTCCTCGCCGTCGTCGGTCATCGGCTCGGCCTCGGGCACGCGGGGTGCGAGCCCGCGGTGACGAGCTTGACGAGCGCGCCCTTGGGATCCTCGGACGCGACCAGCCCCTCCCCGACGAGCACCGCGTCGGCGCCCTGACCGGCGTAGGCCATCAGGTCACCCGGCCCGCGCACGCCGGACTCGGCGATCTTGAACGTCTCCATCGGCAGGCCGGGGGCCAGCCGGGCGAAGACGTCGCGGTCGACCTCGAGCGTGTGCAGGTTGCGCGCGTTGATGCCGATCACCGAGGCACCCGCCTCCAGCGCCCGGTCGGCCTCCTCGGCGTTGTGCACCTCCACCAGCGCGGTCATGCCCAGCGACTCGACGCGGTCGAGCAGCGCCGACAGCGCGTTCTGCTCCAGGGCGGCCACGATCAGCAGGACCATGTCCGCACCGTGCAGGCGCGCCTCGTGCACCTGGTACGGGCTGACGATGAAGTCCTTGCGCAGCAGGGGGACGTCCACCGCGGCGCGGACGGCGTCGAGGTCGGCGAGCGAGCCGCCGAACCGGCGCTGCTCGGTGAGCACGCTGACCACGCGCGCGCCCGCGTCGGCGTAGTCCTTCGCCAGCGCGGCCGGATCCGCGATCGGCGCCAGCTCGCCCTTGGACGGGCTGCGCCGCTTGACCTCGGCGATCACCCCGATCCCCGACTCCCGCAGCGCCGCGAGCGCGTCCCGCGGCTCGGGCGCCTTGGCGGCGCGTTGCTTCAGTTCGTCGAACGGCAGTGCGGCCTCCCGCTCGGCCAGGTCGGCCCGCACGCCCGCGACGATGTCCTCCAGAACGCTCACCGGGTTACCCCACCGGGTGTCGCGGTCGCTGATTCACTCGCAAGGTGGCTCACAAAAACCTTCCCCTTCCCGCCGAAAAGATGCTAACCCCGGCGCCGAAGCGCATCTGTTCCGGGGCGGAGACAACCTTTCTCACCAGCGCAGACGACACCCTGTTAACTCCGCGTGGTCGGATCCTCGCCATCCGAGAGCGCGTCCCACAGCTCCGTGCCTGGGTCTCGCTCCGCCCGTTTGGCGCCCGGCGCCGAGTACTTCGCGCCGAGCCGCGGCATCCGCCCCGCCTTGCGCAGCCCGAGCAACCCGCCCACCACGATCAGCGCCCCGCCCGCGACGGCGAGCCCGTGCGCGGCGTACATCTCGGCCACCGGCGCGCCCTCGGGATGGCCTCCGAACCGCAGCCCGGACAGCGCCACCCAGCACGCGGCCACCCCCGCGGCCACGAGCACGCCGCCGAGCAGCCGCCGCGGCCAGCCGCCGGTGGCGACCATCCCGGCCACCCCGGCCAGCGCGAGCACGGCGAGCGGGATCAGCGCACCGGAGCGCTCCGCACCGGTCTGCGTGCGCAGCACCGTGCCGCGCACGCCGCCGTCGGCCGACTCGGCGAACCAGACCAGGCGCGACGAGGCCCACAGCGCGGCCGCACCGAGCAGCAGCGCGCCCACCGACATCCACAGTGGACGCTTGCCGCTCCGCGCTCCGGCCTCAGACACCGGCATCCCCCGCCCGGCCCGGCACGGTGGCGGGCGCGAGCGTACCGGCCGCCGCGACGGCGGAAAGCACCGTGCGGGCCTTGTTGAGCGACTCGTTGTCCTCGTAGTCGGCGTCCGAGTCGGCCACCACCCCGCCGCCCGCCTGCACGTAGGCGACGCCGTCGCGCATCAGCGCGGTGCGGATGGCGATGGCGGTGTCGGCGTCGCCCGCGAAGTCGAGGTAGCCGACGACGCCGCCGTACAACCCGCGGCGGGTGGGCTCGAGTTCCTCGATGAGCTCCATCGCCCGGACCTTCGGCGCCCCGGACAAGGTCCCCGCCGGGAAGCACGCCCGCACCGCGTCGAAGGCGGTGCGGCCCTCCGCCAGCTCCCCGGTCACGGTGGACACCAGGTGCATCACGTGGCTGTAGCGTTCGATCGCGAAGAACTCGACCACGCGGACCGTGCCGGGCTTGCAGACCTTGCCGAGGTCGTTGCGGCCGAGGTCGACGAGCATGAGGTGCTCCGAGCGTTCCTTCTCGTCGGCGAGCAGGTCCTTCGCCAGCTGCGCGTCCTCCTCCGGGTCGACGCCGCGCCAGCGCGTGCCCGCGATGGGGTGCGTCGTGGCCCGCCCGTCGCGCACGGTCACCAGCGACTCCGGGCTGGAGCCGACGATGTCGAAGCCGTCGAGCCGCAGCAGGTACATGTACGGGCTCGGGTTGGACGTGCGCAGCACGCGGTAGACGTCGAGCGCGTCGGCGCCGGTGCGCATCTCGAACCGCTGCGACGGCACGACCTGGAACGCCTCGCCCGCGTGGATCGCCTCGACCGCGCGGTGCACGGCCGCGTGGAAGTCCTCCTTGCTGCGCCGCCGGGTGAACTCGGGGGCGGGCCGGTCGAACACCGCGTTCGTGGCCGGTGCGGGCGTGCCCAGCCGCACGGTCATCTCGTCGAGCCTGCGCACGGCGTCGTCGTAGGCCGCGTCGACGCGCTCGGGCGAGTCGTCCCAGTTCACGGCGTTCGCGATGAGCGTCACCGTGCCCTCGTGGTGGTCGAACGCCGCGAGGTCGGTGGCCAGCAGCATCGTCAGCTCGGGGATGTCGATGTCCTTCTCGGCCAGCTCGGGAAGGCGTTCGATCCAGCGGACCGCGTCGTAGCCGATGTAGCCGACCATGCCCCCGGTCAGCGGCGGCATGCCGGGCAGCGGCTCGGTGTGCAGGATCTCGATGGTCTCCCGCAGCACGCTCAGCGGGTCGCCACCGGTCGGCAGCCCGGCGACCGGCGTCCCGGTCCACACGGCCTCGCCGTCGCGCACCGTGAGTGCCGCGGGACTGCGCACGCCGATGAACGACCAGCGTGACCACGACTCGCCGTTCTCCGCCGACTCGAGCAGGAACGTGCCGGGGCGGTCGCCGGCGAGCTTGCGGTAGAGCGCGACCGGCGTGTCCGCGTCGGCGAGCAGTCGCCGCACCACCGGGATCACGCGCCGGTCACCGGCGAGCGCGCGGAACTCGTCGCGCGCCGGGCTGACCGCGCCGAGCCCAGCACCGGCGTCGAGGGAGTGGGCAGTCACCATGCGCACATTGTGCCGTCGCCGCCACCCGGGCTCCGCGCGGGGCAGATCTCAACGCTTGTTGAATTCAGTCCGTGGATCGGCCATGATGGTGCCTGTGACGACCGCCAACGGCAAGACTACCGGCGTCCGGCGGCGCGGCCGCAGGCCCGCGGGGGAGGACACGAGGGCGGCGCTGGTCACCGCCGCGCGGACGGAGTTCGCCGAGCACGGTTACGACGGCGCGACCGTGCGGTCGATCGCCGCCAGGGCCGGGGTCGATCCGGCCATGGTGAACCACTGGTTCGGCAGCAAGGACGGGCTGTTCGCCCAGGCCGTGCTGCGCGTGCCGTTCGATCCGCAGGTGGTGCTCGACCAGGTGACCGCGGATGGACCCGAACACCTCGGGGACAACATCGTGCGCACCTTCCTGGCCAACTGGGACGGCGCGGGCGGCGAGGTGTTCATCGCGCTGGTCCGCAGCGTCACCGCTCGCGACGAGGCGCTGCGGGCGCTGAAGGACTTCCTCGTGCACCGCATGTTCAAGGGCATCACCGAGGCGGCCGGCTGCGACCGGCCCGAGCTGCGGGCGTCCCTCTGCGCGAGCCAGATCATCGGCATGGGCATGGCGCGCTACGTCATCGGGCTGGAGCCGCTGGCCTCCGCCGACATCGAGACGATCGTCGCCGGGGTCGCGCCGACCCTGCAGCGCTACCTGACCGGCGACATCGACTGAGACGGCCCGCCGCCGCTCACCCGTCGTCGGCGAGCAGCACGCGGTCGTCGGTGTCGAAACACGTGTGCGTGCCGGTATGGCACGCGGGCCCCGTCTGGTCGACGCGCACCAGCAACGTGTCGGCGTCGCAGTCGATCCGCACCTCGCGCACGCGCTGCGTGTGCCCCGACGTCTCGCCCTTCACCCACAGCCGCTGCCTGCTGCGCGACCAGTAGGTGGCCCGCCGCGTGGTCAGCGTGCGGTGCAGCGCCTCGTCGTTCATCCAGGCCACCATGAGCACGTCCGAGGTGCCGTGCTCGACCACCACCGCGCACACGAGGCCGTCCGGGGTTCTCGTGAGCCGCTCCGCGATCGCCGGGTCGAGCGCGTCCGTCACCGGACCACGACTCCCTGTGCCCGCAGCGCGTCCTTCACCTCGGCGATCTTGAGCTCCCCGAAGTGGAACACGCTCGCGGCCAGCACCGCGTCGGCACCGGCGTGCACGGCGGGCGGGAAGTGCCCGGGGCTGCCCGCGCCGCCGCTGGCGATCACCGGCACCCGCACCGCGCGGCGCACCAGTTCGATGAGCTCCAGGTCGAACCCGGCCTTCGTGCCGTCGGCGTCCATCGAGTTCAGCAGGATCTCGCCGACACCGAGCTCCTCGCCCCGCGCGGCCCACTCGACCGCGTCGATCCCGGTGCCGCGCCGGCCGCCGTGCGTGGTCACCTCGAAGCCGGACGCCGTGGGCTCGCCGCCCTCCGGCACCCGCCTGGCGTCCACGGAGAGCACCACGCACTGTGCGCCGAACCGGCGCGAGGCCTCCCGCAGCAGCTCCGGTCGCGCGATCGCCGCGGTGTTGATGCTGACCTTGTCGGCACCGGCCCGCAGCAACCGGTCGATGTCGTCGCAGCCGCGCACGCCGCCGCCCACGGTGAGCGGGATGAACACCTGCTCAGCGGTACGCCGGACCACGTCGAAGGTGGTCTCGCGGTTGCCCGAGGACGCGGTGACGTCGAGGAAGGTGAGCTCGTCGGCCCCCTCCGCGTCGTAGGCCCGCGCCAGCTCCACCGGGTCACCGGCGTCGCGCAGGTCCGCGAAGTTGACGCCCTTCACCACCCGGCCCGCGTCCACGTCGAGACACGGGATCACCCTCACCGCCACGGACATGCCTCCCAGGGTACGGGGCACGGCGGCGGCGACCGTGACCGCATCCGCGGCCCGCGGATTCGTGACGATTCTGTCAAGAAATTGTCACGCACAGCGCGAATCCGAAAAAAGTCTCGGCACAACTGCCTGCTAGCGTTATGCCGACTTTTCCGAATTGGAGATCCCATTCCCGGGGGGAGCCGTTCCCGTATGACAGCCAGCCCAACCCTGCGGGTCCTCGTCGACCCGTCCGATGTCGGGCGACCGGGCGGCGAGCCCGCCCGGCGGCGTTCCGTCCTGCTCGCCGTCCTGTCCGTGCTCACCGGCACGGCGGCGATCGGCTGGCACGGGGCCCTGTACGGGAACTGGATCGTCGACGACGCGGCCATCACCTTCGCCTACGCCCGGAGCTTCGCGGACGGCCTCGGCCCGGTGGTCCACCCCGGCGCGGAGGCGGTGGAGGGCTTCTCCAACCCGACGTGGCTGCTGCTGCTGGCGCTCGGCAAACTGGTCGGCCTCTTCGACCACGGAACGCTGTTCGGCGTCCCCGACTACGTGCTGTTCCCCAAGGGTCTCGCGCTCCTGTGCTGCGCGGGCATCCTCACCGTCTGCTACCTGGTCGCCCGCCGCGTCACCCGGCGGCCGTGGCTGGTGACCGCGGCGACCGGGCTCGTCCTCGCGGCCATTCCCTCGTTCGTCATCTGGAGCTTCTCCGGGCTGGAGAACTCGCTGTACGCGCTGACCGTCGTCGCGCTGGCCGCGGTGCTGTTCCTCGCCGTCCTCGACGGCAGGCTGCGCACGGCGAAGGTCGCGCTGGCGGCGGGCGCGCTCGCCGCGGTCGCGGCGCTGACCCGCCCCGAGGGACTCGTCTACGCGGGCGCGTACCCGCTGCTGGCGCTGGTCCTGCTGCGCAGGCCGCTGCTGCGGCCCAGCATCCGGAACGCGGCGCTGTCGGTGGCCGCGTTCGCGCTGCCGGTCGGCGGCTACTACGCGTGGCGGCTCGCCACGTTCGGGCAGTGGCTCTCGAGTCCCGCCGTGGCCAAGTCGCAGAGCCTGCCCGCGCTGTCCGACTTCGCCCGGCCGGGCGAGCTGGTCGCGTACGCGGGCGCGCCCGCGGTGCTGGTGGTCGCCGCGGTACTGGCGATGGCCCTGGCCCGGCCGCTGTGGTGGCGGCAGGCCATGCTCGCCCTGCTGGTGCCGCTGGGCCTCGCCCTGTTCGCCTACGCGGTGCTCGAGTCCGACTGGATGGAGCAGTACCGCTTCGCGACGCCCGTGTGGGTGCTCGGCGCGCTGGTCGGCTCCCTGGCGGTGGCCGACGTGTTCCGGCACTCGCGCCCGCGCAGACGGGCCTGGCTCGCCGCGGGGCTCGTGGTGGCCGCCCTGCCGTCGGGCGCGGCCTACGCCGAGTCCGCCGAGGAGTTCCGGGCCAACCCGAACATCTCGGCGTGCTACGTCGCCGACCGGCTCGGCCGCAACTTCAACGCCTACGCCGACATCCTCGGGCTGCGGGAGGCGTCCCTGCTGCTGCCCGACCTGGGCGGCTCCGCCCTGACGACCCGGCTGCACCTGGTGGACATGGCGGGACTGGGTGAGCCGAGGATCGCCGAGTTCATCCGCAACGGGGACATGGCGGGCCTGCGGGACTACGTGTTCGAGGAGGTCAAGCCCACGTTCATCCACTCGCGCTGGCCGTGGGCCTCGGGCAACGGCATCTCGTCCGACCCGCGGATCGCGCGCGACTACCACCAGCTCTACAGCTACCCCGACGACGATCCGCCGAACGGGGACTGGGTGCGCAAGGGCGCCGTACCGGACCAGGCCACGCTCGCCGAGCTGCGCCGGTACGCCCGCACCGAGGTGGAACGGGTCGAGCGGGACTCCCGCACCGCCACGTACCCCCTGCGCAGCTGCGGCGACACGCTGCGGCCCGGCCAGACCACCGTCGGCCAGACCTGAAGCCGGGGCGGCGGAGACGCCGCGCTATCCACGTTCCTCCCACCCCGAGCCGCGCGGCACGGTGAGGGTGAACACCGCACCGCCGTCGTTGTGCACCTCGAGGTGGCCGCCGTGGGCGAGCGCGTTCTCCCTGGCGATCGCCAGCCCGAGACCACTGCCCTCGGTGTAGCGCCGGGAACGGTCCGCACGCACGAAGCGGTCGAACAGGACCGGCAACAGCTCCTCCGGAACCCCGGCGCCGGAGTCGGCCACGCGCAGCGTCACGGTGTCCGGCGCCGAGCCGTCGACGGTCACCGTGATCGGCTCCGCGCCGTGCCGCACCGCGTTCGCGAGCAGGTTCCGCACGATGGTGAGCAGCCTCCGTGGATCGCCGGTCACCTCGTCGTCACCGGAGGCGCGGACGGTCACGTCCGCTCCACTCGCCACGAGGTCGGCCGCCTCGGCCGCCAGCTCCCCGAGCCGGACCCGCTCGGGGAGCAGCTCCGCGACGCCCGCGTCGAACCGGGAGATCTCCAGCAGGTCGTCGACCAGCCGCGCGAGCCGGCGGGACTGCGCACCGAGCAACCGGGCCGACCGGGCCGGTGAACCGGTGCCGGCGTGCTCGAGCCCGTCGGCCGCAGCCACCATCGCCGCCACGGGCGTGCGCAGGTCGTGCGCCACGTCGGCGACGAACCGGCGCTGCTGCCGGTCCTTGTCGCGCAGCTGCTCGATCGATTCGCCGACGCGGACCGCCATGGCGTTGAACGCGCGGGAGAGGTCGGCGAGCTCGTCCCGCCCCTGGACGGGAACCCGCGTCTCAAGGGTGCCGTCCCCGAGCTCACGCGCGGCCCGGGCGACCTCGCGGACCGGGCGCTGGATCCGCCGCGCGGCCACCGTCGCGGCGGGCACCCCGAGCGCCGCGACGCCGAGCGCGATCAGGGTGAGCACCCACCGCAGCCTGGCGAGGTCGCCCTCCAGCCGCGCCAGCGAGTAGTACTCGGCCAGCACCAGGCCAGGGACCACCTCGCCGGTGAGCACGAGCATCGGCGTCCCGCCGACCGTGATCTCGGCGGAGCCGCCCCGGTCGACCAGTGTTTCGTCGAGCGGGGCGGCCACGGTTCCCCCGCCGGGGAGGACCTGGCCCGGTGGCACCTCCGGCTGCCCGGGAAGGTCCGCGTCGAGGTCGAAGACGGACCACCCGAGCCCGAGCCGGTCGCGCATGTAGAGCGCGACGACCTCGATGCGGTTCACCTCGCCCTCGACCGAGACGAGCCGGTTGCGCGCCTGGGTCAGGTCGGACCGGATTCCGGCCGTGGCGGCCGCGACGAACCGGTCCCTCGCCTGGTCGGCCTGCAGCCGGTACGCGGCCAGCGCCATGGCGGCGGTGGCCGTGGTGGTGACGAGCACGACGGCGAGCGCGATCCGGGCTCGCAGCCCGAGCCGGGCCCGCCACCTCACGGTCCGGCCAGGCGGTAGCCGAGGCCGCGCACGGTACGCAACAGCACCGGGTTACCCGGATCCGGTTCGATCTTCGCCCGCAACCTCGCCACCGCGGCGTCGACGAGGCGGGAGTCCCCGGCGAAGCCGTAGTCCCACACGCGCTTCAGCAGGGTCGGCCTGCTCAGCACCTGACCCGGATGCTCGGCGAACTCGATCAGCAGCCGCAGTTCGGTGGCGGTGAGGTGCAGTTCGGAGCCGTCGCGGCGCACGATCATCGCGACCGGATCGATCTCCAGGTCGCCGACGGTCAGGATCCGGGTCTCGGCGGCGGGCGGCGGCGCGGCCGCCGCCCGCCGGAGCACCGCCTTCATCCTCGCGTCGACGACCCTCGGCTCGGTGGGCTTGACCACGTAGTCGTCCGCACCACCCTCCAGCCCCACCACGACGTCGATCGGGTCGCCGCGTGCGGTCAGCAGGATCACCGGCACCGTACTGCGGGTCCGGATCCGGCGGCACACCTCGAATCCGTCGATGCCGGGGAGCATCACGTCGAGCAGGACCACGTCCGTGTTCGCGATCTCCCTGCCGTCGTCGAACAGTGTCGCGAGCGCGTGCTCCCCGGTTCCGGCGAGCGCCACGTCGTGCCCCAGCCCGGTGAGCGCGAGCGAGAACGCCTCGGCGAGCGCGTCGTCGTCCTCCACCAGCAAGATCCGCGACATACCCGCACTGTAGTGGCCTGAGGTGCCGGTCGTGGCGCGGATGCCGGGGGACGACGAGGTCAGCGGTGCCCTCGGGCGGGACATCGCGGTGCGGGCCGCGCACCACTCGCGCCGGTCGCCGGCGCGGCGACGCACCGGCGGCGGTCTGGCGTGACCGGCTACGTTGAGGCCATGCCCGACGAGCTGGAGCGGCTGCGCCGCGAGAAGTACGTGCTGCTGACGACGTTCCGGAAGAACGGCGATCCCGTGCCCACCCCGGTGTGGTCCGCCCGCGACGGCGACCGGCTCGTGGTCTTCAGCGAGCGCGCCGCGGGCAAGGTCAAGCGCATCCGGCGCGACCCCCGGGTGGAGGTGACGGCGTGCGACCTCCGTGGCCGCAGGACGCACGGGCCGACCGTGCCCGGCACCGCGCGGATCTTGGACGACGAGGGCAGCGACCGGGCCCGGGCCGCGATCGCGCGGGAGTACGGCCTGGTCGGGCACGTGACGATGTTCTTCAGCAGGCTGCGCGGCGGCAGGCAGCGCACCGTGGGCATCGCGGTCGAGCTGGCCCCGGCAGGCGATCACAGCAGCTCGGGGTAGCGCGCCGGGTCGAGGTTGGCGCCCGTGAGCACCGTCGCCATCAGCCCGCCCGGCAGATCGTGCTCGGCGATGGCCGCGAGCCCCGCGGCACCCGCGGGCTCGAGGAGCACGCCGAGTGTCCGCGCGGCCAGCCGCATCGCGCGCAGGATCGCCGCGTCGTCGACGAGGACCATGTCGTCCACCAGGCGCCTGGCGCGCGCGACCGACTCCGGCAGCGGCCTGCGGACGTTGATGCCCGCCGCGAACGAGCCGCCGCCCGGCTCCGTCACCACCGTTCCCTCCCGCCAGCTGCGGGCGAAGCTCGGCGCCCCCTCCGCGCCCACCCCGACGACGCGCACCGAGGGCGCGTGGGTCTTCAGCCAGCACGCCACGCCGTTGATCAGCGCCCCGTCACCGACCGGAACGACGACGGTGTCGATCCCGGGCGTCTCCAGCAGCTCCACGCCGATCGTGCCCGCACCCTCGGCGATCGCGGGCTCCCTGCCGTCCACGACGAGCCGGGCGTCCGGATGCCGCTCGGCGTACTCGGTGGCCGCCGCCTTCTCGTCACCATCCACTGTGGATACTCGTGCGCCGAGCGCCGCCATGCGGCGCGATTTCACCTGGCTGATGTCGCGGGCCACGAAGACGTGCGCGTGCAGCCCGTACTTGCGCGCGGCGTAGGCCACCGCCTGCCCGAAGTTGCCCGCCGAAGCGCACACCAGCCGCGTCCCGGGCGGGATGTCCCGCGCCAGGAAGTCCATCCCCCTGCCCTTGAAACTGCGCAACGGGTTGAGGGTCTCCACTTTGGTCACAACGGTGCGGCCGAGCGCGGCGGCCAGTTGCCCGTCGACGTACTGCGGCGTGTCACGGAACAGCGGGTCGACCACCTTGGCGGCCTCGGCGATGCGGTCGGCGCTGAGATCGAGATCGGTCATGCCCGCGACGCTAGACCGGAACGCGGTGACGCCGATTGAAAGTTCTCGCGCCGCGACGCAAAATTCTTGCGTGCCTCGTCCCATTCCACTCGACGACATCGACCGCCACCTGCTCACGCTGATCCAGGCCGACTCCACGCGTGGACTGCACGAACTCGGGGAGGAGGTGGGCCTCTCGGCGAGCGCGGTGCAGCGCCGGCTCACCCGCTACCGCACGTCCGGCCTCCTGCGGGGCGAGGTCGCCGTGCTCGACCCCCGCGTGCTCGGCGGGGCGATGCCCTCGATCGTGCTCGTCGCGCTCGACCGCGAGTCGGCCGCCCTGCACGCCGCGTTCCACGCTCGGATGCTGGCCGAACCCCGCGTGCAGCAGTGCTACAGCATCGCGGGCCAGTGGGACTACGTCGTCGTGCACGTCACCGAGGGGCTGGCCGAGAGCCGCGCGCTCTCCGAACGGCTGTTCCTCGGCGACCCCAACGTCCGCAGGTACGACACGCTGCCCGCGGTCGAGACGATCAAGCGCGGGCTCGCGCTGCCGCTGCCGGAGGAGTAGGTCAGGCCTCCGCGACCGCGGCGAGGGCCTCGGGCAGCGTGAACGCGCCCGCGTAGAGCGCCTTGCCGACGATCGCGCCCTCCACCCCGTCGCGGGCGAGGGTGGCGAGCGCGCGCAGGTCGTCGACGCTGGACACACCACCGGACGCGATCACGGCCGCGTCGGTGCGGGCCGTGACCTCGCGCAGCAGGTCGAGGTTCGGCCCCCGCAGCGTGCCGTCCTTGCTGACGTCGGTCACGACATAGCGCTGCGCGCCGTCCTGGTCGAGGCGGTCGAGGACCTCCCAGAGGTCGCCGCCGTCGCGTGTCCAGCCGCGGGCGGCGAGCCGGTGCCCGGCCTCGGTGATCCGCACGTCCAGGCCGATCGCGACGCGGTCGCCGTGGGTGGCGACGACCTTCGCGCTCCACTCCGGATCCTCGAGCGCGGCGGTGCCGAGGTTCACCCTGCGCGCGCCGGTGGCGAGGGCCGCCTCGAGCGACGCGTCGTCACGGATGCCGCCCGAGAGCTCCACGTGCACGTCGAGCTTGCCGACGACCTCGGCGAGCAGCTCACGGTTGGAGCCCTTGCCGAACGCGGCGTCGAGGTCGACCAGGTGGATCCACTCGGCACCGTCCCGCTGCCAGGACAGCGCGGCCTCCAGCGGGGAGCCGTAGGAGGTCTCGGTGCCGGCCTCGCCCTGCACGAGGCGGACGGCCTGGCCATCGGCCACGTCGACGGCGGGAAGGAGGGTGAAGGTCACGGGGCCACTATAGGAGCGGGCGGTTCCGCCGGTTCACAGGGTGCGGAGCCAGTTCCGGAGCAGCTGCGCTCCCGCGTCCCCGGACTTCTCCGGGTGGAACTGGGTGGCCCACAGCGGCCCGTTCTCCACGGCGGCGACGAAGTCCTCCCCGTGGTGGGCCCACGTCACCGTGGGTTGCTGACCGGCGAGCCCCGAGTCCAGCTCCCACTTGCGGACGGCGTAGGAGTGCACGAAGTAGAACCGGGTGTCCGCGTCGAGACCGGCGAACAGCCCGGAGCTCTCGGGGGCGCGCACCGTGTTCCACCCCATGTGCGGCAGGACGTCGGCGTGCAGGCGTTCGACCGTGCCCGGCCACTCGCCGGTGCCCTCGGCGGTCACCCCGTGCTCGACGCCCCGCTCGAACAGGATCTGCATGCCGACGCAGATGCCGAGCACGGGCCTGCCCCCGGCGAGGCGCGTGCCGATGATCTTCTCGCCGCCGACGGAGAGCAGGCCCTCCATGCAGGCGGCGAACGCCCCGACGCCCGGCACCACCAGGCCGTCGGCCGCCAGCGCGGCGCGATGGTCGGCGGTGACCTCCACGTCGGCGCCGGCGCGCTGCACGGCGCGCTCGGCGGAGCGGAGGTTGCCGGAACCGTAGTCCAGGATCACGACGCGAGGCACACCTCCAGGCTAATCCGTCGCCGACGCCCGAGCGCACCGGGTTTTCGCCGCCGTCGGTCAACGGGGGTGGCGGGCGCGGATCGCGACGGGGAGCAGCGCGAAAGCCGACACGGCGACCAGACCGAAGGCCACGGGGAAGCTCGTGCCCGACACGATGGCTCCCACCGCGACCGCACCGAGCCCGGTCCCCGCGTCGAACGCGACGTTCCAGACCATGCTGGCCTGCCCCGCCGGGGAACGGGCGAACATGGTGACCAGCGAGTCGTTCTGCACCACGCCGAAGCCCGCGCCGAACGCCGTCACCGCGACGACGGCGAGCACGGGCTCGGCCGTCCACACCGCGACGCCGAGCAGCCCGGCGGCGGACACCGCGAGCGCCGCGGGGAGCATCCGGCCCGGGCCGCTGAGCCGGTCACCCAGCTGGCCGGCCAGCCATCGGGTGAGCATGGCCGCGCCGGGAGCCAGGAACAGCGCCACGGCGGCGGCCGTCGCGTTCTCCAGCGCGATCGGCAGGAAGGTGGTGAGCGCTCCGAAGCCGGTGGAGACCGCCAGCATCACCGCCCACGGTGCCCAGGTCGCGCCCGCCAGGGAACGCAGGCCGCCCCGACCGCGCCGCTGGTACCGCGGGAACACCTTCGGCAGCAGCAGGGTCGGCACCAGCGCCACCGCGGGCAGCGCCGTGGCCAGCAGGAACACCGGCGGGAAGGCCCAGTGCTCCGCGATCGCCGTGCCCACCGAAAGGCCGAGCAGCTGCGGGACGCCCACCGCGAGCCCGTGCAGCCCCGCGCCCCTGGCCAGCGAACCGGTGGGCAGCAGCTCGGCGATCAGCGCGCTGCCGCACACGGTGAGCAGCCCGAAGCCGAGCCCGCGGACCAGGGAGATGGCGAGGATCGACGGCGCGCTGGTCGCGACGATGAGCAGCGGCGCGGGAGCGCCGACCAGCAGCGCACCCCACAGCAGCCCGGCCCGGTAGCCGAACCGGCGGACGAACGCGGGGACGGCGAACTGGGCGGCCACGGTGCTGCCCATGAACACCCCGGTGGCCGCTCCCGCGGCGAACGCGCCCGCGCCCTGGCGCACGGCCCAGAGCGGGACGACGGGCAACAGCAGCGCGTAGCCGAAGAAGGCCGCCAGCGAGGCCAGCAGCATGAGGCTGAAGCCGCGGTTGCGCAGTGGGGAGGGTTGCTGCGCCCCGGCGAGCGAGGAGGACGAGGGCACCCACCCGTTCTAGTACGGGCGTACCTGTTCTGTCCACCGAACAGCCGGTCGCGCGGGGAGAAACGTGGCCGGAATCGCGGCCCGCGCTCGCCGGGCACGCCGTGGCCTCCGGCATCCCGCTGCCCGGCCGGTGCCGTACCCGGCGAGCGGATCCGGAAAGCGCTGGACACACCGGCGATCATCGCGGGGTGGACTGGACCATCGAACCGGTGCCGCCGCACCACCCGGACGCAGGCACCATCCTCCGCCGGTACTTCACCGACATCGCGAGCCGCTACCTCGGCCGCCCGGTGACGGACGCGGAACTGGCCGCCGCGCTCGCCGCGGAGCCGAGCGACGACCTCGTGTCGCCCACCGGCCTGTTGCTGGTGGCCCGGCAGGCTGGCCACCCGGTCGGCTGCGCGGGAGTACGTCTCCTCGAACCCGACGTCGCGGAGCTGACCCGCGTGTTCACCGAGCCGGGACTGCGCGGGCGGGGCCTGGGCGGCACGCTCGTGCTGGCGGCCGAGGAGGCGGCGCGGTCGCTCGGGGCCCGGCTGGTCCGCCTCGACACGCGGCACGACCTCGTGGAGGCACGCCGGTTGTACGTCCGGCTCGGCTACCGGGAGATCGACGCCTACCACGACGGCCCCTACGCCGACCACTGGTTCGAGAAGGCGCTCACGGGCGAGCCCAGGCCACCAGCTCGGCGGCGGACATGGTGTTGACCACGTCCTCGGCGCCGACACCGCACTCCGCCGCCCGCACACAGCCGTAGGGCTGCCAGCCGAGCTGACCCGGCGTGTGGGCGTCGCTGTCGATGGCGAACCGGCAGCCGAGTTCGCGGGCCAGCCGGAGCAGCCTGCGCGGCGGGTCCAGCCGTTCCGGCCGGGAGTTGATCTCCACGGCCACGTCGTGCTCCCGGCAGGCGGTGAACACGGCCTCGGCGTCGAACGCGGACTCCGGCCTGCCCCTGCCCTTGACGAGCCGTCCCGTGCAGTGGCCCAGCACGTTCACCCGCGGGTTCGCCACGGCGGTGAGCATGCGCTCGGTCATCTCGGGCGCGGCCATCCGCAGCTTCGAGTGCACGCTGGCGACCACGACGTCCAGTTCCGCCAGCAGCCCGGGGTCCTGGTCGAGCGCGCCGTCGTCGAGGATGTCCACCTCGATGCCGGTGAGCACGCGGAACGGGGCGAGCCGCTCGTTGAGGCCGGCCACCACGGAGAGCTGCCGCCGCAACCGGTCGGCGCTCAGCCCGTTCGCGACGGTCAGCCGCGGCGAGTGGTCGGTGAGCACCATCCAGTCGTGGCCGAGCGCGATCGCGGCCTCGGCCATCTCCTCGATCGGGCTGGCGCCGTCCGACCAGTCCGAGTGGGTGTGACAGTCGCCGCGCAACGCCGACCGCAGCGGGCCGCCGTCCGGCAGCTCCTCCCCCGGCCTGCCGGTGAGCCTCGCCAGGTAGTCCGGTTCCCGGCCGGCCACGGCGTCGGCGACGATGGCCGCGGTGGTCTTCCCGATGCCCGGCAGCGACGTGAGCGTTCCCGCGCGGACCCGCTCGGCCAGCTCGTCGCCGGACAGCCCGGCCACCACGGTCGCGGCCTTCCGGAACGCGCGAACCCGATAGCCCGGTTCCCCGACCCGTTCCAGCTCGAGGGCGATCTGGCGCAGCACGCGCACGGGGTCCACGGCGTCAGCTCCTCGGCAGCGCGTGCAGCTCGACGCCGGTGAGGGCGCCGTCCGCCACCGTCGCCGTCAGGTACGTGCAGTGCGGCTGCCTGCGGCGGTCGGTGGGCGACCCGGGGTTGAGCAGCCGCAGACCGCCGGGGGTGACGCTGTCCCACGGGATGTGGCTGTGCCCGAAGACGAGCACGTCCGTGCCGGAGAAATCCCGTTCGCACCGCCGCTCGCGGCCCTTCGCCGGCCCGGTCTCGTGCACGACCGCCAGCCGGAGACCGGCCAGCTCCGCCCTGGCCACCTCCGGCAGCCGGGCCCGCAGCTCGGGCCCGTCGTTGTTGCCGTACACCCCGATCACCCTGCGCGCGGCCGCCTCCAGTTCGTCGAGGAGCCGCACGTCCACCCAGTCGCCCGCGTGCACCACGACATCGGCCGCGCCGACCTCCGCCCAGATCCGGTCGGGCAGTTTCCTGGCACGCTGGGGCACGTGGGTGTCCGCCACGACGAGCAGGCGCACGCTCGACCCCCTTCGGAATCCGCCGGCTGTCAGCCCCCGAGGTTGGACACCGCCGCCTCCAGCCCGGCCGCCAGCTCGTCGAAGTCCCGCTCCGACAGCTGCCGGTCGCCGATCTGCCTGCGCAGGTCGTCGCGGGAGACGACGACGAGTGCTCCAGCGTAGCGATCGGACCCCAGGTCGTCCCCGCCGAGCAGCGTCGGCCTGCCCTCGTGGACGACCAGCGTCGATCCGGGCAGGTCGGACTCCAGCAGGGCCCGCACGTCGTCGCCGGTGATCCGCATGTCCGCGCTCCTTCGTCTCGCCTGGTCGCCGAGGCGGATACCCCACCTGTTCGAGATCGAATCGGTATGTTCCCGCCACCGGTGCGGGCGGCGGGCGAAACGACCGGTCGGGCGCCCGGCGGGAGCCGCTGACCAGCGCGGACGCGGGCGGCGTCACCAGCGGCGGGGCGGCTGCGGGGCACCCGCGCCGGGCAACGTATCTTGACCTGGGAGTCCTGGCCCATGAGCCGTCGGACGTGGAGGGTTGCCTTGCCACAGGATCGCCAGTGGCCCGAGTCGCACAACGAACAGACGGACGTGCTTCCTGCTGTGCAGGCACGTCCCGGCCAGGGGTACGCGCACCAGGGTCATGCGCACAACGCCACCGAGGCCACCCAGAACTTCTCCGCGGACAGCCTCGCGACGCAGCAGTTCCACCCGGCGCACCCGGGGGCCACCGAACGGATCGCCGCGACGCCGGGACCGGACGGCCAGGAACCGGCCGCCCGCAACCGGTTCCGCAAGCCCGCGATCATCGCGGGCGCCGTGTTCGGCGTTCTCGCCCTCGTCTACGGCATCGACCTGCTGGTGACCCAGGGCTCCGTGCCGCGCGGGGTCACGGTGACCGGTGTCGAGGTCGGTGGCATGAGCCAGCACGACGCCGAGGAGAAGTTGCGCGCGGAGATCGAGCCCAGGCTCACCGAGCCGGTGCGGTACGTCGCCGGTGCGGTCGAGGACTCGTTCGACCCGAAGGCCGCCGGGCTCGGCCTGGACTGGTCGGCGACGCTCGAGCAGGCAGGCGACCAGCCACTGAACCCGATCACCCGGATCACGTCGTTCTTCACCACGCGTGAGGTCGGCGTCGTCACGCAGGCGGAGCCCAACCAGCTCGACAACGCGATCGCCGAGCTGCGCGGCACCATCGACCGCGAGCCCGTCGAGGGCAACGTGACCTTCGAGGGCGCCACGCCGGTTCCGGTGGAGCCGAAGCAGGGCCAGGAGCTGGACGCCGAGGGCGCGAAGGCGGCCATCATCGGCCAGTGGGCCTCCGGCGGCCCGGTCACGCTGCCCGTGCGGGAGACGCCCGTCCAGGTCACCGCGGAGGCGGTGCGGACGGCTCTGGAGCAGATCGCGAAGCCCGCGGTCTCCGGCCCCGTGATCGTGCACGGCGAGGGCAAGGACGGCACCCTCGAACCCGAGGAGATCGCGGCGGGGCTGTCCTTCAAGGCGGAGAAGGACACGCTCAAGCCGCAGCTGGACCGGAAGAAGATCATCGCGGGCGTCCAGCCGGAACTGGCCTCCACGGAGCAGGAGGGCAAGGACGCCGAGATCGTGTTCGAGGGCGGCGAGCCCACGGTGGTGCCCTCGCAGGAGGGCAACGTCATCAAGTGGGACAAGACCCTCAAGCCGCTGCTGGACGTGCTCAAGAAGACCGAAGGCCGCGAGCTGGACGCCGTGTACGAGAAGAAGCCGGCCAAGGTCACCACCGAGGAGGCCAACAAGCTCGGCATCAACGAGGTGATCAGCGAGTTCACCACCGGGGGCTTCGCGCCGGACTCCGGCGTCAACATCCGGGTGGTCGCGGAGGAGGTCGACGGCGCGATCGTCAAGCCGGGCGAGACGTTCAGCCTCAACGGCCACACCGGTCCGCGCGGCACCGCGCAGGGGTACGTGCCCGCGGGGATCATCGAGAACGGCCAGCCCGGGGAGGCCGTCGGCGGCGGCATCTCGCAGTTCGCCACCACGCTCTACAACGCGTCGTACTTCGCGGGCATGACCGACGCCGGCCACCGCGAGCACAGCTACTACATCAGCCGGTACCCGATGGGGCGCGAGGCGACGGTGTTCCAGAACCCCGACGGCTCCAGCGTCATCGACCTGAAGTTCACCAACAACACCCCCACCGGGGTGGCGATCCAGACGATCTGGACACCGTCCAGCATCACGGTGCGGCTGTGGGGCACCAAGCACTACGAGGTCGAGTCCGTGACCGGCGAGCGCACCAACATCGTGCCGCCCGGCACCACGGAAGGGCCGAAGGAGAACTGCCACCCGAGTGGCGGCGCCGAGGGCTTCACCGTCACCGACACCCGGATCATCCGCGACGCGGACAGCGGGGAGGTCGTCCGGCGCGAGCCGCGCACGGTCGTGTACAACCCGAGGGACAAGGTGGTCTGCAAGTAGCGCCACCCGGTTATCTCGGTGGCCCGCGGGGCGCCCGCGTGCCAAGCTGGGCATCCGTACAGGCGGTGGCCTGGTGACCTCGGAGGTTCGCATGGCAGAGCAGGCACCATCGGCGGAGCCCGAGGGCGGCGCCCCGGACGACGACGTCAAGCGCCGGTTCCGGGAGGCGCTGGAGCGCAAGCAGGCGAAGGCCAAGGCGGGCACGGCCCATGACGACCTCGGCTCCAAGGCCGGGCACGCCCACGGCCCCGCCGCGCACAAGCGCAGCTTCCGCCGCAAGAGCGGCTGAGGCCCGCCGGGCAGTGAATGGCACATTCCCTGCGTTCAACGCTGGCGATGTGCCATTCACTGCCGTCTGGACTCAGCCGGTGTGGATCGAGCGCAGCCGCGGCAGCTCGGCCATGCGGCGCTCGGCGAGGCGGTCCGCGGCCGTCACCGGGGGCACGCCCTCGTCGGCGGCCAGCGCGAACACCGCCTTCGCGGTGTCGTAGATCGTGCCCGCCTTGCGCTTCGCCCGCTCGAAGTCGAAGCCGTGCAGCTCGTCGCTGACCTGGATGACACCACCGGAGTTCACGAGGTAGTCGGGCGCGAACAGGATGCCCTTCTCGTCCAGCTGCTTCTCGACCCCCGCGTGCGCGAGCTGGTTGTTGGCCGCGCCGCACACGATCCGCGCGCGCAGCACGTCCACGGTCGCGTCGTCGAGGGCACCGCCCAGCGCGCACGGCGCGTAGATGTCCAGGTCCGCCCGCACGAGCGCGTCGGCGTCCGGGACCGTCTCGACGCCGGGGTGCGCCCGCCGCACGCGGTCGATCGCCTCCTCGGCGACGTCGGTGACCACGACCTCCGCGCCGGCCTCCACGAGGTGACCGACGAGGATGTGCCCGACCTTGCCGACGCCCGCGACGCCGACGCGCCTGCCGCGCAGCTCGGGGCTGCCCCACAGGTGCTCGGCGGAGGCCCGCATGCCCTGGAAGACGCCGAACGCGGTGAGCACCGACGAGTCGCCCGCGCCGCCCTCGTCGCGGGACCGCCCGGTGACGAACCGGGTCTCGCGGGCGATGACGTCCATGTCGGCGACGTAGGTGCCGACATCGCACGCCGTGATGTAGCGGCCACCGAGCGACTGCACGAAGCGGCCGTAGGCCCGCAGCAGCGCCTCGGACTTCAGCGTCTTCGGGTCGCCGATGATGACGGCTTTCCCGCCGCCCAGGTCCAGCCCGGCCAGCGCGTTCTTGTAGGCCATGCCCTTCGACAGGGCGAGCACGTCGTCGAGCGCGTCGCTCTCCGTCGCGTAGGGGTGGAAACGGGTGCCGCCGAGGGAGGGCCCGAGCGCGGTCGAGTACACCGCGATGATCGCCCGCAGCCCGGTGTGGGCGTCGTGGCAGAAGACAACCTGCTCATGGCCGCTGTCGCGGCCGAATACACCTTCGGTCACGGTGGTGACTCCTTTGTCAGCCCCGGCGCGCGGCTTGTGGTCGCCCGCCGGCGGTGCCTGCCGGATACGCGGTGAGCGCGGAAGGGTGTTTCCGCGTGATCTCCGCTGGGGCCGAACCTATTCCCCCGGACCACCGAACGCCACCACTGACGCGCGAACGTTGGGATGGGAAGATCCCGCCGTGACCCGAGTGCGATCCGCGCCGCCGCTGTTGCTGCTCCTGCACGGTCTCGGCGGCAACCGGCACGTGTGGCAGGGCCTCGGCGAGCTCCTGCCGCAACGCTGGCCCGGCGACTGGCTGGCCCCCGACCTGCCGGGACACGGAGCCGCCGCCCCGCTGCCGAGATACTCCTTCGGTGCCATGGCGGCGGCCCTCGCGGAGCGGCTGCCGCGGGATCGGCCGGTGGCGGTGCTGGGGCACTCCCTGGGTGGCGCGCTCGCGCTGACCCTGGCTTCCGGCTGGTTCGGCGTGCGGGTCATGGCCGCCTGCGGGCTGGGGATCAAGGTGCGCTGGTCGGCGGCCGAGCTGGCCAAGGCCGGGGAGCTCGCCGCGGCCCCCGCACGCAGCTTCGGCACGCGCGAGGAGGCGGTGCGCCGGTGGCTGCGCGTGTCCGGCCTGACGGACCTGGTCGCCGCCGGCTCCCCCGCCGCACGGGCCGGCGTGACCGGCGGCGACGGCGCCTGGAGGTTGGCGCTGGACCAGGGCGCGTTCGGCGTCGGCGCCCCGGACATGCCGGGACTGCTCGGTGCGGCCAGGGCGGACGTGGTGCTCGCGGCGGGCGAGCACGACCCGATGTGCCCCGTCGAGCACCTGTGGGACCTGCGCGCCGACCACGTCGTCCTGCCCGGCCTCGGGCACAACGCGCACGTGGAGGACCCGGCCGCCCTGCTACCCGTGCTGGACCGGCTCGTGAGCGAAGAACGTGGTTAGCACCACGTTATGCACTCACGACGTCACCCAGCGCGGCCATCGCCTCGTCGAGCTGGGTGTCGGACAGGTACGGCGCGGGACCGAAGCGCAGGTAGTCGCCCCTGCTGTCGGTGTGCACCCCGCGCTCGGCGAGCGCGGCGCACACCCCCGCGGCGTCCCGGCAGCGCACCGCCAGAAACCCGCCGTAACCGGATCGCGGGGTGTCCCGGTCGCGCGTCGCCACGTCCTCCGGCAGGTCCAGTTCGTCGAACCGCCGCGCGAGGCGTTCCGTCTGCCGCAGTGACACGTCACGCAGCCGCAGCGGCGTGAGGTGCTGCTCGGCGAAGAACCGGAACACCCGCGCCGCCCGGTAGTGGCTCGTCGGGTCGTAGGTGGCGCCCGCGAACCGGTCGCCACCCGCCGCGTAGGCCACCCGCTCCGGACGCCCGGCGTCGGCGAGCGCGCCGAACTCGGCGAACCAGCCGGTGACCACCGGCCGCAGCTCCCGCGCGTGCCCGGGCAGCCGCAGCACGCAGTTGCCCTCCCCGAGCTGCAGGTACTTGTAACCGCCGCCGAGGACCCACGCGCCGGCCAGCCCCTCGCCCGGCACGGACATCGGCACCGCTCCGAGGGCGTGGTAGGCGTCCACGACCAGCTCCGTCCCCCGGCGCGCGCATGCGGCCGCGAGGTCGCCGAGCCCGGGCACCAGCCGCGCCGTCGCGAACAGCACCCGGGACACCAGGACGGCGGCGGTGCGGTCGTCGGCCTCGGCGGCGAGCCGCTCGGCCAGCGTGCCCGCCGGCTCGGCGGGCACCCGGACCACCTCGACGCCCTCCTCGGCGAGCCGGGCGAGCTGGCGGCGGACGGTGTGGAACTCGCCGTCGGTGGTCACCAGCCGCGGCCGGGAACGCAGGTCGAGCGCGGAGAGCAGGCGCACGAGCAGCTCGTGGGTGTTCGCTCCCAGCGCCAGCTCCGCGCCCGGCTCGCCGAGGAAGACGCGGAACCCCTCGCGGACCTCCTCTGCCTTGGCGAACGCCGCCGCCCACTTGGCGTCGACGTCGCGGGCGGCGTCGTCGAAGGCCTCCAGCTGGCCCTCCCGCGCCACGTCCGGCCACGCCTGGTGCGAGTGCCCGGTGAGCAGCAGCCGTTCGGCCACCCGGAACCGCGAGTAGTGCCTCGCCAGGTCGTTCACAGCTCGCTCCGCACGGCCCACAGATCGGGGAAGACCGGGCTGGACAGCGTCGTGCGCAGGTAGGCGGCGCCGGAGGAGCCGCCGGTTCCGGCCTTGTCCCCGATCGTGCGCTCGACCATCTTCACGTGCCGGTAGCGCCATTCCTGCACGCCCTCGTCGAGGTCCACCAGGTGCTCGCACACGGTCGCGGGACCCGCGTCGTCGCGGTAGACCCGCAGCAGCACGCGCTGCAGCTCGGGCGAGGGCTCCAGCGGCCGTTCGACGTCCCGCCGCGCCGGGACGGGGTAGCCGTGGGCCGCGAGATAGGCGACGAAGGAGTCGAACAGGGAGGGGCGCGCCATGGCGGCCGCGATGCGCTCCCGGGCCCCGGTGCCCTCGGGGTAGTGCTCGAACACCCGCCGGTCGCGCCTGCCGAGCACGGCCTCCAGCTCCCGGAACTGCCCGGACTGGAACCCGCTCGCGGCGTCCAGCCGCGTGCGGAAGCTGGCGAACTGGCTCGGCGTCATCGTCTCCAGCACGTCGATCTGCGCGACCACCACCTTGAGGATCGTCAGCACCCGGCGCAGGGTGCGCACCGCGTGCGGGGTGTCGCCGTCCTCCAGCCGCCGCTGCAGGTAGGCCAGTTCGTGCAGCAGTTGCTTGAACCACAGTTCGTACACCTGGTGGATGACGATGAAGAGCATCTCGTCGTGCTCCTCGGAGCGCGGGCGTTGTGCGCCCAGTACCTCGTCCAGCGCGAGATACGACGAGTAGGTCAGTGCCGCGTGCTGGTCGCTGTCGGTCATGGTGGGTAGCTTAGGTCCGTGCACTTCGCCGAGCTGTCCTCACCGCAGGTGGCGGCCCTGCGGGAGTCCTCGCGGGTCCCGGTGCTGCTGCTGCCGGTGGGGGCGGTGGAGCCGCACGGCCCGCACGCGCCGCTCGGCACGGATCCACTGATCTCCCTGGGCATGTGCGAGCGGACCGCCGCCCGGCTCGCCGACGACCCGGACGTGCGGGTGCTCATCCTGCCGCCGCTGTCCTACGGCGTGACCCGGTACGCGGCGGCGTTCGCGGGGGCCGTCCACATCGGGGCCGAGACCCTGCACGCGCTGGTCGTCGACGTCTGCACCGCGCTGGCCGACCAGGGGCTGCCCAGGGTGCTGCTGGTGAACAACCACTTCGAGCCGGACCACGTCGCCACGCTGCGGCGCGCCGTGCGCACGGTCGAGTCGCTGTCCGGGCACCGGATCGGGCACCTCGACCTGGTGCGGCGCGCGAACGCCCTGCGGCTGACCGAGGAGTTCCGCTCCGGCGAGTGCCACGCGGGCCGCTACGAGACGTCGCTGGTGCTGGCCGAACGGCCCGACCTCGTCGACACCGGGCGGATGCGGTCGCTGCCCCGGGTGCCCGTGAACATGCCCGCGGCCATGGCGGAGGGGCGCGACGACTTCCTGGCGATGGGCATGGAGCAGGCCTACTGCGGCTCGCCAGCCGAGGCCACCGGCGCCGAGGGGGAGGCCACGTTCGACACGCTGACCACGATGCTCGTCGAGGCGATCCGGGACCTGGCATGAACCTCGCGACGTACTTCCTCGACCGCAACCTCGACGAGGGCCGGGGCGAGCGCACCGCACTGCTGTGCGGCGACGAGCGGGTGAGCTACGCGGAGCTGGCCACGCTGGCGAACCGGGCCGGGCACGTGCTCCGCGAGCTCGGTGTCCACAGTGGACAAAGGGTGTTGCTCGCCCTCGCCGACGGGATCGAGTTCGTGGCCACCTGGTACGGCGCGCAGAAGATCGGCGCGGTGACCGCCGAGGTGTACACGTTCCTGCGGCCGGAGGACTACGCCTACTACCTCCAGTACACCGATGCCGACGTCGTGGTGGTCGACGAGGCGACGCTCGACCCGGTGCGGCAGGCGATGACCCGGCCGGTCCGGCTGCTCGTCGCCGGCGTGGCTGACGAGCTGCTGGGCGCCGGCGAGAGTCCGTTCTGGACGATGGTGCGGCGGGCTCCCGGCGAGCTCGACCCCGCCCCGGTCACCCGCGACGACGTGGTGATCTGGAAGTTCACCACGGGCAGCACGGGCAAGCCGAAGGCGTGCGTGCACCCGGCGCGCAGCCCGGTCGAGAGCTTCCGGCGCTACGCGCTCGACGTGCTCGGGATGACCGGCGACGACGTGGTGCTGGCCGTTCCGAAGCTGTTCTTCGGCTATGCCCGCGACCTCGTGGCGATGTTCCCGTTCGGCGTCGGCGGCAGCGGGATCGTGTTCGGCGAGCGCACCACGCCGGAGCGGCTGTTCGAGCTGATCGCGCGGCACCGGCCGACGATCCTGGTGAACGTGCCGACGATGATGGGGGCGATGGCCGCGCACCCCGCCGCGGCCTCGGCCGACCTGAGCTGCCTGCGGCTGTGCACGTCGGCGGGTGAGGCGTTGCCCGCCGAGGTGCACCGGCGGTGGGACGAGGCCTTCGGCGTGCCCGTCGTGGACGGCATCGGCTCGTCGGAGGCCTACCACATCTACCTGTCCAACCGGCCCGGTGACCTCCGGCGCGGCAGCCTGGGCCGCCCGGTGCCCGGGTACACGGCCCGGATCGTCGACGAGTCGGGCGCGGACGTGCCCGACGGGGAGATCGGGATCCTCGAGGTCTCCGGCCCCACCGTGGCCCTGCGGTACTGGCGGGCGCCGGAGAAGTCGGCGGAGACCTTCCACGGCGACACGGTCCGCACGGGCGACCTGTTCAGCCGGGACGCCGACGGGTTCTTCCACCACCACGGCCGCGCCGACGACCTGCTCAAGGTGGGCGGGATGTTCGTGGCGCCCAACGAGATCGAGGACTGCCTGCTGGCGCACCCGGACGTCCTCGACTGCGCCGTCGTCGGTCACACCGAGAACGGCCGGACGCGCCCGCGGGCCTTCGTGGTGCCGCGCGAGGGCGCCACGCTCACCGCCGAGCGGCTCACCGAGTTCGCCCGCGAGCGGCTGGCCGGGCACAAGTACCCGCGCGACATCCGGTTCCTCGACGAGCTGCCGCGCACCGCCAACGGCAAGCTGGACCGCAGGGCCCTGCGCACCCGCTACGCCTGAACCCGCGTGTCCGCCGGTTGCGTACGCGTGTCCGCCGGTTGTGTACGCGTGTCCGCGTCGCGCGGCGCGGGAACGCGTGCGCCGAGCGCGGACACGCCGAGGGCGGCGTGCACGGCGGCCTCGGCGAGACCGGCCAGCTCCCGGCGGTCGGCCGCCCGGCCGGGTGCGATCTCCGGGCACACGAACACCTCGAGCACCAGGCCCCGCAGCCGCAGCACCCGGCGCAGCGACTCGATCAGCGACTCGGGCCCGATGAACGCGGGCTCGGTGGTCTCCCTGCCGTCGGCGAGCCGGTAGCGCAGCGCCACCGGCCGGACGGGGACACCGCCGTCGATCGCCGCCTGGAACGCGGCCGGCCGGAACCGCCCGGACGCCCGCCCGCACCAGGTCGTGCCCTCGGGGGTGACGCTGACCAGCGAGCCGCCGCGCAGCGCCGCGGCGAGCTCGGCCATCGTGCCGGGCAGGGCGGAGAGCCGTTCGCGGTCGAGGTAGATGCTGCCCGCACGGGTGACGAGCCCGCCGAGCACCGGCCAGCCCGCGATCTCCTGCTTGGCGAGCGCGCGCATGGGCCGGACGGCGTTGACGCCGACGATGTCGAGCCACGAGATGTGGTTGTTGACCACCAGCGCACCGCGGCCCGCGGCCTCGATCGCGCCGTGCACGACCAGCCGCACGCCGAAGGCGCGGAGCACGCCCCGGAACACGCCGCGCAGCAGCCGGTCCCGCGCCCCCGGCCGCACCACGAACAGCAGCGGCGCGACCAGCAACGCGAAGGTGACCACGGCCACGGCCGCGATGAGCCGCACCGCCCGGCGGAGCGGCCCGACGGCCGGGGCGCCCGGTGCCAGGCAGCCCGGGCCGCACGGCGAGGCCGGCATCCAGGGATGGGTCATCAGCCGATCCCGAGGAAGAACTTCAGGTACCGCTCGTCGACCTGCTGGAGGTCGAGCAGCACGAAGAAGTCGGCGACGCCGAAGTCCGGGTCGTGGGCGGGCGGGCCGCACACGCGGGCGCCGAGGCGGAGGTAGCCGCGCAGCAGGGGCGGGAGGAGCGCCCGGTCCGGGCGGGCGACGTCCTCGTCGTGCCACGGGCGCAGCGGCGCCACCCGCTCCGACTCGGGCGCGTAGTGCCTGCTCCGCACGACATCCCAGACCCCCGCGGCAAAGGCCCCGCCGTCGGTGAGCGGCACCGAGGCGCAGCCCGCGAGGTAGCGATGCCCGGACAGCAGCATGTACCGCGCGATGCCCGCCCACACCAGGCTCACGACGGCGCCGCTGCGGTGCGCGGCGTCCACGCACGAGCGCCCGGTCTCGACGAGCGAGCCGCGCAAGGGGGCGAGGGCGGAGAGGTCGAACTCCGTGTCGGCGTAGAGCCGGCCCGCCTCCCTGGCGCGGTCGGGCGGCAGCATCCGGTAGGTGCCGACGATCTCGCCGGTGTTGTCGTCGCGGACCACCAGGTGGTCGCAGAACGCGTCGAAGGGGTCGATGTCGAGGCCGGGTCGCGGCGAGTCCAGCCGGGCGCCCATCTCGTCCGCGAACACGCGGTGGCGCAACCGCTGGGCGGCGACGACCTCGTCGTTGTCGTTGGCGACGAGCAGCGAGTACCGGGGCGCCCCGGCGGGCAGCTCGACGCCCTCCCGGTCAGTGCTGACGAGTAGCTGTGACCGCGTCATGCGACGATCGTCGCCGCGGGAGGCAACCGCCAGGGGTGCCGGTCATGACACCCCGGTGCACACTCCGTGAACTGCCCCAAACGCGAGTGAAGGCCACCCTGAGTGCGTTGGACGCACTCAGGGTGGCCTTCACTGCACGCGGGTCAGCCCTTGCGCTTGGCGACCTCGTCGGTCAGCTGCGGGGCGACGTCGAACAGGTCGCCCACGACGCCGAAGTCGGCGATCTCGAAGATCGGCGCCTCGGGGTCCTTGTTGACCGCGACGATGGTCTTCGAGGTCTGCATGCCCGCGCGGTGCTGGATCGCGCCGGAGATGCCGAGCGCGATGTACAGCTGCGGCGACACGGTCTTGCCGGTCTGCCCGACCTGGAACTGCGCCGGGTAGTAGCCGGAGTCCACCGCGGCCCGCGAGGCACCGACGGCCGCGCCGAGGGAGTCGGCGAGCTTCTCCACGACCTCGAATTTCTCGGCCGAGCCGACGCCACGGCCACCGGAGACGACCACCGTCGCCTCGGTGAGCTCGGGGCGGTCACCGCCGACGGCGGGCTCGACGCCGGTGATCCGGGCCGACTTCGCCGGGTCGGCGGCGGGCAGCTCGACGGTCTCCTCCGCCGCGGCGCCCTCCGCCCGCTCGGCGTCGACGCTGCCCGGGCGGACCGAGATGACCGGCGCACCCTTGGCGGCCCTGGCCTTCACCGAGAACGCGCCACCGAAGATCGACTGGTCCACGCTGCCGTCGGCGTTGACGCCGACCGCGTCCACCAGCACGCCGGAGCCGAGCCGGACGGCGAGGCGGCCGGACACCTCCTTGCCCTCGGCCGTGGCGGCCACGAGGACCGCCGCCGGGGACGCGGTGCCCGCGACCGTGGCCAGCGCGTCGACCTTCGGCGTCACCAGGTAGCCCGCCGCGTCGTCGGACTCGGCGACGTACACCTTCTGCGCGCCGTAGGCGGCCAGCGTCTCCTTGACCTTCGCCGCGGTGCCGGGGGCGCCGACGACGACCGCGGACGGCTCGCCGAGCGCGCGGGCCGCGGTCAGCAGCTCCAGGGTGACCTTCTTGACCTCACCGTCGACCTGGTCGACGAGAACAAGTACTTCAGCCATTCTTCGTCTCCTTAGTCTCAGATGAGCTTCTGGCCGACCAGGTACTCGGCGATCTTCGTGCCGCCGTCACCCTCGTCGTCCACCCGCTGGCCCGCGGTGCGCGGCGGCTTCGGGGCCGCCTCGAGCACGGTGGACCAGGCGTTGGCGAGGCCGACCTCACCGGCGTCCACGCCCAGGTCGGCGACGGTCAGTGTCTCGACCGGCTTCTTCTTCGCGGCCATGATGCCCTTGAACGACGGGTACCGCGGCTCGTTGATCTTCTCCGTCACGCTGATCACGGCGGGCAGGCCGGCCTCGAGGTGGGTCAGGCCCTCCTCGGTCTCGCGGTCGACCTGCACGGTCGAGCCGTCGACGGTGACCTGCCTGGCGTGGGTCAGCTGCGGCATGCCCAGCAGCTCCGCGAGCATGGCGGGCACCGCGCCGCCCCGGCCGTCGGAGGCCTCGTTGCCGGCGATGACCAGGTCGACGCCCTCCACCCGGCCGATGGCGGCGGCGATCACCTTGGCCGTGGCCACCATGTCCGAGCCGTGCAGCGACTCGTCGGAGACGTGGATGGCCTTGTCGGCACCCATCGACAGCGCCTTGCGGATGGCGTCGGTGGCGCGGTCGGGTCCGACGCAGAGGACGGTCACCTCCCCCTCGCTCGCCTCCTTGATCTTGAGCGCCTCCTCGACGGCGCGCTCGTTGATCTCGTCGAGCACGGCGTCGGCGGACTCCCGGTCCAGCGTGTGGTCGGACTCGTTGAGTTTGCGCTCCGAGTAGGTGTCTGGCACCTGCTTGACCAGTACGACGATGTTGGGCATGGGTCTCCTTCGACCTCCTGAGTATCGGTCAGGGGTGGGGCGCGGTGTGGCCGTGCCTCGGCGTGCGCACACATGCGTTACTGGCCGGTAGATTAGGCCGGAAACGCACCCGCTGACCCCGCGAGGTGACGGCATTCACCTGGAATCGCGATTTACTGGGACGATAGTTCCACTAACTCGCCGACTCAGTTCAGACTACTCCACGTGCGCGCTCAGCGACCGAAAGGCGCAACGCTCTACTACTAACGGGTGGGTGTTCGCTAGCCTCCGGTGCTGTGCCCGTAGCAGTGATCACCGATTCGACCGCCTGCCTTCCCGAACAGATGGCGGCGCAGTGGGGCATCTCGGTCGTCCAGGTCCAGATCGTGACGGACGACCGCATCGACGACGAGGCCCGTTTCGACCGGGCCGAGCTGATCGAGATGCTGCGCTCGGGCCGTCCCGTCTCCACCAGACCGCCGGACCCGGGGGCCTTCTTCTGGACCTTCGCCGACGCCGTCAGCGCGGGCGCCACCGCCATCGTCAGCCTGCACATCTCCGAGCGGATGTCGGCGACCGCGGAGGCCGCCAGGGAGGCCGCCCAGCAGATCCGGGTGCCCGTCTACGTCATCGACAGCGGCACCACCGGCATGAGCCTGGGCTTCGCGGCCCTGTCCGCGGCCAGGGCCGCCGCCGCGGGCGCCGACCCCCAGCGGGTCATCGAGGCGGCCCACCGCCGCTACCGGTTCGCGAGCGAGTTCGTCTACGTCGACACGCTGGAGTACCTCCGGCGCGGCGGGCGGATCGGCAAGGCCTCGGCCTTTCTCGGCACCGCCTTCTCGGTGAAACCGCTGCTCACGGTGGCCGAAGGAGAGGTGGCGCCACTGACAAGGGTCGCGGGCGGCAAGCGAGCCCTCGCCAAGCTCGCCGACCTCGCCGTGCGGCGGGCCGGCTCGGCCCCGGTCGACGTCGCCATCGCGTGCGCGACCCCGTCCGACCGCGAGCTGGGCATGGTCCAGCAGCTACGATCGCGCGTGCCCGAGCTGCGGGAGATCGTCCTGGTGCGGGCCAGTACGGTCATCGCGGCGCACGTCGGCCCCGGCGCACTGGGCATCACCGTCTCCCCGGCCGCGTGAGCAGGAACTCGCACCCGCTCGCGCACGTTGGTGGTACGTGCCGGCCCGCCGAGCACCGGCACAGTGGAGGTTCACCATGGCATCGCTGTTCAGCAAGCTCGTCCGGATCGCGCGCAGCCCGCAGGGCCGCCGGGCCATCGAGCAGGCGAGGCGGGCGGCCAAGGACCCCCGTACGCGACAGCAGGCCAAGGAGGCCGTCGACCGCCTCCGCGGCCGGGGCAAGGGGCCAGGCGCCCCGCCGCCCGCCGGTCGCTGACCGCACCGCCGTTACGCTCGCCGGTGTGACCACGACGCCATCCGACCGGGCGGAGACCCTGCACCTCACCGGCGAGCGCACCGTGCCGGGGGTGCCGGAGGAGAACTACTGGTTCCGGCGCCACGAGGCCGCGTACCTCGCGCTGCTGCCGTACTGCTCCGATGCCACCGTGCTCGAGGCGGGCTGCGGCGAGGGCTACGGCGCCGGGCTCATCGCGCGGCACGCGGCGCGGGTGGTCGCGCTCGACTACGACGAGCAGGCCGCGGCGCACGTGGCGGACCGCTATCCCGGGGTGCACGCCGTCCGCGCCAACCTCGCGTTCCTGCCCGTGCGCGACCGCGCCCTGGACGTCGTCGCCAACTTCCAGGTGATCGAGCACCTCTGGGACCAGGCCGGCTTCCTCGCCGAATGCGGGCGGGTGCTGCGTCCCGGCGGCAGGCTGCTCGTCACCACACCCAACCGGCTCACCTTCACCCCCGACAGTGACACACCGCTGAATCCCTACCACACCAGGGAACTTTCACCGTCCGAACTGGACTCACTGCTGCGCGAGGCCGGGTTCGAGGTGGAGCTGCTGCACGGTCTGCACCACGGCCCCGCCGTGCGCGAGCTCGACGAGCGCTACGGCGGATCGATCATCGACGCGCAGCTCGACGTGGTGCTGGGCAGCCTGCCCGGCCAGGCGCGCTGGCCCGCCGGGCTGCTCGCCGACGTGGCCGCCATCCGGGCCGACGGCTTCACCGTGCACGGCGACGACCTCGACGCGAGCCTGGACCTCCTCGCGGTGGCGGTGCGGCCGTGACCGGGCCGGGCTCGGAGGGCACCTTCTGCCTCGTCCTGCACAGCCACCTGCCGTGGCTGGCGCACCACGGGTCGTGGCCGGTCGGTGAGGAGTGGCTGTACCAGGCGTGGGCGCACTCGTACCTGCCGGTGGCGGACCTGCTGCGCCGGTTCGCGGACGAGGGCAGGCGGGACGTGCTGACGCTCGGCGTCACCCCGGTGCTCGCCGCGCAGCTCGACGACCCGTACTGCCTGCGCACCTTCCACTCCTGGCTCGGCGACTGGCAGCTGCGCGCCCAGCACGCCGGGACCCTCTGGCGCTCCGACCGCCTGCTCGGCGCGCTCGCCGCGGACGAGTACCGGGCGGCGACCGCCGCGCTGAGCGACTTCGAACAGCGCTGGCGGCACGGTTTCTCCCCGATCCTGCGGTCCCTGGTGGACTCCGGTGTGGTCGAGCTGCTCGGCGGGCCGCTCACCCACCCCTTCCAGCCGCTGCTCGACGAGCGGGTCCGGTCGTTCGCCCTGCGCGGCGGGCTGGCCGACACGCGGCTGCGCACCGGGCACCGGCCCGAGGGCGTCTGGGCACCGGAATGCGGGTACGCCCCCGGGATGGAGGGCGGCTACGCGGCCGAGGGGGTCCGGCGGTTCCTTGTGGACGGTCCCTCGCTGCGCGGAGACACCGCCGCGGCACGCCCGGTCGGCTCCAGCGACGTCGTGTGCTTCGGCCGCGATCTGGAGGTGACCTACCGGGTGTGGTCGCCGAAGGCTGGCTATCCCGGCCACAGCGCCTACCGCGACTTCCACACGTGGGCGCACGAGGTGGGCCTGAAGCCGTCGCGAGTCACCGGCAAGCACATCGAACCCGCCGGAAAGGCGCCCTACGACCCGGCGCTCGCCGCCGACACGTTACGGCTGCACGTCAAGGACTTCGTCGACACGGTCGTGGCCAGGTTGCGGCAGCTGCGGGAGCGGCACGGCCGCCGCTCGCTCGTCGTCGCGGCCTACGACACCGAACTGTTCGGGCACTGGTGGCACGAGGGGCCCGCCTGGCTGGAGGGCGTGCTGCGGGCACTGCCCGAGGCGGGGGTGCACGTGACGACCCTGAACGGGGCGCTGGAGGCCGGGCACCTCGGCGCGCCGGTCGACCTGCCCGCCTCGTCGTGGGGGTCCGGAAAGGACTGGCGGGTGTGGGACGGGGAGCAGGTCGCCGACATGGTGGCCGACAACACCGCGCTGCAGCGGCGGCTGCTGGACCTGCGGGTACGTCCGGGTTCCCGCGACCCGGTCGCCGACCAGGCGGTGCGGGAGGCGCTGCTGGCGCTGTCGAGCGACTGGGCGTTCATGGTGACGAAGGACTCCGCCGCCGACTACGCGCGGCGGCGCGCGCGGGTGCACACCGAACGGTTCGACGAACTCGCCGCCCTGCACCGCTCCGGCGCCCCGGACGCGGCCACCGTCGCCGCCCGGCTGCGTGCGCAGGACGGCCCCTTCGGCCATCTCGACGCCCGCGCCCTGCTGCCCGCTCGCACGGGAGAACCGGTCGCTCACTCGCGAGTCACCCACGCAGGTGGGACGCCGCCTCGTTAGCGGTATTCACCGGATCCCGCCGCCGGATGGCGTGGTCCACTGCACACATGGACGCATCGAAGGTGATTCCCCGACACCGCCTCTTCGTCGCACTGCTGGCCTCCTGCCTCGTCCTGGTCCTCGGCTCCGCGGCGGCCGCGGCCTCCCCGGGCGCCGTGACGGGACCGAAGAAGGACCTGAAGGTGCACGCCGCGGTGGACAAGAAGGTCGTCAAGGTCAACGAGAAGGTCAAGCTGCGTGGCGCGCTGGAGGTGCGGTCGCAGGGCAAGGGACGCGCCGACGCCTCCGGCGGTCTCGAACCGGTCATCGTGCAGAGCCTGCAGGCCGGCGCGTGGGTGAACCTGACGACCTCCTCGTGCCGCCCCAACGGGAAGTTCTTCCTGAACCTGAGCTTCAGCTTCTCGGCGAACCTCACCCTGCGCGTCTACCACCCGGAGACGCACGTCTACGCCTCGGCCTACTCGGAGCTGGTCACGCTCGCCGTGATCTGAGCGCGGGCCGCGGCGAGCACCGCCCGGTTCCGCTCGGCGATCTCCGGCTCGGCCACCTTCACGACGCGGCGGTCGTACGTCAGCAACCCGTTGACCTCGTTCTCCACGTCCGTGGTCTGCGTGTAGATCGCGCCGGACAGCCCGTGCTCACGCACCAGCCGCTCCAGCTCGCGGGTCAGCTCGACGTAGCGCCGGGTGAGCGCGGCGGAGTCGGCGGCAAGCTCGTACGCGAACGGCTCACCCGGCCAGGTGTGCCCGGCCACGACCAGCCCGATCCCGCCGTACTCGCCGTCGAGCAGCGCCCGGCCGTCCCGCACCCGCGGGCGGCCGGGCCCCACGTACGTGTGGTCGTCGTAGACGTCGCCCGCGCCGGAGTCCGGGTGCGAGTGGCAGCAGTTCACCCCGCTCGCCGCGATGACCAGCCGCCCGGGGTCGGCGGCCTTGACCTCCGCGGTGAGGCGGGCGGTGTCGTACTCGCCCCATCCCTCGTTGAACACGACCCACCCGATGACCGACGTGCTGCCGCGCAGCGCGCGGAGCAGGTCGGCGAGCCCGGCCTCGAACCGCTCCCGGGCCCTGGCCACGGGCGGCGCCTGCGGGCCGGGCGGGTGCTCCAGCACGACGGGCAGCGACGGCATGTCCTGCCACACCAGCAGGCCGAGCCGGTCGGCCCAGTGGTACCAGCGTGCGGGCTCGACCTTGGCATGCTTGCGGACGCAGTTGAAGCCCAGCGCCTTGGTGCGCTCCAGGTCGTACCGCAGCGCCTCGTCGGTGGGGGCCGTGTAGCCGCCGTCCGGCCAGTAGCCCTGGTCGAGCAGGCCGTGCAGGAACGTGATGCGCCCGTTGAGCGCGATCCGGGGCCTGCCGTCCGCGTCCTCGGCCAGCCCGATCGTGCGCAGGCCCGTGTAGCTGGCGACCTCGTCCACGAGGTCTCCGCCCGCGTCCAGCACCCGGACGGTCAGGTCGTACAGGTACGGGTCGTCGGGGCTCCACGGCCTCGGCTCGGGAACGTCCAGCCGCAGCGGCGTTCCGGGTCCCCCGGTGCGGGCCGTGACCCGCGTCCCGTCGCGGTGGCGCACCGCCACCTCGACGGTCTCGCCGCCGGTGCCGCCGCGGACGTGCGGCGTCACGGTGACCCCGGTCAGGTCGGGGGTCATGTCGAGGTCCGCCAGGTACACCGCGGGCACCGGCTCCAGCCAGACGGTCTGCCAGATGCCCGAGGCGCCGGTGTAGAGGATGCCGCCGGGCTCGTTGGCCTGCTTGCCGACCGGGAACGTACCGCGGTTGCCGAGGTCCTCGGCGTGGACCAGCAGTTCCTGCTCACCTTCGGGCCGGAGCACGCCGGTGACGTCGGCGGTGAAGCCGGTGTAGCCGCCCTCGTGCTCGGCGACCCGCTGGTGGTTCACCCACACCGTCGCGACCTGGTCGACCGCGCCGAAGTGCAGCAGCACCCGGCCGCGTGGCCAGTCCTCCGGCACCGTGAACGTGCGCCGGTACCACATCCGCTCGTCGCGGCGGCCGATGCCGGACAGCGCCGACTCCGGCGGGAACGGCACCAGGATGCGCTCGCCACGCCGGGTCGGCCCGTCCCCGGTGCGGGCGGTGTACTCCCAGTGCCCGTTGAGGTTGAGCCACCGCGGCCGGACCAGCCGTGGCCTGGGGTACTCCGGCAGGCAGGAGGTGCCATGGTCGCCGCCGGCCTGGTCGGTCCAGGGCGTGGAGAGCGGGGGTCGCACGGTCATCGTCGTGATGGTCGCAGACAACGGGCGACGCGTCGCCGCGGCCGAACGGACTCATGAGTAACCTCCACTCATGCGCGTGCTGATGCTGTCGTGGGAGTACCCGCCTGTCGTGGTCGGGGGCCTCGCCCGGCACGTCCACGCGTTGGCCCGCCACCTGGTGCGGGACGGGCACGAGGTGGTGGTGCTGTGCCGGCACGCCGCGGGCACGGACGCGGAGACCCACCCGAGGACCGACCGGGTCGTCGAGGGTGTGCGGATCATCCGGGTCGCGGAGGACCCGATGCACGTCACCTTCGAGCGGGATCTCGTCGCGTGGACGCTCGCGATGGGGCACGCCATGGTGCGCGCGGGCACCGACCTGCTGCGCACGTGGCAGCCGGAGGTGGTGCACGCGCACGACTGGCTCGTCACGCACCCGGCGATCGCGCTGGCCGAGGCGGCGCGGGTGCCGCTGGTCGGCACGATCCACGCCACGGAGGCGGGCAGGCACTCCGGGTGGCTGTCGCATCCGCTCAACCAGCAGGTGCACTCGGTGGAGTGGTGGCTGGCCAACCGGGCGGACGCGCTGATCACCTGCTCCCAGGCGATGCGCCGGGAGGTGGCGCACCTGTTCGAGCTGTCGACGGACGACATCACGGTGATCCACAACGGCATCGAGGAGCGCAGCTGGCAGGTCACCGAGGAGGAGATCCGCCGCGCCAGGGAGGCGCACAGCCCCGGCGGCGCGCCGCTGCTGCTCTACTTCGGCAGGCTGGAGTGGGAGAAGGGTGTGCAGGACCTGCTCGCGGCGATGCCCGCGATCCGCAGGCGCCATCCCGGCACCCGGCTGGTGGTGGCGGGCAAGGGCAGGCACCTGCAGGAACTCACCGAGCAGGCCCGCAAGCTGCGGCTGGTGCGGGCGATCGACTTCGTCGGGCACCTGTCCGACCGGGACCTGCGCGCGGTCCTGTCCGCCGCCGACGCCGTCGTGCTGCCCAGCCGGTACGAGCCGTTCGGGATCGTCGCGCTGGAGGCCGCCGCCGCGAAGGCACCGCTGGTGGCCTCCACGGCGGGCGGCCTCGGCGAGGTGGTGGTGGACGGCGAGACGGGGCTGGCCTTCTCCCCCGGTGACGTTCCGGCGATGACGGACGCGGTGGACGCCGTGCTCGCCGACGCGCGGGCCGCCGAGCGGCGGGCCGCGACGGCGCAGTCCCGGCTCGCCGCCGACTTCGACTGGGCCCGGATCGCCGCCGCGACCGCGGAGGTGTACCGGCGGGCCAGGCCGGGCGGGCCGCAGGAGCTGGCCCGCCCGAAGATCGCGACCGGCAACGCCTTCGAGCCGTGACCCGCGTGAGCGAGCGGGCCGTCAGAACACCGGGAGCGGCCTGCCGCGCTCGCCGTCCGGGCGCGGGCCGATGATGCGCCGCTCCGCCTCGGTGATCGGCACGTCGTTGATGCTGGCCTCGCGGCGGCGCATGAGCCCGTCGTCGGTGAACTCCCACAGCTCGTTGCCGTAGCTGCGCCACCACTGGCCCGCGCTGTCGTGGCACTCGTACTGGAAGCGCACCGCGATGCGGTTGCCCCGGAAGCCCCACAGCTCCTTGCGCAGCGCGTAGTCGAGCTCCCGCGCCCACTTCTCGCGCAGGAACTCCACGATCTGGGCCCGGCCGACGACGTGCCGGTCACGGTTGCGCCACACCGAGTCCTCGGTGTAGGCGAGCGCGACGCGTTCGGGATCCCTGGTGTTCCAGGCGTCCTCGGCGGCCTGGACCTTCTGGGCCGCGGTCTGCTCGTCGAACGGCGGGAACGGCGGGCGGGACATGAGCTCCTCCTCATCCGGAGAACGGTCGTTCTCCGCTCGTCCGCTATCGTAGAGAACGACCGTTCTCCGCGCCAGGGATCGAGGGACATGGATCAGCAGGAGGCCACCGCCCGGCTGCTCGACGCGGCCGAGGCGGAGTTCTACGAGCACGGGGTGCGGGGCGTCGGGATGGACGTCATCCGCGGCCGCTCCGGTGTCTCGCTCAAGCGGATGTACCAGTGCTTCCCGTCCAAGGACAGCCTGGTCGAGGCGTATCTGGAGCGGCGGGACGAGCGGTGGCGGCGGTCGCTGGCCGACTACGTCGCCACGCACGGCGACGAGCCGCTGGCCGTGTTCGACTGGCTGCGCACCTGGTTCGCCGAGCCCGGGTTCCGCGGGTGCGCGTTCGTCAACTCGTTCGGCGAGCTCGGCGCGGACTCACCCGCCGTCGCCGCGGCGGCCCGGCGGCACAAGGACGCCGTCCGCGACTACCTGCGCACCCTGACCGGGCGCCTGGACGTGCCCGATCCGGACCGGCTCGCCGAGCAACTGCTGACGCTGGTGGAGGGCGCGATCGCGCTCGCCGCGATCCGGGCCGACCCCGGGGCCGCCCGCACCGCCCGCGCCGCTGCCGAAACCCTCCTCACCACCGCCCGCCCCCACCCCTGAGCCGAAAGCAGTGAAGGCCACCTTCACTGCGCCCAATGCAGTGAAGGTGGCCTTCACTGACCGCCGCGGGAGGCGGGGTCAGCGGCAGTCGGTCAGATGGCGGGCGTAGGCGGCGGTGGTGAAGAAGTTCGGCAGCTTCTCGCCGAGCGCGGACTCCACGAAGATCTCCCGCGCCTCGTCGAGCCGGTTGCCGTCGCCGAGGTCGGCGCGCACCCCGGCCAGTTCCTCGTCCAGCAGCCGCTCCACCAGCTCGTGGGTGACGGCCGTGCCGTCCGCCAGCTTCGTGCCGTTGCGGATCCACTGCCAGACCTGGCACCGCGAGATCTCCGCCGTGGCCGCGTCCTCCATCAGGTCGAAGATCGCGGCGGCGCCGGTGCCGCGCAGCCACGAGTCGACATAGCGCAGCGCCACGTTGATGTTCTGGCGCAACCCGGACTCGGTGACCTCGCCGCCCGCGCTCGCGACGTCCAGCAGGTCCTCCGCGGTCACCACGACGTCCTCGCGCAGCTTGCCGAGCTGGTTGGGCCAGCCGCCCAGCACCGCGTCGAACACCTCGCGGCACACCGGCACCAGGCCGGGGTGGGCCACCCAGGAGCCGTCGAAGCCGTCCCCGGCCTCACGCTCCTTGTCCTGCCGCACCTTCTCCAGCGCCCTCGCGTTGACGTCCGGGTCCCGGCTCGGGATGAACGCCGCCATCCCGCCGATCGCGTGCGCGCCCCGCTTGTGGCACGTCCGCACCAGCAGCTCGGTGTAGGCGCGCATGAACGGCACCGTCATCGTCACCTGCGCCCGGTCGGGCAGCACGAAGTCCGCGCCCGCGTCGGCGAAGTTCTTGATGACGCTGAAGATGTAGTCCCAGCGCCCCGCGTTCAGCCCCGCCGCGTGCTCGCGCAGCTCGTAGAGGATCTCGTCCATCTCGAACGCGGCCGTGATCGTCTCGATCAGCACCGTCGCCCGGATGGTGCCCTGCGGGATGCCGAGCTCGCGCTGCGCGAAGCGGAACACGTCGTTCCACAGCCGCGCCTCGTGGTGGCTCTCCAGCTTCGGCAGGTAGAAGTACGGGCCGCTGCCGCGGGCCAGCAGCTGGCGGGCGTTGTGGAAGAAGTACAGCCCGAAGTCGACGAGGCTGGCCGAGACCGGCCTGCCGTCGATCCGGATGTGCTTCTCCACCAGGTGCCAGCCGCGCGGCCGGGCGACGATCGTGGCCGGCTCGTCCCCGATGACGTACCGTTTCCCGCCCTCGGTGGTGAAGTCGATGTTGCGCCGGATCGCGTCGTAGAGGTTCAGCTGACCGCCGATGACGTTCTGCCACGTCGGGGCGAGCGCGTCCTCGAAGTCCGCGAGCCACACCTTCGCGCCGGAGTTGAGCGCGTTGACCGTCATCTTCCGGTCGGTGGGGCCGGTGATCTCCACGCGCCGGTCCTCGAGACCCGGTGCGGGCGCCGCCACGGTCCAGGACTCGTCGTTGCGGATCCGCGCGGTCTCCGGCAGGAAGTCCAGGCGCTCCTCGCCCGAGGCGAGCCGCTCGCGGCGGCGCCTGCGCGCGTCGAGCAGCTCACGCCTGCGGCCGGCGAACGCGTTGTCCAGCCGCGCCACGAAGTCCACCGCGGCGGGGGTGAGGATCTCGTCGAACCGCTCGCCCGCGGGGCCGGAAACGTCGATCCGGTAGTTCAGCGTGTCAGCCATCTCGTCCCTCCGAGGGGGTGTCCTAGGGGATGGGCCTGCTGCCGGCGCGCGGCCGGGAAACCGCGCACCGGCAGCAGGGCCGTGCGGTCAGAACTGCGCTTCCTCGGTGGAACCCGTGAGAGCGGTGGTGGAGCTCTCCGGGTTCAGCGCGGTGCTGACCAGGTCGAACCAGCCGGTGCCGACCTCGCGCTGGTGCCGCGTGGCGGTGTAGCCACGGTCCTCGGCGGCGAACTCGCGCTCCTGCAGGTCGACGTAGGCGGTCATGCCCTCGCGGGCGTAGCCGTGGGCCAGGTCGAACATCGAGTAGTTCAGCGCGTGGAAGCCGGCCAGCGTGATGAACTGGAACTTGTAACCCATGTGACCCAGCTCGCGCTGGAACTTGGCGATCGTCGCGTCGTCCAGGTGCTTCTTCCAGTTGAACGACGGCGAGCAGTTGTAGGCCAGCATCTGGTCCGGGTACTTGGCCTTGATCGCCTCGGCGAACTGGCGCGCGACCTCGAGGTCGGGCTCGGAGGTCTCCATCCACAGCAGGTCGGCGTACTCGGCGTAGGCCAGCCCGCGATCGATGCACGGCTCGATGCCGTTGCGGACCTTGTAGAAGCCCTCGGAGGTGCGCTCGCCCGTGATGTACTTCTGGTCGCGCTCGTCGGCGTCGCTGGTGATCAGCGTCGCGGCCTGCGCGTCGGTGCGGGCGACGACGAGCGAGGGCACGTCGAGCACGTCCGCCGCGAGCCGGGCGGCGTTGAGGGTCCGCTCGTGCTGCTTGGTCGGGATCAGCACCTTGCCGCCGAGGTGGCCGCACTTCTTCTCCGAGGCGAGCTGGTCCTCCCAGTGCACGCCCGCGGCCCCGGCGCCGATCATGGCCTTCATCAGCTCGAACGCGTTGAGCGGGCCGCCGAAGCCCGCCTCCGCGTCGGCCACGATGGGGGCGAACCAGTCGATGTCGGTGTTGCCCTCGGCCCAGTTGATCTGGTCGGCACGGCCGAGCGCGTTGTTGATGCGGCGGACCACGGCCGGGACCGAGTTCGCCGGGTACAGGCTCTGGTCCGGGTAGGTCTGGCCGGCCAGGTTGGCGTCGGCGGCGACCTGCCAGCCGGACAGGTAGATCGCCTTGAGACCGGCGCGGACCTGCTGCACCGCCTGGTTGCCGGTCAGCGCGCCGAGCGCGTGCACGTAGTCCTCGGTCTGCAGCAGGTTCCACAGCTTCTCCGCACCACGGCGAGCCAGCGTGTTCTCCTCGACGACACTGCCGCGCAGCTTGACCACGTCGGCGGCGGAGTACGAGCGCTTCACGCCTCGCCAGCGTGGGTTCGTCTCCCACTCCTCGGCAAGCTTCGCCGCTTCCTGCTCGAACTGCTTCGTCATCGAACTCTCCAACATTGCGAACTTTGCGATTACTCGCCTGCTGCCATCGACCATGACATGCGCTGCGAAAATGGCACCAGAGCTCCAATTTGCCAATTTGTGCGAAGTTTCCGTAGCATGTTGTGAAGCTTGCGAAACCCTGGTTCGCAAAGCCGGACGAAAGTACCGCCTTGATCGGTACCGAACAGGAAACCTTTCGGAGGACACGGGTCAGCGTGGAGAAAACGTTCGCCGGCGCACGGCTGCGCCATCTGCGGGAGAGCCGCTCGATGAACCAGGCCGACCTGGCCCGGTTGCTGGAGATCTCCCCCAGTTACCTCAACCAGATCGAGCACAACTCCCGCCCCTTGACCGTTCCAGTGCTGCTGCGCATCACCGAGGCGTTCGGCGTGGACGCCGAGTTCTTCGCCAGCAACGACACCTCCCGGCTCGTCGCCGACGTGCGCGAGGCACTGCTGGACGAGGCGATCGGCGCGCAGGTCTCCCCCGGCGAGATCAACGAGCTCGCCAACAACCTGCCCACCATGGCCGAGGCGCTGGTGAAACTGCACCGGCGGTACCGCAACGCCGTGGAGAACACCGCCGCGCTCGTCACCGAGGACGGCAGGGGCACGCACGGCAGCGCGGCCGCGCCGCTGCCGCACGAGGAGGTACGCGACTTCTTCTACGAGCGGGAGAACTACGTCGCCGAGCTCGACGAGCGGGCCGAGAAGATGTACGCGGAGCTGGGGCTGCGCCGGGGCGAGGTGCGCAACGGCCTGCGCGACCGGCTCACCGGCCACTACGGCGTGACCGTGACCAGCGAGGGCATCAACGAGGCCGCCGGGGAGCAGCATCGCTACGAACACGAGGGCAAGGTGCTGCGGATGGCGCCGAGCCTGCGGATCGGTCAGCAGGCGTTCCGGATGGCCTCGCAGATCGCGCTGCTCGAGTACGACGACCTGATCAACGAGCTCGCCGACTCCTGGGCGTTCTCCGGGCCCGCGGCCCGGTCGCTGGCGCGCGTCGGACTGGCCAACTACTTCGCCGGGGCGCTGATCCTGCCGTACCGGTTGTTCCACTCGACCGCCGAACGGCTCCGCTACGACATCGAGCTGCTCTGCGACCACTTCGGCGTCGGCTTCGAGACGGTGTGCCACCGGCTGTCCACGCTGCAGCGGCCGAAGCTGCGCGGCATCCCGTTCTCGTTCGTGCGCGTCGACCGGGCGGGCAACATGTCGAAGCGGCAGTCCGCGGCCGGTTTCCACTTCTCCCGCGTCGGCGGCGCCTGCCCGCTGTGGGTGATCTACGAGGCGTTCACCGCACCCGGGAAGATCTTCACGCAGGTGGCCACGCTGCCCGACGGCAAGAGCTACTTCTGGATCGCGCGCACGATCTCCCGCAACATCGGCGGCTACGGCAGCCCGGGCAAGATGTTCACGGTGGGACTCGGTTGCGAGCTGCGGCACGCCCGCCGGCTGGTGTACTCGGCGGGCCTCGACCTCGACGACCGGGACGCCGCGACGCCGATCGGGATGGGCTGCAAGGTGTGCGAGCGGCCTGCCTGCCCGCAGCGCGCGTTCCCGACCATCGGCAAGCAGCTCACCGTGGACGAGAACACCAGCACGTTCGTCCCCTACCCGGCGGTGCCCAAGTCCTCGTGAGTGCGAAACGTTGTTCTAACCACGGTTCTCACTCACGACCGGCTCGGCGTCACAGAGGTTCGCCGAGGGTCTTCTGCAGCGCCTTCGAGGCCTTGCGGGCCATGTCCCGCACGGCCTCGCGGCGTTCGGCGTCGGCGTCGTAGTCGGCCTTGCGGTCGCGGACCACCCGCGCGGGCGAGCCCACCGCGATGGCGTAGTCCGGCACATCGCCGCGCACCACGGCGTGCGCGCCGAGCACGCAGCCCCGGCCGACCCGGGTGCCCTTGAGCACCGAGACCTTCGTGCCGATCCACGTGTCGGGCCCGATCCGCACCGGCGCCTTGACGATGCCCTGGTCCTTGATCGGCAGGTTGATGTCGGTGGTGACGTGGTCGAAGTCGCAGACGTACACCCAGTCGGCCACGAGCGTCGCGGCGCCGATCTCGATGTCCAGGTAACCGTTGACCACGTTCTGCCTGCCGAACACGGTCTTGTCCCCGATCCGCAGCGAGCCCTCGTGGCAGCGGATGGCGTTGCCGTCCCCGATGTGCACCCAGCGGCCGATCTCCAGCCGCCCGTAGCCGGGGCGGCAGTGGATCTCCACGTCGCGGCCGAGGAACACCATGCCGCGCAGCACGACGTGCGGATTGGCGAGGCGGAACCGCAGCAGGCGCCAGTACCGCACCAGGTACCACGGCGTGAACGCGCGGTTGCGGATCACCCAGCGCAGCGAGTCGCGGGTCAGGAACCGCGCCTGGTGCGGGTCGCGGCGGGCGCGCCGCCACGCCTGGACCCGGGACAGCACCGGCGAACCCCACATCGACGTCATGCGATCACCGTAACCTGTCGGCGAAGGGCGGCGGACGAGACGGAGCACCCATGGCCACCAAGCTGATCATCGACACCGACCCGGGCGTCGACGACGCCTTCGCGATCGCGCTGGCGGCGCTGAGCGACGACGTCGAGCTGCTCGGGGTCACCACGGTGTACGGCAACGTGCCGCTCGCGGCGACCACCCGCAACGCCCGCAGGGTGCTCGCCCTGTGCAAGCGGGCGGACGTACCGGTGGCCGCGGGCGCGGAACGCCCGCTCGTCTACCCGCATCCGCACCGGGCGCGCTACGCGCACGGCGCCGACGGGCTCTCCGGCCGTTCCTCGGCCCTGCCCGAACCCGGCCGGGAACTGGAGCGCGCGGACGCGGTCACGCTGCTCACCCGGCTGCTGGAGGCCGCCGACGAGCCGGTCACGATCGCCCCGATCGGGCCGCTGACCAACATCGCGGCGCTGCTGGCCGCCCACCCCGGCCTGCGGGAGAGGATCGCCCGGATCGTGGTGATGGGCGGGGCCATGGACCACGGCAACACGACCGCCGCGGCCGAGTTCAACATCTGGAGCGATCCGGAGGCCGCCCGCCGGGTGCTGGCGGGCGGCGAGGTGCCGTGCGTGCTGGTGCCGATGGACCTCACCTACCGCTGCGCGGTCGACACGGAGTGGCTGGCCACGCTGGCGGCGTCCGGCCCGGTCGGCGCGGCGCTCGACGCCCTGACCCCCGACTACCTCGACCACTACCGCAAGGCGCTCGGCTGGAACGGGGTGGTGCTGCACGACGCCGTCGCCGTCGCGGAGGCGGTGCGGCCCGGGATCCTGCGCACGAAGCGGTTCCCCGTCGACGTGGAGTGCTCGCTCGGCCCGGCCCGCGGCACCACCGTGGTCGACCGGCGGAGGCCGGAGCTGCGGGCGGACACCGAGGGGGAGCACGCGCCGGGCACGGTCGACGTCGCCGTCGACACCGACCTGGACGGTCTGCGGGCGTTCCTGCTCGACCGGCTCACCGGACGCACCCGCGCCTCGTGAGTGCTGAACGTGGTTAGAACAACGCTCCTCACTCACGAGTGGCGACCGGCGCCGACCCGCTCCGGCGCCGGTTCGGCGGACGGCCTCACAGCACGTGAACAAGCGGTACCTATCCTGTGCACATGACCGTGGGGGACGAGCCACCCGCCGCCGAAGCCGGGGACCACGTACGGCCACGCCGCCGCGCGCTGATCGTCGCGCTCGTCGCGGCGCTGCTCGCCGCGGGCGGGCTCGTCGTGACACTGCGGCTCGCGCCCGCCGACCAGCGGGTGAACCCGGCGGCGGCCACGGGCGGGTCGGCGCCCGGCACGACCACGGCGGCGCCGGCGCCCGCCTCGGAGACCACCACGGCCCCCGCCGTGCCGCGCGAGACTCCGGTGCCGGAGGAGAAGGGCCCCCGCTTCCAGGCCTGGGTCGACGACGTCGCCGGCTGGCTCGACATCCCCCGCCGCGCCATGCACGCCTACGCGGCCGCCACCGTCCGGCTCGGCGAGGAACAACCGGGCTGCAACCTGTCGTGGGTGACCCTGGCCGGGGTCGGCAAGACCACCACCAACCACGGCCGCCACGGCGGCGGCAAGGTCACCGCCGACGGCACGGTGTCCCGCCCGATCGGCACGGTCGAGCTGCGGGACTTCGCGGGCCGGGTGATCTCCCAGCCGGGCGCGGCCGGGCCGATGCAGCTCGCCCCGGCCGTGTGGCAGCGGTGGCGGGTCAGCGCCTCCGGTGCCGCACCCGACATCCAGGATCTCGACGACGCGGCGCTGACCGCGGGCCGGGCGCTGTGCGCCGGCGGCAGGGACATCGGGCGGGGCGAAGACTGGCTGGCCGCGGTGTCGGCGCTGCACGACGCGCCGCTGTTCCTGCACCGGGTGCTCGCCTACGCCAACGTCTACGGCACCGTGGGCAAGGAGGGCGAGCCCCCGAACCGGGCCGCCCTGCAGGCCGTCAGCTTCGCCATCTCGAAGATCGGCCTGCCCTACGAGTGGGGCGGCAACGGCCGGGAACGGGGCGACGTGGGCTTCGACTGCTCGGGCCTGACGACGGCCGCGTACGCCAGCGCGGGCGTCGAACTGCTGCGCACGGCGCACTGGCAGTACAACAGCGTCCCGCTCGTGCCCGCCGGTGAGCAACCCCGGCTCGGTGACCTGATCTTCTACGGCGACCCCGCCACCAAGATCCACCACGTGGGCATCTACATCGGCAACCAGCAGATGGTGGACGCGCCGACCTTCGGGCAGGCCGTGCAGGTGCACAACTACCGCTCCCCCGGCGACAACTACGCCGGTGCCGGGCGGCCGGCCGGCTGACCGTCGTCGCATCGGACGCGACAGGGGCAACGGTGCGATGCTGTGCCGTTCCCGGATCGGCGACGGGCCGGTCAGTGCACTCGCGCGTGGCTTTCCTCCGGGGAGAGGCCACGCTGTCGCCCTTCGATGATGGACCAGAACCGGGAGCACTCCACCGGATCACCGGCCGGACATCGCCGACCGTGCTCGAGTGCGGTGCGGGCCACCTCGATGCGGCGTTGCCGCTCGGCCAGCTCGGCCAGCTTGTGGTCGATCATCTCCCGCCGGCCCTGCCGCTCGCCCGCGAGGAAGCGCCCGATCTCCGCCAGCGAGAATCCGATCTCGCGGAAGAAAAGGATCAAGGTGACGTCCCGGACTGCCGACGCGGCATAGCGCCGTCGTCCCGCCGCCCGCGCCACCGGCCGCACCAAGCCGAGTTCGTCGTAGTAACGCAGCGCGCTCGTCGGCACGCCGGTACGTCCGGACAGCTCGCCAATGGACAACGACGCCGGCGTGGCCGGCGAATCCGCGGTGCGCTCGGTGGCAGACATTGACTTCAAGTGTACTTGAAGTGCTTGGCTCGCCTCATGAAGATCAAGGAGAGGGTGCTCGGCCGCATCCTGCAGTGGTGGGGCCCCCGCGGCGGGCTGGCACAGTTCCACCAGCCGACCGGAGCCGTCGGGCATCTCGCCGGCTGGATCATGGGCCGGCGCTCGTCGAACGTGGCGCGCAACCACTGGGCGGTGCGGCTACTCGACGTCCAGCCAACCGACCGCGTCATCGAGCTCGGCTGCGGTCCGGGCGTGGCCCTCGCCGCTCTCGCCACCCGAGCGCCCCGCGGCTTGGTCGTCGGCGTCGACCACTCGCGGGTCATGATCCGCCAGGCCCGCCGCCGCAACCGGCTCGCCACAAGGGCCGGCCGGGTACGTCTGGTGCACACGCCGGTCGAGAGCCTGTCGATCAGCGACGGGCCGTTCGACGCCGCGCTGGCGGTCAACACGGTCGGCATGTGGCGCGACCCGACGGCTCGGCTGCGCGAACTCGCCCGGCTGTTGCGGCCCGGCGGCCGCATCGCTGTGGTGTCCCAGCCCCGCTGTCCCGGTGCCACCGCGGCCACGTCGGCGGCAGCCGCCCACGAGCTGGCAGACCAGCTTGCCGAGGCCGGCTTCGAGCGCATCCGAACCGAGATGCTCGACCTCGATCCTCCGGCGACGGGCGTCATCGGGCACGTGGCACCCGCCGATGACACCGAACGCGCCGACCGACCAAGCAGGCATGAGCCCGGGTGCGCACGTCGTCGACCCGACGTGGACCGTCCCTGACCGGCAGTGGCCGAGTTCTGTCCTCAGCGGACGAGTGTCGTCGTCATCGGGTCCGGGCACGGAGGTGAGTACGTTCACCCTGGGGTCCGAAGAGGATCAGCAGTTCCACGGCCGCATCCGCGGCGGTTCCCAGCCAGTGTGGAACGTGGGTGTCGAACTCCGCGGCCTCACCGGGGGTCAGCACGAGGTCCTGGTCGCCGAGCACGAGCCGGAGCCGGCCCTCCAGGACGTAGAGCCATTCGTAGCCTTCGTGGGTCTGTGGATCGGGTTCGGCGCCGTGCAGGCTGCCGGGGATGATCAGCTTGAACGCGTGCGCACCGCCGGGGCGGCGGCTCAGCGGCATGAAGGTCATGCCATGGCGGCGGACCGGGCGGATGTGCACGCGGGGATCGCCGGTGGGCGGGGCGCCGACGAGTTCGTCCAGGGGCACCCCGTGTGCCCGCGCCAGGGGCAGCAGCAGCTTGAGGGTCGGTTGCCGCTCGCCGCTTTCCAGCCGGGACAGTGTGCTCTCCGAGATCCCGGTGGCCTCGGCCAGCTTGGCGAGGGTGACCTCGCGACGGCGGCGCAGCGCGCGCAGCCGCTGCCCCACCCCTCCCAGCACCTGGTCCAGATCGTCCACGGACCCAGCTTGCCGGACCAGCAAACGTTCTTGCAAGACGCCCAGCCGACGGCCGCGACCGGCCACAGCACCGCGACCCGAAGGTCGCGACCACAAGGGGCCCGCCGCGCAGGTGTCGCTGCTGCGCCTGATGCGGCCGATGCTCGTGACCGGCGGTGCTTCGCGGAGTCGGGCACCTGGCCCGGTCGGCGACGCCGCGCCGCCCGACGGCCTCCACCACGGCACCGGTGACCCGGTCGCCATCTCGGCTCCCGTGCCGGCGCCGACCTGGCCGCGTTCCGCGACAGGCCCGTCTCCGTCGCCGGATTCGCGGCCGGGGAGGTCGAGAATGGCTTCCCGGCTCCGTCCCAGGGGCAGCAACGCGGCCACCGTGGCCGCACCGAACGAAGGAGTCCCGTCATGGCAGTCCAGCGCATGGACAACGTCCTCATCGTCGTCGACGACCTCGACGCCGCTCTCGCGTTCTTCGTCGAACTGGGCCTGGAGGTGGAGGGCAAGACCGTGGTCGAGGGTCCGTCGGTGGACCGCCTCCTCGCCCTGGAGGGCGTTCGAGCGGACATCGCCGTCCTGCGAACCCCCGACGACCACGGGCGGGTGGAGCTGACGAAGTTCCACACACCGGCGGTCACCGGCACGGAACCGAAGGCGCTGAACAGCCTGGGCATCGGCCGCATCATGTTCGCGGTCGACGACATCGAGGACGTCCTTGCCCGCCTGCGCGCCCACGGCGCCGAACTCGTCGGTGAGCTGGTGCGGTACGGGGACAGCTACCGGCTCTGCTACGTCCGCGGTCCCGAAGGCGTCATCCTCGGGCTCGCCGAGAAACTGCGCTGACCAACACCGGCCTCACCAATCGCACGGCGTGCACACTCGTGCTCGCCACCACCGGGCGCAGCACCGGCACACCACGTCGCACCTGCCTGATCTACGGCACCGCGGGGACGACCAGCAACTCGGCGAAGAACGAAGGCCTGGTCGACGCGCCGGTGATCGTCGGTGGCGAGCAGCTTCGGCCACGGGCTCAGGCGGTCCTGGCACGGTGCGGCGTCCGCCGCCGGGGAAGCGCCCGCGCGGTAACCAGCACGCCAGGCTTGTCCCGGTGTCCACGGTGGACCGAACGCGTCATGCCGAGAGGAGCTTGTCCGTCCGCACCGGACGCGACAGCACGCAGAATTCCCCCGCCACCTTCAACTTATAGCGCACTGGGGGGCTTGCGGCAAGACCCGGTCCATGCCGCAGAATCTCCCGCCGGACCCGGGACCCGCGGAAACGCACGCGGGAAATCGGGCCCGCTGAGAAATCACCTTCGGAGGGGGAGTCATGTTCGACGTGATCATCGTCGGCGGCGGGCCGACCGGCTCGATGCTGGCCGGCGAGCTGCGGCTGCACGGCGTGCGCGTGCTCGTGCTGGAGAAGGAGGAGGAGCCGCCCCCGTTCGTGCGGTCGCTCGGGCTGCACGTGCGCAGCATCGAGGTGATGGACCAGCGCGGGCTGCTGGACCGGTTCCTCGCACACGGCAAGCAGTACCCGCTCGGCGGCTTCTTCGCCGGCATCGACGCGCCGCAGCCGGAGGGGCTGGACACCGCGCACGCCTACGTCCTCGGCATCCCGCAGACCATCACCGACCGCCTGCTGGCCGAGCACGCCACCGAAGCCGGTGCCGAGATCCGCCGCGGCTGCGCGGTGGCCGGGCTGAGCCAGGACGACGAGGGGGTGACCGCCGAACTCGCCGACGGAACACGGCTGCGGGCGCGTTATCTCGTCGGCTGCGACGGCGGCCGCAGCACGGTGCGCAAACTGCTCGGTGTCGGCTTCCCCGGTGAGCCCACCAAGGTCGAGATGCTGCTGGGCGAGATGGCGGTGGGCGCCGCGCCGGAGGAGGTGGCGGCCGTGGTGACCCGGATCCGGGAGACCGAGAAGCGGTTCGGCGCCGGTCCGCTCGGGGACGGGATCTACCGCGTCGTCGTGCCCGCGCCGGAGGTGGCCGGGGACCGCTCGGTCCCACCGACCCTCGACGAGGTCAGGGCCGCACTGCGGGCGATCGCGGGCACCGACTTCGGCGTGCACTCCCCGCGCTGGTTGTCCCGGTTCGGGAACGCCACCCGGCTGGCCGAGCGTTACCGGGTCGGCCGGGTGCTGCTGGCGGGCGACGCCGCGCACATCCACCCGCCGACCGGTGGGCAGGGCCTCAACCTCGGCATCCAGGACGCGTTCAACCTCGGCTGGAAGCTGGCCGCCGAGATCGCGGGCTGGGCCCCGGAGGGGCTGCTGGACAGCTACCACACCGAACGGCATCCGGTGGCCGCCGACGTGCTGAACAACACCCGCGCGCAGATGGAGCTGCTGTCCACCGAACCGGGTCCGCAGGCGGTGCGCACGCTGCTGACGGAGCTGGTCTCCTTCCCGGAGGTCAACCGGTATCTGACCGAGAAGATCACCGCGATCGGGGTCCGCTACGACTTCGGCGAGGGACACGACCTGCTCGGCAGGCGGCTGCGGGACGTGGCGCTGAAGCGGGGGCGCCTCTACGAGCTGGTGCGCGGCGGCCGCGGGCTGCTGCTCGACCAGACCGGCAACCTCTCGGTGGCGGGCTGGGCGGACCGGGTGGACCACGTCGTCGACGTCAGCGAGGAGCTGGACACGCCCGCCGTGCTGCTCCGGCCGGACGGCCACGTGGCGTGGGCCGGTGACGACCAGCGGGAGCTGCTCGAACACCTGACCCGGTGGTTCGGCGCCGCCACCGGCTGAGCCGCGGGTGCGGGTCCGGGGGCCGGCCGCCGGGCGCGGCCGGCCCCCGGACTCCCCTCAGCGGCGGACGTCGTAGACGAGCTTCTGGATGCCGTTGCCGTAGGACTCGCTCTCGACGAGCGCGAGGCTCTGCTTGTCCTTGTCAGTGTCGCTGAACAGCCGCTTGCCCGCGCCGAGCAGGACGGGGAAGACCAGCAGGTGGTAGCGGTCGATCAGGCCGGCGTCGGACAGGTTGCGGTTCAGCGTGGCACTGCCGTGGACGATGATCGGCCCGCCCTCGGTCTCCTTGAGCGCGGCGACGTCGTCCAGCGAACGGAGGATGCTGATCTCGCCCCAGTTGGACACCAGGTCCTGCTCCCGCAGGGTGGTGGACACGACGTACTTCGGCATCGCGTTGTAGCCGGGGAACTCCTCGGTCATGTCCGGCCACACCGGCGCGAACGCCTCGTAGCTGACCCGGCCCAGCAGCATGGCCGTGGCCTCGTCCTGCTCACGGCCCTTGATCTCGTAGACCGCCTCGTCGAACTCGATGCCGTTGAAGGTCCAGCCCGAGTTGCGGTAGCCCGGCTCTCCGCCGGGTGCCTCGACGACACCGTCGAGCGAGACGAAGGCGGTGGTGATCAGGGTGCGCATGGAGTGCTCCTTGGTTGGCTTCGACGTGCTCTCATCTGTGCGTCGAACGGGAACCGCCTCGATCGACACCGCACGCCGGGAAAATTCTGCCGCACCGAACTCGCCCCCGGGCGCGCGTCCGGCCAGTTCGGACTGATCTACGATGACGCCGATGACCGCCTACGACGACCTCGACGGGTTCGAGCACCTGGACACCTCCCTGTTGCCGCCGCGGCAGCAACGGATCCTGGCCACGATCCGGGACTGGGTGGTCCGGTACGGCTACTCGCCCAGCACCCGGCAGATCGCCGATGCCGTCGGGCTGCGGTCCACCTCGTCGGTGTCCAAGCACCTGGCGAGCCTGGAGGAGCGAGGCTTCCTGCGCCGCAGCGACACGATGTCCCGGCCGATCGACGTGCGCCTGTTCCTGCGGGAGCCCTCCCGAGGGGAGCGGACCGGTGACGCGGTGAGCGTGCCCGTGGTCGGCGACATCGCGGCGGGCACCCCCATCACCGCCGAGGAGCACGCCGACGACGTGCTCACCCTCCCCCGCGAGCTCGCCGGGCGGGGCCGGGTGTTCGGGCTGCGGGTGCGCGGCGACTCGATGATCGACGCGGCGATCTGCGACGGCGACATCGTGGTGGTGCGCCAGCAGCCCGAGGCGCACTCGGGGCAGATCGTCGCCGCGATGATCGACGACGAGGCGACCGTCAAGGTGTACCGCCGCCGGGGTGGCCACGTGTACCTGGAGCCGCGCAACCCCGACTACGACGTCATCGACGGCGACGACGCCGTCGTGCTGGGCATCGTCGTCTCGGTGCTGCGCAGCGTCTGAGCCTCCCCGGCCCGCATCCCGGCCCGCGGGTGCACCGAAACGATGACAGGTTCTGACAGCGTTCCGGGTTAGCGTCGCGTGCCATGACGACGTGGAACGAGTTCAGCACCGCCGCACCCCGGATCGCCGGGATCTTCACCCGCCGCCACGCCGCGGCGAACAACCTCTGCCTGCTCGCCACCGTGCGCCGGGACGGCTCGCCGCGGATCAGCCCCTTGGAACCTCGGTTCTTCGAGGACGAGCTGTGGCTGATCGGCATGCCCGGCACCACCAAGTTCCGGGATCTGGAGCGCGATCCCCGGTTCTGTCTGCACACGGCGACCGTCGACACCGAGGTCAAGGAGGGGGACGCGAAGCTGTTCGGCTCCGTCCGGGACGTCCGGGACAGGGCGTTGCACGGGCGGTTCGCGACGGCGCTGTTCGAGGAGACCGGGTTCGACCTGCGCGGCCAGGAGTTCGACCACTTCTACGGCGTCGACCTGACCGGCGCCTCTTCGGTCGAGGTCAGCGGCGACCACCTCGACATCACGATCTGGAAGCCGGGCGCGCCGGAGTACGTGGTCGAGAAGCGCTGACCGGTGACGTTGACTATAACCCCATATGGGGGTACTTATGGGGTTATAGTCACCGAGAAAGGTCGCGCCGTGATGCCGAAGATCAACGTCTACCTGCCGGACGAGCTGGCCGAGGGCGTCCGCGACACCGGGCTGCCCGTATCCGCCATCTGCCAGCGCGCGCTGGAGCAGTCGGTGCGCCGGGTGACCGCCATCCGGGCGGCCGTCCTGGGCGATCTGGACGGCGACGACCCGGCGGCCCGGCTCTCCCACTTCACGGAGCGGGCACGCGCCGTGCTGCGCCTGGCGGTCCAGCGGGCGCGGACGGACGGCGCCGCCGAGGTGGGGACGGAACACCTCCTGGACGGCGTGCTCGCCGAGGGCACCAACCTGGCGCTGCTCGTGTTGCGGGCCGTGGATGTCGAGCCGGACGTGGTGGGCCAGGCGCTGGCCGGCGCCACGGACGACCGGCAGGGCGACGGCGCGGCGAGCCGGTTCAGCGCACCCGCCGCCAACGCGCTGGAGCTCACCGCCACGGAGGCGGCCGCCCTGGGGCACAACTACGTCGGCTGTGAGCACCTGCTGCTCGGGCTGCTGAGCGAGCCCGACGGCACGGCGGGTCACGTCCTCCGCGAGCTGGGGCTCGACCTGCGGACCACCCGCCGCGCCGTCGTGGCCGCCCTCAGCGGCTACACCCACCTGCGGGCCCAGGCCGCCCAGCCGCGGGCGGACCTGCGGACGGCACTGGCCGACGGCATCCGCGCCGAGCTGCGGCCGGTGCTCGACCGGCTCGACCGCCTGGAGCGGCACGTCGGCCTCGACCCGGAAGCGTGAGCGCGGCCCGGACCGCGCTCGGCGCGTGGCGCTGCCTGCGCGTGGCGCTGGTGACCGCGGCGCTGGTGCTGATCGTCACGGGCGTGGTGTGACGGCGACCCCGTCGCGGTAGGCCTCGGCGAGGGCCGCGAACGCCGCCTTCGGCTCCCAGCGCAGACCCGGCCTGCCGCCGGAGCCGTCTTCGAAGACCTTCACCACCCCGTAGGAGGCGAGGTCGAGATCGGCACCGTCGGTCCGGTGCGGCAGGTGGTACGACGCGAAGGTGTTCCAGAACGCGGTGTCGACGCCCTCGGCGGCGAACGTCGCCAGCGAGTCGCGCAGGTAGGCGACCTGCTCCCGCTCGTCGCGGACGTACTCGTCCCGCAGCCCCACGGCCCTGCCGTGCGGGTCCCACTCGATCATCGACATGCCATGGGCGCCCAGCGCGGCCGCGCCCCGGTGGGTGGTGCAGCCGAACTCGGTGATCGCCACGGGCTTGCCCTGCGTGACGAGCGAGCGCACCGCCTCGGCGTAGCGATCCGCGATCTCCGCCGAGTTGTAGAGGTCGGCCGCGACGATGTCGAACGGCGTCCAGTCGACCCGCTCGGACGGCAGGGCGGCGTAGGTGACCCTGCCGCCGAACCGCGCGCGCACCACCTCCACCGCCTCCCCGAGGAAGGCGTTCAGCCGGGCGGGCACCGCGGCCATCGCCTCCCGCACCCGGACCGGCTCGGCGAGCAGGGCCAGCCGGTCGTCGAGCGTGTCCCCGGGCAGGAAACCCCGGGTGAACAGGGAGAGCTCGGCCCCGGTGACGAGGACGACCTCGGCACCCTCCCGCCGCAGGCGCTCGGCGCGGTCCGCGCAGTCGGCCAGGACGGCGAGCAGCTCCCCGGTCGTCAGATCGCTGGTGAACGGCGAGAACCAGACCTCGAGCCCGGCGTCCGCCGCGTGCCGTGCGGCCACCTCCAGCCTGCCGGGATCCCCGCCGGTGACGCGGACCGCCGTGCAGTGCAGTTCGTGCCGGATCACGTCCATCTCCCGCCGGACGACCTCGGGGTCGAACGGTTCGCGGGTGCTCACCCCCGCGTGCAGGAATCCGGTGTCGTAGGTGATGCCCTTGCCTCGCATGCGCGTGTCCCTTCGCTGCCTTCGCCAATAAGGTACGCCGAGTACCTTACACGGATAGGGTACGCTTCGTACCGAAAGGAGGGGCATGGACCGGGAGCACCAGCCGACCAGGAGGCGCGGGGCGGCGCTGGAGGAGGCGATCCTCCGGGCGGCGGCCGACGAGCTGGTGGAATCCGGATACCCCGGGCTCACCATGGACCGGGTCGCGCGGCGGGCGGGCACCAACAAGAACGCCCTCTACCGGCGCTGGCCGAACCGCGCCGCGCTCGGCGTCGCCGCGTACCGCAGGCTCGCCGACGCGCGGACACGGGTGCCGGACACGGGCACGTTGCGCGGCGACGTGCTCGCCCTCCTGCGGCAGGTGAACTGCGACCTGTCCGCACCGCACGGCGAGATCCTCCGCGGCCTGCTGTCCAGCATCGGCGACGAGCCGGAGCTGCTGGCCCAGCTGCACGAGCAGATCGGCGACGGCGGGGCCGAACCGTGGCGCGCGATTCTCGAACGCGCGGTGGCGCGCGGGGAGGCGCGGCCCGGCGCGCTGCGCCCCCGCGTGATCACGGTGGCACTCGTGCTGCTGCGCAACGAGTACGTCACCCGCGGGATCGCCACCGTTCCCGACGACGTCCTCGTCGAGATCACCGACGAGGTGTACCTGCCGCTGGTGCGCGCGGAGTCCAATCCGCGCTGAATGGCGCTGTCGCCCCGGCGGCGGGTCTGACTGAATCAGGACATGACCGAACGCCGCCACACCACGCCGGCGATCGACGTGGCGGTCACCGACCCGCGCGACCCCGTGGCGCGCCACTGCCTGCGCGCCTACTTCGCCGAGCTCGCGGCCCGCTTCGCCGGCGGCTTCGACCCCGGCCGCAGCATCTCCGCGGACGACGACGAGCTGGTGCCGCCCGCCGGTCTGCTGCTGGTCGCGACCCGGCACGGCGAGCCGGCCGGCTGCGGCGCGCTGAAGCTGCACGCCGACGGCCGCGCGGAGATCAAGCGGATGTGGGTCGCGCCCGGCGCCCGCGGGCTCGGCCTGGGCAGGCGGCTGCTCACCGCGCTGGAGACCGAGGCCGCCGCACGGGGAGCCACCGTGCTCCGCCTGGAGACCAACCGCGCCCTGGGCGAGGCGATCCGGCTGTACCGGTCCGCCGGATATCGCGAGGTGGCGGCGTTCAACGACGAGCCCTACGCCCACCACTGGTTCGAGAAACCGGTCGAGCCGACCGACCGAGAAGGGAACGACCCATGGACGCCCCCGACATCGCCGAGCGCTTCACGAACCTGACCACCGCGCACGTGGCCGACGCCTGCCTCCGCGCGGGGGTGTCCGTGCGGTGCGCGCCTGCGGCGCTGCGCGCCACGGCCCCCGGCGGGCGCGTCGCCGGGCGGGTGTGCCCGGTCCGGCACGTGGGCAGCGTCGACGTCTTCCTGGAGGCGTTCGAGCAGGCCGCCGCCGGTGATGTGCTCGTCGCGGACAACGGCGGCCGCACCGACGAGGCCTGCGTGGGCGACCTCGTGGTGCTGGAGGCACGGGGCGCCGGGCTGACCGGCATCGTGATCTGGGGACTGCACCGGGACACGGCCGACATCCGCGCGATCGGGCTGCCGGTGTTCAGCCTCGGCTCACTACCGACCGGACCGCTGCGGCTCGACGAGCGGCCCGCGGACGTGCTGGAGACCGCCACCGTCGGCGACTGGCGGCTGACCCGGGAGGACGCCGTGTTCGGCGACGACGACGGGGTGCTGTTCGCGCCCGCGGACCGGGCGGGTGAGCTGCTGTCGCTCGCGGAGTCCATTCGCGACACCGAGCGGCGGCAGGCCGAGCGGATCGGTGGCGGGGAATCGCTGCGCGCCCAGGTGCGCTTCGACACCTACCTCGCGCGGCGGCGGGAACAGCCCGCACTCACCTTCCGCGAGCACCTGCGTGCGGTGGGCGGCGCCATCGAGGAGTAGCGACCCCGCGCAGTCAGGTGAGGTCAGGCGGCCGAGCCGAGGTGTGGCGCCCGGAAGCTCCGGCCCGCCAGTGCCCCGCCGAGGGCCCGGCGCAGCCCGGGCACCCGCATGGCCCGCAGCAGGCCCCGGCGGGCCAGCAGCCGCGCCCGGCTGCGCGGCAGGAACCACTCGGCGGTCTTGCGGCCCGCGGCCTGCTTCTCCCGCACCAGCGGCAGCAGGCGCCGTTCGTACCTGGCGAGCGCGCCGGGAATGTCGTCACCCTTGCCGAGTTCGGTGGCGAGCAGGTGGGCGCCGGTCACCGCGAGCGAGGCGCCCTGCCCGGCGAGCAGCGACACCGCCTGGCACGCGTCGCCGACCAGCGCGACCCTGCCGTCGCTCCACGTGGGCATCTCGATCTGCGCGACCTGGTCGTAGTACAGCCGGGGCGGGCGCGGGCAGTGCGCGAGCGCGTCCGGCACGAGCCAGCCGAAGCCCCCGTAGCACTCGCGCAGTGTCCGTTGTGGATCGTCGGGAAGCTCCGGGTCGGCGCTGCGGTGGACGGTGAACGCGGTCACCCCGCCGCCCCGGACGGCGTAGAGCCCGAACTGCCGGTCGATCGAGTCGGTGAGGGCGAACCGGCCACCGAGCCGTTCCCGCAGCCCCGGATCGTCGATCAGGTAGGCGGCGGTGTGGAAACCGAGGTAGCGGAAGTACTCGCGCTCCGGCCCGAACACCAGCTCCCGCACCCGCGAGTGGACGCCGTCGGCGCCCACGAGCAGGTCCACGTCCTCGCGCGTGCCGTCCGACAGGGTGACCACCACCCCGGACGGCCGCTGCTCGACCGCGTCGACGGTGCGGCCGAAGCGCAGCTCGACCGGGTCGCCGACGGTCTCGTACAGGGCCAGTTCCACGTCCCCGCGCATGAGGCTGAGCAGCCTGCCGCCGACGGCGTCGGCGAACCGCGCGTAGTCGAGCGTCGCGGTGGTGCGGCCGTACGCGTCGACGTACTCGACTCCCTGGATCGGGTTGGCGAGCTCCCGCAGCCTGGGCAGCAGCCCGGTCGCCTCGGCGACGTCGAAGCCGGGGCCGAAGAAATCGATCAGGTATCCGCCGCCGCGCGGCTCCGGCGACCGCTCCACCACGACCACGTCCCAGCCGGACTCACCGAGCGTCCTGGCGAGTGCCAGTCCCGCGATGCCCGCGCCACAGATCAACGCTCGCATTCCGCTCCTTCCCGCCCGGTCGCCAGCCTGCCCAGCACCGCGGCCACCGCGTGCGGGTCCGGGGCAGGGCCGAGAGCCCGGTGCAGCACGATCCCGTCGAGAGCCGCCACGAGCACGGCGGCCGTCGCCCCGGCCCCGGGCACCCCGAGCTCGCCGAGGCGCCCGGCCAGCGCGTCACGGAAACGGTTCATCAGCTCCCCGAGGCCCGCACGCAGCTCCGGATCGCGGTCGGCGGCGAGCGAGGCCTCCAGCAGCAGCCGCGAGGCGGGATCCGAACCGGTGTAGACGTCGATCGCGCCGACCAGGCGCGCCACCAGCGTGCGGGCGTCCGGCGCCTCCGGCAGCATCGCGGCGACCTCGTCGAGCGACCGGCCCGCGACGCCGAGGGCCGCCTCGGCGAGCAGGCGGCGCACCGAGCCGAAGTGGTAGTGCACGAGCCCGGGAGTGACCCCGGCGCGCTGGGCGACCGACCGCGTGCTGACGGCCTGCCAGCCGGCCTCGGGGATCAGCTCGGCGGCGGCCGCGAGCAGGCGTCCCCGCACGTCCCGGAGCTGCGGTGGCTCCTCCCGCCGCGCCATGCGCGCCTCCGGTTTGGTCGACTGACTTGGGCGACTGCCCAAACCGTAGCACGACCAGCGGGGTTGACAACCAATATTCCTACCTGTCTATATTGCTGATGTGGCATACACGTTCGAAGTGCTGGCGGAACGGAGCCGCAGGGAGATCCTCGACCTCCTCCGCGAGGGCGAACGCCCCGTCGGCGAGCTGGTCGACCGGCTCGCGCTCACCCAGCCGACGGTCTCCAAACACCTGAAGGTGCTGCGCGAGGCCGGGCTCGTGGAGGTGCGGCAGGACGCCCAGCGCCGCTGGTACCGGCTGCGGCCGGAGCCGCTCGCCGAGGTCGACGCCTGGCTGGCGCCCTACCGGCGGCTGTGGGAGTCCCGCCTCGACGCACTCGAACGCCGCCTGGACCAGATGCCCGACCGACCCGAGGGGGACCACCCGTGACCGATCACAAGGCGACCCTGCAGACCATCGCCGGAAACCCGGTGCTGCGCTTCGAACGGCGGCTGGCCCACCCGCCGGAGAAGGTGTGGCGGGCGATCACCGAACCCGGCGAGCTGGCGCACTGGTTCCCCTCGACCGTCGAGCTGTCCCCCGAAGTCGGGGCCGCCATGCGGTTCACGTTCGAGAGCGAGGGTGACGGTGGCACCGGCGAGGTCCTGGAGTTCGACCCGCCGAAGGTGTTCGCGTTCCGGTGGAACCACGACGTGCTGCGGTTCGAGATCGTCCCGGACGACGGCGGCTGCCTGCTGCTGTTCAGCCACACCCTCGGCGGCGGGCGGCTCGGCGAGCTCGGCGCGGGGCGCAACGCCGCGGGCTGGGACACCTGCCTCGCGGCCCTGCTGGCCCACCTCGGCGGGCAGCGGGCCGAGGAGCCGGAGATGCTGCCGCGGATGGAGTTCTACGCGGCCGAGTTCGGCCTGGCCGAGGGCGAGGTCCGGACCACAGGCGACGGCTTCGAGCTGCACTTCGCACGCGACCTCGTGTGGCGGCCTGCCGAGCAGGTGTGGGCCATGCTCACCGGGGAGGAGGACCCGGCGGTGGGTGATCCACCACCCGCCGGATGCACCGTCGAGGACGTCGAGAACGTCAGCGCCGGGCAGCTCACCGCCGTCCAGGCGCCCCGGCTGCTGGAGTTCACGTGGCTGCACGAGGGCGGCCCCGCCGGGCGGGTGCGCTGGGAGCTGGTCCAGGACCCGGAGTTCGGCACGCGCGTCGAGCTGACCCAGACCGTCCCCGCGCGACTGGCCGGGCTCCGGCCCGCGGCGCTCGCCGCGTGGCAGGCCCGCCTGGAACAGCTGTACGCCGCCGTGCTCGGCGAGGAGCGGGAGCGGTCCCGCGCCAGGGTCGCCGAGCTGCGCGAGCGGTACGAACACCGCCTCGCCTGAGGCGTGTCCGCTGTCTGTGTCCGCGTGTCCGCGTCGTGCGGCGCGGACACGCGGACACAGCGCGCGGACACGCCGTCAGCCGGATCCGGCGGCGCGGCGCAGCCGGTCGGACAGCCGGCGCAGCTCCCCGGCCAGCTCGGGCGCGTCGCGCACCTCGAAGTCGGCCCCGAGCAGGCACAGATAGCGCGCCAGCAGCTCGGGGTCGTCCGATCCGACGTGCACGGCGCACCGGCCGGCGCCGAGCACCTCGGGCGGGTCGAGTCCGGGCGGCAGCCGCCGCGCGATCACGTCGGCGGGCGCGTGCACCACGACCCGCGCGCGGTAGCGCCACGCCGACATGGCCAGCCCGCTGGTGACCCGCCGCGCCACCTCCTCGTCCGGCAGCTCCCTCGGCGCGAACCGGGGTCCGGTGGGCACGCGGGGCTCGATGCGGTCGGCGCGGAACGTGCGCCAGTCCTGCCGGTCCAGGTCCCACGCGAGCAGGTACCAGCGCCGCCCGCTGTGCACGAGCCGGTGCGGCTCGACGGTCCGCACCCCGGCCGTGCCGTCGTGATCGCGATAGTCGAACCGCAGCCGCTCGTGATCGCGGCACACCGTGGCCAGCGTCGTGAGCACCTCGGTGCGCACGGGCGACGGCGTACCGGGCAGCGGCACGGTGTAGCCGTGCAGGGCGGCGACCCGGCGCCGCAGCCGCGCGGGCAGCACCTGCTCCAGCTTCGCCAGCGCACGGACCGCGGTCTCCCCGATGCCGGTCACCGAGCCGCCCGCCGCCGTCCGCAGCGACACGGCGACGGCCACGGCCTCCTCGTCGTCGAGCAGCAGCGGCGGCATCCGCGCCCCGGCGCCGAGCCGGTAGCCGCCCGCGACCCCGGGAGCCGCCTCGATCGGGTAGCCGAGCGCACGCAGCTTGCCCACGTCGTTGCGGATCGTCCTGGTCGTCACACCGAACCGCTCGGCCAGCTCCGCGCCGGTCCAGTCGCGCCGGGTCTGCAGCAGCGACAGCAGCGCGAGCAGCCGCGCGGAAGTGTCCAGCATGCGTTCATCCTGGCACCGATTCCGGAACGAAACCTTCCGCGGTGCCCCGCCTAGGCCGGAACGCGTTCGGCGCGGCAGAGGAACTGCACCGCGGTGCGGCCGACGCGGGTGAGCACCACGCTCGCCTCGGCCGGCCCGCTCGGCTTGAGCCTGCGGCGCAGCGCGTTCGGATCCACATCGAGGCCGCGCACCAGGATCTCCACCCGCCCGACGCCGTGCCGCCGCAGCGCCGCCCGCAGGTTCTTCTCGCTGTAGCCCTCGAACTCCAGCACCCGGAACGCCCGCACACCGGGCGGCGGCCGGTCGCCGGTCAGGTAGGCGATCCGCTCGTCCAGCTGCCACAGCCCGTGCCGGGCGCCGTACTGCCGCACCAGCCCGGCCCGCACCACCGCACCGTCGGGGTCGACGATCCACTCTCCCGGCTCGGCCACCGGCACGTCGTCCGGCTCGGCGTCGGTGACCGTCCACTCCGTACCGTCGGAGCGCAGCACGGTGGCTCGCCGCGACACCGAGCCGAGCCCGGCGCTCCACAGGCAGGCCTCGCGCACCTGACCGTCGAGGGAAACGACCTCGAACTCCCGCGCCCACGGCACGGCCGCGGGGTCCATCCCCGGCGCGCACTTCACGGCCAGGTCCCGGTGCTCGTACACCCGTGCCAGCTCGTCCAGTGCGGGCACGAAGTCGGCCGGCCGCCACGTGCGCCTGCCCGCCGCGTCCCGCCGCGCGGGATCGGCCACCACGACGCAGTCCCTGGTGACCGGCCGCAGGGCGTCGGCCCGCACCAGCAGCGGCTCGGCCCCCTCCGCTCCGCAGTTGTGCCTGGCCATCGCGAGCCGCACGGCGTCCACATCGGACCCGACGCAGCGGCTCGCCGTCCGCGCCAGCTCGACCAGGTCCGCGCCGACCGAGCAGGTGACGTCGTGCACGTCCCGGCCGGCCAGCCGCCGCGCGCGGTGCGCCGCCACCGGTGCGGCGCTGGCCTGTTGCAGCGCGTCCTCGCCGAACAGCCAGCGCTCCGGCCGGGCGACCTTGGCCCCGGCCTTCCGCCGCAGCACGACGGTCTCCAGCACCGCCGCGTACCGCTCGCCCACCATCCGGCGGGCGGCGGCCACATCGGCGATCCGGCTGGCGTCGGTCAGCGGCAGGTGTGCGCACCGGGCGAGGGCGTCCTCGCCCTCCGGCGAGCGCAGGAACTCCACGTCGGCGAGCGAGAACGCGTACGGCAAGGTGCTACAGGTCCACGGGGGCGGGCGGTTTGGTACCGGTGATCATCACGTTGTAGAAAAGCTCACGCGGCAGCACCTTCGCGAGCAGCTTCTTGTCCACAGCGGACAGCCGCAGCCACAGGTGGTAGGCGAACAGGCGCCAGCGCAGCGTCAGCCGCTCCTGCGGCACCGCGGCCTCGAACGTCCGGATCGGCCAGCCCGCCAGTGCCGCGGCGAGCTCCTCGGTCACGGCACGCACGTCCACCGCGCCCGCGGCCAGCGCCATGCGCTCCAACCGGGACGGGTCGAACGTGTGCAGGTCGACCACCGCTTCCAGCGCGGCGGCACGCGAGGACTCGTCGAGCTCCTCCTGCGGCCTGCGCCAGCCCCGCAACGCGGGGAGCTTCGTGACGTTGGTGGTGAGCCACCACGTCAGCTGGCCCAGCCTGCGGGCGTAGTGGTCGCCGATCTTCGTCGGTTCCCCGGCGAAGACGAACCGGCCGCCCGGCTTGAGCACCCGCAGCACCTCGCCGAACGCGGCGGGCACGTCGGGGATGTGGTGCAGCACCGCGTGGCCGACGACGAGGTCGAACGTGTCGTCGGGGTACGGGATCCGCTCCGCGTCGGCCACCCGCCCGTCCACGTCGAGTCCGAGCTGCCGGGCGTTGCGCAGGGCGACCTCCACCATGCCGGGCGAGAGGTCGGTGACCGAGCCCTTCTTGATGATCCCGCCCTGCATGAGGTTGAGCAGGAAGAAGCCGGTGCCGCTGCCGAGCTCCATCGCGTGCCCGTAGGGCTCGGCGGGCTCACCCGCGACCGCGGTGAACACGTCGGTGGCGTAGGAGATGCAGCGCTCGTCGTACGAGATCGACCACTTCTCGTCGTACGTGCCCGCCTCCCAGTCGTGGTAGAGCACGTTGGCGAGCTTCGGGTCCGCGAACGCGGCCCGCACCTGCTCCTCGGTGGCGTGCGGGTTGGGCGCGGGATCGGTCACCTCGGTCATCGCGTCACCGCCCGGTGAACGTGGCCTTGCCCGGCCCGTTCTCGATGAACGACTGCATGCCGGTGCGCTGGTCCTCGGTCGCCCACAGCCCGACGAAGAGACTGGTCTCCAGTCGCAGCCCGTTGCGCAGGTCGGTGTCGAGGCCGCCGTCGATCGCGGCCTTCGCCGCCTTCAGCGCGACGGCGGGCCCGTTCACGAACTGCGCGGCCCACCGGTGCGCGGTGGCGTACACGTCATCGGGGGCCACGACCTCGTCCACGATCCCGAGCGCCAGCGCCTCGTCGGCCCGCACGAACCGGCCGGTGTAGACGAGATCCTTCGCCTTGCTCGGGCCGATGAGCCGGGCGAGCCGCTGGGTGCCGCCCGCGCCGGGGATGATGCCGAGCTGGATCTCCGGCTGGCCGACCTTGACGTTGTCACCCGCGATGCGCCGGTCGGCGGTCAGCGCGAGCTCCAGCCCGCCGCCGAGGGCGTAACCGGTGATCGCGGCGACCGTGGGCTTGGGGATCTCGGCCAGCGCGGTCAGCGACGCCGACAGCGCGGTCGCGAACGGCTGCATCTCGACGTACGAGCGCGCGGCCATCTCCTTGATGTCCGCGCCACCGGCGAAGGTCTTCTCCCCGCCGTAGAGGATCACGGCACGGACGTCGTCCCGGTCGGTCGCCTCCCGCGCGGCCTCCCCCAGCTCGGCCTGCACCTGGTTGTTCAGCGCGTTGACCGGTGGCTTGTCCAGCCGGATCGTGCCGACACCCGCCTCGACGTCGAGACGTACGAACTCGCCCACGCCTACCTCCTCTGCGTCTTCTGCGCCATCGCTGTCCCGGCAGGTTACCCGCCGGTAGAACCGGTTACCGGCGCCGGGCGAAGAACCGGTCGCCCGAACGCTCCAGCAGCAGCTCCTGGCCGAACGTCGCGGACAGGTTCTCGCTGGTCAGCACGTCGTCGATCAGCCCGGCGGCGACCGAACGCCCTTCCCCGAGCAACAGCGCGTGGGTGAAGCCGGGCGGGATCTCCTCGACGTGGTGGGTCACCAGCACCATGGCCGGTGCGTCCGGGTCGAACGCCAGCGTGGACAGCCGCGCCACCAGGTCCTCCCGGCCACCGAGGTCGAGTCCGGCCGCGGGCTCGTCGAGCAGCAGCAGTTCCGGATCGGTCATCAGCGAGCGGGCGATCAGCGTGCGCTTGCGCTCACCCTCCGACAGCGTCCCGTAGGTACGGGTGGCGAGGTGACCGATGCCGAGCGCGGCGAGCAGCTCGTCGGCGCGCTCGGTGTCGAGCGTCTCGTACTCCTCCCGCCAGCGGCCGAGCACCGCGTACCCGGCGCTGACGACGACGTCACGCACGGTCTCCTCCGGCGGCACCCGGCCGTTGAGCGCCGCCGAGGTGAAGCCGATCCGGGTGCGCAGCTCGAACACATTGACCCGGCCGAGCCGCTCACCGAGGACGTGCACGGCGCCGTTGGTGGGGTGCAGCTCCGCGGCCGCGAGCTTGAGCAGGGTGGTCTTGCCGGCCCCGTTCGGCCCGAGGACGACCCAGCGTTCGTCCAGTTCGACGGACCAGTCGAGATCGGCGAGCAGCTTGTTGCCTCCTCGCCGGACCCCGACCCCGGACATGTGGATCACCAGATCGTCCAGGTTCTCCGGTACGACCGTCTCCCGTTCCTGCGCACTCACGAGGCCATTGTCCCGGCCCGGGCGCTCGGCCGGTGCCCGCCCCCCGGGGCCGCGTTCACTCACGCGTGCACCACCTTGCCGAGCTCGGCCGGACTCGCGAGCAGGCGGTGACGAGGCAGCACCCGGACGGTGTAGCCGAGCGCGCCCGCGTGCGGCAACCGCAGCCGGGCGGTGAACTCACCCCGCCCGGACGGCTCCATCGGAACGGTCACCACGTCGTGCAGGTCGTCGGTGTCGCCCACCCGCCCGACCACGGCCTGCACCGACACCTCGGACTCGCCGAGCCCGGCGAGGTCGATCCGCGCCCGGACCCGCGCCTCCGTGCCCACCACGAGCGAGTCACCGTCCACGGTCAGGTCGGTGTCCACCACCCGCACCCGGCTCCAGTACGTGTCGAGCCGCCTGCGGTACTCGGCGAGCGAGCGCGAGCCCGCGTAGGAGTCCGCCGTCGCGTCCGCGACCGTCGTGGCCGCGGGCAGGTAGTACGACTCGACGTACTCCCGCACCATGCGCGAGGCCTGCACGCGCGGGCCGAGCGTGCGCAGCGTATGCCAGATCATCGACAGCCAGCCCTTCGGCACGCCGTTCGGGTCGCGGTCGTAGAACAGCGGCGCGATCTGCTGCCCCAGCAGGTCGTACAGGGCCGCGGCCTCCAGGTCGTCGCGCACGAGCGGGTCGCTCACGCCGTCGGCGGTGGGGATCGCCCAGCCGTTGCTGCCGTCGTAGTACTCGTCCCACCAGCCGTCGCGGATCGACAGGTTGAGGCAGCCGTTGAGCGCCGCCTTCATGCCGGAGGTGCCGCAGGCCTCGAGCGGCCGCGTCGGGTTGTTCAGCCAGACGTCGCAACCCCGGTAGAGGTAGCGGGCCATCGACATGTCGTAGTCGGGCAGGAACACGATCCGCTGCCGCACCGCGGGGTCGTCGACGAAGCGGACGATCTGCTGGATCAGCGCCTTGCCACCCTCGTCGGCGGGATGCGACTTGCCCGCGACCACCACCTGGATCGGGTGGTCGTCGTCGAGCAGCAGCGCCCGAAGCCGGTCGGGATCGCGCAGCATCAGCGTGAGCCGCTTGTACGTCGGCACCCGCCGCGCGAAACCCACCGTCAGCACGTCGGGGTCGAAGATCCGCTCGGTCCAGCCGAGCTCGAGCGCCGAGGCGCCGCGCTGCAGCCACGCGTCCCTGGCCCGGCGGCGCACCTCGGCGACCAGCTTGGCGCGCAGGTCGCGGCGCAGGTCCCACAGCTGCTCGTCGGTCACCCCGCCGTCGATGCCGGAGCCCGGGCCACCGGAGGAGCCGGGACCGTCGTGCCCCCACTCCTCGTCGCTGCCGCCGAGCAGCGCGCTCATCTCCCTGGCCACCCAGGTCGGGCCGTGCACGCCGTTGGTGACCGACCGGACCGGCACCTCGTCCTCGTCGAACCCCGGCCACAGCCGCGCGAACATGCGGCGCGACACCCGGCCGTGCAGCGCGGAGACGCCGTTGGCCCGCTGCGCGAGCCGCAGGCCCATGTGGGCCATGTTGAACATGCCGGGGTTGTCCTCGGCTCCCAGCGCGAGCACGCGGCGCACGTCGATGGCGGGCAGCAGCCTCCCGTCACCGAAGTAACGCTGCACCAGGTCGACGGGGAACCGGTCGATACCGGCCGAGACGGGGGTGTGCGTGGTGAACACGGTGCCCGCGCGCACGGCCTGCAGCACCTCGTCGAAGCCGGGCCCGCCCGCGGCGAGGATCTCCCGCGCCCGCTCCAGCCCGAGGAACCCGGCGTGCCCCTCGTTGGTGTGGAACACCTCCGGCTGCGGGTGCCCGGTCAGCTCGCAGTAGCGGCGCACGGCGCGCATCCCGCCGATGCCGGCGAGGATCTCCTGCCGGATGCGGTGGTCGGCGTCGCCGCCGTAAAGCCGGTCGGTGACGCCACGCAGATCGTCGTCGTTGCCGTCGATGTCGGTGTCCAGCAGCAGCAGCGGCACCCGGCCGACCCGCGCCAGCCAGACCTGCGCCCGCAGCTCCCGGCCGCCGGGCATCGCGACGTGCACGAGCACGGGCTCGCCGGAGGGCTCGGTGAGCAGTTCCAGCGGCAGCCCGCTCGGATCGATCACCGGGTAGTGCTCGACCTGCCAGCCGTCGAGCGAGAGCGACTGGCGGAAGTAGCCGGACCGGTAGAGCGGGCCGACCCCGATCATCGGCACGCCCAGGTCGGAGGCCGCCTTGAGGTGGTCACCGGCGAGCACGCCGAGCCCGCCGGAGTAGTTCGGCAGCGCCTCGTGCACGCCGAACTCCATCGAGAAGTACGCGACGCCCTCCGGGCAGCGCTGCCCGTCCCCTTCCGCCGCCCTGCGCTGGTACCAGCGGGGCTCGGTCAGGTAGCGCTCGAGGTCCTCGGTGGCCGCCCGCGTGCGCGCCAGGAAGTCCTCGTCCGCCGCGAGCTCCCGCAACCGCTCGGCCGGCACCGCCGTCAGCATCCGCAGCGGGTCGCGGATCCGCCGGAACAGCGGGTCGTCCATGGACGCGAACAGGTCCCGCGTCGGCGGGTGCCACGTCCAGCGCAGGTTGGTCGCGAGCGCGGTGAGCCCCGACAGCTCCTCGGGCACGCTCGCACGCACGGTGAACCGGCGGACTGCTTTCATGGTCAGCGACCATAGCGGGCGGTGGACCCCGGTGGCGCCGCCCCGGACGGGGGCCGCGCCGGTGATCGTCCTCACCTCGTCCCCCCGCGCGCCCGCCGGTCCCCGATCGGCGGTTCCGCCCGTACGCGGAGCCCGCCGTGAGTAGGGTTCCCCTCATGGTTCGGACAGGGGGGTACGCTGCCCGGCTCCCGGTGCTGGGAGCGCTTCTCGCGGCGGTCGCGGTGGTCTCCGGCGCGTGCTCGTCCACGACGGACGGGCAGCCGCTGACGATCGGCGACGTGGCCGGGCTGCCCGTGACGCACTTCGAGAGCGGGCTGCGGCCGGACGCGCCGAAGCCGGACGTCCGGATCCAGGGCATCACCGGCAGCACGGAGGACCGGCTCGCGGCGGCGGCGATCGCCGATGTCACCGACTACTGGGCACAGACCCTGCCCGCGGTGTTCCGGCAGCGGTTCGCACCGGTGGGCAGGCTCCTGTCGTACGACCCGGACGGCACGAAGGTCGAGGTCTGCGGCGGCTCGACCGCCGACGCCGCGATGAACGCCTTCTACTGCCCGCCCGAGGACATGGTGGCGTGGGACCGGAAGCTGCTGCTCCCGCTGCTGCGCGAGCGGTTCGGCCCGATGGCGATCGTCACCGTGCTCGGCCACGAGTACGGGCACGCCATCCAGTACCGGCTCGGCCCGAAGGCGGGCATCGACGAGAACACCTCGACGATCGTGAAGGAACAGCAGGCCGACTGCTTCACCGGCACGTACTTCCGGTGGATGGCGGAGAACAACAGCGAGTACTTCGTGGTGTCCACGTCCGAAGGGCTCAACCAGGTGCTCGCCTCCCTGTTCTTCATCCGGGACGAGGCCGGGCAGTCGGCGTCGGACCACGGGGCGCACGGCAGCGCCTTCGATCGCACCTACGCCTTCCAGCTCGGCTTCGAGCGGGGCGCCGAGCGGTGTGCCGCGATCGACCAGGCCGACGTCGACGCGCGGATCACCGAGCAGCCGTTCCACCCGGAGGACAACAACGACGGGGACGCGCCGATCAACGAGGAGATGATGGCGCTCGTGCAGCAGAGCCTGGACCAGGCGTTCGCCGGGGCCGGCGTGGACGGCCCGCGCATCGTCGCGGGTGGCGGGTCGTGCCCGGACGGCCCGGCCACCCCGCCCGCGACGTACTGCCCGGACACGAACACGGTCAGCATCGACCTGGCCGAGCTGTACCAGCTGGGGCAGCCCGTGGACCGGGAGGCCGAGTTCGAGGGCACCGAGTCGGCGGGCGGCCTCGGCGACTTCGCGGCGTTCGCCGAGGTGGCCTCGCGCTACACCCAGGGCATCCAGCAGGGCGTCGGCGCGACGCTGGACGACGCCAACGCCGGGCTGCGCACCGCGTGCCTCGTCGGGGCGTGGGCGGGCGCGGCCGACGGGGACGGCAACGTGCTCCGCCTCTCCCCCGGCGACCTGGACGAGGCGATCGCCGAGCTGCTGCGGCCCCGCAGCCTCATCGCCGCCGACGTCAACGGCCATCCGGTGGCGAACGGGTTCGCCAGGGTGGAGGCCCTGCGCGTGGGCTACCTGAAGGGTTCCGAGCCCTGCACCCGCCAGTACGGCTGAGGCTCGTGAGCGCGGAACGTGGTTCTAACCACGCTCCGCGCTCACGAGTCAGAACAGCGCGCTGGCCAGGTTCCGCCGCGCCCTGACGACGCGCTCGTCGGCCGGGTCGAACAGCTCGAACAGCTCGAGCAGGTGCCCGCGCACCCGGTCGCGGTCCTCGCCCGAGGTGCGGCGCACGGTGTCGATCAGGCGGGCGAACCCGCGCTCGGCGTCGACCTGCGCGACCTCGTAGTCCGCGGCGGCGATCTGCGCGTCCAGGTCACCCGGGTCCGCGTCCGCCCTCGCCACGGCCGACGGGTCCGCCTCGCTCGCCCGCCGGGCGAAGCGCACCTGGACCAGCGCGGCCTTGGCCTGCTCGTTGGCCGGCTCGCTGTCCAGGATCCGCTGGTACGCCGCCTCCGCCTCGGCGAAGTCACCGCGCTCGAACGCGTCCTCGGCCTCGGTGAACCGCGGGTCCTCCGGCTCTCCCTGGTCCTCCGCCCCTGCCGGGGCGCCACCGGCCTCCTCGGCCTGCCGGATGCCGGGCAGCTGGTCGCGCAGCGCGTCGAGCAGCTCGTTCAACCACTGCCGCAGCTGCGGTTCCGGCTGCGCCCCCGAGAACGCGGTCACCGGCTGCCCGCCCGCGATCGCGACGACCGTGGGGATGGACTGCACGCCGAACAGTTGCGAGATGCGCGGGTTGGCGTCGACGTCGACCTTGGCCAGCACCCAGGCGCCGTTGGCCTCGTGGGCCAGCTTCTCCAGCACCGGGCTGAGCTGCTTGCACGGACCGCACCAGTCCGCCCACAGGTCCACGACGACGAGTGTCTGCAGCGACCGCTCCACGACCTCGCGCTGGAAGGTCGACTCGGTGACGTCGATGACCGCGCCACCCGATTGCGGCGCCGCGCCGCCCGCGCCGTCGGACGGCTGCTGCCCGGCGGTCTCCGCCCGCGCCTTGAGCCCGGAGAGGTCCACCGCTCCGGACAGCGCGGCGGACATGGCTGCTTGGTTGCCTGCTGATCCGCGTGGGTGTGTCACGTCTCCATCCTGGCACGGGCCGGTGGACCGGTTCAGCCTGGTGGTGCCAATGTCGCCGAGCGGTCACGCGTCGTCGAGGTGTTGCTCGACGCGGTCGACCTTGGCGTCCAGCTGGCCCTCGTAGCCGGGGCGGATGTCCGCCTTGAGCACGAGGCTCACCCGCGGCGATCCCTCCCCCGCGGCGGCCACGGCGCGCTTGACGACGTCCATCACCTCGTCCCACTCGCCCTCGACGTTGGTGAACATCGCGTTGGTCGAGTTCGGCAGCCCGGACTCCCGCACCACCCGGACGGCCCGCGCCACCGCCTCGCTGACGCTCCCGTCGTCGTCTCCGCCCGCGGGGCTGACACTGAATGCGACGATCATGTGTTTCTCCTCGTGTCGGTGGTACCCGCCCCCACCCTGCCGGTACCCGCTGGTAGCTTCGACCGCCATGAAGCGTCCGCTGCCGTTCGACCCGATCGCCCGCGCGGCGCAGCTCTGGGAAGACCGCACCGGGCCTGCCACGACCATGGCCGCGGCGACCGGGGTGATGCGGGTTCAGCAGATCATCCAATCGGCCGTCGACGGCGCGCTCAAGCCCCACGGGCTGACCTTCGCGCGGTACGAGGCGCTCGTGCTGCTCACGTTCGCACGCCGCTCCAGCCTGCCGATGCGGGTGATGGGCGAGCGCCTCCAGCTGCACCCGACCAGCGTCACCAACATCGTCGACCGGCTGGAGAAGGACGGGCTGGTCAAGCGGGTCCCGCACCCGACGGACCGGCGCACCACACTGGTCGAGATCACCGACGACGGCAGGCAGCGGCGCGAGGACGCGACGAAGGCCGTCACCGCGATCGACTTCGGGCTGGTCGGGCTCACCCAGAAGCAGACCGAGCAGCTCACCGAGCTGCTGACGAAGGTCCGCAAGGCCGCGGGCGACTTCGACGAGTGACCCGGGCCGCAGTGAAGGCCACCTTCACTGCGCTCAACGCACTGAAGGTGGCCTTCACTGCCCGCGGAGTCGGGCGGAGGTCAGACCCGGGCGGGTTCGCTGTGCACGATCAGGCCGGTGCCGCCGTGGGCGAGCCGGCCGGGGCCGTCGAGCTTGCCCCTGCGCAGCGCCCACTTCTCGAACAGCCAGGTGAACATCGGCGGCACGGCGGCGAGCAGGGCGACGAGGAGCAGCTTCGGGCTCCAGCCGAGCGGGCGGAACACCGCGAGGGACACGACGACGTAGAGCACGAACAGCACTCCGTGCACCATGCCCAGCACGGGCACGCCGCCCTCGCCGAGCTCCACGACGTACTTGAAGAACATGCCGATCAACAGTCCGGCCCACGAAAAGGCCTCGGCGATGGCAGCCACCCGGAACAAGACAGCGGCCTTGTTCGACAAGGCTTCCTCCTCAGTCCCACTGCGAGAGCAGTGTCATCACGACGCACCCAAAGGGATAGGTTCGAGGACTCCCGCGAGGACCCGCCGACGGGGTGGTCGACTCCGAGAGCTCTCGTTCACGTCAACCACGCTGTCGGACGTTGTGATACCAGTGTGAGGCGTGAGGGCCGTCACCGGAACACCGGGGCGCCGGTGAGCATAGTCACGACCGGGCCGTTCAGTCCTCCCAGCGGAACAGTTTCGCGGCGAGCAGGCCGAGCACGGCGGTGAACGCGACCAGCACGAGCGCGGGGACGGCCAGCGCGTCCACGCCCTCGCCGCGCACCATGACGTCGAGCATGCCCTCGTTGAGGTGCCGCATCGGGAGCACCTGCGCCGCGTTCTGCAGCCACTGCGGCATGAGGTCGGTCGGGAAGAACGCGCCCGAGAGGAAGGCCATCGGCAGCACGACCAGGTTGGAGGCTCCGTTGGCGGACTCCTCGGTCTTGCACAGGGCGCCGATGAGCATGCCCACCGAGAAGAACGCGAGGGTGCCGAGCAGCAGCAGCGGGACGGCCAGCCACCACTGGCCGGACAGCTGCAGGCCGAACACCGGCAGCAGCGCGATGCCCACGAAGACACCGAACTGGAGCAGTGCGACGCCGAGCGAGACCACCAACCGCGAACCGAGCACCGTCAGCGGCCACACGGGGGCCAGCCGCAGGCGGCGTAGCACCTGCTTCTTGCGCCAGTTGACGAACGTCAGCGCCGCGCCGAACACCGCGGCGATCGAGACGGCCCACGACATGAGCCCCGGCGCGAGGTACTGGATCGGCTTGAGCGAGGAGTCCTCCACCTGGGCGGAGTCCAGCTCGAAACGCGGCGGCTGGCCGGTGGCGGCGACGTTGACGCGGTCCACGACACCGCGCACGATGCCGTACACCGTGCCGGCCCGGGTCCGGTCGCTGGCCGCGAACCGCAGCGTCACGTCGGTGCCGTCCTGCGCCACGAACGCCGGAAGGTCGCCGGAGCGCACCTGCTGCTCCGCGGCCTCGGCGCTGTCCATCCGCTTGAGCTCCACCGCCTCCGAGCGCTCCAGTGCCTGGATCACCTGCCCCTCGCCGACCACGCCGACCTCCGTCTTCGACGCGCCCTGGTTGCCGAAGATCAGGCCGAAGATCAGCAGGAACATCAGCGGAAACAGGAACGTGAAGAACAGCGTCGCCTTGTCGCGCACGAAGCCCTTGAACATCGCCACGGACAGCGCGCGGAACGACGACGAGCCGGACACGGTGGCGGGGCGCGGCCGGGTGCGCTCGCGTTCCTCGGTGACCGTCATGCCCGGTACTCCCTGCCCGTCAGGTGGAGGAACACGTCCTCCAGCGTCGCGGTGCGCACCTGCAGGCCGTCCAGGGTGCCGCGCTCGGCGAGCGCGGTGAGCAGCGGCGCCGGGGCCCGGGTCGCGATGGTGAGCGACACCTCGTCCTGGGTGACCCCGTCCGCGCCGGGCAGCGCCCGCGCGTCGTCGGCGGGCAGCGCGCCGCGCTCCAGCGTCACGTGCGTGGCCGCGTCGAGGTCGCGCACCAGCCGCGCGGGCGTGTCCATGGCGAGGATCCGGCCCTGGTCCATGATCGCGACCCGGTCGCACAGCACCTCGGCCTCGTCGAGGTAGTGCGTGGTGTACACGATGGTCTTGCCCCTGGCCTGGATCTCGCGCAGCACGTCCCACAGGTTGCGGCGGGCCTGCGGGTCGAGCGCCGCGGTCGGCTCGTCGAGGAACACCACGTCGGGGTCGTGCACGAGCGCGCAGGCGATGGACAGCCGTTGCCGCTGGCCCCCGGAGAGCTTCGCCTCCGGGGTCCCTGCCTTGTCGGAGAGGCCGACGAGGTCCAGCATCTCGTCGACCCTGGCCGAGCCGACTCCGTACAGCGCGCCGAAGGTCTCCAGCTGCTCGCGCGCCGTGAGCTTCTCGAAGAACGCGGAGGCCTGCAGCTGCACACCGATCCTCGGCAGCAGCGCGAGGTTGCGCGGCCACGGCGACTCGCCGAGCAGGCGCACCGTTCCGCTGTCCGGCTCCCGCAGGCCCTCGGCGATCTCCAGGGTGGTGGTCTTGCCGGCCCCGTTGGGCCCGAGGATGCCGACGAACTCACCCTCCGCCACCTCGAACGACACGCCGTCGACGGCACGGAGTTCCCCGTAGCTCATGGTCAGGTCGGTGACGGTCAGGGCAGGTGGGCTCATGGCGGCAATGTATCGGGCTGGCCGACACGGCACGGGGAAATCGGGCAAAAACATTCGCGTTCCGTCGTTGACATGGGCCGTCCGGCTCCGGTGGAATCACGACATCATGACAACGTTGTCTCCCGACGACCGGCACGGTCGGCGGCCCACGATGAACGACGTGGCCCGCCTCGCCGGAGTGAGCATCAAGACCGTGTCGCGGGTCGTGAACGACGAGCCTTCGGTGCATCCCGACACCGCCGACCGGGTGCTCGCGGCCATCGAACGGCTCGGCTTCCGGCGCAACCTCGGCGCCCGCAACCTGCGGCGCGGCTCCGGCACCGGCACGCTCGGGCTCATCGTGGAGGACGTCGGGAACCCCTTCTACTCCGAGCTGCACCGCGCGGTGGAGCGCATCGCGATCCGGCACGGCAGGCGGGTGCTCACGGGCTCTTCGGAGGAGATCCCCGACCGGGAGCGGGAGCTGGCGCTCGAGTTCTGCGCACGCAGGGTGGACGGCCTGCTCGTGGTGCCGGCGGGAACGCGGCACGGGTACCTCCTGCCGGAGATGCGCGCAGGCACCCCGGTCGTGTTCGTCGACCGGCCCCCGGGCGACATCGCCGCCGACACCGTGCTCGTGGACAACGCGGGCGGCACCGCCGCGGCGGTGGCCCACCTCGTGGCCCACGGGCACCGCCGGATCGCGTTCGTCGCCGACAGCCCGGAGATCTTCACCGCGGCGGAGCGGCTGCGCGGCTTCCGGGAAGGATGCGCCACCGCGGGCGTGCCGTGCGCCGAGCGGCTCGTGGTCATGCGCACGCCGACCCGGGAGAGCGTCGCCGAGGCCGCCCACCGCGTGCTGACGTGTCCCGACCCGGCGACCGCCGTGGTCGCGGGCAACAACCGGGTGACCGTGCACCTGGTGCGCGCGCTGGCCGGGGCCGGGCGCAGGCCCGCGCTGGTCGGCTTCGACGACTTCGAGCTGGCCGACCTGCTGGACCCGCCGGTCAGCGTCGTCGCACACGACGTCAGCGCGCTCGGGGAGGCGGCGGCCGAGCTGCTGCTGGCCCGGGTGCGCGGAGATCAGTCCCCACCGAGAAAGGTCGTGCTGCCCGTGCGAATCGAAGCGCGTGGATCCGGCGAGGTCGCGGCATGAGCGCGCGGCCCGAACCCGTCCGGCTCCCCGCCAACCAGCCACCCCAGTTCTACCGGGGCGGGGAGGCCATCGCCGCGCTGCGCGGCCATCCCGGTTCGGCCGAGTTCGGCCCCGAGGACTGGGTCGCGTCCACCACGACCCGGTTCGGCCGGGACACCCAGGGACTGAGCCTGCTGCCCGACGGCCGGTGGCTGCGGGACGCCGTGCACGCCGACCCGCACGGCTGGCTCGGGGCCGGGCACGTCGCCGCGTTCGGCGACTCCACCGCGCTGCTGGTGAAGCTCCTCGACGCGGGGCAGCGGCTGCCCGTGCACTTCCACCCCTCCGACGCGTTCGCCCGCGAGCACTTCGACTCGCACTTCGGCAAGACGGAGGCGTGGATCGTGGTGGGCACCGGCGGTCCCGACGCCGTGGTGTACGCGGGTTTCCGGGAGGCGCACAGCGCGGGGACGATCGGCGAGTGGGTGCGCGGCCAGGACGCCCCCGCCATGCTGGACGCCCTCAACCGGATCGCGGTACGCCCCGGCGACACCGTGTACATCCCGGCCGGGCTGCCGCACGCGATCGGCGCGGGCGTGTTCGTGGTGGAGCTGCAGCAGCCCACCGACTTCTCGCTGACGATGGAGTGGCGCGACTTCCTCCGCGCCCCGGACGAGGGCCACCTCGGCATCGGCTTCGACACGGCGCTGGCGGCACTCGACCGGTCCGGCTGGGACGACGACCGGTTGCGCGGGCTGATCCGGCACACCGCGGACCACGATTCGCCCACTGTGGACCTGCTGGTGCCGGGCGCGGCCGGTTTCTTCCGCGCCGACCGGCTGCGCCCGCGACCCGCGCTCGCGCTGGCACCGTCCTTCTCCGTGCTCGTGGTGCTCGACGGCACGGGCACCCTGCGCACCGAGCACGGCGCCGAGCTGCCGGTCACCAGGGGTGACACGCTCGTCGTCCCGCACGCCGCGGGTGAGCTGGAGCTCACCGGCGAGACGACGGTGATCCGGTGCCGCCCGCCTCGTGCGTGAGGAACGTGGTTCCCACGACGTTTTCACGCACGAGGCGCGGTGCGTTCGGCGAGGGCGGCCAGCCGGTCCGCCAGCCAGTCCTGGCTCGCCCGCCACAGGCCGGCGCCCAGCGAGAGGCGGGCGACACCCAGCTCGGCGAGGCGCACCGGCTCCGGCATGCCCGGCAGGGACGTCACGTTCACCGCCGCGGGCGCCACCGCCCCGGCGAAAGCACGGATCACCTCCGGGTCGCGCACGTGGATCGGGTACACACAGTCGGACCCCGCACCGAGGTACCGGCGGGCCCGGTCGAGCGCCTCCGGCAGCGCGGCGTGCTCGTCCCCGCCGTCGAGGAAGGTGTCGATCCGCGCGTTGATCACCAGCGCGTCCCCCGCCGCGGCACGCAGGGCCGCCAGCCGGTCCGCCTGCTCCGCCGGGTCGCGGCGGCGGCCCGTCGCCGGGTCGGTGTCCTCCAGGTTGCACCCGACCGCCCCGGTGTCGAGCACCCGCCGCGCCAGCTCGGCCGGATCGAGCCCGTAGCCCGCCTCGACGTCGACGGTGACCGGCACCGGAACCGCCCGCACGATCCGTGCGGCGGCCGCGAACATCTCCGCGGCCGGGGCATCCTCGCCGTCGGAGTAGCCGAGTGTCTCGGCGACCGCGGCCGAGCTGGTGGCGACCACGGGGAACCCCGCGGCCGCCACCAGCCGTGCCGATCCGGCGTCCCAGACGTTCGGCAGCACCAGCGGCGAGCCCGGCACGTGCAGGGCGCGGAGGCGCGCCGCCGTCACCGGCACCCCGCACGCCGGGCAGCGCGCTCCTCGCTCACGACGCGGCCCGTGCGCACCCAATGCGGCATTCGGTGCGTTGAACGCCACCAATGCCACATTGGGGAGCTCGGGGCGGCGCTCACGAGGCGTCCTGGTCGGGCAGCGGCAGCCGGCTGGCCACACCCAGCCGGTTGAGCGCGTTCATCGCGGTGGCCGCCCACGCGACGGCCGCGTACTGCTCCTCGGTGAACACCGACGTCGCCCGCTCGTACACCGCGTCGGGCACCTCGTGGTGCTGCGAGAGTGTGGTCATCGCCTCGGCGAGCTCCAGCGCGGCCCGTTCCTGCTCGGTGTAGCACGTGGTCTCCCGCCACACGGGCAGCAGGTGCACCCGCCGCTCGGTCTCCCCGATCGTCCTCGCGTCCCGCGAATGCTTGTCCACGCAGAAGGCACAGCCGTTGAGCTGGGACACGCGGAGCTTGACCAGCTCGACGAGCCGCCGGTCGAGACCCGCGTTCGCCACCGCCTTCTCGACGGCACCGCTGAGGGACAACAGATGCTGGTAGGCGTCCGGCACCACCGGGCCGAACTTGATTCGATCACTCACACCTTCACCCAACCACGGGACTGGTCCACGATATGGTCCAGTGTTGTGACAGATTCGTGGTCCAGTGCCGCACCGGACCTTCACCTCGACTGGGATCCGGCCACCGGCAGGTCCGGGCTCGCCGACGCGCTCCGCGACGCCATCCGGAGCGGCCGCCTGCCGCCCGGCGCCACGCTGCCCTCCACCCGCGCGCTCGCGGCGGACCTCGGCGTCGCCAGGGGAACCGTCACCCGCGTCTACACCGACCTGGCCGCGGAGGGCTACGTGCGGACGGCCCAGGGCGCGCCCACCCGCGTGGCCAGCGGCGTCGAACGGCCCTCCTCGCCTCCGCGTTCCCGCCCGGAGAAACCCGTCACCCGGTGGACGCTCCAGCCGGGGCAGCCCGATCTCTCGGCGTTTCCGCGCACCGAGTGGCTGGCGGCCACCCGGCGGGTCCTGCAGCGCACGCCCGCCACCGAGTTCGGCTACCTGGAGGAGCGGGGCGTCGCGGCGCTGCGAGCCGCACTCGCCCGCTACCTGGCCCGCAGCCGGGGTGTGGTCGCCGACCCGGACCGCATCGTCGTCTGCGGCGGGCACTCGCACGCCACCTGGCTGCTCGCCACCGCCCTGGCCGCACGGGGCGACCGGGAGATCGCCTTCGAGGACCCGTCCCTGTGGGCGTTCCGGCGCATCGCCGAGGCCGCGGGCGCCAGGGTGACCGGGGTGCCGGTCGACGCCGACGGGCTCGTGACGTCCGAACTGGACAGTCCGGCGGTCATGGTCACCCCGGCACACCAGTTCCCGCTCGGGGTGACGCTGGCACCGCACCGGCGCGGCGAGCTGGCGCGGTGGGCGAGCACGGCGGGCGCGTTCGTGATCGAGGACGACTACGACGGCGAGTTCCGGTTCGACCGCGAACCCGTCGGGGCGCTGCAGGCGCTCGCGCCGGAGCGGATCGCCTACGCGGGCACGGCCAGCAAGACGCTGGCCCCGGGATTGCGGCTCGGCTGGCTGGTGCTGCCGCGCACGCTGGTGGAGCCGGTGCGCGCCGCGATGGCCGACAGCGGCTGGCGTCCGCCGGTGCTGGAACAGCTCGTGCTCGCGGAGCTGCTCGACTCCGGCGGCTACGACCGGCACGTCCGCCGCTGCCGCGGCGTCTACCGGTCCCGCCGCGACCGACTGCTGGCCGCCCTGCCGGAGCACCTCGTGCCGGACGGGATCTCCGCGGGCCTGCAACTGGTGCTGATGCTGCCCGGCGACGGTCCCGGCGAGGACGCCGTGCTCGGCGCCGCCCGCCGTCACTCGCTGACGGTGCAGCCGCTCGGCCCGCACTGGGTGCGGCCGGGACCGCACCCGCAGGGTCTCGTTCTCGGCTACGGCGCTCCGGCCGAGCACGCGTTCCAGCCCACGGTGCGGGCCCTGCTGGCGACGCTCGCGGACGTCAACCTCGCCTGAGCTCGGCGACGAGCGCGTCGGCGGCGGCGTACGGGTCGAGTTCCCGGCCGACCACCGCCTCGGCGAGTTGCGCCAGCCGTTCGCCGCCCCGCAGCTCGCCCAGCTCCGCGCGCAGTCGCTGCACGGCGACGGCCTCCACTTCGCCGCTCGCCCTGGCGACACGGCGGCGCCGCAGCTCGCCGTGCTCCTCCAGCCAGGCCCGGTGCCCGGCCAGCGCCCGCACGACGGCGTCGGCGCCCTTCCCCTCGGCGGCGACGGTCCGCACGACCGGCTGCCGCCACGACCGGCCGCGCACCTCCCTGCGGGTCATCGACACCAGCTGTTCCAGCTCGCGGACGGTGACGTCGGCGCCGTCCCGGTCGGCCTTGTTGACCACGAACACGTCCGCGATCTCCAGCACGCCGGCCTTCGCCGCCTGGATGCCGTCGCCCATGCCGGGAGCCAGCAGCACCACGGTGGTGTCCGCGAGCCGCACAACGTCCACTTCGGACTGTCCTACACCGACGGTCTCGATGAGCACCACGTCGAAGCCTGCCGCGTCGAGCACCCGGACGGCCTGCGGGGTGGCCCACGCCAGCCCGCCGAGGTGGCCTCGGGTCGCCATCGACCGGATGAAGACACCGGGGTCGGTGGCGTGCTCACCCATCCGGATCCGGTCACCGAGCAGGGCACCGCCGGAAAACGGCGACGAAGGGTCGATCGCGAGCACGCCGACCCGCCTGCCCTCCGCGCGCAGGGCGGTGAGCAGCATCGACGTCGAGGTGGACTTGCCCACCCCCGGCGGCCCGGTGAGCCCGACGACCTGCGCGTTTCCGGTGTACGGCGTGAGCGCGGCGGCGACCTCGCGCAGCCGCGGGTGCGCGTCCTCGACCAGCGAGATCAGCCGGGCGACGGCGCGGGGCTCACCGTCCCGCGCCCGCCCGACGAGATCACCGACGTCCGCCACTAGCGCTTCGGCACGCGGATCAGCAGCGCGTCGCCCTGGCCGCCGCCACCGCACAGGGCCGCGGCACCGAGGCCACCGCCACGGCGGCGCAGCTCGTAGGCGAGGTGCACGGCGAGCCGGGCGCCGGACGCGCCGATCGGGTGGCCCAGCGCGATCGCGCCGCCGTTGACGTTGACCCGGTCCTGGTCCAGGCCGAGTTTCCGGGTGGACACGAGCCCGACCGCGGCGAAGGCCTCGTTGATCTCCACGAGGTCGAGGTCTCCCGCCTCCAGCTTCGCCTTGCCCAGCGCGGCGTTGATCGCGTTCGCGGGCTGCTCGTGCAGGCTGGCGTCGGGCCCGGCGACCACGCCGTGCGCCCCGATCTCCGCGAGCGGTTCGAGCCCGAGCTCCTCCGCCTTCGCGGGGCTGGCCACCACCACCGCGGCCGCGCCGTCCGAGATCTGCGAGGCGGAGCCCGCGGTGATGGTGCCGTCCGCCGCGAAGGCGGGCCGCAGCTTGGCCAGGCTCTCCGCGGTGGTGTCGGCGCGCACGCCCTCATCGGTGCCGAACACCACCGGGTCACCCTTGCGCTGCGGGATCTCGATGTCGACGATCTCCTCGGCGAACAGGCCCTGCTCCGTCGCGGCGGCCGCGCGCTGGTGCGAGCGGGCGGCGAAGGCGTCCTGGTCCTCGCGGCTGATGCCGTAGCGGGAGTTGAACTTCTCGGTGGAGGCACCCATCGCGCACTGGTCGAACGCGCAGAACAGGCCGTCGTAGGCCATGTGGTCGACGAGCGCGGTGTCGCCGTACTTGAACCCGGCGCGGGACTTGGGCAGCAGGTGCGGCGCCTGGGTCATCGATTCCTGCCCGCCCGCGACGACGAGGTCGAACTCACCGGCGCGGATCAGCTGGTCGGCAAGCGCGATGGCGTCGAGCCCGGAGAGGCAGACCTTGTTGACGGTGAGCGCGGGCACGTCCATGCCGATACCGGCCGCGACGGCCGCCTGGCGGGCGGGAATCTGGCCCGCGCCCGCGGTGAGCACCTGACCCATGATCGTGTACTGCACCGCGTCCGGCGAGACGCCCGCCCGCTCCAGCGCGGCCTTGATGGCGAACCCGCCGAGCTGGGCTCCGGAGAAGTCCTTCAGCGAGCCGAGCAGCCTGCCGATCGGCGTACGGGCGGCACCGAGGATCACGGAACCGGTCACAACAGCCTCCAAGCGTCATCGCACGAGCAGCCGAACAAGCCTGTCAGCCGACGATACGGCAGGCGGCACCGCTGAATCGAAACCCGGCCGGAATCCGCCCCTGTGAGGCGGAGCACGGTCGGCCGGCGCGCGCAGGTCCTATCCTGCTGGTTATGAACGAGGCGCTGAAGCCGTACGTCACCACGATCGACCACGTCGGGGTCGCCGTGCCCGACCTCGACGCCGCGATCGCCTTCTACTCCGGGAACTTCGGTCTGGAGGCCACCCACACCGAGGTCAACGAGGAGCAGGGCGTGCGGGAGGCCATGCTGCACGCGCCGGGCGACGAGAACGGCCCCGCGGTGCAGTTGCTCGCCCCGCTGCGCCCGGACTCGACGATCGGCAAGTTCCTCGACACCAAGGGGCCCGGCCTGCAGCAGCTGGCGTACCGCGTGACCGACGTCGAGGCCGCCGCGGCCGCGTTGCGCGCCAAGGGCCTGCGGCTGCTCTACCCCGAGGCGCGGCGCGGCACCGCGGGCAGCAAGGTCAACTTCGTGCACCCCAAGGACGCAGGCGGGGTGCTGGTGGAGCTAGTGCAGCCCGCCGCCGGGCACTGACGGCGCCGTCGCGGCGCGAGCGGTGAGCGCGTTCGCGATGAACTCCAGCTCGCGCTCCATCTCCCCGGGGGAAGCGTCGTCTTCATGCCGGGCCATCGAGTGCCGGTATCCCACGGCGAGCGCCACCAGCGCGGCGGCACCGTCCACGTCGGCCTCGGGCAGCGCGTTCGGCCCCGCCGCGGTGACGATCACCGCGCGCACCTGCCGCACCAGCTCGCCGTGCCGCGACCGCAGGGCGTCCCGGACGGCGCGGTGCGTGTCGGCCTCGCGCCAGAGCAGGTGGGACAGCACCCGGGAGGTGCTCAGCCGCCGGTCGTGCTCGGCGACGAGCCTGCGCAGGCTCTCCGCGAGATCACCGGGGACGGCCACGGAGGCGACGTCGATCCGTTCGTCGGGCAGCCGTCCCACCAGCGCGGTGAGCAGGTCGCGCTTGCGGCGGAAGTAGTAGTGGACCAGACCTTTGGGGACGCCGGCGACCTCCGCGATCCGCGACGTGGGGGTGGCCGTGAAGCCCAGCTCGGCGAACAGCCGTTCGGCGGCGAGCAGGATCCGTTCCCGCGCCGAGGGGTCGTCCCGGTCCCCGGATTTCGTGCGGGCCATGGCTGTTCCTCTCGGTCGCACCGGTGACGGTGGGCGAACACGACGAACGCGGGGCCCGCGCCGACGGCCGGACGGCCGCCGGTGCGGGCCCGACGTACGGGTGCCACGGACCGGTCAGTGCTGACCGGCCGTCCGGTGTGCGGTGCTGGCCAGCGGCAGTGCCGCCGCCCCGGCGATGATCGTCAGGGCGCCGACGATCCAGGACGTCCACGCCGCGCCGGTCAGGTCGGTGTAGCTCATGACCCACGGCGAGACGACCGCCAGCGCGCCGAGCACGATCTGGATGCCCTCGCCGTAGACCATACCGGGCATCGCGAGCGAGGCCAGGCCGTCGATCGCGATGAGCGCGCCCAGCACGATCATCGTCCACATCGCGGCCGTGCTGGTGTCCAGCCACAGCGGTGAGAGGGCCAGCACCACGCCCAGGACGACCTCCGCCCAGTCGTGCGGCCGGGTCCAGGGACGTGCCGAGGTCGCCGAAGTGTCAGCCATCGTGATCACCTCCGTTGAGCACGGGTGGCGCGGTGGACGCGGCCACGTCCACCGCGAGGAGGCCGCCAACCCCGCGGTCCCCCCTCCATGGTGCTCCCTGGTTGGCCAGCCGGTCAAACAGCGGCACGCGCCCTTCCCGAACGGGTGAAATGGTCATGAGTGGCTCGTTACTGACGAAAAGTGCCAGTGACGAGCCACTCATGACAGCAGGCGGGGCGACGGGTGGCGTGCCTCTCCTCGCGAACGGTTGTGCAACGGGTTACCGGCCAGTAATTTCTGTTGCCTGTTCCCCTGGCCGGCAGGCCCCTACCCATGCACGGAGGTCCCCATGGCGAGCGCGCTGAGCGAGATCCAGCAGGCCATCCTCACCGACAACCTGGAGGCCGTTGGTTCCCTGCCGGTGCCGGAGGCCTACCGGGGGATGACCGTGCGCGCCGAGGACGTCGAGATGTTCGCGGGCCTGCCCAGCACCGAGAAGGACCCACGGAAGTCGCTGCGGCTGGACGAGGTGCCGGTGCCCGAGCTGGGCCCGGGTGAGGCGCTGGTGGCCGTGATGGCCAGCGCGATCAACTACAACACGGTCTGGACCTCCATCTTCGAGCCACTGCCGACGTTCAAGTTCCTGCAGCGCTACGGCAGGCTCTCGCCGCTGGCGAAGCGGCACGACCTGCCCTACCACGTCGTGGGCTCGGACCTCTCCGGGGTCGTGCTGCGCACCGGCCCCGGCGTGCACTCGTGGCGGCCGGGCCAGGAGGTGGTCGCGCACTGCCTCAACGTCGAGCTGGAGGGCCCGGACGGGCACAACGACACGATGCTCGACTCCGAGCAGCGGATCTGGGGCTTCGAGACCAACTTCGGCGGGCTGGCCGAGATCGCGCTCGTGAAGGCCAATCAGCTGATGCCCAAGCCGGCCCATCTCACGTGGGAGGAAGCCGCCTGTCCCGGGCTGGTGAACTCCACCGCCTACCGGCAGCTGGTCTCGCGCAACGGCGCCGACATGAAGCAGGGCGATGTCGTGCTGATCTGGGGCGCCTCGGGTGGCCTCGGCTCCTACGCCACGCAGTACGCACTGAACGGCGGCGCGATCCCGGTGTGCGTGGTCTCCAGCCCGGAAAAGGCGGACATCTGCCGCACGATGGGCGCCGAGCTCGTCATCGACCGCGTCGCCGAGGGCTACCGGTTCTGGAAGGACGAGAACACACAGGATCCCCAGGAGTGGCAGCGGTTCGGCGCGCGGATCCGGGAGCTGACCGGGGGCGAGGACCCCGACATCGTCTTCGAGCACCCCGGAAGGGAGACGTTCGGCGCCTCGGTCTACGCCGCGCGCAAGGGCGGCACCGTGGTCACCTGCGCGTCGACGTCGGGCTACCTGCACCAGTACGACAACCGGTACCTGTGGATGAACCTGAAGCGGATCATCGGCTCACACTTCGCGAACTACCGCGAGTCCTGGGAGGCGAACCGGCTCATCGCCAAGGGGCACATCCACCCCACGCTCTCGCGGACGTACCCGCTCGCCGAGACCGGGCAGGCGGCCTACGACGTGCACCGCAACCTCCACCAGGGCAAGGTCGGCGTGCGCTGCCTCGCTCCCGAGGACGGCCTCGGCGTGCGGAACACGGCCCTGCGCGAGCGGCACCTCGATCGGATCAACGCGTTCCGGGGCGTGTGAGCACTCGTGCGTGGAGAACGTGGTGAGAACCACTGAGAGCACGCACGAGGCGTTCGGCGCGTACCGGGATCCAAGGCGGGCTCGGCGGGTGGACGCCCGTTAGGGTGGGTGCATGAGCCTTGGCGAGGAACGGGAGCTCGTGCCGCTGGGAGCCGGCTTCGACTTCGAGAAGCGTGGCTACAACCGGGCGCAGGTCGACGACCATCTGGAACGGCTGGACGCCGATCTCAAGATGCTCATGTCCGATCGGGACGCCGCGATCGAGCAGGCAGGCGACCTGGCAAGGCAGCTGGAGTCGGCGCGCATCGAGATCGACGACCTGCGCGGGCAGGTCGAACGTCTCGCGCAGCCACCGACGACCATAGAGGGCCTTTCCGAGCGCCTGCAGCGCATGTTGCGGCTGGCCCAGGACGAGGCAAGCGACACCAAGGCGCGGGCCGAGGCCGAGGCCGGGCACATCAGGGCCAAGGCCGAGTCGGACGCGAGCGCCATGCGGGCGCGCTACGAGCAGCTGCTGACCGAACTCGCCGAGCGGCGCAAGGAGATGGAGGCCGAGCACCGCAAGGTCCTGGCGGACGCGCGGGCCGAGGCCGAGGAGATCACCAGCAAGGCCGAGCAGGAACGCCGGCGGCTGGACGAGGAGTCGGAGCAGCGCCGCACGAAGATCGAGGAGGACTTCGAGATCGCGATGGCCACGCGCCGCAACGAGGCGATGCGCGCGCTGGCCGAGCAGGAGGCGGCGAGCAAGGCCGAGGCCGAGCGGCGCGTGCGCGAGGCCAGTGAGGAGGCCGCGTCGATCCGGGCCGAGGTCAAGGACGAGCAGGAGAAGGCCAAGGCCGACATCGAGCGCCGGCACCGCGAGTCGGTCGAGGACGCCAACCGGCGCAAGCAGAACTCGATCAGCGAGGCCAACGCGCGGGTCGCCGAGGCCTCGGACGAGGCGAACCGGCGGGTGCGCGAGGCCACCGAGAAGGCCAAGCGCATGGTCGACGACGCCACCGCCAGGGTGCAGGAGCTGCGCAAGCTGCGCTCGCAGATCGCCGACCAGGTGCACGCGGCCCGCACCATGCTCGCCGAGGCCACCTCGGTCCTGGAGGACGAGAACGGCGACGACGAGGGCGACGAGAGCGCTGTCGCGTGGCCGGAGAACGAGTCCGCCACCGAGGAGACGCGGAGTGAGCGGGCGAAGGCCGCCGCCGGAACAAAACCGACTCGCGAGTAGGTTAGGGCTGCGCTCGGCCGTCCGGCCCGCTACTGTCGGCGTCTACACCTGCCCGAGCACCTTGCTGGAGGATCCGGATGGCCGCATACGGGACCGTGGTCGTGGGGACCGATGGTTCGGACTCGTCGTTCGCCGCAGTGGACCGGGCCGCCGCCGTGGCGGCCGACGCGGACGCCACGCTGGTGATCGTCTGCGCGTACTTCCCGGCGAGCAAGCACGATGTCGAACAGGCCCAGGACGTGCTGGGCGACGAGGCCTACCAGGTGGTCGGCTCGGCACCGGCCGAGGACACGCTGCGGACCGCGCGTGACCGGGCCGCGAAGGCGGGTGCCGCCAAGATCGACACGGTGCCGGTCCTGGGCGAGCCGGTGGACTCGCTGCGCCAGGTCGTGCGGGACCGGTCGGCCGACCTGCTCGTCGTCGGCAACCGGGGGCTGAACACGCTGGCCGGCCGGATCCTCGGCTCGGTGCCTTCCGAGGTCGCCCGCAAGTCCGGCGTCGACGTGCTCATCGTGCACACCACGTAGGTCCGCGCACACACCGCCCATGGCCGACGAGGATCTGCAGCGACGGCTGGAACGCGTCCTGCTGGGTGGCCGCCGCAAGTACACGAGGCTGCAGGTGGCGGCCGAGGCCGGCGTTCCGGAGGAGCGGTCGCGGCGGCTGTGGCGGGCGCTCGGCTTCGCCACGGCGGCCGACGACCAGGTCGTGTTCACCGACGCCGACGTCGAGGCCATGCGGGTGACCGACAGCCTCGTGGCGGCGGGCCTGATCGACCGCAGGATCGAGGCGTCCGTGGCCAGGGCCGTGGGCCTGCACCTGTCCCGGCTCGCCGAGTGGCAGGTCCACCTGCTGTGGGAGCTCATCCAGGACAACCCCGAGCTGGCCGCCGACGAGGAGCGGATCGCCAGGCTGGTCGACACGCTGCTGCCCGAGCTGGAGCGGGTGCAGAACTTCGTCTGGCGGCGGCATCTCGCCGCCTACGCGGGCCGGGCGCTCGCCTCCCCCGACGAGCCGCTCGAGACGCGCACCGAGGTGGTCGGGTTCGTCGACATGGTCGGCTACACCCGCATGACGCGGCGGATCGACGAGGCCGCGCTCGGCGACGTGCTCGACCGGTTCGAGACGGTGGCCACGGACGTCATCGCCGAACACCACGGCCGGGTGGTGAAGATGATCGGCGACGAGGTGCTGTTCGTGACCGACTCGGCGGTGGAGGCGGCCGAGATCGCGCTGACGCTCGCCGAACGCGCCGACGCCGACGCGGGCCTCCCCGCCGTGCGCGCCGGGATGGCCGCCGGTCGCATCCTCAACCGCTTCGGCGACGTGTACGGGTCGGTGGTCAACCTGGCGAGCAGGCTCACGTCGCTGGCCCGGCCGGGCACCGTGCTGGTCGACCGGGAGCTGGCGGCGGCTCTGACCGGCGAGCCCGCCTACGAGCTGCGGCACCGGCGCCCGGTGTCGGTACGCGGTTACCACCGGCTCCGGCCCGCCGCACTGCGCCGGGCGCGCGACCGCCGGCCCGGCAGGCGATCCGCCGGCAGGCCGCAGTTCGCGGCCGAGTTCCTCGGCCTGGATCCGGCCGCGCGGGGAGCCTCCCCCGCGCGGCCGGAGATCGACTGAGCGCCGGGTCCCTCTCCGCCGTCCCCTGCCTCGATGCCTCGCGCCGCTTGATGCCTTGTGAGACAAGGCATCGGGCCATACGATGCGTTCCATGCCGAATCGGTCCCCTTCCGGCGGGGTGGACGAGCGCGCGGCCGCGACCGGAGCGCCCGCGCTCGACCGGCTGCGCAGGGAACTGGCGAGGGGCACGGCCGAGCTGGCCGTCCTCTCGGTGCTGAGCACCCGCAGGCGGTACGGCTACGAGCTGCTGAAGCTGCTGCGCGAGACCGGCGGCGGCTTGCTCGAAGTTAAGGAAGGCACCCTCTATCCCCTGCTGCACCGGCTCGAGGACGCCGGGCACATCACCGCGAGCTGGGAGGCCGAGGGCAGGGCGCGGCCCCGGAAGTACTACTCCCTCACGCCGGACGGCCGGACGCACCTCGCCCTGCTGCGCGGCGAGTGGACCGCGTTGGTCGCGGGGATGCGGACATTGCTGGACACCCTGGACGGGGTGGACTGATGACCGAGGACGAGCGGGCCATCGAGGAGTTCCTGCGGACCTTCGAGCGGAGGCTGACCGGATCCGCCGCCGAGCGGGCGCGGGCCAAGGGCGGAGCTGGCGGCACACCTGTCGGACGCCGCGGACGCGGGTGAGCTGGCCGACGCCCTGCGGCGCCTGGGCTCGCCGGAGGCGGCGGCCGCGACGTTCACCCCGGTCCGGTCGGCCGCGCCCGCCCCGGTCGGCACGCGGCTGGCGGCCGCGGCGCTGGACAACCTGCCGCTGGCCGGCCTGACCCTGGCGCTGCTGGTGTCGGAGGTGGTCCGGGCCGCGGCCGGCGGAGGCGGGTTCTGGCTGACGTTCCCGCCGGTGGTGTCCGCGTTCGGCGACGTCTGCGTCTCGCTGTCCCCGCTGCGCTGCGCGCCGATGAGCGGACCGCTGTACCTCGTCGGGGTACCGCTCGCGCTGGCGTGGTCGATCGTCGGGCTGGGCCTGCTGGAGGCGTGGTCGGGCACGACACCCGCCAAGCGCCTGCGCGGCCTGCGCGTGGTGACCGAGACCGGGCTCCGGGTCCCGGTGCCGGTGGCGATCGCGCGGCGGCTGAGCTTCCTGGCCGGGCCCCTCGCCTGGCTCGACTGGCTGCCGGTGCTGTGGGGGCAGCGGCGGCGGGTGGCCGACCTGCTGGCCGGGACGAAGGTGGTGGTCGCCGACCCGGCGCGGCCGGCGGTGAACGAGGCCGCGCGGGTACGTCCGCCCACCACCTGACGGGGAAAGCGCAGGCGTTGCGCGCGGACGCCGGGGCGTGGCCGGTTGCGGATCCCGCCACGCGCAGCGCTCGGCGTGGGCGTGACGCTGTGGTTCCTGCCCACGTTCGGGCAGCCCGCGGTGGGCCCGATCGTCGCGGGCCTGCGCGGCCTCGGCCTGCTCCACCCCGCAGGCGACGACGTGGCGGCGCGTTTCGTCGCGACGATGCTCCTGCGCTGGCTGGCCGCGGCCCTGCTGCTCGGTTTCGTGGTGGGCGTCGAGCGCAGACCGCTGTCGTCGGTGGGGATCGCGCGGCCACGAGCCCACGATCTCAGCCGTGCGCTGCTCGTGGCCGGTCTGGCGATGCCGGTCTCGTTCGGTGTGTACCGGCTCGCCACCGGCGGCGAGCCGGACACGCAGACGGCGCGCCTGCTGGCGAGTCTGTCGCTGGTCCAGCTCGCGCATCTGGAGTCGTACCTGGTGTTCGTCGGCAGCCACATCCCGGGGTCGGGACTGGGCGGCGCACGCGCTGTCGAACGCGCCGCTGCTGATCGGCGGCACCGGCTGAGCAGAGGGCGGGTATCGCCGCGCCGCACGGCCGACGGACCATTGCCCGAACATATCTACGTGCGTTAGTTTGACGATATGAGCGACGACCGGTGCGAACTGCTGTGTATCGACCTCGACCACGCCGAGGAACTGCGCACGGCGCTGCCCGGGTCGTCGGAACTCGAACAGCGGGCCATGCTCATGCGAGCGCTGGGCGACCCGACCCGGTTGCGGATCGCCCACGCGCTGCACACCGGCGACGAGCTGTGCGTGTGCGACCTGGCGTGGATCGTCGGCTCGTCGCAGGGGCTGGTGTCGCACCACCTGCGGCAGCTGCGCACGGCGGGCCTGGTCAGCTCGCGCCGGGACGGCAAGCTGGTGATGTACCGGCTCGCGCAGCCCGGCCTGCGGCTGCTGACGGCGATCGCGGCGCCCGCCGTGGAGGCGGATCCGGTATGAGCGCGGACTGCTGCGACACCGGGGCCACGGCGACGCACGAGGACGAGCACGACGAGCGGCCCCGGCGCCTGTGGCAGGTCCGCGAGCTGCGCCTCGCGGCGCTGTCCGGGCTCCTGGCCGGAGCCGGGTTCGGCGCGGACTGGCTGGGGGCGCCGACCGCCGGGCTGGTGCTGCACGCCCTGGCCGCGCTGGCGGGTGGTGTGACGTTCGTGCCCGGCACGCTGCGCGCGCTGTGGCGGCGCCGGATCGGTGTCAGCACCCTCATGACGATCGCCCTCGTCGGCGCGCTGGTGCTGGGCCAGGTGGCCGAGGCCGCGATGCTGGCGTTCCTGTTCTCCATCAGCGAGGCGCTGGAGGACTACTCGCTGGCCCGCACCCGGCGCGGTCTGCGCGCGCTGCTCGCGCTCGTGCCGGAGCGGGTCACCGTCCTGCGGGACGGCCGGGAGACCGTCGTCTCCCCCGGGGAGCTGCGGGTCGGTGACCGGATGCTGGTGCGAGCCGGGGAACGGGTGGCCAGTGACGGGATCGTGGTCGAGGGCCGGTCCGCTGTGGACACCTCCGCGATCACCGGCGAGTCGATGCCGGTCGAGACCGGGCCGGGAGCCGAGGTGTTCGCCGGCTCGATCAACGGCACCGGCGTGCTCACCGTCGAGGCCACCGCGACGGTCGCCGACAACTCACTGGCCAAGGTCGTGCGGACGGTCGAGGACGCCCAGCGGCGCAAGGGCGCACGGCAGCGCCTCGCCGACCGCATCTCACGGCCGCTGGTGCCGGGCGTCATGGTGCTCGCCGCGTTCGTCGCCGGCCTCGGCGCGCTGCTCGGCGACCCGGCGACCTGGCTCGAACGCTCCCTGGTCGTGCTCGTCGCCGCCGCGCCCTGCGCGCTGGCGATCTCCGTGCCGGTCACCGTCATCGCCGCGGTCGGCGCCGCCACCCGGCTGGGGGTCCTCGTCAAGGGCGGGGCCGCGCTGGAGACGCTGGGGGCCGTGCGCACCGTGGCGCTGGACAAGACCGGCACCCTCACGCGCAACGCGCCCACCGTGGTCGAGGTCGTGCCCGCCGACGGCGCGGAGACCGGCCAGGTGCTGGCCGTGGCCGCCGCGCTGGAGTCCCGCAGCGAACACCCGCTCGCCGCGGCCATCCTCGCCGCCGCGCCCGACCCCGCACCCGCACACGACGTCGCCACCGTGCCCGGCGCCGGGCTGGAGGGCACCGTCGACGGAACGGCCGCCCGGCTCGGCAAGCCCGGCTGGATCCCGCCGGGGCCGCTCGACGGGGCGGTCGCCCGCCTGCAGGACGCGGGAGCCACGGTCGCCGTCGTCGAACACGGCCACCGGGTGCTCGGCGTCCTCGGTATCCGCGACGACCTGCGTCCCGAAGCGGTGGAGACCGTCCGCGCCCTCACCCGTGACGGCGTGCGGGTCGCCATGCTCACCGGCGACAACACCCGCACGGCCACCGCGCTCGCCGCCGAGGCGGGCATCAGCGAGGTCCACGCCGAGCTGCGGCCGCAGGACAAGGCCACCCTGGTCGAACGCCTGCGCGGCAGGCGCGGCACGGTCGCCATGGTCGGCGACGGCGTGAACGACGCACCCGCCCTGGCCACCGCCGACGTCGGCATCGCCATGGGGGCCATGGGCACCGATGTGGCCGTGGAGACCGCGGACGTCGCGCTACTGGGCACCGACCTGCGGCACCTGCCCCAGGCGCTGGCCCACACCCGCCGGGCCCGCGCGATCATGCTGCAGAACATCGGGCTGTCCGCCGCGATCGTGCTGGCCCTCGTCCCGCTGGCCGCACTCGGCGTTCTCGGGCTGGCCACCGTCGTGTTCATCCACGAGCTCGCGGAGGTCCTCGTCATCGGCAACGGCGTGCGTGCCGGGCGGCTGCGCGCGCTGCCGGGCGCGGCGCAGGCGAGCCCGGTGACGGCGGACGCACCCGCGTGTGCCTGCTGCGCACCCGGCACCGAGCCCGCCGAGCGGCGGACCCTCGCGGCCCGCGACCGCTGACCGGCCCTGCCGACGCCGCGGCGGGGGCCCGAAACCGCGGCCGCGAGCGTGATTCGGACCGCCTTCCCCGGGTATCCGCCTCCGACTGCACGGTTCGGTCACCGACCACGAGGAGGGAAGCGTGTGGCAAGGGAGGCACGAAAACGCCTCGACTGGCGTCGCGCCGTCGGGATCTGCAGCGAACACCGGGGAATCAACGGCGAGGCCGTCGACGCGTGGCGAGAGGAGGTGTGGCGGCTGATGCGGGCCAGATCCCCCGAACTGCACCGCGAGGTGCTGTGCGGCCGGATGGGCCTGCGGCAGGCCGAGCACATCCTGCGCGAACGCGGCTACACCCTCGACGACGCGTGACCGGACTCGGCTGCTCCTAGCGACCCGGCGGCACGACGCTCACCCGCACCCGGCGATCACAGCTCGATGCCTGCCCACCGGGCGAAACCGGCCAGGCTGTCCGTCGCGCGCCGGTCACGCGGCCGGTCGGCTCGACGAGATGCGATCGCAGCTCGCAGTCGTCCGGTCCCGCCTACGCGCCGTCCTGGTACCAGCGCACCGGATGCCGCGAGCGGGCCGTCTCGGCACGACCCGGCTCATCGATTACTCAGCCGCCCACTCGTAGGACAGCTCGTAGCGGTCCGCGGGGAGCACCATGTCGTTCATCTCCAGCGGTGTGCCATCGTCCCGGTAGGCGACGCGGGTCACAGTGATGACCGGCGTGCCCTGGCCGAGCTGCAGCGCGGAAGTCTCCTCGGGTGTTGGCATGCGGGCGCCGACATGCTCCGCATAATGGCCGATGACGTGGCCGGCCTCCTCCAGGCGCGCGTAGACGCCACCGGAACCGGTGTCGACCTCCTCGCTCGGGGTCCCGCGAGTGAGTTCGCGCGGCAGCCGGGACACGGCGAGCTGGACGACAAGGCCGTTGGCGCGCATGACGCGGTCGCGGACGGTGACCTCGGCACCAGGCTCGATCCGCAGGTATTCGGCGACTCGCTCGTCGGCGGCCTCGAATCGGACCTTGACCGACGAGGAGGGCGTGAAGCCCTTGGCCGCGGCGTCGGCAAGAAACGCGCCCTTGTTCTCGGCCCGGGCTGCTCGGGAAAGCCGGGAGCGGGCGAGGCGGTGGATGGTGTTCGGCGGACGGACGAACACACCCTTGCCGTGCTCCGCGACCACGACCCCCTCGGAGCGCAACAGGTTGACCGCGTCGCGGATCGTGGGCCGCGAGACATGGTAGTGCTCGACCAGTTCCCGCTCGCTGGGCAGGCGATCGCCCGGTGCGTATTCGCCTGAGACGATCCGCCCTCGCAGGTCCGCGGCGACTTGCCGGAATGCGGGCACCCCGCTCGTCTTGTCCACCATCGGCCGATCCTCCCAGACGACAACTCGTCTTGACCACTTACCCGCCGCATGCCAGGGTTGGAACTTGTCATTACATCTTATCCAGTCATGAGGCAGCGATGGCTCGGCTCAAGGAACTCGGCGATGTCGGCCCGGCCGACCCGGGCAGGCAAGGAATGAGGCTCGACTGGCGCCGCGCCGTCGGCATCGCCCGCGAGCACCGAGGCGTCAACGGCGAGGCCGTCGACGCGTGGCGAGAGGAGGTGTGGCACCTCCTGCGGGCCAGGTCCCCCGAACTGCACCGCGAGGTGCTGTGCGGCCGGATGGGCCTGCGGCAGGCCGAGCACATCCTGCGCGAACGCGGCTACGTCTTCTGCGAGACGTGAGCGTGTGACGGACCGGCGGCGCAGCGGTCGCGGTCGCCTCGAACCCACCGAGCGGCTGCCCATGGCAGGACCGGTGTCCGGCACGGGACCTCGACGAGCCCGGCACGGCCGTGCGGACGCGGTGGCCGGAACAGGAACCGGCGTGGCCGCGGGCGTGCTCCGGAGGGTCCGCAGCCTGTGAAAACAGACGAAGGTGCGGCGGCAAGCGGCACAGCCGCACGGTGAGATGGTCGAGCAGAAGGGAACCAGCATGTCGAGCGACGGACGATGCCCCGTGTGTGACCTGGTCGTGTCCAGTCCCCCCGGATCCTCGGTGCCGCCCCATCGGGCTCCCGGGGAGCAGGGGACATGCCCGGGCACCGGTCAGTCGGTCCAACCACGATGACGGCCGCTAGCATGGCGGCCGTGAAGCTGCGCGAGCTGGACGAGTTGATCCTGCAGGTGATCACCGAATCGGACCATCCGGAGATCACCCGGGTCGAGGTGGTGCCGACCGAGGAGGATCCCACCGACCACACGCGGGTGGTGGTGCACTTCGCGTCCGGTGCCTCGGCGGTGATCATGATCCGCGACGTGCGCGGCAGCCGGGTGCGGACCACGACACCGTTCGAGCTGCCGAAGGAGGCACTCGTATGAGGGTCGAGCGGTTCAAGGACTGGCTCGCCGAGCAGCTGCGCGAGCGCGGCGTCGAGGTCGAGCGGTACCAGGTGGACGACGGCATCACCGACCTCGCTGTCAAGGGCGGCAGTGACGACGCCGAGCTGCGGCTGCGGATCGTCCGCACCTCCCCGGCCAAGGGAGAGAACCACGACGCGGAAGAGCAGGTCACCACCCGCGAGCCGGGCACCACGATCGAGATCACTCGCCGCTAACCCACCGGAGCACGACGGCCCCGCCTCCGGACGGGGGCGGGGCCGCTGCCCGTTAGGACACCCGCATCCGCAGCCCGATTGGTTGTCGCTGTCGTCGCGTGGGTACGGCCGCGGAAACCCGTGCCCGCCTGATCCCTGTCTCCCAGGTCATCGCCCCTCGGGCAGCACCGCGTACTGGCGGACGTAGAGGTCCGTGTAGGTGACCGGGCCACGCGGGCCGGGGACCTTGTCGAGGTTGATGCCGGTCTCCGGGACGCCGAGCAGCTTGAAGCCGTCGAGCAGGCGGGTGGGGGCGTTCCAGAACACGCCGGTGCCCTGGTAGGCGTCGAAGAACGACTCCGCGGCACCGGCGCTCTCGGTGGCGATGCCCGCGGCGAGACCGGAGGTGTGCTCGTTGGCGATCCGCACGGCCTCGTCGAGGTCGCCGACCTGCGCGACCGTCACCGTGGCCTCCCGGTCGGAGTCGAGTGCCCACTCGTAGCCGATCGGGTGCTCGTGCGGCGGCAGCGAGGCCCGCACGCCACGCTCGGCCAGTGCCTCGGAGACGCCTGGCCACACCGCATCGTGCACGGCGGAATGGATCAGCAGCAGGTTCAGCCGGTTGCACACGCCCAGCCGGTCGAGGCTGGCAAGCACCAGCGAGCGGACCTTGTCGGGATCGGCGGCCTCGTCGACGTAGAGCACGCCACCACCGTCGGCATGGGCCAGCGTGCGCACGCCGTGCGTGGCGGCCTCCATGGCGAGCGCCCGCGTGCTCTCACCGCTGCCCCGCAGGATCACCAGCGGCACCAGGTCGGGCAGGCGCACCAGCGCCGCGGCCGCCTCCCGCTCGACCCGCGGGACGAGTTGCACCACGTCGGCGTCGATACCCGCGTCAGCCAGGGCCGGGGCGATGACCGTCTCCAGCAGCCGCTGCGCCGACCCGAGCGCCGCCGAGCCCGTGCGCAGCACTCCCGCGTTGCGCGACTTCACCAGCTGCGAGGCGACGTCGACCGTCACGTTCGGCCGCGCCTCGTAGTTGGCGCCGATCACCCCGACGGGACGCCTGCGCTCCACCAGCCGCAGCCCACCGTCGAGAGTGGAAACCGGGATCGACCGCTCCGGGTGCGGCGAGCCGGCGAGCAACCGGAGCTGTTCGGCCATGCCGGTGAGCCGCTCCTCGGTGATGGTCAGCCGGTCGAGCAGGCCCGCGCTCATCCCGTCCGCACGGGACCTGGCGACGTCCTCCTCGTTCGCCGCGAGCACCGCGTCACGCTGGGCAAGCAGGCGGTCGGCCATCGCCGTCAGGGCGGCGTCGATCGACGCATCGGTCGCCGTGGCCAGCGACGGCGCGGCCCGCTTCGCCGCCCGCGCGCACTCCTCGACCGCCTTCGCCACCACGTCCGCCACCGCACTGTCCTCTCGCAGACCAACACCGGATTCGCTGGTCACCAGTGTGCCGCACGACGTCCGGCGGACGCGGAGCCGGTCCGGTCCGCGGACCCGCGCGCCCGAGCGCAGCATTCGCGGACCTGAGCGCAGCACTCGCGCACCCGAGTGCGGGACTCGCGCTGGGCGGGGCGGCTCAGCGCACGGCGGGCTCGATCAGCAGCATCCCGCCCACGACCAGGCAGCTGACCGTGAGCACCGCGAGCACCAGTACCCAGAGGACGGCAGGCAGGCCGGTCAGCCGCGCGAGCTGGTCCGCGTCCGAGTCCCGGGCCACGCCCCGCCGCCGTTTGGCCTGCAGCTCGAACACCGGGCGCACGCCGCCGAACAGGAGAAACCACGTCATCAGGTACACGAACACCGCCTGCGGCACGGCCTCGGCGACGAAGGCCACCACGAACAGCACCGCGGCCGACAGCAGCACGGCGAAGACGCCGTAGGCGTTGCGCACCATCACGAGCACACCGAGCAGCAGCGCGCCCGCGATCGTGAGCACCACCGGCATCCGGTCGGCCGAGACCAGGCCCGCGAACAGCAGACCCAGCAGCGCGGGCGCCGGATAGCCGGCCAGTGTGGTCAGCACCATTCCCGGGCCCTCTGGCTTGCCGCGGGAAACCGTGACGCCGGACGTGTCGGAGTGCAGCCGGATTCCCCGCAGCCGTCGTCCCACCAGCAGCGCGACGATCGCGTGACCCGCCTCGTGGACGATGGTCACCACGTTCCGGGCGATCCGCCACGGCGAGGCCAGGAGCACGGCGGCCAGTGCCCCGACCCCCGCCACCACCACGATGGTGCCCGCCGCGCCGGGCTGGAGGTCGAACAGTCGCCAGATACCGCTGTCATCACCGGACCATCCCACGCGCCAGACCTCATCACACCGGTTGTCTGATCATCGTGACCCCCTTTCCGGACGACCACTCCGGTGTGCCGCGCTACGATGCGCGGTTTCGGCCGCACTCCCCTCCGCGACGGATCCGGTCCTCCCGGGACGCGGGCAACTGCAGCGCCGCCCAGCTGCGGTACGGCCGCCGGCGGTCGGCGACGCGGGCCAGGGTGCCGACGTCGCCGGGATCGACCCCGGTGGTTCCGCGCCAGCCCGGCGTGCAACCGCGGTTCGGGCCCGGGGGAGCACGTCGGGATGACTCGCTCCGCGCACGACGACGAGCTCCGCCGAGAACCGGCCGCAGCCCGGGGCAGCGCTCCTGGAGTTCACCCACCACCGGGTCCGCCCTGCCGATCTCGCCGAAGCCGCGCGCCGGACGGCGCGTCCACCTCGGCGACGACGAAGCCGGGTGCTCGCCGCCGGACGAGCACGCCGCGTGCCGCCACGAGCCTACGACGGGAAACGCCAGCCGCCATGTCCCGGGCTCCGCGGCGGCATCGGGCCACGCCGCGGGTGTGCGGCCCTCCGGGAAGCGGGCTGCGGCGGAGAGCGCGAAGTCACGCCGGACGGCGATCCGGACGGTGGTCGGGCTCAGGGCGGTCGTGGTCACGGTGGGGTCCTCTCGTCGGGTGGTGGCCGGGCATCGGCGAAGGTAGGGCGCGGCACCGACAACGGGAAACGTGTCGCGGTGCGAGTGGATCCGTGCACACCGGAATCCGAGGGGAAAGGTCACTCTCGCGCCGGAGAAACCGGTTGCGGGCCTTGCTAGCGTGCAGTTGTGGGAACTTTGCACCGCTGCTGCGTGGCGACCGCTCGGCTCCGGCCGCAGCGCGCCTGACGCAGCGGCCACCAGGCTCCAGCACACACCGCCCCGCCGTCGCCGGGCGGTGGCTGTTCGTACCCTTCTCCGCCTCGCGGAACCGCTGATCCGAACCGGCCGGCTCCGGCCGCTGCGTCATGACGTCCGCGCGCGCCCCACGGCGCGCTCACCGCCGATCATGACGGAGCGACCCCATGCCCCAGCGCAGGCGACGCCCTGCCCACGAAGACCTGCCCACGCACCGGCCCGGGATCCACCTGCTGGCCAACCCGCACGTCGCCGAGCGGTTGATCCGCTCGTGCGCGCCCTGCCCCGGCGACCTCGTCGTCGAGTTCGGCGCCGGGCTCGGCGCCATCACCACTCCGCTCGCCCGCACCGGAGCCCGGGTGCTCGCCATCGAACGCGATGCCGGATTCGCCCGGCGCCTGCGGGAACGCGTCGCCGACGAGCCCGGCGTCCGGATCCGGGTGGACGACGCCCGGACGACTCCCCTGCCGCGGGAACCGTTCCTGGTGGCGGCGAGCATCCCGTACGCGATCTCCAGCACCCTGCTGCGCCGCCTGCTGACGCCCGCGTCGTCCCGGCTCCGGCGAGCGGCGCTCATCGTCGAATGGGGCTTCGCCAAGCGGCTGACCGCCGAGGTGCCCCGCACCAGGGAACTCGCGTGGTGGGCCGCCCGGTTCGACCTCGAACTCGTACACCGGATACCCGCACGGCATTTCCGGCCGGTGCCCTCAGTGGACTCCGCACACCTGGTGGCACGGCGGCGTCCCGGCCTGGGACGCGGGGCTCAGGCTGCACTGTGGACACTGCTGGGAGCAGCCTACGGCGCCCCGCGCACCCCCGCCCGCAGGGTCGTTCCGCGCACCGGCCGCGGCAGGCACCGGCTGCTGGCTGAGCACGGCATCGATCCCGCCCAGCCCGCGGGCGACGTGCCGCCGCCCCGCTGGGCGTCGCTCGCCACCACGCTGGCGAGCGACCGGGGGCTGTGGTTCCCTCCCCCGCCCCGCTGAGCGGAATCCGCACCGGCGGGGGTCCGGGGCGGTTCTCAGCAACGTCCCCGCCCACACTCAGGCTCTCACGGAACCGGACGACCGTAGGGGCATGGACAGCGACGAGTACACACGGGAGCAACAGCCACCGGCCGCCGACCCGGCAGGGCAGGCGCCGCCACGCAGGCCCCGCCGGGTCGTGGTGCTGGCCTCCGCGGCCGCCGTCGTCGCCGCACTGGCCGGTGGCGCGAGCGGAGCGGCGCTCGTCACCTCCGTGGACCGGACCGGCGACTCGACCGTCGCGATCGGATCCGCCACGGCCAGGGCGGCGTCCACGAGCACCGACGTCGGCACCGTGGCCGAGCAGGTGCTGCCCAGCGTGGTTCAGGTGAACGTGCGCACCGCGCAGGGCGAGGCGATCGGGTCCGGCGTCGTCCTCACCGAGGACGGCAGGATCCTCACCAACGCCCACGTCATCGACGGCGCCACCGGTGACGTGACGATCACGCTCTCCGACGGAACGCGGTACCAGGCCGCCGTGCTCGGCGCCGACGCCACGGCGGACATCGCCGTGCTGCAGGCCAGGGACGCGAGCGGGCTCGCCCCGGCGAGGCTCGGCGACTCCTCCTCGGTGCGGGTGGGTGAGCAGGTCGTCGCCGTCGGCTCGCCCGGCGGCCTGCAGAACACCGTCACCTCGGGCATCGTCAGCGCGGTCGGCCGCACGCTGTCCGAGATCGGCAGGCAGGACGAACAGCCGTCCCCGTTCGGCCGCCCCGTGTCGAGTGACGCGTCGGCCGGACCGGGCTACACGGCGATCCAGACGGACGCGGCGATCAACCACGGCAACTCGGGCGGCCCGCTGGTGAACAGGGCGGGTGCGGTGATCGGCATCAACTCCGCGATCTACTCGCCGTCCGGTTCGGATTCGGGCAACGTCGGCATCGGCTTCGCCATCCCGATCAACGACGCGAAGGCGATCGTGGCCGCCATCGAGGCCCGGTCGTGACCCGTCCGAGGGGCTCGTGCCCGGCTCCGCACGTCGTGCGACGGCGGCGGGGCCGGGCGCGTTAGGGTTTGCCGGGTGACCGATCGTCTTGTCTGGATCGATTGTGAGATGACGGGGCTCGACCTCGCCAAGGACTCGCTCATCGAGATCGCCGTGCTGGTGACCGACGCCGAGCTCAACGTGCTCGGGGAAGGCCGCGACGTGGTGATCCACGCGGGCGACGAGGCCCTGGCGAACATGCCGGACGTCGTGCGGGAGATGCACGCGCGGTCCGGGCTGACCGAGGAGGTCCGCCGGTCCACCGTCACGCTCGAGGAGGCGGAACGGGAAGTCCTCGACTACGTCCGCGAGCACGTCCCCGATCCGCAGACCGCGCCGCTGGCGGGCAACTCCATCGGCACGGACCGGGGGTTCATCGCCCGCGACATGCCCACGCTCGACGCCCACCTGCACTACCGCATGGTGGACGTGTCCTCGATCAAGGAACTGGTCCGCCGCTGGTACCCCCGCATCTACTACGCCAAGCCGGAGAAGGGGCTCGCCCACCGGGCGCTGGCGGACATCCGGGAGTCGATCGGCGAGCTGCGGTACTACCGGCGGACGGCGTTCGTGCCGCAGCCCGGCCCCAGCACCGAGCAGGCCAGGGCGGCGGCCGACGAGGTGCTGCGCGGGGGCGACCGGTAACCCGGTGCGGGGCCGCCGGGGCGGCACGCTACGATGATCTGGCAGCGGACAACCGTGAGGGTGTCCGACGCGGTGGGTGTAGCTCAGTCGGTAGAGCACCTGGTTGTGGTCCAGGGGGCCGCGGGTTCAAGTCCCGTCACTCACCCCACAGTTTTCGCACGTCGAAGGCTTGCGGCAGAGGGCTTGCCCCTGTGGCGTGATGTCGGCTACGCCTCGATTTCACACAGCTTCCGTGGCCGGCCGAACACCGCCCGCCACGGGGCACGACATTCCGCTCCGCTGCTACTGTCCTGCCGTGCTCGTCCCCGTCACGCTGCCCGGCACCGCCGATGCCCAGGCCGCGTGGGTGCTCCAGCCACGGTGGACGCGGGCCCGGTCCCTCCTGCTCACCGCGATCGTGGCCGGGCGGCTGCGTTCGCTGATCGCCGAGCCGCCACGGTGGGGCCCGGCCGCCTTCCTGACGGGTGGCGGCCAGCTGCTGCTCGGGGGCATTCCCGCGCTCGGCATGGCGCTCAACAGCGGTGCCGCCGCCGCGTCGACCGGTGCGAGCCTGCTCTTCCTGGTGCAGGTGGTGCTGCTGGTGCTCGGGCTGGTGACCGCCCATCGCGCCAACCGCGCGCTGCTGTCCCCTTCGGTGCCCGAGCTGGGCGCCACCCCGTTCACGGTCGCGTTCCGGCCGGATCACCGGCACCGGCATGCTGTCCGGCGCCGTGCACATCGCGCCCGACCGGGTCGTGTGGTCGGCGCGCAGGCACCGGGGCCGGGGCGGCCCCACCGCGTACGCCGAGGTGCCGTTCGCCCGGTTGCACGGCGCCAGGGCCACCCTGTTGCCGGACGCCGGGGGCGACGTGCCCTGGCTGCGGCTGTCCGACAACGCGCTCGTGTACGCCAGGCCGGGACCGGCGGTCACGCTCGGCTCCGACTCCGGCGAGTGTATGCTGCCCGTCCCGGACGCCGAGGCGGTCGTCGCGCTGCTGAATCGGCGCATTCTCCGGTGGCGGAGCGGGCCGAGGGACTAGGGTCGGCGCGACTCGACCTTCGTGACCTGGAGACACGGTGATGATCAGCCAGAACCCCGGCGAAGCGGGGTCGCCAGGCTGCTCAAGGCCCTCGGCGACGCCCTCGGTGAGGCACTGACCCTGCTGGTGGCACTGCGCGACCTGTTCGACGGATTCATCCGTGCGCTCAACGCGCTGGAACAGGGCAGACGGACGGCTCCGGCCTAGGTCTGCCCACCACGTCGCCCGGCCCTGGGCGGAGGACACGCCGATATGTCAGAGTGGTGAGTTCGGTGTGTGGGTACGTGCTCTGGCGAGGACGAACACGAGAACGGGGTGAGTGCCGTGATTCCAGTGCGCGTGCACGGGGTGGCCCTCCTGCCACCGGACGAGACACCGGTGATGCTTCTCCAGGAGACCGTCGGAGAGCAGCGCTGGCTGCCCATCTCGATCGGGGCACCGGAAGCCGGCGCCCTGATCGCGGCCTACCAGGAGGTCGAGCACGTCCGGCCGGACACCATCGAGCTGATCGGACACGTCGTCGAGGCGCTCGGGCGCCGGGTCGAGCGGGTCGAGGTGACCGCGCTCGAGGAGGGCATCTTCCTCGCCGACCTGGTCTTCGACGACGACACGCGGGTTTCCGCGCGGCCGAGTGACGCGGTGGCCATCGCCGTCCGCGCGGGCGCCACGCTGGAGGTGGACGAGGACGTGCTCGACGCGGCGGCGGCCGAGATCCAGTTCGCGGGAGAGCCCGACCCGGCCGACGCCGAACAGCAGATCGCCGACTTCCGCGCGGCGCTCGACGACGTCAAGCCCGAGGACTTCGGCGACCGGCCCGACTGACCGGCCACGGCGCGGATCCATCCGGATCGGCGCACCGAGCGGGTTACTCCTCGGGTGTAGCGGGTATCTGCCGACGCAGGCTCGTGCAGTTTCCGGTGGAGGAAGGACACACCAGCGCTATGACGGACGTGTCGGGCAAGGGACCGGAACCCGGGGACGACCGCCCCGTGCTGACCAACCGGCAGGGGCACCCGGTCTACGACAACCAGAACCAGCGGACGGTGGGCGTACGGGGCCCGGCGACCCTGGAGAACTACCAGTTCCTGGAGAAGATCAGCCATTTCGACCGGGAGCGCATCCCGGAGCGGGTGGTGCACGCCAGGGGCACCACCGCCTTCGGCTGGTTCGAGGCGTACGGCTCGTGGGGCGACGAGCCCATCAGCCGCTACACCAGGGCGAAACTGTTCCAGGAGAAGGGCAAACGAACCGACGTCGCCGTGCGCTTCTCCACGGTCATCGGCGGCAGGGACTCGTCCGAGTGCGCGCGTGATCCCCGCGGCTTCGCGGTGAAGTTCTACACCGAGGACGGCAACTGGGACCTCGTGGGCAACAACCTCGCCGTGTTCTTCATCCGGGACGCCATCAAGTTCCCGGACGTCATCCATGCGCTCAAGCCCGACCCGGTCACCTTCCGGCAGGAGCCGAACCGCATCTTCGACTTCATGTCGCAGACGCCAGAGGCCATGCACATGCTCGTCAACCTGTTCAGCCCGCGCGGTATCCCCGCCGACTACCGGCACATGCAGGGCTTCGGCGTCAACACCTACAAGTGGGTCAACGAGGTGGGCGAGACCGTGCTCGTCAAGTACCACTGGATGCCCAGGGCCGGTGTGCGCAGCATGACCGAGGCCGACGCCGCCGCGATCCAGGCGCACGAGCTCGGGCACGCCACCAGGGACCTGTACGAGTCCATCGAACGCGGCGACCACCCGGAGTGGGAACTGCTCGTGCAGATCATGTCCGACGCGGAACACGCCGAGCTCGACTTCGACCCGCTCGACGACACCAAGGTGTGGCCGGAGAACGACTTCCCGCCGAAGCCGGTGGGCCGCATGGTGCTCGACCGCACGGTGGACGACTTCTTCGCGGAGAACGAGCAGATCGCGTTCGGCACCGGCGTCCTGGTGGACGGGCTCGACTTCTCCGACGACAAGATGCTCGTCGGCCGCACCTTCTCCTACAGCGACACCCAGCGTTACCGGGTCGGCCCCAACTACCTGCAGCTGCCCGTGAACCAGCCGAAGAACGGCCAGCCGCACACCAACCAGCGTGACGGGCAGATGACATATCAGATCGACCGGGGCGGCGCGAATCCGCACGTCAACTACGAACCGTCGATCACCGGCGGTTTGCGCGAAGCCCAGTACCCCACGCACGACGAGCAGGGACCCGTCATCGAGGGCAGGCTGACCCGCAAGCGCCTCCCGCGCACCAACGACTACGTCCAGGCTGGCCAGCGGTTCCTGCTGATGGAGGGCTGGGAGCAGGACGACCTGGTCCACAACCTCGTCGACCAGCTGTCCCAGTGCGACCGGGCGATCCAGGAACGCATGGTGTGGCACTTCCTCCTCGCCGAGGACGAGCTCGGCAGGCGGGTCGGGGACGGCCTCGGCATCTCCGCCGACGAGGTGGCGCACCTGCGGCCGCTCGCGAGCCAGGACCTCACCGAGGAGGACCGCAAACGGCTGGAGAACCTGGGGCGCAACGGTTCCCGGGACGTGCGGGGGCTGCGCATGACGCACTGTGTGCCCGACGAGCGCGCCGAGGCCGCCCGCGCCTGATCCAGCTGACTGTCGGCCCCGGCGGTCAGCGGAGCAGCGCCTCGTCCAGCTCCGCGAGCAGCCTGGCCTTCGACCGGGCGCCGACGGTCGGCGCGATCGGCTCGCCACCGCGGAACAGCAGCAGCGTCGGCAGGGCAGCGACCTGGTACGGCAGGGTGGTGAGCGGGCAAGGAGTCGGTGTCGACCGTGCGGACGAGCCCGGTCTCGGCCGTGGCGGACGCGTGCGACGAGTCGGGTGGCCCTCGGCGATCCCGCGCTCGTAGACCTCGAGCCGCAGGTCATCCTCGTCGTAGGCACGACGCGCGGACAGCAGTCTCGGTGTCTCGTAGCACCGCAGCACGCGGATGGTGGTGCCGCAACGCCGGGCGAGCGACCCTCACCAGACGGCCCGGTCACCGCGTTCCCGCGAGTCCGGAACGCAGCACTCTCGGCCCTGAGCGGGGGACTCGCGGGATGCCAGATCGGATCCAGCGGGACGCCCGCGCGTCTCGCGCCTTCTCGATGACAACGTGCGTCGAGGAGGACGGTATGCGTCAGGTGAGGTCCAAGGACGGAACGGCGATCAGCTACGAACGGCAGGGCGCCGGCGCACCGGTCGTCCTGGTCGGCGGCGGGCTCGACGACGGCGCGGAGAACGCGCCGCTGGCCAGGGAGCTGGCCGGCCGGTTCACCGTTGACAACTACGCGCGGCGTGGCCGCGGAGCCAGCGGCGACACCCTGCCCTACGCGGTGGCCAGGGAGATCGACGACCTCGACGCACTGATCGCCGAGGCAGGGGAGCCGGTGCGGCTGTTCGGCGCGTCGTCGGGTGGCGCGCTGGCGCTGGAGGCCGCGGCCGCCGGGCTCGCCATCGACCGGGTCGCGGTATACGAGGTGCCGTACGCCGTGCTCCCCGAGGACCTACGACGCTGGCGTGAGTACACCGGTGAGCTGGCCGACGCGCTCGCCGACGGCGAGCGCGCCACCGCGGTCGAGCTGTTCATGCGGCTGGCCGGAGCGGGAGAGCACATCGCGGCGGCCAGGAGTTCACCGGTGTGGCCGCACCTGGAACGCCTCGCACCCACGCTGGCCTACGACGCCGCCTGCCTCGGCGACGGCAGGCCGCCCGCGGGCCGCCTCGCGAACGTCGGCCAACCGGTGCTCGTGGTCACCGGCGGATCGGAGGATTTCTTCGAGCGCGCGGCGGACGCCATCACCGCCGGTGTGCCGCACGCCCGCAGGCTCACCCTGAGCGGGCAGGGCCATGTGGCCGACCCGGCGGCGCTCGCCGCGGTGCTGGCCGACTTCTTCAGCGGGTGAGGAAGCCGCCCAGCGCGCCGGGGGATCCCGGCGGCGAACCGCACGGCGTGGCGCACCGGCTGGAAACCGTCGTCCACACGCCCCAAGAGCAGCTTCGGCGCGCGCGAAGCGCGTGACGCGGGCAGCAGGTCCAGGGTGTGGTGGCTGTCCGCGGCTCCCGCGAGGGTCAGCCAGGGGCGCGCCACCCGCTCCCTGGAGCACGTCGCGGCCCGCACCACGGCCTGACGGCCTGACCGCCGGGGGTCAGGCCAGCGTCCAGCCGTCGGGCAGATCGTGCACCTTCCCGCTCTCCCGCTCGGCCTCGACCCGGACCGTCGCCGGGCCGAGTCGCAAATCCGTGAGGGTGAGCTTGCCCCAGCGCTCGGGCAGGCGCGGGGTCACGGTCAGCGTCCGGCGCGGGACGTGCGGTTCCAGGCCGAGGAACGCGCGCACCAGCAGCAGCGGCGCCGCACTGGCCCACGCCTGTGGCGAGCACGACGTCGGATACGGCACCGGGGAGCCGAAGTCGGCGCGCGCGAAGCCACAGAACAGCTCGGGCAGCCGCCCGCCGAACGCCTCCGCCGCGTCGAGCAGGCCGCCCGCCAGGTCCTGCGCGAGCTCGACCGCGCCGGGCAGGTGGCGGTAGCGCAGCAGCCCCGCCACCGCGATCGCGGTGTCGTGCGGCCAGACCGAACCGTTGTGGTAGCTCATCGGGTTGTACGCGGCCATCCCGGTGGACAGCGTGCGCAGCCCGAACCCGCTGTTCATCTCCGCCGAGGCCAGCCGCTCGACGAGCACCGCGGCGTGTTCGTCGAGCGCGATACCCGACCACAGCGCGTGCGCGGCGTTGCTGGTGAGCGCGTCCACCGGCTGCTTGCGGTGGTCCAGCGCCACGGCGTACCAACCTCGGTCCGGCAGCCAGAACGCCTCGGCGAAGCGCTGCCGCAGCCGCTCGGCGCGGGCACGGCAGTCCTCCGCCGTGCCCGGGTCGCCGAACGACTCGGCCAGCTCCGCGCGCGCCAGCCACGCGGCGTAGGTGTAGCCCTGCACCTCGCACAGCGCGACCGGCGGGGTCGCGAGCCTGCCCGCCGCGTCGTTGACGCCGTCGAAGCTGTCCTTCCAGCCCTGGTTGAGCAGTCCCCGGTCGGTGGCGCGCCGGTACTCCACGAAACCGTCACCGTCGCGGTCGCCGTGGCGCTCGATCCAGGCCAGCGCCGCGTCGGCGGCGGGCAGCAGCGCGCGCACGCCCGTCTCGTCGGCTCCCCACCGCCAGCACTCGGCCAGCAGCATCACGAACAGCGGCGTGGCGTCCACCGTGCCGTAGTAGTGGTTGCCGCCGAGCACCTCGTCGCTGTCCGGACCGAGCCGCAACTCGTGCAGGATGCGCCCCGGTTCCTCCTCGGTCAGCGGGTCGGTCCTGCTGCCCTGCAACCGCGCGAGCGTCTCGAGTGTGCCGAGGGCGAGACGGACGTCCAGCGGCAGCGCCATCCACGCGGTCAGCAGGCTGTCCCGGCCGAACAGCGTCATGAACCACGGCGCACCGGCCGCGACGAACGGGTTGCCCGCCTTCGTGGGGTCCTGGATCAGCAGGGCACCGAGGTCACTCTCGGTGCGGCGCAGCACCTGGGTCAGGCCCGCGTCCTCGGCGGTGACGAGCGAGCTGACCTGCCGCCACGCCTGGATCTTGCGAGCGGGTCCACTGTGCTCCAGCTGCTGTCCACGATGGAACTGGGGCTGCACCCGCCGGTTGCCCGTGCTCGGCTGCACGACGATCTCGGTGCTCCAGGACCCGCCGCCGGGAACGACGACGTGCCAGCTCAGCGTGCCGGGCCGCACCTGGGGGTCCCCGCTGGCGCCGACGGCGACACCGTGCGTGCCGTCGGCGCGGTCCCGCAGCAGCAGCTCGCTGCCCGCCACCACCGGGTCGGCGCCGCCGGGGCGCGGCCTGCCCTCCTTGACCGCGAACAGGCCGGAGAAGTCCGCGTCGACGTGCAACGCGAGCGTGGCCACCGTGGCCTCCCCGCCCAGGTTGGTCAGCGTGATGGTCTCCCGCATCCCGTCCCCGACGAGGCGCTCGCGCACCAGCAGCAGGGTGCTGTCGGCGTGCCCCGGCTGCGGCGGCCTGCGCAGCACGAAACGAGCGGCGAACGCCTCGGGGGACAGCACGGCCAGCGGCTGCGGCGGTTGCCCGTCGAGGCGCAGCTCCCAGCGGGAGATCAGGCGGGCGTCGCGGAAGAACAGGCCGTGCGCTCCGCCCTCGTGCACGTCACCGTCCCCGGCGGACAGGCAGAACGTGCTGCCCTCCACGAGGGTGACGGTGCCGCCGACGCTCGCCACCGGCACCGGCTCCCCCGAGTTGAACGTCATGCCGGTTCTCCCGTGGCCTCGCGGTCGCGCTCGTAGGCGCGGTCGAGCGCGGAGTCCAGCGCGGCGTACTCGCGGCGCAGCGTGTCGAGGGCGGGCCTGGTCTGTGCGAGGGCACGCCGGTAGGCCGTCTCGTACCCCGCGCCGAGGCCGTCGACGTCGAAGTGTGCGGCGACGTGGTCCCGGCAGGCCCTCGGATCGAGGGCGCGCACCTCGTGCAGCGCGGCCGGAAGCTCGGCGGGGTCGTCCCGGACGAGGCCGGTGACGCCGTCGGCCACCACCTCGGGCACCGCGCCCGCGCGCAGCGCGACGACCGGCGTGCCGCAGGCCATCGCCTCGATCATCACCATGCCGAACGGTTCCTCCCACTGGATGGGGAACAGCAGGCAGCGGGCGGAGGCCAGCAGCTCCCGCTTGGCCTTCGCGTCCGCCACGCCGAAGAGGTGGTCGGAGGCCGTGAGCCGGGGGCGGACCTCCCGTTCGAAGTACTCCTTCTCGATCGGCTCGGCGCACTTGCCCGCGAGCACGAGCGGGACACCGGCGGCGTGCGCGGCGTCGAGTGCCAGGTGCGGTGCCTTGTCCGGGTGGAACCGGCCCAGGAACAGGGCGTAGTCGTCCTTGCGCTCCTGGAACGGCCAGTCCGCCAGCCGCAGGGCGTTGTGCACGGTCTGCGTCCAGTTGAGCCCGGGCGCGAGCGCGCGCTGCCGGTCGCTGATGGCGACCAGGTGCACGTCCGTGCCCAGTTCCCGGTAGTAGCTCTCCAGATCGGCGTCCACGGGGCCGTGGACGGTCACCACGGTGGGCACGCCCGCGGCCGCGAACACGGGCGCGTTGAGCGGGCCCGCGAAGGTGTGGTCGTGCACGACGTCCACACCGTCGGTTCCGATGAGCCGTTCGAGCGCGCGGCGCGCCCGGACGGCGTGCATCACCTCGGGGTACGGCTCACCGAGCCGTTCCGGCACCGTGCGGTCCCAGACGGGCAGGAACCGCGCGGCTGTGCCGGGACGGCCCGCTCCGATCAGGGTCACCGAGTGCCCCCGCGCGACCAGCGCGTCGGCGAGATCGGCGACCACGGCCTCCACGCCGCCGTACGCGGTGGGGGGCACGTCGAAGTAGGGAGGGGCGACCAGCGCCACCCTCAGACGGTGCTCGGGTTGCCGCACGCCGTTGTGGGCAAGAGAACGGGATCGACACGCACGGGAGTGCGCAGTGCTCACTTTGCCTCCTCGACCACTATTCAGTTAGCACTCGGCAAGTAAGAGTGCTAACACGATCGGGGCCCTGAGGCAAGATCCCGGTCGGCGTAACGCCGGCTCACTTGGCCGCGGCGAACACGAGGTTATACCCGGTGTCGGCCACCATCACCGGGTCGCGGAAGCCCGCGCCGCCAGCAGCCGCAGCCGGACCGAAGGGCCGCCCTGCGTGCCGAGTGCGTACCCGCCGTCCTGGGCGAGCGAGCACGGGGTGCACAGCGACGTGGAAAGCGCGTAGTCCACCCGGACCGACGGGTTGCCGATGCCGTCCTCCAGCCGGTCGAGCGACCACGGCTCGACGGCGACCAGGATCTCGCCTTCGGTAAGCAGGTCATGCGCCCTGCGCAGTGCCGCGGGCGGGTCGCCGAGGTCGTGCAACGCGTCGAAGAACACGACCACGTCGAACGGCCCCGGCCCGGAGCCGCAGCGACCCCAGCAGCCCGATCTCCACCTGCCCGCCCACGGCGGCCATTCTCCCGCGTGGAGCTGTCATGAGTGGCTCGTTACTGACGAGAATGCCAGTAACGAGCCACTCATGACACCGCCGCGAGCCGCCAGGTCACGGTGTGGGTGGCGCCGGGGGCGAGGTGCACGAGGTCGCGGCCGGTCCGGAAGGCGTCGGGCGGGCACGTCATCGGTTCGACGGCCAGCCCCGTGCGGTGCAGCTCGGGCTCGGGCCGGTCGGCCGTGTGCACCTGCACCCACGGGCACGCGCGGTCCCACACGATCCGCACCCCGCGGCCGTCCCCGCCGCGGACCACCGCCGACGCCGCCCCGTCCGGCCCGAAGCCGATCGCGCCGAAGGCGTGGTCCACCTCGGTGCCGCGCGGTGCGCGGCCGGACCGGAAGTCGAACGGCGTGCCCTCGACGGCGCGCTCCCCGGCAGGCAACAGCCGCCGCGGGTCCACGTCGAGGTAGCGGGCGGCGGGCAGCTCGAGCGTCCAGTCGTCGACGTGCCCCGCACCGCCGACCAGGTACGGGTGGATGGAGCAGCCGTAGGGCGCGGGCGCACCGCCGAGGTTCTCCGCGGTGAGCCGCGCCTCGAGCCCGTCCGTATCCAGGGTGTAGGCCATCGTGAGACCCAGCGGGAACGGGTAGCCCGGCGTCGGCCACAGGGTGCAGGCCAGGTCCACCCGCGCCGCCGACCGCGACACCGGCCGCCACGGCAGCCACGCGACCAGCCCGTGCAGGGCGGTGGACCGCTCCGGTTCGGTGAGCGGCACCTGGTACTCCCGCCCGCCGTAGCGGTACCGGCCGTCCCCGATCCGGTTCGGCCACGGCGCGAGCACCGCGCCGCTGTAGACGGGCATCAGCTCGTCCTCGCCGAACGGACGGACCAGCGGCCTGCCCTCGTGCTCCAGCACCCGCAACGCCGCCCCCACCTCCGTGACGACGGCGCGGTACCCCGCGTGCTCCAGCTCGACCTGCGCTCCCGACGGCAACACGGCGTCATCCTCCCTCAGCCCGCGCGGCGCGGCGGGTCACGGGTGCAGCAGCACCTTCACGGTGCCCGGCCCGCGCTCGGCGACCGTGCTCAGCGCCTTCTCCGCGTCCTCCAGCACGAACTCGTGGGTCACCAGCAGCGAGGGGTCCAGGTTGCCGGTGGCGAAGGCCCGCACCGCGTACACCCACGCGCGGGGCGGCGCGCCGAAGACGGTGTGCACCGCGAGGTGGTTGGTCACGATGTCCCGGGTGGACAGCACGTCCTCCTCCCCCGGAATGCCCGTGATCACCACCCGGCCGCCCCTGCGGGTGAGCCGGCACGCGAGCGCGGCCGTGCCCGTCACGCCCGCGGCCTCGACCACCACGTCGAACCGCCCGGCGAGGCCGGCCGCCTCGTCCGGCGTGACCAGCGCGCTCGCGCCGCACGTCGCGGCGAGCTCCGCCCTGGCCGCGGTGGGATGCACCATCACCAGCTCGGCCGGGTTGTCCGCGCGGAGCAGCTGCGCCGCGAGCAGGCCGAGGGTGCCCGCCCCGACGACCGCCACCCGCTCGCCCTGCTGCACGGCCGCCCGCAGGCACGCCTCGGCGACGCACGCGGCCGGTTCGAGGCCCGCCGCCGCCCGCAGGTCGGCGCCGTCGGGCAGCACGTGCAGCAGCCGGGCCGGGACGGTCAGCCGGTCGGCCCACGCACCGTCCTGGGTGAAGCCCGTCTCGTCGTAGTCCGCGTGGCACACGGTCGGCTCGCCGCGCCGGCAGGCCGGACAGACCTGGCAGGAGCGGAACCCCTCGCCCACCACGGGTTTGCCGAGCAGTGCGGCGTCCACGCCCTCGCCCACCGCCTCCACCGTGCCCGACCACTCGTGGCCGGGCACGATCGGGTAGCGCACGAACGCGGCGGGCCGGGTGCCCTCGAACACCTCGACGTCCGAGCCGCAGATGCCCGCCCACGCGACGCGCACCACCACGTCCCCCGGCTCGGGGCCGGGCGCGGTCACGGCGACCACCCGCGTGTGCCCGGGGGCCTCCATCCGCACCGCTCGGCTCATCGCGCACCCGCACGAGTGCCGCGGAAGTGCCAGCCGTCGGCGAAGAGGTCGAAGTGGGCGCCCCGGCTCGGCCGCTCCTCGACGAAGCCGACGTCGAGCTCCACACCGAGGCCCGGCGCCGTGGGCAGGCCGAAGTAGCCGTCCACCACCTCGGGCACGCCCGGCGCCGCCTGCTTGACCTCCTCGTCGGCGAAGTCGTTGAAGTGCTCCTGGATCTTGAAGTTCGGCGTGCACGCCGCCAGGTGCAGGTTCGCCGCGGTCAGCACCGGACCGCCCACGTTGTGCGGGGCGACGAGCACGTAGTGGGTCTCCGCGGTGGCCGCCAGCTTGCGGGTCTCCGCGATCCCGCCGAGGTGACCGATGTCCGGCTGGATGATGTCGACGGCCTGGGACTCGAACAGCTCGCGGAACTCGATGCGGTCGTGGATGCGCTCGCCCGTGGCGATCGGCAGGTTCGTCTTGCCCGCGACCTTCGCCAGCGCGGCCAGGTTCTCGGGCGGCACCGGCTCCTCCAGCCAGCTCGGAGCGAACTCCGCGAGCAGGTCCGCCAGCCGCACGGCCTCCAGCGGGGCGAACCGCCCGTGCATCTCGACCAGGATCTCCACGTCCGGCCCGACCGCGTCCCGGACCGCCTCCACCAGGCCGACCGCGCGCATGCGCTCGTCGTGATCGAGCTCGAGCCGGCCAGGGCCGAACGGGTCGAACTTGAGCGCCCGGTAGCCACGCTCGACGACCCGCCGGGCGGCGGCGTGGAACTCCTCCCGCGTGCGCTCCACTGTGTACCAGCCGTTGGCGTAGGCCTTGATCCGGTCGTTGACCTTGCCCCCGAGCAGGCGCCACACGGGCTGGCCGAGCGCCTTGCCGACGATGTCCCAGCACGCCATCTCGACGCACGCGATGCCGGACATGACGATCTCGCCGGCCCGGCCGTAGTCGCCGTACTTCATCCGCCGCACCAGCGACTCGATGTCGAACGGGTCGCTGCCCACGATGTGGTTGCGCTCCGCCTCGGCCAGGTAGCCGAGCAGCGCCTGGGTGTGGCTGAGCATGCGGGTCTCACCGACGCCGACGAGACCCTCGTCGGTGTGCACCCGGACGAACGTGAGGTCGCGCCACGGAGTCCCCAGGACGTGCGTGGTGATGCCGGTGATCTTCATCAGTTCTCCTTGGCGGTGAGGTGCTCGGTGGTGACGCGGCCGTCGACCAGGCGCGGGATACCCAGCTCGTTGCGGTCCCGCAGGGGTGGGGGCAGCAGCTCCTGGGGCGCGTTCTGGTAGCAGACCGGGCGCAGGAACCGGCGGATGGCGGTCGCGCCGACGGAGGTGTGCAGCGGGGACGTCGTCGCCGGGTACGGACCGCCGTGGTGCATGGCGGGCGACACGGCGACGCCGGTGGGCCAGCCGTCCACGATGAGCCGACCCGCGTGGTCGCGCAGGCGCTCCAGCAGTGGCCCGGCGGTGTCCCGTTCGTCGGGTCCGGCGTGGACGGTCGCGGTGAGGTTGCCCTCCAGCGCGTCCGCCGCGGCGAAGAGCTCGTCGTTCCCTTCGTAGGTGACGACGAGGGAGGCCGGACCGAAGCACTCGCGCAGCAGCGTGTCCCGGTTCGCCAGCAGGGTGGGCACGGTGCAGCCGAACAGCCCCGGCGAGACGCGGCCGTCCTCCTCGACCGCGGGGGACACGATCGGCTCGACACCGGGCACGTCGGCGAGCGCGCCGAGCGACGAGGTGAACCCGTCCCGGATGCGCTCGCCCAGCATCGCCGCCGCCGTGACCCCTCGCACAGCGGCGGCGAGCCGGTCGGCGAGGCCGTGTCCGGACGGCAGGAACAGCAGCCCCGGCTTGGTGCAGAACTGGCCCGCGCCGAGGGTGAAGGAGGAGACGAATCCCGACGCGATCTCCTCGCCCCTGGCCCGCACGGCGCCGGGTGTGACGAAGGCGGGATTGAGGCTGCCCAGCTCGCCGTAGAACGGGATCGGCTCCGGCCGGGAACCGGCCAGATCGGACAGTGCCCGTCCCGCGGTGACGGATCCGGTGAAGGCGCCCGCCTTGATCCGCGGGTCCAGCAGCGCCGCCCTCCCCGTCTCCAGCCCCTCGGCGAGCGCGAACGTTCCCCGGGGCGCGTCGGCCAGCGCGGCGGTGACGACCTCCGCCGTGCGCCGGGACAGTTCCGGATGCCCCGGGTGCGCCTTGAGCACCACGGGGCAGCCGGCCGCGAGCGCGGAGGCCGTGTCGCCGCCCGCGACGGAGAAGGCGAACGGGAAGTTGCTCGCCGCGAACACCAGCACCGGCCCCAGTGGCACGACCATCCGGCGCAGGTCCGGCTTCGGGCCGAGCGGGTGCCCGGGGTCCGCGGTGTCGATCACGACGTCGAGGAACGAGCCCTCCCGCAGCTGGGTGGCGAACTGGCGCAGCTGGAACGTCGTGCGCGCCAGCTCCCCGGTCAGCCGCGCCTCCGGCAGGTTCGACTCCCGCTCGGCCAGCGGCACGAGCGCGGCGGCGTTCGCGTCGAGGGCTTCGGCCACGGAGGTGAGGAGGGCAGCCCGGTCGCGCGGCGGCAGCTCAGCCAGCGGCCGGGCGGCGCTCGCCGCGGCGGCGAGCACGTTCTCCAGGGTCTCGGATCGGGTCTCGGTCGTGGTGCCGACCACGATGGCAGTCCTTTCGGTCGTCGGTCATCCGGCGAAGGTGGCGGCGGGCAGGCCCGCGACGCCGGGGCGGAAGCGGAACAGCGCACCCGCCCCGGGTTGCTCACCCGGTGGCACGTCCTGCCGCGAGGTGGTGACGAACAGGTCGGTCAGCGCGGCACCGCCGAACGTGCACGCGGTCACCTGCCGCACCGGCAGCTCCACGACCACGTCGAGCGTTCCCTCGGGGCCGTACCGGTGCACGGCCCCGCCGCCCCACAGCGCGACCCACAGCCCGCCCTCGGCGTCGACGGTGATGCCGTCGGGCATGCCCCGCCCGGCCGGGATCTCCACCACGGTGCGGCGGGCGGTGAACGTCGCGGTGTCCCCATCGAAGTCGAACGCGTCCACGCGCTGGGTCGGCGAGTCCACGTAGTACGCGGTCGCACCGTCCGGGCTCCACGCGAGCCCGTTCGAGATGGTCACGCCGGTGAACACGGTGCTCGTCGACCCGTCCGGATCGAGCCGGTGCAGCGCGCCCCGTCCCGGCGCGGCGTCGTAGGCCATCGAACCGCAGTAGAAGCGGCCCCGCGGATCGCAGCCGCCGTCGTTCATCCGGATCTCCGGATCGCGCCACAGCTCGGGCAGGGTGGTGATCTCGCCGTCGGCCGCCATCAGCGCGAAGCCGCGCTCCACGGCCATGACGAGACCGCCGCGCTCTCTCGGCCGGACGCAGGCCGCCACGTCACCCACGTGGATCCGGGGCACCGCGCCACCCTCCGGGGCCATCGCGAGCACGTCCCCGCGCAGCATGTCCACCCACCGCACGACCCCGGCCGCGCGGTCCCACACGGGTCCCTCGCCGTGGAAGGCACACGGGTCGGTGACCTGTTCCGCCGCGGGCATCAGGCGCCGCCCGCGGCGACCGGCTCGCCGAACCGGTCCGGCACGGGCAGTGCCGGATCGCCGATCTTCGACATCGGCAGCGGCGCGCCTCCCCCGCGCTCCAGGATGTCGAGCGCGAGCCGGGCGCGGCGGACCCGCTCGCGGGCGCTGCTGATCGCCACGTCCCGCAGATGCCTGCCGACGGGATAGATCCCGGGCGCGTTGCGCAGCCCGAACTTCAGGTACAGCGGCGCGCCGACGCGGATCAGCTCGGCGGCGTCGTAGAGCCGGACGAAACCGCCCACGTCGTCGGGCGCCTCCAGGTACATGTCGATCGCCGCGGGGCTCGCGGCCCGCAGTTCGGCGACCTGGGTGGTGGTCAGGTCGCTCGGCACGTTGACCGAGTCGGCGCCGAGCGCGGCCCACACCGCGAACGCCGCCGGGTTCACCGGACCGGTCAGGACGCTGAGCTTGAAGCGGAGATCGGCGGGCAGGTCGCCGCGCGAGCGCAGCCGGTGGGCCGCCCACAGCACGCCCTCGTCGGCGACGAGCAGGTTGCGCACGCCGAGCTCAGCCGCGCGCACGCAGTCCTGCAGGCACTGCCCGAGCTGGTCGCGGCCCCGCGCCCGCGGGCCCGCGCCGCCGGTGGGCGTCCGGGTCGCCGCGCCCACATCCCACGTGCCGCGCGGGCCGAGGAAGAGGCACACCTCCACTCCCCGGTCGGCGCCGAGGGCGAGCATGTCGGTGATCTCGGCGTCGTCCAGCATCATCACGCCGCTGCCCTGGCTCACCCGGTGCACGGGCACGTCCCGCTCCGCGGACTCCTCGAGGACCGCCGTGAGCGCCTCGGGTCCCTCGACCGACGGGATCTCGACGCGCCAGGCACCCCCGTCCGGGAAGGTCACCTGCGAGGCGGGCGGCCGGGGCTGGGTCACGTCGAGCCCGAGCGTGCGCAGCTGGGCCTCCCCCGGCAGTAGCTGATCGGTCATCGCAGGCTTCCTCCAGCCGTGCCGTCTACGGTTCCGCTGGTCAATGTTAACGCTCACATCTAGGCCGTCAAGGTCTGTTTCTTGGAGAACAACCGAAAGTCCGCGTAGTACACTGTGCTCGATGTGACCGTTCACCGCCCTTCTGCCGCCGGGCGTCCCGGCAGCCGGGCGCGGACACGCCTCGGCCGGGCCGGCGCCGCGGCGGTACGGTCGTCCCGGACAGACGGCCGCGGAGGTGGGCATGACCAGGAAGGTGTCCTCGGCACGGCGACCCGCCGTGATGGCGGACGTCGCGCGGCTGGCCGGGGTGTCCCACCAGACGGTGTCCAGGGTGCTCAACCGGCACCCCTCGGTGTCCCCGGCGACCCGCACGCGCGTGCTGGCCGCGATCGACGAACTGGACTACCGCCCCAACTCGGCTGCCCGCGCGCTGGTGACCAAGCGGTCCAAGGTGATCGGCGTGGTCAGCTTCGACTCCACCCTGTTCGGCCCCGCGAGCACGTTGTACGGCATCGAGCAGGCCGCGCGGCGCGCCGGCTACTTCGTCAGCGTCACGAGCGTCAAGGACCTCGACGGTGACGACGTGCAGGACGCGCTGGAGCGCCTGACCCGGCAGTCGGTCGAGGGCGTCGTCATCATCGCGCCGCAGCAGGCCACCGTCGACGCGCTCCGGGACGCACCCGCGGGCCTGCCGCTCGTCGTGGTCGAGGGCGGCGACGGCGGCGGGCATCCGGTGGTGTGCGTCGACCAGGCCGAGGGCGCGCGGCTGGCGACGCGCCACCTGCTGAACCAGGGCGCGCCCACCGTGTGGCACATCGCGGGCCCCGCGGACTGGCTGGAGGCGCAGAACCGGGTCCGCGGCTGGCGTGCCGAGCTGCGGTCCGCCGGAGCGGAGGAACCCGAGTTGCTGCGCGGCGACTGGAGCCCCGCCTCCGGCTACGCCAACGGTCAGTTGCTCGCCGAGCGCTCCGACGTGCGCGCCGTGTTCGTCGCCAACGACCAGATGGCCCTCGGCGTGCTGCGCGCGTTCCACGAACGCGGTGTGCGCGTGCCCACCGACGTCCTGGTCGCCGGTTTCGACGACATCCCCGAGTCCGCCTACTTCACGCCGCCACTGACCACCGTCCGCCAGGACTTCGACGCCGTCGGCAGGCGGAGCATCGACCTGCTGCTCCATCAGATCGCCAGCACCTCCGATCCGGACGCGACCGCCGTCGTGCCACCCGAGCTCGTCATCCGGCAGAGCACGGTGGGCACTCCCCGGAACCGGCGGCGGCGCACCCTCGACTGACCGGGCCCCCCGCCGCCGGACGCACCCAATGTGGCATCCGGTGCGTCCCACGCACCCAAAGCGGCATCCGCTGCACCCCACGCACCCAACGCGGCATCCGGTGCATCCCACGCACCCAACGCGGCATCCGGTGCGTCCCACGCACCCAACGCCACATCCGCTGCACCCCACGCACCCAACGCGGCATCCGGTGCATCCCACGCACCCAATGTGGCATCCGGTGCGTCCCACGCACCCAACGCCACATCCGCTGCATCCCACGCACCCAACGCGGCATTCGGTGCGTGCGCCGCGCCGGTGCCGGGCCGCCCGAAACGACGGCCCGGCACTCGAACGCGGCTCAGCCGAGCCGGAAGGTCGCCCGCTCGCGGTCCCGCCGGTCGCGGCCCGGCGTGCCGACGGTCAGCGCGCCGTTGTCGTGGACGAGGTACCCGCCCTCGGCACCGGGCAGCCGCAGCGAGACCGCTCCCCGGTCGGCCAGCCCCGGCTCGCGCACGAACGACGCCGCCCGGCAGTAGGCGTCGTCGTCCTCGTACGGGTCGATCCGCACCGTGCTCCCCGCCACCCGCACGTACCGATCCGGGAAGTTCACCGACTGCAGCGCGACCGTGCCCGGCTCCAGGAAACCAGGGACGAACCGGAACTGCGTGTCCGCCAGCTCGCGCACGTCACTGTCCACACGCAGCACATAGGCGTAGTGCCTGACGTGGGACCGTTCCGCGTCCATCGGCGAGAGCCGCGAGATGGGCCCGCCCTCGCCCACCGGAACGCCGAACGCGGGCGTGCCGTCGGCGTTCCAGTACAGCCGCTGCACGCGGGCGTGCCGGTTGGGGTCGAACAGCGGGTCGCCGCTGATGTCGCGGTAGGACCGCGCGTGGTAGACGAGCACGTCGGTGCCGTCCTCGGTGACGGTGAACGAGTTGTGCCCCGGGCCATACCTCCCGGTGCGCTCGTTCGTGGTGAACACCGGCTGCGGTGACTTGGTCCACGACGCCGGGTCGAGCAGGTCGGCCCTGGCGTCGGCGGTGAGCAGGCCCATGCAGTACCGGTGGTCGGTCGCGCTCGCCGAGAACGTCAGGAACACCCGCCCGTTGCGGATGATCGCCGCGGCGCCCTCGTTCACCCGGAAGCCCTGGATCTCCCAGTCGCGGGTGGGCACGGCGATCCGCACGGGGTCGCCCTTGATCGCCACCGGGGAGGCCATCTCGGCGAGGTAGAGGTTGCTGTTGGTGTCGATGCCCGGCTCGTGCTGCGCCCACACGAGGTACCGGGTGCCCGCGTGCTCGAAGGTGGTGGCGTCCAGCGCGAACGTATCCCACGCGGTGGTGGTCTGGCCGAGCAGCACCCAGGCGTCCGCCCTCGGGTCGGGTGCCTTCGACTCAAGCACGTACATGCGGATGCGGAACGGGTTGTCCGCGTCACCGGCCGCGAAGTACACGTACCAGTTGCCGTCGATGCGGTGCAGTTCGGGCGCCCAGATGTAGCCGCCCATCCGGCCGGACGACGGTCTGCGCCAGATGGTGCGCTCGCGCGCGTGCGTCAGCCCGTCGAGGGTCGGGGCGCCGCGCACGACGATGCGGTCGTACTCCGGGACGGACCCGGTGAGGTAGTACATGCCGTCGACCGGCCTGGTGATGAACGGATCGGCGCGCTGCTCGACGAGCGGGTCACGGGTCGGCACCGCGGCCGGGCCCGCCGAACGCGGCGGGCCTGCCGGAACGGCGCCGGCGGGCTGTGCCGCCGCGGCGGCGGCCGGGAGGACGGCGCCGACCGAGCCTGCTGCGACCAGGCCACCGCCTGCGCGCAGCAGGGAGCGACGGTCGAACCCGGATGGGGACATGGTGACTCCTTTGTCTTCGTGGTCGGTGTGGGCTGGGTGGTCTGCGGTGGGGACCGGTCGCGCGGCTCAGCGTGCCGGGACGGTGCGGACCCGCAGGAACGTCACGGAGTGGGCCGGGAACGTGTGCGTGAAGGTGCTGCCGATCGAATGCAGCCGCGACGTGACCGGCCGGATGGGCCTGGAGCCGGCCGTGTTGGTCGCCTCCGGGTCGCCCTGCAGCGTGGTCAGCCGCGCGACCGGGGCCACGCGCACGTCGTCGCCGAGGTCGATCCGGGTACGGGCCGCGGCGTCCTGCGCGTTGACGACCTTCACCACGAGCTCACCGGTCCGCTCGTCCCGGGTGACGACCTGGCGGAACGGCTCGGCGACCTTGTCGTCGGTGAAGCCGCCCCACCTCTCGCCGTCGAGGAACAGCGTGACCTGCCTGCCGCGCACCTCGACGCGGATGTCGTACTCCCGCCCCGTCTCGATGCGGGTGCCGTCCTCGACGAGCGTCTGCTTCGCACCGTCCGTGGCCTCCTCCACGGCCGACCGGGTGTTGTTCCACCCGCCGAGGTTCCACCAGTAGTAGTTGCGGGTGTCTCGCACGCCGAACGCGACGAGGAAGCCTTCCTGCCCGGCCCGCTTGGTGGCCTTGACGTGCAGGTCGTAGTCGCTCCACGAAGCCTGGCCCGCCGTCACCATCGTGTTCGTCGCGCCCGCGTCGGACTGCACGTACGCACCGTCCTGGACGGACCAGGAACCGGCACCGGTCGCGTGGGTCCACTGGGCGTCGCCACCGGAGAAGTCGTCCCGCAGCAGCACCTCACCGTCGGCCGAGGTGACCGTGACGTCGTCGTAAGCGGCACTGGTGTTCCAGGTGGACAGTCCGATCGCGCCGGTGATCGGCCCGTTCACGACCGGGGTCGGCGAGGCCTCGCTGGGCACCACACGGTCACCGACGTTGTTCATGAACAGCTTCTGCACCTCGTAGTTGGCCGTGCCCCAGGACTCGTGGTTGTTGAACCAGATCATGTCCGGCTGCCACTGGACGTAGTCCTCGTTGGCGAGCAGCGGCGCGTACGACGCCATCCGGACGACGTCGGCGTTGCGTTCCAGCCCGGTCATGTAGGCGGCCTCGGCGAGCGCGTTGCCGAACCGGTTTCCCTGCGAGGCGTACTCGCCGAGGAACACGCGCGGACCGTTGCGGTCGTAGGAGTCGTACCGGTTGTTGTTCTCCAGGAACCACTGCGGCGAGTTGTAGTAGTGCTCGTCGACCATGTCGACGTCCGCCGCGCGGTTGAGCTCCCACGCCCGGTCGAACGTGCTGCCGCTGTCGTCCGGTCCCGAGTTGCTGATGACCGTGACACCGGGGTACTCGGCCTCGATGGCCGCCCGGAACTGGCGGAACCGCTCGAAGAACGCGTCCGGCAGGTTCTCCTCGTTGCCCACGGCGAGGTGGGTCAGCCCGAACGGCTCGGGATGTCCCATCTCGGCGCGCTTGGCGCCCCACTCGGAGGTGACCGGGCCGTTGGCGAACTCGATCAGGTCGAGCGTGTCCTGGATGTGCCTGCGCAGCAGCTCGGGGTCGTCGGTGGCCCGGTTCTGGCCGCAGCCGGTGACGAGCGCGGGCACGACGGGCACCGGCATCGCGCCGATGTCCTCGGCGAACTGGAAGTACTCGAAGTAGCCGAGCCCGTAGGACTGGTTGTAGCCCCAGAAGTTGGCGTTGGTGGCGCGCTGCTCGACCGGCCCGATGGTGTCCTTCCACTGGTAGGAACGGGCGCGCTCCCAGTTCGGCGCCTCGTAGCCGTAGTGGCTGCCGGTGTTGACGAGGCAGCCGCCGGGGAAGCGCAGGAAGCCGGGATCCAGCGCGGCGATCTTCTCCGCGAGGTCCTTCCGCATCCCGTTCGGCCTGTTGGCGAAGGTGTCGCGAGGGAAAAGCGACACCATGTCCAGTGCGAGCGTGCCGCTCCCGCCCCCGGCCACCGTGAGCCGCGCGGTGGTGCTGTCGCCGGTGGCGGTGAAGGTGCCGGTGTACTCGGCCCACTCCGCACCCCGGACGTCGAGGCGCAGCGGCCTTGCGGTGAGCTCGCCGGTGCCGTCCGCGAGCCGCACGGTGAGCGGGGTGCTGCCCGCGTCGGTGCGTGCCCAGACCGAGAAGTCGTACCGCTCGCCGCCCTCGACGGCGATCCCGGTGTTGTAGCCGCTGTTGGTCACGCCGTACGCGCCACCGGCGGGGTTGTCCAGCGACAGCTTCAGGTAGTGCCGGTTGCGCTCGTGCAGCCTGCCCGCGTCGCCGACGACCTCGGCGGAGCCGGCGCCGCCCGCCACGGCGGTGGTCGTCCACGCGGTCAGCGGTGTGTACGCCGGGTTGTCGACGCGGTCGTACTCGAACGAGCGGTTCTGCACCAGCTCGGCGTAGAGCCCGCCGTCGGCGGCCCGGTTGATGTCCTCGTAGAAGATCCCGTACATCTCGTCGGCGATCTCCGGCCCCCGGGCGGTGGGGTCGATGTCGAGGGTGTAGTCGGTGACCGCGGGCGCGGTCTGGCCGGAAGCGGGAAGGGTCACGACGGGTGCCGCGACGAGCGCTCCGGCGAGCGCGGTCACCCCCGCGGCGATGCCGAGTCTGGAGCCTCTTCGGACCATGACGTCCTCCGTTTCGGTCGGGAGGCGTGGAGCGGGCAGGCCGTACCGCCCCCACGCCGGGAAGGTGGGTTCGGTCGAGCGGCCGGTCAGTGCCGGGGTGTCACCAGGTGTCGTGCAGTCGTCGCAGTTCCGCCGCGGTGACCGGCAGCACCGTGCCGTGCCGGGGCCGGTCGGGCAGGTCGTAGTCCTCGGACATCGTCCAGCGGCCCGACTCGAGGTCGGTGGTCTCGAATGGCACGTAGCCGCGGCCGCCGAACTCGTCGATGAACAGGTACCACTTGTCCTCGGTGTTGGACTTGAACACCGTGGGTCCCTCACCGCGGCTGATGCCGGGGTTCGTGGTGTCGCCCTTGCCGATGCACTCGGCGACGAGCTCGTAGTCGAGGCCGCGCAGGTCGTCGGACTTCTCCTGGACGATGTACTTCCCGCACGGCGCACCGGGCGTGGCCGCACGCTCGTCCTTGGTGAACCGGTGGTAGGTGCCGCCCTCCTTGAGGACGGTGGAGTCGATCACCGAGTAGCCGGGGTCCACCCACACCTTCGGCTCGCTGAACGTGTGGAAGTCCCTTGTGGTCGCGTACAGCATCCGGTTGTAGGTGTTGCCCGTGTGTCCCGGGTCGTCCGGTGAGTACAGTTTGGACGCCCAGAACACCACGTACGCGCCGATCGACTCGTCGTAGAATGCCTCCGGGGCCCAGGTGTTGCCCGCGGTGTCGGGTGCGACACGGACGTGCCGCTGTTCCGACCAGTGCACGAGGTCGGTGGACTCCCACACCTCGATGTACTTGCTGCCGTGGCGCTGGGCGCCGTCCCAGTCGCCGTTGCCGTGAATCTTGAGGTCGGTGGCGATCAGGTAGAACTTGTCGCCCTCGGGCGAGCGGATGAGGAACGGGTCACGCACGCCGCCCTCGCCTTTGGTCGAGGTCAGCACCGGCTCGCCGCCGTTCAGCTCCGTCCAGCGCAGCGGGTCGTTGCCCTCGCTGGCCGCGAAGTAGATCTGCTCTCCGTCCGGGTAGCCCTCGCCGGTGAAGTAGCTGAAGGCGTATCCCGCGTACGGTTCGCGCTCCGGCAGCGGCCGTACCGTCACGTCGAACCGGCGCTTGTCCTTCTCGTTTCCGAGCCGGACGGTCGCGGTCAGCCGCAGCGCCACCGGGCCGGCGCCCGGCCGGGGCCGGTTCACCTCACCGGTCGGGGTGACCACACGCTTCTTCGTCGAGTGCCACGACACGGTGGTGCCGTGCCGGCCGCTGGTCGGCAGCGTGAGGTTGCCCCGGACGTCGCCGGCGTCGTGCACCACCAGCGCGGCGGCGGCGTCGGCGACCTTCTCCGCGTCGGTGGGCTCCTCCAGCACGGTGACGGTGAAAGCGCGTTCGACACTGCTCTGTCCACTCGTGACAGTGGCGGTCAGTGTCACGATCGCGTCACCACTGCCGGGCGCGGGCCTGGTGACGGTGCCGGTTCCGGACACGACGGACTCGTCGCTCGACCGCCAGGTGATCGTCGAACCGTACGGTCCGTTCTCCGGCAGTGCGAGGTCGGTGGTGACGCCGGAGAGGTCACCGAGATCGAGGCGGGCGGCGTCACGTTCCGCCCGCTCGGCGTCGGTCAGGAAACCCAGCTCCCTGACCTCGGCGGCGCCGAGCGCGCGGTCGTAGATCCGGAAGTCCCTGAGGCCGCCCATGAAGTACCGGTCGTCGCGGTACAGCGAGCGTCCGAGGTAGTTCTCCGTGGTGGTGCCCGCGCCGATCGAGGCGGGTGTCAGCGTGATGCCGCTCTCGCGGGCGACCTCGGCACCGTCCTCGTAGAGCACCGCCGTGCCGTCGGCGAGCGTGTAGGTGAGCGTCTTCCAGACGTCGCGGGTGAGGTCGCGGCCCGCGGTGACGGTCTGCTCGGTCGCCCAGTTCCCGCTGGCGATCGAGGTGCGGTAGGAGTTGCCGGTGGTGAACAGGTAACCGTTTCCGGCGCCGCCCGCGGAGTTGCCGAGCCCCCAGATGAAGTACGGGCTCGCCTGGGCGGGGTCGATCCGCGCCTGGACCGACACGGTGATCTCGGTGAGGTCACGGAGGAGGTTGCCGGGCAGCCGGACGTGCCCGTCCGTACCCCCGAGCTCCAGGCCTTCGGCACCACGCCAGGTGGCGTCGCCCGCCAGCGTGGCGTCGCGGCCGTGGCCGGAGGCGTCGGTCACCACGGTGCCGCCGGACTGCCGCAGTGGGTAGTGCACGACCAGCCCGTCTCCGGTTCCGGCCGCGCCCGCGGTGACCGGGGCGAGTGCCGCGCCGACGAGCGCGAGGAGCAGGGCGGGGATGAGGCGTCGTCCAGTGGAGAAGAGTCGTCTCGACATCGGTGTCGTTCTCTCGTCATGCGCGCGAACGGACGAGCACGCGGATGGACAGGACAGCCGGGTGTTCGATGACGGTGAAATCGTCGAAGTGAGCGCTAACATATGACCGTTTCCAAACTGTGTCAACGTTGGGAACTTTTGCGCCCGGGAGACTTGACGCCACCGATGTTAGCGTTCACACTCATCGATCGGGTGACGTGGCTCACCGTAGCAGCGAGCGTGGGACAGCCAGCGCCATCGGCCGCGTTCGCGAGGTCCGTTGGGAGGAAGATTCAGTGCTCAGAAGATTGATGGCCGCGGTGGCCGGCGTCGCCCTGTGCGGCGCACTGGCCGCGTGCGGTTCCGGCGGTTCGGCCAGTGGCGACGACGACGCCATCACCATGGGTTTCTCCCAGGTCGGCGCGGAGAGCGGCTGGCGCACCGCCAACACCAAGTCGATCCGCGAGGCGGCGAAGGCCGCCGGAATCGAGTTGAAGTTCTCCGACGCCCAGCAGAAGCAGGAGAACCAGATCAAGGCCATCCGCTCGTTCATCCAGCAGCGCGTGGACGTGATCGCGTTCAGCCCGGTCGTGGAGACCGGCTGGGACAACGTGCTGCTCGAGGCCAAGCGGGCGAACATCCCGGTGATCCTCACCGACCGCGCCATCGACTCCGACGACGAGTCGCTCTACGAGACGTTCCTGGGCTCGGACTTCGTCGAGGAGGGGCGCAAGGCGGGCGAGTGGCTCGTCGAGGACAGCAAGGGCGAGGGCACGGTCAACGTCGTCGAGCTGCAGGGCACCACCGGGTCGGCGCCCGCCCTCGACCGGCAGGAGGGTTTCCAGGAGGCGATCTCCGGATCGGACATCAAGATCATCGCTTCGCAGACCGGTGACTTCACGCGGTCCGGCGGCAAGCAGGTGATGGAGGCGTTCCTGAAGTCCCACTCCGACATCGACGTCGTCTACGCCCACAACGACGACATGGGACTCGGCGCCATCGAGGCCATCGAGGCCGCGGGTAAGAAGCCCGGCGAGGACATCAAGATCATCACGGTGGACGCGGTCAAGGACGGCATGCAGGCGCTCGCCGACGGGAAGATCAACTTCATCGTCGAGTGCAACCCGCTGCTCGGTGACCAGCTGATGGACCTGGTGCAGAAGGTCGTGGCGGGTGAGCAGGTGCCGAAGCGCGTCGTGGTCGAGGAGACGACGTTCACGCAGGAGGAGGCGAAGAAGGTCCTGCCGGAGCGGCAGTACTGACACGACCGCCGACCAGACCGCGGTCCCCGCCATCCTCCGGGTGTGATGGCGGGGACCGCATCCACGCACCGAGAAGCGAAGGCGAACCATGACCGAGACCCTGAGCGCGGCACCACCCGCCGCGACCGCGGAGCCGATCGTGGACATGCGCGGAATCTCGATCGAGTTCCCGGGCGTCAAAGCGCTCCAGGACGTCGACTTCCGGCTGTTCCCCGGCGAGGTGCACGCCCTGATGGGCGAGAACGGCGCGGGAAAGTCCACGCTCATCAAGGCCCTCACCGGTGTCTACTCCGTCGACTCGGGAGTGACCCGGCTGGCAGGGCGCCCGGTGACGTTCTCCGGGCCCGCCGCCGCCCAGGACGCGGGCATCAGCACCGTGTACCAGGAAGTCAACCTGTGCACCAACCTGACCGTCGCCGAGAACATCCTGCTCGGCCGGGAGCCCCGGCGCTTCGGCGCGATCGACGCCCGCGCGATGCGGGTTCGCGCCGCCGAGCTGCTCGACCGCATCGGGCTGGATATCGACCCGGTTTCGGTGCTGGGCAGCCACCCGATCGCCGTGCAGCAGCTCGTCGCCATCGCCAGGGCGGTCGCCGTGGACTCACACGTGCTCGTGCTCGACGAGCCGACGTCCAGTCTGGACTCCGACGAGGTCGCCGAGCTGTTCCGCACGATGCGCGTCCTGCGGGACAACGGGGTGGCGATCCTGTTCGTGACCCACTTCATCGACCAGGTCTACGAGATCTCCGACCGGATGACGGTGTTGCGCAACGGCAGGCTCGTCGGCGAGTACGCCACGGCGGAGCTGAGCCGGATCGGTCTGGTGTCGGCGATGATCGGCCGGGAGCTCGGTGAGCTGGAGGAGGTCGAGCGCCTCGCCACGCATGACACGGCGGAGCGGTCGGCCCCGCCGGTGCTGCGCGCGAAAGGGCTCGGCCGCTCCGGCGCGATCGAACCGTTCGACCTGGAGATCAATCCGGGCGAGGTCGTCGGGCTCGCCGGGCTGCTCGGCTCGGGTCGCACGGAGCTGGCACGGCTGCTGTTCGGTGCCGACCGGGCCGACTCCGGGCGCGTGGAGGTCGGCGGCAACCCGCTGCACCTGCGCGGGCCGCGCACGGCGATCGCCGCGGGCATCGCGTTCTGCTCCGAGGACCGCAAGGGCGAGGGCCTCATCCCCGACCTCAGCGTGCGCGACAACCTCGTGCTCGCGATGCAGGCCGCCCGCGGCTGGACCCGGCCGATCCCCCGGCGGGTCAAGAACGAGCTCGTGGAGTCCTACCTCGAGACGCTCGACATCCGGCCGCGCGACCCGGACGCGCTCATCCGCAACCTCTCCGGTGGCAACCAGCAGAAGGTCTTGCTGGCGCGCTGGCTGGTGACGAAACCGAAGCTGCTGATCCTCGACGAGCCGACCCGCGGCATCGACGTCGGGGCCAAGGCGCAGATCCAGAAACTGGTGGCCGAGCTCGCCGCCGAAGGGCTGGCCATCGTGTTCATCTCGGCGGAACTGGAGGAGGTCGTGCGGATCAGCGACCGGATCGTCGTCCTCCGCGACCGGCGCAAGGTCGCCGAGCTCGCCGGGCCGGACGTCGGCGTCGACGAGGTCATGGACCTGATCGCCAGCGGCGAGCCGGAGCGGGAGAGGGCGGCGTCATGACCACCACCGCGCGCGACGCGCTGATCCGGGCGGGGCGGAGCAGGCTGACGTGGCCGGTGCTGGCGCTGGTCGCGTTGCTGCTCGTGAACGTGATCGTCACCCCGTCCTTCTTCGACATCCGCCTGCAGGACGGGCACCTGTACGGCAGCCTGATCGACATCCTGAAGAACGGTGCGCCGACGCTGCTCATCGCGCTCGGCATGACGCTGGTGATCGCGACGCGAGGGATCGACCTCTCGGTCGGCGCCGTGGTGGCGATCGCCGGTGCGGTGGCCTGCACCTCCATCGCGGGCGCCGCGGACAGCGGCGGGGCGGCCGCCGCGTTCACCGGTATCGGGCTCGCGCTGCTGCTGTGCGCCGTGCTCGGGTTCTGGAACGGCTTCCTGGTTTCGGTGCTGGGAATCCAGCCGATCATCGCGACGCTCGTGCTGATGATCACCGGCCGCGGGATCGCGATGCTGATCACCGACGGGCAGATCGTCACCGTGAACAACCCCTACTACGCGGGTGTGGGCGCCGGGTTCGTGGTGCTGCCCGTCGCGATCCTCATCAGCGTCGGCATGTTCGCCTTGGTGGGCCTGGTGACCAGGCGGACGGCGCTCGGCATGCTGATCGAGTCGGTGGGCATCAACCCGAAGGCGAGCAGGCTGGCCGGTGTGCGGTCGCGCACGATCGTCTGGACCGTGTACGTCTTCTGCGCGCTGTGCGCCGCTGTCGGCGGGTTGATGATCAGCTCGAACGTCAGCGCGGCCGACGCCAACAACGCCGGGCTGTGGATCGAGCTGGACGCCATCCTCGCGGTGGTCATCGGCGGCACCGCGCTGTCGGGCGGCCGCTACTCGCTCACCGGCACGCTGGTCGGTGCCCTGCTCATCCAGACCCTGACCACCACCGTCTACACGACGGGGATCGCGCCCGAGATCACGCTGGTGTTCAAGGCGCTCGTGGTCATCGTGGTGTGCCTGATCCAGGCGCCGAAGGCGAGGGCGCTGCTGCGCCGCCGCCGGACCCCGGTCGCGCCGCCGAACGCCGCTGCCCCGCCGGAACCGGCCGTGGCGGTCGAGACAACCCCGACTCGGAAGGTGGGTCAGCGATGAAGACCGAGCTGCGGTCCGCTCCGGTGCGGCCGGGCGCGGCGTCCGGGACCAGGCCGCGGCCGAGGGTGCCGTCCAGGTTCGTTCCGGTGCTCGCCACGTTCGCCCTGTTCCTCGCCACGTTCGGCGCCGGCTCGCTGCGTTACGAGGGGTTCGCCTCCGGCCAGGTGGTCGCGAACCTGTTCATCGACAACACGTTCCTCATCGTGCTGGCCGTCGGGATGACGTTCGTGATCCTCACCGGCGGCATCGACCTCTCGGTCGGCTCGGTGGTGGCGCTGTCGACGATGGTGACGGCGTCCGGGCTGCAGGCCGGATGGCCGGTGCCGGTCGTGATCCTCGCCGTGCTGGCGCTGGGTTCGGTGTTCGGGCTGCTGATGGGACTGGTGATCCACTACTTCGACATCCAGCCGTTCATCGTCACGCTGGCCGGCATGTTCCTCGCGCGGGGCCTGTGCTTCGTCATCGACGTCGAGTCGATCTCGATCAAGAATGAGACGTTCCGCGACCTCGCGACCGGGATCATCGAGCTGCCCGGCGGCGTCAGCATCACCTACGGCGTCGTGGTGGCGCTGCTCGTGGTCGCGGTGGCCGTGTACGTGCTGCACCAGACGCGGTTCGGCCGCACCGTGTACGCGGTCGGGGGCAGCGAGTCGTCGGCGATGCTGATGGGGTTGTCGACCGCGCGGGTCAAGGTCGGTGTCTACGCCATCAGCGGGTTCTGCTCCGCGCTCGGCGGCCTGCTCTTCGCGCTGTACATGCTGTCGGGATACGGCCTGCACGCGGTGGGCATGGAACTGCAGGCGATCGCCGCCGTGGTCGTGGGCGGCACGCTGCTCACCGGCGGCGCCGGTTACGTGCTCGGCTCGGTGATCGGCGTGCTGATGCTCGGCACGATCCAGACGATCATCTCCTTCGAGGGCACGCTGAGCTCCTGGTGGACGATGATCGTGGTCGGCGTCCTGCTGCTGGTGTTCATCGTCATGCAGCGCGCCATCCTGCGCCGCCAGGCCAGGCACTGACCCAGACCCGCGAGTCCCCCGCTCAGACTCGCGAGTTCTGCGTTCGGGTGCTCCCGTTCGCCCGGCTCGGCTACCGGGCACAGCACCATCAGGGCGGTCGACGCCGCGCCCGGCGATGTGCCCTTGCGCCTGCATCTTGCGGAGACACTGATCGGCGCCAGGCGTGGTGACGAGGCCGTCGCTCACCTTGCCACCGTCCTGGCAGCGGAACCGGGCAACGAGCCGGCGCGGAGGCTGATGGCGGCGGCCGTGGGCGGCGGCCCGGTTGCCGCTTCGTCCACTGCGGACAGCGGGTTCGACTGGCAACGTGCCGAGGAGGAGCTGCGCGAAGTCGCCGACCCGGTGCTCGACGTGGAGCGGCGTGCCCTCGACGTGGAGCGGCCGGCGTTGACGCTGGCCGACGTCGGCGGTCTGACCGAGGTCAAGAAGCGCCTGGACGCGGCGTTCCTCGCCCCGCTGCGCAACCCGGGACTGCGCGAGCTGTACGGCAAGAGCCTGAAGGGCGGGCTCCTGCTGTACGGGCCGCCGGGCTGCGGGAAGACGTTCCTCGCCAGGGCCGTCGCGGGTGAGCTGGGGGCACGATTCCTGTCCGTGTCCCTCGCCGACGTACTCGACATGTGGATCGGCCAGAGCGAGAAGAACCTCCACCACGTTTTCGAAGTGGCCAGGTCAGGCGCACCGTGCGTGGTCTTCCTCGACGAGGTCGACGCCATCGGCCAGCGGCGGAGCCAGTTGCGGCGCTCCGCGATGCGGTCCACGGTCAACCAGCTGCTGTCCGAGTTGGACGGAGTGGATTCGCGGAACGAGGGCGTGTTCGTCCTCGCGGCCACCAACGCGCCCTGGGACGTCGACGTGGCGTTGCGCAGGCCCGGTCGGCTCGACCGCATGGTGCTGGTGCTACCGCCGGACCAGGCCGCGCGCGAAGCGATCCTCCGCTTCCACCTGAGGCAACGTCCCGTGGGGCACGTGGACCTGCGCAAGCTGGCGAAGCGGACGGAGGGCTGGACGGGGGCCGACCTCGCCCACGTCTGCGAGCTGGCCACGGAGCGGGCGCTGCTGGAGTCGGCGGCGTCCGGTGACGTCCGCGAGATCGGCATGGAGCATCTGCAGGCCGCCGTCGCCGAGGTGCGGCCGTCCGCGCGTCCGTGGTTCGACAGTGCCCGCAACGTCGCTCTCTTCGCCGATCACGGCGGCGAGTACGACGAACTTCTCCGGTACCTCAAGAAGAACAGGATGGCGTAGATGAGGGAGCAGGCGGCCGACTCGCTGTGGAGAGCACAGGCGCTCGCGGAGCTGGGCAGGCACGACCAGGCACGCATGGAGATCGGCAGGCTCCTCGCCGAGAACCCCGAATCGCCGGACGCCCTGTGCGTCCTCGCGGAGTGCGAGCTGCGGCTCGGCGACGCCGCGGAGGCACGTCGGGTCGCGTCGTCGGCGCTCGCGCTGGACCCCGAGTCGGACGCGGCGTTGCGGCTGCACGCGGTCAGCTCGTTGGAACTGGGCGACCGTGCTGCCGCGGTGCGTTCCGCGCGGGCCGCGGTCCGCGCCACGCCCGAGGACGCCGTCACCCGTTACACGCTCGGCCAGGTGCTCGTCCAGAACGCCGAGGCACCGAGCGTGGAAGTGGTGGCCGAGGCGCGGGACGCGGCGGACCGGGCGGTCGAGCTCGCGCCGGGCGAACCGGCCCCGTACGTGCTGTCGGGGCTGGCCGCGGGCGCGGCGGGCGACCGCCGCGCCGAGCGGGCGGCGTACGAGCAAGCGTTGCGCCTCGATCCGCACGACACCATGGCGCTCAACAACCTCGCCGCCATGGACATCCGCCGTGCCCGGCTGGGACGCGGTGCCCGGCGCGTCGTCGCCGCCCTGCGGGAGGACCCGCAGGAGGGAAGGCTGTACGCCCAGCGACACCAGAGGAGTTGTTCGGCATTGGATGACTTTGATCCCATGACTCTACCGGAAGCTGCCGCGTGGAGGCGGTCGCACGAACCCCCGCCCAGCTTGCAAGATTACGTAGCCGAACAGGTATCGGTTTCAAAGGCCGTCTCTGTATCGACGCTCATCGTGCCGACCTTTATTCTCAACCGCGGTTGCATTCTTGTCCGCATGCTGTTTGAGGAGGAATCATTTTTCGTTTGGTGGAAGCAGCTAAATGGAAATAAGCAAGAGATTGAGAAGATGATCAATCATCTGCATTTATGGGACTTGTTTGACGTGCAAAGTGATCAAGAAGAGCAAGCTCTGTGGGTACTCGTAGAGCAGATGTCAATTGGATGGCATGCCAAGGCGAGCAAGGACTTTCCTGACCGAGACTTTCGTGTCCTTATAACGGATGAGTACGGACCAACGCGGACAATCTACAGCCCTTCTCAAGAATCGTGAACAGGGTCTTAATTTGTAACTGGTCAGGTCTCGGACGGCGTGTCGAGTTGATCTGTTCCGGGCGTGGCACCCGGGTCGAACTCCAGCTCCTTCGTACGTTGGTGCGCGTCACGGTGGCGACATGCCGGTGATTGTTAACCTGTGGTCAGCAAGAGAAGTTGCCCTATTACTCCAGCCGTAGATCGTGATCGTCATGGTTCTCGGGTGGATTGCCGCTGGTAGTGGGCCTGCCGGGCTCGGTATTGATGTCGTCTACGCCAGACCGAGCAGCGCAGTTGGTGCGCGAGGTCGATGGTCGGGGTGATGACGATTGCGGCGAGCAGGTGCTGGACTTCGTTGCAGGTCAGGGAGATCCAGCCGGTCAAGGTCGCTGCGCGGGCGCGTTCGGTTGCGGCGACGACGGTGAGGAATGCGTGCGTGAGCATCGCCAGAACGGTCCAGCGATGCCAGGAGACCCAGCGGCGGACCTGGTGTTGATCCAGGCCGGCCAAACCTTTGCTGGTTTGGAAGGGTTCTTCGACGCGCCAACGGGTTCCACGCAAGACCGGACAAATGGTCAAAACCATCCTCGTCCGGACCTGTTTCGAAAACGACCCGACTGAAGTGAAATTTGCAAGTATCACATCAGTAAACTAGCCCAAATATTCGCCTAGACGGCGCTCAACGTCTAGAACGATCAACTTAGTCTCGTCGAAAAGAGCGTTCGAGTCAACGGTATGCTCAAGTATGTCGAGGCGACCCTCAGCAGCCTGCAGGGCACGTCTCAGTTCGCTTTCCTCCACAGCCACAGTTTGCTGAGCAGCGTTCCAAAGTTCTGCTTTGATAACCCCAAGAGGAAGCTTTCGAGCACGATAATCACGGCATTTCTTAATGAGATCCTGAGCAACATCAGGGTAAATGGCCATGTCATCCACCGCAAATGGGTTCACGGTTACGACTACTCACCCGCCTTGCTCGGTTACGACTTCGACCGTTCCGGAAGTATAGATTGTGCGTGGCACGCCGTTGAGTACCGTATGGGTCGGACTACTTGTGTTGATGACGTCCTCGATGAACTGAGGCGCAATGCTCCGCCCCGCACCTCGCTGACCTGCGGGTGCGCCAAGGCCGCTAGGCTGCATGCGGTCTACAGCGCGAGTTGCGCCCGGTCGTCAGTTAGTTCGTTGTTCTGACTGTAACCGCACCCTACCTCTCTCAACTACATGTTGTGCCCATGTTTCCCAGTCGCTCCTTCTCTTGGTATTCAAGACTTCGGAGATCGACTCGCCAAGGGCAGTCGCCACGGCCTCCACCGCGAATCGTCTCTCTAAGCGTTCCGTACCGCGCTCAGCAATCGACAACAGTTGCGCTAGAAGGTCTGCATCATTGTGACTTCTCAGGTAGTCTCCAGCTATAGTTATTGCAGCCGCACGGACGTCACCCATAACGTCCCAATGCACACCCGACAGAAATTCGGCTAGATAGTCCTTGTACTTCTCGACTAAACCCCAGTATGAGCACAGAATCTGTAGTGCCAACCTTGCAACCATTGGATCGTTCTCATAGCTGAGAAAGCTTGCGACAAGCTCTTCATGGAAAAATGACTCACACTTTCCAAGAACGTACAGCAGTTTATATGTATCGCGGCCAGCAGAACCATCCGCCAGGATGGTCGCAATCTTCTGAATTTCTCCTTCTCGTACCTCGCCACTTTTAGATCGGCGAACAAGGTCTTCCAACTCTTGATCCATTTCGAGGGCCTTAGTTCCTATCTGGGCAGGTACTTCTCCGTGAAGTCTAGCATCCGACTCGCCCGACTCAGCTGTGCGGAGATTGCCTCGCGTTCGGCCGCAGGCAACCTCGGATCGCTGAGAACTTTGTTCGCGCGATCAATAATCGAGAGAAGACCATTCTGCGCATCACGAACTTCGTGAATATGGTCATACGATTGACCATCGCGCCTGCGTTTCACAACTTCGCCTTGAAGTTCCCGAGCCGCGGCTTCGAGATCCTTCCTTGTTACGTGACTCGACAGATTATCTATCTTGTCGGACAGTTGGTCAGCGAAGCGCATGCCAGGACTAGAACTACCTGACGACGGTGGCGCTGAGAGGTTGTCTGTGCCTTCGCCGAAGACGGAGGCGGCCACGGCGAAGAGGCCGCCGCCGGTGACGGCGGCCGTGCCGCCGGCGGCGATGGCGGGTGCGCCCGCGGCGCAGAGCACACCAGTGGCGCAGGCGGCAGCACCTCCCGCCATCAGAGCACCGCCGGCCACGACGATCGCACCACCCGCGATCATCCCGGCCGTGCCGAGCAGCATGTCACCAATGGCGTCGGCGTTGTAATCCAGGAAGTCCACGACCTCCGACACCGACACCGTCGGGGCGTCGGCCGTGCCGCCGCAGTATTTCACCGACGTGCACGAACCAGACCCGGTGGTCGAGGTCCCCGATTCCGGCGACGACAAGGCCGGATAGTCCACCGTGGCACCACCGACCCGCTCCTCCATCCCACAGTCCATGCCATCCGGCCCCGTGCAACTGATATGCCCATCGACCTCAATCCGGCTGATCGGATTGCCCGCGGTGAAGGCATACCGGTTCCCGGTCCACGGATCGACACTCAAGTTCAGATCCGCCAGCGCTCCGTTGTACATATCCCGCGTCAGGAATCGGTTCAACCCAGGGCTGTAGTCACGGAACCCCATATCGTAGGAGCCGGAGAACGCATCCCAACGTTTACCGTTGAACCGGTAGTAGTTGTACGGCTCTTGGCCTGGGTTCTGGGCGTCCGGTTTGTCGACCCCAGTGAACGCCTCCACATCATCCCTGCCATAAGCCGTGTAGCCGTAGGTAGCCCGGGTATCACCCGACTCACCGGTCAACGTCTCCACATCGGTGTGCGGGTTGTACCCGTAGAACGAGTCTTCCGTCACTTCGGGACCGGTGCCGTCGGTGTCGTGCTTCAACTGCGACAGGCGCTGGCCCCAGGGGTCGTAGGCATACGAACGTTGCAGCTGACCGGCGATCTCCTCGGTCACCACCTTGTCCGTCAAACCGAGGTAGGCGAACTCCGTCGTCTCCCCGCCGCTGGTCTTCGACGTCGTACGGTCCAGCGGGTCATAGCTGTAGGTGGTCGTCTCCAGACCGCCCGAATCGGCCAGCTTCTGATGTTCGACGGTGCGGTCGAACCCGTCATAGGACAGCTTCTCGATGATCTGCCCCGCCGCCGTCACCGTGTTCAACCGGCCGAACGGATCATAGTTGTAGGAAGCGGTGGTGCCGTCGACAGTGGCGGACACCAACCGGTTGCGGTCATAGGTGAACGCCGTCGTCACACCCTCCAACGTCTGCTCGATGACGTTGGCATTCGCATCGTGGACGTAGTTCTCCTCTTCCAGCACCGCACCCGAACCAGCCGCCCTCTTCACCACATGAGCGATACGGTCCTGCGGGTCATACGTGTACTCCCGCACCCGATCCAGATACGCACCCGGATCATCAGCGTTCTGAATCGTCGAGGCGTCCCGGGTGCGGTGGCCGTTGGCGTTGTAATCCAGCACGTGCCGGGCCACCAGCGTGCCGTCGGACTTCTTCTCCACCTGCGAGGCCAGCGTGCCGTCCAGGTGATAGTCGTAGTCGACGGTGTTGCCGTTGGCCTTCACCTGCCGCGCCACCTGCCCACGCGCGGTGTAGCCGTAGGTGGTGACCTTCGGATCGCGCCCGGTCTCGGTGTTGGTCACCTTCGACACCAGATCCCGCGGGTCGTACTCGAACGCCGCATCCTGGCTGTCGTGGTGGCGGGTGAGCGGGTTGCCGTTCGGGTCGTAGGTGAAGCTCGTGGTGTTCTCCACCGCCCCGGCGAGCTTCTCCTGCACACGCGCCAACTGGTTCAGCCCGTCGTAGGTCATGGCGTAGGCGTCGGCCTTCGCCCCGGAACTGCCGTCGGTGAGCGAGGTCAGGTTGCCGTTGGCGTCGTAGGTGTAGCCGAACGTCTTGGCCTCGGTGTCGGTGTCACCGGAGTTGTCCCGGACGAGCTTGACGGCGTCGGCGACGACCTGGCCGTCGGTGTCGTCGGTGAGCACGACGCTGTGGGTGTTTCCCTCGGTGAACCGGTGGCTGCCGAGGCTGACCCACTCGCCGCCCTGCTGGCTCTGGTCCACCCGGGCCGTGGTGGCCCCGTCGGCGTGGTGCACGGTGTACGGCGCGTTGGTCGCCGCGGCGGCCGGGTAACGCACGAACACCTCGTAGGTGCCGTCCTGCGGCACGACCGGGGTCCAGGTGAACGTCGACTCCCCGGTGCCGGCGGGTGCGGTGCGGTAGTCGTAGCCGCTGTATCCGCTGCCGTCGCCACTCGTGGCCCACGTGCCCACGGTCTTGACCCTCGGCGTGTCGGAGTTGTCGGTCAGTGCGACGTGCCTGCCGACGGGCACGCCGTCGTCGGAGCGGGACCGCAGTTTGCCGTCGGGGTAGTACTCCCAGGTCATCGTGCGCGACGACGACCCGCCCGCCGAGGTGAGCGTGCGGTGGGTCTGCTGACCGAGGGCGTTGTAGTCGTAGCTGGTGACGATGTCCCACGGGTCGGTGGACGAGCGGATCCAGCCGTTGTCGAAGTAGTCGTAGGTGGTGGTGTTGCGCACGCTCTGCCCGGCTGAGGGCGGCGCGGACACCTTCGTCAGATTGCCCACCTTGTCGTAGGCGTAGCGGGTGATGTCCGGGGCGTTGTAGCGCGCGTGGTCCGGATCGAACGCGGTGTGCCGTTCGATCGGACGGTTCAGCTTGTCGTAAACGGTCCGGGTGGCGAAGTCGTCCGGGTCACCCGGCGTGTCGACACCACGCGGACTGATCACGCGCGTGCGGTTGCCGACCTCGTCGTACTCGAAACGGGTGGTGCGCACGACCGTGCCGCCACTGCCGTCGGCCTTGTGCGGTACACGCACCTCGGCGAGCTTGCCGCGCTGATCGTAGACGTAGGTGGTGGTGACCCCGGCCGCGTCGGTCGTGGTCACGGTGTTGCCGTCGAGGTCGTAGGACCGGCGGGTGACGTTGCCCTCAGCGTCGGTGACCGAGACACGCCGGTGGTTGCCGTCATAGCCGAACTTGGTGGTGAAATCACCGGGATCGGCCGTGGCGTTCTTCCGCGGGTCGACCACCGTGACGAGGTTGCCCACCTCGTCGTACTCGTAGGTGATCTTCTCGCCCTCGGCGTTGATCGCCTCAACCAGCTGCGAGATCGGATCGTAGGCGTAGCGGGTGACGTAGTCGTCGGGGTCGTCCGGGGTCAGCGTGCCCAGGGGCTGGGTCTCGGCGACCAGATTGCCGATCTTGTCGTAGGCGAACGTCGAGCGCCGTTCCGGCCCGGTGGGGGTGTCCTTCGGCTCGGTGGCGGCGACGAGCTGGTCGGCAGCGTCGTAGGTGGCGGTGGTGACCGCGCCGTTGGGTGCGGTGGCCTTCGTGACGTTGTCGTTGGCGTCGTAGACGGGCGCCGGTGTGGTGATCAGCTCACCGGCGGCCTGGTCCTTGGGGGTGGTCGACTCCATCGGGCGGCCGAACACGTCGTAGGCCATCGTGGTGGTGGCGCCGCCCGCGTCGGTGGCCTCGGTGACCTGGCCGCGCTCGTCGTACACCACAGTGGACACCTCACCCAGCGCGTTGGTGGTGGTGCGCGGGAAACCGGTGGCGTGGTAGTCGCCGTAGGTGGTCGTGTTGCCGCCCGCGTCGGTGACGGTGAGCAGCTGCCCGTGCTCATCGTAGCGGTAGCTGGTCTGGTAGTCGCCGGCCACGTCGGTCGTGGCCACGCCCTTCGGGTCGGTGACCGTGGTCAGGTTGCCGCGGGAGTCGTAGCCGAACGTCCACCTGCGACCTTCGGGACTGGTCTTCGCGGTGAGCTCTGCGGTGTGCCCGTCGAGTCCGCGCTGGTACTCCAGTGTGGTGGCTGGGGTGTCGTTCGCGACGGCTTCGGCGTCGCGGATCGAGGTCGGGTAGCCGGTCTTCGCGTCGTAGGTCCAGCGCGACTCCGCGCCGTTCGCCTCGGTGAGCGCGACCACGTTGTTGTCGGCGTCCCAGGAGAGCCGGGTGGTTTCGTTCCTGGCGTTGGTGGTGCGGATCGGGCGGCCGTAGCCGTCCATCCGGTAGGTGGTCGCGTGGCCCTCGGCGTCGGTGACCGTGGACTCGCGCTGTGACCCGGTGGAGCCGTCGGGGTCGGCGTAGGCGAAGCCGGTGTCGAAGCCCAGCCGGTCGGTCAGCGTCCGCAGCTTCCACTTGTCCTTGGGATCGACCGGGGCCTCGTAGTAGGTCAGGTTGGTGGTGTTGCCGCGCGGGTCGGTGACCGCCACCAGCTTGACGTTCTTGTTGCCCTGGGTGGCGTCGTAGGCGAAACCGAACGTCTTCGCCTTCGGCGTGCCCGCACCGTCGACGAGTTCGGTCAGCAGCCCCTTGTCGTCGTAGCCGAAGGTGATCGTCCGGCCCGAGACGTCGGTGACCGACTGCAGCATGTCGCGCAACTTCGGGTTGTTGGTCTCGCCCTTCTCCCAGTAGTCGAGCGTGAGCGTCTTGCGCCCGGCCGGGTCGGTGACATAGGCCAGGAACTTGCGCGGCTGGTTGTTCGAACGCCGCTCGGTGTAGGTGAAGATCTGCTCGTTGCCGTTGCGATCGCGGATCGCGGTGAGCCAGCCCTCGTCGTCGAAGACGAACGTGGTGCGATCCGGGCGCGTCATCGTCCACCGCCGGGAGTCGTCGTCACCCCCACTGCGCCGCAGGTACAGATGCACGCCCGCGGGCCGGTCGTAGGTCCAGGCCGCCGGATCGGTCGAGCCGTGCTTGTTCAGCGTGAACACGTGGCTGGTGCCGTCCCCGTCCGGCAGGGTGACCCGCGAGGGATGGTCCTGCCCGCGTGGGTGCAGATCGAGGGAGGTGCCCAGCCGCACCAGTCCCGAGGCGGCCATCGACCAGCCGTACCCCATCGAGGTGGCGGACGTGTCCAGGCTGTTGTAGGTCATCCGCACGAACGTCGACAGCCCGCGGCCCGGGTTGGACAGCGCGTCGTAGGAGAACACCGTGTTCCCGGCGAACTGGTTCACCAGCACGTTCGATCCGGAGCCGGTGGCCTTGCCCACGTAGGAGTAGAACTTCTCCAGACCCAGCTCGTCGCTGGTCGGGTCCTCGACGGTGACGTTCTGCGGCAGTGCCGGGATCCCGCCCGTGCCGGACAGCCAGGTGCCGTCCGCCGTGTTGCGCAGGTCCCAGTTGAGCACGAACTGCTCGCGCTTGTTGCCCGCCTCGCTCTGGATGGGGGTCTTGACCCGCGCCTGCACGGTCACCGTGCCCTGCGGCGGCACGTCCGCGGGCAGGGCGGTCTCCAGCCGGTTGCCCGACGTGGTGACGTCCGTGCCATCCGGCAGCTTCCACCGGTAGGACAGCACGCGGTTGCCCGCCGACCAGGTGGTGCCGGTGGTGTTGGTCAACGTGACCGGGATCGTGTACTCGTCACCCGGGATCATCCGCACCGACGGCGTCGCCGGCGCGTGGTAGGTTGACGCCGCCGTCGGCTCCGTGTAGGTGACCACCAGGTTCGGCCGCAACTGCGGCTCGGCCGCCTCATCGGAGAGGAACAGCACCCGCTGCCGGGCGGTGCCGCCCTCGTCGCGCAGCTTCACCAGGTAGCCGTGGTTGGAGGCGGGATTGTCGATCCAGCCCTGGACCACGCCCGCGTTCTCCCAGATGTGCCATCGGGGGTCGTTGGTGATGCCGACCACCTGGTCCAGCGCGGGTCCGATCGATCCGCCCGGCGTGCTCCACGTGGTCGTCGCCGAGGCCCGGTTCCAGGTCGCCTCACCCTCCACGAAGGACTGTCGCAGCGCGTGGGCGTCGAAGGTGGCTCCGCTGCCGTTGGAGTAGAAGCCCCACAGCTGGAAGTCGGCGTCCTCGACCATGGCCCCGGACGGGATCTGCGACAGCCCGTCGAAGCGCACCACGGCCCGGCTGTTGCCGTAGGCGTAGGAGTTGTTGCCCGCCATCAGCCACGGCTGGCCCCCGAAGGTGTTCAGGTTGGTGTCCGGTCGCCCCGACGCGAGCGTGGCATCGCTGACACCGCCGTGGAAGATCTTCGTGGTTCGCCCCGCCTTGGGCAACCGCGCCACCTGGGTCGGGCCCGGGATCACCTGGCCGTCCCGGGTCTTGGCCGCGATCATGTAGTAGTAGGCGTTGCCGAACGGATCCGGTGACTCCGCCGGGGTGGGTTCGGCGGTGGTGTCGGTGAAGTTCGTCGTTCCCGGCGCCAGCGGCGCGATCAACGTCGACGCCGACGGGGTGAAAGCCTGGAACACGCTGCGGTGCACCTGGTACTCCACCAGGTCGTCCGCGGGGTCGGCCGGATCGCCCTCGGCGTAGGGCTCCCACACCAGCTCCGCGCCGGTGGCGTGGATCGTCGTCGGGTAGTGCAGCTCCACACTCGGCCGCCCGTAGGTCAGGATCAGCTTCGGGCGGTTCTCCACCTCGAGGTTGTACGCGTACTCGGCCGCCTGGTAGATCGCCCCGCCCCGGTTCAGGGACTCGTTGACCGGCTTGAGCATGATGCCGTGGTTGGGTGCGGAACCCGACACCCACGACTGCGCGATGTTGCGCACATCGAACTCGTGCCAGACGTTCGCCACGTTGGCCTTCTTGACCTGTGTGGACAGTCCGGCCTCGGCGAACGCGTCGTGGATGGTGTTCCAGGTGGAGCTGCTCTCGCTCCACGCGCGGGTGATCCGCCGTGCCTCGATCGTCACGTCGTTGGCGCCGGTGTAGAGGTCGTTGTCGTAGTAGACACGCATCCGGGCGGAATCCAGCGCCGTGCCAGGTGGCACCATGGACGTGTCGAACTTGACCAGGCTGCGCGCCACCCCCCACGGGTCCGTGCCCACCGACAGCCGGTAGCTGGAGCCGTCGTTGCGATCGGGAGTGTCCGACCAGATCTGCAGGTCCTGACCGGTCGTCGGGGTCGGCTCCACCTTGATCGTCGGGTCGATCACCACCGGATACATGCGCTCCGGAGCGTGCAGCCATTCCCTGTCCGCGCGCACGGTGATGGTGAACTCCGAACCGTGCTGCTCGACCGACTGGGTCACCTTCTCGCTGAACGCCTTGCCGTGCGGGGACTTGTCGTCCCACGCGCGGTCGTGCATGAACGGCTTCGGCATCACGAAGACCGGCGGTCCGTCGCCGCGGGGACCGGCCGGGAAGAATCCGATCGACCCGTCGGCCAGCTCCCGCGCGGTGACCCCGCCCAGCCGCATCGTGAACCGGAAGACCGGGTCGTCCACCGGCTCGGCGAGGACGATGTTCTCCTTCAGCGACTCGCCGGTCACCTCGTACACCACGTCCGCGCCGGGGAACGCCCCCGGATAGATCACCGTGTCACCCTCGACCCGTGGCGTCAGCGACCGGCGTTCCCCCGCCAGGCCCAGCGCGATGTGCCTGCCGCCGTGCTCGAACCGCACCAGCCGGTCCGAGGAGTCGCCGAACCGAGACCGGAACGTGTTGGCGTCGTTGGAGAACCGGTAGCCGTCCCGTCCCTGCTCGCGCACCGTCGTGTCGATGTCCCGCCACTGTCCGTCGCTACCGCGGAAGTGCCTGCGCTCCGCTGAGATCTCCACCTGCGTGCGGCCGTCCGACAGAGCGAACACCTTCGCCGTGGGCGACCGCTTGCCCACCAGCTCCCGCACCCGCTTCGGCGGCTCCGCCTTCCGCGGCGGCGCGGCCACCCGGCCCGGCTCCGGCGCTGCCGCCGCCTCGTCCGGGCCCAGCGCGTCCACCAGCGACGACCACAGGCGGCTCAGCCCGAGATCCACCCCGCCACCGGCCGGTGTCACCGGTGGTCCCACCGGAAGCCCTACGAACACCAGCGCGGTGAGCACCACGACGACGGCAGCACGGACGAGCACAGTCGGCCCACGGCGCATGACGAGAATCCCCTCAGCTCCCAGCCCAGAACCGGTGCAGGCTTCACCGGCACCACACACCCCACCATGCGATGCACAACACCGAAATAAACCAACAAGCCCAAACCGGCCCAAGTTCGCCTAGTCCGGACAGAGGTTGCAGAACGGCTATGAAGAATGCAAAATGCCGCCACTCCGGCAGCTCAATCGGGACGCCCACGAACACACACCCAGACTCTTACTGTCCACAGCGGACACTAGGCCGTCCGGGTGAGCCGGTCCGGTGATCGGCCGCGGTCGTGGCCCACTCCGGGTACGACCCGGGACCAGGAACACCAGGGGGGCCAGACGTCGCCTCCCGCCCCGAAAACGATCACGAGCCAGCCGGCAAGCCGCTAACAAACCGGTCACGGACGACCACGCTCGTCCACCTCTCTCCGAGACTCCTGGAGACCGCACCTGTGCGTGCGCACGGAAAGGAACCGATGAACGAGCACGACCCGTACCCGGCCGAGTCCCACGCCAGCGAGACGGCACAGGCCGCTCCACCCCGGCGCCGACGGTTCGGGGCCCTCGCCTGGATCGCCGTCGTCCTCGGTGTGGTCGGACTGGCCGGTTCCCCGGTCGTCCTGCTGAACCTCCTCACGGCCGGCGTGGCGACGGTCGGGCTCGTGCTCGGCGTGATCGCACTGTTCGGCAGCCGGAAGGCACTCGCGCTGACCGGTGTGTCCCTCTGCGTGCTCGCCAACGCCGTCACGGTCGTGTTCCAGCAACGTCTGGCCGACGACCTCGGGAGTTCGCCGCGGGCAGCGGCCACCGAGAAGCCCACGACCAGCACCGAGCCGCTGACGTGGGGGGAGCGGTACACCTGGGAAGGCGGGCTGTCCGTCGAGGTCTCCGAACCCACGGACTGCCTCGGCGGCACCTTCACGAACGGAGAGCTACCGGCTGACGCCGATCGCCCGGTGATGTTGCGCATCAAGATCATCAACAACACCCCGCTGGAGTTCGACGCCACGATGCTCGACCTGAGCACGGAGGCACGGTTCGCTGGTCGCCCCATCAAGCGGTACTTCAGCGAGAGCATGGTCATGGATTGGGGCTGCGCACGAGATCTGCGCGGAGTGACCACCGTGCTGGAGGGAAGCGCCCTGACCTACCCGATCACGTACGACGTGACCGAGAAACCGGGCGAGCTGCGGCTCACCTTCTCGCCCTACCCGACGCAGAACCCGGCCGTGTTCGTCGGCGAGGCCTGAGGCACGGACGGGCTCAGCCCCGCCACCGGTAGCGGCGCTCGGGGCGGCCCGCCGGGCGGTAGCGCAACGTCAGCTCCGCCCGGCCGGCCTCGCGCAGGTACTCCAGGTAGTTGCGGGCGCTGACCCGCGAGATACCGGCCCGCTCCGCGCACTCGGCCGCCGACAGCGTCTCCTCCGCGTCCCGCAGCGTGCGCTCCACCAGCTGCGCGGTCTCGGCGCTGAGCCCCTTGGGCAGCACGGCGGTCGTGGTGCGCGACGTGGCGTTGGCGAGCATCCGGTCCACATCGTCCTGTCCGCGGATCGCGGTGGCGTACAACCCCGCGCGCTGCGTCGCGTAGCGATCCAGCCGGTCGCGCAGGTCCTCGAAACCGAAGGGCTTGAGCACGTAGTTCACCACACCGTGCCGGACCGCCGCTCGGACGGCGTCGCTGTCCTTGGCCGCCGAGATGACCATGACATCGCAGTCGTGACCGGCGGCCCGCAACCGGCTCAGCACCTCGACCCCGTTCAGGTCGGGCAGGTAGAGGTCGAGCAGCACGAGACCGGGCCGCAGCTCGCCCACGGCGGCGATCGCGTCCCTTCCGGTGTGCGCGGTGCCCGCGACCCGGAAGCCGGGTACCCGGCTCACGAATCCACAGTGGATTCTGGCGACGTTGAAGTCGTCGTCGACCACGAGAACGTCGATCATCAGGCTCTACCTCCGGCAGCACCGACGGGGTCCGGCTGGCCGGCCGGGTGGCCGACCGTCATGCGGGCGGTGAACATAGCACCGTCGTCGGTGTTGGTCACCGCGATCTCACCGCCACGGCGCTTGCACACCCGCCGGGTCAGCGCGAGCCCGATACCGCGCTCCCCTGCCTGCGCGGCCTTCGTCGTGAACCCGTGTGAGAACACCTCCTGCGCCAGCTCCGGCGCCACGCCGGGACCGGAGTCCTGCACGACGATCTCCACCGTCGTCGCGTCCTGCCGCAACTCCACCTCCACCCAGGACTGACTGCCGGCGGCCGCGGCGTCGACCGCGTTGTCGACGAGGTTGCCGACCACCGTCGCCACGTCGGCGGAGTCCTGCGGGTCCAGGTGCCGCAGCGCGGTGCGCTCGGAGAGGCGCAGCTCCACCCTGCGCTCGGCGGCCTGCGCGGCCTTCGCCATCAGCAGCGCCGAGATCGCCGTGTCCTCGACCCGCCGCGCGAGCGTCAGGTCGAGCGACTGCCGGTGCCCGCTCAGCGCGTCGACGTACCGCACCACCTCGTCGTACTCCCCGATCTGGATCAGTCCCGAGATCGTGTGCAGCTGGTTGGTGAACTCGTGCGCCTGGGCGCGGAGCAGCTCGGTGGTGCTGCGGAACGAGCCGAGTTCGCGCTCCCGCTCGGCGAGCTCGGTGCGGTCGCGCAGGGTCGTCACCGAGCCGAGCCTGCGGCCGTCCTTGGTCACGTCCATCCGGTTCAGCAGCAGCACTCGCCCCCGGCGCAGCACGACCTCGTCGCGGGCCTCGCCGCCCGAGTCGAGCAGGACGTCCCGCAGGCGGCCCTCGATGCCCGCCTCGGCGAGCGTCTTGCCCACGCAGTCCTCCGGCAGGTCGAGCAGTGCCCGCGCGGGCTCGTTGACGAGCGTGATCCGCTGGTACGGGTCGAGCGCGACGACGCCCTCCGCGATGCCGTAGAGCATCGCCTCGCGGTGCTCGGCCAGCCCGGCGATCTCCTGCGGCTCCATGCCGAACGTCTGCCGCTTGATGCGCCGCGCCAGCAGCCACGAGCCGAGCAGGCCGATAAGGCTGGCGATCCCCAGGTAGATGGCCAGGTAGGAGGACGCGCCGTGCAGCCGCTGCCAGACCGTCGGCGACGACTCGCCGATCATCACCGTGCCCAGGTGCGTGCCGAGGTTTCCCGCGGTCGCCCCGATCACCGGAACCTGCGCCACGAGCTCCCGCGAACCGTCGATCGTCAGCGTTCCCGACCAGCCGCGACCCTCCGCCACCGCGTCGTCACCGAACGGCAGCGCGGTCCCCACCAGGATCGGGTCGGTGGAGCTGACGACGGTGCCGCGCGCGTCGGCGACCGTCACCGACGTGACCCCGGCCTGCGTCCGCCTCGTCTGCACGAGCGTCGCCAGCGCCTCGTGCGAGGTCGGGGCGTCGAGCTGGTTGCGCACCAGGGGGTTGCTGGCCAGCTGCTCCGCCAGCGCGACCACCCGCCGCCCCTCGACGCGGCTGAACGTGACCTCGGACTGCGTGATCGACAGCGCACCGACCGCGACGAGCACCAGCAGCATGATCGCCAGCTGCCAGGCGAGCAGCTGACCGGCCAGGGAGGGCCGAAATCTCATGACCACAATGAACACAACCTTCGCTACTGACGTAACGCTGACGTCTGCCCGTCGGAAGAGCAACCATCATCGCCCTGAACTGCCGTGAAACGAAAGTGAAACCACGATGAGAAAGTTCCGGACCACGATCATCGGTGCGCTCGCCGCGGCGTCGATGCTGGCGATGAGTGCGTGTGGGGCTACCGCGGGCAACGAGGGCGACAGCGGGGCGACCGGCGAAGGGCCGGTCTCCGGGCTGCGGATCATGGTGCCCAACAGCCCCGGTGGCGGCTACGACACCACCGCCAGGACCGCCGCCAAGGTGATGGAGGACAACAAGATCGCGTCGGGTGTCGACGTGTTCAACCTCTCCGGCGCGGGCGGCACGGTGGGGCTGCAGCGCACCATCAACGAGAAGGGCAACGGCAAGCTCGCCATGCAGATGGGCCTCGGCGTCGTCGGTGCCTCCTACACGCAGAAGTCGCAGGGCAAGCTGACCGAGACCACGCCGATCGCCAAGGTCGTCGAGGAACCGGGCGCGATCGTCGTACCGAAGAACTCGCCGTACCAGACCATCGATGACCTGGTGCGCGAGTGGAAGGCCGACCCGAAGGGCATCGCCGTCGGCGGAGGCTCCTCGCCCGGCGGACCCGACCACCTGCTGCCCATGCAGCTGGCGAAGAAGGTCGGCATCACACCGAAGAACGTCAACTACGTCTCCTACGACGGCGGCGGCGAACTGCTGCCCGCGATCCTCGGCGGCAAGGTCGCGTTCGGCGCCACCGGAGTCGGCGAGATCCTCGACCAGATCAAGGCGGGCGAGGTGCGCGTGCTCGCCGTGACCAGTGCGCAACCCGTCGACGTCGTCCCGGACGCCCCGACGCTGAAGGACTCCGGGATCGACCTCGTGTTCACCAACTGGCGGGGAATCGTTGCCCCGCCCGGGATCTCCGACGCCGACCGGCAGATGTGGATCGACGTGTACACGAAGATGCACGACACGCAGGACTGGCGGGACCAGCTGGAGAAGTACGGCTGGACCGACGCCTTCGCCACCGGCGACGAGTTCGCGAACTTCCTGAAGAAGCAGGACGAGGAGGTCGCCGGGATCCTGAACGAGCTCGGATTGGCATGACGACGATGAACGACACCGCGCCGCGCTCCGCCGCCCGCGACCCCCAGGGCGGGCGGAGCGCGGACCGCGCACAGTACGGAGTCTGCGCGTTCCTCGCGCTGGTGGGGATCGCGGTGATCGTCGACACGAGCCTGCTCGACGCCGTCACCACCACCAACGACCCGATCGGACCCCGGCCGGTGCCGATGCTGCTCGGCGCGCTGCTGATCGTGGTCTCCGTGGTCTACGCGATCGACGTGGCACGGGGCGGCACCGGCGAGCCGGAGGGCGGCGAGGACGTCGACCTGACCGCCAGCATGAACTGGCGCACCGTCCTCCTGCTCGTGGCGGTGTTCGTGGCGAACGCGTTGCTGATCGACTGGCTCGGCTGGGTGATCAGCGGCTCGCTGCTGTTCTGGGGCTCGGCGATCGCCCTCGGCAGCAGGAGGTACTTCCTCGGCCTGGCGATCGCGATCACGCTGTCGCTCATCACCTTCTACGCGTTCGCGATCGGGCTCGGCGTGAACCTGCCTGCCGGAGTTCTGCGAGGGATTCTGTAGATGGACAACCTGATGGACCTGCTCGCCGGGTTCGGCAACGTCGTCACCCCGGCGAACCTGCTGATCGCGCTCGTCGGCGTGACGGTGGGCACGGCGGTGGGCGTGCTGCCCGGCATCGGCCCCGCGATGACCGTGGCTCTCCTGCTGCCGATCACCTACGGCATGGACCCGACCCAGGCGTTCATCATGTTCGCCGGCATCTTCTACGGCGGCATGTACGGTGGCTCCACCACGTCGATCCTGCTGAACACCCCGGGTGAGTCGTCGTCCGTCATCACGGCGCTCGAAGGCAACAGGATGGCGAAGGCGGGCCGGGCCGCGCAGGCGCTCGCGACGGCGGCCATCGGCTCGTTCGTCGCGGGCACCATCGGCACCCTGCTGCTGGTGCTGGTGACGCCCGCCGTGGTCTCGTTCGCGATCAGCCTCGGCGCTCCCGACTTCCTGGCGATCATCGTGCTGGCGTTCATCGCCGTCACCGCGGTGCTCGGCTCGTCGCGGGTGCGGGGCTTCGCCTCGCTGCTGCTCGGCCTGGTGATCGGCCTGATCGGCATTGACCTGGTCACCGGGCAGCAACGGCTCACGCTCGGCATACCGCAGCTGGCCGACGGGATCGACGTCGTGGTGGTGGCCGTCGGGATCTTCGCCGTCGGCGAGGCGCTGTGGGTGGCCGCGCACCTGCGCCGCAAGGCGGGCGAGGTGATCCCGGTCGGTCAGCCGTGGCTGGGCCGCAAGGACTGGGGCCGGTCGTGGAAGCCGTGGCTGCGCGGCGCCGCGTTCGGCTTCCCGTTCGGCGCCATCCCGGCCGGTGGCGCGGAGATACCGACATTTCTGTCCTATGTGACCGAACGGAAACTGACCAAGCACCCCGAGGAGTTCGGCAAGGGCGCCATCGAGGGTGTCGCCGGGCCGGAGGCGGCCAACAACGCCTCGGCGGCGGGAACCCTGGTACCGATGCTGGCGATCGGGCTGCCGACGAACGCCACCGCGGCGATCATGCTCGCGGCGTTCCAGTCGTACGGGATCCAGCCGGGCCCGCTGCTGTTCGAGCGGGAGTCCACACTGGTCTGGACGCTGATCGCGAGCCTGTTCATCGGCAACCTGCTGCTGCTCGTGCTCAACCTCCCGCTGGCGCCGGTGTGGGCGAAGCTGCTCCGGATCCCGCGTCCCTATCTGTACGCGGGAATCCTGTTCTTCGCCTCCATGGGCGCCTACGCCGTGAACGCCCAGGCGATCGACCTGTTCCTGTTGCTGCTCCTCGGGCTCATCGGGTTCGGCATGCGCCGCTTCGGCCTTCCGGTGCTTCCCCTCATCATCGGGGTCATCCTCGGACCGATGGCGGAACGGCAGGGCCGGATGGCGCTCCAGCTGTCCGGGGGCGACCTGTCCGGGCTCATCGGCGGGCCGGTGTCCTATGTGGTCTACTCGGTGATCGCGCTGATCCTGCTGTGGCCACTGGCCAGGCGGTACGTGCGCCGTGCACAACGGGAGCGACTGCCCGCCTAGGCTCATCACACCCGGCGGCGCGCGGATCGGGCTGTTTGGGTGGCGCGGGCGCGGGTAGGCACCCGGTATGAGTGTGCTGGAGTCTGTGCGAAGCGTGCTGTGGGCGCGGCGGCGTCAACCCGACGACGTCATCTACGGAGTGGCGCTCGCGCATGAACGATTCGGACCCAACGATCTGCTGCGACAGGCGCGGGAGGCCGAGGACGCCGGGTTCGACCTGGTCTGCTGCAGCGACCACCTGGCGCCGTGGTGGGAGCCGGGGGACCCGGCGCCCGCGCACTGCGCGAACCCCTGGGTGTGGCTGGGTGCGGCCGGGCAGGTGACCAGCCGCGTGTCGCTCGGGCCCGCGGTGACGAGCCTCAGCCATCGCTACCATCCGGCGGTGGTCGCCCAGCAGGTCGCGACCATGGAAGCGATGTACCCGGGGCGGGCGTTCCTCGCCGCGGGCTCCGGTGAGGCGATGAACGAGGTTCCCGCCGGGATGGACTGGCCCTCCCCCGCGGAGCAGCTCGGCCGCACCGAGGAGGCGCTGACGATCATCCGGCGCCTGCTCGACGGCGAGACGGTGACGTTCGAGGGCCGCTGGTTCCGCACCGTCGGCGCGCGACTGTACGAGGTGCCCGACCGCAGGCCGCCGATCTTCCTGTCCGCGTTCGGCGAGCAGGCGGCGGAGATCGCGGGCAGGCAGGCCGACGGTGTGTGGACGCTGGCCGATCCGTCCGCGGCTCCCGCCGTGATCGCGGGTTACCGGCGCTCCTGCGAGCGGGCCGGCCGTGAGCCGGGCGAGATCGTCCTGCAGGGCATCGCCGCGGTCGACGACACCGACGAGGCGGCGCTCGACGGTGCCAGGGAGTGGAAGCCGATCCTGGTCAAGGACCACTACCGGGAGGACATCCACGAGCCGGGCCGGATCCAGGAGAACGGCCGGTCGGAGGTGTCGGACCTGAAGTTCAAGGCGATGGGCCTGTTCTCGGCCGATCCGCAGGACCACGTCCGCAAGATCAAGGGGCTGCGGGAGCTCGGCGCGACGGCGATCGTGCTGATGAACGTGTCCGGTACGAACCCGCACGGCACCCTCCGGACCTACGGCGAGTCGGTCCTTCCCGCACTCCGGGAGCGGTAGCCGCCACCCACCCCTGGCCGCACCCAATGTGGCATTCGGTGCGTCCAGCGCACCCGATGCCACATTCGGTGCGTCGCGCGCGGGCGGGCGCGCGCGGATCGATGGGTTCCCTCAGGGAACTTCCCGTGTTACGGTCAGGGCAATCAGTTTCTTGAGGGAACTCAGCGAGGAGCGGAGGAGTGACCGTGACACATCGGCGGGTCGTCTCGCCCGGGGAGTGGCGGGAAGCGCGAGAAGCGTTGCTGGCGAAGGAGAAGCGGCTCACCCGCGAGCTGGACGCGCTGGCCGCCGAGCGGCGGCGGTTGCCCATGGTCCGGGTGGACAAGGAGTACGTGTTCGAAGGGCCCGGCGGGCCGGCGACCCTGCTGGACCTGTTCGAGGGGCGGCGCCAGCTCATCACCTACTGCTTCATGTGGCACGGCGCGGGCGAGTACTGCTCGGGGTGCTCGATGTTCACCGACAACGTCGGCCACCTGGCGCACCTGCACGCCCGGGACACGTCGATGGCGCTGGTCTCGCGCGGCCCGCTCGCGGAGATCCTGCCGTTCCAGCGCCGGATGGGCTGGCCGCTCCCCTGGTACTCGTCGCTGGGCAACGACTTCAACGACGACATGGACGCCGGGGACGGGTTCGGCCTCAACGTCTTCCTCCGCGACGGCGACACGGTCTACCGCACGTACTTCACGACCGGGCGGGGCGTCGAGCGGCTCGGCAGCGGCTGGACCTTCCTCGACCTGACCCCGCTCGGCAGGCAGGAGACCTGGGAGGACTCGCCGGAGGGCACCCCCCAGACGGCGCCCTACACGTGGTGGCGGCTGCACGACGAGTACGGCGCCTCCGTCACCACCGGCTGACCGCGGCCGCGAGCACCTCGACCAGCTCCCGCGCGCCGGTGCCGGTGGGGTCCAGGTCGGGGTCGTAGATGCCGACGTTGAGCCCGGCCGCCCGCGGGACGGCCAGCAGCGGGCGCAGCACCGCGGTGAGCTCGTCCCAGGTCAGCCCGCCGGGCTCGGGGCTGTCGACCGCCGGGAGGAGCTCGCCGTCCACGATGTCCACGTCGAGGTGGACCCAGAAGCCGTCGAGCCCGCGCGCCGTGACCAGCTCGACGGCGTGGGCGGCGGCCGCGGCGGGGTCGGCCCGGACCGTCGGCGCGTCGAGCAGGTGAATCCCGGCCGCGGCGGCTTCGTCCGTGTACTCGTCCCCCCTCCGGAAGCCGACGGCGACGATGTCCTCGGGCCGGACGTACGGCTTCGCGCCGCCGATCTCGGCGAGTGCGCCGCCGCGCCCGGTGAGCAGCGCCAGGCCCTCCCCGGCCGCGGCGCCGACCCCGGTGCTGTTGCCGGGGTGCCGGAAGTCGAGGTGCGCGTCGAGGTAGACGACGCCGTACCGGCCCGCGCGGCGCAAGGCCAGTGCGGGACCGAGGAGCACGCTGCAGTCGCCGCCGAGGAGCAGCGGCCACTCGCCACGGTCCCGGAGCGCCGCCACCCGCTCGGCGAGCGCCGTCGAGTAGGCCGCGATGGCCCGCTCGTTGCGCACCGTGCCCGGCGTCCAGGCCGGCCGGTACCTCGGCGGGGTCAGCACCCCCGCGTCGCGTGCCCCGAGACGGGACAGCAACCCGAAGTCCCGCAGCATCCCGGGTGCCTTGGCGCAACCGGGCACCGAGCCCTCCTCGGGCGGGCGCAGCCCCAGGTTGGTCGGTGCGTCCAGCACCGCGATCCCGTGCCGATCACTCATCGGGCGACCATAGCGCCGCGCCCCGACAGAACCGGCGCACCCGATCAGGCCAGCCGGGGACGCGGGCCGAACCCGGCCGCGCGGTAGCAGTCGTCGACGAGCCGCATCGTGGCCACCGCGTCCTCGGCGCCGCCCGGCAGCGGGGCGCCCTCGCGCACGTGCGCGGCGAACGCGTCCAGCTGGTAGGAGTACGACGGCCGGGTCCCGAGCCGTTCGACGCGGGAACCCGAGGGCGTCGTGACGACGATCCGGTCGTCCAGGTGCGGCCGGACGTACTCCGGCACGAACGCCTCGCCCCGGCTGCCGACGATCCGGCAGGCGAAGCGCCAGCCGTCCGCGGCCATGTGACAGCGAGCGCGGGCGGTGGCGCCACCCGGGTACTCGAGGTCGGCGTCCAGCCACTCGTCGACACCGGGACGCCCGGCCCGCTCGCCTCCCCTGGCCGCCACCAGCCGGAGCGCTCCCCCGGCCCAGGGAGCGAGGCCGCGGAGCAGGTGGAGGTTGTAGCAGCCGATGTCCATGAGCGCGCCACCGGCGAGTTCGAGGGACCACCGGGGGTCGGTGTCGCCGGGTGCGGGCATGAACATGTCGGCCTCGACGGTGCGCAGCTCACCCAGCTCCCCGGACGCCAGCAGCTCGTGCAGGCGGTGCAGGAGCGGGTGGCAGTGGTAGTGGAACGCCTCCATGATCGCCACCCCTGCCCGCTCCGCGGCCGCGCGGACCTCGCTCGCCTCGTCGGCGTTGGCGGCGAACGGCTTCTCGGTCAGGACATGCTTGCCTGCCGTGACGGCCGCCAGGTTCCAGGGCCCGTGCAGCGCGTTGGCCAGCGGGTTGTAGACGACCTCCACCTCGCTGTCGGCGACGACGGCGGCGTAGGAGTCGAGGACCCGCTCGACGCCGTGCCCGCGCGCGAACTCCTCGGCCCTGGCCCGGTCCCGCGCCGCGACGGCGACCAGCCGGTGACCGATCTCCTTGGCCGGCCCGGCGAGCGCGACCCCGGCGATGCGGGCGGCGCCCAGCACGCCGATCCGGAGTGGTTCCACGCGACCTCCCGTGTCCGAGACGGAGACCGCAGCGTAGCGCCCGGCCATCCCCAGGCGGATGCGGGCCGCGCGCGAGTCCCCCGCTCACGCAGTGAAGGCCACCTTCCCAACGTTGAACGCACTGAAGGTGGCCTTCACTGTGCTGGAACAGGGGACTCGCGGAGCCGTCAGGCGCTGCCGCCCGAGCGCCACTCCTGCCACGACATCTGCCACACGCTCCAGCCGTCGGTGGGCTCGAGCACCTGCGCACCGCCGTTGCGCACGGTCACGATGTCGCCGCGCTTCGACCGGTCCATCAGCCAGGCGGCGTTCTCGGTGGACAGGTTCAGGCAGCCGTGGCTGACGTTGCGGTGGCCCTGGTCGCCCACCGACCACGGCGCGGAGTGGTAGAAGATGCCGCTGTAGGACAGCCGTACCGCGTACTGCACCCATGTCTCGTAGCCGTCGGCGCTGTCGGTGGGGACACCGTAGGTACTGGAGTCCATCGTGTAGCCGACGTGCTCGCTCATCACGGTGTAGTGGCCGTTCGGCGTCGAGCTGGACGGCTTGCCCATCGACAGCGGCATGGTGCGGACCACCTTGTCGTTCACCAGCACCTTCATCTGGTGCGACTGGCCGTCGGCGATGGCGATGAGCTTCTCCCCGACGGTGAAGTCGAGTGCCTCGTCCTGCTGGCCGTAGGTGCCCTGGCCGAAGTGCTTGCCGTAGATCTCTGCCTCGACGGTGACCTTGGTGCCGGACCGCCAGTACTCCTTCGGCCGCCAGATCACCTGCTGGTCGCTGAACCAGTGGAACGCGCCCTTCGTGTCCGGCCGGGTCTCGATCCGCAGGGCCTTCTCGGCGGCCGCGCGGTCGGGCACGGAACCGCTGAACGTGAAGATCACCGGCATGCCGACGCCGACGGTCTCCCCGTCCTGCACGTTGATCGACACGGACAGCTGCCGGTCGGGCACGGCCGTGGTGAACGTCGAACTGGCGGTGACCCGCTTGCCGTCGGCGCCGGTCGCCTTCGCCTTCAGGGTGTAGGTCTTGCCGTAGCCGAGCGGCTCGGTGGAGGTCCAGCCCGAGCCGTCGGGCCGCTTGCCCCCGTCGACCACCGTGTCGTCGGCGCCGACCAGGGAACCCGACTCGATGGTGCCGTTGGTCACGGTGGCGGTGAACCGCTGCCCCGGTGCGACTCCGGTGGCGCCGTCCTTGACCGACAGCGCGATCTCGGCCGGCTCCGGCGGCGGCGTGGTGCTGGAGGTGCTCTCCGCCGGTTTCGGAGCGGGCGCCTCGCTCGCCGCGGACGTGCACCCGCCGGCCAGTACACCCCCCGCCAGCAGCAGCGCCGCCAGCCGGACCCCCAGACGAGGTGTCAATGCTCCCCGACTCCGCATATCACCATCCGTTCGTACGCGGATACCCCAGACGCGTGACAGTCTGCCGGGAACCGTGCCTACTGTGTGTAGAAGTAGCCAAGTTGTGTCTGGGGTGTTAGTCCCGGTCCGCACGTTCCATCCGGAACGCCTACCCAGCGGAGCCCGGCCCCACTCCCCGCCGGACGGGGGTGCCGGAAAGCGGCCCCGGAGGCCCGTGCTAGAGTTTCACTCGTCGTTGAGGGGGACCACATCACGCGGTTCTCAAGCAGAGCGCCATTAGCTCAACTGGCAGAGCAGCTGACTCTTAATCAGCGGGTTCGGGGTTCGAGTCCCTGATGGCGCACCATCAGACCGCAGATCAACTTTCCGGTTGACCTGCGGTCTTTCTGGTTTCAGCCGGTCTCGTGCACTGTCTGTTGTGGCCTGGCGCGCCCGCGGCGGAGTCCGGCGGTGCGGACCCGGTTCAGCGGGATGGTGAACGGCTCGGCTTCGTCTCGTTACCATGGCCCGATGAGCAGCCAGCGAGTGCCAGGTGGGGTGGTGCACGCCCTGCCCGCGGACCTGCGCCAGGCGCTGATCGCCGACACCACGGCACTCGACGCCTGGAACGACATCACCCCCTTGGCCCGCAACGAGTTCATCTGCTGGGTCGAGGATGCCAAGCAGCAGACGACCCGGGAACGGCGCATCCGCCGGACCCAGGAGGAGCTCCTGGAGGGCCAGCGCAGGCCCTGCTGCTGGCCGGGATGCAAGCACCGCGAACGCACCGGCAGGTAGCGGCGGGCGCGGTGGGCCTTCCCGCAGCCCGCGCCCGCCGCATCTCCGCACGTCATCGCGGCCGCGACCGGCTTCACGATCGCCAGCCCGACGACGTGGGCGTGCACCACGCCGGCGGGCCTCGGCCCGCCACCCAGCTCAGGCGGCGGATTCCGCGTCGCCCCGCCCGGGGTCGCCGAAAGCGGCCAACGCGACCGGTTGCCACTCGCGCCAGGTACGCAGTCGCTCGGCATAGATCTCTTCGACGTCGGCGAGGGGCTTGCCGAGGAAGACGTGCAGCGGAGGGTGTTCGGCGTCGGCGATCGCGAGAATCGCCGACCGGGTGGCTTCCGGGTCGCCGATCTCGAACCGCGGCGCGGTCGAGACGCGAACGTCGTCGTAGTCGGGGTGCTGCTGGCTGGCGCGCAGGCTCAGGCTCCCGGCGAACTCCGTGGCGTACGGCCCGGGTTCGACGTTGGTGACGCCGATGCCGAAGACCGCCACCTCCTGGGCGAGCGACTCCGAAAGGCCCTCCACCGCCCACTTGGATGCGTGGTACGCGCCGATACCGGGGTAGGCGCGGACGCCTCCCTCGCTGGTGACCTGCAGAATCCTGCCGGATCGCTGTGCCCGCAACACGGGAAGGACCGCCTGCGTCACCCACACCGTGCCGAAGAAGTTGGTCTCCAGCTGGGCCCGTAGCTCGGACTCGGTCAGCTCTTCGACCATGCCGAAGTGCCCGTAGCCCGCGTTGTTCACGACGACGTCGAGCCGGCCGAGCCGTTCGGCGGCGTAGGCGACGGCATCGAACACGGCCTCCCGGTCGGTGACGTCGAGCCGGACCGGAACCAGGGCTTCGCCGAACCGCGCGGCGAGCGGTTCGAGCGCGGCCACGTCGCGCGCGGTGGCGGCCACGTGGTCGCCACGTTCGAGCGCCGCCTCGGCCCACAGACGGCCGAACCCGCGGGACGCTCCGGTGATGAACCAGGTCTTGTGCATGGGACTCCCTCAACAGTCGTGCCGTGGTGACACGACCATCGTGTGGCCGCGGAAGGCCATTCCACCAGCGAATCTTTCGCACACAAGACATGAGCGGTTCGCATGGCTCAGGATGGGGTATGGCCGAGTTCACCGTGACCACGCTGCGGGTGGTCCACACCGTGGTCAGCACGGGTTCGTTCACCGCGACCGCCGACCTGCTCGGATACACCCAGTCGGCGGTCTCCCGGCAGGTCGCCGCCGCCGAGGCCGCCGCGGGCGTGCCCCTGTTCGTCAGAGGCGCCCGTGGCGTGCTGCCGACTCCGGCCGGGACCGCGGTGGCCCGGCGCGCGGCGACGGTGCTGAGCGAACTCGACGCTGTCGACCGGGATCTCGCCGAGCTGACCGACAGGCTCGCCGGGCGCGTGGCCCTCGGCGCCTTCCCCACCGCGATGTGGACGCTGGCACCACGGGCGGTCGCCGAGCTGCGCCGGGACCATCCCGGACTCAGGGTCGAGCTGCGCGAAGCGTCCACACCCGCGCAGCTACGTCAGTTGCGGGCCAGGCGGATCGACGTCGCGGTGATCGCGCTCGGGCCCGATCTGCCCCAGTACGATCTGACCGGGCTGCGCCAGTCCCGGCTGTCCGAGGGCGGTCTGCTCGTCGCGGTCGCCCGTGACCACCGGCTGGCGAACCGCGCCCGGGTCCGCGTGACCGAGCTGGCCGACGAGGAATGGGTCGTCGGGACAGGGCTGAGGGGCGAACCGCAGTTCGGCGCGTGGCCCAGTCTGGAACACCCGCGCATCGCCTACACGATGCGGGAGTGGCACGCGCGCCTCGGACTGGTCGCCGCGGGCCTGGGCATCACGGTGGTGCCGGCAATCGCCGCGACCGGCGTGCCGGCCGGCGTGGTGACCGTCCCGGTCGACGACCCCGCCTGGCTGGGCCGGACCGCCGTGGTGGCGACGAGGCCGGAACGGGCGGCGAGTGTCGACGCCGTTGTGGCGGCACTGCGCCGGGCAGCGGGAGACTCGTGATGCCGAGCCGTGCGGTCAGGCGCTCGCCCGCCGCGAGGCGCCGAACGCCGCGGCCGGGACGAGCAGGATCACGGCCAGCACCCCGCAGGTCACGGCGAACCCGGCGCCGGTGAGCGCACCGGCGAGCAACGGCCCGAGGCTGGCGCCTGCGCCGACGAGGAAGGCGTACCCGGCCATCCCGGCACCCCGTGCGGGTCCGCTGGCGATACCGACGAGGGTGACCGCCGCGGGGACGGCGACGGCGAGTCCGGCGACGAACACCGCGCTGCCGGTCAGGACCAGCCACAACGGGCCGCCCGCCGCTTCGATGCCGAGACCGGCGGCCGCCACCAGGAACGCCCCGGCCCCGGTCCGGTGTGGACCCCAGCGGCCGATGAACAAGCCGCCGAACAGGCCCACCACGATCCCCGGGAGTCCGGGCAGGCGCAGCAGCAAGCCGGTGACGGGATCGGCCGCACCGAGTTCGGCACTCGAGGCCTGGAGCGCGACGTACATGCCGACGAACGTGAGCAGGAAGGCCACCGCCCCGGTGTAGGCGGCCAGCATCTGCGGCTTGCGGAGCATGCCCGCCAGCGTGCCGAGCACCGTGCGGAACGATCCCGGCGCGGCGGGCCGGGAGGCGGCGGGCAGCATCATGACCAGGGCCGCGACGACGACCAGCAGCGGCACCAGCCCGCCGAGCGACCAGCGCCACCCGAAGGCGGCACCGATCGACAACGACCACGCCTGCCCCAGGATGCCCGACAGGAGGAAGCAACTCGAGAGCACGGCCAGGGCCATTGCCCGGAACCGGTCGGGTACGACCCGCGGTAGGTAGGCCAGTGCGACGGGGGGCACCGCCGGCGCGACGAACCCCTGGACGGCGCGGGCGGCGATCAGGATGGTCAGGTTCGGGGCCAGCCCGGCGACCACTCCGGTGCCGGCAACGGCCAGGAGCCCCAGTGCCATCACGCGGCGCGGGTCGACGAAGTCGGAGACCGTCGGGAACACCAGGTTGCCCACGGCGAACGCGAAACCGAAGCCGCTGCCGATCCAGCCCGCGGCGGCCACGGTCGTGGCGTACTCACCCGCAACGGCCGGGACGAGCGGGATCGTGACGTAGATGTGCGAGACGGCGAGCAACACCGCCGCGACCAGGACACCGACCGTGCCGGCAACGCTCCTGATCCGGCCACTCGGCAGCGCGGCGGCCCGGACCAGGCCGGTCGGATGGGACGTGAGCATCAGATGTCTCCCAGCGAAGTCCAACTATTTCGTTGGAAATATGCCACATGCTGTCTCCAACGCGCAAGTTGGAATTATGCTGTCCTCATGGCCTGGGACACCGCCGCAACGAAGCAGAAGATCCTCGACGCGGCGCTGGAGGAGTTCGCCGAGTACGGACCCACCGGCACCACGATCGACCGGATCGCCAGGCGCGCCAAAATCAACAAGGAGCGGATCTACAACTACTTCGGCGACAAACGCGCCCTGTTCACCAGAGTGCTCGCGGCCGAGAGCGAGCGAATCGCCGGATCCGTCGTCTTCGACCCGGCACACCACGATCCCGTCGGTGACTACGCGGGCCGGATCTTCGACTACCACGTGGCTCACCCCGAGCTCGTCCGGCTCCTGCTCTGGGAGGGCCTGACCACATCCGGCGAGGTCGTCGACGAGGCCGCGCGATCGGAGTACTACCGGGCCAAGGTCGAGCGGTTCGCCAAGGCCCAGGCCGACGGCGTCCTGCGCGCCGATCTCGCCCCGGGCGCCCTGCTGTTCTCGATCATGGCGCTGGCGGCCTGGTGGCACGCCGCGCCGCACATCGCACGCATGACCACTGGGACCGGTGCCGCCGACGTCGCGCAGCGCCGGGCCGCGGTGGTCACCGCGGCCCGGCGCCTCGCCACCGGACACACACCCTGAACGACGGCGCCCGGCCGGGGGCGGTCGATGGGTCGGGCCGCGCCGTGGACGAGCGGCCGACGGGGTTCGCGGCCCTGACGCGCACATCGCGGCCAGGGCGGCCTGCTGTCGTTCCGCTTCCCGCCGACGGGATCGAGGACGGCCGGGCGAGGCGGTCGCCGGTCTCGGCAGACCTCGCCGAGGACACCGAACCGTGACCCCGTTGTCGGGTGTTCACCTGACAGCGGGGAGTCGCAGGCGATCTAGCCTTGCGGCAGCGGAGGTCCGGCCGCGAGGGGCGGCCTGCGGTGAGCCTGCCGGTCCAGGGAACGGCGGGCATTCTCTTCGGTGGACATGGGGCGGGGGGACATGGGGACTGGACAGCAGCCGAATCCGGGCCAGTGGAATCCCCAGTACCAACAGCACTACGCCCAGCAGTACCAGCAGTACCAGCAGGGCCGGCAGTACCCTCCGCACCTTGACCAGCAGCACTACCGGCAGGGCGCGCCTCCGGGGGCTCCGAAGCAGAAGCGCGGGCGCAAGGGCGGGATCCTCATCGGCGTTCTCGCCACCATCGTCGTACTCGGCCTGGCGTTCGGCGGGTACTGGCTCTGGTACCTGAGCGACTCCGACGATCCGCCCCCTCTCGACACCTCCCTCGACCTCGCGGATGCGCCGATGGGCTGCGGGATGTTCACCGAGAACGAGATCAGCCACCTTGTCCCCGGCACCTTCACCACCGAGGGCGGCGGTGGGCTCAGCGGCGACAAGGACTACGCCAAAGACGCGCAGTGCATGTACTCCAATCTGGACACCTACCGGGACGAAGGGCAGCCCGCGGCACACCTCTCGGTGACGACACGACTGCACAAGGCCGACCATCCAGGCGCCTACCGTGCCCAGTCGGGTGTGGACAACGCGAAGGAGGAGTTGCGCCGCAAGCCCGGTAGCGCGATCGGGGTTCCCAACGCGAACGACGACCGGTTCCGTGAGATCGAGGGCAGCAGTGGCGGGGTCGCCGCCGCCCAGCTGTCCATTCTCTACCGCAACGTGACGGTCACGTTCCACTACAACCACGACGGGCTCGACGAGGGGCAGTTCACGCAACCGCTGATGCGGCTGGCTCAGCTGGCGATACTCAAGATCGACCCTTCGGCCGGTGGACAACAGCAACCGGGCGGTTCGGCAGCCCCCTCGCTGCCCGTGCTTCCCGGAGGCTGAGAGCCGGGGTCGTGCCGAGCAAAGTTGCCCGCCGCTGCCGCGTCGGCGCACCGGTCGATCCGACGCGTATCGAGGAGCACGAATGACTGGTGTGGGGGTCGGTGTGTCCGCTGATTCGGCGAGGTCGCACCACAATCGCGGCCCGCGAGTGGTGAGTGCCGGACTGAGGGCGGCCGCCGTCCAGCCACAGGACCCCGGCCGGCGTGCGATCGGGGTCCATCGGGTGCGAGCGACCACCCGCGGCGGGGCAGCAGGGGTGGGGCCCGGCCTGCTGGCCGGGCCCCACCGCCGTCAGCTCAGCGGCTCGATCCAGATGTTGCGGTACTGCACGGGGTTACCGTGGTCCTGCAACCGGATCGCGCCCGTCGCTGGGCCCTCCGGGATGTTGCCGCCGGTCGGTCCGGTGATGGCCACGTTGTCGTGCACCACCGTGCCGTTCCACACCAGCGTCACCCGGGCGTCCTCGACCTTGTTCCCCGCGGCGTCGTACCGGGCCGCGCGGTAGGTGATGTCGTAGGTCTGCCAGGTCTCCGGCGGTGTCGCGGCGTTCACGTCGGGCGCCTTCTGGTTGTAGATCGCGCCCGCCTCGTTGTTCGCGAGCGTGGTGTCGCCGTAGGAGTCGAGGATCTGGATCTCGTACCGCTCCTGCAGGTACACCCCGCTGTTGCCGCGGTCCTGCCCGGTCACGTCCGGCGGCAGTTGCGGCACCTTGAACTCCACGTGCAGCCGGAAGTCACCGAACGCGTCCTTCGTACGCAGGTCACCACAGCAGACCTCCATGGCACCGTCACCGACCCGTGGCCAGCTCGCGAGCCGGCCGTCGGTGTGCTGCCACTCGGTGAGATCGCCGCCGTCGAACAGGGTGATCCGCTCCCCCGCCTCACGCACGCTGATCAGGTCGAGGTTGACGTGCCCGGTGTCGCCCTCGTCGACCCGGTACTGGATGGTGTTCATCCCCTGGTGCAGGCGCACCCGCTCGGTCTTCGTGGCCCACTCCTCCCACGTCACCGTGGTCGGGAGCGCCACCTGCCGCACCTTCTCCCCGTTGACGTACATGCTCACGGACTTCTCGCCGGAGAACGGGTGCGGGCCATTGGAGTACCGCAGGCCGATGTCGTAGTCAGCCGTGTTGCCGACCTCGACGTGCATGGTGGTGGACGCGCCCGCGTTGCCGAACCGGTCGACGAACCCGACGCCCGAGTAGCCGCGGTGGTCGGTGTTCACCCCGGCACCGCCCTCGCGGCGGCCTTCCTCGGCCTCGTAGAACACCTGGTCCTCCTGCGCTCCGGGGATCGCGTTGAGGGTGTACCACGCCTCCGTGCTCCACAACTCCGAGCCGTCGGCCGCCGCGAACGGGCGCGGGGAACGCAGGTGCACCACCCGGTCGCGCTGCAGGCCGTCCACGCGCAGCGTGACGGACATCCGGTCATCGGACACCTGCACGCCGGAGACGCTCAGGGTCTCCTGGTCGACCTTCGGCCCGCCGTACGCCTCCGTCGGCGCGTAGCGCCACTGCTGGACCTGGTAGCTGTCGGCCAGCTTCGCGACCGTCTCCTCGGACAGCGGCTTCGTGTAGGTGATCCGGAAACCGTCACGGGTCGCCTTCATCGACTTCATGTCGAACGTGTTGGCGCCGTTCGGGGTCAGCTTCTGCAGGCCGTACGTGAGCTTGCCCGCCTGTCCCCAGTTGCCACCGGCGCCGAGGCCCGCGACGTAGACCGCGCCGTCCGGCCCGATGGTTGTCTCCGTGATGCCGGACTCGAGGCCCTGGGTGTGCCGGAACACCGCGCCCTGGTACTCGCCGTGCACCTTCTCCAGGTACGCGCGCTGCAGCCCGCCGTAGGTGACGTCACCGATCAGCAGCTGCCCCTGGAACGGCCCGGACTTCAGCATGACCGGCATGGAAGGCGAGTTCGCGATCTCGTTCTGCGGCAGCCACAGCACCGGCTTGGTGACGGGGTTGTCGTCGAACGGGCCTTCGGGGTTGGTGTAGTGGTTGAAGAACCGGTCCTGCTTGATGTGCACGAGCTTTGACGCGGGCAGCCAGCCGCCCTGGTTGTCGGTCACGAACAGGTTGTTGCCGGGACCCCAGCCGATGCCGTGCGGCGTGCGCAGGCCGCCCGCGAGGTACTCCACCTCGCCCGTCCGCCGGTCGACCTTGATGGTGGTGCCGCGGTCGGGCGCGGGCTGCGGGTTCGTCGTCGCGCCGCCGTAGTCGATGGCGACCGACAGGTTCAGGTAGAAGTGCCCGCCCCGGTACAGCAGGCCGAACGCGAACTCGTGGAAGTTCCCGCCGAACGGCCAGGTCGCGACGGTCCGGTGCTCGTCGGCGACCTCGTCGCCGTCGGTGTCGCGCAGCTCGGTGAGCTCGTGCTTCTGCGACACGTAGATCGTGCCGTCGACGACCGCGAGGCCCATCGGCTCACGCAGTCCGCTCGCGACCTTCTTGTAGGTGACGCGGCTCGGGTCGGTCTGGCCCGTGACACCGTCCAGGATGAACACCTCACCTTGGGCGGTCTGGCTGCCGCCCCAGGTGGCGATGACGAGGCGGCCGTCCTTGGTCCAGTCCATGGCGGACACCTGCGGCTCGAAGCCGTCCGGGCGCAGGTTCGTCAGCGTGTAGTTCGGGTTCACGTCGTTGAGCGGGAGCCCGTCGCCGGGGGTGTCGGTGACGCCCTCGCACTCCTTGCGGCCGGGTGCGGTCACCCGGACGACGTCGGCTTCCGTGCTGAGCGCCGAGTTGGGCACCACGGCGAAGTCGGCCGCGCCGGGGGTCCGCCAGGCGAGCTGGAGCACCTGCTCGCCGCCTGCCTCGAAGTACTCGATCCGCAGCGAGTGGTAGCCGGCCGTGAGCTCCACGGAACCGTCCTTCGGCTCCTCCGCGTGCAGGCCGTCGTTGTCGACGACGAGCTGGTCGTCGATGTAGAGCCGGGAGCCGTCGTCGCTGGTCAGCCGGAAGGTGTAGGTGCCGTCGACCGGGACGTTCAGGTTGGCGATGGCGTGGGAGACGAAGTTGCTCTCGAAGCCGAAGTCGTCGGCCGTGCGCCAGTCGATCACCGGCATGAGCTTGTCGACGTTCGGGGTCTGTCCCGGTTTGATGGTGCAGATCTCGCTCAGGGGCACCTGGACGTCGTACGTGCGCAGCGTGACGCCGGGCTCCTGCGGCGGGAGGTCGGCCTGCGCGGCGGCGGACGGTGGCAGGAGTGCGACCAGGGAACCGAGCACCGCGGTGCAGAGGAGGCCGACCAGACCTCTTCTGCGCCGAGGACGCGAGCGTAAGGACATTCTTCCTCCTTGAAGACGTGCACCCCCGACGACCCGCATCCTTACTCCGATCGACGCACAGCGGAAGACACTTCTGCACATTTGAGACGTTCTTTTGATGATTTAGTGCAAAAGGACTAGTGTCGCTGGCTCCTGGTCAACTGTGCGTGTCCCGAGCGTGAGCGTGGTCCTCACTGTCCATACCCAGGCGGTGACCTCAGGTGACGAGGCATCGGAAGGCGTGCCGGGCTCGAGCGCCGTGCTCCCGGGCGGCACCCGTTCGGCTCTTGACCTGGTGTGCGCTCCAGGCCAGGCCGTTCCTCGACTGCCTGGCCGACGACGTCCGCTGGACCGTCATCGGCACGACCGCGTGGTCGGGCGTGTACGCGGGCAGGACGGCCGTACTGAACGAGCTGCTGCGACCGCTCGGCTCCCGGCTCCAGGGAAGAACCGTCGTGGTCGCCCATCGCTTCGTCGCCGAGGGGGACCTCGTGGTGGTCGAGGCCCGCGGCCAGAACACCACCACGGGCGGCGCCCCGTACCACAACACCTACTGCTGGGTCTGCCGGGTGGTCGACGGCCGGATACGCGAGCTCACCGAGTACGCCGACACCCAGCTGATCGCGACTGTCCTGGATCCGCCCGGAGACTGAGCACGGCGTGACGACCTCCGCCGCCGGGAACCCGTCGTCCCGGCCACGTCGTGGTGTGCCCTCGCCATCCGGCAACGCGCCCGGTGTCCACGGTGGACACCGGGCGCGCCGGGAACGACGGAGTCCTCAGCCGTGGCAGCAGCCGGTGCTCATGTACCGCGCGAGCCCGCTGGCCGCGGACGCGGCCGAGGCGGTCCGGACCGGCTTGGCGGTCGCGGCGTCGTAGACCACGTCACCGCCGACGACGGTCATGCCGACCGGCAGGTCGACGATCTCCTCGTGCGGGGTCCGGAGCAGGTTCCCGTCGAGCACGACGAGGTCGGCGGCCATGCCCCTGCCGAGCGTGCCCTTCCAGCGCTCGGCGTGGTCCTGCCACGCGCCCGCGGTCGTGTAGGTGGCGAGGGCCTCGCCGAGGCCGATGATCTCCTCAGCTCCGAACACCTCGCCCGTCGCCAGGCTCTTTCGCGTCAGCATCGCCGCCAGCCCCGCGCGGAAGTTCGGCATGCCCACCACGGGCGAGTCCGAGGCACTGGCGATCGAGACGCCGAGGTCGAGCGCGGTGCGGTACGGCCACTGGTAGTCCGTGCGCTCCCGGCCGAGCACGTCGACCAGTTGGTGGGACAACGACCGCTTGATCTGCGGGTTGAAGCTCGCCGCGAAGCCGAGGTCGGCCATCCGCCGCAGGTCGCCCGGGCTCGTCAGATCCCCGTGGATGACGTAGTGCCGCAGCCCCGCGCCGCCGAACCGTTCGACGGCCGCCTGGTAGGCGTCGACGACCGCGTGGATGGTCCGGTCGCCGGTCGCGTGCGTGCCCACCTGGAAGCCCAGCTCGTGCGCCGTCATGACCCAGCCGTTCAGGATCGACAGCTGCTCCTCCACCGACCCCCCGGGCAGCGTCAGCCCGCCGTGGCCGCCGCCGACGTACGGCTCGGAGACCCACGCCGTCCGGGCCTGGGTCGGCACCCCGTCGGCGAAGATCTTCACCTGGCTCACGTTCAGCCACGCGGGATCGGTCTCGAGCTCCCTGGCGGCCAGCAACGTCTCACGCAGGTCACCCGCGCTGGACGCGGCGATCATGATCGTGCAGCGCTGGCGGATGTCACCCGACTCCAGCATCTCCTGGTACCGCCGGACGGACCCCAGGTCGATACCGGCGTCGGTGACCGAGGTGATGCCGTGCCGGTGCATGATGTCCACCGCCACCCGCATCCCCCGGCGCTTCTCCTCCTCGGTGAAGTCCGGCATGACCGCGTTCACGAGACCGGCGGCGCCTTCCAGCAGCAGCCCGGTCGGTTCCCCGTCGCCGTCCTTGACGATCTCGCCACCGAGCGGCGGCCGGGTGTCGCGCGTGATGCCGGCGAGCTCGAGTGCCTTCGAGTTCACCCACAGTGCGTGCCCGGACCATTCCCGGAGCGCCGCCGGGTTCTCCGGCGAGACCTCGTCGATGTCGTGCCGGGTCGGGTACCGCCCCTCGGCGAGGTAACCCTGGTCCCAGCCGAAGCCGCGGATCCACTCGCCCGGCTCCTTGTCCCGCGCGGCCTCGGCGACGAGGTCGCGGATGTCGGCGATGGAACCGACCGCGTCCCGGCTGAGGTCGAGCGTCAGCGGAGGCTGTCCCGTCCCGAGGCCCAGCGGGTGGAAGTGCCCGTCGTTGATGCCGGGCAGCACGGTCCGCCCGCGAAGGTCGACCACCTCGGTCCGCGAGTTCACCAGGCGCCGCAGCTCCCGGGTCCGCCCGACGGCCTGGACCACGCCGTCCTTGATGGCGATGGCCTCGGCGGGCCCGCGTCCCCGTTCCATGGTCAGGATGTCGCCGTTGAACAGCACGAGATCCGCCTTGCCGTGCCCGAAGGCGTTGCCGTGCCCGGGATGCGCCGCCGCCTGGGCCGTGCCACCGAACGCGCCGAGCGCGATCCCGGCGCCGACCCCCTGCAGAAACCGGCGACGCCGGACGTTCCTCGGTCGTGCGGTCATCCTGACCTCCTACTCCACGCTGCCACGCCGGCCTCGCACCGTCGCGAGGGCGCCAGCCGATTGCCAGGCATCGTGAGATCCATCCGGCCGCCCCGTCTTGCACCCGGCTGCGCGGCGCTTGTCTGTGAACGCGGACGACCCCGCGGGCTCGGCGGGCGCCGCGGGAACGCCGCCGTGGACAAGACCCGTGCACTCGTGTCCTAGGTATCCCCGGCACGGATACCTACCGTCCTCGGGATCCGGCCGCACCACGCGAAGACGAGGAGAACCATGAGCGAATCGTTCATCCCGGTCGGCGCCCTCGGCGAGGGGTTCGCCCCCGACGCGAACGTCCTCGAGGAGACGACCGACCTCGCCGGGCGGACGTTCGCCCTGAGCCTCGACGCGCCGGTCACCCTCCGGATCGGCGAGGGCACCGCGTCCTGGGGCGGCCACACCGACGTCCCCGTCCGGGTCACCTCGATCCGGACGGGTGTCTACCTGGTCGACGGCGTCGCCGACGAGGTGTCCACGACGTTCGTCCTCGACGTCGGCTCCGGCGCGGCCACGCTCGTCGAGGGACGGCTCCCGGACGCCGCGACGCGGGCGGAGGCCGCGTACACCCGGGTGCGCAGGGGAGCCGAGCCGACCGGCGTGACGGCACGCATCGTCCACGGTGGAATCGACGGGCCCGCGGCCGTTCCGCACGCGCCGACGGCCGACCTCGTCGGCCTGCGTACCAGGTACACGTACTCGCCGAACGAGGTTTACGAACACATCTACCTCACCCCGGACCTGTACACGTGGCACTGCCTGCGCGGAGTCGAGAAAGGACTCGCCGACACCGACCGGTGCCACCACGTCGCCATCCGGGACCGGCTGACCCTCTTCGTCTGGCGGGAGAAGATCGTCCCCACCCTCGGCCTGGTCCTCATCGATCTCGACGGCCTGCGCACCGACGGCAAGATCTTTGGCAACGACACCTTCGACGAAGGTTCGATCGTGAACTTCCCCGTCGGAGCACGCGCCGACATCCTCAACTTCACCGCGCACTGACGCCACGGCGTCCTGACCGCAAGGGAGCGGACCGTTGTCCACACCAGAAACGAGACTTCAGGGGCATCTCGGCGTCCCCGGGGTCGTGTTCCTCGTCCTGGCCGCCGTCGCGCCGCTGACCGGCATCATCGTCATCGGCGGTATCGGCATCGCCGTCGGCGCCGGCGGTGGGACGCCGATGATGTTCCTCCTCGCCACCGCCGTGTTCCTCCTCTTCGCCGTCGGGTACGCCCAGATGGCGAAGAAACTGGTGAACGCGGGCGGGTTCTACGCCTACGTCGTGCGCGGGCTCGGCCGGACGGCGGGCGTGGTCGCCGCCTTCGTCGCCATGGTCGGCTACAACTGCTTCGTCGCCGGTGCGGTCGGCACGAGCGGCTTCTTCACCTCGATCGTGTTCGCCGACGTGTTCGGCCTCGACCTGCCGTGGTGGCTGTGGAGCCTGATCTCCGTCGCCGGTGTGTGGCTGCTGACGCGCAGCGGCATCGACATCTCGGCCAAGGTGCTCGGGGTCGCCCTCGTGCTGGAGGTCTCGATCCTGATCATCCTCGACATCGCCATCCTGTTCACCACGGGCTACTCGTTCGAGCCGTTCCTGCCCGAGGTGTTCCTGGGCGGCTCGATCGGGCTCGGCCTGCTCTTCGCCGCCAACGCGTTCGTCGGCTTCGAGGCCACCGGGCTGTTCAGCGAGGAGGCCCGCGACCCGAAGCGCACCATCCCGAGGGCCACCTACGTGGCGATCACCTTCATCGGCATCTTCGCCGCCGTCACCACCTGGGCGATCGTCTCCGCCCTCGGCGCGCGGGAGGCGGGCGACATCGCGCTCGAGCACCTCGCCGCGGGCGACCTCGTCTTCACGGTCTCGGCGGAGTACCTCGGTGGCGGCATGACCGACGCGATGCAGCTGCTGCTCGTGGTCAGCCTGTTCGCGGCGCTGCTCGCGCTGCACAACTCCGCGACCCGCTACCTGTACGCGCTGGGCCGCACCGGGGTGCTGCCCCGCCCGCTGGCGCGCACCCGGCGGAGCAACGGCGCTCCGGTCGTCGCCTCGACCACGCAGCTCACCTTCGCGACGCTGGTCGCCATGGCCTACGCGGTCACGGGCCTCGACCCGATCGCGAACCTCGTCGCCGCCTTCACCGGCATCGGCACCCTCGGCATCGTCGTGCTCCAGGCGATCGCCGCGACCGCGATCGTCGTGCACTTCCGGCGCGTGCGGGACCCGCGCTGGCTGCCCACGTTCGTGCTGCCGCTGCTCGGCGGGCTGGGCCTGTGGGCCGTCACGGCGCTGGCGTTCGGCAACTTCCCCGAGCTCGCGGGCAGCGACAGCCCGATCATCGCCCTGCTCCCCTGGCTGCTGCCGGTCGCCGCCGTCCTCGCCGTCCTGGTGGCGCTCTGGCTGCGCGGCTCCAGGCCGGCCGTGTGGGCCGCCCTCGACCAGGACCTCGACCGCGTCGCCCACCTGCCCGCGGCCACCGAGGTGAGCCAGTGAGTACCTATCTGGTCACCGGCGGCGGAACCGGGATCGGAGCGGCGATCGCCACCCGGCTGGCTGACGACGGCGCCGACGTTATCGTCTCCGGCAGGCGCCGGGAACCGCTCGACGAGGTCGCGTCGGCGCACCCGCGCATCGTCGCGATGCCCGCCGACGCCACCGACGGCGAAGCCATGCGGCGCGTCGTCGCGACCATCGGTGAGCGTTACGGCGGCCTCGACGGCGTCGTCGCCAACGCGGGCGGGCACGGCTACGACCCGGTCGGCCGCACCAGCGACGAGGCGTGGCGCTCCAGCCTGGACGCGAACCTCACCACGGCCTTCGTCACCACCCGCGAGGCGCTCGGGCCGCTGGCCGAGTCGGGCGGCGGCATCGTGGTCGTCTCCTCGCTCTCCGGCCTGCGGGCGGCACCGGAGACGGCCGGGTACACGGTCGGCAAGCACGCGCTGCTCGGGCTCGTGCGGTCGCTCGCGCGCGACTACGGCCGCCACGTGCGGGTCAACGCCGTCTGTCCCGGCTGGGTCCGCACGCCGATGGCCGACGAGGAGATGCGGACGCTCGTTGAGCGCGGCGGCGCGGCCGACGTCGACTCCGCCTACGCCACGGTGACCCGCGACGTGCCGCTCGGGCGGCCCGCGCGACCCGAGGAGATCGCCGGTGTGGTGGCGTTCCTGCTCGGACCCGACGCCGCGTACGTGCACGGCGCGACGCTCGTGGTGGACGGCGGCGCCCACATCGTCGACGTGCCCACCCTGGCGTTCGGCTGACGACCGCCCACCCGCGATGGAGCCCACCGTGCCCACCTCACCCGACCTCGACGGCGCCGTCGTCCTCGTCACGGGCGCCGCGAGCGGCATCGGCGCCGCGGTCGCCCGCCTGGCGGCGGACCGGGGCGCGACCCCCGTGCTGCTCGATCTCGACGGCGACCGCGCACAGCGACAGGCGGACGCGCTCCGCGGCCGGGCCGTCCCGGCGATGGCGGCCACCACCGACGTCACGGACGAGACCTCGGTGCGCTCGGCCGCCGAGTCGGCGCTGCACCGGCTCGGCCGCATCGATGTCGTCGTCACCTGCGCCGGGATCTCCGGCCCGGTCGGCACCAGCCTGGAGCAGGTGTCCCTCGCCGACTGGCAGCGCGTCCTCGCCGTGAACGTCACGGGCGCGTACCTGACGCTGAAACACACGCTCCCGGCCCTGCGCCGCTCGCCGCTGGGCAGCGCGGTGCTGGTCGCGAGCGATTCGGCGCTGGTCGCCGCCCCGGGAATGGTCCCGTACTGCGCGGCGAAGGCCGCCGTGGTCCAGCTGGCGCGGGCCCTGTCGGTGGAGACGGCGGGCCAGGTGCGGGTCAACGCCGTCTGCCCCTCGATCGTGGACACGCCGATGAGCCGCGGTGACCTCGGCCGGACCGGCTTCGCCGACGCCGGCTACCCCGTCCACCGGCCCGAGGACGTCGCCGAGCACGTGCTGTACCTGGCGTCGCCGCGGTCCGCGGGCATCCACGGCACCGCGCTGACCGTGGACTTCGGCTACTCGGCGCGTTCGGCCTTCCCCGCCTGAGCGGCGCACGTTCGACCCCCGAGGAAAGAGAGAGGACATGGAGACCTACGAGACCCTGCTGGCCGCGGTGACCACACCGGACGGTGGCCTTCCGGTGACCGACCCCGCCACCGGTGAGGTGATCGGCCGGGCGCCGGAACGTGGCCCTGACGACCTCGAGCGGGCCGTCACCGCCGCCAGCGCGGCGCAGCCCGCCTGGGAGGCGCTCGGCCACGAGGAGCGCTCCCGGCTGCTGAACGCGGCGGCCGACGCCGTGGACCGGTCCGCCGAAGCGCTCGCCCACCTCGTCACCCGCGAGCAGGGCAAGCCGCTCAACGGCCCGGGCAGCCGGTTCGAGGCGGGCGGGGTCGCCGCCTGGCTGCGCACCGCCGCCGCCACCCCGCTCGAACCCGAGCGGGTGCTCGACGACGAGTCCGGTCAGGCGACCCTCAGCTACCGCGCCGCGGGTCTGGTGGGCGCCATCGGCCCGTGGAACTGGCCCGCGCTCATCGCGTCCTGGCAGCTCGGGCCCGCGCTGCGCATGGGTAACGCCGTCGTGATGAAGCCGTCCGAGCACACGCCCCTCTCGGTGCTCGCCCTCGCCGAGATCGTCAACCAGGTGCTGCCCGAGGGTGTGCTGACGGTGCTGTCCGGGAGCGGCGACCTCGGCGCCGCGATGACCGCCCACCCGGCCTTCGACAAGATCATGTTCACCGGCTCGACCCGCACCGGCCAGGCGATCGTCCGGTCGAGCGCCGCCAACCTGCCGCGGCTCACCCTCGAACTCGGCGGCAACGATCCGGGCATCGTGCTGCCGGACGCGGACCCGGCCGCGATCGCGGAGGACCTGTTCTGGGGTGCCTTCATCAACACGGGCCAGACGTGCGCGGCACTCAAGCGCCTGTACGTGCCGGAGGCCCTGCACGACGACGTCGTCGACGCCCTCGCCGACGTGGCCGCCCGGATGCCCATGGGACCGGGGACCAGCGAGGACAACGTGCTCGGGCCGCTCACCACCACCGACCAGTTCCACATCGTCGACAAGCTCGTCGAGCAGGCCAGAGCCGCGGGCGGGCGGTTCGTCCTCGGCGGGGACCCCGACCGGGACGCGCCCGGCAACTTCTACCCGACGACGCTGGTCACGGGGCTCCCGCCGGACGCTCCGCTCGTCGTGGAGGAGCAGTTCGGTCCGGCGCTGCCGATCATCGCCTACACCGACCTCGACGACGCGCTCAGCCAGGCGAACGCGCTCGACGTGGGGCTCGGCGCGTCGGTCTGGTCGAGCGACGTCGAGCGGGCCAGGCAGGTCGCGGCCCGGATCGAGGCGGGCACGGTGTGGATCAACAAGCACGGGACGGTGCACCCGATGGTGCCGTTCGGGGGTGTCAAGGGCTCCGGTTACGGCCTGGAGTTCGGGGCGGAAGGACTCAAGGCCGTCGGGGTGCCGCAGGTCATCGCGACCTGACCGCACCCGCGGCGAGTGGGCCGCGGTCCCGCATCCGGCCGGGACCGCGGCCCGCTGCGCGCCCGAACCGTTCACGGAAACTCAAGCACTCCGCACGCTCCGACAAACGTCACCGATTCCACTTGGCGGATAACGAAGGGCACACCCGGCACCGCGGGTCGGCTACGATCCCGGGATTCCGCGAGTCCGCGATTCCTCGAGGAAGGAGGAGCGATGTCCGGTTCCGGTACCGCCGACTACGTCGTCGACACGCCGGGCGCGCCGTTCGGACTCGCCGTCTGGAAGTCCGTGATCGCGCGCACCGTCGTGCCGCTGGAGGTCGAGGAACTCGACGGCGTCACCTTCCAGGGCCACCTCGCCCAGACCGTGATCGAGGACGTCTCCGTGTTCGAGATCGTGGCGACACCGCACCTCGTGCGGCGCAGTCCGGAACTCATCTCGGACGACGACAACCGGTACTACAAGCTGAGCCTCCAGCTGGCCGGTCCCGCGATCCTGGAGCAGGACGGGCGCCGCGCCGAGCTGCGACCCGGCGACCTGGCCATCTACGACACCCACCGGCCGTACACGCTGACCCTTCCCGAGCACAACCAGGCCATGGTGGTCATGTTCCCGCACGAGCTGGTGGACCTGCCGCGGGACGAGGTCGCCCGGGTCACCGCGACGCGGTTCCCCAACGACACCGGTCTGGGCCGGGTGATCAACCCGTTCTTCGTCGAGCTCGGGCGGAACATGGACCAGCTGGCGGGCAGCCACGCCTCCCGGCTGGTCCACTCGGCACTGGACCTGCTCGTCACGATGCTGTCGCAGGAGCTGCACCGCCGCCAGGGACCCGCGACGAACTCGGCCAGGAGCCTGGCCAGGGAGGTGCGTGAGTACATCCTCGAGCACCTCGGCGACCACGACCTCACGCCGTCGTCCATCGCGCAGGCGCACTACATCTCGACCCGGCACCTCTACACGATCTTCTCGGCCGAGGGGCAGACGGTCTCGGTCTGGATCCGCTCCCGGCGGCTGGAGCACATCCGGCGCGACCTGGCCGACCCGCTGTTCGCCGACCGCCCCGTCTCGTGGGTGGCGGCGCGCTGGGGGCTGCACGACGCCGCGCACTTCAGCAGGCTGTTCAAGGCGGAGTTCGGCGAGTCACCCACCGCCTACCGGGAACGGCTGCTCGGCGACCACGCGCGGCGAGCCAGCTGACGCGTGTCCGCCATCCGCGCACGCGTGTCCGCCATCCGCGCACGCGTGTCCGCGATCCAGGCACGCGTGTCGGTGGTGCGTCCTAGGATCCGGCCATGACCACGGTGTCCCAATTGCGCAAGGCAGCGCTGGCCCTTCCCGAGACCGAGGAGGGCACCCATTTCGGCATGGTCGCGTTCTCGGTGCGGGGCAAGGGTTTCGCCTCGGTGACGAAGGACGGCCAGGTCCAGCTCCAGCTCCCGGCCGACGAGGTCGACGCCGCGTTGTCGGCGCATCCCGGCGGGGAACGGCTGGTCCGGATGGGCACGCTCATCGGCTTCCGCGTCCCGCTGGCCGACATCGGCGGCAAGGAGCTCAACGCCCTCGTGCGCGCGGCATGGATCCACCGCGCGCCCCGGCGGCTGGCGGCCGCGCTCACCGCGGCCGGCACGGCGGGCCCGGCCGACGAGAGCGACCTGCCCGCCGGAATCGGCAAGCCGGCGACGCGGGCACTGCGCCAGGCCGGCCTGCTCACCCTCGCGCAGGTCGCGGCCCACGGTGAACGGGATCTGCTCGCCCTGCACGGGGTGGGCCCCAAGGCGATCCGCGTGCTGCGCGAGGCGCTGGCGGAGCAGGGCATGTCGCTGCGCTGACACCCACCGTGTCCGCCGTCCACGACCGCGTGTCCGACGTCCATGTCGCCATCCGTGTACTCAACCGGCGGACACGCGTACACACCTTGCGGACACGCGTACCCAACCGGCGGACACGTGCGCACAGATGGCGGACACGCCCGCGGTTCACGCTGCGGACCGGCACCGGCCGCGCCATCATGGGGCCATGAGTACCTCCGCGGGCGACAACTCGGCGGACTCGCCGCGCCCCGAGCACGACGAGACCACCCCGGTGGCGGACGAGCGCGGCCACGGCCGTGACGTCGTCTCCCGGACCAGGACCAGCGCCATCTGGGTGACGGCGATCGTCGGCACGGTGTTGCTGGTCTTCCTGCTGGTGTTCATCCTGCAGAACCAGACGTCCGTCACCGTGACGTTCCTGGGCTTCTCCGGCTCGATCCCGCTCGGCGTGGCGCTGCTGTTCGCGGCCGTGGGCGGCGCGTTGCTGGTCGCCTTCCTCGGCGCGGCCCGGGTCCTGCAGCTGCGCAGGCGCGTGCGGCGGACGTCCGGCGCCGCGGCCCGCTGACGCCCGCTCAGCCGGGCCGGGTGCCGAGCCACCCGTCCGCTTCCAGCACGATCCGGGTGCCGAACCGCGCGCTCACGCGGTCCAGCGACCGGTGCAGCCAGGCCGCGTCCGGCCCGGGCGCGGACTCCAGCCGCAGCCGCCGGGCCCGTACCGGCCACATCCGCAGGTCGGCGAACCGGCCGGAGCGTTCGTCGAACGACGGGAAGTACAGCAGCCGGAGGTCGCCGCGGTACTTCTCGGCACCGGTGATGCCCTCGTAGTCGTTGACGAGGTCGCCGCAGCCGTAGAGGATCAGCCCGCCGCCGTACACCTCGACCGGGCGGGGATGGTGTGCGGAGTGCCCGTGCACCACGTCCACGCCCAGCTCCACGAGCCGGTGGGCGAACCGCACCTGGGCGTCCGGCACGTCGTAGCCCCAGTTCGATCCCCAGTGGACGGAGAACACCGCCACGTCCCCCGGCCGCTTCTCCGCCGCCAGCCGGTCCGCGATCCGCTCGGCGGTGCGGTCGGAGAGGTCGGGGAGCAGGTGCACCCCGGGCGTACCGGCGGCGGCCGCCCAGCCGGGTGGGACGCCGCTGGAGGCGGCCGCGGCGGCCAGCAGGCACATCCTGTTCCCGCCGGGAAGGCCGACCGTCGCCGGGCGCGCGGCGGCATCGCCGTCGGGTCCCGCACCGGCCACCGTGAGTCCCGCCGCGGCCAGCGCGTCCAGCGTGTCGGACAGGCCGTCGTGGCCGAAGTCGAGGACGTGGTTGTTGGCCAGCACGCACACGTCGGGCCGGGCGGCGAGCAGCGCCGGGAGGTTCGCGGGGGTCATCCGGTAGTGGACCCCTTTCCCCGGCGCGAACGCACCGCGCTCGGTCACGGCGGTCTCCAGGTTCAGCACCCGCGCGTCCGGCCGTTCGGCCTCGATCACGTCGAGCGCCTCGCCCCATGGCCACGAGTACGGGACCGGCGCCGCGACCGGCCCGTGGCAGAGCTCCGCGAGGCGGACGTAGTCGCGTGCGTCCCGGACCACCCGCTCGCGCAGCCAGGGCTCGCCCGGATGGGGCAGCACCTGGTCGATGCCGCGGCCCGGCATCACGTCGCCACAGAGGAACAGCGTGCGCACGTCCCGGCCTCCCGCTCGGGGATCGGCGAACCCTCTCCCCCTTCACGGTAGGCACGGGCGTCCCCCCGCGCCGGGTGCCGGTACCGCCCGCTCAGCGGGTGCCCGCTCCGGTGAGCACGGATACCGTGGGTAGGTCATGGAGACAGTCACGGAGGGGGGCGGCTTCACCGCCTACGGCCCGTCGCACTGGGGGGTGCTCGCGGTCTTCGCGGCGGGGACGGCGGTGCTCGTCCGCGCCGGCCGGGCCCACCGGGGCACGCCGGCCGCCCGCCGGTTCGGGCGCGGGTTCGCCCTGACCGTCCTCGCCATGCAGCTGACGGTGCAGGGCTACTCGATGGCCACCTCCGGCCTGGGACTCGACCGCTCGGTCCCGCTGCACATCTCGGACCTCGCCGGTTTCGTCGCCGCCTACGCGCTCTGGTCGAGGCGGCGCTGGGCCTGCGCGATCACGTACTACTGGTGCCTGTCCCTGAGCACGCAGGCGCTGTTCTTCCCCGTGCTCACCGGGCCGGACTTCCCGCACCACGAGTTCCTGGCCTTCTGGGCGATGCACCTGCTGGTGGTGTGGGCAGCGATCTACCTGACGTGGGGAATCGGCGTGCGCCCCACCTGGCACGGCTACCGCGTCACCGTGGGGCTCACCGCCGGGTGGGCGGCGGTGGCCATGGTGTTCAACGCGGCCACCGGCACCAACTACGGCTTCCTCAACCGCAAGCCCGAGACCGCGTCGGTGCTGGACCTGCTGGGGCCGTGGCCGTGGTACCTGCTGCCCGAGATCGCGCTGATCCTCACCGCGTGGGCGCTGATGACCTGGCCGTGGGAGCACCACCGGAGAGCTACGCGGGCCCGTCCGGATGCACCGACAGGACCGCCCGAAGTTTGGTGAGCGCCCGGTGCTGGGCCACCCGGACGGCACCCGGCGTGGACCCGATCGTCTGCGCCGTCTCCTCCGCCGAGAGCCCGACGACACAGCGGAGGACGAGGATGTCGCGGTCCCGCTCGCTCACGTGCCCCAGCAACCGCCGCATCTGCCCGGCGTACTCTGATTTCAGGAAAAGAGATTCGGGATTCGCGCTCGTGTCCACCTCCTCCGGCAGCACTTCGTACGACATTTCTCTGCCGACCTTGGATTTTCTGTAGTGGTCGACGACCTTGTTGGCGGCGATTCGATAAGCGAATGCGCGGAACGAATTGCCGATCGACCGGTAGCCGCTGAGCGAACGATAGATTCCCAGGCACGCTTCCTGGGCGACGTCGTCAGCCGAGGAGTACGTCCCGAAGCTGCGTCCGATGCGGGCGCGGCAGTACCGCACAATGGCCGGTCGCACCACGGTCAGCAGCCGTTCCGCGGCCGCGCGGTCACCCGTGGCGGCACGGGCGGCCAGTGCGTTCAGCTGATCATCGTGCCCGTTGCCCGGTTCTGGCGCGGTCTCGACCGTTGCCGCGGCAGCCGATTCCATCAGCGTGCGTCACCCCTGCTTCGCGCTGTTCTGCGATCGTTTCTGCGGTTGCTCGACGAATACGACTGACCGCCCCCTCGGTCCGGCGTTCCCACCCTGCCGCACAGCGCCGACGTGCACGAAGACGATAACCGCGGGGCCGGAAATCCGCCATTGCGGTCGCATAACGAAGACCCGAATGCCGGTAATTGTTCCTGCGACATTCGGGTGAATAACGGAAGTGAGAAATCAACCCACCGGTATCACTGATTGTTGCCGTTCGCCGGTCCCGCGGCCGAGCACGTCCCGCTCCCCGCCCTCGAGCAGGGCCAGATGCGTGGCACGCCGACGCCGGGCCCGGCGGACCGATGCGGCGGCGTGCCACGTCGGGTTCAGCGTGCCGGTCCCCCTCCGTTCTCCCGCCGCCACCGCTCGACGTTGGCCAGGGTCGCGGCCGGGTGCAGCATGTCCGGGTCGAACGGCACCGGCGGCGTGCCCTCGGCCAGCCGCTTCGGCAGCGCCGGGTCGGCCAGCGCGGCCCTGCCGATGGCGAGCAGGTCGGCGTGCCCCTCATCGAGCACGCGCGCGGCCTGGTCCGGCCGGTGCATGCCCCCGTTGGCGATCACGGGGACGCCACCCACCTTGCGGGCCAGCGCGGTGATGGTGTCGCCGCTGTCCAGCCGCGCCGTCTCGATCCAGTCCCGCCCCTCGCTCGCGATGTGCAGGTAACCGGCGCCGGCGTCCACGAGCGCGGAGAAGATCACCTCGGCGTCGTCCGCACCACCGGGCCAGCGGTAGGTGAAGTCGTTGATCTTCGTCTGGGACAGCCGGACGCCGACCACGAACCCGGAAGGCAGCGCCGCGCGGACGGCGGCGACGGTCTCGGCGGCCAGCCTGACCCGGTTCACGACCGGGCCGCCGTAGCCGTCCGTGCGCCGGTTGGTGTAGTCGGTGAGGAACTGATCGAGCAGGTAACCGTTGGCCGCGTGGATCTCGACACCGTCGAACCCGGCCCGCTCCGCGTGGCGCGCGGCCGCGACGAACCCGGCCACCACGTCCTCGAGCTGCGCCGCCGTCAGCTCAGCGGGCACCGGCCACGGGCCCGCGCCGCCGTACTCGGGCATCATCTCGCCGCGCGGTGGTACCGCCGAGGGTCCTGCCGTCCCGGTGCGGAAGCGGTTGCCCTGGGACAGCGCCCCGGCGTGCATGAGCTGCGCGATCATCATCGCGCCCGCGGCGTGCACCCGCTCGGTGATCCGCCGCCACCCCGCGACGTGGGCGTCGGTGACCAGCCCAGGCTGGTGGAGGTAGCCCTGGCTGTACTCGCGGTCGGTGTAGGTGCCCTCGGTGAGCACGAGCCCGAACCCGCCAGCGGCGAACTCCGTGTAGTAGCCGGCCATCGCGTCGGTGGGCACTCCCTCCGCCGTGGCGGACACGCGGGTCATCGGGGCCACGGCGAGCCGGTTGGCCAGCGGGAGACCGGCGAGGTCGGCGCCCCGCAGGGCGGAATGCGTCGTCATGCCCGCGCCCCCTCCACCACCTCGACGACCAGCGGTTGCGGCCCGCGCGCGTTGATGCCCACCAGGTCCTGCGGGCAGGCCGACACGACCACGACGCTGTCCCGTACCGCCTCGAACGTGATGGCGGCACCCGGCGGCGCGGGCGAGGGCAGCCACGCCAGCCCGCCTGCCGGATCCACCGGGATGTCCATGAAGACGTTCACCGGCTGGGGCACCACCGGCAGCTCGCGGCCCAGCCCCGCGAGCGCGTGCCGCAGGTTCTCCGCGCACGACGCGTGCGGCGAGGTGACCCCGAGCGCGCGGTAGCGGGCGGGGTCGCACGCCGGGATGAGCAGGTCGTGCCTGCCCGGCGAGGTGTCCTCCACCAGGGTCAGGATCGGTCGTCGCCGATCGGTCACGAACTGTTCGCCCACCGCGGGGAACAACCGGTCGAGATGGGCCCGCGTGTGGGCGGCGGACAGGTGCTCGGACAGGTCGTCGCCGGTGAACGCGAACAGGTCGCCGACCTGCCCGCCGGTCTCGGTGGTGACCCGCACCCGCCTGCCCGCGGCGAGGCGGACCAGCCTGCCCTCCCTGGCGGGTACCTCCACCCGCTCGATCAACGTGTTCAGCTGCATGGCTCCAGCTCAGCAGCGCGCACCGGGCACCGGCCATGGACGTTCCCACAGCGGGCGTGATCACGACTGGAGGATGCTTCAGTGCCTGCCGAGCGCGTCCGCCTCGACGGCGAGGAACAGATCGACCCGGCCCTCGGTGGTGGTGACGTCGTGGCCGGTGAGCTCGGCGACCTTCGCGAGCCGGTTGCGCAACGTGTTGACGTGCACGAACAGCCGCGCCGCGGTCTCCGCCCACCGGCCGTCGTTGGCCAGGAACGCCCGCACGGTGGCCTCCAGGCAGGAGCCGCGCTCGGCGTCGTGCGCGCGCAGCGGTCCCAGCACGCTGTCGGCGAACCGCCTGCGGGTCTCGTCGTCCTGAGCGCCGAGCAGCAAGCGGTGCGAGCCGAGGTCGGTGAAGTGGGCGATGCGCCTGCCGGCGCCCCGGCGCAGCACCTGGCACGCGTCCCTGGCGTAGCGCAGCGGCAGCCGCAGCCCGCGCGACCCTTCGGCGATGCCGCCGAGACCGGCCACCGTCGCCCCCGCGCTCCCGGCCCGGCCCACGGCGGTGAGCAGGCGGTCGGCGAGCGCGGGGAGCGCATCGGCGTCCTCCGCCCACGGGAAGATCGCCACGACGTCCTGGCTGCCCCCGATCACGACCGCGGGAGTCCCCTCGGCCGGGAAGAACTCGCCCACCCGCTCCGCCAGCGCGGCGTCGGCGGGCACCTCCCCGCGCGCCGCGACGGCCAGCACGGCCAGCGGACCGTCCGGCCGGACCCCGAAGGACTCCAGCCGGGCGGCGACCTCCCCCTGTGCGCGGCTGCCGGAAAGGATCATCTCCAGCAGCTCGTGGGCGAACCGTGACTCGATCGCGCGCATCAGCTCGGTGCGCGCGACCTCCAGGCTCAGGTAGTGCGCGGCCTGGGTGAGCGCCTCGCGTTCGGCGTCGCCGAGGGAGTCGAGCGGCGCCAGGCAGACGAGCGCGGCGTCCGCCCCGGCCAGGGTGTTGACGAGGAACAGCACCGCCTCGCCCTGACCGTCCCCGAGCTCCAGCCGCAACGGCGGCGGATGCCGCTTGAGCCCTTCGGCGACCCGCCGCGCGGTTTCCGCCCCGGGTTCCACGCCGTCCGCGGCGAGCACCCGGCCCATCCGGTCGATCACCGCCAGCGGCAGGTGGTGGTCGCGGCGCAGCACCTTGAGCACGCCGGTGGCGCCCGCGCCACGGGAGATGGCGGCCGCCAGGTCGTTGCCCCGCCGGACCGTGTCGACCAGTGCCCGTTGCCGTTCCCCCGCCAGCTCGGTCGCCGCGCGGCGGGTCAGTTCCGTGAACGGGACCGTGATGGCGAGCTCCACCAGCGGCAGTCCCGCGCGACCGCAGGCCGCCACCAGATCGGGCGGCGTCTCGGGCGTCACCCGGCGCAGGCCGAAGACGATGCCCGCCCCGCGGGCCCTCGCCACGTTGGCGACGAACTCGGCCGCGTTGGCACCGTCGTGCCACAGCCCGTTGGTCAGCACGAGCTCGCGGTCGCGCAGGTAGGTGGAGGGGTCGAGCAGTTCGGTGGTGTGCAGCCAGCGCAGCGGCTCGTCCAGCGCGGCAGGCCCGCCCGGAACGAGCACGCGGAGTCCGAGCGACCCGACGTCCACGAGCGAGCGGATCGTGAGCACGGTGTGGATACAACCAGCCGTCCCGGCGATTCGCTAGAGGAATCTCCTCTACCTCCCCCGGGGGCGGTGGTGGTGCGCTGGTCGGCATCCCGTCCCCACACTGGTTTCACGGCAACGGAGGTCAACGATGCCCACCCTGGAGCGGCACGGCAGCGCCGCGCGACCGGCCGACGCGGACGACTACCCGCTCACGGAGGTGCCGCGGAACGCCCGGCGCGGCCTGCTCTCGCTGACGACGGTCCTGCTCGGATTCGTGTTCTTCACCCCGACGATGCTGGCCGGGGCGCAGGTCGCGACGGCGTTCCGGCCCTCGTCACTGCTGGCGATCCTCGTGACCGGCAGCCTCATCCTCGGCACGTACGTGGCGGTGCTGTCGGTGATCGGCGCGCGCACCGGGCTGACCACCGTGCTGCTGGCGCGGTACACGCTCGGCAGCGGCGGCTCGAAGTGGGCGGACCTGCTGCTCGGCGGCACGCAGGTGTGCTGGTACGCGGTGACGGCGGCGTTCCTGGCCGACCTGGTCGTGGAGGCGTTCGGCTGGCACGGCTTCGAATGGCTGGTGATCGTGGTCGGATCCGCGCTGACCGGTGTCACCGCCTACTACGGCTACCGCGGGATCGAACTGCTCAGCGCCCTGTCGGTGCCGCTGATGTTCGGGCTGTGCGTGTGGGTGGTCGTGCGGGCGGTGGACGAGGTCGGCGGCGTGGCCGGCTTCGGCGCCCTCGCACCGTCGGCGACCCTGCCGTGGGCGACGGCGGTGACGATCGTCGTGGGCACGTTCGTCAGCGGCGGCACCCAGACACCCAACTGGAGCCGCTTCGCGCGGCTGCCCGGCAGGCGTTCCTCGCGGCGTTCGGTGCGTTCTTCGTCGCCAACCTGCTCATGCTGGTGTTCGGCGCGGTCGGCGCCCTCGCCTTCGCGGAGGGCGACTTCGTCTCGGTGCTGCGCTATCTCGACCTCACGCTGGCGGCGGTCGTCCTGCTCGGGCTCAACGTCTGGACCACGCAGGACAACGCCGCGTACGCGTTCGGGCTCGCCGGGGCGGAGCTGACGGGAGTGCGCGGCAAGCGCCCGTTCGTGGTCGGCGGGATCGCCATCGCGATGGTGCTCGCGCTCTCCGGCATCTACGAGGCGCTGCCGCAGTACCTCGTGCTGCTGGGCGTGCTGATCCCGCCGCTGGGCGGGACGATCATCGGCGACTACGTGTTCGTGTGGCGGGGGACGCTGCCGCCGCTGGCGCGGACGCGGTTCGTCCGGTTCCGCTGGACGTGCGCCGCCGCCTACGTCACCGGCACCGTGGTCGCCTTCGGCACCGACCAGCTCGCGCTCGGGCTGCCCCCGGTACAGGGCATCGTCGCCGCGATACTCGCGGTGCCCCTGTTCGAGGCGCTGGCGAGGCGGGCCGGGTGGCACACCACGCACGTGGTGCTCGCCGCGGAGACCCGGTGAGCGCCCTCCGTCCCGGGCCCGGCGCGGGCGACGGCCACCGGAGCGAGCGAGGAAGCCGCACTCCCGCCGGCCCGTCTCCCAGCACCCCAACGGAGACGCCGCGCGCCGGTGCCGATTCCAGGAGCAAAGCTCCCTCGCTTCGCATCAGTGAGGCGGGTGGGGATGCAGTGGGTGAACGAGCTCAGGGTTTGCGGCCGAGCGCGGCGAGGCCACTGCTGGCCGGGGGGTTCGCGAGGAACTGCCGTGTCGCGGGGGACTCGCGCTCGTCGGGCCGCCACTCCGGGATCCACACGACGCCGGGGTCGACGAGTTCGAAACCGTCGAAGAAGCGGGTGAACTCCTCCCGCGAGCGCAGGTGCAGCTCGGAGCTGGACCGCTGGTACTGGCGGCGCACCTCGTCCCGGCCCTCGGCGCCCTCCTCGGGCACACCGTCCGCCGTGAGGTGCGACGACAGCAGGTACGAACCGGACGGCAGCAGGTCGCGGTACTTCGCGAGGATCTCCTGCGGCCGGTCCTCCGGGCCGACGAAGTACAGCACGTTCACCAGGATCAGGCCGATCGGCTGGCCCGGGTCGAGCACGCCCGTCTCCAGCGCCCGCTCCCACACCCGCTCCGGCTCGCGCAGGTCGCCCTGGAACACGGCGTGCCGGTCGAGGTCGCCCTCCTGCTCCAGGAGCACCTGCGAATGCGCGACGGCGACCGGTTCGTTGTCGACATAGACACAGCGGGACTCCGGGTTCACCGAGTCGGCCACCTCGTGCACGTTGCCGACCGTCGGCACCCCGGAACCGAGATCGAGGAACTGGGTGACTCCCTGGCGGGCCAGGTAGTGCACGCCGCGCCCGAGGAACTCGCGGCCGACCCGGGCCATGGTCCTGATCATCGGGAACGCCTCGACCGCCTTGGCGCCGAACTCACGGTCGATGGCCCAGTTCGCGGTACCGCCGAGGAACCAGTCGTAGATCCGGGCCGGGTTCGGCCGGTCCAGGTCGATTCCTTCGGGAACGTGGTCCGGGTCCCTGTCGGGCATGTGCTCTCCTCTTCCTCTTCGCCGTCACCCTATCGGGTCCTGGTGGTCGCGTGCCGTCACCGGTGCCGCCGGTAGTACCGCGCCACGCGCGCCCGGTTGCCGCAGCGGGCGGCCGAGCACCAGCGCCGCCTCGGGTGCGCGGGCAGGAACAGCATCGCGCAGTCGCCGGCCGCGCACTCCCGGACCGTGGTCACGGCGGGATCGGTGAGCAGGTCGGCGACCGCCTCGGCGAGCAGAGCGCGCAGGCGGTCCGCGCGCGGTCCGGTCCGGCGCGCGGTGACGGTCACGGTCCCGCCGTTCCACTCCAGCTCCCCGTGCGCGGGCGCCGTGCGCAGCGCGCCGTTGAGCCCGCGCAGCGCCGTGGCGGGCGGGCGCCTCCCGTGCCGGGCCGCCGCGAGGGCGGCCGCCGCGTGCTCCCGCACCTCCCGGGCGGCGGCGAGTTCCGCCGCCCCCGCGCGCATGCCGGGCAGCCGTTCCGCCTCCAGCGCCAGCCACTGCCGCAGCCCGGCGACGTCCGCCAGCAGGTCGATGGGGCCGTCGGGCGTCAGCGGGCGCGTGTTGACGAGGTCGAGGGCGAGCGGCTCCCCGGTGAGCGGCGCGGGCATGGTCACCGGCTAATGCTAACTCATCCACTTGACGCATTAGCCACGGCGCGGCAAGACTAATGCTTCATCAACCACAGGAGGCATGTGAACATGTCGGTTCCCGCGCTGTCCCGCACGCTCCACCGTTCCGTCGACGTCGGCGGGGTCCGGATCTTCTACCGCGACACGGTGGCTCCCGAGGGCGCTCCGGTGCTGCTGCTTCTGCACGGGTTTCCCTCGTCGTCCCACCAGTTCCGCCGCGTGCTGGACACGCTCGGCGGCCGCTACCGCCTCATCGCCCCCGACTACCCCGGCTTCGGGCACAGCGACGTCCCGCGCCCGGCGAGCACGGGCGGTTCGTTCGCGTACACCTTCGACCACCTCGCCGACGTCGTCGAGGGCTTCGTCGCCGCGCTCGGCCTGACCCGGTTCGCGCTGTACGTGTTCGACTTCGGTGCTCCGGTGGGCTTCCGGCTCGCCACCCGGCGGCCGGACCGCGTCACCGGTCTCGTGGTGCAGAACGGCAACGCCTACGCCGAGGGACTGTCGCGGCAGGCGCGCGAGTTCATCGCCCTGCGGCCCGGGACGCCGGGTGCCGAGGACACCGTGCGGGGACTGCTGACGCTGCCCGCCACCCGGGGGCAGTACGAGGGCGGCGCGGGGGATGTCGAGCTCATCGCCCCCGACGGCTGGACGCTCGACCAGCACTTCCTCGACCTGCCCGGGCGCGAACGGCCACAGCTGGACCTGGCCTTCGACTACCACACCAACGTCGCGCTGTACCCGCGGTGGCAGGAGTGGCTGCGGGAGCACCGGCCACCGACGCTCGTCGTGTGGGGCCGCAACGACCCGTTCTTCCCGGAACCCGGCGCCCACGCCTACCGGCGCGACGTGCCCTCGGCCGAGGTGCACGTGTTCGACACCGGGCACTTCGCGCTGGAGGAGAAGGCACCCGAGATCATCCCGCTGCTCGCCGCGTTCCTCGACCGGCTGTGACCGGTCGCGGCCGGTCCGCGAGCGCCCGCCTGCCCCACCGGGTCCTGCCCCAGGGCTTGGTGATCGACAGCACCACGCAGGCCAGGTACATCGACGACGACACGCATCCCGCCGCCAGCAGGTCGGACCCGGTTCCACCCAGGTCCACGAGCGTGCCCGCGGGGGCGGCGGACACCGCCTCCGCGGCGGCGCGCACGCCCGGCAGCAGCGACAGCGGCGTCAGCACGACCGCGACGAGGGTGAGCACGAACTTGGCCAGCACCCAGCGGTGCCGCAGCAGGCCCCACCGCGTGCCCAGGGACAGGGCCAGTCCGGTGCCGAACGCGGTGAGGCTGACCGGGATGAGCAGGGTGCCGCCCACGACGTCCATCGCCACGAACACGGCACGCTGCGTGCCGGGATCGGCGGTGGTCAGCCCGGTGATCGCGAGCGTGAGGTTGCCGATCGTCAACCCGAGCCAGCCCACCGACGAGACGACGTGCGCCACCAGGACGGCCCGCCTGGCGGAGACGGACATGCGGAACATCTGGCTCATCGGACGAGTCCTTCCGCCACAACGGTTTCGCGACGGGGTCCATCGTGGTCGCGTGGCGGCCCCGGCACATCCGGCGGCAAGCGGCTTCGGCGGATACGTCCGGCGACGTACGGCGCGCCAAGCCACGTCCACTCGTGAGTGAAAACAGTGGTAAGAACAACGTTCCTCACTCACGAGCCGGGCGCGGGCACTACCGTACCCGCGTGCGATTCGGGATCTTCGTGCTCGCCGGTCGGTTCCCCGGACAGGACGACGAACAGGCGCTGACGCGTTCGCTCGACGCCGTGGTGCGGGCCGAGGAAGCCGGGTTCGACGACGCGTGGATCGCCGAGCACCACTTCATGTCGTACGGCGTCTGCCCCTCCGCGATCACGTTCGCGGCGCACGCGCTCGGCCGCACCAGCCGGATCACGCTGGGCACCGCGGTCAGCGTGCTGTCCACAGTGCACCCCGTGGCACTCGCCGAGCAGGCGGCGCTGCTGGACCGGATCTCGGGTGGCCGGTTCCGGCTCGGGGTCGGGCGGGGTGGTCCGTGGGTGGACCTCGAGGTGTTCGGCACCGGCCTCCCGCGCTACGAACACGGGTTCGCCGAGAGCCTGGACCTGCTGCTCGACTGCCTGCGCCGAGACCACGTCTCCGCGGACGGCGAGCACTTCGCGTTCCGCGAGGTGCCGATGGTGCCCCGGCCGGCGGACGGCCAGCCGCCGGTCACGGTCGCGTGCACCTCGCGCGCGACGGTCGAGCAGGCCGCCGCGCGCGGCCTGCCGATGCTGCTCGGTATGCACGCCGGGGACGACGAGAAGGCCGGGCTCGTCGAGCACTACGCGCGGGCCGCCACCGAGGCCGGCCGCGACCCCCGGGGCGTGCCGCACGTGGCGGCGGTCCTCGCTCAGGTCGGCGAGGACCGCCGCCACGCGGAGCACCAGCTCAGGGCGGCCATGCCGGGCTGGCTGGCCGACGGGCTGCGCGGCTACGTGCCCGTCGACGGCAGGCCGTACACCCCGCGCGATCCCGTCGCCTACACCGACCTGCTGTGCTCGCTGCACCCCGTCGGCAGTCCGGCGGACTGCGCCGGGCGGCTGCGCGAGAGCATCGACCGCACCGGCATCGAGCACGTGGTCATGCTGGTGGAGGGCGGCGGGACCCGCGAGCGCACGCTGGCCAACATCGACCGGCTCGGCACGGAGGTCCTGCCGCTGCTCCGCGACGCCTAGCAGTCCCGCAGCTCGGGACTCTGGTTGAGCAGCTGGCCGCGCGGCGAGATGAACGCGCGGTAGTCGTCACTGTCCACAGCGGATGGCCGGAACGCGGCGACGCGGTGGCAGTTCTGGAAGGCCAGCTTCACGCCGAAGTGCCGTTCGAGGCCGCCCCGGATGGCGTCGGACGCGAGCGCGCGCAGCAACTGCCCGCGCTCGGACTCGCTCGGCGGCGGCGTGGCGTCGTCGGCGAACCCCGCCCGGCCGGTCTCCAGGTCGGCGACCACGCCGCTGACCACCTGCCAGGCGTAGGGCAGCGACTCCCGGACACACTCGACGAAACGGGCGTCGTCGACGTCGCCCCGCTCGGCGAGCTCGAGCAGGTCGGTAGGCACGTTCAAGGACATGGAGCTGCCTCCTGGCGTTCGGTGACCGGACGTACTGGCACTTCCAGTGCTACTCGGTCATGATCGTCATTTGCAAGAGCGTCACCGGGATGCCACCGGGACGGACCAGCACCCGCCCGAACGGGTGACGAACGGTCAGGCGCGCCGCAGCCCCCGCGTGCCCGCATCGAGCAGGAAGCTGACGTCCGTGCCGATCGTCACCTTCGCCGGATCCCGCTCCAGCGCGTCGGACACGACCCGGAAGTCCGCCCGCAGCTGCGCGGGTGTCGCGGTCACGCGCACGTAGCCGCGTTCCCCCTGGCAGTACTTGATGTGCGGGTTGTTGGCGTACCACTCCGGGCTCGGCGGCGAGGCGCCCGCGCTGGTGCTCGTCACCGACGTCGTGACCAGCTCGCTGCCCACGATCGGATCGCTGTGGTCGAAGTAGTCCTGGCGCAGGTCGGCGGCCCAGTGCCGGTGGACGTCGCCGGTGAGCACCACCGGGTTGGGCACGCCCCGCTCGACCCAGCCGCGCGTGATGCGGTCGCGGGAGGCCTCGTAACCGTTCCACGCGTCCGAGTAGCCGCAGGTGGCGCTCGACCCGTCGTTGTCCCGCTGCGCGAAGAACACCTGCTGGCCAAGGAAGTCCCAGGTCGCCGGGTGCGAGCCGAACGCGTCGAGCAGCCACCGCTCCTGCGCGCTCCCGGTGATCGTGCGGGCCGGGTCGCGCATCCCGGCGCAGTCACCCACCTGCGCGCTGCGGAACTGCCGTGTGTCGAGCAGGTGGAACCGCGCGAGGCCGCCCCAGCCGAACCGGCGGTACAGCCGGATGCTCGCGCCGCTGGGCTTGACCGTGGACCGCACCGGCATGTTCTCGTAGAACGCCTGGAACGCGGCGGCCTTGCGCGCGGTCGTGGCGGGGCTGGTGGTGGCGTTCCAGTTGTTCACCACCTCGTGGTCGTCGAACACCACCAGCCACGGCGCGGCGGCGTGCGCGCGCTGCAGGTCGGCGTCGGTCTTGTGCTGCGCGTGCCGGGCGCGGTAGAGCGCGAGCGTGGTGGTCTCGTCCGGCACCGCCAGCCCGCGCACCCGCAGCTCGGGTCCCCGCCCCGAAGGCTTCTCGTAGATGTAGTCGCCGAGGAAGAGCACGAGGTCGGGATCGTCGGCGGCGATGCCCCGGTGCGCGTGGTACCACCCCTCCTCCCAGTGCTGGCAGGACGCGAAGCAGTACGTCAGCCGGTTCACGGCGGCGCCGGCCGCGGGCGCCGTGCGGGTACGCCCCACCGGCGACACGTGGCCCTGCGTGCGGAACCGGTAGAAGTACTCCCGCGCCGGGTCGAGGCCGGCCGGCTCGACGTGCACGCTGTGCCCCTGGGCGCGCGAGGTGGCGACCGTGCCCCTGCGCACCACCGAGCCGAACGTCTCGTCGTCGGCCAGCTCCCACTCGACGTCGTAGGTCGCGTCGGGCATGCCGCCGAAACCGTCCGGGTTCAGCGGTGCCTGCGCGAGCCGGGTCCACAGCACGACGCTGTCCGGCAACGGATCGCCCGACGCCACCCCGAGCTGGAACGGGTCGCGGATCGGGGGCGCCGCGTTCGCCGTCCGGGTGCCCGCCCACGACGGCGGCGACAGCGCGCCCGCCGCCGCGGCAGCGCCGCCGAGCAGTACCACCCTCCGGTTCACCTGGCCCATGACAGCTCCCTTCACGCCACGTAGTCGGTGAGCCCGGCGCTGCAGGCCCGCAGGTCCGGGTCGGCGGCCCGGTCGGCGACGCAGACCTTGTAGAAGATCCAGTCCCCCGGCTCGAGCCCGGGCACGGCGTGCTCGGCGCTCGTCCCGCTGCCACCGGAGTTCCACGCGTAGAACGGACCGGCGCCACCCGCCGTCCAGTACGCGGCCACGCCGGACTTGCCGTCCGGCACGCGGTCGTAGACCACGAAGTGCGCGTCCGACGAACGGAACCGCGCCTCGCCCGCGCACTGTCCCGTCGAGCACTGGGCGCTGCCGGTCCCGACCCCGCAGTCGGGGGCCACCTGCCCGTCCGAGCCGGTGTACATGTACGCGTCGGACACGTAGCCGCCGAGGGACGGCACGTAGTCCCACAGCGTCGTCGTGCCGTAGGTGCCGGAGACGGGGGTGCCCGTGGTCTGGCAGTCGATGGACACCGTCGTGCCGTTGGCCACGGTGCCGATCGCGGCGGCGCTCGTGCTCGCGGCCCGGCGCACGGTCAGCGGATCACCCGCCGTGCGCACCGTCCCGGACACCGCCGCGGCCGCGGGCGGCACCGCGACCGCCAGCGCGCTCGCCACGACCGCGATCAGCACCAGTGCTCGTCCGGCGGGCCGCCGGTTCGCTCCTCTCGTCATGCGCCGCAGCCTGCCGGTCCGGCGTACACGATCCGTACAAACCGGCCCGGCCTGCGGCGTTGTACGGATCGTGTACCGGCCTCGCCGAGACTCGCCGCGCGATCCGACCCCGATTGCGAAGGAGCTGGCCATGGCCAGAAGAACGACGACCGGTCCGCGCCGGAGACTGACGCTCGGCCTCGCCGCGGCGCTGTCCGTCCCGCTCGCCCTCGGCGCGGCCGCGGCACCGGCCGCGGAGCCGCAAGCCAGCGGTGAACCGGTGAGCTGGACCGCACCACTGTCGGCTGTGGACGGTGACGATTCGAACGTCCGGTACGGGAAGGCGCTCACCCTTGCCGACCCGGATGCGGCGACGACGTCCGCCCGGCCCGGCGCCGAGGGCTACCTGGTGTCGGCGGAGCGGCGGCTGGAGCACCCGGTGAACCGCGTGCGCGCCCGCACGGCGGCCACCGTGCCGGAGGGCACGTCCGTGCACGTCGACGTGCGCGGGCTGCTCGGGCCGGACCGGTGGTCCGAGTGGGTGCCCGCGACCGGGCAACCCGCGCTGCTGGACCGTCCCGTGACCACCGTGCAGGTGCGGGTCGGGCTGTTCAGCGACGACACGGGGGCAACGCCCTCCGTGCGGCGGGTCGAGCTCGTCGCGGACCGGGTGGGGGGAGAGCAGGCCACCGCACTCGCCGGGGAGCGCACCTACCGCGTCTTCGCGACCCGCGAGGGCCTGGTCGGCGGCACCACCGCGAACGGCCACGTCATCAAGAGCCGGGACCATTTCGTCGCGCTGCCCTCCGGCAAGTCGCTGGCTCCCAAGAACTCCGGCGCCTACACCGTCCGGGTGTGCCGCACCGACAACAGCAGGTGCGAGTACGCGCCGGTGTGGGACGTGGGCCCGTGGAACACCAAGGACGACTACTGGAACCCCGCGGCGGAACGGCAGATGTGGAAGGACCTGCCCCAGGGCAAGCCCGAGGCACAGGCCGCCTACCAGGACGGCTACAACGGAGGGCGGGACCAGTTCGGCCGCAGGGTCGCCAACCCGGCGGGCATCGACCTGGCGGACGGGACGTTCTGGGACGGCCTGAACATGTCCGACAACGGCTGGGTGAACGTGACCTACCTGTGGACGGGCACGGGCAGGACCGGCGAGGTCACGACGGCGGGGGACCCGCTGACGGTCCGCGCGAGCGGTTCGACGAGCGCCGCCGTCCGGGGCTTCGCCGCCAACCACGCCAAGGTCACGCTCGAGTGCTACGTCCGGGGCGAGACGGTCACCGGGCGGTTCGGCACCAGCGACATCTGGAACCGGATCGGCCCCGGCCACTACGTCTCCGACACCTACCTGCTGACCGGCTCCGACGAGCCGGTCGTGCCCCGGTGCTAGGAAACCCTCCGCGGATCGCCCGGCACGGCCGTCCTGACCGTGCCGGGCGACCCCGCGCCTGCCGGGTCCGCGGCGGAGCTCACCTGCGCCAGAACAGGTGGTGCGTCACACCGCTCGGGCTGGGCACGACCTCCAGGTGGAACCGGTCGAGCAGCTCCTCGGGCGAGTCCCACAGGCGCAGCCCGGACCCGAGCTCCACCGGCGACACCGCCACGTGCAGGGTGTCGACGAGGTCGGCGTCGAGGAACTGCCGGATGGTGGTGACCCCGCCGCCGAGCCGGACGTCCTTGCCCCGCGCCGCCGCTCGCGCCTGCGCGAGGACCGTGGCCGGGTCGCCGTCCACGAAGTGGAACGTGGTGTCCGACAGCGTGAACGACGGGCGCTGGTGGTGGGTCAGGACGAAGACCGGCGTGTGGAACGGGGGCTCGTCACCCCACCAGCCGCGCCACCCGTGGTCCCGCCACGGGCCGCGCTGGGGCCCGAACTTGTTGCGGCCCATGATCTCGGCACCGATGTTGCACGCGAAGTCCCGGGTGAAGTAGTCGTCGAGGCCCCGGGTGCCCCCGGGATCGGTGCGGTTGGGCCAGCTCGCCGTCGCCCCGGCCCAGGCGAACAGCCGTTCGGGCGCGACGTGGCCGAACGGCCGTTCGAGGCTCTGGTCAGCACCGGCACCGATCCCGTCGCTCGAGACGTTGAAGTTCTGGACTCTCAGCAGCTGGGCCACGCGTTCCTCCCGGGTCGTCGATCTCGGTGGGACAGACTCGCCGGGCGCGGAGAACTCATCGCCGTGCGGCCGCGCCGGGCGTACCCGGCGCGGCCGCAGCGCTAGCCACAGTGCTCGAAGGGGCTGGTGTAGCTCCGCTCGCCGATCGCACCTCCCCACCGGACGCACGTGGCCGCCGCCTCGGCCCGCACCGGCCCGGCGAAGTACGAGAAGTCGCCCGAGTCGGTGCTCCTGCTGCCACCGTCGACCTCGAGGAACGCCGACGTCGGCGTCGGCGTGCCCACATCGCTCGCCTTCATGGTGGCCACGCAGTTCCGGCCGTTGGCCGGGTTGTACGACAGGAAGACGGTGCCCGCCGGGCCCAGTGACGCCGAGTCGATCTCGCGGTACCCGCTGCCGCACACGGGGGCGCCGAGGTCGGCCTCGGTGACGCGGGACCACCGGATCGTCTCGTTGGCGTTGCCCGCGGGACCCGCCTCGTACAGCACGCCGACCGACGTGGCGCCCAGCGAGACCAGGTCACTGTAGGCGGCGTCCTGGCCCCACACCAGGACACCCTGGGACTTCGGAGTCCAGTTGCCGCCCTCGTCGAACGACGAACGCACCACCAGCTCCTTGCGCCGGTCGCACGTGGACGGTCCCGCGAACAGCAGCCGGTTGTACTCGTCACCCTGGTCGGTGCCGCTCATCCGCTGCACGGACGCCTGCACGGTCGGTGTGACCAGGTCTGTCTCGTAGGTGAACCGCTGGGAGAAGCTCTCCCCGCCGTCGGCGCTGACGGCCCGCAGGCGGTTGCGCGTCCCGCCGGCGAGGCACTTGTCGTCGTTGTTGGCCTGGTTGCGGGCCGTGGCGAGGATCCGGCCGTCCACCAGTTCCACGAGGTTGAGCTCCTGGGGCAGGATCGCGGAGGTCGAGCTGGTGTCGGTCGCGCCCCGGTGCCACGTCCGGCCCTGGTCGTCGCTGTAGATCAGCGCACCGGTGTGCCTGCCGCCGATCGAGTAGTTCACCCCGGCGACGAGCCGCCCCGCGTGCGGGCCGCGCCGGAGCGCGATCCCGTGGGCGGGGCCGGTGGCGAGCCAGCCCGGCGCCCGGTCGAAACCGAGCTCCCCGGTCAGCACGCGCGGCGCCGTCCAGCTCCGGCCGTGGTCGTCGCTGTGCTGGACGCGGGGCACGCGACCGCAGTCGGCGTCGCGGACGCACTCCATGGTGGACAGCAGCACGATCCGCCCGGTCTCCGGAACCAGGATGGGCGTCGGGTTGCCCTTGGTGTCGCCGTGCCCCTCGATGACGACCCGGGGAGCGCTCCAGGTCCGCCCGCCGTCGGTCGAGCGCTTCAGCACGAGATCGATGTCCCCGGCGTCGGCGCAGAACCGGTCGCCGCCGTTGCGTCCCTCGGCGAACGCGAGGAGGTCACCGTTGGCGGCTTTCAGCACGGCCGGGATGCGGAAGCAGTCGTAGCCCTCCGACCGTTCGCGGAACACGACCGTGTTCGCCACCGCCGCGGTGGTGGCCGGCTCGGCGGAAACGCTGGTCGCGGCGGTGGCACCCGGGGGACCCGCGGCCGCCGCGGCCGCGGCGAGCACCGCCACCGCCGCCGCACGGTACCGCCCCGGCCTGCCCCGCACCCGGCTACCCACAGTGCTCCAGCGGGCTGTCGTAGGACGCCGAGCCCGCCGAGCCGCCCCACCGCACGCAGGTGCTCGCCGCCTCGGCGCGGACCGGACCCGCGTAGTAGGCGTACTGGCCGCTGTCGGTCACACGGCTGGCCCCCTCCACCTCCAGGTACGCCGAGAGCGCGCTCTCGGTGCCGACGCCGGAGTTCTTGATCGTGGCCACGCAGTTGCGACCGGTGGACCCGTCGTACAGGAGGTACACGGTCGCGGCGGTGCCGAGCGAGGCCGAGTCGATGACGCCGTAGCCGTCGCCGCACACGTCGGTCGGGCCGTACGGGTTGGTGGTCCCGTCGCAGGCGTTGCGCGAGGTGATGTTGGCGTCCGGGTACGGGAACCGCTCGCCGTCGAAGTAGGCGGGCTGGATGTTGCCCGGGTAGGAACCGTCCGTGCGCACCTCGTAGTGCAGGTGCGGGCTGATGTTGTTGCCGGGAGAGCTGGTGTTGCCGACCTCGCCGATCTTCTGGCCCCCGGCCACCCGCTGCCCCACGGTGACCGACCGCACCCGCAGGTGGGCGTAGTAGGTGTACCAGCCGTCGCCGTGATCGATCTTGACCAGGTTGCCGTAGCCGTTCACCGAACCCTGGTGGGAGGAGATGACGACCTTCCCCGCCGCGGCGGCCAGCACGGGGTCGCCCAGGTCGTCCCCGCGGTTGAAGTCGATCTCGTACGAGCGGTGGGCGCTGCTGTTGCTGGAGTTCCCGTGCCACGTCTGCCCGCACGGGAACGGCAGCTGGAACGCCGGGCGCGGCCCGGCGGCCGCCGCGGTGCCGGTCGCGGCGACCACACCGGCCGCGATTCCCAGCACCACGGCCAGGCAGGCCGTGACCACTGAACGGACTCTCATGCGTCGATCCCTTCACGTCGGTGGGTCGTGCCGGGGCCAGCGTCGGGCAGCTCCGCACAAATCCCGTACAAGACCGGCGGCGGGACCAACGCCTCTATGGCCGGGGGCGCGCCGCTGTCACCGTGGGAACCGCCGGGTGGAGGAGGTCGCTCATGGCGTTCCGCGATCGCACGGAGGCCGGGAGGGCGCTGGCCGCGTCACTGGAGCACCTGCGCGGCACGGACACCGTGGTGCTCGGCCTGCCGAGGGGCGGTGTTCCGGTGGCGTACGAGGTGGCCACGGCGCTGCGCGCGCCGCTGGACGTGGTCGGCGTCCGCAAGCTGGGCGTGCCGTTCCAGCCGGAGCTGGCGATGGGCGCGGTCGGCGAGGGCGGCGTCTTCGTCCGCGACGACGAGGTCGTCCGCCTGTGCGGGGTGGGTGAGCGGGAGTTCGCCGAGGCACGGCGGCGGGAGTCGGCGAGCCTGGACCGCCAGGTACGCGGGCTGCGGGCCGCGCGTCCCCGCGTACCGCTGACCGGGCGCACGGTCGTGGTGGTGGACGACGGGGTCGCGACCGGGTCGACGGCGCGGGCGGCGTGCCGGGTCGTCCGCGCGCACGGCGCGCGGCGGGTCGTCCTCGCCGTCCCGGTCGGCTCGCCCGTGGCGGTGCGGGACCTGCGGCGGGAGGCCGACCGCGTGGTGTGCCTGGAGATCCCGCAGTGGTTCCGCGCGGTCGGCCAGTGGTACGACCGGTTCACCCAGGTCGGCGACGCGGAGGTGCTGGACCTGCTCGCCCGCGCCGGACGGGCGCCGCGAGGCGGCGGCGCGGCCGACGCCGAGTCCGGCGTTCCGCCGCTGCGCGACGTGGCCGTGGAGTTCCTCGTGGGCATGGTGCCGCTCTCCGGACAGCTGACCGTTCCCGAGCGGGCGGCGGGTGTGGTGGTCTTCGCCCACGGCAGCGGCAGCGGCAGGCACAGCCCGCGCAACCGGTTCGTCGGGCGGGCCCTCAACGAGGCCGGGTTCGGCACGCTGCTGTTCGACCTGCTCGGCCACCGGGAGGAGCACGACCGGCGGGCGGTGTTCGACGTCGCGCTGCTCGCGGAGCGTCTGCGGTCCGCGACGGCGTGGCTGCGGGACCAGCCGGTGTGCGCGGGTCTTCCGGTCGGCTACTTCGGCGCGAGCACCGGCGCGGCGGCGGCGCTGTGGGCCGCCGCGGAACCGGGAGCCGGTGTGTCGGCGATCGTCAGCCGTGGCGGGCGTCCGGATCTCGCCGCGGCCCGGCTGCCCTCGGTCGAGGCGCCCACGCTGCTGATCGCGGGCGGTCTCGACCCGGCCGTCCTCGACCTCAACCGGCGGGCGCGGGCGGCGCTGCGCTGCGAGAACCGGCTCGCGGTGGTGCCCGGCGCGACGCACCTGTTCGAGGAGGCCGGCGCGCTGGGCCGGGTGGCCAGGCTGGCCGCGGACTGGTATGCGACCCGCCTGCTGCCCGCGGCTCCGCCCCGCGCCAGCCGGTTGCGGGAGACCCGGACCTGACGGTCACTCCGGGATCCGTGCGCCGGAAGCCGCTGGGCACACCGTGATGGTTCCGCGCCGTGGGTCCCGGGTAACCGGGACTTTGGCCCCTGCCGCCGGCGAGGTCCTGTTGGCAAGCTCAGGAGGTGACGATCCCACTGCCCCCGCACGTCGAGTCGCCGACCGTCGACGTCCAGCCCGGACCGGGCGTCGACGTGTCCTCCCTCGGTCCCGCGCTGGAGCGGCTGCGCGCGCACGCGGGAACCAGCCTGAGCTGGGCGGACCGGCTGGAAGTGCGGCTCGTCCGGAACGGTCACCCGGCCATGCCGACGGCGTTGCTGGCCGACGCGTTCCTCACGATCGGCTCCCGGCTGATCCGCGCCCGCGGGATCGCCGCCGACCCGGAAGAGGCGATCGACCGCGTGTGCGACCGGCTGTGCGGCAAGTTCGACATCGTGCCCCGGCAACGGGACCGCTTCACCGCTGACGGGTGAGCGAGCGCAGCACGCCGGAATCGTGGGCAGATGTCATGCGTGGTGGCCGTGCTCACCCGCCTTCCGCGAGGAGCGGTTCGAGAACGAGGTCGGGATGGCGGCGCTGCAGGATGCGCAGCGCCATGTCGTCGTCGAACAACGCCAGCTCGGTGCCGTCGGTCCGGGTGAGGACCTCGCTGCGGTGCCCGGCGTCGATCAGTGGCCGCTGCGCGGGGTCACCCAGCTTGCGCACCGTGTGGTACGGCAGCCGGTCCAGCCGGACCGTGCAGCCGAACTCGTGCTCGAGCCGGTGCGCGGCCACGTCGAACTGCATCGGCCCCACCGCGGCGAACACCGGCACCGCGTCGCCGCGCAGGTCCGAGCGCAGCACCTGCACCACGCCCTCGGACTCCAGCTGTTCCACCCCGCGCCGGAACTGCTTGGCGCGGCTGAGGTCCACGGGCCGGGCCGTGGCGAAGTGCGCGGGCGCGAAGCTGGGCAGGCCGGGAAACCGCACCGGCGGCTTGTCCGCGTAGAGCGTGTCGCCCACCCGCAGCGCCGAGGCGTTGACCAGCCCGATCACGTCGCCCGGGTAGGCCTGCTCCACCGTGGAGCGCTGCTGCCCGAACACCTGCTGGGCGTACTTCGTGGCGAACGGCCGCCCGGTGGTGGCGTTGGTGACCACCATGCCCCGCTCGAACAGCCCCGAACACACCCGCGCGAACGCCACCTGATCCCGGTGCGCCCGGTCCATGCCGGTCTGCACCTTGAACACGAACGCGGAGAACGGCGCGTCCAGCGGGCGGGCCCGGCCCTCGACGTCCACCCGGGGTTCGGGCCGGGGCGCCAGCTCCAGCAGCACGTCCAGCAGGTGCCGCACGCCGAAGTTCAGCACCGCCGCGCCGAACAGCACCGGCGTGCCCGTTCCGGCGGCGAACGCGGCCGGGTCGAACTCGCCCCCGTCCGCGGCCAGCAACTCGGCCTCCTCGCGGGCCCGCTGCCAGTCCTCGCCCTCCTCGGCCTCCGCCCGCTCGGCGCTCAGCCGCTCCTCCGGCGCCACGGTCGCGCCGCCCGCCGTGCGCTCGTACCGCACGAACGAACCGTCGGCCACGTCGAGCACGCCGCGGAAGTGCCCGGCCACGCCCACCGGCCAGGTCAGCGGCATCGGCCGCAACCCGATTCGGTCCACCAGCTCGTCGCACAACGCCAGGGCGTCCCGGCCCGGCCGGTCCCACTTGTTGACGAACGTGATCACCGGGATCCCGCGGTAGCGGCACACCTCGAACAGCTTCAGTGTCTGCGGCTCCAGCCCCTTGGCCGCGTCCAGCAGCATCACGGCCGAGTCCACCGCCGCCAGCACGCGGTAGGTGTCCTCCGAGAAGTCCGCGTGCCCCGGGGTGTCCAGCAGGTTGATCACGGTGTCCCGGTAGGAGAACTGCAACGCCGCCGAGGTGATCGAGATGCCCCGCGCGCGCTCCATCTCCAGCCAGTCCGACACCACCCCCTGCCTGCCGGCCTTGCCGTGCACGGCACCCGCCTCGGAGATCACCCGCGCGTGCAGCGCCAGCGCCTCAGTCAACGTCGACTTGCCGGCGTCGGGATGGCTGATCACCGCGAACGTCCGGCGACGCGCCGACTCCACGGCCACTCCCCGCGGCGGGGACTCACTGACTGCGCTCATACGGGTACCGACCCTACCCGTACCCCGCGACCCGGCCGCGCCCGGAGCGACGACCTGCGACAATGCCCGGTCACGGTTGGTGCGGTTCGCTGGAAATCGGTGTGGTGCTGGCCTAACGTGCACGGCGTGCCGCCGTCGTCCCGAGGAGGAGCACGATGACCCGACCCGACCTTTCGCGCGGTGCCGCCCCGATCGGTGACCCGGCCCCTTCGGTGGCGCACCTGTTCCGGGAGCGGGTGCGCGCCACGCCGGAGCGCGAGGCGTTCCGCTTCCCCGTCGGCGAGGGCTGGGAGGCGGTGAACTGGCGGACCGTCGGCGACCGGGTGGACCGCATCGCGGCGGGGCTGCTCTCCCTCGGCATCGAACGCGAGGACCGGGTGGCCATCGCGTCCGCGACCCGGTACGAGTGGGTGCTCGCCGACCTCGGCATCCTGTGCGCGGGCGGAGCGACCACCACGGTCTACCCGACGACCGGGGGCCAGGACGTCCGGTTCATCCTCGCCGACTCGGGGACCAGGGTGCTGTTCGCGGAGGACGACACCCAGATCGAGAAGGTCAGGGCCGTCCGCGACGAACTGCCGGAGCTGAGCACGGTCGTGACCTTCGACGGCACCGCCGACGGCGACTGGGTGATCTCCCTCGCCGACCTGGAACGGCGCGGGGAACGGCACCTCACCGAGCAGGCCGACGCGGTGGAGCGGGCCGTCGCCGCGCTCGGTGCCGAGAGCCTGGCGACGCTGATCTACACCTCCGGCACCACCGGCACGCCCAAGGGTGTCCGCCTCGTCCACGGGTGCTGGACGTACGAGGGTGCGGCGGTGGCCTCGCTGGGCATCCTGGACATCGACGACCTGCAGTACCTGTGGCTGCCGCTGGCGCACGTGTTCGGCAAGGTGCTGCTCGCGACGCAGTTCGCCATCGGTTTCGCATCCGCTGTGGACGGCCGCGTCGACAAGCTCGTGGACAACCTCGCCGTCGTCCGGCCCACGTTCATGGGCGCGGCACCGCGGATCTTCGAGAAGGTGCACGCCCGCGTGGTCACCATGGCGCATGACGAGGGCGGGCCGAAGGCGAAGATCTTCGACTGGGCGTTCGGCGTGGGGATCGAGGTGTCCCGGCAACGCCAGCGCGGCCGGGAACCCGGTGGCCTGCTGAAGCTGCGCCACCAGCTCGCCGACCGGCTGGTGTTCACCAAGCTGCGGCAGCGCTTCGGCGGCCGGATCCGGTACTTCGTCTCCGGCAGCGCCGCCCTCAACCGTGACATCGCCGAGTGGTTCGACGCGGCCGGGCTGCGGATCCTCGAGGGCTACGGGCTCACCGAGACCAGCGGCGGCAGCACGGTGAACCGCCCGGACGCCAACCGCATCGGCACGGTCGGCCCGCCGCTCCCCGGCACGGAGGTGCGCATCGCGGACGACGGGGAGGTCCTGCTGCGCGGGCCCGGCGTGATGCGCGGCTACCACAACCGCCCCGACCTCACCGCCGAGGTGCTGACCGACGACGGCTGGTTCCACACCGGCGACATCGGCGAGTTCTCCGACGGGTTCGTGCGGATCACCGACCGGAAGAAGGACCTGATCAAGACCTCCGGCGGCAAGTACGTCGCGCCGCAGATGGTCGAGGCCCAGTTCAAGGCCCTGTGCCCGTACGCGGCCGAGCTGGTGGTGCACGGCGAGGAGCGCAACTTCATCTCCGCGCTGGTGACGCTGGACCGCGAGGCCATGGCGGGCTGGGCGGAGCAGCACGGGCTCGGCGGCCGCTCGCACCGCGAGATCGTCACCTCGCCCCAGGCGCGGGAGATGGTCCAGGGCTACGTCGACGAGCTCAACGCGCGGCTCAACCGCTGGGAGACGATCAAGAAGTTCACCGTGCTCCCCGACGAGCTCACCGTGGAGGCGGGCGACCTCACGCCGAGCCTGAAGCTGCGGCGCAAGGCGGTGGAGGAGAAGTACCGCGACGTGCTGAACTCCATGTACACCTCCTGACCGGCTTCCCTCCCGTGCAGTGAAGGCCACCTTCAGTGCGTCCAGCGCACTGAAGGTGGCCTTCACTGCGTCCGCCGGGCATTGCCGCGCGTTCCTCAGTGGACGGACACTGTCTCCCTGCGTCGAAAGATTTTCGACACGGTCGGCTCTTGACCGTCGTGAATATCAAGCCACACTTGGCTTTGCTTCACCGAAATGACCGAAAATCTTTCGACCATCACGGAGAATGCTCAATGAAGAGATCACTCACGTGGGCTCCCTTACGGCTCCTGATGTCGCTGCTCGTCCTCGCCTCGGTGGTGGTCGTCGCTCCCCTGGCGACGACCAGCCCGCCGGCGAGTGCGGCCGGTGACCGGTCCGCGCCGGGCGACTACGTGACCACCGTCGCCCGGCCGGGCTACTTTCCCCTGGTGGCCAGGGGCAGGGCAGCGCCGATCGTGGTCAGTGGACGCGACCATCCCGGCGTCCAGCGCGTGGCGGGTGACCTGAGCTCGGACATCGAGAAGGTCACCGGCACCCGCCCCGAGGTGGTGCACGACCAGCCACCGGCGCGGCGGGACATCGTGCTCGTCGGGACCCTCGGCAAGAGCCCGCTCGTCGACGACCTGGTGGCGCGCGGAAAGCTCGACGTCACCGGGGTCGAGGGCAAGTGGGAGACCTCGCTGCAGCAGGTGGTGCGCAACCCGATGCCGGGGGTCGGCCGCGCGTTCGTCATCGCGGGCAGCGACCAGCGCGGCACGATCTTCGGCGCGTACGACGTGTCCAAGCGGATCGGCGTCTCCCCCTGGTACTGGTGGGACGACGTGCCGCCGCAACAGCACGACCAGCTGTACGTCAAGCCGGGCAGGCACAGCCAGGGCACCCCGGCCGTCAAGTACCGCGGCTTCTTCATCAACGACGAGAACCCCGCGCTGGGCACGTGGGCTCCGAACTACTTCGGCCCCGGCAAGGCCCCCGGCCATCCGAACGGGTTCAACCACAAGTTCTACGCCAAGGTCTTCGAGACCATGCTGCGGCTCAAGGCGAACTACCTGTGGCCCGCGGTCTGGGGCCGGGCCTTCGCCGAGGACGACCCGCTCAACCACCAGACGGCGAAGGAGTACGGCATCGTCATGGGCACCTCGCACGAGGCGCCGATGATGCGCGGGATCGAGGAGTGGAACCGGCACGCCACCCCGGCGAAACGCGACGAGAACGGTGAGATCGTCGAGCCGGGGAACGATCCCTATGGCGGCACGGGCGAGTGGAGCTTCCGCCGCAACGCCGAGGCCATCAAGAAGTACTGGGCCGACGGCATCCGGCGGATGGAGGAGCAGGACTTCGAGGGCGTGGTGACCCTCGGGATGCGGGGCAACGGCGACGTCGCCCTTCCCGACGGCGACGGCATCGACCTGATGCGCGAGATCATCCGCAGCGAGCGGGAGATCCTCGCCGACGTCGCCGGTGCGGACATCGCGAAGATCCCGCAGGTCTTCACGCTGTACAAGGAGGTACAGCGGTACTGGGACAAGGGCCTTCGCCCACCGGACGACGTCACCGTCGTGTTCTGTGACGACAACTGGGGCAACATGCGGAGGCTGCCCGGCAAGGACCTGCCCGAGCGCAGCGGTGGTTACGGGCTCTACTACCACTACGACTACGTCGGCGGCGGCCGCAACTACAAGTGGGTCGACACCAACCTGCTGCCGAACATCTGGGACCAGCTCAACCAGGCCTACACCACGGGCGTCGAACGGCTGTGGGTCGTCAACGTCGGCGACATGAAGAACGAGGAACTGCCGCTGCAGTTCTTCCTCGACTACGCCTGGAACCCGGAGCAGTGGCCGGTGGAACGGCTCGACGAGTGGGAACGGCAGTACGCGGCGCAGAACTTCGGCGGGGAGCACGCCGCGGAGATCGCCGAGGTGCTGCACACCTACGCGAACCTGCAGTCCCGGCGCAAGCCCGAGCTGCTGAACCGGCGCATCACCGTCGACCCCGGCAAGGATCTGTCAACCGACCCGAGCGCGGTGGTCTACGACGACAAGAACACGCCGTTCAGCCTCGTCAACTACCGCGAGATCGAACGGGTCACGGCGGAGTGGCAACGCCTCGCCGCCCGCGCCGAGCACATCAAGCGAAAGTTGCCCGCGCACGCGCAGGACGCCTACTACCAGCTCGTCTACTACCAGGTGAAGGCCACGGCGAACCTCTACGAGCTGCGGCTCGCCGAGTTCAAGAACCTGCTGTACGCCGAGCAGGGCAGGGCCGCCACGAACGACCTCGCCGACGAGACCGCGGCACGTTTCGCCGAGGACCAGGCGATGTCGGACTACTACAACAACGAGCTGGCCGACGGGAAGTGGCACGGGTTCCAGACCCAGCCGAAGATCGGCTACGGCGACGTCGAACGGTACGGCCCCAACGCGCCGTGGCAGCAACCGCAGACGCCCGACCACGTGGCGCTGCCCGACAAGGTGTTCCCCGAGGTGAAGCGGATCGACGTGCCCGAGCGCGCCGAGATGGGGGTCGCCGTCGACGGGTCCCGCGCCTGGTGGCCGCAGGCGGACTCGCGGGCCGTGCTGCCGAAGTTCAGCCCGTTCCAGAAGCGGCCGCAGCAGTACATCGAGGTGTTCAACCGGGGCAGCGTCCCGTTCGAGTACCGCATCGAGTCGGCGAAGCCGTGGGTGGTGGTCGACCACGCCAGGGGCCGGGTCGAGAAGGAGGAACGCGTGACCGTACGGATCAACTGGGCCCGCGCGCCGAAGGGCACCACCACGGTGCCGATCACGGTCTCCGGCCCCGGTGGCAGCAGCGTGACCGTGGACGCCGTGGTGGAGAACCCGGACGTGCCGTGGCACCGGCTGCGTGGCTTCGTCGAGGCGAGCGGCTACGTCTCGATGGAAGCCGACCACGCCACGCGGGTGGTCAACGCCGACGGCGTGCGCTGGAAGCGGATCCCGGACATCGGCCGCACCGGCTCGGGGATGGAGCCTTTCCCGGTGACCGCGCCGCGCAGGGAACCCGGTGGTGACGGTCCCCGGCTGGAGTACGAGATGACGCTGTTCACGACCGGGCCCGTCGAGGTGGAGGCCTACCTCTCACCCCGAAACGACGTGTTCGGCAGGGACGGTCTGAAGTACGCGGTCTCGATCGACGACCAGCCACCGCAGGTCGTCAACATCACCGAGGCCACCGGTGCCGACGACACGAGCATGAACAAGCAGTGGGAGCGGAACACGTCGGACAACGTGAACCGGACGACCACGACGCACGTGATCGACAAGCCGGGCAAGCACACGTTGAAGTTCTGGATGGTCGACCCGACGGTCGTCGTGCAGAAGCTCGTCGTGAACACCGGCGGGGTGGCGCACAGCTACCTCGGCCCGCCGGAGAGCCTGCGCTTCGGCCGCTAGCCGCCTGGTGAGTGGGAAACGTCGTTCTCACAACGTTTCCCACTCACCAGGGCGAGCAGCTCCTCGGTGTGCTCCTCCAGCAGGGCGCACAGGGCGTGGTGCTCGGGCAGGTCGGTGCCGAACACCTCCGGCACCGCCAGCAGCCCGCGCACCACGCCCGCCGCGTTCCGGGCATCCCCCGCCGCCGCCCGCAGCCGCCCGGCGAGCGGGTCGTCGAGCGGCAGTGGCCTGCCGAACCGGTCCCGGCCTGCCGCCACGTACACCATCCAGGCCGCGACGCCACGGGCCGCCCAGTACGGGGTCTCCCCCGCCGCGAGGCGATCCCGGATCGTGCCGAGCAACCGGTGCGGCAACTTCTGCGAACCATCCATCGCGACCTGGGTCGTGCGGTGCCGCAGTGCCGGGTTGGCGAACCGGCCGAGCACCTCCGCGCAGTAGGCCCCGGCGTCCACTCCGGACGGGACGGCGAGGGACGGAACCGCGTCCCGGTGCTGCAGCCCCTCCGCGGCACGCGCGATCTCCGGATCGGCGACGGCGTCGGCGATCGTGGCGTGCCCGGCGAGCGCGCCGAGGTAGGCGAGCAGTGAGTGCGTGCCGTTCAGCAGCCGCAGCTTCATCGCCTCGTACGGCGCCACGTCGGTGACGAGCAGCGCGCCCGCCGTCTCCCACGCGGGCCGGTCCGCCGCGAAGTCGTCCTCGATCACCCACTGCCGGAACGGCTCGGCCACCACCACGGCCTCGTCGGACACGCCGAGCCGCGCGGCGACCTCCGCCCGGTCCGCGTCGGTGGTCGCGGGGACGATCCGGTCGACCATCGTGCCGGGAAACCGGACGTGCCCGGCGATCCACGTGGCGAGCGGGTCCCCCTCGGCGGTGGGCAGGGCCGCGCAGAAGTCGGCGACGAGGTCCCGCAACGCCGCGCCGTTGCCGGTGAGGTTGTCGCAGCAGAGCACGGTCACCGGCGCGCCGCTGCTGGCACACCGCGCCTGCAACCCGCGCACGAGCCGCCCCACCGCGGTCACCGGGGCGGTCCCGCCCGCGAGGTCCTGCCGCACGAGCGGGTCGGCGAGATCGAGCCGACCCGAGGCGGCGCGCCGGTAGCCCTTCTCCGTCACGGTCAGCGAGATCACGCGCACGTGCTCGTCGGCGAGCCGGGCACTGAGCAGTCCGGGTTCGGCACCGGCGAACAGCACCTCGCGCAACGAGCCGACCACCCGGCAGCGCACCGAGTCCCGGCCCCGCTCCAGCACGGTGAACAGCCCGTCCTGCGGCCGCAGCTGATCCACGACCGTCGCCGACCGCTGGGTGACGCCGCAGATGCCCCACTCGCCGGGTCCCGCGTCCTCGGTGTACACGGCCTGATGTGCCCGGTGGAACGCACCGAGTCCCAGGTGGACGATCCCGGTGCGCGACGCCGCGGGCACGCCGGGCAGCGCGGCCCGCGACAGCCGCGTCACAGCACCGCTCCCAGCTGCCAGGGCACCAGCTCCTCGCCGCCGAGGCCGAGTTCCTCGCTGAGGCTGCGCCGCCCGGAGGCCACGTCGAGCAGGTGCTCGTACAACCGCGCGCCCAGCTCGGCCACCGGCACCCCGGCCTCGATCGCGGGCGAGCAGTCGAAGTCCATGTCCCCGGCCATCCGCCGCGCCGTCGCCGCGTTGGTCGCGACCTTCACGGTGGGCGCGGGCCTGCTGCCGAACACCGAGCCCCTGCCGGTGGTGAAGCAGACCAGGTTGGCGCCACCAGCCACCATGCCGGTCACCGAGACCGGGTCGTAGCCCGGCGTGTCCATGAACACCAGACCCGGTCCCGGCACGGGTTCGGCGTAGCCGCAGACGCCCGCCAGCGGTGCGGTGCCCGCCTTCGCGACGGCGCCGAGCGACTTCTCCAGGATCGTGGTGATGCCGCCCTCCTTGTTGCCGGGTGACGGGTTGCCGTCCAACGTCGTGCCGTTGTCCCGCGTGTAGCGCTCCCACCAGGCGATCCGCTCCCGCAGCCTGCCGGCCACCTCGGGTCGCGCCGCCCGCCGGGTGAGCAGGTGCTCGGCGCCGTAGATCTCCGGCGTCTCGCCGAGCACGCTGGTGCCGCCCGCCGCGACGAGCAGGTCGCTCGCGACGCCGAGCGCCGGGTTGGCGGTCAGCCCGGACCACGCGTCAGAGCCGCCGCACTGCAGGCCGAGCACCAGGTGCTCGACACCGGTCTCCTCCCGCCGGGTGCCCGCCAGCCCGGCCGCCAGCCGCCGGACCAGCCGCTCGCCGTGGGCGATGGCGTCCATCGTGCCGCCCGCGTCCTGGATCGTGTACGACTCGACCGGCACGTGCTCGCCGACACCGAGCTCGGCGACGAGCGAGCGCACCGCGTTCACCTCGCAGCCGAGGCCGACCACGACGAGCGCCCCGATGTTGGGATGCCGCGCGTACCCGGCGAGCGTGCGGCGCAGCAGCCGCCAGCCGTCGCCGTCGGTGGTCATGCCGCAGCCGGTGCCGTGGGTGAGCGCCAGCACGCCGTCCACGCCGGACGCGGGGTCGGCGAGGTCGTTCTCCGTGCGCCGCACGATCTGCCTGGCGACGGTGGCCGAGCAGTTGACCGTGGTCAGCACGCCCACGTGGTTCCGGGTCCCCACGGAGCCGTCCGGCCGCCGGATGCCCTGGAACGTCGTGCGCGCCGGCGGGACGAGTGCCGAACCGTCCATTCCGGACTCTGGTTCCCCGTGCTGCGCCGGCATCCCGAGGTTGTGCGTGTGCACGTGCTCGCCCGCCCGCACCGGGCGCGTGGCCACGCCGATGACGTGTCCGTACTTGCGCACGGCGGCGCCCTCCGGCAGGTCCCGCAGCGCGATCTTGTGGCCCGGCGGCACGCGCTCGCGCGCGGCCATCCCCGGGCCCCCGGGGACCTCGACGGCGCCGCCCTCGGGCAGCTCGCGCAGGGCGACGGCCACGTCGTCACCCGCCGTGAGCAGCACCACGTCGCCGCTCACCGGACCGCTCCGCGCGCGCAGGCGGCCGCGCGGGACTCCGCCAGGGTGGGCAGGTACCCGGTGCCGCCCCTGCCCTGCACGGACAGCGCGGCGGCACCCGCCCCGAGCCGGACGGCGTCGAGCAGGTCGTCCCCCAGCGCCAGCCGGGCCGCGATGGTGCCGGTGAGCACGTCCCCCGCACCGGTCTGGTCGACGACCCGCGGCGGGGGCACCGGCGGGATCTCGGTCTCCCCGGCGGGGGTGCCGAGCAGCACCCCGTCCGGGCCGCTGGTCACCGCCACCGCTGCCGCACCGAGCGCGAGCACCGCGGCCACCGCGTCCCCCGGCACCGAGTCGGGGCCGAGCCCGAGCAGCTGCCGCGCCTCACCCGGCCACGAAGGGGTGACCAGCCGGGCCAGCGGGGCGAGCCTGCGCAGCACCGCGGCGGCGGCGTCCGCGCCGGTCAGCCGGGGCCGGAAGTTGGGGTCGTACACGAAGCATCGGGCGAGCCGGGCGGCCCGTTCGACGGCCGCCGCCGCACCGGCCGACAGCGCACACGTCACCCCGCTCGACACCACCACCCCGGCCGAGGCGACGAGGCCGCCCGGCAGGTCCTCCGGCGCCAGCGCCGAGGTCGCGCTGCCCGAACGGGCATAGGCGAACTGGCGCCCTCCGGTGGGGTCGATGTGCGTGAGGTAGACGCCGTGCTGCCCGGGGACGCGGAGCAGCGCGCCGGTCTCGACGCCGAGCTCCGCGATGTGCGCGACCATCGCGTCCCCGAGCTCGTCGGCGGGCACCCTGGCCAGCAGTGCGGTGCGGGCACCCGCCGCCGCGGCGGCCGCGGCGGCGTTGAGCGCGTCGCCGGAGAAGCCGAGCCGCATGGGCGCCCCGTTGTGCATCGGCCGGGTCGAGGAGAGCTCGACGAGCGGCTCCCCGATCACGAGAACGTCCACTGTGCCCAGTGCTTCCAGTGCGTCCGGTTCGGACATCGCTGCTCCTTCCCCGTGCTCACCAGGGGTGCATCGTGCCGTCGGCCAGCCGGTTCACCGGGAGCGAGGCGGGGCGGTACGGGTGGCGGGCGGCGGCGTCCTCGTCGATGTCCACACCGAGTCCCGGCTCCTCGCCCGGATGCAGGTAGCCGTCGGCGAAGTGGTAACCGTGCGGGAACACCGCGTCGGTCTCGGCGGTGTGCCGCATGTACTCCTGCAGCCCGAAGTTCGGGATGCTGATGTCCAGGTGCAGGGCCGCGGCCAGGCACACCGGGGAGAGGTCGGTCGCGCCGTGCGAACCGCTGCGGACGTGGTGCAGTGCCGCGAGATCGAAGATCCGCCTCAGGTGCGTGATGCCGCCGGCGTGGACGACCGAGCACCGGATGAAATCGATCAGCTGCTCGCGGATGAGCCCCGCGCAGTCCCAGATGGTGTTGATGACCTCGCCGACCGCGATCGGCGTGGTGGTGTGCCCCCGGATCAGCCGGAAGCCCTCCTGCAGGTCGGCGGGCACCGGGTCCTCGAGCCAGAACAGCCCGTGGGGTTCCAGCGCCCTGCCCAGCCGCGCCGCCTCGATCGGGGTGAGCCGGTGGTGCACGTCGTGCAGCAGCGCCAGCCCCGGCCCGAACTCCTCCCTGGCCCGCCGGAACAGCGTCGGCACGAAGTCCAGGTAGGCGGCCGTGGACCACTGGTTCTCCGTGGGGACGGCGGCGTCGGCGGGTTCGTAGAACATCCTGTCCCCGCTGACCCCGTAGGTCGACGACAGCCCGGGAACCCCGCACTGCAGCCGCACCGCGCGGTAGCCGAGCTCGGTGAACCGGCCGACCTCGGCCAGCACGTCGTCGACGGTCTCCCCGTTGGCGTGCCCGTACACGGTGACGCCCTCGCGGCTGCGCCCGCCGAGCAGCTGGTACACGGGCAGCCCCGCGACCTTGCCCTTGATGTCCCACAGCGCGGTGTCGACGGCGGCGATCGCGGTCATGGTCACCGGCCCGCGCCGCCAGTACGCGCCCTGGAACAGGTACTGCCACGTGTCCTCGATGCGGTGTGCCTCGCGGCCGAGCAGCACCGGGACCACGTGGTCCCGCAGGTAGGCGGCGACGGCCAGCTCCCGCCCGTTGAGGGTGGCGTCGCCGACCCCGGTCACCCCGTCGTCGGTGACGAGCTTGAGCGTGACGAAGTTGCGGCCGGGGCAGGTGACGATGACCCTCGCGTCGGCGATCCTCATTCCGGCTCCTCCTTCACCCTCGCCACGAGCTGGGTGGGGTTGACGAACCGGAGCGCGATGACGAGCAGCACCAGCATCATTCCGGTGTAGATCACCGCCATCGCGTCCACCGACTGCTGCGCGCGGATCCCCGCCGCCGACATCGAGTAGAACAGGGCGACGATGAGGGTCTGCGAGTCCGGGCCCGCGGTGAGGAACGTCAGCTCGAACATGCCGACGGTGCGCACCAGCACCAGGATGCCCGCGGCGAGGATGCCCGGGATCAGCAGCGGCGTGAGGATGCGCAGGAACACCTCGCGCAGCCCGGCGCCGCACATCCGGGCGGCCCGTTCGATCGCGGGGTCGATCTGCTCGATGAACGGCGTCATGGTGAGGATGACGAACGGCACGGCGGGCACCAGGTTGGCGAGGATGACCCCGGAGAGATTGCCCGCGAACCCGAACTTGTACAGCACTGTCGCGAGTGGAATACCGTAGGTGATGGGCGGCATCAGGATCGGCAGCAGGAACGCCAGGTAGACGAGCTTCTTGCCGGGAAAATCGCGCCGCGCGAGCACGTACGCCGCGGGCACGCCGATCACCAGCGACAGCGCCACCACCGCGGCGCACACCTCGACCGTGACGATGATCAGTTCGAGCAGGCCGAAGTCCTGCCAGGCCTCCGCGTACCACCGGCCCGTGACCCCGTCCGGCAGCCACCCGCCGAACCAGTGCGTGCCGAACGAGTTCACCACCACCGACCCGACCACGCCGAGCACGTTGAGCAGGAAGAAGATCACCGCGCCCCAGACGAGCCAGGCCGCGGGCGTGCCGACGATCCGGCGGCGCGGCGGGCCGGAGCGGGCGAGGCCGAACGTGGTCATCCCTTACCTCCCGTCGAGCCCTTGTACAGGCGTGATCGCCACAGCAGCACGAGCGCGATGACGGCGAGCTCGACGGCGGCCATGATCATCGCGATGGTCGAGGCGAACGGGTAGTCGTACTGCTCGTACGCCGCCTGGTACGCGGCGATCGAGATCACGCGCGTCTCCCCCGCCGGGTTCCCGACGAGGATCGCCGAGGGGAACACGCTGAACGCCAGCACGAACGTCAGGCAGAACGTGGTGGCCAGGCCCGGCGCCAGCAGCGGAAGCGTGATGTGCCGGAAGCGGTCCCACCAGCGGGCGCCGAGTGTCGCGGCCGCCCGCTCCAGCGAGGGGTCGATACCGGACAGGTACGACAGGATCAGCAGGAACGCGAACGGGAAGCCGGTGATCACCAGCGAGAAGAACACGCCCCAGTAGTTGCCGATGAGCTGGATCGGCTCGTCGACCAGCCCGGCCGACTGCAGCAGCCGGTTGAACCAGCCTGCGGGTCCGAGGTAGTTCAGCAGGCCCTCCGCGGTGAGCACCGTGCCGAGCGTGATCGGGACGACCAGCAGGATCGTCAGCAGCCGCTTGCCGCGGAAGCGCCCCCGCATCCGGTAGGCGATCGGCACGGAGGCGAGGACGTTCAGCAGCGCGGCGGGCACGGCGAGCACCAGCGTCTTCCAGATCGTGTCCCGCTGGTACGGGTCGGTGAAGAAGCGCTCGTAGTCGGCGAACGGGCCGCCGCCTTCCCTGGGCTGGAACGACAGGCCGAGCCCGTAGAGGAACGGGTAGACGAACAGCCCGACGATGAACACGATCGCGGGGACCAGCAGCAGCAGCTGCCGGTCGATGCCGCGTTCGGCCAGCCGGTGCCGCAGCCCCGGGTCCGGGCCGGGCGGGCTGCCCGTCCCGGTGGGGGCGGGCGGGGACACCGTGGTCATGCCGACAGCCCCCGTCCCGCGACGGCCACCTGCCGCGCGCCCTCGGGAGGCTCCGGCTCGGCGGGTGCCGGGCCGGAGCCGAGGTCGTCCGGGAACGCCAGCAGCCGGGCCCGGTCGACCCGCAACGTCACCTCGTCGCCGGACGCGGGCCTGCGGCCGCTGCGGATGTGCAGCCGGACCCCGTCGTCGGTCCACGCCTCGACGGCGTGCTCGCGGCCCTGGTACTCCACGACGTCCACGGTGGCGCGGACGACGTTGCCGCCAGGGTCCGCGGAATCGGTGATCACCAGGTCCTCGGGCCGGACCCCGGCGACGACCGGCTGGCCGGACCGGATGTCGCCGACCGGGGTGGCCTCGAGGCGCAGGCCCCGCCCCTCGACGCGGATCGCGCCCCCGGTGCGCTCGCCCGCGGTGAGGCGCAGCAGGTTGCGGTAGCCCATGAAGTCGGCGACGTGCCAGTTGGCCGGCCGCGTGTGCAGGTCCTCGGGCGTGCCGACCTGCTGCACGCGGCCGTCCCGCAGCACGACCAGCCGGTCGGCCAGCGAGAGCGCCTCCTCCTGGTCGTGCGTCACGTACACGGTGGTGAGGCCCAGGGTCTGGTGCAGGCGGCGGATCTCGGTCCGCATCTCCAGCCGCAGCTTGGCATCCAGATTGGACAATGGTTCGTCCATCAGCACGAGCGAGGGTTCCAGCACCACGGCCCTGGCGATGGCGACCCGTTGCTGCTGCCCGCCGGAGAGCTGCCCGGGCAGCTTGTCCGCGTGCTCCTCCAGCCGCACCAGCCGGATGGCCTCCTCCGTACGGCGGCGCACCTCCGCTTTGCTCATTCGCCGCATACGGAGTCCGAAAGCGATATTGCGGCGCACCGACATGTGCGGGAACAGCGCGTAGTTCTGGAACACCATGCCGAAGCCGCGCCGTTCCGGTGGCAGCACGTCGATCCGCTCGTCGTCCAGCCGGATCGACCCCGAGGTGAGCGGCAGCAGTCCGGCCAGGCAGTTCAGCGCGGTCGACTTGCCGCAGCCCGACGGGCCGAGCAGCGCGATGAACTCGCCGCGGTGGATCTCCAGGTCGAGATCGGCGAGGGCGTCGTGCCTGCCGAACCGGCGGCCGACCCCGGCCAGCCGGAGCGTGCCGAACTCGCGGCGTCCGTGCCGTTCCGTCATTTCTCCACCTTCGCTCCGCCGATCTCCCGGTCCCAGCGCTCGAACGCCGCCACGAGCGACTTGGCGTCGAGCGGGGTCTCCGTGGGGTGCTCGGCGATCAGCCGGTCGTACTCGGGCCTGCCGTACTCGCGGATGGCCTGCTGGCTCTCCTGCGGGGCCATGGACAGCTCGACGCCACGCACCGCGGGACCCGGGTAGAAGTAGCCCTGGTCGTAGGCCTTGGCCTGCTGCTCCTTGGTGAGCATGAACTGGATCAGCTGCAGCGCGGCCGCCTGCTGGTCGGCGGTGGCGCCCTTCGGGATCACGGCGTAGTGCGCGTCGGTGACCCAGTGGAAGCCCTCCAGCGTGCCGATCTCGGCCTCCTTCGGCACGGTGCCCAGCACGCGCGGGTTGATGTCCCAGCCGGTGGTGGTGGCGACGATGTCGACCGTGCCGTTGGCGAGGTCCTTCATGGTCTGCGTGGTGCCCGACGGGTACGTGTCGATGTAGGAGTTCAGCTCCGCCAGGTACTCCCACGTCTTGTCCCAGCCGTTCTCCGGGTCCTTGGGGTCGGAGTCGCCGAGGATGTACGGCAGCCCCATGAGGAACGTCCGGCCGGGGCCGGAGTTGGACGGCCGCGCGTAGGCCACCTTGCCCGGGTTCGCCTTGGCGTAGTCGAGCAGCTCCTGCGCGGTGCGCGGCGGGTTCGGCACGCGCGAGGGCAGATACTCGATGAGCGGGCCGGAGGGGTAGTAGGTGACCGTGACGCCGTGGCCGTCGGCGAGCTTCTGCATGTCGGCCGCGCCGTCGAGGTAGTCGTCCATGCCCGGCAGCCGGTCGGAGAACCTCGGCAGCAGCTGCTCCCACAGACCCTGGTCGACGCCTGCCGCGAGGCCGTCGACCCCGGTGAGGACCAGTCCGATGTCGACCCGGCCCGCGCCCTGCTGGGACTTGATCTTTCCGATGAGCGAGGGGGCGGGCGCCTTGCTGTAGGTCACCCTGGAGATGACGTCCGGGTGCTGTTCCACGAACTCGTCGATCATGCCCTGGGTGAGCTGGAGGTTGCCGGCGACGTCGAGGATGTTCAGCGTCACCGGGCTCTCCGGCTTCTCGGGGACCGGGCCGCTGGTGTCCCCGGAGCTTCCGGTGTCGGGTGCGCCGCAGGCGGCGACGAGTGTCGCGGCGAGCGCTCCGGCGAGCAGGGCCACGCGGTGTCGGGTCTTTCGCATCGATCGAATCCCTTCTCTCCCGCCGAGCGGTCGTCGATCGGCGGCGCACCGGTGGGTCCGGCGTGGGCGGCCGGGCCTACCGGCGGGTGCTGGCGATGGCGGTGGTGTCCCGGACCAGCAGCTGGGTGGGGATCTCCCGCCGGGACGGGTTGCGGCCGCCGGGGTTGTCCAGCACCTGCAGGAGCAACTCCACGGCGGCACGTCCGGACTGCGCCTTGGGGATGGACACGGTGGTCAGTGCCGGGCTGAACATCCCGGACATCGCGATGTCGTCGATGCCCACGACGCTGAGGTCGCGTGGCACCTCGATCCCGCGCGCGGCGAGCCTGGTCAGCAGGCCGAGCGCGACCACGTCGTTGTAGGCGATGACCGCCGTGACCTCGGCCGCGACGACCAGGTCCGCCACGGCCACGCCACCCTCGAACTGCGGTGGCGCGTTGCCGACCTCGACGAGCTCCACCCGCTCGGTCTCCGCGGCGGCCCGGATGGCGCGCACCCGCTCCCGGTTGGACCAGCTGCTCCGGGGGCCGGCGACGTAACCGACACGGTGGTGCCCGAGGGCCGCGAGGTGCGCGACGGCCTGCCGCATGCCGCCCGCGTTGTCGATGGTCACCGCGGGGACGTGGGAGCCCCGGCGGTTGACCGCGACGAGTGGGGCGGCGGCCGACGCCGTGCGCAGGTCCTCGGCGTTCATCCGCGGTGAGCACAGGATGATGCCGTCGACCTGCTTGGCGAGCGCACGCACGAGACCGAGTTCGGCGGAGGGGTCCTCGTCGGTGTCGGCGAGGAAGACGGAGTAGTCGGCCTCGCGCGCCCTGGCCTGGATGCCCTTGACGACATCGGGGAAGAACGGGTTCGCGAGGTCGGGCACGATCAGCCCGAGGTTTCCGGTACGGCCGGTGATCAGGCCGCGGGCTGCCCGGTTGGGCAGGTAGCCCAGCTGCTCGGCCGTGCGCAGCACGGCTTCGCGCGTGCGCGGCTCGACCAGCTCGGACCCGGACAGTGCCCGGGACACGGTGGATGTCGACACTCCCGCGGCCTTCGCCACGTCGCGGATCGTCACGGCCATGTCGGTGTCCCGCTTCCGTCGAGGACGTGCTCCTCTGCACGTGCTGGGCAGCAGCATGCAACCGTTTTCATGGCTTTGTCAACGGTGCGTCTTGATTCGCTGACTGACCTCATGCAATCCTTTTCATCACCTCGTCATGCGACCGCGAAGGACACCAGCGCCGATGATGGCCATACCGCTCGCCCCGCACCCGGACCGGGCGCTGCCCGCCGACCCCGGCACCAGGTCGGTCGCCAGAAGGATCTACGAGCGGACCCGGGCACTGCCGCTGGTGTGCATGCACGGCCATGTGGAGGCGCAGGTGCTCGCCGACGACGCCCCGTTTCCCGACCCCGCGCGGCTACTGGTGGTCCCCGACCACTACGTGACGCGGATGCTGATGTCGCAGGGTGTTCCGCTGGAGGAGCTGGGCGTGCCGCGACGGGACGGCCGTCCGTCCGAAACGGACCCCCGGCGGATCTGGCGGCGGTTCTGCGAGCACTGGCACCTATTTCGCGGCACCCCGTCGCGGTACTGGCTGGAGCACGAGCTCGCGGAGGTCTTCGGGATCACCGTTCAACCCGGCCCGGAGACCGCGGACCTGATCTACGACGAGCTCATGGCCGCGCTCGCGGCTCCCGAGTTCCGGCCCAGGGCGCTGCTGGACCGGTTCGGCATCGAACTCATCTCCACGACGGACTCGGCGACGTCCGACCTGGCACACCATGCCCGGCTGCGCGAGGACGGTCTCGGCGACCGCGTGATCCCCACGTTCCGGCCGGATTCGGTCGTGCACATCGGTCACGACGGCTGGCGCAAGCAGGTGGAGGAGCTCGCCGCGCTGACCGATGTGGACACATCGACCTACGACGGGTTCCTCGCCGCGCTGCGCAGGCGCAGGGCCGCCTTCGCCGAGGCCGGTGCGCTGGCCACGGACCACGGTCACCTCGGCACCGACACCACACCGCTCGACGACTCCGCCGCGGCGGCCATCTACGCCCGCGCCCGCGACGGCGATGCCACCGCCGACGACGCGGCGGCTTTCGCCGGGCACATGCTGTTCGTCATGGCCGGGATGTCGTGCGACGACGGCCTGGTGATGCAGCTGCACCCCGGGGTGCTGCGGGACCACCACGAGCCCACCCACGAGGCGTTCGGTTCGGACCGGGGACTCGACATCCCGGTCGGCACCGAGTTCACCCGGGGTCTGCGCCCGCTGCTGCGGGAGTACGGGCATCACCCGAACTTCCGGCTCGTGCTCTACACCACCGACGAGACGACGTACAGCAGGGAGCTCGCGCCGCTGGCCGGCGGCTACCCGTCCGTGCTGCTGGGGGCGCCGTGGTGGTTTCTCGACAGTCCGGACGGGATGCGCCGGTTCCGGGAGCTGGCCACCGAGACCGCGGGGTTCTACAACACGTCCGGCTTCGTGGACGACACGCGGGCGTTCCCGTCGATCCCCGCACGGCACGACCTCGCGCGGCGGATCGACGCGGGGTACCTCGCGCGGCTGGTGACCGAGCACCGGTTGGGCGAGGACGAGGCGATCGAGACCGCCTGCGACCTCGCCTACCGGTTGCCCAGGGCCGCCTTCCAGCGGAGGGACGCCGTCACGGCCTGCCGGTGAGCACCTCCCGCATTGCGTCCGCGAACTCCTTCGGCCGCTCCAGGAAGCCCCCGTGGTCACCGGGGAACGTCACGGGATCGGTGCCGAGCAGCGCCGCCAGCGCGTGCGACGTGCGGTGGGTGATCAGGTCGCCGGAGTCGGCGCCGATGCCCACGACCACACGCTCGGCGCCCGCGGTCACGGCGGCGGGGTCGGGCACGTAACGGGTGGTGCCCCGGAGCTCGTGGGCGAAGAACCGGGCGCTGTCGGCGAGGTCCTGTTCCGAAGGCTCCTCCGGACCCGCCGGGGCGTCCGCGGCGTCGAGGTCGAACCCGGCGTTGCGCATGAACTTCGCCCACGCCGCGCCGACGCCCTCCCGATGGAAGGTGTCGATGATGTCGTCGGTCGCGGCCCGCTGCTCGGCGGCGTCGGGCAGCAGCTCCAGCAGTGGCGGCTCGTGCGCGACGAGCGTCCGCACCCGGCCGGGATGGCGTTCGGCGAGCGCGAGGCACGTCACGGCGCCGCCGCTGCTGCCGAGGACGTCGGCGGTGTCGGCGCCGAGAGCGTCGAGGAGCGCCGCGACGTCGTCGGCGCGCAGCCCGGGTGTGGAGTCCTGCTCGCTGTCGTCGAGGGTGCTGCCCGCGATGCCGCGCGGGTCGTGGGTGACGACGGTGTAGTCGCTCGCGAGGGCGTCCGCCATGGCCGCGAACGGTGCCGCCGACATCGGCGAGCCCATGGCGAGCAGCAGCGGGCCCGAGCCGCGGACCTCGTACCGCAGGTGAGCGCCGGGCAGGGAGAGAGTGTGGATGCTGGTCATGGCCGGTGGTCCTTTCGTCAGGTCATGGTCGTCACGTCGGTCTTCGCGGGTAGGACTGTCTCCGGTGGGCCGGAGTCATCGCCGCCCGCGGAACTTTCTTTCGCAAGGCCGGTGAGTTTCCCGCCGGTCTCCGGTCTGCCCTGGTGGAGCGAGTGGAACTGGGCCACGGGAGCAGGTGTCGTCGATGCGGGTGCAGCGCGGTGGGGAACGACTGCTGGCGGCGAACGGCGTCCAGCTGTGTGTGGAGACGTTCGGCCGGCCGGGCGACCCGGCCGTCCTGCTCATCGCGGGGGCGGCCTGCTCGATGGACTGGTGGGCGGACGAGTTCTGCCTGACGCTGGCTGCGGGCTCGCGCTTCGTCGTCCGGTACGACCTGCGGGACACGGGCAGGTCGGTCAGCAGCGAGCCCGGAGCGCCCGACTACACCGGCGCGGACCTGGTGGCCGACGCCGCCGGGCTGCTCGACGCGCTCGGGCTGGCGAGCGCCCATGTCGTGGGCATGTCGGCGGGCGGAGGGCTCGCGCAACATCTGGCCACCGAGCACCCGGATCGGGTCGCCACGCTCACGTTGCTGTCCACGAGCCCGGCGGGCCCGGTGGACCGCGAGCTGCCGCGGGCGGCGGACCGGATCCGGCGGGTGTTCGACGAGCCCGCACCCGAGCCGGACTGGTCCGACCGGGCGGCGGTGACCGAGTACATCGCGGAGGGCGAGCGCCCGTTCGCCGGGTCGCACCCGTTCGACGAGGAAGGGATGCGGGACCTCGCCGGTCGGGTGTTCGACCGCACGACCGATATCGCGGCGAGCATGACCAATCACTGGCTGCTCGCCGACGGTCCCACGACGCCGGTCTCGCTACCGGACATCGCGGCGCCGACGCTCGTCCTGCACGGCACCGAGGACCCGTTGTTCCCGTTCGGCCATGCCGAGGCGCTCGCGGACGCGATCCCCGGTGCCCGCCTCGTGCCGCTGGAACGGGCAGGACACGAGCTGCCACCCCGCCCGCTGTGGAGCGTCGTCATCCCCGCGATCCTCGAACACACCGCCCGTGCCCGGTCGGCCGCCACGCGTGAGCCGCGTTTCGGGCAGGCGAGTGGCGCGTTCAGCCGCCCAGGCCCGCGCGAAGGTGCGGCGTTCCCGACAAGCAAGGACAAACCACCAGCGGGAGGAGCCCCATGCTGACGCAGGTCGCGGACGGGGTGCTGATCCATCAGAGCGAGTTACTCCGGAACAACACGGTTGTCGTACAAGGCCGAGCCGGCATGCTGGTCGTCGACCCAGGAATAACGGGCTCCGAGATGGCCTGTCTCGCAAGCGATCTCCGGGAACTGGGCCTGCCCGTTGTGGCGGGCTTCTCGACGCATCCTGACTGGGATCACGTGCTCTGGCACGCCGGACTCGGCGCAGCGCCCCGTTACGGTACGGCCCGCTGCGCGGCCTCGATGCGCGATCTGCGGTCGAACGCGGACTGGAAGGCCCGTGTCGCCGAGGGACTACCGCCGGAGATCGCCGAGGAGACACCCCTGGATTTGTTCGGCCTCATCACCGGCCTGCCTGCCGAAACCACGCGGATTCCTTGGGACGGCCCGAAGGTCCGGATCCTCGAACATCCGGCGCATGCCGAGGGCCATGCTGCCCTGCTGATCGAGGAGCGCCGCGTTCTGGTCGCAGGCGACATGCTTTCGGACATTCTCGTTCCGTTCCCCGACCTGGACGCTCCGGATCCGCTCGGGGACTATCTCGCCGGACTGCGGCTGCTCGAAGGCGTGGCGGACGACGTCGACGTCCTCATCCCTGGTCACGGATCCGTCGGCGGAGCCGATCAGATACGCGCACGGATCGCGCTGGATCGCGCGTACGTGCACGCCTTACGTGACGGCCACGCAACCGAGGATCCGCGCATCGGCCCGTCGGCCACGTTCGGCACGGATTGGCTGCCCGGAGTGGACGAATGGCAACGACAACAGCTTGCCGAGCGAAAGAAGCGCGACGGAACGCCCGGATAGAACCGGGAGCAGGGCTCCGGGAGTGGACTGTGCGTGCGTACCGATCAGCCGCACGGATCACCGGCGCGCCCGGGGGGCCTCGTCCTCACCGACGTCGCACGGGCCATATCGGCAGGCTCCCCTGTCTCCGGCGGGTGGGGGGCAGCGCTGGGAGCGGTGAGCCGGGGCCGCGAGTGACGCGTTCGTGCAGGTGGAAGCCGCACTGGGCGGGGCGGGTTCCGCACCGGCAAGCGCCGGTCCGCGGCGCGCGGTGCGTGCGTGCGGGTCTCGGCGGCCGGTGGTGGCCGGGGCGGCGCGAGAGTGCCGCTCCATGGCGCACGAACGCCGGGCGGCACGGTGAGTCTTCCGTACGGTGCGCATGTCACGTTCGGGTGCATGAATGCCGCGTAGGACGGGCGACCGCCGCACTCGGGCACGAGAACGCCCCACTCGAACACGTGACTGCCCTGCTCAGGCACGCGAACGCCCCACTCGGGCACGTGACTGCCCCGCTCAAGCACGCGAACGCCCCACTCGGACACGCGAACGCCGCGCTCAAGCACGCGACTGCCGCACTCAGGCACGCGAACGCCCCACCCAAGCAGGCGACCGCCGCACTCAGGCACGCGAACGCCCCACCCAAGCACGCGACCGCCGCACTCAGGCACGCGAACGCCCCACCCAAGCAGGCGACCGCCGCACTCAGGCACGCGAACGCCCCACCCAAGCACGCGACCGCCGCACTCAGGCACGCGAACGCCCCACCCAAGCACGCGACCGCCGCACTCAGGCACGCGAATGCCGCGCTCGGGCGGCTCCGGATCGGGTCACGCTCGACGCCGAGGGGATCCGGGGTTCAGGTACGGGGTTCGTGGAGGGGTTCCGGGTCGCTGGTGAACACCGCTCCGGCCGGGGTCGTGACGGTGAGCCGCCCGGTCTCGGGGCACAACCAGTGGTGCCAGGTGGGGGTGTGTTTGGTGCGGTGGTGGCGGCGGCAGTAGCCGACCAGGTTGGTGGCATTGGTGGTGCCGCGTTGTGCACGGGGGTGGGCGTGGTCGAGGTCGCCGAACTGCGCCGGGCGGCGGCAGCCGGGGTGGCGGCATTCGCGGTCGCGTACGCGCACGAAGTCGTCGGTGACGGCCGGTGGGCGGTAGCGTTGGCGTCCGGCGTCGACGGGCGCGCCGGTGGCGGGGTCGGTGATGATCCGCCGCCACGTACTCCCCGGCTCGTGCGCCAACTGGCGGGCCAACCACGCCGGGATCGGGCCGTGCCCGGCCACCTCCGCAGGCTCCGTATTGAGCCCCGCCAGCGTGGCCAGGTCGACATAGATATGGATGTCGGCTTTCGGGCCCGCGGGCAACCCGGTGCCGCTGAGCAGGGTGTCGGCCAGCACGTCGGCCCGCAGCTGATCCAGCGTGCGCACCTCCCCACCGACGCGGAGTTTCCGCGCGGCGCGGTCGAGGCGGGCGTAGATGCTGCTGGCCACCTCCACCGGCAGATCCGCCACCAGGGTCGCCATCCCGTCCTCACCGTGCACCAGCTCCACCCGCCGCTCAGCCCGCCGACGCCGGGCCCGCACCGCAGCACCCTCGGGATCGACCCGGTGCACCTGCCGCTGCACGGCGGCACGCAGGTTCGGCGGGTTCTTGCCCACCAGCCTGGCAGCCATCCGGGCATCCACCTCACGGGCCTGCTCGTCGGTCAGGCACGCGGTGGGCTCGTGCACCTTCGACGCCTTGTCCGCGTCAATCTCCCCACGTCGCAACGCCGCCAACGTCCGCGGCAGGCGGGTCACCAGCGCGTCAGCGAGATCGAGCTGCCGGGCGGCGGCCCGCTCGGTCACCGCCAGCACCAGCGCCACCTCCTGCGGCACATCCCGCGCCCGGCCCCGCAACCGGCGATACTCCGCCAGCGTCTCCAACAGCAGCGCTTGGTAGCGCGCCACCTGAGCGGCGAACTCCTCAGCCCGGCGCAGCAAACCCTGTTCGGCGACACCGGGAACCAACGTCTCCGTCATGAACTCTCCCCCAGTCGAAGTGATCACCACCGACACTAGCGATGTAGCGAGTCAGGTTCACCACTCACACGGGTGGAGCCAACGCTACGGAAGGTCACCACCCCGACAATCCTTTGTGGACATAGGACATCAGAGTTCCTTTCGCGCAGCGGCTTCCCGGTTCGCATACGCGAGGAAACCGAACGGTGACGGCTCGCGATCGGCTTCGATGCGGCCCGGGAGCGGCTCGGCTACACCACCACGACGGAGTCCCCGAAGGACTCGAGGGCGGCCGGGTCACCGCCCCCGTCGACGAGCACGGTGTGCTCGCGGTCCAGCGGCGCCCAGTACGCGAACGGCGCGCTATCCACTTTGGAATGGTCGATCAGCACGTAGGACCGTGTACCCGCGTGCAACATGCTGTGCTTGAGCCTGGCCTGTTCCAGCGTGGGGCAGCACAACCCGCGATCGGCTGTGATGCCGTCCGCTCCGAGGAACACCCGGTCGGGCCGGATGTGCCGGAGCTGCTGCTCGACCGTACCGCCGAGGATGGCCTCGTTCGGATACCGCAGCCTGCCGCCCAGCACCACGACCTCGATCTCGGGACTGTCGGCGAGCGCGAGCAACACGGTGAGGCCGTTGGTGACCACGGTGAGGCCGGACCGCCCCGCGAGCCGCCGCGCGAGCCTGCCGGTGGTGGTGCCCGCGTCCAGCAGCAGCACCTCGCCGTCGCGCACCAGCTCGGCCGCCGCGCGGGCGACGGCCTCCTTCTCCTCGGCGTGGCTGGCGTCCTTCTCCCGCAGCGTGCGCTCGACCCCCGGACCGGTGTCGAGCGCACCGCCGTAGGTCCGCACCACGTGCCCTTCGCGCGCCAGCTCGGCGAGGTCGCGCCGGATCGTGGACGACGAGACCCCGAACTGCTCGGCGAGCTGCGGGATGCTGCGGTCGCCGCCGCGCACGGCGGCGAGCAGCTGCGACCGTCGCTGCTGCGTCGTCTGCCGGGGAACCGTCACGGCGAAACCCTACGTCGCGGGCGGGTACACCTCGCGGAGCCGCCCCGCGAACGGCGCCAGCTCGACCGCCGCCCGGAACGCGGCGCGCATCGTGCCCGCGTCGGCGGTGCCCGTGCCCGCGATGTCGAAGGCCGTCCCGTGATCCACCGAGGTCCGCAGGATCGGCAGCCCCACCGTCACGGACACGGTGCCGTGGAAGTCGACGGTCTTGGACGCGATGTGGCCCTGGTCGTGGTACAGCGACAGCACACCGTCGTACCGGCCCTCGAGCCCCTGGTGGAACACGGAGTCGGCGGGCACGGGGCCGGTCACGGCGAGACCATCGGCCCGCGCGGCGTCCACCGCGGGAGCGATCGCCACGATCTCCTCGTTCCCGAACTTACCGTTCTCGCCACCGTGCGGGTTCAGCGCGGCGACCGCCAGCCGCGGCTCCCGCGTGCCGAACACCTCCAGCGCCGTGTACGCCTCGCGGATGGCGTGCTCGATGTTCGGCTTGGTGATCCGGTCCAGTGCCTCGCGCAACGAGAGGTGCCGGGTGGCGAAGAAGATCTTCAGGCCGCGCACCCAGAACATGGTGTTGAACCGCGTGGACCCGGTGAGCTCGCCGAGCATCTCGGTGTGGCCGAGGTGCTCGGACCCCGCGGCCCAGATCGCCTCCTTGTTGATCGGCGAGGTGACGACCGCGTCGACCTCCCTGGCGAGGGCCGCCTTGGTGGCCGCCTCGATCGCCGCGACGGCGGAGGCGCCCGCGACGCCGTCGACCACGCCCCACGGCAGGTCGGCGGGCGCGACGCCGAGGTCGAGCACGTCGATGGTGCCCGGGGCGAACCGGGCCTCGGAGACGGCGCCCACGGGGTGCACGCCGACGTCGAGACCACAGACGTCGATCGCCCGCCGCAGCACGGCGGCGTCGCCCACCGCCAGCGGACGGGCTCCCTCGGTGGCCGCCGGGTCGGCGAGCGTGCGGGCGGTGATCTCCGGGCCGATCCCCACGGGGTCGCCGAGGGTGACGGCCAGGATCGGGAGCTCGGTGGTCACTGCGGCATTCCTCTCTCTCGTCGTGCGATGACGCCGGTCAGGTGCTCCAGGCAGGCGACGGCCGCGGTCCGGTCGCCGATCAGCCCGCCCTTGGTGGCGAACGGCAACCCGTCGTGCGGCCCGCCGACCAGCCTGCCCGCCACGGCCAGCGGCAGGACCTCGGTGTCGATCGCGAACCCGTCGCTGGCCAGTGCGGCGGTGACGGCCTCGGCGATGTCTCCGCCGGTGGCGTAGAGCCCGCCGAACCGGTGCTCGGCGAGCAGCAGCGCCGCCGCCTCGGCCAGCACGCCGGGGATGCGGGCCGCCAGCGTCGCGTCGACCCGTTGTCCCGGGTCGGGCGGGCTGGTCCGGATGCCCACCACCGCGACCGAATCGCCCAGCGTCCCGGCGACCCGGTCGGCGATCGCCCTCGGGTCCAGCCCGTCGAGGGCGACCTCCACGAACCGGGCGCCGAGCACCTGCTCGGACTCCACCACCTGATCCCGTGTGGTCTCGGTGATGCTGCCGACCACGGCCAGCACCGGCGGATCGGGCCGCTCCCCCGCACCGAGGCCGAGAGCCGTGGCCAGCCGCACCGCGAACGGCCCGCTGTCGACGGAGATCCAGCGCGTGCCGTGCCCGGCCGTGACCCTGGCGGCGGCGTCGGCCACGATGCCGAGGTGCCGGTTGGTGGTGGCGTCGCAGATCACCAGCTCGGCGGGGCTGTCCGCGAGCCGGGTGGCGACCGCGGCGACGCCGGACTCGATCACGTCCAGCGGGATCTCGGTGATCGAGCGCGGCGTGCCACGGCGCAGGACGGTGGCGACGCGCGAGCTCTCGACCGGGGTGAGCGGGTCACGGGCGGCGGACGTCTCCGCGAGGGGGACGCCGTCGACGAGGTGCAGTCCGCCGACCGTCGTGCGCCCCGCGTCGGGGAACGCGGGCACCACCAGCGCCCGCGTGCCCGGGGCCACCAGCTCCAGCACGGCGTCCACCTCGGCGCCCACGTTGCCCCGCAGCGTGGTGTCCACCCGCTTGGCCAGCAGCGCCGGACCCGGCACGGCCTTGACCGCGTCGGCCACGATCGCCCTGGCCTCGGCCGGAGGGCGGTGCCGGGTGCTCACGTTGAGCACGACGACGTCGGCGTCCAGCGCGCACGACACCCGGTCGAGCCCGTTGACCGCGATCGTGCGCAGGCCGACCCGCGCGAACCGGGCCCCGGTCGCGTTGCTGCCGGTCAGGTCGTCGCCGACGACGAGTACCTTCGGCGCCACCGCCTCCCCCGCGATCCGTGTGCTCACAGCACCGCACCGGCGAGCAGGACCAGCGGCAGCGAGCCCAGCCACACGGCGGTCGTGATGCCGGACCAGCCGCGCAGCGCGGCGACTCCGTCCAGACCCGTGAACCGGGTGACCACCCAGAAGTACGAGTCGTTGAAGTAGCTGAACACCATCGAGCCCGCACAGCAAGCCAGCGCGGCGGCGAGCGGCGAGATCCCGAGCCCGCCCACCAGGGGCACGGTCACCGAGGCCGCGGTGATCATCGCGACCGTCCCCGAGCCCTGCGCGAGGCGCACCAGGGTGGCGATCAGGAACGGCACCAGCACGCCGGGCACGCTCCACGACGCGATGGCCGCACCGAGCGCGTCGCCGACGCCGGTGTCGCGCAGGACCTTGCCGAACGCGCCACCCGCGCCGGTGATCAGGATGATCATCCCGGCCGACGCCGCCGCCTGGGCCAGCCAGCCGCTCACCTGGCCCCGGGTGACCCACCGCGGCACCAGGACGTACACGGCGAGGACGAGACCGATCAGCAGCGCCACCACGGGGTCGCCGACGAACGCCAGCACGGCGGGGACCGGTGACGGGTCGTAGTCGTCGCCGCTGAGCACGCCCTGGGCGCTGCGGTCGACCGCGGTCGCCACGGTGTTGGCGACGATGAGCAGCAACGGCACGAGCAGCGGCAGGATCGCCAGGCCCGCCGGCATCCGGTGCGGCTTCGCGCCCTCGGGCGGGCGGCCGAGCTCGGACGTGGGCCCCGTGCCCTCGTCCCGCGCGGGCACGTCGGTGCCCCCGGTGCCACCGGCGTGGGTCGTGGCGGGCACCGCGCTCTGGGCGGAGGCCGGGCCGTACACCTCGGCGCGCACGACGGGCAGGACCTGCGACTCGAGGCGGGGCCCGATCCAGCGGGCGTAGAGCACGACGACGGGGAACAGCACCACCGCGAACGCGAGCCCGGCGAGGATCAGCCCACCCAGGTTGGCACCGAGGATGCCGGCGACCCCGAGGGGCCCTGGGGTCGGCGGTACCAGGTGGTGGGTGAGCGTCATGCCGCAGCCGAGCGCCAGCGCGAGCGTCACGTACCCGGTGCCCTTGCGGCGGGCGATCGACCTGGCGAGCGGGTTCATGATCACGTAGCCGGAGTCGCAGAACACCGGGATGGACACCAGGCCGCCCGTCCCGGCCATCGCCCACGGTTCCCTGCCCTGGCCGAGCAGCCGCACGAACGCGCGGGCCAGCGCGTCGGCGGCGCCGGACACCTCGAGGATCTTGCCGAGACCGACCCCGAGTCCGATCACGATCCCGATCGCGCCCATCGTGCTGCCGAACCCGTCGGTGATCGACTCGAGTACGTCGGTGACGGGTGAGCCCGCGACGAGCCCGGTCAGCAGGGCGGCGACGAGCAGTGCCACGAAGGCGTCGAGGCGGGTGCGCAGCACGACCACGACGATCGTGGCGACACCGAGCACCAGCGCAGCCAACAGTTGGAGATCCACGGCGATCCTCCTCCGGCCGATTGAGCGTGGCGATCATCATGCGCCACAAAGATGCTCAAAACAAGCAGTTGGAGGAGATAAGTTGAGTAAACTGCGCAACAAGCGGGTCGTGAGTGCAAAACGTGGTTAGAACAACGTCACGCACTCACGAGGCCACGCGGCCGGCGAGCTTCTTGTCCAGGCTCACCCGCACCAGGGCTGCCGTGAAGGCGGCCAGCTCATCACCTTTCACCAGGTCAGCCAGCTTCTTCGGATCCTTCGGCAGGCCGATGCGCGCGGCACCGTCGAGCGCCTTGCGATCGACGAACGGCCGCAGCTCCGGCCACACGTGCTGCACCTCGCGGAAGAAGATGTCCACGCCCACCGGGCCGAGCCTGGGCACCTCACGCAACATCGTGCGCAGTTCGCCGATATCGCCCCCGGCCCGCTCGCGGAGCTTGCGCAGATCGCCCGAGTACTTGTCCAGCAGGAGCCGCGCGCCCTCCCCGAGCGCCGTGGCGGTGCTCTCGTCGTAGCGGACGTAGTGCGCGCGGCCGAGCGCGTCCACGCGGTCCTGCCACGACGCGTCCAGCATCCGGCGCGGCGTGCCGAAGCCGGAACGGACCAGCTCCCGGGCGGCCGAGACGGCCAGCTCGGCCTTGATGCGAGTGGAGAGCACGACCGCCAGCACGAGCAGGCGGTACAGCGACGCGGGCTTGTCCTCCAGCCGGATCCCGGCCTCGTCGGCGTACGTGCGCCCGGCCACGTCGAGCAGCCGCGCCACCCGGTCGGTGTCCTTGCTCATCGCCGTGGCGTACCCGCGACCACCGTGCCCGACACCCGCCCGACACTTTCGGACAGTGACGACTGCCACATAGGCTGGCGCCAGGCAGGTAACCGAGGAGGCCAGTGTTGTCCCAGCAGTCCATCCGCACCGAAGTCGAGGGTCTGACGATCCCGAAGCTCCTGCGCCGCAACGCCACCGAGTTCACCGATCTTCCCGCGCTCACGTCACTGGACGATCCCGACCAGCCGACGCTGACCTGGGGGCAGCTGCGCGACGAGGTCGCCGCCGTCTCCCGCGGGCTGGCCGACCTCGGTCTGCGATCAGGCCAGCGGATGCTGATCATGGCGCCCAGCAGGCCCGAACACCTCGTCGTGGACCAGGCGGCGACGCACCTCGGCGCGATCCCGTGCACGACGTACTCGACGCTGAGCAGCGAGCAGATCCACTTCGTCGCCTCGCACAGCGCGGCCCCGATCGCCGTGCTCGCCGGAGCCGAGGAGCTCCGGCGCTGGCAGCCGGTGCTCGACGACCTGCCCAACCTCGAACACGTCGTCATGCTGGACCCCGCCGCGGTCCCCGAGGGCGACGCGCGGTTCCTCAGCCTCGCGCAGCTGCGGGAGCGGGGCGCGGCGCTGCACGCCGAGGAGCCAGAGGTGTTCGAGCGGACGGCGGACGAGATCAAGCCCGACGACCCGCTGTCGATGATCTACACGTCCGGGACGACGGGGAACCCGAAGGGCGTCGTGCTCTCGCACCGCAACGCCATCCACGAGGCCGTCGCCGTGCACTCCCTGCACGGCGTGCCCATGCACCTCACCAACATCGCGTACCTGCCGCTGGCGCACATCGCGGAGCGGGAGCTGTCGATCTACCTTCCGATCGTGTTCGCCGGGCACGTGCACACGCTCGCCGACCCGACCACCGTCGTGAGCGCGCTGGGCCGGGTCCGGCCACAGTCGTTCTTCGGCGTGCCTCGGGTGTGGGAGAAGATGGTCGCGGGACTGAAGAACATGCTGGCGAGCCAGCCGGAGGAACGCCGCGACGCGCTGTTGCGCGCCAACGAGCTGCTGCAGGAGGGCTACAAGCTGCGCAGTGCGGGCAAGGAGGTGCCCGGGGACCTGGCGGCGCGGATCGAGGAGGCCGACCGCACCGTCCTGGCGCCGGTCCGCCAGCTGCTCGGCCTGGACAACCTGGAACTCGCGGCCAGTGGCGCGGCCGCGTTGCCGGTCGAGGTGCTGTACTTCATCGCCGGGCTCGGCATCGAGATCCAGGAGGTGTGGGGCCTTTCGGAGACGACCGGAGCGGTCACGTCGAACACCGCGAGCGCCTTCAAGGCGGGCACGGTCGGCAGGCCGCTCGCCGACGTCGAGGTACGCACCGGTGAGGACGGCGAGCTGTTCGTCCGCGGCCCGGTCGTCTTCCTCGGCTACCTGCGCGAGGACGGGACGGTCGAGCAGGCCACCGACGCCGACGGCTGGTTCGCCACCGGCGACATCGGCACGATCGACGAGGACGGCTTCGTCACGATCACCGACCGCAAGAAGGAGCTGATCATCACCTCCGGCGGCAAGAACATCGCGCCCACGCGGATCGAGGGGCTGCTGAAGGAGCACCCGCTCATCGGCCAGGCGGTGGCGATCGGCGACGACAAGCCGTACGTGACGGCGCTGATCGTCCTCGACGACGAGATCGCGCCCGCGTGGGCGGCCGCGCGGGGCATCGAGGGCACCGACGTGCCGACGCTCGTCGACCATCCCGAGGTGCGCGCCGAGATCGACCGCGCCGTGGCGGCGGCCAACGAGCGGCTCGCCAGGGTCGAGCAGGTCAAGAAGTACCGGCTGCTGGCCAAGGCGTGGACACCGGAGAGCGGTGAGGTCACCCCGACGCTCAAGCTCAAGCGGCGCGTGATCGCGCAGCGGTACGAGCCCGAGATCAAGTCCCTCTACGCCGACTGAGCTCTGCCACGGGCAGTGAATGGCACATTGCCTGCGTTCAACGCGGGCAATGTGCCATTCACTGCTGACCTGCGTCAGGCGCTGCGCAGGGGGGTGGAGGGGGCGTCGGTCCATTTGCGCAGGCGCGGCGGGACCCGCTTCTCCAGCCCGTACGGCTCGAGGTGGGCGCTGAACACCTCGTCGAACGCGCGTTGCACGCTCTCGGAGTCCCACACCTGCCGTTCCAGGATCGGCGCCTTGAGGTAGGGCTGGCCGACGATGTGCAGCTGCGGCCCGTTGCACCGGATCAGCTGCCCGGTGATGCCGTGCGCACCGTCGCCGAGGAGGAACAGCACGAGCGGCGCGATCCGTGACGGCGTGCGGTCCGGCGGGCAGTTGCGCAGCGACCGCTCGGACTTCCACACCATCCGGGTGTGCGCGAGCGGGCACACCGCGTTGACGCGGATGCCGACGTCCTCCATGTCGAGCGCCCACGAGTACGTCAGCGACGCGACGGCACCCTTGCTCGCGGCGTACGCGCCCAGCTTCCGCTGCCCCAGCGAGGCACCCGACGACACGTTGACGATCGAGCCGCCGCGCCCGCTGTCCGCCATGGCCTCCGCGGCCGCCATCCCGGTGTAGATGACGCCGAGGACGTTGACCTCGATCAGCTCCCGGACCTGCGCGGGATCGTCCTGCCACGGCAGCGCCTCGTAGTTGACCCCCGCGTTGTTCACCAGGCCGTCGATCGAGCCGAACTCGGCGACACACAGGTCGACGATCGCCCGCGCCTGCTCCGGTTCGGCCACCGAGTGCCCGCTCGCGACCGCACGCCCCCCGTGCGCACGGATGTTGGCCGCCGTGCGCTGCGCCAGATCCGCCTCCACGTCGTTCACGACCACGGCGGCGCCCGCCTGCGCCGCGTGCACGGCGAACGCCTCGCCGAGCCCCCTGCCCGCCCCCGTCACCACCACTGCCTTGCCGTCGAGCAGCATCTTCCTCGTCCTTCACTCCCTGGCCGGCGTAGGCACAGCGCGACACACCGCTGCTGCCGGCTCCCCTCTCAGTGTTCGCCAATTCCCGCGTTTCAAACCCGGGGTCGCGGCGAGCGGTGCCTGCACTGCGCCGAACGAGTGAGCTGTGATCGGCTGCGGGAAACTGCCGCGCGGGTCGGCGTCACCGGGCGTGCGTCCCGGTCAGCGGGCAGGCGGTACCGCCCGATCCCGTACCTTTGACGGCGGGCGTTCGGACCAAGCCACACGCCCGAAAGTTCGATTCGACTTTCGTTCACTGTTCGGCACTGTGTAGCCGGCGGCATACTGAACGTCGTCATCGACACAAGCGACCAGTAACGATTCGGCACAGGTGACCAGCACGGTGAGTTCGCGGACGGCGCCCCGGATGAGCACGGCGCTCGGCAACTCCGAGTTCAGGGCACTCTGGCTGGCCGAGGCCCAGTCGGTCGCGGGCGACCACCTCACGTCGGTCGCCCTGGCCATCACGGTCTTCAGCCGGACCGGCTCCGCGCTGTGGGCCGCCGCCGTCTACGCGCTGACGTTCCTGCCCGCGCTGGCGGGCGGGCTCGGGCTCGCGCAGGTCGCCGACCGGTTCCCCCGGCGCACGGTGCTCACCGTCACCGCCGGGACGCAGGCCGCGCTCGTCGGCACGATGGCCCTGCCCGGGATGCCGCTCCTGCCGTTGTGCCTGCTGCTCGTGCTGGTGCGGCTGGTGGGGGCACCGGCCAACGCGGCGCAGAACGCGCTCACCCGCGAGGTGTTCCACGACGACGACCTCTACCTGCGCAGCCAGGACCTGCGTGGCATCACGACGAACGTCGCCATGCTTGCCGGCCTGGCGGGCGGCGGCGTGCTGGTGACCCTCGTCGGGCCGTCGTGGGCGCTCGCGATCGACGCCGTGACGTTCGCCGTCGCAGGGGTGCTCATCCGCTGGCAGGTGCGCTGGCGCCCCGCCGCGGGCGACGGCTCCGAGGGATGGTTCGGTGCCGCGCACTGGGTGTTCGGCCAGCGCAGGCTGCGGGTGCTGCTCGCGCTGTCCTGGCTCGTCGGTCTCGCGGTGATCCCGGAAGGGCTCGCCGCGCCGCTGGCGCACCAGATCGGCGCGCCGGACCAGGCCGTCGGCTGGCTGCTCGCCGCCGACCCGCTCGGGTTCATCGTGGGCGCGTTCGTGCTCTCCCGGTTCGTGTCGGCGGAGACGCGGCGCCGGTTCATGGGGATTCTCGCCACCGCCGCGGCCGCGATCCTCGTCGCGTTCGCGGCCGAGCCGAACCTCCCGCTGGCACTGCTGCTCCTCGCCACGGCAGGCGCGGCGGGCGCGTACATCATCACCGTCGGCGCCACGTTCATCACGTGGGTTCCCAACGAGCTCCGTGGCGGCGCGGGCGGGCTGTACCGCACCGGGCTCCGCGTGGCTCAAGGTGTGGGCGTGGCGATCGGGGGCGTGGTCGCGGAGTTGGTGGGATCCGCCACCACGGCGATCGCTCTCGCGGGGGTGACCGGGGTGGTTCTCACCATACCGGTCGCGCTGTCCTGGGCGCGGGTTCGCGGGGCGCCGGACGGCGCCACCACGGGCCTGGCGTAGCGGGACTCAGCCGGCTCGGGAAAGCGGAAGCAGAAAATCAGAAGTCGCGGCCGGACAACTCAGCCACCTCCTCGAACAAGGGGAAGAAATCGATGACGACGAGTATTCAGAAATCACGGCCGGTCACGTCGGACACCTCCTGCCTCAATGCGCGTCGAGCACTTCCGGAAGAACAGATCAACATCAGAAATCACGGCCGGACACGGGACCCCTCCTTCGCTCGGGCAAACGAACACCTGACCTACACCGCTGGCTTCAGAAATCACGACCGGTCACGCCGGACACCTCCGTCACTTCGTCGATACGACCACTTCACGAGCCTGTCGATCAGAAATCACGACCGGACACGGGCACCTCCTCCGACGCGGACAACCAACCCACCTGATGCATTTCTAGATCAGAAATCACGGCCCGACAAGGGAGACACCTCCGATCGTTTTCGAACTCCGGATCGGGCGCACGGACACCTCAGTGTGCATCCTCGCCCACACGACAGTTCCGGTGCGGTGAGATGATACCTGCTGTGGATAGCGCATCGTTCTCATGCGGACGCCGGACAGGTTACGCAACGACGGGAACCGACGCAGCGGGGAGGTTTGGCGAGTGCCCCTGACACCTCGCGACCGGCCGCCACCGGCGGCTCCGGCTCCAGGTGGCAGGCCCCGGTCGGGCGGCCATGGGCGGCGCACGGTGGCCGGGGCGATGCCGGCGAGCGACGGCGGGCGCACCCAGGGTGACCTCCCCGCCGGCCCCCGGCGGCACAGCTGGCGCGTGCGCGACTGGGCGCTGTGGACGCGGCCGAAGCGCTTCATCGCGTTCCTGCTCACGATGGAACTGCTGGCACTCAGCGGTTTCGCGGCCGCCTTCGCCGGGTCCGGCACACCGACCACGACGGACTGGGTGCGATTCGCCATCCTCGCCGTGGGTGCGACGGTGCATATCCAACTGACCCAGCGCCAGGAGGAACGCAGGCGCAGCCGGACGCGCACCGTCCTCATCGACCTGATCGCGGTGTGGGTCTTCCCCGCGGTGCTGGTGCTGCCCGCCACGCTGGTGGTGCTCGTCGTCGTGCTGATCCGCCTGCAGCGGTGGTTCACCGCGCGGCGCCCCGCGCACAACTTCGTCTTCTCGTCGATCTCGCACAGCCTCGCGGCGGCGCTGGCTCACCTGACCTACATCTCGCTCGGCCCACAGGACTGGCACACCCTGTCCGGCTGGGACTCCCTGCGCGAGTTCCTGCTCATCATCGTGGCCGCGCTCGTCTACGAGGGCGTGCAGGTGCTCTACGTCGGCGGCATCCTCGCACTGAGCTCGCCGAACCCCACGATCCGCACCGTGCTGGGCAGCAAGGCCGACAACCTGCTGGAGGCGATCACCACCGGGCTCGGCGTGATGACGGCGGTGCTGCTGGTCACCATGCCACCGACGGTGGCGATCATGGCGGTCGTCACGGTGGTGTTCAACCGCCTCGCCGAGCTCGACCAGCTGCAGGACGACGTCGTGACCGATCCGAAGACCGGCCTGCTGAACATGCGCGGGTGGACGGAGGCCGCGGAACGCGCCCTCGGGCGGATCAGCCGCTCCGGCGGCACCCTCGCGATGCTCATGATCGACCTCGACCACTTCAAGTGGATCAACGACACGTTCGGCCACCCGGCGGGCGACGACGTGCTCATGTCGGTGGCCGAGGTGCTCGGCGAGGTCACGAGGCCGAGCGACATCGTCGGCCGGTTCGGCGGCGAGGAGTTCCTGGTGCTGCTGCCGGACACCGACACCGCCGCGGCCGGGCTCGCCGCCGAGCGTGTCCGCAGCACGATCGCCGGGCTGCGGATCGACACGACCGACAAGCGCGGTGGGCAGACCACGATCACCGGCCGGACGACGTCGATCGGCGTCGCCGTCTACCCGGATCACGCGAGCACCCTGGAGGGGCTGCTGCAGGCAGCCGACGAGGCCGTGTACACGGCGAAGGAGAACGGGCGCAACCAGGTGCGGTTCGCACCCGTGGGAGACGCCGCCTGAAGGGAGTCCGGATCGGGGGTCACCTCAGGGGGTTACCCGGATGCCGCCGGACGTACCGCATTGAGACCCTTGGTCCGTGCCCGCCGCCACCGATCCCCCGCCGCCCGCGCCGCCGCGCGGGCGGCGCCGTCTCGCGACGTCGGCGTGGCTCGCGCTGCTCGTGCTGGTGGTGACCGGGTTCGGGTTCGTGGCGACGCGCACCGACGCCCCGCCCCCGCAGGGACCGCCAACCGGGGACGTCGCGAAGGCGGAGGCGGCGATCGAGACCCTGATGGACCCGGCTCGTTCGGCGGCGGCCGTGGAGCTGCTGCCCGCCGACTTCACCGCGGTGACCGGCGTGGTCGCGGGCACGGAACGGGCACCCGACGGGACCCTCCGCGCCGTGCACGTCGGCGGTGGCTGCTCGGCGCCATGGGGCGAGGACGGCACCCGCTGGGACTACGGCACGCCGTGCAAGGCCCACGACCTCGGCTACGACCTGCTGCGCTACGCGGAGCGCAAGGGGCATCCGCTCCGCCCCGGCCTGCGGGAGGCGCTCGACCACCGCCTGTCCGCCGACATGGGCGCCACGTGCGAGCGGAATCCGCAGGGCTCGCGGCGGCTGTGCGACGCCGTCGCGTCCCTCTACTCCACCGGGCTGGTGGTCAACTCGTGGCACCAGCGCTGGGGCCCGCCGGTGGGCGAACCGGTGGGCCCCATGCTCGCCGGGGTGCTGGCGATCGCACTGCTGCTCGTCTTCCGGATGCGTGGCTGGCACGCCGCCCGGGGCGCCCGGCCCCGGCCGCCCGCCCCGGAGCCGTTGCCGTACCGGGGCGGCCGGTGGACGCTGCTCGGCGCGGGCAGCATCGCGCTGCTCGTGCTCGGGGACGCCGGGACGTCGCTGGCCCGCTGGGCAGGCGCGGACGAGGCATGGCTGTGGCCGCTCACCTGGCTCACCCAACTGGCCTTCGTGTTCTTCTTCGCGGGAGGACACGCCAACCTCGCCGGATGGCGTGCCGTGACCGGTGCGGGCGGGGGCTACCGCGAGTACCTGGCCCATCGGGCGGGCTGGCTGCTCCGGCTCGCGCTCGTGTTCGCCGTGGTGGCGTTCGCGGTGCCGCTCGCGCTGGAACTGCTCGGCATCCCGGAGAACACGGTGACGGAGGTCGTGCGGATCGCGCTGCACCCGCTGTGGCTACTCGGCCTGTACGTGCTCACGGTGGCCGCCACACCGCTGCTGTGGGCGCTGCACCGCCGGGCACCGGGCATCGGACTGCTGCTCCCCGCCGCCGTGATCGTCCTCGGCGAGGCGGCCGCGGGCTCCGCGGTGGCCCGGCACGGCGCGGCACTGGCCCTCGCCCTGCTCGCCCAGCAGCTGGCCTTCTGGCACGCGGGCACGGGACGCACCCGCACGGCGGCGCTGTGCGCCGCGGCGGCCGCCGGGCTCGGCGGGCTCGCGCTCGCCGTCACCGCGGGCGGGGCGCCGCTCACCCTCCTGGGCGCCCCGGGCGCACCGCCCGAGCTGGCCGGGCCGACCCTGCCCGTGGCGCTGCTGGGCATCGTGCACCTGAGCCTGCTGGCGCTGTTCCGGATGCCACTGGCGCGGCTGGCGAGGCAGCCGTGGGTGCTGCGTGCCGCGGCGTTCGCCCGCCGGGCGCCGATGAGCAGCTACCTCGGCTTCCTCGCCACCATGTCACTGCTCGTGGCCCTGGTCTACCTGCCGGAGCAGCTCGGTACCGGGGCCGCCGCGCTGCTGCGGCCCGCGTCCCTGCTCGCGCCCGCGCTGCTCGCCGTGCCTGGCGCCGTGCTGTTCTGGTGGTTCGAGCGGCATCTGGGGCACCGGCCGCCGCCGCGGCCCACACCACCGGGCCGGACCGGCAGGCTGGACCACGTGCTCGCCAGGGCGGCGACGGGCATCGGCATCGGCTACGCCACGGTGGGCGTGTTCGGGCTCGCGCTGAGCGGACTCGGGGCGGAGAGCGACCAGCTGCTGCTGGGCCTCGCGCTCGACCCGATCCAGAGCCTGGTGCACCTGCTGCTCGGCATGTCGCTGCTGCACACGGTGCGCACGGGAGCGAGCAGCGCACCCGGCACCTGGTCGCTGACCGCGGTCGCCTGCGTCCCCCCGCTGCTGTCCGCCGTGGCGCCCGCGCAGCCGCAGCCACTCGTGGTCGCCGCACACGGCCTCACCGCGTTGTTCGCGGTCGCCGCCGGGCTCGCGTCGTTCGCCTCGGCACGTGACGCGGCCCACGCCAGGGTGGCCTGAACCACGGCCGACAGGCGGGTATGCCACCCTACGACAACCTGGGGACGGGCTCAGGCGTCCGGAGTACGGGACCTGGTCACGACACGAAAGGAGCCGTTGGCGTGGAGTACCCGCCGCGGGACGGTCGTGGGGACAGGCGTCCCCCGAGGCCGTGGCAGGAGCGCGCCGGCGGCGGCAGATCCGTGCCTCCCCGCGGTACCCCGCGGGCGGGCAGGCCGGCGCCACCCCGGCGCTCCCCCGCGCCACCTCCGGACGACGAGCCGACCGTCCGCCACCGCCCCGCGCGGCCTGCTCCGGCGAAGTCGGCGCGGCCTGCCAAGTCGCCGCCACCGCCCCCGCCGCGCCGCCGCGGTTCGCTGCGCGGGCCCAAGGTCGCGCTCGCGGTGGTGTCCGCGCTGGTGATGAGCCTCACCGGGTACGCGTGGGCCGCCATGCAGGGCCTGGTGGAGGGCCTGACGATGGCCGACGTCATCAGCGAGGAGGCGGGCGGCGACCTGCCCGCCGACGGGGCCCGCGACATCCTGCTCGTCGGCATGGACAGCCGCACCGACGCGCAGGGCAACCCGCTGTCCGAGGAGATGCTCGCGAAGCTGCGCGCCGGCGTCTCCGACGGCGAGCTGAACACCGACACGCTGATCTTCGTCCGCATCCCCAACGACGGCAGCAAGGCCGTCGCCGTCTCGCTGCCGCGAGACTCGTACGTGGACATCCCCGGCTACGGCAGGCACAAGATCAATTCCGCGTACGCGCGGGCGAAGTTCGACGCGATGAAGCGGCTGAAGGAGGAGGGCCTCACCGACCAGCGGGAGCTGGAGGTGCGGAGCAACCAGGAGGGCGCGAAGACGCTCATCGCGACCGTCGAGCAGCTCACCGGCGCCACCATCGACAACTACGCGTCGATCAACCTGCTCGGCTTCTACGACATCACGCGCGCGATCGGCGGCGTCGAGGTGTGTCTCAAGGAGGCCACCAGCGACCCGTACTCCGGCGCCGACTTCAAGGCGGGCAGGCAGACCATCGCGGGGTTCGAGGCGCTGGCGTTCGTGCGCCAGCGGCACGGCCTGCTCCGCGGCGACCTGGACCGGGTCGTGCGGCAGCAGGTGTTCATGGCGGGCCTGGCCAGGAAGGTGCTCTCCGCGGGCACGCTCGCCAACCCGGGCAAGCTGTCCGACCTCACCGAGGCCATCAAGAAGTCTGTCGTGCTCAACCAGGGCTGGGACATCCTCGCGTTCGCCCAGCAGCTCAAGGGACTGACCGGCGGCCAGATCCAGTTCCGCACGATCCCGGTGGAGAACCCGGAGTACGAGACCGACGACGGCACGGCCATCCAGATCGACCCGGACGACGTGCGCCGGTTCGTGGGGAACATGGCCGGCGCTCCGCCTGCCGAGCAGTCGAAGCCCGCGCCGCCCAAGGGACAGATCACCGTCGACGTCCACAACGCCTCCGGGATCAACGGGCTGGCCGGCGACGTCTCCGCCACGCTGACGGAGCAGGGCTTCGCCCAGGGCGAGGTGGGCAACGCGACCTCCCGGTCGAACTCGCTGGTGCGGGTGCCGCCCGGGGAGACGGCGTCGGGCCGCGAGGTCGTCAAGGCGCTCCGTGCCGACATCGAGATCGAGGAGAGCTCGTCGGTGCCCGCCGGGCACGTCGACGTGCTGCTCGCCCCGGACTACTCGCCGCAGGAGGCCCAGGAGGACTCGGCCGCTCAGACCGGGGACACGAGCGCCGGTTCGGCGGGCGCCGGGCAGGCGGCGCAGGCTCCGGCGCGGTCGCCGGCGAAGGAGCCGCCGATCACCGCCGAGGGCGTCACCTGCGTGAACTGACCCGACCCCCGCGACGGGCCGGGACGCGCCGTGCGGGCGTGTCCCGGCCCGTCGGGTGTGGCCACCCAGCGTGTCACGTGGGTGAGCCCTTTCGGGTTCATTTGCTACTCCGTTCAGCGTAGCCACGCGGATTTTGTCAAGATTTCTACAGAACCCGCGTAAGACCGGCGGCCGCAGCCCCTTTCATTCCCGTGAGGAACGCGTGCATGGTGCCGGCCGAGTCGTGCCGGCGCGTGGCATCGCAAGCGGTGCAAGCAGGGGACCTGGAGTGCTGATCGACGCTGACGCCTACCAGCGCGTGCTGGGCGAGGAGTTGCGCAAGCTGCGCAAGAGGCGAGGATGGACGCGCAAGGAGCTGAACGAGCGCCTGCAGAGCGACATCTCGCTGCAGACGCTCGCGACGTATGAGCTGGGCACCCGCCAGTGCTCGGTGGTGCGGCTGGTCGAGCTGTGCCTGGCGATGGACGAGCAGCCGCAGGATCTGCTCGCGCGCGTGCACCGGAGGGTGTTCACCGACGAGCCGGGCCGTATCCGGCTGAACCTGACCCGCGTGGTGGCCGACGACCAGCCCGAGCTGCTGCCCCTGCGGCGCTGGGCCGAGGACCGGCTGGGACAGGCTTCGTCCCCCGAGGTCCAGCTGGACCTCTCCGCGCTGGACCGGATGGCCGAGCTGTGCGGTATCGACACCGCGGACCTGCTCGCGCGGCTGGAGAAGCTGGCGAGCATCGGGGCGAGCACCTGACCCACCGGCACCCCACCACCCACCGCCCCGAAGCTCCCCAATGTGGCATTGGGTGCGCCTGACGCACCGAAAGCCACATTGGGTGCACGCCGCGGCGGGTGGGGAACCGTCAGCCGGCGACGGTGGCCGGCTCGTCCCGCCGCCCGTCCGTGCGGCCGCGCCGCCTGCCGAGCAGCTGGAAGTCACGGGTGCGGAGCTTGCGCGTGCGCAGCCAGTACCGCCAGGTGAAACCGGGCCAGATGGTGCGGTTGACACCCATCGCGTCCAGATACCAGCTCGTGCAGCCGCCCTGCGTCCAGATGCCGTTCGCCAGCTTGCGCTGGATCTCGGCGTTGAACTCGGCCTGCGCTTCGGCACGCACGTCGATCGCCTCGGCGCCCTGCTCCTCGACCAGGCGCATCGCGTCCGCGATGTAGCGGATCTGCTGCTCGATCATGAACACCACCGAGTTGTGGCCGAGGCCGGTGTTGGGCCCGAGCAGGAAGAACAGGTTCGGGTATCCGGCGACGGTGATGCCGAGGTGGGTCTGCATCCCCTCGACGGCCCACTTCTTGCCGAGGTCGGTCCCGTCCGAGCCGATGATCTCGAGGTGCTCGAAGGCGTCGGTGACGTGGAACCCGGTGCCGAAGATGATGGCGTCGACCTCCCGCTCGACGCCGCTGCCGTCGACGATGCCGCGCTCGGTGACCTCGGCCACGCCGTCGGTGACGACCTCGACGTTCCTCCGGTTCAGCGCCGGGTAGTAGTCGTTGGAGATCAGCACGCGCTTGCAGCCCAGGATGTAGTCGGGCGTGAGCTTCTCGCGCAGCGCGGGGTCGGCGACGTGCTTGTCGATGTTCCACTTGGCGAGCCGCTGCGCGAGCTTCATCACCCGCGGGTTGCCGTTGAAGCCGATCGCGCGCACCTCCAGCAGCCAGTAGAGGAAGTCGCGGTAGGCGCGCTGCGCCCCGGGAACGCGGGCGAACAGCCGCCGGGCCCAGCCGGGCATCTCGTGGTCGGGCTTGGGCATGATCCACGGCGGCGTCCGCTGGAAGATGGTGAGCTCGGCCACGTCCTCCGCGATCCGCGGCACGAACTGGATGGCGCTCGCGCCCGTGCCGACCACCGCGACGCGCTTGCCGCGCAGGTCGTAGTCGTGGTCCCACTCGGCGGAGTGGAAGCTGCGGCCCTGGAACCGCTCCATGCCGGGCAACCGCGGGATCTGCGGGATGTGCAGCGCGCCGACGCCGGAGACGAGGTAGCGGCCGACGAACTCGTCGCCGCCCGCGGTGGTGACGTGCCAGCGGTTCTCGTCGCTGTCCCAGCGGGCGCCCGTCATCTCCTGGCCGAACCGGATGAACCGGTAGAGGTCGTACTTCTCGGCGACGCCGCGCAGGTAGGCGAAGATCTCCGGCTGCGGCGAGAAGGACCGCGACCAGTCGGGGTTCTGCTCGAACGAGAAGGAGTACATGTGCGACTGGATGTCGCACGCGCAGCCCGGATAGGTGTTGTCGCGCCAGGTGCCGCCGACCTCGTGGGCCTTCTCCAGGATCACGAAGTCCTCGCGGCCCTCCTTGCGGAGCTGGATCGCCATGCCGAGACCCGAGAAGCCGGTCCCGACGATGACAACGCCGGCCTCGGTGCGCTTGCCCATCTGCTGCCTCCATGCCGCAGTTACTGTTACTCGAAGTCCATCTTACTGCTAGTAGGTTACTTCCGGTAGAGTGGATTTCGTGAGCACGACAGCCAAGGCCCCCACCCGGCGCAAGCGCATGCCCCGCGCCGAGCGCGAACGACAGATGATCGAGGTGGCCGAGGCCGTGTTCGCCGAGCGCGGGTACACGGCGGCCTCGATGGACGAGATCGCCGAGCGGGTCGGCGTCTCCAAGCCGATGCTCTACGAGTACTTCCACTCCAAGGAGGGCCTGCTGCTCGCGTGCATTCGCCAGTCGAGGGCTGCGCTACGCGAGGTCACCGAGGAGGCCGTGGCGCAGGCGGCGTCGGCCGAGGACGCGATGCGCAGGGGGCTGCGCGCGTTCTTCGTGTTCATCAGGGAGCACCGGGAGGCGTGGTCCCTGCTGCGGCACGAGATGGCCCTGATCGGCACGTCCGCGGCCGACGAGATCGAGGCCACCAGGCAGCAGCAGACGGACCTGATCTCGAACCTGCTCGGCGCGCTGGTCGGCGAGAGCGACCCGATCCGGGCCGAGGCCTCCGCGGAGTTCGTGGTCGGCGCGTGCGAGCGGCTCGCGATCTGGTGCGAGCGGCACGAGGACATCACTCCGGAGATCGTCACCGAGTACGCGATGGACCTGCTCTGGGGAGGCCTCGCCCAGCGTGCGACCAAGATCGACACTGCGCGGCCGGAGCATCACTCTCCGCGATAACGCACTGAGAGTGTTCTCACCCTCAGTAGTTTCTGACGCATCGTCGTATTGCTGGTGCGGTAGGAGAAGTACAGAATTCGAATTGTTATGCGTGAGCTTCGTGCTGGCGGGGTAGTCGCGGCTGCGTCATGAGGCGGCCGGATCGGGGTCTCCTCACAGCAGGAGCCCACCGTGGAGAGGGGTGAGACTGGTGGTTCAAGCGATCACCGCGACGTACGTGCAGGAGGACGACGACTGGTCTGTCACGGTCGCCGGCGAGGGGAAGTCACTGCACGGACGCGCTCCGGGCATCATCGCCGCACGCGACCGCGCCGACCAGCTCGTCGAGAAGCTCACCGAAGAGGGGCGGAGCGCGACGGTGGTGCACCTGCTCAACGGCAGTGCGCTCGAGTTCACCTCGGCTTACATGACGGCCCGGCTGTCCCGTGCGGAGCCCGCCGAGGACAGCGCGGAGACGGAGACCACGGAAGCCGACGAGACCACCGGCACCACGGAGGCCACGGAAGCCGCGGACGCCGCTGAGGCCCCGCAGTCGACGGAGACCGCGGAGTCGACGGAGACCGACAGCGCCGAGGACGGTGCCGCGCCGGAAGGCGGCGACGAGCCGGAGGCCAAGGACAAACCGGTCGTGCCGCGCAAGGAGATCGGCAGGAGCCCGGACACCGCGCGGTCCGAGCAGGACGAGAGCCATGCCGACGGCGAGCCCGCCGACATGGCGACCGCGTCCCAGGGGGTGCGGCAGGCCGCTACGGGCTGAGCCGCGTCAGCGGAACAGCTTGCGCACCAGCAGCACCCCGATCAGCACACCGGCGCCGATCAGCGGGTACTTGACCTTCGGGTCCTCGAACCGAGCCCGCAGGCTCGTCTTGGCGGAGTCGGCGAACCGCTTGGGGTTCGCCTTCGTGCCGAGTTCGTCCAGGGTCGCCGCCAGGGCCTCCCTGGCCTTCTCGATGTCTCGCTCGATCGTCTCCGGGTCGCGCGCCACGTGTCCTCCTCCAGGCATGCTTGCGCAGGTGGCCAACGGTAGATCACGGCCACCGCCCGCGCCGCGCGGGCCACGCCGAATGCCGTGGATTCCGCCCGGCCCCCGCGCGCTAGGCTGCGGTCGTCGGGCCCGTAGCCCAATTGGCAGAGGCACACGGTTTAGGTCCGTGCCAGTGTGGGTTCGAGTCCCACCGGGCCCACCGGAAGAACTCGGACAGCTTCCGCACCCCGTGCGAGCGAGTGGCGACGAGTTCCACCGGCCGGTCTCGGCCTTTCGACGCGCCTACGCTGAACCGAGCGCTCGTCTGCCATGGTGACCGCGAGCACGCTCGGCGGTGGTGCGCGACGCCGCCGCGATGGCCGCCGCACTGCTCCTGCGGTGGCATGCGCGTGCGACCCGGTGGGTTCGTGGACGCGGCCTCCTCGTCGCCCACCTCATCAGGTGGGCAGGACCAGCTGGCGGACGCTGAGCCGGAGAGCGGCTTCGGCGTCATCCGCGGTCATCCGCCCGGAATCGACCTCGTCGGCGGCGGCGTGCGCGAGGGCGATGATCGCGGCGACCAGCCAGTCGCGGGGAAGCCGGTCACTGAATTCACCGCTCCGCCGACCGCGCTCGATCACCTCGGCGAATCGTCCGACGATCGGGCGGTGCAGTTCGTGTGACCGTTCCGGAGCGAGCGGCTGGTCGCGCAGGACCACAGGTAGCCGGTGAGCGACGCGGATACTTGCCGACAGCAGCCGCACGAGGGTGGTCTCGGCTGGCTCCCCGTCGACGGCGTCGGTCACGGCGTCGTCCATGGCGGCGACGACGGCCCCGGTCACGTGCTCGACCACCGCGTTGATCAACGTCTCCCGTGACCTGAAGTGCGCGTACACGGTTTGCCTGCTGACACCCGCCGCCTTCGCGATGTCATCGAGTCCGACGTCGCGCCGCGTGCCGAGGACGCGCGTGGCCGCGGCAAGGATCGCGGTGCGGCTGCGTTCGGCGTCAGCGCGGCGACGCGTCCGGGCCTCCTCGGGCTTCTGGTACGGCATCGCCCGTCATCGTAAGCGATGTTTGACAGTCATGTAAGATTTCACCAACCTTGACAGGTCTGTCAGATTTCGTGGGGGTGGCGATGAAGTTCGCGCACTGGGTCCGGGAACGGGCGTTCACCGCCGGCACGATCGACCCCGCCGCGCCACTGGACGACCTGGAGCCGCTGCGCGCGTTGATCGGGAACGCGCGAGTGGTCGCGATCGGCGAGAACTCCCACCACATCAGGGAGTTCTACCTGCTCCGCCACCGTCTGCTGCGTTTTCTGGTCCTGCGGTGCGGGTTCAGCGTGTACGCCTTCGAATCGCCGTACGTCGAGTCCGAGTCACTCGACCACTGGGTGCGCGGTGGTCGTGGTGATCTCGCCGAGCTCACCGGCACGCCGGCCATGTCGCTGACCCGTTGCCAGGACATGCACGACACGTTGACCTGGATGCGGGAACACAACGCGACGGCGGAGCGCCCGGTCCGCTTCGCCGGAACGCTCGCGGGCAACGGCGGCGGATCGCCCCTGCCCGAACTACGGAGACTCCGCGGCCGCCTGGAGCGGACCGATCCGGACGCGATCCCGCTGCTGGACCGGGCGCTGGCCGGCGCGAGCAGCTTCCACGACGACGAGCCGTTCCGAACATTCGCGCGTTACCAGGCGCTCGACCAGTCCGTCCGGGACGCGCTCACCGCGGACCTGAGCCGCCTCCTCGCGCGGTCGCAGAGTATGGCGGCCGGCCGGGCAACGCCCGACGACGCCATGACCTACCTGCGCGCCGCCTGGTTCGTCGATCACCTGCACCGGGACATGTCGGGGCGCGGGCTGGCGGTCGGTACGGCGTCGCTGGACGCGTTCATGGCCGAGTCGGTGCTCCGGCGGCTCGATCGCGAGCCCGGTACGCGGATCGTCCTCGCGCTGCACAACGTGCACATCCGGACGACACCGGTTGAGCAGGACGGGCCCGACGGTCTCTTCCCCGCCGGATACCACCTGCGCGACGCGCTCGGCGACGACTACGTCGCCATCGCCGCGACGGGCAACCACGGGCAGGTTGTCTCCGGGGAGCCCGACGCGGAACAACCCACCGGGTTGCGACTCGTCGAACGCGCCCTGCCCGCGCCCGAGCCGGGCAGCGTCGAAACGGCTTTCGACACTACCGCGGCGTTGACGGTCGCCGACCTCAGGGAGGCCGATGTGGACGATGCCGGGACGTTCAGCAAGTTCCGCTCGCAGCACGAGTTCCTCGACGCCCCGGTGTTCGAGGCATTCGATGCCGTGGCCTACCTCCCCCGGCTGAGTGCCACGGACGAATTCCGGCGTAGCGTCGGGTCCGTCCGGGCCGACTACCAGGAGCGGCAGAACACCTGGGGAGCTTCCACGACGTGCGAGGCCACTGGGTCGCGGAGCACGTAGCAGGTCGACGGTGCCGAAGCGGTGTCCACACGGGACACCGGGGCACCGCACTGGCCGTCAGCGTGCGCGGTCGTAGACCAAAGCCATCTCGCCCAGCTCGCCGGTTTCCTGGTAGGTGAGTGTCCACTTCGACGCCGGAATACCGTCGTCGAACAGCCGCTGCCCGCCTCCGGTGATCTCGGGGCAGATCAGGAGGTACATCCGGTCGAGCAGGTCGGCCGAGAGCAGCGCCTTGATGACGCTCGCGCTGTTGTTGACGAGGATGTCGCCCTGACCGGTGGCCTTGAGCTCGGTGACGACGTCCGCGGCGGGGGCGTTCACCACGCGGGTGCGCTCCCAGGGCGGCTCGGTCAAGGTGGTCGACAGGACGACCTTCTCCGTGCCGACCAGCCACTTCGCGTATCCGCGGTCACGTGGGTCGGCATCGTCGTCCTCGGCGACCGGTGTCCAGTAGCCGAGAAATCCCTCGGCGTTGCGCCTGCCGAGCAGCGCCGTCGTCGCCGTCTGCCAGATGCGGGTGAGGTGTCCCCGCGCGACCTCGGTGGTGGCGTACGGGACGATCGCGCCGAGGTCGCCGGGCCCTCCGGGGCCGTGGTAACGCCCGTCGATGGTGAGGCTCATGTTCGCGGTCACGCTGCGGCCGGTCGGGTTGGTCATGGCTGTCGTTCCTTTCCTTGGGTAGATCTTCTGGTGGCGCGCCGGGACGCGCCGACGGCGTCGGCGAGGTTGTCCAGCACCTGCTCCCAGCCGGTTCCGATCCCGGCGATGTAGGGCATGGCCTCGACGGTGGTCTCGGTGATGCGCAGGCCGAGCCGCAACCGGGTGCCGTGTGGGTCCCCGGTGAGCGTCAGGTCGTAGTGACCGGTGAACGACACCGCCCCCGCCGCGTCCAGCACCGAGAGGTCGAACCCGAGGCGCTCGGGTTCCGCCGCGGCGTGGACCCGCCCTTCGGAGCGGTACCGCCCCTCGGCGTCGCGGTACTCGAGGACGGCGCGCCCGCCCGCCCACGGCTCGAGAACGCAGTCGGTGACCGTCATCGACGGCGGTGCCCACCAGGACGCCAGCAGGTCCGGATCGACCCAGTGCCGCCAGACGACGTCCCGGGACGCGGGCAGCACGCGCTCGAACGAGAAGGTGCGTTCGTCCGCCCACCGGTCCCGGTCGGCGACCGCGGACTCCGCGTCGATGGCGGCGCGGTACCGCGCGAGGACGTCCCGTTCGCCCTGGTGCGCCTCGGTGCGCTCGGCCAGCTCCCCCAGCCTGCGCGCGAGCGCCGCCAGCGGCGCCGCCTCCACCGCGTAGACGCGGCGCTGCCCGAGCGGGAAGACGGCGACGAGACCGGCCCTGGCGAGGGTCTGCAGGTGCTTGGTGGTCTGCGGCTGCCGCAGCCCGGTCAGCTCGGCCAGCTCACCGACGGACCGGGGACGCTCGGCGAGGAGTTCGACGATGCGCCACCGCGCCGCGTCCCCCAGTGCTGCTGCGATCCGGTCCATGCGCTGAAGTATTCACCTGAGCGAATATTCTCGTCAAGGAATTCTTGTCCCGGCGGGTGCGGCGGAATTCGCTTGCCCGGCGCGGAGGAGCCGGGCCAGGATCATCGACCGGTCGCGAGGAGAAAGGGGACACCGGGGGTGTCGGTAGTGGAGTACCCGGTCGGCGAACCGGGTTCAGGGCCGTACGGCATCGTCGCGGGCCCCGGCGACGCGATCTGGTACACCCAGGTGCACCACGACCGGATCGGGCGGCTGGGCCTCGACGGCGAGCACACCACCTACCGGCTCGATCCCGCCTCGGGCCGCCCCTCGCTCATCGTGCGGGGGCCGGACGGCGCGCTCTGGTTCACCGAGACCCAGGAGCACCGGATCGGCCGCATCTCCGCCGAGGGCGCCGTCACACATGTCGCCGTTCCCTCGGCGGGCGCGGGACCGTTCGGCATCGCCGCGGGCCCGGACGGTGCGCTCTGGTTCACCGAACTGCACGCCGACCGGATCGGGCGGGTCACCGTCGAGGGAACGGTCACGGAGTTCGACCTCCCCACGAAGGGCGGCTTTCCCTCGATGATCACCGGGGGCGCCGACGGTGCCCTGTGGTTCACGCTGAACCAGGCGAACGCCATCGGCCGGATCACTCCCGAAGGGAAGGTCACCACGCACGCACTGCCCACCGCCGACGCGGGCCCGGTCGGGATCTGCCTTGGCGGCGACGGCGCGCTGTGGTTCACCGAGATCGGCGCGGGCCAGATCGGCCGCATCGGCGTGGACGGCGCGATCACCGAGTTCCCGTTGCCGGACCGCGCCGCGCGCCCGCACGCGATCACCGCCGACGCGCGCGGGTCCTGCTGGTTCACCGAATGGGGTACGGGCCGGATCGGCCGCATCGGCCAGGACGGCGACCTGGCGCACTACGCGTTGCCGGACCCCCGTTCGGAACCGCACGGCATCGCCCTCGGACCCGACGGCGCCCTGTGGGTCGCTCTCGAAGCCGGAGCGATCGCCCGGCTGGCCCCGGACGAGTGACGGGCCCGCGAACCGCGGCGGATCAGCCCCGCACCGCGGCCCCCGGCGACCTCACCGGCCCGGCCGTCCCGGGACCGGGGGGCTCGGGCCACCTCGACCGAGAGGTGCGCGGAGAGAGCCGGGCGCGTCGAGGATCGCCCCCGCCGAGGCGACGCCGGCCCCGCTCGTGAGTGCTGTCCGTGGTTCTAACCACGTTCCTCACTCACGAGACACGGTTCTTCGGCTTCGTAGGCGCGGTGCAGCAGCTCGACGAACTCCGGGGCGGCGGGCAGGTCGACCGAGCCGATCCGGTGCACGGCCACCCCCGGCGTCCACGAGTTCAGCACCACGGCTCCGGCCAGCTCCGGCAGGTCGGCGAGCGTCAGCTCCCGGACCCGCTGGGGGACGCCGAGGCGCTCGAGCTGCCTGCCGACGATCGCCATCGTGGTCCCGCGCAGCATGTCGGCGGACGGCCACGTCACCGCGGTGCCGTCCCAGAAAGCCAGGTTCCAGATCGTGCCCTCGCTGAGCCTGCCCCGGCGGTCGAGGAAGACGGCGTCGTCGAACCCCTTCCCCGCGGCCTGCCGGAGCAGGTACGTCTTGGCCACCTCGCCGACGTGCTTCACCGAAGGCAGCATCCGTTCGTGCTCGACCGCCGCCAGAGCCAGCGGCCCTTCCGGCCCGCATGCCGGCGGGCCGGTACGGACGAGCACCCCGGGCTCCACCTCGGTCCCCGCCACGGTGAACTCCCCCGCAGGGGAGAACACGGTCGCGGTCAGCGACACGTCGGCCGGGCTCGCGGCCAGCGCCGCCCGCAGGAACCCCCGCACCCGGTCGTCGGGCAGTGCCCGGCCGAACAACTCCACCGAGGCCGACCGCAGCCGCTCCAGGTGCAGGTCGAGTCCCCGGACCCGGCCACCGCGCACCTGCATGGCGGTGAAGTGGGCGTAGCCGGCGAAAGCCAGCGGGGCCAGGTCGTCGACGGTCGCCGCCCGGCCGTCGCGGTGCACGACAAATGAGGTCATGCCGGGACCGTATGGTCTGCCACTGATGTGAACCTCAAGGGAAAGTGCGTTGAGCCACGCGACGGTGGCGGGCAGTATCCCGCCATGGACCTGCTCGCCTCCCTGCCCGCGTTCGTGGCCGCCGTCGTGCTGATCTCCGCCTCCCCCGGCCCCGCGATGGCGCTGATCCTGCGCCGGGCCGCGCTGCGCGGGTTCTCCGGCGCGGTGCCCACGGTGCTGGGCCTGGAGGCCGGGCTCTACCTGTGGGCTCTGCTCGCCGCCGCCGGGCTGGCCGCGCTCGTGGCCGCCTCCGAGGTCGCCTTCCTCGTCCTGCGCGTGGTCGGCGCGGGCTTCCTGCTCTATCTCGGCGTGCGGATGTGGCGGTCCGCGTGGCGCGACCGGGGAACCCCGGCGGCCGAGCTCGCCGGGGAACCATCCGCACCGGGCTCCCGCGGCTGGGCGAGGGCGTTCGGCGAGGGCCTGGTGGTCATGCTGGCCAATCCCAAGGCCGCCGCCTTCATGGTCGCGTTCTACCCGCAGTTCGTGCCCGAGGGCAGGCCGCTGTTCGCCACCACCGCGCTGCTCGCCGTGCTGCAGGTCGCGGTCGAGATCGTGCTGTACCTCTCGCTGGCCGCCGCGGTCGGCCGCGCGGGCTCCTGGTTCCGCCGCACGGCCGTCCGGCGCAGGCTGGACGCCGTCAGCGGGACGGTGCTGGTCGCCCTCGGCCTGCGCATGGCGGCGGAGGGCCGCTGAACGCGGGCAGGCCACTCCCGGAATGCCCGGCGGGTATACCGGGTTGGACGGGTTACCGAACGCGGAAGGGAGCCCGGTTCCATGTCGTCCTTCGTCATGACCCCCGAGGAGCGTCAGTCGTTCCTGTCCGGAGTCCACATCGGCATCCTCGCCGTGGAGCGCGAGGGACGCGCCCCGCTGGCGGTCCCCGTCTGGTACGACTACCGGCCCGGTGGCGAGATCCGGATCTGGATGGAGCGGGACACGGTGAAGGACAGGGCGATCCGCGCGGCGGGCCGGTTCAGCCTGGTCGCCCAGTCGGAGGCGCTGCCCTACCGGTACGTGACCGCCGAGGGCCCGGTCGTCGCGAACGACGAACCGCCGACCAGGGAGCAGGCGCTGGCGATCGCCCGCCGCTACCTGCCCGAGGCCGACGCCGTCGGCTACGTCGACAGCGCGCTGGGGCCGCGGTCGATCCTCGTCCGGATGCGGCCGGAGAAGTGGCTCAGCAACGACCAGGGCAAGACCGCGGCCGCCTGAGCGGGCCTTGGCCTGCGCCCTCGCCCGGCGTGCCACGCTGGCGACCGTGACCGGCGGGTGGTGGTGGGATGCCGTGCTCGGGCTCGTGGCCGGGCTCGCCGCGGCGTGGCTGCTCCTGGTGGCCGTGCTGTTCGCGGTCCGGCCGCGGGGCCGCAGGCTGCGGGAGGCGGTCCGGTTGCTGCCGGACGTGCTGCGGCTGGTCCGGCGGCTCGCGGCCGACCGGAGCCTGCCCCGCGGCGTGCGGGTCCGGCTCTGGCTGGCGCTCGGCTACCTGGCGCTGCCGTTCGACCTCGTCCCCGATGTCGTGCCGGTACTCGGCTTCGCCGACGACGTCGTCGTGGTGACCGTGGCGCTGCGTGGCGTGGTCCGGCGAGCGGGCCTGGCCGCCGTCCGGGCCCACTGGACCGGTTCCGCCGAGGGCTTCGCGGTCCTGGCTCGTGCCGCGGGCCTGCCCTCGGCACCACCCCGGGTTGTCGGTGCCGCCTGCCAGACTCACCCCGTGACCGAACCCGCCGTGCCCGCCGAGAACCTCTCCCCGAGATGGGCCGGCGGCCGGCGCACCGAACCGCCGCGCACCGGGGACGAGCGCGCGACACTCACCGCCTTCCTCGACTGGCACCGGGCGACGCTGGAGGCGAAATGCGCGGGGGTCGCCCCGGAGCGGCTTTCCGAGTTCGGCGTGCCGCCGTCGGGGCTGAGCCTGCACGGCATCGTGCGGCACCTCGCCGCCGCCGAGCGGTGGTGGTTCCGCATCCAGTTCGCAGGCGAGGACGTGCCGATGCTGTACTACACCGACGACGACCCGGACCAGGACTTCACCGATCTCGGCGGGGACACCGGGGAGGCGCTCGCCGTCTGGCGGGCGGAGTGCGCCCGGTCCCGGGAGATCGTGGCGGCCGCGCCCGGGCTCGACACGCGGGGCGCGCGGCCGCGGTCGGGCGAGCCGTTCACGCTGCGGTGGCTGCTCGTGCACCTCATCGCGGAATACGCCCGGCACAACGGGCACGCGGACCTGCTGCGAGAGCGGATCGACGGCACCGTCGGTGCGTGACCGGCCGGCCGGTCCTCGTCGCGGCACCCGGCCCGCCGCGGGAACAGGCCAGCGGCGACGACGGCACCTCACCCGCCGGTCAGTCCTCGTCGTGGCACTCCGCTCCGGCGGCGCCGAACCCGTCGGTGTGCCCGTTGCTCGCCGCGGCCTGGTGGTCGGCGTGCTCGTCCAGTGCCTCCCCGGCCTCGATCAGCCGGGCGGCGACCTCCCGCTGCGCGGGCACCGGCAGGGCACCGTCACGCAGCGCCGCGATGGTGTGGGGGAGAGCGTCACCGAGGGCCGCGAGCGCGGCCAGCACCCGCCGTGTCTCGTCTTCCATACTGACTGTTCGCTCCTACGTACGTATTCCCCCGAACGGACTACCTAGGAGAGGGCGGCGAGCCGCGACCATGACGCGAACGGCCGGACTGGCCCCACACTGGCTACTTCAGGTAACGATCACGTAGACCCATACCCGGAGGCGGTAACCGTGTTTACACTGACCGTCCAAAGATCCCCGCGGCGTACGAGGTGACCGTGCGTAACTTCCGATTGCTTGTGCCCTTGCTCGCTGTGCTGTTCGTGGCGCTGGCACCGGGCACCGCGGCGGCGCAGGGCGACGAGGTCGTGACCGGGCCCGGTTTCGGCGCCCGCGCGCTGCAGGCGCTGCTCGACGGTGTCCAGTTCGGCGCCATCATCGCGATCACGGCAGTGGGCCTCTCCCTCGTCTTCGGCACCACCCACCTCATCAACTTCGCGCACGGCGAGCTGGTCACGATCGGAGCCGTGGTCGCGTTCTTCCTGAACATCTCGGCCGGCCTGCACCTCGTGGTGGCCGCGCTCATCGCCGTGCTGATCGGTGCGCTCGTCGGCGCGATCCTGCAGCTCGGGCTGTGGGCGCCACTCCGCCGCCGGGGCGTCGGCATGATCAACATGTTCATCGTGACGATCGGGCTCTCACTCCTGCTCCGGCACGTCATCCTGATCTTCTTCGGCACCCGCCCGCAGTCCTACCGCGAGTACGACATCCAGCGCGCGATCGACCTCGGGCCGGTCGGCATCACCCCGAGGGACCTGACGATCGTGCTGATCTCGGTGGGTCTCCTGGTCGGCGTGGCGCTGATGCTGCAGAAGACGCGGATCGGCACGGCCATCCGCGCCCTGTCCAGCAACCGCGACCTCGCCGAGGCCTCCGGTATCGACGTGAACCGTGTGGTTCTCGTCGTCTGGACGCTCGGCGGCGGGCTCGCCGCGATCGGGGGCGTCTTCTTCGGCCTCACCGAGATCATCACCTGGGACATGGGCTTCCGGCTGCTGCTGCTCATGTTCGCCGGCATCATCCTCGGCGGCCTCGGCACGGCCTACGGGGCCATGGTGGGCAGCTTCGTCGTCGGCATCGTCGCCCAGATGTCGAGCCTGTGGTTCCCCATCGACCTGCAGAACGCATGGGCGCTGCTCGCGCTCATCCTGGTGCTCCTCATCCGTCCACAAGGGATTCTCGGCCAGCGGGAACGAGTAGGCTAGGCGGTTTGCACGAATGGACTGGGAAGTAATCCTCTCCGACGCGCTGCGCTCGGGCATCGGGCCGATCGCCGCCGTCTACGCCCTGGCCGCCATCGGCCTGAACCTCCACTTCGGCTACACCGGCCTGCTCAACTTCGGGCAGATCGGCTTCATGCTGGTGGGGGCCTACGGCGTGGCGGCCTCGGTGTCGACGTTCGGCTTGTCGCTGTGGGTCGGCGTGCTGATCGGTCTCGGCAGCTCGGTGATCCTCGCCCTGCTGCTCGGCCTGCCCACCCTGCGGTTGCGCGCCGAGTACCTGGCGATCGCGACGATCGCGGCAGGCGAGATCCTGCGCCTGTTCTACCGGTCCAGCTGGGCCGAGCCGGTCACCGGCGGCGTTTTCGGCCTGCAGCAGTTCGCGGACGAGTTCTTCGACATCAACCCGATCCCGCGCGACCAGTACGGGTTCTGGCTGGTCAACTACAGCTCGCGGGACCTGTGGGTGCTGCTCGTCGCGTGGGGCCTGGTCGCGCTGTTCGCCGGGGTCATGGCGCTGATGGTGCACAGCCCCTGGGGCCGGGTCATCCGGTCGATCCGCGAGGACGAGGACGCCGTGCGCAGCCTCGGCAAGAGCGTCTACGCGTACAAGATGCAGAGCCTGGTCTTCGGTGGCGCGATCGGTTCGCTCGCCGGGATGATGCTGGCGATCCAGAACCAGTCGGTGAACCCCGACACGTACAACCCCGTCGAGACGTTCTTCCTCTACACCCTGCTGGTGCTCGGCGGCGCGGGCCGGATGCTCGGTCCCGTCATCGGGTCGATCCTGTTCTGGGCGATCCTGTCGTTCTTCGACAGCGCACTGCGGCAGGCCATCAGCGCCGGGTACATCTCGTCGGACGTGCTCAGCGCGGCGGAGATCGGCGCGGCGAGGTTCGCCCTGGTCGGCCTCGGACTGATGTTGCTGATGATCTTCCGGCCACAGGGGATCTTCGGCAGCCGGAGGGAGATGCTGCTCGATGTCCGATAACCCGATCTCCACGGCGCTCGCCAAGGTCGAGCGCGAGCCCGGCGTGCGCAAGCCGGACCCGCTGCTCGTGGTGGACGGCGTGACCCGCACGTTCGGCGGCCTCACCGCCGTGCACGTCGACACCCTCGAGGTGCAGCGGGGCACGATCACGGCGCTCATCGGGCCGAACGGCGCGGGCAAGACCACGCTGTTCAACGTCATCAGCGGCTTCGACCGGGCCGACACGGGGCACTGGACGTTCGACGGCCAGGAGCTGACCGGCCGCGCGGCGCACCGCGTGGCCCGGCGCGGCCTCGTGCGGACGTTCCAGCTCACCAAGACGCTGTCCAAGCTGACCGTGCTGGAGAACATGAAGCTCGCCGCGCGGCACCAGCGGGGCGAGCGGATGGGCCTGTCCATGCTGTGGCCGGTGTGGCGCGGGCAGGAGCGGGGCATCGTGCGGCGCGCGGACGAGCTGCTGGAGCGGTTCCGGCTCTCGCACATGCGCGACGAGTACGCCGGCACGCTGTCCGGAGGGCAGCGCAAGCTGCTGGAGATGGCCAGGGCGCTCATGGTCGAACCCACGATGATCATGCTCGACGAGCCGATGGCCGGCGTGAACCCGGCGCTGACCCAGTCGCTGCTCGAGCACATCACGGCCCTGCGCGACGAGGGCATGACGGTGTGCTTCGTCGAGCACGACATGGACGTCGTGATGGGGATCAGCGACTGGGTGGTGTGCATGGCCGAGGGCAGTATCGTGGCGGAGGGGCCACCGCAGTCCGTGGCGAAGAACCCCGCCGTGATCGACGCCTACCTCGGCAGGCAGCACGACGAACCGGAGAACGAGGGCTGATCATGGACGAACCACTGCTGGTGGCCGACGAGCTCGTCGCCGGATACGTCACGGGGGTCGACATCCTGCGCGGCTGCGGCGCCGAGCTGGGCGCCGGGGAGATCGTCGGGGTGATCGGGCCGAACGGGGCCGGTAAGTCCACCCTGGTCAAGGCCATGTTCGGGCTGCTGCGCGTGCGCACCGGCTCGGTGCGCCTGCGCGGCGCGGACGTGACCAACCGGCCCGCCCACGAGCTCGTCTCGCGCGGCATCGGCTACGTGCCGCAGCGGCAGAACGTCTTCGCCACCCTGACCGTGGAGGAGAACCTGCGCATGGGCACGTACCTGCGGCCCAGGCGGTTCACCGAGCGGCGGGACTTCGTCGAGGAGCTGTTCCCGCTGCTGGCCAAGCGGCGCAACCAGAAGGCGGGCTCGATGTCCGGCGGCGAGCGGCAGATGCTCGCGATGGGCAGGGCGCTGATGATGGAGCCCGAGGTGCTGCTGCTCGACGAGCCCTCGGCCGGTCTCTCCCCCGCCTACCAGGACCAGGTGTTCGCACGGGTCAAGGAGATCAACTCCACCGGAGTGGCGATCTTCATGGTGGAGCAGAACGCCCGCCGCTGCCTGCAGATCTGCGACCGGGGTTACGTGCTCGACCAGGGCACCAACGCCTACACGGGCACCGGCCACCAGCTGCTGCACGACGAGAAGGTCATCGAGCTCTACCTCGGCACCCTCGCCCGCGCCCGCTGACCGCGAGCCTCACCGCGCGCGACCTGGTCGCGACGAGCGCCACCGTGGTGTACCGGACCGGGACACGCCCTCCTCGCGCGTCGACGGCCGAGCCGACGGCGGCCAGCACCTCCGCCAGCTCGTCCGGCGAGAACCCGGTGAGCGAACCGTGGGTGGGCAGCTGGTCCAGCCACTCGTCGCGGGTGTAGGACCGCTCCCAGCCGGACCACCACCGCCGCGGCGTGCCGAACACGCCCGCGGACCGCAGGCCGTCCGCCGCCTTCGTGAGAATCGCCTGATAGGCGTCGGCACCCTGCGCCGTCGCACCGGGGTCGAACGGCGCATCGGGCCGCAGCCGCCGGTACGTCGTGGCGAACGCCTCCGTCACCTCGGGTGGCGGCTGGAGGGCGTGCCACAGCGCCGCCAGCACACCACCCGGCCGCAGCACCTCGGCCGCCTTCGCCGCTCCCGCCACCGGGTCGATCCAGTGCCAGGTCTGCCCGGAGACGACCGCGTCGAACGTGCGGCCCGCGGGATCCCACTCCTCGAATCTCGCCCTTTCGATCCGGATCCCGTGGCGCCGCGCGACCTCGGCCATCCGCGGGTCCGGCTCGACTCCGAGCACGGCACAGCCGGCCGACGTGAACTGCCGCGCCGCGATACCGGTGCCACACCCGACGTCGACGACGTCGACGGCGCCGGCACGGCCGGGGCAGGCCGCGACGATCCGCCGCACCAGGTCGCCGGGATAGCCGGGCCGGGTGCGGTCGTGCGCTCGGCGTCGGTGCCGAAGGACTCCGCCAGCTTCCGGTGCTCGTGTGGTCCGCCAGAAGTGGGCATGCGCCCACTATAGTGGGCATGCGCCCACTTCTCGGACAGACTCGTCCGCGCAGGAGAGGAGACACCGTGCCGACGGGTGTGCACATCAGGAACGTCCGGGCACAGCTGTTCGACGCCGCGGAACGGGTCCTGCTCAGGGCCGGGCCGAGCGCACTGACCAGCCGGGCGGTCACCACCGAGGCGGGCTGCGCCAAAGGCGTCCTGCACCGGCACTTCGCCGACTTCGACGAGTTCCTCGCCGACTTCGTCCTCGACCGCGCCGGCCGGCTCGCTCCCCAAGCCGCCGCCCTGCGCGAGTCCGCGGGGACCCGGACCGTCCCCGACAACGTCACCGACGCGCTGACGGCCCTGTTCGGATCGACCGCCGTGGCGATCATCCCGCTCATCACGTTCCGCGACGAGCTGCGGGCCCAGTTGCGGCGGACCTGGCCTGCCGGCGTTCCGGTGCTGACGGAAGGCACGGAGATGCTCGCGTCCTACCTCGCGGCCGAGCGCGAACTGGGCCGGGTCGCGGCGGACGCGGACGTGGACACGCTCGCTCCCACGCTGATCGGAGCCGCACACCTGTTGTACGCCGACCGGAGGGACGCCCCGCCGGAAACCACAGCCGTCCGCAAGGTCGTGACCACGGTGCTCGCCGGGGTCACGACGCAAAGTCCCCCGGAGCCAACCTGATCGGAATGGCTCCGGGGGACCGTGCTGGTTTCGTCCGTCAGCCCTGACCGCTGCTCGTCTCGGTGCGCACCGTCTCCAGCTCGCCGGAGTCGTTGTAGGTGTAGACCTCGATCTGTGCCTGGCCTGGCTCACCGTCCTCGGTGAAGTCGAGCGGACCGCTCACGCCGTCGTAGTCGATGTCCTTGTTCTCGTCGAGCAGTGCCTTGCAGTCGGCGAACGACGTGCACTTCTCGCCGTCCTTGGTGATGCCGTTGATCTCCGGCGCGAACGTCGCCGGGTCGTCGGACTTCGCCTTCTCGGCGGCGAGCGCGATGATCGTCACGCAGTCGAAGACCTGCGGAGCGAACTGCAGCTCCTGGAGGTCCGGTGCGAACTCCTTGAGCTGCTTGACGTAGTCCGCGTTGTCCGCCGACGCCGGGGCGGTGCCCTTCATGCCCGCGATCCGGCCGGGGTTGTTCGGCGACACCAGCGAGGCCAGCTCCTCGCTGCGCAGGCCGTCGGCACCGTAGACGCCGATCTGCTGCGGCCCGGCACCCGCCTCGATCATGCTCTGCAGGATCTGCGTGCCCTCCTCGAACGCCACCACGACGGCCGCGTCCGCGTTGGAGTTCTTGATCTGCTGCGCGAGCTGGTCGAAGTTGGTGGCCTCGGGGTCGTAGGTCTGCGACAGCACGACCTCCGCCCCGTCGCTCTCCAGCGCCGACTTCGTCGCCTCCATCAGGCCCTTGCCGTAGTCGTCGGCACGGGCCACGATGGCGACCCGGTTGTGCCCGTCCTCCCGGACCACGTTCGCCAGCACGGGGCCCTGCAGGGCGTCGCTCGGCGCGGTGCGGAAGTAGAAACCGCCGTCGTCGTAGTCGGTGAACGTGGGCGCGGTGTTCGAACCGGAGCACTGCACCACGCCGGACCCGGTCACCTTGTCGATGAACGCCAGCGACATACCCGAGGCCGCGGCCCCGATGATCGCGTCCACGCCGCTGGAGAGCACCCGGTCCGCCGACTGCGCGGCGACACCTTCCTGGCCCGCCTCGTCACCGGCGACGACCTCCGGGATCTGCTGACCGAGCACGCCACCGGCGTCGTTGATCGTCTTGATCGCGAACTTGGTGGACTGGATCTGCGGCGGCCCGAGGAACGCGAGCTGACCGGTCTCCGGCAGAACGTATCCCAGCTTGAGCACGCCGTCGCCGCCGTCGGACGACTGCCCGCCGCCGCCGCTGTCACCGCCACCACCGCACGCCGTGGCGAACAGGGCTGTGGCGCTCAGGAGGATCGCCGATCGCCAGAGAAGTGACGCCCGCATATCCGCCTCCCCTCATTCCAGGAATGAATAGTGGGCGACCGACCGCCGTACGGCGTACGACGTCGCCCGCCCGTTTGATCCTAGGGAGAGTAGAGGTGTCCGTACATTCAGTGAACATCAAATGTCCCGATTGATATCCCGTGTTGACTCACGTCCAGCGCGCTGCCGCCGTCGGGTCACGTACAGTGACATCGGGCCGTCCATCGGGCCCAGGCAGCACCGGCAGGATCCGCGGGAGGTGGAGCCATGGCGTCACGCAACCCCCTCCGCTGGATCGAACGCTGGGCCGACTGGTTCGAGATGCGCGGCGTGTACGTCCCCGGCGAGGACAACCGGACCGTGGACCCGTGGCGGGACTTCGGCTGGCTGATCGTGGCGTGGCTGACCGGGCTGGCGACCTTCATCCTGTTCTTCGCGTTCGCCGTCTGACCGGTCGCGGAACGAGTGACCACCGTCACTCCTGGTGCTCTGACGATCACGGCCAGGACACGGGCGTACACCAGGTCCGCGTCAACGTCCCGGGGCGGCTGGCACGCGGGGGGACACGACCGCCAGAGTGGAGCGGGTCGGTGGCTTGCCGCCGCCGAACGGAGCAACTTACCCTCAGCGATCGGACCACAAGGAGCGTCACCGGTGCGAAGAACGCCCAGGGCCGTGCTCGCGGTCTGCGCGTTGCTGGCCGCCGCCGGATGCGGTCAGCAGGCCGCCGGTGACGAGTCGGACATCAGGTCCTCAGCCCCTCCCCCGTCCACCACGGTCTACGCGGCGACCCCGAGCGGCACGATCGCCGAGTTCGGTTCCGACTACCGGTTCACCTCCGGGCTGGTCGTCACCGTGTCGCCGCCGAAGAGCTTCCAGCCGAGCCCGAGCGCGTACCCGCAGTCCGAGCGGGCCGCCGCGTTCGGGATCGCGGTCTACAACCGGGGTGAGCAGCCCTACCGGCTGTCGAAGCTGTCCGTGACCGCCACGATCGACGACCAGGCCACCAAGCAGGTCGTGGACGCCACCCAGGGCTACAACGGCATCGTCGACGCCGACCAGGACGTGCTGCCGGGCCAGACCGTCCGGTTGACGCTGGCCTTCGCCGTGCCCGCCGAGCCCACGCGGATGCGGCTGAGCCTGCGCCCGGACTCCGCCGCCTCCCGGACCGCCGTGTACAGCGGCTCCGTCTAGGACGTCGGACCCGGCCGATACGCTGGCCGCATGACCGAGCAGAAGCGCCTCAGCGAGGGCGACCCGGCCCCCGACTTCACCCTGCCCGACAGCCAGGGCAACAAGGTCTCGCTCGCGGACTTCCGCGGCCGTTCCGTCGTCGTGTACTTCTACCCGGCCGCGGGCACACCCGGCTGCACCAAGCAGGCGTGCGACTTCCGCGACAACCTCGCGGAGCTGAACGACGCGGGCTATGCGGTCCTCGGCATCTCGCCGGACAAGCCGGAGAAGCTGGCCACGTTCGCCGAGCGGGAGAACCTCACGTTCCCGCTGCTCGCGGACCCGGACAAGACCGTCCTCTCCGAATGGGGCGCGTTCGGCGAGAAGAAGAACTACGGGCGCGTCGTGCAGGGCGTGATCCGCTCCACGTTCGTCGTCGACCCGGAGGGCCGCATCGCCAAGGCGCTGTACAACGTCCGGGCCACCGGGCACGTGGCCAAGCTGCTCAGGGACCTGTCGATCGCGAGCTGAACTCGCGCAGCCGGGGCAGCAGGGCGCGCAGTGCCCGGCCGCGGTGCGAGACCGAGTCCTTCTCGGCGGGATCCAGCTCCGCCGAGGTCCGCTCCTCCCCGTCCGGGACGAAGATCGGGTCGTAGCCGAAGCCGTGCGTGCCCCGCGGCTCCCGGATGATCCGGCCGCGCCACTCGCCCCGGACCACCACCTCCTCCACGTCGGGGTCCACGAACGCGGCGGCGCACACGAACGCGGCTCCCCTGCGCTCGTCGGGGACGTCGGTCAGCTGCGCCAGCACCAGCTCCAGGTTGGCGCGGTCGTCGCCGTGGGCCCCTGCCCACCGGGCCGACAGCACGCCGGGCATGCCGTTCAGCGCGTCCACGCCGAGTCCCGAGTCGTCGGCGACCGAGGGCAGGCCGGTGGCCTTCGCGGCGTCATGGGCCTTGGCAAGGGCGTTCTCCTCGAACGTCGCCCCGGTCTCCGGCGCCTCGGGGAACTCCTCGACGTCGGCGAGCCCGAGCACCTCGATCTCACCGAGACCGGCCCGCAGCAGGATCCGGCGCAGCTCCTCCAGCTTCTTCGCGTTGCGGGTGGCCAGCAGCAGCCGGGAGCTCATTTACCGCCCTTCGACTTCTTGGCACGCTCCGGTTCCGGCAGCGTGCCCGGATACGGCAGCGCGAGCGCCTCCTCCTGCCTGCGGGTCAGCTCCGCGCACCCGGCCAGCGCCATGTCCAGCATCCGGTCCAGGGTGGACCTGGTGAACGTCGCACCCTCCCCGGTGCCCTGGACCTCGATCAGCGTGCCCGCGTCGGTGGCGACCACGTTCACGTCGACCTCGGCCCGCGAGTCCTCCTCGTACGGCAGGTCGAGCCTTACCCGGCCGTCGACGACACCGACGCTCACGGCCGAGACCGCCGCCGACAGCGGCTTCGGGTCAGCCAGCCTGCCCGCCGCGCCGAGCCAGGTGATGGCGTCGGCCAGCGCCACGTAGCCGCCCGTGATCGCGGCCGTGCGCGTGCCGCCGTCCGCCTGCAGGACGTCGCAGTCGATGACGATGGTGTTCTCGCCGAGCGCGCCCAGGTCGATGCAGGCGCGCAGGGAGCGGCCGATCAGCCTGCTGATCTCGTGGGTGCGGCCGCCGATGCGGCCCTTGACCGACTCCCGGTCGCTGCGGGTGTTGGTGGCGGAAGGCAGCATCGCGTACTCGGCGGTCACCCAGCCGAGCCCGGAGCCGGTGCGCCAGCGGGGCACGCCCTCGCTGACGCTCGCGGCACACAGCACTCTGGTGTCACCGAACTCGATGAGCACCGAACCCGCTGGCCACTGCTGGAAGCCACGGGTGATGCGGACTTCCCTGAGCTGGTCGTCGTTCCTGCCGTCTTTTCGAGCCACGGGGGCAGCGTAGTCCGGGCCCCCGCCCACCGCCGGTGACGGGTCGCCGCCTTCCGGCGGTTGTTGGCCGGAGGGCAACGGACTAGGGTCCGCGCATGCGTGCCGCCGTCGTCACGATCCTCGCCGCACTGCTGTGCGTGCTGGCGGCGCCGGTGGCCGGCGCCCACACCGGGGAACGGCGTGCCCCCGCGGAGTGCGCCGCCCTGCTGGACTGCACGGCCGAGGAGATCAACCTGCTCGGCATGACCGAGCGGCTGGAACTGGTGCGGGCGCTGTCGAGCGGGCCCGCCGCCGCGCTGATCCCCGGCTACGCGCCCCGCTGGCGCAACATCGAGGGCATCATCGACTTCTTCCGCGACCACGACATGGGCGCACCGGGCACCTGGGTGTCCTATGTGGACGCGGGGATCATCGAGGGCATCGAGCGCGGCATCGCGATCGCCTCCGGCCGAGGGGGCGGGACGTTCGGCAACCCCGGTGCCCCGCTGTGGGCGGAGTACCTGACCGACCTGCGCGCGGGCAGGCTCGCCGCGCGTTCCGCGCACGACCGCGCGTGGAGCGAGGCGGAGCAGGCGTCCACCGAGTACGGCGTCGCACTCGCCGAGCGGGTGCACGGCCGCTCGCCCACGGCCGTGGAGCAGCGGTTCTTCGCCTACTCCGAGTTCTACCGGTGGACCCTGCGCAACCGGCCCGCCCTGCTCGACCTCGTCTCGCCTGGCGCGCGGCCCGGGCAGCAGCGGCAGGTGACGTTCGTGGACTGGTTCACCGACGTGACCAACGACGTCCCCAGCCGCAGGGGCGCCGAGCTGGCACTCGACCTGGCCGAGTTCGACGCCGCGGGCGGCACGCTGAGCATGCTGGCACTGTTCCACGCCTACACGTGGGAGCTGTGGGGCTACTACCTGGCCGACACCGCTCGTGAGTGAGGAACGTGGCTAGAACCACGTTTCTCACTCACGAGCCGGGCCGCCCGGTCAGATGTCGTGCACGGCTCCCTGCTCGGCCAGCTCGACCGGGCCGCTGAACGCGTCCCGCGCCTCGGCGAGCACGGCGCCCCGGTCGGTCCAGGGCGCGATGTGGGTGAGCAGCAGCCTGCCCGCACCCGCCGCGGCGGCGAGCTCACCGGCCTGCCTGCCGGACAGGTGCACGCCCTCGGGCCGGTCCGCCGCTTCGGTCCAGGACGCCTCCGCGAGCAGCACGTCGGCTCCCCGCGCGAGCCCGGTGAGCGCCTCGCACGGCCCGGTGTCCCCGGTGTAGGCCAGCACCCGGCCACCGTGCTCGACGCGCACGCCGAACGCCTCGGTCGGGTGCTCGACGGGCACGGCGGTCAGCGTGACCGGGCCGAGCCGCACCGGATCCGGGCCGAGCGGGTGGAAGTCGTAGACGTCGGAAAGGTCGGTCTCCAGCCGCTCGGCCTCGTGCGGGGCGTAGGCGTTGGCGAGCCGGGCGGGCGCCTCCACCGGCGCGTGGACGGGCAGGCGGCGGGGACGCGTGGCGTACGGCGGCTCAGGATGGTAGCGGCGGAGCACCGTGAGCGCGCTGAAGTCGGCGCAGTGGTCGGGATGCAGGTGGGTGAGCACGAGCGCGTCCAGGTCGAACGGGTCGCGGAGCGCCTGCAGCCGCGCGAACGCGCCGTTGCCGAGCTCGATGCCGAGCACGAAGCCACCGGCCTCCACGAGGTAGCCGGACGCCGCCGCATCGGGACCGGGGATGCTGCCGGAGCAGCCCAGGATCGTCAGTCGCACGACCGACACCCTGCCACGCGGGGGGCCGGGAGCGCGCGTCATGCCGGAGTGGGGACGCCCACTCCGTGCGGAAAGCCCATGAACCGCTGCGCCAGCCGGGTGAACGGCTCGGCCGGCCCGGTGGCGACGAACTCGTGTCGCGGCTCCGTGCCGGTGTCCTCGGCGAGCAGGTCGGCCTCGGTGAGCACCCGGACGACGTCCTTCGCGGTCTCCTCGGCGCTGGAGACCAGCGTCACGTCGGGCCCCATCACGATCTGCAGCACGCCGGTGAGCATCGGGTAGTGGGTGCAGCCGAGGATCAGCGTGTCGACGTCGGCGCGCAGCAGCGGCTCCAGGTAGCCCTGCGCGAGGCCGAGCACCTGCCTGCCCGACGTCACGCCGCGTTCCACGAAGTCCACGAACCGGGGACAGGCGACGCTGGTCAGCCGGACGTCCCTGGCGGCGGCGAACGCGTCGTCGTAGGCCCGGGAGCGCACGGTGCCCTCGGTGCCGATGAGCCCGATCCGGCCGCTGCGGGTGGTGGCCACCGCCCTGCGCACGGCGGGCAGCACCACCTCGACGACGGGGATGCCCGCGCCGCTGTAGCGTTCCCGCGCGTCCCGCAGGCAGGCGGCCGAGGCGGTGTTGCAGGCGATGACGAGCGCCTTCACGCCGTCGGCGACGAGTCCGTCGAGGGCATGCAGCGCCAGCTCCCGTGCCCGCGCGATGGGCAGCGGGCCGTACGGCGCGTGGCGCGTGTCCCCGACGTAACGCAGCCGCTCGTGGGGCAGCTGGTCGGCGATGGCCCGCGCGACCGTCAGCCCGCCGACGCCGGAGTCGAAGATCCCGATGGGTGCGTCGGCGTGGCTCACGCCCCGAGCGTACCGGGCGCGCGGCGGGCCTTCGCCCGGTCCGCCCGCGCGACGATCCAGGCGGCGAGGATCCCGCCGAGTGCGCCGAAGAGGTGGCCCTGCCAGGAGACACCCGGGTTGCCCGGCAGCACGCCCCACAGCATCCCGCCCCAGAGGGACAGCAGCACCGCCGCCACCGCGAGCTGACCGGCGCTGCGGTTGAACACGCCCCGCACCAGCAGGAACGCCAGCCAGCCGAAGGCCAGACCGGACGCGCCGACGGTCACCACGTCCGGCGGCGCGACGAGCCACACGCCGAGCCCGCCGACGAGCCAGATGATCGCGGTCACGGCGACCCACTGGCCGATGCCGCCCGCCATCGCCAGGAAGGCGAACACCAGGACGGGCACGGTGTTGGCGAACAGGTGGCCCCACCCGGCGTGCAGCAGCGGCGCCCACGCGACCCCGTCGAGGCCGTCGAGGCTGCGGGCCTGGATGCCCGCCAGGTCGAGCTGGGCGGGCAGGATGACATCGACCAGCTCCACCGCGTACAGCAGCGCGACGAACATGGCGGCGAGCGCCGCCGCGGCCAGCGGCCGGGCGGGCAGGATGCGCTTGCGCGGGTCGCGCCGGGCCGGGCGGCCGGTCCGTGCGGGTTCGGGCTGCGTGCTCACATCCCCAGGCTACGTCGGACCCAGGTCGCCGACCTCGGGTGAAAACCCGGAGTTCTGCACTCAGGCTCGCGAGTGCCCCGCTCAGGTTCGCGGAAGTCGGGTCCCGGATTCCCGGGCGGGCCATTCGCCGGTCCGAACGCGGTACTCGCGTGCGGGAACGCGGAACTCGCGGTCAGGCCCAGAGCTGGCCGTCGAGCCGCTCGGCGGCCTCGTCCAGGGAACCGCTGTAGGCGCCGGTGGACAGGTACTTCCAGCCGGCGTCGGCGACGACGAACGCGATGTCGGCCTGCTCGCCCTTCTCCACGGCCTTCTGGGCGACGCCCAGCGCGGCGTGCAGCACGGCGCCGGTCGAGATGCCCGCGAAGATGCCTTCCCGCTCGAGCAGTTCGCGCGTGCGGCGCAGCGCGTCGTAGGCGCCGACGGAGTAGCGCCCGTTGAGCACGTCGGGATCGTACAGCTCCGGCACGAACCCCTCGTCGAGGTTGCGCAGGCCGTAGACGAGCTCACCGTAGCGGGGCTCGGCGGCGATGATCCGGACGTCCGGCTTGTGCTCGTGCAGGTACCGGCCGACGCCCACGAGCGTGCCGGTGGTGCCCAGCCCGCCGACGAAGTGCGTCAGGGTCGGCAGGTCCTTCAGCAGCTCGGGTCCGGTGCCGTAGTAGTGCGCGTCGGCGTTGGCCGGATTGCCGTACTGGTACAGCATCACCCAGTCGGGATTGGACTCGGCGAGCTCCTTCGCCCGGCGCACCGCCTCGTTGGAGCCCCCCGCGGCCGGGGAGTACACGATGCGGGCGCCGTAGGCCTGCAGCAGCTGCTTGCGCTCGGCCGAGGTGTTCTCCGGCATCACGCACACGAGCCCGTAGCCCTTGAGCTTCGCGGCCATGGCGAGCGCGATGCCGGTGTTGCCCGAGGTCGGTTCCAGGATGGTCGAGCCCCGGTGCAGCCTGCCGTCACGCTCGGCGGCCTCGATCATGGCCAGCGCGGGCCGGTCCTTGATCGAACCGGTCGGGTTGCGGTCCTCGAGCTTGGCCCACAGCCGCACGTCGCGGGAAGGGGACAGCCGGGGCAACCCGACCAGCGGCGTGCCGCCGAGCGCGTCGAGCAGGGACTCGTAGCGAGTCATGAGCTCAGCGCGAGCCGCCGGCGACCGCGGGCAGGATGGTGACCGTGTCGCCGTCGGAGACCTCGGCGTCCAGCCCGCCGGCGAAGCGGACGTCCTCGTCGTTGACGTAGACGTTGACGAAGCGGTGCAGCTTGTCGTCCTTCACCAGCCTGTCCTTCAGGCCGCTGTGCCTGGCCTCGATGTCGTCGATCACCTCGAGCACCGTCTTGCCGGACGCCTCGACGGACTTCTCGCCGCCGGTGTGGGTCCGCAGGATGGTCGGGATGGAGACGGTCACGGCCATGGGTTACCTCCGCTCGGGTTGCTGACAGGACTGACGTTCGCGTGCGCGGGTGTATTCCCGCACGGTCACCGGGCGTCGGGAACGTCGTCGCTGCCGGTGTTGGCGAACATGTACGACTCGACGACCTCGACCGGCTCCTCGGTCACCGCACCGTCGACGATCCGGTAGGAGCGGAACTCGTACTCCTCCGGATCCCGGGTGGAGACCAGCACGTAGTGAGCGAACGGCTCCTGTGCGAGCTTCACGTCGGTCCGGGACGGATAGGCCTCGGTGGCGGTGTGCGAGTGGTAGATCACGACGGGGATCTCGTCGTTGGCGTCCATCTCGCGGTACAGCTTGAGCAGGTCACCCGAATCGAACTCGTAGAAGGTGGGCGAGCGCGCCGCGTTGAGCATCGGGATGAACCGCTCCGGCCGGTCGGTACCGTCGTCGGGGCCCGCGATGACGCCGCACGCCTCGTCCGGGTGGTCCCGGCGGGCGTGCTCGACGATCGCGTCCACGAGGTCTCGGCGGATCCGAAGCACGACGAACATCTTACGTCGTGGACGTGACGTGTTCACACCGTGAGACGAACCACTCACGAGCTGGGCAGAGCCTCCGGCCACAGGTCGCGGTAGGCGGGCAGGCCCGGCAGCGAGGTCGCCGCCAGCAGGCCGTGCACCAGCGCCCTGGCGAACACCCGCGCCGCCGCGGCGCAGAGGGCGTCGAGCATCGCCGCGCGGCCCGCGGCGCCCAGCGGGCCCCGCTCCTCCGCCAGCGGCCGCTGCCCGGTGGCCAGCGCGAAGACCGTGTCGCCGTCGAACATGCTGTGCGCGGGCCGCACGGCACGGGCCAGCCCGTCCTGCGCGGCCACGGCCAGCCGCCTGCACTCGGCCTTCGACAGCTCGGCGTCCACCGCGACCACGCCGATCGTGGTGTTCAGGCGCGTGCCCGCGGCGGACGGTTCCGCGGCGCGCCCCGGCCACCTGGCGATGCCGAACTCGCCGTCCACCTCGTGGTCGGCCGCGTACGGCTCGCCGGTGTCCATGCGCACGGCCTCCCCGGACGCGTTGAGCACGGTGAGCGCGCCGACGACGAAGTCGCCGACCCGTTCGCTGGCCGTGCCGACCCCGCCCTTGAGGGAACCCACCTGCGCCCCGGTGCCCGCGCCCACCGTGCCCTGCGCGACGGGACCGTCGCTCGCCGCCTCGCACGCCGCGTGGCCGAACGCCGCGTCGGGCCGGTTGCCCCACGCGCCGTGCGGCAGGTCGAAGATCACGGCGGCGGGCACGATCGGCACCACCTCGTGCGGCTGTTCCCCGACCGGGAAGCCCCGGTGCCGCTCGTCGTGCCAGCGCAGCACGCCGTCGGCGGCGGCCAGCCCGTACGCGCTGCCGCCGGAAAGGCACACCGCGTCGACCCGCTGCACGAGGTTCTCGGGGTCCAGCAGGTTCGTCTCCCGCGTTCCCGGCGCGCCGCCGCGCTGGTCCACGGCGGCGCTGGCCCCGGAGGGCACGAGCACGACCGTGGTCCCGGTGGCCCAGCCCGCGCCGAGCCGCTGGTAGTGCCCGACGAGCACGCCGGGCACGTCGGTGATCGCGTTGTGCCCGCTCACTCGGTCATCGCCTGCACGAGGCTCTCCTGCACCCAGGTGAGCCAGTGGTACACGCCGAGGTGCGGCGCGCGCGGGTCCTCCTCCGGGAGCTCGTCCGGCATCTCCTCGTTCACGTCGAGCGCGGTGCCGAGCGCCAGCCGCACGTCGTTGAGCGCGGACAGCCACGCGTCCGCCTGCTCGTAGGTCAGCCGGACCCCGCCGCCCTCGGGCGGCAACGACCGCATGACCTCGGCGGCGACCCCCACCTTGGCCTCCAGCACCTCCGGCTCGTGCAGGGAACGCAGCGCCGCGACGGAGTCCAGGGTCTCCTTGGCCGGGTTGTCGGGATCGAGCATGTGGAAGTCCGGCAGCAGCCGGGACAGCACCGGGTCGTTGGGCGACTCCGAGGGCCCGGTGCGGATCCCGGTCAGCTCGCTCAGCTCGTCCGAGGGAGCCTCCTCGGCGCGGGCGCGCAGCATGTCCTCGACCTGGCTCACCAGGCCGCGCAGCACCGCCGCCTCCTGCTGCTCGAACTCGGCGACGACCCTGCCACCCTTGCGGCGCCAGCCCCTCACGGTTGCTCCATCGTGGCCCACAGCCCGGCGGCGTGCAGCTTCGCCACGTCCCCCTCTACCTTCTCCTTGGTTCCGGACGACACCGTGGCCCTGCCCTTGTGGTGCACGTCGAGCATCAGCTTGGTGGCGTGGTCCCGGCTGTACCCGAAGATCTTCTGCAGCACGTACGTCACGTAGGACATCAGGTTGACCGGGTCGTTCCACACGATCGTCTGCCACGGTCTGTCCTCGGAACCGGCATCGGCACCGAGTGTCTCTTCGGCCTCGACAGGCGTGGTCATAACGACATGGTGTCACGACTGGCACCGCCTGTGGGCGCCCAGGGCAGGCCGTGTGGGTGAAGGGCCGGAATCGTTGGTGAATAGGGTGATCGCATGGCCTCTCCGGATCGTCCCGCGAGCAGCACGAGCACGGCACTGCTCACCGACCACTATGAGCTGACGATGCTGAGCAGCGCGCTGGCCGACGGCACCGCGGAACGGGACTGCGTGTTCGAGGTGTTCGCGCGCAGGCTGCCTGCCGGGCGCCGGTACGGCGTGGTGGCGGGCACCACCCGCGTGCTGGAGGCGATCGCCGACTTCCGGTTCACCGAGGCCGAGCTCGCCCAGCTGGCGGCGACGGCCGTGGTGAGCGACGAGACGCTGGACTGGCTGGCGGACTACCGGTTCGGCGGCGACATCGACGGCTACCCCGAGGGTGAGCTGTACTTTCCCGGCTCCCCCATCCTCACCGTCCGCGGCACGTTCGCCGAATCCGTGGTGCTGGAGACGCTGGTGCTGTCCATCCTCAACCACGACAGCGCGGTCGCGTCCGCGGCGGCGCGGATGTCGAGCGCCGCGCACGGCAGGCCGATCATCGAGATGGGCGGGCGGCGCACGCACGAGTACGCGGCGGTGGCGGCCGCGCGGGCCGCCTATCTCGCGGGCTTCGCCACCACGTCCAACCTGGAGGCCGGCCGCCGGTACGGCATTCCCACCCGGGGCACGGTCGCGCACGCGTTCATGCTGCTGCACGACACCGAGGAGGCCGCCTTCCGCGCGCAGGTGGCGAGGATGGGCGCGGACACGACGCTCCTGGTGGACACCTACGACATCACGGCGGGCATCGAGACGGCCGTGCGCGTGGCCGGGCCGGAGCTCGGCGCGATCCGCATCGACTCCGGCGACGTCGGGCCGCTCGCCCGCAAGGCGCGTGAGCAACTGGACTCCCTGGGCGCCAAGGACACCCGGATCGTCGTGTCGGGAGACCTCGACGAACACGCCATCGCCGCGTTGCGCGCGGAACCCGTGGACGCCTACGGCGTGGGCACCTCCGTGGTGACCGGGTCGGGAGCGCCGACGGCGGGGATGGTGTACAAGCTGGTCGAGGTGAACGGCAAACCGGTGGCCAAGCGCAGCGAGCACAAGGCCTCCCGAGGGGGCCGGAAGTCCGCGCTGCGCAGGCACAAGCCGACGGGCACCGCGCTGGAGGAGGTGGTCTACCCCAGCGCCGCTCCGCCGGAACGGGGACCGCACGACCGCGAGCTGCTCATTCCCCTGATGCGCGGTGGACAACCCGTCCCGGACCTGCCCACCCTGGATGATGGAAGGCAACGGCTGCGCCGCGCGCTGGTGAGCCTGCCGTGGGAGGGGCTGAAGCTGTCCGGCGGCGACCCGGCCATCCCCACGACCTTCAGTTGAGCGGCTTTTCGAGGAGGAAACCATGGCCAACGCGCTGATCGTGGTGGACGTGCAGAACGACTTCTGCGAGGGCGGCTCACTCGCGGTGCAGGGCGGCGCGGCGGTGGCCGCGGCCATCTCCGAGCACATGCACCAGCGGGGCTACGACCACGTCGTGGCGACCCGCGACTACCACATCGACCCGGGGCCGCATTTCAGCGACCAACCCGACTTCGTCCGGTCGTGGCCGCCGCACTGCGTCGCGGGCACGGGCGGGGCCGCGTTCCGGCCGGAGCTGGACATCGCGCCGATCACCGCGGTGTTCTCCAAGGGCCAGTACAGCGACGGCTACTCCGGCTTCGAGGGGGAGACCGACCGGGGCGAGAACATCGCCGACTGGCTGCGGGCCCGCGACGTGACCGACGTCGACGTCGTGGGTATCGCCACCGACCACTGTGTCCGCGCGACCACCGTCGACGCGGCGAGGGCCGGTTTCTCGGTGCGGGTGCTGGCGAATCTCACCGCGGGCGTTTCGCAGTCTACTGTGGACACCGCCGTGGCCCAGATGAAGGCCGCGGGCGCGACGGTGAGCGGAACTCCCCGGGTCGGTTCGTGACCGCAGGCGGGTTGCTGACCTTCGGCGAGACCATGGCCGTGTTCAGCACGGACTCCGGCAGGCTGCGGCACGCGAGCACGGTCAACGTCGGCATCGCCGGTTCCGAGTCGAGCGTGGCCATCGGCGTGCGCAGGCTCGGCGTCGGCGCGTCGTGGGCGGGCCGGGTCGGCGCGGACGAACCGGGATCCCTGGTGCTGGCCCGGATCCGGGACGAGGGCGTCGACGTCTCGGCCGCGCGCACCGACCAGTACGCGGCCACCGGGTTGATGCTCAAGGACTTCCGGGCCGCGGACTCGATGCGCGTGGCGTACTACCGGCACGGCAGCGCGGGCTCCCGGCTGTGCGCCGAGGACCTCTGCGAGGACCGGATCCGCGCCGCCGGGGTGCTGCACCTCTCCGGCATCACGCCCGCGCTGTCGGAGTCGGCGGCGGACGCGGTGCACGCGGCGATCGACGTGGCGCAGGAGGCGGACGTCCCGGTGTCGTTCGACGTGAACTACCGGCACGCGCTGTGGCCGCCCGAGGACGCGCAGGACGTGCTGCGCGAGCTGGTGACCCGCGCCGACATCGTGTTCGCGGGGGAGGCCGAGGCACGGCTGCTCGGGCTGGAGGGATCGGCCGAGGACCTCGCCGGGGCGCTCGCGGCGCTGGGGCCGGAGGAGGTACTCGTGAAGCTGGGCCCGCGCGGGGCGGTGGCCGAGCTGGGCGGGCTGCGCTACGACGTCCCGGTGTACCCGGTGCGGGCGGTGGACCCGGAGGGCGCGGGCGACGCGTTCGCGGCGGGCTACCTGGCGGACCGGCTGGCCGGCGCGCCGCCGGACCGGCGGGTCCGGACGGCCGCGGCGTGCGGCGCGTTCGCGGTGTCGGTGGCGGGTGACGCGGACGCGCTGCCCGACCGCGACGAGCTGAACGAGCTGGCGGGGCCCATCACGATCGTCCGCTGACCCGGCAGGCGTCAGCCGGCGTACGGGTCGCAGCCGGCGGTGCCCACGAAGATGTCCCCGCTCGCCGGACCACCCTGCGGGAACAGCTTGATGTGCAACGCGTGGGTGGTGAGGCTGCCGTCCGGCGGCGTGGGCGCCACGAGGTCGTTGAGCACGATCTCGGCCATCGGCGGGTCCCCCTCGGACCGGCCGGGAATGGTGATCGTGTGGTCCGCTGGGATCTCCGAGGGCAGCCGGAAGCCGGAAACCCCGCCCAGCTCCACGTAGCCCTCGCTGCCGTTGCCGGTGGTCCGGCACTCGGCGGAGAACGTGCGCACCCGCAGCACGGGACCGCCGAACTGGCGGAGCACGCTGGTCCGGAACCGCTGCCCGGTGGCCTTCGCCGTGGCCGCGCCGCCGGATGTGCGGGCGCACCGGGTGTCCCCCGCCCCGAAGCTCGTGGTGCGGCCGACGTCCGTGCCGCGCGCGGAGTTCCGCTCGGTGCCGCCGACCGTGCACGGGGCGATCGGCGCCGCGTGGCCGGGCCTGCCCGCGACCACGATGTCGACCGCACCGACCGACGCCGAGGCCGAGGCGGTCGCGGCGACCGGTGCCTCCTGCTCCGCCGTCGCCGCACCCGGCACCGTCAGCAGGCTGCCCGCCAGCGCCGCCACCACCATCGACCTGCCGATCCGCGACATCCTGGTTCCTCCCCGCCCGTGGTGAACACTCCGGCCCCCTCGTCATCGGCGGTGGTCCCGGCCCACCTGACCCGCGCGGGCCCGCTCCACTCGGTCGGGTGAGGTATGAGAAACACGACTTCCGCGTCCGGTCGCGGCACTGTCGCACTAACCTCGCTGCGGATCGGAGTTCGACCTGGAGGTTCTCGTGTCTTCGCTGCCCGTCGCGACCCGCCGCACCGTACTGGCCGACCTCGTACCCGGCACGCTCGTGCGGGACGCCGTCCTCGTGACGGCCGCCGCGGGGCTGACCGGCCTGGCCGCGCAGGCGGTGATCCCGGTGCCGGGCAGCCCGGTGCCGATGACGGGGCAGACGTTCGCCGCTCTGCTCACCGGTGCGGCGCTGGGCTGGCGGCGCGGTGCCGCCGCGATGCTGCTGTACCTGCTCGTCGGTGCGGCCGGGATGCCGTGGTTCAACAACGGGACGTCGGGCCTGACGGCCAGCGCCGGGTACGTCGTCGGGTTCGTGTTCGCCGGTGCGCTGGTCGGAACGCTGGCCGCCCGGGGCGGTGACCGCACGCCGGCGCGCACGGCGGGCACGATGGTGCTCGGCAACCTGGTGATCTACGCGTTCGGCGTGCCGTGGCTGATGGCGGCCGCGTCGCTCGACCTCGCCACCGCGCTGGACAAGGGCGTGGCACCGTTCCTGCTCGGCGACGCGCTGAAGATCGCGCTCGCCGCCGCCGTGCTGCCCGCCACCTGGGCGCTCGTGCACCGCTTCCGCGACTGACCCCCGGCAGTGAAGGCCACCTTCACTGCGTTCAACGCAGTCAAGGTGGCCTTCACTGCTCGTCAGCTCGCGCGGAGGGTGGCCAGGTCGGCGAGCAGCACCCGCTCCCGCTCGGGCGGGAAGCCCGCCCTCCGCACGGCGTGCGCGGCCTGCGCCCACCGGCCCGCGTCGACGTGCCGCAGGATCACCGCGACGTGGTGCGGCGCGATGTCCGCCTCCGCGACGAGGACCCGCACGCCCACCTCGTCCACGACCACCTCGAACGTCGACCGCGCCGACGCGGTCCCGCCGGGCCCGGTCGCGGTGGCCACCAGCTCGTGCGTCCCGGCGGCGAGCGCGCGCGGGTCCAGCGGTACCGCCGGATCCACCGACTCACCGTCGAGGGTCACGGTGACGGTGTCGGCGTCCCGGGCGTCGACGGCCACGGTCGTGCGCTCGTGGCGGCGCACCGCCGCCCCGTCGGCGGGCGCGCTGACCGACACGCGCGGCGCGGCCGGGCGCACCTGCTCGGAACGCTGCCGCCAGCCCGCGAACTCCCCGGCGCGGTTCGTGATGACCGCGTCGACGCCGAGTTCGGTCAGGCGCTGCCAGCGGGCGGCGTCGTCGACGGTGTACGGCATCACCGCGATCCCGGCCTCGTTGAGGTCGGCCACGACGCCGGGCCTGCCGAGCAGCGCGTTCGCCGACGGGTTGTACGCCACGACACCGAGCGAACGCGCCGTGGCGACCGGGTTGGCGTCGAGGGCCGACCGCAGCAGCCCGCGCGGGATCTCCGGCGCCAGCTCGCGGGCGTGCCGCAGCACCTGCTCGTCGAAGCTCTGCAGCAGCACCTGCTCCGCCATGCCGCGCTCCAGCACCTCGGCGACGATGCCGCCGGTCTCGGCCCTCGTCTCCGGGCCCTTGACCTCCAGCAGCAGCGTCGAGCCGCTGTCCTTGACCAGGTCGAGCACCGCGCCCAGGGTCGGCACGCGCTGCCCGGCGAAGGCGGGCGAGAACCACGAGCCCGCGTCGAGCCCGGTGACGTGGTCGGCGGTGAGCGCGGACACGGCGCCGGTGCCGTTCGTGGTGCGGTCGACGGTCGAGTCGTGCATCACCACCGGCACGCCGTCCGCCGTGGTGTGCGCGTCGATCTCCACGTACTCCGAACGGGCGCGGATCCCGGCGGCCACGGCGGCGAGCGTGTTCTCCGGCGCGGCCGACGAGTAGCCGCGGTGGGCGACCGTCAGCGGCAGGGCCCCGTCCGGCTGGGTGATCGGCAGCGGCTCCAGCTCCGTCACCACGACGTCGTCCACGCTGATCCGGGCGCCGTCGGCGACGAAGCCCAGCACGCCGTCGGTGCTGCGCGGCAGCTGCGTGGTGGTGAGCACCGTCCGGCCGTCGAAGCTCCAGCTGGCGCGGTTGCCGTGCACCTCGATCACGACCCGGACGTCCCGCCCGGTGCCCGCGTCGTGCGGCGCGGACGCGGTGTCGGTGACGTTCCACGTCTCCCCCGCCGTGCGGACGGCGAACTCGATCCCGTTGGCCGCGGTCGACGTCGAACGCATGATGGCCTGGCTCCACGGCACGCCGCCGGACGGGTCGATGTCGAGCACGATGCCCGCCCACCGGCTGGCGTTGTTCACCGCGTCGAAGCGGATCGTGGCCTCCGCGCGGAAGTCGGCCAGGTGCGGGCCGAAGGTGATGCGCGACCGCGCGCCCGGCTCGGTCGTCACCAGCCGGCCGTCCTGGACCTGCCACGAGCCCGCCGCGGGGCGCCAGCCCGCGGGGAGGCCGGGGCCTTCGAACGACTCGGCGACGACGACGTCGCCGGGATCGGCCTGCGCGGAGAGCGGGGCGGGGGCGCTGACCAGTGCGGCCGCGGCGACGGCGAGCGCGGCGGACGCCAGCCGGGTCGGGGTGCGTCTCATGGGTCTCCTCATCGGGTGGGGACGGAACGCGCCGACGCTATGTCCGGTTTCTGACGCTCCGGTGAGCCGCGAGTGGAGCGTTCGTGAGCATTGGCCGACCGGGTGAGGCGACCGCGCACCACGCGCTGACGGTGGCTGCCGGTACCGTCTCTGCCCGTGGCCGGTGACCGTTCGACTCTGCCCAGCGTCAGCGAACTCCTCACGCACGCGGTCGAGGCCGTCGGCGGCACCGAACGCGAGGGACAGGTCCGCATGGCGGAGGCGGTCGGCACGGCGATCCGCACCGGCGAGCACCTCGCCGTGCAGGCGGGCACCGGCACCGGGAAGTCGCTGGCCTACCTCGTGCCCGCGATCCGGCACGCGGTCGAGCGCGAGGCCACCGTGGTGGTGTCGACGGCCACCATCGCGCTGCAGCGGCAGCTCGTGGACCGCGACCTGCCCCGGCTGGCGAAGGCACTGAAGAAGCCGCTCGGCCGCGAGCCCACGTTCGCGATCCTCAAGGGCAGGCGCAACTACCTCTGCCTGCACCGGCTGGACACCGGCGCCCCCGAGGAACCGGAGGACACGTCGCTGTTCGACCCGTACGCCGTGTCCCGGCTGGGCCGCGAGGTCCGGCGGCTGCACGAGTGGTCGTCGGACACCGAGACCGGCGACCGCGACGAGCTGGTGCCGGGCGTGTCCGAACAGGCGTGGCGGCAGGTGTCGGTCACCGCGAAGGAGTGCCTCGGCGCCGCCCGCTGCCCCATCGGCACGGACTGCTTCGCCGAGCGGGCCCGCGCCGAGGCGGGCCGCGCCGACGTGGTGGTCACCAACCACGCCCTGCTCGCGATCGACGCGATGCAGGAGTACCAGGTGCTGCCCGAACACGACCTGGTGATCATCGACGAGGCCCACGAGCTGGTCGACCGCGTCACGTCCGTCGCCACCGGCGAGCTGACCAGCGCGATGATCTCCGCCGCGACCCGCCGGTGCGGCAAGCTCATCGACGCCGACGTCGCCGACCGGCTGCTGGAGTCGGGCGACGGCCTCGCGCTCGTGCTCGACGAGCTGCCCCCCGGCCGCATGGACACGCTGCCGCAGCCGCTGGGCGGCGCGCTCACGGCCGTGCGCGACGCCGCGCACGCGTGCCTCACCGCGCTCGGCTCCGACCGGAAGGAGGACGTCGAGGAGGCCACCGTCCGCAAGCTGGCCCGGTCGCTGCTGGAGGAGGTGCACGAGTCGGCCGAGCGCATGCTCGACGCGTTCGGCGAGGACCGCGCCCACCAGCACGAGGTCGTGTGGCTCAGCGGCGACGGCTTCGCCGCCACGCCGCGGCCGCCGACGCTGCACGTCGCACCGCTTTCGGTGGGCGGGTTGCTGCGCGAGCGCGTGTTCGCCCGGTCCACCACCGTGCTCACCTCGGCGACGCTGACCCTCGGCGGCACGTTCGACACGCTCGCCAGGCAGTGGGGGCTGCCGCCGTCGGCCGAGCGGCAGGCCAAGGCGGAGGGCACCGCGACCGACAAGGCACCGCCGTCGGACGCCGACGCGGGCCCGCGCTGGCAGGGCATCGACGTCGGCTCACCCTTCGACCACCGCCGCAACGGCATCCTCTACATCGCCAGGCACCTGCCGCCGCCCGGCCGGGACGGCCTCGGCGAGGCCACGCTCGACGAGATCGCCGAGCTGATCGGGGCCGCGGGCGGGCGGGCGCTCGGCCTGTTCTCCTCGATGCGGGCGGCCAAGCAGGCCACCGAGGCGCTGCGCGACCGCGTGGAGCACCCGATCCTCTGCCAGGGCGAGGACGCCACGGCCCTGCTCGTCCGCAAGTTCGCCGAGGATCCGCGCACCTGCCTGTTCGGCACCCTGTCGCTGTGGCAGGGCGTGGACGTGCCGGGCCCGTCGCTGCAGCTGGTGCTGGTGGACCGGCTGCCGTTCCCGCGCCCGGACGATCCGGTGGCGTCCGCGCGGCAGCGTGCGGTCGAGGCTCGCGGGGGCAACGGGTTCCTGACCGTGGCCGCGACACACGCCGCGCTGCTGCTCGCCCAGGGCACGGGCAGGCTGCACCGCTCGATCACCGACCGGGGTGTGGTGGCCGTCCTCGACTCCCGGCTGGCGACCGCCCGGTACGGCGGCTTCCTGCGGGCCTCGTTGCCGCCGTTCTGGCCGACGTCCGACCCGCAGGTCGCGCGGGACGCGTTGCGCAGGCTCGACGCGGCCGCCCCCACCTGAGCCCGGTGACCCGAGGCACTACGGTGAACGGAAGCCGAACACCGAGGGAGAAGTTGTTGTCCCAGGATTCAGCCACCGCACAGTCCCGCTCGGTGCGCGTCGACGACACGGGCGTGCGAAGGCAGCTGGCCGACGGTAGCGAGGAGTCGGTCGACTGGGCGGACCTGTCCGCCGTGGTCGTGCGGGTGATCCCCGAGGGTCCGTGGAACGAGGACGTGTTCCTCATGCTGGCCGCCGCCGACGGCACCGGCACGGCCGTGCCGAGCGGCGACCCGGCCGCGAACGCGTTGATAGAGCGCCTGCAGGCCCTGCCCGGCTTCGACCACGACAAGTTCGTGGAGGCGATGACCACCGACGCCGACGAGGCCTACGTGGTGTGGAAGGCGGGCGAGTCGGCCTGACCCCTCAGGCGGGCACCGGCGGCAGCTCCCAGCTCAGTCCCGGGAACTTCGCGAAGTCCCGGTCCGCGCTGACCCAGGTCGCGCCGTGCTCGATGGCCAGCGCCGCATGGTAGACGTCGGCCACGGTGTTGCCCTTCGCGGCGACGGTCCGGCAGAGCTCTTCGAAGACCATCCAGTGCCGGTCTCCGGCCCGCACCGGAACGGCGGCGGGCGCGTGCCGGACAGCGGCACAGAAGGCGAGGGCATCCTCGGGCGTGGTCGGCTCGCGGAAGACCCGGTGATTGGTCACGACCCGGAGGAAGCCGGACAGCACGAACTCGCTGACGCCCACCGGCTCGGCACCGGCCAGCCTGCTCTCCACCCACGGCCGGTACTCGCCGTGCCGCGGAAGATCCTCGCGGAACGCGTACACGAACACGTTGACGTCGAAGATCCGCACTAGCGGGCCTCGTTGTCCCCGAGGACCTCGGCCATCAGGTCCTTGTTCTCGAGGTCCACACCCGGCCGCAGGCCGCCCTGCCCTCCGGTGGGCAACCGGAAGTCCGTACCGTGCCCGCGGTTGTGCTCGACCCGCGCGAGCAGAACGCGCAGCGCGTCGTTGACGACCTCGCCGAGTGGGCGGCCGGTGCTCACGGCGAGCCGCCTCGCCTCCTTGAGCAGGTTGTCGTCGATGTTGACGGTCGTGCGCACGGACGCATCATAACACTCTCACCGCGCATCATGATGCTCCACGAGCACCGTCACCGTACCCGGATCCACCTCGGTGAACCCGGCGTCGCGCACGGCGAGCACCCGGCGCTCCCGCCAGGCGCCCTCGGCGTCCGCGCCGGGGTGCGCCTGCGCCCACCGCGCGGCGTCCGGGGTGCGCACGGCGCAGGGAAAGCCCCGCTCCGCCCACGCGGCGCGGGACCCGGCGTCCAGCAGGGCCGCGAGCAGCATCGTGCCGTGCCCGACCTGCGCCGCCGCCTTGCCAACGGTCATCGTGACGTGCGGGTTGAGCAGCAGCGACGGCACGTCGCCCGGCGCGGGTCCCGGTTCGTCCGGCGGCAGCTCGCTGCCGGAGATCTGCAGCCGGGCCACCTCCCTGGGCAGCTCCGCCACCCGGCACGGCAGCAGGGCGCGGGCCTCGGCACCGGCCACCGTCACGGTGATCCCGGGCAGGTCCTGCACCGCGTGCCAGTGCGCGCCCCTGGCCCGGCGGGCCACCTTCCGGATGTGCCCGGCCACCCAGGAACGCACGGCGTCGTGCCACTCGCCGCCCTCGGCCGCGCGCTCGTCGAGGCAGACCGCGACCGCAGCCCGCGCGGCCGCCTCCAGCAGCGCCGTCCGCGCGGGCGGCTCGGCCCGCTCCATCCGCAGCACGACCGGCATCGCCCGCACCTGCCCCGGGTCGGCGGGCTCGCGCTCGGCCGTCCGCTCGGCGGGCAGGCCCAGCCACGTGGCGTAGCGAGCCGCCAGCGGGTCGAGGATGCCCGCGGCCGCAGGCTCGCCCCGCATCGATGGTTCGCTCGCAGGCTCGCTCCGCATCGATGGTTCGCTCGCAGGCTCGCTCACGGGCGGAGCAGCTCGAGGCCGTCGGCCGCGTCGGCGGCCTCCACCTCGGCCCGCGTGATGCCGAGCATGAACAGCACGGCGTCCAGGTAGGGGTAGGACAGTGCGGCGTCGGCCACCTCGCGCAGCGCGGGCTTCGCGTTGAACGCGATGCCCATCCCGGCGGTGGAGAGCATGTCGATGTCGTTGGCACCGTCGCCGACGGCGACGCACTGGTTCATCGTGATGCCGTACTCGGCGGCGAACCGGCGCAACGCCTCCGCCTTGCCCGGCCGGTCCACGACGTCGCCGACGACGCGTCCGGTGAGCTTGCCGTCGACGACCTCCAGGTCGTTCGCCGCCGCGAAGTCGAGGCCGAGGTCCCGGACGAGCCGGTCGATGATCCTGGTGAACCCGCCGGACACCACACCGCACCGGAAGCCGAGCCGCTTGAGCGTGCGGATCGTGGTGCGGGCCCCCGGAGTGAGCTCGATGGCCTCGGCCACCTCGTCCAGCACCGACTCGGGCAGCCCTTCGAGCAGCGCGACGCGGCGTTCGAGCGACTCGGTGAAATTGAGCTCGCCGCGCATCGCGATGTCGGTGATCTCCCGCACCTGGTCCTCGACCCCGGCGTAGCCGGCCAGCATCTCGATGACCTCGCCCTGGATCAGGGTGGAGTCCACGTCGAACACGATGAGCCGCTTCGCCCTGCGGGCCAGCCCGGCCCGCTCGATCGAGACGTCGAGACCGCCCCGGGAGGCGACGTCCGCGAGCACGGAGCGCAGCTCGGCGTCCGCCTCCGGGGTGTCGTCCGCGACGGAGACGTGCACCTCGAGCCCGGTGACCGGATAGTCGGCGATGCTGCGGATCGTGTCGATGTTGGCGTTCACCGAAGCCAGCCTGCGGGCGATCGCGGTGAACGCGCGCGCGGTCACCGGCCTGCCGAGGATCACCATGACGTGGCTGGAGCCGTGCCGGGCCGGGGCGAACGGGTCGGCGCCGATGGCCGATCCGATCCGCACGTCGACGTGCATCGAGACCGTCGCCATCGCCTGCTCGACGGCCTCCTGCAGGGCCTCCGGGTCGCTCTCGACCCCGGCGAGCACGCCGAGGACGAGCTGGCCGCGGATGACGACCTGCTCGATGTCGAGCACCTCGACTCCGGGCTGGGCCAGCGCGGCGAAGAGGACCGACGAGACGCCGGGCTTGTCCGGGCCGGTCGTGGTGATCAGGACTGGCGTCGGGTTCACCGGCAGCTGCGTCATCGTTCGCTCGAGTTGTCCCTGTCGTGGTCGCCCGGGATCACCGCTTCCGTGAGCACCTCGGACGGCGCGTCCTTGGCCTCGGGATGCGGCAGCGGCTTACCGGTGAACGTGATGTGGCCCTCGCTGTGCAGGCGTTCGACCATGTGCGGGTAGTGCAGCTCGAACGCGGGCCGCTCGGAGCGGATCCGGGGCAGCTCGGTGAAGTTGTGCCGCGGCGGCGGGCACGAGGTGGCCCACTCCAGCGAGTTGCCGTAACCCCACGGATCGTCCACCGTCACGATCTCGCCGTAGCGGTAGCTCTTGAACACGTTCCAGATGAACGGCAGCGTCGAGGCGCCGAGGATGTACGCGCCGATCGTGGAGATCGTGTTCAGCGTGGTGAAACCGTCGCTGGCCAGGTAGTCGACGTAGCGGCGGGGCATGCCCTCGGCGCCGAGCCAGTGCTGCACGAGGAACGTCGTGTGGAAGCCGATGAACGTGGTCCAGAAGTGCAGCTTGCCCAGCGGCTCGTCCATCATCCGGCCGGTGATCTTCGGGAACCAGAAGTAGATCCCGGCGAACGTGGCGAACACGATCGTGCCGTAGAGCACGTAGTGGAAGTGCGCCACCACGAAGTAGCTGTCGGAGACGTGGAAGTCGATCGCGGGCGCGGCCAGCAGGATGCCGGTGAGGCCGCCGAAGAGGAACGTCACGATGAAGCCGACCGAGAACAGCATCGGCGACTCGAAGGTCAGCTGGCCCTTCCACATCGTGCCGATCCAGTTGAAGAACTTCACGCCGGTCGGCACCGCGATCAGGAAGGTCATGAACGCGAAGAACGGCAGCAGCACCGCGCCCGTGGCGTACATGTGGTGCGCCCACACGGCCACCGACAGCGCGGCGATGCCCAGCGTCGCCCAGACCAGGCCCTTGTAGCCGAAGATCGGCTTGCGGCTGAAGACGGGGAAGATCTCCGACACGATGCCGAAGAACGGCAGCGCGACGATGTAGACCTCGGGGTGGCCGAAGAACCAGAACAGGTGCTGCCACAGGATGACGCCGCCGTTGGCGGGGTCGAACACGTGCGCGCCGAGGTGCCGGTCGGCCAGCAGGCCCAGCAGCGCCGCGGTGAGGATCGGGAAGGCGAGCAGCACCAGCAGGCTCGTCACCAGGATGTTCCAGGTGAAGATCGGCATCCGGTACATGGTCATGCCGGGCGCGCGCAGGCACACGATCGTGGTGATCATGTTGACGGCGCCGAGGATGGTGCCGAGACCACCGACCACGAGGCCGGAGATCCACAGGTCCGCGCCCGCGCCCGGCGAGTGGATGGCGTCCGACAGCGGTGTGTAGGCGAACCAGCCGAAGTCGGCGGCGCCGCCGGGCGTGAGGAAGCCCGCCATCACGATGAGCCCGCCGAACAGGTAGAGCCAGTACGAGAAGGCGTTGAGCCGGGGGAACGCCACGTCGGGCGAGCCGATCTGCAGCGGCATGATGAAGTTCGCGAAGCCGAACAGGATCGGCGTCGCGTACAGCAGCAGCATGACCGTGCCGTGCATGGTGAACAGCTGGTTGTACTGCTCTCCCGAGAGGAACTGCTGTCCCGGCACGGCGAGCTCGCTGCGGATCAGCATCGCCATCGCGCCGCCCGCCATGAAGAAGGCGAACGACGTGACCAGGTACATGATGCCGATCTGCTTGTGGTCCGTCGTGCGGAACAACCGCAGCAGGTACGAACCCTTCACCGACTCCCGGGCCGGATATGGCCGCGTCGCGATCGGCTGGGGGGCTACGGCCGTCACTCCTGCCTCCTGCACTCAACACCGTGATGACGTCTCCGGCACGGGCATGGACCCGCGTCGGCTGGAGGGATCGTATCCCGGGCCTTTCCGGACGCTGCGCACCGGCTGGGAAGATCACACGGTGACCGACTCGTTCGTCACCGCCGCGCTCTCCGCCGCGGTCGCCACCGGGCGTGCGCACGGACTGCCCACGGACGCGCCGTCCGTGCTCGCCACGGGGTCGAACGTGCTGGTGGGGCTGGGGCCGGTGGTGGCGAGGGTGCCCGCGACCACGCGCCTGCTGCGCGCCGATCCCGCCGCGTGGCTGGACCGGGAGGTGCGGCTGGCCCGCCACCTCGCGGACCGCGGCGCGCCGGTCGTGCCGCCGAGCACCGACCCGCCGCCCGGCCCGCACCTGGTCAGCGGCCTACCGGTGACGTTCTGGCGTTACGTTCGTCACGACCCCGGCCGGCTGCCCAGCCCCGCGACGGTGGGCCGCTCGCTGGCCGAGCTGCACGAGGCCCTGCGTGACTACCCCGGCGCGCTGCCCGCCGAGGGGCCGGTGGCCGAACTGCGGCGGATGCTGGACCTGCTGGCCGACGACCTGGGGGAGACCGTCGCGGTGCTCAGGGCGCAGCTGACCGCGCTGGCGGAGACGGTGGCCGGGGCGGGCGAGCGCAGGCCCCTGCACGGGGACGCGCACCCGGCGAACCTGCTGGCGACCGAGGCGGGCTGGCGGTGGATCGACCTCGAGGACACCTGGCGCGGTCCGGTCGCCTGGGACCTCGCGGTGCTGTGGGGAACCGCGCGGCTGGACGGCGCGGCCGCGCTCGCCGCCTACCCCGGTGCGCCCGACCCGGCCGAGCTGGCGCCGTACGTGCGGCTGCGGCGGCTGTTCGGGATCTGCTGGCGGTTCGTGGTGGCCCGCCGGTTCCCCGGCGAGGCGGCCGGAGCCCGGTCCGCGCTGAGCGGATATCTGGCGGCGGGACGCGACCCAGGTCCCTAGGCTGCCGCCATGACGGTTCCCCTCGGCGGGCGGGTGGCGGCGGGCTTCGAGCCCGTGCGCGAGGCGTTCGCCGGGCTGCTGGCGAGCGGGGCCGAGACCGGTGGGGCGCTGACGGTGCTCCTCGACGGCCGTCCGGTGGTGGCTCTGCACGGCGGCTGGACCGACCACGCGCGCACCGCCGTGTGGCGGCCGGACACGCTGGTCAACGTCTTCTCGGTGGGCAAGCCGGTGGCCGCGCTGTGCCTGCTCACGCTGGTCGAGCGGGGGCTCGTGGCGCTGGACGACCCGGTGTCGCGGCACTGGCCGGGGTTCACCGGCGAGGGCGTGTCCGTCCGACACGTGCTGAGCCACACGGCCGGGCTGCCCGCCTTCCCGGTGGAGCGGCCCGCCCGCGCGTTCGCCGACTGGGGGTTGCTCACCGGGGATCTGGCGGCCGCCACGCCGGAGTGGGCGCCGGGCACGGCCGCCGCGGAGCACGCGCTGACCTACGGGCACCTGGTCGGCGAGCTGGTGCGGCGAATCTCCGGCCGCACGCCCGGCGCGTTCCTGGCCGCGGAGATCGCCGGGCCTCTCGGGTTGGACCTCGGCTTCGGCCTCCCCGCCCGGGCGCGCACCCGGTGTGCGGACCCGGAGTTCCGCGACCCCGGCTGGGCCCGCGAGGTGATCGGACGGCCGGGGTCACTGCGCGCCGCCGCGCTCGGCAACCCGGCGGGCTGGCTGGACCCCGCCGTGCTCGGCACGTCGTGGTGGCGCCGGGCCGAGGTGCCCGCCGTGAACCTGCACGCGAGCGCGAGTGGGCTCGCCGGGCTGTACGCGGCGCTGCTCGGCGGCCGCCTGCTCGGCGCGGAGCTCACCGACGAGGCGGTGCGAACCCAGTACGAGGGCCACGACCTGCTGCTGGACCGCCCCGTGCGGTGGACGCTCGGGATGCAGCTCGACGACGACGGCACCTGGGGCATGGGCGGCATCGGGGGCAGCGTCGGCTACGCGGACCCGGCACGCGGCTACACGCTCGGGTACGTGACCCGCAGGCTCGCCGGTTTCGAGCGGGTCGACACGCTGGTCGAGGCACTGCACCCCTGCCTGTGACCGCCCTGGACGCAGTGAAGGCCACCCTGCGTGCGTCCAACGCAACCAAGGTGGCCTTGACCGCACCCAACGCACCTAAGGTGGCCTTGGAGACGCACGACGCACCCCACAGCGCGCCCGGGTGCAGTGAAGGCCACCTTCACTGCCGGACGGCGGGGTCAGGGCAGCCAGTCGAGGATCGCCTTCGCGACCCCGTCCGGGTCCTCCAGCGGCGTGAGGTGCCCCACCCCGGGCAGCACGGTGAGCGTCGCGTCGGGCAGCGCGCCGGCCAGCTCGCGGGCGGCCTCCGGTGGGGTCACGGTGTCCTCCTCGCCGACCACGACGAGCGCGGGCACGTGCGCCTCGCGGACCACGTCCGTCGCGTCCGGCCTGGCCGCCATCGCCCGCTGTGCCCAGGCGACCCCCGCAGCGGGCTGTGCCTCCACGAGCTCCCTGATCTGGTCCGCGAGGTCGGTCTTCGTCCGCCGCGTGGTCTCGCCGAGCACCTTCGGCAGCATCGCGTCGGCCAGCCAGCCGGAGATGCCCTCGGCCTCGGCCCGGTCGGCCATCTCCAGCCGGGCCCGCCGGGCCTCCTCGCCGTCGGCCGTGGCCTTCGTGTCGATGAGCACCAGGCCACCGATCCGTTCCGGCGCGGCCCGCAGCACGGCGAGGGTCACGTAGCCGCCCAGGGAGCAGCCGCCGAGGATCACCTGGTCGAGCTCCAGCTTGTCGAGCAGGGCCAGCACGTCCCGGGCGGCGTCGTCGAGGCTCGGTTCGCGGTCGGTCTCCGGGAGGGCGGTGCGGCCGAGGCCACGCTGGTCCGGCGTGATCAGCCGGGTGCGCTGGACCAGCGGCTCCCGCACCTCGTTCCACATCCGGGCGTCCACCGGAAACGCGTGCAGCAGCACGAGGGAAAGTCGATCCATACCCGCATTCTGGCGGCTGCCGCCGGAGTCTTCAGTAGAAGTGGCGCAGCCCCGGCCAGATCCGCGACCACGAAGCCGTGGTGCCCTCGCACAACGCGATCGGCGTGCCGTGCTCCTCGTTGTCGACGCCGAGTCCGCTGTCGTGTACCGCGACCACGGCGCACCCGGTGAAGGCGGCGGGCGGGGGTCCGACGGTCAGCACCCAGCCGGTGCGCTCGTCGGGCGGAGGTCCCCAGTCCGCGTAGGACATGTGCCCCGAGTACGGCCCCGGCAACCCGAACGCCGGGCCGAAACGCTCGACCGCGCCCGCCTGCCCGTAGTTGCGGGTGAAGATCACCGAGGTGGCGCGGTCGGCCTCGGGGACCCGCTCCCACACGGCCGCGACGGTCCGCGCCAGCTCCGGCCAGCCGACCTGCTCGCCCTGTTCCTTGTTCATCGCGAGGACCGGGCCGTCCAGTGCCGGGGGCGGGAGCACGGGCAGCGCGACGAGCGCCGAGGTGACCACGCAGACGACCGCGAGCCCGGTCGCGAGGGCCCTGCGGGCGGCCCGCCGTCCCGCGGTCAGCCAGCGCACGACCGGCTCCGCCCCGGCCGCCGTCAGCAGCACGAGCAACGGGATCGCGTAGTACGGCTTCCCGCCCAGCACGAGCAAGGCCGCGCACAGCACCAGGTAGGCGACGGGCAGCACCCGTGCCCAGCGGACCGCGGGGTCGCGCCACAGCCGGACGAACCCGGCCAGCCACACCGGGACGAGCACCGGCGAGAGGTACACCAGCTGCATCGGGACGAACAAGATCCGGTTCTCGGCTCCGTCGTCCTCACTGATGCCGCCCGCGACCGTCAGCATCGGGAAGTCGTGCGCGAACTGCCACACCACGAGCGGTGTGGCCAGCGCCGCCGCCACACCGATCCCGGCGAGGAGCCAGCCGGTGCGCAGTGCCCTGGCCTGGCCCGCGAGCGGCAGCGCCACGGCGAACGCGCCGAGCAGCAACAGCACGAGCCACTTGTTGGCCAGGGCGACTCCGGCGGCGGCCCCGATCGCCACCCACCAGCGACCGTCTCCGGTCCGCAGCAGCCGCAGGGTCAGCAGCCCGAGGACCGCCCACAGCAGGGTGTCGAACGTCGTCGTCGAGACCATGTGCGCGATCACGAGGACGAACGTGGACGCCGCGGTCGCCGCGGCGGCGAGCAGCTGAGCGGTCCTGCCACCGCCGAGTTCCCGCGCCACCAGCGCCGCCACCACCACCAGCGCCGCCCCGGCCAGCGTCGCCGGGACGCGCAGCCCGCCCGGGGTGTCACCGAACAGCGCGGTCGCCGCCTCGGCGAGCAGCGGGGTGAGCGGGGGCTGGTCGACGTAGCCCCACGCCGGGCGGTCGCCCGCCGCGAGGAAGTAGAGCTCGTCGCGATGGAAGCCGTACCGGCCGGACAGCAGGGTCAACACGGCGGACTGCACCAGGGCGACCAGCGCGACGGGCCCCAGTGCGAACCGGGGCAGCGGCGCCCCGGCGGAGGTTCCGGGTCTGTCGCCGACCCCCGCGGTATGCACGGACGGAGCTTAGCGGCGGCGGCGTTCGCGCGGGTTCTTCGCGCGGCGTTCGTCGGGACCTCGCGTTAACGTCGGACCGTGGCTGTGCTCCCCGAGATCCGCACCCGGCGGCTGATCCTGCGGCGGTTCCGCGAGGCGGACCTGCCCTCGGTCCTGGAGGTGCAGGCCGATCCGGCGGCACACCCGTTCGACGAGGCACCGGCACCCGGCGCCGCCCGCATGCTGTTCTCCCTGTGGCAGCGGCACTGGGCCGAACACGGGTTCGGCTACGTGGCGGTGGTCGAGATCGCGACCGGCAAGCTCATCGGGCTCGGCGGGGTGCAGGTGAAGGACCTCCACGGCGAGCCCGTGCTGAACCTGTACTACCGCTTCCGGCCGAGCGCGTGGGGCAAGGGCTACGCACCGGAGATGGCGCTGCCGATCGTCGAGTGGGCCGAGCGGGAGATCCCCGGCCGCCCGGTAGTGATCGTGACCAACAGCCGCAACACCCCGGCGCAGCGGGTCGCGGAGAAGCTGGGCTTCCGGAAGTGGAAGGACGACCTCTACGAGGGCGTTCCCGCCGCCTACTACCGGAGGGGGTGAGCTCAGCGGCGCCGCGTCGGTCCGCGCCGGGTCCTCGCCTCCCAGCACGGCCGGTGCCAGTGCCGCCGGTCGGCCACCGAACCCAGCTCGTCGGCGGGCCACGCGACGACATGCGGCACGCCGGGCCGGATCTCGTGGTCGCAGCCGGGGCAGCGGTACGGCTTGGTCGCCTGGGAACCCGGCACGGAACGCACGAGCCAGTCGCCGTCCGGTCCCGACTCCGGCTGTGCCCACCCGGCGGGGCCGGCGGACCTGGGCACGTCGCGCCGGGGCCGGTTCCGTCGAGGCATGGCCCCACGGTAACGACCTATGCGGTGGGGTATTCACCGGGCGGCACACCGATCTCCCGGCGGACGCGGCGAGCAGCGGCAGCGCCGCACGCGGCCACAGCTCCTCCCGTTCCGGCGACGACTGCCCTGGCCCGCCTGCGTTCGCCCGCGGTACGGCGGCGGCCCGGCCCGCCGCCGTACCGCGCCCGGAGCCCGGCCGTCAGCCGTAGGCGACGGCGAGCGGGACGAGTTGCTCGGCCGGGGTGAACGAGCCGTGCTGCCCGATCAGGGACGACTCGACCGGCTCGGCGAGCCCGCGCAGCATTCCGGAGCGGCCCCGGGCCGCCGCGACGACGTCCCCGATCCGGGGCCGCACGTGGTCGGCGACGCGAGGGCCGAACCAGCCCTCCTCGATCGCCTGCTCGCGCCCGGCGACCCACGCCCGGTCGCCGAGGATCGCCCGCCACGCGGCCAGCACGTCGTCCACCGCGCCCGGCTCGGTGTAGACGTGCCGGGCACGCACCTCGCCGCCGAAGGCACGGACACCGGCGAGCAGGCCGGGCTCCTCCTCCAGGTCCACCGCGGTGTCGTCGAGCGTGATCATCCCGTGGTCGGCGACGACGGCGAGCAGCGCGCCGGGGGGCAGGCCGGCGACGAGCGACTCGACGAGCCGGTCGACCTGGCGCAGCTGCATCCGCCACGGCCGCGAACCGGGCCCGTACACGTGGCCCAGCAGGTCCAGATCGCCGTGGTAGCCCCAGCAGAAGCACCGCTCGGTGTCCAGCGCGTCGAGCACGGCCGCGGCGAGGTCGCCGAGCGCGTGCACGCCGCGGTAGTCGCCGTCCCGCAGGACGGCGCGAGTGAGGGCGGTGTCGGCGAACCGCGCCGCCGACACGACGCGGGAGTCCAGCCCGGCGGCCCTGGCGCGGGCGAACGTGGTCGGCAGCGGCTGCGCCTCTTCCGGCGGCAGCGGGCCGCGCAGGTCGGCACCGGTGTCGTGGTCCCGCCAGCTCAGCGCGTTGACCACGCCGACACCCGGCACCTCGAAGGTGTAACCGGCGAGGCCGTGCTCGCCGGAGGCGACGCCGGTACCGATGGCGGCGAGCCCGGCGGCGGTGGTGGCCGGGTAGCCGACGCGCAGACGGCTGCTCCGCAGCGCGGCCAGCGCGGGCGCGTCCGCGGCGTACTCGGCCAGCAGCTCCCAGCCGAGGCCGTCGACGAGCAGGACGCACGCCGACCGCGCCCCGGGCAGGTCGAGCGACCCGGTGCTGCCGGGCACGCCGAGCGCGCGCAGCACGGACGGCGTGACCTCGCTCAGGTGCGGGATGTCCTGGTCGATCACCGGCGGTTCCACGCCGCCAGCTTCTCACCCCCCGGCCGCCACGCGATAATCGCGACATGCCGACCTACGCGTACCGGTGCCGCGAGTGCACCGAGACCTTCGAGCTGAGCAGGCCGATGAGCGAGTCCGGTGAGCCCGCCGCGTGCCCGGACGGTCACACGGACACGGTCAAGCTGCTCACCACGGTCGCCCTCACCGGCTCCGCGAACGCCCCCGCGCCCACGGGCGGCGGCTGCTGCGGAGGTGCGTGCGGCTGCGGCTGAGCGCTCGCGGCGAGCTCCCCAATGTGGCATTGGTAGCGCTCGATTTCCCCAATGTGGCTTTCGGTGCATCGAGCGCACCGAAAGCCACATTGGGGAAGTCCCGGGGCGGTCAGCCGGTGTAGTCGCGGAAGCCCTTGCCGGTCTTGCGGCCCAGGCGTCCCGCGGTGACCAGGTGCTCCAGGAGCGGGGCGGGGGCGAACCCGGCCTCCCGGAACTCGTTGTAGAGCGTGCGCTCGATGGCGAGCGACACGTCGAGCCCCACCACGTCCAGCAGCTCGAACGGACCCATCGGCAGCCCGCAGCCGACCTTCATCGCGGTGTCGATGTCGTCGGCGCTGGCGTAGTGCGCCTCGAGCATCGTCACCGCGTCGTTGAGGTACGGGAAGAGCAGCGCGTTGACGATGAACCCGGCCCGGTCCCCGCAGTGCACGGGCCGCTTGCCCACGGTCTCGCACACGGCGTGGACGGTGGCGACGACGTCCGGCGCGGTCGCGATCGTGCTGACCACCTCGACGAGCTTCATGACCTGCGCCGGGTTGAAGAAGTGCATACCCACCACATCGGACTGCCGCGCGGTGGCGGCGGCGCACTCGATCACCGGCAGCGACGACGTGGTGGTGGCGAGGATCGCACCAGGCCTCGCCACCTCGTCCAGGGCCGCGAACACCGCCTGCTTGACGGACAGCTCCTCCGCCACCGCCTCCACGATCAGATCCGTCTCGGCGAGGTCGTCGAACTCGACGGCCGGACGGATGCGGGCTAGTGTGGCCGCCGCGTCCGCTTCGGACATCCGGCCCTTCACGACCGACTTGCCGAGCGAGTTGCGCACCTTGCCGATCGACGCCTCGGCCTTGTCCATGGCCCTGGCCCGCAGGACCACCTCGTAGCCGCCGCGGGCGAACACCTCCGCGATCCCCGTGGCCATCGTCCCGGTGCCCACGACACCGATCCGCCCGACCGTCCGCACCGGACCGTCCACGACGGACCGCGCGGCGGACTCCGCGTCCGCGACGACGGTCGGCGAGCCGGGGGCGTCGTAGGTGTAGAAGCCCCGGCCGCTCTTCCGGCCGAGCAGGCCCGCCGTGATCATCTGCTTGAGCAGTGGCGCGGGCGCGTGCAGCCGGTTGCGCGACTGGTGGTACATCGTGTCCAGGATCTGGTAGGCGGTGTCGAGCCCGATGAGGTCGAGCAGGGCGAGCGGGCCCATGGGGTAACCGCAGCCGAACCGCATGGCCGCGTCCAGGTCCGCGCGGGTCACGTAGCGCTGCTCGTACATGCGCACGGCGTGGTTGAGGTAGCCGAACAGCAACGCGTTGGCGATGAACCCGGCGCGGTCGCCGATCACGACCGGTGTCTTGCCGAGCCGCGCGACGAAGTCCATCACGTCGTCGACGACGTCCGGTTCGGTCACCACGGTGCGCACGACCTCGATCAGTTTCTGCACGGGCGCCGGGTTGAAGAAGTGCATCCCGACGACCTTGCCGGGCCGGGACGTGTGCACGCCGATCTCGGTGACCGACAGCGACGAGGTGTTGGAGGCGAGCACGGTCTCCGGCCCGGTGATCTTGTCGAGCTGGGCGAAGACGTCGGCCTTCAGCTCCAGGCTCTCCGGCACCGCCTCGATCACGAGGTCGGCCCCGGCGAGGTCGGACAGGGCCGTGGTGTAGCGGATCCGGCCGAGCAGCCTCGCCCGGTCGGAGTCGCCGAGCTTGCCCTTGCCCACCGCGCGCGCCGTCGAGTGCTCGATGTGCCCGCGCCCTCTGGCCACGGCCGCCTCGTCCACCTCGGCGCCCACCACGGAGAGTCCGCTGCGGGCGAGCACCTCCGCGATGCCGGCCCCCATCGTGCCGAGGCCGACGACACCTACGGTCGAGAACTCACGTGCCACGGCGTACCTCCAGTGGTTACCCGCAAGTAGGGAACCTGATGGTGCCACGGTGGCACGCCATTCGGGGTACGGAATCGAATCAGGCGAACGGAACTACCCGTGTCCGCGTTCTGTGCACGCGTGTCCGCGTCGCAGGACGCGGACACGCGTGCACAGGTCGCGGACACGCCCGGGGCGGGGCTCATTCGTCGAAGTTGCGCTCCACGAGTGCCTCGATCCGGCGCAGGGCCTCCTCCGCCTGCGCCCCGCTCGCGCTGACCTCGATCCGGTCGCCCTTGCGGGCCCCCAGCGACATCAGGGCGAGCACGCTCTGGCCGTCCGCCTCGTCGCCGCCCAGCCGCACCCGGACATTGGCGTCCAGCCCGGCGATGCTGCGCACGAGCAGCGCGGCGGGCCGCGCGTGCAGGCCGACGTCGTTGGCCAGGGTCAGCTCCGTGGTCCGCGTGTCCACGGCGGCCGGCGCCGGCTCGGCCGCCTCGGCGGGCGACGCGCCTGCCGAGGCCGCCGCCTCCGCGACCGCCGCCCGGTCGGCACCGCCCTGCGCCGCCACGGCGGCCGCGACGGCCCCCTCGACCAGCGGTGCGTTGACCACCACCGCCTCCCCCGGATCGGGCAGTGCCTCCACGGCGAGTTCCGCGGTCATCTGGGCGCTGCCGAGGTCGTAGAGCAGCACGACACCGGCTCCGGTGTTCGCCGACTGCACGGCGGCGCTGACCGCGTCGAAGTCGGTGCCGATGCCGCCGTCGGCGAGCCCGCCGGCGGCCAGCACGGTGACGTCCGGCGCCATCTGCGCCGCGAGTTCCACGACTCCCTCGGCGAGCTTCGCGCTGTGGGAGACGACGACCAGTCCGACGGTCATGCGGCACCCGCCGCGGTCGCGAGCGCCCGCAGGAGCAGCGCCGACGAGCGGGCGCCCGGGTCGAGGTGCCCGACGCTGCGCTCACCGAGGTAGGAGGCGCGGCCCTTGCGCGCGACGAGCGGCACCGTGGAGCCCGCGCCCTCGTCGGCGGCGTCCGCCGCGGCGCGCAGCAGGGCCGCGATGCCGTCGCCCCGCGCGGCCTCGGCGGCGTCCGCCGCCGGGCTGAGCGCGTCGACCATGGTCGCGTCACCCACCACCGCCTTGCCCCGGGCCACCACTCCGTCCAGCCCGGCACGCAGCGCGGCGGCCACGTCGCCCGCGTCCAGTTCGGACTTGTCCCCCAGCGCCGTCGCCGCACGGAGGAACGCGGTGCCGTACAGCGGGCCCGCCGCGCCGCCGACCTTCGAGATCAGCGTGCTGGCCGCGGTCTTGAGCACGGCACCGGGCGTCTCCGGAACACCCTCGTCCAGCTTGGACACCACAGCGGCGAACCCGCGGTTCATGTTCTCGCCGTGGTCGGCGTCGCCGATCGGACGGTCCAGATCGGTCAGCTCGACGCGATGCTCCGCGATGGTCGCGGCGGCCGCCCGCAGTGCCGCCGCCACATCGGACGCTGCGCAACCCATGCTCAGACCCCCCAGCGCAGTGCGGGTGTGTTGACCGGCGAGTCCCACAGGTCGGTCAGCTCGTCGTCGAGACGCAGCAGCGTGAGGCTGATGCCCTGCATCTCCAGACTCGTGATGTAGGGGCCGACGAGCCTGCGCCGGACGTTGATCCCGCGCTCGCCGAGCAGCCGCTCCGCGATGCCGTGCGCCAGGTACAGCTCGAGCAGCGGCGTACCGCCCATCGAGTTGGTGAACAGCAGCACGTCGTCGCCCTGGTGGAAGGGCAGGTCCTCGACGAGCGCGTCCAGCATCCGGCTGACCAGCGCGTCGGCAGGCTCGGCCGGGATCCGCTCGCGGCCCGGCTCACCGTGGATGCCGATCCCGAACTCGATCTCGTCCGGGCCGAGCTCGAAGCTGGGCTCGCCGACGTGCGGCACGGTCGGCGCGGTGAGCGCCACGCCGATCGAGCGAACCTGCCCGATCACCTTGCGCGCCACGGCCTCGACGTCGTCGAGCCGGTCACCACGGCCTGCCGCGGCCCCGGCGATCTTCTCCAGCAGGACGGTGCCACCCACACCCCGCCTGCCCGCCGTGAACGTGGAGTCGGCCACCGCGACGTCGTCGTCGATCACGACGCTGCGCACGTCCAGCCCGTCGGCCGAGGCCAGCTCGCCCGCCGTCTCGAAGTTGAGCACGTCGCCGGTGTAGTTCTTGACGATGAGCAGCGCGCCCGCGTCGGTGGTCGTGGCGTTGACCGCGGCCTGCACCGCGTCCGGCGTCGGGGAGGTGAACACCGCGCCGGGCACGGCCGCGTCGAGCATGCCCTGCCCGACGAAGCCGCCGTGCAGCGGTTCGTGCCCCGAGCCGCCGCCGGAGATGACGGCCACCCTGCCCCGGACCGGGGCGTCCGCCCGCACGACCACCGCCGGGTCGTACTCCACGCGGAGCAGATCGGAATGCGCGGCGGCGAGCCCCCGGAGCGAGTCGGTGACGACGGTCTCCGGATCGTTGATGATCTTCTTCACGGCGAACCTCCAGCCACGGCGTCGTGCGGACACGATCAAACCTAGTGGCCGCCGGGGCGTTCTCGCCAAGAGAAAGCGGGGGCAATGTCCGGTCAGGACGACGGGAGCCGCCGCACGACGTCGCGGGCTACCGCGAGAGCCCTGGCGCAGGCGTCGTCGACGCTGCCCTCCTCGCTCGCGAACGTGAAGGACGCGGTCACGTTCTCGCCTTCCGGTCCCTCGCCGGACGACCGGTGTTGCCACGAGATGTCGCATTCGACCGTGTCGGTCTGTCCCCGCTGCCGCACGGCACGGACACCGCCGCCCAGGTCCACCGGCGTGCCCGCGTCGGCGTCCGGCGGGTAACCGGTGCGGAACCACACGACCGCCGAGGGGCGGTGCCCGGCGAACCGGCACTGGTGCAGCCCCATCGGTCGCTTGCGGACCTCGCCGGGCAGCACCTCGGCGAGCACGTCGTCGGTCACGGTGGCACACGGATCCACCCCGAGCAGCGAGCCCGGCTCGGGCGGGTAGGTCCCGGGGTCGCCGCGCAGCCCGGCCAGGACCTGTCGCAGCACCGAGTAGCCCGCCGCGCACGGGTCACCGGCCTCGTAGTCCACCTGCACCGTGATGCCGAGGCTCGGGTCGCGGGAGGTGACCGCCGTGACGAAGCAGCTGCCCTCGTCGACCTCGTTCTCGACCAGCGGCAGCCCTTCGATGCCCCCGGTCGCCCGGTCGGCCAGCACGAGCGACTCGCCGAGGTCGAGCCGGAGCCCGACCGGCTTGCCGCCGGCGTCGCGCACCTCGACCGTGCACACGCCCCAGTCCCCCGGCTCGGGCGTGCCCGCCTCGCCGAGGACGCCGGCGGTGTCGCCGCCGAGGAGCGCGCACGGATCCACCGTCCGCAGCGCGGCGGCCGAGACGGCGGGATCGGTGATCGGTCCCGTGGGCACCTCGCCCTGCCCGCCGTCACCCGGTGCCGCCGTGACCGTGGTCCGCGGGAAGTGGGCTCGCGTCAGGTCGGGGCCGGAGCAACCGGCGACGACGCCGAGCAGCACGGCACCGAGCAGGGCGGGGAGGCGAGTGCGCACCCGTGCACGGTAGCGGGTGGCCTACTCCTCCTCAGGCTGGTCCGGGACCCGCAGCGGGCGCAGCTTCACCCACAGCACGAACAGCCCGGCGAAGACGAGCATCCCGATCCCCGCCCACAGGTTGATGTTCACGCCCGCTGCCTTGGCGATGTCCTCCTCGCTGGTGAAGCCGATGCCCATGACCGTGAGCACCAGCCCGTACACACCGATGAGCAGGGCGATCACCGTCCGGACGTCGAACACGCCCGCGCGGTGCGTTCCGGATTCGGACGACATGGCGGGTTCCTCCTAGAAGAAGATGATGTTCAGCGCGATCGTGATGGCCAGTGCGATGCCGGCGAGCAGCCCCGGGTTGCGGTACCACCCGGCGTCCTCGCCGGTGGTCGAGTGCCGCAGCGTCTCCTTCGGCGTGAGCGAGTAGACGAGGCCGACGAGCTGGCCGGCCGGCTTGGGCTGGGTAGCGTAGGTGACGGCCACGCTCACCACGATGTCGACGACGAACGCGGCGCCCGCGCCGACGAACGCGCCGCCCTGGCCGGGCAGCTCCCACACCCCGGACTCGGTGAGCCCGAACACCGTGACGGCGGCGGCGGTGCCGGTGACCAGGCCGGTCCAGCCGGCGGTCGGCGTCATCCGCTTCCAGAACATACCGAGGATGAACGTGGCGAACAGCGGCGCGTTGAAGAACGAGAACAACTGCTGCAGGTAGTCCATCAGGTTGCTGTAGGTGGAGGCGATGAACGCCGTCCCGATGGCGAGGATGGTGGCGGCGGCGGTGACCACGCGGCCGACCCGCAGGTAGTAGTCGTCCGGCCGGTCCTTCACGAGGTAGGCCTGCCAGATGTCGTAGGTGAACACCGTGTTGAACGAGCTGAGGTTCGCGGCCATGCCCGCCATGAAGGACGCGAGCAGGCCCGCGATCGCGATGCCGAGCATGCCGTTGGGCAGCAGGTCGCGCATGAGCAGCAGCAGGGCGTCGTTGAACGTCGCGCCGCTCGGGGCGCTGCCCGACTCCATCAGCGCGGCCTTGTTCTCGCCCATGAGCTCGGTGACCGTGACGCCCGCGATCATGCCGGGAATGATCACAATGAACGGGATGAACATCTTCGGGAAGGCGCCGATGATGGGGGTCCGGCGGGCCGCCGACATGCTCTTCGACGCCATCGCGCGCTGGACCTCGACGAAGTTCGTGGTCCAGTAGCCGAACGAGAGCACGAAGCCGAGGCCGAACACGAGCCCGAGCACGGAAAGGAAGTTGCTGCCGAAGCCGGTGAGCTGGTTGCCGGGCCAGGTGCTCAGCTGCTCGGCCCCGCCGGGGCCGCCCGTCACCTTGTCGACGAGGCCTTCCCAGCCGCCGACCTTGTACAGCCCGACGATCGTCAGCGGCAGCAGGGCCGCGACGATGACGAAGAACTGGAGTACCTCGTTGTAGATCGCGGCGGAGAGGCCGCCGAGCGCGGTGTACGCGAGGACGATCACGGCGGCGATGATCACGGAGAACCAGATCGGCCAGCCGAGCAGCAGGTTGACGACGCTGGCGAGGAGGAACAGGTTCGCGCCCGCGATGAGGATCTGCGCCGTGGCGAAGCTGATGCCGTTGACCAGGTGTGCGGGTTTGCCGAAACGGCGCAGCATGAACTCGGGCACGCTGCGCACCTTGGAGCCGTAGTAGAACGGCATCATCACGATGCCGAGGAACAGCATGGCCGGGACGGCGCCGATCCAGAAGTAGTGGGCGGTCGGCATCCCGTACTGGGCGCCGTTGGCCGACATGCCCATGACCTCGATGGCGCCCAGGTTCGCCGAGATGAAGGCGAGGCCGGTGACCCAGGCGGGCAGGGACCGTCCGGAGAGGAAGAAGTCGAGGCTCGTCGACACCTGCCGTCTGGCCAGGTAGCCGATGCCGAGGACCAGCACGAAGTAGAACGCGAGCAGTAAATAGTCGATCGCGTTCGCGTCGAGCCGTAGGTCCGCCTGGGCCAGCACGTGCACCCGATCCACCTCCCGGAATCAACACCACTCAACAACAAGCACCAGGTTCAACCGGCACGCGCACATTACCCCACGTTTCCAGGCAGGTGAATCCCGCACGGGTCATCGCTGGTGTTGGGTAGTGTCCGGAAGTCGGATCAGGAGAGGTGAGGGCGGTGGTCAGAAGAGACGGAACTCGTCCGGCTCGATTCCGCGCAACGCGTCGTAGTCGAGCGTCACGCAGCGGATACCCCGGTCCTCGGCGAGCGTACGGGCCTGTGGCTTGATCTGCTGGGCCGCGAACACCCCCTTGACCGGAGCCAGCAGCGGGTCGCGGTTGAGCAGTTCGAGGTAGCGGGTGAGCTGCTCGACGCCGTCGATCTCGCCCCGCCGCTTGATCTCGACCGCCACCGAGACCCCGTCCGCGTCGCGGGCCATGATGTCCACCGGGCCGATCGCGGTCGGGAACTCCCTGCGCACGAGCGAGTAGCCCTCACCGAGGGTGCCGATGTGCTCGGCGAGCAGCTCCTGCAGGTGCGCCTCCACGCCGTCCTTCACCAGGCCCGGTTCGGCACCGAGGTCGTGCGACACCTCGTCCACAATGTCCTCGATCGTGATGACGAGCTTCTCGCCCGACTTGTTCTCCACGATCCAGAGGTTGCCGTCCTCGATGAGCCAGCACGGCGGGCTCATCCAGTTCAGCGGCTTGTAGGCCCGGTCGTCGGAGTGCACGGACACCGACCCGTCCGCCTTGACGAGCAGGAGCCGGGTGGCCATCGGGAGGTGAGCGGTGAGCCGGCCCGCGTAGTCGACCTGGCACCGCGCGATCACTAACCGCACCCGGCAGAGATTAGGGCACGCGAACCCGGCCGGGCAGGTGGGTCCGCACGTAACATCTCCTTCTCATCGGCATGGGGTGCCCGGCGACCGGGGTGTTACCCCGTTAGTGTCGGTGCGGATCAGAAGCCGATCACCGCACGTCGCGGCGGGCGGTGACCGGCAGACCGTCGACGAGAGGTAGCCGAGCGTGTTCAGCCAACGCCACGGACGACTCCGTTCACCACGAGCCGGGAGGGGATGAGCGCCATGGACGGACCTCCTGGCCTGATCGACTGGATTCCGAACCTCCTGCGGGGCCTCGGCAACACCATGCTGGTCACCGTGTTCGGCACGTTGCTCATGCTCGTGCTGGCCGTGGTCCTGGGCCTGATGGCCCGCTCGCCGCGGATCCCGGTGCGGGGCGTCGCCCGGGTCGTGATCGAGTTCTTCCGCGGCACCTCGCTGCCGATTCAGCTGTTCTGGCTCTTCTACGCGCTGCCCATGGTGGGATTCCGGCTCGAGCCGATCGTCGCCGGTGTAGTCGCTTTCGGCCTCAACTACGGGGCCTACGGGGCCGAGGTCGTGCGGGGCGCCATCAACGCGGTGCCGAAGCCGCAGTGGGAGGCGGCCACCGCACTGAACTTCTCCTCGTGGCAGCGGATGACCAGGGTCATCTGGCCGCAGGCGATCCCGCTGATGATCCCCGCGATGAACAACCTGTTCATCCAGCTGTTCAAGAGCACGCCGCTGCTGTTCGCGATCTCGATCGCGGACATCATGTTCATGGGTGAGTCGTTCCGCTTCGCGGGTGGCAATTCCACCGCGATGTACCTGCTGCTGATGGCGATCTACTTCGTCATCGCCTACGCGGTCACGTTCCTGATGAACCTCGCCGAGGCGGCCGTCAAGGCCCGGCTCGGCCAGCACGAGGGCGTGCGCAGCATGTTCCGCACCCGCAAGCCCGTGCCGCAGGAGGTGGCCCCGTGAACTGGAGCTGGGACTTCGCCTGGGAGATCCTGCCCGAGCTGCTGCGGCACTTCGCCGAGTACACGCTCGTGGCCACCGTGCTGGGCACCGCGGTCGCCGCCGCGCTGGGTCTGGTGTTCGCGGTCATCCGGTACCTGCGCATCCCGTTGCTGGCCCAGGTGACCACGGCGTTCATCGAGTTCATCCGCAGCACGCCGCTGCTGATCCAGCTGTTCTTCCTCTTCTTCGCGCTGCCCGAGCTGGGAATCACCCTCGCACCGCTGGTGGCTGGCGTGACCGGGCTCGGCGTGCACTACGCCTGCTACATGGCCGACGTCTACCGCTCGGGCATCGACGCGGTCCCGAAGGGACAGTGGGAGGCCAGTGTCGCGTTGCAGCTTCCGCAGCGGATCACGTGGCAGCGGGTGGTTTTGCCGCAGGCGATCCGGAACGTGCTGCCCGCGCTGGGCAACTACGCGATCGCGATGTTCAAGGAGACGCCGTTCCTGGCCTTCATCGCGGTCCCCGAGCTGCTGCGCACGGCGCAGACGATCGGCGGCAACACCTTCCGGTACCTGGAACCGTTCACGATGGCCGGCCTGATCTTCCTGGCGGCCAGCTACCCGACCGCGCTGCTGCTGCGCCGGATGGAACGCAGGCTCGCGGCCTACTGACCACCGGCCAGGACGGAAACGGGCCGTGCGTGCCGCGATCCGGCACGCACGGCCCGTTTCGCTATCCCGGGTGGGTCAGCTCTCGGTCTTGCAGAGCTCTTCCTTCGTCGCCTTGCGCGAGGCCTCGGCGTCGAAGCCCCACTGGTTCATGATCTGCTCGAACTCGCTCGTCTCCTTGAACGCCTTCATCTCCTCGTTGTACTTCTGGAAGAAGGTCTGGTCGCTCTTGCGGAACGCGTGCCCCGAGCCGGTGACCGGGAACTGCTCGATCGGCGGGGTGATCTCGTAATTGGCACCCTGCTGCTCCTTGAGCGACTCCAGGGTCAGCGTCGGCAGCAGGATCCCGTAGACCCGGCCCGCCTCCATGGCCTGCAGGGCGTCCGGCGCCTGCTGGTAGGTGGGCAGCTTGCTGTCGGGCACACCCATCGCCTTGGCGGTCCTGCCCTCGTAGCCACCGGCGAGCACCGCGACCTGGAGATCCTTGTTCTTCAGGTCGTCCAGAGTGCGCAGACCCTGCGGGTTGCCCGGCGGCACCGCGTACGACTCGGTCGACACCAGGTCCGGGGTCGTGTAGAGCACCTGGGCGCAGCGGTCCTGGTTCATGAACAGGCCCGCGGTGACGATGTCCCAGCGGTTGGCCTGCAGGCCGGGGATCATCGAGTCGTAGCCGGTCTGCTTCGGCTCGACGTTCTCGATCCCCATCCGCTTCAGCACGGCCTTGGCGATGTCCGGCGCGGCACCGGTGATGGTGCCGTCGGCCTCGAGCTTGGTGTACGGCGGCTCGTTGGCGATCGCGAGCCGGATCGGCTGTCCCGAGTCGGCCCGCTGCTGCAGGCCGCCGCCACCGCCCTCCGGCTGGCCGGTGTTCGGGTCGGTCGTCTGACACGCACCGAGCAGCGAGCCCCCTCCGACGGCAGCGAGCCCGGCTGCCGAGTAACGCAGCATCGCCCGGCGGGAAAGGCGGTTCATCTTCTGTTCGGACACAGAACACTCCGTTCAGACGGACAGTAGATCTTCGCGACCATACCCAATCAGGGGTTGCATTGCGGCCTTTCGTTACCGAATGACGACGGTAAACACGCCTCGTGTGTACCTGTACACCCGCCAAGGCACAATCGCCCCATGGACACCGTGGGCACCCGAGAGGTGTACTCGAACAGCTGGATGACGGTGCGCGAGGACGAGATCCGGCGTGCGGACGGCTCGCCGGGCATCTACGGCGTGGTCGACAAGCCGGACTACGCGCTCGTCATCCCGCTGGCCGAGGGCAGGCTGCACCTCGTGGAGCAGTTCCGGTACCCGCTGGGGCTGCGCAGGTGGGAGTTCCCCCAGGGCACGGCTCCCGACCGGGCCGATGCGGAGCCGCTGGCGCTCGCCGCGCGCGAGCTGCGCGAGGAGACCGGGCTGACCGCGGGCAGGCTGGTCGAGATCGGGCTGCTGGACGTCGCGCCGGGGCTGTCCAGCCAGCGCGGCCGGGTCTTCCTCGCCACGGACCTGACGGAGGGTGACCCCGACCGGGAGCTCGAGGAGCAGGACATGCGGACGGCCTGGTTCGAACGGTCCCGGTTCGAGAAGATGGTCCTCGGGGGTGAGGTCACCGACGCTCAGTCCATCGCCGCCTACACCCAGCTACTCCTCTGGGAACGTGGTCGGGACGCGGTGTCCTGAGTGGCCCGTTCCGGACGAGAATCGTCAGTAACGGGTCACTCATGACACTCGCGGGTCAGTCGGGCCAGGAGGGCTTGCGCTTCTCCAGGAACGCGGCCATGCCCTCGCGCGCGCCGGGTAGCTGGGAGGCCGACGCCATCACCTCCAGCGCGATCGCGTAGGCGTCCTGCTCGGGGCGGTCCAGCTGGGCATACAGGGTCTGCTTGCCCAGTGCCTTCGAGGCGCGGCTGCCGCGCGTCGCGCGGGCCAGCAGGTCCGCGACCGCGTCGTCCAGCTGCTCGTCCGGCACGACCCGGTTGACCAGTCCCCAGTCCAGTGCCGTCGCGGCGTCGATGGCCTCCCCGGTGAGCGCCAGCTCCATCAGCCGCTTGCGGCCGACCGCCCTGGCCACGGGCACCGCGGGCGTGTGGCAGAACCAGCCGCCCTTCCCGCCGGGCAGGGCGAACCCCGCCGACTCGGCGGCCACCGCCAGGTCGCACGAGGCGACCAGCTGGCACCCGGCGGCGGTGGCCAGCCCGTGCACCCTGGCGACCACCACCTGCGGCACCGACTGGATCGTGCCCATCAGGTCGGTGCACAGGCGCAGCAGCTCGCGGACCCCTACCAGGTCCCGCGCGGCGACGTCGCCGAAGTCGTGACCCGCCGAGAACACCGGCCCCGCACCCGCCAGCACGATGCCGGTGGCGTCGCCCGCGCCGGCCTCCTGGAACGCGGCCAGCAGCTCGCGCAGGTGGTCCTCGGACAGCGAGTTACGGCGGCTCGCCCGGTTCATCGTGATCGTGACCGTGTCACCGTCCCGCTTGCACAGCAGGTGCTGGTACTCGCCCATGGACCGAAGGTAGCCCAGCCAGGACGGCCGGGAAAAGCCTGCGGCGTCAGACCTCGCGGTCGATGACCGCGTGCAGGAACTCCTTCGTCCGCTCGTGGTCGGGCGAGGTGAACAGCTTCTCCGGCGGCGCCTCCTCGACCACCTGCCCGCGGTCGAACATGATCACCCGGTCGGAGACGTCCTTGGCGAACTGCATCTCGTGGGTGACGCAGAGGAACGTGATCTCGGTGCTGGTGGCGATCTCCTTGAGCACGCTGAGCACGCCCGCGACCAGCTCGGGGTCGAGAGCCGAGGTGACCTCGTCGAGGAGCAGGACGTCCGGCTCCATCGCGAGCGCCCGCGCGATCGCCACGCGCTGCTGCTGCCCGCCGGACAGCTGCGACGGGTGGGCGTCGACCTTGTCGGACAGCCCCACCATCTCCAGCAGCTCCCGCCCGCGCTCCTCGGCCTCCGCGCGGGACTTGCCGAGCGCCCGGATCGGCGCCTCGGTGACGTTCTGCAGCACCTTCATGTTCGGGAACAGGTTGAACTGCTGGAACACCATGCCGATGTGCCTGCGCACCTTGCGCAGGTGCCGCTCGTCCGCGGGCACCAGCTTCCCGCCGCGCTCCATGTGGCTGAGGTACTCGCCATTGACCTGGATCGTCCCGCCGTTGACCTTCTCCAGGGTCATCAGCAAGCGCAGGATCGTCGTCTTGCCGGAGCCGCTGGGTCCGATCAGGGTGACGAACTCACCCGGGGTCACGGTGAAGTCGAGCTCGTTCAGCACGACGTTGTCGCCGAACTTCTTGACCACCTTGTCGAAACGGATCATCTCCCGGTCGGCGGTGGCGGTGCCCGCCGACGCTGCGGAGAGCGGCTGCTGAGAGTCCAAGGCGATGCTCCAGTGTCGAACGGTCGAGGGGACGATCTCCCGCAGGCTACCGAACGTAGGCGGCGCACCCGCTCCGGTCAAAGCAGGACGGACGTGCCGCCATCCCTCCGTTACCCGACCGAGACTAACCCGGCAGGCCGTGCGCCTCCCGGACCACCGTGACGATCTCGTCCATGATCTCCGTCAGCTCGTAGTCCTTGGGCGTGAACACCCGCGCGATGCCCCGGCCGGTGAGGATCCTGGCGTCGTCGGGCGGGATGATGCCGCCCACGATGACGGGGATGTCACCCGCCCCCGCGGCCCGCAGCCCGTCCACCACCTCGGGCACCACCTCGAGGTGCGACCCGGAGAGCACGGACAGGCCCACGACGTGCACGCCCTCCTGCACGGCGGCGGCCACGATCTGCTCGGGCGTGAGCCGGATGCCCTGGTAGACGACCTCGAAGCCGGTGTCCCTGGCGCGGACGGCCACCTGCTCGGCACCGTTGGAGTGCCCGTCGAGCCCGGGCTTGCCGACGAGGATCCGCAGCCGCTCGCCCAGCGCGTCGTTCGTCGCCTTCACCCGCTCGCGCACGCGGGCGATCTCGGCGGCCCCCGACCCGCTCGCGGACGCCGACGACACGCCGGTCGGCGCACGGTACTCACCGAACTCCTCGCGCAGCGCGCCCGCCCACTCTCCGGTGGTCACCCCCGCCCTGGCGCACTCGAGCGTCGCCTCGAACAGGTTCTCGGTGGTCCTTGCCGTCGCCCGCAGCCGCGTGAGCGCGCGTTCCACGGCGTCCGCGTCGCGGCCGGCCCGCCAGCGCTCCAGCGCGGCGACGGCCTCCTTCTCGACGCGCGGGTCGACCGTCTCGATCGCCTTGGCTCCTTCGGCCTGCAGCGGGCTCGGCTCGGTGGCCTCGAAGGCGTTCACCCCCACGAGCACCTGCTCCCCCGACTCCACGCGGCGCCGGTACTCCGCGAGCGAGGACACCAGCCGGGACTTCATGTACCCGCTCTCGACGGCGGCCACCGCTCCGCCGAGCTCCTGCACGTGCCGGATCTCCTCGCGCGCGCCCGCCACGATCTCGTCCACCTTGGACTCGACCACCCGGGAGCCGTCGAACAGGTCCTCGTACTCCAGCAGGTCGGTCTCGAACGCGAGCACCTGCTGCATCCGCAGCGCCCACTGCTGGTCCCACGGCCGGGGCAGGCCGAGCGCCTCGTTCCACGCGGGCAGCTGGATGGCCCGTGCCCTGGCGTCGCGCGAGAGGGAGACGGCGAGCATCTCCAGCACGATCCGCTGGACGTTGTTCTCCGGTTGCGCCTCGGTCAGGCCCAGCGAGTTGACCTGGACGCCGTAGCGGAGCCTGCGCGCCTTCGCGTCGGTCACGCCGTAGCGGTCACGGGTGATCTCGTCCCACAGCGCGGCGAACGCGCGCATCTTGCACATCTCCTCGACGAAACGCACCCCGGCGTTGACGAAGAAGGAGATGCGCGCGACCACGCGTGCCATGTCGGCCTGCTCGACCTGGCCGGAGTCGCGAACGGCGTCGAGCACCGCGATCGCCGTGCTCAGCGCGTAGGCCACCTCCTGCGTCGGGGTCGCCCCCGCCTCCTGCAGGTGGTAGCTGCAGATGTTGATCGGGTTCCACTTGGGGACGTGCCGCACGGTCCAGGCGATGACGTCCGTGGTCAGGCGCAGGCTCGGCCCGGGAGGGAAGATGTAGGTGCCCCGGGACAGGTACTCCTTGATGACGTCGTTCTGCGTCGTGCCGGCGAGCTTGCCGAGCACCTCGTCGACATCCCGGCTCTGGGCCCGCGCCTGCTCCTCGGCGACCGTCACGTACAGCGCCAGCAGCCACATCGCCGGCGCGTTGATCGTCATTGACGTGTTGGCCTCGGCCAGCGGGATCCCGTCGAAGAGCTGGCGCATGTCCCCGATGTGGGCGATCGGCACGCCCACCTTGCCGACCTCGCCGCGGGCGAGCTTGTGGTCGGCGTCGTAGCCGGTCTGTGTGGGCAGGTCGAAGGCGACGGAAAGCCCGGTCTGTCCCTTGGCGAGGTTGCGCCGGTACAGCTCGTTGGACGCCGCGGCCGAGGAGTGGCCCGCGTAGGTGCGCATCACCCACGGCCGGTCCCGTTCACGATCCGTTGGATAGGGCACGCCAACCTCCCTGGGACGGGTCCGCTGAGTGTACTTGCCGGTAACTTGTCGCGGGCACCACTGTGACGGAAATCCGCGGGCCCAGCCAGGGGCCGGTGACTACCGTGGACGCGTGACGTGGAGTGCCTACAGCAGCTACCTGGTCTTCGTCGTCCTCGTGGTGCTCGCCCCGGGCCCCGACACGATGGTGACCCTGAAGAACTCGCTCGCGGGCGGCTTCCGCGGCGGGTTGCTGGCCACCGCGGGCATCGCGTTCGGCAACCTCCTGCAGGGCACGCTCGTGGCACTCGGCCTCGGCGCCCTGATCGTCAGCTCGCAGCCGGTGTTCACGACACTGCGCTGGGCGGGCGTGGTCTACCTGTGCTACCTCGGCTTCCAGGCGCTGCGCTCGGCGTGGCGCGGTGACTACCGCGCGGTCGACGAGACGGGTGCGCGGGCGAGCGGCTTCCGCAGGTGGCGCGAGGGGTTCCTGTCCAACGTCACCAACCCCAAGGTGCTCGCGCTCTACCTGTCGGTGCTGCCACAGTTCCTCGACCCCGTGCGCGGCACCGCGTTCGACGCGCTGCTGCTGGCCTACACCGTGGCGGTGCTGGGTGCGCTGTGGCTGCTGCTGTTGCTGCTGTTCGTCCACCGCGTGCGCGTCTGGCTGCGGCGCAGGCGCGTGCGGCGCTCGCTCGACGCGCTGACCGGCACCACGCTGGTCGGTTTCGGCGCCGCGCTCGCCGCGGAGGCCTGACGGCCGCCACTCCCCCCGTTCGTCGGATGATTTCCGGCGTCCCGCCCTGTTGAATCCGCGGGATGAACCAGCTATCTCACTTCAGCAGAGCGGGCACCGTCACCGCGGCTGCCACGGCACTCGTGCTGACCGCCGCCGCCAGCGCGTCGGCCATCAACTCGTACAACGCCGAACCCGCACCCGAGCGCACCGAGGTGGGCGCGCTCGTGGCGCAGTGGGACAACGACGGCGACCCGGCCACGCCCGATCGCGTCGCCTGGGTGTGCTCGGGCACGATGGTCGACACCGACACGTTCCTCACCGCCGCGCACTGCACCACCGGCTGGCCCGAGGGTGTGCGCTTCTCCGTCTCACTCGACCAGGACGTGCAGGGCGGGCTCGACACGGCGGCGGAGCAGCACGCCGGTGACCCGGCGGCGATCGCGGGAGCGGTCGGCGTCGAGGGCACCGCGCACAGTGAACCGGGCTACCCGGGCACCGCGGCCGACTCCCACGACATCGCCGTCGTCGAGGTCCCGGCGGCGGAGATGGCCCAGCGCTGGTCGTTCACCCCGGCCACCCTGCCGAGCGCGGGCCTGCTGGACGAGCTCGGGCCCCAGGGGCTGAACGCGACCGACTTCGTGGTCGCCGGCTACGGCACGCAGGAGGCCCAGCGCGGCCCCGGCGGGCACACCCACCCGGGTGGCGGCGTGCGGATGAAGGCCCCCGTCGGGTTCAACGCGCTGAACAAGACGTGGGTCCGGCTCGCGATGACCGAGCCGCGGGGCAACGGCGGCGCCTGCTACGGCGACTCCGGCGGCCCCAACTTCGCCTTCATCGGCGGTGAGCGGGTGCTCGTGTCGACCACGATCACCGGCGACGCCCCGTGCTACGCCACCAACGTCACCTACCGCCTGGACGCGCCGACCGCCCGCGCGTTCCTCGGCGAGTTCGTCACCCTGCCCTGACCACCCTCGTGAGTGGTAAACGTGGTGAGAACCACGCTTACCACTCACGAGCGGTCGGGCTCAGTGGCCACGCGGTCGATGCGGGCGCCGAGGCGGTTCAGGTTCTCCAGGAAGTGCGGGTAGCCGCGGTCGATGTGGAAGACGTCCCACACCTCGGTGACGCCGTCGGCGCACAGCCCGGCGAGCACGAGCCCCGCACCGGCGCGGATGTCGGAGGCCCACACGGGGGCGCTGGACAGCCGCTCCACGCCGCGGACCACCGCGTGGTGCCCGTCGGTGCGGGCGTCCGCCCCGAGCCGCACCATCTCCTCGATGAACCGGAACCGTGCCTCGTAGACGTTCTCCGTGATCATCGACGTGCCCTCGGACACCGACGACAGCGCCACCGCGAACGGCTGCAGGTCGGTCGCGAAGCCCGGGTACGGCAGGGTCACGAAGTCGACCGACTGGGGCCTGCCGTCCTGCACGATGCGGAAGCCCTTGTCGTCGTAGGTCGTGACCTCGGCCCCGGCGAGCCGCAGCTTCTCCAGCACCAGGTCGAGATGGTGCGGGTTCACGCCGGTGACGGTGAGGTCGCCGCGCGTCATGGCGGCGGCGAACGCCCAGGTCGCGCCCACAATGCGGTCGCCGATCACGCGGTGCTGGGTCGGGTGCAGCCGGTCCACTCCGTGCACGGTCAGCGTCGAGGTGCCCGCTCCCTCGATCCGCGCGCCCATCTCGTTGAGCATCGTGCAGATGTCGGCGATCTCCGGCTCGCGGGCGGCGTTGTCGATGACGGTGGTGCCCTCGGCGAGCACGGCGGCCATCAGGATGTTCTCGGTGGCACCGACGCTGGGGAAGTCGAGCCAGATCTGGGCACCGTGCAGCCCGTCGGCCTCGGCCACCACGCAACCGTGCTCGATGTTGCTCGTCGCGCCCAGCTTCCGCAGGCCGTTCTGGTGCATGTCCAGCGGGCGGGAGCCGATCGCGTCGCCGCCGGGCAGCGCCACGACGGCCTTCTTCAGCCTGCCGACGAGCGGGCCGAGCACGCACACCGAGGCCCGCAGCTTCCCCATCGCGGGTGAGTCCGCGCGATGGGACAGTTCGGACGGGGTCGTGATGTGCGTCGTGTCACCGTCGAGCACGACGTCACAGCCGACGCTCCGCAGGACGTCCGCCATCAGCGGGACGTCGAGGATCTGCGGGCAGTTGGTGATCGTGGTCGTGCCCTCGGCGAGCAGCGCCGCCGCCATCAGCTTGAGGACGCTGTTCTTCGCGCCGACGACCTCGACCTCGCCGACCAACCGCGCGCCGCCATGGACGTCGAAGTGCTCGCTCATGGTCGCCCATCATGCCCGCCCTGCCGGGCGCGCTCACGACGGGGCACACCCTGAAACATCACGTGGTGCCAGGGCGATAAACACAGTCGGGCCTCTTTCGCTCCACCGTAGACTGCGAACATGCCCGTACGGATCAACCGCGTGTACACGAAGGTCGGCGACTCCGGCACCACGGCGCTCGGCGACGGCTCCCGCGTCCCGAAGACCGATCCCCGGCTCGGCGCCTACGCCGACGTGGACGAGACGAACTCCGTGGTCGGGGTCGCGATCGCCCTCGGCGGGCTGCCGGACGAGATCGCGGACGTGCTGCGGGCCGTCCAGAACGACCTGTTCGACGTCGGCGCCGACCTGTGCGCGCCGGTGGTCGAGGACCCCGAGTTTCCGCCCACCCGTCACCCGACCACCACCCCCCAAGGAGACGCTTCGCGTCACAGTGCTCTCCGGATCACCGAGCAGTACGTCGAACGGCTGGAGGGGTGGTGTGACCAGTTCAACGAGCGGCTGGGCAAGCTGACGTCGTTCATCCTGCCCGGCGGCACCGCGGGTGCGGCGCTGCTGCACCAGGCGCGCACGGTGGCCCGGCGCGCGGAGCGCTCCGGCTGGGCGCTGGTGGAGGCGGACGGCGAGCGCACCAACGCGCTGGCCGTGAAGTACCTGAACCGCCTGTCCGACCTGCTGTTCATCCTGGCCCGGCTGGCCAACCCGGACGGCGACGTGCTGTGGGAGCCGGGCCGCCAGGCGTAACCAGCCACCCGGGCCTCGTGAGTGACAAACGTGGTTAGAACAACGTTTCTCACTCACGAGGCGCGGGGGATCCGGCGGCCGGGTGGGGCGGACTCCAGCCAGGACAGGAAGCCGGTCAGCGCGCCGGGGCCCATCGCGATCTCGATGGCCTCCTGGCTCGCTGACTCGCAGCGCAGCACGGTCGACCCCGAGGGGACCGCGTACGACTCGGTACCGATGGGCTCGCGCCGGTCGGTGATGTTCAGCCGGTCGCGGCGGAAGACGCGGTCCGGACCGGTGCGCAGGCTCCACACGCGGTACCAGACGAACTCCTCGCCCCGGTACCGGCCGATGCCCAGGTGCCAGCCGGACCGCTCCCGGTCGGGCTGCCAGCGCAGCGCCACGCTGACGCCGCCGAGACGGCGCATCCGCACCCAGCGCAGGGCATACCAGAAGGCGACGACAAGCAGCACGAGCAAGACGGCTAGGACCACCAGTGCGACGTCCACGGCCGGCTCCCGCTCGTCGTCCGGGTCAGGCCGAGTGACCGGCCGCGCGGAGCCGTGCGCTCGCTCTCGTGCGCTCGGCCTCGTCCTCGTCGGACAGGGCCCGCCTGGCCGCCTCGACGTCGATCTCCTCGCCCATCTCGGCGGACTCGGCGAGCACGCTCACCTTGTCGGCGGTGATGGAGAGGAAACCACCGTGGACCGCCGCGGTGACGGTCTCCCCGTCCGTGGTGCTCACCTTCACGATGCCGCCCTCGACCAGCTGGCCGAGTACCGGCTCGTGTCCCGGCAGCACACCGATCTCGCCCTCGGTGGTCTGCGCCACGACGAACGAGGCGGTTCCGGACCACAGGCGGCGCTCGACGGCGACAAGCTCGACCGACATCGCCGAAACCTCAGCCACGTAGCTCTCCTTTCGCCCGGGCGCTCTCGTCCCAGTGTAGTGGGTGCGCCGCGGCGATTCCGGGTGCCCGTGCGACCGGCGGGGCCGCATCCACAGTGGACGCGGCCCCGCCGGTCACGGACATCACTTGCCGGTGATTTCCTTGTACTTCTTCTCGAGGTCCTCGAGGCCACCGATACCCAGGAACGCCTGCTCCGGGTAGTGGTCGAAGTCGCCCTTGGCGATCTTGTCGAACGCCTCGATGGTCTCCGCGACCGGCACCGTCGAGCCGGGGATCCCCGTGAACACCTCGGCGACCAGCATGTTCTGCGACAGGAACCGCTCGATGCGGCGGGCCCGGTTCACCGTGAGCTTGTCCTCCTCGGACAGCTCGTCCATACCGAGGATCGCGATGATGTCCTGCAGCTCCTTGTACTTCTGCAGGATCCGGATGACCTCGGACGCCACGCGGTAGTGGTCCTCCCCGACGATCCCGGGCTCCAGGATCGTCGACGAGGAGGCCAGCGGGTCGACCGCGGGGAAGATGCCCTTCTGGAACACCGACCGGGACAGCTCGGTGGTGGCGTCCAGGTGCGCGAACGTGGTCGCGGGCGCCGGGTCGGTGTAGTCGTCCGCGGGCACGTAGATCGCCTGCATCGAGGTGATCGACCGGCCGCGGGTCGAGGTGATCCGCTCCTGCAGCACGCCCATCTCGTCGGCCAGCGTCGGCTGGTAACCCACGGCGGACGGCATACGGCCCAGCAGGGTCGACACCTCCTGGCCCGCCTGGGTGAACCGGAAGATGTTGTCGATGAACAGCAGCACGTCCTGGTTCTGCACGTCGCGGAAGTACTCCGCCATCGTCAGCGCGGACAGCGCGACGCGGAGACGCGTGCCCGGCGGCTCGTCCATCTGGCCGAACACCAGCGCGGTGTCGTTGATGGTGCCGTCCTCGCTGAGCTCCAGGATCAGGTCGGTGCCCTCACGGGTCCGCTCGCCCACGCCCGCGAACACCGAGGTACCACCGAAGTTCTTCGCGACACGGGTGATCATCTCCTTGATGAGCACCGTCTTGCCGACGCCGGCACCGCCGAACAGGCCGATCTTGCCACCCTGCACGTACGGGGTGAGCAGATCGATGACCTTGAGGCCGGTCTCCAGCATCTCGGTCCGGCCCTCGAGCTGGTCGAACGCGGGCGGCGGCCGGTGGATGCTCCACCGGTCCAGGTCCGCGCCGTAGCCCGGCTCGTTGAGGCACTCGCCGAGGGCGTTCCACACGTAGCCCTTGACCTTGTCGCCCACCGGCACCGAGATGGCCTCGCCGGTGTCGGTGACCTCCGCACCGCGGACGAGGCCGTCCTGCGGCTGCAACGAGATCGTCCGCACCATGTTGTCCCCGAGGTGCTGCGCGACCTCCAGGGTCACGGTCTTGCGCAGCTCGGCGAACTCGATGTCCACCTTGAGCGCGTTGTACAGCTGGGGCACGGCGCCGCGCGGGAACTCGACATCGACCACGGGACCGGTCACGGAGACGATGCGACCCTTGGTCGCGGTTGCTGTGTCTTGGGTGGCAGTCATTGCTTACTCATCACTTCCTGCAGCGGCGAGCGCGTCAGCCCCACCGACGATTTCGCTGATCTCCTGGGTGATCTGGGCCTGGCGGGCCTGGTTCGCCATGCGGGTGTAGGTGTCCACCAGCTCGCTGGCGTTGTCGGACGCCGACTTCATCGCGGTCCGGCGGGCGGCGAGCTCCGAGGCGGCCGACTCCAGCAGCGCCGCGAAGATCCGCGTGTTGACGTACTTCGGCAGCAGCGCCTTCAGCAGCGTGTCCGCGCTCGGCTCGAAGTCGTACGCCGGGAGGAGGACGTCGGGCTGCTCCGTCGTGTACTCGACCTCGAGCGGGGCCACCCGCTTGGCCGTCGGGGTCTGGCTCAGCATCGACTTGAACTCCGTGTACACCACGTGGATCTCGTCGACGCCGAGCACACCGTCCGGTCCGGGGTCGCCGCCCTCGTCGTCGGCACCGGCGCGGAACGCCCGCACCAGGGCCTCGCCCGCCGCGGCCGCGTTCTCGTAGTGCGGCTGGTCGGAGAACCCGGTCCAGCTGTCCGCGACCGCCCGGTTGCGGAACCGGAAGTAGTTCAGGCCCTTGCCACCGATGACGTAGAGCACCGGCTCCTTGCCCTGCTCCCGCAGCAGCGAGAACAGCTCCTCGGTGGTCCGCAGCACGTTGGCGTTGTAGCCACCGCACAGACCCTTGTCACTGGTCACCACCAGGACGGCGGCCCGCCGCGGGTTCTCCCGCTCGGTGAGCAGCGGGTCGTCCAGGTTGGACGCGGCCCCGGCCAGCGCGGAGAGCACGTCGGTGATCTCCTCGGCATAGGGCCGGGACGCCTCCACCCTCGCCTGCGCACGGCTGATGCGCGACGTGGCGATGAGCTCCATCGCCTTGGTGATCTTTCCGATCGACTTGGTCGCCCGGATCTTCTGCCGTAGTTCGCGGAGTTGTGCGGCCATCTACTTACCCGGTCACTTCTTCGGGGCAGGACGGTGCACCTTCACCGACTCCTGCCCGACCTTCTCGGCGTCCATGGCCTCGGCCTCCGCCTCGGTGCCCAGCGTGTGGCCCTCCGAGGTGGTGAAGCCCTTCTTGAACTCGCCTGCGGCGGCGGTGACGCGCTCGGCGAGCTCGTCGCTCCACTTCTTCTTGTCGCGGATCTCGGTGAGGATGTCGTCGTGCTTGTGCCGGATGCTGTCCAGCAGTTCCTGGTTGAAGCGGGCGACATCCTCGACCGGCACGTCGTCGAACTGGCCGCTGGTGCCCAGGTACACGGTGACGACCTGCTGCTCGACCGGGACCGGCGAGTACTGCGGCTGCTTGAGCACCTCGTACAGCCGGGCACCGCGCTCCAGCTGGGCGCGCGACGTCGGGTCCAGGTCCGAGGCGAACGCGGCGAACGCCTGCAGCTCCTGGTACTGCGACAGGTCGATCCGCAGCGAGCCGGAGACCGTCTTCATGGCCTTGATCTGCGCGTCACCGCCGACCCGGGAGACCGAGGTGGTGACGTCGACGGCGGGCCGCTGGCCCGAGTTGAACAGGTCGGACTGGAAGAAGCACTGCCCGTCGGTGATCGAGATGACGTTCGTCGGGATGTAGGCCGAGATGTCGTTGGCCTTGGTCTCGATGATCGGCAGGCCGGTGAGCGAGCCGCCGCCCATCTCGTCGGACAGCTTCGCGCACCGCTCCAGCAGACGGGAGTGCAAGTAGAAGACGTCGCCGGGGAAGGCCTCGCGGCCCGGCGGACGGCGCAGCAGCAGCGAGATCGCCCGGTACGCCTCGGCCTGCTTGGTGAGGTCGTCGAAGACGATCAGGACGTGCTTGCCCTCGTACATCCAGTGCTGGCCGAGCGCGGCACCGGTGAACGGAGCCAGCCACTTGAAGCCCGCGGAGTCGGAGGCCGGTGCGGCCACGATCGTCGTGTACTCCATCGCGCCCGCGTCCTCGAGGGACTTGCGCACACCGGCGATGGTGGAGCCCTTCTGGCCGACGGCGACGTAGATGCAGCGCACCTGCTGCTTCGGGTCGCCGGTCTCCCAGTTGGCCTTCTGGTTGAGGATCGTGTCGACGCAGACGGCGGTCTTGCCGGTCTTGCGGTCACCGATGATCAGCTGACGCTGGCCGCGGCCGATCGGGGTCATCGCATCGATCGCGGTGATACCGGTCTGCAGCGGCTCGGACACCGGCTGCCGCTGGACCACCGAGGCGGCCTGCAGCTCCAGCGCGCGGCGCTGGTCGGACTCGATGTCGCCCAGGCCGTCGATCGGGTTGCCGAGCGGGTCGATGGTGCGGCCGAGGAAGTTGTCGCCGACCGGCACGGACAGGATCCGCCCGGTCCGCTTGACCTCCTGGCCTTCCTCGATCTTCTCGAAGTTGCCGAGGATGACGACACCGATCCGCCTCGGCTCCAGGTTCTGCGCCACGCCGAGGATGCCGCCGGGGAATTCCAGCAGCTCGTTGGCCATGGTGGACGGCAGACCCTCGACGTGGGCGACGCCGTCACCGGTGTCGACGACGACGCCGACCTCTTCCCGGCTCACATCCGGGGAGTAACTCGAGACGTAGTTCTCGATCGCACTGCGGATCTCATCCGAGGAGATCGTCAGCTCCGCCATGTCGTTCCCGCTCTCGCTTCGTTCTTGCCAGTGTCTGAAGTATGTGTGCTGTCGCTGTGAAGCCTCAGCTGGCCAGCTGCCTGCGCAGCGCCTCGATCCGGCCCGCGGCGCTGCCGTCGATCACCTCGTCGCCGACGCGGACCATCAGGCCCGCGCCGAGCTCCCGGTCGAGTTCCACGTGCAGTGTGATCGGCCGCCCGTAGATCTGCGTCAGCTTCCCGGACAGCCGTTCCCGCTGGTCCTCGGACAGCTCGGACGCGCTCGTGACGTACGCGACGGACCGTTCCCGCCGGGTCGCGGCCAGCTCGACCAGCTCGTCGAGACCTGACGCGACGCTGCGGCCACGCGTGCGGGCGACGACCTGCTCGACGAGCACCTGCGTGATCGGATCCACCTTGTCGGCGAAGAGGCTCCGGATCAGGTTGCGCTTCGCCTCCAGCGACGCGGCCTGATCGGACAGGGCCCGCTCGAGCTCCGGCTCGCCGTCCACGATACGTGCGATCCGGAAGAGCTGGGTCTCCACCGAGTCCAGTTTGTCCGCCTTCTCGGCGCTGTTGAGCAGCGCCGAGCGGCCGAGCGCCTCGACGCCGTCGACCAGCTCGCGCGGGCTCGACCACCGGCCGCCGACGGCCGCGTCCAGCACGGTCAGCGCCGGCTCGGACACCTTGCCCTCGAGCAGTGACCTGACCAGCCGCTTGCGGGCCTCGGGGTCCGACGAACCGTCACCGACGGCCCGGCGCAGCCCCACCTCCCTGGTGAGCATATCCACCACGGAGAGCAGCTCTTCCCCGACCGCCGACGGGTCGGTGCCCGAATCGCGGAGTACCTCGTCGAGACGGGTCTCGGCGAAGCGCAGAGCTTCCCGGCTCGCAGCATGCAGCGTCATCGTCTACTTCCTCGCTCCGGCGCCGTTGCCACTGGCTTCGAGTTCGGCGAGGAACCGGTCGACCGTGCCCCGGCGACGGGCCTCGTCCTCGAGCGACTCACCGACGATCCGGCTGGCCAGCTCGACGGCGTTGCGTCCCAGCTCGCTGCGCAGTTCGGCGACGATCTGCGCCCGCTGGGCCTGCAGCTGGGCCTCGCCCTGCGCCACGATCCGCCGGGCCTCCTCCTGCGCCTCGGCCCGCAGCTCTTCCTTGATCTGCTCGGCCTCGAGCCGCGCGTCGTCGCGGATCTTGGCCGCCTCGGTCCTGGCCTCGGCGAGCTGCGCCTTGTACTGCGCCAGCGCCTGCTCCGCCTCGGCCTGCGCCTTCTCGGCCTTCTCGATGCCGCCCTCGATCTTCGCCGTCCGCTCCTCGTAGAGCTTCTCGAAGCGGGGGACCGCGTACTTCTTGAGCAGCCAGAGCAGGATGAGGAAGGCGACCAGGCCGAGGATGATCTCGGAGACGTGCGGAAGAACCGGGCTCGGCTCCTCCTCCTGCGCCAGGATCATCGATGTGTTCAGCACGGATGTCTCCCTAGTTGCCGTCGGCCGGCTCAGGCGGCGTAGGCGATGAAGAAGAGGACCAGGCCGATCAGGGCGAGCACCTCGGTCAGCACGAAGGTGGTCCAGGCGATACCCATGAGCTTGCCCTGAGCCTCCGGCTGGCGCGCCGTGCCGTTGATGACCGCGGCCCAGATGATGCCCACACCGATACCGGGACCGATGGCGCCGAGACCGTAGCCGATCATGGCGAGACCCGGGTTGATGTTGGTGGCGGCCTCCGCGGCCTGCGCGAGAACGATGTTGCTCACTTGCGTTTTCCCTTTCAACTCGGTCCGCTGGTACGCGGATCGGGGGCTTGCGGGTTGTCCCTCAGTGGTCCGACGCGAGTGCCATGCCGATGTAGCCGGCGGAGAGCACCGCGAAGACGTAGGCCTGGATCACCTGGATCAGCGCCTCGACGAAGGTCAGCAGGATCGCGAACGCGAACGAGACCGCCGACAGGGCCTTCAGCGCGCCGCCCGCCTCCAGCAGCAGGTACTCACCACCGATGGTGAAGACCAGCAGGATCAGATGGCCCGCGAACATGGCGGCGAAGACTCGGATCGCCAGCGTGATCGGGTTGAAGAAGAACTTCTGGAAGAACTCGATCGGCGTCAGCAGCAGGTAGATGGGCTTCGGCACGCCCGAGGGGAAGAGCTGGTTCCTGAGGTAGCCGCCGAGGCCGTGCCTGCGGATGCCGACGTAGTGGTAGACCGGGTAGACGACCAGCACCGACAGCGCCAGCGGGAAGCCGATGTGCGACATCGTCGGGAACTGGAAGAACGGGATGATCCCGAAGATGTTGTTCACCAGGATGAACGTGAACAGCGCCAGGATCATCGGCACGAAGGGCCGGAAATCCTGGGACCCGATCTGGTCCCTGGCGATGTTGTTGCGCCCGAAGTCGTAGACCGATTCGGCCGCGAACTGCATCTTGCTCGGCACGATCTTCAGGTTCCGCGAGGTGATCAGGAAGAACGCCGCGATGATGATCACCGAGAACACCACGAGCACCATCGGCTTGGTGACGCCGAGGAAGATCGGCGGCAGAAAGAAGTCTCCGACGCCGGGGGGAGCGAACTCGCCACCTTCGGCTGCTGTGAGTACCAGCGCGCCCAACTGGGCTCCTTCCGGTTCTCCCGGCCGGCGTTCACTCCGCCGGGGGAATCGTACGATCTGGACTTAACGTACCCGACCGTGATCGAGTACCTGGAAGCGGATACCTACCAGGTGTAGGAGAGAACACAGCCGACCTCACCGGGAGCACCCCGCGGTGCGTGGCGTTCCGGCTGGTCGCCACGCTGCGGAAGGGTAGGCGCTACCCGGGAGCCGGCCGCGGCCGCCTCCATGGCGCGGACGATACCAGCCGCCCGGGTGACGCCGTACGGCCGTACTCCTTTACCGGGGAGGCCACGGGTGGCCATTTCCGGGCAAGGCAGCTGACCTGCACGGATCAGCGACCTTCGGCGGGACTGTTGTCCACCGGCGCCGTGGCCTGTCCGCTGCTGTCCGGGATGATCGTCGGGATCTTGGTGCGCTTGAACGCGATGGCCTCGGCGGTGGCCCAGACGAGGATCACCGCCAGCATGGTCAGCGCCAGCGCGAACGGGTGCAGCGCCTCGACACCGCCGAGCAGCATCATCACACCGAGTAACACCAGGAACTTGACGATGTAGCCGCCGAGGGCCACCGCCAGCAGCGCCATCGGGTCCATGCCCGAGGTCCTGCGCATCATCCACAGCGAAGCCAGCGACGACGCGAACGCGACGGCACCGCCGACGAGCGCCCCCAGGAGGCCGGGCACCCCGACCCAGACGGTGGCGACGACGGCGCCGATCACGACGGTGCCGAGGCCGGGCCACAGAGCTCCGCGCAGCATGGCGTCGGCCAGCTTCAGCACCTGCGCGGCGTGCGGATTCGGGGCGGTCCCCGTGCGGTCGGTCATGAAGCTCCCTGCTGGTTTCTCGACCTCAGTCTAGGGATGACCGAGATGAGGGCCGCGACCAGCAGCCCGACGCACATGATCCAGAAGACCGCGGCCGTGTCGAACAGGGTCACGGCGACGGCGCCGAACGCGAGGATCCCGGCCCACAGGTAGATCAGCAGCACCGCCCGCCGCTGCGAGTGCCCGATCTCCAGCAGCCGGTGGTGCAGGTGCATCTTGTCCGCCGCGAACGGGCTCTCCCCCCGCCGGGTCCGCCGCACCACGGCCATCACCAGGTCCAGCAGCGGCAGGAACAGCACGGCGGCCACCACGAACAGCGGCGAGAGCAGCGCGACGACGTCGGTCGCGTCGAACGACGTGTAGTTGATCTTGCCGGAGGCGGAGGTGCTCGCCGCGGCCAGCATCAGGCCGATCATCATCGAGCCCGAGTCGCCCATGAAGATCTTCGCGGGCTGGAAGTTGTGCGGCAGGAAGCCGAGGCAGGCGCCGGCGAGCGTGGCCGCGATCAGGGCGGGCGGATAGGTGCCGACGTCGCCCCCGGACGAGGCCAGCAGGCCGAGGGAGAAGGTGCAGGTCGCGGCCGCCGCGATGAAGCCAAGCCCGCCGGCGAGGCCGTCCAGCCCGTCGACGAAGTTCATCGCGTTGACCATCACCACCACGAGCAGCACGGCGAGCAGGCCGCCCTGGTTGCGGTCGAGGATGAGCACCTGCCCCAGCGCGGTGCCGTCGCCGCCCCAGGGCACCCAGAACGACACCCACTGCAGTCCGAAGAGGACCAGGATGCCCGCGCACATCACCTGCCCCGCGAGCTTGGTCCAGGCGTCGAGCTCGAACCGGTCGTCGAGCGCGCCGATGAGCACGATGACCCCGCCGCCGACGAGCACGGCGACGGGGTCGAACGAGTACTCGAACGCCCTGCGCAGCACCGGCAGCTGGTGCGCCATCGCCATCCCGCCGACCACGCCCAGGTACATCGCCAGCCCGCCCATCCTGGGGATCGGGATGACGTGCACGTCGCGCTGGCGCGGCACCGCCACCGCTCCCGCCCTGATGGCGAACCGCCGCACCGCGGCCGTGAGCAGGAAGGTCAGGGCCGCGCTGACCAGGCCGACGAGGACGTACTCGCGGATGGGCAGGCCGGCGCTGAGGGTCGGGTTCACGGAGGGGTCACGCTCCGCACGTCAGGTACCGCTCGATCACGGGGCGCAACGCTACCGCCGCGCCGGAACCTCACGACCGCGGGCCGATCTCGACGCCCAGCACCTCGGAGACGGCCTGCGCCGACACGGAACCCTCGCGCAGCAGCACGGGTTCGGTGCCGGTGAGGTCCACGATGGTCGATGGCACGGGGTCGCCGCTCGGGCCGCCGTCGAGGTACACGGCGACGGACTCACCGAGCTGGTCCTGCGCCTCCTGCGCGGTCGAGGCGGGTGGCCTGCCGGACACGTTGGCGCTCGACACGGCCATCGGGCCGACGTCGCGGAGCAGTTCCAGCGCCACCGGGTGCAGCGGCATCCGGAGCATCACGGTGCCCCGCGTCGTACCGAGATCCCAGTTGAGGCTCGGCGCGTGCGGCAGCACGATCGACAGGTCGCCCGGCCAGAAGGCCTCGATGAGCGCGCGCGCCTCCGGAGTCACGCCGAGCACCAGCCCGTCCACTGTGGACCACGAACCGACGAGCACGCCGACGGGCATGTCCGGGCCGCGGTGCTTGGCCTGCAACAGCGACCGGACCGCGCCGCCGTCGAACGCGTCGCAGCCGATGCCGTACACCGTGTCGGTCGGCAGCACGACGAGCCTTCCCGAACGCACCGCCGACGCGGCAGCGCGCAGCCCGTCCGCCCTGGTCTCCGGCTGGCCGCAGTCGTAAACCGTGCTCATGCGCTGGAGCTTATCGCCCGCAGCGCGGTGGCGAACCGGGGGCGACCGGCGAGGTCGGTGTGGCTCTCGACGTCGGTCAGCACCCGGCGGGCGGACAGCAGCGCGGGCACCGCCCTGCCGTGCGAGTCGTCGTGCTCGATGGCCACGCCCCCGCCCGGCCGCAGCAGGCGGGCGGCGGCCGAGACCACGTGCCGGATGATGTCCAGCCCGCCCCCGGAGGCGAACACGGCCTGCGGCGGGTCGTGGTCGGCCACCTCGGGCGGCACGGAGGTGCCCTGCGGCACGTACGGCGGGTTGCACAGCACCAGGTCGACGAGCCCGTCCAGCTCCGCGAACACGGTCGGGTCGGTGACGTCACCGGAGTAGAGCCGGATCGGCGTGTCCCCTTCCTCGGCGCGGGCGTCGGCGTTGTGCCGCGCCCACGCGAGCGCGTTGGTGTCCACGTCCACCGCGTAGACGACGGCGTCCGGCCGCGCGTGCGCGACGGCGAGCGCCAGCGCCCCCGAGCCGGTGCACAGGTCCACCACCACGGGGTACTCCCGGCCCTTGAGCAGCTTGAGCCCCCACTCGACGAGCAGCTCGGTCTCCGGGCGGGGAACGAAGACGCCGGGACCGACGTCGACGGCGATGTCCCCGATGGCCGCCCAGCCGGTGAGGTGCTGCAGCGGCACGCGCTTGGCGCGCTGCACGACGAGCTGCCGGATCGCCTCCACCACCGGCGGGTCCACCAGCGGCACGAGCGGCAGGCGCCCGCGCTCGACGCCGAGCACGTGAGCGGCGATCAGCTCGGCGTCGGCTCTGGGGGACGCCACTCCCGCGTCCTCGAGGATCCGCGTCGCCTCCAGGATCGCCAGACGCAGTGGCTGTCTCTTCACGCACCCCACCCTGGCATATCCGTCATCCGGGAACGGGGAGGAACGCCGCGAGCGACTCCCGCGACCGGCGCAGCGTGTCGATGCGGGAGTCGAGGTCAGCCAGCTCGTCGCTGAGGGTGCGGACCAGCTCCGGGCAGTACTCCAGCTCGGGGGCCGTGCCCCGCGCGCACGGCAGCACCGTGCGGATCACGTCGGTGGACAGCCCCGCCGCCAGCAGCGCCCTGATCTGCCGCACCGTCGTCACCGCGTCGTCGCCGAAGTGCCGGTAACCGTTCGGCCCGCGTGCGCTGTCGAGCAGGCCCTGCTGCTCGTAGTACCGCAACAGCCGGGGGCTCACCCCGGTTCGCCTGGCCAGTTCCCCGATCAGCATGGTCCGCCTCACCTCGCGAGTTGACGTTGACACCGATGTCAGCTCCTAACGTCGCGGCATGACCGAACATTTCTCCCGCACGGTCCGCGGCTCGGGTCCCGGGCTGCTGCTCGCGCACGGCGCGGGCGGCGGTGTCGAGGCGAACTTCGGACCGATCATCGACGAGCTGGCGCGCCACCACACGGTGGTCGGCGCCGACTATCCCGGCAGCGGAGCGACCCCGCGCGCCGCCGGCGGCCTCACCCTCGACGGTCTCGCCGACCAGCTGGTGCACGCGGCCGTGGACAGCGGCGTCGAGCGGTTCGCGATCCTCGGCTACTCACTGGGCACGGCGGTCGCGGTCCGGGCCGCCACGCGCCATCCCGGGCGGGTGACCGGCCTGGTGCTGACGTCGGGGCTGGCCCGCCCGGACAACCGGCTGCGGCTGGCCACCAGGGTGTGGTCGGAGTTGCTCGGGCACGAGGACCGCGCGCCGCTGGCCCGCTTCCTCACGCTCGTCGCGAGCGGGGAACGCGCGCTCGCCGCCCTGTCCCCGGAGCGGCTGGAACAGGCGGTGGCGGAGCTCGCCGGGTCGATCCCCGAGGGCAGCCCGGAACAGGTCGCGCTCGTCGGCACCGTCGACACGCGAGCGGAGCTCGCCGCGATCTCGGTGCCGACGCTGGTGGTCGCGACCACGCTCGACACGCTCGTCGGGCCAGGACTCTCCCGCGAGCTGGCCGCCGGCATCCCCGGCGCCGAGCTGGCCGAGATCGAGGCCGGGCACGCGATCGGCGCGGAGGCGCCGGAGGCCTGGCTCGCGGCGATCACCGGGTTCCTCGGGCGGCACGCGTGAGCACCGCGACGCGGACGAGGCCGCCCGTTCAGACCGCCTGGGCCGCGGAGAGGCGTTCCTCCCGGTCGGCGGCGAGCAGCGCGTCGAGGACGCCGGACAGGTCGCCGTCGAGGACCTGGTCCAGGTTGTACGCCTTGTAGTTGACCCGGTGGTCGGAGATGCGGTTCTCCGGGAAGTTGTAGGTGCGGACGCGCTCGGAGCGGTCCACGGTGCGCACCTGGGAGCGGCGCGCGTCGGCCTGCTTGGCCGCGGCCTCCTCCTCGGCGATCGCCTGCAGGCGCGCCTGCAGCACCTGGATCGCCCTGGCGCGGTTCTGGATCTGCGACTTCTCGTTCTGGCAGGACACCACGATGCCGGTGGGCAGGTGCGTGACCCGCACGGCGGAGTCGGTGGTGTTCACGCTCTGGCCACCGGGCCCCGAGGACCGGAACACGTCGATGCGCAGGTCGTTCGGGTCGAGCTCGACCTCGACCTCCTCCGGCTCCGGGTACACGAGTACGCCGGCGGCGGAGGTGTGGATGCGGCCCTGTGACTCGGTGGCGGGCACGCGCTGCACCCGGTGCACGCCGCCCTCGAACTTCAGCCGGGACCACACGCCGTCGGCTTCGGCGCTCCTGCCCTTGACCGACAGCGTCACGTCCTTGTACCCGCCGAGGTCGGACTCGGTGGCGTCGAGCACCTCGGCCTTCCAGCCCTGCCGCTCGGCGAAGCGCAGGTACATGCGCAGCAGGTCGCCCGCGAACAGCGCGGACTCCTCGCCGCCCTCCCCCGACTTGATCTCCATGACCACGTCGGAGGTGTCGTACGGGTCGCGGGGCAGGAGCAGCTCGGTCAGCTTCGTCTCCAGCGCCGGGATACGCGCGGCGAGCTCCTCGGCCTCGGCAGCGAACGCCGGGTCCTCCGCGGCCAGCTCGCGGGCCGCGGCCAGGTCCGACCGTGCGGCGTCCAGTTCGCCGAGCGTCTTGACGACGGGCGCGAGTTCGGCATAGCGGCGGCCCAGCGTGCGGGCGCGCGCCTGGTCGGCGTGCACGGACGGGTCGCCGAGCTGTTCCTCCAGCTCGGCGTACTCGTCGAGCAGCCCTCGCAGCGAACTCGAGTCCACGGATGGTCCTTCGCTTTCAGGCCTGGCCTCGGCCGGGCGGTCTCTCTGCACAGACAAACGGCGCCCGCCCTGCCGCGGGGGCAGGTGCGGGCGCCGTCGGCGAAGCTACTGGGAGCCGGACTTCTTGGCGCGCTTGCCGTAGCGGGCCTCGAAGCGGGCGACCCGGCCACCGGTGTCCATGATCTTCTGCTTGCCCGTGTAGAACGGGTGGCAGTTGGAGCAGATCTCGACGTGGATCGAGCCCGTCTCCTTGGTGCTGCGGGTGGTGAACGTGTTGCCGCAGCCGCAGGTCACCGTGGTGGTCACGTACTCGGGGTGGATACCGCTCTTCATGGGGTCCTCTCTCGATGGCCGCCGGGTCCCCGTCCCGCGGGGTGAACCGGTGCCGGACTTCAGCGGATGAATTCTGCCAGACGCGCTGACCTGGGTTTCAACGCGCCGGGGGTCGTGAGTGTTCCGAGTGGTTAGAACAACGTTTCCCACTCACGACCCCACTGCGCGGTGAAGGGGTCAGTCGTCGTCGGTACCGGGCGCGGTCTTGGAGACCTGCATCAGGAACTCGATGTTGGTCTTCGTCTTGCGCAGCCGGTCGAGCAGGAGGTCGATCGCCTGCTGCGAGTCGAGCGCGTGCAGCACCCGGTGCAGCTTGTGCGTGACCGCCAGCTCGTCGGGCGAGAGCAGCAGCTCCTCCTTGCGGGTGCCGGACGGGTTGACGTCCACCGCGGGGAACACGCGCCGCTCGGCGATCTTGCGGTCGAGCTTGAGCTCGGCGTTGCCGGTGCCCTTGAACTCCTCGAAGATCACCGTGTCACCGGTCGAGCCGGTCTCGACCATCGCCGTGGCGAAGATCGTCAGCGAGCCGCCGTCCTCGATGTTGCGGGCCGCGCCGAGGAACCGCTTGGGCGGGAACAGCGCCGTCGAGTCGACACCACCCGACAGGATCCGGCCCGAGGCAGGCGCCGCCAGGTTGTAGGCACGGCCGAGGCGGGTGATCGAGTCGAGCAGCACGACCACGTCGTGCCCCATCTCCACGAGGCGCTTCGCCCGCTCGATGGACAGCTCGGCGACCGAGGTGTGGTCCGACGGCGGGCGGTCGAACGTCGAGGCGATGACCTCGCCGTTCACCGACCGCTGCATGTCGGTGACCTCTTCCGGCCGCTCGTCCACGAGCACGACCATCAGGTGGCACTCGGGGTTGTTCGTGCTGATCGCGTTGGCGATGTCCTGCAGGATCGTCGTCTTGCCCGCCTTCGGCGGCGAGACGATCAGCGCACGCTGCCCCTTGCCGACCGGCATCACCAGGTCGATGACCCGGGTCGTCAGCTTGTTCGGCGAGGTCTCCAGCCGCAGCCGCTCGTTGGGGTACAGCGGCGTCAGCTTGTGGAACTCGGGCCGCTTCTTGGCCACCTCGGAGTCCAGGCCGTTGATCGAGTCGACGCGCACCAGCGGGTTGAACTTCTGCCGCTGCTGCTCGCCCTCCCTCGGCTGGCGGACGACGCCGGTGATGGCGTCCCCCCGGCGCAGCCCGTACTTGCGCACGAGCGACAGCGAGACGTACACGTCGTTCGGCCCGGCCAGGTAGCCGGACGTGCGGACGAACGCGTAGTTGTCCAGCACGTCGAGGATGCCCGCGACGGGCAGCAGCACGTCGTCCTCGCGGATCTCGGTGTCGGGACCGCCCGACCCCTCGCCGCGACCGCCGCGACGGCGCCGGTCCCGGAAGCGCCTGCCGCGCCTGCCGCCGCGCTCGTCGTCCTCGTCGCCGCCCTGCTGACCCTGCTGACCCTGCTGGCCGCGCTGGTTGTTGCCCTGCTTGCCCTCGCCGCCGCCACGCTGCTGGCCGCCCTGCTGAGCCTGCTGGTTGCCCTGGCCGCCCTGGTTGCCGGAGTCGGAGCCGGAGCCGCCGCCGGACTGGCGGCCGGAGCCACCACGGCGGCGCCGGTTGCGGCCGCCCTCCTCGGCCGGCTGGCCCTCGTCCTGCTGCGGCTGGGCGGGAGCGGCGGAGTCCCTTGCCGACTTCTCCGCCTGCTTCTGCTCCGAGCCGGACGTCGGCCGCTCGGGCTGCTCGGTGGCCTGCTTCGCGGCGGGTGCCTCGGCCGGAGTCCGCGTCGCCTCCGCGGCCTTCTGCTTGCCGGCCTGCTCGACCCCTTCGAGCGGCAGTGCCTCGCCCTCGTCCTGGCGGCCCCGCTTCGACTTGCCCTGACGCTCCCTGATCGCGGCGATCAGATCACCCTTACGCATACCCGTGGTGTCGCTGATGCCCAGTTCACCGGCCAGTGCCCGCAGGTCGGCGATGACCATGCCGGACAGCCCGCCCGGACGCCGCTTCGGCGCCGCGACGGCACCATTGGACTGCGGCGTCTGCTCCCCGGCACCCGACGTTTCAGCCTGGGTGTTCACGTCGCCGCTCAAAAGATCGGTGTTGCTCACACATGTCCTTCCTGACCGATCCACGCCTCCACGGTGGACCAGCGGACCGCCGCCCGCGTCCGAATTGCGAGACGGCGTTCTAGTTCCCCGTGCGAACCGGCTCGGGCTGAGACGTGCGAGTCACAGCGGCGGAACCGCCAGCACGGGGATTGAGCCGACCATCGTGGCTACCGGAAGCCCGTCGGATTGACGAAAGATGTGATCCGGGAAGACCCCGGGACCAGCACCGGGTGCGGAATGTGCACGATGACCGAACGCCCCCGAGGGTAGACCGCCGGGGGTCGTGGTGCAACAACCACCCCCTGCGTGGCGTGCCTCACTCTCCGGCGGTCACCTGCACGCCGATCGGATCGACGGGCAGCTCGGTGACCTCGAATCCGTCAACAACGGTGCCCGGGGGGAGTATTCCCGTCGTCGTGAGCGCGAGCACGGTCGGCCCCGCGCCGGAGATCGTCGCGGGCACCCCCCGTTCCCGCAGGTCACGCAGCAGCCGCAGGCTGGCGGGGTACGCGGGCTCGCGGTAGTCCTGGTGCAGCCGGTCCTCGGTGGCGGGCAGCAGCAGGTCCGGCCGCGCGGTGAGGGCGTGCACGGCGAGCGCGGCGCGGCCCGCGGTGAACGCGGCGTCGGCGTGCGGAACCCGCTCCGGCAGCAGCCCCCGCGTCGCGTGGGTGGACGACCGCTCGGCGGGCACCGCGACCACCGGGCGCAGCGCCGGGTGCGGTTCGACCCGTTCGGCGTGGTACCGGCCGTCCGCGCGCCACGCGATCGCGACACCCCCGTGCAGGCTGGCGGCGGCGTTGTCGGCGTGCCCCTCGAACTCGGCGGCCAGCTGCAGCACCGTGTCGTCGAGGCCGCGTCCGGCCAGCGCGTAGCCCGCGGCGACGCCGGCGACCACGGCGGCCGCCGACGAGCCGAGCCCCCGCGCGTGCGGGATCGCGTTGTGGCAGCGCAGGTGCAGCCCCGGCATCTCGACGCCGAGGTGCTCGCAGGCCCGCCGCAGCGCGCGCACCACCAGGTGCGTCCCGTCGGTGGGCACGTCGCCGACATCGCCCGCGCCCGCGTCCAGGACCTCGACCTTCAGTCCCGGCTCGGTGACCAGCACCTCGACGACGTCGCGCAGGCCGAGCGCCATGCCCAGCGTGTCGAAGCCGGGGCCGAGGTTCGCGGTCGAGGCCGGAACCGTGACGCGGAGGCTCGTCACGACAGCTCCAGCGCCGCGGCGACGGCTCTCGGGTCCACCGAGAGTGGTTCCACCTCGACGTTGCCCTCCAGCGCGGTGGCCGGGTCCTTGAGCCCGTGCCCGGTCACCGTGCACACGACGGTGGACCCGCGCGGCAGCCTGCCGTCGGCCGCGGTGACCAGCAGACCCGCGACGCTCGTGGCCGAAGCGGGCTCCACGAACACGCCCTCGCGCCGGGCGAGCAGCCGGTAGGCGTCGAGGATCCGCTCGTCGGAGACCGCCTCGAACAGGCCGCCGCTGGCGTTGCGCGCCTTGACCGCCGAGTCCCACGACGCGGGACTGCCGACGCGGATGGCGGTCGCCACGGTCTCCGGGCACGGCACCGGCTCGCCGTGCACGAGCGGCGCCGCGCCCTCGGCCTGGAACCCGAACATGCGCGGTGTGTTGTCCACCACACCGTCGGCGGCGTACTCGGTGTACCCGGCCCAGTACGCGGTGATGTTCCCCGCGTTGCCGACCGGAAGGCAGTGGACGTCCGGGGCCTCCCCCAGCACGTCGCAGATCTCCCACGCGGCGCTCTTCTGCCCGACGAGGCGCACGGGGTTGACCGAGTTCACCAGCGTCACCGGGTAGTCGGCCGCCGTCTTGCGCGCGAGTTCGAGGCAGTCGTCGAAATTGCCGTCGACCTGCAGGATCCGGGCGCCGTGCAGCACGGCCTGCGCCATCTTGCCGAGCGCGATCTTGCCCTGCGGCACGAGCACGGCACTCGTCAGTCCCGCACGCGCGGCGTAGGCGGACGCGGAGGCCGACGTGTTGCCGGTGGACGCGCAGATCACCGCCCGCAGCCCGCTGGCGAGCGCGTGCGTGATGGCCACGGTCATCCCCCGGTCCTTGAAGGACCCGGTGGGGTTGGCGCCCTCCACCTTGAGGAAGACCGAGCAGCCGGTGAGCTCGGACAGATGCGGCGCGGCCAGCAGCGGCGTGTTGCCCTCGCCGAGCGTGACGACCTCCGCGCCCTCCGGGACGGGGATCCGCGAGGGGTAGGCGTTGATGATGCCCGGCCAGCCCGGGTCGGTGCCGAACTTCACGAGTCCTCGCCTTCCACCCGCATCACGCTCACGACCTCACGCACGACGTCGAGCTTGCCGATCTCGTCCACCGTCGCCCGCAGCGCCGCGTCCGGCGCCGAGTGCGTGACGATGACGAGGCTCGCGGTGGAGTTGCGGTCCCGCTGGCGCACCGCCGCGATGCTCACGTCGTGCGTGGCGAACGCCTGCGCCACCTGCGCCAGCACACCCGCGCGGTCGGCCACGTCGAGGCTGATGTGGTACCGCGTCGGGGTCTGGCCCATCGGCCGGACCGGCAGCGCCGCGTGCGCGGACTCGCGTGGACCCCGGCCGCCCGCGACCCGGTTGCGCGCGGCGGCGACCAGGTCGCCGAGCACCGCGCTCGCCGTCGGCGCGCCACCCGCGCCCTGGCCGTAGAACATCAGCTCGCCCGCGGCGTCGGCCTCGACGTACACGGCGTTGAACGCGCCGTTCACCCCGGCCAGCTGGTGACTGCGCGGGATCATCACCGGGTGCACGCGCGCGGAGACCGACTCGGTTCCGTCGTCGGCCGTGACCCGCTCGCAGATGGCGAGGAGCTTGACGGTCCGGTTCAGCAGCCGGGCGGCCGCGATGTCGGAGGCGGTGATCCCGGCGATGCCCTCGCGGTGCACGTCGGAGGCCGTCACGCGGGTGTGGAAGGCCAGCGACGCGAGGATCGCCGCCTTGGACGCCGCGTCGTAGCCGTCGACGTCGGCGGTCGGGTCGGCCTCCGCGTAGCCCAGCCTGCTCGCCTCGTCGAGGGTCTCGGCGTACCCGGCTCCGGTGGCGTCCATCGCGGACAGGATGTAGTTCGTGGTCCCGTTGACGATGCCCATCACGCGGGTGATCCGGTCACCGGCCAGCGACTCGCGCAGCGGCCGCAGCAGCGGGATGGCACCGGCCACCGAGGCCTCGTAGTACAGGTCCGCGCCGGAGAGGTCGGCCGCCTCGGCGAGCTCGGCCGAGTGCTCCGAGAGCAGCGCCTTGTTGGCGGTCACCACGGACCTGCCCTTGCGCAGGGCGGTCAGCAGCCAGCCGCGCACGGGCTCGATCCCGCCGATCAGCTCGACGACGATGTCGACGTCCGACTCGACGAGCGCGCCCGCGTCGTTGGTGAGCAGCTCCTGCGGCAGCTCGGGATGCTTGTCGGGGCGGCGCACGGCGATCCCGGCGAGCTCGACCGGGGCGCCCACCCTGGCGGCCAGCTCGTCGGCCTCGTCGAGGAGCACGCGCGTCACCTCGCTGCCGACCGTTCCGCAGCCGAGCAGGGCGACCCTGACGCGTTCGTCGCTCACGACACCTCCAAGCGCAGCATGTCCTCGTTCGTCTCCCGCCGCAGCAGCAGGCGGGCACTGCCGTTGCGGACCGCGACCACGGCCGGCCGCGGCTGCCGGTTGTAGTTGCTGGCCATCGAGTAGCAGTACGCACCGGTCGCCGCCACCGCGAGCAGGTCGCCGGGGGCAAGGGTGTCGGGCAGCCAGCAGTCGCGGACCACGATGTCGCCGGACTCACAGTGCTTTCCCACGACTCGGGACAGCGCGGCCCCGACCTGCTGCGGCTGGCCGTCGTCGCTGGCGCGGGACACGAGCCTGCAGTCGTAGGCGGCGTCGTAGAGCGCGGTGCGGATGTTGTCGCTCATGCCGCCGTCAACGCTGACGTACCGGCGCACGGCGTCGTCACCGAGCGCGACGTCCTTGACGGTGCCGACCTCGTACAGCGTCACCGTGCCCGGACCCGCGATGGCGCGGCCGGGCTCGCCCGCGATGCGGGGCACCGGCAGGCCGGCGAACTCGCACTCCTTGCGGACGATCTCGCGGATCTGCGTGATCATCTGCGCGGGCGGCGGCGGGTTGTCCCGGTCGGTGTAGGCGATGCCGAAGCCGCCACCGAGGTCTACTGTGGACAACTGCTGGACGAGCTCGTCGCCGTGCTCCTTCGCCAGCTCCGCGATCAGGCCGATGACACGCCGGGCCGCCACCTCGAAGCCGTCGGCGTCGAAGATCTGCGAGCCGATGTGGCTGTGCAGGCCGACGAGTTCCAGCGAAGGGGCGTTCAGGACGCGCCGGACCGCTTCCGCGGCGTTGCCCGCGGCGAGCGAGAAGCCGAACTTCTGGTCCTCGTGCGCGGTGGCGATGAACTCGTGGGTGTGTGCCTCGACGCCGACCGTGACGCGCACCAGCACCTTCTGCGTGATGCCGTGCCGGGCCGCCACGTCGGAGAGGCGGGCGATCTCGAAGAACGAGTCGAGCACGATCGTGCCCACGCCGGCCTCGACGGCGGCCTCCAGTTCGGCGGTGGACTTGTTGTTGCCGTGGAAGGTGATCCGCTCGGGCGGGAAGTCCGCGCGCTGCGCGATCGCGAGCTCACCGCCGCTGCAGATGTCGAGGCTCAGCCCCTGTGCCGCCACCCAGCGGGCGATCTCCGTGCACAGGAACGCCTTGCTCGCGTAGTGCACGAGCGCCGGGTCGTCGAACGCCTCGGCGTACTCGGCGCACCGGGACTTGAAGTCGGCCTCGTCGATCACGAACAGCGGCGTGCCGTACGTCCGGGCCAGTTCCCGGACGTCCACGCCCGCGATCCGCACCACGCCGTCGGGCGCGCGGTAGGCGTTGCGGGGCCACACCTTCGGGTAAAGCCGGTCCAGTTCCTCCGAAGTGGACGGTGGAAAACCGGCCTGGTCGACGTGCGGGTAAACCTCGGCATGCCGGGGCCCCGCGGGGTGAGCGCACATAGCCGTTCACTACATCCGTTCCGGGGCGGAGACCCCGAGCAGGGACAGTCCGTTGGCGAGCACCTGGCGGGCGGCCTCGCACAGCGCCAGCCGCGCGTGGGTGAGCGGAGTCGCCTCCTCGTCACCCTGCGGCAGGACGCGCGCCACGTCGTAGAACTTGTGGTACGCCGACGCGAGCGACTCGAGGTAGCGGGCGACGCGGTGCGGTTCGCGCAGCTCGGCCGCCTTCCTGAGCACGGTGGGGAACTCCCCGATCGTGCGGATCAGGTCGCCTTCCCTCGGATGCGTGAGCAGGCCGAGGTCCGCGTCGGCCTGGGTCCGCAGGCCCAGCTCGGCCGCGTTGCGCTGCAACGAGGCCAGCCGGGCGTGGGCATACTGGACGTAGAACACCGGGTTCTCGTTGGTGTGCTTGCGCAGCAGGTCGAGGTCGATGTCCAGGATGGAGTCCACCGAGTATCGGCACAGCTCGTACCGCGCGGCGTCCACGCCCACGGCCTCGACCAGGTCCTCCAGCGTCACGACGTTGCCCGCGCGCTTGCTCATCCGGACCGGCTTGCCCCCGCTGACCAGGTTGACGAGCTGGCCGATGAGCACCTCGACCGCGCCGGGGTCGTGGCCGAGCCCCGCGGCCGCCGCCTTGAGCCGCGGGATGTAGCCGTGGTGGTCGGCGCCGAGCATGTAGATGCACAGGTCGAAACCGCGCTCGAACTTGTCGCGCAGGTAGGCGATGTCGGCCGCGATGTAGGCCGGGGTGCCGTCGCTCTTGAGCACCACCCGGTCCTTGTCGTCACCGTGGTCGGTCGAGCGCAGCCACCACGCGTCGTCGGCGAAGTAGAGGCTGCCCGCCTCCTTCAGCCGCTCGACCACCTCCGCCACGGATCCCGACTCGTGCAGCGAGGCCTCGGAGAAGAAGACATCGAAGTCGGTGCCGAACTCGTGCAGGGTCCGCTTGATCTCCTCCAGCATCAGGCTGACCCCGGCCTGCCGGAAGATCGCGTGCCGCTCGTCCTCCGGTTTGGTGAGCGCGCTGGGCTCCTTGCGCAGGACCTCGGCGGCGATGTCGTTGATGTAGCTGCCCGCGTAGCCGTCCTCGGGGGCGGGCTCGCCCAGCGCCGCCGCGATCAGCGACCGGGCGAACCGGTCGATCTGCGCCCCGGCGTCGTTGATGTAGTACTCGCGCGTGATCTCGGCGCCCTGCGCGGCCAGCAGCCTGCCGAGCGCGTCGCCGACGGCGGCCCAGCGCGTGCCGCCGAGGTGGATCGGCCCGGTCGGGTTGGCCGAGACGAACTCCAGGTTGATCCGCGTGCCCGCGAGCGCGTCGCCGCGGCCGTAGTCCCGGCCCGCGGACAGGACCCGCCGCACGAGCTCACCCTGCGCGTCCGCGGCGAGCCGGAGGTTCAGGAAACCGGGACCGGCGACCTCGGCCGAGGCGATGCCCTCGGCGGCGGTCAGCTCCGCGGCGAGCGCCTCGGCGAGCTCCCGGGGCGCCAGTCCTACTTTCTTCGCTACCTGGAGGGCCAGGTTGGTGGCGTAGTCTCCGTGCTCGGGGTTGCGCGGTCGCTCGATCGTCACGGGGTCGGGCAGCACGCTGTGGTCGAGGCCACGCGCGGTCAGCACCTGCACGGCGGACGAACGAACGAGGTCGGCGAGAGCGGCGGGAGTCACCAGGCGAGTGTACGGCCGCGGGCGCGACGGTCCGTGACCGCCCGACGGGGCCGCCCGGTGGCCGTTGACACCGAGTAGACACGTGCTCCCTACACTGGCAGACCAGGCACGAGCACGCCAATTCCACGTCCGACGAAACGCGGGAGCCATGGGTAGCGGCACGAAGAAAAAAGGGGCACGCAAGAGTGGTGCCGTCAAGGCGGCGCGCGGCTCGGTGGTGAAACAGAAGCACACCCCCTGGGGCACCATCATGGCCGTCGTCGGGATCCTGCTCCTGGCCGCCGGCGTGTTCGGCTACTACTGGGTGGCCTCGGCCGACAAGCGCGAGCAGCGGGCCCGCGAGGAGGCGGCCGCCGCGTTCGCGCCGTCCGCGGAGAACCCGGACCCGGCCAAGGACATCCAAGGCGTCGAGATCAAGGGCTACGAGGGCGGAGCCCACGTGCTGCCGACGGAACGGGTCGCCTACGACGAGACGCCGCCGTTCGGCGGGCCGCACGACGGCTACTGGGCCGCGTGCACCGGCACCGTCTACGAGCAGGGCGTGCGCAGCGAGAACATGGTGCACTCGCTGGAGCACGGGGCCGTGTGGATCGCCTACAACCCCGACCAGATCAAGGGCGAGGCGCTCGAGCTGCTCAAGGCCCGCGTGGACGGCAAGCCGTACACCATGATGTCGCCCTACCCCGGGCTGGAATCGCCGATCTCGCTGCAGTCGTGGGGGCACCAGCTCAAGGTCGACAGCGCCGAGGACGAGCGCATCGACCAGTTCATCGCGGCGCTGCGGCGCAACCCGAACACCTACCCCGAGGTCGGCGCGTCCTGTGACGCGCTCGGCGCGGGCATGTTCGATCCCGACAACCCGCCGCCGTTCAACCCGGAGCCGCCGGGCCCGGACGCCAAGCCGATGGACTACCAGGGTTCGGAGAGCGCGCAGCAGATGGGCGAGCAGCAGCCCGGCCAGGGCTCGGAGGGCTGATCGGACCGTGAGTACGGAAGCGGAGTCCGGCACGGAGACCGAGACCGTGCCGGAGCCGGACACCGCCGATCCCCGGCCCGCGTGGTCACGCTGGGTGATCTACCTGGGTGCCGCCCTCGCCCTCCTGCTGGTGGGTGCGACGGGCGGGATGATGCTCACCGAGACGTTCCGGGACGAACCCGCCGCGACGCCGCAGGCGGGTTCGGTGAGCGTCGGCTTTTCCCAGGACATGGCGCTGCACCACGAGCAAGCCGTCTCGATGGCCAACTGGGCGAGGGCGCACACCGACGATCCGGCGATCCGGCAGCTGGCGTTCGACATCGGCAGCACCCAGCTGGAGCAGATCGGCCGGATGAAGGGCTGGCTGATGCTCTGGGGCCAGCCCGAGCAGGCGCTCGGCGAGTACATGACGTGGATGGCGGGCCCGGACGGGCACGCGCACGGCCACGCCGCGCCCGAGCAGGCTTCCGGGGACGCGCCGATGCCGGGCATGGCGACCAGCGCGGAGATGGAGCAGATGCGCTCCCTCTCCGGCGCAGAACTGGACGTGAAGTTCCTTCAGCTGATGCTGCGGCACCACCAGGGCGGCGCCGACATGGCCGAGTACGCCCGCGACCACGCGGCGGTTCCCGCGGTCCGCACGCTGGCCCAGAGCATGCTGACGTCACAGGGCGCGGAAATGGACCTGATGCGGCGGCTGCTCGCGGAGCGGGACGCGGAACCCCTGCCGTACCCCTGACCTACCAGGACAGCTGCTCGCAGCGCCGGGCGGCCTCGCGCGGTTCCACCTGCAGGGTCGCGTGCTCGATCGCGTGGTCCCGTGCGAGCAGGTCGCGCGCCGCCGAGAGCACCCCGGCCGAGTCGGCGTCCGGCTCGATCGTCAGGTGGGCCGACGCCACCTCCATGCCGGAGGTGAGCGTCCAGACGTGCAGGTCGTGCACGTCCTCGACGCCGGGCAGGGCGGCCAGCTCGGCGTTGATCCGTTCCACGTCCACGCCGTGCGGCGCGTGCTGGAAGAGGATCCGCAGCGCGCGCCCGGCCAGGACGACGGTCCTCGGCAGCACGAACAGTCCGATCGCCACACCGACGAGCGGGTCGGCGTAGCGCCATCCCGTCGTGAGCGTCACCACGGCGCTGACGATGACGCCGATCGAACCGATCATGTCGGCGAGCACCTCGAGGTAGGCGCCGCGGACGTTGAGGCTCTCCTTGGCGCCGTCGCGCAGCAGCAGGAACGAGACGACGTTGGCCGCGAGCCCGGCCACCGCGACGAGCAGGACGGGCAGGCCCGGCACGGCAGGCGGGTCGCCGAGCCGGTCGATGGCCTCGTACACGACGTAGCCCGCGACGCCGAACAGCAGCACCGCGTTGGCCAGCGCCGCGAGCACCTCGGCGCGGTACATGCCGAACGTGCGGGTGAACGTGGGTGTGCTGCGCCTGCCGAGCACGATCGCCAGCAGCGCGAGACCGACGCCGAGAACGTCGGTGAACATGTGCGCGGCGTCGGAGAGCAGGGCCAGCGACGAGGTGGCCAGCGCGACGACGAACTGCAGGACCATGAAGGTGGCGCCGATGGCGAGCGCCGCCGCGAGCCTGCGGACGTACCGGCTGGAGGCGCTGCCCGCGGCGGGGAGCGCGGATCCGTGCCCGTGGCCATGGCCCATCGCAACGCCTCCTTCGGTCGGGAACCCGAGAAACATATAGTGACATGCGCATACTTGCAATACAGGTGAGGCTCACCTGACATCGACAACGTAGCGAGAACGCGCCGCCCGGCCATCCCTCGATCGGGCTTTCCCCGCACTCGGGCGCGCAAACGGGCGCGTAGCGTCGGGGACGTGGATGTCGCCATCGTCGGATCGGGACCGAACGGCCTGGCCGCGGGGGTCGTCCTCGCGCGGGCCGGGCTGTCGGTGCACGTGTTCGAGGCCGGGGACACGGTCGGCGGCGGGCTCCGGTCGCGGGCGCTGTTCGACGACGACGTGGTGCACGACCTGTGCTCCGCCGTGCACCCGATGGCGGCCGCGTCGCGGTTCTTCCGCGAGTTCGACCTCGGCGCGCGGGGAGTCGACCTGCTGCAGCCGGAGGCCAGCTACGCGCACCCGTTCCCCGGCGGGCCGCCCGGCGTCGCGTACCACAGCCTGGACCGGACGTGTGCCGGGCTCGGTGCCGACGGCCCGCGCTGGCGGCGGCTGATGGAGCCGCTGCTGGAGCACAGCGGGCCGATCGTGGACCTGTTCCTCTCCGACCAGCGACGGCTGCCCGCCGACCCTTCGGTGCCGTGGCTGCTCGGCTCGCGCGTGCTCGCCCACGGCACCGGGCTGGCCGGGCGCTGGTTCTCCGGGCGCGTGGCGCCGGGCCTGCTGGCGGGGGTGGCGGCGCACTCGCTGGGTCCGCTGCCCAGCCTGCCGGGCGGGGCGGTCGCGATGCTGCTCGGGCACCTGGCGCACGGCAGCGGGTGGCCGGTGCCGCGCGGCGGGAGCCAGCGCATCGCCGACGCCATGGCCGCCGACCTGGTCGCGCACGGCGGGGTCGTGCACACCGTGGCGCCGGTGACAGACCTGCGGGAGCTGGCGCGAGCGAAGGCGGTGCTGCTGAACGTGAGCCCCCGCGTGCTGCTGGACCTGGCCGGGCCGTGGCTGCCGCGGCGCTACCGGCGGCGGCTGGAACGCTGGCGGTACGGACCCGGCGCGGCGAAGGTGGACTTCCTGGTGTCGGAGCCGATCCCGTGGGCGGACCCCGAGCTGGCCGCCGCCGGCACCGTGCACCTTGGCGAGGACGAGCGCGACGTGTTCGCGCACGAGACCGCGGTCGCGAACGGGGCGCCCGCCGCGCATCCGTTCACCCTGGTGGTCGATCCCGCCGTGGCCGACCCGAGCCGCGCCCGGGGCGGCAGGCGCCCGGTCTGGGCCTACTCCCACGTGCCCAACGGCGACCGCACCGACCCGGCCGAGCTGGTGCGGGCGCGTATCGAGCGGTACGCGCCCGGGTTCTCCGACACCGTGCTCGCCCGCCGCGGGATCCCGGCCGCCGAGCTGGCGGACTACAACCCCAACTACGTGGGCGGCGACATCGCGGGCGGGGCGGTGACGGTGCCGCAGATGCTGTTCCGCCCCGCCCCGCGCTGGCACCCGTACCGGACGCCGCTGGGTGGCGTGTACCTGTGCTCGGCGTCGACACCCCCCGGACCCAGCGTGCACGGCATGGCCGGCTACTACGCGGCAGCCGACGTGCTGCGGCGCGAGTTCGGGATCCGTGACCTGCCGTCCCTCGAACCCGACCACCCGGTGAGGGCCGCCGAGGGCATGCGGTAGGCTTCGGGAAGTCGCACGGCGATGGGCCCTCGTAGCTCAGTGGATAGAGCACTGCCCTCCGGAGGCAGGTGTCGCAGGTTCGAATCCTGCCGAGGGCGCCCTCATCTGAGGTGCACGAACCCGCCCCCACCAGCGGAAACGCCGGTAGGGGCGGGTTCTTTTGGTATCCGGCCCTCTCCGGCCGTCTCCGGCCAATGCCCGGCCACGGTGACGTACGGCGGGACGAGCTCACGTGCGATATGCCCCGAGGGCCGCTGGTACCTGCTGCAGCACGGTTGCCTCGCCACCGTCCAGGAACAACGAGGCGTAGCTCTCGTACAGCACGGACACGGAGTGCCCGGCCTGCTGCAGTGCGAGGGCATATGTGGGCGCCATGCATGCCGACCAGCCGAAGATCGACGGTGTCACCCTGGAGGCCAGATCTTGCAGTTCGTGTTGTCGGACTCATGCGTGCGTCGGGTGTGGGCGACGCCGAGACCATGCGCGAACAGCTGCAGCACTTGGTCGAGCTGTCAAGAAGGCGTTCAAGGCGTACGAAGCAGCGGGGCCCGGCTGTCGAACGCCGCGCTGACGTTCGCAGAGACCCGGCAGGCGACGCGCAGTGATCCGCAGAAGGACTGCGTGCTGGTGGCTCGCCACGGCGACTGGGTCGAGATCCGTGACGACAAGAACGCCTGGCATGCGGCGCAGGTCCTGTCTCGCTGAGCTGCCTCATCACTCTGAGTCGTCGCTCTAGACTCGACGGTGACTGTGACGTGGTCGGGGTGAGCGGGGAGGCATGGACGGACCGGGCTGGCACGTCGAGGTCGAGGCGCTGGAACAGGCGGCACGCGGGATCAGCGAGAGCGTGCGGGACCAGGACAACGTCGAACTGCGTGAGCTGTGTGGCGATACGTCGCTGTACGGCCATGGCGGCTTGCACGCGGCGCTGATGAACTTCTGCACCCGGTGGAGTGAGGAGCTGGACTACCTCAACGACGACGCGCAGGACATCGCCGACAGCCTTGACCGGGTGGCGCAGAAGTACCGGGAGACCGACCAGCTGCCGCTCGAACGCTCCCGGATCCCGCTGTCGAGGCGGTTGAGGACTGATGGCCGAGCTCGGGGAGACCGAGGACCCCGCCGCGCTGGTAGAGGGCAAGCCTGAGGCGATCGAGGAGAACGCGCGCGTGCTGCGGGCCCGGGCCGACCGGGCGACGCGGGCCGGTGAAGGTCTCAAGAGCATTGATACCGGCGCGTGGTCCGGTGAGGCGGCCAACGCCTTCCGCGACGCATTCGACTACGAGCCGGTCAAGTGGATCAAAGCCGGGGACGCGCTCACCGCCGCCGCGGACGCACTCGACGGCTATGCGGCGACGCTGCGCTGGGCACAAGGCCAAGCGGCGGAGGCGATCCGGTTGTGGAATGAAGGCAACGCGGCAACGCAGCAGGCCAAGCAGCAGCACGAAGCCGCGGTCGCGCAGGCCACCGCCCAGAACAAGGCCAACGCCGCCGCCGGCAACCCGACCTGCCTCTCGCCCGGACCGTTCGTCGATCCCGGTGAGGCCACCCGGCAAGCGGCCCGCGAGGTCCTCAACCGAGCGCGCCAGCAACTCACGTCGGCAGGTGATCAGGCCGTCGCGATCCTCGATACCGAAGCCGACACCGCGCCGGAGAACAAGTCCTGGGGTGAACACGCGCTCGACTTCGGTGCCGGCATGTGGAACAGCGTCAGCACCACCGCCTCCGCCGGAGCCGACCTCCTGCTGGCCGTCGCCGACCCCGGCAACCCCGACCACGCCCAGCTCACCGACATCGCCTCCGCTGCCTGGCACAACATCACCAACCCGGTCGACACCGCGAAGAACCTCGTCGCCTGGGACGAATGGGAAAAAGGCAACACCGGACGAGCATTGGGCGAGATCGGCGGCAACATCCTCGTCGGCGGCGCCGCCGGCCGGATGCTAAAAGGTGGCAGGCCCGCCGACGGTGGCCACGCTGAGCCTGCGTCCCCGAACCGACGTCCGGAAACACCGGAAGAGAAGACGAAAGCGGTCCACGATGCCGTGCTGGCTCCGGATGGCCGGGTTCCCGGCGTCGAGGACAGCAAGGGCGTCTACTTGATCCCGGAAGCGGATCTAAACCAGTTACGGCAGCAGTTGCACGACAGACTGGGCGAGCCAACCAAGACGATTGAAACCCCAAAAGGGCAGCTGGAGTACTGGCAAATATCCGACGACCCGAAATCGACTGTCACCTATCGCTCGTACAGTAACTCAGGCGGCGCTACAATCGACCTCAACGAAGTTCAGGGCTTGGATGCCAAACGCTTCCACATCAGCAAGGGTGAGGCTTAACAGTGTCTGGGAAAAACCGGGATGAAGATCTCGACTACTACACGAAGTACGCAACCGACGACTGGGTTCCTTTGCACAACGTCGCCGTCGCCGTCAACGGCCACCTCGGCAAAGGTGCGACGTTCGATCAGATCGTCGAGGCTACGGTCGACTTTGTCGGTGAACTTATTGATCGAGGGATCCGGCCCGGAGATTTGATCGCTGACTACCCTGACTTCGTACTTTGGAGCGGAGAAAAGAGCACCCTACTCGACCGGCTGCGTAATGAAATGCGCGCACACGGCGACTTTCCGTATCCTGGGGACGTGTGCTGGCTACACAAGCCGACTGCGCCATGAGCACTCGCGCGGTGCGCTAGCGAGGAGCATACTTTCCCAAGTCTGCTCAGTACAGCTTGCCACAGTTACTCCCGCTGCTAGTGGACGTGATCGAACCACCGGCGCCGGTCGACCTGGACGCCGTCGAAGGCGCTGCGGTGGAGTTCGAGGCGCGGGTGCCGCCCAGCGGGCAGCTCACCGTCTCCTCCGGCCGGCAGGCGATCTCGCTGCACGAGTCTATGGCCGGTCGGCTGGTGACGATCTGGGCCGATCTGCGCAGCGTTCACGTCACCGCGGATGGGCACGTGGTGCGCACCGTGTCCTCTCGGCTCCAGCCCGAGGACCTGCGGCATCTGGCCATGCGGGGCGGCCGGCGCGCTGGCCCACCACCGGCCCGGCCCGCGTTGCGGCGCCGCAACGGCACCCCTGTTCTCCCCGAAGGCAGGGCGGTGGAGATCGACCGGACCGTGACCAAGGACGGCAAGGTCAACATCGCCGGCGAGGCCCACCTGGTCGGATTCGCCTGGGCCGGCCGCAAGATCACGCTGCGGCTGGACGGGCACCTGATGCACGCCATTGCCGACAACGCCCTGATCGGCAACTGACCCAGCCCCATCCCCGCCGACCACCTGACCAGCATCCACGGGGCACGGACACCCTCCACCACCACCGCCGCCCCCGCCGCTGCCGGCCGGATCGCTGCGCGCGCAACGGAAAGTGCACGCCAGCGGCCGGATCATGGTCGCCGGCCAAGGCATCAAGCTCGGCCCCCGTCATCGCGGCAAGCTGGTCACCGTCGTCATCGAAGACACCCACCTGCGCATCCTGCACAACGACGAAGAGATCGCCGTCCGACCCCGACGCAACCTCAAGCCGATCACCCGCCTCCACGTCACCGGAGCCGGAGTCCCAAGATCACGTCAAGCATCTCCCGACGACAAACCGTCAAACAAGTCCTGAGACCACACACCGAAAAACATCACGTACCGGACTCACAGCGGTTCTGGCGGTCCGCCGATCGATATCAACAACGTAGCTGGCCTGAACGTCGAACGCTTCCATATTGAATGTGGCTGGGATGGAATTCGAAACGTTGCCGTACGACGATCGGCTGGACTATCTGCTGCGGTACGCATCCGATGACTGGCTGGAACGTTCAACAGTGGTAGACGCGGCAAACCGCGTGGCCGGCTCTGAGGCATCCGACCGTGAGATCATCGACATGACGATGAAACTGGCCTCCGACCTGATCGATCGCGGGGCGGTGCCGGGCGACCTGATTGAAGGTGACCCGGGGTTCGTTGCCTGGCCAGGAACTGCCGACGAACGCCTTGGCCGCCTCAGGCGTGAGATCGAGGTGCTGGGCCACCTACCCGATCCCGGAGATGTCAGCTGATTCCATCGGATGGAACCGTACGATCGTAGCCGCGGCTAATGGCCTGTGTCCGACTACTGTGCCACACGTCCTGCAGTGCGCAATCGCGCTGCTGACCTAGGGTTCCCCGTGCGAGGAGCCGCCTCGAACGTGGCCACGCGATGATCCTCGCCCGCGTTGCCCATCACCACCGCGCTGGCCACGCGGGGGCGCGCATCAGCGCCTACGACCCGGCCATTCCGGGCCCATCCCCTGGGCTGACGGACCACGGCCGGCTCCCTTGGAAGACGCTCGCACGAACCATGCGCGGCACACTCTGATGCGCCCCGGGTCTGGTGACAACATCGATCGGTGGCGTGTCGCCGGGAGGCGCTGATCCGGAAGTCAGCCTGGTCCGGCACACGGTGCGCAGGTCTGACGTCTGTATTCCGAACTTGTGTGAAGGATTGGCCCGACGTGGTGGAGCAGGTGCGCTCATTGGTCTCCGAGGTGGAGCACGCGGTGTCCGCGGCGATGGCTGCGGAGCTGCCTGCCGAGCTCGCCGATCAGGACCCGTTGGTGCGCCGATCGGACCACGCCGACTTTCAGTCGGACATCGCACTCGCCCTGGCGAAGAAGGCAGACCAGAAACCTCGTGACCTCGCGGAGAGGCTGCGACCGCACCTTGCGGCTGTCCCCTGGATCACTGCGGTGGAGCTTTCGGGACCAGGCTTTCTCAACATCACCGTGGCGGACGCGGCGGTCGTGAAGCAGCTCGCTCAGCGTTCCGAACAGGTGAGGCTGGGTGTGGCGGAGAGTCAGAGCGGCCAGGTGGTCGTTGTCGACTACTCGGCCCCCAACATCGCCAAGGAGATGCACGTCGGGCACCTGCGGTCGACCCTTATCGGCGACGCACTGGTTCGTGTCCTGGACTTCCTCGGGGCAGAGGTCGTCCGGCAGAACCATGTCGGCGACTGGGGCACGCAGTTCGGAATGCTCATCCAGCACCTCTTCGAGCACCCCGGAGCGAACTGGCGGAACACCGAGGTTGACCAGGTCGGGAACGAGGATGCCACCTCGGCCCTGGACGCGCTCTACCGCGCTGCCCGAGCCGAGTTCGACGCTGACGAGGCGTTCAAGGAGCGCGCGCAGCGCCGGGTGGTGGCGCTGCAGTCCGGCGACGAGGAAACGGTCGCGGCGTGGCGAGAAATCGTCAAGGAATCGGAGATCGCGTTCCAGCGGATCTATGACCGGCTCGGGGTTCTGCTCAACCACGACGACCTTGCCGGTGAATCCCGGTACAACTCGCTCCTTGCTGACGTCGTCGAGGAGTTGTGGCGCAAGGGCATCGTCGAGAAGAGCCAGGACGCCCTGGTGGTCTTCTTCGACGACATCCGTGGGCCGAGTGGCGACCGTGTTCCGCTGCTGGTCCGCAAGCGCGACGGCGGCTACGGCTACGGCACCACGGACCTGGCCACGATCCGGTACCGCCTGCAGGAGCTGAAGGCCACCCGCGCGCTCTACGTCGTGGACGCCCGCCAAGCCCAGCACTTCGACATGGTCTTCCGCGTCGCGCGCCGCGCCGGGTGGTTGACCGACCAAGACGTGGTGCACGTGCAGTTCGGCACGGTGCTCGGCAGCGACGGCAAGCCGTTCAAGACCCGTTCGGGAGGCACAGTCAGGCTCGCCGACCTGCTCGACGACGCGCTGCGCCGGGCGCAGGAGATCGTCACGGACAGGAATCCCGAGCTCGAGTCCGCCGAGCTCGAAGAGATCGCGCACACGGCCAGTGTCGGCGCGGTGAAGTACGCCGAGTTGTCGACCGCACGGACCAAGGACTACGCCTTCGATGTCGATCGCATGGTCTCGTTCACCGGTGCCACCGGCGTCTACTTGCAGTACATGCACACGCGGATCAAGTCGATCCAGCGCAGGGCGGTCGACGCTGGAGTCGGCGAAGCCCGGTTCGTGGCTGATCTGGCGCTGAAGCCCCAGGAGCGGGCGCTGTCCCTGCTGCTCGACGAATTCGCCGCAACGTGCGACGCCGTCGCGGACGCCCTCGAGCCACATCGCCTCGCGGGTTACCTGTACGCGCTCGCGCGGACATTCTCCTCGTTCTACGAGGCGTGCCCGGTGCTCAAAGCCGAAAGCAGCGAAATCCGGGCGAATCGGCTGGCGCTGTGTGCGCTGACCGGGCGAACTATGGCGCGGGGCCTTGACCTGCTCGGGATCTCGGCCCCGGAGAAGATGTAGGCGCTCCTGACCTCGCGTGGCCCGGCGAAGTCCTGTTTCGACGCGATCTCGACGACGCACTGCGCGGCGCGACCTTCGAACGCTCCACGCGGCCAGATGCGACTCCGACGCTGTGTGCGCTTGACCAGCCGTACCGATACTGGATCAGCATGACCGCCACCGGAAGCACAAGGCTGGCTCATTCACCCCCACAGCCACACCGGCCGGCGGCCTTGCCCCAACTTGAGCGCCACGCGGACCGCTGGTCGCAGATCGCGCACGACGCCGTATGACGGTCATCCGGCGTTTCACTACCGAAAGCGGGACACCCAAGGTCTGCTGCCCTCGCCAAGCCCGAGGGCTCGCTGCAGGTTCCAGTACAGCCTGAAGGGTCTTGCTGCCTGGGCCGGATGCGCCCCGAAGGATGTCCTCGCTCAGGAGCGTGCGGCGGTACCGCCATCCGCGTACCGGTCGGCCACCGCGGCGTAGGCCGCCTTGGGCTGCCACCTCGACGAGTCCTCTGCGGACACCCTGACCACCCCGAACCCGGCCATGTCGAGATCGCGCGCCGGATCCTCGTGGTGCGGGAAGTCCCGCATGACGAACGTGTAGACGAAGCAGCCGTGGACACCGCGATCGGCGAAGAGGTCGATCAGCTCACCGAGGTAGGCCGCCTGGGTGCGCTCGTCTCGCTCGTGCCCTTCCCGGACGCGGGGCGGTATGCGGAGCCAGTTCACGATCAGGAACGAGCCAGGCCCCCTGCGCTCCGCCCCGCGGAAGGCGCCGCACCCGAACTCGGTGATGACCACAGGCTTGCCCGCCTCGCCCGCCTCCGCCAGCAGTGAATCCAGCCGCCGTTCGTAGGCGGCCGGATCGTCGCCGAGGCGGTAGAGGTTGACACCGACGATGTCGAAGCCGGACCAGTCGACCCGCTCCCAGTAGCCCGCCGCGTAGGTGACCGGACCGTGGAAGGCACCGCGAGCGGTGGCGAGGGCGTCGGCGAGCAGACCGCGGAGCTTGCGGGTGATCCGGCGGTCGAAGAAGCGCCGCCAGCGCACCAGCACCTGCAGGCGCAGGAACACCCACCGGCCGGGCAGCATGCCCCGTTGGGTCAGCGAGAACTCGCTGCCGACCAGCAACGTCACCCTGCCCGAGCACTGTCGGCGCAGCTCTTCGGCTCCGGCGGCCATCGCCGCCAGGTGGGCCAGCAGCGCCGAACGCGACCGGTCCGCCAGATGCGGCCGGACGTAGACGTCCAGCCCGAGGTCGAGGGCGATGCGGGCCGCCCGCAGCTGCGGCCCGGCGTCGGTGCCGATCAGCATCACGGCGGTGCAATGCAGGTCCTCGCGGATCGCCCGCAGATCGCCCCGGAGCACCTCGGCGCTCGTCTCCCCGGTGACGTAGGAGATCCCCCTGACCGTGAGGCTCATGCGGCATGTCTAGCACGTGAGCGCACCAGCCCGGTGAGTTCCGGCAGCACGTTCGGGAACGAACTGTCGGTGTCGTATGCCAACGTGCGGCCATGAGCTACGACATGGCGATATGGGACGGTCGGCGGCCGGACAGTGACGACGAGGCGATTGAGATCTTCGGTGAGCTCGCCGAGCGCTACCTGGAGAATGACGAGGTTCCGGCGGCCCCGAAGATCACGCGGTTCGTCGACGCCCTGGTAGCGCGCTGGGGCGACCTCGACGACACCGGCGACGCACCGTGGGCCACGGGCGGAACCGGCGACGCGAGCGGTCCGGTGCTCAACGTCAACATCAGGTACGGCGACGACCGGGTGGACGAGGTGTCCGCCTCCGTCGCCGAGTTGGCGGAGGAGCACGGCCTGGTCTGTTACGACCTCCAGCAGGAGCGCCTCCGGCCGTGAGGTCCCTCCGGGAGAACCGGCGGGGGCCAGTACCCGCGCCAGCGTGGTCCGGCGTCGTTGGCCCGGGTTCCCGTTGTGCCACAACGGGAACCCAGGTCGCCGTGTCCGTGATTCGTCGAGCGGCAACGGAGCCGGGCAACGGCTACGCTCGATGACGTGGTGCCGCGTGGAGGCCGCGGATGATCCGCGAGCCCGTCGACTCGTCCGTGCTCCGGAGTGTCGGTCACGACCCGGCCCACCGGGTCCTGGAAGTGGAGTTCCGGAACGACCGCGTCTACCGCTACCTCGGAGTCGAGCACGCCGTCTACACCGAGCTGATGGCGGCCGCGAGCAAGGGACGGTACTTCAACCGGTTCGTCAGAGACCGCTATCCGTATGAGCGGGCAACGTAGGAAGCCTCAGCACCCTCCGCCGCCTTGACGGTACATACATCGGATGTCTAGTCTCGGTCGGACTCACTCCCAGCACGAGGAGGAGCGATCGTGGCTCGCATCGACGCGCACGACACGAGTGGCCTGGGGTTCCCTGGTCGCCATCACGACCGTCCCCGGCACAGCTACCGTGAGCCACGTCCGTCCGGCGGGCTCGCCGCACGCCCGCGACCGCATCGCGCCCGAGCCGGGTACGCCGACCGGCCGCATCAGGTAGCGACAATGGGTCCTGTCTCAACGAATTCGCCACCTCATCACCCATCCGGCCGCATGACCGGCCACCCTCGCGCACCCGTCACGACGCCGCGAGTCACCCCGCTGACCAGGCGAGCGCACCCCGGCGGCTGACGGGCGAACGGTCACTCCACCAGCCGCGTCCGCCCGGCGTGCACCGGCGACGTGGCCGCGAGCGAACGACGGCCACGGCACACACCTGACGTCGGATGAATCGTGGTGCGCCATCCGAGGGAGAGGAGCCCGCCCGGCACGACCCGAGACACCGGTACCACCGACCCCGGCAGGGCGCGAGACGGTCGACGCCGTTCTCCGCCGGTGACCCGATCACCCACCGATCCCGGCAGGAATCCCCGAGACCTTGGTGTGCTCAGCACAGAAGGAGCCGTGATGACGAACAGACGCGTACGAGGGAGAGCGACCCGGGCGCTGGTGGCCTCGGTGGTGGCGGCCACCGCCCTCACGAGCACGGTCCTGACCGGGACCGCGGGCGGCCGGCCGGCGGCAGGCTACCTGCCCGGCGAGGCCGTCAGCCCGGACGGGGCCGCCGGGCTGACGCTGTGGTACGACGAACCGGCCACCGACTGGGAGTCGCAGTCGCTGCCGATCGGCAACGGCGCCCTCGGCGCCGGTGTCTTCGGCGGGGTGGAAACCGAGCTGCTGCAGTTCAACGAGAAGACACTGTGGACAGGAGGCCCCGGCTCACCGGGGTACGACTTCGGCAACTGGCGTACCCCGCGCCCGGGTGCCATCGAGCGGGTGCGGGACCGGATCGAGGCCGAGGGCAGCGCCGACCCGGACTGGGTCGCGCGCCGGCTCGGCCAGCCCAAGACCGGCTACGGCGCCTACCAGGTCTTCGGCGACCTCCGGCTCACCCAGCAGCAGGCCCCGGCGACGGTCGGCGACTACCGGCGCGACCTTGACCTCACCGACGCCACGGCCGGTGTCGAGTACACCGCCGACGGCGTGCGGCACAGCCGCGAGTACTTCGCCTCCGCCGCGGACGACGTGATCGTGGCCCGGCTGTCCGCGGACCGGCCCGGCGAGGTCGGCTTCACCACGGCCGTGACCGCACCCGGCAACCGGTCCAGGTCGGTGTCCGCACGCGACGGCCGCATCACCTTCGCCGGGCGGCTCGACGACAACGGGATGCGTTACGAGGCCCAGATCCAGGTGCTCAACGAGGGCGGCACCCGCACCGACAACGCGGACGGCTCGGTCACCGTCACCGGCGCCGACGCGGTCACCCTCGTCGTCGCCGCCGGAACCGACTACTCCCCCGAGTACCCGGACTACCGCACCGGCACCGATCCGCACGCCGCGGTCGGCGAGCGGATCGACCACGCGGTGCGCCAGGGCTTCGCCCGGCTCCGGGCGGACCACGTGGCCGACTACCGGGCCCTGTTCGACCGGGTGAGCCTCGACATCGGCCAGCGCATGCCCGCCATCCCGACCGACGACCTGCTGCGGGCCTACCGCGACCCGGCGACCCCGGCCGGGCACCGCAAGGCACTGGAGGCGCTGTACTTCCAGTACGGCCGCTACCTGCTGATCGCCTCGTCGCGGCCGGGCTCGCTGCCGGCGAACCTGCAGGGCGTGTGGAACAACTCGACCTCCCCGCCGTGGAGCGCCGACTACCACGTCAACATCAACCTGCAGATGAACTACTGGCCCGCGGAGACCACCAACCTGTCGGAGACCGCGGCGCCGCTGTTCGACTACGTCGACTCGCTGGTGGCGCCCGGCGAGGTCACCGCACGGGAGATGTTCGGCAACCGTGGCTGGGTCGTGCACAACGAGACCACCCCGTTCGGCTTCACCGGCGTGCACGACTGGGCGACGGCGTTCTGGTTCCCCGAGTCCGGCGCCTGGCTCGCCCAGCACTACTACGAGCACTACCTGTTCACCCGGGACGAGCGGTTCCTCCGCGAGCGGGCGTACCCGATGCTGAAGTCGCTCTCCGAGTTCTGGATGGACGAACTGGTGGCCGACCCGCGCGACGGCAAGCTCGTGGTGAGCCCCAGCTTCTCCCCCGAGCACGGCCCGTTCTCCGCGGGTGCCTCGATGTCGCAGCAGATCGTGTGGGACCTGCTGACCAACACCGCGTCGGCGGCGGCGAGGGTGGGCGACGACGGGTTCGCCGCACGGGCCAGGTCGACTTTGGACAGGCTCGACCCAGGGCTGCGGATCGGTTCGTGGGGCCAGCTGCAGGAGTGGAAGGAGGACTGGGACGACCCGGCCAACCGGCACCGGCACGTGTCGCACCTGTTCGCCCTGCACCCTGGCGACCAGATCACCCCGGCGGGCGATCCGGAACTCACCGAGGCCGCCCGCACCTCGCTGACCGCACGCGGCGACGCGGGCACGGGCTGGAGCAAGGCGTGGAAGATCAACTTCTGGGCGCGGCTGCTCGACGGCAACCACTCCCACACGATGCTGTCCGAACTGCTGCGGAACAGCACGCTGAGCAACCTGTGGGACACCCACCCGCCGTTCCAGATCGACGGCAACTTCGGCGCGACCGCCGGGGTGGCGGAGATGCTGCTGCAGAGCCATGCCGGCGTGATCGACGTGCTTCCCGCGCTGCCCGACTTCTGGGACACCGGCTCGGTGCGCGGGCTGCGGGCCCGCGGTGACGTCACGGTGGACGTGGACTGGGCGGGCGGCACGCCGACCCGCATCCGGCTCGCCGCCGGGCGCACCGGTGAACTCTCGCTGTCGAGTGACCTGCTCGCCGGACGCTACGAGGTGGTGGACGCGCGGTCCGGCCACCGGATCCCGTTCCGCGCCGACGGCGACCGGATCACCCTCGACGCCGAGCGGGGCGGCACCTACCTGGTGCGGGCCCTCGCGTCGGTCACGGTCGGCGCGCCGGACCACGTCACCGCGGGCGCCCCGGCGGAGGTGTCCGTGACGGTGGCGGCGCGGGACAGGACGGTGCCCGCCGGGCGGCTGCGGCTGGACCTCCCCGACGGCTGGACGGCGACCCCGGAGAGCCACCGTATGCGTCCGGTCCGGAAGGGACAGTCCACCCGCGTCACCTTCGCGGTCACCCCGGTGGCCGGGGAGCGCGACCACGCGAGTATCCGGGCGGTGCTGACCGGGGACGGCTGGCGGCACACCGGGGTCACGCGCGTGGGCATCGATCCGCTGCCGCCGTGCCCGGCACCCGAACCCGGGGGGCCGCTGGTGGCGTGGGACCCCGAGTCGGGGCCGTCAGTGGCCGACGCCTCGGCGTACGGACGGGACGCCGCCGTGCACGGCGACGCGAGCTACGACGACTCGGCGCCGACCGGGAGCGGCCTGGTCCTCGGCGGGCAGTCGTACCTGCGCACCGGGCCGACGTCGCTGGGATTCCTCCGCGAGGCGACGTTCGCCACCGAGGTGCGGGTCGAGGGTTCGGGCTCCTACCGGCGGCTGTTCGACTGGCAGCCGAGCGGTGACCCGGGCACCGACGGTGTGCTGGTCGACCTGACCCCGTCGAACCAGGTGCGGTTCATCGGATCGGGCACCGGCGTCACGACCTCGGCCACCGTGCCCACCGGGCGGTGGGTCGACGTGGTGGTGACGATGACCGACGGCGGTGCGATCACCGTCTATCTCGACGGCGCGCGGGCGGGCACCGCGACGGTTCCCCGCGACGGGATCAACGGCTGTGCCACCAGGGAACTGCGGTTCGGCGCCGACCAGAACGGCGGCCAGCGGCTGACCGGCGCGGTCGACCGCACGGCGATCCTGCCCCACGCGCTCGACGCGGCCGAGGTCGCGGACTGGCGCGGGCACGCGTTCGGCTGACCGGAGCGGCGGCGTGCCGTCCGGTGGACGGTGCGCCGCCGCGGCGGCGGACCACGGGTTACCAGAGATCGGATGTATCCTGACCGGATCGACGAGGAGGGCGGAGAATGCCGCAGATCGCGCTGCACACCGAGCTGCTGCCCGGCAGGGAGGCCGACTACGAGGCGGTGCACGAGACGATCCCGGCCGAGCTCGCCGCGGCCCTGCGCGACAACGGCGTGCGCGAGTGGCGGATCTGGCGCGACGGGCGGCACCTGTTCCACCTCATCGACGTCGCGGACTACCCGGCGATGCGGCACGCCCTGCGCGACCACCCCGCGAACGTGCGCTGGCAGGCGACGGTCGCGCCGCTGCACGCCAGGGCCGACGACTACTCGGGCCGGGACGAGGGGATCCCGCTGGTGTGGAGCCTGTCCCGGCAGCGGGGCGACGGCACGGGAACGGCGGGCTGAGCACACCGTGTCCGTCACCGACGACGCCATCGAGGCGATCAAGCAGATGATCGTCACGGGCGAGCTGCGGCCCGGCGACCGGCTGCCGAGGGAGGCCGACCTCGCCGACCGGCTCGGCCTGTCCCGCAGCTCGTTGCGCGAGGCGGTCCGGGCGCTGTCGCTCATCCACGTGCTGGACGTGCGCCAGGGCGATGGCACCTACGTCACCAGCCTGGACCCCGGCCTGCTGATGGACGCCATGGGCTTCGTGGTCGACTTCCACCGCGACGACACGGTCCTGCAGTTTCTCGAGGTCCGCCGCATCCTCGAACCGGCGGCCACCGCGATGGCCGCGATCAGCATGCCCGCCGCCGACATCGACGGGCTCGCCCGGCTGCTCACCTCGCTCGGCGAGCACCCGACGGTGGAGCAGCTGGTGGCCAACGACGTGGAGTTCCACGCGCGCATCGCGGCGGGCTCGGGCAACCAGGTGCTGTGCTCGTTGCTCGACAGCCTGTCCAGCCGCACGCACCGCGCCCGCACCTGGCGCGGCCTCACCCAGGAGGCCGCGGTCGAGCGCACCCTCGCCGAGCACTGGGCGATCCAGCGCGCGCTGGCCGACCGGCAGCCCGAGGTCGCGCGCTCGTGGGCCACGGTGCACATCGCCGGGGTCGAGCAGTGGCTGCGCGAGGCGCTCACCGAGGACGGTCAGGGCCCGGCGTAGCCACGGCTACCCGCGTGGCCGCAGCCGCAGGTCCTGCATACCGCCGTCAACGGCGATCCCCACCCCGGTGGTCGACCGGGACAGCGGGCTGGCCAGGTACAGCACCGTGCGGGCCACCTCGTCGGCGGTGACGAGCCTGCCGTGCGGCTGCCGTGCCTCCAGTGCGGCCCGCTCGGCCTCCGGGTCCGGCGCGGCCGCGAGCAAGCGGTCGATCCACGGGGTGTCGGCCGTGCCCGGGTTGACGCAGTTGACCCGGATCCCCTCGGGCAGGTGGTCGGCCGCCATCGCCCGGGTCAGCGCGAGCACCGCGCCCTTGCTCGCGGTGTACAGCGCGCGTTGCGGCAGCCCCGCCGTCGCCACGATGGAACCGGTGTTCACCACCGCCGCGGCAGGCGATCTGCGCAGGTGCGGCAGCGCGGCGCGGGTGGTCCGCACCATGCCGAGCACGTTCACGTCGAGCACGCGCAGCCACTCGGCATCGTCGTTGTCCGCGACCGTGCCCTGCGCCCCGATGCCCGCGTTGTTGACGAGGATGTCCAGGCCGCCGAGCCGCGTGACGACGGTGTCCACCGCGGCCCGCACCGACTCGTCGTCGGTGACGTCAGTGCGGACCGCGAGCACGCCGTCGTCGCGTTCGCCCGCGTCGAGGTCCAGCACCGCCACGGTGGCGCCCGCCTCGGCGAGGGCGCGCACGATCGCCGCCCCGATCCCCGAGGCGCCACCGGTGACCGCCGCCACCAGTCCGTCGAACTCCGCTGCCATGGTCACCATCCGTCCTGGTCACCACTCGTGAGTGCCGACCGTGGTTAGAACAACGTTATCCACTCACGACCCCACGAACTCCTGGCGCTGCCTGCCGAGACCCTCGATCTCCAGTTCCACCACGTCACCCCCGGTGAGGTAGGGGAACCGGCCGGACAGCGCGACGCCCTCCGGCGTTCCGGTGAGGACCAGATCGCCGGGTTCCAGCGTGAGGTAGCGGCTGAGGTACCAGACGAGGTACTCGACGCCGAACACCAGGTCCGCGGTGGTGGAGTCCTGCCTCGGCTCGCCGTTGACCCAGCTGCGCAACCGCAGTGCCCTGTGGTCGGCCTCGTCGGGCGTGACCAGCCACGGACCGGTCGGGCAGAACCCGGGCGCGCACTTGCCCTTGCTCCACTGCCCGCCGGAGGTCACCAGCTGGTGTTCCCGTTCGGAGACGTCGTTGGCCACCACGAACCCCGCGACGTGGGCCATGCTGTCGGCGGGTGAGTCCAGGTAGGACGCCCGCCTGCCGATCACCACGCCCAGTTCGACCTCCCAGTCCGTTCGTTCGGCTCCCGGCGGGATGGTCACGGCGTCGTGCGGTCCGACGACCGTGTTCGGCGTCTTGAGGAACAGGATCGGCACGTCGGGCGGGGCCGAGCCGGACTCCGCCGCGTGCGCCGCGTAGTTCATGCCGATGCAGAGCACCGCGCCGGGCCGGGCGATCGGGGCGCCCACCCGCAGGCCGGCGGCGGCGAACTCGGGCAGGTCGCCCGCCTCGGCGGCGGCCCGCACGGTGGCGAGTCCCTCGGAGGCGAGGAACGCACCGTCGAGGTCAGGCGTGATCCCGGAGAGGTCATAGGTCGTGCCGCCGTCGAGCAGCACGGGTCGCTCCGCGCCGACGGCGCCCAGTCGGGCCAGCTTCACGAGGATTCCTTCGGCTCAGTGGTCGGATGTCCGCACGAGGTACCGCTCACCGTAGGGCGATCCGGCACAGAAAGCGAGACCTTGACCCGGAAACATCGGATGTCTAATGTCCCCTCCGACGTCTGTGACGGAGCCCATACGACAGGAGATGCTCGTGGCCCGCATCCTCGCGCTGCACACCCATGACGTGCGGTTCCCCACGTCCCTGTCGCTCGACGGCTCCGACGCCATGAACCCCGACCCCGACTACTCGGCGGCCTACGCGCGGATCACCACCGACGCGGGCGACGGGCTCGAGGGCCACGGCTTCGTCTTCACCATCGGCCGGGGCAACGACGTCCAGGTGGCGGCCATCCGGGCGCTGGCCCCCTACGTGCTCGGCCGGGACGTCGATGCGGTGCTGGCAGACCTCGGAGGTCTGTGGCGCGAGCTCGTGCACGACTCGCAGCTGCGCTGGCTCGGGCCGGAGAAAGGCGTCATGCACATGGCGATCGGGGCGGTCGTCAACGCGCTCTGGGACCTGCGGGCCAAGCGGGAGGGCAAGCCGCTCTGGCAGGTGCTCACCGCGCTGAGCCCCGAGGAGATCGTCGACCTCGTCGACTTCCGCTACCTCACCGACGTGCTCACCCGCGACGACGCGCTGGCCATCCTGCGGGCCGCCGAGCCGGGGCGCGCGCAGCGGGAGTCGGTGCTGCTCACCGAGGGCTATCCCGCCTACACGACGACACCGGGCTGGCTCGGCTACGACGACTCCAAACTGGACCGGCTGTGCCGCGAGGCGGTGGCCGACGGCTTCACCCAGATCAAGCTGAAGGTCGGCGCCGACCTCGACGACGACGTCCGCAGGCTCGGCATCGCGCGCGCAGCCTGCGGCGACGGCGTGCGGATCGCCGTCGACGCGAACCAGCGCTGGGACGTGGGCGAGGCGATCCGGTGGATGGCCGCACTGCGGCCGTTCGACGTGGCCTGGGTGGAGGAACCGACCAATCCGGACGACGTGCTCGCCCACGCCGAGATCGCCAGGGCGATCGCCCCCGTGCCCGTCGCCACCGGCGAGCACATGGCCAACCGCGTCATGTTCAAGCAGTTCCTGCAGGCCGGCGCGCTGCAGGTGCTCCAGCTGGACGCCACCAGGGTGGCCGGGGTCAACGAGAACATCGCCGTCCTGCTGCTGGCGGCGAAGTTCGGGGTTCCGGTGTGCCCGCACGCGGGCGGGGTCGGCCTGTGCGAGGCGGTCCAGCACCTGTCCATGTTCGACTTCGTCGCCGTGTCCGGCTCGGCCGAGGGCCGTGTGATCGAGTTCGTCGACCACCTGCACGAGCACTTCGTCACCCCGGTCGAGGTGCACGGCGGCCGCTACCACGCGCCGAAGGCCCCCGGCGCCGGCACCGAGATGCTGGCCCGCTCGCTCGCGGAGTACGCCCATGAGCGGTGAGCGGGCCCGGCTCGCCGGGCGGATCGGCACCGTCGGCCTCGGCGGCGCCGGGCTGGGCAACCTGTACCACCCCGTCTCCGACGAGCAGGCCAGGGCGGCGCTGGAGGCCGCGTGGGACCGGGGCGTGCGCTACTTCGACACCGCGCCGCACTACGGGCTCGGCCTTTCCGAGCGCCGCCTCGGGGAGTTCCTCGCCAGCAAGCCGCGCGCCGAGTTCGTCGTGTCCACGAAGGTCGGCAGGCTGCTGGTGCCCGATCCGGACGGCGCGGGCACGCTGGATCTCGCCAACGGCTTCGCGGTCCCGGCCACGGCGCGGCGGGTCTGGGACTTCTCCGCGGCGGGGGTCCGCCGCGGGCTGGCGGATTCGCTCGGGCGTCTCGGCCTCGACTCGGTGGACCTGCTCTACCTGCACGACCCCGACGAGCACGCGCTCGGCCCCGCGCTGGACACCGGCCTGCCCGCGCTGTCGGCGTTGCGGGAGGAGGGCGTGGTGTCCGCGATCGGCGTGGGCTCCAAGTCGGTGCCGGCCCTGCTCGCGGCGGCGCGCTCCGGGATGGTGGACGTGCTCATGGTCGCGGGCCGCTTCACGCTGCTGGAGCAGCCCGCGCTCGACGACGTGCTGCCCGAGTGCCGGGAGCGCGGGATCGCCGTGGCGAGCGCGGGCGTGTTCAACTCCGGCCTGCTCGCCGAGCCCGCGCCGTCGGCCGAGGGGAAGTACGAGTACGGCACCGTCCCGCCGTCGGTACTGGCCAGGGCGAACACGCTCGCGGCGGTGTGCGGCGAGTTCGGCGTGGAGCTGCCCACGGCCGCGCTGCGGTTCCCGCTGCGGGAGCCCGCCGTGCGGACCGTGGTGCTCGGCGCCGCCACCGCCGCGCAGGTCGAGGACAACCTGCGGCGGCTGACCGAACCGGTGCCCGAGGGGCTGTGGGCCGTCCTGCGCGAGCGGGGGCTGATCAGGACATGACCCTCGACGGCAACCGCGTCATCGACGCCCACCTGCACCTGTGGGACCTCACCGTCAGCGACTACGGCTGGCTCGGGCCACAGCACGGCCCCGTGCACGCGACGTTCACGGCGGCCGACGCGCACGCACACCTCGCGGCGGCCGGGGTGGACGCGGCGGTGCTGGTGCAGGCGGAGGACTCCGAGGCCGACACCGCCTACCTGCTCGACCAGGCCGCCGGTCAGCCGTGGATCAGCGGGGTGGTCGGCTGGGTCGCGCTCGACGACCCGGCCAGGGCCGCACGGCAGCTGGAGCGCTGGCGGCGCTCCCCGTACTTCCGCGGGGTGCGGCACCTCGTGCACGACGACCCCCGCGACGACTTCCTCGCCCTGCGCCCGGTGCGCGACTCGTTGCGCCTGCTGGCCGAGTGCGGCATCCCGTTCGACGTGCCGGACGCGTGGCCACGGCATCTCACGGCGACCGCGGAGCTGGCCGCCGCGCTGCCCGGACTCACGATCGTGGTCGACCACCTCGCCAAACCACCCCGCGGCCGGGACGACTACCCCCGCTGGCGGGAGGCACTGCGCGAGGTGGCGCGACGGCCCAACACGGTGGCCAAGGTGTCCGGGCTGCAGTGGCCGGACCAGCCGCTCACCGCGGCCGCGCTGCGACCGGTGTGGGAGACGGCACTGGAGTTGTTCGGCCCGGACCGCCTGATGTACGGCGGCGACTGGCCGATGACGCTGCCGTACGGGGGTTACGCCGCCACCTGGCGGGTGCTCGCGGAGCTGATCGCGGAGCTGGCGCCCGCGGAACGCGCGCGGGTGCTGGCGGGAACGGCCACCGAGGTCTACGGCATCGGCGGCCCGGACTGATGCCCCGCAGGAGCGAGATCAGGAAGGTGCCGACGTGTTGACGACGACGTCCACCGCGGCGGGGGCGACGCGCTCGCCGGTGCCGCTGCTCGAGGTCGAGGGCGTGCACAAGAGCTTTCCGGGTGTCCGGGCGCTCACCGACATGCGGCTCGACCTGTACGAGGGCGAGGTGCTGGCGCTGGTCGGCGAGAACGGGGCGGGCAAGTCCACCCTGATGAAACTGCTCTCGGGCATCCACGACGCCGACGCGGGCCGCTTCCGGCTCGCCGGCGAGCCGTTCGCGCCGGACGGTCCCAGGGCGGCGCTGGCGAGCGGGATCAGCATCATCCACCAGGAACTCAACCTGATGCCGCACCTGACCGTCGCGCAGAACGTCTTCATCGGCCGCGAACCCCGGCGGTGGCGCGTCCTGCTCGACGAGCGGGAACTGAACGCCCGCACCCGGAAGCTGATCGATTCCCTCGGCCTGCCGCTGGACCCCACGGCCGTCGTCGGCGACCTCACCGTGGCCCACCAGCAGATGGTCGAGATCGCCAGGGCGCTGTCCTACGACGCCAAGGTGCTGATCATGGACGAGCCCACGGCCGCGCTCAACGACGCCGAGGTCGCCACCCTGCACGACCTGATCCGCCGATACGTGCGCACCGGCACCGGCGTCATCTACATCTCGCACCGCATGGACGAGATCAGGGCGATCTCGGACCGGGTGACCGTGATCCGCGACGGCGAGTACGTCGACACGGTGGACTCCGCGACGACCACCACCGACGAGATCATCGCGCGCATGGTCGGGCGCACGCTGGCCGCCGACGCCCGTCCACGGGACGTCCGCCCCGACCGCGAGACGGTGCTGCGGGTGCGGGGGCTGTGCACGCGGTCGTTGCTCAAGGACGTCTCGTTCGACCTCCGGCAGGGCGAGATCCTCGGTTTCGCCGGGCTCATGGGCGCGGGGCGCACCGAGGTAGCGAGGGCGCTGGTGGGCGCCGACCGCAGCACGGCGGGCGAGGTCACGCTGCGCGGTGAGCGGGCGCGCGTCCGCAATCCCGCCGACGCGGTGCGGCTGGGCATCGGCTACCTCTCCGAGGACCGCAAGCGGTACGGCCTGCTGCTGGACCAGACCGTGCGGGCGAACATCACGCTCGGTGCGCTGCGGCAACGCTTCGCCACCGCCGGATTCGTGCGCGACCGGGCCGCGCGGGCGGAGGCCGCCGGGTACGTCGAGACGCTGCGCATCAAGACCCCGTCGCCGGAACAGCGGACGAAGAACCTCTCCGGCGGGAACCAGCAGAAGGTCGTGATCGCGAAGTGGCTCGTCCGCGACTGCGACATCCTCATCTTCGACGAGCCCACCCGCGGGATCGACGTGGGCGCGAAGGAGGAGATCTACCAGCTGCTCACCGAGCTGGCCGGTCAGGGCAAGTCGATCATCATGATCTCCTCCGAGCTGCCCGAGGTGCTGCGTCTCGCGCACCGCGTGGTCGTGATGAGCGAGGGCAGGGTGACCCGCACGCTGGACGCGGCGGAGGCGACCCAGGAAACGATCATGCACTACGCGACGTTGCGGCCGGACGAGAACCCGGCCGATGCCGCCGAGCTCGGGCTGGAACCGCCCGCGCCGCAGGCCGACGAAGAGCCCCGGAAGGCAGGAGAGCCATGACCGCGACCAAGGTATCCGCCAGGGAATCGGCCCAGACCGGCCTCGTCACGGTGGCCAAGGGCAGGCTGCAGCAGCTGCTGGCGTTCGCCAGCCTCATCGTCATCTCCGCGTTCTTCTCGGTCGCCAGCCCGTACTTCTTCAGCTACGACAACTTCACGGCCATCCTGTTCTCGACCGTGGTGATCGGAACGCTCGCCATCGGCACGACGTTCGTCATCATCGCGGGTGGCATCGACCTCTCGATCGGCACCGGGATGGCCCTGTGCGCGGTGATGTCCGGAGTGTTCCTTGTGGACATCGGGTTGCCGCTGGCACTGGGGGTGCCCGCGGCGATCCTTTTCGGTGGGCTCATCGGGCTGGTCAACGGGTTCAACGTCGCGGTGCTGAAGATCCCGCCGTTCATCGCGACGCTGGCGATGATGCTCGTCGCGCAGGGGCTCGCGCTGGTGCTGTCCGACAGCGCTCCCATCTACTTCACCGACGTCGCCGGCTACACCGACATCTCCACCGGCAACCTGCTGCCCGGCGTGCGGTTCCCGAACGCGGTGCTCGTCCTGCTCGGCGCCGCGCTGGTCGCCGCGGTGCTGCTGACGAAGACCGTGCTCGGCCGCTACACCTACTCGATCGGCAGCAACGAGGAGGCCACCGCCCTTTCCGGTATCAACGTCCGGCGGTGGAAGATCGCGATCTACGCCTTCGCCGGGCTGTTCATCGGGCTGGCCGGCGTCATGATCTCCGCCCGGCTCGGTTCGGCGCAGCCCGCGACGGGCATGGGCTACGAACTCCAGGCGATCGCCGCCGTCGTCATCGGGGGGACGTCGCTGTCCGGCGGCAAGGGGTCGATCGTCGGCACGCTCATCGGCGCGCTGATCATCTCGGTGCTCAACAACGGGCTCCAGATCATGTCGATCCCACAGGAATGGCAGAACGTGATCCTCGGCTGCGTGATCCTCGTCGCGGTGTACACGGACATGATCCGCAAGAAGGAGACGTGAGGGGCTCCGGCACACGACCAGAACAAAGGAGATCTGGACATGTTGGCACGCAAGATCACGGCCGCTCTCGCGAGCGCGGTCGTGGCACTCTCCCTGGCCGCCTGCGGCTCGGCCGGCGACGGTGCCGGTGGTGGCGGCGAACCCTACGTCGCGATCGTCTCCAAGGGCTTCCAGCACCAGTTCTGGCAGGCCGTGAAGAAGGGCGCGGAACAGGAGGCGAGCAAGCGCGGAGCCAGGGTGACGTTCGTCGGCCCCGCCACCGAGCAGGAGGTCGAGGAGCAGCTGAACATGCTCACCAACGCGCTGGCCAAGCAGCCGGACGCGCTGGGGTTCGCCGCGCTGGACAGCAAGGCCGCCGCGCCGTTGCTCCAGCAGGCCCAGTCGCAGGACGTCCCCGTCATCGCGTTCGACTCCGGTGTGGACAGTGGCATCCCGGTCACGACCGTCGCCACGGACAACAAGGCGGCCGCGGCCGAGGCCGCCAAGCACCTCGCCGAGGAGCTCGGCGGCAAGGGCAAGGTCGCGCTCGTGGTGCACGACCAGACCAGCCTCTCCGGTGTGGACCGGCGGGACGGCTTCGTCGAGTGGATGGAACAGAACGCGCCCGGCATCACCGTGCTGCCCGCGCAGTACGGCGGCGGCGACCAGCTGGAGTCGGCGAACATCACCAAGTCGATCATCTCGGCGAATCCCGACCTCGACGGCATCTACGCGTCGAACGAGGGCTCGGCGATCGGCGTGATCAAGGGTGTGCAGGAGAGCGGCGCGTCCGGGGTCACCGTCGTCGGGTTCGACTCCGGCCAGGCGCAGATCGACGCCATCCGGAACGGCCAGATGCTCGGTGCCGTCACCCAGAACCCCATCGGCATGGGCGAGCGACTGGTGGACGCGGCGCTGAAGGCGATCGAGGGGCAGCGGCTTCCGGAGACCGTCGACACCGGTTTCTACTGGTACGACAAGAGCAACATCGACGACGAGAAGATCCAGGCCGTCCTGTACCAGTGACCGGACGCCTGCCCGGGCCCACCCGGGTCCGGGCAGGCAGGGCACGGCCGGTCAGCTGCCGACCGTGACGACGAGCTTGCCACGGGTATGTCCCTTGTGGAGTTCACGGATCGCGTCCGGCGCCTCAGCCAGCGCGTAGGTCCGGCCGACGACCGGCGCGAACGCGCCGGACTCGGCGAGCTCCCGCAGGGTGGTGAGATCGGCGGAGTTCTCCTTCGCGACGAGCCCGCGCAGCCGCTGCCGGGTGAACGGCGAGAGCAGTCCCGCCCGCAGCGCACGGTCGAACCCGCCGATCCACCGGTCACCGCCCTCGCCGCCCACGATGACCAGGGCGCCGCGCGGCGCGAGCGCGCGGCGCAGCCGCGCCAGCGGCCGGTTGCCCGCGGTGTCGAGGATGACGTCGTAGCGGTGTCTCCGCTCGGCGAGGTCCTCCCGGGTGTAGTCGATCACGTCGACGGCACCGAGCGAACGCACCAGCTCGGCCTTGTCCGGACCGCACACACCGGTGACCTCCCCGCCGAACGCCGCCGCGAGCTGCACCGCGAACGAGCCCACTCCCCCGCCCGCGCCGATGACGAGCACCCGGTGGCCGGGCCGCACCCGCCCGCAGTCGCGCACCGCCTGCAACGCCGTGCCGCCCGAGACCGGCACGGCCGCCGCCTCCACGAAGCCGAGGTTCGCCGGCTTCGGCGCGATCCGGTCCGCCCTGGCGCACGCGTACTCGGCGAACGAACCCTCACAGGTGCCGAACACCTCGTCGCCGGGCCGGAATCCGGTCACGTTGGCGCCGACCGCCGCCACGACGCCCGCGACGTCCCTGCCCCGGACCCGCACCTTCGGCGCCCGCAGCCCGAACCCCATGACCCGGACCAGGTAGGGCAGTCCCGTCATCAGGTGCCAGACGCCGGGGTCCACCCCGGCCGCGCGCACCGAGAGCAGCACCTCGCCGTCACCCGGCACCGGCTTGGGGATGTCCCCGAGTCTGAGCACGTCGGCCGGGCCGTACCCGTCCTGCACGATGGCCTTCATGAGGTTCCTCCCGCCTCGTCGGGGTACTGGAACACGTCGTCGAGCGGCACGCCGAAGACCCGCGCGATCTGGAAGGCCATCTCCAGCGAGGGCGAGTAGCGGCCCTGCTCGATCGCGATGACGGTCTGCCGGGTCACGCCGACCCGTCTCGCCAGCTCGGCCTGGGTCATCTCGCCGTGCTCGAACCGCAGCGCGCGAATCCGGTTCGTGACTCGGGTCGGCTTCACCACCGCGGGAAACCCCACCGGTAGGCGACGATCTTCGTCGTGGAACCGAGCACGGCCGACAGCACGAAGGCCAGGTAGATCGCGTTGGCGATCCAGAAGTGGTCGAGCTCGACCAGCGCCATCACCAGCGCCGTGACCCCGCCGATGACGACGAACGACTGGCCGACGTGCTCGCCGAACCGGCCGATCTCCCGGTCGCGCTCGTCCTTCCTGCCTGCGTCCTCCGGTGACACCGCCGCGGCGACGATGTCGAGCAGGATCCCCGCCGCGATGGCCGACCCGATCGTCCACGCCATCGCGGCCGCGTAGGGCACCTCGGGCAGCGGGACGTCCCCCGCTCGCCCCAGCACGACAGCCACGTACACCGCGTACGCCACGACCGCCACCACGGCCAGGATCCAGGCGCGCTTCTCCTCGAACGACATGTCCAGTCTCCCGATGTTAAGAAAACTTGACACCATCGAAGGTAAAGCAGAGCCGACACGAAGTCAAGAAATTTTGACATCACTCCGCATGGCCGGAAAATACGTTCCTGGCGCACGCGCGGGTCGGTTAGCATCGCGGCCATGAGTTTCTTCTTCCGAATCTGACGCGACCGCTGGCGAGTCGCGGACATCCCCTCGCCGGCGATGCGGGGCGGTAGACCACCGTCCCGGGTCGCGACGTGGGAGAAGATCACATGCTCTCTCGGACGCCGGCGCCCGTGCGCGCCGGAGGTTCACCGCGTCCTGGCGCCGTCGGCACACCGTGACCGCCGCGCGCCTGCTGGCGCGGACGGTACGGGGAATCGAGCCGGTGGTGGCGGACGAGATCCGCGAACGCGGGCTGGGCGACGTCGAGCATCTCGGGCACCGGGAGGTGTGGTTCCGCCACACCGCACCGGGCCCGGCGGTGCTCGGGCTGCGCACCGCGGACGACGTGTTCCTCGTGGCCACGACCGTCGCCGGGATCGGGCGGCACCGTGCGGACCTGCACGGGCTCACCCGGGCGGCCGCGGCGCTGCCGCTGCGCGGGCTGCTGTCGGCGCGCGCCCGGTGCGCACCCACCGCCGAACCGTCCGGTGTGGACGTCTCGGCGTCGTTCCTCGGCCGGCGCAACTACAGCAGGTACGACCTGGAGGACGCGGTCGGCGAGCCGCTGGCCGCCGCACTCGGCCTGCCGTACCACAGCAGGCGGGACGGTGCGAAGCCGCCACCGGGCGGGTTGTCGTGGCGCGTCACGGTGACCGGCGAACGCGCGGTGCTCGCGCTGCGCATCGGTGCGCGGCCGCTGCACCGCAGGAGCTACCGCCGGGCATCCCGGCCGGGCAGCCTGCACCCGCCGCTGGCGAGCGCGCTGGTCCGGCTGGCCGCCCCGCCCGCGGGTGCCCGCCTGCTCGACCCGTGCTGCGGGACGGGGACGATCCCGGTCGAGGCCGCGCTCGCCGGGTCCGGACTGTCCATCGTGGGCTCCGACCGGGACCCGGCCGCGGTCGCCGCCGCGGCCGCCAACGGCGCGGGCACCGGCGTCCGCTGGGTGGTCGCCGACGCGGGCGCACTCCCCGTGCCGTCCGGTGCGGTCGACGTCGTGGTGAGCAACCCGCCGTGGGACCGCCAGGTGCCGCCGTCCGGCGCGCTGGCGCGCGAGCCCGGGCGGCTGTACCGGGAGCTGCACCGGGTGCTGCGGCCCGGCGGCCGCGCCGTCCTGCTGGTGCCGGATGCCGAGGCGGCCGTGGCCGAAGCGAAGGCGGCGGGGTTCGCACTCCGGGGCCGCCGCGCGGTGAGCCTGTCGGGCAGGCATCCGGAGATCGTCGAACTGGACCGGCGGCCGTGACCTCGCGGTCGTGGCCACCGCCCGCGCACCAGGACCACGCACCCGGTGCGCGCAGGTCACGGAGGCGGCGGCTCAGGCCAGCGGGCTGGTCACCGGCGGTCCGGCGTCCCCCTCGGCGCCGTGCTCGGGGAACCACAGCACGAAGGTGGCGCCCGCCCCGATCCGCGAGAACACCGAGACCCGCCCGCTGTGCGACTCCGCGATCTGGCGGACGATCGCCAGCCCCAGCCCGGCGTGCCGGTCGCGGCCATGCCCCGCCACACCGCGCCAGAACCGGTCGAAGATGCGTGCCTGGCTCTCGCTGGGGATGCCCGGTCCCTCGTCGGCGACCGCGAGCCAGAACCAGCCGTCCGACCGGCCGCAGGCGATCCTGATCTCCCCGCCGCGCGGGGACAGCCGCACGGCGTTCGACAGCAGGTTGCCCACGGCGCGGCGCAGGGCGTCGCGGTCGCCGATCACGGTCAGCCCGTCCGCGAGGTCGTAGGACAGCCGGAGCCCGCGTTCGCCTGCCAGCACCGCGAAGTCGTCACCCGCCTCACGGGCCACGGCGGCCAGGTCGACATCGGTGTCGGCGAACGTGTCCGTGTCGCGGCGCGCCGTCGCGAGCAGGTCCTCCACCAGCCGTGACATCCGTTCCACGGCGCGGTCGACGACGAGCACCGCCCGCGCGCGCTCCTCCGCACCCGCCTGCGGCGACTTCAACGAGGCGTCCAGGTGCGCGCGCATGATCGCGAGCGGGCTGCGCAGCTCGTGCGAGGCGTCGTCGATCAGCTGGCGCTGCGCCCGGAACGCCTCGTCAAGCCGGTCCAGCATGGAGTCGATGGTGTCCGACAGCTCGCGCAGCTCGTCGCGCGCGCCACCGAGCCGGATGCGCCGGGACAGATCGGTGGCCTGGATCTCCCGCGCCGCGTGGGCGATCGAGCGCGCGGGCCGCAGCGCCCGGCCGGACAGCACCCAGCCGATGCCGAGGCTGAGCACGAACAACCCGCCGAGCGCGGCTGCCGAGTAGTTCCGCATCACCTCCAGCGTGCGGAGGTTCACCTCCGACTCGATCTGCTCGACCGCCGCCACCTCCATCGTCCCGAGGAAGACCTCACTGCCGTCGGCCTTGCGCTTGACGAGCTCGGCCTCGTACCGCTCCGTCACCGGTTTCGGGTCCGTGCTGCGCTCGACGGCCAGGTAGCCGGTCACCAGGGCCGCCCCGGCGAGCAGGAACAGCAACGTCGAGTACAGCACCGTGAGCCGGAACCTGATCGAGTGCACGAACCCGGGCAGGCGCATCACTCCTCCTTGAGCCGATATCCCCGCCCGACGACCGTCTCGATGACCGAGTGCTCGTCGCCGTTGCCGATCTTGCGCCGCAACGTCCCCACCGTGACCCGCACGGTGTGGGTGAACGGGTCGACGTTCTCGTCCCACACGTGCTCCAGCAGCTCCTCCGCCGACACGACGTGCCCCGGGCGGGTCATCAGGTACTCGAGCACGCCGAACTCCTTGGGGGCCAAGGAAAGCCGTCGTTCCCCGCGCCACGCCTCGTGCCTGGCCGTGTCCAGCCGCAGATCGCCGGCACGGAGTACGGCGCCGACACCACGCGTCTCCCGGCGCAGCAGCGCCCGCACCCTGGCGAGCAGCTCGTCCAGCGCGAACGGCTTCACCACGTAGTCGTCGGCGCCGTCGTCGAGCCCGCGTACCCGGTCGGCGAGCGCACCCCGCGCGGTCAGCATGAGCACGCGCAGGTCGGCACCGCCCACGACGGGAAGTTCACCCTCCCGGATCGCCCGGCACAGCGAGAAACCGTCCCCGTCCGGCAGCGCGAGGTCCAGGAGCAGCAGGTCGTACTCGTTGACCGTGAGCCGTTCCGTGGCCGCGTCCACGGTGGCGGCCGTGTCGACGGCGTACCCGGCACGCTGCAGCCCCAGCTGCACGGCCTCGGCCAGGTCCTCCTCGTCCTCCAGCAACAGCAACCGCATCCCCGTCACCCACCCGAGATCAGCCGCTCGGCCACGTCGGCGGCACGGTCGACCGGGATGGCGAACCCGATGCCGATCGAACCGCCACCGTCGTCGGTCGCGATGGCCGTGTTCACCCCGATCACCTCGCCCCGCGCGTTCACCAGCGGCCCGCCCGAGTTGCCGGGGTTGATCGACGCGTCGGTCTGCACCGCGGTCTGCTCCGTGCCGCCGAGGCGCACCTCGCGCTCCACGGCACTCACCACGCCGGACGTGACCGTGCCCGCGAGACCGAGCGGTGAGCCGACCGCCAGCACCCGCTCGCCCACCCTGACGTTCGACGACCGGCCCAGTGGCAGCGGGCGCACCGCCGGGCTCGGCTGGATCCGCAGCACCGCGACGTCGGCGCGCGGTTCCCGGCCGACGATCTCGGCCCGCACGCGCCTGCCGTCCGATCCGGTCACGGTCACCGAGTCCGCGCCGGACACGATGTGGTCGTTGGTCAGGATGTGCCCGCGGTCGTCGAGCACGAAGCCGGAGCCGCCCGCGACGCGCCCGCCGCCGGGCGCGGTGATGGAGACGACCCCGGCCCGCGTCCGCTCGGCCACGCCGACGAGACCGCCCTGGTCCCCGGGCGCGGGCGCCGCGCGGGGGAAGGTCACCTCTCCGCCTTCGGGCGCCGCCGCCCTGCCCGCCAGCGCCCCCGTACCGGCGGAGACGGTCACCACGAGCAGCCCGGCCCCGAGATACCGCGGCCACCGTCGCCGCTCGCCGCCACGCGGCGGGAGCGGCGCGGGACCGGGCGGCGGTGGCGGCACCGCGGCCAGGGCGGGTGGTGCGGGCGGGAGGAAACGGGGGCCACGGGGCTCGCCCAGCCCGGTCAGCTGACTGGTCACCATGCCTCCTTCAGGGAATCCGGGAAAACCAGAGCATCGAAGTGCCGGCCGTGGCGAGCGCGAGGACGAGCCCGAAGCCGATGAACCGGCTGGACACGTCGCGCTGCTCGGTCCGGTATCCGACGGTGCCGCCGATGTCGCCGTACACCTCGCGCAGTTCGGTCGCGGTGGCGGCTTCGTGGTAGGCGCCGCCGGTCCGCTCGGCGACCATCCGCAGCGTCTCGCCGTCGACGGGGACGTCCTGCCAGCGACCGCCGATCCGCACCGCGCCGTCCTCGGTGCCCACCGAGATCGTGTCCACCGGGATCTCGGCGGCGGCGGCCTCGTCGGCCATCGCACCGGGCGCGCGGCCGGTCGTGTTGGCCCCGTCCGACAGCAACACGATCCGTGCCGGGGGTGGTTCGACGACCGCGCGGGCGTCCACGGTGCGGACCGCCCCCAGCGCGGTGGCGATGGCCTCGCCGATGGCCGTGCCCGCCGGGCCGAGGTCACCGTCGGCGAGCCGGTCGAGCCCCGACCGGAACGCGTCGCGGTCGGTACCGGGCGGCACCAGGACCGTCGCGTTGCCCGCGAAGGCGACAAGCCCGACGTTGAACTCCCCGGGCAGGGTGGCCACGAACTCCTCGGCCGCGTCGCGGGCCGCGCCGAGCCGGTCGGGCCGCACGTCGGCCGCGCCCATCGACGGCGACACGTCCACCGCGACGAGCACGGTCGCGCGTTCCCTCGGCACCCGGACCGCGTCGGCGGGCTGGGCGAACCCGACCACCAGCAACGCGAGCATCGTCAGGAACAGCCCGGCCGGGACGTGCCGTCGCCACCCGGGACGCGCGGCGGCGATGCGTTCGAGCAGCGGCAGGTTCGTGAACCGCAGCGCGTACCGGCTCCGCCTGCGCTGCAGCACCAGGTAGGCCACCAGCAGCGCGGCCACCCCGAGCAACAGCCACAGCCGTACCGGGGAAAGGAACGTCATCGGGGGCCTCCCCGGTGCGCGAGGCGCCGCTGCGCCAGCACGTGCCTGGCGAGGTCGGCCACCCAGTCCCGATCGGTGCGCAGGGCCACGTGCGCGGCACCCGCCGCGCGCAGGGCATCGCGCACGGCGCGGCGCTGCTCGGCGGCCGCCGCGGCGAACCGCTCGCGCAATCGCTTGCTGCCCGTCGGGATCTCCTGGCGGCGGCCCGTCTCCGGGTCCACGACGGTCAGCAGGCCCACGTCCGGCAGTGCCAGCTCGCGCGGATCGGTGACCTCGACCGCGATCACCTGGTGCCGCCGCGCGAGCCTGCGCAGCTCGGCCGCCCAGGTGCGCTCGTCGAGGAAGTCGGAGACCACCACCACGAGGCCGCGCCGCCAGAGCCCGCGGCGCAGGCCTCGCAGCGCGGCGGCCAACGTGGGCGATCCGCTGCCCTCCGTGGCCCTGGGTGCCGCGAGGAAGGCGTGCAGCACGCCCAGCAGGTGGGCACGTCCGGCACGGGCCGGGAAGCGGCGGGTGCCGTGCGGGCCCAGCAGCTCCGCCCCCAGCCGGTTGCCCGCACCCGCGGTGAGGAAGCCGATCGCGGCGACCGCGGCCACCGCGAGCTCCCGCTTCTCCAGCGCCACGGTGCCGAAGTCCATGCTCGCGCTGCCGTCGACGAGCACCTGCACGACCAGCTCCCGCTCCGCGATCGTGTCCCGCACGTGCGGGGTGGCCGTGCGGGCGGTCACCGCCCAGTCGATGCGCCGCACCTCGTCCTCGCCCGGCCGGTACTCCCGGCTCCCGGCGGGCTCCGTGCCCGGCCCGGGCAGCAGCCCCGCGTACTGGCCGCGCAGCAATCCGGCGAGGCGGCGGGTGACCGTCAGCTCCAGCCTGCGCAACCGCTGTTCGGGGACGAGGGCGGCGGCGCCGTTGCCGGTGTTCATGCCGCCTCCTCGTGCTGGGCGGGCGCGATCCGCGGCACCGGTACCGCCGTCACGACGCGGCGCACCACGTCCTCGGCAGCCACCCCGTCGGCGAGTGCGTCGAACGACAGCACCAGGCGGTGGGCGAGCACCTCGACCGCCAGCTCCTGGATGTCGCCGGGCAGCACGTAATCCCTGCCGCGCAGCAGGGCGAGGGCCCTGGCCGCCGCCACCAGGCCGAGTGTGGCCCTCGGGCTGGCGCCGAACTGCACGAGTGCAGCGACGTCCGGCAGCCCGGCTCGCTCCGGGTCGCGCGTGGCCAGCACGATCCGCACCACGTACTCGGCCAGGGCGTGATGCACGTAGACGTCCCTGGTCCGGTCCTGGAGGGCGAGCACGGCCGCCGGGTCGAGCACCCGGCGCGCGACCGGTGGCCGGATGCCCATCCGGTAGAGGATGCCCAGTTCCTCGGACTCGTCGGGGTAGTCGACGACGACCTTCATCAGGAACCGGTCGCGCTGTGCCTCCGGCAGGGCGTAGACGCCCTCGGACTCCACCGGGTTCTGCGTGGCGAGCACGAGGAACGGCCTCGGCACCGGATAGCTTCGGTCCCCAATCGACACCTGCCGCTCGGCCATGGACTCCAGCAGCGCCGACTGCACGCGGGCCGGGGCCCGGTTGATCTCGTCGGCCACCACGATGTTCGCCATGATCGGTCCCAGCTCGACGTCGAACGTCTCGCTCGCGGACCGGTAGATCCTGGTGCCGACGATGTCCGAGGGCACCAGGTCCGGCGTGAACTGGATCCGGGCGAAGTCGCCCCCAGCGGCCTTCGCGAGCGTCTGCGCGGCCAGCGTCTTCGCGACGCCGGGCATGCCTTCGAGCAGGCAGTGCCCGTCGGCGAGCAGGGCGACGACGAGCCGCTCCACCAGCCGGTCCTGCCCGACGATCATGCGTTTGACCTCGAACAGAGTCTGCTCGAGCTGGTCGCTCACAGCCCCGCCTCGGTCGTGGCCGCCGTGGGTGCCCCCTCGCCGGGACAGTCGCGGTCCTCGCCGGGCTGTGCCTCCTGCACGATGCGGACGGTCGGTTCGGGCTCGCCCTCGGTCCCGTTCGCCGCGTACGCGGCCCCGCCCGCGACCGCCGCCGCCGAGAAACCGGCGACCGCCAGGCCGGCCAGTGTCCTGCTGCGCATGATTGCTCCCCTTTCGCCGTGTCGTCCCGCTGTGTCCAGCCGAGGTCCATCCGAGCAGAACGGGGCGAAAGGTGCGGTAAGCAAAGACCGCGTGAAGTGCGGTTACCTGCCGCCGGCGAGGTCGACGAACGTGCCGGTGACGTAGGACGACCGCGGCGACAGCAGCCACAGCACCGCCTCCGCCACCTCCTCCGGCGTACCGCCCCGGCGCATCGGCAGGGTGGGCGCGATCCGCTCCACCCGGTCCGGATCGCCGCCACGGGCGTGGATGTCGGTGTGGACGAATCCGGGCCGGACCGCGTTGACCCGGATGCCCTCGGCCGCCACCTCGCGGGACAGCCCGACGGTCAGGGTGTCCACGGCTCCCTTGCTGGCCGCGTAGTCGACGTACTCGCCGGGCGAGCCGAGCCGGGCGGCCACGGACGACACGTTGACGATCGCACCGCCCGCGCCACCGTACCGTGTGGACATTCGCAGCACGGCCTGTCTCGCGCACAGGAAGTACCCCGTGACGTTGGTGGCGAGCAGCTCGCGCAGGCGGTCCTCGTCCACCTCGTCGACACGGCACTGGCCGAACAGGACACCGGCGTTGTTGACGAGTGCGGTGACCGGCCCGAGCCGTTCGTCGACGGTGGCGAACAGCCGCTCGACGTCCGCACCGCGGCCGGTGTCGGCCGGTACCGCGAGGGCCTCCCCGCCCGCGGCGGTGATGTCGTCGACGACCGCGGCGGCGGCCTCGTCGCTGGAGAGGTAGTTGACGCAGACCCGGTAGCCGTGCCTGCCCGCGAGCCGGGCCACGGCGGCGCCGATGCCGCGGCTGGCCCCGGTGACCACGAGAACGTCCCGCCCGAGCCGACCCTATCCCGCCCGCACGCGTGTCCGCCGTCCATGCACGCGTGTCCGCCGTCCATGCACGCGTGTCCGCCGTCCGCGTCGCGACCGCCGGCACGCCCGTACCCGGATCGCGGACACGTGAGCACAGAACGCGGACACGTGAGCACAGAACGCGGACACGCGAGCACAGAACGCGGACACGCGAGCACAGAACGCGGACACGCGAGCGCGGAGCGCGGACACGGATTATGCGGAACGTATCCTTCCGCAATTGGTTCTAGCTTTCCGGTCATGAGCGATGACCACGAGATCCGTCCCTTCCGCATCGAGATCCCGCAGGCCGACGTCGACGACCTCCGCGCGCGCCTGGCCCGCACCCGCTGGCCCGCGCGGCCGCGCGTCGACGACTGGAGCCGCGGGGTGCCGACCGACTACCTCACCGAGCTCGCCGGCTACTGGGCCACCGGCTTCGACTGGCGGGCGCGAGAGGCCGCGCTGAACGACATCCCGCAGTTCACGACCGAGATCGGCGGCCAGCGCGTCCACTTCTTCCACCTGCGTTCGGCGGAGCCGGACGCGCTGCCGCTGGTCCTCACGCACGGCTGGCCCAGCTCACCGGTGGAGTTCCTGCGCCTGCTCGGCCCGCTGACCGATCCTCGCGCCCACGGCGGCGACCCCCGCGACGCGTTCCACGTCGTGCTGCCCTCGCTGCCCGGTTACGGGTTCTCGAACCCGCTCGGCGAGGCGGGCTTCAACCTGTTCGGCGTCGCGTCCGCGTGGGCGGAGCTCATGCGCCGCCTCGGCTACGACCGGTACGCCGCGGCGGGCACCGACGTCGGCTCCGGCGTGGCGGGGATGCTGCCGATGGTCGATCCGGACCACGTCGTGGGCGCCCACCTCAGCGGCACGGCGGCCGCCAACCCGCTCGGGCCGCCGCTCGAGCCGCAGGGGCTCCCGGAGGAGGACCGGCGCAGGGCCGAGCGGTTCAACGCCTTCCGCGAGGACGGCATCGGCTACCTCGTGCAGCAGGCGACGCGCCCGCAGACCCTGGCCTACCTGCTCAACGACTCCCCCGCGGGGCAGCTCGCGTGGATCGTCGAGAAGTTCCGGGAGTGGACCGACCCGGCCGCCGCGGTGCCCGACGACGCCGTGGACCGCGACCAGCTGCTCACCAACGTGAGCCTGTTCTGGTTCACCGGCTCGGGAGCGTCCAGCGCCCACGCGGTCTACGACGGCATGCGCGCGTGGAAGGAGTTCGCCGCCAGGCAGGACACCGGCGGGACGGAGCACGACGCCGCCGGACCGGCCGGGCCGCCGACCGGGGTCGCCGTCTTCGCCGCGGACGACACGATCCGCGCCGCACTGGACCCGGCCGGCCGGATCCGGCACTGGTCGGAGTTCGACCGGGGCGGCCACTTCGCCGCGATGGAGGTGCCGGACCTGCTGACCGCGGACCTGCGGGCGTTCTTCAGCCCGCTGCGCTGAACGGGGTGGACGGAACGGCGCACCGCGCACTCCGGGTTGTACACACCGGTGTGTTGCCCGGATGCGCGGCGCGGGCGACGATCGCGGCAGACGACACCGAGACCGAAAGGCCCGGCCGATGGCGAACCAACGAACGACCGCGAGCAACCCGCTGTGGCACCCGTTCGCGGACATGGGCGCGGTCGACGGCGACCGCCTGGTGCTCACCCGGGGGTCGGGCAGCTACGTCTGGGACGTCGACGGCACCCGGTACCTCGACGCCACCGCCGCGCTGTGGTACGCGAACCTCGGTCACGGCCGCGAGGAGATCGCCACGGCCGTGGCCGGGCAGCTGCGGGAACTCGACGCCTACGGCATCTTCGGCTACTACGCCAACGAGCCCGCCCTCGACCTGGCCGGCCGGCTGGCCGCGCTGGCGCCCGCCCCCGAGTACAAGGTCTTCCTCGGTTCGGGAGGGGGCGACGCGATCGACACGGCGGTGAAGGTCGTCCGCGCGCACTTCGCGCAGCGCGGCAGGCCCGAGCGGGTGCACGTCATCGGCCGGACGCAGGCCTATCACGGCACGCACGGGTTCGGCACCGCGGTCGGCGGCATCCCGGCCAACGGCACCGGCTTCGGGCCGCTGCCCGGCGACGTCTCGCACGTCCCGCACGACAGCGCCGACGCGCTGGACGCCGAGATCCGCCGCGTCGGGCCGGACCGGGTGGCGGCCTTCTTCTGCGAACCGGTGATCGGCGCGGGCGGGGTGCTGCCGCCGCCCGACGGTTACGTCGAGGCCGTGGCGGAGACCTGCCGCGCCCACGGGGTGCTCTTCGTCGCCGACTGCGTGATCGCGGGGTTCGGCAGGCTCGGCACCTGGCTCGGCATCGACCGCTGGGACGTGCGCCCCGACCTGGTCACCCTCGCGAAGGGCATCACCGGCGGCGCCGTGCCGCTCGGCGCGCTCCTGGTGGCGCCGCAGGTCGCGGAACCGTTCTTCACCGGTGAGCCGGGCGCACCCGTGCTGCGGCACGGACCCACCTACGCCGGTCATCCCGCCGCGTGCGCGGCCGCGCTCGCGGCACTCGACCTGTACGAACGCGAGGGGCTGGTGCCGAGGGGCCGGGAGCTGGAGAAGCCGCTGGCGGACGCGCTGTCCGGCCTCGCGGACCACCCGCTCGTGGCGGACGTGCGGGCGGGCCTCGGCTTCCTCGCCGGTGTCGACCTGGCGCCGGACGTGCTCGCGGACGACCCTGCGGCGCCGGCGCGGTGGCAGCGGGCCTGCCGCGACGAGGGCGTCCTCGTGCGCCCGCTCGGCCGGGGCATCGCGGTGTCCCCGCCCCTCGTCGCGGGCGAGCCCGAACTCGACCTGCTGGCCTCCGCACTGCCGCGCGCCCTGGACCGGCTGGCCGCGGCGCGCTGAGCCGTCACATCGGCACCGGCGCCACGCCCGTGGTGGACAGCAGCAGGGCGATCGCGGGCAGGAAGTTGTTCGTCTGGTGGGCGACGACGCTGGCCAGCAGGTTGCCCGTGAACAGCCGGGCGAGGCCGACCGGGATCGAGACGATCAGCAGCAGCGGGGTGCGGAGCAGCTCCAGATGGGCCACGGAGAACACCACCGTGGTGACGGCGAAGATCACCCAGCGGTTCCACTTCCAGTGCTGGAACGCCCGCCACAGCACGCCGCGGTAGAGCACCTCCTCGCCGAGCGGCGCGAGCAGCCAGACGATCAGGAACACGAGCACCGCGACGGCGGGTGCCAGCTGCCTGCCGGAGAACGCCTCCCCGACGGCCGACGAGGCGTCGTCGGCGCCCACCCACGCGGCCCAGATCGCCGACGCGGGCACGGTGATCAGCAGGCCGAGCAGCCCGATGACCACGCCGGTGCCGACATCGCGCCAGTTCCAGCGGAACGCCAGCTCGCGGCGGACGCGGAACCGCCGCGGCCCGCCGCCCAGCAACGCGGTGCCCGCGACCGCCACCAGCGCGGCCAGCAGCGTCGGCACGACCAGCAGCGTGACCAGCGGCCAGATCGTCAGCCGCTGCTCCTCCGCCAGTGCCGGGTCGGAGATGGCGAACGGCACCAGCACCAGGACCGAGGCGCCCAGCCACACGACCTCCGCCACGATGAACACGACCAGCATGAGCAGCCCGGCGCGCCCTCCCCGCGCGGGCGGCGCCTCCCGGCTGGCGGCTCCCGATTCGATCCGCACTCGTCCGACCTCCCATGTCCACGGCTGTTCACTGAGTTCCCCGCCAGGCCCCGGCGACACGTGCCCTCGCGGCCCGCCTCCGGCGTGGTCGGCGTGGTCGGCGTGGTCGGCGGGCGGGCCCGGCGGCCCGGGGCGCACCGCCGCGAGGATCCTGGCACGAGCGGGCGCGACCACCTCCTCGGCGCGGCCGAGGCGGGAGGACAACCGGCGCGGCCCGCCGCGCCGGGGTACCGGCGGAACGCCGGGTCCCGGCCGCCGGTGTCCCTGCCCACCGGGCCGGCCGCGCACGTCACGGACCCGAGCGCGGCACTCGCGTGCCGGAGCGCGGCACGCGCGCGTCCGCCCAGGGGACTCGCGATCAGGGGCGGGGGACTCGCACGGCGCTGATCTCGCGGACGGGGGTTGATCCTGGGGGCCTCCGTCCTTATGCTCCTGAAAGCGCTTACGAAAGCGCTTTCAAACGACCAATGGCGGTTGAATGATGCACACAGCGAAGAGAACACGGTCGAACGCGCTCCGGCTCGGCGCGCTCGCGGGCACCGCGGCTCTCGTGCTCACCGGTTGTCTCAGCGAGAACTCCGCACAGGGCGGCGGCGACGGTGGCGACGACCCGATCCGGATCGGCATCTCCCTCCCCCTCACCGGCGACTTCTCCGAGCCCGGCAAGGGCGTGGGCCGGGGCTACGAGGCGTGGGCCGAGTACGTGAACTCGCAGGGTGGGCTGCTCGGGCGGCAGGTGAAGCTGACCATCCTCGACGACCAGTCGAACGCGGACCGGGTGGCGGCGGACTACGAGAAACTCATCAACTCCGACGGGGTCGACCTGGTGTTCGGCCCGTTCTCCACCCGGCTCGTGGTGCCCGCGGCGCAGGTGGCCAAGGACTACGGGATGCTGTTCGTCGAGCCGGCCGGTGCGGCCGAGGAGGTCTTCACCCAGGGCTTCGACAACCTGTTCTACGCGGCGCCCGCCGTCGCCGACGACCACTACAACCACCTGGCCGAGAAGATCCTCTCGATGCCGGAAGGCCAGCGGCCCAAGACCGCGGCGTACGCGGCGATGGACGACCCGTTCGCCCAGGGCACCGCCTACGGCCTGAAGCAGAAGCTCGAAGAGGGCGGCATCCGCACGGTGGTGGACGAGGTCTACCCGCCGAACACCACCGACTTCGGCTCCATCGCGGCGAAGATCGCCGACTCGAACGCGGACATCGTGGTGGGCGGCACGCAGTACCAGGACGCGGTGAACCTCATCGTCGCGCTGCGGCAGCTCGACTACCAGCCGAAGCTCGCGGCCTTCTCCACCGCGCCGACGAATCCCGAGTTCCCCAAGGCGATCGGACAGCAGACCGAGGGCATCCTCTCCCCGACCGGCTACACGCCGGAGGCGCCGTACCCGTCCAACAAGGAGTTCGTGGAGTTCTACACCGAACAGCACGGCTCTCCGCCCACTGAGGACGAGGCGAACGCCTGGACCACCGGGCAGGTCGTCGCGGCCGCGGTCGAGGCCGTCGGATGCGCCGATCCGGACCCCGAGTGCCAGGGCAAGCTCATCGACTGGCTGCGCAACAACGAGGTCGACACGGTCGTCGGCCCGCTCAGCTGGGACGAGGCGGGCAGACCACAGGGCGCGCACCTGATCCAGCAGTACGTCGACGGCAAGATCAGGATCGTGCTGCCGGAGGACGCCAAGGAGGCCGAGTTCATCTATCCCAAGCCGGCGTGGTGAGAACGTGACGGGATCGCTCCTCCTGCAGAGCCTCGTGCTCGGCGTGCTGCTGGGAGGGCTCTACGCCCTCCTGGCAGCGGGCCTCACCCTCTACTTCGGAGTCATGCGCGTGGTGATGATCGCCCACTCGGCGTTCCTGATCCTCGCGGCGTACCTCGCCTGGTTCTTCACCCGCCAGACCGGTCTCGACCCGATGCTGTCGCTGCTGTTCACCGTTCCGCTGTTCTTCGGGATCGGGGTGCTGATGCAGCGGTTGCTGATCTCCCGGCTCCGTCCGGCGACACTGACGATGATGTCGGTGCTGCTGACGTTCTCGATCGCGCTGCTGATCGAGGGGGTGCTTGGCTTCGCGTTCACCGGTACCCACCGCCGCATCCGCCTGCCGTACTCGGGTGCGCACCTGGAGTTCTTCGGCGCCAGCATCGCCGTGGTGAAGCTCATCGCGTTCGGCCTCGCGGCGCTGTCGCTGGCCGGGCTCTACATCCTGCTCAAGCGGACCCGGTTCGGCCAGGCGCTGCGGGCCACGATGCAGCACCGGGAGGCCGCGCAGCTGGTCGGCATCAACACCGACCGCGTCGCCGGGTTCGGCTTCGGGCTCGGCCTGGCCACCGCGGCGATCGGCGGCACCGCGCTGGCGCTGGACTCGACGATCTACCCGTCGCTGCACTGGCACTGGATCGGGCCGCTGATGGCGATCATCGTGGTCGGCGGGCTCGGCAGCGTTCCCGGCGCCGCGATCGCCGCGATGGCGCTCGGGCTCGGGCAGAGCCTGCTGCAGATCCCGCTGGGCACGACGTGGGCGCAGACGTTCTTCTACCTCGCACTGTTCGCCACCCTGATGCTCCGCCCGCAGGGGTTCTTCGGAGGCCGCCTTGCCCAGCGATTCTGACCTCGTGACCGTCCCCGCACGCGCTAGGACCTCCACCACCACCCGGGTGGCGAAGGTGCTCGGCCTGCTGGTGCTGGCCGGGCTGGTGATCTCCTTCCCGAGCCTCGCCCCGGACTCGTTCATCCTCTCGGTCGGCGTGGTGATCGCCAGCTACGCCGTGCTGGCCACGTCGTGGAACTTCGTCGGCGGCTTCACCGGCTACATCTCGCTCGGTCACGCCGCCTACTCCGGCCTCGGCGGCTACGGCACGGCGCTGCTGATCACGCGTGCGGACGTGAACCCGTGGCTGGCGATGGTCGCGGCGGGCGTGCTCGTGGCGGCGTTCGCGGTGCCCGTCGGCATCGCGAGCCTGCGGGTGCGCGGCGCCTCGTTCGTGATCGTCTCGATCGCGCTGGTGCTGATCCTGCTGCTGGTGTTCCAGAGCTGGGGGTCGTTCACCGGCGGCTCGAACGGCATCCGGCTGCCCCGCCCATTCGGCGACGACGTGCTCCGGCCCGAGCAGCACGAGCGGTTCTTCTACCTGCACGCGGCGCTGCTCGCGGTGCTGCTGCTGTGCTGGTGGGCGATCGACCGCTCCCGGTTCGGCATGGGGCTGAAGGCGATCCGCGAGGACGAGGACAAGGCGCAGTCGCTCGGCGTGCCGACGTTCACCTACAAGCTCGTGGTGTTCGTGATCTCGGCGTTCTTCACCGCACTGGGCGGCGGGATGTACGCGCTGTGGTTCGGCTTCCTCGACCCGATCTTCCAGTTCTCCATCCTGGTCGGCTCCTACATGGTCCTGATGAGCCTGCTGGGCGGCATCCGCAGCCTGTTCGGCCCGCTGCTCGGCGCCGTGATCGTCGGCTACGCCATGGAGTTCTTCAAGGCCCAGTACGGCGACACGCAGGCACACCTCATCGCGATGGGCGCGCTGCTGGCGATCGTCGTGCTGTTCATGCCCGACGGGATCATCCCCGCACTGCGCGGGCTGGTGAACCGGTTCCGGCCGCAGGCGGCCTCGATCCGTGAGGTCAGCGCCGCCGAACTCGCCGAGCAGCGCCGCGCGGCCGAGGACACGGGCGGTAGCGAGCGCGGCGAGAAGGAGGAGGTGCGCCGATGACCGCATCCGGCCTGTCGACCACCGGCCTGACCAAGTCGTTCGGTGGCGTCCGCGCCGTCGACGGCGCGACCGTGGCCTTCCACCACGGCAAGGTCAACGCGCTGATCGGACCCAACGGCTCCGGCAAGACGACGTTCTTCAACTGTGTCACGGGCATGATCAAGCCGGACGCGGGAACGGCGAGCTACCGCGGCAGGGACATCACCGGCAAGGCTCCGCACCGCATCGCCAGGGCCGGGATCGGGCGCAGTTTCCAGCTGTGCCGGATCTTCCCGCGGCTGACGGTGCTGGAGAACATGCTGGTGTCCGTCCGGACGAGCTCGCTGCTGGGCAAGCTGATCTCGGCCCGGCAGAGCGCGGACGTCGACCGCGCCCGCGAGCTGCTGGCCAGGGTCGGCATCGACCACCTCGAGCACGCCGAGGCCCGCGACCTGTCCTACGGCCAGCAGAAGCTGCTCGAACTCGCCGGCGTGCTGATGGCCGACCCCGAGACGATCATGCTCGACGAGCCGGCCGGTGGCGTGAACCCGGCGCTGATCGACCGCATCGGCAAGCTGGTGCGCTCGCTGAACGCGGAGGGCAAGACCTTCCTGATCGTCGAGCACAACATGGACATGGTGATGAGCCTGTCCGACCACGTGGTCGTCTTCGACCGGGGCAGGCCGATCGCCGAGGGCACGCCTGCCGAGGTCCAGGAGGACCCGCGAGTCCTGGAGGCCTACCTTGGCGTCTGAACACCTGCTCGAACTCGTCGACATCGAGGCGGGCTACGGCCGGGCCGCGCTCGTCCTGCGCGGGCTCACCGTGCGGGTCCCGCCCGCCAGCGTGGTGTGCCTCGTCGGGCCCAACGGAGCCGGGAAGTCCACCGTGCTCAAGGTGGCCAGCGGCATGCTGCCGCCCCGGGCGGGCCGGATCCTCGTCGGTGGCGAGGACGTCACCCGGAACAGTCCACAGCAGATGCTCCGCGCGGGGCTGTCGCACGTGCTGCAGGGACACAGCGTCTTCAAGGAGATGACCGTGTCCGAGAACGTGCTGCTCGGCGCCTACTCGTTGCGGGACAAGGCGGAGATCGCCGAACGCGTCGACTTCGTCAAGACCCTCTTCCCCGTCGTCGCCGACCGCTGGACCTCGCTGGCCGGCGCGCTGTCCGGCGGCCAGCAGAAACAGGTGGAGTTCGCGCGCTCGCTGATGATCAGCCCGCGCGTGGTCCTGCTCGACGAGCCGTCGATGGGGCTCGACCCCAAGGCGACCGGCACGGTGTTCGAGCAAGTGGTGCGGATGCGGGACGCCGGGACCGCGGTGCTGCTCGTCGAGCAGAACGCCAGGCGGGCGCTGGAGACCGCGGACCTCGGCTGTGTGCTGGACCTCGGTCGCGTGCACATCTCCGGTCCCGCCGCGGACCTCCTCGCCGATCCGGCGCTCGGCGAGCTCTACCTCGGCAACCGCACCGCGGGCCGGCGCCAGTTCTCTACCCCGGGAGCAGACAACACATGAGCACGCACACCTACCGCATCCTGATGAACGGCGTCACCGGCCGCATGGGATATCGCCAGCACCTGCTGCGCTCGGTGCTCGCGATCCGCGACGAGGGCGGCATCGCCGTCGGCGACGGCGACCGCATCCAGGTCGAGCCCGTGCTGGTCGGCCGCAACGCCGACAAGCTGGCGCGGCTGGCCGAGGCCCACGGCATCGCCGACTGGAGCACCGATCTGGACTCGCTGCTCGCCGAGGACGACGCGCGGATCTACTTCGACGCCCAGATCACCAGCGAGCGCAAGAAGGCCATCCTGAAGGCGGTCAGCGCCGGAAAGCACATCTACACCGAGAAGCCGGTGGCGTCGTCGGTCCCCGAGGGCGAGGAGCTCGTGCGCGCCGCCGAGGCCGCCGGGATCGTCAACGGCGTCGTCCACGACAAGCTGTACCTGCCGGGCCTGCGCAAGCTGAAGCGACTCGTCGACAGTGGATTCTTCGGCCGCATCCTCTCGGTGCGCGGCGAGTTCGGCTACTGGGTGTTCGAGGGTGACCTGATCCCGGCGCAGCGGCCGAGCTGGAACTACCGGGCCGAAGACGGCGGCGGGATGGTGCTCGACATGTTCTGCCACTGGAACTACGTGCTGGAGAACCTCTTCGGCCCCGTCCGGGCGGTCACCGCCAAGGCCGTCACGCACATCCCGTACCGCTGGGACGAGCACGGCGAACGCTACGAGGCCACCGCCGACGACGCCGCGTACGCGATCTTCGAGCTCGAGGGGGACGTGATCGCGCAGGTGAACTCGTCGTGGGCGGTGCGGGTCGAGCGCAAGGAGCTCGTCGAGTTCCAGGTGGACGGTACGCACGGCTCGGCGGTCGCCGGCCTGTTCGGCTGCCGGATCCAGCCCCGGGTGCGCACGCCCAAGCCGGTGTGGAACCCCGACCTGCCGACCACCGAGGACTTCCGGGCGCAGTGGGACGAGGTGCCGGACAACCAGGAGTTCGGCAACGGCTTCCGCGCCCAGTGGGAGCGGTTCCTCCTCGACGTGCACCACGGCAGGCCGCACCCCTACGACCTGGCCGCCGGGGTGCGCGGACTGCGACTGGTCGACGCCGGGCTCGCGTCGTCGGCGGAGGGCCGTCGCGTCGAGCTGGTCCAGGAGGGCGCGGCATGACCTCGACGATCCACCTGCCCACCGCGGACGGCGACTGGACCGAGATCCCGCTGCGCGAGCCCCGGCGGTGGAAGGAACACCCCCAGCCCTACGCGTCGCGCGTCGCCTTCGCCGCGGCACACGTGGCCGCCGACCCCCTCGGCGACAACACGCCGGGCGCACCTGCCACGGTCGACTGGGACTCCACATTGGCCTTCCGTCGCGAGCTGTTCCGGTACGGGCTCGGGGTGGCGGAGGCGATGGACACCGCGCAGCGCAACATGGGCCTGGACTGGGCGGCGGTGCGGGAGCTCATCCGGCGCAGCGCCGAGCAGGCGAGGGACTTCGGGGCCCGGATCGCCTCGGGCGCGGGCACCGACCACCGGGACGACATCGCCGACCTCGACGGGGTGGTCGCCGCGTACGAGGAACAGGTCGGTTTCGTGGAGGGGTGCGGTTCGCAGGTGATCGTGATGGCCTCCCGGCACCTCGCCCGGCTGGCGCGCTCCGCGGACGACTACCGCCGGGTGTATGACACGATCCTCGGCCAGGTCGCCGAACCGGTGATCCTGCACTGGCTCGGCGAGGCGTTCGACCCGAACCTGGCCGGCTACTGGGGTTCCACCGACGTTCCCACGGCCACGGAGACGTTCCTCGGCCTCGTCCGCGCGCACGCGGCGAAGATCGACGGGGTGAAGGTGTCACTGCTGTCGGCCGAGCACGAGCGCGGACTGCGCGCCGCGCTGCCGGACGGCGTGCGGCTCTACACCGGCGACGACTTCAACTACCCCGAGCTGATCCGGGGCGACGGTGAGCACCACTCCGACGCGCTGCTCGGCGCGTTCTCCGCGATCGCGCCCGCCGCCTCGGCGGCACTGGCCGCCCTCGACGAGGACGATCTGGCCACCTACGACGAGGAGCTGGCACCGACGCTGCCGCTGTCCCGGCACGTGTTCGCCGCGCCCACCTTCTACTACAAGACGGGAATCGCGTTCCTGGCGTGGCTGGCCGGACACCAGCCCGGGTTCAGCATGGTCGGCGGGCTGCAGTCCGCACGGAGCGTGCCGCACCTGGCCAGAACGTTCGCGCTCGCCAACGAGGCGCGGCTGCTGCCCGATCCGGAACTCGCCGCCCACCGCATGCGGTTGTGGCTGGAAGCCGCGGGAGCGGTCCGATGACCGGCACCGCACCGGCGGCGGCACGAGAGCTGGACGTGCCCTCGGGGGCGCCGGCCCGCGTGCCGACACCGGAGCCGGGCGACCCCCGGCTGGCGCGGCTGTCGCTCAACCAGCGCACGACCGCCCGCTGGTCGCTGCGCGAGGCCGTGGACGGCTGTGTGGCCGCGGGCATCGGGTCGATCGGCGTGTGGCGGGAACCGCTCGCCGAGGCCGGGCTGGACACCGCCGCCCGCATGATCCGCGACGCCGGGCTGCGGGTCTCGTCGCTGTGCCGGGGCGGGTTCTTCACCGTGTCGGAGCCGTCCGCGCGGGCCGCGGCGCACGCCGAGAACATCGCGGCGCTGGACGAGGCCGCGGCACTGGGCTGTGACACGCTGGTGCTGGTTCCCGGCGGGCTGCCCGAGGGTGACCGGGATCTCGCCGGCGCCCGGCAACGGGTGGCCGAGGCGGTCGCCGAGCTGGTCGCGCCCGCGCGGGCACGCGGGGTACGACTCGGGATCGAGCCCATGCACCCCATCTTCGCCGCCGACCGCGGGGTGATCTCCACCCTGGCGCAGGCGCTCGACCTCGCCGAGCAGCACCCGGCCGACGTCGTCGGCGTCGTGGTGGACACGTTCCACGTGTGGTGGGAGCCGGGCGTGCTGGACCAGATCGCGCGCGCGGGCAGGCGGATCGTGTCCTACCAGGTCTGCGAGTGGATCACGCCGCTGCCCGCGGACACGCTGCTCAGCCGCGGGATGATGGGCGACGGGCACATCGACTTCCGCACGCTCACCCGCGCCGTCGCGGCCGCGGGCTACACCGGCGACGTCGAGGTGGAGATCTTCAACGCCGACGTCTGGGCGGCTCCCGGCGCCGCCGTCCTCGCCACGATGGCACGGCGCTACGTCGAGATCGTGGAGCCGCACCTGTAGCGAATCCCCGGACCGTCCCCACCGGAAGGATCACGACCATGAACCGAAAACTGCCCACCGCACTGGCCGCGTGCGCGCTCTCCCTCGCCGGTGTGGCTCCCGCCGCGGCAGGCACTCCCGGCGATCTGGACCCGCACGAAGGCCCGTTCGCCGTCGTGCACCCGCAGGCGACCGACCGCCACTGGGAACCGCTCAACCCGGAGAAGTGGGCGTTCGAGCACGGCCAGGTGGTGATGACCGAGCGGGGCACGAACCCCGGCGGTCCCCGCAGGCCGTTCGAGTTCGCGATCGTCGAGAAAGGACCGGAGCTGCGTTCGCTCAGCTACCGCGCGGAGGTCCGCATCGACGAACCGGTGACCCGTAACGACCGCGACGTCATCCTGGTCTTCAACTACCAGTCCCCGACCCGCTTCTACTACGCGCACCTCTCGCAGGACAACACGATCTACCCGCACAACGGGATCTTCAAGGTCGCCGACGCCGACCGCGTGCGCATCGACGACCAGTGGAACGGCACCATCGGCGCCCCGCCCGCCATCGACGACACCGAATGGCACGACGTCCGCCTCGACTACCACGCGGAGACGGGCCGGATCGCGGTGTACGTCGACGGGGCGGACGAGCCGCTCATGACCGCCACGGACACCACGTTCGCCGGCGGCAGGGTCGGCTTCGGCTCGTTCGACAACTTCGGCCGGATCCGCGACGTCGTCGTGGCGGGCAGCAAGGCGGTACCGGGGCAGCAGCACACCCCCTGAAGCGGCGTCGCCTCCCCGGGCTCGCACCCGGGGAGGCGAGCCGGGCTGCCGTGGCAGCGGCAGCCCACCACCAACCCCGACCCGAGGGATGGAGTCCAACGATGGGCAAGCATAGATGGTGGGTGCCCGTGATCACCGCGACGGTGCTCACGGCGACCCTGGTCGCACCACCGGCGGCGGCGCAGTCCACCCCACCGCCGGATCAGCCGATCACCGATCCGGTTCCGGAGGACCCTCAGCAGTCGCGGCTCGGCCTCGTGCTCGAGGAGTACGCGCAACTGCCCGAGTCGGAGCCGACCCCGGCACCGACCGACCGCAGGCTGATGCGGCACAACCGGATCAACTACATCGGCGAGGTCCCCGACGGCTCCGGCCGCATGTACGTCCCCGACCTCAACGGCCCGCTGTACCTCCTCGACGGCGAGCGGCAGCACGTCTACCTGAACTTCAAGGAACGCTTCGAGGACTACTTCTCCGGCCGCGGCCTGGGCAGTGGCTTCGGGTTCGTCACGTTCCACCCGGAGTTCGCGAGCAACGGCAAGCTCTACACCGTCCACACCGAGGACCGCGACGCCATCGCGGAGAAGGAGCCGACCTACCCGAACCAGCCCAACGCGTTCGTGCAGAGCGTGGTGACGGAGTGGACGGCCGACGACCCCTCGGCCAACGTGTTCTCCGGCAGCCAGCGGGAGATCTTCCGGTTCGGTTTCACCACGCAGATTCACGCGATCCAGCAGATCGACTTCAACCCCACCGCCAAGCCGGGTGACGCCGACTACGGCATGCTCTACCTCGCTGTCGGCGACGGCGGCATCGGGGTGGGGACCGACGTTCCGCAGGACATGAGCACGCCCGCGGGCAAGATCCTGCGGATCGACCCGGCAGGCAGCGACGGCCCGAACGGCCAGTACGGCATCCCGGACGACAACCCGTTCGTCGGGCAGGAGGGCGCGCTGGGCGAGATCTACGCGGTCGGCATGCGGGACCCGCACCGGTTCAGCTGGGACCGCGGCGGCCGGAACGCCCTGTACCTCGGGCACATCGGCCAGCACGCGATCGAGGCCGTGTACGAGGTGCGCGCCGGGGACAACTACGGGTGGAGCGAGCGCGAGGGCGCCTTCCGCTTCGACCCGGCGAACCAGTGCTGGCTGTACCCGCTGCCCGAGGACGACGCGCGGTACGGCTACGTGTACCCCGTGGCGCAGTTCGACCACGACCCGCCGCCGAACTGGCCGTGCAACTCCGACAGCGGCCACGCCATCTCGGGTGGCCAGGTGTACCGCGGCGCGGAGTTCCCGCTGCTGTGGGGCAAGTACATCTTCGGTGACCTCGTCGACGGCCGGGTGTTCTACACCGAGGTCAACCAGATGAAGCGTGGCCACAAGCCCGCCACCCTGCACGAGCTGCAGCTGTTCGACACCGGCGGCAAGCGGATGCGGATGAGCGACTTCGTCGGGGACGGCAGGGTCGACCTGCGCTTCGGCACGAACTCGCGGGGCGACCTGTACCTGCTGGCCAAGGCCAACGGCAAGATCTGGAAGGTCGCGGGCACGCGCTGGGGCTCCGGCTCGGAAGTCACCCGCCAGGTCGAGCGCGACCTGGTGGCGTACTACGACTTCGAGCACCCGTTCGCGGCCGACGACGCCAGGGAGCTGGACCAGGGCAGCTCACGCACGCTGCTGAACCTGGTCAACGGCGGCGAGGACATGCGCGTGGGCGACGGCGCGTTCCCGGGCAGCAACAACGCGCTGCAGCTGCGGCAGGTGAACCCGGACCAGAACGGCAACGACGACTGGAAGGCAGGCGTCTGGGACGGCGACGCCGACGGCGTGGAGTCGCTGAGCGCGTTCAACGGCGTGCGGGGCGCGACGGTGATGGGCTGGTTCAAGATGACCGGGCAGAACCCGAGCCCCAACTCCACGACGGCGAACCCGGACGACCACTACAACGCGGTCGGCCTTGCCGGGATCCTCAGCGGGGACTCCGAGGGGCACAACGTCCGGGCCCTGCTTGAATTGATCAATGTAGACGGTGAGCTACGTCTTGTGGCCCTGGGCAGGCGGATCGACGGCGGTGAGTCGCAGATCTTCGCCGCGAGCCAGGACTGGCGCCAGCTGCTCCCGCAGGACGAGTGGGTGCACCTGGCGGCGACGTTCGACTACACCACGGGCGAGATGGCGCTGTACCGCAACGGCAAGGCCGTCCCGGGCTTCTACACGAAGGCCGGGGACCCCTGGCAGGTCGACGGCTCGGGCACGAGTGCGACCAACCCGCGCGGGATCAAGATCGGCGGCAGCTTCCCGCAGGACAACCGGGAGACCAACCCGTGTAACTGCCGGATGGACTCGCTGATGTTCCTCGACACGGCGGCGGAAGCCGACGTGGTCTGGCAGCAGTACCGGCGCTTCTTCCGGCACTGACCGCCCGCGGGCTCGTGAGTGGGAAGCGTGGTTCTTACCACGTTTCCCACTCACGAGCCCTCCTCCAGGTACCCGTGCAGGTGGCTCGCCGCGGCCAGCATCGCGGCCGCCCGCTGCGTCAGGCTCTCCTCGCGCCGGGCGATGGCGGCCCGGAGTTCCTCGGTGCTGCCCGCCTCGCGGAGGTCGTCGAGCACCGGTCCGATCTGGTCGAGCGGGTAGCGGCTCTCCCGCAGCAGGTGGACGACCCGGGCGTCCCGCACATCGGCCGGCCGGTACCTGCGGTAGCCGGTGCCGCCCTCGCGGCGCGGCGACAGCAGCCCCGCCGACTCCCACACCCGCAGCGCCGAAGGGCGCACCCCCAGCCTGCGGGCGACCTCGCCGATCCGCAGGTCCGCCCGCCGTGGCCCGGTCGTGTCCGGCACCTGCCCCGCGACGTCCGCCAGCGCCCGCGCGGTGGCCCGCAACGACCCCCGTTGCTCGTGCAGGCCGGCGTGGCCCTCGTCGATGAGCGCGAGCGCGTGCGCGGTGTCCCCGGCGTGGACCGCGAGCATGATCTCCCGCGCGATCACCCAGCCGAGGGCACTGCCCAGCGCCCGGTAGGCCAGTAGCGCGCGCAGGTGCCGGTGACCGAACCGGCGATACCCGCTGGCGGTGCGCGGCACCGCCGGGAGGACGCCCGCCTCGACGTAGTTGCGCACCTGCTGAGCCGAGACCCCTCCCGCACGCGCGAGATCGATCGGCCGCAAGTTCTCCCCGGATTTGAGGGTTGGTGCCATCGAACTCCCGCTCTGCCTGGGGCTGATTCTCGTCAACCTTACACATGCAATTTGAACGATAAGTTCGAAGGCATGAACTTGGCACAACCGACCGGTGGCTCCACCCCGGTCATCGAGACCCGCGATCTGCGGATGCGCTACGGCTCCACCGAGGTCCTGCGCGGGGTCGACCTCCGGGTGCACCGGGGTGAGGTCGTGGCGCTGCTCGGGCCCAACGGCGCGGGCAAGACCACCACGATCGAGATCCTCGAGGGCTTCCGCAGGCGCTCGGCAGGCGAGGTGCGGGTGCTGGGCACCGACCCGGACCACGGAAACGAGGCGTGGCGCGCCCGGCTGGGGGTGGTGCTGCAGTCGTGGCGCGACCACGGCCGCTGGCGCGTCCGCGAACTGCTCGACCACCTCGGCCGGTTCTACGCCCCGTACCGCACGGCGGAACGCCCCCGCCCGTACCCGGTGGACGAGCTGGTCGACCTCGTCGGGCTGCGGGACCGGGCGGACGCGGTCGTCGCGCGCCTTTCCGGCGGGCAGCGGCGCAGGCTCGACGTCGCCGTCGGCCTCGTCGGCAGGCCCGACCTGCTGTTCCTCGACGAACCCACGGTGGGCTTCGACCCGCAGGCCCGCCACGAGTTCCACGACGTCGTGCACCGGCTGTCCGAGCTGGAGGACACGGCGATCCTGCTCACCACGCACGACCTGGACGAGGCGGAGAAGCTGTCCGACCGGATCCTGATCCTGGCCGGGGGCACGATCGCGGCCGAGGGGACCCCCGCCGAGCTGGCCACGCGCGTGGCGGGCACGGCCGAGGTCCGGTACCGCCGGGGTGGCGAGCAGCGGACCCATGCCGTGACCGACGCGACCGCGTACGTCCGGGAGCTGTTCGCCCGGCACGGCGACGCGATCACCGATCTGGAGGTGCGCAGGGCGCGCCTGGAGGACGTCTACCTGGCCCTGGTGCGCGAGTTCGAGTCCGGGCAGCGCACCGAGGCCTTCCACGAGCTGAAGGAGCTGGCGGTATGAGCGCGGCGACGGTCGCCGTCCGGACCGGACTGCACCGGGGCCGGATCGAGTTCCGGCAGGGCGTCACCAGTGGGCAGGACCTCTGGATGACCCTGTACTTCCCGGTGTTCGCCCTGGTGGTGATGTTCTTCCTGCGGGGGAGGACGGTGCCGGGCACGGACTTCTCGCTCGGCGCTCAGGCGGTGCCGGGCATCCTGGGGATGAACGTCGTCCTCGTCGGCCTGGTGGCCGTGGCGATGGTCCTGACGATGGACCGCGAGGACGGCACGCTGCTGCGGGCGAAGGCGACACCGAACGGGGTGCTGGGCTACGTCGTCGGCAAGGTGGTGAGCCGCGCCGGGATGACCGTGCTCGGCCTGCTGGTGCCGCTGCTGCCCTCGGCCTTCCTGTTCGACGGGCTGCGGCTCGGCGACGCGGCGGCCTGGCTGACGCTGACCTGGGTACTGGCCCTCGGGCTCGTCGCGGTGCTGCCGCTCGGGATCGTCCTCGGCTCGCTGTTCGAGAGTGTGCAGGGACTGAGCGTCGTGACGCTGGCCGGGATGGCGCTGATGGGCGTCTCCGGCGTGTTCTACCCGGTCACGGCGCTGCCGGAGTGGCTGCAGTGGATCGCCCAGGTGTTCCCGATCTACTGGCTCGGGCTCGGCCTGCGCTCGGCACTGCTGCCGGACGCCCTGGTGATGGCCGAGATCGGCGAGTCCTGGCGGCACCTGGAGACGGTCGGCGTGCTGGGCGCGTGGGCCGTGCTCGGTCTGCTGCTGGCACCGCCGGTCCTGCGCCGGATGGCGCGGCGGGAGTCCGGCGCGCGCATGGCCGCGCGGCGGGAGAAGGCACTGCGGAGGCCGATGTGAACAGTCCGAACCGGACCGCGGACAGCCACGACGTGATCGAGGTGCGTGGCGCGCGCGAGCACAACCTCACCGGCGTCGACCTCGACGTGCCCAAGCGCAGGCTGACGGTGTTCACCGGGGTTTCCGGCTCCGGCAAGTCGTCGCTGGTGTTCGACACGATCGCCGCCGAGTCCCGGCGGCTGATCAACGAGACGTACTCGGCGTTCCTGCAGAACTTCATGCCGAGCCTGAACAGGCCGGACGTCGACGCGTTGCGCAACCTGAGCGCGGCGATCATCGTCGACCAGGAGCGGATGGGCACGAACGCCCGCTCCACGGTCGGCACGGCCACCGACGCGCACACGATGCTGCGGATCGTGTTCAGCCGGATCGGCACGCCCCACGTCGGGCCGCCGTTCGTGTTCAGCTTCAACCGTGCCGAGGGTATGTGCCCGCGGTGCGAGGGGCTGGGCAAGGCACCGGAGGTGGACGTCGACGAGCTCGTGGACCGGGACCTGTCGCTGAACGAGGGGGCGGTCAAGGTCCCCGGGTTCACGGTGGACTCGTGGCCCTGGCAGCTGCTGGCACACTCCGGGCTGGTCGATCCGGCGCGCAGGCTCCGCGACTACTCCGAGCGGGAGTGGCACGACCTGCTGCACAAGCCGGCCACCAAGCTGCGGATGGGCTCGCACAACGTGACCTACGAAGGGCTGGTGCCCAAGGTGCGGCGGCTCTACCTCGCGAAGGACCGCGACTCGATGCAGCCGAGGGCGCGGGCGTTCGCCGACCGCGCGCTGCGGCTGTCCGCCTGCCCGGCCTGCGCCGGCACACGGCTGAACGACACCGCCAGGTCCGCGAAGGTCGAGGGACACGACATCGCGGAGTGCTCGGCCATGCAGATCGACGAGCTGGCCGCGTTCGTGCGCTCGATCTCCGCGCCCTCGATCGAACCGATGCTGGAGGCGCTGCGCGAGACGCTCGACTCCCTGGTCGAGATCGGACTCGGTTACCTGAGCCTGGACCGGGAGTCGTCCACACTGTCCGGCGGCGAGGCGCAGCGCGTGCGGATGGTGCGGCACCTCGGGTCGAGCCTGACCGACGTCACGTACGTCTTCGACGAGCCGACGGTGGGGCTGCACCCGCACGACATCGAGCGGATGAACCAGCTGCTGCTGCGGTTGCGGGACAAGGGCAACACCGTGCTCGTCGTGGAGCACGAACCGGAGACGATCGAGATCGCCGACCACGTGGTGGAGATCGGTCCCGGCGCCGGTCCGGCCGGCGGCCGGATCCGCTATGCCGGGGACGTGGCGGGACTGCGCCGGTCGGGCACGCTGACCGGCCGCTACCTCGACCACCGGGTGCCGCTGCGGGAGCGGGTGCGCACGCCAGCCGGGTGGTTGCCGATCCAGGGCGCTCGCCTGCACAACCTGCGGGACGTGAGCGTCGACGTCCCGCTCGGTGTCCTCACCGCGGTGACCGGGGTGGCCGGTTCCGGCAAGAGCTCGCTGATCCACGGCTCGCTCGCCGGGCGGGACGGGGTGATCGTGGCCGACCAGTCACCGATCCGCGGCTCGCGGCGGAGCAACCCGGCGACCTACACCGGGCTTCTCGACCCGATCCGCACGGCGTTCGCCAGGGCCAACGGTGTCTCTCCCGGCCTGTTCAGCGCCAACTCGGCGGGGGCGTGCCCGGCGTGCAAGGGGATCGGGCTCGTCTACACCGACCTGGCGATGATGGCGGAGGTGGCCACGGTGTGCGAGAAGTGCGAGGGCAAGCGGTTCACGTCCGAGGTGCTGTCCTACCGGCTGCGCGGGCGGAACATCAGCGAGGTCCTCGGCATGGCGGTCGACGAGGCACGCGAGTTCTTCACCACCGGCCAGGCACGCGTGGTGCTCGACCGGCTGGCGGCCGTGGGGCTCGGGTACCTCACCCTCGGCCAGCCGCTGACCACGTTGTCCGGCGGGGAGCGGCAGCGGCTCAAGCTCGCCATCCACATGGCCCGCGGTGGCAGCACGTACGTGCTCGACGAGCCGACGACGGGACTGCACCTGGCCGACGTGGACACGTTGCTGGTGCTGCTGGACCGGCTCGTCGACGACGGCAACACGGTCGTCGTGATCGAGCACCACCAGGGTGTGCTGGCCCACGCCGACTGGGTCATCGACCTCGGTCCCGGTGCCGGGCACGACGGCGGGCGGGTGGTGTTCACCGGCACGCCCGCGGAGCTGGTCCGCTCGGGTGACACCGTCACGGCCCGGCACCTGCGGGCCTACGCCGGTTCCGTCCCCGCGCGGAAGCTCTCGACGAGCCGGGAGTAGCTGTCGCCGCCGTGGCCCGCCGCGACGGCCCCGGCGACGAGGGCGCGGGTGTGGCCGGGCAGCGCGGTGTCGATGCCGCGTGCCCGGCTCTCCCGGAGCAGGTCCTCGATCGAGGGCAGGTGATGCCGCAGCGCGCCGTACTCCACCGCGTACTGTCCACTGTCGACCTCACCGGCCAGCGAGGGCAGGAATCCCAGCAGGGCCGAAAGGGAGCCGTCGGCGTGGTCCAGGAAGCGGGTCAGCTCCACGCCCGCGTCCGAGAGCAGCGCGGCGGCGTGCAGGAAGGCGTTCAGCGTGCCCCACATCGTGTCGTGCACGGCCATCCCGTACAGGGTGGGCAGGCCGGGATCGGCGGAGACGAACGAGGCCCCGCCCCCGAGGAGCGCGAGCACGTCGGCGAACCGCTCGTACACCGCCTTGTCCCCGCCGTAGAAGATGACCGCGGCCGGATGCCCGATGCCCGGCGCGATCGTCATGATCTGCCCGTGGAGGTACGTCGCGCCCCGGTCCGCCACCCACTCACCCGTCTCGCGGGCCTCGGCTGACGTGCCGTCGGTCAGGTTCAGCACGGCCCTTCCGGACAGCGACTCCCCCGCCGCCGCCAGCACCTCCCTCGCCGCGGCGTCACCCTTGACGTTGACCACCACGAGGTCCGCGCCCGCCACCGCGCCGTCCACTGTGGTGGCGTGGTGTGCTCCCTTCGCGGCCAGAGCCCCGGCTTTGCCCGGGGTGCGGTTCCACACTGTGGTGCGGACACCTCCGGCCAGGAAGGCACCCGCCAGTGCGGAGCCCATCTCGCCCAGGCCGAGCACGGTCACGGTGGCGTTCGTCGACGTGGTCATCCTGCGTCCCCTCGTGGTGGCGATCGAGTACGCCACCGAAGCTAGAATCTCGACTTAGGTAGAGGTCAACCGCGCGGGAGGACCGAGCTGGGCGGGCACGGCGGCGCGGAGCAGGGCCCGGAATCGGCCGCCGGCCGCTCGAGCGCGGTCGGATCGACGAGATCGACGAGACCGACCGGCACCTCGCGCCCGTGCTGTCCGGCGACGGTGAACCTGCGCTACCACCCGGTCCCCGCCGGCTGGCGCCCGCGAGCGGGGCCCGCCCGACGGGCGTCACCCGCACCGCTGCCGTCCCGGTACCCGACCGGACCGTGCTGCTCGCCCCTGTTGCTGACGCGAGCCGAACGTACCCGGCGGGCCACGTGCCACTTCCCGGACGCAGCACGCTGCCGCGGACGCGACGAGATCCTGCCGCCTTGGCCGCCGGGGTCGGCGGGAATCGGCCCGTGGCGTTCGAAAGCCGAAGGAGCACACCGCCCACGATGAGAAACGAGCCGGTGGCGAGTCGCTGCGCGGCCAGCCGCAAGGCGCCGGGCGACTCCGCTCCTGGGTGCACTCGTCATCGACCACGGCAGGCGATGGTCCGGAAAGTACGACTCCCCGGACATGTCGAGCGGGACCAGGGGCTGTGTGCCGCGCCGCCGGGGTGGCGGATCGGCTGAGCCGGCGGCGAACCTCCCGGTCGGTGGCGCACTGTCCCGCCCGGCGAAGCGGGATCGGGGCGGTGTCGGCGAGCATGGCGAGGCAGCCGCTTCGAAACAGTCACCGTCACTCCCATTCAGCACTCTCATAGCGCCAACGACACGACAATTACCCGAGGATCGAAAGCTGGCGCACGGTAATCGCTGAATCACCCGGAAGAATGATGATAATAGCTCGCTACATCGGTAGCGTAGCAGTGTTTCCAGGGAGGTATCGATGACCGAGTTTCTGGACCGGGCCGTGCGAATCGGCGCCCGGATCGCCCGCCTGCAGGCGCTTCAGCTGCGGGCGATCGCCGAGCACGCATGCCTTCGCGGGCACGGGAGGGACGTCGCGCAGGAGATCGCCCTGGCCCTGTCCGTCACGGAGAACGCCGCGGCGCGGCAACTCGATCTCGCCCAGGCGTTGACCACTCGGTTACCGAATACCTTCGCCGCCATGCGGCGTGGCGATATCGATTCCTACAAGGCCGCGAAGATACACGAGCCGACCGCATTCCTCGCCGACGAAAAAGCACGTGAAGTCGATTCGCGCATGTCCGGAAAACTAGCGGGCAAGAATCCCTCGAACCTCCGCGTCGCCGTCCGGCGGCAGGTACACCAGGTCGATCCCGAGGGCGCGGCCGAGCGGGCGCGGCGCCGCCGGACGGAACGGCGGGTGGAGCTGGTGCACGGCGAGGACGGTATGGCGAGCCTGGTCGCCAACCTGCCCGCCGAAGTGGCTGCCGGCGCCTACGCCCGCCTGGACCGCGCCGCCAGGAGGCTTCGCGGTGGCGGGGAGACCCGCACCCTCGACCAGCTCCGCGCCGACGTGCTCGCCGACGCGCTGCTGTCCGATCGCGCCGTGCCCCCGGGACCCAAGGCGGACATCCATGTCTATGTCGACCTGACGACGCTGGCGGGTCTGAACCGGCGCCCCGCGGAGCTGGCCGGGCACGGTCCCATCCCGGCGTGGCTGGCGCGGCAGATCGCGCACCGGTCCGGCAGCACGTGGCGACGGATCATCACCGACCCCGCCACCGGCGCCCCCGTCGACGCAGGACGCGAACGCTACCGTCCGCCCGCGGTCACCGCCGACTACGTGCGCGTGCGCGACCGGGAATGCCGCCATCCCGGTTGCCGCCGCCCGGCCCAGTTCGGCGATCTCGACCACGCCCGGCCGCACGGCGAGAACGGCCGGACGGACGCGGCCAACCTGGTCGGCCTCTGCCGCCGACACCATCGCACCAAGCACTCACCGTCCTGGCGGTACCGCCTCTGCCCGCACACGGGACGGCTCACCGTCACCACCCCGGCCGGGGCCACCTACACCAGCGACCCCGAGCCCCTCCACGAACCACGCGTCCCGGGCTGACGTGCCCTGAGCAGGCGGCCGGAGGCCCGCACAGAACGATCTGGGTCCAGGGTGTCCACTCGATCAGCCGGGATCATGGCCCGGCCGCACTGACGACCTCGGCAGCTCCCATCCCGTCCGGTCATCGCTCGGGCCCTTGCCGCCTTTCCCAGTCCGCACGCCACAGCTCGTACTCGACCTCACCGTGCTCGGTGCCGGGCAACGGATCGTCGAAATGCACGTGGAACGTGCGCACGTGGGCGAGACCCGCCTTCTCCAGCACCCTGCGGGACGCGGTGTTGACCGCCATGGTCTGCGCCCACACCCGGTCCACGCCCAGTTCCGCGAACGCCTTGTGGACCAGTGCCCGCGCACCCTCGGTGGCGTACCCCTTGCCCCACGCGGACGTACGCAGGCGGTAACCGAGCTCGACCTCCCGGACGTCGCCATCGCCGGATGGCTGGAGGGCCAGCCACCCGACGAAGTCCCCGGTGGACCGCTCGACGGCGGCCCACCGGCCCGCGGGGCCTCGCCGGTAGTCGCGCAGGATGCGGGGCAGCACGACGTGCTCGATCTCGGCCCGCGGCGTCGGCGCGCCGGTGAGAAACCGCATCACCGCGGGATCGGCGTCCAGCGTGACGAGGTCGTCGATGTCCGCGGGGGTGAACCGGCGCAGCAGGAGCCGTTCGGTCGCGGCGACCACGTCCACCGGCGAGTCCTTTCGACAGCGTGGCATGCGCCGCCATCCTCGGGCGAATCCGCGCGGCCGTCCACCGCTTTTCGGCACCCCGGCGCCCGGTGACCGCACGCGAACGCAGCGCTCACCGGCCCGAACGGGGTACTCGCCAGCAGGAACGCGGCACTCACCGGTCGGAGCACAGCACTCAGCACAGCACTCGCTGTCCCGCGTGGGCTAGTAGCGCTGGGCGTACCAGGTCGGCGGCTCGCCGAACATCGCACGGAAGTCGCGCACGAAGTGGGCCTGGTCGGTGTAACCGAGCTCCACCGCGAGCGCGGCCCAGTCGATGTCCCCACCCTTCGCCAGCCGCTCGGTCACCTCGTGCAGCCGGTACCGGCGGATCACCCACTTCGGACCGACGCCGACGTACTCGGCGAACAGCCGCTGCAGGCGCCGCGGGGTGGTGCCCCGCTCGCGGGCCAGCTGGTCGACCCTGGCGATCTCCGGCTTGGCGGCGATGGTCGCCACGATCTCCGCCGCCTCCTCCGCCCGCGGATCCGGCTCCGGCAGGTGGGTCCTGAGGTAGCGCTCCACGGTCACCACGTCGACCGGGTCCGGGAGCGCGCCAGGCAACAGCTCGCGCGCGTCGAGGGACGTGCCGGTGATCGTGGAGACGGGCGCGCCGAGGAACGGCCGGAAACAGCCCGGCCGGAAGGCGACGCCGAACACGCGGCCGTCCCCCTCCAGCACCTTCACCTGGTACCCGGCCGACACCCCCTGGACGGTCGCGCCGCCGTCCCGGAAAGTCAGGTGCACGTTCGGATAAGGCACCACCAGCTGCCGGTACGGCTCGCGGTAGCTCCACGTGACGATCCAGTAGCGCTCGACGTACCGGGCCAGGTCGGCGGAGGGAGCGGCGAACGCGTGCCGCTGGTACCGCGCCCACGCGCCACCGACCTCCCGCGGATCCCTCGACACGAGGCGAGTCTAGGCACGGCGGGTGTGCGCGCCCCCGCCGGAACGACCCGGTGCGGGAGCGATCACCGCGGCAACGTCCGGGCCACCTCGGCGGCCACCCGGTCCGGCGCACGGCCGACCGTGTCCACCACGTCGGCGGAGGTCCGCAACCAGGGCAGCGCCTCCCGGTACGCCGCCACGTGCTCCAGCCGCCACGCCCGCGCCCGGGCGGACTCGGCGACATCCCCGTCGATCCGGCGGCGCAGCTCCGGCTCGTCGGCATGCAGCAGGACATGCCGCACCGGCACGCGCGCGGCGGCGAAACCGTCGAAGATCTCCCGCAGGTACTCCCGCACCAGGACGGTCTGCGGTGCCACCAGCACGCCGCCGACCTCGGCCAGCACACGCACCGCGGTCTCGGTGACCAGCGGGCGCCACGGCGGCAGGTGCTGGAAGTCGCCGGGCGGCTCGGGCAGGACGTGCCGCAGCAGGAACCCGACCTGCTCCGGGTCGAACACGCGCGCCCGGGGCAGCAGCCGGGTCAGCGCGTGCGCGGTCGTGGTCTTGCCCGCGCCGAACGCACCGTTGAGCCAGACGATCACCCCGGCAGTATCCCGGGGCGCGCTCCGGTCAGACCCAGCCGGTCTGGTCGTCGGCGGCGCGCACGTCCGTCTCGGCCGCCGCGCGGTGCGCCACCGCCGCGACGGTCTCCTTGACGCCGCGCTGGAAGTCGCGCTCGTCGGAGTCGTCCGCGTGCAGCGTGACCGACACGACGCAGCGGCCGGGCCCGTCGGGATCGACGGTGAGCGAGCCGTGCGTCGAGCTGTGCTTCGGATCGCCCCAGGTAAGCGTCCTCGTCTCCCGATCGATGTGCGGTCCACCCTCCGCGTCGGCGATCACCGGGAAGTGGCGGGCCAGCTTGCCCGGCTCCGCGAGGAAGCCGAACACGTCGTCGGCGGAAAGCTCCGCTGGTGCCGAGTACTGGAAGGTCGCCATGTTCGCCGCATACCACCCAGCGGAGGTCCTTACACCTGAACGGGTATCCCGGCCCGGGGTGCGCGGAAGGCGTACGGCAGGACGGCCGCGACCACGACGACCAGCCCGGTCACCGCGACCATCTCGCCCGCCACCCAGGCCAGGTACACCGAGAACACGGCGAGTTCCGTCGCCAGTCCGGCCACCGACGTCACCGTCGCCCTGGCGGCGCTGCCGATCCGGTCCTGCAGCCGCGCGTCGGCGACCACCAGCACCGCCCGGTACAGGCCGTAGAACGCGGCGATCAGCGCCAGCCCCGCCGGATGCCGCACCACCGCCGCGCCCGCGAACAGCAGCGCCGCCAGACCGTAGACGACCGTCAGCCCCCGTGCGCCCAGCCTGCCCGCGCGGCCACCGAACGCGGAGCCCAGCGCACCGACCAGCGGGATCGCGGCCATCGCCAGCGGGACGGCCTCGGTCGGCAGCCCCCACGCCCGCGCCATCAGCGGGAAGTACTCCTCGATGGCGTCGAGGCCGGTCAGCAGCGCCACCGCCAGCAACGCCCGCCGCACGAGCGCGCGGGACAGCGCCTCCCGCAGGCCCGTGCGGAGGGTGGCGAGGTACCCGGCCACGGCGGCATGCCCCTCCTCGCCGGACCGCGGCGGCTCCGGCAGCCGGGCGGCCACCGCGGCGGCGGCGAGGCACATGCCGACGCTCACCCACCCCACGAGCTCGTAACCGCCCGTCGCGAACAACACGGTGGCGGCCACGGCGACCGGGACCTGGGCCAGCTGCCCCGCCGCCTCCATCCAGCCGTGCACCCGGGCGAAGTGCGCCCGCGCACCGGCGGCGGCGAGCCCGTCGTACACGAGCGACTCGCTCGCGCCGGACACGAACGCGCCACCCAGCCCCCACAACGCGAAACCCGCCGCGAAGGCGGCGAAACCGGGAAAGGCGGTCCACAGCACGTAACCGAGCGCCTGCAACACCCCGCCGAGCACGAGGGCGCCGCGGCGGGAGAACCGGTCGGCCAGCGCACCCGAGGGCACCTCGGCGGCGATGCCGACGGCCGACCACACCGCGAACAGCGCGGAGATCTCGGCACCGGAAAGACCGGTGTCGGCGAACAGCAACGCGTACAGCGGATAGATCGGGATGCTGTCCGCGAGCAGCGCCCAGCCCAGGCTCAGCCGGACCAGGCGGCGTGCGGGTGTCGGTACCGGGCGTCAAAGAAACGGCATGGGCGCACCGTAGCGCGCTGCGGCGGAAAAGTCTCGTGAGTATCGTGGCCGCCGTGGTGCTTCCCCGCGGGCTGGCCCGCTTCAACCGCGTCGTGACCAACCGCGTCACGGGCCCGTTCGCCGCCCTGTTCCCCGCGTTCGGAGTGGTCGCGCACACCGGCCGGAAATCGGGGCGGACGTACCGCACCCCGGTGAACGCCTTCCGCACGCGCGACGGCTACGTCGTCCCGCTGACCTACGGTCCCGAAGCGGAATGGGTGCGCAATGTCCTCGCCGCGGGCGGATGCGAGCTGATCACGCGGGGCAACCGGGTGCGGCTCACCGATCCACGCGTGGTGCGGGACGAGACCCGGCGTTGCGTGCCGCCGCCCGTCCGCGCCGCGCTGAAGGCCGCCGGGGCCCGCGACTTCCTCTTCCTGACTCGTGCGTGAAGAACGTGGTTCTCACGACGCTTTTCACCCGCGAGTCAGGGCGTCGATCTCCGCCTCCGGGTAGCCGAGTTCGGCCAGCACCTCGCGGGTGTGCTGGCCGAGGGTGGGCGGCGCCGACACCGGGCGCGCCGGGGTGTCCGACGCCTTGACGGGGAAACCGGTGCCGACGTAGGTGCCGATCGCCGGGTGCGGCAACCGCACCACCTGCTCCCGCTCCCGCGCCCACTCGCCCTCGTACACCTCGTCGATCGTGTTGATCGGCCCCGCCGGGACGCCCGCGGCGTCGAACTCGGCCATCCACTCCGCGGCCGTGCGCGTGGACAGCACCGCGACGAGCCGTTCGTTGAGCTCGTCCCGGTGCGCGGCACGGGCCGCGTTGCTCGCGAACCGCGGGTCCTCGGCGATGTCCAGATCCAGCACCGCGCAGAACCGTCGCCACAGCCGCTCGCTGCCGACCGCGATCGTCAGCCAGCCGTCGGCCACGGGATACGCCTGGTACGGCACGATGCTCGGATGCGCCGAGCCCATCCGGCCCGGCCGTGGCGTGTCGTAGAAGTACGCGCCCGCCGCGTAGGTGTGCCACGCCACCTGCGCGTCGAGCAGCGAGACGTCCAGGTACTGCCCTCGGCCGGTGGTGTGCCGCGCCTGCAGTGCCATGAGCACCGCGATGATCGCCCACGTCCCCGCGTTGAGGTCGGCGACGGGAAGCCCGACCTTGGCCGGCGGTCCCTCCGGCTCGCCGGTCAGCCCCATCACCCCGCCCATGCCCTGCGCGACCAGGTCGTAGCCCGCGCGGTCGCGGTACGGCCCGGTCTGCCCGAACCCGGTGATCGAGACGTGGATCAGCCGCGGGTTGAGCTCGGCCAGCCGCTCGTGGCCGAGGCCCCACCGCTCCAGCGTGCCCGGCCGGTAGTTCTCCACGAGGACGTCGGCGCCGGCGACCAGCCTGCGCAGCACGTCCCGGCCCGCGTCGCTGTTCAGGTCGAGCACGATGCCACGCTTGTTGCGGTTGGCCGCGAGGAAGTACACCGCCTCGCCCCGTTCGTCCCCGGCACCGCCGACGAACGGCGGCCCCCAGCCGCGGGTATCGTCCCCGGACGGCGGCTCGACCTTGATCACGTCGGCGCCCATCTCACCGAGGTACTGCGTGCAGTAGGGCCCGGCGAGCACCCGCGACAGGTCGACGACCCGCAGCCCGGCCAGCGGCCGCGTCAACGCTGGATGGCCTTCGTCTCCAGGAACTCCTCCAGCCCGTACCGGCCGAGCTCGCGCCCGTTTCCGGACCGCCGGTAGCCGCCGAACGGCGCGAGCGGGTTGAACCGGCCGCCGTTGACGTCCACCTGCCCGGCCCGGATCCGGCGCGCGACCGCCGTGCCGCGCTCGACATCGCCCGCCCACACGGCGGCGGCCAGCCCGTACTCGGTGTCGTTGGCCAGCGCCACGGCCTCGTCCTCGGTGTCGTAGGTGAACACCGAAAGGACCGGGCCGAAGATCTCCTCCCGCGCGATGGCCATGCCGGGGTCCACGTCGGCGAACACGGTGGGCCGCACGTAGCACCCGCTGGGGGCGTCCTCGGGGGCGTCGGGCCCGCCGCAGACCAGCGTCGCGCCCTCGGCGATGCCCTTCTCGATGTAGCCGACGACACGGTCCCGCTGCGCCCGCGACGCCATCGGCCCGAGGCGGGTCGCGGGGTCGCTCGGATCGCCGACCGTGAACGTGGCGACGCCTGCCCGCAGCAGCTCCAGCACGCGGTCGCGCTGGTCGCGGTGCACGATCATCCTCGTCAGCGCGGCGCACGTCTGACCGCCGTTGAGGTAGGCGTTGTTCAGGCCCGCCTTGACCGCCTGCTCGACGTCGGCGTCCGGGAGGATCACGTTCGGCGACTTGCCGCCCAGTTCCAGCGCGACCCGCTTGATCGTGCCCGACGCGACCTCCGACACCCTGGCCCCGGCGCGTCCCGAGCCGGTGAACGACACCATGTCGACGTCCGGGTGCGCGGCGATGGCCTCGCCGACCACCGGCCCGGTGCCGCTCACCAGGTTGAACACGCCCGCGGGCACGCCCACCTCGGCCACGATCTCCGCGAAAAGGTACGCGGCCATCGGGGCGACTTCGCTCGGCTTGAGCACCACCGTGCAGCCCGCCGCCAGCGCGGGCGCGACCTTGGCGACCACCTGGTGCAGCGGGTAGTTCCACGGCGTGATCGCCCCCACCACGCCGATCGGCTCGCGCACGACGAGCGAGTTGCCCAGCTCCTCGGGTTCCGGCACGAGCGCCGGGTCGCGGAACGTCCCCGCCACGGTCACGGGCAGGCCGGCCTGCACGAGTCGCGCGATCTTGATCGGGCAGCCCATGTCGGCGCTGATCGTGGCCGCGACCTCGTCGCGGCGCCGGTCGAGCGCGTCCGCGATCGCGCCGACGTAGCCGCAGCGTTCCCCGACCGGGGTGGCCGCCCAGCCGGGGAAGGCGCGCCGGGCGGCAGCGACGGCGGCGTCCACGTCCTCGGCCGTGCCCTCCGGCACGGTCGCGATGACCTCCTCGGTGGCGGGGTTGACCACGTCGATCCCCCGCGTTCCGGACGAGGGCACCCACTCGCCTTCGACATAGTTGTCCCGCATCAGCGCCGCTCCTTCCGGATCCCGGCGACCGCCCGCACGACCGCCATGCACCTGTCCTCCACGTAGTCCATGCCCGCCTCCTCCGCGATGGCCCGCGCCTCCGCCGAGGTGATGCCCTGCTGCAGCCACAGGGCCTTCGCCCCGATCGCGGCGGCCTCGCGGGCGACCTCCGCGGCCTGCTCCGAGGGCCGGAACACGTCGACGACATCCACCGGTTCCGGGATGTCGGCCAGCGACCGGTGGACCCGCTCCCCGAGCAGCGTGTCCGCCACCGGGTTCACCGGGATGATCCGGAACCCGGCCGCCTGCATCGCCGCGGGCACCGAGTGCGCCTCCTTCGCGGGGTCGCGGCTCAGCCCCACGACGGCGATCGTGTCGGCCTCCCGCAGGATCCGCTCCGCGGTCTCGTTCATGTCCTCCACCGGGTCACCCTCCGCTTTCCTGGCTCATTTCCGGTACCAGCGTGGCGAGGTGTTGAGCGGAGGGCTCAGCTCCGCGTTCACCACGAGCACGTTCGGCTCTTCCGACCGCGTGAACTCACGGAGGAGCCTGCGGAAGGCGCGGCCGAAGCCGTCGACCCGGTCCGCGTGCACACCGAACGACTTGGCGAGACCGACGAAGTCCGGGGTGACCAGATCGACGCCGCGGTGCGGCAGGCCCTCCCTGGTCTGGTCGTAGCGCAGCATCCCGTAGCCGCCGTCGTCGACGATCACGACCGTGATCGGCAGTTCCTCCTGGATGGCGGTGGCCAGTTCGGCGCAGCCGAAGAGGAAGCCACCGTCGCCGGTGACACACACCGCACGGCCCTCGCCTGCCGCGGCGACGCCCAGCGAGGCGGGGAACGCGAACCCCAGCGTGCCCCAGCCCATCGGATACGCGAGCTTGCGCGGGGCGGCGATGCGGTGGAAGCCACCCACCCAGTACCCGGCCACGCACATGTCGGCCACCAGCACCGAGCCGTCCGGCAGTGTCTCGCCGAGCGCGGAGAGGAACTCCGCGGCCTGGGGTTCCTCCTTGCGGATCCGGCGCCGCACCCGCACCTCGATCTCGTCCAGCCTGCGGCTCAGCGCGGCGAGCCCCGGCCGGGGTGGCAGGCCGTCCAGCAGCATGGCGACCACTTCCCTCGCGTCGCCCTGGAGCAGCAGGTCCGGCCGGTAGTTCTTCGCCGCGTCGTCGGCGTCGACGTTCACGGCCACCAGCTTCGGCGGCCGCGGCATGCGCCAGTTCTGCGTCATCAGGCCGTCGAAGTCGGTGCCGACGGCGAGCACGACGTCGGCCTCGTCCCACAGGGCGCCCACCTCGGGCGCGTGCACCGGGTTCGACGCGAGGCACGGGTGGTCCGGCGGCAGCAGGCCGCGCGCGCCGAACGTCGTGATGACCGGAGCCGCGAGGACCTCGGCGAGCTTGCCGATCCCCTCACCCGCACCGGACCGCAACGCGCCGCCACCCGCCCAGATGAGCGGGCGCTCGGCGGCGGCGAGGACGTCCTGCGCCCGGCCGAGGTCGGCGACGGCCAGCGCCGGGATCGACTCGGTCGGCTCGGTACCCGGCCGGTGCGCCACCTCCTGCCGCAGGAAGTCGGTGGGGATACCGACGTAGACGGGCCCGCTCTGCGGCCGCAGCGCGAGCCGGGCAGCCCGCAGCAGCACCGGCGTGATCGTGTCCGGGTGGCCGACCGTGAACCCGGCCTTGGTGACCGGCGCGAACATCGCCTGCTGGTCGCTGGTCTCGTGCAGCACCCCGCGCACGGTGCCCGGCCTGCGCAGGGTCGAGGGGATGTCGGTGGCGATGACGAGCACCGGCGACGCCGAGGCCATCGCCTCCCCGACCGCGCCCAGCGTGTTCGCCGCGCCGGGGCCGGTGGTCACGAGCGCGACGCCGAGCTTGCCGGTCGCTCGGGCGAAGCCGTCGGCCGCGTATCCCGCCGCCTGCTCGTGCCGCACGCCGATGAGCCGGATCCCCGACGAGGCCAGGGCCTCCCACACCGGCAGGTTGTGCACACCGGGTAAGCCGAAGACGACCTCCGCACCGACCTCCTTCAGGACTTCGACGAGGCGCTGCGCTCCGGTCTGCGACACGGGGCGAGGATACGACCCGGTGAACCCCGCCGGGATCCGGGCAGTGCATGGCACATCCCCCGCGTCGCACGCAGGCGATGTGCCCTTCGCTGCGCGCGGCGCTACCACTGCGCGGGGAGGACCTCCGTCGGGGGCGGCGGTCCGGGCGGCGTCCCGTCGCCGAACGGGCGCCCGCCCAGCGCCTCCCTGCCGTGCGGGGTCGCCCACAGGGACAGCTCCGGCCCGCGCGGCACGATCCGCGTCGGGTTGATCTGCTCGTGCACCTGGTAGTAGTGCCGCTTGATGTGGTCGAAGTCGACCGTGTCGCCGAAACCGGGGGTCTGGAACAGGTCGCGCGCGTAGGCCCACAGCACCGGCATCTCGGTGAGCTTGTTCCGGTTGCACTTGAAGTGGCCGTGGTAGACGGCGTCGAACCGGACGAGCGTGGTGAACAGGCGGATGTCCGCCTCCGTGATCGTGTCGCCGACGAGGTAACGCTGGTTCTCCAGCCGCGTCGACAGCGCGTCGAGCCGCGCGAACAGCCGCCGGTACGCGTCGTCGTAGGCGGCCTGCTTGGTGGCGAAGCCCGCCTCGTACACGGCGGCGTTGACGTCGGTGTGCACCCCGCGGTTGACCTCGTCGATCTCGTCCCGCAGGTGCTCGGGGTACAGGTCCGGCGCGCCCTCGCGGTGGTGGGCCGTCCACTCGGTGGCGAAGTCCAGCGTGATCCGCGGGAAGTCGTTGGTGACGAGCCTGCCGCTCGGCGTGTCGACGACCGCGGGCACGCTGATTCCGCCGGTGTAGTCCGGATCGGCCTTGTAGTAGGCCTCGCTCAGGTACTTGATGCCGAGCACCGGATCGCGGTCGCCGGGATCGAGCGTGAACCGCCAGCTCTTCTCGTCCTGGATGGGGTCGGCGACCGCCAGCGAGATGGCGTGCTCCAGCCCCAGCAGCCTGCGCACCACGAGCGCGCGGCTCGCCCACGGACACGCCCGGCTCACCACGAGCCGGTACCGGCCGGGCTCGACCGGCCAGCCGTCGCGCCCGTCCGCGGTGATGCGGGCGGCGAAGTGGTTGGGGGCGCGGTGGAACTCGCCCGTCTCCGGGTCGGTCGGGATGGTCATGCCCCGACCCTAGTCGCGTTTCGTACAGCGGTCAGCGCGTCGCGCCGTGCGTAGACTCGTTCACTTGGCGTGTGCCCACGCAAGCGAGCGAGGTGAGGTCGATGCCGATGATGCCCGTGACCGACTCGATGTTCCTGCTCGTCGAGACCCGAGAGCATCCCATGCACGTCGGCGGGTTGCAGCTGTTCACCAAACCCGACGGCGCGGGGGACGACTACCTGGCCAAGCTCCGGCACGACATGCTCGAGAACACCGAGGTGCGCAGCCTGTTCCGGCGCCGCCTCGCCAAGCCGGTGAACTCGCTCGGCTACCTGGCCTGGGTGGAGGACAACGACCTCGACCTGCACTACCACTTCCGGCACTCCGCCCTTCCGCAGCCTGGCCGCGTGCGCGAGCTGCTGGAGCTGACCTCGCGCTGGCACAGCACGCTGCTCGACCGGCACCGGCCACTGTGGGAGATCCACCTCGTGGAAGGTCTCAACGACGACCGGTTCGCCATGTACAGCAAGGTGCACCACGCCGTGATGGACGGCGTCTCGGCGCTGCGGCACCTGCAGGGCATCCTCAGCGACGACCCGTCCGCGACGGACTGCCCCGCGCCGTGGGGCTCGCGGTCCCCGCAGCGGCCGAGGCGGCCCCGGCCCGGGCCGTTCGACCTGCTCCGGACGGCCCGTCGCACGACGGAGCAGCTCGCCGGGCTCGCGCCCGCCGCGGTCAGGGTGGCCAACGAGGCGTTCCGGGAGCACCGGCTGACCCTGCCGATGCAGGCGCCGAGGACGATGCTCAACGTGCCGATCGGCGGTGCCCGCCGGTTCGCCGCGCAGTCGTGGCCGCTGGACCGGGTGCGCGGGGTCGCGTCGGCCGCGGGCGTCTCCCGTAACGACGTGGTGCTCGCGATGTGCGCGGGCGCGCTGCGGGACTACCTCATCGAGCAGCGGGCACTGCCGGACGCGCCGCTGGTGGCGATGGTGCCGGTTTCGCTGCGCACACGGTCGGACGGCGGGGAGGCCTCGGGCAACCAGATCGGCGCGATGCTGTGCAACCTCGGCACCGACCGGACGGACCCGGCGGCCCGGCTCGCCGTGATCGCGCGCTCGATGCGGGACGGCAAGCGGCTGTTCAAGGACCTCACCCCGCTACAGGTGCTGCTGCTCTCGGCGCTCAACGTCGCCCCGCTCGGCGCGTCGCCGGTGCCCGGGTTCGTCAACAACACCCGGCCGCCGTTCAACGTCGTCATCTCGAACGTGCCCGGGCCGCGCAAGCAGATGTACTGGAACGGCGCCAAGCTCGACGGCGTGTACCCGGCCTCGGTACTGCTCGACGGTCAGGCGCTGAACATCACGCTCACCAGCAACGGCGACAACCTCGACTTCGGCATCACGGGCTGCCGCCGCAGCGTGCCGCACCTGCAGCGGCTGCTGACCCACCTGGACACCGCACTCGCCGAACTCGAGTACGCGACCCGGTGACCTGCCGACCCGCCCTCGTGAGTGAAAAACGTCGTTCTCACCACGTTCAGCACTCACGAGGGCACGCGGGTGGTCAGCGGGCGGCCTTGGGAGCCGCGCGGCGGTCGGTGGGCCAGGGCCGGATCTCCTCGACCAGCTTGGCCACCGCGAGCACGAGGTCGTCGGAGTGCCGGGGGCCGACGATCTGCAATCCCACCGGCAGTCCCCGCGAGGTGAACCCCGCGGGCACGCTGATCGCGGGCTGCTGCGTCATGTTGAACGGGTAGGAGAACCGCGCCCACTGCATCCAGGAGTCCAGCCCGCTGCCCGGCGGCACGTCGTGCCCCGCCTCGAACGGCTGGATTCCCACCGACGGCGTGAGGAGGATGTCGTGCCGGGTGTGGAACTCGCCCATGTGGATGCCGAGCGCGGCCCGTTCGGCGGACGCCTCGAGATAGTCGCTGGCCGAGTACGTGTGCCCCTGCCGCCACACCTGCGCCAGGCCGGGGTCGACGCGCTCGGCCGAGCCCGGCGGGAACGTGTCGAGCCACTTGGCCGCGCCGGTCGACCACAGCACGCCGAACGCGTCGATCGGGTCGGTGAACCCGGGGTCGGTCTCCTCGACGTGCACACCCGCCTCGGTCAGCGCCGCGACCACGGACACGACCAGCTGCGCCACCTCCGGGTCCACGTCCACGTAGCCGAGATCCAGCGAGAACGCCGCCCGCAGGCCGCGCACGTCCCGGCGCACCGCCTCGCGGTAGGTCCCCGGCGGAGGCGGCAGTGCGGCCGGGTCACGGTGGTCCGGCGTGGCGAGCACGTCGAGGAACAGCGCGATGTCGTCCACCGACCGGGCCATCGGCCCGGCGTGCGCGAGCGGGCCGAACGGGCTGGCCGGGTACAGCGGGATCCGGCCGCCGGTCGGCTTGAACCCCACGATGCCGCAGAACGAGGCCGGGATCCGCACCGAGCCACCGCCGTCGGTGCCCACCGACAGCTCGCCCATGCCGGTGGCCACGGCGACGGCGCTGCCGCCGCTCGACCCGCCGGGGGTCAGCGACGGGTCGTACGGGTTGCGGGTGACGCCGTCGAGCGGGCAGTCCGTGACGGCCTTCCAGCCCAGCTCGGGGGTGGTGGTCTTGCCGAGCAGCACGAGCCCGTTCTCCCGCATCCGCGCGGAGACCGGGCTGTCGACGTCCCACGGCTGGTCGCGGTCGATGCACAGCGAGCCGCGCAGCGTCGGCCAGCCCTGGGTGAGGAACATGTCCTTGATGGACGCGGGCACGCCGTCGAGCCAGCCGATCGGGTTACCCTCGCGCCAGCGCTCCTCCGAGTGCCGGGCCTGGTCGAGCGCCACCTCGGGGTCGGCGAGCGTGTAGGCCTTGTACTCCGGATCCAGCTTCTCGATCGTCTCGAGCGCTCCCCGGGTCACCTCGACCGGCGACAGTTCACCCGAGGAGTACGCCGCGACGAGCTCGCTCGCCGTCAGCAGGGGTTCCGTGCTCCGCATCGCTCTCCTTGAGTGCCTATCGCGTGAACGGTGCCTCAATCCGCCGAGGGTACGTAGCCCAGTCGTTTGTCGACCACGTTGCGCAGGGGTTCCCCGGCCCGCCACCGCCGGAAGTTGTCGGCGAACACCTCCACCAGCGCGTTGCGCCAGCCGATGAAGTCCCCCGACATGTGCGGCGACACGAACACGTTATCCATCGTCCACAGCGGACTGTCGGCGGGCAGGGGCTCGGTGTCGAACACGTCGAGCGCGGCGCCCGCGATCGACCCCGCCCGCAGGGCCTCGACCAGGTCGTCGGTCACCACGAGCTCGCCGCGGCCCACGTTGACGAACCGCGCGTCCGGCCGCATGGCCGCGAACGCCTCGGCGTCGAACATGCCCTTGGTCCGCTCGGTCAGCGGCGCCACGACGACGACGAAGTCGAAAGCGGACAGGTGCCCGTTCAGCTCCGCGGACGCGTGCACGGTGCCGAAGTCGGGGTCGCCGTCCCTGGCGCGGCGCCCGGCGCCGGACACGCGCATCCCCGCGGCGCGCAGCAGGCGCGCGATGGCCCTGCCGATGGGCCCGGTGCCCACCACGAGGGCGTGCCTGCCCGCGATGCGCTCGCTCTCCCGGTGCCGCCACTCCCGGTTGTCCTGCAGCCGCACCGACCGGGCGAAGTCCTTGGCGAAGGCCAGGATCACCCCGAGGACGTACTCGGCGATCGAGTCGTCGAACACGCCCCGCGAGTTGGTCAGGACCACGTCGCTGTCGCGCAGTCCGGGGAACAGCACCGGGTCGACGCCCGCGCTCGCGATGTGCAGCCACCGCAGCCGGTCCGCGGCGTGCCAGGCGTCCGGAACGGCGGTAGAAAGGAAGTCGTAGACGAACAGCGCGTCGGCCCCGCGCAGCGCCTCGGCGAGCCCGTCGGCGCGCGTGTAACGCACAGTCGCCTCTTGCTCGATGGGGTGCATGTCCGGGGGGTGTTTCTCGCCGCACAACACCGCCAGCACCGGACGATCCGTGCCGATCACGTTGACACGGTAAGAGCCAGTCGTATGATTGTCAACAATCCGAGGAATAACCCCGGAGGCACTCCCTCACAAGCCCGTCGAAGGTTGAGCCTTGGATTTCGCAGCCCTGGACTTCCCCGCGTTCGATGGCCCGGTAGCCCAGCGCGGCATCGGTGTCATCGCGCCGTTCGACCTGGCGCTGGAGCGGGAACTCTGGCGCTGGGTGCCGATGGAAGTCTCGCTGCACCTGGCTCGCACCCCGTACGAGCCCGTGCCCGTGAGCATGGAGATGGCGCACCTGGTCAGCAACGCACAGCACCTCGCGGCGGCCACCAGGGACGTGCTGCACGTCGAACCCGAGGTCGTGGCCTACCTGTGCACGTCAGGTAGCTTCGTCAACGGCGTCGACGCCGAGCACGCGCTGCGCAAGGTGATCTGTGACGCGGGCGCCCCGCAGGCGGTCACGACGTCCGGCGCGCTCGCGGAGGTGCTGCGCCAGCTCGACATCGGCCGCGTCTCGGTGCTCACCCCGTACGACGCCGACCTCACCGCCAAGCTGCACGACTTCCTGGGTGAGCTGGGCGTGGAGACCCTGTCGAGCGACCATCTCGGCCTCGGCGGCGGCATCTGGAAGGTCAGCTACCGCACGATCGCGGAGCGGATCATCGCCGCCAACCACGACGACGCCGAGGCGATCTTCGTCAGCTGCACCAACCTGCCCACCTACGACGTGATCGACCCGCTGGAGTCCGCGCTCGGCAAGCCGGTGCTCACCGCCAACCAGCTCACGATGTGGGCCTGCCTCAGGCGGATGGAGCTGCCCATCGTCGGCCCCGGCCAATGGCTCCGGGAAGTGTCTTGACCAGTTTTACTAGGATTGTCGACAATCCTAGTAGGAGGTGTGCCGTGAGCACGATCGGATTCATCTACCCCGACCACGCCGCCGAGGACGACTACCCGCTCGCCGAGCGCCTGCTCGGCGGCGACGTCCGGCTGCCGGTGGCGCACATCTACGGCACCGACCTGCACGCGGTCGCCGAACTGCTGGACCTGGGCAGCCCCGCCAGGCTCACCGAGGGCGCCGGGCTGCTGGCCCGGCACGAGCCGGACGCCGTCGTGTGGGCGTGCACGAGCGGCAGCTTCGTCTACGGCTGGGACGGGGCCACCCAGCAGGTCGCCGGGCTGTCCGAGGCCGCGGGCGGGCTGCCGGCGTCGAGCACGTCGTTCGCCTTCGTGCGGGCGGCGAACGCGCTCGGGCTGCGGCGCGTCGCCGTGGCGGCCAGCTACCCCGACGACGTGGCGGCGCTGTTCGCCGAGTTCCTCGGCAAGGGCGGGATCGACGTCGTGTCGATGTCGGCCGCCGACATCGACACCGCGGCGGAGGTCGGCAGGCTCGACCCCGAGGCGGTGGTGGATCTCGTCGCCGGCCGCGACCACCCGGACGCGGAGGCGCTGCTCGTGCCGGACACCGCCATGCGCACGCTCGCGCTCCTCGACCGGATCGAAGAGCGCCTCGGCAAGCCGGTGCTCACGGCCAACCAGGTCACCGTCTGGGAAGGACTGCGGCTCGCGGGCGCCTCGCGCGCGGTACCCGGGCTCGGCACCCTCTTCCGGACGGGGGCGTGAGAATGCTCGCCGACATCGAACCGGTCAACCGGGAGTCCACCGCGGGCATCATCGCCCGCCAGCTGCGGGACGCGATCATGACCGGTGCCCTCCCGCCCGGCACCCAGCTCGGGGAGACGGAGCTCGCCGCGCGGTTCCAGGTCTCGCGCGGCCCGCTGCGGGAGGCGATGCAGCGGCTGGTGTCCGAGGGCCTGCTGCGCAGCGAGCGGCACCGGGGGCTGTTCGTCATCGACCTGGAACCCGGCGACGTCTACGACATCTACGCCGCGCGCTCGGCGGTCGAGCGGGCCGCCGCGATCCGGGTCATGCGCGGCGGCGACCGGGAGCGGGTGACCGCCGTGCTGGACGCCGCCGTCGCGGCCATGGCGGAGGCCGACGAGCAGGACGACCCCGCCGCGCTCACCGAGGCCGACCTGCGGTTCCACGAGGAGCTGATCGAGGCCTCCGGCAGCAAGCGGCTGGCGCGGATGGCGCGCACGCTGCTGATCGAGACCCGGATGTGCCTCACCGCGCTGCAGGGCACCTACGGCAGGAACGCGCAGGGCGTGGACGAGCGCGTCGCCGAGCACAACCAGATCATCGCGGCCATCCGCGAGGGCGACGAGGTCGCCGTGCTGACGCTGCTGGAGGCCCACATGGAGGACGCCGTGCAGCGGCTCGCGCCCGGCACCAGCCTGCACGCCGACGCCGTGCCGCACGTGCCCTCCGGTACCCCGCTGCCCGGCGCCGGGTGAAGCCCCGCGCGGTAGGTCAAGGGCAGGAACGTCGTTCCGGCGACGGGGAAACACGCACGGCCCACCGGTAACCTGACGACGTGGTGTCCTCGGTACTGCGCTGGCCCGGCATGCGCTCGCTGCACGCCAGGATCCCGCCGGACGAGGGCCCGACCGTCACCGGGCCGCAGCAGGTCGGCGTCTCGTTCGCCGCGCACCGGGGCGTCGTCCTCGAACGCGACGGCCGGGCGGCGCGGCTCGACATCCGGCCGGGCGACGTGTTCGCCAACGGCCGGGACCACCTCTACTGGTCGGAGGTCGCCGGACCGGACGAGGTGGTGGAGATCTACCCCGACGCGGCGCTGCTGCGCGCGGCCGCCGGGACGTCCCGCACCCCGGAGATCGAGCCCCTCGCCGGTGCCCGCGACGCCGTGGTGCTCGCCGTCGCCTCGACGCTGAAACGCGCGCACCTGCGTCCCGGCTCGCTCGGGGACGTCGCGGCCAGCGAGCTCGCGCACCGGCTGGCCGCGCACCTCGTGACCTACTACGGCGGCCGCCGCGCGTCCCGGCCGCCCACCGGATGCCTCGACCGGGTGCAGCTCGACCGGGTCGCCGCACTCGTCGAGGACCGGCTCGGCGACCCGCTGACGGTCGCCGACCTCGCCGCCGCGGCGACGCTGAGCCCGTTCCACTTCGCGCGCTCGTTCCGGCTCTCGACCGGGATGGCGCCACACGAGTTCGTCACCTCGCGGCGGCTGGACCGTGCCACCTTGCTGCTGCGGCACACCACGCTCAGCGTCGCGGAGGTGGCGTACGCGGTGGGGTACTCGAACGTGGGCCACTTCCGCCGCCTCTTCCGGCGGCACACCGGCATCCTGCCCGCCGCGGCCCGGTCCCGCTGAACCACCGAGAACAGCAGGATCGGACCTCCCCGGACGCCGCCGCCGCTGCCACGCTGCCGTCGGTACAACGCGAAACCGGGGAGACCGATGCAGACCGAACCCATCCCGATCCTGGTGCCCGGCAACGGAACCGTCCTCGCCGGCCGGGTCTACGGGCAGCCCGCAGATCCGGCGGTCCGGCGGCCGGTCGTCCTCGTCACCGGCTCCTGGCTCACCGTCAAGGAACAGATGGCCCACGTCTACGCGGAAGCGCTCGCCGAGCGCGGCTGCACGGCCATCACCTTCGATTTCGCCGGATTCGGCGAGTCGGAAGGCGCGCCGCGCCAGGCGGAGCTGCCCAGCCGCAAGATCGCCGACATCGGCTCCGCGGCGCGCTTCGCGGCCACCCTGGCGGTGAGCGGACCGTCCGGTGTGGGCTATCTCGGTGTGTGCGCGAGCGCCCAGTACGCCCTGGCCGCGATCGCCGCGGGGGCACCGATCACGTCGTTCGCGAGCGTCGCCGGCTGGTTCCACGACCCGGCCACGGTCGCGCCGTTCTACGGCGGCATCGACGGCGTGCGGGCCCGCCTGGACCGCGCGCGGGACGCCGTCGCGCGGTACCGCGCGAGCGGTGAGGTCGTCACGGTACCCGCTTACGCCGAGGGTGACGAGCGGGCCGCGATGTTCCTCTCCCTGGACTACTACGCCGATCCCGCACGCGGTGCCGTTCCGGAGTGGACGAACGCGATGGCGGAGCTCAGCTGGTGGCACTGGCTCGGCTTCGACGGGCTCACCGCCGCCTCCCGGGTCGGCGTGCCGACTCTGCTGGTGCACGGCGACGACTGCGTGTTTCCCGGCAATGTGGAGTCCGTGCGGGACCGGCTGACCGGGCCGGTGGAGACGGTGTGGTCGAGGGGCGGGCAGACGGACTTCTACGACCGGCCGGAGCAGGTCGAGCGGGCGGCGGACGCCGCGGCCGAGCACTTCCGGCGAACCCTGGGGGCGGGCGATGCGTGACCACGGGGTGGATGACGTCGTCACGGCGCTGCTGCTGGCGGTCGACGAGCTGGACTGGACCGGGGTGCGCGCCGCGCTGGCCGACGAGGTCCGCCTGGACTACACGGACCTGTTCGGCGGCGAGGTGGAGACCGTTCCCGGCGACGAGGTGGTGCGCCGCTGGCAGGGCCTGCTCCCCGGGTTCGACGCCACACAGCACCTGACGGGGCCGCTCCTGGTGGCCGAGGGAGCAGGCGGGGACACCACGGTGCGTACGGCCGTCCGTGGCTACCACCGGTTCACCGAGGGTGGCGAGCACGCCACGTGGATGGTCGCGGGGCGCTACGACATGCGGGTACGCCGGACGCCCCGCGGGCCGCGGGTCACCGCCGTCACGCTGACGGTCAGCTACCAGGATGGCGACCCGAAGCTCACCGAGCTCGCCGCGCGACGGGTGGCGGAAGGGGCAGGCGGCCGCGTGGGCTCATGACCCGGCGACGGCGCTCAGCACGGTCGCCGCGCTCGCGCTGCCCAGCGCGATGCCCCAGCCGACCGGGCCGAGCGGAGTGCAGCCGAAGAACCGGCTGACCCCCGGCGTCTGGATGGCCGCGGCCAGCACGGCGGCCGAGCCGAGCCCGCTGGCCAGCACGCCGGGGCTGCGTCCACCGGTGAGCAGCGTCTGGCCGAGCTGGGTGCCGACCAGCGCCGCGAGCGCGACCGTGCCCGCCCTGCGCCGCCGCCCGGTGAGCCGGGCCAGCGTCCACGCGGCGGAAGCGCCCAGCGTCGTGGTCCCCGCGCGGACGCCGATCTCCCGGTGGAGACGGCCGCCGAGCGAGCTCTCCGGACCCTCCTGCAGCAGTTCCTCGACGGTCTCGTGACTGGGCCTCCGCAGCGCGATCGCGAGCGAGGGTGCCAGGTCCGTCAGCAGGTTGACCAGCAGCAGCTGACGCGCCACGAGCGGCGACCTGCCGGTCATCACCGCGCCGAGCACGTTGAACGCGATCTCCCCGAGGTTCCCGCCGAGCAGCACGCCGAGCGCGGAGCGGACCGAGGCCCACATCGCGCGGCCCTCCACGAGCGCGGCGATGATCGTCTCCAGCCGGTCGTCGGTGACCACCAGGTCGGCCGCGGCCTTGGCCGCGGGCGTGCCGTGCCCGCCGAGCGCGATGCCCACGTCGGCGAGCCGGATCGCGGGCGCGTCGTTGGCACCGTCCCCCGTCATGGCCACGGTCCGCCCGATCCGCTGGTACGCCTTGATGATCCGCACCTTCTGCGCCGGGCTGCACCGCGCGACCACGTCGACCTCGGGCAGCTCCCGCTGCAGCCGCTCGTCGTCGAACTCGTCGAGTTCGGCCCCGGTCACCACCCGCAGCTCGGTGCCGTCCCCGTTGATCTCGGACGCGATGGCCTCCCCGGTCACCGGGTGGTCGCCCGTGATCATCACGATGTGCACGCCCGCGGCCCGCAGTTCCTTCGCGGCGGGCGCGGCGCTGCGGCGCACCGGGTCGGCGATGGCGACGAACCCACGGAAGCTCAGCTCGGTCACCAGCTCGTCGCTCGCCTCCGCGGAGTCCACCTGCCGCTCCGCGACGGCCAGCACGCGGTGCCCCTCCTCGGCCAGCCGCTTCATCCGGCCGTTCAACCGTTTGCGGGTCTTGCCGTCCAGCGCGCAGCGCGGCAGCACCTCCTCGGGCGCTCCCTTGACGCTCAGCAGCCGTCCCTTGCGGGTCTCCCCCACCGCGGCGTGGTAGCCGCGGGACGGCTCGAACGGCGCCGACGACAGCGGCCGCCAGCCGGACGCCCCGGTCGCGGTGCCCATCTTCAGCCGCCGCCCGGCCTCCAGCACCGCGCGGTCGGTGGCGTGTGGCAGCTCCTCCGGGTCGTCGGCGTGCGGGGTGGCCCGCAACGCGGCCGCCAGCACCGGCCGCAGCGACTCGCTGAGCGTGTCGACCCGGCACCGGTGGTCGCCGTCGTCGACCTCGCTGACGCTGAGCCTGCCCTCGGTGAGCGTGCCGGTCTTGTCGAAGCAGAGCACGTCGACCCGGCCGAGCGCCTCGATGCTGCGCGGGTTGCGCACGAGCACGCCGTGCTCGGCGAGCCGCCGGGCGGCGGCGAGCTGGGCGGCGTTGACCAGGAACGGCAGCCCCTCCGGCACCGAGGCCACCGCCAGGTTCACGGCGGCGGACATGCTCTCCCGCAGCGGCACGCCGCGCAGCAGCCCGGCCCCGGCGACGGCCGCGGCGGAGCCGACCGCGAACGGCATGCTCTTCTCGGTCAGCTCGGTGAGCCTGGACTCCACACCGGTCGGCGGCGCGCCCTCCCTGGCCAGCGCCATGCTGCGCCCGGCCTCCGTGTCGTCGCCGACGGCCACGACCACCGCGGTGCACTCGCCCGCGGCCACCGTGGTGCCCTCGTACACCATCGACGTGCGCTCGGCGATCTCGGCGGCCACGACCGGGGCGGGATCCTTCGCGACCGGCAGCGACTCCCCGGTCAGCGACGACTCGTCGAGTTCGAGGCCGTCCGCGTCGAGCAGCCTGCAGTCGGCGGGCACGACGTCACCCGACGTCAGCGCCACGACGTCCCCTGGCACCAGGTCGTCCGCGCTGATCACCCGCTCGTCGCCGGAGCGCAGCACCGTGGCGCTCACCGAGGAGCGGCTCAGCAGGTCGGCCAGCTCGCGGTCGGTGCGGACCTGCTGGATGCTGCCGATCAGTGCCGACAGCCCGGTGATCCCGGCCACCAGCGCGGCGTCCGCGGGCGAGCCGACGGCGGCCGACAGCGCCGCGCCACCGGCGAGCACGGGGGTGAGGGGGTTCGCCAGCTCGGCGAGGAACGCGCTGCCGAGGCTGGTCGTCATCGCCTCGGAACCCCCGCCGCGGTCCCTGGCCCTGCGCCGCGCCACGTCGTCGGTCAGTCCCTGCTCGCCGGTGTCCAGCCGGTCGAGCACGGCGCGCGCGGGCATCAGGTGCCAGGGCACGGTGTCCGGTGCCGCGGCCTCGGGCGGGGAGAGCTTGCGGGCGTGCCGCCGGGCGTTGGCCAGGGCGAGCCCGGCTCCCGCGTTCAGCGCACGCATCCCCCGGCCGGTCGCGCCGGCGCGCCGCCGTCCCTGCAGCGCGGTGACCACCCCGACGCCGGTGGCCGCCTGCGCGATGCGGATGCTCTCGCGGTTGACGTCGCGGGCCACGGCGACCGCCTCCGCGAGCAGGGCCGCCGCGCGCATGTCCTCCCCGACGAGCACGTGCGCGCCCCAGGGCGCGGGCTCGCCGTCGCGGTGCGTGCCGACTCCGCAGTCGGCGGCACCCAGCGCGCGCCGGTCCCGCGACACCAGCAGCACGCCGTGCCCGTCCCGCTGCAGCTCACGGACCGTGGCCAGGGGATCGTCGGTGTGCTCGATCCGCAGGTCGCCACGCTGGGCGGCGACCATGAGCGAGTGGACCCCGGGCAGCGGCTCACCGCCGAGGGCGAGCACGGCCTCCAGCCGCCTGCCGCGGGCGAGGCCGAGCACGGCGTCCGCGCCCTGCTTCTCCAGGCGCTGCCGCTCCCGGACACCCCGGCGTCCCTCGAGGTCGAGCTCGTCCACCGGGCCGAGGGTCCAGTCGCCGTCGCGGCGCACGGCCTTCGGGTCGGCCGGGTCGAACAGCGTCCAGGCCAGCTCGGCGATCCGGCGCGGATCGCTGCCGGGCAGCGCGACGAGGTCCCGCTGCACGAGGCGGCCGGTCTCCAGGGCGGAGCCGTCGAGCACCAGGGCGTCGAGGCGGTCCATCCGGCGCAGCGCCGAGCGGTCCATCACCAGCACGCCCCGCTGGGCGAGAATCCGGCCGAGGTGCGCGGCGAACGCCGCCCGGCCCGACTCCGCGGCCTTCGGTATCGAGGAGAACCCGAGTGCCGCGGCCTTGCGCGGGCCCGCGAACGGCAACGCCGCGGCGCTCGCCGCGGCGCCCAGGGCGAGGACGCGTTTCTCGTACTCCTCCACCTGCCCGTCGGGCAGCGGGACCGGCCGCGGCCCCGCGACCGGCGCCGCCGCGGCGTGGTCCGGCCCGGTGATCAGCCTGGCCTCGGCCTCACACCACACGCGTTCCTGGGCCCTGGCCTCCCGCAGGCGGTTGAGCCGCTGCGCGCTGTCCAGCAGGGCACCCTCGCCACCGGCGGCGAGGCCCTGGGTGAGCGCTCCCGCGATGGCCGTCATCGAGTCCGCCTTCTCGTGGCTGTGCGTGTTGCGGGCGGCGGCCTCCCGCAGTGCCGGGTGGTGGCTGACCAGTCCCGGCAGCGCCGCGATCTCGGCAGGCAGCGGGGCCCACGGCGCGAGGCGGGTGATCAGGGACAGCCCCAGGCCGAACGCGTCCGCTGCCAGCGTCGGCACGAGGCGCGTGCCCTTGGCGCCGTCGGCCGGGTGGTGCAGCTCGTCCTCGGCCGCCTCCTCCTCCGGGCAGGACGGCGCGGCCTCGGCGCGTTCGACGAGACGGACGAGTTCGCCGCGGGGAGGCGGCGGGTCGGCCACCCCGACGATCACCCGGGCGGCGGGGGCGTTGACCCGCGCCCACTCCACGCCGGGATGCTGTTCGAGTTCGCGCTCGATGCGCCTGCCGACGCGGTCTCCGCCGGGCCCGTGGACGCCGTGTGCCTCGATGTGCAACCGGCCGGGGCACGACCACACCTGCCTGCGCGGTCGCGTGGCCAGCCCGGCCAGCCCGCGCGCGGTGCCGACGGCGGTGCCCACGGCTGTCAACGGACCCGGTACCCGAACCCCCAACAACCTCATGGCACCTCAAGTGCCCAGAACCGCGGTTTTCTATGCGTGACCCTGCCGTTCCCGGGGCAGCTACAGCGCGGCGGCGATGGCGGAGCCGAGCTCCGCGGTGGTGGAGCGGCCGCCCAGGTCCGGGGTGCGCACGGCGCCGTCGGCGAGCACCTTCTCGACGGCGCCCTCCACCGCGGCCGCCGCGGCGTCCTCTCCGAGCTGGCGCAACATCATGGCCGCCGTGAGCACCTGCGCGACCGGGTTCGCGATGCCCTGGCCCGCGATGTCCGGCGCGCTGCCGTGCACGGCCTCGAACATCGAGGGGAACTCCCGCTCCGGGTTGATGTTGCCCGAGGGAGCCATGCCGAGCCCGCCGGTGACCGCCGCGGCGAGGTCACTGAGGATGTCGCCGAAGAGGTTCGACGCGACGACCACGTCGAGCCGGCCGGGCTGCTGCACCATCCGGGCGGCGAGGGCGTCGATGTGGCACTGCTCGGCGGCCACGTCCGGGTACCCGGCCGCCACCTCGGCGAAGATCTCGTCCCAGAACGGCATCGTGTGGACGATCCCGTTCGACTTGGTCGCCGAGCACACCCGGCCGGAACGGGTGCGGGCGAGATCGAACGCGTAGCGGACGATCCGCTCGACGCCTGCGCGGGTGAACACCGCCTCCTGCAGGGCGAACTCGTCCGGTCTGCCCCGGTTGTGCCTGCCGCCGATCGTGGAGTACTCGCCCTCGGAGTTCTCCCGGACGATCACCATCTCCAGCTCCGCCGCGGTGCGGCCGGCGAGCACGGACGTGGTGCCCGGCAGCAACCGCACCGGGCGGAGGTTGACGTACTGGGCGAACGCGCGGCGCACCGGGATGAGCAGCCCCCACAGGGAGACGTGGTCCGGCACACCGGGAAAGCCCACGGCGCCGAGCAGGATCGCGTCGAACGCGGACAGCTGCTCGATCCCGTCGTCCGGCATCAACGTGCCGGTCCTGGTGTACCGCTCGCAGCTCCAGTCGAACTCCGTCCACTCCAGACCGAAGTGGTGCAGTTCCGCCGCCCGGCCGAGGACCTTGCGCGCCTCGGCCGTGACGTCGACGCCGATACCGTCGCCAGGAATGCCGGCGATGCGGTACGTCGTCACAGGTTCACCGCGATGTACTTGGTCTCCAGGAACTCGTCGATGCCGACGGTGCCGCCCTCGCGCCCGAGCCCCGACTGCTTGATCCCGCCGAACGGCGCCGCCGGGTTCGACACGATCCCCTGGTTGAGCCCGACCATCCCCGCCTCGAGCCGCTCACAGACCCGCAGCGCCCGCTTGAGGTCGTTCGTGTAGACGTAGCTGACCAGGCCGTACTCGGTGTCGTTCGCGGCGGCCAGCGCCTCCTCCTCGGTGTCGAACACGGAGATCGGCGCGACCGGGCCGAAGATCTCCTCCGCGGCCATGCGCGCGTCCGCGGGGACGTCGGTGAGCACGGTGGGCTGGTAGAAGTTGCCCGGTCCGTCCACTGTGGAACCTCCGGTGAGCACGCGCGCGCCGCGCTGCGCCGCGTCGTTGACCAGGGTGGTGACCTTCTCGACGGCGGCCTCGTCGATGAGCGGGCCGACCACGACCCCGTCCTCGGTGCCACGGCCGATCGGCAGCGCGGCCATGCGCTCGGTGAGCCTGCGGGAGAACTCGTCGGCGATGCCCCGCTGCACGTAGAACCGGTTCGCCGCGGTGCAGGCCTCGCCGATGTTGCGCATCTTCGCCTGCATCGCGCCGTCCACGGCGGCGTCGAGGTCGGCGTCGTCGAAGACCAGGAACGGGGCATTGCCGCCCAGCTCCATCGAGGTGCGCAGCACCTTGTCGGAGCACTGCTCCAGCAGCTTGCGGCCGACGGCCGTGGAGCCGGTGAACGACAGCTTGCGGGCACGCCCGTCCCGGATCAGCGGCTCCATGACCCCGCCGGAGTCGGTGGTGGTGAGCACGTTGAGCACGCCGTCGGGCAGCCCGGCATCGGCGAGGATCTGGGTCAGCGCCAGCATCGAGAGCGGCGTCTGCGCGGCGGGCTTGATGACCATCGTGCAGCCGGCGGCGACGGCGGGGCCGATCTTGCGGGTGCCCATCGCCATCGGGAAGTTCCACGGCGTGATGAGGATCGAGGGGCCGACGGGCTGCTTGGTCACGAGGAACCGGCCCGTGCCGTTCGGCGCGGTCGCGAAACCGCCGTCGATGCGGACGGCTTCTTCGGCGAACCAGCGGAAGAACTCCGCGGCGTAGGCGATCTCACCGCGCGCCTCGGCGAGCGGCTTGCCCATCTCCAGGGTCATCAGCAGCGCGAGCTCCTCCTGGCGGCGCATGAGCGCGTCGTAGGAGCGGCGCAGGATCTCGCCCCGCTCCCGGGGCGGGTGCTGGGCCCACTCGGCCTGCGCGGCGACCGCCGCGTCGAGCGCCGCGACGCCGTCCCCCGGGGAGGCGTCGGCGACCTCGCACAGGACCTCGCCGGTCGCCGGGTCGTGCACGGGGAACGTCCGGCCGCCACTGGCGGCGGTCCACTTGCCCCCGATGAACAGTTCCTTCGCCACCGCGTCGACGACGCCGGATTCACTGACCGTGCTCATTGCCTGCCTTGCCTCCGTGCTCCTGCGAGTGAATTGCGCCGCTGCGAGTGCCATGATACGAATATTGTTGACAATCTACAACCCCGCACGCGCCCTGAAGGAGATCCGCCGCCATGGCCCAGCTCTCGCCTCTCCTCAAGCAGGCCACGCCAGTCGTCGTCGACCGCGGCGAGGGCGTGTACCTCTACGACGTCGACGGCCGCAGGCACCTCGACTTCACCGCGGGAATCGGTGTGACGAGCACCGGCCACTGCCACCCGCGGGTGGTGCGGGCGGCGCAGGAGCAGATCGGCAAGCTCATCCACGGCCAGTACACCACCGTCATGCACCAGCCGCTGCTCGAACTGACCGAGCGACTGGGTGACGTGCTGCCGCCGGGGCTGGACTCGCTGTTCTTCGCCAACTCGGGCAGCGAGGCGGTGGAGGCGGCGCTGCGGCTGACCCGGCAGGCGACCGGGCGGCCGAACATCGTGGTGTTCCAGGGCGGGTTCCACGGCCGGACGGTCGCCGCCGCCTCGCTGACCACCTCCGGCACGCGCTTCAGCGCGGGCTTCTCCCCGCTGATGTCCGGGGTGCACGTGGCGCCGTTCCCGTACGCCTTCCACTACGGCTGGGACGAGCGGACCGCGACCGAGTTCGCGCTGAAGGAGCTGGACTACCTCTTCGCGACCATGACCGCGCCGAACGAGACGGCGGCGTTCTTCGTGGAGCCGATGCTGGGCGAGGGCGGCTACGTGCCCGCCAACCGGGAGTTCCTCGCCGGGCTGCGGGAACGTGCCGACGAGCACGGGATCCTGCTGGTGCTCGACGAGATCCAGACCGGCTTCGGGCGCACCGGCCGGTTCTGGGGCCACGAGCACTTCGACGTCCGGCCGGACATCGTGCTGATCGCCAAGGGGCTCGCCAGCGGCTTCCCGCTGTCCGGCATCGCGGCCTCGAAGGACCTGATGGCCAAGGCCTGGCCGGGTTCCCAGGGCGGCACCTACGGCGGCAACGCGGTGGCGTGCGCCGCTGCCGCCGCCACGCTGGACGTGATCCAGGAGGAGGGCCTGGTGGAGAACGCCGCCGCCAGGGGCAGGCAGTTGCTCGAGGGAGCCCGGGCCGTGGCGGGCAAGACCGCCGCGATCGGCGACGTGCGCGGACTCGGCCTGCTCGTCGGCTCGGAGTTCACCACGCCGGACGGCAAGCCGGACAACCCCACGGCGCAGGCCGCGCAGAAGGCGGCCGCCGAGCGCGGGCTGCTGCTGCTGACCTGCGGCGCGTACATGAACGTGGTGCGGATGATCCCGCCGCTGGTGGTCAGCGCCGAGCAGGTCGACGAGGCGCTGGACATCTGGGCCGAGGTCGTCGCGTCCGTCACCTCGTGAGTGTTCCCCGTCGTTAGAACAACGTTTTTCACTCACGACGGCGAGGAGCGCACATGGCTCGCTACATCACGATCACGCTGGACAAGCGCGGCGTCTCCTGCCGCGCCAGGCTGCTGGAGGCGGAGGCGCCCCGCACCTGTGCGGCGGTGTGGAACGCGCTGCCGCAGAGCGGCTCCGCCTACCACGCGAAGTACGCCCGCAACGAGGTCTACACGCTGGTGCCGCCGTTCGCCGAACCGAGGCCGGGCCGGGAGAACCCGACGGTGACGCCCATCCCCGGCGACGTCGTCTACTTCGGCTTCGAGCCGTGGGAGATCGGCAACCCGGCCTACGGTTACGAGGAGGGCAGCGAGGCGCACAGCGCGCAGGGCGCCACCGATCTCGCCATCTTCTACGGCCGCAACAACCTGCTGATCAACGGCGACGCCGGCTGGGTGCCGGGCAACGTCTTCGCCACCATCACCGAGGGGCTCGACGAGATGGCCGCCGCCGCGCAGGACCTGTGGTTGCGCGGCGTCGAGGGCGAGACGCTGTCGTTCGCGCGCGCACAGTGATCACCCGGACGGGTGGACCTGGAAAGATCACGATCGGTGCACCAGGTTCACCCGTCCGCGCAAGCGCGAACCCCCAGTTGCCGCATCAAGCACGGGGTCCTCGGGCGTGACGCTCCGCGGAGGGACCACGGACGGTCACCGTGACTACGTGACGTGACCCCGGCGCAAAACGCGAACGTGTTACGTGTTTAGCCTGGGGGGATGCCCTCCGCCCAGACCGCGCGGGAAGGGCGCTTTGACACCGGCGGGCACGGCGCGAAATCTTGATCTCGCTTTCGAAAGCGGTGTGCGCACACAGACCGTTGCAAGCGAATTCCGATCAAGGAGCCCCTCAATGCAGTTCTTTGCCACGCACGCCCACCACGCCGACGACATCATCACGAGCGTGCTGGCGCACCTGGCGCACGTGCTGGGCTGGCTGGTCTGACGACCTGACCGATCCTCCGGGATCGACAGCCCGGTAGGCGGGGCCGGTACGTTGGCGCGGACCGGCCCCGCCGCACGGAGCGGACCCGAAGATCGTTCATGGCGGCGGAGCAGGCGCCCGTACTAGTCTTCCGCCATGGGCGACGTTGCACAGCGGCTGGCCGGGATCGTCGGCGAGCAGCACCTCCTGACCGGCGACCGGATCTCCGACGACTACGCCGGTGACGAGTCCCTCGTCGGCCCGCCCGCCAAACCCGCGTACGTGGTCCGGCCCGCGACGGCGGACGAGGTGGCGGCGGTCCTCACGACCGCGGCCGAGCACGGTGTCCCGGTCACCGCCCGCGGCGCGGGCACGGGCCTTTCCGCCGCGGCGCGGCCCCGCCCCGACGGTCTGCTCGTCTCGTTCGAGCGCATGAACGCCATCCTCGAGATCGACACCACCAACCACGTCGCCGTGGTGCAACCCGGCGTCACGCTGTCCGAACTGGATGAGAAGACCGCCGAGAAGGGCCTCGGCTACACCGTCTACCCCGGCGAGCTCAGCGCGAGTGTCGGCGGGAACGTCGGCACGAACGCGGGCGGCATGCGGGCGGTCAAGTACGGAGTCACCCGCCACAACGTGCTCGGCCTGCAGGCCGTCCTGCCGACCGGCGAGATCATCCGCACCGGGGGCAAGATCGTGAAGACCTCCTCGGGCTACGACCTGACCCAGCTGATCATCGGTTCGGAAGGCACGCTCGCGCTGGCCACCGAGGTCACCGTGCGGCTGCACCCCCGGCTCGGCCACGGCGCCACGGTGCTCGCGCCGTTCTCCGACTTCGACCAGGTGATGGCGGCCGTGCCGGAGATCGTCTCCAGCGGGCTCGCGCCGCACATCCTGGAGTACATCGACGCGTTCACGATGGCCGCGATCACCTACACCGCGCAGCTGTCCCTCGGCGTGCCGGACGACGTGCGCGAGGCCTCGCAGGCGTACCTGGTGGTCGGGCTGGAGAACCGGGACGCCGACCGCCTCGACGGCGACGTGGAGACGCTCGGTGAACTGCTCTCCGGACTCGGTGCCTCCGATGTGTACGTGCTCGACGGCACGGCGGCCCGCAAGCTCATCGAGGCACGGGAGAAGGCCTTCTGGACGGCGAAGGCCGCCGGCGCCGACGACGTCATCGACGTGGTCGTGCCCCGCGCGGCGATGCCGGAGTTCCTCACCAGGGCACGGGAGATCGCGGCCAAGTCGGAGTCCGGCGTGGCGGGGTGCGGGCACGCCGGCGACGGCAACGTGCACCTCGGCATCTTCCAGAAGGACCCGGACAAGCGCGCGAACCTGCTGCATGACATCTTCGCGGTGGGCATGGAGCTGGGCGGCGCGATCTCCGGTGAGCACGGCATCGGCCAGGTCAAGAAGGAGCACTTCCTCGAACTCGAGGATCCGAACAAGATCGCGCTCATGCGGCGGCTCAAGCAGGCCTTCGACCCCGCCGGGATCCTCAACCCCGGCGTGCTTTTCGACTGAAACGTCCGCGAGGAGGGCCATGAACGGCGCGCAGTCCCTGATCCGCACGCTGGTCGACGCCGGTGTCGACGTGTGTTTCTCGAACCCGGGTACGTCGGAGATGCACTTCGTCGCCGCCCTGGACTCGGTTCCGGAGATGCGAGGTGTCCTCGGCCTCGCCGAGGGAGTCGTCACCGGCGCCGCCGACGGCTACGCGCGGATCGCGGGTCGTCCGGCCGCCACGCTGCTCCACCTCGGTCCCGGCCTGGGCAACGGCCTGGCGAACCTGCACAACGCGCGGCGGGCCCACACGCCGGTCGTCAACGTCGTCGGCGACCACGCGACCTACCACAAGCGCTTCGACGCGCCACTCGAATCCGACATCGAAGCGGTGGCCGGCTCGCTGAACGGATGGGTGCGCCGCTCGGACAGCACCGCCGACGTCGGCGCCGACGCCGCCGCGGCCGTCGCCGCCGCCCAGGACGCGCCGGGCCGGATCGCGACCCTGATCCTGCCCGCGGACGTGTCGTGGGGCGACGGCGGCAGGCCGTGCGCACCGGTGCCGCCCCGCGCCCCGAAGACGGTTCCGGAAACGACGATCAAGTCCGTCGCCGAGGTGCTGCGGACCGGGGAGCCGGTCGCGCTGCTGCTGGGCGGTGCCGCATGCCGGGAACGGGCGCTGCGCGCCGCGAGCCGGATCGCGGCCGCCACGGGGGCGAAGCCGTTCGTCGAGACGTTCCCGAGCCGCCTCGAGCGCGGCGCGGGCCTGCCCGCCGTGGAACGGCTGGGCTACCTCGCCGAGCAGGTCGCCTACCAGCTCGACGGGATCCGGCACGTCGTCGTGGCGGGCACCCGGCCGCCCGTGTCGTTCTTCGCCTACCCCGGAAAGGCGAGCGACCTGGTGCCCGAGGGCGCACAGGTGCACACGCTCGCCGGGCTCGACGAGGACGTGCCGACCGCGCTGGAGCACCTCGCCGACCTGGTCGCGGCGGACGTCCCGCCCGTGCTCGCCCAGTCGCACCGGCCGGAGCTGCCCTCGGGGGACCTCACCGCGCAGAACTGGGTGGACGTGATCGGCGCACTGCTGCCGGAGGGCGCGATCATCGCCGACGAGGCGAACACGTCGGGACTGCTGCTGCCCGGCGCGACGGCCGGCGCGCCCCGGCACGACGTGCTCACCCTCACCGGCGGCGCCATCGGGCAGGGCATGCCCGTAGCGACGGGTGCCGCGATCGCGGCACCGGACCGGCCGGTGATCAACCTCGAGTCGGACGGCAGCGCGCTGTACACGATCCCGGCACTGTGGACGCAGGCCAGGGAGAACCTGAACGTCACCACCGTCGTGCTGGACAACCGGGCCTACGCGATCCTGCGGATGGAGCTGCAGCGCGTGGGCGCGGAGAGCGCAGGGCCCAAGGCCAAAGGGCTGCTCGACCTGTCCGGCCCCGATCTGGACTTCGTCCGGATCGCCGAGGGCATGGGCGTGCCCGCCACGAGAGCCACGACGGCGGAGGAGCTGGCCGAGCAGTTCCGGCGTGCCCTCGCCGAGCCCGGCCCGCACCTGATCGACGCGATGGTGCCCCCGATCCTGTAGCCCGCGCGACGCTCCCCAATGTGGCATTGGTAACGCTGCACGCACCCGATGTGGCATTCGGTGCAGGGAACGAAACCAATGCCACATTGGGGAACTCGGTACCGCCCGGCACTCACAGGGTTTTCTTGGAGTATGTGGCGGCGTTCCCGCGTTGAAGGGGTAACGGCTGGTCTTCGGGGGACCGGCCACCGGTTCGAGGAGGAACGGCCGTGCTGACCACTCCGCACCTGCCGGGAACGATGCACACGCGATCCGATGCCGCCACCGACCGGGGCCCGCGCGGGATCAACGCCGACGCGACGGCCACGCACACCGATCCGCAGACCGGGCGGACGGCGTTCGTGGTGGCCGACGGGGTCGGCGACCACCTGCTCGCCGCCCGTGCCGCCCGGGTCGCCGCACGCACGGCGGCCACGGCCGCGGTCCGGTACGGGGCCGCGGCGGCGCTGCGCCGGGCGCAGGAGGAGCTGCGGGCCGAGTTCCCCGACGACAAGGCGGACGCCGTCCTCGTCGTGGCCGTCCTGCCACCCGGGGACCAGGAGGAGCCGATGTACGACATCGCGTGGGTCGGCGACTGCCGGGTGTACCGCTGGAACGGGCGGGTCCTGCACCAGGTGACCGTCGACCACACGCTCGCGGAGTTCTGGCGGGCACACGGGCTGACGCCGTCGCCGCGGATGGAGCACGTCGTCACCGACTCGGTGCGGACGGCGCGGGAGGCCGACATCGGCCACGCCCGGATCGGCGCCGGTGCGGGCCGCCTGCTGTTGTGCAGCGACGGCGTCCACAAGCCACTCGACCTGACCCGGATCAAGACGCTCCTGGCGAAGGACGCTCCCGCGAGCGCGACCGCCCTCGCACTGGTCGACGAGGCCAGGGCGGAGGGCAGTACGGACAACGCGACGGCACTAGTCGTCGACCGCTTCCCCGCCTGAGCCGACGGCAGTGAATGGCACATTCCCTGCGTTGAGTGCAGGGAATGTGCCATTCACTGCCGGATCGCCAGGCTCTACTCGAAGATCTCGCCCTTGTCGGCCTTCTCCACGAGGGACTGCGGCGGGGTGAAGTGGTCGCCGTAGCGCTCGGCCAGCTCACGCGCCCGCGCCACGAAGCCCTTCAGCCCGCCGGGGTACTGGTTCATGTACTGCACGACCCCACCGGTCCACGCGGGGAAGCCGATGCCGAAGATCGAACCGATGTTGGCGTCCTGCACCGACATCAGCACGCCCTCGTCGAAGCACTTGACCGTCTCCAGCGCCTCGGCGAAGAGCATGCGCTCCTTGAGGTCCTCGAACGGCACCGTCCGGCTGCCCGAGTCGAACGCCTCGCGCAGGCCGGGCCAGATGCCGGTCCGCTTGCCCTCGGCGTCGTAGGAGTAGAACCCGGCCCCGCTGGAGCGGCCCTTGCGGTCGAACTCGTCGATCATCCGGTCGATGACCGCCTCGGAGGGGTGCTCGTTCCACGTGCCGCCCGCGGCCTCGACGGCGGCCCGCGTCTCCTGCCGGATCTTGCGCGGCAGGGTCAGCGTCAGCTCGTCCATCAGCTGCAGCGGCGGCGCGGGGTACCCGGCCTGGGCACCGGCCTGCTCGATGCTCGCGGGCTCGACACCCTCGCCCACGGCGGCGACCGCCTCGTTGATGAACGTGCCGATCACACGGCTGGTGAAGAACCCGCGGCTGTCGTTGACGACGATCGGGGTCTTCTTGATCTGCAGCGTGAAGTCGAAGACCTTCGCCAGCGTCGCGTCGGACGTCTTCTGCCCGCGGATGATCTCCACGAGCGGCATCTTGTCCACCGGCGAGAAGAAGTGGATGCCGATGAAGTCCTCCTGCCTCTGCACGCCCTCGGCGAGGCCGGTGATGGGCAGCGTGGAGGTGTTGGAGCCGAGCACGGCGTCCGGGTTGACGATGTGCTCGATCTCGCCGAAGACCTTGTGCTTGAGGTCGGTGCTCTCGAACACCGCCTCGATCACGAAGTCGACGCCCTTGAAGTCGGCCGGGTCCGCCGTCGGGTGGATGCGCGCGAGCAGCGCGTCCGACTTCTCCTGCGTGGTCTTGCCCCGCTTGAGCGCCTTCTCCTCGAGCTTGACCGCGTAGCCCTTGCCCTTCTCGGCGTTCTCCACCGAGACGTCCTTGAGCACCACGTCGATGCCGGCCTTCGCGGCCACGTACGCGATCGCCGCGCCCATCATCCCGGCGCCGAGCACGCCGACCTTCTTCGCCTGGTACCGCTCGTAGCCGTCCGGCCGGGAGCCGCCGGAGTTGATGTGCTGCAGGTCGAAGAAGAACGCCTTCGTCATGTTCTTCGCGACCTGGCCGGTGACCAGGCTGACGAAGTAGCGGGTCTCGATCCCCGTCGCGGTGTCGATGTCCACCTGCGCGCCCTCGACGGCCGCGGCGAGGATCGCCCTCGGCGCGGGCATCGGCGCGCCCTTGAGTTGCTTGCGCAGGTTCGCCGGGAACGCGGGCAGGTTCGCCGCGAAGCTCGGGTTGGACGGCGTGCCGCCGGGGATCTTGTAGCCCTTGGTGTCCCAGGGCTGGACGCCACCCTCCGGGTTGGCCTTGATCCACTCCTTGGCCTTCGGCAGCAGCTCGTCGACCGAGCCGACCAGCTCGTGCACCAGGCCGATCTCCAGCGCCTTGGCCGGCTTGTGCCGCTGGCCCTGCACGAGGACGTTCATGACGGCGTTCTGGATGCCGAGCAGCCGCACGGAGCGCACCACACCGCCACCGCCGGGCAGCAGGCCCAGCGTCACCTCGGGCAGGCCGATCTGGCTGCCCTTGACGTCCGCGGCGATGCGGTAGTGGCAGGCCAGCGCGATCTCCAGCCCGCCGCCGAGCGCGGCGCCGTTGATGGCGGCGACGACCGGCTTGCCGAGGGTCTCCAGCCTGCGCAGCTGCGCCTTCAGCTCGTTGGTCCGCTCGGTGATCTCCGCGGCGTGCTCGGGCGTCGCCTGGATCAGGTCGTTGAGGTCGCCACCGGCGAAGAACGTCTTCTTCGCCGAGGTGAGCACGACTCCGGTGATCGAGTCCTGCTCGGCCTCCAGCCGGTCGACGATCACCCCGAGTGAGGAGCGGAAGTCGCCGTTCATCGTGTTCGCCGACTGCTTGGGGTCATCGAGCGTGAGCACGACGATGCCGTCGGAGTCCCGCTCCCAGCGGATGGTCTTGGATTCAGTCATGGTGGTCTCGTCCCTCACACGCGCTCGATGATCGTCGCGACGCCCATGCCGCCGCCGATGCACAACGTGACCAGTGCCCTGCGGGCCTGCCTGCGCTCCAGCTCGTCCACCATCGTGCCGAGGATCATCGCGCCGGTGGCGCCGAGCGGGTGGCCCATCGCGATGGCACCGCCGTTGACGTTGACCTTCTCCTCGGGGATCTTCAGATCCTTCATCCACTTGAGAACGACGGACGCGAAGGCCTCGTTGAGCTCGAACAGGTCGATGTCGTCGATGGTCAGCCCGGCGCGGTCCAGCACCTTCTGCGTGGCCGGAGTGGGCCCGGTCAGCATGATCGTCGGGTCGGACCCGGTGACGGCGGTGGCGACGACGCGCGCCCTCGGGGTCATGCCGATCGTCTTGCCGATCTCCTCGTCACCCATCAGCACGAGCGCCGCGCCGTCGACGATGCCCGACGAGTTGCCCCCGGTGTGCACGTGGTTGATCTTCTCGACCCAGTGGTACTTCTGCAGCGCCACCGCGTCGAAGCCGCCCATCTCGCCGATGCCCTCGAACGACGGCTTCAGCTTGCCCAGGGCCTCCAGCGTGGTGCCGGGCCTGCGGTGCTCGTCGTGGTCGAGGATCGTCACGCCGTTCATGTCCTTGACCGGCACGACCGACTTGGCGAAGTAGCCGCCTGCCCACGCCGCCTCGGCCTTCTCCTGCGAGCGCACCGCGAACGCGTCGACGTCCTCCCGCGAGAAGCCCTCCATGGTGGCGATCAGGTCGGCCCCGATGCCCTGGGGCACGAAGTAGGTGTCGTAGTTGGTCGCCGGGTCGGTGAACATCGCACCGCCGTCGGAGCCCATCGGCACGCGCGACATGGACTCGACACCGCCCGCGATGAGCAGCCGCTCGAAACCGGAACGCACGCGCTGCGCCGTCTGGTTCACCGCCTCCAGGCCGGACGCGCAGAACCGGTTGAGCTGCACGCCGGCCACCGTGTCGGGCAGCCCGGCCACCATGGCGGCGGCGCGCGCGATGTCCGCGCCCTGGTCGCCGACGGGCGAGACGACACCGAGCACGATGTCCTCGACCAGGGCCGGGTCCAGGTTCGGGTGCCGGGTCTTGAGCTCGTCGATCAGACCGACGACCAGATCGATCGGCTTGGTCCCGTGCAGGGATCCGCCCTTGTTCTTGCCACGAGGCGTGCGGATCGCCTCGTAGATGAACGCCTCTGTACTCACACCAACGGTCCTTCCTGGCGATGCGGCGGCTGTGCGGTGCTAATCGCCACTAACATAATCCTGCTCCTGCCCTTGCTGTCAACGGGTTGTTCCCTGCATGACACGAGCTATTGTGTTCTCACCTATGGACGAGCAGCCCTCTCGGAACAAACGGCCGCGCGACCGGCGCAACCAGCTCGCCGGTGTCGCGGCCGAACTGTTCAGCGCGCGCGGTTACCACGGCGTCGGCATCAACGACATCGCCGCGGCGGCCGGAGTCACCGGCCCCGCGCTCTACCGCCACTTCGCGGACAAGCGCGCGATCCTCGCGCACGTGCTGCTGGCGGGCATCGAGGAGATGGAGGAGGCGACGGCGGGAGCGCTCGCGGCCGACGACCCGACGCCCGAGCAGGTACGTGAGCTGCTGGCCAGGCTGGCCACCAGGTCGGTCGAGCGGCGCGAGGTCGCCGCGCTGTGGCGCTGGGAGGGCAGGCACCTCGACCCGGAGACGCAGCGCACGATCCGGCACCGGTCGTCCGCGATGCTCGCGATGTGGGCGAAGGTGCTGCTGCGTCTGCGGCCCGAGCTGGACGCCGACGACGCGGAGCTGCTGTGCTGGGCCGGGCTGTCGGTGTTCGGCAGCGTCTCGGTGCACCACACGAGCGTGGCCAAGCGCCGGTTCTGCCGGCTGCTCGTGGACATCGCACTGCGGGTGATGCACACCACACTCCCGGAGCCGGACGCCGAACCCGCACCGGAGCCACCCCCGCTCTCCCTCGGCAAGCGATCCCGGCGCGAGGAGGTGCTGACGGCCGCGACCGAGCTGTTCCGCAAGCGCGGCTTCCACGCCGTGAGCATGGAGGACATCGGCAAGGCCGCGGGCATCGCGGGGCCGAGTGTGTACCGGCACTTCCCCAGCAAGGCGAGCCTGCTCGGGGCCATCGGCAGGCGCGCGGCCGACCGGCTCGCGCTCGGCGCGGAGTACGCGCTGCGCACGAGCGCCCCACCGGACGAGCGCACGGCGCTGCGCAGGCTCGTGGAGTCCTACGTGCGCACCCTCACCGGCACCCCCGAGCTGCTGGTGTCGTTCTCCGCCGACCGCGTGCACGTCGGCGAGCGCGACCGCGCCGAACTGCTTCGCATCCAGCGGGACTACGTCGCCCCGTGGGTTCAGTTGCTCGGCGCCGTCCACCCCGGGCTCGACCGCCGCGAATGCAAGATCACCGTGCATGCGGCGCTGACGATCGCCAACGACCTGTCCCGCACCCGCCGGGTCAACTCCCGGCCCGGCCTCGACGCGGAGCTGGTGGCGCTGATGACGGCCGTGCTCGACGTGTGAGCTCACACACGCCGGGGTATGTGCCCGCGGAACCCCGGCGGGAGGAGGCCGAGACATGCGGGTGTTGCTGGTACACCCCAGCGCGTTGCTGTACTCCGAGCTGTTCCTGCGACTGGAGCCGCTCGGGCTGGAACGAGTCGCCGCGGCGGTGCGCGCCGACGGCCACGACGTGCGGATCGTGGACCTGCAGACGCACGACCACGCCGAGCTGGCCCGCGAGTTCACCGGTTTCGAACCCGACGCGGTCGGCTTCGGGCTGAACTACCTCGCGAACGTGCCCGAGGTGATCGAGCTGGCGAAGCGGTTCAAGCGGCGCTCGCCCCGGCTGTTCGTGTTCGCGGGCGGCCACTCGGTGTCGTTCATCGCCAAGCACCTCCTCGCGCAGGCCGGCGGGGCCATCGACGCGATCGTGCGCGGCGAGGGCGAGACCGGCGCCCCCGCACTGCTCGCCGCGGCCGCGGACGGCGCACCGCACGAGGCACCCGGTGCCGTGACACCCGACCGCTCGGGACCCGCCCCGGCGCTGCTGGACTCCATCGACCGGCCGCCGCCCGCCCGCGACCTGCTGACCCGGCGCGACAGGTACTTCATCGGCGTGCTCGACCCGGCGGCCTCGGTCGAGTTCACCCGCGGCTGCCCGTGGGACTGCTCGTTCTGCTCGGCCTGGACCTTCTACGGCCGCAGCTACCGCAAGATGTCGCCGGAGGCGGCCGCCGACGAGCTGGCGAGCATCCGGGAGCCCGGCGTGTTCATCGTGGACGACGTCGCGTTCATCCGGCCCGAGCACGGCGACGCGATCGCGGCCGAGCTGGAGCGGCGCGACGTGCGCAAGCAGTACTACCTGGAGACCCGCGCCGACGTGCTGCTGCGCCACCCGGAGGTGTTCCAGCGCTGGCGGCGGCTCGGCCTGAACTACATGTTCCTCGGCATGGAGGCGCTCGACGCCGAGGGGCTGGAGCTGTTCCGCAAGCGGATCAGCCCGGACGAGAACGTGCGGGCGCTCGAGGTCGCCAGGAAGATGGGGCTGGCGGTGGCGATCAACCTGATCGTCGACCCGCAGTGGGACGCCGAGCGGTTCCGGCTCGTGCGCGAGTGGGCGATGAGCGTGCCCGAGATCGTGCACCTCTCGGTGATGACGCCCTACCCCGGCACGGAGATCTGGCACACCGAGTCCCGCAAGCTGAGCACGCGGGACTACCGGCTGTTCGACATCCAGCACGCGGTGCTGCCGACGAAACTGCCACTGGACGAGTTCTACCGCGAGCTCGTGCACACCCAGTCGGTGCTCAACCGCAAGCACCTCGGCGTGGCGGCACTGGCGAAGACGGCGAAGATCGTGGCCGGGCACCTGCTCCGGGGCCAGACGAACTTCGCGCGGATGTTGTGGAAGTTCTCCAGCGTCTACGACCCGGAACGGCTGCACGCGGAGCACTGGCGGCCCGTCGACTACGAGCTGCCCGTGCCAGACCAGCGGACCGTGGCCCCGAAGGAACGGCGCGAGCTGTACATCCACCCGAGGGGATTCACCCACAGCAGAGACCGCTGAGCGGCACGCGACCCACGCGAGGGTGCCCCTACTGGCGCGGGAACCCGCCCACGCGCTAACCTACTCGCGAGTAGGTACGTGAGGGGAGACCCGTGTCCCGACAGACAACGCAGCGGAAGCGCGACGCGATGGGCTTCGGCCTGGCCGCGCTGACCAAGCTCGCCGGAACGAAGACGCTCGACCGGGTCGGGCTGCGCAAGCCCGTGGAGAACCTGGTCTCCGCGGCCACCCGCAACGGGTTCAGGGCGGCGGGGGCGGCGAACCGGACGTTCAAGGCCGCCCAGCGCCTCGGCAGGCCTGCGCGGCTCGAACCCGCGCCGGACACGGGGCTGTTCGACCTCACCCCCGGCGAAGAGCAGGAGATGATCGCCGAGACCGTGCGGGAGTTCGCGGCCGAACAGCTGCGGCCCGCGGCGGCGGAGGCGGACGCCAAGCTGGCGCCGCCGGACGGCCTGCTCGGCAGGGCCGCGGAGCTGGGTGTGACGCTCGTCGGCATCCCCGAGGAGCTCGGCGGGGTCGGCACGGAGCGGTCCGTCGTCACGAACGTGCTGGTGGCCGAGGCCCTGGCACACGGTGACCTGGGGCTCGCGGTGGCGGTGCTCGCGCCGTCCGCCGTGAGCACGGCGCTCGTGCAGTGGGGTGACGAGGAACAGCAGGCGACCTACCTGCCCGCGTTCGTCGGCGAGAACGTGCCCGCCGCCGCGCTCGCGCTGCAGGAGCGCGCGGCGCTGTACGACCCGTTCCGGCCCACGACGCGGGCGCGGCGCACCCCGAAGGGTTACCGGCTCGACGGCGTGAAGTCGCTCGTGCCGCGCGCGGCCGACGCGGAACTGTTCGTCGTGTCGGCCGATCTGGAGGGCCGGGGACCCGCGCTGTTCCTCGTGGAGTCCTCGACGGAAGGCGTGTCCGTGGAGGCCGAACCCGCGATGGGCCTGCGCGGCGCGGCGACCGGCAAGCTGCACCTGGAGAACGTCGCGCTGCCCGCCTCGGCGCTGCTCGGCGGCGGCAGCACCGAGGTGTTCACCGAGCTGGTGCGGCTGTCCCGGCTCGGCTGGGCCGCGATGGCGTGCGGCACCGGCAAGGCCGTGCTCGACTACGTCATCCCGTACGCCAACGAGCGGCAGGCGTTCGGCGAACCGATCAGCCACCGGCAGGCCGTGGCCTTCCAGATCGCCGACATCGGCATCGAGCTGGAGGGCATGCGGCTGGTCACGCTGCGCGCGGCGGCCAGGGCCGAGCAGGGCAAGCCGTTCGCGCGCGAGGTCGCGCTGGCCCGCAAGCTCGCCACCGACAAGGGCATGCAGATCGGCAGCGCGGGAGTGCAGCTGCTCGGCGGGCACGGCTACACCAAGGAGCACCCGGTCGAGCGCTGGTACCGCGACCTGCGAGCCATCGGCGTCATGGAAGGCGTCCTCCTCCCCTGACCCCTCGTGAGTGAGAAACGTGGTGAGAACGACGTTTCTCACTCACGACTCCCCTTCGTGAAGGACCATCATGATCAATCTGGAACCTCCCAAGAAGGCCGCGGCACTCGTCAACCAGGCACAGCAGGCCGCCGCCGAGGTGTTCCGGCCCATCTCCCGCAAGTACGACCGCGCCGAGCACGCGTACCCGTCCGAACTGGACATGTTCGCGGCCCTGCTCGACGGGCTCAACACGTCCGGCGAGGGCGGCGCGGGCGCCGCCGGGGTGCGGCGGGGCGAGGACGACGGCAGGTCGAACGGCAACCGCAACGGCGGCAACCTGAGCACGGTGCTCGGCACGATCGAGATGTGCTGGGGCGATGTGGCGCTGTTGCTGTCCATGCCGCGGCAGGGCCTCGGCAACGCGGCCATCGCGTCCGTCGCCAACGACGAGCAGCTGAAGAAGTTCGCCGGGGTGTGGGCCGCGATGGCGATCACGGAACCCGGCTGCGGTTCCGACTCGGCCGCCATCACCGCGACCGCGGAGCTCGACGGCGACCACTACGTGCTCAACGGCGAGAAGATCTTCGTGACCGCGGGCCAGCGCGCGGACGCCGTGGTCGTGTGGGCCAGCCTCGACCGGAGCAAGGGCCGCGCGGCGATCAAGTCGTTCGTGGTCGAGAAGGGCACGCCGGGCTTCGAGGTGGTGCGGCTGGAACACAAGCTCGGCATCCGGGCCTCGGACACGGCGGTGCTGCGGTTCGAGAACTGCCGCGTGCCGAAGGAGAACCTGCTCGGCACCCCGGAGATCGACACCAAGAAGGGTTTCGCCGGGGTCATGCAGACCTTCGACAACACCCGCCCGCTGGTGGCCGCGATGGCCGTCGGCGTCGCGCGGGCGGCGTTGGAGGAGACCAGGCGCATCCTGGAAGAGGCCGGAGTCACGATCGACTACGACCGGCCGGCGAACACGCAGCACGCGGCGGCGGCCGCGTTCCTCCAGCTGGAGGCCGACTACGAGGCGGCGTACCTGCTGACGCTCGAATCGGCGTGGATGGCGGACAACCGCAAGCCCAACTCGCTGCAGGCGTCGATGGCGAAGGCGAAGGCGGGCCGCTCGGTCGTGGACATCACGCTCCGCTGCGTCGAACTGGCCGGCACCCTCGGCTACACCGAGGAGCTGCTGCTGGAGAAGTGGAGCCGCGACTCGAAGATCCTGGACATCTTCGAGGGCACGCAACAAATCCAGCAGCTCATCGTCGCCCGCAGGTTGCTGGGCAAGACCAGCGCCGAGCTGAAGTGACGGCTGTCAGAGGCCCCTGATATTCAGCAGCGGGTACGTGACGACATAGAGCACGAACAGCAGCACGAAGAGTCCCGCCGCGACCAGGACGACGAGGAGCAGCAGGCCGAACAGGGCGCCCGCCCACATCGCGGCTTTCCCTCGCTCCGCGTCCCGCATAGCACCAGCATCGTGGATCCGGACCCGGCGCACCGGCGCACCGGCGCCATCGACATCGTGCCGTGATGGTCGCGGCCGACGGTGCCTCGAGCCGCACCGAATGTGGCATCGGGTGCGTTCAACGCAACCAATGCCACATTGGGGAGCCGCGGAGCCTCGCCGCACAGCGTGTTCGACCGGCACATCCACACGCCCACCCTTCTGACGTGTTGACCAGATTTGCTAAATTGGTCAGAACGTACAGGAGGTGGGCATGGACGGTGGCACCCTGGACCGCGCGGGCTCGCGGCTGCGCTACTGGCTGGACGGGCCCACCGGGGCACCGCTCGTCGTGTTCAGCCACGGCGCCGCGATGGACCACCGGATGTTCGACCCGCAGGTCCCGGCTCTCACGGCGGCCGGCTACCGCACGCTCACCTGGGACATCCGCGGCCACGGCGAGTCGAAACCGATCGGCGACCTGCCCCTCTCGACCCGCGACCTCACCGCGGACCTGCTCGCGATCCTCGACGAGCTGGGCGAGCACGGCCCGCTCTGCGTCGGCGGGCAGTCGCTCGGCGGCTACCTCGCCCAGGAACTCGTGTTCCGCCACCCCGAGCGCGTCGCCGCCGTCGTGATCATCGGCTCGACGTGCGTCACCATGCCGATCTCCCGCCGGGAGCGGTGGGCGCTGGCGGCCTCGCCGCTGGCGTTCCGGTTGTGGCCGGCAGGCGCGCTGCGCCGCACCATCGCCACCCACACCGCGGTGACACCCGCCGCGCGGGAGTACGCGCTCGACGCCGCGAGCCGGCTCTCGAAAGCCGAATTCGTCACCGTCTGGCGCGCGGTCGCCGGTGCCCTCCATCCGGAACCCGGTTACCGCATCGAGCAGCCGCTTCTGCTGTGTCACGGCGACCAGGACCGGGCGGGCAACGTCGCCAGGGTCGCACCCCGGTGGGCGGCCAGGGATCCCCGCTGCCGGTATGAGGTGGTACCCCGCGCCGGGCACAACGCCAACCAGGACAATCCCGGCTGGTTCAACGAGACCCTCCTCGACTTCCTGCGCACGCACTACCCGGTGGACGGCCGATGAGCGACCGCGCGGACCGCATCCTGGACGCCACGGCGGACCTCTTCGTCCGGTTCGGTGCGGGCAAGACCACGGTCGACGACATCGCGCGGGCGGCAGGTGTGTCGAAGGGATCCGTCTATCTCGAGTTCGCCGGGAAACGAGAACTCGCCGAAGCCTTGGTGGAACGGGAGTTCCGTGCCTACCTCACCGCCGTCAACACCACAGTGGACAGTGACCCGGAAGGTGGCCGGCTGTCGCGGGTCTACCGGCACGCACTCGACGAGTTGCTCGCCCGCCCGCTCATGCGCGCGCTGTACACCCGCGACGCCGACGTACTCGGCACCATGCTGCTCCGGCACGGGCCCGCCCGGTACGCGCCGCGGGTACTGCTGGGACGCAGATTCGTCGAGCGCCTCCAGCGCGCCGGGCTCGTGCGCGCCGACCTGGATCCGGACACGCTGAGCGAGGCGATGGCCGTGCTCTCGGCGGGACTCATCCTCGCGCCACCCGTGCTGGGCCGCGACCAGGGCGCGTCCCCCGAAGCGATCGAGCTGCTGACGACGATGCTCACCGATCTCGCCGAGCCACCCGACGGCTCCGGCGACATCACGGCTGGCAAGCGGGCCTTCGCCGACCTGTGCCGGGAACTCGGCGAGCAACTGTCCGGCTAGGACGTTTCCTCGGACCGTCGGCGGCTTCTCAGTCGAGGCAGAACTCGTTGCCCTCGATGTCCTGCATCACGATGCACGACTCGTCGTGGTCATCGGCAACCAGCAGTCGCACGCGTACCGCCCCGAGCGCGACCAGGCGTGCGCACTCGGCCTCGAGCGCGGCGAGGCGCTCTTCACCCACGAGCCCGGTCCCAGCCCGCACGTCCAGATGCAGCCGGTTCTTGACGACCTTGCCTTCGGGAACGCGCTGGAAGAACAGCCGCGGTCCCACACCCGACGGATCGACGCAGGCGAACGCCGAACCCTGCCGCTCGGGCGGCAACGAGCGATCGACATCGTCCCAGGTGGCGAACCCCTCCGGTGGCGGCGGCACGACGTACCCCAGCACCTCGCACCAGAAACGGGCGAGCCGCCCGGGTTCGGCGCAGTCGAACGTGACCTGGACCTGCTTGACCGACGACATCGGCTCACCATAGTGGCGCGCGCGGTGCGCCGGGAATCCAATTTCGTCGCCGCGCGCGGGCCGAGGCTAGCGGGCAGCGAGGAACCGCAGCACACGCCGCTCGACCGCGCTCGCGGCGGGCTCGTCGTGGTCCGGCGAGCCGGGATCGGTGAACAGGTGCCCGTTGCCCGGGTACAGGAACAGCTCCGCGTTCCCCACCGTGGCGGCGACGTTGCGGGCCACGTCGACGTCACCGAGTTCGTCGTTCTCCATGACGTGCAGCCGCAGCGGCACCTCGGGTGGCCAGGCGTCACCGAACTCGGTCACCGGGACACAACCGTGCAGCAGCACGGCGCCCCGCGCGCCCACCCGGGTCTGCGCCAGTTGCTGCGCGGGCAGCACGCCGAGCGACAGTCCCATGTAGACCAGCTCGCCCGGCAGGTCGTCGGCCGCCAGCGGCCGCGGTCCAGGACGGTGTCGAGGCCGAGCCGCTCGGCGAAGTCGACTCCCTCGGCCAGTTCGGCGAACACCTGCCCGTCGAAGAGGTCCGGCGTGTGCACCACGTGCCCCTCCGCGCGAAGCCGGTCCGCGAATGCGCGGACGCCCGGGGTCAGCCCCAGGGCGTGGTGGAAAAGCAGGACCTCGGCCACCCCCGCAGCCTACTGTCATGGGTGGCTCGTTGCTGACGGAAAATGCCGGTACGAGCCACTCATGACAGTCACGCCACGGAGAGGACCAGCTTGCCGCGCGTGCGGCCGTCCTGACTGAGCCGCCAGGCCTCTGCCGCCTCGGCGAGCGGCAGCACCTTGTCCACGTGCACGGTCAGCTTGCCCTCGTCGGCCAGTCGCGCCAGGTCGGTCAGGTCCGCCACGCTCGGGCGCACCCACACGTACTGGCCGCCGGACTCGGCCACCTCCGGGTCGGTGATCGACGCGATGCGCGCGGGATCCCGGACGACCTGCCGCGACACCTCCACCGCGTCACCGCCGACGAAGTCGAGCGCGGCGTCCACCCCGCCGGGTGCGATATCACGCACGCGCTCCACCAGTCCCTCGCCGTACGGCACGGGCTCCGCGCCCAGTTCCCGCAGGAAGTCGTGGTTGCGCTCGCTCGCGGTACCGATCACCCGCGCACCCGAGGCCACGGCCAGCTGGGTGCCGAGCGATCCGACCCCGCCGGCCGCCGCGTGGATCAGCACGACGTCCCCGTCGCGGGCGCCCACCCGCCGCAAGGACTGGTACGCGGTCAGCCCGGCCAGCGGCAGCCCGGCCGCCTGCGCCCAGTCCAGCGCGGCCGGCTTGCGCGCGAGCAGCCGCACGTTGGCCGCCACCAGCTCCGCGTACGCGCCCAGCTCGACCTGGTCCTTGCGGACGTAGCCGATCACCTCGTCGCCCACCGCGAACTCGTCCACGTCCAGGCCCACGGCCTCGACCACCCCGGAGATGTCCCAGCCGGGGATGAGCGGGAACCGGACCTCCATCAGCCCGTCCAGGTAACCCGCGCCGATCTTCCAGTCGACCGGGTTGATGCCCGCGGCCTTGACCCGGACCAGCACCTCACCCGGCGCCACCTTCGGGTCCGGGTGCTCCCCCAGCGTCAGCTCGTCCGGTCCGCCGTACCGCTCCATCATGATCGCCCTCATGCCCCGCACAACGGCACCGCGAGGCGCGCACATTCCCGCCGCGCTACGAGTGCTGCGGCACGGTCCACGCGTTCGAGGTCACGCTCCGGCGGTGCGGCTGAACTGCGCGTCCAGGAACTCGTCGAGGTAGCGCCATGTCGTCCCACGCGCCCGCCTGCCGGTGAGCACGCCGAGATGCCCGCCCGGCGCGGACTCGAACCGCACCTCCGGCGCGTTCTCCAGCAGGTCGACCAGGCGCTCGACGGCCCGGCGCGGGGCGATCGTGTCGTTCTCACCCGCGACCACGAGCGTCGGCACCTTGACCCCGGACAGGGAGATGACCCTGCCGCCGAGGTCGACGCTGCCCTCGGCGAGGTCGTTGGCCCGGAAGAACCGGTGGTAGAGCTGCCCGAACGTCCGGCCGGGGTAGGCGAGCATGTTGGCCATGAAGTGGTCCACCGCCTCGATCTGCGCGAGGAAGTCGCGGTCGTCGAGGTTCTTCAGGATGGCCAGCGGCTTCGTGATCTCCTTGTTCAGCCCGGTGGCCCGGAAGACGGGGCCGACGAGGTAGGACGGTGCACCGCCCAGCGCCCGGTAGACCGGCGTGAGCAGGTGCCCGCCCGTGAGGTCGATCAGCGGCCGGAACGGCGCCACCAGCGGGATCGCGGTGAAGTCGAACGGCGACGCGATCGTGGTGACCGACTCGACGGGAAGGTCCGGCTGGTCGGCCGTGGTGAGCAGCGAGAAGATGCCGCCGAGGCACCACGCGACGACGTGCACCCGCTGGCCACCCGCGTCGGCGCTGACCTTGCGGATCGCCCTCGGCAGCACCTCGTCGATCCAGTGCTCGACGCCCAGCCTGCGGTCGGAGAACGCCACGTTGCCGTAGTCGACGAGGTACGTGCGCCTGCCGCCGTCCACCAGGTGCTCGGCGAGGCTGCACCCGCGCCGCAGGTCGAAGCACAGCGCGGGCGCGGCCAGCGGCGGCACGAGCAGCACCGGGGGCCCGGCCGGGGCCGGACCGCCGCTGCCGGTCATCCGGTACACCGACCGGTTCGGACCCTGGTCGATGAGCACCCGCGGCACGGGCCGCAGGTCGGCGACGCCGCCACGCAGCACCTTCGCGACCACGTTGGACGCGGCGGCCGCGAGCCTCGCCGGTGGTGACGTCATCGGTTGCCTCCCTGAGCTGGAACCTCAGGGAGGATCCTCTCCCGCGGCCGGGTACGGCTCAACCGGTCTGTGACCGGTTCGCCCCCGGAGCGCTCTCGGCGGCTCGCGCCTCGTACTCGGCGCGGGCGGGCGAGTGGGCGGCGGAGGCGAGCAGCTGGTCGCCGCCGAGCGCCCGCATCACCCACTCGGACGCCTTGCGCGGGAACAGCCGCGTGATGCGGTTGGTGGCATCGAGCGACTTCGGCACGTACACGTCGAAGCGCGGGTGTTCGAGCGCGTGCACGATGGCGGCCGCGACGTCCTCCGGCCGCACCGACTTGATCATCCTGGCCTCACCGAGGCCGCTCGCCAGCTCCGTCCGCACGACGGCGGGCATCACGCACGAGACGTCGACGCCGCTGCCTCGCAGTTCCAGGTGCACGGACTCGGACAGCCCGACGACGCCGTGCTTGGTGGCGCAGTAGGTGGCCGCGCCGGGGAACCCGGCCTTGCCCGCCATCGACGCGACGTTGACGATGTGCCCGCTGCCGCGCGGGCGCATGCGGCGCATGGCTTCGCGCGTGCCGTGGATGACGGCGTGCAGGTTGATCTCCAGCTGCCGCCGGGTCGACGAGTCGTCCTCCTCGTCGAGCGGGGACAGCGGCATGATCCCCGCGTTGTTGATCAGGACGTCGACCGGCCCCAGCCTCCGCTCCACCTCGTCCAGGAACGCGCTGAACGCGTCGGTGTCGGTGACGTCGAGCCGCAGGGCCAGGGTGTCCCCGCCCAGCTCACCCGCCGTCTTCTCGGCACGGACGAGGTCGAGGTCCCCGATGGCCACGCGGGCCCCGTGCCGGACCAGCGTCTCCGCCGTCGCGGCGCCGATCCCCTGCGCGCCTCCCGTGATCACGACGACCTTGCCTCGCAACGACCGCGGCTGCCTGCCCATGCCGGGGCTCCTCTCGTCGACGATGACGATCCGTATTGGCAATACGCCAACTAAGCCTATGGTGCCCCGGATCGGCGCGAGACGCCAGACCCCGCGATGTCACTCGGTCGTGAGGATCCTCGGCCCGTCGGCGGTGATCGCGACGGTGTGCTCGGCGTGCGCGGCCCGGCTGCCGTCGACGGTGTGCAACGTCCAGCCGTCGGCCGCCACGCGGTAGGAGTCGCCGCCACCCGCGATGAGCATGGGTTCGATGGCGATCACCATCCCGGGTCGCAGCCGCAGCCCCCGGCCCGGCCGCCCCTCGTTGGGCACGCTCGGCGCCTCGTGCATGGCCCGGCCGATCCCGTGGCCGCCGTGGTCGGCGAGCATGCCGTATCCCGCGGCGCGGCCGACGCCGCCGATGGCGTGCCCGATGTCGCCGAGCCGGTTGCCCGGCCTGGCCGCCTCGATGCCGGCGGCCAGCGCCCGCTCGGTGGTGGCGATGAGGTCGAGATCACCCGGGTCGGCGGTCCCCACGACGAAGCTCGTCGCCGCGTCCCCGTGCCAGCCGTCGACCTCGGCACCGAAGTCGATGCTGAGCAGGTCACCGTCGCGCAGCCGGTAGTTCGTGGGGACGCCGTGCACCACCGCGTCGTTCACGCTGGTGCACAGGACCGCGGGGAACGGGCTCGGCGCGAACCCCGGGTGATAGTGCAGGAAGGGCGAGCCCGCCCCCGCGTCGGCGAGTACGCTCGCCGCGATCTCGTCGAGCTCACGCAGCGACGTGCCCACCGCCGCGCCCTCGCGCACGGCCCGCAGCGCCGTGGCGACCACCTTGCCCGCCACCCGCATGGCGTCGATCTCGCCGGGACTCTTGAGTTCGATCACGAAGCACCTACCTGATACCGGATAACTATACCGGTATTCTTATCACAGGTGCCACGAGCAGTGAAGGCCACCTTCACTGCGTTCAACGCACTGAAGGTGGCCTTCACTGCCAACGGGTGAGCTAGGGCAAGCCCAGCTCGCGGGCGATCAGCATCCGCTGCACCTCGCTGGTGCCCTCGCCGATCTCCAGGATCTTCGCGTCACGGTAGAAGCGGCCCACCGGGAACTCGTTCATGAAGCCGTAGCCGCCGAAGATCTGGGTGGCCTCGCGCGCGTTGTCCATCGCGGCGTTGGACGACACCAGCTTCGCGATGGCCGCCTCCTTCTTGAACGGCTCGCCGCGCAGCATCTTCGCCGCCGCCTGGTAGTACGCCAGCCGCGCCGTGTGCGCACGGCTCTCCATGTCCGCGATCTTGAACTGGATCGCCTGGTAGGTGCCGATCTTCTGGCCGAACGCCTCGCGCTCACCCACGTAGCGCACGCACTCGTCGACGCAGCCCTGCGCGAGTCCCACGCTGAGCGCCGCGATGGCGATCCGCCCCTCGTCCAGGATGGACAGGAACTGCGCGTAGCCGCGGCCCCGCTCGCCCAGCAGGTTGGCCTCGGGCACCCGGCAGTCGTCGAACGCCAGCTCGTGCGTGTCCGAGGCGTTCCAGCCGACCTTCGAGTACTTCGGCGCCACCGTGAACCCCGGCGTGCCGGACGGCACGATGATCGTGGAGATCTCCTTGCGCCCGTCGGGCTGCTGCCCGGTCACCGCCGTGACCGTGACGAGCCGGGTGATGTCGGTGCCCGAGTTGGTGATGAACGCCTTGCTGCCGTTGATCACCCACTGTCCCCCGTCGAGCCGCGCCGTGGTCCGCGTGGCTCCCGCGTCGGAGCCGCCGCCGGGCTCGGTGAGCCCGAACGCGCCGAGCGCCTCCCCTGTGCAGAGCGCGGGCAGCCACTCCCGCTTCTGCTCCTCGCTGCCGAACCGGTGGATCGGCATCGCGCCCAGCGACACCCCCGCCTCCAGCGTGATCGCCACCGAGGAGTCGACCCGCGCCAGCTCCTCCAGCGCGAGGCAGAGCGCGAAGTAGTCGCCGCCCATGCCGCCGTGCTCCTCGGGGAAGGGCAGGCCGAACAGGCCCATCCGGCCCATCGTCGCGACCAGGTCGTACGGGAACTCCTCCCGCTCGTAGTACTCGCCGATGACGGGCGCGACCTCGGACTGCGCGAAGTCCCGCACGGTCTTGCGCAGTGCCTCGTACTCGTCGCCGAGTCTGAAGTCGATCATGAGTTGTGCTCCTCCGGGGTGACCAGGGCCAGTGGCTCGTCCAGCGCGACCTGTTGGCCTGCCTGGACGTGCAGTTCGGTGACGACGCCGTCGACCGGCGCGGTGATGGTGTGCTCCATCTTCATGGCCTCGACGACCAGCAGCGGGGTGCCTGCCGAGACGACGTCACCGCGGGCCGCCTTGACCACCAGCACCGTGCCGGGCATCGGGCTGGTGACCGGGCCCGCCTCCGCGCTCTCGGCGTGGGTGGCGAGCAGGTTGGGCCGCTCGCCGATGGCGACGGCGCGGCCTTCCCGCGCCAGCCACAGCGTGCCGTCGGGCGCCTCGGCGCGCCGGTAGCGCAGCACCTGATCTCCACTGCGCACGGCCAGTTCCGCGCCGGTGCGCTCGGCCGAGGCCGCGACCGGCTCGGCACCGTCCACGCTCACCAGCGCGTCGGCCGGGAGCCCCTCGATCCGCACGAGCGACTCCGCCTCGCCCGCGCGCAGGCGGAACGCGACGTTGCCGCGCGCGCCGAGGCGCCAGCCGCCGGGCACGTCCCACGGGTCGACGACGGGCCCGGCGGGCTGCAGTGACAGCAGCCGGTCGAGCGCGGCGGCGACGAAGAACTCCGCGGGCACCTCCCCGGAGACCAGGTCGCCGACCTTGCGCTCGACGAGCCCGGTGTCGAGCCGGCCCGCGCGCACGTCGGGGTCGCGGACGAGCGCGCGCAGGAACGGCACGTTGGTGTGCACGCCGAGCACGGCGGTCCCGGCGAGCGCGCGATCGAGCCGGTGCAGCGCCGAGGCACGGTCGGGACCCCATGCGATGACCTTCGCCAGCATCGGGTCGTAGTGGGAGCCGACCACGGTGCCGCGCCGGATGCCGGAGTCGACCCGCACCCCGGCGCCCGCCGGCTCGGCGAGGTCCAGCACCGTGCCGCCGGTGGGCACGAAGCCGCGGGCCGGGTCCTCCGAGTAGACGCGCGCCTCCGCCGCGTGTCCGTCGAGCCGCACGTCCTCCTGCGCCACCGCGAGCGGTTCGCCCGCGGCGACCCGGAGCTGCCACTCGACGAGGTCGATTCCGGTCACCAGTTCCGTGACCGGGTGCTCGACCTGCAGCCGCGTGTTCATCTCCAGGAAGAAGAACTCGTCCGGCCGGTGTGCCGACACGATGAACTCGACCGTGCCCGCGCCCACGTAGCCGACCGACCGCGCGGCCTCGGCCGCCGAGGCGCCCATACGAGCCCGCGTCTCCTCGTCGAGCAACGCCGACGGTGCCTCCTCGATGATCTTCTGGTGCCTGCGCTGCAGGCTGCACTCGCGCTCGCCGAGGTGGATGACGTTGCCGTGCGTGTCGGCGAGCACCTGGATCTCGATGTGCCGGGGACCGGTGACGAAGCGCTCCACGAGCAGCCGGTCGTCGCCGAACGCGCCCCGCGCCTCGCGCTGAGCCGACTCCACCGCGGCGGCCAGCTCACCGGGCTCGTGCACCAGTCGCATGCCCTTGCCGCCACCGCCCGCGGACGGCTTGAGCAGCACCGGGTAGCCGACCTCCTCGGCGGCCCGCGCGAAGTCGTCCACATCGGACTTTCCGGGCACGACCGGAACCCCGGCCGCGGAGACCGTCGCCTTGGCGCGGATCTTGTCGCCCATCGCCTCGATGGCCGCGACGGGCGGGCCGATGAACACCAGCCCCGCCTCGGCGCAGGCGCGGGCGAACTCGGCGTTCTCCGCGAGGAAACCGTAGCCGGGGTGCACGGCCTGCGCGCCGGTGTCCACAGCGGCGCGCACGATGTCCGGAATGGACAGGTAGCTGCGGGCGGCCTCGGCCGGTCCGATGCGGACCGCCGTGTCCGCCTCCCGCACGTGCCGGGCCCGCGCGTCGGCGTCGCTGTAGACGGCGACCGAGCGGATGCCCATGCGGCGCAGCGTGCCGATGACCCGGACCGCGATCTCACCCCGGTTGGCGACCAGAACGGTGTCGAACATGCGCAAGCCTCACATCCGGAAGACGCCGTAACCGACGGGCTCGAGCGGCGCGTTGGCCGCCGCCGACAGCGCGAGCCCCACGACCGTGCGGGTGTCGGCCGGGTCGATCACGCCGTCGTCCCACAGCCGGGCCGTGGAGTAGTACGGGCTGCCCTGCCGCTCGTACTGCTCCCGGATCGGCTCCTTGAACCTCTCCTCGTCCTCGGCGGGCCACTCCTCGCCCCTGGCCTCGAAGGCGTCCCGGCGCACGGTCGCCAGCACGGAGGCCGCCTGCTCGCCACCCATCACGGAGATGCGGGCGTTGGGCCACATCCAGAGGAACCGGGGCGAGTAGGCCCGCCCGCACATCGAGTAGTTGCCCGCGCCGAACGACCCGCCGATGATCACGGTCAGCTTCGGCACCCGCGCGCAGGCCACGGCGGTCACCATCTTCGCGCCGTGCTTGGCGATGCCGCCCGCCTCGTAGTCCTTCCCGACCATGAAGCCGGTGATGTTCTGCAGGAACAGCAGCGGGATGGAGCGCCGGTCGCACAGCTCGATGAAGTGGGCGCCCTTCATCGCCGACTCGGCGAACAGCACGCCGTTGTTGGCGACGATGCCCACCGGATGGCCGTGGATCCGCGCGAAGCCGGTGACCAGCGTGGTCCCGTACTCCTTCTTGAACTCGCCGAACCGGCTGCCGTCGACGATCCGCGCGATGACCTCGCGCACGTCGTAGGGGGTGCGCGGGTCGGTGGGCACGACGCCGTGAAGCTCGCGCGGGTCGAGGGCGGGCTCCTCGGTGGGCACGACCTCCCACGGCCTCGGCTCGCGCGGGCCCAGCGTGGAGACGATGGACCGAACGCGGCGCAGCGCGTCGGCGTCGTCGGCGGCGAGGTGGTCGGTGACCCCGGACGAGCGCGCGTGCACGTCGCCGCCGCCGAGCTCCTCGGCGGTGACGACCTCGCCCGTGGCCGCCTTCACCAGCGGCGGGCCACCGAGGAAGATCGTGCCCTGGTTGCGCACGATCACGGCCTCGTCGCTCATCGCGGGCACGTACGCGCCGCCCGCGGTGCACGAACCGAGCACCGCCGCGATCTGCGCGATGCCGCGCGCCGACATCGTGGCCTGGTTGTAGAAGATGCGCCCGAAGTGCTCCCGGTCGGGGAAGACCTCGTCCTGCCGGGGCAGGAACGCGCCGCCGGAGTCGACGAGGTACACGCACGGGAGGTTGTTGTGCAGGGCGACCTCCTGCGCGCGGAGGTGCTTCTTGACGGTCATCGGGTAGTAGGTGCCGCCCTTGACCGTGGCGTCGTTGGCGACGATCACGCACTCCCGGCCGGAGATCCGGCCGATGCCGGTGATGATGCCCGCCGAGGGCGCCTCGTCGTCGTAGAGGCCGGTCGCGGCCAGCGGCGAGAGCTCGAGGAACGGCGAGCCCGGGTCCAGCAGCGCGTCCACGCGGTCGCGCGGCAGCAGCTTGCCGCGTTCCACATGGCGGGCACGCGCCTTCTCTGGGCCGCCGAGCCTGGCGGCGGCCAACCGCTTGCGCAGATCCTCCACCAGTTCGGCGTGCGCGCTCACGTTCCGGGCGTACGCCTCGCTGTGCGTGTCGACCGAACTGGTCAGCACCGGTGCGTCCATGGCCTCCCTCGTTCTCCGCGCGGGCACACAGCCAGGTTAGCAGCCGTTAACACCTGGCGAGATGTTAGCGGTGGCTAACCTGGCTGTCCAGTGGCGGTGAGGGCGGCCGCTCAGCCGGTGACGGCCTTCAGCGCGGGCAGGTAGCCGAGCGACTGCCCCTTGACATTGGGATGGTAGGAGTTCTCGACCGGCCAGGTGAGGCTGTGCAGCCACCAGTCGCTCGAACAGATCTCGTGACCGGTGAACGCCCCCCGGACGTCCACGAACGTGAAGCCCGCCGCGGCGGCCCGTTGCGCGGTGACCTGCGCGAGCGTGTCGGCGCCGGAGTTGATGGCCGCGCGCTTGGTCTCGCTCAGCCCGGCCCGGCAGGAACCGCCGAGCTGGTAGAAGCGCGGGTACCCGAGCACGACGATCTCGGCGTTGGGCGCCTCGGCCCGCATCGTCGCGTACACGTTGTCCAGCCGGGCGGGCAGCGAGTTCCGCGCGAAGGCCTTCGCCTCCTCGACCCGGTTCACGCAGTACTGGTCGCCGCCGAGGGTGCAGTCGGTCATCACGTCGGCGAAGCCGGCGTCGTTGCCACCGACCGACACGGTGGCGAAGGTCGTGCTCGCGTCCATCACCGCCGCCTGCTGGACGACGTCGGCGGTGCGCGCTCCGGAGCACGCGACGAACCGGAACGAGGAGACTCCGTGGGAGTCCGCCCACAGCTTCGGGTAGGCGTTGGCGCTGCGGCGGCAGCCGCTGGAGTCGAGGTACTCCCCGGCGCCGACCCCCGAGGAGTAGGAGTCGCCGAGGGCGACGTAGTTGACGGCGGCGCTGGTGACGGTCGTGGCGGCGGCCGAGGCGGCACCGACCAGCGGCACCAGCGAGACGGCCAGGATCGTGGCGAGGAAGCGGAGTACCGGTCGTGTCATGGCCGTCCCCTTTGTTGGCTGTTGACCTGAAATGTCTGTACCAGGCCAGCAGTCGACGTAAAAAGGGTGTGAAGCGGACATGACCCGACCGGACCAGGTCGAACGTCTTGTTAGCGCTCGCTAACCTCCGGCCTCTAGAATGGCGGCGTGTCGTCGACCCCCACCACCCCACTCGTCAGCGGAGAGAAGGCGGGCAGGCGCGAGCAGATCCTGACCGCCGCGGCGGAGCTGTTCGCCCAGCACGGCTTCCACGGGGTCGGCATCGACGACATCGGCGCCGCGGTGGGCATCTCCGGCCCCGCGCTCTACCGGCACTTCCGCAGCAAGGACGCGATGCTCGGCGAGATGCTCACGTCGATCAGCCGCTACCTGCTCGACGGCGGCGAGGCGCACGCCGAGCGCGACGGCGACGCCGACGAGGTGCTGGCCGCGCTCGTGCGGTTCCACGTCGACTTCGCGCTCACGCACCCCGCGCTGATCACCGTGCAGGAGCGCAGCCTCGCCAACCTCGCCGACACCGACCGCAGGCAGGTACGGGCGCTGCAGCGGCGCTACGTCGAGGTGTGGGTGCGGGTGATCCGGGCCGCCGTGCCCGGACTCGACCAGGCACACGCCCGCTCGGCCGCGCACGCCGTGTTCGGCCTGATCAACTCCACCCCGCACAGCAGGCACCTGCCCGACGACCAGCAGGCCGCGCTGCTGGAACGGCTCGCGCTCGGGGCGCTCCACGCCGCTTGAGTGATCTCGCCCTCACCCTGCCGGGCGGCAGCACTTCCGGCCTCCCTGGTGTTGGATGGGCACCGTGCAGGCAGACCGCAGCGAGGACGAGCACGGCGGGCTCGTCGGAAAGGCGCAACGAGCGCTGATCGCCATGCGTCTCGGCGACGACGCCGAGGCGCTCGACGTGCTGGCGCCCACGACCCCGGAGCAGCGCCTGACCGAGACGCGGGAGCTGATGCTGCTGCTGTTCGCCGAATGCAGCGCCATGGTCGCCACGCTGGGGGACGGCGGTTCCGCACCGGTGAAGGTCCAGGTGTTCGACTCCGAGGGCGAGGAGGTCTCGATCGACCAGGCCGACCCGCCGGTGCGGACGGCGGTGCGCACGCTGCTGGCCGAGGTGCACGGCAACACGGAGGCCGCGGAGGAGCAGGTGGAGATCGCACTGGCCAGCGCGGCCCCGGAGGAGGTGGACAGCCTCGTGCTGCAGGCACTGCGCTGGACGGTGCGGCTGTCGGTGGAGTGCGTCGAGCGGGGCCTGCCCGTCGCCGGCTGGATCAGGGAGGCGGTCGCCGACTCGTGAGTGAAAGACGTTGTGAGAACAACGTTGCTCACTCACGAGCCTGCTGCAGGGCGAAGCGGTTGCCCTCGGAGTCCACGAAGGTCGCCCACCAGCCCCAGGGCTGCCTGGTCGGCGGATCCGGGAAGTCGACACCCTTCGCCGCCAGTTCCGCATGGGTCCGCTCGATGTCGTCGGCGCGGAAGAAGACGTTGGACGTGGGCAGGTCGTCCCGCCCGGACGGCCGGGGCCCGGCGTCCTCCGCCTCGCTCAGCACGAGGGCCTGCCCGTCCGGCGAGGTCACCTCCACCCAGCGGGCACCCTGGTCGCCGTACGGCGCGTCGGTCGTCACCGTGAAGCCCACCACCTCCGTCCAGAACCGCTTCGCGCGCTCCTGGTCACGCACGCCCACGATCACCTTGTGCACCCCGCGAATCGCCATCGTGGCTCCGATCTCGATATATCCGTAATGGATAGAACGAGGGTGGAGCGTATGCTCATCGCATGGCCAAGGTCAACTCACCGCCGCTGACCCCGGCCGGCTTCCAGGTGCTGCTGGCGATCGCGCGCGGCCACGCCCACGGCTACGGGATCATGGGATTCGTCGACGAGGTCACCGGCGGGTCCGTGCAACTCGGGCCCGGCACGCTGTACCGGACGCTCGCCCGGCTCAGCGCGGACGGGCTGGTGGAGGAGGCTCCACACCGGACGGAGGACGAGCCGCACGACGCACGCCGCCGCTACTACCGCCTCACCGACCTTGGTCTGCGGGTCGCGCGGCGCGAGGCCGCACTGCTGCAGCGGCTCGCGGCTGAGTCCGCCGAGGCGGGGCTGCTCGGCGAGCGGGCGAGAACCGCATGAACCGGCCCAGCCGCGCACTCGGCCTCGTGCCCCACGTGTTCGTGCACGACGTCGAGCGGGCGCTGGCCTTCTACCGCACGGCGTTCGGCGCCACCGAGCTGTTCCGCAACGTCCTGCCCGACGGCAGGGTGCTGTTCGTCGAGGTCGCCATCGGAGACGCCAGGCTGCTGGTCAGCCAGGAGATCACCCAGCTGGGCGCGCTGGCGCCGCCCACCCTCGGCGGCACACCCACCCTGCTCACGCTCGAGGTGGCCGATCCCGACGATCTGTTCCGCCGCGCCGTGTTCGCGGGTGCCGAGGTCGAGGCACCGATCCAGGAGATGTTCTTCGGCGAGCGGTACGGCCGGGTGGTGGATCCCCTCGGCCACCGCTGGGCGCTGACCACGAAGCGCGAGCAGTACACGCCCGAGGACATCGACGACCGAACACCACCCGAGGTCTGATGGTCTCCGTGCGCACAGTCGTGGACCGCGTGGGGCCGACCCTGCTGCACGCGGTACACGTTCCCGACGACTGCCCCGCCGTCGCCGACGTCGTGATCGCCGAGCCGGGATCGCCCGGCCACGTCGCGGCGGGCGACCTCGTGCTCGCGGTCGCCGTCGCCGACGCCGGGGAGGCCACCGAACTGGTCCGCGGCAGCGCGGGAAACGGCGCCGCCGCGGTGCTGCTCAAACCTCCGCTCGCGAGCAAACCCGGCATCCGCCGCGCGGCGCGAACGGCGGGCATCGGGCTCATCGAGGTGCACTCCGCGACCTCCTGGGCGCAGCTGGTGTGGCTGCTGCGCACGGTGCTCGACGCGATCGCCGACGAGCACGACACCCTGGAGAACGGAGACGACCCCGCCGCGAGCGACCTGTTCCGGCTGGCCGACGCGGTGGCCTCGGTGGTCGACGCGCCGGTGACCATCGAGGACACCAACTCGCGGGTGCTCGCCTACTCCGCCCGCCAGGACCTGACCGACCCGGCCCGCGTCGCGACGATCATGGGCAGGCGCATCCCGGACGACGTGCTCGCCCGGTTCCGTTCGCGCGGGGTGTTCCGCGAGCTGTCCCGGGGCAGGCAGACGATCTTCGTGCCCGCGCAGCGGGACGGCACCCTGCCCCGGCTGATCGTGCCGATCCGGATGGGCGGCGAGCTGCTCGGCTCGATGTGGGCGGTGGTGTCCGGGCCCGTCCCCGACGAGCGGGCCGCGGCGTTCGCCGACACCGCACCCGTGGTGGCGCTGCACCTGCTGCGCCGCCGCGCGCACGCCGATGTCCAGCGCCGCGCGTCCGCCGAGCTGTTGCGGGCGCTGCTGCGGGGCGAGGTCGGCCCGCGCAAGGCCGCGGCCGAGCTGGACCTCACCGACGAGCCGCACCGGGTGGTCGTCGTGGAGACGCCGGGCGGCGAGACGCTCGACGGTGAGGGCCTGCGGCTGGCCCTGCTCGAACGGATCTCGCAGGGCATCGGGCGGCGGCCGGTCGCCGCGGAGGCGAGCGGCCTGCTGTACGCCATCGTGCCCGGCGAGGACGGTCCCGGTGGCTGGCCGGAGCTGCGGGCCGCGCTCGACGAGGTGCCGTCCGGCCGCGAGACCGGCGCGTTGCGCGCCGCGGCGGGCAGCGCGCGGCCACTCGGTGAGCTCGCCAGCTCCCGGGCCGAGGCCGAGGAGGCGCTCGGGCTGCTGCGGTCGGGCGTGCTGCCGGGGCGCGTCGTGTGCTTCGACGAGGTGTGGACGGCGCTGGCCCTGCACCGCGCGGCGACGGCGGCGGGCACCGCCCGCGTCACCGAGCTCGGGCCGCTGGGCGAGCTGCGCGCGCACGACGCCGCGCACGCCACCGGCTACGTCGACACGCTCTACGAGTGGCTGCGGCATCCCGGCGACCCGAGGGCCGCGGCGCGGGCGTTGCGCATCCACCCCAACACCCTGCGGTACCGCATGCGGAAGCTGCTCGACCTGGTCCCGCTCGACCTCGACGACCCGGACGTCCGCCTGGCCCTGCTCACCCAGCTCATCGCCCTCCACTGGTCCTGACCCAACGAGCCCCCAAGGTGGCCTTGGAGGACCTCAGCCGAGCAGCCTGGCCACCTCGCCGAGCAGCTCGACCTGCCGGAACCAGTCCCCGCCGAACGGCATCGCCACCACCTGGCCCGCACCGGCCTCGGCCCACTCCGCGTACCGGCCGGCCACCCGCTCCGGCGGGCCGGTCACCACCACGGCGCGCGGATCGCCCGTTCCGTAGTCGGCGAGACCCCGCACCTGCGCGTCGAGAGGAGGCGGGCACCTCCCCCATCCCGGTGCTCACGCCCACCGTCAGGCCCGGCGCCGGCCTGCCGTACGAGTCCGCCAGCTCGGCGAGCTCCCGCATCCCCGCCGCCACCGCCGACGGCGGCACGACCGCGGGGTACCACTCGTCGCCGAACCGGGCGGCCCGCCGCAGCGCCACCCTGCCGCCACCCCCAGTGAGCACGGGCGGCACGGTGGCGCCGGGCGAGCGCGACCGGCTCCCCCTCGACGGTCACGGGCTTCCCCGCGATCAGGCCGGGCAGGAGTTCCAGCGCCGCGTCGGTGCGGGCTCCGCGCTCCGCGTACGGCACCCCGGCCGCCCGCCAGCCCGCCGCGCCGTGCACCGCACCGCCGGTGCCGACGCCGAGCAGGACCCGGTCCCCGGAGAGGTGCTGCAGGCTGGCGATCTGCTTGGCGGTCCACGCCACCGGCCGCAGTGCGGGCAGGAGCACGCCGAAGCCGACCCTGATCCGCTCCGTCGCGGTGGCCGCGGCGGTGAGCACGAGCGTGCTGTCGAGGACGGGACGCGCGGCGATCAGGTGGTCGCCCTTCCACACCGACTCCAGCCCGCATTCCTCCGCGTGCCGCGCGTACGGGCCGACCGCGCCGACGCCCTCGGTGCCGAACGCGGGCAGGACCACCCCGATCCGCATCACCTCACCTCGAGCAGGGTCTTGCCCACGGTCGCGCGCGACTCGATGGCCGCGTGCGCGTCCGCCACCCTGGCCAGTGGGAAACGCTGGCCGATGACCGGCCGCAGCCGTCCCGCCGCCGCCTCGGCCAGCGCGCTCGCCGCCAGCTCCCGCAGCTCGGCGGGGGTACCGCCCCGGCCACCGCCGAGCGTGACCCCGCGCTCGGCGGCGAGGTCCTCCGGGATGGCCGCCCACTCGCCGCTGGCCAGGCCGAAGCTCAGCATCCGGCCACCCGCGCCGAGCAGGTCGAACGCGGCCCGCGCGAGGTCACCACCGACCCCGTCGAAGACCACGTCCACCCCACCGATCGCGTCCCGGACGGCACCGGGCCAGTCCGGCTTGCGGTAGTCCACCACCACCTCGGCACCGAGTTCGGCGGCCAGCTCCAGCTTGTGCTCACCGCCCGCGGCGGCCACCACCCGCGCGCCCGCGTTCCGCGCGAGCTGCACGAGCAGGCTGCCGACACCGCCCGCCGCCGCCTCGACCAGCACCCGGTCCCCGGCCCGCAGGCCCGCGTCGCGCACGAGCATCGTCGCCGTGCGGCCGTCGGCGAGCAGCGCCACGGCGGTGTCCAGGCCGACCTCCGGCGGCACCTCGATGACCGCCGCCGCGTCGGCCACGGCCCGCTCGGCGTAGCCGCCCGAGCCGTTCAGGCTGCTGACCACCCGCTTGCCGACGAGCCGGCGGTCGGCGCCCGCACCCACCCGCGTGACGACCCCGCCGACCCCGTTGCCCGGGACGAGCGGCGGCCGGACCGGGAACGGCCCCCGGCCGGCACGCACCTGCGTCTCGACGAACGTGACGCCCGCGTACTCCACCTCGATCAGCACCTGGTCCCCGTCCGGCTCCGGGTCCGGCGCACCGTCCACGGCGAGCACCTCCGGCCCGCCGAACTCGTGCAACCACACCGCCCGCATCGGATCCCCCTTCGTCCCGGTCGAACCACTGCCCACAGCCTGCGACCTCCACCAAAGTCGAGGTCAAGGCGTTGTTCTGCGCCCACCACCGGCGGCGGTCATCATTGTTTTGCGGCCACGATGACACCGCCGTCCGGGTGGTTCACCGTGGGCAGCGACACCGCACTACACCGCAGGAGGCAGCTGTGCGTATCGCCGTCCCCCGAGAGATCAAGAAGCACGAGTACCGGGTCGCGCTGACTCCCGCCGGCGTGCACGAGCTGATCCAGCGCGGGCACGACGTGTTCATCGAGACCGACGCGGGCGCGGGTTCGGCGATCAGCGACGAGGAGTACCTCTCCGCGGGCGCGAAGATCCTCGCCACGGCCGAGGAGACGTGGGCCGAGGGCGAGCTGGTGCTGAAGGTGAAGGAGCCGATCGCCGCCGAGTACGAGCGGCTGCGGGCGGACCAGGTCCTGTTCACCTACCTGCACCTGGCCGCGGACCGGCCGCTGACCGAGGCCCTGCTGGCCGCGGGGACGACGGCCGTCGCCTACGAGACCGTGCAGACCGAGACGGGCGCGCTGCCGCTGCTGGCGCCGATGTCCGAGGTCGCGGGCAGGCTCGCGCCGCAGGTCGGCGCGCACTCGCTGCTGAAGCCGAGCGGCGGCCGGGGCATCCTGCCCAGCGGTGTGCCGGGCGTGCATCCGGCCAAGGTCGTGGTGATCGGCGGTGGGGTCGCCGGGTTGAACGCCGCCCGGATCGCGGCGGGGCTCGGTGCCGACGTCGAGGTGCTCGACACCAACGTCGACCGGCTGCGCCAGATCGACCACGACTTCGCGGGCCGGATCCGCACGATCGCCTCCAACGCCTACACCCTGGAGCAGGCCGTCCTGGACGCCGACCTCGTGGTCGGCGCCGTGCTGCTGCCGGGCGCGAAGGCGCCGAAACTCGTGTCCAACGAGCTGGTCTCGCGGATGCGGCCGGGCAGCGTGCTCGTCGACATCTCGATCGACCAGGGCGGCTGCTTCGCGGACTCCCGGCCGACCACCCACGACGACCCGACCTACCAGGTACACGGCTCGGTGTTCTACTGCGTCGCGAACATGCCCGGCGCCGTGCCGAGGACCTCGACCTACGGCCTCACCAACGTGACGCTGCCCTACGCGGTGCAGCTGGCCGAGCACGGCTGGCGGAAGGCGCTGCGGGCGAACCCGAGCCTGGCGAAGGGGCTCAACACCCACGCCGGGGCGCTGACGAACGAGCCGGTGGCGCTGGCACACGGCCTGGAGTACACGCCCGCCGACCTCTGATCGCACCGGATCCGGGAGTGCCCAGCGTCGATCTCGGCCACGAGCACAAGAAGGGGCGGCCCGCTCAACCAGCCTGGGGGTCACCGGGAGCGGGCCGCCACGTACCAGCTTAGGTCGTCGGTACGGGGTTCGCCCGCCGGGGGGCGAAACTCTCAGGTATTACTTCTTCACGGCGACCTTCGGTGACTCGTGATTTCCCAAGGATCCATGGCGCGGACCGGGTGACACGGGAAGGTTTGCCGCCCGCCCCGGCATCGCCGGGGAGAGTTCCGGCGCCGGAACGTGATCGACGTCGCCGGAGCCGCGCGGCAAGGCCTCCGGCCTCCCCGTGCCCGTCCACCGCGGCCGTACGGCAGGATGACGCGAGTCACGGCGTACGGATCACCACGGCGAACGGGGACGGCATGCACGACGGCAGTGGCCGCATCGCGGTGCAGAACTTGACCAAGCGGTTCGGTGCGGTGGCGGCGGTGCAGAACCTGAGCTTCACGGTGGAGCCGGGCTCGGTGACGGGCTTCCTCGGCCCGAACGGCGCGGGTAAGACGACGACCCTGCGCATGCTGCTCGGTCTCGTCACCCCCACCTCCGGCGCGGCGACCATCAACGGCAGGCCGCACCACCAGCTGGGCAACCCCGCCCGCGTCGTCGGGGCGGTGCTGGAGAACGAGGGCTTCCATCCAAAACGGACGGCACGCAACCACCTGCGCGTGTACGCGTCCGCGATCGGCGTGCCCGACCGGCGGGCCGACGAACTGCTCGGGCTCGTCGGGTTGTCCTCGGCCGCCGATCGCAAGGCCGGCGAGTACTCACTCGGCATGCGGCAGCGGCTGGCGCTGGCGACCGCCCTGCTCGGCGACCCGCAGGTGCTGGTGCTCGACGAGCCCGCCAACGGCCTCGACCCCGAGGGCATCGCGTGGCTGCGCTCGTTCCTGCGTTCGTTCGCCCAGCAGGGCCGCACCGTGCTGGTGTCGAGCCACCTGCTGTCCGAGGTGGAGCAGACGATCGACCAGGTCGTGATCATCAGCGCGGGCATGACCCGGTACTACGGCCCGCTGGAGCAGCTGCGGCAGAGCCAGACGTCGCGGGTGCTGGTGCAGCCCGCCGACGCGGGGGAACTCGTGAAAGCGTTGCAGGAAGCCGGTTTCACGCAGCTGGAGCCCACCCCGGACGGCCGGGTCGCGGTGAGCGGCGCCACGGTCAAGGAGATCGGCGACCTCGCGGCGAAGGCCGGTATCGCGGTGTACGGGATGCAGGAGGACAGGGCCGACCTGGAACGGCTGTTCTTCCAGCTCACCGCGGGGCAGTTCAGCACGGGCCAGGCACCGTACGGCCAGCAGCCACCGCCGGGTGCGTGGGCACCGCCGCCCGGCTACCAGCCGCCGCAGCCGGGGCACCCCGGGTACCAGGGACAGCAGGGTTATCCGCCACCGCCGCAGGGTTATCAGCAGCCGCAGGGGCAGCAGCAGGGCTGGGGAGGCCAGGCATGATGGGCAACCTCGTGAAGGCGGAGTCCCGCAAGATCATCACCACGAAGAGCTGGTGGATCCTGCTCATCCCCTCGGTGGCGTTCGCGCTCGCGTTCGCCCTGTTCTGGGGGGCGATCACCAACGACCTCAACGACTACCTCGGCAGCTCCGACGCGCGGGAGCTGGCCGGGCTGCTCGGCATCTCGCTCGGTGAGCTGCCCGTGGGGCTGCTCGCGCTCGCGCACGGCGTGAACATCGGCACGATCTTCCCGATCATCTTCGGCGTTTTCGCGCTCGCGGGCGAGTACAGCAAGAAGACGATCACGACCACGTTCCTCACCGCGCCCAACCGCGGCTCGGCGCTGACCGCGAAGATGCTCACCTACATCGGGTTCGGCGCGATCTACGGCCTGGTCATCGTCGGCGCCGCGAGCCTGGGCACGGTGCTCACCGTAGACGAGCGCGGACTGCCCACCGCGGGCCAGTGGCTCGGCGTGCTGGGCGCGGGGATCCTCGCGACCGTGCTGGCCACCCTCTTCGGCATCGGTGTCGGCGCGGTGTGGAACAGCGTGGTCGGCAGCGTGATCACGCTCACCATCTGGATGCTCATCGTGGAGAACGTCCTGGTGTTCGTCAGCTTCGGCTGGCTGGACATCACGTGGCTGGGCGGCGTGCTGCCGAACGGCACGTTGAACGGCATCGTCGGGGCGATCGGCGCGGAGGCGTTCGGCGCGGCGGGCCTTTCCGTGCCGGGCGAGCTGGACGAGGACCTGCAGTGGCTGCTGCAGTACACGGCGGGCGCGCCGGGGGCCTTCGCCTGGTGGGTCTCGGCGGCGATCTTCCTCGCCTGGACGATGGTGTTCTTCCTCGCCGGGTGGGCCGCCAACCAGCGCCGCGACATCACCTGACCGCGGGGTCACCCCTCGTGAGTGAGAAACGTGGTTCTAACCACGGAAAACACTCACGAGAGGTGACCAGGCACGCACCCGGCGCGTCCTGTCGGCACCGGCCATAGCCTGGAGGGCGTGACCACCGCTCCCGCACGCACCCGCGACCAGACGGCAGAACCACCGGGAACGGGCGGGACCGGACCGCAGCGGGCCGGCTGGATCCGCAGGCTGGCCGCCGCGTGCTGGCGGCACCCCGTGCTCGTCCTGCTCTCGCTCGGCGCCGCGATGGTCGGCGTGGGCTTCCAGGCCGCCACCCCGCTGCTGGTGAAGACGGCCGTCGACGACGCCGTCGCGGGACGGACGGCGAACCTCGGCTGGCTCGCCGCCGGGCTCGTCGGGCTGCAGGTGCTGGCGTTCGGCAGCGCGTTCGCCCGGCGTTACGTGGGCGGCAGGCTCGCCCTGGACGTCCAGCACGACCTGCGGCGCGCGGTGTTCGGCGCGGTGTCCCGGCTGGACGGCGGCAAGCAGGACTCGCTGCGCACCGGGCAGGTGGTCTCCCGCGCGATCACCGACCTGCAGCTTGTGACGGGCGTGCTCATGCAGGTGCCGCTCTCGGCGGGGTCGGTGATCTACGCCGTCCTCGCGCTCGGGGCGATGCTGTGGCTGTCGCCGCTGCTCACGCTGATCGCGCTCGTGGTGGCGCCCGCCGTGGCGATCGTGGTCGCGAGCAGCCGCCGCAGGCTCTTCCCCGCCACGTGGTCGGCGCAGCAGCGGGCGGCGGACGTCGCACAGCAGGTGGAGGAGACCGTCACCGGCGTGCGCGTGGTGAAGGGCTTCGGGCAGGAGGCGCGTGAGGTGAACCGGCTCGCGGCCACCGCGCGCAGGCTGTTCGCGGAGCGGCTGCGCTCGGCGCGCCTTTCCGCGGTGCCGACGGCCACCACGTCGGCGCTGCCCGCCGCCGGTCAGGTCGCCGTGCTGGCCGCGGGCGGCATCCTGGCGCTGCGCGGGGAGATCACCCTCGGCACGTTCCTCGCCTTCGCGACGTACGTCTCCGCGCTCATCGGCCCGGCGCGGATGCTGGCGAGCCTCGTCGTGCAGGCCCAGCTCACCCGGGCCGGGGCCGAGCGGGTGCACGAGCTCATCGACGCGCAGCCCGAGGTCCGTGAGCGGCCGGACGCGCGGCCGCTGCCGGACGGCCCGCTGGAGGTGCGGCTGGAGAACGTACGGTTCGGCTACACGCGGTCCGAGCCCGTGCTCGACGGCATGTCGCTGCACGCCCGGCCGGGCGAGACGCTGGCGCTGGTGGGCACGGCGGGCTCGGGCAAGTCCACGATCTCGCTGCTGCTGCCCCGGTTCTACGATCCGCACGAGGGTTCGGTCCACATCGGACCTCCCGGTGCCTCGTCCGACATCCGGGAGCTGCGCCTGGCCGACCTCCGCCGCGCCATCGGCGTGGTGTTCGAGGAGGCGTTCCTGTTCTCCACCTCGGTGCGGGACAACATCGCCTACGGCAGGCCGGACGCCGGCGACGAGGAGGTGGTCGCCGCGGCCAGGGCCGCCGAGGCGCACGACTTCATCATGGCGCTGCCCGACGGCTACGACACGCTCGTCGGCGAGCGCGGCCTGACCCTGTCCGGCGGGCAACGGCAGCGTGTCGGGCTGGCCAGGGCCCTGCTCACCGACCCGCGCGTGCTCGTGCTCGACGACGCCACGTCCGCCGTGGACACGGTGACCGAGGCGGCGATCCACGACACGCTGCGCGCGGTCACCCGGACGCGGACGACGATCCTGATCGCGCACCGGCGCTCCACGCTGGCGCTGGCCGACCGGATCGCGGTCCTGGACGCAGGCCGGGTGGTGGACGTCGGCACCGCGGACGAGCTGACCGCGCGCTGCGGGCTGTTCCGTGACCTGCTCGCCGGGCCCGGCGACGATGTCGAGCAGGTCCGGCGGCACCACGAGTCCGGGCGCGACGCCTCGGGCGTCACTCCCGAGCTGTGGCCGGACGAGGGCGCCCGCGACGACGTGGGCGAACTCGCCGAGTCGGCCGCGCACCGCTCCCCCTCCGCGGCCCGCGCCGCCAGCCCGGGTGGCGGCCCCGGCGGCCGGGCCTCGCTCGACCTGCCCCCGACGCCCGAGCTGCTGGACCGGGTGCGGCGGCTGCCGCCCGCCACGGACGAGCCCCGGCTCGGCGACGCGGACCCGACCGCGCCGGATCCGCGGTTCCGGCTGGCCCGCCTGCTGCGGCCGGTGCGGGGCCTGCTCGCGCTGGTGGTGGCGCTCGTCGCGGTGGACGCGCTGGCCACGATCGCCGTGCCCGCGCTCTACCAGCGGGGCGTCGACGACGGCGTGCGGACCGGCGCGGCGTCGGTCGTGCTGCTCACCGCCGCGATCGGCGTGCTCGTGATCGCCGTCGACTGGCTCGTCATCGCCGTGCAGACGCGGCTGACGGCACGCTCCGGCGAGTCGGTGCTCTACCTGCTCCGGGTACGCAGCTACGCGCACCTGCAGCGGCTCGGCCTCGACTACTACGAGCGCGAGCTGTCCGGGCGGATCATGACGCGGATGACCACGGATGTCGACGCGTTGTCGTCATTCCTGCAGACGGGCCTCGCCACGGCCGTGGTCAGCGTCGTCACGATCGCGGGGATCGGCGGCGCGCTGGTCGTCACCGATCCCGGGCTGGCGCTGTACGCGCTGGCCGTGCTGCCGGTGCTGCTGGTGGCCACGGTGATCTTCCGCAGGCTCGCCTCGGCCGCCTACACCGAGGCCCGCGAGCGGGTCAGCGCCGTCAACGCCGACATGCAGGAGAACGTCTCCGGTCTGCGCGTCGCCCAGGCGTACACGCGGGAGGAACGCTCGGCGCAGGCGTTCGCCGACCGCAGCGACGCCTACCGCCGCACCCGGCTGCGGGCACAACGTTACGTGGCGACGTACTTCCCGTTCGTCACCCTGCTCTCCGGTGTCGCGGAGGCGATCGTGCTGGTGGTGGGCGCCAACCGGGTCGCGGCCGGCACGCTGTCGCCGGGCGTGCTGCTGGCGTTCGTGTTGTACCTCGGCCTGTTCTTCTCCCCGGTGCAGCAGCTGTCGTCGGTGTTCGACGGCTACCAGCAGGCCAAGGTCGGGCTGCGCCGGATCGGTGACCTGCTGCGCACGCCGACGTCGGTGCCGCAGCCGGAGCGTCCGGTGCCGGTACCGGAGCGGCTGCGCGGCGAGGTCGAGCTGACCGGCGTCGACTTCGCCTATCCCGGCACGGACGTGCCCGCGCTGGCTGGCGTGTCCCTGCACGTGCCCGCCGGGACGACCGTGGCGCTGGTGGGGGCGACGGGCGCGGGGAAGTCCACGGTGGTGAAGCTGGTCGCGCGGTTCTACGACGCCACGGCGGGCACGGTCCGCCTCGACGGGGTCGACGTGCGCGACTACGACCTGCCCGGGCTGCGGTCCCGGATCGGCGTGGTACCGCAGGAGGCGCACCTGTTCTCCGGCACGGTCGCCGACAACGTGCGCTACGGGCGGCCCTCGGCGACCGACGCCGAGGTGGAGGCCGCCGTGCGCGCGGTGGGCGCGCTGCCGGGCATCGCGGCGCTGCCGCACGGTTTCCACCAGCAGGTCGGCGAGCGCGGCCGGGCACTGTCGGCGGGCCAGCGGCAGCTCGTGGCACTGGCCAGGGCGGAACTGGTGGATCCCGACGTGCTGCTGCTCGACGAGGCGACCGCCGCCCTCGACCCGGCCACCGAGACGGCCGTGCTGCGGGCGACCGATCAGCTGGCGGCGCGCCGGACGACGTTCGTCGTGGCGCACCGGCTCGCCACGGCCGCGCGCGCGGACCGCATCGTGGTGCTCGACCACGGCCATGTGGTGGAGACGGGCACGCACGCGGAACTGCTCGCCGCGGACGGCCACTACGCGAAGCTGTGGCGGCTCGGCGAGGGCGGGTGAGGCGACCGCTCGGTCACCTGGATCGACCGCTGTAACGATTCAGTGACAAATCCCAAAGGGCCGTTCCGGCAGTTGACCCAGTTCGCTGCCGTTGCCTCACGGGAGGGGGTTAGCCTGGTAGGCGCGTAATCGGACAACACAGATCGAGACGGATAGAGGCGAGTCCAAGCCGTGTCCAGCAGCAGCCCTGCGTCACAGTTCGGCCCCAACGAATGGCTCGTCGAGGAGATGTACGACCAGTTCCTCGCCGACCCTTCCTCAGTAGACGCCGCATGGCATGACTTCTTCGCGGACTTCAAGCCAACGCAGGCTCCGCGACAGAAGCCGGACACGACCGCCGAGCGGGCCCCGTCGCCCAACGGGCAGAGCTCCACCACGAAGTCCGCGTCCGAACGTCCCCAGCAGTCCGCTCAGCGGACCGAACAGGCGGAGCAGGCCGAGCAGGCCCAGCCGCGGCAGGCGCAGCCGAAGCAGCAGGCGCAGCAGCCCGCGCAACCCACTCCCAAGGCCGAGCCCAAGCCCGCGGCGCCCGCCAGGCAGGCGCCCGCCGCGAAGCAGGAGACCAAGCCGTCCGCCGAGGAGCCGGAGCGCAAGCCGTTGCGCGGGGCGTCCGCCGCGATCGCCAAGAACATGGACGTCTCGCTGAGCGTCCCCACCGCCACGAGCGTGCGCGCCGTGCCGGCCAAGCTGATGGCGGACAACCGCATCGTCATCAACAACCACCTCCGGCGCACCCGCGGCGGGAAGATCTCGTTCACCCACCTCATCGGCTACGCCATGGTCCGGGCGCTGCATGACTTCCCGAACATGAACCGGCACTACGAGCTGGTCGACGGCAAGCCACACGCGGTCACGCCGGAACACGTCAACCTCGGCCTCGCCATCGACATGAAGGGCAAGGACGGCCAGCGCACGCTGGTCGTGGCCTCCATCAAGAACTGCGAGAACATGTCGTTCCTGCAGTTCTGGCAGGCCTACGAGGACATCGTCCGGAAGGCGCGCAACAACAAGCTCACCGCCGACGACTTCGCGGGCACCACGATCTCGCTGACCAACCCGGGCGGCATCGGCACCAACCACTCGGTGCCGCGGTTGCAGGCGGGCCAGGGCGCGATCATCGGCGTCGGCGCGATGCAGTACCCGGCCGCGTTCGAGGGCACCAGCGAGCAGACGCTCGTCAAGCTGGGCGTCAGCAAGATCATGACGCTGACCTCGACCTACGACCACCGCATCATCCAGGGCGCCGAGTCCGGCGAGTTCCTCAAGCGGATCCACGGGCTGCTGCTCGGCGGTGACGGCTTCTACGACGACATCTTCACGTCGCTGCGCCTGCCGTACGAGCCGGTGCGCTGGGTCGAGGACATCCCCGAGGGCGAGATCGACAAGACCGCCCGGGTGCTCGAGCTCATCGACGCCTACCGCATGCGCGGCCACCTGATGGCCGACACCGACCCGCTGAACTACCGGCAGCGGCGGCACGAGGACCTCGACATCCTGTCCCACGGCCTGACGCTGTGGGACCTCGACCGCGAGTTCGCCGTCGGCGGGTTCGCGGGCCAGCAGCGGATGAAGCTGCGCGACGTGCTCGGCGTGCTGCGCGACTCCTACTGCCGCACGGTCGGCGTCGAGTACACGCACATCCTCGACCCCGACGAGCGGCGCTGGATCCAGGACCGCGTCGAGGTGCCGCACGAGAAGCCCGAGCCCTCGGTGCAGAAGTACGTGCTGAGCAAGCTCAACGCGGCCGAGGCGTTCGAGACGTTCCTGCAGACCAAGTACGTCGGGCAGAAGCGGTTCTCGCTGGAGGGCGGCGAGACGGTGATCCCGCTGCTGGACACCGTCCTGGACAAGGCCGCCGAGCACGAGCTCGACGAGGTCGTCATCGGCATGCCGCACCGGGGCAGGCTGAACGTGCTGGCCAACATCGTCGGCAAGCCGATCTCGCAGATCTTCCAGGAGTTCGAGGGCAACCTCGACCCCGGCCAGGCGCACGGCTCCGGTGACGTGAAGTACCACCTCGGCGCCGAGGGCAAGTACTTCCGCATGTTCGGCGACGGCGAGACGAAGGTGTCGCTGACGGCCAACCCGTCGCACCTGGAGACGGTCGACCCGGTGCTCGAGGGCATCGTGCGCGCCAAGCAGGACATCCTCGACAAGGGCGAGAAGGAGTCCGGCGGCTTCTCGGTGCTGCCGGTGCTGCTGCACGGCGACGCCGCGTTCGCCGGCCAGGGCGTGGTCGCCGAGACGCTCAACCTCGCACTGCTGCGCGGCTACCGCACCGGCGGCACCGTGCACGTCATCATCAACAACCAGGTGGGCTTCACCACCGCGCCCGAGCACGCCCGCTCCTCGCAGTACGCCACCGACGTGGCGAAGATGATCGGCGCGCCGATCTTCCACGTCAACGGTGACGACCCCGAGGCGGCGTACTGGGTGGCCCGGCTGGCCGTGGACTACCGGCAGGCGTTCAACAAGGACGTCGTGATCGACATGATCTGCTACCGCCGCCGCGGCCACAACGAGGGCGACGACCCGTCGATGACGCAGCCCGCCATGTACGACATCATCGACACCAAGCGCAGCGTCCGGAAGACCTACACCGAGTCGCTGATCGGCCGGGGCGACATCTCGGTCGAGGAGGCCGAGGCCGCGCTGCGCGACTTCTCCAGCCAGCTCGAGCACGTGTTCAACGAGGTGCGGGAGCTGGAGAAGCACCCGATCGCGCCGAGCCCCTCGGTCGAGGAGGAGCAGCAGGTGCCCGCGAAGGTGCCGACGGCCGTCTCCCGCGAGGTGATCGAGCGCATCGGTGACGCCTTCGTCAAGCTGCCCGAGGGCTTCACGCCGCACCAGCGGGTCAAGCCGGTGCTGGAGCGGCGGGCGAAGATGTCCCGCGAGGGCGGCATCGACTGGGCGTTCGGCGAGCTGCTGGCGTTCGGCTCGCTGGCGCTGGAGGGCAGGCTCGTGCGGCTGTCCGGGCAGGACTCCCGGCGTGGCACGTTCACGCAGCGGCACTCGGTGCTGATAGACCGCAAGTCCGGCCAGGAGTACTCCCCGCTGCAGCACCTCGCCGACGACCAGGGCCGCGTGATGATCTACGACTCGGCGCTGTCCGAGTACGCGGCGGTGGGCTTCGAGTACGGCTACTCGGTGGCCAACTCCGAGGCGCTGGTGATGTGGGAGGCGCAGTTCGGTGACTTCGTCAACGGCGCGCAGACCGTGATCGACGAGTACATCTCGTCCGGCGAGGCCAAGTGGGGCCAGCTCTCCGACGTCGTGCTGCTGCTGCCGCACGGCCACGAGGGCCAGGGACCCGACCACACCTCCGGCCGGATCGAGCGGTTCCTGCAGCTGTGCGCCGAGGGCTCGATGACCGTGTCGATGCCGTCCACCCCGGCGAACTACTTCCACCTGCTCCGCAGGCACGCCCTCGACGGCGTGAACCGGCCGCTGGTGGTGTTCACGCCGAAGCGGCTGCTGAGGGACAAGAACGTGAAGTCCTCGGTCGAGGACTTCACCGAGCAGTCGAAGTTCCTCTCGGTGATCGACGACGAGAGCGTCGACCCGGGCAAGGTGCGGAAGGTGCTGCTCACCTCCGGCAAGATGTACTGGGAGCTGCTGGCCGAGCGGACCAAGCGGGAGATCGACGACATCGCGCTCGTCCGTGTCGAGCAGTACTACCCGCTGCCGAAGAAGAAGCTCAGGGCGGCGGTGGAGCGGTACCCGAACTCCCGGGGGCTCACCTGGGTGCAGGAGGAGCCGGAGAACCAGGGCGCGTGGCCGTTCTTCGGGCTCAACCTGCCGCGCAGGCTGCCGGAGACGTTCGCCGGGCTGCAGGTGGTGGCCCGCAGGCCGATGGCCGCCCCGTCCGCGGGCTCGTCGAAGGTCCACGAGGTGGAGCAGAAGGCCATCATCGACAAGGCCTTCCAGTAACCCACCGCCGCTACTGCCATGAGTGGCCCGTTACTGGCGAAATGTGCCAGTAACGGGCCACTCATGGCAGACGGGGGTTACGGGGTGAAGGTCCAGCTGTCGATGTAGCCGGTGTCGTAGCGGTAGACGTCCCGCACCCGCAGGGTCCAGGTGCCGTTGGCCGCCTTGCTCGACGCGTCCACGGTGTAGGTCGTGATCACGTTGTCGGCCGAGTCGCTGCCCGAGTTCTTCAGCCGCACCGCGGCCCCGTCGGGTGCCACCAGGTCGATCACCAGATCACCGCGGTAGCTGTGCTTGATGTCCACCGCGACCTTGGCCGTGCTCGACGCCGCCCGGTCGCAACCGCTCACGGTCACCGAGCTGGTCACCGCGGAACCGGCGTCGGGGATGTCCACGTTGGTGCCGTTGCTGACCGGCGCGCAGTCGGCGGGCTCGTCGGGCGGGGTGCTGCTCCCGTTGCCCGTGTAGAGCAGGACGTTCGGCGAGCCGCTTCCCGGGCTGCTCACCTTCCCGGTCGTGCCGTTCGCGACGAGCGCGTCCCGTACCTGCTTCGGGGTCGCCGACGGGTTGCCCGCCAGGTACAGCGCGGCCGCGCCCGCCACGTGCGGGGTCGCCATCGAGGTGCCGCTGATGGTGTTGGTGGCGGAGTTGCCGCCGATCCACGTCGAGGTGATGTCGCTGCCGGGCGCGAAGATGTCGAGGCAGGAACCGATGTTGGAGAAGCCCGACCTGGCGTCGGTGCGGGTGGTCGAGCCGACCGTGATCGCCTCGGCCGTGCGGGCGGGCGAGGTGTTGCACGCGTTGGCGCCGTAGTCGTTGCCCGCCGCGAGCGCGTACGTGACGCCGGAGGCGATCGAGCGCCGCACCGCGTCGTCCACGGCCGTGGAGACGCTGCCGCCCAGGCTCATGTTCGCGACGGCGGGCTTGGCGGCGTTGCGGGTGACCCAGTCGATGCCGGCGATCACGCCGTCGTAGGTGCCGGAGCCGCCGCAGTCGAGGACGCGCACGCCGACGAGGTTCACTCCCTTCGCGACGCCGTGCGCGGCACCGCCGACCGTGCCCGCGACGTGGGTGCCGTGGCCGTTGCAGTCGTTGGCGGTGGCGTCGTTGTCGACGAAGTCGTAGCCGGACTTCGCCCTGCCGCCGAAGTCGGAGTGGCTGGTCATGACGCCGGTGTCGATGATGTAGGCGGTCACGCCTGCCGCCGAGGAGGAGTAGCTGTAGTTGCGGTTCAGCGGCAGGTCCCGCTGGTCGATGCGGTCGAGCCCCCAGGACGGCGGGTTGGCCTGGTCGGCGCTGATGCGCATCCGCCGGTTCTGCTCGACGTAGGCGACCGCGGGGTCGGCGGCGACGCGTTTGGCCTGCGCCTCGCTCATCGTGGCCGCGTAGCCCGGGAGCGCCCTGGTGAAGATCCGCTTGACCAGGCCGCCGTGCCTGCCGGTCACGCGGTCCACCGTGGACCCGTCTTCGAGCACGACGATGTAACTGTTCTCGATGGCACCCGGCGCGTCGGCGCCGAGAATGGTGCCTTCCTGGGCGGCGGCGGGCGTGGTGCCGCCGAGTACCGTCAGGGCGGCGACTCCGGCGGCGAGCCCGAGCCCGGTCACCGACCTCCGTCTCGTTCCCAGCAACTTCCGCAAGGCTTCTCCTCCTACCCGTTCCGGTGAACGTGGGACCAGACGGTAGAGAGAGGAACCACCCGAAGGTAGATCTTGCGTTTTCCGGACGCAGGCGGTAATAAACCGACATTCCACGACGTGAAGCACCCGAACGGTTCGACCCGAAAGTAGGTGGACCTCCGGGCTTGCTGGTCAGGCCAGCCCGTTCCCGCGCAGGAAGTCCTCGGCGATGTCGACCGGGTGCCGCTTCTCCTCGGTGAACTCGACGTTGAGCCGCGTCAGCTTCTCGGTGGTCAGCACGGCCGACACGGCATTCAGCGCCTCCTTGTGCCGCGCGGAGAGCACACCGCGCGCGGCGAGCGGCACGATGTTCTGGGCCGGGAACATGTTCTTGTCGTCCTCGAGCGGGACGAACCCGTTGTTCTCGATCGTCGCCGAGGTGCTGAACAGGTCCGCCACCTGGATCTTCCCCGACCGCAGCGCCGCCACGGTGACCGGGCCGCCCGTGTCGGTCACCGTGATCCGCTTGAACTCGCAGCCGTAGAGCTCCTTGATCCGCGCCCGCCAGCGGTCCGCCCACTGGCCGGGGCCGCCGAACACCAGGTCGCCACACAGCGGTGCCAGGTCGGAGATCGTGCGCACCCCCTGCCGCGCGAGGTCGCGCCGCACGACGAGCACGTCGGTGTCCTGGGCCGGCGCCTGCTCCAGCACCTCGAACTCCCGGGGCAGCACCCGCCGCAGCTCGGCGTACACCTCACCGGACGTCGTGGCCGTGGTGTCCTCGGCGAAGTGGCGCAGCAGGTTGCCGCTGTACTCGGGCACGAGCGACAGCGAACGGTCGCGCAGCGCCCGCACCACCACCTCGCGGCCGCCGACCGGCGGGTGGACCGTCACGTTGCCGGCACCGGCCTCGCGCAACGCGCCCGCGTAGATGTGCGCGAGCAGCAGGCTCTCCCCCACGTCGGACGCGCCGATGACGATCTCGCCGGAAGGGCCGCCCTCGGCGCCGCCCCGCATCGGGTTCGCGCACGCGGAGAGCAGCAGCGCCAGCACGGCCAGCAGCGCGGGCACCCGCCGCCGGCCCCACCAGCGCCGCCACGATGTCCCCAATGCCACAGCGGGTGCGTTGAACGCACCGAATGCGGCACCGGGTGCGTCGAACGCACCGAAAGCCACATTGGGTGCGGTCGGCGACGGGCTCATGCGGTCACCTCCCGGGTCGGCTCCGCGGCGGCGGACGGCCCCGTTCCGGTCGCCAGGCGCACGCCCTTCGGCAGTACGACCCGCTGTGCCCCGGCGAGCAGCAGGTCGAGGGTCACCGCGAGCAGCGCCGTGACGATCGCCCCGGCCACCACCGCGCCGTAGTCGAGGTTGGCGAGCCCGTCGATCAGGTACCGCCCGAGCCCGTCGAGCCCGACGTACGCCGCCACCGCCGCGGTCGCGACGAGCTGCAGCACCGCGTTGCGGACCCCGCCGAGCACCAGCGGCAGTGAGATCGGCACCTCGATCCGCCACAACCGCTGCCAGCCGCGCATGCCCATGCCCTCGGCCGCGTCGACGACGTCGCGGTCGACCGCCTGGATCCCGGCGTACGTCCCGGCCAGGATCGGCGGGATGGCCAGCACCACCAGCCCGACGATCGCGGCGACGAGACTGTCGGTGAAGACCAGGAACAGGAAGGTCACCAGGCCGAGCGTGGGCAGCGCCCGGATCGCGTTGCCGGAACCGACGAGCAGCACCCCGCCCCGGCCGGTGTGCCCGACGAACAGCCCCACCGGCACGGCGATCACGGCGGCGAGCACCAGGCCGAGCCCGACGTAGCCGAGATGCTCCAGCACCCGGGCGGGCACCCCGTCCGGACCCTGCCAGTTCGCCGGGTCGGACACCCAGTCGGCGAGTTCGGTGATCACGCGGCGGTCACCTCCGCTCGGGTGGGTGCGGTCCGGTCCCACGGGGTCAGCACCCGTCGCAGCGCGACGAGCAGCACGTCGACCACCAGCGCCAGCAGTACGGTCAGCACGATGCCGACGACGATCGGGGCGAAGTAGGTGCGCTGGAAGCCGTCGGTGAACAGCACGCCGAGGCCGCCCGTCCCGATGAGGGCGCCGACGCTGACGAGGCTGATGTTGCTCACCGAGGCCACCCGCACCCCCGCGGCGAGCACCGGGACGGCCAGCGGCAGCTCCACCGCGAGGAAGCGCCGCGCCGGCCGGTAGCCGAGCGCGGTGGCCGACGCGACGACGTGCGCCGGGACGTTGTCGAGGGCGTCCAGCACCGGCCGCACCAGCAGCGCCGTGGTGTAGATCGTCAGCGCGAGCACCACGTTGACACTGCTGGTGATCTTCGTGCCGATGATGCCGGGGATCACCAGGAACAACGCCAGCGAGGGGATCGTGTACAGCACGTTGCCCACGACGAACAGGGCACCGCGCATGCGGCGGCGGCCACGGCCGAGCCAGCCCGCGCCGATCGCGAGCACGACGCCGAGCACGAGCGGCAGCAGGGCGAGGTAGCAGTGTTCGAGCAGGTTCCGGCCCAGTTGCTCGCGAACGTTCTCGCTGCCGAGGAACCGGCCGAGCTCGTCGAGGAACGTCATGCGCTGCCCACGCTCTCGGGATGGCTCTCGATCGCGTCGAGTACCTGGTGTGCCGTGACGGCGCCGACCACCCTGCCGTCGTCGTCGACGACCACGCCCAGCCCCGCGGGCGAGGAGAGGGCCGCGTCCAGCGCGCCCCGGATCGCCGTGCCCTGGCGGTACAGCGAACCGCCAGCCACGAGGTCGTCCTCGGTGAGCACACCATCCACAATGGACTCCGGAGGCAGCCAGCCCCTCGGCTGTCCCGCGTCGTTCACCGCGAGCCGCCAGCCCGGAGCGACACCGGGTTCGCCGCCGAGCCGGACGGTCGGCACGTCCTCGATCCGCACTCCCTCGGCGGAGAGGAAGGACAGCCCGCGGTACCCGCGATCCCTGCCGACGAACCCCGCCACGAAGTCGTCGACCGGGTGCCGGAGCACGTCGGCGGGCGTGCCGTACTGCGCGAGGCTGCCGCCCACCCGCAGCACCGCCACCCGGTCACCGAGCCGCACCGCCTCGTCGATGTCGTGGGTGACGAACACGATCGTCTTGCCCAGCCGCTCCTGCAGCCGCAGCAGCTCGTCCTGGAGCCCCTGCCGGACCACGGGATCGACGGCCGAGAACGGCTCGTCCATCAGCAGCACCGGCGCGTCGGCCGCGAGCGCGCGGGCGACCCCGACCCGCTGCTGCTGGCCCCCGGAGAGCTGGGCGGGATACCGGTCGCCGAGCTCGCCGGGCAGCCCGACGATCTCCAGCAGTTCCGCGGCCCGTTCGCGCGCCCTCCGGCGTCCCCAGCCGGAAAGCAGGGGCACCGTGGCGACGTTGTTCAGCACCGTCCGATGTGGAAAGAGCCCGGCGTGCTGGATGACGTAGCCGATTCCGCGCCGCAGCACCGCGGGGTCGGCCTCCCGGACGTCGCGGCCGTCCAGCAGCACCGCGCCGGACGTGGGCTCGACCATCCGGTTGATCATCCGCAACGACGTGGTCTTGCCGCAGCCGGAAGGCCCGACGAGCACCGTGATGGTGCCGTCCTCGATCGACAGGTCCAGGTCGTCGACGGCGACGGTGCCGTTCGGATACGTCTTCGTGACGCCGCGGAACTCGATGCCCATGCGCGCGCTCCCCTCAGGACAGACCCGGTCGACCGTAACCCACGACACCGACAAAGGCACGGGAACCGGGGATCTACGCTCGGGTTCGTGAGCTCACTCGACGAGGTCCTCGCCGCCCACGGCGTGCACACCCGCCCCCTGCGGCACGCGATCACCCTGCTGTGCGAGGGCTGGCACGAGTTCGACGCGCTCGTGCGGGAGGCGGCGCTGCCGCGCCGCAGCGCGGAGGAGCTGATCGAGGCGCTCGGGGCCGACGTGGAGTGCGCCGGGACGGCGGTGCGCATCCGGCCCGGCGCGGCGGCGCGGTACGCCGCGCAGCGGGCGGGCCGGGTCACCGAGCCGCCGGACCTGCTCGCCGAGCTGACCCGCCGGATCGAGGAGGTACCACCGCCGCTGCCCGCGCTCGACCACGTGCAGGCGACGCCGGAGACCGTGCTGCGCAGGGCGACGTGGCTGGCGGAGCGGTACGACCTGGAGACCGCCCGGCTGGTGTTCGTCGGCGACCACGACCTGACCTCGCTCGCCGTCCGCGCCGTGTGCCCCGGGGCCGACCTCACCGTCGTGGACGTCGACGACCGCGTGCTGGCCTACCTCGACCGGCTCAGCGGCCGCACGATCCGGACCGTGTTCGCGGACCTGCGGTTCTCGTTGCCGCTCACCGTCGCCGGGCACGCGGATCTGGTCTTCAGCGATCCGCCGTACACCCCGGACGGCATGGCGCTGTTCGCGGGCCGCGCGCTGGAGTGCCTCGCGGACCCGGTCCGGGGGCGGCTGCTGCTCGCCTACGGCTACAGCGCGCGGCACCCGGCGCTGGGCGGGCAGGTGCAGCGCGAGCTGCTCGGCCTGGGGCTGACGTTCGAGGCGATCCTGCCCGGCTTCCACCGCTACCTCGGCGCGCAGGCGATCGGCAGCGCCGCGGACCTCTACGTGTGCCAGCCGACGGCCCGCGCACGGAGGAAAGGCAAGCAGGGCAAGCACGGTGGCCGGCCCGCGATCTACACGCACGGACCGCAGTCGGTGGAGGCGGGCGCGGCGGGCCGGTCCCCGCTCGCCGCACTGCGCGACATCGCCGCGGACGGCGGGCGGGTGGTCGAGGAGACCGGGCCGGACTGGTCGGGGCCGGTGCAGGCCGGCCCGGGATCGGCGGTGGCCGTGGATCTCACCGCCGATCCCGGGCCGTGGCTGGTGCGGGCGCTGCTCGCCGTGAACGCCGAGCGGGTCGCCCTGCTGGTGCCCAACGCCCACCCCGATCTCGGCGACGCCGCGGCGCAGGCGGCCCTGCGGGAGCTGATCGAGGACAAGTACCGGCTCCGGCTGCTGCGGAGCACCCCGGACAGCAAGCACGCGGTGGTGGTCGCCGACGCGGTGCCCGCCGGGCAGGGTTCGCCCGCGGTGCGGGCGGTGTGGCGCCGCGCCCACGGCAGGCTCGCCAACACCGTGCGCGCGGCGCTGGCCGAACACGGCGGCACGCCGACGGCGGGCCCGGACGCGGACGTCGCCGACCACCGGCTCGTCGACCTGCCCCGGCACCGGCTGCTGGAACTGCGGAACCTGCTGGCCGGCGCATGAGTGGAAACGCCCACCCGCCGCCCGACCACCCCTGGCGGAGACGCTCCGCGCCGCTGCGTTCGCACCACGTCTCCCACTCACGGGCCGGGGCTATGCGGTGACGCCGTCGACCTCGGCCGCCTTCGCCACCGCGGCCGCGACCTCGGGCGCCACCCTCGGGTCGAGCGGGCTCGGCACGATGTGGTCCGGCGCCAGCGCGTCGGCGGCCACCGAGGCGATCGCGTCGGCGGCGGCCAGCTTCATGTTCTCCGTGATCGTCCGCGCGCCGGCGTCCAGCGCACCCCGGAACACACCGGGGAAGGCGAGCACGTTGTTGATCTGGTTCGGGAAGTCGCTGCGCCCGGTGGCCACGACGGTGGCATACCGTGCGGCCACGTGCGGGTGCACCTCCGGGTCCGGGTTCGACAGCGCGAACACGATCGGGTCGCCGGCCATCGTGGCGAGCAGGCTCTCCTCGATCGTCGCGCAGGACAGCCCGAGGAACACGTCGGCTCCCGCGAGCGCCTCGGCGATCCCGCCCCGGAGCCCTTCCCGGTTGGTGGTCTCCGCGAGCTGTTCCTTGATCGGGTTCAGCCCGGCGCGGCCCGGGTAGATGATGCCCTTCGAGTCGACCAGGGTGACGTCGCCCACGCCCGCGGCCTGCAGGATGCGCGCGCAGGCCACTCCGGCCGCGCCCGCGCCCGAGATGACGACCCGCTGGTCGGCAACGGCACGGTCGAGCACCATGTTCGCGCCGCGCAGCGCGGCCAGCACGACGATGGCGGTGCCGTGCTGATCGTCGTGCATGACCGGGCAGTCGAGAGCCTGCTTCACCTTCTCCTCGAGCTCGAAGCACCGCGGCGCGGAGATGTCCTCGAGATTCACCGCGCCGAACGACGGCCGCAACCGCACCAGCGTCTCGACGATCTCGTCGACGTCGGTGGTGTCGAGCACGAGCGGGATCGAGTTGAGCCCGGCGAAGCTCTTGAACAGCGCCGCCTTGCCCTCCATCACGGGCAGCGACGCGCTCGCGCCGATGTCGCCGAGGCCGAGCACGGCCGTACCGTCGCTCACCACGGCGACCAGCCGGTCGGCCCAGGTGTAGCGCGCGGCGAGGGCCGCGTCCTCGGCGATGGCGCGGCTCACCTTCGCGACGCCCGGCGTGTAGGCGATGGACAGGTCGCGCGCGTGGGAGATGGGCGTGTTCGAGGTCACCGAGAGCTTGCCGCCCTCGTGCCCGGCGAAGACCTCCTCGTCGCTCACCTCGACGGCGGTGTCCTGGCTGACCTGGTCGTTCATCGCTCTTCCTGTCGTCGGTTCGGGCATGACCTCAGCGTCTGACACCGGGCTCGCTACCTGAGCATGGGACACGTGAGAACTCCAACAGCTGAAGAAAGGTGGTGCCCGGCGGGCACCGCAGTACACGGGGATTCCTCCAGCACGACCGAGCGTCGCGGTAGCGGCGAGTAGTCGGCGAGGCGTCCGTCGAGGCCCATGGTGCGGCCAGCGACCGCGGACGCGGCGGTTCCCCCAGTGTGACAGGCCGCCCGAGGGTCGTGGTCACCAGGTGCGGGCGAGATCACAGATTTCGTCGGATCCGCGCAGGTCAGCGCCTTGATAGCAAGACGTCCGTCCGGCTTGAAGCGACGAGGTTAAGGTACCGGCATGGACGCGCGCGAACTGGCCGTGCGGGACGCCTACGAGTTCGTCCCCAGGATCTTCCCGGACCGGCGCGGGGCCTTCGTCGCCCCGTTCCAGGAGGCGGCGTTCGTCGACGCTGTGGGGCACCGCCTGACCGTCGCGCAGACCAACCACAGCGTGTCCCGCCGCGGGGCCGTGCGCGGGGTGCACTTCGCCGACGTGCCGCCGGGACAGGCCAAGTACGTCTACTGTCCCCAGGGCGCGCTGCTGGACGTGGTGGTGGATCTCCGCGTCGGCTCGCCCACGTTCGGCAGGTGGGACGCCGTGCGCCTGGACAGCACGGAGTTCCGGGCGGTGTACGTCGCCGAAGGGCTGGGGCACGCCTTCATGGCCCTCGAGGACGACACGGCGATGACCTACCTGTGCTCGACGCCCTACCACCCGCCTCGCGAGCACGGCGTCTGCCCGCTCGACCCCGCGCTGGCACTGCCCTGGCCGTCCGGGATCGAGCCAGTTCTGTCCGAAAAGGACTCCGCGGCGCCCACGCTCGCCGAGGCGGAGCGGGAGGGCCTGCTGCCGAGCTACGCCGACTGCGTCGCGTACTACGACAAGCTGCGCTGACCAGTCGGTGACCCGCTGCGTTCGACTGAGCGTCACCGATAACTCGCACAGCGTATTGTTTCCCCGCTTCCGGGGTCCCTAGCGTCGGTTACCAGGGGGAAACCGACGCTGGGGAGCAGTGCGATGCCCGAACGAATCACGCTCATCACGGGCGACCACGTCATCGCGACGACAACCGGCAGGCCGCCGCGAGTGCGGCCCGGCCCCGGCCGGGACGAGATCGTCTTCTCGCTCTTCGCCGAGGGGGACCGCTTCTTCGTGGTGCCGTCCGACGCGAGTCAGCGGCTCGCCGCGGGCACTCTGGACCGGCGCCTCTTCGACATCACGACCTTGCTCGAGTTCGAGTACGACGACGCGCACCGGGACACCATCCCGATCATCGTCGAGTACGCCGGGGGTGCGGACGCGGCCACGACGGTCCAGCGGGTCTCCGGAGCCCGCGTCGAACAACGGCTGGCCAGCATCGACGGCGCGGCGGCGCGAGTCGACAAGGGCTCCGCCACCGGCCTGTGGAACGCCCTCACCGCCGAGGCCGGCGTCTCCGCGCTGGCCGGTGCGGTCACCAGGATCTGGCTCGACGGCATCCGCTGGGCCGTCCTCGACGAGAGCGTGCCCCAGGTCGGCGCGCCCGCCGCGTGGGACGCCGGGTACACCGGCAGCGGGGTGACCGTCGCCGTGCTCGATTCCGGGGTCGACCACGACCACCCTGACCTGGCGGGACGACAGCGGGCACAGCGGAACTTCGCCGGAACGCCGACTGACGACGACCGGCTCGGGCACGGTACCCACGTGGCGTCGATCGCCGTGGGCACCGGAGCCGCCTCCGACGGCACCTACCGGGGTGTCGCCTACGAGGCCGAGTACCTCGACGGCAAGGTGCTCGACGACTTCGGCCGCGGCCAGGAGTCCTGGATCATCGCGGGGATGGAGTGGGCTGCCGCCGAGCAGGGCGCCGACATCGTGAACATGAGCCTCGGCGGCCCCAACCTGCCGACGATCGACCCCGTCGAGGAAGCGCTGAACACCCTGTCCGCGGAGCACGGCACGCTGTTCGTGGTGGCGGCGGGCAACGACGGCCCCCTGCCGGGCACGATCAACTCGCCCGGCTCCGCGCGGGCCGCGTTCACGGTCGGCTCGGTGAACGAGCGCGACCAGCTGGCCGAGCGATCGAGCCGGGGCCCGTTGCCCGGCGGTCGGGCCCTCAAGCCGGACGTCACCGCGCCGGGCGTGCGGATCGTCGCCGCCCGCAGCTCCGAGGGCATGATCGGGGAGCCGGTCGGCGAGCATTACGTCGAGCTGAGCGGCACGTCGATGGCCACCCCGCACGTCGCGGGCGCCACCGCGCTGCTGCGGCAGCAGCACCCGGAGCTGACCGGGGAACAGCTCAGGAGCCTGCTGGTCGGCTCGGCGAGGCCGACCGAGGGCCTGACCATCTTCGAGCAGGGCACCGGCCGCATCGACTCGGCCGCGGCGCTGGCCCAGCGGATGCTCGCCGAGCCCAGCGAGGTCAACTTCGGCATCCGGCGGTGGCCGCACGTGGACGCGGAGCCGGTCGCCATCGAGCTCACCTACACCAACCTCGGCGACGCCGAGCTCACCGTGGAGCTCGACCTGGACGTGTCCGGTCCGGCGGGCGATCCCGCCCCACCCGGGGTGATCACGCTCGCGCGGTCCCGGCTGACCGTGCCCGCGGGCGGGTCGGCGAGCGTGGTCGTGACCGGCGACATCTCGACGGTGACCGAGCCGGGGTCCTACTCCGGCACGCTCGTCGCCCGCGACGGGGACACCGAGGTCCGGACACCCGTCGGCATCGGCCGGGAACCGGAGAGCTACGACCTGACCCTCCGCCACGTCGCGCCCGACGGCACGCCCGCCGACACCTACTTCACGCAGCTGTGGGACGTGGACAGCGGGGAGACGTGGTCGCCGTACGAGCCGGACGGCACCGTCACGCTCCGCCTGCGTGCCGGTACGTACCTGCTGCAGACCCTCATCCCCGCCGAGGCCGACGACGGCACGGTGCACCGGCACCTGCTCGCGTACCCCCAGCTGACCCTCGACCGGGACATCACCGTGGACCTGGACGCCCGCGCGGCGGAACCCGTGCGGGTCACGCCACCCGAGCCGGACGCGACCGCCCGGCTCGGCGAGGTGTCCTACACCCGCCCGATCGCGGGCCGGGACGCGACCTTTCACCTGGTCGTCTTCAGCGGGCCGGTCGAGCGGATCCGGATGGCTCACCTCGGCCCCGACCTGCCGCACGAGAAGCTGCGGGCGCTCGTCAGCACCCAGTGGACGGCGGCGGGGAACACCGCGCTCTACGGCCTCGCGTGGTACGAGTACGGCCGCGTACCGACCGGGTTCGTCCGGCTGGTGCGCCCGGAGGATCTGGCCACGGTGCGGGTGGACTACGGCACCCCACGGCCCCGGACCACGGGGGAGGCGGGCCCGGCTCCGGTGCCGCACCTGGGGTGGGACACCGGGGTCGCCAACTTCACCGACATCGGGATCCCGGCCGTCCGCACCGAGTACTACAACACCGGGGACGGGACGGTGGACTGGAAGAGGTGGCTGTACACCTCCGACGCGGAGACCGGCAGGCTGATCACCACGCTGGAGTCCCCGCAGGAGCAGTACGAACCGGGCCGCGAGTACGAGGAGTCGATGAACTACGCGGTGTTCGGGCCGGTGCTGCCGCTGACCTGCAACCCGCAGCAGTGGGTGGTCCGGAACGGCGACACGATCGACGTCAACACGCCCCTGTTCGGCGACCGCGGCGGCAACTGGGGCCGTTCCTCGGACGAGGGCACGTACACCCGCCTCTCCCGGGAAGGCGAGTTGATCGGCGAGAACAGCGTCGCCGGATCGGGAGTGTTCACCGTGCCCGCGGAGGAAGCCGAGTACCGGCTGGCTGCCGGTGGCGGGCGCGGCCCGCTGTTCGACGTCGGTGCGCGGGTGGCCGCCTCGTGGACGTTCCGCTCGGGGCACACGGAGGAGCCGACGCGGCTGCCGGTGTGGACGATCCGGTACTTCCCGGAGCTCGACGACGACAACTCGGCGCCGTCCGGCAGACCGTTCACCGTTCCGGTCGCGGTGCAGGAGCAGGCGAGTGCCCGGACCGAGACGCCCGCCCGGCTCGACGCCGAGGTGTCCTACGACAACGGGCACACGTGGACGGCGGCCGAGGTGGACGGCAACGCGCGGCTCCTGCTGCACCACCCGGTGGGCGCGAGCACGGTGTCGCTGCGGGCGACGGCGGTCAACCGGGACGGCAGCACGGTCGAGCAGACCCTGATCGACGCCTACCAGCTGCGCTGAACGTACCCCAAGGGCTAGAGGTCCTCGGCGAGGATGCGCTCGATGTTGCGCTCGGCGAGCGCGGTGATGGTGACGAACGGGTTCACGCCGGTGCTGCCGGGGATGAGCGACCCGTCGGTGACATAGAGGTTCGGGTACTCACGCACCCGCCCGTAGCCGTCGGTCGCCGCACCGAGCACCAGCCCGCCCAGCGGGTGGTAGGTGAAGCGGTTCTCGAACGCCCTCGTGTCGCCGAACAGGTCGTACCGGTAGATCGTGCCGTTCACCCGGTTGATCTCGTCGAAGACGGCCTTCGCCGCGTCGATCGACGGCTTGCCCTGCTCGGCCGTCCAGTGCAGCCGGGCGGAGTCGCTCGCCGCGTCGTAGGTGAAGTGGCCCCGTTCCGGGTTCCTCGTGATGGCGAGGTAGAGGGACAGCCACGTCTCCGTGCCCGCGGGCGCGGGCGCCACCTCGGCGAACACCGACTGGTCCGCCCAGGCGTCGATGCCCAGCGCGGGCATGCCGGACTGCGTCGACCCGGTGGGGTCCCACATGTGGTTGGCCCGGCCGAACATCACGTTGCCGTTGGGCCCCCAGCCGCGGCCGACCTCCTCGCCGAGCAGCGGCAGCGTCCCCGTGTCCCGCGCCCGGAGCAGCAGCTCGGTCGAGCCGATGCTGCCCGCGCCGAGGAACAGGTACCGCGTGCCGATCTCGGTGGTGCCGAGCACCGAGCCGTCCGTGCCCAGCCTGCGCACGGTGAGCGCGTACGTGCCGTCGGACCGGCGGCTGATGCCGCGCACCTCCCGCAACGTCCGGATGGTGACGTTGCCGGTGCCGAGCGCGGCGGCCAGGTAGCTCTTGTCCAGCGAGCGCTTCCCGTGGTTGTTGCCGAAGATCACCTCGGAGCCCAGCGCCGAGCGCGGCACCTCGCCCGCCTCCTCGCGCTCCATGTACCCGAAGTCGTAGACGCTCGGCACGAACGTCGTCGCGAACCCGGCCTTCTCCGCGTGCTTGCGGGACACCCTGGCGTACTTGTAGGCCTGACACGTCTCGAACCACTCCGGGCGGATGTGGTTGACGCCGAGCTCGGCGTTGGCCCGCGGGAAGTACGTGCCGTACATCTCGTCGGCGTCGACGCCGGGCAGGATCTCCTCGAAATACGACCGGCTCGGGGTGACGGCCATCGCGCCGTTGACGAGCGACCCGCCGCCGACGCCCCGGCCGAGGTAGACCGACATGTCGCCGTAGTGGACGCGGTCGAGCACACCGGTGTACCGCTCGATGTCCCGGTTGATGCCGAACCACAGGAAGCTCGCGAGCGGCATCTCCGTGCGGTCCTTCAGCCACATCGACCGCGCGTCGGGGTTGAGCATGTCGCAGAAGATCCGGCCGTCGGCGGCAGGCGTGTCCCACAGCTGTCCCATCTCCAGCATGAGCGTCGGGATGCCCGCCTCGCCGAGCCGCAGCGCGGTGACGGCCGCGCCGTACCCCGTCCCGATCACGACGGCGGGCGAGAAGCCGGGGGCCGAGTCCTGCTGCGCGGCGGCCCGTGGCGTGGTGATCGTGGTCAGGCCGAGCGCCGCCGCCGAGTTGAGGGCGGTGTAGCCGAGGAAGCGTCTGCGGGACAGGGAGAAGCGCATGACAGGCATGTTCCCGACCGGCGGCGACGTGGGGCAATACCGCTAGTTAACGGGGTTCACCCGACCTGGGTAAACGGTGTTAAGTTCACTCGTTCGGCCCAGCGACGGGCCGGGGTCCGAACCAGGGGCCGACTCCAGGGCAACCCCGATGCCGCGCGGTGCCGGGCACACCAGGCTCGAGGCCATGAGACAACGCCTGTTCCGTTCCGTCGCCGCACTGGGCGTGGCCGCCGCGGTCGTGGCCGCCATCGCACTGCCCGCCTCGGCCGCCACGCCCCCGCCCGCCTTCGACTTCGCCGACTGCCCCGCCCTGCCGGAGGGCGCCGACCCCGCCCGCTGGCGGTGCGAGGTGCTCGTCTCGACCGGCACGCTGTCGTTCGGTCACGTCCGGGACCTGCGCCTGGCGCCGATGCGGCTCACGTTCGCCGAGGGCACGCTCGAAGGCCGGTACGCCCAGGTGTTCGGGGCACTGCGCGCCGGACCGACGACGCTGCCCGGTCTGCCGGGCGGCACGCTGCGGCTGGCCTACGGTGGTTACTCGGACTTCGAGGCCAACGCCGACCGCAAGGGCGAGATCGCGCTGACGGCGGAGCTGGCCGGACGGCTGTTGCCCGGCGACTGCGCGATCGGCACGGCGCGGGAGCCGATCCACTCGGAGATCCAGCAGGTCGGGCCCACCGAGGTGGTCTCGGTGGACCCGCCGGTGCTGCGCTTCCGCTCGATCGACGAGCAGCTGGCGATGCCCGCCACCACCGGCTGCGGCGGCTGGGGCCGGGTGCTGGACCGCCGGCTGGGCCTCCCGTCGGAGTCCGGCCGCAACACGCTGGAACAGGACACGCTGGTGGCCCTGCGGCCCTACGGCTGAGCACTCACGACCGGCGCGGGGGTTTCCGCGTCACCCAGATCGTGATCGTGCCGGTCACCACGGGCTTGCCGCGCTTGTCCGACACGGTGACCGGCACCGCCACGTCCATCCCCTCGTCACCGAACTCCGGGAGCTCCGGCAGCTCGGCCACCGCGGTCAGCCCGGTCTCGGCCTTCGCGACGTAGGACACGGTCATCCCCTTCGGCAGCCAGCGGTGCGTCGCCGGGATCGTGGCCTCGGCGAGCATGCCCATCGCCAGCTCGGCGAGGTTGCACGCCGCGATGGCGTGGAACGTGCCGATGTGGTTGTGCACGCCCCACCACTTCGGCGCGCCCACCTCGCACCGCCCCGGCCGCATCTCGCGCACGTGTGGCAGCACGGTGCGGAAGTAGGGCACCCGCAGGCAGAGCGCCGCGGAGAAGAGCCGCGTGCCGCCGGGCAGGCCGGCGACCCTGTTCCACAGCGCGTAGGTCGGACTGGCAGCCATGTCCCCTCCCAAAAGTTACTCGTCGGTAGCCAAGCAGATGGTCGGCTATATTCGCAAGCCATGGACGACCGAATCCGGCGGGTCCGCGAGTCCGACGTCGCGGCCGTCGTCGCGCTCGTGCACGAACTGGCCGAGTACGAGAAGGCGCCGGACGAGTGCGGGCTGACCGCGGAGCAGCTGCACGCCGCCCTCTTCGGCGAGCATCCGGCACTGTTCGGGCACGTCGCCGACGTCGGCGGCGAGGTCGTCGGGTGCGCCCTGTGGTTCCTCAACTTCTCCACCTGGCGCGGGGTGCACGGCATCTACCTCGAAGACCTCTACGTCCGGCCCGCACACCGCGGTTCCGGGCTCGGCAGGGCACTGCTCGCCGCACTGGCCGAGGAGTGCGTCGCGCGGGGCTACGCGCGGCTGGAGTGGTGGGTGCTCGACTGGAACGCCCCGGCGATCGGGTTCTACCAGTCGATCGGCGCCGTTCCGATGGACGAGTGGACCGTGTTCCGGTTGACCGACGAGCCGCTCCGCGCGCTGGCGGCGGGCGGCTGAGCGGCCGGGCGGGTCACTCGCCGCGCTGTTCGCGCTCGGCCGCGCGCCCCTCGGCCCCGCCGCGGCGGGCGGCCTCGTCCTCGGTCTCCCCCTCACGCAGCTCCAGTGCCCACGCCCGCGCCGGCCTGCGGAACAGCAGCACCACCACCAGCACGCCCACCACCATCAACGGGAGGCCGAACTCGGGGCGGGCCGAAGGGCCCGTCGTGTACCAGCCGACGCCGACGAGCAGCAGGGCGACGACGAGGGACGGCGAGCGGGCCCAGGTCTTGCCGAGCAGCAACCCGGCCGCGCAGGCCAGCACGCCCAGCGCGAGCACCGCGTAGTACGCGACCTCGGCGTAGACGTTGTTGCCCGGTGCCGACGGCCTGCCGAGCGAGTCGACGGCGATGCCGGCACCGACCGCCAGCAGCGCCAGCCCGGGCAGCACCGTGAGCGCGCCGGCGAGACGGACCTCGCGCGGCGCCGGGGAGAACTTGTCGGCGAGCGGCACGCGTACCGGCCTTCCAGGACTCAGGTGACCGAGGGTGAACGCCTTCGATGGTATGCCACCCGGTCGGCCGTTTTCCCGTGCCCGTCCCGCGAGTGAAGATGCTGGCAAGTCGTCGATGAGCGGGCGGTCGGCCCGGGGTGCACTTGTCGCGGCGGTCGGTTCGACAGCACTGTCGTTCGCAGGATCGGAGGGCAGCCGGCACAGGGAACGAGATCGTGGACAGCCGTGGAGAACGGCTCCGGGCACCGTGACGAGGATCGCGGAAGTACTCCGGTCGGCCCCGGCGACGTCCCCCGCACGTCGCCTACTCTGCAGTAGTGCGTGCCGTTCTCGTCGTGAACCCGCAAGCCACCGCCACCACGCCCGGTGGCCGTGACGTGCTGGCGCACGCACTGGCGAGCCAGGTGAAGCTGGACGTCGTCGAGACCGACTACCGGGGTCACGCGATGGCGGTCGCCCGTGCCGCGGCGCGCGACGGGCTCGACCTCGTCGTCGCCCACGGCGGCGACGGAACGGTGAACGAGGTCGTCAACGGGCTGCTCGCGGACACCGGCGGCGCGCCGGGACGGTTCGACTCCGTGCCCATGCTCGGCGTCGTTCCCGGCGGCTCGGCCAACGTGTTCGCGCGGGCCCTCGGCCTGCCCCGCGATCCCGTCGAGGCCACCCACCGCCTGCTGCACGCGATCGAGGACCGCAGCAGCAGGCAGGTCGGCCTCGGCCTGGCGGACGACCGCTGGTTCACGTTCAACGCGGGCATGGGCTGGGACGCCGACGTGGTCGCCGGGGTCGACCGGCGCCGGGGCAAGCGCACCGGCCCCTCGCTCTACCTGCGCACGGCCGTCGCCTGTTACCTGCGGCCCCCGCTCGGCCGGCCCCGGCTCACGGTCCGGCTGCCCGGCGCGGAACCCGCCGAGGTGCTCACCGCCTTCGTCTCCAACACCGACCCCTGGAGCTACCTGGGCGCTCGCCCGGTGCACCTCAACACCGAGTGCTCCTTCGACACCGGCCTCGGCCTGTTCGCCCTGCGCGGCCTCGGGCTGCCCAGCGTGCTGCGGCACGTCCGGCAGGCGCTGCGGGTGCGGGGCAGGCACCGCGGCAGGCACCTGCTGCGGCACGACGACCTGCCGATCATCGGCATCGTCGCCGAGGAGCCGGTAAACTTCCAGGTGGACGGGGATCTGGTCGGCCAGCGGACCCGGGTGGAGTTCCGGAGCGTGCCCCGCGCGCTCACCGTCGCGGTCTGAACGATCACTGATCGTTCGGGGCAAACTCAGCGTTGCCGCTCATCGACGGAGAGGCTCCGTTCGCCGCATCGTGCGCGCCCCCACAAAGCCGGTTTCGGCCTTATATCCGCAGGTCAGGCCAGTCGCACGGGCGGGTGAGCTGACTCACCGATCGCCGGAAAACCCTTGTCCAACTCGGTGCTTCGTGAAAGCATTCACAAGCACCCCAGAAAACGACCGCCATGACGACTGTGGCGCGGGCTGCCGCGCCGAAATAAGGAGCTCACAGAAATGGACTGGCGCCACCGCGCGGCCTGCCGAGACGAGGACCCCGAACTGTTCTTCCCCGTGGGGACGAGCGGGCCCGCGCTCTCGCAGATTGCCGCGGCGAAGGCCGTGTGCCACCGCTGCACCGTCGCGTCCGACTGCCTGGCCTGGGCACTGGCCAGCGGCCAGGACGCCGGCGTCTGGGGCGGCATGAGCGAGGACGAGCGGCGCGCCCTGAAGCGTCGCCGGGCTCAGATCGGCACGCGGAGCAACGCCTGAACGCAGCAGAACACAGGCGACAAACTTTCGGCTAGTGCGCATTTCGCGCACGAGACGAAAGGTTTTGCGAGGGCCGGCACCCATTGTGGTGCCGGCCCTCGAAACGTTCCGGGCCACCGGCCCACGGGTTTCGGAGCCGCAGAACCTTCCCGGGCTCTCAGAGCCTGCGGCTGAGCGGAATGCGCAGGGCCGCCTCGGTGCCCGCCGCCCTCCGGCCCGCACCCGCGGCGCCGTCGAGGGTCGTCCCGTCCTCACGCACGGCCCGCAGCGACAGCGAGCCACGCAGCTCCGACTCCACCAGCGTCCTGGCGATCTGCAGCCCCAGGCCGTCGGCGCGTTCCAGGGAGAAGCCGGGCGGCAGCCCCTTGCCGTCGTCCCGCACGAGGACGTCCAGCCAGCGGGCCGACCGCTCCACCACGATCTCGACCCTGCCGGGCCTGCCGTTGGCGAACGCGTGGCCGACGGCGTTCTGCACCAACTCGGCCACCACCATCACGAGCGGCGTGGCGATCTCGGCCACCACCACGCCGAACGAGCCCGTGCGGGACAGCGTGACCTGCGACTCGGCGGTCGCGACCTCGCCGACCATCGGCAGCACGTTGTCGAGGAGCTTGTCCAGGTCGACCCGCTCGTCCACCGACATCGACAACGCCTCGTGCACCATCGCGATCGACGAGACGCGGCGCACCGATTCGCTGAGCGCCTGCCGCGCCTCCGGGCTCGGCGTCCGCCGCGACTGCAGGCGCAGCAGCGCCGCCACGGTCTGCAGGTTGTTCTTCACCCGGTGGTGGATCTCCCGGATGGTGGCGTCCTTGGACAGCAGCGCGCGGTCCCGCCGCTTCACCTCGGTGACGTCGCGCACGAGTACGAGCGCTCCCGCCGCGCGGCCCGCCGGGCGCAGCGGGAGCGCGCGGAACAGCACGACAGCGCCGCGCCGCGAGTCGACCTCGGTGCGGCTGCCGGGCTTGCCGTCGAGCGCGTCGAGAATGCGGTGCGCGACCTCCGTCGCGTCGAACGGGTCGCGGATCAGCGACCGCGTCAGCGGCGCGAGCCGCGTGCCGAGCAGATCGGACTCGTGACCCATCCGGTGGTAGGCCGAAAGGCCGTTGGGGCTCGCGAACACCACGGTCCCGGACTGGTCGAGCCGGATCAGCCCGTCGCCGACACGGGGGCTCGTGTGCACGTCGGTGTTCGCGTCGGGGCTGGGGAACGTGCCGTCGGCGACCATCTGGCACAGGTCGGCCGCACTGCCCAGGTAGGCGATCTCGAGCGGGCTCGGCACCCGGGGGGAGGCGAGGTTGGTCTCCCGGCTCAGCACCGCGATCACGTCGTCGCCGAACTTCACCGGGACCGCCTCCCTGCGCATCGGCAGGTCGCGGTACCAGTGCGGTTCCTCCTCGCGGCAGATGCGGACCTCCCGCATCGCCCTGGCCAGCTGCGGATGGTCGGCGACGGTGAACCGGGTGCCGACGACGTCCTCCGGATGCGCCGTGGGCGCCGTGGTGGGCCGCGCCTGCGCCACGCAGACGAAGTCGCCCTCACCCTCGTCGACCGGGACCCAGAGCAGGAAGTCGGCGAACGAGAGGTCCGCGAGCAACTGCCACTCGGCGACCACGGTCTGCAGGTGATCGGCGGCCTCGCCGGAAAGGCCGGTGTTGTCGGCGAGCAGGTCGGCGAGCGTGGTCATGGACTGGGGCGCCCCTCCCGGCGAAGACATCCTCGCATGACAGACTAGTCGGCACAGGCATGCACCAGTACGAGGAGTGACGGATGTCGAAGCGAGCCAGGAAGCGTCGCGCGCGGAAGAAGAACAGCGCGAACCACGGCAAGAAGCCCAACTCCTGACGAGTGGCGCGGCCCCGGCACCGGTTGCCGGGGCCCTCTCACGTCCGGGGCCTCACTCCGTGACCTGGCGCTCCACGTGCACGTCGGTGCGCTCCACGGTGAACCCGCCCCGCTCCGCGACCGTCCGCCGGATGGACGCCCGCAGGCGGGTTTTCAGCTCGGCCGGAGCATGGTCGCCGCCACACTTGCGGGCCAGCAGCTGCTTGATCTGCTCGTCGATGCCGTACTCCTCGAGGCACGGCGGGCAGTCCTCGATGTGCTTGCGCAGCTGCGCATCACGCTCGGGGCTGCATTCCTTGTCGAGCAGCAGGTAGATCTCCGCGAGCGCCTCCTCGCAGTGGACCTTCCGGGACTTGTCCGATTCACCGTGCGTGCTCATCGGCCCGCCACCTCCTGCTGGGCAGAACGGATGAAGCCCCGTTCCGTGGCGACGTCGGCCAGCAGCTGGCGCAGCTGGGTCCGGCCACGGTGCAGCCGCGACATCACCGTGCCGATGGGTGTGTCCATGATCTCAGCGATTTCCTTGTACGCGAAGCCCTCGACGTCGGCGAGGTACACCGCCAGCCGGAACTCCTCCGGCAGCTGCTGCAGCGCGGCCTTCACGTCGGTGTCCGGCAGGTTGTCCATCGCCTCGACCTCGGCCGAGCGCAGGCCGCTCGACGTGTGGCTCTCCGCCTGCGCGAGCTGCCAGTCGGTGATCTCCTCGGTCGGCTGCTGCAGGGGTTGCCGCTGCCGCTTGCGGTAGCCGTTGATGTAGGTGTTGGTCAGGATGCGGTACATCCAGGCCTTGAGATTGGTGCCCTGCTTGAAGGACGAGAAAGCCGCGTACGCCTTGAGGTACGTCTCCTGGACGAGGTCCTCCGCGTCGGCCGGGTTGCGGGTCATCCGCATGGCGGCCGAGTACAGCTGGTCGAGCAGCGGCATCGCGTCGCGCTCGAAGCGCTCGGTGAGCTCGTCGCCCGACTGCTGCCCGTCGGTCCCGGACCCGATCTCGGTGCCTTCGGTCGCTTCCGGGGCCCGAGTGCCCTGGGTGGGCTCGGTGGCCTCGGTGTCAGCGGAATTCTGCGTGCTCGGCAAACCGTTCCCTTCTCGATCGGCGCCGGCGCGCCGGCGTGGCCTACCCGTAGCCGGGTGCGCATATGACGCCCCCGAGGATACGCGGGAACGGCGTGCGGTTCTGGTCAGCGTGGTCGGCACGTGGGGTCCAACGCGGCGGCCCGGCGCCGGAATTCCCCCGGACGTGACCGGCGTTACGATCCGCACGTGGCTGGAAAGGGCACTCCCGCGACCGCGCTGCTGGCCAAACGGAAGGTCGAGCACTCGCTGCACACCTACGACCACGACCCGAGGCACGACTCGTACGGCCTCGAGGCGGCCGAGGCGCTGGGCGTGGCACCCGAGCGCGTCTTCAAGACCCTCGTCGCGGACGTGGACGGCAGGCTGACCGTCGGCGTGGTGCCCGTCACCGGGCAGCTCGACCTCAAGGCCCTCGCCGCCGCCGTCGGCGGGAAGCGGGCGCGGATGGCCGGCACCGCCGCGGCCCAGCGCGCCACCGGCTACGTGCTGGGTGGCATCTCCCCGCTGGGCCAGCGCAGCAGGCTGCCGACGGTGGTGGACGTCTCCGCGGAGACGTTCGGCACGGTGCTCTGCTCGGGCGGCCGGAGAGGCCTGGAGATCGAGCTGTCGCCCGCGGACCTGGTCGCCCTGACCGGCGCCACCGTGGCTCCGATCGCCACGCGGCTCCCGGCCGAGGGACGCTGACCGGGCTTTCAGGCGGCGTAGGGGCGCAGCACGCGGGCCAGCCACTCGGCCACCGCCCTGGACAGCCCGTCCAGGTCCGCCTTGAGGCTGTGGTCACCGGGCAGCAGCACGATCTCGTGGTGCGGACCACCCTCCGGCCTGCCGAACGGGTCCCGCTCCCCCTGCACGACCAGCGTCGGCACCTCGACGCCGTCCAGCTCGGGCTGCCGGGTCTTCTCCGGCTTGCCCGGCGGGTGCACCGGGAAGGCCAGGCAGAGCACCGCCGCCGCCTGCCCGCTCGCCGCGGTGCGGCAGGCCACCCTGGCCCCGGACGAGCGCCCGCCGAAGACCAGGGGCAGGCCGTCGAACCAGGTCGCCGACAGCTCCTCGGCCACGGCGAGCCACGCCGTGTCGAGCTGCTTCGCCGGCGCCGGAGCCTTGCGGCCCGCCACCCGGTAGGGCTGCTCGACCAGCGCGACATGCACCCCGACCTGCTGGGCCGCGCGCGTGGCCGCGACGAGGTCGGGCGCACCGACACCACCGCCCGCGCCGTGGCCGAGCAGCAGGCCCGCCGTTCCCTCCTCGGCGCAGTGCAGCTCGGCGCACGCCGGGCCGTGCGGGGTCTCGATGCGGGCCCGGGTCATGAGGGGTTGGGGACCTCGAACAGCCCCGCGTCGAGGTCCGCGGGCCGCGGTTCGACGCGCTCCACCAGCTCGGGACCGTTGTTGCGCACGCTGTTGACCTTCGTCGAGACCGCCCGCAGCTCCAACGAGTCGACGACGTCGAGCCCCGGCGGGTCGAGCAGGCCCTCGACGTCCGTGCGGTCCGGGTCCAGCCAGCCTGCCCAGCGCTGCCTCGGCAGCACGAGCGGCATGCGGTGGTGGATGTCGGCCAGCTGGCCGATCGCGTCGGTGGTCAGCACCGAGCAGGTGACCAGCGGCGGGTCGTCGGGGTCGCCCTTCGGGTCGCGCCACGTCTCCCAGATGCCGGCGAACGCCAGCGACGACCCGTCCCTGGTGGTCATGAAGAACGGCTCCTTGGGCGCCTTCTTGCCGCCCTTGCCCGTGTTCTCGGCGGCGGCCCGCCACTCGAACCAGCCGTCGGCAGGGACGAGGCAGCGGCGGCGCGAGAGCGCCTTGCGGAACGCCGGCTTCTCCTTCGCCGTCTCCGCCCGCGTGTTGATCATGCGGCTGCCGACCGACGTGTCCTTCGCCCAGAACGGCACGAGCCCCCAGCGCATGACCCGCAGGCTGCGCACGGGGGCCTCGTCCTCGAGGACCTCGCCGTCGGCGTCCCTGGGGTGGCGTTCGACCACGCTCACGACCTTCTTCGTGGGCGCGACGTTGTAGTCCGCAGCGGGCGCGTGGCCCTCGGTGCCGTCCACCGCGTCGAACTCGGCCATCAACGTGGCCGGATCCTTCGTGGCGGCGTAGCGGCCGCACATCGCATGGCCTCCTTCTGGTCGTCCCGGCGCCATCGTGACACGGTTACCGAGCCGTGGCGAGGGCGATGGGGGATCATCGGTACAGGTGTCAACCAACCAGGAGGGTGTGACAGTTTGGCCCGCAGGGACTGGCGCGAGCTCGACGAGTCCGACGTCCGGGTGCGCCCGGGCAAGGGCACCCGGCCCCGGAGCAAGCGCCGTCCGGCCCATGCCGACGCCGTGCCCGCGAGGGTGACGGCCGTCGACCGGGGGCGCTGGACCTGCGCCGTGGCGGACGACCCCGGCAGCCGGGTCACGGCGATGCGCGCGCGGGAGCTGGGGCGCACGCCCGTCGTCGTGGGTGACCGGGTCGGCCTCGTGGGCGACGTCAGCGGCAAGCCGGACACGCTCGCGCGGATCGTCCGCGTCGAGGAACGCACCAGCGTGCTGCGCCGCACCGCCGACGACACCGACCCGTACGAGCGGGTCGTGGTCGCCAACGCCGAGCAGTTACTCATCGTCACCGCGCTCGCCGATCCGCCCCCGCGCACCGGCTTCATCGACCGCTGCCTCGTCGCGTGCTACACGGGCGGGCTCGAACCGGTGCTGTGCCTGACCAAGGCCGACCTCGCCGACCCGGAGGAGCTGCTGGCCTCCTACGCCGACCTCGACGTGCCCGCCGTCGTCACCCGGCACGACGAGGAGCCCGCCGAGCTCGCTGAGCGGCTGCGGGGACGGGTCAGCGCGCTCGTCGGGCACTCCGGGGTCGGCAAGTCGACCCTGGTGAACCGCCTGGTCCCCGAGGCCGATCTCGCGACCGGCGTGGTCAGCGCCGTGGGCAAGGGCAGGCACACGTCGGTGAGCGCGGTCGCGCTGCCGCTGCCGGAGGGCGGCTGGGTCGTCGACACGCCGGGAGTGCGGTCGTTCGGGCTGGCCCACGTGACCGCGGACGACATCGTCGAGGCGTTCCCCGAGTTCGCCGAGGCGGCGGAGGAGTGCCCGTCCGGCTGCGGTCACCTCGGCCCGCCCGAGGATCCCGACTGCGCGCTCGACGACGTCGTCGCGAGCGGGGCCGCCCGGCCCGGCAGGCTCGAGTCGCTGCGCAGGCTGCTCGCCTCCCGGGCGGGAATTGCCGAAACGTGACCCGTTTGTCCGCCCCGGCCGTTACAGTGTGTGCGCATGCCGCCCGATCGGGCCCGGGGGAGCGACGGGGAAGCTCGTACCTGGAACCCTGAACGGGGTTCCGCCGTCCGATCCGTGCGGCGACAGATGACGAACAACCGAAGCAAGGGGAACTCCATGCGGAAGACAGCCCTCGCGGCCAGCGGTTTCGCGCTGGTGCTCGCGCTCGGCGCGTGCGGCGACTCCGAAGGCGGCACCGCCAGCCCGGTGGGCGGCGACAGTGGCAACGGCTCGAGCCTGTTCAGCGACGCGCAGGCGCTGGTGGCGGCGGCGTCCGAGCAGACGAGCCAGAGCAAGTCGTCGAAGTTCACCATGGAAATGGACATGGCCGGGCAGAAGATCTCGGCCAACGGCGAGGGCGTCTACGACGGCGCCAACTCCAAGATGGCCATCACCATGAACATGGGCGGGCAGACGATGGAGATGCGCCTCGTCGACCGCACCATGTACATGAAGCTGCCGGGCGAGGCCGCGGCCCAGATGGGCGGCAAGGAGTGGGTCAAGGTCTCCGCCGACGGCACCGACCCGCTGTCGCAGCAGCTGGGCAGCTCGTTCGACCAGATGGCCGAGCAGAGCGACCCCAGCAAGGTGCTGGACCAGATCAAGCAGGCCGGTGAGATCACGAACAGCGAGGAGACCACCCTCGACGGCCAGGACGTCACCCACTACACGATCGAGCTGGACTTCGCGAAGATCGCCGACCAGTACGGCGCCGCGGGCGTCTCCGAGGAGCAGATGAAGCAGCTCGCGGACAAGGTCGGGAAGCTGCCGATGGAGCTGTGGCTGAACGGCGACAACCTGCCCGTCCAGGTCTCGATGGACATGGCCAAGGTCATGGAGGCGGCCGGAGCGCCCGCGGGCCAGGGCGGCTCGATGCTCATGAAGTACACCGACTGGGGTGCCCCGGTGAACGTCGAGGCCCCGCCCGCCGACCAGGTCGGCGAGTTCCCCGGCGGCAACTGACCCGCTCCCTCGGCCAGCAGTGAAGGCCACCTTCAGTGCGTTCAACGCACTGAAGGTGGCCTTCACTGCACGTGGCGGTGCTCAGCCCATGTGCGGGTAGGTGATGTCGGTGGGCGCGTCGAACGTCTCCTTGACCGCGCGCGGGCTGACCCAGCGCAGCAGGTTGAACATCGAACCCGCCTTGTCGTTGGTGCCCGACCCCCTCGACCCGCCGAACGGCTGCTGCCCCACGATGGACCCGGTGGGCTTGTCGTTGACGTAGAAGTTGCCCGCCGTGTAGCGCAACACCCGGTGGGCCTGCTGGATGGCCCTGCGGTCGTCGGCGAAGACGGCACCGGTCAGCGCGTACTCGGCACTGGAGTCCACCGTCTCCAGGATGCGCTCGTAGTCCCCGTCCTCGTACACGTGCACGGCGACGATGGGACCGAAGTACTCGGTGGAGAACAGCGTGTGGGCCGGGTTCTCGGAGACCAGCACGGTCGGCTCGACGAAGTAGCCGATCTGGTCGTCGCAGCCACCGCCCACGAGCACGTTCACCGCCGGGTCACTGTCCACACTCGACAGCAGATCCCTGTGCTTGGCGAACGCCCGCGCGTTGATCACCGCGCCGCCGAACAGCGAGAAGTCGGTGATGTCGCCGTACTTCACGGTCCGGGTGACGTCGGCGAGCTGCTCCCGCAGGCCGTTCTCCCACAGCGAGCGCGGCAGGTACGCCCGTGACACCGCCGAGCACTTCTGGCCCTGGTACTCGAACGCGCCGCGCACGATCGCCGTCACGAGCTTGTCCTGGTTCGCCGAAGGGTGCGCGACGATGAAGTCCTTGCCGCCCGTCTCACCGACGATCCGCGGGTAGCTCGCGTAGGTGTCGAGGTTGTCCGCGATCCGCCGCCACAGCATCTTGAACGTGGTGGTCGAACCCGTGAAGTGCAGGCCACCGAACCCGCGGTCGGCGAGCGCGACCTCGCTCACCGCGTGCCCGTCGCCGGTCACCAGGTTGATCACCCCCGGTGGCAGGCCCGCCTCCTCGAACACCTGCATCGTGTAGTGCGCGGCGAGCTGCTGCGTCGGCGTCGGCTTCCACACGACCGTGTTGCCCATCAGCGCGGGCGCGCTGGGCAGGTTGCCGGCGATCGCGGTGAAGTTGAACGGCGTGATGGCGACGACGAACCCGTCGAGCGGCCGGTACTCCATGCGGTTCCAGGCGCCGGGCACCGAGTTCGGCTGCTCGGCCAGGATCCGCCGCGCGTAGTGCACGTTGAAGCGCAGGAAGTCGATCAGCTCGCACGCCGAGTCGATCTCGGCCTGCTGCACCGACTTGGACTGGCCGAGCATCGTGGCCGCGTTGAGCGTGTCGCGGTAGGGCCCGGCCATGAGGTCGGCCGCGCGCAGGAACACCGCGGCGCGCTCGTCGAACGGCAGCTCGCTCCACTCGCGGGCCGCGGACTTCGCGGCCGCCACGGCGTCGCCGACGTCCTCGCGCGTGGCCTGCGCGCTCACGCCGAGCACGTGCCCGTGGTCGTGTGGCTGGACCACGTCGAAGGGTTCACCGCCGGCGAGCCTGCGGCGCCCGCCGATCGTCTGGGTCAGCTCGTGCTTGTCGGCCTCGAGTTCGGCGATCCGCCGCTGCAGGGACTCGCGCTCGGCGGAACCCGGAGCGTAGGTGCGCACCGGCTCGTTGACCGGTACCGGAACGGATGTGACAGCGTCCATGGTCAGTCTCGCCTCCTGTTCCTCCGCCTTGTGGGCGGTTCGCCCCATGGTTACATGAGCTCGAGGAAGAAGGGCAGTTCCTGCGGGGCGTACCAGGCGAGGTCGTGGTCCTCCACCTCGCCGAGGGCGAACTCGGCGTCGGGGTCCCCGAGGTCGGCCTCGTCGATCACCGCCGTCGCGGCGCGCACGGCCTCCTCCGCCTCGGGCGCGTCCACGTGCACGGCGGCGACGTCGGACAGCCGCACCGGCCCGCCGAGGCGGACGACGGCGGAGTCGAGGTCGGGCCGCAGCGTGACGTCGTCGACGTCGGCCGACACGACCACCCGGCGGGGCGGCTCCTTGCTGTCGGCCGCGCTCGGCTCCTGCGCCACCGCCAGCAGCCGCAGGGACGCGCGGGCGGCGTCGAGCAGCGCGGCGTACTCCAGTTCCTCCGTGGAACCGCTGGTGTACGACTCCCGCAGCGCGGGGGTGAGCGCGAACCCGGTCCCGCTCCTCGGCCGGAACTCCCCCTCGTCGACGAGTTGCCGCAGCATGCCGATCGTGGCCGGCAGGTAGACCCTCACCAGTGTGTTCCTTCCAGTTCCTCGAGCGCTTCGGAGATCATCCCGCCCAGCGCGGCCACGTCGTGGCACGCCTTCCGATCGCCGTTGAGTCCGAAGTAGACGTCTCCGTGATACGACGTCACCCCGATCGCGAGCGCCTGGTCCCTGGCCAGCGGCATGACCGGGTAGATCTCGGCCATCCGGGCGTGCCCCGCGTACAGGGGACGTTGCGGGCCCGGCGAGTTCGCGATGAGCACGTTGAACAGCCTGCCGGAGAGCGACCCCGCGGCGCGGGCCGCGAGCGAGTGCATCGTCGCCGGGGCGAACCCGCCGACCTTGAGCATCGCCCGCGCGGCCACCGACCGTTCGGCGTCGACGTGCTCGGCCATCGCGTGCGCGATGTGCTGCAGCCGCAGCACCGGGTCGGGCTCACCGACCGGCAGGTCGACGAGGTAGGGCTCGACCCGGTTGTTGACCAGCCCCGCGGGGGAGAACTCCGTCGCGTCCGGGTCGAGCACCGCCAGCGGGACGAGCGCGCGCACCGTCGCCGTGGGCGACAGCGTGACGCCACGCGACCCGAGCCACTCGCGCAGCGCACCGGTGAGCACCGCCAGCACGACGTCGTTGATCGTGCCGCCGTGCCGGGCCCGTACCCCGCGATAGGCGTCCAGGTCGGTGCGGACCCCGGCGAAGACCCGGCCACCCGAGACGCGCGCGTTCAGCGGCCCGTCCGGAGCGGGCCGCAGGACGGCACGCAGCGCCGAGGCGACCTCGCCGGCGGCGTCGAGCACCTTGTCCGCCGTGGCCGCCGCGTCCCGTGCCGCCGAACGCACGTTCTCCACCACCTCGCCCGGCCGCTGCACGGCCTCGCCGACCGCGTCGAGGACGAGCTGGGCCCGCGTGGGCAGGCGCCGCGGCACCCAGGTGTCCTCGCCCGGCTCGCGCTCGTGCGGAACCGTGTCGAGAATCAGCTGGCCGAGCTCGACCGTGCCGATCCCGTCCACCATCGACTGGTGTGTCTTCGTGACGAGCGCGACCCGGTCGCCGGCGAGCCCCTCGACGAAGTAGGCCTCCCAGAGCGGGCGCTCCGGGTCGAGCCTGCGCGACATCAGCCGTGCCACCAGCTCGAACAGCTGCTCCTCGCTGCCCGGCGCGGGCAGTGCCGAGCGGCGGACGTGGTAGTTGAGGTCGAAGTCGACATCGTCGGCCCACACCGGCCGGGCCAGGTGCCCCGGCACGGAGACCACCCGCTGCCGGTACCGGGGCAGGTAGGTCAGCCGGTGCGCGACGAGCGCCAGCAGCCGGTCGTAGTCGAAGCCCTCGCGCGGCCGCTCGAACACGGCGACCCCGCCGACGTGCATCGGCGTCGCGGGTTCCTCCACGTACAGGAACGAGGCGTCCAGCGCGGAGAGGCGGTCGGGCATGGGGTGATCCTGACACAGGTGGGACACTTCCTGCCGTGGGTGACGACAACACGGCCGTCTCGCCGAAGGACCGCTTCCTCACCGTCTACGGGCGCAAACCGGTGCTGGAGGTGCTGGCCGACCCCACGCTCGATGTCGACAAGGTGATTCTGGCCGACACGGCACGCGGCCCGGCCACCACGGAGATCCAGCAGGCGGCGCGGGCGAAGGGCGTCGCGGTGCAGCGGGCCAGTGCCCACCGGGTGAAGGTGCTGGCGGGCAACGGCAGGCAGGACCAGGGCGTGGTGGCCGACGTCGTCGCGCCCCACATGCGGCCGCTGGTCACGGCGCTGGCGGACCGGCGGCCACCGTCGCCGGTGCTGGTGCTCGACGGCATCACCACCCCCGCCAACGTCGGCATGATCCTGCGCACGGCGACCGCCGCCGGGCTCGGCGGGGTCGTCGTCCCGCGCCGCGGGGTGGCGACGCTCGATCCGCTGGTGGTGAAGGCCTCGGCCGGGGTCGCCTTCCGGGCACCGGTACTGCGCTGCGCGACGGCGGCGGACGCCGTCGAGCAGCTCACCGAATCGGGTTACGCCGTGTACGCGCTGGGATCCCGGGGCGACCGGTCGCTGTTCGACGTCGAGCTGCCGTCCCGGGTGGCGTTCGTGCTCGGCGGGGAGAGCACCGGTGTGGGTGAGGACGTCGCGGACCTGGTGGCCGGCTGGGTGTCGATCCCGATGCCGGGCGACGTGGAGTCGCTGAACGTGTCGGCGGCGGCCGCTGTGGTGTGCTTCGAGCTGGTGCGCCGCGGCGGTTAGCCGGGCGCGAGGCTGCCGCGGAGCCGCTCCAGCGTGGCCGCGAGCGCTCCTCGCGTGCCGGGCGCGATGTGGATCTCCGCGTCGTCGTCGCCGGTGGTGTAGTTCAGGTACCGGCCCCAGTCGGTGTCCACGTAGTGCAGTGGCCGTGCCAGCTTCCGGTAGTGGCCCAGCTCGTCGCGCTCGGCGACGTAGAGCTCACCGCTGCCGGCGACCGGCCGCCGCACCACCGTGACGATCTGCCGCACGTCCTCGGGCAGGGCGCCGTGGTCCCTCGCCGCCGCCCGTTCCAGATCGCTGGCGCGCACGCTCCGCGGCGTGCCGCCGCCCGCGACGGCCTCGGGTAGCTGGTCCACGACCAGCTCGGCGAGGCGGCCCCGGTCGGCGGGAGCGAGCGCCACCCAGTCCCCGCTGCGCACGGCGAGCACGCCCTGGACGCCGCGGGCGGCGCCGAGCACGCTCCACGTCTCGCCCTCGACGGTGAACCAGCCGTAGTACTCGACGGAGGCGCTGGTGAGCAGCGGGAGCAGGTCGAGGAAGTCGGCGGCGAGCCTGCCTCTTCCGTCGACGACACCCGCCTCGACCAGCGCCTGGTGCACCGCGGAACCGGCTCGCTCCCGCTCCTCGCCGGGCAGCCACAGCGGCTCCGGTTGCAGCGCGAGGTGCAGGCTGCCGAGGTTCTCGCGGGCGACCACCCCGGCGAGCGCGCTGAGCGGGAGATCGACCCGGTCGCTCACTCGCCGATCACCGGTGGGGTGGTCTTGTCGAGCTCGCCGATGAACACGGCGTCGGGGTCGTTCTCCTGCAGGTAGGTCGGGCGCTGGTGTTCCTCGTCCTCGTCGCCCCTGCCACGGCCCGCCCCGGCCCCGACGGGCGCCATGCCGCCGGCTCCGCGGGCACCGGCCGCACCCCGGGTGGCGGCGGAATCGGCGGCGGCGGCGCCACCGGGCAGCCCGGCGCCGGAGCCCCGCGCGCCGGCCAGACCACGCGGGCTCTCCCCCGCGGCGCGCCCGCCGGCGCCTTCGCCGCCCGCGCCGCGGCCGCCCGCGGTGCCGCCGCCCTGGCCGTAGAGCCTGCTGCCGGCGCGCTCGCCGAGTCCGCCTACCCGGGGACCGGAGCCACCGGAGCCGCCACGCGTCCCGGTGGCCGGGGTAGGCTTGGCGAACCCGGTGCGGGACGGGACGTTCCGGCCGGAGTTGGACGTCTGGCCGCCGCCACCCGGCGTGACCATGCCGCCTGCCGTGCCCGTCGTGGACGTGCTTGCCGGGGGCGGACCGGCCGGGACCTGCGGCGCGCCCCCGGCGTTCGGCCCGCTGGACACCACGGGGCCGGGGTTGACCGGGCCGCCGCCGGGTACGGCGCCGGTGGCGGGGCCCACGTGCGGACCGGTGCCCACCGGGCCGCCGGTGGCGACGTTGGTCTGCGGCACGCCCGCGTACCGGGACGCGCCGGTGGCCTCGGGCACGGCGGACGTGTCGCCGGAGATGGCGCTCGGCGTGGAACTGGTGACGGAGATCGACGCGCCGCCGGGCTCGAGCACACCGTAGGTGCGGGGGAAGTCCGAGTTGCCGCTCGTCCGGTTGGCGTAGGAGTTCATGACGTCGACGTTGTGCTGCGCGGCGCGCTGGTGGGCCGCGGCGCCCTCCTGGTAGGAGTCGATGTCGTCGGCGGCCATGAACGGGCCCGCGACCGGGATGGCGGCCTTGAGGCCGGTCGTCCAGGGGTTCGGCTTCTCCGGCATGGGCGGCACGGGTTCCACCGAGTTCGCGGCGTCGTGCCAGGCCGCGGACTGGTCCATCGTCGCGCCGGTCGTGCGGTCCATGTTCCCGGCCGACTCCTCGAGCGCGAGCATCAGCGGACCCGCTCCCTCACTGGCCGCCGCACCCGCGTCCCCCGTCCAGGCCGCGCTCATCCGGTCCTGGATGGCCTTGATCGACTGGGCCCGTTCCCGGTAGGTCTCGTTGAGCCGGGCGAGCTCCTTGGCGATCGCCTGCAACGGCTCTGTGCCTCGGCCGGACTTGAAGTTGCGGTAGATGTCCTCACCGCTCATGAACAGCGTCATCTCATGCCCCCCGCTTCAGCGTCCCGATCACGTCGGTGGCGACCTTCTCGACTGTGGAGCACGCTTGCTGTGGCTCGTTCTCGTAGACCCCGGCCGAGACCGAGAAGGTCAGATCGTCCGCGATTCCGACGGCAAGCCTGCATCGGCCTTCTTGCCGTTCATCGTCGATGTCGTAGTACGCGGCGGGATAGCCACCGATGTTCGTGGATTCCCAATACGCATACTGGCCGCGTTCGTAGCCGCCGCGCAGTCCGCGCAGCCCACCGACGCCGTGCTCACGATTGCCCGTCTGGATTCCCACCGAAAGCAACGTATTGCCGGGTTTCAGCCACCAACCGCAAGAAGGCCCGACGAGATCCGCCGTGCTCTCGTTCTCCGCAGACAGTGGTTCCCCGGGGAGAGCGAAACCGAGACTTTCCAGAGTGGTGTCGGGCACGAGTTCACAAGGTTTCGTCAGATACGGCGTCGCATCCAACTCCTGCGAGACGGGCGGCACCGTATACGGGCTGTCCGCGCCTCCATTACCGGAGGGAGACGAGCTCGGCTCCGCGGTACCAGGTTCTGCCTGGGAGCAAGCGGAAATCATCAGTACAGCCGCGAGGCAAGCGGAGAGCAGTGAATGAACACGGGACCAACGGATCATTCGGTCAACCCATTCGCAGCCTGAAACGGGTACTGATTCTCCGCCTCCGTCTTGTCGATGCGGTCGCGGGCATCCCGAAGCTGGTCAAGAAAATGCTGGATGTACGACACCATCGAGTCGCTCGATCCCCGCATCGACCTCAGTCCATCTGTCACGGTCTCGACGAATTCGTTGCTGGGGTCATCTCCGGACGGGGGCGCAACGATGTTCATCATCGCGTCGACCGCCAACTTGTCGCTCTTGACGTCTTCCAGCAGCTGTTCCCACTGGGCGATCAAGGCGTCGATCTCCTCGCGGTCGAAGGTCCACGAGCCGAACGCCCCGCTGCCACCGGCGGACGGCTTCCCCGCCTCGGTGCCGTCCGCCCAGGGCAGCGACGACCCGAAAACCTGCCGTACCTGCTCCGTCGCGCTCGGCTGCTGCGTCGCCCGCACAGCGGCTCCCACCCACGACTCGTCCGCCATCCCGTGACTCCTGCTCGCCGTGACGATCCAGTACACGAGCGTAGCCGACCCTCTCACCCGGCGTCAGAGGTTTCCACCACCCCCGGGAAGAGCGCGGCCAGCTCGGCCAGCGTCTCCCGCACCGACACGTGATGCACACCCACCATCCCGGCGGCCACCGCTCCCGCGACGTTGCCCGCCGCGTCGTCGACGAACACGCACGACGCGGTCGGCAGGTCCAGCCTGGCGGCCACCAGCCGGAACGCCGCCGCGTCGGGTTTGGCCACCCCCGCCTCGCCGGAGAACACCAGCGCGTCGAACCAGGAGGCCAGCCTGCGCCGCACCGGGCCGCCGCCCTCCGCGTTGGACAGCAGCGCCGTCCGCACACCCGCCGACCGGGCGGTCTCCAGCGCGGCGAGGAGGCGTCCGGCGTCCGGTTCGGTCAGCACCCCGGCGTAGTCGACGACGATCCCGCGCAGCATTGCCCCAGCCTACGGACGCACGCGCGGCGCGATCGGTGCCGTCTTCGCGATGCCCCGTGCCCGCTTTTCACCGGACCGGGTGCTTCGTGGGGCCGTGCCGGGATTTCGCCCCTCTGTGTAGTGGGTGGCCGAAGGGGGACCACCCGTACCGAGCGATCTCGGAGGAGAAACGGATGCGAATGACATCGCCCGCAGGGGGATTACTCCCGCTCACACCGTACGAGCCGATCAGGTACGGCGACGGCCCGGCACGGCCGGCCGTGCCGGCGGGGCAGTTGAGCCTCGACGACCTGCTCGCCGAGGTGCCCGCACAGCGGACGCCCGTACCGCGGCCGAGGCCGGACCTCGACAAGCGCCGGGTGCACGGCCTGCTCACCGCCCTGCTGGAGGTCTACGCCGGGGGCCGACCGGCCACCCAGCTCGGCACCTGGCTGGCCCCACCGATCCAGCGCAGGCTGCGCGAACGGGCTCGCGTGGTGGGCCCGAGGTACACGCTGCCGAAGGTGCACGCGAGCAGGCCAGCGACCGGCGCCGTCGAGGTGTGCGGCACGGCGCATGTCGGCAGGCGTGCGGTGGCGGCCGTGGCGCGCTTCCAGTACCGCGCGGGTGCCTGGTGCTGCACGTACTTCGGCGTGCTGGAACCGGGTGGGGTCCGCCCCTAGCGGTGGGCGAGGGGATCCCGGGATGAGAAACCTCCGGCCGGTGCGGACTCCGCCGTGGGTCCGCACCGGCCGGAGGTGCCCGGGCGCCGGCTCAGCGGCGGGCGCCCTTCTTGTTCTTCTTCGCCTCCTGGCGCGCGGCGGCGCGCCGCTCCCGGCGGGTACCGCCCGCCGCGGCACCGGCACCGCCGCCACGACGGGAGCCGTCACCGGCGCCGTGCGACTCGACGCCGCCGCCCTCGGCGGGCCCGGAGAACGTCAGGCCCTGCTGGGACGAGCCCGCACCGAGACCCTTGCCGCGCAGCGCGGCCGGGACCGCGTCGCCCTGCGGCTCGGGCTTCGGCTGCGGGGGCACCGGCCGCGCGTGCCTGCCGTCGCCCGCGGCACGGCCGCCGTTCCCGCTCGTCCCACCGGGCGCGCCCGCCGTGGCCGGGGCGGCCGCGGCCTCCTGGGGCTGCGCCTGCGCGGGCTGGCTGGGCTCGGCCTGCTCCACCTGCAGGTTGAACAGGAAGCCGACGGCCTCCTCCTTGAGCGACTCGAGCATCCCGTTGAACATGTCGAAGCCCTCGCGCTGGTACTCGACCAGCGGGTCGCGCTGCGCCATGGCGCGCAGGCCGATGCCCTCCTTGAGGTAGTCCATCTCGTAGAGGTGCTCGCGCCACTTGCGGTCGAGGACGGACAGCACGACGCGGCGCTCCAGCTCCCGCATCGCACCCTCGCCGACTTTGCCGTCGATCTCGGCCTCGCGCTTGTCGTACGCGTCGAGCGCGTCGTCGAGCAGGATCTCGCGCAGCCGGTCGGCGTCGATGTCCTCGTTCTCCTCGACGATGTCCTCCCAGCGCACACCCACCGGGTACAGCGTCCGCAGGGCCGTCCACAGCTTCTCGTGGTCCCAGTCCTCGGCGTAGCCCTCGGCGGTGGCGCCGTTGACGTAGGCGGTGACGACATCGCGCAGCATGTGCTGCACCTGCTCCCGCAGGTCCTCGCCCTCCAGCACCCGGCGGCGCTCGGCGTAGATCACCTTGCGCTGCTGGTTCAGGACCTCGTCGTACTTGAGGACGTTCTTGCGGATCTCCATGTTCTGCTGCTCGACCTGCGTCTGAGCACTCTTGATGGCCTTGCTGACCATCTTGTGCTCGATCGGCACGTCGTCGGGCAGCCGCATGGTGGTCATCACGCGCTCGACCATCGCGGCGTTGAAGCGCCGCATGAGGTCGTCGCCGAGGGACAGGTAGAATCGGGACTCACCGGGGTCGCCCTGCCGGCCGGAGCGGCCGCGCAGCTGGTTGTCGATGCGCCGCGACTCGTGCCGCTCGGTGCCGAGCACGTACAGGCCACCCAGCTCGATGACCTCCTCGGCCTCCGCCTTCGACGACGCGGTGACCTCCTCGAGCACCTTCGGCCACGCGGCCTCGTACTCCTCGGAGCTCTCCACCGGGTCGAGGCCGCGCTCGCGCAGGACCTCGTCGGCGATGATGTCCGGGTTGCCGCCGAGCACGATGTCGGTACCCCGGCCCGCCATGTTGGTGGCGACCGTGACGGCGCCCTTCCGGCCCGCCTGGGCGACGATCAGCGCCTCCCGGTGGTGGTTCTTCGCGTTGAGCACCTCGTGCGGCACGCCACGCTTGAGCAGCAGCTTCGACAGGTACTCGGACTTCTCCACGCTCGTGGTGCCGACGAGCACCGGCTGGCCCTTCTCGTGCCGCTCCGCGATGTCCTCGGCGACGGCCTCGAACTTGGACTGCTCGGTCTTGTAGATCAGGTCGGCCTGGTCGGCCCTGATCATCGGCCGGTTGGTGGGGATCGGCACCACGCCGAGCTTGTACGTCTGGTGGAACTCGGCCGCCTCGGTCTCGGCGGTACCGGTCATGCCCGCGAGCTTGTCGTAGAGGCGGAAGTAGTTCTGCAGCGTGATCGTGGCGAGCGTCTGGTTCTCCGCCTTGATCTCCACGCCTTCCTTGGCCTCGATCGCCTGGTGCATGCCCTCGTTGAAGCGGCGGCCCGCCAGCACGCGGCCGGTGAACTCGTCGACGATGAGCACCTCGCCGTTGCGGACGATGTACTCCTTGTCCTTGCGGTAGAGCTCCTTGGCCTTGAGCGCGTTGTTCAGGTAGCCGACGAGCGGCGTGTTCGCGGCCTCGTAGAGGTTGTCGATGCCGAGCTGGTCCTCGACCAGCTCCACGCCCTTCTCCGTGACGCCGATGGCGCGCTTGCGCTCGTCCACCTCGTAGTGGACGTCCTTCTTCATCAGCGGCGCCAGGCGGGCGAACTCGGTGTACCAGCGCGACGACTGGTCGGCGGGGCCGGAGATGATCAGCGGGGTCCGCGCCTCGTCGATGAGGATCGAGTCGACCTCGTCGACGATCGCGAAGTTGTGCCCCCGCTGGACGCAGTCGTCCAGGCTCCACGCCATGTTGTCGCGGAGGTAGTCGAAGCCGAACTCGTTGTTGGTGCCGTAGGTGATGTCGGCGTGGTAGGCGGCGCGCCGCGCCGGCGGGGGCAGTTCCGACAGGATCACCCCGACCTCGAGGCCGAGGAAGCGGTGGATGCGGCCCATCCACTCGGAGTCGCGCTTGGCCAGGTAGTCGTTGGTGGTGACCACGTGCACGCCCTTGCCGGACAGCGCGTTGAGGTAGCAGGCGAGCACCGAGGTGAGGGTCTTGCCCTCACCGGTCTTCATCTCGGCGACCTGGCCGAGGTGCAGCGCGGCACCACCCATGAGCTGGACGTCGAACGGCCGCTGCCCGAGTACGCGCTTCGCGGCCTCCCGCGCGACCGCGAAGGCCTCCGGCAGCAGGTCGTCCAGCGACTCGCCGTCGGAGTGCCGCCGCCGGAACTCGTCGGTCTTCGCCTGGAGCTCGGCGTCCGAGAGGTTCAGCACGTCGTCTTCGAGGGTATTGATGTGGTCTGCGATGTGGCGCAGCCGCTTCACCATCTTGCCCTCGCCCGCGCGGAGCAGGCGGTTCAGAAGCATCCGGTCGACCTCACTAGCTGTGTCTCATGGTCGTGCTGACAGTGCTGACGTCCCGGGCGGACGCCGGGCAACTCGGCACACGCCACCCCCGCGAGCGAGGCGGCGCTGACACCATCGTAGGGAACATGCAGCCCGCAGTGCACACGGTGCCGCGAACGGGCACGTGACACGGCCCGCACGCGATCACGCGTGCGGGCCGTGGGGGCCGCGGTTCCGGTCCGGGTCAGCCGAGCCGGATCACGCCGTAGTCGAAGCCCTTCCTCCGGTAGACAACGCTCGGCTTGCCCACCTCGGAGTCGTTGAACAGGTAGAAGTCGTGGCCGACGAGCTCCATCTCGTAGAGGGCCCGGTCGAGGGTCATGGGTTCCGCCGAGTGCTGCTTCTCCCGCACGATGCGGCCCGGCTCGTGGTCGGCCACACCGTCGTCCCAGCGCTGGGCGGGTACTTCGACGTCCCCGGCGAACCCGGCGGCCGCCTCGGTGTCGGCGGCGGGGGCCTCCAGCACGGCGGTGCTCGCCGCGGGCCTGCGGCCGTTCGGCACGGGCCCCGGTGTCGTGGCGGCGGCCGCGGACACGGAGGTCGCCTCGGCGACGGACTCGGGAGCGCGGCGCCCGTAGTGCACCCGGCGCCGGTCGTGCATGCGGCGCAGCCGGTTCTCCAGCTTGTTCACCGCGGAGTCCAGCGCAGCGTAGAAGTCGGCGGCGCAGGCCTCGGCCCGGACGGCAGGGCCCTTGCCCTTGCCGGTGATCTCGACACGCTGGCAGTTCTTGGCCTGCCTGCGGTTGGGCTCGTGGAAGAGCTCCACGTCGTAGCGGATGACCTTCCTGTCGTAGCGCTCCAACCGGGCCAGCTTCTCGCCGACGTGTGTCCGATAGTGCTCGGGCACCTCCACGTTGCGACCCTTGACGACGATGTCCATACACGACCTCCTCGCTGATGACTGCGAGCTGACTGGTGAACGATGAGCGCCGGGAAAGTGAACGACGACCGGCCCGCGGTCACGACGTCTCGTGCGCGATGACCGGGCGTGGACTCAGCACCCCTCCGGCGCTAGGGACATGGACTCGTCACCTCCCTGTCTGCCGGGACCGCTGATGCGCAGCACGTTAGCCCGCCGATGGCGGTTAGAACAGCCCCCGGGGCGGGGGACGTCATGCGGTGAGAACCCGTCACCGTCCGCAGTGGACAGGGGGTGCTCCCCGTTCGCCGGAGCCCCGTTCGGAGCAGCGGGTTCACCTGGACTTCATGCCGCGGACACGCGGGAACCGGGCCGAGCTGTTGCAGACCGAGATCCGCACCGAGCGTTCGCATCACCCCGGCGGGGTGACCCACGGACGGTGTCGGCCTCATGCCCCGTCAACGAGTGGCCCCGGGAGCGGGTTCCCGGCCCACAACCACTCGAACGAGTGAAGGAAGGTGCCCGGCCGGAGCTCAGCCCGCCGCCGTGAGGGTGAGCGTCGCGACGACCTCGGCACCGCCCGTACGCAGCGCGTTCGCGCAGGTCACGGCCGTCGCACCGGTGGTCACGACGTCGTCGAGCAGCACGACCGGCGTCCCCGGTGGTGGGCTGCCCGCGGGGCGTGCCCGCACCCTGCCCGCCAGGTTGGCCACGCGCTCGGCGGGACCGAGCCCGACGGCGTCCCGCGCCCCCGCACCGAGCCGCAACGCCGGGGCGACGGCCGCGGGCACTCCCCGGGCGGCCAGCTCGGCCGCGCACCGGCGAGCCAGCGCGTGCACGTGCTGCCCGCCCCTGGCCCTGGCCGCCGACCGGCGGGAAGGCGCGGGCACGAGCCACCACGTGCCGTCGGCGGCGGGGCGGCCGCCCGGCAGATACGGCACCGCCGCGGCGAGGGCGGCGCCGAGCGGCCGGGCCAGGTCCCGCCTGCCCCGCTCCTTGTACGCGAGCACGAGCCGCCGGGGAACGCCGTCGTAACGGGCGAGCGCGTGGATCTCGGTGCCCGCGGCCACGCGGCGCACGAGCTCCCGCCCGGCGAGCGTCGCGGCGCAGGACGGGCAGCAGGCCGCCCCCTGGTCGCCGCAGCCCGCGCACGAGGCGGGCAGCAGCAGGTCGAGCGCCGCCCTTCCGGCCGCACGCGCGGTCGTCCACACCGTCATCCGAGCAGCGTGGGGCCTGCCACCGACAAAAAGAGCCTCCCCGAGGGGTCGTGCGTGCGGAACGTCGTTCTCACCACGCTTCCCACTCACGAGGCGGGCGGGTGGTCAGCCCGGGTAGAACGGCAGCGCGTCGGCCATGCTCTGGGCGTGCGGACGCCACACGTCGCCCACGTCGCTGGCCGTCCACAACCCGCCCGCGTCGGCCACCACGATCGGCCTGCCGGGCGCGGCGGTGATGCCCCGCATCGGCGGTGTCAGGTTGGAGCTGTTGAACGGATCCATCCGCAGCCCGTCGACGGGCACCCTGGCCACCGGGACCGAGTCGGACGCGGTCGCCACGATGAGCGTGTCCTGGCTGACCCAGTCGACGTCGACGACCTCGCCCAGCTGCCCGCTCTGCAGGATCCGCGGCGCGCGCAGCGTCACCGACGTGCCGTCCGCCCCGCGCACCACCGAGGCCACCATGAGCTGACCGCCCGCCACCAGCGCGACCCGAGCGCCGTCGCGGGACATCCGCAACGCGGTGATCTCGCCGACCGCCGCGATCTCCGACGCGTTGACCAGCTGCGGTGTCCACGTGCCGTCCGGAGCCCGCAGGATCCGCACGACCTCCTCCTGGTTGACGACCGTCCACAGCTCGCCCGACGACGTGGACGTCGACGCCGAGGGCCGCCAGCTGGGCCGGCTGAGCGAGGTCGCCTTGTCGATGTCCACGATCTGCCCGGTCTGCCCGTAGTCGCCGACCCGCAGCCTCGCCCGGTCGCCGACGCGCTCCACCACGGCGAGCTGCCCGCCGTTGATGGACTGGGCGGCGCTCTCGACGTTCAGCGCACCGCTGCCCGCGGGCCCGTCGATGGGCGCTCCGGTGCCGAGCGAGCGGATCCGTCCGCCGACCACCATCAGCCCCGGCAGGTCCGAGCTGGGCGACGACAGCGCCTCGTAGGCGGGCAGCTCGCTGGGCCGCCAGTCGATGTGGCCCGGCACCAGGGCCGTCCCGTCGGAGAGCAGCCGGATCCGGCTCGTCGTGACGTTCTGCAGGGACCGCACGATCTGCGCGGCCATCAGCTCCTTGTCCTGCCTGCTGTGCTCGTCGACGCCGGACAGCGGAACGACGAGGGCGCCGTCGTCGGTGCCCGTCACGTTGCTCTCCAGCGTGGCCGAGTCGCCGAGCATGTTCCGGACGGCTCCGCTGAGCCCGTTCGACGGCCCGCCGAGCAGCAGGTCCATCACCCGCGCGGGCAGGCCGGACTGCGGCTTCGCGACGACGTAGCGCAGATCCGGCACGAGCGCGTTGGAGTCCGGGGCGAAGAAGTACACCGGGACCCGGAAGTAGCTCTCGGTGAAGTCGGTCTCGGTGATCAGGACACTGTTCGGCGGGTCGACGATCCGCCACTGGCCGTCCTGCTGGCGGCGCAGCCGCACCGGCAGCTCGATGGGGTCGGTCGACGGGATGAACGCGCTGTCCGGTGCGAGCCTGCCGACGTGGAAGCCGCGCAGCGTCACGAGCTTCTCGTTCTCGTCGGGGGGCTGCTCGCTGCTCGGCGCGTAGACGGTGCCGAACGTGTCCTCGATGATCGTGATGGTCTGGTCCGGCCGCCACTCCTTGCGCGCGTTCTCGCTGAGGTAGGCCCGCGAGACGGCGTAGTCGCTGGTCGGCTGCGAGCTGGCGCGCACGAACTCCCGCACGACCGTGAGCGGGTCCAGTCCGATCGCGGGCTCGGGCACCTCCTGCGTCGGCTGGCCGACGCGCTCCCTCGGGATCGCCTCCGGCTGCGACTCCGCCGGGATGTTCGCGCATCCGCCGGCGAGCAGCACGCAGAGGATCGCCCCGAGCAGCGCCCGCGACCGTCCGGTCCGGATACGGCTCACCTGACCTCCTCGTGCTCCCGGTCGGGTGCGGGCAGCCCGGGCGGAGCTTGCTCGACGGGAGCCTCGACCTCGCCCTCGATGGCGGAGCCGGGACCCGCGGGCACGCCGTCCGGCTCGTCCGAACCGTCCGGTTCGCCCGGTTCACCCGGCTCGTCCGGCGGCAGGCCGAGCGGGCTCTCGCCGATCTCCTCACCCACCTGGCGCGGCAACGTCAGGCGGAAGCACGCCCCGCGGTCCGGCTCGCCCCACGCCTCCAGCAGCCCGCCGTGCAGGCGGGCATCCTCATGGCTGATCGCGAGCCCCAGCCCGGTGCCGCCGGTGCGCCGGTTGCGGGAGGGGTCGGCCCGCCAGAAGCGGTTGAACACCAGTTCGGCCTCGCCGGGCCGGAGGCCGACGCCGTAGTCGCGCACGGTCAGCGCGACCGCCGACTCGTTGGCACCCACCCGCAGGCACACGGGCTTGCCCTCGCTGTGGTCGACGGCGTTGGCGAGCAGGTTGCGCAGGATTCGCTCGACCCGGCGGGCGTCGATCTCCGCCATCACCGCGTCCTCGGGCAGCTCCAGCTCGATGGAACTGCCGACGTTGCCCGCGATGACGCTGACCTGCTCCACGGCCCGCTCGGCGATCGGCCGCACGTCCACGTGCTCCGGCGAGAGCTCCTCGACGCCCGCGTCGAGCCTGCTGATCTCCAGCAGGTCGCGGAGCAGGGTCTCGAAGCGGTCCAGCTCGTCCACGAGCAGCTCGGTCGACCTGGCCAGGCCCGCGGGGAACTGCTCGCGCGAGGCGTGCAGGACGTCCGCCGCCATCCGCACCGTGGTGAGCGGCGTGCGCAGCTCGTGCGAGACGTCCGAGGTGAACCGCCGCTGCAGCTGCCCGAACTCCTCGAGCTCCCGCATCTGCCGTTCGATGCTGGCCGCCATCTCGTTGTACGAGACGGCGAGCTTGGCGAGGTCGTCCTCGCCGACCACGTCCAGCCTGCGATCGAGTTCGCCGTCGGCGAACCGCTCCGCCACCGCCGCCGCCCTGCGGACCGGGCGGACGACCTGGCGGGTGACCATGTTCGTGATGCCGGCGAGCAGGAGCAGTAGCACCAGCCCGCCCACGAGCAGCGTGTTCTGCACGGTCGCGACCGTGTTCTGCTCCGCGGTGAGCGGGAACAGCAGGTACAGCTGCAGCGGCCGCGACGTGGTGGTGACGGGCGCACCGACCTCGAGGTAGGTCGTCCGGTCGGCGCCGGTGCCCACCGTGTGGATCTGCCACGCCTGCTGGTTGTTCTCGACGAAGTTGCGCAGCCCGCTGGGCACCTTCTCGTAGGGGCCCGCGTAGATCGTGTCCGAGGGCGACCGGTCCGGGTCCCCCGCCGCGAGCACGGGCTCGAACGCGCCCGCGGCCGAGCTGGACGTGTCCTGCGTCGCGACCGAGCTGCTGGTGATCTTCTTCAGCGCGTTGTTCAGCCGGTTGCGCAGGCCCTCCTCCTGGCCCGTGTCGCCGACCAGCTGGCTCTCCGCGGTCTGGACGACGACCTGCAGCTGGGCCTGCGCGGCCTTACGCTTGGTCTCCATCAGCCGTTCGGTGATCTGGCTCTGCAGCACCATGCCCAGCACGAAGACGACGGCCGACGACAGCGCGAGGGTCGAGACCGTCACCCGGAACTGCAACGAGCGGCGCCAGAGCTCACCGAAGGCGGTCATCCGGCGCCTGCCGAACGTCGCCGCCCGGGTCGCCAGCCTGGCGGCCGAGCGGCCGATCGTGTTCAGCCGCTCGTTCATGACTCAATCACGGGGGACCTGCTTTGTACCCGACACCCCGGACGGTCAGCACCACCTCGGGGTGTTCCGGATCTTTCTCCACCTTCGACCGTAGCCGCTGCACGTGCACGTTGACCAACCGCGTGTCCGCGGCGTGCCGGTAACCCCACACCTGCTCCAGCAGGACCTCACGGGTGAAGACCTGCCTCGGCTTGCGCGCCAGCGCCACGAGCAGGTCGAACTCCAGCGGCGTGAGCGCGATCGGCTTGCCGTCCCGGGTGACCTCGTGACCGGGCACGTCGATCGTGAGGTCGCCGATCGTCAGCGTCTCGGCGGGCTCGGACTCGGTGCGCCGCATGCGGGCCCGCACCCTGGCGACGAGCTCCTTCGGCTTGAACGGCTTGACCACGTAGTCGTCGGCGCCGGACTCGAGGCCGAGCACGATGTCCACCGTGTCGCTCTTGGCGGTGAGCATGACGATCGGCACCCCGGACTCCGCCCGGATCGCCTTGCACACGTCGATCCCGTTCATGCCGGGTAGCATCAGGTCGAGCAGCACGAGGTCGGGCTTGAGCTCGCGCAGAGCGGGCAGCGCACGCGAACCATCGGACACCACCGCGGTGTCGAAGCCCTCCCCGCGGAGCACGATGGTCAGCATTTCAGCGAGGGCGGGGTCGTCGTCGACGACCAGCACACGTGCCTTCATGAGCACACATATTCGCACTGCTGTCACGGTGTGCGAACACGGCCCGCCCTACCGCACCCGTACTAGCCCGATCGGAGCAGCCGGAATCGGTCCTCCAGCCCCTCCGTGCGGACCTCCGGACTTGCGCGGGGGCCGTATTGTGACCGAGTCGATTGCATGGGACTACTACCGTTGCACTATGCGGAACTCCGAGCCAGGCAAGAGCACCACCAGCCCGGTCCAGTCCGTGGATCGCGCGATCAGCGTGCTCGAGCTGCTCGCCCGCAGCGGCGAGGCGGGCATCACGGAAATCGCGGGTGAGCTCGGCGTGCACAAGTCGACCGTCTCCCGGCTGGTGAGCGTGCTGGAGGCGAGAGGGCTCGTCGAACAGCTCGGCGAGCGCGGCAAGTACGCCATCGGGTTCGGCATCGTGCGCCTCGCCGGGGCGGCGACGAGCCGTATGGACCTCGCCAAACTGGGCAACCAGACGTGTCAGACACTCGCCGAGTCGCTCGGCGAGACCGTGAACATCGCCGTCGCCGACGACGGCATCGCGATCAACATCAGCCAGGCGCACGGCTCCGCCGCGGTGACCGCGCACAACTGGACGGGCAGGCGCACGCCGCTGCACGCGACGTCCAGCGGCAAGGTCCTGCTCGCCTACATGGACGGCGAACGCAGGCGGCGGCTGCTCGGCGGGCCGCTCGAGCGGTACACCCCGCGGACCACGACCGAGCCCGCGACGCTGACCGAGGAACTGAACCGCATCGTCGAGAACGGCTACGCGGCGTGCTTCGAGGAGTTCGAGCTCGGCATGCACGCGGTGGCGGTACCGATCTTCGGCAGCGGCAACGAGGTCATCGCCGCGATGAGCGCCTCCGGGCCGTCGTACCGGCTCTCCCGGGAGCGTGTCCGGCAGCTCGTCAGGCCGATGGCGGAGGCCGCCGCCGAGCTGTCCGGTCAGCTGGGCCACTTCCCGGACTGACGTGCCGGCACGGGCACGTCAGCCGAGCAGCCTGCCGGCGAGCGCCGGGACGTCCGGTCCCGCGGCGCCGTCCACGACGTGCCAGGGCGAGAGCCAGCCGGTGGCGGCCAGCTCGTCGTAGACCTCCGCGCACCGGGCCTGCAGCCCGCCGTCGGACTCGAACGAGTCGCGCGCCCGGTCCGCGTCCGCGCGCGCCCGGCCCTCGGCCCTGCCGGCCGCGACCTCCGGGGCCACGCGGAGCAGGAGCTGCGCGTCCGGCACCGGCAGGCCGAACCGGTCGATCTCCAGCGTGCGCACCCACTCGACGAACCCGCCGCTCGCCTTCTCGCGCAGGCGGGCGGCGCCGTAGGCGGCGTTGGAGGCGACGTAGCGGTCGAGCAGCACCACGTCGTGGCCGTCCAGGCGGGCCCGGATGTCCCCGGCGGCGTCCCGGCGGTCGAGGGCGTAGAGCAGGGCCATGCCGTACACGGAGTCGGCGAGGTCACCGTGTTCGCCGTAGAGCGCCTCGCGGAGCAGGTCGGCGTGCACGTCTGCGCCGTACCGCGGGAACGCGAGCGTGCTCACCCCGGCCCCGGCCTGCCGCAACGCGGCCGTCAGCCGGTCGGTCAGCGTCCGCTTGCCCGCGCCGTCGAGCCCCTCGATCACCACCAGTCGACCCACGCGAGCACCTTACGTCACGAGCAGTGAAGGCCACCTTCACCGCGTCCAGCGCACTGAAGGTGGCCTTCACTGCCCAGCGGGCGCTCAGTAGCGGTAGTGGTCGGACTTGAAGGGGCCCTCGACGTCGACGTCGATGTACTCGGCCTGGTCCTTGGTGAGCTTCGTCAGCTCCCCGCCGAGCGCCTCGACGTGGATGCGCGCGACCTTCTCGTCGAGCTTCTTCGGCAGGCGGTACACCTCGCGGTCGTACTCGGCGTTGCGGGTGAACAGCTCGATCTGCGCGATCACCTGGTTGGAGAAGCTGTTGGACATCACGAAGCTCGGATGGCCGGTCGCGTTGCCCAGGTTCAGCAGCCTGCCCTCGCTCAGCACGATGATCGAGTGCCCGTCCGGGAAGGTCCATTCGTCGACCTGCGGCTTGATGGTGATCCGCCGGATCCCGGGATACCGCGCGAGCCCCGCCATGTCGAGCTCGTTGTCGAAGTGGCCGATGTTGCCGACGATCGTCTGGTGCTTCATCCGGGCCATGTGCTCGACCATCACGACATCCTTGTTGCCGGTCGTGGTGATCACGATGTCGGCCTCGGGCAGCACGGTCTCCAGCCGCTTCACCTGGTAGCCGTCCATCTGGGCCTGCAGCGCGCAGATCGGGTCGATCTCCGTCACCACGACCCGCGCACCCTGGCCGCGCAGCGACTCGGCCGCGCCCTTGCCGACGTCGCCGTACCCGCACACCACCGCGGTCTTGCCCGCCATGAGCACGTCGGTGCCCCGGTTGATCCCGTCGATGAGCGAGTGCCGGATGCCGTACCGGTTGTCGAATTTGGACTTGGTCACCGAGTCGTTGACGTTGATGGCCGGGAAGAGCAGCTGCCCCTGGGCCGCCAGCTGATACAGCCGCAGCACGCCCGTGGTGGTCTCCTCGGTGACGCCGAGGACGCCCTCACCGATCTTGGTCCACTTCCCCGGGCGCTCGGCCAGCGACCGGCGCAGCAGCTCCAGCACGACCTTCCACTCGTCCGGGTCGTCCGCCTCCGGTGCGGGCACGACGCCCGCCTTCTCGTACTCCGTGCCCTTGTGCACCAGCAGGGTCGCGTCGCCGCCGTCGTCGAGGATCATGTTCGGACCCTCGCCGTCCCAGGTCAGCATCCGCTCGGTGCACCACCAGTACTCCTCGAGCGTCTCGCCCTTCCACGCGAACACCGGAACGCCCCTCGGCTCCTCCGGGGTCCCGTGCGGGCCGACCACGACGGCGGCCGCGGCGTGGTCCTGCGTCGAGAAGATGTTGCACGAGGCCCAGCGGACCTCGGCACCGAGCGCCGTCAGGGTCTCGATGAGCACCGCGGTCTGCACGGTCATGTGCAGTGAGCCCGAGATCCGGGCCCCCCGGAGCGGGTACGCCTCCGCGTACTCGCGGCGCAGCGCCATCAACCCCGGCATCTCGTGCTCGGCCAGCCGGATCTCCTTCCGGCCGAACTCCGCCTCGCCGAGGTCGGCCACAGCGAACTCGACGCCACCCACCGTCCGGTGCCGGGAAGCAACGCTTTCAGGGGTCATTCGGGTCATTCCTCCAAGACTCGCTGTCACGCCAACCGGCCTGGCCGACGCATGAAGACTACCGTTGTTTGTTCGTTCTTCGTTTCTCGCGAACCAGGTAGGAGAGGTACCCGTGCCCCTTCCCGGGCCCGACACCCGCGTCGTCGAACTGCGCGTCCCGGGGCTGATCGGTACGAGCGGCGAGTCGCTGCTGGACTCCGTGGACACCGTCGAGGTGGCCGGCGACGGGGTCGGCAGACTGATCCGCCCCTCCGACCGGCTGCGCAGGCCGGCGCCCGGCCCGGTGCTGCAGGCCCTCGGCCGGTCGCTGCCGCGCACGACCGAGGGCTACCTCTGGAACCGCATGACCTCGGGCGGCGCCGTCAAGGCGACGTGGGCGCTGCTGTTCCCGTTCTCGCTGGCGAACGTGGCGCACTGGATGCTGCCGCCCGTGCGGTCCGGCAGCCGCACCGCGGCCGCGGTCGGCGCCGCCTGCCGCGGGCTGTTGCGGCTGGCCGGGCTGCTGCTGACGATCCTGCTGGTGACGCAGCTGGCCGTGATCAGCCTCGACCTGCTCGCCGCGCAGTGCCTCGCGCCCGGTGCCGCCTGCCTGGCGTTCGCGCCGTCGTGGGCACGGGACGTCGCCCTGGTGCGCACCGCCGTCGGCGTCGTGCCGCTGCTGCTGGTGATCGGCGTGCTGTACCGCGTGTCGTCGACCCGCTGGACGGTCAACGCCCCGGACCGGGCCCGGCACCCCGGTCCGGAACTGCCCGGCGACGACCTCGTGGACGGCACCGACACAGCCCTGCTGCGCTGCCTGCACGCGCTGTCCGCGCTGGCCACGGTCGCGCTGCTGTTGCTGGGCGGTCCGCTGCGCATACCGTCGGCGACCCCGGAGCTGGTGGCCTGGCTGGTGGCGGTGGTGCTGCTCGGGTTCGCGGTGCTGGCGGCGACGCTGCGGTGGCACGGCCTGCTCGGTCCGATCGCGCAGGCGGTGCTGCTCGGCGTGGGACTGGTCCTGCTGCTGACGGCCGCCGTGCTGCGGTCGCCGTTGCCGCCGTCGCTGTGGGGCACCAACGACGCCGTGCGCGTCGTCGGCGGCGGCCTGCTCGGCGTCACCGTCCTGTTCGCCCTGCTGCTGGTGCCCGCCGCGCTGCTGGCCAGGCCGGCGTGGGCGGCGCTGCCGCACCGGCTGCGGCCATGGGCCGGTGGCTGGGCCGCCGCTCCGGCGCTCGCGCTCGCCGGCCTGCTCGGGGGCGGCTTCGGCGCCGGGCTGGCCATCGCGCTGCGGCACCTCATCGACTCGGCCGCACTGCGGCTTCCGCAGAGCTACACCCTGGTCACCATGCTGTGGGGCGCCACCCTGCCGTTCGCCGCGCTGCTGTTCGCGGTGGTCTACGCCATCGCGATCCCGCTGCGGCGGCGCAGGCGGGGCGTCCCCGAGGTGGTGCGGATGCTCCAGCCGGAGGACGAGGACCGCGAGGAGGCCGCGACGGCCTGGGCCAAGGCGAGCTGGGAACGCAAGTGGCTGCACCGGCTGGTGCTCACGGTGGTGGCGGCGATGGGCGCCGGGGTCGCGGTGCTGCTGGCGGTCCGGTTCGGACTCGGCGCGCTGCCGGGCTGGCTGGACCCGCTTTCGGCGGTGGGCGTCGTCGCGCTCGGCGCGCTGGCCGCCGGGCTGCTCCGGGTCGTCTACACCACCGCGACCGGGCCGGAACGGAGCAGGCACCTCGGGGCGTTCGCCGACCTGGTGTCCTTCTGGCCGCGGGCGGCACACCCGGCCGTCCCGCCGTCGTACCCGCTGAAGGTCGTGCCGGAACTGGCCGAGCGGGCACGGGTCCACCTCGCCGAGCCCAACACCCGGGTGGTGCTCGCCGGGTACCACATCGGCGGCCTGCTGTCGGTGATCGCGGCGAGCAGGCTGGTCGCCGAGCTGCCGGAGGAGGACCGCGACCGGATCGGCCTGCTGACCGGCGGAGCCCCGCTGCAGTGGGGCTACCAGCGTGCCTTCCCCGCCGTGCTGCCGCACGAGTCGCTGGCCCGGCTGTACGGGCTGCTGGCGGGGCGCTGGCGCGGACTGTGCCGGGGGACGGACACGTTCGGCGGTGGGGCCACGACGTGGCGGCACCAGATGGTCGACGGCAGGCTGCTCGGCATCGGCTACCTGCCGGACGGTGGCGTCGGCGCGCTCCCGCCCGCGGTCCAGGGCCCGACCGGCGCGCTGGTGCTCGGCGGGGACCACTGGCTGCCTGACCCGCTGCGCGGTCCGATCAGCGGGCGGCGCTGGGTGCCGGGAGTGCGCAGGCACGCGGACTACGTCGCGGATCCCGAGTGGGACCGGGCGGTCGTGATGGCCGCCGGGCTGGAGGACGCGGACACGACGGCGCGGCTGGCCGAGCAGGTGCCGTTGTTCGGCGATCTGCTCGGCCAGCCGCGCTGCAACACCTAGCGGGCCGGGCCCGTCAGCCCGGCAGTGCCGTCAGGAGGTGGTCCTGCGGCGCATCCTGGCGAGCACCAGCAGGGCGGCGCCACCGGCGAGCAGCAGGGCCCCCACGCCGATCAGCCAGCCGCTGCCGAACCCGGTCGAGGCCAGGTCGTCGGTGTCCCCGGCGGGCGAGACGGCGGGCTGCGACGTCGTGGTCACCGCACCCCCGCCGCTCGTCGCCGTGGTGGACGGCGCGCTGCTCGACGTCTCGCCGGAGGTGGGGGTGGAGGTGCTGGTCTCCGGGCTGGAGACGGTGCTCGACGGCGGCGTGGTCTCGGTGTCCGAGGTGCCGGTCGTCGTGCTCGTGGTCGGCGTGGTCACGGTGCCGCAGAGGAACCAGTGGCTGATCTGCGGGATCTGGCCGCCCTTGTTCAGCGGCGCCCGCAGCTTCTCCCAGGTCGGCTCCTCGGGCAGCCCCTTCTCACCCGGGACGTAGAGGTTGTACTTGTCGCCACCCTTGACGATGATGCCGGTCACCTCGGCCCCGTCCGGGATGCCCGTGATCGTCAGGAACCTGTCCTCCTGCGTGCCACCGGTGTAGTCGACGTCGCCCTTGTCGATCGGCTCACCGTCCAGTCCGGCCTTCTGGCACGCGTCCTTCATACCCTCGTCGACGTTGCCGTCGACGATCTCGGCGCGGGGGTCTTCCTGGAAGGTCGCCGAGGCGGCGGTGGCCGAACCGGCCAGGACACCCAGCGCCAACGCCGAAACGGCGAACGCGCGAAGACCGAATCGCGGACTCACAGACATCAAGGAACTCCCGTGCGGGTTGGACTTCGGGGAAAATGAAACGCCCGTTCAGGGCGGGCGGCCGCCCGGACTGTATCCCGTCCGGGTGACGGCCCTGCCCCACTCCACACAGGAGTGACCGTTTCGATCCGCAGCGGTAACCTAATCGAGTCCCAACAACCACATGGCGGAACCAAGCAGCTAACTCTGCGTGACCGAAGAGTCCTGTTTGTCCCCCTGGCCGAGCAGGGCGTGGCGTTTGCCGTACGCGAAATAGACGAGCACACCGAGCGCCATCCAGGCAAGGAACCTCACCCAGGTGAGTACGGTCAGATTCAGCATCAGCCACAGGCACGCCACGATCGCGAGGATCGGAACCCACGGGACCCAGGGGACACGGAACCCGCGCGGCAGATCCGGCCGGGTGCGCCGGAGCACGATCACGCCCGCCGAGACGAGCACGAACGCGAACAGCGTGCCGACGTTGACCATCTCCTCCAGCTTGCCCGCGTCGAAGAACGTCGCGGCGATCGCGACCACCACGCCGACCAGGAGGTTCACCCGCACCGGCGTACCGCGGGAGCCGGTCTTCGCCAGCGGCCGCGGCAGCAGGCCGTCCCGCGCCATCGCGAACAGCACCCGCTGCTGCCCGAGCAGGAGCACCATCACCACGGTGGTGAGCCCGGCGAGCGCGCCGACCGAGATGATGTTGGCCGCCCAGTCGACCCCGTTCAGCGAGAACGCCGTGGCCAGCGTCTTGCGGCCGGCCGGTTCGGCGTCCGTGGCCAGCGCCGGGTACGGCACCATCCCGGCGACCACGAGGGACGTGGCCACGTAGAGCACGGTCACGATCGCCAGCGAACCGAGAATGCCGCGCGGCACGTCCCGCTGCGGGTGCCGGGTCTCCTCCGCGGTCGTGGCGACGATGTCGAAACCGATGAACGCGAAGAACACCAGCGAGGCGCCTGCCAGCAGTCCGAACGCGCCGTACACGCTGCCCGAGGTGCCGGCCAGCGCGGAGAGCAGCGACTGCTCCAGCCCGCCCGCGCTCTCCGCGGGCCCGGCCGCGGGCGGGACGAACGGCGTGTAGTTGTCCGGGTTGATATAGGCGATCCCCAGCACGATGACGAACAGGATGATCAGCACCTTGACCATGGTGATGACCAGGCTGAACCGCGACGACAGCTTGGTGCCCGCCGTCAGCAGCGCCGCCAGCACGGCCACGAGGAGCAGCGAGCCCCAGTCCGCGGTGGCCCCGGCGATCTCCACCGTGGTGCTGACGTTCTCACCGAACACGGACCGCAGCACGGTCTCGAGGTAAACCGACCAGCCCTTCGCCACCGCGGCCGCGGCGACGGAGAACTCCAGGATCAGGTCCCAGCCGATGATCCAGGCCAGGAACTCGCCGAAGGTCGCGTAGGAGAAGGTGTACGCACTGCCCGCCACCGGCACCGTCGACGCGAACTCGGCGTAGCACAACGCCGCGAGTCCACACGCGACACCGGCCATGACGAACGCGACCGCCACGGACGGCCCGGCGAGGTCACCCGCCGTCCGCGCGGTGAGCGTGAAGATCCCCGCACCGATCATCACGGCGACGCCGAAGACCGTCAGATCCCAGGCGCTGAGGTTCTTTCTCAGCCGGGTGTCCGGTTCGTCGGTGTCCGCAATGGACTGTTCGACCGATTTGGTCCGCCATATTCCGTTACGTGGCACCATTGCCTCCCATCGTCCTGGGTCTCAGGAACGATGGGCACCCTAGCGCGGGGGTGCGGAAATGGCGCGGTCCAGGTCCGGTTCGAGATACATCAACCGCGCGGCGGGCACCCTCTCCCGCACGCGGGCCTCGGCACCGTCGATGACGGCGGCCACCTCGGCCGTGGTCAGGCCCGGCCGCATCGCCAGCTTGGCGGCGACGAGCAACTCGTCGGGTCCGATGTACTGGGTGCGGATGTGGATGACCCGCTCCACGTCGCCGTCCGCGGCCAGCGCCTCGGTGATCGCCGTGAGCTCACGCTCGCTCGAGCCCTCGCCGATGAGCAGGCTCTTCATCTCGACGATGAGGATGATCGCGATGACGCCGAGCAGGACACCGATCATGATCGTGCCGATGCCGTCCCACACCGGCTCGCCGGTCACCACCGAGAGGCCGACGCCGATGAGCGCGAACACGAGCCCGAACAGGGCGCCCGCGTCCTCCAGCAGCACCACCGGCAGCTCCGGCGTCTTCGACTGCCGGATGAAGCCCCACCAGCTCGCATCGCCCTTGATCTTGGCGGACTCCACGATCGCCGTGCGGAAGCTGTAGATCTCCAGCGCGATGGCGACGACCAGGATCACGATCGCCACCGCGGGCGACGTCAGTTCCTCCGGATGCTGCACCTTGTGGATGCCCTCGTACAGGGCGAACACCGAGCCGAGCGTGAACAGCATCAGCGCGACGATGAACGAGTAGAAGTACCGGTCCCGCCCGTAGCCGAACGGGTGCTCCCGGGTGGCCCGTCGCCGCGACGTCCGCTGCCCCAGCAACAGCAGGCCCTGGTTCGACGTGTCGGCCACGGAGTGCACCGACTCGGCGAGCATCGAGGACGAACCCGTGATGAGGAACCCGGCGAACTTCGCGACGGCGATGCCCGCGTTCGCGAACAACGCCGCCAGAATCGCCTTGGTGCCGCCGTTTGCCGCCACTTCGCCCCCTGCCGCTCGGCTGTGTGATCGCGAGCAGCATACTGAGGCGCGCGGGCTCAGTCCGGGAAGGTCCCCGCTGTCGCCCGGAACAGGTGCGCGGGCCCCGCTTCGCACGGCCGCAGCCGCACCGCGGGGTCGGACGCGGGCAGCCACACCGACTGGCCGCGGCGCAGCTCGACGGTCCGGCCCTCCTCCGTCGTGATCCGCAGCGCGCCCTCCGTGCACAGCAGGATCTGCGGCCCGGAGCCGTCCAGCACGATCTCCTCGGTCTCGCCCGCCGCCCACTCGGCGCGGGCCAGCTCGAACTCAGGCGCGTCGGTGCGGTAGACCGACATGCGGCCGTCCCGTTCCCCGCGCAGCACGGGCATGTCCCCGCACGCGAAGTCGACCACCCGCAGCAGTTCCGGCACGTCCACGTGCTTGGGCGTCAGGCCGCAGCGGAGGATGTTGTCCGAGTTGGCCAGAATCTCGACCGCGGTTCCGTGCAGGTACAGGTGCAGGTTCCCGGCCGGGAGGTAGATCGCCTCGCCCGCGCTCAGCGTGAGCCGGTTGAGCAGCAGCGCGGCGAGCACCCCGGCGTCCCTCGGATGCGCCTCGCCCAGTTCCAGGATCGTGCGGCACTCCGCGTCGAACTCCCCGTGCTCCTTGATGTGCAGCACGCAGGCGTCGAGCACCTCGGGCAGCAGCTCGTCCAGCGCGGACTGCGGCAGCGTGATCCACGTGGTGAACAGGGCGCGCAGGCCGTCCGGGTCCGGCTGGGCGGCGAGCAGGTCGGTGTACTTCGACAGGCCCGGCGTCTCGACCGCCCTGAGCAGCTTCATCGTGCGATGCGGGTCGCGGAAGCCCGCGAGGGCGTGGAACTCGGTCAGCGCGCACACCAGCTCGGGCTTGGCCGTCGGGTCCGGGTAGTTCCGGTTGGGCGCGTCCCGCGGAATCCCGGCGGCCTCCTCACGGGCGTAGCCCTCCGCCGCCTGTTCCGCCGAGGGATGCGCCTGCATCGACAGTGGTTCCTCGGCGGCGAGGATCTTCAGCAGGAACGGCAACCGCCCGCCCCAGCGGCCCGCGCAGCGCTCGCCGAGCTGGCCGACCGGATCGGCCTCGACGACCTCCAGCAGCGTGCGCTCGGTGCCGTCCGGACCCGCGATGCGTGAGGGGTCACCGGGATGGGCGCCCATCCACAGCTCGGCCTCGGGATGCGGCGCGGGCACCGCGCGGCCCAGCAGCTCGGGGATAGTGGTCCGGGAGCCCCACGCATACGGCCGCACGGCATTGCGCAGCAGTTCCACGCTCACCTCAACTCCTCGCCGGTCGATCGCTCGTACCGGCCCGTCCAGTCCCGCCAGCGTCACACCATCGCGGGCGCGTGCCTGCCGGCTCCCCCAATGGTTCCAGCCGCGAGGCCCAGGTAGACCGCCGCGAGCTCGAACCGTAACGCGAGCATCGCGGCCCGGCCCGCGTCGTCAGCCTCGATCTCCTCGGCCGGCGCGAGCACGTCCGCCGCGTGGAGGTACTCGTGTGCCCGGTATCGGGCGCCGTCCGCGGCCGGTCCGGTGCGTACGGCGAGCAGCAGCACCCGCGGTAACGGGCCCTCGTCCGGTGAATCGTCCGGGTCGGCGAAGATGTTGCGCTCCCCGGTGCTCTCGACCGCGGCCCGGTGCAACGCGGGCCGGGCGAGGGCCTGCCGGTAGTCGGCCACGTCCGCGACCACGGCCGCGTGGGCTCCGAGCGCGTACGCGGCGTGGTGGCCGACCGCCACGCCGACCTGGTCCAGCCCCCACAGCAGCGGCAACCGGCCCGCGATGCGCAAGGCGAGCGCCTTCGCGGGGTTGACGAACGACTCGTGCCCCGGGTGGCCGCGCTCGGCCTCGGCGTCCAGGTGGTCGGCCAGCGACTCCACGTCGGCGACGAGCAGGCCGAGCGTGTTCGCGGTGAGCACACCGGCGGCGAAGGCCCTGGGGAAGGCGAGCGCGGGCGGCACCGGCACCCTCGGCGCCACGAGCAGGCCGCGGCCTGCCACGGCCGACGCGACGGGCCCGTCCGGCGGCGCGGAGAGCACCACCGTGGCGCCGTAGCGGCTGGCCCGTTCCAGGGACGCGGCGAGGTCGCTGTCGTTCGGGTCGTCGGTGTGCGCGAGCACGACGTCGAGCGCGCCGATCCATCCCGGCACGACGTCGCTGAGCACCACCGGCACCGGGCACGACGGCGCGAGCAGCGAAGCCAGCGCCAGCGCGGCGCTGCGGCCCGCGCCCGGCCGGACGACCACCACGAGCGACCGGGGCCGCCCGATGTCCAGCCGGTCCGCGAAGCCCAGTTCGGCGGCGGCCTCGACCGTCGCCCGCACCTGCGCGCCGGCCATCGCGGTGGCGCGCAGCAGCCCGGCGGTGTCGGCCTCCGTCAGGCGTGCGGGGTCGTCGAGCAGGCTGTCGTCAAGCACCATCGGAACGCGGTTCGTCGGACTCCGGCGTGGTCGCCTCGTCGAGCAGCAGTACCGGGATGCCGTCGCGCACCGGGTAGACGCGGCCGCACGACGTGCACGTCAGCGCGTCCGCCGACGGGTCGTCCGGAGTACCGGTACGCAGCGGTGCGTGATCCGGTGCCGGGCACGCGAGAATCTCCAGCAGCTGCGCATCAAGGGTCACGGCCATCTTTCCTCTTTACCACGCTATCCGCGGACCATCGCCAGCACTTCGTCGGCCAGCTCCTTCACCGCGGCCGAATCCGGCGCCTCGACGTTGAGCCGCAGCAGCGGCTCGGTGTTCGACGGCCGCAGGTTGAACCAGCCCCGGTCGCCGAGGTCGACGGTGAGACCGTCCAGCTCGTCGATGGTGACGCCGCTGCGGCCGGAGAACGCGTCCTTGACCGCCAGCATCCTGGCGACCTGGTCGTCCACCGTCGAGTTGATCTCACCCGACGCCGCGTACCGCGTGTACTCCCCGGTCAGGTCCGACAGGGTGCCCTCGTGCTCCCCCAGCGCGGCGAGGACGTGCAGCGCCGCCAGCATGCCCGTGTCGGCGCGCCAGAAGTCCCGGAAGTAGTAGTGGGCGGAGTGCTCGCCGCCGAAGATGGCACCCGTCTCGGCCATCTTCTCCTTGATGAAGGAGTGGCCGACGCGCGTGCGCACGGGCCGCCCGCCGTGCTCGGCGACGATCTCCGGAACGGCCTTCGACGTGATCAGGTTGTGGATGATCGTGCCACCCGGCTCCTTGGCCAGCTCGCGGACGGCCACGAGCGCGGTGACCGCGCTCGGCGGCACCGGGTCGCCGTTCTCGTCGACGACGAAGCAGCGGTCCGCGTCGCCGTCGAAGGCCAGGCCCGCGTCGGCGCCGAGCTCGCGGACCTTCGCCTGCAGGTCGACCAGGTTCGCCGGGTCCAGCGGGTTGGCCTCGTGGTGGGGGAAGGTGCCGTCGAGCTCGAAGTACATCGGCACGATCTCGGTCGGCAGCCCGTCGAACACCGTCGGCACCGTGTGCCCGCCCATGCCGTTGCCCGCGTCGACCACCACCTTGAGTGGCCGCGAACCGGAGAGGTCGACGAGCTTGCGCAGGTAGGCGGCGTAGTCGGCGAGCACGTCGCGCTCGACCACGGAACCGGGCTGCCCGGCGAACTCCGGCACGCCCTGCTCGACGGTGTCGCGGATCTCGGCGAGGCCGGACTCCTGCCCCACCGGGGCGGCGCCCGCGCGGCACAGCTTGATGCCGTTGTACTGGGCCGGGTTGTGGCTGGCCGTGAACATGGCCCCCGGCATGTTCAGCGAGCCGGACGCGAAGTAGAGCTGGTCGGTGCTGGCGAGCCCGATCGACACCACGTCGAGGCCCTGCGACGTCACGCCGTCGGCGAACGCGCGGGCGAGGCCGGGCGACGACTCGCGCATGTCGTGCCCGATCACCACGGACGGCGAGTCGGGCTTGATCAGCAACGCGAACGCCGCGCCGAAGTCGCGGACCAGGTCGGCGTTCAGCTGGTCGCCGACCACCCCACGGATGTCGTAGGCCTTCACGATGCCCGACAGGTCTGACACGCGTTCTCCCCGGTTGTCCGATGGTGGCTCACGCAAGCCTTCGATACCCGCGGGGAAGCCTACCGACACGTCCGGGTGGCTATGCGTGGCCGGGCAGGACTCGCAGATGACCGCGCCGGCCCGACGTCCCGGACGGGCCCTCGGGCCGTTCGGGAGACCGCGGGTGCTGCTCGGACCGGCCGGAGCGGCCCGCCTCCCGCACCGCCTCGGCGAGGGCGGTCAGCTCGTCACTCGACGGTTCGGGCGCGGAGAAGCCGCCCTCGTGCCGGACGACCTCCCAGCCCTTCGGCGCGGTGAGCCGCAGCGCGTGCTCCTCGCACAGGTCGTAGGAGTGCGGTTCCGACGCCGTCGCGAGAGGTCCCACCACCGCGGTGGAGTCGCTGTAGGCGTAGGTCAGCGTGGCAACGGCGGGCTCGAGGCAGCCCGTCCGCGAACACTTCCGTACGCTCGGCACGGTTCGTCACGATAGCCGGTCCGCGCGCGGGTGGCGCGCAGGCGCACCGGCGACACACCGACGATGCGGTGAGCGGACCGCGTACCCTTCCCCACGTGGCAATGGCTCGTAGTTCGCGACAGCGACAGCGGCTGCGCCGGGACCGGCACGGCCGCGGACTGCGCGGGCCGCTGTACCCGGCGTCGCTGCCGGCGGCGTCGAGCCGGGCGGAGAAGTTCGACGCCCTCGTGCTGGACGCGCTCGAACCGATCGAGGCGCGCTGGCGGCACGAGCTGACCGAGCTGGACGTGGCCGTGGACGACGTGCCCGACGTCCGCAAGGAGATCCCTCCCGCCCAGGCCGACGGGGTGCTGCTCGACGGTGCGGTGCCGCTGTCCCGGCTGGTGCCCGCGGGCGTCGACCGGGCGGGCCTGCCCACACGGGCCCGCATCGTGCTGTACCGCCGTCCGCTGGAGGCCCGCGCGAAGGACCCCGGTGAGCTGGCCGACCTGGTGCACGACGTGCTGGTGGAGCAGATCGCGGGCTACCTCGGCGTGGAACCCGACATCATCGAGGGCGAGTAGCCGGCGGACCCGGTCAACGCCGCGGCCCCCGAAAGCTCCCCAATGTGGCATTCGTTGCGTCAGGCGCACCGAACGCCACATTGGGTGCGTCAGGCGCACCCAATGTGGCATTGGGGAGCTTCGGAGCGGGTCAGCGGCGGCGGCCGGGGATCGCGGTCAGCGCCGTGAACAGCACCGCCGCGACCTGCCCGAGGAGCAGCAGGCTGTACAGGGTCTGCGGGTACTCCACGATCACCTCGGACTGCCGCTCCGGCACCGACACCGCCACCTGGTGACCCCACGCGGGCACGATCGGCACCCGCTCGCCGTTGACGCTGGCCCGCCAGCCCGGCTCCTGCTCGGCCGCGAGCACGAGCAACCTGCCGGTGGGGCCGTCGGAGACGCGCACCCGCACGTCCGGCAGCCGCGCGTCGACCGGGACGACCGCGGTGCCGCCCATCAGCTCACCCGACGGCGCCTGCCCGCTCACCGCGCGCCGTGCCTGCTGCGGGGAGACGAGGGTGACCTGCCCGCTCACCGGGTCGAGCCGGAGCACCCGCCTGCCGTCGCTGGTCGGGGGCGCGTCGCTGACGAGGTCGGACGCGGCCTGCCGCAACGCCTCGGCGTCCTCACCCGGCGGGAGGACCACGAAGAGCACGCCCGCGGCCGCCGCCGACGTCACGGCCTCGCGGGAGCCCGCGAGCAGGTCCTGCTCCCAACCCGCGAGGCGCTGGGCGGTCCCCTCGACGGGCACGATCGCGTCGTCGCCGTACCGCGGCAGCCTCCCTCCGACCTGCCGCACCGGCTCCCCGGGCGTGGACAGCACGAGCACGGCGCGGCCGGTATCGACGAGTTCGGCGCGCAGTGAGGGCGCCAGCGACCAGCCGCCGCCGGCACGCACCGGACCCTGCCCGGCCGCGACCACCCCGCCCACGGCGAGAGCCACCAGCACGAGCGCGCCACCGGCGAGGCCCAGCCGCCCCAGCACCGGCGGCACCGGCCGCCCGCCGGGCAGCGCGGCGCCGAGCACCGCTCCGATCAGCCCGGCCCCGGCGACCAGCAACGGGATCCCGGCGAACCCGGGCTCGTCGGCGCCGCCCGGCACCGGCTCGATCTCCACGAAACGGGCCGCGACCGCGCCCGCGAGCCCCAGCGCGGCCACCGCCAGGCCGGGGACGACGCGCGCCGTCGGCCGGGCCACCACGGCGACGACCACGGCCGCGACCACGGCGATACCGGTGGGCAGGCCGCCGGGGCCGCCCGGGTCGAGCCCCGCGAGGTCCGCGGCGCCTGGCCCCCCGGCCGACGCTCCGTCGACGCCGTGCAGCAGCAGCGCCGGATGGGTCAGCAGCGTGGGCAGCCAGGGCAGGAGCAGCAGCGGCGGCAGCAGCACCACGATCGCCACCGACGCGACGCGACGGCCGAGCCCGCCCACCGGCGGCAGCACGACGAAGCCGACCGCGAGGCCGAGCAGGGCGAGCCCGACGAGCGGCGGGGCGAACGCGCCGAGCACGGCGAGCGCGAGGGCGGTCAGCACCGACACGCTCAGCCAGCGGGCGTCGGCCCTGGTCAGCACGGCGACCAGCCCGGCGAGCAGCGCGGGCAGCAGGATGTGCGCCACGACCACGCCGAGCCTGCCCTGCGCGGCCGCGGCGGCGCCGGCGGGCAGCAGTGCGTAGGCCGTCGCCGCACCCGCGCGGATCCAGCGGTTGAGCCGCAGCCGCCGGGTCGCGGCGTACGCGACGAGGGCGGCCAGCGGGATCTGCCCGATCAGCAGGATCGCGACGAGCGCGGCGGGCCCGCCGGCCGGCGCGAGTGGCGCGCCGAGCACCCCCAGCACCGCGAGCGCGGCGGGGGCGGCACTGCCGGTGCCCCCGCCGACCGGGTGCCAGCCCTGCAGGTACGTGGTCCAGACCTGGCCGAGGTCACCGACGGGCAGCAGCCGCCCGCCCGCGAGGTCCAGCCCCAGCCGCGCGCGGTTGACCAGCAGCGCGAGTCCGGTGAGTGCCACCAGCAGCACGGCGGGCGGGGACAGCACGGTGGCCGCGAGGATGCGGCGGCGGTTCACCTCGACGAAGAGCAGCCCACCCGCCGCGGCCGCCTCCGCGCCGGGTGAGGGCCGCGGCCGTGCGGCCGCGGCATCGGCGCCGGACTCGGCGCCGGGTTCGCCCGGCTCGGCTACCGGCGTGTCCCCGGCCCGGTCGGGCACGGTCACCGCGACGACGGAACCCGGGCGGCGCAGCCCGGTTCCGCGGGAGCGGAGCGCCCGCAGCGCACCGGCGGGCAGCGCCTCCGGTCCCACCGGCCGAGGGCGTTCGGCCCGCTCCTCCGGCGGGATCCACGCGGTCTCGTCCGCCGCCTGCTCGGGCAGCCTGCCGAGCGCGGCATCGCTCTCGACCCGCTTGCGCACCAACCGGACCACGCCACCGTGGAAGGCCCCGCGCACCCGGTTCAGCCTGCTGGTGAACAACCCCCGTGGCGCGCCGTGGTGCGGCCGCGCCGCCCGCGCCGCCCGCACCCCCTCCGCGCCACGCAGCAGGAAACCGGCGGCTCCGAACTCGGCCGCCGCCCGCGTCCCGTCGCGCAGCAGCGCGAATCCGAGCCCGCGCAGCACGCACAGCACCACGAGCCGGGGCAGTCCCAGCAGGAAGGAGCCGGTCGAGCAGTTCGCGAGGAACGTGCGCAAACCGTAGCGGCGGTCCGCGGCGGCGACGGAGCCGGTGACCGCGTCGGCACCGCGCCTGCCGGTGCCGACGGCACGCACGTGCCGCAGCCGCGCGAGCGGAACGCACAGCACGACCCGGCCTGCCGCGTTGAGCCGCCAGCCGAGGTCGATGTCCTCCCGCAGCAGCGCGATCGCGGGGTCGAAGCCCCCGGACTCCGCCCAGGCGGCGCGGTCGATCAGTGCCCCCGCGCTGGGCACCGCGAGCACCTCGGTGCTCTGCGAAGGCGACTCCTGCTCACCGAGCCTGCGGGGCACGGCGTGCTGCCGGTGCCCCGAGGCGTCGGTGGACAGCCCCGCCTCGACGATGAGCCGCGGGTCGGCCCAGTCCACCGCGAGCGGCCCGAGCATCGCCGCGGACGGCGACGTCTCCGCCGCCCGCAGCAGGAGGTCGAGGCAGTCGGGCTCCGGCGCGGAGTCGTCGTGCAGCAACCAGATCCAGGCCCCGGGGTCGCCCCAGCGGTCCTGGGCCCTGTCGACGGCGGCGGCGACGGCCTCGGGGAAACCGGTGTCCCCCGGCAGGGTCAGCACCCCGTCGAGTACCGGGCCGGACTCGAACGTGCCCGGCTCGGCCGCCTCGGCGAGCAGCGCGGGGGTGCGGTCCGTCGAGCCGGTGTCCACCGCGAGCACGTGCCGCGGCCGGATCGTGCTGCGCCGCAGCGCGGACAGCACGAGCGGCAGCCAGCTTTCCCCGTTGTGACAGACGAGAACGGCGAGCACCGGCGCGGTGCGTGCCGGTGGCGGCATGGGTGTCCGGGGCAACAACCCTCCGTGGAGTCAAGGTGATCTGGGTTCGATCACCTTAACGACGGCCTGAACCGGAGGTTCCACGCCGGCACGGTGTGGCTCGGGCGCGACACGCCCGGGCCGCGGTCACACCGCGCGCTTCTTGAGTTTGCGCCGCTCCCGCTCCGACAGTCCCCCCCAGATGCCGAACCGCTCGTCGTGCGCCAGCGCGTACTCGAGACAGTCGGCCCGGACCTCGCAGCCCTGACAGATCCGCTTGGCCTCCCGGGTCGAGCCCCCCTTCTCCGGGAAGAACGCCTCCGGATCCGTCTGCGCGCACAGGGCGCGCTCCTGCCACTCCTGTTCCTCGGACACGTCGAACAGTTCGGTGAGAACCCCCAGCTCCTCCTCCGGGTGTCCCCAATCCATGACGTGCCCCCGTTCCCTTCCGCTAGTGTCTAACCGCACGTCCGCCTCCTCGCTTCCACGCACTCCCAGGCTGGCGGTGATCGGATGGGCACTCGCCGCTCCCCTTGCCAGGCGGCGAATGACATCAATGTGATTACACCCGTGTAGTGCGGCCAGGTCAAGCGGAGTCGCGTGTTCGGGGGATACTCGCGCGGCGTTTCGCAAGCGGACACGCCGATACGGGACGCGAGTCTTTCACCTCGTTCTCACCCCGGGCGAGGTTCTCAGCGGGACTGCGCCAGACTTGGGCCGTGCAACGATCAGCCGTGCGCCCGAGTCCGCTGTTCTTCCTCATCCTCGCGGTCACCGTCGCGGGTGGACTGCTCGCCGCGTTCGTCGACCCGGTCACGCAGACCTTCGAGCGGAGCCCGCTGGGCACGCTGGGGGTGTTCGTCCTGGTCATCGGCGGCTGGGCACTGTCGCTGACCCTGCACGAGTTCGGGCACGCCGTGGTGGCCTACCGGGGCGGCGACCACGAGGTCGCGGCCAAGGGCTACCTGACGATGGACATCCGGCGCTACACCGACCCGGTGCTGTCGCTCGTGCTCCCGCTGATCATCCTCGCCATCGGCGGCATCCCGCTGCCCGGCGGGGCGGTGTGGATCAACCGCGGGGCGCTGCGCTCCCGCTCCGTGTCCTCCTGGGTGTCGCTGGCCGGACCGCTGAGCAATCTGGCGATCGGGATCGTGCTCACGATGGTCGTGGCGTTCGTGTCGATGCCGGTCGGGCTGCTCGTGGGGCTGTCCTACCTGGCGTCGCTGCAGATCCTGGCCTTCGTGATCAACATCCTGCCGGTGCCCGGCCTGGACGGCTACGGCGCGCTCGAGCCGTACCTGTCGCCGCAGGCCAGGGAGTTCGGCATGAAGGCCCGGCCGTGGGCGCCGCTGGTCCTGTTCGCGCTCATCATCGCCGTCCCCGGGTTCGCACAGATCCTCTGGGACCTCACCGACACGGTGTTCGGCGCCGTCGGCGGCAACGAGACCGCGGCCGACCTCGGCCAGGCCGTGTTCATGTTCTGGCGCTGACCGGGCTCACGGGGAGGCGGCGGCCTGCTCGGCGAACCAGCGGTCCGCCCGCCGGGCGACCCGCTTGAGCGCGGACCGCTCGCCGAGGTAGTCGCCGACCATGCCGACCACCGGCAGCATCCCGAGCGCGCGGTGGTACAGCCGTCCCGTCGGCCGCTTCTCCAGCTCGTCGGTGACGGAGAGCAGCGAGCGGCCCAGCCGCCACAGCGTGCGCCCGAACGCCTTCAGCGTCACCCTGCCGTGCCTGCGCGAGGACGCGGAGAGCTCCTCGGTGAGCCGCTCGGTCTCCGCGTCCTCCGCCGCGGCGTCCACCGCGCCCGTCCGGCCCGACGCGACCTCGGGGTCGATGTCCCGTTCGAAGAGCACCCACGCCAGCAGCCGGACCCGGTCACCGACCTCGGTGACGCCGCGCTCGCCCGCGAGCGCGCACAGCACGAGGCCCTGGGACGCCGCGCCGAGCGTGTCCTGAAGGGGCAGCCGGTCGGCGAGCGCGCCGCCGAGCCCGGGGATCGCCGTCACGAGGGAGGTGACCCGGCCGACCCGGCCGACCCACCACTCGGCGCGCTCGGCGGGCGCCATCCCGGCCCAGGCCGCGGTACCGGGCACCTTCATCCGGGACAGGCCGTCGAGCACCCGGTCCCGCAGCCGCGGCTCGACCTTGGCGAGCACGTCGCCGTCACCGTCGCCGCCTGCCGCCCTGGCCACCAGCCCGAGCGGGTCGGCGTGCCGGAGCGCGTCGAGCGTCGGCCCGGTGGCCCGGACGAACGGCCGCAGCACGGCGGCGACCTGCCGGTCGCTGATCGGCTCCGCCATCCCTACCTCGCTTCCACCTTCAGCCGGGCGAGTGACCGGCCCAGCAGGAACGCCGCCGGGAGCGCGCCGCCGAGCAGCAGGGCGAGCGTCCGCCAGTCACCGACGAGCAACAGGTCACCGCCCGGGCCCAGGATGCTCATCACGAGCAGTGTGCCGAGCCAGCCGAGCAACGGCACGAGGGCCAGCCGCGAGCGCACGAGCCTGGCCGCGGTCGTCACCAGCAACGGCGTGGTGACGAGGGCGAGGAGGACGCTCAGCGGCAGCATGACGTCGCCCGCCCGGGGGAGTACGTGCCCGTCCAGCCGCAGCGGCAGGAACAGCAGTTCCAGCACCGCGAGCAGCACGGCGTCCACGGTGAGCAGCGCGAGCAGCGCCCAGTCAGCGCCCCGGACCGGTGTGCTCACGGCGCGAGCCCTCCGAACAAATCGTGCTCGGCGCCCTCGGCCGGGCCGTGGGCGAGCACGAAGAACTCGGCGTCGGGCACGGGCTGGGCGATGCCGTTGGACAGTGCGAAGCACGGCTCGGCGCTGGCCGGAACCTGGACCTGCGTGGCGTGCGCGCGCAGGGCGGCGAGCTTGGCCTCGCGGTGACCGGCGATGTCGATCACCGTGGTGATCTCCCGGTCGGCGGTGGTGGGCAGCTCGTCGTCGGCGGGCACGCGGAACGGCACGTCGCGGGCACCGCGCAGCCGTTCCAGCCCGCGCGCGGTGGCTCCGGCCGAGGCGACCACGTGGAAGATCCGGCGCACCGAACCGGCGGTGCCGGCGGCGGCCATGGTGACGTCGTGGGCGCGGATGTGGTCGGGGTGGCCGTATCCGCCGGACTCGTCGTAGGTCACGACCACCTGGGGCCGCACCCGGTCGAGCAGTGTCCGCAGCTGCCGGACCTGCTCGTCGACCGATCCCCGGACGAACGCGCGCGGGTGCTCGGCCGACGGCGTGCCCGCCATGCCGGAGTCGCGCCAGCGTCCGATACCCCCGAGGTAGTGATGAGCGGTCCAGCCGAGGGCCGCGCCCGCGTCCGCCAGTTCCCCGGCCCGGTAACCACCGAGCTGGTCACCGGCCCAGGAGCCGAGCTGATCGAGATCCGGTGGAATGATCTCGCCTTCCTCACCGAGCGTGCACGTGACGACGGTGACCTCCGCGCCCTCGGCGGCGTACCTGGCGATGGTGCCGCCGGTCGTGATGCTCTCGTCGTCGGGGTGCGCGTGCACCAGCAGCAACCCGCGCCCGTTGCGCCGCTCCGGAGTGCTCACGGAGTCACCCTAGATTCCCGCTGGTGAGGGGCTTGCGCCGGGTCGATGCGCCCGAACGGAGGACACCGAATGTTACCAATCGGTATTCAGTTCCTTCGACGTGTCCACATATCGGGACAACTCAGATATTCTCCCCGCGTTATGCCAAGCGCCATGTCGAGGTCGTGGAGAGGCAACCGGTGAGGAAGAGCCCAACAGTCACGCTCCACAGTCAAGGGTATGCTTTGCTTCACTCTTTCGGAGTAAGTACTGAGGTGTCACCGTTGCATCACGATCGCTCTCTGATACGAGCCTTGTGGCCGTGACGCTGCTTAGCGTGCACGCTAACGGCCAGCGGGCTCGATCACATCGGTCGCTTGCCGTCCCTAGGGGAGAGATCGCCTCGAATCCCGACGGCGTCCAGCAAGGAGAATCAATGTTAACGAGCAAGTCACGCGTGGTCCGGTCGGCCGCGCTCATCGCTGGGGCCGCTCTGGCCCTGTCCGCGTGCGGCGGCGGAGGCGGCGACGGGGAGGGCCAGACCGGCCAGATCTTCGCCGACTGCGACACGAACCCCAACGAGTGCAACTCCGTGCCGGCGGACCAGCTGCAGGACGGCGGTGAGGTCACGTTCGCGATGGAGAAGAACATCGAGAACTGGAACATCACCTCGGCCGAGGGCAACGTGCTGGACAGCGCCATGGCGATCAAGACGGTGCTGCCGTACACCTTCTACACCAAGCCCGACCTGAGCGTCGCCATGAACGAGGACCTGCTCGAGTCCGCCGAGATGGTCAGCGAGGACCCGCAGGTCATCGAGTACAAGATCAAGCAGGACGCCGCCTGGTCGGACGGCACGCCGATCAGCGCCGAGGACTTCATCTACAACTGGAAGGTCCAGAACGGCACGGACTGCCCGGACTGCGCGCCCGCCTCCACCGCCGGGTACGACCAGGTCAAGTCGGTCGAGGGCTCGGACAACGGCAAGACGGTGACGGTGACGTTCACGAAGCCGTTCACCGACTGGCAGAAGATGTGGGGCTCCGGCGAGCCGATGTACCCGGCGCACATCGCCGCCGAGCACGGGGACATCAACACCCCGAAGGGCCTGGCGTCGTCGTACGAGTGGCTCGGCAAGAACGTGCCGGACTACTCGGGCAACGCGTTCAAGATCGACAAGTGGGAGAACAACGTCGCCCTGACGCTCGTGCCGAACGAGAACTACTGGGGCGACAAGCCCAACCTCGGCCGGGTCGTCTTCCGGGTGATCACGGACGCCGCACAGGAGCCGACCGCGCTGCAGAACGGCGAGGTCAACGTGATCTACCCGCAGCCGCAGGTGGACCTCGTCAACCAGATCAAGAACATCCCGAACGTGTCCTCGCACATCGGCCTCGGCCTGACGTGGGAGCACTTCGACTTCAACCTGGACAACAAGTTCCTCGCCGAGGAGCCGCTGCGTGACGCGCTGTTCACCGCGGTCGACCGGCAGGGTCTGATCGACAAGACCGTCGGCCAGTTCACCGACAAGGTGAAGCCGCTCAACAGCCACAACTTCGTGCCGCAGCAGGACGGCTACCAGGACGTGGTGAGCGAGTTCGGCCACGGCACCGGTGACGTCGAGGCGGCCAAGAAGATCCTCACCGACGCGGGTTACACCCTGAAGGGCGACCAGCTGGTCGACCCGGACGGCACGGCGATCCCGGCGATGCGGATCCGCTACACCACGGGCAACCAGATCCGCAAGGACCAGTGCGAGCTGTTCGCGCAGGCCGCCAGGGAGCTCGGCGTGAAGGTCAACGTGCAGCCGACCGACGACCTCGGTGGCACGCTGGTCGAGGGCGACTACGACATCATGGTGTTCGCCTGGGTCATGTCGCCGTTCCCCTACAGCGGCGGCATCCAGCTCTGGCACTCGGAGTCGGAGAGCAACTTCGGCGGCTACAAGAACGCCCAGGTCGACAAGCTGCTGACCGAGGCGGCGTCGGAGACCGACAAGCAGACCGCGAACCAGAAGCTGAACGAGGCCAACCGGATCATGGCGGAGGACGCCTACGTGCTGCCGCTGTACCAGAAGCCGACGTTCATCGCGGCCTACGACAACATCGGCAACATCCGCAACAACTCGACGCTGGACACCCCCACCTACAACATCGCGCAGTGGGGCCTGCGGGCGGAGTGACCCGGGCTGACCAGCCCACACTGATCAGCGGATAGACCGGGAGGGGCCACCGTCGCCGACGGTCGGCGACGGTGGCCCCGATCACGACCACACATCCACGGACGTACGCTGCCTGACGGGCGGTACCCGCCACGAGCGGCGACGCCGCACGTTGACCCGCACACAGCAGGAAGACCTCCATGCTCGCCTACGCACTGCGCCGATTGCTGATATCGGTGCCGATCCTCATCGCCTCGACGTTCATCGTCTTCATCGGCGGGGCGCTGACGGCCAACCCGCTCAACCAGCTGCAGGCACGAAACCCACCACCCCCGCCGCGCGTGCTCGAACTCGAGCGGCAGCGGCTGAACCTCGACGAGCCCCTGCTCGAGCGCTACTGGAACTGGCTCATCGGGCTCTTCCAGGGCGACTTCGGCCCCTCGGTGCACTCCAACCTGGACCTGGGTAGCGAGGTCATCGCCCGGTTCGGCGTCACCTTCCGGCTGATCTTCCTGGCGATGCTCATCGCGCTGATCCTCGCGATCATCGTCGGTGTCATCAGCGCGGTGAAGCAGTACACCAAGCTGGACTACACGTTCACCTTCTTCGGCTTCCTCTTCCTCGCGATGCCGTCGTTCTGGTTCGCGATCCTGCTCAAGGAAGCCGGCATCAGCTTCAACAACGCCGTCGGCGAGCAGGTGCTCTACACGATCGGCGACAGTTCCGTGTACGTCGCGGGGGGCGCGTGGGCGGAGTTCACCGACGTCCTCGGGCACATGGTGCTGCCCACCATCTCGCTGGCCCTGCTGTCCTTCGCGGCGTGGAGCCGGTTCCAGCGGGCCTCCATGCTGGAGGTGCTGAACAGCGACTACGTGCGGCTGGCCAGGGCGAAGGGGCTGCGGCGCGGCAAGGTGATGCGCAAGCACGCCCTGCGCACCGCGCTCATCCCGCTGACCACGGTCACCGCGCTCGACCTCGGCGCGATCATCTCCGGCGCCGTCGTCACCGAGAACGTCTACCAGTGGCGCGGCGCGGGCAGCTTCCTGCTCGAGTCCATCCGCAACGACGACGTCTACGCCATCCAGGCCTGGCTGCTGATCTCGGCGACGTTCATCATCCTGTTCAACCTGGTCGCCGACCTGCTGTACGGCGTGCTCGACCCGAGGATCCGCTATGCCTGACCACACCAAGAGCGACATCGACGCGACCGCCCCCGAGGTCCCGGAGACCAAGGGCACCGGCGAGGGCACCACCGTCGCCGGACCGTCCCGCACCGAACGGGAGTTCACGGTCGCCGAGCGGAGCCAGGCGCAACTGGTCATCCGGCGGTTCCTGCAGCACCGGCTGGCAGTGGGCAGCCTCATCGTGCTCCTCGCGGTGGTGCTGCTGGCCTTCGTCGGCGGCGCGCTGTGGAAGTACAACGTCGCCGACATCACCCCGGACGAGTCACAGCCGCCGTCCTGGGAGCACCCGTTCGGCACCGACGCGGTGGGGCATGACAGCTTCGCCCAGGTGCTGCGCGGCACCCAGATCTCGCTCGGGGTCGCGGTGCTGGTGGCGCTGATCGCCACGTTCGTCGGCACGATCTGGGGCGCGGTGGCCGGCTTCTACCGGGGCTGGCTCGACACCGTCCTCATGCGCATCGCCGACCTGGTGCTGACCCTGCCGCTGCTCGCGGTCGCCGCAGTGCTCGGAGACGTCGCGGGCGGTAGCTGGTGGCTGATCGCGTTCATCATCGGGGGCCTGTACTGGGCCTACGTCTCCCGTGTCGCGCGCGGCGTGGTGCTCTCGCTGCGGGAGAAGGAGTTCATCGAGGCGTCCAAGGCACTCGGCGCGAGCGACCTGCGGATCATCTTCAAGCACCTGGTGCCCAACGCGCTCGGCTCGGTGATCGTCAACGCCACGATCCTCGTGGCGATCGCGATCCTCATCGAGACCGCGCTGTCCTACCTGGGCTTCGGTGTCCGCCCGCCGGACACCTCGCTGGGCCTGCTGGTCAGCGACAACCAGACGGCGGTGTCGACCCGGCCGTGGCTGTTCTACTTCCCCGGCCTGTTCATCATCATCATCGCCCTCACGATCAACTTCATCGGGGACGGACTCCGCGACGCGTTCGACCCGCAGCAGAAGAAGGTACGCGCATGAGCACCACAGACCCCACTGCGACGACGGCCGATCCCGTCCTCGAGGTGGCGGACCTGAACGTGCAGTTTCCCACCGACGACGGGCTCGTCCAGGCCGTCCGCGGCGTCAACTACACCCTGCGCCGCGGCGAGGTGCTCGGCATCGTCGGGGAGTCCGGCTCCGGGAAGTCGGTGACCTCGCTGGCCGTGATGGGCCTGCTGCCGGGCACCGCCCGGATCTCCGGCTCGGTCCGCTTCCAGGGCAGGGAACTGCTGGAGTCGGACGACAAGGAACTGTCCAAGGTCCGGGGCAGGGGCATCTCCATGGTGTTCCAGGACCCGATGACCTCGCTCAACCCGGTCTACACCATCGGGGACCAGATCGCCGAGGCGATCATGGCGCACCACGACATCCGCAAGGACGCGGCCCGCAAGCAGGCCGTGGAACTGCTGGACCTGGTACGCATCCCGCACCCTGAGCAGCGGGCGAACGCCTACCCGCACGAGCTCTCCGGTGGCATGCGCCAGCGCGTCGTGATCGCGATCGCGATGGCCAACCGGCCCGACGTCATCATCGCCGACGAGCCGACGACCGCGCTGGACGTCACCGTCCAGGCCCAGATCCTGGAGGCGCTGCGGACCGCGCAGCAGGAGACGGGTGCGGCGATGATCCTCATCACCCACGACCTCGGCGTCATCGCCGGGCAGGCCGACCGCGTACTGGTCATGTACGCGGGCAAGGTGGTCGAGGCGGGCACCGCCGACGAGGTGTTCTACACGCCCCGGATGCCGTACACGCTCGGGTTGCTGGGCAGCCTGCCCCGGCTCGACGTGAAGACCGACCGGCTCACGCCGATCGCGGGCTCGCCGCCGTCCGTGGTGAACATGCCGCCGGGATGCCCGTTCAGCCCCCGGTGCCCGCTCGCCCAGGACATCTGCGAGACGGAGGAACCGGCGCTGGAACCCGGGCCGAACCCGGACCACCTGGGCGCGTGCCACTTCAGCTACCGCGTCGAGGGACACGAGCCGGGTGACCTGTTCAGCGAGCAGGCCGACGACGCGACGCCGCTGCCCGCGGGCACGAACGAAGGGGAGGCCCGCCGATGACCGAAACCGCGATGTCCCCTGTGCACTCGAAGCAGCACGGAACGCCGGTGCTCTCGGCGCGCAACGTGGTCAAGCACTTCCCGGTGCACAGCGGCGGCGTGCTGCGCCGCCGGATCGGCGAGATCCACGCCGTGTGCGACGTGTCGTTCGACATCTACCCGCACGAGACGCTCGGGCTCGTCGGTGAGTCGGGTTGCGGCAAGTCGACGACGGCGCGGGTGGTGCTCAACCTCCAGCCCGCGACCGGCGGCACGGTGGAGTTCGAGGGCAAGGACCTCGGCGAGCTGTCCAGCAAGGAGATGCGGCGGCTGCGGCGCAGCCTGCAGATCGTGTTCCAGGACCCGTACGCCTCCCTCGACCCGCGGCTGCCGGTGAACGAGATCGTGGCGGAACCGCTGCGCATCCACGGGCTGTACGAGAACGGCGGCAAGGACCGGGTGCGGGAGCTGCTGAAGACGGTGGGCCTCCGGCCGGAGCACGGGAACCGGTTCCCGCACGAGTTCTCCGGTGGCCAGCGGCAGCGCATCGGCATCGCCCGCGCGCTGGCGCTGGAGCCGAAGCTGCTGGTGCTGGACGAGCCGGTATCGGCGCTGGACGTGTCGATCCAGGCCGGCGTGCTGAACCTGCTGCAGGACCTGCAGGCCGAACTCGGGCTGTCGTACCTGTTCGTGTCCCACGACCTGTCGGTGGTGCGGCACATCGCCGACCGGATCGCCGTGATGTACCTGGGCAAGATCGTGGAGACGGCGCCGGCGGAGGAGCTGTTCCAGAACGCGGCCCACCCGTACACGCAGGCGCTGATCTCGGCGATCCCGGTGCCGGACCCGCGCAAGGAGCGCAGCAGGCAGCGCATCGTCATCACCGGCGACGTGCCCAGCCCGGCGAACCCGCCGAGCGGCTGCCGGTTCCGCACCCGCTGCCCGAAGTTCGCGAACCAGCTGACGGACGCGCAGCGGGAGAAGTGCAAGAACGAGGAGCCACAGCTGGTCGACCGCGGCCAGGGCCACCCCTCCGCCTGCCACTACGCGGAGTCCCTGCAGCTGATCTGACCACCAGCAGTGAATGGCACATTGCGTGCGTTGAACGCGGGCAATGTGCCATTCACTGTGTCCCGGCTAGCGGTTGCCGCGGGTCCAGTTGACGGCCGAGGAGAACGGGCCGGTCAGCGGGGCGCCGGGCGTCACACCGAGCACCCCGGAGCCGATCGCGAGGGTGTCGGCCAGCTGGAACAGCGGGATCGCCACGTTCTCCTGCCACAGCGCGGGCTCCAGCTCGGCGAGCACGGCGTCGGCCGGCCGCTCGCCGGTGAGCGCCGCCTCGATCTCCGGCTGCATCCCCTCGGCGCAGAAGGCGGCCGGGTTGGCCGGCGCCCGCGCGGTGTCCCCCGAGTTCCCGCCGTCCCCCGACTCGTCCTCGTCCCAGCCGGGACCGCAGCCGAACGCCGAGGCCAGGTTGGTCGCGGGATCGCCACCGGCGGACTGCGGCACCACCGCGATGTCGACCGGCACCGCGCCGTTCGACGAGCCCGCCCCGATCGTGCCGTCGCCGGTCACCGGCATCGCGAGCTGATCGGCGAACAGCTCCCTCGACGGCGGGTTGACGGTGTTCACCTCGATCCCCGCCGCCATCAGCTGCCTGGCGAGCACCTTGGCGATGCTCGCGTACGGCTCCCGCTGTCCTGGCGCGGCGATGACGAGCGACAGCGGCTCGCCCTCCCGCCGCCAGGTGCCCGCCTGGCGGGTGTAGCCGGCCTGCGCCAGCAGGCGCTCCGCGGCCCTGGCGGCGCGGTCCTTCGGCTTGGTGGCGGCGTAGCCGGCCGATGAGGGCGGCCGGACCTGCGCGTCGGCGCGCAGCCGCGCGGACGGCCCGCCCGCCGTGCCCTCGGCGATGAGCGCGTCGCGGTCGATGAGCGTGGCGACCGCGGCCCGCACCTGGTCGTCGGCCAGCGTGGGACTCGCCGGCCGCAACAGCACCTCGGCGGTCACCGGGCGGGCGACCGTGTGCAGCTGGACGTCCGCACCGAGGCTCTCCAGCAGCTTGTGTTCGGTTCCGTCCGTTGTGGACAGGGTGAACTGCGCCGTTCCCCCGCTCAGCGCACCGGCCATCGCGCTGCCGTCGATCCGGCGGAGCACGATCCGGTCCACGGCGGCGGGTTTCTCCCAGTAGCGCTCGTTGCGCTCCAGCACGATCTCGCCGCGCGCGTTGTCGAGCGTCTTGATCGCGAACGGACCACCGTAGGCGGGGAAGCTGTCGGCGAGGGCACCCTGCCAGCCGCCTGGCGCGTCCTTGAGCAGGTGCGAGGGCAGCAGGTTGTCGAACAGCGTCCGCCACGCGGGGTACGGCTCGGTGAACGTGACCTCCACACGCTTGCCGCCCTGCCCCGGTTCGATGCCGGAGATGAGCCGGTAGCCCGCGGGGTCGACCACGCCCGGCTGGTTCTTCATCGCGTCGGCGAGGTAGGCGAAGTCCTCCACCGCGATCGGCGCGCCGTCCGACCACGACGCGTCGGGCCGGATCTCGTAGGCGACCGTGAACGGGTCCTGCGAGATGACCGAGGCCGAGGTCATCAGGCTCTCGTCGAGTACGCGCTCACCCTCGTCACCGGGCCGGAACACCGAGGGCAGCAGCATCTGCGACAGCGCGGAGGTGATCGTGGACGTGTCCGCGAGGTTGTGCGGGTTGTAGCCACCGGCGATCTCGTCCACGCCGACGACGATCTGGGAGGCGGTCTCGTCCGGCTGCGGGGCGTCGGTCTCCGCGACCGGCGAGGTGACCACCGGCGGCGGCGGTGTGTTCGTGCAGCCCGCGACGGCGGTCACGAGCGCGAACAGCAACGCACCTGCCTTCGTCCTGCCACTCGTCCGCACGCCGCAGCCCCTCCAGTTCACCGGAAACCAGCCATCCTGCCACGCCCATCACGTGGCACCGAGACTGCCAGACCGGATGTCAAGCCCCGATAGTGGATCGGTACTCGTGGCGGGTGGCGGGCCCAAAGGCTCGGCGGCTCAGGCGTTGCGGTCCCTGCTCTTGGCGCGGGACCGCTCCTTCGCCCGCTGGCCGACGTCCAGCGTGATCTTGCGGACCCGCACGACGTCCGGGCCGACCTCCACGCACTCGTCCGGCGCGAGGAACTCGAGTGCCTCCTCGAGCCCGAGCTTGCGCGGCCGCGCGAGCCGTTCCAGCTCGTCCGCGGTCGACGAGCGCATGTTGGTGAGCTTCTTCTCCTTGGTGATGTTGACGTCGAGGTCCTCGGCCCTGGGGTTCTCGCCCACGACCATCCCCTCGTACACCTCCGCGCCCGGCTCGACGAAGAACGTGCCGCGGTCGGCCAGTTGCAGCATGGCGTAGGCGGTGACGGGACCCGACCGGTCGGCCACCAGGGAGCCGGTGTACCTGCTGCGGATCTCCCCCGCCCACGGGAAGTAGCCCTCGAAGACGTGGTTGGCGATGCCGGTGCCGCGGGTCTCGGTGAGGAAGTCGGTGCGGAACCCGATCAGCCCCCGCGAGGGCAGCACGTACTCCAGCTTGATGCGGCCGGTGCCGTGCCCGTCCATGTGCTCCATGCGCCCCTTGCGGGACGCCAGCAGCTGCGTGATGGCGCCCAGGTACTCCTCGGGCGCGTCGAGGTAGAGCCGTTCGAACGGCTCGTGCAGCTTGCCGTCGATCGTGCGGGTGACCACCTGCGGCTTGCCGACCGTGAGCTCGAAGCCCTCCCGGCGCATCTGCTCGACCAGGATGGCCAGCGCCAGCTCACCGCGGCCCTGCACCTCCCAGGTGTCGGGCCGGTCGGTGGGCAGCACGCGGACGCTCACGTTGCCCACCAGCTCCTGGTCGAGCCTGGCCTTGACCAGGCGGGCGGTGAGCTTGTCACCGCCGTTGCGGCCGGCCAGCGGTGAGGTGTTGACGCCGAACGTCATGGAGATCGCGGGCTCGTCGACGGTGATCCTGGGCAGCGCCTCGGGGACCTCGGGGTCGGCGAGCGTGTCGCCGATCGTGATGTCCGGGATGCCCGCGATCGCCACCAGGTCGCCCGCGCTCGCCTGCTGCGCTGGCACGCGGGTGAGCGCCTCGGTGACCAGCAGTTCGGACACGCGCACCTGCTGGACCGAGCCTCCCTCGCGCAGCCACGCGACCGTCTGACCCTTGCGCAGGGTGCCCGCGTGGATGCGGACCAGCGCGATCCGGCCGAGGAAGCTGGACGCGTCGAGGTTCGTGACCAGCGCCCGCAGCGGCGCCTCGGGGTCGGCCGTCGGCGGCGGCACGTGCCGCAGCAGCACTTCGAACAGCGGGTCCAGGTTCTCGCTGTCGGGGCGGCCGCCGTCCTCGGGCTGGGTGAGGCTCGCCCTGCCGTCCCTGGCGGCGGCGTACACCACGGGCAGGTCGAGTACCGCGTCGAGGTCGGCGCCCTCGATGTCGCCTGCCAGGTCGAGGAGCAGGTCGTGGGTCTCCTCCACGACCTCGGCGATGCGGGCGTCCGGCCGGTCGACCTTGTTCACCACGAGCACGACGGGCAGCTTGGCCTCGAGTGCCTTGCGGAGGACGAACCGGGTCTGCGGCAGCGGGCCCTCGCTGGCGTCGACCAGCAGCAGCACGCCGTCGACCATGGCGAGCCCGCGCTCGACCTCACCGCCGAAGTCGGCGTGGCCGGGGGTGTCGATCACGTTGATCGTCACCGGCCCCTCGGGCGTCACCCTGCGGATCGCGGTGTTCTTCGCGAGAATGGTGATGCCCTTCTCGCGCTCCAGCTCACCGGAGTCCATGACGCGGTCGACCAGCTCCGCGCGCTCGGCGAACGCGCCGGACTGGCGCAGCATCGCGTCGACGAGGGTCGTCTTGCCGTGGTCGACATGGGCGACGATCGCGACGTTGCGGAGGTCCGTGCGGACCTTCTCGGCGGCGGCTGTGGGCACGCGTCGGCTCCTGAAACGAAAAGAGGTTGGGGTGACCAGCGGCCCTGCGGCCGGACCCGGTCACTGTCCAGGATAACCGCGGCCGCGCTGTGTCCAGCGCCACACCTCGAAATAGGCTAGGCTCACCTAACCTGGAGCAGGCACCCGAGCCAGCGTGGAGCGTCAGACTTGAGCAAGAAACACGCGCATGATCCAAAGGCGATCGTCCGCAAACGGATCAAGGCCGGCAAGGTCAAGAAGAAGTGCTGCCAGTCGAAGCCGCGCTGCAAGAAGTGCCCGGTGCTCGCGCTGAAGAAGGCCAAGGCCGAGCTGGCCAAGGCCGCGTGAGAGCACCACCACACGCAACCCCACCTCGTGAGTGCTTTCCGTTGTTCTAACCACGTTTTTCACTCACGAGCGGTGACCAGGCATTCAGCGCGCGATGGCCTCGTTGACGGTGCGCAGTTCCGCCGCCGTCTTCGTGGCGGCGAACTCGACGACCTCGTAGTGGGCGAGGTGCTTGAGCGCCAGCGGGTCCGTCGCCAGGACCGCGTCCAGCTTGCCGCGCGCCATCGGCCGCGTGATGATCACCTCCCCGAGGTGGCGATCCCGCCTCCCGGACGCGAGGAAGTAGTCGTGCTCGAACTGCCTCGCGAGCCATTCCGCGTGGTCGGGCAGCTCGTAGTCGATCTCCGGCAACGGCGCGGTGTAGGTGAGCAGCACGATGTACATGAAATGACGGTAAACCCGCTGGTCGATCGCGTCATCCGGAGTCGGCGGCGGAAACCAGATCGAGCAGTGCGGGCACCAGTGCCCGGTCGGCGGGCAGCCAGTCGACGGCCGGGAGCTCGGCGGCCGCGAACCAGCGCACGGCGCGGTGCTCGACGGCCCTCGGCTCGGCGACCGGATCGGCCAGCGCGGCACCGAAGACCCGCAGCACCTTCCCGCCGGGCAGCGGAACGTCGGCGCCCACCCGGCCGAGCACGGCGACGGCGACCCCCAGCTCCTCCGCGCACTCGCGGCGCAGCGCGTCCGGCTCCGACTCCCCCGCCTCGACCCGGCCACCGGGCAGTTCCCAGCGGCCGGCCGCCTCGGCCGGGTAGGCGCGTTGCTGGGCGAGCAGCAGGCCGCCGCGGACGATCGCGGCGCCGACGACGACGGAAGGTTTCACGGGACGGCAACGCTACCCGTGGTGCCTGCGCCAGTTCACCTGGAACCGGGCGCCGCCCTCGGGCGACTCCCCGACGGTCACCCGGCCGCCCCGCCTGCGGACCGCCTCCGCGACCATCGCCAGCCCCAGCCCGGCCCCGCCGGAACTGCGTGCCCGGTCGTCCGAGACCCGGTAGAACCGGTCGAACACGTGCTCCCGGTGCTCGGCGGAGATGCCCGGCCCGTCGTCGTCGACGACCACCCGCACCCGGGACCGGGAGGCCAGCACCGAGAGCACGATCTCGGACTCGGCGTACCGGCAGGCGTTGCGCAGCAGGTTGTCGAGCACGAGCGCCACCTCGGCGGGCGCCGCGAGCGCCCACGCCGTCGGCACGGCGGCGTGCACCCGGACCGGCGGCGCACCCTCCGGCAGCCTGGCCACCGCGTCGCGGGCCTCGGTGACCACCTCGACGGGCTCGGCGGGCGGCAGCTCCCCCGCGTCGGAGCGGGCCAGCGCCAGCAGGCCGTCCAGCAGCGCCGACAGCCGCTCCGCCTCGTCGAGGATGTCGGTCAGCGTCTCCTGAGCCAGCTCGGGGTCCGGGTTGCTCACCGCCACCTCGGCCTGCACGCGGATCGACGCGACCGGCGAGCGCAGCTCGTGCGCCGCGTCCCCGGTGAACCGGCGCAGCCGCTCGCTCACCTCTTCCTGCCTGCGCAGCAGCGCGTTGAACTCCGCGGCGAGATCGCGCAGCTCGTCCCCCGCCTCGGGCAGCGGCAGGCGGCGCCCCGGCGGCAGTGCGCGCACCGAACGCCGCATCCGGTCGACCGGGAGCAGCGCCGAGCGGATGCCGAGCCAGGTCGCCAGCGTCGCGACGAGCGCGCCCACCAGTGCCACGAGCAGCAGCCAGCGGGAACCGTCCACCACGGCGGCGTGGAAGCCCACCAGCGGTGCCCCGACGGCGACCAGCCGCTGTGCTCCGTCCGGGGCCGTGACGACCTCGCCGAGCCACCGCCACTTCGGGTCGCCGGGGTCCGTGACGGGCAGACCCGCCTTGAGCTCGCCGACCTGCTCGCGGTCGAGCCCGGAGGGTGCGCCGCCGTCGACGGGCGTGCCCGCGGTGTCGAGTACGCGCACCGCGATGCCCCCGCGTTCCGGCGGCCCGGACCCTGAGCGCACCTGGTCGCCCGCGGTGGCGAGCACGGCCGTGAGCTCGTCGTCGACGGATTGGATGAGCAGCGGGCCGAGCGTCTTGCCCGCGAGACCGGCGAGCCCGAACAGCAGCGCCAGGGTGATCGTGGTGGCGATCATCGTGATCCGGAACCGCAGGCTGCGCCGCAGCCACCACCGGCGCGGCGGGATCACCCCGTGATCGCCTGGTCGAGTTCGGGGTCCGAGGCGACGTAGCCGTGCCCCCGGACGGTCCGCACGAACTCGCCCGCACCGACGGCCTCCAGCTTGCGCCGGACGTACCCCACGTACACCTCCACCACGTTGCGCGTGGCCGCCTGCGCGTCGCCCCACACCGCCTTGAGCAGCTCGTCCTTCGTGACGACCGTGCCCGCCCTGCCGACGAGCGCCTCCAGCAGCGCGAACTCGCGCGGGCTGAACGGCACGACGTCATCGTGCCACCGCACCTCCCGCGTCGACCGGTCGACCACCAGCTGCCCGATCCGCAGGGCGCCGCGGGCGGACTCCACCGACGACCGCCGGAGGACGGCCCGCACCTGCGCGACGAGCACCACGAACGAGAACGGCTTCACCAGGTACCCGTCCGCGCCGAGGTCGAGCCCGTCCGCCTGGTCGATCTCCCCGTCCTTCGCCGAGACGAGCAGCACCGGCGTCCGCACGTCCTTCGCCCGCAGGGCCTGCAGGACGCGGTAGCCGGACAGCCCCGGCAGCATGATGTCGAGCAGCAGCACGTCGAACGCGCCCGTCTCCGCCAGCCGCAGGGCGCTCGGACCGTCGGCGGCCGTCACGACGTCCATACCCTCCGCGCGCAGGCCACGCTGCAGCGCCTTGCGCACGCCGGGTTCGTCGTCGACGACCAGAACTCGCGGATTCACAGCTCTCAGAATGCCGCCTCCGGCGGATTCGCGCGGGAACTCTCAGCCGGTTCTCAGGCTCTCAGTCCGGTCTCAGGCCCGGTGCCGCAACCTCGGAGGCGGAACAAGGGGCACACTGGGATCGAACAGGGAGAGCACGATGAATCCGAAACGCAAGGCAGTGAGCATCGCGGCGGCGGGGACCGCGCTCGGCGTGGCGGGGCTCGCCGCGATCGCGGTGCCCGCGGGGGCGGGCGAGGCGCCCGAGCTGCCGCCGGTGAGCGCCGAGTCGCTGGTGGAGTCGGTCCTCCGCGCGGACGCACCCGCGCTGTCCGGCACGGTCGAGGTGGACAACGACCTCGGCCTGCCCGCGGTGCCGGGCGTACCGGCCCTCGACCTCGAGTCGGCGCGGGTGTACAGCGACGGCGAGGGCCGGTCGAGGCTGGCGCTGGAGGACGGGGCCAGCGAGCACACGATCGTGCTCGACGGGAACACCCTGTGGAACTACGACTCGGCGACCAACACCGTGACCAGGTCGCCGGTGGACCGGGCGCACGGCGAGCGGCCCCTGGGGCCGGAGGGCGAGCGCATGGCCGACCCGACGCGGCTGGCGGCGGAGTTCCTGCGGACGGTCCGGGAGAGCAGCACGGTGACGGTGGACGGCACGGCGCGGGTCGCCGACCGGGCGGTCTACGAGCTCGTGCTGACGCCCAAGCCGGCCGAGCGGACCCTGCTGCGGGAGGTCCGGGTCGCGGTGGACTCGGAGTCCCGCCTGCCGCTGCGGCTGTCGGTGCACACCAACGGCACCACGGAACCCGCGCTGCGGATCGGGTTCAGCGACATCGACTTCGGCGCCCAGCCCGCCGAACTGTTCCGGTTCACGCCGCCCGAGGGGGCGACGGTCGAGCAGGAGCAGCAGCCGCAGCGGGAGGACCACATGCGGGACGAGGTCGCGGGTGACGTCGTCGGCGAGGGCTGGGACGCCGTCTTCGTCGGTCAGCTCCCGGCCGGCCTGCTCGACCGGCAGGCGCCGGGCGAGCGCGGCGAGAACGTGCGCGGACTGCTCGGGCAGGTCGGCACGCCGGTGAGCGGCGAGTTCGGCTCGGGCCACGCGATCACCACCAAGGTGGGTACGGCGCTCGTCACCGACGACGGCCGGGTCGCGTTCGGCGCGGTGCCCCAGCAGGTGCTGACCGAGGCACTGGGCACCCGGTGAGCACGTCGGTGCGCACGGTGTCGGTGGACGGGGGCATCGCGGACCATCCGCTGTCCCCGCCCACCGGGCCGCTGGCCGCGCGGACCAGGGGGCTGCGCAAGACCTACGGCCCGACCGTCGCCGTCGACCACGTGGACCTGGACGTGCCGGAGGGCGCCGTGCTCGGCATGCTCGGGCCGAACGGCTCGGGCAAGACGACCACCATCCGGATGCTGCTCGGGCTGGTCCGGCCCACGGCGGGGGAGGCGACGCTGCTCGGCCACGCGATGCCCGACGAGGCCGGGCACGCGCTGCCCGACGTGGGGGCGCTCGTGGAGGGACCGGGCTTCCACCCGTTCCTCTCCGGGCGGGACAACCTGCTGCGCCTCGCCGCCGCCGAACCCCGGCTCGGCGGCGGGGACATCCCCGGCGCGGTCGACGACGCGCTGGAGCGGGTCGGGCTGACGGCCGCGGCGCGGCGGCGTTACCGCGGTTACTCGCTCGGCATGAAGCAGCGGCTCGGCCTCGCCGCCGCCCTGCTCGTGCCCCGCCGCATGGTGGTGCTGGACGAGCCGACCAACGGCCTCGATCCCGCGGGTACGCGGGAGATCCGCTCGATCATCGCCGAGCTGCACGCCTCCGGGGTGACCGTGCTGGTGTCCTCGCACCTGCTCGCGGAGGTCGAGGCCACCTGCACGCACGTCGCCGTGCTGCACGCGGGAACCGTGGTGGCCCAGGGGGAGCTCGCCGAGCTGCTGGAGACCGGCAACCCGGGGCTCGTGGTGTCCACTCCGGACACGACCGCGGCGATGGAGGCGTTGCGCGGCGGTCGTATCCCGTCCCGGCTCGTGCCGGAGGGGGTGCGGGCCGACCTGACCGCGGCGACGGCCCCCGAGGTCGTGGCGTGCCTGGTGCGCGCCGGGGTGCCGGTGCACGAGGCGCGGCGGGCGCGGACCGGGCTGGAGGACCTGTTCGCCCGGCTCACCCAGGGCGAGACGAACGGCGAGGACAGGCCGGAGCGGGACGGGCTCTCGGACGTCGTCGAGACGGACGGGGAGGACACGTGACCACACAGGTACTGGCCGGGACCGGGAGCCGGGCGCCGCACGCGCCGACGGTTCGGCTGCTGCGTGCCGAGCTGCACTGGATCTTCCACCGGCCGCGCACCCTCGTCGTGCTCGGGCTGCTCGCCGTCCTCCCGGTGATCGTCGGGGTCGCCCTGACGCTCGCCGACTCGCCGGGTCCGCCCGGGGACGGGCCCGGCGGCGAGGGCGGCGGGTCACTGCTGGCCAGTGCCGCGGGCAACGCGCTGGTACTGCCGGTCGGCACCCTGGCGATGACGCTGGCGCTGCTGCTGCCGCTGGCCGCGGCCATGGCCGGCGCGGACGCGCTCGCCGGCGAGTCGGCACACGGGACGCTGCGCGGCTGGCTGCTCGCCCCGGTGAGCCGCGGGAAGCTGCTGCTCGTCAAGGCGTTCGGCGTGGCCACCGTGGCGGCGACGGCGGCGTTCACGATGGCGTTGACCGGCATGCTGACCGGTCTGGTGATCAACGGCGGCGGGACGCTGTTCACGCTGTCGGGCACCACGCTGTCGTTCCCGGCGGCGATCGGGAAGGTCGCGGTGGCGGCCGCGTGGGTGTCGCTGCAGCTGTGGGCCGTGGGGGCGGTCGCGCTGGCGATCTCCGCGTGGACCGAGCACCCGATGCTGGTCGTGGCCTCGGTACTGGCGGGGATCGTCCTGTTCTCCGTGCTCGGCCTGCTGGACGCGCTGAGCTGGCTGCACCCGGTGCTGCTGAACGACTCCTGGCAGATCGCGCTCGCCGACGTGCTGCGTGACCCGATGCCGCTGGACACGCTCGGCGAGGGCGCCCTACGGGCGGCGTGCTATCTCGCGATCGGCCTCTCCGTCGCCTACGCCCGGCTGACCACGAAGGACGGCTGACCGGCCGCGCCCCGGCTCGTGAGTGTGAAACGTCGTTCTAACCACGTTTCACACTCACGAGCCGATCGCGGCCAGTCCGTCGGGGTCCAGGGCCAGGCGGACCCGGTCCCCGGCGCGGAGATCGGCCGCGACCGGCGCCACGGCGTCGACGGTGTCCGGCCCGGCGTCCGGCCGCACGCACAGCCGCACGTGGTCGCGCCGGTGCACCCGGCTGCGCACCTCGCCGCCCACGCCGGTCGTGGCCACCCGCACGGCGTTCGGCCGCAGCCCCAGCCGTACCGCACCGTCGGGCAGCCACGGCACGGGCGCCGTGCCGAGCGGCGTGCCGACCACGCCGTCCCGGACGTTGGCGTCGAGCAGCGTGGTCACACCGAGGAAGCGCGCGACACGGTCGTCGGCCGGCCTGCGCCAGACCTCCCGCGCCTCGCCCGCCTGCCGGATCTCCCCGCTCTCCAGCACCGCCACGTGGTCGGCGAGGGTGAACGCCTCCTCCTGATCGTGCGTCACGAGCAGGGTGGTGATCTTCGCCCGGCGCAGCAGCTCCGCGAGGTCGATGGCGAGCTGCTCGCGCAGCTCGGCGTCCAGACCGGACAGTGGCTCGTCGAGCAGCAGCAGCCGCGGCCGCGGCGCGAGCGCTCGCGCGAGCGCGACGCGCTGTGCCTCGCCGCCGGACAGGTCGGTGACCTTGCGCCGCTCGTAACCCGCGAGCCCGACCAGATCGAGCAGTTCACGGACGCGCGGTCCCCGCTCGGCGGCGGGCACGCCGTGCATGCGCAGGCCGAACGCGATGTTCCCGGCGACGTCGCGGTGCGGGAACAGTTGCCCGTCCTGGAAGACCAGCCCGAACCCACGCCGGTGCACCGGCACGCGGGCGAGGTCCGCGCCGTCCCAGCGGACGGCCCCGGTGGCGCCCGGTTCGAGACCGCTGATCGCCCGCAGCAGGGTCGACTTGCCGGAGCCGGAGGGGCCCAGCAGCGCCAGCACGTCGCCGTCCGCGATCTCCAGCCGCACGTCCCGCACCGCGGCGAACGATCCGTAGCGCACCGTCAGCCCCTCGACCGCCAGCATCAGAACTCACCCACCCTCGACTGCGCGGACCGCAGCCGCTCGATCAGGGCCACCACGACGGCGGTGACCGCCATCAGCAGCGCGCAGGCGGCATAGGCCATCTGGCTGTTCAGCTCGCCCGGCCTGCTGACGAGCGAGGCGATCGCGACCGGCAGCGTCGGCGCGTCCGGCCGCGCGAGGAAGCTCGTGGCGCCGAACTCGCCGAGCGCCACCACGTAACCGAACGCCGCCGCGGCGATCAGCGACCGGATGGTCAGCGGCAGGTCGATCTCGCGCCACACCCGCACGGGACCCGCGCCGAGCGTCGTGGCGGCCTGCCGCAGCCGCTCGTCCACGGAGCGCAGCACGGGCAGCACCATGCGCACGATCAGCGGGATGATCACGAGCGCCTGCGCGAACGGCACGAGCAGCGGCGAGGTCCGCAGGTCGCCGGGCAGCGCGTCGAGGGTCACCAGGTAGCCGAAGCCCACGGTGACCGCCGAGACACCGAGCGGCAGCATCAGCGCCGCGTCCATGGTCTCCCCGAGGACCCTCGGACCCCGCCCTGGCGAGCGGCGCAGCGACACCAGCACCACGGCCGCCAGCACACCCACGACCATCGCCAGCACGGTGGCGTCCGAGGCCGCCCGCACGGAGTTGGCCGCGGCCTGCCACCCGGTGACGTTCAGCGCCCCGCGCTCACCCTGGCCGGACAGCGCGAGGTAGCCGTCGAGGCTCCAGCCGTCCGGTGTGGACAGCGAGCGGGCGACCAGGCCCACGATCGGCGTGAGCAGGAGCGCCAGCACGGCGAACGCGGCCGCGACCACCCACCACTCGCCGCGCTCGGGGCGGCGTGCCGGGGTCGGCTGTGCCCGCAGGGCCAGCGCGGTCTCGCGCCTGCGCCGGGCCAGCGCACCCGCGGCCAGCGCCGCGACGACCGCGGCGAGCTGGACCAGCGACAGTGCCGCCGCGCCGGAGAGGTCGAGCAGGTTCACCGTGCGCAGGTAGATCTCGGTCTCCAGGGTGCGCCACCGCGCGCCGCCGAGGATCAGGACGACGCCGAAGCTGGTGGCGCAGAACAGGAACACGACCGCGGCCGCCGACGCCAGCGCGGGGGTCAGCGCGGGCAGGGTGACCGTACGGAACGCGCGCCACCGCGACGCGCCGAGCGAGCGCGCCGCGTCCTCGCCGCGCCGGTCGAGCTGCGCCCATAGCCCGCCGACCGTGCGCGCGACGACGGCGACGTTGAAGAACGCGTTGGCCAGCACGATGGTGAACACGCCGCCGTCCGGCCACAGTGCCCGGAAGGCGAGCCCGACCACCACGGTCGGCAGCACGAACGGCACGAGCACCAGCGTCCGCACCACACCGAGTCCGGGCAGGCGGACCCTGGCCAGCAGGTAGGCCACGGGCAGCCCGGCGGCCACCGCGACGAGCGTCGCCGCCGCGGCCTGCGCCACGGTGAACGCCGCCAGCCGCCACGTCTGGGACTCGAACAGGGTCGTCGCGATACCGCCCGACGAGAAGCCGAGGCCGAGAATGCCGGCGACCGGCCAGGCGAAGAACACCACGAGGAAGGCCAGTGGCACCACCGCGACGGCGGCGACCCCGGCTATCCCTCGACCAGTGCGCGCCACTTCTCGATCCAGCGCTCCCGGCCGGACTGCACACGCTCCCCCGGCAGCGACGCCGGGTCCTCGGGCAGCGGCGCGGCCTCCGCCCAGGCGGAGGGCAGCTCGACGCCCTCCCGCGTCGGGTAGACGTACATGTTCTCGGCGACGATGCTCTGGAACTCCTGGGAGAGCAGGAAGTCGACCACCTTGCCCGCGTTGTCGGGCTGGTCGGTGCCCGCGAGCACACCCGCGTACTCGACCTGCCGGTAGCAGGTCTCGAGCAGGGCCTTGGTGGTCGGCTCGCCGTTCTCGTCGACCTCGGCGGCCGGGGACGAGGCGTAGGACACGACGATGGGCCGCGGGCCGTTGCCGGAAGAGCCGGAGAACTCCTGCGTGTAGGCCTCGGTCCAGCCGCTCACGGCCTTGACGCCGTTGCGCTCCAGCCGGGACCAGTAGTCGAGCCAGCCCTGCTCGCCGTACTCGGCCACGGTCGCCAGCAGGAACGCCAGCCCCGGAGACGAGGTCGCCGGGTTCTCCACCACCAGCAGGTCGCGGTACTTCGGGTCGGTGAGATCGGCCAGTGTCTCCGGCTCGGCCAGGTCGCGTTCGGCGAACCACCGCGTGTCGATGTTGACGCAGACGTCGCCCACGTCCACAGCGGACAGCCGGTGCCTCGGATCGATGGCGTACCGCTGCGGACCGCGGTCGGCCTCCGGGCTCGTGTACGACTCGAAGACGCCCGCGGACAGCGCCCGCGAGGCGAACGTGGAGTCCACGCCGTAGGCGACGTCGCCGATGGGGTTGGCCTTCGTGAGCACCAGCTTGTTCGTCAGCTCACCGGCGTCACCCTGCTTGCGCACCTCGAGCCTGATGCCCGAACGCTGCTCGAAGGCGTCGAGCACCTCCTGCGGCACCGTCCACGAGTCGTGCGTGACGAGGGTGACGGTCGGTGTGCCCTCGGCCTGGTCCTCACCGCCTCCGGCGAGGGTGCAGCCCGCCGTGAGCGCACCGGCGAGCAGCACGGAAGCCGCCCGGATGAACCTCATGAACCCTCCTTGTCCCCACCGGCAAGAAGGAGCGCGAGGGCCTCCCTGCGCCGGCATGATCCGGATCAGGTGCGAACGGTCGTGGACTCGCGCCCACCTCTCAGCCCGGCGGCGCCGGACTCCCGTGGCAAGGGTGCAGCGTACCCGGCTTCGTACCACCATGGACCCATGGCGGAACTACTCAGTGACGAACGCATCGACGAGGCCCTCGCCCACCTGCCCCGCTGGGAGCGCAACGGGAACGCGATCCAGCGCACGGCGGAGCTGGCCAACTTTCCACAGGCGATCCAGGTGGTCAACCGGATCGCGGAGATCGCGGAGAACGAGAACCACCATCCGGACATCGACATCCGCTGGCGCAAGCTCACGTTCCGGCTCAGCACCCACTCCGACGGCGGGATCACGGAGAAGGACGTGCAGCTCGCCGGCGAGATCGACGGGGTGATCGACGCCATGTGAGCGGGCGCGCGGCACCGGGTAGCCGGTAGCCGGCGAAAGGAGCGCGATGAAGACGACCAAGACGGCCCTGTCCGCCCTGTCCGTCCTCGTCGCCCTGGTGCTGGGCGCCTTCACGGTGCCGGCGGTGGCGGCCACCGAACTCTCCGGCGATCGCATGCCGGCCGGCGACGACGTGCGGGCGATCGTGGTGGGCAGCCTGGCCTTCCTCGGCATGCTCACGACGGGGGCGGCGGTGCTGTACTACGCGATGCGTCAGCGCCACCAGGATCGGCCTGACCCGGGCCAGGTCCCCGAGGACGACCCGGCACCGGCCTGAGCGCCGTCGCGCGGCGACCGGGTCCGGCCGGGACCCCGCGGGACCGCCGATCCCCGCCGTGCGATGCTCCGTGCATGACGGACGATCCCGACAAGCGGGCCAGGGACCTGGAACGCCGCCGGGTCAGGACGATGGTGGCGCTCACCGTGCTCGGCCCCGTCCTGATCGTGCTCGCGTTCGTGTTCACCGAACCGCACTGGATCCTGTGGGTGCTCGCCGGCGCGATCGTGACGAGCGCGATCGCCTTCTGGGCCACCTACGCGCTGCAGCGGCACCTCCGCCGCGAAGCGGACGGCTGAGCCGGGACCTCAGTCCGGGAGCTGGTGCAGCACGAACATCCCGCCGAGCGCGGGCCGGTCCCGCCGCTGGTCGTCGGTCTCGATGTACTCGTCGAGGACCGCGAGGATGCGCCGGTCGAGCTCGGCGACCTCCTCGGGCGACAGGTGCAGCAGGAAGCGCGAGAACGTCCGCACCGACCCGGGACCCGCCTCGGCGAGCTCTTCCTGGAACGCCTGGACCGGCCCCGCGGCAGCCGCCTCGTCCTCGTCCAGGCGGGTGCTCAGCCACCAGGACAGCCCGGTGGAGCGGTAGGGCTTCTCCAGGGCACCGCTCTCCCCGCTGCGCACCGGTGCCTGTTCGAGGAAACCGGCGCCGAGCAGGTGCCGGACGTGGTGGAGCACCGTGCCGGGGTCGCGGCCGAGCCGGTCCGCGAGCTGCTTGTTGGTCAGCTCCCGCTGCCCGCACAGGCGCAGGATCCGCACACGCAGCGGGTGCGCGAGCGCCTTCGCCTCCCGAACGGTCGCCTCTCGCCGCTTCCCAGTGGTGGACTCGGCCTCTCCGCTTTGCCGAATGTCCTGCTCAGCCATGCCGCGACAATAGTCCATCGATGTAGTACGCCATACCGATGGAGTTTTCTCCACCGCTGTGCGATTCTCCACTGATGCGGGTCGAGCGGCCGGTGACCGGATCCACTGCCCTGGGTGGCGCCTACTGGCGGCTGTGGGTGTCCTCCGCCATGTCCAACCTCGCGGACGGGGTCTTCCGGGTGGGGCTGCCGCTGGTCGCCGTGAGCTACACCCGCTCACCCACGCTGATCTCGATCCTGGTGTTCGCGATGACGCTGCCGTGGCTGCTGTTCGCCCTGCCTGCGGGAGCGCTGTGCGACCGGTTCGACCGGCGCCGGATCATGCTCGGCGCGAACGGCGTCCGGGCCGGGCTGCTCGCCCTGGCGGCGCTCGCGGTGGCGCACGACCAGGGCTCGATCTGGTTGCTCTTCGTCGCGGCGCTGGGTGTCGGGATCGCCGAGACGCTGTACGACACCGCGAGCCAGTCGATCTTGCCCCAGGTGGTCCGGCGCGAGCAGCTGTCCCGGGCCAACGGCAGGCTTCAGGCGGCCGAGCTCACGGCCAACGAGTTCGCGGGCCCGCCCCTCGGCGGGCTCCTCGTCGTGGCGGGCGCGGCCGTGGCGATCGCCTCCCCCGCGGCACTGTGGGCGGTGGCCCTCGGCGCGCTGCTGCTCGTCCCCGGCTCGTTCCGGATCGAGCGGGACAGCCGTACCTCGCTGCGTGCCGACATCGCCGAGGGGCTGCGCTTCCTGTGGCGGCACAAGCTGCTGCGCACCCTGGCGGTGATGACCGGGGTGTTCAACTTCGCCTCGAACGCGACCTTCGCGATCCTCGTCCTCTACGCGGTGGGCCCCGGGTCACCGATGGGCCTGTCCGGCGCGGAGTTCGGGCTGCTGCTGTCGGCCTCGGCGCTGGGCGGCCTGCTCGGCTCGTTCGTCGCGGAACGCATCGAGCGGACACTCGGCCGCGCCCGGTCGGTCGCGCTCACGATCGGCTGCGGCACATTGCTGGTGGGCGCACCCGCGCTGACGTCGAACGCGCTGCTCGTCGGCGGCGCGTTCGTCGTCGGCGGCGCGGGCATCATCGTGTGGAACGTGATCACCGTGTCCCTCCGGCAGCGGATCACGCCGGACCGCCTGCTCGGGCGGGTCAACAGCGGCTACCGGCTCGTCGCCTGGGGCAGCAGGCCACTGGGTGCGCTGGCGGGCGGCCTCGTCGCGGAACTGCTGGGCCTGCGCGCCGTCTTCGCGATCATGGCGCTGCTGGCCCTGACCCTGCTCCTGCCGTGCCTGCGCGTGGTGACCGACGACCGCATCGCCGCCGCCGAGCGCGAGTCCGAACCCGCTTAGCCCGCCGCCACCCCCGGCCGAGGGAGCCGCGCGCACCGATTCCCGGAAACCGGCCGACCGGCCCGCGGTGCGCGGTGAACATCCGGCTGATCGATCGCTCGCGAACGGGGAGGACGCGAGATGGGCGGATACGGAGTCGAGCCTCGCGGTCTCGTCGAGGCGGGTGGCCGCTTCGTCGACATCGCGGACGACGTCAACGAGGCGCTGGCCGAGTTCCTGGGCGCGGTCGAGACGCACGAGGGCGCCAACCGCGGTTTCACGACCACGGACAGGGCGGCGCTGCTCGCCGCGCTGTGGGAGTACCAGATCGACGACCTGTGCAAGCGCACCGCCATGGCGGGCGGGCTGCTGCGGGACAGCGCGGACGGCTACGAACGGATGGAGCAGGCCGTGGCCGAGACACTGCCGCCGCTGAGCTCGGAGCGCTGAGCCACCGTGGTGTCGTTCCAGGACCTGCGCGAGGCCGATGCCGGAACGTACGACGACCTGGCCGACCGCTGGGCACTGCTGGCGGGCCAGCTCACCGCGACGGCGACCGATCTCAAGACGACCCTCGGCGGGCTCGACGGCTGGCAGGGCGACGCGGCGGACACCGCCAGGGCGCACTTCGACGACGTCCGCGCGGGCTACGACACCGCGGGCGAGTATCTGGAGCGGATCCCGCCTGCCCTGCGCGACCTCGCGGACGCGATCATCGAGGCGCAGCGGACCGTCGACGGGGTCATGCGGGCGGTCGACTCATCGCACGTGCTGTCGGTGGACCCGCTGACCGGTCAGGTGCGGGCCGTCTTCGGCGGGCCGGGTGACCGGCGCACCGACGAGGAGAAGGAGTGCGACCGGCAGACCGCGGAGGAGCTGACCGGCACGGTGCGGCAGGCGTTGCGCGCGGTCGGGGAAGCCGACCAGGTCGCGTCCGCCGCGCTCGACGAGGCCCGGCCCGCGGCGGCGGGCCTGGAGCTCGAGGCGGTCGCCGGGGGCGACCTCGTCACACCGAGCGACCTCCCCGGCGCCGACGCCTCACCCGCGGAGGTCAAGCGCTGGTGGGACAGCCTCACGCCGATGGAGCAAGAGTCCGCGATCTACACCCACGGGGATGTCCTCGGCGGCACGGACGGCATCCCCGTCGAGGCCCGGGACCGGGCCAACCGGATCCGCTTCGCCGAGGAGCACGCCGAACTCCGCACGCGACGGGAGACGCTGGCCGAGCTCGGTGACGGCCGGACCGCCGATCAGGACCACGAGTACCGGCGGCTCGGGGAGACGCTGCGCGGGCTGGACGCCATCGCCGAACGGCTCGACCGGGACACGAGCGACCGCCAGCCACGGGCGTACCTGCTCGACTACTCCACCGAGGGGAACGGGCGCGGCATCGTCGCGACCGGCAATCCGGACACCGCGGACAACGTGGTCACCTCGGTGCCAGGCACCGGGTCCGACCTCGCCGGAATCGGCGGTGAGCTGGATCGCAGCGACCTGATCCTCGCCGAGGCCGGTCTGCAGTCGCGCGGCAGTGAGACGGCGGCGATCACCTGGGTCGGCTACGACGCGCCGCAGGACCTGATCCGGGCGGCCGACGCGGACTACGCCGAGGCCGCGGCCGGGGACCTGCGCGACTTCCAGGACGGCCTGCGGGTCACGCACGAGGGCGCCGCGTCGAACAACACCGTGATCGGGCACAGCTACGGTTCCACCGTGATCGGGCATTCGGCGCAGGGCGCGGGCACCCGGCTCGACGTGGACAACGTGATCTTCCTCGGCAGCCCGGGGGTCGGCGTGGAACATGCCTCGGACCTGCGGCTGCCCCAGGACACGAACGTCTACGCGAGCACCGCCGAGAACGACGTCATCCGTGCCACGCCCGACATCGTTCACGGTCCCCAGCCGGTCTCCGAGGATTTCGGCGCGAAACAGTTCACCTCCGACCCCGGAACCGACGGGGAGTGGTACACCGGAGGCTACTCGACCGATGCCCACTCGGAGTACTGGCACAAGGACTCCGCCTCGTTGCGGAACATGGCCACCATCGTCCTCGGCGGACAACCGAGTTGACCAGCACAGGCAGGAGGGGACGAGCATGAAGCGAGCACTCGTGCTGCTCGCCTGTCTGCTGCTGATCACCGCATGTGGCGGAGGTGACCCCGAAGGCACACCGGAGCGGACGACGACTCCTCCGGGGAACGGAGAGCCGATGAGGACACTGACCGAGGAAGAGGCCGCCCAGCGCGCCGAGCAGCACATCCGGCGTGCGGTCGCGGCACTGCCCGAGAAGCCGACCCTGACCGTGCAGTACGCGGACTCGGCCGAGTGCCTCGACCCCACCGACAACGGACCCCGTGGCCGGTACCAGGTAGGCAAGACCTACTGGCTGGACGGGGTGCCCTCCGAACGCAACGAGGAGTTCGTCGACGCCCTCTACGACTACTGGGTGTCGCACGGATTCCGGATACTGACCGACAAGCGCTCCGAGAGCGACCGGTTCGTGTCGGTGGAGAACGACGACGACGCGTTCCGCATGTCCGTCAAGCAGAGCGTCGAGGGCGACCTCTCACTCGGCGCCTCCTCGCCGTGCGTGTGGCCGAACGGCACACCGCCCGAGGGCGCTGGCGAGTGAGACCCGGCCGGGCTGGACGTTGAACCGGAACTCAGCGTCCGCTTGAACCTCCGCCCACCGGGCCGCAGCCGAGCCCGTCCGGCTCGATTCGCACGTCATGGTCACTGGGCTCCAACCCGCGGACGCCGAATCACTCGGGAACTCCGAAGAGCGTACGCACAATCGTCCGGGCGTACTCACGCACCGGGTTCTCGGCGGATGGCAGGAGCCCCGCCATGCCCGACGTCGACAGGAACTCCGTGTAGACATAGTGCTGGCATGCGCCGATGATCATCGACGCGCAGGCGAGCCACGATTCGCGGGCGGGCAGTCGGCCCTCCGCGTGTTCCCGCGTCAGATAGTCGGCGACCTCCACCACGCCCAGGATCGGACTGGGTGTCGCGGCCGGGACCGGCGAATCCTGGCGAGCTGCTTAGGAAGCTCGCTTTGGGCAAGGAATACCGAGTACCCGGCGCACTCACCGCAGCGGCGGACCACTACGACCGGGTGGCTCGCAGTCCCGATCGGGTTGTGCCGCGCGACGTCGCCCACTGGCCCGCGAGCTGCGGCGGACCGCACACAGGCTGCCGGCGGTCTCTCGCGCGGCCAGTCAGAAGCCACGTCCGTCGACATTCAGGCCTCCGGAACGAAGCGGCGACCTGCTGGTCGACGCCCAGCAGCGTGGCGCCGGCGGTACACCGACCGCTTACCTCCCATGACAGGACGCACAACCCACAGGGCCTCGGCTCCCAGTGGACAAGCTGAGCGGATTTGGTCTCCCTGGAGGTGCGGTCCCCGGGTAGGGTGATTACCGTGGATGCACGGTCGATCACGGAGGGGATCAATCGACGGTGAGGGCCGAGCCGGAGCTGGTGACCGTGTGCCGTCAGGTGCGGGCGCGTCAGCAGGAACCAAGTGCCTTCGACGTAGCTTTCGCGCGGGCAACGGTCTACGCGGAACGCCTGCCTGACCGACCTGGCGTAGTCGCCTCGGATCTGCCCGGCAAGGGGCGTTGGGTGTTGGTGTTCTCGACGTTGGAGCGCCTGGAACGCCAGCTCGGTGAGGTGCCCTGGTTGTCGACGACCGGTGTCGATCTGCTCGACCAGTTGCCGCACGGGCTCGGTGTCCTGCTCGATGTGTGCGAAGAGCATGGCCTGCCGCTGTTGCCGCAGCCAGGTGGGAAGGCGAGGTTCGGTGGTGCGCGCCTGCCCTCGCATCCTGGCCAGGCTCAAGCAAGGTAGCGGAGCTGCGCGGAAAGTGAGGTGCTGAGTGTCGGGAAGGTTCGAGGTCGAGCTCGACGTGCTCGACGGTGCGGCGACCGCGGTATCGCAGACCATGCATGACATGGAGACCTGCAAGATCGAAAGTATCTGTGGGCCTGCCGAAATGTACGGGCACGACGGCGTGCACGAGGCGTTCGAACACTTCTGCGGCCGGTGGCAGCAAGGTGTAGAGCTGTTGATCGAGGACGGCGCCACCATCGCCGGCGCCCTGAACCGGGCAGTCGAGGGCTATGGCGATTTCGAAGGAGAGGCGGAGCAGGTCTTCGGCGGCCAGGCGGAACCCTGATGGCTGAACTCGGCGAAACCACCGATCCCCGGCAACTCGTCCCGGGGGACCCAGCGGCGATCGAGGAGAACGTGGTCGCCATCCGTGGCCGGGGCCGGTCTATGGACCAAGCCGGCGACGAGCTGAGAAAGATTGACTCTGGGGCGTGGAAGGGCGATGCCGGCGACGCATTCCGGGACAAGTTCTCTTACGAGCCGGCGCGGTGGCACAAGGCCGGTGATGCCTTCACGGCCACCGCCGCTGCGCTGGAATCGTACGTGGCGACCTTGCGCTGGGCACAAGGTGAAGCCGTCGAGGCGATCCGGCTGTGGCAGGAGGGTGAGGCCGCCACCCAACAGGCCATGGCCCAGCATGAGACCGCAGTGGCCAGGGTGGCCGAGCAGAACCGTGCGCTGGCGGCATCCGGCGACCCGAAGCAGGTGCCGGAACCGCCCTTCACCGATCCCGGTGAGGCCAAGCGCCAGGCGGCGCGGGAACAACTCGGCCGAGCACGGCAGCAGCTCTCCGAAGCTGGCGAGCAAGCCTCCGCCACGATCCGGGCCCGCGGTGACGAGGCACCCCAGCAGTCCTTCTGGGACGACGTGAGCGACGCGATCGGCGGTGTCGGTGAGTTCATCGGCGACTTCGCCGAAGGAGCGTGGGAGACCGTCAGTGGCACGGCTGAGCTGCTCTGGGACCTCAGCCCGCATCACCTGCTGACCGATCCCGCCGCCTACGGCGAGACCTGGAAGGGAATCGGCCAGACCATCGCCTCCGCGGTCACCAACCCGGTCGAGTTCGGCAAGCAGCTCATCGGCTGGGAACACTGGAAGAACGGCGAGCCTGGCCGCGCCCTCGGCCAGATCGCCGGCGGCCTCGCACTCGGATACGGCGCTGGCAAAGCCGCTTCCACCATCGGCAAGATGCGCAAGGGCAAAGGGACGTCGGGCGTCAAGCCGAATGTCGGCGACTACTTCAAGGATGGCGCCACACCGAAAGCGAGCGACCTCGAGAAGTACGCAGAGGCGCAAGGATGGACGAAGAAGCAGAGCCCGAACGGACCGCCCAAATATGTGGATGAGAACGGCGTGCCAAGAATGACCCTCAAGTCGGGCAGCGATCGCGCACCCGGAAGCGGCCATCCTCATGTAGAATTGAAGGATGCTAACGGGCAGCGCATCGACCCGCAAGGCCGTCCGGTGACGCGGAGATCAGTCCGAAACCACACGCCAATTCAATGGGACTGGTGATCATGAACTACTCTGATCTGCCCGAGCTCGCAGGTGTGTATCTAGAGGACAGCTACGTGCTGGGCATCTCCGAGGAGCCGAACAGGGTGGTGTTCACCATGGAATTCGTACTCACGGAGAACCACGATGCTTACTGCTCGCCCCGGGAAGGCGAGCAGTATTGCTACCGGAATGGATATTTGACATTCACGAACGTCATCAAGGTTGAATGGCTGGACCAGAACTTCCGAAAGTTCACCGACGCCGCAAACGAGGAAGACATGGGCAACATCGACTTTCTTGCCAATGAAAACAGTAGCTGGCATGTCGGCGGCGACTGGGGTGAGGTCCGCATACACACACGAACACGCCCTGAGATCATACTTATGGCCAAACCGCACTGAATCAAGACAGCACGCCATTCCATGACATAGGCGATTTCGGCGAGGAAATCGCGGGAGTCGAGTTGTCGACCACCATGCCTGGCCCCGATTGTCCGGCCGCGGACGGCGGACGAGCGTTCCTCCAAGGCATCGACTGACAACTGTGGAGTGTCGCGGGGTGACAGCCATGTCGCTCACTGCGCGGCGCCGTCTCGTCGACAGGACCCGTCGGCGGGTTCACCGCTGGCCGGGACCGACCTGAAGTCGGACCATGCGGCCGTACGCGCTACCCGCGGGAAGCCCCGCAGCTATCCGACACGATGACGACATCGTGGCGAGGCTAGACGTTGAACCGGAACTCGACCACGTCGCCGTCGGTCATCACGTAGTCCTTGCCCTCCATCCGGACCTTTCCGGCGGACCGGGCGGCGGCCATCGAACCGGCCTCCACGAGGTCGTCGTAGGAGACCACCTCGGCCTTGATGAAGCCGCGCTCGAAGTCGGTGTGGATGACGCCGGCCGCCTGAGGCGCCGTCGCGCCCTGGGGGATGGTCCAGGCCCGCGCCTCCTTGGGGCCCGCCGTGAGGAACGTCTGCAGCCCGAGCGTGTGGAACCCGGCCCGCGCGAGCGCGTGCAGCCCCGGCTCGGCCTGGCCGACCGACTCCAGCAGCTCGCGCACCGACTCCTCGTCGTCGAGTTCCAGCAGCTCCGACTCGACCTTGGCGTCGAGGAACACCGCGTCGGCCGGGGCGACGAGCTTGCTGAGCTCCGCCCGCCGTGCCTCGTCGGTGAGCACGCTCTCGTCGGCGTTGAACACGTACAGGAACGGTTTCGTGGTGAGCAGGCTCAGCTCGCGCAGCCCGTCGAGGTCGATCTCGTCCTGCGCCGCGAAGAGCGTCCGGCCGGAGTCGAGGATGTCCTTGGCACGCTGGGCGTTGTCCAGGGCGGGCCGGTGCTCCTTCCTGGTCCTGGCCTCCTTCTCCATGCGGGGCAAGGCCTTCTCGAGCGTCTGCAGGTCGGCGAGGATCAGCTCCGTGTTGATCGTCTCGATGTCGGACATCGGGTCGAGCTTGCCCTCGACGTGCGCGACGTCGGGGTCCTCGAAGACGCGGATGACCTGGCAGATGGCGTTCGCCTCACGGATGTTCGCCAGGAACTTGTTGCCGAGACCCGCACCCTCGGACGCGCCCCGGACGATGCCCGCGATATCCACAAAGGACACGGTGGCGGGCACGGTCTTGGCCGAGTCGAACATCTCGGCGAGCTTGTCCAGCCTCGGATCGGGCAGCGGAACGACGCCGACGTTCGGCTCGATCGTGGCGAACGGGTAGTTCGCCGACAGCACGTCGTTTCGGGTCAGAGCGTTGAACAGCGTGGACTTGCCCACGTTGGGCAGGCCGACGATACCGAGGGTGAGGCTCACGACCACGCAGTCTACGTGCCGTGCCGCGCGGCTCGATCAGCCGTCGTCCCCACCGCCGCCGTAACCGCCTTCGCCGCCTTCGCCGTCCTCGCCTTCCTCTCCGCCGCCCTCGTTCTCGCCGCCGTTCTCCTCCTGCTGTGTCCCACCGTCCTCCTGCTGTGGCTCGTCGCACGCGGCGGAGAACCCGATGGCGCCGGCCGCGGCGAGCACCACACCGAACATGCGCAGCGAACGCTGCCTGCTGAGTGACCTCATGCCCCGACCGTAGGGCCCCACGCGCCGCGCCGCACGGCGCCTTCGTGTCCGATTTCCGCCAGCCGACCCGCTCCCCCGGTGGCAGGATTCTGGTCATGACGCAGGTCACCGCACCCCCGGAGCGCCCGGCGAGCACGGGTGGCTGGGCCATCTGGCGGGACGCCGAGCGCTGCTACCGCGCCGTGATGTCCCGGGACTCACGCTTCGACGGGCAGTTCATCACCGCCGTGCGCACCACCGGCATCTACTGCAGGCCCTCCTGCCCGGCGCTGACGCCCAAGGCGGAGAACGTCGAGTTCTTCCCCACCTCGGCCGCCGCGCAGGCCGGCGGCTACCGTGCGTGCCGCCGCTGCCTGCCCGACGCGGTGCCCGGCTCCCCCGAATGGAACGTGCGCGCCGACCTCGCCGCCCGGGCGATGCGGCTCATCGCCGACGGGACGGTGGAACGCGAGGGCGTGCCCGGTCTCGCCCGCAGGCTCGGCTACTCCGAACGCCAGCTGGGCCGCGTGCTCACCGGGGAGCTCGGCGCGGGCCCGCTCGCTCTCGCCCGCGCCCACCGGGCGCACTCGGCGCGGCTGCTCATCGAGCTGTCGGACCTGCCGCTCACCGACGTGGCGTTCGCCGCGGGGTTCGCCAGCGTCCGCCAGTTCAACGACACGATCCGCGAGGTGTTCGCCACCACCCCGTCGCAGCTGCGCGCGGCCGCCGGGACGAAGCGGGGCCGCGCGGCGCCCGCGGACGACGACACCTCGGCGGGCACCCGGCTCTCGCTCCGGCTCCCCTACCGCGAGCCGTTCGACGCCCAGGGCACGCTCGCGTTCCTCGCACTGCGTGCCGTGCCGGGGGTCGAGGAGGTGACCGGCGACGCCTACCGGCGCACCCTGCGGCTGCCGCACGGTAGCGGGTCCACCACGCTCACGCCCTCGTCCGGCCACGTCCGGTGCGACCTGCGGCTCACCGACATCCGTGATCTCGGCAGCGCGGTGGCCCGGCTGCGCAGGCTGCTGGACCTCGACGCCGATCCGGAGGCGGTGGATCACACGCTGGGCGCCGACCCCGCGCTCGCACCGTCGGTCGCCGCGGCACCCGGCATCCGCGTGCCGGGCACGGTCGACACCGCCGAACTGCTGATCCGGGCGCTGCTCGGCCAGCAGGTCTCGGTGGCCGCCGCGCGCACCGCGGCCGGACGTCTCGTGGCCGAGCTCGGGGAGCGCGCGCCCACGGCGGCCGAAGGCGAACCCGCGCTCCTCTTCCCGGACGCCGCCACGATCGCCGAGCACGCGGGCGACGTGCTGCGCGGTCCCCGCAGGCGGATCGAGGCCATCCGGGCGGCGGCCACCTCGGTGGCGACCGGAGACCTCACCCTGCACGTCGGCCGGGACCCCGACGAGCTCAGGGCCGAGCTGCTGGAGCTGCCCGGCATCGGCCCGTGGACGGCGAACTATCTGCTGATGCGTGCGCTCGGCGACCCGGACATCCTGCTCGACGGCGACCTCGCGCTCCGCAAGGGAGCCGCCGCGCTGGGCCTGGCCGACCCGCCGGGGACGCTGGCCACGCGGGCCCAGGCCTGGCGCCCGTGGCGGTCCTACGCCGGGATGCACCTCTGGCGGGCGAGCGCCCCCACCGGATCCACCCACCCGCACCGACAAGGAGACCTCACATGAGCACCGCACACTGGTCCACACAGGACACCCCGATCGGACCGTTCACCGCCGTCGTCGCACCGGATGGCGCTGTCCTGGCCTCCGGCTGGACCGCGGACGTCGACGCGCTGCTGCCGCAGGTGTCCCCGGCGCTGCGGCCGTCCGGGCTGCGGGAGCGCCGCGACCTCGGCGCCGTCAGCACGGCCGTGCGCCGCTACCACGCCGGTGAGCTCGACGCGGCCGACCTGGTGCCCGTGCGCCAGCGGTCGGGCGAGTTCCTGCAGCACGCCTGGGACGTGCTGCGCACCGTCCCCGCGGGCAAGCCGGTGACCTACTCGGACTTCGCCGCGCTGGCCGGGCGGCCGTCGGCGGTCCGCGCCGCCGCGTCCGCGTGCGCCCGCAACGCGGCGGCACTGTTCGTCCCGTGTCACCGCGTGCTGCGCATCGGCGGCGCGCTGGGTGGCTTCCGCTGGGGCGTCGACGTCAAACGCTGGCTGCTCGACCACGAGACCGGCGTCGGAGCGTGACGCACCCGGCTCAGCCGACCGCCGGCGCGGCCCCTTCCAGCTCGATCGACGACCCGGAGCGCGACTTGCGCACCCGCAGCCGGGTCGGGATCCGCTGCCGGAGCTCCTCGACGTGGGAGACCAGGCCGACGACCCGCCCTCCGGCACGCAGCTCGTCGAGCACGTCCATCACCACGTCGAGGGTCTCGGCGTCCAGGGTGCCGAAACCCTCGTCGACGAAGAGCGTGTCGAGCAGCGCCCCACCGGTCTCGGCCGCCACCACGTCGGCCAGGCCGAGCGCGAGGGCGAGCGAGGCGAGGAAGGATTCCCCACCGGAGAGCGTCTTGGCCGGCCGGACCGTGCCGGAGTAGTCGTCGAGCACGTCGAGACCCAGCCCGCCGCGGGTACCCCGGCTGCCCGCCGCGTCGGAGTGCACGAAGGAGTAGCGGCCCTGGCTCATCGACCGCAGCCTCGCCGTCGCGGCCACGGCGACCTCCTCCAGCCGTGCGGCCAGCACGTACGAGCGCAAGGACATCCGCCGCGCGTTCTGCCCCCGGCCGTTGACGACGTCGGTCAGGGCGTCGAGCTCGGCGAACTCCTCCTCCGCGGGGGTCAGTTCGCCGGTCGCCGTCGCGAACCGCTCCGCGAGCTCGGTCACGGTGCGGGCCCGGCCTTCCGCCTCGTGTGCGCGGGAGACGGCCTGCTCCGCGCGGACCCGCGCCTCCTCGGCCTCGGCCCGCGCGGAGTCGACGTCGACCACCTCGTCCGGGGAGACGCCCGCGAGCTCCGGCTCCTCCAGCACGGCACGAGCCCTGACCTCGGCGTCCTCCGCCTCGCGGAGACGGCGTTCCAGCTCCGCCACGCGTTCCTCGGACCTGGCCGCCGCCAGCGCGGCCTCGACCGACTCGAACCCGGCCCCCAGCGCGGCGTCCCGCACGGCCGTCCGCTGCTCGCGCAGCCGGTCCTCGGCGGCCGCGCGTTCGGCACGGGCGTCCGCGAGCCGGTCGAGGGCCTGCCCGACACGGAGCAGGTGCTCGCGGCGTCCGGCCACATCGGCATGCTCTCCCCGGGCCTCCTCGAGACGCCTGCCGCGCTGCTCGACGTACTCGGCCAGCGAGCGGCGCTCCGCGTCGGCCTCGCTCACGGCCCGATCGGCGGCCGCCCGCTTCTCCGTCAGGTCCTCGAGCTCCGCCTCCGCGGACCGCACGGACGCGTCGAGCCGGTCGCGGCGAACGGCCAGGCCCTCCAGCCGCTCCAGCTCGGCCCGCACCCCGGCGAGCGCGTGGCCGAGGTCGTCCGCCGACTGCCCACCGAGGCGTTCGCGGACCACGGCGAGTCCGTTCTCGGCGCGGTGCCGTTCGTCGACGGCGGCCTCCCGGCGCCGCTCCGCCGCGCGCTCCCGGTCCGCGGCAGCCCGCTCCTGCTCCTCCCCGATCCGGTCCCCGTCCGCCGTCGCGGGCGCCGGGTGCTCGGCGGACCCGCACACCGGGCAGGGCAGGTCAGGGCCGAGGTTCGCGGCCAGCTCGGCAGCCATGCCGGCGAGCCTGCGTTCGCGCAGGTCGAGCAGCTCGCTGCGGGCCAGCTGGTGAGCGTCGATCGCCGCCCGTTCGGCGTCCCTGGCCTCGGCGAGCGCCCGCTCCAGGGCGGGCACCTGCTCGGCCGAGGCCCTGGCTTCGGCCAGCGTGGCCTCCCTGGAGCGGACGTCGCCGAGCCGGGCGGCGGCACCGGCTGCGGCCTCGTGTTCCTCCCGCAGTTCCCGGATGCGCTCGGGCAGGCCGTCCAGCTTCTCGCCGAGGGCGGCGGCCTGCGCGCTCGCGTAGGTGGCGGTCTCCTGCAGCTCGGCCAGCCGTGCCTGGTCCCGGGCCTGCTGCCGCGCCTCCTCGACCAGTCCCGCCAGCGTGCCTGCTTCCTCGCGCAGGTCACCGGCCCGCTCGCGCAGGACGACCACCTCCGCGTCCGGCTGCTCGAACCCGGTCTCGGCCACGGCGGCCCGCGCGGCCAGCTCGGCCTGCCCGCACCGGTCGAGCCGCGCGGCCTGGCGGTCCGCCTCGGCGGCCAGGCCGGTGACGGCGGTGGCGCGGCGCGCCGACTCCAGCTCGGCCCTCGCCGCGGCCCGCTCGTCCGCTCCATCCGCCAGTGCGGCCAGTTCCCGATGCGCGGCGCGCAACCGGCGGACCCGTTCCGCGGTCGTGCGCCGCTCGTGCAGGACGGCGTCCGCGTGCTCCCGCCGCACACCCGCCGCCCGCGCGTACTCGGCCGCCTCCGCGGCGGCCGCTTCGGCGCGGCGGCGGACGTCGTCGACCCAGGGCTGGGCGGCGTCCTCCGGGATCTCCTCCCCGGCGACCTGGGCGAGGCGTTCCAGCCACACCCGCACGTCCTGCCTGCGCCGGTCGAGCTCCCGGCCCCGCTCGGCGCGCAGCTCCCGGAACCAGCGCTCGACGTCGGCGAACCGCCGGGTGCCGAACAACCGCTCCAGCAACTGTTCGCGCTCCGTGGTCTCGGCCCGCAGGAAGCGGGCGAACTCGCCCTGCGGCAGGAGCACCACCTGGAAGAACTGTTCGGCGCTCATCCCGAGCAGCCGCTGCACCGTGCGGGCGACCTCGTCGATACGCGTGAGCCCTTCGGGCCGCTGACCGTGCGGCGCCTCCCCCACCCAGGCCAGCGACGCCTTCGCGGGCTGGGTGGTGTAGCCGTTCCCGCGCCGCTTCGGTCGCTGGTACTCGGGGCAGCGCACGATCCGCAGCCGGTGTCCCTGCACCGTCAGCTCGAGGACCACCTCGGTCGGGGTCTCCGGATCGGCGAGGTCGCAGCGCAGCCGCTTCACCTGCCCGCGTGCTCCCGGAACGACGCCGAAGAGCGCGAAGGCGATGGCATCGAGGAGGGTCGTCTTCCCCGCACCGGTGTCGCCGTGCAGCAGGAACAGCCCGTCGGCCCCGAGCGCGTCGAAGTCGACGATCTCGGACCCGGCGTAGGGGCCGAAGGCGGTCACCTCGAGGCGGTGCAGTCTCACCGGGGATCACCGTCCTGTTCGGGGTCGCCCTTTCCCGCCGTTTCGAGTGCCCTGACCAGCAGCGCGTCCTCGCGTTCGGTCGGCGGCGCGCCCCGGCAGTCGGCGAGGAACGTGCGGCCGATCTCGGCGTCGGAGCGGCCGCGCACCGCCTCCGCGTACCTGAGCACGGTCGCCGTGCCGCCCTCGGGCTCCCAGTCGAGGTGCACGGTGTGCGGGAACCGCTCCCGCAGCTTCCGCATGGCGTCGACCGGGCGAACGCGGTCGGTGAGCGTGACCGACAGGTAGCAGTCGGCCAGCCCCTCGTGCGCCGGGTCGGCCAGCAGCTCGTCGAGAGTGCCCCGGACGGTCGCCAGCCGCCGCGGCACGGGCAGCTCGTGGCGCCGCACGGCGGAGAGGCCGCCGGCGTCGAGGTCGACCAGCCACACGGACTTCCGGTGTGCCGCCTCGGAGAAGGAGTACGCGAGCGGGCTGCCCGAGTAGCGCAGGTGCTCGGCGAGGCGCTGCGGGCCGTGCAGGTGGCCGAGTGCCACGTAGTCGACGCCGTCGAACACCGAGCCGGGCACCTGCTCGACGCCGCCGACGGCGATGGTGCGCTCCGACTCGCTCGCCTCGCCGCCCGTCACGAACGCGTGCGCCAGTACCACCGAGCGGGTGCCCTCGGGCCTGGCCGTGAGGTCCTCCCGGACGCGGCGCATCGCCTCGGTCAGCACGCCCGTGTGCCCGCGCGCTCCGGGGACGCCGAGGGCGTGCCGCGCGACCTCCGGTTCGAGGTAGGGAATGCCGTAGACGGCCACCTCCCCGTGCTCGTCGGGAAGCAGGACCGGGCGGTCGACGGTGTCGACGGTCGTGCGCAGGTACAGGCCGCCCGCCTCGGCGAACTCGCCGAACGCGCCGAGCCGGGCCGCCGAGTCGTGGTTGCCTGGGGTGAGCACGAGCCGCGCACCGGCTTCGCGCAGCCTCGCCAGCGCGCGGGTGACGACGCGGACCGCGTCGGCGGAGGGCACCGCCCGGTCCCAGACGTCGCCGGCGACGAGCACGACGTCGACCTCCTCGTCGGCCACGACGCGCGCGAGGTGGCCCAGCACCGCCTCCTGCTCCGCGAGCAGGTCGGTGCCGTGGAAGGTCCTTCCGACGTGCCAGTCGGACGTATGCAAGATGCGCACGGCACTCAAGCTAGGGCTGGACGGCGACAGAACCCCGCAGTTCCGCCCGGCGTGTCACTCGAACGTGTGTTCGGTATGGTGGGCGGGCTTCCCCGTCTCGTTCTGTCGGTGCCGTGCGCCATGATGCGAGCTGCCCCGGCCACCGGACGCCGGGGCGGGACGCGTGACACCGGGACAGGACGGGAAGGAGCCGGCTGGTGGGTTCGACGGTGCTCAGCACAGCGGCCATCGTGGTGGCGTTGCTGCTGGCGGCCGCGGTCGCGTTGTTGTGGCGGCTCTACCAGGACGGCATGCGCCGTGCCGACGCCGCCCGGCGACAGGTCGACGTCGAACGGGCCAGGGCGGACGAGCGGCGGGACGAGCTGCGCCGATACGAGGTGGCGTTCGCCTCGATCAGCGGCCGGGGCGAGCTCGGGGAACGTGTGCTGGTCGAGACCGCCCGTGCGCTGGGCCTGCGAGAGGGGCTGCACTTCACGGTCCAGACCGACCTCGCGGGCGGCGGTGGCGCCAAGCCCGACCTCGTGTTGCGGGTCGGGGGCGACCGCACCGTCCCGGTCGACGCCAAGGCGAGCATGGCGTGCTGGGCGGAGGCGGTGGAGACGGACGATCCCGAGGAGCGCCGCGACGCGTTGCGGGTGCACGTCCGCAACCTGCGGTCGCGGGCGGCCGAGCTGTCGGCGAAGGGCTACCAGCGCTGGGCGGACGCGATCTACGGGACCGTCATGTTCGTGCCGTCCGACGCCGCGGTGGTGGCGGCGCTCGACACCGACCCGGAGCTGTTGCGCTGGATGCTCGACCGGCGGGTGTTCCTGTGCGGCCCGACCGGGTTCGCGGTCGTCGCGTCGGCCGCCCTGTTCGCGGCCACCGAGCGGGCGCTGGTCGACGACGTCGAGCGGGTGCGGTCGCAGGCCGCGTCCGCGCACCGGGCCGCGGGCAACGCGATCGACGCGGTGAACCTGTCGAGCACCCACCTGCAGCGCTTCCTGTCGGCCCGCAGGCGGGAGCTGGACGCGCTGGAGAGTTTCCGGGCGACCGTGTCGCCGCTCACCGACGCGGCGGCGAGCCCGTCGCCGGTGCCCGCGATCAGGCAGGGGGACGAGATGTCGGCGAACTGAGAGCGGGGCCGCCCGCAGGTCCATACCATCACCCGGTATGACGGTTCCGACGCGTCCGGACGCAGGTCAGCGAGACCGGCGAAGGTACCGCTCCCGGAGCGGTAGCCGATTCTCCAAGGTCACGGGATACGGTGTTGCCTCGTGACCGCCATACGAGACCGCCGCAGCGACCTTGACGCTGACGACGCGACGCCCGTCGAGTGGGACCAGCGGCCGATGTTCGGCCCGTGGCGGGGTCTGCCGTGGTGGGGTGCGGTGCTGTTCGCGTTCGGCCTCGCGACCCTGGGTGCCGTCGCGGACCTGCAGCTGTCGGGCGCGCTGGGTGTGGTGTTCCAGGCCAGCTATCTGGTCGGATCCGTGCTGGCCATCGGGGCGGTCCGCAGGAGGAACCTGTTCGGGCCGATGGTGCAGCCCCCGCTGATCCTCGCGGTCACGGTGCCCGCGGTGGTGCTGGCGGGCTCCGGCCTTCCGGAGAGCAGCGACATGCTGGCGAAGGTGCTGGCGATCAGCACACCGCTGATCAACGGCTTCCCGACGATGGCGATCACCACGGGAATCACGGTCGCGATCGGCGTCTACCGCATGTTCCGGGAGCGCGACCCGGACGCGCCGCGGAAGGTGCGCGACGACCGGAAGCCCTCCGGCGCGCCGCGCGACGAGGACAAGCGCGGTGGGGCGCGGCCCGCCAAGAAGAAGGAGAGCGACGCGAGCCGGGGGCCGGCGAAGAAACGGCCGGCCGAGGGCAGGGGCGAGCCGCCGCGCCGCGCGGGTGGAGCGGCGGGAGCCCCGGAGCGCCGTCGCGGGGCGCCGCCACCCGATGCCGCGGGCAGGCGGGCCCGGCCGGAGGAGCGGCGCAGGGAACGGCCGCCGGAGCGGGAGCCCGGCGGAGGCGGCAAGGCGCGCGGCGCCGGTCGCGGTGGACGTCAGCCGGGGGACAAGGCGGGCGGACGCGGCGGTGACCGGTCCGGCTCACCGCAGGACCCGAAGCGGCCGCGGCGCTCCCCGCCGCGCACGGGGGAACCACCGTCGGGCGGGCCGGACGGACCCCGGCGCGGCCCGGAACGCGGCGGTGGACGGCCACCGCGCCGTTCCCGGCCGTGGGACGACGACCGCGGCTGAGCGGGCACCGCGGAAGCGCACCGGCTGGCGCGGGCCGGCTCAGGCCGTCAGCGCACGCTGCTGCGGCCCGATCCGGACCGCAGCTCCCTCGGCAGGGCGAAGGAGATCTTCTCGTTCGCGGTGGTGACCTCCTGGACGTCCTCCCAGCCGCGCTCGGCGAGCCATTCGAGCAGCTCCATCACGAGCACGTCCGGCACCGAGGCGCCGCTGGTGACGCCGACGGTCTCCACGCCGTCCAGCCACGTCTCGTCGACCTCGCGCGCGTAGTCGACGAGGTGGGCGTCGCGGGCACCTGCCTGGAGCGCCACCTCGACCAGGCGCTTCGAGTTGGACGAGTTGCCCGAGCCCACGACGATGACGAGGTCGCACTCGGCCGCCATCGCCTTGACGGCGACCTGCCGGTTGGAGGTGGCGTAGCAGATGTCGTCGCTCGGCGGGTCGGAGATCTCCGGGAACCGCTTCCGGAGCTGGTCCACCCGCTCCATGGTCTCGTCGACGCTCAGCGTCGTCTGCGAGAGCCAGACGACCTTGGACGGGTCGCGCACCTGGACCTTCTCGATGTCGTCCTCGGTGTCGACGAGCTGGACGCGGTCCGGCGCCTCACCCGCCGTGCCCTCGACCTCCTCGTGTCCTTCGTGGCCGATGAGCATGATGTCGTAGTCGTCGCGGGCGAACCGGTTCACTTCCTTGTGCACCTTCGTCACCAGCGGGCACGTCGCGTCGATCGTGCGGAGGTTGCGCTGCTCGGCCTCGGCGTGGACGGCCGGGGAGACACCGTGCGCGGAGAACACGACGAGCCCGCCCTCGGGCACCTCGGACGTCTCCTCGACGAAGATCACCCCGCGCTCCCGCAGCGTGTCCACGACATGCCGGTTGTGGACGATCTCCTTCCGGACGTAGACGGGCGGGCCGTACATCTCCAGCACCTTCTCGACCGTGATCACGGCCCGATCGACCCCGGCGCAGTAACCGCGCGGCTTCGCCAGCAGGACGCGCTTACCACCGCTCGCGGAGGCCTCGCAGGCCTCGGAGCCGCCGTCGATCGATACGCTGGTGGCAGGCTCGGTTCCGGGACTCGCTGCACTCATGCCACCAGGGTACGGGTCACGCCGGAACCACAAATGTCGAGACGATCCCACGGGGAGCGCCATGAGCAGGGCGGTGCCGGCACCCGACGGCGCGGGCCGCCCGCGCCCGATGTGCGCAGCGTCACCCGGCGCCCCGCGTTCCCCCTTCCGGTTGGGCAGGACGGACCATGTGCGGCAGGCTTAGAGACATGAAGCAACTCCCGTTCCCGCTCCGGGTCGCCGCCGGACTCGCCGTCACCACCGCCGAGCGGGTTCGCGAACTCCCCAAACAGCTGACCGGGCTGCCGGTGACGGTGGCCAGCCAGGTGCTGCAGGCCTCCATGCGCGTGCAGCAGCACGTCACCGAGCTCGCGATCAAGGGAGACGACGCGCTGTCGATGCTGCGGCCGGTCGAGGAGTCGCCCAGCTGGGCGACCTTCGACGAGGACATCGAGCCGGACCTGAGCGGCCCCGCCACTCCCGCGGAACCGGTGCCGACCGCCGGGCCCCCGGCCAGCGTCACCCCCATCGACTCGGCGTTCGACACGAGCCGCGCTCACGGTTTCCCCGGAAGCAGCAACGGCAGGCCGGTGCCGCCCTCGCTCGGCGAGCCCGCGGCGGAGGACCCGTGGGCCGAGGAGGAACGCGCGCTCGCGGAGGACCACGCCGACGGTGAGTTCGACAGCCCCGACGGCACCCCGGCCGGCTCGGCCGCACCGGACGTGCTGCCGGAGAGCGCCCAGGAGCTCGACGGGCCAGAGCCCGCGGGCCCGGCGGCGGCGAGCGAACCGTCCACGTTCGACACACCGCGGGAGCCGGGCGGCCCCGCCGGGGCGCCCGGTGGCCTCACCGGGTACGACGAGCTGACGCTGCCGCAGGTCCGCGCGCGGCTGCGCCGGCTCAGCCTGGCCGACCTCGAGGAGATCCTCGCCTACGAGCGGGCGCACGCCAACCGGCCGTCGTTCGTCGGCATGCTCACCCGCCGCATCGGCAACGTGCGGTCGGCCGGATCGGGCTCCGAGGACCAGCCCGAACAGTGAGCGGCGAACCGACCACCCGGACGAGCGAACCTTCCACCGCGGAGAACCCCTGGCCGGTCCGCACGGTCGCCCGCAAGATCGCCGACTGGATCCACCGCCTCGGCTCGGTGTGGGTCGAGGGGCAGGTCACCCAGGTCTCGGCGCGGCCGGGCACGGCGACGGCGTTCCTCACGCTGCGCGACCCGTCCGCTGACGTGTCCATGACGGTCACCTGCCCGGCCCGCCTGCTCCGCTCCGTCGAACCGCCACTGCGGGACGGCGCGAGCGTGGTCGTCCACGCCAAGCCGACGTTCTTCCTCGGCCGTGGCACGCTGAGCCTGCGGGCCAACGACATTCGCGCCGTCGGCATCGGGGAACTGCTGGCGCGGATCGAGCGGCTGCGCAGGCTGCTGGCCGCGGAGGGGTTGTTCGCGGCCGAGCGCAAGCGAAAGCTCCCCTTCCTGCCGAGGGGGATCGGCCTGATCACGGGACGCGCGTCGGCCGCGGAGCACGACGTGCTGGTCAACGCGCAAAGCCGGTGGCCTGCCGCCGCCTTCCAGGTGATCAACACCGCCGTGCAGGGCCCGCAGGCCGTGCCCCAGATCATCCGGGCACTGTCCAGGCTGGACGCCGACCCCGCCGTCGACGTGATCGTCATCGCCCGTGGTGGCGGCAGCGTCGAGGACCTGCTGCCGTTCTCCGACGAGGCGTTGTGCCGGGCCGTGGCCGCCGCGGGCACCCCGGTCGTCAGCGCCATCGGCCACGAGCCGGACTCGCCGCTGCTCGACCACGTCGCCGACCTCCGCTGCTCGACGCCGACGGATGCGGGCAAGCGGATCGTGCCGGACGTGCGGGAGGAGACCGCCAGGGTGCACCAGCTGCGCGACCGGGCCCGGCGAGCCCTGCACGGCTGGGTCGACACGCAGTGCCGTCTGCTGGACCAGCTGCGCAGCAGGCCGTCGCTGGCCGACCCGCTCGGGCCGGTCGACCGGCGTGCGGCCGAGGTCGAGACGCAGCTCGAGCGGGGCAGGCGCGCGATACTGGCGACGCTCAGCCGCGAGCAGACCGCGCTGGCGTCCGCGCGGGCCCGGCTGACCGCGCTCGGGCCGTCGGCGACGCTCGCCCGCGGCTACGCCGTCGTGCAGTACACCGATTCGGCAGGCAACCTCAAGGTGCTCCGATCGGTCTCTGAAGTAGCCGAGGGAACCCCGCTGCGCGTGCGCGTCACCGATGGTGCGGTGACCGCCGTCGCGCGGGGACAGGACACCTGAGCGATCGTCGATCCGGGAGGACGGCATGTCTCCACCAAGCCCTTTCGGGGGTGCCCCGCCTGCGGTGCCGGCTCCCCACACCACCATGTTCCTGCCGATGACCGCCGACGCCGCGGCGCGGCTGAGCCGGGCGGCCCGGTCGGGCGAGGCACGGGCCCGCGCCGCCGAGGTGCACCGGCGGGCGGCCGAGGTCGAGGCCGCCGCCGCCGACTGCTGGACCACGCTCCTGGCGGGCTGTGATTCGGCGGGCAGGCGGGCGCTCGGCCCGCGCCTGCGGAGCCTGTCCGAGGCCACGTCCCACTACGTCGGCACGCGCTGGTGGTTCAGCGACGGCTCGGCCTACCGCAGGCGGGTGGCCAGCGCGCAGTCGCAGATCGAGGACGCGGTCACCGACGGTGACGGCCAGGAGTTCGCGAAGGCGTTCGTCGGTTACGACCACGCGATGGCGAGCGCGGTAGTGTGCGCCGGACGAGCAGCACGACGGCCATCGGGAACGTGAGACGGACACAGTGAGCGAAGCGAACGGCGACCGCACCGAACTCGGCTACGAGGATGCCCGTGACCAGCTGATCCAGGTGGTCCGCGACCTGGAGGCCGGCGGGTTGTCCCTCGAGGATTCGCTCGCGCTGTGGGAGAAGGGCGAACACCTGGCCAAGCTGTGCGAGCGGCACCTGGAGGGTGCTCGCGAGCGGATCGAGGCGGCGCTGGCCAGCGTCGAGGACAACGGCGGCGCGGACGAGCCGGGCGGCGACGGCGCGAACACCGGCAGCGACCGTGAGTGATGTTCACAACGGGCGCATGACCGTCGGACCGGCCGGGTATCTGAGAAGATTCCGGTAAGCACTGTCGCGTCGATCCGGGAGGGCACCATGACCGCCGCAGAGCAGGCTGAGCAGTCCGCTGGGACGCCGAGAAAGCCCGAGGCGCCGGACCGCAACCTGGCGATGGAACTGGTGCGGGTCACCGAGGCGGCCGCCATGGCCGCGGGCCGCTGGGTCGGCAAGGGCGACAAGAACGGCGGCGACGGCGCCGCGGTGGACGCCATGCGCCAGCTGATCGGCACCGTGTCGATGCACGGCGTCGTCGTGATCGGCGAGGGCGAGAAGGACGAGGCGCCCATGCTGTTCAACGGCGAGGAGGTCGGCAACGGCAACGGACCCGACTGCGACGTCGCCGTGGATCCCATCGACGGCACGACGCTGATGGCGAAGGGCATGCCGAACGCGCTCGCGGTGCTCGCGGTGGCGGAGCGCGGGGCGATGTTCGACCCGTCGGCGGTGTTCTACATGGAGAAGCTCGCCGTCGGTCCCGAGGCGGCGGGCACGGTGGACCTCTCGGCGCCGATCGCGGAGAACATCCGCCGCGTGGCCAGGGCCAAGCACAGCAGCGTCTCCGACGTGACCGTCTGCATCCTGGACCGGCCCCGGCACGAGCAGATCGTGAAGGAGGTCCGCGAGGCGGGCGCCCGTATCCGGTTCATCAGCGACGGTGACGTGGCCGGCGCGATCGCCGCCGCCCGCCCGACGACCGGCGTGGACCTGCTGCTGGGCATCGGCGGCACGCCGGAGGGCATCATCGCCGCGTGCGCGATGAAGTGCCTCGGCGGCGAACTGCAGGGCAGGCTGTGGCCGAAGGACGACGAGGAGCGGGAGAAGGCCAGGGCGGCCGGGCACGACGTCGAGCGCATCCTCACCACGGACGACCTCGTGCGCGGGGACAACGTGTTCTTCTGCGCCACCGGCGTCACCGACGGCGACCTGCTGCGGGGCGTGCACTACCGCGCGGGGGGCGCCACCACGCAGTCGATCGTGATGCGCTCCAAGTCGGGCACCGTCCGCCTCATCGACGGCTACCACCGGCTGACCAAGCTGCGCGGCTACTCCTCGGTCGACTTCGACGGCGTCCCGAACGCCGACGACGCCGTCCCGCCGCTGCCCTGATGGGCCGCCTGTGCCGCGCGGCGGGCGCACTCGCCGCGATCCTGATGCTGGCCTGCGCGACCGCGGCTCCCGCAGTGGCCACGCAGCCCGGCATCGTCGGGGGCGAGGACGCCGACGAGCCGTACCCGTTCATCGTGTCGCTGCAGCTGTCCTCGGGCGAGCACTTCTGCGGGGCCTCCCTCGTCACGCCGGACTCGGTGCTGACGGCCGCGCACTGCGTGCAGGGCAGGGAACCCGCGGAGGTGACGGCGCGGATCGGCAGCAACGACCGCACGGCGGGTGGTGAGACCCGCCGGGCGGCCGGGTTCGTCGTGCACCGTGCGTACGATCCGGACGGTGCGGGCGCCGACATCGCGCTCGTCCGGCTGGCCGAACCCGCGACCCCGGCGCCGATCCCCCTCGGCTCGGACACCTCGGCGGGGACGGCGACCCGGATCCTCGGCTGGGGCCAGACGTGCCCGGCCGAGGGCTGCGGGCAGAGCCCGGTGACGCTGCAGCAGCTCGACACGTCCATCGTGGACGGTTCCCGCTGCGAGTCCGCGTTCGACCACGCGGCCGAGCTGTGCACCGACAACCCCGGTGGCGACTCGGGCGCCTGTTACGGCGACTCCGGCGGACCCGAGATCGCGCGGGTGGACGGCACGTGGCGGCTGCTGGGCGTGTCCAGCAGGCCCGGCAACGACGACGCGAAATGCGCGACGGCCCCGTCGATCTACACCTCCGCCGTCGCCTACGGCACCTGGATCACCTCGCACACTCGGGAGTGAAGAACGTCGTTCTCACCACGTTCCCCACTCACGACGGCTACATGTCGCTGGAGTGGCCGGGGAACAGGTGCGCGCCGGGGTTGAGAGCCACCGCGATGTTGTTGATCGCCGTGGCGGCCTCGCCGAAGCCGGTGGCGATCAGCTTCACCTTGCCCGGATAGGACGCCACGTCGCCCGCCGCGTAGACCCGGTCCCGCTTGGTGGCCATCGTGGTGTCCACCGCGATGGCCCGCTGGTGGATCTCCAGCCCCCAGTTCTCGATCGGCCCCAGGTCCGCGGTGAAGCCGAGGGCGGCGACCACCGTCTGCGCGGGCAGGGTCAGCCACTCCCCGCTCCTGAGCTCGACGTCGACCTCCGCGAGCTTGCCCTCGCCGTTCTCGCGCAGCGCGCGCACCTCGGCGTCGGTGATGATGCGGATCCCCGACTCGCGCGCCTCCCGCACGATCGACTCGGCCGCGCGGAACTTCGCCCTCCGGTGCACGAGGGCCACGCTCGACGCGATCGGCCGCAGCGCCAGCGCCCAGTCGAACGCGGAGTCGCCGCCGCCGACCACGATCACGTCCTCGTCCCGGTGCTTGTCGAGCTCCGGCACGAAGTGGACCATGCCCTGACCGAGCCAGCCGTCCCCCGCGGGCAGCGGGCGCGGCGTGAACTCCCCGATCCCCGCCGTGATCAGCACGGCACCGGCGTGCACGACGTCGCCGCCGTCCAGCGTCATCGCCAGCCCGGTCTCGGTGTCGTCGAGCCGGACCGCCTTCCGTTCGAGCAGGTAGGTCGGCTGCCAGGGCGCGGCCTGCTGGACGAGCCCGTTGACGAGGTCGCGGCCGCGGACCGCGGGGAAGCCCGCGACGTCGTAGATCATCTTCTCCGGGTACATGGCCGTGATCTGGCCGCCTGCTTCCGGCAGCGAGTCGACGACCGCCATCGACAGCCCCCGGAAACCCGCGTAGTACGCCGCGAAGAGCCCGGTCGGGCCGGCACCGACGATCAGCACGTCGACCGTCAGCTGCTCGGGCGAGCTCATGGCTCACCTTCCTTCCGCCGTGGTGGGTGGCAGTCGCCACCAGCCTAGTGCGCCACGACACCGGGCGTCGGCACCCGCGCTGGGCCAGACTGGCGCCATGGCTGAACAGGAATACCGGATCGAGCACGACACGATGGGCGAGGTGCGGGTGCCCGCCGATGCCCTCTACCGGGCGCAGACGCAGCGCGCCGTGGAGAACTTCCCGATCTCCGGCCGCGGTCTCGAACGCGCGCAGATCCGCGCGCTCGGCCTGCTCAAGGCCGCGGCGGCGCGCGTCAACGCCCGGCTCGGTGTGCTGGACGCCGACCTGGCGGCGGCGATCGCGAGCGCGGCCGACGAGGTGGCCGAGGGCAGGCACGACGCGCACTTCCCGATCGACGTCTTCCAGACCGGCTCGGGAACGTCGTCGAACATGAACGCCAACGAGGTCATCGCGACGCTCGCCACGCGTGCGCTCGGGCGGGACGTGCACCCGAACGACCACGTGAACGCCTCGCAGTCGTCGAACGACACGTTCCCCACCACGATCCGCGTCGCCGCCACCGAGGCGGTGCTGACCGACGTGATCCCCGCGCTCGACCACCTGGCGACCGTGATCGAGCGGCGGGCCGCCGAGTGGCAGGACGTCGTGAAGTCCGGGCGGACGCACCTGATGGACGCGGTGCCGATCACGTTCGGCCAGGAGGCGGGTGCGTGGGCCGCGCAGGTCCGGTTCGGCATCGAGCGGCTGCGCAGCGGCCTGCCCCGGCTCGGTGAGCTGCCCATCGGCGGCACCGCGGTCGGCTCGGGCCTGAACGCGCCGGCCGGGTTCGGCGCCGCGGTCGCCGACGAGCTGGCCAACGTCACGGGGCTGCCGCTGACGGAGGCCAGGGACCACTTCGAGGCGCAGGCCGCCCAGGACGGGGTCGTCGAGACCTCCGGCCACCTCCGCACGGTCGCCGTGTCCCTGAACAAGGTCGCCAACGACCTGCGCTGGCTGGGCTCGGGCCCGCGCACGGGCCTCGCCGAGCTGGCGCTGCCGGACCTGCAGCCGGGATCGTCGATCATGCCGGGCAAGGTCAACCCGGTGATCCCCGAGGCGACGCTGCAGGTGGTGGCGCAGGTGATCGGCAACGACGCCGCCGTCGCGTTCGCCGGTGCGCAGGGCAACTTCCAGCTCAACGTGAACCTGCCGGTGATCGCCCGCAACGTGCTGGAGTCGGCGCGCCTGCTCGCCGCCGTGTCCCGGCTGCTGGCCGACAAGGTGTTCGCGGGGCTCACCGTCAACGTCGAGCGGGCCCGTGCCTTCGCCGAGGGCTCGCCGTCGATCGTGACACCGCTCAACGCCTACCTCGGCTACGAGGAGGCGGCGGCCGTCGCCAAGCAGGCGCTCGCGGAGCTGAAGCCCATCCGCGAGGTCGTGCTCGAGCGCGGATACGTCGCCGAGGGCAAGCTCACCGAGGCACAGCTGGACGAGGCGCTGGACGTGCTGCGGATGGCCCGCGGCGGCCGGTAGCGCTCACGGTGACCGGCGGACCAGGCCGGTGAAGCCGGCGACGAACAGGGTGAGCAAGGCCCAGACGAGGACCTGCAGCGCCCAGGTCGCGGCGAGCACGGCCTGGCCCGCGCCGGTCGCCGTGTCGATCAGGCAGCGCTGGGGGCCGTCGATCCGCACGAGCGGCGCCGCGGCGGCCAGCGCCAGCCCGACCTCTTCCACGGTCGAGCACGGGGTGCCGCCCGCCCGTGCCGTCAGCCCGGAGCTCCCCGCGCCGCAGCAGGTCCTTCTGCCGCGCGATGTGGACCCGGCGGACGTCTCGTTCGTGCCCGGTGGCGCCGTGGGCGGCGGCGAGCTGGAAGTACGGCTGGCTCGCGTAGTTTGGGATTGGTCACCCGCGCCCCGCTCATGTTCAGCTGCCCGCCGAGCTCCGCGCCCGGCAGCCGCACCGTGCCCAGCTCGCCCCTGCCCTCGGCACGGAACCCCTCGGTGAGGAACACGCCGCCGCCCGCGCGCAGGTTGCTCGCGCCCAGGGCGGAGCCTTCCGGGCTGATCAGCTCGGCGCCGCCGAGGTCGAGCCTTCCGCCGAGGTCGCTGCCACCCAGGTGCAGCGCGGCGTAGGAGCTCGTGGCCCGCAGCCGGGCCCGGCGCAGCAGGAGGCTGCGCTCCAGCCTCAGTTCCTGCGCGGCGACGCCTCCGGCCTCCAGACCCGACATGTCCACTGTGCACAGTCTGCTGCCGATCAACAGAACCGGGCCGGATACCTGGCAGTCGACGAGCCGCAACGGCAGACTGGATTCCATTTCGGACAGATCGAGTACGTCCGGGATCCGCGCCCCGCGGAGCCGGATGCCGCGCGGATCGGGCAGCTCGTCACCGGGCCAGGCGAACCAGCCTGCGGCCAGTTGCCGGATCAGCTCCGCCCGCACCACCGGATCGCGGTGCTCCCCGAGGTCCAGCCACGTCCCGGTGCCGAGGGCGCCGACCACCGCACGCTCCGTGTCGGTGAGATCGCCCATCGTCAGCCTGCCCATGCCGGGGAGACTAGCGGGTCACGCCACCCGTGGTGGGCCGCCGGAGGCGATCGGCGGGACCGGTATCGTGCGCCCGGTTTGGGTGAACCGGGGCGCAGCGCTCGCGGTGAGCACGAGGGGAAGTCGAGGATGTCACCGCTTCGCGGCCGCGCGGCCGAGCCCGCCCGGCGCTACCGGACCGAACTGCAGGGGCTGCGGGCGGTCGCGGCCCTGCTCGTCGTCGCCTACCACGTGTGGCTGGACCGGATCTCCGGCGGCGTCGACGTCTTCTTCGTGATCTCGGGCTTCCTGCTCACCGGCCAGCTCGCGCGGGCGGCGGCCCGGGGCCGGATCGAGTTCCGGCCGCTGTGGGGACGAGTCATCAAGCGGCTGTTTCCCGCCGCGCTGACCGTGCTGCTGGCGACCATGGCGCTGGCCGTCGCCGTGCTGCCGCAACACCGCTGGTTCGACACGATCCGCGAGGTCGTCGCCTCGGCACTGTTCGTGGAGAACTGGCGGCTCGCGGCGAACTCCGTCGACTACTTCGCCCAGCACGACACGGCCAGCGTGGTGCAGCACTTCTGGTCGCTGTCCATCCAGGGCCAGTTCTACGTGGTGTGGCCGGTGCTGGTCGCCGCGGTGGCGCTGCTCGCCCGCCGCGCCGGCCTCGGCCTGCGGCGCACGCTCGCCGTGTGCCTGCTGGCGCTGTTCGCCGGATCGCTGGCGTACTCGGTGTGGCTGACGGCGGTGAACCAGCCGCTCGCCTACTTCACCTCGCTCACCCGGATCTGGGAGTTCGCGCTCGGCGGGCTGCTGGCCCTCGGCATCGACCGGGTCGCGCTGCCCCGCACGGTGCGCATCGTGCTCGGCTGGCTGGGCGTCGCCGGGCTGGTGCTCTGCGGGCTGGTGCTGCGGATCGGCAGCGTCTTCCCGGGCTACGCGGCGCTGTGGCCGACGCTGTCGGCGGTGCTGGTGCTGCTCGCGGGCGCGACGGGCAGCAGGGTGGGCGCCGACCGGTTCCTCTCCGCGCGGCCGCTGACCTACCTCGGCGACCTCAGCTATGCCCTCTACCTGTGGCACTGGCCCGTGCTGATCTGCTACCTCGTCGCGCGCGACACGGCGACCGTGGGCTGGTGGGACGGCGCGATGCTCGTCGGGCTGTCGGTGGGCCTCGCGGCACTGACGTACCACCTCGTCGAGACGCCCGTGCGCGACTCGCGGATCGGGGTCACCACCCGCTGGGGCGCGTACCGGTTCGGCGCGCTGGCGCTCGCGCCCGTGCTGCTCGTCGCGGGCGGCTGGCAGCTGGTGAGCCAGCACAAGGCGGCGTTCGTCCTCTCGCCCGACGATCCGGGCATCCCCGGTGCGCGGGCCGTGTCGAAGGAGTTCCCGCTCCTCGACGAGGAACGGCCGATCGTGCCGCCGTTCATCGCGCTGCGCGACGAGTTCGTGGCGTTCGAGGAGCCGGACTGCACGATCTCGCCCCGCCACCCCGAGCTGGTCGTCTGCACCACCGGCGCGGCGGGTCCGCCGGACCGCCGGATCGTCGTGGCCGGTGACTCGCACTCCCAGCAGTACATCGGGGCGCTCGCGCCCATCGCCGAGGAGCGGAACTGGGAGATCATCTCGATGGGCCGGGGCGGCTGCCCGCTGTCGACCGGGTCCGAGAACGCTCCCGGCGACCGGACGTGCCTGGACTGGAACGAGGCCGTGGTCGCGGAACTGCTGGAGATGCGGCCGGACGCCGTGGTCACGATGGCGACCAGGGACGTGCGGCCGGGGCTGACCGAGTGGACGCCACCCGGCTACGTGGAGCAGTGGCACCGGCTCGCCGAGGCGGGGATCCCCGTGGTGGCGATGCGGGACAACCCCCGGTACGACTTCGAGCCGTCGGCGTGCGTGGAGCGGCACGGCGCGGACGCCGCGCGGTGCCGGATCCCGCGGAGCGAGCTGTACGCGACCGAGCCGCCCTACGCGGGCCTCGACCTGCCGCCCGGCGTGTCGTTCCTCGACCTCAGCGAGTACTTCTGCCCAGAGGACGCGTGCCGGCCGGTGATCGGGAACGTGCTCGTCTACCTCGATGACAACCACGTGACGGCGAGCTACATGGCGACGCTGTCCCCCGTGCTCGCCGAGCACCTCGACGCCACGCTGCGCTGGGCGGACGACGCCTGACCGGACCCGCCGCGAATAGTTGACTCTGACTATTGACGACGGAGGGCAGCCGTAGCGCGGAAGCGGAAGGTCGGCAACCTGCTGGGACTCGCCGTGCTGGCGTATCTCACCCAGCGGCCCGAGCGCACCGTCTACGCCCTCACCGACGCGGGCAGGCGGGAGCTGCGCGACTGGCTCCGCGAGCTCGTCGGCACACCGGAACACGAATACCCCAGGTTCGTCGCGGCACTGTCCCTGATCGCCGCGCTCCCCCGGACGAGGTCGTCCCCCTGCTCCGCGAGCGGGCACGGCTGCTGGGCACCGAGCTCGCCGAGATCCGGGAGGTGATCGACGGCGCACTCGCGGACGGGGTGCACCCGCTGTTCCTCGTGGAGGAGGAGTACCGGATCGCCCTGCTCGACGCCGAGGTTCGCTTCGTCCACGAGTTCGTCGACCGGATCACCGATCCCGAGCACGGCTGGAGCAGGCAGTGGGCGGCGTTCCACACCGAGGAGGCACCGGAAACATGAACAGTCCACGTACGGCACTGGTCATCGGATGCACTCGGTCCCGCACCTGCCGCGGTGGCACCGGGGGCGGATGCTCGTCATCGGGGACGCCGCACACGCGCCGACGCCGACATCCGGCCAGGGCGCGTCACTGTCCGTGGAGGACGCGGTGGTGCTGGCCAGGTGCCTGCGCGGGCACGCAGGGCACGAGGCGGCGTTCGCCGAGTTCGAGGCCACGCGCAGGCCGCGGGTGGAACGGATCATCAAGCGGGCCGCGCGCATGCACAGCGGCAAGGCGGCGGGTCCGGTCGGAAGGGTGGTCCGCGACGCCGTCCTGCCGCTCGTGCTCCGCTCGGCCGGGTCGGGCAAGGCGGACCGGGAGGTGTACGACTACCGGGCCGGGCTCGCCTGGCACTAGCCCTCGACGATCTGGCGCGCGACCTCCTTCGCGTTGCCGACCGCGCCCGGCACCACCCCCAGCGCGGCGGTGACCGTAGCGCCCTCGAGCAGCACGAGCAGGGAGGTGGCCACCTTGCGCGGGTTGCGCACCCCGGCCTCTCGCGCGAGCGCGCGCAGGTAATCGAGCATCCACAGCTTCTGCTCGCGGATGATCTCCCGCCCGGGGTGCGTGCCGTCCGGCAGCTCGGCCTGGGCGTTGAGGAACGCGCAGCCGCGCGTGTTCTCCGTCGCGATCCACTCCTCGAGCGCGTCGAACACGAGCAGCAGCCGCCGGGCGGGCGTCATCCGGCCCCGCTGCTCGACGACGCTCACCACGTGCTCCCGCCACCGCTCGTCCCGGCGGCGCAGGTAGCAGGCGATCAGCGCGTCCTTGGAGCCGAACCGGTCGTAGAGGGTCTTCTTCGTGACCCCCGCCTCGCTGGCGATCGACTCGACGCCGACGGCGTGGATGCCGTTGTCGTAGAACAGCCGCCCGGCGACGTCGAGCACGCGCTCGGCGGCCGGGGTCAACGTCAGTTCGTCGGTCACCCCCCGAAGGTATACCGACCGGTCTAGCCGGTCCACCGGTGGGGCGGTCTCGCGCGGGCGCGTTGTCGGTGGCCAGGGGGATGATGGCGGCATGTTGCTGCACGACGTCGTCCGCGCCTCCGCCGCGCTGGCGGCCACGCGCTCCCGAAAGGCCAAGACCACGGTGCTGGCCGGGCTGCTGACGGCCGCGCCGCCCGGGGAGCTCGCCGCCGCGGTCGCCTTCCTCACGGGCCAGCCGACGCAGGGACGGATCGGTGCGGGCTGGCGCACGCTCGCCGCGGTCCGCCCCGAACCCGCGACCGAGCCGGCACTGACGGTGTCCGAGGTCGACGCGGCGCTCGGTGAGGTGGCCGCCGCGAGCGGCAGCGGCTCGGCGAAGCGGCGCGCCGACGTGCTGGGCGCGCTGTTCGGGCGGGCGACCTCCGACGAGCAGGACTTCCTGTTCCGGCTGCTCACCGGTGAGCTGCGGCACGGCGCGCTGGAGGGGGTCATGGTGGAGGGGATCGCGGCCGCCACCGGCGTGCCGGTCGAGGCGGTGCGCCGGGCGTTCATGCTGTCCGGGCGGCTGCCCGCCACCGCGAGCGCGGCGATGTCCGGCGGCAGCGCGGCGCTGGCCGAGTTCCGGCTCGAGCTGGGCAGGCCGATCCGGCCGATGCTGGCCTCGCCCGCCGAGTCGCTGGCCGACGCGCTGACCGAGCTCGGACCCGCGGTCGTCGAGTACAAGATGGACGGCGCGCGGATCCAGGTGCACCGCGACGGGGACGAGGTCCGCGTCTGGACGCGCACCCTGCGGGAGATCACCCGCCACGTCGGCGAGCTCGTCGACCTGGTGCGCTCGCTGCCGTGCGAGTCGGTGGTGCTCGACGGCGAGACGCTCGCCCTCACCGACGACGGCAGGCCGAGGCCGTTCCAGGAGACCATGTCGCGGTTCGGCAGCACCCGCGAGGAGCAGGTGCGGGCGCTGCTGCTGCGCCCGTACTTCTTCGACTGCCTGCACCTCGACGGCACCGACCTGCTCGACGCTCCCCTGCGCGAGCGCAACGTCGCGCTGCGCGCGGTGGCGGGCGAGCACGTGATGCCCGGCGAGACGGAACCGGCCGACCCCGAGGCGATCCTCGCCGGATCGCTCGGCGCGGGACACGAGGGCGTGCTGGTGAAGGACCTCGACTCCGGGTACGCGGCGGGCAGGCGCGGCCGGGCCTGGCTGAAGGTGAAGCCGGTGCACACGCTGGACCTCGTCGTGCTCGCGGCGGAGTGGGGGCACGGCAGGCGCACGGGTTACCTGTCGAACCTGCACCTCGGGGCCCGCGACCCCGACGGCGGGCCGCCGATCATGGTGGGCAAGACGTTCAAGGGCCTCACCGACGAGCTGCTCGCGTGGCAGACCGCCGAGTTCCAGCGCATCGAGACCCGGCGCGACGACTGGACCGTCCACGTGCGGCCCGAGCTGGTCGTGGAGATCGAGCTGGACGGGGCCCAGATGAGCCCCCGCTACCCCGGCGGGGTCGCGCTCCGGTTCGCCCGCGTGCTGCGGTACCGGCCGGACAAGGACCCCGCCGAGGCGGACACGATCGACGCCGTGCGGGCCACCGTGCGCGAGTAGCGTGCGCCTACCAGGTGGCGACGGTCTTGACGACCCCGCCGTAGTGGGGGAAGTTCACCCCGCCACCGCAGTGGATCTTCTGCCCCTCCTTGAAGTACACGGTGACCTTGCCCTGGCACTCGAACGCCTTGAAGCCGTTCCACGTGCGGGTTCCCGGCTTGAGGCACAGCGCGTCCTTGCCGAACCGGCGGAGGTAGCCGACATAGCCCTTGCCGCAGGTCTTGATGATGTCGGACTCCGCACCGGACGGTGCGGCGACAGGTTCCGCGCCCGCCGCCGTCACCGGCACCACCGCCAGGGTCAGTGCCACGCCGGCGAGGGTCACGGCCTTCCTCAGTGCTCGCATGTCGGTCCCTCCGGTCAGTAGCAGCGCGCCGACGAGATGGCGTAGGTGTAGTTGTTGGACAGGTTGGACGTGACGTCGAAGGCGATCTTGTAGCCGATCGGCGGCTCACCGAACACGTCGGTCCGCACCTTCTTGTCCTTGCCGGGCGCGACGACGCCCTTCCAGAGGGTCTTCTTCCACTTCACGTCGCGGATCGTGAGGGCGAGCCCGCGCCAGTCGTGGTTGTGCACCTTGATCGAGATGACCTGGTCGGCCAGCACACCCACCGTGGTGGTCCTGCCACCGGGCAGCTGCCCGCCCGCGCACACCTTGTACCCGGCCGACGCGGAGGGCGCCAGCAGCAGCGGTACGGCGACCGCCGTCGTCAGCGCCGCGGCGGCGCGCCTGCCCCACGTGGATCCCATGGAGTCGTTCCCCTTTCGCTTGCGGATCGATGACGGATCCGAACGTAGGAACGGGCGCGGGCGGCCGGAAGCGGTTCGGCGGCCGCCGGACGGCTCGCGGCCGAAACCCGGCGAATCCGCTGGTCGGAGATTTGGCCTGCGATGGCGATGGCCAATTCGTTCACCGGATCAGGGGACGACGCGGACGAGGTAGAACACGGCGCGGTGGTTGGGCAGCACGAGCCTGCCCTCGGCGTCGACCATCTTCCAGTAGACCTGGCAGTAGCCGGGCCGGTCGGGTGCGCGCACCTCGACCGAGACGCGCACGGACTCGCCGGGACGGGTGTCCGGAATCGGCACCCGCTCGGGTGAGGTGCACTCGTCGGGACCGCCGAACGAGCCCGCCCGGCGCAGGTACCGGCCGATCCACGGCACCGAGCCGACGTTGCGGAACTCCCACGTCTTGACGAAGTGGGAGCCCGTGGGCACCTCGGTGCCGTCGGGCACCGTGATGTCCCCGCCGAACTCGGAGGCGTCGCCGGGCACGAGCGGCGCCAGGCTCGGGTCGATGGACTCGTCCGCGGGTGCCGAACCGCCGAGCAGCCTGCTGCCGACCAGCCCCGCCGCCACGAGCAGGACCACGGCGGCGGCGGCGGTCACCGCGACGGTGAGCCCGCGCCCGCGCCGGGGTGTGCCCGGCTCGGCGGCGACCGGCACCGGTCCTTCCCCCGTCGCGGCACCGCGGGCTCGTTCCCACTGGCGCCGCCACGTGCTCCGGGTCGCCTCCTCGTCCTCCCCGAGCACGCCGACGGCGAGCACCCGGACGAACTCCCACGTGGTCTCCCACGAGGGGAGGTGCCTGCCGCGCGCCGCGGCCGAGAGCGCCGACCTGGACGCGAGCGCGCCGAACTCCTCGCGCATCCGGTCGTACGACGGGTCCCCGGCGGCGCGCTTGAGCTCCCACAGTCGCCGGGCGAACGCCGCGACGGGTCCGGCGGACTCGTCCGGGCAGGTGGCGGTCCGGCCCCGGCGCCCCGAACCCCTCGTCATGAGCACCGAGGGTATTGCGTCGCAGCCCTGGGTAACCACTCGACCTCGCCGGGAGCCCGTGACCCGCGGCGGGCGAGTACCACGTACTCTGAAGTCTCGTGCGCTTTCTGGATGGCCACCGGCCCGCTCACGACCTGACCTACGACGACGTCTACCTGCTGCCGAACCGCTCGGCGGTGGAGTCGCGCTTCGACGTCGACCTCTCCACCGTCGACGGCACCGGCACGACCATCCCGATCGTGGTCGCCAACATGACCGCCGTCGCGGGCAGGCGGATGGCCGAGACGGTCGCCCGCCGGGGCGGCCTCGTCGTGCTGCCGCAGGACATCGACCCGGCGGCGGTCGCCGAGATCACCGCGTGGGTGAAGGACCGCGACCCGGTCTGGGACACGCCGCTCGTGCTGACCCCCGACGACGCCGTCGCCGACGCGTTGAACCTCGTCGGCAAGCGCGCACACGGTGCCGTCGTCGTGGTCGACGCCGGGGGCAAGCCGGTCGGCATCGTCGACGAGGACTCGTGCGCGGGGGTGGACCGCTTCGCCCGGCTGGGCGAGATCGCGGACCCCGCGGTGCTCACCTGCCCGCTGGACACCCCCTCCCGCGAGGTGTTCGCGCGGCTGCACGCGCACGGCGGGAAACTCGCGCTGGGCGTGGATGCCGAGGGCCGTCTCGCGGGCGTGCTCACGGCCGTGGGCGCGCTGCGGGCGGACATCTACCGGCCCGCCGTGGACGCCGGCGGGCGCCTGCGGATCGCCGCCGCCATCGGCGTGAACGGCGATGTCGCGGCGAAGGCGGAGGCCGTGCTCGGGGCGGGCGTGGACGTGCTGGTCGTGGACACCGCGCACGGGCACCAGGAGAAGATGCTGGCCGCGCTGAAGGCCGTCCGCTCGGTGTCTCCCGCGGTGCCGGTGGTGGCGGGCAACGTCGTGACGGCGGAGGGGACGCGGGATCTCATCGAGGCAGGCGCCGACGTCGTGAAGGTCGGTGTCGGGCCGGGCGCCATGTGCACCACCCGCATGATGACCGGGGTGGGCAGGCCGCAGTTCTCGGCGGTGTCCGACTGCGCGACCGAAGCCCGCTCGCTGGGCAAGCACGTGTGGGCCGACGGCGGCATCCGGCACCCGCGGGACGTGGCGCTGGCGCTCGCCGCGGGCGCGTCCGCCGCGATGATCGGCTCGTGGTTCGCCGGAACACACGAGTCTCCCGGCGACCTGCGCTACGACGAGCACGGCAGGCCGTACAAGGAGTCGTTCGGCATGGCGTCGAAGCGTGCCGTCGGCGCGCGCACCCGGGCCGACGACGTGTACGAGCGGGCCCGCAAGGCGCTGTTCGAGGAGGGCATCTCGTCGTCGCGGATGGCGCTCGACCCGGTGCGGCCTGGCGTCGAGGACCTGCTCGACTCGATCACCGCGGGGGTCCGCTCGGCGTGCACGTACGCGGGCGCGGCGACGCTGGAGGAGTTCTACCAGCGGGCCGTGCTGGGAGTGCAGTCCAGCGCCGGGTTCGCGGAGGGCAGGCCACTGCCCGTCGGCTGGTGACCTGCGGTGCCGTGGGCGCGCGGCCGGGAGACCACGCGCCCACGGCCCGGCCCGTCAGGCGTGGTACTCCAGCATCTCGGTGACCAGCGCCGCGATGGGCGAACGCTCCGAGCGGGTCAGGGTGACGTGCGCGAAGAGCGGGTGGCCCTTCAGCTTCTCGATCACCGCGGCCACGCCGTCGTGCCTGCCGACGCGGAGGTTGTCCCGCTGGCCGACGTCGTGGGTCAGCACGACCCGCGACGCCGTGCCCAGCCGCGACAGCACCGTGAGCAGGACGTTGCGTTCCAGCGACTGCGCCTCGTCCACGATCACGAACGCGTCGTGCAGCGAGCGGCCCCGGATGTGGGTCAGCGGCAGCACCTCCAGCATGCCCCGGTCGAAGACCTCGTCGATGACCTCCTGGCTGACCAGGGCGCCGAGGGTGTCGAGCACCGCCTGCGCCCAGGGCTGCATCTTCTCGCTCTCGGTGCCGGGGAGGTAGCCGAGGTCCTGCCCGCCGACGGCGTAGACCGGCCGGAAGACCACGACCTTGCGGTGCTGTCCCCGCTCCAGCACGGACTCCAGTCCCGCGCACAGCGCGAGGGCCGACTTGCCGGTGCCCGCACGCCCGCCGAGCGAGACGATGCCCACGTCGGGGTCGAGCAGCAGGTCGAGGGCGATCCGCTGCTCGGCGGAGCGCCCGTGCAGCCCGAACGCCTCACGGTCGCCGCGGACGAGCCGCACCTTCTTGTCCGGCGTCACCCTGCCGAGTGCGCTCGCGGTGCCCGCGAGCAGGCGCACACCGGTGTGGCACGGCAGTTCGGCCGCCTCGGGCAGGCCGAAGTCGGACAGGTCGGCCGTGTTCCGGGAGAACAGCTCGTCGAGCGCCTCCTGGGGCACGTGCATGTCCGCCATTCCGGTCCAGCCGGACGGCGTGACGTCCTGCGCGCGGTACTCGTCGGCGTCGAGACCGACGGAGCCCGCCTTGACGCGGAGCGGGACGTCCTTGGTGATCAGCGTGACGTCGGTCAGCTCGGTGGCGAGGTTGAGCGCGCACGCCAGGATGCGGTGGTCGTTGGAGTCGGTCCGGAACCCGGGCGGGAGCACGGTGGGATCCGAGTGGTTGAGCTCCACGTGCAGGGTTCCGCCCTGGTCGCCGATGGGAACCGGCGCGTCGAGCCTGCCGTGTGTGCGCCTCATGTCGTCCAGCAGCCGCAACGCCTCCCGGGCGAACCACCCCAGCTCGGGGTGGTGCCGCTTGCCCTCCAGCTCGCTGATCACCACGAGCGGGAGGACCACGGCGTGCTCGGCGAACCTGGTCACCGCCCACGGGTCGGACAGCAACACGGAGGTGTCGAGCACGTAGGTGTGCCTGGGTTGGTCGGAGTCGGGTGAGGCTGAGGCCGAGGCCTCCTCAGTGCCCGAAGCACTGGTCGAAGAGCGGCCGGAGGCCTTTCGGGGCAAACGCTGCGCAGTCACGACGGCATCTCCCTCGTGGGCGTGGCACCACGCCCGCACTCGCTGGGCCGGGCACTGCCCTGGCTGGTCGCTCTCCCTGACGCCTCGGACGTCAGGGCACGCGGCCACGAGGGCCCGGTGCCGGCCCCCTCGTGCGTTTCCTGAACGGCTTCGCCGTTCGCTCCACCACTGCCACGACCAGGGCCTCCCGCGACGGTCCGCATGGGTTCGCGATCCGTCTCCTCGGAAGCTACCTGCGAGTGGCCTGTCTCGCAGGCAGCCAGCCAGGTGATTCGCCGATTCGTCACTTGTCCGACAGCACGCGATCACTCAGCGAGCGCGAACGAGCCTGGGTCCTCACCGTCCGTGTTCGATACCGCCGCCTCGGCACCCCCGGACCGGTCATTCCTCGCCTTGTCGGGGCACCTGGCCGGTCACCTCACCAAGATTTTTTCGCCTATATCAAAGGCGAATACTCTTTCGCCACCGTCGACCGCGAACCGCCAGGCGAACGGGTGCTCTACGCCGGATGCCACTCACACAATGGTGTAACCGGACGATCATGACTCGGCTTTTTGAAGTAATTTCTGGCTCACGGACGCACCGGGTTCCACCCGGAAAGTCCCGGATTCGGATTGTCGAAAGAGGAGTGTGCGAAGTGCTGAAGAAGGCCGGAATCGTCACCGCCACCACCGCCGCCCTGATGATGGCCGGCGGCACCGCGTTCGCCGCCCCAGCGGAAGCCTCGTCCCCGATTCCGCATGACGGAATCACGTTCTCCGAGGCCTACTACCAGTTCATCGAGGGCGGTGGCGCGCTGGGCTACGGTGCGTCCTCGCTGGTCGCCGGTGCCTACACCGGTATCGCGCGTACCCCGCACCTGATCATGAACCCGGCCGGCGACTGATCATCCAGGGAAGGCCCGGTGGCCCGCGGGAGTTCCCCGCGGGCCACCGGCCTGCTCACGCCCCGTACCGCCGGTGGCGCACCGCGAAGTCCCGCAGCGCGCGCAGGAAGTCGACCTTGCGGAATGCGGGCCAGTAGGCTTCGGTGAACCAGAATTCCGAATGCGCGGACTGCCAGAGCAGGAATCCGGAAAGCCGTTGTTCGCCCGATGTCCGGATAATGAGGTCAGGGTCGGGCTGTCCGGATGTGTACAAATGCTCCGATATGTGATCGACGTCCAGGATCTTCGCCAGCTCGCGAATGGACGTTCCCTCGTCCGCGTGCTGTTCGAGCAGTTTCCGCACGGCATCGGCGATCTCCTGCCGCCCGCCGTAACCGACGGCGATGTTCACGACCATGCTGTTGCGGCTCTCGGTGCGCTGAGCCGCCGCCGTGAGCCGGGCCGTGACCTCGGTGGGGAGGGTGTCGAGCGCACCCACGATCCGCAACCGCCACGAGTTGCCCGGCTTCGCCAGCTCGTCCACGACGTCCGGGATGATCTCCAGCAGCGCCGTGACCTCCTCGCTGGACCGGCTGCGGACGTTGTCCGTGGACAGCAGCCAGAGCGTCACCACCTCCACCTCGGCCTCCCGGCACCAGCCGAGGAAATCCGCGATCTTCTTCGCGCCCATCCGGTGGCCGTCGTTGACGTCGGTGAACCCAGCCTCCCGAGCCCAGCGCCGGTTGCCGTCGAGCATGATGCCGATGTGCCGGGGCTGCCTGCCGGCTGCCTGCTGTCGCAGCCGCCACGAGTAGGCGGTGTAGACGATTCTGGAGAGGAAGGACCGAACGCTCACGGGATCGGAGCGTACGCCTGACGGTGGACGGCGGAACGCGCCGTCCGGCCCGCGTCCGCGGTGTCCGGTTCGCCCGGCCGCTGCCCCCGTGACGATGCGGCGAGCGTGATGCTTCGAACAGCGACCAGGGCCGCCGAAACATGGCGACCACAACCTACGGTCTCGTAACCTGGAGACGTGAGTGCGGCGACCGATTCCCGACCGGGAGCGAACCTGGACATGCTGGATCGGCCCCGGCTTCGGGGACACCTCCACTTCTGGTCCTTCTTCGGCGCCCTCGCCGCGGGCGCGACGCTGATCGCGCTGGCCGGTGCGACGGTGTCCGCCACGGCGGCGCTCGCGACGTCGATCTACGGCGTCACCGTGCTGGGCGTGTTCGGCGTCAGCGCGCTGTACCACCGGCGCATCTGGAGCCCGCGGGCGTACGAGTGGATGAAGCGTGCCGACCACTCGATGATCTTCCTGTTCATCGCGGGCACCTACACCCCGTTCACGCTGCTGGCGATGCCGCAGCCGACCGGCTACGTGGTGCTCGGGGTCGTCTGGGGCGGCGCGATCGCGGGCGTGGCGCTCAAGATGCTCTGGCCGAGGGCTCCCCGCTGGCTGGGGGTGCCGATCTACATCGCGCTCGGCTGGGTGGCGATCTTCGTGCTCCCCGAACTGGCGCGCACGGCGGGCACCGCCGCTCTCGTACTGCTCCTCGTCGGCGGCTTCCTCTACACCCTGGGCTCGGTCTTCTACGCGACCCGCTGGCCGAACCACTGGCCGCACGTCTTCGGCTACCACGAGTTCTTCCACGCGTGCACCGTGCTGGCCGCGATCTCCCACTACATCGCGATCTGGCTGGCGATGTACGCCTAGCGGGCGCCTTCCGTGTTCGCGGTGAGCGTGGGCGGGCGGCCGGAAGGAGGTCCGGCGCAGTGTGCGGCCGCCGGTCAGGAACAGCGGTCGACCCAAGGCCACCCGCGACCGGAGCGGGTGCTTCACCGATCACCGGGTCGCCCGGCGTCGACAACATCCGTCGTGCCGCGGCCGCGTCAGCCGACACCCGCCATAACGGCTTCCGCGGTCCGCTCGCCCCGCCATCATTCCCGAACCCTCGACTCCACCCCGGCGAGACGGTTGGACTCACTCCATTCGCGACAGATTAGAACATATGTTCGAGTATCGTGCTACCATAACTCTGTGATCGGAATCCAGCCGCCGAGCGCCGTTCCCCCAGCACTGGGGGACGCGGCGCTACTGGACGCGTTGCGCGAGGCGATGGTGCGGCGGCGAGCCGCCTACGCCGACGAGCTGGCGCTGCTGGCGGAGATCGACGCTCGCGGGCTCGCTCTCGACCAGGGCTATCCGACGGCGGCGGCATTGGTGCGCGACCTCTACCACCTGGGCATGTCCCAGGCGCAGCGCATGGTGGCCCACGCGCACGCTCTGCACCCGAAGCTCACTCCCAGCGGCGGGCAGGTCGACGCGGAACTCCCGCGCACCGCGACCGCCCTACGGGAGGGCGAGATCGGCCCGGAGCACGTCGACGCGATTCGAGCAGCCGTGGACGCATTGCCCCGCGCCACCACCGCCGAGGACCGGGTGGCCGCCGAACGGATCCTGTGCGAGGCAGCCACTCAGACCGAGCCCCGGCTGCTGACCAAACTGGGGCGGGAGATCCGGGACCGGCTCGACCCCGACGGCACCGCGCCCCGCGAGGCAGACCTCGCCCAGCCCCGGCGGGCACTCCACCTGGCCGCCCGCCGGGACGGGGGTGTGCGCGGCAGCTTCGAACTCGAC
>NZ_PVNH01000002.1 GCF_003001955.1 Prauserella shujinwangii | reverse complement strand
GCCCAGAACGCCTCCCGATCCGCCTCCGCCTCCACATACCACTCCGCCGACGCATTCGCCCGCGCCGCGAACTCCTCCCCCGGAGGAAAGGTACGGCTCTCGGTCAGCAGGTTGTCGAGTGCCGGTGAGTGCTCTGTCATGGTGCAAGGCCTCCTGATTTGCGCGTTGTCGTACGTCCGCGGCGATGTCAGAGACGTTAGTACGGCAAGGAAGAGGTTGCAGCCACGTTGCGGCCGCCGACAGGGACCGGTCGACCGCTCCTTATGCTCGCGGCAGAACATGTCGTCGCGGGAAGGAACACACGGATGGCGGAGCGCGAGGAGCTGACGTGGGACCTGTTCGGCTCGGCCAGCCGCGATCTGGCGAGGCAGGTGGCCGAGAGCGGGTTCGCGCCGGACCTCATCCTCTCGATCGCGCGCGGTGGTCTCTTCGTCGCGGGCGCACTCGGGTACGCCCTTGACGTGAAGAACCTCCACGTCATGAACGTCGAGTTCTACACGGGTGTCAACCAGCGGCTCGACCTGCCGGTGATGCTGCCGCCGGTGCCCAACGCCGTGGACCTCACGGGCGCGCGGGTGCTCGTGGCGGACGACGTGGCCGACACCGGCGCGACGCTCAAGCTCGTGCGCGACTTCTGCGCCGACCACGTCGCGGACGTCCGGTGCGCGGTCGTGTACGAGAAGCCGACCTCGGCGGTGTCCTGCGAGTACGTCTGGCGACGCACCGAGAGGTGGATCAACTTCCCGTGGTCGTCCCAGCCACCCGTGGTGGCGCGCGAGGGACAGGTCCTCGACGCATGAGCGGCACCGGAACGGATCCGCTCGCCCCGCTGCTCGAACTGGAGGGGGTCGCGGCCGCGACCAAGTCCGCCCAGGACGCCGTGTTCGCCGTGCACCGGCTCGGCCCCAACCTGCGCGGAGGTTCGGCGACCGCGGCCGAGGCCTCGGTCCGGGCGGCCAGGGCGTCGGCCGGGATCGAGGGGGCGGACCCGGAGATCCCCGCCGCGGGGTCGGTGACCGATCCGGTACTGGCCGGTTCCCTCCGCGTGGCCAAGGCACTCGAGTCGCTCCTGCCGACCTGGCGCAGGGCGCCGCTGCAGGCACTCGCCCGCCTGCACGTGCTGGCCGCGTCGGACCTCACCGGGGACACCGACACGCTGGGCAGGCCCCGTGCCGGTCACGGCGCCGAGGGCGTGGCGGGCAGGCTCGAACTGCTGGCCCAGCTCGTCACCGGGGCGACCGCGGCACCGGGGCCGGTGCTGACCGCGATCGTCCACGGCGAACTGCTGACCCTGCGGCCGTTCGGGTCGGCCGACGGTGTGGTGGCGCGGGCGGCTGCACGGCTGGCGATGGTCGCGAGCGGCTTCGACCCGAAGTCGCTGGCCGTGCCGGAGGTCGCCTACTTCCGGCGCGGCCGCCGGTACCGCGAGGCCGCCGACGCCTTCGCCGCCGGCACGCCGGAGGGTGTCCGGGAGTGGCTGCTGTTCTCGTGCGAGGCGTTCGAGACGGGTGCCCGCGAGGCCCGCGGCATCGCCGAGGCGGCGGGCTGACACCTCACGAGGCGCGCATGCGCACCGACTCGAGTGCCTTGCGCACGTGCCCGTCGCTGGCGGCCAGTGCCTCGTCCGCCACTTCGACGTCCACCCCGGACAGCAGGTGCACCAGCGCCACCTTGAGGTCGCCGCCCGCCTCGTTCAGTGCCTCGGCGCAGACCTCGGGGTCCATTCCCGTCGCCTCGTGCAGGATCCGCACGGTGCGGCCGCGCAGCTTCGCGTTCGTGGCGCGCATGCTGACCATCAGGTTGGAGTAGGTCCGGCCGAGCTTGACCATCGTCGCGGTGGAGAACGCCGTCAGGATGATCTTCTGCGCGGTCCCCGCCTTCATCCGCGTCGAACCGGCGATGGCCTCCGGTCCGGTGTCGACCGTGATCTCCACGTCGAGGCCGGGCGGGGTGACGGCTCCGGGGTTGCCGGAGACGAGCGCGGTACGGGCGCCCCTTCGCTGGGCGGCGAGCAGCGCACCGAGCACATAGGGTGTCCGGCCCGACGCGGTGAGGCCGAGGACGAAGTCGCCAGGGGACACCGACGAGCTCAGCTCGGCGGCCCCGGTGCGGGCGTCGTCCTCCGCGTTCTCCACGGCGTGCCGCAGCGCGCGCTCACCACCGGCGTGGTGGGCGATGAACCAGTCCGGCGGTACGTTGAACGTCGGCGCGAGCTCGGCGGCGTCGAGCACCGCGAGCCTGCCGGACGTGCCCGCGCCGACGTAGTGCACGCGGTGCCCGGTCCGGATGGCCTCGGTGGCGTGGTCGACCGCCTCCGCGAGCTCGGGCAGCACCTTCCGCACCGCGTCCGGGACCAGCCGGTCCTCGGTGTTGATCGCGGCGAGGATGGCCTGCGTCGACATCGTGTCGATGTCGGTCGTCCGCGGATTGCGTTGCTCCGTAGGAGAGTCGACGTGCACCACCTGGCGCGGCACGGTCATCATCCGCCTCACTGTGTTCGCTGCGGACCGGGCGGCGACCTCCGCCTCCCGGCCCGTCACTTGCCCGTCTCCCTGGGCTTCCTTCTGCCGTCCGGCCGTACCCCGAGCCGGTGCCCGCCCACCGCCTCACGCGTGGCGTCGAGTGCGTTGACCGACTCGTCCAGGTGCCGCTGGGCGACGCCGATGAACAGGCAGTCGATCACGGTCAGCTGGGCGATCCGGCTGGCGGTCGCTCCCGACCGGAACGTGGTCTCCCGTGCCGCCGTGGTCAGCACGTGGTCGGCGACCTCGGTGATCGGCGACCGGGGGAAGTTCGTCAGCGCGACCGTGGTCGCGCCGTGCTCGCGGGCGACCCGCAGCGCCTCCACGGTGTCGGTGGTGGCGCCGGTGTGCGAGATGCCGACCGCGACATCGCCCTCGGACAGCACCGCGGCGGAGGTCAGCATGATGTGGGTGTCGGACCAGGAGAAGCTCACCCGGCCGATGCGGTGCAGCTTCTGCTGCAGGTCGGCGGCCACGAACGCGCTGGCGCCCACCCCGTAGACGTCCACCCTGCCCGCGGCGGCCAGCACGTCGATGACTCGCTCCAGTTCGGCGACGTCGAGCTGCTCGGCGGTCTCCTCGACCGCCCTGGCGTCGGCGAAGCTGACCTTGCTCACCACGGCCGCGACGTCGTCCTCGGGGGAGATGTCGCCACCGAGGTCGCGGGAGGACCGTGCCGCCGTGCGGGCGGTGTCCGCGGCGAGCGCGATGCGCAGCTGTGGGTAACCGCCGACGCCGATGGCCTTGCAGAACCGGGTGACCGTGGTCTCGCTGGTGTTCGCGGCAAGGGCGACCTCGGTGATGCTGCGCCGTGCGACGGCGGAGGGGTCGTCGAGCACGACCTTCGCCACCCGCTGTTCGGCGCGGGCGAGTCCGGGCAGCAGCGAGCGGATGCGCACGAGCGGGCTCGAGTCGGCGTCCCGGCCCCCGCCGCCCGCGCCCTCCGGGTCGCTGGGGGGAGCCGGCTGCACCGAGTCGGACTCGTCGACGCTCACCGTGGGAAACTTACTAACCGTTGGCATTTGCGACAAGGTTACCCACACCTTCCGGAACGATCGCAACCTGACCGTGTTCCCACGAGCGCGGTCGCGGCTTCTTGGTTGCTGAGAAAGTCGCCAACCACGTGGTGTGCGTTAACCTGGTCCGGCTAACGACTCTGCAACTAATTACCGGTGGCGCAACTGGAAGCCGGTCGCGTCGAGGCCATCCGGGTGCCGTTCCGCGTCGAGCAGGGTGCCCTTCGCGTCGAAGACCCGGATCCCGTCGATGTTCACCCCGCGCCCGGTGTAGTACCGGTCCGTCGTGAACCGCCAACGCAGCGTGACATTTTCCGCCTGGGGAAGCGAACCGCGGACTTCCCACCACGAACGGTGACCGGTTCCGTGCAGTGCGTCGACCGTTCCACGGGGCGCACCGCGACCGCGCACGGTCAGCGGAACCGGTGTCCATTCGGCGCCGTCGGTGCTCGCCTCCAGCACGACCGGGTCGGACGTCTCCGTGTCGACGAACGCGTCGAACCGGACGTGCACGCCGCCGTGGCGGGCCCGCAACAGCCGGGTCGTCAGGGTCGCGGAGGCGCTGTCGCCGAGACCGCTGTACCACGCCGTGTCGCCGTGGGCCGGACGCACCGCCAGCGCCCTGGCGAGCCCGGTGGCCCACGCTCGCCGCGCGGGGTTCACCGACCCCCAGGAACGTGTGGGGTGCACCCGGTTGGTCAGCAGGATCGCGATCGACCGGGAACGCGGGTCCAGCACGAATGACGTCCCCGTGTAGCCGGTGTGGCCCGCGGTGCCGGGCGAGGTCAGGCCGCCCATGTACCAGAGCTGGTCCAGCTCGAACCCGAGTCCGTGGGCGTCGCCGGGGAACCCGGTGTTGTGGTTGGTGAACATTTCACGAACCGTGTGCGGGCGCAGGATTCGCTCACCGGCGTAGCTGCCGCCGTTGAGCAGCGCCTGGCCCAGCACGGCGAGGTCCCGCGCGGTCGAGAACACGCCGGCGTGCCCGGCGACGCCGCCGAGCGACCAGGCGTTCTCGTCGTGCACCTCGCCCCGGACCATGCCGCGAGGCGGCGTGCTCTGGTACTCGGTCGCCGCGATGCGGGACAGCTTCGCGGCCGGCGGGTTGTAGCCGGTGTCGGTCATACCCAGCGGCCCGGTGATCCGTTCCGCCACCACCTGGTCCAGCGGTGCGCCGGCGAGCCGTTCCACCAGCACGCCGAGCGTGATGAGGTTGAGGTCGGAGTAGGTGTAGGTGCTGCCCGGCTCGCTCTGCGGCGCCACCTCCATCACCGCCCTGATCCGCGACTCCTCGTCCGGCCAGTCCCGCCACAGCGGCAGGAACGGCTCCAGGCCCGAGGTGTGCGTCAGCAGCTGGCGAACGGTGATCGACTCCTTGCCGTGCACGCCGAACTCCGGCAGGTACCGCGCCACCGGCGCGGTGACGTCGAGCCGCCCGCGCTCGGCCAGCTGCATCACGGCGATCGAGGTGAACAGCTTGGAGATGGAAGCGAGGTCGAAGATCGTGTCCGGGCGCATCGGCACCCGCTCCGACTCGGGCAGCTCCGCGCCCGAACCGTCGGCGTAGCGGACCGCCGAACCGACCGCGTACTCGTCGACGACCATGCCGTCGTGCACGAGCAGCCCGACGGCGCCGGAGAACAGCGGGTGCCCGTCGACCGCGTCCGAGCGGGTCCAGTCGGCCAGCAGGCGTTCGGCGTCGCGCAGCGGGGCCGGGTCGAGGCGCGCTCGCTCCGGCGTGGCGTCCCGCAGCACGGTGTGCGGCGGCGCGAAGCCGTGCCGGGGCAGGTCGAACCTGCCGGTGGCCTGCCCGCCTGCCGGGGAGACCTCCGCCACCGCATCCGCTCCCGTCAGGGTCAGCGCCGCGACCGCGAGCAGCGCCGTCAGCCTTCTTCGCATGGCCGCCTCACCGGTACCGCAGGTAGGGACGCCGCGCCCGGGTGAACGCGGCCAGCTCCGCCTGCCACGAGCCGACGATCTCGTCGGTGCCCGCGCCGGCGTCGACCATGGTCCGGAACCTGTCCGACCCGGTCAGTTTGTCGATGAAGTGGTCGGACCGCCAGGCGAACAGGTCGGGATGCAACCGCCGCGCCGTGACGATCATGGCCGTGGCGGTCCGGATCGCGTCGAACGCGTGCGGCTCGGTGACCGTCACCTGCACGCCACCGCAGGTCTGCCCGGTGAACTTGCCGAAGGTGGGCACGAAGTAGGTCTCGCGGAAGGTCACCCCGCGCAGGCCCAGCGCGCCGAGCTCCTCCCGCCAGCGCCAGTCGAGCCCGGGCGCGCCGACGATCTCGAACGGCCGGGTGGTGCCCCGGCCCTCCGCGAACACCGTGCCCTCGAACAGGCACGTGCCCGGGTAGACGAGCGCGGTGTCCGGTGTCGGCATGTTGGGGCTCGGCGGCGTCCAGATCAGCCCGGTGTCGGCGAACATCGTGTCCCGGCGCCAGCCGTCCGCCTCGATCACGTCCAGTTCGGGCACGCGGCCGCCCTCGGCGGGCAGGAACTCGGCGTCGAAGAACAGGGCCAGCTCGCCGACGGTCATCCCGTGCTGCTGCACGATCGGCTTGCGGCCCACCCCGGAGCTGTACGCGGGGTCGAGCATCGGGCCGAACGCCCTGCCGCCGACGGGATTGGGCCGGTCGAGCACGACGAACGACGCCCCGGTGCGGGCGGCGGCGACCATCGCCGTGTACATCGACCAGATGTAGGTGTAGAAGCGTGCGCCCACGTCGGCGATGTCGAACACCACCGTGTCGACGCCCGCCTTGGTGAACATGCGCGCGAGCTCGGCCGCGCCTGCGCCGTAGGCGTCGTAGACCGGCACGCCCGTGCGCGGGTCGGTGTAGTCGCCCTCGGAGCCGCCCGCCTGTGCGCTGCCCCGGAACCCGTGTTCCGGTCCGAACGCCGCCACGGGCCGGATCCCGGCCGCGACGAGCGAGTCGACGATGTGGTCGCGGTCGGCGAGGACACCGGTCGGGTTGGACAGCACCCCGATCCGGCGCCCGGCGAGCCTGCGCCAGCCGTCCGCCGCGAGGACGTCGGCACCGGGCGTGACCCGGCGGCCCTGGTGCCCCGGCGCGGGCGCGGCCGCGGCGAACTGGGACGCGCCCGTGAGCATCGGTGTGGACAGTGCGCTCGCCGCGAGGAAGAGCCTCCTGTTGACGGTCATTCCGGTCACCAGCTCAATCCGTGGCCGAAGGGGAACAGGACGGTGTCCGGATCGTCGCCCGCGGGTACCTGCACGGGCAGCGTGCCCCGCGGCGACACCTCGCCGAACAGGACCTTCGCCAGCGAGGCCATCGTCACGCTCCGCCAGTCGTACGTGGCGACCCAGGTCGGGGCGTCCACGTAGCCCGGGTCGTACGGCTCCTGGACCGAGACTGCCACGACCGGCGTGCCGATGGCCAGCAGGCTTTCCAGCAGTTCCCGTTGCCCCTGGCTGCTCCGCAGGTTGTTGGTGAGCGTGATGACCAGGTCGGCCTTCCCGGCCTCGGCCACCGCGCGCTCGATCTCGGCCGTGCCCGGACTGCCGCCGGTCGGCAGGGCCGTCGCCGCGGGCCCGATCTCGGCGGCGAGCGCGTCGACCGGTTCGGCCGGGTAGCCGGGGTAGCTCGGCCGGTTCCAGCCGGTCACGAGCACCCTGCCGGGGTCGCCGGTGATCGGCAGCAACCCGGTGTCGTTGGCCAGGACGGTCGGCGTGCGGTCGGTGATCCGCTGGATCTCGGCGAGGTGCCCGGGGGAGCCGACGGTGCGCTCGGCGGCCCGCGTGTTGACGAGCGGCTTGGCGACGATGCCGCGCTTGAACTTCAGCTCCAGGATGCGGCGCACGCTCTCGTCGATTCGCTCCTCGGTGAGCCTGCCGCCGCGCACCGCGTCGAGCACGCCGTTCATCGCCACGTCCAGGTCGGGCGGCATCAGCATCTGGTCGACACCGGCCTCCAGCGCGAGCACCGGGATCTCCGCGTCGGAGTGCATCTCGCGCACGCCCTGCATCTGCAGCGAGTCGGTGACCACGACGCCGTCGTAGCCGAGCTCCTCGCGCAGGAGCCCGGTCATGATCGGCTCGGACAGGGTGGCCGGGTCGCCCGACGCGTCGAGACTCGGCACGGTGATGTGCGCCGTCATGATCACGTCCGCGCCCGCGTCGATGGCCGCGCGGAACGGCGGCAGGTCGGTCTCCCGCCACTCGGCCTCGGTCCGGTCGATCACCGGAAGGCCGGTGTGGCTGTCGGTGGCGGCGTCGCCGTGCCCGGGGAAGTGCTTCGCGGCGGCGGACACCGTCCGGGTCCGTGGTCCCGAGTCCTGCAGGCCGTGCACCTGCGCCGCCACCAGTTCGCTCGCCAGCGCCGGGTCCGCCGAGAACGACCGGGAGCCGATGATCGGGTTGAGCGGGTTCGAGTTGACATCCGCCACCGGGGCGAAGTTCTGCGAGATCCCCATCGCACGCAGTTCGGCGCCGTTGATCGCCGCGGCGGTGCGCGCGTCGTCCGCACTGCGTCCCGCGCCCAGCGCCATCGCGCTCGGGTACTCCGTCGCCGGGTCGGCGATCCGCGTGACCCGGCCGCCCTCCTGGTCGATGGAGACGATCAGCGGCAGCCGGGATCCCGAACCCAGCGCGGCGCGCTGCAGGCCGTTGGACAGCCGGGCGACCTGCACCGGGTCGTCCACGTTGTCGGTGCCCGAGTGGTTGAAGTAGATGACGCCGCCGACCTGGTAGCGGCGGACCACCTCGGCCGGGGTGTCGACACCGTACTTGCGCTGGTTGCCGGGATGGGCCTCGTCCGCGGACTTGCCCCAGACGTCCGCGACGAAGAGCTGGCCGACCTTCTGTTCGAGGGTCAGGCCGCGCAGCGCGTGTTCGGCCCAGCCGCGGGCCTGCTGGGCGACGGTGGCGGGTTGCTCGGTCACGGCGCCGGCGGTGGCGGGAGCCGAGACGCCGGTGAGCGCGAGCAGTCCGGCGAGCGATGCGGCGGCATAGGGTCTCCGGGACCGGGCGGGCGGGGTGGTCACAGCAGCCTCCTGACGCGAAACCCACGTTCGTGAGATTTCCACCCGAACGCGTTGGTATCGGAAAGCTACTGACATGACGGGGGGCGGTCAACGGCCGAACGGCGGGAAATGCCCGCACGCCACGAGACCGGCCGCGAGCCGTGTGCCGCCTGCTGGAGCGGCAAAGGCCGCTCGTCACCAGCGGGACGGGCGTCGACAGGCCCAACACGCTGGCGGCGCCCGTCGACATGAAGTCGGCGGGCGCCGCCTGCTCGCGCGGACTGCTCGGGTTACCAAGCGTGCATCTCGTGTCGTACCTACCTGGACTCGGCGTCCGGCGTCCCGGTACGCAGTCCCTAGACGACAAGCCTCCCGCGGCGTGCTGCGCGTGGGTGCCCGGAGTCCGCGCACGGAGATCTCTCGGGGTGGACCAGGCTTCTCCTCTGCCAGGCCCCTGGCCGACAAGATGTCCGCACTCACTTTGTACCCAGTGACGGCCGTCACTTCAAGAGGGTTCGCGGGTGCACCGGTACAGAGGCTCGATCCGGTGATGCGCGACGAACTCTGCGCAGCGAAAACCACGGCATGCCAAGCGAAGATCGTGTTCGTTGCCACCGTGTGAGTGGCCGTGAGGAACCACTTTGTACGGTGCGTCGTTCCGGCGATCCTCAGTCCCTGCGCCTGCGCCGGGAGAGTCCGTAGAGCGTGGCGCCCGCGGCCACCGCGCCGACGCTCAGCCCGACCGCCACCGCGGCCGCCGAAGCGCTCGGGATCCGGGAGCGCAGCGACACCGGCCGGTCGAACGTGTGCACCGGCCACCCGCGTTCCACCGCGAGCCTGCGCAGCGCCCGGTCGGGATTGACCGCGTGGGGATGGCCGACGACCTCGAGCAGCGGGACGTCCGTGCTCGAGTCGGTGTAGGCGTGGCTGGCGGCCAGGTCGTAGCCGCACTCGGCGGCGAGCCGCTTGGCCGCGGCGGCCTTGTGCTCGCCGTAGCAGTAGAAGTCGATGTTGCCCGTGTACCGGCCGTCGGCGATCTCCATGCGAGTGGCGACGCTGCCCGTCACGCCCAGCATCTCCGCGATCGGTGTGACGAGTTCCTCGCCGGTGGCCGACAGCAGCACCACGTCGTGCCCTTCGGCCTTGTGCCGCTCGATGAGGTCGGCCGCCTCCGCGTAGACCAGCGGAGCCACCACGTCGTGCAGCGTCTCCGCCACGATCGAGCGGACCTGCTCGACGTTCCAGCCCGTGCACAGCCGGGAGATCTCGGCGCGCAGGCGCTCCGTCTTGTCGGCGTCCGCGCCGGCGAGGGAGAACATCAACTGCGCGTAGGCGCTCTTCAGCGCGGCGCGCCGGTTGATCAGCCCCTGCCGCAGGAACGGCTTGCTGAACGCCAGTGCGCTGGAGGAGGCGATGATCGTCTTGTCGAGGTCGAAGAACGCCGCGACCGCGTTCGGCCCGCTGCTGGTGTCGGCCACGCCCCCACAATAGGAGTGATCGACGACAGCCGGACGGACGCCCGTCCCACACCGTCGAGTGAACGGGTGGCGACCGGCTGTGACCGGGGGAAATTCCGCGACCGGCCGGGATCCCCGGATGTGCCCGCCGTTATCGAATTGTGGGTCCGTCAAGAGGGCTCAGCTCTCCCACGAACGGGTTACAGTGGAATTGTCCGGTTGAGCCGGACCGGTTCAGTCCGACCCCCCGGGACTGAACCCCGACGACCCCCGCTCCTCCCCCCTGGCGGGGGTCGTCCCTATTCCCGCCGCCGGAGTTGTCCACATCCCCCCGGTTGTCCACAGCCCGCTCGTTCTCGCGTTGTCCTCGCCGCCCGGTGGGCGCGACCGTGGACGCACATCCGATTCCGGCTGCTGGGGGCTTTCCGATGGTGGACGACCGTCCTGTGGTGATCGCGTCCGACGACGCCGTGCTCGACGAGATACTGCGGCTCGCCGCCGCCGTGGGGTGCGAGGTCGAGCGCCTGAGCGATCTCGGCGCCGCGCGGGATCGCTGGGCCTCGGCTCCGCTCGTGCTCGTCGACGAGGCCGCCGTGGCGGGTGCGGGTCCCGCCCTGCCGAGACGGGCCGGTGTTCTGCTCGTCTGCGCGGCCGATCCCGAGCCCGCCACCTGGCAGCGGGCGTTCGCGCTCGGCGTGGAACAGGTCGTCGCATTGCCCGAAGGGGAAGCGGGGCTCGCGACGGCGCTCGCCGACGTGGCCGAGGGTCCCGGAGCTCCGGGCGGGCGGGTCGTGGCGGCGCTCGGCGGGCGCGGCGGGGCCGGGGCCTCGGTGCTCGCCGCGGCGCTGGCCGTCGGCGCCTGCCGGGCCGGGGACGACGCGTTGTTGGTCGACTGCGATCCGCTCGGCGGCGGTGCCGACGTCGTGTTCGGGCTCGAGTGCGCCACGGGGCTGCGCTGGCCCGCGCTGCGCGTGCGGTCCGGCCGCGTGTCGATGGCGGAACTGGCGTCCGCGCTCCCGGGCAGGCGCTACGGCGGCGGGATGCTGTCGGTCCTCTCGTGCGATCGCGACGGTCCGGGGCCGGAACCCGAGGCGCTGGCCGCGGTGGTCGAGGCGGGCAGGCGGGCCGGGCGGACTGTGGTCTGCGACCTGCCGAGACGCTTCGACAGTGCCGGGCGGGAGGCACTGGGGCACGCGGATCTCGTCGTTGTGGTGCTCCCCGCGGAGGTCCGCGCCTGCGTGGCCGCGAAGCGGGTTGTCGAGCAGATCGGCGATCGCCTCGATCGCGTGCGGGTTCTCGTGCGTGGTCCCGCGGGCGCCGTGCTCACCGGCGCCGAGGTGGCCGACGCCGTCGGCGTCCCGCTGCTGGGCTGGATGCGCCCCGAGCGTGGGCTGACCAGGATGCTGGAGCACGGCGAGTTCGACCCGAAACCGGGCGGCCCGCTCGGCCGCGCCGCGCGCACTATGCTCGCCGCCCTGACCACCTGAGCGCGAGTCCCCCGCCCAGCCCCGCGAGTCCCCCGCTCAGGTCTGTGAGTGCCGCGCTCGGGTTCGCGAGTGCCGCGTTCCGGACTACCCGCCCGCCCGTGGAACGCACGGGCGGGCAGGAAATCCGCTCACCATGCGCCGAGCGGCGTCGGCGGAGGCGCGCGGAGCTTGGCCCGCCGGCTGTTCGACGAAGTCCCGGATGCGCGCGTCGACGCGCTCCGCGAGCAACTCGAGTTCGTGCACGACAGGCCGCGACGGCAGCTCGGCGCCGATGACTCGGCGGCAACGAGTGAACGGACTTCGCCCGCGAGCCCTCGCGCGCGCCTGCGCCCGCGGTCGGGCTCGCGGGTGCTCGGTCCGCGCTAGATGTTGAATCCTCCGTCCACAGTGATCGTCGTACCGGTCACGTAGGCGCCGCCCTCGCTCGCCAGGAAGGCCACCGCCGCGGCGATCTCGTCCGGGCTGCCGTAGCGACCCAGTGCCGTGAGGTCCTTGATCAGCTCGGCGTTCGGCCCGTCGGCGGGGTTCAGGTCGGTGTCGGTCGGTCCGGGACTCACGAGGTTCACCGTGATCCCACGTGGTCCGAGCTCGCGTCCGAGTGCCTTGGTCAGACCGGTGAGGGCCGCCTTGGTCGTCGCATAGATCGAGAAACCGGGGAACGCGACGCGTTCCGCCACGTGACTCCCGATGGTCACGATCCGTCCGCCGTCGGCCAGGTGCCCGGCGGCTGCCTTCGCCGCGAGGAAGGGTGCTCGCACGTTCGCCGCCATCGCCTCGTCGAAGGTGTCCAGATCGAGCGATTCCAATGGGGCCACCGGGAACACGCCCACGTTGTTGACGAGCACGTCGAGGCGGCCGAACTCGGCGACGACCCGGTCGACGGCGGTCGTGACCGCGCCCGGGTCGGCGCTGTCGGCCCGGATCGGGAGTGCTCTGCGGCCGGCGCCCTTGATCCGTTCGGCCACGGCGTCGGCGCTGTCGGCGTGGTCGCGGTAGGTCAGGGCCACATCGGCGCCGTGCTCGGCCAGCCGGGTCGCGACACCCGCCCCGATGCCCCTGCTGCCACCGGTCACGAGCGCGACCTTGTTGTCGAGAAATCGTTCCATGCCAACGATACTTCCCGTTCCCGGCCGCACGTTCCGGCGGGAATCCGTCGTCGCGTTCCGGCGCATTGTGCTCGCCGTGGTGACATTTCCGCCGCCGGGCGTGCGAGTTGTCCACAACAGGGCTGTTGTCCACAGGCGCACCCGGCCGACCTTGTTCCCCACGTGCTCCCGCGCGACCGTCGAAGTGTCACCGCCGCGAACCGCGGCACGTCGGCCGACCGTCCCTTCCAGACGGACGGAGACGGAGAGCACAGCAGGGGAGCACGTATGAGTGCGGAACTCGTCGAGCGGGTGCGCAAGCGCCTCGCTGGATCCGGCGCGGAGACCGATGCCCGGACGGTGGCCGACGCCGTCCGCGCCGAGGCCGGTGGCGTCGCCGGGCACACGGACGTGCTGGCCGCCCTGCGCCTGCTCCGGCAGGAGTTCGCGGGAGTCGGCCCGCTGGAGCCGTTGCTGTCCGATCCCGCGGTGTCGGACATCCTCGTCACCGCCCCCGGTGAGGTGTGGGTCGACGGCGGGGACGGTCTGCGGCGCACCGAGATCCGGTTTCCGGGAGAGGCCGCGGTGCGCCGCCTCGCGCAGCGACTGGCGCTGGCCGCGGGCCGAAGGCTCGACGACGCCCAGCCGTTCGCCGACGGCTGGCTGCCCGGGTCGGGCCCGCACGGCCGGATCCGCCTGCACGCCGTCCTCCCGCCGATCGCGGCGGATGGCACCTGCCTGTCCCTGCGGGTGCTCCGGCCCGCCAGCCACGACCTGCGTGCCCTTCGTGAGCTCGGGACGTTCGACGAGGGCGCGCAAGCGCTGCTGGAGGCGATCGTCGAGGCCAGGCTCGCGTTCCTGGTCACCGGCGCCACCGGGGCCGGGAAGAGCACGTTGCTCGCGGCGCTGCTCGGTCGTGTCCGGCCCGAGGAACGGATCGTCTGCGTCGAGGACGCCGGGGAGCTGCAGCCGACCCATCCGCAGTTCGTCCGGCTGGTCGCGCGGCCGCCGAACGTGGAGGGCGCCGGCGAGGTGACCCTCCGAGAGCTGGTTCGCCAGGCACTGCGCATGCGGCCCGACCGGCTCGTCGTCGGCGAGGTGCGCGGGCAGGAGGTCTGTGAGCTGCTCAGCGCACTGAACACCGGGCACGACGGGGGAGCGGGCACCTTGCACGCCAACTCGTCGGAGGAGGTCCCGGCCCGGCTCGAGGCGCTCGCCGCGCTCGGCGGGCTTTCCCGGGAGGCACTGCACAGCCAGCTCGCCGCGGCGATCCAGGTCGTGTTGCACATGCGACGCGACACGGGCTCGCGCCGGGCCCTCGCGGAGATCGGCGTCGTGCGGCGAACGGGCACCTTCGTGCGCGTGTGTGCCGCGTGGCGTGCGGGGAACTGGACCGAGCACCGGAGACTGCTCACCGGGCTGTTCCCGGGCGCGGGAGGGGCGCGGCAGTGCTGACCGCCGGAGCAGTGGTGATGGGCCTCGGCTTGCTGTGCTGGCCCGACGCCGGTGTCCGGCACCGGGTGGTGCGGCTTTCGGCACAGCGACGGCCACGGGCGCGCCGGCTCCGGCCCGGGCGGCGCCGCGCCGTCCTCGCCGCCACTTCCGTCGCCGTGGTGGCGACCACGCTGCTGGCCGGCCCGCTGCCGGCCGTGGCGCTGGCCCTGCTCGGCGGGGCCGCGGGCTGGCAGTGGCGGACCCGGGACCGGGCACGGCAGCGCGTCGCACTGACGGCGGCACTGGCCGAGACACTGCGCACGATGGTCGCCGAACTGCGCGCCGGGGCGCACCCCGCCGTTGCGGCGGCCTCGGCCTCGGCCGACGCGCCACCGGCGGTCGCCGGGATGCTGGCTGCGATCGCCGCCTCCGCGCGGGCCGGTGGTGACCTCGATCCCGCGCTGCTGGTACGCCGGTCTCCGGCGGTGGGCGAGGACGTCGCCACCCAGCTGGCGCGTGCGTGGGCGCTCGCGGGACAGCACGGGCTGCCGCTGGCGAGCGTGCTGGAGGCCGTCCATCTGGACGTCGAGGCCCGGGCCAGGCTGTCCGCGCAGGTCCGGGCACGCATGGCCGGTCCCCGGGCCAGCGCCGCGATTCTCGCCGCGCTGCCGGTCGCCGGGGTCGCGCTCGGGGAGACGATGGGGGCGGGCCCAGCCGAGGTGCTGCTCACCCAGCCGTCCGGCCAGGTGCTGCTGGTCGCGGGGAGTCTGCTCGTCTTCGCCGGAGTGGTGTGGAGTTCGGCGCTGACCGGCCGGGTAGCGCCATGAACGCGCACGCGGTCGCGCTCGTCGCCGGTGGCCTGCTCGTCCTGCCGACCTCACCGGCGTTCCGGTTGCGCAGGCTCCGTCCTCGCTCCGCCCGCGAGCCGGTCCCGCCGGGCGGGCTGCGCTCGGTCCGCGGGAAACAGGTGGGCCCCGCGGTCGCGGCGGCGACGTTCATCGTCGTGGCCGGTGGCGTCCGGCCCCTCGCGTTCGTGGCCGCGCCGCTGGTCGCCGCCCTCGTCTGGTGGGGCGCCCGGCGCCTGCACGGCAGGGCGAGGGCACCGCGAGCCGAAGACGACCCGCTCCGGGTGGCGGTCACGGGGGACGTCCTGGCGGCCTGCCTGCGGGCGGGGCTGCCCGTTCCGACCGCTGTCCTGGCGGCGGCGGAGTCCGCGTCGCCCGCTGCCCGGCAGGCGTTGCGGTCGAGCGCCGATCTCCTCGTGCTCGGCGCCGAGCCCGACGAGGCCTGGGAACCGGCCTGCCGGTGTCCCGCGATCGCCGAGCTCGGCCGAGCCGCCCGCCGGACCGCACGCTCCGGAACCGCCCTCGCCACCGTCGCGACGGCCGTGGCGGAGCGGGCCAGAGCCACCACGGCCGACGAGGCCGAGGCTCGCGCCCAGCGGGCCGGAGTGCTGATCACCGGTCCGCTCGGGCTGTGCTTCCTGCCCGCGTTCCTGTGCCTGGGGGTGATTCCGGTCGTCATCGGCCTCGCCAGCCGCCTGACCGTCCTCGGCTGACATCCGATCCGCAGAACCCTATGAATAAGGAGAAAGACATGCTCTCCCTGTCCCGTGTGCGTCCCTCGTTCCGGCGCCGACCCCGACCGCGTCATCTCGCCGACGACGCGGGCATGAGTACGGCGGAGTACGCCATCGGCACGATCGCCGCCGCGGCGTTCGCCGCGGTCCTCTACGCGGTCGTCACCGGAGACTCGGTCCTGTCCGGCCTCACCTCGCTGGTCGAGCAGGCGCTCTCCGTGGACCCCTAGTGGCGCGCACCGAGGCCGGCGCCCGGCCGGAGGCGTCCGAACGGGGGTCGGTCACGGTCGAGGCGGCACTCGCGCTGTGCTCGCTCCTCGTGCTGTTCGCCCTGGTGCTGGCGGGGGTCGCCGCCGTGTCCGACCAGTTGCGGTGCACGAACGCCGCCGTGGCGGCGGCGCGTCTGGCCGCCCGGGGCGAGCCGCACCTGGCCGAGCAGGCGGCCCTGGACGCCGCACCGGCCGGAGCGGCCGTCGAGATCCGGCACGTGGACGGCACGGTCCAGGTGATCGTGCGGGCTGACCCGGCCGGCGGGCTGCTTCCGGGTGTCACCGTGCGAGGTGAGGCCCACGCCGTTCCCGAACCGGGGGTGGAGGCCGCCGATGCCGACCCGGGATGAGTCCGGGCAGGGCGGGCGCGATGCCGGGCTGGCCACCGTGTGGGCGGCGGGTGCGGTGGCCGCCCTGCTCCTGGTCGGATGCCTGCTGTGGTGGCTCGGCGCCGCCGTCGCGACCCGGCACCGGGCCGCGGGCGTGGCCGACCTGGCGGCACTCGCCGCCGCGGGGCATGCGAGCGCGGGTCCGGCCGGAGCCTGCGGCCGGGCGCGCATGGTCACCGAGCGGATGCGGGTGAGCCTGCGTGAGTGCCGGTTCGCCGGATGGGACGCACTGGTGGTCGTCGAGGCCCGGCCGGCGGGTCCGCTGGGCGGCTTCGGCACCGTCATCGCGAGGGCGCGGGCAGGGCCGGTCGAGTAGGCACGCGGCGTGCGGCGAGACGGAATCCGGCAGGACGCCACGACATCCGGCACCGGGCGGCGACGGCCCGCCGAAGCGGCGCGACGAGCGGACGAATGGCAGGTGGCTGACCGGTCAGGCGGCACGGAGCCCGGCGGGCAACGGTCGGCCACGCACGGTGAGCGGTCTCACGCAGGCCACGGCACCGCTCGCCGGGCGACGAACGGCCTGGTCGCCACGTCGCCCGGCGCCGGAAAACGCTCCGGGTCCCGACCGCCGGGCGCCGGGCGGACCGCCGGTCGCTCCGCCGATCGGCAGCTCGGCGTTCGGCGGGACCGTTGTGTGGATGCGCACTCGTCGTCCGGCAACAGCCGGTTGTCGACCGGCCATTTCCAGCAGTGTGCAAATTGCCGTTGAGTGAAGTGTGACACCGCGAACGAGTCGGTGAAGGTTTCTGAGGAGGCTCGAGATAGTCATGTTGGAGACGGAGTTGCCGGAGAGCTGGCGCGGCGCGTTCCGCATCGAGCTGCGCGCCGAGGCGATCGGCCTTGCCTGGCGTGGCTGGCCGGTGCTGCCGGGTACCTACCCGGCGGCCGCCGCGTCCGGTGCTAGCTGGACCAGGCCGGTTCCGGTGCACGACGACTGGCGCGAGCGCGTCGGTGCCCACCCGCAGCAGGTCGCGGCATGGTGGACCGGCCGCCCCTACAGCCTCCTGGTCGCCACCGGCACGATCGTCGACGCCGTGGAGGTCGACGACACGCTCGGCCGGCGTGCGGCGCGGCTGCTCAGGACGAGCGGGCAGCCTGCCCCGATCGTGGCCATGCCGAACGGTCGCTGGCTGTTCCTCACCACCACATCCGAGACCCTGCCCGGGGTGCTCGCCGACGCCGAGGGCGTCGACTGGCACACCGAGGGCAGCTGGATCCCGCTGCCGCCGACGCCGTTCGAGCACGGCGTCGTGCACTGGCGGGTCAAGCCGGAGGTCTGGGGTTGGCGACTGCCCGCGGCGGCGACGGTGCACGAGGTGCTCGTGCGCGCGCTCTCCGGGGAGTCGTCGGACGACGCGCCGGCTCAGCCGGTGCTCGCCGCCCGGCCCTCGGCAGCCTGATCCACCACGTGGCCGTGGGAAGCACCGTGTTTCACCGCCCCGAGCACGATGTCCAACACGGCCACCGCCCCCGCCTTGTCCAGCGGTTCGTTGCCATTCCCGCACTTGGGCGACTGGACGCAGGACGGGCATCCCGCCGGGCACTCGCAGGAGACGATCGCCTCCCGCGTAGCGGCCAGCCACGGGACAACAGCGGCAAAGCCGCGGTCGGCGAATCCCGCACCTCCGGGATGGCCATCGTGCACGAACACCGTCGCCTCCCCGGTGTCCGCGTGCACAGCGGTGGAGACCCCGCCGATGTCCCAGCGGTCGCACGTAGCGAACAGCGGTAGCAGGCCGATCGCCGCGTGTTCGGCGGCATGCAGGGCGCCGGGGACGAGCGCCGGGTCGAGCCCGGCGCCCCCCGGCGCCCTGCCATTTCGCTCGCTTCCCCCGCGCAGCAGCTCCTCACTGACCGTGTACCAGACCGCGCGGGTGCGCAGCACCTGCTCGGGCAGGTCGAGCGGCACCTGGTCGAGCACCTCACCGGAGGGCAGCCTGCGCAGGTAGCCGACGACCTGTGACGTCACGGCCACGTCGCCCAGGTTCACCGTCACGCCGCCGTAGCGCCGGGTGCACGCGGTTTCCAGCACCGCGATGTCCACCACCTCGCGGGCGGAGGTGCTCCACTCCGGGTCCTCGGCGTGCACCAGGGCGAGCCCGTTCGCCAGGTCGAGCTCGTCCACGACGTACGACGAGCCCTGGTGCAGATACAGCGCGCCCGGGTGCACCGTGCCGCATGCCGAACCGGGGTCGACGGTGCCGAGCAGGCGCGAGGTCTCCGCCTCCACGACGGCGATCTGCTCCCCGCCCGAGCCGCGGATGCTCACCTGGTGCTGCGGCCGGTCCCGCGATGTCCAGTACCAGCCGCTCGGCCTGCGCCGCAGCACGCCGTCGGCCACCAGGTCGTCCAGCACCTCCCGCGCGGCGGGGCCGCCGAACGTCTCCAGCTCGCCCGAGGTGAGCGGCAGCTCCGCCGCCGCGCAGGCCAGCTGCGGCCCCAGCACGTACGGGTTGCCCGGATCGAGAACCGTGGCCTCCACCGGACGTTCCAGCACCGCGGCCGGGTTGTGCACCAGGTACGTGTCCAGTGGGTCGTCCCTGGCGACGAACACCACGAGCGCCTCGTCGCCCGAACGGCCCGCCCGCCCGGCCTGCTGCCAGAACGACGCCAGCGTCCCCGGATAACCGGCGAGCACCACCGCGTCGAGCCCGGAGATGTCGACCCCGAGCTCCAGCGCGTTCGTGGTGGCGACGCCGAGCAGCTCCCCGGCCATCAGCGCCTGCTCCAGTGCCCGCCGCTCCTCGGGCAGGAAACCGGCCCGGTACGCCGCCACGGCCTTCTCGAGCTGCCGGTCGACATCGGCCAGGATCCGCTTCGCCCCGAGCGCGGTGAGCTCGGCACCGCGCCGCGAGCGCACGAACGCCAGCGTGCGGGCACCCTCGATGACCAGCTCGGCCAGAATCCGCGCCGTCTCGGCGCCCGCCGAGCGCCGCACCGGCGCCCCGTTCTCGCCGGTGAACTCGTCCAGCAGCGGCGGTTCCCACAGCGCCACCGTCCGTGCGCCGCGCGGGGAGCCGTCCTCGACGACGGGCACGCAGTCCACCCCGGCGAGGCGCCCAGCGAACTCGGCGGGCTCGGCCGTGGTGGCCGAGGCCAGCACGAACACCGGGTCCGCCCCGTAGTGCCTCGCCACCCGGCGCAGCCTGCGCAGCAGCAGCGCGACGTGGGAGCCGAACACGCCCCGGTAGCTGTGGCACTCGTCCACGACCACATAGGACAGGCGCCGGAAGAACCTGGCCCAGCGCCCGTGCGCGGCGAGGATGCCGCTGTGCAGCATGTCGGGATTGGTGAACACCCACCTGCCGTGCTTGCGCACCCAGTCGCGCTCGTCTCTTGGCGTGTCCCCGTCATACGTCGCCGCTCGTACCCCGGGGAGGTCCAAAGCGGACACCGCGCGGAGCTGGTCGGCGCCGAGCGCCTTGGTCGGCGAGAGGTAGAGCGCCGTCGCCTTGTCGTCCGTCAGCAGCGCCGAGAGGGCGGGCAACTGGTACGCCAGCGACTTCCCGGACGCGGTTCCGGTGGCGAGCACGACGTGCCGCCCCTCCCACGCGTGGCCCGCCGCCTCCGCCTGGTGGGTCCACGGTCGCTCGGTGCCGCCCGCGCGGAACGCGTCGACCAGCCCGGCAGGCGCCCAGTCCGGCCAGTCGGCGTACCGCGCCCGCCGCGCGGGCAGCTCGGCGACGTGCGTGACCGGGTTGCGGTGCTCGGGGATGCCCGCCGTCACGCGCCGCAGCAGGCGCCCCGCCCGCTCGAGCTCGCTGCCGCCGTTCACGGTTTCGAGCTTCGCACACCCGTCCGACGCCGCCGGGGCGTGGCCGCGCCCACTTCGGATCGTTCCAGTGAGCGGACTCACACGCCCACGTTCCGTGCCCGGAAGGGGACGCCTTGCCGGTGCCTGCGGCTTTACCAATAGACTCCGCGAAACCACACCCGTAGTGGTGTAGATCCCATGTCAGCGTCGGCACAGTGGTCAGCCCGCACCGCCGCTGACAACAGGCGACGTTTCCAGGAGGACGAATGTCCCGGCAATTCCTCGCGGAGGGCTCCCCGCAGCTCTCCGGAGGTGACTACGGCATCGTGGCCGTGGTCGCCGTGATCGCCCTTGCTGCGCTCGCCATTGGCTACGTCCTGCTGAAGGAGGTTCTGGCCGCGGGTCAGGGCACCCAGAAGATGCAGGACATCGCCAAGGCGGTGCAGGAAGGCGCGGCTGCCTATCTGAACCGGCAACGGAAAACCCTCGCCATTTTCGGCGCCGTGGTGTTCCTGTTGCTGTTCGCGCTCCCGGCGGAGAACTGGGGCGAGCGCATCGGGCGCTCGGTCTTCTTCCTCGTCGGTGCGGCCTTCTCCTTCTTCATCGGCTATCTCGGAATGTGGCTGGCGACGAGGGCGAACCTGCGGGTCGCGGCGGCCGCCCGGGAGTCCGGCGGTCGCGAGAAGGCGATGCGGATCGCGTTCCGTACCGGTGGCGTCGTCGGCATGATCACGGTGGGCCTCGGCCTGTTCGGCGCCGCCGTCGTGGTGCTCGTCTACGCGGGCCAGGCACCCAAGGTGCTGGAGGGCTTCGGCTTCGGCGCGGCCCTGATCGCGATGTTCATGCGTGTCGGTGGCGGTATCTTCACCAAGGCCGCCGACGTCGGTGCCGACCTCGTCGGCAAGGTCGAACAGAACATCCCCGAGGACGACCCCCGCAACGCCGCCACGATCGCCGACAACGTCGGCGACAACGTCGGCGACTGCGCCGGGATGGCCGCGGACCTGTTCGAGTCCTACGCGGTGACGCTCGTCGCCGCGCTCATCCTCGGCAGCGCCGCGTTCGGCGCGGCGGGCGACGGCCTCGTCTTCCCGCTGATCATCCCCGCCATCGGCATCATCACCGCCGTCATCGGCATCTACATCACGCGGGCCCGCACCGGGGAGAGCGGCCTGACCACGATCAACCGCTCCTTCTACATCTCCGCGGGCATCTCCGCGGTGCTGTCGACCATCGCGGCGTTCGTGTTCCTGCCCGACTCGTTCGCGGGAGCCGACGGAAACCCGGCGCTCATCGCCACGGTCTCCGTCGTCATCGGCATCGTGCTCGCCGGGGTGATCCTGTGGCTCACCGGCTACTACACCGGCACCGAGCACGGCCCGGTGAAGGACGTCGGCAAGACCTCCGAGACCGGCGCGGCGACCGTGATCCTCTCCGGCATCTCGGTCGGTTTCGAGTCCGCCGTGTTCACCGCGCTGGTGATCGGCGCGGCCGTGTTCGGCGCCTACCTGCTCGGCGGCGCGGTCGCGCTGTTCGCGGTGGCGCTGGCCGGTACCGGCCTGCTCACCACGGTCGGCGTCATCGTCGCGATGGACACGTTCGGCCCGGTCTCGGACAACGCGCAGGGCATCGCCGAGATGTCGGGTGACCTCGAAGAGGGTGAGGGCGTGCAGATCCTCACCGAGCTCGACGCGGTCGGCAACACCACCAAGGCCATCACGAAGGGCATCGCGATCTCCACCGCGGTGCTCGCCGCGACCGCCCTGTTCGGCTCCTACTCGGAGGCGATCCGGAACGCGCTCAGTGATGTCGGCACCGCGCTCGGCGAGGCGCCGGAGTCCTTCGTCGACAGCATCATCGTGCCGAACACGCTGGTCGGCGTGATCATCGGCGCCTCGGTCGTGTTCCTGTTCTCCGGCCTGGCCATCAACGCCGTGTCCCGTGCCGCGGGCGCGGTGGTGTACGAGGTGCGCCGCCAGTTCCGGGAGATTCCGGGGATCATGGAGGGCACCACGCGGCCCGAGTACGGCAAGGTCGTCGACATCGTCACGCGGGACTCCCTGCGCGAGCTGTCGACTCCCGGCCTGCTCGCGGTCATGGCGCCGATCGCGGTCGGCTTCGGGCTCGGCACCGGCGCGCTCGCCGGCTTCCTCGGCGGCGCGATCGCGGTAGGCACGCTCATGGCGGTCTTCCTCGCCAACTCCGGTGGCGCGTGGGACAACGCCAAGAAGCTGGTCGAGGACGGTCACCACGGCGGCAAGAACTCCGACGCCCACGCCGCGACCGTCATCGGCGACACCGTCGGCGACCCGTTCAAGGACACCGCGGGTCCGGCCATCAACCCGTTGCTCAAGGTGATGAACCTGGTGTCCCTGCTGATCGCCCCCGCGGTCGTGCAGTTCACCGTGGGCCCCGACGCCTCGCCGGCGGTGCGGATCACCATCGCGGTGGTGGCGGCACTGATCGTCGTCGCGGCGATCGTCATCTCCAAGCGGCGCAGCACGGCGCTGACGGAGGTGCCCTCGGGACAGTCCACGAGCGCGTAGGGCCACCGGCGACCGGGCCCGGAGCACAACGGCGTGTTCCGGGCCCGGACCGTGTCCGCGGCGAGGTAGCGTGCGGGCTCGACGTTCCCGTCCCCGCGAGGAGTCACCGATGAGGCTGCGCGTGGTGTTGCTCGCCGCCGCGACCGTGTCCGTGCTCGCCGGGTGTTCCGGCGACGACGATCCGCTGCGCGCGAACCCGACCGGCCAGGTGTCGGCGTCGTCGGTCCGGTCCACCACCCCGCCGGTGTCCTCGGGAGCTTCGGGATCTGCGGAGCCCACCGCCGCCGCGAGCGGCGAGCGGGATGCCGACGTCGCGGCCGATGTGCTGACCTGGACCGACCAGTTCTGCGGTGCGCTCGGTGAGTTCGCGGGCATCGCCGAGCTCGCCCCTCCGGACATGGGATCCGGCGACGCCGCGAGCGCGAAGAAGGCGCTGAGCGACTACTTCGGCCGTCTCGAACGCGCCCTGGGATCGTCGCTCGACGGCATGCGGAAGCTGCCGCCCGCACCGCTGCCCGCGGCCGAGCGGGCGAGCAAGTCGCTCACCGACGCCCTCGGGCCCGCTCGCCGCCAGGCGGCCGAGACCAAACGGAAGATCGACGCCGCGGCTCCGGGGAACCAGCAGGCGCTCGTCGGCGCCATGCGGAGCCTGCAGGGCATCGGGACGGCCATGGGGAAGCTGGAGAACCCGATGCGCGCGCTCGAGGGCTCCCCGAAGCTGGCCGCCGCCGCCCGGCGCGCGCCGAACTGCCAGAAGCTCGCCGGATGACGTCACTCCCCGTACCGGTTCGAGTGCGGAACGCGTACGGCGACTTGCGGCCAGGGACCGGGACGGTACCGTCTAGGCGGCTTCTCCCTCGGTGACTCAGGAGGTGTGGGCGTGCGGCCGCGGATGACCGTTCTCGCCGCCGTGTTGACGGCCTTCGGGCTCGTACTGGCGGGGTGCGGTCAGCAGGCGAGAGTCACGCCCGGCACGGCGCCGGAGTCCGACGCTCGGGGGCCCGGCCTCACCGCAGGCGAGGCGCAGCGTCAGCAGGCGGCGACCTCGTGGGCCGACGGCTACTGCGGCGCCGTGTCGCAGCTGGTCAGCTCGCTGTCGCGAATGCCGACGGTGGACGCGAGCACTCCCCAGCGCGCCTCCCGGACCTCCAGCGAGCTGCTCGGCGTGCTCATCGAAGGCCTGCAGAGCACCCTGCGCCAGCTGGACGGGCTCGGTCCGGCTCCGGTGCCCGGCGCGGACGGGGTGCGGGCCAAGGCCGTCCGTACCTACACCGGTATCCGTGACCGTGCGCTGGCCGCGAAGCGCAGCCTGGACTCGGCGACGACCACGGAGGCCAGCCGCGCGGCCATCGGGTCGGCGCAGGGACCGCTGGAGGAGGTCGGCCGGATCAACCTGCTCGAGGGGTTCGACGCGCTGGCCGACCTGAAGACCGCGAGCCTGCGGGCGCCCGCGTGCCGCCAGCTGACCGAGGACACCGCCGTGCCCCGGTTCGATCCGGGCGCCGCTCCCGGGAACTGACCGGAGCCACCGCGGCCGTAGCCGGGAATCGAACGGATGTTCTACCCTCTGTGCCGTGGAGCAGATGTCGCTCTTCTCGGCGGAGGCGAGCCGCCCGCGCGTGGCGGACCTCGCCGGGCTGCTGTGCGGTCCCGGGCAGGTGACGAGCTTCGGCCGGACCGCCGCACGGCTGTCCGCGGTGGTCGACGACGACTGGCGGGCCGGCGCGCTCGCCAGGGAGTGTGTGCGGCACGGTGCCGAGGCACAGGTGACCAGGCTGGAGACCGAGGAATCCCAGGACGGCGCCAGGCCGCTCGTGCGCACCGCGTTCCGGGTGGACCTGCTGCCGCTCGCACGGGCGTGGTCGGGCGGCGAACGCAAGGTGCTGCCCGAGGGGTTCACGCTCGGTGGCGCGATGCTGCGCCTGTGGGCGCTGTCCGGCGGGCAGCCGACCGAGCGGGGCTACCTGCTTCCGCTGGATCCGGCCGCCCCGGACACGCACGAGCCGCTCATGGCGGCCCTCGGCATGGTCGGGCTGGCCGCGTCCACGGTCCGTCCCCGCGGCGGCACGCCCGCGATCCGGATCACCGGCCGCAGACGGCTGGCCACGTTCGCCGAGCTGATCGGGCCGCCACCGCCCGGCGCGGAGCCGGCCTGGCCCCGGGTCACGCCGGTACCGCGCGCCTGCTGACGCCGGGCAGGTCGCACCGCGGCAGGTCCGGTTCCAGCTCGCTCATGGCCGAGAGGCACGCGGGCAGCCGGAAGGTCTGCTGCCCGTAGCTCGCGCCCTTGCGGACGGTGATCTCGCCATCCTCCGCGACCTCGCAGGGGTTGTTCAGCGTGCACCGCTGTCCCTCGGTGTTGCCGGTGTTGTTGACGCCGACCACCTGGCCGGTCGCCACGTCGACGATCGGGGAGCCGGACGTCCCGCCGATCGTGTCGCAGGCCGGGGTGTACCGGATGGAGTGCTGCCAGGTGTAGCCGGCCTCGCGCAGCTCGTGCACGGTATCGTCCACCGAGCAGGTGTAGGTGCGCTTCCAGTAGCCGGAGGGGATGCCGATCCGCGTGCCCGCCTCCGGCCCGGCCTCCGCGAGGACCCGTGCCCGCACGCCGTGTGCCCGCTCGATGTCCGCGTAGCTGTCCGCCAGCCGGTAGAGGGCGATGTCGGTCCCGGTCATGGTCGCGTACAGCAGCCGGGTGGACGTCAGCCTGGTCAGCTCCGCGCCGTCGGCGGCCAGCAGGGTGAAGGTGCGCCGCACCGGCTCGTCCACGATTACCTGGCCCGGCTGCGGGAATCCACGTGCGAGGCAGTGGCCGTTGGACAACACGAGCGCGGGGGCGTCCTCGGGGGCGTCGGCGGGCCGGACCAGGGAACCGGAGCAGTTGGACAGCGCGACGGTGCCCGCCAGATCAGTGGTCGTCGCCGCCGCCGGGGGCGTCGTGAGCAGGGCGGTCGTCAGCAAGGCGGCCAGCACGGCACCGAGCGAGCGGCGGAGCATCGGGAGGATCCTTTCCTTGTGCGAACCTGTGGCACACACCGTAACGACACGGACACGTATCGCCCCGGAATATCCGAGAGCCGTGTCACGTGCTAGGTGTGGAAGGGAAACGTCACCGAACTCATCGGCGATGCGCTTGACAGACGCCTCACGGCGTGTTTCGGCACCTATGCGCACGCCGTCGCCCGCAAGAGTGCACACTGGCGGGTCGAACAGGTGAGCATGAGCGGAGAGCGGGACAGCGTGGCTGGAACCACACGGACGAAGAAGACGGCCCCCGAGGGAGGTGGCCGCACGACACGCGGTCGCAAGGACGGCGCGAACGGCGCCGGCCGGCGACGGCTCGTGATCGTGGAGTCGCCGACCAAGGCCCGCAAGATCGCTCCGTACCTCGGCCGCGACTACGTCGTCGAGTCCTCCCGGGGGCACATCCGGGACCTGCCGCGCGGTGCCGCCGACGTCCCCGCCAAGTACAAGGGCCAGCCGTGGGCGCGCCTCGGCGTGGACGTCGACAACGACTTCGAACCGCTGTACGTCGTCTCCCCGGACAAGAAGTCCACGGTCACCGAGCTGAAGAGCCTGCTCAAGGACGTCGACGAGCTCTACCTCGCCACCGACCCCGACCGCGAGGGCGAGGCCATCGCCTGGCACCTGCTGGAGGCGCTGAAGCCGAAGGTCCCGGTGCGCCGGATGGTCTTTCACGAGGTGACCGAGCAGGCCATCCGCGCGGCGGCGGAGAGCACCCGCGACCTCGACCCGGACCTGGTCGACGCGCAGGAGACCCGCCGCATCCTCGACCGCCTCTACGGCTACGAGGTCTCGCCGGTGCTGTGGAAGAAGGTCATGCCGAAACTCTCGGCAGGCCGGGTGCAGTCCGTCGCGACCCGCATCGTCGTGCAGCGCGAGCGCGAGCGGATGGCCTTCCGGTCGGCGTCGTACTGGGACATCGCGGCCACGTTGCAGGCCGATGCCGACGGTGCGGACGCCACGAGCCCGCGCACCTTCCCGGCCCGGCTCGTCGGCGTCGACGGCAGGAGGCTCGCCACCGGCCGTGACTTCGACTCCACCGGGCAGCTCAAGTCGAGCGGGCCACAGTCGCAGGACGTGCGCATCCTCGACGAGGCCGAGGCGACCCGGCTCGCCGAGGCGCTGCGGGACCGCGACCTCAGCGTCTCCAGCGTCGAGGAGAAGCCGTACACCCGGCGGCCCTACGCGCCGTTTATGACCTCCACGCTGCAGCAGGAGGCGGGCCGCAAGCTGCGGTTCTCGTCCGACCGCACGATGCGCATCGCGCAGCGGCTCTACGAGAACGGCTACATCACCTACATGCGTACGGACTCCACGACGCTGTCCGACACCGCGATCAACGCGGCGCGCAGCCAGGCCACGGAGCTGTACGGCGCCGAGTACGTCGCGGACAAGCCGAGGCAGTACACCCGCAAGGTGAAGAACGCGCAGGAGGCACACGAGGCGATCCGGCCCGCGGGCGAGTCGTTCCGGACCCCGGGTGCGGTCGCGGCCGAGCTGGAGTCCGACGAGTTCCGGCTGTACGAGCTGATCTGGCAGCGCACCATCGCCTCGCAGATGGCCGACGCCAAGGGCACCACGATGTCGGTGCGGATCACCGGTGTCGCGGCCAGCGGCGAGGAGTGCACGTTCTCGGCGTCCGGCCGGACGATCACGTTCCCCGGCTTCCTCAAGGCCTACGTCGAGGCGGTGGACAGCGAGCAGGGTGGCGAGGCCGACGACCAGCAGAGCAGGCTGCCGAGGCTGGCCCGGGACCAGGCGCTGACGGCGACCGAGCTGACCCCGGACGGGCACGCCACCACGCCGCCCGCGCGGTACAGCGAGCCGAGCCTGGTCAGCAAGCTCGAGGAGCTCGGCATCGGCAGACCCTCGACGTACGCGTCGATCATCAACACGATCCAGGATCGCGGGTACGTCTGGAAGAAGGGCTCGGCGCTCGTGCCGTCCTGGGTGGCGTTCTCGGTGGTCGGCCTGCTCGAACAGCACTTCGAGCGGCTCGTGGACTACGACTTCACCGCCGCGATGGAGGACGAGCTCGACAAGATCGCGGCGGGCGACGAGCAGCGCACCCGCTGGCTGTCGCGGTTCTACTTCGGCGCCGAGAACGGCGACTCCGGCCGGGACGGCTCGGTCAGCCAGCTCGGCGGGTTGAAGAAGCTCGTCGGCTCGGGAGTCGAGGACATCGACGCTCGCGAGATCAACTCGATCCCGCTGTTCGAGGACCACGAGGGCAGGCCGGTGGTCGTGCGGGTCGGCCGGTACGGGCCGTACCTGGAACGCGAGGTCGACGGCGCATCGCAGCGGGCCAACCTGCCCGAGGACCTGCCGCCGGACGAGCTGACGGTGGAGATCGCGGAGAAGCTGTTCGCGACGCCGCAGGAGGGCCGCTCGCTCGGCACCGACCCGGTGACCGGGCACGAGATCGTGGCCAAGGAGGGCCGCTTCGGGCCGTACGTCACCGAGGTGCTGCCGGAGCCCGAGGAGGGTGAGAGCGGCAAGAAGTCCAGCAAGGCGAAGAAGCCGAAGCCGCGTACGGCGTCGCTGTTCAAGTCGATGTCGATCCAGGACATCACGCTGGACGACGCGCTGAAGCTGCTGTCGTTGCCGCGGGTGGTCGGCACCGACCCGGACAGCGGCGAGGAGATCACCGCGCAGAACGGCCGCTACGGGCCCTACCTGAAGAAGGGCACGGACTCGCGGTCGCTGTCCAGCGAGGAGCAGATCTTCGACATCACGCTCGAGGAGGCGCTGAAGATCTACGCCGAGCCGAAGCGGCGCGGTCGCCAGGCCGCGGCCAAGCCGCCGTTGAAGGAGCTCGGCAACGACCCGGCCTCGGGCAAGCCGATGATCGTCAAGGACGGCCGGTTCGGCCCGTACGTGACGGACGGCGAGTACAACGCCTCGCTGCGCAAGTCGGACTCGGTCGAGGACCTCACCGACGAACGCGCCGCCGAGCTGCTCGCCGAGAAGCGGGCGAAGGGACCGGCTCCGAAGAAGAGGTCCACCATCCGCAAGAAGGCCACCGCCAAGTCCAAGTGAACCCGGCCGTTGTCCCCCAAGGCCACCTTGGTTGCGCCCGCCCGTCTCCCGCCGGCACCCAAGCGGAGGCGCGGCGCGCCGCTGCGTTCGATCTCCGCTACCAAGGTGGCCTTGGGGCACGGGGCGTTGCCCGGGTGGTCACGGTGCGTGAGTAGAGGTCTGCCCGTTGGATGGATGCCGCGCGCCGGTGGATCGCTACCCTGTGATGTGAACGCGGTGCCGTGCTGTGACGGCCGGTGACCGGAATGTCGTGATCGCTGGGAGGAGGCGCGCGTGAACGGTGACGGTACGCAGGCGCCCGAGCCGCCGCGGGCGTACACCGATCCGCTCGCGGGGCTTGCGGGCAGCGGCCGGGCGGAGGCCGGTTTCGCCACCACGGGAACCGACCGCGACGACGCCCTCGACGTCGAGATCGCCGAGCCCGTCCAGCCGGACCCCGACGTCGTCCGCGACATGGTGAACGCCGCCCTTGCCGAGGAGGAGAAGGCCGGGAAGGGCGGTGGCTCCACGGGCGACGCGGCGGAGGGACCGGTCGAGCCGGGGCAGTCCGCCGTGCCCGCGGCGCCGCCGCAGTCCGGACCGCCCCACCCCGCGTGGCGGGCGCCGGGACAGCTGCTGCCGCAGGTGCTGCGGCGCCGGCGCAAGCCCGCTCAGCAGGAGGCGAAGCCGGCCAGGCCGTTCCTGCGCAAGCCCTCCAACGGATCGGCGGGGGTCGCGGTCGCGCTCGTCCTGCTGCTGGTGTTCGTGATCGTCGCGATCCAATTCCTCTCGAGCCTGTTCGAGAGCATTTCGGGGATTTTCCAGTAGCACCGCATTTCCGATTCCGGCACGTGCCGAATTGATCACCGTTCGTGTTTTCGACGGTGGTCCGGCGGACTGTCCCACCTCGGGTCTACCCTGACGAGACCGACGCTGCCATTGACATGTGGGGTGGGCACATCAGCGAGGTGAATGAGGGGGCGCGCGCCGCCGACGCGACGGCGTCGGCGCGGAGTGAGGCGTCCACAGTGCATCGAGTCCGCCGAGTGCTGGCGATTCGCCCGTTCCGGCGGCTCTGGGGCGTCACGTACCTGTGCAGCGTCGCCGACTGGCTGGCGCTGCTCGCGCTCACCGGCCTGGTGACCAAGTACACCGACTCGTACATGGCGCAGAACTTCGCGTTCGCCGGTGTCGTGCTCACCAACCTGCTGCCCGGGCTGATCTTCGCCCCGCTCGGCGGGCTGCTCGCCGACCGGTTCGACCGGCGCAAGGTCATGATCGTGGCCGACCTGGTGCGGTTCGGCCTGCTGCTGTCCATCGCGATCGTCGGCTCGCCGATCTGGCTGTTCATCGCCAACTTCCTCGTCGGCTCGGCCGCGATGATGTGGATCCCGTCGAAGGACGCGGCGGTGCCCAACCTGCTCCGCAGGCCCGACCAGGTGGAGACGGCCAACCAGCTCGGCATGGTGATGACGTACGGCATCGCGGTGGTGACCGGGGCCGGGCTGTACTCCATCCTCACCGGCATCCAGACGACGCTGCACCTGCCACCCGACCTGCTCGGCGAGTTCGGCATCGCCAACGCCGTCGTGATCATCAACAGCCTGCTCTACCTGGGCAGCGCGCTGGTGATCGCCACCCGCATCCCCGAGCTGTCCCTGCGCAACGTGCACCCGGTGCCGGACGCGGGCAGGCAGCAGCGCCGCGCCGAGGAGGAGAGCGGAACCTCCGGGGGCGTCGTCGCGATGATCCGGGACGGTGCCCGTTTCGTCCGGACCACCCCGCTGGTCCGCGGGTTGCTGATCGGCATGGTCGGCGCGTTCGCCGCGGGCGGTGCCGTGATCGGCTCCGCGAAACCGTACGCGTCCAGCCTCGGCGGCGGTGACTCCTCGTTCGGCCTGCTGTTCGTCGCGGTGTTCGTCGGTGCGGCCGTGGGACTCGCCGGGGCGCCCAAGCTCGCCCGGCGGCTCCCGCACGACCGCCTGTTCGGCGTCGGCATCGTGCTCGCCGGACTGGCGCTGATCGTCGTGGCCCTCGCTCCGCACCTCGCCGTCGCGCTGGTGGCCGTCGCCATCGTCGGCGCGTGTGCCGGTGCCGCCTTCCTCACCGGCGTGACGATCATCGGGTCGCAGATCGAGGACGCCATCCGAGGCCGCATCAACGCCATCTACCAGTCGCTCATGAAGATCATCGTCTTCGGAGCGACGGCCACCGTGCCGCTGCTGATCGGGCTCGTCCGGCCGCGCGTGGTGACCGTCTGGGGCAACAGCCTCGTCATCGACGGTACGCGGCCGGTGCTGCTCGGCGGCGGGCTGCTCGCCGCGCTCGTCGGCGTGATCGCCTACCGGCAGATGGACTCGCGCCGGACCGAGCCGATCCTCGCCGACCTCCGCAACGCCATCCGGCGCAGGCCGAGGCGGGTCAACGGGCTGCTCATCGCGCTGGAGGGCACCACGGCCGCGGACACGGCCACCCAGGCCGCGCGGCTCGCCGAGTGGCTCGGGCACGGCACCCGGCGCGTCGTGCTCGCCACGGATCCGGCGCTCAACGACGAACGGCTCGCGAAGCTGGTCGCCGGGGCCTCGCTGTCCGGTGCACGGGCACGAGCGCTGGCGGCGGCCGCCGTGCGGGCCGACATCGTGGAGCGGGACGTGCAGCCCGCGCTCGACGCGGGCGCGATCGTGGTGATGGAGCGGTTCGTCGACTCGCCGCTGGCGCACCTGTCCGCCGTCGCCGGGTTGGACGCGTCGGAGCTGGAAGGGCTGGCCGACTGGGCGACCGGCAGGCTCAGGCCCGACCTGACCGTGCTGCTCGACGCGGAACCGGCGGCCTCCGATCCGCAGTCGAGCTCCACCGAGCATCATTGGCGCGTGCAGCAGTTGCTCACCGAGATGGCCGCGGCCGACCCCGGCCGGTACGTCGTCGTGGACGCCGAGGGTACGGAGGAGGAGGTCGGCGACCGCGTGCGCACCGCGGTGCGGGCGACGCTGGCGGGCCGGGTGTCCGGGCTCGCCCCGACGACGGAACCGGAGCCGGTGGAGGCCTCGTGAGCGCGGGAGGCGCCGTGACGAACGCTGCCGTACGGGAGAAGCCCCGGGTCGGCGCCGTCTGGTCGCAGGTGGTGGGGCAGGAGCCCGCCGTCGAGGTGCTGGCGGCCGCCGCGGAGTCCGCCGCCGCGCTGGTGGCTGGCGAGACCACCGACTCCGGTGCGATGACCCACGCATGGCTGTTCACCGGGCCGCCCGGTTCCGGCCGTTCGGTGGCCGCTCGCACGTTCGCGGCCGCCCTGCAGTGCGAGCGCGGTGATGGCTGCGGCGAGTGCGGCGGCTGTCGCACGGGGCTCGCCGGGACACACGCCGACGTGCGGCTCGTGGTGCCCGAGGGCCTGTCGATCTCCGTCGCCGAGATGCGTTCGCTCGTCCAGGTCGCCGCCCGGAGGCCGACGACCGGCAACTGGCAGGTCGTGATCATCGAGGACGCCGACCGGCTCACCGAGGGCGCGTCGAACGCCCTGCTCAAGGCGGTCGAGGAGCCCCCGGCGCGTACGGTGTTCCTGCTCTGCGCGCCGTCCGACCACCCCGAGGACGTGTCCGTCACCATCCGGTCCCGGTGCCGCCTGGTGAACCTGCGGACCCCGCCCGCCGACGCGATCGCGCGGGTGCTCGCCGACCGCGACGGTGTCGAACCGACCCTGGCCGGGTGGGCGGCTTCGGTGTGCGGGGGGCATGTCGGCAGGGCGCGCAGGCTGGCGACCGACGAGGACGCGCGCAAGCGCAGGGAGGCTGTCCTGCGCATCCCGCTCGGCCTGCGCAGGCCCGCCGACGTCTTCGCGTGCGCCGACGAGCTGATCCGCACCGCCGAGGCGGACGCGACCGAGGAGAGCAAGGCCCGCGACGAGTCGGAGCAGGACGCGCTGCGCACGGCGATGGGCTCCGGGGGTACCGGAAAGGGTGTCGCGGCGGCGAAGCGCGCGGCCGAGGCCGCCGTGAAGCAGCTGGAGAAGCGGCAGAAGTCCAGGGCGACGCGGACCCAGCGGGACACGCTCGACCTCGCACTCGTGGACCTCGCCGGGTTCTACCGGGACGTCCTGGTGACGGCCTGCGGGTCGAACGCGTCGCTGAACCACCCCGACCACGCCGCCCAGAGCGCGGAGGCCGCCCGGCAGTGGACGCCGGAGTCGACGCTGCGCCGCCTGGAGGCCGTCCTGGAGTGCCGGGAGGCGATCGGGCTGAACGTCAAGCCGCGCATCGCCGTGGAAGCCATGGTGACCACCCTCCGCGAAGGCTGACCCCGCCCACGCCCCCAATGCCACATTCGGTGCGTTGAAGTTCCCCAATGTGGCATTCGGTGCGTTCAACGCAACCGATGCCACATTGGGGAGCTTCGCGCTACTTCTCCCGGGGGAAGGGGGACGGCTTCACGGGTGCCGGGGCGGGCTTGCGCCGGTTCGGCAGCGCGGCCACCAGCACCACGCCGAGCAACAGCATCGCGGTACCCGTCCAGAACATCGGCACCGCCGAGTACGCGGCGCTGGTGTACGCCAGCTCCTTCGGGGCCTGCGGCTGCTTCCCGCCCGCGGGCGGGGCCTCGGGCGGCGGCGTCACGAAGCCGCACTCGACGCCGCCCTCGGGGGCGTAGGACCGGGCGACCTGCTCGCCGAGCGACAGCTGCGCCAACGACGAGGGCAGCCGCTCCGCCGCGTCCGCAGGCAGCGCGTCCTTGAGCGCCTTGGTCGGCAGGATCTGCAGGTCGAGCAGCCGCGCGGAGGCACCGAGCTGGAAGCCCTTGAACGGCTCCGTCATCGGCATCCTCTTCTCGTCGAGGCCCGCGATGCTGAGCCGGAGCACACCGAGGTCGAGCACGTTGCCCGTGGTCTCGCCGACGCGCTGCACACCCTGGTTGATCGTCGAGACCAGGCCGCCCACGACGGGGATGTCCTCGAGCGGGCCGAACCGCTCGGTCAGGCCCGCCAGCGGCAGCCCGATGGGGATGTCGGCGGTCGGGTTGGCCGCGTCGAGCCGGTACAGCACCTCGCCGCCGCGCTCGACGGTCAGCACGGGTGCCGTGTACTCCACCTTCGACGTCTTGGGGTCGCCCGTCGAGGTCACCTTCAGCGTCGGCTGGCTGGCGACCTTGATCGTGAGGTTCAGCGGTGTGCCCTTGAGGATCTCGACGTTCGCCGCCTGCAGGGTGGACACGGACTGCACGGCCTTGCGGTCGGTGCCGGGCATGTCGACGAGCTTGACCAGGGACCGCGACGACAGTGTGTTGGGCAGGCTGAGCAGCGAGCCGGAGCCGTCCGCGTTGGTCTCGCCGCCACCCTCCAGCAGGCCGCCGAGCGAGGCCAGGCCCTTCGCCTGTTCGAACCCGTCGGGGAGGCGCAGGTTCTGCGGCAGCTCCAGGTTCGGCAGCGGGATGTCCGGCATCGTCGGGATGACGTTGAGCAGCGAAAGGCTGGCCAGCTCGGTGCTGGCGTCGGCGATGGTGCCCACGCACGGGCCGAGCTTGGGGCTCCACCTGGCGTGCACCCTGCCGTTCAGGAGGCCGACGTTGAGCAGTGGGTTCTCTGGTGCGTTGAACCCGGTGGTCGCCGGCTCCGGGTTGTCGGGGAGCGCGGTCTGCACCAGCGAGCCGGGCGCCTGCGGCGCGTTGCCCGCGACGGAGACGCCGAACGGCGAGGCCTGGGCGATCGAGCGCTCGTAGGACAGGTAGGCCTCGGAGTTGGCCTGCGCGCTGGACAGGCCCATGCCGCCTTCGAGGGCCGACTGCTTCGGCAGGTCGCCCTCCATGTCGTCGATGATGGCGTCGGTGGGCACGGCCTGCGGCAGGAGGCGGACCATGCCGAGCGCCGTGCCCGCCTCGCCGACCGCCTTGCCCGTGGGCGTCGGCGCGGGTGGTGACGAGAGCGGGGCCTGCCCCGGATCCGCGGGCTGCGGAATCGGCGTGGTCGGGATCGTCTGGCCGACGGCCGGGGTGGCCGAGAGGACGAGCACCGCTGCCGTGACCGGCAGAGCCAGCGAGCGGGGCAGGCGTCTGCGCATGTGTTCGAGTCCCTCCGCAAACCGTGGTCCGGTCACGCGACTATGACCGGGGTCATAGTCGACCTAACGAGGGTGGGGGGCGATGGTGACGCGGGGAGCGCACGCTACACTTGTTCGCGTCGGGCACGCCCCCCGCCGCCTTAGCTCAGTCGGCCAGAGCGGCTCACTCGTAATGAGCAGGTCAGGGGTTCGATTCCCCTAGGCGGCTCCACCAGCCAGAGGCCCCAGCCCGGGGCCTCTGGCTTTTTCGTGCCGTGCCTGGGATTCACCTGGGCGGGTGGGCGTAACGGCCGTCCCGTCGCCCCCGATTCCGCCCGCGACATCGACTGCTCGGCGAGGGGGTCCCATGCCCGTGCCGGAACCGGCGGACACCACGATCGGGCCGGGCTCCGGATCCGGCCGCGGACTGGCGATCGCCTCACTCGCGCTCTCCCCGGCCGGGCTCGTGCTGGCCCTGGCGACCTGGGCGGCGTGGCTGTTCGTCCGGCCGCAGCTGCTGGAGACCCTGTCGGTCTCGTGGCTGACGATCGTGTTCCTGCTGGTGCTCGGTGCGCTGTGGTTCGCGATGCTGCCGGTCGGGACGCTCGGGCTCGTCTTCGGCCTGCTCGCCGGAGCCCGCTCGCCCGGCTCCGGCAGCCTGCCGCGGGTGGGTGCCCTGGTGGCGCTGGGCACGCTGGCGACGGCGGTCGCCGGGGCGTTCGCCTTCGTCTACGGAGTCACCGACTGGGCGCCCACCGCACGCGTCCCCGCCTGGTGAACGTCGCGGCGGCAAGTAGTGGCCGAGAAGCCGGCCACCGTCGCCGCTACCTCGCGCTCGGCCTGGTCGCCGAGGTGGTGGCGAGCACGCCGGTCGCGGAGTTCGTCGAGCAGTACGAAAAGGCACGCGGTTAGGGTGTCCCGCATGCCGATGTTCGCCTTCGAGGGCATGAGCCCCACCGTGCACCCGGACGCCTGGATCGCTCCGACCGCGACGCTCATCGGAGACGTCGTCGTCGAGCAGGGCGCGTCGATCTGGTACGGCGCCGTCATCCGCGCCGACTTCGGGAAGATCGTGATCCGGGAGGGTGCCAACATCCAGGACAACTCGGTCCTGCACGTCAACGACGGCGTGTGTGAGGTCGGCCGCAACGCCACCGTCGGCCACCTCTGCCTCGTGCACGACTGCACCGTGGGCGAGCAGGCGCTGATCGGCAACGGCGCCACCATCCTGGACAAGGCGAAGATCGGCGCGCGCTCCCTCGTCGCCGCGGGCGCGACCGTGCCGCCGAACACCGAGGTGCCGCCGGAGATGCTCGCCAAGGGCAGCCCGGCGAAGGAGTTCGTGCCGCTGTCCGAGACCGCCAAGGCGTGGGTCGACCACAACGCCGCCATCTACCAGTCGCTCGCCCGCAGGCACGCCGCGGGGATCGAGCCGCTCGACAAAACTTGACCCTCCAGTAACTGGAGTCCCTAGCGTCCCCCGCTGTCAGCGAACAGGACAGCACGGGGGACGCGATGCCACCGAAGCAGAAGAAGCAGGCCTTCCAGGCCACGCTGCAGCTCACCGCGGGGGACGCGCCGGTCGTCGACCTGGGCAAGATGCTCGGGCAGACCGGCGTCAACCTCGTCGAGGTCAAGCGCGCCTACGACACCGCGACGGCGGGCCAGCGCGGTGACGTCGTGCCCGCCGTCGTCACGGTGTACGAGGACCGCTCGTTCGAGCTGCGGCTCAAGACGCCGCCGACGGCGTTCCTCATCCGCAAGGCACTCGGTGGGAAGGGCTCCGCCAGGCCGGGCCACGACGGCGCGGGCGCGCTCAGCCGCGAGCAGGTCAGGGAGATCGCCGAACGCAAGCTGCCCGACCTCAACACGGCCGACCTCGACGCCGCGGTACGCACCATCGAGGGCACGGCGAGGTCGATGGGCGTGCGGATCAAGGACTGACCGGTGGGCAGCCGGCGGGTACGGGCCGTCGTGCCGCCGTTCCGCGCGCTCGACCCGGAGCTGGCGGCGGCCGAACGGCTGCTCGCCTCGGGCCACCGGCAGCTCAGCGCCGTCACCGACCCGCTGCCGGACGAGCACGCCGCGGCACAACGGCTGAACGACGTGCTCGCCGGCACCGGCGCCACGCCCCGCCTCGTCCAGGACGGCGGGGCGTGGCGTGTCGTGCACGTGGGCACGTCGGGGGAGCCGGGGGAACTCGTGGCGGCGGCGTGGGGGCTGGCCGGGCTGGTCGTGGCGGGCGGCTGGCGGCGGATCAAGCGGTGCGGTGCCTGTGATCTGGTGTTCTGCGACCGCACGGCCGGTTGCACACGGCGGTGGTGCGCCGAGCATCGCCCGCGTGGCGGTCGCGGGAGGGGCGCGGTGCACTAGCATCGGAGCCACGAAAGCGACTGGCGTGATCGAGGTGGAGCACCACCGGGGAGCGTTCGAGGAGCGGGCACCGCGCGCCTGGGTGCCGCCCCGCGTGTCAGGAGATGTGACATGACGCACCAGCCCGCCATCCCCACCCTGTCCGCCGCCGATCCCGAGATCGCCGGGCTCGTCGAGGCGGAGGCCACGCGGCAACACGACAAGGTCCGGCTGATCGCGTCGGAGAACTACGTGTCGCGGGCCGTGCTGGAGGCCACCGGCACAGTGCTGACCAACAAGTACTCCGAGGGTTACGCGGGCAGGCGCTACTACGAGGGCCAGCAGAACGTCGACCCGATCGAGCGGCTCGCGATCGAGCGCGCGAAGGCCGTCTTCGGCGCCGACCACGCCAACGTGCAGCCGTACTCCGGGTCGCCGGCGAACCTCGCGGCGTATCTCGCGTTCGCCCAGCCCGGCGACACGATCCTCGGCATGGCGCTGCCGGACGGCGGCCACCTCACACACGGCTGGTCGGTCTCCGCGACCGGTAAGTGGTTCAACGCCGTCCGCTACGGCGTGCGCAAGGAGACCGGGCGGGTGGACCTCGACCAGGTGCGCGACCTCGCGCGGGAGCACCGGCCGAAGCTCATCTTCGCGGGCGGCACGGCGATCCCGCGCATCATCGACTTCCCCGCGTTCGCGGAGATCGCCGAGGAGGTCGGCGCCGTGCTGGTCGCCGACATCGCGCACATCGCGGGCCTGGTGGCCGGTGGCGCCCACCCCTCGCCGGTCGGCCACGCACCGGTGATCACCACGACGACCCACAAGACCCTGCGGGGCCCGAGGGGCGCGATGATCCTGACCGACGCCGAGCACGCGAAGGCCGTCGACAAGGCCGTGTTCCCCGGTCTGCAGGGCGGCCCGCACAACCACACCACGGCCGCGATCGCGGTGGCGCTCGGCGAGGCCGCGCGGCCGGACTTCCGCGACTACGCGCACGGTGTCGTCGCCAACGCCAAGGCGCTCGCCGACGCTCTGCTGGACCGGGGTTACGAACTCGTCTCCGGCGGCACCGACAACCACCTGCTGCTCGTGGACCTCACGAACAAGCAGGTCGGTGGCAAGCCTGCGGCGCAGGCGCTGGACCGGGCCGGGATCGAGCTGAACTACAACACGGTGCCGTTCGACCCGCGCAAGCCGTTCGACCCCTCGGGCATCCGGCTGGGCACCGCCGCCATCACCACGCGCGGGCTGCGACCGGAGCACCAGCCCGCGATCGCGGAGTGGATCGACCGGGTGGTCACGGCGGCCGCCAGGGAGGACGAGTCGGGGCTCGACACGGTGGCCGCCGAGGTGCGCGAGCTGCTGGCCGAGTTCCCGATGCCCGGCTACGTGGCCTGACGGGACGCTCGTGAGTGGTGAGCGTGGTGCTCACCACGGTCACCACTCACGAGAGACCGTGGTCAGTGCTCGGTGCCCTGCTCGTTCATGGCGGCGAAACGCTCGTAGGAACGCTTGATCTCGGTCTCGGCCTCGACGCGGCCCTCCCACTTCGAGCCCTCGACGCTCTTCGCGGGCTCGAGGTCCTTGTAGACCTGGAAGAAGTGCTCGATCTCGAGCTTGTGGAACTCGTTGAGGTGGTGGATGTCCCGCAGGTGCTCCAGGCGGGGGTCGTCGGACGGCACGGCGAGCACCTTGTCGTCCGGTCCCTTCTCGTCGGTCATGCGGAACATGCCGATCGCGCGGCAGCGGATCAGGCAGCCGGGAAACGTGGGCTCCTGGACCAGGACCAGCACGTCGAGCGGGTCGCCGTCCTGGCCCAGGGTGTCGTCGATGAACCCGTAGTCGGCTGGATACTGCGTGGCCGTGAACAGGGTGCGGTCCAGCTTGATGCGCCCGGTCTTGTGGTCCACCTCGTACTTGTTGCGCTCCCCTTTGGGGATTTCGATCGTGACGTCGAACTCCACGCCGTCCTCGCTGATTCATCGGTTGGTGCCGCACCTGCGGGCGGCTCACATTGCTTGTCTGTCGGCCTCACTAGTGTGGACCACGTACTGGCGGGGCCCGCACGGATGGTGTGTGAGTTTGGCCCCGCCCGACCCTGCGGCCGGACGAGGAGGGGTGCGTGGCGGAGGGGGATGACAGGGCAGAACCGGCGTGGCCGTCAGATGACCGCGACACGCCGCCCGGCGGGTCCGAGCAACCCACCAACCAGCTGCCTGTGCCGAACGTCACGGCCGCGGACTCGCCGACCGTATGGGTGCCCAAACCGCCACGAGCCGAACCGCCGCCACCGGCCCCGCCGCCGCAGCCACCGCAGGGACCGTCCCAGCGGCAGCCACCGCAGGGACCACCGCCACCGCCACCGGACGCACGCCCCCGCGTCGAGGTGCGGCAGGCCTCCGGGCACGCCAGGCCGATGCGGATCGAGCCGTCCGGCGAGCGGCACCCGGCACCTTCCATCTCCGGCGCCGACCAGCGGCCCCCGCAACCGCCCGCGCCGCAGCCGCCCCGGCCGTCCCCGCCCCAGCCGCCACAGGCGCAGGCCAGGCAGGCACCACCGCAGCCGCCGCCACCTCGGCAACAGCGACCGCAGCCCGCTCCGGCCGAGCCGCGGCCGGAGGCGCAGCCGGACCCGGGACCCGCGGAGCAGGCGGACCGGGCCGAGGACACCGGTCCGCGGGAGCCGGAACGGTCGCGCGGGAAGCGCGGGCCGCTGATCACCGGGCTCGCGCTGCTGCTCGTGCTCGCCGTGGGCGTGGTGCTCGCGCTGCCGGACGTGTCCAACCGGCTCGCGCTGCCCTGGGCGCCGAACGCCCCGCAGGGTCCGCCCCCCGAGCCGGTCGCGGTGAGCCGCGAGCTGCGTGGTCCCTCGGCTACCGCGCCCGCGCCCACACCGCAGGGGGTGGCCTCCGTGCTGGGCGGCATCGCGGGCAGCGCGCCGCTGGGCACCCTCGGCGCCACCGTGATCGACCCGGCCTCGGGCACCACGCTGTGGGAGACCAACCCGGACCGGGCACTCACCCCGGCCTCCACCACGAAGGTGCTCACGGCGGCCGCCGCGCTGCTGACCCTCGACCACGGCACGCAGCTGACCACCACGGTCGTCGAGGGCGGCGAACCCGGCAGCGTGGTGCTCGTCGCGGGCGGCGACGTCACCCTGTCCTCGCTCCAGGAGGGGCAGGAGTCCGTCTACGCGAACGCCGCGCGCCTCGACGACCTCGTGGCCCAGGTGCGGGAGGCCACCGGAGGGGACGTGCACGAGGTCCGGCTCGACCTGAGCGCGTTCACCGGCCCCACCGAGGCGCCGGGCTGGGCTCCCGGCGACGCGCCGTCGACGTTCATGGCCGAGGTGCAGCCCGCCATGCTCGACGGTGGCCGGAGCGATCCCGCCGACGAGCACTCGATGCGGGTGTCCGACCCCGCGGGCGTCCTGGCGCGGGAGCTGGCCGAGCGGCTCGGTGCGCGGGTCGGTGCGCCCATGACCACCTCGGCCCCGGAAGGTGCGCGCGTACTCGGCGAGGTGCGGTCGGCGCCGATCACCGAACTGGTGAACCAGTCCCTGCTGCACTCCGACAACCTGCTCGCCGAGGTGATCGCCCGGCAGGTCGCCATCGCGGAGGGTGCGGAACCGTCGTTCTCCGGAGCGTCGCGGGCGATGCGGGACGTGCTGTCCCGCAACGGGTTCGACGTCAGCGGGGTTCGCCTCGAAGACGGCAGCGGGCTGTCCACGGACGCCAAGGTCACGTCCCGCGTGCTCGGGCAGGTCCTCGCGACCGCCGCCGCGCCCGACGGTGGCGACCCGCTCACCCCCCGGCTGCGGCCGATGCTCGGCGGCCTGCCCGTGGCGGGCGGCAGCGGCACCCTCTCCGACCGCTACACCCAGCCACCCGCCGCCGAGGGCAGGGGCTGGGTGCGCGCGAAGACCGGCACGATCTCCTCCTCCGGCACGAACAGCCTCGCCGGGGTGGTCCTTGACGCCGACAACCGCGTGCTCGTCTTCGCCTTCATGTCGTCGGGGTCGCAGACCGAGCCGGGCCGGGCGGCACTCGACGCCATGGCCGCCGCACTGCGCGAATGTGGCTGCCGCTGAGGCCAGGTAGCGTCGATGAGGTGAACCAGCAGTCGCAGACCAGTGAGACGTCCGCGAACCCGATCGTCGACTGGTCCCTCGCCGCCGCCACCGGCGCCTACCTCGTGCGGGGCGGACCCACCGTGCCGAAGGCCGAGGCCGAGCGGACCGTCGTCGAGCTGCGCGAGCTGACCGTCGGTGCCGAGCGGCACGTCCGCGACCTCACGGGGCTCGGCTCGGACCTGCCGTTGCGGCCTGCCGAGGTCGTCGACCGGCCCGGCTGGGTGCGCGCGGCCGCGGCGGGGCTCGACGAGCTGACCAGCCGGGCGCTGCGCGACACGTCGAGGGGGCCGTTCGGGCCGCTGCTGGCAGGCGGAGCCGGTGTGCAGACCGGCGTCGTCCTCGCCTTCCTCGGGGCCAGGGTGCTCGGTCAGTACGACCCGTTCGGCGGTCCGGACAAGGAGGGCCAGCTGGTCCTCGTCGCGCCGAACGTCGTCGCCGCGCAGCAGGCGATGAACGTGTCCGCCCGCGACTTCCGCATGTGGGTCTGCCTGCACGAGTGCACCCACCGGCTGCAGTTCACGTCGGTGAGCTGGCTGCGCGACTACTTCGCCGACGAGGTCTCCCGCCTCGTCGGCGGTCTCGCCGAGTCCGACGGTCTCGGTGAGCTGCTCGGCAGGCTGCCCGAGACGCTCAAGGAGGCCAGGCGCACCCGCGGCGAGGGATCCCTCGGCCTCGCCGAGCTGGTGCAGTCGCCGCAGCAGCGGGCGGTGTTCGACCGGCTGCTCGCGCTCTCCACCCTGCTGGAGGGGCACGCCGACTACGTGATGGACGCGGTGGGCCCTCAGGTGGTGCCCAGCGTGGCCACGATCCGCGAGCGGTTCACCGAACGCCGCAAGGGCGGTGGCCTGCTCGACCGGATCCTGCGCAGCCTCCTGGGCATCGACGCCAAGATCCGCCAGTACGCGCAGGGCTCGGCGTTCACCCGGCACGTGATCGACACGGTCGGCATGGAGGGCTTCAACGCCGTCTGGACCTCGCCGAACACCCTGCCGAGCCGGGCGGAGATCCGCGACCCGCGGGCCTGGGTGCGGCGCATGCACGGATGAGCAGACCCGACCCCGCCGTCGCGACCGTGCGCAGGGCGGTGCGCGAGTTCCTCGGCACGGTGGATCCTTTTCCCGCCGAGCTCTACGTCGCGGTCTCCGGCGGGGCCGACTCGCTCGCGCTCACCGAGGCCGCCGTGCACGCCGCGCACCGGATGGGCGGCCGGGTGACCGCGCTCGTCGTCGACCACGGGCTGCAACCGGACTCGGCACGGGTGGCGGAAGGCGCCGCGCGGAGCGCCCGCGAGCTGGGCGCGGCCGACGCCCGGGTGCTGACCACCACCGTCGCCGGCCCGGGCGGGCCCGAGGCCGCCGCCCGCAAGGCGCGCTACGCCGCACTGCGGGCCGCCGCGGGCGAGCCCGATCCGCTCGTCCTGCTCGGGCACACGAGGGACGACCAGGCCGAGACGGTGCTGCTCGGCCTCGGCCGGGGTTCCGGGCCCCGTTCGATCGCGGGGATGCGACCGCTCGACCCGCCGTGGGGCAGGCCGCTGCTCGGCGTCCCCCGCGCGGTCACCAGGGCCGCCTGTGCCGCGCTCGGTGTCGAGCCGTGGACGGATCCGCACAACGCCGATCCGCGGTTCACCCGGGTCCGGTTGCGCACCGAGGTGCTCCCCCTGCTGGAGGATGTGCTGTCGGGCGGGGTGGCCGGGGCGCTGGCTCGTACGGCGACACAGCTGCGCGAGGACGACGACGCCCTCGACACGCTTGCCGGCGAACTGCTCGACCGGGTGCGGTCCGGCGACGATCTGGCCGTCGGGCTGCTCGAACCCGCTCCCGCCGCGTTGCGCAGGCGGGTGCTGCGGCACTGGCTGCTCTCGGGCGGGGTGCCCGAGCTCACCGACCCGCACCTGCGTTCGGTCGACGCGCTCGTCGGCGACTGGCGCGGGCAGGGCGGGGTGTGGCTACCCGGCAATTTTGTGGCGAGCAGGGTGCATGGCAGGCTGTGTCTCGCTCGCGTAGCTCCCGGGACGCGGGAGTGCGGGCGCTTCCCGTGAGCCCCACCGAACCCACCGCAAGAGGGGACCGACTCGTGTACGAAGGCGACATCGCCTCCGTGCTCGTTACCGAGCAGCAGATCAAGGACAAGATCGCCGAGTTGGCGGAGAAGGTCGCCGCCGACTACCCGTCCGACGGCCGTGGCTCCGACCTGGTGCTGGTCGGGGTGCTCAAGGGCGCGGTCATGTTCATGACCGACTTCGCCCGTGCGCTGCCCATCCCGGCGCAGATGGAGTTCATGGCGGTGTCCTCGTACGGATCGTCGACGTCGTCGTCCGGCGTCGTGCGGATCCTGAAGGACCTCGACCGCGACATCGCGGGCCGCGACGTGCTGATCGTGGAGGACATCGTCGACTCCGGGCTGACCCTGTCGTGGCTGCTGCGCAACCTCGCCAGCCGCAACCCCGCCTCCCTCAACGTGTGCTCGCTGCTGCGCAAGAAGGACGCGGTGAAGGTCGACGTGCCGGTGAAGTACGTCGGTTTCGACATCCCCAACGAATTCGTCGTGGGGTACGGGCTCGACTACGCGGAGCGTTACCGGGACCTGCCCTACATCGGCACCCTGGATCCGCGGGTTTACTCCTCGTAACTCCTGGTGAACTCGTTGCGCACCGGTACGCGAATGCGGAACCCTAACCCCCGAGAACGCGTCATACCGGCGCAGCTGGTGCGTTAACCTAAGCGAAGATCGCCGACAGCTCGCGGCCGGCGCTTGCTGGGGACAGGGAGAGAACAGAATGGGGAACAGCAGCTTTGCGGACGCCGCGGCGTTCCGCAACGCGGCGGCCACGGGCCAGGTGGGAGTCGACCCGGACGCCGCGCAGGGGGTTCTGAGCAAGATCCGCAAGGGCAAGGACTCCATCGAGGCGTTGCTCCGCGACGCGGGCTCGCTGGCGCAGCCGCCGCGGCTCGGCGCGAACCCGGTCGGTCACGCCATCTCGGCGAAGTTCTCCGACCGTGCGGCAGGTAGCGGGGACTCCTACGCGCAGGCCCTGCGCAACCTGTACGCCGAGTACGACCAGGCCGAGCAGGCGATCCTCACGGCGATGAGCCGTTACGAGGACTTCGACCAGTCCGCCGCGGAACCGTTCACCAGGCACGTCTGATACCAGGGGGAGTTTGAGACATGGAGCCGAACACGCCCGAGCAGCAGGGCGCGGGCAACGTGCCGCTCGGTGACAACTCCGAGGTGGCGCAGATCGTCGACCAGGCGCGGGGCCGTGCCGACGGCTTCCTGTACGGGGACGACCGGGCCATCGCCGACCGGCCGAACTGGGCCGCGCAGGAGAGCGAGCAGCTCTACCGCGCCGCCACGCTGAACAACGACCCCGGTAGCGCCGAGGCGACCGGGCAGGGCTGGGCCTCCCACAGCCGGGAGCTGCAGCAGGCCGCCGACGACCTCTACAACGCGATCTCCGAGCTGGGTGCCGCGTGGGTCGGCCAGGGTGCCGGAGCCGCGCAGGGCGCGCTCGTCGCGATCGCGAACTCCGGCTCGCAGGCGTCCGAGGCCGCGCACACCATGAGCCACCGCCTCGCGCAGCAGGCCGCGGCCGCCGCCGAGGTCAAGAAGATGCCCGAGCCGGTGGAGTTCGACCCCGCCGCGGAGACGGCCGCGATGCTCGCGGGCGGTCCCGCCGCGATGGTCAAGGACCTGAAGCCGAAGTTCGACGCGGCCCGTGAGGTCAAGGCACAGCAGGTCGCGTACATGGAGGCGTACACGACCGCGCTGTCGGAGATCGACAACACCACGCCGAGCTTCGGGCCCGAGTCCCTCGGGCTGCGGCCGAACGCCGGGCGGACGGACCTGAACGCGGGCCAGGTGGGCACGGTCGCCGCCTTCGGCGGGCCGTCGGGGAGCCTGGCCGGACCCGACTTCGGCGGGATCGGCTCCGCACCTCCGCTGCACGCGTCGAGCGCGATGGACGGTTCCGCCTCCGGGTTCGCGGGCGGTGCGCACGGTGGCCAGCCCGCCGCGGGAGCGGGGCAGGGCCTCGCCGCGGGGCAGGGCCCGGCCGCCGGTCCGGGTGCCGGCTCCGCCGCGGGCGCCGCCCAGGGCGGCGCCGCCCCGGGTGGTTCCGGCTCGCTGGCCCCGACGCTGGGCGGCGCGGCGGTCGGTGGCGCGGTCGGCGCCCTTGGCGCCCGCGCGCTCGCCAAGGGCAACCGCAGTGGCAGCACCAAGCAGCAGTCCTCCGAGACGAACGCGTCGGCCAACATGCAGCCCAACAGCGCCGCGTCGGTCGCCCCGCAGAACCAGGGCCTGGTTCCGGGCAGCGGCACCATCGGCGCCGGTGCCGCCCCGCCACCGGCCACCGCGCCCATGGGTGGCATGGGTGCCGCCGGAGCGGGCCAGCAGAAGGAGGAGGAGCACACGCACGCCTCCTTCCTCATCGAGCCGGATCCGGACGACGCGTTCGGCGCCAACGAGGCCACCCCACCGCCGGTGATCGGCGCCTGGGGCGACGACGCCGAGGAGCGGTAACCGGTGGCGGAGCTGCTCACTCCGCTGGAGCTGGACTTCCTCTGGGAGTCGTTCGGGGCAGGTGAGCTGCCCTATCCGCTGGAGGCGCGCTCGCATGGCGAGACCATGGACGAGCGCGCCGCCCTGCGGCGGCGCACGTTCGCGGAGTTGGCGCGGCGAGGTGTCCTCGACGACGCGGGCAGGCTCGATCCGCGCGTCGGGGAGCACTTCGAGATCCTCGCCGCCCCGGACCTGAGCCTCGACTCGGTGTACGTGGCTTCGCCGGGCGGCGACCCGGTGCTCGCCGTGGTCGCGGCGCTCGGCGGTACCGGGGTGCGGGCGGTGCAGGACGCTCGCGGCCTGCACCTGGACCGGGTTCCCGCAGACGGCCTCGCGAGTGCTGTCGTGGGACTGCTGCCCGCCGTGGCCCGGGGCGTCGAGAAGTCCATCACCGTGCCGCTCGAACAGCTCATCGCGGGCCCCGGGGCCGACTTCATGCAGCGCAGGGCACCCGCTCCCGACGGTGGCCGGGCCAGTGTGGACGAGGACCGCAAGGCCCTCGCCCGGCTGCACGCGCAACCGCGCCTGCGGGGCGGGCAGATCGGCGCCAACGCCCGCAGCCGGTCCGGCGGCAAGAGCCGCATGCCGGTGCTGAGCTGGTTCGACACGGAGACCGGCCGGTACTTCACCCAGGCGACGCGGGGGCAGGACGGCCGGGACTGGATCACGATCGCTCCCGCGGACGCGGCCACGCTGCGGCACCGGCTGTCCGAGATGCTCGCCGGAGCGGCGAACGCCACCACCGCTCCGCTGTGACCGTCCGCGGCCGCCCGGGATGAGACGTACGTTACTCTTCGGTAGTCGCTGCCCGGCGGCACGCGAACAACAGGGGAGGATCGTGCCCACGCAAGAGTTCTTCACGCCGGTCGCCTTCGACTTCCTGTGGGAGTCGGCTCGGGTGGGAGAGCTGCCGTACCCACTGCGGGTGCGGTCACACGGCAGCACCGAGACCGAGCGGCTGACCCTGCGCCAACGCGCGGAGACCGAGTTCGCGGCCCGCCGTCTCGCGGACACGCCGGTCGCCCGCTGGATCGAGGTGCTGGCCAGGCCGACGCTGAGCATCGACGCACTGCACATCCCGGAGTTCGAGGCCGAGCCGGTCGCGGTGCTCGCGGCCACCGACGGGACCGACGCGGTCGTCGTGATCCAGGACGCCGACGGCGTCTGGCTGCGGCCCACGTACCCCGACGGGCTCGCCTCCACGGTCGTGGACCTGCTGCCCCGCTGCGACCGGGGCAGCGAACCCTCGGTGACGTTGCCGCTCGCGGACGCCGTGCGCACCCCACCCGCGCGCTCGGCCATCGGCGCCGGGACCGTCGGGGGCGCGGAACGGAAGGCCCGGCAGCGCACGGCGCTGTCGGAGCGGCCGGCGGACCCTCGGCAGGCGTACGCGCAGCTGATCGCCCAGCCCCGGTTGCGCGGCGGGCAGCTCGCCGCCAACAGCAGGGACCACCTCGGCGGCAAGCGCCGCTCGCCGGTGCTGGCCTGGTTCGACACCGGCACCGGCCGCTACCTGAGCCTCTCCCGCGCCGGTACCGACGGCAGCGAGTGGGTCACCGTCTCGCCCGCCGACGCCAAGACGCTGCGCACCCGGCTCGCGGAGATGCTGGCCCAGGTCGCGGCCTGACCCGCCGCGGCCCTGGTGGGAACATCCGCAGGCCCGTGGCCGTTGACGACGTGAGGATCGCCCGGCCACCCTTTCCGGCCGGGCGGTACCCTGGTGGGACGGCTAACCCCGTACCGCATGCAGTTGTCAACACCGTGACTGTGCCTCGTCTGGATGTCACACGTACCGCCTAGCCAGGGAGGGTCGAGGCCACCAGGGCCGGATCGAATGGACCGCAAGCGCCTGCTCAAGAACCCACTGCTGTGGATAGTCGCGGTTCTGCTGCTCTACTTCGTCTTCAGCACGATCTTCGACAGCGACCGTGGGTACACGCACGTACCCACGTCGCGCGCCGTCGAGCAGATCGCCTCGGGCAACATCACCGAGGCGAACCTCGAGGACAAGGAGCAGCAGCTCAAACTCCACCTGGCTAACCCGATCGACGTCGACGGCCAGCAGGTCGAGCAGATCATCACGAAGTTCCCCGCGGGGGCTTCCGACCAGCTCTACAACTCGCTGATCAACGCCGAGCACAACGGCAACCCGGTCGAGTTCGACACCACGGTCACCCAGGACTCGTTCTTCACCCAGCTGCTGATCTACATGATCCCGCTCGGGATCCTGTTGCTGCTGCTGATGTGGATGATGAACAACGCCCAGGGCGGCGGCAACCGGGTCCTCAACTTCGGCAAGTCCAAGGCCAAGCAGCTGAACAAGGACATGCCGAAGACCACGTTCGGTGACGTGGCGGGTGCCGACGAGGCGGTCGAGGAGCTGCACGAGATCAAGGACTTCCTGCAGAACCCGGCGCGCTACCAGGCGCTCGGCGCGAAGATCCCGAAGGGTGTGCTGCTCTACGGCCCGCCGGGTACCGGTAAGACACTGCTCGCGCGCGCCGTCGCCGGTGAGGCGGGGGTGCCGTTCTACACCATCTCCGGCTCCGACTTCGTCGAGATGTTCGTCGGTGTCGGCGCGTCCCGGGTGCGGGACCTGTTCGAGCAGGCGAAGCAGAACGCACCGTGCATCATCTTCGTCGACGAGATCGACGCGGTCGGCCGCCAGCGCGGCGCCGGCCTCGGCGGTGGTCACGACGAGCGCGAGCAGACCCTGAACCAGCTGCTCGTCGAGATGGACGGCTTCGACTCGCGCGGCGGCATCATCCTGATCGCCGCCACCAACCGGCCCGACATCCTCGACCCGGCACTGCTGCGGCCCGGCCGGTTCGACCGGCAGATCCCGGTGTCCGCGCCCGACCTGCGGGGCAGGCGCGCGATCCTCGAGGTGCACTCGAAGGGCAAGCCGATCGCGGAGAACGCCGACCTGGAGGCGCTCGCGAAGCGCACGGTCGGCATGTCCGGTGCGGACCTGGCGAACGTCATCAACGAGGCCGCGTTGCTCACCGCCCGCACGAACGGGCACGTGATCACCGACTCCGCGTTGGAGGAGTCGGTCGACCGCGTGATCGGGGGTCCCGCGCGCAAGAGCCGGATCATCTCCGAGAAGGAGAAGAAGATCACGGCCTATCACGAGGGCGGGCACGCGCTCGCCGCGTGGGCCATGCCGGACATCGAACCGGTGTACAAGCTGACGATCCTCCCTCGCGGGCGCACCGGGGGGCATGCCTTGCTTGTGCCCGAGGACGACAAGGAGCTGATGACCCGGTCGGAGATGATCGGCAGGCTCGTGTTCGCGATGGGCGGACGCACCGCCGAGGAGCTCGTCTTCCACGAGCCCACCACGGGTGCCGTCTCCGACATCGAGCAGGCGACCAAGATCGCCAGGTCGATGGTCACCGAGTACGGCATGAGCCCGCGGCTCGGCGCCGTGAAGTACGGCCAGGAGCAGGGTGATCCGTTCCTCGGCCGGTCGGCGGGCAGGCAGCCGGACTACTCCCTCGAGGTCGCGCACGAGATCGACGAGGAGGTCCGCAAGCTCATCGAGACCGCGCACACCGAGGCGTGGGAGGTGCTCAACACCTACCGGGACGTGCTCGACGACCTGGTCGTGGAGCTGCTGGAGAAGGAGACCCTGCAGCGGCGCGACCTGGAGCGGATCTTCGCGGCGGTGGAGAAGCGCCCGCGGATCACGGCGTTCAACGAGTTCGGCGAGCGGCTGCCCTCGGACAAACCGCCGATCAAGACGCCGGCCGAGCTCGCCATGGAACGCGGCGAGCCTTGGCCCCCCGAGCCGGAGGAGCCGGAGCGTGACCGGCGGGAGGAGGAGCGCCAGCCGGAACCGACGCCGGTCGGCACCGCTCCGGGCGCCCACGACGTCCCCGGCGGACCGCCACGCAGCCAGCCGGAGCCACCGCCCAACCCGTACGCGCCGCCGCCCAGCAGCGGCAACCCCAACGGCAACCGGCGGAACAACGGTGGCCAGCAGGGTGGTGGCCAGGGCTCGTGGCCCCCGCCGTACGCCGGCGGTCAGCAGGGCGGTGGCTATCCGTCCCCGTCCGGCGGCCAGAGCGGCCCGCCGAACTACGGCGCCCCGCCCGGCTGGACCCCGGCGACCACGCCCGGCAACCGGCCGAGCCAGCCGTGGCGGCAGGGCCCGCAGGCTCCGCCACCCGTCCAGCAGGGTCCGCAGGGCCAGCGGCAGGGGCAGGAGCACCAGTGGTTCTCCGACCCCGCTCAGGGCCAGGGGCCGCAGGGGCAGTACGGTGGCAGGCCTGAGGAGGGGCAACGCCAGCACCCGGACGATCAGGACGGTCAACATCAGCAGTGACTTCGCGGTCGACGGCCACGGGGTTTTCGAGGATGTGAACCCGCCTCGAGCCGGAGGCCCTGTGTTCGATCAGTCGCGCGCCGAGAACGCGGTGCGGGAGCTCCTGCTCGCGTGCGGAGAGGATCCGGATCGCGAGGGTCTGCGGGAGACCCCCGCCCGCGTGGCGCGTGCCTACCGCGAGCTGTTCGCCGGCCTCTACAGCGAGCCGGACCGGGTGCTCGACCGCACCTTCGACGAGAGTCACGAAGAGCTGGTCCTGGTCACCGACATCCCGATGTACAGCACCTGCGTCCCGAGCGAGCAGACGGTGAACGCGGTGGACGGTCGCAAGCGGGCGCGGGACGTCGCCGTCGGTGACCGACTGTGGACGCTCGCCAACGGCAACGTCGAACAGACGACCGTGGTCGGGGTCAGCTCGCATCGGACTCGCGAACTCGTCGAGGTCACCACCGCGGGCGGGACGTTCGTCGTCACTCCGGATCATCCCCTCGCGACCCCGCACGGCTGGATGGAAGCCAGGGATGTCGCCGGCACCCACATCGAGTGGACGCACGCCTTGGGCGAACGAGCCAGGCAGCTCGTCGGCGTCTCCGGTGGCTCTCCGCGTGCTCTCCACTCAGGAGCGTTGTCGAAGGCCGACGCGCTGAGCTGGCACGTTCGGCACGGTTTCCCGCAGGACGACTACGCCACCGATCTGATCGAGTCGGAGTATGTCGCGGTGGAGTCGGTGCGGCCGGTTTCCGCGACCGGGACGACGCCCTACACGGTCTACAGCTTCACATGTGCGCCGCATCCGACGTTTCTCGTGGCCGGGCACCTGACGCACAACTGTGAGCACCACCTGGTGCCGTTCCACGGGGTCGCCCACGTCGGGTACATCCCCAACGCGCAGGGCAAGGTGACGGGCCTGTCGAAGCTGGCCAGGCTGGTCGACCTCTACGCCAAGCGCCCGCAGGTGCAGGAACGGCTCACCTCCCAGATCGCCGACGCGATCGACCGCAGGCTCCGGCCGCGGGGCGTCATCGTCGTCATCGAGGCCGAGCACCTGTGCATGGCGATGCGCGGCGTGCGCAAGCCGGGCGCCCGCACCACCACGTCCGCCGTCCGGGGGCTGCTGCAGTCCTCGGCCTCGTCGCGGGCGGAGGCGCTGGACCTGATCAAGGGCCGCCGGTGACGCGGCCCGTCCACCCGAACCTGCCCGATCCGGGCCGGTGCGTGGTGATGGGCGTGCTCAACGTGACGCCCGACTCGTTCTCCGACGGCGGCCGCTACCTCAGCCGCGACGACGCTTTGGCACACGCGCACGCGATGTGGCGGCGCGGCGCTGACGTCATCGACGTCGGTGGCGAGTCCACGCGGCCTGGTGCCGGCCGGGTCGACGCCGACACCGAGAAGTCCCGCGTGCTGCCGGTGATCCGGGAGCTCGCCGCGGACGGGCTGCGGTTGTCCGTCGACACCACGAGGGCGGCCGTGGCGGCCGCCGCCGTCGACGCGGGCGCGCGGATCATCAACGACGTGTCCGGCGGTCTGGCCGACGCGGACATGGCCAAGGTGGTCGCCGAAGCCGGGGTGCCGTGGATCCTCATGCACTGGCGCGGGCACTCGAAGGACATGAACGCGCTGGCCACCTACGACGACGTGGTGTACGAGGTGCGCCAGGAGCTCACCGCGCGGGTGGATGCCGCGCTCGGCGCGGGTGTGTCCGCGGACGCCATCGTGCTCGACCCGGGGCTGGGTTTCGCCAAGCACGCCCCGCACGACTGGGCGCTGCTGCACGGTCTCGGCAGCCTGCTCGACCTCGGCTTCCCGGTGCTCGTCGGGGCGTCCCGTAAGCGGTTCCTCGGCAGGCTGCTCGCCGACGCCGAGGGCGATCCCCGCCCGCCCGCGGGGCGCGAGGTGGCGACCGCGGCGATCTCGACGCTCGCGGCGTTCTCCGGCGCGTGGGGTGTCCGGGTGCACGAGGTCGGCGCTTCGCTCGACGCGGTGCTCGTCGCCGCCGCGTGGCGGCGGGGGTCCCCGGAATGACCGACCGGATCACGCTGACCGGTCTGCGCGTGCGTGGGCGGCACGGCGTCTTCGAGCACGAGAAGCGCGAAGGGCAGGAGTTCGTCGTCGACGTCACCGCCTGGCTGGACCTGGCGCCTGCCGCGGCGTCCGACGACCTCGCCGACACGCTGCACTACGGCGAGCTCGCCCAGCTCGTGGCCGGCATCGTGGGCGGCGACCCGTACGACCTGATCGAGAGCGTGGCGGGCCGCATCGCCGACGAGGTGCTGCGGGACGAGCGGCTGCGTGCGGTCGAGGTGACCGTGCACAAGCCGGCCGCGCCGATCCCGCTGACGTTCGACGACGTGGCCGTGACCATCCGCAGGCAGCGATGAGCAGGGCCGTCCTGTCCCTCGGTGCCAACCTCGGCGACCGGCTGGGCTACCTCCGGCTCGCCGTCGACGGGCTGCGGGACGTGCTGGTGGCGGTGTCGAGCGTGTACGAGACCGAGCCGTGGGGCGTCACCGACCAGCCCGACTTCCTCAACGCCGTGTGCGTCGTGGCCGATCCGGACCGCGACCACTGGGCGTGGCTGCGCACCGCGCGGGAACTGGAGCGGCGGGCGGAACGCGTGCGGGAGCGGCGCTGGGGTCCGCGCACCCTGGACGTCGACGTGGTCACCGTGGACGGGGTCCGCTCGGACGACCCGGAACTGCTGCTGCCGCACCCGGGTACCCCGGACCGGGCGACCGTGCTCGTGCCGTGGCTGGAGATCGACCCGGCCGCCGAGGTTCCCGGCCGTGGCCGGGCGGCCGACCTGCTGGCCGCGCTGCCGGAGGCCGACCGCGCGGCCGTCCGCCGCCGCCCCGACCTCACCCTCTGAGCACCGCCCGCCCCCACCGCCGCCGGTCACCCCACGCACCCCACCAGCCCCACCCGCCCCACTGATGCGGAGCAAGGGAGCTTTACTACCGCTAGACGGGAGTAAAGCTCCCTTGCTCACCCGGTGGCGGGGTCAGGGCCGGGAGGTGCGCAGGGCGGCGACGAGCCATTCGACGGCGTCGTGGCGGCTGGGGACCGTGGGCCAGCCGTTGATCACGGCCAGCAGCTGCCAGTACCGCTCGGCTCGCCGGTCGTTGCCGCTCGCGATGCGCTCGGCGAGCGTGGCCCGGAACTCGGCGCCGTCCGACTCACCCGGCCCGAGCGAGGCGCGGGCGACGTCGTCGGCGAGCGCGCGGCCCTCCGCCGAGTCCGGGGCCAGCCCGGCGTCCATCGCGGCCTGCGCCCGCTCGCTCCAGTCCGCCCACGTCTCGCGCTGGTCGAGCGTGGGTGCCGCGAACTCCTCTCCCTCGCTCCTGCGCCGTTCGTGCTGCTCGCCCATCCCGCGGATCAGCCGCCGGAAATCGGGATCCCGCACCAGCTCCGCGAACTCGACCCACGCCTCCACCTGCTCCGGTGTCGGGTCGTCGGGCAGCTCCGGCTTCGTGGACCGCATCCACCCGTAGAACTCGGAGTCGACGTCGAGCCCCGCGCTCACCTCGTCCCAGAACTCGTCGACGAGCCGCTTGCGCTCCTCGTCGGGCATGGAAGCCAGCCTGTTCATCAACTTCACCTCGTCCAGCTCGGATTTCCGTTTCGCGACCGCCCGCAGGACGCTCCGCCGCAGCCGGAGCACGCGGATCTGCTCGTCGAGCACCGTCACGTGCCTCTCGGCCAGCTCGGCGACGGTGGTCGCCTCCGCCAGCACCCGCTCGATGTCGGCCAGTCCCACACCGAGCTCACGCAGGGTGCGCACCAGCTCCAGCCGGGCCAGCGCGTGCGCGTCGTAGAGCCGGTACCCGGCGTGGGTGCGGTCGGTGGGCGGCAGGAGGCCCTCGTCGGAGTAGAACCGGATCGTCTTGACCGGCAGGCCGGTCCGGCGGGACAGTTCCCCGATCGTGAACACCCTGCTTCCCCCTCGCGGTCGCGAAACCATGCTGAACTCTCCAGTCGGTGGAGAGTCAACCACGCCGCGACGCCGGTCGGCTCGTGCGCGGGGAACGCGCATCACGGTTCCCACTCACGAGAGGGAGGGTCGCCGGGCGAAGTACGGTGGGAGCATGCATTTCACGCGGCCACGCGAGCTGCTCCTCGCCGCCGTGCTCGGCTTCGGGCTGACCTTCCTCGCCTTCCAGACCACGTACGAGTCGCTGCCCAGCCTGCCGACGACGGCCGGCGTCACGCTGCTCGTGCTCGCCGTGGTCGAGTTCGTGCTCGCGTTCGTCGTCCGCAGCCGTATCCGCAGCCACCAGGTCGTGACCGGGGTCGGGGTCGCGCGCGCCGTCGTCCTGGCGAAGGCCTCGTCGTTGCTCGGCGCCCTGATGCTCGGCGCGTGGCTCGGCGCGCTCGCCTACGTCGCGCCGAGGGCGGACCGGCTCACCGCCGCCGCCGACGACCTCCCCGCGGCCATCGTGGGCGCCGTCTGCGCGGTGGCGTTGCTCGGTGCGGCGCTGTGGCTCGAGTACTGCTGCCGCACACCGAATCCTCGTGATCGGGACAGCGATCGGAGAGTGACCGGTTAACGCTCCGGATGCGCCGCTCGAAGTACCGACTAGGTCTCAGTCGGATTACTAGAAGGTACGGTGTGGGGCATGACTGGCGTGGATGACGACTCGCGCGGCCGCCATTCGGGTAGGTCGTGGCTCGTCGTCGGCTTCGTCCTCGCCGTCGCGGCCACCCTCGCGCTGGTCCTCACCGAGGATCTGCGATACCTGCGGCTCGGCATCGTCGCCGCGCTGTGGGCGGCGCTCATCGGCGCGTTCGTCGCGGCCCGGTACCGCAAGCAGGTCGCGGCGACCCAGGAGTCGGTGGCGCAGGCCCAGGAGATCTACGAGCTGGAGCTCGAACGGGAGATCGCCGCACGCCGCGAGTTCGAGCTGGAGCTGGAGGCCGAGGCCAAACAGCGGGCCGAGGAGAACTCCCGGGACGAGCTCGAGGCGTTGCGCGCCGAGGTCACCGCGCTGCGCGAGAGCCTCCAGGCCCTCTTCGGCGGCGAGGTGCTGTACGAGCGGGTGGCGCTCACCGCGCAGTCGACTCGGATGCGCTCCCTGTCCGAGGAGCCCCGCATGGTCACCGCGGGCGAGAACAACGGCAACGGAAACGGAAACGGGAAGAAACCGGCCCAGCTGCTCGCGAGCAAGAAGCCCGTCGAGCTCACGGACCGCCCCACGGAGCTGATCGACCGGGTTCGTGAGCCCGAGGCACCGCCGCGCCGCGCTCCGCAGGCCGACTCGGGCAAGACCCAGTACGTGCCCCGGCCCTCCCGCCCCGTGGACAGCGGCGGCGCGCAGGACCGGCAGCCGCCGCGCCGGGTCCGGCCACCGGGGGCGTCGGTGGCCGCCAAGGCGTCCGAAGCCGCCAACCGGGCCAGGGCGGAGATGTCCAGACCTCGCCAGCAGCCCGTCGAGCGGCCCGCGCCTGACCAGCGCGACCAGTCGCCGCCGACGCGACAGGTGAAGCCCGTGCAGACGCCGCCGAAGCGGCAGGCACAATCTCCTCGTGAGCGTGGCCCCGAGCCGCGGAGGGACCATCCGGCCGAGCCCACCAGGCCCGCGATGGAGCCCCTCACCCGAGGCAGATCGGCCGCGAGCGTCACCCCGCCGGGCCGTGAGCCGGAACACTCCCCGAAACCCCAGCGTAAGAAACCGGAGCAGTCCCCAGTGCAACGCCCTGAGCCGGAGCAGCCCACGCCCGCCGCGCGCCGCGCGCCGCAGCAGCCCGAGCCCGTGCCCGAGCCTGCCCCGAGCTACGACGCGGACTGGTCCGCTTCGTGGCGGGACGCCGAAGGCGGCGGCAGACGGCGTGCGCCCGAGCAGGCCGCGGCCGACGAGGCGCGCCCCGAACCGAACCCGACCCTCCCGCCCGAGATCCGCGACCTGCCCGCCCGTCCCGGTGGCCGCAGGCGCCGGGCGGAGGACGACGACGCGGCGGCCGGGCGGCACGGCGAGCCGGAGTCCTACTCCGGCGGCAGGCGGTACCGCCCCGAGGGCGAGCCGTGGGCGAACCACGGCGGCGGCGAGCGCGCGAACGGCGGCGGCAGGCGCCGCGCGCCCGAACCGGACAGCACGAACGAACCGAGCGGCTCGCACTCGGAGGGCCGCTCGGTGAGCGAACTGCTCGCCGCGCACGGGGCGAGCAACACGACCCCGCGGCGCAGGCGGCGCGCGGAGGACTGACCCACCGGGAACACTCGTCCGCACCGTGGACGCGCACGGCTAGGGTGCCCGCGTGACGGGAGCCAACTCGAGCGAACCAGCGCGGCACCGCCCCGCCTCGCAGGGGGTCACTGTCCTGCTGCCGGTGGTCGGCCTGCTCGTGGCCGCGGTGTGCGGACTGTTGCTGTTCGGGCTCGGCACGGCGCGGGTCGGCGCGACGGCCGTCGGGATCGGCGTCGTCGCGGCGACCGTGCCGGTCGCCGTGGTCGTCGCGACGTTCCTCTGGATCGACCGGTGGGAGCCGGAGCCCGCACCGTTGCTGCTGCTCACGTTCGTCTGGGGCGCCTGTGTGGCGACCCTCACGGCCCTGCTGATCAACGACACCGCGGCCGCGGTCGGTGACCTGTTGCTCGGCATCGGGCGCGGCGACAAGGTCAGCGCCATCGTGTCGGCGCCGTTCGCCGAGGAGGCGGTGAAGGCGGTGCCATTGCTCCTGCTGCTGTGGCACCGCAGCCGCGAGTTCGACGGTGTGGTGGACGGGATCGTCTACGCGGGGTTCAGCGCGGCGGGCTTCGCGTTCACCGAGAACATCTACTACTTCGGTCGCGCCTTCGCCGAGCACGGCTTCGGCGACGCCACGAGCCCCGGCGTGCTCGCCGCGTTCATCCTGCGCGGGGTGCTCTCGCCGTTCACCCATCCGCTGTTCTCGGTGCTCATCGGGATCGGGGTCGGTGTCGCGGCGATGTCGCGGGGCCGGACGAGGAAGGTCCTCGCCCCGCTCGGCGGCTACGTGCTGGCCGTTGGACTGCACTCGCTGTGGAACGCGAGCGCCACCCTCGGTGGAGGTTCGGCGTTCATCAACGTGTACTTCCTGGTGATGGTGCCCGTGTTCCTCGGCGTGGCCATGCTCGTGCTGTGGCAGCGGCGCCGGGAGGAACGCATCATCGCCGCGGCCCTGCCGAAGATGGCCTCCGCGCGGTGGATCGCCCAGTCCGAGGTCGAGCTGCTGGCCAGCCTCGCCGGGCGAAGGCGGTGGCGCAGGCAGGCGCGCCGCGAGTCGGGCCGCAGAGCGGCGAGGGCCGTCGCGGAGTACCAGGCCCGGGTCACCGAACTGGCGTTCCTGCGCAGGCTCCCCGCGGGCGGCTCCGAGCGCAGGGCTCGCAGGGACGAGCTGCTCTCCCGGCTGCGGGCGGCCAGGGCGGAGGCGGTGCGGCTGGCTTCGGAAGGGGGGACCCGGGACGGGTGAAGCTCGTCACCAAGCGGGTTCTGGTCGCGAGTCGCGGGGCTACCCTCGCGCCATCGTCTGGTACCCGCGACTGCGGAGCGGGACTGGAACGAGTTCGGGAGTCTGGAACATGAGCGTCCACCGGGGCACGCCGTGATGCGGCCGGCCCGACTCGCTGTCGGCGTGGTGTCGGCGGGCAGGGTCGGCAGCGTGTTCGGCGCGGCGCTGGCCAGAGCGGGGCACACCGTGGTCGGTGCCTCCGGTATCTCCGAGGCGTCGGTGCGGCGGGCCGAGCGGTTGCTGCCCGGGGTGCCGCTGCTGCCCTCCGACGAGGTCGCCGCCGCCGCGGACCTGGTGTTGCTCGCCCTTCCCGACGACGCGCTCGGCCCGATGGTCAGGGGCCTGGCCGCGACCGGCGCGTTCCGCGCGGGGCAGATCGTCGTGCACACCTCCGGTGCGCACGGCATCGGCATCCTGAGCCCGGCGACCGAGCTCGGCGCCCTCCCGCTCGCCCTGCACCCCGTGATGACGTTCACCGGGCGCGAGGAGGATCTGGAGCGCCTCGCCGCGTGCAGCGTCGGGGTCACCGCCGCGGAGGGCGACGAGGCCGCCTGGAATGTCGGTGAGGCCCTGACGGTTGAAATGGGCGCGGAACCCGTCCGCATCCCCGAGGCCACCCGGTCGCTGTACCACGCGGCACTTGCCCACGGGGCCAACCATCTCGTCACGCTCGTCGCCGACTGCGCCGAGCTGCTGCGAGCGGGTGGCGTGGGCAACGCCGAACGGCTGCTCGGTCCGCTCCTCTCGGCGGCGCTGGACAACGCGCTCCGGCACGGCGACCGCGCGCTGACCGGCCCGGTCGCGCGCGGCGACGCCGGAACCGTGCGTACCCACCTGCGCGTGCTGGCGGATCGGGCGCCCGACGTGGCCCCGACCTACCGGACCCTCGCCCGGCGCACCGTTGCCAGGGCCAGCGAGTCCGGCCTGCTCGGCGCCGAGGCCGCGGCCGAGATCGCCACCCTGCTCGACGACGGACGTGATGTGAAGTGACTGCCCCGAAGGCCCCCAAGTTCACCCGAGGCCGGCTGAACACCTACGCCAAACCCGGCGACATGCGCCAGGTCACCTCGGCGCTGCGCGGTGTCGGCCGCCAGGTCGCGCTCGTGCCCACGATGGGCGCGCTGCACGCGGGCCATCTCGAACTGCTGCGCCGCGCAAGGCGGCTGCCGAACACGGTGGTCGCGGCCTCCATCTTCGTCAACCCGCTGCAGTTCGGCGCCGGTGAGGACTTCACCGCCTACCCGAGGCCCCGGGAGCGCGACCTGGAGGCGCTGGCCGAGGCGGGTGTGGAGATCGCCTTCACCCCGGAGGAGAGTGATCTCTACGCGCCGGACGCGGCGGTGACCGTGCATCCCGGTCCGCTCGGCGACGAGCTGGAGGGCGCGTTCCGCCCCGGGCACTTCGCCGGCGTGCTCACCGTGGTGGCCAAGCTGTTCAACATCGTGCGGCCGCACTACGCGTTCTTCGGGGAGAAGGACTACCAGCAGCTGGTGCTGATCCGCCGCATGGTGCGCGACCTGGACATGGAGACGCGGGTGCTCGGGGTGCCGACCGTGCGGGAGCGCGACGGGCTGGCCCTGTCCTCCCGCAACGTCTACCTCACGGCGGAGCAGCGGGAGCAGGCTGTGGCGCTGTCCGCGGCGCTGGTGGCAGGCGCGCACGCGGGCCGGTTCGGCGCCGAGGCCGTGCTCGAGGCGGCCCGCGGCACGCTGGCCGCCCGGCCCGAGGTCTCGGTGGACTACCTGGAGCTGCGGGGAACCGAGCTGGGGCCCGCGCCCGTCGACGGGGAGGCACGGCTGCTCGTGGCGGCCAGGGTCGGGCGCACCCGGCTCATCGACAACGTTCCGGTCCTGCTCGGCGCCGCGGCCGGTCAGGAAAGGGAAATGGCAGACTTGTCCATTGAGGACGCAGGGGTATAGAGGGAGTCCGCGATGTACCGCACGATGCTGAAATCCAAGATCCACAGAGCCACGGTGACGCAGGCCGACCTGCACTACGTCGGCTCGGTCACCGTCGACGAGGCCCTGATGGAGGCGGCCGACCTGCTGCCGGGCGAACAGGTGTCCATCGTGGACATCACCAACGGGGCGCGGCTGGAGACCTACGTCATCACCGGCGAGCGGGACAGCGGCGTGATCGGCATCAACGGTGCCGCCGCGCACCTGGTGCACCCCGGTGACCTGGTGATCCTCATCGCCTACGGCCAGATGGACAACGCCGAGGCGGCGACGTTCAAGCCGAGGATCGTGTTCGTCGACGCCGACAACAGGATCGTCACCGAGGGCAGCGACCCCGCCGACGCTCCGGACGGGTCCGGCCTGGTCAGCGGCGCGCTGCCGATCGCGCAGCAGGGCGAGCCCGCCACGTTCCCGGTGGCGGAGACGGTGGACGCCGCGAGGCTGGACGCGCTCCTGCACGCGGAGAGCTAGTTGCTGCTCACCGTCGACGTCGGCAACACGAATATCGTGCTCGGCCTGTACTCCGGGAGGGGAGAGTCGGCCAAGCTGGTTCGTGACTGGCGCATGCGCACCGATGCCCGGATCACCGCGGACGAGCTCGCGCTCACGATGCGCGGGCTGCTCGGCGAGTACGCCGACGCGGTGACCGGGATCAGCGCGCTGTCGACGGTGCCGGCGGTGCTGCGCGAGCTGCGGGTGATGCTCGCCCGCTACTACCCGGCGGTGCCGAAGATCGTCGTGGAGCCGGGCGTCCGCACCGGCGTCCCGCTCCTCGTCGACAACCCGAAGGAGGTGGGCGCCGACCGGCTGGTGAACACGCTGGCCGCGCACCATCTGCACAACACGGCGTGCGTGGTCGTGGATTTCGGAACGTCGACGAACGTGGACGCGATCTCGGTGAAGGGCGAGTTCCTCGGCGGAGCGTTCGCCCCTGGCATCGAGATCTCCGTCGACGCGCTGGCGGCGAGGGCGGCCGCGCTGCGGAAGGTGGAGCTGGTCCGGCCCCGTTCGGTGATCGGGAAGAACACCGTCGAATGCCTGCAGTCGGGCATCCTGTACGGCTTCGCGGGGCAGGTGGACGGGCTCGTTCGGCGGATCGTGGACGAGCTGTCCCCCGATCCGGACACGCGGGTCGAGGTCATCGCGACCGGTGGCCTCGCCCCACTCGTGCTGTCCGAGTCACGGACGATCACCGAACACGTGCCTGATCTGACGCTGCTGGGCCTGCGACTCGTTTACGAGCGAAACACTCGCTGATTCGGGTACGGCGGTGCGGAGCGGCTCCGTTCGGGTGCTGTGGGGCGCCGGGGCCGGCATGCCGGACGGGCGGTTAACGGTGCTCGATCGGGTGTTCGTACCCTATGGGCTCATGAGCGAATTCCCGGAGCCCCCCATGCCTGAGGACGACCTGCCGGAACAGATGCGGGTGCGCCGGGAGAAGCGTGACCGGTTGCTTTCGGAGGGTGTTGATCCCTATCCGGTGGAAGTGCCGCGCACGCACACGCTCGCCGAGATCCGTGCCGCCCATTCCGGTCTTTCCGCCGACACTTCCACGGGGGTCGAGGTGGGCGTCACCGGCCGGGTGATGTTCGTGCGGAATACCGGAAAACTGTGCTTCGCGACCCTGCGTGAAGGCGACGGCACAGAACTGCAGGCGATGCTCAGCCTGGCGAAAGTAGGCCAGGAGGCGCTCAACGCCTGGAAATCCGACGTCGACCTGGGCGATCACGTTTTCGTGCAGGGTGAGGTCATCACCTCGAAGCGCGGCGAGCTCTCGGTGCTGGCGGACAGCTGGCAACTGACGTCGAAAGCGATGCGCCCGCTTCCCGTCGCGCACAAGGAGCTGGCCGAGGAAACGCGGATTCGGCAGCGCTATGTCGATCTGATCCTGCGGCCGAAGGCCCGTGACGTGGTCCGGACGCGAGCCTCGGTGACGCGGTCGCTACGTGATTCCTTTCACCGGCGCGGCTACACCGAGGTCGAGACGCCGATGCTGCAGACGCTGCACGGTGGTGCCTCGGCCCGCCCGTTCGTCACCCATTCCAACGCGTTCGATCTCGATCTGTATCTGCGGATCGCTCCCGAGCTGTACCTGAAGCGCTGTGTCGTGGGCGGCATCGAGAAGGTCTTCGAGATCAACCGGAACTTCCGGAATGAGGGCAGCGACTCGTCTCATTCGCCCGAGTTCGCGATGCTGGAGTATTACCAGGCGTACGCGACCTACGACACGATGGCCGTGCTGACGCGCGAGGTGGTGCAGGAGGCCGCCGAAGCGGCCTGCGGTGGTCAGGTGGTCACGCTCGCCGACGGGACCGAGTACGACCTGTCCGGTGAATGGACGTCGCTCACCATGTACGGCTCCCTCTCCGAGGCGCTCGGTGAGGAGGTCACCCCGGAGACGTCCGTGGAGAAGCTGCGTGGTTTCGCCGCCGCGCGCGGGATCGAGGTCGACCCGAAACTGGGGCACGGAAAGCTGGTCGAGGAGCTGTGGGAACACCTCGTCGGTGACCATCTGCACGCGCCCACGTTCGTGCGGGACTTCCCGCTGGAAACGTCGCCGCTGACCAGGCAGCACCGTAGTGAACCGGGGGTCGCCGAGAAATGGGACCTCTACGTGCGTGGATTCGAGCTCGCCACGGGGTACTCGGAGCTCGTCGATCCCGTGGTCGAGCGGCAGCGATTGACGGAGCAGGCGAAACTCGCGGCCGGCGGCGATAGCGAGGCCATGCGGCTCGACGAGGATTTCCTCCGCGCACTCGAGTACGGAATGCCGCCCAGCGGTGGCGTCGGAATGGGCATCGATCGCCTGCTGATGGCGCTGACCGGCCTCGGTATCCGGGAGACGATCCTCTTCCCGCTGGTCCGTCCCGAATAACTCGACCCGGTCACGCCAATCCGAGAACGTGATTTGCATTTGTCGGTGATTACCGGTATCACTGTGGAGAGAGTAAAGTCTCTGACCGGCTTCCGGGGTCACCACCCGATCATTTAAGGTTCAAAGCAGGAGGAAACTGATGGCGCAGAAGGTCCTTGTCTCGCTCATCGACGATCTGGACGGATCCGAGGCGGACGAGACCGTGGAGTTCGGCCTGGACGGCGTGTCGTACCAGATCGACCTGTCCGCCGAAAACGCCGAAGAACTGCGGGACGCGCTCGCGCAGTACATCGAGCACGCCCGGCGCGCCGGCGGTCGTAAGCGTTCGTCCGCGCGCGGCAACGCGAAGGCGCCCGCGCGTTCGGCGGCGGTCGACCGGGAACAGAATCAGGCGATTCGCGCGTGGGCGCGGAAGAACGGTTACGAGGTTTCCGACCGCGGCCGCATTCCGTCCGAGGTCGTCGAGGCTTACCACAAGCGGGGCTGAGGCCCGGATCCGGGCACGAGACCCGTACCGGGTGGAGGCTTTCGGAAGCATCGGGAGGAGGCGTCCCGGTTCTGGAAGTGCGGATCGGCCATTCAATCTCAGACGTGTCTCGCGCGCCGAGGGCCGCCGGGTTGTCCGGCGGCCCTCGGCGTGTCGGGGCCCGTCGTGGGTGACGTGTTTGTACAAGACAGGCGTGGCCGGTCCGGGTGGAATGGCTGTCATGTCCGAGTGGGAAGTACCGATCAAACTGGCCGCGGGCGAGTTCCGCGGGGTCGTCCTCGGCGTGCGCCCTGAGCAGCTGGCCGAGCCGACGCCGTGTGCCGGGTACGACGTGCGCGGCCTGCTGAACCATGTCCTCTACTGGGCGCCGCGGCTCACGGCGGCGGCCAGGAGGGAACCGCCGCCGCCCTCGGACGGCGGGGAGGTGGCGGCCGACCTCGTCACGGGGGACTGGCAGGGCAGGCTCGGAACGCTGACCGACGAGCTCGTGGCCGCGCTCGCCGCGCCGGGGGCGACCGAGGGGACCACCACGATGGGCGGCGGGGAGCTGCCCGCGGCGATGGTGGCGGCGATGGAGCTGTGTGAGCTGGTGATCCACGGCTGGGACCTGGCGCGGGCGACCGGGCAGCCGTTCGACTGCGCGCCCGAGGCAGTGGCCGCGGCCGAGGAGGCCATGCGGGGCATGGCCGAGCAGGGCAGGGCGATGGGTGTGTTCGGTCCCGAGGTTCCGGTCCGCCCCGAAGCCGGCCCGCTCGAGCGCACGCTGGCCCTCTCCGGCCGCGACCCCTCCTGGCGCCCCAGCTGACCCACCGACCGTCAGACCTGCTTGCCGCGGGTGCGGGGGCAGCCGTCGCACTCGGCGCGGCCGGGCAGCAGGTAGGTGAAGCAGCAGCTCTCCCTGGTCCGGGTCCAGGTGCGGCCGCCCGCGTCGGTGGTGGCCATCCGCAACGTCGACGCGGCGGTCAGCGGGGGGAACCGCGACCGGAGCACCAGTGCCGCGTCGGCCACGCCGGAGCCCTCGTCGCCGCCCTGCCGCCCGACCCACCACAGGCAGCTGTCGAGCGCGTCGGTCGCGGCCGCCCACAGCGTCCTCGGCCCGAGCGGGCAGACGGCGCCGTAGGCCCGGACGAACCGCGCCGCGTGCGCCACGTAGCGGGTCCGGAGCACGTCCGCGAGCGCGTGGTCGTCCGCCACCACCGTCGCCTCCGGACGGGCCGAGCCCGGGTCGAGCGGCAGGCAGTGGAACGACTCGCCGAGCACGGCGAGGCCGACCGGGTCCGGCCTGCCTTCGGGTGCGATGCGCACGGCGAGCTCCTCCGGCCGCAGCGAGGGCACCCGGCGCTCGTGGTGCAGCAGCAGCGCGCCGAGGTAGGCGGGCACGCGGAGGTACCACGACATGACGTAGCCGGCGGCGGTGCGGGAAGGGGCCGCCCCGTACTCCGCGCTCAGCCACTCGGCGAGCCTGCCGCGCCACGCCGCGAACCGGCGGGGGTCGCTGAGCAGGTCGGAGCACCGCTGCCAGCCCGCGCCCTCCGGCGGCCGGGTGCGCAGCTCGAACCGGTCCTGCAGACCGGCGACCCGGGCGAGCGATCCGGCCAGTGAGTCCAGATCGGCCCGGGTGTGGCGAGCATCACGGAAGGATCGTTCGATGCTCAACGTATCCCCTCCGTCTGCTCCATCCGGGCGATTAGGTCTGCCTTACCTTACCTAGAGCCGGGGGAACCGGCAGTGGGATACCCGGATGAGGTGACGTCAGGCGGGTGAGTCGCGTTCGCGGTGAGCGGACAGGGGCTCCGCACCGGAATCCGGCAGGGGGTCCCCGCGTTGTTCCAGATGTCAACAGCCAGCAATAAGTCGACTGCCTGTCGGCCGGTGCTCCGCGAACGGGCGGTCCGGACAGGCCGGAATCGGCCGTAGCGGTAGGCCGACACGAGCGCATGGCTACTACAGTGGTCTCACGGTGCCGAACTCATCGATCCGCGATACAAACGATGAGATCGGGCCGCCGGCGCAGCAGTCGAGGGAGTGGGAATGTTCGAAAGGTTCACCGACCGCGCGAGGCGGGTGGTTGTCCTGGCCCAGGAAGAGGCCCGGATGCTCAACCACAACTACATCGGCACCGAGCACATCCTCCTGGGTTTGATCCACGAGGGTGAAGGTGTCGCCGCCAAGGCGCTGGAGTCGCTGGGTATCGCGCTGGAGGGTGTTCGCCAGCAGGTCGAGGAGATCATCGGCCAGGGTCAGCAGGCCCCGAGCGGGCACATTCCCTTCACGCCGCGTGCCAAGAAGGTACTCGAGCTGTCGCTGCGCGAGGCGCTGCAGCTCGGTCACAACTACATCGGCACGGAGCACATCCTGCTCGGTCTGATCCGGGAGGGTGAGGGTGTCGCGGCCCAGGTCCTCGTCAAGCTCGGCGCCGACCTCAACCGGGTGCGCCAGCAGGTGCTGCAGCTGCTGTCCGGCTACCAGGGCAAGGAGCCCGCGGAGGCCGGTGGCGGTCGCGGTGAGGGCACCCCGTCCTCCTCGCTGGTCCTCGACCAGTTCGGCCGCAACCTCACCGCGTCCGCGCGGGAGGGCAAGCTGGACCCGGTCATCGGGCGCAGCAAGGAGATCGAGCGGGTCATGCAGGTGCTGTCCCGCCGGACGAAGAACAACCCGGTCCTCATCGGCGAGCCCGGTGTCGGCAAGACCGCCGTGGTCGAGGGACTGGCCCAGAACATCGTCAAGGGCGAGGTGCCCGAGACGCTGAAGGACAAGCAGCTCTACACGCTCGACCTCGGGTCGCTCGTGGCGGGCTCGCGGTACCGCGGTGACTTCGAAGAGCGCCTGAAGAAGGTGCTCAAGGAGATCAAGACCCGCGGCGACATCATCCTGTTCATCGACGAGCTGCACACGCTGGTCGGTGCGGGTGCCGCCGAGGGCGCGATCGACGCCGCGAGCATCCTCAAGCCGATGCTGGCGCGGGGCGAGCTGCAGACGATCGGCGCGACCACCCTCGAGGAGTACCGCAAGTACATCGAGAAGGACGCGGCGCTGGAGCGGCGCTTCCAGCCGATCCAGGTCGGCGAGCCCTCGCTCGAGCACACGATCGAGATCCTCAAGGGCCTGCGGGACCGGTACGAGGCGCACCACCGCGTCTCCATCACCGACTCCGCGCTGGTGGCGGCCGCGACGCTCGCGGACCGTTACATCAACGACCGCTACCTGCCGGACAAGGCGATCGACCTGATCGACGAGGCCGGTGCCCGCATGCGGATCCGCCGGATGACGGCTCCGCCGGACCTGCGCGAGTTCGACGAGAAGATCGCGGACGTGCGCCGGGAGAAGGAGTCGGCCATCGACGCGCAGGACTTCGAGCGGGCCGCGCGCCTGCGGGACGAGGAGAAGACCCTCCTCGGCCAGAAGTCCGAGCGGGAGAAGCAGTGGAAGGACGGTGACCTGGACGTCGTCGCCGAGGTCGACGACGAGCAGATCGCCGAGGTCCTCGCCAACTGGACCGGTATCCCGGTGTTCAAGCTCACCGAGGAGGAGACCACGCGTCTGCTCCGCATGGAGTCCGAGCTGCACAAGCGGATCATCGGCCAGGAGGACGCCGTCAAGGCGGTCTCGCAGGCGATCCGGCGTACCCGTGCCGGCCTGAAGGACCCGAAGCGCCCGTCCGGCTCGTTCATCTTCGCCGGCCCGTCCGGTGTCGGTAAGACCGAGCTGTCCAAGGCGCTGGCCAACTTCCTGTTCGGTGAGGACGACGCGCTCATCCAGATCGACATGGGTGAGTTCCACGACCGCTACACCGCCTCGCGGCTGTTCGGTGCCCCTCCGGGCTACGTCGGCTACGAGGAGGGCGGCCAGCTCACCGAGAAGGTGCGCCGCAAGCCGTTCTCCGTGGTGCTCTTCGACGAGATCGAGAAGGCGCACCAGGAGATCTACAACACGCTGCTGCAGGTGCTGGAGGACGGCAGGCTCACCGACGGTCAGGGCCGCACAGTCGACTTCAAGAACACGGTGCTGATCTTCACCTCGAACCTGGGCACGCAGGACATCTCGAAGTCCGTGAGCCTCGGCTTCACCTCGGGTAGCGACGAGGAATCGCGCTACGACAAGATGAAGCAGAAGGTCAACGAGGAGATGAAGAAGCACTTCCGGCCCGAGTTCCTCAACCGGATCGACGACGTCATCGTGTTCCACCAGCTCACGCGTGAGCAGATCATCGAGATGGTGGACCTGATGGTGGGCCGGGTCGAGGAGGCCCTCAAGGGCAAGGACATGGAGCTGGAGCTCACCGACAAGGCGAAGGCGCTGCTGGCCAAGCGCGGCTTCGACCCGGTGCTCGGCGCCCGTCCGCTCCGCCGGACCATCCAGCGGGAGATCGAGGACCAGCTGTCCGAGAAGATCCTGTTCGGTGACGTCCAGCCGGGTCAGATCATCATCGTGGACGTCGAGGGCTGGGACGACGAGTCCGAGCGCGACGACCAGGCCCGGTTCGTCTTCCGGGGCGAGGCGAAGCCGCTCGACGTGCCGGACGCGCCGCCGGTCAGCATCGCCGCCGCGAGCGGTGACGACAACACCGGCGAGTCCGAGAACGAGTAAGCGACCGCAGCCGCTGCGAAGGCGCCCCCGTGGGATCCCGCGGGGGCGCCTTCGTGTGTGTGGACTGTCATGAGTGGCTCGTTACTGACGACAACGTCAGCGACGAGCCACTCACGACACCCGGGCGTCCAGGCTGGTCAGGGCTTCGAGGGCGCCGAGCGGCAGGGAGACGCCCCGGCCGTGCCGGATCTCCGGCTCCCTCGGGTTGATCCGCACCAGGGCGGCGTTGGCCGCACTGGCCAGTTCCGCCTGCCTGCGGACGGTGGGCACCGCGGTGCCCGCGCCCAGCTCGACCACGGCGACGTCCCGCTGGGCCCGCCGCCACTCCCGCAGCTCGGCGAGCTGGACGTCCGTCCGCTCCGGCAGCCAGGCGAAGTCGCCGAACATGAGGATGTTCGGCCTGGCGAGCCCGCCGCAGTGCGGGCACGCCGGCAGCGGCGGCCTCGCCCGCATCGTCTCCGGATCCACCGTCACCTCGACGTCGTCGGCGGGCCAGATGTCCGCGCCGCAGGGGCGCAGGCACTGCAGGTGGTGGATCGAGCCGTGGGCCTCGGCGACGCCGCCGAACCCGGCGCGCTGAAACTGACCGTCGACGTTCGACGTGAACACGCGCACCCCGCCCGGCTTCGCGGCACCCCACTTGCGCAGCAGGTCGAACCCGCGGTGCGGGGTCGTGCGCCGGTACAGGCCGAGCCGGTGCCCGTAGAAGCCCCACGCCAGTTCGGGGTCGTCGGCGAAGTGCACGGGGTCGGCCAGCTCCGCGAACCGCAACCCGAGCCGCGCGTACGGCGGGTAGGCACGCCAGAAGCCGTGGTCGCCCCGGAAGTCCGGCAGCCCGGAGTCCACGCCCATGCCCGCCCCGGCGCACACCAGCAGCGCGCTCGCCGAGCGGATCAGCTCGGCGGCGCGGTCGAGCCCGGCCGTCACTCCGGCTTGGGCGCCGAGCTCTGCACGACCTCGAACTCCAGCAGGTCCGCCCCGCTGGCGACCGGCTTCGAGCGTTCACCCGCGTGGGCCTCCTTCGCCGGACCCTGCGCCCACGCCTGGAAGTGCTCCTCCGACTCCCACTTGGTGTAGACGAAGTACCGGTTGTCGCCCGCGACCGGGCGCAGCAGTTCGAAGCCGAGGAAGCCGGGCTGCGAGTCGACGGCGTGCAGCCGGGCCGCGAAGCGCCGCTCCAGCTCCTCACCCGCGCCCTCGGGGACGGTGATCGCATTGATCTTCACGACAGCCATGCCCCAACCCTAGTGTTCCGTGTCCGAGGTTGTTTCACGCTTGCCGGGTGATCCGGATCGTTCCTGGCAAGGCGGAGCGGGGCCCTCGTACCGGGTGCCGTACTCGGGCCTTGCGACAACGCAGCCAGGGGCGATCCGGGCCCCGGCGAGCGCAAACGTTCTTCGGACACGGAACACTAGTTCCGCCCGCTCCCGGCCACAGTCAGCCGCGGAGTGAGCCCGGGTACAGGTACTCGTCGGGCGGCTGCTCGGTGCCCCGGAACCACGCGTCGAGGAAGCCGTCCAGCTGCCTGCCTGCCAGCTTCTCGGCGTGGTTCTCGAACTGCGGCCAGCTCGCGTTGCCGTTGCGGTGCTGGGCCGGGAACTCCCGCAGCAGCCTGCCGAAGGCGTCCTCACCGATCTCTCTGCGCAACGCGTGCAGCGCGAGGATGCCCTTGCTGTAGACGCCCTCGAACTCGTGACCGGGCCCCATGTCGTACAGCTTGCGGCCCCAGAACTGCGCGCTGCCCGCGAACCGGTCGATCGCGCGCCGGTAGCGGGCGTCGAGGTCGTCGCCCTCCTTGTCCTCCGCCCACAGCCACTGCGAGTAGCTCGCCAGGCACTCGTTCAGGCAGATGTCGGCCCACGACCGCACCGACACGGTGTTGCCCCACCACTGGTGGGCGAGCTCGTGGACGACGGTCTCCAGGTCCGCCGTGCGGGTGTAGGTCGGCCTGCCCTGCGTCTCCAGCGAGAACCCGACGTCCGCACCGAGGTAGATGCCGCCCGCCGTGGCCTGTGGGTACTCGCCGAACTCGCCCTCGAGGAAGTCGATGATCTCGCCGACCCGGTCGCCCTCGTCGCGCAGGTCGTTCGCGCCGGGCGCGTACGCGCTGAGCACCGGCGTGCCGTCGGCGAGCGTGCCGCGCACGACGTCGAACCGGTCGATCGCGATCGTGGTGAGGTAGCTCGCCACCGGGTTGGGCTCCACCCAGGTGCTGGTGGTCCAGCCGTCGGCGGTGCGGGAGCTCTCCCTCCGCCCGATGGACACCGCGGTCCACTCGCTGGGCACGCGTGCGGTGAGGCGGAACGTCGCCTTGTCCCTCGGATGCTCGTTCACCGGGTACCAGTAGGCGGCGGAGTGCGGCTCGCCGAGGACGAAGGCGCCGCCGGAGGGCGAGCGCTGCCAGCCGTTGTCGCCGAGTTGCGCGCTCGTGGCGTCGAGCGGAGCCCCCGAGTAGCGGACGCGGGTGGCGAACGTGCTGCCCTCCCGCACCGGATCGGCGGGGGTGACGACCAGCTCGGTGTCGCTTTCGCGGGTGAACTCGGCCGGGCCGCCGTCGACCTCCACCGAGGAGACGGTGAAGCCGCGCAGGTCGAGGTTGAACCGGCTGAGGTCCTGGGTGGCGCGGGCGGTGACGGTGGTGTCGCCGTCGAGCCGCCCGGTGCCGGGGTCGTAGCGGACGGAGACCTCGTAGCCGGTCGCGTCGTAGCCGCCGTTGCCGTCGTCGGGGTAGTACGGGTCCCCGATGCCGGATGCGCCGGGCGATGCGGCGCCGGGTTCGGTCCGGGGTTCGTCCGGTTCGCCGCCTGTGCAGGCGACTAGGGTGCTGACCAGGCCGCAGAGCAGAAGGGTGCGCACCCTGTCGTGAACCATGGACGGAGCCTAAGTGTTCTGGCGTGAGGGCGTGGTTGACTTCGGCGGGCGGGGACAGCCGATCGTGCTGCTGCACGGGCTGATGGGCCGGGCGAGCACGTGGTGGTCGGTGGCCCAGTGGCTCACCGCCTACGGGCACGTCGTGGGGCTCGACGCGAGGGGGCACGGCCGCGCGCGCCGCGGGGGGCCGTGGCGCACGGAGGACTTCGCCGCGGACGCCGCCGCGCTGGTGCGGGAACTCGACGAGGGCCCCGCGGTCGTCATCGGGCACTCGATGGGCGGACTGCACGCCTGGGTGCTCGCCGCCACCCGGCCGGACCTGGTCCGCGCGGTGGTGGTCGAGGACATGGCGCCCGACCAGCGTGGCCGGACCGTCGACGAGTGGCGGGGCTACTTCGAGTCGTGGCCGGTGCCGTTCCAGTCGATCGCCCACGTCCGCCGGTTCTTCGGCAGCACCGGTGACTACTTCGCCGAGTGCGTGGAGGAACGGGCCGACGGCTACCACCTCATCGCCGACCTGGCCGACCTCTACGAGATCGCCGCCGAGTGGGGGCGGCGCGAGTTCTGGTCGTACGTGGACGGTGTGCAGTGCCCGCTGCTGGTGATCGAGGCTGGGGACACCGCGATGCCCGCCGGCCAGCAGGCGGAACTGGCCGGGCGGGCACCGGGTGGCGGCAGGCACGTCGTGGTCCCCGGTGCCGGGCACGTGGTGCACGACAGCGCCCCGCTGGAGTACCGGGGCGCCGTCGAGGCGTTCCTGTGTGAGGTGCTAGGCCGCTAGCGACGCCCGTAGTGCCCGCGCATCGCGACCCGCGGCGAGCAACGGCCAGAGGTCGGCGCCGAGGTAACCGGTCTCGTCCCTGTGCGCGGCAGCGTGGCAGGTCCGCTGCGGAACGCCGTTGGCCTCGGCGAACGCGCGCACCGCCGCCTCCGTGGCCGGCCCGAAAACGCCGTCCACCGGCACGCCGCGGGCGCCGTGCTCCCGCAGCAGCCGCTGCGCCGTGCGCACCCGCGGACCGGTGTCGCCGGGCCGCAGCAGCGGCCACTCGGCGGGCCGCCGCACGGCGACGCCGAGCCGGGCGCCGACCGCCCTGCGCAGCTCGGGAAGTCGCGCGTACAGCACGTCGCCGGGGCACTGGGTGGAGTTGAAGTCGCGGTGCCCCTTGATGAACTCGGGCCGGATCCCGTACTGGTCGGCCATGTAGGCGACCAGGTCGACGAGGGAGTCCCAGAGCGCCTTCGGCACGTCCTCCTCGGTGTAGAGGCCCTCGTTCTCGATGCCGATGACCTCGCTGTTGTGCCCGCCCACGTTCGCGCCCTGCACGTGCTGCGTTCCTCCGCGCAGGATCTCCAGGCTGCGGTGCCTGCCCTCGGTGATGTAGCCGCCCCGGCTGTTGGTGAACTGCTGGCCGGTGTCGATCCAGCCCCGCGTGTCCATGTGGAAGTTCTGGATCGCCCTGGAGATCGCGAAGGCGTGCTCGCGCGAGAAGTCGTCGCCGTTTCCGGGTTCGACGGTGTGGTGCACGACGATGTAGGTCGGCTTGCGGTCGAGCACCGTGATCGGCTCGCGGGGCGGCCGTGCGCCCCAGTCCCCGGTGCTGTAGATCAGCGGTGGCACCACGCGCCTGCCGCGGCCCGCGGCGGGGGTGGCGGTGAAGGCGCCGAGCGCGCCTGCGGCGGTGACGGTCAGCGCGCTCTTCGCGAACGCGCGCCGGCCGAACCCTGGACGAGCGGCCATGTCGGTCTCCCTCGCGTGTGTGGTCGTGCACGGGATCGATCAGCAGGGTCGTGCGTCGCTGACGCTAGCCCCGCGCAGCGAGGGAGACAATTAACCAACAACTTTCGTAGTGGGTCAGTGCTCGCCGGGCAGTGCGAACCGGCCGTCGGCCGTCTGCTCCACGAGACCGTCCACCAGCAACGAGTCCAGGCACCGGTCGCGCTGACCGGCCTGCGACCAGACGACGTCGAGCCGCGACTTGGGCACCGGCCCCTCGGTTTCCCGCAGCACGGCGAGCAGCAGCCCGCGCACGTGCCGGTCGGTGCCCGCGTACTTCTGCACCGGCTTGGCCGGCCCGGTGTAGGCCGGTTTGCCCGCGCGGTGCCACGCGCAGCCGTCGAGCAGCGGGCAGTCGGCGCACCGGGGCGAGCGCGCGGTGCACACCAGCGCGCCCAGTTCCATCAGTGCCGCCGAGAACCGTGCGGCCGCCCGGTCGGTGTCCGGCAGGATGGCCTCGACGTCCGCGAGATCGCGCGTGGTCGAGGGCGGCCCGGCGTCCCCGGCTCCGTGCACGGCCCTGGCCACGACCCGGCGCACGTTGGTGTCCACCACCGGCGCCCGCTTGCCGTAGGCGAACGCGGCCACCGCCCTGGCCGTGTACGCACCGATGCCGGGCAGCGCGAGCAGGGTGTCCACATCGGACGGGACCTGGTCGCCGTGCTGCTCCGCGATGGCCCCCGCCGCCGCGTGCAGGCGCAGGGCGCGGCGCGGGTAGCCGAGCCTGCCCCAGGCCCGCAGCACCTCACCCTGGGACGCGGCCGCCATGGCGGAGGGGCGCGGCCAGCGGGCCAGCCACTCCGCCCAGATCGGCAGCACCCGTGCGACCGGGGTCTGCTGCAGCATGATCTCGCTGACCAGCACGCCCCACGGCGTGCAGTCGGGGCGGCGCCACGGCAGGTCGCGCCCGGCCGTGCCGAACCAGTCGACCAGGGTGTCGGCGTCGATGGACATCGCGGTCACTCTAGATCGGGTGACGTGAACGGCATTCGCGCGGGTGCCGGGGTGTAATGGTCCGCGTGACGAGAGCGTTGCTGGTCCGCGCGTGGCGCGTCGCGGGCTTCCTCCTCGTGGTCGCCGCCGAGATCCACCTCGTCGTGGTGCTCGGCGACCGGTTCGTCCCGGCCGACCACTACAGCTACTTCACGATCGAGTCGAACCTGTTCGCCGCGCTGGTCCTGCTCGCGGGCGCGTTCCGGCCGGTACCGGCCCCGGTGCGCGGCGCCGCGGTGCTGTACCTGGTCACCACCGGGATCGTGTACGCGGTCCTGCTGCGGGGCGTGGACGTGCAGACGCCCGAGTTCGCGAACTTCGCGCTCCATTCGGCGATGCCGTTGCTGGTGGCGGTCGACTGGCTCGCCGATCCGCCGCGCACGCGGCTGCGCGGCGGGCACGTGCTGTGGTGGCTGGTGTTCCCGCTGGCGTACGTCGCCTACACGCTGGTGCGCGGATCGGTGGTCGGCTGGTACCCGTACCCGTTCCTCGACCCCGCGCAAGGTGGCTACGGGCAGGTGGCGGCGATGAGCCTGTTCGTGGCCTGCACGATCGGCGTCCTCGCCGTGGTCGTGGCGGGGGTCGGCAACCGGATGGGCAGTTCTTCGCGCGTCAGCGAACCTCGCTGAGCTCGCCGGTGTGCACGTCGTAGACGAAGCCGCGCACGCCGTCGGTGTGCGGCAGGTACGGGCTGCGGCGCACGCGTTCCATCGACTGCCGGACGCTGGCGCGCACGTCGCGGAACGCCTCGACAGCCCAGGTCGGCCGCAGGCCGGTGGCCTGCTCGAGCTCGTCCTTGAAGCCGTCCTCGGTCACGGCGTTCACCCCGCAGCCGGTGTGCTGGACGACCAGCACCTCCGTGGTGCCGAGCTTGTGCTGGCTCAGCGCGAGCGACCGGATCGTGTCGTCGGTGACGACACCTCCCGCGTTGCGCAGTACGTGTGCCTCGCCGGGGGCCAGCCCGAACAGCGCGAACTCGTTGATGCGCGCGTCCATGCAGATCACGATGGCCACCCGCAGCGAGGGCTCCGGGACGGACCGCTCGCCGGGCGCGACGTCGCCGGACTCGGAGTTGCGCTGGAGCAGGAGATCGATCGCCGTCATGGTCACATTGGACCTACGGTGACCTGATCACACAAGTCGAACTGACGAAAATCACTTCGTATTTCGGCGTGTTACGGGCCGAACCAGCGTTCCTCGGCGGTCCGCGGTGGCGCGGAGGTGGTGCCCACCCGCAGCTCGGTGGGCAGCGTGATCACCTTCGGCGCCACCCGGTCGCCCGCGCTGAGCAGCAGCTTGCCCGCGGCCTTGCCCTTCTCCAGTACGGGCTGGTGCACGGTGGTGAGCCCGGCACGGGTGGCCTCGGCCACGCCGTCGAAACCGGTCACGGTGATGTCGGCGGGCACGCGCAGCCCACGCCTGCCCGCCTCGGCGAGCGCACCGAGCGCCAGGATGTCCGAGGTGCAGATCAGCGCGGTGACGTGGGGGTTGGCGTCGAGCAGTTCGCGGGCGGCCGACGCGCCGTCGTCGACGGTGTGCTCGAAGCGCTCCACGACGGGCACCGCCGACCACTCGACGCCGACGGAGGCGAACTTCTTGGCGAGCGTGGCCAGCCGCGTCCGCTGCACGTGGTAGTGCGCCTCCTGCTGCCGGTCGACGGGGGCGAAGCCGTCGTTGCGGTCGCGGGCGAGCCGCATGCACAGCACGCCCACCTGCCGGTGCCCGAGTCCGACGAGGTGGTCGGCGATCTGCTCGGTGGCCGCGGCGTCGTCGGGGCCCACCCGGTCGATGCCGTCGAGCTGCGGCTGGTCGATGATCACGGTGGGCACGGGTCGCGACATCACGGCGGCCAGGTGCGGGTCGTCGTCGGGCACCGAGTAGACGACGAATCCGTCGACGCCCGCCCGGTGCACGGCGGCCACGTCCTCGCGGCCGGGGCTCGCGGGCACCAGCTGCAGGCCCACGCCCGCGTCCTCGCAGGCCAGCGCGAGCCCTTCGAGCACGCCGACCGCCGCCGGGTCACGGAAGGCGTAGGAGAGGTTCTCGGTGAGCAGCAGCCCGACCGCGCCCGCCTTGCGGGTGCGCAACGAGCGGGCGACGGGGTCGGGTCCGGGGTAGCCGAGCCTGCGGGCGGTTTCGAGAACCCGCCGCCGCAGTTCGGGGGAGAGCTGGTCCGGCCGGTTGTAGGCATTCGACACCGTGGTCCTGGACACGCCCAGTTCGGCGGCGAGCGACGCCAGAGTCGCCTGTCGCCTGGTTCGCATCGGCCGGTTCATGAACAAACCGTAACGGTTCAGAAGCCATTGCTAAAGCACGACCCTGCACGGGTCACACCGGCGCTTTTCCCGAATGGGGTACGCTGAACGTGACAATGGTTTCCATTATCGCTACGGAGCGTGTTGGCCGATGAACTCTCCCCGCACGAGGCGCCTGCTGACCACGATGTCCCTGCTGGGCGTCACCGCACTGGTGGTGACGGCCTGTGGTGGAGACGGCGCGGCAGGGGGTGCCGACGCCGGTGCCGACGGCAAGGTCTCCGTGGTCGCCTCGACCGACGTGTGGGGCAGCGTGGTCAGCGCGGTCGGCGGTGACCGCGTCGAGGTGAAGTCGCTGATCGACGCCGCGGCCGGAGACCCGCACTCGTATGAGGCCACCGCCGAGGACGTCGCCGACGTCCAGTCCGCCGATCTGGTGCTCTACAACGGCGGTGGTTACGACGACTTCTTCAGCAAGCTCGCCGAGCAGGCCTCCGGCGTGCCCGCCATCGTCGCGGTCGAGGCGGCGGGGCACGAGGCCGCCGGGGAAGGCGGGCATGCCGAGGAGCCCGCCCACGCTGAGGAGTCCCACGCTGAGGAGTCGCACACCGAGGAGGGCCACGCCGAGGAGGGCCACGCCGAGGAGTCCCATGCCGAGGAGGACCCGCACGGGCACGGGCACGGCGGAGCCAACGAGCACATCTGGTACGACCTGCCCGCCGTGGCCGAGGTCGCCGAGGCGGTCGCCGATCGGCTCGGCGAGCTGGATTCCGGCGGCGCGCAGCAGTTCACGGCCAACGCCGAGGACTTCACGCAACGGATCGACGACCTCAGGGCCGAGGTGGAGCGGATCGGTACCGAGCACCCGGGCGCACAGGTGATCGCTACCGAGCCGGTCGCGCACTACCTGATGGAGGCGGCTGGGCTGGAGGACGTGACTCCGCCCGAGTTCTCGGAGGCCATCGAGGAGGAGACCGACGTGCCGGTCGCCGCGCAGGACGCCGTGCGCAGGCTGGTGGAGGGCGGTCAGCTCGCCGCGGTGATCAACAACGAGCAGACCGCGACGCCGGTCACCGAGAACCTCGTCACGACCGCGCGCGACGCCGGCGTGCCGGTGGTGAACGTGACCGAGACGCTTCCCGAGGGCGAGACCAGCTACATTGCGTGGATGACCGGCCAGGTGAACGCGCTTTCGGAAGCAGTGGGCAGCTAGATGGGCGATGCGGCAGTCGAGATCGAGGACGCCGGGCTCCGGTTCGGTGACCGCACCCTGTGGTCGGGCCTCGATCTCCAGGTCGCTCCCGGCGAGTTCCTGGCCGTGCTCGGTCCCAACGGCTCCGGCAAGACCAGCCTGCTGCGGGTGCTGCTCGGGTTGCAGCAGCTCAGCGCGGGCTCGGTACGCGTGGCAGGCAACCCGCCTGGCCGGGAGAACCGCAAGGTCGGCTACATCCCGCAGCAGCGCGCGCTCGACGAGTCGCTGACCCTGCGCGGCGTCGACCTGGTCGGCCTCGGCCTGGACGGCCACCGCTGGGGGCTGGGGGTGTCTGGCCTGCGCGAGCGCAGGCGGCGGATCGCGCGCGCGATCTCCTCGGTCGGCGCCGAGTCCTACGCGAGGTCGCCGGTCGGCAGGCTCTCCGGCGGGGAGCAGCAACGGCTGCGGGTCGCGCAGGCGCTGATCGGTGACCCCGACGTCCTGCTGTGCGACGAGCCGCTGGCGTCGCTCGATCTCACCCATCAGCGGGTGGTCAGCGAGCTCATCGACGAGCGGCGGCGCACCGCGGGCACCGCCGTGCTCTTCGTGACGCACGAGATCAACCCGATCCTGGAGTACGTGGACCGGGTGCTGTACCTGGTCAACGGCCACTTCGAGATCGGCGCGCCCGACGAGGTGATGAACTCCAGGGTGCTCTCCGAGCTGTACGGCACCCACGTGGAGGTGCTGCGGATCGGCGGCCAGATCCACGTCGCCGGCGCGCAGAGCGCGCTCTGCGAGGACGAGGTGCATCACCACGTGGACCAGCACGTTTCGTGAGTTCGCCGCGAGAAGGCAGGGCATGGAGAAGCTGTTCGATTTCGACCTGACCGCGCGGTTGCTCGCGCTCGACGTGGTGCAGACCGCGTTGCTGGCGGCGGCGGTGCTCGGTCTGGTGGCCGGCCTGCTCGGCCCGTTCATCGTGATGCGGCGGATGTCCTTCGCCGTGCACGGCACCGCCGAACTGGCGTTCACCGGTGCGGCCGCCGCGTTGTTGCTGGGCGTCGGGGTGGGGATCGGCGCGCTCGCCGGTGCCGTCGTGGCCGCCCTGCTGCTGGGCCTGCTCAGCAGGCGGGAGTCCGAGCGGGACTCGGTGATCGGGGTGATCCTCTCCTTCGGGCTCGGCCTCGGGGTGCTGCTGCTGTGGTTCTACCCCGGGCGCGCCTCGCAGAAGTTCGGCATCCTCGTCGGCCAGATCGTCGCGGTGGACAGCACCGACCTGACCGCGCTCCTCGTGTCCGCGGTGGTGGTGCTGGCGGTGCTCGCGGTGATCTACCGGCCGCTGCTGTTCTCCAGCGTGGATCCCGCCGTGGCGGTGGCGCGAGGGGTGCCGGTGCACGTGCTCGGACCGTTGTTCGCGGTACTGGTCGGCATCGCCACGGCGCTCGGCGTACAGATCGTCGGCGCGTTGCTCGTCGTGGCGCTCATGGTCACCCCGGCCGCGGCGGCGGCGCGGATCACCGCCAGTCCCTGGCGGGCGACCGTGCTCGCGATCGTGTTCGCCGAGGTCGCGGCCGTCGGCGGGATCGTGCTGTCGCTCGCGCCCGGCGCGCCGGTGAGTTTCTTCGTCACCGCGATCTCGTTCGCCATCTACGTCGGCTGCCGCGTGGTGGCCTTCGTGCGGGGCCGCAGCGCCCGGTCGCTCACCGAACCGGCCGCTCCGCCAGCGCCCGTCCCACCTGGTCGATGAAGTCTCCCTCGAGGAACGGCAGGTTGCCCGCCGCGACCGACCGTTCCACCACCTCCAGCACGATCACGTCGGACTTCACGAACGCGGCGATGGTGGCGTCCGGGTTGTCGCCCATCGAGGGGTAGGCGAGCATCGTCAGGTCGCTGAACCCCGCGGGCAGGTAGCGGGACGAGGCGAGGGTGAACGAGTCGCCGAACACCAGCGTCGGTTCGTTCACCGTGGACTCCAGCGGGGGCGCCACCCGCCGCTGTGGTGTCGTGAGCTTGTCCGGAGGCGGACTGGTGCGGTCGGTCTCGCCGTCCGGTCGCAACGCGAACCGCATGCTGGTCTTCTCCCCGCCGCGGCCGATCATCGGCGGCAGGTCGGCCGGGTTCGAGTACTCACCGAGCGGTTCCGTGCGCCACGACCAGGTGATCCCCGGCCGCACCGCCTCGGCCAGCGCCCGGGTCAGCACGACGGAGCCCGCGTCGGTCCAGTGGGTGTCCTGCGCCGGGTACATCGCCGTGCCGAGTCGCCGCGCCCCGTCCACCAGCTGCTGCCGCAGGTCGATCGCACCCGCCTGGCCGGGAACCAGCCGCCAGAACTCGGCGGTGGCCGCGCGGGCGCAGTCCCGGTCCGGGTAGTCGGCGGGCAGGTGTTCCGGCACCATCGTCGTCTTGTCCGGGGCCACGACGAACACGAACCGCCTGCCGGAGGCCTCCACCGCCCTGCGCAGCTCGTTGATGCCGGTGAGGGTCTCGGCCAGCGGGCGCTGCGGCGAGCACTTCGCGTAGTTGTCGTAGCCGTAGTAGAGCCAGCCGTTCTCGCCCTCGATGACCCGGCGGTAGCCGCTCTCGTTCGTCGACGGCGCCTCCGCGCGCTGGTCCGGTGCGGGCCCGGTGCCCGGCAGCGGTCCGGTGCGGGGCGAGCTGCCCTGGTCGAACGGGGGCGGCTCGCCGAAGAGGCCGCGGCTGATCGCGTCGGCGGCCTGGATGGCGCCGGGCCGGAATGCCAGCTGGTCGGTGGCCCACTGGGGCATCCCGGTGAAGAAGCCCCAGCCGTCGCCGACGCTCGGGAAGCCCGCCAGCTCGTGGTTCTCGATCTTCCCCGGCCGGACCCCGACCGTCCAGAGCAGGGTGGGCGTCGCGAAGAACACGAGCGCGCTGATCAGCGCCAGCAGCTGCCTGCCGCCGTGGCGCGGCCGGTGGAGCGGGTGCTCCCTCGGCAGCCACGCCTCGTGCACGGAAGGCAGCTGGGTCGGCTGATCGGTCACGCGCCAACGGTAGCGAGCGTGGCGGCACGGGATGTCCGGAAGCCCGGAAACTGTCAGTGCAGCATGAGCAGGACCTGCAGTTCGCCGACGATGCCGCCGATGATCCCGCCGACCACGATGAGCTTCCACTCGTCCTGGCGGAACGCGGGCCGCAGCAGCCCCTCGTACTCGATCGGCGTCAGCTGGAGCATCCGTTTCTCGACCATGTTCGCCACGTCCATCGCCTCGGTGAGGTACCCCTCGGCGTGCCGGACCGTGTCCGGCAACCTGCGCATGGCCCGCTGCGCCGCCGCCCGTTTCAGCTCGGCCAGGCGCGCCTCGCCGATGGTCACGCGGACGAACGGCCGGGTGGCGCCGGACTGCTCGTCGACGGCGGACGCGACCAGGCGCTGGATCATCGCCATCAGCCGGTCGGACCTCGGGCCGCGCAGGATCGACTCCATGAGGTTGGGCACGGTGAGCACGTCGTGCGCGATCAGCTCGCCGTACTGGCGGGCGACCTCGGCCCGCCTGCGCTGGAACTTGCCCTGCAGGGTGAACCGGTGGAACAGCCGGATCGGCTCCCTCGGCACGAAGATCAGCTTGATGGCGAGCCAGTCGGTGAAGAACCCGATGGACGCGCCGAAGATCGGCATGATCAGGGGCTCCTTGGTGAGCGCCCACACGATCGACTGGATCACCCCGAGGACGAAGCCGAAGTAGATCCCGGAGCGGGCGATGAACGCCATCTCCGGCCGGGAGGTCTCGCGGATGAGCCGGACCAGCAGCGCCCGGTCGCGGGTGAGGTTCTGCACGGTCATGTGCTTGACGTCGAGGACCTCGTCGAGGTTCTCGCGCAGGTCGTCGACGAACTGGCGCACCAGCCGCGGCGTCGAGGCCTGCACCTGTTTGATGACGAGTTCCTGCGCCATCGCGGGGAGCATCTCCCACATGCGGGGGTGGTACTCGGCGAGCACGTCCCTGGCGATGTCGTCGACCGCGCGCAGCAGCGGCTGCTCGATCTCCCTGGTGATCCGGTCAGGGTCGATCCGGGCGAAGACCTCCTTGAGGTCCAGCAGGTTGGCGGTGAGCAGGTCGGTGGCGATCGCCGCCATCCGGCCACCGTGCCTCGGCACCACGCCCTGCCAGCCGATCCACGTGCCCTTGATGCCGACGAACTCGAGCGGGCGGAACATCATCTCGATGGCCACCCGCTTGGTCACATAGCCGATCAGGGCCGCGACAAACGGGATCGCGGCGTAGAGCGCCCAGTTGCGGGCGAGGTCGTCGAGGACCGCGTCCACTACGGACCTCCCTCCCGCTCGTGGTTGGTACGGTAACTCGCGCTCGGTGCAGTGGTAGCAGCACCCGCGACTCGTCGCCGCTGGAGCTTCGCCCACGCCGCGGGCGCGGCACCGGCGCCCGCTCGTTCCCCTCCCGGGGCCTTCGGAGGCCGGTGGCCATCGCCCCGGAAGACCGTATCCGTCGGTCGTCGAATGCGACCGTTTGGAGGTATGGGATTGGGCGGGTTGACTCATTAAGGTTGCCGGATGGCAGAAGCCGAAGAATCTCCGAACCCCACCAGGAACACGCAGTTCGCGACCGCTTTCCGTGGTTACGACCAGATCCAGGTCGACGAGCACGTGAAGAAGCTCGCCGACGACCTCGCCAAGGCCGCGAGGCACCGTGACGAGGCCACCGCGTCCGTCGCCGAGCTCACCAAGGCGCTGAGTTACGCGCAGAAGGAGCTGGCGGACGCGAAGGCCGCGCTCACCCGCATGGTCGAGGACCCGGCCGGTCCCGCGGCGATGACCGAACGCGTCAAGACCATGATGCAGCTCGCCGAGGAGGAGATCGCCGAGCTGCGGGAGAAGGCCGAACAGGACGCCGACTCGACGCGGCAGGCGGCCGACTCCTACGCCGACAAGACCAGGAAGAAGGCCGAGGCCGAGGCCGAACGGCTGGCCAAGGAGGCCGAGGACCGCCGTGACCAGCTCGACCGCGAGGCCGACGAGCGGCGCACCGCGGCGGAGAAGAAGACCGAGGAGGAGATCGCCGCCAAGCGCGCCGAGGCGGAGCGCAAGGTCGCCGAGCTGGAGTCCAGCGCCAAGGAGCGGACCGACGCGATGATCGCCGACGCCGAGGCTCGGCTCGCCGAGGCCAAGGCGGCGCGTACGGAGGCCCTCGAGCTGCGCAAGACCGTCGCCGAGCGTCTCGCGGCCAGCCACACCGCCCTGCAGCAGGCGATCGAGCAGCTCGGCTCGGCCCCCGACGCCGAGGCCGAGCCGAAAGCCGCCGCGGCGAAGAACGCGAAAGCCGAGCCCGCGAAGCAGCCGGCCTGAGCCGGCTGCGCCCGCCACGCCAGCGCGACGGCGTACCGCGTGCCGTCGGTCCATTCCCGTTCGTGGAGCCGGGTGCGGAACCGGAGGTAGGACGTGACCAGCGCGTCCGCTCCGGTCCCCCATCCGGCTCCACCAGAGCGCGGTCGCTCCTGGTGCGTGGCCGGTCTCCGCGTCCGCGGCGCCCGCGGGCCGAGCCGCCGTGGCCGGCCGGGCGCCGCCGCTCGCCGAATGCGCCGTTTCCCGCCGTGCCACGCGCCCCGGCCCGGCACCCGTTCGTCCTCGGCGCCGGACACGCGCCCGTTCGACTCGTGCCGCGCTCGCCGCCGGGGAGTCTTACGATCGGGGTGATGAGGGGTACCAGGCCTCGCTGACCGCGGCACGCGAACTCTGGAGCCGGTGAATGCTGTTGGCGGAACAACGGTCGGCCGTCTGCGCCTACGCGCGCCGGATGGTCGCCGACGGGCTGGTCGTGGGGACGTCGGGCAACGTCTCGGCGCGGGAGGGCGACCTGGTCGCCGTGACCCCGACCGGTGTGGCATACGAGTCGCTGACCGCGGAGGACGTTCCCGTCGTGGATCTCCAGGGCTCCGTTGTGGACGGCGAACTGAGGCCGACGAGCGAGCTGCCGATGCACCTCAGCGTCTACCGGGAGGCGCGGGACCCGGACGACGTTCCGATCGGCGCCGTGGTGCACACGCACTCGGTGCATGCGACGGCGGTGTCCACAGTGGCCGAGGAGGTGCCGCCGATCCACTACATCATGGCGACCATCGGCCCGTCCGTGCGAGTGGCCACCTACGCCACCTACGGCACCACCGAGCTGGCCGAGGCGATGCTGACCGCGTTGGAGGGCAGGCGTGGCTGCCTGCTGGCCAACCACGGCACCGTGACCTACGGCGCGGATCTCGCGGGGGCCTACGACCGTGCCCAGCAACTGGAGTGGGCGTGCCAGCTCTGGTTGCTCGCGCGGTCGGCGGGCAACCCGAGGCTGCTGCCGCCCGCGGAGATCGAGCACGTCGTCGACAAACTGCGCGGCTACGGCCAGCGCCCACGCTCGTGAGTGAAAAACGTGGTTAGAACAACGGAACGCACTCACGACGCGTCCACTCCGGACTGTGCTTGCCGATATCACCCTCCGTCGCGAAATACTTCGGCTTGATAACGCTCGAGCTGCCACACGGTGGTTCGCGGTGCAGTATTTGTGCCATGAACCCAGCGACGGAACAGGTGTCGCCGCCGGTGGACTTCGCGGTCTACGGGCTCGACCGGACGTTCCAGGGCCCGCGGTGGCTCGACTTCTTCGAAAGCCCGCCAGGGGAACCGGCGTGGGCGCTGTGGCTCGGTCACCGGCTGCGGGACACCGAGCACGGCGTACGTGTCGGTACGTTCCCGCGGAAGCGGTACGAGCAGGCGATGTGCCCCAACGGCGGCGACCCGCTCGCCAAGGTCGCGTTCAGTGGCGCGTTCGGCCTGGTCAACCTCACGCTGCCGGACAGCTCGGTGCCCCGCCCTGACGGCCTGATCCTCGCGCTGGTCGAGCACGCCGAGAACCAGGCGAGCCGGCACGCCGAGTGGCGGCCGAAGATGTGGGAGGCGGACGGCGAACCGGTGCCGGCGAAGGTGCTGTACTTCGCGGGCGCGTGGGCCGGGTTCACCGACGCGCTCGACGAGGTCTACGTCGTCGCCATCGGGATCGGGATCCCGCCGGAGGGCCTGCGCCTGACCCGGGTCACCGACGGCACGCCGTACGGCGCCGACCTCACCGCCCCGCTCAGCCTCGCCGAGCTGGGCCGGAAGAAGAGCCTCCGCCCGGAGGCCTGGCTGCCGCCGCCGCGGCGGGACGCCTTCCACCCCGATCAACTCGCCCTGGCCCCCACCGAAGCCTGACGGCGAGTCCCCCGCTCAAGCCCGCGAGTGCTGCGTTCAGGCCCGCGAGTTCCGCACTCGGAGGCCTCCCCGTCAGAGCAAAGGGGAGGCCCCCGCGCGCCGGCCGATTCAGTTGCCGAAGTTGTCGCACGACGCGGTGGCGAACGGCCCGCTCGCGGTGCTGGTCTTGGCCTCCTGACCGTCGACCACGACGGCGCACGTCACCTCGCCGCCCTCGGGTCCGGCCGTCACGGTCAGCGAGCCGCCCTTGACGAGTCCCTTCGTCTGCAACTCCTTCTGCCAGGGCAGGCTGGTCACCTGCTCCTGGTTGGTCGTGCTGTTCTCGTCCCCGAACGTCGAGTAGGTGACGGTGACGTCGCTGGCGTCGCCCGTCACCTCGTACCGCACGGTGACGGCGCGGTTGGCCTCCTCGTGGAGGTCGCTGGCCGCCTTACCGAGCACGCTGACCCACGCGATGCAGATGAGCAGGCCGATCGCAGACAGGGCGATGCCGGCGATCGCGAGACCGCGGTTGCTCGCCTGTCCCTTGCGGACACGCAGGAACCCGAGGATGCCGAAGATCAGCCCGAGAATGACCAGGGGCCATGCGATCACGCCGACGATCGGGATCAGCGCGAAGACGGCACCGACCAGGCCGAGTACGAAGCCGGCGGTACCGAGCCCGTTGCGCATGGCCGGGGACTGCTGCGCGGGCGGTGCCGGTGGCTGCGGGACCTGGGACGGGTTGGGGCTGGACATTCAGCTGGTTCCTCTCGTCTGTTCGAACACGGGGGCACGGTCGCCGGTTGCCCGGCGCACTCGGACCCGTCCCTGTGTGTCGTTGCCCGGCGTCTCGGTGCTAGCCGCCGACGTCGTGCCGCCGCAAGATCGTGACTGCGTTGTGACAGTGAGGGGCAAAGTGTCAACGACTGTGCCGGTCGAGCCGGGCGGTCATCGCCCACCCGCTTGCCGGTGTAGCCGATCAGCGAAGGCCAGCAGCCGGTCGGCCGGCTCGCGCGGGTCGCCGTGCGGCGCGGACCACGGCGTGGCCTCGACCTCGTGCGGGAGGTGATCGTCGGCGACGGTTGCCGGTCCATACCCAGCGGGGCGGCAACGCACCATCCTCAACAGCATTGCCAGCTCGACACCACCAACGGGCCTGATTGTTCTCGGAGGTCAATCAGGACATGCCGATGCTGCTGCGTAAGCCGGTCGTGAGATCAGCGACATGTCCGGTGACAGCGGCATTACCGGCGAGAAGATTGTCGCCGGCGGCGACTTCACCGGCATTCGCTGTCTTCGACTGGTCGGCCCCGGTGGTGACGTTGTAGGCGACCAGCACGGCGAGCGCGAAGCAGACGACCAGCAGCCCGACGATCAGCCAGTCGGCGCGGCTGCGGCGGCGCATCACCGCGGAACCTCCCGCCTCGTCGTCGCCGTGACGACCTGCCCGTCGAGGGCATCGAGCTCGTCGGCTCGCGCGACGAGCTCGTGGCCGAGCGCGGTGAGGTGTTCGCCGAGTGCGCGGCATCCGTCGGCGGGTAGCTCGCCGCCGTCCTGGCAAGCCATCAGCGCGAGCACCACGTCCCCGAGGTGCTGGTTCACGTGGCGAAGCCGGGCGAGTAGCGCACGGTCGCGAGCGATCATGTGACGGATGGTAGGAACCACAGCGCGCGCGAAGGATCAAAGCAGGAACAATCCTGCTGGGTACGCTGGACAGTGGACGCGCCCCAGGAGCAGGGAGCCCACCATGACCACCGACGATGACGCGCGCGAGGGTATCGGCGGCCACGTTCGCGCCGCACGGATGCTGGCCGGCCTGACGCAACGGCAGCTCGCCGAGCGAGCACACGTGTCCCTGAGCCTGGTCAAGCAGGTCGAGCAGGGCCGCGTGCCCGCGTCCCCGGCGTTCGTCGCCGCGGTCGCCCGTGCGCTCGGCGTGGCCGCGCCCGAGCTGATGGGCCAGCCGTACCAGCCGAGGACGGTCGACGACCAGCGTGTGCACGCGATCATCCCCGCGCTACGCCGCGAGCTGGCCGCCTACCGCCTACCACCCGCCGTGAGCGCCCCGCCGCGCCCGCTGAACGCGCTGGCCGCCGCCGTCGCCCACGCCTCCCGGCTCCGGCACTCGGCGACGCTGGACACGCTCGGCGCTGAGCTGCCGGGCCTGCTCGCCGAGCTACGCGCCGCGGCCCACGCCCACAACGGGCACGACCGGGAACGCGTGTACGGCCTGCTTGCCGAGGCCTACGCGGCGGCCGGGCAGGTGTGCTGGAAGCTTGGACACTCCGATCTGTCGTCGCTGTGCACCGATCGCATCGAGTGGGCCGCCGGGCAGTCGAACGACCCGCTCGCGATGGCCGCCGGGGACTTCTACCGGGCGGGAGAGCTGATCGCCGCCGCCGAGTGGACCGGCGCCTTGACCTTCCTGGAACAGGCGCGAGGGCGGATTACCGGCTTGCTGCGTCGCGTCGACGAGGCCGCCGTCGCGATGCACGGCGTGCTGCACCTCAAGTCCGGGCTCGCCGCCGCCCGCGCGGGCGATGCCCCCGCCAGCGATGCGCACCTCGCCGAGGCCGCCGACGCCGCCCGGCACGTCACCCCCGGCAGCGACCACTACCGGCTCGCGTTCGACGCCGATTCGGTGCGTATCTGGTCGGTCGGGCTGGCCGTCGAGCGTCGCGACGGGACCGAGGCCGTCAAGCGGGCCGCCGACTTCACGCCGGGCCGGACCACGCCGCGCGAACGCGCCGGACACCACTGGATCGACCTCGCCCGCGGCTTCCAACTGCACGGCCAGCGAGACAAGGCGTTGCACTCGCTGCTGCTCGCGCGCCAGACCTCACCCCAGCAGACCCGCTACCACCCGCAGGTGCGCGAGACCGTGGTCACGCTCGCTGAGCAGGAACGGCGCCGCTCCGACACCATCGCCGGGTTCGCCCGGTGGGCAGGCATCCGCGTGTAGGCCAGTCCTCGCGGACTCGTCGGACGACAGCGGGCCGGCCGGTGCTGCGATCACCGTGCCCGGGGCCGTCTCATGTGCACGATGAAGATCACCTCTCGGCCCGTACTGGGGCCGTACGAGGGTGTAATCAGTTGGAAACCGTTGAGACGGCTTATTGCCTGGCCAGGCCGTAGATTCGTGCTCGCGCGCAGGTCGTCGTTTCGCGGAGATCAGAACTGGTAGTACAGGAACGGGCTGAAGGTGCCGGTGGCGACGAGGATCGCGGCGTAGGCGAGGCCCACCGTCATGACGCCGACCCGCAGTACCGTCGCCGACCGGCTGCGCGCCGACTCGAGCAGCGGGCCAGCCACCGGGTGGGCCGGGAGGAAGAAGATGACGAGGGCGGCCAGCAGGATGACCAGCCGCTGGTTGGTCAGCGCCGCCTCGACCACGTTGGTCAGCCCGGCGAAGTCGGGCAGCAGCATGTGGCCGATCATGTTGAGCGCCTGGCCGAGGTCGGCCGCGCGGAAGAACACCCAGCCGAACACCGCGAGCGCCAGCGTCAGCGCGCGCCGCGCCACGCGGGGCCCGGTCGCCTCGGGGGCCCGGTCCCAGCCGAACGCCCGCTCGATGATGAGCAACGCCCCGTGGTACAGACCCCAGACGACGAACGTCCACGCGGCCCCGTGCCAGAACCCGGTCAGCACGAACACGATGGACAGGTTCCGGTAGGTCTTGCCCACGCCGTGCCGGTTGCCGCCGAGTGGGATGTAGACGTAGTCCCGGAACCAGCGGGACAGCGACATGTGCCAGCGGCGCCAGAACTCCGTGATCGTCACCGACGCGTACGGCCGCGCGAAGTTCTCCGGCAGCCGGAAGCCCAGCATCCGGCCGAGCCCGATCGCCATGTCCGAGTAGCCGGAGAAGTCGAAGTACAGCTGCAGCGTGTATCCGATCGCGCCGAGCCAGGCGATCGCGAACGTCATCTGGTCCGACGGCGTCGAGAAGCAGGCGTCGACCATCGGCGCCAGCGAGTCCGCGACGATCGCCTTCTTGCACAGCCCCAGGGCGAAGCGAGGGAAGCCGGCCGCGATGTCGTCGAGCCGGTGCGAACGCAGTTGCGGCAGCTGGTCGGCGATCTCCCGGTACCGCACGATCGGACCCGCCGCGAGCTGCGGGAACATCGAGATGTACGTCGCGAACGACACCGGGTCGCGCAGTGCCTTGCGTTCGCCCCGGTAGATGTCCACGACGTAGGAGATGTGGTGGAACGTAAAGAAGGAGATCCCGATCGGCAGCGCCAGCTGCACGATGGGGAAGTCACCGCCGAGCAGCTGCGTGAACGCGGCGACCTGTTCCGTCGCGAACCCGGCGTACTTCCAGATCACCAGGATCGACAGGTCGAACGCCACCACGCTGATGAGCAGCCTGCGCCGCCACGTCGGCGGCCGCATGTCCCATTCGTCCGGTTCGAGGGAGGGTCCGGCGGCGAAGTTGACCACCATGCACGCCAGCAGCAGCAGTGTGAACGAGCCCGCGCCGGTGGCGTAGAAGACCAGGCTGCCGATCGCGACGATGCCGTTGCGCCAGCTCCGCGGGCACACCAGCACGGCGAGCAGCACCGCCGGCATGAAGTACCACAGGAACAGTGGCGAGACGAACGACATCCGGCGATCCCCCTGGTCACGACTGGCATCGTGACCCTAGCCGAGCGCTCGCCGTGGTGGGGCGGGAACCGTCCGCGTCGGACCTAGGTGCGGCCCGTGATCCTCCTCAGCCGGGCGACCTCGGCCAGCAGCACCGACGCGGCCACCGAGGCGTTCAGCGACTCCACGCCCGCCGCCATCGGGATCGAGACGGTCACGTCACACGTCTCACGGACCAGCCGGGACAGCCCTCGGCCCTCGGAGCCGACCACCACGACCAGCGGCTCGACGGCGAGATCCATCGAGTCGATGTCCACCGAGCCGTCCGCGTCGAGGCCGACCACCATCAGCCCTTCCTCGGCGTACGACCGCAGCTGCCGGGTCAGGTTCGTCGCCATCGCCACCGGCAGGCGCGCCGCGGCGCCCGCGCTGGTCCGCCACGCCACCGCCGTCATCCCCGCGCTCCGCCTGCTCGGCAGCAGCACGCCGTGGGCGCCGAACGCGGCCGCTGACCGGATCACCGCGCCCAGGTTCCTCGGGTCGGTCACGCCGTCCAGCGCGACGAGCAGCGGCGCGTCACCCGAGTTCCGCGCCGTCGTCAGCAGATCGTCCGGATGCGCGTACTCGAACTGGGGGACCTGCAGACCGAGCCCCTGGTGCAGGGCACCACCCGTCCTGCGGTCCAGCTCCTCGCGCGGCACCTCGAGGATCGAGATCCCGCGGTCGGCGGCCATCCGCACCGCCTCGGTCACCCGGTCGTCGGCGTCCACGTTCAGCGCCACGTACATCGCCGTGGCCGGCACCTCGGCCCGCAGCGCCTCCACCACCGGGTTGCGCCCGGCGATGACCTCGGGACCGCCTTCCGGCTTCCTCGTCCGGCTCTTCTCCGCCTTCGCGGCCGCGGCGGCACGGCGCTGCTTGGGGTGCCCCGGCCGCATCTCGGCGGGCGGCGTGGGGCCCTTGCCCTGCAGGCTCTTGCGACGCTGGCCGCCGGAACCGACGACCTGGCCCTTCTTCGTGCCGGTCTTGCGCACGGCGCCGCGGCGCCGGGAATTGCCTGCCATCGATCAGTCTCTCACTGTCCACATGGGACCACTAGGGGTGTCTTCCACCGCGATCCCCGCCTGGGTCAGCTGGTCACGGATGGTGTCGGCGGTCGCGAAGTCCCGCTCCGCGCGGGCGCGCTGCCGCGCGGCGAGCAGTTCGTGCACGAGCTCGCCCAGCGCCTGCGCCTCGGCGCCACCGTGCTCGGCCCACCGCGCGGACAGCGGGTCGACCCCGAGCACGTCGGTCATCGCCCGCACGCTCTCCGCGAGGGCGATCGCCTGGGCGGAGTCGCCCGCGTCCAGTGCCGCATTGCCGTCGCGAACGGTGTTGTGCAGCACGGCGAAGGCCTGCGGCGTGCCCAGATCGTCGTCGAGCGCCTCGGCGAACTCCATGGGCACCTTGCCGGTCCGCACCTCGCCCGCGCTGCCCGCCACCCGCCGGAGGAACTGCTCGATCCGCCGGTAGCCCTGCGCCGCCTCGGACAGCGCGGCGTCGGAGTACTCGATGGTGGACCGGTAGTGCGGCTGGATGAGGTAGTAGCGCAGCTCCACCGCGCGATGGCGGCGCAGCATCTCCGGGATGGAGACGACGTTGCCCAGCGACTTCGACATCTTCTCGCCGGAAAGCGTCACCCACGCGTTGTGCAGCCAGAACCGGGCGAATCCGTCACCGGCGGCCCGCGACTGTGCGCGCTCGTTCTCGTGGTGCGGGAAGACCAGGTCGACCCCGCCGCCGTGGATGTCGAACTCCGAACCGAGGTAGGTGGTCGCCATCGCCGAGCACTCCAGATGCCAGCCCGGCCTGCCCGGCCCCCACGGGGTCGGCCACGACGGCTCGCCGGGCTTGCTGCGCTTCCAGAGCGTGAAGTCACGCGGGTCGCGCTTGCCCTCGGACTGCGTCTCCCCCTGCTGCATCTCGTCCAGCCGCTGCCCGGACAGCCTGCCGTAGTCGGGGAACGACGTCACGGAGAAGTAGACGTTCCCCTCGGCCGCGTACGCGTGGCCGGAGTCGATCAGCCGCCGCATCAGCTCGATCATCTGCGTGACGTGCCCGGTGGCGCGGGGCGCGATCGACGGCGGCAGGCACCCGAGCGCGGTGTAGGCGTCCTCGAAGGCGCGCTCGTGCGTGGCCGCCCACTCCCACCACGGCCTGCCCGCGTCGGCGGCCTTGGTGAGGATCTTGTCGTCGATGTCGGTGACGTTGCGCACCATCAGCACGTCGAGTCCACTGTGGACGAGCCAGCGGCGCAGCACGTCGTAGTTCAGGGCGCCGCGGACGTGACCGATGTGCGGAATGCCCTGTACCGTGGCCCCGCACACGTACATGGACGCCGTTCCACTGCGTGCGGGGGCGAACTCCCGCACTTCCCGGGTCGCGGTGTCGTAAAGGTGTAGGGCCACGCCCGAAATGGTACGGGTCAGAGCACGGAGTGCTCGCGCAGGGCGGTCAGCAGCCCGTCGGTGCGCTCGGCCGTCGGCAGCGGTTCCACCAGTGCGAACGCGCAGCCCAGAGCGCGGGCGCCGCCGTCGGCCTCCTCGCTGTCGCCCACCATGAGCGCGTGCTCCGGGGCCACGTCGAGCCGGTCCAGCAGTACCCGGAAGAGTGCCGGGTCCGGCTTGATCGCGCCCTCCTCGAAGGAGAGCACGAAATCGTCCACGTACGCGTCCAGGCCGCGCTCGGTGAAGGCGGGCCGGATGTCGAAGGCGATGTTGCTGAGCACGCCGACCCGCAGGCCCTTGCCCGCGGCGGCCTTCAGGACGGCCTCCGTGTCCGGGTACGGCGTCCACTCGGCGGGGTCGACCAGCCGGCTGTACAGCGCCTTGGCCTGCTCCGCGCGCGGCACGCCCGACCGCCGGAGTACCTCGAGGTAGACCTTGCTGTGCAGGGCCGGGTCGAGGTCACGGTGCTCCCAGGCGTGCCGGTGCTCCTCGTCGAGGTCGACCAGGAGCGTGGTGGGGGCCGTCATCCGGCGCATGAGCTCGGCCTGCGCCTCGATGTCCAGCGGGTCGCCGCCGTGGTCGGTCAGGTCGGCCAGCCAGGTGTCGTCCTGTTCGAGCCGGAAGAGGGTGCCGGAGAAGTCGAACATCACCGCCTGAATCGTCACAGAACCAGGCTACCGGCTCTCGGCGGGAAGCAGGAGGGCACTGGCGATGGCGGCGATGCCCTCGCCGCGGCCGGTCAGGCCAAGACCGTCGGTGGTGGTGCCGGACACGTTGACCGGCGCGCCGAGCGCCTCCCCGAGTACGCGCTGCGCCTCCTCCCGGCGCTTGCCGATGCGGGGCGCGTTGCCGATCACCTGCACGGCCGCGTTGCCCACGCGCAGGCCCTCGGCCTCGATCCGCCTGCGCGCCTCAGCCAGCAGTTCCGCCCCGTGCGCGCCGGCCCAGCGCGGGTCGCCGGTGCCGAACACCGCGCCCAGGTCGCCGAGGCCCGCGGCGGAGAGCACCGCGTCACACAGCGCGTGCGCGGCGACGTCGCCGTCGGAATGCCCCGCGCAGCCGTCCACACCCTCCCAGCGCAGCCCCGCGATCCAGCAGTCCCGGCCGGCCTCGACGGGATGGACGTCGACGCCCTGCCCGATCCTCACGTGGTCCCCTCGCCGGTCAGCAGAGCCTCCATCACGGTCACGTCGAACGGGGTGGCGAGCCGCCTGCCCAGCGGGTCCCCCTCCACGAGGCGGACCTCGTGGCGGAGTTCGGTGAGCGGGTCGGTCCCGGCCGCCTCGAGCAGCACGTCGGCCCGGAAACCGCGCGGGCTCTGCGCCGATCTGAGCCGGGAGCGGTCGCGGGTGCCCTGGACCACGTCGTCGGACCCGATCACCTTGATGGTGTCGGTGACCGGTTCGACGGGAATCGCGGCGGGTGCGCCCGCGCGGATCGCCTCCACCACGGCGGCGATGGTGGAGGCCGGAGTGAACGGCCGCTCCGGATCGTGCACGAGCACGACATCGGACGGCCCGATCTCACCGGTGAGCGCCGACCGCACGGTTCCGGTGCGGTCGGCACCCGCGGTGATGATCTTCATGCGCGCGTCGTCCACCGGTTCGAGCGCGGTGGTGCACGCGTCGAGTTGCGCAGGCGGCACGGCCACGATCACCTGATCGACGCAACCCGCCCGCAGCAGACCACGCACGGCATGCCGCACCAGGGGCTCGTCTCGAGCCAGGAGCAGTGCCCCCGGTGAATTCGCGTCCCCGGCGTCGAGCGGGACCAGTGCGACGACGTTCAGAGTGATCGCAGACCGTATCCGTCGGAGCGCCGCTAGACCACCGCGGTCTCGAGGACCTCGTCGAGCAGGACCTCGGCCTTGCCCTCGTCCGTCCCCTCGGCCAGGGCCAGCTCGCTCACCAGGATCTGTCGCGCCTTCGCCAGCATGCGCTTCTCGCCCGCGGACAGGCCGCGGTCCTTCTCACGCCGCCAGAGGTCGCGCACCACTTCGGCCACCTTGTTCACATCGCCCGAGGCGAGCTTCTCGAGGTTGGCCTTGTACCGCCGAGACCAGTTCGTCGGCTCGTCGGTGTGGGGAGCACGCAGCACGTCGAAGACGCGGTTGAGCCCGTCCTGTCCCACGACGTCACGCACGCCGACGATCTCGGCGTTGTCTGCGGGTACGCGAACGGTCAGATCCCCCTGCGCGACCTTGAGGACGAGGTACTGCTTCTCCTCGCCCTTGATCACTCGGGTCTCGATCGCTTCGATGAGTGCGGCACCGTGGTGCGGGTAGACGACGGTCTCTCCGACCTTGAAAACCATGTGTCCTCTGCCCCTTTCGCTGTGTCCATCCTAGCACGGAGGCTCGGCGGGGAACCAGCCACCCGAGATCGTCCTCGCAGGTCAATGGCCTGATCACGGCGCGGACGGGGGTTGACAAACCGGCGTTGGGCATACTCACGCAGGTGGGCGGGACGGGCTCCGCATGATCCACGAATTTCCATTGTGGACAATTGATCTTGGGTCGCGGGGGTGGCCCCGAGGTGGCGGCCGCCACTGATCCGCTACCACGTGACGCCGCTCGCCAAGGCGCCGGATAGTCTGCGCCCAGGGTCGGACCCAGCTAGGAGGGACTCGCAGAGATGACACAGCGCCGGAGGGTGGGTGCCGCCGCGTTCGGCTGCGCTGCCGCCGTGGTCCTCGCGGGGTGCAGTGCCGGGCAGATCACCCAGACCGACACCATGGAGGCGGCGGTCAACGGCGCGATGGCCACCGCCGACAGCATCACGGTCCGGGACGCTGAGCTGCTGTACCCCGAGGACGCCAGCCAGGAGGGTGCCTCCTACTACCCGGCGGGCTCCGACGCCGAGGCCGAGATGGTGATCACCAACCAGGGGCTGACCGACGACCAGCTGGTGTCGGCCAGGTCGCAGTTCGCGCAGCAGGTCGTGATCGACGGCGAGCGCACCATCCCCGGCCAGGGCGCGCTGACGATCAGCCCCGTCGAGACCGAGCTGGACAGCCACCTGCACGCCGAGATGACGCTGCAGGGGCTGACCTACGGCCTGCGGCCCGGCGAGACCATCCAGGTCACCCTCGTCTTCCGCGAGGCGGGGTCCGTCACGCTCGACATGCCGATCGCCGCGCCGGCGCACCCCCGCGAGGAAGAGCACGGCGGCGGGGCGGAGGAGCACTGACTGTCGGCCCCTGCCGATAACGTCGGGCCGTGGCGAAGAAAGCGATCAGCTACCGCTGTGCGGAGTGCGGCCTCGAGGTCGCGAAGTGGGTCGGCCGCTGCCCGGAGTGCCACGCCTGGGGCACCATCGAGGAACGCGGGGACACCCGTCCGGCCATCGCCCGCGTGGCGGCCGGCGCGCCGAGCGCGCCCGCGCGGCCCATCGGCGAGGTGGACGTCGAGGCGTCTCGCGCCCGGCCCACCGGGGTGTCCGAACTCGACCGCGTGCTCGGCGGCGGGCTCGTGCCCGGCGCGGTGGTGCTGCTCGCCGGTGAGCCCGGAGTCGGCAAGTCGACCCTCCTGCTCGAGGTGGCCTACCGCTGGGCGGCGGGGGAGACCGCGGGCCCGGCGCTCTACGTCACGGGTGAGGAGTCGGCGGGCCAGGTGCGGCTCCGCGCGGAGCGCACCGGCAACGTCCACGACCGCATGTACCTGGCCGCGGAGAGCGACCTGTCCGCGCTGCTCGGGCACGTCGACGACGTCAAGCCCGGCGTGCTGATCGTCGACTCGGTGCAGACCATGGCCTCCCCGCAGGCCGAGGGCGCTCCCGGCGGGGTCACGCAGGTGCGTGCGGTGGCGGCGGGACTGGTGGCGCTGGCCAAGGAACGCGGGCTGCCCGTCGTGCTGGTCGGGCACGTCACGAAGGAGGGCTCGGTCGCCGGCCCGCGCCTGCTGGAACACCTCGTCGACGTCGTACTGCACTTCGAGGGCGACCGGCACTCGACCCTGCGGATGGTGCGCGGAGTGAAGAACCGCTTCGGCGCCGCCGACGAGATCGGCTGCTTCGAACTGCGCGACGACGGCATCGTCGGCGTGCCCGATCCGTCGGGGCTGTTCCTCAACCGGCACGCCGAGGCCGTGCCCGGCACCGCCGTCACCGTCACCGTCGAGGGCAAGCGCCCACTGCTCGGCGAGGTGCAGGCCCTCGTCGCGGACACCACGCTCGCGCAGCCGCGGCGAGCGGTGAGTGGCCTGGACTCCGCGCGGGTGGGCATGGTGCTCGCGGTGCTCGACAAACGCGGCGGCATGGTCTTCGGGAAGAAGGACGTCTACACCGCGACGGTCGGCGGCATGAAGGTCACCGAACCCGCCGTCGACCTCGCGATCGCGCTCGCGCTGTGGTCGGGCTTCCGGGACGAGGCCCTGTCGCCTCGGCTGGTCGCCATCGGCGAGGTCGGGCTGGCCGGGGAGGTGCGCCGGGTCACCGGCGTGGGCAGGAGACTCGCGGAGGCCGTGCGGCTGGGCTTCACGCACGCGCTCGTCCCGCCCGATCCGGGGCCGCTGCCCGACGGCATCCGGGTGCTGGAGGTCGGCGACGTCGGCAGCGCGCTGAACGCGGTCCGGCACGTGCCGGTGCGATGAGGGGCCGGGCCGCCCCCCGACGAGCGACCCGGCCCTCACCTGGTATTTCCCTCGCCGTGGCCCGCATCACGGCTTGTCACCCAGTTGGCCTACCACCGCGTACCGGACGGTGCTCTCGGCGACGACGGTGCCCGCGCGCACCAGGTGCCCGTCCGCGGCTGAGCGCGCGTCGACCAGCTGGACCAGCCTGCTGCCGATCGGCAACCCCGTCTCCGGGCCGACCAGCAGCACACGCCGGTGCAGTGGGCGTTCGTCGATACGGACCCCGACGGCGGGGCGGCCGTCGGCCGTCCTCGCGCCGCGCTCGACCGTGACGTCCGGCAGGTAGCCGAGTGCCCCGTACAGCGCCCGGCGCAGGTCGGCGGGCACGGCTTCGGCGAGCAGCCCGGTGATCTTGTGGAAGGCCTCGGCCTGCGCGTCCACGCGCGGCCACTGGTCGGCCGCCAGCTGCCGGTAAAGCGCTCGCGCGTCGCGCGGCAGCCCGGCGGCGAACGCGGCGTCCGGGTGCCGCCAGCCCACGTTCTTCGTATCGAACCGCCCACCAGGACCGCGCACGGTGCCGTCCCCGGTCGTGCGCTGCCACGTGCCGGAACGGTCGGCGGGGATCCACGTCCGGGTCACCTCGTCGCGGTGAAGTCCCGTCGTCCGCTCCTCGATGTACAGGTAGTCGCCGGGTGGCACCGGCAGGTCCGAGATGTCCGTGCCGAGCGTCCCGGCCTCGTTGCGCGGGGTGTCGGAAAGGGGCGGCAGTGGGCGGGCGTGCGGTGGGGCCTCGGCGGTGCCCGGCGGGCTCGCGGGCGGTGCGGTCGCCGGTGCGCCGGACAGCGCCACCACCCCGGCGGCCAGGACGGCGATCGAGGCCGCGGTGGCCACCGGCAGCAGGCGCCGCCGGGCGCGGCGGGGCGCCCGCTCGCTCGCCATCGCGTCGAGCAGGCGTTCGCGGCCCGAGGCGAACGCCCGCTCGGACATGGCCGGGCCGCCGGAGCGGAGTCGCCGGATCAGCTCGTCGACGTCAGTCACGGTCGGCCTCCTCGGTCATCAGCCGGTTCCGGAGCCTGGTGCGGGCCCGGTGCAGCCTGGTGCGGGCCGTCCGGGGCGGGATGCCGAGGGCGTCGGCCGCCTCCGCCGGGGTGAGCTCGGCCCAGGCCACGAGCAGCAGCACGTCCCGTTCCTCGCGGCGCAGCCCGGCGAGCGTGCCCGCGACGGTGCCGAGCACCTCCTCGGCGTCGACCCTGCTGGCCGCGGCCGTGTCGAGCGGTTCGGTGATCGCCGCCCTCCCGTTCGCCCGCGCCAGCGCGCGCAGGCCGCGCACCTCCTGGCGGGCGTGCCTGCGGAGCAGGTTCGTGGCGATGCCGTACAGCCACGCCCGCGCGGTACCCCGAGCCGGGTCGTAGTCGGCGCGGCCCGCCCATGCGGCGAGGAAGGTCTCCGCCACCAGGTCGTCCGCCGTGGCCGGAGCCAGCCTGCGGGACAGGTACCGGTGCAGGCCCCTGGCGTGCGCGTCGTACAGCCCGGCCAGTAACTCGGCGGCGTCGGCACCCCCGAGATCGGGCCGTTCGAGCGCGGGCTGGCCGGTCGTCGGCACGGTCGTCACGCCCCAGTCTTGCCCTCGGGGCGCTCGGGCGTTCCGGAATGTCGGTGCCCGGGCGTACGGTGCGTTGTGACTCTGCTCACAAGCGCTCACCAGGGGAGACGATGATGGAGACGCTGCTGGCGATCGGCACCCGCAAGGGGCTCTGGCTCGCGCGGAGCCGCGACAGACGTACGTGGGACCTGAGCGGTCCGCTGTTCCCGGTGGCGGACGTGAAGGCGATCGGTATCGACCTGCGGCGGGGCACGCCGCGGCTGTCCGCGGGGGTGCTCAACAGTCACTTCGGACCCACGGTCGTGACGAGCGACGACCTCGGGGCCACGTGGAGCGAGCCCGACGACGCGCCGGTGGCGTTCCCGGCCGACACCGGCGCCGCGCTGGAGGGCGTGTGGCAGTTCGCGTACGGCCCGGAGCCGGACGTCGTCCACGTGGGAGTGGAGCCCTCGGCGCTGTTCCGGTCCGAGGACGGTGGCCGCTCGTACCAGCTCGTGCGCGCGCTGTGGGAGCACCCGCACCGGGAGCGCTGGGAGCCGGGCGGCGCCGGAAAGGTCCTGCACACGATCCTGCCGCACCCGTCCGACCCACGGCGGATGAGCGTGGCGATGTCCACCGGCGGCGTGTACCGCACCGAGGACGGCGGCCACACCTGGCACCCGTCCAACAGCGGGATCAAGGCGGACTTCATGCCGGAGGACCAGCAGTACCCGGAATACGGGCAGTGCGTGCACAAGGTCGCCGTCGACGCCACCGACCCCGACCGGCAGTACCTGCAGAACCACGGCGGTGTCTACCGCAGCGACGACGGCGGGGCGTCGTGGCGGTCGATCGCGGGCGGGTTGCCGGTGGACTTCGGATTCCCGATCGTCGCGCACCCGCACCGGCCCGAGGTCGTGTACAACTTCCCGATCGACTCCTCGATGATGCGGTTCCCGCCGGACGGCCGGTGCCGCGTGTACCGCAGCGAGGACGCGGGGGCCACGTGGACCGGCCTGGCGAAGGGGCTGCCGGAGGCCGGTTTCTGGTCGGCGGTGATGCGGGACGCCATGTGCGCGGACGACGCCGACCCGGCTGGCATCTACTTCGGCTCCCGGTCGGGCGAGGTGTGGGGAAGCCCGGACGAAGGCGAGACGTGGAGCCTCGTCGCGGCGCACCTGCCCGATGTGTTCTGCGTGCGGGCCGCGGTGATCTGAGTGGACGCCGCCGTTTCGACCGTCTCGGTGGGCCTGCCGTCGGTGCTGCGCGGGCTCGCGGAGGGGAAGGCGAGGGTCGAGGTCACCGCCGCGACGCTGGGGGAGGCGCTCGACGCCCTCGCGCGCCGGTACCCCGGGCTGGAGCGCCGGTTGCGGGACGAGCGGGGCACCCTGCGCCGGTACGTGAACTTCTACGTCGACGGCGAGGAGTGCCGCCGCCTCGACGGCCCGGCCACCCACCTGCGCCCCGGCACCGAGATCGTCATCATCCCCTCCGTAGCCGGCGGCTAACCCCCTGTTGTCCCCGGGCAGTGAATGGCACATTCCTTGCGTTGAGCGCAGGCAATGTGCCATTCACTGCCCGGCTGAACTATCCACAGGGTGAGGGTTGTCCACAGGTTGGCGAAGCCGGGATTCTGCGAGTACCCCTGTCGGCCGAGTATTCGGTGCGTGAAAAGGGGAAGATGGGCCGACCGGCCGGAAACTCTCGTGGAACGAAGCTGGCTTGGCGTTATCAGGGCAGCCGAGCTCGAGGCGATGGGCATGTCGAGCAGCACCGTGTATCGGAGGTGCCTGCCGGACGGGCCTTGGCAGCGGCTGTTGCCCGGCGTCGTCGTGTTACAGAAGTCCTCGCCCACCGCGGACCAGAAGGCTGTCGCAGCGATGTTGTATTGCGGTTCGCGTGGGGTACTCACCGGAGCCGAGGCATGTCGTCGCCATGGCTTGCGGGCGGCCAGGCTACCGCTCGACGGCCGAGTTCACGTACTCCTGCCACAGAGATACAAGGCCATCAGCAGCGAGTTCCTCACCGTCGAGCGAACGTGGCGAATGCCGGCCCCGGTGTTCCGGGCCGATCTCCCCCTGGCACCACTCATACGGTCGGTCACCGACGCCGCCCGACAGTTGAGAGCGTTCGAACCGGTGGTGACGCTCCTTGTCGAAGCCGTGCAGCGTGGACGATGCGCACCGCGTGCATTGTCATACGAACTCGACCGCGGAACCAAGCGGGGGACGGCCATTCCGCGGCGAGTGCTCGCGGAGATCAACCATGTCCGATCCGTCGCAGAGTTCCATGCGCGCCGTGTCGCCGCCGGTTTGGAAGTTCAGCCGACGCATTGGAACCGGGACATCTTCGATCGGAGCGGCCGGTACATCGCCTGCCCTGACGCGTGGTGGGACGACGTCGGCCTCGGCTGGGAGATCGATTCTGTGGAGTTCCACTTCTACGGCGCGGACTATGCCAGAACTCTCGCGCGGAACACGCGCTACGCGGAGGCTGGTGTCAGCGTCGTGCAAACCCTGCCTTCGCGGCTGTTGAACGACACCGCAGCGGTGCTTCGCGAGTTGCGAACCGCATATCGCGCTGCGTCAGCCCGGCCGCGCCCACCCGTCAGACTGGGCGATGCGGCGTGAAACTACAGCAGTGAATGGCACATTGCCTGCCTTCAACGCAGGCAATGTGCCATTCACTGCCAACAGGGTTACTGGGACAGGAGGCGGGCGCAGCGGATCAGGCCGATGTGCGAGTAGGCCTGCGGGTGGTTGCCCAGCGACCGCTCCGCGATCGGGTCGTACTGCTCCGGCAGCAGGCCCGTCGGCCCGGCCGCGTCCACCAGCTGCTCGAACAGTTCCTCCGCCTCGGTGCGCCTGCCCGTCAGCAGGTACGCCTCGATCATCCAGGCCGCGCACAGGTGGAAGCCGCCCTCGTCGCCGGGCAGCCCGTCGTCCCGCCGGTAGCGGTACACCGTCGACCCGCTGCGCAACTCCGCCTCGATCGCGGTCACCGTGGACTGGAAGCGCTCGTCCTGCGGGTCGAGCAGCCCGGCGAGACCGACGAACAGCGAGGCCGCGTCGAGGTCGGTGCCGTCGTAGGCGGTGGTGTACGCCCGCACCTCGTCGTTCCACCCGTTGGTGAGGACGTCGTGCGCGATCTCGTCACGCAGCTCGGGCCAGCCTGCCGGGACCTCCCGGTGGTAGACCTCGGCAAGCTTGATGGCGCGGTCGATCGTCACCCAGCACATGACCCGCGAGTACACCCGGTGCCGCGGGATGTGCCGCTCCTCCCAGATGCCGTGGTCGGGCTCCGCCCAGCGCCGCTTCACCGCCTCGGCCATCGCGCGCACCATCTGCCAGTCCTCGTCCCGCAGCTCGCCCCGTGCCTCGGCCAGCGTCACCACGAGCTCCACCACCGGGCCGAACACGTCGAGCTGCACCTGGTGGTTGGCCAGGTTGCCGACGCGCACCGGCCGGGAGCCCTTGTAACCCGGCAGCGAGTCGATCACGGCCTCGGCGCCGAGCTGCGTCCCGGAGAGCGTGTACAGCGGGTGCAGCCGCTCGGGCCCGGCGAGCGTGGACAGCACCCCGTGCAGCCAGCGCAGGAAACCCTCGGCCTCCTCGATCGAGCCGAGCTCGACCAGCTCGCGCGCGGTCATCGCGCCGTCGCGGACCCAGCAGTACCGGTAATCCCAGTTGCGGACGCCGCCGATCTCCTCCGGCAGCGACGTGGTGGCCGCGGCCATGATGCCGCCGGTCTCCGCGTCGACCAGCCCGCGCAGGGTCAGCGCCGAGCGCGTCACCAGCTCCGGCTCCACGCTGGGGAGCTTCAAGGAGGTCGCCCACTTGCTCCAGTGCGCGCCCGCCCTGGCCCGCCGGTCCAGCTCGGGCAGCTCGTGCGGGCCGAGGTCGGTGGTGCCGCAGCGCAGCTCGAGCACCACCGGAGCGTCCGGGGTGGGCTGCACCAGCGCGGTCGCCGTGTCGTGCAGCCCGTCGCTCGTGATCTCCCACTGCACGCCGGGTGCCCGCAGGACGAACGGCTCGGACGTGCCCAGCACACGCAGGCCGTCTTCCTCCTGCAGCAACCGGACGGGCACACCGCCGAACTCCGGCCTCGGCGCGAACACGACCGAAGCCGTGGCCTCGCCGGAGATGACGCGCACGAGGTCGGTGCGGTGCGGCGGGCTCTCCGGCTCCAGGTAGTCGGTGACCAGCAGCCGCGACCACCGCGTCTCCACGGTCATCGTGTTCGGCAGGTAGCGCTGCCCCAGCGGGAGCCCGTTGCGGTGCGGGTTGATCGTGAAGTGCCCCGCCGCGGGCCCGCCGAGCAGGTCGGCGAACACCGCGGGCGCGTCCGGGCCGGGGTGGCACAGCCACGTCAGCTTGGCGTCGGGCGTCAGCAGGGCCACCGAGCGCTCGCACGCCAGCATCGTGAGCCGCTCGATGGGTGGCGACTGCTCGCCGTACAGCCAGTTCCGCCGCTCCTCGAGCAGGAAGGCGAGGATCGTCGCCACGTCGACCGTGTCGGCGACGCGGTACTGCGCCAGGCTCTCCCCGTCGCCGACCTTCACGCCGAGGTCCGGCCCGGTCAGCCGCGCGAACGCCTTCTCGTCGGTGACGTCGTCGCCGAGGAACATCGCCGCGGTGGCGCCGACCTGGTGACGGAGGGTGTCCAGTGCGTTGCCCTTGTCGGTCTGCACGACCGAGAGCTCCACGACCTCCTTGCCGTCGGTCGTCGAGACGCCCTCCCACGTGGACGGACCATTGTGGACTTCCTGGAGGATCCGGTGCGCGGCGTCCCGTTCCGCCCTGCGGACGTGCACCGCGATGCTGGCTGGCTTGGCCTCAAGCGACGCTCCGGGCACCCCCTCGGTGATCCGCTCCAGCTCCTGCTCGAGTCTGCGGTGCAGCCGCCGCGCCTCGGGGTCGAGCTCGTGCACGAAGCCGATGTCGAACTCGGAGCCGTGGCTGCCGACGAGGTGGACCTCGGCGGGCAGGCGGGACAGCGTGGCGAGGTCACGCAGGGCACGGCCCGAGATCACCGCGGTGGTGGTCTCGTGCAGTCCGGCGAGCGATCGCAGCGCGAACACCGATTCCGGCCGGGGACGGGCCTCGTCGGGGTTGGCCGTGATCGGAGCCAGCGTGCCGTCGTAGTCGCAGGCGACCAGCAGGCGCGGCGTGCGGGCGATCTGCACGATCGCACGCCGCAGCTCAGCGGGCAGGGCCTCGGCGGTCAACACTCCTCCTCGGGAGCTTCCAGGGTGGTCGAAGCGGGGTCAGGCGGCCGGCTCGGACCCGAGAGCTTCGAGGAACGAACGCGCCCACCTGTCGACGTCGTGCGTGAGGACCTGACGACGCAAGGCGCGCATCCTACGCCGACCCTCAGCGGGGTCGAGCGTAATAGCCGCCTCCAGGGCGTTCTTCACCCCGTCAAGGTCGTGCGGGTTCACCAGAAAAGCGCTGCTCAGCTCCGCCGCCGCGCCGGCGAACTCGGACAAGACGAGCGAACCGCCCAGGTCGTGCCTGCATGCGACGTACTCCTTGCACACGAGGTTCATCCCATCGCGCAGCGGGGTGACCACCATGACGTCGGCGGCGGAGAAGAACGCGGCGAGCTCCGTCCGGTTCACCGACTGGTGCAGGTAGTGCACGACCGGGTGACCGACACGGGCGAACTCGCCATTGATGCGCCCGACCATCTGCTCGATCTCGCCGCGCATGCGCTGGTAGTGCTCCACCCGCTCCCGGCTCGGCGTGGCCAGCTGGACGAACGTGACCTCGTCCGGCTTGATCCGGCCCTCCTGCAGGAGCTCGTGCATGGCCTGCAGGCGCAGGTCGATGCCCTTGGTGTAGTCGAGCCGGTCGACGCCGAGCAGGACCTTCTTCGGGTCGCCGAGGTCGGCGCGGATCTGCGCGGCGCGCTCACCGACGGCCTTGGTCCGGGACAGCGAGTCGAGACCGGCCGCGTCGATGGAAATCGGGAACGCGCCCACGCGGACCGTCCGGTCACCGACCTGCACCATGCCGGGCCTGGACCGCACGCCGACGGCACCCCGGCTGGGCTCGAGGCCGATGAGCTGGCGGGCCAGCCACAGGAAGTTCTGCGCACCGCCGGGCCGGTGGAAGCCCACCAGGTCGGCGCCGATCAGGCCGCGCACGATCTCGGCCCGCCACGGCAGCTGCATGAACAGCTCCACCGGCGGGAACGGGATGTGCAGGAAGAAGCCGATGCGCAGGTCGGGCCGCAGCTCCCGGAGCATGGTGGGGACCAGCTGCAGCTGGTAGTCCTGCACCCACACCGTGGCCCGCTCGCCCGCGACCGCCGCCGCGGCCTCGGCGAAGCGGCGGTTGACGCGGACGTAGCTCTCCCACCAGCTCCGGTCGAAGATCGGCCTGGCCACGACGTCGTGATAGAGCGGCCACAGCGTGGCGTTGGAGAACCCCTCGTAGTAGTCGCGTACTTCGGCGGAGCTCAGGGAGACCGGGTGGAGCACCAGCCCTTCGTCGGTGAACTCGTCCACGTCCACGTCGGGCACACCGGGCCAGCCGACCCAGGCGCCCTTGCGGGACCGGAGGAAGGGCTCGAGCGCCGAGACGAGTCCGCCGGGGCTCTGCGTCCAGCGTTGGGTGCCGTCCGCGGAGCGCTCCAGGTCGACGGGTAGCCGGTTGGCGACTACCACGAACTCGGCCCGTGCGTGCGAATGCTCCGTCGTTTCCGCTGCTGGCATACCTAGAACACTATCGCGATCCGGTCAGTCGAGACGCCGTCCAGGATCCAGCGGACCGGCCATGCGGGGGCCGGCGAGCTTGCGTTCCAGGCGGCCCAGACCGGTGCGCAACGGCTGCGCGAGGAACTCGCCGAGAACCACTCCCGCGGCCAGTGCCAGCCCAATCGCGACCGCCGACATCAACGTCACCAGACTGCCGCCACTGGCGAGCTGCGACAGGCCGCTGTAGGTGGAGAAGCCGGGAAGCAGCGGGGTGATACCGGACACAGCGACGACCAGCGGCGTGACCCGCAGCCTGCGGGACATCACGCCGCCGCCGAGACCGACGAGGGTGGCGGCCACGCCGGACGCGGTGATCTGGTCGACCTCGAACACCCGCAGGATGCCGAAGGTGGCGGCGCCCACGGCCCCCGCCACGCCGGCGACCAGCAGCGGACGCAACCGGGAGTAGGACGCGAGCGCGAAGCAGGCGGCGGCGCCCGAGCCCGCCAGCATCACGACGTAGACGTCGGGTGGGTCGAGCACCGACGTCGAGGGCGGTGGCGTGCGCTCGGCGCCGAGCGAGGACGCCAGCTCGAGGCCGAACGCGACACCGGTGATGAGTCCGGCACTCATCAGCATCACTTCGAGGCTGCGTCCCGCGGCCGTCACGTAGTAGCCGGTGATGGCGTCCTGCACCGCGGACACCGTGGACAGCCCGGACAGCAGCACCGTCAGGGCCGCACCGACGACCAGGGTCGGTCTCTCCAGCGGGACCAGCTCGACGTTGACGACGAGGATGGCCGTCAGCGTGGCGGCCAGGCCGCCGATGACCTGCTGGAAGAAGAACGGCAGCCGGGTCTTGTTGACCAGCCTGCCGACGCGGTCGACGAGCGCGCTGATACCGAACGCGATGAGCGCCGTCCAATGGTCACCGCCCAGCAGGATCGCGATGCAGGCGGCCATGCCACCCCACGCCAGCGTGGACACCCAGCGCGGGTAGGGATGCTTGGCGTCCGTGATGTAGTGCAGTTCGGTGTAGGCGTCCTCGGGGCTGATCTGCCGCCGGATGAGCCGCTGGACGAGGCGCTCGGTGTTCGAGAGGCGGGTGTAGTCGAGGCTGCGGGAACGCACCACGCGCAGGGCGGTGACCGGAGGCAGGTCGCTGCCGCGGTGGCAGCTGACCGTGATCGAGGTGAAGATGACGTCCACCTCGCAGTGCGGCAGGCCGAGCGCGCCGGTGATGGCGAGGATCGTGGCGGTCGCGTCGGAGGCGCCCGCACCGTTGGCCATCTGCACCTCGCCGATGCGGAGCGCCAGGTCGAGGACGAAGTGCACGGTGGCCTCGTCGACCACCTCCGGGCCCATGGCCGTGGTGGTCTCGACGGCGGGCAGCTCGCCGGTGGGAGCCTCGAGGATGTGCCAGGCGCGCTCGCGCGTCTCACGCCCGCGCCGACGGCGGGCGCTCTGCTTGTCGTGGTGGTCCTCGGCCGGTGCCTCCAGGATCTGCCACGCGTGCCGGCGGTTGGCCGCCGCCCGCCCGCGCGAGCCGATCTTCATTCCCTACCTCCTCGCAGTTCCCGGGAGACCATCGACCAGCCCACCCCGCCCGTTGCAGATTCAGCGGAGTGGCGTTCACCACGTTCGATCTTCACCGGGGCCGCCGCCAATGTAGCTCGCTGCCAGGGCGTTCGGCATCGCCGAGTGGCGCGGTCTATATAGTGGGCGCGGGCCCGTCGGACCGCGGGCCAGGCCGGCATAGCTCAGTTGGTAGAGCAACTGTCTTGTAAACAGTAGGTCAGGGGTTCGAGTCCCCTTGCCGGCTCGCCTGTGACCTGGGGATTCTCTGAGCTCCCGCGGCCGGGGCGACGGCCCGTGGCCAACCAGTAGCGCGGAGTCAGCCGGTGGTCGGCCTCGCGGCTCGTCGGCTGCCACAGCCGTGCCTCGGCTCAGCGGACCCAGCGTGTCGCGGTGGGGATTCCGTCGGCCACTTCCGTCAGCCGAAGGGATGGCCAAGAACGGCACCCGGCCGGTTGCCGGGATTTCGGCGCTCCGGCCCGCGGATTCATCTCATCGAAGGTGCTCGACGCCTGGTGATGCTCGACTACCGTTTCTCGGTCCGGGCCCAGCCGTCCAGCAGGATGTCGACGTCCCGGCGGATTCGCTTGTGCAGGCTGCCCTTCGGCTGAAGTGCCCAGTCGACCTGAGCGCCGTGCACGAGCGCGGCCAGCATGGCGCCGGCCTGCCGGGGAGGGGGCGCCGACGGTAGCCCGGCGGTCGCCACCAACTCGGTCAGCACCGTCCGGATGACCTGCCGATGTGCGGCCAGTCGGCGTCGCAGGTCGGGGTCGGCGAGGTCCGCACCCAGCTGTGCGAGGTGGTTCGCCGTGGTGGCGGGGTCGTCGATGCCGTCGGATGTCGCCAGGACGGCGGCTTTCACCGCATCGACCGGGTTCGCCGCCTTCTCGCCCGCGGCACGCATCCGCTGCCCCAGCGTCGCGGTCTCCGTCTCCATGAGCGTGACGAGCAGCTGGTGCTTGGAGCCGAAGCGCCCGACGACGGTCCCGACGGAGACGTCGGCGGCGGCAGCGACGTGCGCCAGCGTGAATCCGGGCCCGTGCAGGCCGATCGCGCTCGCGCAGGCGGCGAGCAGCTCGGCGTCGGAGACCTTCCGCGGGCGTGCCATGGAGTCAGTGAACCAGCCGTCGGCGGCGTGTTCGAGCGCAGGGGCGCGGAGCACTGTGGACAGCGCAACGGGAGATATTGAGTCTCGATTCAGTACAGGTTGAATTGCTGAGTGGCAATACGGAAACCGAGGGGGCCGGGGATGGTCGCCACGGCGGGGTGGACGCGTGCCGGTGTGGTGCTGTTGTCGTTGCTGTGTGCTGCTCAGTTCGTCCTGCCGGGACTGGCGCTGCTCGCATTGGCAACGGGCTGTTTTACGCCCCCACCTGCTCGCTGGCCACGGCCGTGCCCGAAAGCGACCACGGCCGCGCAACCGGCCTGGTCAACACCGCCCAGGAACTCGGGTCGGCCACCGGACTCGCCGTTCTGGCCACGGTCGCCACCACCCTTACCCTCGGCCAACTCGGCACCTTCTCCGCCGGCTACCTCGCCGCCGCGGCCACTGCGGCCACCGCCTGCCTCGCAGCCGCCGCCGCACCCCGGCATCGCAGCGGGCTCAGCGGTAGGAGCTGACATCGATTTCCGAGGGATCGGTACCCGTGGCCACGACCTCACGCATCCACCGCGGCCAGTCCGGCCGCGAACCGTCGACATCGGTGAGGTCGTAGCAGTCAGCCAGGGCGTGTGACGTGACGACCTGGCCGTTCCAGCGGGAACGGTCCGGGTCCGCGGCCAGCGCGGTGACTCCCCGGCCGAGGTAACGTGGCGTCTCCGACAGGACGAAATGCGGATCGGTCCGGATCGCGTCGCGCCAGCCGTTCTCGGCGACCCCGAAGTGGTCGAGCATGGCTTCGGAACGCAGGAAACCCGGTGTCACGGCGACCGACGTGGCCGCGTGGGCCGGAAGCTGCTCCGCCAGTCCGCTGGCGAGCCTGCGCACGCCACACTTGACCTGGTCATAGACCAGCGATCCCGAGTTGCCGTCCGCGACGCCGTCGGTGACCTCGACCAGGAGGCCGCCCGCGCGGGAGACCAGCAGCGGCAGCAACGTGTGCACGGTGCGCAGATGGGTCTCGAGACCGTTGCGCCACACGTGCACGGCGCGTTCGAGGTCCTGCTCCCAGAACGGTCCGTCCCATTCGATGAGGGGGTCACCGCCCCAGACGTCGTCGACCAGCACGTCCAGGTGTCCACCGGTCCGCGCAGCGACCTCGTCACGCAGCGCGGTGATGTCTTCCTGTCGGAGAAAATCGCACCGGACTGGGATACCTCGACCGCCGGCGGAACTGACGCGTTCGGCGGTCCCCTCGATCGTCTCCGGCCTGTCCAGCGCGCTGCGCCGCTCCCGTGTGGAGCGTCCTGCCGCGAACACGGTGGCACCGAGAGCGCCCAGCTCCACGGCGATGGCACGGCCACAGCCGCGGGTCGCTCCGGCGACAACGGCGACGTGGTCTCGGAGTGGGAGGTCCATGGTTCCCGCCTCTCCTCGTCGGGGCCTCGCCCTGTTATTGAATCATAACTCAAAAACTGGATCCGTCGGCCAGTGACGTTCTCCGTCTCCGCGCACCAATGTGCGGGCCCTGACCGGGCAGGTACTCGTCGTGGACGGTGGGCTGAGTGCCTGAGGGATGGCCCGGGCGACGGCGCCCGGGCCATCCGTCAACGCTCCGCGTGGAAGTTGCCGAACCGCTCGCCCACTTGGCCCCAGTGGATACGGCTGATCATCCCGCCGTCCACCACCAGGTCAGCTCCCGTGACGAACTCCGCGTCGGGTCCCGCGAGGAAGGCGACCGCCCCGGCGATGTCTCCCGGGTCGCCGAGCCGGCCCACCGGGATGTTGCCGAGCGTGGCGTCCCGGATTGTCTGCTGCGACAGCGTGTCCCGGTTGAGTCCGGTCCGCACGACTCCCGGGCTGACCGAGTTGATCCGGATCCGGTCGGGCGCCAGTTCGCCGGCAAGCTGGCGAGTCATCGCGAGCACTCCGCCCTTCGCCGCCGTGTACGACGGGTACCCGTAGCCGATGTGGCCTGCGATCGATGCGATCTGCACGATCGACCCGCCACCACTGTCCCGCATCGGGGGGACGACGTGGCGGAGCAGGATGAAGTAGCCCGTGAGGTTGACGTCGACCACCCTGCGCCATTCCGCCACGCTCGTGCCCAGCAGGTCCTTGCGCACACCCATACCCGCGCAGTTGACCAGCACGCGGGGCGGTCCGAACGCGGCCACGGTGTCGCGGACAGCGCCCGCGACGGCATCGTCGTCGGTGACGTCGAGCGCGAACGCCAGCCCCGCGCCGCCGTCCTTCTCGATCTCCGCGAGCGTCTCGCCGCCCGTGTCGCCGTCCTGGTCGAGGACGGCGACCGGCAGGCAGGATCCGGCGAGGCGCAGCGCGCAGGCTCGGCCGATGCCCGAACCGCCTCCGGTGACGACCACGCAGCCCTGGTCGTTCATCGGACGTTCCCTTCTACGGACCGCAGCCGTGCCGTGGCATCGGCGTCGATACGTACACCTTCCGGGTCGGTTTCGGGATCGCCGGTCACGACCACCCCGTAGTGGTGTGCGGCACCCTCGATGGTGACGTAGCCGTCCCGGACGTCGCGGCGGACGGCCTCCGGATCCCGTTCGCGGGGATCACCCCAGCCGCCGCCTCCGTTGGTGAGGTAACGGAAGATCGCGCCTGGCTCGGTGCGCCAGTGCGGCGTGCTGGCGAAGTAGAAGTACCGGCCGTGTTCGAGATCGCGCACATGTGTTTCCGGGTCGAGCACGCCGGCCACCGGTACGGCGTTCGCGTAGACGGCGTCCTCGGTGCCGAGGAGCCTGCCCTCGCCTCCCACATCACAGGCGTCCTTGCCGAACAGCCAGACCGCACCGGCCGCTCCGGACCGTCCACCGTGCACTCCGAAACCACTGGACCGCTTGGTGTGCAGCGGACTCGACCAGTGCTCGGCCGGGGCCAGCCACAACGTGTCCTTCAGCACCGCCGCACCACCGCGGTGGGTGCCGGCGCCCGCGGTGTCCGCCGTGTACTCCTTGCGCAGCACCACGACCGGCACGTCGGACTCGATCGCCTCCGTCGCGGGGTCGAGGTTGTTCGCGAGGTAGGGGACCGAGTAGTTGTCCGCGTCACCGTGCCTGGTGGCTCCCCACGGCCCGTGCTCGCCGCCGCACTGTGCGGTGGTGACCCAGGGCATCCCGTTGGGCAGCATTCCGTTGGCGTTGTGAATGGACAGCGAGCCGAAGTCGCCCGCGACCGCGCGCTCCCCCAGTGCGCTCGCCAGCGCACGGAAGATCGCCAGCAGCACCGGGCCCGACCCCTCCCAGAACAGGAACACCGCGCCGTCGGGTGGCACCGCGCTCGCCACGGTTCCCGGTGGCAGCACGATGTCCACCGGCCGGTAGGTGCCGGACGTGAACGGTGTCGACGGGTCGAGCAGGAGTTTCAAGGCCATGCCCACGGCGGTCTTGGTGTCGAGGACGCTGGCGTTGATACTGGTCCGTGCCTGCGGGGAGGTGCCGCTGAGGTCGATCTCGATGTCGCGGCCGACCTTGCTGATCCGGACCTGCACCCGGTACTCGACGCTATCGTCGGCGCCGTCGCAGTCGATGTGCTCCTCGCCTTCGTAAACGCCGTCGGGGACGGTGCCGAGCGCATCGGCCATCGACTCGGCCGAGACGTCGCACCGGTACCGGATCGCACCGAGAAAGGCGGGCAACCCGTACCGTTCGATGCTCTCGGTGATGAGCCGTTCGCCCAGCTTGAGGTTCTGGTGGATCGTCTTGATGTCGGGCAGCAGCAGCGCGCCGAAGCGGGCGTTGTCGAAGATCAGGTTGAATGTCGAGCGCACCGGCTTGTCGTTGCGGTAGAGCAGTTGGGGCGCGAGCACCAGTCCGGTCTCGTAGACGTCACGCTTGGTGGCGCTGAACCCGGCCGGCACCACTCCGCCCATGTCCAGCTGGTGTGCGCGCAGGGAGACGAACGCCGCCAGCCTGCCCTCGTGGAACACCGGCCGGATGAAGAGCACGTCGTTGACGTGGGTGCCCGTGCGGTAGGGATCGTTGCAGATGAGCAGGTCGCCGGGGGCCAGCTCGTCCGGTCCGAACTCCTCGACGGTGTTGCGCAGGCCGTCGGCCATTGTGCCGAAGAACACCGCGAGGCTGTTGCTCACCGAGCTCATCGGGTAGCCCTCTCCTGGTGGTCCGGACACGGTCGCGGCGAAGTCGTACCAGTCGCGCAGGATGAGGGAGAAGGCGTTGGTGAGCAGGCCGCTGCACATGTGTTCGACCACGTACTGCAGCCGGTTCGCCAGTACGGAGACGGTGAAGCGGTCGGCGCCGTAGCGCAGTCCGAAGGCCTCGTCGTCCAGGTCACGGAGCCGCTGCACCGCGGCCACGTCGTCGGTCATGGGTGGAACTCCTCTCAGGCCTTGGTGATGTGCAGCTCGCCGTACCGGCCGACCTCGGCGGTCTGGCCGGGGAGTACGAACGTCGTCGACGTCGGTTCGCGGACGACCGCGGGCCCGGGGAGCCGGTCGCCCGCACGTAGCGCCTCCCGGTCGTACTCCGCCGCGGGCACCTCGTCGTCGAACAGGTGACGCAGCACGACCTTGCCGGTCGGCTGCGGGGCCCTGCCGCTCGTCACCGGCGCTTCCGGGTAGGACACCTTCGGCGAGGGCACGACCGCGTGCACCCGGTAGGTCACGCCCTGGACGGGCAGTGCCTCGAACGCGTGTCCCCAGCGTTCGGCGTAGGACTTGTGGAAGTTCGCGATCATCGAGTCGACCGAGTCCGGGGTGATGCGCCCGGCCGGTACCTCGACGAACGGGGTCTCCCAGGTCTGGCCGTGCAACCTGCCGTCGAAAGTCCGCACGAAGACCGCGCGTTCGCGGTCGGCAGGGGCGAGCCGGTCGCGCACCGCCTCCTCCATCTGCCGGTAAACTGTGTCGATGCTCGCTGCGGTGTCGCTGGTGAGCATCTGGTATGCGCTGCGGCTGTCGGAGTAGACGCGGTCGGAGCTGACCAGCCCCAGTGCGGAGAACAGGCCCGGATAGGGCGGGATGATCAGCTCGCGTGCCCGCATTTGCTCGAGGACGGCGGGCAGCAGCATGGGGCCCGCGGCGCCGTAGGCGATGAGGCTGTAGTCGCGCGGGTCGATGCCGCGTTTGATGGCCACGTTGAACAGCCCTTCGGCGATGTTGTGCACGCCGATGTCAAACGCGTAGCGGACCCGCTGCGCCAGCGTCAGTCCACAGTCGAGGGACTCGAACGCCGCCCTGGCGCCATCCGGGTCCAGCCGCATGCGCCCACCCGCGAACCCGCCGGGGTCGAGGATGCCGGCGAGCAAGCACGCGTCGGTGATGGTGGGCTGTGTCCCGCCGAGCCCATAGCACGCCGGACCGGGTTCCGCACCCGCGCTGCCGGGACCGACCCGCAGCTCGCCGACGGAGTCGATGCGGACGAGGCTGCCGCCACCCGCTCCGATGCTGGACACATCGTTGGACAGCGTGTTCACCACCAGGTCGTGTTCCAGCTCGAAGGTGGTGTCGACGAAAGGCTCGCCGTCCGTGACCAGGCTGATGTCGCACGACGTGCCGCCGACGTCGCAACACAGCAGGTTGCGGGCGCCGACCACACGCCCGAAGTGCGCGCTGGACATCGTCCCGGCCGCTGGCCCGGCGAACACGATCCGGAACGGGTGTTCCATGGCGATCTCGGCTGGGATCAGGCGGGCCGCGCAGTCGGCGAAGTTGAGCGAACCGGCGAAGCCGAGCCGGCGCAGCCCCTCGTCGAGCCGCTTCGTGTACTCGCCGTAGATGATCTTCATGAGGACGTCGACGACAGTCGTCGATGCCCGCGCGAACTCCTTGGCCAGCGGGGACACCTCACTCGACACCGAGACCGGGATGTCACCGAGCTCCGCGCGGACCAGTTCGCGCAACCGCAGCTCGTGCCTGCCGTCCACATAGGAATTGAGCAGGCAGATCGCCACTCCCTCCACCGCGCATCTCCGCAGCACGGCCAGCTGTTCCCTGGCGTGTTCCTCGTCCAACGGGATCAGCTCCTCGCCGGTGGCCGTCAGGCGTTCCCGCACGCCCCGGCGCAGGTACCGGGGAACCAGCGGCCTGGCCGCGTCACCGAACGAGCGGCGCCACCCGGGATTCGTCAGCCCCTCCGGCGGGCGCCATGTCCGGCCCATGTCCAGGATGTCGCGGTGCCCGAGGGTGGTCAGGAACGCGACCTTCGGCAGTTGCCGGGTGATCACCGCGTTGAGACCGTGCGTGCTCGCGTGGTTGAACACCGATGCGTCGCCCACGCCGATCTCGTCGGCTCCACGGAGCACACCGCGGGCCGTGTCGTGCAGGTCGGTCGGCACCTTCGCCGTCCGGATCGCACCGTCGTTCACGGCCACGACGTCCGTGAACGTGCCTCCTACGTCAACACCAAACACTGGATGTCCTCGCTTTCTCGCTGGTCGGCGGCTGGGGCGGGATGATCACTCGAGTTCGAGCCCGGTCGAGGTGAGCTGGACCGGGCCGAGCAACGCCCACGGCGTCCGCCGCACGGACATCAGGCACCGGTCGCACTTCACGGCCTGGAACCAGCCGCCTTCGCTGAGTACCGGATAGGCGCGGAGCTCGTGGGCTCCGCAGCGGGGACAGGCGCCTTCCACCTGCTCTCGGTGGACGGCGGGTGCCGGCGAGTCGATGGCGCCGGAAATCTCGGCCATGACGACCTCCTTGTCGCGTGGCGATGTTCGGTAGTCGATCGACTAGTCGGTCGATCGAGATGAGACGGCAGTTTAAGGATGACCGTCACTGCCGGCAAGCTCTTACCAGCAAATACTCTACGTCGAAGCAGCAGCGCTCACTGCGGTCGGTTGACTCCACCCTGTCGCCTGTGTCATTGTCTCGACCGACCGGTCGGGCGGCTTACCCGACGTGCCGGATGGTCCCCGTCTTCAGGGCGAAAGGAATCGGCGTGGATTTCTCTGTCCCGGACGAACTCTCCCTGTTCGTCGAATCAGTGCGGCGGTTCCGCGAGAAGGAACTGATGCCGCTCGAGCAGGACTTCCTGCGGGCAGGCCGGCTGGATCCGGTCGTGCGGACGGCGCTGGAGGAGACCGCGCGGAAGCAGGGGTTCTGGGCGCTCGAGGTACCCGAGGAGCACGGCGGGCAGGGACTGGGCGCGCTGGCCGCATGCCTGGTGGCCGAGGAGTTGTTCAAGCACCCGGCCATGTTCGAGTTCGGCGGCAGTCCGGAGCCGGTGCTCTACCACGCCGGACCGGAGCAGCGGGAGCGCTACCTGCAACCGATCGTCGAGGGCGCGAAGCGTTGCTGTTACGCGTTCACCGAGCCCGGTGGCGGATCCGATCTGGCGGCTATCCGTACGACGGCGACCCGTGACGGGAACAGCTGGGTGATCAACGGTACGAAAACGTTCATCTCCGGCGCCGAGCGTGCCGATTTCGTGATCGTGTTCGCGACGACCGATCGGGAACTGGGAGCTCGCGGCGTCACGTGCTTTCTCGTGGACAAGGGCACACCGGGCTTCCAGCTGTCCAGGCCCATTCCGACCATGGGAGACGACTGGGAACCCTACGAGCTGTCGTTCGAGCACTGCGTGGTACCCGATGGTCAGCGCCTCGGCGACGTCGGCAAGGGCTGGTCGCTGGCCGAGGACCAGCTCACCCACGGCCGGTTGAAGATCGCCGCGTACCAATTGGGCATCGCGCAGCGCTGTATCGACATCGCAGTCGAGTGGGCCAAGAACCGGGTCACCTGGGGTAAGCCGCTGGCGACGCGGCAGGCCGTGCAGTGGATGCTCGCCGATTCGGTGACCGAGCTCGAGGCCGCGCGCATGATGGTCTATCGCGCCGCGTGGCTCTACGACGAACGCGGCTCGGTGGGCCGGGAGGCGTTCATGGCCAAGCTGTTCGCCACGGAGATGGCCCAGCGGGTCACCGACCGATGCCTCCAGATCCTCGGGGGCCTCGGCTACAGCAGGGAGTTGCCGATCCAGAGCTTCTACCGGCAGGTCCGGTTGTGGCGAATCGGGCACGGCACGGCGGAGATTCATCGCTGGATGATCGCTCGCGACCTTCTCGGCGTCTCCGCGCGGGATTGAGCGGAAGGACAACGACATGGACATCGTGGGACACCGCAGTCTGCGCGACCTGCTCCTCGAACGGGAGGCCCGGTGCGCTGACAAGACGTTCCTGACCTTCGTCGCAGCCGACGGCACGCACATCAGCCTCAGCTATGCGGAGTTCGGCGCCGGGGTGCGGGGCGTGGCGGCCGGGTTGGCTCGCCTTGGGGTGGGCAAGGGTGACAAGGTGGTGGTGCATCTCGGGAATTGCCCGGAGTTCCTGCTCTGCTGGTTCGGCGTCGCCTGGCTGGGAGCCGTCCTCGTACCCTCGAACACCGCCAACACCGAGCGAGAGCTGCGGCACGTGGCTGAGCACGCGGAGGCGGTCGCGGTGGTCACCGCGGCCGGATACCGCGAACTGGTGGAGCGGGCACTGCCGCCGGAGGCGTGCCATCGGATCCTCGTTGGCGGTCAGCACCCGGGATGGGTGGACTTCGCCGAACTGACCACCGCCACCGATCCGCCCATGCCGCCACTCGCCTCTGCGGACCTCGCCGAGCTGCTGTTCACCTCGGGAACGACAGCCGCGCCGAAGGCGACCATGCTGACGCACGCCAACTGTCTGTTCGCCGGAGAGCGGGAATGGCGCACGATCGGCATCGACAGCTCCGACCGTTCGCTGACCGCGTTGCCGGTATTCCACGTCAACGCGCAGACGGTCACGATCCTGTCGGCGCTCACCGCGGGCGCGACGGTGGTCCTGCTGGAGGAGTACAGCGCGAGCCGGTTCTGGGAACAGGTGCGGGACACTGGTGCCACGGTCCTGGCGCTCGTGGCCATGCAACTGCGGACCCTGCTCGCGCAGCCGCCCGCACCCACTGACCGCGAACACGGTGTCCGCAGGGTGATGTACGCGCTCAACGTTCCGGAGCGGGAGAAAACCGAGTTCGAGCGTCGTTTCGGGGTCGAGCTGATCAACGGGTACGGGCTGTCGGAGGCGATGACGATCGTGACGGCCGCTCCGGTACACGGAGAGAAGCGGTGGCCCTCGATCGGGTTGCCCGCGATCGACCGACGGGTACGCGTGGTCCTGCCGGACGGGACCGACGCGGCGCCGGGTGAGGTCGGCGAGATCGTCGTCGGTGGCGAACCGGGCCGAAACCTCATGCTCGGCTACTACCGCGATCCCGCGGCGACAGAGGCGGTGTTGCGCGAAGGTTGGCTGTACACAGGGGACAACGGCTACCTCGACGAGCACGGATACCTCTACTTCTTCGACCGGCGCAAGGACGTCATCAAGGTGGCGGGCGAGAACGTCTCCGCCACCGAGGTCGAGCAGGTGCTCTGCACTCATCCGGCTGTCGCCGAGGCCGCGGTGATCGGCGTGCCGGATTCCGTTCGCGACGAGGCCGTCAAGGCCTTCGTTGTCCCGAAACCGGACTGCCGCCTCACCGAAGAGTCCGTTGTGGAGCACTGCGCGGAGAGGCTGGCCCGGTTCAAGGTGCCGACGCTGGTGGAGATCAGGGAGAACCTGCCCAAGACCTCGATCGGCAAGATCGAAAAGAAGCTCCTGCGTGCGGAGCAGGCGGCGGAGGCGGTCCGATGACGAGCCCGATTCGCCAGTGCTACGACGCCGTGCGGGAAACCATCGGCCAGGAACGCGCGGAGCGGCTCGGCCGGATCGATTCGCGCGACGTGCGGCGGTTCACCGTGGCCGTGCGCGGCGAGGAACCACGGCCGGAAGACCCCGTCCACCCGCTCTTCCTGACCTCGATCCTGCACTGGGGTACCGGTCCTGGCGGTAGCGGGCTACGTCCCGACGGGCTCGGTCCCGACGACACACACGGCCTTCCGGTGGACGAGGTCCGGGTGATGGGCGCGGGGCAGGAGATCGTCGTGCACCGGCGGCCGGAGCCCGGCACCGTTGTCACCATCCACACCAGCGTGACCGACGCGGATTACCGGCACGGCCGCACCGGCGAGTTGCTGATCGTCCGGGTGCGGCGGCGCTTCGGCGACGACTCCGGCGCCGACCTGGTCACCTGCCATGAAACCTTCCTCGCCCGGTGAGCCCCGATGACCACGAACATCACTCCCGACCCGGCGGCGATCGTGCCCGGAACCGTGCTGCCGGAATGGCGTGTTCGCCCCACGAACCTGCAGCTCTTCCGGTTCAGCGCGGTCACGTGGAACGCCCATCGGATCCACTACGACCAGGAGTACGCGCGCGTCGAGGGCTACCCCAACGTGCTCGTGCAATCCCATCTGCACGGCGCGTTTCTCGCCGAGGCACTCGTCGCCTGGCTCGGCCAGGACCTTCTGTTCCGCGAACTCTCCTGGCGCAACAAGCACTACGCCGTGCCGGGCGACGAGCTGACCGTCTCGGGCACGGTCGTCGCTGTCGAGCGGGAAGCCGGTGAGCACGTGTTCGAGATCGACCTCGCCGAACACAACCAGGGCGGCACGCTGTGCGCACCTGGCCGAGCCGTTGTCGTGACCGGAGGTGCGCGGCGATGACCCGCACTTCCAGCCATCCCCGTCCGGCCCCGGCCGATGACCTCGGCGTCGATCTGTACCGGACGATGGCCCGCATCCGGCACTTCGAAACCGCTGCATCGCGGTTGCTCGCCAGCGGGGAGCTGCCCGGGTTCCTGCACCTCTCGATCGGTCAGGAAGCCGTCGCCGCGGGGGTGTGCCGCGCGCTCACCGACGACGACTACCTGACCACCACGCACCGGGGGCACGGGCACTGCATAGCCAAGGGCGCCCGGATCGATCTGATGCTCGCCGAGCTGTTCGGCCGTGCGCCGGGGTACTGCGGCGGACGCTCCGGCTCGATGCACCTGGCCGACCCCGGTCTGGGAATCCTGGGGGCCAACGCGATCGTGGCCGCCGGTGTTCCGATCGCCGTGGGCGGAGGGCTGGCCGCTGCCACCCGCGGGCGGGGACAGGTCGCCGTGGCGTTCTTCGGCGACGGTGCCGTTGCCGAAGGCGTGGTCCACGAGTCGCTGAACCTCGCCGCGCTGTGGCGGCTGCCGGTGTTGTTCGTCTGTGAGGACAACCAGTACGCGGAGATGACACCCACCGAGACGCACCTGAACAATCGCGACATCACCGCGTACGCGTCGGCGCACCAGGTCCCGGCTGAGACCGTCGACGGGAACGACGCGCTCGCCGTGTTCAGTGCCGCGGAGCGCATGGTGCGCCGTGCGCGCGACGGTGACGGGCCGTCCTTCCTGCACTGTCGTACCTACCGTTGGCACGGACATTTCGAGGGGGACGCGCAGAACTACCGGGAGGCTGCGGAGGTCGAGGCTTGGCGTGGCCGCGATCCACTCCGGGTGCTGCGGCTGCGGATGGCTGATGAGTCCGTACCGACCGCCATAGACGCCGAGTGCGAACGTGAGATCGCTCTGGCCGTGGAGTGGGCGCGCGCACAGCCGTCCCCCGATCCGGGTTCCGTCACAGCCCACGTCTACCAGCCGGACGGTGCGTCATGCGGAAGCTGAAGTATTGGCAGGCCATCAATTCCGGCCTCGCCGAGGAGCTGCGGCGGGATCCGGCCGTCATGCTCCTCGGCGAGGATGTCGGCAGGCCGGGTGGCGCCTTCGGTGCCACCCAGGGTCTCCACGCCGAGTTCGGCGAGCACCGGGTGCGCGACACCCCGATCAGCGAGGCGGCGCTCACCGGCACCGCGGTCGGCGCCGCGCTCGCGGGACTGCGGCCCGTCGTGGAGATCATGTTCTTCGACTTCGTCACCCTCGCCATGGACCAGTTGGTCAACCAGGCGGCCAAGATGGGTTACCTGTCCATGGGCCGGTTTCCCGTGCCGCTCACCGTGCGGACGATGTGCGGGGCAGGGCTCGGTTCGGGGCCCCAACACGCGCAGGGTCTCGAAGGCTGGCTCGCTGCGGTACCCGGGCTGAAGGTGGTGTGGTCGAGCACGCCGGCGGACGCCAAGGCCCTGCTCAAGGCCGCGATCCGGGACCCTGATCCGGTCGTGGTGATTGAAAGTGCCGCCCTGTGGTCCGTCCGGGGAGAGGTGCCCGACGATCCCGAAGCGACCGTGTCGATCGGCCGTGCGGTGATCCGCCGGTCCGGCCGGGACGCCACACTCGTCGCCTGGGGCGCGGCTGTCACCCGCTGCCTGACGGCGGCCGACATCCTCGCCGCAGAGGGCATCGACGCGGAGGTTCTCGACCTGAGGACGCTGAGCCCACTGGACACCGAGGAGGTACTGGCTTCGCTCCACCGGACCGGCCGGCTGGTCGTGGTGCAGGACGCGACCGGGCCGTGCAGCGTCGGCGCCGAGGTCATCCGGCTCGCCGCAACGGAGGGGTTCGCGGCCCTGCGTGCTCCCGCCGAGCTGGTGAGCGCGCCGTTCGCCCCCGTGCCGTTTCCACCCGGGCTGGAACGGGCCTACTTCCCGCAGGACGACGACGTGGTCGCGGCCGTGCGCCGCAGCGTCGGCAAGGAGATGTGATGAGCGAGATCGTGGCCCCGAAATGGGGCCTGACGACCGAAGAGATGGTGCTGCTCGAATGGCTCAAGCAGCCGGGGGACACCGTGCGGGTGGACGAGGCGGTGGCCGAGGTCGAAACGGACAAGACGACCGCGGAAGTGCTCAGCACGGTGGCCGGCACCATCACCGAGTTGCTTGTGTCGGAGGGTGACGAGATCAAGACGGGACAGCCGATCGCCCGGGTGACGCCGTGACGACTATCGTGGCTCGCAGTAGCACGCAGGGGACCCGGGAGTGGCGATGACCAGCCAGAACGTCGACGAACGACGGGCGCAGATCGTGCGTACCGCCGCCCAGCTGTTCGAGCGGAAGGGCTACCACAACACGAACGTCGGCGACATCGCGGAAGCCGTCGGGCTGCGTAAACCGACGCTCTACCACTACGTGCGCAGCAAGGCGCAGATTCTGGTCTGGATTCACGACGACACCACCGGCCCGTTGCTGGAGCGGCTCGAGAAGGATGTCGCCAACGGCATCGAGCCACGGGAAGGCCTGCGGCACGTCGTCGCCGACATCCTCGAACTCATGGAGACCAAGCCCGGGTACCTGCGTGTCTACTTCGAACACCACCGCGAGATTCCCGAAGAGCTGCAGGCCGAGGCGAGAAAGAAGCGGGACCGCTATCTCCGCCTCGTCGAGATGCTCATCGAGGACGGCGTCGACAAGGGCATGTTCCGGCCCGACCTCGACGTCCGCCTCACCGCGTTGTCCCTGTTCGGGATGACCAACTGGTCCTACCAGTGGTACATACCGGGCGGGAAGCTCAGCTATCACCGGGTTGCCGACGAGCTGCTCGGCATCTTCTTCAGGGGGGTCGAGCCTCGCTGACCGGCGGCGCGGGAGGTTCCGGGGAGATGCGGAACACCGGAATCCGGGACGCGATCCGCTCGAAGTCCGCCACCGCCGCCGTGGTGTGCACCGGCAGGCGTGGCCGGGTGCCCGGTGCGACAGCCAGGTAGCGGTGCAGGATGGGCGCGCGGTCGTCGGCCTCCACCTCCGTGAGGAACACGTCCTCTCGGTCTCCGTGCCGGAGCGCGACCCGGCCTGCGAAATCACGGCCCGTCCTGCACCATCGGGGTAGGCGAACCGTGCTCCGGGCGTGTCCGGCGTCCGGGCCGAGAGGGTGAGCGCGATGGCACGGATCACGACGCACCAGCACGTCCAGGCCCCGCTCGAGCAGGTGTTCGAGTACTTCGTCGACTTCGAGCGGTACCCCGAGTTCATGAAGGGCATCCGGTGGGCACGCCGGGACGAGAGCCACGAGGGCGCGGTCCGGTTCCGGTACGGCCTTGTCGGCATCGAGCGCGAGTGTTCCGTCGTCGCCGAGGTCGACCGGGAACGGCACAGCGTCAGCTGGTACGGCGTCGAAGGCCCGCGGCACACGGGTACCGCGGTGTGGCGCGAGGTCCACGCGAACCGCTGCGCGGTGGCGCTCGACGTGCAGGTCCATCCCAGCGACCTGGTCGGGGTGACCGGCTCCGTGCTGGGCCTGCTCCGCACCCGCATCGAGCACGACCTGCACCGCTTCGCCAGCTACGTCGAGCGCGAGACCGGCAACCGGCCACCCGAGGGCGCCGACTACCGGGCTCCCTCCGAGCGGCTGTTCGAGAAGGTCTTCCCCATCGACGACACCCAGCGGCACTCCTGACCCGCGGGCCCGAGCGCCCCGGGGACGGCGTTCAGCCCGGATGCGGGGAGTGGGTCTTCGCCACCCGTCCATGACGGGAGTGCGGACCCAGCCTGGGCCCGCACTCCCGCCACCCGCGGCGAACGCGAGACCGGCGACTAGCCTGCCGCGGGATGGATGACGATGTCGTCGAGGCGCGTGCGGGCGTAGACCTCGACCTCGTCGTCGAACCCGCCCGGGCCGTCCTGCGCGGGCAGGGAGTCGCGCACCCGCCCCTTGGTGCTCTCGGCGTCCACCCGGGCAGCGGTGCCCTCGCTGATGCCGATCTCGATACCCCCGGAAGCGTTCGCCAGGTCCGCCTTGCCGCGCGACATCCGGCCGACCCGGATGGGACAGGCGCCCGCCTTGGCGGTGACGCTGCCGTCGGCGCGGTCGATGTCGAAACCGCCGCTTGCGCCGCCGAGATCGACGTCGGACCAGGCGTGGCCGATCCAGACCTTTCCGGTCGAGCCCGTGTACCTGACGATGCCCTCGGCCTCGCCGATCCGCACCCCGGCCGCGCCGCCGTCGATCCTGGCGCTGCCGGCGAGGCGCCCGACCGTGACCTCACCGGCCCTGAGACGTCCCCGCAGCGCGGTGACGTGGTCGAGCCGGACCTGTCCCGATGCCATGTCCAGCGCACAGTCGCCGAACCGGCCCTCGGCGTGCACCTCCGTCCAGGCCGTGTTGAGGACCAGCCCGGACCCAGCGGGCAGTTCGATGGTGATGGCGACAGAACCGTTCCTGTCACCCGGCTTGTTCGTCTTGATCGACAGTTCGCCTGCCGAGAAGCCGACCTCGGTCTTCTCGGCGACCTTCGAGTCGGTTCTGTTCGCGCTGTCGATGGGCTCGACCAGCACCACCGTGTCGGGCCGTTCGCTCGCGGCGATCCGCACCCGCGCACCCGCGGTGACCAGCGTGACCCGGATCGGCTCTGGCGTGGTGAAAGTAGGCATGTGGAGTCTCCCCTTGTGGTGTGCGTGGTGGGCGGCGGGCTAGGCGTGCGCCGCCCAGGTCCACCACGTCGCGGATCGCCTGGACGACGGCATCCGCGTGGTCGCTGATGAGGAAGGTGTGACCGGCGTCGGAGAGGATGCGCTGCTCCCCGTGCGAGACCCGGCTCACCACGGTCGCGTCCAGCCGCACCCTGCCCGCACGCGCCTTGCGCACCAGCTCGAGGTGCTCCGTCAACATGGCCTCGTCGGCGGCATCGACGCCACCCGCGGTGAGCGCGATCAGCGGGACGTCGGGAAGGTCCGGTCCGGCCCGCAGCTCATCGGCGAGCATCGCCATGTTGCCGCGTTCGACGAAGCCGACCCGGATCCATTCGTCACTCACGTGGGCATCGACCAGCGCCTGCCGCACGTGCCCGGGGTGCTCCGCGAACAACTTCTCGCCCATCTCGCGCAGGGCCGGGCGCAGCTGCCGGATCTGCTCCAGCTCGGGTGCCATCTGCTCGCCCGCGGCCAGGCTCAGCTCGGAAGGCAGGAACTCGTCCCAGTCGCGGTGGAAGGCGTCCACCCAGACCAGACCGGCCACCTCCCGCGGGTACAGCTGGGCGAACCGGTGCGCGTAGGCGCCGCCGAGGGAGTGCGCCACCAGGACGTACGGGGCGGCGATGTCCTGGGCGTGCAGCAGGTCGTGCAGTTCCGTGGCGACCGCGGCGGCGCTGCGCGGCAGCGGGAGCGGGTCGCTGTAGCCGGTGCCGCCGCGGTCGTAGACCACGGCGGTGGTGGACCGCGCGACCTGCTGCTGGAGGTGGAAGTAGTCCAGGCCGACCGCGCTGGCGCCCGGCAGGAAGACGACGGCGGGCCCGCCGCTGCCCGACCGGTGCACGAAGAGACGGCGGCCGTCGATCTCCTGGAACTCGCCGACCGGCGGAGTGAGCCGGCCCGGGGGTGTGGTGTCGTTTGTCATGTGACCACCCTCGGCGCCCGGCCTGCCACGCCGCTGACACGAGCCTGACACGACCGCTGACGTGGCCCGGTTCGCGGCCGGGCCGGACCTCAGGCCGGGACGCTCATGGCCAGCAGTGCCACATCGTCGGTGGGTGCCGGGTCGAATCCCGCGATGAGGTCGGTGAGGTCGTCGACCAGCTGCTGCGCGCCCCCGTGCCCGCGGCTGTCGAGGAAGGCGGTGAGCCCGTCCTCGCCGAAGAACGTGCCGCCGGGCCGCGCCTCGGTGAGCCCGTCGGTGTAGAGCAGCAGGGACTCGCCCGGCTCCAGGCGCGTCTGGCAGGCGGCGAACCGGGCGTCGGGCAGGGCGCCGACCAGCATCCCGCCCTCGGGATGCACCTCCCGTACGGCGCCGTCGCCGAGGCGCAGCGCGGGCGGGTGCCCGCCACTGGCGAGGGTGACGTCGAAGCCGCCGTCGCGGCCGGGGGTGAGGACGCCGAACAACACCGTGCAGAACTCGGAGACGTGCCGGTCCATCAGCAGCGCGGTGTTGAGCTCGGCGAGCCCGGCCGTCGGGTCCGGGTGATGCAGGGCCGCGGCCCGCAGCGTGTACCGCGTGAGCGAGGTGACCGCCGCGGCCGCGGCCCCGTGCCCGGTGACATCCCCGACGAAAACGCCCCACCTGCCGTCGCCGAGGGCGAACACGTCGTAGAAGTCGCCGGTCACGTGCCGTGCCGAGGCGGCGTGGTAGTGGCACGCCAGCTCAAGGCCGGGCACGTCCGGCAGCCGGGGCGGCAGCAGCGTGCTCCGCAGCGTCGTGGCGAACGACTCGATCGTCTCGGCGTCCCGCTGGGCCCGTTCCCGCAGCCGCCGCTCCTCGCGCAGGGTGGTCAGCGCGGACAGGCGCAGCTCCAGCTCGTCCATGACCACCGCGGCCAGGTCCCGCAGGATGGCCGCGCCCGCCGGGTCCAGCTCACGCGGGCGCGTGTCGAGCACGTTCACGGTGCCCAGCCGGTGCCCTTCCGAGGTGACGATTGGCGCGGCCGCGTAGAACCGGATCCCCAGCTCGCCGCGGACCAGCGGGTTCCGCATGGTGCGCGGGTCGGTCAGGGCGTCGGCCACCACATACGGCGCGTCCTGCAGTACCGCCGAGGCGCACAGCCCCGGATCGCGCCCGACCTGGGTGACCCCGCTGAGCCCGTGGGTGGCCTTGAACCAGATCCGGTCGCTGTCGACGATGCTGACCGTGGCGATCGGGGCGTCGAGCAGGCGAGCCGCCATCGCGGCAATGCGGTCGAACGCTCCGTCGGGTGGCGTGTCGAGAATGTCGTAGCGGTCGACCGCGGCCAGTCTCGCCCGCTCCACTGTTTCGGCACTGGCCGTGGTGGTCGTCATGCTGCTCCCGTCGCTCCGCCGAGGTTCCGAGTGAAGGCTGACGGCTCAACCACGGTTCACTGTAGTCGTGCGGGTCAGCGGGCGCCGTGCGGCTTTCCCTTGCGCCGCGCGTAGTGCGCGCGGGCCTTCGCCCGGTTGCCGCAGCGGGCCATCGAGCACCACTGCCGGCTGCGTTTGGGGGACGCGTCGACGAACCGGAGACCGCAGTCGTCGGCGGCGCAGATCCGGATCTCCGGCTCGGCCGTGACCAGTTCGATCGCGTCCACGGCCAGTGCGGCGAGCAGCGGGGTCGCCAGCACCCGCCGGGGACGGCCGTGCCGGCCGACCTCCAGCCGGGGCGGTGGGGCCGCGGCGGCCTCGGTGTTGAGCAACTCGACGTCGGCGGCGTCGGGTGCCGTGCCGGCCGTGACGGCGCGCGTGACGCGGTCGATCGCCTCGCGCAACCGGATGGCCCTGTCCGGATCCGGTTCGCCGGGACCGCTGTGCCCGGCCAGCCTGGCCCACTCGGCCAGCGCGGCGGGCGAGGTGAGCAGTTCCCGGCCGCCACGATGCCGGTCGCGGCAGGTGTTGACGAAGTCGACGCACAGCCTGCCCGCGTCGAACACCCAGTCCGACTCTGTCATATAACCATCTTATACGGTTAGAATCAGGTCATGGAATCGGGAATGAAGACCGTGAACGGCATCCGCATGCACTACCGGATCGCGGGAGACGGCCCGCCGCTCGTGCTGTTGCACGGGTGGCCGCAGACGGGGTACTGCTGGCGCAAGCTGATCGAGCCACTCGCGCGCGAGCACACGGTGGTCGTTCCCGATCTGCGCGGTTACGGCCTTTCCGACAAGCCACGCACCGGCTACGACAAGCGCACGATGGCCGCCGACGTCGCCGAACTGGTGTCCACCCTGGGTTTCGAGCGGGCCGGCGTGGTGGGCCACGACCGGGGCGGCCGGGTCGCCCACCGCTGGGCGCTGGACCGGCCCCGCCAGGTCGAGCGGCTCGCCGTGCTCGACATCCTGCCGACCAGGGAGATGTGGCGGCGGCTCGACGCGGAGCTCGGCCGCGGCTACTGGCACTGGCTGTTCCACCTGCAGCCCGACCTGCCGGAACGGCTCGCGGGCCAGGACGTCGAGGGTTACCTGGGGTACTTCTTCGAACGCTGGACGTACCAGCGTGCCGGCCTGGAACCAGAGGCGGTGGCCGAGTACGTGCGCGCGTTCTCCGCGCCGGGCGCGCTGCGCGCCGGCTTCGACGACTACCGCGCATCCTTCCCGGACGATGCCGAACACGACGAAGCGGACTTCGCCGCCGGGCGGCGGCTGGCGATGCCGGTGCTCGCGCTGTGGGGCGAGCAGGGTCTCCTCGGTACCCTGCCCGCCCTCGACATCTGGCGGGAGTACGCCCACGATGTCACCGGTGCCGCGATACCCGAGTGTGGCCACTTCCTGCCCGAGGAGCGGCCGGAGGCGGTGCTGTCGCGGTTGCGCGCGTTTCTCTCGTGAGGCGGGCGCTCAGCGCTCGTAGCGGAGCAGCACCACCTTGTCGTCGAACGTCCTCGACTCGGCGAGACGCAGGTCGAACCTGGCTGCCGGGGTGAGGAACGTCGGCCTGCCACCGCCGAGCACGACGGGGTGCACGAAAACCTGGTACTCGTCGATCAGTCCGTGCTCGGTGAGGGACGCCGCGAGGTCGGAACCTCCGAACAGGACCATGTCGTTGCCCGGCTGTTCCTTCAGTTTCCCCAGTTCCTCCGGGCCGGGTACCACCGTGGTGTTCCAGTCGGCGCGCTCCAGCGTCCGCGACACCACGAACTTGCGCTTCTCCCGCCAGCGGGGCGCGAACTTCAAGTCGTGCTCGTCTGTGGAGATCTCCTCGGCCTTCGGCCAGTAGCTCGCCATGAAGCTCCACACCACGCGCCCGTAGAGGAACGCGTCGACCTCGTCGCTCAGCCCCCGTGAGTACGTCCCCAGCTCCGATCCCATCATCGGCCAGTCGAACTCGCCGTTCGGGCCCTCGATGAAGCCGTCGACGGACTGGTGCACGAAGTGGATGATCTTGCTCATGGTGCTCGCCTCTCCCTTGTCGATCCGATCGACTGCACAGACCAGCGTCGTCGCGAAAACTCATCGCGCGGCTACGCTGCGGTTGCCCAGCCCACACCGATCCGGCCGAGAGGACTCGCGATGCTCGACCTGCTCCTGCGTGACGTACGCGCCCTGACGATGACCGAGGAGCGGCCCCGCGCCCGCACTGTCGGGGTGCTGCACGGGCACATCGTGGGGGTGGACGAGCAGGTCGAGGATCTGCCCGCGCGCACGGTGGTCGACGGGGACGGTGCGGTGCTGACCCCCGGCTTCACCGACGCGCACAACCACATGGTCTGGTACGGCCTCTCCCTGGCCGAGATCGACCTCTCCGCGTGCCGGACGCTGGACGAGGTCTACGACGCGGTCGCCGAGCGCGCCGCCGCGCTGCCGTCGGACGCCTGGGTGGTCGGATCCGGCTACGACGACTACGTGCTGGGCGGCCACCCCGAGCGGGCCGCGATCGACCGGGCCGGCGGCGGCCGCCCGGTCTGGCTGAAGCACCGCTCGGCGCACATGTGCGTGGTCAGCAGCGCGATCCTGGCCAAGGCCGGGGTGCTGGACGGCTCGGCCACGGTGCCCGAGGGCGGGGTCGTGGGCCGGGACGCCGAGGGGGAGGCCACCGGCCTGCTCGCCGAGCAGGCACAGCAGCTGGCGGACGCGCTGGTCAAGCCGTACCCGGTGGAGGAACTGGCCGCCGCCATCGCGCGGGCGGCCCGCGTGTACGTGGCCGAGGGGCTCACCCACGTCACCGAGGCGGGCATCGGCGGCGGGTGGATCGGCCACAGCCCGGCCGAGGCCGCCGCGTACCAGCTCGCCCGGCAGCGCGGTGACCTGCCGTTACGAGTGGAGCTGATGCCCGCGGCCGAGGTGCTGCACCCGTTGCCGGGCGAACCCGCGTGCCTCGACCTCGGCCTGCGCACCGGGTTCGGCGACGACTTCCTGCGCATCGGACCGATGAAGATCTTCACCGACGGCGCGCTCAGCAGCCGCACGGCCGCGCTGACCGAGCCGTACAGCGGCGAGGGCGGGCTCGGCGTGCTCGGCGACGACCCGGACGTGCTGCGCGATCGCATGCTCGCCGCGCACCGAGGTGGCTGGCGGATCGCCGCGCACGCCATCGGTGACCGTGCGGTCGACCTCACCCTCGACGCGCTGGAGCGGGCCCAGCGCGAGTTGCCGAGGCCGGGAGTACGGCACCGGATCGAGCACGCCGGGATGGTCCGGCCGGACCAACTGTCCAGGATGGCCGCTCTCGGCGTGGTTCCGGTGCCGCAGGCACGGTTCCTGTACGAGATCGGCGACACCATGGCCGCCGCGGTCGGGCCGGACCGGGTGCCGTGGCTGTACCGGCACAGGTCCTTTTTGGACGCCGGGCTGCGGGTGCCCGCGAGTTCCGACCGGCCGTGTGTCGGTACCGGCGCCCCGCTCGCCGGGATGCGCTCGATGGTGGAGCGCACCAGCAAGGCGGGCGTCGTGCTGAGCCCGGACGAGCGCGTCGACGCCACCGAGGCCCTGCGGGCGTACACCGCACACGCCGCGTACGCGGCCTACCAGGAGGACCGGCGCGGCCGCATCGCGGAGGGCATGGTGGCGGACCTGGTGCTGCTCGACGACGATCCGACGACGGTGCCCAGCTCGGCAATCGCGGACATCGGGGTGCTCGCCACCTACGTCGCGGGGCGGGCCGTGCACGGCGGGCAGCGCTGACCCGTACGCCGTGTCCGCCGCCTGTGCACGCGTGTCCGCCACCTGCGCACGCGTGTCCGCGGCGCCCGGCGCGAACACCTGTGCACAGGTCGCGGACACGGCCGCGGCGGCTTGACGCGGGGGGCCGGAGCGCGCAAGCTCAGCGCTGATCGTCTCCGCGGGGGAGGGTGCATGACACGGCATCGCGACCACGGTCTCACCAGGGTCCTCGGCAGGCTCGACGTCATCGCGATCGCCTTCGGGGCCATGATCGGTTTCGGGTGGATCGTCCTGACCGGCGGGTTCCTCGAGGACGCGGGCAGCGGCGGTGCCGCGCTCGCGTTCGTCATCGGCGGCATCGTCGTCGGGCTGGTCGGCCTGACGTACGCCGAGCTGGTGTCCGCGATGCCCGCCGCGGGTGGCGAGCACAACTACACGCTGCGCGCGCTCGGCGCACGGCCCGCGTTCGTCACGTCTTGGACGCTCGTGCTCGGCTACGTCTCCGTGGTCGCGTTCGAGGCGGTCGCCCTCCCGCAGACCCTGCTCTACCTGGTGCCCGACCTGCCGGCGGGCAGGCTGTGGTCGGTCGCGGGCTACGACGTGTACGCCAGCTGGGCCGCCGTCGGCATCGCGGGCGCGGTCGTCGTCACGGCGCTGAACTACGTCGGTGTGCGGCCCGCGGCGGTGTTCCAGACCATCGCCGTGTTGTTCCTGCTCGTCGTCGGCGTGCTGCTGACGGCGGGCGCGGTCGTCGGCGGCTCGGGGGAGAACCTGGAACCGCTGTTCTCCGGCGGCACGTCCGGCATCCTCCTCGTCCTGGTCGCCACGCCGTTCCTGTTCGTCGGGTTCGACGTGATCCCGCAGTCGGCGGGTGAGATCAACCTGCCGCCGCGCCGGATCGGCACGCTGTTGCTCATCTCGGTGGGCCTGGCGGTCACCTGGTACGTGATGATCATGCTGACGGTCGGTTCCGGGCTGGCCCACGACCAGCGCACCGACTCCGAACTGCCCACGGCGGAGGCGATGTCGGCGCTGTGGGGCAGCTCGGCGATGGGCACCGTCCTCGTCGTCGGCGGCATCGCGGGCATCCTCACCAGCTGGAACGGCTTCCTGCTCGGCGCGAGCAGGCTCGTGTTCGCGATGGCGTCGTCCGGGATGCTGCCGCGCTGGTTCGCCCGCGTCCATCCACGGTTCGGCACGCCGGGCAACGCGATCCTGTTCATCGGCGCGCTGTCGGTCGTCGCGCCGCTGTTCGGCAGGCAGATGCTCGTCTGGCTCGTCGACGCGGGCAGCCTGAGCATCATCGTCGCGTACCTGATGGTCGCGCTGAGTTTCCTCGTGCTGCGGCGCAGGGAGCCGGAGATGCCCCGCCCGTTCCGGCTGCCGCTCGGCCGGACGGTGGGTGTGCTCGCGGTGCTGCTGAGCTTCGGCACCGCCGTGCTCTTCCTGCCGGGCATGCCGGCCGAGCTGATCTGGCCGGCCGAATGGATCATCGTCGGTGCCTGGTGGCTGGCGGGGATCGTGCTCGTCCTGCGCCTGCCCCGGGTCCGGCCGAGTGTGGACGCCGAGGAGCGGCTGCTGCGGGCCGTCCGCCGCTGAAGCCCCCCGAGGTGGCACCGGGGGACTTCAGCGGCGGTGGTCAGGCGGGGTCGAACACGCCCAGCGCGTCGTAGGCGTGCCAGGAGCCCTCACCCTTGTGCAGGGTGAGCACGTTCCGCCCGGTCACCAGCGCGGACGCCGGGACCGGCAGCTCCACGACCGACGGCTTCAGTGGCGAGCCGGGGGCGGTCGCGTCGCCCTCCAGCGAGCCCCTTGTCGCGCCGTTCTCCAGCGCCACGTCGGCGATCGCGGTGCCGTTGCAGGAGATCTCCACCCTGCCTGGGATGCTGGCGTGGGTGTCGATCAGCCACATCGCGAGGACCAGGTCCGCTTCCGGCGCCGACGGCAGGTCGAACCGGAACCGGAACGTGTGTGCCCTGCTGCCCGCCCACCGGTCGGCCGGGCCGGGGTGCAGGTACGGCCAGTCGGCACCGGGCGTGCTCACCCCGTGCAGGTAGTCGGCGCCGTCCGGGAACCGCGCCGGGTACTGGGCGTACCCGTTCGGGGACAGTGCCAGCTCGAGGCCCTTCCGGTCGAACTCGCCGACCACCGCCACCGGCCTGCCCGACACGGTCACCGACTCCGCCGACGAGGCCCGCAGCGGGCCCGCGGGCCTGCTCCACCGGCCCGCCGCGTCGACGGTCACCACGCGGTAGTACCACGTCCGGCGCTCCGGGCCGAGCCCTTCGTGCCGCAGGCGCGTGTCGATCGTCTTGCCGATCAGGGTCTCCGGCGAAGGCCGGAAACGCGGGTCGGGGGAGCCGTACACGGCGAAGTGGTCGACCAGCGGCCGGTACGGGCGCCGTGCCCGCCAGCGGATGTCGATCCGCCCGATGCCGCCCTCGAACGTGAGGTCGCCGACCTCGGGGACGATGCCGCTCATCACGCCTCCCGCTTCAGTCCCGGCCGGCCGGCCTCGGTGACGAATCTGGCCACTGTGGACACTGGTGCCGCGTCGTCGCGCTGCACGTAGTCGACGATCTTGAACTCGGAGGTCAGCCGCTCCGGCGTCATGGTGCCGAGCACGTATCCCCTGCGGCCGTCGTAGAACTTCACGTGCGGGTTGGCGAGCCACAGCTCGGTGTAGCGGTCGGTCGGCGCACCGTCGCCGTCCGACCCGACGGACGTGGTGACCAGCTCGGTGCCGATCGTCGCCGAGTCCGGGTCGTCGAAGTCGGCCTTCAGCTCCGCCGCGACGTGCCGGTGGATGTCGCCGGTGAGCGCCACGAGATTGCCGATTCCGTACCGCCGGACCGCCGCGAACAGCCGGTCGCGGTTGGCGGTGAACCCGTCCCACTGGTCCATGCTGAACGTCCGGCCCGGACCGGTGTCCCGGTCGATCTGCGCCAGCACGACCTGCTGCGCGAGCACGTTCCAGGTCGCCCTGGAGTGCCGCAGCCCCTGGTCCAGCCAGCGTTCCTGCCGTTCGCCGAGGATCGACCGGCCGGGATCGGTGTGCTCGCCGCCCGCCGTGGAGTCGGTGGGGAAGTCGTCGCGGTACTGCCGGGTGTCGAGCACGTGCACGTCCGCCAGTGACCCCCAGCTCAACCTCCGGTACAGGCGCATGTCGGGACCGTCCGGAAGGGACGACCGGCGCAGCGGCATGTTCTCGTAGTAGGCCCGGTAGGCGACAGCGCGCTGCCGTTCGAAGTCCTCGATCGAGATGCCGTACTGGGAGTGCGCGTCGGCGTAGTTGTTCTGCACCTCGTGGTCGTCCCACGTGCCCACCCACGGCACCCTGGCGTGCACCCGTTGCAGGTGCGGGTCGGTCTTGAACAGCGCGTACCGCAGCCGGTACTGCTCCAGCGTGCGCACCGTGGCGTCGTGCGCCGGACCGACGCTCACCCCCTGCCGCCAGAGGTTGCCGGAGTTGATCGCGTACTCGTAGACGTAGTCGCCGAGGAAGAAGACCAGGTCCACGTCCTCCTCGGCGAGGTGCCGGTAGGCGGTGAAGTGGCCGTGGTACCAGGCCTGGCACGAGGCCATCGCGAACGACAGCCTGCCCACCCCGCTGCCCGGCGCGGGCGCGGTGCGGGTCCGGCCGACCGGGCTGATCTCCCCGCCCGCCCGGAAGCGGTAGAAGTACTCGCGGCCGGGCCGCAGGCCCTCCACCTCGGGGTGCACCGAGTGCGCCAGCTCGGGTGACGCCACGGCCCGGCCACGCCGCACGACGCGGGCGAACCGCTCGTCCTCGGCCACCTCGTAGTGCACGTCGACCGGATGCGCGGGCATCCCGCCGTGGCCGTCCTCGGCCAGCGGGTCCGGCGCCAGGCGGGTCCACAGCACGACACTGGTGGGTTCCGGGTCGCCCGAAGCGACACCGAGCCGGAACGGGTCTGCGGGCACCCGGTCCCCGCCCGGCGTCGCGCCGGCCGGTGCCCCGCTGCCGAGGGCGACGGCCGTGGCGCTCAGCCCGGCGAGGGCGAGGAAGTCACGTCTGTTCGGTGTCCATTGGCTGGGTTCGTTCACGCGCGTGCTCCGATCTTCGTGGTCATTTGAGACCCCCCGACGTGAGTCCGGCGACGATGCGCCGCTGGAACAACAGGACGGCGATCACCAGCGGGATCGTCGCCACCACACCCGCGGCCATCCGGGTGCCGAACGGGCTGTCGTGCGCGGCGACGCCCACGAACTGCGAGATCCGCACCGTGACCGTCTGCATCGCGGGCTCGTTCACCATCGTCAGCGCGATGATGAACTCGTTCCACGCCACGACGAACACGATGATCGCCGTGGTGAACACCCCGGGGACGGCGAGCGGCAGGATCACCTTCCGGAACGCCTGCCCCGGTGTGCAACCGTCCACTCTGGCCGCTTCCTCCAGCTCGAACGGCAGCTGGCGGAAGAACATCGTGAGGTACCAGATCGCCAGCGGTAGCGCGAAGGACAGGTTCGGGACGATCATCGACTGGTAAGTGTTGATCCAGCCGATGTCCGTGAACAGCTTCAGCAGCGGTACGAGCAGTGAAATCCCGGGAAACATCGAGGTCGCGATCACCACCGCGAGCACCGCGTTCTTGAACCGGAAGTCCAGCCGGGCCAGTGCGAACCCGGCCAGTGTGGCGATCACCACCGTGGCCGCTGTGGTCACGCCGGCCACGACGAGGCTGTTCACCAGCGCGCGGCCGAAGTCGTTGCTCCCGCTGAACACCGCACGATAGTTCTCCAGCGACCACGGCGACGGCAGCGCCGACAGGTCGAAGATGTCACTGCTGCGCCGGAAGCTCGACACCACCATCCAGTAGAAGGGCGCCAGGCAGTACAGGACGATGACGGCGATGCCGAGGTTCGGGCCCCATCGGCGGACGAGCGCGCTCATGCCCGAGCCCCCGCCCGCCGGGCCCTGCGGTCACCGAGCAGATCGGCACCGAGCAGCCGGACGAACACGAACGCCACCACCGCCACGTAGAGGAACAGGAGCACCGCGTACGCGGCGGCCGGGCCGTACCGCACCTGGTTGGCCTCGTCCCACGCGAGCATGGACAGCGTCTCCACCGCCCCCTTCTGCGCGCCGACCAGGACGAACGGCAGGTCGAACATGCGCAGGGCGTCCAGCAGGCGGAACAGCACCGCCACGAGCAGGGCGGGTTTCACCAGCGGCAGCGTGACCCGCCAGAACTGCTGCCAGGCGCCCGCGCCGTCGAGCCGGGCGGCCTCGTGGACGTCCTGCGGGATCAGCTGCAGCCCGGCGAGCACCAGCAACCCGACGAACGGGGCCGTCTTCCAGGTATCGGCGATGATCACCGCCAGCTTCGCGGGCCACCCGTCCGCCGTCCACAGCAGTTCCGTGCCCAGCAGGGAGTTCGCCACCCCGTCGGCCTGGAAGATCCACCGCCACAGCAGGCCTGCCACGGCCGTCGGGATCGCCCACGGCACCAGGATCGAGGCCCTGACCAGGCCACGACCGCGCATGGCGCGATGCATCACCACCGCCATCGCCGTGCCGATCACCACCTCGGCGGCCACGGTGGTGACGGTGAACAGCGTCGTGTTGGCGAACGCGTTCCAGAACCGCGCGCTCGCCTCGCCGAACACGGCCGTGTAGTTGTCCAGGCCGACGAACCGCTCTCCGGTGACGATGAAACCGGATTCGTCGAGCTCGTCACCGCCGCGGAACAGCGACTCCCGCAGTGCGGCGAGCAGCGGATAGCCGACCACCAGCGCGAGCACGAGGAACGTCGGGGACAGCAGCAGGGCCGCCTTCCGGCCCGGCCGGTCGGCACGCCCGCGGCGTGCCCGGTCCGGCCCCCGCGTGGGGGTGGTCCGTTCCGTGAGCAGCACTCAGGACCCCTCGGCGATCTCGCTCAGCGCGCGCTGCATCTCGGCCAGTGCCGCGTCCACGGTCCGTTCGCCCTTCAGCGCGGCGTAGACGCTCTCCTGGATGGCGGTGCTGGCGTCGCCGTAGCGCACGATCGAGGGGCGCGGGCGAGCCTGCTCGATGCCGTCCTTCAGCACCGGCAGGTACGGATACTGCTCGCGCAGCCCGGGGTCGGTGTACACCTCGGTCCTCGTCATGGGGTACGCCGAGCCCTTCGCGTGCTCCAGCTGGGTGTCGAGGCTGGTCAGGTACGCGATGAAGTCCCTGGCCGTGGCCTGCTTGGTGGAGAACGCCGACACCGCGAGGTTGTTGCCGCCCAGCGACGACACGCCGGGGCCGTCCGCGCCGGGGATCACGGTCACGCCGAACTTGCCCGCGACCTCGGACGAGCCGTCGTCGGCGTTGGCGAGCGCGTAGATGTAGGCCCAGTTCCGGTGGAACACCAGGTCACCCTGCTGGAAGGCGCGCCTGCCCTCCTCTTCCTTGTAGGTGATGGCCTCGGCGGGGATCATGCCGTCGCGGAAACCGTCCACAAGGAACTCGAGGCCCGCCTTGGCCTCCGGGGTGTCGAGGTGCGGATTGCCCTGCTCGTCGATGACCTCCCCGCCCGCGGAGCCGACCGCCTCGAGGAAGTTGACCGTGAGCCCCTCGTACTTGTCGTGCTGCCCCGCGTAGCAGGACATACCCTCGGCCGCGGGCAGCGCGAGCACCTTGGCGCAGGCCGCTCGCAGCTCGGTCCATGTCGACGGTGGCTCGACGCCTGCCCTGTCCAGCAGGTCCTCGCGGTAGTACAGCATCGCCGAGCCGGTGAAGTGCGGGATCGAGTAGAGCTTGCCCCGGTACTCGGAGCCGCGCAGCGGCGCGTCGAAGAAACCGTCCACGGCGAACTGTTCTCGCGGCAGCTCGGTGATCCAGCGGCGGGCGGCGAACTCGGCGTTCCACGGGATGTCGATCGTGATGACGTCGTACACATCGGACTTGGTCTGGGCCTGCTGGACCAGCTTCTGCCGCTGGCCGTCCGCTCCCTCCGGAAGTTCGACGATCGTGACCTTCTCGTCGGGGTGGTCGGCGTTCCACCGCTGTACGAGCTCGGGCACGGTGCCCGTGCCGTCCTTGAGCGTCGCGAACGTGATGGGACCGCGCCCGTCCGCGTCGCCGGGCGTGCGGCTCCCGGTGTCCGAACCGCATCCCACCGCGGCGAGCGCGCTCGCCATGAGCACCGCGATCGCTGCCTTCCTCATCGTGTTACCTCCGTGTTCGGTGCCGCCGCTTCGCGCAGGCTGACGACTTCTCCGGTGCGGCGCGCACGCTCCGCCGCCCAGACCAGCTGGTGTGTCGCGAGACTTTCGTTGCCGTTGCTGAGGATCAGGCTGTCGTTCCCGGAGGCGATCGCCGCGACGAACGCGTCCACGAGACCCTGGTCGCCTCCGCCGTGCCCGTCTCCTGCCGTGGCGCCGTCCCCCGTGCCGACATCGATCACCTCGGTGCCGTGCAGGAAGTCGTGCACGGTGATCGTGTCGCCGTCCCCCTCGATCGACCCGCGCGTGCCGAAGATCCGGGTCCTGCGGTGGCCGACCGGTGCGAACGCGGTCATGGTGAAGGACGCGGTGACGCCGTCGGTGTACTCGATGTCCACCACCTGGTGGTCCACGACGTCGTTGTCGCAGGCGTAGACGCAGCGCCCGTACGGGCCCTCGCGCAGTGCCGTCCACAGTGCCTCTTCGGTGCGGTCCTCGGTGACCACCGAAAGCGGCCATTCGCGCTCCGGCTGGTCGAGCAGCGGCACGTAGATCCGCGGCGCCGAGTACGGGCAGGACGGTTCGACCGCGCAGTCGACGCAGCGGTCGGCGGCGCCCGCGGGCCTGCGCTCGGGCCGGAACTCGTAGAGGCCACCGAACGAGGACACCCGCACGGCCTGCCTGCCGATGACGTGGGCGAGCCAGTCGAGATCGTGGCACGACTTGGCCATCAGCATGAACGTCGACTCGTCCTCGCGCCGCCAGTTGCCGCGGACGTAGGAGTGGGCGTGGTGCCACCAGCCGACCGGTTCGAGGTGTTCGACGCTGACGATGTCGCCGATGCGGCCGTCGTCGACGAGCCGTTTGAGCGTGCGGGTGTAGGGCGTGTAGCGGAGCACGTGGCAGACGGCGAGCCGCACGCCGGAGTCGGCGACGGCGCGCACGATCCGCTCGCAGTCCGCCTCGGTCGTGGCCATCGGCTTCTCGAGCAGCAGGTGGTAGCCGCGCCGGGCCAGTTCGACCGCGGGTTCGGCGTGCTCCCGGTCCTGGGTGGCGATCACCGCGACGTCGGCGAGGCGGGGACGGGCGAGCAGCTCGCGCCAGTCCGCGAACGTCGTGTCGGCGGGTATGCCGTGCTCGTCGGCGAGCGCCTGGCGAGCGCGTGGTCGCGGTTCGGCGACCGCGACCACGCGCGCCCGGCCCGTCCGGGCGGCGCACGCGGCGTAGGCCCGTCCCCGGGCGCCTGCCCCGACGATGGCGATGGTGACCGGCTTCGGCAAGCGTCCTCCCGGTGACGGTTTGTTATTAATGAAACTTCCTTTAATTAATGAGGCATGGTCTATCATTCGGCGGGTCGCCGGTCAAGGGAGAGTCGTTGTCCAGTTCACGTCCGGAGGGCGGCGGGCAGTCGCTGCTGCGGTTGATCAACTCGGTGGCGGTGCTGTCCGCGCTGCGGGAGTCGAGTCCCGCCACCCTCAGCAACCTGGCGAGTCGCACGGGGCTGTCCCGGCCGACGGTCGAGGCCGCCATGGACGACCTCGTGGAGCAGGGGTGGGCGACCGAGCAGCGGGCGGGCGCGGAGGGGCGGGTGGGCCGGCCGGCCCGGCGGTACGCCTTCCGCGCCGACAGCGGCTACGTGCTCGGGTTCGACGTCGGCGCGCACCGCGTGCTCGGCGTGCTCGCCGATCTCAACGGCCGCACCGTGCACACCTCGGAGACGCAGGTGGACCCGCAGCTGGACGCCGACAGCAGGGTCGCGGTGCTCCGCACCGTCGCCGGCCGCTGCCTCGCCGGTGGTGGCGTCGAACGCGCGCGGCTGATGGCGGTGGCGATCGGCTGCCCCGGCATCATCGCCCCGGACGGCACCGTCACGGTGTCCACGGTGATCCCGGGCTGGGTGGACCTGCCGCTCGCGCGGCGGCTGTCCCGCTCGTTCGCCTGCCCGGTGCTGGTCGACAACGACGCGAACCTGGCCGCGCTCGCCGAGCGGTCGCACGGCGTGGCGCGCGACGTCGACGAGCTGATCTACCTGCTGATCGGGCGGCGAATCGGCGCGGGGCTCATCCTCGGCGGGAACGTGCACCGCGGTTTCGGCGGCGCCGCGGGCGAGATCGGCCTGCTGGACCCACCGAGGTGGGAACGCGTCCGGGAGCTGCTCCTCGGCCCGGCCACCACGGAGTCCATTTCGGATCGTGATCACCAGGTCACCCAGGATCTGCTCGAGGGAGCCAGGGCGGGCGAAAGCGAAGCGCTGTCTATAGTGGACGACTTCTGTGCGGTGCTCGCCCGGCACGCGGTCGCGATGACGTTGACCGTGGATCCGGAGATGATCGTCATCGGCGGTGGCCTCGCCAGTGCGGGCGACCTGCTGCTGCCCCGGCTGCGGGAGCACGTCGACCGCGTGTGCATCCGGCCGCCCCGGCTGGCCACGTCGACGGTTGGCGAGGAGGCCGTGGTGCTCGGTGCGGTTCAGCTGGCACTGCGCGCGGCCGACGAGTCACTGCGGCACGGGGTCGCCACCCGAGCCTGACACCGTGTCCGCGAACTGTGCACGCGTGCCCGCGTCGTGCGGCGCGATCACGCGTGCACAGGTGGCGGACACGGCATCAGGCGAAGCGGGTGACGAACCGGCGCTGCCACGGGGTCTCCACGGCTCCCCGCGTGTAGTGCTCCCGGACATAGCCGACCGCGTCGCGGCGGGGCATGCCGTCCAGGACGGCGAGACACGCCAGCGCGGTGCCGGTGCGGCCGCGGCCGCCCCCGCAGGCGACCTCCACACGCTCGGTGCGCGCCCGTTCCCAGGCTTCCCGCAGCGCTGCCCGCGCGGCCTCGCGATCGGCGGGGAGCCGGAAGTCCGGCCAGCGCAGCCACCGCGACTCCCACGGCATCGCGGGTGGTTCGTGACCGAGGAGGTACAGCCCGAACTCGGGCTCCGGCCCCTCCGGCAGGGGACGCCGGAGGCCGCGTCCCCGGACCAGCCTGCCCGAGGGGAGCCGCAACACCCCTGCCGCCGACGGGGCCCAGGTATCCGTCACGAGCGCGAGTGTATCCCGGTCGCGATTCGGTAGATTCGGGTTCATGACCGGCGAAGGTCCTCCCGATGCCCTGGACGGCGCGCTCGACCGGCCCAGTGCCGCGCGGGTCTACGACTACCTGCTTGGCGGCGACCACAACTACGCCATCGACCGGGAGTTCGCCGAGCGGCAGCTACGCCTCGCGCCGGAGATCAGGGAGCTCGCCAGGGCCAACCGCGCGTTCCTGCGTCGCGCGGTCACCTACGCGGTTCGGCAGGGCGTCCACCAGTTCGTCGACATCGGCAGCGGGCTGCCCACGCAGGGCAACGTCCACGAGGTCGCCGATCGGCACGCACCGGGCCGGTCGCGGGTGGTCTACGTCGACAACGACCCGATCTGCCGCGCGCACTCCGCGATCCTGCTCGCCGACACCGCGGATCCCGAGCGGCACTTCGCGCTCTGCGCGGACTTCCACGACGGCGCCGAGCTGTGGAGCCGGATACTGGAGACCACACCGATCGATCCCGGCGAACCCATCGCGCTGCTGTTCGTCACGACGCTGCACTTCCTCGCGCGGCCGGAGCCCACGCTCTCCTACTACCGCGACCGGCTGCCGCCGGGCAGCCTGCTCGTCCTCAGCCACGGTGCCACGGGCGACGACGTCGAGGCAGGACTGCGGGAGGTCACCGAGAACTACAACCGGCAGACGACCAACCAGGTGCACGTCCGGACGCGCACCCAGATCGAGCGGCTGTTCGGGGACTTCCGGCTGGCCGACCCCGGGCTCGTGCCCGTGCAGCACTGGCGGCCCGAAGGCGCACCGGACGCACTCGGTGCCGGTGACGGCCAGGTGCTCGGAGGGGTGGCCCACAAGGCCTGATCGATCGTGTCCGCCTCCCAGGCACACGTGCCCGCGCCGTACGACGCGGGCACGTGTGCGGGGAGCGCGGACACGTTGTCAGCTCTCGGTGGAGTCCGTCCCTCCGGAGACCGGCTCGGTGCGCCGGTCCGCCGGGTAGCGGAGGTTCTCCACCATCTCTTCCAGGTGCTTCGGCGGTGGTGTCGTCAGCTTTGACACGATGATCGCGACGATGAAGTTGACCGCCGCGCCGATGACGCCGATCGCCTCCGGGCTGATGTCCAGGATCGGCTCGTTCTCCGAGGTCCCGAACACCTCCAGGGTGTAGATCATGTACGTGATCGTCACCGCGAGACCGGCGATCATGCCCGCCGCGGCGCCCTTGTCGTTACACCGTTTCCAGAAGATCCCCATCACGATCGCGGGGAAGAAGCTGGACGCGGCGAGTCCGAACGCGAACGCCACCACCTGTGCCACGAACGCGGGCGGGTTGATGCCCGCGATCACGGCCACGATCACCGCACCGGCCATCGCGACCCGGCCGACGAGCAGCCGCTCGCGGTCGTCGGCGTGCTTGCGGAACCGGCGGAAGTAGAAGTCGTGCGACACCGACGACGAGATGACCAGCAGCAGGCCGGCCGCCGTCGACATCGCCGCCGCCATGCCGCCCGCCGCGACGAGCCCGACGATCGGTGCGGGCAGCCCCGCGATCTCCGGGGACGCGAGCACCAGGATGTCGTTGTTGACGGTGAGGTCGGCACCGGCGTCGGCGCTGTTGCTCACCGACTCGATCGTGGTGGCGTTGGGGTCGACCGAGACAAGCCCGGTCGCCCGCCAGTTCTCGATCCACTGTGGAAGCTGGTCCACCGACCTGCCCTGCACGCCCTCCAGGAGGTTGAACTTGGTGAAGGCGCCCACCGCCGGAGCGGTCGTGTACAGCAGGGCGATGAACAGCAGCGCCCAGAACGCCGAATACCGCGAGCCACGCACGGTCTTCGTGGTGTAGAACCGGATGATCACGTGCGGCAGGCCGGCCGTACCGACCATCAGGGTCAGCGTCACCAGGAAGATGTCGATCATCGGCCGGGCGGTGAACGCCTCGGTGTACCGGTCGAGCCCGAACTCGGCGCTCAACGCGTTGAGCTCGTTCAGGATCTGCCCGAAGGACACCTGCGGGATCGGGATGCCCGTGATCGCCTGCGCCACCGCGAACGCCGGGATCAGGTACGCGATGATCAGCACCGTGTACTGGGCCACCTGGGTCCAGGTGATGCCCTTCATGCCACCGAGGACGGCGTAGGTGAAGATGATCGCCGCCGCGATGAGCACGCCGCCGTTGATGTTGATGTTCAGGAAGCGGCTGAACACGATGCCGCCGCCGTTCATCTGCCCCACCACGTAGGTGAACGAGATGATGATCGCCGCACCGGCGGCGACCGTGCGCACGAGCTCCGAGTACCGGTCCCCGACGAACTCAGGGACGGTGAACTTGCCCCACTTGCGCAGGTACGGCGCGATCAGCATGGCCAGCAGCACGTAACCGCCGGTCCAGCCCATCAGGTAGATGGAACCGTCCGAGCCGAGGAAGGCGATGAGGCCGGCCATCGAGATGAACGACGCCGCCGACATCCAGTCGGCCGCGATGGCCGCACCGTTGGCGACCGTGGGGATGCCCTGCCCCGCGACGTAGAAGCCCTTGGTCTCCGCGACCCGGCTCCGCCACGCGATGGTGATGTAGACGCCGAACGACAGGATGATGAAGACCAGCGTCCAGATCTGGATGTTGCTCATTGCCGCCGGCCCTCCCCGTCACGCTCGCTGACGCCGAACTTGTCGTCGAGGCGGTCCATGCGCACCGCGTAGATGAGGATGAGCAGCAGGAACGTGTAGATCGATCCCTGCTGGGCGATCCAGAACCCCAGCGGATACCCGCCGAAGCTGACCTGGTTCAGCTGCTCGACGAACAGGATGCCGCCGCAGAACGGCACGATGAACCAGACGCTCAGCAGCGTGAGCATCAGCCGGAGATTGCGCCGCCAGTATTCTCGACGCCAGTCGCCCTGTGACGGCGACTGGCTTTCTTCTCCTGTGTGAGCCACCGTTGGCTCCCTTCGGTCCTAAACCGCGTTACGGGTGCGGAAAGGATCGACGGGGCGAATCGGACCGGGCAACAACTCGTCCCCCAGCGTCGTGAACCGGGCCGTGAACGGTCCCGGGTCCCGCCTCGACGTGCGCCCGGCGGCGCACGCGACCGTTCGGGCACGTGATCCGGCCGTTCGACCCGGTCCGGTGACCTCTCACGGACGCGCGACTTGGTGACGTGGGTCACGACCCGCCTAGACTCCTCGGCATGTCCTCGGTGACCAGCACGGGTGGAGCGACGGGTCGTCGCCGCATCATGCACGTTGGCAGTGTCGGCATGATCTTCGGCGGGCTGCTGATCCTCGTCGGTTCGCTCCTGCCGTGGGTGTCGACCCCGGTGGGGCATCTCTCCGGGGTAGCCGGTGCCGGGCTGTGGACACTGTGCGCGGGCACCATCGCCGTGGCGGGCGCGCTGCTGCCGTACCGGCGCGTCGCTTTCGCGCATGCCTTGTTGCCGGGCATCGCCGTTGCGGTGTTGGTGGCGTGGCAGCTGCTCCGGATCGCGCAACTGAGCGCGAGCACCGACAGCTGGGGCAGCCTGCTGCCCGGCATCGGCCTCGTCGTCGCGGGTGGCGGCGCGTTCGTCCTGGTGCGAACGGCACTGCGGATCCGCGCCGCCGAGTAGCGCATGGTGACACCCTTCCGGGTGGCGGCGCGGGCGAGCCGCCTGCCTCACCGCAGGCGGCTGCCGCCGCTGCCGGAACACCCGGTTCTCGTGGCCCCACCTGCGCAGTAGGGTGCGCGATGTGGCTTCGTCCGGTGCGGATACGCCCTGGACCGACCCCGACGAAGGGGATCGGCGGGTCCCCGACGTCGGGGACGAGTACGACATGCCCGCCGACGTCGACGCGGCGTTCCGGACGGTGCGCCGGGTGGCGGTGGGTCACTTCGTGGTGTTCCTCGGCGTGGTCGTCGCGGTCCCGATCCTCACGCTGACGGTCGACTGGTGGTCGGAAGGCCGCCTGATCGGGGGCATGACGCCCAGCTTCGTGATGGCGGCGGTCGGGCTCTACGTCTTCTTCTTCCTCATCGCGGCCGGTGCCGCCACGCTGTCGAACGCGGTCGAGGACCGCATGCTCGGCTCCCCGGAGCAGGAGCCGCCCGATCGGGACGGTGCGGAACCGTGATCGCGGCGAGCCTCGCGGTGCTGGCCGGTCTGCTCGTGGCGGTGCTGGTCGCCGGGCTGGTGCTGCGCCCCCGCGGCGCCTCCACGCTGGAGTTCTACCTCGCGGGCAGGCGGGTCGGCGTCGTCACCAACGCCTGCGCGATCTGCGGCGACTACTTCTCGGCCGCGTCCTTCCTCGGCGTGGCCGCTGCCGTCTACGTGTCCGGGCTCGACGGCGTCTGGTACGCGACCGGCTTCGCCGCGGGCTTCGTGCCCGTGCTGCTCTTCGTGGCCGCGCCGCTGCGCCGCTTCGGCGAGTTCTCCATCCCGGACTTCCTCGGCCGCAGGCTGGGGTCCGAGGGCGTGCGGCTGGCCGCGGTCACCGTCGTCCAGCTCGTCATCCTGTCCTACCTCGTGCCGCAGGCCGTCGGCAGCGGGCTCACCTGGGAACTGCTGGTCGGCGAGGGCGTTGCGGGCCTCTCGCCGTACGCCACCGGGGTCGTGGTGTCCACAGTGGCCATCGCGGCACTGGTCGTCGTCGGCGGGATGCGCGGTACCACGTGGACGCAGGCGGTGCAGTTCCTGCTGCTGCTCGCCGTGTTCATCTGGTTGGCCATCGTCGTGCTCGGCTCCGGGTTCAGCTACCCGGACGCGGTCGCCCGGCTGACGGAGAACCCGCTCACCAACCCGGCCGAGGTGAACGGAAACTGGCAGCTGGAGGTGGAGGAGAACCGGCTGGACAGCGGCGAGCCCGCGTTCTTCGGCCACCCGGGTGGCCGGTACGGCCCGCTCGGGCAGATCACGCTCGTCGTCACGCTGGTGCTCGGCACGGCGGGTCTGCCGCATGTCATGAACCGCTACTTCACCAGCCCGACGGGCACCGCCGCCCGGATGACCACGGTGTGGGTGCTCGGCTTCGCCGGGGTCTTCTACGCGCTGGCCGTGCTGCTCGGCACCGCGGCGCGGTCGCTCGTCTCGGAGGCGGTGGCCGACCGGCCGTGGCTGGCGGACCTCACCGTCGACGGCGTGCTGCGCGTGCCCGAGCACGCCCCGCTCGTGCTCGGCCGGATCTACGGCGGCGAGGCCGGGCTGGCCGTGGTGGCGATCGGCGCGCTGGTCGCGGTGCTGTCCACCATCGCCGGGCTCCTGCTGGCCTCGGCCGCCTCGTGGGGACACGACGTGTACGAGCGGCACATCAACCCGGGCGCGAGCCAGCGGCAGGCGGTGTGGGCGGGCCGCTCCGCCGTCCTCGTGGTCGCGGCGCTGTCGGCCACGCTGGCGCTCCTGCTGCGGCCGCAGACGCTGACCGCCCTGTTCCCCTCGATCGTGGCGACGATGGTGACCTGGGCGTTCGCCCTCGCGGGGTCGGCGCTCGCCCCGGTGTTCGTCCTCGCCATCTGGTGGCGGCGGACGACCGCGCCGGGGGCGGTGGCGGGCATGGTGACCGGTGCCCTGACGGCGATCGGCCTGGTGGCCCTCGCCCCTTCGGTCGGGGACCGAGGCATCGGGGAGATCCTGCTCGCGCCCACGATCGTCGCCGCGCCCCTGGCTACGGTGGTCACGGTGCTCGTCTCGCTGCGCACGACGCCGCCCGCCGACGTCGAGCGGTTGTGGCTGAAACTGCACGGGACCGCCGCCGACCGGCGGGCCGTGCGGCTGGCGCGGCTGACGATCGCGGGAGTCGACGGGAAGAAGCGATGAGGAACGGCAGCCTGCCACTGGCGTTCGCGGTGGTGCTCACCTGGGGTTTCGTGTACCTGGTCACGCAGATCTTCCCGGACCCGCCGCTGGAGGTGGAGGCCACCGTGCTGATCGGCGTCGGGATCACGCTGGTGCTCACCGTCGGCTACCCGTCGGCCCTGCGCGGTCCTCGCCAGGCGGGGCCGGTGCGGCGCTCGCCGGGGCGCCAGGGCCGCACGATCGCCGCGGTCGGCAGGTCCATGCCGCTGCGGTCGGGGTTGACGACCGAGGCCGCGCACCGTGCCGTGCGGCTGCTGCACCCCGTGCTCGGCGGTGACTCCGTGGCCATCACCGACCGCGAACAGGTGCTCGCGTTCCTCGGTCCCGGCTCCGACCATCACACCGTGGGCGACCGCCCGCAGACGGAGTCCTCGGCCAGGGTGCTCGCCAAGGGGAAGACGGTCGTGGTGCGCGACCGGAGCAAGCTCGGCTGCCCGGATCCGGACTGCCCGCTGCACAGTGCCGTGATCGCCCCGCTGGCCATCGGCAAGCGGGTGGTCGGGACGCTCAAGGTGTACCGGGTGGACGAGATCCCGCCGCCGAGGGACGTTGTCGAGGGCCTGGCCGGGATCATGTCGCTGCACCTGGAGCTCGCCGAACTGGACCACGAGCGGAAGCTGGCCGTCGACGCCAAGCTCGACGCCCTGCGCGCCCAGATCAACCCGCACTTCCTGTTCAACACGCTCAACACCATCGCGTCGAAGGCGCGCACCGACCCGGAGGAGGCCCGCAGGCTGCTGCTGCGGCTTTCCGACTTCTTCCGGTACGCCGTCCGGCAGGACGGGCACCTTGTCGAGTTCGGACAGGAGTACTTCTTCGTCCGCACCTACCTCTCCCTGGAGCAGGCCCGCTACGGCGACCGGCTGCGCGTGCGTTACGACGTCGATCCGCAGGTGCTGACCGCGCACGTGCCGGTGCTGACCATTCAGCCGCTCGTCGAGAACGCGGTGAAGCACGGCCTTTCCGACAAGGTCGACGGCGGCACGGTGACCCTGAAGGCCCGCGTCGACCCGCTGACGAGGACCACCTCGATCCGCGTCACCGACGACGGGATCGGCATGTCGGCGGAGCTGCTGGAGCAGCTGACGTCCGGTGACGGCGCCGCGGACGGCGGTGTGGGCCTGCGCAACATCTCGCAGCGGCTGCAGGCCCTGTACGGCGAGCGTTATCGTCTCGACATCCAGTCCGACTACGGTAACGGCACCGTCGTCGACCTGCGCATTCCCTTGGGGTGATCGGCATGCGAGCTCGTTGCCTCATCGTCGACGATGAGGCGCCCGCTCGGGAGGAGCTGCGGTACCTGCTGGGGACGTTCGACCACGTCCAGGTGGTGGGCGAGGCGACCAACGCCGAGGAGGCGCTGGTGCTGCTGCGCTCGCTCGATTACGACCTGGTGCTGCTGGACATCAAGATGCCGGGCGGCACGGGGCTCGAGGTGGCCGAGGCCGTCCGCGACGCGCCGCACGCGCCCAAGGTCATCTTCACCACCGCCTACCCGGGCTACGCGGTGGACGCGTTCGACGTCGACGCCGTCGACTACCTGGTGAAACCGTTCGACGCCGAGCGGCTCGGCCGGGCACTCGACCGGGCGCTGTCGGGTGGCGCGGCCGACGAGGCCGAGCCGCCACCGGCCCCGCGCGGCCCCGCGCCCGACCCGCTCGGGCGCATCCCGGTGCAGCAGGGTGACCGCACCGTGCTCGTCGACGAGTCGGCGATCCTGTACGCCAGCGCCGCGCGCGGCTACTCGTACCTGCAGCTCGCCGGGGAGCGGGTCCTGGTCAGCCTGTCGCTGAACGAGCTGGAGCGCAGGCTCGGCGGCCACTTCTTCCGCACGCACCGTTCGTACCTGGTGAACCTGAACCACGTCCGGGAACTGCGCCCCGACTTCAACGGCGCACTCGTGCTGGTGATGGACGACCACCGGCGCAGCCGGGTCGAGGTGTCCCGCAGGCACGCTCGTGAGCTGCGCCGCCTGCTCGGCCTGTGACCCGCTCTCAGCGCAGGGTGCCGACCACGACTTCCGCGGCCCTGGCCACCAGCGCGTCGTCGTGGCTCGCATCGGGACTGTCGCGATCGGACAGCACGGCGAGCACGATCGGGTCGCGACCTGGCGGCCAGACGACCGCGATGTCGTTGCGCGTGCCGTAGCCGCCCGCGCCCGTCTTGTCCCCGACCGGCCAGCCCGCGGGCACGCCCGCGCGGATCAGCGTGTCACCGGTGGTGTTGGTGCGCAGCAGTTCCGTGAGGAACGCACGTTCGCCCGGAGGCAGCGCGTCGCCGAGCACGAAGACACGCAGGCTGGTCGCCATGGCCCTCGGGGTGCTGGTGTCACGGACGTCGCCGGGTACGGCGGTGTTGAGCTCCGTCTCGTAGCGGTCCGAGCGCGTGGTGTCGTCACCGATCTCGCGCAGGGCCGCGGTCAGTGCCTCCGGTCCGCCCAGGTCGTCGAGGAGGACGTTCGCCGCGGTGTTGTCGCTGTAGCGCACCGCGGCGTCGAGCAGGGCCCGCACCGGCATGCCCGCACCGGCGTGCCGCTCGGTCACCGGCGAGTGGCTGACCAGGTCGTCCGCGGTGTAGGTGAGCACCTCGCCGAGCCCGCCGAGGGAACGCTGCCGCAGCACGGCGCCCGCCAGGAGCGCCTTGATCGTGGAGGCGAACGCGAACCGCTCGCCGGCGCGGTGGGTGACCTCCCGCCCGCTGCCGGTGTCGACGGCGTACACCCCGAGCCGCGCGGAGAACTCGCGCTCCAGCTCCGCGAACTCCTCGTGCGGCACGGATGCGGTGCTGGGGAGCGGAGGGCCGGTCTTGACGGGGGTGACGGGGGCCTGCGCCGCCCCGCAGCCCGCGAGGGCGACGAGGGTGGCGGCGGCGACCGCGCGGGTCAGGGATCGAGCGAGACGCACCCGTCAAGGATGCATGACCGCGCCCTTGAGGATCTTGTCGACCGCGTTGCGGGCACCGTGGACGGCGATCCCGGCCAGGTCGAGCCGGTCGCCGGGCACGGCACGCACGGCCGCGCGGTTGTCCTCGTCGTTGCCGGTGCCGAACAGCTCCGTGGTGAACACCGACAGGTCCACCTCCCGAATGACGGCCCGCCGGTGGGCGGCCGTCAGCACCTCGGCCGGTCCGGCGAACACCAGCACGGGCTGGCCGAACATGGGCAGGTACGGGGTGCCGTCGGCATCGGCGTACGGCTCGCCGACCAGCTCCGTGCGGGTCGCCGCGATCCCGCTGACCAGGAAGGCGGTGGCGTTGAGCCGCTGCCAGGCCGGCAGGTCGTCCCGCAACAGCACGGCGATCTTGGTGGGAAAGCGCACGGGGCGATCGTGCCGCCGCCGAGTGCCCTCGGGCTTGTACGTTCTTGGCATGGGCAGGCCACCGGAGATCCGCGCGTGGCGACCGCCCGTGCCCGGGATCCGCGAGGTGCTCCACGCCCGGTTCACCGAGCACGCCTACCCGTCGCACACCCACGACTCGTGGACGTTGCTGATCATCGACGACGGCGCCGTGCGCTACGGCCTGCACCGGCACGAGCACGACGCGCTGCGCTCGCAGGTGACGCTGCTGCCGCCCGGCGTGGCCCACGACGGCAGGTCGGTGCGCCCCGAGGGGTTCCGCAAGCGGGTGCTCTACCTCGACGGCGAGCTGCTGGCCGAGGACCTGGTCGGCGCCGCCGTCGACACCCCGGCGTTGCGGGACGGCGTGCTGCGGCTGCGGGTGCACCAGCTGCACGAGGCACTGGCCGCACGGACCGAGGAGTTCGAGGCGCAGAGCAGGCTCACGCTGATCCGGGAGCGGTTGCGGCAGCACCTGGGTTCCGCGGTCCACCCGCCGCGGCCGGTGCGGGATCCGCGGCTCGCCCGCGACCTGCGGGACCTGCTCGACGCGCGGGTGCGTGCGGGGGTGACCCTGGCGGAGGCCGCCCGGCTGCTGCACGCGCACCCCACGCATCTCGTGCGGGCGTTCGGCAGGGAGTTCGGGTTGCCGCCGCACCGCTACCTGACGGGGCGGCGGCTCGACCTCGCCCGGCGACACCTGCTGGCGGGCTGCCCGCCCGCACGGGCCGCGGTGCTCGCGGGCTTCTACGACCAGGCGCACCTGACCCGGCACTTCACCCGGCTGCTCGGCACCACGCCCGCCGCCTACGCCCGCGCCGGGCAGTGAATGGCACATCGCCCGCGTCCAGCGCAGGCACTGTGCCATTCACTGCCCGTCACTGGAGGGTGTCCAGGAACCGCTTCGTGACGGCGAGGGCCTGGGCCACGTCGTTGCCGCCGTCCTCGACGAACGTGGCGAACGCGATGTCGCCCTGCCATCCGGTGAACCAGCTGTGGCTGCGTGGCGGCTGCTCGGTGCCGTACTCGGCGGTGCCGGTCTTACCGTGCACCGGCCCGCCCGCGACCGACGCGAGCTCGCGTCCCGAGCCGTGGGTGACGACCTCGCGCATGGCCGTGCGCAGCGCGCCCACCGCGGCCTGGTCGAGTTTCGGCCCCTCGGCGGCGGGGGAGGTGGGCGCGGGCTCGGTGACGAGGGACGGCTGCTGCCACTGCCCCCGCGCGATGCCCGCGGTCGCGGCGGCGATCGCGATGGGGCTGACCGTGGTGCGGCCCTGGCCGAACGCGGCCGCGGCCTGCTCGACCGGGTCCGCCCCGGTCGCGACCGACCCGGTGTAGGCGGTGGCGCCGAGGTCCCACTGTTTCCCGATGCCCAGCCGCCCGGCCGCCTCGGCCAGCCCTTCGGCGCCGAGCTTCGGTGCGAGCAGCGCGAACGCGGTGTTGCAGGACTCGGCGAACGCCTCGCGGAACGTGGCGTCGGGGATACCGCCGTCCCAGGCGTTCTTGAAGCTGCGGCCGCCGACCGTCATCGTGGGCGGGCACTGGACCGGGGAGTCGAGGGTCACGGCGCCGGACTCCAGCAGGCCCAGCGCGGTCACGGCCTTGAACGTGGAGCCCGGCGGCACCTTCGCGGTGAGGGCGAGGTTGTGCGCGCCCGGTGAGTTGGCCACGGCGAGCACGGCGCCGTCGGAGACGCGGACGGCCACGACGGCGGCGTTCTTCTCACCCGCGGCGACCGCCGCGTCGGCGGCGTTCTGCACCTCGCGGTCCAGCGTGGTCCGCACGGCCGCGCCGCTCTCGGCTTCCTTCTGGAACAGCACCCGGCTGGCGCCGCTCGGACGCTCGACGGTCACCTTGACCCCGGGGGTGCCGCGCAGCCGGTCGTCGTACTGTTCCTGCAGGCCACCGTGCCCGACCTGGTCACCGATCGCGAACCGGCCCGGCTGTGCCGCCATGTCCTCCTTGGTGACCGGGCCGACGGAGCCCAGCAGCGCGCGGGCGAAGTCGCGGGTGGGCGCCAGCACGCGGGACTCCTCGCGGAACACCGTGCCGGGCAGGTCGTAGATCACCGGCTTGAGCTGGAGATACCGTTCCTTGCGCAACGTCACGACCGGGACGAACGCGTCGGGATCCGCCTCGCGGATGCGGTCGGGCAGGTCGCCGGTGTCAACGCCCTCGGGCGTGAGCGCGCGGCCGAGCGCGGTGGCCAGCTTCTCCGCCGACTCCACCCGGCTCGGCTGGACGCCGACCGTCACGACGGAGCGCTCCCGGGTGATCGGCTCGCCCGCACCGTCGAGGATCGGGCCCCGGCTGTCGCCGCCCCGGTCCAGCGTCAGCCGCTCGCCGTCGCGCAGGCTGGGCTCGACCGTGGCCGGTGACCAGTCCACGCGCCAGGCGTCCCCGTCCTTGGCGAGCGCCACCGTCGTCTCGTACTCCCAGCGCACGTCGGGCGCGAGGGTCCAGCCGACCCGCACCGGCGCGGTCGCGCGGTCTCCGTCGACCTCCACCTCCCCGGGCTCCAGCTCCGGGGTGCGGTCGCCGAGCCCCGAGGTCACCTCCTGGTACTCCTTCTCGTGGCCGGGCACGGAGCCTCGCTCCCACGCGGTGACGAACGACTCGAGCGACCGGGTCGCGGCCTCCTCCGCACCGGAGCAGGCGGTGACCAGGGCACCCGCGGTGAGCACGGTGAGCCCCACCAGCACGGCTTTTCGCATGCGGCCGAACCTATCAAGGTCACCGGGCGCGCCCGGCTCGTTTCGGTCAGAAGTCAGGGGCCGCAGAGCCAGTCGAGTACGACGGCGGCGGTCCAGGACTGGCGGGTGCTGCCGAGCGGCTCGCCGGTGAACGGCTCGTAGTACTCGCCGAACGAACCATCGGAGACCAGCCGCAGCCCCTGCTCACGCAACCCGGCCGCCCGCTGGGACCAGCCCCGCCGTTCGAACGCCCAGCCGAGGAGCCACGCCAGCACCGGCCACTGCGGTCCCCGCCAGTAGCGGCGCGCGTCGAAGTCCGGCGAGTGCGGCGACACGGAGGGCGGCACGGCGGCGAGCAGGGCCGGATGGCCCGCCCAGCGCGGCCCGTCGAGCAGGTCCAGCAGGCGTGCCTCCACCCGGGTCCCGGCCCCGCCGCAGAGCAGGGGCGCGAATCCGGCCAGGGTCTCCGCGTCGAGCCACCGGTCTGCCCGCACGTCGCGGTCGCGCGCCAGCCCCGTGCCGGGCCGGCAGCTGGCCGCCACGGCCGCGCGGGCGCGGGCCGACCAGGCCCGCAGCGCGGCGATCTCCGCCCGGTTCTGCCCGAGGTCGTCGCCGAGCTTGGCCAGCACGTCGCAGGCCAGCGCGAACAGTGCGGTGCCGAACACGTCGCCGACCAGGAAGTCCGACGTGCGCACCACCTCGTCCGGCCGGTATCCGGCGCGGCGCATCTGCTCGACCAGCCACAGGTAGCGGTCGTACTCGTCGTCGCTCGGCCGCTCGCCGGGATGGCCGACGCCGGCGAGGTCGAGGCGGACGTACGGTGGCAGGTCGGGACCCGGCCGCACCGCCGCGTAGGGCAGGTCCCACCGCGGCGAGTTGTCCATTCCGGACTCCCAGCCGTGCACGATGGTGACCAGCCCGCTCGGGTCGGGCAAGCGGTGCCGGACGAGCCAGCGGTGCCACCGGTACAGCCCCGGCCACGCCCGCTCCGCGAACCGTCTGGCCAGCTCGGCGTCGGCGGCGGAGGTACGGCGGGCCACGTTGACGATCCGGTGCACCGCGATCGCATGCACGGCGGGCTGGCAGATGCCCGACGTCCGCACGTGCCGCGGCCGTTGCGGTGCGGCGTCGGTGCCCCACCGGTCCGGGCCGGGGAAGTAGTCGGTGGCCCCGGTGAAGACGATGTGCGGGATCATCCCGTCCCGCCACTGGGCGTCCAGCAGCGTGTCGAGCTCGGCGACGGCCCTGCCGACGTCGAGGTGGGCCAGGCCGACCGCGATGAACGCCGCGTCCCAGCTCCACATGTGCGGGTACAGCCGGGGCGACGCGGTGACCAGCGTTCCGGTGTCGTTGTCGCGCAGCACGACGGCGGCGCGTGCGGCGAGTCCGGTGGACGAGATCCGGGGCGGGGTTCGGGCGGCGGTCACCGGACTTCCAGCAGCAGGCTCGTCTCCGGGTCGTACCACCGGCACTGATCCACCGGAAGGCGCAGGGCGAGCCGCCTGCCCGGCTCGGCGCGGAACGTCGCCGGCGCCTGCACCTTGATCGTCTGCCCGCAGACGTCCGTGGTGAGCAGTGCCGAGGCGCCGAGTGGCTCCAGCACCTGAAGCTCACCCCGGAGGCCTCCGCCGTCACCGAGCTGGATGGCTTCCGGGCGGATACCGAGCCGCAGCCGCTTGCCGTGGTAGCTGGACAGCGCGGCGGGCACCGGCACCGACTGGCCACCGAAGTCCACGCGGGGCCGTCCCTCGTCGGTGCACACGGTGCCGGTGAGGAAGTTCATCGGCGGGCTGCCGAGAAAGCCGCCGACGAACTCGTCGGCCGGTTCGTCGTACACCGCGCCCGGCGGGCCGCACTGGACCAGCACGCCGTCGCGGAGCACGGCGACGCGGTCGCCGAGGGACAATGCCTCGACCTGGTCGTGCGTCACGTACAGCGTCGTGGTGCCCAGCTCCGCGACCAGCTTCTTCAGTTCCGCGCGGAAGTTCAGCCGCAGCAGGGCATCCAGGTTGGACAGCGGCTCGTCCATCAGCAGGATGTCGGCGTCCATCACGATCGCCCTGGCGACCGCGACCCGCTGCCGTTGACCACCGGAGAGCCTGCTCGGGTAGCGGTCGAGGTACGGGCGCAGTTGCAGCAGGTCGGCCGCCCACTCGACCTTGCGCCGCACCCCGTCGGCGGGTACGCCGCGCATGCGCAGCCCGAAGCCGATGTTGTCGGCGACCTTCTTGTTCGGGAAGACCGCGTAGGACTGGAAGACCATGGACAGGTTGCGGCGGCGCGGTTCGAGGTAGGTGACGTCCTTCCCGCCGATCACGATCTGCCCGGCGTCCGGCAGCTCCAGCCCGGCGACCATCCGGAGCAGTGTCGTCTTGCCGCAGCCGGAAGGGCCGAGCAGGACCATGAACTCGCCGTCGGCGACGTCGAGTGACACGTCGTCGGTCGCCCTGGTGGACGCGCCGGGGTAGGTCTTGGCGAGGTCGCGCAGGATCAGCTCAGCCACGGTCGGCCTCCTTCGTCCGCACCGGTCGGTTCCAGCGGTTCATCGCAGCGTCGTCCCCCACAGGTTCAGCAGGTACCTGCGCATCACGAAGATGAACAGCAGCGCGGGCAGGATCAGTGCGAACCCGCCCGCGAAGCGGTAGGCCACCGAGGCTTCGGCCAGCGACGTGAGGACCTGTGCGGGCAACGTGCGGTGGCCGAGGGTGACGACCGTGGCGCCGAGCAGTTCGTTCCAGGACAGGACGAACGTGAAGATCGACGAGGCGGCGAGGCCGGGTAGCGCGAGTGGCACGACCACGCGGCGCGCTGCCTGCCAGCGGGTGCAGCCGAACACCTGGGCCGCCTCCTCCAGGTCCGCGGGCACGGACACGAAGATGCTGGCGGTGATCAGGACGGTCGTCGGCAGGGCGAGCGCGGTGTGCACGAGCGTCACCGCGAGGACGGTGTCGTAGACGTCCAGCCGCAGGAACATCGTCGCGAGCGGTACCGACAGCACCACGATCGGCAGGGCGCGCACCAGGAGGATGAACATCTGGTAGGCATCCTTGCCGCGAAAGGCGTGCCGGGCCAGTGCGTATCCGGCAGGCGCGCCGACCACCAGCGACCAGAACACGGCATAGAGACCGGCCAGTACCGAGTTGCCGAGCGCGGGTAGCGTGCCGGTCGCCCGGAGGAACGACAGCAGGCTGTCCAGGGCGAACTCGCTGGGCACGAGCGGCTTCGGGAACTCGGCGAGCGCGGCGCGGGAGGACACCGCGGCGAGTCCGATGAGGACGATCGGCAGCGCCATGAACAGGCTCACGGCCACGCAGGCGGCCTGGACTCCGGTGGCCCTCAGCCGGGCGCGGCGCAGCGGAGCGACGTCGACCGGTGGCAGCATCGGGGCCGGGCGGACCGGGTCGCGCACGTCGATGGTCATCGGGCTCCCTCCGGCTGGCGAACGGTGCGCAGGTACAGCAGCGCCGTGCCGAGCGAGAGGGCGAGCACGACGAGGGCGACGGCGCTGGAGACCGCGGGGTTGCGCAGGTTGACGTACCACTCGTAGGTCTCGCCGACCAGCAGCGGGAAGTCGCGGCCGGTCAGCGCCTGTGCCACGGCGAAGGCCTGCAGTGCGAGGATCGTGCGCAGGATCAGGGCGACCTGCAGGCTGGGCATCAGCAGCGGGAGCGTGACATGCCGCAGCCGCTGGCCGAGGCTCGCGCCGAACACCTGCGCGGCCTCGTCGTAGTCGCGCGGGATGACCTGCATCCCGGCGACGACGATGACGAACACGAGCGAGGTGGCCCGCCAGATCTCCGCGATCACGACCGTGAGCAGCATCGTGGTCGTGTTCTCGTAGCTCAGCCACTGCACACCGTTCTCGGACAGCCCCAGCGACACGAGCAGCGAGTTGAGGTAACCGCGGTTGTCGAACACGGACAACCAGACCAGGCCCGCGGCGAGCTCCGAGATCGCCAGCGGAACGCACCACAGGTAGAAGTGCCCGCCGATGAACCGGGGCCTGGCCTGGACGAGTAGTGCCATCCCGATCGCCAGCGCCAGTTGCACCGGTAGGACGATGACGATGAGCAGGACCGTGTTGCGCAGCGCGGGGAGGAAGTACGGGTCGGTGAGCAGCCGCTGCCAGTGCGCGAGCGTGAACCCGCCCTCGTCGCGGAACGCGGCGAGCACCGCCTGTACGAGCGGCCAGCCGAACAGCGCGGCCATGAGGACCAGGGACGGCAGCAGGAGCAGCCAGGGGGAGCGCGACCGCATCGTCACGACACCTCACAACGTCCGGCGGGTGGGTCGGGTGCCCAGCAGGGGACCCGCAACTCGTCGAGGATGCCCTGCAGCACACGGGCCTGGCCGTCCAGTGTGGACCGGATCGGCGCGCCGTCGAGCACGATCGACCGGAAGGTGTCCTGGAAGACCTTGCTCACCTCCCCTTCGCGTTCGCCGAGCCCGACCGGCGGCAGCGAGAGGATCGCGTCCTCGGCGTCCTGCTGGCGGCGCACGGCTTGGGCCTCCATCGCGATCGCCGGGGAGAGGTCGTCCGGCAGGTCGGCGGCGACGGCGGGGAAGAAGCTGTTGGAACGCAGCAGCTCCACCTGGGTGCGCGGCAGGCTGAGCGCCTCGATGGTGCGCCGGGCGAGCTCCGGGTCGGTGCTGCCCTTCGGAATCGCCATACCGGCGAGCACGGCCATGTACCCGAGCCCACGCGGGCCCCGTGGGCTGGGCAGCATCCGCCAGCTGTCCGGTCGCTGCCGCGGTGCCGAGACGAGCCGGACGACGTGGTCCCAGGCCAGCCGGACCTCCCCGCTCTCCATGGGTTCCTGCATGAAGTCGTACGTCGTGCTCGACGGGACGCAGTTCGCCCACAGCTCCCGCAGGTACTCCCACGCGGTGACGGCCTCGGCGGAGCGGAACGTGGTGATCTGTCCTCCGGTGAAGGAGGGCAGCAGGTAGCCCTGCGTGAAGCGGTGCAGCAATCCCTTGGGCCCCGCGGGGAGGCCGAGCACCGGGCGGCCCTCGGCGCGCCGCGCGGCGACGGCCCAGTCGAGAAGATCGTCGTAGCTCAGTGCGGCCGGGTCCACTCCGGACGGCAGGTTTTCCAGCGCGTCCTGGTGCGCCGCGAGGATGTAGCTCGCCGTGGCCCACGGGACGTACCACGTGCGGTCGGAGCCCGCCCTCGCCAGTTCCAGGTAGTCGGCGGGCCAGCGGTGGTCGCCGAGCCGAGCCAGCACGTCGGTGACGTCCTCGAGGTAGCCGTCCGCGAGCGGCGCGAGATCGCCGTGCAGCCCACCGAGCAGCCCGATCCGCGTGGCGCCCGCGTCGACCTGACTGCGTACCTGGCCTGCGAACGGGCCCTCCTCGATCGTCACGTAGCTGACCCCGGAGATCGTGCGGGCGAGCAGGTCGCGGAAGCGCTGCGCCTCGTCGACCGGGCGGAACTGCGTGGAGAGGAACACCATGCCGCCGCCACCCGTCGTGGCGAAACCCGTGCAACCCGCGGCCAGCGCGGCGGCGCCGAGCCCGGCCGTGCGCAGCACCGCCCTGCGGGAGACGGTGATTCGCGGCATCCGGACCCCCATTGTGGTGAATTCACTTCTGTCAAGGCGCTTAACGTAAGTGGAGGTGCGGCATCCTGTCAACATGCCCGACCCAGGTCCGTCGTCTGCCGGACACGTGCTCGCGGTCCTCCGCGCCGAGGGCCCGCTGACCCGGCACGAGTTGCAGGAGCGCGTCGGGCTCTCCCGCGTGACGCTCGTGGAGCGGCTCGACGCCCTGCGCAGGGCGGGACTGCTGAGCCAGGCCGGGTACCGGGAATCGAGCGGCGGGCGGCGCGCCGAGGTGCTGGCGGTCAACGACAGCGGCCGCACCGCGCTCGTCGCCGACCTCGGCCAGAGCCACGCGACGCTCGCGGTCGTGGATCTGCGTGGCACCGTGTTCGCCCGGCGGGACCTGCGGCTGCCCGCGCGGCACGAGCCCGCCGAGGTCGTGCCGCTGCTGATCGGGACAGGCCGCGACCTGCTGGCCGAGGTGGGACGTGCCGGATCACTGTGCGCGATCGCGTTCTCCGTGCCCGGGCAGATCGATCACGTGCGCGGGGTCACCGTCGCGCCACCGACGATGCCCGGCTGGAACGGCAGCCCGTTGCGGGACCCGTTCACCGAGGAGTTCGGGGTGCCGGTCCTGCTGGAGAACGACGCCAACGCCCTCGCGCTCGGTGACTACTACGCGATGGGCAGACCGGCCGCGACGCTCGTCGGGGTGAAGGTGGGCACGGGCATCGGGTCGGGCGTGGTGATCGGGGGGCGGGTGCACCGAGGCGAGACCGGAGCCGCGGGCGAGATCGGGCATATGCGCATCGAGGGCAGCGAGCAGCGCTGCACGTGCGGGCGACGGGGCTGCGTCGCGGCGAGCGCGAGCGGCCAGGCACTGGTCCGGCAGCTGAGGGAGACCGGGGTGCGCTCCGTCGACGACGTGGTCCGCAGGGTCGGCCAGGGCAGGCCCGAGGCGGTGCGGGCGGTGCGGTCGGCGGGCCGCCTGGTCGGTGTCGTGCTGGCGACCCTGGTGACCATCGTCAACCCGAAGTACGTACGCCTCGGCGGCGCCGTCGGGGTGCTCCCGCCGTTCCTCGACAGCCTGCGCCGGACCGTGGAGACGCACGCGCAGGAGAGTGCGCTGCGCAAGCTGGACATCGCCGCCTCCGGACTCGGGGAGAACGGGGTCATCGTGGGGCTGGCGGGACTGGTCGCCGACGAGATGCTCGCCGCCGCCACCGTGGACGCCCTTGTCAGCGGGCAGCGTTCCTGACGCCCGCCCGCCACCCCGGCCGGGAGGCGCGCTCCGCGCCGCGGCGTTGTCCGCTCACGAGTCGGCGAGGGTCACGGTGCGGCAGGCGAGGTGCAGGGCGAGCCGCTCGTCGCGGTGCCGGAGGTCGACCCCGAGCTCCCGCTCGACCCGTTCGATGCGCGCGGCCACCGTGTTCCGGTGCACGCCGAGCACCGCGGCCGTCTCGGTGATCGACGACTCGGCGTCGAGGTAGGTCGCCAGCGTGCGGACCAGGTCGCCGGGCTGCCCGCGCAGCGGCGCGAGCAGTGCCCGCGCGGCGGGCTCGAACGTGTCCGTGCGCGTCCACTCCAGCAGCAGCTGCGCCATGCCGAGCTGGTCGACGTGCAGGAACGTGCCGGACTCCGGCCGGGTCGCGGCCAGCCGGGCCGCGTCGCTCGCCTCCGCCACGGTCGCCGCGAGCCCGTCCGGCCCGGCATGCGGCCTGCCGACGCCCATGTGCGCGCCCATCGTCGCGCGCAGCTCGTGGTGCGCGGCGCGCAAACGCTTGCCCAGTGCCCGGACCCGCGTCGCGGTGGGCTCCTCGTCCACCGTGATCCAGGCGGTCCAGCCGTCCCCGTGCTCGACCACGATCGCGTCGATGTCCACCGCGCGCAGCGCCCGCGTCACCTCGGCGCCCCTGGCCACGTTGTCCACGGCGGACGTGGTGCCGATGCGGATGCCCACGTGCCAGCCGCCGAGCCGCCAGCCCGCGTCGGCCGCCCGGCGGCGCAGGTCGTCACCGGGCTCGCCGTCGATCCGCAGCAGGTCCCCGAGCAGCGCCGACCGGGCCCGCGCGTCGCGCTCCAGCTCCAGCCGGTGGGTCAGCAGCCAGCGTTGCGCCGCGCCTGCCGCGACGGCGAGCGCCTGCGGCACCGACTCGGCCCGTTCCGCGGCGGCGCCGCGCAGCTCGGTGGCCAGCCACAGGGCGGGGCGCGGGGCCGAGGGCAGCGGGACGGGATGGGCGAGCAGCACGCCGTCGTCGAGTGCGACGCGTTGCGGCACCGGTTCGGCGACCCGCACCAGGCCGGGGTCGCGGAGCTCACCCGCCACCGGTGTGCCGCCGTCGTCGAGCAGTGCCACCGGGGCCCGCAGCACCGTCGCCAGCGCGGTCACCACCTCCTCCGGCGGGCGCGGGCGCTCGCCGAGCGCCCGGTGCGTGGCCAGCACGAGCTCCGCCCGGTCCAGCTCCGGCTCCGCCAGCAGCAGCCGCGCGGCCACGAGCAGGTCGAGCGGTTCGCTCGTCGCGGTGAGCAGCGGCACGGCGAGCCGGTCGGCGAGGCGGCGGGTGCCCTCCAGCAAGGCGGTGGCGGGCAGGAGAACGCCCGCGCCCGCCGCGTCGGCCACCCGACGCAGCAGCGCGTCGATCCGCCAGTCGCCCTGCGGCATCGGGCCGGTGGCCACGACCAGTTCGCCCGCGCCGACGGTGTGCTCGGGGGAGAGGTCGCTCACCGGCCGGGGCAGCGCCACCGTCCGGTCCAGCCCCTCGGCACCCGCCATCACGCGCACGGTCCCGGCCCATTCGGGCAGCGCGAGCAGCCTGCGCACCGGGACGCTCATCGCAGCAGCACCGGGTCGGAGTCGATGCCGTAGGCGCGGGGCCGCAGGGCGGGCGCGTGCCGCGGGTCGGTCCAGAACCCGGCGGCGGGCAGCTGGAGCACCGCCACCTCGGTCCCGTGGCGCAGCACCTCGGTGGAGATCGGCACGCACGTCCTGCGGTCCAGCACCGCGAGCACGTCCGGAGTGGACGCCACGACCTCGCCGTCCCGCAGGGCGAGCAGGTACTCGTTCTCCATCTCCAGGCGCAGCAGCGAGCGGGTGGCGTGGTCGGTCACCGTGACGCTGCCCCGGCCGAACCCGGGCCTGCCGTGCTCGCCCGGCCCCATCCGGTGCGCCACCTCCAGCACCCGGCCCAGCGTCAGCACCCGGCCGCCGGTGGCGGCGGCCAGCCGGTCCGCGCCGGGACTCTCCCCCGCCGCGAGCACCCGGCGGCCCAGGTCCAGCGCCCCGCTCGTCGTGCCCAGCACCGAGCAGCCGGGCAGGTCCCCGGCCAGGATCGGGGCGAGCGCCAGCACCGCCCAGCCGCCGGAGCCGGTGAGGAACGACCGCACCGTGCGCTCGATCTCGGCGGGAGTGCCGTCGGCGAGCACCAGCACCTGCCCGCCCGGCTCGGCGAGCGCCACCGGGGCCAGTCCCCGCCCCGCGGCCGCCACCGAGAGCTGGTCGAGCCGGGGCAGCCCCCGCCCCGACAGGTCGGCATCCACATAGGACAAGCGGAGGTCGGCGGCCGCGGCGAGCGGGAGCACCCCGTTCAGCCCGCCCACCTCGATGGACATCAGCGCGTCCGCCCGTTCGCCCGTCCAGCGCTCGATCGCGGCGACGGCCGCCCGGAACTCGCCCCCGCCGGGCAGCTTCTCGGTGAACACGGCCGTCGCCCCCACCAGACCGAGCGGCACCACCCGCGTGCCCGGCGGCAGGTCTCTCGCGGCGGTGAGCCGGACCGCGCCGCCCGCCGCGTCCGCCAGCCATCGGCGCAGCAGTGCGGCCGCGGTCACGGTGTCCCCGCCGCCGCCCGAGCCGAGCAGCGAGACCCCCCGTTCGAGGGCGGGCACGTCGGCGAGGTCGATGCGCATGCGGACAGTCTGCCCAGCTCAGCCGTCCGGCGGGAAGTCCGCGAGGTACTCGACCGGGCGGAACTCGTACGGCAGGCCGAACGCGCCGGGCCCGAACACGGCCAGCGCCTCCGGGGTGCGCATCAGGCCGGGGGTCGAGATCCCGACCACGGTGACCCGCTGGCCGTAGCGCAGGGTCTCGGTGGTGATGGGCTCCGCGCGCTCGGCGTCGAGGACGCACACCAGGTCGGGCACCACGCAGCGCGGCTCGCCATCGACGAGCGCCACCAGGTTCTCGTTCTGGAACTCCAGCTCCAGCTTGTGCTCCCCGGTGAACGACGTCGCCGCCGCCCGGCCCCGGGCGAACCCGGCCTCGGTGCGCCGTTCCACGTCGGTCAGCTTGCCCCGGAACAGCACCCTGAGGTGGGGGTAGAGGGTGCCGCCCAGCGCCGAGGCGAGGTGGGCGATCGGGTCCGCGGCCCGCTCGCGGGCCTCCCGGATGGCCCGGCCGACGGTGAGCGCCAGCGTCAGGGTGCGCGGGATCGCGGTGCGCCGCACGTCGCTGCCGCGCATCGCGTACTCGGCGATGTGCGCCACCCCGCCCAGCCGGATGGTCACGCCCCTGGCCAGCCACTCCATGTGCCGGTTGTCCGGCCCCGTGTCGATCACCGTGGTCTCGCCACGCTCCCCGGCCACCGCCATCGGCGAGCCCGGCACGCCGTACACGCCGAACGTCTCCATCTGCAGCTCGGGAAACGCGCGGCCCATGCCGTCGGCGTCCACCACGGGCAGGCCCGTCCGCGCGGCCACGACGAGCGGGATCATCGAGTTGATGCCGCCGCACTCGATCGGCATGGTGGCCGTGGCCCTGCGGCCGAGGTGCGTCTCCAGCGCGTGCAGGGCCGCCACCGCCTCGGTACCGCGCGGCAGCTTCTCGAACACCACCGTCGGCGCGCCCATCTGCGCGGTCGGGATCACCAGCGCGTCGTCGGCCAGCTCGTCCGGGTCGAGCACCGTCACCGGGCCGTACTCGCGGATCGCCTCCCGGACGAGGAGCCTGCCGACGTAGGGGTCGCCGCCACCGCCGGTGCCCAGCACGGCGGCTCCCCGTGCGAGGTCGGTGAGGTGCGCCTCGGTTAGCAGCCAGCTCATCGGGCGACCTCGTACCCGAAGTACGCGGGGCCGGCGAGCGCCAGCCCTTCCGGCGAGTGCCAGCGCGGGTCGGCCGGTGCGGCGATCACGGTGAGCCGCTGGCCGTACCGCAGGCTCTCGGTGGTGACCGCCTCGCCGGACTCGCGGTCGAGCGTGCAGACGAGGTCCGGCACGGCCGCGACGGTCGTGCCGTCGCGCTCGGCGACCAGGTGCTCGTTCTGGAACCGCAGCACCAGCTCGGCACCGGTGTCGCCGTCCATCCCGGCCAGCGTCGCCTCGCCGCGTGCGAAGCCGGTGACGGTGCGGCGCACCACGTCGGTGACCTTGCCGGTGAACAGCCGCCTGCCGCCGAGCCGGGCGACCACCGCGTCCACCGGGTCGCGGAACCCGGCTCGGGCGGACCGGACGAGCGCCCCCAGTTCGGCGCACAGGGACAGCGTGCCGGGGACGAGCGAGTCGCGGGCCTGCGCACCCGTCATGGCGTAGGTGCTGATCATCGCCGAGCAGCCCATGTCGATCGTGGCGCTGCGGGCCAGCCGTTCCGCCCAGTGGTTGTCCACCGTGTCGAGGACGCCGCGGTTGCCTTTCTCGTCGGCGATCGCCATCGGCGTGGCCCGGATGCCGTACAGCGTGGGCAGCACCATCTGGATCTCGGGGAACGCGCGGCCCATGCCGTCGGCGTCCACGAGCGGGAGGCCCAGCTGCGCCGCCGCGGCCACCGGGATCAGCGAGTTGACGCCCCCGGCCTCCGCGCAGGCGACGTGGGTGAGCTCGCGGCCGAGGTAGGTGGCCAGGGTGGTGGCGGCGAGGCCGATCTGGTCGACCGAGGGCAGCTTCTCCACCATGACCGTCGGCGCGCCCATCATCGCGACCGGTAGCACCGCGGCGCCGGGCTCCAGCTCGCCGAGGTCCACCAGCGGGACCGGGCCGTGCTCGCGCAGCGCGGCGGTGGCGAGCAGCCGTCCGATGTAGGGGTCGCCTCCGCCACCCGTGCCCAGTATCGCCGCGCCCCGGCTGATGTCGTCCAGATCGGACAGTGTGATCTCGCGTGTCGTGCCCATCTTCAGCCCCCCAGCTGCAGGTCGCCGACGGCCTTGACCCTGATCCGGGTGGCGTTGCCCGGCAGGTAGGGAATCGGTACCTCGTCGAAGTCGACGATCTCCACAGTGGACGGGCTCGCTCCCGCGGCGACGGCGCGGTCGACGGCCTCCTGCTTCGCCTCGTCCACCACCGAGTCGCGGTGCCCCGGCTCGATCGCGTACACGCGGTCGACCTCGCCGCCGATCTGCGCGATGGCGGCGCCGATCGCGTTCGCCACCGCGTAGTGCTCGGGACGGTGCACCTCGCCGGTCCCGGCCAGCTCGTCGGGCAGCAGGATCGACCCGCCGCCCACCGCGACCACCGGCAGCGGCTCGGCGGACGTGCGCATCCGGTCCACGGCGTCGGCCGCGTCGGCGGCAATGCGGCCGAGCGCGGCCCGCACCAGGTCCGGGTCGAGGTGCGCGACCCGCTCCGGATCCCCGATCGCGACGCGCCCCGCGGCCACGGCGATGTCGGTCGCGGTGAGGGTGTCGCCGCCGAACACGAGCGCCTTCGCCGTCAGCTCGTAACCCACCGACCGCGGGCCGACGGCGACATCGGCGGGCTCGCCGGTGACCAGGCTGCCACCGCCGATGCCGATGGAGAGCACGTCGGGCATCCGGAAGTTGGTGCGGATACCGGCGACGCTGACGTCGGTCGTCGCCTCCCTCGGGAACCCGCCCGCGAGCACGCCGATGTCGCTCGTGGTCCCCCCGACGTCCACCACCGCGCACGTGTCCAGTCCGGACAGCACGGCGGCACCGCGCATCGAGTTGGTCGGTCCCGAGGCGAACGTGGCGACGGGGTAGCGGCGGGCGAAGTCGACGTCCATCAGGGTGCCGTCGTTCTGGCTGAGGTAGAGCGGCGCGGTGATGCCCGCGCCGCTCACCGAGGACGCCAGCCCGTCGACGATGTGGGCCGCCAGCTCGCGCAGCGCGGCGTTGACGACGGTCGCGTTCTCCCGTTCGAGCAACCCGATGCGGCCGATCTCGTGGGACAGCGAGATCGCGACGCCGGGCAGCTCGGCGGCGACGATCTCCGCAGCCCTGGTCTCGAACTCGGCGTTGACCGGCGAGAACACCGAGCTGATGGCCACGCTGCGCACTCCGGCCCTGCCCATGTCCTCGGCGGCCTTGCGCAACTCGCCCTCGTCCAGCTCGGCGATGTGCCTTCCGTCGAACTCGTGCCCGCCGTGGCAGAGGTAGGCGCGTCCGGAGATCGCGTCGACGAGGCGCCGCGGCCAGTCCACCATCGGGGGCAGCGAGGCCCCGGCGGGCAGGCTCAGCCGCAGGGCCGCCGTCGGGGCGAGCCTGCGTGCCTCGACGAGGGCGTTGATGAAGTGGGTGGTGCCGATCATCACGGCCCGCACCGCGGCCGGGTCGAACGCGTGCTGCCGCTGCAGCTCGCCGATCGCGGTCACGATGCCGGACGTGACGTCCTCGGTGGTGCTCGTCTTGACCGCCGCGAGCACACGGCGGCCGTCGAGCAGGACCGCGTCGGTGTTCGTGCCGCCGACGTCAATGCCGATACGCACTGGAATCCAATCTCCTTCACCGCTCGTGAGTGTTCCGCGTGGTTCTAACCACGTTTTTCACTCACGAGTGTTGACCTGCGGGAACGGGTTCGGCGTCGGAGGTACGCCTGGTACCGACCCCGCGGACGAGACCGAGCTTGCCCGCGACGACGTAGAGCGCGAACGCGACGACGAGCGAGTTGACGCTCGGCAGGCCCCATTCCACGAACCTGCCGACGAGCGCGGCCGCCAGCCAGATCGCGATGGTGGCCGGGACCCAGTTCGGCGCGGACTCCGGGACCGTGCCCGCCGCCCGTGCCGAGTCCAGCGCGTCCCGCCAGCGGCGCACGACGAAGTACTCCGCGACCATGATCCCGGCGATCGGCGGGAACGCCACGCCGAGCAGGATCAGGAAGTCGGTGAACCTGTCGAGGATGCCCACGGCGGCCAGCACGCTGCCCACCACACCGATGACGGCGGTCGCGACGCCGCGATGGACGTGCTTGCCGAACACCGTGCCCACGAAGTTGACCACGCCGAGGCCCGACGAGTAGAGGTTCCAGTCGTTGATCTTCACGGTGCCCGCGATGATCACGAGGATGCCGACCCAGCCGACCGAGGACGTGACGATCGTCGTGATGTCGGCGGTGCGTACCGCGTGCGCCAGCAGGACGCCGGAGAGGCCGATGACGTACTCGCCGACCGTGATGCCCACCAGGGTTTGCTTGACCACGTCGCCGACCGAGCGGTTGAAGCGGGTCATGTCGGGCGTGATGACGGCGCCGACGATGAACCCGCCGGCGACGAGGGTCGTCCCCTGCAGCAGCGACAGCTGTGGCCCGGCCGGCGCCGACGACACCAGGCCGCCGAGGTCGTGCCTGGCCAGCTCGGACGTGATCGACCAGCCGACGAGGATCAGGAACGCGGGCACGGTGACGTAGGCCGTCCAGGCCATCGAATGGAAGCCGCGCAGCACGATCGCGGTGACGATCAGGCCGAACACGAGCGCCCACGCCCACTCGGGCAGCCCGCCGACGAGCGCGACCAGGCCCTGCGCGGACACCGCGGACTGGATGCCGAACCAGCCGATCAGGCTGATGCCGATGACCAGCCCGATGAGCGCCGAGCCGGCGCGCCCGAAGCCGGTCCAGCGGGCGAGCATCGACGTGGACAGGCCCTCGCGCACGCCGATCACGCCGACGAAGATGGCGACGATCTCGAGGATCACGGCGCCGAGCGTGAGGGCGAGGAAGGCGTCCCAGAAGTCCATGCCGAAGCCCAGCGTGGCGCCGAGCAGGAACTGGCTGAGTGCGGAGACCTGCCCGAACCGCTGCACGGCCACCGACCACCAGGAGTACCTGGCGGTGGCGGGAACGCGGGTGAGGGCGTAGTCGTCGACACCGACGGACGAGGCCATACCGACCTCCTTTGCGACGGGGCGGAAAGGGTTAGCCGGTACCGTAAGCACCGGCCCCCCGCCCGTCAGTGTGCGAACCGCACAGTCGATGGCCGTCCGGAGTGCATCATGCCCGGTTGGCGGTCTCCCTCGGCGGCTCGGGCAGTGTCTCACCGGTCTCCAGCAGCGTCTTCAGGCCGGAGAGCAGGTGCGGCCAGCCCTCGCCGACCATCCCGCGCAGCGCGCTGTCCCCGCCGAACCCGTCGTGCACGACGGTGAGTTTGACCTGATCGCCGAGCGGTTCGAGCTCAAAGGTCACGCGCGACCTCGGTTCCGCCTGGAGCCGGGCGAGCAGGTCCGCGCTCACGCCCGCGCCCTCGGCCCACTCGGGGGTGAACGTGTGCCAGGTGTAGGAGAGGCGACGCGGCGGGTCGGACTCGAGCACGACCTGTTCCGGGTCGGTGATCCGGTGACCGTTCTCCTCCCACGTCATCGGGGATCCGGCCGCCCACCCGCTCTCGAAGGACACACCCCAGTAGCGGCGGGTGAACGCGGGATCGGTCAGTGCCTGCCAGAGCCGCTCCGGGCCGGTCCTGATGTAGGTCGTGTAGACGAAGGCGTCGTCGTTCATGGCTGTGTTCTCCAATGCCAGCTTCAGGTCGGCGAGCGCACTGGCCCGCTCGCGGTCGTACCGGCCGATCCAGCGTTCGGCGATGGCGTTGATCGGTCCGGCGTCGAGGTAGTGCAGCTTCTCCCGCCCCCGCTTGCGGGTCGTGACGAGTCCCGCGGCCTCCAGTACCGCCAGGTGCTTGCTGACGGACTGCCGGGCCATGTCCAGTCCCGCACAGAGCTCACGCAGGCTCTGGCCGTTGCGCTCGTTCAGCCGGTCCAGCAGCTTGCGCCTGCTGGTGTCGGCCAGCGCCTTGAACACCGCGTCCATCTCGCCATCCAAACATGCAGCCGTTTGGCTGCGTTTCAAGATAGGCAGCCAGACGGCTGCATGTCAACGGGACCTCAGAGCTCGATCGGCTCCGCCGCGCCGTGCGTGAGCACCCGCGTGCCGTGCTCGGTCACGACGAACGTCTGGCTGAGTCCCACCCCCGACCGGCCGAACACGCGGAACGACGCGGGCACGTGGAACACCATGCCCGCGCGCAGCGGCTCGTCGTTGCCCTCCGCCAGGTGGAACGGGGCGCCATCCATCCAGTGCGGCTTGTGCGCGAGCCCGACCGGATAGCCGAACAGGTGGTGGAACACGACGTCTCCGGGCAACTCGCCGAGTGCGCGTTCCGCCGTGGCGGCGACCTCCGAGCAGCGGACCCCGGCGCGTGCGGTGTCCAGCACGGCCGCCAGTGCCGTCCGGGCGAGGTCGGCGAGCAGGCGTTCGCGGGCACCGGGGCGGCCCCGGCAGAGCGTGCGCATGACCGGGGCGTGGTAGCGGTGACACGTGCCCGCGAACTCGAGGAACGTCGTGCCGGCGAGCGGGTGCCCGGCCCAGGTGGAGTGCGGGATGCCACCGCGGCGGCCGGTGGCGACCACGGGGCCCCAGGCCGAGGCGGAGTCGGCCGCGCCGTACAGCGCGCAGGCGATCGCCGCGGCCACCGACGAGTCCGTGGCCCCCGGCTCGCGCGCGGCCGTGACCGCCGCGTCGACGCCCGCCCGCGTGTGCTCGGCCGCTCGCTCGACACAGGCGAGCTCGGCGTCCGAGAGCACCAGCCGCTGTCGTTCCACCAGGTGCTCGGTGTCGACGGGTTCCGCGCCGGACTCGCGCAGCAGCCGGACCGCGACCGGTGGGGTCGAGGCGTGCCGGAGTTCGAGCCCGACCCGGGCGCCACCGCGGAGCCCGCGCACGGCGTGCGTCAGCCAGGCACCAAGGCCGCGCAACGCGTCGGTATATCCACAGTAGACGATCTGGTTGACGCGGGAACTGGCCAGCGCCCGGCCCAGTTCGAGGTCGGGAACGTAGAGCGTGGTGTCCGAACCGGTCACCAGCAACGGTTGGGGAGTGGTTTCCGCCGTGTGGTAACCGCACAGGTACTCGATGCTCGACGGCCGGAACACGAACAGGGCGTCCACGCCCGCCTCCGCCATCCGGTCGCGCACACCGCGAAGACGACGCTCGTACTCGGCGTCGGCGAACGGGCGTTGCTCAGCCGCCGCGACGGCCGCGGCGGCGTCCTCGGTCAGCCAGCGGGGGCCGGGCCCGTCCCCGAGCCCGGCGATGGTCGGCACATCCACGGCGTTCAACGCGGGCAATGTCCCATCGTCCGCGTGCCGGGCGCAAGGCGGGCCGGGACCCGCTAGTCGTGGCGTTCGGTCGGCTCCGCGGTCGCGCCGGCGCAGGCCAGCCGGAAGCCGAGCGCCATCCGGGACGTGGTGCCGTAGCGGCGATGCAACTGTGACACCACCGTGCGCACGGTCCGGCTGCTCACGCCGATGCGGTCCGCCACCTGGTGGTCGGTGGCCCCCTGCAGCAGAAGGCGAATCACGTCGAGCTGCCTTCCGGACAGCGCGTCGCCGACGGCCGGCTCGACCGTGACCGGGCGGGCCGCCGACCACTTGAGGTCGAACAGCTCGCCACACGGTCCGGCCAGCGGTGCCCGCAGCAGCAACGCTCCCGCACTCCAGTCCGCCTGGTCGAGCGAGAGCACCGCATACCGGTCGTCGAAGACCAGCATCGGCCGGACCGGCCCCGGGCAGATCCGGACTTCCAGCTGCCGCGCGATCGCCGTGCTCGCCAGCGACTCGGGGTCGGTCAGCTGCGGCCCGATGAGCACGCGGCGGTGCTTGCCGGCATCGGCGAGCAGATCGAGCATCGACAGATCGACGTGGTTGCGGGGGCCGCCGCGACCCGAGAGTGCCCCGCCGACCGAGGTCACCGTGCAGGCGATCTGCTGGACCCGGCGCAGGACCGCGGAATGGTCGGGAAGCAGGCCGACGAATTCCTTGTTCGGCGCGAAACCGGTCTTTCCGGATGAGGGGTTCAACAAGTTGAATTCGCCTCGCATCTTCTCGTGGTCCCATGGAAGGTTCCCCCGCGACTTTTCTAACATTGCGCTGGCGGGGGACCTAGGTCCATCCAGGCGAAATTTCCCTTTGGCAACTTGCCAGTTTCACTGGGTCGAGAGCCGGTTCCGGGTGAGTCTTCTACATTGTCCGGCGAATTGTGGGCAAGTTCGCCGAGTACCAAACCGCGATAATGTGAACTGCTTTCCAATAGTGTCTCGTGGCTGCCCTCGGCCACCACTTCGCCCGCGTCGAGTACCACGATTCTGTCCGCCTGGCACACGGTCGAGATCCGGTGTGCGATCACCAGCAAAGCGCATTCCTCCGAGATCCGGTCGATCGCGCGGACGAGCGCCGCCTCGTTGACCGTGTCCAGATGCGCCGTGGGCTCGTCGAGCAGCAGCAGCGAAGGCCGGCCGAGCAGGGCACGCGCGATCGCGATGCGCTGGCACTCACCGCCGGAGAGCCGGTTTCCCCTTTCCCCGACGGGGGAGTCGAGGCCGGACGGCAGCCGGTCGACCAGCTCCGTGAGGTTGACCAGTCGCACGACCCGCTCCAGATCCGCCTCCTCGGCGTGCGGGGCGGTGTAGCAGAGGTTCTCGCGCAGTGAGCCGTGCAGCACCGGGGTGTTCTGGTCGACGAGCGCGATCCGCGAGCGGTAGTCCGTCCTGCCGAGCTCGCGGATGTCCTCGCCCCGGAACAGGATCGTGCCGGAGCCGGGTTCGTAGAAACGCTCCACGAGGGAGAACACGGTGGACTTCCCGGCGCCGGACCTGCCGACCAGCGCCACGTGCGCACGCGGCGGCACGGTCAGCGAGACACCCCGCAACACGGGCCGGTCCCCGTACCCGAACCGGACGTCGCGCAGCTCCAGCACCGGGGCGCCGTTGCCGGCGGGCGCCGGCCGTGCCCTGCCGTCGGCGTCCTCCACCGGCAGCGCACCTGCCTCCTGCACCCGTTGCAGCGCGCCCATTCCGCGCTGCACCGATCCGATTCCCTGCAGTACCGAGGCCAGCGGCACGACCAGGTACGTCGCGTACAGCAGGAAGGCGGTCAGCTCGCCGAGCGACGTGGCGTCGCGGGCGACCCGGGTGCCGCCGATCAGCAGCACCAGCAACAGCGAACCGCGCAGGGCCAGCTCCACCGCCGGGCTCATCACCGAGGTGATGCGGGCGGCCTGAACTCCCGCGGCGTAGGCGGCCCGGGCACGCGAACCGACGTGCTGGGCCTCGCGTTCCTCGGCGCGGCTGGCCCGGACCGTCCGGATGGCACCGAGCGCACGCTCCAGGTCGGCGGTCATCGCACCGACGCTGTGCTGGGCGCGCTCGCTCGCCGCGCGCAGCCTGCCGAGCAGGCTGCCCACGACGGCGGCCGCCACCGCGACGGTGCTGATCACGACGAGGAACAGGAATGGGTCGAGCCACACCATCAGCACGACGGTGCCGATTCCGGTGAGGGCACCGGTGATGAGCTGCACCGAGGCCTGCGTGGTCACCTCGCGCAGGACGGTCGTGTCCGCGCTGACGCGCGAGATCAGGTCGCCGATCCGGTGCTCGTCGTACACCCGCATCCGCAGCCGCAGCAGCCGGGCGATGAGCCTGCGGCGCAGCCCCAGCACCACTCCCTCTCCGGTGCGTTCCAGCAGGAACAGGCCCACCGCGTCCGCGAGTGCCTGCGCGGCGAACAGCACCACCAGCCCGGTCAGGAGATGCCAGGGCAGGGAGCTGTGCCCCGCGGAGTCGATCGCCTGCCGCACCAGCAGTGGCTGGAGCATGCCGAGGGCGGAGGCCACCAGCGTCAGCAGGATCGCCAGTGACAGCACACCCCGGTGACCGGAGGCGAGCCGTGCCAGGTCGCGCATGCGCGCTCGGCCCGGCGGCCTCATCGGGACGATTGCCCACGGGCGCCGACGGTGAGCAGCGGCCGGAAGTACCCGTCGGGCACGCCCTCGTCGACCAGGTGGCCATCGGCCTCGACCCAGGCGTGCGCGCCGAACGGTGGCAGCGTCCGCACCCCCGCGCACCAGGTGGGCCAGGTTCCGCCCGCCCGGCACAGCAGGACGACGGCGAGCGACCGGGGCAGGCAGCCCTTCGGGCCGAGGCAGGCGAGGCTGACCGAGAGCACCGCGTCGCGTGCCCGCTTCGCCTCCGCGTAGCTCGCGGGACGGGCGCCGCGGCTGAGCACGGTGAGCACCGACCGCAGGCGGCGCGGCGGCAGCGGGGTGAGCGAGCGCGCGAGCGCCACGGCCACCCTGGCGGCGAGCCTGCGGCGCGCCGGAACGGCGGGACGGTTCAGTGCGCTCGGCGTGGTCACGAGCTCACCAGCCCGGCCGAGCGCAGGCCGTCGAGCAGGACGTCCACGTCCTGCCTCGCCTGGCTCTCGGCGATGTCGTACTCGGCGGTCAGCGCTGTCGCCGCCTGCTCGGGATCGTCGCCCGCCATGAGGGCGCGCACCACGAGGACCCCCGTCGGGTTGAGCTGCCAGTACCGGCCGCTGCGCTCGTCGAGCAGGACCGCGCCGTACTCGGTGTCGGCGAGTGAGACGTCGTCACGAAACCGCAGGTACATCGGTGCTCCCCAAGAAGTCGCGGAGTGGGTCGGGAGTTCTTTCGAGCGTGCGCAGCCAGATCTCGCATCCGATCGTGGAGTAGAGGATCGCGTTGGCGAGTGCCGGTGTGGCCGGCCGCAGGGCCAGTTCCCGCAGCCTGCCGGGATCGACGAGGCCGAGGTCGGCCAGTCGCGAGTCCTCCCACAGCGCGAGGAGGTCGCCGCGGTGCGCGCGCAGGCCGCTCGCCGCGTCCAGTGCCGCCTGTGCCTTGCTGGTGCGGGAAAGGCACTCGTCGGGCACCGTGCCGCGCATCGCCTCCGTCAGCACCGGTTTGTAGCGCCACGGCGTCACACGTTCCTCCGGCCGCACCGAGAGGAAGGCCTCGATCACCCGGTCGTCGAAGTACGGCGACTGCACGGGGAGACCGGCACGCGTGCTCATGTGCTCCCACTGCCGGATGATCCTCGTGCAGGACAGGATCTGTTCCAGGTCGGCGTGCTCGCCGCGGGTGCGGCCGAGCGGTTCCGCGGTGGTGGCGGCCTCGCGCAACGCGTCCCCGGCCGCCCGCGCCGCGTCCTCGGTGATCCAGTCGAACAGCCGGGGCGGGGCGCTCCACCCGAGCGCCGCGGTGACCGGAGGCGCGGCCGGACGGCGGAGGTGGTGCGCGGTCGCGGCGAGCCACTCCGGGTAGGAACGGGCATCCGCCAGCGCCCGGACCAGCGCGCCGAGCGGCCAGTGGAAGAGCGCGCGGAAGCCGCGGAGCCTGGGCAGCGCCTGCCACGGGCGGGTGCGCAGCAGTGTGTGGTAGTGCGCCTCGGAACACCAGGCCACGTGGTCGCCGCCGATGCCGGTCAGCCGGACCCGGCAGCCCTTGGCGATGAGCGGAGCCAGGTCGCTCAGCAGCCGCGCGCGGTCCAGCATGCCGATGGTCGGTTCGTCCAGCGGGTCGTCGATCCGCAGCAGATCGGCGTAGACCAGCGGGGACCGCTCCGCGGGCCACACGGCGTGCTCGACGCCCGGCAGGTGGGCGATGGCCCTGCGCGCCCATTCGAGGTCGTCGTCCGCCGGGTCGAGACCGGGCCACGTGCTCGCGACGACCTTCGCCGGCCCGCGCGCGGCGAGGAAACACACCGAGGTCGAGTCGAGCCCGCCCGACAGGTCACAGCCGACCACCCCGCCGGGTGCGGTCCGCGCGGCGACGGCGTCGGCCAGTGCGGAGTGGACGTCCGCGGTCGCCTCGGCGAGCCGCCGGTCCGGCACCGGTGGCGACCACCAGCGCGAGATCCCGCTGCCGCGGCCGTCCCGGTGCAGCAGGAGTGCGTGACCAGCGGGGACCCCGTGCACTTCTCGCCACACCGGCCGGTCGGGCAGCGGGTGCGGAACCGGGAACAGGAGGCGGGTGGCAAGAGCCCGCTCGTCGATGCCGGATCCGGTCAGCGCCGCGAGGACGTCGGCCCGGTCAGCGGCCACCGGAACACCGTCCACTGTGGTGTGGAAGACCAGGCGAAGCCCGGACGCGGTCCCCTGTACCCGGCAGCGGCCGTCGACGGAGGCGACGAGGTGACTGCTGCCCCGCAACCGGTGCGCGAAGTCGTCGATCCGGGACGGCTCGCGCAACCGTGCCGCCGCACCGGCCAGTTCGGACGGTCCGGCCGGGCAGCAACCCAGCACGGCGAGCCGGTCGGTGCCCGCCGTGGCGACCTTGAGTTCGTGGTCTCGCCAGCGGCCCACCAGCCAGGGGCGGCCCGAGGCGTGGTGCAGAACTCGCGTGTTCCCGCGCAGCCGCGAGGCCACGGCGAGGGCGTCCGGATGGTCGGGCAGGACCACGAAGAACGCCTCGCCGCGGCCCGCGGTGCCCACTGAGTCAGTCATCGACTTCAGTCGGATACGCGGATTCTCAGTTCTTGCTGAGGATCAGGCGGTCGTTGCCGTTGCGGGCCAGCAGCCCGGTGATCTCGCGGAACGTGCCGAGCTCGACGAGCATCGGTGCCTCGTAGACCTTCATCGTGAAATCCTTTCTTCCGAGATGACCGTGATTCGTGCGCGCACGCAACCGAACGTAACAAGGTCATCACGCCACCGGCAGGGACGGAGGACTGCCGGAAGCGGAAGATTCGTTGGTGTGCCGACGTTTTCAGCGGCCGTGGGGGACAGGGGCCAGCTGCCGGCCGAGCACGACGGTCGCGTGTTCCTCGGCCGAGCTCAGCACGGCCGGGACGAGGCCGACGGCGGCGAGTGCCTCGGCCGCTCGGGATGCCTGGCGCTCGCTCGTCTCGAACAGCAGGTGCCCGCCGGGCGCGAGCCAGCGGGGTGCCTCGGCGGCGACCCGCCGCAGCACGCCGAGCCCGTCGGAGCCACCGTCGAGCGCCACCCGCGGCTCGTGCAGCCGGGCCTCCGCGGGCAACAGCGGCAGCTCGCCGGTCGGGACGTAGGGGACGTTGGCGAGCAGCAGGTCGATCCGGCCGCACAGGCTCGCGGGCAGGGGCTCGAACAGGTCGCCCTCGTACACCCGGGCTCCGGCGGGCACGTTGCGGCGGGCGCAGCGCACCGCGGCCGGGTCGACGTCGGCCGCGTGCAGCTCGATGTCACCGAGCGCGGCCGCCACGGCGCGGCCCAGCGCCGCCGAGCCGCAGCACAGGTCGAGCACGACGGCCCCGGGATTGGCGAGCGCGGCGGCACGCCGGACGAGGAACTCGGTGCGGCGGCGGGGTACGAAGACACCCGGTTCGACGGCGATCCGCGACCCGGCGAACTCGGCCCAGCCCAGCACCTGTTCGAGCGGGACACCGGAAGCCCGGCGCCGGACCATGGCGGCGAGGTCGGCGTCGTCCGCGGCGGTTGAGATCAGCAGGTCCGCCTCGTCCTCGGCGAAGACGCAGCCCGCGGCGCGCAGGGCCGCGACGATCGCGGTCGGCGAGGTGGGCGTGGACGACGTGGACATGATCCCTTCCCCGGCGCGGTGGGGGCCGCCCGGCGGGGAAACGGTACCAGCGCGGCGGGTGCTCACCGGTGGCGGCGAACGGGACCCGCACGCAGCTCCGGGTCCGGCGCCGGATGGTGCCGCCGCACCGGGATCCGCACCCCGGACCGCTGTTCGCCGGGTTCAGTGCGGCGTGCGGCGCGCAGCGTCCGGTAGGCGTCGACGACGGCGGTCAGGCGCTCGCGTTCACCGGGGCCGACGTCCGGGTGGAGTTCCCGGACCAGCCTCCGGTAGGCCTCGGTGATCTCCTTCTCAGTCGCATGTGGATCGACGCCGAGGACGGCGTACGGGTCCGGTTCGCCCGCGGCGACATGCCGGTCGCGCACTGCTCGCCACCTCCTTCCGTGGACGGGCGTGTCGCCACGGGCACGGTTGTCCGGTCAGGTGCTGATCTTCTTCGGCTCGGAGCCTCCGGTGACGGCGATCTTCCGGGGCTTCGCCTGCTCGGCCACGGGGATCCGCAGCGTGAGGACCCCGGCCTCGTAGCTGGCCGCGATGTTCTCGGTGTCGAGGGTCTCGCCGAGGAACAGCTGCCTGCTGAACACCCCGCGCGGGCGCTCGGCGACGTGGAGATCGGTGTCCTCCCCGTACTCCGGCTTCCGCTCCGCCTGCACCGTCAGCACATTGCGCTCCACGCCGAGATCGATCGACTCGGGCGAGACGCCGGGCAGGTCGAAGTGCACGACGTACTCCTCACCGGAGCGGTAGGCGTCCATCGGCATGACGGCGGGCCGCGTGCGGGTGCCGTTGGCGCCGAGGAGCTGCTGGCTGAGCCGGTCGAGCTCGCGGAACGGATCCGTGCGCATCAGCATCGCCACTACCTCCTTTCTGCTCGCGGTCACCTCGGGTGGCGAAGGGTGCGTGGCGCAGGAGGGGGCGGGGACCGCTGCCGCGGCCAGTGATCGCCTGCCGCGGCGGTGCGGACCCCGCCGGTGGCGCGCGGTCCCGGCCCGGCTCGGCCGGAGCGGGGAGCGCGGACGGTCGCGGTGCCCGCTCCGGGAAGCGGCACGTGCTCGTGTGCCGCACCCCACGCGAAGTTGGCGGTGACGATCGCGTCGAACTCGGCACGCACCCACTCGTCGTCCGCGCAGAGCAGGTCGACGAAGCGTTCGTCCGTGCGTTCGGCGTCGTTGCGCATCCGCGATCACCCCGGCATGGGATCCGGTAACACCAGGTATTCACGGCTACATATTTCTTATATCCACGACTGCAGGAATCTGTCAAGTACCAGGTCAGGTCCTGTCGTTCCGCCCGCAGCGAACCGCGCCCCCGGCACGCCGCCCCGGCCGTAGGTTGCCGGTATGGACACCGTCGAGGTGGCGCCCGGCCTGCACCAGGTCCGGCTCGGCACCAGCACCCACCTGCTCAACGCCTACCTCGCGCTCGAAGACGACGGCGTGACCGTGATCGACACCGGCGCCGTCGGCAGCGCCGCGGACATCCGGGCCGCGCTGCGGCGGCTCGGCCGCGCGCCCGGCGACGTGCGCCGGATCGTGCTGACCCACTTTCACGCCGACCACGCGGGGTCCGCGGCGGAGATCGCCGGGTGGGCGGACGCGGTCGTCGTCGCCGGGGAGGCCGACGCGCCGTACGTCCGCGGTGAGCGGCCGGGGCCCGGCCCCGTGTTCACCGAGGCGGAGCGGCGGCTGCACGAGGTGGTCGCGGCGGGCCTGCCGCCCGCGCCGCCGTGCCGGGTCGACCAGCCGGTGTCCGAGGGCGACGTGCTCGACTTCGCGGGTGGTGCCGAGGTGCTGTCCGTGCCAGGGCACACGCCGGGCAGCATCGCGCTGTGGCTGCCCCGGCACCGCGTGCTGGTCACGGGGGACACCGTCGCCGAGAGCGAGGGCGGTCTCGTCCTCGGCCCGTTCAACACCGACCGCGAGCTGGCGTGGCACTCGCTGCGCCGGCTGTCCGCCTACGACGCCGAGATCGCCTGCGTCGGGCACGGCAACCCCGTGCTGCGCGAGGCGGCTGCCGCACTCCGTGCGGCCACCGACCCGTTCGGCTGAGGCCCTTCACCGCCCGAGGTGGAAGCGGCGGTACAGGGCGCGGACCTCCCCGGCCAGCTCCGGTAACGGCCCGTCCACCACGGCCGAGGGCACCACCTCCCGGATGGGGAAGGCGCGGACCGGGGGCGCCGGGAGACCGAGCTCACCGCGCCACGCGGCGAACTGCTCGGACGAGGCCACGTACACGATCCGGCCCAGCCCGACCCAGCCGTGCGCGGCCGCGCACATGGGGCAGTGCTCGCCCGAGGTGTAGACGGTCGCCGCGGCCCGCTCGTCCGGAGTGAGGTGGGTGGCCGCCCAGCGGGCGATCGCGAACTCCGGATGCCGGGTCTGGTCGCCGCCCGAAACGCGGTTGTGATCCTCCAGCAGCACGGTCCCCTCCGCGGACACGAGCACCGAGCCGAACGGCTCGTCGCCCGCGTCGAGCGCCTGCGCCGCCAGCTCGACACAGCGCCGCAGATACGGAAGCTCTTCCTTGTCGACCATGCCGACCCCTTCCTGACCGGACCAACCGCGGGCAGTGAATGGCACAGTACCCGCGCTGGGCGCAGGCGATGTGCCATTCACTGCCGCGCGGGGGCGGGGCCGGTGGAGTCGCGGATCACCAGGTGCGACGGCAGCACCACCTGGGAGGCGGACCGGGAGCGGCGGTGGCCGTCCCGGCTGCCCAGCAGCAGGTCCACGGCGAGCCGCCCGGCCTCCTCGAACTGCCCGGCGAGTGTGGTCAGCGGGGGCGAGCAGAAGTCGGCGCCGAAGATGTCGTCGTAGCCCACGACGCTGATGTCGTCGGGCACCCGCAGGCCCCGCGCGGCGAACCGGCGCAGCATGCCGATGGCGAGCAGGTCGTTGTGGGCGATCGCGGCGGTCGCGCCGTGCCCGAACGCGGCGTCGGCTGCCGCGGCGCCGCCCCGCACCGCGGGCGGGAACGGGCCGAGCCGCGTCGCGCTCATGCCGAACTGGCGGGCGGTCGTCCGGATCACCTGCCAGCGCTTGGCCGCCAGCCAGGACCGTCGCGGACCGGCGAGGTAGACCACCGAGGTGTGCCCGAGCGAGGCCAGGTGCTCGATGATCTGCCGCGTGCCGTCCTCGTGGTCGACGATCGCGCTCGGCACCCCCTCCACCTGGCGGCTGATCAGCGTCAGCCGGTGCCTGCCCGCGAGCTCCCGGATCTCCCGGTCCGACATCCGGCTCGCCGCGATCACGAACCCGTCGACCGAGCCGCTCAGCCGCTCGACGTTCCCGGACTCGAGATCGGGTGACTCCTCCGTGTCACCGAGGATCAGCGTGCAGCCCGCAGCCCTGGTCTGCTGCTCCGCGCCCCGGATGATGCCGAAGAAGTGCGGGTTGGTCACGTCGGACACGAACAGCGCGACGGTCTGCGTGCGCCCGGACGGCAACGCCCGCGCGAGCGGGTTCGTCCGGTACCCGAGCCGCTTCGCCACTTCGAGCACGTGTTCCCGCGTCCGCGCGTTGACCCGGTCCGGTTTCGCCAGCGCCCGGGACACCGTGGACGTCGCGACACCCGCCTCGCGCGCGACGTCGTAAATGGTCGGTCGCTTCCCGTGATCGCCGTTCACGGTGGCAACGCTAGCCGGTTGTGGCAACTTTTGGCAACCGCTTGTCATCCGTTTCGCCACCCGCTTATGGTCGGCCGCCAGAAACGCTCAGCGGCGAGAGGGAACCGATCGATGAGGGCAATCGTCCTGACCGGACCCCACCGGGTGGAGGTCGTCCACGACTGGCCGGAACCGCGGCCTGCCGAGGGCGAAGTCCTCGTGGGGATCCGTTCGGTCGGCCTCTGCGGGTCCGACCTCGGTGTCCACGAAGGACACCGGGTGACACCGCGGCTGCCGTGGGTGATGGGGCACGAGGGCGGCGGCGAGATCGTCGCCGTCGGTGCGGGCGTCACCGGCCGCCACGTCGGTCAGCGGGTGGTCGTCGAGCCGAACTACAGCTGCTTCGCCTGCCGTCCCTGCCGCGACGGTCTCACCTCGGCGTGCACCGGCCGCGGGATCGTGGGCATGAACATTCCAGGCCTGCTGGCCGAGCGGGTCGCCGTCCCCGCGCGGTTCGCCTGGCCGGTCCCGGACACCGTTTCCGACGAGACCCTGGCGTGCATCGAACCGCTCGCGGTGGCCAGGGCGGCCGTTCGCAGGGCCGGCGTCCGCGCCGGTGACGAGTGCCTCGTGGTGGGCGCGGGATCGCAGGGCCTGTTCGTGTGCCAGGCGCTGCTGGCGCTCGGCGCGCGACCGTACGTGGTGGAGCCCATCCCCGGCAGGCTGTCTCTCGCCGAACGCATCGGCGCCAAGCGGGCGGACGCGGGCACCGGGGACTTCCGCCTCGTGTTCGACACGGCGGGCACTCCTGCCACGTGGGACATCTCGCTGCGGTCCGCCGCCGCGGCCGGTGTCGTCGTGATGATCGGTATGGGCGACGAGCCGGTCCAGCTGTCCACTATGGAGCTGGCAAGGCGGCAGCTCGTGCTCCGCGGGTCGTTGATCTACGACCACCCGCACGACTTCGCCGAGACGGTGGCCGCGGTCGTCGACGGTGCCGTGCGGCCGGCCCAGGTGCTGCACGCCGGAGCTGCGCCCGCCGCCGCGGCCGACGCCTTCGCGCGGGCCAGGTCCGCGCCGGGCAAGTCCTGGATCGACCTCTCCGGCTGGCAGGAGGACCGCGATGCGTGAACCCGGCGAGTCCGGTGCCCCGGACCACGAGCGTCCCGGTGCGACCACCGGGGAGCGGTCACCGTCCCGCCGCGAGCCCACCCCGCTGCGCTGGCTTTCCCGCGCCGAGGCGGTCGTCGGCGGACTGCTGCTCGCCACGATCCTCGGGCTGATGCTGCTGCAGGCGGCGCAACGGTACCTGCCCGCGAGCGGCTGGGTGTGGACCGGCGAGCTCGCCCGGTTCAGCCTCGTCTGGCTGACCTTCGCGATGTCGGGCTATCTCCTCGGCCGGGACGGGCACGTGACGCTCAAGCTCGTCGACCAGGTCACCGGAGGGGTGGTTCGCCGCCTGGTCCACATCTTCGCCGACGGCATGGTCGCCGTCGTCTGCCTGAACCTCGCGTACGAGGCGTTCGAGCTGGTCGCCTCGCCGTCGCGGCAGACCACGCCCGCGCTCGGCATGCCCGTCGGCTACTTCTACGTCATCCCCCTCGCCGGGCTGGTCCTGACCACGGTGCGCTCGGTCGTCGCCGTGTTCCGGCCCCGGCCGGTCTCCGGAGAGGAACGGTCCGCATGAACATGGTCCTCCTGGCCGCCGGGATCATCGCCCTGCTCGCGCTGCGCGTGCCCGTCGCCTTCGCGCTGCTGGGTCCGTGCATCGCCTACGTGACCCTGAACGGGCAGTCGCTGGGGCTGTCCATGCGCGAGGTCACCGGCGCGATCGACAGCTTCCCGCTGCTGGCCGTGCCGCTGTTCATCCTCGTCGGCGTCATCGCCAACCACGCGGGTATCGCGGACCGGCTGTTCGACTTCGCGCTGTCGGTCATCGGCCGGATCAGGGGCAGTCTCGGGTACGTCAACATCGGCGTCAGCCTCGGCTTCTCGTGGATGAGCGGATCCGCGCTCGCCGATGCCGCGGGCCTGGGCAAGGTCGAGGTGCCCGCGATGGTCCGCAAGGGCTACTCCAGGCGGTTCTCGGTGGGCATCACCGCCGCGTCCAGCCTCATCGGCCCGGTCATGCCGCCGAGCATCCCCGCGGTGATCTACGCGTCGATCGCGGCGGTATCCACCGGCGCACTGTTCGCCGCCTCCGTGGTGCCCGCGTTCCTGATGGCCGCCGGGCTGGCGGTGGCGGTGTTCCTCTGGGTCCGCCGCCAGGCCGACCTGCAGGCGCAGCCGTTCGACTGGGGCCGCCTGCGCGCGGCGACCGTGCGCGTGCTCGGCCCGCTGCTCACCCCGGTGATCATCCTCGGCGGCATTCTCGGCGGGTTCTTCACGCCGACGGAGGCCGCCGCCGTCGGCGCCGCGTACGTGCTGCTGCTCGGGTTCTGCTACCGCAAGGTCCGGATCCGCGACCTCGGTGGGATCCTGCGCGACACGGCGGCCACGACCGCGTCGATCACGCTCATCCTCGGCGCCTCCGGCCTGCTGGGCTGGATCCTCGCCCGGGAACAGGTGCCCGCCGCGGTGGCCGAGCTGATGCTCGGCTTCACCGACAGCCAGGTCGTGTTCCTCCTGCTGGTCAACGCGTTGCTGATCTTCCTCGGCGCGGTGCTCGAGGGCACGTCGGTACTGGTGATCACGGTGCCGATCCTGTTGCCGATCGCCGTCCAGTTCGGCGTCGACCCGCTGCACCTCGGCGTCATCGCGATCATCAACCTGATGATCGGCCTGCTCACCCCGCCGATCGGTGCCGTGCTCTACGTGCTGAGCCCGGTCACCGGACTGCCCGTGCACGAGGTGTTCCGGGGCACCGCCCCGTTCCTGATCCCGCTGCTCGCGGTGCTGATGCTGGTGACGTTCGTTCCCGCGGTCGTCACGTTCCTGCCGTCGGTGCTCGGGCTCTAGACCCAACCACAACCCTTCGAGGAGGCAACGATGCCCACACCGAAGACGTACCGGATGCTCGCGCTGGTGCCCGCGGCCGCGCTGCTCGCCGCGGGCTGCACCGCGATGGGCGGCAACGACGACGGCGGGGGAGACGGCACGGTCACGCTCTCGTTCGCCAACAGCTACACGACCGGGCACCCGCACACCCGGTGCGGCATCCAGGCCGTGGCCGACACGATCAACGGGCAGGACCTGGGCGTGGAGATCGAGACCTTCCCGAACAGCCAGCTCGGCGGCGACACCGAGCGGTTCACCTCGCTCATGGCCGGTGACGTCGACATGGACGTGCAGGGCTCCTCGGCGCTCGCGTCGAGCTACGCCCCGATCGGCGTGCTCGACATGGCCTACGCCTTCGACGGTCCCGACCAGCTGTTCGAGTTCTTCGACAGCGACGCGGCCGAGCGGCTGCGGAACGAGTTCGCCAAGGAGACCGGCGCGCGCATCCTCGACGTCTGGTTCTTCGGCATGCGCCACTTCACCGCCAACAAGGCCATCCGCAAGCCCGCCGACCTCGAAGGCCTGCGGATGCGGTACCCCGACTCGCCGATCTATCTGGAGAACGCCAAGGCGGTCGGCGCCAGCGCCACGGCGGTCGCGTTCGAGGAGGTCTACCTCGCCCTGCAACAGGGCATCATCGACGGCCAGGAGAATCCGGTCCCGACCATCGCGGAGAAGAGCTTCGACGAGGTGCAGAGCCACGTCAGCCTCTCCGGGCACCAGACCGGTTCGCAGCTGATCGTGATCAACGAGGACAGCTGGCGCCAGCTCTCCGGCGAGCAGCAGGACGCCCTGCGGCAGGCCGTGCACGAGACCCGTGCCCAGAACCGGCAGTGCATCGAGGACGAGGAACGGAAGATCCTCGACGAGTGGCGGCGGAACGGGACGATGACGGTCGTCGAGGACGTCGACCGGCAGGCGTTCGCCCAGCGCGCCGAGGACTACTTCAAGCGCACGCTCTCCGGTGAGCAGCTCGAGCTGTACCGCAGCGTGCGCGGCTCGGCCGGGTGAGAGCGCGGTGCGGGTCCACGTGCTCAACGGCCCCAACCTCGGCAGGCTGGGGCGCAGGGAGCCGGCCAGGTACGGCAGCACCACCCACGCCGAGCTGGCCGGCTCGTGCCGGGCGCTGGGCGAGGAGCTCGGTCTCGCCGTGGACGTGCGGCAGACCGACGCCGAGCACGAGCTCCTGCGCTGGCTGCACGGGGCGGCCGACGACGGCGCCGCGGTGGTGCTGAACCCGGCGGCGTGGACGCACACGTCGGTGGCACTGCGGGACGCGTGCGCGATGCTCACCGCCCCGCTCGTCGAGGTGCACCTCACCAACGTGCACGCGCGGGAGCCGTTCCGGGTGCACTCCTTCGTCTCCCCGGTCGCGACGGCCTCGATCGTCGGCTGCGGGGTCGAAGGGTACGCGCTGGCGCTGCGCTGGCTGGCGATGCGGGGCGGCTCGTGAGCCGGGTGCGGATCGCGGTGGTGGGCGCGGGGCTCATCGGGCGCAGGCACGTCGAGCTGGTGCGCGCGCATCGCGGTTGCGAACTCGTGTCCGTTGTGGACCTCGATCCGGCGGCGCGGGCGGCCGTGGGAGTGCCGGGGCACGCGGAGCTCGGCGATGTGCTCGCCGGGCTCCGCCCCGACGGCGTCATCGTCGCCTCGCCGAACCGGCTCCACGCCGAGCACGGGCTGCGGTGCGTCGAGGCGGGCGTGCCGGTGCTGGTGGAGAAGCCGGTCGCGGACTCGGTCGCCGAGGCCGAGCCGATGGTCCTGGCGGCCGAGTCCGCGGGCGTGCCGCTGCTGGTCGGCCATCACCGCAGGCACAGCCCGCTGCTCGCGGCGGCGGGCGACATCGTGCGCGACGGCGTCCTCGGCAGGCTGGTGGCGGTGCAGGGCTGCGCACTGTTCCGCAAGCCGGACGACTACTTCACGGCCGCGCCGTGGCGCCGGGAGGCCGGTGGCGGGCCGATCCTCATCAACCTGATCCACGAGATCGACAGCCTGCGTGCGCTGTGCGGCGACATCGTGGGGGTGCAGGCGGTCGCGTCGAGCGAGGTCCGCGGCTTCCCGGTGGAGGACACGGCCGCGATCGCCCTGCGGTTCGCGGGCGGTGCGCTGGGCACCTTCCTGCTCTCGGACACCGCCGCCTCGGCGCGGAGCTGGGAACAGACGTCGCGGGAGAACCCCGGGTACCCGCACTACGCCGACGAGGACTGCTACGTGCTCGCGGGCACGGAAGGATCGCTGGCCGTGCCGACCATGCGGCTGCGGGTGTTCGCGGGCACACCGTCGTGGTGGGAGCCGTTTCGCACCTCGGTCGTGGCGGTGGACCGGCGGGATCCGCTGGCGCGGCAGCTGGAGCACTTCGTGGCGGTCGTCCGCGGCGAGGTCGCACCGCTGGTCGACGGCCGGGAGGGGCTGCGGAGCCTGCGCGTGACGGAGGCGGTCGCGGAGGCGGCGCGGACCGGCGTGCCGGTGGCCGTCGGCTGAGCCGGACGAGGAAGGAGTACGGATGCGCAGGACGATCGCGACGGTGTGCCTTTCCGGCACGCTGGCGGACAAGCTCGACGCGGCGGCGGCCGCGGGCTTCGCGGGTGTCGAGATCTTCGAGAACGATCTCATCGCCTCGCCGTGGTCACCGGAACGCGTGCGCGAGCGCTGCGCGGAGCTCGGCCTTTCCCTCGATCTCTACCAGCCGTTCCGCGACTTCGAAGCGGTCGGCCCCGACCAGCTGCGGCGCAACCTCAGGCGGGCCGAGCACAAGTTCGACCTGATGGAGCGGCTGGGCACCGACACGATCCTCGTCTGCTCCTCGGTGTCGGCCGACGCGGTCGACGACGACGAGCTCGCGGCCGCGCAACTGCGCGCGCTGGCGGAACGCGCGGAGCGGCGCGGCCTGCGTGTCGCCTACGAGGCGCTGGCCTGGGGTCGACATGTCGACACGTGGGAGCACGCGTGGGACATCGTGCGGCGCGGCGACCACCCGGCGCTCGGGCTGTGCCTGGACAGCTTCCACGTGCTGTCGCGCGCGGGTGACGGCTCGGGCGTGACCAGCATGTCCGGGATTTCCGGCATCGACGGCGACAAGCTGTTCTTCCTGCAGCTCGCCGACGCGCCGAGGCTGCACATGGACGTGCTGCAGTGGAGCAGGCACCACCGCCTCTTCCCCGGTCAGGGCGCGTTCGACCTCGTCACGTTCACCGGGCACGTGCTGGCCGCCGGATACCGGGGACCGCTGTCGCTCGAGGTGTTCAACGACGTGTTCCGGCAGTCCGAGCCGCGCCGTGCGGCGGTGGACGCGATGCGCTCGCTCGTCGCGCTGGAGGAGGCGGTCGGGCGGCGGAGCCCGCGGGCACGGGAACGGATCGAGCTGGCGGCTCCGCCGCCCGCCCCGGAACCGACCGGCTACGCGTTCACCGAGCTCGCGGTGGACGGCGAATCGGGTACCGAAGTGGCTCGCGCGCTGGCCGCCATGGGTTTCGCCCACGTCGGCCAGCACCGGTCGAAGCCCGTTCAGCTCTGGCAGCAGGGACAGGCCAGGGTGCTGCTCAACTCCGGTGACGCCACGGCCACGGCGGTGAGCGCGCTCGCGGTGGAGACGCCGGATCCGGTGACCTCGGCCCGGCGGGCGGAGGCACTGCTCGCGCCGCCGGTGCCGCGCACCAGGGGGCCCGCCGAGGCGGACCTGAACGCCGTCGCGGCGCCGGACGGGACCGCGGTGTTCTTCTGCCGCACCGGCGCGGACCGCGCCGGGTGGTGGGCCGACTTCATCCTCACCGGCAGCGCGCCCGACACCGGCACCGCGCTCACCGGCGTCGACCACGTCGCACTGGCGCAGCCGTTCGACCACTTCGACGAGGCCACCCTGTTCTACCGGGCGGTGCTCGGCCTCGACCCAAGGCACGACAGCGAGTTCGCGGCCCCGTTCGGACTCGTCCGCAACCGGGTGGTGAGCGACCCGCACGGGCGGGTCCGGATCGCACTGCACGGCACGGTGCTGCGCAGGGGAGAGTGGGCGCCCGGCGTTCCCGATCCCCAGCACATCGCCTTCGCCAGCACGGACATCTTCACCAGCGCACGCGTGATGCGGGACCGCGGCGCACCACTGCTGTCCATTCCGGACAACTACTACGACGATCTCGAAGCGCGGCTGGACCTCGACCCCACGCTGCTGGCCCGGCTGCGCGAGTGCCGCGTGCTCTACGACCGGGACGCCGACGGCGAGTTCTTCCATTTCCACACGGAGGTGCTCGGCTCGCGGGTGTTCTTCGAGGTCGTGCAGCGGATCGGCGGGTACGCCGGATACGGCGCCGCGAACGCCCCGGTCCGGATGGCCGCCCACCGCGAGGCCCGCCGCCACCCCTCGTGAGCGCGAAACGTTGTTTTCACGACGTTTCCCACTCACGAGCGGTGTTCGTCGCGTGGTTCCCGGGTTCCGGTCGCTCCGGCCAGGAGCCCTAGCGCGGCGAGGGCGAGCGCGGTAAGTGCTGCTGGCACGTCGTCGCCGTGGCGTACGGGCCAGTCCCAGGGTAGGCCGGTGTGGGCGGGGTCGCCGAGGGTGAGTGCGGTGAATGCCCATGCGGAGGGCAGCAGCCACGCCAGCCGTCCGGCGATGAGGCGTCCGGTGAGGAGCGTGACGCCGAGGAAGCCGGCCAGGTTGCGCAGGGCCGCCGTGCTGCCGAAGGGGCCGGTCAGGTCCGCGGTGATCAGGACGAGACCGGCGGCGGAGAGCACGGCCAGCGCGACGATCTGACCCAGGCGCCAGCAGGCCAGCGCGCGGGCCGAGGTGGCGTCGAGGTCGTGCATGGACGATCGGATCGAGAGGCCGATCGCGGCGGCGAGGACCAGCGGAAGCAGCATCAGCCAGGGGATCGAGCTTTCCGACGCTGTGTTGAGCTGATGCTGTGCCGGGCCGATCGTCGCGCCGAGCACGACGGCCGCCACGATGGCGCCCACGGTGGTGGCCAGCCGCCGGCTGCGGGCGTAGAGGATGAGGCCGCTCACGCGGTTCGCCCGCGGAAGTCGGCGGGGTCCAACTGGCAGGTGGCGAACCGCTGGAAGTGCTCGGCCAGCCAGGTTCGCTTCTCGGACTCCGAGAGGGTGCCGAACCAGTCGGCGCTGCGGGCGACAGCGGGGATTCCCAGGGCGCCGGTGCGGGTCTCGGTCAGCCAGGAGACCACCACCTGGTTGAGCTGGACGCTCGTCAGCCAGTCTCGTTTGGCGGCTTGCTCGTTGTCGCCGCCAGGCGGTGGTGACTGGCAGCGGGGACTCCGGGAGTCCAGTTGGTGACTCACGTAGCTGGTCAAGGCTCGGGTGACGTATCCCGCGCCCAGGTCATCGACGGCGAACACCCGCGCCTCGGACGGGAAGCGGGACAGCAGGCGATAGGGGCGTTGCTCGACCCGGTCGAACTCCAGCGGCGTACCTCGCGTCCGTCGGTCCAGCCGAGCGAAGGCCGCGGCCAACTCCGGCAACCCTGGCCGGAACACCGGATGCACGCAGACGGTCGGCTGTGCTGGTGTGCAGCGGTACTCTACGGGGGTTCGCTTGTCGATGAGCGCCCGGGTTTCGCTCCCGTAGACGCTGCTCGCTCCGGTCGCCGTCACCGCCACGGCGAGACCGCTGGCGGCGAGCAGGTGACCGCGGCCTCGCGCCGTGAGGCCAGCCGCCCAGAGCAGGACCAGGCTGGCGGCGAGGCCGACGTACCACGCGAGCTGACCGGCGAACAGCGCCGAGTTCAGGGTGTGAAACGCGTCGGCCGGGCGGGTGGTGACAGTCGACAGGAAGTAGTACCCCGCATTCGGCTGTCCCTGGATCGCCGTGGCCAGCAGGTAGGTGAGCACTGCGATCGCCGGCGCCACCCACACGCGCGGCCACAGGCGGCCAACCAGGTAGCCGAGCACCGCGTGCAGAGCGAGACCGCCGGCCCCGGTCGCCAACCACAGCAGGTGGGGACTTCCCCATCCGGAGTTCGACGCCGTGGTCACCAGTACAGCGGCGGTCACGATCGCGTACCCCACCAGTGCCCAGAGCACCACGGCTGTCAGTTCTGCCGCGGGACCGGCCGCGGGGTGCCGGGCGGAGAGAACGCGCAGATACTCCAGCTTGCGGCGCCGCTCACGGGTGGCGGTGAAGGCTCCGATTCCGGCCACGAGAGGACCGGACAGCAGCACTCCGATGTGGAGGGACGCCACGGCGTTGTTCCAGTCCGCGACCCCGGGAGTGAGGTTGTCGAACGCCGCGAACCCGTGGAGCAAGAGCAGCAGGGGCAAAGCAGGCAAGGCGGGGCTGTGCCGGAGCTCGACTCGTAGTCCGGTCAATCTGGCCCCGTCCCCGCTTCGGCCAGCACAGTGCTGTACCCCCGTTCGAGCAAGGTGTCCCCCGCGGCGTCCGCGGTGGCGCGGCTTTCCAGCTCTTGTGCGGTGCCGCGGAAGCGAATCCGGCCCGCGTCGAGAACGACGATCTCGTCGGCGATGACACGTGCGTCGTCGACCAGATGGGTGCTGACGACGACTGCGGCCTCGGTGGCCAGGTCCTGCAGCGTCCGGCGGAACCGCATCCGTTGTCCCGGGTCCAGACCGACCGACGGCTCATCGAGGACAACCAGTGCCGGTTGGTGGACGATTGCCTGCGCGATTCCGGCCCGGCGCAGCATTCCCCCCGACAACTTCTTCATCGGCTTGTCGGCCTGCTCGGTCAGCTCGACCCTGGCCAAGGCGCCCCGCGCCGCCTCGCGGATCCGGGCACCTGGCACCTTCTTCAACCAGGCGACGTACCGCACGAACTCGAATGCGGTGAAACCGCCGGGGTAGCCGAACTGCTGGGGAAGATAGCCGGTCCGTTGCCGAATCCGGGAGACGTCCCGCAGGCGGGTCGCGTCCAGCCCGAGGACCTTCAACGACCCGCCTGCGGGACGGCGGCGAGTCACGACCGTGTCCAGCAGGGTCGTCTTTCCGGCCCCGTTCGGCCCCAGGAGTACCGTCACCCCATTGGAGATCGAAACGTTCAGCTCGCGGAACACCCAATGGTTGCGATAGCGCTGACCTATGGCGGAGCCCTCGACGACGAACCGCATACGCTCCACAGATCCTCTCACCGCCGACGGATCTTCGGGAACGCTAACATACCGTCAACGTCCGGTGCCCTGAGTCCGCGTAGTCGGTGTGCCCGTTGAAGAAGCCCCGAACGTAGTAGGTACTCGTCCGCGGTCCCGCGTCGCAGGATTGCAGCGCGACGACGAACGTGTAGGGTCCGGGATCCGACCCGCTCGTCACAACGGGATCGGGGCGGAAGCTGAGGTCCTGTTTGATCTCCCCAGCGAGCACCTGCCCTGACGGGGTTTCGCAGTTGCCGTATGCCTGCCCCTGCAACTGTCCCGCGCTGTTGGTGCTGATCGAGCTCACCGACTTGCTGCAGCCAGCTGGGTCGGCATGTGCTGCGGTGGCCAGGGCAACACCGGCTGAAAGGCCCATCGCTGAACTCGCCAGCAAAACAACAGCTCTTCGCCTCAATGCCATTTGTGAACATCTCCATGATCGTCATTGCTGATTACACAAAGGTATCCGCACGGCGACCTCTATTGCGCAGGATCGTCGTGCTGGAACTCCCCTCAGTACGAGGGTCAACTGGCTGTCTATGATGGGTCAAGGGGCCGCTATCGCAGCTGTCGCCTTGCTGAGTCGGGCATGGCGTATCTACGGCGAAAGAACGCGGGATGATGGAAGCGTCGTATGCTGCAAATGGGTTACGCACAAGCCTCCCCGCAAGATCAAGGACCACGTTTTGTGTGTAGAGGCATCCAAACTGGTGACCGCAGTTGAATAGTTGCGTCAGTCGAGTATGCCGAGAACCGTTCGCCAAAGTAACGCGGCGTGACAGGCTCCGTGGTCTCGTATCGCACCATCCTCGATCCTGTGCACTAGCGCGAGCTTGGCGCACATCCTTGCCTTGTCTACGTCGACCACCTGACACATCCAGGCGGCCGGATGGTCAGGCATGTCCATCTCGGTCACGCAGACTTCTCCCTCGGTTGCCGTCGGCTCACTATCGCGATCGAATGTCCGCGAGGACGCCCGTTCACATTGCGAGCGCTAGTGCGTCAGGAGTAATGACGTGCGACAGAAAGTCGAGAATCAAACCACTGCGTTGATCGATGCTACTTCCGTGTTAGATGAGCACGTCAACTGTGAAGGCGGGGGCCTTACATCGCGGCTACCAGTCTCCTGGTCAAGAGGGCCGATTGGAAGGCTCCACTCGAATGTTGGAGTGTGGCCACCTTGACCCGGTGCCGTGGTAGCTGACTCTCTTGATCGAGTCGTTGCCTTGAAATCCGCGTTGAGGATTCATCATTTCGGGCGAGGATGACGTGACCTTGGATGCATCACATTTAATGCGGATATCCACGCGCTCGCCGCTGCCCGCCTGAGGTGACGACTACAGTTTCTGGGGATTGGGAAGAAGGACTAAGGATGAGATTTGTCAATCGCCAAGTCGGAGCCATTGGAAGCGTGGCCACGATGGTGATTGGGGCGCTGGCGGTCACGGCAGTCCCCTCATGGGCTGAGGCCGAGGAACTCGCACCGGCTGCGTGCTACGTACAAGGACACGGCGTGTTCCAACGCGGCGATTACGTTGAAGGAGGGGTTGGGCGGTACGACTGTGGTGAATACGTCACACTTACCGCTGAGATATTCAAGCACTTGCCAGCGTGGCCCGACCCACAAATCGCCTGGAACGAGAGACGGCTCCGTAACGGCGATGTGAACGCGCGGGGCCTGTGTGATGGTTCCGGGAACTACTATATTGCGGCGACGTCCTCAACAGGTCAGTACGACGAGTCAACACGGTATGATCTCTGCTAACCTGCCGCCAGTTTGGCTCCAGCGGGAGGAGCGGGCGTGGACATCCGGGTGGAGGACGTCAGTTACGCGTACGGGTCGCGGCAGGCCCTTTCGGGTTTGACCTGGCATGTGCGCCCGGGTATCACCGGCCTGCTGGGGCCGAACGGGGCTGGCAAGACGACCCTGCTGTCGTTGCTGGTGACGCTGAACCGGGTGCGCACGGGGACGGTGCTGGTGGGCGACCACGATGTCAGCGACCCGGCGGGGCGCCGGGCGGCGCGCCGGGTCATCGGTTATCTGCCCGAGCGGTTCTCGTTGGTCGCCGGTATGCGGGTGGGAGACGCGGTGGCCTACGCGGCCTGGCTCAACGGCGTGTCCTACGGCGAGTGCTTTCCTGCCGCGCGCCGTGCGCTCGCCCGCATCGGGCTCGCCGAACGGGAACGCTCGAGAGTGCGCGAGTTGTCCGGTGGCATGCGGCAGCGGCTCGGGATCGCGGCGGCGCTCGCGCACGATCCGGCGGTCGTCATCATGGACGAGCCGACGGTCGGTCTCGATCCGAGCCAGCGCCTCCGGCTGCGGGAGGTGATCCACGAGATCGGCCGTGACCGTACCGTCGTACTGTCGACGCATCTGGTCGAGGACGTGGCGCACCTGTGCGACGAGGTGGCGATCATCGACGAAGGACGGATGCGGTTCTCCGGTCCGGCGCACGCGTTGACGGCGATGATCGACGACGCTTCCGGTGGCGGCGGTCGCGGGTCGAAGCTGGAACGTGCCTACGACCACTTCCTCCGGTACGGGTGGCCAGGAGGATGAAACCGAGCCGCGGAGTCACGGCGTGGCCGATGCCGCTGCTGAGCGTGGTGTTACCGGCGGCCGCGATCATGGCGGTGGTCGCGTCCGGACTGGTCGGCCTGTTCGACAGGCCTGTCGGGTGGCCACGTGTGTCGGCGGCGGTGCACGACCAGCTTCTCCTCGCCGGGCCGATCGCCACCATGGCGTCCTTTTTCTACTGCGCGAACCTGGCCGGACGCAGGGCGTTGCTGGCGCTGCCCACCGCGACCCGCGTGGGACACGTGTCGGTACTGCGCAGCTTCAGGCTCCTGTGGACCTGGATGCTCTCGGCGTACCTGCTGCCGTTCGTTCCGCTGTTCGGGTACCTGACGGCGAGAGCGACCTACGGAGGCATCGACGTCCTCGCCGCGCTCGCCGGCCCGGTGGGCATGGGGCTGGCGGTCGCGCTGGGTTGTGCCCTGGGAACGGCGCTGCCCAATCCGGTGCTGGCGCCGGCGGCGGCCGTGCTGGTGTTCCTGCTCTTCCAACTGCCGAACGTGGCCGAGCCCGCGGCCGCGGCGTTCGTGCCGACGCTCGGTCACAGCCCGGTGACGTTGGGGGAAGCGGAGAATCCGCTCTTCGTCGCGTACCGGCTGGTGGCCATGCTGGTACTCACCGCGTCCGCCCTTGGTGTCGCGGGTCTGGTGGCGCGCAGAGTGCCACCGCGTGAGTTCGTCAGCTGGCGCACCGCGGGTGCGCTGAGTGCTGTCGTGGTCCTGCTCGCGGTGCCGTTGACCAACCCACCTCGTGCCGTGATCGCCGAGGACGCCCCACCGCGAGCATGCCGGTCGGTGGAGGGCGTCGAAGTCTGCCTGCACGAAGGTCACCGGGGAATGCTGGATACCGCCGTGCCCGTGGTGCGCGCGCTCGTCGACGCCTACGGCGGACGTCCCGATCACCTGACCGCCGTTCACGGGACCGGTCTGAACACACCGGACCACGCGACGGTCGCGGAGTTCACGCCGTACACGACGGGTCCGCTGGAGAGCTCGATCGCGTTGAGTGTGTCGGTTCACCTCGCCGGGCTCGGTTCGTGCCATCGGGCGTTGCGGTCCGGCCGGATCAGCTATCCCCAGTACCAGGCGAGGTCCGCCGAGCGCTACCCGCTGGCGTCCTGGCTGCGCCGGCAGGCCGGCGTGTCCGGGGAACGGGTTCCGGCATCGGCCGGCGGGTTCCTCGACGGTGCGGAGGCCGCCCAGGTGCGGTCCTGGCTCGCCGCCCAGGAACGGCGACTCGCACACTGCGAGCCGCTGCCGGGGGTCGCGTAGTGGGCGGCTTGCGCCTCTTCCTCACGGCGCGGGCCGCGCTGCCGATCAGCACCCTGTGGGTGCCGGCGACCCTCGTCTCGCTGCTGTTCGCGCGGCACGCGATTCCCGTTGACTATGCCCGGTTCCACGAGGCTCGGGATATTCCGATCATCGAGTTCGTCCCCATCGTCACCGCGTGCGTCGTGGCGGGCCTGCTCCGGCCGCGCATGGCCGAATGGGAACGTCTGGCCGTCCGCCGGGTGGGCCTGCTGTGCGGGATGCTGACCGTGGCCACCACGGCCATGGCGGTGCTCCCCGTCCTCGTCGCCGCGACCCGGCTGCCCGATCACGTGTCCTGGGAGTTCGTGCCCGCCAACGTCATGACCGTCACGGCGGTCGCCTGCGCGCTCGCCGCGCTGCTGGGCGCCACCACGGGCGCGGTGCTCACGCTGCTGGTGTTCCTCGGCGCCTGCCTCGTTCAGAACCTCGCGCCCGCGGCCGCGCATGTCCTCGTCCCCCTTGGCCGGATCGAGGACCCCGATCCGCATTGGCTGGCCGCCGGTACGGCATGCCTGCTCAGCGTCGTCATCACGGCGCACACCCGGGGAGCCGGCGCGTGGTCGCGAAGCCGCTCGTGAGCGTGAAACGTTGTTCTCACGACGCTTCCCACTCACGAGGGCAGGAGGGTGCGGACGACCCGGGCGAGGGGGTCCGGGTCGGTGAAGTTCACCGCGTGCGGCGCGCCGGGCACCTCCACCAGTGCGCCGTGCGGCAGGCCCTCGGCGACCTCCCGCGCCCACCGGCGCGGCACGATCGGGTCGCGCGCGCCCCACACCACCACGGCGGGCCCGCGGACCTGGCCGAGCTTGTCCTCCACCGGGTCGGCCAGCAGGTGCCGCAGGGTGGCCAGCGCCCGCAGCGGACCCCCGCGCAGGTAATCCCAGGCCAGCACCGCCCACAGCGTGGGCCGTTCCCGGGGCGCGTCGGCGAGCAGCCTGCCGAGCTGGCGAGGCATCGTGCGCGCGCACCGGTCGATCGTGGGCCCGTTGAGCACGACCGGGCCGAGCAGGCCGGGCGCGTGGACGGCGAGGTCGACGATCACCTGGCAGCCCGCCGAGTTGCCCACCAGCACCGAGCCGCCCCGGCCGGTCGCGCGCAGCCACCCGGCCAGCGCGAGCGACATCCCGCGCACGTCGAGGGCGCTGCCCGGCCCCGGTGTCCCGCCGAAACCGGGCAGGTCGGGGGCGCTGACCCTGGCCGTGGTCGCGAGCCGCCGCATGAGGGGCCGGAAGTAGCGGTGCGAGCAGCCGAGCCCGTGCACGCACACCACGCCGGGGCCGTCCGGCGGACCCGCCACCTCGGCGTGCACACGGGTACCGCAGGCCCAGGTGTACTCGCTGCGCATGCCGCCATGGCTACCCGGACCCGGTCGCGGCCACGCCGCGGGGTTGAGGCGACCTCACGCGGGGTATGCGCCGGGACCACCACCAGAAAGTCGTCCCGGGAGGGAACGGTCGATGGACGCGATCGAGTTGCTGCGCAAGGATCATCAGCTGGTGCTCGGCCTGCTGGAACGCCTGGAGGACGGGCGGGCGCCCGCCGATCGGGGTAGCGAGGAGGCTCAGCGAGCACGCAAGGAACTGGTCACCGAACTGGTGGTCGCCGAGTCGCAGCACGAGGCCGTCGAGGAGCAGTTCTTCTGGCCCGCCGTGCGCGAGGACGTACCGGGCGGCGAGGACCTGGCCGCGCAGGCGCTGGAGCAGGAGGAAGGGGCGAAGCAACTGCTCGACGCGCTGGACAAGGCGCAGCCCGCGCAGGCCGACTTCGAGGACCTGCTCCAGCGGGTCATCCACGAAGGCCGCCAGCACATCGCCTACGAGCAGGATGTCGTGTGGCCCCGGGTGCAGGAGTCGCTGTCGAAGGACCAGCTCGCGGACATGGGCAACAAGATGGCGAAGGCGAAGAAGAACGCGCCGACCCGTCCGCATCCGGCGGCTCCGTCCACGCCCGCCGCGCAGAAGACGGCCGGACCGCTCGCGGCACTGCTGGACAAGGCGAGGGACGCGATGAGCGGGCGGCGCAAGCGCTGACGGTTTCCCGCCACTCCAGCCAGGTCGGTCACGTCGCCCGGTCGGCAGTGGACGTTCGCTATGCTCGCCCCAGGTAGCGACGCCGCGCACGCGGCGCGAGGCGCGACGGGGGTGCGCCGCGCCGCGGGCGATCATCCGAGGTCTGCGTGGAGGACTGGACGTGACCGCCCTGAACTCGGGGGACACTGCCTGGAAGGCGGAAACGCTGTTCGCCGGGCCCGGTGACACGCTCGCGCGGCTGCGGGCGTTCGACTGGGCCTCGTCCCCGCTCGGTCCGGTGGAGCGGTGGCCCGCGGAGCTGCGTGCCGCGGTGCGCACCGTGCTCCCTTCGCGGGTGCCCATGCTGCTGTGGTGGGGCCCACAGCTCACCCAGATCTTCAACGAGGCCTTCACACCGCTGCTCGGGGAGAAGTACCCCGATGCGATCGGGCAGCCCGCCGCGGAGTGCTGGGCCGAGGTCTGGCCCGAGGTGGGCCCGCTCGCCGAGCAGGTCCTGCGCGGCGACGGCGCCACCTACTCGGAGAACCTGCGGCTGTTCATGCGCAGGCACGGCTACCTCGAGGAGACGTACTGGACGTTCTCCTACAGCCCGATCCACGACGAGCGGGGCGAGGTCGCCGGTGTGTTCGTCGCCACCACCGACATGACGCCCCGGGTGGTCGGCGACCGCAGGCTGGACACGCTGCGCAGGCTCGGCAGCCTTTCCCTGGCCGGGCCGACCACGGGGGGCGGCGCCGCGGCCGCCTGCACCGAGGCGATCCGGGTGCTCGGTGACAACCGGGCGGACCTGCCGCTCGTCGCCGCGTATCTCTGGGGCGAGGGTGACGAGTCCGACGGACTCCGGCTGGTCGCCTCCGCCGGGATCACGGAGGGTGGCGGGCTTGGCGGCGACGGGCTCCGGTCCGTGTTGCGGCGGGTGGCACGTGGCGGTGCCGCCGAGCACGTCACGGACCTGGCGAACCGGTTGCCCGGTTCCGCGGAGGTGGACGAGGCGCTGGTGCTGCCGCTGCGCCCGGGCGGCCAGGAGCGGCCCGCGGGAGCGCTGCTCCTCGGTCTCAGCCCGTACCGGGAACTGGACGGCTCCTACCGCGGGTTCGCCGAGCTGGTGACCGACCGGGTGTCGACCGTGCTCGCGGACGCGGGCGTGCTCGCGTCCGAGGGGCGGAGGGTGGCCGCGCTCGCCGAGCTCGACGCGGCCAAGACGCGGTTCTTCCAGAACGTCAGCCACGAGTTCCGCACGCCGCTGACCCTGCTGCTGAGCCCGCTGCGGGAGCTGCTCGACGAGCACGCCGGGGTGTTGCCCGCCGCGCAGCGGGAGTCGATGGAGGCGGCGTACCGGGCCGCGCAGCGGCTACGCAGGCTGGTGGACACGCTGCTCGACGTGGCACGGGCCGAGTCGGCGCAGTTGCGGCCGCGGCCGAGCCCCACGGACGTCGCGGCACTGACGGCCGACTGCGCCGCGATGTTCCACTCCGTCGCCGAGGAGGCCGGGCTGGAACTGCGGGTGCACGTGCCCGCGACGGCAGGCGGCCTCGCACTCCTCGACCAGGACATGTGGGCACGGATCGTGTTCAACCTGCTGTCGAACGCGGTCAAGTTCACCCCGGCCGGTTCCGTGACCCTGACGCTGCGTGTCGAGGGCGACCGGATCGTGCTCTCGGTGGCGGACACCGGGACCGGGATCGCCCGGGAACAGCAGGAGCGGATCTTCGACCGGTTCCACCAGGTGCCGGAGGTGCGGAGTCGCAGCAGGGAGGGATCGGGCATCGGCCTCTCGCTGGTCGCCGACCTCGTCGGCGCGCTGGGCGGCGAGGTCGGGGTCGACAGCGAGCCGGGCCGGGGCAGCACCTTCACCGTCACTGTCCCGCTCGTGCCCGCGCACGGCCCGGACGGCGGCGACCCGTCCGGGCGGGCGACCGTCGAGGACGTGGCCCCCGGGTTCGTCAGCGAGTCCCGGCAGTGGGAACCCGCGGCCGGGGAGGACGGTGCCGGTTCCCCGGCGCGCCCGGACCGGACGATCCTTCTCGTCGAGGACAACGCGGACATGCGGCGCTATCTGGTCCGGTTGCTGCGGGAACAGCACTGGGCCGTGGAGGTGGCCGCGGACGCGGAGACGGCGCTGGCCCGCGCCGAAACCGCCAGCCCCGACCTCGTGCTCAGCGACGTGATGCTGCCCGGCGACGACGGCATCGCACTGCTCAAGGACATCCGCTCGCACCCGCGGCTGGCCAGGGTCCCGGTCGTGCTGCTGACCGCCCGCGCCGGTCCCGAGTCGGCGGCCGAGGGCCTGCGGCACGGGGCGGACGACTACGTGGTGAAGCCGTTCGAGCCCGGCGAGCTGGTCGGACGGGTCCGGGTGCACCTCGAGCTGTCCGCGTTCCGGGAGGAGCTGCTGGCGGCCAAGGAGAGCGAGGCCGACAACCTGCGCACCGCCCTCGACACCCGGACCGTCATCAGCCAGGCCATCGGGCTGGTGATGGCGTCCCGGGCGTGTCCCGCCGAGGAGGCGTTCCGCCACCTCAGGGAGCTGTCGCAGGAGCGCAACGTGAAGGTCCGCCAGGTGGCGCAGGAGATCATCGACGACTTCCTGGACGAGCTGGCGTCCGCCGACCTCGAACGCCGAGAACGCTGAGCGCCTAGCGAGGACGGGGGATGGGCCGGACGGCGTCGTCGACGGTCTCGAACGCGGGTAGCGCGTCGTCGAGGCCGCAGAGCCGGAGCAACCGGCGAATCTGCCGCTGACCGCCGACGACGACACGCAACGGCGTGCCGAGCTCCGCCGCGTCCCGGGCCGCGTCGGCGAGGACGTTGAGCCCCGCGGCCCCGAGGAAGGCGACCTGGGACAGGTCGACCACCAGGTACGCGGGTGGCGGTGCGAGCTGCTCGGCCAGGCGTGCGGCCAGCTGGGGCGCGGTGCCGAGATCGACCTCACCGTCGACGGAGACGACCGCGATCGAGGGGTGCGGCTGGTAGGTGTCCAGACGCAGCACCGAGTCCGGATTGGGCAGCGTTACGGCGGAAACTGCCATGACCTGCTCCTTCCTTCCTCTTGCGGGTGAGGAAGGGCGGTCCGGCGCTCCGGCCGCCCCTCACCCGTGTGTGAGGTGCGGCTGGCTGGCTGAACCGCGTGACTCCGATGTTACGTGATCGACGCGGATCCGTGGTACTCGGTCACTGCCCGTGCACCATCGGGTGAGCTTCAGCGGTCCGCGCCGACCGTGGCGAGCAGTTCGGGGCCCTGCCGGGCGAGCCGCCGCACGGCGAGTCCGCCCCACCACCATGCGAGCGCCGACCCGGTCGCCAGGCCGATCGGCACGGCGAGCCAGGTCAGCACCGGTGAACCGAGCAGGCCCCCCGCGACCAGCGCGGCGACCGCGGGCGCCGCGGCCAGCACCAGGAGCAGGGTCAGGGCGAGGATCAGCAGGATCCGGGCGCAGCCGGGCCTGCCGCCGGAGCTGAACGGGTTGGCGTGGTGCCGCGGGTCCGGCAGCGGGTAGGCGGCGAACACCGACTGCAGCAGCACGATGCCGGAACCGGCGCCCGCCACGGCGGGAACGAGCGCCAGCACCCTCGGATACGCCTCCGGATGGCCGGTGACACCGGGCAGCACCAGTGCGAACAGCAGGCTCGGCCCGCCCACGAGCAGTGCCCACGCCAGCTGGCGGCCACGCACGTCGGGCCGCTCGGCGCCGGGCACGAGCAGCGTGTGCCACAGCGCACTGCCGTCGAAGCCGTACAGGTTGCCCGTCTGCACGCAGGCCAGCGCGACCACGAACACCCCGAGGTAGGCCAGCACTGAGGACGCGTCGCCGCCCTCGCCGAGCGTGGGCACCACCGCGACCACGAGCCCGAGTACCGGCGTGGTCAACAGGGCCACCCGGCGCCGGGCATCCCGCCACCACGTGCGCAGCTCCTTGCCGACCACCGCGCCCACCGGCGTCGCGGGCAGCAGGGACCGGCCTGCCCGGCGTTCGCCCGCGCGCCGCCGGGCGGAGCCGCGGTAGCCGGTGGCCGTCACCTGCCGGGTGAGCAGCGCGCCCCACCCCAGCACCAGCGCGGCCAGCATCGCGACCATGGCCAGTGACAGCCCCGCCGCGAGTCCCCACTCGCCGGTGCCCGCGGCCCGGACCGCGACGGGTCCCCAGCCGGTGGGCAACGCGGTCATCACGGCCGCGAACTCGCCTGCCCGCCCTTCGACCAGCGTCGGAATGACCGTGCCGAGGGCGTAGTTCACCCCCACACCGGCCAGTCCGAGCACACCGACCAGCAGGATGCCGAGTTCCTTGCCCCTGCGGGAGCCGAGCAACCCGGCCAGCGCCGTCATCACGACGCGGTAGACCAGCACGACGAGCCCGAGCAGCGCCACCGCGAAGCCGAGGCCGAGCAGGGCCGGACCGGCGCCGAACCGCGCGCCGTAGAGCGGCAGTGAGCCGAACGCCACCAGGGTCACCACGGCGGGCACCCCGGCGAATCCGGCGACGAGCAGACCCGTGGCCAGCCGCGCGCGGCCGATCGGCAGCAGCGAGAAGTGCTCGGGGCGCAGCGTGTCGTCACCGCCGCCGGTGGCGATCGGGGCGAGCACCCAGCCCACCAGCCACGCGGCGTATCCGGTGGCCAGTATCTCGACCGAGGCTTCCGGGCGGTCGAAGGTGACGGTGCCGAGCAGCAGCGTGAGAAGCGCGAACAGCAGGCCGAGAACCCCGCCGCCCAGTACCGCCGCGAGCCGCGCGCCACGCAACGAGTTGCGCAGCACGCGCAGCTTCATCCGGACGAGGACGCCAACCACGACAACCCTTCCGCTCCGCCGGCCCGCCCGCCAACGATGTGCACGAACGCCTCCTCCAGCGACGTGCCGCCCCGGACCTCGGCCACCCGTCCCGCGGCGACGAGCCGTCCGTCGCTGAGCACCGCGACGTGGTCGCACAGCTGCTCGACGAGCGCCATCACGTGGCTGGACAGCACCACCGCACCGCCGGACTCGACGAACCGCCGCAGGATCGTGCGGATCGTCGCGGCGGACACCGGGTCGACGGCCTCGAACGGCTCGTCCAGCACGAGCAGCCGGGGCGCGTGCAGCAGCGCCATGGCGAGCCCGATCTTCTTGCGCATGCCCGCCGAGTAGTCGATGACCAGCGTTCGTTCGGCCTCGGTCAGCTCCAGCACGCCGAGCAGCTCGGCGGCCCGTTCGGTCACGGTGGCGGGATCGAGGCCACGCAACCGGCCCAGGTACGTCAGCAGCTCGCGCCCGGTCAGCCGTTCCGGGAACGACAGCCCGTCGGGGAGCACGCCGACGAGAGACTTCGCCCGCACCGGGTCGTGCCACACGTCGGACTCGAAGATGTGCGCGCTGCCGCCGTCCGGGCGCAACAGGCCTACCGCCATCGACAGCAATGTCGTCTTGCCCGCGCCGTTCGGGCCGACCAGCCCGAAAAAGGAACCCGCGGGCACGTCGAGGCTCACCCGATCGACCGCCACCGTGCTGCCGAAAGCCTTGCGCAGCGCGGACAACCGCATCGCGGGTGGCTCGCTCTCCCCAGTCTGTGCCATGACACCTCCGCGCCGCGATGGTAGGGGATCGTCCGGGTAGCATCCCCGGGCGACGTCGAGGGCAAGACGGTGATCCATGCGGCGACCGGTACGCCAGGCACGTTCCGCGGGTTCGCCGTGCCGGGTGGCGTTACCGTTCGTGGCCGCGCTGATCCTCGTCGGTCACCTCCTCGGGCCGCACCCGGCCGCGTTCGCGCCCTCGCCCGTCGCCTCCCACGGTCACCACGCGCCGCACGAACCGGGGGAGCCGCCCGGTCACCACGGCTCCGGGGGCGAGGACCACTGCGGCTACCTCTGTCCGCGCGGCGGCGACGACGGCACGGCCGGGTCCGCCACCGGCTGGGCCGAGGCCGTGCCCGTGCCGGGAGCGCCGGGCCTGCCGATCGTGGCCGCCCGCGCCAACGGGGCGCGGGCGCCGCCCGACCTCGTGCGCGAACTCCAGGTGATGCGGGTCTAGTCCACGCCGTGTTCCGGCGAGCGATACCCGTGTGACCAAAGGAGTTTCTACCTCATGCGACACCAGACCGACCTCCGGCTCGCCGCCGTCGTCGCGGCCCTCGCGTCGATGGGTGCGGCGTTCATCCATGCCGCCGTGATCCCCGACCACTGGCGCGAGTGGCCCGCGTCTGGCTTGTTCTTCGCCTGCCTGGCGCTGTTCCAGTTCGGCTGGGCGGTGGCGGTGCTGCGCACCTCGCACCGCGGCGTCCTGCTCGCCGGCCTCGCCGCGAACGTCGCGGCACTCGGCTTGTGGGCGCTGACGCGCACCAGCGGGCTGCCGTTCGGCCCGCACGCGGGGGAGCCCGAGAGCATCGGCACCGCGGGCCTGCTCACCGTGGTGCTGGAAGCCGTGGCGGTCCTGACGGCGGGCTGGGCGATGCTGCCGAGAGCGCACGCCGCGGAGTTCTCCCCGTGGCGGTACCGCTTCGCGCTGGCGGGAGCGGCGCTGCTCGTCGCGGCGGTGATGGGCCCCGGCGTGGTGGCCGGGCTCAGCCACTCGCACGGCGGTTCCGGCGGGCACGACCACACCGGTGAGCATGGTGAACCCGGCGGCACGGAACCCGCGCCACCGCCCGGCTCTGGCGCGGGCTCGCCGCCGCCCGACGGACCGGCGACCCCGGCGACCACGTCATCCCCGCACGGCACGGCTCCGCACGGGCACTCGGAAGGGCACTCGCACTGATCGGCTGACCCGAACCGGTCATCCGGGCCCTGTTCCCCTTGCCGCTCGGTACCCCTTGGGGGTATGTTCGGCACACGGTATACCCGATGGGGGTATATGAGTGATGAGGAGCCACGTGATGAACACGCAGGACGCCACGGTGGCCACGCACGAGGGGCACGCGCACCCCGGCAGCCACGGCGATCACGGCGGCCATGGGGGACACAGGGGACAGGGAGGACACGACAAGCACGCGGGGCACTCGCCCGCGATGTTCCGCGACCGGTTCTGGCTGTCCCTGGTGCTGACCCTGCCGGTGGTCGCCTACGCCGACATGATCCAGATGTGGCTGGGCTACACCGCGCCGCGGTTCCCCGGTGCGGAACTGATCGCCCCGGTGCTCGGCACCGTGATCTTCGCCTACGGCGGCAGGCCGTTCCTGGCCGGTGCGGTCACCGAGATCCGGGACCGCGCGCCCGGCATGATGCTGCTGATCGGCATGGCGATCTCGGTCGCCTACGTCGCCAGCCTGGCGGCGAGCCTCGGGTTCTTCGAGGTGGAGGTCTGGTGGGAGCTGTCCCTCCTGATCGTCATCATGCTGCTCGGCCACTGGATGGAGATGCGGGCGATCGGGCAGGCGCAGGGTGCCCTCGCGGCGCTGGCGGAACTGCTGCCGGACGACGCCGAACGGGTCCGCGCGGACGGCTCGGTCGAGACCGTCCGGATCGGCGACCTCGGGGTCGGGGACGTCGTGCTCGTCCGGCCGGGCGGCCGGGTGCCCGCCGACGGCACGATCGTGGAGGGCGCGGCGGACGTCGACGAGTCCATGCTGACCGGCGAATCCAACCCGGTGCCCCGCGGTGCGGGTGAGCGGGTGATCGCGGCGAGCGTCGCCACCGACGGATCGCTGCGCGTGCGCGTCGACGCGGTGGGCGACGACACCGCACTCGCCGGGATCCAGCGGCTGGTCGCGCAGGCGCAGGAGTCGCGGTCGCGGACCCAGCTGCTGGCGGACCGGGCGGCCGCACTGCTGTTCTACGTCGCGATGGCGGTGGCGGCGGTGACCGTGCTGGTGTGGGTCGTGCTCGGTGACCCCGACGCGGCGCTCGTGCGATCGGTGACCGTGCTGATCATCGCCTGCCCGCACGCCCTCGGGCTGGCGATTCCCCTGGTGACGTCCATCTCGACGGCCAAGTCGGCACGCAGCGGCATCCTCGTGAAGGACCGGCTGGCGCTGGAGCGGATGCGGGAGGTCGACGCCGTCCTGTTCGACAAGACGGGCACCCTCACCAGGGGCGAGCACGTGGTGACCGGGGTGGCGGCCGCCGAGGAGGGCGCCGAGGACCGCGTGCTGGCGCTGGCCGCCGCCGTCGAGTCCGACAGCGAGCACCCGCTCGCGAGGGCGATCGTCGCGGCGGCGCGGGACCGCGCGGTGCCCGCGTTCCCGGCCACCGGTTTCCGCTCGATGACCGGGCGCGGTGTCGAGGCCACAGTGGACGGTACTCCGATCGCGGTGGGTGGTCCCGCGCTGCTGCGCGAGCGGGAGGCGGAGGTCCCCGGCGCGCTGCGGGAGCCGATCGCACGCTGGACGTCCCGTGGCTCGGCGGTGCTCCACGTGCTCAGCGGCTCCACCGTGCTCGGCGCGCTCGCGCTGGCGGACCAGGTGCGGCCGGAGTCCAGGGCCGCCGTGGCCGCGCTGCATCGGCTCGGGATCACGGTCGCCATGATCACCGGCGACGCCCGGCAGGTGGCCGAGGCCGTGGCGGCCGACCTCGGCATCGACGAGGTGTTCGCCGAGGTGCTGCCGGAGGACAAGGACCAGGCCGTGGCGGACCTGCGGCGGCGCGGCCACACCGTCGCGATGGTCGGGGACGGGGTCAATGACGCCCCGGCGCTGGCCAGGGCGGACGTCGGCATCGCGATCGGCGCGGGCACCGACGTCGCGATCGAGTCGGCGGGCATCGTGCTGGCGTCCGACGACCCGAGGGCGGTGGTCGCCGCACGGACGCTGTCGGCGGCGAGCTACCGCAAGATGGTGCAGAACCTGTGGTGGGCGGCCGGGTACAACCTCGCGGCGATCCCGCTGGCCGCCGGGGTGCTCGCGTGGGCAGGGTTCGTCCTGCCGATGGCCGTCGGTGCGGTGCTGATGAGCCTGTCCACGGTGGTGGTCGCGCTCAACGCGCAACTGCTGCGGCGCGTGGACCTCAAGCCGCGGGCCGTGGCCGAGTGACGTGGGGTCGTGAGTGGCAACCGTGGTTAGAACAACGGTTGCCACTCACGACCCCGATGACTTCCGGCTCCCTCGCCGGTCTGTACCGCTAGACGGAGGGAGTGTCATGACGAGGTCTGCGGGGCTGGACCTGCTCGAACGCGCGATCAGCTACGCCCTCGGCAGCCTGCGCCTCGTCCCGGCCGGGGCGCTGGAGTGGCCCACCCCGTGCCGGGACTGGGATCTCGGGTCGTTGCTCGGCCACCTCGACGACTCCCTGCTCGCGCTCACCGAGGCGGTGGACCTCGGCCGGGTGCCGCTCGCCCGCGCGCCCGAGGAGCCCGCGGGCCCGGCACACCCGGTGGTGGTGGTGCGCAGGCGGGCGCGGTCGTTGCTCGGCGCGTGGGCCGGTGCCGCCGGGCCGGATCCCGTGGAGATCGGTGGTACCCGGCTGGCGGCGGCCGTCGTCTCGGCCGCCGGGGCGGTCGAGATCGCCGTGCACGGCTGGGACGTGGCCACGGCCTGTGGCGAGGACCGCTCGCTGCCGCCCGCGCTCGCCGCCGACCTGCTCGGCTTCGCCCGTCTGCTCGTCAGCGAGGACGACCGGCCGGTCCGCTTCGCGGCGCCGGTGGACCCTCCGCCGCGCGCGAGTCCGGCCGACCTGCTGCTGGCCTACCTCGGCCGCGACCCCCGCCGCCCGGTCGCCGGGCCGGCGGGAGGTGGGCGGCCACGCGGTCGCGGAGCGGGCGGCGGCGCAGGGCCTCGAGGGTCTCGTCGACGAGCCTGCTGAGCGGGTACGGCAGTTCCGCCTCGAGCTCCTCGGCCGCCGCCGCCGTCGCGGTCCACTCCGCCCGCAGCGCCGGCAGCAGCTCCTCCGCCTTCGGGGTGAGCCGCACGATCCGCTGCCGAGCGTCCGCCCCGGGCTCCAGTGTCACCAGCCCTTCCCTGACCAGCTGCGCGACGGTCTGGCTGGCGGCGGAGTGGGTGACGCCGATCCCGCGGGCCACGTCGCCGATGGACGCGGGCCCCGACGTGGCCAGCCGGACGATGACCGGGACGAACCGGGGGCGGAACCCGGCCAGGCCCAGGCCGGCGTAGACGGCCGCGATCTCCCCGTCCAGCAGGTCGAGCAGGTGCCGCAGGCGCGTCCCCAGCAGGGCTGGGCCGAACTCGGTGGCGTCTCCAGATGTCACAGCGCTAATATAACAGTGCTGTCATAAATTGCTGCCCAGGGAGCCGCACCCATGGACGTTCTGTACCCGCCGATCGAGCCCTACGACCACGGCCTGCTGGACGTGGGCGAAGGCAACCACGTGTACTGGGAGGTCAGCGGCAACCCGAGGGGCAAACCCGCGCTGATCGTGCACGGCGGGCCCGGCGCGCCGAACTGGCTCGCCGCGCCGCGGTACTTCGACCCGGCGCGGTACCGGATCGTCCACTTCCACCAGCGCGGCTGCGGTCGCAGCACCCCGCACGCGGGCGACCACCGCACCGGCCTCGCCGCCAACACCACCCACCACCTCCTCGCCGACATGGAACGGCTGCGCACCCATCTCGGCATCGAGCGCTGGCTGCTGATCGGCGGCTCGTGGGGCTCCACGCTCGCCCTCGCCTACGCCGAGCGGCACCCCGAGCGCGTGACCGAACTCGTGCTCGTCGCGGTGACGAGCACCCGCCGCAGCGAGATCGACTGGCTCTACCGGGGCGCGGGCCGGTTCTTCCCCGCCGAGTGGGACCGCTTCCGCGCCGGAGTGCCCGAGGCCGACCGCGACGGCGACCTGGTGGCCGCCTACGCGCGGCTGATCGAGGACCCGGACCCCGCCGTCCGCGAGCGCGCGATCCTGAACTGGTGCGCGTGGGAGGACGCCGTCGTCTCCCTGGAGGAGAACGCGCCCGCCACCGCCATGAGCTCGCTGCCGCCCGCCGAGCGCACCGCGCTGGTGCGCATCTGCGCGCACTACTTCGCTCACGGCGCCTGGCTGGCGGAGGACCAGCTCATCAGGGAGGCGCACCGGCTCGCGGGCATCCCCGGCGTGCTGGTGCACGGCCGTCTCGACCTCGGCGCGCCGCTCCGCACCGCGTGGGAGCTGTCCAGAGCGTGGCCGGACGCGGAGCTGGTGGTGATCGGCGACTCCGGGCACAAGGGCAACGACGCCATGCGCGCGCGGCTGCGGCGCACGATGGACGAATTCGCCGCGAACGGGGAGGAAAACGTCGCGCCGAGGGGCTAGTTTCGTCCCATGGCCAACGATGCGGCGGTCGAGCTGGAGGTCGGGGAACGGACCGTGCGCCTGTCCAACCCCGATCGGGTGTACTTCCCGGCCCGGGGCGAGACGAAGCTGGACCTCGCCAACTACTACCTGTCGGTCGGCGACGGCATCGTGCGGGCGCTGCGGGAACGGCCGTGCATGATGCACCGCTTCCCGTCCGGAGTGGCCGGTGAGAAGGTGCACCAGAAACGGGTGCCGCGCGGCGCGCCGCCGTGGCTGCAGACCGTGCGCGTGCACTTCCCGCGTTACGACCGGTACGCCGACGAGCTCTGCGTCACCGAACTGGCCAGCGTCATCTGGGCGGTGCAGATGTCCACCGTGGAATTCCACCCGTGGAACTCGCGGCGGGCCGACACCGAGCGCCCCGACGAGTGGCGCATCGACCTCGACCCGATGCCGCGCTGCGGCTTCGACCGGGTCCGCCGGGTCGCCGGGGTGGCGCACGAGGTGCTGGACGAACTCGGCGTCACCGGCTGGCCGAAGACCTCCGGGGGCAACGGGCTGCACATCTACGTGCGGATCGAGCCGAACTGGGGCTTCGCCGACGTGCGCCGGGCCGCGCTCGCGTTCGCCAGGGAGGTCGAGCGGAGGGCGCCGGAGGACGCGACCACGGTGTGGTGGCGCAAGGATCGCGATCCCGCCAAGTGCTTCGTCGACTTCAACCAGAACGCCAGGGACCACACCATCGCCAGCGCGTACTCGGTGCGGGGCGTCCCCGAGGCGACGGTGTCCACCCCGATCACCTGGCCGGAACTCGCCGACGTCGACCCCAGGGAGTGCACGATCGCCACCGTGCCGGCCCGGTTCGCCGCGCACGGCGATCTGCACGCGGGCATCGACGACGTCGCCTTCTCCCTCGAACCGCTGCTCGAGTGGGCCGACCGCGACGGTCTGGAGGTGAACCGGTGAGCGCGGAGGAGGAGCGGGCCGGGGTCCGGCTCACCAACCTCGACCAGCCGCTGTTCGCGGACGCCGGGGCCACCAAGCGGGACCTGGTGGACTACCTCGACGCCGTGCGGGACCGGATCCTGCCCGGCCTGCGGGACCGGCCGCTCTCGGTCGTGCGGGTGCTGCGCGGGCAGCGGCCGTTCATGCAGAAGAACGTCCCGAAGTACACCCCGGACTGGGTGCCCACCGTGCGGATGTGGGCGGAGAGCTCGCAGCGGGAGGTGTCCTACGCCGTCTGCGGGGACCGGCGCACGCTGCTCTGGTTCGCCAACCAGCGCGCCGTCGAGTACCACCCCGCCCTGCTGCGCGTCGGCGCGCCGCCGGTGCCGACGCATCTCGTCCTCGACCTCGACCCGCCCGAGGGTGGTGACTTCCGGATCGTCGTCGCGGCGGCCCTGCTGGTGCGGCAGGCGCTCACCGACGCGGGGCTGGCTGGCGTGGTCAAGACCAGCGGGGCGAAGGGCGTGCACGTGTTCGTGCCGATCGAGGAGAGCACCCCGATCGACGACGCGGCCGCCGCCACCCGCGCGCTGGCCGCGCGGGCGGAACGGCTGGACCCGGCGCTCGCCACCACCGCCTACCTCCGCGAGGACCGGGGCGGCAAGGTCTTCCTCGACTCGACCAGGGCCGCGGGAGCGACGGTCGTGGCCGCCTACAGCCCGCGGATCCGGCCGGGCGCGCCGGTGTCGTTCCCGGTGGACTGGACGGAGCTGGACCGCGTGTCCCCTGCGGACTTCACGCTGCGGACGGCCGCCGGGCTGGTCGCGGGGCGGGATCCGTGGGCGGAGGCGATGCCCGCACCGCAGCGGCTGCCCGGTGACCTGCTGGCGGAGGGCAGGGCGATCCCGGTCGCCAGGGTGGCCGCCATGCACGAGGGCAAGCGGCGTGCCCGTGCCCGCCGGGACGCGGCGGGCTAGCCTGCCGGCTCCCGCGTCAACGGCAGGCCGAACAGCTCGAACGCGGAGTCGCCCATGAAGTTGGCGACGTGGCTGATGCCCGCGCTGGTGAGCGTCAGCACCTGCACCGTGAACGCGCGGTACCGGCCGTCGGCCGGATCGCGCAGGTACATCGCGAACCCGTGCTGGCCGTTGGCCGACACGGGCACCATGCGGACCCCGCCCGGCCGCGCGGGGCAGCGGTTGGCCAGGTGCCACGCCACGTCCCGCGTGCCCTGGTACCACTCGGCGTACGGCGGCATCTCCCACACGACCTCGTCGGTGAACAGTCGCACGAGCGCGTCGACGTCCTTGCGCTCGAACGCGTCGACGTAGCGTTCGAGCAGCTCTCGCTGCTCGGCCCCGGTCGGTTCGCCGACGTCCTCCTGCCGGGGCGCCACCCGCTCCAGCTGCGCCCGCGCGCGCTGCAGGGTGCTGTTGACGGCGGCGGTCGAGATGCCCACCGCCTCGGCGACCTCGGCCGCCTTCCACCTGAGCACGTCGCGCAGGATCAGCACGGCCCGCTGGCGGGGCGGCAGGTGCTGCAGGGCGGCCACGAACGCCAGCCGCACGCTTTCCTTCGTGGTGACGACGGAAGCCGGGTCGTCGTCGGCGGTCTCCGGCGCGGTACCGGGCAGCGGCTGCAGCCACGGGACCTCGGCCTGGTGGGTCAGCTCGTCGGAGGGGTCGGACATGGGGCCGCCGAGCCCGGTGGGCATCGGCCGCCGGTTGCGGCTCTCCAGCGCCGTCAGGCAGGCCGTGGTGGCGATGCGGTGCAGCCACGTCCGCAGCGAAGAGCGGCCCTCGAACCTGTCGTAGGCACGCCACGCCCGCAGGTACGTCTCCTGCACCAGGTCCTCGGCCTCGTGCGGTGAGCCGAGCATGCGGTAGCAGTGCGCCAGCAGCTCCCGCCGGTACGGATCGGCCTGGCGCAGGAAGTCCTCGTCGCCCGGGCTCTCCGCCAGTCCCGGTGTCCCTGCCTGTGTCATGCGGCGCCTCCCAGTCCTCCCCGTGGTCCGACCCTATGTCATCGCGTGCGGTCACGGGAGCCTCCGCCAGTACAGACCGCCGCCCCCAGCGAAACTCATCGCCCCAGTTCACATGGCGCACAAGTGGGGGCGACTGCTCAGAGGATCTCCAGGGGGACGGGCGCTGATGGTGGGGGGAACTCGGCGTCGAGCTCGGCGAGGTCGTCCGGCGTCAGCTCGAGGTCGAGGGCCGCGGCGTTCTCCGCCACGTGCGCCGGGTTCGCGGCCTTCGGGATGGCGCACACGCCCGGCTGGTGCAGCACCCACGCCACCGCGAGCTGCGCCGGGGTCACACCGTGCCGCCCGGCGACCCGGCTGAGCACCGCGCTGCCCAGCAGCCTGCCCTGCTCGATCGGGGAGTACGCCATGACGGGGACGCCGTGCTCCCGGCACCACGGCAGCAGGTCGAACTCCGGGCCGCGCCGCGACAGGTTGTACAGCACCTGGTCGGTGCCGATCTCGTCGCCGCCGTCCTGTGCCCAGAACTCGGCCAGGTCGCCCGCGTCGAGGTTGCTGACGCCGAAGTCGCGGATCTTGCCCTCGGCCCGCAACCGCGTGAAGGCCTCCAGTGTCTCGGCGAACGGGACGTTCCCGCGCCAGTGCAGCAGGTACAGGTCGATCCGGTCGGTGCCCAGCCGGGACAGGCTGCGCTCGCACGCCGCGATCGCGTCCCGTTCGCCCGCGTTGTGCGGAAAGACCTTGCTGACCAGGAAGACCTCGTCGCGGCGACCCTCGATCGCGGCGCCGATCACTTCCTCGGCACCTCCGTCGCCGTACATCTCGGCCGTGTCGATCAGCCCGAGCCCGAGGTCGAGCCCGTGCCGGAGGGCGGCGATCTCGGTGTCCCGCTCGGCCCGTCGCTCGCCCATGCCCCACGTGCCCTGGCCCAGCACCGGAATCCGGTTTCCCGACCGCATCGTCAGCTCCCGCATCGCACCAGCTCCATCGTCTACAGAAGACTCACCGGGTCCGCGAGACGTCACGAGAGATGGACGTCCACCAGTGAGGCCAGGCCGGACAGCTCGATGACCCGCTGGATCGGGGAACCCGCGGGGGCGCTCAGCCTGCACCGTGTCTGGAGCAGGCGGAGCCGGTCGGCGAGCGCGAACAGGATGCGCAGGCCCGCGCTGTCGATGTAGGTCAGTTTGGAGAGATCGATGTGCACCGCCACGAGATGGTTGGTGATCGCCGCGAAGATGTCGTCCTGCACGGACTCCGCGTTGGACAGGTCGATCTCACCGCTGACGACGATGTCGATCTCGCCGTCGTGTGCCGCTACCTCTACGTTCGCCGTCGTCATGGGACTTCATCGCCTGTGAGGCGCCTGCGGATGCGTACGCTCGTTCCCTCCGCGCCGTGATCGATTCGTACGTCGTCACTCAGGTGTCGCATGAGACGGGTACCCCGGCCCCGATGCTGGCCTCGCGGGTGTCGCCAGTTTCCCCTGTCGGTGATCGTGGCGTGCACCTCCCGTTCATCGGCCTCGAGCCGTATCTCGACGGTACCGCCGAGTGGCCCGTAAGCGTGCTCGATCGCGTTCGCGCTGGCTTCGCCAACTGTTACCAGTAGATCGGCGAGGTCGTCATCCGAGGCCCCCACCGCGGGCAGCCACCGGCGGAGGGCCGCCCGGATCTCGGCGAGCGACTCGGGCTCGGCCGGGAACTCCAGGTGCATGCTGCGAAGCTCGTCCGGGTGCTGTCTGCGCATCGCGAGCACCGCGATGTCGTCTCCCGTCGCGCCCGCGTCGATGAGCGAGGCCATCACGGCGGCGCACACGGCCTCGGGGGACTCCGTCCGCACGGTTTCCCGCAGTAGTTCGAGGCCGACCTCGATCGGGCGGTGCCTGCGTTCGACGAGGCCGTCGGTGTAGAAGAGCACCACCGAGTCCGGCGGCACCTCGATCGTGCTGGTCTTGCGCGGCACGGGGGCCGAGCTGGCGCCGATGGGCGGATCCACCGGCGTGTCGGCGATCGCCGGCTCCGCGTCGGGCGTGGCGACGACCGGAGCGAGGTGCCCGGCGAGCGAGAGGTGCATGCGGTCGAGCGCCGGTTCCCACATGCCGTAGGCGATGGTGGCCATGCTGTCCGGCTCGAAATGCCGGATGTGCCGGTCGAGTTTGCTCAGCACCTCACCCGGGTCGTTCGAATCGAGCGCGTACGCCCGGGTCGCCGTGCGCATGCGGCTCATCACCGTCGCGGCACCGAGGCCGCGGCCGACGACGTCGCCGATCGCGACACACAGCCAGCCCGACGGCAGCGTGAAGACGTCGTACCAGTCGCCGCTGACCCCCGCCTCCTCGGCGGGCACGTAGCGCGAGGCCAGTTCCATGCCCGTGACGTGGGGCAGCCGGGACGGCAGCAGGTCTCGCTGGAGCGCCTCGGCGGCCGTGCGCTCGGCGCGCGACTGCCGGGTGCGTGTGGCGAGTGCGACGCGCTCGCCCGCCAGCTCGAGCAAGTGGAGGTCCTGCTCGCCGAACGTCCTCGGGTGCAGCGACCCGACGTGGAGCACGCCGAGCAGTTCACCTCCAGCCAGCAGGGGGACTCCGGCGAGTGAGCAGATCCCCTTGCGCCACAGCAGTGGGTTCCGCACCGTGTCCGGGCCGACACGGTCGATCACCAGCGGTTGTTGTCGCGCCGCGATCTGCCCGGCGAAGCCCTCGCCCACCGGGATGCGCACCCCCTGCCGCACCTCTTCCTCGAGGCCGGAGGACGCCGTGGCGACGAGGTGGTGACCGCCCTTGGCCAGCAGAAGGACCGTGGCCGTGTCGACGCCGAGGATCTCGCGGATGCGGCGGAGCAGTTCACGCAACAGTTGCTCGACACCCAGGTGGGCCAGCGTGGTGTCGGTGACCGCTTCGATCCGGCGGAGGCGAGCTTCGGCGTTTTCGGACGAGTGGACCGTCGCCATATCCCGCAGCATAACCGCCATGGCCGATTGGCTCAGTGTGTGTCTTCGCGGCTTGCCCTGCAGGCGGAGTAGGGCCAAGCCCATATTCACCCGTCCTTCTCAATCGCGGCCCCGAAGATGTTGCCATCTGCACATTGCATCCCCAGCGTGTCCGCGCTCTGTGCACAGATGTCCGCGTCGTGCGGCGCGGACACGTGTTCCTGGATGGCGGACACGGCTCAGAGGCGGGGGCGGTGCCCGGCGAGCAGGGGTTCCAGCAGGTCACCGTGTTCCTCGAGGCGGTCGAGCACGTCGTCGGCGGTGTAGACTAGGTCTCCGGGGCGGCGGCACGCGGCCACCTCGTCCCAGGTCACCGGCGTCGATACGGTGGGCGCGGGCCGGGCCCGCAGGGAGTACGGCGCCACGGTGGTCTTCTTGGGATTGTTCTGGCTCCAGTCGATGAGCACCTTGCCCGGCCGCAGGCGTTTCGCCATCCGCGACACGACCAGCTCGGGGAGTTCGCGCTCCAGCCGTTCGGCGAGCCGCTTCGCGTACTCGCTCGTTCGCTCGGACGAACGAGTGCGCACCGGCGAGTACAGTTGCAGTCCCTTGGACCCGCTGGTCTTCGGGTAGGCGGCGTACCCGTCCTCCGCCAGCACGTCGCGCAGCCGTAGCGCCACCCGGCAGCACTCGACGATCGTCGCGGGAGAGCCGGGGTCGAGGTCGAACACCAGCAGGTCGGGTGCCCGCTCGCCCCCGCGTGGACCCACCGTCCACTGTGGTACGTGCAGCTCCAGGCTCGCCAGGTTGGCCGCCCACACCAACGTCGGCAGATCCTGCACCAGCGCGAAATCCGCCTTCTCCGCGCCACGCGAACTCCCCGGCGTCTCGATGCACACCGTGCGCACCCAGTCGGGCGCGTGCCGTGACACGTCCTTCTCGAAGAAGGAGTTGCCTTCGACGCCGTTCGGGTAGCGCTTGAGCGTCAATGGCCGGTCCCGCACATGTGGCAGGAGGACGGGCGCCACGCGCACGTAGTAGTCGATCACCTCCCCCTTGGTGAAGCCGTCCTCCGGGTACAACACCTTGTCCAGGTTGGACACGCGGAGCCTGCGCCCCTCGACTTCGACGAGTTGCCCCTCAGCCACGGTCCAGCTCCTCCGGATCGAGATCGGGCCGCAGCCCGCGCCACGCGGGCGCGCGCAGCCGCCCGTCGGGCGTCCAGTCCTTGAACACGACCTCACCGACGAGCTTCGGGCTCACCCACCTGGCGCCCCGTGCCCTGTCCCTCGGCACCTCCGTCGTGAACGGCGATGTCCTGCGCTCCAGCCTGCGCAGCTTGGCGAGCAGCGTGCGCAGCATGTCCTCGGTGAATCCGGTACCGACCTGCCCGATGTACCGCAGCCCGCCGTCCTCGGGCAGGCCGAGCATGAGCGAGCCGAACGTGTTCGCGCGCCTGCCCTCGCCGGGCCGCCAGCCGCCGATCACCGCGTCGAGCGTGTGCAGGTCCGTGATCTTGAGCCAGTCGGGGCTGCGCCGTCCCGGCGAGTACGGTGAGTCCAGGCGCTTGGCGATCACGCCTTCGAGCCGCTGCTCGGCGGCCGCCTCGACCACCGCGGCCCCCTCCCCGGCGAAGCTGGGGGACAGCTGCCAGTGTGGGCCGCCCAGGTCCAGGCCCTCCAGCAGGCTCCGGCGCTGCGCGTAGGGCACCGAGAGGCACGGCCTGCCGTCCAGGTGCAGCAGGTCGAACACGAGGTAGGTGACCGGCTGGTGCCTGGCGAGCTGCCGGGCCCGCTGCTCGCCCGCGTGCATCCGGGTCTGCAGCGCCTTGAAGCTGGGCCTGCCCTCGCGCAGGGCCACGATCTCCCCGTCCAGCCACGCCTGGGTGAGCCCCAGTTGCTCGCCGATTCCGCGCAGCTCGGGATAGGTGGCCGTGATGTCGTTTCCCTTGCGGGAGAACAGCGTCGCCCGGCCACCCTCCACTCTGGCCAGCGCGCGCACCCCGTCCCACTTGAACTCGTACGCCCACTCGTCGTCCTCGGCGACCGGCGGCAGTGTCCCGGCCGTGGCGAGCATGGGTTCGAGCACCTCGGGCAGGGAGACCCAGTTCTCGTCCTGCGGCGGGTCCGAGCGGATCACCTGCCAGTCCTCACCGGCGCGGAAGAACACGTACTTGCCCCGCACCCGCTCGCCGTGCAGGACGATCGCGACCTCCCGGTCGGTCCACTTCAGCGTGTCGTACCGGCCGCGGTCCCAGATCGTCATGCGGCCCGCGCCGTACTCGCCCTCGGGGATCTCGCCCTCGAAGGTGGCGTACTCCAGCGGGTGGTCCTCGGTGTGCACGGCGAGCCGCAGCGTGCCGGGCTCGGGTGGCAGGCCCTTCGGCACCGCCCAGGACACGAGCACCCCACCGCGTTCCAGCCGGACGTCCCAGTGCAGCCGCCGTGCGTGGTGTTCCTGGATGACGAAGGTGTCGTCGTCGCCACGCGGGGTGGCGTCACCCTCGGGCACCGGCTCCGGGGTGCGATCCGCGTGCCGCTTGCGGCGGTACTCGGCGAGCTTCGACGTGGCCATGGCACCGGTCTACCCCAATCCGGGGGATCATGTACGCATGGACGCGCACAGCCGGCGGCTGCTGGCCGAGGCCCGCCGCTCGGGAAGGCCCACCGTGCCCGTGCTGGTGCTCGCCGGACCGGAGGTGATCGGCGAGCTCAGGGCACTCGGCGGGCGGATCGGCTCGGCCGATCGGCGGACCGGGCACGTCCGCGCGGACGTGCCCGTCGCCGCGGTCGACCGCATCCCCGACCTGCCCGGCGTGTCGGCCGTGCAGGTGCTGGAGGACGTCGAACGCGACGACCCCGCGCCCTGAGCGCGGGGATCCTGATCACGAGTGACCCGTTACTGGCGAAAATGCCAGTAACGGGTCACTCATGACATTCCGTGGACCGGATCAGCCGGTGACCGACTCGACGATCACCGTGCCGCTGCCGATCCGCTGGTTCTCCGCCGTGCGCACGGTGACGAGCCCGCGCAGCACGCGACCGTCACCCGGCTGGGCCTGCGCCGTGACGGTGCCCGGCACCGTCCAGGTCGCGCCCTCCGGGCGTACCTGGTCGGCGTCGTCCACCGCGATCGTGCCGAGGCCGGGCGCGGCGAACAGGTCCAGGTAGTCGAACTCCGTGCTGCCCGAGGGCACCGCGTAGCCGTCGATCACGATCCGCCACTCGCCCGCCGCCGGGTCCGGCACGGTCACCGACTCCTCGGAGTCGCCGTCCGCGTCGTAGTCCGCCAGCGCGCACGACCCGCTCGTGCAGTCGTAGACGAGCAGGTCGAGGTCCGCGCCGACGTCGGAGGTGTTGCCGATCGTCGCCGTCAGCGCGGTCGAGCCCGCGGGCACCGGGACGGTGAACTCCGTGGTCCCGCCGTCGGCGATGGTCGGCCGCTCGATGCGCGCGCTGTCGAGCGGGCCGCCGGTGAGCCTGCCGGTGAACTCGCCGAGCTCGTTGGTGACCGTGTACTCACGGTCCACCGGCTCGCCGAGCGGGGCCTCGGCGATCACGTCCGGGTCCGGGCTGACCGTCGTGCCCTGCACCGACGCCGTGATCGACCACGGCGCCACCGGCACGTCCGAGGTCCGGCGTGCCTCGATCACGATCTCCCACACGCCGGGCATCGGGTCGGTGACCACCCTGCTCGTCGGGGTGCCACCGGCGCAGCCGCCGCCCGCGTCCGGGTTGAAGCAGTTCAGCGACGAGTTCGAGTCGATCGGCACGCCGGTCGGGTCGTACCGGAGGAACCGCACCTGGCCCTCGCCCGGCGGGCCGCCCGCCGCCATCTCGACCTTCAGCGAGCTGGCGTCCTCGGGAACGCGGACGAACACGCTGGTCGCCTGGTTGCGGCCGATCTCGCCGGAGGCCCGCACGCGGAACTTGTTGTCCGAACCGAACTCCATCGGGGCGAACACCGAGTTCATCGTCTGCACGTCCACGCCGACCGTGCGCGGGTCGTCGAGACGCAGCAGCGCCGAGTGCGTGCCCGCCGCCTTCGGGTGCACCCGCACGTCGAAGGTCACCGGCTGGTTCAGTGGCAGCCGCACGGACCTGGCGCTGGAGAACGTGCCGTCGTTGCCCACCCAGCGCGCCAGGTAGGTCACCGGACGGTCGGAGCCGCTGGTCCGCGTGAGCGTGTAGGTGCGGGTGTACGCCTTGCCGACCGTGACGCCCTCCCGGTCGTGGATGCCGACGCCCGTGTTCGGCGGCTCCAGCTGGTCGGACAGCACCGTGTGCACCGGTACCGATGTCGTCACGGCCGCCCGCTCGCCGCGGTTGACCTGCAACGCCAGCAACGCGGTGAACGTGTTGATCAGGCCGGCGCCCTGCGCGTTGGCCTCGATGCCGTCCACGAAGCGCGCCGTGGAGGCCAGCGCGTTGCGCAGCGCGGTCACCTTGGGCCGTTCGCCGCGGTGGGTGGCCTTGAACGCGCTCACCAGCAGCGCCGCCGCGCCGGTGGCCTGCGGTGCGGCCATCGACGTGCCGTTGAACATGGCGTAGCCCGGCGGCAGCTCGTACGTGCCGGGCACCGGGCCGCCCGCCTGCCACGGCGGGATCGTGGAGATCGCGGCACCGGGGGCGACGAGCGTCGGCTTGAAGCCGCCGTCCTCGCGCGGGCCCCGCGACGAGAACGGGTGCAGGGACTCGGCGACCGGCGACTCCGATCCGTAGTTCGACAGCCAGGTGTCGTCGGTGATGTAGGAGCCGACGCTGACCGAGTCGGTCGCCACCGAGGGGTCGCCGACGGAGTTGGCGCCCGCGCCGCTGTTGCCGGCGGAGATGAACAGCTGCACGTTGTAGGTGTCGATGATCCGGTTGTACAGCTCGGCCCTGGCGTTGTTGCCGTCGTTGAGCGCGGGCAGGCCGCCGATCGAGATGTTGACGACGTCCGCGCCGTGCGTGGCCGCGTACACCACGCCGTCGATGAGGCCGCTGGCCGTGCAGGACGGCGTGGAAAGGCACGCCTTCACCGACATCAGCTTCGCCCCGGGTGCCGCGCCGTCCATCCGGCCGCCGAACAGGTCGTTGCCCGCGGCGATGCCCGCCACGTGCGACCCGTGCGCGCCGCCGGCGAGGCCGAGGTTGACGAAGCCCTCGCGGTCGGTCTGCACGACGAACGCCATCCGCTCGGCGATCGCGGTGTCCGGGTCGTCCGTGCCGAAGTGGCCGACGTCCTGGTTCACCCGGTAGTCGATCATGGCCTGCTCGTCGGTGAAGTCACCGTTGCCGTTCAGGTCGACGCGCACCTGCTTGGACGCGGTGTCCTGGAGGACGCCCCACGTGTCGGTGCGGTCGCCGTCCCGGTTGACGTCGCCGCCGGTCTCGCTGGCGGCCGAGCCGAGGTCGCCCGCGGTCTCGGCGAACATGCCGAAGACGAACTCGCCCTCGCCGGGGGCGGTCCACTCGCGGCCCGCCGCGGTGAACGTGCCGGAGTAGGTCTCGCCGGACATCGGGACCCACGTGCCGTCGCCCGAGTTCGGGGCGTTCGCGGTGTACCAGTCGACGATCTTGCGCTCACCGGTGCTGGTCTTCGCCAGCGCGGGGTGATCGAGGTCGACGCCGGTGTCGAGGATGGCGATGGTGGTCCCCCGGCCGTCCCAGAACGGGAACACGCCGCCGAACTGCGCCGCCTTCGTGTCGCCCGTGGGCAGGTACGGGTTGACGCGCGGGGTGTCCGCGCCGGGGGCGGGCTGCGGCAGCGGGTCGATCGCGCCGACCGGTGCCGGTTCGTCCCGCTTCACCAGGCCGTCGATGTCCACGGCGTCCACCGAGCGGAGCTTCGGCGCCCGCTCGGCCTGGTCGATCGGCACGGTGACCTTGAGGTAGTCCAGCTTCTTGTCCGTGGACTGCACCTCACCGCCAATCGACCGGAGCTCGCCGGCCGCGGCCGCGGCGCGCCCTCGCTGCGCCGCGACGAGCAGGGTGACCTCGCGCTTGCCCTGGTTCTCCGCCTGGGTGAGGCGGGCCCGGTCCTCCTGGTCGAGCTGGCGCTCGTCACCGGGTTGCGGTGGCGGTTCCTCCTGGGCCGCCGCGTGGGGCGCGGCGAACCCGAGTACTCCGACCGTTCCGGCGAGTGCCGCCGCACCCGCTCGTCTCAGCCATCGTGTTCGTTGCTCTGTCACTACTTTCGACCTCCCGGTTGGGTGCAGGGAGCATCTCAAGAGACTTCACAGATGTTTCACTTTCGGGTGAAACCCCAGGAAATTCCCTACTTTCGTAGGGGCCCGGCGGGCGCTGTGCCTTCGCCACGCACCCAATGCCACATTCGGCGCCCGGGCGCGCCCGATGTGGCGTTCGGTGCGCCCGCCCGTCTCCCGCCGCCCGGCCGGAGGCGCTGGGCGGCGCTGTGCCTCCTCCACGCACCCAATGCGGCGTCCGGTGCACTGAACGCACCCAATGCCACATTGGGTGCACTGGGCGCACCCAATGCCACATTGGGGAGCCCCCGGCGCGTCGTTGATGATCTTGAGCGTGGGTCGGGGAGACTGCGGCGCATGATGGGTCGCACGCACGCGCTCACCGGCTGGTGCGCCGGGCTGGCGCTCGCCCCCGCGGTCGGCATCGCCTCGCTCTCCCAGGCGGTCGTGTTCGCGGCGACCACCGCGGGTTTCGCGCTGCTGCCGGATCTGGACCATCCGGGCGCCCGGGCGTCGAAGCTGCTCGGGCCGGTCACGGGAGCGCTGTCGTGGCTGCTGCGGAAGGCGTCGTCCGGCTTGTACGCCGTGACGAAGGGGCCGCGGGACGAGCGGCACTCGGGCACCCACCGGCACCTGTCCCATACCGTGCTGTTCGCGGCCGCGCTCGGCGGGGCCACCGCCGCCGGGACCGCGGCCGGTGGTCCGTGGGCGGTCGCCGCGGTCGTGCTGTTCGGCCTGCTGCTCGCGGAGGACGCGCTCGGCGACTGGCTGCTGCCCCTCGGCGGCGCCGCGGTGGTGTGGTGGGTCTACCAGAACAGTCCCGGTGCGCTGGCGGAACTCGACGCCGTCTCGGGGCTGCTCGGCATCGCGGTCGCGGCGGGCTGCGTGACGCACTGCCTCGGCGACGCGCTCACCGAGTCCGGCTGCCCGTTCCTGTTCCCGCTGCCGATCGCGGGCGAGACGTGGTACGAGCTGCGCCCGCCCTCGTGGCTGCGGTTCCGCACCGGCAAGGGGGTCGAGAACGGGCTCGTCTTCCCCGTCTTCACCGTCCTCGGGGTGGTGCTGGTGCCCGGCGTGTGGCCCGCGCTGGTGGCCCTGGCCGAGACCGTGGCGGGCACGCCCGCCCCGCAGGCCGGGGACTGAGCCGGAATCAGCGCAGCCGGGCGAGGACGTCCGGGGCCTGGTTGTACAGCCGGAGGACCCCGCCGACGGTGAACTCGGTGAGCAGGTCGATGAGCGCGTCCCGGTCGGCCGGATCGCCGGTCCGGTGCAGGTCGACCAGCGCCTCGGTCATGGCGAAGTACAGGGTCACCAGCGCGGTGTCGGCGCGCCCCGGTTCGACGCCGTGTGCGGCCCACCGCTCGCGGCTGGCCGCCGTGTAGACCTCGGCCAGCCGCGAGCGCAGCCGGGTGAGCGCGGGGATGCCCGTCCGTTCGGCCTCCTGGAGCACGGGCAGCGCGTCCGGGTGCGCGGCGACGAAGTCGAACATCGTCGCGTAGTTGCGGTGTGCCCAGGACCTCAGGTCGAGGTCGGCGTCGCCGGACGCGCGGGCCGCGATCGTGCGGTACGCCTGCTCCTCGACGTCGGCGACCGCCTCGCGGAACAGTGCGGCCTTGTCGCCGAACTGCTCGTAGACGGACTGCCGGGTGAGCCCGGCCCGGCGGGCGACGTGCTCGATCGTGGCGCCCTGGACGCCCTGCTCGGCGAACAGCGCACGCGCGGCGCGCAGCACGAGCGCCCGCTGCTCGGCCACGGGCAGCCTGCGGGGCCGTCCCGGACCCCGCGATCGGAGGGTTGACATGTGTGTCGCCTCACCTCGATTCTTTTTCCGACAATGATGTCGGAAATATGCGGAGCGGATATGCGTCTGGCGCGCCGGCGGCTCACGGCCGTGCTCACGTCGATCCTCGGTCTCGTCGCACTCACGGTCGGCGCGGCACCCGCCGGTGCGGCTGACTTCTACGATCCGCCGTCACCGCTGCCGCCCGGCGACGACGGCGCCATCATCCGGCACGAGCCCGCCCGGTTCTTCCTCGACCCGGTCAGGCTCGTCCCGGCACCTGCCCGCGTGCAGCGGATCATGTACCGCAGCACCGACACCCACGGCGAGCCGGTCGCCGTGACCGGCACCGTGCTCACCCCGCACACGCCCTGGAGCGGACCCGGCGAGCGCCCGGTCATCGGCTACGCCCCGGGCACGCAGGGCCTCGGCGACCAGTGCGCGCCGTCGAAGGCGATGGCGATGGGCACCGAGTACGAGGGCCCGTTCCTCGCCGGGCTGCTCACCCGCGGCTACGGGGTCGTGGTCACCGACTACGAGGGCCTCGGAACGCCGGGCGTGCACACCTACGTCAACCGCCGGGCCCAGGCCCACGCCCTGCTCGACGGGGTGCGGGCCGCCCAGCGGCTGCCCGAGGCGGACCTGCCCGACGCGGGCCCGGTCGCCCTCGCGGGGTACTCGCAGGGCGGCGGCGCGTCGGCCGCGGCGGCGGAGCTGCAGCCCGCCTACGCACCCGAACTCGACCTGGTGGGCGCCTACGCGGGTGCCCCGCCCGCCGACCTTGCGGCCGTCGCCGCCGCCCTCGACGGGCAGTACGCCGTCGGGTTCCTCATGTTCGCGGTGGCGAGCATGAACTACGCCTACCCGGAGCTGGACATCCCGGCCGTGCTCAACGACAAGGGGACCCGGGTGCGCGAGCAGGTGGAGCGGGAGTGCACAGCGGACGCGCTGCTCCACCACGCCTTCACCCGCACCGCGGACCTCACCCGGGACGGCAGGCCGATCACCGCCTACCTCGATGCGGAGCCGTTCGCGCCGGTGGTCGAGGAGCAGCGGATCGGCACCACCGCCCCTGGGGTGCCGGTGCTGGTCACGCACAGCGCGACCGACGACATCGTGCCCTACGCCCAGGGCCGCGCGATGGCCCGCGCGTGGTGCGCCGACGGCGGGACCGTCCGGTTCCGGACCCTTTTGACGCCCACCCACGTCGGTGGGTACGTCGCGTCGATGCCGCTGGCGTTCGCGTGGCTGGAGGGGCGCCTGCACGGCAGGCCGGCCCCGGACAACTGCGGAGCCTTCTGACGCCTCGTGAGTGAGAAACGTCGTTCTCACCACGTTTCTCACTCACGAGGTGAAGTGGTGCTCCGGGTGCGGGTGGCTGAGGAAGTCGTGGTGCGAGATCTCCCAGCCGTACGCACCGGCGTAGCGGAACTCCAGCAGGTCACCAGGGCGCACCCGGGGCACCACCACGTCGCGGGCGAGCACGTCCTTGGGGGTGCACAGCTCGCCGACCACCGTGACCGGCTCGTCCGCGAGCTCCGGCCGGGGACCGGGCAGGTCCCATTCCGCCCGCGGCAGCACCCGGAACGGGTGGCTGTGCCGCCACGAAGCGGGCAGCCTGAAATGGTGGGTGCCGCCGCGCACCAGCACGAACGCCGTGCCGCGGGTGCGTTTCACGTCGAGCACCTCGGTGAAGTACGAGCCGCACGCGGCGACGAGGAACCGCCCGCACTCGAAGTCGATCTCGCCCCAGTGCGCCGGAAACGTCGCCAGGAGCCCGGCGAGCCCGCGCGTGAACCCGGTCCAGTCGAACTGCGCGCCGAGATCGGCGTAGTTCACACCGATGCCGCCGCCGACGTTGACGACCTCGCAGCGCAGGCCGTACTCCGCCTCCCAGGCCAGCACCCGGTCCCGGTACAGCTCCAGCATCGCCAGGTGGGCCGGAGGAGACAGGTTGTTCGACAGCGAGTGCAGGTGGAACCCGGCGAGGCGGAGCCCCGGCAGCTCGGTGGCCGCGCGCACCGCCTCGGGCAGGGCCTCCTCGTCGATGCCGAACTGCGTGGGCGCTCCCGCCATCGCGATCGTCGCCTCGGGGAACGGGCCCGCGAGGTTCACCCGCAGCAGGACGTCCGCCGTCCGGCCGAGCCGCCGCGCCACGGCGGAGACCCGACGCAGTTCCAGCACGCTCTCCACGTGCAGCCGGGTGACGTCCGCCCGCAACGCGGCGGCGATCTCGCTCTCGGTCTTGGCCGGTCCCCCGAACAGCACGGACACGTCCGCGCCGACCGCCCTCGCCTTCGCCAGCTCGCCGCCCGAGGCGACCTCGAACCCGGCGACGTGCGGCGCCAGCGTGCGCAGGATCGGGGCCGCGCTGTTGGCCTTCATCGCGTAGTACATCCGGCACCGCCCGGGCAGCGCGGCGACCACCGCGGCCGCGTGCGCGGCCAGGCCGTCGAGGTCGTAGACGTACCGGCAGACCGGTTCACGCATGGCAGGACAGCGGGTTCGGCACGGAGTGCAGCCGCAGCTCGGTGTCCGGCAGCAGCCTGCGTGTCGTCAGCTTCTCCACGGCGACCGTCGGCTTGCCGATGTCGAACACGGGCTCGGGAATCCGCCGCAGGTGGCGCCGGATCGGCTCCCGCACCACCGCCCAGAAGTCCCGTTCGGGAAAGCCGTAGTGATCGGCGAGGCTGTTGCCCAGCTCGCCGACGTTGACGAAGAACAGGGCGTCGAGGAGGAAGTCGGTCACCAGTTCGGGGTCGTCGGTCTCGACGAACGAGTTCCGGTTGCCGTGCCGCGCCGGGGTGGCCCGCAGCGGCGGGCAGCGGTCCGGGTCCGCGAGGTGCGCCCGGGAGAACCGCACCCCGTCGTGGAAGTCCCGCAACGCCACCCGTGCCGGCATACCGCCGCGGTGCACGAGCACCACGTTCTGGGCGTGCGCCTCCAGCGCGATCCCGTGCGCGCACAGCAGGTGCACCAGCGGCACGAGCGTCGCCTCGGTGAGCGCCCGCAGCCACGGCACGATCCCGTGCGCCCGCAGCCAGTCGTCGATCAGCGGCGTGCCGTCCGGCCGGACCGAGGTGAGCCCGGTGAACGGCATCGCGCGCTCGTCCCGGCCCAGCCGGGGCGGCAGGCTCTCCCGCCAGATGCACGCGAGGGTGCCGTAGGTGTCCTCGTGCAGCAGGTCCGTTCCGGAAGGGGGCACCACCGCGGTGCCGAGTACCTCGGTGAGCAGGAGCACGCGGTGCTCGTCGCGCAGCACCGGATCCTCAGCCACGACGGCGCGCAGCCAGTCGGAGATGAGCGGTGCGTTGTGGACGGTGTGCGGTGCGAGCACCCGGCTGGTCGAGGTGTTCACCATGGACAGTGCGAGTTTGAGGTAGGGCCGGGCCGGGTCGTCCGCGCACGACAGGGTGCGAACCGACTGCTGCGCCCGGAACGTGTGCCGGTCCTCGCCGAGCACCCGCAGGCTGCCGTCGTGCAGCTCACCGGCGAACGCGCGGGCGACGTGCTCGCGCCACTGCCACGGGTGGACCGGTACGGGGGTGAACCCCTCGGGCACGGGGCCGCACTGGTCGCGCAGGAACGCGGCCTCGTCGATCGAGCCGGAGGCGGTGACCTCGGCGATGTCCCGGCGCACGGCGAGCCACAGCGGCCGCACGGGCCGGGCGAACTCGGGGCCGAACGCGAGGTGGTCGGCGAGGTCGAAGCCGATCCGCGACTTGTACGCCGGGTGGTAGCGGTGCCCCTCGGTGATCGCGCTCTCCAGCTCGTCGTAGTCCGCGTCGGCGGCCGTGCGGGTACGGCCGTGCTCGGCCACCGCGTCCTTGACGACCGTCTCCTCGAGCTCCCTGGCGAACCGGGCGAGCAGAGCGGGCTCGGCGTCGAGCCGGTCGCGCACCTCCTCCAGGAACCGCGTGACCGACGTGGCCGCGACGCCGTCGCGCAGGACGGGTTCCGGCCCGAGCGCCACCCGGTCGAAGCCGTACCTTCGGCTTGCGGTGAAGGTGTACCGAACCCCGCCCGATCCGTCTACTGTGTACTCTCCGGATCCGGTGGCGCGGGCCCGCAGCGATCCCTCGTACAGCAGGGACTCCACCAGCTGGCGGAACACCCGGTGGCGTACCCGGGACAGGCCGGGCGAGGTGAGCGCGCGCTGGACGAGATCGTGGTTCATGGGCGCTCCCGCAGCGGGTTGGGGACATCGACGTAGCATGGCGTCTCGCCGCGCTCGGTGAACCTGCTCACCAGGTTGGCCTTCGCGGGCAGCACGGAGTAGGCGAGCAGGCCGGCGGCGGCAGGGCAGTCCGCGAGCGTGTCCCGCGCCACCGCCCACAGCCGCCGCTCACCGGCCCCCGTGTGGTCGCCGAGCACGTGCACGAGGTGCCCGAGGTGGTTGGTCACCGCGTGGTAGCGCAGCCGTTGCCACGCCTCGGCCTCCTCGTACAGCGCCGGGCTGTCCGGCGGCACGACGTGGTGGCGCAGCCGCTTCCGGCTGACCGCCGCGCCCTCCAGATCCCGCACCCAGAACCGCACCGGCCAGCCGTCCTCGGTGCACAGCAGGGAGTTCTGCACGTGTGCCTCGAACGCGAAGCCGTCGGTGGCGAACACCGACAGCAGCGGAACGAGGGAGATGCGCAGGTACCGGCGCAGCCACTCGGCGACGTCACCCGCGCGCCGCACCAGTCGGCCCAGCCGGTCCGGGTGCTCCAGCAGGCTCGCCAGCACTTCCGGCGCCTGCCCGTTGTGCGCGAACGGGTTCTCCCGGTACAGCACGGCGAAGTCCGCGGCGAGCCCGGCGCCGACCCGGTCCGGGTCGAGCGTGCGGAACCCGGTCTCCCGCAGGACCCCGAAGCCGGGATGGCGGGGGAGCAGCTCCGCCAGCCGGGCGGCGTCCGTGGCCCGGCGCACCTGCTCGACCGGGTTGTTCCGGACGAAGTTCGTGATGCGCACGCCCAGCGGGAGCTTCCAGCACGTGGGGAAGGCCGGGTCGCACACGGTGCGGACCGACGAGGTGGGGTGCACCGGGCCGCCGAGCGGGCCGAGTGGCCGCAGCGTCCCGGAACGCACGAGGTCCGCCACGCCGGGCCGGGCGAGCAGGTGCCGCGCCTGCCACGGGTGCGCGGGCAGCGGCAGGAAGCCCGGCGGCACGCGGGCCGCGACATCGTCCGGCACCCACGGGCCCGGTGCCACCCGCACGTCGAGCAGCAACTCGGGGGCCACCGCGAAGTAGTGGAGCACGAACTCGGCCCCCAGTTCCGGGGCGTACCGGGCGAGATCGTCCGGCGTGAAGCCCTCGCTGCTCTTCGGGGTGGGGTGGAACGGGTGTCCGAACAGGACGGACTGCTCGGCGTGCCTGGTCCGGGCGTGCGGGTCCGCGGGCGCCCGCGCGGGGCGGCAGGCCAGGTAACGCGCGGTGTGCGCGATGCTGCTCGCCACCGCGCCGGCGAGCCGTTGCGCGCCTGGGAAGCCGGTCAGCGCCTCGACCTCGGCGAGCAGGGCGGTGACGAACCCGGTGTGGCCCGGCTCGGTGTCCTCCGCGTACTCGTGATGGCCGAACGCGCAACGGTGCCGCACCTCGACGGTGAGCGCACGGCCCGTGCACGGCAGGGTGAGCCGCCAGCGGCCCTCCGGCACGTCGTGGACGCCGGTCTCCCGCAGGTAGGCGTTGAGCAGCCGCTGCCTGGCGGCGCGCCGGGCGGTGCGCAGCGCGCCGGTCATACCGCGCGCAGCGGGTTGGGCACCCGGCCGGTGGCCGCGGGCATGCTGACCCCCGCCGAAGGGCCCTGCCGCAGCAGCGGGCCGAGCACGTCGCGACCAGGCCACTCCGGTTCCCGCAGCAGCAGCCGTTCCACGTCCGGCGGTAGCGGGATCCGGCCGAGGTTCGTCCGCAGGGCCTCGCGCAGCCGCTGCCAGAACACCCGCTCGGCGAGGCCATGGTGGCGGGCCAGCGCGTCGGCGACACCGTGCAGGTTCACCTGGAGGCCGAGCGTCTGCAGGTAGCCGACCAGCTCGGTGCCGGAGTCGAGGGACAGCGACTGCGGTGCGCCCGGCCGGACCCGGTAGCCGGGGTCGGGCACGCCGGCCGAAGCCATCCACCGTGGACAGAGGCGCACGGTGTCGTGGTCCCGCAGCACGAACCGGACGGGCGCGCCGTCGCGCAGGGTCACCAGCACGTTCTGGCCGTGCAGCTCGGGCAGCACCCCGTGCCGCAGGAAGCCCAGGGCCATGGCCGTGAAGCCGAGGGCGAGGTCGTGGAAGAACGCCAGCGGCCCGCGTGGCGCCAGTACCCCGAGGCTGTCCCACTCGTGCGCGGCCAGCGCCGCCATCGGGACGGTCACGGTGCCCGGCGGGGTGCGGGGGTAGCCGCGCAGCTGCGCGGCCAGCTGCCCTGGCCGGTCGGCGAACTCGTCGCCGTCGATGGCGCACCATGAGCGCTCGTCGCAGATGGCGACCAGCTCGCGCAGCGGCCGGTCGCGGTCGAGCAGGCCGCGCAGCAGGTGTTCGGCGCGCTCGCCGTTGCCGAGGTAGCGGGGCGGCAGCAGACGCGCGGAGCCGAGCGTGGCGATGCCGAGCGGAAGCTTCACGTGCCTGGCCGGATCCGGGGTGGCGAGCGTGCGCAGCGACGCGGTCGGCGTGCACGAGCCCGCCGCCTCGGGAAGCGGTGTGACGATCCCCGCGTCCAGCTCCGCGGCGAACTCACCGGGCAGCACGTGCTCGAACTGCCACGGGTGCACCGGGATCAGCACGCGGCCATCCGGGGCGGCGGGACGTTCGCCGCGGAGCAGGACGTCCGCGAGCCGTCGCGAGTCGGCGCCACCACCGAAGCGCACGTGCGCCGGGTCGACGGCGACCCAGCGCAGCGGCAGGGGTTCCCGGCGCAGCGGCCCGTACTCGGCCAGGTCGGCACGCGTCCAGCCCGCGGCCGCCCGCGCGGTGGGGTGGAACGGCCGGTTCCGGGTGGCGGCGAGCCGTTCACCCGCGAGCAGCCCGACCGGCGTGAGGCCGTGCCGGGCATCCAGCACGACCTTGGCGTGCTCGACGGCCGTGCGGACATCGGCGGCGACCCGCTCCACGTGCGGTTCGCCCGCGGCGACGAGCCGGAGCAGCTCGTCCGGTGCGACCTCCCGGTCGCCGTACCACACGGGACCGCCCGCGTACCGGACCGGCTGCAGCCCGTCGCCCTCGCGGACCCGGAAGGCGACCTGGCCGACCCGGTAGCCTTCCCCGGCCCGCACCCCGTCGGCGAACCCGAACAGCCGCTCCCGGACCAGCGTGTCCACCAGGTCCCGCATCACCAGCTCCGAGGGGCAGTGAAGGCCACCTTCACTGCGTTCAACGCACTGAAGGTGGCCTTCACTGCTGAGGCCGCTGCCCACCACTAGTAGAGGTCCAGCCAGGTGCCGACGTGGTGCAGGCGGGCGCGGCGGTAGACCTCCCCGGCGCACGCGATGTCCTCCACCGCCATGCCCATCGGGTTCAGCAGCACGATCTCGTCGTCGGTCTCCCTGCCGGGCCTGGTGCCCGCCAGTACCTCGCCCAGCTCGGCGTGCAGTTGCTCGCGGGAGAACCGCCCCTCCAGCACGAGCTGGTTGATGACCTTCTTCTCCCGGTTGCTCTGCTCCCAGTCGTCGACGAGCACCTTGTCCGCGCGCAGGAACACGTCCTTGTGAACGTCCATGATGGACACGTTCGCGAGAAAGGCACCCGGCTTGAGCCAGTCGAACTCCAGGTAGGGCCGGTCGGTCACCGTGCACGGCACCACGACGTCACCGGAGCGCACCGCGTCCTCGGCGCTCCCGGCGACGCGGGCGGTCACCCGTTCGCCGAACCGGTCGGCGAGGGTGGCGGCCGCCTCGGGCCGGGTGTCGAAGAGGTGGACGGTGGTGATGGCGGGGAACTGTTCCAGCAGGGCCGCGAGCTGGGTGCCGCCGATGAGCCCGCAGCCGATCAGCGCCACGTCGGTGAACCCGTCCCGCGCGAGGTGCCGCGCGGCCAGGCAGGTGACGCCCGCGGTGCGCCACGCGCTGATCAGCGCGCCCTCCATGATGGCGACCGGGTAGTTCGTCTCCGGGTCGTTGAGCACGATCACCGCGCTGGCCCGTTCCCGCCCGGACGCCGGGTTGTCGTGCTTGCTGCCGATCCACTTCAGACCGGAGATGCCGGGCTCGCCGACGTGCGCCGGCATCGCGATGATCCGGTCGGCGATGTGCCCTTCCTTGCCGCGCGTGCGCAGGTACGGCTTCAGCGGCTGCACGGTGGCGCCCTCGGCGTGCGCGACCAGCGCGTCACGCAGTGCCGTGACGTACAGCTCGGAGTGGGCACCGCCGACCGCGGTGATGTCGCCGCGCGTCAGGTAGAGCAGTCGGGGATTGTCGGAGGCCACGGCCGGTTCAGTCTCCTCGGTGTTCGGTGCGGCGCGCCCGCGCGGCGGCCAGCCAGTCGTCGTCGTACACGAGATCCAGGTAGCGGTCGCCGCGATCGGGCAGGATCGCCACGACGCGGCAGGGTTTCGGCAGCCGGGGCAGCGTCCGCGCGACGGCGGCGACCACCGACCCGGACGAGCCGCCCGCGAAGATGCCCTCCGTCGCGAGCAGCTCGCGGCAGCCGAGGGCGGCGTCGACGTCGTCGACGTGCACCACCTCGTCCACCTCGTCGGGACGGCACAGCTCGGGCACGCGGCTGGAGCCGATCCCGGGCAGTTCGCGGTGTCCCGGGGCGCCGCCGAACACCACCGATCCCGCGGCGTCGACCGCGACCACGCGCAGCCCGGGAAAGCGTTCCCGCAGGCGGCGCGCGCAGCCGAGGATGCTGCCGGTGGTGCTCACCGCCGCGAAGAGGTAGCCGGGTGGGTGCGCCAGCTGCTCGGCCAGCTCGGCGCCGGTGCCGTGGTAGTAGGCCTGCCAGTTGCGGTCGTTGGCGTACTGGTTCACCCACACCGAGCCGGGCACGGCCGCCAGCAGCTCCCGCACCCGGCGCAGCCGGGTCCCGAGATATCCGCCCGACTCGTCCGGTTCGGACACGGTCTCGACGTCCGCGCCGAGGCGGCGCAGGATCGCGACGTTGGCCTTCGTGGTCTTCGGGTCGACGACGCAGGTGAACTCCAGGCCGTGCACCCTGGCCGCCATCGCCAGCGCGATGCCGAAGTTGCCCGAGCTGCTCTCGACGAGCCGGCAGCCGGGCGGGATGGTGCCGTCCCGCAGCCCGCTCTCCACGATGTAGCGCGCCGAGCGGTCCTTCATGCTCCCGCCCGGGTTCATCAGCTCCAGCTTGGCGAGGACCTCGACATCCGGTCCGGGGAACAGCCTGCGCAGTGCGACGACGGGGGTTCCACCGACGCAGTCGAGCACGGACTCGCCGACGGACTCGGCCACGGTCGAAGCGGCAGTCACGGGTCTCCTCGGTCCGACAGGCGGCAAGCAGGTGAGGCAAGTCTTACCTTACTCACGCCTTCACTGTCGATGAAAGAGGCGACACGCCCCGTGACATTCGCCCTTACGGGGCGCGCACGCGGATCCCGTCGAAGGCGATCTTGACCACGGCGTCGGCGATGTCCGTTCCGGCCGACCGGCGCGGCCGGTACCACTCGATGAGGGAGTTGACCATGCCGAACAGGAGGCGGGAGGTGACGGCGGGGTCGACGTCCGGCCGGATGTCGCCGTCCTGCTCGGCCTGCGCCACGAGATCGGCGACGATCCGGTCGAACTCCCGCCTGCGGGTGAGCGCGGCCCGCTCCACCTTCGTGTTGCCCCGCACCCGCAGCAGCAGCGTGACGAACGGCAGCCGGTCGACCAGCACCCCGACACTGCCGCGCACCAGGTACTCCAGGCGCTCGACGGCGGGTCCCGGCACCGCCTCGGCCTCGGCGACGATGCCGAACAGGCCGTCGAGCGCCCGGTCCACGGCGAGCCGCAGCAGCTCCTCCTTGCTGGAGACGTGGTGGTAGATCGCCGACTTGGTGATGCCGAGCTTGCGGGAGAGGTCCTCCATGCTGGTGCCGTCGTAGCCGCGCTCGTTGAACAGCTCGACCGCGACCAGCAGCAGCGACTCCAGGTCGTATCCCGGCCTGCCCCGGCGGCGTGGGTGGACCTGCGGTTCCGCGGTCATGGGGCGCAGTATCTCAACCGGCGCGCTCGTCGATCACCCGGCGCATCTTGCCCATCGACCGCTCCAGCGTGTCGGGATCCACGACGGCGACGTCCACGGTGACGCCGATGCCGTCCTTGACCCGCGTGACGATCTCCTGCGCGGCGCTCTCCCTGCGCTCGGCTGGCGTGTCCGCGGTGGCCTCCACCCGCACGGTGAGATGGTCGAGGTGCCCCTGCTTCGAGAGCACGAGCTGGAAGTGCGGGGAAAGCCCGTCGGTGCGCAGGACGATCTCCTCGATCTGTGTCGGGAAGAGGTTGACGCCCCGCAGGATGATCATGTCGTCACTGCGGCCGGTCACCTTCTCCATCCGCCGGAACGCGGGCCGCGCCGTGCCGGGCAGCAGGCGCGTCAGGTCCCTCGTCCGGTAGCGGATGATCGGCAGCGCCTCCTTGGTGAGCGAGGTGAACAGCAGTTCGCCGTGCTCGCCCTCGCCCAGCACGTGCTCGTCGACCGGGTCGATCACCTCGGGGTAGAAGTGGTCCTCCCAGACGTGCAGGCCGTCCTTGGTCTCCACGCACTCCTGCGCCACCCCGGGGCCCATCACCTCGGACAACCCGTAGATGTCCACGGCGTCGATGCCCGCGCGCTCCTCGATCTCGGCGCGCATCCGCTCGGTCCACGGCTCGGCGCCGAAGATGCCCACCCGCAGGGAACTGCCGCGCGCGTCGATGCCCTGGCGCTCGAACTCGTCGAGCAGCGTGAGCATGTACGACGGCGTGACCATGATGATCTCGGGCCGGAAGTCGTTGATCAGCTGCACCTGCCGCGCCGTCATTCCGCCGGACGCCGGGATCACCGTGCAGCCCAGCCGCTCGGCGCCGTAGTGCGCGCCGAGGCCGCCGGTGAACAGGCCGTAGCCGTACGCGACGTGCACCTTGTGCCCCGGCCGCCCGCCCGCGGCGCGGATCGAGCGCGCCATCACGTCCGCCCAGTGGCCGAGGTCGTTCTCCGTGTAGCCCACGACCGTCGGCTTGCCGGTGGTGCCGCTGGAGGCGTGGATCCGGCGCACCTTCTCCTGCGGTACCGCGAACATGCCGAACGGGTAGGCCTCGCGCAGGTCCTGCTTCGTGGTGAAGGGGAACCGGGCGAGATCGGCGAGCGACCGGCAGTCCTCGGGGTGGACCCCGGCGTCGTCGAACTTCTTCCGGTAGAGCGGAACGTTGGCGTAGGCGTGCCTCAGTGTCCACTGCAGACGCTCCAGCTGCAGTGCGCGCAGCTCCTCGGTGTGGAGCCGCTCGGTGGGGTCGAGATCGGTCACGTGACTCCCTTGTCCGTGTTTCCGGCGTTTCCGGTTCCGCCGATCACGCGGCTGCGGCCGCGGAACTCGGCGATCACCGTGCGCCCGGCCGCGTCCGCACGGTGCACGGTGACGTCGTAGATGCCGTTGCGCCCGTAGCGGGTGCGTTCCTCGGCCGTCGCGACCAGCCGGTCGCCGAGGCGGGCCGAGGTCACGAACGAGATCTCGGCTCCCGAGGCGACGGTGACGGGGCCGTGGCTGTTGCATGCGCAGGCGAACGTGGTGTCGGCGAGGAGGAAGACGTAACCGCCGTGCACGATGTCGTGGCCGTTGACCATCGTCGCGGTGACCGTCATCGCGCACACCGCGCGCCCCTCGCCCGCGTCGACGAGCTCGATGCCCAGCGCGCGCGAAGCCTCGTCGACGGCGAACATGTCGTAAGCGGCGTTGCCCACGAGTCGTGACCTCCACGAGCCGACCTTGCCTCTGTGGGCTCGAACTGTATCATGAATTACCGAACGAATGGTTGGTTATTCCGGCTCGACGAGGAGGTCGGCCCTGATGGGTTCGCTGCGCAGTTTCGTCTCGGGCGCCTGGCGCGCACCGGCGGACGAGGGCACCCCGCTGCACGACGCCGCGACGGGGGAGGAGGTCGCGCGGATCTCCGCGAAGGGCCTCGACCTGGGCGCGGCGCTCGCCTACGGCCGCGAGGTGGGCGGGCCCGCCCTCCGCGAGCTGACGTTCCACCAGCGTGCCGCCCTGCTCAAGGCGCTGGCCTCCCACCTGCGGGAGCACCGCGAGGAGCTGTACCGGCTCTCGGCGCGCACCGGCGCCACCCTCGGCGACTCGAAGTTCGACATCGACGGCGGCATCGGCGTGCTGTTCGCCTACTCGAGCAAGGGCCGCAGGGAGCTGCCGAACGACACCTACCTCGTCGAGGGGCCGCCCGAGCCGCTCGGCAAGGGTGGCACGTTCACCGGGCAGCACGTGTGCACGCCGCTGCGGGGCGTCGCGGTGCAGATCAACGCCTTCAACTTCCCGGTGTGGGGGCCGCTGGAGAAGTTCGCTCCCGCGTTCCTCGCCGGGGTGCCGAGCCTGGTCAAGCCCGCGAGCCAGACCGCGTACCTCACCCACCGCCTGGTCGAGCTGATCGTGGCGTCCGGGCTGCTGCCCGAGGGCTCACTGCAGCTGGTCTGCGGCGGCGCGGGCGACCTGCTCGACCACGTGACAGCGCAGGACCTGGTGTCGTTCACCGGGTCGGCCAGCACCGCGCAGCGGCTGCGGGCGCATCCGGCGATCGTGCGGAACTCCGTGCGGTTCAACGCCGAGGCCGACTCGCTGAACTGCTCGATCCTCGGCCCGGACGCCACGCCGGGCACCGCGGAGTTCGACCTGTTCGTCAAGCAGCTGGTCACCGAGATGACCGTCAAGGCGGGGCAGAAGTGCACCGCCATCCGGCGCGCGCTGGTGCCCGCCGAGCTGATGGACGACGTCGCGGCGGCCGCGACCGAGCGGCTCGGGAAGGTCACCGTCGGCAACCCCGCGAACGAGAACGTGCGCATGGGCGCGCTGGCGAGCCTGGAGCAGCGCGAGGAGGTGCGCCGCTCGCTGAAGGCGCTGCTGGACGCGAGCTCGATCGTGTTCGGCGACCCGGAGCGGGTCGACGCGGTCGACGCCGACCCCGAGCGTGGTGCGTTCGTCTCGCCGGTGCTGCTGCGCTGCGACGACCCCGAACGCGCCGAACCGCACGAGGTGGAGGCGTTCGGGCCGGTGTCCACGCTCATCCCCTACCGGTCCACCGACCACGCGATCCAGCTCGCCGCGCGCGGTCTCGGCAGCCTCGCCGGCTCGGTCGTCACCGGGGACGCCGGGTTCGCGCGGGACGTGGTGCTCGGCGCGGCGCCGTGGCACGGCAGGCTGCTCGTCCTCGACGCCGACAACGCCAAGGAATCCACCGGGCACGGCTCCCCGCTGCCGAACCTGGTCCACGGCGGCCCCGGCCGCGCGGGCGGCGGCGAGGAGCTCGGCGGCATCCGCGCCGTGCTGCACCACATGCAGCGCACGGCCGTGCAGGCCAGCCCCAAGGTGCTGACCGCCGTCACCGGCCGCTGGGTGCCCGGCGCCCCGCGCAACACCGAGGACGTGCACCCGTTCCGCAAGTCGCTGGCCGAGCTGCGGGTCGGGGACAGCGTGGTGGCCGGGCCGCGCCGGGTCACCGAGGAGGACGTCGCCCACTTCGCCGAGTTCACCGGCGACACCTTCTACGCCCACACCGACGAGGCGGCGGCGCGGGAGAATCCGCTGTTCGGCGGCATCGTGGCGCACGGCTACCTGGTGGTGTCGTTCGCCGCGGGGCTGTTCGTCTCGCCCGAGCCGGGACCGGTGCTGGCCAACTACGGGCTGGAGAACCTGCGCTTCCTCACCCCGGTGAAGCCGGGCGACGAGCTGACCGTGACGTTGACGTGCAAGCAGATCACCCCGAGGGAGAACGCCGACTACGGCGAGGTGCGCTGGGACACCGACGTCACCAACGCCGATGGTGAGTCGGTGGCGAAGTACGACGTGCTGACGCTCGTCGCGAAGGAGGACACCCGATGACCGCCACGTTGTCCGAGCCCGACCTGGAGCGGCACTTCGAGGGCACGATCGCCCGCGATGCGCGGATCGAGCCGAGGGACTGGGTGCCGGAGGGCTACCGGAAGACGATGATCCGGCAGATCGCGCAGCACGCGCACTCGGAGATCATCGGCATGCAGCCGGAGGGCAACTGGATCACCCGGGCGCCTTCGTTGCGGCGCAAGGCGATCCTGCTGGCGAAGGTGCAGGACGAGGCCGGGCACGGGCTCTACCTGTACTCCGCGGCCGAGACGCTGGGCGCCGACCGCGCCGAGTTGACCGAGAAGCTCGTCACCGGCAGGCAGAAGTACTCGTCGATCTTCAACTACCCGACACTGAACTTCGCGGACGTCGGCGTGATCGGGTGGCTGGTCGACGGCGCCGCGATCTGCAACCAGGTCCCGCTGTGCCGTTCCAGCTACGGGCCGTACGCGCGGGCCATGATCCGGATCTGCAAGGAGGAATCCTTCCACCAGCGGCAGGGCTACGAGCTGCTGATGACGATGATGAAGGGCACCGAACAGCAGCGGCGGATGGTGCAGGACGCCACGGACCGCTGGTGGTGGCCTTCATTGATGATGTTCGGGCCGCCGGACGCCGACTCGCCCAACACCGCGCAGTCAATGGCGTGGAAGATCAAGCGGCACACCAACGACGAGCTGCGGCAGCGGTTCGTCGACATGACGGTGCCGCAAGCCGAGGCGCTCGGTGTCACGCTGCCCGACCCCGAGCTGAGGTGGAACCCGGAGCGCGGGCACTACGACTTCGGCGAGATCGACTGGACCGAGTTCAAGCGGGTGCTCTCCGGCGCGGGCCCGTGCAACGCGGAACGCGTCGCCCACCGCCGCGCCGCGCACGAGAACGGCGCCTGGGTGCGCGAGGCGGCGGCCGCGCATGCCGCGAAGTCCCGCCGGGGCAGGGAGAAGGCGGCATGAGCAGCGAGTGGCCGCTGTACGAGGTGTTCGTGCGGGGCAAGCGGGGGCTCAACCACGTGCACGTCGGCTCACTGCACGCCGCCGACGACGAGATGGCGCTGCACCACGCGCGTGACCTCTACACCCGGCGTAACGAGGGCGTCAGCATCTGGGTGGTGAAGGCCGCCGACATCACGGCGTCCAGCCCGGACGAGAAGGACCCGTTCTTCGCGCCCAGCGGCGACAAGGTGTACCGGCACCCCACCTTCTACGACATCCCCGACGATGTCCCCCACATGTGAAAGGGGGTCCTGCTGTGTCTTTTGACAACGCCTACGAGGCGATCACCGAGGAGAACAGCTCCCGGTGGGCGTTCGGCACGGGTTTCGAGGACCCGCTGTCCGGAGTGGACACCACGATCCCGGACGGGGTGGACGCCGCGGAGCTGGCCGCGTACTGCCTGATGCTGGGCGACGACGCGCTGGTGTTCTCGCACCGGCTGCAGCAGTGGTGCACGAACGCGCCGGAGCTGGAGGACGAGGTCGCGCTCGCCAATATCGGACTCGACCTGCTCGGCCAGGCGCGGCTGCTGCTGGCCCGCGCGGGCCGGGCCGAGGGTGGTGAGCACGGCGAGGACTACTACGCGTTCTTCCGCGACGAGCACGAGTTCCGCAACGTCCGGCTCGCCGAGCTGGAGCGCGGCGACTTCGGCGAGCTGACCGCCAGGCTGCTCGTGCTGTCCACGTGGCGGCTGGCGCTGCTGCACCGGTTGACCGGCTCCCGCGACCCGGTGCTGTCCGCGATCGCGGCGAAGGGCGTCAAGGAGGTCACCTATCACCGCGACTACGCGGCACAGTGGACGGTGCGACTCGGGGACGGGACCGACTACTCGCACGAGCGCATGACCGAGGGGCTGGCGACCGTGTGGCCCTATGTGGACGAGCTGTTCACCCCGCACCCGGTGGAGCTGAGCCTGGCGCGGGCCGGAGTGGGCGTCGACCCCTCGCGCACTCGCGGTGAGTTCGACGACGTCATCGGGCAGGTGCTCGGTGCGGCCACGCTGACCCTGCCCGAGGTGCCGAGCGTGCCGGGCGTGTCCGGCCGGGCAGGCCGCGACGGTGTGCACACCGAGGCGATGGGCTACCTGCTGGCCGAACTGCAGAGCGTGGCCAGGGCACATCCGGAGGCGACGTGGTGACGGCACTGCGGGACGCGCGGGCGGTCGCCGAGACGGTGACCGACCCCGAGCTGCCCATGCTGACGCTGGCCGACCTCGGCGTGCTCCGCGACGTGTCCGAAATCGACGGCAAGGTCGTCGTCTCCATCACGCCGACCTACACCGGGTGCCCCGCGATGGACACCATGCGCGACGACCTGGTGCACGAGCTCCAGCGCGCGGGATACCCCGACGTCGAGGTCCGCACGGTGCTGCACCCGCCGTGGAGCACCGACTGGATCTCCGAGGAGGGGCGCCGCAAGCTCGCCGAGGCCGGTATCGCCCCGCCCGGTGCCGCGCCGCGCGCGGGCACCGGCCCGGTGCCGCTGACCCTCGGCCCCACCGTCCGCGCGGTGCGCTGCCCCCGATGCGGCTCCGCGGACACCGAGGAGGTGTCCCGGTTCAGCGCCACGGCCTGCAAGGCGCTGCGCCGCTGCCGGGCGTGCGCGGAGCCGTTCGAGCACGTCAAGGAGATCTAGTGTCCGCACCCGCCAAGCCACGCGCGCGCACGGCGTTCCACACCCTGACCGTCGCCGAGGTGACCCGCCTGTGCGACGACGCCGTCGCGGTGACGTTCGACGTGCCGCCCGAGCTCGCCGCCGAGTACGACTTCGCGCCAGGCCAGTCGCTGACCCTGCGGCGCACGATCGACGGCCAGGAACAGCGCCGGAACTACTCGATCTGCGCTCCGGCCGGGGCGAAGCCGCGCATCGGCGTACGGGAGGTGCCGGGCGGCCTGTTCTCCGGCTGGCTGGTGCACGAGGTGCGGCCCGGTGACCGGATCGAGGTGGGCACACCGACGGGCGGCTTCACGCCCGACGTCGACGTGCCCGCGCACCACGTGCTGATCGCCGCGGGTTCCGGCATCACGCCGGTGCTGTCCATCGCGGCGTCGGTGCTGCGCAACCCGGCGACCACGGTCACCCTGCTGTACGGCAACCGGCGCACCGACACCGTGATGTTCGCCGACGAGCTGGCCGACCTGAAGGACCGCTATCCCGCGCGGCTGGAGCTGGTGCACGTGCTCTCCCGCGAACCGCGCGAGGCCGAGCTGTTCACCGGCCGGCTCGACGCGGAGAAGCTGACCTCGCTGCTGCGGTTGCTGCCCGAACCGCACCGCGTCGGCCACTGGTGGCTGTGCGGACCGTACGGCATGGTCACCGACGCGCAGGACGTGCTGGAGGCGCACGGGGTGCCGGGCGAGCGGGTGCACCAGGAGCTGTTCTTCGTGGACGACCTGCCGCCAGAGCCGGTGCGCCACGAGGAGGCGGCGCTCACCGGGGAGACGGCCGAGCTGACCGTGCAGCTCGACGGGCGGCTCACCACGGTCGTGGTCGCCAAGGACACCCCGGTGCTGGACGGTGCGCAACGGTCGCGGCCCGACCTGCCGTTCGCCTGCAAGGGCGGGGTGTGCGGGACCTGCCGCGCGCGGGTGACCGAGGGCGAGGTGGCGATGCGCCGGAACTTCGCGCTGGAGAAGGACGAGGTCGCCGCCGGGTTCGTGCTGACCTGCCAGTCGCTGCCGGTCACCGACCAGGTGATGGTCGACTACGACGCCTGAGCCCCGGCCCCTCGTGAGTGAGAAACGTGGTAAGAACAACGTTTCTCACTCACGAGCGCTCGTGGGCGCCTGGCTACCAGCCTGGGGTCCCGCGCCGGAGCCGGCCTCTCAGCTCCCCAGCGCTGCCGCCTGGTCCGTGAAGTGCGCCCGCTGCGCCGGGTAGTAGTCGGCGAAGTCGGGCGGCGGCGTGCCCGTCCTGGCGGCGACGAGCCGGTCGAGGTAGTACTCCCAGCCCGGCCCGCTTTCGCCGACGCCGTCCGTGCTGTCGAGGTGCTGGACCAGCCGCAGCTCGGTGGTGCCGTCGCGGGCGGTGAGCAGCAGTTCCAGGTGCCAGGTCCCGGCTTCGTCGGTCATCGACACCGCGAGGCGGTGGGGTGGCTCGCAGGCCTCGACCCGCATGTCGCACCATGGTGTGCCCTCCTCGGCCGCCATCTGCACCTTGATGGTCCGGCCGGGTGCGGCGTCACCCTGCCACGGCCCGAACCACCGTGCGGTGCGGTCGGATTCGGTGACGCTCGCCCAGACGTCGTCGGCCGGGGCGCGGAACGTCCTGCTGAACACGAGGTCGTAGCCGCCCGTCGTGCGGAGCAGCCTGCCGGTGGGAGTCATGCCGTGTTCTCCTCGCTGTCGTCACGCCGCTCGGGGCGACGCTGCCGGGCGCGGTCGCGCCGGGCGCGGTGGACCTCGGTCTCCAGTGCGTCGAGTCGCTGGTCCCAGGTGTTCGAGGACTCGAACTGGGCCAGCCAGGCCGCGAGCTCGCGGAGCGGGCCGGGGTCGAGCGTGTAGACCCGCTGCCGCCCGGTCAGTTCGGCGTGCACCAGCCCGCTTTCCCGGAGCACCCGCAGGTGCCTGCTGATCGCGGGCCTGCTGACCGGAAAGCGCTCGGCGATCTCGCCCGCCGCGCGGGGTCCCTCGCGCAGCAGGACCAGGATGTCCCTCCGGACGGGATCGGCGACGGCAGCGGCGGCTCGCATGGAAGAAGCGTAACCGATGTGTTACGCATTTGGCCAGCGCCGTCCGCGTCGCGGCTCCGCGGTTCCGTCAGGAGGGTTCGCGGCCGTTCACCGCGCGCAAAACGCGCATCGCCTCGGCGAGGCTCTCCGACGCGGCGGGACCCAGCGGTTCCAGCACAGCGCGCCGCAGGATCTCGGCACACGCCTTGCGGGCCTCCTCGGCGACCTGCCTGCCGTGCTCGGTCAGGCAGGCGTAGGTGACCCGCCTGTCCTCGGGGCTGGGCAGCCGCTGGATCAGGTCGGCGGCGGCGAGCCGGTCGGCGACCTTGGTGAACCCGCCGCTGGACAGGGCGGCCTCCCTGGCGAGCCGGGTCATCGGCATCCGGTGGCCGGGCGAGCGGATGAGCCGGACCAGGATGTCGAACGACGCGGGCGCCAGTCCGAACCGCTCGGCGATCTCGCCCATCAGCCGGTCCTGGGTGGCGACGTAGCCCTCGATCACCAGCCCCCACCACGTGACGATCTCGTCGTCGTCAGGTTCCTTCGGCACGCGGGCGAGTGTAGCGCAGTCCTCTCGCGGGAATATATCTTGCGAGGAAGAGGTTTGCGGATTAGCGTGAACACATCCGCTCCGAAGGAGAGAGCCATGCCGTTCCAGACCAGCGGGCTGCACCACGTCACCGCCATCGGCGGGGACCCGCAGCGCAACGCGGACTTCTACCTGCGCACACTCGGGCTGCGGCTGGTGAAGACCACCGTGAACTTCGACGACCCGGGCACGTACCACCTCTACTACGGCGACACGTCCGGCAGGCCGGGCACGCTGATGACGTTCTTCCCGTGGCGCGACGTGCCGGGCGGCCGGATCGGCACCGGGCAGGCGACCACCACGTCCTTCTCCGTGCCGGAGCACTCGATCGGCTGGTGGCGGGACCACCTCGAGGCGCAGGGCGTGGCGACCGGCAGGGTCACCAACCGCGACGAGGAGGACGTGCTGACCTTCCGCGACCCGGACGGGCTCCAGCTCGCCCTGGTGGCCCACCCGCAGGGCGACCCCCGCGACCCGTGGGACACCCCGCTGGTCCCCGGTGAGCACGCCATCCGTGGTCTGCACTCGGTGACGCTGTCGGTGCACCGGGAGGACGCCACCGCGGGCATGCTGACCGAGGGCCTCGGCCTCACCCTCGCCGGCGAGGACGGCAACCGCTTCCGGTTCCAGGCGGGCGATGGCGGCCCCGGCGCGCTGGTCGACGTGCTGGTGACCCCGGACGCCCCGCGCGGTCTGGTCGCGGGCGGCACCGTGCACCACGTCGCCTGGCGCGCCCCGGACGAGGAGACGCAGGCGGCCTGGCGAGAGGAGCTGGTCGGCCGGGGCGTCGGCGTCACGTCGATCATGGACCGGCAGTACTTCCGCTCCATCTACTTCCGGGAGCCGGGTGGCACCCTCCTGGAGATCGCCACCGACGCGCCGGGCTTCTCGATCGACGAGCCGCTGCTGGAGCTGGGCCGAGCGCTCAAGCTGCCGCCGTGGCTGGAGCCCAACCGCGCGCAGATCGAGGCCGCGCTGCCGGAGCTGGACCTGCCTGCCGAGAACAACCCGGTGCGCGCGTGAGCACCATGGACACACTTCCGCTGGAGCACACGTTCCACGAGGGCGACCAGGACGCGCCGGTGCTGTTGCTGCTGCACGGTACCGGCGGCGGTCCGGACGATCTGGTGGACCTCGGCAAGGAGCTCAGCCCGGGCTCGCCGTTGCTCGCCCCCGCGGGGCCGGTGTCCGAGCACGGGGCCAGGCGGTGGTTTCGCCGCCTGGCCGAGGGCGTGTTCGACTACGCCGACGTCGTCGTGCGGGCGGGCCAGCTCGCCGACTTCGTCGTCGCGGCCCGGGAACACTACGGGCTGGCCGGGCGGCGGCTGGTCGCCGTCGGCTTCTCGAACGGGGCCAACATCGCGGGCGCGGTGACGTTGCTGCGGCCGGACGTGCTGCGGGAGGCCGCGCTGTTCGCGGCGATGCTGCCGGCGCCGGATCCGCCCGCGCACTACCTGAGCGGCACGCGGGTTTTCCTGGCCAACGGTGAACGGGATCCCATGGCCCCCCTCGATTCGACCGAACAGTTCATCGCGCTGCTCCGAAAGCGTTCCGCCGAGGTGACAACCCACCGCCATTCGGGTGGTCACCAGATCACCGTCGACGGTTTCGCGGCCGCGAAGGCCTGGCTGCGGGGCTGAGCCGCCCCTGGTCACGAATTCGCCGTGGATGCGGAAAATCGTCCGCCGAAATGCCAGAATGAGCGCGGTCGGTTCGATGTTCGGCGTTCTCGGTGGGGCTGGGGAGTGTGGCGATGAACTTCGGCGACATGGTGGACTGCCCGAGATGCCATGGCTCGGGGCTCGCACCCAACCGGAAGGACCCCTGTGGCAACTGCGGAGGGCTCGGCCAGGTCCCCAAGCGATGACTGCTCGCTGTGCGCGGGCACCGGAACCCTGTCCTGGCAGCAACCGCAGGGCCCGAACACCCTGCGCACCATCGAGATGCCCTGCCCGAACGGCTGTTCCGGGCACTGGAAGCACCCGCACGCGGAGCGCGACCGGGTGGTGACGGAACCCGACGACGCGCCCAGCCGGGTGAAGGGCAACGCCGACGAGGCCAACAGCATCGGTGCGGAGTTCATCCGTGGTGCGCTGGAGAAGTGGGGATTCCTCGACGACGAGCGCGACGGCGGGCGATAGATACCCGCGGGTAGCATCAGCGCGGTACGTCGAGGAGGAAGCCGTGGATTCCGAGGACCTGGTGCGGCGGGCGGGCAGGGTCGCGGGCTGGGCGGCCCGTACGGGGCGCACGCTGGGCAGGCGGCTGCCCGGTGCGGACACCGCCGAACGCGGACTCCGGTCGCTGGAGAAGGCGGCGCTGGCCGAGCTGCGCAGGCGGCTCGATGCCGCCGACGACCCGTACCTCGTCGCGCTCGGACAGGCCGCGGCGGCGAACGTGCCCGGAGCGCCGCACCCGGCCAACGCCCAGGTCGGCGCGGAGGGTGTCCTCGCGGTGACGCCGCGTGGGCGGCCGGAGCCGCTGCGTTCCGCGATGGCGGAGCTGCTCAACCGCTCGGTCGAGTTCGATCGCGCGCAGGCCCGCGACTATCTCTACGCGCTCATCCTCCGGCAGCTCACCCCCGACGAAGCGCGGATCGTGTCGGCGCTCGCGGACGGCGCGCCGTTCCCGTTGCTGCACGTGGCGGAGCGCACCAGTCTGGGCGGCGCGGGCCGGATCGTGCTCCGCAACGCCTCGACGGTCGGCAAGGTCGCCGGGGTCTCGCTGCCGGACCACGTGCCCGCCTACGTCACCCGGCTGCTCGCGCTCGGGCTGGCCGACGCGGACGAGGAGCTGCCCGCCCTGGACACCCAGTACGAGATCCTCATGACCGACGAGGTCGTGCGCGCGGCCGAGCAGCTCGTGCGACGGCCCAAGCACATCAGGGCGACCGTCCGCGTCTCTCCGCTCGGCGTCGGCTTCTGGCAGGCCTGCGACCCCACCCGATAACGCCGCTAGCTGGGCAAATGCCGCAGCAAGCAGGTGCGTGAGCCGCCCCGCCGTGTGATCATGTCACCCCTCGGTGTGGCCCCCTACAGGACGACGGGTGGTGGCGGATGGGCGAGTACCTGCGTGCCGTCGTGGCCGACTTCGCCCGGTTCTGGCCGGTCTACTGCGCCATTCCGGTGGCCGCCGCGCTGATCGGCTACGTGACGAAGCTGGTCGCCATCCGCATGATGTTCCGGCCGCTGGAGTTCGTCGGCGTCAAGCCGTTCCTCGGCTGGCAGGGCATCGTGCCGAAGCGCGCGGCACGCATGGCCGGGATCGCGTGCGACACCATGACCCGCCAGCTCGTCCGGCCCCGCGACGTGGTGAACCGGCTCGACCCGGAGCGCATCGCCAAGGAGATCGAGAAGCCGCTGCTCGCCGCCACCGAGGAGATCGTGCGCGAGACCGCCGCGCGCTATCAGCCGGGGCTGTGGGAGTCACTGCCGGGCAGGGTCCAGCGGCTGATCGTGCACCGGGTCCAGGCGGAGGCCCCGCGGATGGTGGCCACGGTGCTGGACGCCATCAAGCGCGACGTGGACAGCGTGTTCGACCTCAAGGACATGGTCGTCACCAGCCTGGTCAAGGACAAGGAACTGCTCAACCGGATCTTCCTGGAGGCGGGCCGCAAGGAGTTCCGGTTCATCTCCAGGTCGGGTCTGTACTTCGGCGCGGTGATCGGCGTTGTGCAGATGGTCGTCTGGGTGCTGTTCAAGATCCCGATCATCATGCCGCTGTTCGGCCTGTTCATCGGCTGGTTCACCGACTGGCTCGCGCTGAAGATGATCTTCCATCCGAAGCGGCCGGTGCGGTACCTCGGGCTGTTCGAGTGGCAGGGCCTCTTTCTCCGACGGCGGGCCGAGGTGTCCGAGGCCTACGCCGAGCTCATCGCCAGGGAGATCATCACCCCCCGCAACGTGATCGAGGCGGTGCTGCGCGGGCCGCTGTCCGACAAGGTCGTCGCACTCATCCAGCGGCAGGTCGACGCCGAGCTGGCCAAGCAGACGAGCATCGCCAAGCCGCTCGTGGTGCTGGCGGTCGGCAGCAGGCGGTACCAGGAGATGAAGGTCCGCATCACCGAGCAGATCATGGCGCGGCTGCCCGACACGATGCGCTACATCGAGGACTACGCCGAGGACGCGATGGACATCCGCAACGTCCTCGTCACGAAGATGCGGGAGCTCGACGACGAGGAGTTCGAGGGGCTGCTGCGGCCGGCGTTCCAGCAGGACGAGTGGATCCTCATCGCCACCGGTGCGCTGCTTGGGGCGCTGTTCGGCGAGCTGCAGGTGCAGCTGGTGCTACTGCTGACCTGACCCCGGCCTCGTGCGTGGGAAACGTGGTTCTCACGACGTTTCCCACTCACGAGCGTGCGCGGTCGGGTAGGCCGGTCCAGTAGCCGTGCAGCAGGTCGGCCAGCTCGACCGGCCGGGCGAGCGCGGGCAGGTGCCCGCAGTCCAGCTCGTCGGGGACGATCCCCAGCCGTTCGGCCACGACGCGGCGCTGGAACGCGGCGGGGAAGAACCGGTCGGCACGGCAGAGCACGAACCGGGTGGGGACCGAAGGCCACGCGTCGAGCGGCCACGGTCGCTCGAACGGCGTGCCCGACTGGTCCCGCACGTGCGCGCCGCTCTCGGCGAGCACGTCCTCGGGGACGTCGTGCAGGAATGTGACGAACGGGTCGAACGGCGCGTCCGGGTCGCGGCCCTGCCGCTCGGCGAGCTCCCGCTCGGCCTGCGGCTGTCCGGTGTTGGCCCACCATTCGCCCGGCGCCTCGCCCGGCGCGGGGACCATGGCCGCCACGAGGACGATCAGCTCCACCGGCACGCGGTGCGCCACCAGCGGCGCGGTGAACCCCGCCATGGACTGCGCCACGAGCACGACGTCCTTGCGGTCGCCGATGGCGTCCACCACGACGTCGGTGTACTCGGCGAGGCCGGCGGAGTCGTCGTCGCAGGGCAGGTCGGGGGCCACCACGTCGTGTCCGCGCGAGCGCAGCTCGGGCAGCACGCGGTGCCAGTACCAGGAGTCGGAGCCGGCTCCGTGCAGCAGGACGAACGTGGCCATGGGGACCTCCTCACGTCACCAGGTCGGTCCTAAATTAACACCAGTTGCTCTATATTCGAAAGTATGCGTACGTACGACGATCCGTGCGGGCTCGCGCGGGCGCTCGACCTCGTCGGTGAGCGGTGGGCACTGCTGGTGGTCCGCGAGCTGCTGCTCGGCCCGAAACGGTTCGCCGACCTGCGCCGCGGGCTGCCCGGACTGAGCCAGAACGTGCTCTCCCAGCGCCTGCGGGAGCTGGGGGACGCGGGTGTGGTCCGCCGGGCCGGGCTCGGCCCGCCGTCCGGTGCGCAGGTGTACGAGCTGACCGAACGCGGTCGCGGCCTCCAACCGGTTCTGGTGGAGCTCGCCCGCTGGGGCAGCAGGACCGAGCTCCGGTCGTCCGCCGAGCTCAGCACCGACGCCCTGCTGCTCGCGTTGCGCACCACCTTCGACCCGGCGGCCGCGGCGGGACGGCGCGCGGTCGTCGAGTTGCGGCTCGACGGCGACGCCTACCGCGCCGAGGTCGCCGACGGCGATTTCGCCGTGCGGCGGGAGGCGGCCGGAGATCCCGCTGCCGTCGTGGACACCGACGCGCCGACGTTGCGCTCCCTGGTCTTCGGCCGCCGCCGGCCTGCCGACGCCGAGCGGGACGGGACCGTGCGGGTGCGCGGGGACCGCGACACGGCGATCTGGTTCCTCACCCTTTTCCCTCGCCCTCGTGAGTGAGAAACGTGGTTCTAACAACGTTTCCCACTCACGAGCGCACGCGGTCGGGTAGCCCGTCGCGCCGGTGGGTAGGCCTGCGAACGGAGGCAGTCGACACGCGGAAGGAGTCGCGCGATGAGCCACCGCGAGCAGGTGATCAACTGGCTGAACGACGCCTACGCCATGGAGCAGGCGCTCGAGGAGACCCTCCAGCGGCACGCCCAGGACGCGCAGGGTGAGAACGAGGAGGTCCAGACCCGCATCGAGCGGCACATCGAGGAGACCAGGGGCCAGGCGCAGATCGTGCGCGAGTGCATCGAGGCGCTCGGCGGCCAGGTCTCCGGGGTCAAGAGCGCGTTCGCGACCATGTTCGGCGCGATGCAGGGCCAGGCGAGCCGTCCCGCGGGCGACACGATGGTGAAGAACGCCATCGCCGACTACGCGGCCGAGCACTTCGAGATCGCGACCTACCGCGCGCTGATCGACGCCGCCGAGCGGATCGGCGAGCGGGAGATCGCCGACCGGCTGCGCGGCATCCTCCAGCAGGAGGAGGAGATGGCGCGGTTTCTCGAGCAGAAGCTGCCCGGAGCCGTCGAGGAGAAGCTCGCGGCGTCCGCCCGCTGACGGGCCGTTTCCCGAACGTGGCATTCGGGCGAGCCGCCCGAATGCCGCCTTGGGGCCTTGGGGCCTTGGGGCGGCGGCCGTGGCGTCAGCCGCTCTTCTTCGCGGCCTTGGCGGCCTTCTTGAAGCTGCGCACCTCGTTCAGCGTCCGCTCGTCCACGACGTCGGCGATCGACCGGCGCGCGCCGTCCTCACCGTAGGCGCCCGCGGCCTCCCGCCAGCCCTCGGGCCGCACGCCGTACTGCTTGCCGAGCAGCGCGAGGAAGATCCTGGCCTTCTGGTCGCCGTAGCCGGGCAGGGCTTTCAGCCTGCGCAGCACCTCCCGCCCGTCCGGGTCGCCGTCGGTCCACAGCGCCGTGGCGTCACCGTCGTAGTGCTGGACGACGTACTCGCACAGCGCCTGGATCCGCCTGGCCATCGACCCGGGGAAGCGGTGCACGGCGGGCGGCGTGGCACAGAGCGCGGCGAACTTCTCCGGATCATGGGACGCGATGCGGTGCGCGTCGAAGCCGCCGAGCCGGTCGGCGATCTTCTTCGGCCCCGCGAAGGCGACCTCCATCGCCACCTGCTGGTCGAGCAGCATCCCCACGAGGAGGGCGAGGGGATCGTCGGACAGCAGCCGGTCGGCGTCCGGGTCGCCGGTGAGGTGCAGGGTTCGCGACATGAGGTCATCGTCGCACGTCCACCGGGGATTGCTCCCGGTCACAGAGCAGTTGCCTGACGATGCCCACGACCCAGACGAACGTGAAGGCGATGATCGTCGGGTTCTTCACGAACAGCAGGGCGCTCAGATAGGCGTCGCGAGCCGAGGCCGGCAGCAGCTTCAGCACCAGCTCTTCGGCCACGACGCCGAAGACCAGGTAGACCGCGCCGAGGAACGCGGTCTGGATGACGAGGCTCGGCCAGTGGGCCGTGACGAAGCGGTTGACGTTCGCCCAGGACGTCGGCACGCCGCGCAGTGCCCAGCGGGTGATCAGCGCGAGCAGGGCCAGCCGCACCACGACGACGAGGGCCTCCGACAGCCCCGCGGCCAGTGCCGGAACGTGCTCGCCGAAGCCGACCACGACCACCCGCTGCACGGACGCGACGAGGGACAACCCGGCGATGACCGGCAGGTGACGCCGGTAACACCGCCACGCCCATCTGGGTACCTCGGCCGCCACCCGGAGCTCTTCGCGCCAGCCGTATCGCCTCATCCCGGACACCCCCAGTCAGTTGATTTATTTCACTAAAATAAACTAAATCGCGAGGTGGGTAAAGTGCGCGGAGTGACGGGAGAGGGGCACCGGGGCGCGGAACTCGGCCGCGAGCTCAGTACCGCGGTCGTCATGTTCCACGAGGCGGTGGGAGCACGGCTCGGAGTCAGCGCGGGTGACCAGCGGGCGCTGGCTCTCCTCGACCGGCGCGGGCCGATGTCCGCGGGGGAGCTGGCGGAGGCGACGGGGCTCACCCCGGGCGCGATCACCGGCATGATCGACCGGCTGGAGCGGGCGGGCCTCGTGCGCCGGGAGACCGATCCGGCGGACCGCAGGCGGGTCCGTGTCTCCGGCACGGGCGACGGCGCGCGGTCCGAGGTGTTCCAGGGGCTCGCCGCGGCCATGGAAGCGGTCGTCTCGCGCTATGACGAAGCGGAGCAGCGGGTCATCGCCGACTACGTCGGCCGCGTCGTCGAGGTGCTGCGGGAGCAGACCCGGAAGCTGACCGCCACCCACACTCGGTGACGCTCCGTGTTCGCTCGCTCGCCCTCTTACGAAACCGGGCCGCTGCCACTACCTTGTGAAGTCCCTGCCGCCGTACAGTCGGCGGTCGTACCGTGCTGCGCGGGTAGCACATTCGTGTCGATGATCGGTACATTCGTGTAGGGATTGTCACAGGTGTTTCGTCGTCGTTGCAGGTAGGTCGCCTGCCGGCGCTGCGCGCGGGCTGAACCGGCCAAAATATTCTGTTAGGTTATGCAGATATGTCCGGAAAGCACACGGAGCGTGCCAACGGCGACAAACAGGCGGCCGGTGACGTGGTGATCGAAAGCCCGTCCAAGTCCGACGGCGCCGCTCTCTGGCGGATAGCGCGTGATTCACAAAAGCTTGATCTCAACTCGTCGTACGCGTACCTGTTGTGGTGTAACGATTTCGCGGACACTTCGGTCGTCGCGCGCGTCGACGGTGAGGTGGTCGGCTTCGTGCTCGGTTACCGCAGGCCGTCCCGGCCCGAGTCGGGTCTTGTGTGGCAGGTGGCGGTCGACGCTTCCCAGCGTGGTCGCGGACTCGCGGGTAAGCTGCTCGACGCCCTGTTCGCCCGCCTCGTCGAGGAGGGGGTGCGGTATCTGGACACCACCATCACGCCGGACAACGAAGCGTCGATCCGGCTGTTCGAGTCTTTCGCGAAGCGGTGGGACGCCACGCTCGAACGGTCGCGACTGTTCGCCGCCGGTGACTTTCCGGACGAGCACGAACCGGAGGACCTGTTCCGTATCGGCCCGCTCGTTCGTGCGCACGCGACAACCGAGAAAAGCACGTGACCACGGCGGCCGCACGAAGGCCGCCCGGGTGAAGGAACACACCGAGAATTCGCCCGCGATGCAGGAGACGGAGCAAGGGTGAGCATCTTCGAAAAGCTCGAATCCGAGGTGCGCAGCTACAGCCGGGGCTGGCCGGTCGTGTTCGACCGGGCTCAGGGCAGCTGGATCTACTCCGAGGACGGCAAGGCATACCTTGACTTCTTCGCCGGCGCCGGGGCGCTCAACTACGGGCACAACAACCCGGTCCTGAAGAAAGCGCTGATCGACTACATTTCCCGCGACGGGGTGACCCACGGGCTCGACATGTTCACCGTCGCGAAGCGTGAGTTCCTGGAGACCCTCAACGAGGTGATTCTCCAGCCGCGCGATCTCGACTACAAGGTGATCTTCCCGGGTCCCGGTGGCGCGAACGCGGTCGAGGCCGCGCTGAAGCTGGCGCGCAAGGTCACCGGCAAGGAGTCGGTGATCAACTTCACCAACGCGTTCCACGGCATGACGCTGGGGGCGCTGTCGGTCACCGGCAACTCGATGAAGCGAGGCGGCGCGGGCATTCCGCTCGTCCACGCCACCCCGATGCCGTACGACCGGTACTTCGACGGCACCTATCCCGACTTCCTCTACTTCGAGCGGCTGCTGGAGGACTCCGGCAGCGGGCTCAACGAGCCCGCCGCGGTGATCGTGGAGACCGTCCAGGGCGAGGGCGGCATCAACGCCGCGCGCCTGGAGTGGCTGCAGGGCCTGTCCGAGCTGTGCAAGCGGCACAACATCCTGCTGATCCTCGACGACGTCCAGATGGGCTGCGGCCGCACCGGCCCGTTCTTCAGCTTCGAGGAGGCCGGCATCGAGCCGGACATGGTGTGCCTCTCGAAGTCGATCGGCGGCTACGGGCTGCCGCTGGCCCTGACGCTGATCCGGCCGGAGCTGGACGTGTGGTCGCCGGGAGAGCACAACGGCACCTTCCGCGGCATCAACCCGGCCTTCGTCACGGCCACCGAGGCGCTGCGGACGTACTGGGCCGACGACGAGCTCGAGAAGTCCACCAAGGCCAAGGGCGAGCGCGTCGGCGCCGTGCTGGAGGAGATCGCGCGGGAGTACCCGGACGCGCAGCTGACCGCCAAGGGCCGCGGGCTCGCCAGGGGCCTGGAGTTCCCGAACGGGGAGCTGGCGGGCAAGGTCTGCGCGGCGGCGTTCGACCGCGGCCTGCTGATGGAGACCTCCGGCCCCGACGGCGAGGTGATGAAGCTGCTGCCCGCGCTGACGACGACCGACGCCGAGTTCACGCAGGGCCTTGAGATCATCACGGAGTCCGTCAAGGCCGTGCTGTCTCACTGAGCCCGGCCGCCGAAATACCGAAGGAGAGTGCTTTGATCGTCCGGACCCTCGACGAGATCACCGACACCGACGCCGACATCAAAACCCCGAACTGGCGTAGCAAGCGGATCATTCTCGCGAAGGAGAAGGCCGGGTTCTCGGTGCACGAGACGACGTTGTACGCCGGCACCGTGAACGATTTCTGGTACGCGAACCACATTGAAGCGGTGTTCGTCTACGAGGGTGAAGGCGAGATCACCAACAAGGAGACCGGCGAGACGTTCCAGCTGAAGCCGGGCTCCCTGTACCTGCTCGACAAGCACGACAAGCACCAGGTGCGGCCGAAGACGGACATGAAGACCGTCTGCGTGTTCAACCCGCCGGTGACCGGGCGAGAGGTCCACGACGAGAACGGTGTGTACCCCTTGATCAGGGAGGATGAGGACACGGCGGCGAGCTAGTAGCCGCACACCCGGCTGCGGAGAGCCGCAGCCGGGTGGTGAGTGGTTATCGGTCGTTAAAACGGGTAACCACTCACGACCCGGCTGAGTTCCCCACCACCACGACTGAATGGGGCGCTGGAAGAAAGAAAATCCAAGTACAAAGTGGCACTCATAGGAGGCGAGTAATTTGACTCTCACTGAGAGCCGTGTTGAGGACAGTTATCCGACCCGGATCGTCGCGACCGAGGGAGACCTTCTCGAGCGCACTGATCCCACTGTCTGGGGCAGTGAACACGACGGGCCGATCGACGCGGCCACCCTCGCTTCGCACGACGCGAAGGGGTACTCCATCGTCGAGGGACTCCTTTCCCCCGCCGAGGTCCAGGGCTACTGGCAGGAACTCGTGCGGCTCTCCTCGGACGAGCAGCTCAAGGCCGACGAGCGAGTGATCACCGAGAAGGCCTCGGGCGAGGTCCGTTCGATCTTCGAGGTCCACAAGGTCAGTGAGTTGATCAGCGAGCTGGCGCGGGATCCGCGGATCCTGGATCGCGCGCGCCAGATCCTCGGATCGGACGTCTACATCCACCAGAGCCGGGTGAACTACATGCCCGGGTTCAAGGGGTCCGGGTTCTACTGGCACTCGGACTTCGAGACCTGGCACGCCGAGGACGGCATGCCGCGCCCGCGCTGCGTGAGCTGCTCGATCGCGCTCACCGACAACTACCCGTTCAACGGTGGGCTCATGGTGATGCCGGGCTCGCAGCGGACGTTCGTGCAGTGCGTCGGCGAGACCCCGGAGGACTACTACAAGACCTCGCTCAAGGAGCAGAAGATCGGCGTGCCGAGCGAGGACAACATCACCCGGCTGGCCGCCGAGCACGGTATCGACCAGTTCACCGGGCCCGCGGGCTCCGCGCTGTTCTTCGACTCCAACATCATGCACGGGTCCGGCAACAACATCACGCCCTACCCGCGCTCGAACATTTTCCTGGTGTTCAACAGCGTCGAGAACGCGCTCGTGGAGCCGTTCGCGGCGGGCAAGCCGCGGCCGACGTTCATCGCCAGCCGCGAGTTCACCCCGGTGACCCGCTGACGTTCCGGTAACGAACTGATCGCAGGCCGTGTGGGGGTGCTTGTAGCCACCCCCACACGGCCTGTTAACGTGTCGCCACCTCATTGGCGCGACCAATGAGGTAGTCGTTGCCGGGCGGTCCGGGATCTTCCTTGCTCGGGGTGAACCCCGGGCCGCCGTCGGCAGCGATGACCGCTTCACCGAGTGCGGCCCCGTGCCATCAGATCGGGACTGATGGCACGGGGCCGCACTCGTTCGGGAGTCCGATCAGGACATCGATCAGGACACCGTCGCGTGGTCAGTCGAACAGGCTCGTCTCCGAGTGGATGTTCAGCAGCTCGTAGACGGGCCTGCCGCGCCTGCCGTCGATCGTGGTGGCCCGGACGACGCGGAGCCGGGCCGTGACCGGCCGGTCCAGGTTGACCTTGATCTCGTCGAGCAGGTCCGGCGCCACGGCGCCCTGGATGGTGCCGCCCGTGTCGCGCTCGAGGTAGAAGATCCGCCGCCGCGTCCGCACCCCGTCGAGCCGGCCGGTCACCGTCTCGTACCCGACGTCCTCCCTGGACTCCCGCAGGCTGCTGTGCAGCACCCGCGCCTGCTCGGTCGTCATGCTGCGGGTGAGCTCGTCCCCGGCGGTCGGGATGAGCGAAAGGCCGATGCCGGACGTCTTCATCACCGCGTTCACGATGTCGCTCACCGCGTTGCGCACGGTGTCGCGCTGCAACAGCACCGCGTCCAGCGCGCCGTCGTCGGAGCCGTTCGCGGGCAGGAAGTCGCACAGCTCCTTGACCGCCCGCTCCGACAGCGTCTCGATGCCGTCGTGGATCAGCGCGTCCGGCTCCGAGGTCTCCGGGAAGCCGAAGAACATGGCGTTGCCCGCCTGCCCGCGCTGGATCAGCGGCGCCTTCTCGCGATCCGCGGGCTGCACGTACGTGATCTCGCCCTGCGGGTTGCGCACGATGTGGCCGATCTTGGCCGTGGCGTCCTGCAGCGCCTTGCCGATGTCGGAGAACGTGTACGCGTCCAGCTGCGAGGTGCCGAGCACCGACACGCGCAGCAGCGGCGAGCGGCACGTGCGCTCGAACTTCGCGTGCGCCGCCATCGCGGACGCCCGTGCCAGGTCGTCGAGCCAGGTGCCGCCGGGGATGCCCTCGGCGATCTTTCGGAAGCTCACCACGTCATCTCCGCGAAGCCTTTGACCATGCCATCGATCGGACCGTACGGCCCCCGGACGGACGACCAGGCCTCGGCCCACGCCTCCTCGTCACCTGGGTGGCACAGGTAGCCGTCGAGCAGGCCGCCGACCGGTTGCACCTGCTCCAGGTACATCACGGGCTGCTCCGCGATCACCCCGCGCAGCGTCAGCAGCCCGTAGAGCGCGGCGCGCGCGGGGCCGCCGAGCCGCTTCAGGCTGCCCCAGTCGTCCGGGATCAGCACCACGTCGACATCCTGGGGCACGCCCTCCATCCGGGTGGTGATCCCGCCGCCGATCCAGGCGCGGCCCGAAGGGATCAGCCTGCCGACGACACCGAGGTAACCGCTCAGCGCGCTGAAGAGGATCTCCCGCTCGTTGCGGTGCGGGGCATCCCACACGAACCGCTCGTAGATGTCGGAGAGATCGGCGGGATGCCGGCCCGGTGGGAGAACGTTCTCCGAAGTCCAGTGCGGTAGCGGCATTCCCGTGAACTTATCAGCCGCCGCTCAGCCGCCCTGGCGCGGCTGCCACTGCCGCTCGGCCTCCGGGACGTCGTGCTCGTCGGGCCATTCGTTGCGGGCGTGCCATTCCTCGCGCCCGGGCAGGGTGCCCTCCCGGTGGCCGTGGTCGGGCGGTTCGGTGGGTTCGTCTTCGGGATAGCCCGCGGGCGACTCCGGGGGACCGGGCGGCGGGCTGATCGGGACCAGCAGCTCGGTCCGTTCCGTCGAGGCGCCGAACCCCTCGGCTTCGGCGAAGTCGGACTCACCGGCAGGCTCCCGGCTCAGCCTGCGCCGCCACGGGGCGAGCACCAGCACGGTGAGCGCCACGCCGAGCGCGAACGCGAGCAGCAGCCAGAGCCAGATCTGACCGAACAACCACAGCATGGCCCCTCCCTCGTCGCCGCCTCAGCGCACCGTGATCTCCACCCGCCGGTCGAGGTCCGTGGTGCCGCTCTCGGAACGCGGCCGGGTGTCGCCGTAGCCGACCGCACGCACGCGGTCCTCGGCGATGCCCGCCTCGACGAGCTTGTTCGCCACCACCCGCGCGCGCTCCTCCGACAGCGTGCGGGCCCCCTCGGGGTCGCCGCCGGGGACACGCGCGACGTGCCCGCCCACCTCGAAGGTCACGTTCGCCGGAGCGGCGGTGAGCATGTCGGCGACCCGGGAGACGGACCGGGTGCCCTGCACCGTCAGCTCGGCGGTGTCCGGCTGGAAGGTGATCGGCTCGGCGGCGAGCAGCTGATCGAGGCGGACCTGCAGGTCGCGCTTGACGTGACCGCCCGCCTCGGGCGCCTGCTCGGCGGGTTGCCCGGTCACCTCCGCCGTGCGCACGCCCGCGACGCCGAGGACGACGCTCCTGGCCCGGCCGCGCTGGTCCGCGGGCACGTTGCCGATGCTGGCGTCGCGGCCGTCGAACGCGACCGTCGCCGAGGGCAGCTCCGCCGCGACGAGGGCGTCCCTGGTGCGGGCGGTCAGGTCCGACTCGATGCGGTCGGCGCCGAGGAACGTCGCACCAGCCGCCAGGCCGCCCGTCACCACCAGTGCGAGCGGGATCAGCCACAACAGTCGGCGTGCGCCCGGCATGCGTCGACTGTAATCGGACAAACCCGTCCGTGCAGCTCAACGCATCCCCGGGCGCCGAAGGGCACCGCGGCAGGCACGCGGTGGTGCGGACGCAGTGAAGGCCACCTTCAGTGCGTTGGGCGCACGCAAGGTGGCCTTCACTGCACCAGGGCGCACCGGGGAGTCAGTCGCGGGCCTGCCCGCAGGCCGCGTCGAGCATGGCCTCCTGCTGGCTGGGCAGGAGCGGCGACAGCTGGGGCCGCTTCGGGGTGACCCCGTCGCCCATCGACTCGCCGCGGAGGTGGCGGCGGATCCACGGCAACAGGTGGGTCTTGGTCCATTCGAGGTCGGAGCGGCGCAGGGTGAGCCAGTTGGCGTGCTCGTCGGCCGCGGGCCACGGTTCGCGCCAGTCCTGCCCGGTTGGCACCCCCAGCACCTCCGCCGCCCGCAGTGCGATCCTGCGGTGCCCCTCCGGCGTGAAGTGCAGCCGGTCGTCGCTCCAGGCGCGGACGTCGTGCAGCACGTCCATCGCCCACAGGTCGACCACCCTGGCGCCGTGCCGCTCGGCGATGGCCCACAGGTGCGCGTTGTAGATACCGACCTTGCCGCGCAGGACGCTCATCACCGACATCTGCTTGGTGTCGGGACCGGTGAACATGAGCACCTCGATGCCCGCCCTGCGCAGCTCGGCGACGCCTTCCTCGAACCGCTCGGCCACCACGTCCACGTCGGCTCCGGGCACGATGATGTCGTTGCCGCCCGCGCACACCGTGACCAGACCGGGCTTGATGTCGAGCGCGATCGGCAGCTGCTCGTCCCAGATCTCGGCCAGCATCTTGCCGCGCACGGCGAGGTTGGCGTACCGGAATCCCGGCCTGCCCTCGGCGAGGATCTCCGCCAGCCGGTCCGCCCATCCCCGGAAGCTCCCGTCCGGGAGCGGGTCGTTCAGGCCTTCGGTGAAGCTGTCGCCGATCGCAACGTAGCTGTGAAAGCCGTCCACGGGTTCCTCCTCCGCCCAGCGCCCTGTGGTGATCGTTCCCCTCCGATCGACTCCCGAGGATGCACGGGTGATCCACACCTACGCCACCGTCGGTTGATCGGATGTCCTAGCTTCCTCCTCCATCGGATCCGGGCGCAGCCGTATTTCACGACGCTGTGGGCAACCTCTCCCCGGTAGCTGACCCGCGGTCCGTTTTCAGGCAGGCTAGACGGTGTGACCGACAGTTCCGCGACCGAATCCGCGTCCCGGCGCGAGTCGCTGGCAAGCCTCCTCGGCGGCAGGCGCGGGGCGATCGACGCGAGCCTGCCACCGGTGGCCTTCGTGGTGGGTTGGCTGCTCGCGGACCACTCGATCGGCTGGGGCGCTGCCGCCGCGATCGGCGGCAGCGTCCTCATCGGCGTGTTCCGGCTCGCGCGGGGACACCGGGTCCGCGCCGTGGTGGTCAGCCTGGCCGCCGTTGTGGCCGCCGCCCTCATCGCCCTCCACACGGGCCGCGCCCAGGACTTCTTCCTCATCCAGCTGCTGTCCAATGTGGCCAGCGCACTGATCTGGGCCGCCAGCGTCGTGGTGCGCTGGCCGCTGCTGGGCGTCGTGGTCGGGTTCGCCCTCGGTCAGCGCACCCGCTGGCGGCGCGACCCCGCCCTCCTGCGCGCGTACTCGCTCGCGAGCTGGGTGTGGGTGCTCCAGTACGTGCTGCGAGTGGTCGTGTTCGGACCGTTGTGGTGGGCCGGTGAGGTGGTCGCGCTCGGCGTGGCCCGCACGGTGCTGTCGTGGCCGCTGGTCGCGCTCGTCGTCGCCGTGAGTGGTGGGGTGCTCTACCGTGCGTTGCCGAAGGACCATCCCGGCCTGCGGCACCCGAGGCAACCGGATGTCTCCGAGCGGCCGGAGGCACGCGCGTAGGGCGACCCCCGGCGAGGGGGGAGGTCCGGGGGCCGCGCGACCTACGGTACTCCCGCGCCCGACCCCGCCACGGGTCGCGGCGCGTGCTCGCCGAACGCGTCGACGGCCGCCAGCCACGCGGCGCCGAGCACGCCGTCGCGGCTTTCCAGCACCTCCGGCCCGGCCAGGCTCTCCCGCACGAGTGTTCCGACGGGGCTGTCCCGCCCCAGCACGCTGCCCACGAGCACGACGGGGGTGCGCTCGCCCGGCTCCCGGGTGGCCATCGCCGTCTCGGTCAGCCACCGCGCCGCGGTCCGCACGATCTCCTGTGCGGCCGGGTCTCCCGCCACCGAGGCCGTGCTCACCAGCGGCGCGAACCGGGAAAGGCGCACCGGCGGCGCGGCGTTGGCGGCCGTGATCAGCCGGTAGGCGAGTTGCCGCCGGCCGGTGGTGTCCCCGGCGTTCTCGGTGCCCACTTCCCCGAGCGCTTCGACGAGCACCGCCCGTGCCAGCGCCCCGAGCGGGGCGTGACCGGCCAGCGCGTCGAGCGCCGACCGGACGGCCTCCCTGCCGATCCAGAAGCCCGAGCCCTCGTCGCCGAGCAGCCAGCCGTAGCCCCCCGCGGTGGAGACCATGCGTCGCGCGCGGATCCGGCCCGCGATCGAGCCCGTGCCCGCGATGAGCACGGTGCCGTCCGGAGCGGAGGTCGCGGACGCGAACGCCGCCTCCGCGTCGGAGGCCACCCGCGGCGGCGCGGGCAGGCCGAGGTCGTCCCACGCCCGCCGGAACAGGTCCGCGACGGCCGGGTCGGTGAGCTTGCTCGCTCCCGCCATGCCGATCACGCAGGCGCGGACGGCGGCCGCGTCGAGACCCGCGAGTGCGGCCGTCATCGCCTCGGCGATGGCCTCCGCCGCGTGCTCCGGCCGGTGCGAGTTCGGGTTGCCGCCCCCGGCGAGCCCGCTGCCGAGCACGGACCCGTCCGGACCGAGGGCCAGCGCCCGGGTGGCGGTACCGCCGGCGTCCACGCCGAGCACGATCCCGGTGCCCGAGGTCATCGGGTCCTCGTCACCTTCCGCAGCCCGCGCGGGCGGTCCGGATCGCCACCGCGGGCCAGCGCCAGCCCCAGCGCGATCCGCTGCACCGGCAGCACCTCGAGGATCGGCGCGACCTCCTCGGCCGTCTCCGGCAGGCCGATCCGCAGCGCGGCGGGCACCGACTCGGCCGCGGAGCCGATCGCGAGCACGTCCGCGCCCCGGTCGGCGACCGCCCCGAGCACGTCGTGCATCGCCCTTCCACCCTTGCCCGCGCTCGTCACCGCGAGCACGGCGGTGTCCTCGTCGACGGCGGCGACGGGGCCGTGCAGCAGGTCGGCGCCGCTGTAGGCGCGGGCGGCGAGGTAGCTGGTCTCGGCCAGCTTCAGCGACGCCTCCAGTGCCGTGGCGTAGGAGTAGCCGCGCCCGGAAGTGATGATCCGGTCAACGAAACGATAACGATCGATGGCGCGGGACACGTCGCCGTCGGACCGCTCCAGGGCCTGCTCGGCGAGCTTGCCGATGTCGTGCACGTGTTCGCCGGTGCCGCCGCGGATCGCGTCCACGAGCAGGTACAGCGTCAGCAGGGTGGCCGTGTAGGTCTTCGTCGCGGCGACGGCCTGCTCCGGCCCCGCGCCGATGTCGACGGCGAGTTCGGCCACGCCGTGCAGGGGCGAGTCCGCCGTGTTGCTGACGGCGACGGTGCGCGCGCCGCGCTCCCTCGCGGCGGCGGTGACCTCCACCAGATCGGGTGAACCGCCGCTCTGGCTCACCGAGACCAGCAGGACTTCCCGCAGGTCAGGCCGTGCCTCGTAGAGTGTGGTGGTGGATGGTGACACGAGTCCGGCCGGCAGTCCGAGCAGCACCTCGATGAGGTACTTCGCGTACAGCGCGGCGTGGTCGCTGGAACCGCGCGCGGCGAGCAACGCGAACCGGGGTGGCCGGTCGGCGATGGCGCGGGCGACCTCCACGACGCCGTCGCGGGCCTCGGCGATCCGGGCCAGCCTGCCGGGCTGCTCGGCGATCTCGGCGGCCATGTACTCGCCAGGGCCGGGCTTGCGCTCGCTCACGATGGTCCTCTCCGTCACCCATTGAGGTCTAGACCAATAGTAGCCGCGATGCAACGTACCCTCCGAAGGGTACTTTTCACAGTGAGGGATTCGCGCGCAGCAGTGGAGGAGTCGTCATGTTGGAGGCGGTTGCCGGTGGCTCGCCGGACTCGGTGTCCGGCACGCGGGGCCAGCGCGAACCGAAGTACTGGGCACTGAAGCAGCATCTGCTCGACCTGCTCGAGGCGATGCCGCCCGGCTCGCCCATCCCCACCGAGCGGGCGCTCGCGAGCGACTTCAACGTCTCCCGCACGACCGTCCGCCAGGCCCTGGCCGACCTGACCGCCGAGGGGCGCTTGCACCGGGTGCAGGGCAAGGGCACGTTCGCCGCCGAGCCGAAGGTGGCGCAGCGGCTGCAGCTGTCCTCGTACACGGAGGACATGCGGGCGCAGGGCCGCGAACCGTCCTCCCAGCTGCTCGAGGTCGAGGAACTGCACGCCGAGGGGGAGCTGCCGAAGCTGCTCGGGATCCGCACCGGGGCCAAGGTGCTGCGCCTGCACCGGCTGCGGCTCGCCGACGGTGAGCCGATGGCGCTCGAGACCACGCACCTGCCGCTGGCCCGGTTCCGCGGTCTGCGCAAGTACGTGTCGGAGGGCGGCTCCCTCTACGCCGTGTTGCGGGAGCGCTACGGGGTGGAGTTCGACCGCGCGGAGGAGACCATCGAGACCTCGCTGGCGGGCCCGCAGGAGGCGGAGCTGCTCGGCGCCGACGTCGGCATGCCGGTGCTCCTGCTCTCCCGGCACTCGTTCGCCACCGACGGCAAGCCGGTGGAGTACGTGCGCTCGATCTACCGCGGCGACCGGTACAAGTTCGTCACGACCCTGCGCCGCCCGTGAGGTGAGCACGCCCGGGGGAACCGTCACCTGGGGTAGCGCGGCCGCACGCGGCGTGCTGGCCACGACCATCCTCGGCTCGGGGATGGCCATGCTCGACAGCACGGTCGTCAACGTGGCGCTGCCCCGGATCGGCGCGGAGCTGGGCGCCTCGGTCTCCGGCCTGCAGTGGATCCTCGACGGCTACCTGCTCTCGCTGGCCTCGCTCATCCTCATCGCGGGCGCGCTCGCCGACCGCTACGGCAGGCGCAGGGTGTTCGTCGTCGGCGTCGTGTGGTTCGGGATGGCCTCCGTGTTGTGCGCCGCGGCGCCGACGCCTGGGCTGCTGATCGCCGCGCGGATCGTCCAGGGCATCGGCGGCGCGCTGCTCACCCCCGGCTCCCTGGCGATCCTGCAGGCGACGTTCGAGCGCTCGCAGCGGGCGCGGGCGATCGGCGTGTGGTCCGGGCTGGGCGGGATCGCGGCCGCGATCGGCCCGCTCGTGGGCGGGCTGCTGGTGCAGGCGTGGTCGTGGCGGCTCGCGTTTCTCGTCAACGTGCCCGTCGCCGTCGGCTGTGTCTGGCTCGCGCGCCGCTACGTGCCGGAATCACGCGACGAGCGGGGGCAGCGCAGGCCCGGCGTGCTGTCCTCGGTGCTCGCGGCGGCGGGACTCGCGGGCATCACCGCGGCGCTCGTCGAGGGCCCGGTGCGCGGCGCGGGTGACGTGCTCGTCGTCGGTGCGGCGGTCGCCGGGGTGCTGGCCTTCGGCGCCTTCGTCCACCGCCAGCTCCGCTCCCGGAATCCGCTCGTGCCGCCCGTGCTGTTCACCGAGCGCACGTTCGTGCTGGCCAACGGGCTGACGCTCGCCGTCTACGCGGGGCTCGGCGGCGTCCTGATGCTGCTGGTCCTGCAACTGCAGGTGTCGCTCGGGTACTCGCCGACGGCGGCGGGCGCGGCGGGGCTGCCGATCACCCTGCTGATGCTCGCCCTCTCCGGCCGGTCCGGGGCACTCGCCCAGCGGATCGGGCCGAAGGCGCAGCTGGTACTCGGCCCGCTGCTCATCGCGACCGGGATGCTCCTGCTGCGCAGGGTGGAGCCAGGTGCTTCCTACGTCGGCGCCGTGCTGCCCGCGGTCGCGGTGTTCGGCCTCGGCCTGGCCACGGTGGTGGCGCCCGTGACGTCCACCGTGCTCGCCGCAGCGCCCGACCGGTACGCGGGCGTGGCCTCCGGCGTCAACAACGCCATCGCCAGGACCGGGAGCCTGCTCGCGGTCGCCCTGCTGCCTGCCGTCGCCGGGCTCACCGGCACCGCGTACGCCGACCCGGAGGCCCTGACGGCGGGGTGGCGCACCGCGTTGCTCGCCGCCGCCGGGCTGGCCGTGCTGGGCGCGCTGCTCGCCACCGGAATTCGCAATGACGTCCTTTCCAGGCAATCCGCCGCGCCCCCGGCCGAACGCATGCACTGTGGCGTGGACGGTCCTCCGAACATTCCCCGGAACGCGGATTCCGATGTCAAGGGAAGCTGAAATTTCAGCGTCTATTGTGGACATAGTGTTCGTGCTCACTCCGTGGCAACATCGGGAGCGAAAACGGCGATACAACCGTTGAGGGTGGGGAACGACGGGGAGTGCGAGCAGATCGGAATCATGGCCGACCAGAACTCGAGAAAGCCGAGCACCGAGGAAGCAGCCGGCGCGCCGGACAAGACGGAGGCGGAATCCTCCGAATCGTCGGGGCGGTCGTCCGGTATCCGGCTGGCACAGGTGGCCGCGGCCGCCCTCGCGGCCATCCTGGCCGCCTTCCTCGCGTCGTCGCTCGGGGTGTACGGGACCGTGGTGGGCGCGGGCGTGCTCAGCGTGGTGACCACCGTCGGCAGCGAGCTGCTGCTGCGGTCGATGGAGCGCACCAAACACGCGGCGCGGCGAACCAAGGAGATGGCGCTGCGCGTGCTGCCCGCCGAGACCCAGCGTCAGGTGCCGGGACACCACACCTTCACCTACAAGCAGGTGCCGGGGACCCGGCGGACCCGCGCCTTCGAGCGAGCCGGAGCGCCGTGGGCCAGCACGGAGGCGACCCGGTACCTGCCGCTGCCGGGGCAGGACCCGCCCGGCTCCGACGAACCGACGGTGTTCCTGCCCAAGCCCGAGGACGCGGGGGAGGCGCCCGCCGGGCGCAACGGCGTCCTCGGCTGGCTGCGCCGGCGCTGGCCGCTGCTGCTTGCCACGAGCGCGCTGGCGTTCGTCATCGGGATGGGCGCGGTAACCGCCTTCGAGCAGGTCAGCGGGCGCGCCCTCGACGGAGGATCGGGCAGCACGGTGAGCAGGCTGGTCAGCGGCGGCGGCTCGGGCGGCTCCGGCGACTCGGGTGGCACGGAGCGGGCGCCCGGCGACGACCAGCGCCAGGAGCAGCCGGTCGCGCCGACCACCTCCGACAGCCCCACCGAGACGCAGGAGAGCGAGCCGACGGAGACCTCCGAGCCGACGGAGCCGAGCACGCCCGCGGAGGAGGAGCAGGAGCCGACCGGCGAGCCGGGCGAGCAGACCGCCACGGAGCCGCAGACCGAACCCTCGCCCTGAGCGGGAGAGCGAGGGAGCTTTACTGCCGTCTGACGGTAGTAAAGCTCCCTCGCTTCGCATCAGTGGGGCGGGAGAGGCGCGTGTGGGTGATGTTCCTGGTCACGTGGGCGGGGCGGTGAGGCCTGCCTTCAGCGCCGCGGCGGCGGCCCGGGGGTCGGCGGCCTCGGTGATGGCCCGCACCACCACCGCCCGGTCCGCGCCCGCGGCCAGTACCTCCGGCAGCCGCTGCCGGTCGATCCCGCCGATCGCGAACCACGGCCGGTCGGTGCCGACCCGCCCCACCACGTCCCTGACCAGACCGAGGCCGGGTGCGGTGCGGCCCTCCTTGGTGGGCGTCGGCCAGCACGGGCCCACGCAGAAGTAGTCGGCGCCGGGCTCCGCCGCGGCCGCCCGCGCCTGGTCGAGCGAGTGCGTCGAGCGGCCGATCACCGGCTCGTCGCCCAGGATCCGGCGAGCCAGCGGCACCGGGAGGTCGTCCTGGCCGAGATGCAGCACGTCCGCGCCGACGGCGAGCGCGATGTCCGCACGGTCGTTCACCGACAGCAGCGCTCCGTGCTCGGCGCACGCCTGCGCCAGCACCTCCAGCGCGGCCAGCTCCTGCTTCGCCTCCAGCGGGGCGCCGCCGGACTTGTCGCGCAACTGGACGATGTCGACGCCACCGGCGAGGGCGGCGCGGACGAACTCGGCGAGGTCGCCGCGCTCACGCCGGGCGTCGGTGCACAGGTACAACCTGGCACCGGCGAGTCGCTGCCTGATCTGGTCACCGTTGAGGCCGGGCATGGCGCCACAGTAGTACCGCCCTGTACCGTGGGAGGGGTCCGCACGGGAGCCCGAGGCACGGGCTGAGAGGGAGCCGCCGCTCCGACCGTGGAACCTGATCCGGGTCATGCCGGCGCAGGGAGCGTGATTTTCGATGAGTGACAAGACCAACCTCGCGATCGTCGGTGCCGGTGTGATCGGCCTCGCCGTGGCGTGGCGGGCCGTCGCCGCGGGACACCGGGTGACCGTGGTCGATCCCGCACCAGGCAGGGGCGCCTCGTGGGTCGCGGGCGGCATGCTTGCCCCCGTCACGGAGGCCTGGCCCGGCGAGGAGGCGGTGCTCGAACTCGGCGAGGAGTCCCTGCGCCGCTGGCCCGCCTTCGCCGAGGAGCTGAAGGCCGAGGGCGTCGACCCCGGCCTTTCGCTCGCCGGAACCGTCGTCGCCGCGTTCGACCGGGCCGACGCCGACCAGCTCGACGTGCTCGCGCGGTACCTGCGCGGCCTCGGCCGCGAGGTGACGTGGGTGAACGGCCGGGAACTGCGGCGTACCGAGCAGGGGCTCAGCGGCGCCGTCCGCGGCGGCCTGCTCGTGCCCGGTGACCTGGCCGTCGACAACCGCATGCTGCTCGACGCGCTGGCGGCGGCGGCGCGGCGGCACGGCGCGCGGTTCCTGGCCGAGCAGGCCGTCGGCGTTTCCGCCACCAGCGTGCGCACCCACGCCGCCGAGCACGCGTTCGACGTCGTGCTGCTCGCCGCGGGCGCGTGGAGCGCGCGGCTGCATCCGGAGCTCGCCGACCGGGTACGCCCGTTGAAGGGAGAGATCCTGCGGTTGCGTGCCCGCCGGGGCACCCTGCCCCCACCGCGGCGCACCGTCCGGGCGGTCGTCGAGGGCAGGCCGGTGTACCTCGTGCCGCGCGAGCACGGCGAGCTGGTGCTCGGTGCGACGCAGTACGAGTCCGGGTTCGACTCGACGGTGACCGCACGGGGCGCGCGCGAGCTGCTGGAGGGCGCCGAACGCGTCTTCCCCGCGATCGCCGAGTACGAGCTCGTCGAGACGGCGGCGGGGCTGCGCGCGGCCAGCGCCGACAACCTGCCGTACATCGGTGCGCTGGGGGACGGGGTCCTCGCGGCCACCGGGCACCACCGCAACGGGCTGCTGCTGGCGCCCGTCACCGCGGACGCCGTGCTCGCGCTGCTCGACGGCGGGCGGCCACCGGCCCCGGTGACGGCGGCGCGGCCCGATCGGGACGGAACCAGGGAGCGGGTGTGATGCGAGTACACGTCAACGGGGACGCCAGGGAGTTCCCCGAGGGCACCACGGTCGCCGACGTGCTGGAGGCGCTGGGAACCGCACGGCAGGGTGTCGCGGTCGCGCTCGACGGGCAGGTCGTGCGCCGGGGCGACTGGGCAGGTGCCGTGGTGCCGGACGGCGCCCGGCTGGAGATCCTCACCGCGGTGCAGGGAGGCTGACGATGACCGACGAAGTCCTGACCGACGGCGACCAGCTGGTGATCGGCGAGCACAAGCTGGGCTCGCGGCTCATCATCGGCACCGGCGGCGCGAGCAACCTGACCGTGCTGGAGCGTGCGCTCGTCGCCTCGGGCACGGAGCTCACCACGGTCGCGATGCGCCGAGCCGACACCGAGGGCGGGTCGGGTGTGCTGGAACTGCTGCGGCGGCTCGGCATCACGCTGCTGCCCAACACCGCGGGCTGCCGCAGCGCCGCCGAGGCGGTGCTCACGGCCAGGCTCGCGCGCGAGGCGCTCGACACCGACCTGGTGAAGCTGGAGGTGCACGCCGACGACCGCACCCTGCTGCCCGACCCGGTCGAGACGCTGGACGCGGCGGAGCAGCTCGTGGCCGACGGCTTCACCGTGCTCGTCTACACCAACGACGACCCGGTGCTCGCCCTGCGGCTGGAGGAGGCGGGCTGCGCCGCGGTGATGCCGCTCGGCGCGCCGATCGGGACCGGCCTCGGCATCCGCAACCCGCACAACATCGAGCTGATCGTGGCCCGCGCCGGGGTGCCGATCATCCTCGACGCCGGGATTGGCACCGCCTCCGACGCGACACTGGCGATGGAGCTCGGCTGCGACGCGGTGCTGCTGTCCACCGCGGTCACCAGGGCGCAGGACCCGGAGCGGATGGCGTACGCGATGCGGTCCGCGGTCACCGCGGGCAGGCTCGCCAGGGCAGCCGGGCGCGTCCCCCAGCGATTCTGGGCGCAGGCGTCCAGCCCACCTCGGTGAGGACGCCGCCGACGGCCACGTATGGTGTACGGCACTTCAGGCCGAGCGCGGACGGAGGAGCGCCCAGGTGACCACCTCGTCATCGCAGGACATCCCGAACAGGTTGTTCCTCGCCATCGGTCGGCTCTCCCGGTCGTTGCGGCAGGCCGGCACGCCGGGGCCGGGACACGGCGCGATCTCGGCGCTCGCCACGCTGTCCCGGTGCGGCCAGCTGCGGCTGGGTGACCTCGCCGCCAAGGAAGGGGTCGCTGCGGCGACGATGTCGCGCATCGTGGCGGCCCTCGTCGAGGCCGGTTACGTGCGCAGGGAGTCGGACCCGGTGGACCGCAGGGCCTGGCTGGCGACCGTCACCGAGGAGGGGGAGCGGCTGCTCTCGGGTGTGCGCTCCACACGCGTGCACGAGCTGGGCAAGCGGATCGAACGGCTCTCGCCCGAGCACCGGGAGGCGCTCACCGCCGCACTGCCCGCGCTGGAAGCCCTGCTCGACGACGAGTGACGCTTCAGCTCGGGTCGAGTTCGCGGTGGGCCCGCAGCTCGGCCACCTCGGCCCGCAGGGCCCGCAGCTCGGCCAGGATCTCCTGGTTCGCGGACTGCTGCAGCGCGGTCTGCTTGTCCTCCTCCTCCCGGATCTCGTCGCGCAGCTGGTCCTCCATCGCGCTGACGATCACCGCGATGAACAGGTTCAGCACCGCGAAGCTGGACACCAGGATGTAGACGACGAAGAAGATCCACGCCAGCGGCGCCTCCGCCATCACCGCGTCGGCGATGTCCGGCCACGACTCCCCGGTCATCACCTGGAACAGCGTGAACAGCGACGTGCCGAGGTCGCCGAAGTCGCCGGGCGCGATACCGCCGAACAGCTTGGTCGCCATGACCCCGGCGACGAAGATCACCAGGCCGAGCAGCGCGGCGATCGAGGCCATCCCGGGCACGGCCGCGAGCAGCCCGGCCACGACCTTCCGCATGGACGGCACCAACGACACCAGCCGCAGCACCCGGAGGATCCGCAGCGCCCGCAGCACGGCGAACGGTCCGGTGGCCGGTACGAGCGCGATCCCGACCACGACGAGGTCGAAGATGTTCCAGGCGTCGCGGAAGAACGCCCCGCGGTAGGCGTAGCAGCGGGCACTCAGCTCCGCGACGAAGATCCCGAGCGCGAGGTAGTCGAGCGTGTGCAGCAGTCCGCCGTGACTGTCCAGAATCGACGGGAATGTCTCCAGTGCGAGGGTCGCCGCGTTCGCGATGATCACCGCGATGATGAAGTTGCCGAACCTTCGGTCGTCGACGAGCCGCCGTACCCGTTCCCGCCACCTCACGCGGCGCATCGTAACGGGCTATTCCGGGGCGAGGCGCCAGAACGCGGAAACGGGGCCGACCTTCGCGCCCATCGGATAGGCGTGCTCGACGGCGTTGCCGACGTACCACTTCGCGAACCGGGCGGCCTCGGGCACCGGCATGCCCCGGGCGAGGCCCGCCGTGAGCGCCGATGCCATCGCGTCGCCCGCGCCGTGCGTGTGCGGGGTCGCCACCCGCGGCCCGGGCAGTTCGACAAAGGTCTCGCCGTCGTAGAGCACGTCGACGCACTCCGGGTCGGCGACCAGGTGCCCGCCCTTGACGAGCACGGTCCGCGGCCCGAGCGCGTGCAGGGCGACCGCGGCCTCCCGCAGTTGCTCGCGCCCGGTGACGCGGATCCCGGTGAGCAGCCGCACCTCGTCCAGGTTCGGGGTGAGCACGGTCGCCCTCGGCAGCAGCTCGTCCCGCAGGGCCGCCAGGCCCGCCTCGTCGAACAGCGGATGCCCGTGCATGGACGCGGCCACCGGGTCCACCACGAACGGCACCGTGCCGTCGCCGCCGATGCCGTTCTCCTCGCATGCGCGTGCCACCGCGCGGATGATGTCGGCGGACGCCAGCATCCCGGTCTTGGCCGCCTCCAGGCCCATGTCGCCGGCGACGGCGTCGATCTGCGCGGCGACGACGGGCGCGGGGATGTCGGCGCGGTCGTGCACCCCGAGCGTGTTCTGCACGGTGACCGCGGTGACGGCGACGAGGCCGTGCACCCCGCAGGTCAGGAACGTTCGCAGGTCGGCCTGCAGCCCCGCGGCACCGCCGGAGTCCGAGCCCGCGATCGTCAGCGCGGCCGGTGGGCGTGGTGTCTGGCTCATCCGCCCAGTGTGGCCGGTGGGTGCGCTCAGCCGCGGCAGAGGTGGTGCACCCGGCCGTCCCGGCGCACACACGGCACGTACCCGGCGTCCTGCAGCGCGGCGCGGGCGGTGCCGCTGCGCAGGTAGTCGATGAAGTAACGCAGCAGCGATCCGTTCTCCGGCACACCGAGGGTGTAGAGGTACTCGATCGTCCAGAACGGGTAGCCGTTGGGGATGTCGCTGACGTCCGGGTAGTTCTCGTCCAGCTCCACGACCGTGATCGGGAGTCCACCGGTGCGGGCCGCCCTCGCGGACGGCAGGTCGGCGTATCCGATCGCGCCCTCGGTGTCCGCGACCTCGGCGAGGACGTCGGCCTCGCTGCCACGCTCGCAGCGGATCACGGGCGCCGAGGCGCCACGGTCGCGCCGCTCGCACGAGTCGGACGAGAGGCCGCCCTCCGGGCCGTCGAGCACGGTCCGCTCGAACGTGCGCCGGGAACCGGACTCCTGGCCGCGTCCGACGATGCGGATGGGCAGCGAGGGGCCGCGGCGGATCTGGTTCCAATCCCGGTACCGGCCGGAGTGGATGCCCCTGACCTGTTCCAGGGTGAGCCGATCCACGCCCACCGAGTCGTTCACGACGACCGTGTACACGATCACCGCGACCGCCTGGGCAACGAGCTGCCGCCCCGGCTCGCCCGCCCGGCCGTCGGACAGCGCGGCCAGCGTGCCCCGCTCCGCCTGGTCGAGGTTCGCCAGCAGCCGGACGCCGTCGATGCTGCCGGTCGCCTCGGTGGTCACGTCGGCGCCGCACACGCGGGAGTACTCACCGGCGATGTCACTCACCGCGGGCGTGAACGCGCTGGAGCCGACGATGCGCAGGGTGCCGTCCGCGCATTGCAGTGTCGGGTCGGTGACCTGCCGGGAGGCGCTGGTCAGCACGGTGGCGAGCAACGCCCCGGTCAGCAGCACGCCGAACGTGGCCGTGACCACCGGCCAGGTGATCCGGCGCAGCTTGCGGTCGTCCTTGATCCGGCCGCCCGGCAGGTGCCCGGACCGCTCGACGACCTTCGTGATCTCGCCGTGCCGGTTGCCGTCGGGTTCCCGCAGGACCACGACGAGCTTGAACTTCTCCTTGCGTTCCAGGGACAACCGGCTCAGCCGGACCCCGTGCCACTGCGGTGGCGGAGCGGGTGGCGGCTCGCCGGAGGCGGAGTTGCCGAGCCACGCGGACAGTCGCTGGCCGAGCGAGGTCCGCACCTTCGTGAGCTTGCCCGTCTCGCCGGGATCACCGGCGTCACCGTCGACCGAGAAGAACTCGAGCGCGTCGGTCAGCTCACCGCGATGCTCCTCGACGGACGGCTCGGAGATGCGCGCGTCCCAGATCACCCTGCGGCCGAAGGTGAACTCCAGCGGCCTGCCGAAGTCCTTCGGCTCGATGTCGAAACTCCCGGTGTTGCGCACCCGGATGACCACGATGCTCATCCGGTCCAGCAACTCCGCGATGTGCAGCAGGCGCGGGTCGGCGTGGCGGGCCGCGCCATTGCCGTCGTGCAGGTCGACCGGGCTCAGCCCGATCTTCGAGTTGTACTGGACGCGGTAGTGCACGCGTTTGCGCCGGATGACGTAGCGGTCGACGATCGGCGAGGCGATGGCGAGCAGCGCCGCGACGCCCAGGACCACGCTGCCCTGTCCCGAGCCGAGTAGCTCGGCGAGTGCCTGCAGTGTCTGACCCGGCCCCATGCGCGCTCTCTCGTCGATCCCCGTGGATCGAACAGCCTACGAGCGCGGCCGCGCCTGATCACGGGGAAGCACCGTTCGTTCATCCCCGGTTCACGATCTCGACGTGGCGGGTGGCGCACGTCGATCGTCGTAGGCCGTCCGGTTGCTTCCGCTTCACCGGTGGGCAAACCGCGCCGACCATGATCGGCGACCGGGTGAGCGAAAGGGGCGGGCGGTGCGGTTGTTCTCGAGGGTTCTGGGCACGGCAACGGCGATCGTGCTGTTCGGCGGCACGGTGGTGGCGGCCGATCCGGTGCGGGTGTCGGGCACGACGACGGTCGGTGTGCACAACACCTACGAGCGTGGTGCGTACACCTACCTGGCGCAGGCGCTCGACGCGGGCGCGGCGCTGATCGAGCTGGACGTGTGGCCCAACATCATCACCAGGGAGTGGAAGGTCAGCCACGGCGACCCGCTCGGCAACGACAACAACTGCGTGGTCGCCGACTCGCCGGACGACCTGTACACCGGCACCCGGAACAAGAACCTCGAACACTGCCTCGACGACATCCGGGTGTGGCTCGACGCGCATCCCGGAAGCGGGCCGATCCTGCTGAAACTGGAGATGAAGACCGGTTTCGCGAACAACCGGGGACTGGGTCCCGACGAGCTGGACTCCGTGCTCCGCGACCGGCTCGGCGACGCCGTGTTCCGGCCGGCCGACCTGCTCGGTGGACACTCCACACTGGACGCCGCGGCCAGGGCGGACAACTGGCCGTCGCGGGAGTCCCTGCGGGGCAAGGTGATCGTCGAGGCCATTCCGGGCACCGTCGAGGAGCGGAACCCGACCGACACCCTGCGCACCGACGTCGAGATCGCGCAGCGCCTGCGGTCCCTGCACGCGGCGGGCAGGCTCGCCGAGGCGCAGGTGTTTCCCGCCGTGCACAACGCCGCGTCCGGCGACCCCCGCACGCGGTACGCCGACGCCGGGCTGCGGCCCTGGTTCGTCGTGTTCGACGGCGACGCCGCGACCTACGTCGAACACGTGGACACCGCCTGGTACGACGACAACCACTACCTGCTGGTGATGACCGACGCGCACGCCGTCGCCCCGGGGATCGACGCGCGGACGCCGACCGAGGCGGAGGCACTGCGGCGGGTCGCCGAACTCGCCGCGGCGCACGCGTCCGTGGTCACGTCCGACTGGACCGGCCTGCCGAATGTGCTCTCCCAGGTCCTCCCGCGCGGTTGAGCGCTGTTCAGTCGTCGTGGGCCAGGCGCCAGAACGGGGACACCGGCCCGACGCCGCCGCCGAGTGGGTACGACTCGGCGACGGACCGCTCGATGAACCGCTTGCCGGCCGCGACGGCGTCCGGCACGCCGAGACCCTTGGCCAGGGACGCCGTGATCGCCGCCGCCAGCGTGTCACCGCCGCCGTGGGTGTGCTCGGTGTCGTACCTGGTCCCGGACAGCTCGACGAACTGCACCCCGTCGGAGAGCAGGTCGACGCAGCGCGGGTCGCCGTGCATGTGCCCGCCCTTCACCAGCACCCACTGCGGGCCGAGATCGATCAGCGCCTTCGCCGCCTCCCGCTGGCTGCCGCCGTCGGTCACGGTGATCCCGGTGAGCAGCCGCACCTCGTCCAGGTTCGGTGTCACCAGCGTGGCGCGCGGGAACAGCTCGGAGCGGATGGCCTCGAGCGCCTCCTCTCTGAGCAACGCGTCCCCGTGCATCGAAGCCGCGACCGGATCCACGACGAGCGGCTTCTCCGCGTGCCGTCCGATGTGGACCTCCTCGAAGGTCTTCGCGACCTCCTCGATGATCTCGGCGGTGGCGAGCATCCCCGTCTTCGCCGCGTCGACGCCCATGTCGCCGGAGACGGCCTTGATCTGGGCGGTCACCGTGTCGACCGGGATCTCGGTGAATCCCTGCACGCCGAGGGAGTTCTGCACGGTCACCGCCGTGATCGCCGTCATCCCGTGCACACCGCACGCGAAGAACGTGCGCAGGTCGGCCTGGATCCCCGCACCACCGCCGGAGTCGGATCCGGCGATGGTGAGGGCGGTCCGTGGGGTCGGGCTCATGCCTTGTCGACCACCGGCAGGTACACCTGGTTGCCGTGGGCCTCGAATTCCTCGGCCTTCTCCCGCATGCCTGCCTCGATCGCCTCGACCGAGGTCAGACCGTGTTCCTCGGCGTACTTGCGGACATCCTGCGTGATCCGCATCGAGCAGAACTTCGGGCCGCACATCGAGCAGAAGTGCGCGGTCTTCGCCGGCTCGGCGGGCAGCGTCTCGTCGTGGAACGACCGCGCGGTGTCCGGGTCGAGCGCCAGGTTGAACTGGTCGTTCCAGCGGAACTCGAAGCGTGCCTTGGACAGCTCGTCGTCCCACTCCTGCGCGTACGGGTGCCCCTTGGCGAGGTCGGCGCTGTGCGCGGCGATCTTGTACGTGATCACGCCGGTCTTCACGTCGTCCCGGTTCGGCAGGCCGAGGTGCTCCTTCGGCGTGACGTAGCACAGCATCGCCGTGCCGTACCAGCCGATCTGCGCGGCTCCGATGGCCGAGGTGATGTGGTCGTACGCCGGGGCGATGTCCGTCGCCAGTGGACCGAGCGTGTAGAACGGCGCCTCGCCGCAGAGCTTCTCCTCCAGCTCCACGTTCTCCTTGATCTTGTGCATGGGCACGTGGCCGGGGCCCTCGATCATCACCTGCACATCGTGCTCCCGCGCGATGTGGGTCAGCTCGCCGAGCGTCTCCAGCTCGGCGAACTGCGCACGGTCGTTGGCGTCGGCGATCGAGCCGGGGCGCAGCCCGTCACCGAGGGAGAACGTGACGTCGTACGAGCGCAGGATCTCGCACAGCTCGGAGAAGTGCGTGTAGAGGAACGACTCCTGATGATGGGCGAGGCACCAGGCGGCCATGATGGAGCCGCCCCTGGAGACGATCCCGGTCGTCCGGTTGGCCGTCAGCGGCACGTACCGCAGCAGGACGCCCGCGTGCACGGTCATGTAGTCGACACCCTGCTCGCACTGCTCGATCACCGTGTCCCGGTAGATCTCCCAGCTGAGCTTCTCGGGCTCGCCGTCCACCTTCTCCAGTGCCTGGTAGATGGGCACGGTGCCCACCGGCACCGGTGAGTTGCGGATGATCCATTCCCGCGTCTCGTGGATCCGCTTGCCGGTGGAGAGGTCCATGATCGTGTCGGCGCCCCAGCGGGTCGCCCACACCATCTTCTCGACCTCTTCCTCGACCGAAGACCACACGGCGGAGTTGCCCATGTTGGCATTGACCTTCACCAGGAAGTTCTTCCCGATGATCATGGGTTCGGACTCGGGATGCCTGCGGTTGGCGGGGATCACCGCCCGCCCGCGCGCCACCTCGGCGCGCACGAACTCCGGGTCGACCCGCTCGCGGGCCGCGATGAACTCCATCTCCCTGGTGATGACGCCCGCCTTCGCCCAGCCGAGCTGGGTGTTGTGCTCGCGGCCGTCGGTCCAGCCCGCACGCAGCGGGTGAAGTCCCTTGTGGACGTCGATGCCGGCTTCCGGGTCCGTGTAGGGGCCCGAGGTGTCGTAGACGTCGAAGTGCTCGCCGTTGCTGAGGTCCACCCTGCGGGCCGGTACCCGCAGCCCGGACTCGGTCTGGTGGTAGACCTTGCGCGAACCGGTGATCGGTCCGGTGGTGACAGTGGGCTGAAAGTCGGTGCCGCGGTTTTCCAGGGTCGTCAAGAAGATCACTCCCTACGCCGGCATTACCCGGTCAGGTTCATGCGGTCGGCGGCACCGGGTTCGACGGAACACCAGCCGCCCTCTCAGCCCGCCAAGGCGCGAGCTCCCGCGAGGTGTGTGGTTGTCCTTCCGACCATGCCATGCGGCACCGCAGACCTCAACCCGCAAGTTCGGTCGGCTTCGCGAGCACGTCCACCATCGCCCCGTTGCGCAGCACCGTCACCGGCAGCGTCAGGCCGATGACCTCGCCGAAGAGCTGCCGCTGGATGCCCTGCGCGTCGGCGACCCGCTCGCGGCCGACGGTCAGCACGAGGTCGCCTGCCCGCAGCCCGGCCCGCTCGGCCGGCCCGCCCCGGACGACCTCGACCACGCGCAGCCCCGCGCGCTGGCCGGTGCGCTCCGCGACGTCGTCCGGCAGGGGCGCGGGCACGCCGACCAGCCCGAGGTAGGCCCGCCGTACCCGGCCCTCCACGAGCAGCGTGTCGACGATCCGGCGGGTCGTCGGGTTGATCGGGACGGCGAGGCCGAGGCCGAAACCGGCGACGGCCGTGTTGATGCCCACGACGCGGCCTGCCGGGTCGGCCAGCGCGCCACCGGAGTTGCCCGGGTTGAGCGCGGCGTCCGTCTGGATCACGTCCTCGATGACCCGGGCCGCGCGGCCCTGGCGCACCGGCAGTGCCCGGCCGAGCCCGCTCACGACCCCCGCGGTGATCGACCCGGCGAAGCCGAGCGGGCTGCCGACGGCCACCACGAGCTGGCCGACGACGAGCGTGTCCGCGTTCCCGAGCACGGCGGCGGGCGGGGTCCCGGCGCGGGCGCGCAGCACGGCGAGGTCGGACAGCGGGTCGGCGCCGACCACGTCGAACTCCGCCTCGCCGCCGTCGGCGAAGGTGGCCGTACCGTGCCGGGCACCGCCCACCACGTGGGCGTTGGTGAGCAGGTGCCGGTCGTCGGTGAACACCACGGCGGAACCGCTGCCCCGGGCGAGACGCACGCTGGCGACGTGCGGCGCGACGGAGCGGGCGACGGACGTCACCGCGCGGGAGTAGGCGTCGAGCGCCTCGTCGTCGGCCACCCGCATCACCACCCTGATTACACCGTTACACCGGTAACCAGTGTGCGCTCACCAAGCGGAACCGTGCCGCGTGTTCGCGGACGGCGGAGCGGGACGGTGCGTACCGCCGGGGCTCAGACCGCCGACTTGCGGGCCACGCAGAGTACCGACTGGCCGAACGGGACGCGGACGCGGTTCTCGATCGCCCTGGTCACCGGTACGACGAACCGGTCGTAGGCGGCGACCAGCCTGCGGTCGGGGGCGCCGACCCCGCCCTTGCGTACCGCGGCCCACCACGCGAAGGCGCCGAGGAAGTTCACCGGCCTGGCCACCTCGACGGTGAGCCCGGCGTCCCGCGCCGCCCCGGCGACCGTGGCCGGGGTGTACCGGCGCCAGTGACCGACCTTGCGGTCGAAGTCACCGTAGAGCTGCTCGTAGCCGGGCACGAACAGCACGATGTTCCCGGTGCCGGTCACCGACTTGGCGAGACAGCGCAGGGCGTCGACGTCGTCGGCGATGTGTTCGAGCACGTTGATGGCGATGAGCGTCTCGACCGGTGTGCCGAGCGTGCTGTGCCCGTCGATGTCGAACTGCTGGACCTCGACCTCCGTGCGGTCCGCGAAGCGGGACTTCAGCTGCTGCACCGCGTCGGGGTCCACGTCGGTGACCACGAAGCGGTCGAGGCCGGTGAACCCCTCCGCGAACTCCCCGAGACCCGCGCCCACCTCCAGCACCGAACGCCCGCAGTGGGGGCGGATGAGTTCCCGCTGATAAGCCAGGTAACGAGGTTTGCCGTGGTCGCTCTCCAGCGAGCGGCCCGTTGCCGAGTTGAACGCGCCCCTGCCCTGGCCCTCTTCGGTCATGCCCGCCTCTCCGGGCGAACAGCCCTCGCGACCGCGTGGGTGGGCAGCGGACCAGTGGCGGCCGGCCGACCGGTCCGAGGGCGATTCGCGCACTACGCTGGTGTTCGTTGCCTCGCGGTGACCCTATCGTGATCCTTTTGTGTCCGGCAATGGCGGTCAGGCGTCGGCGGGTTCGGGCAGCCAGCTGTGGCCCGGAACGCCCCACTTGTTCGCCTTGAGCATCTTCTTGGCGGCGCGGGCGTGCCTGCCGACGAGCCGGTCGAGGTAGAGGTAACCGTCCAGGTGGTCGGTCTCGTGCTGCAGGCACCGCGCGAAGTAGCCGGTGCCCTCCACCTCGACGGGGTTGCCCTCGAGATCGAATCCGGTCACCTTCGCCCATGAGGCCCTGCCGGTCGGGAACGACTCACCCGGGACGGAGAGGCAGCCCTCCCAGTCGTCGTCGGGGTCGGGCATCGTCTCCGGGACCTCCGAGGTCTCCAGCTTCGGGTTGACCACGAGGCCCTTGTGCCGGACGCCCTGGTCGTCGGGGCAGTCGTAGACGAAGACGCGGAGATCGACGCCGATCTGGTTGGCGGCGAGGCCGACCCCTTCCGCGGCGTACATCGTCTCGAACATGTCGTCGGTGAGCCTGCGCAACCCGTCGTCGAACTTCTCCACCTCGCGGGTGGGATGGTGCAGCACGGGGTCACCGGCGATGCGGATGGCGTGGACGGTCACGACCGTTCATGCTACCGAGATCACGGACCTCCGGACGCGCCGGGCGTGGTATCGGCACACGCCCCCGCGACCGTGATCTAATGGCGGCGGCGGACGACAGCCGTGTGATTTGCCAGATTGCGAGGAGCCAGATGGACGCCGCGGAGTCGACGGCCCGGGAGGGCCAGCCGTCCCCGCCCGCCCCTGCCGGTCAACCGGCGGAGGGCCTCTCGCAACGGGAGCAGGAGGTGCTCGCCTTCGAGCGCCAGTGGTGGAAGTACGCCGGTGCGAAGGAACGGGCCATCCGCGAGCTGTTCGCCATGTCGCCCACGCGCTACTACCAGATCCTGAATCAGCTCATCGACAAGCCGGAAGCCATGCGCTCGGATCCCATGCTGGTCAAGCGCCTCCGGAAGTCGCGCGCCGCGAGGCAGCGCACCCGGGCGGCACGGCGGTTGGGGATTGAACTTCCATGAGCATCTTCGACGGACTGTCCCGGCCGGCCCGTGCGGCCGGGCTGGGCCTGCTCGCCGTGGCCGTCGTCGCCGCCGTCCTGGGTGGGGTGACGCTGCTGACCGGCGACGGTGAGGACACGGCGGCGCCGTCGCCGTCACCGTCGGAGACGACCCAGCCGGGCAGCCCCGGCCCGACCCAGCCGGGCCAGCCCACGACCACGGGACCCGGCACCGCGACGGAGCGGAGCCCCGCGCCCACGTCCCCGGCCGAGCCCGGCGGCACCGGCACCACGCGGCCCGGCCAGCCCGGTGAGGGAGACGGCGGCGACGGCGACGGCGACGGCGGAGCCGACGACCAGCAGGTCGTCGCGCAGTCCGTCGAGGTCAGGGTCTACAACAACAGCACCACCCGCGGGCTCGCCGCCCGCGCCTCGGACGAGTTCCGGGCCGCGGGCTGGAAGGTCGTGGAGACGTCGAACTACTCCTCGGGCATCATCCCCACGTCGACGGCGTACTACCGGCCCGGCACCAGCGAGATGAAGGCGGCCAAGCTGCTCGCCGCGGAGTTCGGCCTGCGCGTCGAACCCAGGTTCGAGGGCATCGCCGACTCCAGCCCCGGCGTCATCGTGATCGTCACCAACGACTACACCGGCGCGCCCAAGAGCAAGTAGCGCGCGCCCTCAGGGCCGGTCGGCTCGCCATTCCAGGTCGGCGTCCTCGACCGGAACGGCGTGCCCCGCGGCGGGCTCGGCACGCTCGGCGAACCACTCCGCCCGCCCGCCCCGGCCACGGCGGACACCGACCGCGGTGGCGTGGTTGCGGCCGTCGGCATCCACTGAGGTCAGCTCCTCCTCGATGTGTATTTCCACAAGCGACAGTGCGTCGACCGGCGGATCCGGCTCGTCGCGCAGGTCCTCGGCCATCGCCGTGACGTACTCGGTGAGCTCGTCGGCGGGCAGGCTCAGTGTCGGCCGAAGGAACAGGTCGAGCGATCCGGCGCGGACCACCGTGTGGTCGCCCGGCCGGGCCCCGGGTTCGAAGGAGAATCCGCGTGCCTCGAGGCGGCGGACGAGCGTCGCCTCGAGGTCACCGTGTACGTCGTTCATTCGTTCCTTTCGCCGCGCGTCGGCCCCCAGTCGAACGGGTTGTCCCGGGAGCGGGACGTCGCGAACGTATAGCGGCTCCCGGGAGCCAGGTCAACCGTCCGGCCTCGCGTCACGCGAGCAGGTGATACGGAGCCCGATGCGGCACTCGCGCCCCCGAACGCGGCATTCGGGTGCCCGAACGCAGCACTCGCGGGACTGAGCGAGGGACTCGCGGTCAGCGGTTCGCGGCGAACGACTCCAGCGCGGCGAGCTGCGCGCGGTCGAGGGAGGGGCGCACGGCGTCGCGTGCTTTCGCCAGGTGTGCCGCCGTGACCTCGCTGGCCTCCAGCGACTCGCGCATCGCCGTCAGCGCCCCCTCCCTGATCAGCGCGGCACAGTCGGCGGCCGAATAACCCTCCAGAGTGGACGCCAGCTCGTCGATGTCCACATCGGATGCCAAGGGCGTGTTCCTCGCGCTGGCACGCAGGATGTCCGCCCTGGCGGCGGCGTCCGGCGGCGGCACGTAGACGACCCGCTCCAGCCTGCCCGGACGCAGCAGCGCGGGATCCACCAGATCGGGCCGGTTCGTCGCGCCCAGCACCACGACGTCGCGCATCGGTTCCACCCCGTCCAGCTCGGTGAGCAGGGCGGCCACCACGCGGTCGGCGACGCCCGAGTCGCTGGACTGGCCGCGCCGGGGCGCGAGCGCGTCGATCTCGTCCAGGAACACCAGCGCGGGCGCGGCCTCGGCAGCCCTGCGGAACAGCTCCCGCACGGCACGCTCCGACTCGCCGACCCACTTGTCCATCAACTCGGCGCCCTTGACGGCGAAGACGTTCAGCGCTCCGGTTCCGGCGAGCGCGCGCACCAGGAACGTCTTGCCACCGCCGGGTGGACCGTACAGCAGCACGCCACGCGGCGGGTCGACACCGAGCCGGGAGAACGAGTCCGGGTACCGCAATGGCCACAGCACGGCCTCGGTCAGCGACTGCTTGACCTCGGTCATGTCGCCGATGTCGGCGAGCGTGAGCCCGCCGGTCGCCAGCGTGTCCGAGGTCGACATGGAGATGGGCCGCACCGACTCCACCGCGCCGAGCAGGTCGCGCTGGGCGATCCGGGGCTCCACGTCCCGGTCGGCGCCGTCGCGCTGCCGCAGCGCGGCCCGCAACGCGGCCTCCCGGCGCAGCGCCACCAGGTCGGCCGCGACGAACCCGGGAGTCCGCTCGGCGATGGCCCCCAGGTCGATGCCGTGCTCCAGCGGGGCCTCCCGCAACAGCACGCGCAGCAGCTCCGTGCGGATTTCGGTGTCGGGCAGCCCCAGCCGCAGCTCGCGGTCGAGCAGATCGGCTCCGCGCAGCCGGGGGTCGACGGACTCCGGGTGCGCCGAGGTCGCCACCACCGCGAACCCGTGGCGATCCAGCGCCGCGTGCAACCGGTCGAGCACCACGGTCGCCACCGGCGGGGGCTGCGACGCGGGCAGCAGCGCGTCGACGTCGGTGATCAGCAGGATGCCCGGCCCGGCGGCGGTCGCCTGCTCGACGGCGGTGTCGAGACGCGCGAGCACGGCGTCCGGCTCCAGGACGGCGATGCTCGGCGCGGCGACGCTCACCACCCGGACACCCTCGGCATGCGCCACCGACCGGACGAGCGTGGCCTTCCCGGCGCCCTCCGGCCCGGAGAGCAGCACCCCGAGCCTGCCCGACGTGCCGAGCCGGGCCAGCAGTTCGGGACGGTGGAAGGCCAGGTCGAGCCATTCGGCGAAGCGGCGGGCGGCGGCGCGGGAGCCCGCGAGGTCGGCCAGCGGCGGCGGCTCCTCCTCCGGTGCCGTTCCGGCCGGTTGCGCGGGGGCCGTTGCTCCCAGCGCAGCCGGAGCCGGAGCCGGTGGCGGCGCCGGGTCGCCGGTGGTTGCCCCGCCCCGCCAGCCGACCACAGTGGACTGTCCGACGGCGACCGGGCCCGAGGGCTCGGTCGCGGTGACGGTGAGCAGTTCGGTGGTCCATGCCGTGCCGATCGTGCGGGAGAGACTGCCGCGCACCGCGCCGACGTCCGAGCCGGGCGGCGGCGCGAGGTCCTGCGGGAGCAGCGACACGGCGTCGCCGACGGTCAGCACCTTGCCGAGCAGGGCCAGGCGCAGCGTGGCGGGGTCGACGGACGCGCTCGCCAGCCGGGAGCCCGAGACCGTCACCGTGCGGGCGGCGGACACCGCGACGGGAGCCACGACGATCTCGGCTCCCTCGGTCACCCCGAGGTTGGACATCGTGATGTCGTCGGCGAGGACGACCCCGGGCACGTGGCCGGACGAGGGCGCGGCGAGCGCGGCGCTGACGCGGGCGCCCGTCAGCCGCACGGCGTCCCACTCGCGTAGCCCGAGCGCGTCGAGCACCTCGGGGTGCAGCCGGACGATCCCGCGCCGGGAGTCGAGTGCGGACGGGGTGTGCCGGACGGTCAGGGTGATCTGTGGCTCGCGCACCTGACCACCCTATGCCGCACCGGGCGTCAGTCGCCGCGGTGCCGCAGGCCGAGCCTGCGCCAGTTGCGCCTGCCGGGGCCGCGGTCCCCCATCCGGGCAGGCGACTCGGCCGGGTACACGCGGCCCGTGCCCCGCGCGACGTGGGGTTCCGGCCTCGGCCGCCGGACGGCGCGCCTGGCCACGCCCGGCACGCGCCGGAACTGCGGCCTGCGCAGGCCCAGCCGTCGCTGGCTGCGTGCCCTGCGGATGGCCCTGCGCTCGCGTGGCGGCACCGCCCAGGCCTCGGGGTGCCTGGCCAGCCAGCGGTAGCGGCGCACCGAGTACGGGATGTGCAGCAGGTAGAGCACCAGTGCGCCGGCGAGCGCGATGAGCGGGTACTGGATGACCGCGGCGGCCGCGAGTCCCACGGCCACCAGCAGCGGCGCGACCGCCTTGGCCGGTGCGCGGACGGTCTTGAGCGACAGCGTGGGGATCCGGCTGATCAGCAGCGCGGAGATCCCGACCGTCCACACCCACACGACCGCCTCGGCGGACCACCACCCCTCGCCGAACTGCAGCGTGACCGTCAGTGGCAGCAACGCCAGCAGCCCGCCGGCCGGTGCGGGGACCCCCACGAAGAACTCGCCCGCGTACGGCGGCTGGTCGGTGTCGTCCAGCAGCGTGTTGAACCGGGCCAGCCGCAGCACCATGCACACGGCGAAGACCAGCGCGGCGACCCAGCCGAGCCTGCTGCCCTCGGCGAGCCACACGTAGAGCACCAGCGCGGGCGCCACGCCGAAGGAGATGGCGTCCGAAAGGGAGTCGAGTTCGGCGCCGATGCGGGAGGTCGCGTCCAGCAGGCGGGCAATCCGGCCGTCGAGGCTGTCGAGCACGGCGGCGATGCCGATCGCGCCGATCGCGAGCGAGTGCTGGTCGTTCAGCGCGAACTGCACGGCGGAAAGGCCGGCGCACAGCGCGAGAACCGTGATGGCGTTCGGGAGCAACCGGACGCCGGGTGCGTTCCGGGCCATGGCTCAGCCTTTCCGGGAACCGATCTCGGCGAGGACCGTCTCCCCGCCGATCGTGCGCTGTCCCTTCCGTACCAGAACACGGCTGCCTGGGGGAAGGTACACGTCGACGCGGGAGCCGAACCGGATCAGACCATACGTGGTGCCGACCTCGACCCGCTCTCCCTGCCGGATCTGGCACAGGATGCGGCGTGCCACCAGGCCCGCGATCTGCACGACGGCGAGCTGGTGGCCCTCGTCGGTGCGCAGCAGCACGGAGTTGCGCTCGTTGACGTCGCTGGCCTTGTCGAAGTCGGCGGAGAGGAACTTGCCCGGCCGGTAGGCCACCCGCTCGGCGGTACCGCTCACCGGCACCCGCTGCACGTGCACGTCGAACACCGAGAGGAACACGCTCACGCGCGTGCGCGGTTCGTCCGGCAGCCCCAGCTCGGGTGGCGGCGACGCCTCCTCGATCAGCGACACGATGCCGTCGGCCGCGGCGACCGCGAGACCGGGTTCGGCCGGCGGCACGCGCTTCGGCTCGCGGAAGAAGGCGGCGGTCGCCGCGGTGCCGAGCCCGGCCAGCAGGCCGAGCGGCTTCGACACCTTGCGGAGGACGAGGGCCGCGGCGAGGCCGCCGAGCACGAACGGCCTCCCCGCCGGGTGCATGGGCGGGAGGGTCTCGCGGGCGAGCTGCAGGGCGTGGCCGAGGGAGTTGCCGGATTCCGGCGCGGGGGCGGCGGCGCTCATTCTGGTGAGGATTCCCGTGGTTTCTGCGTGGGACGGATGGCCCCACGCTACGCCAGCCGCCGGAGTTGGACGGACCGGGTGGCGTGCGCCCCCCGACGCCGTACGCCACCCGGCCACGGACCAGCGATCTTAAAGGCCGAGGCCAGCCCTGATAACCCCCAGTGGGGAAAAAGTTACCAAGCGTCGCCCCTTTCGTGTGGCGCTAGAGCAGCAGGACGTCGACCTCGGAGCCCTCTTCGGCCTCGGCGACGTCCTCCGGAAGCACGATGAGGCAGTTGGCCTGCGTGAACGCGGCCAGCAGGTGGGAGCCAGGGCCGCCGCGCGGGCCCACCACGCCGGTCACCTGGCCTTCGCGCTGCGTGTAGTAGCCGCGGCGGAACTGCCGCTTCCCCCTGGGTGAGGTCAGGGTCTCGGTGAGCCGGGCCCGCACCCGCCTGCGCTCGACGTCGGAGTGCCCGAGCGCCGAGAGCAGCGCCGGGCGCAGGAAGGCCTCGAACGACACGAGCACGCTCACCGGGTTGCCCGGCAGCGTCACCACGGGCACGCCGTTCCACCTGCCGCACCCCTGCGGTCCGCCGGGCTGCATCGCGACCTTGGCGAACCGCACGCCCGCGCCGGTCAGCGCGTCCTTGACCACCTCGTACGCGCCCGCGCTCACCCCGCCTGAGGTGACCACGAGATCCGAATCGGCCAGCTTCGGCTCGATCGCGGCGCGGAACGCGTCGACGTCGTCGGCCACGCTGCGGAGCGACTCCACGCGGCAGCCCATCGCCCGCAGCGCGGCGACGAGCATGACGCTGTTGGACTCGTAGATCTGGCCGTGCCGCAGCTCGGCAGGCGGCAGCACGAGCTCGGTGCCGGTCGAGACCACGAGCACACGAGGCGGCTCGTGCACGGTGAGCCGGTCGAGCCCCACCGCGGAGGCGAGGCCCAGCTGCGCGGGGCCGAGCACCGTGCCCGCGGCGAGCGCGACCGAGCCCGCCGCCACGTCCTCGCCGGTGCGCCGGATGTGCGCGCCGGGCGGGGCGGCCTCGTGCACCCGGACCGTCTCGGTGCCGCCGTCGGTGCGCTCGACCATGACCACGGTGTCCGCGCCGGTCGGCAGCGGCGCGCCGGTCATGATGCGGTGCGCGGTGCCAGGGAGCAGGGCGGGCAGGTCGGTGCGGCCCGCGGGGATGTCCTCGGTCACGGGCAGCTCCACGGGCCGCTCCGGACCGGCCTCGACGACGTCGACCGAGCGCACGGCGTACCCGTCCATCGCGGAGTTGTCGAACGGCGGCAGCGAGACACCCGCCCGTACGTCCTCGGCGAGCACGAGCCCGGTGCAGTCCGCGAGCGGCAGCTCGATGGTGGGCCGGGTGCCGAGCAACTCGATCACCTCGGCCCGGTGCTCGTCGACGGTCCTGGCGCGTTCGGTCCCGTTGATCGCGATCACGCGGACCATCCTCCCGTGCGGCGGCGCTCATGCAAGACTCTCCCCGCCGAGCGCGAGTGACAGGGGAGGGTCCATGCAGGTACAGATTCGCCACCAGCCGTCGTTCGCGGTGGCCAGACTCGTGCTGGCACCGGGGGAGCCCGCCCAGGTCGAGTCGGGCGCGATGGCCGCCATGAGCTACGGCATGCACGTGCAGTCGCAGTCGCAGGGTGGCGTCATGAAAGGGCTGGGACGGGCGTTCCTGGCCGGGGAGTCGTTCTTCGTCAGCACCTACACCGCGCCGCAGAACGGCGGCTGGGTGGACGTCGCGGCCAGCCTGCCGGGGGACATCCAGGTGCTCAACCTCGACGGCCGCACCGGCTGGTGCGTCACCCGCGGCTCGTGGCTGGCCTCGTCGTACGGGGTGCAGACCGAGACGAGGTGGGGCGGCTTCGGCAAGCTCTTCGGCGGTGAAGGCGGGTTCCTCACGCACGTCACCGGGCAGGGCCAGGTGATCGTGGGGTGCTACGGCGCGCTCGACGTGGTCACGCTGCAGCCCGGCGAGCTGGTGACGATCGACTCCGGGCACGTGGTCGCCTACGCCGACACCGTGCAGTCGCAGACCCGCAAGATCGCGGCAGGCGTGATCCAGTCGCTCAAGAGCGGCGAGGGCCTGGTGTTCGACTTCGCGGGTCCCGGGCAGATCCTGACGCAGACGCGCAACCCCTCGGCGCTCGCCGCATGGGTGGTCGCGCAGGTGCCGCAGCGGTAGGCGCCGGATGCGGGTGAGTACTCGGCACACCCCGGCCTTCGGCGTGGCCAGGTTGCTGCTCTCCGCCGGTGAGGCCGTGGAGGCCGACGCGCGGGCCATGGTCGCGTCCAGCTTCGGCGTCGTCGAGACCAGGGCGGGCAGGCGCGGTGGCCGGACCGGGTCCGTGTTCACGGCCCCCCAGACCGGTGGCTGGATCGACCTCGCTCCGGACGACGCGGGTGACGTGCATCCGGTCGAGCTTGACGGCAGGGTCGGCTGGTCGGTCGCCAGGGCCGCGGTGCTGGCCCGCCCCGCCACGGTGCGCAGGGACCACCCGTGGCCCGCGCACCAGGCGCTGTTCGGCAGCGACGCCGGCTTCCTGGAGCACTACAGCGGAACCGGACCGCTCGTGCTCGCCGCGCGTGGCCCGGTGGACGCGTTCGCGCTCGAGGCGGGTGAGGTCATCACGGTCAGCCCGGCCTACGTGCTCGGCTACCCGGACCCGGTGCAGTGCCGGTTGCGGGCCGTCGATCCGGCCGGTCCGCAGTCGGTCCGGACGGGTGAGGGACTCGCGCTGGACTTCGCCGGGCCGGGCACCGTCCTCCTGCAAACCCGTGCCCGGCGGTGACGCCGGGATCGGAAATTCGCCGCGAATTGACCATTGCTCGGCGGCGTTATTCCGGTAGCGTGATCGAAGCTTCCGGCGTGGCGGCTGCTCAACTGCCACGTTTCGTTTTGGTACAAGGAGGACGCCGTGGCTGTCGGCACGGTCAAGTGGTTCAACGCGGAGAAGGGCTACGGGTTCATCGAGTCCCCGGACGGACCTGATGTCTTCGTACACTACTCCGCCATCCAGGCGGACGGTTTCAAGACCCTCGATGAGGGCGACCGCGTCGAGTTCGAGGTGCAGGCCGGCCGGGACGGCCGCAGCCAGGCCGCGGACGTCCGCAAGGTCTCGTAACAGCCGTGATCGGCCCGTCACCGGGGTCCCCGCCGGTGACGGGCCGCGGCACCCGGTGGCGACACTTCGCGTCGCCGGGAACACCCGGGCGTTAGGCTGCGCTCCGTGACAGGCGATGTGTCGGGGGACCTCACCGGGAAGCGGCTGGGTCACTACCGCATCGAGGGCGTGCTGGGCCGCGGTGGCATGAGCGTGATGTACAGGGCCACCGATGTCCGGCTCGGGCGGAAGGTGGCCCTCAAGGTCATCGGGGAACACCTCGGTGCCGACGCCGAATTCCGGGAGCGGTTCGTCGACGAGGCCCGCAACACCTCGGCCATCGACCACGCGAACATCGTCCCGCTGTACGACTTCGGTGAGCTCGACGGCCTGCTCTACATCGCCATGCGACTGGTCGACGGGTCCGACCTGGCCAGCCTGATCGGCGGCGAGCCGATGCGGCCCGAGCGCGCGATCGGCCTGCTCGACCAGGTCGCGGACGCGCTCGACACGCTGCACGCGCGCGGGCTGGTGCACCTCGACGTGAAGCCGGCCAACGTCCTGGTGACGAGCCGGGAGTCGGCGCGGGAGCACGTCTACGTGGCCGACTTCGGCCTGACCCGCCGTGGTGCGACCGGGCACCGGACGCGGGGCGGCGACTTCCTCGGCTCGCCCACCTACGCGGCTCCTGAGCACCTGCGCGGCGAGCCGCTGGACGGGCGGACCGACCAGTACGCGCTCGCGTGCATGCTGTACGCCTGCCTGACCGGCCACCCGCCGTTCCACGGCGAGGTCTCCGCGGTGATCAAGGGCCACCTGAGCGGGGAGCCGGAGCCGGTGTCGCGCGCGGTGGGCACGCTGCCCCGCGGGCTCGACGACGTGGTCCGCAAGGGCATGGCGAAAAGCCCCCAGGACCGCTACGGCGGCTGTGTCGAGCTGATCGCGGCGGCGCGCAAGGCACTGCTTCCGGAGCCGGTCGCTCCGGCGGCGCTGTCCGGGACGCCGGCGACGGGGGGCAGGCGCCCGGTCGCCGTCGGCAACGGGGAAGAGGGGAGTCCCGCGGGACAGCGGCCGTTCGGTGGGCAGGCGGGGCAGCAACCGGCACCGCAGGCGCACCGGCAACCGCAGGCGCAGCCCCCGCCGGGCCACCATCCCGGCCGCTACCCGTCCGGCTACGGCCCCGCTCCCGGTCATCCGTCCGGGTACGGACCGCCGCCGCCCGGTTTCGCGGGTCCCCCGCCGGGCACCCCGCCGCACGGAGCGCCCGGGTTCGGCCCGCGGCCGCACCAGGCACCGCCCCCCGGGGGTGGTTTCCCGAACCCGGCGCAGCCGCCGCCCCGGGGTGGCGGCAAGGGCTGGGTGCTGTGGGTCGTGCTCGCGGTCGTGCTGGTCGGCGTGGGCGTCGCGGTCGTCGTCGCGCTGTCCGGCTCCGGTGACGAAAGCCGGCCGCCCGCGCCGCAGACGAGTTCCAGGGCGCCGGACATCCCCGTCGGGCCCGACGACGGGGCGGGCACGCCGACCGGCTCGGGAGACCGGCCCCCGCCCACGTCCATCCCGATCGTTCCGGGCACGGGTGGGTGACCTGCCTTTCTTGCACTCTCCCCCGGAGAGTGCTAAACACGGGATTGGCACTCGGCGCCGTCGAGTGCCAGGTGGCTGGTGAACGACCAGTCACCTGAAGGTCGGGACGGTGAGGCCATGTTCGGGGCAACCGAGCTGGTCGTCCGTCGCGGGCACCGAGCCTGGCCGAGGACGTGTCCTGCTGCGAGGGTCCGGCATCACGAGAGACCGGACCGTCGATAGCGCCGAATACCGGAGGACCACACCGCAATGGCCAAACTCATCGCGTTCGACGAGGACGCCCGCCGCGGTCTCGAGCGCGGCCTGAACACCCTCGCCGAAGCCGTCAAGGTGACGCTCGGCCCTCGGGGCCGCAACGTCGTGCTCGAGAAGAAGTGGGGCGCGCCGACGATCACCAACGACGGTGTCTCCATCGCCAAGGAGATCGAGCTCGAGGACCCGTGGGAGAAGATCGGGGCCGAGCTCGTCAAGGAAGTCGCCAAGAAGACCGACGACGTCGCGGGTGACGGCACCACCACCGCCACCGTGCTCGCCCAGGCCCTCGTGAAGGAGGGTCTGCGCAACGTCGCGGCCGGCGCCGACCCGATCGCCCTCAAGCGGGGCATCGAGCAGGCTGTCGAGGCTGTCACCGAGCAGCTGCACAAGATGGCCAAGGAGGTCGAGACCAAGGAGCAGATCGCGGCCACGGCCTCGATCTCCGCCGCCGACCGCACCATCGGTGAGCTGATCGCCGAGGCGCTGGACAAGGTCGGCAAGGAAGGCGTCGTCACCGTCGAGGAGTCCAACACCTTCGGGCTCGAGCTCGAGCTCACCGAGGGTATGCGCTTCGACAAGGGCTTCATCTCCGGCTACTTCGTGACCGACGCGGAGCGCCAGGAGGCCGTCCTGGAGGACCCGTACGTCCTGCTGTTCGGATCCAAGATCTCGAACGTCAAGGACATGCTCCCGGTGCTCGAGAAGGTCATGCAGTCGGGCAAGCCGCTGCTGATCATCGCCGAGGACGTCGAGGGCGAGGCGCTCGCCACCCTGGTCGTCAACAAGATCCGCGGCACCTTCAAGTCCGTCGCCGTCAAGGCTCCGGGCTTCGGTGACCGCCGCAAGGCGATGCTGCAGGACATGGCCATCCTCACCGGTGGCCAGGTCATCAGCGAGGACGTCGGTCTCAAGCTGGAGAACGCCGACATCTCCCTGCTGGGTCGCGCCCGCAAGGCCGTCATCACCAAGGACGAGACCACCATCGTCGAGGGTGCCGGCGACGCGGACCAGATCCAGGGCCGGGTCAACCAGATCCGTGCCGAGATCGAGAACAGCGACTCCGACTACGACCGGGAGAAGCTGCAGGAGCGCCTGGCGAAGCTGGCCGGCGGCGTTGCCGTCATCAAGGCCGGTGCCGCCACCGAGGTGGAGCTCAAGGAGCGCAAGCACCGCATCGAGGACGCCGTGCGCAACGCCAAGGCTGCCGTCGAGGAGGGCATCGTCGCCGGTGGCGGCGTCGCCCTGCTGCAGGCGTCCAAGGCCGCGTTCGACGGTCTCAAGCTGGTCGGTGACGAGGCGACCGGCGCGAACATCGTGAAGGTCGCCGTCGAGGCCCCGCTCAAGCAGATCGCGGTCAACAGCGGTCTCGAGGGCGGCGTCGTGGCGGAGAAGGTCAAGGGCCTGCCGCAGGGCCACGGCCTCAACGCCGCGACCGGCGACTACGAGGACCTGGTCGCCGCCGGCGTCATCGACCCGGCGAAGGTGACGCGTTCCGCGCTGCAGAACGCCGCCTCCATCGCGGCTCTGTTCCTCACGACGGAGGCCGTCGTGGCGGACAAGCCGGAGAAGGAGAAGGCCGGTGCGGGCGCCGACCCGACCGGTGGCATGGGCGGCATGGACTTCTGATCGAGTCCGGCACAGCCGAGAAGGGGCCCGGTCCGCGGCAGCGGGCCGGGCCCTTTTCGTGTCAGCCGGTCGCGGTGTCCTCGGGCATGAGGATCCAGCAGGCGGCGTAGAGCAGCACCGGGGTGCCGATGCCGAAGATCGTCGCGGCCACGAACAGGATGCGCACCACGGCCGCGTCCACCCCCAGCAGGGCCGCCCAGCCGCCGCAGACGCCGGCGAGCATCCGGTCCGACGAGCTACGCCGGAGCTTCTTGGTGGTCACGTTGTTCGTCATGCTTCGATCATCGGCCGTGCACGGCACAGGGACATCGGGGAAGCTCCCTGGCCGTACCCGGATTCGCGACCCCGAGGTTAGGGTTCGGCCATGGCGGGATCACTGCTCGGGACCGAAGTCAGGAGGGTCGAGGACCCGGAGTTGCTCCGGGGGCGCGGCACCTACGTCGACAACCTCACGCTGGACGGCGTGCTGCACCTGGCGTTCGTCAGATCGCCGTTCGCCCACGCGGAGCTGACCGCGATCGACGTGCGTGCCGCTGAGGCGGCCCCCGGCGTCGTCGCCGTGTACACCGCCGCCGACCTCGACCTGCCTCCGGTGAAGCAGTTCATGGAGGTCAACCCGAGCTGTGCGCGGCTCCCGCTGGCCACCGACCGCGTCCGGTTCGTCGGCGAGCCGGTGGCGGTCGTCGCCGCCGAGAGCGCCGTCGCCGCGGCGGACGCGCTGGAGCTGGTGGACATCGACTACGAGCCCCTGCCGGTGGTCGTGGACCCCGAGGCCGCGCTCGCTCCGGACGCGCCACGCCAGTTCCCGCACCTCGGGTCCAACATCGCGGCGGGCGAACGGGACGCCGAGGGCGCGGCCGTGCTGGACGACGCCGAGGTCGTGGTGCGGGCGCGGCTGGAGAACCAGCGGGTCGCCGTCGTCCCGTTGGAGGGCAACGCGATCGCCGTCGTGCCCGGCGGGCCGGACGAGGACTTCGACGTGACCATCCACGTCTCCACGCAGGCCCCGCACGCACTGCGCACCGTCGCCGCGAAGGCCTTCGGCTGGGAACGGGACCGGGTCCGGGTGATCGCACCGCACGTGGGCGGCGCCTTCGGCGGCAAGTTCGGGCTCTCGGCGGAACACGCGGTGACCGTCGGGGTCGCGCTCCGGCACGGCCGCCCGGCCAAGTGGGTGGAGACCCGTTCGGAGAACCTGCAGTCGATGCCCCACGGCAGGGCGCAGGTGCAGTACGCCGAGCTCGGCCTGCGGCGGGACGGCACGATCACCGGCCTGCGTTGCCGCGTGCTCGGCGACTGCGGTGCCTACGCCGGGTTCGGCGGGGGCTTCGCGCTGGGCCCGACCCGGGTGATGGCACAGGGCGTGTACCGGATCCCCCGGCTCTCCTACGCCGGGATCGCCGCGCTCACCAACACCACGCCGACCGGCGCGTTCCGCGGCGCCGGGCGCCCTGAGGCCGCCGCGATGCTGGAACGGCTGATCGACCTCGCGGCCGCCGAGCTGGACATGGACCCGGTGGACATCCGGCGCCGTAACTTCCTGCGGCCCGGCGAGTTCCCCTACACCACGCTGACCGGCGCCCACTACGACTCCGGGGACTACGACCTGCCGCTCACCGAGGCCCTGCGGCTCGCGGGCTACGAGGACCTGCGTGCCGAGCAGGCACGCCGGATCGCCGAGGAAAGCCCGGTGCTGCTCGGCATCGGCGTCAGCACCTACGTCGAGATCACCGGGGGCGGTGGCGGCGGCGAGTACGCGTCCGTGACGATCGACCAGGACGGCACGGCGACGATCGCGGTGGGGACGTCCGGGCACGGCCAGGGGCACGCCACGTCGTTCTCCATGATCGTGGCCGACGAACTGGGCATCCCGCTCGAGTCCGTCCGGTTCGTACAGTCCGACACCGGGCGGGTGCCGCGCGGCGGGGGCACCGGTGGCTCCCGCTCACTGCAGCTGGGCGGCAGCGCCGTGCGGCGGGCGAGTGAGGAGCTGTTGCGGCGGGCGAGGGAGCTCGCCGCGGACCGGCTCGAAGCGTCCGCCGACGACATCGAGTTGACCGCCGAGGGCAGGTTGGGCGTCAGCGGTGTTCCACACGCGAGCCTGAGCTGGGCCGAACTGGCCCGCGCGGTGGCGGAGGACGGCGGCCGGCTGGGCGCGGACACCGACTTCCGGCCCGAGGGTGCCACCTTCCCGTTCGGCGCGCACGTGTCGGTCGTCGAGGTGGACACCGAAACGGGGTTCGTCCGTCCGCTCCGGCACATCGCGGTCGACGACTGCGGCCGCGTGCTGAACCCGATGATCGTCCGCGGGCAGCAGCACGGCGGTGCGGCGCAGGGCATCTCCCAGGCGTTGTGGGAGCACATGAGCTTCGACGAGGACGGCAACCCGGTGACCGCCACGCTCGCCGACTACCTGGTGCCCTCGGCCACGGAGATGCCCACGCTGGAGACCGCGAACACCGAGACGGAGACACCGCGCAACCCGCTCGGCGCCAAGGGAATCGGCGAGTCGGCCACGATCGGTTCGACCCCGGCCGTGCAGAACGCCGTCCTCGACGCGCTACGGCACCTCGGGGTGCGGCACCTCGACCTGCCGCTGACCCCGCAACGGGTGTGGCGGGCCGTCCGCGACGCGGCGGAAGGCAACCCGCAGGCACCGTGGCGGGAGCCGCCGGGTGCGTTCGACGAGCTTCCCGTCCGTGGCGAGGGCCCCTCGCCGGCCGCCGAGGAGGCAGCGGTCTGACTCGCCGGGCCACCCGGTCAGTGGCCGGGCGGCCCGCCCGCCAGCGACCGCACCCTGGCCAGCCGGCCGAGCCAGCGGGCGGCCGTGTCCGGTCCCGCGGCCACGTCCGCCGCGAGATCGGGCTCCGGCGCCCGCGGCGGCACGGGCAGGTAACCGTCCACGGCGGACAACGAGCCGGTGGTGACATCGCCGGACAGCAGGGAGATCGTGCCCAGTCCGCACGCGAAGTCGAGCGAGGGCAGGGCTCCCGCGAGCGCGAGCCCCGCCGCGAGGCCGACACTGCTCTCGACGGCGGACGACACCACGCACGGCAGGCCCGCCGCCTCGGCGACCGCCAGCGCGCGCCGCACCCCGCCGAGGGGCGCGACCTTCAGCACGGCGACGTCGGCCGCTCCGGCGACCGCGACCCGCAGCGGGTCCTCGGCACGGCGGATCGACTCGTCCGCCGCGATGCGGACGTCCACCTTGCGGCGCACGGCGGCCAGGTCCGCCACCGAGGGACACGGCTGCTCCACGTATTCGAGCCCGCCCGCGGCTCGGTCGAGTTCGGCGATGGCCGTCACCGCCGTGTCGACGTCCCACGCCGCGTTGGCGTCGACCCGGACGGCCCCCGAGGGGCCGAGCGCGTCCCGCACCGCGGCGACCCGCTCGCAGTCGTCCCGCAGCGACGAGCGCGGGTCGGCGACCTTCACCTTGGCGGTGCGGCAGCCCGAGGCCGCGACCATGGCCCGCGCCCGGTCCGGCGGCACCACCGGGACGGTGGTGTTGACCTCCACCCGGTCCCGGACCGGGGCAGGCCAGCCGTGCTCGCTCGCCTCCAGGGCGGCGGCGAGCCACGGGACACACTCGGCGTCGGAGTAGTCGGCGAACGGGCAGAACTCGCCCCAGCCCGCCGCTCCGCGCAGCAGTACACCCTCGCGGACCGTGACCCCCCGGAACCGCGTGCGGAGCGGGAGGGCGTAGACGTGGTGGTCGGTCACTCCGCGATTGTGCCTCCGGCGGGCCTCAACCCGCCGCTCCGGCCAGGTCACGCTCGATCAGGCCGACCGTTCGCAGGATCTCCGGGACGTACTCGGCGGCCACGGTGTCGGGTGCGATCCGGTCGGCGTGCACGGACACGTTGACCGCGGCCACCACCTCCCCGGAGCGGTCCCGGACCGGCGCGGCCGCACCACGCAGCTCGGTCTCCAGCTCGCCGTCCACGAGCGCCCAGCCCTGCTCCCGGATCCGGTACAGCTCGGCCCGCAGCTCCTCGGGGGTGCGCACCGTGCGCTCGGTGCGCGGCTCCAGGCGCAGGTTCGCGACGCGCTTCTCGAGCTCGTCGTCCGGCAGCCCGGCGAGCAGCACGCGGCCCATCGAGGTGGCGTAGGCCGCGAACCGGGTTCCGAGGCTGATCTGGACCGCCGCGAGCCGCGTGCTGGCGACCAGTCCTACGTAGACGATCTCGTCGCCATCGAGCACCGTCAGCGTCGCGGTCTCGTTCAGCCGTCGCGAGAGCTCCCGCAGGTGCGGTCGCGCGATCTCGGGTAGCGACAGGCTGGACAGGTACGCATAGCCGAGCTCGAGCGTCCGCGGGGTGAGCTCGAAGTGCCGCCCGTCGGTGCGCACGTAACCGAGATCGGCCAGGGTCAGCAGCAGCCGCCGCGCCGTGGCGCGGTCGAGCCCGGTCTCCTGCGCGGCCTCGCTGAGGGTGAGCGTGGGCCGTCGGTCGCTGAACGAGCGGATCACCGCCAGCGCCCGGGCCACCGACTGCACGAAATGCGGGCCGAAGGCCTGCCTGCCGTTGGTGGTCGCTTCCGGCATTCCCGTCCTGCCCTCCCCTGGCGACGCGGCACCGCGTGAACCGCACATGCTAGCGGTGCGCCCGTGCCGGATGTGCCGCAGGTTTCGATGCGGTCACTGTCCGGGTACACGCAAGCAGAAGCCTTGTGTGAGAGGAGTGATGAACGTGGCCGACAAGCTCGCTGGTCGCCGGGTCGCCTTCGTGGTCGCGCCGGAGGGAACGGAGCAGGTCGAGCTGACTCGGCCGTGGCAGGCCGTGCAGGAGGCCGGGGGTCAGCCGGAGCTGATTTCCACCAAGCCGGGGAGCATCCAGGCGTTCAACCACCTGGACAAGGGTGACACGTTCACCGTCGACAAGGTGGTCACCGACGCGTCGGTGGACGACTACGACGGGCTCGTGCTGCCCGGCGGTGTGGCCAATCCGGACTTTCTGCGCCAGGACCCCAACGCGGTGCGTTTCGTCGGCGAGTTCTTCTCCAAGCAGAAGCCGGTGGCCGTGATCTGCCACGGTCCGTGGACGCTCATCGAGGCCGACGTGGTGCGGGGGCGCAGGATCACCTCCTTCCCGAGCCTGCAGACGGACCTCCGCAACGCCGGTGCCGAGTGGGTCGACGAGGAGGTCGTGGTGGACAGCGGTCTGGTCTCCAGCCGTAACCCGAACGACCTGCCCGCCTTCTGCGACAAGCTGGTCGAGGAGATCAGCGAGGGCAGGCACGCCAAGCAGGCCGCCAGCGCCTGATCGGAGCCGATCCGGCGCGGCCGGTTCAGCCGAGCGGCCCGGCGTCCGGTGATGCCGTGCGCAGGCCGAGCATCCCGGCCAGCGTCATGGCGTCGCCGGGCGCCTTCACCTTTATGTCGTTGTCGAAGTAGACGAGCACGTCGCGCCGCCGGTGTTCGGCCGGACCCGCGACCGTGTGCTCGGTGCGGGGGCTCTCTCCCGCGTGCCACGCGCTGATCCGCGAGGCCCACGTGTGCAGCGCCGACCGGGTGTACCCGCTCGCGTACAGCTCGATGTCGCCGTGGAGCCGCACGTAGACCAGGTCGGAGGTCACGTCCTCCAGATACGGCCAGGTACCCGCGGTGTCCGCCACGACGAGCGCGACGTCGTGTTCCCGCAGGAGTTCGACGAACTCGGGAACCGCGAAGCTCGGGTGCCGCACTTCCAGAGCGTGCCGCAGCGGCCGGTCCTCGGCCACGTCCAGGTACGCCTCGCATTTCAGCTTCTCGTCGTGCTTGGCCGCGAGCGTGGCCGCGGCCCCGGTGCTGCGCGGCAACAGCCGGAAGAAGTCGCTCAGCCGGCCCGGGTCGTAGGCCAGCCTCGGCGGCAGCTGCCACAGCAGCGGCCCGAGTTTGTGGCCCAGCGCGAGCACCCCGGAGGCGAGGAAGTTCGCCAGCGCCGTCTCGACGTCGCGCAACTGCTTCATGTGCGTGATGAAGCGGCCACCCTTCACCGAGAACAGGAAGTCGTCGGGCGTCTGCTCGAACCAGCGGGCGTAGCGTTCCGGCCGTTGCAGCGAGTAGAAGGATCCGTTGATCTCCACGGTGCCTACGCGCTGGGCAAGGTAGGCCAGCTCCAGGCGATGCGGGAGGCCCTTCGGGTAGAAGGTGCCGCGCCACGGCGGGTACAACCAGCCCGACGTGCCGATCCGGATCTCGCGTGCCACGGGCGGAACACGCCTCCTTCCCCACGGTCAGTCCCACCAGAACTGCCACAGCCGCCTCCCCGTCAATCCTGCGGCGAACTCGCGCATCGTGCCCGGTTGGCCGACGAAGTTGGCGAGGCAGAACGCGCGGTGCTCCGCCGCGACCGCCAGCGACCGTTCCCGGGTCTTGGGTGGTGCGGCGACCGACAGCTCCAGCGTGTCGAACCCGAGCGAGATCAGTACCGCGCCGAACCGGTCCTCCCAGCTGCGCAGCACGGCGGAGACGGCGGCGGGCTGGCCGGTCACGCGCGCCATGCCGTGCCAGCCGAGTACCGCGGGCACGTCGGCGGGCCGTGCCGCCTCCGCCAGAGCGAGCCTGCTCTCACCGTGCGAGGCGATGATCGAGCCGGTGTTGCCCGCCTCCGCGAGCGGATCGGCACGGCCGTTCGACTTCCGCGCCAACCCGGGGAACTCCGCGCCGAACGGGTGCAGGCACGAACCGTCGCAGCACGGCCGCTCCCACCAGCTCGCGAGGACCGCCGCCGGGTCGAACGCGCCCACGGTCTCCGCCGCGGGCGGCAGCCAGCCCCGGTCGTCGATCCAGTCCTCGCCCCGGGCTTCGAAGCGCACGTCGCGATGGACCAGCAACGGCCACATGCCGGTCCGGTCGTGGGCGGCCACGCAGGCGAGGTAGAGCTCGGGACGCGTCAGCGGCTCGTCGGACACCCACAGCCTGCCGTGCCAGCGCCCGGGCGGCAGCGTGAGCTCGGGCGCCGGCTGGTGGGGGTGGAGCGGGACGACGGTCATCGGGGGTACCCCTTTCCGTACGGACCTGGACTGGTGGATTCGAACACTAGTTCGAAGGTCCGACAGTTCGGGGCGCCCGAGAGATCGCCGCGGCGGAATCACCCGGGTGAGTGAGGCAGGGGAGGGAAGTCGCCGCCGCACTACGGCGGCGTGCGCAGGCCGGGCCCGGGACGGCCGGGCGGGCACGCGGTCCGGGGTGCTGGGCTCAGCGGAACGCGTCGGCGTCCACGATCCGGTACGCGTAGCCCTGCTCGGCGAGGAACCGCTGCCGGTGCGCCGCGTACTCCGTGTCCACCGTGTCGCGCGAGACCACGGAGTAGAAGTGCGCCTGCCGCCCGTCGCCCTTCGGGCGCAGCAACCGGCCCAGCCGCTGCGCCTCCTCCTGCCGCGAGCCGAACGTGCCCGACACCTGGATCGCCACGGACGCCTCCGGTAGGTCGATCGAGAAGTTGGCGACCTTGGAGACCACCAGGGTGCTCACCTCGCCCCGGCGGAACGCGTCGAACAGGGCCTCCCGCTCCTTGTTCCGCGTGGAACCCTGGATCACCGGGGCGTCCAGCTCCGCCCCGAGCTCGTCGAGCTGTTCCAGGTAGGCGCCGATGATCAGCGTGGGCTCGCCCGCGTGCTTCTCGACGATCGACTTGATGACCGGGGTCTTGGTCCCGGCCGTGGCGGCGATCCGGTAGCGCTCCTCGGCCTCGGCGGTGGCGTAGGTGATCCGCTCGTTGTCCGTCAGCGTCACCCGCACCTCCACGCACTCGGCCGGCGCGATCCAGCCCTGCGCCTCGATGTCCCGCCATGGCACGTCGTAGCGCTTCGGGCCGATCAACGAGAACACGTCACCCTCGCGGCCGTCCTCGCGCACCAGCGTCGCGGTGAGGCCGAGCCTGCGCCGGGACTGCAGGTCGGCGGTCATCCGGAACACGGGCGCGGGCAGCAGGTGCACCTCGTCGTAGACGACGAGACCCCAGTCCCGCGAGTCGAACAGTTCCAGGTGCTTGTACTCGCCCTTGCTCTTGCGGGTGATGACCTGGTAGGTCGCGATCGTGACCGGGCGGATCTCCTTCTTCTCCCCGGAGTACTCGCCGATCTCGTCCTCGGTCAGCGACGTGCGCGCGACCAGCTCGCGCTTCCACTGCCTGCCCGCGACCGTGTTGGTCACCAGGATCAGCGTGGTGGCCTGCGCCCGGGCCATCGCGGCCGCGCCGACCAGCGTCTTGCCCGCGCCGCAGGGCAGCACGACGACACCGGAGCCGCCCGCCCAGAACGCGTCCGCCGCCTGCCGCTGGTACTCCCGCAGTGCCCAGCCGTCCTCGTGCAGCGACATCGGGTGGGCCTCGCCGTCGACGTAACCGGCCAGGTCCTCGGCCGGCCAGCCGACCTTGAGCAGGGCCTGCTTGAGCCTGCCGCGCTCGGACGGGTGCACCCCCACGGTGTCGTCGTCGATGCGCGCGCCGAGCATCGGGGCGATCTTCTTGCTGCGCAGCACCTCCTCGAGCACCGCGCGATCGGTGGTGGACATGACCAGGCCGTGTGCCGGGTGGTTGTGGATCTGCAGCCTGCCGAACCGGCTCATCGTGTCGACGACGTCGATGAGCAGCGGCTGCGGAACCGGGAACCGCGAGTGGCTGGTGAGCGCGTCGACCACCTGCTCGGCGTCGTGCCCTGCGGCGCGCGCGTTCCACAGCGCCAGCGGGGTCACGCGGTAGGTGTGCACGTGCTCGGGCGCGCGCTCCAGCTCGGCGAACGGCGCGATCGCGATCCGCGCCTCCTCCGCCTGCTCGTGGTCGACCTCGAGCAGCACGGTCTTGTCGGACTGGACGATCAACGGGCCATGGGTCACGCCCTCCTTTATACGTGCCCCGCCCCGGTGGGTTCCCGGACCGGGGCGGGGCCCGGCGTCGTGCCGGGGCACGCCCTCAGGACAGTTGCGGCTTCGGGAGGAGCGACTGCACGTCCAGCCGGTTGCGCAGCAGCCCGGAGCTGTGCATCAGGTCGGCCACCCGCTGTAGCCGGACACCGTTGAGCGAGGTGGGGTACGTGCCGAGCGACACGAGCGAGGCCGTGGTCGGGTCGATGTCGGCGAAGCGGGGCAGCGCCTCGCGGATCACGGTGGGTTCGGCCGCCCGCTGCTGCGCCGCGCTGAGCACGTCGCGGAACACGGCGAGCGTGCGGGGGTTCGCCTCGGCGAACGACGCGTTCGCGGCGTACGCGGACATCGGGAAATCCTGCGTCGCGCCCCGGGCGCAGTCGGCGAGCACGCGGGCTCCGAAGTCCTTCTGGGCCAGCGTGACGTACGGCTCGACCAGCCACGCCGCATCGGCCTCTCCCCGCCGGAGCGCCGCCACCATGTCCGGCATCGGCCACTGCCGGAACTCGATCGACTCCCGCTCGAACCCGGCCGTCTCCAGCACCGAACCGGCGGTCAGGGTGCCCAGCCCGTCGACGCTGTCCACCGCGATCGTGGGGAAGCTGAGGTCGAGCAGCGAGGTGTACCCCGACTCGGGCAGCGCGACCAGCGCCATCGTGTTCCGGCCCGCGGTGTGCGCCTCGCCCTGCAGCTGCATGGCCGTACCCGCCGCGGCCGCCGTGAACAGGGCGACGTCGCTGGCGAACGTGACGTCGAGTTCGCCTGCGGCCAGCTGCTCGATGCCGCGCTCCTCACTGTCCAGGTCCACCAGGTCGACCCGGAGTCCGGCCGCGCGGAACATCCCCCGCTCCACCGCGAGCCGCAGGGGCGTGGTGGCTATGGCGTTGCCCACTCCGACCCGGATCGAATCCTGTTCGGGAGCCGGAGTGGGGTCCCGCGCGTCGGAGGCGAAGAGCGAGCAGGCGCTCACCGTGAGCAGCGCGACGAACAGGGAGAGGAGCCGGGTGGCCGTGCGCGGGGTCGGCGATGTCCACGAAATGCGCGGAATTCCGGGTGTTTCCGGTGTTTTTCGGGTTTTCCGTGGTCTCACTGTCACCACCTCCCCAGGATGCCGACCAGGACGCCGAGGTCTCGCGTTCTCGGTGGAGCTTAGGGCTTCCCCGTCCATATCATCGGAGACGTCCCCGCCCCCGGCGGTGGGCGGCTTTCGATCGGGGTCCGTTGTCGCTAGTCTCCAGTGGTTTCCCGGGGACGGTGCCCCTGACCGCGGTTTGACGAAGTGTGACAAGGAAGCCAGGTGACCCGTCGCAGTGAACGTCCCGGCCGGGATGGCGCGGCGGAGGCGGGACGGACCGGGGGCCGGTGGCGGCTGCGCAACTGGCGGCTCCGGACCAAGTTGCTGGCGATCCTGCTGATTCCCGCGGTCGCCGTCGTCGTGCTGGTCGGTTTGCGTGTCGGAGCGGAACTCGGTCGCGCCGATCGGTTCGCGGAGAGTGCCGAGCGGGTCCGGGTCGACGCCAAGGTCGCCGAGCTCGTCCACCGGCTGCAGCGTGAGCGCGACCTCACGGTGCGTTATGTCGCCGGGGGGCGGCAGGGCGACCTCGCCGAGGTGCGGGAGCAGCGCGGGCGCGTGGACGACGCGATCGGCGCGTTCAGCAGGGAGCTGGTCAGCGCGACGCCACGGCTGTCGGCGGGAGCGCTCGACGCGTTCCGCCGGTCCGAGGACCGGCTCGGCGTACTCACCGGCCTGCGGTACGCGGGTGAGCACTCGCGGTTCCCGTCCGACGCCGTGCTGCGCTCCTACAGCGAGCTGATCTCCGGCCTGCTGGACATCGGCGACCAGGCCGTGTCGAACGTGCCGGACGGAGAGCTCGCGCGCACCCGGTTCGCGGTCAACGCACTCGGGCGGATCAAGGAGCAGATGTCGGTCCGGCGCGCGATCGTGGCGGAGACGCTGGCGCGCGGAAGCCTGCCCGAGGACCGCAAACGCGCGCTCGTCGCCGCGGAGTCGGAGCTCGCCGCGGCGCGTGAGGACTTCGTGAAGTTCGCGTCGCCCGCGCAGCAACGGATGTACGACGACACGGTGATCGGCCTGATCGTCGACATCGGCAACGGGATCGTCGAGTCGGTACTCACCAGCGGGGAGAGCGGCGAGGACCTCGGCGCGCTGGACGCCGAGCGCTGGGACACGGCGGCGACGTACACGGTCAACCTCGCCAACCGCGTGCAGGACGCGCTGCTGGTGCAGCTGCAGCAGCGCGCGGACCGGTTCGCGGCCGACGCCCGCCGCTCGGCGCTCGTCGACGCCGGACTGGTGCTCGGCGTGCTGGTGGTCGCGGCGGTGCTCGCCGTGATCGTCACCCGCTCGCTGCTGCGCCCGTTGCGCATCCTGCGGCACAGCGCGCTGGAGACGGCGGAGCACCGGCTGCCCGCGGCTGTCGACGACATCCTGGCCGATCCGGATCCCGGGCCGGAACGCGTGCAGCGGCACGCCGTCGAACCGGTGCCGGTGTTCACCCGCGAGGAACTCGGTCAGGTCGCGAGGGCGTTCGACGCGGTGCACGGCGAGGCGGTGCGGCTCGCGGGCGACCAGGCCATGCTGCGCGAGAACGTCAACTCGATGTTCGTCAACCTCTCGCGGCGCAGCAAGGACCTGGTCGAGCGGCAGCTCTCCGTGCTGGACCGGATGGAGGCCGACGAGCAGGACCCGGACACGCTCGGCGGTCTGTTCGAACTGGACCACCTGGCCACGCGGATGCGGCGCAACAGCGAGAACCTGCTCGTGCTCGCCGGTCAGGACGCCGGGCCACCCCTACCGGGGCCGGTCTCGGCCGACGAGATCATGGGCGCCGCACTGTCCGAAGTGGAGCACTATCAGCGCATCCGGATCGGGGCGATGCCGAACATCGCCGTGGCCGGGGACGCGGTCGGTGACCTGGTCCACGTGATCTCGGAGCTGTTCGAGAACGCGACCGAGTACTCGGGGCCGGACGCGCCCGTGACGGTGGCCAGCTCGGCGACCGAGCGCGGGGACTGGCGGATCGACATCACCGACCGCGGTGCCGGGATGCCCGCCGCGGAGATCGAGCGGGTCAACGCCCGGCTCGCCGACCCGCCCGAGGTGGACGTGGAGGTGTCCCGCCGGATGGGGCTCTACGTCGTCGCGCGGCTCGCCCAGCGGCACCGGATCCAGGTGCGGCTGCGCACGGCCGAGACCGGTGGCCTCACCGCGACCGTGGTCGTGCCCGTCGGGCTGATCACCGCCGCCGGCCCGCCGCCCGTTCCACCCCCACCGCCCCCGCCGCAGCAGCGGACGGCGCCCGAACCGGCCCCGCAGTGGGACACGCGGTCGACGCCGCTGGAGTCGATCAGCGAGCATGGCCCGCCGCGGCGCGCGCCGGTGGAGTGGGAGGAACCCCCCGAGTGGCCGACCGAGGAGGACACGCGGGCGTCCGCGCTCGACGACGACACCCCCACCGAGCGGCTGCCCGCCTATCAGGAGGTGCTGTCGCAGTGGTTCCAGGCGGTGGTCGAGGAGGACCGGCCCGCACGGCACGCCGCGGAGTCGACCGGGCCGATCGAGGCCGTGCCCGCCGAGCACGTCGCCTGGCCGACGGAGGACGACGAGCGGCCCCCGATCGTGAGCCGCTCGCCGGAGGCGGTGCGGTCCCGGATGAGCAGCCTGCAGGACGCGGTACGGCGGGGCAGGCACGAGCGGCTGGACTGAACCGAAAGGCCGGACCGGGGAAAGGAAGGTATGCCGGGGCAGTCCGCGGACGAGGCAGGCACACCAGCGCCACGGCCGCTGCTCGCCAGAGCCGATCTGCTGGTGGCCGCGGCCGGGCTGGCGTCCGGAGCCTTCGGGGCGGTGGCCTACTAGTCCACCCCGCTGAGGTCGCTCGCGCACGCGTTCGTCGTCTGGGTGGCGCTGGCCGTCGTGGTCGCGCTGCGGCAGCCGCTCCGCAGGGCGGTCGTGCGGACGGTCATCGCGTTCGCGACCACGGTGCTCGCCTTCTTCGTCGGCAAGGACGTGGTGTACGGCATCGAGTATCCCGGCATGCCGTACGGGGTGGATCCCTTCTCGCTCGGGACGTGGCTGGTGCTCGCGCTGATGGCGGGCGCCGCCCTGGGTCCGGTGTTCCGGCTGGTGGGGCGGGCGACTGGTGGGGCGGGCGCGCGACGGCCGCGGTGGTGGGCCTGCTGGTGGGTGACGTCGTCCGCCGCAACGGGTTCGATCCCGGCCGGGAGCCGGTGCTGCTGACCGCCACCGTGCTCGCCGTGGTGCTCGTGCTGTGGCTCGGCGCGCGGTCGCCGCGACGGCTCGGCGGGGTGGTGCTGCTCGCCGTGCCGTTCTCGACGCTCGGCTTCGCCGCCACCTCCGCCCCCGACCTGCTGGAGCGGATGCTCCTGCCGCTCGGGTTCTGATCGGCGCGGCCGCACGCGAGAGGGGGAGCGAGGGAGCTTTACTACCGCCAGGCGGTAGTAAAGCTCCCTCGCTCCCCCGGGAGGCGTGGGTCAGGCGAGGGTGGAGGGCTCGGTGGTGTCCGCCGGTTCCCCGGTGGGCGCCTGCTCGGGCGCGTCGCCGCCGCCGTGCAACAGCCGGGCCACCTCGCCCCGCAGCGACACGAAGTTCTTCGACTCGCGGGTGGTGATCTGGTCCCGCTCCGGGGGCAGGTCCACCGGCAGGTCGGCGACGATCCGCGCGGGCGACTTGGACAGCACCAGGACCCGGTCACCCAGGTACACGCTCTCGTCGATGTCGTGGGTGACCAGCAGGATCGTGCTGCCGTGCGCCACCTGCACGCTGCGCAGCAGGTCCTCCAGCTCGAACCGGGTCTGCGCGTCCACCGACGCGAACGGTTCGTCCATCAGCAGCAGGGCGGGCCGCCGGGCCAGCGCCCGCGCGATCGACACCCGCTGCTGCATACCGCCGGAGAGCTGCCACGGGTACTTCCCGCCCACGCCGGGCAGGTTGACCCACGACAGCGCCTCCTCGGCCCGCTCCCGCCGCTCGGCCCGGCTCAGGTTCCGCTTCCAGCGCAGCGGGAACTCCACGTTCTGCCGCACGGTGAGCCAGGGGAACAGCGAGCGGCTGTAGTCCTGGAACACCACGGCCAGGTCCTCGGGCACGCCCGTGACCCGGTCACCGTGCAGGGTCACCTCGCCGCCGGTCGGCTCGATCAGGCCCGAGATGCACCGCAGCAGCGTGGACTTGCCGCAGCCCGAAGGGCCCACGATGCAGGCGAGTTCGCCGGTCTCCACGACGAACGTCAGGTCGTTGACCGCGACGTGCGCGTTCTCGCCGCTGCCGTACCGGTGGCTGAGTCCGGTCACGTTCAGCATGGTCGACATGTCAGGCTCCCGAGGTCTTTGCGGTCGTGGCCCCACTGGTCTGCTGCCAGCCGAGCATCCGTCTCTCGACGGCCAGTAGCAAGGCGTTGAGGCCGTATCCGAGCGCACCGAGCAGCACGATCCACGACCACATCGCGGGGAAGTCGAACCGCTGCTGCGAGAAGATGAGCTCGAAGCCGATCCCGTCGGTGACGCCGACCATCTCGGACACCACCATGAGGATCAGCGCGATCGACAGGCTCAGCCGCAGGCCGGCGAAGATCTTCGGCAGCGCCGCGGGCAGCACCACCAGCGTGATCCAGTACCGCTGCGGGGTCCGGAACGAGCGGGCGGTGTCGCGTTGCGTCGCGTTCACCGACCGCACCCCGTCCACCGTGTTCAGCAGGATCGGCCACACCGAGCCGAAGACGATCGTGGTCAGCTTCATGGTGGTGCCGATGCTGAGCAGCACCAGGAAGACGGGGATCAGCGTGGGCGGCGGGATGGCACGCATGAAGGCGAACAGGGGGCCGACGTAGTCCATGCCGGTCCGCGACCGCCCCAGCGCCGTGCCGAGCCCCACCCCGAGGACGACCGCGATGCTCCAGCCGCCGAGCACCCGGCCCAGGCTGGGCAGGATGTCGACGTAGACGTCGTCGGTGAGGAACAGCCTGCTGACCGGACCGGAGAACCACAGCTCGCCGATCTTCTGCAGGATCGTGGTCGGCGGGGGGAAGAACGGGTCGTTCGCCAGCCGGGTCGCCAGTTCCCAGAGCACCACCAGCCCGAGGAACAGCGACCACCGGCGCAGGAAGCCAAGGACAGTGCTCACATCGCCTCCGGTGTTGTGCGGGACACCCGCGCCCGGTCGGCGATCGTGATCGGGGCTTCGCGATTGTCGCTCACATCGCCTCCGCCGTGCTCACGGTGTGCCAGCGGAACATTCGCCTGCCCAGCCGTTCGAGGCCCTCGTTGATCAGATACCCGAGCAGCCCGGCGACGATCGTGCCCGCCAGCACGAGATCCATCCGGCCCGCCCCCGAGGTCGCCTCCAGGATGAACTGCCCGATCCCGCTCGCCGCACCGGCGATGAACTCGACGCTGACCACCACGATCAGGCCGATCGCCGCGGACATCCGGATTCCGGTGAACACGAACGGCGCCGCGTGCGGCAGGGCGACCGAGGCCAGGATCCGGGCCCGGCTCACCCCGCACGACCGCGCGGTGTCGATGAGCAGGGGGTCGATCTCGTCGAAGGCGTAGATCGCGTTGTAGAGGATCGGCCAGACCGCGGCGTAGGTGGCCAGGGCGATCTTCGACTCCGGGCCTCCGCCGACCACCAGGATCACCAGCGGGATCAGCGCCACGGAGGGGATCGGCCGGAGGAACTCGACGACCGCCCTGGTCGCCACCCGCAGCCCCGGCAGGCTGCCGAGAAGCAGTCCGCTCGGCACCGCGATGACGATCGCGAGACCGAGCGCGATCGCCCACGCCAGCACGCTCGCGATGACGTCACGCAGGAACGACTCGTTGCCGAGCAGCCCGAACGTCTGCTCCAGCACGACGGACGCGGGCGGCAGGTCTTCCTGGCGGACCAGGCCGAGCCTGGCCACCCCCTCCCAGAGCACGAGGAAGGCGGCCAGGCCGACGAGGTTTCTGACTACCGGTCGCACGGGGGTCAGGCCGCCTCCGACTTCGCGATCATGCCGCCGGCGTCGATCTTCTTCGGGATGATGCCGAACTCGACCATCAGGTCCACGACGCGCTGGAGCCGGGTGGCCTCCAGGGTGGTGTGGAACTGCGGCAGCGTCACCAGCTTGGCCGTCGACTGCTCGATGTGGGCGTAGTCGATGAGCAGCGGCTCGATCACGCTCCGGTCCTGCGCCTCCTCGGTGGCCCGCTGCATCGCGCGCTGGAACGCGGCGATCGTCTTCGGGTTCTCCTGGGCGAACTTCGCCAGCGAACCGTATCCGGCGAGCGGGAAGTCCTTGGTCGGACCGGTCGCGACGTCGACGAGCGGAACGGTGCCCTGCTCCTTGGCGGAGTTGGTCAGGAACGGCTCGATCAGCAGGCCGGCGTCGATGTCGCCCCTGGCGAGGGCGGGCGCGATGTCCGGGAACGAGATCGGCGTCCACTTCACCGACTTGTGGTCCACGTCGTTGGTCTTCATGACCGACTTGACGAGCGCGTCCGAGATCGTGTTGAGCGCGGAGACGCCGATCTGCTTCCCGGCGAGATCCTTGACGTCCTTCACCCCGGAATCGGGCATTGTGACAAGAACCACACTGTTCGGCGCGGTCGAGACCGCGTCGGCGACGAACCTGATGTCCGCGACTCCCTGGCTCTGCGCCACGAAGAACGGCACGTAGCTGGAGAAGGCGATCTCGGCGTCCCCGCCGATCAGCTTGGAGAGCGCGGCCTGGCCGCTCGCGGCCTGGTCGATCTTGACCTCGAGGCCCTCCTCCTTGAAGTACCCGTTCTTGACCGCCAGGTGCAGCGGTGCGACGTCGATGGCGGGCAGGGTCGCGACCGTGATGTTGCTCTTCTCGAGCGGGCCGTCCCCGCCCTCCGATTCCGAGTCGCCGCCGCCGAGCAGGCCGCACCCGCTGACTGAGGCGAGGACCGCGAAGGTCGCGATGACGGAGGCCAGCCGAGCCCGTCTGCGTGGGCGGCCGACCCTGGTGATGCCGTGTCGAAGCACTGCCACTCCTGGTTCACGTGGTGTTACGGATGGTCTGATTGGGTGCCGCGGAGCGAGCGCGATGGCGCCGGCTCAGCGAGCCACGGTCACTCTAGAGATCCGGCACGATCATCACAATGCGTACTGGAGCCAGACCAGTCAGTACGCCAAACCACCCGAATGAGTGGCACTAAGTGTGATGAAGTTTACTCACAGTTCAATCTAGGGCGGTAAAACCAGGAGAACCGGACGCGACCCGTGGCTGTGTTGGGTGGTATCTAACCTGCAAGGGTTACATCTGGCGGCCAGGTTCGCTACCTTCTGTATCTCCCGCGCAGTGCAAGCCACCGATGAGTGACGAGAGAGTGACTGAATGGCGGAGTGGGCCTCTACCATGCCGATGTCTCCGGACATCTACCGGGGTGGCTCGGACCAATCCGCAGCGTGGTACCGCTCTGGGTTGACCTGCGCGGCCCTACAACGCAATGCTTCGGTCGCGTGTCGTCCGCTGGAGTGACGAAGGGCGTCCTGACAGGCACGGAGCGTGCTGAGTACTCCCGGCGGCGGTGCCGGGTTCGTGACTGGCTCGGAGAACGATGGTGGTAGAGCGGTGCCGACGACAGAGACCGCGGCGGTAGACGGTCCTCCCGCGTCCCCTCAGGGTGCGCGCGGTGAGGAAACAGCATCCACGGGCTCGCGGTGGAAGCTGAGCAACTGGCCCCTCCGCACCAAGCTCGCCGCCGTCCTGATCATCCCCTTGGTCACGGCGCTCGCCTTCGGCGGCCTGCGTGCGATCAGCGAGGTGAACAGGGCGGACGAGCTTCACCGTACCGTCGATCAGGTCGATGTGGCCGCCCATGTGACAAATGTGATCCAGGCGTTGCAGGCCGAGCGGACGCTCGCCGTCGCCCGGATCGCGGGCGGCGTGGGAGACGGGCGCGACCTCGACGCGCAGATCGCCGAGACCGACGCGGCCGTCCGCGACCTGCGAGCGGCGGCCGACCAGCTCGACCTCCCCACCCTGGAGGCCGCGGAGCGGTACGACCGCGGCCTCGACCGGCTGGAGGCACTCGAGCCGCTGCGCGCCGCGATCACCAACAGCGCCTACCCCGACCTCTTCGCGTTCAACACCTACACCTCGGTGCTCGAGGCGCTCGTGCAGCTCGGCCGCGAGGTGACCACCACGGCCTCCGACCGCGAGCTGCTCCGCCTCGGTACCACGCTGCAGGCGCTCAGCGAGGTCAAGGAGTTCGTCACCAGGGAGAACGCCGCCCTGCAGATCGCGGCGGGCCGCAACGAGTTCCCCGCCGACCTGCTGGAGCGGACCCAGGCCGCACAGGCCAGCTCACGCGCCTCGCTCGACATCTTCATGGCCAACGCCACGACGGCGCAGCAGCAGCTCTACACGGACACGGTCACCGGCGCGGACGTGGACCGCAGGGAGCGCCTGAAGACGGAGGCGTTCGTCCGCGCGGCCGAGGGCAACGACCTGGCCATCGACGTGCAGCGGCTCACCATCGACGGCGCGTCCACCTCGGAGAAGCTGCGCGCCGTGGAGAGCGCGCTGCTCGACGACCTCCGCGCGCAGGCCGCCGCGCTGGCCTCCGACGCCACCAGGGCGGCGTGGGTCTTCTTCGGGCTCATGCTGGCCGCGCTGGTCGCGGCGCTGGCGCTGATGCTGGTCATCGCGCGAGCGCTGATCAAGCCGCTGCGCACCCTCCGGACGAGCGCGCTGGAGACCGCGTACGTCCGGCTGCCGGAGACCGTGCGGCGGATCCTCGCCGACCCGAACCCGATCGAGGCGTCCCAGGGCGCGATCGCTCCGGTGCCCGTGCACAGCCGGGAGGAGATCGGCGAAGTCGCGCGGTCGTTCGACGTCGTGCACGAGCGGGCGATCCGGATGGCGGCCGAGCAGGCGCTGTTGCGCGAGAACGTCAACGGCATCTTCGTCAACCTCTCCCGCCGCAGCCAGCGGCTGGTGGAACGCCAGCTCGCCGTGATCGACCGGCTGGAGGCCGAGGAGCAGGACCCGGACCAGCTGGCCAGCCTCTTCGAGCTCGACCACCTCTCCACGCGGCTGCGCCGCAACGGCGAGAGCCTGCTGGTGCTCTCGGGTGCCGGGCTGTCGAAGTCGGTGCCCAAGCCGGTGCCCGCAGCGGACGTCATCGGCGCCGCCGTCTCGGAGATCGAGCAGTACGCCAGGGTCGAGGTCGGCTCGGTGCCGGACGTCGCGGTGCGCGGCCCCGCCGTGCACGACCTGGTGCACCTGCTCGCCGAGCTGTTCGACAACGCGACGTACTTCTCCGAGCCGGAGACGAAGATCAGTGTCCGCGCCGTCGTCACCCGCAGGCACGCGCTGGCCATCCAGATCACCGACCGCGGCGTCGGCATGACCGAGGAACAGCTCGCCGAGGCCAACGAGCGGCTTGCCGACCCGCCCGACCTGGACGTGTCGGTGACCCGGCGGATGGGGCTGTACGTGGTGGCGCGGCTGGCCCAGCGGCACGGCATCGAGGTCCGCCTGCGCGAGAACGAGGACATCGAGGGCGGTGTCATCGCCAGGGTCGTGGTGCCGACCGAGCTGCTGACCAGCGTGACCCCGGGTGGACTCGCCCCGCCGCCGTCGCCGGAGGAGCTCTCGCACCCGTCGCTGCCGTCCCTGCCCCCGGCGACCGGCCAGACGGCGCAGGTGCCACCCGCCCAGCGCAAGCCGCTGGAGCCGAAGGAAAGCTCCCGGCCGCCCGCACCGGTTCCCAGCAACCGGCCCGCCGAGCCCGTGCCGGCCAAGGCGCAGTCCAACGGCGAACTCAAGCCCCTCGACCAGCCGATCAGCCTGGACGACCTGGTCGCGGGCGGTTCGTGGGCCGCGGGACCGTTCTTCAGCGACGACCCGGAGCCGGAACCGCCCGAGCTCGCCACGGCGCCGCAGGCGTCGATCGGGGCCGGTGCGGATGGCGGGCCCGCCGAACCCCAGTGGCCGGTCGAGTCGCCCGACGGCGACCGGGCGGATCAGTCTCCCGATCTCGAACACACACTGGCCCTGCCGAAGCGGCAGCCGCGCTACGTGCCGGTCACCCCTGACCGGCAGCAGGCGCCGGAACCCGCGGGCGGCGACGGCAGCGCGCTCGAGGACGACGTGCCGACCCGGCGACTGCCCATCTACCAGTCCGTACTGTCGCGCTGGTTCAGCGAGGAGAACGAGCTGGAGCCGGTGGACACCGAACCGGAGCAGTCGGCGATGGACGAACCGCGCGAGCAGGCACCCGAGGACGAGGTCGAGGGCTGGCGCAGTGTTTCCGACAGCGGCTGGGAGGCGGCGCACGCCCTGCTGGAGCCCAAGGGGGAGGAACTGACCCCGGCCGGTCTGCCCAAGCGCGTCCCCAACGCATACTTGGTGCCGGGATCAGTCAACCGGAGCGACGGCGACGCCTTCCGGGACACCACGGTCGGTGCGCCCGGTCAGGGCGCCATCGCCAGGTCGGCGGAGGCCGCGCGCAACCGGATGGCGAGTTTCCAGCGTGGCTATCAGAGCGGTCGCCACGCTCTCAGGGAGACGCCGGCGGAGAACGAGAGCCACGGCGGTTCGGCGAGGCCGGACGTGCCCGGCGATCGGGCCGCCGACTCTGCTTACAACGGGGCGAAGGAGTAAGAGTTGACACGGGCGGGTTCAGCGCAGCCGGATGGGTCGCAGTCGAAGGGCTCCGCCGCGCAGAAGGGCAACTTCGCGTGGCTCATCACGGATTTCGTGCACCGTGTGCCGGGGGCGGCGCACGCCGTCGTGGTCTCGGCCGACGGTCTGCTGCTCGCGTCGTCCCGGGGACTGCCCAAGGACCGGGCCGACCAGCTCGCGGCGGTCGCGTCGGGCCTGACCAGCCTCGCGCGGGGCGCCGCGCAGGTTTTCGAGGGCGGCACCGTCGCGCAGACCGTGGTCGAGATGGCGAACGGCTTCCTCTTCCTGATGTCCGTCTCGGACGGTTCCTGTCTCGCCGTGCTCGGTGCACCGGACAGTGACATCGGCCTGGTCGTGTACGAGATGACGCTGCTGGTCGACCGCGTCGGCCAGCAGATGACCCCTGAGCTCCGCGCCCAGCTGCAGGGCTCGGCGCGCCGCTAGGAAAGCACTGAGGAGACTGCCGTGGATTCCGGGCGCTCACGAGGTGATCGTCGATTCGGTGAAGACCGCAGGGGCAGGCGCGATCCACTGGACCGCGACCGCCGCACCTGGGGCGAGCTCTCCGCCGAACCCGCGGCGGAGACGCCCGACTGGCTGCACACGGACGCCGGGACGCCGGGGCCCTCCGACTTCAGCGTCTCCGACTACCGGCAGCGCTTGCTCGGCGGACCCGGCGCCGAGCTCTACGGCATGGGTGGCGGGGGCATGACCGGCCGCGGCCCCGACGAGGCGGCGTTCTCGGCGTTCGCCGAGCGCTCGCTCGACAGCGGCCCGCCCTCCCAGCCGGTGCAGGACTACCTGCCCTCGCCACTGCCGAGGCAGGCCGACGCCGAACCGGAAAGCCCGGCGGAGACGTCCGGGCTCGTACGGCCCTACTTCCGGACGAAGGGCCGTACGAAACCGACCTACGACCTCGCCATCGAGGCGCTCGTGTCCACCAGCGAGCGGGGCAGGCGGCTGGAGAAGGTGCGTGTGCCCGAGCACCGCTCGATCTGCGGCCTGTGCCTGGACACCCGGTCGGTGGCCGAGGTGGCGGCCCTGCTGCGGCTCCCGCTCGGGGTCGTGCGGGTTCTCGTCGGTGACGTTGCCGGACTCGGGCTGGTGCTCGTGCACACCGCGGGCTCCACGGTGGGAGACCGGCCCAGTATCGAATTCATGGAAAGGGTTCTCAGTGGGCTTCGGAGAATTTGACTCCGACGCGACAACGTCGGCAGCGGCGGGTCCGACCTCCTCGGCCAAGATCGTGGTCGCGGGTGGTTTCGGGGTGGGCAAGACGACGCTGGTCGGTGCCGTGTCCGAGATCGCTCCGCTCACCACGGAGGCTGCCATGACCGAGGCCAGCGTCTCGGTCGACGACATCTCGGCCACCCCGAACAAGATGACGACGACGGTCGCCATGGACTTCGGCCGGATCACCCTCGATTCGGACCTGGTCCTCTATGTCTTCGGCACGCCGGGGCAGCACCGCTTCTGGTTCATGTGGGACGACCTCGCGCTCGGCGCGATCGGCGCCGTCGTCCTCGTGGACACCCGCAGGCTGGCCGACGCGTTCCCCTCGATCGATTTCTTCGAGAATCGCAAGCTGCCGTACATCGTCGCGATCAACTGCTTCGACCGGCTGCTGCACCACCAGATCGAGGACGTGCGGCACGCGCTGACGATCTCGTCGTCGGTGCCGATCATGGCGTGCGACGCGCGGGACCGTGAGTCGGCGAAGCAGGTCCTCATCTCGGTCGTGCAGCACGCGATCGAGCGGGACACCGCACTGCAGGCCGGGTGATCGGTGCCGCCGTTGGGGTGAACTCCGCACCGGGTGCGGGTACGGGCCTCGACAGGTCCGGCTTGGCTAATAGTCTGACCCTTCGGCGGGTGGACACTGCGGAAGGCGAGGAGGGACAGTGACGGGTTCAGCCCAGGGAAGCTTCGGCTGGCTCATCACCGACTTCGTCCGCCGCGTCCCCGGAGCCGCGCACGCGGTCGTCGTCTCGGCCGACGGCCTGCTGCTCGCGGGGTCGGAAGGCCTGCCGAGGGAGCGCGCTGAGCAGCTCTCCGCCATCGCCTCCGGCCTGGTGTCGCTGACGCTCGGGGCGGCGCGGTGCTTCGAGGCGGGCAACGTCAACCAGACGGTCGTGGAGATGGAGCTGGGCTTCCTGTTCCTCATGACGATCAGCGACGGCTCCTCGCTCGCCGTGCTCGCCGCGCCGACCGCCGATATCGGCACGGTCGCCTACGAGATGACGCTGCTCGTCGAGCGCGTCGGGCAGCAGCTGACCCCCGAGATGCGGGCGCAGCTCCAGGGCGGTGTGCGCGGCTAGTGCGGATGCGGATTCACGGGCACGACGAGCCCGAGACGTCGGACGAGTGGGTCACCCTGCACCAGGGCACCGGACGGGAGGAGTTCGACGCTCCCGAACGGTTCGATCTCCACCGCCTGCCCAGGATGGTGCGCACCGAGCCCAGGACGGTGCGCACCGAGCCGGTGAGAACGACGCCCAAGCGCTCGCTGGTGCGGCCCTACGCGCGCACCGGCGGCCGGACCCGGCCACTGCAGGAACTCACCCTGGAGTCGCTGGTGTGGACGACCGAAGCCGGGCGCCGGTATCAGGGCGCGGTGTCGGGCGACCAGCGGTTCATCTGCGACCTGTGTGTCGAGTCCCGGTCGATCGCGGAGGTCGCCGCCTACGTCCACCTGCCGCTGGGCGTGGTGAAGGTGATGGTCGACGACCTCGCGAGCGCGGGCGCCGTCGAGATCCACAACCCCGGCCTGCTCGCGGCGGACCGGTCGTCGATCGACTTCATGTCGCGGATCCTGGAGGGCCTGCGCGCGCTCTGACCGCGGGCGCGCGGGTCAGTCCTCGACCAGCGCCGCCGAGGTGATGCGGTGCAGCGGGTACCGTTCGTTGCCCGCGCCCTCCAGCATGCCGCCGCCGACCCGGACCGGCGTGACCACCCGCTGGCTGGCCGTGCCGTGCGCGTCGACGAAGCCGATCCACACCTCCCGGCGTTCCCGGGTCGCCTCGGCCAGCAGCGCCAGCGTCGCCGACGTGTCCGAGCCGCCGCCCGCGGGCAGCCGCACCGACTTCCCCTTCCGGGTGGTGGCGGCCCGGTCGCCCGCCCTGATGTGCTTGCGGATCGCGTCCACCTGCTCCTCGCTCAGCCCGGCAGGTTCGGCGAGCGTGCGCCGCGCCTGCCTCGGCCGGGCGGGAATGCGCCGCCCGCTGGGTCGCAGGTCGACGATGCGGCCGTCCGGGCCCTCCGCGGCAGGGGCGAACCCCGCCCGCCGCAGCCCGTCCAGCACCTCGGCCAGCGGCACCGGGCTGACCAGGACCGTCGGCGCGATGCGGCGCAGCTCGTACTCGGTCGCGACCTGGTTGCCGAGCACCTCCGCGAGCAGCACCTCGTCGTCACAGCGCAGGAACGAGGCGGCCACGCCACCGCGCAGCCTGCCGTGCCTGCGGGCCACGTCGTCGATGAGGTAGGTGAGCGACTGCGGTACCGGGGTGGCGGAGCGGGAGCCGAACAGCTCGTGCAACTCGGTGGCGGTGCGCCCGGTGTCCAGCGCCCGCCGCACGGACGCCTCCGTGATCCGGTAGACCGTGGCATGCCCGGCCGACTCCACGTCGGCGACCGCGGCGATCTCCCTGGCCAGGTCCGGCTCCAGCGGGCCGGGCGCGACGACGGTCAGATCCGCCTGGACGAGGACGTGGTCGACGGGTTTCGGCATGGCGTCGGCCATCGCGCTCGCGGCGCCGTGCCGGTCCCCCGCGAGCAGCGCCGCCCCCGCCGACGTGAGCGCGCCCAGCGCGACCACACCCAGTGCCGCCGCTTCGGCCACCGTCCAGCGCACCGTCTGGTCGCGGAGCCTGCCGCCCCGGCGCGGCGCCCGCCACGCCAGGACGGCCACCAGCTCCTCGACACCGTGCACGCCCGCACCGGAGGGCAGCTCGCCCATCGTGTCCAGCACGCGCCGCCTGCTCGCGGGCGCGAGCGGGCGGCGCAGGTCCTCGGACAGGGTGAGCAGCGGCTTGTCCTTCGCATCCCTGGCACCGGCGAGCCCCGGCAGCCGGGGGAGGTCGAGCCAGGCCGCGGCCAGCGACACCCAGCGCTCCGGTGGGGCGGAGGCCAGCCACGAGTCGGTGAGCGTCGTCGGGACCCACTCCGGCGTGCTCTCCTGCGAGTCGGCGACCAGGCCCGCACCCACGACGAGCTCGGCGAGCAGCGTCGCACGGGCCTCGTCCACGTCCAGGTCCCTGGCGAGCCTGCGCAGCTCGCGGACCCCGAGACCGCCTGCCTTCAACACCGGCGGCGGCTGCTCCGACCAGGTGCGCAGCAGTGCCTCGGCGTGCCGGAGGAACTCCATCGCCTCGCCCGCCGCGGTGGCGTCCACGCTCTCCTGGCTGTGCGCGTCGACCGGCAGCTCGGGCTCGGCAAGCGTCTCCGGAGGGAACGCGAGCCCGCCGCGGAGGGCGAGACCCAGCTCCCTGGGCAGTTCCACCGTCGCCTCGTCGCGGCGCAGCAGCAGGCCGCGGGCCAGCAGTTTCTGCACCGGCGTCGTGGCCCGTTCCAGCGGGACCCGCGTCGCGGCGTCCCGCGTGCGGCCGATCGGCGGGCCGGCCGCGAGCTTGTCGAGCAGGGCGCGCTCGTCCTCGCCGAGCTCGGCGAGGACGGTGTCGCTGTCGATGTCCGCGAGCGCGGGCGCCGGGCCGCCCAGCCCGGCCGGGTAGGGGCCGAAGACCTCGCGCGCACCGGGCGCGACGCTGATCGCCTCGTCGTCGCCCCAGGCCAGCGCCCTGGCGCGGAGCCGGTCCAGCGCTCCGCCCACGTCGGTTCGCACGAGGGCCGCGACCCGCTCGCGCGGGACCGGCTCGGTGTCGGCGCCCGTGACCAGCAGCGTCTCCAGCACCGACAGCGTCGCGGTGTCGAGGTCCTCGCACGCCCGCGCCACCGAGCCTGCCGTGGCCGCGCGCGTCGCGAGCACGGTGGAGTCGGCGGGTGGTGGTGTCGCCAGGTCGCGCCGGACGCGCAGGAGGGCGGCCAGCGTGTCGTCGGACGCCGAGCGCAGCCAGTCCGCAAGAGTGGTCGCGGGCATCGCCGACCACGATATCCCCTGCGAGCGGGCGTCGGGCACACTGTCTGCGGACGTAGCGAGTGTGTGTGGAGGGACGACGTGGCGAAGGCCGACAAGCGGAAGCGGAAGCGGATCGACCCCAGCTGGCCGGAGACCCGCGAGGGCGAGCACCCGGTCTCGGAGCTGGCGGCCGACCGGCAGGGCGCGCTGTCCCCGTTCGGTGACGTGACGTTCCCGCTCGAGCAGGTGCCCTACGAGCACCCGGAGACCGAGATCAACAAGTCCTCCTGACCCGGAGCGCCCGCCCGGCAAAGTTACTGGTCAGTCACCGATCCTGGCGGTCGGTGGCGCCCGTCACGGGGATAATGTCTCCTCCCGTATCCAGCCCAATCTCGATGCGGGGGTAGTGCAATGCCGGTTCCCGGTCCCGGTTACTCGATCACCGTGCGGCTCGACGCCCCGGCGTCGGCCAGTGCGGCCGGAGACCTCACCAGCGCCGTCGGCCGGGTGGGCGGTGTGCTCACCGCGTTCGACGTCGTCGAGTCGCACGGCGACGCGATCGTCGTGGACATCACGGTCAACGTGCTGTCCGCCGACCACGCGGACGACATCACCAAGGCACTCGACACGCTGCCCGGCGTGCACGTGCGGAAGGTGTCCGACCGGACGTTCCTGATGCACCTCGGCGGCAAGCTCGAGGTGAGCCCCAAGGTCGCGCTGCGCAACCGCGACGATCTCTCCCGCGCCTACACGCCGGGTGTGGCCCGGGTCTGCCAGGCGATCGCGGCCAACCCGGAGGATGCGCGCAGGCTGACCATCAAGCGGAACACCGTCGCCGTGGTCACCGACGGCTCCGCCGTGCTCGGGCTCGGCAACATCGGCCCCGCCGCCGCGCTGCCCGTGATGGAGGGCAAGGCGGCGCTGTTCAAGAAGTTCGCGGGCGTCGACGCGTGGCCGGTGTGCCTGGACACCCAGGACACCGACGAGATCATCAGGACCGTGCGCGCGCTCGCGCCCGTCTACGCCGGGATCAACCTGGAGGACATCGCGGCGCCCCGCTGCTTCGAGATCGAGGCCCGGCTGCGCGAGCAGCTCGACATCCCCGTGTTCCACGACGACCAGCACGGCACCGCGATCGTGGTGGTGGCGGCGCTGCGGAACGCCCTGCGCGTGGTGGGCAAGCCCATCGAGAAGTGCAAGATCGTGGTCAGCGGGGTCGGCGCCGCGGGTTCGGCGATCATCCGGCTGCTCCTGCGCAAGGCGCCGGGCGACATCATCGCCGCCGACATCAACGGGATCGTGCACCCCGGTCGCGACGGGATGGACGGCAACCTGCGGTGGGTCGCCGAGCACACCAACAAGGACGGCCTCACCGGCACCCTGCACGACGCCCTCGTCGGGGCGGACGTGTTCATCGGCGTCTCGGCGCCCGACCTGTTCGGCGCCGAGCAGGTCGAGACCATGGCCGACGACGCGGTCGTGTTCGCCCTCGCCAACCCTGACCCGGAGATCGACCCGCTGGAGGCGCAGCGGCACGCGGCGGTGGTGGCGACCGGGCGCAGCGACTACCCGAACCAGATCAACAACGTGCTGGCGTTCCCCGGTGTGTTCCGGGGGCTGCTCGACGCGCAGGCGCACCACATCGACGACGAGATGTTGCTCGCGGCGGCCAACGCCATCGCGGACGTGGTGGACGACCGGCTCAACGCCTCGTTCATCGTGCCCAGCGTGTTCGACGCGGCCGTCGCGCCCGCGGTGGCCGAAGCCGTGCGGGCGGCCGCGCGCGGTGAGGAAGTAGCCTCGGCGGTGTGAGTGAACTCAGCCACGTCGGCGCCGACGGTGCCGCCCGGATGGTCGACGTCTCCGGCAAGGCGGTCACGGCGCGCACCGCGGTGGCCAGCGGCAGGGTGCGGACGACCGCCGAGGTCATCGGGTTGCTGTCGACGGATGGCCTGCCGAAGGGCGACGCCCTCGCCACGGCGCGGATCGCCGGGATCATGGGTGCCAAGCGCACGTCCGAGCTGATCCCGCTGTGCCACCAGATCGCACTGTCGAAGGTGGACGTCGCTTTCGAACTGGAAGCCGACAGTGTGCGCATCGAGGCGACCGCGCGCACCAGCGACCGCACGGGCGTGGAGATGGAGGCGCTCACGGCGGTGGCGGTGGCCGGGCTGACGGTGCACGACATGATCAAGGCCGTGGATCCGGCCGCGAGCCTGGACGAGGTGCGGCTGGAGCGCAAGGACGGTGGCAAGGCGGGCAGCTGGCGCCGGGAGGAGAACCGATGAAGCGCACCGCGAGGGTCATCGTCGCGTCCAACCGCGCCGCGAACGGCGTCTACCCCGACCGCACCGGGCCGGTGATCACGGCGTGGCTCGCCGAGCGTGGCTACGAGGTGCCGGAGCCGATCGTGGTGGAGGACGGCGACCCGGTAGGGCGGGCGCTGCGGCGGTGCGTCGGCGAGGAGGTGCACGTCGTCGTCACCACCGGCGGCACCGGCGTCTCGCCGACGGACCGCACGCCGGAGGCCACCGCGCCGGTGCTGGACTACGAGCTGCCGGGGCTGGCGGACGCGGTGCGGGCCGCGGGAAGCGACAAGGTGCCGACGGCGATCCTGTCGCGGGGCCTCGCCGGGGTCGCCGGCCGGACGCTCGTGGTCAACCTGCCGGGGTCGCGCGGCGGTGTCAGCGACGGCCTCGCCGTGCTCGACGGCGTGCTCGACCACGCGGTGAGCCAGCTGGCGGGGGAGGACCACCCGCGCCACGGGGAAGGAGAGCCCGACGGTGCCGCGGGCACGCCGGTGCGGATCGCGCTCGCACAGGTGACCGAGGCGGAGCTGTCGGTGGACGAGCACGCGCGGCTCGTCGACGACCGGGGTGCGGGCGCGGTGGTGACGTTCAGCGGGGTCGTCCGGGACCACGACGGCGGGCGCACGGTGAGCACGCTGTTCTACGAGGGGCACCCGACGGCCGGGGACGTGCTGGCCAGGGTCGTTTCCGAGGTCGCGGGCCACCGCGCGGGCGTGCGCGCGGTGGCCGTGAGCCACCGGCTCGGGGCGCTCGAGATCGGCGACGTGGCGCTGGCCTGCGCGGTCGCGGCGGACCACCGCGCCGAGGCGTTCGCGACGTGCGCGGACCTGGTGGACGAGGTGAAGGCCCGGCTGCCGGTGTGGAAGCACCAGAAGTTCGCCGACGGCACCGACGAGTGGGTCAACTCCCCCTGACCCGCCCGCGAGTCCCCCGCTCCCCCTCGCGAGTCCTGCGTCCAGACCCGCGAGTGCCGCGTTCGGGTCCGCGAGTGCTGCGCTCAGGCAGGCGAGTGTCCCGCTCCAGCGCGTGGGTGCCACGCTTCGGTGCCTGAATGCCGCGTAGCGAGCCGGGCGTACCGCGCCACGGGTCCGTGTCGCTGTGACTCGTAGCGGTGAGGCGGCAGCGTGTGCCGACGGCTGTGCTGTCGTCTGAGTGCCTCTCACCCTCGGTACGACGGTGGCCGCCGTGTCGACATGTCGATCGCCCAGTGCGGCGTTCAGCGCTTGAGTGGGGCATTCGCACGCCGGGCCGGGACACTCGCGCTGGAGCGCGGAACTCGGCGTCGCTCCGTCGCGGGTGGGCGGCTCGTGGGCACGGATGGCGGACACGGCGACGCAGATGGCGGACACGCGTGCACGAGCGGCGGACACGGCGACGCAGGTGGCGGACACGCGCGCAAGGGCCCCACCGCCCGGGGGATATGCGGTGGGGCCCTTGGTTACCCGCGATCGGCCGATCTTGTGTCGATCGCCAGCGGTGACCTTCGGTCAGGTCACTGGGTGGCGATCTTCTGGCCGACGACGATGTAGTCGGGGTTGGAGATGAACTCCTTGTTGAGCTCGTGGAGCTTCTTCCAGCCGCCCTTGACGTCCTCCGCCTCGGCGATCTTGGTGAGCGTGTCACCCGCCTTGACGGTGTAGTCGCCCTCCGGGTTCGACTTCGCGGTGCCGGTCAGGACCGGGGCCTGCGGAGCCGGGGCGGACGTCTCGACGCTCTGCTGCGACGAGCTGGAGCTGGAGCTCGAGCTGGAGCTCGAGCTGGACTGCGAGGAGCCCTGCGTGTTGGTGCCCTGGTAGCTCGCGCTCGAGCCGGCACGGGCACCGCAGACCGGCCAGGCACCGATGCCCTGGCCCTGCAGGACGCGCTCGGCGACGGCGATCTGCTCCGAACGGGAGGCGTTGTGGGGCATGCCCTGACCGCCGTAGGCCCGCCAGGTGCTCTCCTTGAACTGGAGACCGCCGTAGTAGCCGTTGCCGGTGTTGATGCTCCAGTTGCCACCGCTCTCGCACTGCGCGATCGCGTCCCAGTTGACGCTGTCCGCCTGCGCGGGGGTCGCGGCGATCGTCAGCGGGGCGCCCACCGCGAGACCCGCGGCAGCGACGCGAGCGAGGTGACGGGACGCAGCGGAGCTCTTTCGGTGCTTGCCTCGATAAGCCATTTTCGACTCGGTCTCACCTTCCGCGCCTCCGAACAACGAGGCAGGCCGCACGGACCTGACCGGCCGTGCTGGCCGGCTGACGTAGCCATGTGGCTGTCGTCCCCTCTCGTCCCAGTCCGGAAGTTTTCTTTCGCTCGGGGTTCGGGTCCGGGACTCCGCGGACTGGGCTCGGCGCTACGGAATCCCGGTCTTGCTGTGGTCGGTCGGGGCCAACCGAGAAGCGACGGTACGTAACGACGAGCGTGATCGGAAATTTTTGCGAGCGTGAGCTAGATCACAGTAACGGCACGCAACCTGTCGCGATTCCAGTGTTTTCGCAGGTCAGCGTGCCGTTACCGAGCCGTTTCCTACTCGAGATAATTCACGCAAAGTGAGGTCTGAGTCACGTGGGTTTCGGGCGTGTTGCTCCGTTGGTGACGGCCGCACGCACCCCTCTCAGGCGACTTTCCTGGCCCCCCGGAAGCCCCTCAGGAACTCCTCGAGACCCGCCAGGTCATCGGTGTTGATGTGATCGACGCCCGCCTCCAGCAACGCGGTCCAGAGGGCCTCCCGCGCCGGTCCCGGAGTGTCGGGCGTGGCCCAGAACCGTACCCGCTGACGCGCCGCGTGCGCGATCCGCACGATCTCCGCGAGCCGCGCCCGCTCCTCGGCCGGGAAGGGGCCGACGCCGGTCCACGTGAACAGCCGCGTCCAGTTGTCCGACACCAGCGGTGTGAGCCGGGCGTCGGAGCCGGGTCCGAGGTCGCTCTGGTCGACGATCCGGCCGTCGTAGAACGCCAGCCTGCTGCGCTGGGCGGCGAGGATGTCCCTCGGGCGGTTCCCGGACAGCACCACCGTGACGGCCCGCTCCCTGACCTTGCCCGCGGTGTAGGAGGTGAACAGGAACGAGTACCTCGGGTCACGCAGGCGCTGTTCCAGCGCCGCGTACGTCGGTCCGGCCGCGCTCTTGATGTCCACGAGCAACTGCAGCTCCGCGTGCCTGCGGTAGACGTGGCCGTGGTTGGCGAGCACCCGCCGCCGCAGCGGCTCCAGGTACAGCGCCTCCAGCGTGCGCTCCGGGGTGAGGTCCACGAGGTCGTGCCCGACGAGCAGTTCGCCGTCCACCAGGTAGATGTCCGCCTCGACGCTGGTGAACCCGTGGTCGAGCGCGTCGAGGAGGGGCCGGTCGTGCTCGTAGTCGTTGTGCGCGTGGGCCTGGGCCAGTGGCCGGACGTGCCAGTCGGGTCGGCCTGTCGCCGACGCGGGGGCGCTGACCAGGCCGAGGACGGCGAGGAACCCGAGTAGGACGGTGAGAACGCGGCGCGAGTTCGGCATGCGGCAAGCCTGCGCATGCCGGGCGGCCCCCAGGTGAAGAACGCCTCACCGGCCGGCCACCAGAAGGAGAAGTTCAGCCTCCCGCGAACGGGGGCAGCACGTCGAGCTCGGAGCCGTCCGGCAGCTCCCGCGCGGTGTCCCGCACGGCCAGCCCGTCCAGCAGGAAGCTCGCCGCCTCGAGGATGCGTGGCAGGTCACCGGGGTGCAGGCGCCGCAGCTCGGCCACGGCGTCGGCCACGGAGGCGCCGCCGGGGAGCCGCACCAGCTCCTCGTCGACCCCGCTCGCCGCGCGCGCGGACGCGAAGTACCGCACGAGCACGGTGGTCGAATGCTGCTCGCCCGGCCCGGCCGCCACGGGTCCAGAACTCACCGAGCCCACCGTCTCAGCCTCCGATCGCGCTCATCGGCCGGATCGGCTGGGCGAAACCGGCCTCGTTGATCTCGTGGCCCGCGAGCTTGCCCCACATCGTGTCGCGCCACACGTCCGCGATCTCCTCGTCACTGCCGCCGCCGCGGAGCAGCCCCCTCAGGTCGGTCTCGTCGGTGCTGAACAGGCACGACCGGATCGCGCCGTCCGCCGTCAGCCGCGTCCGCTCGCACGCGGCGCAGAACGGCCGGGTCACCGACGCGATCACGCCGACTTCGTGCGGTCCACCGTCCACCAGCCACCGCTCCGCAGGCGCGCCGCCCCGCTCGGCCGGGCTGGGAGACAGCGTGAACTCCCTGCCGAGCAGGTCGAGGATCTCGTCGGCGGTGATCATCTCCTTGCGGTTCCACCCGTGCTGCGCGTCGAGCGGCATTTGCTCGATGAACCGGAGGTGGTAGCCGTGCTCCAGGGCGAACCGGAGCAGCGGGGCCGCCTCGTGCTCGTTGACCCCGCGCACCAGCACCGCGTTGATCTTGACCGGGTCGAGGCCGGCCTCCCTGGCGGCGGCGAGCCCCGCCAGCACGTGGCCGAGCCGGTCGCGGCGGGTCATCCGGACGAACGTCTCGGGGTCGATGGAGTCGAGCGAGACGTTGATGCGGTCCAGCCCGGCCTCGGCGAACGCCCTGGCGCGCTTGGCGAAGCCGATGGCGTTGGTGGTCATCGAGAGCCGGGGCCGGGGGCGCAGTGCGGCGATCCTGGCCACCAGGTCCTCGAGGCGGGGACGCAGCAACGGCTCGCCGCCGGTCAGCCGGATGTCGGTGACGCCGAGGCGTTCGACGGCGATGCGCATGAGCCGCACCAGCTCGTCGTCACTGAGCACCTGCTCGTCCGGCATCCAGTCCAGGCCTTCGGCGGGCATGCAGTACGTACATCGGAGGTTGCACCGGTCCGTCAGCGACACGCGCAGGTCGGTGGCAACCCGGCCGAACGTGTCGATCAGGGCGGGGTTGTCCGGGCGTGGCTCGCGGGGCGCTCCGCCGGGCACCCGCGGCATGCCGAGCTGTACGGCTGTCATCGGTCCCAGCCTAATGCGGAAGGCGACAGATGTGAGCCTCGTCCCAAGCCGGACGCGGCCCGCGTTCTGGGGCCGGAGCTCCCTTCTTGCCTGGCGTTTCCGCAGATGCGGAGTTAGCCTCCGCATCATGCCGCAGTTTCGGTTTTCGGAAGCCGCCCGGTTGCTCGGGGTCAGTGACGACACGATCCGGCGCTGGGTCAGGGGCGGTCAGCTGGCCGCCGGAGAGGACGCCTCGGGCCGCAAGATCGTCGACGGTGCCGAGCTCGCCGCCTTCGCGCGGGCACAGGCCGAGGAGGCTCCCGACCCGTCCGGTGTCGGCCGCTCCGCGCGCAACCGTTTCGTGGGGCTGGTCACCGACGTGGTGGCCGACCGGGTGATGGCCAAGGTGGAGCTGCAGTGCGGGCCGAACCGGATCGTGTCGCTGATGAGCACCGAAGCCGTCGAGGAGCTCGACCTGCGGCCCGGCGTGCTCGCGGTCGCCGTCGTGAAGGCGACCCAGGTGGTGGTGGAGATCCCCGGGGCGACGCGATGAGGCGGCCGCTCGCCGCCTGCCTCGCCGCCGTGCTGCTCACCACGGCCTGCGGTGGCGGCGGCGAACGGACGGTCACCGTCTTCGCCGCCTCCTCGCTCACCGGCGTGTTCGGCGCGCTCGAGCAGCGGTTCGAGGCCGATCATCCCGGGGTGGACGTCCGGCTGAACCTCGCGGGCTCCACCAGGCTGGCGCAGCAGATCCGCGAGGGCGCCCCCGCCGACGTGTTCGCCTCGGCGAACGCGGCCACGATGGCCGACGTGGCGGATGCCGGGCTGGTCGACGGGGAACCGGCGACGTTCGCCACCAACGAGCTGACCATCGCGGTCGCCCCCGGCAACCCGCGAGGGATCTCCTCCTTCGCCGACCTCGCCGATCGCGGGCTGACCCTCGTCACGTGCGCGCCGCAGGTGCCCTGCGGCGCGGCGACGCGCGAGGTCGAGCGGGCGACCGGCGTGGACCTCCGGCCGGACAGCGAGGAGCCGAACGTCCGGGCCGTGCTCACCAAGGTCGAGACCGGCGAGGCCGATGCCGGTGTGGTGTATGTCACGGACGTGCGGTCGGCCGGGCAGCGGGTCACCGGGGTGCCGTTCGCCGAGGCGCGGGAGGCCGTCAACGACTACCCGATCGCCGTGCTCCGGAACGCGGCCGACACCTCGCTCGCGCGCCGGTTCCGGGACCTGGTGCTCGGCGCGGCCGGGCAGCGGGAACTCGCCGAGGCCGGTTTCGGTGCGCCCTGACCGGGGAGTGCCGCGCGCGCTCTGGATTCCCGCGGGGCTCGCGCTGGCCCTCGTCGTCCTGCCCGTGGCCGGCCTGCTCGCCCGCGCCGACTGGGCCCGGCTGCCCGAACTGCTGACCTCCGCCGCCGCGCTGAACGCCCTGCGGCTCTCCCTCGTCACGGCGGCCTTGTCCACAGTGGCCTGCGTGCTGCTCGGGACACCGCTCGCGGTGGTGCTGGCGCGCTCGGCCGGACGCGGCGTGCGGGTGCTGCGGGCGGTGGTGCTGCTGCCGCTCGTGCTGCCGCCCGTCGTCGGCGGGCTGGCGCTGCTGTTCCTGCTCGGCCGCAACGGCTTCCTCGGCTACCTGCTCGACGTGGTCGCCGGGGTCAGAGTCCCGTTCACCACCGCGGCCGTCGTGATCGCGCAGACGTTCGTCGCGATGCCGTTCCTCGTCGTCAGCCTGGAAGGCGCGCTGCGTGGCTCGGGGGACCGGTTCGAGCGCGTGGCCGCCACGCTCGGCGCGCGGCCGTGGACCGTGTTCCGCCGGGTCACCGTCCCGCTGCTGCTGCCCGCGCTCGGCTCGGGCGCGGTGCTGAGCTTCGCGCGGGCGCTCGGCGAGTTCGGCGCCACCATCACGTTCGCGGGCAGCTTGCAGGACGTCACCCGCACCCTGCCGCTGGCGGTCTACAACCAGGCGGAGACCGACGTGGACAGTGCGATCGCGCTCGCGCTGCTGCTGGTGGTGGTCGCCGTGCTGGTGATCGTCGTGGCGCGGCCGAGGGCGCTGGAGGGGATCCGGTGACGAGCCTGCACGCCGATCTGACCGCGCGGCGCGGCGAGTTCGCCCTCGACGTGCGCTTCGACGTGCCCGCGGGGTCGGTCCTGGCGGTGCTCGGCCCCAACGGTTCCGGCAAGTCCACGTTGCTCGGCTGCCTCGCCGGCCTGCATCTTCCCGACCGGGGCACGATCACGCTGCGCGGCCGCACCCTGACCTCCGCCCCCCGCGTGCACGTGCCGCCGCACGCCAGGAGCGTGGGCCTGCTCGCCCAGGACGCGCTGCTGTTCCCGCACCTGTCCGTGCTGGACAACGTGGCGTTCTCGCCCCGTGCGCGCGGTGCCTCGAAGGCGGCCGCGCGGGAGGTCGCGCTGCGCTGGCTGACCGAAGTGGACGCCGTGGGGCTCGCCGGGCGCAGGCCGGGCCAGCTTTCCGGAGGGCAGGCGCAGCGCGTCGCCGTGGCCAGGGCGCTCGCCGGGGACCCCGCGCTGCTGCTGCTCGACGAGCCGCTCGCGGCGCTCGACGTCGACGCCGCTCCCGCCGTCCGCGGCCTGTTGCGCAGGGTGCTCGGGGCGCGGGAGCCGGAGCGGGCGACCGTGCTCGTCACGCACGACCCGCTGGACGCGCTCGCGCTGGCCGACCACGTCGTGGTGCTCGCGCGGGGCCGGGTGGTCGAGCGCGGGCCGACGCGGCAGGTGCTCGGTGCGCCGCGCAACCCGTTCACCGCCCGGATCGCCGGGCTCAACCTGGTGCCGGGCACGGCGACCGCGGACGGTCTGCGCACCCGGGGCGGTGGGCACGTCAGCGGGCTGCCCGCGCCGGACGTGGTGCCGGGGGAGCCCGCCGTCGCCGTCTTCGCGCCCGGCGCGGTCGCCGTGCACCCGGCGGGCGCGCCGCCGAAAGGCAGTCCCCGCAACACGGTCGGCGCCGTGGTGGGCGGGCTGGAGCCGCACGGGGCCGTCGTGCGGCTGCGGGCCGTCGACGGCGAGGACTGGGCCGAGGGGGTCACCGCGGACCTCACGCCGTCGGCCGTCGCGGAGCTGGGGCTGGAACCGGGGACGCCGGTCCGGCTCGCGGTGAAGGCGACCGCGGTGGCCATCCACCCGGCTCCGAGCCAATAGGCTCTGCCCCATGAGCGATCAGCGGTGGAGCTACCTGACCGACATGGACGGCGTGCTCGTGCAGGAAGAGCACATGATTCCGGGCGCGGACGAGTTCCTCGCCGAGCTGAGGTCGAACGGCACCAGCTTCCTCGTGCTGACCAACAACTCCATCTACACCCCTCGCGACCTGCGGGCCAGGCTGCTCGCGAGCGGCCTGGACGTGCCGGAGGAGGCCATCTGGACCTCCGCGCTGGCCACCGCGAAGTTCCTCGACTCCCAGCGCCCGAACGGCTCGGCGTTCGTGATCGGGGAGGCCGGGCTGACCACGGCGCTGCACGAGGCCGGTTACGTCCTCACCGACCGTGACCCGGACTACGTCGTGCTCGGTGAGACCCGGACGTACAGCTTCACCGCGATCACCAGGGCCATCCGGCTCATCCAGGGCGGTGCCCGGTTCATCGCGACCAACCCCGACGCGACCGGCCCGAGCCGCGAGGGCGTGCTGCCCGCGACCGGCTCGATCGCGGCCCTGATCGAGAAGGCGACCGGTCGGGCGCCGTACTTCGTCGGCAAGCCGAACCCGTTGATGATGCGCTCGGCGCTGCGGGCGCTGGGCGCGCACTCGGAGCACACGCTGATGATCGGCGACCGGATGGACACCGACGTGCACTCCGGGATCGAGGCCGGGTTGCAGACGATTCTCGTGCTCAGCGGGATCTCCACCAGGGACTCCGCGGAGCGTTACCCGTACCGGCCCACGCTCGTCCTGGACTCCATCGCGGACCTGGTGGGGCGCACGAAGGACCCGTTCGGGGCAGCCTGACCAGGTCGCCCGCCGCGTGGGGGCCTATCGTCGGGGCGTGATGGAGGAACCGACGTTCGTGGTCGGCGACGTGCACGGCTACCGCGACGAGCTCGCCGACGCCCTGCACGAACGCGGTCTCGTCGACGACTCCGACGACTGGGCGGGTGGTGGCGCCCGCCTGTGGTTCCTCGGTGACTTCGTGGACCGGGGCCCCGACGGCATCGGTGCGATCGACCTCGTCCGGAAGCTGCAGCGGCAGGCGCGGGACGCGGGCGGTTCGGTGGAGACCCTGCTCGGCAACCACGAGATCCTGCTGCTCGGGATGTACCGCTTCGGCGACACCCCGGTGCCCTCGGACTTCGGGCCGCGCAGCTTCGCGCGGAGCTGGGAGATCAACGGCGGCCAGCTCGCCGACCAGGACGAGCTGACCGAGGAGCATGTGGAGTGGCTGGTGTCGCGACCGCTCGTCGCGCACGCCGCGAACCACCTGCTCGTGCACTCCGACACGCTCGAGTACCTGGAATGGGGAGCCACCGCGGAGGAGATCAACACGACCGTCCAGGACGTGCTCCGCGGCGACGACCTCGAGTCGTGGTGGGAAGTGTGGCGGCGGATGACCACGCGATACGCCTTCCGCGGTCCGCGCGGCCAGGACGCCGCCGAGACGCTGCTGGAGCGCCTCGGCGGCGAGCGCGTGGTGCACGGGCACAGCGTGATCGCCGACCAGCTCGGCATCCACCCCACGCAGATCGAGGCGCCCTACCTGTACGCGGGCGGCAAGGCGCTCGGTGTCGACGGTGGCCTGTTCGTCGGCGGTCCCTGCCTGGTGGTTCCGCTGCCGTGGGAGCCGGAGGACTGAGCCGTCAGCCGCGCGCGAGGATCTCGCGCACGGAGTCGGCCAGCGGCGTGGTCGGGCGGCCGAGCAGCGCCTTCAGCTCGCCCGTTGTCCCGGCGAGCAGGCCCTGCCTGGTGTCCGCGTCGAGCCCGACCACGAGGTCGACGACGGCGTCCGGCAGCCCGGCCGACGCCAGCGCGGCGCGGTGCTCCTCGGGGCTGACGTCCCGGTACCCGACCTCCCGGCCGGCCGCCGCGGAGATCTCCGCGGCCAGGTCCGCGTAACTCCAGGCCGTGTCGCCGGAGAGCTCGTAGACCCGGCCCTCGTGGCCGGCGCTGGTCAGGACGACGGCCGCCGCCTCCGCGTAGTCGGCGCGCGGGGCGCTGGCGACCCGCCCTTCGCCCGCGCTGCCCAGGTAGACACCCGTCTCGGCGGCCTGCCGGATGTTCTGCTCGTAGTTCTCCGTGTACCAGTTGTTCCGCAGGAACGTGAACGGCAGGCCGGACTCGCGGATGATCCGCTCGGTCTCGCGGTGTTCCGGGGCCAGGATCAGCGGCGACGTGTCGGCCTTCGGCGCGCTGGTGTAGACGAGGTGCCCGGCTCCGGCCTCCTTGGCGGCCACCACCACGGCGGCGTGCTGCGGGACCCGCCTGCCGACCTCGCTGCCGGAGATGAACAGCACGCGGTCGGCTCCCGCGAACGCCGACGGCAGCGTCTCCGGCCGGTCGTAGTCCGCCTCGCGGACCTCGACGCCCAGGTCCGCGGCCTTGGCGGGATTCCGCACCGCGGCGACGACCTCCGTGTCGGGTACCCGCTCCCGCAGTGCCGCGAGCGCGAGCCTGCCCAGCTGGCCGGTGGCTCCGGTGACGACGATCATCCGTTCTCTCCTCGGTTCGCAACGACTAGTTCAAGGTTCAACTTAGTACTAACTATTCGAAAGTGCCAACTGGAAGTTAGTACAGTCACCTGCGGGTATCCTGGGTGGTGTGGAGGACGACATCGACCGGCTCGTGCCGGACGTGTTCTCCCGCCGGTGCGACTCACGCACCGCGCTGGAGCACGTCACGGGCAGATGGGGCATCCTCGCGATGGCCGCGTTGCTGGAGGGCACGTTCCGGTTCAACGCCCTGCGCAGGCGGGTCGACGGCGTGAGCGAGAAGATGCTGGCGCAGACCCTGCAACAGCTGGAGCGGGACGGGTTCGTGCACCGCGAGGCGCGGCCGACCATCCCGCCGCACGTGGAGTACAGCCTCACCGCGCTGGGCCGGGCTGTGGCCGAGCGGCTGCACGACCTGATCGAACTCGTGGAGGGCAGGCTGCCCGAGGTGCTGGCCGCGCGGGCGGCCTACGACGCGGCGGTCACCGGGGTGCCGGGACGATCTCGCGCCCCAGCGGGAGGAGCGACACCGGGACCAGCTTGAAGTTGGCCACCCCGAGCGGGATGCCGATGACCGTCAGGCACAGCAACACGCCGGTGACGACGTGCTCGAGGGCCAGCCACCAGCCGGCGAACACGATCCACACGATGTTCCCGAGCAGCGAGGGCGCTCCCGCGCCGGGCCGGTCGGCCAGCGTGCGGCCGAACGGCCAGAGCGCGTAGTTGGCGATGCGGAACGACGCGATGCCGAACGGGATCGTGACGATCAGCAGGCAGCAGATGATGCCGGCGACGGCGTACCCGACCGCCAGCCAGAAGCCGGCCAGCACCAGCCAGATCACGTTCAGCAACAGCCGCATGGCGCCATCGTTCCAGCGGAGCCGCACCGCCCGCCACTCGCGCCGGCCGGCAGTGAAGGCCACCTTGACTGCGTTCAACGCACTCGAGGTGGCCTTCACTGCCCGTGGGCGGCTCAGCCGAGCAGTTGGCCCGCCGTGACTGTGACGGCCTGCCCGGAGATCGTCACCCGGTCACCGCGCAGGGCCATGCGCACGACACCGCCGCGCGGCGAAGCCTGCTCCCCGGCCAGCTCCGTGCGGCCGAGCCGCCGCAACTCGCCGCTGCGGGTGGCGAACACCTGCCGCCCGCCGAGCACGTGGGTGGCGGCGAGCGTGGCGTGCCCGCACAGGCTCACCTCGGTGACGGGGGTGAACCAGCGCAGCGGCTTGGGCTCCTCGCTCACGACGACGAACGCGGTGTCGGCGTGTCCCAGCTCGTTCGCGACCGCCTGCATCCACGCCGGGTCGGCGGGGGAGTCCAGCAACACCACGCCCGCCGGGTTGCCCCGGAACGGTTCCGCGGCGAACGCGTCGACGGTGTGCAGCCGCACGCCGGTCTTCTGCCCGGTCACGGAGATTCCCTCCATCTGCAGATGTGCCGACGGTCACACCCGTTTCTACACTCCGGGGTGCCGTCAGTCGCGACGTCGAGGGAGGCACCATGCCAGGCGCACCAGCCGTGCCGAGTTACTCGTCGGGTACATCCGACGTCCCGCTGCTCGGGGACACGATCGGTGACAACCTGGACCGGACCGTGCAGACGTTCGGCGACCGGGACGCGCTCGTGGACCGCCCGTCCGGCCGCCGGTGGAGCTACCGGGAGCTGGCCGCCGAGGTCGACGCGCTGGCGCTCGGCCTGCTGGAGCGCGGCATCGGCAAGGGTGACCGCGTCGGCATCTGGGCACCGAACTGTGCGGAGTGGACGCTCACCCAGTACGCGACGGCCAAGATCGGCGCGATCCTGGTGAACATCAACCCGGCCTACCGCTCGCACGAGCTGGAGTACGTGCTCAACCAGGCCGGGATCACGATGCTCGTCGCGGCCGAGAGCTTCAAGACCTCCGACTACCAGGGCATGATCGCCGAGGTCCGGCCCCGCTGCCCGGAGCTGGCGGACGTCGTGCTGCTCGGTGGCGACGACTGGAACGCGCTGCTGGAGAGCGGGCGGAACGCCGACCCCGAGCGGCTCGCCCGGGTCCGCGACACGCTGAGCGCCGACGACCCGATCAACATCCAGTACACCTCGGGCACGACGGGCTTCCCCAAGGGCGCCACGCTGTCCCACCACAACATCCTCAACAACGGCTTCTTCGTCGGCGAGCTGTGCAACTACACCGAGGCCGATCGCGTGTGCATCCCGGTGCCCTTCTACCACTGCTTCGGCATGGTCATGGGCAACCTGGCGTGCACAAGCCACGGGGCCTGCATGGTGATCCCCGCGCCCTCGTTCGAGCCCAGGGCCACCCTGCAGGCGGTCGAGGCCGAGCGGTGCACCTCCCTGTACGGCGTGCCGACGATGTTCATCGCGGAGCTGGCCGAGCCGGGCTTCGACGAGTTCGAGCTCTCCTCGCTGCGGACCGGCATCATGGCGGGCTCGCCGTGCCCGGTGGAGGTGATGAAGCAGGTCATCGAGCGGATGGGGATGGCAGAGGTGTCCATCTGTTACGGCATGACGGAGACGTCCCCGGTGTCCACGCAGACCAGGGCGGACGACTCGATCGAGCGCCGGGTGTCGACGGTCGGCCGGGTCGGGCCGCATCTGGAGGTCAAGATCGTGGACCCGGAGACCGGGCTGACCGTGCCGCGCGGCACGCCCGGCGAGTTCTGCACGCGTGGCTACTCGGTGATGCTCGGCTACTGGGAGCAGCCGGACAAGACCGCGGAGGCCATCGACCGGGCGCGCTGGATGCACACCGGGGACCTCGCCGTGATGGACGACGAGGGCTACGTCAACATCACCGGCCGGATCAAGGACATGGTGATCCGCGGCGGGGAGAACATCTACCCGAGGGAGATCGAGGAGTTCCTCTACACCCACCCGGACATCCTCGACGCGCAGGTGATCGGCGTGCCGGACGCCAAGTACGGCGAGGAGCTGATGGCGTGGGTGCGCATGCGGGAGGGCGCGCGGCCGCTGACCGCGGACACGCTGCGCGAGTTCTGCTCGGGCAAGCTCGCGCACTACAAGATCCCGCGCTACGTCCACGTGGTCGAGGACTTCCCGATGACCGTCACCGGGAAGGTCCGCAAGGTCGAGATGCGCGAGCGGGCCATCGAGCTGCTCGGCCTGCAGAACCTGGCCAAGGCCCGGCACGCGTGACGAGCCGCCACGACTTCGCCGGTTTCCCGCCGCACGGGGGAACGTGACGGCGCACCGCGCCCGCCGTCGCCGTCCTCCGGGATTTCCCCAATGTGGCATCGGGTGCGTTCAACGCACCGGATGCCACATTGGGTGCGTTCAGCGCAACCGATGCCACATTGGGGGCGTGCTCAGGAGACGGGCTGGCGCAGGGCCGCGGTGATCTGCTCGGTGGTGAGCCGCCGCTCGCTGACGTAGTAGAGCGTGGAGCCCGCGGGAAGTTCGGTCCGCCAGTTCGGGTTGACGATCAGCTCCGAATCGGTCCGCGCCGCGAGCAGTGTCGCACCGTGGCCCCTGCCCAGCGCCGTCCGGCAGTGGTCGACCAGCACGGGACCGAGGGACTCCGGCAGCGGCACCGAGTAGGTGTTGGCCCCGCCGTGGGTCATCAGCTCCGCGTACACCTCGGCGATGCCCGGCGAGGTGAGTTCCTCGGTGATCATGCGCGGGGTGTGCCACTGCACGCAGCGGATGCCCGCGTCGACGTAGTGGATCAGCGACGTCTGCGCCATGTCGCGCAGGGTCACCACGATGTGCGCCGACTCGACCACGTGGTCGACGATCACCGCGATCGCCAGCGCCTCGTTGTCGTCCCGCGCGTCGACCAGGACCGTGCGGGCGCGGTGCACCCCGGCGCGCCGCAGCGTTTCCGGATCGTTGAGCTCGCCCCGCACGAACTCGACCGGTTCCTCCGGCATCGGGTGCGTGGCCACGTCGTCCCACGCGCACAGCACCACTGTGGACGTGCCGTCGGCGAGCAGCTCGTGCACGATCCGTTCGGTGCGGCCCGCGGTGTAACCGATCAGCACCACGTGGCCGGACGCGTCCACGGTGATGGCTCCTTGCATTCGTCGCCCCCTCGCCTGTTCGAGTATCGAGGCCATCTTCGTGAACACGGTGGTCAGCGTCACGATGCCGCCGACGATCACGTAGGCGCCCACGACGTGCCCCGCGCCGGTCTCGGGGTAGTAGTCGCCGTAGCCGACGGTCGCCGCGGTCACGACGAAGTACCACCAGAAGTTCTCCGGCCGCACCAGCGCGCTGCCGTCCGGCTCGGCCAGCGCCATCAGCGGCCAGCTCGTCACGAAGACGAAGACGATCACCACGATCGGCGTCGCCCAGCTGCGCAGTACCAGCAGCCGGGCGAGCAACCTGGACAGGAAGAACGGCACGGGCCCAACCTAAACCGTCGTGAGTGAAAAAGGCACAGTGGCCCGGAGCGTCTCCGCCGGGGGTGGTGGCCGGGCGACGGGTGGGCGTTCTTACCACGGTTACCACTCACGAGCGCTACCGAGCCGATGCCTCCGCGAAAGCCTTCGCGTCCTCCTGGCCGAAGGTCTCCTCCAGTTGCTCCGGCGTGTAGTCGAGGTCGATGTCGGCCACGTTCGCGCCCCGGGCCGACTCGATCGCACCGAGCCTGCGCTGCGCGCGGTCGGCCGCGTACTGCACGAACTCCTGGTTGTCGATGCCGAACGGGGGCTCGTCGAACTGCTGGTTGACCCACTCGATCATGTTCAGCGCGTGCGGCAGGAGCTCGGCCATCCGCTGCTGGACGACCTCCCACAGAGAGTCGTCCGCGGCGACGTGCCTGCGGCAGGTGAACGTGCCCCACGCCATGTGCCTGCGCTCGTCGTCGCCGATGCGCCGCACCAGCTCCTGCATGCCGGGCAGGATGTTCCGCGAGGTGCACACCTTCTGCCACGCGTAGTACCCGGTGAGTGCCAGGCTGCCCTCGATGACGTGGTTGTACGTCACGCTCGCGCGGATCTGGTTGGCCGGGCTGGGGTCGTTGTCCAGCGCGTGCAGCGACTCCGGCAGCTCCTCGTAGAAGAGCTTGCGGTAGTGCGGGTTCTCGGCGACGAACGGGTGCAGGTCCTCGGTCAGCCCGACCGCGTCCATCCAGCGCCGGAACACCTCGGTGTGCTTGGCCTCCTCGAAGCAGAACTGGGTGAGGTACATCTCGTCGCCGAGCCTGCCCTCGGCCGCCATGGCCTTCATGAACGGCTGGATGTCCTCGGTCACCGCCTCCTCACCGGCGATGAACTGCGCGCACAGGTACGTCGCCGAGCGGCGCTCCTCGTCGGTGAGGGTCAGCCAGTCGTCGTGGTCGGCGCCGAAGTCGATGTCCGCGGGATTCCAGAACTTCTTGTTGCCCTTGACGAACAGGCGCAGTGGGAACGCGTCCCAGTTGAGTCCGCCCCGGCGCAGCGAGTGGAAACCCTCGCGGCGCGGCGTGGTCGTTGCGGTCATCGTCGCCTCCAGTCACTCCGTTGTGGACGAATAGTGCTCGACGAGTGGTGCGATCACCCCGCACACCACGTCGGCGGCCTCGGCGGGCGAGTGTGTGGGCAGCATGAGATGGCTCAGCGTCAGCCGGACCATGGTCTCGGCGACCAGTGCGGGCCTGCTCAGCCCGGGCGCCCGCTCCCGCAGGTGGGCCTCGGCGACCTCGGCGGCGGCCCGCAGGATCGGCTCGCCCCTGGTCGTCAGCAGGGGCAGCAGGTCCTCCGCGACCTCGGTGCCGAGCGCGGCAGCCACCAACGGGTTCTCCCTGGCGTGCTCGATGGTGAACACCGTGGCGGCGTGGATGCCGTCGCGCAGCTCGACCTCGGCACTCAGCCGGCGCTGGATGCCGTCGAGGAACTCGGCCGCGGTCCGCAGCGCCACGGCCTGCACGAGCGCGGACTTGCTGCCGAACTCGTTGTAGACGGTCTGCCTGCTGACGCCGACGTTCGTCGCGACGTCCGCCATGCGCAGCCCCGCGTAGCCACGCTCGGGCAGGAGCGCGGTCGCGGCGTCGAGCAACTCCTCGCGCAGGGATGCCCTGGCTCGCGCCGTGAAGCTGGTGATCTGCGACACGTCTGACACGAACCTAGCTTGACACCAGAAGTCTGTGTGTCAAGTCAGTGGACATCATCCGTATGTGTGTACACGCAGGGCGGGCGGCTACCGTGTCCGACCGTGGGGATGTGCGTCGGCTTCGACCTGGACATGACACTGATCGATCCGCGCGAGGGCATGGTGCCCGCGATGCGGCGGCTCGCTGAGGAGACCGGCCTTGACCTCGACGGTGAGCGGTTCGCGGCCAACCTCGGCCCGCCCCTGCACCAGGTGCTGCGCGACTTCGGGGCGCCGGAGGACCGGATTCCCGGGCTGGTGACCCGGTTCCGGGACTTCTACCCGGACGTCGTGGTGCCGCGCACCGTCGCCCTGCCCGGCGCGCTGGCGGCGCTGCGGGCGGTGCGCGACGGCGGCGGGCGCACGCTGGTGGTCACGGGCAAGTACGCGCCCAACGCGGCGCTGCACGTCGCGGAGCTCGGGCTGCCCGTCGACACGCTCGTCGGCGACCTCTGGTCCACCGGCAAGGCGGCCGCGCTCACGCGGCACGGAGCCGTGGCCTACGTCGGTGACCACGTCGGCGACATGCGGGGCGCGCTCGCGGCGGGCGCCGTGCCGATCGGGGTGGCCACCGGGCCGTGCCCGCGGGAGGAACTGCTGGCGGCAGGTGCCCAGGTGGTGTTCGACTCGCTCGAGGAGTTCCCCGGGTGGCTGCGCCTCGGCGGGCTCAGCGGCTCCGGTGCTCCCGCACCAGGGCCACCAGCCCCAGTCCCAGACCGAGCGGGGTGATCACGCCCGCGGCGGCGCTGAGCCAGACCGGCAGGTCGCGCATGCCCGCCGCGAAGAGGACGAACACCGCGACGACCGCCACCATCCCGATGGCGAACAACCCGATGCCCACACGCATCAACCAGGGCTTGCGGGTACGGGAACCGGAATTGTCGTGGACGGCGGCCTGCATGGGAGCCATCCTAAGGTCGCCCGCTTCTTCTCCCTACGGTGTGTGGCGAGATAGGCTTGGTGGACACGCGTCCTGGGTACGCACCTGGGGCGCGTTCGTCGTGCGGGGCCGGCGAACGCCGTCGGACTCGTTGCAGCTTCAGTGAAGGAACGGTGAGGGCAGTGCCGACCGGCAAGGTCAAGTGGTACGACGCGGAGAAGGGGTTCGGCTTCGTCACGCAGGACGGCGGCGAGGACGTCTACATTCGCAAGTCCGCGCTACCGCAAGGGGTGGAGTCCCTGAAGGCCGGCCAGCGGCTGGAGTTCGGCGTGGCCGACGGCCGCCGTGGGCCGCAGGCGCTGTCCGTACGGCTGCTCGACCCGCCGCCCTCGGTCGCCGAGGCGCGCCGCCGCCCCGCGGAGGAGCTGCACGGCCTCATCGAGGACATGTTCAAGTTGCTGGAAATGCGGGTCCAGCCGGAGCTGCGCCGAGGGCGCTACCCGGACCGCAAGTACACCAAGCGCATCGCCGAGGTGATGCGTGCGGTGGCGCGCGACCTGGACCCGTGAGCTCACGAGGGCTCGACCTGCAACGACCACACCCCGCGGACGACGAGCTGCGGCTGGCCTGCCTCGTCCAGAATCGGCTCACCCCGCTCGTTCGCGGCGTAGGCGGCGCCCAGCTGCTGGATCTCCACCACCACCAGCTGGCCTTCCGGTGAGTCCGGCCGGGCGGTGTAGGCATGCTGCTCGCCGTCGGTGAACACCTCCTGCCGCACCGGCCGTGGGGAGCCGTCCGGGCCGAGGTACTGCACGTTCACCGCCCACGGCGTCTCGGCGACGTCGGCGGGCACCGAGACCTGGACCGGCTCGCCGGGGCGCGCCTTCAGCGTCGCCGCGGTGCCGCCGCGCTCGCAGTCGCGCACGAGCGCGTCGCAGTAGATCAGCGGCTGCGCCCGTACGGTGTCTCCGTCGGCGTAGAAGCTGACCTCGGGGGCGCCGGGTGCGGAACACCCCGCCGTCACCAGTGCGCCCCCGGTCAGGAGCGCCACCAGAACACGTCGCATACCGCGAAGACTACGAGCCGGTGCGGAAGGGTCGCCCGGCCGGTCCCCGCTGGGCACCGGCCGGGCCGGGGGGCCGGGGCCGGGTGCCGCCGAGGCGGGGCACCAGCGACGAACCCCGGCGCACCAGCCACGTCTGCCCGAGGCCGAGCGCCAGCAGCAGGGAGACGGTGAGGAAACCGATCCAGTAGGTGGGCGGCAGCAGCAACCCGACCGCGCCACCGAACACCCACGACAGTTGCAGCACCGTCTCGGAGCGGCCGAACGCCGAGGCGCGCGACTCCTCGGGCATGTCGTGCTGGATCACCGCGTCGAGGCTGTTCTTCGCCAGCGCGCTCGCCGTCGCGCCGACCAGGCCGACGACGGCGGCCGTCGGAATCCCGGCCAGCAGGGCGGCGAGCACGGTCGAGGCGAGCGCGGCGGAAAGACAGCCGAGGATGACCTGATCCGGTTTGCCGAAGTGCATCCGGGAACCGAGTGCGTTGCCGACGAACCCGCCCGCGCCGGCGGCCGCGCCGATGACGCCGAGCAGCAGCAACTGGACGAACGGGCTCTGCCCGTCCTGCTCGGCCTGCGCCTTCACGGCGAACGCCGCGAACATCATCAGGAACCCGGTGAGCACGCGGATGGAACCGTTGCCCCAGAGGGCCACGACGACGTGCCCGCCCATCGGCTGCCGCTTCTTCCGTTCCGGGCGGGCCGTGAGCGACGCGGGGACCTCACCCTCCGTGACCTCGACCCACGACGGGATCCGCATGGCCTGCACCGCGCCGACCAGGCAGATGGCGGCGGTGAACCACAGCGCCCCCGCCGGGCCGACAGCCCAGTTCACCCCGCTGGCCAGCGCCCCGAACACGCCCGCGGACGCCAGCCCGAACACGGCGAGCCGCGCGTTGGTCTTGGACAGCGTGATGTCCGGCGGCACCACTCTCGGCGTGACCGCCGCCTTCAGCACCATGAAGGACTTGGACAGCACCATCTTGCCGAGCGCGGCAGGGTAGAGGCCCCAGTCGTTGAAGTGCAGCGCCATCAGCACGCACATGAGTGCCTGGCCCGCCGAGACCAGGCTCATCGCGAGCCTGCGTCCCCGCTGCACCCGGTCGAGGGCCGGCCCGATCACCGGCGCGACGAGCGCGAACGGCGCGATCGTGATCAGCAGGTACAGCGCGACCCGGCCGCGGCTCTCGCCGCTGCTCGCGGCGAAGAACAGCGTGTTGGCCAGCGCGATGGCCATCGCGGCGTCGCTGGCGTAGTTCAGCATCACCGCGTACGTCAGCGAGGTCAGCCCGGACTTGTCGGCGCCGTCGGCCCTGGTGGCGCGGTGGAAGGCGTCGACGGCCTGGCCGGTGAGCTGCCTGCCCCGCATCGCCGCGACCCGGGTCACCGTGATCTTCTTCGGCAGTTTCGGCCGTGCGGACCCCGCGCCGTCGAACCGGTGCTCGGCCTGCGTCGGCTCGCCGTCGCCCTCCGGTTCGGGGCGTGGCTGGCCCGGTGCGTAGCCGCCCGTGTCGTAGCGCTCGTAGCCGCCCTGCCGGTCGCGCCACGGGGGCGGTGGTACGCGGTCGCGGCGCAGTGGTTCGGTGCGCCACCGGCCGGGGTCACCCGGCGGGTACGGCCGGGCGCCCCGCCCCTGCGGTGGCGGCCCGCCCGCCGCCGACGGATGAGGTGCCGCACCGGTCGGCGCCTCGTCCGCCGTCGGGACGGACTGCGCGCCACCGGGATAGGCGCGGGTGGGTGGTGGCGGGTGCTCGGCGCGGGTGCGTTCCCCCCGCGGAGACGCGGGCCCCTGCTCGGGGGCCCACTTCCGCCTGGCCTTGCGACCGGCACGCCCGATACCCAGGCGGCCGAACCGGGGGCCGTCTGGTTCGGAACGCATGCCTCAATCCTGCCGTAGTCGGGAAGCGGGTGCCTGTGAATCAGTGTGCCGGGACGAGATTCACCCGGAACATCTTGGGCCACAGCTTCCCGGTGACGAGGAACTGGCCGGTCCCCGGCACCGCGGCGATCCCGTTGAGCACGTCCGCCCGCTCGCGTTCCTCGGCGGTGAGCAGGCCCGAAGCGTCGATCCGGGCGGTGACCGCGCCGCTCGTGGCGTCGATCCGCACGATCTCGTCGGTCTGCCAGACGTTCGCGTACACGGTGTCGCCGACACACTCCAGCTCGTTGAGCCGGTCGACCGGCTCACCGTCCTCGGTGACCGGCACCGACCCGGTCTCGGCGAAGGTGGCGGGGTCGCGGAAGGCGAGCCGCGCCGAGCCGTCGCTCATCACCAGCCGGTCCCGCTCCGGCTGGTGGCACAGGCCCCAGCCCTCGCCCGCGTACTCGACCCGGCGCCGCTCGGCCAGCGTCGCCGGGTCGCGCTCGAACGCCACCCCGCTGCGCCACGTCAGCTGCCACACGCGGGACCCGGCGACGGTGACGCCCTCCCCGAAGAACGGCTCGGGCAGCGGGACCACGACCTCCGGTTCGCCCTCGACCGGACCCGCGCGCAGGGAGGACCGGCCGACCAGGCCGGTGCCCTCGTACAGCCGGCCGCGCGCGATCTCCAGTCCCTGCGTGAACGCCTCGGGGTCGTGCGGGAGGACCTCGACGACCTCGACGCGGAGCTGTTCCACCCCGTTTGCCGGCGCGGGAGCCGGTGCCGCCCCGCACCCGGCCATGGCCGTCACCGCAAGGAGCCCGCTGAGTACTCGTCGCACCCCTCCAGCCTGGCACGAAGCCGCGCGGCGCGGTGCTGCACAATGGGGGCTTATGACCCTCCTGCTCACCCTCGACGACGGCGCGCTCCGCCAGAAGCTGGTCGATGCGGTCGAGCTGGCCCGTGCGGCCGCCGAGCTCGACGCCGGTGCGGACTACGTCGGGGAGCACGTCGGGATCGAACCCGAGGACGCCGTCTCGGTGTCCCACCTGTTCGACTCCAAGGTTCCCGGCTACCGGGGCTGGCGCTGGTCGGTCACGGTGGCCACCGCCGACGCCGAGGCGCCGGTGACGGTGAGCGAGGTCGCGCTGCGACCCGGTCCGGACGCGCTGGTCGCGCCGCCGTGGGTGCCGTGGGACCGGCGGGTCCGCCCCGGTGACCTCGGGGTCGGCGACCTCTTCCCGACCGACGAGGACGACCTCCGGCTCGCGCCCGCCTACCTGGCTTCCGACGACCCGCAGGTGGAGCAGGTCGCCCGGGAGCTCGGTCTCGGCCGGGTGCACGTGCTGTCCCGGTACGGCCGGGAGGAGGCCGCGGCCCGCTGGCGCGGAGGCGAGTTCGGCCCCAGGTCCGACATGGCCCGCAGCGCCCCGGACGTGTGCGGCACCTGCGGGTTCTACCTGCAGCTCGGCGGCTCGCTCGGTGCGGCGTTCGGGGCGTGCGGCAACGAGATCTCGCCCGCGGACGGGCATGTGGTGCACGCCGAGTACGGCTGCGGAGCGCACTCCGAGATCCAGGTCGAGGTGACCTCGTCGGTGCCCGTCGCCGAGCTGGTGTACGACGACTCGCTGCTGGACATGGAGCCGGCACCGGAGGAGCGGGCCGAGGCCGGCGAGCCGCAGGGTGAACGCTCCGAGGCCTGAGCCCGGCGCGGACTTCCGGATCGGGGAGCTGCGCTCGGGAGTCCTGCGTGCCTGGCGCGACTCGCCCACCCGCCTCACCGAGGACACCAACGCCGAACGCGACCTGCGCGTGGGCGGCTACCGGGACCGGCTGTTCGTCGAGCTCGCGCAGAACGCCGCCGACGCGGCCGCGCTGGCGGGCGTCCCGGGGCGGCTCCGCGTCCGGCTCGCCGGGGGCGAGCTGCGGGTGGCGAACACCGGTGCGCCGCTCGATGCCGCCGGGGTCGCGGCGCTGGCCTCGCTGCGGGCGTCCGCCAAGCGCGAGGGCACCGTGGGCCGGTTCGGGGTCGGCTTCGCGGCCGTGCTCGCGGTGACCTCCGAGCCGCGCGTGGTGTCCCGGACCGGCGGCGTCGCCTTCTCCGCGGACCGCACCCGGGCCGAGCTCGGATCGGAGGGTGAGGTGCCGGTGCTGCGGCTGCCGTGGCCGCTGCCCGCGGGCGAGCCGGACGTGCCCGCCGGCTTCGACACCGAGGTGCGGCTGCCCCTGCGGTCCGGGGTGGACGGTGCGGCACTACTCGGTCTCGTCGCCGGTGAGGTTCCCGACCTGCTGCTGGCCCTGCCGTGGCTGGCCGAGGTGGACGTGGCGGGCGACCGCTGGACGCGAACCACCACGGGCGCCACGGTCGTGCTGACGGCGCCGGACGGCACGTCCGGCCGGTGGCTGACCCACCGCGGCGAAGGTGGGACGTGGGCGGTGCCCGTGGACACCGGCGGGGTGCCGCGACCGGTCGGCGAGGACGTGCTGCACGTTCCGACGCCGACCGACGAGCGGCTCTCGCTGCCCGCGCGGCTGCTCGCCCCCGTGCCCGTCGAGCCCTCCCGCCGTCGCGTACTCCCGGGTGGACGGACCCGCGCGGCGCTGGCGGCGGCGGCGAACGACTACCCGGCGTTGCTGCGCCTGCTCCCCGCCGAGCACCGGCTCGCGCTGGTGCCCGGCGCGGGGTTCCCGCTGTCCGAGGTGGACAGCACGCTGCGCGAGCTGGTGCTGCGGCGGCTCGCCACGGCCGAGTGGCTGCCCGCCGCCGCAGGCGGAGAGCTCGGCGTCGCCCACGCCCGCGTGCTCGGCATCGACTCGCCCGCGCTCGTCGAGTCGCTCGCGGAGGTGGTTCCGGGGCTGGTCGCCGCCCCGCTGTGCGGGCAGTCGCCTGCCCGCGTGCTGGCGACCGCCGGCGCGGGCACCGTGGGCGCGGCCGGGATCGTCGACGCCGTCACCGGGCTGGAACGTCCCCCGTCCTGGTGGTGCGTGCTCTACGACGGGCTGCTCGCCGCCGTCGAGGAGCGGGTGGTGGCGACCGACGAGCTCGGTGCGCTCCCGGTGCCGCTGGTCGACGGCCGCACCGTGCCCGGACCGCGCGGCGCGCTGCTGCTGGACGACCCCGAACCGCTCGCCGGGCTCGACGTGGTCGGGCTGCACGTGGTGCATCCCGACGCGGCGCATCCGCTGCTGGAGCGGCTCGGCGCGACCAGGGCCGGACCCGGCGACCTGCTGGAGGCACCCGCGCTGCGTGACGCGGTCGAGCGCAGCGTCGCCGACGCACGGTCCGGAGTGGACGTGCTGCCGCTGGTCGACACGGTACTGCGGCTGGTCTCCGCCGCGGGCGCCGGGGAGCTGGGCGCGCTGGCGCTGCCCGCCCGCTCCGGCTGGCGGCGGGCGGACGAGCTGGTGCTGCCCGGCGCGCCGCTGCTCGACGTGCTCGACCCCGAGGCGGTCGGCGACGACGCGCCGCTCGACGTGCTGGACACGGACTTCGCCGCGCGGTGGCCCGAGCACGTGCTGACCGCCGTCGGCGTGCTCGACACGTTCGCCGTGGTGTCCGACGACGAGCCCGGGGAACCCGGCCACGACCTGCCGGAGGAGGCCGAGTGGTGGGACTCGCTGCCGGAGCCGCCCGGCCGGCTGCTCGCGGTGCGCGATCTCGACCTCGTCGCCGACGACGCGTGGCCGGCCGCCGTGCGGCTGCTCGCCGCGCGGCCGGAGACCCATCGCGCGCTCACCCTGCCCGGCGGGCACACGCGCTGGTGGCTCGCCCGGTTCGCCGTGCTCGGCGGCGGTCTTCCCGCCGAGTGGCGGCTGCCGTCGGCGGAGCACCTCGCCGGGTTGTTCGACCCCGTGCCCGCCACCGGCCTGCCGGAGGAACTGCTCGCCGCGATCGGGGTCAGGACGGACCTGACGCCCGCCGACGCCGAGGACGCCGCCGACCTGTGCGCGCGGTTGGCCGACCCAGGGCGGGATGTGCCGCCCGGGCTGGCGCTGCGCGCGCACGAGGCGCTCGCCGGGGCGCGGTTCGCCGGCCTGGAGCCGCCGGACGCCGTCCGCGCGCTCGACGGGTCCGTGACCGACGCCGCGTCCGCGGTGGTGCTGGACGCGCCGTGGCTGCTCGCCGTGTGGCCCGCCGACCGGCTGGTCGCCCTGCCGGGGTTCGCCGACGCCGCCGCGCTCGCCGACGTGCTGGACCTGCCGCTGGCCGGTGACGTGACCACCGGCCGGGTGACCAGCGAGGGCGAGTTCGCGCGCTGGCGCGACCTGCCCGCGATCCGCGAGGTCGCCGGGCTGCTCGGCGCCGACCTGCCCGACGGCGGCGTGCTGGTGCACGAGGAGCTGACGGTGGGGGACACGGCGGTGCCGTGGTGGTTCGACGGGACGCCGCACGCCGCCGACACCGCGGACGGGCTGGCCAGGGCGTTCGCCTGGGTGGCGGGCCGCTGGGCCGACCGGTTGCTGATCACGGCACTGCTCGACGAGCCCGACGCGCGCACCTTGCTAGCCTGAGGCCCCCCGGCCCCCCGGGGCTCTCGCCCGGCCGCTGTCAGAGGCCGCGCTGGGCCCCCCGGGAGCCACGGCGGGACGCCGCGCGCTGCCACGCCATGATCGCCATACCGACGAAGCCGAGCCCGCCCCCGGCGAGCGTCGTCCACAGCCACACGCCGCGGATGCCGGCGAGCAGGAGCACGAGAGACGCGAGGAACCAGAGCACTGTGCCGACGATCACCACCGGCCACAGGTCGACCAGCGGCTTCGGCAGGTCGGGCGGAGGCCGAAACCGGCCCGTCACGCCCGGGGAGTTGCTCGGTTCTTCCACGTGGGGAAGGCTACCGCTGCCCTATCCGACGCGAGGCAGGTGACGATGGCACGAACGACCGAACAGACCCGGTCGGCCGGAGACCGGCTCGACCGGTTCTTCAAGATCAGCGAGCGCGGCTCGACGCCGGGCCGGGAAGTCCGCGGCGGGCTGGTCACGTTCGTGACGATGGCCTACATCGTCGTGCTCAACCCGCTGATCCTCGGCAGTTTCTCGGCGGAGGGTCCCGGTGCGAAGACCGACGTCACCGGGGCGATCCTGCCGGTGCCGCAGGTGGCGGCGGTGACCGCGCTGGTCGCGGGCGTGATGACCATCCTGATGGGCCTGGTCGCGAACTACCCGTTCGCGCTCGCGGCGGGGCTCGGCATCAACGCACTCGTCGCCGTCAACATCGCCCCGCTGATGACCTGGCCCGCCGCGATGGGGCTGGTCCTGGTCAACGGCCTGGTCGTGCTGCTGCTCGTGGTGACGGGCGTGCGCACGATGGTGTTCAACGCCGTCCCGCAGCAGCTGAAGGCGGGCATCGCGGTCGGGATCGGGCTGTTCATCAGCCTGATCGGGCTCGTGGACGCCGGGTTCGTGCGGCGCGTCCCGGACGCGGCGGGCACCACGGTGCCGGTGGAGCTCGGCATCGGCGGCTCGATCGCCTCGTGGCCGACCGCGGTCTTCGTCGTCGGCCTCATCATCATGGGCATCCTGGTCGCGAAGAACGTCAAGGGCGCCATCCTCATCGGCGTGCTCGCCGCCACCGTGATCTCGATCGTGGTGGAGGCGATCGTCGGGGTCGGCCCTTCGGGCGGGACCAACCCGAAGGGCTGGAACCTCGGCTACCCGGCGCTGCCGGAGGACGTGTTCGGGGTGCCCGACCTCTCCCTGCTCGGGGAGGTGTCGTTCGGCGCCTGGGCACAGGTGCCCGCGATCACCGCGGCGCTGTTCGTGTTCACGCTGGTGCTCACCGACTTCTTCGACACGATCGGCACGATGACCGGGCTCGGCCGCGAGGCCGGGCTCGTCGACCGCGACGGCAAGCTGCCGAACGTCGGCAAGACGCTGTTCGCCGACTCGCTCGGGGCGGTCGCGGGTGGTGCGGCCTCGGCCAGTTCGAACACCGTCTACATCGAGTCGGCCTCCGGCATCGCGGAGGGCGCGCGCACCGGGCTCGCCAACATCGTGACCGGGTTGCTGTTCATCGCGGCGATGTTCTTCACCCCGCTCTACGAGGTGGTGCCGATCGAGGCCGCGGCTCCCGCGCTCGTGGTGGTGGGCGCGCTGATGATCCGGCAGATCACCGAGATCGACTTCCGGGACTTCGGCATCGCGCTGCCCGCGTTCCTGACGATCGTCGTCATGCCGTTCACCTACTCCATCGCGAACGGCATCGGCGTCGGCTTCGTCAGCTACGTGCTGATCCAGGCGTTCACCGGCCGTGCCCGCCGGGTGCACCCGCTGATGTGGGTGGTCTCGGCCGCCTTCGCCGTGTACTTCGTGATCGGCCCGCTGCAGAGCCTGTTCACGTAGTGGCCGTGCCGCCCGCGCGCGGGTTGCGTGCCTCACGCTCCGGGCGCCCCGGCTCTGATCGTAAGGTATGCTAAGGATGTGTCCGAGTCTGCCGAGCCTGCCGGAAATTCCGGGGAGAGAACGCTGGCGAGCCGGCTGCGGCTCGCCGTCGTTCGGCTGAACCGCAGGCTGCGGGCACAACGCACCAGCCAGGACCTGTCGCTGACCCAGGTGTCGGCGCTGTCGACACTGCACAAGTGCGGCGCGATGACGCCGGGCAAGCTCGCGGCCAAGGAGGGCGTCCAGCCGCCGTCGATGACCCGCGTCATCGCCGCGCTGGAGGACGTCGGCTACGTCGAGCGCAACCCGCACCCGACGGACGGCAGGCAGGCCATCGTGTCGATCACCCAGGCGGGGCTCGACTACGTGCACGCCACGATCTCGGCGCGGGAGGCCTGGCTGGACAAGCGGCTGGCGGAGCTCGGCGCCGAGGAACGCGCGATCCTCTGCCGGGCCGCCGACATCATCGACCGGATGGCGGAGAACGACTGAGGCTGGAGGCGACAGCACCGCGTGAGTCTGACGGGCAGCGAAACTCGGGTCCCCTGGAAGTCCCTCGCTACCCCGAACTCACCTCCGGCCACCGCCGGTCACCCGCGCAAGGAGTCGCGGCGCGGCATGTTCGCCTCGCTGCGGGTGCGCAACTACCGCCTGTTCTTCTCGGGCCAGGTCGTGTCGAACATCGGCACCTGGATGCAGCGCATCGCGCAGGACTGGCTCGTCTTCACGCTGAGCGGTTTCGACCCGGTGGCGCTGGGGATCGCGGTCGCGCTGCAGTTCACGCCGACGTTGCTGCTCTCGCTGTGGGCCGGAGTGCTCGCCGACCGGATCGACAAGCGCAAGCTGCTGGTCGCCATCCAGACGGGCACGCTGCTGCAGGCCGCGGCCCTCGGCGTGCTCGACGTCCTCGGCATCGTCACGTTGTGGCAGGTCTACCTGCTGTGCTTCGTGCTGGGCACGCTGTCGGCGCTGGAGGTGCCGACGCGGCAGTCGTTCGTCGCGGAGATGGTGGGCCGGGACCAGGTGGCCAACGCCGTCGCGCTGAACTCGTCGGTCTTCAACATGGCCCGCATCGTGGGTCCGGCTATCGCCGGTTTCGCGATCACCGTCGTGGGCACCGGCTGGCTGTTCCTCGGTAACGCGCTGAGCACGCTCGCCGTGCTCGCGGGCCTGTTGCTGATGCGGCCGGAGGAGCTGTTCCGCGGGCCCGCGGTGGCCAGGGCGAAGGGCCAGCTGCGGGAGGGGCTGCGCTACGTCCGGGGCAGGCCCGATCTGGTGACCGTCATGGTGCTGGTGTTCTTCGTGAGCACCTTCGGCATCACGTTCTTCACGTCGCTGGCGATCGTCGCGGGCAACGTGTTCGAGACGCGCGCCGACGGCTACGGCCTGCTCTCGACGCTGCTGGCGGTGGGCACGTTCACCGGCGCGCTGCTGGCGGCGCGCCGGGGCACCCGGGGACGGCCCAGGGTGCGGTTGCTGCTCGGCTCGGCGATCGCGCTGGGCGCGCTCGAGATCGGCACCGCGCTCATGCCGACCTACCTGGCGTTCGGGCTGGCGCTCGTCCCGCTCGGCTTCGCCACGATCACGTTCCTCAACACGGCCAACGCGCTGGTGCAGACGTCGGTCAGCCCGGACATGCGGGGCCGGGTGATGGGGCTGTACGTGCTGGTGCTGATCGGGGGCAACCCCGTCGGCGGGCCGATGACCGGCTGGCTGGCCGACCTGTTCGGCGGGCGCTCGCCGTTCTACATCGGCGGCGCCGTGTCCGTGGTCGCCGCCGTGGTGTGCGCGCTGATCCTGGCGCGCCGGTCCCGCGATCGGGTGAGCCCGGTCACCGGCCCCCTTGCCGAGCGCGTGAGGTTAGGCTAACCTCATAAACGTCCGCTTCGTGGTGGGAGCGGCAGTCAGTTCGGGAACGGACGAGGCCCCGATCCGGAGGAATCCGGGTCGGGGCCTCGTTCGTGTGCGGCCTCCGGCAGTGAATGGCACATCGCGTGCGCTCAATGCAGGCGATGTGCCATTCACTGGCTCGGTGCCGGTCAGGAGAGGAGCAGGCCGTTGCGGCCGGCCTTGGCGTCCTCGAAGCGCTTGCCGATCTCCGCCCAGTCGTAGACGTTCCACAGCGCCTTGACGTAGTCCGGCTTCACGTTCTTGTACTGCAGGTAGAACGCGTGCTCCCAGACGTCCGTCATGAGGATCGGCACCGTCGGCAGGACCATGTTGTTGTGGTGGTCGCGCAGCTGCTGGATGATCAGCTTCTTGCCGATCGGGTCCCAGGACAGCGCCGCCCAGCCGTTGCCCTGGATCGTCGTGGCGGCGGCCTCGTAGTGCGCCTGGAACTTGTCGAAGGAGCCGAAGCTGTCGTCGATCGCCGCGGCCAGCTCGCCGGTCGGCTTGTCGCCCCCGTTCGGGGAGAGGATCTTCCACCACACGACGTGGTTGGCGTGTCCCGCCAGGTTGAACGCCAGCGTGGTCTCCAGGCCCACGATGCTGCCGAAGTCGCCGGAGTCCCGCGCCGCCTCGAGCTTCTCCATCGTCTGGTTCGCACCGTTGACGTACGTCTGGTGGTGCTTGGAGTGGTGCAGCTCGTTGATCTCACCCGAGATGTGCGGCTCGAGGGCGCCGTAGTCGTAGTCGAGATCAGGGAGCTCGTAGATGGCCATTAGCTCTCCTTCTGCGATGACACAAGTTCTTACGCTGCCAAACCTAGTAGCAGAGGCGAGGCCGGGCGAACCGGGTCGCTCCGAAGTCGACCTTGGTTTCTCCACCTAAGTCGAGGTCAAGGCAGATGTAAGGACGGCCACAGTGCCGCGGGGGGAGCTACGCCGCGGCCAGTTCCTCGCTGCTCTCGGCGAGGTCGGCGAGGACCGCGATGTTCAGCTCGAACGCGTGCAGCGTCTCGGCCACGATCCGCTGCCGCTCCGCCTCGCCCCACGGTGCCGCGTCGAGGTTCGCCTTGTAGTGCCTGCGGAACGCCGAGGGGCTGCCGAGGGCGCCGAAGTCGTAGAACCGCGCTCCCGCCCCGGTGATGCCGTACGTGCGCCGGAGCAGGGCGCCCACCACCTGCCCGCCGGCCAGGTCGCCGAGGTAACGCGTGTAGTGGTGGGCCACGAAGCCGCCCGGCCAGTCGAACGCGACCTCCCGCAGCCTGTCCACGTACCGCTCGGTGGCGGGCACCGGCCGGATCGTCCGCTCCCAGTCCGGCCCGGCGAGGAAGGCGAGGTCCTCGGCGAGCGCCGGGACGCGGCGCAACTCGTCGACCACGAACGGCGCGCCGACCGGGTCGCCTGCCATCGCCTCGCCCGCCGCCTCCAGCTCGCGGTAGACGAACCAGTACTGCGCGGCCAGGCGGGTGTAGCCGGCCAGGCTCAGCGCGCCGTCGAGGAGTGCGCTCATGTAGCGGGAGTGGTGTGCCCGGTCGTGCACCTGCCTGGTCGAGTGCCGCAGGGCCTCCGAGAACGCACCGGAAAGCACGGTCATCACGCTCCTCGATCCGACAGGATCTGACAACCTGTCAGAATGAGCGTAGGGGAGAACCCGGGGTTAGGCTACCCTAATTCGCCGCGCCCGTCCGTTTTTAGCCCGACTGCGCGCAGAACGAACCGAACGGCCGAACCGATCACCCCGTCGAGCCGGTCGGCCGGGACGTCCACCACCTGCGTGGTCGCGAGCGCGGCCGAGATCATCGGCACCACGACGTCGAGGTCCTGCTGCGGCAGGGCCCCGGTGCGGATGCCCTCGGCGAGGATGTCCCGCAGCAGACCCGCGATCGGATCGGCGTGCGCCGCCACCCGCCGGTACGCCGACGGGCCCAGCGCCGAGGCGAGCGTCCCCCCGGGCGGCAGGTGGTAGTCCGCCAGCGCGCGCAGCTGCAGCCGGGTGAACGTCGCCAGGCGCTGCACGGGGTCCGCGGCCGCCGCCAGCGCCTCCCGCAGGCGCTCCACATACCGCGCCGCCTCGTGTTCGACGAACGCGACCAGCAGGTGCTCCTTGTCCGGGAAGTGGTTGTACATCGCCGTGCGTCCCACCCCGGCCTCGGCGGCCACGCCCGCCAGCGTGACGCCGTCGAAGCCATGCTCGTAGAGCTGGTGCCGCAGGGCGTCGAACACCCGCAGCCGCACCTGGGCGCGGTGCTCGCGCAGCGATCCGCCGATGATCTTGGGCATGGCCACCTCCCGGCGCACCCAGGGTAGAGCGTGCCGGGAACCGCCTCAGCTCAGCGGCCAGGAATGCACCGGTTCGCCCGCCCTGGAGAACTCCAGGTACTTCGCGAGCATCGCCGCCAGCGCGGAGTCCCGGTCGAGGCCGCGTTCCTCGGCCAGCGCCACCGTGGCGCGCTGCCAGCTGCTCCCGGTGCGCCGGGTCAGGCAGCGCTGCTCGATGACGCCGAGGTAGCGCTGCGCCGCCGTCTCGGACACCTCGGAGGCCCGCAACCCCTCGTGCGCGAGCGGGAGCAGTACGCGCAGCACCAGCTCGTCCGGCGGGATCCAGCCGATGCCGGGCCAGTACAGCTGGGCGTCGAACCCGTTGCGGGCACCCGCGTACAGGTTCTCCTCGGCCGCCTGGAACGACATCTGCGTCCAGATCGGCCGCTCCTGCTCGGCCAGCGCCCGCTGGGCGCCGTAGAAGAACGCCGCGTTGGCCATCATGTCCAGCACGGTCGGGCCCGCCGGGAGCACCCGGTTCTCCACCCGCAGGTGCGGCTTACCGTCCACCACGTCGTACACGGGCCGGTTCCAGCGCCACACGGTGCCGTTGTGCAGGCGCAGCTCCGACATTTTCGGCACCTGCCCCGACTCCAGCGTCTCCACCGGATCCTCGTCGTCGGTCTCCGGCAGCAGCCCGGGGAAGTACCGTACGTTCTCCTCGAACAGGTCGAAGATGGACGTGATCCAGCGTTCGCCGAACCACACCCTCGGCCGCACGCCCTGGTTCTTCAGCTCCTCCGGACGGGTGTCGGTGGCCTGCAGGAACAGCGGGATCCGCGTTTCGTGCCACAGCGCCTTGCCGAGCAGGAACGGCGAGTTCGAACCGAGGGCGACCTGGACCCCCGCGAGGCACTGCGCGGCGTTCCAGTGCGCGGCGAACTCCTCGGGGGCCACCTGGAGGTGCAGCTGCACCGACGTGCACGCCGCCTCGGGCAGGATCGACTCCGCGTGCGCCCGCAGCCGCTCCGGCCGCTGCCCCGCCAGCGCGACCCCCTCCAGCGAGAGCACGGTCTGCTCGCCCCGCGCGGCGAAGATCTGGTCGTTGAGCAGCGAGTAGCGGGCGCTGTTGGTGAGCCACTTCTGGTCGAAGTGCTCGTGGGTCAGCGTCGGCAGGATGCCGATGAGGGCGAGGTGCGCGCCCGTCTCCTCCGCCTTGGCGCCCGCGTTGTCGAGGTACCCGCGCAGGTCGTCCTCCAGCTGCAGGGCCGAGTCGCCGTCGAGCGGCCGGGGCGGCACGTTCAGCTCCAGGTTGTGCTGCGAGAGCTCGGTGGTGAACGAGGGGTCGTCGAGTGCCTCGAGAACGGCCATGTTGGACATCGAGGGCCGCATCTCGGGATCGACGAGGTTCAGCTCCACCTCGAGCCCGATGTGCTTGCGCGGGAACGAGAAGCTGCCGTCGGAGAGCATCCGGGCGAGCGTGTCGAGACACCGCTGGACCTTCCGGCGGTAGCGCCCCCTGTCCTGTGGCTTGAAGGTGTCCGGCGATACGTCCTTACCCATGGCGCATCCCTGTTCTCTTCCGCCACGGCTCCCCGAACGCCTTGGCGACGACCCTGCCGGGCGAAACGGTGGCACATGCGGGGGGCCCGGGCTAGCGGCCAAACTGGTGCTGTCGGTCACCTCCCTCTCACCGTGAGCGAGAATCAGCCGTTCGCTACACCTGGATACCCTCCTTCGGCGCACGGACAACCGTCGAGTGGCGGATGGCAGACTCGGCGCGTGGCGCTGATCTACACCGACGACGAGGCCGACGAGCGGCTCGACGACTTCCGCGACCTCACCACCGCCGACCGGCGGCCCGACCGGCCCGGCGGGCGCGGACTGGTGATCGCCGAGGGCACCGTGGTCGTCCGCAGGCTGCTCGCCTCGCCGTACCCGGTGCGGGCGCTACTGGGAGTAGAGCGCAGGCTGCGGGAACTGGAGGGCGATCTCGCCGGCCTGGCCGTGCCCGCGTACGTCACCTCCGCCGACGTGATGGCGCGCGTCGTCGGCTTCCACCTCAACCGGGGTGTGCTCGCGGTCGCCGACCGCGCGCCGCGGTCCACGCCGGAGCAGGTGCTCGAAGGGGCCAGGGTGGTGGCCGTACTGGAGGGAGTCGGCGACCACGAGAACCTCGGCGCCCTGTTCCGCAACGCCGCCGCGCTCGGCGTGGACGGGGTGCTGCTCGGACCTGGGTGCGCCGACCCGCTCTACCGGCGCAGCGTGCGGGTGTCGATGGGCAACGTGCTGCGGGTGCCGTTCGCGCCGCTGCCGGACTGGCCCGCCGGGCTGGACCTGCTGCGGTCGGGCGGATTCCGGGTCGCGGCCCTCACTCCCCGGCCGGACGCCGTGGACCTGTGCGAGCTGAGCGGACCGGCCGAGGCCGAGGGGGACCGGGTTGCGTTGCTGTTCGGCTCGGAGGGCCACGGGCTCTCCGACGGCGCGCTCGCGGCGGCGGACCTCGCCGTCCGGATCCCCATGGCGGGCGGCGTCGACTCGCTCAACGTCGCCACCGCCGCGGCTGTCGCGTTCTACGAGATGGGGCGACGCGGATGAACCAGGCGGAGGGCGGCGCGGTGGTCGAGCTGGGGTTGCGCGGCGAGCGGCCGGTGCTGGCGGAGCCGTCGGGCGGCAGGTGGGCCGACCCGCGTCAGCTCCCGCTCGGCGAGGACCTGACCGACGCGCTGTACGAGTGGGCGAAGGTGGCGGGCGCCGTCCGGCGCACGGGCGGGGAGACGCCCCGGGCGGAGGCGGCCGCGGTGGTGTCGCGCCGGGGCAGGCAGCTCGCCGGCCGTGTCGCCGCGGCGCTGGGCGTCCGCGTGAGCTACCGGGATCCGGTGACGGGACGCACCGTCGTGGTCGCCCCGCCGGAGCGCCCGCCCCGTCCGTCGGTGGGCAGGCGGCTGCTCGGGGAGGAGCCGAGCCGGAGCACCCCGACGCCGTGGGGCACCGGGCTGGTGGTCGCCGCGTTCATCGGCGCGGTGGTCGCCATCGCGATGCTCGCACTGGCCAGGACGCTCGCCGAGGAGACCACCGGCTGGCTCGCGTTCGGCGCCACGGTGGTGGTCACCGCGGGCCTCGCGCCGTCACTGTGGCTCGCGCGGAAGCTGCCGATCGTGCGCTGGGTGGTGCTCGGCGCGGCGGGCGGGCTGGTGTTCGCCTGGATCGGCGTGCTGGCGATCCTGTGGTGAGCGCCCGGCCCCGGCGCGGGTACCGGCACCGTGCCTGGTCACCTCTCGTGAGTGCATGGCGTTGTTCTAGCCACGTTTCTCACTCACGAGAGAGGTGGATGCTGTTGGCGATCCGCACCGTCTCCTCGGTGATCGTCGTCCAGCCAGCCTCGCGCTCGGTCGTGACGTCCACCAGGACCACGTGCCTGCCGTCGGGCGCGGGGATCTGCACCTCGACGCGATACACCGGCCGCACCTCCTCGAACGGGTGGCCGCGCATCTCGGGCGGCAGCCGGTACTCACCCGCCGTCGTCGCCGCCAGCGCGGGGCCGATCGCCAGCTGGACGACGCGCGCGTCCGCGTTCGGCCTGCGGCTGCGGTATCGCATGCGCAGTGCCTCCGCGACGACCCGCGGATCGCTCGCCCGCTCGCCGTCGTCCACGAGTTCCTGCGGCACCAGCTCCACGACCGCGAGCGAGAAGGTGGCCGGCACCCGTTCGGCACCGACCTCGAACCGCCCGAAGAGCCGCACCGAGTTCTCCACGTCCGGACCGCCCACCACCGGTTCCTCGGCGAAACCGGGAGGAAGGTCGATCCGGACGTCGGGTATGGCGTCGGGGCTGGACCCCTTGATGAGTTCTGTCATAACCGTTCTTCCGCGCCGTCGAGCTCCCCGTGTGACCGCCCCTGCCCGGTCGACAGAACTGTAAACGGATCAACCCCGCCCCGGGTGCGGAACCTCGGGAATCGTGCTCGTCACATCCGCCCGCGCGGGAGAGAATGCGACATGGCCGACGATCCGCTCGACCGGCTGCGGCAGCTCTGCCTCGCCCTCCCGGAGACCACCGAACGGCTCAGCCACGGGGAACCGACGTGGTTCGTCCGGGGCAGGAAGACGTTCGTCATGTACGCCGACCACCACCACGACGACCGGCTCGCGTTCTGGTGCGCGGCGCCGCCCGGGGTGCAGGAGGAACTGGTGGCGCAGGACCCCGGACGGTTCTTCCGGCCGCCCTACGTGGGGCACCGGGGCTGGCTGGGCGTCCGGCTCGACGTGGACGTCGACTGGACCGAGGTCGCCGAGATCGTGGCGGACGCGTACCGGACCGTGGCGCCGAGGTCACTCGCCGAGCGGTTGCCCTGAACCTGCGGTTCCGGTACCGCGATGCGGGGCCGGCGGGCGGCTTAGGTAGGTTGACCCCATGGTTGCGCCGACTGACTCGGACACGCCCCACGTCGTCGTCACCGGCGGTTGTGGCTTCATCGGCCGCGCCGTGGTCAGGGCGTTCCGAGATAGAGGGGCTCGGGTCACGGTCGTCGACCGCGAACCGCTCACCGTGCGCGACGAGGGTGTCACGGGCATCCAGGGCGACCTGGCCGACCCCCGCGTGCGGGAGGCCGCCGTCCGGCCCGGCACCGATGGCATCGTGCACCTGGCCGCCGTGACGTCCGTGCTCCGGTCGGTGGAGATGCCCGCGACGACCTATGCGGAGAACGTCGCCATCACCCACGAGCTGCTGGAGCTCGCCCGTACCCGCGGGGTGCCCCGGTTCGTGTTCGCCTCCACCAACGCCGTCGTCGGCGACGTCGGTGGGTCGACGATCTCCGAGAGCCTGCCGCTGCAGCCGCTCACCCCGTACGGTGCGACGAAGGCCGCGTGCGAGATGCTGCTCTCGGGCTACGCGGGCTCGTACGGGCTCGCCGCGTGCGCGCTGCGGTTCACCAACGTCTACGGGCCCGGCATGTCGCACAAGGACAGCTTCATCCCCCGGCTCATGCGGGCCGCGCTGCACGGCACCGGTGTCCGGGTCTACGGCGACGGCAGGCAGCGCCGCGACCTCGTGAACCTCGCCGACATCGTGCGGGGCATCCTGCTGGCGTGGGACCGCGAGTACACCGGGCGCGCCATCCTCGGCTCCGGTCACTCGGTCTCGGTGCTCGACATGATCGACGCGGTCCGCGAGGTCACGGGCAGGCCGCTGGAGGTCGAGCACGTGCCCGCGCCGGAGGGCGAGATGCCGGCCGTCGTCGTCGACCTGTCCCGCAGCGAGCGGGTCCTCGGCTACCGGCCGCAGGTCAGCCTCACCGAGGGACTCGCGGAGGTGTGGGAGTACTTCGTCGAGCACGATCGCGAGAAAGTGCCGGAGTGAAGGACTTCCTTCGCCGGCACTGGCTCCTGCTGATCTTCCTGGTCGCAGGTGTCACGCTGCGAGTGCTCGCCTGGCTGGCCTACCGGCCCGCGCTGCTCTACATCGACTCCTACCGCTACCTCGACAACCTCGACGCGCTGCATCCGGTGGCGCTGAACCCGCTCGGCTACACCTTCGTCCTCAAGGGCCTCCTGCAGTTCGGGGGCCTGGCCTGGGTGGAGGCGGTGCAGCACGCGGTCGGCGTGGGGATCGCCGTGGCGCTCTACGCCCTCGCCCGGCGTAACGGCGTATGGAACTGGCTGGCCGCCCTGGTGGCCGGGGTCGTGCTGCTCGACGCCTACCAGCTGCAGATCGAGACCATGATCATGTCGGAGGTCTGGTTCCAGGCCCTGCTCGTCGGCATGCTCTGGGTCCTGCTGTACCGCGGCGGGACGACGTGGCGGCAGGCGCTGCTCGCCGGGCTGTTGGTGGGCGCGGCGATGATCACCCGCACGATCGGTGTCGTCGTGGTGGTGCCGCTCGTGCTGTACCTGCTCGTCGCGGGCGGCGCGCTGCGCGGCCGGGTGAACTGGAAGCAGGTGGCCACCCGCTGCGTCGCGGGCCTCGCCGGCGTGGCGATCGTCGCCGGTCCGTACATGACCTACGCGTTCGCGGTCACCGGCAGCCCCCGGCTGTCGGGCGCGTCCACACACGTGGCCTACGGCCGTGCCGCCACGATCGCCGACTGCTCCCAGCTCCAGCTCGAAGGCAACCTGCGGCTGTTCTGCCCGGCCGAGCCGCTCGGCGAGCGGCGGGGCGTCGACTGGTACACGCACTACGTCTATGGCAACCCGTACTGGCCACCGGGACTTCCGGCGGGCGCGGACAAGCAGGCTCTGGCCGACGAGTTCGCCGGCCGCGTGTTCACGAACCAGCCGCTCGACCTCGCCGGGGCCGTGCTCACCGACTTCATGAAGCATTTCGGACCGGTGAAGGTGACGTCTCCCGGCGACGTGCCCGCGGATCGCTGGTACTTCAAGACCAGCTACCCGCCGTACTCCGAACCGCCCGATCCCGGGCTGCGCATGGCCAATGCGGCCGCGATGTTCTTCGACGGCGTGCCGGTCGGCGTGAACGAGGACATCGCGAGCTTCCTGCGGACCTACCAGCGGGGTGGATATCTCTGGGGCCCCGCGCTCGCCGTGTGCGGACTCCTCGGGGCCGCCGCGGTGGTGGGAGCCGGTCGCGCCCGGCGGTCCGGGCTACGCTCTGCCGCTTTCCTGCCCACCGCATCAGGCCTGCTCCTGCTGCTGGGGTCGTCCGCTTTCGAATTCTCCTGGAGGTACCAGTTGCCCGCTTTGGTGCTGTTGCCGATCGGTGGCGCGATCGGATTGGCTGCGTTGTTCGGGCGTAACAAATCCCCCGAACCGGCTAGGCGCAGGGAGAAGCTGGCTCCATTTCCGGACGAAACAGACAGCGCCGCGATCGCGGATTTTCGCGCCAAATACGGTAACGCTCCGCTCGCCCCGCTGACGGTGGTGATCGCCGCGTACAACGAGGCGAAGGGCATCGGCTCGGTGCTGCGGGACATGCCGGGCGAGTGCGCCGGTCACGACGTCTCCGTCCTCGTCGTGGTGGACGGCGCCACCGACGACACCGCCGAGGTCGCCGAGCGGAACGGGGCGTTCGTGTGCGTGGCGGAGCGCAACCGTGGTCAGGGCGCGGCGTTGCGGCTCGGCTATCACCTCGCCGCCGAGTGCGGCGCGCGGTACATCGTCACCACCGACGCCGACGGCCAGTACGACAACGGCGAACTTCCGATGCTGGTCAAGCCACTGCTGGACGGTTCGGCGGACTTCGTGACGGGCTCGCGCAGGCTGGGCAGCGAACAGGCCGACAGCAAGATCCGCTGGCTCGGCGTGCGCGTGTTCGCCGCACTCGCCACCGTGCTGACCCTGCGCAAGATCACCGACACCTCGTTCGGCTTCCGTGCGATGGGAGCCGACCTGGCGACGTCGGTGACCCTGCGGGAGCCGCAGTACCAGTCGTCGGAGCTGCTGCTGGGAGTGATGGCGCGCGGGGCACGCGTGCTCGAGGTGCCGCTGTCCATGCGGCTGCGCAACAACGGCGCGAGCAAGAAGGGGCGCAGCCTGTACTACGGGGCGAACTACGCCCGGGTCATGACTGGGACGTGGCTGCGCGAGTTCGTACTGCGCCGGCGAACACGAGACGGTCGAGCAGTGCGAACTTCATGAGGAACACGAGCGCGTAGCTGCTGATGTAGGCGGCGTCGAGCACCAGGACGCGCGCGACGTGCGGCAGGTCGAGCGGGGCGATGAGCAGGGCGCCGAGCTTCGTCGCCCCGACCGCGGTGAGCCCGCCGGTCGCGATGACCGCGAGGTAGGGCAGCAGTTCGCCGCGCACCCTCGGCTTGCCGCGGCGGCCCCACGCCCACTTGCGGGCGACGAGGTAGTTGGGCACGGCGCCCGCGACGAAGGCCAGCGCCGCGGCCATCCCCGCGCCCGTGGCCTGCGTCGACAGCAGGACCAGCAGCGTCAGCTGGCTGATGCCGGTGGCCAGCAGGGAGCTCGTGGCGGCCCTCGCCAGCCGGACGATGCCCCGGGGCCGGTTTCCCCGCGGGTCCTCGGGGGTAGCACTGCCTGTGGTCACATCCGCCATTGTGCACGTCGTGATTTCGGGGGAGTGGCCGCACCGCCACAACCGTCCGCGATGTCACGCCTGGTCGACGTTCGAATGCGGTCGGTAAAAGGGTACCGCGCTGCGGCACCCCCGTTACCGACCCTTTATTCTACCGTCTGCACACCGGCAAATTTTTGGAACTGGAGGCATCCAACTCGTGCGAGTCCTCGTTCTCGGTGGTGACGGATATTTGGGGTGGCCCACGGCCCTGCACCTTTCGGACTGCGGGCACGAGACCGCCGTGCTCGACAACTTCGCGCGCAGAAAGTACGACGAGGAACTCGGCGTCCAGAGCCTGGTGGCCATCGAGGACCTCGAGACTCGCGTCGCCGCGTGGGAGGAAGTCTCCGGTAAGAAGATGCCGGCCTACGTCGGCGATCTGCTGGACGCCGACTTCGTCTACGACACGCTGCGGGAGTTCCAGCCCGACGCCGTCGTCCACTTCGGTGAGCAGCGCGCCGCGCCGTACTCCATGATCGACCGCGAGCACGCCGTCTACACCCAGCACAACAACGTCATCGGGACGCTGAACCTCCTGTACGCCATCCAGGAGATCAACCCCGAGATCCACCTGGTCAAGCTCGGCACCATGGGCGAGTACGGCACGCCCAACATCGACATCGAGGAGGGCTGGCTCGAGGTCGAGCACAACGGTCGCAAGGACCGCATGCTCTACCCGAAGAAGCCGGGCTCCTTCTACCACCTCAGCAAGGTGCACGACTCGCACAACATGGAGTTCGCGTGCCGTATCTGGGGCATGCGGGCGACCGACCTCAACCAGGGCATCGTGTACGGCCAGCAGACCCCGCAGACCGTGCGGGACCCGCGGCTGGTGACCCGGTTCGACTACGACGCGGTGTTCGGCACCGTGCTGAACCGCTTCGTGATCCAGGCCGTCCTCGGCCAGCCGCTCACCGTGTACGGCACCGGCGGCCAGACGCGCGGCATGCTGGACATCCGGGACACGGTCGAGTGTGTCCGGCTCGCGGTGGAGCACCCGGCCGACCGCGGTGAGTTCCGCGTGTTCAACCAGATGACCGAGAGCTTCTCGGTCAAGCAGCTGGCCGAGCTGGTCTCCGAGTGCTTCCCCGGCCCCGTGCAGATCGACCACCTGGAGAACCCCAGGGTCGAGCAGCCGGAGCACTACTACAACGTGAAGCACACCGGGCTCGTGGAGCTGGGCCTGAAGCCGCACCTGCTCTCGGACACGCTGATCGAGTCGATGTTCCCCATCGTCGAGGACAACAAGCACCGCGTGGACATCGAGAAGATGCTGCCCACGGTGCGCTGGAAGAACCCGAAGAACTGAACCGGGTCCGTCCGCGGAGCAGTGAAGGCCACCTTCAGTGCGTTCAACGCACTGAAGGTGGCCTTCACTGCCCGAGGCTGGCAGGAGGCTGGTCGTTCAGCCGCGCTGGGAGCGGACGCCGAGCAGCACGTCCTCCCACGCGGGCACCGCGGGGTGGTTCCGCTTCTTGCTCTTCGGGCGCGCGGGCGGCTCCGGCTGGGCCGGTTCGTCGCCGGACACGCGTGGCAGTTCGGCGTCCGCACCCTCGGCCTGCTCGCCGAGCGGTGCCTCGATGACGGTGCCGCCTGGCTCGCCGTAGTCGAACGTCGCCTGCTCCGCGGTCTCGCGGTCGGCGCCGGGGTGCTCCACCGCACGCGGCGTGCGGTACGAGTTCGGGTCGAGCAGCGCCTCGGCGTGCTCGTTCAGCGCCGCCACCGTGCCGCCGTGGGCGCCGGGGGAGAACGACCAGAGCGCGCGGTTGTCCGAGCGGCCCGCCTGCCAGCGCAGGCCGACGATCCACCTGCCGTCGTCCCCGCGCCAGGAGTCCCACGTCGCCTGCGAGTAGTCCTGGCCGCGTGCCCCGAACGAGTACGCGACGATCTCGCCGAGCGTCTGCACGTCGGGGCCGTCCTCCCGCACCGGGTGCGCCTGCTGGGCCAGTTCCGCCGTGCGCGAGCGTTCGAGCAGGACGGGATAGGCGAACCGCTCCACCCGGGCGACCGGCACGCCCGCCGCCGTGGCCACCTGCTCGACCGACTCGCCGGCCCGGATTCGTGCCTGGATCTCTCGTGGGCGCATCTGGCTCTCCAGCTCCATCTCGATCTGGCCGAGGCGGGTGGCATCGCCACGGGCGGCCGCACGGAGTCGCTCGTCGGCGGGCAGCAGGAAACGCTCCTGGCGAGCCGGGTCTTCGCACACGATGGACTTACCGTCCTCGTGCAACCCGACTACCCGCAGCGTTCGCATTCCGCCTCCCCGCGACTTCACCGTTGTGGGTGCCTACGGTAGAACGGCGCGTCGCCTTGACGGCCGAGGCGCGCCGAGTTCTCGTACTGTCCATTATTGATCTTGAAGGAAGCCTTCCCATCGAGCATGGCTGACGCGCCGGGCGTTCCGCATCTCGATAAGGGGAATTTTGTGCCGCGAGTCCCCCGCTCCGGCGCGCGAGTTCCGCACTCGGGTTCCGGAATGTCCGCGTTCCGGCACCGGAGGCCGGTGGGCGAACGCAGCACTCGCGTGCCTGGGCGGGGGACTCGAAGGAGGGGGCGGCGGGTCGTGTTGGATGGGGCGCGTGTTGCGCGAGATCCCCGCCGCGGACGCGCCGAGGAGGACGCTGGCCTGGCTCGTCGTGGCCGAGGTCGCGATGCTCGCCGTGCTCCTGGTGTGGAAGCGGCTCGACGGACTGGACCTGGAGATCTACCGGCTCGGCGCGCAGGCCTTCCTGGGCGGCGGCGACCTCTACGGTCCCCTGCCCCCGACCACCGACGGCACCATGCTGCCGTTCCTGTACCCGCCGTTCGCGGCGGTCGCGTTCGCACCGCTGCTGGCCGTGCCGGTGGAGGTGGGGCTGGTCGCGGTCACGGTCGTCGGCGCGGTGGGGCTCGGCGCCGTCCTCGCGCTCTCGGCGGGCCGGATTGTCATGAGTGGCGCGTTACTGACGAAAAGTGCCAGTAACGAGCCACTCATGACACGCGGTGGGCTGGCGGTCGCCGGGGTGGTCACGCTCGTGGCACAGGCGCTGGCTCTGCTCAGCGAACCGGTGCGGGCCACGCTCGGCTTCGGCCAGGTCAACCTGCTCCTGATGCTGCTGGCAGGCGTCGACACGCTGGCGACAGAGCGGCACCGGATGCGCGGCGTGCTGGTCGGCGTCGCGGCGGCCGTCAAGCTCACGCCCGCGGTGTTCGTCCTGTTCTTCCTGCTGCGCAGGGACTTCCGCGCCACGGCCAACGCGGTGGCCGCGTTCGTCGTGTGCGGGGCCGTCGCCTGGGTGCTGTCGCCGGAGACGTCGGCGCGGTACTGGACCGACATCGTCACCGGCCACCGGATCGACGACCCCGGCTACATCGCCAACCAGTCGCTGCGCGGCCTGCTCGCCCGGCTCGACCAGCCGGCGTGGGTGTGGCCGCTCGCGTGCGCGCTCGTGCTCGCCGGGACGGTGCTCGTGATGCGCCGGGCCCTCGCCGCCCGCCAGCCCGCGCTCGCCGTGCTCGCCTGCGCGGTGGGGGCGCTGCTGGTCTCGCCGCTGTCGTGGACCCACCACTGGGTGTGGAGCGGTCCGGCCGTCGCGGTGGTGTGCGTGCTGACCCTGCGCAAGGGGCGAGCCCGAGCAGCCGTCCTGCTCGGGCTCGCCGCCGTGCTCGCCTGGGTCTTCGTCGCCAGCCCGCTGTGGGACCACCGGGACGTCTGGCCGCTCAGGGAGAGCTACGTCCTCGCCGGCGGGCTGTTGCTCGTGCTGTTCTGGCTACTGGCGCTCGACGACCCACTCGATGCACCGGGTGAGCGCGGTGATGTCGTCGGGCTCGATGGCCGGGAACATCCCGACCCGTAGCTGGTTGCGGCCCAGCTTGCGGTACGGCTCCACGTCCACGATCCCGTTCGCCCGCAGGGTCTTGGCCACCGCCGCGGCGTCGATGTCGTCGGTGAAGTCGACCGTGCCGACGACCTGCGAGCGCAGCGCGGGGTCGCTCACGAACGGGGTCGTGTAGCTCGTCTTCTCCGCCCACTCGTACAGCCGCGTCGACGACTCCTTGGTCCGGGCCGTCGTCCACTCGAGGCCGCCGTTGCCGAGCATCCACTCGATCTGGTCGGCCAGCAGGAACAGGGTCGCCACGGCGGGCGTGTTGTAGGTCTGGTCCTTGCGCGAGTTGTCCAGCGCGGTGGTCAGCGAGAGGAACTCGGGGATCCAGCGCTCACCGGAGCCCAGCTCGCCGACCCGCTCGATCGCCGCGGGGGACATGAGCGCGAGCCAAAGCCCGCCGTCGGAGGCGAACGACTTCTGCGGGGCGAAGTAGTAGACGTCGAAGTCCTCGGCGCGAACGGGCAGCCCGCCCGCCCCGGAGGTCGCGTCGATCGCCACCAGCGCGCCTTCGCTGCCCTCGGGCCTGCGCACCGGCACCGCGACCCCGGTGGAGGTCTCGTTGTGCGCCCACGCGACGAGGTCGGCGCCTTGCTGGTAGGCGATCTCCGGCGCGCTGCCGGGCTCCCCCTTGACGACGACGGAGTCGGCGAGGAACGGCGCCTTGCTGGTGACGGTGGCGAACTTCGAGGAGAACTCGCCGTAGGTGAAGTGCTGCGCGCGCTCCCGCACGAGGCCGAACGCGGCCGCGTCCCAGAACGCCGTGGTGCCTCCGTTGCCGAGCACGACCTCGTAGCCGTCGGGCAGGCCGAACAGCTCGGACAGTCCCGCGCGCACCCGGCCCACCAGCGACTTGACGGGCTTCTGCCGGTGGGAGGTGCCGAGGACGTTGGCACCGTCCTTCGCGAGGCTGGCGAGCTGCTCCTGCCGGACCTTGGAGGGCCCGCACCCGAATCGGCCGTCGGAGGGCTTGAGCTCGGCGGGAATGGTCAACTCAGCGGCTTCGGTCATGCGTGCAGTCTGTCACGGGGATCCGAGCCGGTGAATGGCGTGGGTCACCGCCAGCCGCCCTCGTCCACGCCGCCCGGGATGGGTGCGGAGGGGTCGTACGGCGCCCGCGTGAAGACGAACGTCGCCAGGTCGAGGTGGTGCGGCTCGCCCTCGGCGTCGCGGTGCACGCGCAGCGTCTCGCCCGCGTAGTAGCCGTCGAGGCCGAGCCACTCGTCGTCGCCGGTCGGGCGGAACCGCGAGGCCCGGCCGGGTCCGGTCGCCGGAGTGAGGTCGAGCCAGCCGTTGGCCAGTACGCGCAGGTGGAACGGCGCGGGGCCCCAGTGCCAGAGCCCGGTGAGGGGGAGCAGTGCCGGGTCGATGTCGGCGGGCCGCCACTCTCTCGGCAGCGCGGGCTCCTGCTCGTCGGCGATCGCGATCAGGTCCAGCACCAGCGTGAGGATCGCGACGCCCGAGGTGGTGTTGGCGAACGCCAGCGCGCCGGTGCCGGTCGCCGGGTCGATCATGGAGCAGGCGAGGAAACCGGGCATGGAACCGGTGTGCCCCGCGAGCCTGCGCCCGCCGGTGCGCACGAGCTGCAGCCCGAGCCCGTATCCCGCGGTCCACGCGTCTCCGTCGTCGACGGTCGCCACCTCGCGCATCTCGGCCACCGTGTCCGGATGCAGCACCTCACCGGTGTCTCCGCCGACGAACGCCGTCCAGCGAGCCAGGTCGTCGGCACACGACCACAGCTGGCCCGCGGGAGCCATCGCCCCCGCGTCCGGGGCGGGTTCGGGCAGGACCACGTCGGCGAACGGGTGCACGGCCCACCCTCGTGCGTGCCTGCCGTCGGGGTGGTCGGTGGTGCGGGTCATGCCGAGCGGGCCGAGGACCTCGGTGCGCAGCGCGTCCAGCCAGCCGGTGCCGCGGGCGCGGGCCACCAGCTCCCCCAGCACCCCGTAGCCGACGTTGGAGTAGTGGAACCGCCTGCCGGGGCGGTGCTTCGCGGCGCCGGTGGCGAGGCTCGCCTCCAGGTCGGCCCACGGGCCGCCCTCGCTGCGTTCCCACCACGAGCCGGGTGACTCCGACGTCAGGCCGCTCGTGTGGGCGAGCAGCTGGGCGATCGTGACACCGCCGAACGCGGTGCCCGGCACGTGCTTGTCGATCGGGTCGTTGAGGTCGAGCCTGCCCTCGTCCCGCAGTCGCAGCACGACCGCGGCGACCAGCGACTTGGTGATCGAGCCGAGCCGGTACTGGGTGCCGGTGTCGGGCGGCGTGCCGTCCACGAGCCCCCTGGCTCCCGACCACACGATCGCGCCGTCGCGCACCACGGCGGCGACGAGTGAGGGCGCGCGGTTGACCGACTGTTCCGTGGCGATCCGGCGGAGCAGCGCGAACTCGGTGGTAGGCAGCATGGCGCCATTCTGCCGACCGCGCCCCGCGCCCGTGCCCAGGACCTTTCGTTCAGCGCGGCGCGAGCAGGTCGGTGAGCGCGAGGTCGAGCGTGTCCAGCAGCCGTTCGTGCGCGGGCGAACCCGGCGGCGTGTGCAGCATGCGCGCGGAGAATCCGTCGGCCAGCACGATGACGAGGTCGGCCAGCCGGTCGGCGGGCACGTCGGTGCGCACGTCGCCCGAGTCCTGCCCGGCCTCCAGGAACGCCGTCGTGGTGACCTGCGCGGCGTCGTAGGAGTCGCGCAGCTGTGCCGCCCAGTCCGGGAGGGTCGCCGCGCGGGCGGTGAACGCGAAGACGACGATCAGCTCGGCTCGCCGCTGCTCGTCGAGCGGCAGTGCCTCCAGCAGGTGCCTGCGCAGTACGTCGAGGAACGGCCCGGACCCCTCGACGCGCTCCCAGCGCTGCAGCAGGTACTCGCCGGTGAGCGTGAAGGCGAACCGGAGCAGGTCCTCCTTGGTGGCGAAGTACTTCTGCACGGCACCGGCCGAGATCCCCGCCTCCGCGGCGACGGACCGCACGCTGACGGCCTCGATGCCCGCGTTCGCGATCACCCGCAGCAGCGCTTCCGCGATCTCCCTGCGGCGCTCGTCCCGGTTCACGATCTTGGGCACGGTGCCAGCGTAACCTTGACGGCGCGGATAAGATACAGATGTATTCCGAAGTCGAGGGTGGCTGATGTCGTGCGTGCGGCGCTGAGGGGGCAGGGTGGACGCGGGAACGCGGGTGGGGGCAGGCGGGCGCAACCGGCTCGCGGCGGCGCTGACCAGGGGGCCGGTCGAGGTCCTCGACTTCGTGCTGCCGCTGTGGGCGGGCGGCGTTCTCGGCGCGTCGGCGGCGCAGGTCGGCCTGCTGGTGGCGCTCGAGACCCTGGTCTCTCTCCTCGCCCGGCCGATCGCGGGACACCTCGCCGACCGCACTGACCGCGCCGGGCTCGCCGCCGTGGGCGCCGCCGGGTACGGCCTGTCGTTCGCGGGCTACGCCGTGGCGCCCGGGCTGGGGCTGGCGTTCGCGGCCGCCGCGGTCGGCGGTGCGGGTGGCGCGCTGTTCTGGGTCGCGTTGCGGGCCAGGGTGGGGGAAGGCCTGGCCGGGGACAGCGGGGCCTACAGCGCGCTGTTCGCGGCGGAGGGCGTCGGTACCTGGATCGCCTTCGCCGCCGGGCTGTCGCTCGTGCCGATCATCGATTACCGGGGCGTCTTCGCCCTCGGCGCGGTGGCTTGCGCGGTCGCGGCCGCGGTGCTGCTCCGGGAGCGGGGCGCCACACCGGTGCCGGACGGCGGGCCAGTATCGGCCGGGGGACTCGGTCGCCGGCTCCGGCCGATGCTGGCCCTCGTCGCCGTCACGGCGCTCGCCGAGTCCGGTGTCGCGCTGCTGTTGCTGTTGCACCTGCAGCGCGGGCACGACCTGGAGCTCGGCGAGATCGCCGCCGTCTTCCTGCCCGGGTTCATCGTCTACAGCACCCTGCCCGACTTCCTGCACCGGTTCGTCGTGCGCTGGGGACGGACGCGCGTGCTCGTGCTGGCGTTGCTGTGCAGCGCGGGCTTCGCGGCCGGGCTGTCGTTCGCGCCGAACCCGTGGGTGATCGGCGGCATGTGGATCCTTTCCGCGGTCGCCTTCGCCGCGGCGATCCCGGTCGAGCAGGCGGTGATCGCCGAGGCCGCGGGCGGCAGCCTCGGCCGGGGGATGGGGATCTACGAGACCGCGATGCTGCTCGGCGCGACCGTCGGCACCGCGACGGCCGGGGCGCTCTACTCGGCGGGCGACGGCTGGCGGTACGCGTGCCTCGGCGCGGCCGCGCTCCTGCTCGGCGGCACGGTGGCGGTGCGGCCCGCGCTGCGCGCGCTCGGTGTGGTGGAGCGTCCCGCGCCGCCCGGTCCGGGACCGGGGCGGCCGGAGTCCGGGCCGGGCCGGCAACCGAAGGCGAGGCCGGGGCGGAAGCCGCCGCGGCCCCGGATCGGTGGCTGGTTCCGGCACGTGGGCATCTACGTCGTCGTGCAGGCCGCGCTGGCGGTGGCGGGGTACAGCTGGCCGGTCGAGACGGTGTTCGGCGGCCCGCACGACCCCGGATGGTTCTGGAACTCCAGCGGTCACTGGCTGCTCAACGCGGGCCGCCTCTGGACCGCGGTGCTGGTCGTGGACACCGTCTGGACGTGGGGTGCCGTGCTCCTGCGGCGGTACTCTTATTGACAAGTTGTCTAACATGACGGAATGTCTCACAGTTGGGTGACCGCGAGCGACGGCGTCCGGCTCTCGGTGCGGGTGCGGGGGGCCGAGCGTGGCCCCACGGTGGTGTGCGTGCACGGCTACCCGGACGACTCCTCCCTCTGGGACGGGGTGGCCGCCGAGCTCACCGGACGGTTTCGCGTCGTCACCTACGACGTGCGCGGCGCGGGCGAGTCGGACCGGCCCTCCGGCCGCGCCGCCTACCGCCTCGACCAGCTCGCTGACGACCTCGCCACGGTCGTCGACGCCGTCGCCCCGGAGGGGCGGGTGCACCTGCTCGCCCACGACTGGGGCGCGATCCAGACGTGGCACGCCGTCACCGGGGAGGCCCTGCGCGGCCGGATCGCGTCGTACACGTCGATCTCCGGCCCCTGCCTGGACCACGCGGGGTACTTCTTCCGGGACCGGCTGCGCGTGCCCACCCCGCGCCGCCTGCGCGAGGCGCTGCACCAGCTGCTGCACTCGACTTACATCGCGTTCTTCCACCTGCCGCTGATCCCGGAGCTGGCGTGGCGGACCGGCCTGATGCGGCGCGCGATCCGGCGGCTCGACCCGGCCGCGGGCAGGCCGCGGATCGCCGACGGCCTGCACGGTATGAAGCTCTACCGGGCCAACATGCTGCCGCGCCTGTCGCGGCCCGCGCAGCGGCACGCCGACGTGCCGGTGCAGATCCTCGCGCCACGGTCCGACGCGTTCGTGTCGGTACCACTGCAGACGGACATCGGGCGGTGGGTGCCGGACCTGCGGGTGCGGCGCGTGCCGGGCACGCACTGGATGCCGCGCGCCGATCCGGCGCGCGTCGCCCGTGCCGCCGCCGAGCTGGTCGACCACGTGGAGGGCGGCCCCGAACCGAGGGCGCTGCGCGCGGCCCGGGTCACCCCGCGCCCGGCGGGACGCTTCCCTGGCAGGCTGGTCGTGGTCACCGGAGGGGGCGGCGGCATCGGGCGGGCCACCGCGCTCGCGTTCGCCGCCGAGGGAGCCGACGTGGTGGTCACCGACATCGATCCGGACGCGGCCGCGGAGACCGCGAAACTCGCCCGCGAACACGGACCCACCGCCAGTTCATACACAGTGGACTCCGCGGATGGTGCCGCGGTCGCCGCGTTCGCCGAACGGGTTCGCGTGGAGCACGGGGTACCCGACATCGTGGTGAACAACGCGGGCATCGGCATGGCGGGCTCCTTCCTCGACACCACCGAGGCCGACTGGCAGCGCGTGCTCGACGTCAACCTGTGGGGCGTGATCCACGGTTGCCGCGCGTTCGCCGGGCAGCTGGTGGAGCGGGGTGCGGGCGGGCACCTCGTCAACGTCGCCTCAATGGCCGCCTACCTGCCGACGAAGGTGCTCCCCGCCTACTCGACGACGAAGGCGGCGGTGCTGACGCTGAGCGAGTGCCTGCGGGCCGAGCTGGCGGGTCACGGCATCGGTGTGACGGCGGTGTGCCCCGGCGTCGTGCACACGGGCATCACCGGCAGCACCCGGTTCGTCGGCCTCGACGCCGCGGCGCAGGCGAGCAGGCGGCAGACCAGCACGCGGCTCTATGCGCGGCGCGGGTTCGGTCCCGAGCGGGTGGCCGCGGACATCCTCCGTGCGGTGGAGCGGAACGTCGCACTGGCACCGTCCACTCCGGAGGCGAAGGCCGCGCTGCTGCTGTCGCGGCTCACCCCGGGGCTGCTGCGGGCCGCCGCGCGCCGGGACCTGCTGCCGCGGTGAGCGCACGCAAGCCGCGCCGGATGACGCCGCAGGCGCGGCGGGAGGACCTGATCTCGGCCGCGCTGGAGCTGTTCGGCTCGCGGCCGCCGGAGGACGTGTCGGTGGACGACGTGGTGGCCCGTGCGGACGTGTCGCGGCCGCTGTTCTACCGGTACTTCGCGAGCATCCGGGAGCTGCGCGTCGCGGCGCTGCGCTCGGTCACCGACGGCCTGATCGACCGGCTGGCCCAGCGGGCGGAGGGCACGCGGACCGAACGGCTGCGCTCGGCCGTGCGGGCCTTCCTCGACGTGGCCGCCGAGCACCGGGCGGGATACGTCGCCCTGTTGCGCAGCGGGTCGGTGGTCGCCACCTCGGAGACCAACGCGATCGTCGACGAGGTGCGCAACCGGGCGGTCGAGGTGATCCTCGCCGACGCGGGCATCACCGACCCCGCACCGTTGCTGCTGGCGACGCTGCGGTGCTGGACCGCCGTCGTGGAGGGCACCCTGCTGACCTGGCTGCAGGACGGTGACCTGCCCGCGGTGGAGCTGGACGCCTGGCTGGTCGACCAGCTCCTCGCGATGCTGGAGGTCACCGCCCGCCACGAGCCTCGCGGGGGCGAGTCGTGAGTGAGAAACGTGGTAAGAACGACGTTTCTCACTCACGAGAGGCGGGGCACCTGGTCCCAGCCCTCGACCTCGCCGGGGTCACGCGGCCCGGGGCCGACGTACTTCGCGGACGGCCGGACGAGCCGCCCGGTCTTCTTCTGTTCCAGGATGTGGGCGGCCCAGCCCGCCGTACGGGCCGAGGTGAACATCGCGGGCATCATGTGCGGCGGCACCTCGGCGAAGTCGAGGATGACCGCGGCCCAGAACTCGACGTTCGTCTCGATCGGACGGTCCGGGCGCCGTTCCCGCAGCTCGGCGAGCGCGGCCTGCTCCAGCGCGGCCGCCACCTCGTAGCGTTCGGCGCCGAGCTCCTGGCACGTGCGGCGGAGCACCCTGGCCCTCGGGTCCTCCGCGCGGTACACGCGATGGCCGAAGCCCATGAGCCGCTCCTTGCGGTCCAGCAGGCCCTTGACGTACTTGCGGGCGTCGCCGGTGCGCTCGACCTCCTCGATCATCGGCAGCACGCGAGCCGGCGCGCCGCCGTGCAGGGGGCCGGACATGGCGCCGATCGCGCCGGACATCGCCGCGGCGACGTCCGCGCCGGTGGAGGCGATGACCCGCGCGGTGAACGTGGAGGCGTTCAGCCCGTGCTCCGCGGCGGACACCCAGTACGCGTCCACCGCCCTGACGTGCGCGGGGTCCGGCTCGCCGCGCCAGCGGACCATGAACCGCTCCGTGATGGACGACGCCTCGTCCACTCGTGACTGCGGTACCGCGGGGATGCCGATGCCGCGGGCCGACTGCGCCACGTAGGACAGTGCCATGACCGACGCGCGGGCCAGGTTGTCCCTGGCCTCCTCGTCGCTGATGTCGAGCAGGGGCCGGTAGCCCCAGATCGGCGCGAGCATGGCGAGCGCGGCCTGGACGTCGACCCGGACGTCGCCGGTGTGCACCGGGATGGGGAAGGCCTCGGCCGGTGGCAGGCCGCGGCCGAACCGGCCGTCGACGAGCAACCCCCAGACGTCGCCGAAGCCGACCTTGCCCGCCAGGTCCTCGATGTCGACGCCCCGGTACCGCAGCGCCCCGCCGTCCCGGTCGGGCTCGGCGATCTCGGTGCGGAAGGCGACGACACCCTCCAGACCCGGACGGAAGCCGTCGTCCGGCTGCTCGGACTGCGTCTGGCCCTGACTGATGGTGGATGTCACTGGAGTGGCCTTTCGCTGCGCGTGTCCCCGACAGGTGAGGTGTCCGTGCGGGGGACACGGGCGCGCCCCATCGCACGGTTGGACAAACCTTGCTCCTCTGACCGGCTGGTATCAATCGAAAGAAGCGGTGGTTTCGGTCACGATTACGAGAACGATTCAGCCGAGGCGGTGCCGACCGCGGAAATCCTTGCGCGGGCTGGTGCGTGGAGAACCGGGGTGAGAACCACGGAAAACGCTCACGAGCCGGTCAGCACGCCGACCGGACCGCCTTGCCCGCGAACCGGTCGCCCAGCCAGCGCATCCCCGCAGGGCCGACCGCCGACACCGCCGTGATGTGCCCGGCCAGCGGCACCGGGCGCCACCGCACCGCGGCGCCCAGCGCGCAGTACCGCGTCCGGAGCTCGCTGCCGACCGGGTACGGGATCAGCTCGTCGAGGATGCCGTGGTAGAGGTACACCGGCGCGCCGGGCCGCCGCTCGCCCGCACGGTTCTCCCGGAGCCTGGCCTGCCAGCGGGGATCGGCCAGCGGGTCGGGGACGGTCACGAAGTCGGCCAGCCGCGCGAACGGTGCCGCGGCGCCCAGTTCGGCCACGCAGGCGTCCTCGATCCGTGCCACCGTCCGGCGGCCGCGCTCGTTGAGGATCTCCGCGAACGGCACGTCCGGGTACGCGGTCGCGAGGCCGGCCGCGGCACCGAGCACCAGGCCGAGGAAGGGCCCGCCGTCGTTGAACCGGGCCACGTCCGTCAGGTCGGCGGGCACCCCGCCCGCGGCGACCCCGGCCAGCCGCACGTCCGGCGCGTACGTGGGTTGCAGCTCGCCCGCGAACGCGGCGGCCTGGCCGCCCTGCGAGTAGCCGAAGACACCCACCCGGCCGTCCGGGCGCAGCCCCGCGCCGGGCACCCGGGTGGCGGCCCGTGCGGCGTCCAGCACGGCCCTGCCCTCCGACTGGCCGGTCGCGTACGTGTGCCTGCCGGGGGTGCCGAGCCCTTCGTAGTCGGTGACGACGACGGCCCAGCCCTGGAACAGGGCCTGGGAGATCAGGGCGATCTCGTTCTCCGTGCCCGTCCGCAGCCGGTAGGAGGGCGCGCAGGAGTCGCCGAGGCCGTGCGTGCCGACGGCATAGCTGACCAGCGGCCGGGGCTCTTCGGGCCACGGTGAGCGCGGGACGAGCAGCGTCGCCGAGACGGCGTTCGGCTCGCCGGTCGCCGACGTCGAGCGGTACAGCAGCTGCCAGGCGCGCACCGGAACGGGCAGGGCGCGCAGCGGTTCGGCGTACACGTCGACCGCCCGGTGCCGGAGGAGCGCGCCGGGTTCGCCCGGCAGCGCCGCCGGTGGCGTGTAGAACGGGTCCGCGGAGGGCACGGGCGGGGTGGGCGCCGGGGTCCGCGCGGCCACCGTCGGCGCGCTCGTGGCCACCAGGGCGGTGAGCAGCAACAACGGCACCATCAACCGACCAACCATGGTGGCCTCCGGGTGATCCGCACTACATTGGTAATCGAGATTTTCGAAATGTATACCCGGGAGTAGGCAGTGGCAAGTTCGGGCCGGACCTATCGCGGCGTGGACGTCGCCTCGCGCAGGGCGCACCGTCGTGCGGCCCTGCTCGACGCCGCGCTCGAGGAGTTCACGACCACCGGCTACCGCGCCAGCCGCATCGCCGACATCTGCACGCGGGCGCGGGTGTCCACCCGCACCTTCTACGAGGAGTTCGAGGGCAAGCAGGACGTGCTGCTCGTGCTGCACGACCGCGTCAACGACCTCGCCCTGAGCCACGTGCGCCACGCGCTCGGCACGGTGCTCGAGACCGACGCCGTGACCCGCATCGGCACCTTGCTGGACGCCTTCGTCGCCGCCGTGACCGCCGATCCCCGGCTGCCCCGGCTGGCCTACGTCGAGGCCGTCGGGGTCAGTCCCGCGCTGGAGGCGCAGCACCAGCGGTGGGTGACCCGGTGGGCCGAGTTCATCGCGGCGGAGGCTGCCAGGGCTGCCGAGCACGGGCTCGCGCCACGCCGCGACTACCGGCTGACGGGGATCGCTCTCGTCGGGGCCGTCACCGGGCTGCTGCGCGCGTGGCAGGCGGGCAATCCGCCCGAACCGGTCGCGGTGATCGCCGACGAGATCAAGTCCCTCATGTCTGCGGCGATAACGCGGCAGGCGTAGTGACCGATCCAGTGGTGGGCGTCACCGGTCGGGAGGTTTCGCGGTCCCGGCCCAGGCCCTAACGTCGGCCGGAGAGACGGGGCGATCCCCCACGGGTGCGGAGGTTGTGGCATGTCGGAACTCGGCGGCAAGGGCGGCGGTGCCGTGGCGGAGGCGAACGGTTCGGAGGCGGACGCGGCCGTGCGCCTGCCGCAGATGCGGGTCGCCTACGACGGTGGTGCGCTCGACGAGTCCGCGCTCGCTCCCACGTGGACCGAACAGCTCCGGGCGTGGCTCGACCAGGCGGTCGCCGCGGGACTCGCGGAGCCCAACGCGATGGTGCTCGCCACCGCCGACGCCGAAGGGCTGCCCTCCTCGCGGACGGTCCTGTGCAAGGGGCTGGACGAGCGCGGCATCGTCTTCTACACCAACTACACCTCGGCGAAGAGCCACGACCTCACCGTCACCCGGTACGCGTCGGCCACGTTCCCGTGGTTCCCGCTGCACCGGCAGGTGACCGTGCGCGGCGAGGTGGAGAAGGTCTCGCCCGACGAGACGGCGGCCTACTGGCGGTCGCGGCCACGCGGCTCGCAGCTGGGCGCGTGGGCTTCGCCGCAGTCCCGCGTCGTCGAGGGCAGGCGGGCGCTGGACAACGCGCTGCACGCCATCGAGCGCCGGTTCGCCGACGTCGACGAGGTGCCGGTGCCGCCGCACTGGGGTGGCTGGCGCATCCGCCCCGACCTGGTCGAGTTCTGGCAGGGCAGGGAGGACCGGCTGCACGACCGGCTGCGCTACGTGCGGAACGAGGACGGCTGGCGGATTCACCGCGTCGCCCCCTGACGTCACCGACAGTTAGCTGCGTAGGCTAACTATCCGTGGGTGGGCGTAGCGGAGCGCGGAGAGTACTCGGATCACTCGTCGTCGACCGGAGGCCACTGCGGATCCCGGCGTTCCGCAGGCTCTGGATCAGCTCTGTCGTCACCGCGATCGGCAGCCAGCTGACCGCCGTCGCGGTGCCGAAGCAGGTCTTCGACCTCACCGGGTCGTCCGGTTACGTGGGGCTCACCGGGGCGGTCGCGCTCGTGCCACTGCTCGTCTTCGGGCTGTGGGGCGGGGCGATCGCCGACACCGTGGACCGGCGGCGGCTGCTGCTCGTCTCCAACATCGGGATCGCCGGCACCGCCGCGCTGCTGTGGGCGCAGGCGTTCCTCGCCGTGGACTCGGTGTGGGTGGTGCTCGCGCTGCTCGGCGTCAACCAGGCCTTCTTCGCGATCAACATGCCGACGCGCAACGCCGTGGTCGCCCGGCTCGTCCCCGAGCACCTGCTGCCCTCGGCGGCCGCGCTGACCGGCACGATGATGACCTTCGGCGCGGTGTTCGGCCCGCTCGCGGCGGGCGCGCTGCTTCCGGTGGTCGGTTTGTCCACTTTGTACCTGGTGGACACCGCCGCGCTCGTCGTGGTGCTGTGGGCGGTGTGGCGGTTGCCTGCCCTGCCGCCGACGTCCGGGCTCGTCCGCAGGGCCGGGCTGCGGGACGTGGTCGACGGATTCCGGTACATGGCGACGCAGAAGGTGCTGCTCGCGTCGTTCGTCGTGGACATCGTCGCGATGGTCGCCGGCATGCCGCGCGCGCTGTTCCCCGAGATGGCCGAACGCACCTTCGGCGACCCTCCCGGCGGCGGGCTCGCGCTGGGCTGGCTGTTCGCGGCGATCCCGCTCGGCGCGATGCTGATCGGCCTGATGTCCGGCTGGGTGAGCCGGGTGCGCAGGCAGGGTGCTGCCGTCGTGGTCGCCATCTGCGTCTGGGGCCTCGCCGTCGCGGGCTTCGGGCTGGCGAACTCGCTGTGGCTGGCGGTCGTCTTCCTGGCCATCGGCGGTGCGGCCGACATGGTGAGCGCGATCTACCGGATGGCGATCCTGCAGTCCGCGGCCACCGACGAGATGCGCGGTCGCACCCAGGGCGCGTTCACGGTGGTCGTGGCCGGTGGGCCGAGGGTCGCGGACCTGACGCACGGCTGGGCGGCCGCGGGTGTCGGCACGGCCGCGGCCGCCACCGGGGGTGGTGTGCTGGTGATCGTGCTCGTCGTCCTCGCCGTCCTGCTGCTGCCCGCCTTCTGGCGCTACCGCGCGCCCACGGCGGAGGAGCGGCCCGCGCCGACGGCCTGATCGCTCACTCGCACGGCGGCTGCGCGGCCCCGGCCCGCCCGGGCACCCTGTTGCGGGTGGCGGCGGGCGAGCGGCAGAAACACCTCAACCATGCCCTGATGCGCATCCCGCGCCGGGCCGAGAGCAGCGACCGGCACGTGCTGGCCGGAACCTATGTCGCGGCGGGCTCCTTCTCCGCGATGCTCAACTCCAGCGACCACCAGATCCTCTACGGCCGCAGGGGGACGGGGAAGACGCACGCGCTGCTGCACCTCGCCGCCCTCGCCGAGCACTCCGGTGACGTCCCGGTCTACCTGGACCTGCGGACGATCGGCTCGGCGGGCGGACTGTCCGCCGACGGCACCCAGAGTGTGGCGCTGCGCGGGACCCACCTGCTCGTGGACACGCTCGAAGCCGTGCACGACGAGCTGCTCGCGGCGGCTGTCGACGGAGGCACCGCGGACCGCGACGGTGTGCTGCGGGCACTGGACGACCTCGCCGAGGTCGCGACCACCGTCGAGGTGGTCGGCGAGGTCGAGCGGGAGACGACACTGGGGACGGTGGCCGAGTCGGCGGGTTCGCTCGGCCTCTCGGTGTCCGCGGCACCGTCGGCCACGGCGTCGGCGGAGCACCGGCGGACCGTCAGCGCCGAGAGCAGGCTGCGCCGCACCGGGGTGGAGCGGCACCACGTGCTGTTCGGTCCGCTCGGCAGGGCGCTGCGGGAGCTGACGCGGTCGCTCGCGCCCGCCCGGCTGTGGCTGTTGCTCGACGAGTGGAGCAGCGTGCCGCTGGACCTGCAGCCGATCCTCGCCGACCTGCTCCGGCGCAGCGTCCTGCCGGTCGGCGGCGTCACCGTCAAGATCGCCGCCATCGAGCGGCGATCCCGGTTCTCCGTGCCCGGACGCCGTGGCGACTACGTCGGCATCGAGGTGGGCGCGGACGCCGCGTCGGCCGTGAGCCTCGACGACTACCTGTTGTTCGAACACTCGCGAGACCGGGCCACGGAGTTCTTCCGGCAGCTGTTCCACAACCACGCGGGCTCCCGGCTGGCCACGATGATCCGGAACCCGCCGCCCGACGCGGAGAGCCTCGTGGCGGAGCTGTTCCGGCGCGACGCCTTTCCCGAGCTCGTCCGGGCCGCCGAGGGCGTGCCGCGCGACGCCATCAACATCGCGGCGCTGGCCGCCCAGCATGCCCACGACCAGCCCATCGGCCTGGCCGACGTGCGGCGTGCCGCGCGGGACTGGTACCTGCGCGACAAGCAGAGCGTGGTGAGCGCCGACGAGCCGATGCGCAGGGCCCTGCGGTACCTGATCGACGAGGTCGTCGGCCGTCGCCGGTCCCGCACGTTCCTGGTGGACCACCTGGCGTGCGCGCACCGCGACGTCATCGACGAGCTGTTCGACGCCCGCCTGCTGCACCTGCTGCGCCGGGGCGTGGTCGACCCGCACCACCCGGGGGTGCTCTACGACGGGTTCGCCCTCGACTACGGCTGTTACGTGTCGCTGCTGCTCGACGGCGGCTCGCACCTGCGCCCGAGGGACCGGGGCGGCTGGCTGACCTCGGCGAAGGGCGTTCCGCCGGAGCGGTTCGACTTCGCCGCCGCGACGATCGACCTCGCCGTGCTCGATCAACCCTCGGAGCCCTGACACCTGCCGCCCCGCGGTACTCCACGGCGCCGCGCAAGCCTGCGCCTGGCCGCGATCTCACTGTCAACAGTGGACAGTCCGCGATCGTGATGTGGTGATGAGCAGGCGGGCCGGCGCAGGGACGGCCGGCCCCCGCGACCAGTCGTTTCCGGGGCGATAGGTTCGGCGCATGGCGAATCCGACCGGCGAACAGTTCGAACTCACCCGGGGCAGCGCCCGCGCGGTGGTCACCGAGATCGGCGCGGGACTGCGCGCCTTCGAGATCGGCGGCGTGCCCTACCTCGAGACGTTCGACGTGGAGGAGGAACCGCCGAAGGCCGCCGGGCAGGTGCTGCTGCCGTGGCCCAACCGCACGAGGAACGCGGAATGGACCTACCGGGGCGAGGTGCAGCGCCTCGACGTCACCGAAGCCAGGCGGGGCAACGCGATCCACGGGCTCACCCGGCACCGGGAGTGGCAGCTGCTGGAACACGCCGAGTCCGCCATCACGCTCGCGGTGGACGTGGCCGACGAACCGGGTTGGCCGGTGCCGTTGCACACCGTGATCCGGTACGACCTCGCGCCGCGCGAGCTGACGGTCACGCACGAGATCCGCAACGAGGGCGAGACCCCGATCGGCGTCGGCGTGGGCGCCCACCCTTACCTCCGGATCGGAGACGTCCCGACGGACGAGCTGACGCTCACGCTGCCCGCCACGCGCGTGCGGCCCTACGTCGCCGACCGGCAGCTGCCGTTCGGCGACGAGCGGGACGTCGAGGGCACCGAGTACGACCTGCGCGGCGGCAGGCGGGTGGGCGACCTCGACCTGGACACGGCGTTCGGCGCGCTGCGGCCCGGCGAGGACGGCCGGTTCCACCACCTGCTCACGCACGGCGACACCGCACTCGACCTCTGGGCCGAGAGCGACTTCGGCTGGGTCCAGGTGTTCACCCCGCGGGACCTCGTCGGCAGGGGAAGGGCGATCGCGATCGAGCCGATGACCTGTCCGGCGGACGCGCTGAACAGCGGCACCGACCTCATCGAGCTGGAGCCGGGCGCGTCGTGGCGGGGTAGCTGGGGTATCCGCGTGCGGTGAGCGACGTCGTGGTGTTCCGCGGTCTTCCCGGCAGCGGGAAGACCGTGCGCGCCCGTGCGCTGCAACGCGCGGAGGGCGGCTGGCTCGTCGGCCGTGACCATCTGCGCGACCTGCTGTTCGGGCTCGCGGAGTACCGGTTCTCCACCTGGCGTGAGCTGCGGGTCGGCGAGGTGCAGGAGCAGCTGATCCGCACGGGGCTGCGGGCGGGCAGCAACGTGCTCGTCGACGACCTGAACCTGCGCAACTCCTACGTCAGGCGGCCCGCGGAACTCGCCGCCGAGGAGGGCGCCGGGCTCCGCGTGATCGACCTGACCGACGTGGACCCCGCCGTGTGCCGGGAGAACGACCGCGCCCGCGACCGGACGGTCGGAGCCGCGCTGATCGACGACCTCTACGAGCGGTACGTGCGCGGCAGGCCGTACCCGCTGCCGCTGCCGCCGTCGGCGGCGGGGGTGGTCAGCTCAGCGTGGTGAGGTCCAGCCGGGCCGGGAACGGTTCCGTGGTGGTGTAGGTGCCGGTGGCGGCGGGTGCGTCTTGGTAGCCGAGTTCTCCGGCGAGGTGGCAGGCGACCAGTGACAGTGGGTCGGCGAGGTCGACGATCCAGTAGTGCGGGATGCCGGCGTCGGCGTATTCGCCGTGTTTGATCACGTAGTCGGTGCGGCGGGAGCCGGGGGAGACGATCTCGACGACGATCACCACGTCGGAGGCGCGGAGCAGCCCGCCTTCCTTCCGCACCCGGTCCCGGCCCTCGCGTCGGACCACGACCAGGTCGGGGCGTCGGACGAAGCCCGGTTCGTCCGGTCCGGCCAGCTCCAGGTCGACATCGATGTCCGGGACCACCCGGAGGTCGGCCGGGACCTGCGGGTAGAGCTGCATGGCGAGTGCCAGTGCCGCCTCGTTGTGCTCCGGTGCCGGGCTCGGCGACATGACCAGACGGCCCTCCTGTAGCTCCGTGTAGCCGGGTTCGGTCTCGCCGAGAGCCGCGTAGTCGGTGATGGTCAGCAGTCCGTTCGACTCGTGGGGGTGCTCGGGCAGCGCGGTCACGGGTCCTCCTCGGGTCACGGACGGTGTCCCACGGCGTCTCGATGTGGTTTCCGTCGGCGGCGGGGGTGGTCAGCTCAGCGTGGTGAGGTCCAGCCGGGCCGGGAACGGTTCCGTGGTGGTGTAGGTGCCGGTGGCGGCGGGTGCGTCTTGGTAGCCGAGTTCTCCGGCGAGGTGGCAGGCGACCAGTGACAGTGGGTCGGCGAGGTCGACGATCCAGTAGTGCGGGATGCCGGCGTCGGCGTATTCGCCGTGTTTGATCACGTAGTCGGTGCGGCGGGAGCCGGGGGAGACGATCTCGACGACGATCACCACGTCGGAGGCGCGGAGCAGGCCGCCCTCGTCGTGTGCGCGGTCGACCGCCTTGCTCTCGGACCACGACCAGGTCGGGCCGTCGGACGAAGCCCGGTTCGTCCGGTCCGGCCAGCTCCAGGTCGACATCGATGTCCGGGACCACCCGGAGGTCGGCCGGGACCTGCGGGTAGAGCTGCATGGCGAGTGCCAGTGCCGCCTCGTTGTGCTGCGGTGCCGGGCTCGGCGACATGACCAGACGGCCCTCCTGTAGCTCCGTGTAGCCGGGTTCGGTCTCGCCGAGAGCCGCGTAGTCGGTGATGGTCAGCAGTCCGTTCGACTCGTGGGGGTGCTCGGGCAGCGCGGTCACGGGTCCTCCTCGGGTCACGGGCAGTATCCCACGACCGTTTCGATGTGGTTGCCATCGCTGCGGGGCGGTTTCCCTCGTGCGGGGCAAGTTCGTTAGCGTGTCGAACTATGGTGAGCGCGATCATTGGTGGCTACGTGGTGCCCGTCGACGGCGATCCGATCGAGGGCGGCACCGTGCTGATCGACGGCGGGCGGATCGTCGCCGTCGGCCGGGCTGCGGACGTGGACGTCCCCGAGGACGCGGAACTGATCGACGCGTCGGGAACGTGGGTGCTGCCCGGCTTCCTCGACGCACACGCCCATCTCGGCGTGCACGAGGACGGCGAGGGCTGGTCGGGGGACGACACCAACGAGATGACCGACCCCAACGGCGCCCGGTTCCGCGCGATCGACGGCATCGACCCGTACGAGGTCGGCTTCGACGACGCCCTCGCGGGCGGGGTCACGAGCGTCGTGATCAAGCCTGGCTCCGGCAACCCCATCGGCGGCCAGACCGTCGGCGTCAAGACGTGGGGCCGCACCGTGGTCGACATGCTGTTCGCCGAGTCGGTCAGCGTGAAGAGCGCGCTGGGCGAGAACCCGAAACGCGTCTACGGCGAGAAGAAGCAGACGCCGAGCACGCGGCTCGGTGTGGCGGCGATCCTGCGCGAGGCGTTCACGAAGGCGCGCAACTACGCGGCGCAGCGTGACCACGCGCGGCAGGAGGGCAAGCCGTTCGACGTGGACCTGACGCTGGAGACGCTGGCGAAGGTGCTGGACGGCGAGCTGTACTGGGACCAGCACACGCACCGCGCCGACGACATCGTCACCGCCGTGCGGCTGGCCGAGGAGTTCGGCTACAAGCTCGTCGTCAACCACGGCACCGAGGGGCACCTGATCGCGGACTTCCTCGCCGAGCATGACGTGCCGGTGATCCTCGGCCCGCTGTTCACGTCGCGGGCCAAGGTGGAGCTGCGCCACCGGACGATGCGCTCGGCTGGCATCCTCGCGCGGGCGGGAGTGCGGCTGGCGATCACCACCGACCACCCGGTGATCCCGATCAACTTCCTCGTCTACCAGGCCGCGCTCGCGGTCAAGGAAGGCCTGGACCCGGACACCGCCCTGCGGGCGCTGACCATCAACCCGGCGCGCATGCTCGGGCTGGACGACCGTGTCGGCGCGCTCCGGCCGGGGCTCGACGCGGACGTGGTGTTGTGGTCGGGTGACCCGCTGGACGTGATGAACCGCGCGCTGCGCGTGTTCGTCCGGGGTCGCGAGGTGTACCACTTCGACGAGTCCAGCGGCGAGGGTGTCGTCACCGACCGCCGCTACCGCGAGTGACAGCGGTTCAGGCCTTGCGGAGCTCGCGGGCGATGACGATCCGCTGGATCTGGTTGGTGCCCTCGAAGATCTGCGGCACCTTCGCCTCGCGCATGTACCGCTCGACGGGGAAGTCGCGCGTGTAGCCCGCGCCGCCGAGCACCTGCACCGCGTCGGTGGTCACCTTCATCGCCGCGTCGGTGGCCACCAGTTTCGCGATCGACGCCTGCCGGTGGAACGGCAGTCCGCGGTCGCGGCGCCGTGCGGCGTCGAGGTACATCGCCCGCGCCGACTCGATCGCGGCCGCCATGTCGGCGAGCAGGAACTCGATCCCCTGGAACTGGATGATCGGCTGGCCGAACTGCCTGCGCTCCCTGGCGTAGGCGAGCGCCTCGTCGAGCGCGGCCTGCGCGAGACCCACCGAGCACGCGGCGATGCCGAGCCTGCCCGAGCTCAGCGAGGCCAGCGCGATGCGCAGCCCGTCGCCCTCCGCGCCGATCAGCCGGTCGGCGGCCACCCGGGCGTCCTCGAAGATCATCTGCGCGGTCGTGGAGCCGGTGAGGCCCATCTTCCGCTCGGGCGCGGCCGCGGAGAGGCCCGGCGTGTCCGCGTCGACCAGCAGGCAGCTGATGCCGCCGGTGTCGTCGGTGGTCCGGTCCGAGGTCCGCACCATCGTCGTGTAGAAATCCGCCTCGCCACCGTGTGTGGTCCAGGCCTTCGTGCCGGTCACGACATAGCTGTCGCCGTCCCGCCTCGCCCTGGTCGACAGCGCCGCCGCGTCGGATCCGGCGTGCGTCTCCGACAGCGCGTACGCGCCCAGCAGGTCGCCCTCGAGCATGGCAGGCAGCCAGCGCTCCCGCTGCTCGTCCGTGCCGTGGTGCGCCAGCGCGAAACACGACATCGTGTGCACCGAGAGGCCGACGCCCACCGTCATCCACGCGCTCGCGATCTCCTCGAGCACCTGCAGGTAGACCTCGTACGGCACCTCGCCGCCGCCCCAGCGCTCGGAGTACGGCAGGCCGAGCAGGCCGGACTTGCCCAGCAGGCGGAACTTCTCCCGGGGGAAGCGACCCGCCTCCTCGTACTCGGCCGCGTGCGGGGCGAGCTCCTCGCGCGCGATCTCGCGGGCGAGTGCGATCAGGTCCTCCGCCTCGGTGGTGGGCAGCAGTCTTTCGGCCGGCATGGAAGCTGTCTCCGCGTCGAGTGGCTGTACTGAAATTGATACTGTAGTCGCGTTCAGAGTACTATATACGGATGCCTGATGTCGACGAGTACGCTCGGCGCGTGCTGTCGAGTTCGCCCCGCGCCCGCAAGCAGCCCACGGCCAGGCAGCGAGCCCTGCTCGCCGAGCTGGAGGAGCTCTTCCTCGCCGAGGGCTTCGCGAGGTTCACCCTGGACGATCTCGCCGCGCGGATGCACTGCTCCAAGACCACGCTCTACGCGCTGGCCCCCAGCAAGGAGCAGCTCGCGGTGGAGGTGGTCGGCAGGTTCTTCAAGGGCGCGGCGCGGCGGATCGAACGGCGGATCGAGGGTGTCGACGACGCCCGCAAGATCATCGAGGTGTATCTCGCCGGGGTGTCGGACGAGCTCAACCGTGCGTCCGCGACCTTCATGGACGACGTCGCCTCGTTCCCGCCCGCGCAGGCGGTCTACGAGGTCAACTCGCAGGCCGCGGCCGCGCGGATCCGCACCTTCATCGCCAAGGGCGTGGCCGACGGGGTGTTCCGGAAGGTGCACGCCACGCTGATCGCGGAGATGGCCGGGCTGCTCGTCGAGGCCATCCAGACCGGCGTCCTCGGCAGGAGGGCCGGGGTCTCGGACGCGGAGGCGTTCACGGCGCTCGCGGAGCTGCTGCTCGGCGGGGTCGAGGCGGGGTAGAATCCCGCGCCGTGATCGTTTCCGGAGGCGAGGCGCTCGTCGATCTCGTGCCCAGCGGGTCCACTATGGACGCATTGGTACCCAGGCTCGGTGGTGGCCCGTACAACGTGGCGCTCGCCGCCGGGCGGCTCGGTGTGCCCACCGCGTTCCTCTCCCGGGTGTCCACCGACCGCTTCGGGGAGGCGCTGCTGCGGCGCCTCGTGGAGTCCGGTGTGGACGTATCGCTCGTCCAGCGCGGGCCCGAGCCCACCACGCTCGCCGTCGTCGCACTGGACGCGGACTCCAGTGCCTCCTACAGCTTCTACACCGAGGGAACCGCCGACCGGCTCGTCACCGACCCCGGCCCGCTCCCCGCGTCGGCGAGCGCGCTCTGCCTCGGCACCCTCGGCATGGTGCTGGAGCCCGGTGCGGGTGTGTACGAGACCGTGTTGCGCAGGGAGGCGGAGCGCGGAGTGCTCACCGCGCTCGACCCGAACATCCGTGCGGACCTGATCGCGGACGCAGCTGCCTACCGGGCGCGGTTCGCCTCGTGGTTGCCGCACGTCCGGTTGCTCAAGGTGTCGGTCGACGACGCGCGGTGGCTCGCCGCCGGAGGCGACGTGACGGACTCGGTGAAGGCGTGGCTCGACGCCGGTGTGCAGGCGGTCGTCCTCACCAAGGGCGCCGAGGGACTTTCGGTCCGCACGGCGGCGGGCGAGGTGGCCTCGGTCCCGACGGTGCCCACCCGGGTCGCCGACACGATCGGCGCCGGGGACACGGTGCAGGGCGCGCTGCTGGCGTGGCTGGTGCGGCGGAGCGTGACCGACCTGACCTCGCTGCGTGAGGCCGACTGGCGGGAGGCGCTGCGCTACGCGGCGCGGGCGGCGGCCGTGACGGTCTCCCGGATCGGGGCCGAGCCACCCACCGAGGCGGAGCTGGAGCGCGGCCACTGAGGTCTGTATCACGTGGACGGACCGCCGCACGTGTGAACCTGATCGCAAACCGTTAGCTGTGGGTAACGCCACGGCTGCGAAGAAGGCGCTCTCTGGACTAGCGTAAGGGGGAATTCATACCCCAGCGGGGCGGTGTGCGGCGAGGTCGAATCCTCCTCGTGTACGAACCCGGTGGCCTGCGGAACCTGCGGCCACCACCGGCCCGTGTGACCGTGAGAGGCATGTGCATGTCCGACGCGACTGCGGCGCAGACCGGGGGCGAGAAAGTCGTACTCCGCCTGCCGAGCGGCGAGCATGATCTGAACGTCGTGCGCGCCGTCGAGGGCGCCCCCGGAATCGAGCTCGGGAAGTTGCTGGCCCAGACGGGCTACATCACCTACGACCCCGGCTTCGTGAACACCGGGGCGGCGTCTTCGGCCATCACCTACATCGATGGCGCGGAGGGCATTCTGCGGTACCGGGGTTACCCGATCGAGCAGCTCGCGCAGAACTCGACCTTCATCGAGGTCTCCTACCTGTTGATCTACGGCGAGCTGCCGACACGGCAGCAGCTGGACGACTTCACGTCGCGGATCAACCGCCACACGCTGCTGCACGAGGACCTCAAGCGCTTCTTCGACGGTTTCCCGCGGGACGCCCACCCGATGCCGGTGCTGTCGAGCGCGGTGTCGGCGCTGTCGACCTTCTACCAGGACTCCCTCAACCCGTTCGACGAGCCGAACGTGGAGCTGTCCACCATCCGCCTGCTGGCGAAGGTGCCGACGATCGCCGCGTACGCGTACAAGAAGTCGACCGGCCAGCCGTTCCTCTATCCGGACAACTCGCTGGGTCTGGTCGAGAACTTCCTGCGGATGACGTTCGGCCTGCCCGCCGAGCCGTACGAGGTCGACCCGGACGTCGCCAAGGCGCTCGACCTGCTGTTCATCCTGCACGCCGACCACGAGCAGAACTGCTCGACGTCCACGGTGCGGCTCGTCGGCTCGTCCGAGGCCAACCTGTTCGCCAGCATCTCGGCGGGCATCATGGCGCTGTTCGGCCCGCTGCACGGCGGCGCGAACAGCGCGGTGCTGGAGATGCTGGAGGGCATCAAGGCGAACGGCGGCGACGTCAACGACTTCGTCAACCGGGTGAAGAACCGGGAAGAGGGTGTCCGCCTGATGGGCTTCGGGCACCGGGTCTACAAGAACTACGACCCGCGCGCGAAGATCATCAAGCAGACCGCCGACAAGATCCTCGCCAAGATCTCCGGTGGTGACGAGCTGCTGGACATCGCGAAGGCGCTGGAGGAGCGCGCGCTGTCCGACGACTACTTCGTCGAGCGCAAGCTCTACCCGAACGTCGACTTCTACACCGGGCTCATCTACCGGGCGCTCGGCTTCCCGACGAAGTACTTCACGGTGCTGTTCGCGCTCGGCCGCCTGCCCGGCTGGATCGCGCACTGGCGCGAGATGATCCAGGACCCGGCCACCAAGATCGGCAGGCCGCGGCAGATCTACACCGGCGAGAAGGAGCGGGACTACAAGCCCATCTCCGAGCGCTGACCCAGCCGGCTCGGCCACGGGCAGTGAATGGCACATTTCCTGCGTTGAGCGCAGGGAATGTGCCATTCACTGTTCGAGGACCTCCCCGTCCACCTCGACGGACACCTGGGCGGGATCGAAGCAGACGTGGCCCGCGACCTTGACGGCGTCCTCCAGCGGGTGCTCGTAGACCCACGCGACGTCACGGTCTCCGCGACCGAAGTACGCTGCCGTGCCCTTGTACGGGCACACCGTCTCGGTGCTGCTCGGCCGCAGCGCGTCCTGCCGCACGTCGTCGCGGGGCAGGTAGAACCGGTTGGGCAGGCCGGTCTCGGACAGCAGGACGGGCCGGTCGCTGTCGGCGAGCAGCCGGTCGCCGTCGTAGACCCGCACCCGCCTGCTGGTGGCGCGGGCGTCCACCCGGTGGTAGGGGTCGCGCAGGTGGCCGCGCACCTGCTCGTCCTCGTCCCACCAGGCGTCCATGCTGTCCCAGTAGACGGCCGCGTAGCCCGCGAGCCACGACGCGTCCGGCATCGGCTCCGGGTAGCTCCACACCGCGTTCTCCGCGAACCGGTCGCCTGCCCGCACCGAGTGGTAGCGCGCGTCCCCCTTGAACGGGCAGTGCGTGGTGTGGCCGGACGGCTCCAGCAGGCCGGACGCGAGGTCCGCCTCCGGGATGTACAGCTGCGGCAGGAGACCGGTCTCGTGCAGCAGCATCCCGCGCCTCGTGTCGGCGACGGTGTGGCCGCCGAACTCCGCCCGCACACGGCGGGGGAACGGATGCATGAGCAGCTTGTGCGCGGGGCCGTCGACTTCGTAGTTCCTGGTCTTCGGCGGGCGTGCGGACAGTGGCCCGGCGGGCAGCGTGAGGCTCATCGCATCACCTCCGTCTCCCTCGCCAGGCTAGTGCGATCCGGCCGGGTTCGCCGTCTACCGTGACCGGTGTGGACATGCGCGCGGAAGACCTCGCCCGGGACCTCGAACAGGCGGCACTGGACGAGCCCGAGGACCACGCCCAGTGCATGCTGGAGGCCGCCGGGTACTGGCACCTGGCCGGGCGCGACGACCGCGCCCGCGAGATCTTCGAGCAGTACCTCGACACGGACCAGGCCGTGGTTCCGGATCCCCGGCTCGCCTACGCCGATTTCCTCCTCGACGTCGGCGAGGAGGACCGGGCACGGGAACTCGCGGACGAGGCGTGGCGCGACGCGGCCCTCTCCGTGGCGGACCACGAGTTCGGCGGGGAGATCTTCGAGGTCGCGCTCGGGGAGCCGGAGACCGCGCTGCACTGGTACAACCGGGGCGTCGCGCTCGCCGTCGATCCGACCACGCCACCCACCGCGGCCGAACTGGCCCGCGATGTCGCGCTGCTCGGGCTGTTCGCGGGCCGCAGGCGGGTCCGGGAACAGCTGGGGCACGTTGCCGACGACTGGGACGCACTCGCCGCCGCGGCGGCGGAGGCGGCGAGGACCGAGTTCGCCGGAAGGGAACTCCCGCCGCCTCCGCAGCGCGTCGCGGTCCTGTACTTCCCGCGGGCCGAGCTGGCGGAGTACCTGCGCCGGTGGCCGGGCGGATACCCGGGATTCACCGACGCCGCCGATCCGCACACCGACCACCGGCGCGAGGTCGAGAGGGCGCTCCGGAACGACGTGTCAGGGGTCACCCTCGCGGTGGCGACCGGTGCCGTGGCGCGGTTCGCCGAGTTCGCCGAGCGGCACGGTCTCGATCCCACCGAGGCCGCCACCCGGGCGCGGTACGCCGCGCACCTCGGCAACGAGGGGGCGGTGGTGCCCTGGCCGCCGGGGCGCAACGACCGGTGCTGGTGCGGGTCCGGCCGCAAGTACAAGAAGTGCTGCGGCAGTCCCGGATTCCTGGACTGAGTCCGTGGCGCCGGCCGCCGCGCCGAACGCGGCACTCGCGCGCGGGAGCGGGGACTCGCGGGCGTCAGCCGCGCAGGGCGTCCCGCAGCCGGATCCGGCTGCCGGTGCGCAGTACGGCGGCCCGGTAGACGCGCGCCCCGAGCCACGTCAGCACCGCGATGGCCGCCACCGTGAGCGCCAGCGACAGCGCGATCTCCAGCCAGCCCGCCGCGCCGGCCGCGATCCGGCCGGGCATCAGGATCGGAGCCAGGAACGGGATCATCGAGAGCACCACCGCCGCGGTCCCCTCGGGTTCCTGGATGACCGCGAACCCGGCGAGGAAGCCCACGAGCAGCACGATCGTCACCGGTGTCAGCACCGCCTGCATGTCCTCCTGCCGGGACACCAGCGACCCGGCGCCCGCGAACACCGTGGCGTACAGGAAGAACCCGAGCAGGTACCACAGCAGGCCCCACAGCAGGGTCTGCGTGGCCACACCCGAGATCGTCAGCACCCCGGTCGAGGTGGCCATCACCAGCCCGCTCACGCCGAGGACGGCCAGTTGCACCAGGCCGACCAGACCCAGGCCGATCACCTTGCCCAGCAACAGGTGCCACGGCCGGACCGTGGACAGCAGGATCTCCACCACCCGGCTGGCCTTCTCCTCGACGATGCCCTGCGCCACGAGCGAGCCGTACGTCGTGATGCTCATGTACAGCAACCCCAGCATCACGAGTGCCACCACGAGCCGCTGACCCCGCTCGGGGTCCGGCGTCTCCAGCGTGCTGACCTGCACCCGCACCGAGTTGACCTCGCTCATGACCTCGGCCGGATCCAGGCCCGCCTCGATCAGCTTCGCGTCGAGCACCTCCTGCTGCGAGATGCCGCTGAGCAACGCCCGTACCTGCGGATCCAGCTCCGTCTTCACGAGCGCGCGCAGGTTGGCCGGGCTGCCCGAGACGAGCACGTCCAGCTCGCCCGCACGCACCTGTTCGCGACCCGCTTCCACGTCCGGCACGCGCTGCGTCCGGATGTCCTCGTCGAGTTGGCGCGCCCCCTGCTCCAGCGGCTCCGCGATGGCCGCGGCCTGCCCGGTGAGCCCGACCGTCGTCCGGTCCGCGTCGCTGAACAGGCTCGCCTGCAGCGCCAGGTAACCGACCAGGACGGCCAGGATCAGCAGGGTTCCGGCGACGAACCCGCGCGTGCGCAGCCGCGTGTTGAGCTCGCGCAACGCCACGAGCCGGACGGCGGTGAGCGGAGTCACCGAACGCCGGTCGGTCGGCTGGGTCACCTGATCGCTCCTTCCGCGACGGCGGTGCGGAACAGCTCGCTGAGCGAGGCCTTCCGCCGCGTGAACTCGTGCACGGGCCCGGTCGCCAGCGCGGCGGCCAGCACGGACTGGTCGTCCGCGTCCGGCGCCAGCTCGAGCACGGTGGACCCGCCGCTCTCGGACACCACCCTGACCCCGGGAAGGGCGGCCGCCCAGCCCGGGGGCGCGGCCGGAGCCGACACGACGAGCTGCGACGCCGCGCTCGAGGTCAGCTCGGCCACCGAGTCGCACGCCACGATCCGCCCGCTGCGGATGATGCCGACGCGGTCGCACAGCCGCTCGACGAGTTCCAGCTGGTGGCTGGAGAAGATCACCGGCACCCCGGACGCGGCCTGCTCCCTGAGCACGTCGCTCATCACGTCCACGGCGATCGGGTCGAGGCCGGAGAACGGCTCGTCGAGCACGAGCACCGCGGGGTCGTGCACGAGTGCCGCGGCCAGCTGCACGCGCTGCTGGTTGCCGAGGCTGAGCTTCTGCACCTCGTCGGCGCGCCGGTCGGTGAGACCGAGCCTGCCGATCCACGTCTCCGCGTTGCGGTGCGCTTCGTTGGGCGGCATCCCGTGCAGCTGCGCGAGGTAGACGAGCTGGTCGAGCACCTTCATCTTCGGGTACAGCCCGCGTTCCTCCGGCATGTAACCGATGCGGGTGCGGATCTCGTGCGTCACCGGCCTGCCGTCGAAGCGGACCTCGCCCGCGTCGGCCGACACGACGCCCAGCACGATCCGCATCGCCGTCGTCTTGCCCGCTCCGTTGCTGCCCACGAACCCGAACAGCTCGCCGGGCCGCACGTCAAAGCTGACCGAGTCGAGGGCGACGACGTCCCCGAAACGTTTGGACACGCTGTCGATTTCCAGCGTTCGCTGTGGCACGAATCCCCTCCGTGGTGCCTTCGACGCCGACCGTACGCCGACGATCGCACACATGATCGCAAGTTTTACCAGGAACGGGGAAATCCGGTGCCCAGTCCGTGCAGCGCGCGCTCGACCAGGTCCCGGACCCGCTGCTCGGCGGCTCGTGCCTCGGCGGGAACGAGACCGAGGCGGGTCCGCCGGTGGAGCACGTCCTCGGTGTCGAGCGCTCCTTCGTGCCGTACCGCCCAGACGACCTCCGCCCCCGTGACGGGGCACCCTTCGAACAGCGGGCGGCCGAGCTCGGCGTCCACCTCGGCCAGCGCGGCCACGCGCGGAGCCTCGGTGCCGTACTTGGCCACCAACCGGGCAGGGGCATCCACTGCGGACAGTGCGGCGCGCGATGTCGCACCCAGCAACGGGAGTCTCGCCGTGCGTACCGGACCCGCCCGCAGTCCCGTGGCCGCCACGGCGGCGTCCACCGCGTCGGCTGCCATCCGCCGGTACGTCGTGAGCTTGCCGCCGACCACCGTGATGACGCCGCCGGGGTCGGTCAGCACCGCGTGCGCCCTGGACAGGTCCGCGGTCTCGCCCGCGGACTCGATCAGTGGCCGCAGCCCGGCGAAGGAGCCGAGCACGTCACCCCGTCCGAGCCGCCTGCCGAGCGCCGAGGAGGCCACGTCGAGCAGAAAGTCCACATCGGACTCCGGGACGTCAGCGACGTCTGGCGGCTCCCCGGTGACCGGCTCGTCGGTGAGGCCGAGGTAGAGCTTGCCGCCCGGTTGCGGGAGCAGGAGGACGAACCGGTTCCGGGTGCCGGGGACGGGCACCATCACCGAGGTCTCCCGCAGGCCCGTGCGCTCGGCGTCCAGCACGAGGTGCGAACCACGCGAGGGCCGCAGCCGCACCGAGGGCACGATCGAGCCCGCCCAGACGCCCGCGGCGTTGACCACCTGGCGCGCCCGCAGCTCCGCCCGCTCCCCGGTGAGCTCGTCGCGGGCCACGACCCGGTCGCCGGACGCCGCCAGCGCCCGCAGCCGGGTCAGGATCCGGGCTCCGTGGGCCGCGGCCGTCCGCGCGAGCGCAACGACGAGCCGCGCGTCGTCGGTCAGCGCGCCGTCGAACGAGAGCAGGCCTCCCCGCAGCCCGGCGGGGGAGAGTCCGGGAGCCAGCGCGAGCGCCTCGGGCGCCGGGACGGTGCGGGGGCGCGGCAGCACGTGCGACGGTGTGCCCGCGGCCCGCCGCAGGGCGTCGCCCGCGTGCAGGCCCGCGGTCACGAGTGCCTGCTGCGCTCGTGACGTGCGGCGATGCAGCGGGACCAGCTGCGGCAGCGACCGGGTCAGGTGCGGCGCGGTCCGCGTCATGAGCAGGTGCCGTTCCACCGCGCTCTCCCAGGCGATCCCCACGTCGCCGTGGGCGAGGTAACGCAGCCCCCCGTGCACCAGCTTGCTGGACCAGCGGGACGTGCCGAACGCCAGGTCGTGCGCTTCCACCAGCGCCACCGAAAGGCCCCTGGACGCGGCGTCGAGCGCGATTCCCGCGCCGGTCACCCCGCCGCCGATCACGAGCAGGTCCACCTGCTCGCCCGAGGCGAGGGCGTCCAGCTCGGCGGCCCGGCGGCGGGCGGTGAGCGACGCGGTGATCACGGGGCGAGGGCGGCGTCGAGGAGGTGGCGCAGCTCGGCGAGCAGCGCCTCCTCCGGCACGTCGACGGTCGCCGGGCGCAGCGACAGCACGAACGACTGGACCACGAGCAGGACGGCGCGCACCTGCGCCGCGACGTCCCCGCGCCGGATGGAGCCATCCTCGTGCCCCGCGCCGATCACCACGCGCAACCCGTCCTCGGCGAGACGCTGCGTCGCGCCGAGCCGCTCGGTGATGTAGGGCAGCAGCAGGTCGGCGTCCACGTCGAGGACGGTGCGCATGAGCGGGTCGGTCACCAGTGCCCGCACCCCGGCCACGGCGCTGTCGACAAGTCGCTCCCGCGCGGTGCGCGCGGTCGCCGCCTCCTCGCTCGTCCGGCGCAGCAGGGCGCCGAATTCCCTCGTCATCAGTGCCGCGAGGATGCTCCGCACGTCGGGGAAGCGCCGGTAGAGCGTCATCCGGCTGACCTTCGCGGTCCGGGCGATCTCCGCCAGCGTCGTGCGCCGGACCCCGCTGGCCAGTACGCAATCCCGGGCGGCGTCGAGCAGCGCGTCGTCGGGCATCCGGCTGGTCGCCGAACGGGTCCGGGCGTCCGCGAGGCCGCTCGGCGCGGACAGGGTGTGACGTTCAGCTGCCATATGTCACACTCTAGCGGTGACCGACACCGTTGACCACCGTTTGCGAAGCGCCTGGACACCGCGGGGAGCGGCCGCGGCCGACGTGACTCCGAAAGTCTTGCGCTGGCTCGCCGAGCGTATCGGTACGCCGGGCGCCTCCGCATCCGTCGTGCCCGACGCCGCGCTCGAGGTGCCGTCGTCGAGCCTGCCGCGGCGGACGCGTGCCGGGCTGGCCGCCGTCGTCGGCGCCGAGCACGTGCTGGTCGACCCCGCTGAGCGGCTCGGCCGCTGCGGCGGCCTGTCGTACCTGGACCTGCTGCGGCGCAGGAGGCCGGAGCTGGGACTCACGGTGCCCGACGCCGTCGTGCTGCCCGCCGACCCCGACCAGGTGCAGCGGGTGCTCGACGTGTGCGTCGAGGGGGACATCGGGGTGGTGCCCTTCGGCGGCGGCACGTCCGTGGTCGGCGGGGTCACGGCACTGCGCGGCGACAAGGAGGCGGTGATCGTGCTCGACCTGGCCCGCCTCGACCGGCTGGTGTCGCTCGATCCGGACTCGCGCGTCGCGGTGCTGCAGGCCGGCGTGCGGGGACCCGAGGCCGAGCGCATGCTCGGCGACCGGGGCTTCACGCTCGGGCATGTGCCGCAGTCGTTCGAGCGGGCGACGATCGGGGGCTTCGCGGCCACCCGCTCGGCCGGGCAGGCCTCCTCCGGGTACGGCCGGTTCGAGGACATGGTGGTCGGGGTGCGTCTCGCGACCCCGCGTGGTGAGTGGCGGCTCGGCGTCGCGCCCGCGTCGGCGGCGGGACCCGACCTGCGTCAGCTCGCGGTGGGCAGCGAGGGCACGCTCGGCGTCCTCACCGAGGTCGCGGTGCGGGTGCGGCCCGCACCCGCCGCCGAGCGGTACGAGGCGTTCGCCCTCGACGGCTGGCAGCGCGGCACCTCCGCCGTCCGGGAGCTGGCCCAGCGCGGGCTCCTCGCCGACGTCACCCGGCTCTCCGATCCGGACGAGACCGACTCCTCGCTCGCGCTGGCCGGTGGCTGGAAGACGGCGCTGCTGCGCCGGTACCTGCGCGGGCGCGGGATCGGGGAACCGTGCCTGCTCGTGCTCGGCTGGCACGGCGCGTCGGCGCGCGAGATCGCGCGGCGGCGGAGGGCGGCGATCCGGGTGCTGCGCCCGGAGGGCGCGGTCGCGCTCGGCGCCGCGGTCGGCGAGGCGTGGCGGCGCGGGCGGTTCGCCGGGCCCCGGCAGCGGGACGCGCTGCTGGACCTCGGTGTCTGCGTCGAGACGCTGGAGACCGCGACGTACTGGTCCCGGCTCGATGAGTTGCGGGACCGGGTCCGGGCGGCGCTGCGGGACTCACTCGACCACCCGCTGGTGCTCTGCCACGTGTCGCACGCCTACGAGACGGGCGCGTCGCTGTACTTCACGGTGCTCGCCGTCCGCGACGAGGCGGATCCGGCCGGGCAGTGGGAGCGGGCCAAGCGGGCGGCCAGCGAAGCCATCGCCGACGGTTCGCTCGGCACGATCACGCACCACCACGCCGTCGGTACCGACCACGCGCCCTACCTGCGGGCGGAGATCGGGGACCTCGGCGCCGACGTGCTCGCCGCGGCCCGGCGAGCGGTGGACCCGACCGGCATCCTCAATCCGGGCAAGCTGGTCTGAGCCGCCGGCTCCAGGACCGAGACGTCCAGGCCGTGCGTGTCCGCGGGGATGCCGGTCAGCCGCAGCGCCTCCGCCTGTGGCGACTCGGCCATCCGGACCGGCCGGCCGTTCACCAGCAGCGGCATCCGCTGCGGTCCCGCGCCGACGTAGGCGAGCACCTCGTCGAGCACCGTGCCGTCCTCGAGCGTGACCGTGCCGGTGCGCAGGCGCGCGAGGTGGTAGCTGGTGCCGCGCGCCTCGCACACGTCCAGCACGGCCACCTGCTCTGGCGTGGCGAACCACACCGCGTGCCACTCGGTCACCCCCGGCGCGGCGGTCAGGGTCGCCGGGCGCTGACCGTCCCGCTGCCGCAGACCCGCCGACCACACGGCGGCCAGTCCCCGGCACTCCGCCCTGACCACCACCGCGGGCCCGGCGAGCCCGAGCGTCTCCCGCAACCACGTGATCTTGGCGGGGCAGACGTTCGAGCCGTAGGCCAGCACGGGAATCCGCTCCCGCCAGCCCGCGGGTGCCGTGCTCAGCGGACGGCCCGCGCCGTCGAGATGCACGTACGAGCACTCCGGGCGCGCACCGGGGTAGGGATCGCCGGGGAAGTCGTCATCGGTGAAGAGAATCGTCGATCACCACCAAACGCACGCCACCGTACCGGCGGGACGCCCGGTGATCGAGCCGATGCGCTCACCGTGTGACGAGGTACACGATCCCTCCCGGACCGCCGGCCACGTTCCCCTCGGCGTCGTGGCGCAGGGTGCGCTGCCAGATGGTCTCGAACTGCGCGCGCGGGTAGACGTTGCGCACGCCCGCGCTGGAGTCGGCGGCCGGATCGTTGACGATCACGTCACCGTCCTGAGTGAAACCGATCACCACCATGAGGTGGCCCGCGGTGCCGTACCCCGCTCCGTCCAGCTCCCGTTCCAGAAAGGACTGTGACGTGATCACCGGAACGCCCCTGGCGATGTAGCGCTCGAGCTCGGCCAGCGAGTGCAGCCGGGTGACGTGGGCCCGCAGGCCGTACCGCGCGGCGTAGGCGGTGTTGAACGGCCAGTTCCCGGTGCCCTCGTAGGCGTGGTCGTAGGTGTGCCTCGCCGCGTGCGCGACCGCCGGGTCGGGGTAGCCGGACGGCAGCCAGGACAGCTCGTGCTCGTCCGGTCCCGCGTTCCAGTAGTCGAGCACCATCGCCGTCGACGTGGGGCTGCACCAGTTCTGCCCGCCGCCGCCGTATTCCGGATACCGTCCCTTGTGGATGTTCTGGGCGTACCTCGGCACGGGGAGCTCGATCCCGCGCGCCACCCCGGGGGCGGAGATGGGCACGGTGAACCGGTCGGGCACCCGGGAGGTCATGGCGCTCGCCGCCCGGAGGACGGGGGTCGCGGAGCCGCCCCGCGCGCGGTAGAGCGTCACGCGGAGCTGGAAGGCGCGGAAGCGGACGCCCGGCTTGGCCACGAGCGTGTCCACGCTGACGCGGGCGTGCTCGTCGCTCTGCCCGGGCACGGACGTGCGGCGGATGTCGGTGTCGCCGTGGGCCCAGCGGCCGAGCTCGTACCAGGCCGTCCGGTCGCCACCCGCGGTCCGGGTGCGGGCTTCGATCCGCAGCCAGGTGCGTTCGGGTGTGCCCGCGTTCCACGACGCGATCAGTTCGGTGGCGTCGAAGCCGGGGGCGTGCACGGGCGAGGTCCACCGGCCGTACTCGTACGTCCGCTCGCCGTCGTCGAAGGTCCCCGCGGGCTCGCCGATCCGCAGGCCGTCGCGGGTCGCGACCACGCCGTCCAGCCTGCCGCTGGCCAGGCCTGCGCCGCTCCAGCCGTGGTGGTCGATCTTCTCGTGTCCCCCTCCCTCGGCCGCTGCCTGCCCCGTGATCGTGCTGGCGGCGAGCACCGCCAGCACGATGATGACCACCCGTCCGCGCATGGACACTCCAACCCTCGACCCGACGCTGGCCAAGAATTTTCGCGCCCTACCGAATCCTTGTAAACCTTTCGCGCCGCGCACTCCCCGGAGGGAGCAAGGGAGCTTTACTACCGTCAGACGGGAGTAAAGCTCCCTCGCTCCCCTTCCGGCGGGGCGGTGGCGGGCGCGGTGGCGAGGTCGTGGGGTCAGCGGACGGCCTGGGACTGGGTGACCTTGGCGGCGAGGCGGCCCTCGTCGTCGTGGATCTCGGTCTCCACCACGATCACCCGGCGCCCGGCCTGCAGCGGGCGGGCCGACGCGGTGGCGTGACCGGCGCGGACCGCGCGCAGGAAGCTGGTGCGCGACTCGATCGTCGTCGTACCCTGGGCGCCTTCGGGCAGGTTGAGGTGGGCGCACACGGCGGCCGCGGAGTCCGCCAGCGCCATGAGGACGCCGCCGTGCAGGGTGCCGCCCAGCGTGCACAGCGTCGGGTCGTGGGCGATGCGGGCACGCACCAGCCCGGCCGAGTGGGACAGCACCTCGATGCCGAGGCGCTCGGTGAACGGCATGGTCCGGTGGAACAGCGTGGTGCCGTCGACGTCCAGGTCAGAATCCATGCCGGAACCCTGCCCGACCCGCCGCGCGGAGTCGATTACCTCCGGAGTAACGAGCGCAGTGAAGGCCACCTTCAGTGCGTTGGACGCACTGAAGGTGGCCTTCACTGCGCGCAGGGTGGCGCTAGAAGTGGCTGATGTCGAGCTTGCCCTCCGCGTGCGCGGAGCGGAGGCGCTTCTTGTCGAACTTGCCGACGCTGGTCTTCGGCACCTCGTCGATGAAGGTCCAGTGCTCCGGCAGCTGCCACTTGGCGACCTTGTCCTTCAGGTGCTCACGCAGCTCCTCGGCCGTCACCTGCTGGCCCTCGCGGACCACGACCGCGACCAGCGGGCGTTCGTCCCACTTCTCGTCCGGCACGCCGATCACCGCGGCCTCGGCGACCGCGGGGTGCGACATGACGTGGTTCTCCAGGTCGACCGACGAGATCCACTCACCACCCGACTTGATGACGTCCTTGGCGCGGTCGGTGAGCGTCAGGAAGCCGTCCGGGGTGATCTTGCCGACGTCACCGGTCCGCAGCCACCCGTCGTGGAACTTGTCCGGGTCCACGTCCTGGCCGCCGTAGTACGACGCGGCGATCCACGGCCCCTTGACCTCCAGCTCACCGACGCTGTCGCCGTCCCACGGCACCTCCTCGCCGTTGTCGTCGATGAGCCGCGCGCGCACCGACGCCGGGAACCGGCCCTGCGTGTAGCGGTACTCCCACGCCTGCTGCCCGGTGGCCCACGCGGGCGGCCGGGCGACGCTGCCGAGCGGCGACGTCTCGGTCATGCCCCACGCGTGCAGGATCGGCACGCCGTACTTCTCCTCGAACGTGTGCATCATGGCCGGCGGCGCGGCCGAGCCGCCGACGACGACCTCGCGCAGGTGCGAGATGTCCTGCGGGTTGGCCTCGAGGTACTGCAGCAGGCCCTGCCAGATCGTCGGTACCGCGCCCGCGAACGTCGGCCGCTCGGCGGCGAGGATCTTCGCGATCGGCTCCGGCTGGAGGAAGCGGTCGGGCATGATCATCGACGTGCCCACCATCATCGCGGCGTAGGGCATGCCCCACGACATCGCGTGGAACATCGGCACGATCACCAGCGCCTTGTCCGACTGGTCCAGCCGCATGCTGTCGGTCATGCACACCTGCATCGAGTGCAGCCAGATCGAGCGGTGCGAGTAGACGACGCCCTTCGGGTCGCCCGTCGTGCCGGACGTGTAGCACATGGCCGCCGCCGAACGCTCGTCGAGCACCGGCCAGTCGAACGTCTCCGGCTGCCCGGCGAGCAGGTCGTCGTAGCCGTGGACCTGCACGCCGTCCGGGGCCTGCAGGGTCGCCGGGTCGCCGTTGGCGACGATGACGTGGCGCACCGTCCTCATCTCGGGCAGCTGCTTGGCGAACAGCGGCACGAGCGTGCCGTCCACGATCACCACGTGGTCCTCGGCGTGGTTCACCACGAACACGAGCTGCTCAGGGAACAGCCGGATGTTCAGGGTGTGCAGAACCGCGCCCATGGCGGGGATGGCGAGGTAGGCGTGCAGGTGCTCGGCGTTGTTCCACATGAACGTGCCGACCCGCTGGTCGCCGGTGACGCCAAGACCACGCAGCGCGTTCGCCAGCTGCGCCGCCCGCTTGCCGACCTCGCCGTAGGTCTGCCGCTTCGCGCCCGCGTCCGTCCAGGTGATGACCTCGCTGTCCGCATAGAGCGTCGAGCCGTGCCGCAGGAGATGGGCGAGGGAAAGCTGGTCGTCCTGCATCGTGCTCAACATCGTGGCTCCCGCAATTGATCGTTCTTTTGTGAACTGGGTTACGCGCGAGCCTAGTGCCGTGCGGGCCCGCCGCCCATGTGCGGAATGCACAACCGTTACGCAGTGCCGCTGGGCCGATTGCCGCGCGTTGAATTCTCGCCCCGGAAGATGGCCCGGATGGGGGGCAAGTGCGTGTCGATTTCGCACTATCGGCCCAGGTGGCGTTTACTGGGGCCGTGGTAGGAGACGGCCTGGCCAGCGCTTGCCTGTGCAAGCACCTGGGGATCCGGGTTGTCGCCGCGAAAAATGCGGACACCCGAATAAGGAAGGATTAGTACGTTGGCTCTGCCTACGTTGACTCCGGAGCAGCGGGCGGAGGCCCTGGCCAAGGCGGCCGAGGCCCGCAAGGCGCGCTCCGAGCTGCTTGCGTCGATCAAGTCCGGCAACACGAGCATCGAGAGCGTGCTCAAGAAGGCCAAGGAAGACAAGACCATCGGCAAGACCAAGGTCACCCAGTTGCTGAAGGCGGTGCCCGGGCTCGGCGCGGTGAAGGTCGCGGCCCTGCTGGAGCAGACGGGCATCGACCCCGACCGCCGTGCGGCCGGGCTCGGCGAGCGCCAGCGCGAGGCTCTGATCCAGGCCCTGAAGTGACTTCCGTGAGTGGCTAGCCGCGTTCGGTACCGATCCGGCTAGCCACTCACCGAGTCGAGGCCCATGGCCCGTAACAGGGTCGCGAACTTGGCCGAGGTCTCGTCCAGCTCCGCCCGCGGCTCGGAGTCCGGCACGATGCCGCCACCCGCGTAGAGCCGCAGGGACCGTTCGGCCACCTCCGCGCAGCGGATCGACACCGCCCACTCGCCGTCGCCCTCGGCGTTCACCCAGCCGACGGCGCCCGCGTAGTACCCGCGTTCGAACGGCTCCAGCTCGGCCACCAGTCCACGGGCCGACTCGGTCGGAGTACCGCAGATGGCGGGCGTGGGGTGCAGTGCCGCGGCCAGCCGCAGCGCGGTCACGTCGCGGTCGACCAGCTCGCCGGTCACGGTCGTGCCCAGATGCCACATGGTCGGCGTCGACACCAGGTCCGGCACGGTCGGTGCGTCCAGCTTCCGGCAGAACGGCCGCAACGTCTCCACGACCGCCTCCGTCAGCACCGCGTGCTCGATGTGGTCCTTGCGCGACGACAGCAGCGCCTTGCCGTTCTCGGCGTCGGTCACCGGGTCGGCCGACCTCGGCATGGACCCGGCGTGCGGGTGCGACACGACGTGTCCCCCGGTGCGCGAGAGCAGCAGCTCGGGGCTCGCCCCCACCAGCGTCCGCCCGGAAGGCAGGTCCGCCGCGAACGTGTAACCGCGCGGGTTGTCCAGCACCAGGTTGTGCAGTATCGGCTCCGGCCCGACCTCCCCGTCGAACTCCAGGTCGAGGGCGCGCGCCAGCACCACCTTCCGCAGCCCGCGGTCCCGCAGCGCGGCGACCGCCCTGGCGACCGCGTCGAGGTGGCGCTCGGGTGCCGGGACGGGCGTCATCCGCACCGGCTGGGCCAGGTTCCTGCGTGGTGCGCCCGCCACGGCTGGATGCGGCGGCCCCGCGAACCGGGCCCGCTCCGGCAGGACCAGGTGACCCGGCGTGCCGCCCGCGGCCTCGCTGTCGAACGGCAGGACGCCGACGGCGATCGGCACGTCCGCCCCGGCGAGCGCGGCGTCCACCCGAGCGCTCAGGCCCACCTCGTCGGTGTCGGTGAGGGCCGCGGCGACGCCCGACGTGTGCAGGGTGCGCTCAGCGGTCGCGAGGAAGAAGTCGCCCCGCGCGTAGTCGTCGAGCAGCCGCACCACGTCCATTGGGACCATTGTCGGCCCTGCCCGACTCGTGAGTGGGAAACGTGGTTAGAACCACGTTCCCCGCTCACGACCACCAGCGTTCGGTGACCGTGATCTCCTGGCTGGTCAGCACCGCGACGGCCGCGCGGTAGTCCGCTCCGGGGGCCAGGTCGGCGAGCCGGGTTCTCGCCGGGGACGGCTCGCCCGCCTCGGCGGCCACCAGCCGGGCGGGTTCGGCATGGCCGGACACCGTGATGCCGCGCAGCGGGAGGCGCAGACCGCGCCCGGTCGCCTTCAGTATCGCCTCCTTGCGCGACCAGTACGTGAAAAACGCCGCGCCGCGCTCGGTGGCGGTCAGGCTCGCGACCGCGGACCGCTCCGCATCGCTCAGCGCGTACTCGATCAGCCCGTCGTCGGCCTTCCTGGTCACCGCCTCGACGTCGAGCCCCACCGGGGCGCCCCCGGTCAGCGCGATGCCGACCCGGTCGCCGGAATGGGAGATCGACAGGGCCAGCGGCATGCCGGGCAGTCTCGGCGGTCCGTGGTGTTTGCCACAGTCCGCGCACGTGGCGTCGAAACGCACGGCACCGGGGTCGAGGCCGAGCCGCTCGCCGGCCAGCGTCTTCGCGAGCACCCTTCCGGTGAGGAAGCGGCGCTGGTCGGCCTCCCTGCGGTAGGCGCCGTACCGCTGCCGCTCGACGTCGTCCAGGAGGGCGAGGAACTCGCCGGCCGGGGGCACCGGGGTCGCCCACCACACGGCGCAGTCGATCACCAGAGGAACCTACCGCCACGGGCGGGGATGCCGCCAGCGGCGGAGTTGGGCTACCGTGCTCACTAAGCAACCGCTTAGTAGTGAAGGAGCCGTGCGGCGATGGATTTCAGCCTCAGCGTCGAAGAACGCGAGATCCGCGACTGGGTGCGGACGTTCGTCCAGCGCGAGCTGATGCCCCGCGAGCAGGAGGTACTGCGCAGGGAGCGGGCCGGGCAGCCGGGGATCACCTCCGACGAGCTGGCCGAGTTGCAGCTGAAGGCGAAGGAGTCGGGCTTCTGGGGTGTGCAGACCCCCGAGGAGTACGGGGGCATGGGGCTGTCCGCGGTGATGACCGCGCTGCTGGAAGCCGAGCTGGGCAGGACGTTCGTGCCGTTCCGCTTCGGCGGCTCCGCGGACAACATTCTCTTCTACGCCAACGAGGAACAGAAGCGCGAGTACCTGATCCCGACGATCGAGGGCAAGCGCAGGTCCTGCTTCGCCATCACCGAGCCGGGTGCGGGCTCCGACGCCAAGGCCATCCGGACCACCGCCCGCAAGGACGGCTCGGACTGGGTCATCAACGGCGAGAAGACGTTCATCACCGGCGGCAACGAGGCCGACTTCTGCATGGTGTTCGCCATCACCGACCCGGAGAAGGGCGCCAACGGCGGCGTGACGTGCTTCCTCGTCGACCGCGACATGGGCTGGCGGTCCGAGTACATCGACACGATGGGCGAGTGGGGGCCCGCCGCGCTGGTCTTCGACAACGTGCGGGTGCCCGAGCGGCAGATCCTCGGTGAGCTGGGCCAGGGCTTCGCGCTCGCCATGCAGTGGATCGGCCGGGGGCGGTACCTGCTGCCCGCGCACGCCATCGGCTCGTGCGAGCGGCTGCTGTCGATGGCCATCGAGCACGCGAACACCCGCGAGACGTTCGGCGCACCGATCGCCGAGCGGCAGGCGATCCAGTGGATGATCGCCGACTCGGGGGTGGAGATCGAGGCGCTGCGCTGGCTGGTGCTGCACGCCGCGTGGCAGGTGGACCAGGGCATGGACTCCCGGCACGCGCAGTCGATCGCCAAGCTGTACGGCGGGCAGAAGGCCAACGAGATCGTGGATCGCGTGCTGCAGATCCACGGCGGCATGGGCTACACGCGGGAGCTGCCGATCGAACGCTGGTACCGCGAGCTGCGGCTGTTGCGCATCTACGAGGGCACCGACGAGATCCAGCGCCGGACGATCGCGCGCAACCTGCTCAAGGGTCACGTCAAAGTCGGCGGGACCCTGGGCTGAGAACTGCCATGAGTGGCTCGTTACTGACGGAATCCGCCAGTAACGAGCCACTCATGAAGGGTGTTCAGGACTTCTTTGACTGTCGGTGCTCGCGCAGGGCGACGGGGACTCCGGCGAGGTCCTCCTCGTTGCACAGCAGTTTGAGGTCGTAGTACGGGGAGCCGTCCCGCTCGTCGTAGTCGAGGTGAACGGCGAGCACGTCGAGGGGCTCGCCGAGCCACTGCTGTGCCTGGCGGAGCCAGCCGGCGCAGCGCTCCAACGCGGCCGGGAGATCGTCGTCGCGGAACTCCACCGGGCGGTACGGCACGTCCTGTACCTGATCCCGCGGATCGGACGGCACCGGCAGCCCCGGCGCGACACCCGCTTCGTTGAGTTCCAGTTGGATCGTTTGCTCACTCACCCTTCGAGCGTCCCTCAGTGAGGCCGCCGGGGCAAGCGTTGCCCCCGTAACATCCCTGGCCGGTCGATGTCACGCGGGACCCCAGACGGACGCGACGACGGCCCGGCAGACGTCCAGGTCGGGCGCGGCCAGCGGCTCCCGCGCGCCCAGCGCACGCAGGGCGAGCACGGCGTAGTGGCCGGCGAGCTCGTCCAGCGAAAGGGCACCTCGCGCCGAGTACCACCGGGCCACCCCGCCGCACATCTCCAGCAGCGCCTTGCGCGTGACCTCCGGCCGGGGGGTGTGGAACGCGCCCGCGCGCAGCCCGGCCTCGATCGTCTCGCCCCACAGCCGTTCGTAGGCGTCCCGCAGTTCCACCACCGCCCGGCGTGCCCCGGAGGAGAGCACGCGCACCTCGTCGTCCACCACCTTGGTCTCCTCCGGTCGCCGGGCGTGGGTGATGACGTGCAACGCGACCAGCCTGCCCATGCGCTCGGCCGGGTCGGTGACGCCGGCCACGGCCCGCTCGGCGCCGGTGAGCAGGCGGCCGAGGCTGTCGCGCATGATGCCGGCGAGCAGGTCCTCCTTGGTGCCCATGTAGTGGTACAGGCTGGCCGACGACAGCTGCGCCTCCTGGGCGAGGTCGCGGATGCCGGTGCCGTGGAACCCCTTGGCCGCGAACAGCTTCACGGCCGCCCGGCGCACGCGTTCCCCGCTGGTCACCGCCACGTGCCCGCCACGCGGTCGTAGGTGCCGGAGCGCAGGTCCTCGCTCGCCGCGCGCAGCTCGCCCTTGGCCACCCGTTCGGAAGGGGTCATCGGCAGCGAGCCGGCGTACGCCCAGTACCGCGGCACCTTGAAGTAGGCGAGCTTCTCCGCGCAGAACTCCGCCAGCTCCTCGGGGGGCACGTCGGCGGCCGAGTGACCGTCGGCGAGCACGACGTAGGCCTTGATCTCCTCGCCGCGCAACGGGTCCGGCACCGGCAGCACGGCCGCGGTGGCCACGGCCGGGTGCAGCAGCAGCGCGCGTTCCACCTCGTCGGCGGACACGTTCTCGCCGCTGCGCCGGATCATGTCCTTGGTGCGGCCCACGTAGTACACGCGGCCCTCGTCGTCCATCCTCGCCAGGTCACCGGTGTGGAACCAGCCGCCGCGGAACGCGCGCGCGGTCGCCTCCGGATCGTCGTGGTAGCCGTGCATGAGCCCGACGCCGCGCAACAGCAGCTCGCCGGTCCGTCCCCTGGGCACCGGCGCGCCGGTCTCGTCGGCGACCATCGCCTCGCGGAAGCGCGACGGCCTGCCGATGCAGCCGGTGCCCACCGTGTCGTCGTGGTCCTCCGGCAGCACCCGGATGTCCCCGCCGGTCTCCGTCATGCCGAACGCCTCGTACCACGGCACCCCCCACCGCCGCTCCAGCTCGGCGTGCAGCTCGCGAGGGATCGCCGAGGCGGTGATCGCGCGCACCCGGTGGTCGCGGTCCTCCGGCGACTCCGGCGCGCGCAGCAGCACCGTCGGCATGAGCCCGAGACAGTAGAACCACGTCACCCCGTACTCCCGGACCTTCGCCCAGAACGTCGAAGGGTGGAAGCGGTCGAGCACCACGAGTGTCGCGCCGGAGGCGAGTCCCAGTGCCACATTCCACTGTGGATCGATGTAGTGGAACGGCTGCGCGGTCAGCATGACGTCGTCGGCGCCGATCGCGGGGAACTCCGTCGCGAGGTCGCGGGCCAGCGTGGTCCAGTACCGGTGCGGCAGCACACAGCCCTTCGGCGCTCCCGTGGTCCCCGACGTGTACTGGATGTTGGCAGGCCGCTCGGGGACGGCCCGGAACGGCGGCGGTGTCCCGCGCGCGGCCAGCTCGCCGACACGCAGCACGCGCTCCACCGACGTCCGGGGCGCGATGGTCTCCAGCAGCGCGGTGAACTCCTCCGTGGTGACGGCGAAGCGGGCCCCGGAGTGGGTGAGCACGTGTTCCCCGTCGAGTTCCCGGTAGTTCGTGTTGACGGGCACCAGCACGGCGCCGAGCTTGGCCAGTGCCAGCCACAGCAGCGGGAACTCGGGCTGGTTCCGCAGCATCACCGCCACGCGGTCGCCCTCGCCCGTGCCGAGCTCGTGCAGCGCGGTGGCGAGCTCGGTGCTGCGCCGGTCGACCTCGGCGAAGGTGAGCCGCTCACCGGTGGCGTCGAAGATCCACGCCACCGCGTCCGGCCACGTGCGGGCGGCCCTGCGCAGCAGCCCGACCAGGTCCTCGATCCGCTCCAGCTCGCTCACCGGGACCGGAACTCCTCGGCCGAGCGGGCGACCTCGGGGGTGTGCTCGGTGATCAGCGCGTGGCTGACCTCCAGCTCCAGCGCGGCGTCCAGCGTCCCGTCGAGGCCCCGGTCGACGGCCCGTTTGGCCAGTGCCGCGGCGGTGGCGGGCTGCCCGGCGAGCCTGCTCGCCCACTCCGTCGCCCGCTCCAGCAGCTCGCCGGCGGGAACGACCCGGTTGACCAGGCCGATCCGCTCGGCCTCCCGGGCGTCCACCCGGTCGCCGAACAGCAGCAGCTCCCTCGCCCTGAACGGCCCGACGAGCAGCGGCAGCAGGCGGGAGGCGGCACCCGTGACGCTGAGCCCGAGGCCGACCTCGGGAAACGCGAAGACGGCGTCGTCGGCGGCGAGCACGAGGTCGCAGCCGAGGGCGAACTCGGCGCCCGCGCCGATGGCGTAGCCGTGCACGGCGGCGAGCACCGGCTGGGGCAGCGCGCGCAGCCGCCTGGTCACGTCCTGCAGGCGTTCCAGGCGCTGCCGTGAGTCACCCTCGGGGGCGGGCGCCTTGAGATCGTGTCCCGCGCAGAACGCGCGCCCGCGCCCGGCGAGCACCACGGCCCGGACGGTGCTGTCCGCGGCCGCCGTGTCGAGCGCGCCGACCAGGTCCTCCACGAGTTCCGGGGCGACGGCGTTGAGCCGGTCGGGGCGGTTCAGCCGGACGAGTGCGACGCCGTCGTCGATCGCGAGCTCCACGGTCTCCATGCGAGGCAGCCTAGACCACCCGATCGATCGATCGATAGAGTGCGGACGACGAGCACGCCGAGGCGAGAGGAGGGCCGGTGGCGGTACGCGACGCCGAGCCGGGCGACATCGGGGAGATCTGCGCCCTCATCGAGGAGCACGCCCGCTACGAGGGCAACGACGAGCTGCGCCTGGACCGCGCGGACATGGCCAGGCACCTCTTCGGGCCGGATCCCAAGGCCTGGGTGCTGATGGCCGAGCACGGTGGCCAGGTCGCCGGCATGGCGTTCTGCAACTGGAACTTCTCCACCTGGGAGGCCAGGCCCGGGATCTGGCTCGACGACATCTTCGTCCGGCCGGAGTTCCGGCGGCACGGGCTCGGCGGTGAGCTGCTGGCCGAGCTGCGCAAGCGCACCGCGGGCCGCATCGAGTGGGACATGCAGGAGGGCAACGACCGCGCGGCGGCCTTCTACACCCAGCTCGGTGCCGAACCGGTGCCCGGCTGGATCCGCTACCGCTGGCGGCCCTGATCTGGTTCCCCGGTGGCCGGTGCGCCCGGCGGAGCCGGGCAAGCACGTGGAGCACTGCCACCGACGTCGAGCGCAGACCGCCGGTCCGAGCACGTTCGAGGAGATCTCCGTGCCGGGCCGCACGGCTTCGCGGATCGCCGCGAGTTCCGCGGTGGCGGCACGGGATCGGCCCTTCGGTGTCCACAAGGGACGCCGCTGGCCGCTCGGGTCACCGGGGTGCTGCCTGCGTCCTATGCGGCATAGGGCGGCGGGCCGGCCGGACGGTAGTCATAGCAGGCGATGCGTCCGTCGAGGACGGAGTGATCGACGAGTTCGAGGGCCAGGTCGGGCGCGGCCGCGAACGCCGGTTGCTGACCCGACTGACCTAGCACCACGGGAAAGACGAGAAGCCGCAGGTGGTCCACCAGTTCCGCGTCGAGGAACTGCCGGGCCAGTGACATGCTGCCGATGGTGCGCAAGTCCGTGCCGCCGTCCTGCTTGAGGGTGCGCACCTCGTCGACGGCGTCGTTCGCGCACAGCGTCGCGCCGGGCCAGCCCACCGAGGTCAGTGTCCGGGAGAACACGACGGTCGGGGTGGTGACCATGCGGTGCCAGCCGGCATCCCGGGCCTCGGCCGGAAGCTCGTCGAGGACCGTGTAGGTGCGCCGCCCCATCAGCGCGCGGTGTGGCCTGCCGGCGTGTTCGTCGATCCACGACGCGAGGTCCGGGCCGGAGAAGCCGAAATAGGCCGGGGACCGCGATCCGAACGCGTACCCGTCCACGCTCACGAAGATGTCGATGCTGAGTTCGGCCATGGGCCCTCCTTCTCCTGCTGCCTTGCTGGCAATAGACAATCATGCTTGTTTTTATGAAGTCAACGAGCATGGTGCCATGCGAACGCGCGCCGCCGCACAGTCCTGCGAGAAACCGGACGGGGCAGGCCGGGTGGGGCCGGTATGCGGGTGCCCCGAGAAGGCGAGGTCGTCACCGGAGCGGTTCTGGTCAGCGCCTTGCGCAGCGGGGTCCGGACGGACGCGGCCCGCCCGCCGGAGTTCCGTACAGCGGCCACGCCGGCGCGGCCGAGCGGGGCCGTCGTTGCTGAACAGGCAGAGCGTGTCGGCGGAGGGTGACGAAGCAGGCCGGTCGAACTCGCCGACCCCGCCGCTGCGGGGCGGGATGACCCGGCGCGGCACGTCGGGGTGCGCGGCAGCGCAGGTCCGCGCCGTATCGTGGAAGGCATGGTGGAGAGCTCGAACCGGCGATCGGCGTCCATCGAGGACTACGTGCGGGCGATCTACGGCCTCGCGGAGCGTGGCGAGCCGGTCACCAACACGACACTGGCCGCCCGGCTGGAGGTCAGCCCGTCCTCGGCCTCGGGGATGGTGACGAAGCTGTCGCAGCAGGGGCTCGTGGCCCACGTGCCGTACCGGGGGATCGAGCTCACCGGGGAGGGCAGGCAGCTCGCCAGGTCGGTGCTGCGCAGGCACCGGCTGATCGAGTCGTACCTGGTGTCCGAGCTCGGCTACACCTGGGACGAGGTGCACGCCGAGGCCGACCGGCTGGAGCACGTCGTGTCCGACCTGCTCGTCGACCGGATCGCGGCGAAGCTCGGCAACCCCGTGCGCGACCCGCACGGCGACCCGATCCCCGCCATCGACGGCAGCATCGAGGAGCTGTCCACCCGGCTGCTGGACGACCTTCCCCCGGGCACCGTGGGCGAGATCGTGCGTGTGTGGGACACCGACCCGGAGCTGTTGCGGTACCTCTCCGACCACCGCATCGCGCTCGGCGAGCGGATCGAGGTCGTGGAGCGGCAGCCGTTCGGCGGGCCCATCGTGGTGAAGGTCGGTGCGCCAGCCGACGCGTCCGTGCACGCGCTCGGCAAGGAGATCGCCCAGGCGCTCTCGGTCGCCGTCCGTTAGCGGTCGCCCGCGCTCCGTTGTCCATTGTGGATCGGGACCTTCGGCCCCTTCCGATCACCGCGGGGATTTTCTAGGCTTCTTCGGTTCCCTTCCGGAGAGTGGAGCGGCCATGACCGGTCAACGGACACCTCAGCTGAGTCGTCAGACGATCACCGCGGACGAGCTGCGCGCCGTCCTGGCCACGGGCCCGTTCGCCGACGCGCTGCGCGCCGCGATCCGGGCCCGCGGCCTCGGGCTCGAACGGATCCAGTACCGGCTCCGGCTGGAGGGGGCGACAGTCAGCATGGCGACGTTGAGCCACTGGCAGTCGGGCCGGCGCCGGCCCGAACGCAGGCAGTCCCTCGTCGTCCTGCGCCACCTCGAGGACGTGCTCGAACTGCCGCGTGGCTCGCTGTTCCGCCTCGTGAGCGAGAAACGTGGTTAGAACGACGGACAACACTCACGAGGTGCGCGGCTTCACGGAATGACCCGTCGCTTGCGGAGGTCGTCGAAGATCCGGAGGAACATCTCCTCCGTGTCGACGTACTCGTGGAAGCCGAAGCGGCGTGCCTTGGACCCGTCGGCGATCACGTCGTAGTCCCACGCGAAGACGAAGTCCCCGAAGCGCCAGGACGACACGTCGCGGTAGGAGTTCCGCTCCAGCCCGTGCCGCTGCACCATCGCGTCCCACAACGGTTCCTTGTCCGCCATGACGTCGGCGAGCGACATCGGCAGTGGCGGGGCGACGTCGAGCTCGAAGTGCCGGGCGATCGCGGGCCAGAGGTCGCGCCAGCGGAACAGGTCGCCGTTGTTGATGTTGAACGCCTGGTTGCCGCACCGCTCGTCCGTCGCCGCCCACACGGTGGCCTTCGCGAGCAGACCGGCGTCGGTCATCTCGAGCAGGCTGTCGTAGGCGCCGGGCCTGCCGGGGAAGCGCAGCGGCAGGCCGAGCTCCCTGGAGATCGCGGCGTAGACCGCGAGGACAAGCGCCAGGTTCATCGGGTTGCCGAGCGCGAACCCGCAGACCACCGACGGCCGCAGCGCCGACCACGTCCAGGACTTGCCGTGCTGGCGCTGCTCGAGGAAGTCCTGCTGGTCGATGTTGAACTCCGGGGGCATGTGCCCGGCGTCGGTCTCCTTGGCCGGCGTCTTGAACGGGCCGAGGTGCGCGCCGTAGACCTTGTAGCCCTGCATGAGGCTCACGTGCCGCAGGTTCGTGGCCACCGGTTCCACGGCGTCGACCAGGTTGACCAGCATCGCCAGGTTGGGCGGCACCAGCTCCGCCCACGTGGGCCGGTCCTGGTACGCCGCGTAGAAGATGTGCGTCACCTCGCCGAGCCCGCCGAGCCGGTCCCGGCAGTCGGCCGGGTCGAGCAGGTCGACCGCGAGGTGCCGGATCCTGCCCCCGGCGGGCCCGCCGCGACGGGACAGGCCGATGACCTCCCAGTCGCCCAGTGTCGCGAGGTGGTCCACGAGGTTGCGGCCGATGACTCCGTTCGCCCCGGCGACCAGGGCGACCTTGCGTTCCGTACTCATGACCTCGATGGTTCGCCGCGCCCTGCGATAAGTCCAAGTGCTGTTTTCTACATCTTCCATAAACTGTGCTCATGACAAGCCTCCGCCAGCTGGAGTATCTGGTCACCGTGGTCGACCAGCGATCGTTCACCCGCGCCGCCGAGCTTCTGCACGTCACGCAGCCCGCGCTGTCCCACCAGATCCGGGCACTGGAGCGGGCGGCGGGCGGAGCGCTGCTCGAACGGCTGCCGAGGTCGGTCCGGCTGACGCCGATGGGCCGCGCGATGCTGCCGCACGCCAGGGCAGCGCTGGCGGAGGCCGCGCGGGCGCGTTCGGCCGCGCGGCGGGCGTCCGGCCTCGAACGGGGTGAGCTGGAGGTGGCCACGGTGTTCTCGATCAGCCTCGGGCTGCTGCCGCCGGTGCTGCGGGCGTGGCGGCGCGCGTACCCGGACGTGCACATCAGGCTCTTCGAGCACCGGCACGCCGACGAGCTGCGCGAGGCCACGGCGGGCGGGCAGGCGGACCTCGCGGTGGGTCCGCTCCCGGAAGGCTGGGCCGGCCCGGTGCGCGCGCTCGGTGCGGAGGAGTTCGTCGTGGTGGTACCCGCGGACGACCCGGCCGCCGACGGCACCGAGGTCGATCTCGCCACGCTCGCCGGCCGGCGGTGGGTGCACTACGCCCCGGGCAACGGGCTGGCGGACGTGGTGGACCGGGCGTGTGCCGCGGCGGGCTTCCAGCCGCATGCGGGGGTGCGCACGGAGCAGACGGCGGCGGCCCCGGTGCTGGCCGCGGCGGGCCTCGGCCCGGCGCTCGTGCCCGCGACCGTGGTCCCGCCCCACTTCGAGGGGCACGTGCTGCGGCCCCGCCCCGCGGTGACCCGTCCGCTCGCCGCCTACACCCGGCACGAGCCGGACCCGCTGACGGCCGCCTTCGTCGAGGTCCTGGCCCTTCGGTGAGACCCCGGTGCCGCCCGGTCAGGCGTGCACGAGGCCGGTGAAGCGTTCGGTCACCTCTTCCGGCGTGAGGCCGAAGTCGGCGAGGTGGTAGCGGTGGGCAGGCCGCGTGGCGCCGCGCGTGCTCTCCGCGTGCAGCGCCCGCATGGCCGTCCCGGCGGCGTCGGTGAGCGGTAGCCGGAAGTGGGCGTAGATCGACTCGACCGTGCCGACGGGGTCGGCCACGAAGTCGGCGTAGTCGACGTCGAGGAACCGCGCCGGGTCGTGCCGGGCGCGTTCGGCGACGAAGCGTTCCAGCCCGCGGGCCCACAGGTCCAGCTGGTCGCGGCCGATCACCTCGCCCCGGAACGTCTCCGACCAGCCCTCGGTGGCCTGCGCGTTGAGGCTGCACACCGACGCGATCGCGGTGCACGGGTCGCGGTGGGTCTGGATCACCAGCGCGTCCGGGTAGACCTCCAGCAGCGCGTCGAGGGCGAACAGGTGGCTCGGGTTCTTCAGCACCCACCGCCGGTCGCGGTCGGGCAGGCCGATCAGCTGGAGGTTGCGCCGGTGCCTGCGGTAGGCGCCGGTCCAGTCCTGCTCGGCGAGCCAGCGCGAGTACGCCGGCACGTGGGCGAGGCATTCGTAGGACACCGACCGCATCGACTGGCGCAGCAGCTGCCAGCACTCCTCGACCATCTCGGCCGACATCGCGTGCACGCCCATGAACTCGGGGCGCTCGACGTGGTGCTGCTCGTAGCCCGCCTGGATGCGCTGGAAGACGGGGTTGTCCGCCCAGGTCTCCCGGGGCGGGCGGGGCTGCGGCACCTCGGTCAGCCACACCTCGAGGCCCTGGTGCGCGGGGTCGGCGGTGAGCAGCCGGTGCAGCGCCGTGGTGCCGGTGCGCGGCAGCCCGGTCACGAAGATCGGCCGCTCGATCGGGACGTCCGCGTGTTCGGGGTGGCGCTGCCAGGCCGCCTCGCTGAGCAGCCGTGCGGTGAGCGCGCCGCGCAGGAAGGCCCGCTTGATCTTGTTGCCCAGCGGCGTCAGTCCCGCCTCGCGGGCGTAGGACTCCAGCAGTACCTCGAGCCCGTCGCGGTAGGCGTCCGTGCCGAAGTCGGTCAGCCCGGTGAGCCGGCTCGCCGAGGCGTGCAGGTCCTCGACGGTGCCGACGCTGTCCCTTCCCGCACTCACCTGCTCTCCTCCCGTGCGCCGAAAGCTCCCCAATGTGGCATTGGGTGCGTTGGACGCACCGAATGCCGCATTGGGTGCGGTGGGTGCACCGGATGCCGCATTGGGTGCGGTGAACGCCACGAATGCGGCATTGGGTGCATCGGGCGGGCACAGCGGCGCGCAGCGTCTCCTTCTGGGTGGTGGGAGACGGGCGGGTGCCACGAAAGCCGCATTGGGTGCGATGGGTGCACCGGATGCGGCATTGGGTGCATTGGGCGCAACGAAAGCCGCATTGGGTGCGTGGAGGCAGGGCAGCGGCGCGTGGGGTTTCCGTGTGGGTGGTGGGAGGCGGGCGGGTGCAACGAATGCCACATTGGGGAACTCCCTTTCAGTGGTGGTACTCGCCGCCGTTGACGTCGAGGCACTGCCCGGTGACGGCCCTGGCGAGGCCGGAGGCGAGGAACACGACGGCGTCGGCGATCTCGTCCGGTTCCGGCAGCTTCCGCAGGTCGATCGTGGCGGCCGTCTCGTCGTAGACCTGTTGCGGATCGACGCCGCGCTGCCCGGCCAGGTACTCGAAGTACCACTGGAGCGAGTCCGCCCAGATGTAGCCCGGGGCGACCGAGTTGACGCGGATGCCGCGCGGCCCGAGCTCGGTCGCGAGACTCTGTGCCAGCGCCAGCAGGCTCGCCTTTGCCATCTTGTACGCGCCGAACGTGCGCCGGGAGTGGCGCAGCACGGCCGAGTTGATCATCACGACCGAGCCGCGGCTCTGCTCGAGGCCCGGCGTGAACAGCCGGGTCAGCCGCAGCGCGGCGAGCACGTTGGTCTCGAAACCCTTCCGCACCTGGTCGAGGTCCACGTCGAGCAGGTCGGTGATCGGCGGCACGGCGAACGCGTTGTGCACGAGGGCGTCGACGCGGCCGAAGGTGCCGAGCGCGGTGTCCACGAGCCGCCGCGCGGCCTCGTCGTCCCTGATGTCGGTCGGCACCGGCACCGCCTTGCGGCCGAGCCGGGTCACCTGCTCGGCCACCTCGTCCAGCCGCGCCTCGGTCCGCGCGGCGAGCACCACGTCCGCTCCCGCCCGTGCCGAGCGCACCGCGATCGCCTGCCCCAGCCCCGGGCCGACGCCGGAGACCACGACGACCTTCCCGTCGAGCCCTTCGAGCGGCATCAGCCGAGCATCCTCGCCGCGACGGCGTCCTGGCGCAGGGCGATCCGCTCGGCCCATTCGGCCGGGGTCACCCTGGCCCGCTCGTAGTAGGGCAGCCGGCCGGGCAGCTCGTCCACCGGCACGATCTCCACCGTGGGCCCGTCCTCGGCGGTCAGCTCCCGGGACAGCCGCTGCCAGCGGATCTGCACGTACCCACGGGAGTGCCCGGTGCGCTCCAGCCAGTTCGCGACGCCGGGGTCGCGTTCGCTGATGACGAACCGCATCCGGCCGTCCGGGTCGATCCTGGCCTGGTCGGCGGTGAGGCTCGTCTGGTGGTTGACGTAGTCGAGCGAGACGTACCACATGCTGCCGAGCTGGATGCCCTGGTACGGCGCGTCGGAGGCGGGCACGGTGACGATCATGGCCTGGTCGTCGGCGAGGTCGTAGTGCCCGGCCGAGGAGAACTGCGTGGCCAGCCCGCCCGGTGTCGGTCTCGGCTCGGTCATCGTGTTCACCGGCAGCTTCAGGTAGAACCACTCCGGGAACGCGAGGAACGTGCGCAGCCTGCTGAGCAGGATCTTCCCGGCGACGCCGTAGCGCTTCTCCAGCGTGCCGCGGTCCTTCGGCGGCGGGGCGGCACCGGCGTGGTCGGCGCGCCGGATGCGGATCATGCCGGGCCGCTCGCGGGTCCAGTCGCTGAACACCTCGCGCACCACCAGCATCGCCGAGCCCTCGCCCAGGACGAAGCGGTTCGGCCCGCCCCCGTCCCGGTCCGGGCCGAACCGCAGCTCGAAGGAGCCGTCGTCGGCGATCTCGATCTCGCGGTCGTCGAACGCGGCCAGGCTGTCCGGCACGTCGACGGGGGAGTAGTCCCCGTTCAGCACCTGGAAGCTCAGGTCCCTGGTGGTCCCGCGTTCGCCGGTGACGACGTACTCGGCGTCATCCCGCAGGTAGGAGTGAAAGTACAGCGCGTCGGGGTTGTCCAGCCCCATCTTCGTGTACGGCCCGGTGGAGCGGACGAAGTACGGGAAGTCGCGCTCGTAGGCCCAGGCCAGCTGCAGTGCGGCACGGATGCTGCCGGCCAGGTAGTCGTAGCCCTCGACGAGGTCCTGCTCGGTCCGGATGTGCGGGGCCTCGGCGATGACCTTCTCCGCCTCGACCACCGCGTCCGCGAACGCCTGTGTCAGCACCGAGCCAGACTAGAACGTGTTCTACCCGCCGGTCAACGGAGCGTCCCGCGCCGCCCAGCGGTTGGCGGTGAGCCGGAAGCTCGGCACGTCGTCCAGCGAGAGCATCGCCTCGTACGTCCGGACGTATCCGGTGTGCCCGATCCGCCACCGCCCGTCCGATCCGCGGACGTAGCGGTCCTCGTAGAAGGCCGCGCCCTTGATCAGGACACGGTGCTCGGTGGCGATCACCGTGTCCTCGAAGCACCACGTGCCGGTGGCGGTGTCGCCCTCGACGTCGATCTCGGGCTGGCCCGCCTGGTGCACGGTGATGATCTCCGGCCCCAGCTTGTCCCGCAGGAAGCCCACGATCTCGTCGCGGCCGGACAGCCGCAGCGGCTCGCCATAGGTGGGGGTCCCGTAGTCGGCGGTGGCGTCCGGCGCGAGCGTGCCGGCCAGTTCGTCCCACTGCTTGAGGTCGACACAGCGCAGGTAGCGGTACTTGACTCGTTTGATGTCCTCGACGGTCCGGATGGCCTCGATGGCGGCGATTTCCATGCCAGGTAAGCTTGCGCCGTTGTGTGACCGTTTTCAAGAACCTGTTCTAGTCTTCGGTGGGTGGACGCCACGTACGAGCTGACTCATCTCCGCGCACTCGAGGCCGAGGCCGTGCACGTCTTCCGTGAGGTGGCCGCGACCTTCGAGCGTCCTGTCCTGCTGTTCTCGGCGGGCAAGGACTCCGTGCTCATGCTGCATCTCGCGGTCCGCGCCTTCTGGCCAGCGCCGCTGCCGTTCCCGGTCCTGCACATCGACACCGGGCACAACTTCGACGAGGTCATCTCCTTCCGTGACCGGGTGGCCGAGGAACTCGGTGTCCGGCTGCTGGTGGCGAGCGTGCAGGACGACATCGACGCAGGCCGGGTGGTCGAGGAGACCGGCCCTCGAGCGAGTCGTAACCGGCTGCAGACCACCACGCTGCTGCGCGCGATCAACGAGAACTCGTTCGACGCCGTGTTCGGCGGGGCCCGGCGCGACGAGGAGAAGGCCCGCGCCAAGGAGCGCGTGTTCAGCTTCCGCGACGAGTTCGGCCGCTGGGATCCGCGCAGGCAGCGGCCCGAGCTGTGGAACATCTACAACGGGCGCTGCCGCAAGGGCGAGCACATCCGGGTCTTCCCGCTGTCCAACTGGACCGAGCTGGACGTGTGGGAATACGTGCTGAACGAGAACATCGAGCTGCCGCCGATCTACTACGCGCACCGCCGCGAGGTCGTGCAGCGCGACGGGATGCTGCTCGCGCACACCCGGCACCTGACGCTGCTCGACGGCGAGGAGCCGTACGAGGCGCAGGTCAGGTTCCGTACGGTCGGCGACGCCACCTGCACCGGCTGCGTCGAGTCGACGGCGGCCAGCCCCGCCGAGGTGGTCGCCGAGGTGGCCGCCACGCGCGTGTCCGAGCGGGGCGCGACGCGCGCGGACGACCGGATCTCCGAGTCCGGCATGGAAGACCGTAAGCGAGAAGGGTATTTCTAGTGCCCCAACTGTTGCGGCTGGCCACCGCCGGAAGCGTCGACGACGGCAAGTCCACGCTCATCGGCAGGTTGCTCTACGACTCGAAGTCGCTGTTCACCGACCACCTCGCGGCCATCGAGCGCGGTGCGGCGCCCGACCTCGCGCTGCTCACCGACGGTCTGCGTGCCGAGCGCGAGCAGGGCATCACGATCGACGTCGCGCACCGCTACTTCGCCACGCCCCGGCGCAAGTTCATCATCGCGGACACGCCCGGCCACGTGCAGTACACGCGCAACATGGTCACCGGCGCGTCCACGTCGGACCTCGCGCTGGTGCTCATCGACGCGCGCAAGGGCGTGCTCGAACAGTCGCGCAGGCACGCCTTCCTGGCCAGCCTCCTCGGCATCCCGCACCTCGTGCTCTGCGTGAACAAGATGGACCTCGTCGACTGGTCGCAGGAGCGGTTCGACGAGATCCGCGAGGAGTTCCGGCAGTTCGCGATGAAGCTGGACGTGCCGGACCTGACGTTCGTCCCGATCTCCGCGCTGCACGGGGACAACATCGTCCACCGCAGCGCCAACATGCCGTGGTACGAGGGCACGTCGCTGCTGCACCACCTGGAGGAGGTGCACATCGCCTCCGACCGCAACCTCATCGACGCGCGGCTGCCGGTGCAGTACGTCATCCGCAGCCAGGGTGAGCGGGACTTCCGCGGGTACGCGGGATCGGTCGCGGGCGGCGTGTTCAAGCCGGGCGACGAGGTGACCGTGCTGCCGTCCGGCTTCACCACCACGGTCAGGGCCATCTGGGGACCCGGCGGCACCGAGCTGGCCGAGGCGTTCCCCCCGCAGGCCGTCACCGTGCAGCTCGCCGACGAGCTCGACGTCGCACGCGGCGACGTGCTGTGCCGTCCCGGCAACCGGCCGCACATCGCTTCGGACGTCGACGCGATGGTGTGCTGGTTCAGCGAGACCGGCACGCTGACCCCCGGCTCGCGGTACCTGGTGCAGCACACCACCCGATCGGTCAAGGCGCAGGTGTCCGAGCTGGACTACCGGCTCGATGTCAACACCCTGCACCGCGACGAGAACGCCGCGGCGCTGACGCTCAACGAGATCGGCCGCATCCGGCTGCGCACCCACGAGCCGCTGCTGTTCGACCCGTACAAGCGCAACCGGCACACCGGCAGCTTCATCCTCGTCGACGAGGCCAGCGGCCACACCGTCGCGGCGGGCATGATCACCGGCGCGCACCGGCCCGCCACCAACGTGGTCTGGCACCGCACGTCGGTCACCAGGGAGCAGCGCGCCACCGAGGGCGCCACCGTGTGGATCACCGGGCTGTCCGCCTCCGGCAAGTCGACGATCGCCGCCGAACTGGAACGCAGGCTGGTGGCCGAGGGCAGGCCGGCGTACCTGCTCGACGGGGACAACCTGCGGCACGGACTCAACTCCGACCTCGGTTTCAGCTCGGCCGACCGGGCGGAGAACGTGCGGCGCACGGGCGAGGTCGCCCGCCTGTTCGCGGACTCCGGCGTGATCGCGATCGTGTCGCTGATCAGCCCCTACCGGGCCGACCGCGACCGCGTGCGCGCGGCGCACGCCGACGCCGGGCTGCCGTTCGTCGAGGTCTTCGTGGACACCCCGCTGGAGCTGTGCGAGAGCCGTGACCCCAAGGGCCTCTACGCCCGTGCCCGGCGTGGCGAGATCACCGGCTTCACCGGGATCGACGACCCGTACGAGGCGCCGTCCTCGCCGGACGTGGTGCTGCGGCCCGCGGAGAGCGACCCCGCCGCGATGGTCTCCGAGATCCTTGCTTTCCTGGACCGGTGACCACAGACACGCGACTCGCCGCCCGGCTCGCCGACGAGGCCGGGCAACTGCTGCTGCGCATCCGGGCCGAGGACGGCCCGAACGGTGATCCCCGGGCGCTCGGCAGGCGGGGTGACGCCGAGTCCAACGCGCTGCTGCTCGACCGGCTCGCGCGGGAGCGGCCGGGGGACGCCGTGCTGTCCGAGGAGTCGGCCGACGACCGGGCCCGCCTCGACGCCGACCGGGTGTGGATCGTCGACCCGCTCGACGGCACCCGCGAGTACGGCATGCCCGGCAGGCACGACTGGGCGGTGCACGTCGCGCTGTGGGAGCGCGGCCGGGGGGTCACCGGCATCACCGCGGCCGCGGTCGCGCAGCCGTCCCGCCAGGCCGTGTACGCCTCCGACGACGTCACGCCGCCGCCCGCGCGCACGGGGCGGCCCCGCGTCGTCGTGAGCGACACCCGGCCGCCCGGCTTCGCGGCGCCGGTGGCCGAAGCCGTCGGCGCCGAGCTGGTGCCCATGGGGTCGGCCGGGGCCAAGGCCATGGCGGTTCTGCGCGGGGAGGCCGACGCGTACCTGCACGCGGGTGGCCAGTACGAATGGGACTCCGCCGCGCCGGTCGGCGTCGTGCTGGCCGCGGGCCTGCACGCCTCCCGCGTCGACGGCTCCCCGCTGCGCTACAACGAGCCGCACCCGTACCTGCCCGACCTGCTGATCTGCGGGCCGGAGCTGGCCGAAAAGCTGCTCGCCGCGATCGCGACCGAGAGGAGCCGCAGTGGGAGTGAACCAGCGGGCGCAGATCCGGATGACCGATGAGGAGATCGCCTCGTTCGTCGAGCGCAGCCGCACGGCGACCCTGTCGACGCTCGGTCCGCGCGGGTTCCCGCACTCCGTCGCCATGTGGTACGCCGTGGTGGACGGGCTGATCTGGTTCGAGACCAAGGCCAAGTCGCAGAAGGTGCGGAACCTGCGCCGCGACGACCGGCTGACCTGCCTCATCGAGGACGGCCGCACCTACGACGAGCTGCGTGGCGTCTCGATCGAGGGGCGCGGGGTGATCAGCGAGGACCCCGACGACGTCTGGCGCGTCGGGGTCAGCGTGTGGGAGCGCTACAACGGCCCCTACACCGACGAGGTCAAGCCCATGGTCGAGTTCATGATGCGGAAGCGGGTCGTGGTGCGCGTCGAGCCGGAGCGGGTCCGGTCGTGGGATCACCGCAAGCTCGGCCTCGACCCGATGCCCCTCGCCGGCACGACCGCGCAGTACCTCGCGTGAGCGGACCGCGACGCGGCGGCGCGAACCGCCTCGATCAGGGGTGGTGGCCGGGCGACGGCCGGGCCTGACAACGTTTCTCACGCACGAGCGTTTCCGTAGCGGGTGGCGATCGCGGTGGCGCGGTCACGCAGCGCGGTGCGCAGCGGCTCCGGGCTCAAGGCTTCCGCATCCGTGCCGAGCTGCCACAGCGCCCACTCGGCGTGTCGGAGGTCTTGGAACGTCGCCTCGAGCCGCAGCCAGCCGGCCGTGTCGGGTTCCGCGGCGCGGACGGCGACCGCGGTGCCCAGCAGCTCCTCCCGCCGCTCCGGGTTCACCCGGATCAGCGTGGCGACGTGGTCGCTGGACAGAAACCGCGCGCAGCGTTCCCGCCATATCCGGTCCAGGTCGACCTGGTGCGGTCGCTGTGCCGGTTCGGGGAGTCCCTCGGCGGCCGAGACCCGCGACAGCCGGTAGGTGCGGTCCGCGCCGGATCTCGTGGCCAGCAGGTATCCCCGGTCGCGTACGGTGACCAGTCCGATCGGGTCCACCGTGCGCCACTGTGGCCGCTGGCCCGTGGCCGCGTAGTGGATGCGCAGCCGGTGTCCGCCGAGCACCGCGCGCCGGATCTCGGTCATCGTCGTGCCGGGGACCTCTTCGGTGACCAGTCGGCGGGAGAGCAGGTCGGTCTCCGGCTCGACGAGGATTCGCTGAGCCGCGTCACGCACGGTGGCCCGGTGACTCTCGGGCAGCGCGTCAACCACCTTGCGCATGGCCGACGCCAGCGCCGAGCCGAGGCCGAACACCTGCTCGCCGCGCCCCGATCCGGCGGTCAGCAAGGCAAGCGCCTCGTCGTGGTTCAGTCCGGTGAGCTCGGTCCGGAAACCGGGCAACAACGCGAACCCGCCGTGGCGGCCGCGTTCGGCGTAGACCGGGACGCCTGCCGCGGACAACGCCTCGATGTCGCGCAGCACGGTACGGGTCGACACCTCCAGCTCGCGGGCCAGCGCGTCCGCGGTCAGCCGACCGCGCTGACGCAGCAGCAGCACCAGCGAGACCAACCGGTCTGCGCGCATTCGGGAACCTTATCCGAATACATGACCGAGGATGTCGTGATTCGTCGCGAGGCTCGTCGGCACGCCGTCAGAGATGACGACTACCGAGCCGACGGGCGTACGCACCGTCAACGAATCGAATGGACCTGATGTGGCGATGGAACGAACGGCAGTCAACCCGGTGACGTGGTCGGTGGAGAGGGGATTCAACCAGGGGGAGCTCGTCGCCGGGCACACCCGTACCCTGTACTGCTCCGGACAGACCGCGATGAGCGGCGAGGGGGAGCCCCGGCATGACGGCGACATGGCCGCACAGCTGGAGCTGAGCCTCGACAACCTGGAGGCCGTGCTCGGCGAGGCCGGCATGTCGCTGGCGAACCTCGTCCGGCTCAACGTCTACACCACCGACATCGACCTGCTGTTCCCGCACTACGGTGTGCTGGCATCGCGGTTGGGCGCCGCGGGGGTGGCACCAGCCACCACGATGCTCGGGGTGACCCGGCTGGCGATCCCCGGCCAGATGGTCGAACTCGAGGGAACCGCGGTCGCGTGACCAGGCGCGGATCGCCTGCGAGATCTCGTGGCCTGCGACCGCTCGTTGATCGCTCAGCGAGGGACGAACTGGATACCGGGCCGAACCGGATCGCATCCGGTGGCCGCTGAGAAAGCGGGTGGGGCGCCCGGAAGGGTGCCCCACCCGCTTTCGTCGCCCGGATCGCTCAGTGCCCGGATTCGACGACACACACGTCCGGTGCCTTGTTGGCCGCCGACGTCGGAGCGCCAGGGGACAGCAGCGGCAGGCCGATGCCGTTGAGGGCGTCCGTGGCCTGCACGCCGAGCACGTTCACCTTGTTGTCGCACACGCCGACGTTGTTGTCGTTGAGGACGTCGTTCACGTTGACCAGCCCGATCTGACCGGTGCCGGGGTGGCCGCCATGGCCCCACTTGTCGCCGTCGTGGTGGCCACCACCCGCGAAGGCCGGCGAACCGATCATGAGCACTCCGGCGGAAGCTGCGGCAACGAAAGCGGCTTTCTTGAGCACGATGTCTTTCCAATCGAGCGTCGGTTCCGGTTTGTTTTGGCGGCGGAGTCCGTGTCCGCCGACGAATCAAAAGCTAGCAACGGAAAAGCCGTCCCGGCGAATGCGCGCATCGCGCGTTGACGGTCACCCGAGTCGGGGATTGGTTCGCGCCGCCTGCCGTGAGCGGATCGCTGGAGTGGGGTTGTGTACAGGAAGAAAGCGGAATGTCCGGATCGGTCGCGGTTCGGGACGGCGCACCGAGAGTCCGCACCGTTCCCCGCTGGATTCCCTTTTCAAACCACCTGCCCCGGTGTCGTGAAAAATACGTTCTGTAATTGACCGCAACCATCTGAATTGGCACGATGGAATGAATGCCGCCGACCCCGGCGTCGACCGAAAGGTGAGCTATGGCCCTGGTGTCCGATGTGCTCGACTGGCTGCGCTCGCTGCCGCCCGCGGCCCTGCTGGCGGGCGCGGGAGCGCTCGTCTTCGGCGAGACGACGCTCGGGCTCGGCTTCGTCGCGCCCGGTGAGACCGGCCTGTTCATCCTCGGCACCACAGCCACCTCCGCGTGGCGGTTCCTGCTCATGTGGCTGGTCACCACGCTGTGCGCGGTCGCCGGTTACTCGGTCGGCTACCTGATCGGCCGGAAGCTGGGTCCGCGGCTACGCCGCACGAAGGTCGTCCGGCGGCACGGCGACGGGTGGGACCGCGCACTGGACCAGCTGCGCAGGCGTGGCGCGTGGGCGGTGTTCGTCGGCATCTTCCTGCCGGTGCTGCGCACGCTCATGCCCGCCGCCGCGGGCGCCTCGCGCCTGCCGTACCGCAAGTTCCTGCCCGTCGCGTTCCTCGGCGGGGCCGCGTGGTGCGCGCTGCACATCGGGATCGGCGCGGCCGCGGGCGAGGCGGCGCGCCAGCTCGAGAACGCGGTGGGGGTCGGCAGCTGGATCGTGCTCGCGCTGGTCGTGCTCGTGGCAGGCTCCGTTTACCTGGTCAGGCGGCGGCGGGCGCGGCACTGACCACGTTCGTCGTTCACGAGCCGGACACGGCGTCCAGCACCTGCCTGCCGTACTTGGCGAGTTTGTTCTCCCCGACGCCGCTCACCGTGCCCAGCTGCGTCAGGCTGGTTGGCGACTCGGCCGCGATCTGCCGCAGGGTGGCGTCGTGGAAGATCACGTACGCGGGCACGCCCTGCTCCTTCGCGGTCGCCGCGCGCCAGGCCCGTAGCCGCTCGAAGACGGGGGCCGCGTGCTCCGGCAGTTCGGTGGCCGCCGCACGTTTCGGCTTGGCCGCCCGGATGGTGCGTTCCGGCTCGCGGCGGAGCATCACCTTGCGGCCCTGGTACAGCACCTCGTCGCTGGCTTCCGTGGTGACCAGCGTGCCGTAGTCGCCCTCGACGGCGAGCAGACCCTGGGCGAGCAACTGCCGCACGACGCCGCGCCACTCGCCGTCCCGCAGGTCCGCACCCACCCCGAACACCGAGAGCTCATCGTGCCGGTGCTGGGTCACCTTGGTCGTCCGCTTGCCGAGCAGGATGTCGACGATCTGGCCGGTGCCGAACTTCTGCCCCCGCTCGCGGCGCAGCCGTACCACGGTCGACAGGAGCTTCTGGGCGGCCACGGTGCCGTCCCACGACTCGGGCGGGGCCAGGCACGTGTCGCAGTTGCCGCACGGCGACGCGCTCTGTCCGAAGTAGGCGAGCAGCTGCACGCGGCGGCATTCGACGGTCTCGCACAGCGCGAGCATCGCGTCGAGGTGCGCGCCGAGCTTCCGCCGGTGCGCGGTGTCGCCCTCGGAGGCGTCGATGAGCTTGCGCTGCTGCACGACGTCCTGCAGCCCGTACGCCAGCCAGGCCGTGGACGGGAGCCCGTCCCGGCCCGCGCGGCCGGTCTCCTGGTAGTAGCCCTCGACGGACTTCGGCAGGTCCAGGTGAGCCACGAACCGGACGTCCGGCTTGTCGATCCCCATACCGAACGCGATCGTGGCGACCACGATCAGCCCGTCCTCGCGGAGGAACCGCGCCTGGTGTGCCGAGCGGGTGGCCGCATCGAGCCCGGCGTGGTACGGCACGGCGTCGAACCCGCTGCGCACCAGGAACTCCGCGGTCTCCTCGACCGACTTGCGCGACAGGCAGTACACGATGCCCGCGTCGCCGGAGTGTTCGGTGCGCAGCAGCTCCAGCAGCTGCTTGCGTGGTTCGTTCTTCGGGACGATCCGGTACTGGATGTTCGGCCGGTCGAAGCTGGCGACGAAGTGGCGGGCGTCCTCGAGGCCCAGCCGCGCGGCGATCTCGGCGTGGGTGGCCTTGGTGGCCGTGGCCGTCAGCGCGATGCGCGGTACGTCCGGCCAGCGCTCGTGCAGCTCCGACAGCGCGAGGTAGTCGGGCCGGAAGTCGTGCCCCCACTGCGCCACGCAGTGCGCCTCGTCGATCGCGAACAGCGCCACCGTGCCCCGGTCGAGCAGCCGCAGCGCCGACTCCGAGCGCAGCCGTTCCGGCGCCAGGTACAGCAGGTCCAGCTCACCCGCCAGGAACTCGGCCTCCACGAGCCTGCGCTCGTCGGGGTCCTGTGTCGAGTTGAGGAACCCGGCGCGGACTCCGAGCGCCCGCAGCGCGTCGACCTGGTCCTGCATCAGCGCGATGAGGGGGGAGATGACGACGCCCACGCCGTCGCGGACCAGGGCGGGGATCTGGTAGCACAGCGACTTGCCACCGCCGGTCGGCATCAGCACCAGCGCGTCGCCGCCCGCGGAGACGTGGTCGACGATCTCCCGCTGCCCCTCGCGGAAGGAGTCGTATCCGAAGACCCGGTTCAGCACGCCCAGCGTTTCGGCCGAAGTCATCGGGCGATCCTACGAGAAGCCGCGCCCGGACCGGTCAACTCGGGTTCGCGAGCGCCCGTGCCTGCCGCAACCAGCCGGTGAACAGCTCCCCGTCGATGTCGGCGACGTCGGCGAGCTTGACGCCGGCCATCTCGCGGGCGCCGGGCTCCAGCCTGCCGGAGGGGTCCGCGACGGCCTGGCCGTGCCACAACCCGAACGTCACGGACGAGGAGTAGGCCTTGAGCAGGCAGATCGGGGCGGCCCCCGGCTTCGGCCCGGTGCCCCACACGGGATGCCCGTGCCAGAGGGCGCCCGGTGCGTCCGGCAGCGCGGCCTCGATGATCGGCACCAGCTTCCCGGCGACCTCCCGCAGCGGGCTGTCGAGGGCGGTGACGTACTCGGCGACGGTGGTGTGCCTGGGCATGGCGGTGTCCTCTCAGTGGGCGCCGAAGAACTCGGCGAGGGCGGGGGCGAGCGCGGTGGGCTTCACCATGTGGGTCTGGCCGGGCAGGGTGTCGTAGCGGGCGGTGGGCAGCACGTCGGCGAGCGCCCTGGTGCCGTTGCGGATCCAGGTGGGGCTCTTCCCGCCGTCCAGGACGAGCGTGGTTGCGGTCAGCGACGTCCAGCGGTCGGCCGGCAGCGGCCTGCCGGACTGCAGGTCGCCGATCACCTCGAAGTCGTACGGCAGCGTGTGCGCGACACCGGTGATCTTCCGCCAGGCGGGCAGGAACCGCATGAGAAAGATCGCGACCGCGGGTACCTGCACCACCCGCATGAACCGGCGTACGGCGTCCCCGCGCCGGCCTTCCGCGACCTCCCGGCGCAGCTCGGTGACCCACTCCGGGGGAACCGGGTCCCGCGTGTCGTCCACGATGAGCGGCGGCTCGTACAGCGCCAGCCCGCGGACCGGCAGCCCGGCGTTGGCGGCTTCCAGCGCGAGCACCGCACCCGACGAGATGCCGAACAGGTGCGCGGAGCCGCCCGCATCCTTGACGAGCGCCTCAATGTCCTCGATCTCGCGTCGCGGCGAGTAGGGCGCGGTGTCGCCGCTCTCCCCGCGACCCCGCCGGTCGTAGAGGTAGACCGTGAAGTCCTTCGCCAGCTGCTCGGCGAGTGGCCGCATCGGTCCCGAGTCGCGGTAGCACATGGCGCCGTCCACGAGGATCACCGGCTGGCCGTTGCCGGTGCGCTCGAACGCGATCCTGGTGCCGTCGGCCGAGGTGACGCTGCTCATGTCCGCTGTTCCCTTCCGTCGTGCCGCTCGAGCCAGGCCAGCCAGGCGCGTTCGGCCTCCTGTGTGTCTACAGTGGAGAAGTAGTGGTGTGCCGCGATCAGCGGGCCGCGGAAGCCCTTGAGGAAGCGGTACAGCGCGTCGGTGGTGCGGACGCCGAGCGTGTCCTCGTTGGCGAAGTACACGACGCCCTTCACCGGTGCGCCGCCGTCCGGGGAGAACCGCACGCGGTCGCCCTCGGTCACGGAGTCTTCGAGCCCGAGTCCCTGCCGTACCGCGGCCCAGGTGCGGGCCCAGTTCGTGACCGGTGGACCGAACACCGTCACCGGCACCGCGGTCCGGCCAGGGAAGTGGGTCAGGCAGGCGACGAGGGTGTGGAAGAACAGCGCGGTCCCGCGGGTCATGGCCTCGTACTCGTCCGCCCAGTCGTCCCCCGGCAGGAACCCGCTCGTCACCATGCGGAGCACGGTGCTGCCGCCCGCCCGGCCCTCGATGAGGAACTCGTAGGCGGCGAACCGGCCGTCCGGGGCGGGTACCGAGCCGTAGGCCAGCCTGCGCTCCGGCTCCCACGCGGTGACGGGCTGCTCCGGGGCGTAGCCACCGAAGACCGTGCGCACCGCGCCGCCCTCGCCGGGCTCGACCTCGGTGCGGCCCATGAACCAGGAGTCGATGCCCGGTCCCGTGGCGATCGCCTGCCACACCTGATCCGGGCTCGCCGGAAGCTCCGCTTCCGTTCTGATCTCGAACTCGTGCCCCATCGGCTCGCTCCCTTCCTCGACCGGAACGATGCCACCGAAAAACAAAGTTGTCAAGACAATCGGAGTCGTCGGTGTTCCCCGCCAGGGGGATCTCCGGGTTCCTCCCGATGCGCTCCGGCCGCGACGGCGGCATTGTGGAGGTATGACGACGAAGACACTGGCCAGGCCGAAGCGGAACCGCATGATCGCGGGCGTCTGCGCGGGGCTGGCCGAGCGCTGGGGCTGGAAGCCGAACACGGTCCGGCTGCTGTTCGTGCTCTCCTGCCTGCTGCCCGGCCCGCAGTTCATCCTCTACATCGCGCTCTGGCTGATCATGCCCGACCGCGACTACTGAGCCAGGGGGCCGGAAACTGTCCGGTTGCGGTCATGACCGGACAGGATCCGCCCTGGCTGTTGTCAGCGTGGTCCAGACCACTGGACACTGGTTCCCGCTTCGCCGTACGGCTGAGAAGGGAGCACGATGTCCAGACCAGCCCGCGCCCTCGTCGCCGGCCTCGCCGCGCTCGCGGCTGCCGTCGTCCCGGGGCCCGCCACCGCGGAACCCACGCCCGGCGGGGGGATGAACGCCGCCGCCACCACCTTCTTCGACGACTTCGAAGGACCGGCCGGCGCTCCGGTCGACAGTGCCAAGTGGCGGCACGAGATCGGCAACGGCAACGAAGGCTGGGGAAACCTCGAGCGCCAGTACTACACCGACGGCACGGACAACGCCGCGCTCGACGGCGACGGCAACCTCGTGATCACCGCGCGGGAGGAGAACCCCGCCGGTTACCAGTGCTGGTACGGCAGCTGCTGGTACACGTCGGCGAAGTTCAGCACGGCGCAGACGTTCACGCAGGCGTACGGTCACTTCGAGGCCCGGATGAAGCTGCCGGAGGGGCGCGGTATATGGCCCGCCTTCTGGATGCTCGGAGCCGACTTCGGCGACGTGGGGTGGCCGGACAGCGGCGAGATCGACATCATGGAGAACGTGGGCCACGAGCCGGGCACGGTCCACGGCACCCTGCACGGTCCCGGCTACTCGGGCCCGGACGGCATCGGCGCCGCGTACACGCTGCCCGGCGGCGAGCGGTTCTCCGACGGCTTCCACACGTTCGCGGTCGACTGGTCCCCGCAGCGCATCCAGTGGTCGGTCGACGGCAACGTCTACCAGGTCCGGACGCCTGCCGACCTCGGCGGGGACGAGTGGGTCTTCGACCACCCCTTCTACCTCATCCTGAACCTCGCCGTCGGCGGGCGGTGGCCGGGCGACCCGGACGGCAGCACGTCCTTCCCGCAACAGCTCGTGATCGACTACGTCCGCGTCACGGACGGCGCCACCTCGGGCGGGGGACAGCCGATCGTCGGACTGGCCGACAAGTGTGTCGACGTGGCGGGAGCGAGCACCGACAACGGCACCCCCGTGCAGCTGTACGAGTGCAACGGGACGGCCGCGCAGCGGTGGACGTTCGCCGCGGACGGCAGTGTGCGGGCGCTCGGCAAGTGCCTCGACGTCGCCGGTGCAGGCACCGCCGACGGCACTCCCGTGCAGCTGTACGAGTGCAACGGGACGGCCGCGCAACAGTGGGTGCACACCGCGGCGGGGGACATCGTCAACCCCCACGCCGACAAGTGCCTCGACGTCACGGGCGCCGATTCCGCCGACGGCACCCGGTTGCAGATCTGGACGTGCGCGGGCACGGCCAACCAGAAGTGGCGGGTGTGACGCCGGGGCCGGTCAGCTCAGCGCGGCCGGGTCGAGCAGCGCCTGGACGGTGACGAAGCCGGCCACGGCGAGCACGAACCAGGCGAACCAGCGGCGCAGGCGGGCGGCGTCCAGCCGCCCGCCGAACCGCGCCGCGAGCACGGCGGTGACCAGCGCCGTGCCGGTGAACGCCGCCACCACGCGCGGGTCCAGCTCCGGCACCGCGCTCGCGTGGGCGACCAGGCCGCCCGCCGCGTTGAGGGCGACGATGACCAGCGACGTCGCCACGGCCGCGGGCATCTCGAGGCCGAGCAGCAGCGCGAGGGCGGGCACGACGAGGAAGCCTCCGCCGACGCCGAACATCCCGGTGAGAAACCCGACCACGGCGCCGATCGCGAGGGACTTGGGCAGGCAGGCGCGCCAGTTCACCCGGCCGCCGGTGACCGTGCACGCACCCCGTGGCGTCGTGTCGCCGGTCAGCATGCGCACGGCGGCGGCGACCATCACGGCCGCGAACGCGAGCAGCAGGACCTGCGGGGAGAGCAGCCGGCCGAGCGCCGCGCCGCCGAACGACGCCGCGATGCCCGCCGCGCCGAACACCCCGGCCACCGGCCAGCGGATGACCCGCTGCCGCAGCCGGGGCAGCACGCTCACCGCCGCCGTGCTGCCGACGACGACCAGGGAGATCGGGATCGCCTGGTGGACCGGCTCGCCGAGGCCGTAGACCAGCGCCGGAACCGCGAGGATGGAACCGCCCGCGCCGAGCAGGCCGACCACGAAGCCGAGAAGGAGCCCGAGTCCGGCGGCGATCAGCATGCGTCGATGATACCCCCACGGGTATAGTTCAATCGTGTTCCGTGGGCGGGTGATCCGTGTTAGTGTCACCTCGTGACTGCCGGGTCGGCCGAGTGCCATGAGCGAGTGAGGTTCCCGGCCACGGCGTGATCGCCGGGCGGGGCAGGGGCCCGCCTTCCCGTTCTTCTCCAGCACCGAATCCGTTTTCGTCATGCCACTTTCCCGGAGAAGAACCTGATCATGCCTGTTGACTTCAACCAGCACGTCATCGCGGAGTTCCGCGCCAACAAGGGACGGGTCGGCGGCCCGTTCGAGGGCGCGCGACTGCTTCTGCTGACCACCACGGGGGCCAGGTCCGGCGCGCCGCACACGGTGCCGCTCGGTTACCTGCCCGACGGCGAAGGGCGGACCGTCGTCATCGGATCCGCGGGCGGGGCTCCGGCCCATCCCGCGTGGTTCCACAACATCCGCGCCAACCCGCGCGTCACCGTCGAGACCGGAGTGTTCACCTTCGAGGCGGATGCGGTGGTCCTGCGGGGAGCGGAACGCGACCAGGTCTTCGCGAGGGCGGCCGAGGCCGACTCCGGCTGGGCGGACTACGAGCGCAAGGCGGGGCGGCGGCTGCCCGTGGTGGTCCTGCGACCGGTGTCGGGGGTGCCGAACGCGAGTGCGTGGGGCGATGCGCTGAAGCTCGTCCACGACGCGTTCCGCCGCGAGCTCGCCCTGATCCGCGAGGAGATCGCGCGGTCCGGCCCCGGGCTGGGTTCCCAGCTGCGGATCAACTGCCTCACCGTGTGCCAGGGCCTGCATCACCACCACGCCAGCGAGGATGGGCAACTGCTGCCGTTTCTCGACGAACACCATCCCGAGCTCGCCGGAACCGTCGCGCGGCTGCGCCGGGAGCACGAGGCCATCGCGCTGCTGCTCGACGAGCTGGAGCGCGTCGTCTCGGCGGACGGTGCGGACCCGGCCGCCGTGCTGTCCGAAGTGGATCGCCTGGTCGCGGAACTGGAGGCCCACCTGGACTACGAGGAGCGGCTGGTCCCGGTGCTGAACGCGGTCCAGCCGTAGCCCTCAGTCGGTCTCGTCGGCGAAGTCGAAGCTCACCCACCGGTCCGGCCGCGCCCGGAACAGGACGAAGGTCGGCGAGCCGCCGGTCGCCTCGGCGACGGCCACGTCCCGCGCGACGTCGTCGGGCAGGTACCGGGACGTGATCGCGTGCACGTCCTCGACGCTGGGCGAGCGGTCCAGTGCGCGCAGGGTGCATTCCGCGGTCACGTACCGGTACGGCGGTTCCGGTCGCTGCACGCAGAAGCTCAGCCTGCGCTTGCGCTCCAGCAGCGCGGTCTTGCGCGCGGTGCGGCCCTGCGTGCCGGTGAAGAACGTCAGGTCCCCGCCGGGCCGGTAGTGATACCAGACGGGGACGGCGAGCGGTGGACGTTCGCCGTCGCGCTCGACGCAGAGCACGCCGATGTGGGGTTCGGCGAGGAACCGCTGGCTCTCCGCGACGGTGAGGGTCCTGGCCATGGTGGCCTCCGGCTCAGTAGGTTTCTTCAGGGAACTAGCGGAACGGTAACACGATGAGTTCCTTGAGGGAACCTTTGAGCTAGGCTGGGAGCATGCAGCGCACGCGGTTCGGAGACATGGCCTGCTCGATCGCGCGCACCCTGGACGTGATCGGGGAGCCGTGGTCGCCGTTGATCCTGCGGGACGTCTACGTGGGGCTCACCCGGTTCGACCAGCTGCAGCAGGATCTCGGGATCTCCCGCAAGGTGCTTGCCGAACGCCTCAAGTGGCTGGTCGAGAGCGGGGTGCTGGCGCGGCGGCAGTACTCGGAGCGGCCGCCCCGCTTCGAGTACACGCTCACCGACAAGGGCACCGAGCTGTGTGACCTGCTGCTCGTGATGGTCCGCTGGGGCGACCGGTGGCTGGCCGGCGAGGCGGGGCCACCGGTGCTGTACCGCCACCACGCCTGCGGGGAGATCGCGCACGTCGAGCCTTCGTGTTCCGCCTGCGGCGAGCCGATGCGCGCCACCGACGTCGACGTGCTGCCGGGGCCCGGCCACGCAGGCTGAGCGAGCCCCGACACGGCGCCCGTGCGGCGTGCTAGCGTCGAAGGGCCGGCGCTCGCCGGCCCGGACGAGCGCGTCGTACCCGGTCAGGACAAGACGACGCAGTGATGATCAGGCATCGGACATTGCTGCGGAGGGCCGGCGTGAACTGGATCGTGCTCGTGATTTCGGGATTCCTGGAGACCGTGTGGGCGGCGTCGCTGTCCGCCTCGCGTGGCTTCTCCCGCCCGGTGCCGAGCGTGGTGTTCGCCGGTTCCCTCGCGCTGAGCATGATCGGTCTCGCCTACGCCCTGCGCACGATTCCGGTCGGCACCGGATACGCCGTCTGGGTGGGCATCGGTGCGGTCGGCACCGCGCTGTACGGAATCGCGGCCGCCGGTGAGCCGGCGACGGTCGCCCGGATCACCTGCCTCGTCCTCATCGTCGCCGGTGTGGCCGGGCTCAAGGTGTTCTCCTGACCGGCGCGGAACGGCACCGGTGTTTCACTTGTCACCTGCGTTTTCGTCGAGATCTGTCCGTGATCTGTGACGCTGGGTATCTACGCTGCGTGTGTTCTTCCCGGCTTTGGCCTTGGCATTTTCATCCAGACAGGTAGTATCTGCCGCCAACGTCAGACAGTCCGTAGTCGCGCGAGGCGCGTGCGCTGGCGAAACGAGAGGTTCGGAGTGGCGACGAACGTGGCGGACAGCGCGAGGAGTTCGACCCGGCGGTATACGACCGTCGCCGAGCTGCTGGCCCGAGAGGGGGCCACGGCGCGGCGGCCCATGCCCAGACCGGACCTCGACGAGACGCCGCGCCAGTATCTTCCCGTCGCGGAACTGCTGCGCCGCGAGGGCATCGAGTTCGAGGGCGACGACAGCCCCACCGAGACGTTCGCGGCTGTCCCGGCCGGGCCGCCCGCGCCGCGCTCCCGTGCCGAGGCGCCCGTCCGTGCGGAGCCGCCGGAGCCCGCGGACAGGGGCCGGACCTCCGCGAAGGCCGCCACCTGGGGACGCGTCGTCCTGTTCGGGCTCACCGTCGCGGGCCTGGTCGCCTTCAAACCCGGGGTGGCTTCCACCCCGGTCGAGGAGGGACCGCGCGAGGCCGACCAGGCGCTCAGCGCGCCGCAGGGTGCGCAGCCGGGTCTGTCCGCGCAGCGCGACCGCAGCGGTGGCGGGTCGGCGCCGACCACCGCCGCGGGCAGCGTGCTGCTCAGCGAGACGACGGACCTGCAGGCGCCGCCCGCCGACTCCCGCGGCGGCACCGGCGGTGACTCCGGTGACTCCGGTGGCACAGGTGGCACCGGCACCTCGACCGGCAGCACGGGCCGGGCTGGCGGCACGGGCGGCGGCGACGGCGCGGACAGCGGCGCGCCCGCACCCACGACCGCGCCCCAGCCCACCACGACGCGTTCCCAGGAACCCGCGCCGACCACGCCTCCGGCGACCAGCCAGCCTTCGCCGACCACCACCAGCGAGCCCCGGAACGGCGGCGTCCTCGACCCGGTCCTCGACCCGGTGAACGGAGTGGTCAGCGGCGTTCTCGATCTCGGCGGCGGCCTCCTCGGCGGGTGACGGCCGGGCAGACCCGGGCTCAGGGAGTGGCGCGCAGCAGGGCACGGTAGCCGATCCCGGCGAGCAGTGCCGCCAGCACGAGCGGATACGTGGCGAACAGGTGTACCGCCGGCTCTTGGGCGAAGAACCGCCCGATGGCGGCCCACCAGTCCTGCCACGTGGCGAGCAGGACGAGGAGTACCGCGAGCACCCCGACGCCGATGCCCAGCGTGTACAAGCCCAGCTGGCCCCAGCGCTTGAACACGATCCCCACCAGCAGACCCAAGAACGACATGGCGATGAACGGCACCGTGTACACGGCGACCTGGGTGAGCGCGTTGCTCGTCGTGAGGAACGGCAGGGCGAAGAATCCCATGTCCAGCCCCCAGCCGCCGGTCGCGTCCTCCAGCAGGCGCAGCAGGAAGAGCAGCAGCCCGTAGCCGACCGACTGTCCGAGCACGACCAGGCACGTCGCCGCGAAGAAGATGCGCCGGGTGACACTCAGGCTCAGCGCGAACGGGAAGAACTGCGTGATCGTCTGCAGGTGCGCCACGAGCAGTACGATGTAGATGGAGATCATGCCCCCGGTCATGCGGTTCTCCGGCGACGCGCTGGTATCGATCACGCCGAAGATGGCAAGATTGGCCAGCAGCACCAGGGCGAGGATGACCAGCGGCATGCCGAGTACCATGGGACCGTTGGCGAGCTGGATCCTCACCACTCTCCACACGCGATTCATCACCGTTCTCCCTTTCCGTTCGTGGTGCCGACGAGCTCTCTTTCGCGTGCCTGCTGGGTGGTCCGGACGACGAGTTCCTGGAGCGAGACCGGCTCGACCTGTAGACCATCCACATCAGACTCAGGTCGCGGTCCCTCCAGTGTCACGCGCAGGAGCCCGCCGAGCTGCTCGCGATGCAGCTCGCGGTGGTGCCGGGCGAACGCCTCCACTGCGGACACCGGTCCGGTGACGGTGACGGCGCGCGAGCGCAACGTTTCGGCGTCCTCGTCCAGCAGGAGCTTGCCGCGGTCGATGAGCACGACGTCCTCGATCAGGTCGCTGACCTCGTCGATGAGGTGTGTCGAGAGCACGATCGTGCGCGGGTGTTCGGCGAAGTCGGTGAGCAGCCGGTCGTAGAACAGGCGCCGGGCCACGGCGTCGAGGCCGAGATACGGCTCGTCGAAGAACGTCAGCGGTGCCCGCGCCGCGAGCCCGATGATCACGCCGACCGCGGAGAGCTGGCCACGGGAGAGCTTCTTGATCCGGCGGTTGAGCGGGAGCGCGAACTCGTCGGCGAGTTCCGCGGCGAAGTCGGTGTCCCAGTTCGGGTACAGCAACTCGGCCGCGGCGAAGGCGTGCCGCGCCGCGAAGATGTCCGGGTACTTCTGCGACTCCCTGATGAAGCAGACCTTCCCGAGAACGTCGGTGTTCTCGTACGGGTGCTGACCGAACACCTCGACCTCGCCTGAGGTCTCGAAGTTCTGCCCGGTGAGGATCTGCATGATCGTGGTCTTGCCCGCGCCGTTGCGGCCGAGCAGTCCGTGGATCCGGTGCTCCGCCAGGTCGAGCGTGATCCCCGACAGCGCCGCCGTCCTGCCGTAGTGCTTGGTCACGTTCCGCATGCGCACCACGCTCATGGCTGGTCCTCCCGCCAGAAGTCGATCATCTTCTTCAGGTCCTCGGCGTCCATGCCCAGCTTGTGCGCCTCGGTGAGCAACGGGGCGATGTAGGTTCGCCCGAACGACTCCCTGCGGCGCTCCAGGAGCAGGTCGCGGGCACCGCGTGCCACGAACATCCCGATCCCCCTTCGCTTGTAGAGCAACCCGTCGGCGACGAGCCGGCTGATGCCGTTCGCCGCGGTCGCGGGATTGATCCGGTGGAACGCGGCCAGCTCGTTCGTCGACGGCACCCGGGTCTCCTCCGGCAGCGAGCCGTCGATGATCGCGTTCTCGATCTGTTCGGCGATCTGCAGGAACAGCGGCCTGCCGTCGTCCTTCATGACGGCCGGTTCCCCGGTTCATTAGTCATGTAGGTAACCATGGAGGTAGCGCGACCGCGCTGTCAAGTGCTGTTCCCGCGCGGGCAGGGAGCCGATAATGGGCGGCGGGAGGCGTGATGGCCGGCTGCACCGCGGAGGGCGAGGTGCGGATCGAGCTCCGCTGCCGGTTCCGGGTGCGAGTCGGCGACCGTGCGGTGGCGCCGGACCAGTGGCCGGGGCGCCGGTCGGCGGAGCTGGTGCAACTGCTCGCGCTCCAGCCTGGTCGTCAACTGCTGCGCGACCTGGTGATCGAGGCGCTGTGGCCGCACCTGAACGGCGCCGCGGGCGCGGCGAACCTGCGCAAGGCCGCCCACCACGCACGGCGGGCCCTCGGTGACGGCGACGCCGTCGTGCTGCGTGGCGGCCGGCCGAGGTAGCGGCCGAAGTGGACAGTGGGGATGCTGCTGCTGGACGTGCGGGAGACCGCCGAGGCGGTGAACGGGGTGATCCCGGCGGCGGTGTTGTTGCCGAGAGGCCTGCGGGAGCTGGTCGCCGACCCCGGGTCGCGGTGGCACCGGGATTGGTTCGACACCGGGCGCAGGGCGATCGTCTACCGCACCACCGGCTGCCGGTCGGCGCTGGCGGCGGCGAGCCTGCAGCGGCTCGGGGTGCTGCCTGCCGACTCCAGGGCGAACGGTGGCGCGCCCCCGAGGGGCACGGCAGGCGGGCCCGCGTCGAGCTGGTCCTGCCGGACGACAAGAGGCGGCTGGTGGTACGGGTCCTCGTCGGCGGGAGGTGGGCGGGAGACCTGCTCTTCGCGGTTCCCGGCGAGCGGGACGCGTTGCTCGGCGCGCTCGCCAGGGGAGCCCTCGACGTCGTCAGCCGCGCGCTGCCGCCCGCCGACTACGCGGGCCTGGAGCCTGCCCAGGCGCCGTGCTGATCCTGGCCGTGTCGGCGAACGCCCGGATCCGCCCGGTCTCCGCCGCGGTGCGCCACACCAGCGCCCACTCCGCATCCGGCGTGCCGCGAAACGGCACGTACGCGACGCCGGGCCGGGAGAAGTACTCCGCGCCGTGCGCGGCGAGCGGGCAGATGCCCTCGCCTGCGGCGATCGCCAGGAGGAGTTCCTGGAAGGTGCCGAACGTGCGGCCGCGGGCGATCGGCGTTCCGCCCGGGGTGTGCCACGGCGCGGAAGGGGGCTGCCAGTAGGCGGGTGCGGGACGGGCCGCGCGGAACACCGTGTCGCGGCCCAGGTCCTCCAGCGTGACGAAGTCCGCGCGCGCGAGGGGATGATGCGTGGCGACCGCGAGCACCATCCGTTCACTGTGGACTGTGGGGCCGACGGTCAGCTCGGGGTCCGAGACCGGGAGCAGCGTGACCAGCACGTCGGCGTCGCCGGTTCGCAGGGTTGAGAGGGGATCGGCGAATGGCGCCTCGTGGATACGGAGCTCACAGCCCCGATGGCGGCCGCGGAACGTGCCGAGCAGCTCGGAGAGCAACTCCGCGAGCGCGGGTGCCTCGAAGGCGATCCGGAGCGGGCCGTCGACGCCGCGACCCGCCGAGACGGCCCGTTCGATTCCGGTGCGGATCCGCTCGTAGGCGGGCCGGATGTCCGCCTCCAGCTGCCTGCCGATCGCGGTGAGGGCGACCCGGCGGCTGGTGCGGTCGAACAGCGGCGCGCCGATGCGGCGCTCCATCGACTTCACCGACTGGCTGACCCTGGCCTGGGAGACGTGCAGCCGCTCGGCGGTGCGGCCGAAGTGCAGCTCCTCGGCGAGGGCCAGGAAGATCTCGATGTCGCGCCGTTCCACGCTCTGCCCCCGATCGATAAGTCCGCGGTTATCGATTGTGCCACTTTCCCGCGTTGTTCCGGGTGTGCCCGCGGAGGAAGGTCGAGGTGTCAGCTCCGTTTCCCGAGTCTATGGGAGTACCCATGTCCGACACCGTGCTCGTCCGCGCGGCGGCAGCCGAGGTTCGCTCCGACGCGCCCGGCAGCCTCATCACGCTGCTGGCCGAGTCACCGGCGTTCACCGCCAACCGCGCCACGCTCGACGCGGGCGTGGTCGGCACGCCCGCGCACTTCCACACCCGCGCGACCGAGCTCTTCCTGGTCCTCGGCGGCTCGCTGCAGGTGCTGACCGGAGACGAGCTGCACACGCTGGACGAGGGCGACTTCCTCGCCGTGCCACCGCACGTGCCACACGCCTTCGGCCCCGCGGCGGGATCCTCCGCCGACGTGCTGGTGGCGTTCACGCCCGGGATGGACCGGTTCGGTTACTACCGGCTGCTGGACCGGGTCGCCCGCGGGGAGGCCGACCCGAAGGAGATCGGCGAGTCCGGGGCTCGCTACGACAACCACTACGTGGACAGCCCGGTCTGGTCGCGCGCCCGGGCCACGAGCGCGAGCCGCTGACCGGGCGCGGGGGTCACGAACCGGACTGGCCGGTGCCGCGGCCGGTGCGCTGTTTCAGCTCGTCGATCAGCTCGGAGGCCTGCGCCTTGGTGAGCTCGTCCGGCACCTCCTCGCCGGCTTCCTGGGCGAGTGTGTGCAGGTAGGAACGCTGGGGGCCGGTCATCGGCTCGTCCGCGGTGACCCAGTCGCCGCGGTCCTTCTCCGGGTTCTGGAAGCCCTGTTCCTCGCTCATGGCACACCTTTCGTCGAGCGTGTGTTCGATTCCGTGGTACCCCGTGCGGCGGACGGTTATACGTGGCGCGCACACAGCCGGGCGGACCGGAAAGTGGGGTCGCGGACCACAGTCACGGACGGTTCTCCGCTTCTAACCTTGGCCCGCCGGAATGACCGTCGTCGCCTCAGCGTGGAGGTATCGTCATGTCCGTTCGCCGCCTGACCGTCGCCGTCCCCGCCGCGCTGGTCGCTCTCCTCGCCACCGTGCTGTCCCTGGTTCTGGTTCCGCGCAGCGCCGGTGCCGCCACGATCGAGGAGGTGACCGGCTTCGGTTCGAACCCCGGCAACCTGCGGATGTTCCGCTACGTGCCGGACGGGCTGGCCAGCGGCCGCCCGGTCGTCGTCGCGATGCACGGCTGTACCCAGAACGCGTCCGGCTACGCCGCCGGAACCGGCTGGCCCGAGCTGGCCGACCGGTGGCGGTTCGCGGTCGTGTTCCCGCAGCAGCGGTCCGCCAACAACGCCAACGGCTGCTTCAACTGGTTCGAGCCAGGCGATACGCGCCGGGGCGGCGGGGAGGCGTTGTCCCTCACGCAGATGGTGGACCGGACCAGGCAGGACATCGGCTCCACCGAGGCGTTCGCCACGGGGCTGTCCGCGGGTGGTGCGATGACCGCCGTCCTGCTGGCCACCTACCCCGACGTGTTCGCCGGCGGTGGCGTGGTGGCCGGGTTGCCCTACGGGTGCGCCGACTCGGTGGTGTCGGCCTACAACTGCATGAGCCCGGGCGTCGACCGGACCCCGCGGCAGTGGGGAGATCTGGTCCGGGCCGCCGCGTCCCACGGCGGGTCCCCGCCCAGGGTCTCGATCTGGCACGGCAGCGCCGACACGACCGTGCGCCCGGGGAACGCGACCGAGTTGGTCGAGCAGTGGACCGACGTCGCGGGCACCGACCAGACACCCGAGGTCAGCGACACCGTCGCAGGCCACCCGCACCGGGTCTACGGCGGCACGGTGGAGTACTTCGAGATCACCGGCATGAACCATGGCCAGCCGGTCGACCCGGGATCGGGGGCGGACCAGTGCGGCACCGCGGGTGCGTACCTGCTCGATGTCGACGTCTGCTCGGCCTATCACATCGCCCGGTTCTGGGGTCTCGACGACGGGCAGGCCCCGCCGTCGACGACCACGCCGGGTGACCCGCCGCCATACCGCGACACCGCGGAGGGCACCCCGACCGAGCACTACCTGGCGCAGCGCGTGGACGTCGGCGAGTACAACACCCTGGGCGCCCGGTACGGCTACAACACCCTCGTCACGCTCTACCTGTGCGGGGCCGACTGGACCGACAAACCCGACTGCGCGCCGATCTGACCCCGCCGCGGGAGCGGCCGTGCAGAATCGGTTCGACGGAGACGCGGGGTTCATGGGCACGTGCCGGTGCGCGCCGGGGTCGCGCCAGGCGGGGCGCGGGGTCTGCTCGGCCGGATCACCCTGCTCGGCACCGACGAAAGCGACGGGACGACACGGGTGATCGGCTAACCGCGCCGCGCCATCGCCTCGATGCCCGCGAGCAGCAGGTCGAGGCCGAACGCGAAGTAGCCCTCCGGGTCCTCGCACTCGCTCAGCGGCTCCGCCGCCTCCACCAGGCGCGGGTAGCGGTCCGGCGGCAGCGATCCCAGGAAGACCCGGGCCTGCCGCCGGGTCTCCCGCTGCTCCGCGGTCTCCTCGGGCAGTCCAGGGCCAGCGACCTCGGCGACGAGGTGGGTGAGGGTGCTCAGCGCGTGCCGGGCGACCTGTGTCGCCTCGGCAGGGGAGAACCCTCCGCGCCGCAGGATCTCCAGCAGGGTCTCGGTCGTGCGGAGGCTGCTCGCGGAGGCCGTGCTGCGGGTCGAGACCAGGGGGGCGACCGCGGGATGGGCGCGGAGCACGTCGACGATCGACGTCAGGAGCGCCCGCAGCTGCTCGGGCCACGGGGCGGCGCCGGGCACCGCCGGGTCGATCTCGTCGTGGAGGCGGTCGACCATGCCGTCCAGCAGTTCGTCCTTGGTGCGGAAGTGCCAGTAGAGCGCCATCGGCGTCACGCGCAGTTCCCTGGCCAGCCGCCGGATCGTGACGGCCGGGAGTCCTTCCGAATCCGCGAGGGCGAGCGCCGCCTCGACCACCGCGCGGGGCGTGAGGGGTGTCCGCTCGGGGTCCGCCGCGGCTCGGCGTCGATCGGGAGCCATGCCTGCGGATTGTACGCCGTACAGGAACGAATGTACGGTGTACATGTACGTTGTACAGTCCAGCTGTGGGAGGTGGCGATGGGCCTGAAGACGTGGTTCTACCGTGGCGGGCGGCCCAACCGGGTGGCGCGCGTTCTCGACCGGGCGACGGCCGCGCTCTACGGCCGCGGGATCGCCCCGGATCGCCTCGTCCAGCTCGAGGTGCCCGGCAGGCGGTCCGGCCGGACCGTCGCCGTGCCGCTGGTCATGGCCGTCGTCGAGAACGAGCGCTACCTCGTCGCCATGCTGGGCGAGCGGGCGAACTGGGTGCGCAACGTGCGAGCCGCGGCCGGTGACGTCACGATCCGGCACGGCCGGCGAGAGGACGTCCACCTGGACGAGGTGGCGCCCGCGGACCGGGCCCGCGTGCTCAAGGCCTACCTGCGGCGAGCGCCCAACGCCAGGGCGCACCTGCCCGTGGACAAGGACGCGCCGATCGCCGAGTTCGAGCGCGTGGCGCCCGCGTACCCCGTGTTCCGGGTCAGGTCGAGGCACGTGGCCGCCGAGGATCCTCGACCGTGAGTGAGCAACGTGGTTGTCACCACGAAGCACGCTCACGAGCGGTGGCTCGCACGGTGCCGCGGAGGGTCAGTGGACGCTCTTCTCCTTCCGCCGCTTCTCCTCCAGTGCGATCACCTCGTCGAGGTCCGGCTGGGGCATCGCCTCGGCGGGGGCGCCGAGTTGCCGGGAGATGCGGGCGCCTGTCCGCAGCATCTGGGTGAGCACGACCGGGCACCTGTCGGGGGACAACCGGCCCCGCGGCGCGGAGATGTGCACGGCCGCGACCACAGCTCCGTTCGCGTCCATGATCGGGGTGGCCAGTCCGATGATGCCCTCGACGCTTTCTCCATCGCTCACGCTGTAGGCGCGAGACTGGATGGCGACGTACTCCTCCCTGAGGAACTCCCGGTTCGTCAGCGTGTACGGGGTCAACGGTTCGAGTCGGGGGGCGGTCAGCGTCGCGCTCTGGAGCTCGGGATCGAACGCGGCGATCAGCTTGCCGACCGCGGAGGCGTGCAGCGGCCGCCCCCCGCCGAGCTGGATCACGACCGACAGCAGCTGGGAAGCCTCGTATCGATCCGCGTACACGACCTCGTCGCCGCTGCGCACGGCGAGGTAGGTGTTCTCGTTGACCTCCTCGCAGAGCTCGATCAGGTACGGACGTGCGACCTGACGCAGCTTCACCGAATCCACAATCGACAATGCCAGCCCGATCGATCTCGGGCCCAGCGCGTAGCTGCGCTGGCCGACAAGCCGGACGGCGCCCAGTTCGAGGAGTGCCTGGAGCAGGTCGTGTGTGCTGCTCATCGGCAGCCCCAGATCGTCGCTGAGGTGTTTGACGCTGCGGCCATCGTGGTGGTTGGCGAGGTAGCCGAGCACAGCGAAGGCCCGATCAAGCCGTGCGGGGTTCACGAGGGTCAGGGTAGTCCAGCCGGGCGGAGGATTCCCCGACCAGGCCTGGCCTTCCACATCGAAAACACGTAGCATAATCCGCATGTACGAATCCTTGTCGGCAGTGGGTCAGGCTGGCCGGTCGGCCCGTGAAGAGCTACCGCTCGCTGATATCCACGTCCTCGACGCGACGAACTGGCTGGGAGCGTACGCGGGCAGGTTGCTCTCGGATCTCGGAGCGATCGTCACCCGGATCGAGAACCCGGAAGGGGTTCCGGAGCGAACGGCCGGCCCGCTTCTGCCGGGCGGCACCAGCGCCACGTTCGCCTTCACCGAGGCGGGGAAGCGGAGCGTGGTCCTGGATCCGGCCGACCCGGACTACCGGAACCGGCTCCTCGCCATGCTCGGCGGCACTGACATTCTGCTGACCAGCGAGGGACCCGAGGCGCTGGCCGAGCGAGGGCTGGGGCCGGAGGTGCTGCGCGGGCAGCCGCGGTTGATCCACCTCGCCATGAGCCCGTTCGGCCTGGACGGACCGTATGCGAACCGGCCGGCGACGGACCTCACCGTGCTGGCGGCCGGTGGTCTGCTCTCGCTCGCGGGAGACCCCGATCGGGAGCCGGTGCGGCCGGCCCCACCGCAGAGTTCCGTGGCGACCTCACTGCATGCCGTGGTCGGTGTGCTCCTCGCCCTGCTCGTCCGGGATGAGACCGGCCTCGGCCAGGTGGTCGACGTATCCGCGCAGGAATCGGTGGCGCATTCGCTCGAGAACGCCGTTCAGTACGTCGATCTCGAAGGCGTGGTGCGCCGCCGGGTTGGCAACGCGCCCACGGAGGCGGGTACCGGTCTGTTCACCTGCCGGGACGGTTGGGTGTACCTGGTATGCGGACTCGGCGGCCGGCCACTCGGCTGGGATGGCCTCGTCACGTGGCTCGAGGCCGAGGGAGTCACGGCCGCGAGCGAGCTGCGTGACCCGCGATGGTCCGATTTCCGGTGGCGGCGGACCGCGCAGGCCGTGGCGGTGTTCCGCGAGCTGTTCGAGGGGTTCGCCGCCGGCCTGGGCAAGCGGGAACTCTACGAGGCGGGGCAGCGGTACGGGGTGAGCATCGCCCCGGTGTCCACTCCGGAGGATCTGCTGGACAATCCTCAGCTCACCGAACGTGGCTTCTTCCGGCCGATCGAGGTGGACGGCGATTCCATCCTCTTTCCCGGGCCGCCCTACCGCTTCGCCGGACTCGACGTCGGTCCCCGAGGCGGGCCGCCCCGCCTCGGGGACCTCGGCTAGCTCACCGGGCGGGGCGGGCGTAGAGGCTCTTCCCTCCGCACACGTAGAGCACCTGTCCGGTCACCGCCGCACTGGCGGGAGAGGCGAAGAAGCGGGCCGCCCACGCGACGTCGTCCGGTGACCCCAAGGTTCCGGTGGGCTGTGCGGCCATCAGCCGCTGCATGACTTCGGGCGGTTCCGCGCGGAGCAGCGGAGTGTCGATCAGACCCGGCGCCAGGCAGTTGACGGTGACGCCGTACCTGGCCAGCTCGATCGCGAGGGATCGGGTCGCCGACACGACGCCACCCTTCGACGAGGCGTAGGCCAACTGCCCGAACCAGCCCAGCCACGCCCGGGACGCGATGTTGATGATGCGTCCTTGGCGCCGGGGCACCATCGACCGTGCCGCGGCCTGCGCGCACAGGAAGACACCGGTGAGGTTGATGTCCAGCGTCCGCTGCCATTCCTCGTCGGTGATCCGGCGGACTCCGCGATCGATGCTGATTCCCGCGTTGTTGACCAGTACGTCGACCGGACCGAGCGCCGACTCGGTCTCGGCGAACAGATCGTCCACAGCCGAGCGGGAAGCGACATCGACCGGCAGTGCGACAGCGGTCCCTCCCCGCGCCGCGATGCTCTTGGCGGCCTGTTCGGCTCGCTCCAGTACGAGATCGCTCACGACCACGCTCGCACCGCTGTTCGCGAGTTCCCCGGCGATCGCGAGCCCGATTCCGCTACCCGCTCCGGTCACGACACAGACCTTGCCGTCCAGATGATGCATGACTGGCCCCTTCTCACACGGAGAGACTGGAGAGCAGGCTCGTGCCGCCACAGCAGTAGAGAACCTGTCCGGTGATGTAGTGACTGCGCGGGTGCAGGAAGAACGCCACGACGTTCGCGACGTCCTCGGCGGTGACGGGCTCCGGCGTGAGTTCGGACGGTTCGGCGGACGCGTCCGAGGTGCGCTCATCCCGCAACGCGCTGGATCTCGGCGGGAAGGCCGCGACCACGTTCACGGTTGTTCCCTTCGGCGCGAGCCGGAGAGCCAGGCTGCGGGCGGCGGAAACGAGCGCGCCGCCCGCAGCGGCGAGCTCCGGCCTCGTCGACCAGCCGAGTTGGTCGCGTGTGCTCACGACGACGATGCGCGACATGTGGTGCCGCTGAGACTCCGCCAGGAACTCGTCCACCACCCGGTTCGGTGGGACCACCGGTGGGTCGTCGAGGAGCCCGGGGTCGAAGACGAGCGCGTCCGGGTCACGGCTGGCCGCTGCTTCCACCGCCCACCCCTGGGCCCGCAGACGAGCGCGGATGGCCGCCCCCGTGACACTGCCCTCCGGGGTCACGACGACCCGCCCTACCGCATCTGCCATGTGTCGGTCCTTCAGTCTGAGGTGAGAATGTGGACGGCGCAGGCACCGTTGTCGACGCCGTAGATGCCCCCGCCGGTGACGTGCGTCAAGCCGACCGATGCGGCCGGTACCTGCAGCCGGCCCGCTTGCCCGGTGAGCTGCCAGTAGGTCTCGCACACCTGGACGACACCCGTCGCCCCGACCGGATGGCCCCGGGAGAGCAGCCCACCGCTGGGGCTGACGGCGACCCTGCCGTCCCGATCGAACTCCCCGTCGGCGATGGCGCGGTGGGCCTTGCCCCTGGCGGCGATGCCGAGCGCCTCGGCGTGGAGCAGCTCGGCGATGCTGAACGCGTCGTGGAGTTCGACGAGGTCGAGATCGCTGGGACGTACGCCCGCCATCTCGTAGGCGGCTTCCGCGGTGCGAGCCGTGATGTCCGGCCATGTCATGTCGCGGTACGACGTGTGGAACCGGCCGGACCGGACAACGCTGGCACGTATCCGCACGGTGGGCGTGCCGATCTCCCTCGCCAGGTCGCTGGAGCAGACCAACACCGCCGCGGCACCGTCGCTGTTGGGGCAGCAGTGCAGAAGGCGGAGCGGATCCGCCACCGGCCGCGAGTTCTCGACCTGGTCGGCACTGACCTCCGCCTGGAAGTGCGCCCGCGGATTCGCCGCGCCGTTGCGCCGGTTCTTGATCGACACCATCGTGAGGTCCGCCTCGGTCGCGCCGAAATCGTGCAGGTGCCGTTGCGCTCGCATCGCGTAGGCGGCAGGCATGACGAGGCCAAGTTCGATCTCGATGTCGTTCGTGGTCAGCGGCAGGGCGCCACCGCCGAACCCCGACAGGTTCTCGGTGCCGAACGCGACAGCGCAGTCGGCGGCTCCGGAGGCGACCGCCTGCCATGCCAGGTGCAGGGCGGACGCGCCGCTCGCACAGGCGTTCTCGACGGTGTACACGGGTTGACCGGAGACACCCACGCGTTGCAGCACGCGCTGCGCGAGGAGGGAGCCGCCGTAGCTGGAGCCGCAGTAGCCGACGTCGATCAGGTCGGGCCCGATGCTGGTTGTCGTCAGGAGCCGTGTGACGGCGTCGTACCCGAGGTCGGCCGCGGTCTTCCCGCGGCTCTTGCCGAACGGGTGTACCGCGGCACCGGCGATATGGACCTCTCTCATGCGACTTCTCCATCGGTACGGGGCACCGCGACGTACGACCACAACGCGCCGGTGCCGTCCGCGCCGACCTCACCGAGTACGAGGACGACCGGAGTACCTGGGGCGAGTGGCCGAACGGAACGCGTGTGGGCGAGCAGACGTATGTCTTCGACGTCGACATAGGACAGCGCGTACGGCGTGGGAAACGCACCGGCGCCGATGTGGACAGTTGTCGATGCGTAGACCGTTCCCTGCCCGCTGATCCGGTCTCCATCGACTCTCGTGCCGCCACACCGCGAGCACTGTTCCCGAGCGGGGAACCAGCTGCTCGCACAGTCCAGGCACCGGGTGATCAGCAAGGACACCTGGTCGCCCTCGATGTCGACCCGGTCTGCGCCGATCACGCGTAGTGGGCTGGTCATGGTTGTCTCCGTCCGTTCTCATCGGCCGTGGTAGTGGGGTGTCCGCCGGTCCGTGAACGCGGCCCTGCCCTCGATCCGGTCCTCGGTGTCCCTGAGCACACCCCACAGCAGTTGCTCCATGGCGATGGACTGACTCAGCGGGAGGTCACCGGTGCGCATCGCGAGTGTCTTGAGGCTCATGACGGCGAGCGGACCGTTGGCGCACAGGCGCCGGGCGAGGGCGAGCGCTGTTTCCACGAGCTCGCCGGGTGGCACGACGTCACTCACCAGGCCGACTCGGTGTGCCTCCCGCGCGTCGATGCGGTCTCCGGTCAGGATCATCTTCATCGCGACCGCACGCGGGATGGATCGCAGCAGGTTCGAAACCCCGCCCACGGCGGGCACGCTCGCCCAGCGGGCCTCCGGAAGGCCGAAGGTCGCGTTCCGGCTGGCGATCCGCAGATCGCAGTCGAGCGCGAGTTCCAGGCCCGCGCCGAGTGCGTGGCCGTTCACCGCCGCGATGAGGGGCTTGGGAATACGCAGCTCACTGAGAGTGATGGCCCGGACGTACATGCCGTCGCCGATGCTCTCCTCGTGCGGCGCGAAATAGGAACTGGCGAACGATCCCGAGGCCGGCGTCGTGCGCTTCAGGTCGGCGCCGGTGCAGAACGCGCGGTCCCCACTGCCGGTCAGCACGGCCACGAGCAGGTGGGGATCATCCCGGAAGCGCCGCAGGGCCTCGTTGAGCCCACGCATGGAGGCGACGTCGAGTGCGTTGAGCGCTTCGGGACGGTTGATCCGAATGAGCAACGTGCGGTCGTCGATCTCGCAGTCGATGGTCATGTCAGCCTACGACTCCCTGTTCGGCGAGGCGGTCGTACTCGGTGTCGGCCACGCCGAGCAGTTCCGTGCAGACGGCGCGGGTGTCGGCCCCGAGCAGCGGGGCCGGCGAGCGAAGCGACCCGGGAGTGCGTGAGAGGCGATACGGGATGCCGTCGTAGACGCACGCACCCATCTCCGGGTGCCGCAAGGAAACCCAGTGACCGCGTGCGGCCAGTTGGGGATCGCTGTACAAGAGGTATGCGGCATCGGCGACGAGCGCAGCGGGAACGCCGGCCTCGGCGAGCGTGTCGGCGAGCTTCTCGGCGTCCCAGTCGAGCACCGTCTGCCGCAGTGATTCGCTGAGTCGCGCGGACGCGGCTCGTCGGCCTCCGGCTGAGGTGAGGGCGGGGTCGTCGGCCCAGCTCGGTCGGCCCAGTGCGGTGACCAGTCCGTGCCAGTGCTCGTCGGTGACCACGGCGATGGCACACCATCGGTCCTCGCCTGCGCAGGGGAACACGCCGTGCGGAGCGGCCAGGTCGTCATCGTTCCCGCGTCTGCCGACGGGACGGCCGGCGGATGCGGCGACCAGGTCGGGACCGATGGCGTTGAGAGTCGACTCGAGCTGGGACAGCTCGATGTGCTGGCCGTGCCCGGTACGGCGCCGTCGTCGCAACGCCACGAGCACCGCGATCGCCGCATGCAGCGGGTTGGGAACGTGGTCCGGGTAGTTCGTGCCCGTGCCGACGGGCGGCCGGTCGGGATAACCGCTCTGGGCCAGCAGTCCGCCGGCGGCGCCGATGGAGAGCCCGAAGCCACGGTGGTCCCGGTGCGGTCCCGTGTTGCCCTGCATGGGCATGTCGAGGTAGACGATGTCGGGCCGGACGGCCCTGGCCGACTCGTAACCCAGGCCCAGCCGGTCCATGGTTCCCGGTGTGAAGTTGTTGGCGACGACGTCGCTGACGCTGATGAGGCGCAGGGCGAGCTCGCGGCCCTCGGGGCTCCGGAGGTCAAGACAGACGGAGCGTTTGCTCGAGTTGCGGTTCGCGAAGTAGCCGCTGCGGTTGACGCCGGGCTCACCTTCCGCGAACGGCGCCATGCCGCGGATCACGTCCGTCTTCACCCGTGACTCGATCTTGATCACGTCCGCACCGTGGTCCGCCAACGGCTTTGTCATGAACGGCCCGGCACCGACCCAGGTGAAGTCGGCAACGCGGACGCCTCGCAAGGGCAGGAAGTCGCCTGACAACGGTCCTCCTAGCTTCGTGTACTCGAAACATACTACGTATATACGAAGCTTGGCTAGCGGTTGACAACTCAGGGGGCCACGCAGATGCTTAAACGATCCGTAACAGCGGATGGTTATTCGAACACTCGGAGATCCGCTCGTAGGCGGATGCGCAAGGCGAGGAGGCGGTACCAACGATGTGGACTGCGCTGGGCATGCGAACCGGAGGTCGGTGATGGGTCGCGACTGGCCGAGGATGCTCATTCTCGATGACTGGGAGGGGCAGATACGCAAAGCCGCGGGGACCGACCGGCTGCGAGAGCTCGCCGACGTCACCGTGCTCGACGGCCCGCTCGCGGACGTCCCGGACCGGGAACTGGCCGACGTCCGGATAGTGCTGGCCGTCCGCGAGCGGACTCGCTTCGACGCCGCGACGCTGGATCGCCTGCCGAAACTGGAGCTCATCCTGCAGACCGGAGGCCACGCCTATCACATCGACGCCGACGAGGCCGCCAGGCGAGGGATCGTGGTTCCGCTGTGGCGGAGTCACGACGCGTGCGAGGCCGCGATGCGGGAGCTGACGTTCGGACTGATGATCGCCGCGTTGCGGAACTTCCCGCTCGCCGGGCAGGCCATGCGGGACGGTCAGTGGCCGGGAATCCTCGGCGGGACGCTCCGCGGCCGCAGACTGGGGATACTCGGGATGGGTCTGCAGGGTGCGGCGGTCGCACGCCTGGCCAAGGCCTTCGACATGGACGTGGTCGCCTGGGCTCGCTCCGGCGCGCGGGCGGAGCCCGCTGACGGCGTGCCGAGACTGCCCATGGACGAATTGCTGGCCACCTCGGACATCGTGAGCGTCCATCTGAGGCTCTCGGAGGAGTCTCGCGGACTGCTCGACGGGGCGAAGCTCAAGGCGATGAAGCCCGGATCGGTGCTGGTGAACACCGCACGCGGCGCGATCGTCGATCAGGACGCGCTCGTCGACGCCCTCCGGCACGGCCCGCTGCGTGCGGCGGGGCTGGACGTGTTCGCCGAGGAGCCGCTGCCCGCGGACTCACCGTTGCGCACGTTGCCGAACGTCGTGCTGACTCCGCACATCGGCTGGACGGTGCGCGAAGCGTTCGCCGAGTTCGCGGAGGGTGCTGCCGGCCAGCTCGAGGACTACCTCGAGTTCCGGTTGAGCCCCGGCGAGCTCGCGTTCCCACCGGGACCGCGAGGATCCCGAGACGTCGTTGGCGGGGTGGACATGGCATGAGGCTGGAACGACACGACCACTGGATCCGCGGAGCCCTGGTGGCTCCGTCTTCCGGCGAGTACCTTCCCACGATCGATCCGATGACCGCCGAGCCGTGGGCGGAGATCGCGCGCGGCGGCGCGGACGACGTCGACCGTGCCGTCACCGCCGCGCATGAGGCGTTCGGCGCGTGGCGGCGTGTCGGCCCGAGTGCCAGAGCCGAAGTGCTGTGGAAACTCGGCGATCTGATCGCCGAGCACGCCGACGAGCTGGCCGGGCTCGAGTCACGTGATGCGGGCAAGGTGATTCGCGAGGTGCGTGGCCAGCAGGTGGCCTTGCGGAACTGGTACCACTACTACGCGACCCTGGCCCATCACCGGGAAGGCAGGCAGGTTCCGCACGACAGTGAGTCGATGCTGGCGGTGACCGTTCGGGAGCCCTACGGCGTCATCGGCGTCATCCCGGCTTTCAACTCGCCCATGATGCTCGGCGCGATGGGACTGGCCCCGGCGCTGGCCGCGGGAAACACCGTCGTGGTGAAGCCACCGGAAGTGAACGCGCTGTCGCTTCTCCTGCTCGGTCGGCTCGCGAAGGAGGCCGGTCTTCCGGATGGCTGCCTCAACATCGTGCACGGTTACGGTCACGAGGCGGGCGACGCGCTCGTCGGTCACCCGCTGGCGCGCAAGATCTTCTTCACCGGTGGTCCGGAGTCCGCCCGCGCCGTCACGAAGCGGGCCGCGTCCGGACTCAAGCCGACCGTGCTGGAGCTCGGCGGCAAGTCGGCCAACATCTTCTTCGAGGACGTCGACGTGGACAAGGTCGTCAACGGCGTTCTCGCCGGCATCTTCGCCGCGGCCGGGCAGACCTGCGTGGCCGGTTCCCGCCTCCTCGCGCACCACCGCATCGCCGATCAGCTGGTGAAGGCGATAGCCGAGCGGGCCAGGCAGATCCGGCTCGGTGATCCCACCTCGGCGGCCACCGAGATGGGGCCACTGTCGCAGGAGAAGATCCTCACCGGTGTGCGAAGCCGTGTCGACGAGGCGATCGGTGAGGGTGCCGAACTGGTGGTGGGCGGGCCCGGCGCGCGGATTCCGGACCGGGGGTGGTTCTACGCGCCCACCGTCCTGGACCACGTCACCAACGACATGTCGGTGGCGCGCAACGAGCTGTTCGGGCCGGTTCTCTCGGTGATCCGGTTCGGCGACGAGGAGGAGGCAGTCTCCATCGCGAACGACTCGCCGTTCGGTCTGGCGGGCGGGGTGTGGACGGCGGACCTGCGGCGTGCCCACCGGGTCGCACGCAGTCTCGAAGCGGGAACCGTGTGGGTCAACACCTACCGGGCACTGCACTACGGCACTCCGTTCGGCGGCACCAAGAACAGCGGTTACGGCCGGGAGAACGGAATCGACGGCTTCGCGGAGTTCACCCAGCCCAAGTCCATCTGGTTCGAGTCCAGTGCGGAACCGATGGCCGATCCCTTCGTCCTGCGCTGACACGCCAACTCGTCCCCACCTTGCCCTTGTCAATGGCGACAAAGGAGACAGCCATGCAACCCACGCAAAACTACGACCTCGTCGTGATCGGTTCCGGCGCCGCGGGGCTTGCCGCGGCTCTGAGCTTCGCAGAGGCCACCGCCGAACGCCCGAGCCCGGCCCGCGTCGCCCTGCTCGAGCGATCGCCGGAATCCGAACGCGGCGGGGCGACCCGGTGGACCGGCGCATTCCTGCGCATCACCGAGGAGCGCAAGCTCGACCCGGACTGGCCCGACCACGTCAAACGAGTGTCGGGCGGCCTTTCCGACTACGACTACTGCAAAACGCTGGAACGCGAGGTTCCCGCGACCCTGAAGTTCATCGAGGAACACGGCGTCGAACTGGTGTTCAACGAGTTTCCCATCGCTCACACCTTCGACGGTGGGACCGCGCGGATGACGCCACCCGGAAACCCGAAGGGCGGCGGTGCGGCGATCGTCTCCACGCTGTCGGCGGCACTCGATCGGCACAACAACGTCGACGTGTACTTCGAGACGGAGGCCGTGCGGCTGGCGACCACGGACGACGGAGCGGTGAACGGCGTCGTGGTCCGAGGCAACGACGGTCGGCTGAAGCTGCTCGGTAGTCAGGCGGTGGTGCTCGCCTGTGGCGGCTTCGAGGGGAACCCGGAGATGCTCACGCGCTACCTCGGGAACCAGGCGTGCGACCTGCCGCTCATCGCGCCGGGCATCGCGTACAACCGGGGTGACGGAATCCGGATGGCGACCGAGGTGGGTGCGGACACCGCGGGACAGTTCGACATGATCCACGCCGAGCCGGTCGACCGGCGTACGACGTCCGCCGACGCCGTGTTGTACGGCTACATCGGCGGGATCTTCGTCAACGGCAAGGCGGAGCGCTTCTTCGACGAGGGCAAGGACACCTGGGACAACACGTTCGAGCTGGTCGGATACGAGATCTGGCGGCACCAGAACCAGGAGGCGTACTGGATCGCGGACGCCAAGACACTGGCGATTCCCGGGATCGAAAACGCCCTGCTCAGTGACGTTCCGCCGGAACAGGCGGATTCGCTGAGCGAGCTCGCCCGGAAGCTCGGCCTGGAACCGGAGGCGGTCGAGAAGACGGTCGCCGAGTTCAACGCCGCGACCGGGCCCGGCGAGTTCGACCACACCCGCATGGACGGCAAGAGCACGATCGGGCTCGTGCCGCCGAAGAGCAACTGGGCCGTTCCGCTGGACACTCCACCGTTCATCGGCATTCCGCTGACCGCGGCGATCTGCTTCACCTACGGCGGAGTCCGCACCGATGTCGACGCCAGGGTGGTGACCCCTGCGGGCATCCCGGTTCCCGGGTTGTACGCGGCTGGGGAGATCACCGGGCTCTTCTACCACGAGTATCCGCCGGCCACGTCAGTGCTCCGCTCACTCACGTTCGGCCGCATCGCCGGAAGCCACGCGGCGGCGCAGCTGTCGTAACGAATCCGCCTGCCGGAGGGGCCGGGCACCGTTGACGGTGCCCGGCCCCTTTCCGTTCTGCCATAGGGCGATCCGATGGCTGCCACGAGACCTACGTCTTGGACTCGGCCGGGAGTGCCGCCCTAATCTAATGAAGTGACCTTGTTGACCAAGGTTCACCATCCGGTCAGCGAATGTCGAAAGAAGCCGCCTTACGCATTCTGCGGCTGTTTCCGCGATGGCGCGGTCCATTCGCCCACTCAACTCGCGAACATCCGATCGAGGAGCATGCGTGATCAGGACGAGACTGACCGAATTGCTTGGGATCCAGTATCCAGTCGTCTCCGCTCCCATGGGCGCCGTCGCCGGGGGCCGCCTGGCCTCGGCCGTCACGGCCGCGGGCGGGCTGGGGCTCGTTGGCGTCAGCTACGGCGATCCGGCTTTCGTCGAACGTGAGATGCCTTTGGCAGCCGAGGGTGGAGGTGTCTGGGGAGCGGGCTGCGTGATGTTCACCTTCGATGATCGGCCGGGTCTGTGGGACAGGGTGCTCGATTTCGCACCTCCGGTCGTCGCATTGTCGTTCGGCGACGACAGCCAGGTTCGGCGCTATGTCCGCCAGGCAAGGGACGCGGGCTCGCACGTCGCGGTGCAGGTACATGACCTCGGTCAGGCGGTGACGGCGGTCGACGCGGGTGCCACCATGGTGATAGCCCAGGGTGCCGAAGCCGGCGGCCATCACAAGGAACGTGCTTCGCTGCCGCTGATTCCGGCTGTAGTCGACCGAGTGGGCGATGCGGTGCCCGTCATCGCGGCAGGCGGTGTCTGCGACGGGCGAGGTCTCGCGGCGTGTCTCGCGCTGGGGGCCGACGGGGTCATGCTCGGCACGAGGTTCGTGGCGACGGACGAGTCCCTCGCCAGTCCTGGTACGGTGCGCGTTCTCTTGCGCGCCGGTGCCGCGGACACCGTGGTGACCAGGGTGTTCGACATCGTGCGTGGTATCCCGTGGGACCACCGTTATCGGGCACGCGCGGTGGCGAATGACTTCACCCGTCGCTGGACGGGACGCGAGGCGGAATTGTCGGCCAGACGTGCCGAACTCGAATCGTCGTGGTCGAGGGCGGTCGAAGAAGACGACGTGACACAGCGTCAGATGCTCGCGGGTGAGGTCGTCGATCTGGTTTCCGACGTGCGGCCCGCGGGTGCCGTCGTGCGAGACATCGTCGGCGAAGCGATGGCCGTACTGCACAGGCTGAGCAGTGGCGAGACGGCGACAAACCTGATCCACGCGGGGGAATCGTGATCCACATCCTGCGTGTCGAGTACCGCGCTCCGCGTGTCGTGCTGGAGGATCGGCTGGCCGATCACCGGGAATGGCTACGAAAGAATTTTGACAACGGCAATTTCCTCGTAGCGGGTCCTACGCGAGACGGACAGGGTGCGGTCATCGTCACGGCCGACCTCGCGGAGGAAACGATCGGGGAGCTCATTTCTGCGGATCCTTGGCAGGCGGCGGGTCTGGTCGACTACCAGACCACCGCGTTCGCAGCTGCTCACATCAGTCCCGGTGTGGTCACGTGCGGTAACGCGCCCGATCCCGTCCTACTCATCAACGTGGCGACCACGCAGGACGCCCCCCGAACACTGAGCTTTCTGGGGGACGCCGTCCAGTACGTCGCGGAAACGGCGGACGGGTTCCGTGGGTCGCGGCTACTCGCTAGCGTGGAACAGGACACCGTGGTCAATTTCGCCGCGTGGGACAGCGAGAAACAGTTTGCCGCGATCTTCGAAGACGAGGAATTCGTGCGGCGCTACCGCGAATTCGCGCAAACCACGGACAGTGCCCGCTACCGGCTGTACCGAACGAAGAAGATTTTCAGTCCGCGCAGATAGTTACCAGACCGAGCGCAACGACGAGCTCGACAGCATTCTACTTACCGAAAGAATGGTATCGATGAATATCGTCAATATTGATGTTACGCTTCGTGACGGTGGATATCGAAATGGCTTCGAATTTCCGCTCGACTATGCCATCGAGCACGCCAAACTCAGTGTCGAGTCGGGATTCGATTGGATCGAGATCGCTTACCGAAAAGGTTCGTTCGCGCCGATACCCACCTTGGGGCTGACGGGGCGCGGTGATGACGACTACATCTCGGCGGTCGCGAATGAGATCGGTGCGGACCGCGTCTGCGTGATTCTCCATCCGAAGAACATCGACCGCGACGATCTGCCGGCGATGCACCGAGCCGGGGCGCGTCTCGTGCGGGTCTGTCTTCCCTCGGATGATCCCGATCCCGGCCTGGCTTGCATTCGCCAGGCGAAGGATCTCGGTTTCACGGTGTCGGCCAACCTGACCAGAGTCAGTCGGTTGCCCGCGCGACGTGTGGTGGAACTGGCCGCGGCCAGCTCGGACGCCGGATGTGACGTCGTCTACCTCGCGGACTCGAATGGAAGCCTGGCACCCTCCGAGATCGCCGAACTCGTCGCTGCCACGAAGGCAGTGGTCGAAGGCGGTGTTGGGCTGCATGCACACAACAATCTCGGACTGGCTCTGGCGAACGCGATCAGTGCCATCGACGCCGGAGCGACCTGGATCGACTCGGCGGTCCAAGGTATGGGCAAAGGTCCAGGCAACCTCATCGCCGAGCAGTGGCTGGCCTACCTCGATCGCTCGGGTGTCGCCGGACCACGTGTTCAACTCGGTCCGGCCCTCGAGCTGGCTGATCTGCTCCTGTGCTCGATCCCGGAGTCCAAGCCGTCGCTGCCGTTGCCCGATCTCGTACTCGGGCAGTTCGACCTCTCGGTGGAGCATCGCAAGAGCGTCGCTCGAAATCACCGGACGAGTCTCGCCACCGCTCGGGAGCTCGCGAGCCGGGGTGGAGGAACGTCGCACGCCGGGTCTGGCACACGCGACCTGGCCGGGGCCGGTTTCCGGTGAACAGAGTCCTCGAGCTGAGGTCCGCGGCCTTCCTGCCGGAGGCCGCTGGACCTCAGCGGCTGGCGTTGGTCTTGTCCCCGGTGCTTCCGGAATGGGACGGTGGTGCGTTCTTCCGGCCCATAGTCCGGCTGCTGACGAAGTCTGGATTCAGTGTGTTCGTCGTTGACGCGTTGGCCCCGTGGGACGAGTCCGTTTCGGGCTTTCCCGAAATGGTGGCACGGTGGCGGACGCTGCTCAGCGCCTTCCGGCCGTTCAACTTGCTCTGTGGGAACGCGTTCGGAGGCGCGTTGGCTCAGGCCTTGCTCCCCTCCGTCGCGCCTTCCACCGCCGCCCTGCTGGTCTCAGGTCCCGGGCGTACGGACCCGGATCTGGATCGGCGGCTGGAGGCGATCGCCAGCGCGACGGAGTCACACGGCCTGCATCGTGGCCTTTCGTTGCTGGCGGAGTACGTCGGCCCGGATGGTGTTTCTACGCAGCCGCCGGAAACCACAGGGTTCACCGGTGACCGTGGACACGATTGTGCGGCACGCCGGCTGAGCGCGGGGATGCGGCTCTTGCGGCACGTCGATGTCACCGACTGCGTCGGCAACCATCCGGGGCCCGTGCTGAACGTGGTCGGGGCACGATCGCTGCTCGTCGGTCCGCGCCATGTCGCGGCATCCGCATCCGCCCGGCATCGGGTGTTCGTGGAACCGGACAGCGGTATGCGACCGCACCTGCATCGTTCCGAAACTGTGGCGGCCGCCGTGCGTCGCTTCCTCCGAGAGGAGGGTCTGCTGTGAAAAGCGTCGCGGTTCTGCCTGGTGACGGTATCGGTCCGGAAGTCGTCTCCGCAGCCCTTTCCGTGCTGGACCGACTTGATCTCCCGTTGCTTCTTCGTTTCGGCGACATCGGGTGGGAATGCTGGAAGCAGGAGGGAAACCCGGTTCCCGAGCGGACCTGGCGCCTCCTCGAGGAGACGGACACGTGTCTCCTCGGAGCGGTCACGAGCAAGCCGCTGCGGGAGGCCGAGGTCGAACTCGCGGGTCGGCTCCGCGGCCAGGGACTGGAATTCATCTCACCGGTGGTGCAGCTGCGCCAGCGGTTACGCCTGTTCGCCAACATTCGACCCGTCACGGACCTGAAACATGGGCGATTCAATTTCGTGGTGATCCGGGAGAACACGGAAGGCCTCTACGCCGGGCTCGATTTCCATGGGATTCAAGATCCTCTGTGGAAAGAGGTGCGCGATCATCCCAACGCTGCGGAATCGGGTCCGGCCTCGACAAGTGTGACACTGCGATTGCAGACGTCAACCGGAATGGACAGGATCCTGCGCTTCGGCTTCGAGTACGCACGGCGCCACGGATACTCCTCGCTGACCGTTGCGGACAAACCCAATGTGTTGCGGCAGAGCGGTAACCATCTCCGGGAGCGGCTGGAGCGGGTCGGGGCAGACTATCCCGATATCGGCGCGGAGATTCTCAATGTCGACGCCGTCGCGCTCTGGATGGTGCGACGTCCGGAGCGATTCGGGGTCATCGTCGCCGAGAACATGTTCGGTGACATTCTTTCCGATCTCGGAGCCGGTGTGATGGGAGGACTCGGCCTGGCGCCGAGCGGCAACGTAGGGGACCACGGAAGCTACTTCGAGCCGGTGCATGGCAGCGCACCGGGCATGGCAGGGCAGGGTAGGGCGAACCCGGTCGCCACATTGCTGACGGTCGCGCTCCTCCTCGACCATCTTGAGCTCGCCGTGCCGGCTCGACAGTTGCGGGATGCCGTGCACGCCGTCGTGCTGCGGCGCACCGCGGTCACCTACGACCTGGGTGGAAACGCCAGCACATCACAAGCGGCCGAGTCGGTCGCGGACCAGCTGTCGTCGATTCAGGCGGTGAAGGGGTGAAGTCAGTGGGTTCGTCCGTTCCGCAGACGGATGTGGTGCGGCTCGTCGAGTCGTTCGCGCGGCTGGACACCGCATCTGTGTCGGATGCGCTCGACAGCATCGGCGTGGCCGGCAGGCTGCGGGGGATCGCGGCGCGGGTACCGGGAGCACGAGCGGCGGGTACTGCATACACGGTCAGGTACGAACCGGTCGACGAGAGCGGACCACGGTTCCGCAATGCGGCGAACTATCTCGACGACGTCCCGGCCGGCTCCATCGTGGTGATCGACAACGGCGGCAGCGCCGAGTGCACGAACTGGGGATCGCTGCTGACAGTCGCCGCCCAGCGGTTCGGTGTTCGCGGAACGGTGCTGCACGGATCCGCTCGGGATGTCGCAGAGATCAGGAATGCTGGTTATCCGCTGTTCAGCACGCACGTGACGATGGTCAGCGGGAAGAACCGTGTTCAGCTCGCCGCGATCGGAGACCCCATACGGATCGGAGACGTCGACCTCCGGACCGGTGACATTGTCGTCGGGGATGACAACGGAGTACTGGCAGTGCCGAGTGAGCTTGCCGACGAGGTGCTGATCCGCGCGCAACGGGTCGAGCTGACCGAACAGTCGATTGCTCGTGCGGTGGCCTGCGGTGCGCGCCTGGACGAAGCCCGGGAGCGATTCGGGTACGCGACCCCTTGGTACGACGCCGGATCTGCTGCCGATGAGTGACCACGGCGGCTTCATCGATATCCACTACCACGCCGGACCTGATCTCTACCGGCGTCGGTTCACGGTTGCGCAGGCGGGGCGGGCGTATGCCGAAGTCGGTGGATGGGTGGTCGCCAAGAGTCATCTGGGCTCGACGGCGGCGCAGGCGTGGGAGGCAAGGCAGGAGGGCCTACCCGTCTCCGGGTCCGTCGTGCTGAACGACATCGCGGGCGGAGTCCGGCCACGGGTGATTGAGCATGCGGTGTACCAGCACGGACCGGATGCCGCCGTCCGGTTGGTCGTATACCTGCCGACGCTGGTACGCCGACATCGCACCGCCGGGGGCACGAAGCGACTCTTCCATCCCAAGCTCGACGTCAGTCGGTGGCTCAGTCAGGGCGTGCTGGACGAGGAAGGCGGCCTTTTGCCGGAGGTTCGAGAGGTGCTGCGGGCAGCCGTGGACCTCCCGGTCGTGGTGGCAACCGGGCATTGCTCTCGGGACGAGTCACTACGGCTTGTCGACGAAGCCGTTCGGCTCGGCGTACCCCGGCTCCTGCTCACCCATCCCGCGCATCCGATGTCGGGTTTCGATAACGATGACCTCCTGCGAATGTCGAGTGAACCCAGCGTCTATGTGGAATACACCTTCCTGACCCTGTCGATGGGGCATCGGGACGAGCGGCACTTCGCCGAACTCGCGTCAGCACATCCGCGCCTGGTCTACAGCTCCGATCTAGGCCAACCCGATCAACCCGATCTCGCAGATTGGCTCGAGGCCAGCGCTGCGATGTCGCGCAGAGCCGGATTGACCGATGCGCACCGGCGCCGAATGACCTTCACCAATCCCGCAGAGTTGCTCCGGTTGTGAACTCGGCTCCGTTCACTCGACGATCGGCCACCCGTTTCTCCGGGCCATACGCAATAGCCGCTCTGCGTGGTCGGTCCCTTCACGAGCGGCGAGTGCGAGCTGTTCCCGTGGCACCGCGTCGTCGGCGATCTCTTTCCAGACCAGGTGGCGGTCGCCCTGCACAGCGGACCGCGGTCGCAGTGCCACCAGATCCCGAGCGGACCGCAGGGAGTGGATGAACAGCGAATGCCTGCGGTTGTCGATGACGTTCAGGGAGGGCCGCCAGCCCACGGCGTCGAGTTCTCGCAGCACGCTCTCCGCGTAGCCGGGCGCATGCTCCGTGTCGAACCACAGCAGGCGCTGACCCCGGAGGTCCGCCCAGGCGAGCACATCGCGGTCGCACAACGGATGGCTTTCGTGCAACACGACACCCAGCCGTTCGTCCGCGACCACGGCGAGAAACAGGCGGGTAGTGGTCACCGGCAGCCGCATGAGCCCCATGGCGATCTCGCCGTGCCGCAGGAGATCCGGTTGCTCCCGGGAGTGCGCGGGCACGAACTGCAGCGACGGCATTTCCTCGCCCGCGCACATTTCGGACCAGTCTGCCACGATCTCGCTGTCAATACCGGCGATCAGTGATGCCGGAGTTCCCGAACAGACCCCGACCGGCCAAGCCGCTGTTCGCGGTACGGCGGCCTCGATGGCCGAGCGGAGTTGCTCCGGTATCTCCTCGACTCCCCGGAGGAAGGCGTGGCCGCCGGAGGTCAGCTCGACACCACGGGACGTGCGCCGGAACAGCGTGGTGCCGACGGTTCGCTCCAGTCGAAGAATCTGCTGACTGAGACTCGGCTGCGAGATGCGCAGCGACTGTGCCGCACCGGAGACGGTCTTCGCTCGCACCACCGCGAGGAAGTACCGCAGTTGGCGTATACCGATGTCGTCTCCGCCGGTCTGCTTCAGTTCCAGTCTTCGACCGGTCTCGGTCGAACCCGGATGGGCGCAGAACCGATGGCCGGCTCTCATGCGTTTACCGTTCACGCAATCCTCCCCTTGGCGCCGGGGCGGTGCGGATGTCGACGATCGCACTCTGAACCCGGCAAGCGACAGCGTAGGAACGGCGACGCCGCCAAGGACACGGCCGATCGGGTGCATAAGGTAAATTGCATACTGCAATACCCTTGCCTGCGAATGACGTCGGTGAGCACAGCCATGGCGAGCCCGGCTTCCCGGCACACGGTTCGGTGATCGTCGATATGGCGCGCCTCACGACGGCGAGCTGTCACGGACAGTCGGCTGGTCGCGGCTCAGCACCTGTCACTGCTGCCACCGGCCGAGTTCGAGCGCGTGGCGGCCGTGTACCCCGTACCCCGTGTTCCGGGTCAGGCCGAGGCGCGATGCCCGAGGAAGGCGACCTCGGTGAGGTCGCCCACGACCTCGACGTTGCGTTCGCCGAAGGCCTTCGAGTTCACCACGCCGAGGACAAGGCAGAAACGCCCCGTGACCCCGTACTCACGGATCAGCCGACGGTAGCCCCGGGCGAGGTACCGGGCCGCCGCGTGGTTGGAGACCGCCGTCTGCCCACACAGCACGAAGATCGGGTAGTCCTCCGTGGTCACCTTCGCCAGCGCGACGTACTCCCGCCTGCCGGGGTTCGGGCCGAACGCGTGGCCATCGGCGCTAATCGTGAGCCGGTCCGGCGAGTCCTCGTGCGGCCCGATCGTCAGGCCCGGCACGAACGTCTCCAGGAGCGCGCCGGTCCGCGGGTTGGCGACGGGGCTCCCGACCGAGAACTCGGTCCTGCCCCCGAGCGTCCTCGACAGGTGCTCGCTGGCGTCCGGCACCAGCTCGACCTCCGCGCCGCAGTCCCGTGCGGCGGCGGCGAGCTCGACGATCGCGGCGGCGTCGCTGCGGTGCACGCTCAGCACCGAGTCGGATCGCGCGTGCCGGGGGACGAAAACCGCACAGGTTGACCTGGTGGCCAGCCCGAAGAACGCCCTCTTGCGAGCTTCGCCACGCCTGCGGCGCAGGAACTGCGCCAGCAGCACCGAGACCCCGGCGATCACGCTCGCCAGCAGGTTGACCGCGAGATCCCCGACCTGCGGCATAGGGCTCCTCTCCGGAACGACGGACACGGCAGTGTCTAGCAGAGACGGCACCGCGCCGGGACCCGGGAAATTCGAATGAGATTCACCCGCCGATGAGGAAGACTCCGGAGCACCGATGAGTTCTTCCAGGCGTACCGGTCTGTACCGGTGTCACCAACCGGGTCCGTGCCGGCGACCTTGCCGCGTGGCGACCCCGACCAGGAAACCAGTGAGGTGCTGCCATGTCCGATGTGATCCAGGACCACCCCGGCGAGCGGGTGCGCCGCACGCCGGTCGTGGTGCGGCTGCTGGTGCTGGCCACGTTCGTGGTGATCCTCAACGAGACCATCATGATCAACGCCATCCCCCGGCTGATGGACTCGCTGAACGTGACCGAGCAGTCGGCGCAGTGGGTCTCCACCGCGTTCATGCTGACGATGGCCGCCGTGATTCCGATCACGGGCTGGTTCCTGCAGCGGGTCACCACGCGCCAGGCCTATGCGACCGCGATGGGCGTGTTCCTCACGGGCACGGTCCTGTCCGCCGTCGCGCCGGTCTTCGAGCTGCTGCTGCTTGGGCGGATCGTGCAGGCAGCGGGCACGGCGGTGATGATGCCGCTGCTGATGACCACCCTGATGATGGTGGTGCCCGAGTACGACCGGGGCAGGGTGATGGGCAACGTCACGCTGGCGATCTCGGTGGCGCCCGCACTCGGGCCGACCGTGTCCGGGCTGATCCTGCAGTTCGGGTCCTGGCGACTGCTGTTCGTGGTCGTCCTGCCGATCGCGGCGGTGGTGGGCTGGTTCGGCCTGCGCAAGCTGGACAACGTCAGTGAGCCGCAGGTGAGCACGATCGACTGGTTCAGCGTGACCCTGGCCGCACTCGGCTTCGGTGGCCTGGTGTTCGGGCTGAGCCGGTTCGGCGAGGCCGGCGGGAGCGTCGGGCCCGGCATCGCCATCGTCGCCGCCGGGCTCGCGGCGATCGCGGTGTTCGCGATCCGCCAGCGCGCGCTGCAGCGCGACGGTGTGCCGCTGATGGACCTGCGCACCCTCGGGCACCGCACCTACGCCCTCGCGCTGACCCTCATGGCCGTCGCGTTCATGGCGATGCTCGGGTCGATGATCCTGCTGCCGCTGTACCTGCAGAACCTCCGCGGGCTCAGCCCGCTCGAGACGGGGCTGCTGGTCATGCCGGGCGGCCTGGCCATGGGCCTGCTGGGCCCGACCGTCGGCAAGTTGTTCGACCGGTTCGGCAGCAGGCCGCTCGTGCTCCCCGGGTCGATCGGTGTGGTGCTGGCACTGGGCGGGTTCACCCAGGTCTCCACGACGATGCCGTACTGGCAGGTGCTGGGACTGTACGTGCTGCTCATGGTGAGCCTGGCGGCGACGTTCACCCCTGTGTTCACCCTGGGCATGGGCGCGCTGCCGCAGCATCTGTACTCGCATGGGAGCTCGATGCTGGGGACGTTGCAGCAGCTCTCCGCGGCGTTCGGGACGGCGCTGGTGGTGACGGTGATGTCGCTGCGGACGAGCGACCTGGTCGGCGACGGTGTCGCCGCCCTGCCTGCGCAGCTGGGCGGGATGAAGCTGGCCTTCGCCGTCGGGGCGGCACTGTCCCTGGCGATCGTCGCGGTCGCCGTCCTGCTGCCCCGCAGGCCCCCCGAGCCCGAGGCCGGGGACACAGCCGCAGGCCAGGAGGGGATGGTCGCCGCCACCGAGGCCTGACCCGGGGACACCCGCCACGGAACTTGTCGTCCGTCCGGGACGTGGTCCACCCGACCCCCGCCGATGACGATCCGGAAGCAGACGTCGTCGAGCCCGTAGCCGGCTCCGGCGGCGGTGGAAGAGGCCGCCACCGCCAACCGGCTGCTGGTCGGCGAAGCCGATGCTCCCCGTCGCCATGACATTCGAAGAGCGCGACTACGGCTGCCGTCGTCGGTTCTGGTCCTGGCGCATTCGCCAGATTCGGAGGGCCAGCTGGACGTCGAGTGCGCGATCAGGCCGACGCCATTCGTCGCCGAGCAGCGCGCTGACGCGCTCCAGCCGTTGGGCGACTGTGTTGGCGTGGACGTGCAGCCGTGAGCCCACAGCGCCGAGGCTGCCGCCGACGGCGAACCACGCGTCGAGGGTGGCGGTGAGCTTCGTGCCCCTCCGGGCGTCGTAGGCAAGCACCGGACCCAGTACCCGGCTCAGGTAGTCGTCGACCTCGGTTTCCTCGGTACGGCCCAGCAGGAATCGCGCGAACCCGAGAGCGCGCGCGTCCGCGATCTCGCCGGGCCGGTCGAGAGAGAGCAACGCACCAAGGCATTGCTGGGCCTCGCGATAGCATTCGGCGATGGACTGCGGTCCGACGGCTGGGCCTGCCACCCCGGCTGTGACGTCGTTACCGACGGCATTTCGAAGTCTGCTGATGATGCCGCCCGCCGTGCCGAGCGGGTCATTCCCGGGGACGACAAGCACCACGTCGTCGCCGCGGAGTCCCGCGAGCCCGTGATGCTCGGTGACCAGTTCGGCCGCGGCGCCGGCACCACGGTGCCGTTCGACTCCGTGCGCCCGCGCGACGATAACGATGTGCGGTGCGTCGAGGTCGGCCCGGTAGCGCCGGGCCCGTTCGCGGAAGGTGTCCGGATCGCGGTGAGGATCGGACAGCAGGTCGTCGAGAAGCTCACCCCGGACGCGCTCCTCGGCCTCCGCCACGGTCCGCTGGAACATCAGCAGCAGGCCGGTGACCACCACCGTGCGTTCTAGGATGCGGCGATCGAGCTCGCGCAGCGGGGTGCCGCGGCCGAGCACCACCGTTGCCAGGTGCTGGGAACCGGCCCTCGCGACGGCGACCGCGCGGACATCGTTCGGGGCCATGGTGATCTCTGTCGCGTGCCCGGTCTGCAGCGCTTCTTCGATGGCGGAGTCTGGCGGAATACCCGGTCCGCAGGCTCCGCCCGCGACGGCGAGCTCGTGCCCGTCTGGGTCGAGCACCCACACCTGGCCGGTAAGCACGTCGGCGAGCACTCGAGCCACGTCCGCCACACCACCGCCCTGCAGGAGCACGTCGGCGAGCCGGTCATGTGCGCTCGCAGCGAGCTCGAGCGACTCCGTATACGCTCGGACCTCGGCGTTGACTTCGTTCAGATCCCGCACCGCGGAACGGGCTTCCTCGAATAGGCGCGCATTCTCCAATGCGACGGCAGCGTGCGCACCGAGCGAGCCCAGTAACGCCACCTCGTCGTGTGAGAAGGTCCGCGGGCTACGGTTGGCGACCAGGAGAGCGCCCATCACGGATCCGTTGAGCAGCAGCGGGACGCCGAGCACGGCGAGGATTCCCTCCTCGGTGGTGGCGGTGTCGACGTGACCGAGGTGCACGATTCCCGTGTCGGCCAAGTAGTTGTCGGTGGCGTAGGGGGTCGCGTTGTCCATCACCATGCCGAGAACCCCAGTGCCCAGCGGCAGTCGAAGTGCCGGGAATGCCGCGGACTGCGAGCCGTCAGTGGTGCGGATGTAGCAGTCGCCCCGCTCGTCGTCGATCAGGCTCAGATACCCCACGTCAGCGGCAAGCAGCTGCCGGGCCCTGCGCACGATCGCCGAGAGCACCGCGTCAACGTCGCGTAGTGCGGTGAGATCGTTTGCGGTCTCGTAGAGCGCGCGCAACTCTGACTCATGCTGCCGTTGCCACGCCATTCTTGACCGCACACGCATCGCAACGGCGAACTCTTGCCGGAGCACCTCCAGCTCGCCCTCATCGGCGCAGTCTCGCTCGGCCAGCCGCAGTCGTTCGTAGAACTCGTCGGCCGGGGCCTCGTCATCGAGCAGCTCGATGAACGACCGTCGTGTCATGACAAATGTTATGACTCACACCTGTGGCCCCGTGCAACCCGTGTTCCAATCGGCTGCGTTGTCGAGCCGTGCCGTCCGTCGCCTCTGCTCTGACCTTCAACCGGTTGTGTGGTCCGTGCTGAAGTACGCAGCGCCGAGCGCCTCGCCGGACAGGTCGGTGTCCGGATCGAGGTAGCCGAGGGTACCCCCGCCTACGATCGCCACGCGGTCGCAGAGCCCGCGCACGACGTCCGGCCTCTGTTCGGCGACGATCATGCACAGGCGACGCCTCCTCAGCTCGTTGAGCGTGGAGTGGACATCGGCGAGCACGATGGGCGCCAGGCCGGCCGAGGGCTCATCCAGCAGTAGACAGCGCGGCTCGAGCGCCAGCGCCATGGCCAGCGCCAGCATCTGCAGTTCCCCGCCGGAGAGCGTGCCCGCCTGTTGACGGCGTCGTTCTCCCAGGCGGGGGAACACCGTGAACGCGTCGAAGTCACCTCGCCTGTGGTGGGCCGAGGCCAGAGCGAGGTTCTCGGTGACGGTCAGGCTCCGTAGCACGTTGGCCCGGTGCTCACCGACGAGGACGAGTCCGCGGCGGGCGTGGACGTAGACTGCCGACGCCGCGACCGGTTTGGCCGCAAAGGTGAGTTCGCCGGACAGCGGAGGGAGAACCCCGCACAAGGTCTTCAGCAGTGTGCTCTTGCCGACCCCGTTCGGACCGACCAGAGCCAGCGTGCCGGTACTGCCGAGCGCGAGATCGAGCGGTCCGAGCACCGGCCGTCCCCGGTACCCGGCGACCAGGCCACGCGCCTCGATCAGCGCGGAATCCGTTGAATCGGTCATACGAGTGCCTCCGCTGAACCCAGATAAGCTTTGACGAACACGGAGTCGGAGAAGACCGCTCCGGGAGAGCCCTGTGCGATGATCCGGCCGGCGTCGAGCGCGACGACCCGGTGTGCCACCCACCGGATGAACGCCGTGTCGTGATCGACGAGCATGATCGCCAGTCCATCGCGTGCCAGCGCGCGCAACGTACCGGCCAGTTGCCGACGCTCGTCCGGCGTGAGCCCGACCGTGGGTTCGTCCAGGAGCAGCACCTGGCCAGGCACTGCCAGTGCCATCCCGATCTCGACGAGCCTGGCGGTACCCGCAGCCAACCCGCCTACGGGGGCCGCGAGGTCGGCCTGCGTGAGCCCGAGTTGTCGGGCGACCCGGTCGGCGACCTCCCCGCGCGACGTACTCCGCTGCACATGCGTGCCGAGGCGCAGATGCTCGAAGCCTGGTTCCGCTGGCATATGACCACCCACCTGGAACGTGCGACGCAACCCGAGAGCGGCCCTGCGATGCGTCGGTGTGTGGGTGATCTCCTGCCCGGTCAGCCAGATCTTGCCAGTATCCGGGCGGCGGTGTCCGGACAGTGCGTTGAGCAGTGTGGTCTTGCCGGCTCCGTTGGGGCCGACTAGTGCTAGCACCTCGCCCACGTGCACCTCGATGCCGACCGCGCTGACAGCTGCTAGTCCGCCAAAGGTGACGTCCACGTCCGTGCAACGTAACGCGATCGGTGCGTCTGCCGACGGCGGTGGCACATCCGGCGTGAACCCGTTGCCGGCGCCCTTGGCGGCGGACCCGGCACGTTCCACCACTGCGCCGGCCTCCTCGGCCGGTGGCCCTGCGTCGCGGTGTCGGCGGCGGAGCTTCGCCCCCAGCAGTCGCAGGCCGTGTGCCGCCATCGTGATTTGCTCGTTGAGCCCGCCCGGATGTTTGATGAGCACGAAGAGCAGCGCCACTGGTGCAGCGAAGGACACGACGATGCCATAGCCGCCAAGCAACCCCGTCAGCACGCCCATGCCGATGGCTGCCGCCATCGGTCCCGCGACGCTGCCCCTGCCGCCGAGCAATGCCAGGGTGAGCAGGAGTAGCGACGAGGCATCTGTGAATGCTGAGGGCGCCACCCCGTGGTGGAGGATCGCCCACATCGCGCCAGCGACCCCCGCGGTTCCGCCAGCCACCGTATACGCGGCCGTCCGGTACCACTGAACGGCCACCCCGGCTGAGCGGGCAAGCGCCTCGTTGGCGCGAATCGCCCGCAGCCCGAGCCCGAACCGGCTGCGGCGCAGGGTCTGCACGGCGAGCACCACGGCGATGGTGAGCACCGTCAGCCAGCCGACCGCGTCGGCGTCGGAACGGGGCAACCAATCGGCGGGGCGCAGCCGCAGGCCTCCCGAGCCGCCGACGAAGTCGGGAAACCGCAGCACGAAATGGAAGATTGCCGCGTTGAGCAGTAGCGTCACGACGGCGACTGCGAGTCCTCGGAGCTTGAGCATGGGAAGCGAGACGACTGCCCCTGCCAGCGCCCCTGCGAGTATTGAGCCCGCCACGAGCACGATCGGTCCGAGCGGCCCGGGAACCAGCGGGAACAGCTGGGCACCGACGAAGGCGCCCAGCGCCACCTGGCCGCCCTGCGCCAGCGAGATGTCCCCACAGTCATTGACGAGCAAGTGCAGCCCGAGCGTGGCCGTGGCGTAGACCAGCCCGATGCCGTACAGGTAGACGACATAGGTGTTGCCCTGAGCGGCGAGCAGCCAGCAGGCTGCGAACAGCAAACCGAGTATCGCGACCGGCGCGACGACGTTGCGGGATCTGAGGCTGTCGATCATGTCACCGTCCTGAGCGCGGCGGGGGGTTTGACGAGGAGGACCGCGATCGCGAAGGCCAGCAGCAGGACCTCGTCGACCCCGGCGGTACTGAACTGGAAACCGACCACGTTTCTGAGCACGCCGATCAACACGGCGGCGCCCATGGCTACCGGGAAGGACTTGAACCCCGCGAGCAGTGCGGCGACCAGCGCGCTGGTCATCACCGCGAACATGAAATGAGGGTCGAACCTGGTGAGCGGGGCGATGAGCAGCGCGGCCGCCGCGCTCATCACACCGCCGAGCAGCCAGGCGTAGCCGCTGATCCGCTTGACGTGCACCCCGAGCGTGGCCGCCGCCTGGCGGCTCTCGGACACGGCACGTAGCCGCAGTCCCAGCCGTGAACGCTGGTAGAGAACCGATCCCCCGAGCACGAACAGCAGGCTCACGCCGAGTGCGAGCACCTCGGGTCCGCGCAGGGTGAGGCCGGCGATCGTCACGCCGGCCCAGTCACCGAACCACGGGGGGAAATGGTAGGCGGAGCCGCCCCAGATCTGCAGCGCCGCAAGTTGCAGGATTGACGCCAGCGCGAGCGTCACAACGAGCCCGGTCCCCTGATCGCGTTCGCCGAGGGGGCTGATGACCAGGCGGTTCATCAGCCATCCCACCAGGCCGCCGCACGCGAGCGCAGCTGCCACGCCGAGAGCCACGGGAAGATCACCGCGGACGCTCAGCGACAGGAAGACGAATGCGGCTACCATACCGATGTCACCCTGTGCCAGGTTGACTGTTCTGCTCGCACGGTAGACGAACACGATGGCGCAGGCGACGAGCCCGTAGACGAGGCCCGCGATAGCGCCGCTCAGAATCAAGGTGCTCATGCGCCGCCGCCGTCACTCGAACCGGCTGGCGGGGTCACCCGTGATGACCCAGTGTCCATTGCGGACGGTACTGGGCACCGCGGCATCGCTGCCGTACCGGCGGTCTGGTCCATACCAGATCGGCGGCAGCGAGTCCAGCCGGATCGGATTGGCCTTGGATGTTCCTGATTCGAGTTCCTCCAGCAGGCGTTGCTGCGTGAGGTCGCCGTCGAGACGTCGCAGCAGCTGCTCGATGAACTTCGCGCCGGCCCATCCGGAGTAGCCGAGCTCGTCGGTGGGGGAGGGATCGCGTGTACTGTGCAGCCTCGCCAGGAACTCCTCGTAGTCCGGTGCGTCGGCCGCGGGTCCTGCCCGCAGCGCCCTGATTCCTTCCATCAGCCCGCCCGACGCCGCGTTGATCATGTCGTAGGTCCAGGCTCCGGCGCCGGTCCACATCGGGTCGTAGCCGATCGTCTCGGACGCCTTGAGCACCTCCGGCACCGCCACGCCACCGAGTAGGACTACGAGATCGGCTCCGGCGTCGCGGACTCGTTTGACGTTCTGCACGTACGATGTGGCGTCGCGGTCAAAGCTTTCCGTCACCACGATGTCCAGCCCGGCTTCCTTGGCCACGGCGGTGAAGCGATCGCGCATCTCGCGCATCAGATCCTGGTTCTCCCACATGACGCCCACGGTCCTGGTGCCTTGCGGGTCCAGCTCGGTCTGGATGAACGACGGTACTGCTTCGGCCAGCAGCTCGAGTGGTGTCGGAAAGATGAACGCCACATCGCTGTCCTGCGCGAGCTCAAGTGGTGCGGCGATGGTGAGGTAGGGGGTGCCTTGCCGCTCGAACTCCGGAAGAGCGCCGATGGCAGGGTCAGCGCCGATGATGTTGTAAGCGAGGAAGACCTTGTCAGCCATCTGACGGGCCGCCGCGGCTCCACCCGAGACGGTGTACTGGTCGTCCGCCTCCAGGATCTCGATCTTCCGGCCGGTGATGCCACCCCGGGCGTTGATGTCGTCGACATAGAGCCGGAACCCAGCGGTGGCACCCTCGGTGAAGGCCGCGGCCGGACCCGACTTCGGCCCGTGGACCCCGATGACGATGCGGTCGGCGTCGACGCCGGTGCCGGAGCCCGGACCGCCAGTACCGCAGGCTGCCAGCGTGGCCGAGGCCCCGAGCGTCGTGGCCAGCCACGCCAGTGCCGTGCGCCGGGTGATTCGAATGGTCGTCATCGAGTGACCTCCTCGATCGCGCGGGCGACGGCGCGGGCAGCCGACTCCCAGCAGGATGGTTAGTGGTTTGTGCAGAAACGTCGATGACGAGGCTCTGGATACCTTCGCTGTGAGGACATTCCTGCATGTGGTCGGTGGTCGCTTCGTCACCGACCGCGGTCAGTGCGCCAGGGCCTGAATGAGCAGCGATGGCACGGTGACGGTGCCCAGTCTTGTGCTGACAGTCTCCGCGTCGAGCAGATCCACACAGTCGGCGCGCGTGGCGTCCTCGCCGATGCCGCCCTCCAGTGGCGACTCGTCTTCCGCGAGGTCGTAGGCGAACGGGTACACCGGCATCTGTTCGTCGTGGTTGAGGTGCTGGTCAAGATCCGCCCGTCGCACGAGGCTCGTCCACTTCAGAGGAAACCCGGTGAGGTAGAACCGAGTGAGGAGTCGAGCACCGCGTCGGTCGGAACCACGCACGGCCCTTCCTGCGGGCGAACCACCTTCGACGAAGGCGAGCCACCTGACCGGTCGGAATGGTGCGCGGCGAACGTGCCCGCGACATGGGCGGCCCATGGAGTGGCGGATCGAGTGGTTCATTCGAGCTGATGGCGGATCATTCCGAACGCGAGATCGTCGGCGTGCTCGCCACGCCGAAGAGCGCTTGCGCGGTCGACTGCCCACGGGCTCGGCAGTCGACCGCGAGAACGCGATGCACACGGACTTCCATGGTGAACCGCACGGAGTGCGGGACGGTGACATCAGCCCGCGTACGCCCACGTGCGAGCCTGGCAGCCCGCGACGGTGGTCGCGGCTTCGTCCGCGCCCCAGCACCACATGCTGATCGAGAGATCGAACTTCTGTCACACCAAACGCCTTCTTCGAGGGAGGGTCGCCTGGGCGGCCTGGCCGCCGACTGTTGTCGACGACCATAGGCAAGCGGGCGAGCGGCAAGCTATGTGTTCGCGAGGCACAGAAATGGCAGTTCTGTGTGCCAGCACCATCGAATGTCTCGGTGTCGCCGCACATGACGCGAACGGACGGGGCTGTACTGGTCCGACTCCGTCGCAGCTGAGCACCGTCGGCCGGTTCAGCTCCGTTCGCCGCCCGCACAGGTTCTCGTCATTGAGTCCTCAGCGCCCGGTGTTCCTGTGCAGTTCTGGCCAGGCTGTCCATGCGCGCTATCGCGCGACGCGCGGCTGCTCGTATCCGGCACTGACGTTCGCCCCCGGCCCGTGGCTGACGATTGCGTGGCGATGGTGACCACCGCAGGCGTGGTCGAAGCATCGCTCAGTCGTCTGCCGCGGTCGCACATCACCCTGCTGGAACAGCCGGTTTACCGACGGTGACCCGGCTACCTTGAGGAATGGCGTGAACCGCCGATGTGGCCAGCTGTTGTAGGCCGGGACGTCCGTATGAGTGATCATTGCGCCGCCGGTCACATCGACGCCGCCATGCCCGGCATGCGGATGCCGACGTAGGCATGAGTTGACTGATGAGCAGCGGCGGGTGATCGGCCTTTGGCGTCGGCATCGGGCCGGCGAGAGGCCGGCGAGGTGTCCATCGACTCCCATTGAGCGGCCACACCAGCATGCGGTCGGAGCTCGTCGTGGTAACGCGGTGTACACGTGGAGCGAGCGGATCGGGCAGGAGGCCGATGTCAGTGCTGCTGACCGGTGGAATGCCGGCCTGCCACCCACTCAATCCTTAGGTTGGTCGACGTCCCCAGGCCGAGACGAGTGCCAGGGGCCAGTCGATGTACTCGGGATCATCAAGAGACCGTAGAAACCTTTCGACTGATTCTGAGACCTCGGCATTCTCGAGTTGATTCAGCGTGCTACCGAAGGTGGTGCTGAGAAAGCGAGCGAATGGGCCTGCACCTCGCACAACCGGAACGTCGACCGCAACGTCGGTGTCGACCAGACCGTGTTCGGAAAGAGGATCTGGCAGAGCTCGTCCCCAGTCGGCATCCGTTCCGATCGCCCGGCCGAGACTGTTCCACAGCCAGGCCATACCTTCCGTTGTAAGGGGAGACCGCGCAGGCAAGTCCGTGAGGTCTTCGATGAGCAGCCAACCGCCGGGACGGAGAGACTTGATCATGTTGCCCAAAGCCTGCCTACGTTCGTTCAGATGCATCAGCACAAAGCGTGCGTATACGAGGTCGAAGCTACCCAGCCGAGCCATTGCTGCGCCGTCGGTGACGTCAGCGATCGTCACTGTGAGATTGGATCTGGGCGGGCTCTCGAACGCAGTCGTGTCGCGATCCGCAGCTATCACGTCGCCCGGGTAAACACGTTCGGCCAACCACGATGCCATCGTGCCCGCGCCGGGCCCGATTTCGAGGCATCGCCAGCCTGGCGCGACGCCAATCGCCCGAAGACAGTCGATCGTCGTGGAGTCGAATATAGAAGCCAGTGAAACCAGTCGATCGCGTTCGAGCTCGCTCGAGGTGAAGACGATTTCCCCGTATTGGCTGATCGTTCTCGATCCTTTGTTCATGAAAAGCATGTCCCATCACTGTCAGATACGTGTTTATTGTGTCCGAATTGGGAGGGGGGCAGCATTGAAACCATGTATTGGAGCCGGGTGCCCAGCTCACTGCGCTGTCTGAATCAGGAAATCGATCGTACGGATGTTGCAGGGCGAACCAGGGAGCTTCGACCTCAAGCACGGAGCGTGTCGGACGGACTCTCGCCGAAGCGCTGCTTGTATATTTGGGAAAATCTTCCTGCGTGGACAAACCCCCAACGCTTGGCGATTTCCGCAACGGTGCAGACGTCGAGCTGTGAGACGAGAAGGTCATTGCGGGCCCGCTGTAGCCGCGCGTCCCGCAGGTAAGAGTTTGGTGTGACGTCAATGTGCCGTCTGAATGCCTTCTGGAGCGTCCTCGGAGTGACTCCGACTTGCCGTGCCAGACTGGTAACCGTATGTTTAGCCATAGGCTGGGCATCGATGATCTCGATCGCCATTTCGACTGTGCGCGAGGACACTGCCGCATCGCGCGCACCGAGCAGGACTGCCGAATAATTGTGTGGTTGAGCAAGGAGAAGGCCGGTTACTAGTTCGTCTTCCCATCTTCGAGCGAATGCCGGGTTGTGGATCATACTGTCTTCCCAGTCGAGCTCCTCGACCAGGTTTCGTAGGCTCCAGTACCATGTACGGCAATACCCGGAGACGAGACTCATTCGCGGGTTGAATGCAATCGCGTCGTGTAGCTTCGCGTTGGACATTTGTGCCAAGCATGCGCCAAGTGCAGTCTTCTCGATCCTTAGCAGCAACTGAGTGCAGTCGGAAGAGAACGTTGCAGTGATGGCGTGGTCTGCGGACAACACGGCCGCGTGTCCAGGATGTACCTCGAGCTCATTTTCGCGACATCTGATTGTACCTTTGCCCGTCATGGGCACGACGACTAGATAGAAGGAACCTGGTTCCGCAAGGGAAACCGTTACTCCCGTTCCGTAGCGTACATAGCTGACCGATGAGTGATGGAGGCGGCGAGTGTGGAATCGCGCGTCAAGCTTCGAAGCCGGATCTGTCAATCTGACGCTCGCTTCGCGAAACGCGCGCCCTATCACTTCCTCCACCAGTTTGATGTCGCTTGATCTGAATAGTGCGAATCTCTGAAGCGGCAAATGTCCCGTTTGCGCGGAGCGCGATCGTTGCGCGGGGATCCTTTGCTCGGTTGACGCCTGTTCTCCTGTTGGATGATCTGCGCTGAGCTCCTTGAGCTCTACGCCCATTGACACTTTGCCGGACCTCCGCCCCTGGATCGGCAAACTCACAACAAGGTGCATGTTGCAACTTGCACCTTACTGAACTCCTTCATGTGCCGCAAGAGTGATGCGGGAGCGGTTGCTGGCGGTGGGTCTGATCTAGGTACCGGCACCATGCTGTTCGGGCTGGTGCAGCCAGAGAAGGTGATGGCGAACGCGTTCGGCACCGGCATCCACCGCATGGCCTATCGCTCCGTGCCGCGGCCGGTGAGGCCCAGGGAACGGGCGCTGCGGTGGAGACACGTGCATCCTGGGTAAGCGGCCGCGGGCGCTGACTGCGCGGCGATGGCGGGCACCTGACGACGACTTGAGCGTGCTTGTCGAGATCACGCCACCCGCCTGATCTCGACATCGTAGTCCAGTAACGGCACGAACTTGGCCAGCCGTTGCCCGACGTTCGCACTATCGCCGGATACGGCTACCTTGCGGTTGTTGATCTCGGGCGATGCGGCGGCCGAAGCTCGGTGCCGTCGCCGCCGTCGCCAGGCCAGAGGCTGTCTGCGACCACCTTGCGCGGCCTACTTCGCCGCCGACGGACCAAACCGGCTGTGGCGGGCCGACCCTTCACGGTGCATACCACTGGCGGCGGGCAAGCTCCAAGTCCAGCTCTCACCAGCCTGGCCCCGTCGGTACCTAGCGAGGCTTGGTGCCCCCGGCGAACTACGTCGGTGCGCAGGGGGCTCCGGGAGTGGCGCTAAGCGATCAGCCGTTCTCGCAGCGGCCGGCTCCGCCTCCTCGTTGTATGGGACGCTCGGCCGCATGCCCTTCGATGCGCCCGTACGTGCCAGGCCTAGACCGTTGTGTGCTCATGAGCACATCTCGGGCGACATCGGGCACCGGCTGGCTTGCTTCGACCAGATCCATCACCGCGTGAAGGAAAGGGCGGGAGATCTCAACCCTCGTTCAATCCTTCCCCACTGTTCATGGCACGTTGTTGATGATGTGTCGACCTTCTTCGGCGGTATGCAGAACGTAAGCACGGTTCCACCGCAGCACAGACAGCGGGTGTCACCATTTTTCTGTATCTGAATGTTCAATGCATCCATTAGCGGAGACTCGAGCCGATGCCGATGCCACCGTCCACATCAAGGACGATTCCGGTGATGTATCCGGCTGTCTTTGAGCAGAGGAACGCGACCGTTTCGGCGATCTCCTCCGGTCGGCCTACTCGTCTCTGCGGTACTCGGGATACGAGTTTGTCGCGTGCGCGTGCGTCCATCGAGGCCAGCATCGGCGTGTCGATAAGACCTGGTGCGACTGCGTTCGCAGTGATGCCGTGCGCCGCGCCTTCGAGCGCTATCGTTCGAGCGAGCGCGACCACACCTGCTTTGGCTGCCGAGTAGTTGGCTTGGCCGAAGTTGCCGCGCCAGCACATGGAGGTGAGGCCGACAATGCGGCCGTAGTTTTGCTCTTTCATGTGCGGGAACACTGCTCGGCAGCAATGGAACATGCCACGGAGATTGGTGTCCAGTACGACGTCCCAGTCGGTGTCGCCCATGTTCTCGAGCCGGTTGTCACGAATGACGCCGGCGTTGCTGACAAGTATGTCGACCTTGCCGAATCGGCTGAGCGTAAGCGCGAACCATTCCTTCACCTGCTGGTCGTCAGTGACATCGGCCGGACAGGTAACGGTCCTTGCTGGGTCGAGTTTCGCTGCTGCTTCTTTCAATGCGACCGAGTTGATATCGCACAGGGAGACGGACGCGCCTTCGATGCTAAGCCGTTCTGCGATGGCGCGGCCGAGGCCTTGCGCCGCGCCTGTGATCATCGCGACGTGGTTGTCGTACCTGCGCACTCGCTCACTCTCCTCGTCGTCCGTAGACGAATCGCTCCAATGTTGGCCGGATGTCGGAATTGCGCCAGTGTCGTGCGAACGCCTTGAGCTCCCGTTGCTGCGAGTCGTGCTCGTCGTTCCACTGGTGGAGAAGGCCTTTGACTCCAGCCTGCGCTTGGCGGGCCGGCGGGTGTATTAGCTGCCCCGCGAGGTGCGCGGCACGTTGCGACAGTCGTCCCGGTGGTGCGATGTCGTGGACGAGCCCATGTGTGGCCAGCTTTTCCGCTGGCATCAGTGTCCCCGACAACATCAGCCACCGTGCCAGTGGTTCACCAGCCTTGCGAGGTAGACGGGTGCTCGCCCCGCCACCCGGGAGAAGCCCGTTGCGAACGTGGCCGTCACCGATCAGTGTTCCGGCCTCGGCGATCACGATGTCGCAGGCAAGCGCCAGTTCCAGACCGCCTGCGACGACGTGGCCGTGAACGGCGGCGATGACAGGCTTCGGGCACTGCTCGATACGGTCGAAGCATCGTGAGACTTCGGTCAGGAAGGGCACCGGATCGCCCCCGGCGTGGGCATGACCCAGCAAGTATCGCAGGTCGGCACCCGCACAGAAGCTCCGACCGTTGCCTGCAATCACCACGACGGCGATGTCCTGGTCGTCGATCGCGTGCGAGATCTCCTCGTTGAGCCGGGCGATCAGCTGTGGCTCCAGGGCATTGCGCCGATGTGGACGGTTGAGCCGCAACCAGCAAACCCCTTCGTGTTGCTCCACTGCCAAGGGGGTGGCCGGCACGACTGAGGCAGCTTTTCGGTGCTGGGTGTGAAGGGTCACGACACGACGCCTTCCGTCTGCTCGACCCGCCTCTTACGGAGTACGTAGCGTTGGATCTTGCCACTGGGAGTCTTGGGAAGTTCTGAGACGAAATGGACCTGTCTGGGATAGGCGTGAGCGGCGTACTTGGTCTTGACCAACTGCTGCAGATCGCGGGTCAGCTGTGCGGGATCGCGGAGATCGTCCCGGGGAACCACGTAGGCCTCGAGAACCTCGCCTTTGAGGGGGTCGGGTGCCGCGATCACGGCAGCCTCGGCCACCGCCGGATGCGTTACGAGCACGGATTCGATGTCGAAGGGGCCGATACGGTACCCGGCCATGATGATGACGTCGTCGTCACGTGATTGGAAATGGAAATAGCCATCGCCGTCGACGTAGCCGGTGTCGCCGGTCAGGTACCACCTGCCGTCCGCCGAGTGCTTCTCTGCGGTCTTCTCCGGAGCGCGCTCGTAACCGGTGAACCATGCCAGCGGGCTACGCTGGAGGTCGAAGGCGATCCGGCCCAATGTGCCCGGCGGTGCAACGGTGTCGCCGTCCATTTCGAGAATGGCGGCTGTCCACCCGGGCATAGGGTGACCCATCGACCCTTTCCGCAACGGTTTGCGCAGTTCCGGATGGTGGTGGTTGTTGATGACCATGCCAAGCTCGGTCTGGCCGTAATGATCGTGGACTGCAACGCCCAAGGCACGAACGGCCCACTGGTTGACTTCGGGGGTCAGCGGCTCGCCGGCGGCGGAGGCAGCTCGGATCGCCAGGTCCCTGGGGATAGGCGCGGTTGAAGAGCGGAGCGCCCGGTAGACGGTGGGCGCGGCGGCGAAGTTGGTGACACGAAGCCGGGAGAGGACCTCGTACGTCCGTTCCACGGAGAAGCCGCCTTGCACGAGCACGCTCGGCACCCGGCTACAGAATGAACCGATGATCCCGAAGTAGAGCCCGTATCCCCAGCCCGGGTCGGCGGCATTCCAGAACACGTCGTCGCGACGGACGTCGAGCCCGAACTCCATGTAGGCATGGAAGGCCGCCAATGCCCGCTTCGGCACGAGTACACCCTTCGGCGTGCCCGTGGTGCCGGAGGTGAAGATCTGAATGAGCGGATCATCGGGCTTGTCCCGGTAGGACGTCGCAAGAGGCTGTGTCGAGTCAATGAGGTCGGTAAACGATACGTCGTCGGGATGGGTCGGATCGCCGGCGACTACCACAGTGGTGTTGTCGGGCAGCGCTTCGGTGGTCAGCTTGCGTCGCTGTGTGTCGTCGCAGATGAGCACCTTCGTACCGCTGTCCCGCAGACGAGTGCGAACAGCCGGCGCTGCAAAGGCAGTGAACAGCGGGACGTACACCGCCCCCAGCCGCCACGTCGCCAGCACTGCGACTAGCAGCTCACTGCTCTTACCGAGCCATGTAGCCACCCGGTCCCCGGGACCGATCCCCAGATCACGCAGGGCTGCGGCCAGCCTGCGTGAAGAAGCTTCCAGCTCACCGTAGGTGAGTATACGAGCGTCTAGGTCGTGATCGATCACCGTGTAGGCGACGTCCTCATCATGCCGGGAATCACAGAGAAGCTCACTGGTGGGAGTGTTTCCCGCGCTGTACCGCTGGAGAAGTTCATCGACCCGTTGATCGCATGGTCCAGGCGGGAATGGTGGCGCATCCATGGTCATCACCTCGTCGTTTGGTACTGATTGACGTACGATAGTACCCGCATCAGTTCGCGACAAGGTCTGTGGCAGGGTATGCCGATAGGCGGCTCAGGTTGCCTGTTGCCCAGGCTGGTTGGTGAGCGCGGTTACCACGAGGTCGCTGAGCTCCATGAAGGCGTCGCCGTTCGACAGCCCCGTCCGGTCCAGCAGTTCGCCGTTCTGAATGCCTTCGATGAGCAGGCCGACAGCCTCGGCAACGAACTCGGCATGGACTGGGCGGAAGTGTCCCGCGTCAACGCCCTGGTGGACGAGTTCGCGGACGCGGCGGGCGGCTGCGGCCGAGTTGATCACATAGATCTCACGTGTGGCGTCATCCTCGAGCATGTCCTGGTAACAGGTGGAGGACATCCGGCGCATCTGCGTTCCGACGGCAGCAAGGTAGGTGGAGATGCGCGCTGCCGGATCTTCGATCGCCGCTACCTCCTTCTCTACGTTCTCCGCCGCCTCCCTGAAGAAGTGCTTGAGCACGGTGGCCACCAGGTGATGTTTGCTGGAGGCGATGGCATACAGCGTCGACTTTGAGCATTGAAGCCGTGCAGACAGCTCGTCGCTCGTCGTCCGGGCGAAGCCCTCGGAGAGGATGATCTCGCGCAGTTGCACGACAATCGCCTCCCGACGGCCGTCGTCAATCTTGCGTCGCTTGCGGGCGAGGCCGCTTGCCGCCCCCGGTGTGCCTGGGAAGACCCGGGCCATGACGTCACCTCCATGCGATACCGACTACGGAACGATCGGACCCTCCATCGTACCGCGATGGCGAGACATCATCCCGAGGTGGAGCGTGGCCCCCAGATGGGTGAGACCCCTATCGATGTACGAATCTGGGTACTAGCGTGTTCGAAACCGTACGCACTCACGGTGACGATTCGGCTGATCGGTTGACGGTGATGGGCGTACGTCCGTGCAGGCGTTGAGGGGTGGTGTCTGCTGCGAGCACTGTCTCGGCGATGCATCTGAGGAAGGGTCAACGATGACAGAAATCCAGATTCGACCATGGAAGAACCTGATGGTCTCCGCGTCGGACGGCGCAATCATTGCGGGCGCCGAGTGGTCCGGTTCGCGGGGGCCTCTTGTTTGCATCCACGGAATTACGTCTCAATCACGTGCATTCGTCGGACTCGCCAGTGAGTTGGCGGACTATAAGATCCTGGCGATCGACTGCCGTGGGCGCGGGGACTCGTCCAAGCGATCGCCTTTTGGCTTACGTCAGCATGCGGCTGATGTGGTAGCAGCCATGGACTCGGTCGGAGTTGACCGAGCCGTTCTGGTTGGCCATTCTATGGGTGCCTACGTCGCCAGTGCGGTGACTTCCGAGTATCCGGAACGGGTCGAGAGCGTGATCTTCATCGATGGTGGATTCTGGCGCGATTATCCGCTCACAATGAGTCCCGACGAGCTTCTCGATCTCCGTCTCGGTCCTTTTCTGGCCAAGTTTAGGCGGCGATGGAACAGCATCGACGAGTACCTGGATTACTATCGTAACACGCCGGTGTACCCGACTGGAATCGACGCGTATGGGCGCGTCCACTTCGAATATGACCTTGCGAAACTGGACAACAAACTGGTGGCCAAGATCTCTGAGGAATGCGTTCGAACGGATTGGCGTGATGTGGTGGACCACGACACCGTCGGCAAGCGCTTGGAGCAGGTCCGCGTTCCTGCGTTGCTGTTAACGGCACCACAGGGACTCACCGGCACCGGGGACGAGGTTATCACGCCGCGAGTGCGCGCCGAACTCGAACTGCGAATCCCGCAGTTGCGTACGGTCGAGATCCCGGACAGCAACCACCACACAATTCTGCTCTCCAAGGCGGGCGCTAGCACCGTCGCCAACGAAATAGCCGCATTTGCCGGCTGATCGGTAATCGGCTACACCGTCAACGCCAGCCAGATGCATGACAAAGGAGTCTGCATGCGCCGCCCGTGGATTTTTGTGCTTACCACTATAACAGCAACACTGTTAGCCTCGACGATTCCGGCCAACGCCGAAAGTGTAGAGTCACCACCTGCGCCTACGGGCGGAATATACGAAACGTTGTCAAATATCCAGTTCCCCGACGAACTGCTCCGGAACCCTGCTGGCAGGTCAAATGTACCGCATCGAGATTTCGGCACTCCCACGTCCGCCAAGGACAAGGTGTGCCCGTTTGTAGGCGGTATTCCGGTGTCCCTTCCCGTTGCCACCTTGCCCGCTGCGACCACCCTGATGACTCCGGGCGCGGAGAGTGGGGTGGACACACACGTTTACGGTGAGTTGTGCATGAGCCGCGATGCGCTCGCGGAGTCCCGGAGGGGTAACCCGCCAGCGGTACTAGTCCTCGTCCATGGCCTCAGCTACGGAACCTGGTACTGGGACTTCCCGTATCAACCTGAACGTTACTCAACAGTCAATTACCTCAACCAGCACGGCTACGCGACCCTCAACATCGATCGCATTGGAATCGGCCGTAGCGGACATCCCCTGAGTGCACTGGCCACTGTCCCCGCACAAGCCGCAGTCGTCCACCAGCTCATCCAAAAACTCAAGGACGGTACGATCGCGGGGATCCGGTTCCCGCACACCGGTCTGGTGGGGCACTCGCTGGGTAGCATCATCACCTATACGGAAACGGCCCTGTACAACGACACCGAAGTCAACATTGGCACCGGTTACAGCACTCGGCTGAATCTTCTTACCGCGGGGTCCTTCGCGGCGCTGGCGACGCCGGCTGCTCTGTCGCCGGTCACCAGCATGCAGCCGTGGGCCATCGATCCGGGCTACCTGCAGGCGCTGCCCGCCGGCCGGGAAGTACCTCAACTCTACTACCAGCCCAACACTGATCCGGGCGTGGTCCAGAAGGACAAAGAGCTGGCGAACGGAGCATCCGTCGGAGAGTGGTTAACCTTCTTCGAAGGCGCCTACGACGGGACCTACAAACACATCAAGGTGCCCACATTCGTCATTAATGGCGAATTTGATACCTTGGCGTGCGGCGACAACGCGATCTACTGCGCGACCGACGCAACATCCGACGCTGGCCCCGCTGACCTCGAGCTGTCAGGGCAACGCTTCGCAGCCTGGGAAGCTCCGGCGCTGAATCCAGGTGCCTGCCTGCGCGCGGCGGTGGTACCCGATGCGGCTCATGACGTCGCGCTACACCGCAATGCTCGGCAGTTTCAACGACTGGTTGCCTACTTCGCCGACCAAGCCATGGGAGTTCGCGGTCAACAAGCTGCTGACTACCGGAGGTCCTGCGTCAGCACGGCGACCTCGGAGACCGCAAGCATGCTGCCTGAACTAGACCGTCCTTTACCACCGCTAACACCCCCTCCGCCTGAGGCGGTCATCACACCGTTGGCCGAGACCATCGACTCTTGATCCCACGGTTTGCCGCCTCGGGTACTCAACTGCCCGAGGCGGCTTCCGGCGGGCCAGAGAGTGCGTGATAACGCTCATGGGAGAGCAGTACCACCGTGGCGGCCGCCTGTGCCGCGATAGTGCCGTCTGGCGCGTTCAGGCGTGCCTCGCCCACAAGATGGGCCTTGTGTCCGTCGACCTGCTTAAGCCTGGCCATTGCGTAGACCAAGGCGCCGACGGGCGTCGGCTTCCGATACCAGACTTGCAGGTGCTCCGTGACCAGCATTCGCCCAAGTCCTTGATATGCCGCCGTGCCGAGCAACTCGTCGAGGGCGAGCGCGAGGATTCCCCCGTGAGCGACCCGAGGCGGGCCTTGATGCTCGGCCGACACCCTGAACAGGGTGCGGCAAAGCCCGTCCGAGCCTTGATGGATCTGCAGCTTCAAGCCGCCGCTGTTCTTCGGGCCACACCCCACGCACTCGTCGAAGTGGGGGTGCACAACGACTTCCGCGTCAGGATCTCCGTAGGTGCTCATTGACTTAAGCTCCACGTGCGTTCCGCCATTAGGCATTGATCTACACGTGTGGAGACGGTGAGGCGAGCGTAGTCTGTGCCCATTTCGATGCGCGATGTTACTTCGATTGCCGAGCCCGTTTCGGTTTCGGCCCAGTCGGTGCCGCTCGCGATGAGGCTCGGCTGGTCCTGCGTCGGGCTGCCTGTCGCTACAGATACGGCCATATGTCGCTTCCAGAGTTTCGCGCTCCCACGAATGTGGTGGCCCGACATCGTGGTATCGAACCCGACTCGTACAGTCCCTCGCTCCAGATCCCGCGCCACCTCCCAGTGCTCAGGAGGGGATCTACGAGGTCGGACACTCGCCGGCCGGTCCGGAGCTGCGAAGTCGACGTCCTCCCACTGTGTGGGATCGGCTAGTGGAAGGCGCAGTGACGTCACTTGCTTTCCATCCGTGAGTGAGCTGGTCCGGCCGGCAGTCGGGCCCCGTCTATGAGTGATGACAGCGACAGTGGTTTCCTCGCCGCTCGGCCAGAGCCGGGGAAAATCGGAATCGGTTACGATTAGTCGGAGGCGATGGCGGGCCGGGAGTGTGTAGCACGTGGGATCGAGTTCGACGCGTACCGTGCACGATTGTTCCGATCCGCGACGAAGGCTTCGCAGGTCGTGATAGCCTTTGGAAATAAGCAGCGACCTGCCTTTGTCGTCGACGTCAGACAACTTGACCACGCAGCGATCTGCCGTAGTCGCCTCGGTCAGGGCGACCGTGACCACAGGTCGGCCCGCGATGTGGATGGCGTGGTCCAGCGGTGAGCTGGTGAAGGCCAGCGACCGCATGTCGTCATCATGCTGATCCATCGGGTACCCGAAGTTCAGCGCGCTGTGCACAGACAGGCCGCTGAGCACGCCGACGGTCGGATCAAGGCTCTTGGAGAGCACAGCGGTGGTGGCATTCGCCGACGTGGAACGCTCGCTTGCCGGCTCTCGTTGGAACAGGCCGCCCTCGGTCGTAGCCACGTAAGTTGTTTCGGATGTCGGCGGTGGCCACGACGCTGCCTGCACCCATCTCGGCTCGTGACCTTGGACGTAGAATGTCACCGGCTCGCTTTTGGAATCGTGGACTGTTCCATGGTGAAGCCAACGATCCCACCATTGGCATACGATTGCCGCGGCATTGGCGCGGCCGACCTTTGCCGCCTCTGGAAAGGTGTGCGTCCATGGCCCGGCGAGAAGCATCTTTGGCGCAGTGATATTTTCGTAGGCGCGAATCATCGCATCGCAGAACAAGTCGCGCCACCCCGCGACGCAGAATGTGGGCGCTGTGATGGCCGACACATCGATGGCTCTTTGCCGCCACTCTGCGGAACCTGGTGGGAGCTGCCAGGCATCGACGAACCACGGCGTGAACTCTTCGATCCGTTGTTTCCACGCCTGCATCCGGTTCTGGTAATCGTGACTGCGCAGCGGAAGCTGAAAGCCGCTGAGCAAGTCATAGGTGCTGAGATGTCCGAACATGACCATACCGCCGCGCAGTCCCGCAGGATGCACCAGATCGGTTTCGATGTCGGTAAGCCCCATGATCGGGCATATGGCCTTGAGCGCCGGAGGCCTGCGTGCTGCGACCCCGAGGGTGATCATGCCGGCGTGCGACAGCCCCCATAGCCCCACACTGCCGTCGCACCATGGCTGGCGCGCGACCCAGTCGATCACGTGCTCGCCGTCAGCTATCTCTTCCGGACTCACCATTGGCTGAGGGACCCCATCCGAACTGCCGTAGCCGCGGCAATCGACGTAGACGGCAGCAAAGCCGCGCTCCGCGAAGTAGCGGAGATAACGGCGATGCCGCAGTCCGCCGAAACCGTCTTTCGGTGAGCTGTACAACGTCACGACCGCGGGAACGGGCCGGTCGGCGTCAGGCAAGTACGCGTCGGCGCCCAGGGTTTGATCGGGGACGGCCGACGGAATTCGGATGTTCGTGATTTCTCGTGCGGTGAACTCCTGCGGACGTGAGCGGCCCAGCAGAGGCCGGAAATGATGCGGCATAGTGTTTTGCTCCAACTGTATGTTTTCGGATCAGGCTCGTCCGTATCCGCCATCGATTCCAAGTGTCTGGCCTGTGAGGTAGCCGCTCGCAGAGCTCACGAGAAAACTTGCCAACATCGCGAGCTCGCGTGGTTCGCCGAACCTGCCCAGTAAAGTTCGCCGGTGAACCGCGTCGCGTAACCGTTCGGAGTTCTTGAATGCTGTGCCCAGCCCCGCGTCGAAGAACCCAGGGGCAATCGCGTTCACACAGATGCTGTCACGGGCCCAGTCAACGGCCAGTGCGCGGGTCAGTCCCTCGATTCCGGCCTTCGTTGCCGCGTAGGCGGCGAGGCCCGGCCGCGGGATAGCCGCCATAACCGACGACATCAGGACCAACCGACCGTGCCCCGTTCGGGCGAGGTACGGATACGCGGCCTGTGCGGTGAGAAACGATCCGGTCAGGTTGACGTCAAGAGCCCTGGTCCATTCTGTCACCGACAAGTTCTGTGCCTTTGAGCTCGGAGCTGCGATACCGGCGTTGGCGATCACAGCATCCACTCGCCCCATCGTGGCGTTCACTTTCGCAAAGGCATCCTCGAGGGACCTCGGAGTCGCGATATCGCAGGGGACGGCGATGCTGGGATTGGCCAGTTGGCTGGACACCTCCTCGAGTGCTGCGATGTCGCGTGCGAGAAGGCCAACATGAGCGCCTTGATCTGAGAACGTCAGAGAAAGTTCACGTCCCAGGCCGCGGCTCGCGCCTGTAATGATAACGACGCGGCCTTCGAGAATCCTGTGGTCGCACATGGGTCATGCCGCATCGAGGTTTGCAGTACGACTCCACCTGAGGGCTACGCCACCCCAAGTCATTCCTCCCCCAATCGCCAGCAGCAGGACGAGATCGTCACTGTGCAGCTTTCCGTGCCGAACCGCTTCGTCCAAGGTAATCGGAACAGACGCGGCGCCGGTGTTGCCGTACCGCTCAACTGTTCGGTGCATGCGTTCTCCGTCCATGTCGAGAGCCTGAGAAAGCTCATCCAGCAGCACGCCATTAGCCTGGTGAGGTACGAGGAGATCGATGTCCGTGACGTTGACGCCGATTGCCGCACTTACCTCGTCAGCGGTCCTCGGCAATACCTTTGTGGCCAGTTCACGAACCTCGCGGCCTCGCATTGTGAAATAGTGCTGTCGGCTTTTGACGGTCGTGACGCTGGTCGGCGTCCGGCTTCCGCCCGCCGGAATCTGGACGTAATCGGCCATCGTGCCGTCCGATGCGAGCACGCTCGACAGTAAACCGCTACCCGGATTGACCGGACCGAGCACGACAGCGCCTGCGCCGTCCCCGAACAGTACGCACGTTCGCCGATCATCGTAGTCCAGAATGCGCGAGTAGATGTCGGCGCCGATCACGAGCGCGCGGGCGGGGGTGGGACGCGCCTGCAGCAGGGCGTGAGTCGAGACGAGTGCATAGAGGAAGCCGGTACACACGGCGTCGACGTCGTAAGCAGCCGCCTGGAAAGCGCCCAACTGTGCTTGGACCATGCTGGCGGTCGCTGGTATCGGCTGGTCAGGCGTCGATGTCGCGACGACGATCAGATCGATATCGAGCGGACAAAGACCTGCTGACGCGAGCGCGAATTCGGCCGCGCGAGCCGCGAGGTCGGAGGTGGCTTCGTCGGGTCCCGCGACACGTCTTTCACGGATCTTCGTTCTGCGAACTATCCATTCCTCCCCCACGCCGAGCCGCTCGCCGAGCTCGATACTGCTCAGGACGGCTGGTGGTAGGTACGAACCAGTTCCAAGAATTCCGATGCTCATGGCCGGTGTAATCCTCCTGTCGAACCGCTGATACCGGGACGGGACGTCTTTCGCGCATGAAATTTGTGCAGACCTTGTTCGACATCAGGGGTGGCGCTGTGGGCGAGAAAGATTTCGCGTTCGAGCCTCAGTGATACCTCAAGGGGATGCTCCGATACGTAGCGCATCATGTCCTTGATGGCGGCGAGCGCGTCCGGGCTCCTCGTCACGAGCCGGTCGATGATACGACCGAGATGCTCGTGTAGATGTGACGGTGGTGCGACGTGCGATACCAAGCCCCACTCTGCGGCGGCCTGGGCCGAAAGCAGATCTCCGGTAAGCAGCAGGTAGTGAGCGCGAGCTTTCGACAGTGCCCGTGTGAGGCGGACGGAACCGCCGGCGGCGGGGACGAGAGCGTTTTCCACATGTCGGTCACCGATCTTCGCCGTGGAGGACGCGATCGCCAGATCGCACGCCAGCAGGAGCTCGCAACCTCCCGCGACGGCGTACCCTTCGACGACCGCAATGGTCGCAAGCGGCGCATTTTCCCATGCGGTGAGAAGGTCACCCAGACGTGTCATGAACCGGCTGAGCGCCGGTGGTCGACGACGGAGTCGTAGTAGTAGTGTCAGATCGGCGCCTGAGCAGAAGCACCCTTCCGCGCCGCGTACGACAAGCACTTTGGCAGTGCGCGATACCGCCAGGTTTAGGGCTGCCCACAAACCATCGATGACGTCCTCGTTTATCGCATTACGCACGGTCGGCCGGTTGATCATGGCGGTGATCACATCCGGCTGCTCGGTGATCAGCACATCTCCGACATGCGTCTCCCCCGTCACAAACCCTCCAGGCAAATTCTGGCTACCGAGTGATAGTATTGAGGAGTTGTTCCTCTGTTATCACGCTCACGTTTCCAATGAATGGCAATGTAACGATGTAAATTGTCGTGTCCAGTAATTGACGGTGTCGGTGCCGGACGTCGTGTTCAATACGGAGTGAATGACAAAGTCGAGAAGTGTCTCTACTCGTTTGGACGCGATCACCGGATCATGCTCACTGAGTGGTCGCGATCCCGGATCCGCGACCAGCCTGACTACTGCGGTGGCCGCGAAGGTGGGATGCACAGAGCGGAACGTTCCCTCGGAGATTCCGGCCGCGAACACCTTCTCCAGGTACATGGTGGCGTGGCGCAAGCCGGCTTCATAGATCCTGGCGGTCGCAGCGGTGCTTGCGAGTTGCTCGCGGAAGGTGGTGCTGGTGCGCTGCCAGTGTAGGATCGATATCACGACGAATTCCGCCAGCCGTTCAGTCGGTCCAAGTTTTTCCGCAAATGTCGACGTAAGGTGCTGGCGAATTTTTCTGAACAGTAGCCTCGAGACGATAGGTCCGAGCAGTTGCTTGCTAGGAATGTGCGAGTACAGTGTCGACTTGGAGCAGCGGAGTTGCCGACTCAGGTCGTCCATTGTCAAGTGCAAGAATCCCTGCTCTTGCACAATCTCAGCTATGCGAGGCAATGGATCGTTTTCGTCGCTGCGCCTACAGTATGGCGGTCGATAGTCGCCCAAGGCGCACGGACTCTTCTTCGTGAGCATACTCGTCGCGGCCCCCAGGAGTTTCATATCCAGGCTTGTTATGAATCTACTTCACGAACACGTTCCAGGGTATTCCAGATTGCGAACGATTCTGTCCTATATGCGAACACGTAATCAGAACTCGTGGCGATACTTTGAGAGCGCAGTTTCGACTAACGATCCGTGAGGCTGAGCGGCGTCGATGCTCGACTCAAGTCGAGCTCTCATAGTGGATCTCCTTCACCGTAGGTCCCATCGGCCGTCTCAGGTCTACATCACGAGGCCATACGGACTTCAAAGTCAGTACGGCACCGCAGCGCGGATCACTGGTCTCCTCGGGACGTACTTCACTCGTCCGGGCTACGGCTCACCCGATGCGGTTCCAATCGGGCTCGGGCCGGGAGCCGTCGCGGGCGTGTGCTCACAGCCAGGAGGGGCCTTTCAAGAACCTGCTGCACCATGGCCCAGGTGTGCGTCCGCGGCGCGACTGGGAATCGTCAAAGTGCGAGTAGGCGGACAACGTGTTGATCTTCCGCACCAGAAGGTCCTGCCGTTGTGCGGCGTCGCTCAGAGTCGGCTGCGCCACGTTGCGGCGCGGCGGCGCGCGGCGGGTGGTGTTGATGGCGGCCGAGGTTTGCGGTACGCGGGCAGACGTTGACCGGAGCTGACGCTCTGGTGGGGCCGTTCGCAAGGAACGTGCTGAAGGTCGCGCTCGACGTAAGTTCATCAGCAGCAGGGTGTTCTCGATGGTTGGCCGACACGTGCGCCAGCGCCCAATCCGCACGATGCTGAGCGGCTGCTGCTGAGCTGGCGCGGCATCATGCGCCCACGGGGACGCGCCCCGGGCAGTTCAAAGCCATCCTGTGGCCACCGGCCGTGCCCGTCACCACGTGGCCGGGCCCGCCGCCGAGTGCGTCGACACGGCGAACGGAAACAGGTCGCAACCGATCCCCACGTGCACGCGAGAACACTATCCACGATGCTGAATCGGGTGGCCGACTCGTACCAGCGTTGCGTATTCGTGGTCGGGCGTCGTCACGCGGGGGCCGCCACTTCCTACGCGAGGCGAGGGCTAGGGTCTGGTGAATCAGCACCCACCCCGCCCGACTGGTCAGCATCGCCATGTTCAGTCTGCCGTCGGTGTGCCTTCGCCCGTGCCAGCAGATCAGCGTGACGGCGAGCCCACGCTGCCGCGGGCTCGACAACGGTCAGGAACTCCTCCATTTCCGGACTCAACGAGTAGTAGACCTCCGCGGGAAAAGATCTGAGGTCCTCCTGTGTGCGCACCAAGAGGCCTTCTTCTGTCATCCTCTTCAATGTTCTGGACAGGATGCTGTCCTGCAATTGTTTCGGTTGAACCGTCCATTCTTCTCCATATGTGAAAGAGTTGATGGTGGTGAGAATGTCAGCGCGGCGCATTTTGCCATGGGCAAGTGTTACAATGATCGCTGGTGCCCATTTGTCGATAAGTAGCTGCCTTAGGTCGTAGAAGTGATGCAGGAGCTCCTGATCCACGTGCACACGTACCCCCTGAATAGCGGACGGCTCTGCCGTGCCGCCCCTTCGGGGTCGCCTCGAAGGCCTTCTCGGGCGACCCGTTCGCTTTCGCTGCTGTGACTGGCCCTCTGTGCCGATCGGCCGCACAAGGCCTGTACGGATGAACCCACATCGCGTCAAGGAACAACGCCAACACTACTGTAGTCCTACTCGTTGCCCGGTGACCGCTCAGAGCGACAGCGGTGGTTGACGGCGCTGACGGCCACTTCTGACCGAGTCAGCCCGAAGAGAGTGCCCACTGCCGGCGAGGACAGCAGTCAGCGGGTCTGCGGAGCCCGTCGGCATTCAGGCTCGGGCTGCGCTCCCAGTCTTGCCTCTCTACGTCTTCAGTCGCCCAAACTCGCTCGCTCCTTCCTTGCAGTATGTCCGCCTTCGGTTTGGCGATGGAAGAGTCCCTGAGGGGCACTCTGTGAAAGTCCGGTGGAGAACAGGAGGATCCGAAAGGAAGCCCCGAATAGTCTCGAAGAGCGGGGGCAGCGACCTCCCCTCCACGCGACATCGCGCACACACTGAATCGATCCTTCGAATCGGTGGGCAACGCCTGCTTGGTGTTGGTGGGCCGGGGTGAGGCGGATACTGCCTTGATCATCCGCTGGCCTACCGAGCGAGCGCGACCGCGTCCAGGGGCTCGTTTGCCGGACACGCATGACGTCGATGGTGGAAGCGGTCTTCCTGGAACGCATCACGGTGCAGGGCGACTCATGGTCGCCGCCGACCTCGTGTGCGACGCCGCCGGACTCGGACAGCGTGTTCGTGCAGGGTGTGCTGGTGCTCGCCGTGCGTGAGGGCGTTGCCGCTGTTCATCGACGTCGCTGCCCTGACCCCGCCTGCGGTACTGACCGTCGTTTACCTCGCGATGGACGGATGTCACCAAGTCGTGATCACGTCCGGCGGGATTCGCATCGTCGACGCCTGCGCCGGGCCCTCCGCGGTCGCCGGGCACGCTCCTGGTCTTCGCCGTGGGTGGCATTGTCGCTGGCGACCGTCGCGGTCGTGGCCCTGCTGTCCGGCAACGTGGTCACGAGGAGACCTTCGCGTACGGCTCGGCGGGGCCTGAGCCGAAACGGGTTCGAAGAAAACGTGGCGGGCTTCGAACTTTCCGCGTCGCGCTCGCATCTTGTGGGCATGCAACCTTCACCACACGTTGTCGACTCGGTTCACGACCTGATGCCGCAACTGGCCAACAGCCGTGCCTACTGGCTCGGCTGGGGCAGCACCGATCCGGTCGACGCCGACCTGCCCCTGTACCGCAGTGACCTGCCGCATCCTCTCCTCAACGGGGTGCTGCGGCTGCGTCGTCGTCGGCTCGACGATGCCGTCGCCGAGGCCAGACGCCGGCTGAACGGCACGCGCTGGCTCTGGTGGGTCGGTGCCGACAGCGATCCCGGCGTCGCCGAGGGCCTGCTGTCGCTGGGTGCGACGGAGGTCCAGACCATGCCGGTCCTGGCCGTGCGGTTGGACCGGACGTGGGAGGCGACCGGGCCCGCCGGTCTGGTCATCGAGCCGGTCGAGGACACGAGGGGGATCGCCGAGTTCGTCGAGGCCTACTCGTCTCCCATGGGTGTCCCGGATACCGCGGTGGTGGCCACGATCGAGCGGGAGGTCAACCGGACCAGGCGGAACGACGAGATCATCCGCTTCGTCGGCCGTCTCGACGGCCGCGTCGTCGGCACCGCCGCCACCTCGATCAGCAACCGCGTCGCGGGCGTCTACGTCGTCACCACCGGCTCCGGCCACCGCCGCCGCGGGATCGGCACGGCCCTCACCGCGGCGGCGCTGCGCGCCGGGCGCGAGCGCGGCCTGAGCGTCGCGACGCTGCAGGCCAGCAGGGATGGTGAGCCCGTGTACCTGCGGATGGGCTTCCAGCCGGTGACGCGCTATCGCCTGTTCAGTTTCCGAGTATCCCGGCGGATGCGACAGCACGGTGAGACCTGGCCGGTTTCGATCACGACCGCGGACGGTCGGCGCCGTAGCGTAGTCCGTCGATGAGGAGCGCGACCATGCGCTGGCTGTACTCGGCTCCCTGGCCGGCCACGGGGACGCACAGGTTGGCGACGGCGTACAGCAGGTCCTTGGCGCTGATGTCGGCACGAATCGCGCCGCTGGCCGCCGCGGCTTCGAGCAGGGTGGCGAGGGTGGGGCCGAGCCGCTGCATGAAGTAGCCGGGCAGGGCGTCGAACGCCGGATCTCCCGAGTGCAGCGCCGACGCGAGTCCTCGTTTGGTGCCGAGGAACTCGGTGTACCGGTGAAGCCACCTCGCGAGTGCCTCGGCTGGTTCGTGTGCGGCGCTCAGTGCCGGTCCCGCATCGGCGCAGGCGTCGATCTCGCTCTGGACGATGGCCTTGACCAGGTCCGAGCGCTGCGGGAAGTGCCGGTACAGCGTTCCGACTCCGACGCCAGCCCGGCCGGCGATCTCCTTCGCGGGCGCGTCCACGCCTGAGGCGGCGAAGACGGTCTTCGCCGCCTCAAGCAGGGAGTCGATGTTGCGCTGCGCGTCGGCGCGCAGCCGACGCGGCGCGTCACCCCTGGTCGGCGCAGTGTTCTCCGCCACGACCCTCCTTAGCTTGCATAACCGGAACGTTGTTCCGTATAGTTCCGGAAAAGCTTTCCGTTTCGGTCCAGGGTACGGCACCGACAGACCGGCTACTACACCTCGACCACCACCCTCTGGAGACGACACATGCGGTACCGCACCCTCGGCCGGACCGGCATCAAGGTCAGCCCCTACGCACTCGGCGCGATGATGTTCGGCGCGTCCATCGGCAACCCCGACCACGACGACTCCGTCCGCATCATCCACCGGGCCCTGGATGCGGGGATCAACTTCATCGACACCGCGGACGCGTACTCCCGCGGCGAGTCCGAAGAGATCGTGGGAAAGGCGCTCGAAGGGCGTCGCGACGACGTCGTCCTGGCGACCAAGGTGCATCTCCCGATGGGGGACGACCCCAATCACCGGGGGAACTCGCGGCGCTGGATCATGACCGCCGTCGAGAACTCGCTGCGCCGCCTGCGGACCGACCACATCGACCTCTACCAGATCCACCGGCCGGACCCCGACACCGACATCGAGGAGACGCTGTCGGCGATGTCGGACCTGATCCACAGCGGCAAGGTCCGGGTGATCGGGTCGTCCACGATGCCCGCCTCCGAGATCGTCGAGGCCCAGTGGGTGGCCGAGCGGCGCGGTCTGGCACGGTTCCGCACCGAGCAGCCGACGTACTCGATCCTCAACCGCGGCATCGAGGCCGAGGTGCTGCCCACCGCCCAGCGCTACGGGATGGGCACGCTGGTGTGGAGCCCGCTCGCGAAGGGCATGCTCACCGGGCGCGTCCGCAAGGGCCGGCAGACCGACCTTCGCCGCGCTGCCATGTTCACGAGCCTCAACGACGAGCGCCGACTCGACGCCGTGGAGAAGCTCGTTCCGCTCGCCGCGGAGGCAGGCTTGCCGATGACCCACCTCGCGATGGCGTTCGTGATCGCTCATCCGGGCGTGACCAGCGCACTACTGGGGCCGCGCACGATGGCACATCTCGACGACCTGCTCGCCGGCGTCGACGTCACACTCACCGACGAGATTCTCGACCGGATCGACGAGATCGTGCCGCCCGGCACCGACATCGGCGCCCCCGACCAGTCCGCCTACCTTCCCCCGGCCGTCCAGCGCCCGGCCCTCCGCCGCCGGCCCGCCGGTGAGCGCTCCGCCGCCTGACCGCCGACCGGGGCGGGTGCTACCGAGCGGGATGGAAAACCCGCAGGTGCCGGACCCGGCCTTCCTCCAGGAACTCGACCCAGACCGCGTTCGGCGGACAGTGGAAGGGATCGCCGGGTGGGTTGACCAGGTCGGTTTCCAGGATGGTCACGGCGCTGCTCGCCACGACGTTGGTCAGCCGGTAACGCACGCCGTCCGCCACGTCGCCGTACATCGTCCGGACGAGATGGTCCTGGCCCCGGGTGCGGTCGCCCCTCGGCCAGGTCGTCTCGACCTCCGGTGACCAGGTCGCCGCCAGCACCTCGGCGTAGGAACCGCGCTCCGCGGCGCGGAGCATCTCCTCCGCCTCGGCCCGGCGCGTCCCGGTCACCGCCGCGGCGTCGCCGTGCACGGCGTCGGCCGTCGCCAGCAGCGCGTCGGCCAGCTTGGTGCGGGCCTGGCTGAGCCTGCTGCGCACCGTGCCCACCGGTACCCCGCACAGCGCCGCGATCTGGTCGTAGGCGGTGACCTCGGTGAAGTACCGCAGCATCATCACCAGGCGCAGGTTCGGCGACAGCTCCTCCAGCGCGCGCCACACCCAGTCCCGGGCGGCGTGCTGGTCCAGCAGCTCCGCCGGATCGGCCCCGAGCGCGGGCCGCGCCCGCAGCTCGATCTGGTCGGCGGGCAGCTCCGTCCTGCCACGCAGCTGCGTCCGGCAGACGTTCCGCACCACCATGCGCAACCACGGCCCGGCCGCCGTGGCATCCCGGACGTCGCCGATCCGCCGCACGGCGGTCAGCGCCGCCTCCTGCAGCGCGTCGTCGGCTTCCGGCCGGTGCCCCAGAATGCTCAACGCGACCGCCCGCATGGCCGCCCAATGCCGGGCCAGCAGCAGCCCCAGACACCGCCCATCACCGGACTGCGCGGCACGAACCAACTCAGCGTCGCACGGCGCCCCCACCGTCCCCCAGCTCACGTCTCGAGCCTACCGGCGCGCCGGGCCGAACAGCGTCTCCGGACGGTGTCCGAGGCGTGACGGTTCGAGCAGGCCGGAGATGTCGGGCATAGTGGAGCCGTGAAATACGTGTTGCTGATCTGTGACGACGAGAAGGCGTCGCCGTCCATGGAGGAGATCGCGGCGGACCCGGCGTACCAGGCGTACGAGGCGGAGGTGAATCGGCGCGGAGGCACCCTCGGTGGCGCGCGGCTGCGTCCGGTGGCGGACGCGACGACGGTCCGGGTCCGCGACGGCGAGACGCTGGTGTCGGATGGTCCCTTCGCGGAGACGAAGGACTTCATCGGCGGTATCGACATCGTCGAGTGCGCCGATCTGGACGAGGCGATCGCGCTCGCGGCACGGCATCCCTACGCGAGCCAGGGGTGTGTCGAGGTGCGCCCCGTGTGGGAATGACCGCGCCGCAAGACGTTCGGGCCGCGGTCGATGCGGCGTACCGGGACGAGTGGGGCCAGGTGGTGGCCACGCTGATCGGGCTGACCGGGGACTGGGACCTGGCCGAGGACTGCGCGCAGGACGCGTTCGCCGCCGCGCTGGAGACCTGGGCGCGCGACGGGGTTCCCGACCGTCCGGGCGCCTGGCTCACCACGGCGGCCCGGAACCGGGCGACCGACCGGCTGCGGCGGGACACGGTGGGCGCGGCGAAGCTGCGCCAGCTCGCGGTGCTGGAGCGTGCGTCGATCGAGCCGCCGGTGGAGGAGGTGCCGGACGAGCGGTTGCGGTTGATCTTCACCTGCTGCCATCCCGCGCTGCCGTTCCCTGCCAGGGTCGCGCTCACGCTGCGCACGCTGACCGGGCTGAGCACGGGCGAGATCGCCAAGGCGTTCCTGACCGGCGAAACGACGATGGCGCAACGTCTGGTGCGTGCCAAGCGCAAGATCGTCGAGGCGGGCATCCCGTACCGCGTGCCGCCCGCGGAGCTGCTGCCCCCGCGGCTGACCGCTGTGCTCGCGGTGCTGTACCTGATCTTCAACGAGGGCTACGACGAAGCAGCGGATGGGCGCAGGGCCCTTGCCGCTGAGGGGATCCACCTCGCCCGGATGCTCGTCCGGCTGATGCCGGCCGAGCCCGAGGCGCGCGGCCTGCTGGCGTTGATGTTGCTGCTCGAAGCCCGCCGCGCGAGCCGCACCGACAACGGCGTGCTGGTCACCCTGGAGAACCAGGACCGGTCCCGGTGGGATCGCGCACTGATCGCCGAAGGTGTTGCCACGCTTGACGAAGCGCTGGCCATGCGGCACTCCGGGCCGTATCAGGTGCAGGCCGCGATCGCCGCCTGCCACGCCACCGCGCCGGACGCCGCGGCTACCGACTGGCCACAGATCGCCGCTCTCTACGGCGAGCTCGCGCGGTTGGCGCCGTCCCCGGTGGTGGAGCTCAACCGCGCCGTCGCGGTCGCCATGGCCGAGGGAATCTCCGCGGGACTCGCTCTCGTCGATGAGCTCGCCGGGTCCGGCAAGCTCGATGGCTACCACCTGCTGCCCGCGACGCGGGCCGACCTGCTCCGCCGGGACGGCCGCCTCGCCGAGGCCGCCTCCTTCTACGAAGAGGCGCTGAAACTGGCGCCGACCGAAGCCGAACGCCGTTACCTGACCGCACGGCTCCGTAGCCTCTGACCAGCGCCGTCGAACTTTCTCGAACTTTTTCCGCACCGATGTCGATCCCGCGCGGCCTCCTTCGTCGGTGGGCAAAACCCACCAAGGAGAGAGGCAACGAGGATGTCGAACACCGAGTACCTGACCGCCACCATGACCGTGGACCAGTCCCCGGAGGAGGTCTTCGCCGCCATCACCGACGTGCGTGGATGGTGGAACGAGAACATCATCGGTGACACGGTCGCCCTGCACGACGAGTTCGTCTTCACCGACGACTACGCCCATGCCGGTGAGGTCGCCCAGGGCAAGAGGGGCATCCGCTTCGCCCGGTTCCAGCTCACCGAGGTCGAGCCGGGCGTGCGGGTCGTCTGGCACGTCCTCGACGCGGACCTCACCTTCGTCGCCGACAGCGACGAGTGGACCGGCACCGACGTCATCTTCGACATCACAGCCGACGCGCGGGCTACGACACTGCATTTCACCCACAAAGGACTCACTGCGGCGGAGTCCGAGTGCTTCGAGGCGTGCTCGAGCGGCTGGACCTTCTACATCAGCACCAGCCTGCCGCAGCTGATCGCGACCGGCACCGGCCAGCCCATCCCGAGCTACCGCCGCTGAGCCGGCAGCGAGCGGAAGGTTGTCGAACCATGGCCGTCGTCGAGAGTTCCGGGAACAGCGCCGCCGCACCGGCAGCGCACCAGAAGTCGGCACACCCGCGCCAGGGGCTCGTACTGGGGCTGGCCTGTGCCGCGCAGGCGATGGTGGGCCTGGATATCGCGATCGTGAACGTGGCCCTGCCCTCGATCCAGCACGACCTCGGCGTCAGCCAGAGCAGCGTGCAGTGGGTTGTCGTGGCCTACGGCCTGTTACTGGGCGGCTTCCTGCTTGCCGGTGGCCGGATGACCGATCTGCTGGGGCGGCGCCGCGTCCTGCTCGCCGGCCTTGGCCTGTTCACCACCGCATCGCTGCTGGCGGGTCTGGCGCAGGACGGTGGCGTGCTGATCGCGGCGCGCGGACTGCAGGGGCTGGGTGGTGCGCTCATCGCACCGGCGGCGTTGTCACTGCTGGCCGTGGCCTTCAGGGAGGGCCGGGAACGCAATCGGGCCCTCGGCATCTTCGGGGCCGTGGCCGGAGCGGCCGGAACGGTGGGCGTGGTCGCGAGCGGTCTCATTGCCGCCGGTCCGGGCTGGCGGTGGGCGTTCTTCATCAACCTTCCGGTGGGTCTGGTGCTCATCGCACTGGCCATCACCGGTCTTGCGGCCGACGAGCGCGGCGCCCGTTCCGGGCGGCTCGACGTCGCCGGGGCGAGCACGGTGACCGGCGGGCTCCTGGCCTTCGTCTACGCACTCCATCACGCTTCGACCGGTGGCTGGACCTCGCCCGCCACGCTGGCGTGGTTCGGCGTGGCCGGCGCGCTGATCGCGGTGTTCGTCAGGGTCGAGAAACGCTCCCCGGCCCCGCTCGTGCCCGGCAAAGTCCTGCGGAACCGCACGCTCGTCGCGGCGAACGTCACCGCGCTGCTGGCGTTCGGTACGTTCTTCTCGTTCATCTTCCTCGGATCGCTGCTGATGCAGCACGAGCTCGGCTACTCGCCGACGCAAACCGGCCTGGCATGGCTGGCCACGACGACGACCGAGTTCGCGATATCGGTGGTCGCCGGCCGCCTCGCCACGACCGTGAGCGTCCGCCGCCTGCTGGCCACTGGCCTGACCCTGATGGCCGCCGCGATGGTGTGGCTGACGCGGGTCCCCGGGGACGGCGATTACCTCACCGACCTGCTGCCGGCGTTCCTGCTCGCGGGGCTCGGCTTCGGCCTCTGTGGACCGTCGCTCCAGATCGGGGCGCTGTCCGGCGTCACCGAATCCGAATCCGGACTCGCCTCCGGCCTGATCGAGACGATGCGCGAGATCGGCGGTGCGGCGGGCGTCGCCGCGGTCTCAACGGTCCTTGTGGCCGGAACCGGCCTCGGCGGCTTTCACACCGCATTCGCCGCGATCGGCATCCTCGCCGGCCTCGGTGCCATCACCGCCGTGGCCGGTTTCCGGCGCGGTGCTGGCCCGCGGAATCACGAGACCGGCACACCAGGCGGGCAACCGCCACCCGGTAAGAGCCCGATCGGTTCGGAAACCCGCCGCTGACCTGCGCGCCCCCGGCGGGAGCACCAACGGGTGGGACCACGGGTGACCAGCGGCCTCACCCCAAGAGCGGGTAGCTGATCGGACCTTACGGCGTGGTGGCGTGGATCCCGGCGAGGACGATGTCGACGATTTTCTCGGCTACCTCCCGGGTGAAGGGGTGGCGTCGCCGGTTGATGTAGAGGTACACCGGGCCGGACAGCAGTTCGGTGACGAAGTAGCTGTCGACAGGGGGGATCTCGCCCTTCTCGACGGCGCTGTCGAATCGCCTTCGGGCGATGGCGAGTCGTCGGTCGTAGGCAGCTCGGACCGCCTTGTCGAGATCTGTGTTCCCGGGTGCCGCGATGGTGGCCTGCAGGATGGCCCGGTCGATCGAGCTCGACAGGCGTTCGGAGAACACGATCAAGAAGTTGACCAGGTCGCGGCGGAGGTTGCCGGTGTCGTGGAGGGGTGCGGAGTCCTCCGCGTACTGCAGTAGCGCGTCGCTGACGAGTTCGGTGCGGTCCGGCCAGTTGCGGTAGACGCTGTTCTTGTTGACGCCGGCGAGTTCGGCGATCTCTTCGTAACGCAGGCCGGCCACGCCGTTTCGGGCGACGAGCTCCGTCGTCGCCGCGAGGATCTGCGACCGCACCCGAGCGTTGCGGCCGCCCGGTCGCGCTGCGGGTCGTGCGCCGGCGTCGGCCGTCTCCGAGGTCTCCACGTTCTCCGGCACGCCTCTGATTTTCCCATCTACCCCTCGGTGGACACCTCGGTGGATCAAGGCTACCTTAAAGAGACGATCAGTCTCTTTAAGGATGTGAGCGTTGTGGGACCCACCTATCCGAGCACCCCGGGCGACACCCTGGTGTTCGAGAACGACCGGGTGCGCGTCTGGTCGATGACGCTGGAGCCGGGCGGCATGTTCGACTTCCACCAGCACCACTACGACCACCTGGTCCTGTGGCCGGACAGCGGGCAGGCCGTGGGGCAGAACCTCGGCGACCTCGACTGGGGGATCTCGCTGGCGGCTGAGCCGGGCTTCGTGCTGTTCCAGACGGTCGGCACCGCGGAGCCCCTCACCCCGCACCGCATCCGCAACGTGGGTGACAAGACGGTCACGCACTACATCATCGAGTTGATCAGCGAACGATCGCCGAGTGCGCAGCGCCTGCCCGGGCAGACCAACGGCCGCGGGACGTTCACCGGAGGAAACCCGGAGGAGCAGGCGTGAGCACGTCACTGGGCACGGTGAAGGCCGGCCAGATCGAGATCGCCTACGCGGAGTCCGGCTCCGGCGAGCCGGTGATCCTGCTGCACGGCGGCGAAAGCACCCACATCCAGTGGGACACGTTCCGGCCCCTGCTCGGTGCCGGCATCCGTGCGATCGCCTACGACCAGCGCGATTCCGGAGCGTCGGTCAACCCGCCCGACCCCTACGGCATCCCCGACCTGGCCGGGGACTGCGCCGCGCTCATCAGGGGACTCGGGTACGAACGGGCGCACATCTTCGGATCCTCGTTCGGCGGCTTCATCGCCCTGCAGGTCGCGGTATCGGTGCCCGACGTCGTGCAGTCGCTGACGGTCGGCGCCACCTACTCCAACGCCTCGGCGCTGCACACACCCGCGGTCTCCGAGATCGTCGAGCTGTCGCCGTCGCAGCGCGATGCGCGGATGCTCGCTCTCGCCCTGTCCGAACGCGGGCAAGCGGACGAGAAGGTGGTGGCCGAGCTCAGGTCGATACTGGTCCACCGCTCACCGGAGGCGGATGCGCGGCGACTGGCCGCGATCCCGGGCTTCGACGTCACCGATCGCCTACCCGAGATCACGGCGCCCACCCTGCTCATCTACGGCGAGGACGATCCCGCGGCCCCTCCCGACATCGGACAGAAGATCGCCGACGCGATCCCCGGGGCGAGGCTGGAGGTGATGCCGGGGGCGCGCCACGGATTCATGGTGGAGTTCGCGCAGGAAACCGCCCGGTTGCTCCGCGATTTCGTGCTCGCCCACCCGTCGCAGTCGGCGCGCTAAGAGTCCCATCGTCGCTTTTAAGGAGAACGCATGAAAATTCTTGTCTCCGGCGCGGGTGTCGCCGGTCTCTCACTCGGATACGACCTCGGGATTCGAGGTCATCACGTCACGATCGTCGAGCGGGCCGATCATCTTCGGGGCAACGGTTCGCCCATCGACATCCGCGGCGACGCGATCGAGATCGCCGAGAAGATGGGCCTCCTGCCCGCGATCCACGACGCGCGGATCCGCATGACCGAGCAGGTGCATTTCGTCGACGAGAACGGCACGGCCATCGGCCGGTTGCCCGACGACATCGGCGATTCGCCCGACGACATCGAGATCGACCGCGAGGACCTGTACTGGATCCTGGCCAACGCGCTGCCCGAAACCGTGGACCTGCGGCTGAGCCAGTCGGTGAACTCGATCGCCGAGCACGACGACCGGGTGGATGTCGGGTTCGCCTCCGGCGACCCGGAGAGCTACGATCTCGTCCTCGGCGCCGACGGTATGCACTCGACGGTGCGGCGGCTGGTGTTCGGTCCGGAGCGGAACTGGATCCGGCATCTCGGTCTCTACGTCGCCAGCATCGACATGCCCGGCGAGGCCGATGCCGAAGCCGAGCGGATCAACCCCATGTTCAACTATCCCGGGCACCTGGCCGGCATCGGCCGGTTCAAGGACAAGGCAATCGCAGTCATGATGTTCGCGTCGGATCTCATCGACTACGACTACCGCGACGTCGAAGCGAAGAAGAAAATCCTGTTCGACCAGTTCGCCGAGTGTCGTTCGTGGAAGGTCCCGGCGATCCTCGACGCGGTGCGCGACGACCCCGACATCTACTTCGATTCGGTCAGCCAGATTCACATGCCCACCTGGCACCGGGGCCGGGTCGCGCTCGTGGGCGATGCCGGCTATTGTGCGTCCCCGCTCGCGGGCCGGGGCACGTCCCTGGCGATGATCGGGGCCCAGTTCCTCGCCGAGGAGCTCGACCGATCGGATGGCGACCACGTCACGGCGTTCCCGCGCTACGAGGCCCGCATGCGGCCTTATGTCGAGTTCGCCCAGGGCACGGTCGAGGGTGGCGCCGCGCTCATCGTGCCGCCCACACAGGAAGCGATCATCGAGCGGAACCAGATGCTCCAGCCGGTCGAGGCCGGTCAGTAGCGCGCCGATGGGGCCCGATACCGAATACACTCGGCCGCCGACACGTGTGTGTGACGCCGCCGACGAGTTCGCCGGATCGACGATTCCAGACCCTTACCGCTGGCTGGAGGACGACAGCGACGAGACCCGCCAGTGGCAGGCGGAACAAGCAGCGCTGGCGGCCCGCTACGTGCGGGGCAGAGGACAGCTGGACGCGGTGCGCGAGTCGGTGCTGCGGCATCGGGCCCCACGGTTCGCCGACGTTCCGGTTCAGACGAGGTCCGGCTGGTTCCGGTCCGAGGTCGTGGCGGGCGTGACCCGCGTCGTGGTCGGGCGCGAGCCGTACCGGGACGAGCGGATCGTCGTCGAGTTTCCGGCAGCGGAACCTGGCTCCGAGCCGCCCTCCCTGCCGTGGTTCGCTCCGTCCCCGGACGGCGAGGTCCTGGCCGTCGGCATCTGCCGGGACGGGAGCGAACACAACCAGATCGCGTTGTACGACGTGCGCACCGGGGCACAGCTCCCGGACATGATTGAACGTGTCCTGCACGACGGCTGGGTCGGTGGTGTCGTGTGGCTTCCCGACTGCACGGCGTTCTTCTACCTGGCCCTCGTCGGTCCGCTGTCCGATTTTCGGCAGAGGGTCTTCTACCACCGGCTCGGCGAACCTGCCGCCACGGAACCCGAGAACATCCCGCTGCCGGAGGGATTCCGGGAGTACGTCCTCGTCCAGACTTCCGACGACGGACGCTGGGCAACCGCCGTGGGAGGCCGCCGCGCACCCGTTGCCCTCGCTCGCTGCCGGCTGACCGCCACGGAACGGGAGTGGGAACCGTTCGTCACGGTGGCGGACAATGCGTTCTACGGGAACATCGTCGGCGACGACTACGTAGCGGTGACGACGATCGGCGCCGACCGAGGACGAATAGTCTCCGTCGCGATGGATTCCGTCGCCCCGGCCGATCCTGGAACGTGGCGCGAGATCGTCGGAGAGTCGGATGCGGTCATTCGCGGCACGACCCGCGTGGGCAACGAGCTTTACGTGTCGGAATGGGTCGACACCTACTCACGTGTCCGGGTGATCTCGCCGGACGGCGCCGAGGTGTGCCGTCTGGACCTCCCCGGCAAGGGTGCGATCGGTGAGCAGGCGCAACCGTTGATGCAACTGGTGGCTCGCGCCGGCCAGGAGCACTTCGTTTTCCCGTTCGCGACCTTCACGGCGTCCTGGGGTGTCTATCGGCACGACCGCTCCACCAACCAGCTCGACGTGCTGCGCGAACCCGAGGTGCGACTCGACGGCGTCACCGTGCGGGACAGGTGGGCCACGTCGGCGGACGGGACTCGCGTCCCGTACCACGTCATCTCGCGGTCCGACATGGCCGAACGGCCGGACCGGCCGACGCTGGTCTACGCACACGGTGGCTTCAACGTTGGCCTCTCGCCGGTCTACCAGATGCAGGCGGGAGTGATCGTCGACGCAGGCGGGACCTACGTGCACGCACACCTGCGCGGCGGAGGAGAATTCGGTCTCGCCTGGTGGAACGGAGGGCGCCGCGACCGCAAGCAGAACACGTACGACGATCTCTACGCGGTCGCCGAGGACCTCACCGCGAGCGGTGTCGCGTCGAGTTCCGCGCTCGGGTTGACGGGCTTCTCCAACGGAGGACTTACCGCGTGCGTCGCGGTGACCCAGCGACCGTCGCTGTGGCGGGTAGTAGTTCCCCGAGTGCCGATCACCGATCTCCTCGGCGCGTTCCGGTCGTCGTATCTCAGCGTCACGGCACGGGAGTTCGGCGAGACGTCCGACACGGACGGCGTCGTGCACCTCATGTCGATATCGCCGTACCACCTCGTCCGAGATGGCACCGACTATCCCGCCGTGTACGTCGACGCCGGCGCCAACAATCCGCGATGCCCGCCGTGGCAGGCCCGGAAATGGGCCGCCCGGATGCAGGCGGCGCAGGCAGGGACCGCGCCGATCCTGCTCCACATCTGGGAACACGCGGGCCATGGCTGGGCGACACCCGTCGAGGTCGAGATCGCGCAAGAGACCGAATGGCTGGCATTCGCACTGAACGAACTCGGTGTCCGCCTTTGAGGCGCACCCAGAGAGGTCCGCGATGGCCGACGAAGACGTGCAAGCACTCGTTGACGAACTCGCCGAGCAGTTGCACCGCTCGGTGGCGATCGACGATCCGTCCGTCAGGCTGCTCGCGGCCAGCCGCCACTTCGGTGACGAGGATCCGCTCAGAGTGACCGCGGTGCTGAACCGCTCGCTCCCCGACGAGCTCACCCGCCCGGTGCTCGAACTCGGCATCTCGACGTGGACCGAGCCTGGCCGGGTGGAACTCGATGTTCCCGGCGCCAAGGCTCGGCTGTGCACGCCGGTCCGGTCCGCCGGCCGTCTCCTCGGATTCCTGTGGCTGATCGACGACGGACCCGTCCGCCTCACCGAACACGAGATCGAGATGGCGGCACGGACCGCGGCCCGTGCCGGGGTCCTGCTGCACCGCGACCTGCTCGTGCGCGAACGCTCCAGAGCCCGCCGCAGGTCGATCCTGCGCGAGTTGGTGTCCGCCGACGAGGCGGCCAGGGCAGCGGCCGCGGAGGAACTGGCCGCCGACCAGCTGTTCGGTGAACAGCCGATGCACTACCAGGTTGTCGCTGCGCACCACTGCCCGGCCACGAGCGCCGAGGCAGCGCACGACATAGCCGTGGAGGTGGCTGTCGAGGACGGGTTGCGCGCCCAGCCGGAATGCGCCGGGCTGGTCTTCGCGCACCGATCGCGGGCCTGGCTGTTGCTCGCCCGGCCGCAAGAGCCGACAACGCGGTTTCTCCACGCCGTCGCGCAACGCATGACGGCGCGATTCCGCGCTCTCAGTGGTCCAGACGCCCGGTTGGCCGTCGGTATCGGCGCACCGGTGACGGATCTCGGGCTGGTGGTCAACTCCTACCGCCAGGCGCTGCTCGCCGTGCGCGCGGCGCGGCTCGTCCCGGCCCTCGGCGAGGTGGCTCGATGGGGATCTCTCGGCCCGTACGACATCCTGCTACGCATACCGACCGACGAGTTGGTGCGGGCGGCCGACGTGCCGCCGTTGGCGAGGCTCCAGGCCGCGGACAACGACCAGCAAGTACTGATGGGGACGCTGGAAACCTTTCTCGACAACGCCGGCGACGTCAAGCGCACGGCGGACCTGCTCTGCGTGCACCGCGGCACGCTCTATTACCGGATCCGGCGCATCGAGCAGCTGACCGGCTGCGACCTCCGCGATGGCGACGATCGTCTGATGTTGCACATGGGGCTCAAACTGCGCGGGCTCGCGGCCGCCGGCCGCTGTCAGAGCTAGTGGTGGCGTCACCCCATGACGGTTCCGGAGCTGGCCGCGTTGATGGGCCGGCGCCGGGAGAACGCGCCGAGGTCGATCGTGGCGCCGGTGTGCTTGGCGACGAACCGCACGGGAGTGGCGTCATGGTCGGCGCCGTTCTCGACCTGATTGATGATCTCGCTCATGAACTGGCCGATGACCGGCGCGTTCTTGAACTGGTTGCCGCTGGTGCCCACGGCGACGTAGTAACCGTCGAGCTCGGTGCGGTCGTAGATCGGGGTCCAGTCGTCCGCGACGTCGTAGACGCCGACGACCCCGCGGGCGCGATTCGGCACCGTCAGTTCAGGCAGTCGCCGGGCGGCACGGGTCACCTGTGCCTCGAACACCGCCGTCGTCGGAGCCGGATTCGCCGCTTCGGGCGACTCGAGCCAGTGGAACGGATCGCATTCCGGCTCGGTGCCGCCGACGAGCAGGGCGCCGCCGGTCTCGCCGCGCATGTAGGTACCAAGGTCCATGTCGGCGATGGTGATCCCGTCCTCGGGGAAACCTCGGGGAGCGGCCACGTGCGCAACCTCTTGCCGCATCGGGCGGACGTGCACGGTGAAGTCGGAACCCACGCCGGCCAACGCGTTGACGTGTCCCGACCACGGGCCGGCCGCATTCACCACGATGCCGCAGTCGATGCGGGTGCCGTCGTCCAGTCCGACCGTGCTGACCCGGTCGTGCCGGCGCTCAATGCTGGTGACCGCACGGCGCAGGAGGAACTCGGCGCCGCGCTGCCGTGCCGCTGTGGCCAGATTCTGGGCCGCCAGTTGCGGATCGTTGACGTATCCGGCGTCGGGCGTGAACACGGCGCCGAGGCGATCGTCGGCATCCTCCCAGAACCGGTCGTCCGCGATCGGCTTCGGCGGCCAGTACCGGCCGACATCGATTCCGGGAACGCTGGCGGCGAGCCGCGACGCGTCCCACTCCTCGTAGGGAACGGCCGCTCGGTCGAACAGCGGCAGGTAGAGGTGTCGCGGTGCGGTGGCAACGTCCAGCATGGCCAGGCCGGTGCGGATGTAGCGAGCGAAGCCGGCCGGATCATCGACCTCGAGGTGGTCTCGCCAGCTCTCCCATGCGAATCGCGACTCCCAGGACGCCGCTACGCCCGCCCAGGTGGAGAAGTTGAACCGGACGACCGCACTGGACGAGCTGGTCGATCCGTGCCCGACACCGCCGGCCTTGTCCACGACGAGCACACTGCGGCCGCTGCGGGCAAGCTCCAAGGCGATCGACGAGCCCACCACTCCGGCTCCGATGACCACGACGTCGGATCGCATGACACTTCCCTCCCGCGGACTTTCTCGGAACTCTGCCGGATACCGGCGAGGCGTACATCGGACAGCGGTAACGAATTCCCGTCCGATCGTGCGACAGATGGCGAAGATCGACGCATTCGAACATCTGTCGAACCATCGCCGGTCGGCGTCGAACACTTGCTTCTGGAGCTGCTGCGCGCAAGAAGCGATCATGACCTGGACAGTGGTTCACGGATAGGAGGTCGAGTCGATGGTCCGTTCGCTGCGCCTCGGTCGCCTGTATGACGCCACGCTCGCCGATCCGGCCGAGAACGTCACCGTGACGATCGACGGGGACCGATTCGGTACGGTCACTCGATCGAAGGATCGGCCGCCACTCGGTGATCAGGACCTCGACCTCGGCTCGTACTTCGGCCTGCCCGGTCTTATCGACGCGCACACCCACCTGGGGCAGGCACTTCCCGTCAACGCGATCAGAGACGAGGGATTGATCTCCATCGCGAGTGTGGCGGCCGGCATTTTCCAGAACTGCGAGCTCGCACTGGAAGCCGGGGTGACCACGGCCCGTGACCTGGCGGGCCTGGACGGCGGAATAGTGCAGGCCATCGATTCCGGTCTGGTCCGTGGGCCACGAATGTATCCGTCCGGACCTGCCCTCGCGCAGACCGGCGGGCACGGTAGCGGCCACACTCCCTACCGGATGACCGACGCTGCGCTGTGCATTCCCGGTCTGTTCCAGCGTGCGCTGGTCTGCGATGGCCCCGACGGCGTACGGCTCGCCGCCCGGACCGCGCTGCGTCGAGGAGCGACACAGCTCAAGGTGTACGGAAGCGGCGGCGTCGTCTCGTTCGCGGACGGACCCCGAGATGTCCACTTCACCATCGAGGAGTTGAAGGCGGCCGTCGAAGAGGCCACCGCCCGCCACACCTACGTGACCTCTCACGCGCACAACTCCGAAGCCATCCGGCGCGGTATCGCCGCCGGCGTCACCTGCTTCGAGCACGGCACCTACCTCGACGAGCCGACAGCCGAACTCATGGCGAATGCGGGAGCATCCCTGGTACCGACGTTCATGGTTCTCGAGGTAATGCGCCAGCGCAGCGAGAGTTGGGGCATCGGGCCCGAACTTCTCGACAGAATGGCTGGGGTCAGCGAGGCGATGCAGAAGGCCCTGTCCCTCGCGACGGACGCCGGAGTACGAATCGGTTCGGGGTCGGACTTGCTCGGACCACAGCAAGCCGGCCGGGCCTTCGAGGTCGAACTCAAGGCTCGGATCATCGGATTCCGGGACGCACTGTCCGCGGCCACCATCGGGAACGCCGAGATCATGGGCCTCGACGCCGACCTCGGTACCGTTGAATCAGGAAAGATCGCGGATCTCATCGTCGTGGATGGCAACCCATTCGACGATCCGGCCGTATTGTCCGATCCTGAGAATGTCAAGGTCGTGATCAAGTCCGGCGTGGTAGTGAAGGACATTCGGTAGTGGTGGGCGGACCGCGCCGCCCGCTCGTAGCGCCTCCTGATCGGGAGCGATCCTGGCGCGTGGGAGGGTTCCTCTCCGCGCTCAACGGCTCTCATCAGGTCTGTCATGACGTGCGAAATGGCGTGTCCGCAGGTCAGGCATCTTGTTGTCGTACGTGGACACGGTAGGGGTCCGACGAATGTCGGGTGGGATCCAGGCGGCGATGCATGCGGGAATGCGGAACACCTCGGTGATCTTCTGCGGTCAGCTTTCTCCGCACCGATTGACGATCAGCCCTTCTCCGGCCGTTCGAGGTTGTGGGCAGCCCGGTGCAGCAAATCGATCAGCTGTGCGGGTGCGTCGTCCGGCAGGCCCTCGAACGCCGCTTCGTTGATGCTCCGCGCGAGCCCCTCCACCCTGGGCACGAGTTCCTCGGCTTTCGGGGTGAGACGAACGATGGCCCGCCGCTGGTCGGCCTTGTCCGGAACCCGCATGACCAGGCCGTCACGTTCCATTCGGCGAAGGGTGAGCGCCATCGTCGGCTGCTGGATCGCCACTGCCTTCGCCAGCTCACCCTGCGTCGCGCCGCCCGTTGCGGCCAGGGTGAGCAGCGGGGGCAGGTAGGCGGGGGCGAGCCCGAGGGGACGGAGGGCCTCGGCCATACGGCGCTCGAACACCCGCGCACACCAATTGATCACGAAACCGGCGGAGTCGAAACGGTTGAAGTTCATCGCCCTCCTAACGCTTCCGCCACTGGTACAGCTCCCGGTGTACCCGCGCGTCCGGTACGTGCTGGAGTCTGCGCTCGACCATAGCCGTGAGCCCGACCGGCCCGCACAGGTACCACTCGGTCCCCTCGGGTTTGCCCGCCACGAGGCGGTCGACGGCATCGTCGTCGAGCCGGCCGCCCCGCGCGCTGAACGCCGGCGTGAGGGTCAGCCACGACCTCGTGCTGGCCAGAGTGGACAGCTCGTCCCAGCATGGCACATCACCCGCGTGCCGCGCCGCGATGACCAACTCGACCTGTCCGCCCGACACCTCGGGCGAGCCGCGCAGGACGGACAGGAACGGGGTGATCCCCGCACCACCGGCGATCCACACCTGGTGTGGTGGGGCGTCAACACCGACCGAGGGCGTGAACGCTCCGAACGGCCCGTCAACCCGCACCCGGTCGGCGACCGCGAGGCCAGTCTGCGCGCGGTCCGTCCAGTCGCCGGACGATCGGATCAGAACGCTGAGCTGCTCAACGCCTGCCGCGCTCGTCACCGTGAACGGATGTGTCTCGTCGTTCGCGGTCAGGAACACGAACTGGCCGGCACGATGCGGGGCGATGCCACGGGCCTCTTCCGGTCGCAACACGACCTCCAGCCCACGCTCTCGTTTCAGCGTCTCGACAACCGTGTAGCGGGCGCCGCCACGTGCCTTGTCCACCAGTCGAACGACGAAGCTCCCGAGGCCCAGCAACGCGAAACCACCGAGCAGGCCGCCCATGGGACTCGCCAGGGAGAACCAGCCGCTCGCCGCGATGACCATGTGCAGCGTCAACACGAGAAACGCGCCACCAGTGGCCATGTGCACCCGCTGCCACCGGTCATAGGGCACTTTCCTGCTGTGTGCCAACATGATGGACCCGACGAGAAGAAACGTGCCCAACACGCCGAGCGGAATCGCCACGCTCAGGTTGTCCAGGAGGCTCTCGCCCCGCTCAACCGCCGAAGCGATCGGGATGAGCACCACGTGCACACCCAGCACGCCGACGATGCTCGTGCCGATCACCCGGTGGGCGGCGTACACGCGATCGAGCGGGCCGAACAGCTTCTCCAGTATCGGCCGCCGGATCGCGAGGAACAGGTTCGTCGCCATCATCGCGTACGCGACCGCGCCCGCGAGAACGGCCAGACCGGTCAACCATCCCGACGCGGGGACGGCGAGGAACAGCACGCTCGCCGCCAATCCCACGAACGCACTGACGAGGACGAACGGTCCCCAACGCACTCTGAGCAGCATATATAGCATGCTATATAGTTCCGAGGCGAGACGTCACTGTGACGCTCCTCACAGAGCAGGGGAGGCCGGACTCGAGTACGTGGGCGGCCGATCTGTGCGTGCCGACGAGAGCCCAGCCCGTGACGGTCGTAGCGCACGGAGGGCATCGACACCGCCGGCCCGGCGACAGCCGTGCCGTCGGCGTCGCGGACCGGCGCACCGACGGCGAGGAGACCACGTTCGGAACGTTCCTTGCCGACCACGAAGTCACTGCGGCGGATCCGGGCGAGTTCGGCGCGCAGTGCGAGAGGGGCCGGGCGTTCGTTCGGGTGCTCCCGGTACCGCTCTTCGGTATGGATATCGTCCATTTCGGACGAATCCGGTTCGGCCAGCGGCAGGAGCCCGGCCGCGCCTGCGTACCTTCTACGCGCGCGACGAACCGGAGTGCGGACGGTCAAGCTGGCGGTTTCGTCGAGAAGAGCAGCCAGCCGGCGCAGGTGAGGGAGCGCGGCGGCACGCAGGGCCGCCACGCGGGACTGGGAGTGCACGCCGAGTTCGCGCACCGGACCGGCGCGGTGGATGCGGTCGGCGTCCTGCACGGCGAAACAGGCCGTGGCGGCGAGCGACGCGTCCGGGGTCGCGGCCGCCTCCACGGCGAAGCGGTCGAGGGTCGGGCCCGTCGCCGCGGTCGCCGACGGGCCCTCCAGCGCGGCGGAGCAGCGTAAACCGAGTGATCATCGGGCTGCGCTGTCGGCAACCGTGTTGCCGACTCCCTCGGACCTGCCCGTCGTCGGTGCCGGGCAGGTCCGACCCTGTGGCGAGCGCTTGCGACCCTTCGCCGGGTGCGTTGCCGGGCTTGAGCCGTTGTGTTCGGAGCCGGTCACCATGGGAGGCCCGTGCCTTCCCAGCGGGTGAAGGTGCCGGAGGGTGCGTCGGGTCCGAGGCGGGCGACGCGCACCACCTCGCGGGCGGCGTCCTCGACCGACTCTGTTCCCTCGAAGTTGACCAGGGCGGTTTTCGCGAACCCAGGCGAGACCAGGTTGACCTTGATGTCGCTGTGTTCCAGCTCGATCATCATCGACAGGGTCACAGCGTTGAGCGCCGTCTTCGACGCGGCGTAGGCGGGTCCGAAGGTGGAACGGTACGCGAAGGCCGGGTCTGCGACAGTTGTCAGCGATCCGAGTGCGCTCGTGACGTTGACGATGCGCGCATCCGATGATCTGCGAAGCAACGGCAGCGTGGCTTGGTACATCGCCAGGGCGCCGAAGACGTTCACCTCCCACACGGCCCGTACCTCGTCGAGGGGAGCCATACTCGCCTTTGAGGTCGCACGGAACTCGGCCAGGTCGATGTCAGTGCGGGTGGTGGAGATGGCGGCGTTGTTCACGAGAAGGTCGAGCCGGCCGGTCTCGTCGCGGATCCGTTCGGCGGCCGAAGCGATCGAGGCGGTGTCGGTCACGTCGAGCTGGAGCGCGATGGCGCCCTCGCCGATCTCTGCGGCTGCCGCCTCGCCGCGGGCGAGGTCACGAGACCCGACGAACACGGTCATGCCATCGGCGACCAGCTCTTTGGCGACCTGCTTGCCCATGCCTTGATTGGCTCCGGTGACGAGAGCGATACGTTTCGTGGGCACGAGGCTCCTCCCTGTCTGTTGTGGCTCTGCTAGACGAGCGGTGGTACCGGTAGCGGACCGCGCTCCCATGGACTGTGCGGTACCTCCGGCCGATGAGGAAGGCCACCTCAACCCTGGGAGTGGCAGGACCAGGCAACGCCACCCCAGGTGAACTACTCTCGATGACAATGGCGAATGAGACCGGCAGGAGCCGCGAGAACAGGCTCGGCGATTACCTGCGCGCCCGGCGGGAGCTTGTCTCCCCGGCGGATGTCGGTCTGCCCGAGGACGGCCGCCGTCGGGTACAGGGGCTGCGCCGCGAAGAGGTGGCCATGCTCGCGGGCATCAGCGCCGACTACTATCTGCGCCTCGAGCAAGGGCGCGACCGAAATCCCTCCGTGCAGGTCCTCGAAGCCATCGCCCGGGTGCTGAAACTCGACGATCCCTCCCTCGAGTACGTTCTCGAACTGAGTGCCACAAAGACACGAACGCGTCGTGCACCCCGGAGCCGCGAGACGGTGACGCCCCGGATCGCAGAGCTGGTCCACTCGATCAATATGCCCGCGTTCGTTTCTGGGCGATACTTTGACGTGCTCGCAAGCAATCCGCTGGCGCTGGCCCTTTCCCCGGACCTCCGGGTCGGTGAGAACCTGCTCCGTGCGGTGTTTCTCAACCCGGACGAGCGAATGCTCTTCGACCCGCGCGAGATGGTCGCGATGTTCCGCAAGCACGTGGGATCCGGTCTCGACGATCCGCGGATCGTGCGACTGGTCGGTGAGCTGTCGCTGGCCAGCGATGCGTTCCGGCAGGCTTGGGCTCGGCACGATGTGCGTCCAGCCCGGGGCGGCCCCGTCCTCATCGATCACCCGCAGGTCGGTCCGATGGAGATGAACCTCTCCAAACTCACCGTGGACGAAGCCAACGACCAGCTGCTCGTCATCTACCACCCCACCGATGCGCGTCCGGAGGGCAGGGACCAGCTCGCCCTGCTCGCATCTTTGACCGCGCAGACGCGGCCCGTCCAGCAAGAGCTAGGACAGTCGAGCTGAGAATTTCCGTGGCGCGCTGAGCGTGCTCGGCCACTACGGCCTGCCCGTGTTGGAGCGGCTGAGCGACGTGCTCGGTGGCGCGATCACGGTGGGTGGCGTGGTCGGCTCGCCGGTCCTGCGGTCGCACCGGTGGCAAAGCCCGCACGCCCGTCTCGCGGGCGGATGTCAGTCGAAGTGGCGGTCGAACCACTGCAACATCGGTTCTGGGCGGCGTTGGAACTCCAGGTAGCCGTCCCAGCGGGCGGTGGTGCCGTGTACCCAGGCCAGCTCCTTGTCCTCGACGTCTATCGCTTCGATCATCTGTTCGAGGTCGGCGGGCACGGTCAGGGAGTCGTCGTGGACGCCGTAGAGGTAGGTCGGGAGGCGTACGTGGCGGGCCCATGCCGCGTCGGGCCGCTGGTCGAAGCCGATCGAGGTGCTGAGCCTGATCCGCCGGTCCAGCTCGTCCAGGCGATCCGCGCCCACGCCGAGGATGTCGAGCATGCGGCTCATGATGACGCGGTCGGAGACGGGCTGGCAGGCCACCAGGCAGCGGATGTCCTCGAACGCGCTGGCGTCCTGGCGCATCGCCGCGAAGGTCGAGTTCGCGCCGAGGCACCGGCTGAACAGAGCCACTTTCATGCCCGCCGTGCTCGCACGGCGAGCCACGTACCTGATCGAGCCGAGCACATCACGGGCCTCGTAGCGGCCGCTGGTGACGGCGCCGCCATTCGCCGCGCCGCTGAGGCCCATGTTGCGCAGGTCGTAGGCCAGGACGTTGTAGCCCGCGTCGTGCAGGATCCGGTAGTCCGGGATGAAGTTGACCTCGAAGTCGTTGCCGCTCGGCCCCCAGATCGACGCCCACGGCTCCAGGTGGGTGGGCAGTCCTGCGCGGTTGAAGCCCATCGGGTGGTTGGCGACGATCAGCCGGTCGGAGCCGGCGGGCAGGAACCATCCCTCCAGCGGCACCCCGTCGGCGGACGGGAAGGTCACCTCCTCGAACTCGAGGTTCTCCTCCGCCGGTGTGTGCAGGATCGGCGATCGGAGGGGATTGACGAACGCGTGCGAGAGTCGGTCGAGCGCGGCTTCCGTCTGTTCGTTCATCGTCTTACTCACCGAACGGCTTTTCCGGTGTGAGGTGCGTCAGCGGCCGGCCGGTGGCGAAGTCGAGCGGCACTGAGACGTGGTCGTGGATCATCAACCATCGGCCGTCGATGCGGCGGAAGCAGTTCGTCGTCCGAACCCACATGTCGGTGTCCTGGCCGTTCATCACACCGACGAGTCGCACGAACACGCGGGCGACGGCGAGCTCGTCCGCCGCGTGCACCTCCATGCTCGAGAATTCGAGGTTTAGTGGTCCCTGAAAGGCGGTGAAGAACGACACCCAGTTCTCGCGCCACATGTCACCGCCGCGGAACTCGATGGGTGGCATGAGGTCGAAGGCGCTGAAGGCGTCACCGTCGGCGTAGAAGGACATCATGGCGTCGACGTCCTTGGCCGCAAAGGACGCCTTCCAATCCTGCATACGCTGTCGAATTTCCTGCTCGATGGGGCTTGGATGTGCCGTGGCCATTGACGTTCCTTTCCGAGGAAGCTTGCCCTGCTCATGCTTCCTCGGAGCCGCACGGCCAGCCACGCCACGCTTATCCGGGTATGACCAGTACCCCTCAGCCGTTCAACAGGTGCCGGATCCGGCGCGTGTCGACCTCGCTGTCGGGTGTGTACAGCACCAGCCCGAGTCCAGGCTCGTCGTCGATCGCGAACGACGAGTACCACATCGAAAGCTCACCGGCGACGGGATGAGCCAGGTGCTTGACGCCCTCGCCCAGCGCACCGACGTCGTGGGCTTCCCACATGCGGGCGAAGTCCGTGCTGCGGGCCCGGAGTTCCTCGACAAGACCGGCCGCCTGGCCGGTGACGCCCCAGCGGGTGAGCTCGCCCCGGAAGGTCGACACGGCGAGCGCGGCTTCGTGTTCCCAGCGCGGCAGCAGTGTCCGGGTGGCCGGATCGAGGAACAGGATCTTCAGCACGTTGCGGTCCGGTGCGGGCAGGGTCTCGTAATCGCACAGGACCAGGCGGGCGGCCCGGTTCCAGGCGATGATGTCCCAGGCCGCGTTCTTGATGTAGGCAGGCCCGTACGGGAATCCGTCGAGCACCTTGCGAAAACGGGAGTCGAGATCAGTCGCACCTGCGTGCGGCCCATCGGCCCCTTGTCCGTGGACGAGCTGGAAAACGTGCGCTCGTTCGGCACGGTTCAACAGCAGTGCATCGGCCACTCGGTCGAGCACCTGTGCCGACGGCGGCCCGCCGCGGCCCTGCTCCAGGCGTGTGTACCACTCGACGCTGAGGTCCGCCCGCCGGGCGACCTCCTCGCGCCGCAAGCCGGGAGTGCGCCGACGAGTGGAACCCGGCAGGCCCACCTCGGCGGGATCGAGCCGTTCGCGCCGGGACCTGAGGAAGGCGCCGAGTGAGTTCTCCGGCAATGTCGCCACCCCGGCACCCTACGTGATCGGCTGTAGCCTTCGCCCGATCTCACCGAGAGAGGGTTGGCTCTACACCGCCCCGACCGAGGCCGCGGCACGGGAGCCGCTTCGCCGAGTTCGCCGACGCCTGGGGCATCCGCTATCCGGCCATCGTCCGGCTCTGGGACGACGCCTGGGCAGAGTTCGTGCCCATCCTTGCCTTCGACGTCGAGATCCGGCGGGTGATCTGCTCGACCAAACGCCATCGAGAGCGTCAACGCCCGCCTCCGCCGCGCGGTCAAGGCCCGCGGTTTTCCCCAACGAGCCCCGCGCTCAAGGGTGTCTCCCTCGGGGTGATGCTCGGAGGGTTGGTTACCTGGATTCGGTTGGGGACGCGGGGATGATGTGCTGGTGTGTTGTACCAGCTGCCGATGTAGCTGAAGATCACGTTCTCGGCCCCGTCGCGGGTGCGCCAGGAGTCCCGGGACACGAGCTCGATCTTCAGCGTGGAGAAGAAGTTCTCCATCAGCGCGTTGTCGTAGGAGTCGCCGACCGAGCCCATTGACGGCAGGATTCCGTTGTCCGCCAGTCGTTGCGCGAAGCGGCTGGCCGGGTTCGGCGACGACCTGGCCGGCGAAACCACCCACATCAGCAACCGCAGCCGCGTGCGCTGCGGTGGGGCAGCGGCTCTAGCTGCGGATGTGGTCGAGTTGTACGGCTGCGAGCGCCTTGTCGTCGTGGCGCTTGGCGCGGGGTAGCTGGCGGCCGTCGGGATCAGCATCGCGCTCCCAGATCTGGCAGCGGTCGAGCGGCGCGGCGAGGTCTGTCTCGTCGGCCCGGGCGATGCGGGGCCAGTCGTCGAGGTGCAGCCGCGTCATCGTGTTGTATGCCCCGTCCGTCGCCAAGACTGCCCACGGAGTGGCTGAGACGGAGCGCATCAGCACGACCCAGGAGGACTACATGGGACGCGGCGTGGTGGGCGACGACGTGGCACCCGCGCTGGGGGAGCGGCCGACGATCACGCCACCGAAAGACGGGAGTCAACCGTGGGAAGGCTCGGCGTAGCTCCCCTGGTCAGGCTCTGACCAGGGGATTGCGCCCCCGGAAGGATTCGAACCTTCGACACCGGCTTTAGGAGAGCCGTGCTCTATCCCCTGAGCTACGAGGGCAGGTTGCTACTGCCTGACAGCTTAGCTGGTCGCCGGACGCGTGGGTGAGGGGCATCTTGACTCCGAGCGGATTGCTCACTGTAATACCCCCACTACCAGTGGGTAACCAAACCCTCGACCCGGAGTGGCGATCCCGCTCCACCGGCTGCCGGAGGCTTCCGTTGATCAAGGTGATGTTCGCCGACGACGAGGAAATGGTCCGCTCCGGGCTGCGCGCGATGATGTCCGGCGCGCCTGACATCGAGGTCGTCGGCGAGGCCACCGACGGCAGATCAGCCGTCGAGGCCGCCCGGAGATACCACCCCGACGTCGCTCTGCTCGACATCCGGATGCGTGCCGCCGACGACGGCATCCGCGCGCTGCGGGCCATCCAGAGCCTGCCGGAGCCTCCGACCGTCGCGATGCTGACCACCTTCGACATCGACGAGTACGTCAGCCTCGCCCTGCGGTTCGGCGCGAACGGGTTCCTGCTGAAGGACATCGACCCCACCGCGCTCGTCCGCGCGATCCGCGACCTGCACCGCGGCGGCGCCGTCCTCGATCCCGGGGTCGCCGCCCGGATGGTCCACGCGCACCGCGACGAGCAGCGTGCCGCGGCACCCGCCCGCAAGATGCTGGCCTCCCTCTCCGAACGCGAGCGCGAGGTGGTCGGGCTGATCGGGCAGGGCCTCTCGAACGCCGAGATCGGCTCCCGCCTGCACCTTTCGGAGGCCACCGTCAAGGGCTACGTCTCCGCGGTGCTGTCCAAGATCGGCGCGGCCAACCGGGTCCAGGCCGCGCTGCTGGCCTACCGCGGCGGATTGATCCACTGAGTGTTCGTCGCGCTGGAGATCCTCGGCCTCGTGGCGTTCGCGGCGTCCGGCGCGCTCGCGGCGGTCCGCGCGCGGCTGGACATCTTCGGCGTGACCGTCCTCGGCATCACCACCGCGCTGGGTGGCGGCATCATCCGCGACGTCCTGCTCGGCATCCAGCCGCCGACCACGCTGCGCACCTGGCCGTACCTCGCCGCGTGCGCGGCGACCGCCCTGCTGGTGTTCGCGTTCCACCCGCAGCTCGCCCGGCTGCGCAGGGCGGTCCTGCTGGCCGACGCCGTCGGCCTCGGCATGTTCGCCACGGCGGGCACGGCGATCGCGCTCGACGCCGGCGTGCCCGCCTACACCGCCTGCCTCATCGGCATGACCACCGGCATCGGCGGCGGCGCGCTGCGCGACGTGCTGCTCCGCGAGATCCCGCTGGTCCTGCGCAAGGACATCTACGCGCTCGCCGCACTGGCCGGGGCGGTGCTGGTCGCCGCGGGCGACGCGCTGCGCCTGCCGCAGGCGCCCGTCACGCTCGGCGCCGCCGCGTTCGTGGTCGCGCTCCGGGTGGTGGCCCTCTGGCGACGCTGGAACGCGCCCGTCCCGCGCGGCACGGGCTGAGCCGGGCCGCGCGGGACAGGGTGCGTCACATCTTCTTCGCGCCGTCCTTGATCGCCTCGCGGATCCTGGCGTAGGTGCCGCAGCGGCAGATGTTGCGGATCTCGTCGATGTCCGCGTCACCGATCTCGCGGCCGGCCGCCCTGGCCTGCCGCACCTTCGCCACCGCGGCCATGATCTGTCCCGGCTGGCAGTAGCCGCACTGTGCCACGTCGCGTTCCAGCCACGCCTCCTGCATCGGATGCAGATCGGCGCCGACCGTGCCCGGCAGGCCCTCGATCGTGGTGATCTCGTCGTCCGGCTCGACGTCGGCCACCCGCACCGAGCACGGGTTGAACGCCTTGCCGTTGATGTGGCAGGTGCAGGCCTTGCAGACGTTGATGCCGCAGCCGTACTTCGGGCCGTTGATCCCGAGCACGTCGCGCAGCACCCACAGCAGCCGGACATCGTCCTCGATGTCCACCGTGACCTGCTTGCCGTTGACCTTGAAGGTGTGTGTGGGCACCGGATGCTCCTCAGTACGCGAACTCGAGGCCGTTGGTCGGCGAAGGGGGCAGGGGCGGCACGGTCGCCTTCGGCTTGAAGCTCAGCGTGCCGTGGTTGATCGGGAAGCTGGTCGGGATGGTCCCGGTGGCCCTGGCGTAGGCGCACGCGACCGCCGCCATCGCCGAGGGGACGCCGAACTCGCCCGCGCCGCCCGGCTCGCCCGTGGTCGGCGGCATGACGATGATCTTGGTCTCGAGTGGCGCGTTCCAGTGCCGGGTGTAGAAGTAGTCGTCCCAGCTGCCCTCGAGCAGCGTGCCGTCCCGCAGGTGCAGGCTCGACGTCAGCGCCTGGGCGATCCCGTCCATGATGCCGCCCTGCATCTGCGCCTCCAGCCCGCGCGGGTTGATGGGCAGGCCGGTGTCGACCGCCATCACGGCCTTGGTGACGCGGGGCCCGGTGACCGCGTTGCGGATCTTCCGGTTCACCGTCTCCGGCCTGCAGTCGATCTCCACCAGCGTGGCGGTGGCCCCCTTGTACTCCTTGTGCACGGTGATCGCCTGCGCGGTGCCCGGCTCCATCTCGCGGCCCCACTCGCCGACCTCGGCCGCCTTGTCGAGCACGGCCCGGACGCGGTCGTCGTCGACGAACTGCCTGCGGAAGGTGTACGGGTCCTTGCCCATCTTGGCGGCGAGCTGGTCGACGATCAGCTCCTGCGCCGTGCGCACGTCCGGGTTGACCAGGTTGCGCACGCTGCTGGTCGGGAACGTGTCGTAGGTGTAGACCTCGTTGAGCAGCTGCGTGACCGCGCCGAAGTTGTACGGCACGTTGACGGTGAGGTGGAAGACCGGCACCGAGAAGCCGAGCTCGTTGCCCTGGCCCAGCGGCGGGATCTTCGCGCCGAGCGCGGTGATGATCTCGCCGAACCCCTGCGTGTAGTCGGTGGCGACGCTGGTGTGCCGCTGCTCGAAGGTGAGCACGTTGCCGCCGGAGTACGTCGCGCGGATCCGCGACGTGCACATCGGGTGCATGCGGCCCTGCCGGCACTCGTCGGTGCGGTGCCACATCAGCTTGACCGGCTTGCCCATCTTCTTCGAGGCCTCCGTGGCCTCCAGCACGACGTCGTTGAACATCCGCCTGCCGAACGCGCCGCCCGCCTGCACGACGTGCACCGTGACGGCGTTCAGCGGCAGGCCAAGCTGGGCCGCGACCTGCTCCTGGCACAGGATGGGCGACTGCAGTGGCGCCCAGATCTCCGCCCGGTCGGCCCGCACGTCGGCGACCGCGGTGTTCGGCTCCAGCGCGGCGTTGTTGCGCCAGTAGAACGTGAACTCGCCCTCGACCACGCCCGTCAGCGGCTTCAGTGCGGGCACCGTCAGCGGGATCTCGGCCTTCTTCAGCCTGGCCAGCACGGTGTCGTCCGACTCGCCGTCCACCGTGCCCGGGTTCCACGCCACGTCGAGCGCGTTGACCGCGTCGATGCACTGGCCGAACGTCTTCGCCCGCACGGCGACGCCCGTGGCGATGGGCACCACGTCGGTGACGCCAGGCAGCCGCCGCACCGCGTCGAGGTTCGCGACCGACGCGGGCGTGCCCTTGATCGTCGGCGGGCGGCAGATCATCGTCGGCAGCGCGTCCGGCACGTCGAGGTCCATCGCGAACTTCTTCCGCCCGGTCACCGCGTCCAGCGCGTCGATCCGGTTCTGCGGGGTGCCGATGATCTTGAACTCGGAACGTTCCTTAATCCGCACCTCGACCTGCTCGGTCTTCTGCGCGGCGGCCAGCTCGGCCAGGTCGCCGTAGCTGATCCGGCGGCCGTCCGCGGCCTCGATGAAGCCGAGGTGCGGGGTGAGCGCCGTGACCGTGTCGCCGAGCTGGATCGCCGCGGCCTTGAGCAGCTGCTCGCGGGCGATCGCGGCGGCCACGCGGATCGGGTTGTACATCGAGATCGTGGTGTTCGAACCGGCCGTGAACTGGTTGAACATCAGCTCCGGGCGAGCATCGGCCAGGGTCACGTTGATCTTGTCGAGGGGGAGCTCCAGCTCCTCCGCGATCAACATGGCGGCCATCGTGGTGACGCCCTGCCCGCTCTCGGCGCGCGGCATGTCGAACGACGCCGTGCCGTCGGGGTTGAGCACCACCGCGATCAGGTTCGCGGTGGGTTTCGTGGCGAGGGTCAGCAGGTCGTTGAGGTCGAAGACCTCCTGCACCTCGGGCAGGGACGGGATGACGGCGCCGGCTTCCCGCGGCGCGGCGAGCGACCCGCCCAGGTGCGCGGCCGCGGCGAGGGTGGGCGCCGCGACCAGGTAGCCGAGGAAACGGCGGCGGCCGAGGTCGGGGCCGGGGGATTCCGGTGGGGTGTCCGGTCCGGGCGGCCCGGACCGGGGTGAACGACGCTGTTCCATCAACTGTCCTCTCCAGCGACCCGGGAGGGAGCGGCCCGGGCGTCGCGATCGACTCCCGCCGACGGCCGTGTCCAGCGGGCGATACCCGGCCCATGATGGTGCTGGTCAACCCCCATATCGAGGGCAGAACGCCCAGATATCGCGGGGGCCGGTTGTGCACCCTGTCACACTCATCACTCGGTCGAGCGTTCTACGCTTTCTCGCTGTGCCGCTCGATCGCTGTGGTGCTAAATTTCTGTGGTTCTGTGTGCCTCGTCCCTTTTGGGCGGGGAACCGCGCACGTTAAGCGCTGTCTCAGCCGGGCGGGTAAGACTGGGCCCATGCGCATTCTCGTCGTCGACGACGACCGGGCCGTTCGTGAGTCGCTGCGGCGTTCCCTGGAGTTCAACGGCTACCAGGTGGAGCTGGCCAGCGACGGTGCCCAGGCCCTGGAGATGGTGGTCGCCAACCGGCCGGACGCCATGGTGCTCGACGTGATGATGCCCAGGCTCGACGGCCTGGAGGTCGCCCGCCGTCTCCGCAGCACCGGGGACGACCTGCCGATCCTCGTCCTCACCGCGCGGGACACCGTCTCCGACCGCGTGTCCGGGCTGGACGCCGGTGCCGACGACTACCTGCCCAAGCCGTTCGCGCTCGAGGAGCTCCTCGCCCGCCTGCGTGCGCTGCTGCGCAGGGCGAACTCCGAGACGCAGGCGGCGGGGGACTCACCCGCGCTGAGCTTCGCCGACCTCACGCTCGACCCCGGCACGCGCGAGGTGCGCCGCGGTGACCGGCAGATCAGCCTGACCAGGACCGAGTTCGCCCTGCTCGAACTGTTCATGACGTACCCGAAGCACGTGCTCACCCGCAGCCGGATCCTGGAGGAGGTCTGGGGATACGACTTCCCCACCTCCGGCAACGCGCTCGAGGTCTACGTGGGTTACCTGCGGCGCAAGACGGAGGCGGGCGGCGAGCCGCGCCTGATCCACACGGTGCGCGGGGTCGGGTACGTGCTCCGGGAGACGCCACCGTGATGCAGCGGGTCCAGGAGCGCCGGGGCAGGCGCTTCTCGCTGCGCAGGCGGGTCACCCTGCTCGCGGCGATGTGCGTGGCCGGCGCCGTCGCGCTGGTCTCGCTCGGCGCGTACCTGACCGTGCGCGAGAACCTGTACCAGCAGCTCGACGACAGCCTGACCGAGCGGGCCATGGCGGCCGTCCGCAGCCCGACCGTGCAGGACCGGCTGCAGGAGATCCCGGGCGCGTTCCTGGTCAGCAGCGACATCCAGATCGGCGTGCTCCTCGCCAATGGCAACCTGGTCTACCCCAAGGACGGCACACCGCCCCCGACGGGACCGGCCGAGCTCGAGGTCGCGAAGGGGGCCGTGGAATCGCGGCTGCGCACCGACCCCGCCACCGACACCCGCGTGATCGCGGTGAACACCGGCAACGGCGAGGCGATGGTGCTGGCGCAATCGCTTGCGCCGACGAAACAGGCGCTCGCGGAGCTGTCGCTCGTGCTGTTCCTGTTCGGCGGCGCGGGCATCGTGGTCGCCGCCGCGGCGGGCACCGCGGTGGCGCGGGCGGGACTCGGTCCGGTGGAACGGCTGACGTCGGCGACCGAGCGGGTGGCGAGGACGGGTGACCTGCGTCCCATCCCGGTCAGCGGGGACGACGAGCTCGCCCGCCTGACGCACAGCTTCAACACGATGCTCGGCGCGGTGGCGGAGTCGCAGGACCGGCAGCGCAGGCTGGTCGCCGACGCGGGGCATGAGCTGCGGACGCCGCTGACCTCACTGCGGACGAACCTGGAGCTGCTGCTGTCGGCGGGCCGCCGCGGTGCGCCGGAGCTGCCCGAGCACGACCGGGCGGAGATCGAGACAGACATCCGCGCCCAGCTCGACGAGCTGACCCAGCTCATCGGGGACCTCGTGGAGCTGGCGCGGGAGGACCAGTCGCAGGCGGAGGCCGAGCGTGTCGACCTGGTCGACGTCGTGGAACGCGCACTGGACCGGGCCAAGCGCAGGGCGGGCGAGATCCAGTTCGACTCCGAGCTGGAACCGTGGGTGCTCACCGGCGACTCCAGCGCGCTCGAGCGGGCGGTGCTCAACCTGCTCGACAACGCGGTCAAGTTCTCGCCGCCCGGCTCGACGGTGCGGGTGCGGTTGCGCGACCTGGCCGACGGCAGTGCGGTGATCGAGGTCGCGGACTCGGGGCCCGGGATCGCGCCGGAGGACCTGCCGAGGGTGTTCGACCGCTTCTACCGCTCGTCGGAGGCGCGCACGCTGCCCGGTTCCGGGCTGGGACTGGCGATCGTCAAGCAGGCCGCCGAGCGGCACGGCGGCACCGTCTACGCGGGCCGGGCGCCCGAGGGTGGCGCCCTCATGACGATCCGGCTCCCCGGCGTTCCCGGCTGACCGCCCCTCCCGATCCGCGCCGAAGCGAGGGAGCCGGAGAGGGAGCGAGGGAGCTTTACTCTCGTTTGACGGTAGTAAAGCTCCCTCGCTCCCCCGGCGGGGAGGGGTGGATGTTTGTTCGTGTAGGATTTTGTGTAGTTCAGGTGGTGTGCGCGGGACGGAGTGGAACAGCCGAGTGAGGAAGACCGTTCGGCATCTCGCCGACAAGCGGGAGATCGTCTACTACGACGACACTCCGGGAGCACCCCCGCGCGACGCCGTCGACACCCGTGACCTTCCCGCCGTCTCGGCGGCTTCCGAGATCCGCCGCGACCCGCTGACCGGTGAGTGGGTCGCGATGGCCGCCCACCGGCAGACCCGCACCTACAAGCCGCCCGCCGACCTGTGCCCGCTGTGCCCCAGCAGGCCCGGCATGCCGAGCGAGGTGCCCGAGGCCGACTACGACGTGGTGGTGTTCGAGAACCGGTTCCCCTCGTTCGCGCAGGGGGTGCCCGGCGGGGGAGCGTCCGTCGACGGCGCCGGTCTCGTCCCCGCCGCGCCCGGCCGCGGCCGGTGCGAGGTCGTCTGCTTCACCAGCGACCACGAGCGCTCCTTCTCCGAGCTCAGCCGTTCCCGGGTCCGCACGGTCGTCGACGTGTGGGCCGACCGGACCGCGGAGCTCTCCGGACTCGACGGCGTGGCGCAGGTCTTCCCGTTCGAGAACCGCGGCGAGGAGATCGGCGTCACCCTGCACCACCCGCACGGGCAGATCTACGCCTACCCGTTCGTCACCCCGCGGACCGAACGGATGCTCCAGACCGCTCGCGCCTACCACGCCGAGCACGGGCGCCACGTGCTCGGCGACGTCCTCGCCGCCGAGCACGCGTCCGGCCGCAGGGTCGTCGCCCGTGGCGAACACTGGACCGCCTTCGTGCCGCCCGCCGCCCGCTGGCCGGTCGAGGTCCACGTGGTGCCGCACCGCCAGGTCGCCGACCTCACCGCGCTCACCGATGCCGAACGCGACGACTTCGCCCGCGTCTACCTCGACGTCCTGCGGCGCTGCGACCACCTCTACGACCGGCCCCTGCCCTACGTCGCCGGATGGCACCAGGCGCCCGTCCACCGCGACCGGGACCTCGCCTGGCTGCACCTGGAACTGTTCTCGGTGCTTCGCGCGCCGGACAAACTCAAGTACCTTGCCGGATCGGAGTCCGGCATGGCGGTGTGGGTGAACGACGTGACCCCGGAACAGATCGCGGAGCGGCTTCGTTCCGCCGTGTGAGCGGTCACGAACCTGGGAACTCATGCCTTGGCCACAGGTTCGGCTCAGCCGGCTCTCAGGACCAGGACGCATGGTGAGGACATGACCGAGAACGACCCCTCTGCTCAGGACAAGCCCTCAGCCCCGGAGCAAGGCGGTTGGCCCGCCCCGGACGAGAACAACCCGCCCACGCCGCCCAACCCCTGGTCCGCACAGGGTCAGGCGCACGCCGGTTACCCGCAGTACCCGCAGTTCGGCGGGGCCGGGAACAACCCGTTCGCCTCGCCTGCCCCGGACGCCAGGGCGGCCTCCTTCGGCACCGCCACCGCCACGTACCCGGCACCGCACGACCAGCCCGAGCGGCGGAAGGGCTCCACCCGGCTGATCGTCGGCGTCGCCGTGCTCGCCCTGCTCGTCGGCGGCGGTGCGGGCACGGTCGGCGGGTACCTCGCCGCGGGCAGCGCGGGCGGGGGCACCTCGGTCAACGCCCTCGACCAGCCGCAGCCCGCGAAGCAGACCGGCAACGTCCCCGACGGCAGCGTCGAGGCCGTCGCGCAGAAGCTCCTGCCGAGCGTCGTCCAGCTCCAGGTCCAGGGCCGGGGCGGCAGCGGAGAGGGCTCCGGGTTCGTGCTGAGCAACGACGGCTACATCCTCACCAACAACCACGTCGTCGAGTCGGCCGCAGGCGGGGGCGACATCACGGCCGTCTTCCAGGACGGGAAGGAAGCCTCCGCCGAGGTCGTCGGGCGCGATCCGACGACGGACATCGCCGTGGTCAAGGCCCAGAACGTCAGCGGGCTCACGCCCGTCGAGCTGGGCCGGTCGGACGACCTGAACGTGGGCGAGTCCGTGGTCGCCATCGGCTCGCCGTTCGAGCTCGCGGGCACGGTGACCTCCGGCATCATCAGCTCGTTGCACCGCCCGGTCACCGCGGGCGGGCAGGGCGACCAGACGACGGTCATGGACGCCATCCAGACCGACGCCGCGATCAATCCGGGCAACTCCGGCGGCCCGCTGGTGAACATGTCGGGCCAGGTCATCGGCATCAACTCGGCGATCTACAGCCCGCAGGGCGGCGGCGGTCTGCCCGGCCAGTCCAGCGGCGGCAACGTCGGTATCGGCTTCGCCATCCCGATCGACCAGGCACGTCGCACCGCCGACCAGATCATCGAGAACGGCTACGCCACGCAGACCTACATCGGCGCGTCGGTCACCAACGCCGGGTCGGGCGGCGCGCTGATCCGTGGAGTCGAGCCGGGCAGCCCCGCGGAGAAGGCGGGTCTCAAGCAGGGCGACATCATCACGAAGATGGGCGATCGCGCCATCGATGACGCCAACGAACTGGTGGCGGCGGTCCGCACGCGGGCGCCTGGCGAGGAGGTCACCTTCACGCTGCAGGGCAACCGCACCCTCGACATCACCCTCGGCGGGCAGCGGGTGAACTAGACGCTCGGCCGCGGTGCGGCCGAGACCAGCCACCGGGTCGTGAGTGGAAACCGTGGTGAGAACGACGGTTTCCGCTCACGACCCGGTTCGCGTCAGCTCGGTCACCCAGCGGCCGTCCCGGTGGCCGGTCCAGCGCACCCGCAGGCCCGCGGGCGCTGCCGCGGCCGCCACGGCGTCCACGCCGAGCCACGCCCACCGGAACCAGTGCCCGGAACGCGTTCCCTGGCCACCGATGCGCACGCGCTCGCGGCGCAGGCCCCGGCCCGGCGGCTCCACCTCGACCAGCGCGGTTCCGCTCTCGGCGAGCAGGTCCGCGACCCGGCACAGCAGGATGACCGGGTCACCTCCGATGCCGATGTTGCCGTCGGCCAGCAGCACATGCCGCCACCTGCCCTCGGCCGGCAGGCGGCCGAACACGTCGCGGCGCAGCGCGGTCGCCCCGCGCCGCCGGGCGAGCCGCACGGCCACCGCCGAACGGTCGATCCCGAGAGTCGCCACCCCGCGCTCGCCGAGCGCGGCCACCAGCCTGCCGGGACCGCAGCCGACGTCCAGTGTCGGCCCCGTACAGCGCCCGAGCAGCAACTCGTCGGCGACCCCCGGCGGGCGGCGCCAGCGCCGCACGGGCAGCCCGATCCGCTCCCCGCCGGACAGCTCGAACCAGCACGTCCCGCCGAGCAGGCCGGGGTCGAACTCGGTGGTCACGCCGAGCCGGCCCGGGGTGCGACGGCGCGGAGCGCCGCCGCGAACCGCCCGTCCGGAGCCGCGTCGGCGACGGCGCCCGCATCCGCCATGGTGTCCACATCGGACATCTCGATCGTCTCGCCCGCCCGCAGGCCCGCCGCCTCCAGCGCCTTCCGCGTGAGCCGCCCGGTGTCCGGCCGCGACATCGGCACGTTCGCGAGGACGGCGGCACCGCGGGGATCCCGCAGCCCGAGCGCCCACCAGCCTCCGTCGGTGGCGGGGCCGAGGACGGCGTCCTCGCCGCCACGCAGCCGACGCGCGATCGTCCCGAGCAGGGCGGGGCGCACCTGCGGCGTGTCCATCCCGATCTGCACGACCGGCAGCCCGGGCGCGGCACGCGCGGTGTCGGCGTGCGCGTGCGCCAGGCGTTCCCCGAAGTGCCTGCCGCGCTGGGTCAGCACCGTGCAGCGGCGCAGTGCGGCCGCGAGCTCGGTGCCGCGCGCCGCGGTGGAAAGGTCACCGGTGAGCGCGACGAACGGAGCGGCCTCGTCGGTCGCCAGCACGGTGTCGAGCGTGTCCAGCAGGGCGGCCGCCGCCAGGTCGGCTGCCTGGGCCGGGGTCGCGGGAGGGCACAGGCGGGTCTTCGCCAGACCCGGCACGGGAGCCTTGGCCACCACGAGCACGCAACAGCGGGCGTTCATGCGCGCCACACCCTCGCCATGTCCCGTGCGGCCCGCAGCGTGCCCCGCACCGAGCCCGACACCTTCGACGTGGTGCCGTCGGCCCTCGGCCCGTACGGCACGGCGAACTCGCGAACCCGCCAGCCCGCTCGGCTCGCCTTGATCAGCAACTCGAGCGGATAACCGAACGCCCGGTCGGCGACGCCGAGTGCGAGCAGCTCCGTCCTGCGGGCCGCGCGCACGGGCGCGATGTCGTGCACGTCGAGGCCCCGGGCCCGCAGCAACGCCGACAGCAGCGCGTTGGCGCCTCTCGCATGCCACGGCCACACCCCGCGCGCGGCGGGCACTCGCCGGCCCACGGCGAGCTGGACGCCGCCCCCGTCGAGCGCCGCCACCAGCGTGGGCAGTGTTCCGGCGTCGAGCGAGCCGTCCGCGTCCATGAAGCAGACGACGTCGGCGGTGGCCGTCTCGAGACCGGTGTGCACGGCGGCGCCGTATCCCCGCCGGTGCTCGGTCACCACCCGGGCGCCGTGCTCGGCCGCGATCTCGGGTGAGCCGTCGGTGGAACCGTTGTCCACCACGATGGCGCGGTAACCGGGTGGCAGCCGGGCGAGCACGCCGGGCAGCGCGCCGGCCTCGTCGAGGCAGGGCAGGATCACATCGACCGGTTCGCGCACCACGCATTCCAGGCTAGGTCCGCGGTGGACAGTGCGAAACCCGTGCGGTGCTTACGAAAGCCTGACGGCGGCTGGACATCTTACCAGTTCATGACGAATGCCGCGCCCGTGCTGCCCGGCCGTGGGCGGCGGGTTATCGTGCCCTGGTGGCCGAGTCCCGAGTCGCACCGCCTCCTGCCCGGAAAACCCCCGGTGTGCGCGGCGATCTCGTGGCGGTCGGACTGGCCCTGCTCCTGGTCGCCGCGGCGTTCGCGGTCGGCTGCTACCTCAACCGGCCCGGCTCCGGCGTGGTGCTGTGGGCCAAGGCGGCACCACTCTACGGCGGCTGGCAGGAGCACACCGGCCCGGGAACCGTGCCTGCCATCCTGCTCGCGGCCGCGGTCGTCGGCTACGGGCCCGCGCTGGCGCAGCGGCTGCGCTGGCGCACCCTGCTGCCGCTGGGTTACCTGGCCGCGCTCGCGTGGATGTTCTCGCTCGCGCTGATCGACGGCTGGCGACGCGGCTTCGCCCGGCGACTGGCGACCCCGTACGAGTACCTGCACGAGGTGCCGCGCATCACCGACATCTCCGAGATGCTGCGGGAGTTCGCCGACCGCATCGTCGCGCACCCGCAGGCCTGGACCACGCACGTGGCCGGTCATCCACCCGGCGCCACCCTGGTGTTCGTCTGGCTCGACCGGCTCGGGCTGTCGGGCAGCACATGGGCCGCGGTCGTGTGCGTGCTGGCGGGGGCCCTCGTCGCGGTGGCCGTTCCGGTGACGCTGTGGGCGCTCGGGCGGGCGGACGCGGCGCGGGCGAGCCTGCCGTTCGTGGTGCTCTTCCCCGGCGCGGTGTGGATGGCCGTGTCCGCGGACGGGCTGTTCGCCGGCGTGACGGCGATGGGCGTCGCCCTGCTGGCCTGCGCCGTGCGGTGGTTCGGCGAGGGCAGGAGAGTGGCGGTCGCCGCCGCGCTCGGCGCAGGTGTCGTCCTGGGGTTCGGCATCTTCCTGTCCTACGGGCTGTTGCTGCTCGGTACCGTCGCGCTCGCCGTCGTCCTGGCAGGCCGCAGCGGAAGGGCGTTCGGGCTCGCGGTGGCCGGGGCGCTCGCCGTCGTCGCCGTGTTCGCGGTCGCCGGGTTCTGGTGGCTCGACGGCTACGAGAACGTGGTGCGGCGCTACTACCAGGGGGTCGGCGGCGAGCGCCCGTACGCGTACTGGGTGTGGGCGAACCTCGCCTGTCTCGTGCTCGCCGCGGGACCCGCCGTGGTGGCGGGCGTGCGGCGACTGCGTGGCTGGGGTGCGGTCACCGCACTCACCGGAGCCGCGCTGCTGGCGATCCTCGTCGCCGACCTTTCCGGGCTGTCCAAGGCCGAGGTCGAGCGGATCTGGCTACCGTTCACGGTGTGGCTGCTGCCCGCCACGGCCCTGCTGCCCGCCGGATCCCGCCGATGGTGGCTCGCCGGGCAGGCGGTGACCGCGCTGGCGGTGAACCATCTGGTGCTGACGATCTGGTGAGGTCGGTATGGACGAGCAGTCGGGCCGTGTGCTCGTGGTGGACGACGACGAGACGGTCCGGGACGTGGTGCGGCGTTATCTGGAGATCGCCGGGTTCACGGTGGACGTTGCCGGTGACGGCGCCGAGGGGTTGTCCAGGTTCGCGGTGTCCCGGCCCGACCTCGTGGTCCTCGACGTGATGATGCCCGGCCTGGACGGCCTCGAGGTGTGCCGCAGGCTGCGCGAGTCGAGCCAGGTCCCGGTGGTGCTGCTGACCGCGCTCGGTGAGGAGGAGAACCGGATCGCCGGGTTGCAGCTCGGCGCCGATGACTACGTCACCAAACCGTTCAGCCCGCGCGAGCTGGCGCTGCGCGTGTCGTCGGTGCTGCGCCGCGCGCGGATGCCGCGGCCGGAGCGCGCCGAGACCGAGCTCGTGGACGGAGGTCTGCGGCTGCTGCCCGGGGCTCGGCACGCCACCCTGGACGGTGCGGAGCTCCCGCTGACGGCCAGGGAGTTCGACCTGCTCGCGTTCTTCCTCACCCACCCCGGCACCGCGTTCTCCCGGACCGACCTGCTCGAGAAGGTGTGGGGCTGGGACTTCGGCGACCAGTCGACGGTCACCGTCCACGTGCGACGGTTGCGGGAGAAGATCGAGCCGGACCCGGCCAGCCCGCGCCGGGTGGTCACCGTGTGGGGCGTCGGCTACCGCTACGACCGGACCCAGCCGTGATCGAGTCGGACGAGTCCCTCTCGGACATGCTGCTGCACGCCTGGCACATCCTGCCGGTGGCCCTGGCGTTCGCGATGCCGGTCGCGGTGCTCGGCGGGCTGCTCCTGTACTGGTTGCGCCAGGGGTCGCTGGCCAGCACCCTGACCGTGCTCGTGCTCACGCCCGTCACCGCGACACTGTCCGGCGTGCTCGGCGTGAGCGGGTTCATGTTCAGCACGACCCTCACCACGCTCCTGCTCGTGTGCCTGCTGGTCGCGCTGGTCACCGTGCCCGCGGCGATCGTGCTCGGCAGGGCGATCGCGCGCCGGAGCGTGTGGGAGCGCGAGGCCAGGGAGCGGGAGCGGGCCGCGGAGGCGGCGCGCCGGGAACTGGTCGCCTGGATCAGCCACGACCTGCGCAGTCCGCTGTCCGGCATCCGCGCGATGGCCGAGGCGCTGGCCGACGGCGTGGTGGCCGAGCCAGGCGAGGTGGCCGGGTACGCCCAGCGCATCAACGGCGAGGCCACGCGCCTTTCGACGATGGTCGACGACCTTTTCGAGCTGTCCCGCATCACGGCGGGGGCGCTGCGGCTGGAGCTCACCGCCGTGCCGCTGCGCGACGTCGTGAGCGACGCGCTGGCCGCGCAGACGCCGCTCGCGCAGCGCAAGCGGGTGACGGTGCGGTCCAGTGCCGTCGAGTGGCCGGTCGTGCTGGGCAGCGACCCGGAGCTGGCCCGCATCGTGCGGAACCTGGTGGCCAACGCGATCCGGCACACCCCGCCCGACGGAACGGTCGCGGTGGAGATCGGGGTGGACGGCCGCGACGCGGTGCTCGCGGTCGGTGACGGCTGCGGCGGCATCCCCGAGGAGGAGATCGGCCGCGTGTTCGACGTCGCCTTCCGCGGAACCCACGCGCGCACGCCCGAGCCGGCGAGCACCACCGCGGGCGGCGGGCTCGGCCTGGCGATCACCAAGGGGCTCGTCGAGGCGCACCGGGGCCGCATCGGCGTGCGCAACCACGGCGACGGCTGCCGGTTCGAGGTGCGGCTCCCGCTCGCCCAGGGACGGTGAACGTCACCTCACCGCGGCGGCTCACGCGACGGGTGCGCGCAGTGGTGCCGTGGCGAACGCGGCGATGCCCTCGGCGAACCCGGTCCGGGCGGTGAACCCGAGCAGGCGCTCGGCGCGGGCGGGGTCGGCGACGACGTGCCGCACGTCCGAGGGCCGGGCACCCCCCACGACGCGCGGCCGCGGGCCCCCGCAGGCGCGGGACAGCTCCTCGGCCAGCTCACCGACGGTGTGCGGCTCGCCGGAGCAGATGTTCACCGGCTCCAGCTCGCCCGGCTCGCCCTCGGCGCGCAGCGCCAGCACGTTCGCCCGCGCCACGTCGTGCACGTGCACGAAGTCGCGCCTCTGTTCGCCGTCCTCCAGCACGGTCGGCGCCTCGCCGCGGTGCAGCGCGGAGCGGAACAGCGAGGCCACCCCCGCGTACGGGGTGTTCCGCGGCATTCGCGGCCCGTAGACGTTGTGGTAGCGCAGCGCCCACCCGGTGCCGCCGGTCTGGCGGGCCCACGCCGCGGCGAGGTGCTCCTGCGCCAGCTTGGTCGCCGCGTAGGTGCTCCGGGGCCGCAGCGGCGCGTCCTCGGGGACCAGCAGCGGCCGCAGCGGCACACCGCAAACAGCGCAGCCCGGCTCGAACCGGCCCGCCGCCACGTCGGCCTCGCGGCGCGGCGCGGGCGGGCGCACACCGTGTTCGGCGCACTCGTACCGGCCCTCGCCGTACACCACCATCGACGACGCGAGGACCAGCCGGTGCACCCCGGCCTTGTGCATCTCGGCGAGCAGCACGGCCGTGCCGTAGTCGTTGTGCAGCGCGTACGACGGCGCGTCGGACGGGTCGACACCGTGCCCGACCACCGCGGCCTGGTGGCACACGGCATCGACCGTGGGCAGGATCCCCGCCAGTACGGCGGCGTCGGTGACGCTGCCCCGGACGAACTCGTGCCGATCGGTGTAGTCCGGCGGGTCACCCGCGCCGTGGGCGGTCGGCAGCAGCTCGTCGAGCACCACCGGTGTCCAGCCCGATCCGGCCAGCTGGTCCGCTACGTGGGAGCCGATGAATCCGGCCCCTCCGGTGACGAGAACACGCACGTCGGTGACGGTAGACGTCCGGCGGCCGGCACGCAGCCCGAACGGGTGACTCGTCAGCGTTCGGTCACATCTCCCTTCGATGATCGGGTCGCGGCCCGACCCACTACGGTGGGGCGTATGGAACGGAGTGCACAGCGGCTGGGCCGCGCTCTCGTGGTGATCGTCGACGACCGCGCGGCTCACGGTGAGACCGAGGACAGCACCGGTCCGCTGGTGACCGAGCTGCTGGAGGAGGCCGGGTTCATCGTGGACGGCACGGTGGTCGTCCACGCCGACACGGTCGCCATCCGCAACGCGCTCAACACCGCCGTGATCGGTGGCGTCGACCTCGTGATCACGGTCGGCGCGACCGGGGTTTCCCCCAGGGACGTCACCCCGGACGCGACCGCGGGTGTCCTCGACCGGCCCATTCCCGGCATCGCCGAGGCGCTCCGCTCCTCCGGCCTCGCCGCGGGCGCCATCGACGCGGGCATCTCCCGCGGCCTCGTCGGCGTCTCCGGCAGCACGCTCGTCGTCAACCTCGCCGGCTCGCGGGCGGCGGTCCGCGACGGCATGGCCACCCTGTCGTCCCTCGTGCGGCACGTCATCGACGAGCTGTCCGGGCTCGACGAGAGCTGACCGGGCGGGACGGCCGTGTCCAGCGACGACCGCGAGCGCCCGCCGCGCCAGGACCCGCCTGGTCCCGACCGGCGGAGGCTCGACGACGTCTTCGGCGACGTGCTGCCCGAGACGACCTCGGACGAGCGCGAGCAGGCGGCACGGCCTGCCGAGGCCGACGACTGGTTCCTGGAGAACCGGCCGCCGCACCACGGCTGACCCGCCCGGCGTGCCGTCAGTCGCCGACGCGCTCGCCCCTCCGCTGCTCGCGCAGCAGGTCCCGGATCTCGGTGAGCAGCTCCACATCGGTCGGCTGTGCGGGCCCTGCCTCCTCGCCCCGCTTGCGGCGTTCCTGGACCTTGCGCAACGGGAGGACGAACAGGAAGTAGACGACGGCCGCGATCAGCACGAAGTTGATCGCCGCGTTGATCACGTTGCCGATGTCGACGAACGTCGACTCGTTGTCCGCGAGGATCCGGAAGCCCAGGCCCGCCGCCGCGTCCGAGCCACCCAGCGCGTTGATCAGCGGCTGGATCAGGCTCTCCGTGAACGCGGTCACGATCGCCGTGAACGCGGTGCCGATGACGACCGCCACCGCGAGGTCGATGACGTTGCCGCGCATCAGGAAGTCCTTGAAGCCCTTGAGCACGGGCACTCCTCTCCACAAAGGACAACTACGAGCGCAGCGTAACGGTGACCTCCCTCCCGAGCGTGGCCGCCGCCAGTTCCGAGGCGGTCTCCTGCGGCGCGGCCACCAGCACCAGCGGGCCCTCGCCGCCGGGGCCGTCGCGGGCCTGCTCCCCGAGCACGGCGAGCACGGTGGCGCCGATCGCCAGCACCCCATCCGCCCGGCCACTGTCGCCGAGCGCGACCACGTCGACGCGCGTGCCAGGACGCAGCAGGCCGGTCACACCCGGATCGGCCAGCCGCACGGGCACGGTCGCGGTACCCGGCGGGGTGGAGCGGGCCCCGACGAGCCGGACGTCGGTGATCGGTTCGCCCGCCCGCGCGAGCCCGGCGAGCACCCGGCCCTGCGCGGCCGCAGGCCCGGTGAGCACCCCGGCGGGGCGGACGGACTCCGGCACCTGGACCACCCGCACGTCGGAGGGTCCGAGGGTGGTCCCGAGCGGCAGGTCGCGGGCGGAGACCAGCATGGGCGCGCTCGGCTCCCCGCCGCCGGGACGGACGGCCAGCACCGCGGCGAGCACGAACAGCGCGGCCGCGAACGCACGCCGCAGCAGCGTCAGCGGACGACCGCGCAACGGCGGCGGCAGCCGGTCGTACCAGCGGCGTGAGCGAACAGCGGTGTGCATCGGCATCCCCGTCGGCCGTGCGGGGCGGCCGGTCCGCCCCGGGTACCCGGACGACGCTAGGCGCGCGGGCACCCGCGGCGACACCGGCGGATCCCGGACCTGTGGACAACCGGGGTCCTGTGGACAACCGCCGGACCGGTGACGGGGCCGGAGACAGCGACGCCGCGGTACCGGGGGTGGTGGTCCCGGTACCGCGGCGTACGGATCAGGGGGCGGTCAGGAGGCCGCCGACGCGGTCTTCGCCGTGCTCGACGACGAGGAGGAGGAGCCGGACGAGGAGCCGGAGTCGGACTTCGCCGAGCCGTTGCTCCCCGGCTTCGCGCTGCCGTTGGTGTCGGTCGAGCCGTTCTTCGCGGACCCGTTCGCGCTCGACGACTTCGAGTCGGACCGCGAGTCGGTACGGTAGAACCCGCTGCCCTTGAAGATCACGCCCACCGATCCGTACAGCTTGCGCAGCGAACCGGAGCATTGCGGGCACTCGGTCAGGCTGGGGTCGGAGAAGGACTGGACCGCCTCGAAGTGGTGGTCACACTCCTTGCAGGCGTACTGGTAGGTCGGCACGGGCGCTCCTTCAGGCATTGGCACTCAATCCCTACGAGTGCTAACCCCGATTGTGCGTGATGACATTCCCCGAGCGCAAACGAGGTGCGGATCACACCGGCGGGGTGTACGGCAGCGCCAGCACGCCCCTGCCGGGCGTGAGCACGGCCGTCATCCGCACGTCGTGCGGCTCCGCGGGCAGTCGCTCGACGAACTCTGTGTCGCGGATCACGGCCACCAGCTCGGCGCCGGGAGAGGCGAACGGCAGCGACCGGTCGTAGTAGCCGGCTCCCCGGCCCAGCCGGACCCCCGTGTGGTCCACGCCGAGTGCGGGCAGCAGCACGCGGTCGGCCTCGCCGATGCCCTCCGGGCCCAGACGTGGTCCTCCCGGCTCCAATATGCCCCGGTACCTGCCCGGGACCAGGGCCGATGTGCCCTCGTACACGGCCCAGTCGAGCGGCCCGGCGGCGGGCGGCACCACCGGCAGCAGGACACGCGCACCCCGGTCGCGCAGGACGTCGAGCAGTGCCAGCGACCCCGGCTCCGCGCCGAACGGGACGTAGCAGCACACCGTGCCGCCCGCCAGTCCGGCGACGGCGTCGGCGAGGGCTCGCGCCTCGCCGACGCGCTGCTGTGCCGAGATCGCCGCCCGCCCCGCGATCAGCCGGGCGCGCCAGTCCGCCTTGCCGAGGTGCTCGTTGTCAGTGGGATGCACCAGTCCAGGCTAGGCTTTGCGCCCATGACGGGCGCCGCGATTGACAAGACGTTCCGAACCGCCATCGTGCCTGCCGCGGGTCTGGGCACGAGATTCCTCCCGACCACCAAGGCCGTTCCCAAGGAGCTGCTGCCGGTCGTGGACACACCGGGCATCGAACTCGTCGCGGGCGAGGCGGCGCAGGCCGGAGCCGACCGGCTCGTCGTGGTCACCTCGCCCGGCAAGGAGTCGGTCGTCAGCTACTTCGAACGGCAGCCGGAGCTGGAGGAGACGCTCGAGCGCAAGGGCAAGACCGCGCTCCTGGAGAAGGTGCGCAGGGCCCCCGCCCTGCTGGACGTCGAGGTGGCCATCCAGAAGGAGGCGCTGGGCCTCGGGCACGCGGTGGCCCAGGCCGAGCCGAACCTCCGCGAGGACGACGACGCCGTCGCCGTGCTGTTGCCGGACGACCTCGTGCTGCCGGTCGGCGTGCTCGAGCGGATGTCCGCCGTGCGGGCGAGGTACGGCGGCAGCGTGCTGTGCGCCTTCGACATCCCCAAGGACCAGATTTCACCCTATGGTGTGTTCGACGTGTCCGACACGGATGACCCGGATGTCAAGCGGGTTCATGGCATGGTGGAGAAGCCCGCTCCCGAGGACGCACCCTCGACGTACGCCGCGGCCGGCAGGTACCTGCTGGACCGGGCGATCTTCGACGCGCTGCGCCGGATCACCCCGGGCTCGGGCGGCGAGCTGCAGCTGACCGACGCGGTGGCGCTGCTGATCGAGGAGGGCCACCCCGTGCACGTCGTGGTCCACCGGGGCGGCAGGCACGATCTCGGCAACCCCGGCGGCTTCCTCAAGGCGGCCGTGGACTTCGCGCTCGACGACCCGGACCTCGGGCCGGAGCTGCGCACGTGGCTGGCCCAACGAATCGAGACCGACCGCTCATGACCGAATCCGAGCCGATCACCGTCGCGACACCGGACGCTCCCGAGTCCGCGGCCGAGTTCCGGTCGGTGGACGCGCAGCTCGCGCTCGTCCTCGATGCCGCCGTGCGGCCGAGGCCGGTGCGGGTCGCGATCTCGGAGGCGCAGGGCCTGCTGTGCGCGGAGGAGGTCGTCGCGGAGCACGCGCTGCCCGGGTTCGACCAGGCCGCGGTCGACGGCTACGCGGTGCGCAGCGTCGACGTGCGGGCGGCCTCGCAGGAGCCGGTGCAGCTGCCGGTGGTCGGCGAGATCCCGGCAGGCTCCCGCCAGCCGAGGCGGCTGCAGCCGGGACAGGCGGTGCGCGTGGCCACCGGGGCCCCGCTGCCGACGCTGGCCGACGCCGTGGTGCCCACGGCGTTCACCGACGACCACCACGCGAACGTCACCGTCCACCGGGCCGTGCCCTCGGCCGGGTACGTCCGGCGGACCGGTGAGGACGTGCAGATCGGTGACGTGGCCGTGCGCAAGGGCGACACGATCGGTTCGGCGCAGGTCGGCCTGCTCGCCGCGGTCGGCAGGGCGAAGGTCCTGGTCTACCCGCGGCCGAGGGTGTCGATCGTGTCCGTCGGTGACGAGCTGGTGGACATCGACCGCACCCCGTCGGTGGGGCAGGTGTACGACGTCAACTCCTACGCGCTCGCGGCGGCGGCGCGGGACGCCGGGGCCGAGGTGAGCAGGGTCGGCATCGTGCCGACCGACCCGAAGCGGCTCCGTGAGACCGTCGAGGGCAGGCTGCTGATGTCCGAGGTCGTCGTGGTCGCCGGTGGTGCGGGCGGCTCGATCGGGGACGAGGTGCAGGCCGCGCTGTCCGAGCTCGGCCGCATCGACATGACCCGCGTGGCCATGCATCCCGGGTCCGTGCAGGGCTTCGGCAGGCTGGGCCCGGACTCCGTGCCGACGTTCCTCATCCCCGGCAACCCGATGAGCGCGCTCGTGGTGTTCGAGGTGCTCGTCCGGCCGCTGATCCGGGCGGCGCGGGGCACCCGCAACCCGCACCGCAGGATGGTCGACGCGCGGCTGCTGTCGCCGGTCACGTCCACGGAGGGCCGCCGCGGCTTCCTGCGCGGCCAGCTGCTGCGGGACGAGAGCAACGGGGAGTACCTGGTGCAGCCGCTCGGCACGTCGGGTGCGCACCTGCTGGCCTCGCTCGCCGAGGCGAACTGCCTGATCAACATCGAAGAGGGGCTCACCGAGGTGGCGGCAGGCGAGCAGGTCAAGGTGACGTTCCTGGCCCAGCGCGCGTAGCGGGCGATGTCCACACCCGTCTACGGCACGCCGTACGGCGCCGAGTCCCGGCATCCGGGCTGGCCTGCCAAGCCGGGACCGCTCCTGGTGACGGCCGGTGCGGTGGCGCTGCGGCCGGTGCGGCTGCGGGACGGCGGCGAGTGGAGCCGGATCCGGCTGCGGGACCGCGAGTACCTCGAGAAGTGGGAGCCCACGGCCGCCGGGCCGTGGACCGATCGCAACGCCGGGTGGGCGTGGCCCGCGCAGTGGGCGTCGTTGCGGAGCCTCGCCCGGCGGGGCCAGTGCCTGCCGTTCGCGATCACGGTCGACGGCGCGTTCGCCGGTCAGATCACGATCGGCAACGTGATCCGGGCCTCGCTGCGTTCGGCGTGGGTCGGCTACTGGGTGTCCTCCGAGCTCGCGGGCAAGGGTGTGGCCACGGCGGCGGTGGCGCTGGTCACCGACCACGCGTTCGGCGCGGCCGGCCTGCACCGGCTGGAGGCGACCGTCCGGCCGGAGAACACGGCGAGTCTGCGGGTCCTGGCGAAGGCGGGCTACCGGCAGGAGGGGCTGTTCCGCCGCTACCTCGACGTCGCCGGGGCCTGGCGGGACCACTACTGCTTCGCCATCACCGCCGAGGAGACCGGCGAGGGTCTCGCGGACCGGCTCGTCGCCGCCGGGCGCGCCACACGCCCCTGACCAGCGTCAACCATTTGCGCGGTATTCACCGGATCCGGTGACCACTTTCCCGGCTCCGCCCGGCGTGCCTCCCGTTCTTCTGTTACTCCTGTGACTAGCGTGACGATGGTCAGAGTGGAGAGCGGGAGTGCGGTGGCCACTGCGAGCACTGTGAACACCCCACTTGGTTTCCAGCGGAGCAGGGTCGCGCGGTTCCACTAGGACACGGCAATGGGTCGGGGGAGGTGACGGGAGATGCCAAGCTCGCTGATCATCGTCGCGCTTGCGGCGGCATGGCTTGTCGTTCTCGTGCCCATGATCGCGCGCAAGCGCCAGGAGATCGCGCAGACCAACGACTCCGCGCTGGCGGCGAGAGTCGTGCGGAGCGGGGGACCACACCACGAGTGGCGGAAGGAGTTCGCCATGTCCGGCAGTTCGAACAGTGGCGGCGAAGTGCCCGCCGACGACGAGGACCTGGTCGACGACGACAGCTACGACTACGACGACTACGACGAGGATCTGGACGCCGAGGACGAACCGGCACCCGAGCCCACGCGACCCGTGGCCGACGAGAACTCCGGCCGCGGTGGCCGCCGCTACCGGCCGGGCCGAGGCGGTTTCGACCCCGAGGCCGCGGAGATCGCGGCCAGGGCCAAGTACGCGCACCGCCAGCGTGTGGTGCTCGGGTTGCTGCTGGTCGCGCTGGTCACCGGCGTGCTGGCCGGGTTCCTGTGGCCGATGGTGTGGTGGGCGCACGGCGCCGTCGATTTGCTGCTCGTCGGCTACCTCGCGTACCTGCGCAGGCAGGTCCGCATCGAGGAGGAGATCCGGCAGCGCAGGCTCGCCAGGTACAACGCCTCGGTGCGCCGGGTCCGCGCGTCGGAGCAGGCGCTGGACGACGTCGAGGTGGTCGCGCGCGAGCCCCGCGAGGTCGCCGGTGCCGAGCGCAGGCCGGTGCCCACGTCCCGCATGCGCCGCCAGGCGGTGGTCGTCGACCTGGACGACGAGGACCCCGCGTTCCACGAGCTCGCGGAGCCGGGCCCGCCTCCGTACCGGCGGGCGGCCGGGGAGTAGGACCCCCTTGCTCGGTGGGCATGGCAGCGTTGCTATGCTCATCGAGCACCATCAAGGGGCTGTAGCGCAGTTGGTAGCGCGTCTCGTTCGCATCGAGAAGGTCAGGGGTTCGATTCCCCTCAGCTCCACCGAGCCAGTTGGTTCATACGCCCAGAAGAGTCGTCTCTCTGGGCGTTGTTTTCGTCTCTGGCCCCGCCGGACGCGTCGAGAGCAGAGACGTCGACGGAGGGCACCGGCCTGTCCGAGCGGACGCATCCCTGTGCGGGTTTAGGCCGCGTATCCCGGTGGAAATCCGATCGGCGCGGTCGCCGTGCGCGCGCGGCGCGATGTAGGACGCCTGTTGGGAGACCACATTTCATCATGACCGGATCAACTGCTTCGGCGGCACAGTCGTCGAAACCTCGCCGTGGTGGCGACTTCGGGGAGCTGTCCCGCCGGGTCAGGGGCGCGGGGTTGCTGCGTCGACGATACGGCTATTACGCGGCGCGGATTACGGTCAACGTGGTGCTGCTCGCCGGCGGCGGCTTCGTGTTCGTGCTACTGGGCGACTCGTGGTGGCAGTTGCTCACCGCGGTGCTGCTTGCGGGGGTGTTCACGCAGTTCGCGTTCATCGGGCACGACGCGGGGCATCGGCAGATCTTCGGTTCCCGGCGCGGCAACGACCTCGTCGGATACGCGCACGGTGTGGTCACCGGGATCAGCTACAAGTGGTGGGTCGGCAAGCACAACCTGCATCACGCCAACCCGAACCACGAGGACGAAGACCCCGATATCGAGATTCCCGCGCTCGCGTTCAGCGTTGAGCAGGCCCGGACCAAACGCGGCCTGCTGCGGTGGGTGGTGAAGTACCAGGCGTTCCTGTTCTTCCCGTTGCTGCTGGCCGAAGCGGTGATGCTGCGCATCGCGAGCGTCCAGGCCGTGCTGCGCCGCGAGGTCAAGGCCACCTGGTTGGAAGCAACCCTGCTGGCCGCACACATGGTGGGCTATCTGGGTGTGGTGTTCCTCGTGCTGTCCCCGCTCAAGGCGATTGTGTTCATCGTGGTGCACCAGGGATTGATGGGTGTGTACCTGGGGTGCTCGTTTGCCCCCAACCACAAGGGCATGCCCATTCTGGGCAAGGACGAGCGCCTGGACTACCTGCGCAAGCAGGTGCTCACTTCCCGGAACATCCTCGGCGGCCGATGGGTGGACGGCTTGCTGGGCGGGTTGAACTACCAGATCGAGCACCACTTGTTCCCCAGCATGCCGCGTCCCAATCTGCGCCGCGCCCAGCCGCTCGTGCGGGAGTTCTGCTCGCGACGGGGCATCTCCTACAGCCACTGCGGGCTAGTGGCCTCCTATGCCCAAGTCCTGCGCCACCTGCACGCCGTCGGTGCACCGCTACGCCGTCCCCGCCGCCCGGTACCGGCACCGGGCTGATCCGCGCGTGCACCGCACGGGACCACCGTCTGGTGTCCCCGGGTCCGCCCACGGTTTGGTTGGCACCTGACGTGTGAGGCTTCGGCCTCGCTGGAAGGGTGTCATCGTGCCAAAGCCCTTACCCGCTGGGCGTTCCGTGGCTGACGTGGTCGCCGTGGCGCGGCGTGGCGAGGCTCCGTTGAAGCAGATCGCCGCTCATCGAGATCTCAGCGACCTGTCTGTCCAACTGGCTCAAAGCCGCCGATGTCGAGGATGGCAAGCGCGCTGGTGTGACTCGTGAGCAAATCCGCCGAGCTGCGTGAACCGCGCAAGCGCCAACCGGCTTCTGGAGCAGGAGAACGGGTGCCGCGCAAGCGGCAGCCTATCCGATCGCGGCCCTTACTCCGATCAGGGTGCCCGTCGCGGTGGCGTGCAGGGTGCTGGGACCTCCCGGCAGACTCGCAGGCCTACTACCCGTGGCGTGCTGATCCGGTTTCGCCGCGGGACCGGTTCAATCGCCGCACGGTGTGTCCGTTCATTCCGTGGCCTGGCGACCGGTTGACCCTTCCCGTTCGCTGTGACGCGGCTCCTCAGCGGCATCGGTTGCAGAGTTCCGGCAGGCACCGGGGGCGTGCTGTTCTCGCCCGGTGTCCTCAGGCCGGCGACGGCGACCGCTGCCCGGCCACCGAGCGGGCGGCATCCGTGGGCGGACTTTGCGTGTAGGGGGCGGCCTCGTCGAGATCAGCCGAACGGAGCCGAAAGACTTGCAGGGTCAGCCCGAAGTACTTGCTGGTTTCGCCGACCCAGTGCATACCGTTGCGACGAACAGCGGCGGCGGCGCGGGTGTTGCCCGGCCGGACGACGGCGAACAGTTCGTCGACGTCGTGGCGAAAGGCCCAGCCAGCCAGTGCTTGGGTGGTTTCGCTGGCGTATCCGTGTCCCCAGCTGTCGGGATGGAGCTGCCAGCCGAGTTCGAGATCTTCGTTGCCGGGCGGGAGGGCCAGCAGCGTCGCCCCGCCGATGACCTGGTTGTCGCCGCGGCGCTGAATAGCCCAGCGTCCGGCTGGCGGCATCGCTCGGCTGCTTTCGGCGATCCATTGCTGCAGCAGCAGGCGCATGGCAGCCAGATCAGGCACCTGGTCCATCGCCGGGCTGAGCCAGCGCGCCACTGCGGCGTTGCCGAACACGGCCAGTGCCGCGGGCGCGTCCGAGATATGCCAGCCCCGCAAGACCAGCCGCGGGGTGACGAGGGGAGGCCGGAGTTCGGCCTGGTGGGGCTGCAGGCCGATGAGTGCGTTCACCGGACTCGTCCGCCGTCGACTTCCCATCGCTGGGTGGCGGTGTCCGAGAACTCCGCGCCGGCGACACGACTCGGCGAGAGAAGCATGTCGGTGCTATCGGCGTTGTCGCGCCGCGCGGCCCTCATGAGGGCCTCGTGCGCGGCTGCCTTGGGCATGTCGGGCGGCAAGGTGAGCAGGGTCAGGCGTTGCCGGCCCTGACCGGTCACCGTCACAGCGTGGGGAGGTTGCGAACGAAACCCCTCCAGCCGGACAGCACGGCCCCCGATCACGAGGCGGCGGGGAACGGACGTCCACGTGGTCAGGTGGTAGGTCACCCGTTCGATGGTTCCCGGCCGGGTCGCGAGCACCTCCAGCAGCGCTGGCAGTTCAGCGGCCAGGTCCCGGGACCGGGGCCACCAGGCGCCGTCGACGTGGCCGCTGACCGACCCCGCCGGTTTCAGGCGTAGGCGCGGTGTGTGGTGTGACGGCTCGGCGGCTGCCGGGGGTGTGATGAGTGTGCTCGGGCTCGACATGATGTCGATGCTCCCGTCTCCGGTCGTGAACACGACCGGGGAGTTTCGTCGAGAACGACGCGAGTTCGGTCACTCGCGTACGAGATGCTCCCGACAATCTCCATTCTACACCGATTCCGGCCAGCCCCGACCGCTCGACGTTTGGACCGGAAACGGCAGGGTAGCCCAGGGTAAAGCCGCGAGGGAATGCCTGGGAGGTCCAGCGGTCCCCAGGAATCGGGATTCGTCAGGGCTAGGAATCGACCCCGCGGAGGTCTCGAGGCGGGTCCGCATCTCGGAATCAGTCGGCCGATCATCAATCGAAGGAGCTCACAAGATGACCACTCCGACCACGCAGAACGCGTCCGCGAGCCCGTCGTCGGGCGGCAGCCAGGACTCGACGAGCCGGGACTCGGCCAGCCAGTTGGTCACCGAACAGGGGGCGACCACCATCGCTGACGCGGTCGTGCAGAAGATCGCGGGTCTGGCGGCCAGCGAGATTTCCGGTGTGTATGCACTCGGCGGCGGCACGGCGCGGGCCTTCGGTGCTCTTCGGGAGCGTATCCCGGGAGCTTCGGCCAGTGCCGGGCAAGGTGTGTCGGTGGAGGTCGGGGAGCGGCAGACGGCCGTGGATCTCGAGCTGGTCGTGGAGTACGGCGTCTCGATCGTCGATCTCGCCCGCGCGGCCCGGCGCAACGTGATCGCCGCGATCGAGCGCATGACCGGGCTGGAGGTCGTCGAGGTCAACATCGCCGTCAACGACATGCATCTCCCCGACGAGGAGACCGACACCGAGCGCGAACAGACGACCAGGTTGCAGTGACTTCCGATCTCGATGCCGACCTGATCGCTGCCGCGGTTCGGGCGGTGCCGGAGGTGAGCGGCCTGGACAGCGGACGGTTCGGCGACATCGCGACGTATCTGCCCGGGCGTCGGGTGGTGGGGGTGCGCATCCGGCCGGAGGAGATCGCCATCGGCGTGATCAGCCGGTATCCGGCCAGTGTCGCCGAGGTCGCCTCCGCGGTCCGGGCGGCGATCGGAAGGGGCGACCGTCCCGTGCGGGTGGCCGTCATGGACATGGTGCTGCCGGCAACGGCGCCGGCGGCGCTCGGCCGACTGGCAGTTAAGGAAGAACACTCATGAACTTCACGGTTCTCGGGCTTTTGTCCGGCATCGCTCTGGGTCTTGCGGGCGCGTTCGGCGGTTTCACCGCGTTTCTCATCGTCCTTGTCCTCGGTGCTGTCGGCCTGCTGGCCGGCCTGCTGGCCGACGGCAAGCTCGACCTGTCCCAGCTCACCGGCCGCGGCCGTCGTTGATCATGTCGACCGTGGGCACGCGGGCGGAGGCCGACCGCGACGAGCAGGAGATGAGCGAACGTGGCCGCACTGTCGTCGCGGGTCGCGCGGTCGAGCGATTGGCCGCGTACGCGGTGACCGAGATCGAGAGTGTCGGCGGTTCGGCTCGCCGGCTGCTCGGTGTCACCATCGGCGCCGAGGACCAGGACCGTGCTGCGGGAGTACAGGCCCGGGTGGACGGTGCCACCGCCGATTTGGACGTTCGGCTGTCGATCGCGTATCCGAATCCGGTCGCCGTCACGTGTGAACGGGTCCGGGTTCATCTGATACAGCGGGTTGCCGAACTGGCGGGGCTGACCGTGTCGCGGGTCGACATCACCGTGACCGCCCTGCACGCTCCGGCCACCGGGGGGAGGCTCCAGTGATCCGCCGCCCGCGCCGCAGCCTTCCCGCGATTCTGAGCGCGCTAGCGCTCCTCGCGGCAGCCGTGCTGGTCGCGACCTCTGCGATTCAGATGCTCGCCGGACAGCGGCCGTTCATCAGCTACGACGCGGTGGCGGAAACGCTGAACAGAGCGAGGTGGGACGACTGGGGTGTCGCGGTCGCCGGTGGTGTGGCCGCGGCGCTCGGGCTGGTGTTGCTGCTGTCGGCGGCCCTGCCGGGCTCGGCGACCGTCGTTCCGCTCGACGACGACCGTGATGGTCTCGATTCCGGCGCGTCACGCCGGGGTTTGCGCACCACTCTGCGTGCGGCGGCGGCCGAGGTCGACGGCGTGCGCAGCGCCAGGCTCGCCGTGCGCCGCGACGTCGTGACGGCGACGGTGCGCACTGACCGCGTGCGCGGCGAGGGACTGCGCGACGCGGTGCACGCGGCACTCGAGCGACGCCTCGAGGAGATCTCACTGGCGGCCCGCCCGGCGCTGCAAGTCCGGGTGCGCAGCACGCGGAGCCGAGCATGAGCGCCTCAAACCCGCCGGGTCGGCTCAATCGTGGCGTACTCGCACTGCTCGGGCTGATGCTGGTCGCTGCCGGCGGGCTCACCCTTGCCACCCACTTCGGATGGCGGGGCTTGTTCGACCCGGCCAGCACGATCGTCCCCGGTACGGGGCGGCCCCCGACCTGGGTTCTCTACATCATCACCGTGGTCGCGACCCTGCTCGGACTCCTGTGCCTCCGGTGGCTCGCCGCGCAATTGGTCCGTAGGCCTCGAAGGCGCATCTGGCGCCTGGAAAGTGACCCGGATCGGGGTCGAACCGAGCTCGCCACCACCACCGCGGTCGAGCCTTTCGCCGACGAGATCGAAAAGTACCCCGGGGTGCGGGCCGCCGACGCCTCCCTGACCGGGGCACAAAACGACGCCACCCTCACGGTTGTCATCCACGCCGACCAGCAGGCATCCCTCGCCGCCATCAGACATCGGCTGAGCACCCAGGCGTTGCCCCGGCTGCGTCAGGCGCTCGGTCTGCGGGCACTACCCACCCAGGTCGAGTTCCGCTTCACCGGCAAAACGACGACGACTGTTCGATGACTCCGCGGAAGGGCGCCGAGGCGTCCGCACGAAATCGGTGGAAGTACGTTTCGTCCGCCATGCTGCGCCACCGAACGCGCACTGCGCCCGCCGTCTCCTCCGCTACATCCAACTGTGCCCGCGCCGAGGCCTTCCGCGGCGACCTCGCCGGTCAATGGCTGCCGCCTGGAGTGCCCGGTCAGCAGGTCCCGGCGTCGGCTTGCCGGCACGACGCGGCGGTGACCTTGCCACCGAGGTGGTATGCCTCGGTGATCGGGAGCACCGAGGCATCGGGGTGGTCGGCCAGCCACGGGCGGGCGACGTGCGCACTGGCGAAGAAGTGCACGTGGTCGCAGAAGGCGGTGCGGACCGAGGTGAGGTCGTCCGGGGTGACCAGCGAGACCACCGCGGTGGGCGGGTCGATGCCGGTGACCCTGGTGCCGTCGACGGTGAGGTGGACAGGAGTGCCGGTGGCCTGGCAGGGCGAGGTTACCCGGGCAGGGCATCCGAGCAGTCCGGGATAGACCAGGGTGTCCATGGCGCACCAGGTGTGGAGCACTCGCCCGTCGATCTCGAAGCGGTGCGGGGTCGGCCGCAGGGTGAGTCCCGCGCCGACGATCCGGCCCTGGTCGTCGTATTCGATGTCCGGCGTACCCGCCAGAGCGCGGCTGACCTCCCCGGCCGGGCGGCCGAGGGCGGCGGTCAGATCCCCGATGATGACCGGTGCGCCGCGGGAGAGGAGCCGCAGCAGGGTGAGCCCGCGCCATCCCCCGGCCGTGTCGGTTTCGGGGCGGAACAAGGAGTCCAGTGTGGACGCGATCTGTTCGCGTTCGGTTGTCCTGATGGCGGCCTTTCCGCGGTGTTCTGGTTTCACGCGGCGCAGCAGGAGAGTTTGGTGACGTCGCGGGTGAAGGTCTGCGCGGCGAGTTTGAGGGCTTCGGCCATGGTCAGGTAGGGGCACCACAGCTCGCCCATCTCGTACACGGTCATCTGGTTGTGCAGCGCGTAGACGGCGGTGGCGATCACCTCGCCCGCGCCGTCGGCCAGCACGTGCGCGCCGAGCAGGTGCCCGGTACCGCGTTCGGCGACCAGTTTGACCAGGCCGCGGGTGTCGCGGTTGACCAGGGCGCGCGGAACGTGTTCCAGCGGCAGCACCCGGCATTCGCAGTCGTAGCCCCGTGCCCTGGCCTCGGCGTCGGTGAGCCCGGCCGCGGCGACCTGCGGGCCGGTGAACGTCACCCGTGGCAGGTGGTGGTAGTCCAGCGTGCGGCCGGCCTGGTGGAAGGCGTTGTCGACCACGACCGCGCCGTGCGCGCCGGCGACGTAGACGAACTGCGGGTGCCCGGTCACGTCCCCGGCGGCCCAGATCCGCGGGTTCGCGGTGCGCAGGTGCTCGTCGGTGACGATCCGGCCGCGCTCGCCGGTGGTCACCCCGACCCTGTCCAGCCCGAGCCCGCCGGTCACGGGCCTGCGGCCGGTGGCCATCAGCAGCTCGTTCGCCCGCAGCTCACGGGTGTGCCCGTCCGTGTCGCGCAGCCCGGCGACCACCTGCCCGTGTTCGCGGCGCACTCGGGTGAGGACCGTGCCGGTGTGCACGCCGATCCCCGCCTCGGTGAAGACCTCGGCCAGCGCGCCGGAGATCTCGGGTTCCTCCGCCGGGGCCAGCCGCTCCTCCTTCTCCACGATCTCGGCCCGCGTCCCCAGCCGGGCGAACAACTGCGCCTGTTCCAGCCCGATGTAGTTGCCGCCGACGACCAGCAGCGACTCCGGCAGCGCCGCGAGTTCCATGGCGGTGGTGGAGGTCAGGTGCTCCACCTCGGCCAGTCCGTCCACCGGGGGCGTCCACGGAGCCGATCCGGTCGCGACGAGGTAGTGCTCCGCCTCGATCCGGCGCGCGCCGCCCTCGGCGAGGGCCACCTCCAGGGCCGGGCCGCTGGTGAACCGGGCGTGGCCGGCGATGATCTCCCAGCCGTACTCGGCGGCCAGACCGGTGTACTTGTCCTGCCGCATCCCGGTCACCAGGTCGGCCTTGCCCTCGACCAGCCGGGCCACGGCGACCTCGTCGGCGCTGGCGCGGATGCCGGGAAACCGGTCGGCCGAGAGCGCGACGTGCCGGGCCTCGGCGGCGGCCAGCAGCGCCTTCGACGGCACACAGCCGGTGTTCACGCAGGTGCCGCCGACGGTGCCGCGCTCGATCATCACGACCGAGCGGTCCGCCCGCCGGGCGGCGATCGCCGCGGCGAAGGCGGCGCCCCCGGAGCCGATGATCGCCAGATCGAAAGCCATCCCCTCACCCTTTCCCGCGTGGGGCGTGCTCGGCCACTCGTATTCGCCTACCCGGATGTATTCTCGGCGCGATCGTATCCGCATGGGCGAATACGTGCTGGGTGATGGGGAGGTGGCCCTGATGGACGAGGTGGCGACGGTGGCGAGGTTCTTCCGCGCTCTGGGGGATTCGAGCCGGCTGCGGCTGCTGGAGTTCCTGCTCGACGGCGAGCACAGCGTCAGCGACTGCGTGGGCCAGATCGGGCTGTCCCAGGGTCGCGTGTCGACGCACCTGGCGTGTCTGGCCGACTGCGGCTACATCCAGGCCCGCCGGGAGGGCCGCTGGTGCTACTACCGGGTGGCCGACCCTCGGGTGGCCGAGCTGGTGACGCTGGCCCGCGCGCTGGCCGCCTGCGAGCGCATCGACGCCCCGCGGACCGCGTCGAGACGGAGCTGAGCGGTGCCCTGGTCGCGGCTACGTCCGCGTTCACGACGTGTCAGCCTGCGGCCAGATACTTCGCCAGGAGGGCATCGACGGCATCGTCACCGGTGGGTGGCGTGTGCTGGGTGGGCGCACCGGCCGCGAGCAGGACCTCGACTGTCCCGGGGTAGTCGCCTTCCTCGGCGCGGTTGTTCCGCAGGCCCCACAACGCACAGTCCAACGGCGTGGGACCGTCCTCGTCGAAGGCGCAGTCGTGCAGGTCCGCACCGCGGTCGACCAGCAGCCGCACCGCCCCGGTGCGCCCGTGCATGGCGGCCTGGTCCAGCGGGGTGAAGTCGCTCCAGCCACGTGTGTCGACCGGCATGCCGCTGTCCAGCAGGGCACGCACCACATCGGTGCGCCCGAGTAGCGCGAACTGGCCCAGAATCCAGCCGTAGTCGTCCCGGTCGGGAGCGCCCAGCACGGGCGGCGGCGCCTGCGGCAGCCGCACCGACTCGCCGCGAGCGATGGCCAGCACGGCGGCGTCGACCGGATCGAGTTCGGCGGTCGCGCCACGGGAGGCCAGCAACTCGTACGCGGCGAGATGCCCGCACCGCGCCGCCAGCGCCAGCGGGCGCCGGCCGACGTCCCAGCGATCCCACGGCCGGTTCACATCGGCTCCCGCATCCAGCAGCATCGTGATGATCCGCGGCCCGCGACCACGGGCGATCGCATGGTGCAGGCCGCTGTCGGCGCTCGCGCCGTGGTCGAGGAACCAGCGCAGCCCGCCGGCGTCCTCGAAGTCCAGCTTGTGCGCCACCAGACGCTCGAAGCCGGGCTCGTACAGCAGGTCCAGAAACTCGGTGTCCGGCTGCTCGCAGGCGTGGTAGAAGGCGTCCTCGTCCCTGGTCGCACCCCGCTCGACCAGCAGCCGGACCAGCGCGAGGTCACCGCGCTCGACCGCGGCGAACAACGCGGACATCCTGCCCTCGCCACACCGTTCCGCCGTGTGGCTGTCCGGGTCGGCCCCGGCGTCCAGCAGCAGGCGCGCGCACTCGCGCACGTCCGCCGCCGAGCCGATCGACCGGCGCAGCAACACCAGCAGCGGGGCCAGCCCGTCGACCTCCGTGGTCGCTGCCGCCGGATCGGCGTGCAGCAGCCCGGACAGCGCGGAGGCATCGGCGAGCACGAGTGTCCGTTCGATGCCGACGAGCCTGCCGGCCTGCACATGGCGGACGAGCTTCGGCCAGTCGGCGAAGCCATACTCGCGGGCGATCTCGTGCTGTGCTCGGCTCAACCCGATCGCCCGGTCTCGCTTGCGCTTCTTGGCTCGCTTGCGCAGGTACTCCAGCGACGCGCGCACTGGCAGTTCAGGCACGGCGAACCCCTATCCGCCCGCGTCCGCGTCCTCGGGCCGAGGTCCGTCGATCGATCCGCGAAACCCGTGCCGGTGGGATGGTCCCTATCCCGCGGACCGGACGCGTCCGGCGACGCGCGCCGCGATCCTACCGCGCGCCACCTCGGTGAGGCATCGGCTCGTCAAGCCTCGGCCAATCTCGGGCCGGTGTGCGGTGGCGCCGCGGGCAGGTGCACCGTGACCCGGAGCCCCCCGGCAGCGCGGGGGTCGAGGGCCAGAGTTCCGTCGTGTGCCCGGACGATGCTCTGGACGAGCGCCAGACCGAGGCCGACGCCCGCGTGGTCGGTGCGGACGCGTTCGGTGCCGCGCTGGAACGGCTCGGCGAGCGTGGCGACCAGGTGTGGCGCGAGCTGCTCGCCGGTGTTCTCGACGGTGAGCGCCACCGCCTCGGGGTGGACGGTGGTCGTGACCCACACGGTGCCCCGCTCGGGCAGGTTGTGGACTATCGCGTTGTGCAGGAGGTTCGTGGTCAGCTGCAGCAGCAGCGCAGGTGAGCCGAGGGCGGGGGCCAGGTCGCCGGAGACCTCGATGGTGACACCGCGTTGCTCCGCGAGTGGGAGGAGCGTCTCGGTGGCTTCTTCCGCGATGAGGGACAGGTCGACGTGTTCCCGGGTGAAGGACCGCTGGTCGGCGCGACTGAGCGAGAGCAGCGCCTCGGTGAGGTTCATCGCCCGGGTGTTGACCGTGTGCAGGCGGTCGAGGAGCTTGCCGGTGTCGTGGTCGCGGTCGGTGCGGGCCACCTCGAGCAGGGTGTGCGTGATGGCCAGCGGGGTGCGCAGTTCGTGGGAGGCGTTGGCCGCGAACCGCTGTTGCTCGGCGACGTGCGCTTCCAGCCGGGCGAGCATGGTGTCGAAGGCGTCGGCGAGCTCGCGGAACTCGTCCCTGGGGCCCGGTAGCCGGATCCGGTGGGAGAGTGATCCGCTCGCGGCCCAGCGGGTGGCGTCCGTGATGCGGGTCAGCGGGGCGAGCATGCGCCCGGCCAGAAGCCACCCTCCCACGAGACCGAAAACCAGCAGGCACACCAACGCCGCGCCCGCCTTCGGGACGAAGGCGCGTTGCAGGTCAGACCGGTTGGGAATGAACGGCGCGCCGGGACCCTGATCCCGGGCACGACCGGTGGCGACGAGCACGCCGTCGGGCACGTAACGCAGCAGGAACACCCAGACGACCGCGAGCAGCAGGGCACCGGCGAGCAGGAGGAACCCGGCGTAGCTGAGGGTGAGTTTCAGGCGAACGCTCAACCCGGGCTCCCTATCCACGGTCCCCTCCCGCACGTCCGGTGCCGGGGTTTATCCGGTAGCCGACGCCAGGCACGGTCGCGATGATCCACGGCTCTCCGAGCCGCTTGCGCAGCGCCGAGACCGTGATGCGCACCGCGTTGGTGAAGGGGTCGGCGTTCTCGTCCCACGCGCGCTCCAGGAGTTCCTCGGCGCTGACGACACCGCCCTCGGCGGCGACGAGAACCTCGAGCACGGCGAACTGCTTCCGGGTGAGCGCGACGTAGCGGCCGTCGCGATAGACCTCACGGCGGAACGGATCCAGGCGCAGGCCCGCGATCTCCCGCACGGGCGGTCTGTTGTGGGCACGCCTGCGGTCCAGTGCCCTGAGCCGGAGCACGAGCTCCCGCAGCTCGAACGGTTTCGTGAGGTAGTCGTCGGCGCCGAGTCCGAACCCGGATGCCTTGTCGTCGAGCCGGTCGGCGGCGGTGAGCATGAGGATCGGCATACCGCTGCCCGAGGCCACGATGTGCTCGGCGATCTCGTCCCCGGAGGGACCCGGGATGTCGCGGTCGAGGACGGCGATGTCGTAGGCGTTGACGCTGAGCATCTCCAGCGCCGTGTCACCGTCACCGGCGATGTCGGCCGCGATCGCCTCCAGGCGCAGGCCATCGCGAACGGCTTCCGCCAAGTAGGGTTCGTCTTCGACGATCAACACGCGCATACGCGCCATATGCTACGAGCAGGGGCATATCGCCGGCATATCGAAAACCACATACGTGCCGGCAACATCGCGCCGCCTTCACTCGGGGCATGCCCTACCGCGAACCAGCACGGACAGCGGTCCGCCGTATCCGGCCGACCGTCCTCACCGTCCTCGTCGCGGCCGGCGCGACGCTCACCGGCGTCCTCGTCTACCAGTCGCTGGCGTACTCGTCGTCGTCCCCGGCCGCATCGCCAGATCACATCCGTCACCACCCCCGCGTACCCGGTGCGGCGGACGGTGCCGTGCCCGACGGCGTGACGGTCTTCGACGACGAGTTCCCTGCCGTGGCCCGCCTCGACCCGTACCTGCTCGGCGCCCTGCGCGAAGCGGCGACCGACGCCGCGGCCGACGGGGTCGCGTTCGTCGTCAACAGTGGCTGGCGAACACCCGCCTACCAGGAACAACTGCTCCGGGAGGCGGTCTCGAAGTACGGCTCCGAAGAGGAGGCAGCCCGGTGGGTGGCCACCGCGGAGACGTCCGCTCACGTGTCGGGGGACGCGGTCGACATCGGGCACTCCGCCGCCAGGGCGTGGCTTTCCGAGCACGGCGCCGCGTACGGGCTGTGCCAGATCTACCGCAACGAGCCCTGGCACTACGAGCTGCGCCCCGAGGCCATCGAGGACGGTTGTCCGCCCCGCTACGACGACCCGACGCAGGATCCGCGGATGTGGCGGTGACCAGCGCGCTCGGCATCTCCCGGCCAGGGCGCGCCAGCTTCCCGCCGCCGACCCTGCACACGATCCCTCGAGCGATCGGCGAGAACGTCGCGATCGCGCGCGCACGGACGCGTTCGCGGATCATGGCGGTGGTCAAAGCGGACGGTTACGGGCACGGTGCCGTCACGGTCGCGCGGGCCGCGATCGCCGCCGGAGCGGGGTGGCTCGGCACGACGGACCTGGCCGAGGCCTTGCGACTGCGTGCGGCCGGGATCACCGCACCGATCCTGACCTGGCTGAACCCCTCCGGTGTGGACGCCGAGGCCGCTGCGATCGGCAGGACCGACATCGCGGTCGGATCGGTCGGCGAGCTGGAAGCGCTGCTGGCACAGACCTCGCCCACGGCTCTGCGAGTTCACCTGCACCTGGACACCGGTATGGCCCGCGAAGGCTGCCCGGCACCGGAGTGGGAAGCGCTCCTCACCGGCGCCCGGCGGGGACAGCGGCGGGGAAGGATCCGCGTGGTGGGCCTCATGGGACACCTGCCGCTGGCCGACCTGGCCGATCCCGAGGCGAACGCAGCCGCGGTGGCACGCCTGCGGCACGCCGGTGACGCGGTCGCCGCGGCGGGGTTCGGCATCCCGCTGATCCACCTGGCCGCGACCTCCGCGACGTTGACCGACCCGTCCACCCACTTCGGAATTGTCCGCTTCGGAGCCGGGCTCGTCGGCATCGATCCCTCGGGGGTCACCGACCTGCACGGTGCGGCCCGGTTGACCGCGCCGGTGGTGCACAGCGCCGCCGTCGAGGCGGGGACGCCGGTCGGCTATGGCGGTACCTACGTCACGGACACGGCCACCCACCTCAGCGTGCTGCCTCTCGGGTACGCCGACGGGATCCCGCGAGAGATCGCCCCCGGCGCCTCGGTGGAGATCCACGGACGACGCCATCCGGTGGCCGGGCGGGTGTCGATGGACCAGATCGTGGTCGACACCGGCACCGACCACGTTCCGCGCGGCACGACCGCGACCGTGTTCGGCCCGCGGGACGGGATCACTCCGACCATTCAGGACTGGGCCCGGTGGGCCGGGACCATTCCGCACACCATCGTCACCGGCATCGGGCCACGAGTGGAAAGGACAATCGCGTGACGCGACGTATCTTGGTCATCGGGGGCGGGCAGAACGCCGAGCACGAGGTCTCCGTGGCGACCGCCCGAGCCGTCGCGGGCGCGCTGCGCTCCCGCGGGTTCGAGGTCAGCGACATCGTCATCGGCCGCGACGGGCGGTGGAGACACGGGGCGGAAACGCTCGGGACAAGCGCCGCCGCCTCGCTGGCCGCGGCGTTGCCGCTCCTGGAGCGAACGGACGTGGTCTTCCCCGCGGTCCACGGTCCCCTCGGGGAGGACGGGACACTCGCCGCCCTGTGCGCCCTCGCCCGGAAACCCGTGGTCGGATCCGGCCTGCGCGCCGGCGCGGTCGGCATGGACAAGTGGGTGACCAAGCTCGTCGCCGAAGCCATCGGGATACGCGTCGCCCCGGGACGTCTGGTGCGGGCGGCCGACAGCGCGGGCATCGAGTTCGAGACCGATGTCGTCGTGAAACCGGTCGCCGCCGGGTCCAGTTACGGCGTCACCCTCGCCCGGGACGCCCGCCAACTGGACGAGGCGCTGCGCACGGCGTCGCGCTACGACGATCAGATTCTGCTCGAGCACGTCGTGCACGGCCGGGAGATCGACGTCGCCGTCCTGCGGGAGGCGGACGGCAGCCGCTGGGCGGCACCCCCGCTGGAGATCCACACCAGCGGCCTGTTCGACACGGCCACGAAGTACGACGGAACCGCCCGGTTCACGGTGCCCGCCGACCTCGGCGGTGCCGACCATGCCGCGATCACGCGGGCGGCGCTGGCCATGTTCGACGCCCTCGGCTGCGCCGGGGTCGCCCGCATGGACTTCTTCCTCACCGACGACGGCCCCGTGCTCAACGAGGTCAACACGATGCCCGGAATGACAGCCGAGTCCCAGGTGCCACGGATGTTCGCGGCGGTGGGTGTTCCCTACGAGGAACTCGTCGCCCGGCTGGTCGGCGCCGCGAGGTCACCGACGACAGCCACGGACGACGGTGAGTGACCACGTCACGCCCCCGTGTCCGCGGCCGTGTCAGGGCCGTGACAGCGGGGTGTCAGGCCGGGCGGCGACGGTGGTCGCATGACAAGTTCTGCGATCGCGGTCTCCGGGCTGCGGAAGACGTTCGGGGACAAGACGGTGCTCGACGGCATCGATCTGGATGTCCCCTCGGGCACGGTGTTCTCGCTGCTCGGCCCGAACGGGGCGGGCAAGACGACGACGGTGAACGTGCTGACCACGTTGATGAAGGCCGACGCCGGGACGGTGCGGGTCGCCGGGCACGACGTCGAGAACGAGGCCAGGGCGGTGCGCGCGGCCATCGGGGTCACCGGCCAGTTCGCCGCGGTGGACGAACTGCTGACCGGGCGGGAGAACCTGCAGCTGATGGTGGACCTGAACCGGCGCCCCTCCGGCGACGGCCAGCGGGTCGTCACCGACCTGCTGGAACGGTTCGACCTGATGGAGTCGGCGCAGAAGCCCGCGTCGACCTACTCCGGCGGTATGCGCCGCAAGCTCGACCTGGCGATGACGCTCGTCGGCGACCCGCGGATCATCTTCCTGGACGAGCCGACGACCGGGCTGGACCCGCGCAGCCGCCGCACGATGTGGTCGATCATCCGCGATCTGGTGGCCGACGGCGTGACCATCTTCCTCACCACCCAGTACCTTGAGGAAGCCGACCAGCTCGCCGACCGCATCGCGGTACTCGACCAGGGCCGCCTGGTCGCCCAGGGCACGTCGGACGAACTCAAGCGCCAGGTGCCCGGCACACATGTCCGGCTGCGGTTCACCACCGTCGCCGAACTCGACGCGGCCGCGCGGGTCCTGCCCGACTCCACCCGGGACGAGGAGGCACTGGCCCTGCGGGTGCCGAGCGACGCGGGCACGACCTCACTGCGGGCGCTGCTGGACCGGCTCGACGAGTACTCGATCAGCGCCGAGGAGCTCTCCGTCCACACCCCCGACCTCGATGACGTTTTCCTCGCCCTGACGGGCCACACCACGGAGGTTGCCGCGAAATGAAGTCCCACTCGATGGTGATGTTGCGCCGCAACTTCAAACACATCGCGCGCAACCCGACCACGGTGTTCAACGCGGTCCTGATGCCGGTCGTGATGATGTTCATGTTCGTGTACGTGTTCGGCGACGCGTTCAGCGTCGGCGCCGACTACGTCGACTACGCGACACCGGGGCTGATGCTGCTGGCTGTCGCTTATGGAGTGGGATCCGTGGCGGTCTCGGTGAACTCCGACATGACCAAGGGAATCATCAACCGGTTCAAGGTCATGGACGTCTCTCGCGGCGCGGTGCTGACCGGTCACGTCATCGCCAGTGTGCTGACCAACCTGGTCGCCATCGCGGCGCTCGTCGGGGTGGCCTTCCTGCTGGGCTTCGGCCCTTCAGCGGGTTTCCTCGACTGGCTCGGCGTGCTCGGTGTGGTCGTACTGCTCGGTTTCGCGCTCGGCTGGCTCACCGTCGCGCTGGGACTGGCGGCCAAGTCTCCCGAGACGGCGGGGATCGCCTCCGTGCCGCTGGTCATGCTGCCGTTCTTCAGCAGCGCGATCGTTCCGGCGGAGGCGATGGGTCCCGGTATCCGGGAGTTCGCGGAGTACCAGCCCTTCACACCGATCATCGAGACCCTGCGGGGCTTCCTGGGCGGCGCGCCGGAGGGCATCGACGTGATCGTCGCCGCCGGCTGGTGCGTCGGGATGGCCCTGGCCGGCTATCTGTGGGCGCGCTCCACGTTCAGCAAGCGAGCGTGACCTCGGCCAGCTCCCGCCAGCTCGCCCGCGCACCCTCCCGCGTCGCCTCGGTGAACCGTGTTTCACCGAGGCGACGCCGCGCGGCCTGCTCGATCCGGGCCACATCCGGGTGGGAACGATCGGGCAGGCCGCGCAGGCGGGTGCTCGCCGCGAGCAGCCGGGCGGCCTGCTCGTACTTCCGTGCGCGCAACGCCAGGTCCGCGATCCCGACGAGTACCTGGGCGATGTCGTGCGCGCGGCCCGTCTCGGACGCCGTCCGGAAGGCCGCGAGGCGGTGGTCCCTGGCCTCACCGAAATCCTCGGCGAGATAACCGAGCAGGTCGTGTCCCATCGCCCGGATGTAGGCCCGGTCGGCGTCCTCGCCCATCATCGCCATCGCGATGTCGAGCTGCCGCTGAGCCTGCCCGGCGTCACCGCGCCAGCGTGCGAGTTCCGCCTTCGCCATCGCCAGCTCGGCCAGCGCCTCCGGCCAGGCGACCCGGTCCGCGGCCCGCTGCGCCTGTCCCATGGCGGTCGCGCTGGCGTCCGCGTCCCCCAGCAGCCAGTACAGCTGGGCCTGCCGTGAGCGCATCCGGACGACGTCCTCGACGGCACCCACCTCGGTGACCACCGCGACCGCCTGTTCGTAGTATTCGCACGCACCGGCGAACTCGCCCCGCACGGCGACGCGTTCCGCCAGCTCGGTGAGGGCGAAGGAGGTTCCCCACCGTTCGCCGAGGGCGCGGAACTCGGTGAGCGCGGTCTCGAGATGGGCGTCCGCCTCCCGGCTGCCGTCGCCGAGCATGTTCCGCATCTTGCCGAGCTGCAACCGGGCCAGCGCGCGCACCCAGGGGTCCTCGTCGGCCAGCAGTGGTTCGAAGGCCGCCACGTACTCGTCCTGCCCGTGCAGCAGGCGTTCCAGTGCGGCGGTCAGCCGCACGGCCGGGTGGCTGACCCGCACCCGCCTGCCGAGCTCGTATGCCCTGCGGATCCACTCCTCGGCGCGGAACTGGTCGCGCGACCGCCCTGAGGTCAGGAACCCCGTGACGAAGGCGTACACCACGGCCTGGACCTCCTCGGGCACGTCGCCGGGCATGGCGGCCGCCGCCATGATGAGTTCGTTGCCCTCGGCCTTGTGCCCGCCGAGCCACCAGTACCAGCCGGCGGCCGCGGCGAGCCGCATCGCCCCGTGTGCCTCGCCCGCCGCGAGGGCACCACGCATCGCGGCGGCGATGTTGTCGTGCTCGGCCTGGAGCGTGGCGAGCCATTCCCGCTGCTCGGCGCGGCGCAGGTGCGGCTCCGCGGTTTCGGCCAGCTCGGTGAAGTACGCCAGGTGCGCCCGGCGCGCCAGGTCCGATTCGCCCGCCTCCGCGAGACGCTGCTCGGCGTACTCCTTGATCGTGCCGAGCATCCGGTAACGCGGGGCCCCTTCGCCGTCGGTGACCACCAGCGACTTCTCGGTCAGCGCGGTCAGCAGTTCGAGCACCTGGTCGGCTTCCACGCCTGTGCTCCTCCCGCCCCCCGTGCCCGCGCAGACCCGCTCGGCGGCTTCCAGGCTCGCGCCACCGGAGAACACCGACAGCCTGCGCAGCACCACCCGCTCGGCGTCGGTGAGCAGTTCCCAGCTCCAGTCGATCACCGCGCGCAGCGTCCGGTGCCGCGGCAGGGCGGTCCGGCTTCCGCCGGTCAGCAGCCGGAAGCGGTCGTCGAGCCGGTTGGCGAGCTGGTCGAGGGACATGGTGCGCAACCTCGCCGCGGCGAGCTCGATGGCCAGCGGCATCCCGTCCAGCGCGCGGCAGACGCGGGCCATGGTCGACAACGTGCCGGCGTCGGCCGGGAGGTCCTTGCGCACCGCGCCTGCCCGGTCCCGCAGCAGCTGGACCGCCGCGGAGGCCTCGATCTTGCCGGGGTCGGCGTCCTCCGCGGGCAGGACCAGCGGCGCGACCGGCCACAGCGCCTCCCCGGTGATGCCGAGGGGTTCCCTGCTCGTCGCGAGGATCCGCAGCCGCCGGCACTCTCCGAGCACCCGGTGGGTGAAGGTCGCCGCGGACTCGATCACGTGCTCGCAGTTGTCCAGGACCAGCAGCGCCTCCCGCTCGCGGAGCGCGGCGACGACCCGCTCCGTCGGCTCCGCGTCGGGCGCGTCGGCGAGCAGGGCGTCCCGGAGACCGAGCGCGGCGAGGGCCGCCTGCGCCACGTCGGCCTCGGCGCCGATGGCCGCGAGCTCGACCAGCCAGACCCCGTCCGGCAGGTCGCCGAGCAGCGTGCGCGCGGTCTCCGTGGCCAGCCTGGTCTTGCCCGAGCCGCCCGGCCCGATCAGGGTGGTGAGCCGGTGTTCGGTGACGAGCTCGCGGACCGCGGCGACGTCGGCGTCCTTGCCGACGAAGCTGCTCAGCTCGGCGCGGAGGTTGGTCTTCCGGTCGTCCTCCCGCCGTCCCAGCTCGCCCCGCAGCAGCGCGACGTGCAACGCGGACAGCTCCGGTGCGGGGTCGGCGCCCAGCGTCTCGGCCAGCGCCTCCCTCGTGCGCTCGTACACGAGCAGCGCCTCGGTGTCGCGGCCGGTGGCCACGAGGGCACGCATCAGCGCGGCGACGAGCCGTTCCCGCAACGGGTGGGCGGCCACCACGTCGGTCAGTTCCGCGACCAGGTCCGCACCGTGGCCAAGGGCGATCTCCGCGTCGAACCGATCCTCCAGTGCGGTCAGACGCAGCCGGTCGAGCCGGGTGACCGCCGCGTCGAAGGCCGCGCTGTCCTGCAGACCGACGTCCTGCATGGCCGCGCCGCGCCACAGGCGGAGGGCCTCGCGCAGCAGCCGGACCCGCCGCGGGCCCTCCTCGTCGCGGGCCTGGCCGACGAGGCGTTCGAACCGCACGGCGTCGACGGCGTCGGGTTCCACCCGCAGCCGGTAGCCGTCCGGCTGTCCTTCGACCGAGCCTTCCGGGAGCGCCTTCCGCAGCCGGGAAACCAGCCGTTGCAGCGCGTTCGCCGCGTCGGACGGCGGGTGCTCGCCCCAGATCCAGTCGACGAGCGTCGCCTTCGGGATCGCGCGGTCTGGTTCCAGCGCGAGCGCGACCAGCAGCGCGCGCAACCGGGCGCCCGGCACGTCGGCGAGGCCGCCGTCGTCCCCGCGGACCTCGAACGGTCCCAGCACCCCGATCTGCACCTGGGTGATTTTGCCACGGCGATCATGACGTGGGCCGCGGCAGCGGCGGCGGGAACACCGGCGTGGTCCTTCGCGCCGGCGGTTCGGGCGCTCCGGACCGGCTCAGCTCAGGTGGGGGCCGCGTTCCCATTCCCTGGGTGCCCGCCGGGCGAGTGCTTCGTCCCGCCCGGCGAAGTCCGCCATGTTCAGCACGGCGGTGTTGTGGAAGGCGAGGATCTCCCCGCCCCGGACGAGCTTCGTCTGGACGGCCTCGACCGTACCGGCCCGTGGTCCTTCGGGGACGGACAGCCGTGATCCGGTGTGGGCGAGCAGGAGGTCGTCGGCGATCGGTCGGCTGTCCAGCAGCCAGTACTCCAGCCTGCTGCCGCGGTAGATCGTGTCGAAGATCTTCTGGTGTTCCTCGGCGATGACCGCACGGCCACGCTGAACGCGCCCGAGTGCGTCGACGAAGGTGGCGTCCTCCGCGAAGCTCGCCGCCCATGCGGCACCGTCTCCCGCGTTCCAGGCGCGGGCCATCGCGGCGATGATGTCCTCGACCGGCATGGATCCTCCACTCGCTAGACTCAGAACTTAGAACAACTATCCATTCACTAGAACAATGTACTAGTACGGAGGGTGGATGTCATCGGACCTTCCCGGCCTCGTCCGGCTTCGCGATCAGCGGGAGGCGCTGACGCGCCGCACGATCCTCACCGCGGCGCGGGAACTGTTCGCCCAACGCGGCTACGCGCGCACCCCGGTCCGGCTCATCGCCGAGCACGCCGGGGTCGCGCCCCAGACGATCTACGCGCACTACGGCTCCAAGGCGGGCGTCCTCACTGGGCTGGTCGATCTGCTCGACGACGAGGCGGGTATGCCCGAGCTCGTCGCGGCCGCCGACCGGATGACCGACCCGGCCGAACTGCTCGGGCTGCTGGCCACCGCCAGCCGCCAGGTCAGGCAACGCTGTGGGGACATCGTCGCGATCATGCGCTCGGGCGCCGCCGTCGACCCTGACATCGCCGCCACGCAGGCGGAGGCGCAACGGCGCAACCGGCTCGGCGTGGAGATGGTCGTCTCCCGTGTCCGGGACTCGGGTACCGACGTCGTCGAGCGCGCCGTGGACATCGCCGTCGCCCTGATGAGCCTGGGGGTGCACGACTGCCTCGTCGTCGAAGCCGGATGGTCGTACGACGAGTACGAGAGCTGGCTGAAACGTACCCTGGTCGACACGCTGCTCGACGGCGGGCGGTGAGCCCTGGTCCAGGCGACCGGTGCCTGGTTGTCACCTTCGCGTTCCCGGCGGTGTCTCCATGCCGACAGCAACACCGGACAGGGAGGGCATCATGGCGCCACGCGTTCCGAAGACGGAGATCACCGGGTTCACCGGGAGCATGGTCAAGCGGTTCAGCCGCAAGATGCTGGGCGAGGTGCCGGAACCCCTCGGGGTGCTCTGGCACCACCGCAGGGTCCTCATGGACACGATGCGGCTCGGGGGCAAGGCGAACAAGTGGGACGCCGCCGACAAGAGCCTCAAGTCGTTCGCGCACATGGCCGTCGCGGCTCAGGTCGGCTGCGGCTTCTGCCTCGACCTCGGTTACTTCCAGGCACAGAACGAGAACCTCGACCTGGCCAAGGCGAGCCAGGTGCCGCGCTGGCGGGAGTCGGACGTGTTCACCCCGCTGGAGCGGGACGTGCTGGAGTACGCCGAGGCCATGACGAACACGCCGCCGACCGTCACCGACGAGCTGTCCGCGCGGCTGCTCGACCGGCTCGGCCCGGCGGCGATGGTCGAACTGACCGCGTTCATCGCGCTGTCCAACTTCATGACCAGGAACAACACGGCACTCGGAATCGAGTCGCAGGGCTTCTCGTCGGCGTGTGCGGTGCCGCTGGCCGGGACGGGAGCGGCTACTCCTTGACGCCGACTCCGCCCGCGATGCACTGCTCGACCTGGTTCAGCGGGCGGATCTTGGGGCCGTCCGGCCACCACAGGTCGCACAGCGCGACGCCGGGCTCGATCATCCGCAGGTCCCCGAACAGCGCTTCGATCTGCGCGCGGGTGCGGAACCGGCCGCTGCCCATCGGGCTGTGGATGAACAGCTCCTCCATCCGGCGCGCCAGCGGGCTCAGCTCGGCGGTCTCCGGGTCGAAGAAGTGGCTGAGCACGACCGCCGAGCCGGGTGCGAACGCCTCGATGTAGCGGCGCATGAGGTCGGGAGCGTCGTCGTCGAGGTAGTGGTGCCAGGTCCCGACGTGCAGCAGCGCGACCGGGCGGTCGAAGTCGATGTGCTTGCGCACCCCCTCGTGGCCGAGGACATCCTCGGGTACGAAGATGTCCGCGTCCACGAGGTGGGTGCGCTCGTTCTCCTCGAGCAGCGCCCGCCCGTGGGCGAGGACGACGGGGTCGTTGTCGACGTAGACCACCGTGGCCTCGTCGTTGAGCCGTTGCACGACCTGGTGCGTGTTCTCCGCCGTCGGCAGCCCGGAGCCGCAGTCGATGAACTGGTCGATCCGCAGCTGGTCCACCACGAACCGGGCCGCCCTGATCAGGAACTGGCGGTTCGACCACGCCAGGTCCTTCACCTCGGGTGCCGCTCGCGCCACCTGGGCCAGCACTTCCCGGTCGATCGCGTAGTTGTCCGTGCCGCCCAGCGCGGCGTCGTAGACCCGGGCGATGCTCGCGCGGGTGGTGTCGATCCCCACCGGATCCGAACTGGGCGCTCCTGACGCGCGACGTGTCGACGGCATCGAGTCCCTCACTGTGCGGCTGGTTACAGGCGTCAACGCACAGTAGTACCTCGGGGACCGTGCGCTCCAGGTGGCCTCCTCGGCTGTTCCCGTTCCGCGACCTGCGCCGGTGTCATCGCCGCGGGTCCGGCACGGCCCTGAGGGCGAGGAAGCCGGTCGGCTCCCGGCACAGCCGCTGGTAGTCCTCGCGGTGGAGGTCCGCCGCCTCCGGCCTCGGCCGGGGCTCCAGCAGGCGTTCGAGGAGGAAGCCCGCCGCCCGCAGCTCCTCGCACGTGCGCTCCAGGGGAGCCAGCCAGTACCGGAGCCGCCAGCCCTTGCTCCACACCTCCTCGATGACCCGCACGTCGAAGTAGCTGCCACCGTGCCGCAGCCAGTCGCCGGTCGGGTGCGGACGGGAGAGGACGAGCGCTCCGCCCGGCCGCAGCACCCGCCGCAGCTCCCGCAGCGCCGAGACCCGGTCGTCGACGTACTCCAGCGCGAGCGCGAACACCACCAGATCCACCGAGTCGTCGGGCAGCCAGCCGAGCGGGTCGGCGAGATCGTGTACGCGGAACTCGCCGGAAGGGACGCGCTGCCGGCACAGTTCGACCATGCGCGGGCTGTGGTCGAACCCGGTCACGCGCGCGCCCCGCGCCACCAGCTCCTCGGCGTAGAGCCCCGGACCGCAGGCCGCGTCCAGCACGGTGCGGCCCGCGACGTCCCCGAGCAGGTCCAGGCACGCGGGCCGGTCGTAGTGCGCGTTGAACAGACCGTCCCGCGCGTGTTCCAGGAACTCGTCGGCGAACGCGTCATACTGGGGATCCGGACCCACACCGTCGGCCACGGTCCGAGTCTGCCGTGTTCGCGGGCGGTTCGCCGTAGGCTGGGCTCATGTGCCGCAACATCACCGTGCTCCGTGGCCTCGAACCCCCGGCGACCGCCGAGGAGGTCGAGGCCGCCGCCCGGCAGTATGTCCGCAAGGTCAGCGGGGTGCAGACCCTGTCCGACGCCACGAGGGAGCCGTTCGAGGCCGCCGTCGCCGAGATCACCGCGATCACGGCGCGCCTGCTGGACGAGCTGCCCGCACGGCGTCAGCCACCGGTCACCGTGCCACCGCTGCGCCGTCCCGAGGTCCGCGCCCGGCTGGGCAGGGAGTCCTAGCACCGGCCCTCGGCCTGGATGGTGACGGTCCGCATCCAGGTCAGGCCTCGCGGAGACGGCGTGCGACGTCCTCCGGCAGCACGTCGGTGACGAACGCGTTCATCCCCGACTCCGAGCCGGCGAGGTACTTGAGCTTGTCCGCCGCCCTGCGCACGGAGAACAGCTGCAGGTGCAGGTAGCCGAGGCGGTCCTCGTCCCGCACCGGACCCTGGTGCCAGGCGGCGATGTACGGCAGCGGCGTGGGGTACAGCCGGTCGAACCGCCGCAGCACGTCCAGGTAGAGCGCGGCGAAGTCGTCCCGTTCCGCGTCCGTCAGTTCCGGGATCGTCCGCACCCGCCGCAGCGGGTAGAGGTGCACCTCCACCGGCCAGCGGGCCGCCGCCGGGACGAACGCCACCCAGTGCGCGGTCTCGGCCAGCAGCCGCACGCCCGCGGAACGTTCGGCCCCGATCACGTCGGTGTGCAGGTCGCGGCCGGTCCGCTCGCGGTAGCGATGCGCCACCTCCCACATCCGCCGGGTGCGCGGGGTGACGAACGGGTACGCGTAGATCTGCCCGTGCGGGTGCGTCAGCGTCACGCCGATCTCCGGTCCCCGGTTCTCGAAGCAGAAGACCTGCTCGACACCATCCAGAGCGGACAGTTCCTCGGTGCGGTCCGCCCAGGCGTCCACGACGAGCCTCGCCTGCTCGGCCGACAGGTCGGCGAACCGTGCGTGGTGGTCGCTCGTGAAGCACACGACCTCGCACCTGCCGACACCGGCGCGCACCGGCACGAGCGGATGGCGCAGGTCGCCCTCCGGTTGCCGCGCACCCATCGACAGGCTCGGCAACCGGTTCTCGAAGATCGCGACGGAGTAGCCGGGCGCGGGGATCTCCGTATGCCTTCCGTTCGACGAAGGGCACAGTGGACAGTCCTGTTCGGGTGGTAGATGCGTCCGGTCCTGCCGGTGCGCGGCCATCATCACCCACTCGTCGAGCAGTGGGTCGAGCCGGAGCTGCGACGAGGTGTGCACCGCGGGCAGCTGCCGCGGATCGTGCAGGTCGGGCACGCTCTCGTCGTCCGGGGTGAAGTAGAGCAGCTCGCGGCCGTCGGCCAGCGTCGTCGTCGTCCGTTTCACCGTCACCGTTCCTCGTGCGCAGCGTGGGGCGGAGGTGTCGCATTCAACCATGTTGGAACAAAAACCAACAGACACGCATCCGTGCACGCCAACCAGCACAGTTGCTCCGTTCGGCGGATCAAGTCGCGATCGGTGCGCGAAGCGTTTCGATGGGTTGCGTGCGGATCGCTGCCGGTTGGCCAGTCTCACTGTTCAGACATGGGTGACTTTGGGTGTAAGTGTTGACATAGTCGAACAGGCTGTGTGAAATGCTTCACGCCGGTGTTGCCTCCGTGTGAACCACGGGCCCCTCCGGTGCTGTGCCGCCAGCGAACGCTGGCGCGGTCCCCCCGAGAAGGGTGTTCGACTGTGCTGTCTCTTGCACCACTGACTCGACGACGCGGAAGCGGTGCCCGTCCGGCCGTCCTGACGGCGGCGCTGTCCGCGCTGCTCGCCGCCGCGCTCGCCACCCCGGTGGCCGCCCAGACCTCCGGTGACGGCTGGGAGATGGGCGACCCGAGGCTGGTCACGCCGTGGACGGACGACGTGTCGCAGACCAACGCGTTGCCGGAGTACCCAAGACCCCAGCTGACCAGGAAGGAATGGCGGAACCTCAACGGCGTCTGGGAGTTCGCCGGAGCGTCCGCGGGGGAGGCCCCGCCGTTCGGCGAGACGCTCGCCGAACGCATCCTCGTGCCGTATCCCACGGAGTCCGCCCTGTCCGGGATCCAGCGGCACGAGGACCACATGTGGTACCGCCGCACCGTCGAGGTGCCACCCGACTGGCGAGTCGGCAAGGCCAACCGTCTCGAACTGCATTTCGGTGCCGTCGACTACGCGGCCGTGGTGTACGTCAACGGCCAGGAGGTCGCCAGGCACAAGGGCGGTTACGGTGCCTTCTCGGCCGACGTCACCGATGCGCTCAACCCCTCCGGCCCCCAGGAGATCGTCGTCGGGGTCGAGGACCGCACCGACGCCACCTGGCAGCCGGTCGGCAAGCAGCGTCGCGTGCCGGACCGGGGCATCTTCTACGAAGGTGCCTCCGGTATCTGGCAGACCGTCTGGATGGAACCCGTTCCCACCGGGCACGTCGACAGCCTCGACATGGTGCCCGACATCGACACCTCCACGTTGCGCCTGACCGTGAACACCCAGGGCGACGTCGCGGGGACGAGGGTCGAGGCCACCGTCAGGGACGGCAGGCGGATCGTCAGCCGCACCACGGGGGCTCCGGGGCAGCCGATCGACCTGCCGGTGCCCGGTGCCAAGCTGTGGTCGCCGGACTCGCCCTTCCTCTACGACCTCGACGTGGTGCTCAAGTCGCACCACCGGCCGGTGGACCGCGTCTCGTCCTACTTCGGCATGCGGGAGATCGGTACGGCCGAAGGAGCCGACGGCCGCAAGCGGATCACTCTCAACGGCGAGGTGCTGTTCCTGATGTCCACTCTGGACCAGGGCTACTGGCCGGACGGCATCTACACCGCGCCGACCGACGAGGCGCTGCGGTTCGACCTCGAGCAGCACAAGGAACTCGGCTTCAACACCGTGCGCAAGCACATCAAGACCGAACCGGACCGCTGGTACTACCACGCCGACCGGCTCGGCCTGCTGGTCTGGCAGGACATGCCGTCGATGCGGACCGGCGGCAGGCCGCCGGAGCCCGCCCAGCGGCAGTTCGAGGCCGAGCTGCACGAGCTGGTGGCGGAGAAGAAGAACTGGACCTCGATCATCGGCTGGGTGCCGTTCAACGAGGGCTGGGGCGAATGGTCCCGGGAGGCGACCGGCCGCATCGCCGAGGAGATCAAGGAGCAGGACCCGTCACGGCTGGTCAACGCGCACAGCGGGGTCAACTGCTGTGACTCGCTCGGTGACTCCGGCAAGGGCGACGTGATCGACTGGCACGCCTACCCGGGCCCCGCCGAGCCGATGCCGGACGGCGCCCGCGTGTCCATCGACGGCGAGCACGGCGGCTACGGCCTCGAGGTCGACGGCCACATGTGGTTCGGCGAGGGACACGCCTACCGGATGCTGCCCGACCAGGAGAGCCTCACCGCCGCCTACGTCGACAACCAGCGGCAGGTGCTGTCCGCGGCGAGACGGTGCGCGATCAGCGGCGCCATCTACACCCAGATCACCGACGTCGAGCACGAGGTCAACGGCTTCTTCACCTACGACCGGCAGGTGAAGAAGATGGACTTCGGTCAGGTGCGCGCCGTCAACGAGGCGATCATCCGCAACGCCGACGGCAGTGGCGACGACGGCCCCGCTCCCGACCCCGGCACGCCGGGGCTGGCCGGGGTGCACGCCTACAAGTTCAACGAGGGCTCCGGTACGACCGCGAAGGACGCGGTCGGCGATGCCGACGCCACGCTCACCGGAACCGAGTGGACGCAGGGCGTGCACGAAGGCGGCCTCTCGTTCGCGGGCGCGGGCGAGGCCGACACCGGGCGCGGTCTGGTGGACACGGCGGGCAGTTACACCGTCTCGGCCTGGGCCAGGCTCGACGAGGCAGGCGGCGGGTTCCAGACCGTCGTCAGCCAGGACACCGGCCAGCACAGCGCGTTCTTCCTCCAGTACTCCGGGCAGGACCAGCGCTGGGCGATGAGCTTCGTCGGCCTGCGCGCGCTGTCGCCGACCAAGCCCGAGGTCGGTCGCTGGTATCACCTGACCGGCGTGCGGGACGCACAGGCAGGCACCCTGGAGCTGTTCGTCGACGGGCAGAAGGTCGACACGAAGAGCGCCTGCACGGCGGACGGCTCGGCGGGCGACACCGTGATCGGCCGAGGGCAGTACAACGGTGGCGAGGTCGACCACCTCCGCGGTGACGTGGACGACGTCCGCATCTTCGATCGCGCCCTCTCCGACCAGGAAGTGGCCGAACTCGCCAGGGCAGGCGAGTGACCGGTGGCCGGGGGCGGGGCCGGTTCCCCTCCGCCCCCGGCCACCTTTCCCTGCCCAGCAGCAATGGAGCAGCCATGCGCACATGTCGCCGCGCGGTCACGGTAGCGATGACCCTGGCTCTGCTGGCGGGCCCGGCCGCGGGTACGTCCCCGGCGGCGGAGGCCGCACCGCAGGCGCCGCCCCTCTACCCCGCCGTGGGCGAGGGCACGTCCTTCCTCGACCACAGGTCCGCAGTGGACGGATTCGCCGAGCCGGAGTGGTACGAGGCCAACATTGGCTTCGTCGATCTGCCGGACCAGGAGATCGAGGACACCTACTACTACCGGTGGCGCGTGTTCAAGGAGGCGCTGAAGTACACCGGGCCCGACGACGGCTGGATCGTGTCGGAGTTCCTCGGCCCGGTCGGCTACTCCGCGCCGGGCGGCGCCATCTCCGCTGCCGCAGGCCACCACATCTACGAGGGGCGCTGGCTGCGCGACACCCGCTACCTCGACGACTACCTCGACTACTGGCTACGCGGCAGTGGCTCCGGACCCAAGCCCGCCACGGACGGCCTCAACGAGAACACCACGGACTGGGCGCACCAGTACTCCTTCTGGGCCGCCGACGCCACCGTGGCCAGGGCCGCGGTGGACGGGCGCTGGGACTTCGCGGCCGATCGGCTGCCCGAGCTGCGCCGCCAGTGGGAGCGCTGGTCGCCGCAGTTCAACGCCGAGCTGGGCCTGTACTGGCAGGTTCCCGTGTGGGATGCCATGGAGTACACGGCGAGCTCCTACCAGAGCGACGATCCCTACCACGGCGGCGAGGGTTTCCGGCCCACGCTCAACGCCTACCAGTTCGGCGACGCGCGCGCCCTCGCCCGGCTGCTACGCCAGCGTGGCGAGCCAGGGGACCTCGCGGCGGCACGCCGGTACGAGCGGGCGGCGGAGTCGCTGCGGCGCAACCACGAGCGCCTGCTGTGGGACGAGACCGACGGCTTCTACAAGCACGTGATGCGCGACGGCAATCCGGACCTCGCACCGATCGCCGATCGCGAGCAGATCGGCTTCGTCCCGTGGTACTTCCACATGGCGCCCGCGGACAACGCGGCAGCGTGGGCACAGCTCACCGATCCGCGGGGCTTCGCGGCGCCGTTCGGGCCGACCACAGTCGAGCGGCGCAGCCCATGGTTCATGCACGAGGCGGAGCGGGGCTGCTGCCGCTGGTCCGGGCCGTCCTGGCCGTACGCCACGAGCCAGACGCTCACCGCGCTGGCGAACCTGCTCATCGACTACCCGCGACAGTCCTACGTGAACCGTAGCGACTACTACGGGCTGCTGCGCGGCTACGCGCTGACCCAGCGCAAGAACGGGTGGCCCTACGTCGCCGAGGCACACCACCCCGACGAGGACCGCTGGCTCTACGACAGCCGCGGGCACAGCGAGGACTACAACCACTCGACGTTCAACGACCTGGTGCTGTCCGGACTGGTCGGCATCCGGCCCCAACAGGGCGAGAGCGTGCGCATCGCCCCGCTGGCGCCGAGACGGTGGGATCGCTTCGCCGCCGAGAACGTGCCCTACCACGGCCGCAACCTGACGGTGCTGTGGGACCGCGACGGCAGCGCCTACGGTGCGGGCGCGGGCCTTTCGGTGTGGCTTGACGGCAGGCTCGTGCACCGGCAGCAGCGACTCGGCCCGGTGGAGGTGCCGGTGCCCTCGGTGCCGCGCAAGGATCGCTCCCAGCCGGTGCCGCTCACCGACGACCTCGCCAACGTCGCCGAGACCGGCTTCCCGTCCGCCGAGGCGTCGCACACCTGGCACGCCGACAGGCCCGCCGACGCCATCGACGGGCAGGACTTCCACCTCGACGTGCCCTCGACCCGCTGGACGTCCTACGGTAGCCCGAACGCCTCCGACTGGCTCGCCGTCGACCTCGGGGTGGCCACGCGTGTCTCCGACGTGCGGATCTCCTTCTACGACGACGGAGGCGGCGTGCGCACACCCGACTCCTACGCCCTCGACTACCGGACGCCGGACGGCGCGTGGGCTCCCGTGCCAGGGCAGGAACGCACCCCGGCCCTGCCCGAGCGCGGCAGGCTCAACCGGGTGCTGATCGGTCCACCGGTCACCACGGACGCCCTGCGGGTGCGGCCCGTGCGGGACGACGGCGGCGCGGTCGGCATCACCGCCCTGCAGTCGTGGCGGCCCGAGGACACCCGGCTGACGGCGCGCATCGACACCGGCGGCGAGCCGGCGTTACGCGTGCGGCCCGGCGCGACGACGGAGGTCGTGACGTCGGTGCGCAGCACGCGGCCGGTAACCGTGCGACCGCGCCTGTTCGTGCCACGGGGCTGGTCGGCCGAACCGCTGACCGCCGCGGACGAGCGGGTGGTCCGTCCTGGCAGGTCGTACGAGACGCGATGGCGGGTGCACGTGCCCGCCGGGCTGGCCCCGGGCAGCAGGCTGCCGCTGCGGCTGCTGGCGGAGTCGGTCACCGGGGCCGGCGGCCCACGCAGCACGGGCCACGTGGTGCGGGCGGAGGCCGTGTTCGACCCGGGTGAGTTCACCCGCACCGTGTGGGACGACGACTTCGGCGGCGACTCCCTCGGTGAGTACCGCGTCGACACCGCGTTCGGCGAGCCCGCTCCCGCACTACGGGTCACCGGTGGCGCGCTGATCGCCTCGGCGCAGGCGCAGTCAGCGGCCGTGCTGGCGGCTCCGGCGCGGACGTCCGGAGGTGACCTCGCGGTGCTGCTCGAACCGAGGTCGTTCGGCGGTGCGGAACCGGAGGACAGCATGTTCTTCGGGCGATCCGACGGGCCGGACGATCTCGTCCTGGGCTGGTACAACAACCATTTCGGCACCTCGGGGGTCGACGTCCGAGCGGCGGGCCATGGCTACGGGGACTCCGTGACGGGCGGGTGCTGCGCCTCCGTGCGCTGGTCCGAGGGCGATCGCTTCGCCGCCGTGTTCAGCGACGGGGTGCTCACCACGTGGATCGAGCACGACGGCCGCTGGCAGCGCCTGCGGTCGGCGCCGTTCGGCACCGCCGTTCCGGCGGAGCAGGTGGCCGCGTGGGCTCCGAGCTTCGGCCTGCGCCTGACCGGTGGGGAGGTGGCTCTGGACCGGGTGACCGTGCTGGAGCGGCCCGGCTGAGCTCGTTCGTTGCCGTTTCTTGACCACACGAAATCTTGCGCGAATCTGTTCATTTCTGTTTGATTAGCGTCGCCGGGGGGCCGGTGACCAAAGGAGTTCCCATGAATCGCACGACATTTCCGCGTACCTGGCGTCTTGTCGCGTGCTCCGCGGCGGTCCTCGGCGCGGCTCTCGCCGGCTGCACCAACCCCGGCACCTCCGAGCAGGCCGCCGGCACCGGCGGCAACAGCGGCGACGACGGTCAGGTGGTGAAGGAGAGCACCGGGGAGGGCTGCACTCTCGAGGAGTACGGCGCCGAGAAGATCGACCTGTCGCAGGCCGTCGTCGGCTTCTCCCAGTCCGAACCGGACACGGCCGCCTTCCGGGCCGCCGAGACGAAGTCCATCCGGGAGGCCGCCAAGGAAGCGGGCGTCGAGGAACTGCTCGTCACCAACGCCAACAACGAGCTGCCGAAGCAGATCGCGGACATCCAGAACATGCTCAACCAGGGCGCCGACTTCCTCATCGTGGCGCCGGTCAACTCCGACGGTCTCGACCCGGCGCTGGACGCGGCGAAGCAGCGGGGCGTGCCGGTCCTGACGATCGACCGCAAGGTGACCAACACCCACTGCGAGGACTACCTCGCCTTCCTCGGCTCCGACTTCTACGAGCAGGGCAAGCGTGCGGCCGACGCGATGAACGAGGCCACCGGCGGTCAGGCGAAGGTCGCGATCCTGCTCGGTTCCTCGGGCAACAACGTGACCGAGGACCGCAACTCCGGCTTCAAGGACCAGGTGCAGGCGCAGTACCCGGGACTGGAGATCGTCGCCGAGCAGACGGCGAACTTCGCCCGTGACGAGGGCCAGGCCGTGGCGGAGCAGTTGCTGCAGTCCAATCCGGACATCACCGCCATCTACGCCCACAACGACGAGATGGCACTCGGCGCCGTCACGGCGGTGCAGGCCGCGGGCAAACAGCCAGGCGAGGACATCAAGATCGTCTCGATCGACGGCACCCGCAACGCCGTGCAGGCGATCGTGGACGGCCAGATCAACGCGGTGATCGAGTCCAACCCGCGGTTCGGTCCGCTGGCGTTCGAGACCGCACGGAAGTTCTACGCCGGTGAGCCGATCCCGGAGAACGTGATCATCACCGACGACGAGTACAACCGGGACAACGCCGAGGAGAACCTCGGCGAGGCGTTCTAGGGAACGTGACCGTGCTCGAGACGCGGGGAGTCACCAAGTCGTTCGGCGGCGTGCACGCGCTGCGCGGTGTCGACTTCGCCCTGACCAGAGGCGAGATCCACGCCCTGGTCGGGGAAAACGGCGCCGGGAAGTCCACCCTGATCAAGGTGCTGACCGGTGTCCACCGGCCCGACTCGGGCACGGTCCGCTTCGACGGCGCGGAGGTCGAATTCCATCGGCCAGCGGACGCCCAGCGGGCCGGGATCTCGACGATCTACCAGGAGGTCAACCTCGTCCCGCTGTTGTCGGTGGCACGCAACATCTTCCTCGGCCGCGAGCCGAGAACCCGGCTCGGACTGGTCGACGTGGCGGCGATGAACCGGCGGGCGGCCGAGCTCGTCGGCTCGCTCGGGGTGAACGTCGACGTGACCGCCGACCTCGGGACACTCGGCCTCGGCGTACAGCAGATGGTGGCGCTGGCCAGGGCGGTGTCGGTGGACAGCCGGGTGGTGATCATGGACGAGCCCACCTCGTCGCTGGAGGCGAAGGAGGTCGGCACGCTGTTCGACGTCGCCCGCAACCTCGCCGCCCGCGGCGTCGGGCTGGTGTTCGTCTCGCACCGCCTCGACGAGCTGTGGCGGTTGTGCGACCGCGTGACCGTGCTGCGGGACGGGCAGCGGGTGCACACGGGCACGCTGGCGGAGCTCGACCGGCTCGGCCTGATCGCGCACATGCTGGGGCGGGAGATCTCCGAGGTGGCACGCGGCGGCGCGACCGAGTTCGGCGAGACGCACCTGCGCGAGCAGGAACCGGTGCTCGCCGCGGAAGGGCTCGAGGTGCGCAACCGGCTGCACGGCGTGGGACTCACCGTCCGTCCCGGTGAGGTGCTCGGCCTCGGCGGCCTGCTCGGTTCCGGCCGCAGCGAGACGGTCAAGGCCGTGTACGGGGCGCTGCCGGTGCGGTCCGGCTCGGTCCGGGTCGCCGGGCGGCGGGTACGCCCGAACTCCGTCCCGCACGCGCTACGGGCGGGCGTGGCCCTGTTGTCGGAGGACCGCAAGGCCGAGGGGATCATCCCCGACCTCTCCGTGCGGGACAACATCGCGCTGGCGGTGCTGCCGAAGGTGTCCCGGGGCGGTCTCGTGGCGGAGAAGCGGATCGACGCGCTCGTCGACACCTTCCTGCGCCGGTTGCGGATCAAGGCGGCGAGTCCCGCCCAGAAGGTGCGCGAGCTCTCCGGAGGCAACCAGCAGAAGGTGCTGATCGCGCGGTGGTTGTGCACGGAACCGAAGGTGTTCCTGCTCGACGAGCCCACGCGGGGCATCGACGTGGGCGCCAAGGCCGAGGTGCAGGCCCTGATCGACGAGCTGGCCGAGCAGGGACTCGCCGTGGTGCTCATCTCCAGTGAGATGGACGAGCTGGTCGAGGGAGCCGACCGCATCGTCGTGCTGCACGACGGCACGGTCCGCGACGAGCTGTCCGGGGACCGGAGGACGAGTGCGGCGCTGCTCGAGGCGCTGGCCGGGGTGGCGGAGACCAACGAGGAGGGCGGCGATGACTGAACGGCTGGCCACCCGCACCCCGCCGGAGGCGCCGGACCGGACGCGGTCGCGGCGCATCGACGTGGACTGGGTGCGGCGCAACGGCGTCTACGTGGCACTCGTCCTGCTGCTGGCGGTCAACGTACTGATCACGGACAACTTCGTCAGCGAAGGCACGCTGCGGCTGCAGCTCATCCAGGTGGTGCCGGTGCTGATCGTCGCGCTCGGGATGGCACTCGTGATCGGCACCGAGGGGATCGACCTCTCGGTGGGGGCCGTCATGGCGATCGCCGCCGCGCTGATCCCGCTCTACATCGGCTACGGCACGCTGGTCGCGGTCCTGGTCGCCGTGCTGGCGGGCGGGATCAGCGGTGCGCTCGCGGGGACGCTGGTCGGGCGGGTCGGCGTGCAGCCGATCATCGCGACCCTCGGCATCATGGTCGCGGGCCGCGGGCTCGCGAACCTCTTCGGCGGGGAGATCAAGAGCATCCGCGACCCGGGGATCGTGGAGCTCGGCACGGGCAGCCTGCTCGGCATCCCGTACGTGGTGCTGATCGCGGCCGCGGTGGCCGCGTCGGCCTGGTTCCTGGTCAGCCGGTCGACCTACGGGCGCAGGCTGGTGGCGATCGGGGGCAACCAGCGCGCCGCCGAGCTCGCCGGGCTCCCGGTGCGCCGCGTCCTGCTCGTCACGTACGTCCTCTGTGGACTCCTGGCTGCCCTGGCCGGTGTGCTGCTCGCCGCCCGCTCGCAGGCCAGTGATCCCACCAAGCTGGGGTTGCTGATGGAGCTGTCGGCGATCACCGCGGTCGTGCTCGGCGGCACGCCGCTGTCCGGCGGCCAGGTGCGCATCGCGGGAACCATCGCGGGTGCGCTCCTGCTGCAGCTGGTCACGGCGACGCTGATCTTCCACGACATCCCCGACTCGACCGCGCAGATCGCGCAGGCGGTGATCGTCGTGGCCGCGGTGTACGTGCAACTCGGCCGGAAGAAGGCGAAACGATGACGGCGACGGTGGAGGCACCTGGGCAGGACCGGACCCGCGGCCGGGCCCGGATCGCGCGGGTGGCGCAGCGGCAGGGTGCGCTCGTGATCCTCGCGGTGGTGGTGGTCGCCGCGACGTTCACCTTCGACTCCTTCGGCACGGCGGGCAACCTGGAGAACATCGCACTGCAGGCCTCGTTCCTCGCCGTGGTCGCGCTCGGCATGACGTTCGTGATCATGTCCGGCGGGATCGACCTGTCCGTCGGCTCGGTGTTCGCGCTCGGCGGCGTGCTCGCCGCGTGGGGAGCTGGCCACGGCACGTGGGCCGCGGTGCTGCTGCCCGTTGTCGTCTGCGGCGCGATCGGGCTGGTCCAGGGACTCGTGATCGCTCGTGGGGGCCTGCCCCCATTCATCGTCACACTGGCGGGTCTGCTCTTCGCGCGCGGCCTGTTGCTGCTCATCAGCGACGAGGGCGCCACGACGTACAAGGTGCCGCCCTCCTCGGCGTTCCGCGAGCTGGCGCAGGGCTCGTTCCTCGGCATCGGCTATCCGGTGTGGATCGTCGCCGTGGCGTTCTCCGTGGGTGGTCTGGTGCTGCACCGGTCCTCGTACGGGTCGACGGTACTGGCCATCGGCGGGCAGGAGGACGCGGCCGACCTGATGGGGTTGCCGGTACTGCGCACCAAGGTCGTGACCTACACGGTGTCGGGCGTGCTGGCCGGGTTCGGCGGCCTGCTCATGGCTTCGTACACGTCATCCGGGGTCACCGTCCTCGGTGTCGGCACGGAGCTCGAGGTGATCGCGGCGGTGGTCCTCGGTGGCACGCTGCTGACCGGCGGGGCGGGCACCGTGCTCGGTTCGCTCGTCGGGGTGTTGCTGCTCCAGGTGATCCGCAACGTGATCAACCAGATCGGTTCGCTGAACTCGAACTGGCAGGCCGTGATCAGCGGCACGATCCTGCTCGTCGTGGTGACGCTGCAGCGCTGGCTGGCGACCGTGCAGCGGGAGTGACCCGGTCAGCGCAGGCGGCGGGCGCCCGGGGACGGGGTCGCCACGAATCCGGTGGGTTCGGCGAAGCCGTGCGCGGCGAACTCCCGCCGGACGGCGGCCAGCACCGGGTCCGTCCGCTCGGCGGGCACGAGCGCGATCACGCAGCCGCCGAACCCGCCGCCGGTCATGCGGGCGCCGAAGGCACCCGCCGCCAGTGCGGCCTCGACGGCGGTGTCCAGTTCCGGAACCGTCACCGCGTAGTCGTCGCGCAGTGACGCGTGCGATGCGGTGAGCAGCGGGCCCACGCCGGTCACGTCGCCCGCTCGCAGCCGCCGGACCACGTCGAGCACGCGCTCGTTCTCGGTGACCACGTGCCGTACGCGCCGCCGCTGCGTCTCGTCGTCCAGTGCGGACAACGTCTCCGGCAGCGTGCCGGCCGGGACGTCCCGCAGCGCCGCGAGCCCCAGCGCCGCGGCCGCCTTCTCGCAGGTCTGCCTCCGGTCGGCGTACTCGCCGTCCACGAGCCGGTGCGGCGCGCGCGTGTCGATCACCAGCAGCGCGTGCCCGCTCGCCGCGAGGTCGAACGGGACGTGCTCGGTGGTCAGCGACCGGGTGTCGAGGAAAAGCAGGTGTCCCTCGCGGCTGGCCATCGACGCCATCTGGTCCATGATCCCGCAGGGCATCCCGACGAAGTCGTTCTCCGCGCGCTGCGCCGCCCTGGCGAGCGCGTTCGGTCCGAGCCGGAGCCCGAACAGGTCGGACAGCGCGGCCGCCACGGCACATTCGAGCGCCGCGGACGACGACAGTCCCGCTCCCGCGGGGACGTCCCCGTCGACGGCGAGATCGGCCCCGCCCAGGTCGAAGCCGGCCGAGTGCAGGCTCCACACCACGCCGGCCACGTACGCGGCCCACCCCGTGACGGTGCCCGGCCCGGCGTCGAGGCCGAAGGTCACCGGATCGCCGGGTTCCTGCCGCGACACGACGCGCACGTCCGAGCCGGGGCGGCGGGCCGCCGCCGCGGTCACGCCCTGCGGCAGCGCCATCGGCAGCACGAAGCCGTCGTTGTAGTCCGTGTGCTCACCGATCACGTTGACGCGGCCGGGAGCAGCCCAGACACCGTCCGGCGCACCGCCGAACGCGGCGGTGAAGTCTTCGGCGATCATGCGCCCGACGTGCCCGGCTCGCTCCGGGAGGTGGTCGTCGCCGCCTCGACCACGACCAGCTCGCCGACCCGTTCCCGCAGCGCGGCGCGGTACTCCTCGGCCAGCCCCGAGTCGGTGATCAGCACGTCGGCGGCGTCGAGCGAGGCGATGGTGCTGATGCCGAGCACGCCGTACTTGGTGTGGTCGGCGAGTACGACGAACCGCCGGGACGCCTCGACGAAAGCCCGGTCCGTCTCCGCTTCCACCAGGTTCGGCGTGGTGAAGCCGTTGCGCAGGTCCATGCCGTGCACGCCCATGAACATGACGTCGAGGTTCACCGAGCGGATCGCGGACACCGCGAACGGTCCGACCAGTGCCTCCGACGGCGTGCGGATGCCTCCGGTGAGCACCACGGTCTGGTCCGACCTCGGCTCCCGGGAGAACAGGTCGGCCACCTGCACGGAATTGGTCACGACGGTGATGTCGGGGACGTCCCGCAGCAGCCGCGCGAAGGTCCACGTCGTGGTCCCGCCCGAAAGGCCGACGGCCATGCCCGGCTCCACCATGCGCAGCGCCTCGGCGGCGATGGCCTGCTTCTCCGCGTTCTGCCGGTTGGACTTCGCCGCGAACCCCGGTTCCTCGGTGCTGCGGCCGCCCGGCAGCACCGCACCGCCGTGCACCTTCCGCAGCTGTCCCTCCTGCGCGAGCACCTCGAGGTCGCGGCGGATCGTCATGTCGGAGACGCCGAGGCGTTCGACCAGCGCGCTCACCCGCACAGCCCCGGTTCGCCGGACCTCTTCCAATATCCGTGACCGCCGTTGGCTGGCCAGCATCAGGTGCTCTCCTCCTTCCGGGCGCGCGCACCGGATCGCGCGGTATCGGGCAAGGATCGCACATTATCGCAAGTAAATCGAGGATCCTTGCCTGTGGAAATGTTGAGGTCTGAGGTAGCCGTCCGGGGCGACCCTGCTGGCCCCTCCGCCGTCCGGCCTACTCCCTTCGGCGGCATGCCCACCGAATGGCCGCTTGTGGCGGGCTGTCGGAACTCGTTTGATCGGTAGGAGTCGCGAGAGCCGACTCGCGCAATGTGCGTGGTAATCGAACAGGATCCAACACGCGGTTCGCGGGGATCAGGGAGGATTCCGATGAGCCGAGACCGACGGTCCCGCCTGAGCGGCGTGCTTGCCGCACTGCTCGCGCTGTCGCTCGCCGGGACGCTGCTCCCGGCGGTCGCCACCGCCGCCGGAGAGAGCACCTGGACGGTGCGAGCGCCCGCGGGGGCGAGCGTCAGCGCGGTCGTGGCCCTGGACGAGGCCACGGGAACGCTGACGCTGGCGGCCAGGCGAGCAGGCCGGGACGTCCTCGCGCCCGGAGCACTCGGGCTGACCACCACGGAGTCCGACTTGACCAGGAGCCTCCGGCCCGCCGGGGCACCGGAAACCCGGGTGGTGCACGAGCGCTACCCGATGACCACCGGCAAGCGGCTCACCCGCTCGGCACTGATGACCGAGACCCGGCTGCCCTTCACCGGCGCCGACGGCACACGGCTCGACGTCGTCGTCCGGGCCGCGCGGGACGGTGTCGCCTACCGGTACGTGCTCCCCGGCCACGCCGCCGCCGGTGCCACCGTCACCGGCGAGGCGTCGGAGTTCGTGCTGCCCGGCGACGCGACCGCCTGGCTGCAGCCGTACAACCCGCAGCACGAGCGGCAGCGCGTGGAGACCACGGCGGCCGCGGCGGCGAGCGGCGAGTACGGCAATCCGTCCCTGTTCCGTGTCGGCGACGGATTCGCGCTGCTCACGGAGGCCGATGTGGACGGCGGCTACTCGGGCGCCCGCCTGGTGCACGAGCAGGGCAGCCCCGCCTACCGCGTCCGGCTCGCCGATGCCGAGGTCGACCTGGCGGGCACCGGGGAGACGCCCTGGCGCACCGCGATCCTCGGCGACCTGGAGACCGTCACCGAGTCCACCCTTGTCGACGACCTCGCCGACCCGTCCCGCATCGCCGATCCGTCATGGGTGCGGCCGGGGAAGGTGGCGTGGTCGTGGCTGAGCGAGCACTCGAGCCCGCGCAGCTTCGCCCGGCAGCGCGACTACGTCGACTTCGCCGCCCGCAACGGCTGGCCGTACGTGCTCGTCGACGAGGGCTGGAGCGCGGAGTGGGTCCCCGAGCTGACCCGCTACGCGCGGGCGAAGGGTGTGGACGTCCTGCTCTGGTTCCACTGGACCGCGCTCGACACCGAGGCCGAGCGGGACGACGTGCTGCCGCGCCTGGTGCGCTGGGGCGTCAAGGGGATCAAGGTCGACTTCATGGAGTCCGACTCGCAGGAACGATACCGGTGGTACGACACCATCCTCGCCGCGACGGCCGAGCACCGGCTGATGATCAACTTCCACGGTTCGACGATCCCGCACGGTCTCGCCAGGACGTGGCCGCACGTGCTGACCATGGAGGCGGTGCACGGGCAGGAACAGCTGCCGAGGCCGGACGGCAACCCCGTGCATCCGTTCACCCGCAACATCGTCGGCTCGATGGACTTCACCCCGGTCGCGCTGTCGGTGGGCCCGCGCACGTCCTCGGTCGCGCACGAGGCGGCGCTGGCCGTGGCCTACGAGTCGGGCTGGCAGCACTTCGCCGACAAGCCGGAGGCCTACGACCGCTACCCCGGCGTCCTGCGGTTCCTGAACCAGGTGCCGACCGTCTGGGACGAGACGCACCTCGTCGGCGGGTATCCCGGTGACGAGGCGATCCTGGCCCGCCGCAGCGGTGACCGCTGGTTCGTCGGCGCACTCGCCGCGGGCGAGCCGCGGACACTGCGCGCGTCACTGGACTTCCTCGGCGGCGGCCGCTGGCTCGTCGACCTCGTGCGCGACGGCGAGCGACCCACCGAGGACGACGTCCGGCGCGAACGGTCGGTGGTGGCCGCGGGGGACGTGCTCGCGGTCGACGTGCCCCGCCACGGTGGGTTCGCCGCGATCCTCTGCCGGGCACACCCGGGGAGGCGGTCGTGCGACGAGCCGGTCCGGCTCGCGCCGGAGACGTCGCTGACCGTCTCACCCACCGAAGCGGGCGACACGCCGCGCGGCACGTCCTTTCAGGTCACCGCCGAGTTCACGATGCGATCCGACCGCACCGCGCGGCATGTCGAGCTGCGTCCCCGGCCGCCGGAAGGCTGGACGGTCGACGGCTCCGCGGTGACCGCGCCGCACCTCGGGCAGGGTGAGACGCTCTCCGGCAGGTGGACGGTCACTGTCGGACCCGGCGCGCGGGCGGGCGGCACGGAGCTGCCGGTCGTCGCCGAGTTCCGCGATCCCGCGCTCGGCGCGGGGCACCCCGGGATGCACGTGGCCCGCGCGGTCCGTGCGTTCGTCCCGCCACCCGCGCCGTCGGGCGAGGTGTACGTGAGCGACCTGCCGTTCCAGCGGGAGACCAACGGCTGGGGTCCCGTTGAGCGGGACACGTCCAACGGCGAGCTCGACGGCGGTGACGGCAACCCGATCACGATCGCGGGCACCACCTACGCCAAGGGCATCGGCGTGCACGCGCCGTCCGAAGTGGACGTCTACCTCGGACGCCAGTGCGAGACGTTCACGGCGCTGGCCGGGCTCGACGACGAGACCTCGGCGCCTGGCTCGGTGACGTTCGAGGTGCTCGGCGACGGCGAACCGCGGTACGCCAGCGGGGTCGTCCGCGGCGGCGAGGTGCCGGTCGCGGTCTCGGTCGACGTGAGCGGCGTGCGCATGCTCACCCTGCGCGTCACCGACGCCGGCGACGGGAAGAACTTCGACCACGCCGACTGGGCGCGGGCGCTCGTGCGTTGCGGGTAGCGGTGCCCTACCGGTCGATGCCGATGGCCCCGCGCACGGAGCCGAGCACCCGGCTCGCCCGTGCGCGGGCCCGTTCGGCGCCCTCGGCCAGTGCCGTGTCGAGCTCGCTGCCCGGCCGCATCAGTTCCTCGTAGCGCTCCCGCAGCGGCGCCAGCTCGGTGTTGAGCACCTCGAACAGCACGTTCTTCAGCTCGCCCCAGCCCATGCCGCCCGCCTCGAGGCGTTTGCGCGTGTCGGCGACCACGTCGGCGGCCGACTCGGGCGCGAACTGTTCCAGGATCTGGAAGACCGCGGAGCTGTCCGGGTCCTTCGGCTCCTCGACCGGGGTGCTGTCGGTGGGGATACGGCGAACGAGCTTCTTCAGCTTGTTCTCCGGCAGGAACAACGGAATCGTGTTGTCGTAGGACTTGCTCATCTTGCGGCCGTCCAGCCCGGGCAGCGTGTGGCCGGTGCCCGTGTCCGGGACGATCGCCTGTGGGATCTTGAACGAGTACGCGTCGCCGTACAGGTGGTTGAAGCTGCCCGCGATGTCGGCGGCGTACTCGACGTGCTGCACCTGGTCCTTGCCGACCGGGACGACGTCGGTCTCCATGATCAGGATGTCGACGGCCATCAGGATCGGGTAGTTGTACAGGCCCATGTTCACGCCTGCGTCGGGGTCCTCGCCCGCCTCGATGTTGCGGTCGCGCGCGGCCTTGTAGGCGTGCGCCCGGTTCATCAGGCCCTTGCCGGTGACGCAGGACAGCACCCAGGTGAGCTCGAAGACCTCCGGCACGTCCGACTGGAGGTAGAACGTGGTGCGCTTCGGGTCCAGCCCCACGGCCATCCAGGTCGCCGCCACCGAGCGCGAGTAGTGCCGGAGCAGCTCCGGGTCGCGCACCGTGGTGAGGGCGTGGTAGTCGGCGATGAAGTACAGCGAGTCGTACTGCTCGGCGAGCTTCAGCGCCGGCCGGATCGCGCCGATCAGGTTGCCCAGGTGCGGCTCACCGGTCGGCTTGATGCCGGTCAAGGAGACCTTGGTTACGGGCTGTGACATACCCGCCATCCTACTGGTCACGTCCGCGCAGCCCGTGTCCGCGGGTTGCGCACCCGTGTCCGCGATCCACGTCGCCGGCACGCGCATGGATGGCGGACACGCGTACAGGGACAGCGGACACGCGTACAGGGATGGCGGACACGCGTGGCTAGGGTGCGGTCATGAGCGGGCACATGACACCGGAGGAGTTCCGCGCGTACGGCAAGCGGGTGGTCGACTGGGTCGCGGACTATCTCGCGTCGGTCGAGTCGCGCCCGGTGCGGTCCCCGGCCGGGCCCGGCGACGTCCGGTCCGCGCTGCCCGCCCACCCGCCGGAGGAGGGCGAGCCGTACGACGCGGTGCTCGCCGACCTCGAGCGGATCGTGCTGCCGGGGATCACGCACTGGCAGCACCCGAGCTTCTTCGCCTACTTCCCGGCCAACGCCAGCGGCCCCGCGATCCTCGGTGACCTGCTCTCCTCCGGGCTGGGCGTGCAGGGCATGGTGTGGGCGACCAGCCCGGCGTGCACGGAGCTGGAGACCGTCGTCGTCGACTGGCTCGCCGAACTCCTCGGCCTGCCGGGTCACTTCCGCACCGACGCGGCGGGCGGCGGCGTCATCCAGGACTCCGCGTCCAGCGCGAGCCTCGTCGCGCTGCTCGCGGCCCGGCACCGGGCGGGCGGCGGGCCCGGCAGGCACGCGATCTACGTGTCGTCGCAGACCCACTCGTCGCTGGAGCGGGCGGGCCGGATCGCGGGCCTCGGCACCGGCCGGGTCCGCTCCGTCGACGTCGACCCGCGCACGCTCGCGATGGATCCCGGCCACCTGGATTCGCTGATCCGCGAGGACGCCGCGGCCGGCCTCGTGCCCACGCTGGTGTGCGCGACGGTCGGCACCACCTCCACCACCGCGATCGACCCGGTGCCGCGGATCGGGGCGGTGTGCCGGGAGCACGGGGTCTGGCTGCACGTCGACGCCGCGTACGCCGGGGTGGCCGCGGTGTGCCCGGAGCGGCGCTGGATCAACGACGGCGTCGCGGAGTTCGCCGACTCCTACGTGACCAACCCGCACAAGTGGTTGCTGACCAACTTCGACTGCTCGGTGCTGTGGTTCGCCGACCGCGTGCCCCTGGTCGAGACCCTGTCCACGCTGCCGGAGTACCTGCGCAACGCGGCCACCCTCTCGGGGGAGGTCATCGACTACCGCGACTGGCAGATCCCGCTGGGACGCCGGTTCCGCGCGCTCAAGCTGTGGTCGGTGATCCGCTGGTACGGCGCCGAGGGCCTGCGTGAGCACGTCCGCCTCGGCATCGCGCTCGCCGACGAGTTCGCCGCACTGGTGCGTGCCGACGAGCGGTTCGAGGTGCTCGACCACCACCCGTTCGGCCTGGTGTGTTTCCGTCCACTGTGGAACGGTCTGGGTGCGGAGGAGGCCGACGAGGCCACGCTGGCGCTGCTGGACCGGCTCAACGACTCCGGCGAGCTCTACCTGAGCCACACCAGGGTGCACGGCCGGGTGATGCTGCGGCTGGCCATCGGCGCGCCCGCCACCGAGCGGCGGCACGTCCGCGCCGCCTGGGACCGCATCCGCGCCGAGCTCGACCGGCGGTGAACGCAGTGAAGGTGGCCTTCACTGCCCGCGGGCCGGGGGCAGGTAGGCCTGCAGGGTGATGTCGAGGGTGTCGTCGATGCGGTCGGGCGACAGCTCGCCGCACAGCCACAGCTCCGCGAGCCCGTGCACGGCGGCCCACAGCGACGCGGTGAGCAGCGCGCCGTCGGCGTCGGCCCGCCAGCCCCCGGCCTGCGCCCGCGCGACCAGCTCGCCGAACTGCTCGCGCACCGCGCCGGTGCCACGCGACAGTTCGGGCTGCCTGGGGTCGACGAGGTCGCGCCGGAACATCAGCTCGAACATCGCCGGGTTCTCCAGTGCGAACTCCACGTACGCGCGGCACGCCGCCAGCAGGCGCTCCCTCGGCCCGACCCCGGGCAGGTCCTCGCCGCGCGCCCGCAGTTCCGCGAACCCGGTGCTCGCCACGGCGGACAGCAGCTCGGTGCGGCCGGCGAAGTGACGCAGCGGCGCACCGTGCGACACGCCCGCCGCGCGGGCGATCCGGCGCAGGGTCACCGCCTCCACGCCCTCGTCGGCGAGCAGCGCCGTCGCGCTCGCGATCAGGCGCTGCCGGGGATCGTCTGCCATGGGCGCCGCTCGTCGTCGAGAACCGGCAGGAGATCGGGCCGTTTCGGCACGTAGCCGTCCCCCGACGAGCGCCCGGTCAGGTAGTTGGTGAACCGGGTCCTCGCCACCGGAAGCACCCAGCCCCACACCCAGCGCGCGTGCGCCAGCAGGCCGGGTTCGTCCGGCTCGCCCGGCAACGGGGCCAGCCAGCTCTCCTCGCACGGCACGTCGAGCCTGCGCAGCATGTGCGCGGCCACCCTGCGGTGGCCGTGTTCACCGAGGTGCAGCCGGTCGGGCCCGAAGTACCGCAGGTCCTGCGCCGCCTCGTCGGGCCACAGGTCGACGAGCACGGCGCCGTAGGTGTCGGCTGCCTCGCGGATGGCGTCGTTGAGCGCCTCGATGCGGTCGCGCATCCGGCGGGCGACCGGCATCCGGCTGGAGACGTCGCTCAGGGTGAACACCACGACGGTCGGGGCGGCGTCGCTGAGCAGCCGCACCGCCGCGCGGACGCGGGTCGCCACCACGTCGGAGTTGCACGCCCTGGTCATCAGGTCGTTGCCGCCGCCGAACAGCGCCACGAGATCCGGCTTGAGGTCGATGGCCGTCGGGATCTGCTCGACGATGATCTGGTCGAGCCGCCTGCCGCGCACCCCGAGGTTGGCGTAGCGCAGGCCCGGCTCGTCGTGCGCGAGCCTGCCCGCCACCAGGTCCGCCCAGCCGCGGTACTGCTGCCTGCCCGGATACGGGTCGTCCAGCCCCTCGGTGCAGCTGTCGCCCAGCGCGACGAAGCGTTCGTATCTCATTCAACTCTCCGACGTCCACCGTTAACCTGCCGGACATTGTTCCCGAAGGCGGTAGACGGTGTCTACATCCGCCGCGCCGCGTGCCTGGTCACCAGTCGTGAGTGGGGAACGTGGTGAGAACCACGTTCCCCACTCACGAGAGGTTCGGCGGGCTTGGGCGTCCGGTTCGCGCTCAGGCTTCGAGCTGGGCCCGGTGTGTCTCGACGAGCGCGCGGCGCGGGTCCCGCCCCGGCAGGACGGTGCACAGCGCGTCCACGACCTCCAGGTCGTCGGCGCCGCAGGAGGTGTCCCAGAACTCCCACAGCGCCTCCGGGTCCCGGTGCTCCAGCGCCACCCTGCGGACCAGCGCCGTGATCGACTCGCGCTCGTCGTGGATCGCGGGCGCCTCCGACCTCGGCAGCAGCGGGCCCTCGAACGCCCGCGCCGCGGCCAGCGCCGCGCCCTCGCGCAGGGCCGAGCGGACGCGGAGGAAGTCGGCTTCGATGTCGGCGGCGAGCCGGTACGGCCGGGTCCGGAACACCGAGGGGCCGAGCTGGTTGCGCAGCCGGTGCAGCTCCGCGCGGACGGTGACCGGGTTGCCCGCTTCGCCGTAGAGCTGCAACGCGAGGCGCTCGGCGGAAAGGCCCTCGGGGTGCAGCGCGAGCAACGTGAGGATCTCGGCGTGCCGCAGGGTGATCGGGATGTCCCTGCCGTCCACGGTGGCCATCGGCTCGCCGTCACCGAGGAACTCCAGCGTCAGCCTCGGCACGGGCACCTGCCGGGGACGGCCGCGGTCCAGCCGCAGCAGGTAGCCCTCCGGCAGCGGTTCGACGGTACCGATCCGGCCGTCCGGCAGCGCCACCGCGCCACCCGGCCGCCGGACGTCCACGGTGGCCGGGAGCGCCCCGCACGCCTCGCTGGCGAGCACCCGGCCGGTGGCCGAAAGCAGCGCGCCCGGTTCGCCGCGCAGCGCCTCCAGATGCGGCATGTTCGCGCGCCGCAGCCGCTCGTCGCGGGCCGCCAGCTCGGTACGCAGGTGCCCCTCGGCCAGGTCGGCGGTGGCGGAGACGAGCGCCAGCATCGCGGGGTGGACCGTACGCAGGGGCCCGCTCACGTCGATGGCGCCGAGCAGCGCGCCCGTCTCGGGGTCCCGCAGCGGCGCGGCGGCACAGGTCCACGCGTGGTAGGTCCGCACGAGGTGCTCGGCCGAGTAGATCTGCACGGGCTTCCCGGTGGCGAGCGTGGTGCCCATCGCGTTGGTGCCGATGGCGTCCTCCGACCAGCGCGTGCCCTCGGCCAGGTGCACGCGGTCGGCACGGCGGCAGACATCCGTGGCGCCCTCCCGCCACAGGATGTATCCCTCCGCGTCGGTGACGATCATGATGTGCTCGGCGTCGTCCGCGATGCTCACCAGCGTGCGCCGCAGGATGGGCAGCACCGGGGCCAGCGGATGGCTCTCGCGCAGCTCGGCGAGCTCGGCGCCGCCGTAGACCACGGGCGGCGGGTTGCTGTCCGGGTCGACGCTGGCGGCCAGCGAGCGGTTCCACGACTCGGACACCACCGACCGCGGCGATCGGGGCGCGGGTGCGCCGGAGAGCACGGCCTCGTGGACGTGCTTCAGCAGCCGCGCGTACGACTCGGGGTCGCGCAGCAACTCCTGCGCAGGCTGCTCTGCCACGACTCGAAAGGCTAGTGAGCCCGCTCACGTCGCTGCAACGTACGTGCAACGTCGGTTTCTCTACGTTCGCCGCCACGAAATCCCAGGCAACGAGGCTGGACCGACTGGAGCGACGATGACGACATACGCGGCACCGAACACCGAGGGCAGCGTGGTGAGCTACGCCTCGCGCTACGACCACTTCATCGGCGGGGAGTACGTGCCGCCCGCGAAGGGGCAGTACTTCGAGAACCCGACGCCGGTCACCGGTCAGGTGTTCACCGAGATCGCGCGGGGCACCGCGGACGACGTCGAGCGGGCGCTCGACGCCGCCGAGGGCGCCGCACCCGCCTGGGGCCGGACGTCGGCCGACGAGCGGGCGGGCATCCTGCTGAGGATCGCCGACCGGATGGAGGCCAACCTCGAGCGCCTCGCGGTGGCGGAGAGCTGGGAGAACGGCAAGCCGGTCCGGGAGACGCTGGCCGCCGACATCCCGCTGGCCATCGACCACTTCCGCTACTTCGCGGGCGCGCTGCGCGCCCAGGAGGGCGGCATCTCGCAGATCGACGAGCACACGGTCGCCTACCACTTCCCCGAGCCGCTCGGCGTGGTCGGGCAGATCATCCCCTGGAACTTCCCGCTGCTCATGGCCACGTGGAAGCTCGCGCCCGCGCTGGCGGCGGGCAACGCGGTGGTGCTCAAGCCCGCCGAGCAGACGCCCGCCTCGATCCACCTGCTGCTGTCCATGATCGGCGACCTGCTGCCCGCGGGCGTGCTGAACGTGGTGAACGGGTTCGGCGTCGAGGCGGGCAAGCCGCTGGCGTCCAGCCCGCGGGTGCGGAAGGTGGCGTTCACCGGCGAGACCACCACCGGCAGGCTCATCCTGCAGTACGCGAGCGAGAACATCATCCCGGTGACCGTCGAGCTGGGAGGCAAGAGCCCGAACATCTTCTTCGCCGACGTCGCGGCCGCGAACGACGCGTTCTACGACAAGACTCTGGAGGGCTTCGCGCTGTTCGCGCTGAACCAGGGCGAGGTGTGCACCTGCCCGTCGCGGGCGCTGGTGCAGGAGGACATCTACGACCGGTTCGTCGGGGACGCGGTGGAGCGGACCAGGCGGATCAAGCAGGGGCACCCGCTGGACACCGAGACGCAGATCGGTGCGCAGGCGTCCAACGACCAGCTGGAGAAGATCCTCTCCTACATCGACATCGGCAAGCAGGAGGGCGCGCGGGTGCTCACCGGCGGCAACCGCGTCGACCTCGGCGGCGAGCTCTCCGGCGGCTACTACGTGGAGCCGACGATCTTCGAGGGCCACAACAAGATGCGGATCTTCCAGGAGGAGATCTTCGGCCCGGTGGTGTCCGTGACGCGGTTCGCCGACTACGACGACGCGATGAAGATCGCCAACGACACCCTGTACGGCCTCGGCGCGGGTGTCTGGTCGCGCGACGGCAACGTCGCCTACCGCGCGGGCCGGGACATCCAGGCGGGCCGGGTGTGGGTGAACAACTACCACGCCTACCCCGCGCACGCGGCGTTCGGCGGGTACAAGGCGTCGGGCATCGGCCGCGAGACGCACAAGATGATGCTCGACCACTACCAGCAGACGAAGAACCTCCTGGTCAGCTACTCCGACCAGGCGCTGGGCTTCTTCTGATGACTCCGGGTCGGGTCGCGCTCACGGAGGCCGCCGCGGAGCTGCTGCGGCGGCTCTCCGCCGAGCACGGGCCGGTGATGTTCCACCAGTCGGGCGGCTGCTGCGACGGCAGCGCGCCGATGTGCTACCCGGCGGGGGAGTTCCGCGTCGGTGCGAGCGACGTGCACCTCGGCGACCTGCCGGTCGAGGGGGCCGGGGACGTGCCGGTGTGGATGTCGGGCCCGCAGTTCGAGTACTGGCGGCACACCCACCTGACGATCGACGTCGTGCCCGGCCGGGGCAGCGGGTTCTCGCTGGAGGCACCGGAAGGGGTGCGCTTCCTGATCCGGTCCCGGCTGCTCACCGACGACGAGCTGGCCGAGCTGGACGGGACTCGTGAGTGAGGAGCGTGGTTAGAACAACGTTCCTCACTCACGAGCCCCACGCGGTCGGCTACTTCCAGTCCACCAGGGGCGAGCGGTAGAAGTCGACGCCGCGCAGCTCCCAGCGCGGGCCCTGCTCGGCGAGCCGTTCCCGGAACGACGCCCAGTCGTGCGTCGACCACGGCGACCAGCCGAGCTCCGCGATCGCGGGCAGCCGGGGGAACGCCATGTACTCGATGTCGTCGAGGTCGCGCAGGGTCTCCGACCACAGCGGGGCCTCGACGCCGAGTACCGAGTCCTCGCCGACGCCGTCGACGTGGTTGCCCGGGTTCCAGTCGTAGGCGTCGTCGATCTCGGTGTAGCCGGCCCACGACAGCCCGAGCGGCGTGCTCTCGTCGTACTTCATGTCGAGGTACGCCTTGTTGGCAGGGGACATGAGGATCTTGTGCCCGCGTGCGGCGGCCTCGGCGAGCTCGGCGTTCGTGTTGGTCGTGCCCCAGTACTGCGGCACGGCCGACGTGGGAGGCGAGACCTTGGCGATCTCGTTCCAGCCGAAGGGCCGCTTGCCGTACTTGTAGACCATCGGCAGCACGCGGTCCATGAACTTCTGGTAGTCCTCGTCCGTGGTCGCGTGCGCCTCGTCGCCACCGATGTGCAGGTACGGTCCCGGCGTCATCGCGGCGACCTCGCGGATCACGTCCTCCACGAAGGTGTACGTCAGCTCCTTGTCGATGCACAGCGAGCTGTAGCCGACCTCGATGTCGGTGCGCGGCGGCGGTGCCACGCCGTCGCAGTTGAGCTCGGCGTAGGTGGACAGCGCCGAGTTCGTGTGTCCCGGCATGTCGATCTCCGGAACGATCGTGATGAACCGCGACTGCGCGTAGGAGACCAGGTCGGCGTACTCGGCCTTGGTGAGGTAGCCACCACCCACGCCGTCCACGCCGGTGCCGGGCCCGCCGCCCACCGTGGTCAGCCGGGGCCAGCTGTCGATCTGGATGCGCCAGCCCTGGTCGTCGGTGAGGTGCAGGTGCAGGTGGTTGACCTTGTACTGGGCGAGCTCGTCGATGTAGGCCTTGACCTCGTCGGGCGTGTGGAAGTGCCGGGCGAGGTCGAGCATCGCGCCCCGGTAGGGGAACCGCGGGTAGTCGACGATCCGGCCGCCAGGCACGGTCCACGACCGCCGCTGGGTCCGGTCGGCCTCGATCTCGGCGGGGAGCAGCTGGCGCAGCGTCTGCGTGCCCGCGAACAGGCCGGCCGCCGTGTTGGCGCGGATGGTCACGCGGTGGCGGGCGACGTCGAGCTGGTACCCCTCGTCGCCGATCCGCGGGTCGGCCTTGCCGAGCAGCAGCGAGATCTCCCGCGGCACCGGGCGGTGCCAGGACACGACGGGCAGGTGGTAGCCGGTCGCCGGGCGCAGGGTCTCGGCGAGATACGTGCCGACCTGCCTGGCCTCGGCCGAGCCCGGCTGGGTACGGATGACGGTGAACGGGGTGAGCCGGTAGTCGGCCCTCGGGTCGGGCTCGGCCTCGACGGGGGCGGGAATCACGTCGGTGAGCTGCCGTTCCGGCTGGTGTCCGGTGGGGCCGGCCTGCTCGCCCGGTTCGGCTGCCGCCGCGAACCCGGGTAAGCACAGCGCGGCGGCGGTCACCACCGCGGCGAGCGATCTGCGTTGACGCACGAAGCACCTCCTGTAGGGGAGAGGGCAGTGCGTAAAGGTATAGACCAATATCGCGGGCCTGGACATCCGCCGTTCGGACTAGTGCCGGAGTTCGTGCGTCAGTCCGGGGCGGGCGCCTTCTCCCGTCGCTTCGCGAGCATCCTCCGCGTGCGCCTCGGCAGCAACTCCTCGTCGGCCACGTCCTCCCGCAACGCCCGGACCAGGCAGTACATCGTCAGGAAAGCGACCAGGAAGAACGGAAGGCCCAGGACGGTGATGACCTCCTCCAGCGCCTGCAGCGCCTCCTGGCCGGTCGCGGCGATCAGCGTCGCCGCGACCACGCCTTCCAGCACGGCCCAGAACACCCGCTGCCGGGTGGGCGGGTTGAGCGCGTTGCCGGAGGTGAGCATGTCGACCACCAGCGAGGCCGAGTCGGAGGAGGTGGTGAAGAAGATGACGACGATGAGCACCGACATCGCCATGACGAACTCGGTGGCGGGGAAGTTCTCCAGGAAGGAGAACAGCGCACTGGCCGTATCGCCCTCCTGCACCACGGGGCCGACGAGCGAGCCGGGGTCGTGCCACTCGATGTTGATCGCGGAGAGCCCGAAGACGCTGAACCACACCACCGAGAACGCGACCGGGGCGCCGAGCACCCCGAGCACGAACTCGCGGATCGACCGGCCCTTCGAGATGCGGGCGACGAAGATGCCGACGAACGGCGCCCACGTGATCGTCCACGCCCAGTAGAACACGGTCCAGTTGCCCTGCCAGCCCCAGCCTTCCGCGGGCAGGGTGTCGTTCCAGAACGACAGGGGAATGAGCGCGGAGAGGTAGGTGCCCGCGCTCTCGATCACCCCGCGGAGCAGGAACACCGTCGAGCCGGCGAGCAGGATGAACACCAGCAGGCCCACGGCCATCCAGATGTTGATGTTGGACAGCCACTTGATGCCCTTGTCCAGGCCCAGCACCACCGAGATGGTGGCGATCGTCGTGACGATGGCGATGATGGCGATCTGGGTGGGCTTGCCGATCTCGATGCCGAACAGGCCGTTGAGCCCGCTGTTGATCTGCAGGGTGCCGAGCCCGATGGACACCGCGACGCCGAACAGTGTGCCGATCACGGCGGTCACGTCGATGACCTTGCCGATCGGGCCGTTGATCCGCTCACCGAGGATCGGGTGGAAGATCGAACTGACGCGGAACGGCAGCCCCCTCCGGTAGGCGAAGTAGGCGAACGCCAGCGCGGGCAGGGTGAAGATCGCCCAGGTGTGGAAGCCGAAGTGGTACAGGGTGAACCCGATCGCCTGGTTCGCCGCGTCCTCGCTCAGCGGCACCGCGTCGCCGGCCTGGACCGGTATCTCCCGCAGTCCCTCGGCGAACGCCTCCGCGCTGCCCGCCGACTCGCTGAGCGAGGCGACCTGCTCGTCCACCCCGCTCAGGGGCGGGTTGGCGAAGTGGTTGATCGGCTCGGCGACGCCCCAGAACATCAGGATCGTGCCGATGCCCGCGGCGAACAGCATGCCGAACCACGTGACGTTGCCGTACTCCGGACGCGCGTCCTTGCCGCCGAGACGCACGTGGCCGAACCGGCTCAGCGCGATCCACAGCAGGAACACCAGGAAGGACGTGACCCCGAGGATGTAGAACCACCCGAGGTTGGTCTTGATCGCGTCGGAGGCCGCGCCGAAGGCCGCGTCGACGGCGTCGGTGAACACGACGGAGCACACGACGAAGACGAACACCAGCGCCGCTGACGTGAAGAAGATCGCCGGGTTCGTCTTCAGCCCCAGCGCGCGCTGCAGTCTCTCCAGCATGGCCCTCCCCGTCCCTTGTGGACGGGAAAACTATCCGTGAGCGACCAACACTGTCAACGATCTCCAGGTGGGAAATCGCCAGGACGCAGGACCTCGCGCAGCGCGTCGAGCACCGCCGGGTCCTCGATGGTCGACGGCACCGGCTCCTCCCTGCCGTCGGCGATCCCCCGCATCGTCTTGCGCAGGATCTTGCCGGACCGTGTCTTCGGCAGCGCGTCCACAACCGACACGTCCCGGAACGCCGCCACCGGGCCGATGTCCCGGCGCACCGCCGCGACCAGCTCGTCGCGGAGCTGGTCCTCCGGGATGTCCACACCGGACTTCAGGACCACGAACCCCCGTGGCAGCTGACCCTTGAGCTGATCGCGCACCCCGATCACCGCGCACTCGGCCACGGCGGGATGCGCGGCGAGCACGGCCTCCATCGAGCCGGTCGACAGCCGGTGCCCGGCCACGTTGATCACGTCGTCGGTGCGGCCCATGACGAACAGGTAGCCGTCGGCGTCGCGGTAGCCGGAGTCGCCGGTCAGGTAGTGGCCCTCGTACCGCGAGAGATACGCCTCGACGTACCGCTCGTCGTCACCCCACAGGGTGGGCAGCGCGCCGGGCGGCAGCGGCAGCCGGATCGCGATGGCGCCCTCCTGGCCCGCGGGCAGCTCCTCGCCCGACTGGTCGAGGATGCGCACGTCCCAGCCCGGCACCGGGACGGTGGCGGACCCCGGTTTCACCGGCAGCTGCTCGATCCCCCTCGGGTTGGCCGCGATCGGCCAGCCCGTCTCGGTCTGCCACCAGTGGTCGATCACCGGCACGCCCAGCTTCTCGTGCGCCCAGTGGTAGGTCTCCGGGTCCAGCCGTTCGCCCGCCAGGAACAGCGTGCCGAACTTCGCCAGGTCGTACCTGGCGATCTCGGCGCCGTCCGGGTCGACCTTCTTGATCGCCCGCAGCGCGGTCGGCGCGGTGAACAGCGCCTTGGCGCCGTGCTCGGCGATCACCCGCCAGAACGCCCCCGCGTCCGGCGTGCCCACCGGCTTGCCCTCGTACAGGATCGACGTCGCGCCGACCAGCAGCGGCCCGTACACGATGTAGGAGTGGCCGACCACCCAGCCGACGTCGGACGCCGTCCACCAGATGTCGCCGGGACGCACGTCGTAGACCGCGCCCATCGACCACGCCAGCGCGACCGCGTGCCCGCCGTTGTCGCGGACGACACCCTTCGGCCTGCCCGTGGTGCCCGAGGTGTAGAGGATGTAGAGGGGATCGGTCGCCGCCACCGGAACCGGCTCGGCCGGCGACGCGCCCGCCATCAGCTCGGCCCAGTCGACGTCCCGCTCGCCGAGTTCGGCCCTGGCCGCCTCCCGCTGCAGCACCACGACGCGGTCCGGCTGGTGCCCGGTGGTTTCCAGCGCGGCCTCGATGATCGGCTTGTACTCGACGGTCCTGGCCGGTTCGATGCCGCACGAGGCGGCGACGATCACCTTCGGCTTCGCGTCCTCGATGCGGGCCGCCAGCTCCTTCGGGGCGAACCCGCCGAACACCACCGAGTGCACGGCGCCGATCCGGGCGCAGGCGAGCATGGCGACGACGGCCTCGGGGACCATCGGCATATAGACGATGACGCGGTCGCCGTGGGTGACGCCGAGGGAACGCAGCGCACCCGCGAACCGGGCCACCTCGTCGCGCAGCTCGGTGTAGGTGTAGGTCCGCCGGGAACCGGTCACCGGCGAGTCCCAGATGAGCGCGGCCTGCCCGCCCCTGCCCCGCTCGACGTGCCGGTCGAGGGCGTTGTAGGCGGTGTTCAGCTCCCCGTCGGGGAACCAGCGGTAGAGCGGTGCGCGGGAGGAGTCGAGGGCGCGGGTGGGTTCGCGGCTCCAGTCGACGGCCTCCGCCGCGGCCAGCCAGAACCCCTCCGGATCCTCCAGGCTGCGCCGGTAGGTGTCGGAATACACGCCCATTGCTTCCTCCTCGCCATCGAGCGGAACCGTGCTTCCCGCAGGTTACGGTCTCGTGAGCCAACCGGAACAGCACCACGCGCGTCCTGCGGATACCGAGCCGACATACTGTGAGGCGGACGGTGCAGGGGGACACGGGTTGTTAAGGAGCGAGGGTGGAATCGATCGCGAGCGCGCTGCTGTCGCTGGCGCATGCCCTGTTCGCGCCGGGGTTCTGCCCCGGGGACTGGGCGTGGGCGACGAGCGCGGCCGGATCGATCATCGCGCTGTTCCCAGTCGCCGCCGCCGTGGTGGTGGCGATCATGCGGAAGTTCACCGGCAACCGCTACCACGGCCCCCCGCTCATCGTCATCGGCGCCATCGGGTTCCTGCTCGTCTTCCTGCTGCCGTGGCTGTACGCGAACGGCATCTCGTCGGTGTTCCGCGCGGTGTTCGACGGGCGCGCGGGCGGGCTCTCCCAGAGCGCGGTGAGCGAGCTGGGTGTGCAGTACTGCTTCGTCGGCACGCAGGCCGAGTACCTCGGCGGCGGCCAGAACGTCTACGAGACGCTGTTCTACCCCTCGGGTGACGTGTTCGCGTACGGCTACTACCTCGGCGGGCTGATCGGCCTTCCGGTGCTCGCGCTGCTCGGCACCGTGCTGCTCATGCGCACCGCGCTGCGCCGGGGCCCGAAGTGGCCGGGCAGGCTGCTGTGGATCCCGTTCGTCGCCTTCGTCCTGCTCTCCGCCGGGGTGGAGGCCAACACGGCGGTGCACCTGTGGCTGGGTTACCTGCCGGTCACCGTGCTCGGCATCATCCCGGTGGCCCTGGTCGGGCCGCCGAGCTGGTCGACCATCCAGAACTCCGACCGGCCGCCGCAGCGGGAGCAGCCGCCGCCCCTCCCGCAGGCCGAGGAGCGCAAACCGCCGCCGTACGTGCCGCCGGAGCAGGAACAGAAGCCGCCGCCACCGCCGCAACCACCGCCTCGGCAGTACCCGCCGACCGCCGTCGCGCCGTCGCCGGAGCCGCCGCAGGAGCTCGCCGCCGCGCCCGGCCCGGTGCCCGTTCCGCCCGGTTCCGCGGGTGCGGGCAGCAGCCGGTTCCGGCGGGTCCGCAGGCTGGGGCACGGCGGTTTCGGCACGGTGTGGGAGGCCGTCGACACCCAGCTCGGCCGCACGGTCGCGCTGAAGATCGCGCACGCGCCCGACCGGGACACCGAGCAGCGGATGCAGCGGGAGGGCAGGGCGCTCGCCGCGCTGAGCCACCCCCACTGCGTGCGGGTTTACGACCTCGTGGAGGAGCCCGACGGGCTGGCGCTGGTGATGGAGTACCTGCACGGCCAGTCGCTCGCCACAGCGGTCGACACCGGTGGCACGCTCGACGACGTCGCCGCGGGCAGGCTGTGGGCGACCATGGCGAGCGCGCTGTCGGCCGCACACGACAAGGGTGTGCTGCATCGCGACGTCAAGCCGTCGAACGTGATAGTCGACCCGGCAGGCATGCCGCACCTCATCGACTTCGGCATCGCCCGCAGCAAGGGCGACTCGACCCTGACCGCCACCGGCATGATGATCGGCACGCCCGACTTCGTGGCGCCGGAAACGGCCGGGGGAGCCCCCGCCAGCCCCGCGTCCGACGCGTGGCAGCTCGCGGCGACCGTGAGCTACGCGCTGTCGGGCTACCCGCCCCGGGGCACGCGGGAGACGCCGATGGCGGCGCTGATGGCCGCCGCGCGAGCGGAGCCGCCGTCGCGGCTGCCCCGGCAGAGCGTGCACGCCAGGCTGCTCATCGCCTCGCTCGACCCGGAGCCCCGCAACCGGCCGACCCTGCGCGCCGTGAGCAAGGAGGTCGAGGGCTGGCTCTCGCGGGCGGGCAAGTCGGTGGACGGCCCCGTCACCCGCGTCGTGCCCCGGGTGCGCTGAGGGAACCAACCGCCGGGGCTCGTGAGTGAAGAACGTGGTTAGAACGACGTTTTTCACTCACGAGCCGGTCAGCGCCAGGACGGCAGCCAGAGCTCGGCCTGCCAGCGTTCGTTGGTGATCGAGTCGCCGTTGAGGATCGGCCACAGCCACACGAAGTTGGCCACCACCAGACCGGTGTACAGGGCCACGACCAGCAGCCCGGTGCCGCGTCGTTCGAACCCGGCCCGCGCGCTGCCCAGGACCTGCCCGAGCACCAGCGTCAGCCCCAGCACCAGGAACGGCGCCATCGGGGTGGCGTAGAAGAAGTACATCTGCCGGTCGAGCATCGCGAACCAGGGCAGCAACCCCGCCCCGTAGCCGGCCAGCACGGCCGCGTAGCGCCAGTCCGCCCGGAACACCGACCGCCAGAGCCCCCAGCCGATGACCGGCAGCGCGAGCCACCACATCGCCGGCGTGCCGACGAGCATCGTCGCGCTCACGCAGTCGGTCTCGCCGCAGCCGGCCGCCTCCTGACCCGACTCGTAGTAGTAGAGCATCGGCCGCAGCCCCATCGGCCACGTCCACGGCTTCGACTCCCACGGGTGCGGGTCGTCCTCCGGCGTCGTCAGGCCCTCGTGGAAGTCGAGCACGTTGGTCGTGTAGAGGAACAGCGACCGCAGCGCGTCGGGCACGAAGCCGAACGGGCCCGCGCCGACGTTCTGGATCTCCACGTAGTGCCGGTCGGTGGCCGTCTCGCTGGCGAACCACGCCCACCAGCTGCTGAGGTACCCGACCACGGCGATGAAACCGATGCTCCACGCCGCGGGGAGCACGTCCCGCCGCAGCACGCCGAGCCAGGGCCGTTCCACCCCGGCGGCGCGCCGGGCCGCGACGTCGAACGCGAGCGTCAGCAGCACGAACGCGACCACGTAGTAGGCGCCGGACCACTTGACCGCGGTGGCCAGGCCCAGCATCACCCCGCCGGTGAAGCGCCACCACCGGAAACCGAGCCGCGGCCCGTACGGCGTCTCGCCTGCCCATCCCTCGCGCACGGCGACCGCCAGCCGTTCCCGCACCTGCTCCCGGTCGAGCAGCACGCAGCCGAACGCCGCCAGCACGAACAACGTGATGAAGATGTCCAGCATCCCCATCCGCGACTGCAGGTGCAGCACGCCGTCGCAGATCACCAGGATCCCGGCGATCGCGCCGAGCAGGGTCGAGCGCGTGAGCCGCCGCGCGATGCGGATGGTCAGCAGGATGATCACCGTGCCGGCGATGGCGGCGCTGAACCGCCACCCCCAGCCGTTGTAGCCGAACAGCCACTCGCCGACCGCGATCAGCTGCTTCGCCAGCGGCGGGTGGACGATCAGCTCGTAGCCGTAGTTGTCCTCGTACCCCCCGTTGCGCAGCATCTGGAACGCCTGCGGCACGTAGTGCTTCTCGTCGAAGACGGGGGTGCCCTTGTCGGTGGGGAAGCCGAGGTTCTGCAGCCGCACGAAGGCACCGATCGCCGTCAGCACGACGGTGACGACGAGGGCGCGCATCCGGTCGCCGGGCATCGGCCTGCCGAGCAGCGTGGCCTCGCGGTCGCTCGGCGGCCGGGTGGCCGGCTCGGGATCCGGGCCCGCACCGTCCCCCGGCGAACGAGTGAGGAGTGCGGTCACGGAGGTCGATCCTAGGGGCGGCGGCGTGAGCTGCGTGTCGACGGCCCCGCTAGCCTCGGATCATGTCTCAGCCCGGCCGTCTGGTACTGGCCGCGACGCCGCTCGGTGACTCGCGGGACGCCTCGCCTCGCCTGGCCCAGGCGCTTGCGGAGGCCGACGTGGTGGCCGCCGAGGACACCCGGCGGCTGCGGTCGCTCGCCACCGCGCTCGGCGTCACCCCGCGCGGCCGGGTGGTCAGCTTCTACGAGGACGTCGAGCCGGCCCGCCTGCCCGGGCTGCTCGACGCGCTGCGCCGGGACGAGACCGTGCTGCTGGTCACCGACGCGGGGATGCCCAGCGTGTCCGACCCCGGCTATCGCCTGGTCGCGGCGTGCGTGGCCGAGGATCTGCCGGTGACGTGCCTGCCGGGGCCTTCGGCGGTCACCACGGCGCTGGCGGTCTCCGGGCTGCCGTCCGACCGGTTCTGCTTCGAGGGCTTCGCGCCCCGCAAGGGTGGCGAGCGGGCGAGGTGGTTCCGCGACCTGGCCGCCGAGCGGCGCACGACCGTGTTCTTCGAGTCGCCGCACCGGCTGGCCGCCACGCTGCGGGACGCCGCGGAGGCGCTCGGCCCGGACCGCAGGGCCGCCGTGTGCCGGGAGCTGACCAAGACCTACGAGGAGGTCCGGCGCGGTTCCCTCGCCGAGCTCGCCGCGTGGGCCGGGGGCGGGGTGCGCGGTGAGGTCACCGTGGTGCTCGCCGGGGCGGCGCCCCGCGAGGTGAGCGTGGCGGACCTGGTCGAGGAGGTCACCGACCGGGTGGCCGCGGGCGAGCGGCTCAAGGCCGCGGCCGCCGAGGTCGCCGGGGCCGCCGGGGTGTCCAAGAAGGAGCTTTACGACGCCGTGCTCGCCGCCCGCCGAAGGTAGGGCCGCCTCCCGACTTTGGTAGGGAGCAGGCGGGAAGCGACGAGCGCGCTGTGCATTCCTCGCTAGGTTCAGCGCGCACCGGACATCCGTCCGCTGCGTGATGTTCACAGACAGGAACACCTCATGCGAATCCGTCAGCTCGGCAGCGTGGTGGCGCTGGCCTTGTCGGTCACCGTGGCTCCCGCGGCCCTCGGGGCCGGTGCCCAGGCCGTCGCGGCCTGTCCGGAGGTCGGCAACGTGTACTACAGCATCTCCAACTCCTCCCGCAGCTGGATCAAGACCAACCTGCGCAGCGACTACCTCAGGGGCCCGGGCACGATCACCTACAACAAGACGACCACCTCGACGGTCAACGCCTCGGTGTCCGGAACCACCAGCGCCGAGGCCGGGGTGGTGTTCGCCAAGGCCAGCGTGTCCCTCAGCGTCACGGTGGGCGCGAGCTACTCGAAGTCGGACTCCTGGTCGTACTCGGCCACCGTGCCGTCCGGCAAGACCAAGCGGCTGCAGCAGTACAAGGAGGGCCGCAAGTTCACGGCGACCAAGACGAGGATCGTGGCGCCGTGCGACGTCCGCACGGTGTGGAAGCGGACGTTCAACGCGCCGGTGAAGAACGCCGTCTACAAGTGGCAGCTGGACAGCTGACGGGTCAGCACCCGCGCAGCAACGCGGCGACCGCCTGGCGCGCCTTGGCCGCGTCAGGCTGCTCGCCGATGATGATGTCGGTGTAGAGGAACGACTCCGCGATCCGCACGATGAGGTAGGCGAGGTCGGGTACGGGCAGCGGTGGATTCAGCGCGCCGGACGCGACCTCGGCCTCCAGCACCTCGGCGAGCTTCGCGATCGTGCGCCGCTGCACCACGCTGGCCTTGGTGGTGAGCACCCGCAGTGCGCGCTCCGGCTCGGTGCGCAGGAAGGTGCGGAAGGCCTCGTCGGCGTCGACGACCTCGACGAACTCACCGACCGTCCGCGCCACCAGCGCGGCGCCGGAGTCACGCCGCGCGCGGTACCGCCGCTCGAACACCGGCTCGGCCAGCGACCAGAGGATCTCGCCGAGCAGCCGGTCCCGGTTGCCGACCTTGCGGAACAGCGTCGCCCTGCTCATCCCGGTCTCGGCCGCGAGCTCCCGCATGTCGAGCCGCTTGCCGCGGAGGAACCAGCGGCGCGCGACCTCGAAGGCGCGGTCGTCCACGGTCACCTGTGGAACCTATCACCCTGAGCGCCTTGTGAGACGAATGTACGATCGTCTCATGCGAGCCGTACACGTCACCGAGTTCGGTGGTCCGGAAGTCCTCCAGCACGTCGAGCTGCCCGACCCCGAGCCGGGCCCGGACCAGGTGCTCGTCGAGGTCGAGCACGCCGGCGTGAACTACGCCGACACCCACCAGGCCGAGAACAGCTACCTGGCACCGAGCTCGCTGCCCCTGGTGCCGGGCGGCGAGGTGGCAGGCCGCACGCCGGACGGCAGGCGCGTCGTCGCCCTGCTGGACGGCGGTGGCTACGCGCAGCGGGCCGTCGCGGCGCCGGGCCGCGTCTTCGACGTACCGGACGGCGTGGACAACGTGACCGCGCTGGCGATGCTGGTGCAGGGCACCACGGCGTGGGTGCTGCTGCGCAGGAACGCGCACCTGGAGCCGGGCGAGTCCGTCGTCGTGCACGCGGCGGCGGGCGGCGTCGGCAGCATCGCCGTCCAGCTGGCCAAGGCGTGGGGCGCCGGCCGCGTCATCGCGACCGCGAGCAGCGAGGAGAAGCGCGAGCTGGCGCTCGGCCTCGGCGCGGACGTCGCCGTGGACTCCAGGGCCGAGGACATGACCACCGCGCTGCGCGAGGCCAACGGCGGCAGCCGGGTGGACGTCGTCCTCGACATGACCGGTGGCCGGATCACCGACGAGAGCGTCGCGGCACTCGCCCCGTTCGGGCGGCTGGCGTTCTTCGGCATGGCCAGCAGGCGGCCGCCGCAGCCGGTGCAGCTGCCCAGCCTGCTCAAGCACTCCACCTCGGTGTCGGGCATGTGGCTGCCCCACGTGTTCCGGCTGCCGGGCAACGTCTTCGGCACCGCGCTCGCGGAGCTGTTCGACCTCGTCCGGGACGGCAGGATCCGCGCCGTCCCCGGTGGCGAGTACGGCCTGACCGAGGCGCGCGAGGCCCACGAGGCGCTGCGTGCCCGCGGGACGGTCGGCAAGCTGGTGCTCGACACGAGCCGGTAGCGGCTCACCGGCCGGGCGGCTCGGCCAGCAGCCGTTCCAGGGGCGCCGCCTTGTGCAGGCACTCCTGCCACTCGGCCTCGGCGTCGGAGTCCGCGGTGATCCCGCCGCCGACGCCGAGGTCCACCCGGTCGCCGTGCAGCTCGAACGTGCGGATCGCGACCCCCAGCTCCATCCCCGCCAGCGGCGAGGCCAGGCCCAGCGCGCCGGTGTACACCCCGCGGGGCACCGGTTCCAGCTCGGCGATCAGCTCCAGCGCGCGGATCTTCGGCGCGCCCGTGACCGACCCCGGTGGGAACGCCGCGCGCAGCAGGTCCGCGTCGGTCCTGCCCGCGGGCAGCGTGCCCGTCACCGTCGAGTCCAGGTGCCACACCCCGGGCGCCGGGCGCACCGCCAGCAGCTCGGGCACGGTGACGCTGCCGACCGCGCACACCCGGCCGAGGTCGTTGCGCACCAGGTCGGTGATCATCACGTTCTCGGCGACGTCCTTCGTGGACTCGCGCAGCCTGGCGGCGAGCGCGTCGTCGGCCGGGCCGCGCCGGGGCAGGGTGCCCTTGATCGGGGTGGACCGCACGCGGTCGCCGTGCCGGGCGAGGAACAGCTCCGGTGACAGCGACACGACGGCACCCCAGCCACCCGCGAGGTAGCCACCCCGGCGGGGGCCCAGCCTGCGTACGCCTTCGGCGAAGAGCGCGCTCGGTTCGCCGGTGAACCGGCCGGTGAAGCGTGTGCAGATGTTGGCCTGGAACAGCTCGCCCGCCTCGATCGCGTGGACGCAGGCCTTCACCGCCGAGTGATGTTCCGCGGGCAGCGGCCGGTCGACCGTGGCCGGGCGCCACGACGGCGCGGGCGGCGGCCTGTCGAGCAGCTCCGCCAGTTCGCCGGCGAGCGCGTCCGGATCGGGGGCGCCATCGGCCACCAGCGCCTCGAACCACCAGCGGCCGTCGCCGTCCAGCCGCAGCACGTGGTCGGCCCAGCCCCACACCGCGCGGGGCAGCGCGGCGCGCCGCGCGGACGGGTCGGTCAGGTCGTAGGACAGGTAACCGAACCAGCCGCCGCCGACGGCGCCCGGTGCTCCATCGCGGACGGCGGGCTGCCGCGCGGGGACGGCGAAGGCGGCGTCCGGATCCGCGTACCCGGCGGTGCCGACGGACGGGGCGAGGACGGCCCGCGAGCCGAACCAGTCACCGCACAACGCGGCCGGTGCGGGCAGGCCGAGCGCGCGGGAGCGCCGGTCGAGCAGCAGCAACGCCCGGTCCGGGGGCGTGCTCGACCGCAGCGGCCTGCGCACCAATCGCATGCGGCCATTGTCGCCGACCGTGTCCGCGGGTTGTGCACGTGTGCCCGCGTCGCACGGCGCGATCACGCGTGCACAGAGCGCGGACACGGCGTCGCCGGCGTAACGTCGGTCGGCATGGTGCGTGTGGTCGAGACGACCCGGATCGGGCGGGTGACCGGACCCGGCTCGGCGAGCCGGACCCCCGAGCGGTTCGGCATCCACGGCACCGACCTCGGGATCCTGTGGGACGGCGGGGACGGCCGCGTGCGTGTGCTGTTCGGCGACACCTACGGCGAGGGCTGGCACGGCCACGGCGCCGGGCCGGCCGACGCGGACTGGCGGCGCAACGTGCTCACGTTCTCCGCCAACCGCGACCTGGAGCACGGCCTCGTGCTGGACGACGCGGTGTGCCGCGAAGACGGCGTGGCCCGCCAGGTCATCCCCTCCGGCCGCCGGGAGGTCACGGTGATCCCGAACGGCGGCATCGCCGTCGACGGCAGGCACTACGTCCACTACATGTCCGTGCGCCGGTGGGGACCGCCCGGCCGCTGGCGGACCGGGCACGCCGGGATCGCCGTGTCCGCCGACGGCGGCCGGACCTTCACCAAACCGCCGGCCGCGCGCTGGCCCAACCGCTGGCGCGGCGGCAACCGGTTCCAGATCGGCGCGTTCGCCCGCTCCGGCGAGCACGTCTACCTGTTCGGCACCACCAACGGCCGCTACGGCGACGCCTACCTGGCCCGCGCGCGGCCGGAGGACCTGCTCGACACCCGCGGCTACCGGTACTGGACCGGTTCCGGCTGGTCCCGTCGGCAGCGGGCGGCCGCGGCCGTGTTCGCCGGGCCGGTCGGGGAGATGTCGGTCGGCTACAGCTCCTACCTCGGCCGCTGGCTGCTGTTGCATCTCGACGAGCCGCGCAAGGGCATCGTCCTGCGCAGCGCCGAGCGGCTCACCGGGCCGTGGAGCTGGGGCGAGGTCGTGGTGTCCGGGCGGGAGTACCCGGCGGTGTACGGCGGGTTCCTGCACCCGTGGTCGCTCGACGGGCCCGACCTGTACTACCTGGTGTCCCAGTGGGGCCCGTACAACGTCTTCCTGCAGCGCACCCGGGTCGCCGCCGCGTGAGTCAGAGCAGCACGTCCGCCAGCGTGAACGGGTACACGAGCGCGTCGAGGCCGTACTCCCCGCCGCCGTGCTGGTGCAGCCCGAGGCGCGAGTGGAACCACCCCGGCCGTCCCGGGATCCCGTTGTGCCGCACCAGCCACAGCACCACCTCGCGGTCGGCCCACTTGTCCGGCCGGAACCGGTGCAGCCAGTCCTCGTAGGACGCGTACACCAGCACCCGCCGCACGCCGGAGGCCGCCCGCACCGCCTTGATCCAGGACTTGATGAACCGGTCGTCGACCCCGGTGGCCGACACGTCCAGCGCGGGGGCCAGTGCGCCGGGGGCGAACGCGCCGAGCAGCCTGCCCGTGCGCACGACGTGGCCCGCCTGGTCCTGCGGCGCCCCGGGACGGGCGTAGTGCCGGATGCCCGCGTGCACGCCCGCGTCCTGCGCGACGGCCAGCTGGCGGGCGGCGTCCGCGTCCGTCCAGTTCACGCTCTCGGTGATCGTGATCGAGGCGAACTGGATCGAACGCGCCCGCGCCGCCCGCCAGTCGGGCACGGACTGGTGCAGGGTCAGGTTGACCCCCAGCTGGGCACCTTGTTCCGTCACCGTCCGCCTCTCCGGGCCTTGACATTCGCGACGAACGTCACCCTACGACGCATCGCCGCAGGTGGCAGCGCATCGCGGCGCAGGGCGTGTCAGGCGTTCTCGCGACGGAAGGTGCGGGTCCCCCAGAACACGGCGAGTGCCGCCAGCGCGAGCAGCACCACGCTGCCGGTGAACAACGCGTCCATCGTGAACTCGCCCCGGAAGCTGGCGCGTTCGGCCTCCACCACGTGCGTGAACGGGTTGATGCGCGAGATCGTGTACAGCCACGAGGGCGCGAGCCCGGTGGTGATCGGCAGCAGGATCCCGGACAGCAGCAGCACCGGCAGCAGCACGGCGTTGAGCAGTGCCGGGAACGCCTCCTCGCTCTTCAGCGTCAGCGCGAGCGCGTACGAGGCCGACGCCATCGTCACCGAGAGCAGGGCCACGATCACCAGCCCCAGCACCACGCCGCCGACCGGCGCGCGCAGGTCGAAGGCCAGTACCGCGAGCGTGATCAGCAGGATCGCCTGGACCAGCGCCTGCAGCGCGTTGAGCAGCACCTTGCCGAGCAGCAGCGCCACCCGGCTCACCGGTGTCACCCGCAGCCGCTCGATCACGCCGTTGCGGTAGTCGGCCAGCAGCCCGAAACCGACGAACGAGCTGCCGAACAGGGCGATCATCACGATCAGCGCGGGCGTGAAGATCTGCCACACGTCGCCGGGCGGGAAGCCCGGCGTGTTCGCCACCATCTTCTCCATCAGCGGCCCGAACAGCACGAGGTACAGCAGCGGCTGCATGATCTGGATGAAGATCCAGGCCGGGTTCCGCAGCGACAGCACCAGGTCGCGGCGGAAGATCAGCCAGACGTCACGCGGCATCGGTGGCCACCTCCCCGCCTTCCTCGGCGTCGCGCAGCGTGCGGCCCGTCAAGGTGAGGAACACGTCGTCGAGCGTGGGCCGGTGCACCTGCATGGAGAGCATCGGGATGTCCTTCGCGTCGAGCGCCCGCAGCAGCTCGGGCATCGCCGTGTCGCCGCGCGGCACGCGGAACCGCACGGTTCCGTCCACAACGGACACGTCGTGCGCACCGTCCAGCGCGGTGACGACCTCCGCCGCGGCCGTCACCGAGTCCGGTTCCAGGCCGATCTCGACGCCGTCGCCCGACACCCGTGCCTTCAGCGCGTCCGGACTGCCCTCGGCGACGATGCGCCCGCTGTCGATCACGAGGATCCGATCGCACAGCGCGTCGGCCTCGTCCAGGTAGTGCGTGGTGAGGAACAGCGTCACCCCGTGCTCCGCGCGCAGCCTGCGGATGTGCTCCCACAGGTTCGCCCTGCTCTGCGGGTCGAGGCCGGTGGTGGGCTCGTCGAAGAACACCAGCTTCGGGTCGTGGATCAGCCCGAGCGCGATGTCCAGCCTGCGCCGCTGGCCGCCGGAGAGGGTCTTGGTCAGTCGCTGGCCGAGCCCGGCCAGGTCGAGCTGTTCGGCGAGTTCGGCGCCCCGGCGGTGGGCCTCGGCCTTGCTCAGGCCGTAGAGCCTGCCCTGCAGTTCCATCTCCTCGCCGACCTTGCACTCCGGCGCCGTGCCGCCGCCCTGCGCGACGTAGCCGATCCGCTGGCGCACGCCGAGCGGGTCGGCGAGCAGGTCGCAGCCCCCGACGGTGGCCTCGCCCGCGGTGGGCCGGAGCAGCGTGGTCAGCATGCGCAGGGTGGTCGTCTTGCCCGCGCCGTTCGGGCCAAGGAAGCCGACGAGCTCGCCCTCGGCGACATCGATGTCGACGCCCTTGACGGCCTCGACGGTGCGGCCGCGGGCGGAGAACCGCCGCGCGAGACCGCGTGCCTTGATCATCGGTACCCCCTGGTAATCAATCTTGACTAGTGGAGCGACGCAACTCTGCCCCATACCGGTGTTGCTAGTCAAACTTGATTACGCCGGTGACGGCGCCGCGGTGTCCGGCGGGTCGCCGAACGAGCGGTCCGGGTCGTCGCCCATGACGTACTCGCCCGCGCGCAGGCGCTCGATGAGATCCTTCGTCCACTCGATGTCCGCGGCGACGTGCAGCCGCCAGAGCTCGTACAGCGCGTTGACGTGCTCCGGCTGCCCCCACCCCGAGCCGTGTTCCAGCAGTGACGCCGCGTTGGCGTACTGGCCCTCCAGCTGCGTCAACCGGTGGCCGAGCAGGCTGATGGCCCGTTCCCGGCTCAGCGTGGGCAGAAACGTCACCGCGGCCGTGAACTCGTAGCCGTCGCCGCCCTCGTTGACCTCGGCCAGCATCCGTTGCAGCCGCAGGTTGAAGTCGGCGTGGCCCTGCTCGGTGAGCCGGTAGGCCACCCGATCGGGCCCCTTGGCGGCCCCGGCCACCTCGACCTGCTCCAGCAGTCCCTCGTCCGCCATCTTCTTCAGCGCGTGGTAGATCGAGCCGGGCTGGACCTTGGCCCACCTGTCCGCCGACCACGACAGCAACTCGCGGCGCACCTGGTAGCCGTGTGCCGTGCCGTGCATGCGCACGACGCCGAGCACGAGCAGCCGAGTCGCGGACACGGGACCAGCCTCCACTCCCAGCCGAACGGTGACGAGACGTCATCCGTAGGCTAATCGGGCATGAGCACCCCTGTGTTGACAGCGGTGGCCTGGCCCTACGCCAACGGCCCCCGCCACATCGGCCACGTGTCCGGGTTCGGCGTCCCCTCCGACGTGTTCTCCCGCTACCAGCGAATGGCCGGCAACCGCGTGCTCATGGTCTCGGGCACCGACGAACACGGCACCCCGATCCTGGTTCAGGCGGACAAGGAGGGGCTCTCCCCGCAGGAGACGGCCGACAAGTACACCCGCCAGATCGGCGAGGACCTGCGCGGCCTCGGCCTCTCCTACGACCTGTTCACCCGCACCACCACCGGCAACCACGCGCACGTGGTGCAGGAGATCTTCCTCGCGCTGCACCGCAACGGCTACATCGTGCCGAAAACCACGACCGGCGCGGTCAGCCCGTCCACCGGCCGCACGCTGCCCGACCGCTACATCGAGGGCACCTGCCCGATCTGCGGCTACGACGGCGCCCGCGGCGACCAGTGCGACAACTGCGGCAACCAGCTCGACCCCGCCGAGCTCATCAAGCCCCGTTCGCGCATCAACGGTGAGGTGCCGAAGTTCGTCGAGACCGAGCACCTGTTCCTCGACCTGCCCGCGTTCACCGAGTCGCTCGGCAAGTGGCTGTCCACCAAGACCGACTGGCGCTCCAACGTCCTCAACTTCACCAAGAACCTGGTCGACGACATGCGGCCGCGGCCCATCACCCGTGACCTCGACTGGGGGGTGAAGATTCCGCTCGACCGGTGGCGCGACGAGCCGCTGAAGCGGTTCTACGTCTGGTTCGACGCGGTGATCGGCTACTTCTCGGCCAGCGTCGAGTGGGCGCGCCGCTCCGGCGACCCGGACGCCTGGCGGCAGTGGTGGACCGACCCGGACGCGCAGTCGTACTACTTCATGGGCAAGGACAACATCACCTTCCACGCCCAGATCTGGCCCGCGCTGCTGCTCGGGCACAACGGCCAGGGCGACCACGGCGGCGAGCCCGGCCCGTACGGCAGGCTGCACCTGCCCGGCGAGATCGTGTCCAGCGAGTTCCTCACGATGAGCGGGTCGAAGTTCTCCACCTCGCGCGGCACGGTCATCTACGTGAACGACTTCCTGCGCGACTTCGGTCCCGACACGCTGCGGTACTTCATCAGCGTGGCCGGTCCCGAGACCAACGACACCGACTTCACCTGGGAGGAGTTCGTCCGGCGGACGAACTTCGAACTGGCCAACGAGTGGGGCAACCTGGTCAACCGGTCCATCTCGATGGCCCACAAGAACAACGGCGGGGTGCCTCGCCCGCAGGCCCCGCTGCGGGCCGACGAGGAGCTCAAGGCGCTGGCGCGGGGCGCTTTCGACACGGTGGGCGCGCACCTGCGGCGGTCGCGGTTCAAGCAGGCCGCGGGCGAGGCGATGCGGGTCGTCTCCGCGGCGAACAAGTACCTGTCCGACCAGCAGCCGTGGAAGCTCAAGGACGACCCGGACCGCAGGGACACCGTGCTGCACACGGCCCTGCAGGTGGTCTCCGACGCCAACACGCTGCTGACGCCGTTCCTGCCGCACGCGGCGCAGCAGGTGCACGAGGCGCTCGGCGGCACCGGTGTGTGGGCGGCGCAGCCGGAACTGCAGGAGGTCGAGGACCTCGACGTGCCCGGCCGGACCAACCCCGTCCTCACCGGCCGGTACTCGCAGGAGCAGGCGCGCTGGGAGTCCGTGCCGATCGAGGTCGGCAGGCCGCTCGCCAAGCCGACGCCACTGTTCGCGAAGCTCGACCCGAAGCTGGGGGAGACCGGACCGGAATGGGCGCCGATCCAGTGACCACCGCGGCCTCCCGCGAGTCCCCCGCCCAGCACCGCGAGTTCTGCGTTCGGGACCGTGAGCGCCGCGCTCGCGGTGACCGGAACGGGGATTTCACGGGCCTGAGTGCGGCACTCGCGGTCCCCGGCGGGGGACTCGCGTTCGGGAAGGGGGAACTCGCGTGAGCCGGGAACGGCCGCCGGTGCCGGAACCGCTCCCGGCGCCGGTGATCGACGCGCACACGCACCTCGACGCGGTCGGCGCGACGGCGCCCGCGGACCTCGCGGCGGTGCTGGACCGTGCCGAGGCGGCGGGCATCGTGCGCGTGGTGACGGTCGCCGACGACCTCGCCTCGGCGCGGTGGGTCGCCGGGGTGTCCACGTCGGACCCTCGGGTGTTCGGCGCCATCGCGCTGCATCCCACGCGGACCAAGGACTTCGGTGCCGAGCAGCGTTCCGAAGTGGAGCGTCTGGCCCGGGGTGAGCGCGTGGTCGCGGTCGGGGAGACCGGTTTGGACTACTACTGGGACTACGCACCGCACGACGCGCAGCAGGAGGCGTTCCGCTGGCACATCGACCTCGCCAAGCGGCTCGGCAAGCCGCTGATGATCCACGATCGCGAGGCGCACGAGGACGTGCTGCGGATCCTCCGCGAGGAGGGCGCTCCGGAGACGGTGGTGTTCCACTGCTTCTCCGGGGACGCGGACATCGCGCGCCGGTGCGTGGACGCGGGCTACGTGCTGTCCTTCGCCGGCACCGTGACCTTCCGCAACGCGCGGAACCTGCACGAGGCGGCCCGGCTCGTCCCGGACGACCAGTACCTGGTGGAGACGGACGCGCCGTTCCTGACGCCGCACCCGTACCGGGGCAGGCCGAACGAGCCGTACTGCGCTGCCTATACCGTGCACGGCCTCGCTGAGCTGCGCGAACAGTCGGTCGAAGAGGTCGCGAACGCCGTCCGGGTCAACGCCGAGCGGGTGTTCCGGCTGCCGAGTGTGATGTCGGCGTGAACGGATTGCGACATTCGTGCAAGGTCAATACATCCTTCGATGGAGTGACGAACGTCACGACAATCCAGGGGGTGTTTGCGCAACCCCCGAGGCTTCGTTACTGTCCCGTGATCGTGCTGGTCTGGTAGCAACCAACCGGTGCGCCCACAGTCACGTCGGTGTACGTCGGGGAAGCGGCCAACGGTCGCGAGGGACGGCGCTGACTGCGGGAGTCGGACGAAAACGGCGGGCCACCCCCGCCTACGTACGAGGCCGTACGGCCTTATGCGAAAGGGATCGACCCTGTGACTGGTAGTTCGAGGCACACCGGCGCGCGCGCCGGGGCACCCGCGAGATCCACCGGCGGCTCCACCGCCCTCCTGGATTGGCCGGGCGAGGACTGGGACTTCTCACCGGAACCGCAGGTCACCCCGCACGACGTGCGGATGGCGCTCGGCCCGCAGGTCGATGACCTGCTTTCCGATGCCGACATCGACGTCGACGAGCTCATCCGGCTGATCAACGCCGAGACCACCATGCTTCCGCCGATCACGGTCCCGGACGAGGCCGCCGGAGACCGGGTCGGCAAGACCGCGCCCGCGCTCGAGGAGCCCGACCAGGGCCTCGCCGGTGCGGTCCGCACGTGGAAGAAGCGCTTCCTCAAGGGCGCCGCGATGGCGGTGCTCATCACGCTCTCCGGCGGCGGCGCCGCGGCGCTGGCCATGAACAAGAGCGTGACCGTCGAGGTCGACGGTCAGGAGCGCACCGTCCGCAGCTTCGGCGACACGGTCGGCGAGGTGCTCGACGACGCGGGCATCAACGTCGGCGTGCACGACGCGCTCTCCCCGTCCCCGCAGGCCCCTGTCGGTGACGGTGGGGTCATCACGCTCGAGCGGGGCCGCAAGCTCAACCTCATCGTCGACGGCGCCCAGCGCGAGTCCTGGGTCAGGGCCACCACCGTGGGCGAGGCGCTCGGCCAGCTCGGGCTCTCCGAGCTGGACAGGCCCGGCACCTGGTTCTCGGTGCCGACCACCGGCGAGGTGCCGCTCGACGGCATGACGCTGGAGATCAAGACCCTCAAGCACATCACGCTCTTCGACGGCGGCAACAAGCCGCGCGAGGTGACCACCACCGCCGTCACCGCCGAGGAGTTCCTCCGCGAGCTCAACCTCAGCCTCGGCCCGGATGACGAGGTGGTCAACGGGCTCGACTTCAAGCTCGTGGACGGCGCCGAGGTGCGCATCAGCCGCACCGGCGTGTCCGTCATCAACGAGAACGAGGTCATCGAGCCGCCGGTGAAGGAGGTCGAGGACCCCGAGCTCCTGCAGGGCGAGGAGGTCGTCGAGGACGAGGGCACCCCCGGCGAGAAGGTCGTCACCTACCGCGTGACGAAGAAGAACGACCAGGAAGTCGCCAGGGAGAAGCTCTCCGAGAAGGTCATCAAGAAGGCCGAGCCGAAGGTGGTCCGGGTCGGCACCAAGGAGCCGCCGCAGCCGCAGATCTCCGACGCGGAGGTCTGGGACGCGCTGGCGCAGTGCGAGTCGAGCGGCAACTGGTCGATCAACACCGGCAACGGCTACTACGGCGGACTGCAGTTCAACAAGCAGACGTGGGATGCCTACGGCGGCGAGCAGTACGCGGCCTACCCGCACCAGGCGACGCGCGAGCAGCAGATCGCCATCGCCACGAAGCTGCGCGACGCGCGTGGCGGGTACGGTGCCTGGCCACACTGCTCCAGCCAGCTCGGGCTGCCCCAGTAACGGATCCCCGGCCGCCTAAGCTGGTCCGGTGACCGAAACCCCGGGCCTGCTCGGTCCCGCCGAGATCCGCGCGCTGGCGAGCGAGCTCGGCGTCCGGCCGACGAAGAAGCTCGGCCAGAACTTCGTGCATGACGCCAACACGGTGCGCCGCATCGTGGAGCTGGCCCGGGTCGGTCCGGGGGACGTCGTCCTCGAGGTGGGGCCCGGGCTCGGCTCGCTCACCCTCGGCTTGCTCGCGGCGGGCGCGCGGGTGATCGCCGTCGAGATCGACCCCGTGCTTGCCGCGAGGTTGCCCGGGACCGTGCGGCGGCACACGAGCGCGGCCGACCGGCTCACCGTGCTGACGGCGGACGCCCTGCGCGTGCGCGCCGGTGACCTGCCGGAGCCGCCGACGGCGCTGGTGGCCAACCTGCCGTACAACGTGGCGGTGCCCGTCGTACTGCACCTGCTGGCGGAGCTGCCGTCGCTGGCTCGCGGCCTGGTGATGGTTCAGACCGAGGTGGCCGACCGGATGGCCGCGGCTCCCGGCAGCCGCGTGTACGGCGTGCCGAGCGTGAAGACCGCCTGGTACGGCCGGGCCCGCAAGGTCGCCGCCGTCCCGAGGTCGGTGTTCTGGCCGGTGCCGAACGTCGACTCGGCGCTGGTGGAGTTCATCCGGCACGAGCCGCCTCCGGGGGCCGACCGGGACGCCGTCTTCGCCCTCGTCGACGCCGCGTTCGCGCAGCGCCGCAAGACGTTGCGGGCGGCGCTGGCCTCGTGGGCGGGTTCCGCCGACCGGGCCGGGGTCCTGCTCACGGCGGCGGGCGTCGACCCGCGCACCCGCGGCGAGCAGCTGGACGTCACCGACTTCGCGCGCGTCGCCTCCGCTGCGACGAAGGTGTGATCTCCGTCGGCCGGCTTGCGTTCCGGCCGCGGAGTCCGGTGTACTCGTAGGGCATCCATCCCGAGCGACCGAGAGACCTGGCTCGCCGAAGTCGCAGCAACCGCCCGAACGGGGGCAGGTGCTAACGCCAGGACCGATGGAGGGTTCATGTATCGCTCCCGACTGCTGACGAGGCGCCGAGTAGTCGACGAGGGCCGCCGCACGGTTTCCGCGTGTCGCCGTTCCCTGGTTTCCTCCCCCCTCGCCTGACCCGTCCGTCGCCACTTCTTTCCTTCCGCGCCACCGCCCGCAGGCGGTGTCGTCGAGCTGCTCTGGAGCCATACGTGATCACCGTCGAGAACGTGAGCAAGTCATTCCCCGGAAACGGCACGCCCGTCACGGCGCTGCGCGACGTCAGCCTCGCGGTCGACGCCGGCGCGCTGTACGGGGTCGTCGGCCCGGCCGGTGCGGGTAAGTCGACCCTGGCGCGCTGCGTCGCGCTGCAGGAGCGGCCCGATCGCGGCGTCGTCCGCTATGACGGTCTCAACACCACGCGGCTGGACGGCCGGAAGCTGCGGGACACGCGGCGGCAGGTGGCCGTGGTCGACACCCGGCTGCGGGACGAGCGGACCGTGGCCGGCAACGTCGCGCTGCCGCTGGAGCTCGGTGGTGTGGACGGTCCGCAGCGGCGGAACCGCGTGGGCACGCTGCTCGATCTGATCGGCCTGACCCAGCGGGCCGGGGACCGGCCGGAGAGCCTGACGCCCGGCCAGCGGCGCCGGGTGGCCGTGGCGCGGGCGCTCGCCGCCGCGCCGTCGGTGCTGCTCGCCGACGACCCCACCCGGGGGGTGGACGCCGAGGAGTCGGGGGCGCTGCTGACGGTGCTCGACCGGGCGCGGGCCGAGCTGGGCACGACCGTGGTGCTGACCACGCCGGACGCGAGCGTGGCCCGGCGGGTGTGCGACGACGTCGCGCTGCTGGAGCGGGGCACCGTCGTGGAGAGCGGCAAGCTGCTGGACCTGCTCGTGAAGCCGGGCAGCCGCGTCGCGGCGGACCTGCTGCCCGCCGTCGAGACCTCCCGTGCGCAGACGGCGCGGTACGACCTCGCGGTGGACGTCGTGCTGGTCGGCTTCGCCGCCGTCGGGGCCCTGCTGCCCGAGGCGGCGTACCGGTTCGACGTCGAGCTGGCGACGATCGGCGGCGGCCTGACCCGGATCGGCGACACGCCGGTCGCCCGGTTCCGCCTCGGCGTGCGGGGCCAGCGGGCAGACGCGGCGCTGGCGTGGATCGCCGAGCGCGGCGGCCACGTCACCCACACCCTCTACGGCCTGCGCCACGTCGCCGCCTGACCCGCTCACCACTCGCCCGCCGCCGGGGGAGCGAGGGAGCTTTGCTCCCGTCAAACGAGAGTAAAGCTCCCTCGCTCCCCCTTGGGTGGGGTTAGTGGGGCGCCGGGGACACCTGTGGGGGACGGCGGTAGAGGGCGACCACCGCGACCGCACCGGCGGCCAGCACGGCGGCGCCCCATCCGCTCGCCGTGGCGAAGCCGTGCACCGTCGCCGCAGCCGGGTCGCCCGTGCCGGACGGATCGGCGAGCATGGACGTGGTCGCCGCGGTCGCGATGGTGTTCAGCGTCGCCGTTCCGAGCGAGGCGCCCACCTGCTGCGAGGTCGTCACGAACGCCGACGCCGCCCCCGCCGCACGCGGCGCCACCCCGGCGGTGGCCAGGTTGATCACGGTCGGCATCGTCAGCCCCGCACCGAGGCCGAGCACCACCTCGGCGGGCAGGATCAGCCCGGCGTAGGAACTCTCCGCCGTGAGCCAGGTCAGCGTGAACAGGCCCGCCGCGAGCAGCAGCAGCCCGCCGCCGAGCAGCGGACGCGGCCCGTAGCGCGCGGACAGCCGCCCCGTCAGCTGCGTCGCGGCCAGCACGTTCGCGCCGATCAGGGGCAGGAACGCCAGCCCCGACCGGAGCGGCCCGTACCCCATGATCGTCTGCAGCTGGAACGTCAGGAACAGGAACATCCCGAACATCCCGAACGCCGCGACGCCGACGGCGAGGAACCCGGCCGCCCTGGACCGGTCCGTCAGGATGGCAGGCGGCAGCAGCGGACCGGTGGTGCGAGCCTGCCGGACCGCGAACGCCGCGACCAGCACCGCGGCCACCGCGAGCGACCCGAGCACCAGGCCGGAACCGAACCCGCGCTCGGCCGCCTCCGCGAGGCCGTAGACCAGCGACACGATCGCGCCGCCGCCGAGCACCGCGCTGAGCCAGTCGAGCCGCGCGTCCCGGTGGGCCTCCGCGTGCGGCAGCACGAACCAGCCCGCGACGGCCGCGACCACGGCGATCGGCAGGTTGACGTAGAGGCACCAGCGCCAGCCGAGGTACTCGGCCAGCGCGCCACCGGCGAGCAGCCCGATCGCCGCCCCGGACATCATGATCGCCCCGAAGACCCCGAACACCCGTGCCCGCTCGCGGGGTTCGCTGAAGGTGATCGTCAGCAGCGAGAGCGTGGACGGTGCCAGCAGGGCGGCGAACACCCCTTGCAGCGCGCGGGCCGCGAGCAGCATCTCCGTGCTGCCCGCCGCGCCGCCGAGCGCGGAGGCGAGCGCGAACCCGACCACGCCGGCGAGCAGCGTGTTGCGGCGGCCCAGCCGGTCGGCCAGCCGCCCGCCGAGCAGCAGCAGGCCGCCGAAGGCCACCGTGTACGCCGTGATCGCCCACTGCCGGGCGGTGTCCGACATCCCGAGGTCCTGCTGGGCCGAGGGCAGCGCGATCGTCATGATCGTCATGTCGATGATGACCAGCAGTTGGGCGAGGCTGATCACGCCGAGCGCCCACCATCTGCGCCGGCCGGTGCCCCCACCCACGGGAGCGGGTGCCGTCGTCGTCATGGTTCCCCCTTGCGAGACTGATCGGTGACCGGTGGCGGGTATCCTCGGAGCGAGGGCTTACTTGCCGACCGGTTAGTTAGCGACGACCGAACGGTATTCCGTTACTAGTCGGCCGTCAAGTAAGTTTGTGGCGAGGTTTCGAAGGGACAGCGAATGGTGGGGCGGCGCAGCGACACCCGGGAGCGGATCCAGCGCGTCGCGCTCGAGCTGTTCGCGGAGCAGGGCTACGAGAAGACCTCGCTCCGCGAGATCGCCGAGCGGCTCGACCTGACCAAGGCCGCGCTGTACTACCACTTCAAGACCAAAGAGGACATCGTCCACAGCTTCATGTCCGACCTGGCGAGCGCGCTCGACGACCTGCTGGAGTGGGGCCGCAGCCACCGGGACTCCGCACACGCTAGGGAGGAGGTCCTGCGCCGGTTCTCGGCCGTCGTCGCCGGTGAGTACGCCCCGGTCCTGCGGTTCATGCAGCAGAACATGCCCGCGATGCGGGAACTCGGCGTCAAGCACGCGTTCGCGGCCAAGATCCAGGAGCTGTTCCGGCTCGTCTGCGCAGGTGAGGACGATCCCGCGACCCAGCTGCGGTCGCGGCTCGCCGTGGTCGCGCTCATGCTGCAGGCCAACCCGATGTTCGCGGCCGACCCCGAGACGCTGCCGCCGGCCGACGTCGCCCTCCGGGTCGCGTTGGAGCTGGCAGCACCACGCGACTGACCCCGGCAACGTAGGCTGGGAGCCGTGCTTGCCGTCGTACCACCTCCCGTGACCGTGCGGGTGCCCGCCAAGGTCAACCTGCACCTTTCCGTCGGGGACGCGCGCGAGGACGGCTACCACGAGCTCACCACGATCTTCCAGGCGCTCTCCCTGACCGACGAGGTCACCGTCGCCGTCTCCGAGGAGCCGGGTGTCGAGGTGCACGGTGAGGGTGAGAAGTCGGTGCCGACCGGGCCGGAGAACCTCGCGTGGCGGGCGGTGTGCGCGCTCGCCGAGTACGCGGAACGGCCCGCGGACGCCGACGGCATCCGGGTGGTGCTGCGCAAGGGCATCCCCGTCGCCGGTGGGATGGCGGGCGGCAGCGCCGACGCGGCGGCCACGCTCCTCGGGCTCAGCACGTTGTGGCGACTCGACCTCGCCCGCGACGAGCTCGCCGGGATCGCCGCCACGCTGGGCAGCGACGTGCCGTTCGCGCTCTACGGCGGCACCGCACTGGGCACGGGCCGGGGCGAGCAGCTCGTGCCGGTGCTGTCCCGGCACACGTTCCACTGGGTGCTCGCGTTCGACCAGCGCGGGCTGTCGACCCCGAAGGTCTTCGGCGAGCTGGACCGGCTGCGGGAGGCGGGGGACCCGCCGCGCGTGGGTTCCCACGCGCCCGTGGTCGAGGCACTGGCCTCCGGCGATCCGCGCCAGCTCGCCCTGCTGCTCGGCAACGATCTGCAGGCCGCCGCCGTCTCCCTGCGGCCCGGCCTGCGCCGGACGCTGAGAGCCGGCGTCAACGCGGGCGCGCTGGCCGGCACGGTGTCCGGATCGGGACCGACCTGCGCGTTCCTGTGCACCGGCGCCGAGTCGGCCCTCGAGGTCGCCGCCGAGCTGTCCGGCGCGGGCGTGTGCCGCACCGTCCGGGTCGCGCACGGGCCGGTGCCCGGCGCGCGGCTCGTCGGGGGCGACGACACCCCCCGGCCGACCTCGCCGCCGCAAGTGCACGCGTGAACGAGAGGAACAGCAGGCGGATGGCCAACCTGGTCAACCTGGAATCGGTCAGCAAGTCCTACGGTGTGCGGCCGCTGCTCGACGGCGTCTCGCTCGGCGTGGCCGAGGGCGACCGGATCGGCGTCGTCGGCCTCAACGGGGGCGGCAAGACCACGCTGCTGGAGGTGCTCGCCGGGATCAGCCCGCCGGACTCCGGCCGCGTCAGCCGCGCCAGGGACCTGCGGATGGCCGTGGTCACGCAGCGCACCGAGCTGCCCGAGGGCAGCACCGTGCGCGAGATCGTGCTGCCCGGTTACGCCGCGGAGCACGAGTGGGCCGCGGACCCGCGTATCCGGTCCATCGTGGACGGTCTCGGTATCTCGGCGATCGGCCTGGAGACCCCCACGAGCGGTCTGTCCGGTGGGGAGCGCCGCAGGCTGGCACTCGCCGCCGCGCTGGTCGCGGAACTCGATCTCGTCGTGCTCGACGAGCCCACCAACCACCTCGACATCGAGGGTGTGCGCTGGCTCGCGGACCACCTGCTGGCGCGCAGGATCGCGCTCGTCGTGGTCACCCACGACCGCTGGTTCCTCGACACGGTGTGCGGCCGGACCTGGGAGGTCGCCGACGGTCGTGTCGAGCAGTACGAGGGCGGCTACGCGGACTGGGTGTACGCGCGCGCCGAGCGTGCCCGGCTGGCGGCCGCGGCCGAGGAGAAGCGGCGCAACCTCGCCCGCAAGGAGCTCGCGTGGCTCCAGCGTGGCGCGAAGGCCCGCACGTCCAAACCGCGGTACCGGGTGGAGGCGGCCGAGGCGCTCATCTCCGACGTGCCCGAGCCGCGCAACACCCCCGAGCTGCTCGCGTTCGCCAAGCGGCGCCTCGGCAAGACCGTGCTGGAGCTGGAGGACGCGTCGCTGCAGGCTGGCGACCGCACGCTGCTCGACCACGTCACCTGGCGCGTCGGGCCCGGCGACCGGATCGGTGTCGTCGGTGTGAACGGCTCGGGCAAGACGACGCTGCTGCGGTTGCTGGCCGGTGAGGCCGAGCCGATCACCGGGCGGCGGGTCGAGGGCAAGACCGTCCGGCTCGCGCACCTGAAGCAGGAACTCGAGGACCTTCCGGGGAACCTGCGCGTGCTGCAGGCCGTGGAGGCGGTCGCCGGGCGGGTGACCTTCGGCAAGCAGGAGCTGACCGCCTCGCAGCTGGCGGAGAAGCTCGGCTTCCCGGCCTCGCGCCAGTGGACGCCGGTCGACGACCTCTCCGGCGGCGAGCGGCGCCGCCTGCAGCTGGTCCGGTTGCTGATGTCCGAACCGAACGTGCTGCTGCTCGACGAGCCGACGAACGACCTGGACATCGACACCCTGCAGCAGCTGGAGGACCTGCTCGACTCGTGGGCCGGCACGCTCGTGGTCGTCTCGCACGACCGCTACCTCGTGGAGCGCGTGTGCGACCACGTCGTCGCGCTGTTCGGCGACGGCAAGGTCACCCACCTGCCCGGCGGCATCGAGGAGTACCTGCGGCGCCGCGCCAGCCTGCTGGAACTGCCCGCCCGGCCCACGCCCGAGCAGCGGCCGAAGGAGCAGCAGCCGGGGATGAGCGCCGCCGAGCACCGGGCGATCACCAAGGAGCTGTCCCGGCTGGAGCGCAAGCTCGACACGCTGCACGAGCGGGAGGCGAAGCTGCACGGCGAGCTCGCCGAGGCGGCGACCGACCCCGACCGGTTGATGGAGCTCAACACCGAGCTGAAGGCACTGCTCACCGAGAAGGAAGAACTCGAGCAGCGCTGGCTGGAGGCCTCCGAAGCGGTGGAGTGAGAAACCGTGTTCGTTCGCGAGGTTAAGGTCTACCCATGAGTCGGTTCGTGGACACGATGGTCGCCACCGCGCACGCCGGTGGCCGGCAGCAGGGGATGGTCACCGGGGAGCCGGGGGAGCCGGTACGTCGCACGTGGTTCGAGGTGCACGAGCGGGCTCGCCGTGTGGCGGGCGGTCTCGTGTCGGGCGGGCTGCGCCCGGGGAGCGCGGTCGCGGTGCTCGCCGCCGCCCCGGAGCTCATCGCGCCGACGGTGCAGGGCGTCTGGCTCGCCGGCGGCAGTGTCACCATGCTGCACCAGCCCACCCCGCGCACCGATCTCGCGCAGTGGGCGGAGGACACGATCCGCGTGCTCGGCATGATCGGTTCCGAGCTGGTGGTCCTCGGGGAGCCGTTCGACCAGCTCGCGCCGGTGCTCACCGAGCACGGCATCGGCTTCCGGATGATCACCGACCTGCTTGCCGCCGACCCCCTCGGCCGGCCCGTGCCGAGCGGCGAGGACGACCTCGCGCTGCTGCAGCTCACGAGCGGCTCGACCGCGGAGCCCAAGGCCGTGCGCATCACCCACGGCAACCTCTACTCCAATGTCAAGGCGATGGTCGACCGGGCCGAGTTCGTGTTCGACCGCGACGTGATGGTGTCGTGGCTGCCGACGTTCCACGACATGGGCATGGTCGGGTTTCTCACCGTGCCGATGACGTTCGGCGTCGAGCTGATCAAGATCACCCCTGTCGAGTTCCTCAGTGGACCGTTGATCTGGCCGGAACTGATCAGCAGGTATCGCGGCACCACCACGGCCGCCCCCAACTTCGCGTACGCGATCGTGGGCAGGCGCATGGCGAGGATCGAGGACGACGACGCCTACGATCTGTCCACTCTGCGCATCGCCCTCAACGGCGCCGAGCCCATCGACCCGTCCGCCGTCAAGACGTTCACCGACGCCGGTGCGCGCTTCAAGATGCCCCCGGAGTGCGTGTTCCCCGCCTATGGTCTCGCGGAGGCCACGCTCGCCGTGTCGTTCGCGCCGCTGTTCACGGGACTCACGGTCGACGTCATCGAGGCGCACGCGCTGGAGGCGGAGAACCGGGCGGTGCCCGTTCCGGAGGGCGACCCGCGCCGGGGCACCGACGAGGTGCGCTCGTTCGCCGTGCTCGGCCCGCCGCTGGACGGGCTCGAGGCACAGGTGGTCGACACCGAGGGCAACGTCCTCGGGGACCGGGAGGTCGGTGAGATCCGGCTGCGCGGCGAGGCCGTCACGCCCGGGTACCTCACCGTGGACGGTCCCGTCGAGACCCAGGACGCGGAGGGCTGGTTCGCCACCGGCGACCTCGGCTACCTCACCGGCGGGCAGATCGTGATCTGCGGCCGCAGCAAGGACGTCATCATCATGGGCGGCCGCAACATCTACCCCACCGACATCGAACGCGCCGCGAGCTCGGTGGAGGGCGTGCGGGCGGGCAACGCCGTGGCCGTGCGCATCGACGCCGGCACCCGGCGGGAGCGGTTCGCCGTCGTGCTGGAGTCCACACTGGCCGGTGACGCCGAGCAGGAACGCGTGCTGGCCAAGAACGTCGCCGCCCGGGTGCGGGACGCCGTGGACGCACGGCCCTACTCGGTGGTGGTGCTGCCGCCGGGCAGCCTGCCCAAGACGCCGTCCGGCAAGGTCAAGCGTGCGGCCACGGAAGTGCAGTACCGGGACCGGATCGAGCAGCTCGCCTGATGCCCCCGGTGTCGTGAGTGAGAAACGTGGTTAGAACAACGTTTCTCACTCACGACCCCGGGCGGCTGGTCACGAGGGGCGTTCGGTGACCCACTCGGTCGCGGGCGCGGCGTCCTGGCGGGCGCGTTCGGACGTGGCCTGGGACTCCTCCCTGGCGGAGGGCACCTGGTGCGCGTCGCGGCGGGCGCCGGTGCCGTGCAGCAGCTGCTCCTCGATGGCGTCGAGGAACTCGTCGACCTCGCGCTCGTCGTACCCGCGCTTGCCGATCAGCGGCCTGCCGAACGCGACGTGGTGCACCTCGGCGGCGGTGAGATCGTCCTGGCCGGAGAGCGTCTTCGCGATGCGCTCCATGAACTCGTCGACCTCGTGCTTGGCGTAGCCCCGGCGGCCGATCGGAGCGTTGCCGAACTCGATGTTGCGCACGTCCGCAGCGGTGAAAGACATGAAACTCGCTCTCCTGGCTAGGGCTCGGTCGGGTGGGTCCCGCATTCCGTCCTAGCCCCAGGTCGCGGCGGCGGAAACCCCTTCGCGGGGCGCTCGACTCGAACAGGTGCCGTGGACAACGCCATCGAGTGAGGCGCTGGACACGTTCCGCGACGGATTGTCCGTGGCCGCGTCAGGTCGCGTGGAAGGCGTTCTGCGCCGCCGTGAGACCGGCGGAGACCAGCTCCTCCACGGCGTCGGCGCACCGGTCGACGTTCAGCGGCAGCTCGCGCCGCTCGACGGCGGAGAAGTCCTTCAGCACGAAATCGGCCGGATCCATCCGGCCGGGCGGGCGGCCGACGCCGAACCGCACGCGGTAGTAGTCCCGGGTGCCGAGCGACTTCGTGATCGAGCGCAGCCCGTTGTGCCCGTTGTCGCCGCCACCGAACTTGAGCCGCACGGCACCGTAGGGCACGTCCAGCTCGTCGTGGACCACGACGACGCCGTCGGGGCCCACCTTGAAGAACCGGGCGGCACCGGCGACCGGACCACCCGAGAGGTTCATGAACGACCTCGGCTTGGCGAGCACGACCCGGCGGCCGCCGAGGCGCCCCTCGAGCACCTCGGCTCCGCTCTTGTGGGCCTTGAACTTCCCGCCGAGCCGCGCGGCCAGCTCGTCGACCACCAGGAACCCGGCGTTGTGCCGGTTGCCCGCGTAGCTCGGCCCCGGGTTGCCGAGGCCGACGAGCAGCACGAGCTCGCCGGCACCCGGCAGGTCGTTCGCCACCGGAGGTTCCTTACTCGGCGGACGCGTTCTCGCCGCCCTCGGTCTCCGGCTTGTCCTCGACCACGCCGGCGCCCTCGGTGTCGACCTCGGCCTCCATGGCCGCCTCGCTCGGCGCCTCGTAGATGGAGACGACGAGGTGCTCGGGGTCGGTGGCCAGGGTCGCGCCCGCGGTCAGCTGGACCTGCGAGGCGAGAATCTGGGTGCCGATCTCGGCGCCGGAGATCGACACCTCGAACTGTTCGGGGATGTTCAGCGCGTCGACCTCGACCTGCAGGGCGTCGAGGTCCTGGTTCACCAGGCCGCCGGGCGCCGGGTCGCCGGTGAGCACCAGGGGGACGTCGACGGTGACCTTCTCGCCGCGGTGCACCACCAGCAGGTCGACGTGCTCGATGTAGTTCTTCAGCGGGTGCACGGTGATGGTCTTGGTGAGGGCCAGCTCGGTGGCCTTCTCGGCCTTCTTCTCCGCGCCGGCGACGTCGAGCGTCAGGACGGCGTTCTGGCCGTTGTCGCGGATCACCCTGGCGAACTCGACCGCGGGCAGCGACAGGTGCCGCGGGTCGGCGCCGTGGCCGTACAGGACCGCTGGAATCTTGCCGGCACGGCGGGCTCGGCGGGCCGCGCCCTTGCCGAACTCCGTGCGCTGTTCGACTGTCAGACGTACCTCGGACACGGGTATGCACTCCTCGCGGTGGGATCGGGGCCTAGCGTTGTGTGGCTGTTCGGCGGCGAGCTCCACCGGCGTGCGCGCACGCGTGGCTGCTCGAGCCGCCGCGTCGATCACGTCGGGCACCGGCCGTGCGGTGCCCGCCTCGCCGAGACAACCTGCACAGTCTAATCCAGCGGTTTCGCCGTCGATCGCCGGGGCGTCAGCGACCCGCCAGTTCCCGGACCACCGGAGCGAACGTCTCCATCGCGGGCTCGAACACGGTGACGTAGCTGACGCCGTAGCGCTCGCGCAGCGCCCGAACCCTGGCGACCAGTTCGTCCGGCTCGCCGAGGAGCAGCTGGGGCGCTTCCAGCAGCTCGGCGTCCCCGAGGTCGAGATCCGGCGCCGCCGCCCGCCAGCGTGCCAGCTCCCGTTCCGGGTCGTTCGTGACGACGACGTCCTGGACCAGCAGGTTGAACTCCAGGTCCGCCGCCCGGGTGCCCGCCCGGTCGTGCACGTAGGCCACCCGTTCGTCGAGTTCGCGGGCGCTCGTGAGCGTCAAGGTGTCGGGCGCCGCGCCCCGCACCTGGCGCAGCCCGGCGAGACCGACGCAGTCGGCGTGGCGGGCGGCCAGCGCCAGCACACCGTCGCTGTTGCCCGCGATCAGCACCGGGGGCAGCGCCTCGCCGAGGCGCTCGCGCAGCTCGCCCAGCACGCGCTCGAGGTAGGCGATGCGCTCGCCCGCCCGCCACCAGGGCAGCCCGGCGTCGTCGAACTCGGCCTTGCTGTGCCCGGCGCCGAGCCCGAGGTCGAGCCTGCCGTCCGTGAGGCCGCTCGTGGTGGCGACCTCGCGGGCCAGCAGCGCCGCGTGGTAGAAGGGGACGTTGAGCACGAACGGGACGACCCGGGGACGCTCGGTGACGGCCGCTGCCACGGCGAGTGCCGTGAGCGGTGACGCCCGCCCAGGGCCGAGGTGGTCGGCGACGGCGATGACGTCGTAACCGAGCTCCTCGGCCCTGCGGCACTTGGCGATCCACTCGTCGCGCCGCCCGACCTGACGGAGGCTGATCCCGAACCGGAACGGTCTCATGTGGCGCACGCTACGAGCTCCGGCGCGCGCCGTCCCCCTTTTCGCCCAGGGCCGAACGGCGGGGCGGCGCGCTCAGGCGCTGCCGTCGAAGAGGCTCGTCACGGAGCCGTCCTCGAAGACCTCCTGGATCGCCCGCGCCAGCAGCGGCGCGATCGACAGGACGGTGAGGTTGCCGAACCGCTTCTCCTCGGGGATCGGCAGCGTGTTGGTGACGATGACCTCGCGGGCGTTGCAGCGGGAGAGCCGCTCCGTGGCCGGGTCGGAGAGGATGCCGTGCGTCGAGGCGATGACGACGTCCGCGGCGCCCTCGGCCAGCAGCGCGTCGGCGGCCTTCGTGATCGTGCCACCGGTGTCGATCATGTCGTCGATGAGCACGCACAGCCTGCCCCGGACGTGCCCGACCACGCGGTTGGCCACCGCCTGGTTCGGCTTGTCCGGGTCGCGCGTCTTGTGGATGAACGCGATCGGCCGGTCGCCGAGCTGCTGCGCCCACTTCTCGGCCAGCCGCACCCGGCCGGAGTCGGGGGAGACGACCGTGATGTCCGCGTCCCCGTAGGTCTCGTTGATGTGGTCGGCGAGCACGGTCTGCGCGAGCAGGTGGTCGACGGGGCCGTCGAAGAAACCCTGGATCTGGGCGGTGTGCAGGTCGACGGTCAGGATCCGGTCGGCGCCCGCGGTCTTGAACAGGTCGGCGATGAGCCGCGCGGAGATCGGCTCGCGCCCCTTGTGCTTCTTGTCCTGCCGCGAGTACGGGTAGAACGGCATGATCACGGTGATGCGCTTGGCGCTGCCGCGCTTGAGCGCGTCCACCATGATGAGCTGCTCCATGATCCACTCGTTGATCGGATTGGGGTAGCTCTGGATGACGAACGCGTCCGTGCCGCGCACCGACTCCTGATACCGCACGTACACCTCGCCGTTGGCGAAGGTGTGCAGGGTCTGCGGGGTGATCGTCACGTTGAGGTGCTTGGCCACCTCTTCGGCGAGTTCCACGTGTGAACGGCCGGAGAAGAGCATGAGGTTCTTCTTCGGCGTGCCGGACTTCGGGCTCATTCTGGCGACTCCCCGTCGGTATCGGTTTCCTGCTGCGCGGCGAGCGCTTGTTCGGCGGCCTCCGCCGCGGGGGTACCCGGCCTGCGCCGGAGCACCCAGCCTTCGATGTTCCGCTGTGGCGTCCCCGAGACCGCCAGCGCGCCGGGTGGCACGTCGCGGCGGATCACCGTTCCGGCGCCGCTGTAGGCGCCGTCCCCCACGGTGACCGGTGCGATGAACATCGTGTCCGAGCCGGTCCTTACGTACGAGCCGACCGTGGTGTGGTGCTTGCGCACCCCGTCGTAGTTGACGAACACGCTCGACGCGCCGATGTTGCTGTGCTCGCCGATCGTGGCGTCGCCGACGTAGGTCAGGTGCGGCACCTTCGACCCCGTGCCGATGTCGGCGTTCTTCGTCTCGACGAACGTGCCGATCTTGCCCTTCGCGCCGAGCCGCGAGCCCGGCCGAAGGTAGGCGAACGGGCCGACGGAGGCGCCGTCGCCGATCTCGGACTCGCTGCCGTGGGTGCGCACCACGGTCGCGCCCGCGCCGACCCGTACGTCCGTCAGCGTCGTGTCCGGGCCGATCCGCGCTCCCTCACCGACCGTGGTGCCGCCGTGCAGCTGCACGTTGGGCGCGATGACCACGTCGCGGGCGAGCGTCACGTCCGCGTCGAGCCACGTCGACTCCGGGTCCACCACCGTCACGCCCTCGCGCTGCCAGCGGCGCACGATCCTGCGGTTCAGCTCGGCGCCGAGCGTGGCGAGCTGGACCCGGTCGTTCACGCCCTCGGTGAGCCACGGGTCGTCCACCACGAGCGCCCCGACCCGCTTGCCGTCGCCGCGCGCCATGCCGAGCACGTCGGTGAGGTACAGCTCGCCCTGCGCGTTGTCGGTGGACAGCCGGTTCAGCCCCTCGGCGAGGGTCGCGGCGTCGAAGGCGTAGACGCCGGAGTTGATCTCGTTGATCTCCAACTGGTCCGGGCCCGCGTCCTTGTGCTCCATGATGCCGAGCACGGCGCCGTCCGGGTCGCGCAGGATCCGGCCGTAGCCCGTCGGATCGTCCACAACGGACGTGAGCACGGTGACGGCGTTCCGGTTCTCGCTGTGCTCGGCGAGGAGCGCGGCGAGCGCCGTGGTGTCGAGCAGCGGAACGTCGCCGTACGTCACGAGCACCGTTCCGGACAATCCGGGAGGAAGGGTCCCAAGTGCACACGAAACGGCGTGCCCGGTACCCTGCTGTCGTTCCTGGACCGCGGTCGTCACGGACCTGCCGAGGACCTTGCCGACGTGCTCCAGGTGCTCGGAGACGGCCTCCCGCCCGTGTCCGACGACGACCACGAGTTGTTCCGGGTCGAGGCCGGCGGCCGCGCGGACGGCGTGTTCCACCAGGGGGCGCCCCGCGATCGGGTGCAGCACCTTGGGGATGCGGGAACGCATCCGGGTTCCCTCACCGGCGGCGAGAATGACTGTGCTCAGCGGGCCGGTCACGGCACTCCTCGATGTCGGGCGGATGAACGCGGCCCCGATCCTACGTGTGCTCTCCGAGACCGAACGGGGGGTCACTCGCGTCGGGACCGTCCTGGTCGTCGGGCTGCTCCCCGCCGGGGGTCGGCGAGGAGGAGATCTGGTTGCCGCCGCGCCGTTTCGCCTGGTACATCGCCGCGTCCGCACGGGAGAGCACTTCCTCCGCACGCTCCTGCGGACGCAGGGAGACCAGCCCCACGGACAGGGTCACCCCGTGCGAGAGGTGTTTGGGCAGGTTCGCGACGGCGTTCACCGAACGGCTCAGCGCCTGGGTGGCGGCGGACACGGGCGCACCGGGCAGCAGGACGATGAACTCGTCCCCGCCATAGCGGGCCACGATGTCGTCACCGCGCAGCGCGTCACGCAGCGTGCTCGCCACCACCCGCAGCACATCGTCGCCCTCGGCGTGGGAGTGCTTGTCGTTGACGTCCTTGAACCCGTCCAGGTCGACCAGCGCCACCGAGAGCGGCTGCGCCGCCGCCGAGGAAGCCAGGGTGCGCAACCGCTCGTCCAGTGCCCTCCGGTTGGGCAGCCCGGTGAGCGGGTCCTGCATGGCCTGCTGCGTGATGGCGCCGTGCTCGGCGGAGAGGCGCTCGTGCTCGCGCCGGGTGTTCAGGGTGGCTATCTGCGACTCGCGCAGCGACCACAGCTCCGCCTCCAGCGCCGAGGCGTACTCGGCGAGCAGACCGGTGGGCTTGGCGTCGGGTTCGAGGGAGTCCGTACCGTCTCCCGGTGCGCCCAGCCGGGCCAGTTCCCGGACGAGGTTGAGCCGCATCGACGGCTGGGAGTTGTCCTCCGCCTGGGTGTGCCGGGCCGCGCGCAGCACGTCGATCGCCTCGTCGCCGCGGCCGTCGGCCTCGAGGCAGCGGGCGAGCGCGATCGTGACGATGACGTGCTCGTGCGGGTAGCCGTGCTCGGCGTGCAGCCGGTACAGCCGCTCGATGTGCGCGGGGTTCGGCGCCGCCAGGGCGAGCGAGGCCGCCAGGACGCCGACCTGTTCCACGGCGGGCACGCCGGAGCGTCGCGGGAACAGCGACTCGGCGAACGGCGCCTCGACCGCGATCGCCATCGACGCGGCGGTGCGGAACTTCTCACCCGCCTCGTCGTAGCGCCCGACGCGCTCCAGCCGCAGGCCCCAGCCGAGCAGCATCTTGACGCGGTTCATCAGCTGCAGGGTGATCTCGTGCGGTCCCGCGCTGTCCCGGATCGCCTGGTGGGCGCGGGCGATGACCTCTTCGGCGGCCTCGTACACCCCCAGCTGGTTGAGCACGATCCAGCAGTCGATCAGGGCGGAGGAGAGCAGCCGGTCCCACGCGCGCCTGCCGAGCTGGCCGTCGGTGCCGGACGCGTCGTCGAGGATGGCGAGCGCCCTCGCGATCTCGGTGAGGGCGGCGTCCTCCTGCTCGGCCAGCACGAGCAACCTGCCCCGCAGCGCGTGGGCGTTGGCCCGCAGCAGCGCGAGGCCGTGCCTGCGGGTGTGGGCCAGCATCTCGTCGAGCAGGGCCTCGGCCTCGGCCGCGAGCCCCCGGGTGACGAGCCGCGCCAGCGCGGTGGCCCGCAGCATCTGGGCGACCAGGATCGGTTCTCCCCGGCGCTGCGTCTCCTCCAGCAGCTCGTCGAGGGTGCCGATCACCCGCAGCTGCTCGGCCCGCTCGCTGCGCTGCACCGCGGCAATGAGTTCCCGGGCGCGGCCGACCAGCCAGGCGTCGGACATGTCGCCCAAGGCCGGGCGCCTGAGATCCTCTCCGTCGGGAACCTCGCCGTGCAGCGGCCACACACCCCCTTCGGGCACCTCGGGTGGGCTGCTCCGCCGTCAGGACTCGAACCTGAACTGTCAGAACCAAAATCTGAAGTGCTGCCAATTACACTACGGCGGATCGCGCCTGGTCAGGATAGCCGCTGCGAGATTGGGTACTCGCCGGAGGGGTTTCGCCGGACGTTCTCGGCCTGTTCAGGGCGTCCTACCTCCTGTACCGTAACTTACGGAAGCGTAGGTAAGGGGACCCTTAGGTCCCTGTTCGGAAAGAAGTGACGTGCATGACGGCTACCCTCGAAGGTTCCGCGGCCTCCGGAGACAACACAGCCAACACAGCCAAAGGTCCCAAACCGATCCTTGACGGCCAGCGCCCGCTCGGGGTGCATCTCGCCGTGTACTTCGGGGTGATCGCACCCCTCGTCGCGCTCGTCGCGGCCGTGCCCTTCGCCTGGGGCTGGGGTCTCACGTGGGTCGACGTCGGGCTGTTCGTGTTCTTCTACGCCGTGAGCGGGCTCGGCATCACGGTCGCCTTCCACCGCCACTTCACCCACGGTTCCTTCAAGGCGAAGCAGTGGCTGCGGGTCACCATGGCGATCGCGGGCAGCCTCGCCGTGCAGGGCCCGCTGATCACCTGGGTCGCCGACCACCGCAGGCACCACGCCTTCTCCGACCGGGAGGGCGACCCGCACTCGCCCTGGCTGTACGGCACATCGCCGTGGGCGATCACCAAGGGTTTCTGGCACGCCCACATGGGCTGGCTGTTCGAGCGCGACCGCAGCAACGCGGAGCGGTTCGCCCCCGACCTGCTCAAGGACCCGGCGCTGAAGCGGGTCGACCAGCTGTTCTGGCTGTGGACCCTGCTGTCGCTGGTGCTGCCCGGGATCATCGGCGGGCTCGTCACCTGGTCGCTGTGGGGCGGGGTCACGGCCTTCTTCTGGGCCGGTCTCGTGCGGGTCTGCTTCCTGCACCACGTGACCTGGTCGGTGAACTCGATCTGCCACATGATCGGCGAGCGCCCGTTCACCGCGCGCGACCGCTCGGCCAACTTCTGGCCGCTGGCGATCTTCTCCTTCGGCGAGTCCTGGCACAACCTGCACCACGCCGACCCGACCTCGGCACGGCACGGCGTGCGGCCGGGGCAAATCGACATCTCGGCCCGGCTCATCTGGCTGTTCGAGAAGTTCGGCTGGGCGTACAACGTCAGGTGGCCCACGCAGACGCGGCTGGCCAGGCTGGCCGCCGAGTCCCGGTAGCACCCGCCGCCGCGTAGTCTGCGGACGATGGCGGCGAGAAGGCGGGCAAGACGAGAAGCGGCCACCGGGGTACGGCCGGGTGCCCCGGTGGCCCGGGTACGGATGACCGGCACCGAGCGCAGGCAGCAGCTGCTCAACGTGGCGCGGGAGCTCTTCGCCGAGAAGGGGTTCGACGGTGCCTCGATCGAGGAGATCGCGCACCGGGCGAACGTGTCGAAACCGGTTGTGTACGAGCATTTCGGCGGCAAGGAGGGGATCTACGCGGTCGTCGTGGACCGCGAGACCCAGCTCCTGCTCGACCGGATGGTGTCGACGCTCAGCGGCGGGCACCCGCGCGCGATGCTGGAGCAGGCGGCGACCGCGCTGCTGAGCTACGTCGAGGAGTCCCACGACGGGTTCCGGATCCTGGTCAGGGACTCGCCGGTGGCCAGCGCGACCGGGACGTTCTCGACGCTGCTCAACGACATCGCGAGCCAGGTCGAGCACATCCTCGGCCAGCAGTTCTCCGCGCGGGGATACGACGACAAGCTCGCGGCGCTCTACGCGCAGGCGCTCGTCGGCATGGTCGCGCTGACCGGTCAGTGGTGGCTCGACGCGCGCAAGCCCAAGCGCGACGAGGTGGCCGCCCACCTGGTGAACCTGGCCTGGAACGGGTTGTCCCACCTGGAGCACAAGCCGAAGCTGCGGCTCACCGACTCGTGAGGGTTCACTCGCGAGGCGTGCGCACCCGGCTGGTGACCGCCGCCGCGAGGACCACCAGCACGGCGAGCGCGGCCACCAGCGGTACCGGGCCGATCGCGTCCACCCACGCGGCGAGCGTCGACTGCACGCCCCGTGCCGCGTCCACCACCGGGTCTTCGGCCGAGCCGCCCGCGTGGAACAGCCGCAGCTCGTACACCCCGTAGTAGCCGATGTAGAGGCCGGCGAGCACCAGCAGGGCGCCCCCGGCGCGGTGCACGTGGGGCAGCAGGCGCCGGACGTGGGCGGCCACGGCCGAGCTGGCCAGCGCCACCGCCACCGCGAGCACTCCCACGACGAGCGTCATGCCGAGACCGTAGGCGAGGTAGGCGGCGACTCCGGTGCCGATCGACCCGCTCCGGAACGTCGTCGCGGTCACCGCGAGGAACGGCGCGATCGTGCAGGACAGCGACGCCACGGCGTAGGCGAACCCGTAGCCGAGCATCGACCCGAGGCGGGCCGTCGGCGCGCCCTTCGCGGGTCTGGGCAGCAGCAGCGTCAGCTCCCGCCCGGTGAGCAACCACGCCCCGAACGCCACCATCAGCACCCCGACCACGACCGTGACCACGGGCAGGTACTGCTGCACGGAGGCCGCCAGTGGGGCGATCACCAGCCCGAAGAGACCGAACACCGTGAGGAAGCCGACGGCCATCGCCGCCGTCGCCACGAGCGCCCTTCCGGTCGCGGCGAGCCTGCCGTGCCGCTCGGCGCCCTCCCCGGCGACGACGAGCGCCAGGTAGGCGGGCAGCATCGCGAAGCCGCACGGGTTGACGGTGGCGACCATGCCCGCCGCGAGCGCGAAGCCGAGCGCGTCCAGTTCCATCTCAGCCGGCCAGGCCGCCGACCCGGTCGGCCAGCTCGTCCGCGGACAGCTGCTGCTTGACGACCTCCACCGTGCCGTCCGGGCTGACGAAGGCGTAGGCGGGCTGGTAGGTCACGCCGAACCGCTGCCAGAGCGCCCCGCCGCTGTCGTCGAGGTGACGGAAACCGCCGACGCCGTAGTCGCGGACGAACTCCCGCATCTCCGCCCGGCCCGCCTGCGACGCGACCCCGACGAAAGTCACCTCGCCCTTGCTCGCCCCGGCCGTGCGGGCCAGCGATGGCGCCTCGGCGCGGCAGTTCGGGCACCACGGGGCCCAGAACCACAGCACGGCGGCCTTGCCCGCGAGGCTGCTTCCGGAGAACGGCTCGCCGTCCAGCGTCGTGGCGGTGAACCGGAGTTGCTCGGGGACCTCGGCCGCGGGTGGTGTCGATGCCGGGTTCCCGGCGGTCGAACCGGCCGATGTGGACGGTGTGGACGGTGTGGAGGAGGCGGGCGAGGACGATCCCGCCGCGGGCTCCTGCGCCACCGGCTCCGCGCCGCAGCCCGCCAGCATCGCCGCGGTGGCGACCGCGCACAGCGCCGCACCGAACGTCCTGGCGCGAAGGGACATGAGTGACCTCCCGGTGTCGACGGCTCGCCGATCATCCTGGGCCACGAACCCGCCGAGAGGTACGGAGGGCCGGATTACGGACCTGTGACGTCTCACCACCCGCCTGCCGGCGTTTCCCCAATGTGGCATTCGGTGCGGTGAACGCACCGAATGCCACATTGGGGGCGTTGACCGCACCCAAAGTGGCATTGGGGAGCTTCGTGCGGTCGGTTCGGGGCCGGGTTCAGGTGGCGAGCACCTCGTCCGCGGCCCGCTCCCCGGCGGTCAGTGCCCCGTCGAGGTAGCCGTTCCACTCGGTCGCCGTCTCGGTGCCGGCCCAGTGGATCCGGCCGACCGGTTCCCGCAGCGCCCTGCCGTGCCCGGTCCACCCGCCCGGTGGCAGGTAGCCGCCGTAGCAGCCCCGCGTCCACTCCTCCTCGGCCCACGCCCGTTCCAGGTACCGCTCCGGATCCGCCGCCTCCGGCCCGAAGAACCGCGTGAAGCAGCCGAGCACCTGTTCGCGCCGCCGCTCCACGGGTAACCGGCCGAGCGCCCGCGCCTGGTTGCCCTCGAGGAAGCCGAGCAGCACCCCCGGCGCGGAGCCCGGCGGCGAGTTGTCGAAGCACACCTTCACCGGACCGGTCGCGCTGGTGACCTGTCCCGACAACCCGTCGGCGCGCCAGAACGGCTCCGGGTACACGGCCATCGTCTTGATCACCGAGCCCTGCGCGTAGCGCTGGCAGAGCTGGTCGCGCAGTCCCGGCAGCGGCGGGTCGTACGCGATCCGCACGCTCAGCGCCGGTGGCACCGCGACGATCACCTGGGACGCCCTGACCTCGGTGCCGTCGGTGGAGACGGTCACGCCGTCGCGCTCCTGCCTGATCCGGCGCACCGGGGCGCCCAGCCGCACGGCGTCTCCCAGGCGCGCGGCGAGGTGGTGGGCGATCCGCTGCGTGCCGCCCTCGACCCGCCACTTCTGCGCGCCGTCCTCGGTGGAGATGAGCCGGCCGAGCCCGCCGCCCGAGCGCACGTAGAACAGGAAGTGCAGCAGGGAGACGTCGGAGGGCGCCACCGCCCACACGCCCTCGCACACGATCGTGCAGAACGCGCGACCGCCCTCGGTGCGCACGTTGCGCCGCATCCACGAGGAGAACGTCTCGCCGTCCCACCGCTCGGCACGCGGGGCCGCCCACGGCCGGTCGAGGGGCACCTCCCGCGCCATCCGGTCCAGCCGCAGCTGTGCCTGGGCGATGTCGGCGATGACCAGCGGGTTCAACCGGGGCACCGAGCCCCGGTAGCGGTGCAGCCTGCCGCGGAACTCGAAGAGCTTGTCGCCGTCGTCGAACGTGGGGTAGGTGCGCAGTCCCAGCTCGGTGAGCAGGGCGAGCACGCGCTCCTGCGTCGGCCCCACCCACTGGCCGCCGAGCTCGACCACCTTGCCCTCGCCGACCGGCTCGTTGAGCGTGCGGCCGCCGACGCGATCCCTCGCTTCCAGGACGGTTACCGAACGGCCCCGCGCGGCAACTCTCGTGGCGGCGGCCAGCCCGGACAGGCCCGCTCCGACGACAACGACATCGCAGACAGCGTGGATATCGGATCCGTGCCGCACGCCGCACCCCCGAGGCGCCGAGTTGGTCATTTGACTAAGTCATTCGACCGTAATCTCCGGGTCGGATATGGTCAACCGACCACGACCGGTACCCGGAGGGCAGATGGCACGGCTTTCCTCGGCCGAGCGGCGCCGTCAGCTCGTCCGGGCCGCGCTCGACGTGCTGAGCGCCGAGGGGCTCGCGGCGGCGACCACCCGCCGGATCGCGGAGCGCGCGGGGGTGCAGCTCGCGACCGTGCACTACGTCTTCGCCGACAAGCAGGAACTGCTGCGCGCGGTGCTCGAGCAGGTCACCGAGGACATCGCCGCGACGCTGGAGCGCTCGATCGAGCCAGGGGGCGGGCTCGCCAAGGCGATCGAGGACAGCGTGCACGGCTTCTGGCGCGTCGTGGAAGCGGATCCCGGCCTGCAGCTCATGCAGTACGAGCTCACCACCCATGCCTTGCGCCAGCCGGGACTGGCCGGGCTCGCCGAGTGGCAGTACACCCGCTACTGCGAGGTCGTCGAGGCGGCGCTGCGCGAGGCCGGGCGGGACGCCGACCGGCCGCCGGTGCCGCTGCCGCAGCTCGCCAGGCTCCTCGTCGCCGGTGTCGACGGCGTGATCCTGCAGTTCGTCGTCCACCGCGACGTCGGCAGGGCGCGGCAGGACGTCCGGAACCTGCTCGCCGCGCTCCGCGCGACCGCCCTCACTCCGGGGTGACGCGCAGCAGCTGGTCGTTCTCGCCCGAGGACGTGGTGACGTAGAGCGCCCCGTCCGGGCCGCCGCGCACCGCGCGCAACCTGCCGAACTCGTCGTCGAACTCGGGCGGGATCAGCACCTCGGTGACGTTCTCGCCCGCGTCGTCGATGCGGAACAGCAGCAGCTTCTGCCCGCGCAACGCGCACACCGCGAGCATCCCGTCGAGGTCGCCCCACTGGTCGCCGCGCACGAACGCGGCTCCGCTCGGCGCCTCGGTCAGCTCACCGGTGGTCCACAGTGGAGGAACAGCGTCCGGGAACCGTTCGAGGTCGGTCATCGGCACGTCCTCGTCGTAGAAGTCGACGGTGCCGCCCTGCGAAGGGTCCCAGCCGTAGTTCCCGCCCGCACGCAGCCGGTTCACCTCGTCGAACCCGGTGGGCCCGTGCTCGGAGGTGAACATCTGGCCGGTGCCCGGCCGCAACGCGACGCCCTGCACGTTGCGGTGGCCGTAGGTGTACACGCGCCGTTCGTTCGCGTTGTCCGACGACGCGAACGGGTTGTCCGGCAGGCCCTCGCCGGTCTCCAGGTCGATCCGGAGCACCTTCCCGCCGAGGCTCGTGCGGTCCTGCGGGATGGTCGGGTCGTCGGCGATGTCGCCGGTGCCCACGAACAGTGCGCCGTCCGGGCCCAGCGTGGGGCGGCAGCCGGAGTGCCTGCCGCTCGGGTTGATCGGCAGCCCGGTCAGCAGGTCACGCAGCCGGGTGGCGCTCCGCCCGTCCTCCGACAGCCGCCACGTCACCAGCCGCACGTCGACCGGCTGCCCGCCCTCCTGGTGCGTCTGGCAGGTGGTGAACTCGCGCGACGAGGAGAAGTCCGGGTGCACGACCATGCCCATCAGCCCGCCCTCGCCCTGCACGTAGACGCTGGACAGGTCCGCGTCCACGGTCGTCGAGGTCGCGCCGGGCCCGGTGCCGGACACGAGCGTCAGCCGGGCGGGCCGCTCGGTGACCAGGACCCGGCCGTCCGGCAGGAAGCCGATGTCCCAGCCGTGCTCGAGTCCCGCCACCACCTCCTCGACCCGCAGCCCGGTGGCGGGCTCGGTGGTCGGGGCCGTGGTGGGCACGGCCGCGGGCGGCTGGTTCTCCGCGCCGGGCGAGCAGGCGGTGACCAGCGCCACGATCAGGACGAACCCGGCGATCGCGATACTTCGTACGCGCATGTGCGCCAGTGTGCCTCACTGTCGCCGGCCTGTGTGCCGTGTCGTACGGTCGCCGTACCCTGGAGTTCGAGAGCCTGGATCGCCGCCGCCCGCCTCGTCCCGGGCAGCGGTGTGTCCTCATGTGAGGGGAATCGTTGGTGGCCAAGTCCAGCGCCGAGCCGCGCACTGCCCAGCTGTCCGGACTGCTGTCCGCGGTCCTGCCCGATCCCGCCCTGCGCGGCGTCGTCGAACGGGCGGGCGCACCGCTGCTCGACCTGGAGGGCGCGGCGGCCACCCGGCAGCTGGTGATCGCCGCGCTCGCCGCCGAGCGGGGGGCGAACCGGCCCGTCCTCGCGGTCACGGCGACCGGCCGGGAGGCCGACGAACTCACCGCCGCGCTCGGCAGCCTGCTGGGCACCGACGTCGTGGCGCACTTCCCCTCGTGGGAGACGCTGCCGCACGAGCGGCTCTCCCCCAGGGCGGACACCGTCGGCAGGCGGCTCGCGGTGCTGCACCGGCTCGCCCAGCCGGGGCACGGCGGGCTGCGCGTCGTGGTCGCGACCGTGCGCAGCCTGATCCAGCCGATGGCGCCCGGACTGGGCGGCCTGGAGCCGGTCGAACTCCGTGTCGGCGTGGAGAACGAGTTCGAGCGGGTGCTCGAACGTCTCGTCGAGCTGGCCTACACCCGCGTGGACATGGTCGAGAAGCGCGGCGAGTTCGCGGTACGCGGCGGCATCCTGGACGTGTTCGGGCCCACCGACGAGCATCCGCACCGCATCGAGTTCTGGGGCGACGAGGTCAGCGAGATCCGCGCCTTCGCGGTGTCCGACCAGCGCTCGCTCGAGGGCGAGGTCACCGAGATCGTCGCCCCGCCGTGCCGCGAGCTGCTGCTCACCGAGGACGTCAAGGCGCGCGCCGCCAAGCTCGCCGAGGTGCACGCCGCCGACGCGCAGCTCGCGGAGATGCTCACCAAGCTCGCCGACGGCATCCCGTGTGAGGGGATGGAGTCGCTCATCCCGGTGCTCTGCGAGGGCGAGCTGGACCTGCTCACCGACGCGATGCCCGAGGGCACGCACGTCCTGCTCGCCGACCCGGAGAAGATCCGCGCCCGCGCGCGGGACCTCGTGCGCACCGGGCAGGAGTTCCTCGAGGCCTCGTGGACCACCGCCGCGGACGGTGGCCGCGCGCCGATCGACCTCGGGGCTTCGGCGTACCGCGACCTCGCCGAGGTGCGCTCGCACGCGCGGGACACCGGCAGGGCGTGGTGGACGCTGTCCCAGCTGACCAGCGAGGAGGACGTCTACCGGGTCGGCATCGACAGCTCGCCCGCCTACCGGGGCGAGCTGGAGAAGGCGAGTGCCGACCTGCGCGCGCACGCGGCCTCGGGCGGCGCCGCCGTGGTGGTGGTGCCCGGCGCGGGCACGGCCGCCCGTGCGGTGGAGCAGCTCTCCGCCGCCGAGGTCCCCGCCACGCTCGCCGCGGACGGACTGGCCGCGCCGCCCGCCACCGGTGTCGTCACCGTGACCTGCGGTGGGCTCGCCGACGGCTTCGTGGCGCCGGGATCGGCGCTCGTGGTGCTCAGTGAGTCCGACATCACCGGCCGGGGCGCCACGGCGGGGCGCTCGACGCGGGACCTCAACACCAAGATGCCGTCCCGGCGGCGCAACGCCGTCGACCCCATCGCGCTGAAGTCCGGCGACTACGTCGTGCACGACCAGCACGGCATCGGCCGGTTCGTGGAGATGGTGCAGCGCACGGTGGGCGGTGCGACGAGGGAGTACCTCGTCCTGGAGTACGCGCCGTCGAAGCGCGGGCACCCCGGCGACCGGCTGTTCGTACCGACCGACCAGCTGGACGAGGTGTCCCGCTACGTCGGCGGGGAGCTGCCGACGCTGAACAAGCTCGGCGGCTCCGACTGGAAGAACACGAAGGCCAAGGCGCGCAAGGCCGTCAAGGAGATCGCCGCCGAACTGGTGCAGCTCTACGCGGCCCGCCAGGCCGCGCCGGGGCACGCGTTCGGCGCGGACACGCCGTGGCAGCGTGAGCTGGAGGACGCGTTCCCGTTCGTCGAGACCGTCGACCAGCTCGCGGCGATCGACGAGGTCAAGGTCGACATGCAGAGCGGCGTGCCGATGGACCGGGTCATCTGCGGCGACGTGGGCTACGGCAAGACCGAGATCGCGGTGCGGGCCGCGTTCAAGGCCGTGCAGGACGGCAAGCAGGTCGTGGTGCTCGTGCCGACCACGCTGCTCGCCCAGCAGCACCTGAACACCTTCGCCGAGCGGATGTCCGCGTTCCCGGTGACGATCAGGGGTCTCTCCCGCTTCACCGACCCGAACGAGGCGGAGCAGACCATCGCCGGGCTCGCCGACGGTGAGGTCGACATCGTCATCGGCACGCACCGGCTGCTGCAGGCCGGGATCCGGTACAAGGACCTCGGGCTCGTGATCGTCGACGAGGAGCAGCGCTTCGGCGTCGAGCACAAGGAGCACATCAAGGCGCTGCGGACCCACGTGGACGTGCTGACGATGTCCGCGACGCCGATTCCGCGCACGCTGGAGATGAGCCTCGCGGGCATCCGCGAGATGTCCACGATCCTCACGCCGCCGGAGGACCGGCACCCGATCCTCACCTACGTCGGCGCGTACGACGACAAGCAGGTGGGCGCCGCGATCCGCCGCGAGCTGCTGCGTGACGGTCAGGTGTTCTACGTGCACAATCGCGTCTCGTCGATCGAGAAGGCGGCCCGCAGGCTGCGCGAGCTGGTCCCGGAGGCGCGGATCGTCACCGCGCACGGGCAGATGAACGAGCACCGGCTCGAGCAGATCATCCAGGGGTTCTGGGAACGCGAGTACGACGTCCTCGTGTGCACCACGATCGTCGAGACAGGCCTGGACATCTCCAATGCCAACACGCTGATCGTCGAGCGCGCCGACATGCTCGGCCTGGCCCAGCTGCACCAGCTGCGCGGCCGGGTGGGCCGGGGCCGTGAGCGCGGGTACGCGTACTTCCTGTACCCGCCGGAGCAGCCGCTGACCGAGACCGCGCACGACCGGCTGGCGACGATCGCGCAGAACACCGAGCTCGGTGCGGGCATGGCCGTGGCGATGAAGGACCTGGAGATCCGCGGTGCGGGCAACATCCTCGGCGCCGAGCAGTCCGGGCACATCGCGGGAGTCGGCTTCGACCTCTACGTCCGGCTGGTCGGCGAGGCCGTCGACGCGTTCCGGGCGCACGCGGGCGCCGAGCCCTCGGATGCGGAGCAGCCGACCGAGGTCAGGGTGGACCTGCCCGTCGACGCGCACATCCCGCACGACTACGTGCCGGGCGAGCGGCTGCGGCTGGAGGCGTACCGCAAGATCGCGGCCGCGCCCGACCGGGCGGGGCTCGACGCGGTGCTCGACGAGCTCGTCGACCGGTACGGGCAGTCCCCGGCCCCGGTGCGCAGGCTGCTCGCGGTGGCCGCCTTCCGCCAGTCGTGCCGTGCGGCGGGGGTCACCGAGGTGACCCTGCAGGGCAACTCGATCCGGTTCGCGCCGCTGCCGCTGGCCGACTCGCAGCTGGTGCGGCTCAAGCGGCTGTACCCGAAGGCCGTGTACAAGGCGGTGACCAACACGGTCTCGGTGCCGCGCCCGACCGAGGGGCCCGCGGGCGGCCGCATCGGCGCGCCACCGCTGCGCGACGAGGCCCTGCTCGACTGGTGCACCGAGCTGCTGACCGCCATGACAAGGCAACCGGCCGCCGTCGGCTCGTGAGTGAGGAACGTTGTTCTAACCACGTTTCTCACTCACGAGGCCTGAGCAGCGGCAACGGGATTCGGTCGGCTCCCAGCCGTGCCGGTGCAGCACCGCCCGCACCTCGGCGGCCACCGCGCAGGGAGCGGTGTGCACGTCGTGCCAGCCGTAGACGAGCCGGGAGCGCGCCGCCAGCTCGGCGGCGTTGTCTCGCCGCCGGTCCCGGAACGCCACGCGGGCGGTGGCGTGATGCCTCCTCCCGTCGAGGCGCACGGTCAGCGGCACGCCGAGCGGGTCGTAGGTGACGTCCTCCCACAACACCTTGCCGTCCACTTCCACCGGTGTCTGGCGGCGACCGGGCGGGATGCCGTGCGCACGTTCGACCCGCTCGGAGTACTCGACTTCGAGCGCGGACATGAACCCGCCCGCGACCAAGTCGAGTGCGTGGGTGATCGCGGCACGGTAGCGCCTCGGTGGCCGGTTCTGGACGCAGCCACGCATGTCGGCCACCGGGACCGCCGCCGAACTCACCAGGTCGACCACCAGGTAGGTCGCCTGTTGCGCGGAGTCCTGGGCCACCGCGAGATCGACGATGGTGTCGGTGCGTTTCGTGCGGCGGGGCGCGGTCTCGACGACCGAGTGCCGCAACGCCCGCGATCGGTGTACCCGCACCACGGGAGGCTGCGAGACCGCGGAGCACGTGTAGGGGACCGTGATCTCCACCGGACGGTCGGCGATCGGGAGCATCCCCCACTCCTCGGCCGCGGTGTGGTGGGAGAGCGCGGCGAGGCCGCCCCCGTAGAGCAGAGCCGCGTGCAACCGCGCCGGACGGGGCAGCTCCCCGGTGAACGTGGCGAGCACCCGGGGCAGCACTCGCCGCCATCGGCCGGCCTTGAGGTTGGCGACGACATCGGCCTCGGAATGGCCGTGCGTGTACAGCTGCGCCAGCGAGACCACCCCGGCCTGATCGTCGAGCAGGCACTGCCAGCTGGTGCGCCGGTCGGGAGGGACGGCCTCGGTGGACCATCGTCGATGCAGAGGCATGCCCCGACGGTCCGGCAGCCCACGCCACCGGTGGGCCCGACCGCGAAATCTGTGGACAACCGACCGAGGTGTGGACAACCAGCCGCCGCGGGGTCGTGAGTGAATAACGTTGTTCTAACCACGTTCTTCACTCACGACCGGTGGTTGTGGTTCCGCCGGAGCGATATGAGAAGGTACGGCCTGTGACCCGGATCATCCGCCGCCCCGCCACGCTGGTCCTCGCGCTGATCGCCTCGCTCGTGCTCGCCGGCTGCGGCTCCGGCCCGAGCCAGGTCACGTCGGCCGCGATCATCGGCGACCACGCGATTCCGCTCGACGACGTGCAGCGCGAGATCCAGTGGGTGCTCGACAACGTGCCCGAGGCGAAGCAGGCCCAGCAGCAGGGCAACTTCGCCCAGCAGTCCAGGGAGATCGTGCGCAGCCGGATCATCCACCATCTCGTGACGGTGGCCGCCCAGCGCGAGGGGCTGCGGGCCGATCCCGCCCAGATCGAGGAACTGATCAACAGCAGCGGCGGGACCGAGTCGATCGCCCGCTCCATCGGCATCGCGCCCGAACGGGTGCGGGACGCCGCCGCCGACCAGGTGCTCCTGCAGCAGCTCGCGCGGCGCTACGCCGACCGCGTGTCCGTGCGGCTCGTCGGCACCACGATCCGCGAGGAGAGCGCGGAGTCCACGGCCGAGGAGAAGGCGCTCGCGCTGGGCCGCCGGATCGCCGCCGACCCCGGTGCGGCGGAGCGGATCATCCGCGACGGTGGTTACCAGGTGCTCGACCAGGAGCTGGCGCTCGCCGACGCGCTGCAGAACCAGCCGGAGATCGCGATCAGCTCCGTGTTCGGTGCCGGGGAGGGTTCGGTGATCGTGATCCAGCCCAGCCGGGAGCAGACCGGGTGGCTGGTCGGGCTGATCAGGGACCGGAAGGTCACCGCGGGCGGCTCGCAGCAGTCCGTGCAGCAGGCGAGCGGCCAGGTGCTGTACTGGGCCGGCGTGCGGATGCTCCAGCCGATCGCCGACGAGCTGGGCGTGCGGGTCAACCCGCGCTACGGCGTGTGGGACGCGACGGAGATGGCTCCGGCCGCGAGCGAGGACGAGGTGACCGGCTACCAGCTGAGCCCCCGTACCGTGCAGCCATGACCTCTCCCTTCGCTTCGGTGGTGCTCGTTTCTCCCGCACTGCCGGCGATGCTCCCTGCCGCGGCGTGGCCGGTGCTGCGGTCGGCGGAGGCCGTCTACGCCGCCGCCGATCTGCCCGAGGACACCCGGAGCGCGCTGGACGCCAAGGCCGCGCCCGACCCGGCCACGCTGCGTACCCAGCGTGGCGTGGTGCTGGTCGCCGCGAGCACGCGGGACCCGGGCGCCGCCGCGCTGGTCGAGGCCGGCGCCACCGTCATCGGCGGGCCGGTGCCGGCGCTGGTGCGGGCGGCCGAGGTGATGGACCGCCTGCGTTCGCCCGGCGGCTGCCCGTGGGACGCGGTGCAGACCCACGAGTCCCTGCGCCAGTACCTGGTCGAGGAGACCTACGAGCTGCTCGACGCGATCGAGCACGGCGACCGGGAGGCGCTGCGCGAGGAACTCGGCGACGTGCTGCTGCAGGTGCTCTTCCACGCCAGGGTCGCCACCGAGCACGAGGGCGACCCGTTCGGCATCGACGACGTCGCCGAGGCGCTCGTCGCGAAGCTGGTCGGCAGGCACCCGCACGTGTTCACCGACGCCGAGAAGGTGCGCACGGCCGAGCACCAGCAGGTGCGCTGGGAGGAGCTCAAGCAGGCGGAGAAGCGTCGCGAGTCCATTGTGGACGGTATCGCGTTCGGTCAGCCCGCCGCCGCGCTCGCGGGCAAGCTCGGCCAGCGCACCGGCAGGGCCGGGCTGCCGTTCGACCTCTTCCCCCCGGGCGACGACGAGGGTTCGAAGCTGTTCCGCCTCGCGGCCGCGGCCCGCAGGGCCGGCCTCGATCCCGAGGACGCGCTGCGGGTGGTGGCGAAGGCGTTCGCGGCCGACGTGCGGGCCGCCGAGCGCGCGGCCCGCGACGCGGGGCTCGACCCGGCGACCCTCGATGCCGAGGGGTGGCGCCGGTGCTGGCCCCTTCCGCGGCGGTGAACGGCCCCGGACCGCGCCCGGCGGCGGCCCTCCGGCACGTAGCCTGATCGGGTGGTCGACTCGACTCCGCCGCCCCGTGTCCTCGGCCGGCTGCTGCTCGTGCTGCTGCTGGTGGGGACGGGGCTGACGCTGATCCTCACCGTCGGGATCACCAAGGACGAGCCGGACTCGACGTTCACGGTTCCCGAGCGGCGGCCGCAGCCGCACGCGGCCGTCCCGCGCGCCGCCGTGCGCGCGCCCGTCGACCGGCCCAACGCCTCCGATCAGGTAGAGCTGGACGCCTGGGCGGAGCGGGTCTCCGCCACCACCGAGGTGCCCGCGCGGGTGGTCGCCGCGTACGGTAGGGCGGAGATGTGGCTGCGCGGCGAGCGGCCGTCCTGCGGGCTGTCGTGGGGCACGCTCGCCGGGATCGGCCGCATGGAGTCCCGGCACGGTCAGCTCGACGGCAACCGCATCGGGCAGGACGGCAGGCCGGACCGGCCGATCGTCGGCGTGCCGCTCGACGGCTCACCCGGCGTGCGGGCCATCCGCGACACCGACGGCGGGCGGCTCGACGGCGACCGTGCCTGGGACCGCGCGGTGGGGCCGATGCAGTTCCTGCCGGAGACGTGGCGGCGCTGGGGCGTCCGTGCCACCCGCGACGGTGCCCGGCCCGACCCGCAGGACATCGACGACGCCGCCCTCACCGCCGCCCGCTTCCTCTGCGCCGACGGCCGCGACCTGCGCGATCCCCGGGACTGGTGGGACGCCGTGCTGGCGTACAACGCGTCGGTGTCCTACGCGCAGGACGTGCTCAGCGGCGCCGAGGCCTACGCGGCATCCGCCTCCTGATCCGGTTCGAGGACCAGGTCGAGGTTGATGTCCGCCGCCGCGCGGGCGCCGTCGCTCGCCGCCGTGATCAGCTGCGCCGCCGGGTCCACCACGTTGCCCGCGGCCCACAGCCAGGGCACGCTCGTGCGTCCCGTGCCGTCGACCGCGACGAACCCCGACTCCGCCCTGGCGCAGCCCGCGGCCGCCAGCACCCCGTCCTTGGGTACGAACCGGGGCCCCACGAAGACCGCCTCGCGGGCGACCTCGGTGCCGTCGGCGAGCCGCACCGCCCGTACCCGGTCCCCCTCGACGACGACCTCGTCGACCTTGCCCGGCACGATCCGGATGCCGCGTGCCCGCATCCGCTCGGCGTCCTCGCGGGCCGGCTCCGCGGTGTGCGGGAAGTAGACCAGGTCGGCGCTCCACTGCCGCACCAGCAGCGCCTGGTGTGGCGACCTCGGCGACGTGCCGAGCACCGCGAGCGGACGGTCGCGCACCTCCCATCCGTGGCAGTACGGGCAGTGCAGGACGTCGTGTCCCCACCGTTCCCGGACGCCGGGGATCTCGGGCAGCTCGTCCGTCAGCCCGGTCGCGACGAGCACGCGCCGGGCGGCGAGCACCCGGCCGCTCGCCAGCTCCACCAGGCGGTCGGGTCGCAGGGTGCTCACCACGTCGTCGACGAGGTCGCCGCCGTAGCCCGCGACCTCCTCCCGCCCCGCGCGCAGCAGCTCCGCGGGCGGCAGCCCGTCCCTGGAGAGGAAGCCGTGCAGGTGCCCGGCGGGGGCGTTGCGTGGGCTGCCGCCGTCCACCACGGCCACGCTCCGGCGTGCCCTCGCCAGTACCAGCGCCGCGTTGAGCCCCGCGGCTCCACCACCCACGATCACCACGTCGTATCTGTCCGTCATGCGCCCAGCGTGCGCCGCCGGCCGTCCTGGTGGCAAACTTCGTTGCCGAAGTGGCAAAGTGGGGGCATGACCGACATCGACGGGGTGCTCGCCCAGGTGGGCTCGCGGCTGCGCAGGCTGCGCCGCGAGCGCCGGATCACGCTGACGGCGGCCGCGGACGCCACCGGAATCTCGGTGAGCACGCTCTCCCGGCTCGAGTCGGGCAGCCGCAGGGCCACCCTCGAACTGCTCCTGCCGCTGGCCCGGCTCTACCAGGTCCCGCTGGACGACCTCGTCGGTGCGCCGCCGGTGGGGGACCCGCGCGTGTGTGCGGAGCCGAAGACGATGAACGGGATGACGGCGATCCCGCTGACCCGGCAGCCGGGCCAGCCGCAGGCGTTCAAGCTGGTGGTGCCGCCCCGGCCGGAGGGGCCCGATCCCCGCGTGCACGAGGGGTACGAGTGGATGTACGTGCTCAGCGGACGGCTGCGGCTCGTCCTCGCCGACCACGACATCGTGCTCGGACCGGGCGAGGCGGCCGAGTTCGACACCCGCCACCCGCACTGGTTCGCGGCGGCGGGGGACCAGCCCGCGGAGATCCTCTCCCTGTTCGGCAAGCAGGGTGAGCGGGCGCACCTGCGCGCCCGTGCGAAGTGACGGCTGCCGTCAGGTGTTCCCGAGGGTGATCCGGGCACGCACCTCGCCGATCGCCTCCTGGTACTCCGGGACCGGGTTCATCGCCGAAGCCATGCGCAGCTGGGCGAGCGCCTCGGCGAGCCTGCCGAGCCGCTGCAGGGTCCGGCCGAGGACGAACCGGGCGTAGTGGTCGGACGGGTCCATCTCGACCACCCGGGTCAACGCGTCCTCGGCTCGGTTGAGCTGCGCGGAGTGGAAGTAGGCACGGCCGGCGAGCAGCTGCACGCTCGGTTTGTCGGAATCGGCGTCCAGCACCGGTTCCAGCACTTTCAGCGCCTCGAGCGGCTTGCGCCGCTGGACCAGCGCTTCGGCCCGGCGGAAGGCCTGGAACCGGGATTCGGCCGCACGCTCCGGAACTGGCTCCTGGTCACCCATGGTCCTCTCGACGTTACCCGGCGACGGGGCGATTCTCGACCCCCGCGGCCGGGGTGACCGCCCGGCCGGTGAGCGCGGTGTGATGGACTTTGCCGTCATGAGCGACGAAGAACCGAGGTACCTCGGCCTCGCGCCGTACCTCTACTACACCGATGCGACCGAGGCGGTGGAGTGGCTGACCCGTGTCTTCGGGTTCCAGGAGAAGGTTCGCTACGTCGACGCCGCCGGTGACGTGTTCCAGGCCACCGTGCTGGTGGGCGACTCCGAGATCCACCTCACGGCGGTGGGTTCGGAGTACTGGGAGGCCAAGGGTGTCGACGGGCCGGTCGGGCAGCTCAACGTCGTGTACGTCGACGACGTGGACGGCCAGTTCGACCGGGTCTGTGCCGCCGTCGGGGACACCGTCGAGGTGTCGCGACCCCAGGACCAGCCGTACGGCGCCCGGCTGTTCACCGTGCAGGACATCGGGGGCAACAGCTGGACCTTCTGGCAGCAGGTCTCCGACGCCGTGGACCTGCCCACCGGCTGGCAGGAGATCCGCGCCGGGGACCGAGCGGCACCGTGACGTAACCCGCCTGCGTGCCTCCGCCGGGGCATCCGGGTGGGCGGCTACGCTGGGTGCCGTCGTGGCTGGCACAACCGGGTGAGGAGTAAGCGTGGCGGTGATCGAGCAGGTAGGCGCCCGCGAGATTCTGGATTCTCGCGGCAACCCGACGGTCGAAGTCGAGGTGGCCCTCGACGACGGCACGATGGCGCGGGCCGCCGTCCCTTCGGGAGCGTCCACCGGGGAGCACGAGGCCGTCGAGCTGCGTGACGGTGACTCCAACCGCTACGGCGGCAAGGGCGTCGAGCGGGCCGTCGCCGCCGTGCTCGACGAGATCGGTCCGGACCTGACCGGGGTGGACGCCGTCGACCAGCGCATCGTCGACCAGAAGCTGGTCGACCTCGACGGCACGCCGGACAAGTCGCGGCTCGGCGCGAACGCCATCCTGGGCGTCTCGCTCGCCGTCGCGAAGGCGGCGGCCGACTCGTCGGAGCTGGAGCTGTTCCGCTACCTCGGCGGGCCCAACGCGCACGTGCTGCCGGTGCCGATGATGAACATCCTGAACGGCGGTGCGCACGCCGACACCGATGTCGACATCCAGGAGTTCATGATCGCGCCGATCGGCGCCGAGTCGTTCCGCGAGGCGCTGCGGTGGGGCACCGAGACCTACCACGCGCTGAAGGCGGTGCTGAAGAGCCGCGGCCTGTCCACGGGTCTCGGCGACGAGGGCGGCTTCGCGCCGAGCCTGGCGAACAACCGCGAGGCGCTCGACATCATCCTCACCGCGATCGAGAAGGCGGGCTACCAGCCGGGCCGGGACATCGCGCTCGCGCTGGACGTCGCCGCGACCGAGTTCTTCGACGACGGCGCCTACACCTTCGAGGGCACCAAGCGCAGCGCCGAGCAGCTCGCCGGGTACTACACCGAGCTGGTCGACGCCTACCCGCTCGTGTCGATCGAGGACCCGCTGAGCGAGGACGACTGGGACGGCTGGGTGCGCCTCACCGCCGAGCTGGGCGAGCAGGTGCAGCTGGTGGGCGACGACCTGTTCGTCACCAACCCCGACCGGCTGGAGGAGGGCATCGCCCGCCGCGCCGCGAACGCGCTGCTGGTGAAGGTCAACCAGATCGGCACGCTGTCGGAGACGCTGGACGCCGTGGCGCTGGCCACGTCGTACGGTTACAAGTCGATGATGAGCCACCGCTCCGGCGAGACCGAGGACACCACGATCGCCGACCTCGCCGTGGCCACCGGCGTGGGCCAGATCAAGACCGGTGCCCCGGCGCGCAGCGAGCGGGTCGCCAAGTACAACCAGCTGCTGCGGATCGAGGAGACCCTCGGCGACGCGGCGCGGTACGCGGGCGATCTGGCCTTCCCGAGATTCACGCCGGAGGACTGATCCGCGGTGGCCGCCGAACGGGGCAGGCCGCGGGGCCGGCGGGCCGGGGGACGGGTGCAGCGCTCGTCCCCCCGCCGGCCCGAGCGGTCCCGGCGGGACACGCGCGGCAGCCGCACCGCACGGGAGGGCCGCAGGGCCCGGCTGCGCCGGGGGCTGAGCGCCACACGCGCCTCGAGCGCGGCCAAGGTGCTCGGGATGTCCACGACCAGGCGCGCGGCCGTGATGGCGATCGTCGTGTGCGCCCTGGCGTTCACGATCGCCGTGCCGCTGCGCACGTACCTGTCGCAGAAGGCGGAGGTGGCCGAGCAGGAGCGGCGCCAGGAGCAGCTGCGCGAGCAGCTGGACGACCTGCGGGACCGCAGGGCCGAGCTGAACGACCCCGCGCAGGTCGAGGCCGAGGCCCGGCGCAGGCTGCGGTTCGTGATGCCGGGCGAGACGCCGTACATCGTGCAGCTGCCCGAGGACGAGGCCGCGGCGGAGCGGCGCAGGCCGGACGAGCGGCAGCGGCCGCAGGGCGCCTGGTACGAGCGGCTGTGGGAGAGCGCGTCCGGCCCGTGAGGCGGGGTCGGCAGGCGGCCGGGTGCGGCTGGCTACCCTGCTGCTTGTGAACCAGACCCAGTTCGAGCCGGTGACCGACGCCGACCGCGAGGTCATCGCCGAGCAGCTCGGCAGGCCGCCCCGCGCGCTGCGGGCGGTGGCCGCCCGCTGTCCCGGCGGCCACCCCGCGGTGGTGCAGACCAGCCCCCGGCTCGAGGACGGCACGCCGTTCCCGACGCTCTACTACCTCACGTGCCCCCGGCTGGCCTCGCTCGTCGGCAAGCTGGAGGCGCAGGGCGTCATGCGGGAGATGACGGAACGCCTCGGCTCCGACCCGGGCCTCGCGGCGGCCTACCAGCGGGCACACGAGTCCTACCTGGCACAACGGGACGCGATCGAGCCACTCGGGCACCAGGTGACCGCGGGCGGAATGCCCGGCAGGGTCAAGTGCCTGCACGTGCACCTGGCGCACACGCTGGCCTGCGGACCCGGGGTCAACCCGATCGGCGACGAGACCCTCGAGCTCGTCCGCGCGGAAGGCTGGCCCTCCGGCGACTGCGCCGCCGACTTTCCACAGTAGACACATTGTCCGCCGTCGTGGCCACCCACGGGCGGGTCGCGTTACTGCAACCGGACTAATCCTGCCGCGAATTCGCCTCGGGGGGATGAAACACAGGCGGCCGGTGGGGCACGCTGGCATCGCCAGGTACAGACGGTGGGGGACCAGGGGTCGCCACAGCCAGGTCGTGGGAGGCTCGAGCGTGCGTGCGAACCGGATTCCGGCCGCTCTCGGTGGGTCGGTACGCAGGTTCGGGCTGCGGCACAAGACGGCGGCCGCGTTCCTCGGCGGCTCGCTGGCGGTGCTGCCCACGGTCGCGGTCACCACCACCGCCGCGGACTGGGTGAACGTCGCCGGCGCCACCGACCTCCCCGGCTACTCGGACGAACTGGCGGTCAGCGAGGAGATGCCGCTGGAGGGCGGGTACTCGCCGGAGCCGACCACCCTCTCGGTCGACGGCAGCCTGCCCGATTCGCCCGATCCCGCCGACCTGGCGGTGTACCAGCCGCCCGAACCGGGCCCGCACGGCATCCCCAGCACGGCGCTCAAGGCGTACCGTGCCGCGGCGCGGATCGTGGGCCGGGAGTACCCCGGATGCAACATCGACTGGGCCCTCATCGCCAGCATCGGGCGGATCGAGTCCAACCACGCCCGCGGCGGCTACGTGGACGCCAAGGGCGACACCGTCGAGCCGATCCTCGGCCCGGTGCTCAACGGGGTGGGGCCGGTGGCCGCCATCGCGGACACCGACGACGGCCGCTTCGACGGCGACCGGGTGTGGGACCGCGCGGTCGGCCCGACCCAGTTCATCCCGGGAACGTGGGCGCGGTACGGCGCCGACGGCAACGGTGACGGCGTGCGGAACCCGAACAACATCTACGACGCGACCGTCGCCACCGCGCGGTACCTGTGCTCGGGCGGTCTGGACCTCGCCAAGGAGGACCAGCTGCGCGCCGCGCTCTACCGCTACAACAACTCCGACACCTACGTCGACACCGTCATCCGCTGGGCCGAGGCCTACCGCGGCGGCGTGCGCAGCCTGCCCGACAGCGACGTGCCGCTCGCCGTGCCGACCCGGGGTACCACCGAGGCGCCGTCGCCGGTGGACCCGCGGCCGCCGTCCGGGCAGGCCACCACCTCCTCGGCGGAGAAGAAGCCTGCGGCCCCGCGCGGTGAGCTGCCCGCGGACACGACCTCGCCGAGCAGCGACCCGGAGCTGCCGCCGAGCGTGAACGAGCCGAGCAGCCCGTCGCCCTCGTCGCCGAGCTCCCCGGACGAGACACCGGACACCACGGTGCCTCCGGAGAGCACGGAGCCCAGCGACTCGACCGAGACCTGCGAGCCGACGGCGGACGAGTCGCCGGATTCGTCCGAGTCTTCGGGGTCTTCGGGGTCTTCCGAGCAGACCGACTCGACCGACCCGACCACACCGCCCTGCTCCGACCCCGAGGACGAGCCCACCGAGCCGCGGAGCACGACACAGTCCACGCCGGCGCCGACGAGCTGACGGCTAGGGTGGCGGCATGCCCCGTGTTGCCGCGATCGACTGTGGAACCAACTCCATCCGGCTGCTCGTCGCCGAGCTGACCTACCGCCACGACGGCAGCGTCGACCTGCGCGACCTGCACCGGGAGATGCGGATCGTGCGCCTCGGCCAGGGTGTCGACGCCACCGGCAGGCTCGCGCCCGAGGCGCTGGAGCGCACCCGCGCCGCGCTCGTGGACTACCAGAGCGCGGCCCGCCGCAAGGGCGTGGAGCGGCTGCGGATGGTCGCCACCTCGGCGACGCGGGACGCGAGCAACCGCGACGACTTCTTCGCCATGACGCGCGAGGTGCTCGGCGTCGAGGCCGAGGTCATCACCGGCGACGAGGAGGCCACGCTGTCATTCGTCGGCGCGGTGGGGGAGCAGGACCCCGACGACGGGCCGTTCCTTGTCGTCGACGTCGGCGGCGGCTCGACCGAACTGGTGCTCGGCACGTGGGACGGCCGGTCGGCGGAGGTGCTCGCCGCCCGTTCCGTGGACATCGGCTGCGTGCGCATCACCGAGCGCACCCTGCGCACGGACCCGCCCGCGGAGGCCGACGTCGCCGCCGCGCGTGAGCTGGCCGCCGACGTGCTCACCGAGGCCTTCGACGTCGTCGACGTGGCCAAGGCGAACACGTGGATCGGGGTCGCGGGCACCGTCACCACCCTCTCGGCCATCGCCCAGGAACTGCCCGAGTATGACTCCGAGCGCACCCACCTGTCCCGGCTGACCAGGGCCGACCTCGACCGAACGGCCCGGCGGCTGCTCACCGTGGACCACGAGACCCGCGCGGCGAACCCGGTCATCCACCCCGGACGGGTCGACGTCATCGGTGGCGGGGCGCTGATCGTGCAGGTGCTCGCCGGACAGCTGGCCGAGCGGGGCGGGCCCACCGAACTCGTGGTCAGCGAGCACGACATCCTCGACGGCATCGCGCTCTCCCTCGCCTGAGGCGACTTTCGTAGGAATTTCCCGCACTCCGGCGGGATCGGTAGGTACGTTCTCCTCACGTTTGTCCCGAGGAGGAATTGCGTGAGGAAACCCAGGTTTCTCGCGGTGGCACTCGCCGTGCCACTGATCGGCGGTCTCGTCGGCGCCACCGCGCCCGCCACCGCCCAGCCGCGGCTCGCTGGGCCCGCCACCGAGTTCACGGTGCTCGCCGAGCGGGGCCAGTCGCTCGCGGCGGTCGAGCGGGCCGTCCGGGACGCCGGTGGCACGGTGCTGCGGGCCAACTCCGCGATCGGGCTGGTGACCGCCGAGGCCCCGGCACAGGGCTTCGCCGAGCGCGTGTCCGCCGGGCGGGCCGTGTTCGGCGCCGCGAAGGCCAGGCCGATCGGCCACGCGCCGGAGGAGGGCAACGGCCCCGCCCCGGACAAGGTCGAGAAGGAGCACCAGCGGTTCGGCGCCAGGTCGGCGCCCGGCGAGCGCACGCGGGCGGCGAAGCCGGTCGGGCTGGACCCGCTCGACGAGAAGCTGTGGGGACTGCGGTCCGTGCGCGCCGACCTGGCGCGGGACGTGCAGGCCGGGGACCGGCGCGTGCTCGTCGGCGTGATCGACACCGGCGTCGACGGCGACCACCCCGACATCGCGCCGAACTTCGCCAGGGGCCTGTCCCGCAACTTCGTGCGCGACCTGCCCGCCGACGAGAACGGCAACGAGGTGGACGGGCCGTGCGAGTACCGCGGCTGCGTCGACCCGGCCGACGTCGACGGGCACGGGCACGGCACCCACGTCGCGGGCACGATCGCGGCCGCGGCCAACGGCGCGGGCATCTCCGGGGTCGCGCCGAACGTGCGCCTGGCCAACCTGCGCGCCGGCCACGACTCGGGCTACTTCTTCCTGCAGTCGGCCGTCGACGCCATCACCTACGCCGGTGACGCCGGGTTCGACGTGGTGAACATGTCCTTCTACGTCGACCCGTGGCTCTACAACTGCGCGGCCAACCCGGCCGACTCGCCCGAGCAGCAGCTCGAGCAGCGCACGGTCGTCGAGGCGATGAACCGCGCCCTGACGTACGCGCACCGCAAGGGCGTCACCCAGGTGGTCTCGCTGGGCAACTCGCACAGCGACCTCGGCGCGCCGCAGCCGGACTCGAGCAGCCCGGACTTCCCGCAGGACTCCAGCTACGAGCGGCAGATCGACAACGCGACCTGCTTCTCGATGCCGGTGGAGGGCGCGCACACGATCGCGGTGTCCGCGTTCGGCCCCTCCGGCGTGAAGGCGGACTACTCGAACTACGGCACCGAGCAGATCTCCGTGTCCGCGCCGGGCGGCTACTACCGGGACTACTTCGGCACGGACTGGTTCCGCACCAACGAGAACCTGATCCTGTCGGCCTACCCGCAGGACATCGCCGTGGCGGAGGGAACGGTCGACGCCGAGGGCAACGTGACGCCGCTGGGTGAGGAGCTCGGCGTGCAGAAGGCCACGTTCCGCAACGGCAAGGTGGGCTACTACCAGTACCTGCAGGGCACGTCGATGGCGGCGCCGCACGCGGCGGGCGTCGCGGCGCTGATCGTGTCCGAGTACGGTCACCCCCGCCGGGGCGGATTCGGGCTCGCCCCGGACACCACGCAGCGGGTGCTGGAGGGCACGGCGGCGGAGACCCCGTGCCCGGTGCCGAACACGGTCGACTACCTCGACGAGGGCCGGGACGAGTCGTACACGGCCACCTGCACGGGAACGGCGGAGTTCAACGGCTTCTACGGCCACGGCATGGTGGACGCCAACGCCGCCGTTCGCCACGGAGCCGCCCACCTGCGCGGCTGACCGACCCCGCGCACGTCACGTCCCCAATGTGGCATTCGGTGCGTCGGATGCACCGAATGCCACATTGGGTGCTCCCAACGCAACCAACGCCACATTGGGGAGCTTTGGTCCGAACGGGTGGACGTTGTGGCGAGGGTTCCGTTCGCGCGGGCCGGGGTCGCTTTTCGTCGGTGGGTGCCCGGAAGCTCCGGGCTCGTGAGACGAGGAGACTGGTCCCGGCACCCGCTGGTGCTGGGAGACAAGAACACCAGCAGGGTCGTGCGGGTCGCCGTGCTGGAGAGCCTCGGTATGCCGCGGCCGACGGTGTACCGGCGATGCCTACCCGGCGGGCCGTGGCGAAGACTGCTGCCCGGCATCGTCAAGCTGGACAGGGCCGAGCCCAGCCAGCGGCAACGGCTCGAAGCGGCGCTGTTGCGCGGAGGACCGGACTCGATGATCACCGGCCACTGGGCGTTACGGTCGTACGGGTTGCGGCGCGGACCCGAGCCGGACGACGTCCACCTGCTGGTACCCGCGACACGCGAAGTCACGAGTGCCGGGTTCGTGCTCGTGGAGCGCACCACGCGGTTGCCCGAACCGGTTCGCCGACGCGGGTTGCCCCTCGCGCCCGTCCACCGCGCCGTACTGGACGCGGCACGGCGAGTCGAGGATTTCGACACGGTGCGGGCGATGCTGGCCGAAGCCGTGCAGCGCGGCCGGTGCAGGCCGGACGTGTTGCGGCGCGAGCTCGAGGACGGCAGCCAGCGCGGTTCCGCCCTGCCCCGGCGCGCGCTCGCCGAGCTCGTGTCGGGTCCGCGCTCGGTGGCGGAAGGCGACGCGCTTCGGCTCTGGCGGCGAGCAGGTCTGCCCGAATGCGCGTGGAACGTCGCTGTGTACGAGGTGTCTGGTGGCTACGTGGCCACTCCGGACGCCTGGTGCGACGACGTCGCGTTCGCCTGGGAGATCGACTCCAAGGAGTTCTACTTCGAGCTCGACGGCTACGCGGGCACCCTCGCCCGGAACGCCAGGTACGCGGCGGCGGGAATCGTGCTGCTCGCGACCTTGCCGGCCCGGCTGAGGAAGGAGCCGGGAGCCGTGGTCCGGGAACTCCGGGCCGCCTACGAGGCGGCCGCAGCCCGGCCACGGCCCCCGGTGCGCATGAGATGACTACCTGTTCGAGGCCGAGCGGACGAAGTCGCCGAGGTCCTTCGCCTGTCGCACCCGCGACGGTTCGTGCACGTACATCATGTGCCCGGCCGGGTAGTACGCGGTCTCCACATTGGAGCGAAGCTCCTCGGGAATGCGCAGCCTGGCGAGTACGTGTTCCGCCGCGTAGTACGGTGTGGCGCCGTCGTAGTGGCCGAGGGCCACGTGGACCTTGAGATGCGGGTTGGCACGCATCGCGGCGCTGAGGTCCTCGACGACGGAGACCGGACGGCCCTCGAAGTCCGAATAGGACCATTCGCGGTTCACGTCCATCGAGAGGATCTCGTAAGGCAGGTCGTTCGAGTAGCCCAGCTCGGCACGGACATAGTGGTTGAACCCGGCCGAGTAGGCGCCGATGATCCGGGAGATCGACGCGTCGTCGCTCATGTGCTCCCGGCCGCCGTCCGGCTCCCACGTGGTGAACCGGCCGTCCATCCGCCCTGTGGTCAGCCCGCGGTCGCGCAGCAGCTCGGTGAAGAAGCGGACGTGCTCGATCCGCAGGTTCACCCTGTCCACATAGGACTCGGAAAGGCCGGTCAGCCCGGCCAGCCGGGAGACGACGTCGGCGCGTTCGGACTCGCCGAGCCGGGCGCCGCGCTCGAGCGCCCACGGCAGATCCCGGGACGCGAACTCCTCCGCCTCGGCCAGTACGTCGGCCAACGGCCGGTCCCCGTGCTTGCCGTGGTAGTGCGCGATCGCCGCGTACGTCGGCACGTACAGCGAGTAGGGCAGGTCGTTGCCTTCGTGGAACACGATCGTGCCCATGTCCAGGACCGACGAGATGAGCAGCAGGCCGTTGAGGAACAGCCCCCTGCGTTCCTGGAGGTGCGCGGCCAGCGCCGCCGCGCGCAGCGTGCCGTAGGACTCGCCGGCGACGAACTTCGGGGACAGCCAGCGCTCGTTGCGCGACGTCCACAGCCGGATCACCTCGCCGACGGACTCGATGTCCGGGGTGAAGCCGTGGTAGTTCTTGGGCTTCTGCCCCTTCGCCGCCCGCGAGTAGCCCGTGGACACCGGGTCGATGAACACGAGGTCGCTGTGCGCGAGCAGGGTCTCCGCGTTGTCCGCCAGCCCGTACGGCGGCGGCTCCGGCGCGCCGACGTCACCGGAGAGGACGCGCCGCGGACCGAGCACGCCGAGGTGCAGCCAGATGCTCGACGAGCCGGGGCCGCCGTTGAACGCGAACGTCACCGGCCGCTTGGCCGGGTCGGCGCCGTCGAGCGTGTAGGAGGTGAGGAACACCTCCGCCCTCGCCTGGTGCCCGTCGAACTTGCCGTCGGTGATCACTTCCTTGCGCAGCACGACCCGCCCGGTCTGGGCGGTGTAGGCGAGCTTGCGCCGCTTGACCGTGATCGTGTGCTGGGTGGTGACCAGGTCGTCGACCGGTTCGCTCGGCCGCTCCTCGGTCTTCGCCGCCGGTTCGGCGTTGTTGTCCTCGTGGGTGGTGTCCGCCATGTCGCCAACCTAGTTGAAGGCACAATCGTGGTGTGACGATTGCCGAAGGTTCGCTCGCCGAGCTCGACGCGGCGGTGACCGAGTGCCGCGCCTGCCCCCGCCTCGTGGCGTGGCGGGAACACGTGGCGGCCACCAAACGCGCCGCGTACGCGGGAGAGACGTACTGGGGCAGGCCCATCCCCGGGTTCGGGCCCGCCGACGCCGCGCTCGGCATCGTGGGCCTCGCGCCCGCCGCGCACGGCGCCAACCGCACCGGCCGCATGTTCACCGGCGACCGCTCCGGCGACGTCCTGTACCAGGCGCTCTACGACGTGGGGCTGGCGACGCAGCCGACCGCGACCCATCGCGACGACGGGCTACGCCTGCGCGGCACGCGCATCACGGCGCCGGTGCACTGCGCCCCGCCCGCCAACAAGCCGACGCCGGCCGAGCGGGACAACTGCAGGCCGTGGCTGGCGCGGGAGCTGGAACTGCTGCGCCCCAGCCTGCGCGCGGTGGTGGTGCTGGGCGGGTTCGGCTGGCAGGCGCTGCTGCCCGTGCTCAGCGACGCCGGCTGGCGGGTCCCGCGACCCCGGCCGAGGTTCGGGCACGGGGCGCACGTCGTGCTCGAAGGGCCCGGCGAGCTGCACCTGCTGGGCTGCTACCACGTGTCGCAGCAGAACACGTTCACGGGCAGGTTGACGCCCGCCATGCTGCGTGCGGTGCTCGCCGAAGCGGCCTCACTCGCGGGCCTGAACTGAATCGTTTGGGTAACCGCGGCGACGCTGGTCACAGCGGGGCAGGGCCCTCGCGCGATTGTCGCAGAGCAGTGCCACTATGGAGGCATGGCAGCGAAGTCGGAACCGACGCGGATCCTGATCCTCGGTGGCGGATACGTCGGGTTGTACACGGCCCTGGGGCTCCAGAAGATGCTCCGCGCCAACGAGGCGTCCGTGACCGTCGTCGATCCACAGCCGCACATGACCTACCAGCCGTTCCTGCCGGAGGCTGCGGCCGGGGCGATCGAGCCCCGGCACGTCGTGGTGCCGCTGCGGAGGGTGCTCCGCCGCTGCCACGTGCTCACCGCGCGCGTGACCAAGATCGAGCACGAGCGCAAGGCGGTGACCGTCGAGGCCGCGGACGGCCACATCGAGCAGCTGTCCTACGACGTGCTCGTGGTGGCGCTCGGCTCGGTGGCGCGCATCCTCCCGATCCCCGGCCTGGCCGAGCAGGGCATCGCCTTCAAGACCATCGGTGAGGCGATCTACCTGCGCAACCACGTGCTGACCAAGCTCGACGAGGCCTCCAGCACGCTCGACCCCGAGCTGCGCAAGCGTTTGCTCACGTTCACCGTGGTCGGCGGTGGCTTCGCCGGCATCGAGGCGCTGGCGGAACTGGAGGACATGACCCGGTTCGCCACCCGGTACTACGAGAACATCGAGCCCGAGGACATCCGCTGGGTGCTCGTCGAGGCGGCCGGGCGGATCCTGCCCGAGGTGCGCGAGACGCTGGGCGTGTGGACCGCGGAGCAGCTGGAGAAGCGCGGCATCGAGGTGTACCTGTCCACGGCGGCGAAGTCGTTCGAGAACGGCCACGTGGTGCTCTCCGACGGCACCGAGTTCGACAGCGACACGATCATCTGGACCGCGGGTGTGAAGGCCAACCCGGTGCTCGCCAACTCCGACCTGCCGCTGGACAAGCGCGGGCGGCTGCAGGCCACGGCGGGCCTCCAGGTCGTCGGTCACCCGGACGTGTGGACGGCGGGCGACATCGCCGCTGTGCCGGACCTCTCGCGCACCGAGGAGGACCCGACGGCCACCTGCCCGCCGAACGCGCAGCACGCGGTCCGGCAGGCACGGCACCTGGCGAAGAACATCATCCGCGTGATCCGCGGCGGCCAGCCGAAGGACTACGTGCACGAGAACCTGGGCGCGGTCGCCAGCCTCGGCCTGCACAAGGGCGTCGCCGACGCGCTGCGGATGAAGATCAAGGGCTTCCCGGCCTGGTTGTTCCACCGCGCGTACCACGTCAAGGCGATGCCGACGTTCAACCGCAAGGTGCGGATCCTGCTGGACTGGACGCTCGGCGGTCTGTTCCGTCGCGAGGTCGTCGCTCTCGGTCAGATCAACAACCCGAAGGAAGAATTCGCCAGGGCTTCCCAGTCGTAGCAGGTCCGGGGGCTTAAGCTGCACAGTGCCCCCGTAGCCCAACCGGCAGAGGCAGTCGACTTAAAATCGATCGAGTGCGGGTTCGAGTCCCGTCGGGGGCACCGTTCCCGGAGGTCGCTGCTGGGGCACCGCGCGGGCTCACGACAGCACGCGACAGGGCACGTGCGTGACCGAGTTCGCCGCCCGCGACTCCGTCTGCTGGAGATTCAGCGGCGGGACACTGTCGAACAGCCGCGTGCCCGCGCCGAGTGTCAGCGGCGCGATGTGCAGCCGCAGTTCGTCGACCAGGCCCGCGGCGAGGTACTGGTTGATCGTGGTCGCACCGCCGGCGATCGCCACGTCGCCGCCTCCGGTCGCCTCACGTGCCTGTCGCAGTGCGGGCTCGATTCCGTCCGTGACGAGGCGAAATGTGGTGCCGCCGTCCATCGGCTGCGGGTCACGCGGGTAGTGGGTGAGCACGAAGACCCTGGTCGCACGGACAGACCGCACGGCGGGCCGGAACTCATCGCTTCCCGCACTCGCGGCCCGGCCTGCACCGGACCTGGTGATCTCCGCCCGCGCTCGGGCGTGCCGGTACCTCATGAATCGAGCTGGTCGCGGACGAGCGGCCGGCCGCCGTCGCCGCCGGCCGAGGTCGTCTCGGGTTCCCAGCGCAGCAGGTCCCCGGGCTGGCAGTCCAGCACCTCGCACAGTGCGGCCAGCGTCGTGAAGCGGACCGCCTTCGCCCGGCCGTTCTTGAGCACCGCGAGATTGGCCGGCGTGATCCCGACGCGGTCCGCCAGCGTGCCCACGGACATCTTGCGCCTGGCGAGCATCACGTCGATGTCGACGATGATCGGCATCAGATCACCTCGTCGAGCTCGGCGCGCAGGTGATGCGCCTCGACGTCACGGGCGACCGCCTTGGCGAGCAGCATCCGCTGCACGAGCACGATCAGCGCGATCCCGGCGATCAGCACGGACAGCCCGCAGATCAGCAGGACCACACCCGGGGCGACGGCCTCACCGGGGGCGAGGGTGACGGCGAGCCCGAACGTGAGCACCGAGGCCGCGGCGATCGCGCCGATCACGATGTCCACGTACCGGAACGAGGCGTGCGAGAACACCGTGCCCCGCCGCACCATCGTCAGCAGCCGCCACACGCTCACCGCGGTGACCTGGACGGTCACCAGCCCCAGCACGGTGATGACGACGAACGGGACACGCACCCTGGCGAGATCCGGCCCGGCCTCCCGCAGGTCGGTGGCCAGCAGCGGCACCATCACCACCTGAACGAACAGCGTGCCCGCGAGCACCATCGCGAGCACGATGCGCAGCGCGAGGACGGTCCATCTTCCCATCGAGTCTTCTCCAATCGATCTTCGATGGGAATATATCGAAAGTCGATAGGTGTCGGCAAGCGGGGCCACGACCTCGGTGGGTCACCAGAGCGGGGGCGCGGCACGGGCGTGCGCCCCACGGAGGCTCCGCGGGGCGCTGGGGCGGGACCTCACCGGTCGCGCCGTCCGCTGTCGTCGTCGACCTCGAACTCCTCCCTGCGCACCTGGTCGGACACCGGCCGGTCCTCCGTCACGGTCTCCTTGCCGAGCCGTGCCTTCTCCACCGGCACGCGCTCCTTCTCGACCCTCGGCTCCTCCGCGTAGAGGGTGACCTCCTGCTCGGACTCGCCCATCTCCGCGGGCTCACGGCGCTCGGTCTCGTCGACCGGCTCGCGCTCGATCCGCACCTCCTCGTGCGACACCGGCACGTTCACCTGCTGTTCCTCGGTGACCACGTGCTTGCGGAGGCGGACCCGCCCGGCCTCGACCGGCTCGGTGCCGACGCGCAGCCGCTCCTCGGAACGCACCATCGACCGGTCGTCCGCGTCGCCGGCCGCCTCCCGGCGGTCGCTTTCCCGCGGCATCGGCAGGTTGTAGTGGTGGTACAGGCGGGCGCTCTGCTCACCGGACAGGTAGTCGTCCCCGTCGGCGCTGGGCGCGTCGGACACCTGGTCCTTCGACACCTGTACGTGCAGGCCGTCGGCGCCCTCCCAGGCGCCCTCCAGGGGGACGAACGTCTCCTTCTGGCCGAGCATGCCCGTCTTCACGGTGACCCACTCGGGCCGCGCGGTGGTCTCACCGATGTAGACGGTGCCCACCTTCCCGATCTTGTCGCCGTTGCGGTCCAGCACTGGATCGTCAGCCAGCTGTTCGGGGCGCATCGTGGTAGCCATGATCGATCCTCCTTGTCCTGTCGACTCACGGCGGCGACCGTACGGTGCCGTTCCGGCCGCTGATCGGAACGTTGCCGTCGTCGCCGGCGCGGGAAACAGCCGTGCCGTGGTGCCCACCCGATCGGGTCACAAGTGGACCGTCACCGGGGCAGGAACCGGATGTGCGGGCGCTCTCCGGGGCCGTTGCGGACGAGCTCGCACCGCACGTCGTACACCTGCCGGATCAGCTCCTCCGTGAGGACGTCGCCGGTCGGCCCGGCGGCCACGGCGCGGCCACCGGAGAGCACCAGCACCGTGTCGCAGAACGTGGCGGCCAGGTTGAGGTCGTGCAGGGCGATCACGCTGGTGACCGGCAACCGCCGGACGAGCCCGAGCAGGTCGAGCTGGTGGGCGATGTCGAGGTGGTTGGTCGGCTCGTCCAGCAGCAGCTCCGCAGGCTCCTGCGCGAGAGCCCTGGCGATCTGCGCCCGCTGGCGCTCCCCGCCGGACAGGCTGTGCCAGCGTCGCCGGGCCAGGTGCGTCAGCCCGGTCCTCGCCAGCGCATCGTCCACAGCGGACTCGTCAGCGGCGCGCATTCCGCCCCATGTGCCGCGGTGCGGGGTGCGGCCGAGCGCCACCACCTCGGCCACCGTCAGGTCCACCTCGGTACCGACCTGCTGTTCCACCACCGCGACCCGCCGGGCCACGGTCCGCCTGCCCAGCCCGGCCAGCTCCCGGCCGTCCAGGTACACCGCACCCGCCGACGGCCTGCGCAGGCCCGCCAGCAGCCGCAACAGCGTCGACTTGCCGGAGCCGTTCGGGCCGAGCACGCCGAGCGTAGAGCCCGGCTCCACGTGCATGCTGACCCGGTCCACGACCACGGTCCCCGCCGCGGTCCACGAGACCTCACGGGCGCGCAGGCTCACGAACTCCACCTCCCCCGAGCCAGCAGCACGGCGAACGCGGGCACGCCGACCAGCGCGGTCACCACCCCCACCGGCACCTCCAGCGGCGCGGCGACCGTGCGCGCGAGCGTGTCCACCCACACCAGCAGCAACGCCCCGAGCAACGCGGTCACCGGCAGGACCAGCCGGTGACCGGGACCCACGAGTAGCCGCGCGGCATGCGGCAGCACCAATCCGACGAAGCCGATCGCGCCTGCCGCCGCCACGAGCACGGCCGTGAGCAGCGCCGTGAGGGTGAGCAGCACCGTGCGCAGCGTGCGCACCGAGACGCCGAGCGTGGACGCGGCGTCCACCCCGAACGCGAACGCGTCCAGCTCGCCCGCCCTGGCCAGGCACACCACCAGCACCGCGGCGCAGACCGCCGCGGTGAGAGCGACGTCGGGCCAGCGCCCGCGGGACAGCGAGCCCAGCAACCAGAACAGCACTCCCCGCGTCTGCTCGGCGTCCGCCGACGTGATGACCACATAGGACGTGATCGCGGAGAACAACTGGGTGCCCGCGACCCCGGCGAGCACGACCCTGGCCGTGCCACCACCCGCGACCGTCGCCAGCGCGACCACCAGTCCGAACGCCACGAGCGCGCCGGCGAACGCTCCCGTGGTCAGCCCGACCGCACCGGATCCCGCGCCCAGCACCACCACCGCGACCGCCCCCGTGGAGGCGCCAGCCGAGATGCCGAGGAGGAACGGGTCCGCCAGCGGGTTGCGCAGCAACGACTGCAGCACCGCGCCGCACACGCTCAGCCCGGCGCCGCACACCGCGGCGAGCAGGATCCGCGGCAGGCGTAGATCCCACACGATGCCCTGCCCGATCCGGGACACCTCGGTGGTGCCGAACCCGAGCCGGGTTCCCACCACGCTGAGCACGTCACCGACCGAGAGGCTCGCGGGCCCGATGGTGGTGGCGACCGCGATCGACAGCAGCAGCGCGGGCACGCCCGTGGCGATCAGTGTGCCCGCACGGAGCCCGCGCCGCCCCGCGACCGTCGCGGGCGTGCTCACGGCCCGCCGTACAGCTCGACGAGCTTGTCGGCGAGCTTCTCCAGTCCGTCGACGGTGCTGATCGTCAGGTTCAGCTCCGTCCCTCGCATCGGCAGCCAGCGCCCGGCCCGCACGGCGTCGAGCCGCGCGACGGCCGGATCGCCGGTGAGAAACTCCTTTTTGGACTCAAGGCTCTGGCCAGGGCCCTCCCGGGTCAGGTCGGCGAGGACGAGCAGGTCCGGGTTCCTGCGCAGCACGTCCTCCCAGCCGACCTGGGGCCACATCGAGCGCACGTCGTCGTAGGCGTTGCGAATGCCCAGAGCCCTGGTCATGATCGCCGGTGAACCGGTGGAACCGGCCAGGTACGGCGATTCCGTCTGTCCGAACCAGAACAGCACCGAGAAGTCGTCGGGCAACCGCAGGGCCGCGACCTTCCGCCGTGCCTCGGTCACCCGCTGCTTCAGCCGGGAGACCAGCTCCTGGCCGCGTTCCGGCACGCCGAAGATCCGGGCGACCTCGGTGACCTCGCGGTAGATGTCGGCCAGCCGCACCGGTTCGTCGAGCACGGCCGCCTCCGGACGGCAGCTGGTGGGCGACAGGTAGGTGGGCACGCCGAACTCGGCGAACCGCTCCCGGGACGCGACCCGCTCGTCGGTGAAGATCGCGTGGTAGAGGCCGATCACGAAATCCGGCTCGGCGGCCAGCACGCTCTCGAACGACGGGGTGCCCTCGGCCAGCCGCGGCACCGTGCGCTCGGCCTCGGCGAGGTCCGCCCGGACCGGTTCGGTCCAGGTGGCGCTGCCGACCACGCGGTCGGCGAGGCCGAGCGCCAGCAGCAACTCGGTGGTGCCCTGGTTGAGGCTGACCGCCCGCCGCGGTGGCGCCTCGACGGTGACCTCCCGATCGCAGTTGCGCAGGGTGACCCGGTGCGGTCCGGTGCCGTCCCCGGCGGGTCCCGGCGCGGCGCAACCACCGGCGACGAGAGCCGCCACCAGGGCGGCGGACAGCAGGGCAGGGCGGAGGCGTGCGGAATGACGTGGCATCGGTGTCCTTCGCTCGGGGCTCGTACGCGAAGCCCGGTGGGCGTCCGGCGGCACACGTCGGGTGGCGCCGGGAGCCAGCAGGTCTTCGGGCTCGGGCTCGGCCGGGCGAGGATGCCTTCCCGGACCCGGAGGTCCAGTGGTCACGGCCCTGGTGGCCGTCCCCGCCCTTCGCCCCTACCGCTGCGCGTCAGCTCCGGCTTCGGACCGGATTCCCTGACCCTGCACGGGTACGACTGGCTCGGTCGGGCAGCCTACCGGGTTCCGAACGACGCCTGGTCAGCCACGGGTGGCCAGTGGCTCGCCCGGAACGGGCAGCGGAAGGTCGGGGTCCAGCTCGACACCCTGGGCGCGGAGGGCGGCGTCCAGCAGCCGCCACACCCAGGTCGCCAGCAGGTCGGCGAGCTCGTGGCGGCCGAGATCGCCCGGGTTCTCCAGCCAGCGCGCCGTGCTGGACTCGACGAGACCGACCACGCCGAAGGCGACCGGCTCCGCGAGCCGGGTGCTCGCGCCGAACAGTTCGAGGTTCCGCTCGAACAGCACGGTGAGGTTCCGGGCGATCGCCGTCTTCACGTCGGTGACCGCGTCCCGGCCGTGGGCGGACAGCGAGTGCATGGTCAGGTACCGGTAGAGGTTGCCGTGCTCGGCGAGCCAGCGGGTGTGCGCGTCGATGGCGGTCCTGATCATCCGCATCGGCGTGCCGCCTGCGTTCAGCGCCGGGGCGAGCTCCGCCGTGATCAGCTCCGTCACCCGGTCGGCGATCCCGCCCTGCAGGTCGGCCGCGTCGGCGAAGTACTTGTACAGCCGGGTCCTGCCCAGGCCCGCTTCCTCGGCGATCTGCTCCGTGGAGACCTCCGGCCCGTGGCTCGCGATCGCGCGCAGGGCGGCGTCGACGAACTCGCGCCTGCGGCGCTCGCGCTGGCCCGCCCAGCGTGCGGCGCGGCCGTCGGTCGGGCGAGTCGCCGGGGAGGAGGTCATCGACGCGATCCTATCGGGCGACGGCGTACCGGCTGTACCTCCCGCCAAATAGCGGGTACAGTATGTTCCTGTTACCGGGAGTCCGGCTTAACTGCCCGAGGAGGTGCGGAACATGACCAGTGCGACCGCGAGGAGCCTGCACGCGACCGCGGAACCGGACGTCTCCCGCCGGTTGCTGGAGTCCTCGGCGACGCTGTCCTACGACCCGGCCACGGAGATCGACTGGGCCGCCCCGCTCCCCGAGGGCCAGTACGGCCTGAACCCGGAGTGGAGCACGCTCTACGGCACGCCGCTGTGGGACGAGATGACGGAGGAGCAGCGCGTCACGCTCACCAGGCACGAGGTGTGCTCGATCATGAGCACCGGCATCTGGTTCGAGATGATCCTGCAGCAGATGATCCTCCGCGACCAGTACGTCAAGGACCCGGCGAACCCCGAGTTCCAGTTCGCGCTCACCGAGATCGCCGACGAGTGCAGGCACTCGATCATGTTCGCGCGCATCTGCGAGAAGATGGGAGTGCCCGCGTACTTCCCGCACCGGTTCATCGTCGAGGCCGCGCGCCTGTTCAAGTCGGTCGCGGGCGGCGAGGTCGCCTACGGCGGCACGCTGGTCGCCGAAGAGGTGCTCGACGTCATGCAGCGCGACTGGATGCGGGGCGAGAACGTCCTCGACATCGTGCGCACCAGCTCGAGGATCCACGTGGTCGAGGAGTCGCGGCACATGAAGTTCGCCCGGCAGGAGATCCGCGAGCACATGGCGGGCGTCAGCACCCTCCGCAGGCGCCACAGCGCAGCCCTGATCGCCGCGGCCGCGTCCGTCATCGTGCGCAGCCTGGTCAACCACGGTGTCTACCGGGCGGCGGGCCTCGACACCGAGCGCGCCGTCGCCGCGGCCGCGAACAACGAGCACCGCAAGTCCATGATGCGCAACGCCTGCGCGGGGCTGATGGAGTTCCTGTCCGAGGCCGGTCTGCTGACCCGGTCCGCGACGGCGATCTACCAGCGCGTGGACATGATCTGACGGAACGAGCATGCCCTACGCCATCACGCAGACCTGCTGCACCGACGCCTCGTGTGTCGCGGTGTGCCCGGTCAACTGCATCCACCCGACACCGGACGAACCCGAGTTCGCCACGACGGACATGCTCTACATCGACCCGCGGACGTGCATCGACTGCGGGGCGTGCGCGGACGCCTGCCCGGTCGACGCGGTGTTCCCCGCCGACCGGCTCACCGGGCCCGACGCCGTCTACGTGGAGCTCAACCGGCGGCACTTCGGGGACGAGCCGGCGGACGACACCTGGGGCGCGCCCGAGTTCCCCCGCTCGCTGCCCGCCGGGGCAGGCCCGCTGCGGGTGGCCGTGGTCGGCACCGGCCCCGCCGCGGGGTACACGATCCAGTCGCTGCTGCGGTCGACGAGTGCCGAGGTCACGGTGCTGGACCGGCTGCCCGTGCCGGGCGGGCTCGTGCGGTTCGGGGTCGCGCCGGACCACCCTTCGACGAAGAACATCGGGCGCCGGTTCGCCACCAACTACCGGCACCCGAGGGTGCGGATGCACCTCAACGTCGAGGTGGGCCGCGACATCACGCACGCCGACCTCGCGGCACACCACCACGCGGTGGTCTACGCCGTGGGTGCGGCCGGTGACCGCACGCTGGGGATCCCGGGGGAGGACCTGCCCGGCAGCATCCCGGCGACCCGGTTCGTCGGCTGGTGCAACGCGGCCCCGGACGTGCCGGGGGACGCCGTGGACCTGTCCGCCGAGCGCGCCGTCGTCGTCGGCACCGGCAACGTGGCCCTCGACGTCGCCCGCATCCTGCTCAGCGACCCGGACGAACTGGCCAGGACCGACATCGCCGACCACGCCCTCGCGGCACTGCGCGCGAGCAAGGTCCGCGAGGTCGTCCTGCTCGGGCGCAGGGGGCCCGAGCAGGCCGCGTTCACGCGGCCGGAGTTCCTCGCGATGCGCGACCGGCTCGGCGCCGAGATCGTGGTGGACGACCACGGCGGCGTGGCCGGTGACCTCGCGGCCGCGGCCCCTTCGGCGACGGCCGGACTGCTGCGTGACCTGCCCGCCGAGCCCGTCGACCTGGCCCTGCCCCCGCCCGAGGGCAGGCGGCTGGTCCTGCGCTTCCGGTCGGCACCCACCCGGGTGCTCGGCGACCACCAGGTGCGCGGCCTCCGGGTCACCGGCACCGGCGGCGAGCGCGACATCGCGGCGGGCCTGGTGGTGCGGTCGATCGGCTGCCGGGGTGTGCCGCTGCCCGGGCTGCCGTTCGACGAGGACACCGGTGTCATCCCCCACGACCGCGGGCGCGTCGGCACCGGCACCTACGTCGTCGGGTGGGCCAAACGTGGCGCCACCGGCGGCATCGGGGCCAACCGGGCGTGTGCGGCGGAAACCGTCGACGCCCTGCTGGACGACGCGGCGGCCGGGCGCCTCACCGCCCCGGGCGCCGACGCGGCCGCGTTCGCGCGCTTGGTGCGGCAGCGCAGGCCCGACGCCATCGGCCTGCGGGAGGCCGAGTCGATCGACCGCGCCGAGCGGCGGCGCGGGGAGCGTGCGGGACGGCCGCGGGTCAAGTTCGCCACCGTGCCCGAGCTGCTCGCCGCCGGCCGATCCCGGCGCTGATTGTCCCGCCGCGAAGAGCCCGTTTCCGCCCGCCTCAGGTCCACTCGATCGTGGCGGTGCCGTCCCCTAGGATGGCGCGGTCCGAGACTGGGGTGGGAAAGCGAGGCATCGTGACCGCGACGAAGCGGGTTTTCTTCCATGTCGGCGCACCGAAGACCGGAACGACCTATCTCCAGCTCGTCCTGCTCCGCAACCGTGAGGCGCTGGCGAGGAACGGCGTGCTCTACCCGTATGAGCGACACGACGAGTCGTTCCGCTCGACCATCGACTTCCGCGGCATCGGCTGGGCCGGCATGCCGCCCGGCGAGCACGCGGGCGCCTGGGACCGCGTCGCGGCGCGGTGCCGGGACTGGCCGGGTGACACCGTCATCGTCTCCAACGAGCTGCTCGGTGGCGCGACCCGCGAGCGGATCGAGCACGGGCTCGGCACGGTCCGGCCCGCCGACGTGCACGTCGTCTTCACGGCGAGGGACTTCGCGCGCCAGCTCGTCTCGGACTGGCAGGAACACATCAAGCACCGGCACCAGGTGCCGCTGGAGACGTTCGTCGACGACCTCGTCGAGAAGGGCATCGACGCGCCCGAGCCGTTCGGGGAGATGTTCTGGGGACTGCACGACGCCGCGCGGGTGCTCGGCACCTGGGCTGAGGTCGTGCCGCCGGAGAACATCCACCTCGTCACCGTGCCGCACGCCGGCGGGCCGCGCGACGTGCTGTGGCGCCGGTTCTGCGCCGTCACCGGGCTCGACCCGGACGCCTACGACCCGGAGGGCGGGCGCTCGAACTCGTCGATGGGCGTGGTGGAGACCGAGTTGGTGCGGCGGATCAACGCCGAGGTCATGGACCTGCCCAACGACAGCTACGACCACCTCGTGCGCATCCAGCTCGCCGAGCACATCCTCGGCAAGCACTCGCCGGGCCTCAGCCTGCCGCCACAGCACCGGGAGTGGGCACGCAAGCGCTCGCGGGAGCTGATCGACGAACTGAGCGTCGCGGGCTACCGCGTGGAGGGCGACCTCGAGGAGCTCATGCCCGCCGACCAGCCGGGCGGGGAGTACGTGTCGCCGACCGAGCTGACCGAGGCCGACCTGGCCCCGGCCGCCATCCGCGCGGCGACCGGCCTGCTCCGGCACAGCAGCGACCAGCGCGGGCGCATCGGCCACCTGCGGGGCCGTCTGGACGCCGCCACGGCGCCGCGTTCCTCCCGCGACCTCGCGATGGAGCTGTATCGCAGGGCACGCGGCCGGGCGGGCCGGGCGCTGCGCCGCGTCCGGTCCCGCTGACCGGGCCGCGGCCGGAGGCCGAGCGGCGGGTCTCAGTTCTCGCCCTGCTCCTCGGCGGGGACGATCTCGAACAGCGGGAGCAGCCCGGCGATCTGGAGCACGCGGTGCGCGAACCGGTCGACGTTGACGATCGTCACCGTGCCGCCGCGTTCGCTGACGGTGGCGTGGGCCCGCACGAGCGCGCTGATGCACGCCGAGTCGAAGAAGGACAGCTTCGCGAAGTCGACGACCAGCCGTTCGGCGCCCGACGAGAGCAACCGCTCCAGCGCGGCGTCCAGCTCGGGCGCCACCCCGTGGTCGATCTCGCCGGTCAGGGTGATCCGTCCCTCACTGCTGACCAGCTCCGCGCGCACGGTCGAGGCCGGAGCCGGCTGCCGGTTGCCGTCAGACATGTCCTGCGTTCTCCTGATGCCGGTTGCTGGTACTCGTCGACGCCGTCGTCGTGGTCGGCGGGCGGCACCCCGGATGCCGCCGCACGGTGCCGTGCCTTAAGTTTGCCAGCAGGCAAAGATTTCGCGACCGTGGACCCGAGACGCCCATTCCGACCGGGAGCCTTCAGCATGACCGTCACCGCCCAGGACGTACGCGACGAGCTTGCCGAGTTCCTCCGGGAACGCAGGCCGGACATTCTCCGGGCGTGGTCGGAGGCGAACGTGCTGAGCCACGTGGACCCCGCCGACACCGAGCAGGAGAGCGCCGAGCTGCTCGCCGGGGTGGTGCAGGCCATCCGGGACGGCGCCGAGGGCGACTCGGGGCACGAGGGTTTCTCCGCGGCCAGGTCCGTGCTCGGCACCGTGGTGTCCGGTTCGCGTGACGGTGCCCGGCCCGACCTCGCGGCGCTCAAGCCGCCGTTGCTGCGGCTGTGGACCGAGCACCGGCGGTCCGCCGGGCCGGACGGGCTCACCGAGCACGCCGTCGACGGTGCCGTCGCGCTGTCCACGGCGGTGGACACGCTGCGGGCCGTCCTGCTCGAACTCGAGGTGGACGCGGGCCTGGAGACCATCCGCGCGCAGCGGGAGCAGCTCACCGAGCTGTCGACCCCGGTCATCAAGCTGTGGGACGGGGTGCTCGCGATCCCGCTCATCGGCACCCTCGACAGCATGCGCAGCCAGGCCGCGACGGAGAACCTGCTGGAGCAGATCGTCGCCCAGCAGGCCCGGGTGGCCATTCTCGACATCACGGGCGTGCCCGCGGTGGACACCATGGTCGCCCAGCACCTCCTCAAGACCGCCATGGCGGCGCGGCTCATGGGGGCGGAGTGCATCATCAGCGGGATCCGGCCGCAGATCGCGCAGACGATGGTGCAGCTCGGCATAGACCTCGGTGAGGTGGCGACCCGGGCCACCCTCGCCGACGCCCTCGGCTACGCGTTGCGTACTACCGGGATGGCCGTCGTCTCCGACCAGCATTCCTAGGGTGATTTCCCCATGAGCGCGACCGCAGTGATCGAGCTGGACGGCGTCCTGCTCGTCACCATCCAGGGCGAGCTGACCGACCAGGACGCCATCGCGCTGCAACACGACCTCACGACGCAGGTCGCCAGCGTCGGTGCGCGGGGCGTGCTCATCGACATCTCCGCGCTGGAGATCGTCGACTCGTTCCTCGCCAGGACCCTCCACGACATCGCGGGTTCCACCTCGCTGCTCGCCGCCGAGACGGTGGTGGTCGGCATGCGGCCGGAGGTGGCGATCACCCTCGTCGAACTCGGACTGACCTTGCCGGGGCTGCGGACGGCCCTCTCCGTGGCTGATGGGCTCGCCCTGTTCGGGGGCTCGATAGCCGCACCTTCGGAGGGGGCATGACCATCGTTCCCACCGTGCGCGAGGTGCCGATCCGGACCGACATGGACATCGTCGGAGTGCGTCAGGCCGTGCGTGAGGTCGCCGTCTCGGTGGGATTCTCCCTCGTCGACCAGACCAAGGTCGTCACAGCGGCGAGCGAGCTGGCTCGCAACACGCTCAAACACGGCGGCGGGGGCACGGCCGAGATCGAGCTGGAGGAGCGGGCCGACTCCACGGCGCTGCGGCTCGTCTTCCGCGACGAGGGCCCCGGCATCGGGGACGTCGAGCTGGCGCTGCGGGACGGGTACAGCAGCTCCGGCGGCCTCGGGCTGGGTCTCAGCGGCGCGCGCAGGCTGGCCGACGAGTTCGACCTGCGCACCGCGGAAGGGGAAGGGACCACCGTGACGGTGGCCTTCGTTAACCGCGACCCGGCGGCACGATGACCGGTGCCGCCGTCGCCGTGACGCAGCAGGTGCACGTCAACCAGGCGCGCAACCTCGCGACGTCCCGGGCGCGCGCCGCCGGACTGCCGAGAAGCTCGGTGGACCGGGTGGCGCTCGCCGCGTCGGAACTGGCGACCAACCTGGTGAAGTACGCCGTCGACGGCCTGTTCGCGGTGGCGGCGACGCCCGGCGGGTTCGACCTGCTCGCGGCGGACCGGGGACCGGGTATCCGGCGGGTCGACGAGTGCCTGCGTGACGGCTACTCCACCACGGGGACGCTGGGTACGGGCCTGGGTGCCGTCCGTCGTCTCGCCGACCGGTTCGACGTCTTCTCGCGGGTGCCGCAGGGTACGGCCGTGCTGGCCCGCTGGCACCTCACCGGTGCGGACTCCGCCCTCGGCGTCCGGCTCGGCGCCGCCGAGTACACCACGCCCGGGGAGACCGTGAGCGGCGACGCGTGGGCGGTCGCGACGGGCCGCGGCGTGACGACGCTGGCCGTGAGCGACGGGCTCGGCCACGGTCCGGGAGCCGCCGAAGCCAGCGCGGCCGCGCTGGCGCACGTGTCGGCGGCCGGTATGCCGGACGAGGTGCTCGGCGTGATGAACGACGCGCTGGCGCGCACGCGCGGCGCGACGGTCGCGGTCGCCCAGATCGACCACCGGCGGCACGTCCTGCGGTACAGCGGCGTGGGCAACATCGCCGCCCGCCTCTACGCGGGCGGGGACACGGCGGGCGAGACGCTGGTCTCCCATCCGGGCATCGTCGGCAAGCGGCCCCGGACGTCGCGATCGCACCGGCCCGCCGAGCGGACCTGGAGTTCCGAGTGCAGGCTCGTCCTGCACACCGACGGGGTGTCGCAGCGGTGGAGCGCGGGCGACTGGCCCGGACTGTTGCGCCACGAGCCGGCCACCGTGGCAGGCTGGCTACTTGGCCAGCACTGCCGCCGTCGAGATGATGCGTGTGTGGTGGTCATCGCCGGAGGTGACGCGTCATGACCCGGGGCGACCGGGACCGGTCCGGGGAGCAGCCGTCCCTGCCCGCTGAGCTGGAACACGCGTTCCGCGGCAGGCGCCTGCCCGCGAGGGTGCGCCGGGTCATCGTGGACGAGCTGGGTCCCGGCGCGTCGTCGTCCGACCTGGCGGAGGCGGTCCGGGCGCTCGTGGAGGTGACCCGCGAGCAGGACCGCGAGCTGCGCTGGCACCAGTCGGAGCTGGAACAGACCAACGCGGGGCTGCTCGCCCTGCACGCCGAGATCGACCGGCAGCGGCAGCGCAACGCCTTTCTGGACGCGGTCAGCAGGGCGTCGGCGACCTCGCTCGACGGGGTGGAGATGCTCGACGTGGTCGCCACGCTGCTGAGCAGCCGCGAGTTCGCCGAGCGCATCCAGGTGTGGAAGGCGACCGACACGGGTCTGCTGTGCCTCGCCGATCCGGCTTCGCAACCGGACGCCACGACGCAGGAGGCGCTGCGCACGCGGGAACCGGCGCAGGAGGGCGCCCACCGGCTGAGCGTGCCGCTGACCGCGGGACCGCACGTGCTGGGGGTGCTCGACCTGCACCGCGCGGACCGGGAGTTCGGCTCCGACGACGTCTCCCTCGCGCGGGGCATCGCCGACCGCGCCGCGGTGGGCCTGCGCAACGCGATCGTCTACGAGCGGGAGCACGAGCTCGCCGAGCGCCTGCAGCACGCGATGCTGCCGTCGCTGACCCCCCAGGCCGAGCTCGACCTGGCCGCGCGGTACCGCTCGGCGACCAGGGGCGTCCACGTCGGCGGGGACTGGTACGACGTCGTGTCTCGCCCGGACGGGACCGTGGTGCTGACCGTCGGCGATGTGACCGGCCACGGGCTGGACGCCGCCGTCGTGATGGGGAAGCTGCAGAATGCCCTGCACGCGTACGCACTGGAGGGGCACGGTCCGGCCACCTCACTGCGGCTGGTGCACCAGCTGCTCCGCGGGTGGACGTCCTCGCTGTTCGCGACGGCGGTGGTGGTGGAGGTGGAGAAGGCCACCGGCGTCATGCGCTGGGCCAGCGCCGGACACCCGCCGCCGCTGCTGGAGAGCGGCGATGGGCACGCCACCTACCTCGACGCCGAGCACGCGCCGATGCTGGGCATCAACTTCCGGCGCGAGATCCCCGAGCACAAGCGCCAGCTCACCCCCGGCTCGTCGATCGTGCTCTACACCGACGGGCTCGTCGAGCGGCGGACGAGCGACATCGACACGGGTCTCGACCGGCTCGCCAGGGCGTTCACCGGGGCCGGCACCGACGACCTCGACCAGCGCGCCGAGCGGGTGCTGCATTCGATGCTCGGGGCCGACGACCACGACGACGACGTCTGCCTGCTGCTCTGCCGGTGGACGCGCTCGGCCTGAGCGCTTCCCCGGGAACCCGCTCAGTCCTCCGGCGGCGGCGCGAGCTGCGCGAACCGGCGCAGGCCGGCCAGCAGCTCCGCGCGTTCCGCGGGGGTCATTCCCGCCAGGATCCGGGAGAAGTGGGCCTGGCGGGCCTGCCGGACCTGTTCGAGCACCGCACGGCCGCGGGCGGTCAGCGTGATCGTCACCTCGCGCCGGTCGGTGGCGCCCGCCTCGCGGGTGACGAGACCGTTCACCTCGAGCCGGTCGCACAGGCGGCTGGTCGACGACGGCAGCGCGCCGAGGCGGTCGGAAAGCCGGACCAGGTTCACCGGGCCGTGGTGATCGATCGCCAGCAGTGCCTTGAGCTGGGGCGCGGACACCGTCGCGGGTGCCGACTCGGCGGCGCGCGTCCAGGCGAGCACGACGGCCTCCGCGGCGACGCCGATCTCCCTGGCCATGCGGTCCCGCGCGGCCTCGTCCCCAGGGCGCGCCTGCATCGGTCCTCCAGGTACTGCCCAGCCTGCCGCCCGGCCGTTTCCGCTGACGCTACGCCGGTTTCTCTCCGCCGGCACCGGAGGGCGCGACCGCCGCGGCCGAGAACGCCAGCAGGCCACGCAGCAGCGCGTGCTGCCGGTCGTCGTCCATCCGGTCGAGCACCCGCCGCAGATCGCGGTGCCGCTTCTCGCGGATCCGGTGCAGCAGCAGCCTGCCCTCAGCGGTGACACCCACGAACACGGTACGCCGGTCGGCCGGGCCGCCGGTCCGGGTGAGCAGGCCCGCGGCCTGGAGCCGGTCGCACCTGCGGCTGGTGGCCGACGGGCTCGCGCCGAGCCGCCTGCCGAGGGTGCCGAGCGTGATGGGTTCCTCCGCCAGAACGGTGAGCAGGACGTGCAGCTGCCGCGGCGAGATCCGGGGCAGCACGGTCGCCGCGCTCGCGGTGCACAACTCGATCAGTGGCTCACTCAGTCGCGCGAGTGCCGCCGCCGGTGCGCTGTCGCTGTTCGAAATCGTCATCGCGCGGATCCGTCCGGAGCTCACCTGCGTTCGGGCGAACGATATCGGACCCGGCGCCCCCGGCAGCTAGAGTCCGGGGTGATGACACGCACAGCGACGGAGATCGCCGGGGCCGTCCGGCGCGGTGAGATCGACCCGGCCGAGCCCACCGAGGAGGCGCTCACCCGGATCGAGGCGGCGGACGGGATCGTCGGAGCGTTCCGCAGGGTCCGGTCCCGGGAGGCACTGTCCGAGGCGGAACGCCTGCGCGACCGGCCCGACCTCGCGCGGTTGCCACTCGCGGGCGTGCCCGTCGCGGTGAAGGACGTCGTGGAGGTCGAGGGCGAACGGGTCGCATGGGGCTCACGCGGCTCCGATCCGCGGCCCGCCACGGCGGACCACGACGTCGTCCGGCGGTTGCGTGCGGCAGGCGCCGTGATCGTCGGGATCACCCACGTGCCGGAGCTGTGCGTGTGGCCGATGACCGACGTGCCCGGTGTGGTGACCCGCAACCCGAGGCAGCCGTCGTACGTCGCGGGCGGCTCGTCGGGCGGCAGCGCGGCGGCTGTGGCCGCGGGGCTGGTGCCGCTGGCGCACGGCACCGACGGGCTCGGGTCCGTCCGCCTGCCCGCCGCGATGTGCGGGCTGGTGGGGATCAAACCGGGCCGCGGCGTGGTGACCGACCCGGCGGAGCGGCACTGGTACGGGATGTCGGCCCACGGCGCCTTCGGCACGACGGCCGGGGACACCGCGCTGCTGCTCGCGGTGCTCGCCGAACGGCCCGAGCTGGCGGACGTGCGCGAACCGGCCTCGCTGCGGGTCGCGGTGTCGACCCAGGTCCCGCTGACCAGGGCACCGGTGCCCAGGAGGCTCAAGGCAGCCGCCGAACGGGCCGCGGAGCTGCTCGGCGGAGCCGGGCACCGGGTCGGTCCGGCGACGCCGGACTACGGCACCATGCCGCTCGCGCTGCTGGCCCGGTGGGTCGCCGGTCCGGCCGAGCAGGCCGAGGCCGACGGGTTCGACCGGACGAAGCTGCAGCGGCGGACCCGGACGCACCTGCGGCTCGGTGCGGCGGTCCGCAGGCGGGGCCTGGTGCGGGAGAGCACCGCCGAGGAGTGGACACGCCGGGCGGAGAGCTTCTTCGCCACCCACGACGTGCTGGTGACACCCACACTGGCCACCCGCCCGCCGAAGGCCCGCAGCTGGCACGAGTCGCCGTGGGCGGCCAACGCGGCCCCGTCGGTCAGCCTTGCCGGATTCGCCGGAATGTGGAACCTCGCCGGATTCCCGGCGATCTCCGTGCCGTTCGGACGCTTCCCGGACGGCCTGCCGATCGGCGTGCAGCTCGTCGCCCCGCCGGGGGGCGAGCCGACGCTGCTCGGGCTGGCCGCCACCCTGGAGCGGCTCACCGCCGGTGAGTGAGGAACGTCGTTCGCACCACGTTCCTCAACTCATGACGCCGGGACGTCCGCCAGCTCCGCGTCCTCGTCCTCGACCGGCACGAGTGCGGACTCGCCCTGCTTGAGCACCGCGTCGGCCTCCTTGAGCCGCGCCCTGGCCTCCTCGCGGATGCGGGTCAGGCGCTGGACGGTCTCGTTGGCCTCGGTGGTGCGCCGCTCGGCGTCCGCGCGGGCCTCCTCGATGATCCGGCGCGCCGTGGCGTTGGCCTCGTCGACGAGCCGCTTCGCCTCGGTGGTGGCCTCCGCGATGCGCCGTTCCGCCTGGTTCTTGCTCGCCGTCTTCTGGTCGGCGATGTACTTGTCCAGCGCGTTGCGCTCGGCGGTCATCCTGGCTTCGAACTCGCGCTCGATCTGCCGCCTGCGGTGCTCCGCCTCCGCGTCGAGCCGCTCCCGCCTGCGCACGGCGTCGGTGGTCATCTTCTCCACCTCGGCCTTGGTCGCCGCCAGCGCGTCCTCGTGCTCGCGCTGCAGCGCGTCGGCGTGGCCGTCCAGCGTCTCGAGCAGCTTCATGTACCGCTCGTGCAGCTTGTCGGACACCGTGCTGCTCTCCGCCCAGTGCTTCTCGGCGGCCTCCTGCGCCCTGGCGACGATCTCCTCGGCCCTGGCGTTGGCGAGCTGGACGGTGCGCTGCATCCGCTCGTCGAGGTCCTCGATGCGCTCGGGCGGCTTCTTCAGCTCCTCGACGCGGTTGTTCAGCCGCCCGATCTCCCGCCTGGCGTTCTCCAGTTCCCGCGCGAGCGTGTTCGCGTGTGCCGTCGCGGAGTCCCGATCGGACATGAGCCGCCGCAGCTGGGCCTCGACGTGATCCAGGTACTGCAGCACCTGGTTGCGGTCGAACCCGTGCCAGGCCTGGCTGAACTCCGTGCGCAGCGGCAGCAGTGCGTCGTCTCCCGAAGCCATGCTCCGACCGTACCCGCGCACCGTCCGTCATCGCCGCCAGGTCACCCGGTTCCGGCGGTTCTCACCAGTGGAAGCCCCTGGTCAGTTTCACCAGCGCGGCCGCGGCCTTTGACAGGTGCCGGTCGCCCTTGCCGATCCGCAGCTCGCCGGTGCCACCCGCCGCCGTGGAGTCGGGGAAGACCCGGTAGCCCTGGTACGCGATCGCGTCGACGAGGTCGGGCGCCAGCGCGTACGCGGCCTGGATGAGATAGCCCTCGGGGGTCCCGATGTGCTTCGGCTTCTTCTTCAGCGCGCGCACCACCATGTCCGCCGCCTGTTCGGGCGACTTCGTCGGGAACGCGTCGTAGATCTTGGTCGGGCGGATCATGGGGGTCCGGACCAGTGGCATGTGGATGGTGGTGAACGAGATGCCGTGGCCGTGGGTCTCCGTCGCCACGATCTTGCTGAAGTAGTCCAGCGCGGCCTTCGACGCGACGTACGCGGAGAACCGGGGCGCGATGCCCTGCACGCCGATCGACGAGACGTTGACGATGTGCCCGTACTTGCGCTCGATCATGTGCGGCAACAGCGCGAGGATCAGCCGCACCGCGCCGAAGTAGTTGATGGCCATCGCCCGCTCGAAGTCGTGGAAGCGGTCGTAGGACAGCGTGACCGAGCGGCGGATCGACCGGCCCGCGTTGTTCACGAGCATGTCGACGCGGCCGTGGTCGGCGAGCATCGCGTCGACGACCTTGCGCACCGACTCCTCGTCGGTGAGGTCGGCCGGGTAGACCGAGGCCTGCCCGCCCGCGGCGACGATCTCGTCGCGCACCTCCTCCAGCTCGTGCCTGCGCCGGGCGACCAGCAGCGGCACCGCACCCTCGGCGGCCACCCGCAGCGCGGTGGCCCTGCCGATGCCCGACGAGGCGCCGGTGATCACCACCCGGCGGCCGTCCAGCTCGCCCCTCGGCCCGGGCTCGCGGGCCCGGAACGGATCGAGGTGCTCGCGCCAGTACCGCCACAGCACGGGGGCGTAGCGCTCCAGCGGCGGGACGTCCACCCCGGACCCGGCCAGCTCCCGCCGGGTGTCCGCGGACGCGAAGACCGCGGGGAAGGTCAGCGTCTCCAGCAGCACGGGTGGGATGCCGAGCCGTTCGAGCACCGCGTCCCTGGCGATGGTCACGCCGGGCAGGTGCTCGCTCAGCCGCGCGAGGCGCACGAGGTTCTTCGAGATGCCCTCGCCGAACTCGAGGTCGACGGTCGGTGCCCCGGCGGCCTTCGCGAAGGCGTTGTAGACGGCGGCCACCGGCTGCGGCTCCGGGTTGACCAGGTGGAACGCGCGGCCGTCGAGACCGTCCTTGGTGACGAGCTCCAGCAGCGCCTTCGCCACGTAGTCCACCGGGACGATGTTGGTGTCCCCGATGTCCGGTCCGGCGAGCGGCACGTTCGGCACACCGGTGAGCCTGCTGATGGCGTTGAACAGGTAGTAGGGCCCGTCGATCTTGTCCATCTCGCCGGTCTCGGAGTGTCCGACGACGACGGCGGGCCGGTACACCCGCCACGGCACGTCCTGCTGTTCCCGCACCAGCCGCTCGGCCTCGAACTTGGTGCGGTGGTACGGGGTCACCAGCCGCTGGCCCGCGTCGAACATGTCCTCGGTGAACACGCCCGCGTAGTCACCGGCCACCGCGACCGAGGACACGTGGTGCAGGCACCGCGCACCGAGCTGGGCGGCGAGCTCGATGACGTGCCGGGTCCCCTCGACGTTCGCCCGGAAGCTGGCCTCGTCGTCGGCGGTCAGGTCGTACAGCGCGGCGAGGTGCACGACGTGCTCGGCGTGCCCGCGCAGGCCGTCGCGGGTGGTCGTGTCGAGGCCCGCGTGCTCCTCGGCCAGGTCGCCGGACACCAGCGTGACCTTCTCCGGATGCGGCCAGTCCTGCACCAGCGTGGCGAGCCGGTCGCGGGACCGCTCGCGGACGAGCAGGGTGACGCGCTCCGTGTCCTCGCGGGCGAGCAACAGCCGGGTGAAGTGGCGTCCGATCAGTCCGGTCGCGCCGGTCACGAGGTAGCTGGGCATGGGGATGATTCTGCCTTGCCTCGTGAGTGAGAAACATGGTTAGAACCACGTTTCTCACTCACGAGCGGGTCACATCGGCTCCGCGATGACCACCCGGTTCTCCGCGTATCCCGTGGTGCCGCCGAGCCAGCGGCCACCGCACGTCACCAGCACGATCCGGTGCGGTCCCGCCTGGCCGAACAGCTCGTCGGCGCGGGCAGGCAGCTCGTTCTTGCCGAGCGTGACGATGCGGGACACGGCGTAGTGCCACGCCCTGCCCGCGTCGTCCCGCACCGTCACCCGTTCGCCGATCTCGATCCGCCACAGTTCCGCGAACGGCCCGGTCCGCCCGTTCCAGTCGACGTGCCCGGCGAACACGCTGGCTCCGCTCGGCGCACCGAGTCCCGCGCCCCACCAGGTCGCCTCCCCGAGGTTCTCCGGCACCGGCAGCACGGCGTCCGCACCGACCTCCTCGCGCACGAGTCCGGCGGTGCCCCCGCCGGGCAGCCGGATGGTGCCGGGCCGCTGCCCCGCGGGCGCGGTGTCCCCGGTGTCCCCGGTGTCCCTGTCGTTTCCGGTGTCCCCGGTGTCGCGGGTCGGGTCCGGGGCGCGGGACGGCTCCGGCGCGGCCTTTCCCGGGGCGTCGGCGGGGCGATCGGCCGGTGGCCGGGTGGCCGTGGGTGAGGCGGAGGGAGCGGCCGGTGCCGGACCGGAGTCCGCGGCGGCGGGCGCGGGTGCGGCACTGCCCGCGACCGCGACCGTGGGCGGCAGCAGCAGGATCCCGGCCACCACCGCCTCGACGGCGAGCAGCCCGCCCGCGCCCAGCAGATAGGCCCGCACGTCACCGCGCGGGCCGCGGCCCGTCTTCGTCATCACCGCCGTCCGAGCCGCCTGCGCGCGGTCCAGCCGACCAGCAGCGACACCGTCAGCGCGAGCACGCCCATACCGGCCAGCGCGCCGACCGGCGCGGTCCACGTCGTGGCTCCCTTGGCGACCGCCGTCTGCTCGCCCGCGGGGATGGTCCTCGGCACGGCGTTCGGCGCGTTCGCCAGTTCCAGCGCGAGGGTCTCGCCGGGTTCGAGGTCGCCGCACACCGACGGCGGGTCGCGGGGATCGAAGCCGTCGTCGTAGCCGCTCGGCGGGCTGACCTCGACGAGGCAGACCCGTTGCGGGGTGGCCAGGTCCTCGACCAGCACCGTGCCGTCGGCTCCCTCGGTGGTGACGACCACCGGCTTGCCGTCCGCACCGACGAGCGGCTCCCCGTCCTGACCGGTGGCGGGCGACTCCCCGTCCTCCGCCGTCAGCCGCAGCGGAACGCCCGCGATACCGGCACCGGTCTTCGCGTCCACTTTCGCCACTCGCACGGCGCCCGGTGGGGTGCGCGCGGGGACACTGCCCTCGGCGGTCAGCTCGGTCTCGCCGCCGGTCGACACCACCCGCTGGGTGCCGGTCTCCACCGGGTAACGGACGTACGGCCGCTCGGCGGGCGCCGCCAGCGTGCCGGTGACCGCTGGCCGTTCACCGGTCGGGACGACCCGCAGCGTCGCCGTCCCGTCCTCACCTGTGGTGACGGTCTCGGGCTGGTCCCCGGCGAGCTCAGCGTCGCTGAGGGACATCGTGACGGGCACGCCGGGGACTCCGTCGCCCTTCGCGTTGCGCACGGTGAAGGTCCAGTCGGCGGCGGTGCCGATCGTCTGCTCCGCCTCGGGCGGGGTGACCTCCGCCGTCCACGGGCCGCGGTTGGCCGCGGCCTCGGCCCGCAGCCGCTGCACCGCCTCGCGGGCGCCCGCGGGCAGCTTCTCGAGGTGGCCCCGCACGTCGTAGCCGATCTCGGTGTACGGCTTCGCGGGGTCGAGGTCGGCGGGGGTGCGGGGAGCCGCCGTCCACGAGTGCAGCAGGTGGGCGAGTGCGGCGGCCTCGTCCGGGTTTTTCGTGCCGCCGTAGCGCAACAGCAGGTAGGAGATGTCGGCGGCGACGTCGGCGGGCAGCTTGCCACCCCACTTGGTCAGCAGCTCGTCGCCCGGTTCGTACCGCTCGTCGGTATCCGGCGCCTTGAGCGCGAAGGAGACGCAGAAGACGTGCTCGCCGCGCACGACGTAGGTGCCCAGCCAGTCGTAGGCCCGCGAGCGGTTGCCCCAGGACTGTCCCGGCTCGGTCCGGTGACCGATGCCCTCCCGTTCCTCGGCGCCCGCCGCCGGGGCGAGCGCGACCAGCGACAGCGCGCCGAGCAGGCCCACCGTCAGCAGGCGCACCGCCATGACCAGCCGTGTCGTCCACCCCATTGGTGCTGTCCCCTTCTGTGGATCATCCGCGCAGCCCGGGCTGCACTCGATCGATGAGATCCCCGACACGCGTTCGGTCACGACGCGGACACGCGAGGTGAGAATGTCTCGAAAGGAGTGATCAGGGCAATAGGCCACCGGGTGGATCCGGCCCCTACCCGCTGTGAGCAGCGACGGTGTCCCGCCCCGGGTGGACGTCGCCGTACCATCGGTGCGGCGGCCGTGCGCTCACGTGGATCAATGTGAGTAAAGTTGCCTTTACCGACGGGAACCGGCCGGCACGGGCGGTCGTTGTACCCACAGCAAGTGCCAGGAGATCCAGGAGGATCAGGTGCGAACCTCTAGCAACCCCGCGTTCCGCAATCTGCCGCGGACGGCCGTGGCCGGCGGCGGCTACGCAGGCTTCAACCAGCCGCAGGGCGGTGTACCCGGCTACGGTCCGCCGCAGGCCCCCGCTGGTGCTGCCGACCGGCCGATGACCGTGGACGACGTCGTCGTCAAGACCGGCGCGAGCCTGGGCGTCACCCTGCTCGTCGGCATCGTCACCGCGATCTGGGCTCAGGGGCAGGTCGCCGCCGACAGCATGGGCGCGGTCATGGGCGCCATGATCGGCGGCATGCTGGTCGGCCTCGTGCTGGCCCTGATCATCGCCTTCAAGCAGCTCGCGAGCGCTCCGATGACGCTGGCCTACGCGGCGGCGGAGGGCGTGTTCCTCGGCGCGATCACCGGCGTCTTCGAGATGCTGTACCCGGGTATCGCCCTGCAGGCGATCCTCGGCACCGCGGGCGTGTTCGTCGTGATGCTGGTCGTGTACAAGACCGGCGCGGTGAAGGTGACGCCGAAGTTCCGGAAGTGGATGATCGGCGCGCTGGGCGGCGTGCTCGTGCTGATGCTCGCCAACCTGGTGCTGAGCCTGTTCGGCGTCAACATGGGCCTGCGGGACGGTGGCACGCTCGCGATCATCTTCAGCCTCGTCGTGATCGGCGTCGCCGCGTTCAGCTTCCTGCTGGACTTCGACATGGCCGACCAGGCGATCCGGGCGGGCGTGCCCGCGAAGTTCGCGTGGTACGTCGCGTTCGGCCTGATGGTCACCCTGGTGTGGCTGTACCTGGAGATCCTGCGTCTGCTGTCGTACTTCCAGAGCGAGTAGCGGCTCCTACCTCCGGCGAAGGGCGCCCGGCTGGCCGGCCGGGCGCCCTTCGCTGTTCGCGATCACCCGAAGGGGCGCTGTCCGGCGGGCCGTGCGCACCGTGTTAGATGGCGGCTGTCGTCCGGAGGTCCGCAAAGCGAGAGAGGTTCCCGGTGTCGCTTCCGCCCCCGCCCGGTCCTGGCCAGCAGCCACCGTACGGGCCGCCGCCGGGGCAGCAACCCTACGGGGCGCCGCCACCGGGGCCACCGGGGCCACCGGGGCCACAGCCTTACGGGCCGCCGCCGGGGCAGCCGCCGCAGCCGGGGCAGGTTCCCCCGGGCGCCGTACCGCCCTACGGCGGGCCACCGCTGGACTTCGGCCCGCCGCCCGGCGGGCACCCGCCACGCCGGAAGCGCCGGCTCTGGCTCAAGATCGGACTGCCGGTCGTGCTGCTGCTCGTGGTCGGCTTCGCCGCCCTCGTCGGCGTGCAGCTGTACCGGACCTCGGCGTTCAGCGCCGACGTCGGCGACTGCCTGCACGTGCCGGAGTTCTCCCAGAACCCGGACGAGCAACCGAGCAAGGTGGACTGCGCCGAGGACGACGCCACGGTCAAGGTGGCGGTCAAGGTGGACGGTGCGAACGGGATCTGCCCCGAGGGCGACTACGACGAGATCACGCTGTCCGGCGGGGACACGCTGTGCCTCATGATCAACGCCAGGCAGGGCGACTGTTTCGCCGACGTCACGTCCAGCACCGCGGGGTACAAGCGGGTGGCGTGCACCGACCCCGCCGCGGAGATCGAGTTCCTGAAGATCTCCGCGAGCGCCGACAGCCCCGAGGAGGTCTGCTCGGGCACCGAGGCCACGTTCCCGGTCGTCTACTCGCAGCCGCCGACGGTCATGTGCGCGCGGGAGGCGAACGTCGCCTGACCGGCGCTCGGGGGAGCGAGGGAGCTTTACTACCGCCAGACGGTAGTAAAGGCTCCCTCGCTCCCCTCCGGCCACGCGGGGCGGGTCAGCTGAGGCGCTCGAGCACCATTGCCATGCCCTGCCCGCCACCGACGCACATGGTCTCCAGACCGAACTGCTTGTCGTGGTGCTGCAGGGAGTTGATCAGCGTCGAGGTGATCCGCGCGCCGGTCATGCCGAACGGGTGGCCGACCGCGATCGCACCGCCGTTGACGTTGAGCCGCTCGATGTCGATGCCCAGGTCGCGGTACGACGGGATGACCTGCGCCGCGAACGCCTCGTTGATCTCGACCAGGTCGATGTCCCCGATGGACATCCCGGCCCGCTCCAGCGCGCGCTTCGACGCCTCGACGGGGCCGTAACCCATGATCTCCGGCGAGAGGCCGGACACGCCCGTGGACACGACCCGCGCCAGCGGCGTGATCCCCAGCTCCTTCGCCTTCGTGTCGCTCATGATCACCAGGGCGGCCGCGCCGTCGTTGAGCGGGCACGCGTTCGCCGCCGTCACCCTGCCGTCGGGGCGGAACACCGGCTTGAGCGCGGACACGCCCTCCATCGTCACGCCCGGCCGGGGACCGTCGTCCTTGGCGACCGTGGTGCCGTCGGGCAGGGTCACCGGCGTGATGTCCTTGGCCCAGAACCCGTTGGCGATGGCCTTCTCGGCGAGGTTCTGCGAGCGCACGCCGAACTCGTCCATCTCCTCGCGGGAGATGCCCTTCAGCCGGGCGAGGTTCTCCGCGGTCTGGCCCATCGCGATGTAGACGTCCGGCAGCTGGCCGTTCTCGCGCGGGTCGGTCCAGGTGTCGCCGCCCTGCTCGGCGCGTTCGGCGGTCCGCCGCTCGGCCTCGGCGAACAGCGGGTTGTGGGTGTCCGGCCACGAGTCGGAGCTGCCCTTGGTGAACCGGGAGACGGTCTCCACGCCCGCCGAGACGAACACGTCACCCTCGCCTGCCTTGATCGCGTGCAGGGCCATGCGGGTGGTCTGCAGGCTCGACGAGCAGTAGCGGGTGATCGTGCACCCGGGCAGGTGGTCGTAGCCGAGCTGGACGGCGACCACGCGGCCCATGTTGAATCCGGACTCACCGCCCGGCAGGCCGCAGCCGAGCATGAGATCGTCGATGTCCCGGGGATCGAGCTGCGGGACCTTGTCGAGCGCGGCCCGGACCATCTGCGTCGCCAGGTCGTCGGGGCGCATGTCCACCAGCGATCCCTTGCCCGCCCGTCCGATGGGCGACCGGGCGGCGGACACGATGACTGCTTCGGGCATGGCGGACACTCCTTCGGGTCACTAAGCGGTTGCTTATGTGCCATCGTAGCCGCCGTTCCCCAAGGCCACCTTGGTTGTGGTTGATGGTCACAGTGCCGCGGAGCGTCTCCGTTGGGGTGGCGGTGGGAGACGGGTGGGCACAACCAAGGTGGCCTTGGGGGCTGACCACGCTGCCTACAGTGCCGTGATCCGGCCGGTTCCGCCTTCCGGGTAGCGGTCGGCGGGCACCGTGCCGGAAAGGCCTTCCACCAGGTACCGCTGCAGCGCCTGCTGGTAGGTGGTGCCGACCGAGGTGAACGGCAGGTCGCCGAACGGGTAGCCGTCGCCACCGCGCGCCGAGAAGTCGTTCGTCGCCACCGAGACCGGCGGGCCCGCGACGACCTCGCCGTCGGCCACGAGCACGGTGCCGTCGTCGAGCACCACGTCGCGCACCCGTTCGCCGGGCGTCACGATCGTGCTGGTGCCCTCCGCGACGACCTGCGCCGTGCGGCTGGTGTCGTAGGTGAACCGCAGGCCCGACACCTGCATGAACGCGCCCGCCGCGCTCGGGGCCGCCGCGACACCGCGTTCCAGCAGCTGCCGCAGCACGTCCCTCGGCACCTCGGGCACCACGGCCACGAAGTTGGCGAACGGCGCGATCTCGTAGGTGTTCAGCGCGGTGATGTCACCGGCGGGAAGCAGCGAGTCGTTGCGGATGCCGCCGCCGTTCTGGATGCCCACCCGCGGCGGGGTCACGCCGTACTCGGCGGCCTGCCGCTGCCCGGCCCAGCGGAGGCTGTCCGCGACCAGGCTGCCGAGGTTGGTCTCCCTGCTGCGGACGTCGGCCCGGACGCCGTTGAGCGGAACCTCGCTGGTCGCCACCACCGTCTCGGCCAGCCCCGCCAGGTGCTCGGCGACCGGCTTCTCCACCTCGGCCCGCACCGTGGGGTCCCCGGTGACCGCGTCCGGCCCCACGCCGGACACCCGCACCGGACCGGTCCGCGCCTCGTCGATGCTCACCACCTCGCCGCGCCGGTCGAAGTTCAGCACCAGCCTGCCGATGTACTTGTAGTCCCCGGTCGTGGTGACCACGGGCACGCGGTCACCGTCGGAGTCCTCGGCCCACAGCGGGAACCCCCGCTCGGCGGTGTCGCCGGGAATCAGCCGGTCGCCGGGGTCGGCGAGGATCTCGCCGCCGCCCGCGCCGACCACCGCGTCCACACCGGACAGGTGCGGCACGAGCGCCAGTTCGTTGTCGATGTCCTGCAGGTGGCTGACGAGCACCACCTTGTCGATGCCGCGCCGCGCGAAGTCGCGGGCGAGCCCGTTGCTGATCGCCGCCAGCTCACCGCTGACCGCCACACCGCGCGGGCTGGAGATGGCGGGGAGCTCCGGCGTGGTCAGCCCGATGACGCCGATCCGCTGCCCGGTCGCGCGGAGCACCTTGCCGGTGACGATCGTGCCGTCCCTGGTGTACGCGTCGAGGACGGGCTCACCCGAGAAGTCGAGGTTCGAGCTGACGAACGGCAGCGAGCCGCCGAAGCTCTCGATGAAGTCGGCGAAGGTGTCGGGACCGAAGTCGAACTCGTGATTGCCGACCGCGCTGACGTCGTAGCCGATCTCCCGCACCGCGAGGGCGTCGTAGAACGGGACACCCCGGTCGAGGCTGGCGGAGAACTCGGGCCCGGCGAGGAAGTTGTCCCCGCCGGAGACGGTGATCTCGCCGCGCCACGCCGCCTGGCCGCGGCGCGGTTTGCCGGTGGTCGCCTCCGCGCGGAGGTCGTCCATCAGCGTCTTGACGCGGGAGGGACTGCCGTACGGGTTGGCCCCGCCGTCGAGGATCGGGCCCTCGTCGCCGCCGCTGCCGGGCACACCGAGCAGGGCCGACTCCATGTCGTTGGTGAACAGGACGCTCAGCGTGAAGAAGGGGCGGTCGCCCCCGCGTCCGGCCGAGGCGGGAACGCCGCTCGTGGTGGCGACCAGCGCGCACGTGAGCCCGGCGACGACCGCGGTGCGCAGCCGGTTTCTGGGGAGGGATCTCAAGCGGACTCCTCTGGTGATCCGGAGAGCCGACAGATGGTCCCGGGAGCTAAGCACAGCGGGGAGGGGCCGACAATCCTCCAGGAGTCCCACCCGCCGGGTATTGCCGGTGTCGCCGCCGTCCCGTCGCCGAGTGTTTACGCTGGGCGTCGTGGACTACGCCGAACATGTCATCGACCTCGTGGGCAACACCCCGCTGGTCAAGCTGAACGCCCTGACCGAGGGCCTGGAACCGCTCGTGCTCGCGAAGGTCGAGTACTTCAACCCCGGCGGCAGCGTGAAGGACCGCATCGCGCTGCGGATGGTGGAGGCCGCCGAGGCCTCGGGCGCGCTCAGGCCGGGCGGCACGATCGTCGAGCCGACGTCCGGCAACACCGGTGTCGGGCTGGCGATGGTGGCGCAGCGCAAGGGCTACCGCTGCGTCTTCGTCTGCCCGGACAAGGTGAGCGAGGACAAGCGCAACGTGCTCAAGGCGTACGGCGCGGAGGTCGTGGTGTGCCCGACGGCCGTGCCGCCGGACCACCCCGAGTCGTACTACCGGGTGTCCGACCGGCTCGTCGAGGAGATCGAGGACGCCTGGAAGCCCAACCAGTACGCGAACCAGGAGAACCCGGCCAGCCACTACCACTCGACCGGCCCGGAGCTGTGGCGGCAGACCGAGGGCCGGATCACCCACTTCGTCGCGGGCGTCGGCACGGGCGGGACGATCTCCGGCACCGGCCGCTACCTCAAGGACGTCTCCGAGGGGCGGGTGCGGATCGTCGGCGCCGACCCGGAGGGCTCGGTGTACTCGGGCGGCACCGGCAGGCCGTATCTCGTCGAGGGCGTCGGTGAGGACTTCTGGCCGGATACCTACGACCGCGAGGTGGCCGACGAGATCATCCCGATCTCCGACGCCGACTCGTTCACCCTGACCCGCAGGCTCGCCATGGAGGAAGGGCTGCTCGTCGGGGGCTCCTGCGGCATGGCGGTGGGCGCCGCGCTGGAACTGGCCCAACGCTGCGGGCCCGAGGACGTGATCGTGGTGCTGCTGCCCGACGGCGGGCGCGGCTATCTCGGCAAGGTGTTCAACGACAACTGGATGTCGTCCTACGGCTTTCTCTCGCCGGACTCGAGCGGCGCCACGGTCGGCGACGTGTTGCGGCGCAAGGACGGTTCGCTGCCCGAGCTGGTGCACACGCATCCGACCGAGACCGTCGCCGAGGCGGTGGCCATCCTGCGCGAGTTCGGGGTGAGCCAGATGCCCGTGGTCAGCGCCGAGCCGCCGGTGATGGCGGCGGAGGTCGTGGGCGCGGTCAACGAGCGGGACCTGCTGGACGCGCTGTTCACGGGAAGGGCGCAGCTGGCCGACCGGCTCGACCGGCACATGTCGCCGCCGCTGCCGACGATCGGGGCCGGGGAGGCCGTCGGATCCGCGATGAAGGCACTGACCTCGGCGGACGGCGCCCTGGTGCTGATCGGGGGCAAGCCGGCGGGCGTGGTGACCCGGCAGGACCTCCTCGCCTTCGTCTCGGGACACTGAGGCACCGACACACGAGGGAATCGGGGAGAGCTCCGTACATCGCGATCGCGGGCCGGGGCGTTACGAGCGTTCACCCTGCTCATCCGCTAGCGTGTGCGCGAGCCGTTTGATTCAGGTCCTCGTCAAGGGGGTTCAAGACCCACATGAGTGCTCCACAGCCACCGAACCAGCCCTGGGGTGGTGAGCAGCCGCCGCAGGGCTCGCCGGGTGGCCCACAGCCCGAGCAGCAGGACAGCGCGTTCGACTCGCCGGAGCCGACGCAGGTCGTGCAGCCGCAGCAGTCGCAGCAGGGGGAACAGCAGTTCGGCGACAGCCCGGAGCCCACGCAGGTGGTGCAGCCGGGTGCCGGGCAGGGCACGAGCGGCCAGGGCGAGGGCGGTCCCGGCGCCGAGTCCACCCAGCTGGTGCCGCCGGGTTCGCAGCCCGCGTCCGGTATTCCGTACGCCCCGCCGCCGAGCGCCGCGGACAACCCCGCGGCGGTGAACCCCCAGGGCGGCTTCGGGCAGCCGGGCGGGTTCGACCCGCAGCAGGGTGGCTTCGGCCAGCAGCAGGGCGGTTTCGGCCAGCCGGGCTTCGGTGGGCCCCCACCGGGTCAGCCGGGCCAGCCGGGTCAGCCGGGCCAGCCCGGCGCCTTCGGGGGCCAGCCAGGCGGCTTCGACCCGCAGCAGCAGGGTGGCTTCGGCCAGCCCGGTTTCGGTGCACCGCCGCAGCAGCCCGGGTTCGGGCCGGGGCCCTACGGCGCTCCGCCGCCCGGGTTCCCGCCGCAGCAGGGGCCATCGGGCGGGGGCGGCAACCCGCTGTTCGGCTGGATCGCCGCCGGTGTGGTGAGCGTGCTCGGCCTGGTGGCGGTGATCTTCTCGCTCATCGACGTCACCGACGTCACCGGGGACATCACCGGCGGCGCGGGGGTCTCCGAGGAGCAGATCGAGCAGGCCTTCGAGCAGCTCGGCTTCGCCTCGATCGGCACGCTGCGCTTCTACTTCATCATGGTGCTGGTCGGCTCCCTGCTGGCGCTCGCGGGCGGGGTGTTCATCGCGCTGGCGGGCAAGCTCGGGCCGGTGTTCAAGAAGATCGCGCCGATCGTCATCGCCGCGGGCGGTGTGCTGATGGCGCTGTTCGCGGTGCTCATCATGGCGGGCACCACGGTGTCCGACGAGGCCAGGAACCGGTTCGGCGACGCGGTCGACGACCTGGGCGGCCCCGGCACCGTGTGGCTCTACCTCGTCTTCGGGATCATCTTCGTCGCGGTCGGCGTGCTCGGCCTCATCCCGGCCACCGCGCACTACGTGGGTCTCGGCGGCGGCCAGGGCGGTCCCGGCGGACCGGGCGGCTTCACCGGCCCGCCGAGCGGGGGTTTCCCGCCGCCGCAGCCCGGCTTCGGCCAGCCGGGCCAGCCGGGCGGTTACGGCCAGCCCGGTGGGTTCGGCCAGCCGGGGCAACCGGGTCAGCCCGGCCAGCCGGGCGGTCCGAACCCGTCCAGCGGCGGTTTCCCGCAGCCCGGGCAGCCGGGTGGGTACGGCGCTCCGCCCCCCGGCCAGCCGGGCGGGTTCGGGCAGCCGGGCCAGCCGCCGCAGCAGCCCGGCGGCTACGGCCCGCCGAGCCATCCGGGTGGGTTCGGCCAGCCGGGCCAGCCGCCGCAGCAGCCCGGCCAGCCGCCGCAGCAGTGGTGACGACCTGAGTCGCGGGATGGCCCCCGGCACGCGCCGGGGGCCATCCCGTTGTTCGGTACCCGGGGTGGCGGCCGCGCACTAAGGTAGCCGCCGTGTCCAGATCCGACGGCGAACCGGCACGACGCTGGCCGGGCGCGGTCACCGCGGTGCTCGCCACCCTCGCCGGGCTGGCCCTCGCCGTGCTGATCGGCTACGTGCCGGTCACCACGTTCATCGACGTGGGGATCGACCGGCTGACCGTCCCGGCGCTCGCGCTGTTCTCGGGTTACGCCGCCGCGGCGGTGTTCCTGCTGTCCGGCGCGCTGCTCACGATGCTCCGGATCGTGGCTGGACTGGTCCTGCTGATCGTCGGCGCCGTGCTCGCCGCGGGGGCGGTGGCACTCGAACCGGCGATGGTCATCCACGGCGAGTACCGGTACTACTTCGAGGAGATCGCCGAACTGGAGGGGATGCACGCCATCTCGCGTGCCGCGGGCCTCGTGCTCGGGCCGCTCACGCTCGTGCTGGCCGCGCTGCCCCCGACGTTCCGGCACACCAGAAGCCGTATGGCCTACTAGGGGGACTCGAATGGGACATCCGCACCACTTCCCGGGCCCGCCCCGGCCCGCCGGTATGGGCACCGCACTGACCGCAGGCATCATCGCGATGCTCACCGGGGCCTTCTACCTGATCGGCTTCTTCGACCAGGTCGCCGACCTGGGTCCGCTCATGAAAGTGGCGTACGGTGCGGTCGGTTTCTTCGTCACGCTGCTCTGCGCGGGCGGACTCGGCGCGGGCGGGATCATGCTGCTCACCCGCAAACGGGCAGGGCAGACGTTCCTGGCGGCCGCGGCGGGGCTGGCCACGGTGGGGCCGCTCGCGCTGCTCGTGTGGGGTGCGGCGCAGTACTCGGTCGGCGGGCTCGACGGGCGGATGCCGTGGGGGCTGATGCTGGTGCCCGGCGCCCTGGTACTGGTGCTGACCCTGCTGCCGGCGACCCGCCGGTGGCTGGCCGAGGGGCAGCGGCCACCGGCACCGCCCTGGCCGGGGCAGCCGTTCCAGCAGCAGGGCTGGCCGGGCCAGCCAGGGCCGCCGGTGCCGCCGGGCCAGCCGTGGCAGCAGCCCCAGCCACCGTACGGGCAGGCTCCTGGCCAGCCACCGGGGCAGCCGTGGCAGGGTCCGCCACCGCCCGGGCAGCCGTGGCGGTAGCGCCGTACGCTGAGGACATGGTTGACGACCCCACCAGCTTCGGCTTCGAGACCCGTGCGATCCACGCAGGTCAGCAGCCCGACCCCCGGACCGGCGCGGTCATCGTGCCGATCTACCAGACCTCCACCTACGCGCAGGACGGCGTCGGCGGCACGCGCGAGGGGGACTACGAGTACTCGCGCACCGCGAACCCCACCCGGACGGCGCTGGAGCAGGCGCTCGCCGCGCTGGAGGGCGGCAGTCACGCGCTGGCGTTCGCCTCCGGCATGGCCGCGAGCGACGCGGTGCTCCGCACGGCGCTGCGTCCCGGTGACCACCTGGTGCTCGGCAACGATGTGTACGGCGGCACGTTCCGCCTCATCGACAAGGTGCTCACCCACTGGGGCGTGGACTACACGGTCGCGCACCTGTCCGACCTGGACGAGGTGCGGGCCGCCATCAGGCCGGAGACCCGGCTCGTGTGGTGCGAGACGCCGACCAACCCGCTGCTCGGCATCGCCGACATCGCCGCGCTCGCCGACGTGGCCCACGAGGGCGGGGCGCGGCTGGTCGTGGACAACACGTTCGCCACGCCGTACCTGCAGACGCCGCTCGAACTCGGCGCGGACATCGTCGTGCACTCCACCACGAAGTACCTCGGCGGTCACTCCGACGTCGTCGGAGGCGCGGTCGTCACCGACTCCGCGGAGCTGCGCGAGCAGCTGTTCTTCCTCCGCAACGCCTCGGGCGCGGTCCCCGGCGCGTTCGACGCCTGGCTGACCCTGCGCGGGCTGAAGACGCTCGCCGTGCGGATGGAGCGCCACTGCGACAACGCCGAGCGGATCGCCGAGGCGCTCGCGAACCACCCGAAGGTGCGCCGCGTCCACTACCCGGGCCTGCCGGACCACCCCGAGCACGACCTGGCGGCGAAGCAGATGCGGCGGTTCGGCGGCATGGTGTCGTTCGAGCACGCCGACGGGGAGCAGGCCGCGCTCGACACCGCGGCGCGGACCGAGCTGTTCATCCTCGCCGAGTCGCTCGGCGGCATCGAGTCACTGATCGAGCATCCCGGGCGGATGACGCACGCCAGTGTCGCGGGATCGCTGCTGCAGGTGCCCGCCGAGCTGGTGCGGTTGTCCGTCGGTATCGAGGACGTGAGCGACCTGCTGGCCGACCTGAACCGCGCGCTGGGCTGAGCGCTACGGACGGAGGTTGTGGCGCACGGCGGCGCCGTTCTGCTCCGGGCTCCGGTTGCCGGTGGTGGTCTCGGGGAGGTCGGCGCCGTCGAAACAGCCACCGATGAGCTCGACGTGGTTGTCGTGCCGGACGTACTGGCCGGGGTCGGTGCACGTCGCCTGCTCGACGGTGAACACCGCCGCACCGGTGAGCGCCAGCGCCGACGCCACACCGGCGACGAGCGGTACGACGCCGGCGGGTCGTGCGGCGCTCGACGTCTTCGCCCGTGCCATGGTTGCCGTCTCCCTGTTCGTTACCGATACGCGACCAAGACTACCCGGTCGGGACGGTTCCGAACGTGCGGATCGCCCGGGGTGCGATGATCTGGGCTCATGGAACTCGTCAGCGTGGACCGGATACGCGCCGCCCGCAGTCTACTGGAAGCGGTGGTGCGCCGGACCCCGCTCGAACACGCCCGCGACCTCGAACGCGAACACGGCGGGCCGGTGCACCTCAAGTGCGAGAACCTGCAGCGCACCGGTTCGTTCAAGATCAGGGGCGCCTACACCCGCATCCACGGGCTGGCCGACGCCGAGCGGTCCCGCGGTGTCGTCGCGGCCAGCGCGGGCAACCACGCGCAGGGCGTGGCACTGGCCGCCGCGCTGCTCGGCACGAGGGCCACCGTGTTCATGCCCGAGCGGGCTCCGCTGCCGAAGCTGGCCGCGACCAGGGGCTACGGCGCGCAGGTCCACCTGCACGGGGCGGTGCTGGAGGAGACGCTGGCGGAGGCGACCGCGTTCGCCGAGCGCACCGGAGCGGTGTTCATCCACCCGTTCGACCACGAGGACATCATCGCCGGCCAGGGCACGGTGGGGCTGGAGATCCTGGAGCAGGTGCCCGAGGCCGCGACGATCCTCGTGCCGACCGGCGGTGGCGGGCTCGTCGCGGGGATCGCGTCCGCCGTGCGGGGGCTACGGCCGGACGTGCGGATCGTCGGGGTGCAGGCCGAGTCCGCGGCGGCGTGGCCATCGTCGCTGGCCGCGGGGCATCCGGTGCGCCGGGCGAGCATGCAGACGATGGCCGACGGCATCGCGGTCGGCCAGCCGGGACCCGTCACCTACGCGCATGTCTCGACGCTGGTCGACGACGTGCGGACGGTGAGCGAGGAGTCGCTTTCCCGGGCGGTGCTGCTCTGTCTCGAGCGGCGCAAGCTGGTGGTGGAGCCCGCGGGGGCCGCCGCGGTCGCGGCGCTGCTGGAGCATCCCGGGGCGTTCCCGCCGCCGATCGTGGCCGTGCTCTCCGGCGGCAACGTCGACCCGTTGCTGCTGCTGCAGATCATCCAGCACGGTATGACGGCGGGCGGCCGCTACCTCAAGCTGCGCGTGTGCGTGCCCGACCGGCCCGGTTCGCTGGTCGGGGTGCTGTCGAGGGTGAGCGAGCTGGGTGCGAACGTGCTGGACGTCGAGCACTCCCGGATCGCGGGCAGGCTGGCCGTCGGCGAGGTCGAGATCGAGCTGACCCTGGAGACCCGCGGCCCGGAGCACTGCGCCGAGGTGGCCGCCCAGCTGCAGCACGCCGGCTACACCCTGTCCCAGTGACAACCATTCACAGGTTGCCGCGGCGCTCCTGCTCCCGCTCGATGGCCTCGAAGAGCGCCTTGAAGTTGCCCTTGCCGAAGCCGAGTGAGCCGTGCCGCTCGATGAGCTCGTAGAAGACGGTCGGCCGGTCGCCGATCGGCTTGGTGAAGATCTGCAGCAGGTAGCCGTCCTCGTCGCGGTCCACGAGGATCCCGTGCTCCTTCAGCGTCTCGATCGGCACCCGCACCTCGCCGATGCGGGCCCGCAGCTCGGGGTCGTCGTAGTACGAGGCGGGCGTGTTCAGGAACTCCACGCCCGCGGCGCGCATCGCCGACACCGTCGCGATGATGTCGTTCGTCGCCAGCGCGATGTGCTGGCAGCCGGGGCCGCCGTAGAACTCGAGGTACTCGTCGATCTGCGAGCGCTTCCTGGCGACCGCGGGCTCGTTGAGCGGGAACTTGACCCGGTGGTTGCCGTTGGAGACCACCTTGCTCATCAGCGCCGAGTACTCGGTGGCGATGTCGTCGCCGACGAACTCCGCCATGTTCACGAAGCCCATCACGCGGTGGTACCAGTCCACCCAGTAGTCCATCTTGCCGAGCTCGACGTTGCCGACGCAGTGGTCGATCGCCTGGAACAGCCGCTTGGGCGCGCCCTCGGGCCGGCGCACGGTGCTCGTGCGGGCCTCGTACCCGGGCAGGTAGGGACCCGCGTAGCGGGAGCGGTCGATCAGGGAGTGCCGGGTCTCGCCGTAGGTCGCGATCGCGGCGCGGCGCACGGTCCCGTGCTCGTCGGAGACGTCGTGCGGCTCCTCCAGGATCGTGGCGCCCTGCGCCCTCGCGTGCGCCACGCACTTGTCCACGTCGGACACCTCGAGAGCGAGGTCGGTCACGCCGTCGCCGTGCCTGCGGTGGTGGTCCAGCAGCGGCGAGTCGGGTCGCACCCCGCCGTTGATGACGAACCTGGCCGAACCCGACTTGAGCACGAACGACTTGTGGTCGCTGTTGCCCGTCTCCGGGCCCGAGTACGCGACCAGCTCCATGCCGAAGGCGACCTGGTAGAACCACGCCGTCTGGGTCGCGTTGCCCGCGATGAACACGACCGCGTCCATGGCCTTCACCGGGAACGGGTCGGTCGAGGGGTCGTGGTCGACGAGGCCGACGAGCTGCCTGAGCTGGTCGTAGCTGACGTCGTCGAGTGCTGGGTTCGTGGTCATGGTGGCAGAATGCGCCTGGCCGGGCAGTCTGAGCAACAGAGCTCTGAGTCGCTGGACAATCTGCTCAGGGAAAGCCAGAATCCGGTGATCGAATCAGGCAGTTTGCCCAGGGAGGCAGTCCGTGGCCGGGTACTCGCTCGACGCCCTCGACGCGCGCCTGCTGTTGCTCCTCACCGACGTTCCCCGGCTCGGCGTGCTGGAGTGCGCGCGCAGACTCGGCGTCGCCCGCGGGACGGTGCAGGCACGGCTGGACCGGCTGACCGAACGTGGCGTGCTCACCGGCTTCCCGCCGGAGCTCGACCTGGCGGCGATGGGCTACGGGCTCACCGCGTTCGCCGTGCTGGAGATCGCCCAGGGCAGGCGGTCGGAAGTGTCCGCGGCGCTGGCGGCGATCGACGAGGTGTGCGAGGTACACGCCACCACCGGTCAGGGGGACCTGTTCGTGCGCATGGTGGCCCGCTCCAACGACGACCTGCAGCGGGTGATCGACGAGGTGGTCGGGGTGCCGGGGGTGCGGCGCACGTCCACCTCGATCGCGCTGTCCACCCCGGTGCCGCAACGCGTGCGGCCGCTGCTGGAGCGCCTGGCTCGTGAGTGAGCACGCCCGCCCGTCGCCTGACCCCACCCCCTGGTGGAGCCGCTCCGCGGCGCGGCGCTTTCGCACCCACGAGCCGGCGCGTCCGGCAAGTGTCAGGACCCGTAGGGCACGGCCTTGATCAGCGTGACCTTCTGGGTACGGCCGTTGGGCAGCTCGTACTCCCGCGCCTCACCCTCCTTGGCGCCGAGGAGGGCCTTCCCCAGTGGCGAGTCGGGCGAGTAGACCTCCAGCTCGCCCTCCGCACCCTCCTCGCGGGTGGCGAGGAGGAACTTCTCGTCCTCGTCATCGCCTTCGTAGCGCACCGTGAGCACCATGCCAGGCTCGGCGACGCCGTCGTTCTTGGGCGCCTCGCCGACCTTGGCGGTGCGCAGCAGCTCCTGCAGGTGCCGGATCCGGGCTTCCTGCTGACCCTGCTCCTCGCGGGCGGCGTGGTAGCCCCCGTTCTCCTTGAGGTCGCCCTCTTCCCGGCTGTCGTTGATCTTCGCGGCGATGACCGGACGATTCTCGATCAGTTCGTCGAGCTCGCTCTTGAGCCTGTCGTAGGCTTCCTGGGTCAGCCAGGTCACCTTGGTGTCGCTCACGGTCACCATCTCCTCCTAGGGCCTGCCGGGCTTGGGTATACAAGCCGGCCGCCACGTTGGCGTGGCTGTGATAAAGGAAAAACACGGCCCGCCTGGGGCCGTGCCGGTAGATCAGGATAACACGAACGGCAACATCAATGCTGCTCAGTTCACCGCTCAACGGGCATTGAGCGCACTGTTCACCCCGTTGGCCGCTCGGGGGTTGACAAATACTCGGGAACATTGTACGAGCAGCCGTACACGTCGGCCGTCACGGGCCTCGTGGTGCTGCGGACCACCGTCGAGAACCGTTCCCCGCCCGGCGGGACGTAGACCTCCCGGCGCCCGCTCTCGGCGCCGGAGATGTCCCGCACCCGGACGATGCACACCGCCGCCCGCCGCGGGTCGTCCCGCAGCACGTCGATGGTCACCTCCATCGCGTTGCCGGGACGTTCGGCGAAGGCCACCCGCTGCGCCTCGATCGGTGCCTCTCCCAGGTTGCGGTAGCCCACGAAGGCGACGCTGCCCGCGGCGAGCAGTGCCACGGCGAGGAACACCCACAGCCGCCAGCCCCGGAGCGGCCGCTGTGTCGTCCCTGGGGGCCGGACCTTGCCGTAGCGGTCCGCGGGCACCGCGTCGGAGGACGTCGCCTGTCCGGGAAGCAAAGCAGGCCTCCGATCGTTGATGTCGTGGTGGTGAGGACAATGAACGCTGGCCTCGCGTGACGAGTATCCGCGCAGGCGGTGAGCCGCGGACCGGCGGGTCCGCGGAAACTGGGTGAGAAGGGACCAGTCGGGCATGGCGGGATCTGACGGACAGGCGGCGACCAGCGTGGGGGCGGGGCTCCGGCTGATGGCGGTGCACGCCCACCCCGACGACGAGTCGAGCAAGGGCGCCGCCACGATGGCGCGCTACGTGGCCGAGGGGCACGAGGTCATGGTCGTCACCTGCACCGGTGGCGAGGCGGGCAGCGTGCTCAACCCGGCGATGGACCGGCCCGAGGTGCACACGAACATGGCCGAGGTCCGGCGGGAGGAGATGGCGCGGGCGGCGAAGATCCTCGGCGTGCACCACCGCTGGCTCGGTTTCGTCGACTCCGGGCTGCCGGAGGGCGAGCCGCTGCCGCCGCTGCCGGAGGGCTGCTTCGCGCTCGTGCCGCTGGAGGAGTCCACCGAGGCGCTGGTGCGCGTGATGCGCGAGTTCCGTCCGCACGTCGTGGTCACCTACGACGAGAACGGTGGGTATCCCCACCCCGACCACATCCGCTGCCACGAGGTGTCGGTGGCCGCGTTCGACGCCGCGCCGGACCCCGGGCGTTTCCCCGGCGCGGGGGAGCCGTGGCAGCCGCTGAAGCTCTACTACTCGCACGGCTTCTCCCGGGCCAAGATCACCGCCTTCCACGAGAGCCTGGTCGCGCGAGGCCTCGAGTCGCCGTACCAGGAGTGGCTCAACCGCTGGGACCCGGACAAGGCCGACGTCATGGAACGCGTCACCACGCGGGTGCGCTGCGACGACTACTTCGAGGTGCGCGACGAGGCGCTGAAGGCCCACGCCACCCAGATCGACCCGAACAGCCGCTGGTTCGCCGTGCCGCTGGACATGCAGCGCGAGGTGTGGCCCACCGAGGAGTACGAGCTGGTGCGCTCGCTTGTCGACAGCACGCTGCCGGAGGACGATCTGTTCGCGGGTATCCGAGAGCGGGTGAACACATGACTCTTCCGGCCTTCGCCGTGGTGCCGGTCATGGCCGGTGCGGCGGCGCTGACCCAGCAGCAGCCGGGCAACGGCGACGGCGGCGGTCAGGGCGAGGACTTCGGCAAGTCCTCGCCCGTCGGCCTGCTGCTCCTGCTGCTGTTCCTCATCGCGGTCGCGCTGCTCGTGCGGTCGATGACCAAGCACCTCAAGCGCCTGCCCGCGAGCTTCGACGCCCCGGCCGACGAGGGCGCCGACGGCAAGGATGCCGAGGAGCCCGCCGAGGAGCCCACGCCTCGTGAGTGAGGAACGTTGTTCTTACCACGTTCCGCACTCACGAGGCAGGCCTCACCTGCTCAGCAGTCGGTAGCGGCGGACGGACAGCGGCAGGAACACGGCGATGAACAGCGCTGACCAGGCGATCGCCGCGAGCGCCGGGTGCTGCGCCGGCCACGCCGTCCCCTGCCAGCCGGGATTGCCGAACAGCTCCCTGGTCGCGGCCACCGTGGCGGACAGCGGGTTCCACTCGACGACGGTGCCGAGCCAGCCGGGCATGGTTCCGGGTGGCACGAAGGCGTTGGACAGGAAGCCCAGCGGCCACACGAGGATCTGCAGCGCCATCACCGACTCCGGACTCCGCAGCACCAGCCCGAGGTAGATGCCCAGCCACAGCATCGCCAGACGGAGCAGCAACAGCAGGCCGAACGCGGCCAGCGCGGACAGCAGGCCCTCGTGCCAGCGCCAGCCGATCGCCAGACCCGCGGCGACGAGGGCGGCCAGCGTCAGCGCGGCGTTGAGCATGTCCGCCGCGCACCGGCCGACCACCACGGCCGACGGGGCCATCGGCATCGACCGGAACCGGTCGGTGACGCCTCGTGCGATGTCGTTGTTGACCGCGGTGAACGTGCCCTCGACGCCGAAGATCATGGTCATCGCCAGCACTCCGGGCACGAGGAACTCCCGGTAGTCGCCGCCCGGCACGGTCATCGCCCCGCCGAAGAGGTAGGCGAACAGCAGCAGGACCATCACCGAGAACAGCACGTTCGCCACGACCTGTCCCGGCCGGTTGGCCCAGTGCAGGAGGTCGCGGCGGGTGACGGCCCACCCGTCGGCGACCACCCAGCGCAGGCGCTCCAGCGACGAGTGCGAGAGCACGGGTGCGGTCACGCCGCCACCTCCTTGTCCTTGTTCTCACCGGTGAGCCGCAGGAACACCTCGTCGAGAGAAGGGCGGCGCAGGCCCACGTCCACCGCCTCGATGCCCTCGTCGTCGAGCGCCCGGACGAGCGTGGTCAGTGCGGCCATGCCGTCCCGGACCGGGGCGCTGACCCGGCGTCGGTCCCGGTCGGACTCGGCCGCGCCGGAGGCCACGCCGCCGACGAGCCGCGCGACGGCGGGCAGGTCGGCGGCGTGCCGCACCACGACGTCGAGCCGGTCGGTCCCGATGCGCCGCTTGAGCTCGTCGGGGCTGCCTTCCGCGATGACCCGCCCGTGGTCGACCACGGAGATGCGGCCGGCGAGCTGATCGGCCTCGTCGAGGTACTGCGTGGTGAGCAGGATCGTGGTGCCCGCGGCCGCCAGTTGCCGGACGGACTCCCACACCTCGGTGCGCGCCCTCGGGTCGAGGCCGGTGGTCGGCTCGTCGAGGAACAGCACGGCGGGCGACAGGATGAGGCTCGCCGCGAGGTCGAGCCGCCTGCGCATGCCGCCGGAGTACTGACCCGCCGCCCTGCCCGCGGCCTCGGTGAGCCCGAACCGCTCCAGCAGTTCGTCGGCCCGCCGCGCGGCCGCGGCGGCCCCCAGGTGGTACAGCCTGCCGAACAGCACGAGGTTCTGCCTGCCGGTCAGGATCTCGTCGACCGCGGCCTGCTGCCCGACCAGCCCGATTCGCCGGCGGACGCGGATCGGATCCCGGACGGCGTCGAACCCGGCGACCCGCGCCGTGCCCGAGTCCGGCTGGGTGAGGGTCGCCAGCACCCGCACGGCGGTGGTCTTTCCGGCGCCGTTGGGTCCGAGCAGGCCGTGCACGGTGCCCGCGGGCACCTCGAGGTCGAACCCGGCGAGCGCGGCCGTGTCTCCGTAGGTCTTGTGCAGGTCCTCGGCCAGCACGGCCGGATCTGATCGGTTCATCCCCACCTCAAACTTTATACGTTGTAGAGAGAGCTGCGCGATGATATCTCTACGGTGTAGAGAGTGCAAGGGTTGCGGATAGGGTGCCGGTGTGGCGAGCGTGTACAGCGGCAGTGGCGATCCCCGGCGGAGCATCGAGCTGCTCTGGGGAGTCCAGGAGCGTCCGCGCCGGGGCCCGAAGCCGAGGCTCGACGTCGAGGGCATCGTGGCGAAGGCCATCGCCGTCGCCGACGCGGAGGGCCTGGCCGCCGTGTCGATGCGGCGGATCGCGGGCGAACTGGGGGTCACCGCGATGTCGCTGTACGGCTACGTGCCGGGCAAGGCTGAGCTCGTCGACGTCATGGTCGACCGGGTCTACGGCGAGCTGACCGAGCCGGAGACCGAGCCGCCGGGCTGGCGGGCCGCGCTCGAGGCTGTCGCGCGGCGGAGCTGGGACCTCTATCTCCGCCATCCCTGGCTGCTGCAGGTGGCGGCGAGCAGGCCGCTGCTCGGGCCGAACTTCATCGCGAAGTACGACCAGGAGCTGCGTGCCGTCGCGGGCACCGGGCTGTCTCCCATCGAGATGGAGCTGGTGGTCACGCTCGTCGGCAACTACGTCCACGGCGCCGTGCGCGGCGCGATCGAGGCCGCGGAGGCCGAGCAGCGGACCGGACTGACCGACGACGCGTGGTGGGAACGGTACGCGCCGCTGCTGGAGAAGGTGTTCGACGCTGACCGGTATCCGACGGCGGCGGTCGTCGGCCCGGTCGCGGGGGAGGAGATGGGCGCGGGCGATCCCGCAAGGGCCTTCGAGTTCGGGCTGGAGCGGTTGCTCGACGGGGTCGAGGTGCTCGTACGGCGGCGGCAGGACGGGGAGACGGCGTAGCCCGTACCCGTGTGAGACGCTGGAACCGTGAACCGCCTAGCCAGCGCCACATCGCCGTACCTGTTGCAGCACGCCGGAAACCCGGTGGACTGGTGGCCGTGGAGCCCTGAGGCACTCGCGGAGGCGAAACGGCGCGACGTGCCGATCCTGCTGTCGATCGGGTACGCGGCGTGCCACTGGTGTCACGTGATGGCGCACGAGTCGTTCGAGGACCCGGAGACCGCGGCCCTGATGAACGAGCACTTCGTCAACATCAAGGTCGACCGCGAGGAGCGGCCCGACATCGACGCCGTGTACATGACGGCCACCCAGGCGATGACCGGCCAGGGCGGCTGGCCGATGACCTGCTTCCTGACGCCGGAGGGGGAGCCGTTCCACTGCGGCACCTACTATCCGCCCGCGCCGCGGCACGGGATGCCGTCGTTCAAACAGCTCCTCGTCGCGGTGGCGCAGGCGTGGGCCGAGCGGCCGGGCGAGCTCCGCGAGGGTGCCGGCAAGATCGTGAGCCACCTCGCCGAGCAGACCGGTCCGCTGCGGGAGTCCACAGTGGATGACGAGACGCTCGCCCGGGCGGTCACCAAGCTCGCCGGTGAGGCCGACCGCGAGCACGGCGGTTTCGGTGGCGCACCGAAGTTCCCGCCGTCGATGGTGCTCGAGTTCCTGCTGCGGCACTACGAGCGCACGGGATCGCGTGAGGCGCTGTCTCTTGTGGAGTCGACCGCTGAGGCGATGGCGCGCGGCGGGATCTACGACCAGCTCGCGGGCGGCTTCGCCCGGTACTCGGTGGACGAGGCATGGGTCGTGCCGCACTTCGAGAAGATGCTCTACGACAACGCCCTGCTGCTGCGGGTGTACGCGCACCTGTCCCGCCGGACGGACTCCGCGCTCGCCAGGCGGGTCGCCGGGGAGACCGCCGAGTTCCTGCTGCGGGACCTGCGCACCGCCGAGGGCGGCTTCGCGGCGTCGCTGGACGCCGACACCGAGGGCGTCGAGGGGCTGACGTACGTGTGGACGCCCGCGCAGCTGGCCGAGGTGCTCGGCCCGGACGACGGCGCCTGGGCCGCCGAGCTGTTCGGCGTGACCCCGGAGGGCACGTTCGAGTACGGGGCGTCGACGCTGCGCCTGCCCGAGGACCCGGCCGACCCGGCCCGCTGGCTGCGCGTGCAGGCCAGGCTGCTCGACGCGCGCTCGCGGCGCCCGCAGCCCGCGCGGGACGACAAGGTGATCGCGGCGTGGAACGGGCTGGCGATCACGGCGCTCGCCGAGGCGGGGGTCGCGCTGGAACGGCCGGAGTGGGTCGACGCCGCGGCGGCCGCGGCGGGCCTGGTGCTCGACCGGCACCTCGTGGACGGCAGGTTGCGCCGCAGCTCGCGGGACGGTGCCGTGGGCGATGCCGCCGGGGTGCTCGAGGACTACGGCTGCCTCGCGGAGGGCCTGCTCGCGCTGCACCAGGCGACCGGGGAGCCGGTGTGGCTGACCCGGGCCACGGGCCTGCTCGACACGGCACTGGCCCGGTTCGCGGGCGAGGAGCCCGGCGTCTTCTACGACACCGCCGACGACGCGGAGGCGCTGGTGCAGCGGCCCGCGGACCCCACCGACAACGCCAGCCCGTCCGGGGCCTCCGCGCTCGCGGGCGCACTGCTCACCGCCTCGGCGCTCGCCGGCCCGGAACAGACGAGCCGGTACCGGGACGCCTGCGAGCGGGCGATCAGCCGGGCGGGCATGCTCGCCGCCAGGGTGCCCCGCTTCGCCGGGCACTGGCTCACCGCGGCGGAGGCGCTGCGGTCCGGCCCGGTGCAGGTGGCGGTGGTCGGCCCGGACGCGGCCACGCGGTCGGACCTGCACGTCGAGGCCGCCCGTGCCGTGCCGGGAGGCGCCGTGGTGCTGGCCGGTTCACCCGAGGCCACGGGTGTGCCGCTGCTCGCGGACCGCCCGCTCGTGGACGGCGGGCCCGCGGCGTACGTGTGCCGCGGTTACGTGTGCGAGCGGCCCGTCACCACGGCGGGCGAACTGGTGGCCGCGCTCGCGAGCTGACGCGTCCGCCCTCGGAGAACACCGTGTCCACACTCCGCGATTCGGCGTAAGTTCGGCAGCGATGTAATCATGTAATCATCGCGGAGGCGATCATGGGACGTGGCTGGAAGGTGCGGGGCGGCTGGCAGCAGGGCGAGGTGCCCAGCGCGGCCGACGCGGCGGCGTGGTTCAGCGGCAGGCTGCCCGACGACTGGTTCACCGGCGACCCGGAGATCACCGTCGACCGGGAGGAGATCCTGGTGGTCGGCGAGCTGCCGCCGCTGCCGGGCGAGTACGCCGACGACGCCGAGCGGGCGGCGGCGGAGTCCGGCCGGATCAGCCGGTTCCGCGAGGAGACCCGGGACGCGCGGATCGAGATCGCGAGGCAGGCGGAGCACCGCTACCGCAGGAAGGTCTCGTGGGGCGCCCGCGTCGGCGGCACGCGGGAACTGTTCACCACCCTGTCGGCGCCGGTGATGACGCGGCTGCGGCAGCCGGAGCGCCGCGTGCTGGACACGCTCGTGGACGCGGGAGTGGCCCGCTCGCGCTCGGAGGCGCTGGCCTGGGCCGTCCGGCTGGTGGGCCAGCACGCCGAGTCGTGGCTGGCCGAGCTGCGGGAGGCGATGGCGAAGGTCGACGACCTGCGCGCCCAGGGCCCGGACGCCTCGTGAGCGCACAACGTCGTTCTCACCACGTTCCGCACTCACGAGCCGCGCTGCGGAAGGCCGCCGGTTCGGGCAGCCTGGAGCCATGACGTCCTCGCTGCCGACCGCGACCGAAGTGGACCCCGCCGCGCTGACGGAGCTGCTCGACGGGCGCTGGGCGAAGATCCGCAGGGAGATCCGCGAGCAGGTCGCCGACACGAAGTTCCGCGAGCCGTACGGGCTGGACGTGGAGACCCACCGCGCGCAGGTCCTCGACCAGCTGCGGGAGCTGGCCGCCACGGGACGGCCCCGGCTGGGCTTCCCCCGGGAGTACGGCGGTGGCGAGGACATCGGCGGCTCGATCACCTCGTTCGAGATGCTGGCGTTCGGCGACCTCTCGCTGATGGTGAAGGCCGGTGTGCAGTGGGGGCTGTTCGGCGGCGCCGTGCAGTTGCTCGGCACCCGCAGGCACCACGAGGAGTACCTGCGCCGGATCATGGAGCTGGACCTGCTCGGCTGCTTCGCGATGACCGAGACCGGACACGGCTCGGACGTCCAGAACCTGCGCACCACCGCCACGTACGACGCCGGAACGCGGGAGTTCGTCGTCCACACGCCCGACGAGTCGGCGCGCAAGGACTACATCGGCAACGCCGCGCGCGACGGCAGGCTCGCGGTGGTCTTCGCGCAGCTGGTCACCGGCGGGGAGAGCCGCGGCGTGCACGCGCTGCTCGTGCCGATCCGCGACGACGAGGGCAGGCCCGTGCCGGGCGTGCGCATCGAGGACTGTGGCCCGAAGGCGGGGCTGAACGGCGTCGACAACGGGCGGCTCTACTTCGACCACGTACGCGTCCCGAGGACCGCGTTGCTCAACCGCTACGGCGACGTGGCCGAGGACGGCACGTACGGCAGCCCGATCGAGAGCGACAACCGGCGGTTCTTCACGATGCTCGGCACGCTCGTGCGCGGCCGCATCAGCGTGGCGGGCAGCGCGGGCAGCGCGGCCAAGCGCGCCCTCACGATCGCCACCCGGTACGCCGAGCGGCGGCGGCAGTTCTTCCGGCCCGACACCGGTGAGGAGATCGCCGTCCTCGACTACCTCGCGCACCAGCGGAAGCTGCTGCCCGCGATCGCCAGGACGTACGCGCTGCACTTCGCGCAGGAGGAGCTCGTGGCCAGCCTGCACGAGATCCAGAGTGCGAGTGGCGAGGTCGACGAGCGCAGGCAGCGGGAACTGGAGTCGCGCGCCGCCGGGCTCAAGGCACTGTCCACCTGGCACACCACGCGGACGATCCAGACCGCCCGCGAGGCGTGCGGCGGCGCCGGCTACCTCGCCGAGAACATCCTGCCCTCGCTCAAGGCCGACACCGACGTGTTCACGACGTTCGAGGGCGACAACACGGTCCTGCTGCAGCTCGTCGCGCGCGGGCTGCTGACGCAGTACCGGGACGACTTCTCCGACATGAGCCCGCTGGCGACGCTGCGGTTCCTCGCCGAGCAGTTCGTGGACTCCGTCATCGAGCGGACCTCGGCCCGCAAGGTGGTGGACCGGATCCTGGAGGCGGGCCCCGGCCGCGACGACGACAGCGTGCTGTTCGACCGGGCCTGGCAGTGCCGGGTCTTCGAGGACCGCGAGGAGCACGTGCTGAGCGGGGTGGCGCGCAGGCTCCGGCGGGCGACGGCGGAGAACGCGTTCGACCTGTTCAACGACGCGCAGGACCACGTGCTGCTCGCCGGAAGGGTGCACGTGGAACGGCTGGTCCTGGAGGCGTTCGTCGCGGCGATCGACCGGTGCGCCGATCCGGCGGCGAAGCGGCTGCTGGAGCGGCTGTGCGATCTGTACGTGCTGTCCGAGATCGAGGCCGACCGGGCGTGGTTCGCCGAGCACGGAAGGCTGACCAGCACCCGGTCGAAGGCGGTGGCGGCCGCCGTGAACCAGTTGTGCCAGGAGCTCCGCCCGCACGCCCGCACACTCGTCGACGCGTTCGCGGTCCCGGAGCAGTTCCTGGAAGCTCCGATGCTGCGGTGACGGTGCGGGCCGTGTAGGTCACGGCCACCTCCGGCGCCCGGTTCATGGGGTGCGTGCCCATTTCGCGCCGCCGCGCCGCTTTCTACTGTTCTCGCGACCGGACCGACGACGATCTGGGAGGTCGCGATGCGCAGGCTGGTGACGGTGCTGCCGGCACTGCTGGCCGGGCTGCTGGTGGCGGTGACGGCTCCGGCCGTGGCGGCCGAGCGCCCGGCGGGATGCCGGGTGGCGCGCTGGGTGCACGTGCCGGGGGCCGAACACCAGCAGGTGGCCTGCCTTCCCGACCTGACGACGGCGGGCACGGCACGCACCGGCCACACCGACCCGGCGGACTGGGCGGGGCTGACGCAGGCCGCGCTGCCGGTGCCGGGACCGGTGCCCGGGGTACAGATCGACGGCTACTTCCCGGACGACTCGACGAGCAACACCAACCACGGGTGGGGGCACGACGCCCAGTTCGTCATCCGCCTGCCCGAGCGGTGGAACGGCGGCCTCGTGGTGAGCGGGACACCCGGCAACCGCGAGCAGTACGCGAACGACCGGGCGATCGCGGACTGGGTGCTCGCGCGCGGCTACGCGTTCGCCGCGACCGACAAGGGCAACACCGGCCTGCGGTTCCACGCCGACGGCGACCGCCCCGGCGACGCCATCGCCGAGTGGAACCACCGGGTCACCCAGCTGACGAGGGCGGCGAAGGCGGTAGTGGCGCAGCGCTACCACCGCCCTCCGGCACGCACCATCGCGACCGGGCTGTCCAACGGCGGTTACCTCGTGCGCTGGCAGCTGGAGAACCATCCCGAGCTCTACGACGGCGGCGTCGACTGGGAGGGCACGCTCTGGTCGGAACGCGGCCCGAACCTGGTGGACTTCCTGCCTGCCGCGCTGTCGGCCTACCCCCGGTACGCCGACGGCGGTCCGGATGCCGCCGGGGCCCGCGCCGAGTTGCTCGCCGCGGGCTTCGCGGAGGGCTCGGAGTTCCTGTGGCCGTTCCACTACGACTACTACTGGGATGTGACCCAGCGGGTCTACCGGGAGGAGATCGACCCCGGCTTCGACGGCGAGACCGAGGCCGGTACGCCCTTCTGCGAGCCCGGCACGCCCGCCTGCGACGCGGACTACGACTACGCGTCCCGGCCGAGTGAGGTGCACGAGGCGGTGGCGCGGATCGGGCTCACCGGCCGCATCGGCAAGCCACTGCTGACCGTGCACGGCACGCTCGACGCCCTGCTGCCGATCGCCGCCGGCTCCGACGTCTACGCGGAGATGGTGCGCGAGCGGGGGCGGTCGGCGCTGCACCGGTACTACCGGATCGAGGACGGCACCCACGTCGACTCGCTGGTCGACGCCCATCCCGAGCGGCTGCGGGCGCTCGCGCCGTGCCACCGCAGCGCGTTCACCGCGCTGGAGCGGCTGCTGACCAGGGGTACGCCGCCACCGCCGTCGGCGACCGTGCCCCGGCCCGCCGGCGCCGGCCCGGCCGACCTCGTCACGCGGTGCGCGCTGACCTGAGACGCAGGTCGACGGGCTGGCCGTCCTTCGGGAACGGCAGCGACGTGAAGTCCAGCGGGGTCCGGTAGTCCGGCGGGACGCTCCAGGCGAACCGCAGCAGCAGGTGGTGCAGCACGAGCTTGATCTCGACGCCGGAGAAGTGCATGCCCAGGCACTTGTGGACACCGCCGCCGAACGGTTCCCACGCGTAGCGGTGCACCTTGTCCTCGCGGCGGTCGGGCGCGAACCGGCCGGGGTCGAACCGCTCCGGATCCGGCCAGTAGCCGGGCAGGTGGTGGCTGAAGTGCGGGGTGACCGCCACCATCGTGCCCGCGGGCAGGAAGTAGCCCAGCACCTCGGTGTCCTTGACCGTCGTCCTGGCCATCGTGGGCACCGGTGAGACGAGCCGCATCGACTCCTTCATCACCAGGTCCAGCGATTCGAGCGTGGCGAGTTCGGCGAGGCCGGGCACCGGGGTGCCGATCGCGAGGGACTCGGTGCGGCAGCGTTCCTGCCATTCGGAATGCTGGCCGAGGTAGCCCATCATCGTGGAGATCGTGATGGTCGAGGTGTCGTGGGCGGCCATCAGCAGGAAGATCATGTGGTTGAGCACGTCCTCGTCGCTGAACCGGGTGCCGTCCTCGTCCTCGATCCGGCACAGCACGGAGAACAGGTCGTCGCCGTCGCCCGCCCGCCGCGCGGGCAGGTACTCGCGCAGGAAGCGCTCCAGGCGCCTCCGGCCGACGAGTCCGCGCCGCCACCGGCCGCCGGGAACGGGGAACCGCACGAGCGCGGTGGCGGCCTGCACGCAGTCGATGAACGCCCGGTTGATCCGGTCCATCTCCGCGGGCGGCGTGTGCTCGGCGCCGCCCATGAAGATGCTCGTCGCGAGGTCCAGGGTGAGCTTCTTGGCCGCCGGGTAGGCGCGGAAGCGGGGACCGGGCCGCCACCGGTCGAGACCGGCGTCGATGGCGGGGTTGAGCGCGGCGGCGTAGCGGGCGAGCCGCTCGTTGGTGAACGCCTGCTGCATCAGCCGCCGGTGCGCGAGGTGTTCGTCGAAGTCGAGCAGCATCAGGCCGCGGTCGAAGAACGGCCCGATGAGCGCGCGCCAGCCGTCGCCGTTGGCGAAGGCCTTGTCCCGGTTGGTGAGTGCCACCTCGCACGCGTCCGGGCCGAGCAGGGACACGCAGGGCGAGCCGAAGGCGCCGAACCAGGAGACGGGTCCGTAGCGCTCGTAGCGCTCCCACCACAGGCGGAGCGGATCGCGGATGTAGCGGTGCCCGTAGCCGATCAGCGGCAGTCCGGGGTCGCCGGGGATCGCGCGCAGGGTACTGCGGTCCGGAGCGGGTGCCAGGACCTTGCCCATCGGTGCCTCCTCGAACTGACAGGACGTCCTGTCAACTCTTGGACAGGAAGGGCTGTCTGTCAAGATGGGCCGATGTCGTCACCGATCCGCCCGTACCGGGGCGTCAGCGCGGAGGACCGCAAGGCCGAGCGCAGGGCGAAGCTGCTCGAGGCCGGTCTCGACCTGCTCGGCACGGTGGGCTACGAGCGGACGACGATGACGGCGGTGTGCGCGCACGCCAAGCTGACCGAGCGGTACTTCTACGAGAGCTTCCGGAGCCGCGACGAGCTGCTGCTGGCCGTGGTGGACCGGGTGGCGGAGGAGATCGGCGAGCGGGCACTGGCCGCGCTGCGGGACACCGAGGGCGACGCGGGTGCGAAGGCGCGGGCGGCGCTCACGGCGTTCGTCGACATGCTCACCGAGGACCCGCGCAAGGGGCGCGCGGCGATGGTCGAGTCGTCGGCCTCGGCGTCGTTGCGGGGGCGCAGGCACGAGCTGCTGCGGACGTTCGCCCGGCTGGTGGTGACGCAGGCGGCCGCGTTGTACGGTGCCGCGGCGCTGCCGTCGCCGCGGGACGAGATCAACGCGCTGCTGTTCGTCGGTGGCCTCGCCGAGCTGCTGATCGCCTGGCTCGGCGGGGAGATCGAGGCGACCCCGGCCGACATCGTCGACGCGGCCACCCATCAGTTCGCGACGAGCATGCACGTCTAGCGGTCACCGGCTCGTCCCGGCTCTCGCGTGGGACAGCAGCTCGTCGACCGACCACTGGTCGTAGGCGTGCTCGCCACGCTTCGCGGCGAGGATCCGGCCGCTCGGGTCGATCAGGAAGTCGGCAGGCAGGCCGAGCCGTCCGCCCTCCTGCCGGGTGGCCGGCGGCCGGAAGGCGCCCAGCAGGGTCAGTCCCGAGCCGCGCAGGATCGCTCCCCAGGTCCGTGGGTGCAGCAGGGCGCGGCGGCTCGACTCCACCCCGAACTCCCGGTAGTAGCGCTTGCCCGGGTCGGCGACGACCGCGAAGGGCAGGTCGTGGTCGCGTAACTCGGCGGCGGGCGAGTGGAAGAAGACGACCTCCACGATGCCCGCGGCGGTGATCTCCTCGTGCCTGCGTACCACCGACCGCAGGTGGACGTTGCAGATCGGGCACCCGGCGAACCGCCGGAACTGCAGGTGTACCAGGCGGTCCGGGTGCGGTACCCGGACCCGCTCCCCGGTGACGGTGACCAGTTCCCGCTCGACGACCTGTTCCATGGGCGCCCCTTCGTAGGCGTAAGGTGTACGCTTACGAAGCTATGCGCGTAGGTTGTACGCTGTCAAATCTCATGCCACGCCCCCGATCCCTGACGCTCACCCAGATCGCCGCCGCGGCGCTGGCCGTCGTCGACCGTGACGGGCTCGCCGCCGTGTCGATGCGCACGGTCGCCGGGGAGCTGGGCATGGGCACGATGTCGCTGTACCGCTACGTTTCCGACCGGAGCCAGCTCGAGGAGCTGGTGGTCGACCTGGTCCTGCGGGCGGTCGACCTGCACGTGCCGAGGGGCGGGCCGGCGAAGCGCCTTGGCGTCCTCGCCGACCGGGTCCGGGTAGCCGTGTCCGGCCACCCGGGTGTGGTCCCGCTGCTGCTGACCCACCGGCACCGGTCGCCCAGCTCCCGCCGCTGGGGCGAGACGGTGCTGGCCGTGCTCACGGACGCGGGTCTGACGGGCGAGCAGCGGGTGATCGCGTTCCGGACGATCCTGGGGTACGTGTTCGGCGCGCTGCAGGTGGCGCATTTCGGGCCGCTGTCCGGGCCGGGCACCGCGGCGCTGGCCGCGTTGCCGCCGGAGGAGTTCCCGATCCTGGCGGAGACCGCGGCGGACGCCGCGACGATCCCGCCGGAGGAGGAGTTCCGCCGGGGGTTCGCCATCGTGCTGCGCGGCCTCGGCCTCTGAGGCGGGGACGTCGTTGCGGCCTCGATCCGGCGCGCGTGCGCGGCCTCCTGCCGCACCGGGTCGGGCGGCGTCGGCATGGACGGCGGTACCGACCGGCGCCGCGGCACGCCCGCCCACCCGGCGGCTGGTTGCCGGTCAGGCGGCGAGTGCGGCCGGGTGTCTGGTGTGGAGGGTGTTGCGGCGGGGTCTTCGGCGGGGGTCGACGTGGGGTGGTGGGACGAACCAGGGGATGCCGCCGACGAGTC
>NZ_PVNH01000001.1 GCF_003001955.1 Prauserella shujinwangii | reverse complement strand
GCAGATCCGCCACCAGCGTCGCCATCCCGTCCTCACCGTGCACCAGCTCCACCCGCCGCTCAGCCCGCCGACGCCGGGCCCGCACCGCAGCACCCCCGGGATCGACCCGGTGCACCTGCCGCTGCACGGCGGCACGCAGGTTCGGCGGGTTCTTGCCCACCAGCTTCTCCGCCATCCGGGCATCCACCTCCCTCGCTTGTTCGTCGGTCAGGCACGCGGTGGGCTCGTGCACCTTGGCGGCCTTGTACGCATCGATCTCCCCACGTCGCAACGCCGCCAACGTCCGCGGCAGGCGGGTCACCAGCGCGTCAGCGAGATCGAGCTGCCGGGCGGCGGCCCGCTCGGTCACCGCCAGCACCAACGCCACCTCCTGCGGCACATCCCGCGCCCGGCCCCGCAACCGGCGATACTCCGCCAGCGTCTCCAACATCCGGGCCTGACACCGCGCCGCCGCAGCCGCGAACTCCGCGGCCTCCCGCAACAACACCTGACCCGACTGCGCAACACCGGGAACCACCGTGTCCGTCATGAACTCTCCCCAGTCGAAGTGATCACCACCGACACTAGCGATGTAGCGAGTCAGGTGCACCACTCACACGGGTGGAAGCGGGGTCACACACGGTGTCCGATACTCCACTGAGGACAGCGAAGACTCCTTTCGCACCAAAGGAAGGCTCCCTCCCTCCCTCGCGATCACCGGAACCGGTGCGCGGCACGGCGGTGGACGGACCACGTGGGCATCATCGTCGGCGAGCACCCCGCCATCCTTGTCCGTCCTTTGCGGACACAACCAGCGGGCCACGGCTCCCCCAATTCGCTCTAGCCGACCATGCGGAGGATCCGCTCCACCACGAGGTCGGGCCGCAGGAGGTCCATGCCGTGACCGGCGCCGGGAATCACGTCGACGGTGATCCCGGGTGCGACGGCCGCGAGCTTGCGGCGCACCTCACCGGCATCGTGCGCGGGACTGCGGCCGCCCAGCACGAGTGTCACCGGCACCGGGATCGACCGCCACTGGTCGTCGGTGATCGTGTCGCCCATGAACACGGTCGTGCGGTGCCGCCACTGCGCGAGCACGAGGCGCCGGTGCCGCTCGTCGAGAAACGCGCTGTAGCGTGAGCCCGGCCCGAACCGCCGCCGGACGCACCGCGGGGCCAGCATCACCGCCAGCCCGGCGGCCATCCACCGGTACTGCCGCATGCCCATCGGGGCGAGCCCCAGCGGATCGAACGCGGTCACCGACGCGACCCGCTCCGGCGCGCGGCACGCGAGGTTGAGCGCCAGCCAGCCACCGCGGGAGATACCCGCCAGGTGGGCACGGTCGAGGCCGAACCCGGCCAGCACCTCGGCCAGCCAGCCCGCCACAGATCCCGCATCCGGCATCGGCGCGGTCTGGACGCTGCGGCCGGGCTCGCCCAGCGAGTCGACCGCGTACACGGCGCAGCGCCGCGCGAGCGGCTCGACGTACTCCTGCCATGACAGCGACGTGGCCAGCACACCGTGCAGCAGCACGAGCGGAACGCCGTCCGGCGGCCCGCTGCGCCGCACGTGCGTGGTGCCGAACCGCGTCTCGACCGTGATCTCCTCCGCCGGCACCGGCCAGTCGAGCAGCGTGTCATACACCGCGAGGTAGGCGTTTCTGCTGCGCTCGTCGGGAAATCCGCCGGTCATCGCTCCCCCGGTTCCGTCGTGTGCCAGCACTCTACGGAACGACCGCCGACCGCGTCGGCTACCGGCCGGATCCGCTGCTCCCGTCCCGGGCGCCTCGCGGGGGCACCGGCCGCGTCTCGTACATGCGCACCGCGACGACCAGTGCCGAGACCGCGGTGAGCGCGGCCACCAGCCAGATCGCCGCCCGCAGCCCCCACAGGTCCGCGGCCACGCCCGACACGATCGCGCCCACGGCGAACCCGCCGTCCCGCCACAGCCGGTACACCCCGACCGCGCGGGCACGCCACGCGGGGTGGGCGACGTCGCCGACCACGGCGAGCAGCGTCGGGTACACCATCGCGGTGCCCGCGCCCAGCAGCACGGCGGCCGCCGCCCAGACGGCGAACGTGTCCGCGACGGCGATCACGCCGAGCGCGGCGGCCTGCGTGACCATGCCCGCCGTGATCAGGTGCTTGCGGCCCCACCCGTCGGACAGCGGGCCGGTGATCAGCTGGCCGAGCCCCCAGACGGCGGGATACAGCGCGACGAGCACCCCCATCTCACCGAGCGAGAGACCGGCGGAGACGAACAGCACCGGGAACAGCCCCATCGCGAGGCCGTCGTTGAGGTTGTTCACCATCCCGGCCTGGCTGGCCGCCGACAGTGCGGGTTCCCGGAGGCTGGTGTGCCGGAAGACGTCCCGGGTGGACAGCCCGGCGTGCAGGTGGTCGTGCCTGCCGTCGGCGCGCGCGGTGTGGCTGCCCGCCTCGAGCCGGGCGTGGTCGTGCGTCTCGCGGACGAACAACGCCGTCAGGCCGAGGCCCACGGCGACGTACGACGCGCCCAGCAGAAACGGGGCCGGGCGCAGGCCGAACCGGGCCGCGAGGTAGCCGGTGGCCACGGCGGTGACCGCCACGGCGGCGTAGCCCGCGGCCTCGTTCAGCCCCATCGCCAGGCCCCGGCGCGCGGGCCCGGCCAGGTCGATCTTCATGATGACCGTCGTGGACCAGGTCAGTCCCTGGCTGATGCCGAGCAGGACGTTGGCGGCCACGATCCAGCCCCAGTGCGGCGCCCAGATCAGCAGCAGCGGCACCGGGATCGCGACCAGCCAGCCGGCCAGCAGCACCGGCTTGCGGCCGTACCGGTCCGACCAGGTGCCCGCGACGTAGTTGGTCGCGGCCTTCGTGATCCCGAAGGCGAGCACGTACGTCAGCATCGCCGTGTAGGCGGTCAGGCCGAACTCCCGCTCGGCCAGCAGGGGCAGGACGCTGCGTTCCTGCCCGAGCACACCGCCGACCAGGGCGTTGACCGCCACCAGCAGGCTGAACTGGGCGAGGTTGGCCCGCAGGCCCAGCCGCGGGACCCGCGCCGTGGTCATGAACCCCGCTCCGGCTCGCGTCCGGTCGCCGCCGCCCAGTCGCCGGGTCCTCCGGTGAGCACGGCGACGTCGCGGTGCCCGGCTCGCTCGAGCAGGCTGGCCGCGCTCATCGCGCGCTCGCCGTGGCCGCACATGACCACCGTCGGTTCGCGGGACAGCGCGCCGGCACCGGCGGCCAGGGCGCCGAGCTCGACGTGCGCGGCACCCGGCACGTGGCCCGCGGCGAACTCGGCCGCCTGCCGGACGTCCAGCACGCGTTCCCGGCCCAGCGGGCCGGGCCGCACCAGCCGGGTGCCGGTGGTCTCGCCACCCTCCGCGACCCAGGCGGCCAGCCCTCCGGCCAGCTCGCCGGTCAGTCCGGAGAAGCCGATCTTCGCCGCCTGCCAGGCGATCTCGGCCGGGTCCTGGCCGGCTCCGCGCACGACGACCAGCGGGCGTTCCGGCTCCACGAGCCAGCCGAGCCACGGCGCGAACGCGGGCCGCAGCGGGATGGACACCGCTCCCGGTACGTGGGCCGCGGCGAACTCCGGCACCGGGCGGACGTCGATCAGCAGGGCGCCGTCGGCCAGCAGCGACCGCACCGCCGGCACGTCCAGCGGGGGCAGATCCGGTGGCGTGTCCAGCACCTCGGGGCCACGCCGGTTCACCTCGGCCAGCCACCGGAAGTACGGCGGGTGGCTGCCGAGCGACCCGGTCAGCGCGGTGACGAAGGCGTCCTCGTCGGCCACCCGCAGCAGCGGGTTGGTGGCCTTCTCCCGGCCGATCGTGCTCGTGCGCTCCGCACCGGGTGGTGCGGAGCAGAACGACCCCGCGCCGTGGGTGGGCCACACCGCCACCTCGTCGGGCAGCGTGGCCAGCCGCCGCAGGGCCGCGTACTGCTGCCGCGCCAGCGCCTCGGTGCGGCCGGGCGCGACGAGATCGGTGCGGGCGGCCGAGCCGACGAGCAGCGAGCCGCCGGTGAACACGCCGGCCGGAGTGTCCCCGTCGAGCAGCAGGAAGCACAGGTGCTCCTCGGTGTGCCCCGGGGTGGCCAGCGCACGCAGCCGCAACCCGCCGAGGTCGACCTCGTCCCCGTCCCGGAGTCCGGTGTGGGCGAACTCCCGGTGGCCCGCCGCCGAGGCGAGGATCCGGGTGCCCTCGGTCGCGGCCAGCTGCCGCGCGCCGGAGAGGAAGTCCGCGTGCAGGTGCGTGTCGGCGGCGAACGCGGGCCGCAGGCCCCGGCGCCGCGCCGCCGCCCAGGCGGCGCGCAGGTCGAGACTGACGTCGACCAGCAGCGCCCGGCCGTCGCCGAGGTCGAGGAGGTAGGCGGAGTTGCCGAGTCCCTCGTCCACGAGGGGCACGAGCTGGAGGTCGGTCATGACAGATCCTTCCGTTTCTCCTACACTATTCCAAGGAGTATTGGAGAATCAATTGGGTGACCGCATCGCGAAGACAGCGCTGTTCGACCAGTTCGCCCGGGTGGGCAAGGCACTCGGCAACGGCAAGCGCCTGGAGCTGCTGGACCTGCTGGCCCAGGGCGAGCGCACGGTGGACGCGCTGGCCAGGGCGGCGGAACTCGGCCTGACCACGGCGTCGGCGCACCTGCAGACGCTGAAGCAGGCCAACCTGGTGGCGACCCGCCGGGACGGCACGAAGGTGTACTACCGGCTGGCGGGCCCCGACGTGGCCGCCCTCTACGCGCTGGTGCGGACGGTCGCCACGGAGCATCTGCCGGACGCTGAGGCGGCCCGGCGGGAATACCTGGGACCGGACACCGAGCAGGTCACGCGGGAGGAACTGCTGTCGCGCGCGCGTTCCGGTGACGTCGTGGTGCTCGACGTGCGGCCGAGGGAGGAGTACGCGGCGGGGCATATCCCCGGCGCGCTGTCCGTCCCGCTCGAGGAGCTGGCCGACCACCTCGCCGACCTGCCCGCCGACCAGGAGATCGTGGCCTACTGCCGGGGCGCCTTCTGCGTGCTCGCACACGACGCGGTCCGCCTGCTCACGGCACGCGGGCGCAGGGCGCGCCGGCTGGCCGACGGCATGCTCGAATGGCGCCTCGCCGAGCTGCCGGTCACCACCGCACCGGCAGCTCGGTCAGCCCGGCGGTGAGCACGTCCCGCCGGACCGTCAGCTCGGCGGGGCCGGTGGCCAGGCGCAGTCCGGGGAACCGGACGACCAGCTGGGTGAGCACCGTCTCCAGCTCGAGCCGGGCGAGCGGGGCACCGAGGCAGTACCGCGGGCCATGACCGAACGCGAGGTGCCCGTGCTCGGCCCGGGTGACGTCCACGCGGTCGGGATCGGGGAACGCCGCGGGATCGTGGTTGGCCGCACCGAGGTCGAGCAGCACCAGCTCACCCGCCCGGACGGCAACGCCGTCGATCTCGAGATCCGTCCTGGCGTAGCGGGGAAGGCCGCCGGATGCCTTGCCGGGCGCCCGCAGGATCTCCTCGACCGCGTCCGGCACCAGCCCCGGGTCGTCGACCAGCGCCTGCCACTGTTCCGGCCAGGTCAGCAGGAGCAGCACACCGAGCCCGATCTGGACGACCGTGGTCTCGTGCCCGGCGAACAGCAAGGCCATCGCCAGTGCCGCGGCCTCCTCGTCGGACACGCCCTCGGTCGCGGCCAGCCGGGAGATCACGTCGTCTTCCGGTTCGGCCCGTTTCCGGGCGACCAGGCTCCTGCCGTAGCCGAACAGCTCACCGATTCCCCACTGGGACCGGGCCCGGTCGCGTACGTCGGCGGCCGCCTGGGTCCACTCCCGGAACCGGTCCCGGTCCGCGTAGGGCACGCCCAGCAGCTCGCAGATCACCAGGATCGGCAGCGGCAGGGCGAGCGCGGCGTGCAGGTCCGCAGGCGGCTCGTGCTCCGCGAACGCGTCGAGCAGCCGCTCGGTGAGCGACGCGACGCGGGGGCGCAGCGCGCGGACCCGGCCCGGTGTGAAGTGCGGCCGCAGCAGCGAGCGCATCCGCGCGTGGTCGGCGTGCTCGGTGGCGAAGTCGCCGAGCGGGCCACCGAACAGCGCGGACTCGCCCGACCGCGCCGCCGTCTCCGGCGCGGGGTGGGAGCGGCCCAGCCGGTCGTCGTCGAGCAACCGCCGCACCTCCGCGTGGCCGGTGACCAGCCACGCCTCGTCGCCCACCGCGGTGCGGACCCGGTGCACGGTGCCGCGCTGTTGCAGCTCCCGCAGGAGCGGCGGGACCTGGAGCGGGCTTTCCTGCTCGAACGGCAACCGCGCCACCGGGTTCATGACCGCCTCCAGCAAGTTCCAGACATCTTGTATAATTCGACTTAAACAACGGTACTTGTATAGTCACCCCTGAACAAGAGGGGGTGTGATGACCACCGACCCAGCGCGACCGGTCCGGCGGCTGCCCCGGGCCGAACGCCGGGCGCAGATCCTGGAGGCGGCGACCCGCGCGTTCGCCCGGGCGGGCTACACCGCGACGGGCCTCGGGGACGTGGCGGCCGAGGCCGGGGTCACCCAGGTGCTCCTGTACCGGCATTTCGCGTCGAAGTCCGACCTGTACCGCGCGGTCCTCGACCGCGCCTGCACGCGGCTCGCCGAGGCCGTCGGCACGGACCACTTCGACGACACCAGCCTGCCCACGCTGCTGCGGGCGGCCGCCGCCGATCCGGAAGGATTCCGGCTGCTGTTCCGGCACGCCGCGAAGGAGCCGGAGTTCAGGGACGTCATCGAGGGACTCCGAGCCGGTTCGACCGAGGTGACCCGCCGCCATCTCGCCGAGCGGGTGCCCGGCGGGCCGTGGCAGGACTGGGCGGCGCGGCTGGTCCCGGTGGTCACCCTGGAGGCTGTCATCGCCTGGCTGGACGCGGGGCAGCCGGACCCCGACCGGGCCGCCGAGCGGATCCGCCAGGTCGTGCACAGCGTCATCGAGGCGGCCTCGCGACCCGGCTGAGCCGGGCCGGGCCGCGGGCTACCCGCCCGCCGTGTCAGTGGCGGCGCTGGTGAGGATGGTGCCGGTGTCCGCGGCGCCGTCGGTGGCGTTCGGGCCGTCGGCGTTGCCGAGGGCGAAGAGCTGGGACTTCGCCAGCAGCTCCGGCACGAGGTCGTCGACACCGGCGCGCCGCTCCACGGCCGCCAGCCGCTCGTGGGTGGTGCGGGTCGCGGGATGGGGCGGGGTCAACAGGCTGCAGCAGTCCTCGTCCGGCAGGCGGGCGATGTCGGCCGTGCCGATCCGGCGCGCCTCGGCGATGATCTCGTCCTTGTCCCAGGCGAGCAGCGGGCGCAGGAGCGGCAGGTCGCTCGACCGTTCCACGGTGGCCAGGTTGCTGAGGGTCTGGCTGGCGACCTGGCCGAGGCTGTCCCCGGTCACCAGTGCCTGCGCTCCGCACTCGCGGGCGAGCGCGTCGGCGGTGCGCAGCATGAGCCGCCGGTGGGCCACGGTCTGGGCCTCCCCCGCACCCGCGCCGGCCAGCCGCCGTTGCGCGGCCCCGATCGGGATCACGTGCAGGCGGGAGCCGCCCTGGAAGCGGTCGAGCTCGCGGACGTGCGCATAGGCCTTGTAGGTGGACGAGGGCCCGGTGAACGGCGCCCCGGTGAAGTGCACGAAGTCGCAGCGCAGCCCGCGCCGCATGGCGCGGTAGGCGGCGACGGGCGAGTCGAAGCCACCGGAGAGCAGCACCAGCGCCCGGCCGCTGGCCCCGACCGGCAGCCCGCCCTGTCCCCGGTACCGCTCGACCGACACGAAGACCTCACGCCAGTCGACCTCGACGAGGATCTCCACCTCGGGGTGGTCCAGGTCGACAGGCCAGCCGAGCTCGCGCCGCACGCGGTCACCGACGTGCGCGGCCAGCTCCTCGGAGGTCAGCGGGAAATCCTTGGTGCGCCTGCGCGCGCGGACGGCGAACCTGCCCTCGAGACCCCGCTCGCGCACGAGCCGCACCGCGGCCGCCGCCACGTCGTCCGGGGTGCGTGGCACCGGCACCGCGGGCTGCACCACGCTGATGCCGATCACGTCGCGGGCACGGTCCAGCAGCTCCCGCTCCGGAAGCGCCGAGCGCAGGACGAGCACGCCCTGCCTGCGCTGGATGCGGACGCGCTCGCCGTCCGGCCGCGACACCGTGCGCTCGACGTTGCGCAGCAGGTGCTTCTCGAACCGGCCGCGATTGCGGCCCTTCAGCGTCAGCTCGCCGTACTTGAGCAGCACACAGCTCTGTCCGGTCATCCGCGTCACCTCTCACCTGCCGTGCCCCGTTCCGGCCCGATCATCCCTCCCCCGGCGTAATCCGGAAGCAGGTGGGCCCACGGGACGCGTGAGACGCCGCAGATCGTCCCTGGCCGGTTCGAGCAACAGGGCACCGTTGGCGAGACAGCGCCGCGCCGAGTCGAGGTCGGCACACGTCTCCGGGATGACCCGCCCGTCGCCGTCACGCTCGGCGAGGGTGGCGGGAAGCAGCCCGGCCACCGTGCCCAGGAGCTCGGCGAGCGCCCCGACCAGCTCGTACAGGTGCTCGACCGCGGCGTGCAACGCGGCCGGCGCTACCGGCTCCGCCGCGATCTCGCACGTGGTGTCCTCGACGAGCCGGCGTGCCTCCCCCAGCGCGTGGCCGTGCGGTGTGCTCATCCCGCTCACCTCCTCTACCACGGTCGCCTCCCGGTACTGACAACGGCGGGCGCAAGTTTCTTGTTCCTGCCGGGGCAATACCTGGCCGGCCCGGATCGGTGGTCGCCGCCACGCGGAAACCGGAGGACCATCGACGGTACGGGGCATGCGCAGCGGCACGCCCCGAACAGGTGAACCGGGCCGTGCGCAGTGGAAACGACCGACCGGCACGGAAAGGATGACGCGGATGGAGTCCCACGAGGCGTTCCTGGCGAGGCTGGACGAGGCGGTCCGCCGCGCCCACGACGCGATCGCCCGGATGCACGCCGACGCCGTCGCCGGCATCCGGCGGTCGGCCGGGACGGCGGACCGCCACCGGGCGGGTGACGACCGGCGAGCCGGCGACGGCCGGACGGCCGCGGGCTGACGGGCCCCGCCCGCGGCCGTCGCGCCATCGCCCGCCGTCAGCCCGCGGAGACGGAGAACGCGTGCGTGCGCAGCCCGGCTCCGCCCTGCCAGGGCTCGAATCCGGCCTGCACACTCGTCAGGTACCAGTCCCTGCCGACAGCACCCCGTTCGACGGCGTGCCGGGTGAACGCGGTGAGATCGAGGTTCGCGACCGCGTCGGTGGGGGTGGTCCGGACGAACGAGATGACGTTCCAGCCGGGGTTGCCCTGCCAGACGTCCCACGTGGCGCCCGCCAGCCGAACGGTGTCCACACGGGACCCGACGGGCTGCACCGAGCCCCGGTGCTTCAGCCAGATCATCAGCTCGGCCTCGTTCTGCCCGGTCTCTCCGGCCTGCGGGTCGAACCAGAGGTCGTAGGCGACGTTGTAGACCCCCTGGTCCGGTGAGCTGGTGCTCCAGCTGCTCGACACCGAGCGCATCGCGTCGACCCGCAGCGGCAGTCCGCTGCCGGTCGTGCAGTTCTGGTAGTGGCATCCCGCGTACACCGAGGGATAGGCGGCGGGCGCCCCGTTGGTGGGCTTGTCGTGGCGCGCCGTGGTGACCGCGAACGACGCGCCGGTCCCGCCGACGTCGATGCACTGCGCGGTGTCGGCGCCCCACACGTTGTTCTGGACGATGTACCTGCCCTGCTGGACGCGCGTGGAGTCGTACTTGCCGCAGAGCAGTTCGGCGGCGACCTGCGTGCCGGACTCGGTGACGGCGGCGGTCGCGGTGGCGGTGACGGCCGGTGCGGTCGCCACCAGGGCGGCGCAGGCGAACGCGGCCAGTCCGGCGGACAGCGCGCCCCGGCGGGTGGTGCGCGGGAACATGGACGGTCTCCTCTCGGTGCGGGCAGTCGGGATCGGCGGAAACTCCGGGAGCACAGGGGGTCTCAGCAGGCTGGGCAGGTCGGCCCGGGACCGGGTCACGGGTCTCGAACGTCCCGGGCCGACCCGTGGGAGCGATATGTGGAAGCGCTCCCAGGCGAGGGTAGAATGCCGAGGATCGGGAGGGAAGACCTCCACGGTCGGAATTCTCCCCGTTTTCCGAGTTGTTTGTTCAACTTTCGCGAATATCCGTTTCGGAATGGCACGAGGAAATCACCGGAGCGGCACACACGGGGGCCGCCCGGTGCGGAATTTCGTTGATTATCGGAATATCACGTCCGAACAGTTGTAGAACGCCTCCGGGCTGTCCGAGCGCTGCCAGATCGAGTAGATGACATGCCGCCCGGACTTGCCGGAGGGGAGCTGGGCGGTCCAGGTGTACTCGGCGCCGTGCGGACCGCTGCCGTTGATCGGCGGGTTCGTCACCGTGTTGAACGGCACCGGCTCCAGGTCCGACCACCGCAGCGGCTGCGCCGGGTTCCACCCGTTCCTGGTGACGTACTGCTGCCACGTGCCGGGGTGGGCGGCCCACGCGTTGTACCGCAGCGTCACGGTGGCGCCCGACCGCAACTCGGTGGCCGGCCAGTCCGTGCGGGCCATGTTGTACGCGTCGAACGTCGGCGTGGGACCGCACAGCTTGCCGTCGGGGATGATCTGGCGGTGCCGGCCTCCGGCGTCGCTGATGAGGTTGCCGAACCAGTTCCACAGCGCCGTCTTGCCGCCCCGGCGGACGGCTTCCGCGCACGCGGGGTTGGTGGGGGCCAGGTCGCCGCCCTGGCCGCCTTCGAGCCCGTTGACGTAACAGGCGTAGGTCCTCGTCGCCGGATACGTCATGCCGCCGTGGGCCTGGGCGACGCCGGTGCCGAGGATCGTGGAGAAAAGGAGGAGAACGGCGCCGGCCGTGCCGAACAGCGCCGCCTTGTCTCGCGTCTTCACGGGGACTCCTGTCGTGATCGGGATGTCCCGTGATCCGGATACCACCGTAGAGCAGAATCGGGGTGGCGATACCGCCGAACAGGTAGCGTGCGACCGGCCCCGCCGCGCACCCGCGAGAACACGGCGAGCGGAACGGAAACAACCCGCGAATGCGGCCGAGTACGGCGCGGGCGAGCACGTCCGGCGGGTGTCCACAAGAGACTCCCGGTACTCCCGGCTCCTCCGGGGCGCCGGGTCAGGCCGACTCGCGCCGGACGAGCGACACGGGCAGGATCCGGTGCCGGGCACGGATCCGCGCGCCGTCGCGCAGTCGCCGGAGCATCGCGACCATCTCCCGCACCTGGTCCCGCGGATCCTGGTGTACCGAGGTGAGGGGCGGGCTCAGTGCCGGCGCGAGCGTGGGATGGTCGTCGAAGCCGACCACGGCCACGTCCTCCGGTACCCGGCGGCCCGCCGCGCGCAGGGCACGCAGCGCCCCGGCCGCCGTCGGGTCGCTGGCGGCGAACACGGCGTCGAGGTCGGGGCGGCGGTCGAGCAGCCGCCGCATGGCCCGCTCTCCCCCGGCCAGGGTGAAGTCGCCCTCCTCCACCAGTTCCGCATCCCCGGCCCGGTGGGCCGCGACCGCGGCGCGCCAGCCCGCCAGCCGCGCGATCCCGGCGGCGTGGTCCGCGGGACCGGAGATCGTCGCGATCCGGCGCCTGCCACGTTCGACGAGGTGGTCCACGGCCAGCCGGGCCCCGGCCTCGTTGTCGAAGTCGACCGTGTCCCGGCCCCGGGAGCCGGAGCCGGGACTGCCACCGAACACGACCGGCAACCGGGTGCGGCCCAGCGCGCCGGGCAACGGGTCCGCCCGGTGCGGCGCGAACACCAGCGCACCGTCGACGTGACCGCCGTCCAGGAACCGCACCGCGTTCGGCACGTCCCCGGCACTGTCCACGAACATCACCAGCAGCTGCCCGCCCACCGCGGCGAGCTCGCGGAACGCCGCGCGGATGACGGCCGCGAAGTACGGGTCGTCGAGCACCCTCTCCTCCGGCTCGGACAGCACCAGCGCCACCGCTCCGGTGCGGCGGGTGACGAGCGACCGGGCCGCCTGGTTGGGCGAGTAGCCGAGCTCGTCCGCCGCGGCGAGCACGGCCCGCCGCGCGCGGGAGCTGACGTACCCGCCGCCGCCGAGCGCACGCGACGCGGTCGAGCGGGACACACCGGCCCGCGCGGCCACGTGCTCCAGCCTCGGCCGCTCCCCCTGCCCGCCTCGCACCGTCACGCCCACTCCCGCACCCGGTTCCGCAGGAGCAGAGCGTAACGCGGGAGAGGCAGAACCACGCCTGATCCGCCGTGACGGCGGAGGTGATTCGGCTTTTCGCGGAGGTGTCCCTCGTGCACGCCGGGAACGCGCGGCGGACGCCGCGCACGGCACGCCGTGCGCGGACGGTCCACGCACGGACGACCAGACGACGGCCGTCTCGGGCCCGGCCCGCCCGTCGCCGCCGACGCAGCCTCCGTCCCCTGCCTCCGTCACGCGCGGCGGCCTGTCCTCTGCCAGCGGATCTCCGCGGGCCGGGAGCACGTCACCCGGGGCGGGCGGTCACCGGCCGGTCCGCGCCGCCACCGGCGTGTTCTGGCCGACCCGGATCCGCCACCGCCCTCCGGTCCCGCGCAGCAGGGTCAGCTGCAGGATTCCCGCCATCGGATCGCCCGGATCACCACCGTCCGGGCCCGCCGACCGCTGCCGCGCGTGCACGACGGCGACCTCCGGCGTCAGGAACACGAGGCTCTCGATCAGGTATCGCACCTGGACGTGCTCCAGCGCTCCCCCGCGGTCGAAGACGGCCGCCTGCGCCCGGTACAGCGGTTCCGCGCCGAACACCAGGGTGCCCGCGAAGTTGACGAAGATGGCGTCCTCGGCGAAGAGCCGGTTCATCGCACGGGCGTCGTTGCGGTTGAAGGCGGACTCGTACTCCGCCACCACCGCGGCGACGTCGTCCGCCTCCGGCGATCCGTTCCGGTCCACCCGCGAGACCTCGGTCATGTGCCGCTCCTCTCTCGTCTCCGAAGGGGAGCCTGCTACCTCGAGCTCACTGGAGGTCAAGCAGCACCGTGCCGCCGCGCGGGGTTCAGACCTCTCGCGGCCGGCCGGGCGGCGGCGCCGAGCCCGGTGTCCCGGGCGGTCGTGCCGGATCGGCCTCCGGTGCGGGATCCCCGGTTCCGGGGACGCGGCGGGACACCGCGCGGGCGCGGCCGAGCGCGGAGTGGACCGCGAGCACCAGGACGGTTCCGCCGACGGCGTCGAGCACGTAGTGGTTGCCGGTGACCAGCACGACCACCGTCGTCGTCAGCGGGTAGAGCCACCCGGCGCGGCGCAGGGGGTGCCGGGTGGTGTGGAGCGCGAGTGCGACCCACACCGCCCAGGCGACGTGCAGGGACGGCATCGCGGCGAACGGGTTGGCCAGGCTGAGCAGGCCACCGTCCGGATTGGCCGACCCGAAGATGTCGCGCTGCACCAGCGTGTCGGGCGCGCCCGCCAGGGCGAGCCGCGGCGGCGCCACGGGGACGGCCCAGAAGCAGACGAGGGCGACCAGGCTCGAGCCGATCAAGGTCGACCGCAGTGGCCGGTAGCTTCCGGGGCGCCGCCACCACAGCCACACCAGCACGCCTCCCGTGACGGCGAAGTGGCTGCCGACGTAGTAGTAGCCCGCGAGCGCCTCCAGGTGCGGCAGTTCACCGGCGAGCCCGTAGAACCACGGCTCCACGGCGAGCCCGAGCGCCTGTTCGAGCCGGTAGAGCACGTCGGAGTGGGCGATCGCGACGGAGGCGTCGCCGGAGACCGCCACCCACAGCAGCTGGAAGGCCCCGAACCCGAGGCCCAGCAGCAGGATCTCGGCCCACCACCGGGGTCTGGCCCCCTCCGGCCCGCCCGCGCGGGACCCCTCCTGTTCGTCAACGGCCACCTGCGTCACCCCCGGCCCACACTGCCCACGTCCGTCCTCCCCGGCGTCTCCAGGCTCGTCCGGCCTCACCCCGCTGGATGCCCGGACTTCGGCCGCGGTTAACCGAGCCGACGCCGACGGGACATTCTCGCGAAAGGCCGAGGGCAGCGCGCGACCGGGCCGGATCCCGGCGAAACACCCGGAGCCGGGAAGTGACCACTGTCACACTGGGGTTCCCGCGTCCGGTCCGTCCTCAATCACCCGCCGCGCGTCGGAGGTCGGCGCCGTAGAGATGCTCGACCGACAGGGTCAGCAGCACCCGCCGGTCCGACACCATCACCGCCCGGTACCCGGCCCAGTCCGGGTGCTCGCCCGCGGCGGCACGGTAGTAGTCCACCAGCGCGTCGGCCTCGGGACCGTCCGGATCGGCTCCCGGCCCGACCAGCGTCACCCGGCCGTCGGCGGTGGCCCACGCCATGCCGTCGCGGCTGGTGACCTCCAGTGCGGCACGCGGGTCGCGGCGCAGGTTCGCCACCTTGGCCGTGCCCTCGCTGGTCGACACGTGCACGACACCGGCCCGGACGTCGTAGAACGGCTGGACGGGCGAGAGCTGCGGACGGCCGTCCGCCCTGATCGTCGCGAGGACGCCCAGCCGGCTCCCGGCGAGCAGCCGGTGCGGATCGAACCGCGCGGCGGTCACGGCCGCTCCCCCGCCGGGGTGCGGAACAGTTCGGCCAGCGCCGCGTAGCCCGCCCCGCCGTGCCCCTCGGCGACGGCCCGGTCGGCCAGCGCCTTGACGAACCGGGGCAGCGCGGGGTCGACGCCGAGGGACTCGCTCTCGCCGATGAGGTGCGCCATCGCGGCCACGTGCGTGTCGAGGGTCGAGTCGAGCGCCGGGTAGGCGCCGTCGTCGACCTGTCGCGCGTAGTCCGGGAGCCAGCCGGTGACGGTCTCGATCGCCGTCCGCGCGAGCGGTGCGAACGTGGTGGCGTCCACGCCCGCGGCGCCGAGGAGTGCGGCGCCCTGCAGGAAGCCGTTCAGGATGTTCCACATCAGGCTCAGCACGGCCACGTCGTGCAGCGCCGACAGGCCCTGGTCGCCGCCGAGGTACCGCGCACCGCCGAGGCGGCGCAACACCGGCTCGTACCGCTCGAACGCGGGCCGCGGTCCGCTGTAGAGGACCAGCGCACCGGGCGTGCCGATGGCGCCGGGCACGGCCATGATCGCGCCGTCGAGGTAGTCGGCACCCTGCCGCGCCGCCCACGCGGCAATCTCCCTGGCCGCCCGCGACGTGCCCGAGGTGAGGTTCACCAGGACCCGGCCGCCGAGACCCCCCGCCAGCGGGTCGAGCACCGCGCGCACGGCGTCGTGGTCGGAGACGCACACCACGACGAGGTCGCCCGCGGCGACGGCGGCGCTGGCCGAGCCGGCGAGCCGGGCGCCCCGGGCGACGAGGTCGTCTGCCTTCGCCGCCGTGCGGTTCCACACGGTCGTGGGGTGCCCGGCGCGCAGGAACGCCCCGGCCAGGGCGCGGCCCATCAGTCCCAGGCCGAGAACGGTGACGGTGATGTGTTCCGGGAATTCCGGACGGTGTCGGTCGGTCATGCCGCGATCATCGGCCGTGACACCGGTGGCAAGGTCAAGCTGGCGGTCCGCGCTCAGTCGAGCCACTCGGTGACGAAGTGGTCGTTCTCGTGGATGTGCACGGCCTCGTACGTTCCCGGACCCAGCACGCGGAACCGGTGCGGCGTGCCCGCCGGAACGACCAGCACGTCGCCTGCCCGCCCCTCGCGCTGCTCGTCGCCGATCGTGAAGAGGGCGCGGCCACGCTGGATGACGAAGGTCTCCCGGTAGGGATGGCGGTGCAGCCGGGGACCCGAACCCACCACGTCGGTGCGCTCGCGGATCAGGGAGACACCGGAACCGATGTCGCGCCCCTCGACGCTCTCCCCGGCCGGCCCCGGCTCCGTGTCGGACATGCCGACACCCTAGCCCGGCTTGCCGCGCCCCGTCCCACCGGAACGGGGCGCGGCAAGCCGGATGCCAGGGAACTCAGCGGTGCAGGTCGAACCGGTCGAGGTTCATGACCTTGTCCCACGCGGAGACGAAGTCGCGCACGAACTTCTCCCGCGCGTCGTCGCTCGCGTACACCTCGGCCAGCGCCCGCAGCTCCGAGTTCGAGCCGAAGACGAGGTCGACGCGGGTACCGGTCCACTTGACCTCACCCGTGGCGCGGTCGCGGCCCTCGAACGTCTCCGCCTCCGCATCCGATCCGGCGGTCGGCGCCCACTCCGTGCCCATGTCGAGCAGGTTCACGAAGAAGTCGTTGGTCAGCGAACCGGGGTTGGCGGTGAGCACGCCGTGCGAGGAGTTGTCGTAGTTCGTGCCCAGCGCCCGCAAGCCGCCGACGAGCACGGTCATCTCCGGCGCGCTCAGCGTGAGCAGGTTGGCCCTGTCGATGAGCATGTACTCGGCGGGCAGCGGGGCGGCCTTGCCGACGTAGTTGCGGAACCCGTCGGCGAGCGGCTCCAGGTACGAGAACGACTCCACGTCGGTCTGCTCCTCGGACGCGTCCATGCGCCCCGGCGTGAACGGCACCTCGATGTCGAAGCCCGCGTTCTTCGCGGCGCGCTCGACGCCCGCGCAGCCGGCGAGGACGATCAGGTCCGCGAGCGAGACCTGCTTGCCCCCGCTCTGCTCGGCGTTGAACGAGGCCTGGATGCCCTCCAGCGTGCCGAGAACCTTCGCCAGCTGGGCGGGGTTGTTCACCTCCCAGCTGCGCTGCGGCTCCAGGCGGATCCGCGCGCCGTTGGCGCCGCCGCGCTTGTCGCTGCCGCGGAACGACGAGGCCGCCGCCCACGCCGTCGACACGAGCTCGGACACGGAGAGGCCGGAGTCGAGGATCCGGCGCTTGAGGTCCGCGATGTCCTCGGCGCCGACGAGCTCGTGGTCCACGGCGGGGATCGGGTCCTGCCAGATCAGCGTCTCGTTCGGCACCTCGGGGCCGAGGTAGCGCTGGACCGGCCCCATGTCGCGGTGGGTGAGCTTGAACCACGCGCGGGCGAAGGCGTCCGCGAACTCGTCCGGGTTCTCCATGAACCGCCGGGAGATCGGCTCGTAGATCGGGTCGACCTTCAGCGCGAGGTCGGTGGTGAGCATGTTCGGCGCGATCTTCTTCGACGGGTCGTGGGCGTGCGGGACGGTGCCCTCACCGGCGCCGTCCTTCGGCTTCCACTGCCAGCCGCCGCCCGGGCCCTGGTACAGCTCCCACTCGTAGCCGAACAGGTTCTCGAAGAAGCCGTTGCTCCACCGGGTCGGCGTGGTGGTCCAGGTGACCTCCAGGCCACTGGTGATGGCGTCGGCGCCCTTCCCGGTGCCGTAGCTGTTCTTCCAGCCCAGGCCCTGCGCCTCGAGCGGAGCGGCCTCGGGGTCGGCGCCGAGGTGCGAGTCGGGGGCCGCGCCGTGCGTCTTGCCGAAGGTGTGCCCGCCGGCGATCAGCGCCACGGTCTCCTCGTCGTTCATCGCCATCCGGCCGAACGTCTCGCGGATGTCGCGGGCGGCGGCGACGGGGTCCGGCTTGCCCTCGGGCCCTTCCGGGTTCACGTAGATCAGGCCCATGTGGGTGGCGCCCAGCGGGTTCTCGAGGATCCGCTTCTCGCCGCCCGAGATGCGCTTGTCGCTGCCGAGCCAGGTGGTCTCGGAGCCCCAGTAGACGTCGTCCTCGGGCTCCCAGGTGTCCTCCCGGCCGCCGGCGAAGCCGAACGTCTTGAAGCCCATCGACTCCAGGGCGACGTTGCCGGCCAGGATCATCAGGTCGGCCCACGAGATGTTCTTGCCGTACTTCTTCTTGACCGGCCACAGCAGCCTGCGGGCCTTGTCCAGGCTCACGTTGTCCGGCCAGCTGTTCAGCGGGGCGAACCGCTGCTGGCCGGCGCCCGCGCCGCCGCGGCCGTCGCTGACGCGGTAGGTCCCGGCGCTGTGCCAGGCCATCCGGATCATCAGCGGGCCGTAGTGCCCGAAGTCGGCGGGCCACCAGTCCTGCGAGGTGGTCAGCACCTCCTCGATGTCCCGCTTCACGGCGGGCAGGTCGAGGCTGCTGAACGCCTCGGCGTAGTCGAAGTCCTCGTCCATCGGGTTGGTCACGGGCTGGTTCTTGGCGAGGATCTTCAGGTTGAGCCGGTTCGGCCACCAGTGGGTGTTGCCGATCCCCTGGGTCGGGTGCGGCAGCCCTTCGCCGTGCACGACCGGGCAGCCGCCCGTGGCGGTTTCGGTGGTTTCGGACATGGAAATCCCTTCAGACGGTTCAGCGTTGCTCAGGAACTGGCTGCGGTGGAGCAGGTGGGGCAGAAGCCCCAGTAGATGATCTCGGCCTCGTCGATGACGAAGCCGTGGTCGTCCGACGCGGCGAGGCACGGCGCCTCCCCGACGACGCAGTCGACATCGGCGATGGCCCCGCACGACCGGCACACCACGTGGTGGTGGTTGTCCCCGACGCGTGACTCGTACCTCGCCACCGAGCCGGGGGGCTGGATGCGCCGCACCAGCCCCGCGGTGGTCAGTGCGCGCAGCACGTCGTAGACGGCCTGGTGGGAGACCTCACCGAGGTTCTCCCGCACGACGCCGATGATCGAGTCCGTGTCCGCGTGGGGATGGTCGTGCACCGCGGACAGCACGGCCACCCGGGGACGCGTCACACGTAACGCGACACCGCGCAGCATGCGCTCGAAGTCCGAGGTCGTTGGCACGCCGCGCAGTCTGCCGCATTTTCTGGAATGAATCAAGAATGGCGCGCGGCGGGTCAGCCGCATCCGGGCCGCGCGACGGCGTCGACCCGGCGTTCGAGCAGGATCGTGTCGTGCCACACGCCGTCGCGCCGGGCGATGCGTTCGCGGACGCCGACGGTGCGGTACCCGGCGGCGTGGTGCAGCGCGACGCCGGCGCGGTTCTCGGTGAGGGCGGAGGCCTGCAGCGTCCACAGTCCCGCCCGGTCGGCCTCGACGACCTGCGCGCGGATGAGGGCCCTGCCGACACCGCGGCCGCGATGCTCCTCGGCGACGTAGACGGAGCTCTCCGCGACGCCGGAATAGCAGGCGCGCGCCGAGACCGGGCTCAGCGCCGTCCAGCCCGCCACCTCCCCGCCGATCTCGGCGACCCAGCGGTGCTCCGGCAGCCACTGGGCCTCCAGCGTGGCCCGGCTGGGCACCGCGGTCTCGAAGGTGGCGACACCGGTGGCGATGCCCTCACCGTAGATCCGCCGCACCGCGGGCCAGTCCTCCGCGCGCAGGGCGCGGATGCGCACGTCGGCGGGCACGTCCTCCGGGCAGCACGGGCGCGGCGCGAGCAGGCCCATGACCGCGTCGGCGGCGTGCGGCAGCCCGGTGCAGCAGTTCGCGTTGATCCACACCCGGGTCGCCGTGCCCTCCTTGCGCAGGCGCAGGAATCCGACATCGGCGAGCTTGCGGACGTGATGGGAGCAGGTGGACTGACTGATGCCCAGCTGCTCGGTGAGCGCGCCGACGGTGAGCCCGCCGGGGGCGGTGGCGACCGCGTGCAGCAGCCGCACCCGGGTCGGCTCGGCCAGGCACGCGAACCACTCGGCATAGGTGGCGGCCTCCTGCTCGGGCAGCAGCGGCCGGGACCCGACGGTCGTCATGCCGACCATTATCGACCGGAATCGATGGTTGCGTCAATCGACTCGCGTCGATACATTGCCCTCCAGTTCCATCGAGACACATCGATGAATCGAGGAAGGGGTAGTGATGAACGAGCTTCCGGTGGTCGTCGTCGGCGCGGGCCCGGTCGGCCTGGCCGCGGCGGCCGAGCTGGCCGAGCGCGGAATCGAGCCGGTCGTGCTGGAGCGCGGTGGCGAGGCGGGGGCGGCGGTGGCGCAATGGCACCACGTGCGGCTGTTCTCCCCGTGGTCGGAACTGGTGGCCCCGGCCGCGGGCAGGCTGCTCGCCAGCACGGGCTGGCAGCGGCCGCCCGGCGCGACCTACCCCACCGGCACCGAGTGGACGCGGCGCTACCTGCACCCGCTCGCCGCGGCGCTGGGTGACCGGGTCCGGCTGGGCGCCGAGGTGACCGGGGTGGCCCGGCGGGGCCGCGACCGCGTGGTGGACACCGGCCGCGACGGCGAGCCCCTCACCGTCCACATCAGACATCAGGACGGCCGCGAGGAGCGGCTCCCCGCCCGCGCGGTGATCGACGCCTCGGGCACCTGGGCCGGCCCGAACCCCCTGGGCGGCGACGGGCTGCCGGCGCTGGGCGAGCGGGCCGCGGCCGACCGCATCAGCTACCGGATCCCCGACCTCGCCGACGAGGCGACGCGACGGCGCTACGCCGGACGGCACGTCGTGGTGGCCGGCAGCGGGCACTCGGCACTGACCGCGCTGGTCGCCCTGACCGGTCTCGCCGGCCAGGGCACGCGGGTCAGCTGGGTGCTCCGTCGCGGCGCGGTCGGCAACGCCTTCGGCGGCGGCGACGCCGACCAGCTGCCCGCGCGCGGCGCGCTGGGCGCGCGGGCGAAGGCGGCGGTGGCCGACGGCCACGTCCGCGTGGTGACCGGCTTCCGCACCGAGACGGTCGCCCGGGACGGTGCCGGGCCGCTGACGCTCACGTCCGCCGACGGTGACCGGGTCGAGCACGTCGACGAGGTCGTCGCGCTGACCGGGTTCCGGCCCGACCTGAGCTGGCTGTCGGAACTGCGCCTGGAACTCGACACCACCCTGCAGGCGCCGGTCGCGCTGGCCCCGCTCATCGACCCCAACGTGCACTCCTGCGGCACCGTCTACCCGCACGGGGTGCGCGAGCTCGGCCACCCGGAGCCGGGCGTGTTCCTGGCCGGGATGAAGAGCTACGGCCGCGCGCCGACGTTCCTCGCGATGACCGGCTACGAGCAGGTCCGCAGCATCGCCGCGGCACTGGCCGGTGACCAGGCCGCCGCCGAACGCGTCGAGCTGACCCTCCCCGACACCGGGGTCTGCGGCGGCGCGGGACTGTTCGACGAGCCGGACACCGCGGAAGCGGCGGGCGGCTGCTGCGGCGCAGCGGAGCCGGAGACCCTCACCCTCGCGGCGCCTCCCGCCGAGCGCTGATGGTCCCGGCCGCGGCGGCGGGGACCTCGCTGGGCGAGGCCGGGCTGCGGCGGGTGCTCGCCACCCTGTGCGTCACCGAGATCACCAGCTGGGGGGTGCTGTACTACGCCTTCCCGGTGCTGCTCCCGGAGATCAGCGCGGCGACCGGCTGGTCGCCGGTGATGCTGATGGCGGCGTTCTCCGCGGGGCAGCTCGTGGCGGCGCTGGTCGGCATCCCGGTCGGCCGGGTGCTCGACCGGCGTGGCCCGCACGCGGTGATGACGGCGGGGTCGGCGCTGGCGGTGCCCGCCGTGCTGGCGATCGCCACCGCACCGGATCCGGTGTGGTTCTGCGCGGCGTGGCTGCTGGCGGGTGCCGCCATGGGCGCCGTGCTCTACCCGCCCGCGTTCGCGGCGCTGACCCGCTGGTACGGGCCGCGCCGGGTCCGGGCCCTCACCGTGCTCACCCTCGCCGCGGGGCTGGCCAGCACGGTGTTCGCCCCGCTGACCGCCGTGCTCGCGGCACACCTGGACTGGCGCGGCGTCTACGTCGTGCTCGCCGTGGTGCTGGCCGTGGTCACCGTGACCGGCCACGCGTGGGGGCTGCGCGGCCCGTGGCCGCCGCCCGGCACCCGTGCGCAGGCCCGGCCCGGCCCGCCGCCGGACCAGGTGGTGCGCAGCCGCCCGTTCGCGGCGCTCGTCGCGGCGTTCGCGCTGACCTCGTTGGCCACCTTCGCCGTGGTGGTCAACCTGGTGCCGTTGCTCAGCGAGCGCGGGGTCGGCACCGGCACGGCGGCGGTGGCGCTCGGCCTCGGCGGTGCCGGACAGGTCCTCGGCAGGCTCGGCTACGCGCCGCTGGCCCGCCGGTTCGGGGTGCGGGCCCGGACGGTCACGGTGCTGGCGGCGGTCGCGGTCACCACGGCCCTGCTCGGCGTGCTGACCTCGGTGGCGGCGCTGATCGCCGCGGCCGTCGTGGCCGGGGTGGCCCGCGGCATCCTCACGCTGCTGCAGGCCACCGCCGTCACCGACCGGTGGGGCCCCGCCCACTACGGGCGGCTCACCGGCGTCCTGTCCGCCCCGCTGACCATCACGGTCGCCCTGGCGCCGTGGGCCGGGGCGAGCCTGGCCGCCGCGCTCGGCGGCTACTCCCCGATGTTCCTTCTGCTCGCGGCCCTGGCACTGGCTGGATCCGTGCTCGGGCTCGCCAGCGTCCCCACCTCACCCACTGAGAGGACACCATGAACGAGGTCATCGTCATCGGCGGCGGCCAGTCCGGTCTCGCCGCGGCCCGCGCCGCCCGGGAGCACGGTCTCACCCCGGTCGTCCTGGAAGCCGGGCCCGAGCCGGCCGGATCGTGGCCGCACTACTACGACAGCCTCACGCTGTTCTCCCCCGCCGGCTACAGCGGCGCGCCGGACGCCCCGTTTCCCGGCGATCCCGAGCGCTATCCCACCCGCGACGAGGTCGCCGCGTACCTGCGCGCGTACGCCGCGGGGCTCGACGTGGAGATCCGCACCGGCACCCGCGTCACCGCCGTGACCGCGGATCCGGACGGCGGGTTCCTGGTCCGGACCACCGCGGGCGAGACGCTGCCCACCCGGGGCGTGGTGGCCGCCAGCGGTTCCTTCGGCAACCCCCGCCTGCCGCGCCTGCCCGGCCAGGACGGCTTCACCGGGCGGGTGACGCACGCGGCCCGCTATCGCGAGCCCGGGCCGTACGCCGGGCAGCGCGTCGTGGTGGTCGGCGCGGGCAACTCGGCCGTCCAGATCGGCTACGAGCTCGCCGGGCTCGCGCAGGTCACGCTCGCCACCCGGCGGCCCATCGCGTTCGTCCCGCAGCGGCAGGACGGCCGGGACCTGCACTACTGGCTGCGCCGGACCGGCTTCGACGACCTGCCTCCGGAGTGGCTGGCGCGGCTCGGCGCGGGCACGCTCGTCCTCGACACCGGCGACTACCGCGCCGCGTTCGCGGACGGCAGGCTGGACCGGCGTCCTCTGTTCACCGCGTTCGACGGCGAGCACGTGGTCTGGCCGGACGGCGGCAGGGAGAAGGTGGACACGGTCCTGTTCGCCACCGGATACCGGCCGCACCTGAACTACCTGGAACCGCTCGGCGCCCTCGCCGACGGGCTCCCCTGGCACGCGGGCGGGATCTCCGGCACCCATCCCGGACTGGTGTACACCGGACTGGAGTTCCAGCGCTCGTTCTCGTCCAACACGCTGCGCGGGGTCCACCGGGACGCGCGGTACGTCGTCGCCGCACTGGCGGCGCACGTCCGGGAGGCGGGCAGGCTCGTGGCCTGACCCGGGACGCGCGGAGGCCGGGCAGGCAGGGTGCGCCCGCACCACCTGGCCTCCCGAATCGCGATGTGCGGTGGCCCGGTGCGCTGACCGGTTCCCCGTTCCGGGGCGGGCGCACCGCTCGCCCGCCCCGGAACGACGTCCACTGTGGACTTGTCCGCCCGGACTCCCGGAATGCCCCGCAGAACATTCGAAAACTTTCGCCGCCACAACGCGGCGCTGACCAATGAAATAGCGATTCCAGCAAACGACTCCGGAATTCGGTCAATCGGTCGGACGGGTGACCAGTCACGACCCTTTCCCCCTTCCACCGGCCACCCGGGCGAGCATTCCGAAACGTTTCCGAAACTCGTTGACAGCGCTGCGTGGCCGATTCCATACTTTTCGCCATCGGCAGCCCTCGACCGCCGATCCGGATCATTCACGACGATCCGGCTTTCCGGTCGCCGACGCGCGACGACCGGCCAACCCCCACCGCGTTGTACGACGGTGGCGCGAGGCGGCAGCCACCCTGTCCGCCGACCGCTCACCGGACGTATCACGCTGCCCGTGCCCAAGCGGCCTCGACGAGGAGGAAGCACGACCATGGACAACGCCCCGCGCCACCCGATCAGTCGCAGGACGTTCATCGGCGGTGCCGGCTCACTAGCGCTGGCTACCTCCGCCGCGGTGATGTTGCCTGGCACCGCACACGCCCAGACCATCACCAACAACCAGACCGGCAACCACAGCGGTTTCTACTACTCGTTCTGGACCGATGCCAACGGGACGGTCTCCATGACCCTGGGGTCCGGCGGCAACTACAGCACCTCGTGGCGCAACACCGGGAACTTCGTGTGCGGCAAGGGCTGGAGCAACGGCGGTCGCCGGACCGTGCGCTACTCGGGCAGCTTCAACCCGTCCGGCAACGGCTACCTGTGCCTCTACGGTTGGACGTCCAACCCGCTCGTGGAGTACTACATCGTCGACAACTGGGGCACCTACCGGCCCACGGGAACGCACCGCGGCACCGTCTACAGTGACGGCGGCACGTACGACATCTACCAGACAATGCGCTACAACGCCCCTTCCGTGGAAGGGACGAAGACATTCCCGCAGTTCTGGAGCGTCCGGCAGTCGAAGAAAACCGGTGGAACCATCACGACCGGAAACCATTTCGACGCCTGGGCCCGCGCCGGAATGAATCTGGGCAATTTCAGCTACTACATGATCCTCGCCACCGAGGGATATCAGAGCAGCGGGAACTCGAACATCACCGTGAGCGGATGACGTCCCCGCCTCCCCGGCGGGTGGTCCCGGCACCGGCCGTCACCTGACCCGCACCCGGGTGCTCCCGTCACCCGGAACGGCCTGCCGGGGCCACCTGTCCCGGTTCGCCGCCGACCGCCCCGAGTCGGCGGCGAGCCGGGACACCGTGCGGCGCCGTGCGGAGCCACCGGAGATGCACCCGGGCGCCCCAGCACCGAGGTGGACCGGGAACCCAGGGGCGGCCGGCGCCAGACGGCGCCGCCAGCCGGGCCGGCGCGGACATGACTTCCGGCACCGGCCCGGCGAGCGGCCACGATCTAGGATTCGTCCATGAGGTGGCGGCTGTGCGGGGACGCCCGGCGGCGGAGCGCGCTCGCCGGGCTGGGCTGCGCACTCGGCGCCGGTGTCGCCATGCTGCTCGAGTTGACGATCTCGACCTACGCGGGACCGTCGGCGGTGGCCTGGTGGTGGACGGCCTACCTGCTCTACCTCCTCGTCCTGCTCGCCATCGACGGCTACCTGCCCCGGCCACCCCGGATCGGCGACGATGCGCTGCTGACCGCGCTGGTGGTGCTGGGCATCACCGTGTTCCTGCTGTACCCGGACCAGGGCTGGACCGCGATCCTGCTGGTGGTGAGCGCCGCGGCCACCGCGTCCCGGTGGCGCCCCCGCGCGGTCGCCGGCGTGATCGCCCTCCAGACCCTCGCCGTGGTCACCGGCGTCCTGGCCGGCGGGTGGCCGGCGTCCGACGTCATCATGTCGGCCGTCGCCTACGGCACCTTCCAGGGTTTCGCCGCGCTCGTCGTCCAGTCGGCGCGACGGGAGGCCGAGGCACACCGCGAGGTCGCGGTCGCCCACGCGGAGCTGCACACGGCCGCCGCCCTGCTGGAGGCCACCAGCCGCGACGCCGAGCGGCTGCGCATCTCCCGCGACCTCCACGACGTGGTGGGCCACAAGCTCACCGCGCTGGCCCTGGAGCTGGAGGTCGCCTCCCACCTGGTCACCGGGGACGGCCGTGAGCAGGTGGCCCGGGCACGCTCCGTCGCCAAGGACCTCCTCACCGATGTCCGCGCCACCGTGGGTCAGCTGCGGGAGAGCCGGTTCCCGCTCGAACGGATGCTCCGGTCGCTGGCCGACGAGGTGCCGGGCCTGGACGTGACCGTGGAGGTCGGCGCGGCTGCCCGGGTCGAGGGCGAGCACGCGCACGTCGTGCTGCGCTGTGTCCAGGAGGTCATCACCAACACCCTGCGCCACGCCGCGGCCGGTCACCTGCACGTGCTGGTTCGCGCCGACGACGACGGGATCCGGGTCGAGACCCGCGACGACGGCCGCGGCGCGAGCGCCATCACCCCGGGCAACGGGCTGACCGGGATGCGCGAGCGGTTCGAGGCGCTCGGCGGCACCCTGGAACTCCGCTCCGCCCCGGGGGCGGGCTTCACCACCGTCGGGCGCCTGCCGGTGCGCACCCCCTCGGGACAGCCGGCGTGACCGGCGAACCGGCCCGCGTGCTCCTCGTCGACGACCAGACGTTGGTGCGGCAGGGAATCCGCGGTCTGCTGGCACTGACCCGCGAGGTCGACGTGGTCGCGGAAGCCGCCGACGGGGACGAGGCCCTGCGGCTGCTGGCGGAGCACGACGTGGACGTTCTCCTGCTCGACCTCCGCATGCCCCGGCGGGACGGCATCTCCACGTTGGAGGCGATGCGCGAGCGCGGCGTCGACGTCCCGGTGCTGGTGCTCACCACGTTCGACGACGAGGAGCTGGTGCTCCGCGCGCTCCGGGCCGGGGCACGCGGTTACCTGCTCAAGGACGTCACGCTCGAACAGCTGGTGAGCGGAGTGCGGTGCCTGGCCAGTGGCGGCACGTTGCTCCAGCCCGCACTCACCGACCGGCTGCTGCGCGCCATGGTCGAGCGGCGGGACACGGTCGAGGCCGCCGAACGGCCGGAACCACTCAGCCCAAGGGAGCTCGACGTGCTCCGGCTCGCCGCCGCGGGCTGGTCCAACCGAGAGATCGCGCACGGGCTCCACCTCGCCGAGGGCACCGTGAAGAACCACATGTCGAGCATCCTCCTCAAGCTGGGGGTGCGGGACCGCACCCGCGCGGTCCTGCGCGCCCTGGAGCTCGGCGTGCTGTCGCGGTGATCCGGCCACCACGGCACCGCGCCCCGCGTCCGTCCGCGGCGTTCCTCCCGGCACGCCACTCACCTGGGGTGCCAGAAGTCATGGGCGGGATCGGTGACGACCGGCACAGGCCCGCGGGGCGCCGCGGTACCTAGCATTCCCCTGCCAAGAGAGAGGAACCAGCACCATGGGCCGCATCATCAGCAACTTCTTCATCGCGCTCGACGGCGTCGTCGAGAAGCCGGAGACCTGGCACATGCCGTACTTCAACGACGAGATGGGCGCGATCATCGGCTCCGGCATGCAGACCAACAAGGCGTTCCTGATGGGCCGCAAGCTCTACGAGGAGTGGTCCGCGCACTGGACCGCGAGCACCGACGAGATCGCCGACTACTTCAACACCATCCCCAAGTACGTCGTGTCGTCCTCCCTGCGGGACCCGGCCTGGAACAACACCACCGTCGTCCCCGGCGACCCGGAGGCCGTCCGCGCCGTGAAGGACGGCGTCGACGGCGACATCGCGATGTCCGGCAGCGCCACCACCGCGCGCTGGCTGCTCGCCCACGGGCTCCTCGACGAACTCCGGCTCCTGCTCCATCCCATCGCCGCCGGTGAGGGCCAGAAACTCTTCGAGGGCAACGCCACGCACAAGCTCGAACTCGCCGACTGCACGACGCTGTCGACCGGCGTGCTGAACCTCGCCTACCGGCCCGTGTCCTGACCGGCACCGCGACCGGTCACCCACGGTGCGGGGCCGGCGGGCCGAACACGGGCAGGCACACCGGTCCCGCACCACGACGAACCAGGAGGCACCGTGGGACGAGTCGTCGTCACGAGTTCGTCTCGCTCGACGGGGTGGCGCAGGCACCCGCGGGAGAGCACTTCGAGCATCGCGACTGGAGCCTCGCCTTCAACCGCGGCGCGGACGGCGAGCGATTCACACTGGACGAGGCACTCGCCGCCGAGGCTCTGCTGCTCGGCCGCAGGACCTACGACCTGTTCGCCGGGGCCTGGCCGGACCGCGACGGGCCGCTGGCCGACAAGTACAATTCCATGCCCAAGTACGTGGTGTCCGCCACCCTGACCGACCCCGCGTGGAACAACACCCACGTGGTCACGGGTGACCTGGTCACGGAGGTGGCGGGACTGCGCGACGCGCTGGCGGGCGAAATCCAGGTGCCGGGCAGCATCCAGCTGGTGCGAGCCCTCCTCGCGGGCGATCTCGTGGGCGAGATCCGCCTGCTGACCCTGCCGGTCGTCCTGGGCACCGGGCGACGGCTGTTCGGACCGGCGCCCGGCAGGACCAGGTGGCGGCTCGCCGGGACGAGGACTGTCGGCGAGGGGCTGCCGATCACCGTCTTCCACCGGCACCGCGCGGACCCGGCCACCTGACCGGTCCCGGGACGACGTGGAGGGCAGGTACCGGCGGCGGGCTTCTCCTCGCCGCGGGTCCGGGACGGCTCAGAGTCCCGAGAACCGGCGGCCCGGGGAACCTGATGCCCGGCCCGCGCGTTAGGATGGGCACGTCGCAAGTTTTCGGTGCGTTCTCACGCTCCGCGGAATCTCGATGCGGGCGTGTTGTTGTCTGACCAGTGGCCACAGCAGGGCCGTTCTCGCGTGCGACCCGGAGTCGCGCACGATGCGCGCTCCGGTCAAACCAGATGCTGGAAGGACACGACATGGCTGAAGGAACCGTCAAGTGGTTCAACGGCGAGAAGGGCTTCGGCTTCATCGCACAGGCTGACGGAGGCCCCGACGTCTTCGTTCACTACTCGGAGATCGACGGCAACGGCTTCCGCACCCTCGACGAGGGCCAGCGAGTGAGCTACGCGGTCGGCCAGGGCGCCAAGGGCCCGCAGGCCACCGGCGTTCGGGCACTCTGAGCGACCCGGCACGCGGTGCTCGTCGTCACCGGACGATGAGCACCGCCATTCGCGGGACGGCCCCGGCCGACCGCACGAACAGAAACCGTGGTGGTCATGACCCCGACCAACCCCGCTGCCGCACCGGCCAGATCCGGTAGCGATTTCACCGAACTCACCCGCCGGATCAGGCAGCGTGGGCTGCTCGACCGGCACCCGTCCCGTTACGCGGTCCGGTTCACGGTCAACGCCGTGCTGCTGGCGGTCGGCTGGACCGCCTTCGCCGTGCTGGGTTCGTCCTGGTGGCAGCTGCTGACCGCGGCCTTCCTCGCCGTCGTGTTCACCCAGCTCGCCTTCATCGGCCACGACGCGGGACACAAGCAGATCTTCCGCGGCCGGCGGGCCAACCAGGCCGTCGGCTACCTGCACGGCGCCCTCGTGGGACTCAGCTTCGACTGGTGGGTCCGCAAGCACAACCGGCACCACGCCAATCCCAACCACGAGGACGACGACCCGGACCTCGACATCCCGCTGCTCTCCTTCACCCGAGGGCAGGCCGCCACCAAGCGGGGCGTACTCCGCTGGATGGCGAAGTACCAGGCGTTCCTGTTCTTCCCGCTCCTGCTGCTGGAAGGGCTCAGCCTGCACGTGTCCAGCGTCCAGGCGGTGCTGCGGCGCGAGGTGAAGGCGACCACGCTGGAAGCCACACTGCTGGCCGCGCACATCGCCGGTTACCTCGCGGCCGTGTTCCTCGTCCTGTCGCCGTGGCAGGCGATCGTGTTCCTCGTCGTCCACCAGGGACTCTTCGGCATCTACCTGGGCTGCTCGTTCGCGCCCAACCACAAGGGCATGCCGACCCTCACCGCGGGGGAGAAGCTGGACCACCTGCACAAGCAGGTGCTCACCGCACGGAACGTGCGTGGCGGGCTCATCACCGACTTCGCACTCGGTGGCCTGAACTACCAGATCGAGCACCACCTGTTCCCCGGCATGCCCCGGGCGAACCTCCGCCACGCGGCACCCGTCGTCCGCGAGTTCTGCCGCCAACGGGGACTGCCCTACAGCCAGACCAGCGCCCTCGGCTCCTACGCCGAGGTCCTGCGCCATCTGCACGCCATCGGCGCGCCACTTCGCACCGCCCGCGGCTCCCAGTAGCCGGCGGCGGCGCAGCAAGGACCAACTTCATGAGCTCCACCCGAACCTCCCGGCCCGGAACGCGGCGGACCGCCACCGGCGTCCATCCCGTCGTCTTCAGCCACCCGGCGGACGACGAGCCCGCCGGCCACGAACCCGCCACGACCCGCTGGGCACGCGCGGCCCTGGCACGGGCACTCGACACACCGTTCTCCGAACAGGCCGCCACCCCCGTGTGACGGAGCGGTACGCGGGCACCGGTCGTGAGTGTTCGCCGTGGTTCTAACCACGTTCCTCACTCACGACCGGTCCGCTGTGAACGGAGCGCCGCGCCCGGATCTCCGCCACCATGGCCGGCAGCACCTCGTGCAGGTCGCCGATCACCGCGTAGTCGGCGCGGGCCACCATCGCCGCGTCCGGATCGGTGTTGACCGCGATGATCGTTCTCGCGTCCATGCAGCCCACCCAGTGCTGGGTGGCACCGCTGATCCCGCACGCCAGGTAGACCTCGGGGGCGATCCTCGTGCCGGTGAGTCCCACCTGGTCGCGGTGCGGCCGCCACCCGTTGCCGGTCGCCACCCGCGAGCAGCCGACCGCGCCGCCGAGCAGCCCCGCCAGTTCCTCCAGCACCGCGTAGCCCTCGGCACTGCCGACCCCCCGGCCGCCGGAGACGACGACGGAGGCGGTCGCGAGCCCGGTTCCCTCGGTGCGGGCGGCGCGCTCCACCACCCTGGCCCGCACGTGGCGCGGCTCCAGCTCCGGGACGAACTCCGCCACCGCGCACTCGCCCACCGCGTGCGGGGGCCCGGCCGCGGGGACGGCCGCGGCCGGGGCGACCGTGACCAGTTTGACCGGTGCCGCCAGCTCCGCCTCCTCCAGCAGCATCCCACCGCCCCGGGACCGCACCAGCCGCCAGGGGTCGCCCCCGGTCACGGAGACGCAGTCGGTGGCCAGTGGCAGTCCCGCCCTGGCGGCGGCATGCGCCAGGATCTCCGTGCCGTGCTCGGTGGCGGCCGCCAGCACCCCCGAGGGCCGCAACCGGGCGACCAGCTGCGCGAGCGCCTCGCCATAGCCCTCCGGCGCATAGGCGTCGAGCAGCTCGTGCCGGATCCGGTGCACCGCGGTCACGCCCCACCGGGCGAGCTCGCGCGGGCCGGGGTCCGCGCCGTACGCGACCGCTTCCACCACCGGGTCCAGGGAGCGCGCGAGAGCGCACACCTCCGGCGTGGGTTCCCGGTCCTCGACCACCGTGAGCAGCATCCGGCTACACCACCCCGAGCTCGTCCAGCACGTCGACGACGGCGGGCGCCGCGGCCGCGCCGTGCCCGAGCACGACCACGGCCGCGCGGTCGTCGGCGGGCTGGCGCAGCCGCACCGTGCGCAGCCCGCCGGGCTCCGGTTCCACGGCGACGGTCCGCAGCTCCGCCTTCCTCGCCCGCAACCGGCCCGGCAGGCTCGGGTAACGGGGCAGGTTGAGCCCTTCCCGCACGGCCGCGGCCGCGGGCAGCGGCACGCGGTACACCTCGACACCGTCGCCCGCCTCGCGGCGCATCCGCAGGCCGTCACCGGCGACCTCGAGTGCCTTGACCCCGCTCACGATCGGCAGCCCGAGGCCGGTGGCCACCCGGATGCCGACCTGGTGGTGACCCGCGTCGGCGGAACAGTCGCCGAACAGCAGCAGGTCGAACGGCTCCTCGCCGCCGGTGAGGGTGCGCACGGCCTGCGTGATCGCTCCCGCGGTCGCCTCGGGATCCGGGTCGGACCGCCCGGCATCCACCAGCACCCCCCGGTCCGCGCCCATCGCCAGGGCGTAGCGCACCTGCTCGGCGCACTCCGCGGGCCCGACCGCCAGCACGGTGACCCGGCCGCCGTGGGCGGCGACGAGCCGCACCGCCTCCTCGACCGCGCACTCCTCGTGCGGTCCGATCGTGAACCCGAGGTGGCGGGTGTCGATGTCCCGCCCGTCGCCGGTCAGCGGCACCCGCGCCCCGGCGGCCGGCACCCGCTTGACGCAGACCAGCACCTCCATGACTCACCTTCCTCCCCCGCGCCTCGTGAGTGAGAAACGTGGTGAGAACAACGTTTCTCACTCACGAGTCAGCTCCTCATCCGGGTGTCGTCGGGGTCGAACAGCGGGGTGCGCCCGACCCGCGCCACCGTCACCGGGTAGCGCCGCGCCATGTACTCCACCTGCAGCCGGGTGCCTTCGACGGCGTGCTCCGGGGGCAGGTACGCCATGAGCAGGTAGCTGCCGAGCGACGGGGCCGAGCCTGCGCTCGTCACGAACGAGCCCCGGCCCTTCCGGTCGGCGATCCGCTCCCCGTCACCGGTCAGGATCGGCTCGCCGCCCTGCGGGTAGCGCGGGATCCCGGACTCGTCGGCGTGCTCGGCGGGCGCACCCAGGGTGAGCGTGCACAGGGTCGCCGCCGGGCCGGTCTCCCGCGCGGCCAGGTACGGCCGCTTGCCGACGAACTCGGCGGACTTCACCCGGGGCAGTGCGAGTCCCGCCTCCACGGGGTCGTACTCAGCGTCCAGCTCGGCGCCCATCAGCCGGTAGCCCTTCTCGAGGCGGCCCGTGGTGCCGTAGACGCCGATCCCGGCGGGGACGATGCCGAACGGGGCGCCCGCCTCCGCGACCGTGTCCCACAGTCGCAGGCCCTGCTCGAACGGCGCGTGCAGCTCCCAGCCGAGATCGCCCACATAGGACACCCGCAGCGCGAGCACCGGCACCGTGCCCACGGTGATCCGGCGCGCCGTGCCGAACGGGAACGCCTCGTTGGTCAGGTCGCCGGCTTCGTCGGCACAGCACGCCGACAGCACGTCCCGCGCCCGCGGTCCCCACAGGCCGAGCGTGCAGACCGCGGAGGTGACGTCGGCGAAGGACACGGAGCCGTCCGCGGGCAGGTGCCGGGTGAACCAGAACCGGTCCCGCGCGCCATCCGCGCCGCCCGTGATGACGCGGAAGGAGTCCTCGCCCAGCCGGACGAGGGTGAGGTCGCTGCGGAAGCCGCCGCCGGGGGTGAGCAGCGGCGTGTAGCAGAGCCTGCCGACCGGCCGGTCCACCTGCGCCATCGCCAGGTGCTGCAGGTAGTCGAGCGCACCGGGGCCGGAGACGTCGAACTGGGCGAAGGCCGAAAGGTCGATCATCGCGACCCGTTCGCGCAGCGCGAGGTGCTCGGCGTCGATGACGGGCGACCACCACCGCGCGTCCCACTCGTGCTCCCGGCCCGGAATCCGGTCGCCGAACTCGTCGAGCAGCGCACGGTTCGACTCGTACCACTGTGGCCGTTCCCAGCCGCCGGTCTCGAAGAACTCGGCGCCCAGCGCGCGCTCGCGCGCGTGGAACGGGGACACGCGCTGCGGCCTCGCCGACGTCCACTGCTCGCGCGGGTGCACGATCCCGTAGATCTTGTTGAACCCTTCGGTGGCGCGGGCTCGCACGTGCGCGGGAGTGCGCTGGTGCGGGTAGAACCGGGCGATGTCGGCGCCGTGCGGGTCGATCTCCGGGTCGCCGCCGGTCATCCACTCGGCGAGCATGCGGCCCACGCCGGGCCCTTCCTTGATCCACACCGCCGCGGCCGACCACAGCCCCGCGACCTCCGGGGTCTCCCCGAGCACCGGGGCACCATCCGGGGTCAGGGAGAGCAGCCCGTTGATGGCGTGCCGGATACCGGCTCCCGGCGTGTCCAGGATGCTGCCGAACAACGCGAGCGCGTCCTCCAGTTGCGGGTCGAAGTCCTCCTGGGTGAACGGCAGCTGGGTCGGGGAGAGCGCGGCCGCCTCGATCGAGGGGATCTCGTCCGGTTCGTGCAGGATCGGCCGGTGCGCGTACGACCCGATCTCCAGGTCCGGGCCGCTCTGCCGCTCGTACATGAGCGCGTCCATGTCGCGGATGATCGGGTAGGCGATCTCGGTGCCGGTCTCGGCCAGTGCGGGGATGGGGCCGACGTCGATCATCTGGTGCACCACGGGCGTGAGCGGGATGCGGGCGCCCGCCAGGCGCGCGATCCGCGGGCTCCACACCCCGCAGGCGATCACGACGGTGTCGGTCTCGATCTCGCCCGCGTCGGTGCACACCGCGCTCATCCGACCTCGCCGGGTGCGGAGGTCGGTGACCTGCACGCCCGCCGCGACGGTGAGCGCGCCCTGCGCGGTGGCCTGTTCCCGCATCAGGGCGCCGGCCTGCAGCGGGTCGACCACCGCCACCGACGGTGTCCAGAACCCGCCGAGGATGATGCCGGGGTCGACGAACGGCACGAGTTCCGCCACCCGCCCTGGCCCGACGAGCTCGGCGGGCACACCCCACGCCGTGGCCGAGGCGAGCCGCCGCCGGAGCTCCTCGGCCCGTTCGGGTCCGCGCGCGATCTCGATCCCGCCGCAGGTGGTGAGTGTTCCGAGCTTCTCGTACTGGCGCATCGAGTCGACCGTGAGCGCGGTGATCTCCCGCGAGTGGTCGACCGGGAAGATGAAGTTCGACGCGTGCCCGGTGGAACCACCGGGGTCGGGCAACGGGCCCTGGTCCAGCTGGACGATCCGCCGCCAGCCCAGCTCGGCGAGGTGGTGGACGACGGAGTTGCCGACGATCCCGGCGCCGATGACGACGACGTCGGCGCGGCTCGGCACGCGGCGTTCGCTGGTCATCACGATCCCTCCTTCACGCGAGCCCCACCACCTGGCCGGACTCGTCGATGTCGATGACCTCGGCCGCTGGGTGCGACGAGAGGCCGGGCATGGTGCGCATGTCGCCGCAGATCGGGTAGACGAACCCCGCGCCGACCGAGGCACGCACCTCCCGGACGGGCAGCAGCCAGCCCGTCGGCGCGCCCTTGCGCGACGGGTCGGCCGACAGGGACAGGTGGGTCTTGGCGATGCAGACCGGGAGCGAGCCGAACCCGCAGCGCTCGTAGGAGTCCAGCTGCCGGCGCGCGGCCGGGCTGGGGTCGATGCCGTCGGCCCCGTACATCCGGCGCGCGACCGTCTCGATCTTGCGGTCCAGCGGCAGGTCGTCGGGATAGAGGAAGCCGAACCGCGCCGGTTCGGCGCAGGCCTCCGCCACCGCTTCGGCCAGTTCGGCCGCGCCCTTGCCGCCCGCGGCGACGTGGTTGCTGATCGCGGCGCGCACGCCCTCCCCGGCGGCGATGTCGGCGATCGCCCGCTTCTCGCTGTCGAAGTCGGTGGGGAACGCGTTGACCGCGACCACCGGGGTGACGCCGTGGGCCCGGATGTTGGCGATCTGCCTGCGCAGGTTCGCCGCGCCCGCGTGGACGTCGTCGGGACTTTCGTCCAGCATCCCCTCCGGCAGCGGCCTGCCCGCCACCACGCGGTACCGCCCGGAGTGCGCCTTGAGGGCACGCACGGTGGCCACGACGACCGCCGCGTCGGGCACGAGACCGGAGGCCCGGCACTTGATGTTGAAGAACCGCTCGGCACCCATGTCCGCGCCGAACCCGGCCTCGGTGACGAGGTAGTCGCCGCCGCGGATGCCGATCAGGTCCGCGACCACGGACGAGTTGCCGTGGGCGATGTTGCCGAACGGTCCGCAGTGGACCAGCGCGGGCGTCTGCTCGACCGTCTGCATGAGGTTCGGCTTGATCGCCTCGCGCAGCTGCACGCACATCGCGCCCGCGGCGCGCAGCTGTTCCGCGGTCACCGGTTCGCCGTCCCCGGTGTAGCCGACGACGATCCGGCCCAGCCTGGCCCGCAGGTCCGGCAGGGAGTCCGCGAGCGCGAGCACGGCCATGACCTCGCTGGCCGCGGTGATGTCGAAGCCCGTCTGCCTCGGCAGGCCGTCCGCCTTGCCGCCGAGCCCGGTGACGATCTGCCGCAGGTCCCGGTCGTTGACGTCGAGCACCCGCCGCCAGGTGATCGCGAACGGGTCGATGCCGAGCCGGTTGCCCTTGTGCAGGTGGTTGTCGACCATGGCGGCGAGCAGGTTGTGCGCCGAGGTGACGGCGTGCAGGTCGCCGGTCAGGTGCAGGTTCACCGATTCCATCGGCACCACCTGCGCGTAGCCGCCGCCCGCCGCGCCGCCCTTGATGCCGAACGTCGGGCCCATCGACGCCTGCCGGATCGCGATCACCCCACGCTTGCCCAGGTGCGCGAAGGCCTGGCCGAGCCCCACCGTGGTGGTCGTCTTCCCCTCCCCGAACGGGGTGGGGGTGACCGAGGAGACGACGACGTACCTGGCCTTCGGCCGGTCGGCGAGCTCCCCGATCGCGTCGAGGGAGATCTTCGCCGTCGTGCGCCCGTAGGGCTCGCAGAGGTGTTCGCCGATGCCCATCGCCGCGGCCACGTCGGCCAGCGGTTTCAGCGTGGCGTTGCGGGAGATCTCCAGGTTCGAGGTCATGCGGCGCTCCCCCTTTCCCGGGTCGCCCTGCGGTGGGCCCGCCGCACCCACCGCGCGGTCGCACCGACTCGGTTGAACGTGTAGAAGTGCAGGCCGGCCAGCGCGCAGCGGTTCCGTTCGAGCTCGGCGTCGAGCGTCCGCAGCAGCCGACGGGGCCGGTACCCGCCCGGCCGCAGGATGCGGCCGGCCGCCGAGGTGTGGCCGCGCAGGAACCGCAGCGAGTCGCCGACGCCGATCCGCAGCCCGATCGTCAGCAGGCTGCGCGCCTCGACGGTGCCCGGGACCCCGGCCACGACCGGCAGGTCGACGCCCTCCTCGCGCAGCGTCGCGGTGAATCGGCACACCGCCGCGCCGTCCAGGCACAGCTGCGTGACCGTGTAGTGCGCGAAGGGCTGTTTGGCGCGCAACGCGGACCACAGCGCCGGTCCGGGGATCGACGGATGCCCTTCCGGGTACGAGGGCACCCCGATCCTGGCGGGCAGCAGGCCCAGGTCGGCCATGGCCCGCAGCAGCGCCAGCCCGTCCGGGTACGGGCCCGCGGGCTGGGCGGCGTCGCCGCCGACCACGAAGACCTCCTCGATGCCCGCCCCGTCGAGCCGGGCGAGCATCTCGCGCAGCTCGCCACGGCCGGTGCACTGGCGGGCGGCCAGGTGCGGCACCGCGTGCAGGCGCTGTGCGGCGAGCTTCTCGCAGAGCTCGACGGTCGCGCCCGTGCCCCTGCGGGGCGAGGCGGTCACGGTCACCACCGTGTCCTCCGGCAGCGCACCGGTCTGGTCCAGCACGGAGGGCAACGGCAGCACCTCGTACCGCGGGCGGGCGAGGAGCGGCGCCAGTGCGGAGGGGCTGTGCGGCCCTTCGGGGACGAGCGGTTCCATGGTCGACCCTTCGGCCCAGCTCAGCGCTTGGGCGTCTCCTTGCGCGGATCGATGAACGGTTTCTCGACCACCATCCCGGTGCGGACGCCACCGGGGGTGTGCACCGCGACCTCCGTGCCGGGCGCGGTGAGCTCGATCGGCAGCATCGCGAGGCCGATGTTCCGGTCGAGCCGGGGGGAATGGCAGGCACTCGTCACGGAACCGGCGGGCGAGGCCTGCCCGGACCCGGCGTGCACGGCGAACGGCTCGATCATCGAGCCGTCGTTGTAGGAACCGAGCGGCGGCCCGTCGATCTCCAGCCCGACCATGAGCCTGCGGACGCCTTCGGCCTTGATCCGCCGCAGCGCCGCCTTGCCGATGAAGTCGGCCTCCTGGTCGAGATCCACCATCCAGCCGTAGTCGTAGCCGACCTCGAGCGGGTTGGTGTCGAGCGTGATGTCGCAGCCGTAGGCGAGCATCCCCGCCTCGATCCGCCTGATGTGGCAGGGGCCGATCGGCCGCATCCCGTGCGGCTCCCCCGCCTGCCACACGGCGTCCCACAGCCTGCCGGCGTGCCGCGAGGCGTCGTGCAGGTAGATCTCGTAGCCGAGCTCGCCGGAGTAGCCGGTGCGGCTGACGGTGACGTCCATCCCGTCGACCGTGAAGTCACGCAGCCGGTAGTAGGGCACGTCGAGGACACCGGGACCGAGCAGGTCCGTCATGACCTCCCTCGCGCGCGGGCCCTGGACCTGCAGCGGAGCCGCGTCGGCCTCGCGGATGGTGACGTCCCAGCCGCCCGCGTGGGCCAGTCCCATGGCCCACAGGCCGACGTCGCTGTCGGCGAGGGAGAGCCAGAACCGGTTCTCTTCCAGACGCAGCAGCACCGGGTCATTGACGATGCCACCGTCCGGCGCGGTGACGAACACGTACTTGCACTGCCCCACGGCGCACCGCGACAGGTCGCGCGGGACGAGCGTGTTGGTGAAGTCGAACGCGTCCGGTCCGGAGATCTCCAGCTGGCGCTCCACGCCGACGTCCCAGAGCGTCACTCCTTCCAGGAGGGCCCAGTACTCCGCGACCGGGTCGCCGTAGTGGCGCGGGTGATAGGTGTGGTTGTAGACGCTGTAGCACGCCGCGCCGTGGGCGCGGGACTTCCAGAAGTAGGGGGATTTGCGCAGCCGGGTGTAGAGCAGCACGGCCGGCTGCCCCACGACGGCCTGGCCGGTCGGCGCCGCCGTGCCGGGCTGCGCGTGCGGGTTCATGACGTCCGTCATAGGGGCCACCTCGATTCGGGCCCGACGATCTTGCTGTGAGGGGTGGGCGATCGCCCTGCAGTATGTTGCGCTGTGCGCAACCGGTTGTTCTATACGCAACTCCTTGAGATTCGCCATTGTGAGCGCCGTCACGTGAGGCCGTCAAGAGGCCGGTGACAGTTGTTCGGGGCGAATCGGAAGAGGCCCGACGCACGCGCCCCGGCGATCGGCAGCCCCCGGCCCCGCTCGCGCCGCACCCGGCGCGGAGCCGGCTCCGCGCCGGACAGCGCCGCGCACCGGAAACCGATCATCCACATCGGACTTTCGCGCCCGTCGCCCGGCGACCCGCACCCGGGCCGCCCCCGGAGTCCCCGCACCGTCGCGGACGGCGGGACGCCTCCGCCCAGCACCGGCTCGATACTCCGGACGGCCTCGTTCCCGCTGCCGCTTGCCGGGCAGCCGGTTCGTGCCGGGCGACGGACCTTTCGCCGAGCGCTCCGCCCGCCGCCGGCTCGCGGGTACAGTCACCGAACGGGCACGAGACGTGACAGAAGGTGATGAACAGGTAGCGGGCGGCGGCACGTCCGCGTTGCCGAGACTGCCGATCCGACTCACACGCGAAAGCGGAGGAACGGGATGCGAGCACCCCGGGTCGCCAACCATCAACTCGGCGCACTGCTGGCGGAGGCCGGATGGAACGGCCCCGCGCTGGCGCGCGCGGTCAACCGGCTGGGCGCGGAGAACGGGCTGACCCTGAGGTACCAGCGTGCCTCCGTCGCCCAGTGGCTCACCGGGGTGCGGCCGAGGCCCCCGGTCCCGGACCTGGTGGCGGAGGCTCTGTCCCGCGCCCTGGGCCGGACGGTCACGGCAGCCGATGCCGGCCTCACCTCCGCCGGACCGCCGCGCGAGGGCGACCGCTGGGAGGCGTGGTGGCACCAGGACATCGTGAACCGGCTCGTCGACGCCTACGAGGCGAGCACGGGAACACCGGGAGCCCCGGCGCTCACCTACCGGACCGCCGCGCTCTCCGTGCCGCCCTGGGCGACGCTGGCGAGCATCCCGGTGACCACCGCGTTCGCCGGGCACGAGGCGGCGCGTGCCGGCCGGGTGGACCCGCACGCGGCGACGGCGATGCTGCGGGTGTTCTCCGACGCGGACCTCGCGTTCGGCGGAGGTCACGCACGCACCGCGCTCGCGGGCTACCTGGCCTCGACCATCGCACCGGCACTGCGCTCCGGCGGCAGTCCCGCGTCCCGCGGGGAGCTGCTCCGCACCGCCGCACGCCTCACCTACCTGTGCGGGTACATGTGTTTCGACGACGAACTGCACGGCCTCGCCCAGCACTACTACCTGGCCGGTCTCCGGCTCGCGGTCGAGGGAGCGGACCATGTCGTCCACGCCATGTCGCTGCGCGCGCTGAGCCTGCAGGCCCGGCTCCTCGGCCACCGCGGGGAAGCCGTCGACCTCGCCGAGGCCGCGGCCCGGCGCACCGCGCACCCGATGCCGCCCCGGACCCGGGCCTGCCTGCTCGGCCAGCTCGGCGTCGCCCAGGCGGCGGCCGGCGACCGCCGCGGCGCGCTGGCGAGCCTGCGGGCCGCGGACGGCTTCGCGGCGCGCGCCGACCACTCGGCACCACCGGTGGGAACTTGCCACCAGGCCTCACTCGCCTACCAGCACGCTGCCGTCGCCGCCTACCTCGGCAGCCGGGGCGAGGCGATCCGGCTGCTGACGCAGTCGGTGCGCACCCGGCCACGCAACGAGCTGCGCACCCGGACGATCACCCTGGCCCGGCTGGCGGAGCTGCAACTGTCGCACGGACGCCTGGAGCAGGCGTGCGAGAGCTGGCACCGGTTCCTCGACGACTACCCGCTGCTGTCCTCCGGCCGGGCGGACACCGCCTTCGCCACACTGCGCGGACTGCTGCGCTCGCACTCCGGCAACGTCGCCGCCCGCAACCTCCTCCGCCGCACCCGGTCGGCAGTCCCCTGAGACAACTGTCTATCCACTGAGGACAGAAAATCGCCGGATTGTCAATTCCTTCAGGATGTCAAGTACCCGGTACACACGTTCAGGGGTACCCGGCCCCTTCCATGCCGTGCCAACGTGAAGAGGTCGACGCCGACCAGTCCGGCGATTCCCGCACAGCACAGGAGAGTCAGCGCATGGTGTCCGATGTGTCCGGTGAACTGACCGAGATCCTCACCACGAACTTCGACGTGGACTCCGCCGACATCGATCCGGAAAGAACCCTGGACGAGCTCGGCGTCGACTCCGTGGCGACGATCGAACTCGTCGACATCCTCAAGGAGAGATTCGGCATCGCCGTCGACGAGGACGAGCTCACCAACAAGAGCACGGTCGGCCAGGTGATCAGTGCCGTCACCGCGAAGAGGAGCGCGTGATCCATGCACCGCCCCTTTCCCGCCTCGATCACCGGCATCGGCATCGTCGGCCCCGCCGGGATCGGGATCGACGAGAACTGGGAAACCGCCTGCGCGGGCCTGCCCACCGCCCGCGTCCTCGAGGAACTCGGGGACGCGCCCGTCCCCTTCGCCAGCCCGGTTCCGGACACCTTCGATGCCGACCGGCTCACCGGGCGCCGCGTCTCCCGGCACTACGACCGCAGCACCCAGTTCGCGCTGGTCGCGGCCGAAGCGGCGCTCGAAGGTGCCGGCCTCACCCGGGCGGCCCTCGACGGCAGCCGCGTCGCGGTCGTGCTGGGCACCGCGTTCGGCGGCGCGAAGACGTTCGAGGACAACCATGCCCGGCTGCTCGAACGAGGTCCCGAAGCCGTCACCGCGCGTTTCCTCCCGAAGGGCCTGGTCAACATGGTCTCCGGGATCCTGTCCATCGAGCTCGGCACGCGGGGCCCCAACCTCGTCGTCTCCACCGCCTGCGCGTCCGGTGCCACCGCGATCGGGCTCGGCCTCGGCCTGCTGCGCGCCGACACGGCCGACGTCGTCGTCTGCGGCGGGACCGACGCCGGCATCACACCACTGCACGTGGCCGGGTTCCACAAGCTCCGTGCGCTGACGCGCGCCCGGCGGCACCCGCCGTCCAGAGCGTCCCGCCCCTTCGACCGCGACCACGACGGCTTCATCATGGCCGAAGGCGCGGCGGTCCTCGTGCTCGAACGCGAAGCCGATGCCACCGCGCGCGGCGCCCGGCCCTACGCCAGGCTCGCCGGTTACGGGGCCACCGCCGACGCCTACCACATCACCGCGCCCCACCCCGAAGGGCACGGCGCCAAGGCCGCGATCCGGGCCGCCTGCCGCGACGCCGGGCTCGGCCCGCACGAGATCGGCCACGTCAACGCTCACGCCACCTCCACGCCCACCGGAGACGGCGTCGAAGCGGCGGTGATCGCCGAGCTGCTCCCGGAGGCGGTCGTGACCTCCACCAAGGGCGTCACCGGGCACACGCTCGGCGCCGCCGGAGCGATCGAGGCGGCCTACACGGCCCTCGCGCTGCACACCCAGACCGTCCCGCCCACCGCGAACCTGCACACACCGTGCGACCAGGCCGCCCCGCTCGACCTGGTCGCCGGGCAGGCCCGGCCCGGCCGGTTCGACACCGCGCTCTCGAACAGCTTCGGCTTCGGCGGGCACAACGCCGTCCTGGCCCTCACCACCGCCTGAACCAGAGAAAGGACACCGACCGTGGGGCAGATCGCCGTCATCACCGGTGCCACCGCGGGCATCGGTCTCGCCTGCGCCAAGCGGCTCCTCGCGGACGGAGCGACCGTGGTCGTCTCCGGACGCTCCGCCGAACGCGGGCGCGAGGCCGTCGCCGGGCTCGCGGCCGGGGACCGGGCCCGGTACATCCCCTGCGACGTCACCGATCCCCGGCAGGTCACCAACCTGGTCGAGGAGACCATCGACACCTACCGCCGCATCGACGTGCTGGTCAACAACGCCGGCGGCGTCACCGACGACGGAAGGCCGATCGCCGAACTCGACGACGATGCGCTCGACCGCGCGTTCACCCTCAACGTCGACTCGGCCTTCTGGGCCTGCCGTGCCGTCCTGCCGCACATGCTGCCGCGCGGCTACGGCCGGATCGTGAACATGGCCTCGATCGCGGGCAAAACCGGAGCCGCCGGCCTGGTCGGCTACACCACGGCCAAACACGCCCTGGTGGGCTACACCAAGACCCTGGCCAAGGAGGTCACCACGCGTGGCATCACCGCCAACGCCGTCTGCCCCGGCATCACGGACACCGAGATGATCCCCCGCGAGCTGCAGGGGGCGATCGAGGCCACCGGTGCCGACTTCGGACAGGCCGCCGCCCACTACACCGGCGACCTCGGCCGCATGGTCGAGCCGTCCGAGGTCGCCGCGCTCGTGGGCGTGCTCGCCTCGCCCCAGGCGGGCGCGATCTCCGGCGCGGCGATCAGCGTCGACGGCGGATTCACCCAGTACTGACCCGCACACTCTGGAGAGGAACCGGCCGTGCCGTCGACTCCGTGGCTGGCGCATGACCCCAATCCCCACGCCGACCGACACCTGCTCTGCCTGCCCTACTCCGGTGCTCCACCGTCCCTTTTCGACGAATGGCGCATCCCCGGTGTGGACGTTCTCCCGCTGCTGCTGCCCGGCAGGGGAACCCGTCGTCGGGAGCCCCTCGGGCGGTCACTGCGGCAACTCGCCGAGGACATCGCCGCGGACGTCGTCCCCCGGCTGCCCGGCAGGTTCTTCCTCCTCGGGCATTCGATGGGCGCATGGCTGGCCCACGCTGTCGCCACCGTGCTCGCCGAGCGTGGCGCGCGCGGCCCGGAGCGGCTGTTCGTCCTGTCCGCCCCGCCCCCGCACCTGCCGCACCGGCTGTTCTCGTCCCTGCACGACCTGACGGACGAGGACATGGCCGACGAGGTGGTGCGGCTCGGCGGGGCACCGGAGTCCGCCCGCGACGCGATTCTCGCCAACATCGCCGTGATCCGCGCCGACGCCACCGCGGTGGGCGAGCACCGCCCGGCTCCGCGCCCGCTCTCCTGCCCGATCAGTGTCGTGGCGGGCACCGGAGAGCCACTCTTCGCGCTGGGAGACCTCCTGGAGTGGCGCGCGTCGACCCACGCCGACGTCTCCCTGCACCTGGTCGAGGGGGGACACTTCACCGTCGCCGAGCAACGGGAGGCGATCCTGCGCCTCGCCGCGCGGGACACCGGCGCGGCCACGCGGCACACCGACCCCATCGCCGTCGTCGGCATGGCCTGCCGGTTCCCCGGCGCGGGCGGCCCCGCCGAGTTCTGGCGCCTGCTCCGCGAAGGCCGTTGCGCGGTCGGCCCCGTACCCGCCGGCCGCGCCACCGATCCACACAGGCCGCTCCTGCGCGCCGGCGGATTCATCGACGGCGTGGACCTGTTCGACGCAGGTCACTTCGGATTCGGCACCCGGGAGGCGCACCGTGCCGACCCCCGCCTGCGACTGCTGCTCATGGCCGTGCAGGAGGCCATCGACGATGCCGGGCTCCTCCCGGAGGACGTGGCGGGCCCGCGCTCCGGGATCTGGGTCGGCGAGAGCCACTCCGACTACTGGGACCTCTCCACCGGCACCGTGACACCCAACATGTACACCCTCTCCGGCGGGGGGCTGAAGAGCTTCCTTTCCGGCCGGGTATCGCATTTCTTCGACCTGAGCGGGCCGAGCATCACCCTCGACACCTCGTGCTCGGCCTCGCTCACCGCCGTCCACACCGCCTGCCGGGCGCTGCGCGACGGCGAGGTCGACACCGCCTTCGCCGCGGGAGCGCACCTGATCCTCAACCCCGACGCCGGACCCGCGCACGGCCTGGCGAAAGCCCTGTCCCCGCACGGCCGGTCCGCCTTCGCCAGCGTCGACGCCGACGGCTACGCACGTGCCGAGGGTATCGCCGTCGTCCTGCTCAAGCGCCTCACCGACGCGCTCGGCGACGGCGATCCCCTCCATGCGGTGATCGAGGGCTCCGCGATCAACGCCAACGGCCGGTCCGGCCGCAACATCGTCACCACCAGCGTGCCAGGACAGATCCGCATGATGCGCGAGGCCCTCGCCGACGCCGGAGCGCGCCCCGCCGAGGTGGCGTGCGTCGAAGCCCACGGGCCCGGCACGAAGGTCGGCGACGAGGTCGAGCTCGCCGCCCTGCACGAGGTCTACGGAGCCAACCCCCGCCCTTGCCTCGTCGGCTCGGTGAAGACCAACATCGGGCACCTCGAACCCGCGGCGGGAATCGCCGGACTCCTCAAGGTGGTGCTGGCACTGCGGCATGGGCAGGTTCCCGCGTCGTTGCACCACAAGGCCCCGGCACCGGCCATCGACTGGGAGCACTCGGCCCTGCGCGTGCCCACCGCACTCGAACCGTGGCCCCTCCCAGGTCGCCGCCGCGCCGCCGTCTCGTCGTTCGGGCTCTCCGGCGCCAACGCCCACGTCGTCGTCGCCACCCCGCCGCCGCACGGGAGCACCCGGCAACGCCGCCCGCCACGCTCGTGGAACCTGCGCCGCTACTGGTACACGGAGGTGGCCGCCCGATGACCTTCCCTTCCTCCCTCCGCGAGCGCATGTCCGTGTGGGCCGAACTCGACGCCCTGCTCGGCAGGCCCGAGTTCGACCATGCCCGTACCGGGATCAACGCCACCTACGAACGGCTGCGGGCGTTCGGCCACCTGCTGGGCCCGGCACGGCGGCTGTACCACGACCCCGCGAGACTGCTCGCCGGGATAGAGTGGGCCGGGATCGTGGACCCGCCGCTGATGCACGTCGCGATGGTCCACTTCGGAGTCGCGACCACCGCCATCGTCGAATGCGGCCGGTCCGGCCACGACCTCGACACGCTCACCGCGCAGCTCGACACCATGGCCGCGCCCGGCGCGATCGTGGCGACGGAGCTGGGCCGCGGAGGGTCCCAGGTCAGCCTCCGCACCGAGGCCCGCTACGACCGCGAACGCGGCACCTTCACGCTGCACACGCCGGACGACGCGGCACTGAAGATCATGCCGAACGTGGGATGGACCGCGCTGCCCCGCACCGCCGTCGTCGCCGCCCGCCTCGTGACCGGCGGCACCGAGCACGGCGTGCACGCGTTCGCGTTCCGGTTCCCCCACCCCCGTGCCAGGGTCGTACCCCTTCCCGGCGGGGCGCCCCTGCCGCTGGACTACGCGGTGATCCGCTTCGAGCACGCCGAGATCCCGTTCGGACACTGGCTTCGCGACGATGCGACGCTGACGGACGGCATGGTGGTGGACCCGCTCCCGCCGCAGCGGCGGCTGGCCCGCACGCTCGGCGGGGTCAACGCCGCCGTCACCTCGGCCGCCGTGGCGCTGGCCTCGGCCGCCCGCGCCACGGTGGCGATCACCGCCCGCTACACCAGGCAGCGCCTCATCGGTGACCCCGGTGTGCCCGCGCTCGGCTTCCCCGCGCACCGGGCCGAACTCGCCTCCGCGATCGCCCGCGTCTACGCCCTCGGCTGCTACGTCGACAAGGTGAGCCGGGACTTCGTCGCCGAACGCACCGGCACCGGCAGGACGACACCCGCGGCGGATGCCGGGGACGCGGGCTACGCGCCGTGGCTCGCCGCCGACCGCGACCGCACGCTCGCCAAGGCGGCCGCGACCACCACGCTGGAGTCGGTCGCCGCCCGCTGCCGGAGGCTCTGCGGCTTCCAGGGCGTCCTGCACACCAACCGCATCACCGGCTACGAGGACATGGCGCGCAGCTTCCACGCCGCGGGCGGCGACACCCGGCTTCTGCTGCTGGAGGCCGGGAAACAGCTCGTCGACGGCACGGACGCTCCGGCCGGGCACGGCGCGCCCGGCCACGATCCCGGCGATCCGCGCTCGGTGCTCCGGCTCGTCTGCCTGCACGAGCGGGTGCTCGCGAACCGGCTCCGCCGGCACGCCGACCATGCCGGCCTGGACGACCGGCTGGACCAGGTCGAGCGCCTCGCGCACGTGCACATCGTGCGCCGGACCCTGCAGGAGTCCGGCGCCGCGGAAGCGGCCGCTCCCGGGCCGTGGCGCACGACCCTCGGCGCCGCCCGCCGCCTCTACGCCATCGACGCGCTGCTGGACTCGGCCGCCTGGCATCTCGACCACGGTTCGCTCCGCCCCGGCGATGTCGACGTGCTGCGCCAGGCCCGCTCCGCCGCCGCCGAGCACGTCATCCGGCATCTCGACGCGTTCGTCGACGGCCTCGCGGTCCCACCGGGGCGGGTCGGCGGTTTCATCGGACGGGCGGACTACATCGACCGGATCGCGGCGCTCACCCGGTGATCCCTGCGCGTCCACATCGGACACCGCGATGGCGGACTGGAGCGCGACTCGTGCCGTCGCGCCCCTCGCTGCCGGTCGCGGCACGCGACGAGGGAGGGGTGCGGCCCGGGGTCAGGGCCCGTCATCACCGCGGAACCCGGCCTGGGACGGCAGCACCGCGCGTACCCGCATGAATCGTGAGCCGGACCTCCACGACCCCGGCCGGTCAGGTTCGTGTCCCGCCGGACAGCGCGGCGTTGATGCCGGGGCCCGGCGTGAGGATGAGGCGGGGATCGTGGCGTTTCTTGGCCGCCACGACGTCGGCCCAGGTGTCGCCGTAGTGGCGTCGCCACTCCGCGGCGCCGAAGACGTGGCTGCCGATCGGGTAGGCCGCGCCGCCCGCGGCGGTGGCGGCGCCGAGCCAGGCCCGGTTGCGGTCCAGCATCCGCTCGACGTAACCGGGGTCGGCGTCGGCCGGGGAGGCGTTGAGAACGTCGAACAGCCACACCAGGCGGTCCGGGTCCTGCCGCGGCAGCCGCAGCCGGGGCCTGCCGAACGCCCCGGCGCGGTGCGGGAACAGCAACACGAAACCCTCGCCGTGCGGGGCGCTCCAGTCCTCCGGCGTCATCGCCGCCAGCGTGCGATCGACGAAGGACTCGGCCGCGTCGTCGGGCAGGAACACGTCGAACCACGGCTTGCACCGGTCGTCCCAGCCCGCCTCCCGCCACTGGTCGATGACCCGGGTGTACTTGGTGGCGTGCTCGACGTAGCGCAGCGTCTCGCGCTCGGCGGGCCCGTCCCAGCACGGCAGCCCGTCGCCGGGTAGTGGCCGCTCGGTTTCGTAGTAGGCCAGCTGCACCAGGAACGTCGGGCCGGGCCCGGCGGCGCCGGGCGGCAGGATCATGCAGTAGACCTCGTCCAGCACGCCACGCTCGATCGCCGCGCGCATCACGGAGAACGCGGCATCGACGGTGCCGCAGGGCACCGCCCAGGTGTGCACCCGCCGCGGCAGCGGCGCCAGGTCCAGCACCACGCGGGTGATGATGCCGACCTGCCCGAGCCCGCCCAGCGCGGCGGCGAACAGCTCGGGGTTCTCCTCGTCCGAGGCCCACACGGTCTCACCGCGGCCGGTCACGACCTGGATCCGGCGTACCGCGTCGATCTGGGCGCCCAGGCGATGATGGGGGCTGATCCCGCCGACGCTGAGCGTGCCGCCCACGGTCATCGACACGTAGCCGGTCAGGCCCCCGGCGAAGCGGAAACCCCGCCCGGCCAGGTCCCGGACCAGGTCGGTCCACAGGATCCCCGCCTCGACGTCGACCCCGTCGCCGCCATGGGCGTGGACTTTGTTCAGCGTGGTCATGTCGACGGCCAGCCCACCTTCGGCCAGTCGCTGGCCCTGGGTGGTGTGCCCGGTGCCCTGCGCGGCGACCGGCACCCCCTGGTCGTGGCACCACGCGACCATGCGGGCGATGTCGTCGACGCAGCCCGGGCGCAGCACCGCAGCCGGGCGGCGGTGCACGAGGCGGCCCAGGTCCCGGGCGGAGTCTCCCGGCCGCTGCCCGCCCGTGAGCAACCGGCCGCGCAGCGGCGGATTCACGACGGGCAGATCGCTCGCGGCCCCACGAAGCGACGGAGTCCCTGGCTGATCGTGCATGGCTGGACCGGCGCTAGCCGGGCACCGGCCAGGTCACCGGCAGTGACCGCACGCCCCGGATGACGCCGTAGGTGCGTTCGGGCGCCGCGCCCGGCTCCAGCCGGAACTCCGGGATCGCCGCCAGCAGCTCCTCCAGCAGCACCCGCAGCTCGACCCGGGCCAGGTGCATGCCCAGGCAGCGGTGCGCCCCCGCGCCCCACCCGACGTGCGGCTTGCGCGGGCGGGACCGGCCCAGGCGGAACTCCCCGCCGTCGGGGAAGTGCTCCTCGTCCCGGTTGCCCGAGCCCCAGGTGATGAGCACCCGGTCCCCCGCGGCCAGCGGCACCCCGCCCAGCTCGGTGTCGGCCACCACCGCCCGGCCGGTGGCCGCGACCGCCGACTCGTGCCGTACACACTCCTCCACCAGATCGCCGATCAGCTCCGGCGCGGCGGCCACCCGGCGCCGCAGACCCTCCTCCTCGGCCAGCACCAGCAGCGCGGAGGCCAGCTGGTCGGTCGTGGTCAGGTTGCCCGCCGCGATCATCAGGAACACGAACTTCAGCAGCTCCGGCTCGGTGGCCGCCCGCCCGTTGATCTCGGTGTTGACCACCGAGGTCAGCAGGTCCCCTCCGGCACGGCCGCGGCGGTCCCGGATCTGCCCGAGCAGGAACTCGGCGTAGTCCCGGCCGACCCGGGCCGCCTCCTCCGCACCGGAGGCCGTGGTCAGCCCCCGCGCCAGCTCCGCCAGCCGCGGCCGCTGCGGCTCCGGCACCCCCAGCAGCTCCCCCACCACCAGCAACGGCACCACCGCCGCGTACTCGGCGACCAGGTCCGCCCGGCCCCGCGGCGCGATCCGCGCCACCGCCTCCCGGCTGACCCGGCGGATGTAGGGCTCGTGCCGCGCGGCCGCCGCCGGGGTGAAGAACCGCTGCAGGTGCCGCCGCCACCCGGTGTGCTCGGCCAGATCCAGCTCGAACAGCGGCGCCCGCACACCCGCGATCTCCGGCACCACCACCACCGCGCCCAGGTCCACCGCGGAGCTGAACGTCTCCCCGCGCTGCGCCACCTGCCGGATGTCGGCGTACCGGGTCACCACGTGCATGCCCCCGTAGGCCTCGCTGAAGGCCACCGGGCAGTGCCGCCGGAACCGGCCCAGAATGTCGTGGATCTCCCCGGCCACCGCCGGATCCTGATGATCGAACCCCCGCGCCAGCGCCACGGTCTCCACCGCCTCCGCTGACTCCTCGGTGCCGTCGCCCCGCACCGCGCCCACCACATCACCGGCTCGTGCCACCCGCGCCCCCATCGACGTTCCCAGGCCTCGTTCCTCCCGTCCAGCTAGCCCAGATCAGCGCGAGCGGCACAAGGGGAACACGCGCATCCCAACCCGTCCAGCAGACACCGATCACCGGAGTGGACCATGCCCCGCCGCGCGCACCACGCGGGGAGTGACGAGCACCCGGATGCTCGTGCGGGCGCTCAGTTGAGCAGGAACGTCACGTACGCGCCGTCCTTCTCGCAGAGGTACCGCAGCGCCGACGCCCCGGCTCGCTCGGAGCGGCAGGAGAAGCCGTGCACCTGGCCCGGTTCGGGCCCGCCCTCCCGCACGGCGGCGGTCGCGATGTCGCGGGCCACCGCGCAGTGCGTGTCGCGGGCGCGGATCGCCCCGGCCCGGTGGACTGGATCGATGGTCACGTCGCGGCACTCGCGGCCGAACTCGGCGAACGCCCGGGGATGCGCGACGTCCACGGCGAGCCGCGGCGGCCCGGACAGTTCCTGGACCCGGAACCCGAGCCGGGTGGGCGCCCCGATCCCCCACTTGGTCACCGCTTCGAAGCCGCCGACGTACCGCACGGCGGCGATCGCGGGCAGGTCCGGGCGCAGTGCCGTCCGCCCTTCGGGGGAGCGGAGCGCACGGCCGTCGCGGAACACGACCTCGAGAGCCTGGTCGCCCGCGATCTCGACGCGCCTGCCCGACCCCGGTTCGTCCAGCTCGCCGTAACCGACCTCGTAGCCGGGCCGGCCCCCGCGGAACTCGAAGACGACCCGGTCGAAGGTCGCGTGGCGGCCCACCCGGACATCCGCCAGCCGCACCGTTCCCCCGTCGGCGCCCCGGCCCGACGCCGCCGCGACGCCGATGGGCGGGACGGGCTCGGCGTCCTGGCCCCCGTCCCCGCCGGCGGGCGTCGTCGGTGTCCCGCCCGGCGTGGTGCGTTCCGTCGTCTCGGGCGGCGACGTGGTCGCCGTGGCCCTTCCGGTCTCGGTGGGCTGCTCGCCTCCGGTCGTGGCCTGCTCGCCTCCGCTCCCGCACGAGGCGAGGGCCAGCATCGCCGCCGCCGAGGCGGCCGCCAGGCTCGGACCGGCCCGGCGCCGCCCACACCATCGGCCGAGGTGCCGCGATCGCATCAGGGCTCCGATTCCCGTCGTGACGTCTCCGGCCCGGATTCCGGGTGGTTGCCTGCCGGTTCCCGCGTGCCCGCGAGCGGCGCCACCCAAACCGGCTCGGGAGCCGTGGCTCACGCGGCCAGCCAGGGACCGCCGGGGTCTCGCGGCCACCTCCCCAGCTCTGCCCGCTCCGCCTCGGCCGCCGCACGCCGGCCGGTGCCGATCAGCAGCGTGTCCCGGTCGGAGAACGACGCGGGGAACGCGGTCCCGGCGGCGCGCTCGACCAGCTCGCCGGACCCGGCCAGGTCCGCCGCGGGCCGCCCGGCCACGTCCGGCGGCTGCGCGGTCACCGAGGCGACGCAGCGTCCACTCCACGACGTAGGCGGAGAAGGAGTCGCCCACCGGGAGAACCCCGTCGCGGGCGCGCATCCGCCCCACGACCCCGCCACGGCTCCGTCAGCGTTGCGCCGCCGGGCGGACGATGATCTCGTTGACATCGACGTCCGCAGGCTGGGCGAGGGCGAAGCTCACGGCGCGGGCGACGGCGTCGGCCGGGATGGCGGCCGCGCGGTAGTCGACCATGAACTCGGCCGCGTGGGGATCGGTGATGTGATCGGCCAGTTCGGACTCGGTCACGCCGGGGCAGATCGTCGTCACGCGAACCCCCGGACCGGACTCCACCCGCAACCCCTCGGTCAGCGCCCATGCGGCGAACTTCGTCGCCGAGTAGACCGCCGACGTCGGCGGCACCTCGTGCGCGCCGACCGAGGCCATCGTGACCACGTGCCCGGTCCCCCGTTCCCGGAAATGCGGCAGCACGGCGGCGATCCCGTGGTACAACCCGCGGACGTTGACATCGAACATCCGGTCCCATTCGTCGACCTGCCGCCCGTCGAGGCGGGACAGCAACATCACCCCCGCGTTCCCGACCAGCACGTCGAGCCTTCCCCGCACGGCGATCACCTCGTCGACGAGGGTCTGGAACGCCGCCCGGTCGGTGACGTCCAGCGCACGGCTCTCCGCGCTGTGCCCGGCGTGCCGGAGGTCCTCGACGATCGCGCCAAGCCGGTCCGTGCGCCGTGCGGCCAGGACGACGTGGTACCCCTCGGCTGCCAGCCGACGTGCCGTGGCCTCGCCGATGCCGCTGGAGGCACCGGTCACCAGGACGACCCGGTTTTCGCCGCTCATGTCGTTGTTGGTGGTCATGGCCACCAACCTCACCGAGATCGCGGGACCGGGGAAGGCAGCGGTGTGCCTGGGAGTGGCACACCCAGGCACGCGGGTTCGCCGCGGCGTAGCCTGGCCGCATGACCGAGAACCTCCTGGGTGACTTTCTCCGGGCCCGGCGCGGCCGGGTGAGCCCCGAGGCAGCGGGCGTCGTCACGTCCGGGGTGCGGCGTGTCCCGGGTCTTCGCCGGGAGGAGGTCGCGACGAGGGCGGGCGTGAGCGTCGACTACTACGTGCGGCTGGAACAAGGCCGTGAGCGCAACCCGTCGGCCCAGGTCCTCGACGCGATCGCCCGGGCCCTGCGACTGGACGACGACGCCCGCCTGCACCTCTTCCGGGTGGCCGGACTGACGCCCCGTACGCACCGCGGCGCCGGGCCCGAACGCGCCGATCCCGGCCTGTCGCGCCTCCTGGAGATGTGGCCCGAGAACCCGGCGCTGGTGCTCGGCAAGGCCTACGACGTACTGGCCGCCAACCGGCTGGCGTACGCGCTCTTCGACGGGCTCAGGCACGGCCCGAACCTGCTCATGAAGGTCTTCCTCGATCCGGAGGCCCGCACGTTCTACCCGGACTGGGACCGGGTCGCGGCCAACACCGTCGCGGGTTTCCGTACGCTGCACGGCGAGGCTCCGCACGACCCCCGGATCCGGGAGGTCCTGGAGGCCGTCCGCGCCGGGAGCCCCGACTTCGCGGCGATGTGGCAACGGCACGACGCGCGGCGCAAGCGGCTCGAGCGCAAGAGGTTCCGCCATCCGCAGGTCGGCGAGCTCACGCTGCGCATGCACGCCTTCGACGTCAAGTCGGCCCCGGGGCAGGAACTGGTCGTCTACCACGCCGAGCCCGGATCCGCGAGCGCCGACGCCCTCCGGCTCCTCGGCACCCTCGACGCCACCCACCTGCGGGAACAGCACGCCACCCGAACCGCGCCCGGTCCCGACGCGGCGGGCTAACGGGCCCGGTCGAGGTGGGCGGCGGTGGCGAGCCAGCCTTCCCGCGCACTGGGGTAGGCGGGCGCCCACGCCGTGGCGTCGCGGAACCGGCTGTTGCTGACGCGCAGCGACCGGGTCAGCGAGGTGAGCCGGTCGCCGAGGAGCAGCCCCGCCCGCCCGGGTACCCGCAGCCAGGGCGTGGCGCCCGCCGCGTGGCTGAGCGCGCCGGCGTAGGCGCGTTGGGTCAGCGGCTCGTCGTCGACGACGTTGAACGTGCCCGCGGGCGCGTGCAGTGCGGCGACGACCGCCGAGGCGGCGTCGGCGACGTGGATCGAGGACAGGTAGCTCCCTGGCGGGCCCAGCATCACCCCGATGTGCCGTCGCGCGAGGGCGAGCATCTGCTCGCTGTGCCGGGCGCCCGGGCCGTAGAACAACCCGAATCGCAGCACCGTCCCCTCCCCGCCGAACGCGGTGAACCGGTGGGCGGCGGCCTCCGCGGCGTGGTTGCCCGCCGTGGCGGGGTAGCTGTCCACGGCGGCGTCCTCGTCGATCCACTGTGCTCCGTGGTCGCGGTAGAGCATCGCCACCGACTCCTGCACGACGCGCCGCACCCCCGCGGCGAGGGCGGCGTCGGCGACGTTCGCCGCGCCCTCCGCGCGAACCCGGCCGGTGGGCCGCCACGCCCGCCGGACGACGAACGCGGCCGTGGCCGGCATGGCGGTGGCCAGGTTGACCACCGCGTCGTGGCCGGCGAAGGCCGCCGCCAGGGCGTCCCGGTCGAACAGCGACACCGGCACCGGGGTCGCTCCCTGCTCGGCCAGGACCTCGGCCTTGGCGGAGCCGCGGGCGAGCGCGCTGACCGTGTGCCCGGCACGGACAAGGGCCGGGACGGTGTGTCCCCCGATCGCGCCGGTCGCACCCGTGACAAACACCTTCATGGCAGCAGGAAACCATTACGGGGCGAACGGCGCAGGTCTTTTCGCGCCACGGACGGCGGTGGGCGCCCGCCCGCGGGCGAGCGCCCCGGTTCGCGTCAGTGCCCGGCGCCGGGTGCCTGCCCTCGGCACCACCCGCGACCGGCACGGTCATGCACGCGATGCCGGAGACCGGCACCGGGTTCACTCTCATGGCCGCCGACCTGCCACCCTGCCCCACCAGCCCGGCGGCAACATCGCCCTCAGCGTGAGCGGAGACGATGCCGGGGAACGGCGTGGCTGCGCGACGACGCGGTTCGAGAAGCAGGGGGCGGCGAGTGCGGCATCGGCACCGATCGCTTCGGCATCTGCTGGATGGTCGACATCGTCCAGCCGCAGGCCTGATCGGAGCGGACCGGGACGAGGACGCCTCAGCCGGTCACCGACGGCAGCACCTCCGCGGCGAGGCGTTCCATCTGTTCGGCCTGCTCGTACACCGGAGTCAGCAGGATCAGCTCCGCGCCCGCCAGGGCGATGTCGCGGAGGCCGGCGGCGACCTCGGTCACCGTGCCCGTCACGGCCGCGGACTCGATGGTCGCCGAGCGGCCGTCGTAGATGCGCGCGAGCGCGTCGTTCATCCGCTGCCGCGCCCGCGCCGGGTCGTCGTCCACCGCGACGTAGGCGCGCTTGGCGATGCGGAAGCCGTCGTCCTCGCGGCCGGCCTCGGTCAGCGCCTCACGCACCACCCGCACCTGTTCGGCGAAGCGTGCCGTCGGCGAGGAGCCCGCGCCGAAGAAGCCGTGCCCCTCCCGCGCCGCGCGGCGCAGCGCCAGGGAACCGCTGCCGCCGTACCACAGCGGCGGATACGGCTTCTGCCATGGTTTCGGTTGCATGCTCGCGCCGTCCAGCCGCCAGAAGTCACCCGAGAACGTGACCGGGTCCGCTGTCCACAGCGTCTTCATCAGCCGGAGGCCTTCGGTGAACCGCGCGAGGTAGCTGTCCGGGTCCACGCCGAAGGCGGGAAAGGTCCGCTCGCGCCGGCCGCCGGTGCCGACACCGACCTCCAGCCTGCCGCGGCTGAGCTGGTCGAGGGTGGCGAGGCTCTTCGCCAGGTGCACCGGGCTGTGCAGGGTGGTGACGAACACCGAGCAGCCGAGCCGCAACCGGGTGGTGCGGGCCGCCGCGTAGGTCATCACCTCGATCGGCGACAGTTGCGGCATCGCACCGAGCGCCTGCTCCTGCGTCCAGCCGCTCTCGAAGCCCAGCTCCTCGGCACGGGTCGCGTACGCGGCGAACGCGTCACCGTCGAACGTGCCGTCGGTGCAGAACTGCGGGAGCGAGATCGCAAACCTCATGGCGCCGATCCTAGGCACGTCCCCCTCCGCCCCGGCTCCCCGAGCGCGGCGCGCCGGAGGACCCGGTGAAGCTCACCCGGTGGAGCGCTGCCGGACCGCTCGCCCGGATGGCGTCGGCCGGAAGGTGCACGAGAGGCGCCGCTGTCGGCTTCGTCGAGACCCTCGGGGTACTGGAGCTCCTGGCCGCGGCCGGATGGGTCCGGGGATCGCTCGGCGGCCGGGCAGGTCTGGCGCACAAGGTGCCGGGCGGTGTCACGGGTGCGCGGCGATCTCCATGACGTAGCGCCCGTAGGGTGACTTCGCGAGCCGCTGCCCCAGCCGGTAACAGGACTCCCGGTCGATGAAACCCATCCGCAGAGCGATCTCCTCGACGCACGCGATGCGGACTCCCTGCCGGTTCTCCATGATCCGCACGTACTGCCCCGCCTCACTGAGCGACTCGTGCGTTCCCGTGTCCAGCCAGACGAAACCACGTCCCAGATCGATCAGCCGCGCCTTTCCCGCGGCGAGATAGCGCAGGTTCACATCGGTGATCTCCAGCTCACCGCGTGCGGACGGGCGCAGGTTCTTCGCGATGTCCAGCACGTCGTTGTCATAGAAGTACAGCCCCGTGATCGCCCGGTTCGACCTCGGTCTGCGCGGCTTCTCCTCAAGTGAGATCAGCGCGCCATCGTCGTCCGCCTCGCCCACCGCGTAGCGTTCGGGGTCGTGCACCGGGTAGCCGAAAAGGACACAGCCGTCCACGCCACGCGCGGCGGTTCGCAACACCTCCGAGAACCGTGGTCCGTGAAAGACGTTGTCCCCGAGGATCAGCGCGACCTGATCGGCGCCCACGTGATCCGCGCCGATCAGGAAGGCGTCCGCGAGGCCGCGAGGCTCGTCCTGGACCGCGTAGCACAGCGAGAGACCGAGCTCGCCGCCGTCACCGAGGAGCCGGCGGAAGCCGTCCAGGTCGCGCCGCGTGCTGATGACCAGTATCTCGCGGATGCCGGCCAGCATGAGCACGGACAGGGGGTGGTAGATCAGCGGCTTGTCGTACACCGGCAACAGCTGCTTCGACACCCCGAGCGTCGCCGGGTACAGCCGGGTTCCGTTACCGCCGGCGAGAATGATGCCTTTCACTGCGCTCAACCTCCGCTCTCCGGGGAGAACCAGGGCCGACCGGGCGACTCCCGGCCGCCGGACCTCGTCCCGCCCCGCGACGACACCGCGGAGGTTGACCCTGGCCGACGGCGCTCGGCCACGGCTCGACGGCCGCTGAAACCGCGGCAGCGGCGTCGGCGCCGCTGCCGCGGAGTCGCCGCCCCTCAGCGACGCAACCTGGACCACCAGTCGTCGTTCGCCCGGTACCACGCGACGACGCTCGCGAGCCCCTCGTCCAACGACCACCGCGGCGCGTAGCCGAGCTCTGTTCTGATCTTCGTGTCGTCGATCGAGTACCTGAGGTCGTGGCCCTTGCGGTCGGGCACGTGCCGCACGAGGTCCCAGCCCGCGCCACACAGGTCGAGCAGAAGTGCGGTCATCTCGCGGTTGCTCACCGCTGCGCCGGAACCGATGTTGTAGATCTCCCCGGCCTCGCCCTCGCTCAACACGAGCTGGATCGCCCTGCAGTGGTCGTCGACGTGCAGCCATTCCCGGACGTTGCCCCCGTCACCGTAGAGCGGGACGGGGACTCCACCGAGGAGGCTCGTGACGAACAGGGGAATCAGTTTCTCCGTGTGCTGGTACGGCCCGTAGTTGTTGCAGCACCGCGTGATCCGCACATCCAGACCGTGGGTCCGCCGGTACGCGCGCGCGATCAGGTCGCCGCTCGCCTTGGTGGCCGCGTACAACGAGTTCGGCAGCAGCGGCTGCGCCTCGTCCCACGACCCCTGGTCGATCGAGCCGTACACCTCGTCGGTCGACACGTGCACGACCGTGGTCACCTCGGCGGCCACCGCCGCGTTCAGCAGGTTCTGCGTGCCCTGCACGTTCGTGCGGACGAACTCGCCGCCACCCAGGATCGACCGGTCGACGTGCGACTCGGCCGCGAAGTGCACGATCGCGTCGTGGCCCGGCACGACGCGGCCGAGCAGCCCGGGATCGCAGATGTCTCCCTGGACGAAGGACAGCCGCTCGTGGTGCCCGGGTAGCCGTTCGGTGCTGCCGGCGTAGGTGAGCTTGTCGACGACGGTGATCTCGGCCTCTTCGTAGCCCGGGTATTCCCCGGCGAGCAGGGTGCGGACATAGTGCGCGCCGATGAAACCCGCGCCACCGGTGACCAGGATCCTCATACCGGGATACTGGTCACCGGTGCTCGCGGTCCGGTGGAACGCGACCCACCGCCCCGGTCGAGCCCGCCTGCCGTGCCGCGTCCCCGCCGTCTCCCCCGGCCCAGACCCACCGGGCCGTGTCCCCGAGATCGTGGCGTGGCCGCCAGCCGAGGACCTCGCGCGCCCGGGTGGGGTCGACCTCGATCCAGCTCATCGTCGCCCACCAGTCTCGCCGTGCGGGCGGCTCCTCCTCGATCCGCGCGGGTATCCCGCTCGAGCCCACCACCAGCCGGACGAGATCGCGGACCGGGACCGCCTTCCCGCTGCCGATGTCCAGTACCTGCCCGGACACGTCCGCGACGGCGGCGGCGACGACCGCCTCGGCGACGTCCCGGACATCGAGGTAGTCCCGGTGGGCCTCCAGTGGCTTCAACCGGACCACCGCGGGTTCGCCCGGTGCCGCGGACCGCAGGGCACGCAGCACCCGGCCCACCAGGCTCTCCCCCGGCATGCCCGGGCCGATCGCGTTCGACAGGCGAAGCACGACCGCGTCGGCCCTGCCGCTGCCGGCCGCGGCCAGCAGGGCCGTGCTGGCCGCGAGCTTGGCCTTGCCGTAGGCCGTCTCCGGTGGTGCGCTGCCGTGGTTGACCGGGGTCCCCGGCGGAACCGGGCCGTACTCCAGCACCGATCCCAGGTGCACGACACGCGGCCGGAGGCGGACGTGCCGGAGCGCGGCCAGCAGGCGCCGCGTCGGCACCAGGCACCGCGACGTCATCTCCTCGTCACCGAGTCCCCAGCTGCTGCCGGTCGCATCCACCACCACGTCCGGCTCCATCCCGTCCAGGAACGCCGCGAACGAGGGACCCGTCGCCGCGGCGACGTCGAAGGAAGCGAACGGGTGCGGCGTGGGCACCTGGTGCCGGGCGACGACGAGGACATCGTGGCCCGCCGCCGCGAACGCGTCCGCCAGATGGCGGCCCACGAAACCGGTACCGCCGAGGACGACCACGCGGTCCATCAGCGGGTCTCCCGGCGCTGGGCCAGCCACAGCCCCCAGGTGAACGGAGCGCCGGTGAACCGTTCCGCCGTGCAACCCGCCGCGGCGAACGCGTGCCGGTACTGCTCGTCGGTGAACAAGGTCAGGTCCACCTCGTCGGTGGCGTGCCGGATGCCGTGGTCCGCGTCCGCGAGGGCATGGTGGACGACCATCCGGATGCGGTTCGCCCGCCGGTCGAGCCAGCGGGAGTGGGACAGCCGGACGACGGTGTGCCCGTCCACCTCGACCACGTCCCTGGCCACGTAGCCGGGGACGAACTGCTCCGGCCGGTACCACGGCTCGATGATCAGCAGTCCCCCCGGAGCCAGCTGCGCGGCGAGACCCGCGACGGTCGCGTCCAGTTCGGGGCCCGAGCGCAGGTGCGGGATCGCGAACATGCACACGATCACGTCGAACCGCACCGGCAGTCGCACCCGCCGCATGTCCGCCTGGTGGCACCGGAGCCCTTCGATGCGCCGCTTCGCGAGCGCGAGCATGTCCTCGGAGACGTCCAGGCCGTGGACCTCGGCGAACGGCGCGGCCAGCTCTCGCAGGTGCAACCCGGTGCCGCAGGCGACGTCCAGCAGCGATGCCGCCCCGGGGTTGCGTTCGTCGACCAGGCCGAGGATGGCACGCGCCTCGCCCGCGTAGTCGCGTCCCCGGTTCCGCATGACGAGGTCGTAGACCTCGATGTACTCGTCCTGGTACATCGACTCAGCTCACGCGCACGTCGGGGACGTAGGTGATCCATCGCCCGCCGGCGTCGCGGAATCCCCGCTCCTTGGCGATGATCTCGTCGGCGTGGTTCCACGCGAAGAGCAAGGCGTAGTCGGGGTAGGCGCTGGTGAACTCGGCAGGCGGCACGACCGGTATGTGCGCGCCCGGAGTCAGCTTTCCCTGTTTGGCGGGCGTGCTGTCGCAGACGTACGACACGAGGTCCGGGCCGATCCCGCAGAAGTTGGTCACGGTCGCGCTCTTCGCGGTCGCGCCGTACGCGGCGACGGTGTACCCCTGGTCGCGGAGCTCGCGCAGGAGTGCGGCCAGCTCGTCGCGGACACCGTGGACAGCGGCCGCGAACCGCCGTAGGGGCAGGAGTTCGTGCAGCCCACGGCGTCGCTCCTCGGTGAGCATCTCCGCCACGGCGGCCGAGGGTGTGCGGCTGCCCGCGCGGGCCAGCGTGTAGCGCACCTCACCGCCGTGCACGGCGAGCCGCCGCACGTCCACCAGCTCGAACCCGAAGCGAGCCGCCATCTCCCGCACCGAGCGCGCGGTGAACAAGTAGAAGTGCTCGTCGTAGATCTGGTCGAACGACGTCTTGTCCACGATGTCACCGAGGTACGGGTCCTCGAACACGAACACGCCGTCCTCCGCCAGGAGCAGGTCGAGCCCGCGCAGCACCGAATCCAGGTAGGGAACGTGGCAGATCGTGTTGGCGGCGAAGACGATGTCCGCGGGTCCCTCGGCGGCACGCGTCTCGGCCGCCGTGCCCTCCTCGAAGTAGGCGGTGCGCACTCGCACCCCGTGTGCGCGCGCGACGTCCGCGACACCGCCCGAGGGCTCGAACCCGAGGTGCCGCACTCCGGCGTCGTGGACCGCCCGGAGCATCACCCCGTCGTTGGAGCCGATCTCCACGACGAACGCGTCGCGGCCGGAGACCTGATCGAGCAACTCTCGCGCGGTCGCGGTGAAGTGCTCACGCATCATCGCGGACCCGGAGGAGTAGTACGGGTAGCGTTCGTGGAACATCCGTTCCCTCGGCACCTCCTCGACCAGCTGGGTCAGCCCGCACGCGTCGCACAGGCCGACCGCCAGCCGGAAGAAGAACTCACCCGGGATGTCCGCCTCGCGCAGGAAGGCGTCGGACAGCGGTTGCCGCCCCAGATCCAGGAACTCGGTCAGCGCACCGCCGCACATCCGGCACGTGGCCGCTGCGGTCCCGGCGCTTCGATACGTCATGGTCGGTTCCCTCCACATGCCCGCCGACGTGGTGTGCGCAGCCTCCCGCGACGCGATCGCGCTGCGCTCAACCGGCGGTGGTCCGTGTGGCACGTCGCCGGGGACCGGGTCGACCGGCGCGCGACCGCGCGCCAGGAGGACCCGGTGCGCCGGTCGCCACCAAGGGCCTGCCCGGTGCCCGGAGATGACACATCCCGTGTAGCACCGCGATCCCGTGTGTCGCGCCTCCCGGGTGACGGAGGAGGAGCGGAGGCACCGCCCCACAGACGAGACGGAGGACGACGATGACCGAACTGGCGGTCGAAGCCGTCGGGCTGGTGAAGACGTTCGGCCGGTTACGGGCCGTCGACCGGCTCGACCTGCGTGTGCCGGCGGGAACGGTGTGCGGGGTGCTCGGCCCCAACGGCGCAGGCAAGACGACAGCGGTGAAGGTGCTGGCCACACTGCTACGTCCCGACGGGGGCCAGGCGTCCGTGTTCGGCCACGACGTGGTGCGGGAACCGGACACGGTACGCGGTCGTATCGCGCTCACCGGCCAGTACGCCTCGCTGGACGAGGACCTGACCGCGGCGGAGAACCTCGTCCTGCTGGGCCGGCTCGCCGGGTTCACGATCGCCGACGCCCGTGCCCGTGCCGACGACCTGCTCGCGGCCTTCGACCTGGCCGACTCCGCGACCCGTCAGGTCAAGAACTACTCCGGCGGCATGCGGCGGCGGCTCGACATCGCCGCGAGCATCATCCGCACACCGGACCTATTGTTCCTCGACGAGCCGACATCGGGACTCGATCCCCGCAGCCGCAGCCAGGTGTGGGACATCGTGCGTGCCGTCGTCCGGCAGGGCACGACGGTGCTTCTCACGACCCAGCACCTGGAGGAGGCCGACCGGCTGGCGTCCCGGATCGCCGTGATCGACCACGGGCGCGTGATCGCGGAAGGCACGCCCGGTGAGCTCAAGTCCACGGTCGCGGCCGGATCGGTGACGGTCCGGCTCCGGCACGCCGAGCAGCGCGAGCGCGCCAGGGAGATCCTCGCCCGTGTCCTGAACGCGGAGGTGGAACTCGACCCGGACCCGGTCGCGCTCAGCACCCGTATAGGCGGAACGGACGACCCGACAGCGCTGGCGGCGCACACGTTGTTCGAGCTCTCCGGGGCCGGCGTCCCGGTCACCGACTTCGCGCTCGGCCAGCCGAGCCTCGACGAGGTCTTTCTCGCGCTGACCAGCCCCGACGCCGCCTGAGCCGCACCGCACCCAACTCGAGGAGAACATCCATGACCCGGCCCTCCGGAACGGGCGAGGCCACGCCGGCTTCGCCGCGCACCGGCGACCTGGAGACACTGCTGCTGCCGAAGGACCGCCAGCCCCGGCGGGCGACCGCCGTCGCCGCGCTGCGCGCCATGAGCTGGCGGTCGATGCTGAAGATCAAGCACATTCCGAGTCAGCTGTTCGACGTGACGCTCTTCCCCATCGTCATGGTGCTGATGTTCACGTACCTGTTCGGTGGGGCGATCGCGGGCTCCACCGACGAGTACCTGCAGTACCTGCTTCCGGGCATCATGACGATGAGCGTGCTGCTGACGACCTTGTCCACCGGGATGACGATCAACATCGACGCGAAGCAGGGGCTGCTCGACCGGGTCCGCACACTGTCCATCTGGCGTCCCGCCCCGATGATCGGGTATCTGGTCGCCGACGCGTTCCGCTACACATCCGCGTCCCTGGTGATGGTGGTGGTGGGACTGGTGCTCGGCTACCGGCCCGCCGCGGGCGTGCTTGGTGTGCTGGCCGGTATCGGCGTGCTGGTGGGGTTCGCGTTCGCGTTCTCGTGGGTCTGGACGGCACTGGGGCTGGTGCTGGACACGGAGAAGGCGGTGATGTCGGTCAGCATGGCCGTGATGTTCCCGTTGACCTTCCTGTCCAATGTGCTCGTCGACCCCGACACGATGCCCGGCTGGCTGGGGTCGGTGGTCGAGGTCTCGCCGGTGACTCAGCTCGTCACCTCGGTACGGGGCCTGACGAGCGGGGTCTGGGAAGGAGCGGCGCTGCTGTGGACGACGGTCTACGGCGCGGGCTTCCTCGTCCTGTTCGGCGCGCTCACCATCCGGCTGTACAACCGGCAGTGAGCTCCGCTAGACGTGCCACGGCTCCGCGTCGGCCGGTTCGTAACGGCAGGTCGTCCCCGTCTCGACGGTGGCCCGCAGGTGCGCGGCCAGCGGCGGGTGACGTTCGTCGAGCTTGCGCAGCGCGGTGCGGATGCGGGCGGCGACGGTCTTGCGGGCACGTTCGGCGGTGTCGCCGAGACGGCGGTCCCGGCCGCAGAGCCCCGTCGCCGCCCGCAGGTGGTGCACGACGTCCTGCCGCTCCCGGTCGAGACGGGCGGCGGTGTCGTCGCGACCGGCGGCGAGCGCGTCCTCGATCCGGCGGTCCAGCGAGTCCAGATGCCGCTTGAACCGGACCTTGGCGGTCGCGTCGATGATCCGGTCACCGCCGGACGACGCCGCCGGCCGCGCATCCCCGGCGACGAGCCAGGTCGCCGGGATCGCCGCGCCGGGGTTCGCCAGCAGCTGGCGCAGATCGTGCAGTCCCTTGGTGTCCGCGAGGTGTTCCTGGCGGCCCGCGAACCGCACGGCCCACACGTCGCCCCGGCGGCGGAACTCCCGTCCCGTCCCCGCCTCGTCCGCGCCGTGGTCACCGGCACCGTTCTGGCCGCACCGGAGGCGCATCCGCTCTGCCACGTGTGGCATCCCGAGGCGGTCGGCGGTGCGCGCGACGGCCTCGGCCTCGTCCGGCCCGGCCGCCGACACCTCGACCAGCCCGGCGCGGGCCAGCACGCTCCACCCGTGGGCGCGCAGGCTGTCCGCCGAGGCCGCGGCCGCATGAAAGCGCCGGATCGCGGAGTCGGTGTCTCCCGCGGCGGTGTCGAGCACCGCCAGCCAGTGGTCCACCGGACCGCTGATGTCACAACCGAACAGGGATACCAGCCACTCGCCCGCATGGGGCGTCAGCAGCGCGCGGGTGCGCTCACGCAGGTCGGCGTCCTGCGTCGCCACGGCGATCTGCGCGCGGAACCGCAGCCACAGCGAGCGCCACTCGCCCGGCACCGCACCCGCGGCCAGCACGTCCCGGTGGCAGCGCAGTGCCGTCTCGACATCGCCGCGGTCGAGGGCGGCGATCCCGACCAGCACGTCCGCGAGCAGCCACGATCCCGGCACGTTCGCCCGCTCGTCCACGATCTCGCCCAGCCTGCCCTGCAGGTCGAGCAGCGCCCACCGGCGCTGCCACGCGAACATCCGCGCCAGCTCGGGGTCCTCGTCGAGGTGCTCGGCCGGCACCCGGTCGGCCAGTTCCGCCGCCTCGGCGAACCTTCCCCGCAGCAGGGCCGCGGTGCTGCGGTCCACGGTGGCGGCGCCGACCCACCTCGGCAGCCCGCTCGCCTCCGCGGCGGCGGCGAAGGACTCCAGCTGGGCGAGGTAGCCCGGGTCGCCCTGCTCCAGCAGCGCCACCCAGCGCAGTGCGCTGGCGAACAGATCCAGGTCCTGGTCCCCGGTGCGCCGCGCGACAGCGGCCATCTCCTCGGTGAGCACCTGCCTGCGGGCCGCCGTGCCCGGCCCCCACAGCACCGCGTGCAGCGCCTGCAAAGTGAACCCCAGCGTGTCGTCGTCACGACGGTCCCGCGCCAGCACCACCGCACGCACCGTCACCTCCCGCACCAGCTCCTCCAGACCGGCATCGGGGGGCGGCTCGCCCACCAGCTCCCGGTGGGCCCGGCGCAGCAGGTCGAGCACGTAGCCGGCGCGCTCGGGGTCGGTGTGCGGCACGGTGAGCGCCACCCGGGCGAGCAGCAGCGGGTCCCGCTCGTCCTCGGCGGCCAGCACCGCCCCGTCGAACATGCGCCACGCGACGCTCTTCTCGCCGCAGGCGTGCTGTGCCTCGGCCAGCCGCAAGCGGATCAGCTGTAGCCGTCGGCCGGGCTCGCAACGGTCGGCGGCCCAGTGGAGGAGACGGACGGCTTCGTCGCCGGCCATCCGCGCGCTCGCCTGCCTCGCCGCGTCCACGAGGAGATCGACGGCACGCCGGGCAGGCACCTCGTCCTCCGCGAGCCACGCGTGCCGCGCCAGGTCCGTGGCGAACACGGTCGCCGCCAGATCCGGGTCGGCACCGGCCACCCGCACCACGGCGGCGTGCCGACGGCGCCGCTCGGCCGGATCGAGCGAGTCGTAGAGGGTGGTGTGCACGAGGCCGTGCGGGAACGACGCGGTGTCGCCGTCCCGGGTGATCAGCCGGGCCAGCATCGCCTCGGCGAGCAGCTCGTCGACGTCGGGCCGCGCCAGGCCGGTCACGGCCTCCAGGAGCGGCACGGCGAACCGGCTCCCCAGCACCGCGGCGGTGCCGAGCAGTGTCCGGGCCGGCTCCGAGAGCTGCGCGAGCCGCTGGCGGACCGACTCCCGCAGCTCCGGTGGCAGGGCGGCCGGAACCCCGGCCCCGTGGCCGAGCCGGGCGATCTGCTCGACGAAGAACGGGTTCCCCCCGGTGTGCCGGTGCAGGTCAGCTGCCGTGCCGGGGTCGAGGTCCTCGCCCGACGTGCGGGCCGCCAGCCGCGCGACCCCGGAGACGTCGAGCCCGGTGAGCGCGACCGTCGTCGCCCGGGCGACCAGCGGCAGCATCGCCGCCCGCAGCCGGTGCCCTCGCCGCTGCACCTCACTGTCACGGTAGGTGCCGACCACCAGCACCCGCTCCAGCCTGGTGTGCCGGACCACGAAGTCCAGCAGCCGGACGGAGGCCACGTCGGCGAGTTGCAGGTCGTCCAGCACGGCCATGACCGGCCGGCCACGGGCGGCGCCGGTGAGCAGGCGGACGACGGCGTCGTGCCGCCGGAAGGTGTCGTCCACGGCGGTGCCCGCCCGCTCGCCCAGGACCGTGGGCAGGTCGAAGCCGTCCGTGTCGCGCAAGGCGCGCACCAGTTGCACCCACGGCCAGAACGCGGGCACCACGTCCGCGTCACAGCACGCGCCGCCCACGACCGTCGCGCCCCGCGCCCTGGCCTGCCCGGCCGCCTCGGTGACCAGTGCGGTCTTGCCGATCCCGGACTCACCGGTGACGAGCACGAAGCCGCCGTGGCCGGCGAACACGCCGGTCACGGCGTCCCGCAGCACCCCGAGCGGGTGCTCCCTGCCGATCAGCATCGCTGCGATTCGGCCGACCGCGGCCGGTCAGTCGTCGCTCAGCTTGACCATCGTGACGCCCCTTGCCCGGCGTCCCAGCTGCTCGACCAGCGCCTTCGGCACCGCCGCGAGGCCACCCTCGACCACGGTCGGCGCGAACACGAACCGGCCGTCCCGCAGCCACCGCCCCAGCGCGGCGGTGAACTCCTCCTGGTCGCCCGGCTCGTAGACACTGATGAACCCGCGGATCGTCATGCCCTTGACGATCACGGTCTCGTGCTCGAGCACCGGGTTGTCCCGCGACAACGTGCCGCAGAGCGCGAACCGCGCACCCTCGGCCGCGTTGGCCAGCGCGGCCGAGAACTGGTCACCGCCCACGTTGTCGAAGAAGACGTCGATACCGTCCGGAGCCAGCTCGGCAAGCCGCTCGGTCAGCGACCCGTCGTGGTAGTCGAAGGCATCGTCGAAACCGAGGTCCCGCAGGTAGTCGACCTTGTCCTTGCTGCCGGTGCTGCCGATGACCTTGGCCGCTCCCCGGCACCGGGCGATCTGCCCGGCCATCGAACCCACGCCCGACGTCGCACCGGACACGAACACCGTGTCCCCCTCCCCGACGCCGGCGACGGTGACCATGCCGCGCCACGCCGTCATGCCGGGCGAGATGAGCAGGTGGTGCTGGGGGCTGGGCAGCGCGTCCCGGTCCAGCCGGGTGCCCTCCCACTCCCCGATCCCGGTGATCGCATACTGCCGGAACCCCTGGTTGTGGAACACGAGATCGCCCTCGGCGACCTCCGGGTGGCGGGACACCACCACGGTGCCGACGGTCGGCGCCCACGGCGGCTCGCCCAGCGCGTAGGCGGGCATCGGCAGATCGGGATTGGGCTCGGTCTCCATCAGGTCCTTGAGCACGACCGACAACAACATCCACTCGTTGCGGACCAGCACCTGTCCCTCGCCAGGTTCACCGACCTCGGCTTCGACCTCGGCGAAATGGTCCTCGGACACATCCGGATCAGGCCGGCCGACCAGGTGCAGTTCGCGAGCCCGAACCGGAACCGCCACGTCAACCACAGGAAATCCCTCACTTCACATCGTCGGTTCTCCCGCACGGCGCGGTGCCCGCACGGGGGTCGGACGTGGGCATCGTATGGGCTATTGAGGCCACTTCCCGGCCGCGATTGACGGGAGAATCGCTGCCATGGCCAACACGAGCACTCGAATGCTGCGGCTGCTCTCGCTGCTGCAGAGTCACCGCTTCTGGCCGGGTGCGGAGCTCGCCACCCGGCTGGGCGTGAGCCAGCGGACGCTGCGCCGCGACATCGACCGGGTGCGCGAGCTCGGCTACCAGGTGACGGCCCATCCCGGCGTCGCGGGCGGCTACCGCCTGCGGCCCGGCAGCAGGATGCCGCCGCTGTTGCTGGACGACGAGGAGTCGGTGGCCGTGGTCGCCGGTCTGCTCACCGCCGCGAACGGCGCCGCGGCCGGGGTCGAGGAGACCTCCGTGCAGGCGCTGAGCAAGCTGATGGCCGTGATGCCGCCGCGGCTGCGCGACCGGATCGACGCCCTCACCGCGGCCACCGTGCCCGCGGTGGTCCGCACGGGGCAGAGAGTGGACGCCGGCACGCTCATCACCATCGCGCAGGCGTGCCGGCACGGCGAGCGACTGCGGTTCGGCTATGTGACGGCGGGCGGCGACCGGACCACCCGTGTGGTCGAGCCGCACCGCCTCGTGCCGCTCGACCGCCGCTGGTACCTCCTCGCCTGGGACCTCGGTCGCGAGGACTGGCGCCAGTTTCGCGTCGACCGCATGGCGCAGCCGGAACCGACGGGCACGCCCTGCGTCTCCCGCGAGGTCCCCGGCGGCGATGCCGGCGCGTTCGTCCGGGCCCGGATCGCCGACAGACCGGCGAAGTACGTGGTCGAGGTGCGGGTGAACGCTGCCGCCTCGGCGGTGCGGGAGGTCGTCGAGCGATGGGGCCGGGTCACCCACCTGGACGAGCGCGAGTGCCTGCTGCGGATGGACGTGGACACGCTCGACTGGCCGACACTCGTGCTGGCCTCGGTGGGCGCCGACTTCGAGGTGGTCCGGCCCCCCGAGCTGCGCGAGCACATCGTGGCCGTGGCGCAGGCGTTGCTGCGCGGAGGTCGTGGGCCCGGCTAGTCTCCCGGCTTCTCGGCGCATACCCCGAGATTCACCGACATGATGTCGAGAAAACCCGGCGTCGTGAACATCTCCAGGACCTCCTCCAGCTCCGCTTCGGCGAGCGTGCCGTCACGCACCAGCAGCGGCCCCACCTGGAGCACGTTGACTCGCGACAACTCGTGGTTCACGGTGCCCGGCTCACCGCCGAACGGGCCCGGCGCGGTGTCCACGACGGGTACCGTGCCCAGCAGCCGCGCCATCAGCCCGGGCAGCTTGCGCGCCCACCGCATGTCCGCGCCGTGCTGTGCGAGTTTCCGTTCCACGCCGGTGAACAGCCGCCGCACCGGCCCGTACGGCGAGGTCTCGGCGGAGAAGAAGTACGGCTCCTCGACCACCAGCCACCCACCGGGCGCGAGCCAACGCGCGGCGGCGGCGAGAACCTCGTCGCGGCGCGCCAGATGGCACAGCACCATCCGGGCGTGGACCAGGTCGAACGAGGCCGCGGGGTACTCGGCGGTGGTGATGTCGGCCTCCGCCACACTCAGGTTGGGCGCGCGGTCCTCGTCGAGGAAGCGGGTGTCGACATCGACCGCGAGAACGGAGCCGGACCGGCACCTCTCGGCCAGCCGGTAGGCGACCGATCCGGCGCCGGCCCCGATCTCCAGACACCGCCACGACGACCGCACCGGCAGCCGGTCGAGCAGGCGCACCGTGTGCGGGTCGAGCACCTCCTCCTGCATCCGGAGCCGGTCCTGTTCGGTCGGCAGATCCTTGCTCAGGCACCCCGCGCTGTACGACGCGGCGTGGGTGGTCGTGCTGTCGGTCATGACTCCTCCGGAGTTCGCTCAGCCGGTCGTGACGCGGAGAACCTCGCCGGCGCCGATGGATATCCCCTTGTTGGAGACGTAGAGCACGCCCGGGCCGGGCGCGGCGACCGAGGTCGGGTTCTCCAGCAGCCCTGCGGCGATCTCGGTGCGGCTCCCGTCCGCGCCGATCCGGGTGAGCCTGCCGGTGGGGTCGCCGCTGAGCACGCCGTTCTTGGCGTACTCCAGCACCAGCAGGTCGCCTTCGGCGTCGAAGGCGAGATCCGACACGTGAGTGAACCCGGTAGCGTGCACGGTGACCGGTGCGCCGGGTTCGAGCCGCAGCACGCGGGCCTGTCCAGGATCGTTGAACGCGAACTCGCCGACGTAGAAGGCACCGTCGGGGCCGCGGACGACGGTCGTCGGCTGCCGCAGCGTTCCCTCCAGGGGCACGGTCCCGATCCGGCCCCGGCGGTCGACGGTGTGCAGGCTGCCGGTCATGGCGTCCGTGACGTGAAGCCGGCCGCCATCGGCGTGCAGGCCCCACGGCTGGCTCCCGGCCCCCGGACCGCGGTGCCCGGCGATGTCGGCGAACGCCGCCCACCGGCCGTCCGGCCAGGCCCGCACCACCTGCCCGAGCGCGGCACCGACGGGGCCGAGCTCCGGCCGCACCGCGACATCCCCACCGAAGCCCACCGACACCAGCACCGGGCCACTCGGGCCGAGCGCGACGTCGTACGGCCCGAGCGCCTCCTGCAGGTCCGCGACGTAGAGCGACGGCAGGCCGGTCACGATCCGCCGTTGGCCGCCACAGGCCGCCATCGTCACCGCGCCCGTGGTTCCCAGGCAGCCCTCGAACCCGCCGAGCACGGGTACGCACGGTCCCGCGCCGCCGCGTCCCGACTCGGCCACCAGGACGCCGCCACCCGGGAGGGGTGTCAGCCCGCGTGGTCCGTCCAGTCCGGCGGCGATCACCTCCACCCGCTCGGCGGACGCGGAGACCGCGGACGCCGTCGGCGCGCCCGCCAGCAGCAGCACGATCAGACCGACGAGGGAGGTCATCGTCGGCGCGGGGCTCACCACGTCACCGGCATTTCGTAGACGCCGTACATGATGGCTCCGTCCTTGTAGGACAGTGCATCGATCGGTTCCGCCATCCGCAGCGACGGGATGCGGCCGAACAGCGTGCCGAACACAACCTCCAGTTCGAGGCGGGAGAGGTCCGCGCCGACGCAGAAGTGCCTGCCGAATCCGAAGGTCACATGGTGCTGCGCCGTGCGACGGATGTCCAGCGTGTCCGGATCGGGGAACGCCGCGGGATCCCGGTTGGCGGCCGCGCCGACCGCGATGATGCCTTCACCGGCGCGGATCACCACGCCGTCGAGCTCGATGTCCTCGGTCGCGACGCGGGACGTGGCGAGGTCGGCGACGGTGAGGTAGCGCAACAGCTCCTCCGCGGCCGACGCCGCGAGGCCGGGGTCCTGCCGGAGCAGCGCGAGCTGGTCGGGGTGCTCCAGCAGCGTCATCGTGCCGAGCGAGATCATGTTGGCACTGGTCTCGTGCCCGGCGACGAGAAGCAGGCGGGCGAGGCTGACCAGCTCCTCCCGGTCGTAGGCCTCCTCGGCGCGGTACTCGGCAACCAGTTCGCTGAGCAGGTCAGAGCCCGGGTCGCGCTCCTTGGCCACCACCAGGTCGTGCAGAAAGCCTTCCAGCTCGATCAGGCCGGTGCGGCGCTCCTCCGCGGAGCTGGCCCCGCCCATCATCATCCGGGTGCGCTCGTGGAAGAACGGAAGATCGCTCTGGGGCACCCCGAGCAGCTCGCAGATCACGGCGGTCGGCACGGGCAGGGACAGCGCCTGCACCAGGTCGGCCGGTGGCCCCGTCTCGAGCATCCGGGTGAGGCAGTCGTCGACGACCTGCTGGATGTGCGGGCGCATCGTCTTGACGCGCTTGGTGGTGAACGCCCCGGCCACCCTGCGGCGATGCCGGGTGTGCTCGGGCGGGTCCATGCCCAGAAACGACGCGTTGGTGCGGAACTGGGGAGGGACGGGAATGAAGTACGGGAAGTTCGGGTCGGCCCGGTCGGAACTCAGCCTCGGGTCGTTGAGCACCTGGCGCACCAGGTCGTACCGGGTCACCAGCCACGCCGACGTGCCTGTCGCCAGCTCGACCCGGGCGACCGGCTCGGTTTCGCGCAGCATCGCGTAGTGCGCGGGCGGGTGGTAGGGGCACTCACGGTGCCACGGGAACGGGGGTAGGTCGGTCCTGAGCCGGTGATGCGTCTGCGTCATGAGCTTCCTCCGTGACAGAGAACGGAAGAAGCGTCGCCACCACCGCATGAGTCACGCTCGAACGCGACTGGAGACGTACGGCGGTCAGCCCAGACGCACGCGCCCTTCGTCGGCGTCGGGCGCGGCGAACGCGAGCAACCGCAGGCCTTCCCCGGTCACCCGATCCCGGTCCGCGGCGCCGATCGGCTCGAACGGCTCGACCTCGAGCGTGGCACACGCACCGTCACGCCGAATCCGCCAGGTTCCGCGCACCACGCCGTCCACCAGCAGGGTGGCGGCGACGCCGGCACCGACACACACCCTGGACCGGACCTCCCGGGTCATCACCCGCGACCGATCATCGTGGGCCAGCAGCAGGTTGTCGTACTCGGGCAGGAATCGAGGTGGCGCCGGGACATCCGGGCCGGGGCGTGGCGCGTCGGGCAGATCGAACAACTCGCGCCCCTGCTCGTCGTGGAACACCGCCAGCCGGGAGCGGAGGGAGTCGACCACCTCGCTCAACCTGCGCAAGCCCGACCAGGCCTGGACGTCGCGTACGGTCGCCGGGCCGAACGCCGCCAGGTGCCGCACCACCACCTGAGCCGGATCGGCCGTGGCCGTGGGGGCGCCCAGCCAGTCGTCGGCCAGTGCCATCGGAGTGTGCCCCCCACGCCTGCCCCACACCCCGTCCGGTGGGGGATGGACGACCGGCGCGAGATACTGGAAGGACCACGCCAGCGCGCCCGGCTCGTGCTCCGGCCAGCGCTCGGCCAGGAGCCTGCCCAGCTGCGGACGGGTGAGCGTGCGTCCCCGCAACAGCTTCGTGCCCACCTCCACCAGCTCCGCCAGGTCCACGCCGCGGGTGCGGCGGCCGAACGCGCTGCGCTGCACGCGTTCGAGGACGGGCCGGAGCGTGGGCCGCAGTACCTGGAAGTCCTCGGCGGTGACGAGGTGCTGGGTGTAGCGCATCAGGCACGCCCGCACGACCCGTCGTGCGTGCAACAGCTCGGTCAGTTGCTCGGCCCGGAAATCCTCGACGCGCGCCCACAGACCGAGGTAGGGGTGGTCCGCGGCCTGTGCGTTCAGCCCGGCCAGCGCCGCCACGGCGGTGTGCGGCGCGATCGGGTGCCGCCGCAACAACAGCTGGCGGGCCAGGGTCGCCCGGTTCACGGCGCGGAGGCTCAGCGGTTCGCGGGACGGAGCGAGTTCGGCTCGAGTCTCCCTCGTGCGCTTGTTCATACCTTCCCAGCATGAGGATGTTGGTCACTTCCGGTCCCGCGCACCCACTGTACTTTCCCGTCGTCCCGCTGGCGTGGGCCCTGCGGTCGGCTGGTCACGAGGTGCTCATGGGCGTGCCCGAAGGTTTCGCGGACACCGTCCGGTCCTCGGGCCTGCCGATGGCCCCGACCAGCGGCCCGTTCCACATGGCCGACGTGATGGCACACGACCGGTCCGGCACGCCCATCCAGCGGCCCACCGACGATGAGGAGATGACGGTCGCGGTCGGGCTGGGCTTCGGCAGGCTGGCGGCCCGGGTGGTGGACGGGGTGTGCGCACTGGTCGAGCGGTGGCGACCGGACGTCGTGCTCAGCGAGTCCTACTCGTATGCGGCGGCGGCGGCCGCGGCAGCCGTCCACGGCGTGCCGTGGGTCAAGCAGACCGCGGGGCCCGGTGAGCTGCCGATCGCCAAGTGGGTGGCCCAGGAATTCGCACCCGAACTGGAGCGCCTCGGCATCGCGGAACTGCCCGAGGCGGACCTGTTCATCGACAACAGCCCGCCGCTGTTCCGCTCCCCCACCTCGACCGGCGTGCCCATGCGTTACGTGCCCTACGGTGACCCCGACCCGGTGCCGTCCTGGGTGCTGGAGCCCCGGGTCCGGCCTCGGGTTCTCGTCACGCTCGGTTCGATCCAGCCCGCGGTGGGCGACCTCTCCACGATGGCGGACATCGTGCGCACGCTGTCCGCCGAGGACGTCGAGATCGTCGTGGCGGTCGACGACAGCCTGGTCGAGCGCCTGGGACCGCTGCCGGAATCCGTGCTCGCCGCGGGCTGGCTCTCGCTGACGTCCGTGCTGCCCGGCTGCGACCTCGTCATCCACCACGGGGGTCCGGGTACGTTGCTGGCCTCCGTCGCGCACGGGCTTCCCCAGGTGATCATTCCCGGACCGGGCAAGGCCCACGACGCCGTGCGCGACCTGGTCGGCTTCGGCGCGGCGGTGCGGCTGCCGCCCACCGAGGTCACCCCCGGCTCGGTCGCCGCGGCGTGCCGGACGGTGCTCACCGATCCCGGGTTCCGCGCACGCGCGGGCGAGACGCGGGCTCAGCTGGCCGAGCAACCGTCGCCCGCCGAGGTGGTTCCCGCACTGGAAAGGCTGGCTCGATGACACCCCCGCGACCCCCTGAACAGCCCCCGGGAGCCGCCTGCTCCGGCGGGGACGACACCCCGGTCGGCACCTGGACGGCGCGGGTGCGCCTGCCGCAGGACACCGTCGAAGCGGAGTTCCGGTTCACGGCCGCCGGCCACGTCCGGCTGACCACCCGGGCCGGCAGCACCGGCTCGGGAACCTGGACGCCGACCTCCGAGGCAGGCTTCGCCTACCGCATCAGGGAGAACCTTCCCGGAGACAACGGCAGCGCCGGCTGGATCGCGGTGGAACAGGAAGCCGTGCTGCGGCACGACCGGTTTCACAGCTACGGCACCTCCACCGTGCACGACCGCGACGGGAGCCCGGTCGTCACCGCCGACGTGACCGTGTCCGCGAAGCGGCTGGCGCCACCCGGCTGAGCCGGGACGCACGGCGCGGCGGCACCTCGATCGCGGTTCGAGTCCTGGTCGAGTGCGGGCAACGACGCTGTGGCGCAGACGACAAGCCGGAATGACACGGAGACGACATGCGCCTGTTGTTCATCACCTGCGGCGGAGCCACCGTCCAGGCACTCGCCACCCTGGCCACCGCCGCGCGGACGGCGGGCCACCAGGTCATCGTGACCTCTCAGGAGGAGAGCGTCGACGCGATCGCCGCACTCGGCCTGCCCGCGGTGTCGGTGACACCGTTGACGTTCGTCGAGGCGATCTTTCACGATCGCGAAGGGCGTCCCGTACCGCCGCCCCCGGACGCCGACAGTGAGTGGGTGTTCGCAGGCCAGGGATTCGCCCGGATGGCCGCCGCGAGCTATCCGGCGGTGGACGAGATCGCCCGCGACTGGAAGCCGGACATCGTGGTGGGCGGAACCCACTCGCACGCCGCCGCACTCGTCGCCCGCCGGCACGGCATCCCCTACGTGCGGCAGGCGTGGGACATGCACGAGCGAGACGAACGCGCGGTCCGCCCCGCCGCGGAGGAGCTGCGGCCCGAGCTGACCGCGCTGGGGCTCGACGCCATTCCCGAGCCGGACATCGACATCGAGATCGCGCCGCCGAGCATCCTCCCCGGGAACCGCCGGCCGGACAGGTTCATGCGCTGCCTGCCGACCAACCACCAGCGCCCACTGGAACCGTGGGTGTACCGGAGGCCCGAGGGCCGCAAGCGGGTGCTGATGACGACCGGGTCACGCGCGGCGATGGATCCGGAACACCTCGGTGCCCCGTTCTTCGGCCGCATGCTCGACGTGCCTGCACTCGCCTCCGACGACGTGGAGGTGGTGATCGCGACGATGGACGAGATCGCGGCCGAGCTGAGATCCGCCCGACCCGACGTCCGGGCCGGCTGGGTACCGCTGGATTCGGTCACGTGGACCGCGGACCTGTTCGTCCACCACGGCGGCGGGGTCACGGCGATGACGGCGCTGGCGGCGGGTGTGCCCCAGCTGGTGCTGCCGGAGATCTACGCGACGGCCGAGGCCTTCTACCGCGTGGACCGGCTCGGAGCGTCGATCACCTTTCCCAACAACCTCGAACCGGTGGAGAACGTCGCGGCCGCCTGCGAGAAGATGCTGTCCGACCCGTCGTACGCGGCGCGGGCCGCCGAACTCGGCGAGGAAACGTTGGCACTGCCCGCACCGGGCGAGGTGCTCGGGTCACTGGAAGAGCTGGCCGGGCGGTGACCGCGATCCCAGCCCGGGCCACACGCGAGGGTGTCCATGCCACTTTCGATACCCGACCGCGAACTTCCGGCGAGCACCGGGAAACTTTCGGCGCCGATCGTCCTGACCACCCGCGGAGCCGCCCCTAGGGTCGGACGAGTCGGCGACAGGCAATCCAAGACCCGTCAACATGGGGACATCGTGGGTAAGCCAGTATATTTCCGGGTTCTCGGCTCGTTGGAGATGTTGTCCCGTACGGGGGACAACATCGTCCCGTCCGCCCTGAAGCCGCGTCAGGTCATCGCTCTGCTCGTGCTCCGCCGCAACTCGGTCGTTCGCACGTCGGAGCTCATCGACGAGCTGTGGGAGGAGAACCCTCCGGTCAGCGCGATGACGACACTCCAGACCTACATCTACAAGCTCCGCAAGCTGTTGCTGGAGAACGACTTCGGCGGTGCGCTGCGGACCCGGGCCGGAGGGTACTGCCTGACACTGCCCGATTCCGCGGTCGACCTGCACCGCTTCGAACAGCTCGCGGACCAGGGCCGGGCCGCGCTGGACGGCGGTGACCGGGAGCGGGCCTCCGCCCTCCTCGGTGAGGCGCTGTCCCTCTGGCGCGGGCCCGCTCTCGCGGACGTCACCACCGGGAGCCTGCTGTCGGCGTACGTGACAAGGCTCGAGGAGATCCGGTTCCGTACGCTCGAGATGCGGATCCAGACGGACCTGCACCTCGAGCGGCACAACGAGCTGGTGAGCGAACTGAAGTCACTGGTGGTGACCCACCCCCTGCACGAGCAGTTCCACCTGTCGCTGATGACCGCGCTGGTTCGTTCGGGACGGCGGCACGACGCGCTGGCCGTGTACCGGCGGCTCCGGGAGAACATGATCGACGAGCTGGGGCTGGAGCCAGGACAGGAGCTGCAGCGCCTGCACCAGTCGCTGCTGTCGTCCGCGCCCTCGCCGCAGGCCCGCGCGGCACCCCCGTCCTCCCCGTCCGCGCCGCCACCGCCCGACCGGCAGAAGGCGCCCCGCCCAGCCCCGCCGGCGCAACTCCCGCCGGACATCGCCGACTTCACCGGGCGCAAGGCACTGCTGGCCGCTCTGGTGCAGGTGGTGAGCGAACCCGGAACGGTACGCACCGCCACCCCGATCGTCGTGATCAGCGGCATGCCGGGCGTCGGCAAGTCGGCACTCGCGACACACCTGGCCCACCAGGTGCGGCAGCGGTTCCCCGGCGGGCAGCTGCACGTGGACCTGCGCGGGTCCACGCGAGCACCGCGGGACCCGGCGCCGGTGCTGTCCCACCTGCTGCGCGCGCTCGGTGTACCCGGCGACGAGATCGCGGACGGTGCCGAGGAGCGGGCCAACCAGCTGCGCTCGGCCACCGCGGGACGGCGGGTGCTGGTCGTCCTGGACGACGCCGCGTCGGAAGGGCAGGTCCGGCCGCTGCTGCCCAGCAACCCCCACTGTTCCGTCATCATCACGAGCAGGCACCGGCTGTATGGCCTCGCCGGTGTCAGCAGTACCCTGCTGGACCCGTTGACGCGGGGCGAGGGCGTCGAGTTCCTGGGCCGGATCATCGGTCCGGAACGGGTGCGGGAGGATCCGTCCGCCATCGAGCGCCTGGCCGACGCCTCAGACGGTCACCCGGTCGCGTTGCGCGGCCTCGGCAGCAGGCTCGCCAGTCTGTCGACCTACTCCGCGGGGGCGCTGGCGGACGAGGTGAGCCGGTCCGACCAGGTCCTGGAGGAGTTCGCCTTCGGCGACCACGACGTGCGGGCGTGCTTCGACTCGAGCTACCATCGCCTCGACGCGGCGCAGCAGGGATTCCTCCGCCTGCTGAGCGCGCTGCCGGTGCCGGACTTCACGGCGGCGGCCGTCGCCGAGCTGCTGGGCCGGGATGAGACGGTGACCCGGCGGCTGCTGGAACACTGCCACGAGCACCACTTCCTGAGGATCGTGCCCGGCCCAGGGCGACCGCGGTACACGTTTCCCCGCCTGGCACGGGCCTACGTGCGGGAGCGTCTGCTGGAGACGTTGCGCACATACGCCGAGGCGGACCGCGTTCCCCGCCAGCGTCAGCTCCTGTCCGAGCCGGCCGGGACCGGCCGCTCCCCCGGGACGTCCCCGAACAGCGGTGGTGTCGCCGAGACAGGCAACCGCGGCTGACCGCATACCGTCCACAACAGACGGAATGACACCCCGGGCGGGTTCCGGACGCGCCTGCTGAGCGGGCCGGCGTTCGCGCGGCCCGCCAGCACACTTCCGCCTCGGCCGCCCCCCGGTGCTGGTCGTGGACCGGGGCGCCGGCGGTGCTTGAACTCCGCTCAACCGGCCGGCTCCGGCTGCCGCGACCCCACCGCGCGCCGGTCGACCGGTGCACGAGCGGCCACCTCGACGCTGATGGGCGGCTACGCCGATGACCCACCAGCAGAGGAAGCGAGGAAACATGGTCGCGAACACCACCCGGCCTTCGGCGCCGCACGCCGTCGGCGCACCGCCCGGCCGATCCCCGGCGGAGATCTACTTCGAGGTGCTGACGTTCTACGCCAGGCAGATGCGCCTGCTGGAAGCCCTGCGCATCGAGGACTACGCGGCCACCTTCACCGAGGACGCCGTGATCGAGCACAAGCACCGGGGCGAGCGGGCCGAGGGCAGGGCCGAGATGCTCCAGGCGATGCGTGCCGCGCTGCCGCGCTACGAGGGGGTGGTGGTCCGCCACTGGTTCGACCACATCCTCGTGGAACCGGGCAACGACGAGACGTACTCCGTGTCCTACTTCTCCCTGGTGACGAGGACCGATACCGAGGGCGGCGTGACGCTCGAACCGACGTTCACCGTGGAGGACGTCCTCGTGCGTGAGCGCGGCGAGCTGCTGACGAAATCCAGGAGCATCCGTCGCGACTCTCCCGTCGAGGCCGCGTCGTGACCCGCTCGTCGCCGCTCACCGACGCCGGCACCCCGGCGCGGATCGCCGCGTCCGTGCTGGCCGCCGACCACCGGACGGCGGAGGGATTCGACGAGTGGCTCGCCGAACAGCGCGCCCGGTCGGTCACCGACGTGCGTCCTGTGCCGCTGGATGCCCTGGACGGCTGGTCACGCGAGGCGGAGACCGGCAACTACCGCCACCACAGCGGCAGGTTCTTCACCATCGAGGGCCTGGACGTGCACATGGCGGACGGACCTGTCCGGCGGTGGAGCCAGCCGATCATCAACCAGCCCGAGGTGGGCATCCTCGGGTTCCTGGTCAAGGAGTTCGACGGCGTGCTCCACTGCCTGGTCCAGGCCAAGGTCGAACCGGGCAACTGCAACGGCGTGCAACTGTCCCCCACCGTCCAGGCCACCCGGAGCAACTACACCGGCGTGCATCGCGGCCGGACGGTGCCGTACCTGGAGTTCTTCCGGGACAGCGCACGACACCACGTCCTCGCCGACGTCCGGCAGTCGGAGCAGGGGGCGCGCTTCTATCAGAAGCGCAATCGCAACATGGTGGTCGAGACCACCGAGGAGGTCGAGGTGGTGGACGGCTTCCACTGGCTCACCCTCGGGCATCTGCACCGGCTGCTCGCGATCGACAACCTCGTCAACATGGACGCCCGCACCGTGCTGTCCTGCCTGCCGTTCGCCGGCCTGCGCCTGGCGGACTCGTTCGACGTGGCCGGCGAGGACTTCCGCGCGGCACTGATCCGTTCCTGCAGCCAGGAGGCCGCCAGTGCGCACAGCATGGCCGAGCTGCTGAGCTGGATCACCGAACGGCGGGTCGAGACGGACGTCTACGCACGGCGCATCCCGTTGCGCGACGTCGAGCGCTGGCGGTACGCGGACGGCCGGATCACCCACGAGACGGGCCGTTATTTCGACGTCATCGGCGTGGACGTGGCAGCGGGCACGCGCGAGGTGTCCCGGTGGATGCAGCCCATGATCGCCCCGCACGCCCGCGGCCTGGTGGCGTTCCTCGTGCGCGACATCGAGGGGGTGCTGCACGTTCTCGTGCGCGCGCACGCGGAGGCGGGATACGTCGACGTGGTGGAGCTGGCGCCCACCGTCCAATGCGCTCCAGACAACTACGCGCATCTGCCGGAGTCAGCGCGGCCGCCCTTTCTCGGCGACGTGCTGGCGGCACCCGCCGACCGCATCAGGTTCGACACCGAACTCTCGGAAGAAGGCGGTCGCTTCCATCACGCCCGCAACCGATACGTCGTCGTCGAGGCGGACGAGGACGACGACCTGGAGGGACCCGGTTTCCGTTGGCTCACCCTGCACCAGGTGGTCAACCTGTTGCGGCACAGCCACTACCTCAACATCGAGGCCCGGAGCCTGGTCGCCTGCCTGCACAGCCTGTCCGCGGGCCCCTCGTGAACCACCCGACCCACAACCAGAACGGAGCAGCCATGTCCCAGATGACCATGGACGACCTCAAACGCCTCCTGCGCCAGGCGGCGGGCGACGACGAGGCCGTCGGCGTGGACGAGGACATCACCGACACGCCGTTCAGCGACCTCGGCTACGACTCACTGGCACTGCTCGAGACGACGGCGCACGTGAAGCGCGAGTTCGGCGTAGAGCTGGACGACGAGGCGCTCGCGACGCTGACCACTCCGGCCGAGTTCCTGCACGCGGTCAACACCTCGCTGGCCACGACCTGAGCCCCGCCGGCCGGCTCGCCTCCCGAGAGTGACGGCCGCGGGGGGCCGCGGCGGACACACCCCCGGGAGGCGAGCCTGCCGCCAGGGTGTCAGAGGTCCGTGACGACCTGGCGCACGGCGTCGATCACCTTGTCCTGCACGTCCCTCGGCAGTGCCGGGTACATGGGCAGCGAGAAGATCTCGCCGGCCAGCCGCTCCGTCACGGGCAGGGAACCACGCCGCCACCCGAGGTGCTCGAACCCGGTCATCGTGTGCACCGGCCAGCGGTAGCTGACGTTCAGCGCGATGTCGTAGCCCCTGAGCCGGTCCAGGATGCGGTCGCGCTGCTCGTGCCGGACCACGTAGAGGTAGTAGACGTGATCGTTCCCCGCCGCCACGCGGGGAAGCACGAGGCCGTCGAGGTCGCCGAGCCCCTCCCGGTACCGCTCGGCGACAGCGCGGCGCGCGGCGACATAGTCGTCGAGCCTGCGCAGCTTGCGGCGCAGGATCTCCGCCTGCACCTCGTCCAGCCTGCTGTTGTGGCCCGGCGTCTCGACGACGTAGTAGTCCTTCTCCATGCCGTAGAAGCGCAACCGGCGCAACACACGATCGACGTCGTCACGGGCCGTCACGACCGCGCCGCCGTCCCCGTAGGCACCGAGCACCTTCGTCGGGTAGAACGAAAAAGCCCCCGCGTCTCCCATTGTCCCGGCCGGCTGTCCGTGGTGGCGCGCGCCGTGCGACTGCGCGCAGTCCTCCAGCACCGCCAGGCCGTGCTCCTCGGCCAGCCGCCGCAACGGCGCCATGTCCACGCACTGGCCGTACAGGTGCACGGGGGCGATCGCCTTCGTACGCGGGGTGATCGAAGCGGCGAGTTGGTCGGTGTCCATCAGGAAGTCGTCGTCGCGCACATCCACGAACACCGGTACCGCACCCGCGGCGTCGATCGCCACCACGGTCGGAGCGGCGGTGTTGGCCACCGTGATCACCTCGTCGCCCGGCCGCACGCCGATCGCCTCGAGTCCCAGCTCGATGGCGTTCGTGCCGTTGTCGACGCCGACGCAGTGCGGCAGGCCGTGGTACGCGGCGAACTCCTCCTCCAGCCCGCGCACGCTGGGGCCGAGAATCAGCTGCCCCGAGCGGAAGACCGTCTCGACGGCGTCGAGGACGTCCGCTTTCTCCCGTTCGTACTCCGGCAAGTAGTCCCAGACTTTGATGGTCATCGCGTGTGCCGCCTCCGTGGTGTGTGCGTGCTGCGGGTCACCTCGCGCGAGGGTCCACCGATCTCGTCGTGCCCTTCTCAACCGCCGCTGGTCCGTCCCGCGGGCGCGGCGGCGTGACTCCAGGAGAAGTCCAGGCTCGCCCGATCGCGGGCTGCCACCGTGGCTCGGTATGCGGGTTGTCGTTCCACCGTGCGCGGTGGGCGGCCATGAGAACTGGAGAACACATGCGCGAATCGAGCAAGTCGGACGAACGAAGTGGGCGGAGGTTCCGGTCGTGAGCCGCCGCGCGGTGATCACCGGTGTGGGTGTCCTGGCGCCAGGCGGCAACGGCACCAAGGAGTACTGGGATCTGCTGGCCGCCGGCCGGTCGGCGACGAGGGCGATCACCCACTTCGACGCCTCGCCGTACCGCTCCCGGATGGCCGGTGAGTGCGATTTCGATCCGGGGACGGCGGGCCTGGGACCACAGCAGATCCGCCGGATGGACCGGGCGACCCAGCTGGCGGTGGTGGCGGCCGGGGAGGCGATGGCCGACTCGGGGGTGGAGTTCGACCGGCTCGACCCGACCAGGGTAGGCGTGGGACTCGGCTGCGCGGTGGGCTCGACGACGAGCCTGGAACGCGAGTACATCGTCGGTAGCGACCGCGGCCGGCACTGGGAGGTCGACCAGGCCTACACACTCCCCCACCTGTACGACTACTTCACCCCGAGCACGATGGCCGCCGAGCTGGCCTGGCTCGCCGGGGCGGAAGGACCGGTCAGCATGGTCTCCACGGGCTGCACCTCGGGCATCGACTCGGTCGGCCACGCGGCCGAGTTGATCGCCGAGGGATCCGCCGACGTCGTGCTCACCGGAGGTACCGAGGCGCCCCTGTCCCCCATCACCACCGTGTGCTTCGACGTCATCAGGGCCAGTTCGACCCGCAACGACGATCCCGCGCAGGCGTGCCGCCCGTTCGACCTGACCAGGGACGGACTCGTGCTCGCCGAGGGCGCGGCGGTGCTCGTCCTGGAGGACCTGGAGCACGCCCGCCGGCGCGGGGCACGGCTCTACGCCGAGGTCGCCGGGTACGCGTCCCGTTGCAACGCCTACCACATGACGGGGTTGCACCCCGAGGGCCGGGAGATGGCCATGGCCATCGATGCGACGCTGGCGCAGGCTCGGCTGGCACCGGAGGACGTCGACTACGTCAACGCGCACGGATCCGGCACCAAGCAGAACGACCGGCACGAGACCGCGGCGTTCAAACGGGCGCTGGGCAGGCACGCCTACGACACGCCGGTCAGCGGGTTCAAGTCGATGGTCGGGCATTCGCTCGGCGCCATCGGATCACTGGAGATCGCGGGCTGCCTGCTGGCGTTCGAGAAGGACCTCATCCCGCCCACCGCGAACCTGCACGAGCCCGACCCGGAATGCGACCTGGACTACGTCCCGCTGGTGGCACGGGAACAACGGGTGGACGCCGCACTCACCGTGGGCAGTGGGTTCGGCGGTTTCCAGAGCGTGCTGGCACTGCGGCGGCCGGGAGGAAAGGCATGACGGCGGCGCGGGCGATCGTGACGGGGATCGGCGTGGTGGCACCCACGGGCATCGGCACGGAGGCGTACTGGTCGGCGGTGCTGCGCGGGGAGCGGGCCATCAGGCCCGTCACCCGGTTCGACGCCTCCGGCTACTGGGCACGGCTCGCCGGGGAGGTCCCCGGATTCGCCGCCGAGGAGCACCTCGAACGGCGGCTGCTGCCGCAGACCGATCACATGACCCGGATGGCGCTCGCCGCATCGGACTGGGCGCTGCGGGAGGCGGGGATCGACCGGGACGCGATTTCCGACGACGAGATCGCCGTCGTGACCGCGGCGACCGGTGGCGGCTACGAGTTCGGGCAGCGGGAGCTCGAGAAACTGTGGCAGCAGGGCCCGGAGTTCGTCAGCGCCTATCAGTCGTTCGCGTGGTTCTACGCGGTGAACACCGGGCAGATCTCCATCCGCCACGGCACCCGCGGTCCCGGCGCCGTCATCGCCAACGAGCAGGCGGGCGGTCTGGACGCGATCGGCACCGCCCGCCGGCACCTGGCCAGGGGGGCACGGGTGGCGGTCACCGGCGCCGTGGACAGCTCGATGTGCCCCTGGGCGTGGGTCGCGCACCAGGCGTCCGGCGGCCTGAGCGGATCCACTGATCCCGACCGGGCCTACCTGCCCTTCGATGTGGAAGCCCGCGGATACGTGCCGGGTGAGGGCGGCGCGATCCTCGTCCTGGAGTCGGCCGCGCCCGCGGCGGAGCGTACGGACGCGACCAGGCACGTCGAGGTCGCCGGGTACGCCACCACGTTCGATCCGCGGGACCCCGACCGCCCGCCGGGCCTGCGCCGGGCCACCGAGTCGGCGCTCGCGGACGCCGGTGCCGAACCGGACGACATCGACGTGGTGTTCGCGGACGCGGCAGGAGTCCCGGAACTCGACCGCGTCGAGGCCGACACGATCCGCGGTGTATTCGGACCGCGCGGGGTGCCGGTGACGGCGCCCAAGACCATGACCGGCAGGCTGTTCGCCGGCGGGGGCGCGCTCGATGTCGCCACCGCCGTGCTGACCATCCGATCCGGGGTGATCCCGCCCACCGTGAACGTGCGCGCCCAGGCACCCGGCTACGACCTCGATCTGGTGTGTGACTCGCCGCGGCGGGCACCGGTGCGCGCCGCGCTGGTCCTCGGTCGCGGACGCGGTGGGTTCAACGCGGCCGTGGTCGTGCGGGCGGCGCGATGACGGCCGGGGTGCGGGACCGTGCCCGTCCGGCCGCCCTGATGTTCCCGGGACAGGGCGCCCAGCACCAGGGCATGGCGACGGGACTGTACCGGTCGGAGCGGGTGTTCGCCGACGCGATGGACTCGGTGTTCGCGCTGCTGGGCGCGGAGGGCGAGCGGGTGCGCGCCGACTGGCTGTCGGACGAGCCGGCGATCGGGATCGACGATGTGCGCCGCGCGCAGCCGCTGCTGTTCGCCGTGGGCTACGCGCTGGGCAGGTTGCTGTACAGCCGTGGCGTGCGGCCGACGGCGATGCTGGGCCACAGCGCGGGCGAGCTGGTGGCGGCCACCCTGGCCGGCGTGTTCGAGTTGCGCGACGCTGTCGCTCTGGTCGGCGGCCGGGTCCGGCACGCCGCCACCATGCCTTCCGGCGGGATGCTCGCCGTGGCGGCCGCACCGGACGACCTCCGCCCGTATCTGGACGACGAGCTCGTCGCGATCGCCGCGGTGAACGCGCCGCGCCAGACGATGCTCGCGGGACCCACCGCGCCGTTGCGCGCGGTGGAGGCACGCCTGCGAGCCGACGGGGTGATCGTCCGGGAAGTGCCTTCGACGAGCCCGTTCCACAGCCCGGTGATGGCGCCGGTGGCGGCGGCGACCGAGCGCGCGCTCGGGCGCGCGCGGCTGCGCGCTCCACGACTGCCGGTCTACTCCGCGTACACGGGCGAGGTGCTGGGCGAGCAGCAGGCGCGGGACCCGGGGTTCTGGGCCAGGCAGGTCACCGACACGGTCTACTTCGGACCAGCGCTCGACCGGCTGCTCGCCGACCGGGATGTCCTGCTCGTGGAAGCGGGTCCGGGGCAGACGCTGGCCGCGTTCGCCCGGCGGCACCGCGCGGTGCGTGAACAGCGCAGCGCCGTGGTGCCGCTGCTGCCCGCCCAGCCGGGCGGCCCGGAGACGGACCTGCGCTCGGTACTCGACGCGCTCGACCGCGTCCATGCCCCGGCCACCCGCGCAGGCACCAGGTGAGCCGGTGTGGCGTTCGAGCCAGGCACGAGCCGGTCCGGGAAGGATCCGGATGTCCATCGTCCACCCCGCAGAGGAGGTCTTCCGATGCCCGACGACACGACCGACGACGTGGTCATCTTCGTGAACCGCTTCACCGTGCACGGTCCGGCCGAGGAGTTCGAGCGGGCGTTCGCGCGGAGCGCGGAGTTCATGCGACGGCAACCGGGTTTCCTGCACTACACCCTGTCGCGGGAGGTCGGCAGGGAGGACAGCTACCTGAACGTCGCCTACTGGCGCGACAGCGACTCACTGCGCGCGGCCGCCCGTGACCCGGAGTTCCAGGAGCACGTGGCAGCGCTGCGCGCGCTGAGCAGCCGAGAGCACGGCATCTACGCGCCACGCCAGACATCCGACGGCTGAACCGGCGCCCGGCCGCCTCGGGCGAAGGCCGTCACCGGACTCGCGGGCGCTCGAGAATCTCCAGCACCACGACCGACCACGTGAAGCCCGCGCCGACACCCGCGAGCAGCACGCGCTGCCCCGGCCGCAACGCGTCGCACGCGGCGAGGTGGTCCAGGCCGGCGAACTGGTCACCGGCGCCAAGGTGGCCGGCTCCGCTCCCCCACGACCACGTGGTGCGCTCCGGGTCGATGGCGAGCGGATCGAAGAAGTGCGCCTTGAGCCTGCCTTTCCCGAGATTCGGCAGCACGATCCAGTCCATCCCGGCCAGATCCGCGCCGGCTTCCTCGACCGCGAGCCGCACCGCGTCGCGCTGGCCCTCGTCGATGCGCTCGAGCACCGAGTCCAGCCCCGCGTCCCGCACGTACGCGGCCCTGGTGACGCTGAGATCGATGGGCTTGCGCCGGGCGAACGGCTCGTCGGCGAACGGGTCGTCGCCGCGCGCGATGCGCTCCATGCCGTGATCGGCGATCGTCACCACCGCCCGGATCCGGGCGAAGCCGCCGGTCGTCGTCAGCACCGCGGCGGTCCCGCCGTCCCCGCAGACGGTACCCGGATCACTGCGCCACCTGTCATAACCGGGCAGCGCGAACCGGTCCCCCGTGGTCACGAGCGCGCTGCCGTGACCGCGCCCGGCGGTGAGATGGCCGGCCGCCAGCTCAAGCGCGGCCAGCCCGCCGTTGGACATCTGCCGCACCTCGAACGCCGGACACCGGTTCCCGACGGTCTCCCGCTGCACGAAGGACGCCACCGGCCACAGGTCGTGGCCCTGGAAGTAGGTCGAGGCGTGCAGTACCAGGCGCACCTCCGGGACCGCATCCGCCCGCGCCAGCGCCTCCCGCGCCGCCCGTACGGCCATTTCCGGCCCCGACTCGGACTGGGACACGCACACCGACGTGACGCCGGTCGCCCACACGGCGCGGCGTTCGCACAGACCGCGCCGTTCGGCCTCCGCGAGCTCCATGCGTGGCGGCAGCCAGGTACCCGTGGATGCGAGATACAGCTCGTCAAACCTCACTCCAGCCTCCCCGAAGTCGACCGCGACCATTCGAGCACCGGGCACCGGTCCACGGCTCAACCTGCGCTGGAGGTACCCGGGCCCGCCGTCCCAGCGCTCCTCGATCGGTGCTCCAGCCGGCCCGGACACGCTCGCGCGAGCGGGTGCGATCGCATCCGCCCCGCCTGCGATTGGAGTGATGATGGTGACTCCGCACGCTGTTCCCCCCGGCTCGGTGGCGGTCATCGGGGTGGCGTGCCGCCTGCCGGCGGCCCCCGATCCCGTCCGATTCTGGGAGCTGCTGCGGTCGGGCCGGGAAGCGGTGGACGCGGCACCGGCGGACCGGTTCGGTGGCGACCGGCCACGGGGCGGGTTCCTGGACGACGTGGCGGGTTTCGACGCCGGCTTCTTCGGGGTGTCACCCCGCGAGGCCGCGCTGATGGACCCGCAGCAGCGGCTGACGCTCGAACTGTGCTGGGAGGCCCTGGAGCACGCCCGGCTGTCTCCGGACACGCTGCGGGGCAGCCGCACCGGCATCTTCCTCGGCGCCATGTCCGACGAGTACGCGGCGCTGCTGCATCGGCACGGTCGTGCGGCGATCACCCCGCACACCATGACCGGCCTCCAGCGCAGCCTCCAGGCGAATCGCATCTCACACCTGCTCGGCCTGCGCGGGCCCAGTCTGACCGTCGACTCTGGACAGTCGTCGTCACTGGTCGCCACCCACCTGGCGGTCGAGAGCCTGCGCCGCGGGGAGTCCGTGATCGCGTTGGTGGGCGGGGTGAACCTGCTGCTGGACCCGGACGCCATGTGGTCCACCCGGGAGTTCGGCGCCCTGTCCCCGGACGGCCACTGTTACGCCTTCGACTCGCGCGCCAACGGTTTCGTCCGCGGCGAGGGCGGGGCCGTGCTCGTGCTCAAGCCCGCGGCGGCCGCGATCGCGGATGGCGACCGCGTGCTGTGCCTGCTGCTCGGCAGCGCGGTGAACAACGACGGCCCGGCGGAGGGGCTGACCGTGCCCAGCCGGACGGCTCAGGAGGAGGTGCTCCGGGAGGCGTACGCGGCGGCGAACGTCGACCCGGACGACGTGCAGTACGTGGAGGCGCACGGCACGGGAACCGAGGTGGGCGACCCGGTCGAAGCCGCGGCGCTCGGGGCGGTGTTCGGGCAGGGACGCACCGGCCACCCCCTCGCCCTGGGCTCGGTCAAGACGAACGTCGGCCACCTGGAAGGTGGTGCCGGTGCGGTCGGGCTGCTCAAGACGGTACTCGCGATCGCCCACCGCGAACTGCCGCCGAGCCTGAACTTCGCGACCGCCCACCCCCGGATCCCGCTGCCCGACCTGGGTCTGCGGGTGCCTACCGAGCACGGTCCGTGGCCGGCGAGCAACGCACCGCTGGTGGCGGGCGTTTCGTCGTTCGGCATGGGCGGCACCAACTGCCATGTGGTGCTGTCCGAGGCACCGGCCGTCCCGGCACCCCGCGACCGAGGCAGGGCCGGGCGGCGCGTCGTGCCCTGGGTGCTCTCCGCGCGAGCGGAGCCGGCACTGCGCGCCGCCGCGACGCGGCTGTCCCGGCACGTCGGCACCGCCGACCCGGCGGAGCCGCATCCCGAGGACGTCGGTTTCTCGCTGGCCACCACCCGCGCCGCGTTCGAGCACCGCGCCTGCGCCGTCGGCCGGGACGCCTCCGACCTGCGGGACGGACTGGCGGCACTCGCCGACGGGGAGCGCTCCGAACAGGTGGTCTGCGGCTCCCCGAAGGGCGGTCTCGCCCTGCTGTTCCCGGGCCAGGGATTTCAGCACCCCGGCATGGCCCGCACACTGCACCGGACATTCCCCGCGTTCGCCCGAGCGTTCGACGAGGTGTGCGCGGCGCTCGACCCGCTCCTGCCCCGGCCGCTGCGGACAGTCCTGTGGGCCGCGGACGGTACGGCTGAGCTCGACCAGACCCAGTACACCCAGCCCGCCCTGTTCGCGGTCGGCGTCTCCCTGAGCGAGCTGCTGGCCTCGTTCGGGGTGCGGGCGGACGCGGTCGCCGGACACTCGGTCGGCGAGATCGCGGCGGCGCACGTCGCGGGCGCGTTGTCCCTGGCCGACGCCGCCCGGCTGGTGTGCCTGCGCGGCCGACTGATGCAGAACATGCCGTCCGGCGGAGCGATGGTGTCCGTCCAGGCCACGGAGGAGGAGGTCGCCGGACTCCTCGGCGACCGGGTGGCCCTCGCGGCGGTGAACGGGCCCGGTTCCGTGGTCGTCTCCGGCGACCACGGCCCGGTCACCGAGATCGCGGAGCACTTCACGGCACGGGGCAGGCGCACGAAGGTCCTGCGGACCAGCCACGCCTTCCACTCCCCGGTGGTGGACTCGATCCTGGACGAGCTGCGCGCGGCGGCGGACGGCATGGCAGCGGCCGGTCCCCCGAGGGCGGTGGTCGCCTCGACGCTCACCGGGCGCCCGGTGACGGCCGAGGAGCTCCGCTCGCCGGAGCACTGGGCGCGGCACGCGCGCCGACCGGTCCGCTTCGGCGACGGCATCACGACGCTGCTCGACGAGGGAGCCCGCGTGTTCCTGGAGGCCGGCCCCGGCCACGGCCTCACCCTGCTCGGCCAGTCCGGCGCCCCGGCGGACGCGGCGTTCTACCCCTGCCTGGACGGGCCGGACGAGGAACTGTCGTTCGTGCGGGCGCTCGGCGCGGCGTACGCGCACGGCGCCGAGGTCGACTGGAGGGCGTTCTTCGGCGCGGCGAGGAGCACAGTGGACCTGCCCACCTACCCGTTCCAGCGCGAGCGCCACTGGTTCGACCGGGTGCTCGGAGACGAGAGCCGAAACGGCGTCCCCGAGGACGTTCCCGGCACCGACCGGACTGAGGGCACCGAACGCACCGAGGTCGCACGCCGAGTCGCCGGCGCGGGGAGCGCCGAGCGTGAGCGGCTCACGCTGGACCTGGTGCGGGAGGTGGCCGCCGATGTCCTCGGGCACGACTCGGCGACGGCCGTCTCGGCGCGCAGGCCGTTTCGCGACCTGGGTTTCGACTCGAGACTCACCGTACGGCTGGTGAACCGGCTCGCCGACGCGACGGGCCTGCCGCTGCCCACCGCCCTCCCCTACGACCATCCGACTCCAGAGCGGCTGGCCCGGCGGCTCCAGGATGCCCTCGCCGACACCGACACCGATGCCGCGCGTCACCCCGTACCGGGGGCAGGGGGCCCGCACGACGATCCGATCGCGATCGTCGCGATGAGCTGCCGGTACCCCGGCGACGTCCACTCACCCGAGGAACTGTGGCAACTGGTCGAATCCGGCGGCGACGCCATCACCGCGTTCCCCGACGACCGCGGCTGGGAGAGCGCCGCTCGCTACGATTCGCGCCCAGGCCTGCCCGGCCACACCTACACCCGGCACGGCGGTTTCCTGTCCGCGGTGGACGAGTTCGACGCCGCGTTCTTCGGCATCGGACCGCGTGAAGCGACCGCGATGGACCCTCAGCAGCGGATCCTCTTGGAATCCGCGTGGGAGTTGTTCGAGCGGGCGGGCATCGACCCCGGGCGGCTGCGCGACGGCCCGGTCGGGGTGTTCGTGGGAGCCACCGGACAGGAGTACGGCCCGCGCATGCACGAGGCGGGCGACGAACAGGGCGGGTTCGTGCTGACCGGCACCACCCCGAGCGTCCTGTCCGGCCGGCTTTCCTACTTCTTCGACCTCACCGGCCCGGCGCTGACCGTGGACACGGCGTGTTCGTCATCGCTGGTGACCCTGCACCTCGCCGCCCGGTCACTGCGCGCGGGTGAGTGCACGCTCGCGATCGCGGGCGGTGTCACGGTGATGTCGTCGCCGGGCATGTTCGTCGAGTTCAGCAGGCAGCGCGGGCTGGCGCCGGACGGCCGCTGCAAGCCCTTCGCGGCGGCCGCGGACGGCACCGCATGGGCGGAGGGCGCGGGACTGCTCCTGCTCGAGCCCTTGTCCCGGGCCAGGCGCAACGGCCACCGGGTACTCGCGCTGCTGCGGGGCAGCGCGACCAACCAGGACGGGGCGAGCAACGGGCTGTCCGCACCGAACGGGCCCGCACAGGAAGCGGTCATCCGGGCCGCGCTGGCCGACGCCGCCCTGGCTCCCGCCGACGTCTCCGCGGTGGAGGCGCACGGTACCGGCACGGCACTGGGCGACCCGGTCGAGGCGGGTGCGCTGCTCGCGACCTACGGCCAGGGCCGGGCCGCCGACCGGCCGGTGTGGCTGGGTTCGGTGAAGTCCAACATCGGACACGCACAGGCCGCCGCCGGAGTCGCGGGCGTGATCAAGATGGTGCAGGCGTTCCGGCACGGCACCGTGCCCGCCACGCTGCACGTGGACGAGCCGACTCCCCGGGTTGACTGGTCCGGAGGCACGCTCGCCCTGGCGACCCGGCCCGTGCCCTGGCCCCGCGAGGACGGCCCGCGCCGGGTGGGGGTGTCCTCGTTCGGCATCAGCGGCACCAACGCCCACGTAATCCTGGAGGAGCCGCCTCCGCCCACCGACGACGTCCCGGCCGAGTCCGGGCACGACGGGGTGCGGATCGCGGCGCAGGTGGTGCCGTGGGTGGTGTCCGGGCGGACGCCCTCGGCGCTGCGGGACCAGGCGGCGCGCCTGCACCCCGCCGTCGCCGCGGCGGACCCGGCCGCGGTCGGGTACGCCCTCGCCACCACCAGGCCGGAGTTCAGCCATCGTGCGGTGGTACTCGGCGCGGACCGGGAACGGCTGCTTACCGGGACCGCGTCCCTGGCGCGGGGCGAACCGTCACCGTCGGTCGTCACCGGCCGAGTGGTGGAAGGCGGCACGGTCTTCGTGTTCCCCGGGCAGGGCTCCCAGTGGCTGGGCATGGCCACCGAGATGCTGGAGTCCTCGCCGGTGTTCGCCGAGAAGGTGCGTGCATGCGCGGAGGCGTTCCGGGAGTTCGTGGACTGGTCGTTGCCCGATGTCCTGCGCGGCAGTCCGGACGCGCCGTCGCTGGACCAGGTCGACGTGGTGCAGCCGGCGCTGTTCGCGATCATGGTGGCGCTCGCGGCAGTGTGGCGGGCACACGGTGTTCACCCGGATGCCGTCGTCGGCCATTCCCAGGGTGAGATCGCCGCCGCCCACGTCGCCGGTGCCCTGTCGCTCCGCGATGCGGCACGCGTGGTGGTGCTCCGCGCGCGGCTGCTCGCCGAGCTGGCCGGCACGGGCGGCATGGCGTCGGTACCACTCGGCGGGGACGAGGTGCGCGAGCTGATGGCGCGGGCGGGCGGCGAGCTCCACGTCGCCGCGGTCAACGGCCCGGTGTCCACGGTCGTCGCGGGTCCCGTCCACGCTCTGGACCAGCTCACGGCCGACTGCGCGGCGCGCGGGATCAAGGTCAACCCGATCGACGTGGACTACGCCTCGCACGGCCCCGCCGTCGAAGTCCTGCGCCGCCCGTTGACCGAGGCTCTGGAAGGGCTGCGCCCGCGACGGCCCGACATACCCTTCTACTCCACCCGCACCGGCGAGGCGATCGAGCGGGAGCTGGACACCGAGTACTGGTACGGCAACCTGCGGGAGACCGTTCGCTTCCACGACGCCGTCCGCGCCCTCCTCGCCGGGGGGCACCGGCGGTTCGTGGAGGTCAGCCCGCACCCGGTCCTCAGCGCCGGCGTGCAGGACACCGCCGACGACGCTGGTGTCGAGGTGGTCACCACCGGCACGCTGCGCCGCGACCGGGGCGGTCCGGAGCAGCTGCTGACCGCGCTCGCGGCCACGTACACGGCCGGTGCGCCGGTGGACTGGCGGACCGTCCTGCCCTCCGCCGAACCGGTGGACCTGCCGACGTACGCGTTCCAGCGCCGGCGCTTCCGCGCGCCCGACCGCCCGGCGCCGGCCCGCGCGACGGAGCATCCGTTGCTGGACACTAGCGTGCGCCTGGCCGGTTCGGACCGGCTAGTGTGCGAGGGGGCGCTGTCGACGCAGCGGCAGCCGTGGCTGGCCGACCACGCCGTGACCGGCCAGGTCCTGCTACCCGGCACCGCACTGCTCGATCTCGCGGCGCACGCGGCCAGGATGCTCGGCCTCGGCATCGTCGACGACCTGGTCCTGGAGGCGCCCCTGCCGGTGCCCGCCGAAGCCGCCACGCGCGTACAGGTGGAGGCGGGCCCACCCGACGAAAACGGCCGCCGTTCCCTGACGATCCACTCCCGCCCGTCCGGTTCAGACACCTGGACCCGGCACGCCGGCGGTACGCTGGGCGCGGCGGACACCCCCATCCCGGCGACCCCACCGGCGCAGCTGTCCGCACACGCCGAACCGTTGCCGGTGGACGGCATCTACGAGCGGCTGGCCGACCGCGGCTACGAGTACGGACCGTCCTTCCGCCTCCTGCGCACGCTGTGGCGGGACGGTCGTGACCTCGTCGCCGACGTGTCCACGGCCGACCAGGTACCCGGTTTCGGCCCGCGTCCGGCAATGCTGGACGCCGCGCTGCACGCCCTGCTCGGCACGGGCGACGTCGGCGGTGACGGACGGCTCTGGCTGCCCTTCGCCTGGCACGGCGTGACATTGCGCGCCACCGACGCCACCACACTACGAGTCCGCTTCACCGGCAAGGGCGAGGGAGAGGTGGCCGTGACCGTGACCGACGGCGGCACGACGCCGGTCGCCACCATCGGCCGCCTGTCGTTCCGGGCATCCGCCCCCGCGCCCACCGACAGCATGTTCACGGTGGAACTGGTGCCCCTGCACGGCACCCGGCCCGACCCGGCGCCGCGTACCGTGATGCTCGGCGACGACCGATGGCAGGGAGACACCTACCCGAGTGTGGAACGCTTCCTCGATGCCGTCGCCGTCGGTGAGCCCGTTCCCGACCTCGCCCTGGCGCCGTGCCCTGATGGATCCGGAATGGACTGCGCGGAAGCGGCACACCTCGTGGCGGAGCACGTACTGACGCTGATCCAGCGGTGGCTGGCGGAACCACGGCTGGAGCGGACTCCGCTGGCGATCCTGACTCGCCCGGTGCTCGCGCACGGGGCCGTGCCCGGTCTGGTCCGCACGGCGCAGGCGGAGCATCCGGACCGCTTCGTGCTGGTCGAGACCGAGCACGACCCGGCGGAGGAAGGCGTGTCGGATCTGGTCGAGGCGGCCGTGTCCGCCCAGGAGCCGGAGGTCGTGGTGCGTGCCGGTGCGCTGCACGCACGGCGGCTCGCATCGGCACCCTCGGCGCTGCGGCCACCCGGGGACGCGCCCTCCTGGCATCTGGACACGACCAGCAGGGGCAGCCTGGACGGCCTGTCCCTGGTGCCGCAGGACCACCGCCCTCTCGGGGAGCACGAGGTACGGATCGCCGTGCGGGCGGCAGGCGTGAACTTCCGGGACGTCGTGATCGCGCTGGACCTGCTGGAGCACGAGGAGCTGATGGGCAGCGAAGGCGCGGGAGTGGTGGCCGAGGTCGGGCCGGGCGTGACGGACCTGGCCGTCGGCGACCGCGTCCTGGGTGTGTTCGAGCGCGCGTTCGGACCGGACGTCGTCACCGACCGGCGGACCGTCGCCCCCGTCCCCGAGGGGTGGACCTTCGCGCAGGCCGCCGGCGTGCCGGTCGCGTTCCTCACCGCCTACCAGTGCCTGGTGAAGCTGGCCCGGCTGCGGCCCGGCGAAGCGGTGCTGATCCATGCCGCCACCGGAGGCGTCGGGATGGCGGCGGTACAGCTCGCCCGACACCTCGGGGCGGAGGTCTTCGCGACCGCCAGTCCTGCCAAGTGGCCGGTGCTGCACCGGCTCGGCCTGGACGACGCGCACATCGCCTCGTCGCGTTCGCTCGAGTTCGCCGAGCGGTTCGACGGCCGGATCGACGTGGTGCTCAACTCCCTCACGGGCCGGTTCGTGGACGCGTCCCTGGGCATGCTCCGGTCCGGCGGCCGGTTCGTGGAGATCGGCAAGACCGACATCCGGTCGCCCCAGGCGGTGGCGAGCGCCCACCCCGGCGTGCGTTACCGGACGTACAACCTGCTGGATGTGCCGCCCGATCGCCTGGGTTCGCTGCTCACCGAACTGCTGGACCTTTTCGGTTCCGGCGCGCTCACGCCGCTGCCGGTCACGGCACTTGATGTGCGTCGTGGCGCGGAGGCGCTGGCGCGGCTCCGCGACGCCACGCACGTGGGCAAGCTGGTGCTCACCATCCCCCACCCGTTCGACCCCGGCGGCACCGTGCTGATCACCGGTGGGACCGGGACCCTCGGCGCCGCATTGGCGCGGCACCTGGTCCGCTGCCACGGCGCCACCCGGCTGCTGCTCGCCGGGCGCCGTGGCCCGGAAGCGCCGGGCATGGCCGCGCTGCGCGCTGAGCTGGCGGAGCTGGGCGCCGATGTCGACGCGGTGGCGTGCGACGTCGCCGACCGCGACGCGCTCGCGCGCCTGATTTCCGGAATGCCCGCGAACCACCGGTTGACCGCGGTCCTCCACCTGGCGGGGACGCTCGAGGACGCCACGGTGACCTCGCTCTCGCGTGACGCGCTCCAGCGAGTGCTGCGCCCGAAGGTCGACGCGGCGTGGCACCTGCACGAGCTGACCCGCGGTATGGACCTCTCGGCCTTCGTGCTGTTCTCCTCCGCGGTGGGGGTGCTGGGCCTGCCGGGGCAGGCCAACTACGCGGCGGCGAACACGTTCCTCGACGCGCTGGCGCGCCGGCGCCGCGCCGACGGGCTGCCGGGACTGTCGCTCGCCTGGGGAGTCTGGGCCGAAAGGTCCGGGATGACCGGGCACCTGCGCGCGGCCGACCTGGAGCGACTGCGGCAACACGGGCTGGACGTCCTGCCCACCGACGAAGGGCTCGCGTTGTTCGACACGGCGCTGGAGGCCGCGGCGGACACCCTTGTCCCGCTGCGTCTCGACGCCGGGACCGGAGAGGAGCGGCCGTCGGTGCCGGCATTGCTGCGGGACGTGCTGCCGGAGCGGCGCCGCGGTCTGCCCACGGCCGCCCACCCGGAGACCGGGCCGGACGAGTCGCTGGCCGGACGGCTGCCGACGATGTCCCACGACGAGCGCGGACGGGAGTTGTTGCATCTCGTGCGGGTCCATGCGGCGACGGTACTGGGATACGACGGCCCGGAAGCCGTGTCACCGGAATCGGCTTTCAAGGAGATCGGCTTCGACTCGCTCACCGGGGTGGAGCTGCGTAACCGGCTGAAAGCGGCCATCGGGGTGGCCATACCGTCGACCGTGGTCACCGACCAGACGACGGCCATGAGCCTGAGCGAGCACCTCGCGCAGGCCGTGGGGGCCACGAGCGACTCAGCGAATGTCGGCGGGACCACCCTGACCGAGTAATCCAACGCCTCCGATCGGCGGCTTCGACCACGCGGTGCCCGCTGTTAACCTGATTCCGAATTCAGGAATCACAGCACCACCTCTCGCCTCCTGTTTCGGCTGAGCCGAGCCAAGGCGGGCGGACGAGATAAGGCGGAAATACCGGGGGTCCAATTAGTGGAATATCTGTTTCTGTCAGCGGGGTCAGCCTGGTGTCGCCCACCCTTTCCAGGTGCCCGGGAAACGCGATGACGGATTCAGAGGGGCGCACGTCGATTCTCCTGGTTGATCCCTACGTCCTCTTCCGTGACGGGCTGCGCGGCATCCTGTGCGCCCGGGACGGCCTGACCGTGGTCGGCGAGGCCAGTGACAGCGCACAGGCCGTCTCCCTCGCCGCCGAGACCCGGCCGCACGTCGTGCTGCTCGACCACGACACGCCTGGCAATGACATCGCCGCCACCGTTCGCCTGATCTGCCGTCGCTCACCCACGTCCGCGGTGATCGTCCTCAGCACGCTCACGCATCCCGTGCGGCTGCCCGGCTTGCTGGCGGCGGGCATCCGCGGTTACCTGCCGAAGGATTCGACGAGTGAGGAACTGCTGTCCACGGTGCAGAGCGTGCGGGCCAACAGCGAGCGGATCGTCCTCTCGGTGCCGCGGCACAGTCTGACGTTCCTGACCGGCTCCGAGACGACCAGCACGGTTCTCTCCGGTCGGCAGCGGGAGATCCTGCTGCTCACGGCGCAGGCGCTGAGCAACGGACAGATCGCGACCCGGCTCGGGCTGACCGAGGCGACCGTGAAACGGCACCTCCGCAACATCTTCAGCAAGCTCGGCGCCGTGTCCCGGATCGACGCCGTGAACAAGGCCGTGGCGTCATCCCTCATCCCCGCGGAGTCGATCGGTATCCCGCTCCAGGAGAGGGAGGCCGACCACCACTGACCTTTCGCGGCGGCCGGTGGACAGTCCGGTCAGTCAGCCGAGGCCGCCAACCGTTCGACATGGTCCTTGGCACATCGCATGGTCGTCGCGCTGTTCGCGCTCAACGCCGCCCGGATGCGCGCGCGCACGTCGTCGATCGTCGTGTCGTGACCGAGCACCTCCCGCCAGTCGGGCCGGATCACCACGGTGTGCGCCGCGCTGACCACGGTTCCCCGCCCGCTGCGGCGGAAGGTCCACGACCCGACGTGGGCACTCATGATCGGCGGAGTCTTCCTCTGTTTGTAGACGATCCGGTCACCGGGAAAGCAGATCCGGACGGATTCGGTGGTGTGGGTGGCGCCGTCGTCCGCGCGGGTGTCCATGACCATGAACTGCACGCCATCCGGTTCCTCGCGCAGATCCAGCCGCGGAACGTGCGGCAACCGTTCCGGCCATGCGTCGGACCGCTCGACGAATTCGTACACGGCCTCGACCGGCCCGTCCACCAGCACGTCGTCCGAGAAGGACAGCACCATGCGGTCCTGCAGTCGTTGCTCGACCGCCAGGCGCAGCGCCTCCAGTTCCCTCGTGCTGTTGGTGTCGACGGCCTGGTCGATCAGCGCCAGGTTCCGCTCGTCGCCCACCGCGCTGAAGTCGTGGGTGAGGACGACGGAGGTACGGTCACCCGGCAATGGCTCGAGACACCACGCTCCGGACATGGCGGCCACCGGGTTCGACGGGGTTTCCTGCCGGAACTCGACGCGCAGGGCCGCGCGATCCAGGCGGCGGTGCGAGCTCCAGGTCCGCACCTCGTCGTTGGCCAGCGCCCACAGGCGAATCCGCTCGTCGGTGTCGTCACCCGACACGCGCTCCGCGTGGATCGTCGGCGGGAACAGCGCCGGCCACCGGCTCACGTCGGCGACGAGGTCGTAGACCACCGCCGGGGCGGCGGCGATCGTTGTCGAGTGCTGGGTGTGCTTGGTCCGGGACATGTCCCACCTCTCCTGTCGCGGCGGCGTCGGCACGAGATCACACGGCGCGGGCGAAGCTGGCGAGGGTCTCGCCGGGACTCGGGCCGTCGAGTGCCCGCATCATCGCCTCCGCCGTGTCCCCGAGCCGGTCCAGGTGCAGGTGCGCCAGTTCCACGCGGGTCCGGCCGGAGTCGAGCGGGACGAACGTCACCTCGATCTCACTGGCCTCGTCGTCACCGATCCGCTGCCAGTGGCCGTTGACCCGCCAGGTCATGGCAAGCCGGTGCGGTGGCTCCCACACGAGCACCCGGCCCCAGTCGGCCTCCTCCCCTTCGGCGTCCACCTCGTAGTACCGGCCGCCGACCCGCGGCTCGAACGTGATCGCCACCCGCGGGCGCCGCACCAGGACGTGGTGTGGTGGCCACCAGTCCATCGGCCGCTCGGTGAAAACCGCGAAAGCCCGCTCCGGGGTCCCCTCGACGACGACCGACTTGCGGACCTCCAGTCCCGCGGTGGTGCTGCGCTCCGACATGTGACCTCCTTCAGGTCTCGCCTGCCGCGCCGGGCTGTCGGCCAGCCTGCGGGTACGGCCTCGACCGCCCGTCGACGGGCGGTCGAGTCACCGGCCGGTCAGGCCGGCCGGGTCGAGCGCACCTCCAGCGAGGTCCCAACCGGTTTCGCGAAGCTCGCCGGAACCGGTCCGGACACGTCGCGAGAGGTGGGGATGTATGACGCAGGCAGAACGGCGCGTTGCCCTGGTCACCGGAGCGAGCAGCGGTATCGGGCTCGCGATCACCGAGGCGCTGGCGCGGCAGGGTATGGCCGTCTTCGGTTGTGCCCGCACCGCCGAGAACATCACCACGGTGGTGAAGCGACTGCGCGAAGAAGGTCTCGAGGTGGACGGGGCTTCCTGTGACGTCACGAGCGGCGAGCAGATCAGCGCCACGGTCGCGACGGCGGTCGAGCGCTACGGGCGAGTCGACGTACTGGTCAACAACGCGGGACGCGGCGGCGGAGGCGAGACCGCCACGCTGCCGGACGAGCTGTGGCTCGACGTGATCGACACCAACCTCACCGGCACGTTCCGGATGACTCGCGAGGTCCTGAGCAACGGCCGTATCGGTGAGAACGGCTACGGGCGCATCATCAACATCGCTTCCACCGGCGGAAAACAGGGGGTCGCGCTGGCCGCACCCTATTCGGCCGCCAAGAACGGCGTCATCGGCTTCACCAAGGCGGTTGCGCTGGAGCTGGCCAAGACGGGCATCACCGTCAACGCCGTGTGCCCGGGCTACGTGGAGACCCCGATGGCGCACCGGGTCCGGCGAGGGTACGCCGGCTACTGGCACATCACCGAGGACGAGGTGCTGGAACGTTTTCAGGCGAAGATCCCGCTGGGCCGGTACGGCACACCCGAGGAGGTCGCGGGCATGGTCGGATACCTCGTGTCCGATCACGCCGCCGCCGTGACCGCGCAGGCGATGAACGTCTGCGGCGGCCTCGGCAGCTACTGAGGGGAAGCGACGTGGACACGAGCGAGCGCACCGTGACCGGTACGTCGATGCGGGAGGTGGCGGACGGCGTCTTCGCCTACGTCCAGCGGGACGGCGGGTGGTGCGTCAACAATGCCGGAGTCGTGGTGGGTGGCGACACGACGATCGTGATCGACACCGCGGCGACGGAACGACGGGCGCGCCGGTTCCGCGAGCAGGTGGACCGTGTCGCGCCACGCGGCCCCGACATACTCGTCAACACGCACCACCACGGCGACCACGTCTTCGGCAACGCCCAGTTCGCGCCCCAGGCCACGATCGTCGCGCACGAGCTGACCCGAACCGAGATGCTCGAGGCCGGGACCGGCCTGCGCGACCTGTGGCCGGACGTCGAGTGGGGGGACACGCCACTGGTACCGCCCACCGTGACGTTCCCGGACGCCCTGACCCTCCATGCCGGCGGGTTGCGGGTCGAACTGCTGCACCTGGGCCCCGCCCACACCACCGACGACGTCGTGGTGTGGGTGCCGGATCGCGGCGTGGTATTCACCGGCGACATCGTGATGTCCGGCGCGACACCGTTCTGCCTCATGGGTTCGCTGACCGGCTCGCTACGGGCGATCGACCGCCTCCGCGCGCTCGGGGCGCACATCGTGGTCTCCGGGCACGGCGAGGTGGCCGGCCCCGACGTCTTCGCCGCCAACGAGGCGTACCTGCGCTGGGTCCGCGACGTCGCGGAGCGTGGTGTGCGGGCGGGTCTCTCACCGCTGGAGGCCGCCAGGGAGGCCGACCTGACGGGCTTCGCGCACCTGCTGGACCCGGAACGGCTGGCCGCCAACCTGCACCGCGCCTACGCGGAGCTGGCGGGCCGGCCCGAGGGCGCTTCGATCGACCTCCGCGCCGGATTTGAGGACATGGTGGCCTATCACGGCGGGCTTCCGGTCAGCCACGCCTGACCTCCTCGCGCGGTCGCGGAACGACGGCGGGGTCCGTCCGGCGGCGGACGCGCAAATGCCGGTGGACGTACCGCGCCACCCCCGCGCCGCGCACGACACCACGATCGGCCCGGGACGTCGCGCTGTCCGGGGTAGACGATCACGGCCGTGGGCGCGGACAGCACCGGTGGCGGAGTCGGCGTGGCCCGCCGACCGGATCACGTATTCCCGGCGCGCAGGGAGATCACCACGTTTCCGGCCTTGTGCCCGGCCTCGACGTAGCGGTGGGCGTCCACAACCTGTTCCAGCGGATAGCGCCGGTCGATGACGACACGCAACCGGTCCGTCTCGATGAGGTCGCGCAGGAAGGCGAGGGCGGCGTTCTTCCGGACCGACATTCCGGTGATCACGCGCGGGCCGGGACGCGGCCGCGTCCAGAGCGCACGGGGGTAGTTGCCCAGCGCCACCGTGGCGAGGTAACGGCCGGTGCCGGTGAGCGAGCCGCGGCAGGCGGTGAACGAACTGCGCCCACCGTGTCGAAGACGATGCCGTAGCGCGGGCCGTTGCGGGTGAAGTCCTCCCGCGTGCGGTCGATGACGTGCTCGGCGCCGAGGAACCGGACCAGCTCCGCGTTCCGCCCGCTGCAGACTCCCGTGACCTCCGCCCCGAAGAGTTTGGCGAGCTGCACGGCGTAGGTGCCGATGCCGCCGGAGGCGCCGTTGACGAGCACCTTCTCGCCGCCGCGGATGTTTCCCTTGTCCCGCAGGAAGAACAGTGCGGTCGTCGCACCGTCCACGGCGGCGGCGGCCTCCTCGTGGGTGACGTTGGCCGGTTTGCGCGCGAGCGAGGCCTTCTCCGGAAGGCACTGGTAGTCGGCGCACGCACCGACGTCACCTCGCCGGAACCGTCGCACCTCCCTGCCCGCCGACTCGATCTCCCCGGCCAGTTCCAGCCCCAGCCCGCGCATCCTCCGCCGCGGCCTGCACAGGCCGAGCACGACCCTGCCCGGCCACGGACGTCCCGCAGCATCAGGCATTCCGTCGACGCATGGACCCTGATCAGCACCTCGGTATCGCCGGGCACCGGCTTACCGACCTCCGCGATCCGGACCACCTCGGGTGGCCCGAACCGGTCGTACTCCGCCGCGCTCGTTCCGTCTCCCACCGCAGGCTACGAGGGGCTCGCCGAGGCGCACCTGAGAGCAGTCCCGGTCGGCGGCACGCGCGGTCAGCAGCCCGGAACCGCGCGGAACGCATAACCCCCGGCGCGTAGCCGAGGCAGTGCGATGCGGAGCGCGGCGATGGTCGCCGACCGGTCCCCGCCGCCGTCGTGCAGCAGGACGACCGCGCCCGGACGCGCACCGCGCACGATGCGGTCCGCCAGCGCGCGAGCATCCGCCGCGCGCCAGTCCGACGGGTCGACGTTCCACAGCACCGGCCGCAGGCCGCGCCCGCGCACGGCCTGCCGGACCCGCTCGTCGATCGCCCCGTACGGCGGGCGCAGGCAGCGGCTGGCCGAGCCCGCGTCGCGCACCGCCGCCACCGACCGGTCCAGCTCCCCGGCGAGCTCGGTCGGCCCGAGCCCGGTCAGATCGGGATGGCTCCACGTGTGGGCGGCGACGACATGGCCTTCGGCGAGCGCGCGCCGCGCCAGGCCGGGGCGCGCGGCGAGGTTCTCGCCGACGGCGAAGAAGGTCGCCCTCGCGTCGTGGGCCCGCAGCACGTCCAGGATCTCCCCGGTGGCCGCGGCAGGCCCGTCGTCGAAGGTCAGATACAGCTCCTTCGGCTCCTTCGGCGGAGCCATCCCCGCCGCGACGGCCGCACCGGCCGCCACGGCCGCGGTGAGGGTCAGTACGAGGGCGGGAACGAGGCGACGGCTGGCGCGGCCGGTCGACGTCGGCTTCGATCGCATGCCACCGACACTCGCCCCGGCACGTGGCGGCGCGGTCGCCACGATGTCCTGACTCTGTCGCAGACGCGGCGGCCCCCGGGCGACCGCGGCCCGGCGCACCCATAATCGGCCAGGTGGCACGCATTCTGCTGATCGAGGACGACCACGCCGTTCGTCGCGGCCTCGCCCTGGCGCTGGACCGGCACGGGCATGCCGTGGGCGAGGCCGGCACCGGCGAGGAAGGGCTGCGTGCCCTCGGCGGCACGCGGCCCGACGTGATCGTGCTGGATCTGATGCTGCCCGGCATGGACGGTTTCGAGGTGTGCCGTCGCATCCGGGCGGCCGGTAACCTGCCGATCATCATGCTCACCGCGCGTGGCGACGACCTCGACGTCGTCGGCGGCCTCGAGGCCGGTGCCGACGACTACGTCGTCAAGCCGGTGCAGCCGAGGGTTCTCGACGCGCGCGTCCGCGCGGTGCTGCGCCGGGGCGCGCCCACCGCGGACGGGGCCCCCGAGCGGCACCACGACCTGACCATCGACCGGGCCGCGCTGGCCGTCACCAAGGGCGCACGGCAGGTCTCGCTCACCCCCACCGAGCTGCGGCTGCTGCTCGAGCTGTCCCGCTCCCCCGGCCAGGTGCTCAGCAGGCAGCAACTGCTCGAGCTGGTGTGGGAACACGACTACCTCGGCGACTCGCGGCTGGTGGACAACTGCGTCCAGCGGCTGCGGGCCAAGATCGAGGACGAGCCTTCCCGACCGGTCTTCGTGCAGACCGTCCGCGGCTTCGGCTACCGGTTCGGTCCGGTGTGACGGCGCTCGGCCGAGCCCGCGCGCTCCTCGGCGGGCTGCGTCCCCGGCTGATCCTGGCGTTCGTCGCGGTCGGCGCGATCGCCGCGGCCGCCGCGGCCTGGGCGAGTGCCGCCTCGGCGGGCAGCGCGCTCGTCGAACAGACCCAGCGCCAGTTCGCCGGGGAGATCGAGCGCACGGTCACCGCGACCGCGCCGGGCCTTCCCTACCCGCCGGACCAGGCGGCGCTCGACCGGCTGCGGGTGACGGTCGGCGGGCCCGCACTGGTGACCTACGGCGCCCTGCGCTCGGCGAGCGGCCCGGGCCTGGCGGCCGTGTCCCCCGAGTTGCGCGCGGCGACCGGCGAGACGGGCCGGCTGCTGGTGCAGCGGGTCGAGTCGGACGGCGTGCTCCGGCTGGTCGTCGGCGCGCCGGTCATGATCACCGACCTGAACGGGCAGCGGCGGCCCTCCGGCGTCGAGGTCTACGCCGTCCGTGACCTGAGCGCGGTGCGGGAACAGGTGGACGCGCTGACCGCGAACGCGAGCCGCACCAGCGCGCTGGCCCTGCCGATCGCCGTGCTGCTCGCGCTGCTCGCCGCGCGGGGCGTGCTGCGCCCGGTGCGGGATCTCCGCGCCGCCGCGCGGCGGCTCGGTGGCGGTGACCTCGGCGCCCGGCTGCGGCCCCGCGGCTCGGACGAGCTCGCCGAACTGGCCGCGACGTTCAACGAGACGGCGGCGTCGCTGGAACGCTCGGTTGGCGAGCTGGCCCGGATGGAGGCCGACGCGCGCCGGTTCGTCGCGGATGTGTCGCACGAACTGCGCACGCCGTTGACCACGCTGACCGCGGTGGCGGAGGTGCTGGAGGCCGAGGCCGGGCGCATGCCGAGCGATGCGCGCGAACCGGCGCGGCTCGCCGTGGAAGAGTCGCGCAAGCTGGCCCGGCTGGTGGAGGACCTGATCGAGGTGTCGAGGTTCGACGCGGGCGTGGCCACGCTGCGCCCGGAGGAGGTCGAGTTGCGCGCCGCGGTGCGCGACTGCCTGCGCTCCCGGGGGTGGCTGGACCAGGTCGAGCTCGACGCGCCAGGTGAACTGCGTGCCGTGCTGGACCGGCGGCGCCTCGACGTGGTCACCGCGAACCTGGTCGGCAACGCGCTCAGCCACGGCGCCCCGCCCGTCGTCGTGCGGCTGCGCGGCGACGACACGTGGGCGTACCTCGATGTGGTCGACCACGGGCCGGGGCTCCCGGACGACGTCGCGGCGCACGTGTTCGACCGCTTCTACAAGGCCGACACCGCGCGGGGCCGCTCGAACGGCAGCGGGCTGGGCATGGCGATCACCGCGGAGAACGTCAAGCTGCACGGAGGGACGATCGGGGCGGGCAACGCCGACGGAGCGGGCGCGCACTTCGCCGTGCGCCTGCCCCGGTGGACGGGGGAACAGCCGTGATCCGCGGGGCGCTGGTGGCGGCGCTGACCGCCGCGGCGCTCGGCCTGGCCGGTTGCGGTGCGGGGCCGAGCGGGGTGCTCGACGGCGGCGAAGCGCCCACCGGACTGGCCCCCGGCACGCCGGTGTACCTGGTCGACGACGCGGGGAGCCTGGTCGCGCGGCGCCGTGGCGACCGGCTCAGCACGATCGGCCAGGCGATCAAGATGCTGCTCACCGCGAGCGAGCCGGGGCCCGGACCGCGCTCGTACGCCGGGACCAGCGAGGTCGCACTGGAACTTCCCATCGCCACCACCGGCGACGTGATCACCGTCGGGCTGCCGATCGACCGCGACGACGTGCGGCGCGAGATCGGCATCGACCAGCTGGTGTGCACGGCGCTGGCGGTGCACCAGCAGTCGGGTGGTTCCCCGGCCACCAGGGTGCGGCTCACCTTCGTCCACGGCCGGGACACCGGCCCACGGCACTGCCCGGTGCTGCCCGCGAGCTGACCCCTCGCCGCCGTCCCGCGACACGACCGCGACAGCGCGGGGACCGGGCGCGGACACCGGACCGGCACCGTGGCGGGCATGGATGACACACGGACATATCCGGCCACGGCGGACGTGCCCCAGCGTGAACCCGCACTCCGGCGACCGCGCGGCAGGCTGCCCGCTGTCGACGCCGTCCGGGCACTGGCGATCATCGGGGTGTTCGTCGCGCACTTCCCCGCCACGGGCTGGCTCCACGCCGGACCGTTTGCCGGCACGCCGGACGTGCTGCGCTGGGTCAGCGAGCAGACCTCCTCGCGGGCGATGAGCCTGTTCGTGCTGCTCGCCGGGGTGTCGGTGGCGCTGATGACCGGTGGCAGCCGCCCGTACACCGGCGCGGACCTGTCCACCGCGCGGCGCCGGATCGCCGTTCGCGCCCTGGTCCTGTTCCTGATCAGCCTCGCCATCGACGAGTTCGGCGCGTCGGTGCTGAGCTACTACGCCGTTCTGCTGCTGCTCCTCGTCCCGCTGACCCGGCTGCGGGCGCGCACCCTGTTCACCGCGGCCTGCCTCACCACACCGGTGGTGACGACCTACGCGTGGTGGGTCATGTCGGCGCACCCGGACTGGATGATGGTCGAGGCCCCGAGTGGGTTCGCCGTGCTCACCGGCCCCGCCCAGTGGGACGAGTACCTCTGGCAGCTCGTGCTCACCGGTGGCGGCTTCCAGACTCCCTACGGCATCCCGCTGGTGCTCGCCGGGCTCGCGCTCGGCCGGCTGGACCTGCACGCCCACGCGGTCCGGCTGCGGCTGCTGCGCACCGGCCTCGGGGTGGCGACAGCGGCCTACGGCGGGTACGTGGTGGCGTGGCACGTGCTCGGCGGCGCGCGGCGCGTCGCCGAGGCGATGGCCGCACCACCGGCCGGTTCCGGCCCGGCACCGCTGCCGTGGCAGTCGCTGCTGGGCATGCCGACCGACGTCCCGTACGCGACCAGCCCGCTCGGCATCCTGTTCGTGGTCGGCGTCGCCATGGCCCTGCTCGGTGGGATGCTGCTGGTTTTCGAGCACGGCGCTGCCGGCGCCGCACTGTGGCCGCTCACGGCCGCCGGAGGCATGGCGATGACCTGGTACGCCGGGCACTTCGGCTACCTGTCGCTGATCGGCACGCCGTCGTCGGTGTCGTTCGTCCACCTCGCCGGGGCGGTCACGGTCATGCTGGCCTGCTCCATGCTGTGGCGACGCTGGGCGCGGCGCGGCCCGCTGGAGTGGCTCGTGCACCGGGTGATCACCACGGTCGTCCGCGAGCGCGCCACCCGGCGGTGACCCGCGGTCCGGCCGGTGCGGCACCGCCGCGAACGCCGTGCCGGTGGCGGACCCGGCGTTCGCACCGGGTCCGCCAGGCGGATCGGGTCCTGGACCGGGATCCGTCGCCGCCGTGTCCGTCACCGCCGGACTCCTTTCCCGACACCGCTTCGGCCAGACCGCGGTTCCGGCCCGAGCCCTGCTCGGCGGGCACCACGCGGATGTCAGGACCGCCCGCCGGTCCCCGCACGGAGCACGGCCTGGCAGGGAACGCCAGGACCTCACTGTAGAACGGGAAAACATCACTGGTCTAGACCTTGACGCGCGCAGCACCGGCATACCACGTTGAGGGGTGAGCGCGCTCTCACCTGATCCCTGCTGCGAAACGAGAGCACCATGAACAGAACGAAGACCGCGCTGGGCGCGCTGGGCGCCTGTGCGGTGATGGCACTCGGCGCCGCGCTGGGCGGCGCCTCCACCCCGGCCGCCGAGGCGGCCCCCGCGGCCGCGGACGGCATGATCGCCGCGATGCAGCGCGATCTTGGCCTGAGCGAGGCGGAGGCGGTCACCCGGCTCCATCAGGAGTCGGCGGCCCTGCGCATCGACCCGGCCGCCCGCGAAGCCGCGGGCGACGACTACGGCGGCTCCTGGTTCGACCCCCGGCGGGGCACCCTGGTGGTCGGCCTGACCAGCGAGGAGCGGTCGGCCGCCGTGGAGCGCACCGGCGCCGAGACCACGCTGGTCGAGCACACCCAGGCCGAGCTGAACGCCACCAAGTCGGTTCTCGACGGCTACGCCGCACGTGGCGCGGTGCCGGACGGCGTGGCCAGCTGGCACGTCGACCCGCGCTCCGGGAGCGTGGCGGTCGCGGTGCGCGAGGGCGCCACGGGTGTCGCGGCGTTCCTCGACCGGGCACGCGAAGCGGGCCCGGTGACCGTCACCGAGATCGAGGGGCAGCCGCGCACCTTCGCGGCCGGGACCGTCGGCGGCGACCCCTACTACATCAACGGCAACACCCGCTGCTCGATCGGCTTCTCTGTGCGGGGCGGCTTCGTCACCGCGGGGCACTGCGGCGGTGCCGGCGCCTCGGTGTCCGGTTGGGACGGATCGCCCATGGGCAGCTTCGCCGGATCGTCGTTCCCCGGCAACGACTACGCGTTCGTCCGGATCGGCAACGGCTGGTGGACCGAGCCGGTGGTGCTCGGCTGGGGCACCGTGCCGGACCGGCTGGTTCGCGGTTCGGCGGAGGCGCCGGTCGGTTCGTCGATCTGCCGCTCGGGCTCGACCACGCACTGGCACTGCGGCACCGTCCTGGCCAAGAACGAGACGGTCAACTACGAGCAGGGCGCGGTCTACCAGATGACCAAGACGAGCGTGTGCGCCGAGCCCGGCGACTCCGGAGGTTCGTTCATCACCGGCGACCAGGCACAGGGTGTCACATCCGGCGGCTGGGGCAACTGCGGCAGCGGCGGGGAGACCTGGTTCCAGCCCGTGAACGAGATCCTCGACGTCTACGGCCTCTCGCTCGTGACGTCCTGATCCACGCGGAGCGGCGGCGGTGCCGGGGCCGCCCGGCACCGCCGTCCGCGTCGCGGGCACGGCCGGACCCGCCTGTCCCAGCACTCCGGAACGCGTTCTCCCGGGCGGGAGAGACCACCGCGGGTCTTGGCCGTCCCGCCCTGCGCGCTCGCGCTCACCGGGCCTTGGTCGTGAACGTCAGGTGCGTGACACCACTCGGCGTCGAGACCGCCTCGACGTCGTACCTCGTCTCGAGCGTTTCCAGGCCGTCCCACAGCCGGATCCCGCGGCCGAGCACGATCGGGACCTGGACGACATGCAGCTGATCGACCAGCCCCTCGGCGAGGAAGTCACGCACGACGGAGGGCCCGCCGCCCAGGCGCACGTCCTGGTCACCAGCCGCCTCGCGGGCCTTGTCGAGCGCCTCCGCAGGCGCGGCGTCGAGAAAGTGGAACGTGGTGCCGCCCTCCATCTCGATCGAGGGCCGTGGCCGGTGCGTGAGCACGAAGACCGGCGTGTGGAACGGCGGGTCGGCACCCCACCAGCCCCGCCATCCGGGGTTGTCCTGCCAGCCGGGCGGGCCGAACTTGCCCGCTCCCATGATCTCGGCGCCGATACCGGGATCGTGCAGCGACGCGAACGCGTTGTCGGCGCCGCCCCGCCCGCCGCGGCCGCCTCCCATCCGGTTCCAGAACCGGGTGGCGAACATCCACTCGTGCAGGCGCTCACCCGCGTGACCGAACGGGGCATCGGCGGCCTGCCCGTCTCCGGTGGCGAAGCCGTCGAGCGAGATCGAGAGATTGTGCACACGGACATCGGACATGGGATAACTCCTCGTGGTCGGCGCCGCCAGCACGCGGCGCTCGTGGATACAGACCACGGGAACGGTGGATTCTCACCGGCCCTCGCGAAACCGCGTTCCGGCGACAGGCCCGGGGGGCCGGACGCTGGAACCGGCCCGCGCGCCGGTCCCACCGACCGGAAGGCGAGGTGTCCGCTGAAGCGGGCCGGGGGCCGATCAGGAACCAGCCGTGAACACTCACGTGTCGCCGGCACTGTCCTCCCTCACGTGTCCGCGCCGGACCGCAGGCCTCCGGCCAGGGCGACGAGAGCGTGACCGAGCCCGCACCGGCGAGCTCACCCGGCCGGGAACGGGCGCGCCGGAGAGATCGAGAGGCTCCCCGCCGCGGAGCGACCGCGCCGGGGCCCGGCCGGTCCATCACAGCTGGCCCCCGACCTTGAATCCCCGCTCGGTGCCGTCGACCCGGGCGTAGGAGAACCCGTCGGCGCCGACGGTGACGTCCATCTCGCGGACCTCGGTGCGCGCGGTGACGGGCTGGGGGTTGCCGTCGAGGTCGAGCACGGCGGACGCGTCGGTGTACCAGCTGGGCACGACGGCGTTGCCCCACCAGTCGCGGCGCTGGTTGTCGTGCACGTCCCAGGTGACCAGCGGGTTGTCGGGGTCGCCGGTGTAGTAGTCCTGGGTGTAGATCTCGACGCGGTGACCGTCGGGATCGCGCAGGTACAGGTAGAACGCGTTGGACACGCCGTGCCGGCCCGGCCCCCGCTCGATCGCCCCGGACCTGCGCAGCGCACCGAGTTTGTCGCAGATCGCGATGACGTTGTGCTTCTCGTGGGTGGCGAACGCGATGTGGTGCAGGCGCGGCCCGTCACCGCCGGTCAGGGCCGTGTCGTGCACGGTCGGCTTGCGGCGCAGCCAGGCTGCGTACGTCACGCCCTCGTCGTCCCTGATGTCCTCGGTGGTGCGGAAACCGAGCGCCTCCAGGTAGGCCAGCCCCTCCGGCACGTCCGGCGTGACCTGGTTGAAGTGGTCCAGCCGCACGAGCGCGCCCGGCGTGTGCAGGTCGTAGCGCCAGGCGAGGCGCTCGACATGGTCGACCTCGTGGAAGAACTCGTAGGGGAAGCCGAGCGGATCGGTCACGCGCACGGCGTCGCGGACACCCCGGGTCCAGCCGTCCGCGCGGCGCTCGGTGCGGCAGCCCAGCGCCTGGTAGTAGGCCTCGGCCCGGTCCACGTCCTGCCGGCTGCGCACCCGGAACGCGAGCGCGGCGAGCGCGGCCACGGGCCCCTTCCGGAGCACGAGGTTGTGGTGGATGAACTCCTCCAGTGAGCGCAGGTAGACGGTGTCGTCGTCCTCCGCGGTCACCGTCAGGCCGAGTATGTCCACATAGAACTCGCGCGAGGCGGCCAGGTCGGTGACGACGAGTTCGCCGTAGGCCGCGCGCACGATGTCCGGCGGTGTGGGGAGTGCGGTGTCGGTCATGGCTTCGTGCCTCCTTCAGGCGGCGCCGAACCGGGGGGTGTGCACCTCGCCGAGGGTGATGTGCACGGCCTGCTGGTCGGTGTAGAAGTCGAGCGAGCGGTAGCCCCCCTCCTGGCCGAGTCCGGAGGCCTTCACGCCGCCGAAGGGCGTGCGCAGGTCGCGGACGTTGTGCGAGTTCAGCCAGACCATGCCGCAGTCGAGTGACTGGGCGAAGGTGTGCGCGCGGCGGAGATCCCGGGTCCAGAGGTAGGCGGCGAGCCCGTACTTGACGCCGTTGGCGAGCGCGAGCGCCTCCTGCTCGGTGTCGAATGGCGTGATCGCGACGACGGGCCCGAAGATCTCCTCCTGGAAGATGCGGGCGTCCGGCTTGACGTCGGCGAACACGGTCGGTGCGACGTAGTTGCCCTGCTCGATTCCCTCGGGACGGCCGCCGCCCGCGACCAGCCGGCCCTCCGACTTGCCGATCTCGATGTAGCGCAGCACCTTCTCGTAGTGCTCGGGATGAACGAGCGCACCGACCTCGGTCCGCGGGTCGCGCGGGTCGCCCACGACGATGCTGGCGGCCCGGGCGGCGTAGCGCTCGACGAACTCGTCGTAGACCGGGCGCTCGACGAGAACGCGGCTGCCCGCCGTGCAGCGTTCACCGTTGAGCGAGAACACGCCGAACAATGTGGAGTCGAGCGCGGCGTCCAGGTCGGCGTCGGCGAACACGACGGCGGGCGACTTGCCGCCCAGTTCCATCGAGAGGCCCTTGAGCGTCGGGGCGGCGTTGGCGAAGATGACCTGGCCGGTCCTGGACTCGCCGGTGAACGAGATGAGCCGCACGTCCGGGTGCTTCACCAGGGCATCGCCCGCCTCCTCCCCCAGTCCGTGCACCAGGTTGAACACGCCGTCGGGCAGGCCGGCCTCGCGGAAGATGTCCGCCCACAGGCTCGCCGACAGCGGCGTGAACTCGGCCGGTTTCAGCACGACGGTGCAGCCGGAGGCGAGCGCCGGGGCGAGCTTCCACGACTCCAGCATGAACGGGGTGTTCCACGGCGTGATCAGCCCCGCGACGCCCTTCGGCTTGCGGTTGACGTAGTTGACCTGGGTGCCGGGCACCTGGTAGGTGTCGTCGGACTGGGCGACGATCAGATCCGCGAAGAACCGGAAGTTCTCCGCCGCGCGCTGGGCCTGTCCGAGCGCCTGCGTGATGGGCAGGCCGGTGTCGAAGGTCTCCAGCTCGGCCAGGCGCGCGTCGCGAGAGGAGACGATGTCGGCGATCTCGTTCAGGATCCGGGCGCGGGCGCGGGGCAGCAGGCTCGGCCAGGGCCCCTCGTCGAACGCGGCGCGCGCCGCGGCGACGGCGCGGTCGATGTCCTCGGCCTGCCCGGCGGCGGCGCGCACGTAGGGTTCGTTCGACACCGGGTCGAGCACGTCGAACGTCCGTCCCGACAGCGAGTCGACGGATTCGCCCCCGATGAAGTGCCGGATCCGCTCCGGCAGGTTGTCCGGGGCGCGCTGGACGCGGGATGTGGTGGCGCTGCTCATGATCACCTGGCTCCGATGTTGAACTCGGCCTGGACGGGCGAGACGTACTGCCCGGCCTGCGCGAGAAGGTCCTTGGCTTTGGCCTGCCCCGCCTCGGTCAGCGGGATGAGGGGCGGGCGCACGTGTCCCGAACGGAAGACCCCGAGCTGTTCGAGCACCCACTTGCCCGCGGCCGGGTTGGTCTCGGTGAAGATCAGGTCCACCAGCGGGTGCAGTCCGTAGTGGATGTCGAGCGCGCCGGAGTGGTCGCCCGCCGACCACAGGTCGAACAACCGCGCGTGTGCCGCGGGCGCGATGTTGGCGGTGGCCGAGAGGAACCCGATCCCGCCCAGCGCCAGCAGGGGCAGGCAGAGCAGCTCGATGCCGCTCCACACGACGAGATCGCGGCCGCAGCGTTGCAGGACCCGGCTGAAGTGCTCGAAGTCGCGGGTGGTCTCCTTGATGCCGACGAAGTTGGGCACCTCGGCGTAGAGCCGCTCGACGGTCTCCGGCGCGATGTCGACCGAGGTGCGGCTGGGCACGTTGTAGGCGAGGATCGGCAGGTCGGGTACCTCCGCGGCCACAGTGGAGTACCAGTGGTACAGCGCCTCCTGCGTCGGGCGCGCGTAGTACGGCGTGATCACCAGTGCCGCGTCGACGCCGAGTTCGGCGGCCCGGCGGGTCAGCTCGATGGTCTCGTCCAGTTTGGTCGTGCCGGTGCCGGGAATCACCGGGACCGCATGGCCGGACGCGGCGAGCACGGTCCTGATCGCATCGATCCGTTCCTGAATGGACTGTGCGCTCGGCTCGCCGGTCGAGCCGCCGATGGACAGCCCGTGGGATCCGTTGGCGAGCTGCCACCTGACGGCGTTGGCCAGCGATTCGTGGTCGACCTCGCCGCCGGTGGTGAACGGCGTCATCAGGGGCGCGATCGATCCGCGCAGCCGGTGCGGGTCCGTGCGCAGGGTCATCGGTGGGTACCTCTCCCTCTCCGTGGGTCAGTCGTCGAGCAGGCGCGCGCCCTGGTGGGCGAGGAACGCGTCGAGGGTGTGCGTGCGGTGTTCCCGCGCGGCCCGCTCGACGACGTCGGGGTCGGCGCCCTGTTCGATGAGCCGCAGGAGCCGCTCGTGCTCGTCGACCGACTCGTGCGCGCGGCCCGGCACGAAGCTGAAGGTCGAGTCACGCAGGTTCGCCAGGCGGTCCCAGCCACGGTGGACGAGATCGAGGACGTGCGGGTTCGGGCAGTTCTCGAACAGCAGCGAGTGGAACTCGAAGTTCTGCCGGGTGAACTCGTGCGGGCGGAAGTGGGTGAGGCTTTCGCGCATCCGCTCGTTCACCTCCCGGGCCCGGCGCACCTGGCCGGGTGTGACGAGTGGCGCGGACAGCGCGGTCGCGTAGCCCTCGACCAGCGCGAGCGTCTGCATCGTGTAGAGGTACTCGCGCTCGTCGAGCATGGCGACCTGGGCGCCGACATTGCGCTGGAAGGTGACCAGCCGTTCCGCCTCCAGCCGCCGGATCGCCTCGCGGACCGGCACGACGCTCACCCCGAGTTCGGCCGCGATGGTCGCGAGCACCAGCCGGTAGCCGGGCGTGTAGCGGCCCGAGACGATCCGTTGCTTGATGAAGTCGTAGGCGAGCTGCGACTTGTTCGACGTGGCGGTCATCGGCGCTCCTGCCGTTGTGCTTCGTACTTCGCGCGCCATTCGCCGGTCAGCGGGTAGAGCCCCTCGACCGGAGCTCCTGCCTCGACCTGCCCGGCGATGAAGCGCTCCTCGTCCTCCTGCCGGAGGGCGCCGTCGACGACGTCCGCGACCAGCTCCGGCGGGATGACGACGACGCCGTCGTCGTCTCCGACGATGACGTCACCGGGTTGCACGGTCGCCCCGCCGCAGGCGATCGTCAGGTCCACATCCCACGGCACATGGCGGCGGCCGAGAACGGCGGGATGCGTGGTCGCGGCGAAGACCGGCAGGCCCGTCTCGGCCACGGCGCGCGAGTCGCGCACGCCGCCGTCGCTGACGAAACCGGCCGCACCGCACCGCACGGCGCGCAGCGCGAGGATGTCGCCGATCGTGCCCGTGCCGAGCTCCCCTCGCGCCTCGACGACGAGCACATCACCGGGGTTCAGCGCGTCGAAGCCGCGTTTCTGGGCGTTGTACCCGCCACCGTGCCGGTCGCTGAGATCCTCGCGGAAGGGGACGAAGCGCATCGTCCTCGCCCTGCCGACGAGGCGTGTGCCTGGCGTGAGCGGGTGCACGCCGTCGATCGACACCGCGTCGAACCCGTGCTTGCGCAGCTGGGCGCTCAGCGTCGCCGTGCCCACCTCGTTGATCTTGTCCCGGAGTTCGCCGGTGAGCTCGAACGGCGCGGGAAGACCTGCCGCCTCGCGCGAGCCCCAGGCCTGTGCCCGCTGCTCGTCGTCGACCTTCGGACCGGACCCGTACCGGCCGGGGGCCACGGTGCCCTCGGCGACCGGCGTGACCAGCAGGCCCGTCGACGGCGCTCCGGGTGCGGTCGGCGCGTCCACCTCTACTTCGACGGTCTGGCCGGGGACCACGACCGACGAACCGGCGGGCGTGCCGGTGAGCACGACGTCGCCGGGTTCGAGCGTGATCAGCTGCGACACGTCCGCGATGAGCTGCGCGAAAGGAAAGACGAGCTCGGCCGTCGTGTCCTCCTGCGCCAGCTCGCCGTCCACCCAGGTGCGCACCCGCAGGGCCGCCGGATCGACCGCGCGGGCGTCGAGCGCGGCCGGGCCGAGCGGCGTGAAGCCGTCGCCGCCCTTGCTGCGCAGGTTCGAACCCTTGTCGGCGTGCCTGAGGTCGTACACCCCGAAGTCGTTGGCGGCGGTCACCGCGCGGACGGCGTTCCACGCCCGCTCGATCGGCACGTCGCGCACGCGCTCGCCGACCACCAGCGCGATCTCCCCCTCGAAGGTCAGCAGCTCGGTGCCGGATGGACGGTGAATGGGCGTCCCCGAGGCCGACACCGAGGTCGACGGCTTGAGGAAGAACGAGGGAGCTTCCGGAACACGCCCTCGCTGGGCGATGCGCGACGGGTAGTTCAGGTGCACTGCCAGCACCTTGCCGGGTCGGTCCGCTCCCGTGGGGTCGTAGCGGACCACTGCCTCATCGATCAGCACCCGGCGATCGTATACGATTTCAGATTCGACGCAAGAGCCGCCGAGGCCGGTTCAGGCCGGTAACCCGACATTTCCTGGGGTGGTTGACGGGTTTTTTGACCTTTACCTGTGGAGGTGGGCCCGCTGACACTCGATCCATCCGGCGGCTAGGAGGCGACGTCAACGATGACCGTGGACACGACAGAGGCACGGCCGATCCCGACCGCGGACTGGGTGACGATCCCGGACCTCTACGCGGACCCGTACCCGATCTACCAACGACTGCGGGCGCAGGCCCCGATTCACTGGATACCGGCGGTGAACCGCCACCTGGTCATCGGCTACGAGGCCTGCCACGCCATCGAACTGGATCAACAGCGGTTCTCGGCCGACGAAGCGCAGTCGCTGATGAAGCGCTCGATGGGGCACAGCATGCTCCGCAAGGACGATCCCGAGCACGACGCCGAACGGAAGGCGTACGGCGGGGTGCTGCGCCCCAAGGCGATCAAGCAGCGGTGGGAAGCGGTGTTCGACCGCAACTACGCGACCTACGCCGCGCGCCTGCGTGCCGCGGGCCCGGGTGCCGACCTGGTCGCCGAGTTCGCCGCGCCCTACGCGGCGGAGAACCTGCGGGCGATCCTCGGCTTCGCCAACGCCACCCAGCAGGACCTGCAACGCTGGTCGCAGACCCTGATCGACGGCACCGGCAACTACGCCGACGACCCGGACGTCTGGGCGGCCGCCGAACGCTCGTCCCGCGAGGTCGACGAGGCCATCGACGAGATGCTGCCCGCGCTGCGCGCCGCACCCGACGGCAGCCTGCTGTCGGTCCTGGGAACGTCCGGGATGCCGCTGGACGCGTTGCGGGCCAACGTCAAGATGACGATCGGCGGGGGGCTCAACGAGCCGAGGGACGCGCTCGCGACGACCGTCTGGGCCCTGCTGTCCCACCCGGAGCAGCTGGCGAGCGTGCGCGCCGCGGATCGCTGGTCGGACGCCTTCGAGGAGTCCATCCGGTGGATCGCGCCCATCAGCATGTACCCGCGCGAGGCGACCCGCGACACCGAGTTGTGCGGCATGGCCATTCCGCGCGGTGCCCGCCTCGGCGTGGCGGTCGGGGCCGCCAACCGCGATCCCGCGGTGTTCACCGACCCCGAGGCCTACGACGTCGACCGCCCCCGCAAGCCCCATCTCGCGTTCGGAGGCGGCAACCACTTCTGCGCCGGCGCCTGGATCGCGCGGGCTTCCGTCGTCACGATCGCGCTGCCGCGCCTGTTCACCCGGTTCCCCGGTCTGCGGCTCGCCCCGTCCCGGCCTGCCACGGTGGGCGGCTGGGTCTTCCGTGGCGTGCTGAGCCTGCCCGTCCATTGGGACTGACCCCCTCGAAGCTAGGAGCATCGATGCCCAAGGTCGTTTTCCATCACTCCGGTGACGCCGGCACGGTCGTCGACGCGGACCCGGGCAGCAACGTCATGCGCGCCGCCGTGCAGAACGGCGTCGCCGGGATCGTCGGCGAGTGCGGCGGTCAGGCGATGTGCGCCACCTGCCACGTCTACGTCCGTGAGCCGTATCTCGGCGCGCTGCCGCCGGTCAGCGAGGACGAGGAGGAGATGCTCGACTGCACCGCCGCGCCCCGCGACGACCGGCGCAGCCGCCTCGGCTGCCAGTTGACGCTCGGCGGGGACCTGGAGGAGGTGGAGGTCGATGTGCCCGAGGCCCAGCTCTGACGGCCACTCCCGCCCCGGGCACCCCGGTGCGCGGGTCGTGGTGGTCGGAGCCGGCCACGCCGGCGTGCAGGTGGCCGACACGCTGCGCGCGCGGGGGCACACCGGCCCCATCACGATCGTCGGCGACGAACCGGTGCTGCCCTACCAGCGGCCTCCACTGTCCAAAGAGCACCTGACACCGGCGGACGCGGCCCCGGTCCTGCCGCTGCGCGCGGAGCGGTACTTCGCCGAGCACCGGATCGACCTGCGTACCGGCGTCACCGCCACGGCGCTGCACCGGGAAGCCCGCACGGTGGAGCTCTCCGACGGCGGCGCGGTGCCCTACGACGCGCTCGTGCTCGCCACCGGAGCGGTCAGCCGCGCGTTCGGCGTGCCCGGCGCCGACCTCGCCGGTGTCCACGCGCTGCGCACGCTCGCCGACGCCGACGCCCTGCGCGCGGCGCTGCCCGGAGCGCGCTCGGTCCTCGTGGTCGGTGCCGGATTCATCGGGCTGGAGTTCGCCGCGGCAGCGCGGCGGCATGCGGTGCGGGTGACGGTGCTGGAGGCGGGCGAGCGGCCGCTGGCCAGGGCGGTCTCCCCGGAGACCGCCGCCCACCTCGCCGCCGCCCACCGCGAGGCAGGCACCGAGCTGCGCTGCGGCGAGACCGTCGCGCGGTTCGTCGGCGAGCACGGGCGGGTCCACGGCGCCCTCGGCACCACGGGCGCGGAGTACCCGGCCGACCTCGTACTGGTGGGTATCGGCGTGGAACCGCGGGCCGAGCTGGCGGCGCGGGCGGGGCTCGACGTGGCCGACGGGATCGTCGTCGACGAGCGCCTGCGCACCCGCGACCCGTCGGTCTACGCCGTCGGAGACTGCGCGAACCACCCGAACTCCCACGCGGGCGGTCGCGTGCGGCTGGAGTCGGTGCAGAACGCGGCCGGCCAGGCCCGGCACGTCGCGTCGGTCATTCTCGGCGCGGAGCGGGCCTACGCCGAGCTGCCCTGGTTCTGGAGCCACCAGGGCGAGCTCACCCTGCAGATCGCCGGGCTACGGCTTCCCGGGGACGACAGCGTCGTCCTCGGCGACCCCGCCACCGGCCGGTTCTCGGTGTGCTGCCTGCGCCAGGGCAGGCTCGTCGCCGTGGAGTCGGTGAACCGGCCCGCCGACCACATGGCCGCCCGCCGCCTGCTCGCCGCCGGGCGAGTGCTCTCCCCCGGCGACCTGCGCGATCCGGCGTTCAGCCTGAAGCGCCTCGCTCGCGCGCTCGTGCCCGCCCCGTAGCCGACGCCCTGCCCGAGGAGTTGCGATGACGACGACGTCCACCGCCGCCGCACCCACCGCCGACTGGGTCGATCCCGCCGCACTGATGATCGACCCCTACCCCACCTACCGGCGGTTGCGGGACGAGTGCCCCGTGGCCTGGGTTCCCGCACTGAGCCGGTATCTGGTCACCTCGTTCGCGGGCTGCCGCGCGATCGAGGAGGACCAGGAGACCTTCAGCGCCGCCGTGTCCGGCGGCGGCGCGACCATGGCGCGCGCGCTCGGCGCGCAGCCCATGCTCCGCAAGGACGACCCCGAGCACGCGCACGAGCGCGGGGCGATCAACCCGGCGCTGCGGCCGAAGACCCTCCGCGAGCGCTGGGCGCCGGTCTTCGAGCGCAACGCTCGTACCCACCTCGAGGTCCTGCGGGAGCGGGGCCCGGACGACGCGGACCTCAACCGGGACTACGCCGCGCCCGTCGCCTCCCAGAACCTGGTGGACCTGCTGGGGCTGAAGGGCACGCACGTCGAGGACATGCGGCGCTGGTCGCATGCCTTCATCGCCGGAACCGGCAACCTGCTCGACGACCCCGGGATCTGGCGCCGCTGCGACGCCGCCCGCGACGAGGTCGACGCCCTGCTCGGCGAGCTCCTGCCCCACCTTCGCGAGCATCCGGACGGCTCCATCACCTCCGCCCTCGTCCACTCCGGACTCCCCCTGGCGCAGGTCTCGGCCAACGTCAAGCTCACCATCGCGGGAGGGATGAACGAGCCCCAGCACATGGTGACCAACGTGGTGTGGGCGCTGAGCCGCCACCCGGACCAGCGCGAACTCGTGCTCGGCGATCCCACCCGGTGGCCTGCGGTGTTCGACGAGGCCGTGCGATGGCTGTCCCCGATCGGGATGTACCCGCGGGAGACGACCCGGGAGACCGTCCTGCGGGATGTCCTCCTGCCCACGGGCGCTCCCGTCGGCGTCGTCGTCGGCGCCGCCAACCGCGACACCACGGTGTTCGAGCACGCCGAGTCCTTCGACATCACCCGCCCACGTCGGCCGCACCTGGGATTCGGCAGCGGAACGCACCTGTGCGCCGGTCACTGGGCGGCACGCATCGCGATCGGCGAGATCGCCGTCCCCCTGCTGTACACCGAGCTGCCGAGCTTGCGCACGGATCCGCGCCGGAGCGAGTCCTGGGACGGCTGGGTCTTCCGCGGCCTGACCGCCCTTCCGGTCACCTGGAGCGGCTGAGCGGCTTCCGGTGCTGCGCGGCACCGGGCGTGCGGTTCGTGACCGCGAGCCGGCAGTCGCTGGGCATCCTCGGCGAGCGCGTGGTCGACGTCCGGCCGCTATCCCGCGGTCCCGGCTGCTCGACGACCGCGCCGGCGCGGTCAGTTCCCACTACCGGCTGACGTCCGGACGAGGGGACCGGGTGCGCGACGAGGCGGTGGCCCGCAGCACCGACATGGCGACACAGCGGAGTGTTCCTCCGCGTTGTGGGCGCGCCCACGTCGCGGTGGCGGAGAGCCGCCTCGCGGACGCGATCACCGCCGGATGGCGGAGCCTCGAACAGAGCATGCCCGTGGAGAACCAGCTCGCCGTGTTCGAGGCGGAGTTCGACTCACCGCCCGCACTCGCCGCGGCCCTCGGATCGCCCGAGGGGAAGGCGGTCACCGAGGACGTTGCCCGCTTCGCGACCAACGTGCGCACGTCCTGCACTACACACCCGGCGACGCCGTCGGCCCTGATCCCAGGGAGGTGGCCTCCGTTATCCCGACGCCTGGGCCCGGCGGGACGCCGACGCCATCATCGCCCTGTTCGCCGAAGGAGGCCGCTACCGGGACCCGTCCCTGCCCGGTGCGATCGGCGTGGAGGATCTGCGCGAGCATCTCGACGCGCTGTTCACCGTGGTGCCGGAGCTGACCCTGCGGGTGCTCGCCGCGGCCGCCGACGGCCCGAGCACCGCCGTCGCCTTCTGGCGCATGACCGGCACCGCCACCGGCCGGGACCGAAGGCGAACGGCGGAGCGCACGACATGCCGGGCAGCGACATCCTGCGCGTCGATGCCGAAGGCAGGATCACCTGGACCGAAGCGCTCGACGGCCGGCAGACCTTCGCGGAGCAGGGTGGCCACGCCTGACCACGGGCCAGGACGGCAGGCCCCGGTGTGCCCGCGGACGCCGGCACACCGGGGCCACCGGCACCGGGAGCCCGCACATCGGCCCCGGCGCCCGTGCCTCACGAACGCCGGGGCCGGGTGAGGTAGGCCAGGCAGCCGAGGCACGCCACGGCCATGACCGTCAGGTACGCGCTGATCGGCGCCGTCGAGTTCCAGGTCACGTACAACGCGGTGGCCACGGTCGGGGCGAGACCGCCGCCGAGGATCGACCCGACCTGGTAGCCGAGGGACGCACCGCTGTAGCGCACCTCCGCGGAGAACAGCTCCGCGAACAGGACGGCCAGCGGGCCGTAGACGATGGCGAGGCACACCGCGAGGCCGATGATCGCCACCAGGATCAGGGCCGGGCTCGCGGTGTTCACGAACGGGAAGAGCGCGACCGCCCACACCACCTGGCCTGCCGAGCCGGCCAGCAGCACCGGCCGTTTCCCGTAGCGATCGCACAGCAGGCACGCGATCGGCGTCACCACGAGCCACACCGCGGACCCGGCCACGATGAACGCCAGGATCATGCCGCGATCCAGTTCGAGCACGGTGGTCGTGTACGACAGCAGGTAGGCCATGAAGATGTAGCCGAGAGCGTTGTTGCCCGCGAACGCGCCCGCGGCCACCAGCACCTGCTTGAGGTTTTTCCGCAGGACGGTGAGGACGGGCAGGCGCTCCTGCCGCCCCGCCGCCTTCACCTCCTGGAACGCGGGACTCTCCGAGATGGACAGCCGGATCACGAGCCCCACCGCGAGCAGGATGGCGCTGGCCAGGAACGGCACGCGCCAGCCCCAGCTCGACATCGTCTCGGTGGACAGCGACGCGGTCATCACCAGGTACACGAGGCTGGCGAGCACGAACCCGCCCGGCACGCCCATCTGCGGGAAGCTGCCGTAGAAGGTGCGCCGCCGTGGCGGCGCGTGCTCCACCGCCATGAGCACGGCGCCGCCCCATTCCCCGCCGACGCCGACACCCTGCAGCAACCGCAGCAGCACCAGCAGGATCGGGGCCCAGACCCCGATCGTGGCGTAGTTCGGCAACAGTCCGATGCCGACGGTCGCGAGTCCCATCAGCATCAACGACGTGACGAGCATCGACTTGCGGCCGACCCGGTCTCCGAAGTGGCCCATCACCACGCCGCCGATCGGCCTCGCCAGGAAACCGACCGAGAAGGTGGCGAACGAGGCGAGAGTTCCGGCCAGCGGGGAGAAGCCGGGGAAGAACTGCGGGCCGAACACCAACGCGGCGGCCATGCCGTAGATGAAGTAGTCGTACCACTCGACCGCGGTGCCGATGAAACTGGCCATGGCGACCCGGATCGGCCGCGTCGTGTGGTCCGAGGTTCGTCTGGTGGCGCCCTGGCGGGCGTCGAGCGAGCTCATCGCTTGTCTCCTCATCGTCGGGGAGCCGGTCGCGGGTTTACAGTGAGTCGCACCCCTACCTCAGGTAAAGAACAGAATTCCGGGAAGCAATCGTGGAAAAACTGAGCAATCTCCCCGGCTTCTCGCTGCGGCAGCTCTGGTACTTCGTCGCCGCGGCCGAGGAAGGCACGATCAGCGCGGCCGCGAGCCGCCTGCACGTGTCGCAGTCCGCGGTGTCGCTCGCGCTGGGCGAGCTGGAACGCGCTCTGAAGGTCCAGCTGTGCGTCCGGCGCAAGGCGCACGGCATCACGCTCACCCCGAGCGGGACCCAGGTGCTGCAGCAGGCCAGGGCGCTGCTGCGGCAGGCGGAGGAACTGGCGGAGACGAACGCGGGCGACTCGGCGGACCTGGCGGGCAGGCTCGCGCTGGGCTGCTACCTCACCCTGGCGCCCACGGTGCTTCCCCGCCTGCTGCACGGCTTCGGAGGCCGGCATCCGCGGGTGACGATCGACTTCACCGAGGGCACGCAGGACGCTCTGCAACGCCTGCTCCTGGCGGGAGAGCTCGACCTCGCGGTCCTCTACGACATGGAGGTGCTCCCGGAGATAGCGCAGGTCGAGCTCTACCACCGGCGGCCGCACGTACTCCTGCCCGCCGACCACCGGCTGGCCGGCCAGCCCGAGGTCGCGCTGCACGACCTGGCCGACGAGCCGATGGTGCTGCTCGACGCGCCCCCGAGTTCACACCACACGCTGCGGCTGTGCACGGACGCGGGCGTCAAACCGGTGGTGCGGCACCGCACGAGCAGCTTCGAGACGGCGCGCGCGCTGGTCGGTCGCGGGCTCGGCTACGCCATGCTGATCCAGCGCCCGGCCAACGACCGCACCTACGAGGGCCTGCCCGTGGTGTACAAGTCGATCTCCGAGCTGTCCGGCTACGCCGTGTCGGTGCTGCTGGCGTGGCCGAGGCACACCCGGCTCACCCGGCGGTCGGCGGAGTTCGTCGCGTACTGCCAGGACGTCTTCGCCGGCGAGGATTCCTGACCTGGCGGTCGGCGGACCCGGATTCGGTCCGGGGTCCCGCACATGCTCCTCGTGCAGGGCCATCGAGGGCCCACGGTGCAGGCCCACCGTTTCGGTCCGGCCGGGCGCCCGCGGGATCGGCGCCGGGCTCAGGACCCGTCTCCAGGCCGGGCTGCCCGGCCGGTCGACCGGACACCGACCCGCGCACCGGCGAGCGCGAGCGCGCACACGAGTTTCCCCCGCCCGTCACTCACGGGCGCGGAGCAGCAGGCGAACCGGGCCGAGCAGGCCGCAGTCCTGCCGCCGCACGCTGCCGTACACCTCCGGGCGGGTCACGCGCAGCCGGTTGATCAGCGTGCCTGCGACCTCCACCTCGATCGTGTTCCGGCCCGCACGCAGGTGCCCGCTCACGTCCACCACCGGGTTGAACAGGTTGACCGGCGGCAGCCGCCTGCCGTTCACCCACACCCGTGCGGTGTCGGTGAACCGGCCGAGGTCCAGGCACGCACCGTGCCCGCCGAGCCACTCCCGGCCGAGCTCGACCGTCGTGGTGTACCGGCCGACACCGGAAACGTCCTCCAGCCCCGCGAGTTGCGACCACGGCACCAGTTCGGCGAGGTCACGCTCGTGCACCACGACCCGCGTCTCGGTCGCCGACGCGCCGGGCCGCCAGTCGGCGAGCCGCAGGTGCCACGACGGCAGCGCCCGTGCCGCCGCGGTGCCGGTGCCGCGGGGACGTCCGCGTCGCGTGCCCGCCGTCCAGCCGGGCCCCGCCAGGGCCACGATCGTCGACTCGCCCGGTCGCAGCGTGATGCGGACGCGCACGGCGCCGCCGTCCTCGGCGACGTGGCGGAGCCGCCACACCTGCCCGGTCCACGAGTCCAGCGCGTACGGCAGCACACGACCGGCCCGCGGCAGCACCACGTCGTGATCGACGACCACACTGTCCGAGCCGTTCACGAAGTAGAAGTAGCTGACCTCGCCGTCCACCCGCCGGGCGTGCAGCAGCGGGGACGCTTCGGCGTACCGCACGTCCGGGCGCAGGCCCAGAGCCGCGATGCCGTCCGGGATCTGTGGCCGGTCGTCCACGCGCCGCACGGACGGTTCGGCCAGCAGCCTGCCGAACACCTCCGCGAGCCGCTCGTTCTCGCCGGGTCGCGCGATGCCGGGCACCCGCGGCTCCGTCCACGGGCCCACGACCAGCATCGGCAGTCCCGCTCTCGCGAGCTCGAGGAGGGTGCGCGCGGCCGCGAGCGGCATCGTGTTCGCCCGGCCGGAGAACGCGTCACCCTCGAACACGAGCAGCTGGTACCCCGGTCCGTCCGGCGCGAGCCTGCCTCCGGAAACCCGTGCGCTGGGCAGCTCCAGCAGGCGCGGGCTGAGGAACGCGTGCGTCCAGCCCTGCGTGACCCCGGTGGCCGAGAACCACGCCGCGCCGAACCCGGACCCCGCGTAGCCCTTCTGCCGCAGGAACGCCACGTCACAGCGGGCCACGCCGGCCTGCAGCACCAGTTGGTTGCGGGCGAGGTGACCCGCGACGTCGGCGGCATGTCCCCACGTCGGCTGCCTCGGACCCCACGACTCGCTGTAGCCGACGCCACCGTCGTACGGGGTGAACGCCGCGAAACCCGGCCACTCGGCGCCGGGCGCGTCGGCGTAGGAGAACCCGTGCAGCACGGCCTGGTTCACGCCCGCCGAGTACTCGCGGCCGATCGTGCGTGCCGCGCGCTGCCACGTCACGCTGTACGAGCCACCGTAGACCGCCGCCGCCTCGCTGGACAGGATCTTCTTGCCCCCCATGTCCCGCCCGCCGGCCAGCGAGCGGAAGTCGTCCAGGTTCTTGAAGCCCAGCGATTCGCCCTCGGAGATGTCCACCGCGGCGGCCTTGGCGACGGCGTCGGTCTGCAGACCGTACGGCTGGATGCGCAGCTTCATGCCCAGCCCGTGCAGCCACTCCTGCAGCGGCCGCAGGTGGTGCTCCAGGTACAGCTGGCTGAGCACCTCGTTGACGTCGTCGCGGACCCGGCCCGAGACCCCGGTGTCGAAGTCGAACACCGGGTCCTCGTCGTGCTGCACGATCACGGGCAGGTACGGCAGCGGGGAGTAGCCCAGCCTGGACTCGAACTCCTGCGGCAGCCGCGGTGTCCACAGTGTCGTGTCGGTCTCCATCTCGATGGAGTCCTCGAACATCGCGCCACCCGACTCCCGCAGCAGTCGCCGGACCCGTGGGGTGAGGATCCGCCGCTCCCAGAAGTCGATCACGGCCTCGGTGCCGGCACGGCTGAAGTGGTCGACCACAAAGGACACCGGCTCGGTGTGCGGGCCACGCTCGGGACGCTGCCCCGATCCGCGCAGCCAGTAGGCGATCAGCAGCCACGTGCCCTCACCCGGCGCGGTCCAGGTGATCGTCCCGCCGTCGGCCCGCGCGGTGAGATCGGTGACCGAGGCGGCCTCCAGCCTCGGCCTGCGCGCGTCCGGCGAGCTGCCCGCGGCCACCCGCACCGCCTGCACGGCGAACAGGTCCTGCCTGCCCACCCCGTGTTCGGGTGGCACCACGGCCGCCGGCACCGGCCCGGAGTACGTCTCCCCCGCGGCCACCGTGACCACGCCGTGCGCCAGCTCCTTGACCGCGCCGTCCGAGTCGGGGGTGATCGACGGCACGGCGGCGGGCCAGGCCGGGCCGATCGTCACGTCGACGATCACGCCCCGCCGGTTGCCCTGGTCCAGCGCGGCCTCCAGCGCCCGCACCCACGGCGGGGTGCCCCATCCCGTTCCCGCGGGGTCCAGCGGCTCGCCGATGCTGTGGTGCACGTCGGCGATCTCGACGCCGCCGAACCCGGCGTCGGCGATCGCGTCGATCTCGCGCCGGATCTCCGCGGGCTCGACCATGCCGTGCGGCCACCACCAGCGGAACTTCGCCTGGACCTCGCGCGGCGGCGCGGCGAACGTGGCGGCGAAACCCCGGCCCGGTGCCGTGGCCGCGGCGGGCCGGACGCCGAGCGCGGCCGTGGCCGCCCCGGCCCCGGCGGCGGTCAGGAACAGGCGCCGGGAGAGACCGCGTCGCGGGTTGTCGTTCACTGCTGCCCACCTTCCGCGGGCACGGGGACGAAGACCGCCTTGCCCGAGCCCATCTCGAAGATCACCCGGTCGCCCTCGGTCCCGACGTAGCGGCCCCCGGCCGGGCCCACCGCCCGGTAGGTCGTGCCGCCGGCCGCGGGCAGCTCGACCCTGGCCGTCACGTTCACCGGGATCTCGACGGCGGCCCGCAGGCCGTTCCGCGTCCGCTTCCAGGACAGCGACACCGGGCCCCGCTGGGTGTGCACGGTGCCCTCCGCATGCTCCAGCCCCGTGCCCGGCGGCACGATGTCGATCCTGGCCGCGCCGGGCGCGGCGGGACGGATGCCGAGCAGCGTCTCGATCACGTCGACGGCGGCCTGCGCGCCCCAGCCGTGCGACTGGCTGAAGTTGGTGCCCTCGTCGAGGGTCCACGCCTCCCACGTGAAGGTCGCGCCCTGTTCGAGGATGTTGGCCCAGCCGTGGTCCTCGGTGTCGGTGAGCAGATCGAGCACGGCGTCCGGCCTGCCCGCGTCCGACAGCGCCTGCAGCAGCCAGTGCGCGGTCATCGGACCCTGCCGCATACCCATCCCGGCCAGGTACTCGGCCAGCCGCGGCTGGTCGCGCTCGGGGGCCACGCCGAACGCGATCGCGTACGAGGTGCTGTGCTGTCCCTTGTGGGTGCTCTGCGCGCCGTCGGCGTGCAGCCCGTCCACGTACACGCCGTCCCCGGCGCGCAGGCGCTCGTTCATCGTGTCGGCGAGCGTGTGCTGCTCCTGCCGGTACCGCCCGGACTCGGTGGCGGGCCTGCCGAGCACCTCCGCCATGTCGGCGGTGCGCCGCAGCACCTCGACGGCGAGGGCGTTGACCGTGGTGCGCGCGGCGGTGTCCATGTCGTAGCCGAAGCGGCCGGGCGCCGGCCAGTCGACGATGCCGTACCGGTAGGCACCGCTGCCGCCGGAGAGGTTCGTGACCAGGCCGGCGGTCGGGCCGTCCTCCGGGATGTGCCGCAGGACGTAGTCCGCCGTCGCGCGGATCGCCGGGTACGCCTCGGCGAGCAGTGCGCGGTCGCCGGTCACCTCGTAGTAACGCCACACCCAGTCGACGAACATCTCGGTGTAGTCGGGGATGTCGCGCTTGCCGTCGCCGTTCGGGTACACGGCGTTGTACCGCCCGGCGTCGGCGCCGTTCGACCAGTACCGGCGCTGCGAGGCCAGGAACTCGCGGATCGCCTGCTGGGTGGCGTCGCGCTCGGCGAAGCCCTGCATCGTCGCGTAGGAGATGTTCGCGGCGTCACCGAGGAACTGGGCCTTCTCCCGGGTGGGGGTGTCCACGAACTGCTCCTGCACCGAGTACAGCGCCGAGCGCTGCAGCAGTTCCCACACCTCGTTCAGCGTCTCGTTCGCGCTGGTGAAGCTCGCCTGCCTGCCCTCGGGCACGGCCGTGTGCACGAGGATCGCCGAGACGTCCTCGCGGTCGATGTCCTCACCGGCACCCGGGATCTCCAGGTACCGGAAGCCGAGGTGCGTGAACGCCCGGTAGTGCTGCGGGCCCTCGGCCTGGATGTAGGGGAAGTCCATGTCGGTGTCCTGAGTGGCCAGGTCGGCCGTGGACACCCGCCCCGCTGCGGTCAGCTCGTACCCGGTCCGTATCCGCACCTCGCGGCCTGCGACGCCCGCGTCGAAGCGCACCTGCGGCCGGGCGGGGATGACCGCGCCGAAGTCGGCGACCACGGTGCCGTCGTCCGCGGTCAGCAGCCGGACCGGATGCACCTCGCGCTCGACGACCCGGGTCTCCTGCGCGTTGAGGTGGCTGAACCTGCTGGTGGGGTGGGCGCCGAGGCTGGTGGCGCGTTGCCAGGCGGAGTCGTCGAAGCCGGGCCGCGCCCAGCCCTCGACGACCCCGCGGCCGTCCTGCTGGTCGACCCGGTCGCCCTCGCCGTTGCGCCGCGGGGCGTCGGGCACGAACCGGGTGTCCCTGGTGACCCGCCAGTCGTCGCCGGTCACGACGACCTGGCGGGTGCCGTCCGCGTGCTCGATGACCAGCTTGTGCAACAGGGAGCGCTCGGCGGCCGGGCGGCCCTGGCCGCCGCCGTACCAGTGGTAGCGGACACCGACGGCCAGCGGCTCACCCGCGCTGACCAGGCCGGTGACGTCGGCGACCTGGTAGTAACCCTCTCCCGGGTAGCCGAACGACGCGCCGCGGTCGGCCCGCGCGCCGTTGAGGAACAGCTCGTAGGTGTGGTTGGCCGCGGTGTAGGCGCGGGCGCGCACCACCGGACTGTCCGTTACCTCGACCTCGGTGCGCGCCAGGGTGTAGTCGTCGGCCTCGGTGCTGTCGCGGCGGATCCACTCGGCACCCTCCCAGTCGCCGTCGCCGAGGGCGGTCTCGAACGTGGCGGGCTGCGACCACGGCGAGACCTGCCCGGTCCGGTCCCACGTCCGCACCGTCCACCGGTAGGCCGTGCCCGCGTCCAGCGGCGGCCCCGCGTACGGCACAGCGGACTGCTCGCCCGAGCGCACGCGCCCGCTGTCCCACACCACGGCGTCGCCGCGGCTGACCGCGATCTGGTAGGCCGACTGCGCCTCGTTCGGGTCGCGGTCACGCGGCAGCCAGCCGAACGCGGGCGGACCGGCCACGCCCAGCGGCGCGGTGCGGTCGCCGACGGTCAGCGACGCGGGCGCGAGCGGCGGGGTGTCGCGGTCCTGATCGGCAGCGGTACCCGCGGGCACGCCGACGCCGAGGACGAGGCAGGTGAGTGCCGCGAGCGCGGTTCCGCGCGCGGCCTGTCGCTGGCGCATCGTTGCTCCCAGTTCGCTCCGGTGGGGATACGGAAATCGAAACGTTTCAAGACCCTAGGTGAGCGATCCACGGAAAACAAGGCTTGCGCCGGACCCGGAGACCTCCGGCGTGTCCGCGCTCCACGACGTCGTGTCCGCCAGCCGCGCGGGCCCGAAGTGATGCGGACCCACGGCCACACCCGGCGCGGAGGAGGCTCGCCGCCCGCCCACGCGATCCGTTCACGACCGGCTCACCGCCACGGCAGCGGCCCTGGCCGCCGCGGACGCAGCGAGGCCCGGCCCCCGCGCTGCTCTCCCCGCCAGCGCGGGAACCGAACCGGCGCGCGCCACCGAAGACCCGCCCCGCGACACCCCGATCCGACCGGACGATTCGACACTCCACCCCGCTCGAGCACCGGTGCGGGCATCACGGGAGTCCACGACATCGGACCATGAAAGGTTTCAATCCGCGGCGGGCGTTCGCCGCGCCAGCACCCCGGGCCGGACCGGGTGCCGCCGGGTCTCCCCGTGAGGGGGCGACCGACCGATTCGCGGGTCACCGGCGCGGCTTCCGTTTCGGTGACCGGGATGACGCCGAGGCGGTGCGCTGGCAGCCGCGCCGCGGGGCGTCGTCGTCCTTCGTGCGCGGGACCGGGCGTTGTGGCAGGTCGCGACCACACGGTCGAGTTCGGCGCGCGCCTCGTGCACGCGGCTACTTGAGGCCCGAGCGCACGAACGCGTTCACGATGTGCCGCTGCAGTACCAGGTACAGCACGAGGACGGGCAGGCACGCCAGCCCGGCCGTGGCCATCAGCGGGCCCCAGTCGTTGCCCTCGGTGCCCATGAAGCTGCGCAGACCGAGCTGCACGACGGCGTTGCTGCGCTGCAGCACCATGGCGGGCCAGAAGTACTCGTTCCACGCGGTGATCGCCAGCAGGATGCCCAGCGCGGCGAGCGCGGGCCGCAGCGCGGGGACCACGACCAGCCACAAAGTACTCCACGACGAACGTCCGTCCATTCTGGCCGCATCGAGGAGCTCTTTCGGGAATCCGGCAAGGTGCTCGCGCAGCAGGAGCACGCCGAGTGCGGAGCACAGCGTCGGCACGATCACACCGGCGAGCGTTTCCAGCAGGCCGAGCCGCGACAGCAACACGTAGTTCGGCAGCATCGTCGCCTGGAACGGCACCAGCCAGGTGCCCACGAACATCAGGTACAGCAACCGTTGCAGCGGGAACCGCCATGCCACGAACGCGTAGGCGGCGAGCAATGCCACGAGCAGCTGCCCCAGCGCGCTGAACACGGCCACGACCCCGGTGTTGAGCAGCATACCGAGCACGTCGTTCTTGGCGAAGGCGTCGGCGTAGCTCGCCGTGGACAGCGGCCACGGCAGGACCGACAGCGAGTACACGTCGCCGGGCGCGCGCACGGAGGTCGCGTACAGCCAGTAGACGGGGAACACGCACGCGAGGCTCAGCACCCCGAGCACGAGATGCCCGCCGAGGCGCCGCACCCGAGGCTCCCCCACCGCGTCGTCAATCGTCATGGTGGCTCAGCCTTTCCGCGAGCCGCGTCAGCAGCGCGGCCACGACGATGAAGCCCGCGAAGAACAGCACACCGGCCGCCGCGGCGAGACCCGCGTCGTGGTGACGGAAGCCGTACTCCCAGAGCAGGTAGTAGATGTTGGTGGTGGAGCCGACGGGCCCACCCTGGGTCAGCGTGTCGATCAGCGGGAACGTCCACTGCGCCGACAGCAGCACGGTCATCAGCACGAGGAAGGCCAGCGTCGGGGACAGCAGGGGCAGCGTGATCCAGCGCGTCACCTGACTCCGCGAGGCACCGTCGACCTGCGCGGCGGCGGCGTAGTCGGGGTTGATCCCGGTCAGCCCGGCCGTCACCACCAGCACGGCGAAACCGGCGACATGCCAGCCGGTGATCACGATGATCGAGAGCTGAGCGGTTCCCGTGGTGTTGAGCCAGTTGACGTCGGTGCCCAGCACCCGGTTCACCGCGCCCGCCGACGGGTCGAGCAGCCACTGCCACACCGCGGCACCCGCCACCGGCGCGACGAGCATGGGCGCGAAGACCAGCGCCCGGTACACACCCTGCGCCCGGCCGCGCACGCGCCGGGTCAGCAGCGCCACGAGCACCGGGATCACCACCGTGAAGGGCAGCATGCCCAGGATCACGACCACGGTGCGCCACACCGAGCGGCCCAGCTCGGGCGTGCCGAGCAGTCGCTCGTAGTTGGCGATGCCGACCTCCTCCATGGGCGTGCCCGGCACGAGGTTCCAGGAGTGCAGCGACAGCACGAAGGTCTGCGCCAGTGGCTGGTACGTCCACACGACCAGCAGGACGACGGCGGGCGTCAGGTACAGGTACGGCGGCGCGATCCGCCGCGCCCGGGTCCACCAGCTCTCCCGGGAGGCGGGCACCACGCCCGCCTCCCGGGCGCGCAGGGGCGGCGCGACCTCCACGAAGGTCCCGCTCACCATGCGCCGACCACCTCGCGCACCATCCGCAGGCGCTCGGCGGCGGCCACGTCGTACACACCCTGGGCCGTCGACAGTGGCACCGCGGTGGCCACGATCTGGTCACCGAACACGTCGATCCGGCTGAACGCGGCGTCCGCACCGGCCAGCAGCCTGCCTTCCGGCGGTACGGTGGCGATACCGTAGGCCAGCGCGGGACCGACCCACACCGGAACGCCCGCGAGCGCACCGCAGCCCGCGTGGTGGGCGTGCCCGGCGACGACGAACCGGACGTCGGTGCCCGCGAGCACGTCGGCCAGCCGATCGGCGTCCCGGAGCCGCAGCAGATGCACGGTCGGCACCGGCGAAGGCAGCGGCGGATGGTGCACCACCAGCACGGTGCCCCTCTCCGCCGGGGTGGTGAGAACGTCCGCCAGCCAGTCGAGCTGCGCCGGGGCGAGGTGCCCGTCGTGCCGCCCCGGCTCGCTGCTGTCGAGTGACACGATCCGCAGCCCGCCGACGGTCGTCACCGTGTCGTTGTCGCCTGTGGACGGTGCCAAGCCGAGTACCTCGGCCCGGAAGGCACCCCGCTCGTCGTGGTTGCCCATGGCGTACACCACCTCGGCACCGAGCCGGTGCGCAGCGGGCTCCACGAGGTCACGCAACCTCCGGTACGCGGCGGGGGCACCGGCGTCGGCGAGGTCACCGGTGAGCAGCAGTGCCGCCACGGGCAGGCTGGACCGCTCGACCATCTCCAGTGCCGCGACGAGGTTCGCGGCGGTGTCGACGACATCGTGCATGAGCTCGCCAGGGGGGAGCAGGTGCGTGTCGGTCAGCTGGACAAGCGTCAGGTCGGGGCCGGGCACGCTCACCTCTCCCCGCCCGGCAGCAGCGCCGAGGCCTCCTGCTGGGCTGACCTCAGTGCCTCGGCCGGGCCGGCGCCCTGGAACACGGCGTTCTCGACGGCCTGCATCATTCCGTCGCGGATCTGCAGATAGCTCGGTCCCGGCATCGACACCCACGGCTCCAGGTGCTCGAGCTGCGCCAGGTTCGGAGCGAGGTAAGGGTTGTCCGCCGCCCAGCTCTCGAGGCCGCCGGGGTCCTCGACGAGACCGGTGCGCAGCGGCAGGTAGCCGATCTTCGTGGCGATCGTCGTGTACGCCCGCTCACTGGTCAGGAACTTGATCAGCTCCCACGCCGCCCGCTGCTTGGCCGGGTCCTGCGCGAACACGAACAGCGCCGCCCCGGAGTTGGTGGGCACCGCCTGCTTGCCCTCGAAGCTCGGCATCGCGGCCGCGCCCAGTTCCCAGGCGTCACCGGCCCCCTGGAGGAACATGCCCTGGATGGCGCTGGACTCCAGGATCATGCCGAGGTCACCTCGCGCGAACGACTCGACCGCCTGTGTCTGCGTGCGGTTGGGCATGATGCCCTCCCGCACCATGTCCCGCATGAACCGGACCACGTCGATGGACGGCTTCTCCGCGAAGGTCAGCCTTGTCCGGTCATCGGAGATCACGGTGCCGCCGTGGGAACGCACGAGCGCCTGGAAGCACCAGTCCTTGGCCGTCTTCGTCAGGCAGTCGACGTAGACACCATCCTTGCCGGTCCTCCGGTCAATGGCCTGTGCGGCATCACGCACCTCGGCCCAGGTCGTCGGCGGCTGTTCCGGGTCGAGTCCGGCCTCGGTGAAGAGCTTCTTGTTGACGTACAGCATCGGCGTGGAGAACACGAAGGGGACGCCGTAGGTCTTGCCCTCCCAGTCGCCGAGGGTCCGCGCCGATGGCGCATAGGGGTGCCGGGCGCCGTCGAAGTTGGCCTGGACGGCATCCCTGCCCACCAGGTCGTCGAGCGGCAGCGCCTTGAGCTCGTTGATGGTGAAGTCGAGGTCCGAGAAGCCGAGCTGCACCACGTCCGGCGGACTGCCCGCGGTGAGCTGGCTCTGCAGGCTGGAAATGGTGTCGGTGGCCGGGTTCGCGCTGTTGCCCTGCGGCTTCTGCGCGGTCACCGTGATGTTCGGATGCTCCTTCTCGAACGCCGCGATCAGCTCGTTGAACGTGTCGGTCCACGCACCGGCCTGACCGAAGTTGTAGCTCTCGAAGACGATCGACACCTCCTGGTCGGGAGCGAGCTCCGGTACGCGGCTCACCGAACCCTCGCTACCGGTGCCGGTGCTGCCAAGCCCGCAGGCCGACCCGGTCAGCATGAGCGCGGCCGCGGCGCCTGCCGCGAGCAGGGATCTTGTCATGACGGGCAACTCCTCTTTCCTTGGTGCGACGATCAGACGGAGGCGGGAACGGACTCGGGCTGCCAGGTCAGCCTGCGCCCGCTCGCGGAGTCGAACAGGTGCAGGTGCTCCGGCCGTGCGGTCAGGGTCACGGCGTCGCCGGCGCTCACCCCGAGGGGCCGTGGGCCGCGTACGGCGATGCGGCCCTCCCCGGCAAGGCACTGGACGACCTCTTCGCTGCCGAGGTTCTCCACGGCGGTGACGACGGCGTGGATGCCGCGGCCGCCGGCGGGGGCGAAGGTGAGGTGTTCGGGCCGGACGCCGAGCCGCACCGGCCGGTCGGGAAGGACGGCGTCGATGCCGAGCGAAAGCTCGATGCCCTTGCCGTGCGCGGCGAGGCTGCCGTCGGCAGAGCGCACGGTGGCGTCGAGGATGTTCATCGCGGGCGAGCCCAGGAACGTCGCGGCGAAGACCGACGCGGGCCGGTCGTAGACCTCCGACGGCGTGCCGAGCTGTGCGAGCCTGCCCTCGTCGAGCAGGGCGATGCGGGTGGCCATGGTCATGGCCTCGACCTGGTCGTGTGTGACGTAGACCATGGTGGTGCCGAGGCTGCGGTGCAGCTCCGCGATCTCCGCGCGGGTGCCCGTCCGCAACTTCGCGTCCAGGTTGGACAGGGGCTCGTCCAGGAGGAACGCGCCGGGATCCCGTACCAGCGCCCTGCCCAGAGCCACGCGCTGGCGCTGCCCGCCGGAAAGCTCCTTCGGCTTGCGATCGAGCAGTGCGGTCAAGCCGAGCGTCGCGGCGACCTCGGCGACCTTCGCCCGGATCTCGGCGCGCGGCCATTTGCGCGCGCGCAGTGGGAACCCGATGTTGCGGGCGACCGACAGATGCGGGTACAGCGCGTAGCTCTGGAACACCATCGCCAGGTCACGTTGCTGCGGCGGCACGTGGGTGAGGTCGGTGTCGTCGAGCCACAGCCTGCCCTCGGTGGGTGGCAGGAGGCCCGCGATGAGGCGCAGGAGCGTGGACTTGCCGCACCCGCTCGGCCCCAGCAGGACGAGGAACTCGCCATCGGCGATGTCGAGCCACACGTCGTCGACGGCCGTGACCGGGCCGAAGCGCCGGGTGATTCCCTGCAGTTGAATCCGGCTCACGACTGCTACCGCACCTTTCCTTCGTCAGCGCTGTCCCCGAACGGGACTCAGTGCAGCAGCGGTTCGTGGCCGGAGGGTGAACGACCGCCCGGCGATCGGGAAACCGAATCACCCGAGTGGGATCGCCTCTGGCCTGGCTCGCGGACCGGGGCAACGGCGGGCGTGTACCGCCCGCGGTGAGCCCGCGCAGCCACTCCCGAGCGGCCACGCACGCTGCCGGTCTCCTCGGCGAACGCGCCGGCCGGGGCGCCGCCCGCGCCGGGCTGTCTCGGTGGGGCAGCGGCACGAACGGCAAGCCCGGTGCACGGCCCCGGTCGCGGTGAGCCGATCGGCGCCCCTGCCGGAACCGCTCACCGCCGGAACGCCCCGCGCACGCCAACCCGTCGACGGCGGGCGTTCACCCGGTGCTCGCCCGCCGCCGATACTGTGCGCGCGTGGAGCTGCGGCATCTGGTCTCGTTCCTCGCCATCGCCGAGGAACTGCACTTCGGCCGCGCTGCGGCGCGCCTGCACCTGGCCCAGCCGTCGCTGAGCCAGCACCTGCGCAAGCTGGAACGCTCCATCGGCGCCGAGCTCGTCGCCCGCAACTCCCACGAGGTCAGCCTCACTCCCGCCGGCCACGCGTTCCTCGACCTCGCCCGCGACATCCTCGCCAAGGCCGACCAGGCGGGGCAGGCGGCGCGGGCCGCCGCCGCGGGCAGGGCGGGCACGTTGCGCGTCGGCTACAACTTCCCCGCGGGGCAACGTGTCCTGCCGGCCGCGCTCGCCGCGCTCGACCGCCGTTACCCCGCGATCGACGTCGACATGCAGGAGATGCGCACCGGGCCGCAGCTCACGGCGCTCACCGAGGGCAGGCTCGACATCGCCATGGTCTACGGCAAACCCAGTTCCGCGACGCTGCACAGCCGCCCGCTCCTGCGCGTGCCGCTGGTCGCCGTCGTCGGCCACAGCCACCGCTGGGCGGGCCGCGACCGCGTGGCATTCGGTGAGCTGGCCGGCGAGCCGTGCGTACTGTTCCGCCGCGCGCAGTCGGCCGCGATGTACGACACGATCCTGTCCGCCGCGCAGAGAAGCGGTATCCGGCTCACGATCGCCGAGGAGGTCGACGACCCCGGTGCGACCGCGATCCTGGCCGCGATCAAGCCCGTCGTGGGGTTCGCCTCGGCGGCGCGGGGCGTGCTCGGCGGGACGCCGGGCGGGCCGAGAACGACGTCGGTCGCCCTCTACGACCCGGTGCCGTATCTCGATGGCTACGCCGTATGGGCGGCCGAGGACAACCCGCTGGTGGCCGCCTTCCTCGACTGCCTTCCCACCGCGCCCGCGGCCCCCACTGCCCCGGCATGACTCCGTTCGCCGGTCAGCGTGCCGAAGCCGCGTTCGCATGCGGACCGGTGAGTCCGTGCCGCCGACGAGCACGAGCCGTTCGACCAGGTGATCGGCGCGGGCGGCGGCCGTCCTGGTGCCCAGTCCGCGCCCGGCCCAGGCGGGTGAGGGAGGCCATCGCGGACATTCGTGCAGGAGCGTGGACTTGCCCGACCCGTTGCCGCCGACCGGGGCGTTCACCTGCCCTGGGGGGCAGCTCCAGGCCGACGTCCCGCAGGATCCACGACCCGCCGCCGTATCGCCCGTTTCCGATCTCCTGAGAGATGACATTGCACCGCACCAGCTGGCAGGTGGACGAAGAGCGGGTGACCGGCCAGCACGCACGGCGTTCTTAGTCGATTCTTAGTGCCTCACCGGGCCACCACGCCCCTGACCCCGGACAATCGGCAGCGGAGGTGGTGAGGTGCTGATCGTGATCGCGGACGACGAGGACGCGGTGTGTGACTCCTTGTCGCGCACCCTCCGGTTCGAGGGTTACGACGTGACGATCGCGAAGGACGGGAAGGAGGCGCTCGATGTCATCCGGGAGTGCCGTCCGGACGGGGTCATCCTCGACGTCACGATGCCCGTGCTCGACGGGCTGGAAACCTGTCGCCGGCTGCGGGCTGAGGGGAACCTCGTGCCGGTGCTGATGCTCACCGCCCGGCGGGAAGTCACCGCGCGCGTCGCGGGCCTGGACGCCGGCGCGGACGACTACCTCGCCAAACCGTTCGCCCTCCAGGAGCTGCTCGCGCGCGTGCGAGCACTGCTGCGGCGCCCCCGGTACGAGGTGGACATGGCCACGCCCGCCTCGGACCTGCGGTTCGACGATCTCACGCTGAACCCGGCAACCCGGGAGGTGGTGCGCGCGGGCCGGCAGATCCGGCTCACCAGGACCGAGTTCGCGATCCTCGAACTGTTCCTGCGCCACCCTCGGCAGGTGCTCACCAGGACCGTCCTCTTCGAACAGGTCTGGGGCTTCGACTTCGGCAGCAGCTCCAACAGCCTCGACGTCTACATCGGCTACCTGCGCCGGAAGCTGGAGTTCGACGGCCACAGCAGGCTCCTGCACACCGTCCGCGGCGTCGGCTACGTCCTGCGCGAGGAACCGCTGTGAGGCTCCGCGTGGGCACCCGCCAGGGCAGGTGGGGACGGCACAAGCTCAGCCTGCGTTCGCGGGTCGCGGTGCTCTCCGCGTTCGGGGTCGCGCTCGCCGTGGTCGTCGTGTCCCTCGCGGGCTGGTGGCTGATGCACCTCCGGATGTACGAGAACCTGGCCGTCCAGCTGCGCGCCGACACGCACACGGCGGCGCGGGCAGCCACGCCCGACGAGGCGCTGCGGGCCATGCACGCGCTCGATGAGCTGCCGAGCGACTGGCGGGAGGACATCGACGAACTGCCGCCGGAAGCCAGGCGGTTGCTCGAGGTGGCCGGCATACCGCCACCTGTCGTCGTCCGGTTCCTCGATGCGGACGGGAAGCCGGTGTCGAGCAGTGCGGGGTCGATGTGGCTGGGGCCGGTGACCGCCGAGGCCGCCCACGTCGCGGCGAGCGGCAGCGGCCAGGATCTCGCCGACGCCGGCCCTGACGAGCTCTACCGCGTGAGCACCGTCCCCCGAGACGATGGCGCGGTCCAGGTCGCACGGCGGGTCACCGCCATCGAGGGAACCCTCGACGATCTCCAGTTCCTCCTCACCATGATCGGGCTCTCCGGCACCGGCCTCGCGGGCCTGGTCGGCTGGGGTGTCGCACGGACAGGCCTGCGGCCGGTCCACCGGCTCACGGGTGCCGTGGAGAAGGTGGCCAGGACCCAGGACCTGGACAGCGCGATCCCCGTGGACGGGCGGGACGAGATCGCCCGGCTCGCCACGGCGTTCAACCGCATGCTGACCGCTCTTGGCGCGTCGAAGGCCGCCCAGCAGCAGCTCGTGCGGGACGCCGGCCACGAGCTGCGGACCCCGTTGACGAGCCTGCGCAACAACGTCGAGCTGCTCTCCTACGCCGACGAGCAGCTCAACTCGGGCAAGGTGCTCTCGCAGGAGGACCGTGCCCGGCTGCTGCGGGATCTCGGGGTGCAGGCCGCGGAGCTGACCACCCTCACGACCGAGCTGGTCGAGCTGGCCGCGGGAAACACCGACCCCGAGCCGTTCGAGCCCCTGGACCTGGCCGACGTGGTCGCCGGCGCCGTCCTGCGCGCCCGCGCCCGGTGGCCGCGGGTCGTCTTCGCCGTCTCGACCGTGCCGACGGACCTGACCGGCCAGCCGGGCGGGTTGTCGCGTGTGGTGCTGAACCTGTTGGACAACGCCGCGAAGTGGAGCCCAGCGGGCGGCACCGTCCACGTGCGGCTATCCACGGCAGACGAACGGGCGGAGCTGGTCGTCGGCGACGAGGGACCGGGGATCGACGAGGAGGACCGGCCAAAGGTCTTCGAACGCTTCTACCGGGCCACCGCCGCTCGGTCCATGCCTGGTTCCGGGCTCGGGCTGGCGATCGTGGCGCAGATCGTCGAGGCACACGCGGGCAGTGTGGTGGCCGGGGAGGCGCCGGGCGGCGGCGCGGAGCTGCGGGTGCGGCTGCCGTTGACCCGCTGAGCACTTCTTAACCGGCTCGGCGGCCACTCTTAAAGTTCTTTCATTCGGGGACACGACAGTCGAATTGTGCACTCCGTCGAACTGATTCATCCCCGGCGGGACAACGCGGGCGTGTGGGCGACCGCCGCGCTCGCCTGCTTCGGCATGTCCGTGTTCACCGCACTCGTCCTCCATGTCGTGCTGGGCGACGAGGTCAACCCGGTACGCCAGGTCGTCAGCGACTACGGCCTGCACGGCGCGGCCGGCTTCGCCTTCTGCGTGCTGATGTTGGCGGCTGGCACCGGCTGCCTGCTGCTCGGTATGGCCAGGGCCGGGCTGCCCGTGACCCGGCCGGTCGTGATCCTGGCGTGCTGCTGGTGTGCGGGGCTGGCGCTGTGCGCGGTCCTCCCCGTCACGCCGACAGGCGCGCCGCGGACGTTCTCCGCTGAGGTCCACCGCTTCGCGGGCCTGCTGTTGTTCGTCAGCCTGCCGGCCGCGGCCGGGCTCATCGCCCGGCACGCCGAGCACCACCCGGCGCACCGCGGTCTCGCCGGACGGCTGCGGCGGCAGACCCGCTGGGCATGGGGTGCCCTCGCGGCGTTCCTGCTGAGTCACGTGCCGGTGTTCCTCCCGTCGTCCTACGACGGCCCGCTGGTCCACGGGCTCACCGAACGGCTCATGTTCGTCGTCTACCTCGTCCTGCTCGGCGAGCTGGCACTCGCCGTCCTGCGAACGGAGAGAAAACCATGCTGACACTGGCCATCGGCCTCGCCGCCGCCGGTGCGTGCTGTTTCGCCGGTACCGTCCACCTGCAACACCGCGCCGTCCACCAGGCGAGCGCCGGCCGGGAGGGCCGGTCACTGGGGCTGCCCGCGGTCCAGACGATCCTGCGCAATCCCGGGTGGTACGCCGGGATCGGGCTCGCCGGGCTGGGTGCCGTGCTGCACGTCCTGGCCCTCACCATGGCACCACTCGCCGTGGTACAGCCGATCGGCGTGCTCACCCTCGTGCTCACGGTGCTGCTCGCGCGGACCGTGCTCACCCGTGCCGTGCTCGCCGCGCTGGTGATGAGTGTGGCCGGCGTGGCCGGTTTCGTCGCGCTGGCCGCCATGACCACGGACGCCGCCCTGCCGCCGCCCGACCTCGCTTCGGCACAGTGGGCCGTGCTCGGCGCGGCCGTGCTGGCCGTGGCGGCCCGGTACACCAGGGACCGGGCCCGGTGCCTGTTCCTCGCTCTCGCGACCGCCGTGCTGTTCGGGTTCACCTCAGCACTCGTGCGGGCGGCGGCCGTGGCGCCGCTGTCCGGCGGCATGGCCGTCCTCGTGGTCGCCGAGGCGCTGGCGGCGGCTCTCGCCGGGGTGTGGCTGCTGCACCAGGCCTACGCCAGCGGACCCGCCGCGATCGTGGCCGGCGCGACCACGATCGTCGACCCGCTCAGCGCGGTTGTCATCGGCGTCTTCGCGTACGGCGAGATGGCGCCCGGCCAGCTCGCCGGCATGGTCGTGCCCGGCGCCGTCGCCGTGGCCGGGCTCGCGCTCCTCGCCCGCGAGGTACCCGCCGCGCCCACCGGGCCCGCCCGCCGGAAACGCCGGGCGGGCCCGCTGCGCATCGCGATCACCGCGGACACCTACCCGCCGCATGTCAACGGTGCGGCGAACTTCGCGTACCGGCTGGCGTCCGGACTGGCCGGCCGAGGGCACGAGGTACACGTCGTCTGCCCGTCGACCGGCGGCGAGACGTTCACCGAGACGGCCGGCGGGGTGACGGTGCACCGGATCGGTTCGCTGCGTACGCCGTTCCACCCGACGTTCCGGTTCTGCCCGCCGTGGCGGGCGTCCAAAGCCGTGCCGGCGTTGCTGGCCGAGATCGAACCCGATGTCGTGCACACCCAGGCCCATTTCCTCATCGGCCGCAGCGCGGTCCGTGCCGCCACGGCGGCGGGCGTCCCGGTGGTCGCCACCAACCACTTCATGCCGGAGAACCTGCTGGGCTACGGTCCGCTGCCCCGCTTCACCCACCGTCCCCTCGCCCGGCTGGCGTGGCGCGACCTGGCCCGGGTCTTCGGCCGCGCGACGGTGTGCACGACGCCGACTCCCCGTGCGGCCGAGCTGCTGGAGCGCAACGGCCTGAACCGGCCGGTGATGGCGATCTCCTGCGGTATCGACCGCGCGCACTACGCGGGACCGCCGGAGCCCACCAGCGCGCCGGCCGTGTTGTTCGTGGGCAGGCTGGACGCGGAGAAGAACGTCCACGAACTACTCGAGGCCGCCGCTCTCCTGCCGGACGTATGCGTCGAACTCGTCGGCGACGGCAGCGAACGCCACCGGCTGGCGGCGCTGGCCACGCGCCTGGGCATCGCGGACCGGGTGCGGTTCCACGGTTTCGTCCCGGACGAGGAACTGGTGCGGGCCTACCGGCGCTGCGACGTGTTCTGCATGCCAGGAACCGCCGAGCTGCAAAGCCTCGTGACCATGGAGGCGATGGCGGCGGGCAAGCCGGTCGTGGCCGCGAACGCGATGGCACTCCCCCACCTCGTGCGCCCAGGACACAACGGCTGGCTCTACCCACCCGGCGACGTGCCCGAGCTGGCCAGGCTACTCGCCGCCGTCCTGGCAGACGAGCACACCAGGACGGCGATGGGAAAGGCCAGCCTGGACCTGATCGCGGCCCACGACCTTGAGTCCACATTGGATCAGTTCGACAGGGTCTACCTCGACATCACCGCACGCCCGATGGTCTCCGCACTCCAGCGGTGAGCCGCAAATGCTCCGACCAGTGAAGAGAGTACCTTCTCCATCCCGGACGACACGAACGACGCCATGTCCCCTGACAGCGGGAACGAACGGATCACCGCCGAGTTCCGAGCGAACGCCGGGCACGTGGCTTGGCGGCGACGACGGGTTCACCACGGACCGCCCCGTCACGAGCCAGCTCCCATCCCGACGTTCGCCGGGTTCCGGGAAGACGCGGGCAGGCGGATCCCAGTCGCCGGGCTGGACCGTGTCCGGTGAGCCGTGCGAAGGCCAAATCTCCTTCGTCAAGGCGTCGAGCACCGCGGTGACGTCGATACCCCACGGGGCTGGCCAGGCGACCAGGTCCGCCACCCATCCCTCGTCCCCGGGAGCCAGTGCGTGCTTCATGTTCATCGCGTTGTCCGCACCGAAAGCGCCCCCGAGAATCTCCTCGTCCACGGGCGGCGGCAGCGAGGCCAGCCCGGCGACGACGTCTGCCGGACTGTCGTCCCGGACCATGGCGGCGATCTGCGCGACGAACCCACGCACCGCCGGTTCACCCTCTCCGGCGGGGCCGCCGTGGCATGGCTGGTCCGCCACCGCCCGCGCACCTTCGCTGTCACCTTGTTAATATGTACAAGTAGTTCAAATACTTGGCTCATCCAGAGGTGAGGTGCCGATGTCCGCCCAGCCCGCGAACGCACGACGAGGACGGGGACGCCGCCCGGCAGCCGAGGTTCGTGCCGGTGTGCTCGCCGCGGCGAGCCAGATCCTGTTGCGCGACGGGTTGTCCGCGGTGACCTTCGATCGCGTCGCCAAGGAAGCCGGGTCGAGCAAGGTGACGCTGTACAAGTGGTGGCCCTCGCCTGGCGCGCTCGCAGCCGAAGCCTACTTCGCCCGCAGCGAACGGACACTGGAGTTCCCGGACACCGGTGACCTCCGCGCCGACCTGATCACCCAGCTCCGCGCCTTCGTCCGCTGGCTGAAGGACGAAGGCGCGGAGAAACCCATGTCCGAACTCGTCGGCGCAGCCCAGATGGATGCGAACCTTGCCCACGCCTGGTCGGAAAGCTACGCCCGCCCCCGGCGCGAACTCGCCCGGCAACGACTGCGCATCGCCCAACAGGAGGGACAGCTACGCGAAGACGCCGACCTCGACATCATCGTCGACCAATTGTGGGGCGCCTGCTACCACCGGCTGCTCGTGCTCAAGGTGCCCTTCGACGAGTCCATTGTGGAAGGGTTGGTCGACCACGCTCTTTACGGGGCCGCGGGCCGACGGTCGTAAGCGGAACTCAGCTATGCCCACGACCGCCGGCCCGCGGCGAGATGGTGCGATCACAGCAACTTGTCCTGGGTGAACGGCACGTCCCGGATCCGGCGTCCGGTGGCGTGATAGATCGCATTGCCGATCGCGGCAGGCACTCCGGTTCCGGGGGTCTCGCCGAAGCCGCGAGCACCAAGGGCATTGCTCCCGGAGTCCGGCTGGTCCACGAACGCGACGTCCACGGAGGGCGTGTCCGCGGAGACCGGCACCAGGTATGTCGACAGGTTGGGGTTGACGACGCGCGCCGTGTTCGGGTCCACGGCCGTGTGTTCCATCAGCGCGAAACCGATACCCCAGGTGACGCCGCCGATCACCTGTCCGCGCGCGGTGCGGTGGTTCAGTACGCGTCCCAAGTCGTAGGCGGCCGCCACCCGGCTCACGCGCACCGTGCCGAGCCGTGGCTGGACCCGGACCTCGACGAACACCGCGCCGAACGAGTGCCCGCGCGTGTTCTCGACGTGGCTTCGTGTCTCGACCGGGCGCCCGTGGCGGGTCAGAACGTCGCGGTAGCTGTCGCTGCGGTGGCGATCGCCGCGGGCGAACAACCGACCGCCTTCGGTGTCGACGTCTTCGGCGGGCACGCCGTGCAGCGGCGAACGCGGGTCTGTGGTGGCGAGTGCGATGACCCGGTCTCGTGCGCCCTGTGCCGCGTCCGCCACCGGACCGACCACACTCGGCACCGTGGACGACCCCGCCGACAGCGATGCGTCGGGAAAGGCGGTGTCCCCGAGCAGCGTCGTCACCTGCCCGAGCGGCATACCGAGCTCATCGGCGGCCACCTGGGTGAGCACCGTGTAGGTGCCGGTGCCGATGTCCTGGGTGGCGGTGCGCAGGGTCGCCCGCCCGTCCAGACCGATGGTGAGTGCCACAGTGGACCGGATCGCGTTGTGACTGTGGGTCTCGGTCGCCATGCCCCAGCCGATGTACTCGTCACCGTCCCTGGTCGTGCCCGGGAGCGGGTTGCGCCACTTCCAGCCGAACGCGTTCGCCGCCATCCGGTAGCACGCCGGCAGGTGCCGGCTCGCGGTGTGCCTGCCGTTCTGCGGATCGGTGGGACGGAGGTTGCGCATCCGCAGCTGCACCGGGTCGATACCGATCTCGTAGCTGAGCTCGTCCATGGCGGTCTCCAGCCCGAAGTGCGCGGTCGTCTCGGGCGAGCGCATGTAGCCTGACGTCGGCAGGTCCAGCCGCACACCCAGCTGTCGCACGTGGATGTTCGGGCAGGCGTACAGGTTGACCGCGGAATCGTTGGTGTTGAAGGTCCGCTCGTCGGTACGGGTCACCTGCGCCGTCGAGGTGCCGATCACGGCGGTCAGGGTGCCGCGCCGGGTGGCACCGAGTCGGACATGGTTGCGGAACTCGCTGCGATGCCCGTTGGAGGTGTACATCTGCGCCCTCGACAGCACCAGCTTGACCGGCCTGCGGGCCAGCCGTGCCACCTCCACGGTGAGCAGGGTGTGCGGGTACACGGGCCCCTTGGCGCCGAAACCGCCGCCGAGGTACTGCGAGACGACCCGGACGTCAGCCGGCGGCAGGCCGAACACGGCTGACACGACGTTGCGGGTGAAGACCACGCCCTGAGTGCTCTCGTGCAGCGTCACCGTTTCGCCGTCCCACACCGCCGTCGTGGTGTGCGGCTCGATCGGGTTGTGGTGCTGCATCGGACTGCCGTAGGTCCGTTCGAGGCGTACCTCCGCCTGTTCGAGTGCCGTGGCGGCGTCCCCCCGGACGGTCTCGGTGGGCTGGTCGGCCCGGAATCCCTCCGGCAGGAATGGCTCGTCCGGCGCATCGGCCAGGCGGGCAACGGGTGGCTCCGCCCGGTAACGGACCCGCACCAGGTTCGCCGCCTCCTGTGCCTGCTCCAGCGTCTCGGCCACGACGTAGGCAACCGGCTGGCCGCTGTAGTGCACCCGGGTGTCCTGCATGGGAATGAACGTCCGGTTGTACGGAAATCCCGGCACGGTCAACGTCCGCATGTCGGCGTGAGTGTAGACCGCGACGACCCCGGGATGCGCCAGCGCCGCGCTCGGGTCGATCTCTCTGACCTCGCCGCGGGCGATCGTGCTCATCACCAGGAACCCGTGCAGCACGCCTGCTATCTCGTTGTCCGCGGCGTACCGAGCCGCACCCGTGACCTTCGCGCGGCCGTCCACACGCGGGACGCCCCGGCCCACCAGCCTCGTCATCGCACATCTCCCAGAGCACCGAGGACGCTCTCCAGCGCCCGCTGGACCAACTCGACCTTGAACTCGTTTCCCTCGTACGGCTTGGCATCCCGGACCAGGGTGCGTCCCGCCCGGGCGATCGTGTGCCTGGAGAGTGGCCGTCCGCGCAGTGCCGCCTCGACCCGGGTGTCCCGCCAGGGCCGGGTACCCACACCTCCGAAGGCCAGCCGCACGTCCTGTACGACGCGGCCCCTGTTCCGCAGAGCGGCCGCGACCGACACCACCGCGAACTCGAACGTCGCGCGGTCCCGCAACTTCAGGTAGCGCGAACGCGCGGTCACGGATGTGCGTGGCACATCCACACGCGTGATCAGCTCGCCGGGGCGCATCGGCGTCTCCCGTTCCGGCGTGGATCCCGGAAGCAGGTAGAACTCGGAGATGGGAACCGACCGCTCGCCGTCCGGCCCCAGCAGGTGCACGGTGGCATCCAACGCGGTCAGCGCCACCGCGAGGTCCGAGGGGTGCGTGGCGATGCAGTGGTCGCTGCCGCCGAGGATCGCGTGACTCCGGTTGTGCCCCTCCAGTGCCGAGCAACCGCTGCCCGGAACCCGCTTGTTGCATGCCGCGTGGGCGTCCCGGAAGTACCCGCACCTGGTGCGCTGCAACAGATTACCGCCGATCGCGGCCATGTTGCGGACCTGCGGGGACGCCGAGGCCAGCAGCGCCTCCGCCACCACGGGGAACTCCCGCCGCACCGTGGGATGCTCGGCGACCTGCCGCATCCGGGCGAGAGCTCCGATGTGGAGCGTCCCGGAATCGGCGGAGACGTCATCGAGATCGAGACCGTTGACGTCCACCAGGTGCTCGTGCGACTCCGCGCCGTCGCGCATTCGGTTCAGCAGGTCGGTGCCACCGGCCACGAACGTCGAGTTCGGGATCCGGGCGGCGATGCGCACCGCCTCGGCCGGACTGCCCGCGATCGTGTAGCCGAAGGCCCTCACCGCCGCACCTTCTTCCCGGCGTCGGCCGCGTCCTGCACGGCGGCAACGATGTTCTGATACGCCGCACACCGGCAGAGATTCCCGCTCATCCACTCGCGGATCTCCGCGTCGGAGCCCGTGTGTCCCTCGTCGATGCAGGCCACGGCGGACATGATCTGGCCAGGCGTGCAGCCACCGCACTGGAACGCATCGTGCCGGATGAATGCCTCCTGCACCGGGTGCAGCTCGTCGCCGGAGGCCAGCCCTTCCACGGTGGTGACCTCGGCCCCCTGCCGCATCACCGCCAAGGTCAAGCAGGACTTGATCCGCTCACCACCGACCAGCACCGTGCACGCGCCGCACTCGCCCCGGTCACAGCCCTTCTTGGTGCCGGTCAGACCCAGCCGTTCCCGCAGCGCGTCGAGCAGCGTGACTCTCGGCTCGACGGTCACCGTGCGCCGCTGCCCGTTGACCGACAAGGCGACCTCAACCGATTCCCCTGCCCCGACGGTGCGCACGCGAGTGTCACCGGCTGCGCTCGCCCATGCTGCCCCTCCGGCGCCCTTCCCAGCCGCCACCGTGACTGCCGCCGCCGCGCCGGCCGAGACCAGCACCGTCCGCCGAGTAGGCATGAATGCCTCAGCCCCGTGCTCTCCGTCGGCGGGGACGAGCGCATCGTCCGCGAAGCCGCCCATAGGCTCGTCGCTTCTCATCTCCTACCCCTCAGCCTAGATATAAACGTCGAGTACATTTCCAACGCTACAGTGAAATGAACGACATGTCCATAACATTGGGAGTACTTGCGGCTGACCGCAGCGCGGTCAGACCGCCACATCGGCCGGCGTCGCCAAGACGCGTACCCGGTGGCTCTCCTTGAAGTGGTCTCACCACGATCGACACGGTGGTAGCCGCTGACACGAGACGCAGGACACCAGCGCCGCATCAGCGACCTTGTGCTGTGGTGAGGTGCCGCCAACAGCTTTCTGAGTGGGCCCCGGTGTGTTCCTTTCAGGCGCCGGCGCCACCGTCCACCGGCACGATCGCGCCAGTCACCATCGAGGCTCGGTCACTGAGCAGCCATGCGGCTACCTGGGCGACCTCGCGAGGTTCGGCCATCCGGCCGAGCGGGATGCCCGCGTTGATGCGCTCGATGACGCCTGGCGATTCCGCCTCTCATGCCTCGATCATCGCCGTCGCGGTGCCTCCGGGGGTGATGCCGTTCACGCGGATTCCCTGCTGCCCCCAGGTCACGGCCGCAGTCTCGGTGATGCTGTTGAGTGCGCGCTTCATCGCGCCGTATGCGGGAAGCTCCGGATTCGCGCGGCGACTGCCGATGCTCGAGGTGTTGACGATCGCCCCGGCACCGTTCCGGCGCATGAGCGTGGCCTCGGCGGTCATGGCGGTCCAGTGCGAGCGGAAGTTCACCGCGAACTGCTCGTCGATGTCCTCATCGCTCGTTGTGTCGAGCGGGCCGGGCTGCTGGATCGCCGCGCCGTTGTTGAAGGCACCGTCGAGCCGTCCGTGCAGCTCCTCGACGCGGTTGAGCGCCGCGCGGATGCTCGCACCGTCGGCGAGGTCCAGGGGTACGGCGTCGGCGATGCCGCCGTCGGCACGAATCTTGGTGACGATCCGTTGGAGGGCGTCGGTGCTGCGGGCGGCGAGCACGACGGCGGCCCCTTCGGCGGCGAAGAGCCGGGCTGCTGCCTCTCCGATGCCATGGCTGGCGCCGGTGATGAACACAACCTTGCCGGTGAGCAGGCCGATGGGTGCTCTGTCGATGTTGCTCGTCATGACGACAGCATCGGGCCAGCCTTCAGGCCGGATACAGGCACAGGCAGTACCAGGATCTGTCGGCGCGCAGCGTGCAGACTTGAGGTATGGACAAGCAGGAACTGGGGGCGTTCCTCCGTAGCCGTCGTGGGCGGCTACAGCCGGAGGACGTCGGCCTCCCCTCGGGTTCGCGACGCCGGACACCGGGTCTTCGCCGCGAGGAGGTCGCGGTCCTCGCGCACATCTCCACGGAGTATTACGTCCGGCTTGAGCAGGGCAGGGCGCCGCGCCCGTCGGCCGAAGTCCTCGCGGGGATCGCCGACGCGCTGAGGCTCACCGACGCCGAATCCGACCACCTCCACGTCCTCGCGGGCACTGCGCCGAGCCGCGCCGGACTGCACCGGCGCGACGTCCGCCCGAGCATCCTTGCGCTCCTCGAGCGGCTGCCGCAGACGGCCGCTGTCGTGATATCCGCCTCCTTCGAGGTGCTCGCATGGAACAACCTCGCGGCCGCGCTCATGGAGGACTTTGCCGAACTCGCCCCGGAGGACCGTAACCTCGCGCGCCGGGCATTCCTCGGGTCGGCGCGCGCCGGTGCGACGCTGTACGGGATCTCCGACGCCGCAGAGTTCGGGCGCCACGTCGTCATGGAGCTCCGGTCCACCCTCGCCCGGTACCCGTCTGATCCCGCGGTGACCGGCCTCGTCGACGAGCTCCGCGGCGCCAGTCCGGCATTCGCCCGGCTTTGGCAGCGGCACGACGTGCAGGCTGCGCCGACGCTCACGAAGACGTTCCGTCACCCGGTCGTCGGGGAGATCACCGTCGACTGTGACTCGCTCACGCTCACCGATCGCGACCAGCGCCTCGTGCTCTACAGCGCGCGGCCAGGATCCCAAGGTGCCGACGCTCTGGCCTTTCTGAACGTACTGGGAGTCGCGAGCGTCAATGCGAGCAAACCGCGCTGACGGAGCCAGCACGACGGATGGTTCGCTTTCCAGCTGGCGTTATCCCCTGATGGCGGACTCGGGTCTGTGGAGTCGATGGCTTGTCGCCTGGAAGGCTGTCGATCATGCCGAAGGCTTGTCCTCCCGAGTTCCGCGCTCGCGCGGTTTCCCTGGTCCGAGCGGGCAAGCCGGTGCGGGAGGCCGCACGCGAGCGCGACACCGCGCGGGTCGCGCAGCGCGATCGCGTTGCGCAGCGCGCTGACGCCGAGTGAGGCCCGCATGTGCGAGGTGACGGAGTATCCGACGATCTTGTTGGAGTAGCAGTCCTTGACCGCACACAGACACAGCTTTCTGGACGGCCGCCGAACCACAGCGCCGGGGTGGCGTGACGCACGGGGCGTGGTGTGGCAAGGCGGATAGGAACTCGCCCACCCGTCGCCCGAGGTGGCGTTGACCGTCACACCAGCCTGATCGGCTGCCGCGGGCCCGTCCAGCTGTCGGCGCCGTCGATCAGTTCCTTGTGCAGGCTTGGATGCTCGTGGTACGCCGCCAACGCCTCGTGCTGGGGCAATGCTCGTGTGACGAGGCTGTCCGCTGCCCGCTTGCGTTCCCGCCACGTCTCGACGTCCTCGGCCATCGGCATCATCCTCGCGGGAAGTTTCTGCCCGGCCAGCACACAGTCGTACGCCTGCAGGTCGTAGAAGGTGCGGACGGCGGCGCGCACCGCGCCACGCGTGTACGCGTCCCGCAGCTGTAGCGGCGCCCCCTCGACATAGGCCTCCACCAGCGGCTCGATACCCGACACCTCCACGTTCGCGCGGGCATCCCGCCAGTACGGTGTGTCGAGCCGGGTGTTGTACCGGTAGTGCACCGCGATGAACCAACGCAAGGCGTCCCATTTCTTGGCGATCGACATGTTGAAGGCGGTGCGCGTACCCGCGTCGTCCCAGGACGCCGGGAGCGTCTGGGTCAGCATCATGACCATCAACGTGATCATCAGCAGACTGCTGGACTGCAGGGGTTCGACGAACGCGTAGGAGTTGCCGATCGCCATCACGTTGCCGCGCCAGGCGCGGGCGTGCCTTCCGGTGCGGAAGCGGACGAACTCCGGCGCCGTCACGCCCGGGAACCTGCCCGCCAGCTCCTCCGCGGCCCGCTCGTCCGAGATCGCGGCGGAGCAGTACACATACCCGAGGTGGTCGCTCGGCACGGTCGGGATGGTCCAGCACCAGCCGGCGTTCATCGTACTCGCCGTGGTGTACGGCTTCAGCAGCCCACCGTGCCCGACGTTCCCGATCACTGCCGAATCGTTGACGAGGCTGTCGGCGTAGCTGTGAAACGGGGTCCGCATCGCCGTGCCCAGCAGCATCGACCGGAATCCCGTGCAGTCCACGTAGAAGTCGAAGTCGAGCCGTCGCCCGTCGTCCGCCCTCAGGTGATCGACCCACTCGTCGCCGCGGAGCACCACGTCCGCGATCTTCGCGTCGACATATCCGATCCCACGGCCGCGGGCGAGGTCGGTGAGGAACGCGACGAGCGGCTGGTTGTCCAAGTGGTAGGAGAACGGCAGGTACGGCATGAGTGACACGAGCCGATCATCCACGCGGTACACCGGGGTTCGGTCGGCCGCCATCAGCAAGGACTGCAGGGTGAACGCGTTGATGTTTCCCTGCGTAGCCAACGAGCCCAGCATGCCGACGGAGTTGGCGCTCCAGTCGAACGGGGCCATGAACCCGGCAGGGTCCGGTCCCCAGTCGAACCTGATGCCCAGCTTCCATGTCGGCTGCACCCTCCGGTACAGCTCGACCGGGTCGATCCCCACATAGTGGTGCAGGAAAGGCACGATCGACTGCACAGTCGACTCGCCAACGCCGATCACCGGGATCGATGACGACTCCACGACCGTCACGTCCAGCCACGGCCTCCTCGCCTTCAAGGCCAACGCGGTCAGGTAGCCGGCGGTGCCGCCACCGATGACACCGATTCGCCGGATCGCGTTGGGGTCATCGTCGACCGGGCGCGCCAACGGCCTGGAGGTTCGCTCGCGGTCGCGCAGGAAGGTCAGCGGATCCCAGCCACCGTCCTGATCGCCGGCTCGCCCCCGCAGCCAGGCGCGCAGCGCGGTCGCCTCGGGTTCGCCCAGTGAACTCACCAGCGCATCGAACGCCGAGTTGTTGCCGATCATCGGGTCCCCTTCCTCTTGATTCATCGGGTTATCACACGCACGCCGGGCGCCCCCCCATCTCGGGAACGCCACTCAGGCCGGGGCAGTGGCAGCACGATCGCGGAACGTCGCCGTCGTCGCGAGCGCGAGCACCTGCCCGAGCATGATCTCCAGGTGATGGGCGGCGGCCGGGTCGAGCGGGGCGCCGTCGGCGGCGAGGTTCGCGCGTTCGCCGGACAACGTGACCCCGAGGGGCACCGGCCACGCCCGCATCGCGTGGCCGATGGCGCGCAACGTGTTCAGTGTCGAGACCGCCCCCTGCTCGCCGCCCGCGATCGCGACGCAGCCGATCGCCCTCCCGTCCAGGAACGGACGGGGGTCGTCGCCGAGGTCGTTCAGGTAGTCAAGGGCGTTCTTCAGCAGGCCGGACGGTGTACCGTGGTACGAGGGGGAGATCGTCACGACGCCGTCGGCGCCCGCGAGAGCCTCGACGAACAGCCGCTGGCGCTCGGTTCGCTCCGGCCGATCAGGCCGGTACATGGGGAACTCCAGGTCCTCACCACGGAAGACAGTGGTACCCGCACCGCAAGCGGCGGCCCTGCGCGCACACCACTGGCTGAGCCGGTCGGCGCGGGCGTTCACGCCGAGCGACCCGCTGAGGAACACGATGCGCAGTGGTTTCATGGGCCACCCCTTCAGATTCTCCGTCGACTACCCGACGATCGGTCGCCGGAAGCCGCGGACAGCGCAGAACATCCCCAGCGCCAGGAACCCGACACAGGTCGCCACCGCCGGGAGCGTATGCCCTGTCGACCAGCCGAGTGCGAGTTCCCTGGTGGCCCTCATCGCGTGGCTCATCGGATTCGCCATGGCCACGACCTGCAACCAGCCGGGGAACGCGTGCACCGGCACGAAGGCGCTGGAGGCGAACATCAACGGAAACACCGAGATGACGCCAATGCTCTGCATCATCTCGACATCGCGCAGCCAGGACCCGAGAGCGAGGAAGATCCAGGTCAGTGTCCAGGCGACCAGGACAGCCACGGCAAGGGCCGCGAGCATGCCGAGCGGGCCGCCCGCCGGCACGAAGCCGAAGAGCACCACCCCCGCGATCACGAGGACGATCAACTGGGCGACGACTCTCGCGACATCCGAGACGCTGCGGGCGAGAAGGATCCAGCACGGGTCGACCGGCATCGAACGCAGCCGCGTCAGAAAGCCACCCGTCATGTCCCGGACCAACCCGACGCCCGAGTTGGTCGCGGGTCCCATCACCGTCGTCACCAGCAACGCCGGAAGAAGGTAGTCCACATACGCCGTTCCCGGCGGAAGCAGCTCCGGGTTGGCGATCGCGCCGAACACCTGGGAGAACAACAGCAGAAGGACCACCGGCTGACACAGGTTCAGCACCAGCAGCCTCCGGTCAGCCACATAGGTCCGGAGCGATCGACCGATAAGGACACTGACCTGTCTGTGGGCAGGCGCTCCATGCCATACCGGGCCGGATCGGCGGGCCAAGCGGGCGGGTGACACGGTGGTCATCGGACCGGCTCCGGCTTGATCAGGTTGAGGTACACGTCGTTGAGGGTCGGTTCGGTGACGTTCAGCTCGGACACTCCGATCCCCGCAGCATCGAGGGCGCGCACGACTGACGCGACAAGGCCGGGCTCGGCGACCGGCGTGCTGACCGAACGGGCACCGGGTCCGGCGAAGGCCCGGAAACCGGCTTCGGACAAGCAGTCCAGGACCCTGGCGGGGCCGTGCGGCCAGACCGGTGTCACGCGCACCGAGCTGGTACCAACCTGTGCCTTCAACTCGGCTGGAGTTCCTGACGCGACGACCCGCCCACCACTCAGCACGACGATGGCGTCGGCAAGCCGGTCCGCCTCCTCGATGTACTGCGTGGTGAGCAGGACAGTGATGCCGTCCCGCGCCAGCCGCCCGACGATCCGCCACAGCACCAGCCGGCTCTCCGGGTCCAGCCCTGCCGTCGGCTCGTCCAGAAAGATCACCTCGGGGTGACCGACGAGGCTCATCGCGAGGTCGAGGCGGCGGCGCATGCCGCCGGAGTACGTGCGCGCCGGCCGCCGGGCCGCCCCGGCGAGGCCGAACAAGTCGAGCAGCTCGGCGGCACGCGCGTAAGCGGCACGCCGACCGGCGCCGAGCAGCCGGGCGACCGTAATCAAATTGTCCAGGCCGGACAGCTGGCCGTCCACCGCAGCGAACTGCCCGGCCAGTCCGATCAACGCGCGGATCTGGTCACCCTGCCTCACGTCCAGCCCGGCAACGCGAGCCGTGCCGGACGACGGCGGCACCTGCGTGGTCAGGACGTTGACCAATGTGGTCTTGCCTGCCCCGTTGTGGCCGAGCAGCCCCAGCACGGCACCGCGCGGCGCCGTTAAGGTGACCGTGTCGAGCGCCGTGACGTCGCCGAACACCCGGGTGAGCCGGTCCGCCTCGATCATCAGTTCGGTCATGCCGGATCCTCACGTCGGCCAGCAGTCGCTCGGTGCCTGTTCCGGAACGCGACCCGATCACATCACCGGCACGTGGACGGTCTCGTAGGGCACCATGTCCATTCCCGGATACAGCCGGGCGACCCCAGCCAGTGTCCGCTCGTTCCAGTACGGGGAACCCGGTGCGGGAAAGCCAAGCAGTTGCCGCTGTTGCGGGGTGGCTGACTCGATGAACCGGCGCAGCGCTGGTCCCGTTGGCGATGCCGGGGATCCCGCCCAGCTCTGCTTGTCGAGCCAGATCGACTCGGCCGCATGGAAGTTCAGGAAGTGCGCGAACCGGTGGCCGACCGGTTCGGTGACACCCGAGCCCCGGTGCACGGTGTGGCCGGTGAACAGCAGCACCGAACCGGCTGGGGCGAGAACGGGCTCCTCCCGCTCGTACAGCTCCGGGAACTCGCGCTGGCCGTACGCGGAATTGCCGGTCTCGTCCAGCAACGGTATGTCCTCTGTGTACTTCTTGGGCACGACGTACGTCGGACCGGCCTCAGCCGTCACGTCGGTGTAGTACACGATGGCGAAGACACGGTGGAACGCTGCTTCCGTGCCGGGATACACGAGGCAGTTGCGTCCCCACGCGTCGTTGTGCAGGCGCTGATCGTTGCCCGGACTGAGCTCCGGCCCGTACTTGGCCTGGAGGATCGAGTCGCCAAGGCGCACGTCTGAACAGCCGAGTACCTGCTCGACGAAGGCGATCAGGTCCGGATGCGTGGAAACGTGGTTGAGCGTGTCGCCCTCATAGGGGAACCCGGCCGACTTGCGCAGCCCGCGGTAACGCTCGGGAGCCGCAGCGAACTCCTCGCTGTCCGGGAAGTATCTGGCGACCTCGGACCGGCAGTGCCGCAGCCACTCGCCGTCCAGGAACTCGGTGACCAGCGTGTACCCATCTTCCCGCAGCTGGTCGAGATGACCGTCGTTGATTGGCATGGTCCGCTCCCCGCAGCCGTTGGAGTAATCGACTCGATGCCACGTTAGCGAGACGGGCGCGATCCGGCTGTAGGTATTTTCCCCGCAGGGAAAACACTTCGGGGACCTCACCGCGTCGATTTCACCGAAATGAATATCCCGACTGTCCCGGCTTCGCGCTTTCGGCCACCGTCGGTTTCGGGCGCCCGAATGCCGAAAGCCTCAACCGGATCCCCAAAAGGAGGTGCCGAAATGCAGGAGAACACCCCGAACACCGAGGTCGAGGTCGAGTTCGTGGGCATGGTCGAGGAGGTCACGATGGGCTGGACCGGCCCGACGGACGACTTCATCGACGGCGACTGGACCCCGTGACAACAGGCCGGTAACCGAAAACCGGTCAATCGGTCAGACGCAACTCGTGAGTGGTAAGGCGAGTCCTCACTCGTCTTACCACTCACGAGTACCGACAGGCTCCGAGGTAGCAGATGTTGACGAGAACCGAGAGCAGGCGTGAGCTACTGGGGCAGCTGCGCCACCTGATGCTCGGTGACACTCCGGTGCCCCCGTCGATGCCGGTGCGCGGCAGGGAACTCGTCGCCGCGACGGCGGCGTACCTGCGCGTGGGGCGGGCGTTCCGCAACGGCGGCCTCACCACCGCGTTGCCGCTGATTCCCCCGGTCAACACGGACAGACCCGACCGGCACCGGAACACCGAGGCCGCGGTGTTCTGCGCGCGGGACGCGGCATGGCGTCTGCTGGGACTGGCCCGTACGCTCGGTGGGCAGCACCTGTGCCTGCACGAGTCCCTCGGGGTCTGCGCCGGCCTGCGCCGCGTCGGTTTCCCGGCCGACGTCGTGATCGGCTACCCGGTCATCGAGATCGCCTCGGGTGGTGAGGAACTGCACGCGTGGCCCGCGCTCGGCTCGCTGCCACTGGTCGGCCGACCGGGAGAAAGGCCACTCGGCTACGTCGAACTGCACCGGTATCCCGAGGAGGAGCCGTGGTGACGACCGCGTTCGGCATGTCGGGGATCGTGCCGATGCCCTACGACCCCAACGCCGGAGCCCACCTCGGCACCGGCGAGGCCGTGCCAGTATGGGACGACGACTCTCCGCGCGGCCGGCTGCACCAGGGGCCGGTCGACGACCCCGCCGGGGACGCACGAGCCGCCGACCGGCTCCTGCTGACCGGATGGCTCGATGACGGCAGCCTGCCCCACGGGCTGGCCAAGCGGCGCGGTTCGACGCTGCTCGCCGTGCAGGAGCTGCTCGACGAGCACGGTGACAGGGCGGTTCGCCGGCTGCGCGGTGACTTCGTGCTCGCCCACCTGCGCGGCGATGACCGCGAACTGCGGTTGTACCGCTCCGTGAACGCGCTGATCCCGCTGTTCTGGCGCGCCGGCCGGGACCGTTTCGCCTGGGCATCGGATCCGGCCCACCTGCTGCCGGGTGGCCAACCGAGGCTCGGCGATGTCAACGTCGAACTCCTGCCGATGATCGTCGCCGAGCGCGGATTCCCGCACGACCGGTCGTGGTTCACCGATGTCCACAGGCTCCCCGCCGGAGAATGCCTCACGCTGGCCGCCGGGCATGAGCCGAGGATCACCCGGTTCGACGAGTTCGCCCCCGTCGAGCACCTCCCCCGCACGGTCGCCGATGCCGCGCGCGGCCTGCGCGAGCGGCTGGGCAGGGCGTGCGACCGGATGCTGGCCGAGCAGCCGGCGGCGGTGGTCTCGCTCAGCGGCGGAATCGACTCCGCCGCCGTCGCAGGAGAAGTGGGGAGGCAGCCGGGCAAGGGCGCGGCCGTGCACTACACGATGGAGTCGTTCCCCGGCTACGAGGCCGACCGGCGCGCGGCCGAGCGCATTGCCGTGGACTCTGGGCTGTCCTGGGTGCCGTACGAGATGACGAAACACACCCGGCCGGGCGGGGACTACCTGCACGTGACCGACAACGGGGGGCTGCCGCAGACCCACGTGCCCACGCACGGGGTGTCCGCGGCAGTCGAGCAGGCCGAGACGAACGGAGCGACCTTCGTGCTGTCCGGCCTCCTCGCCGACCAGCTTCTCGCGCACGACCTGCAGCGCGGCCTGTTCGAGATCGCGGGCCCGCGGCTGCTCGACCCGACGGTCGCGGGCGAGCCGGTGTGGCAAGGGCTGCGCAACGCCGCCGGCGCGGCGTTCGACTCGGGCAGCGTCCTTCGGCACCTTTACCGGCTCGCCACGGGAGACCCGACGGTCGCGCTGCCCAGCCGGGACGTGATCGTGCACCCGGTTGGGTTCACTCCCGAAGCGGGCCAGACGGTCACCGCAGCCCTGCGCGCGGCGGCGGACCGGGCAGGCGACAGCGTCCGCGCCGCGGTGCGGCGGTTCGGCGGGAGGCGCAAGCTGCCCCGCGGTATCACGTCGTTGTTCCTGCTCGCCGAGGCCTTCAACACGCCCAACCTGCAGGCCGCCTGGCTCAACCACTGCCTGCCCAAGCACAGGTTCTTCACCACTCCCTACGCCGACAGGGACGTCATCGAGTACGCCCTCGCCCTGCCCAGCCGCCACCGCGTGGGCTTCGGCCACGGCATGACGGTCGACAAGTTCGCGCTGCGGCTGGCCTACCCCGGCGTCGGCGCACGCCGGATGCAGCAGGCGAGGATCGACGCGATCTCCGCTGTGTATGTCAACCAGAACTTCGAGACCTGCCGGGCACTGCTCGGCGAGAACTCGCACCTGTGCCGGCTCGGCGTGCTGAGCCGAGACTTCGTCGCGGGGCTCAGCCGCGGCCGGGCGCACCGCAACGGCGAGGAGATCGCCCGGTTGTGCATCGTCGAACAATGGCTGGAAGGGCTGTCCTGATGGCGCACGCGGTCCGGCTCGCCGAGCACGTGGTCTTCACCGAACTTCCGTTCTGCGGGGTCCTGCTGGACAAACGGAACCTGCGGCTCTACCGGCTCTCCCAGGAGGCGTCGGCGGCGCTCCGAACCGCCCTGCACGGCAGCGCGGCCTGCGGCCCCTACGACGGCGTCACGCGACTGGAAGGCGACGTCGTCGACCCGGCGACGCGGCAGCGGGTCATCGGCACGTTGCTCGCACAGGAGCTGCTGCGCTCAGCGGGCGGTGCCGATGGCTGACGCCCGAATAGCGCAAAGCACGGCGTGGATCACCGAACGGCTGCGGCACTTCGTGCCGTCGTCAGGGCACCGGTCCCGCCTCAAACCGCTCGGCGAGCTGGCAATGGTGTACGCCTACCTGGTCGACTGGCAGCGACACATCGGAACGCGGCTGCCGCAGCTCGAGCGATGGCGGGACTTCCTCCACGCCCAATGCACCGACGAGCGGCTGCTCGGCCTGGCGCTGGCCGAGCACGAGGACGGCCTGTACCGGATGCAGCCCTACGCGTGGCTGCGGGCGTCCGGCTTCCGAGATCCGGCGTGCGAGCACGTGATGCGCGAGCTGTGGCTGGCCGGGTGCCGCCCGACCTCGGTCGGCCAGATCCACTCCCTCTGGAAGGGTGGCTTCGTCCGGCAGGAACCCGACTGGGACTCGTTCTGCCGCAGGCAGCTGCTGGCGAACCCACGGCTCGGCGAGTGCCTCTCGACCGAGGCGTACCGGATCACCCACGCCATCATCTACGTCACCGACCTCGGCGGCAGGCGGCCGGGCCTCGACGCGGGCGAGCTGGTGGCGATCCGGGCCATCGTGAATCGCGTGGCACAACACTCGCGCGCCCACCGGAACTGGGACCGACTGATCGAGGCTTCCATCGCGCTTCGCGCGTTGGGCGGCGTGCTCCCTCCCCGCCTTGACCCGGCCGGTGACGACGTCCAGGCAAACCGGATCGACGGCGGCGTGCCCCGCGACTCGTCGGTCACCACCGCTACCTTCGCCGGTTGCTACCATGCCACCTTGGTCGATCTGCTCGACAGCGCGCACCGGGAGCTGCACCGGCCCGCCGCGGAAAGGCGGGCGCCGTGACCGAGCCTCGTCAGCACGACGTCGCTATCGTGGGCGGTGGCCCGGTCGGCTTGATGCTCGCCTGCGAGCTGGCGCTCGCACGGCTCGACGTGGTCGTGCTGGAACGCCAGGAGGACTTCGACACCCGGCTGCGGGCACCCGGCATCACGGCTCGCACGATCGAGGCGCTGGACCGCAGGGACCTGCTGGACGAGCTGATCCACGCCCTGTCAGGCGTCGTCGACTCCCGCATGATGACCGGGCGGGGACCTGACGGCGAGGCACCGGAGATACTGCCGATCAAGCCCGGTGTGCTGGAACGCGTCCTGCACGACCGAGCGGTACGCGACGGCGCGGAGGTCCGGCGCCGCCATGAGGTCACCGGTATCCGGCAGGGCTCCTCCGGGGTCGACGTGATCGCGCGGGGCCCGTCAGGGCAAACGCACGTCGTCCAAGCGGCCTACGTGGTGGGCTGCGACGGGGGCCGGAGCGTGGTGCGCAAGTCCGCCCACATTGGTTTCCCCGGCGGCGACACCGGCGTCGTCGGCTACCAGGCAGTGGTCACGGTAGACGATCCGGACGCGCTAGGCCGGCAGTGGCGCCGCACCGGCAACGGTGTCGTCGCGTACGCGCTCGCACCGAGCCGGGTCGTGACGATCGAGTTCGACGCCGCTCCGGTGGACCGCGCGGCACCGGTCACTCTGGCCGAGGTGCAGGCCAGCCTGCGCAGGACCAGCGGGCTCGATGTGACCCTGTCCGAGCCGGAGTCGCTGACGCGGTTCACGGACAACTGCAGGCTGGCCGACCACTACCGGCTCGGCCGGGTCCTGCTCGCCGGTGACGCGGCACACGTGCATCCGCCGTTCGGCGGCCAGGGCCTCAACCTTGGCCTGCAGGACGCCGTCAACCTGGGCTGGAAGCTCGCACTGGCGGTCAAGGGCCGCGCGCCGGACAGCCTGCTGGACACCTACCACGGTGAGCGCCGCTCCGTCGCGGCGCGCGCTCTGCACAACTCCCGGGCCGCGGTGGCGATCCTGGATCCTGCCGAGCGCAACACGCCCGTGTTCGACCTGTTCTTCGGTGAGCTGATGCGGTTGCCAGAGGTCAAGCGGCGGCTGCACGCGATGTACTCGATGATCGACCTGCGCTACCCCACCGACTGCGGCCATCCGTTGGCGGGCCGCGCCGCACCGGATCTTCGGCTGGCGACGCCAGCCGGCGAGGTCCGGGTGAACAGGTTGTTCGGCGACGGCAGGGGCGTGTTGATCGACCTGGCCGACGATCCGGAAGTACGGCACGCGGCGAGCGGGTGGTCGGACCGCCTGCGGATCGTGACGGCGCCGACCCCCGAGGGCGATGGGTTCGACGGGCTGGCGGCGATGCTGGTCAGGCCGGACGGGTACGTGGCGTGGGCGTCGGCTGTGGGCGAGCCGCGGGAGGGATTCGCCAGGATGGCGGCACGCTGGTTCGGATCACCGGTCACCCCGGGCTGAGGGGCGGCCCGGGATGGTCACCCCGGTCTCGTAGGCGAACACCACCGCCTGCACCCGGTCGCGCAGGCCGAGCTTGCCGAGGATGCGCCCGACGTGGGTCTTCACCGTCTCCTCGGCGAGGCTGAGCTCGGCGGCGACCTCGGCGTTGGACAGCCCCCTCGCGACAAGGCGCAGCACTTCGGTCTCCCGCGCTGTCAGGGTGGTCAGCAGGCTGTCGTTCGCCGGCCTGACCGGGTTCTGCGCGACGAACCGCTCAATCAGACGGCGGGTCACGGTCGGGGCCAGCAGTGCCTGTCCGCTGGCCACAGTTCGGACGCCGGCCACCAGGTCCTCCGCGGTGGCGTCCTTGAGGAGGAATCCGCTCGCACCCGCTTGCAGTGCCTCGAAGACATATTCGTCGATGTCGAACGTGGTGAGCATGAGCACCTTCGGGTGCCACGGCTCCCCGGCGGCGAGCAGCTCGCGCGTGGCCGCGAGGCCGTCCAGCACTGGCATGCGCACGTCCATCAGGACGACATCCGGTCGCTGCCGACGGCACAGCGCCACGGCATGCCGCCCGTCGCCCGCGGTACCCACCACCTTCATGTCCGGCTGGCTACCCAGCAGCGCGCCGAAACCCTCCCGCACCATCGCCTGATCGTCCACGATCACGACACGGATCATCGGTCACCGCCCGGCAACGGAATCTCGGCCCGAACCACGAAGTTGCCGGACCCCGGGCCCGCATACAGGCAGCCGCCGAGCAGTTCGGCGCGCTCCCTCATGCCGGGTATGCCGAGACCGCCGGACCGTACCGGGCCGGCCGCCTCGGGAGCGGGGTTGCTGACCACGATCCGGACCACGCCGTCGATGACGGTCACGCCGAGGTCGACCGTGCGCCGCGGGGCGTGTTTCACCGCGTTGCTCAGAGCCTCCTGCACGATGCGGTACACCGCGAGCGCGGGCACGGCCGGCAGGTCCACCAGGCGCTCATCGAGCTCGGCCCGCACCGGGGAGCCGGCCCGCCGCACTGACGCGACAAGCTCCGGCAGATCGTGCACGGTCGGCTGGGGCGTATGTTCCGGCTCGCCCTCGGCCCGCAACGCTCCGAGCAACCGCCTCATCTCGTCCAGTGCCCGGCGTGAGGTCGCGGCGATCGACGCGAACTCCTCGGCCTGCGCTCGCGTTGTGTCCGGCAGCCGGAACCGCGCGGTCTCGGCCTGTACGGCGACAACGGACATGTGGTGGGCCACCACGTCGTGCAGTTCACGGGCGATCCGGCTCCGTTCGGCCAGCTGCGACTGCGCCAAACGGTGGCGTTCGAGATCGCGCTCCGCACGGTACCGCGCGGCGGTCGACATGCCGAGCAGGGTCGCGGTGACGGTGACGAAAAGTACCACGCCAACGTGCGGCGCCGGCTGGGTCAGCAGCAGGAACGCGACGGTCGCGGCGGCCAGCCCGGCCGCGTACCACCGCGGGAGCACCACGCCGGCGCCGAAAAGGACGACGACACCGGCGAACTGCCCTGGCGTGCTCAGTTGCCCCGCCTGCAGCCCGGCGGCGACTTCGCACAGCCGCCCGGCTGCGTCCATGACCAACAGCACCAGCCACGCCGGGAACGGCCTGCTCCGCCACCACACCAGTGGCACGGACTGCCCGGCGGCGAGCAGCACGGCGAGGCCGAACCGGGCCGGCCACGTGGACCAGGCCCCGCCCGCCGCCTGCAGCGCGTCCGCGAACGACCAGCTGGCCAGCAACCACAACAGGAGGGCGCCGCCCCACGTCGCGTAGCGGACCGCGCGGCCACCGGCAACCGTCCCACGCCGCCGGCGCGCGATTCCCGACCACCATCGTGCTCGTGTCACCGGCAACGCCTCCAACGAAACTCCCCTCAGCACCGGGTCAAGCCCGGGAACCGCACGGACGCCAGGCTCTCAGCGCTACCACCACGGTAGGCCTCTGGTGGGGACGGCGCGTCCCTCGAGCGGGCCAGCGGCGTAGCTCCCGAGAGCCATCCGTGCGAGCCACGTGCCCCGCACGGACTCCCCATGTTCAGCGCCAAGGAGTGACGACCGGAACCGTGACCGTCCATAGCCTCGAGGGTGAGGAACGATTCGTCCCGGCCGTAAGGAAAGCGATGATGGTCGACTTGCGCAGGAGGACCACCGAGCGGGCTGACGCGAGGGTCGAGTTCCCTGCCGACCGCGGCCAGGGAATACGTGCCACGGCGGTTCGGCTGGCTGTCCGCTCACTGGCGCGAATGACTCCGTGGGTGGAAGACGAACTCCTCGGACTTCAGCAGGTGGTCCGTCCCGGCGACGTGTGCCTCGATGTCGGCGCCGCCATGGGCATATACACGGCAGAACTGGCTGCCTTGGTTGGTCCGCGCGGCGCTGTGCACAGCATCGAGCCGCTTCTGTTCGCCCACGCCACGCCGTCGGCGCTGCTCGGGCTCCGCAGCGGACCAACTGTCCACAAGCATGGGATCGCGCTGGCTTCGACCGACGACACGCTCTCGATGAGCGTGCCGATGCGAAAGGGCCGGCTGGTCACCGGCAGGTCCTTCATCACGCGGGGCACCCTTGGCCTCGGCTCCAACGAGGAGTTCGGCGGCCACGTCGAGGTCACCGTGCCAGCCGAGCGGTTGGACCGGTTCTGCGACCGGTTGGGCCTACACCACGTGGACTTCATCAAGGCAGACGTGGAAGGTGCTGAATGGGACGTGTTGCGCGGGGGACACGAGCTCATCACACGTGCGCGCCCCCGCCTCCTACTGGAAATCGAGGAGCGGCACGTGCGACGCTTCGGGCACACCCCCGCTGCGCTGATGGACTGGCTGACCGGCTTCGGCTACCGGATGTTCGCCTGGCAGCACGGCGGATGGCGAGCAGTCCGGGAAGTCACCCCACAGCACCGGAACTACCTCTTCAGCACGACCAGCCCGTGCGCCCACGGCTGAACTCATGCGGTGCTGGCCATCCACTGCGCCACCAGCGCGGCACGCCGCCGAACACCGTGGCGGTCGTACAGCCGCTGCAGGTGCGATTCCACGGTTTTCGGCGAGATGCGAAGCTTGCGCGCGATCTCTTTGTTGGACAGCCCGGCAGCGACCAGCGTGAGTATCTGGACCTGCCGGGGACTGAGGGAAGCCGCCGTACTGTCCCCAGCGCGGATGAAAGGCCGCCGATCCGACGACTCCGTCACATTCTCATGTTCCACCGACACCATCCCCCTTCTCCCCCGCCCCAGCCGGGTGGACCCCGGTCCAGTTGCCCTGCGGATAGCCCTCGCCAGGACACCAGATCCTCACCTCCATTATCCGAGTCATTCGGTCAGCTTGTTCTGGTGACCTCGTTGACTGTTCGGGAACCGCTGGTTGACAGCGGTCCACTCGTCGACGAACGCAGCGAGTGGAGTCTGTGGCAGCGCCGTGATGTGCTCGGCCACAACACGGAGGTCCAGGGGAAGCCGGGAGCACCGGCGTATGATCGCCGCGACCGCTGCGGGGTCCTGTGCCGCACGTTGCTCGCCGATAATCGCGGTCATGAGGTCGATGGACTCGCCACGGCCGAGCTGGCCGAGTGTGAGCGACACGGCGTCGGAGACGACGGTCAGCCCGGTCAACCGCCGCCGGGAGGTGACCAGCACGTGGCAATCGGCCGATCCCGGCAGCACCGGGTTGACCTGGTCCGAGCTGGCCACGTCGTCCAGCACCACGAGCATGCGCCGACCGGCGAGCGCGGAACGGAACAGCGATTCGCGTTGCTCGGTGTTGTCCGGAATCCGATCGGGCCGCACGCCCAGCGCACGGAGGAACCCATCGAGTACCTCACCGGGATCGGTCGGGTGCCGCGTGGCGTCACTGCCGTGCAGGTCCGCGAACAACGCCCCATCGTCGAAATCGTCCAGATGCTGGCGGGCCCACCGCAACGCCAGCGCGGTCTTGCCAACGCCGGCGGGCCCCTCGACAGTGAGAATCGGCACTGACCCTGCGGGGATCTCGCGCTCGGTGAGTAACCGATCCATTCGGGCCAGCTCCGCGGATCGCCCGACGAACACCACGGGCCCGGCCGGTAGCTGCATTGGCCTCGGCCACGGTTGCGGTTCCGTGACCGTGCCGGGGAGCTCTCTGCGCGCCGCCTCCATCAGCGCACCTCCCATCCCCAGCGCGTGGTCGCATCGTCGAGCCAACTCCGCGGTCGGCGACTTGACACCGTTCTCTACCTTCGAGAGGTAGCTGTGGCTGTAGTGGGTGCGCCTGGCCAATTCGCGTAGCGACATCCGCGCTCGACGTGCAGTCCGAAGCGTGTCCCTGAACGTGGGAACGTCCCTGCAGTACATTGCCCTCCAAGACATTGCCCTCCAAACCTGTACTGGGTCCGGTCGCGCCGCCGGGGCGAGGGATCACGTGACGAGTGGTCCGAACCGTCGTGCTCACCCGATCGCCGGGCGCGGCCCCGGTTGGTGGGAGCCGTATGCGGACGTTCGTTTCTGTCGAGCACGGGATCCGCTCTGTTGCTGTTTACGCCGTGAATGCTGAGGTGCACGGCGGCGATGTCCCCGGTGCCCGGGTGGTGAGTGCCGGGTTGAGGGTGTAGCCGTCCCTGTGGTGCTTGCGGCGGAATCGTGCCGGGTCGGCTCGTCCATCGCCGTGGCGTAGGAACCGGTCACCTGTGGGTGGGTGTTGCCGGTGTGTGGGCGGGGACCGGAACTGGACGAGGACGGTGGCGCGTTCGAGGTTGCCGGTGGGCCAGGAGAGTCGCGCTTCCCACCGGCCTGAGGTGGGTAGTCGGAAGTCGAGTGGACGGGTGCCTTGTTCGATCTCGTCCACGTTGAGCTTGCCGGAGGTCAGTTCGATGGGGACGGTGGTGGTGCGGGGCCAGGTCTCGTCGGATGGTGCGGGTTGGTGCCAAGCTTCCAGGCGGAGTGTGGCGGTGATGGCGTCTTCGTCGGCTTCCGGGAGTACCTTGCCGTGGCTGGTGCTGACCCGGTGTCCGGCGTGCCTGGGTGGGTCGGGGTTGGGTTCGGTGAGGGCCGCGGTGCCGAAAAGGCCGAGGAGGCGCCGGTTCACGGCCACTTCGGCTTGCTGTTCGTTCAGCTTGGTAGGGGGCACGACCTGCCTCCTCGCGAGCGGGTGGGTGAGGGCGCGCTGTGGCACACCGCATCCCCACACCACGAGCTACGGTTCGATGGGGGTGAAGAACGCGTCCTTGTCCAGGACGCGTTGCGGGTTCTTCACCGGCTGGGGATCCGCGAGGACCGTCTTGCGGGTGACGTGATCCTGCCGGTTACTTCGATCGTCACCCTGAGCGGACACGACCGGCGCGGAGGCCAGCGTCACGGCCGCCGCGCAACCCGCCACAACGGCGACCAATTTTCGAAACTTCAATTTTGCTCCCCAGAAATAGTCATCATCCCCCAGTGGCACTGCGGCGCATTCAGGTGTCACCGCATTTCGCTAGCCGCAACCCCAGAAAGAGTGTCCGCACAGGCTACAAGACACGTTCAATTGACGCAGGCCAATCCTGGCACGCATTCTTGATCGATAGAAGGGGGCCATGTATCCTCGCGCACGCCCAGCAACAGAAGTGGATTGGCCGCACGTGCCGTCCACCGGAACCCGATGGAGACGTGGAGGCTCGCGCGGCGCGATACCCCTGTTGACGCGGTAGGCCACACGCAGTACGCATGCTGCCGAACAAGGCATACGGATGCGCCCTTCTGTTGCAGTTCACTGCTCCGGCCGCACTACGGGTAGAGAAGCTCACCGAACGCATCTCTGTGACATTCGGGTGGATCACCTCGATGACGGTGGACTCGGCTGGTTCGCCGTCGATAACGTTTTCTTTGGCCCTTTGCGGTATGGGGTCCATGGCTGAGGTTGACCCCGTTTCACGGACTCGCCGACGAGGAGATCGGGTACGGCGGGTGATCGATGGTTTCGAACTGTACGGGCTCATCCAGTCCAAAGCGAAATGGCTACGAAGGCGGTTGTGGAAGCCTTCGATGTCCTCGAAGACCGCATTGGCTGACTCGACGCGGGTGCGCCAGCGCTGGCGGCCGGGTAGCGCGGTCTGCATGCGGCCCGGGAGGAGTCGATGACCGCGTTGCCGAGGAGGTGAATTGGGCGCCGTGATCGCCGTGGATGGTCAACGGCGGCTCAAACTGGTTCTGGCACGGTTTCCGTGATGGCCCGGGTTCTGGCTCGCTCCGGAGCAGCTGCCGGAGCCGGCCGGCCGCTACGCCCGCCGCACCACGATGGTGCAGCAGGTGTTGTCCGCGGTCGCGTTGGCCATGGGCGGCCGCGCTGGAGCGCGCTTGACCCGGCAGTTGGCCGCGTCAGTGTGACGGGTCGGCACGCGGTTGATGATCTTGATATGGGTGAGGACCTCCGGGTTCGGTATGGATCACCACGAACACACGCCGATCCGAGGAGGCCCTCTGGTGGTCCACCGTAACGCTGCGCTGACCCCGACCGGACTGTGGTGCGGACGGCTGGAGCGATCGTCCATTGCCTGCTCGCCGCCGTGGCGGTACCGGCCGGCCCAGCGGGCCGCGGTCGTGCTGGCGACGTGGAACCGCTCGGCCGCGGCGCACGGGCCAGCCGTCCTCCACAACACACAGGGCCAGCCGCAGCCGGTCCGGGCGGGTGCGGGGCCGGCCACCCGCCGGGCGTGGCACCCGGATACCTCGCAGGACCGGGATGAACTGCGGGCTGTCGCCCCACTGCCCGGCGGTCAGCACGATCGACAACGGCTTCTGCCCCTGTTCGCAGCCCAGGTGCAGTTTGGTGGTCAGCCCGCCGCGGGACCGGCCGAGCGCGTGGTCAGCCGGTTCGGCAGTGACACCGCCCGGCGGCTCGTGCTGCAGACCCCCCGTTTCCGCGCGCCCGCCGCGTGCTGGTGCGCCCGCGCGATCGTGGAGTCCACGCTGACATCCCAGGTGATCCGCCCGGCCGCCTCGGGCACAGCCTGCAGCGCGGACAGCATCCCCTGCCAGACCCCGGCCCGCTGCCAACGCCGGAACAGCGCATACGCCGCCGCCCACGACGCATAGACGACGGGCATGTCCCGCCACGGTGCACCGGTGCGCACCCGCCATCGGATCCCGTCTATCAACTGCCGTTTACTCCACAACGACGGCCGCCCTGATCGCCTCGGCTGGGGCAGCAACGGCTCCAGCACCTGCCACTGCGCGTCAGTCAGGTCGAACCGCCTCGTCACCGCTAGGGTGTCCACGAGGTCTCCGGTGGTCTCCAGGTTCTTCTTGGTCGATGAACCCCTCTACCGGAGACCTCGCCCTCTCCATCACCAACACACCCGGCAGCGCCATCAGACCAACCCACCTCAGAGGACTTCGATACAGGCCCCAGGTGCTCGGTCATCTCCGCTTCCAGCGCGGTCTCGACCACGTTCTTCGTCAGCCGATTCAGCAGCCCGTTCGGGCCCACCAGATCCCTTGCTCCTTGGCCTGCGCCAGCAGGCGCTCGGCCAGCTGCTGCGGATCCATCTCCTCGGTCGCGGCGTCCAGTGTTTCGCTCATGATCGATCCTTCCCGCCAAGCTCACGCTCGGCGTGTCAGACCAAGATCAGACCCACCGTGGATCAGACAGTTCCCGGCAACGTGATCGACATGGCGTGGTGGAACAGGTCATGCGGGTCCCAGCGCGCCTTGACCTGCTGGAGCTTCCGGTAGTTGTCCTTGTAGTACAGGGTGTGCCACGCGACTCCGGACTTGTTCCACGTCGGATCGGTGGTGTCGATGTCCGGGTAGTTGATGTAGGAGCCGTCGTTCACGCCGTTCGGGACCGGCACGCCTCCGGTGTCGGAGTACATCGCGCTGTACCAGCGCCGGATCCAGTCCAGGTTCGCCTGCTCGCGGTCGGGGTCGGTCCAGGTGACGGTGTAGATCGCTTTCATGATGCTGTCCCGCTGGGGCAAGGCGGTCGCGTCCGGCGCCACGGTGTTGACCTTGCCGCCATAGGACAGCAAGATCAGCACCGCGCGCTCGTTGTTGTGGTCCGTGCTGGTCAGGTAGGTATAGGCGGTCCTGATCTGCTCGTCGGTGAACCGTTTCCGCAGGTAGGCCGCTTTCGCTTTGAACGTTCCGGACTCGTCGGCCTGGCTGAGTGAGCCGGCCTCCACGGCCGCCAGCCACGGCAACCGGTGGGGCGGCTCGATCGTGATCGTTCCCCGGATCCCCTCGGTGACCTCCGCGAGGTAGTCGCGTAGCAGCTGTTCGGCGTTGGGCAGGGTTCCGTCCAGGGCGGGCACCATGATGAACCCGCCGGGGTCGGCACCGGTGTTGCGCCGGGTGATCAGCATCGGGCTGAAGAGGCTGGCATAGGGCGAATCTGGTGCGCTGTTGCGCTCGTGCCATTCGCCGTAGTTGCGCAGCAGCCGGTGGAACGACTCCTCGGTGACGTCTCGCCAACTCCACCCGACCGTCGCGCCGAGGGTCACGGCGGGCGGCTTCGGCAGCAGCCGTGCGGGGTCTCTGCCAGTGGCGCCGGGCGTGCGCATCCAGTACCGGGTGACCACGCCGAAGTTCCCGCCCCCGCCCCCGGTGTGCGCCCACCACAGGTCCCGGTTCGCATCGTTGTGCTCGCGGGTCGCGACGATCGCCCGCGCCCGTCCGGAACGGTTTACCACAACGACTTCCACGGCGTACAGGTAGTCCACCACCGAACCGAGCTTTCGGGACAGCGGGCCGTAACCGCCGCCCTGGATGTGGCCGCCCGCGGCCACGCCGCCACACTGGCCGCCGGGGATCGTGACACCCCAGCCGAGATAGAGCCGCTCGAACACCTCCCAAAGGGTGGCGCCCGCCTCGATCATGAACGCGTTACGCCGCCGGTCAAACGTGACCCGCCGCATCACGGACAGGTCGATGATCACCTCTGCGCCGTCGCCGACGAAGTCCTCGTAGCAGTGCCCACCACTTCGGACAGTGATCCTCTTGCCCGCATGCGTGGCGTCATCCACCGCCCGCACGACCTGCTCGGTCGTGGTGGGCAGCCGGAAGAGGTCAGGGCGCGGAAAGAACCGCTCGCTCGTCCGGCGCAACACGAGGTCGTTATAGCGAGCGTCACTCGGCAAGATCAAGGCTGAATCGCATGCGGCCTTTGTGGACGCGACGTCGGCATTCGCTGGACGTCCGACCAGTGCCGCGCCGCCCAGAGCTGCCGTGCCAGCGAGGAATCCACGACGGGTAGGACCAGGCATTCTCTTCTCCGAACTGTGTGGTGGCGTGTCGAGAAGAACGTTAGGACCCGCCGAGCCGGCGACACCACCCGCGGAGATCGACTGTCAGCCAACCCTCAGCGAACCGTCAGGTTCGCGGGCACCGGATCGTCAGGCCGAGGCGGTGTGCTGAGAGCCCCTTGATCCACGATCTCGTCAGGAGCACACACCGTCATGGCAGCATTGCTTTACCGGCTCGGCGCCTGGGCCTACCGGCGTCGGCGGACCGTCCTGATGGCTTGGATGGCTGTTCTCCTCGCCCTCGGGGCGCTGGCCGGTACCGCGGGCGGCGCGTACGAGGACGACCTGTCGATCCCCGGCTCGCGTGCCCAGCAGGTTCTGAACACGGTCGCCGCGGAGTTCCCCGCCTCGTCGGGAGCTTCCGCGCAGGTGGTGTTCGTCGCGCCCGAGGGCCGTCAGGTCGCCGACCACCGGCCCGTCATCGCGCGGACCCTCACCGCCGCCGCAGCGGCACCGCAGGTGGTCAGGGTGGCGGACCCGTTCACCGCGGGGATGGTGTCGCCGGACGGCCGAATCGCCCTGGCGTACGTCTCCTACCAGGAGAAACGTGCCCAGCTGGAGAAGAGTTCACTCGAAGCGCTCGAGGAGGTGTTCCGACCGGTCCGCGAGGCCGGGCTGCGCGTCGAGTTCGGCGGGTCGGCGTACGCCGACACCTCCAGCGAGGGCGAGAGCGGCGCCGAGGCTGTGGGGTTGCTGATAGCGCTGGCCGTCCTCGTCATCACGTTCGGTTCGCTGGTCGCGGCCGGGCTGCCGCTGCTCACCGCGCTGCTCGGAGTCGGCGCCACCATCACCGGTCTGGCCGCGGCCGCGAGCCTGCTCACCTTGCCGACGACCGCGCCGGCCCTGGCCCTGATGCTCGGCCTCGCGGTCGGCATCGACTACGCGTTGTTCCTCGTCGCGCGGCACCGGTCGCAGCTGGCGACCGGTATGCCGGTGGCCGCCTCCGCGGCCCAGGCGACCGGCACGGCCGGCACCGCCGTGGTGTTCGCCGGCCTCACCGTGGTCATCGCCCTGGCCGGGCTGACCGTCGTCGGTATCCCTTTCCTGTCCGCGATGGGACTGGCCGCGGCCGCCGCCGTGGTCGTCGCGGTGCTGGTGGCGGTCACCCTGATCCCGGCCCTGCTGGGCTTCGCGGGGGAACGGCTGCGCCCGAAGCCCGGCTCGCGGGTCAGGCGCCGCGAGTGCGGAGACGGCCGGCCCACGATGGGCGCGCGCTGGGTCCGGCTGGTCACCCGCAGGCCACTGGTCACGACGCTCGCCGTCGTCGCGGCGCTCGGTGTCATGGCCGCACCGGCGGCGGGGCTGCGGCTCGCGCTCACCGACAACGGTTCCGCGCCGGTGGCGAGCACGCAGCGACAGGCGTACGACCTGACCGCGGCCGCGTTCGGACCGGGCTTCAACGGCCCGCTACTGGTCCTGGCCGACCTGGCGAACTCGGCTCACGGCGCTGCCGACGCCGACCGGCAGGCCGCCGCCACGGCGCTGGCCGAGCGACTCGGCACGGTGCCCGGAGTGGCCGCCGTCGGACGTCCGCAGCTGTCCGCTGACGACCGGTACGCGCTGCTGACGGTGATCCCCGAGACCGGACCGCAGGACGAACGCACCGAACAGGTGGTGGCCGACCTGAAGGCCATGGGCGGGGAGTATGTGGCGGTCACCGGCTCGACCGCGATCGGTCTCGACATCTCCGAACTGCTGCGCGATTCACTCGTGCCGTTCGCCCTGATCGTCCTGGGACTGTCGTTCCTGCTGCTGATGTTGGCGTTCCGGTCGCTGGTGGTGCCGGTGAAGGCGGCGCTGGGCTTCCTGCTGTCGCTGGGTGCCTCTTTGGGTGCGGTGGTCGCGGTGTTCCAGTGGGGCTGGCTCGCCGACCTGGTCGGGGTCTCGACCACGGGCCGGTGATCAGCTTCCTGCCGATCATCCTCATCGCGGTGCTGTTCGGGTTGGCGATGGACTACGAGGTGTTCCTGGTCAGCCGCATGCACGAGGAGTACGTCCACGGCCGCGACCCGCGACCCGCGATCGTGCGGGGGTACCGGGCGTCGGCACTCGTGGTCGCGGCGGCCGCCCTGATCATGACCGCGGTCTTCGCGAGTTTCATCCCGAGCGGTGACGCGACGCTGAAGCCCATCGCCTTCGCGCTCGCAGTGGGGGTCCTGCTGGACGCCTTCCTGATCCGGATGACACTCGTGCCCGCGGTGCTGGCACTCGCCGGGCACCACGCCTGGTGGCTGCCGCGGTCGCTCGACCGGGTACTGCCGAACCTGGACGTGGAGGGCGCGCGGCTCGCCAGGGCCGATGACGAGCATCGTCGCCGCGCCCCTGCCAGCATGGCGTCATGAGGAACATGGACACCATTCTCGTGGTGGACGACGACCGAGGTCTGCGGGAGTTGCTGCTGTCCGCGCTGCGGTTCGCGGGGTTCGCGGTCGAGGCGGTCGGCGACGTGCCGGCCGCCCTGGCCGCGATCGAGACGAGCCCACCCGACGCGATCGTGCTGGACGTGATGCTGCCCGGCACGGACGGCTTCGACCTGCTGCACCTGCTGCGCTCGCGGGAGGTCGGTGTGCCGGTGATGTTCCTGACCGCCCGCGACGAGGTGGACGACCGGGTGCGCGGGCTGCGGATGGGCGGCGACGACTACCTCACCAAACCGTTCAACGTCGTGGAGGTCGCCGCGCGGCTTGAGGCGTTGCTTCGGCGTTCTCGCCGGGTGCCGGAGGGGGTGCCCGAGGGGGTGCTGCGCTGCGGCGACCTGGAGATGGACGAGGCCAGGCACGTGGTGACCCGGGGCGGGCGGCCGATCGAGCTGTCCCCCACCGAGTTCCGGCTGCTGCGTTACCTGCTGGTCAATGCCGGCCGGGTGGTCTCCAAAGCGCAGATCCTGGACCATGTCTGGCAGTACGACTTCGGCGGCGACGCCGGCGTGGTCGAGCGGTTCGTCTCCAACCTGCGCCGCAAGATCGACTTCGGCGGGCCGTCGCTGATCCAGACCGTGCGCGGCTTCGGGTACAGCCTGCGGCCGGTGCAGCAGTGACCCGGCCGTCCCGGTGGCGGCCGGCTCTCATCGCGCTGCTCGCCGGCCCGGAAATCGCCATACTCACCGACAAGGTCCAGAAGGCGTTCGACGCCGAGCAGCGGGCCCAGGAACGGTTGCGCAGTTTCGTCGCCGACGCCAGCCACGAGCTGCGCACCCCGCTCGCGACCCTGCACGGCTGGATCGACCTGTACGTCCAGGGTGGCCTGCGTGACCCCGACCAGCTCGACCACGCGATGGAACGCATGCAGGCCGAGGTGGGCAGGATGCAGCTGCTCGTCGACGAGCTGTCCCTGCTGGCCCACCTGGACGCGGCACGCCCGCTCGACCGCGGACCGGTGGACGTGGTGGCGCTGGCCGGCGAGGTGGTGGACGACGCCCGGATCGTCAGCGCCGACCGGACCATCACCCTGCGCGGGGCGGCGAAAGCGGTCGTCGACGGCGACGGGCCCCGCATTCAGCAAGTGCTGCGCAACCTCGTCGGCAACGCGGCGCAACACACCCCACCCGGCACACCCGTCACGGTGACGGTCAGCACCGAGGACGAGGAGGTGGTGGTCACGGTGCGCGACGAGGGTGACGGGATCGCGCGGGAGCACCTGCCACACGTGTTCGAGCGGTTGTATCGGGCCGACGCCAGCCGCGGCCGCGACAGCGGCGGCTCGTCGGGCCTGGGTCTGGCCATCGTCGAGGCCATCGTGACCGCCCACGGCGGCACGGCCGGGGTCACCTCCACGCCAGGGCAGGGCACCACCGTCCGGGTTACCTTTCCCGTCGACAGCCCGACCTGACCGGCCTGTCCGACCGGTGGTTGCGCTTTCGCCGCTCAGCACGTACGACAATGCTACGACTGTCCACTTTCGGCGCTCCGGCGTCGGTGTTGTCCGGTGAGACCGTCCTCGGTGAAGTGGTCGAACTCGGGAAGGTGCTGGAGACACCTCCTCCCGTGCAGTGGCCGTCGACAACGCGCGAGATGCGGCACAGCTTCGTCTCGTTGCTGTCGGATGCGCGCGTACCGATCGAGGACATCGCGCGGCTGTGCGGCCACAGCGGAACGGCCGTCACCGAGCAGGTCTACCGGCACCAGATCCGGCCCGTGATGGTTGAGGCCGCGACGGCGATGGACGACATCTTCGAGCGCCGTGCCCGGGCAGCACAGTCACCCAGTTAGTCACTCACCCCGCAACATATGTGAACAGCGAGAGGCCCTGACCGGCGCAAAAACGCTGGTCAGGGCCTCTGTCGTGACCGTCGGGCTGACAGGATTTGAACCTGCGACCCCTTGACCCCCAGTCAAGTGCGCTACCAAACTGCGCCACAGCCCGGCCATCACCTTCGTGGAAGGTGATGTTCCGTAGCGTACCGTGCCCCGCACGCGGCCGTGCAGGGAGGTCACCTCATGGCGCTGAGCAGGCGTTCCCGCAGGTCGGGGGCATCGGCAAGGCCCTGGCGGAGCGTCTCCTCGCGGAGCGGGTCCCACAGCGACCTGGGGGCGTCCGGCCAGCTGAGCCCGCCGAGCGGTGGCTCCGGGTCGTACTCGATGGCGAACTGCACCTGCCGCGCGGCGTCCTCGTCGGCGAGCCGGGTGATCAGATGCAGCGCCATGTCGAGGCCCGCCGAGACACCCGCCGCGGTGATCACGTTGCCGTCGGCGGCCCAGCGCCTCCGCCGTGGGGTGGCGCCGAACGCGGCGAGCGCGTCGAGGAAGGCCCAGTGCGTCGTGGCCTGGCGGCCTTCGAGGAGCCCCGCCGCGCCGAGCAGCAGCGAGCCGGTGCACACCGACGTCACCTGTTCGGCCCGGCCACCCGCATGCCGCAGGTAGTCCAGCAGCCGCTGGTCGGTGAGCGCGCGGATCGTCGGCACCAGCCCGCCGGGCACGAGCAGCACGTCCGGTTCCGGAACCTCCTCGAACGAGCGGTCGGCGGCCACGCGCAGCGGTGTGTCGGTGGCCACCGGATCCAGGGTCTGTCCCACCACCATGGTCGCGAAGCCCGGCCGCAACTGCGAGAGCACCGTGAGCGCCTGCAGCGGGCCGACCAGGTCGAGCGGCGTGAGTCCGGGATACAGCACGAACGCGATCGTCTTCGTCATGCCGGCCACGATGGCGCGGCGGCGCGGCCCCGTGGGGCGCGATGGCCGGATTCCTGGGATCCCTGTCTTCCGGACCGGCGCTCCGCTACCGTCACCCCATGCGCCGTGTCGTCCTCGTCGGGTACGACCGCGCCGAGCTGCTCGACCTCGCGTGCCCGTCCGACGTCCTCGACGCCGCCAACCGGCTCGGCGCCACCCCCGCCTACGACCTGCGGCTCGCCACGATCGACGGCGGCCCGGTGCGCTGCTCGTCCGGGCTCACCGTGCTCGCCCAGGAACGCCTCGACCGGATCCGCGGGCCACTCGACACGCTGCTCGTCGCGGGCGGTCTCGGGCACGAGGACGCCGCCGCCGACGTCCGCCTCGTCACGCACGTACGCAGGCTCGCCGCCCGCTCGCGCCGCGTCGCGTCCGTGTGCACGGGCGCGACCGTCCTCGCCGCGGCGCATCTGCTCGACGGGCGCCGGGCCACCACACACTGGCGGTGGGCCGGCCGCCTGGCCACCCGCTACCCGGCCGTGACGGTCGACCCGGCGCCGCTGTTCGTCCGCGACGGCCACGTCTACACGTCGGCGGGTGTCACCAGCGCCCTCGACCTGACGCTGGCCCTGGTCGAGGACGACCACGGGCCGTCCCTCGCCAGGGAGGCCGCCCGCCACCTCGTGACGTACCTGCAGCGGCCCGGCAACCAGGCGCAGGTCAGCATGTTCCTCGCCACGCCTCCACCGGAGCATCCGGCGGTCCGCGATCTGGCCGGCCACATCGCCGCCCATCCGGCGGGCGACCTCGGCACCCCCGCCCTCGCCGCACGAGCCAGGATCAGCGAGCGCCAGCTCACCCGGCTGTTCCGGGAGCACCTCGGGACCTCGCCCGGCCGCTACGTCCGGGCGGTGCGCACCGAGGCCGCCGCCCGCCTGCTCACCTCGACCGCGCTACCCCTGTCCGCCGTCGCGCGGCGCTGCGGGTTCGGCTCGGCGGAGGCACTGCGCCAGGCGTTCCTCGACCACTACGACGCCTCGCCGTCGGCCTGGCGGCAGGCGCACCACCGTCACGAACGCGCGAGCAACGGGATCCGGCCACCCGCGAGCACGGCCTCGATCTGACGCTCCGACAGCCGGTGCCGCATCCGGTAGTCCTCGTCCTTGGACACGTTGCGCACCACCAGGTCGGGCCCGCCCGGCAGCCCCTCGCGCAGCCCGGTGAGCCGCAGCGTGTCGCCCTGCTCGATCCGGTCGTAGTCACCGGGGTCGGCGAATTCGAGCGCGAGGATCCCGAAGTTGGCGAGGTTCTGCCAGTGGATCCGGGCGAACGACTTGGCGAGCACGGCCTTCAGCCCCAGGTGCCGGGGCGCGATCGCGGCGTGTTCCCGCGACGAACCCTGGCCGTAGTTGTCGCCGCCGACGACGAAATGCCCCGTGTCGGCGACCTTCCGCGCGCGTTCCGGGTAGGCCTCGTCGATCTGGGTGAAGGTGAACTCCGCCAGCATCGGGATGTTCGACCGGTACGGCAGCGCCCGCGCCCCCGCGGGGGAGATCTCGTCGGTGGACACGTCGTCGGGCACCTTGAGCAGCACCGGCGCCTCCAGCCGGTCGGGCAGCGGCGGGAAATCCGGCAGCGAGGAGATGTTCGGACCCTTGACCACCTCCTCCTGCCGCGCCTGCTCCGGTTCCGGCGGCGGCACCAGCATGTCCGTGTTCACCGAAGCCCGTTCGGGCAGGGTGAATCCGTCCGGGTCCAGCCCCAGCCTGTCGGCGAGCTCCCTCGGGTCGGTGATCACACCGGTCAGCGCGGCCGCGGCGGCCGTCTCCGGCGAGCACAGCCACACCGAGTCCTCCCTGGTGCCGGAGCGGCCCGGGAAGTTGCGCGGGAACGTGCGCAGCGAGTTCTGCCCCACCGCGGGCGCCTGTCCCATGCCGATGCAGCCCATGCAGCCGGCCTGGTGGATGCGCGCGCCCGCGGAGATGAGGTCGAACGTGGCGCCCGTCTTCGTCAGGTCGGCGAAGATCTCCCGCGACGACGGGTTGACGTCGAAACTCACGGAACCGTCGGTCTGCCTGCCCCGCACCATGTGCGCGGCGACGGCGTAGTCCCGCAGCCCCGGGTTGGCCGACGACCCGATGACCACCTGCGCCACGTCGGTGCCCGCGACCTCGCGGACGGGAACCACGTTGCCCGGCGAGGACGGCTTCGCGATCAGCGGTTCCAGTGTGGACAGATCGATTTCGTCGGTGACGTCGTAGCTCGCGTCGGGCCCGGGTAACACCTCGACGAAGTCGTCCTCGCGGTCCTCCGCGCGCAGGAACCGCCGCACGGCCTCGTCCGCGGGGAACACCGTGGTGGTGGCGCCGAGCTCCGCGCCCATGTTGGCGACGACGTGCCGGTCCATCGCGGACAGCGAGTCCAGCCCGGGCCCGTGGTACTCGATGACGCGGTTCAGCCCGCCTTTCACGCCGTGCCTGCGCAGCATCTCCAGCACGACGTCCTTCGCCGACACCCACGGCGGCAGCTCCCCTGTCAGCCGGACGCCCCACACCTCCGGCATGCGCAGGTAGAGCGGGTGGCCCGCGATCGCCATGGCCGCCTCCAGCCCGCCGACCCCGATCGCGAGCATGCCGAGGGAACCGGCGGCACACGTGTGCGAGTCGGACCCGACCATGGTCTTGCCGGGCACGCCGAACCGCTGCATGTGCGTCGGGTGCGACACCCCGTTGCCGGGCTTGGAGAACCACAGCCCGTACCGCCGGGAGGCGGTCCGGAGAAACTCGTGGTCCTCGGCATTCTTCTCGTCCGACTGCAGCAGGTTGTGGTCGACGTACTGCACGCTGATCTCGGTGCGCGCCCGGTCGAGGTCCATCGACTCGAGCTCCTGCATCACCAGGGTGCCGGTGGCGTCCTGGGTGAGGGTCTGGTCGATCCTCAGGGCGATCTCGTTGCCCGGGGCAGGTTCGCCGCTCACCAGGTGGTCGGCGATGAGACGTTCCGTCACCGTCCGCGTCATGGCCCAGCCCTACCCGCTCGGGCGGCGCGCCAATCATCCGGGACGCCGCCGGGGTAGGTTGCGGTGCCATGGCGCGTGCTCGGTGGGAGGTGCTGGCGGTCGTCGCCGCAGGTGGTGCCCTGGGCAGCCTGGCGCGGTACGGAATCTCCGTGGCCCTGCCCCACCCCGGCGGCGGGTTCGCGGTGTCGACGCTGCTCGCGAACGTCGCCGGGTGCCTGCTGATCGGGGCGCTGATGGTGGGGATCACCCAGACCGCGCGGCCGCACCGGCTGCTGCGGCCGTTCCTGGGCATCGGGGTGCTCGGTGGGTTCACCACCTTCTCCACCTACGTGCTGGACACCGTCGGCTCCGTGCTCGCCGGGCGACCCGCCGTGGCGGCGGCCTACGCGGTGGGCTCGGTGCTCGCGTCGCTCGCCGCCGTGGTGCTCGGGATGGCCGGAGCCAGGGCGCTGCTGCGCCGGGACCCGGGAGGCACCTGATGCGACCGTCCGGCCGTCCCCCGCGGCGCACCGTCCACCTCCGCGGGGGCCACCCGGGGCGGCACCGCCCGCCCCACGACGAGGTGCGGCGAGCCCGCGACGCCGGGCGCGAGCCGTGACGGCGGTCCTGGTCATGCTCGGCGGCGCGGCCGGGGCCGTGCTGCGGTACCTGGTCGACCGGCGGGTCCAGCGCGTCCACGACTCGGTGTTCCCGTGGGGCACGCTGACGGTCAACGTCGTCGGCTCCGCCCTGCTGGGGGTGCTCGCCGGGTGGGCGTTGCGCGGCACGCAGCCGGAGGCCGTGCACGCGCTGCTCGGCACCGGCCTGTGTGGTGCGCTCACCACGTTCTCCACGTTCGGCTACGAGACCGTCCGGCTCCTCACCGAGCGGGCACGCCGCTTCGCGGTGGCCAACGTGCTGGTCACGGTGGTGGCGGGGTTCGCGGCCGCCGCGGCCGGAATCACCGTGGGCCACCTGCTGCCGGGCTGAGCCGCTACGTCAGCTGGGCGACCACGAGCACATTGCCGTACAGGTCGGCACAGTGCAGGGAGCGGCTGCCCGGGTCGTCGCGCTCCGCCCACACGCGCACCCCGTGCTCGCGCAGCCGCGCGGCGACGGAACCGAGGTCGTCCGTGTAGAGCACGAGGAACGGCTGGCCGCCCGCCTGCCTGCCGACGAGCCGCAGCTCGTCCTCGCCGCCCGCGGGCATCAGCCACAGCCCGGCCCCGTCCTGCCCCGGCACACCGAGATGCAGGTAGCGGTAACCGTCCTCGGTCGAGTCGTGCAGCACGGTGAAGCCCAGGACGTCGCGGTAGAAGGCCAGCGCCGCGTCCTGGTCCTCGACGAGGAGCACGACGCGGCCGATGCCCGACAGCGGTGAACCGATCATGCCGCGGACCCTAGCGGGCACCCGCGACACCCTTGTATTCAACCCATAGGTTGACAACAGCCGCCCCTCGCCCTAGATTTCATTAAACCGTCAGGTTGAATAAGGCCGGAGCGGCCGACCGGGCCGGGTCCTCCCGGCCCTCGTCGCACGGCGGTGACCCTCGAGACGAAGGGGTTCGATCGGATGACGACGTGGATCGAGAGGTACCGGCGGCAGGCGGAGGAGCGCTACCGGCGCCTCGACGCGGTGCTCGTCGCGATGGACGACAGCACAACGGACCAGGACGACCAGGAAAGGAAGAGCTCATGACCACGACCACGTACCCGGAGACGGCCGTCACGGCGGACAAGGACCTGCCGACCATCCACATCACGCGCGAGTTCGACGCCCCCGTCGACGCGGTGTTCCGCGCCCACACCGACCCCGAGCTGGTGCGGCGGTGGCTCGGCCCGCGCGGCCTCACGATGCGCATCGACCGCTGGGAGGCCCGGACCGGCGGCGCCTACCGCTACACGCACACCGAGGAGAACGGCACCGAACACCGCTTCTACGGCTCGTTCCACGAGCTGCGGGAGCCGAGCCGGCTGGTCCAGACGTTCACCTACGAGGGCTTCCCCGACGGTGTCTGCCTGGAGACGTTGACGCTCACCGACCTCGGCGGGCGTACCCGCCTGGACGTCGTCAGCGTCTTCGAGACGCGGGAGGGCCGCGACGCCGCGCTCGCCAGCGGCATGGAGCACGGCATCCGCGAGGGCTACGAACAGCTCGACGAGCTGCTCGCCGGGTGAGTGACCGTCCTGAGTGGCTCGTTACTGACGAACTCCGTCAGTAACGAGCCACTCAGGACAGGCGCGGGGTCAGCGCGGGGCCAGTGCCGTCACCTGCTCGGCCGGGTCGCCGCCGTTCGGCAGCAGCGCGATCACCGGCGTGTCCAGACCGTTGTCGACATAGGCCTGGACCCGCTCCCGGCACGCCTCGGGGCTGCCGTGCACCACGAGCTCGTCCACCACCTCGTCGGGGATCAGCTCGTTGGCCCGCTTGCGGTCTCCGGCGGCCCACGCCTCGTGCATCGGCGCCAGCACGTCGCCCCGGCCCAGCCACTCGTGGAAGGCGCGGTAGACCGGCACCGTGAGGTAGCTGCTGATGAGCATCCGGCCGAGGCCACGTGCCGCGTCGGCGTCCTCGGTGGGACACACGAAGATGCGTGCCACCAGCTCCGGCCCGTCGCCCAGCTCCGCGCGGACGGTGCGCACGTCCTCCGGCGAGAGCCAGTTCGTGATGGCACCGTCGGCCTCCCGGGCCGCGAGGCGGAGCATCCCCGGCCGCAGCGCGGCCAGCATCAGCGGCGGCGCCGGCTCGGGCGGCCGCTCCAGCCGGAACTTGCTCACCGAGAACGTGCTGTACTCCTCGGTGACCTTCTCCCCCGCCAGAGCGGCGCGCAAGAAGCGGAGCGTGTCGCGGCTGCGCTGGAACGGCTCGGTGAACGCGCCACCGTTCCAGCTCTCCACGATCACCGGCGAGGACGTGCCGATGCCGAACACGAACCGGCCGGGAGCGCATTCGGCGACGGTGGCCGCGCTCATCGCGAGCAGGCCGGGACCGCGCGTGTAGATCGGCACGATGGCGGTGCCCAGCCGCAGCGACGGCGCCCACTGCGAGGCCAGCACCAGCGGGGAGAACGCGTCGGGGCCCGCCGTCTCGGCCGACCACGCATCCGTGTAGCCCAGGTCGGGCAACCGCTCGACCAGCTCGCGGTGCGCGGTCAGCGGCACCCCGGTCAGCGGGATCGTGATGCCCCAGCGTGTCATGAAACCTCCAGCTCTCGCTTGATCCAGTCGACCTGCAGCCGCATCAGGTTCTCGGCCACCTCCTCCGCCTGCGGGGTCATGTGCGTCGCCCCCGCGAGCGGCAGGAAGGTGTGCGCCCGTCCCGCGGCCAGCAGCGCCGACGACAGCCGCAGCGCGTGGGCGACGAACACGTTGTCGTCGGCGAGGCCGTGCACGAGAAGCAACGCGCGGCGCAGGGAGGGCGCGTCGGCGAGCAGCGAGTTGCGCTCGTAGGCCCCGGCCGCGTCCGCCGGGTGCCCGAGGTAGCGCTCGGTGTAGTGGGTGTCGTACAGCGACCAGTCGGTCACCGGCGCCCCGGCGACCGCCGCGTGGAACACGTCGGGCCTGCGCAGCACCGCCAGCGCCGCGAGGTACCCACCGTAGGACCAGCCGCGTATGGCCACCCTGGACAGGTCGAGGTCCGGGTGCTCGGCGGCGACGGCGTGCAGCGCCTCGACCTGGTCGGCCAGCGTCACCTCCGCGAGCCTGCCCGCGATCTCCTTCTCCCACGCCGGTCCCCGCCCCGGGGTGCCGCGGCCGTCGGCGACCAGCACCGCGAAACCCTGGTCGGCCAGCCACTGCGGGGTGAGGAACGCGTTGCGGCTCTGCAACACCCGCTGGGCGTGCGGGCCGCCGTACGGGTCGAGCAGCACGGGCAGCTTCCCGCTGCCGGGCCGGTGCCCGGTCGGCAGCAACAGCGCCGCGCGCAGCCCGCGCTCACCCACGGTGAGCCAGGTCAGGTTCGGCTCGATGCCCGGGTCCACCGTGACCGATGTCACCTTGGCGACCGGGTCGCCGTCGCGCAGTACCGCGACCTCGGGGCCGCTGTGTCGCAGGCTCCACGACGAGAGCACGGTGACCTCGGCGGTTCCGGAACCGACGTGCACACCATCCACTGTGGACAAACGGCGGGCCGAGCCGCCCTCGGTACGGTAGACGTGGATCTGCGTCGGGTCGTCCTCCGACGCGCTGAACAGCACCTCGGCGCCCACGTCGAGCACCGAGCGCACCTGCAGTCCCGGCCCGGTGACGGGCTCGCCGTCCACGAACAGCCGGTAGGTGTCGTCCACGGCGGACACCCGGACCAGCCTGCCGTCGGAGGTCCAGGCGGGCACGCCGCGCACGATCTCCACCCAGTCCGGGTCGGTGTCGGCGTGCAGCAGGCTGGTGGTGCCGTCGGCGGGGTCGACGGCGTGGATCTCCAGCCTGCGCTGGTCGCGGGGCTGCACGGCGATCAGCGGCGGGCCGCCTGCCGACCAGTGCACCGCGACCAGGTACTCCCAGTCACCCTGCCGCACGTCGACCCGGCCGCCGTCGAGGCCGAGGAACGACAGCGACACCGCGACGTTGGTGGTGCCCGCCGCCGGGTAGGCCACCGTGTTCACCGGGGCTTCCGGATGCGCCGGATCGGCGATGCTCCAGCGCGGCACCCCGGACCGGTCGCTGCGCTCGACCAGCAGCGACCGCCCGTCCGGGGCCCACCAGTAGCCGCGGGCCCTGCCGAGTTCCTCGGCGGCGATGAACTCGGCGAGGCCCCACGCGATGTCGTCCCCGCCCTCGTCGGCGAGCGCGCGGTCGGCGCCGGTCGCCAGCTCCACGACCCGCAGGGTCCGGTCGGCGACGTAGGCGACGTGCGTTCCGGTCGGGTTCGGCCGGGGGTCGATCACGGCACCGTCCACGAGCAGCCCGACCCGCCCGTCCCTGAGGTCGGCGGTGTACAGCTTGCCGGACAGCGGGAACGCGGCCACCGTGAGGTCGCGGTCGGTGGCGTAGGAGACGACCCCGCCCGACGTCTCGCGTGCCCGCTCGCGGCGCGCCCGCTCCTCCGGGGGCAGCTCCTCCTCGCCGGGCAGCAGCTCGGCGGCGTCCACCACCTTCGACTCGGCGCCGGTGCGCAGGTCGAGCGACCACAGGCTGTTCCGCCGGTCGGCGCCCGACTCGGCGCGCAGGAACAGCAGCCGCGTACCGTCCGGTGCGACGCGGAACTCCTTCGGCGCGCCCAGGGTGAAGCGCTGTGTCCTGGCCTGCTTGCGGAGAAACGAGAGATCGTCGGTCACGGGGCCCCACTCTGGCAGACCGCGGCCCGGTGCCGCCATCGTGCCTTCGGCGCAACGATCCGCCGCCTCACCGGGGCAACTGCGCAACGAACCGCGAGGACGAGCAACATCTTCCGGCTGAAGTGCCCGTACCGGAGCCTCTAACCTGAACGCATGACAACGTTCGCCGACGGCCCCACGAGGACCACACCCGCCGACTTCATCGCCCTCGACGAGCGGTGGAGCACCCACAACTACCACCCGCTGCCCGTGGTGATCGCCGAGGCGGAAGGGGCGTGGGTCACGGACGTGGCCGGCGAGCGCTACCTGGACTTCCTCTCCGGCTACTCGGCGCTGAACTTCGGCCACCGCCATCCCGATCTCGTCGCGGCGGCCGCCGAGCAGCTCGGCCGGGTGACGCTGACCTCCCGCGCGTTCCACCACGACCAGCTCGGTCGCTTCTGCCGGGAGCTCGCCGAGCTGACCGGCACGGAGATGGTGCTGCCGATGAACTCCGGCGCCGAGGCCGTGGAGTCGGCGCTGAAGGTCGCGCGCAAGTGGGCCTACCGGGTCAAGGGCGTGCCGGACGGCACGGCCGAGATCGTGGTGGCCGGGTCCAACTTCCACGGCCGCACCACGACGATCGTGTCCTTCTCCACCGACGAGACCGCCCGCGCCGACTTCGGGCCGTTCACCCCCGGCTTCGTCACGGTCGAGTACGGCGACGCCGGGGCGCTGGCGGCGGCGATCACCGAGCGCACCGCGGCGGTGCTGCTGGAGCCCATCCAGGGCGAGGCCGGGGTGCTGGTGCCGCCGGACGGCTACCTGGCCGAGGCGCGGCGGCTCTGCGACGAGGCCGGCGCGCTGCTCATCGCCGACGAGATCCAGTCCGGGCTGGCGCGCACCGGGCCACTGTTCGCCCTCGACCACGAGCGGGTGCGCGCCGACCTGTACACGCTGGGCAAGGCGCTCGGCGGCGGCATCCTGCCCGTGTCCGCGGTCGTCGGCCGGGCCGACGTGCTCGGCGTGCTGCGGCCCGGCGAGCACGGCTCCACCTTCGGCGGCAACCCGCTGGCCTGCGCGGTCGGCCGCGCGGTGATCCGGCTGCTCGGCACCGGCGAGTTCCAGCAGCGCTCGACCGCGCTGGGCGCGCACCTGCACACCCGCCTCGCCGAGCTCGTGGGCCAGGGCGTCGCCGAGATCCGGGGCCGTGGCCTGTGGGCCGGGGTGGACATCGCCCCCGGCGGCCCGACCGGGCGGCAGGCATCGGAGGCGCTGCTGCGCCGCGGCGTGCTGTGCAAGGAGACGCACGGCAGCACGCTGCGCGTCGCGCCCCCGCTGGTGATCACCGAGACCGAGCTCGATCGCGGGATCGACGCGATCGCCGAGGTCGTCCGCGCCTAGTTCCGTCCTGGTCGCACCCGGCCACGCCCAGGGCGGCCCCCGGACGATCGGCCCGGGGGCCGCCCTGGGGCAGGATGGGCGCATGGCACGCGACGGCATCGACCTCCGCAGGCACGTCAGTTCCGAGCAGGTGCGCGCCCAGGGCCGGGCGCTGCGGGACGCCGTCCCGCCCGGCGCGCACGACCACGCGGCGGCGAACCCGGACCGGCCCGGCGCCGTGGCGTACGTCCGGCGCAGCCACGAGGGCCGGCTACCGTCGTTGCTCGGCCTGCGGGTGGGCCGGATGGTGGAGTCACCGTTCGCGTTCTTCCGCGGCGCGGCCGGGCTGATGGGAGCCGACCTGCACGGCACGCCCGCCAGCGGGCTCACCGCGCAGCTGTGCGGCGACGCGCACGCCGCCAACTTCGGGCTCTTCGGCACGCCCGAGGGCGAGATCGTGATGGACATCAACGACTTCGACGAGACCGTGCCCGGCCCATGGGAGTGGGATCTCAAGCGGCTCGCCGCCAGCATGGTGCTGGCCGGCCGCGAGGGCGGGATGAGCGGCAAGAAGTGCCTCGAGGCGGCCGAGGACGCGGTGAAGTCCTACCGGAGCACCGTGCGGGAGCTCGCCGAACTGCCGTTCCTGCGGTCGTGGAACGCGCTGCCGGACGCGTCCGTGCTGAGCAGGGTCAAGGCCGACGAGCTCATCGACGACTTCGCGAAGGCGGCGAAGAAGGCGCGGAAGAACACCAGCGCGAAGATCGCGGCCAAGCGCACGCGCGAGTACGAGGACGACGAGACCGGGCTGCGGCGCCTGCACTTCGTCGAGGACCCGCCCCGGCGGACCCACGTGGACGACGAGACCGAGCAGCGCGTGATCGACGGTCTCGAGTCGTATGTGGACACACTCAGGGAGTCGCGGCGGAACCTGATCGCCCGGTACGCGGTGTCCGATGTGGCCTTCCGGGTGGTGGGCACCGGCAGCGTGGGGCGGCGCTGCTACATCGCGCTGCTGCACGGCAACGGTGACGAGGTGCTCGTGCTGCAGCTGAAGGAGGCCGCGCCGTCCGCCCTGCAGCCGTTCCTGCCCGCCGAGCCGCCGGAGCACGAGGGCAGCCGGATCGTGCACGGCACCCGGCTCGTGCAGGCCGAGACCGACATCCTGCTGGGCTGGACGACGATCGAGGGCAGGCCCTACATCGTGCGGCAGTTCCGCAACATGAAGGGCGACATCGACCCCACCGGGCTCGACGACGACCACCTCGACGACTACGGCAGGCTGGCCGGGGCGCTGCTGGCGCGGGCGCACAGCCGCTCCATCGACCCCCGGCTGCTCGCCGGGTACTTCGCCGACGACGAGGAGATGGACGAGGCCGTCGGCAGGTGGGCGGTGCGCTACGCCGACCTCACCGAGGCCGACCACGCCGACCTGGTGCGAGCCGTCCGCGCCGGCGAACTGCCCGCCGATTCCTGACCGGAAAATGCCGGACTGACCACGGCTCCCACTCGCGAGCCGGTTGACCGCATTACCCGGAATCAGTAAAGTCGTCTGCCGGAAAGCGCTTTCCCGTATCACCTGAGAATGCCCGGTTCCGAACAACAATCGTTTCCAGCACAGCGAATCACTCGTTCCGGCAACCGAACCGGCCATTTCCAGCGAATTCGATCGAATTCGACAGGATGATCTCCGCCAGGCGGAGTCGAAACTGTCGAACAATGCTCCGCAAACCGGTCCGCGGAAGGCCCGGCGGCAACCCCCGCGCGCACGGCGGCGAGGGCACGCGACCCTCCCGCGGCCGGGCGACCCTGCCCGCGTCACCCAGGAGGTTGTCATGTCCCCGTCTCCCCATCCCCGGCCCACCAGGCGCACCGTCCTGTCCGCGGCCCTCACCGCGGCGCTGGTCCCCACGGCGGTCGTGTCCGCCGGGTCACCGGCGTCCGCCGCGTCGTTCGACCTCGCCGGGTGGGCCACGCAGGGCGGCGGCACCACGGGTGGCGGTAACGCCTCTCCCGTCACGGTCACCACCGCGTCCGCGCTCGTCTCGGTGCTGCGGTCGGCGGGTCCCGCCGTCATCCGCGTGTCCGGCACGATCACCCTGTCCGGCATGACTGACGTGACCTCGGACAAGACCGTCGTCGGGATCGGCTCCGGCGCCACCCTCCGCGGCGGAGGGCTGGACGTCGACGGGGCGTCGAACGTCATCATCCGCAACCTGAACTTCCGCGACTGGGCCGACGACGCGATCAACGTCCAGGACGGGTCCACCCGGATCTGGGTCGACCACAACACCTTCTCCCGCGGCCACGACGGCGCCGTCGACATCAAGCGCGGCTCCGACCTCGTCACGGTGTCCTGGAACCGCTTCTTCGACCACGACAAGACCATGCTGCTCGGGCACAGCGACGGCAACGGCGCGCAGGACCGCGGCAGGCTGCGCGTCACCTACCACCACAACTGGTTCGACGGCACCAACCAGCGCCACCCCCGGGTGCGCTTCGGCAACCCCGTCCACGTCTACAACAACTTCTACCGCGGCATCGGAGGCTACGGGGTCGCCTCCACGATGGAGGCCGGGGTGCTGGTCGAGCGCAACTACTTCGAGAACACCGGGGATCCCTTCCACCGTGGTGAGGGCAGTTCGCCCGCGGGCGCGCTCGTGGCCAGGGACAACCACTTCGTCAACTCGGGTCGCGGTGACGCGGGCGGCAGCGTCCTCGGCCTGCCGTACTCGTACGCGGCCGACGCGGCCTCCCGCGTCAAGTCCGTCGTGACCGGTGGGGCCGGCACCGGACGGATCTGAGCACGGCCCCCGCAGCACCCCCTCCCCCGCCACCGCCGTGCTGGTCACGAGCGTGGAGCCGGGCACGCGCACCCGGAGCGCCGGTAGGCTCCGCGCGTGGGTGAGATTCACCGCCCCCGGCGGGAACCGCGCCGGAACACCGGGCAGGCCGGTGCTGTCGCCGTCCCGCGCGGAGCCGCGGCGGTGGCCGTCGTGGCGGCGGCGCTCACGCTGGCGCTCGGGCTCTGGCACGCGGGCGGGAGCGCACCCGGGCCGCTGGACCGCGCGGTGGCGGACGCGGTGCACGCGGTGCTGACCGGTCACGAGCCGCTGCTCCGGCCGGCGACCCTGCCGACGCATCCGGCCGTGGTGCTGGCGGCGATCGGCGCCGTGGCCGCCACCTGCCTCGCCCGCGGCCGCCCCCGGGCGGCCCTGCTCGCGGTGGTCGCGCCCGCCGTGACCGTGCCGGTGAACACGTGGCTGCTGAAGCCGGGGTTCGGCCGGATGTACGGCGACCACCTCGCCTATCCCAGCGGCCACACGGTCAGCCTCGCGACCGTGCTCACGGTCGTGGTGCTGCTGGTCCCGCCGGGCGGGTGGACCCGCACCGCGGCCGTGGCGGTGGCGGCGCTGCCGGTGACGCTCGCCGGGATCGGCATGGTCGGCCTCGGCTACCACTACGGCACCGACATCGTGGGCGGGGCCGCCTTCGCGGTGGCGGCGACCGTGGCGGTGGCGGCGCTGCTCGCGCGGCTACCGGGTGGCCGGCAGCGCCGCACCGTCCCTGGCGAGGGCGGTGAGCCTGCTGACCGCGCGTAGGTACTTCTTGCGGTACCCGCCGGCGAGCATCTCCTCGGTGAACAGCTCGCCCAGTGAGCGGCCGGAGGCGACCACGGGGATCGCCCGGTCGTAGAGCCGGTCGGCGAGCGCGACCAGCCGCAGCCCCACCATCTGGTCGGGCGCGGGCCGCACGTCCCGCAGGTGCACGACCGACACGCCGTCGACCAGCCTGCCGTACCGGGACGGGTGCAGCCGGGCAAGGTGCTCGCACAGTGCCGCGAAGTCGTCCAGCGTCGCACCGGGCCGGGCCTCGGCCGAGGCGGCGAGGGCGTCGTCGCTCGCCGGGTCGGGCGGGTCCGGCAGCCCGCGGTGCCGGTAGTCGGGACCGTCCACCCGCAGCACGCGGAACCGCTCGGCGAGCGAGTGGATCTCGCGCAGGAAGTCCTCGGCGGCGAACCGCCCCTCCCCCAGCTTGTCCGGCAGCGTGTTGGACGTCGCCGCGACGAACACGCCCGCCGACGTCAGCTCCCGCAGCAGCCGGGTGACGAGCATCGTGTCCCCGGGGTCGTCCAGTTCGAACTCGTCGATCGCGAGCAGCCGGTGCCCGGACAGCCTGCGCACCGCCTCCGCGAACCCCAGCGCGCCGACCACGTTGGTCAGCTCGACGAACGTGCCGTACGCCTTCGGCCCCGGCACCTCGTGCCAGAGGGACGCGAGCAGGTGGGTCTTGCCGACGCCGAACCCGCCGTCCAGGTACAGGCCCGGCGGCCCGGGTTCGGCCTTGCCGCGGCCGAACAGCGCCCGCCAGCCGGACCGTTCCCGGCGCGGCGACCGCACCCGCTCGGCGAACGCGGAGCAGACCCGGACGGCGTCGGCCTGGCTCGGCTCGTCGGGGTTGGGCACGTACGTGCCGAACCGCACCGCGTCGAACCGCGGCGGCGGCACCAGGGTGGTGATCAGCTCGTCGGCCCCGATCTCGGGCCAGCGCGACGTCAGCTGCTCGGCGGGCATGCCGGTCAGCGTAGCCACCGGGCGCGGGCGGCCCCGCCGGGCGGCGGCGCAATCGAGACGCGGCTCACCGGGCTCACCCGAATGGCCACGGCCGGGACGGCGTGTTGGGATGAGCACGTGCACCGCCTCTGGCCCGAACCACCGGAGGGCCGCCCGTCCGGCCCGCTGACCGATGCCGACCTCGAGGAGATCTACGGCTACCCCGACCCGGTGACCAGGCCGTGGGTCCAGGCGAACTTCGTCTCGTCCGCCGACGGCGCCGTCTCCGTCGCCGACCGCTCCGCGGGGCTGTCCCACCCGGCCGACAAGCGCATCTTCGCGCTCGGCCGGGACCTGGCCGACGTGATCCTCGTCGGGGCGGGCACGGTGCGGGCGGAGCGGTACCGGGGCGCCAAACCGGGCGAGCTGCGGGTGGAGCGCAGGCGCAGGCTCGGCCTGGCCGACGTGCCGCCGATCGCGGTGGTGAGCGGGCGCTGCACCCTCGACCCCGGCGACCCGCTGTTCACCGACACGCTCGTGCCGCCGATCGTGCTCACCACCGAGAGCGCGCCGAAGGACCGCAGGGCCGGCCTCGCCGCGGCCGGAGCCGAGGTGCTCACCGCGGGCGAGCACAGCGTGGACCTGAAGGCGGCGCTGGGCGCGCTGGGCGAGCGCGGCCTGCTGCGGGTCAACTGCGAGGGCGGCCCGCACCTGTTCGCGACGCTGGTGGCGGAGGATCTGGTCGACCAGCTGTGCCTGACGATCGCGCCCCTGCTGGCGGGTGCGGGCGCCGACCGGATCGTCGCGGGCCGCGCCACCGAGGCCCCGCGCCGCCTGCGCCTCGCGTCGGTGCTGCACGAGGACGGCTTCACGATGTTCCGGTACCGCCGGGAAAGCGGCGGATGAGCGCGCCGCCTTCCACCGACGCGGCGCTGCTCGCGCGGGCCGCGGAGGGCGAGGCGGCGGCGTTCGACCACCTGGTGCGCAGGCACACCCCGCGGATGTACCGGGTCGCGCTGCGGATCACCGGCTCGGCCGCGGAGGCCGAGGACGTGGTCCAGGACGCCTGGATCGCCGCGTGGCGCGGGTTGCCGGACTTCCGGGGCGACTCGGCCGTCTCCACGTGGCTGTACCGGGTGGTCACCAACGCCGCGCTCGGGCACGTCCGCAGGCGCAGGCCCACCGTGTCGCTCGACGAGGCGCTCGCCGGCCCCGGCCGGGCGCGGCTGGACGCCGGGCTGCTGGCCGACGCCCACGCGGACCCGGAGGGCCACGTGGTGCGGACCGAGCAGGTGGAGGCCGTGCTGTGGGCGATCGCGAGCCTGGACGTGACGCAGCGGGTGCCGCTGGTGCTGCGGGAACTGGAAGGCCTCAGCTACGAGGAGGTCGCCGAGGTGCTGGAGGTCAATGTCGCGGCCTTGCGTTCCCGGCTGCATCGCGCCAGGGTGGCGTTGCTCGCGAAACTCAAGGAGCGGTCATGAGCGCCGGCGGCGACCCCCTCGACGACCCCCAGTGGGAATGGGTGCGTGCCACGGCGCGTGCCCCGGTTCCCACGCCGCCGGGGCTGATCGAGCGCGTGCTCCGCTCGGTGCACGGCGTGCGGGGCGGGTTGCCCGCGGAACCGCTGGAGATCGCCCAGGAGGGCGGGCGGCTGCGGGTCGGTGAGCGGGCCGTGGTGCTGCTCACCCGGCGGCTGGGCGCCGACCTCGCGGCCCGGATCGGCGGACTGCACGTGTCGGCGGTGGCGTTCGAGGCGGGCGTGCTGGAGGTCGTGGTCACCGTCGAGTACGGATTGGGCGCGGACACGGCGGCCGAGACGCTGCGCATCCGGCTGCAGGCGGCGCTGCGGGCGGAGCTCGGCCCGGCCGCCCCCGCGGTGAACGTGCACATCGCCGACGTGTACCGGAACTGACGGCGCTCACCCGCCAGGGGGAACCTGCGAAAGACGGCGTGGCGAAGTCGCATCGTAGGTGGCGTCGGGGTTCGATTCTCCCCAGCACAGGCCGAAAGGAGCAGCCTTCATGGCGCAGAACAGCGCGACCAGGACCGACACCGAGACCGCCCCCGTGCCCCGCTCGGGTTCGCCCGCGGCGCTCAACGAGGAGGGCAACCTCGGCAAGACCACGATCGCGTCGTCCGTCGTGCAGAAGGTCGCCGGCATCGCCGCCAGGGAGGTGTCGGGCGTCCACGCGCTCGGCGGCGGCGTGTCCCGCGCGTTCGGCGCGATCCGCGAGCGCATCCCGGGATCCGGCACCACGTCGACGTCCGGTGTCTCGGTCGAGGTGGGCGAGAAGCAGGCCGCGGTCGACCTGGATCTGGTCGTGGAGTACGGCGCCCGGATCGTCGACGTGGCCCGCGCCGTGCGGCGCAACGTCATCACCACGGTCGAGCAGATCACCGGGCTGGACGTGATCGAGGTGAACATCGCGGTCAACGACATCCACCTGCCGGACGAGGACTCCGCCGGGGAACCCGCGTCCCGCGTGGAGTAGCGAGATGACCCCCGAGCAGCTGGCGGACTCCGTGGCCGAGGAGGTCTCGGCGCACGCTTCGGTGGTGCGCCTGGACGGTGGCGCCCTCGGCACCCTCGCCACGCCCCTGCCCGGCCGCAGGGTCGCCGGGGTCCGGGTGACGGGGCCCGGCGAGCCGGTCGCGATCGGCGTGGTGCTGCGGCTCGGTTCTCCCCTGCCGGAGGTGACCGCGGAGCTGCGCGGCCGGGTCCGGGCGGTCGCCGGTGACGTGCCGGTGGACATCGAGGTCACCGACGTCGTCACCGGTACCGATCCGTCCACACGGGACGGAGAGCGGCCCGGATGAGGGAGGGACCGGAGCGGGAGGCGCGGCGGCGGCGCGCGGAGTTCCGCGCGTTCGTCCGCGCGCACCACCCCGACGTCGGCGGCGATCCCGCCGAGTTCGCCGCCGGGATCGCCCGGTTCCGCGGCGGGGACGGGCAACCGGGCGCGGGCGGGCCCCCGGATGAGGCGCGCGCACCGGCCGACCGGTTCGACGCCCCCGTCGTCTTCGTGTCCCGCCGAGCGGGGCTCACCGGGATCGCCGCGCGGTTCCGGCGCTGGCGGCGCCGGCGCCGCAGGCCGCCCCGGGTCAGTTGAGCACCCGGTACCACTGAGCACACAGCACACAGCACAAGGAGCGCACCCATGAACGCGACCCAGACCGGGATCATCGCCGGTCTCGTCCTCGGCCTCGCCGCGGCGCAGGGCTTCGGGACCTTCCTGGTCACGCTGGCGGTCGGCGTGATCGGCCTCGTCGTCGGCCGCGTGCTGGACGGGCAGATGGAGTTCGGCGACCTGTTCGGCCGGGGCAAGGACCGGTGAGCGCGGCCGAGCCGGAGGACCGCGGCACGCTGGAGATCGCGCACTCGGTGGTGCGCAAGGTCGCCGAGCACGCGGCGAGCCGGGTGCCCGGCACGGCCACGGCCCGGCGCCGCCTCGGCCGGGGTGGCCCGAGCGTCCGGGTGTCCGGGCACGGCGACCACGTCGACCTGGACCTCGACCTGGCCCTGCACTACCCCGCGTCCGTGCCCGCGGTGGTGGACAGGGTGCGGGAGGCGGTGGCCGGGGAGGTGCGGGACCTGACGTCGTACCGGGTGCGCGGGCTGGCGGTCACCGTGTCGGCGCTGGTGCGCCGGCCCGGCACCCGCGTCGAGTAGCGGCGCGCCAACCCTCAGGAGGACACGTGCGGATACTCGTCCGTCTACTCTCGACACTGCTCGCGCTCGCGGCGGCCGCGGCGGGGGCGTTGCTGGCTCTGGAGGTCGCGTGGCAGTGGTGGCGTCCGGGGAGCGCGCCGTTGCTGGTGCCGTGGCCCGCGTGGCAGGCGGCCCTCGCCGGTGTGCGGTGGGACTCGACAGCCACCCGGCTCGCCGCCGCGCTCACCGCACTCGGCGGGCTGCTGCTCGTGCTGGCCGCGGCGGCGGCCCGGCACCGCACCGTGCGGTTGCGCGAGCCCGCGCCCGGGGTGAGCGGCACCCTCACCCCCCGCGCGCTCGCGCGGCTGGTCGGCACGCACGTGCGGGCCCGCGAGGATGTCGCGGCCGCGACCGTCACCGCGAGCGCGACCCGGGTCCGGGTCCGGGTCACCGGAGCGCGCGACGCCGGGGCGGAGCTCGCGCCGGACGTCACCGAGGCGGTGTCGACCGTGCTCTCCGGACTGCCGCTGGCCCGCACTCCGCGGCTGTCCGTCGCCGTCGAGCCCTCCGGGGAGCGCCGGTGAGCCGCGCGTCCGTCTCGAAGGTCTCGAAGGTCTCGGGGGGCTCGGGGGGCTCGGACGCCGCGGAGGTCTCGGAGGTCTCGGAGGTCTCGAAAGCCTCGGAGAAGGCCCTCGCCCGCTCGTACCGGTCGGAGCGAGCGCTGACGTTCGGCGCGGGCGCGCTGGTCCTCGGTGCGTCCTGCGTGGCGCTCGCCGTCGGCTTCGGCTGGCTCGGGACCGTACGGGCGCGGCGGCCGGTGCTCGACCCGATCGCCGTCGACTGGCTCGCCGCGCACGCCGTGCCCGCGCGGGTGGCCGCCATCGTCGCCGGGCTCCTGCTGTGCGCGGGCGGGCTGGGGTGGCTGGCCCGGTCCCTGCGCCCGGAGGGCAGGCCGGACCTGCGGCTCGACCGCGCGGTGGGGCACGAGCTCACCGTCGCGGCCGGTGCCCTCGCGGACGCCGTCCGCGCGGACGCGGAGGCCGTGGACGGCGTCGCGCGGGCCCGGGCCCGGGCGGTCGGCTCCGCCGAGCGCCCGGCGCTGCGCCTCGACGTCACGCTGCGGGACGGCGCCGACCTGCGCCGGGTGTGGCCTGACCTCGACGAGCGGGTGCTGGCCAGGGCCCGCGAGTCGCTGGGTCTCGAGGTCCTGCCCGCCGCCGTCCGGCTGGACACCGGCACGGCGAACCGGCGGCGCGGGCGCTGACCCGGGCAGAATGGCCCCCATGGCACTGCCGTTGACGCCGCCGGTCAAGCCGATGCTCGCCCGGCCGGCCAAGGAGATCCCGGACACCGACACGCTGCTGTTCGAGCCGAAGTGGGACGGATTCCGCTGCCTCGTCTTCCGCGACGGCGCGGACATCACCCTGCAGTCGCGCTCCGGCAAGCCGCTGAACCGGTACTTCCCCGAGGTGCTGGCCGAACTGGCCGGCACCCTGCCCGAGCGGGTGGTGCTCGACGGCGAGCTGGTGGTCGGGCTGGGCGGCAGGCTCGACTTCGACGCGCTGACCGAGCGCATCCACCCGGCGGCGAGCCGGATCGAGCTGCTCGCCGAGCGGACTCCGGCCAGCTACGTCGCGTTCGACCTGCTCGCACTGGCCGACCGGTCGCTGGTGGACGATCCGACGAGCGCCCGCAGGGACGCGCTCGCCACGCTGGCCGGCGACACGCTGCGGTTCACCCCGGCGACCACCGACCCGGATACCGCGCGGCACTGGTTCCGGCTGTTCGAGGGCGCCGGGCTGGACGGCGTGATCAGCAAGCCGCTCGCGGAGCCCTACTCCCCCGGCAAGCGGGTGCTGTCCAAGTACAAGCACTCGCGCACGGCCGACTGTGTGGTCGCCGGGCTGCGCTGGCACGCCGACACCGCACCCGGTGAGGCCGTCGGCTCGCTCATGCTCGGCCTGTACGACGACGCCGGGGTGCTGCACCACGTCGGGGTGGTCGGTGCCTTCCCCGCCGCGCGCCGCCGCGAGCTCGCCGCCGAGCTCGCCGGGCTGATCACCGAGGGAACGCACCCCTGGCTGGGCGACGCGGTCGTCGAGGGCCAGCGCCTGCCCGGCGGGGTCAACCGGTGGCGGCCGACCGAGCAGCCGTGGGTGCCGCTGCGGCCGGAGCGCGTCGTGGAGGTGGCCTACGAGCACACGGAGGGTGGTCACCCGGCGCGGTTCCGGCACACCGCGCAGTTCGCCCGCTGGCGGCCCGACCGCGACCCCCGCTCGTGCGGATACGCCCAGCTCGAGGAGCCGGCCCGGTACGACCTGGCCGCCGTCTTCCACGGCGAGGTGCGGCGCACCGACGACGCCCGGTGACCCGCTCACGTCCTCCTCACCGGCTCCGTGCGAAGGTCGGCGGCGTAGGGAACGCCGACCGGAAACGAGGAACCGAACCAGTGCCGCGTCGTGGAGCCGTCCACCGTCGCCGGGCCCGCGGGCTCATCCTCGCCGCGCTGGTGCCGGTGCTGATCGCCGGCTGCACCGCCGGACCGTCCACCCGCCCGCCGGTGGTGGAGGACGACGGCGCGGCCTCCCCGGCCCGGCAGCCGGCCACCCCCGGCGCACCCGCCACACCACAGCCCGCGCCGCTGCCCGGGCTCAGCGAGGCCCGCGACTCCCTGAACTGGAGCGACTGCACGGGAGAGACCCGGCAGCGGCTCGGCCCGCCCGCGCTGCCCGGCGCCCTGCGCTTCTCCTGCGCCCGCCTGACGACCTCGCTGGACGCGCCGGACCTGCCCCAGCGCGGGATCACGCGGATCGCGGTGCTCAAGGTGGGCGAGGGGCCGGTGCCGCTGGCGGTCGTCAACGACGTCGACGGCGAGCCCGGCACCCTGTACGCGGCGCGGCTCGCGGCGGAACTGCCCGACGAGCTGCTGGACACCTTCACGCTCGTGGGCATGGACCGCCGGGGCACCGGCCAGTCCGACCCGGCCCGCTGCATTCCCGACGACGTGCGCAGGGCCCTCCTGGGCTCCGACCCCGCGGGCGACATCACGTCCGTGCTCGACGCCGCGCGCATGGCGGGCCAGCAGTGCGCCATCAGCCTGGAGGACGAGCAGGGCGCCTTCGACAGCTGGCGCGCCGCCGGTGACCTCGACCAGCTGCGCGAGCAGCTCGGCGTGCCGCACCTCAACGCCCTCGCGCACGGCGAGGGGTCCCGGGTGCTGGCGGCCTACGCGGTCCGCTACCCCGCCCGGGTGGGCCGGGCCGTGCTCGACGGTGTGCCCGACCCGTCCGCGGACCCGGTGACGGTCCTCGACGGCGTCGCCGGGGGCGCCGAGGCCACGCTGAAGGCGTTCGGCGAGGACTGCGCGCGGCGCGAGTGCCCGCTCGGCACGGACGCCACCTCGGCGGTCACCGCGCTGACCGAGCGGCTCCGGCGGTCGCCCCTGACCACCGGGGACGGTCTCCGTCTCGGCCCGGCCCTCGCCCTGCGGGCGGTGCTCGAAGGGCTCGCCCGGCGGGACCGCTGGCCGGAGCTGGCCGAGGCGATCGCCGCCGCCGGGAACGGGCGTGGCGAGCCGCTGGCGGAGTTCGTCACGCCGCTGCTCACCGGCGACCGGCTGGATCCCGCCCGGCTCGACGGCGGGCTGGCCACCCGCTGCAACGACACCCGGGCCCGCCTGCCCGCGGACCGCCTGGGGCGGGCCTCCGCCGAGCTGGGCGGGAAGCATCCGGTGTTCGGCGCGCTGCTCGCGCAGCGGCTGGCGTGGTGCAGCCCGTGGCCCAGCCACAGTGAGCCGGAACCGCCACCGGGCGCGCCCGGCGCCCCGCCGATCCTCGTGCTGAGCACCGCGGCCGACCCGGTCACGCCCGAGCAGGGCACCATCCGCGCCGCCGAGCGGATGCCCTCCGCCGTGCGGGTGGCCTGGGAAGGTGCGGGCCACGGTGCCCTCTCCTCGTCGTGCGTGCGGGAGAAGGTGACCGGGTTCCTCGTCGAAGGGAAGGTGCCGAGGGACGGCATGCTGTGCCCGGCGTGAGGCGTCCCGCCACGCACTTGACGCAGCACACGGGCGGATGCTTCGCTGACGGCCGGATGAATCTGCTGTCGTTGCTCGCCGGGCTGGCCCCAAGCGACCCCCACGCCCCGATCGCCATCGACGTCCATCCGAGCAAACCCGTTCACGTCGACCGAGCCGAACTGTGGCGGCGCACCCTGCAGCTGCGCGCCGATCTCGCGACCGCGGGCGTCGGCCGGGGGGACGCGGTCGCGCTGTGGCTGCCCGACTGGTCCTGCGTCCTCGACTGGCACATCGCGACGGCGTCGCTGGGCGCGCACGTGGTGCCGCTGGCCGCCGGCGCCGACGGCGAGGCCGTGCGGGCGGTGCTGCGGCTGGCCGGGCCCAAGGTGGTGGCGCTGCCTGCGCGGGACACCGGTGCCGCGGGACCGGGCGCGCTGCGGGACGCGGTCGCCGCGGCAGGCGGGCCCGCCCCCGCCGTGGCGGTGGTGGCGGGGCCGCACGACGCGCCGCCGCTGGACCCGGCGAGCCACGACGTCGGAGGCGGGGCGTGGCTGCCCAGTGCCCCGGCCGCGGGCATGCCGATGCCCGCCACGCGTGGCGACGAGCTCGCGGTGGCGTTCCCCGTGCCGGCCGCCGGGGGACCCGCGTTCGCCGCGCACCGTGAATCGGCGGTGGTGCGGCACGCCCAGGCCTACGCGCGGGCGCTGGAGGCGGGGGACGGCGACGTGGTGGTCTGCGCGAGCCCGCTGTCCGGTGCGGTCGGCCTCGGCGCCGCGCTGGCGGCCCTCGCCGGCGGCGCCACGTGCCTGCTGGCTCCCGGCGCCGGTCCGGGCACGCTGCCCGGCCTGCTCTCCCGCTTCGCCGTCACCCACGTCGTCGCCGACGACGAGACCGCGCGGCGGCTGGCCGACTCCTGGCCGGAACGGCACCGCGACCCGGCCGCGTGGCGCAGGCTCGCCGTCGTCGGGCGGCACGACCGGGCCGCCGAAGCGACGGAGGCGGCCGAGCGGGCGGAGAAGGAGACCGGCGTGCCCGCCACGGCCGGGTACTGCTCCCCCGAGCTGCTCGCGCCCGCCGCGCTGTGGCCGCTGGACACCGCGGTTCCCCGGCGCTGGCAGGCCGGCGGCGCGCCGGTGCCGCCCGGGCTGGAGGTGCGGGTGGTCGACCCGGTGACGCGGCGGCCGGTGCCCGAGGGCGCGCGCGGTGAGCTGTGGTTCCGGGGCGACGGTGTCGCCGCGGAGCACCTCGGCGGCGACGGCGCCCGGCGGGAGCCGGGCGGCTGGCTCGCCACCGGCGACCTCGGCGCGCTGACCGGCGGGGAGCTCGTGCACGCCGGCACGGCAGGCAGCGGGAAGAAGCGCGCATGACCGGTGAGGTGTGGATCTGCGAGCCGGTCCGGACGCCGGTGGGCCGGTACGGCGGGGTGTTCCGGGACGTGCCCGCGAGCGAGCTGGCGGCCACGGTGCTGCGTGCGGTGCTCGCGCGGACCGGCATCCCGCCCGCCGAGGTGGAGGACGTCCTGTTCGGGCAGTGCTACCCGAACGGGGAGGCACCCGCCATCGGCCGGGTCGCCGCCCTCGACGCCGGGCTGCCCGTCGAGGTGCCCGGGCTGCAGCTCGACCGGCGCTGCGGGTCGGGGCTGCAGGCGGTGCTCGACGCGGCGATGCGGGTGCAGACCGGCGTGCACGACCTCGTGCTCGCCGGCGGCGCCGAGAGCATGAGCGGGGTCGAGTTCTACACCGACGGCATCCGGTGGGGCGCCCAGGGCGGTGTCGAGCTGAAGGACCGGCTCGCGCGGGGCCGGGTGACCGCGGGCGGCACGAACCACCCGGTGCCGGGCGGGATGCTCGAGACCGCGGAGAACCTGCGTGCGGAGTACGGCATCCCGCGAGGCGAGCAGGACGAGCTCGCGCTGCGCTCGCACCGGCGGGCGGTGGCGGCCATCGAGGACGGCCGGTTCGCCGAGGAGATCGTGCCGGTCACCGTCCCGGGCAGGCGCGGCAAGCCGGACACCGTGGTGGACCGCGACGAGCATCCGCGCGCCGACGCCAGCCTGGAGTCGCTGGCCGCCCTGCGCCCCGTGCTGGGCAGGCAGGACCCGGACGCGACGGTGACCGCGGGCAACGCGAGCGGGCAGAACGACGGCGCCGCCGTGTGCGTCGTGGCCAGCCCGGCGAAGGCCGAGCAGCTGGGCCTGCGGCCGTTCCTGCGGCTGGTGTCGTGGGCGGTCGCCGGGGTGCCGCCGCGCACGATGGGCATCGGTCCGGTGCCCGCCACCGGCAGGGCGCTGGAACGGGCCGGGCTGGCGTTGCGGGACATGGACCTCGTCGAGCTCAACGAGGCGTTCGCCGCGCAGGTGCTCGCCTGCACGCGAGAGTGGAAGCTCGCCGGGAGCGACTTCGAGCGGCTCAACGTCAACGGCTCCGGCATCTCGCTCGGGCACCCGGTGGGCGCGACCGGCGTGCGGATCCTCACCACGCTGGCACACGAGATGCGGCGCCGCGAGGCGCGGTACGGCCTGGAGACCATGTGCATCGGCGGCGGCCAGGGCCTCGCCGCGGTCTTCGAACGCGTCGCCTGACGCCGCCTGCCGAACCCGGATCGTCCCCCCAAGGCCACCTTGGTCGCGTTCAACGCCACCAAGGTGGCCTTGGCGGCACACTGCCCGCTCCGGGCGCGTCAGGTGTCGGGGCGGGCGCGGCTGGGCTGGACCCGCTTGGGTTCCCCCGCCATCTTCGGGAAGTCCGGCGGATAGGGCAGGTCGCCGAGGCCGTGGTCGCGCTCGTCCCGGGCGTACCACTCCAGCAGCGGTTCGATCCCGAACGCCTGCGTGTCCAGCTCCCGGTGCGGGTCGCCGTGCTCGGCGAGCAGGCCGGGAACGGTGAGCACGTCGAAGTCGTCGGGGTCCGCGTCCGGCAACTGGTCCCACGTCACCGGCATCGACACGGTCGCGCGGGGCGTGCCGCGCACCGACCACGCCGAGGCGACCGTCCGGTCCCTGGCCGCCTGGTTGTAGTCGAGGAACACCCGGCCCCCGCGTTCCTCCTTCCACCAGGCCACCGTCGCCCTTCCGGGCGCCCGCCGCTCCACCTCCCGGCCCAGCGCGATGACGGCGTGCCGCACGGCGACGAAGTCCCACTCGGGCCGGATGCGGACGAGCACGTGCACGCCGCGGCCGCCGGAGGTCTTCGGGTAGCCGGTGAGGCCCGCGTCGGCGAGCACCTCGCGCACGACGGCCGCCACCGCCGCCGCGTCGGCGAAGCTCGCGGTCTCCGGCGGGTCGACGTCGACGCGCAGCTCGTCGGGGTGGTCGAGCCGGGGACGGCGCACCGGCCACGGGTGGAAGTCGAGCGTGCCGAGGTTCGCCGCCCAGGCGAGCACCGCGGGCTCGGTGGGGCACACCTCGTCGGCGGTGCGGCCGGACGGGAACGTGATCCGCGCCGTCTCGACCCAGTCCGGGGCGCCCTTCGGGACGCGCTTGGCGTAGAACGCCTCGCCCGCCACCCCGTCGACGAACCGCTTGAGCGTCGTCGGCCGTTCCCCGATCGCGCGCAGCAACGGATCCGCCACCGCGAGGTAGTACTCCACCACCTGCCGTTTGGTGATGCCGCGCTCGGGGAAGTACACCTTGTCCGGATTGGACACCCGCACGGTGCGCCGCCCCACCTGGTACTCGACCGCCTCGCCGTGTCTGGCCACGTGCCCACCGTATCCCGCTTCCGGCCCGGCGCCGGGCCCGCCACGCGGCCCGTGCCCTACCGTGGACGCGTGGCAGGGCGCACCAGGATCGTCGGCGGACTCGTCCTGCTGGCCGCGCTGGGCGCCGCGGCGCTCACCGTTCCCCTCCCGGGCCCGGTGGCGTTGCGTGCCTGGGCGGATGGTCTCGGCCCGGCGGCGCCCCTGCTGTTCCTCCTGGTCTACGCGGTGTGCACGACGGCCCCCGTGCCGCGCACGGTGTTCAACCTGGCCGCGGGCCTGCTGCTCGGCGAGGCCGTCGGGGTGGCGGTCGCGCTGGCCGCCACCGTCGCGTCCGGCGCGCTCGGGTTCCTCGCCGCCCGGGCGCTCGGCCGGGAGCTGGTCACCCGGCACCTGCACCGGGGGCCGGTGCGGGCCGTGGACGAGCGGCTCTCCCGCGGCGGCGTGCTGGCCGTGCTGTCGCTGCGGCTCATCCCGGTGCTGCCGTTCGCGCCGCTGAGCTACTGCTGCGGCGTGTCCTCGGTGCGGCTGCGGCCGTATCTCGCCGGTACCGCGGTGGGCAGCCTCCCCGGCACGGTGGCGGTGGTGGTACTGGGCGACGCGCTCACCGGCACCACACCACCCGCGCTGCTCGTCTGCTACGCCGCGTTCGCCGCAGTGGGCGCACTCGGCCTGCTGCGCGTGGTGCGGTCGACCGCGCCCCGGCGGGCCGCGACCGGGCCCGTCACCGAGCCCGCCACCACCTGATTCACCCGGTTCCCCTTGGGACGCGGCACGTCCGGCGGTTCGCGGCGACCGCGGGAACGGGACCGCTACACTCGACCGGGTTGCGCGGGCGGTCGCCCGCGCCAAGCCGAAAATCCACGATCGCGCGTAGACAGCCGAGGAGAAGCCGTCATCGACACCGGCCAGTTGATCGCAGGGCACTACCGCCTCGTCGAGCACATCGGCAGTGGCGCGATGGGCATCGTGTGGCGCGCCGTCGACGAGCGTCTCGAGCGTTCGGTCGCGGTGAAGCAGATCCTGGCACAGCCTGGACTCTCCGACGCCGAGCGCGACAACATTCGGCAGCGTGCCATGCGCGAGGCGCGGAACGCGGCGCGCTTCCAGCATCCGAACGCGATCGTGGTGTTCGACATCGCCGAGCACGAAGGCGATCCGTGCCTGGTGATGGAGTACCTGCCCTCCCGCAGCCTCTCCGCGATCCTCGCCGAGCGCGGAACGCTGCCGGTGCCCGAGATCGCGCGGATCGGCGAGCAGGTCGCGTCCGCGCTCGTGGCCGCGCACCGCGCGGGAATCGTGCATCGCGACATCAAACCGGGCAATGTGCTCATCGACGACAACGGGCTCACCAAGATCACCGACTTCGGCATCTCGCGGGCGACCGGCGACCTCACCCTCACCCAGACCGGGCTGATCGGCGGCACCCCCGCCTACCTCGCGCCCGAGCTGGCCCGGGGCGCCGATCCGGCGCCGAGCTCCGACGTCTTCGCGCTCGGCGCCACCCTGTACCACGCGATCGAGGGCCTGCCGCCGTATGGCGACTCCACCAACCAGCTCGCGCTGCTCTACGCCGCGGCGAGCGGCAAGATCAACCCGCCCACCCGGGCCGGTTCGGCGACCGCGCTGCTGATGAGCCTGCTGCGGCCGGAGCCCGAGGACCGCCCGACCATGGCGGAGGCCAGGGAGAAGCTGGCCGCGCTGGCCACGGAGGGCAACGGCCGCGCGGCAGGCGGCCCGGCCGTGACCCGGGTCTCCCCGCCGCTGCCGCCGCAGGGTGGCGGTCCGCGGCCCGCCGCGCCGCCGTGGCAGCGTGACGATCGCGGCGAGGCCGTGCCGCCGCGGAACCCCACCGCGAACTTCGCGCCCGCGCGCAACGGCAACGGCAGCGGGGGCAGCGCCAGCAAGGTCGGCGGCGGCAGACGCAAGCCGCTCCTGTTCGGCGCGGTCGGTGCCGCGGTCCTCGTGCTCGCCGCCGTGCTCGTCATCCTGCTCAACCAGGGCGGCGACGATCCGGGTGGGAACGTCGCGGGCGGCGACCCGTCCTCCGCCTCGCCCACGCAGTCCGAGCCCAGCAGCTCAGCCCCCGCCGACCTGGGGCAGACCGAGAACGAGGGCACCGTCACCGACTTCGCAGGCGCCGGGCAGCTGGTCGTGGGCTACTACAACGACCCGCAGGGCAGCTGGAACAGGCTCACCCCGGCCGCCCAGGCGCTGTTCGGCGGCGAGGACGAGTACCGCACCTACTGGAGCGGCAAGTCGGTCCAGAACATCCAGAACGCCCGCGCCTACAAGGGCACGAACAACGAGGACGGCTCCGTCGACATGCGGGTGTACGTCGACTTCGGCGACGGCCTGCGCCCGATGTACCTGCGGGTGATCAACTCGGCCAGCGGCATGCTCATCGACAGTGACCCGCGGCCCGAGTCCAACTCCCAGCGCTAGGACTCCCCGACGGAACGCGCGCGGAACCCGCCACAGATGGGCATTTCCTGCGGGGTGACTTACCGTGGACCCATGGCCGACAACCCGGGTGCGCGGCACCACTCGCGCTTCGACGACGACCTCGTCGGGCTGGACCCGCACGATCCGGAGGCACAGGCCTTCGCCGCTCACCTCGACCGCATGCAGCGGTGCGAACCGGCGTTCACCGTCGAGGCCTCACTCAATCGCGTCGCCGAGTTCGCCGACTCCAGCAACCGCGCGGGCGGCCTCCGCTGGTGGGTGGCCGTCACGGTGGTGTGCCTCATCCTGCTCGGCGTGCTGGTCGCCGCGTGGGACATCATCGGCAGCGCCCTGGAGTGGCTCGCGCGGTAGCCTGGGGGCATGGATCCCGTGGCCGGAACGACTCCTCGTGTCGTGAAGTCGGAGCAGGAGTGGCGTCAGCAGCTCTCCCCCGAGGAGTACGCGGTACTGCGCGAGGCGGGCACGGAACGCCCGTTCACCGGCGAGTACACCGACACGAAAACCCAGGGCGTGTACGAGTGCCGCGCGTGCGGCGCGGAACTCTTCCGCAGCGACACCAAGTTCGAAAGCCACTGCGGCTGGCCGTCGTTCTACGACCCCGCCGACTCCGACGCCGTGATCCTGCGCACGGACCGCTCGCTCGGCATGGTGCGCACCGAGGTGCTCTGCGCGAACTGCCACAGTCACCTCGGCCACGTCTTCGAGGGCGAGGGCTACGGCACCCCGACCGACCAGCGGTACTGCATCAACTCGGTCGCCCTGCGCCTGGTTCCCGCCGACTCGTGAATGGGAAACGTGGTGAGAACCACGGTTCTCACTCACGAGGCCAGGCGGCCGGATCCGCGCCCGGCACCGGGCTGCCCCGCAGCCAGCGCGGTGGTGCGGCGGGCAGGACCCCGGGCGGGGCCACGTGCGTCACCGTTCCCAGCGGCCCGGGAGTACGCACGAGCAGGTCCGACACGTCGGGATACGCGCCGTCGCCGTCCAGGCGGCCGAGGGAGTCGAGCCACTCGGCGGTGCCGGCGAGGGCGAGCCGGGCGTGCGTGCCCCCACCGGTCATGGCCCGCCTGCGCAGGCCGAGCATCGCCGCGGTGGCCGCGAGCCAGCCGGTGGCGTGGTCCAGCGCCTGCGCGGGCAGCGGCCGGGGCCTGGCCGAGCCGGGATCGTGCGCGAGGCCGGACGCGAGCTGGACGAGGCTGTCGAACCCGCGCCGTTCCGCCCACGGGCCCGTCCAGCCGTACGCGGAGATGTCCACGACGACGAGCCCGGGGCGCGCCTCGGCCAGCTGCCGCGGGCCGAAGCCCCACGCCGCGAGCGCGCCCGGCCGGTACGACTGGATCAGCACGTCGGCCTCGCGCACGAGCCGCCACAGCGCCGCCCGGCCCTCGTCGGTGCGCAGGTCGAGGTGGGCCGAGCGCTTCCCGAGCCCGGTGTCGGCGTCGAGCAGCGGCAGCGCGGGCAGCCGGGCGGCGCCGATCCGCAGCACGTCGGCGCCGTGCGCGGCCAGCGTCCGCCCCGCGACCGGGCCCGCGATGACGTGCGTCAGGTCGAGCACGCGCACCCCGTTCAGCGGGCGGTCCCCGGAGGGCAGCGGCTCGGGCGGGGTACCGCCGAGCGGGTCGAACCGCACCGGTGGCAGGGTCCGCACGGCCGCGCCCTGCGGATGCGCCCGCCACGCGGCCCGCGAGCGGAGTGCCGCGGCCGCGCCGCCCGCGGCCACCACCGCCTCCTGCACGTCCTCCGCCGCCCGGTCGCGCACGGCCGCCGCCAGCGCGTCCCGCTCCTCCGGCACGCCCAGGGCACGGCACGCCGCGGCCGCGTGGTGCGAGTAGTTGCAGTGCAGCCGGACCCAGCCGTCCGCGGCGCGGTAGACGTCCGACAGCGGAGCCCACGCCTCGCCCGGCACGGCACCGTCCACCAGCACGTGGTGCTCACTCCGGAACGCCGCGGCGGCGTGCCGCGTGTCCACCGCGACGCGCCCCGGGTCGATCCCGCGCAGCCGCAGCAGCTCCCCGGCCGCGTACGTGGTGACGCCGATGGCGGCGGCCGCGGCCGCCGCGACCCGGTACGGGCCGGGCAGCACGGTCTCGGCGCCGGTGACCTCGACCGGCGGGGCGGGCCCGCCGGTCAGGGCGGTCCAGAGCCGGCTCGCGACCGTCACGGCAGGTTCAGCACCAGCTCGGCAGGCGGCACGCGGGTGCCGGTGTAGAACGGGATCTCCTCCCGGACGTGCCTGCGCGCCTCGGTGCCGCGCAGGTGCCGCATCAGGTCGACGATCCGGTGCAGCTCGTCGGCCTCGAACGCGAGGATCCACTCGTAGTCGCCGAGCGCGAACGAGGCGACGGTGTTGGCGCGCACGTCCGGGTAGTCCCGCGCCTCCCGGCCGTGGTCGGCGAGCATCTTGCGGCGTTCCTCGTCGGGCAGCAGGTACCACTCGTAGGACCGGACGAACGGGTACACGCAGACGTACCGGCGCGGTTCCTCCCCGGCGAGGAACGCGGGCACGTGGCTCTTGTTGAACTCGGCGGGCCGGTGCAGCGCGAACTGACTCCAGACCGGGGTGGAGACCCGGCCGAGCGGCGTGCGGCGGAACCCGGTGTAGGCGGCCTGCACCTGCTCCGCCTCCTCGGCGTGCCACCAGATCATGAAGTCGGCGTCGGCGCGCAGCCCCGCCACGTCGTAGACGCCCCGCACGACCACGCCCTTGCCCTCGAGCGCGTCCAGGTACTCGGCGGTCTCCCTGGCCGGGCCGCTCCGGTCGTCGGGCAGCCTGCCCGGCTCGACGCGGAACACCGACCAGGCGGTGTAGCGGATGGTGTCGTTGAGCTCTGCGTAGTTGAGGCGCGCCATGCCCCTATCGTCCCACCACGCGGCGGGCGGCGGCGTCGGCGGTGGCGATGCAGGCGGGGATGCCGACACCGTGCAGCGCCGCGCCCGCGATCGCCAGGCCCGGCACGGCGGCCACGGCCCGTTCCGCCCTGGCCACCCGCTCGGCGTGGCCGGGCGCGTACTGCGGCAGCCCGCCGCCCCAGCGCGTCACCAGCGTGGCCACCGGCTCCGCCGACACCCCGGTCAGCTCGGCGAGATCGGCCCGGACCAGCCGCACGAGCTCGTCGTCGGTGGCGCGCAACGGCGCGGTCTCGCCGAAGCGGCCGACCGACCCGCGGATCAGCGGGGGCGCGCCGTCCGGTGCCACATGGGCCCATTTGCGCGCGGAGAACGTGAAGGCCTTCGCGGTGAACGGCGTGCCATCCCGGTGCCGCTCCCCCGCCGCGATCAGCACGCCGGAGGCGTCGGGCAGCGCCGTGCCCGGCGGCAGCGCCAGTGCCACGACCGCCATCGACGCCAGCTCCATCTCGGCCAGCGCGGCCGCGGCGCCGGGCGCGACACCGCCCAGCAGGCGGGCGGCGGCCGGGGCGGGCACGGCGAGCACCACGGCGTCGGCCTCCGTCTCGGCTTCGGCGGGCGCGTGACCCGGCGCGGCCGCGCCCGCGGTGAGCCGCCAGCCCCCGCCGGGCACCCGGTCCAGCGCCCGGACGGTGGTGCCCAGCCGGACGTCGGCGGCGGCGTGCTTGTCCAGCGCGTCGACGAGCGAGCCCAGCCCGCCGGTGAGGGTGGCGAACACGGGCTCGCGAGCGGGTGTGCCGGGCAGCTGGGCGGCCGCGGCGGCAGTGAGCGAGCCGGCTCCGGAGTCCACGGCGGCGGCGAGCCCGGGCAGCGTGGCGCGCAGGCCGAGCCCGTCGGCTCCGCCCGCGTAGACGCCCCCGAGCAGCGGGTCGACGAGCCGGTCGACCAGCTCGTCGCCGAACCGTTCGCGGAGCAGGGCGCCCAGCGCGACGTCGCCGTCCGGCAGGGCGGGCCGCGGGAGTCCGGGCTCGGCCGCGACGGCGCGGGCGCCCTCCTCCGACAGCACGTCCGCGACCGCGCCGGGGTCGGCGGGCACGCCCATCAGCGTGCGCGGCGGCAGGGCACTGGTCCGGCCGCCCGCGCGCATCGTCGCCCGCGCGGCAGTGGGGTGGGTGAGCTGCCCGGCGAGCCCCAGCTCGGTGGCCAGCGCGACCGCCTCGGGCCTGCGCGCGAGGAACGCCTCGGCGCCCACGTCGAACGGGCGGCCGGCCAGCTCGACGGTGCGCAGCTTGCCGCCGAGGCGGGAGCCCTGCTCGAACACGGTGATGGCGGCGGCGTCGCCGAGCAGGCGGCGCAGCCGGTAGGCGGCGGCCAGCCCGGAGATCCCGCCTCCGACGACCGCCACCCGGGCCGGGGTCACAGCGAGTGCACCAGCTCGACGACACGGGTGAGCACGGCCGGATCGGTGTCGGGCAGCACCCCGTGGCCCAGGTTGAAGACGTGTCCCGCGGCCGCTCGGCCCTCGGCGGCGATGCGGCGCACCTCGGCCTCGATCACCGGCCACGACGCCATCAGCAACGCGGGGTCCAGGTTGCCCTGCACGACCGGCGGCGGCCCGCCCGGCACGCTGAGCCTGCGGACGGCCTCGTCCAGCGGTACCCGCCAGTCGACCCCGACCACGTCGGCGCCCGCGTCGCGCATCGCGGTGAGGAGCTCGCCGGTGCCGACACCGAAATGGATGCGCGGCACGCCGTACTCCCCGGCGCCCGCGAGCACCTTCGCCGAGTGCGGCAGCACGAACTCGCGGTAGTCCCGCGGGGACAGCGCACCGGCCCAGGAGTCGAACAGCTGCACCGCGTCCACGCCCGCGTCGAGCTGCGCACGCAGGAACGCGAGCGCGACGTCGGCGAGCCGGTCGGCCAGCCGGTGCCACAGCGCGGGCTCGGCCCGCATGAGGGCCTTGGTGTGCTCGTGGTTGCGGCTGGGACCGCCCTCGATGAGGTACGACGCGAGCGTGAACGGGGCACCGGCGAAGCCGATCAGCGGCACGTCACCGAGCCGGTCGACCAGCAGCCGCACCCCGTCGGCGACAGCGTCCACCTGCCCGGGCTCGAGGGCGGGCACCGCGTCGACCTCGCGCTCCGTGCGCACCGGCGTGGTCACCACGGGCCCGGTGCCGGGGACGATGTCGATGTCCAGGCCCGCGGCGTACAGCGGCACGACGATGTCGCTGAACAGGATCGCGGCGTCCACCCCGTGTCGCCGCACCGGCTGCAGGGTGATCTCGGCCAGCATCTCGGGATCGAGGCACGCGCGCAGCATCGGCACGCCCTCCCGCAGCGCGCGGTACTCGGGCAGCGACCGGCCCGCCTGGCGCATGAACCACACGGGCAGCCGGGACGGCCTGCCACCGCGGGCGGCGACCAGGAAGGGGGCGCCGGACAGGTCGCGGCGGGCGGGCGGGCGCGAGACCCGCTGGGTTCGCGGTGGGAACGACATCGTCATCACGGCTATCGTGCCACGCGCCCGCGCGGCGCGATTTCCCGGCGCGTCAAAGCCCGCCCTCGCCCGCCCGGCGTTTACAGTCGGGCGGTGACCGCCATGACGCAGGCGCCCGAGACGTTCCGCGACGCCGTCGCGGCGCTGCAATCGGTGCGGCCCCGGCCGGAGCTGTCCCTCGAGGAGATCCGCGCCCCGCAGCGCCTCGCACCGTGGTCGTACGCGCTCAGCTGCGAGACGACCGAAACGACGGAGACGGCACAGACGGCAGGCACGGCAGGCACGGCAGGGACGATCGAGCGCGCGCGGGCCACCGAGGCGGTGCCCGCCACGGGCAGGCTGGTGCTCCTGCACGACCCGGAGGGCCAGGAGGCATGGCAGGGCGTGCTCCGGCTGGTCGTCTACGTCCGGGCCGAGCTGGACCGGGAGCTGGCGAGCGACCCGTTCCTGCCCGCGGTCGGCTGGTCGTGGCTGACCGACGCGCTCGAGTCCTCGGGCGCGTCCTGGAAGGCGCTGGGTGGCACGGTCACCGAGACGTCCTCGGCGCGCTTCGGCGACATCGCGGGCCCCCCGCGCACCGACGACCTGGAACTGCGCGCGTCCTGGACGCCGACCACCACGGACCTGCGCCCGCACGGCGAGGCGTTCTGCCAGCTGCTGGCGAGCGTGGCGGGACTGCCGCCCGTCGGCGTGTCGGTGATCGAGCAGCGCCAGACCTGACCGTCCCGGCCCGTGGTCACGTGCCCGCGCACCGGTCATACTTCCCCCGGCCGGGAAGCAGCACCACCCACCCGGAATACTGGCGGCCGGGTTCTGCCGACGACAGCGGTACCCGGCGGGCTCACCCGTCCCGGCCGCGTCGGCTCCGGCGGCCGCCGTCCGCATCTGCACGCGGCACCTGCACGCCCTGAACAACACGGGTAATCTCGGTTCATCGTGTTCGCTCCGCGATGTGTTAGCCACGGGGCGTGTAATAACCTGATCGTGCTACACAATCGGCAGTGAGTGACTACCCGATCGGTATAGATACCCATTTGATCCCCCCACTGACCCACTTGGGCGGCTAGAGTGCTCTCGACGACACCACTTTCGGTCTAAAGCTGGCGCGGCTGATTGGCCGAAAGTCCCGGTGCCGGTCGGGGGGCACGACCGACTCCAGGGAGGTAGTGACGTGGCTGCCGTCGGCTTCACTCAGGCCGTCCGATCCACGCCAGCCGGTGCGTTGCCGGCGAGCATGGTCCCGCATCCGCGGGAAGAGTTGTTCTCGGTGTTGGTGGTCGACGACCACCCACTGTTGAGGGAGGCGATTGCCGCACGACTAGCGCAGATGGGCGCGGGCACAGTGCACGAGGCCGCCACGGTGGCCGAGGCGAGGGCGAGGGCCACGGCCACCGGGCCGTGTGACCTGGCGATCCTCGACCTCGGGCTGCCGGACGGCAGCGGTATCGAGCTGGTTACGGAGCTCCGTAGCAACGGCTGGCCGCGTGTCGTGGTGCTCGCGTCGTCCGACGACCCGTACGCGGTCCGCTCGGCGTTCCAGGCCGGTGCCCAGGCATACCTGCTCAAGTCCGCGTCGCCGGTGGTGGTCACCGACGGCGTGCGCAGGGTGCTGGAGGGCGGCGTGTACGCCGATCCGAGCGTGGCCCCGGTGCTCGCCACCGGCACCCGCGTGGCGGGCACCGACAACACCCCGCGCGAGCTCTCCGCGCGCGAGGTGGAGGTGCTGCAGCTCGTGGCGGACGGGCAGTCGAACAAGGAGATCGGTGAGGAGCTCAGCCTCTCCGCGCTCACGGTGAAGTCCCACCTGTCGCGGATCGGCCGCAAGCTCGGCACCGGTGACCGGGCGCAGATGGTCGCGCTGGCGATGCGCGCGGGTGTCATCCGCTGAACACGGTGCGCTACGGGGCGGGCTGACCAGGCGCGGTAAGCCCGTCCCGTAGGGTCCAACACTGTGGACACCGCAGATCATGGCCCCGGCACGCCGGCGGAGTCCGCGCCCGTCCCGCTGACGGAGCCCGCGGACGGCACACCGCCGGTCGTCTCGGACGTCGCGGAGCTGCGCCGTGCCTGCGAGCGGCTCGCCGCGGGCACCGGCGCGTTCGCCGTCGACACCGAGCGGGCGTCCGGCTACCGCTACTGGCCGAAGGCGTACCTCGTCCAGCTGCGCAGGGAGGGTGCGGGCACCGTCCTCATCGACCCCATCCCGTTGCGCGACGAGCTGGGCCCGCTGGCCGAGGTGCTCGGCAGCACCGAGTGGGTGCTGCACGCCGCCTCGCAGGACCTGCCGTGCCTCGACGAGCTCGGCCTCCGCCCGCCCGCCCTGTTCGACACCGAACTCGCCGGGCGGCTCGCCGGGTACGAGCGCGTCGCGCTGGGCACGCTGGTCGAGCTGTTGCTGGGCTACCGCCTGGAGAAGGGCCACAGCGCCGCCGACTGGTCGAAACGCCCGCTGCCCACCGCGTGGCTCGACTACGCCGCGCTGGACGTCGAGCTGCTGCTGCCGCTGCGCGAGAAGCTGGAGGCCGAGCTGGCCACCCAGGGCAAGCTCGAATGGGCGCGCCAGGAGTTCGAGGCCGTGCGCACCTCGCCGCCCGCGCCGCCGCGCGCGGAGCCGTGGCGCCGCACGTCCGGCATCCACAAGATCCGCACCGCCCGCGGGCTGGCCGCGGTGCGCGCGCTGTGGGAGGCCCGCGACGCGCTCGCCCGCAAGCGGGACCGCGCGCCGAGCCGCGTCCTGCCCGACAGCGCGATCATCAACGCCGTGCTCGCCGACCCGAGGACGGTCGCCGACCTGCAGGCGCTGCCGGTGTTCGGCGGCCGGGTGCAACGCCGCTACACGGCCAACTGGCTGCGGCACCTGCAGGCCGCGCGGGTGCTGCCCTCGGCGGAGCTGCCCGACCCCGCGGTCGGCAACGAGGGCCCGCCCCCGGTCAACCGGTGGGCCGACAAGGACCCGGACGCAGCCGCCCGGCTGGCCGCGGCGAGGACCGCGCTCGCGCGGATCGCCGAGCACCACCGGCTTCCGGTGGAGAACCTGCTGCTGCCCGACCTGCTGCGGCGAACGTGCTGGCGGCCGCCGGAGGACCGCTCGCCCGAGGGCGTCGCCGAGGTGCTGCGCGAGGGCGGCGCGCGGCCCTGGCAGATCGAGCTCACCGCCGACGAACTCAGCAAGGCCCTGCGGCTGCGCGTGTGAGCCACTCGACAGTGCCACCACCCTAGTTACCGGTCAGTAACTAGGGCTATCGTGCGGGTATCCGAGTTTTCCGTTCTTTCGAAGGAGCACCCGTGGCCGCACCCGTCAACCCGGCCGCGCCGACCGCGCGTGCCGGGCGCACCGTGGCCTTCGTCGAAGGGGTCCGAACCCCGTTCGGCAAGGCAGGCGACAAGGGCATCTACGCCAACACCCGGGCCGACGACCTCGTCGTGAAGGTCATCCGCGAGCTGCTGCGCAGGCACCCCGAGCTGCCGCCGGAGCGCGTCGACGACGTGGCGATCGCCGCGACCACGCAGACCGGCGACCAGGGCCTGACCATCGGCCGCACCGCGGCGCTGCTGGCCGGGTTGCCGAAGACCGTCCCCGGCTTCGCCATCGACCGCATGTGCGCGGGCGCGATGACCGCCGTCACCACCACCGCGGGCGGAATCGCCTTCGGCGCCTACGACGTCGTGATCGCCGGCGGGGTCGAGCACATGGGCCGCCACCCGATGGGCGAGGGCGTCGACCCGAACCCCCGGTTCGTCGCCGACAAGCTGGTGGACGAGTCGGCCCTCGTGATGGGCCAGACCGCGGAGAACCTGCACGACCGGTTCCCCGGCATCACCAGGCAGCGCACCGACGCCTACGCCGCGCGCAGCCAGGAGCGGTTCGCGACCGCGGTGAAGGAGGGCAACATCGGGCCCGACCTGGTGCCCGTCGCCATCCGCACCGAGCTCGGCTGGGACCTGGCCACGCAGGACGAGCCGCCGCGTCCCGGCACCACCGTCGAGCAGCTCGCCGGGCTGAAGACACCGTTCCGGCCGCACGGGCGGGTCACCGCGGGCAACGCGGCGGGCCTCAACGACGGCGCGACCGGCGCGCTGCTCGCGGACGAGGACACCGCGCGCGAGCTCGGCCTGCCGGTGGGCATGCGCCTCGTCGGCTACGCCTTCGCCGGGGTCGACCCCGAGGTGATGGGCGTCGGCCCGGTGCCGGCCACCGAGAAGGCGCTCGCCCGCGCCGGACTGTCCATCTCAGACATTGGCCTGTTCGAGATCAACGAGGCGTTCGCCGTCCAGGTGCTCGCCTTCCTCGACCACTTCGGCATCCCGGAGGACGACGAGCGCGTCAACCCGTGGGGCGGCGCCATCGCGTGCGGCCACCCGCTGGCCTCCTCCGGTGTGCGGCTCATGACCCAGCTCTCGCGCCAGTTCGCCCAGCGGCCCGAGGTGCGCTACGGCATGACGACCATGTGCATCGGCATCGGCATGGGCGGAACGGTGATCTGGGAGAACCCCGCTTGGGAGGGACACAAGTGATTTCCGCAGCAGAGGCGAAAGACGCCTTCCCCGACGAGGTCGTCACGCACGCGACGACCCGCCTGGTCTCCGTGCCCGGCCTGGACAAGCCGGTCGCGCTGATCACCATCGACAACGGGCACGACCACAACCGTCCCTCGACGTTCGGCCCGCAGAGCCTGGTGAGCCTCAACGCGGCGCTCGACGAGGCGTTCGCCGCCGAGCCGGCCGCCATCGCGGTGACCGGCAAGCCGTTCGTCTTCGCCGTGGGCGCCGACCTCTCCGGCGTCGAGCAGATCGCCCGGCGCGACCTGGCGGTGCAGATCGCGCAGACGGGCCACGACGTGTTCCGCAGGCTCACCGAGTCGGCGATCCCCACCTTCGCGTTCGTCAACGGCGCGGCGATGGGCGGCGGGCTGGAGCTGGCGCTGTCGTGCCACTACCGGACGCTCGCCGACAACGTCGCGGCCATCGCGCTGCCCGAGGTGTTCCTCGGTCTGTTCCCCGGCTGGGGCGGCACCCAGCTGCTGCCGAACCTGGTCGGGCCGGACGCCGCGGTGACGGTGATCATCGAGAACGCGCTGAACCAGAACAAGATGCTCAAGCCCGCGCAGGCCCTCGAACTCGGCATCACCGACGAGCTGTTCGGCTCGGCCGACTTCCTCGAGCAGTCGCTGGCCTGGCTGGTGCGGGTCGTCCGGGGCGAGCACACGCCCGCGCGACCGGAGATCGACCGCGGTTCCGGATGGGACGCCGCGATCGGCCGCGCGAAGGCCGTCGTCGAGGGCAAGACGAAGGGTGCCTCCCCCGGTGCGAACAAGGCGGTCGAGCTGCTCGAACTGGCCCGCAACGCCGATCTGGACACCGGCTACGCCGCCGAGACCGAGGCGCTGGCCGACGTGCTGATGACCGACACGCTCCGGGCCGGGCTGTACTCGTTCAACCTCGTCAACAAGCGCGCGAAGCGGCCTGCCGGCGCCCCGGACAGGTCGCTGGCCAGGAAGGTGGGCAAGGTCGGCATCGTCGGCGCCGGCCTGATGGCCAGCCAGCTGGCCCTGCTGTTCGTGCGGAGGCTCAAGGTGCCGGTGGTGCTCACCGACATCGACCAGGACCGCATCGACCAGGGTGTGTCCTCTGTGCACGATGAGGTGGGCAAGCTGCTGAGCAAGGGGCGGATCTCGCCGGACGAGGCCAACCGGCTCAAGGCGCTGGTCACCGGCTCGCTGGACAAGGCCGACTTCGCCGACGCCGACTTCGTGATCGAAGCGGTGTTCGAGGAGCTCGGCGTCAAGCGGCAGGTGTTCGCCGAGGTGGAGCAGCACGTCTCCGCCGAGGCGGTGCTCGCCACCAACACCTCGTCGCTGTCGGTCACGCAGATGGCGGCCGGCCTGCGGCACCCCGAACGGGTCGTGGGCTTCCACTTCTTCAACCCGGTCGCCGTGCTCCCGCTGCTGGAGATCGTGCGTGGCGAGCGCACCGACGACACCACGCTGGCCACGGCGTTCGCCGTCGGCAAGCAACTGAGGAAGTCGTGCGTGCTGGTCAAGGACGCCCCCGCGTTCGTGGTGAACCGCCTGCTCACCCGCTTCCTCGGCGAGGTGCTCGCGACCGTGGACGAGGGCACGCCGTTCGACGTCGCCGACTCGGCACTCGACCCGCTGGGCCTGCCGATGTCGCCGATGACGCTGCTGCAGCTCGTCGGCCCGCCGGTGGCCCTGCACGTGGCGGAGACCATGCACGAGGCGTTCCCGGACCGTTTCGGGGTGAGCGACAACCTGCGCCGCTTCGTGGAGGCGGGCAAGAACGCGGTGTGGACGTGGGACGAGCAGGGCAACCAGCGGCTCGACCCGGAGGTCGCCGAGCTGTGGCGGCAGGATGACCGGCCCTCCACCGCCGAGCAGGTGCGCGAGCGGGCGCTGTCGGCCCTCGCCGAGGAGGTGCGGATCATGCTCGACGAGGGCGTGGTCGCCGAGGCTCAGGACATCGACCTGTGCCTGATTCTCGGTGCGGGCTGGCCGTTCTGGCTCGGGGGCATCACGCCGTACCTCGACCGCTCCGGGGTCTCCGAGAAGGTCAACGGCAAGCCGTTCCTCGCGCCCGGGGTCGCCTCCGTCCCCAGCGCCTGACGGGCGGCCGCCGACGGGAAGGGCACCTCCCCCGCTGGATGCGGGGAGGGTGCCCTTCCCGTCACTCGTCGTCCGACGGTGCGGCGTTCGCGGGCACGCCCTTGATGAGGTCGACGATCGTCTTCCCGGTCAGTCCCCGCTTGCCGAACCACGGGTCGGTCATCACCTTGACCGCCTCTTCGAGCTTGCGCGTGTTCTCGGCGCCGAGGACCTTCGCCATCTGGTCGGCCGACCACTTGCTCACGGTGTCGAACTTGTCCAGGATCTCCGGCGTCACGCCCGGCTGCTCGGCGAGCTTGTCCCGGATGAACTGCGTGACGTCATCGGGAATCGGCCGCTTGAGCGGTGGTGGTTCGGCCGGCGTGCCGGGTGCCGCGTCGTCCCCGGGCTTCGCCGGACCCGCGGGTGCGCTGTCGTCGGGCTTCGGCGAGGCGGGAGCGGGCGGCGGGTTGTCGTCCGGCCTCGGCGGCGCGGCCCCGTCCGGCTTCGGCGGCGCCGCGGCGGGCGCGGCCTCCGGTCGTGGTGGGGGCTGCGGCGCCGGTGGTTCCGGTGCGGCCTGGGCCCCGTCCGGCTTCGGTGATCCGGGACGGTCCGGTGCCGGTGCCGGTGCCGGTGCCGACGAGGCTGCCTGCTCGTCGGGCTTCGCCGGAGCGGGCGGCGAGGTCTCCGGCTTCGGCGCGGGCGGCGCTGTCGGTGGGGGCGCCGCCGGTGGGGGCGCTGTCGGTGGGGGCGGCGCCCCGTCCGGCTTCGGCGATCCGGGCGGCACGGCGTCATCCGGCTTCGGGGCAGGAGGTGGTGCCGGCGCCGGATCGTCCGGTTTCGACGGCGCAGGGCCGGGTTCCGGCCCCCCGGACGGCGCGTCCGGCTTCGGTGGTGCCGGCTCGGGCGACGGCGATCTGTGCCCGGATCCCGGTCCCGGCGGCGCGGCTCCCCCACCCGCCTTGCCGCCGTTCCCGGCCGCAGCGGCGAAGTCGTCGCCCGCCTTGCCGAGCGTGCCCATCGAGGTGGCGAGCTCACCGAGCCACTTGGTCAGCTGCGCCATCTTCGCGCCGATCTTGCCGAGCGCCACGGCGACGGCGCCGATGGTCGTGGTGATGAAGAGCGCGATCGAGGCGCCGAAGGTCACCGGCGCGAGCGCCATCGCGATGAGCGCACCCTTGAGGATCGTCGCGAGCAGCATCGCGATCATGTCGCGGACGACGCCGCGGATGGCGCCGACGATGCCGCCGGCGATCTTCATCTGCTTGCCGGCGGAGTCGATGTAGTCGCCCAGCACGACCAGTTGCTCGCCGACCGCGTCCATGTTCTTCCGGAACTGGTCGGCGGCGTCCCCCGACCAGCCCTGCAGCAACGTGTCGAGCGCCTTCCGGTGGCCCTCCGACCACTGGGCCAGCTTCTCCTTCTCGTCCTCGATGGCTTTCTCGGCCGCGCTGATGCCGACCGGGTCACCCCACATCACGTCCAGCGGCCAGCGCAGCACCGAGATGTGCTCGATGAGCCAGCCGATGCCCGCCGCCAGCAGGCTTCCGATCGGGTCGAGCGCGAGGCCCAGTGTCTCCAGCGCGAGGCCTGCGGAACCGATGCCGATGCCGACCTTGTTGTTCTCCTCGACGGACTTGGCCAGCCCCGCGCCCGCGTCGAAGATCCCGCCGCCGGCGAACTTGTGGTCGTCGTCGGTGACCAGGTGCCGGGGATCGTGCAGACCGACATCGCCTGGCCGGTACTCGCCGCTCATACCTCGTACTCCGCGATCGACGTGCGAGTGTCCTCTTCCGTGGCCTCGTACTCCTTCGCCGCCGTGGCGAGGTCGTCGGCGAAACCGGCGATGACGGTCGCGTACTCGCCGAGCTGACGTTCGGCGCCGGCGCAGAACTTGCTCGCCCCGGCACCGAACAGCTGGCCGATCAGGCCGAAGATCCCGACGTCCGCGACGCAGCCACCGACCGTCGCCGCGCTGTCCCGCAGCGCGCTCTCCAGCGTGCCGAGATGTCTGCCGAACTCGACCAGCCGGTCCGGTTCGACGTGGAAACCACCGCTCACCAGGGCCTCGCCTCGTCCTCGTCGTTCTCGTCGGACGCCCGGCGGCGCCGCGCAGGTGGCTGCTGCCGGGGCGGCACCGATGCCGGTGGCGGCGGTGGTGCCGGTGGCGGTGAAGGTGGCGGTTCCGCGGCGTCCGCGCCCTGCTCCCCTGGCTCACCTGGTTCCGTCTCGGGTGGCAGGTAGCTGCGGATCAGGTCGGCGGCCTCACTGTCGCCGCTGACGGCGACGAAGGCGTCGGTGACGGAGCGCGCGGTCTGGCGCTGCGCGAGGCGGACCGTCTCCATGATCGCCGCGGTCAGCCTGGCGGGCCCCAGCTCGCAGGCCCGGTGGCCCAGCCGGAGATCGCGCAGCGCTCCGTTGGGCGCCACCGTCGCGGTGACCGAACCGTCCCGCGAGCTGACCGTCGCCGCGGAGTCGGTGAACGCCTCGCTGAGCGCGGCCGCCTTCTCCCGCATCTCCTTGGCCTGCCTGTCGAGGAAATGCACAAAGTCCTCGCCAGGCTTCAGATTCGGATGCACATCCACTCCCAGGGAAGGCTTCGGCCTGCTGCACGTTCCGGTGAACAAAGGGTTTCGCGCGGACATATCGACGGTGAAAGTCAGCGACAAACAAGACCGACCTCCCTCCACAAGGGAAGGAAGCCGGCGGCCGCGGGGGCACGGCTGCCAACCTAGCGACTCTCCGCGGCGAGGTCCAGACAACCCCGGAATGTCGGCGAAAAACGCTCATCTGAGCATCGGGAGTCCACAGTGGCACGTCGTGTACCGCGCTGAGCGAACCACTGCTATTGTCCGCTTCGTTTCCTGAGTTGGTGACCTTCCCGGAAAGGCGGCCTCCGGCAACGTGTCCGAAAGTTTCGAGTTCGTGCTGGACAGCGTCGAGGCGAGCGTCATCGGTCAGGCGCTCGGCGTCGAGGTGCGGCGCTTCCCGCTGCGCTTCCGCCACAGCACGGCGGATCCGCTCCGCCGGATGAAGCTGGCCGCGCTCGTGACGGAACGGTTGGCGCGACGCGGTCTCGTCGCCGGAGACCGGCTGCATCCCCGGCTCACCGAGGCGTTCGAACTGTTCACCGAGCCCCGCGTCACCGCGGCCATCTCCGGCATCGACGGGCTCGGCGCCGACATCGCGGTGCTCGCACTGACCGACGGGGCGCGGGCGCTCGGCGTCACCCAGCCCCCGGGCGGGGACGAGTTGCTGTTCGCGCTGTTCTCCGACGACGACCTCGTCGACGTGCTCGCCGGCGTGCTGCCCGCGCTCCGGGCGGCCGAGGGAACGCCCGCGACGGTGCGGTGGAGTGTCACCGGGCCCCGCTCCGCGCTGGCCGCGCGGCGGGCGGCCGCGCAGCGCCACGACGACGAGGAGACCGCGGCCTTCGGCGACCTGCGGATCGCCGATCTGGTGGAACCACCGGCCCCCCGCGGGCACCGGGCGGACAGCGACGAACACCGGTTACGGCGGGCGCTGGCCGGGCGACGGCTCGGCGGCGGGCACATCACGGTGACCGGCAGGGGCGACCGCGGTGCGCCGCATTCGGTGAGCTGGCTCGACACCGAGACCGGCCGCTACCTCGTCCACACCGAGGAACTCGGGCACGACATCGTCGCCCGCTACGAGCCCGCGGGTCACCACGAGGTGACTCGCGCCCTGCGGGACGCGGTTTCCCGCGCTTACTGAGCCTGCTGAGCCTGCTGACCCCGGAGGGAACCGATGAGTGACGAGAACGTCCAGGCCGCCCGCCAGATGGCGGCCGCCGTCACGGCGGTCCGCGCGCTCAGCGGCGTGGAGCTCAAGCGCCTGGCCGACAGCGGCGGCTTCGCCGTGGACGAGACGACGGGCGACCGCATGATCCGGGCCCTCGAGGAGATGATCGACACACTGGACGCCCGGTGGGCCGCACTCCAGAAGCTGGGCACCGTGCCCCCGCTGAGCACGACGGCGACGGCGCGATGGGTCGCCCGGCACACCGCGAACACCGCCACCGACGACCGGGGCCTGCTGACACAGCTGCAGCGTGCCCGCGCCGAACTGCCGCAGTACGTGGAGGCGATCCGCGCCGCCAAGCGTCGCTACGCCGATGCCGAGACCGGGGCCCGCACGTCGATCGAGCGCGTCGCCCGGTCCTGACACCCAGCCAGTCCGCCGCCGCGGCGGCCGTCACCGGAACGAGGTGCCACTCCGTGTCCACATCCGCCGAACCGACCCGCGCGGTGTCGGATCCGCACAGCGCGTCCTACGACCCGCGGAGTCCGTACTACGACGTCACCGCCGACCCCTCGTCGCCGTTCTACGTGGGACCCGTCGACGGGACCGCACTGTCCGGCGACGACATCCGGGCCGAGGTCACCTGGCTGGCCGACCGGGACCCGCTGGTACGGGCGCTGTCCGCCCAGGAGAAGGACGCGGAGATCCAGCGCCGGTACCTGGACGCGGTGTCCGAAGCCCGCCAGGGACTCGACGACGACCTCGAGGTCCGGGCTCCCGGCCAGGCACCCCGAACCCTGTGGGACAACGCTTCGCACGAGCAGATGGAACACGCCATCGGTACCGACGCCGACTCCGTCGCCATCGCGGAGACCTCGGAGGAGTGGGTGCGGCTCGGCAACGAGCTGTCCCAGCACCAGCGGGCTGTCGCCGACGCCATCGAGGACAGCATGGGCGACTGGACCGGCGACGGTGCCGACGCCGCGCGCAGGCACCTTGCCGACGTCGCGCGGTGGCTCGGCGCCACCGCGGCCGGGGCGGTGCTCACCGGCCGCCAGCAGCAGATCCACTCGCAGATGCTCAACGAAACGCAGAAGCGGATGGCCGCGAATCCGCCCGTGCCGTTCTCCGTGCAGGAGGCCAACGCCGCGCTGCAGCGGATCACCGATCCCGTGGCGTACGCGCAGGCAGCCCAGCAGGCGATCGCGACGATGCACGCGCAGCAAGCCGCGCGGGAACAGGCCGCGCGGGTCATGACGCAGTTCGACGACACGATCGGTGCGGCGATCACCATGCCGCTGTTCCCGCCGCCACCCAAGCTGGGCGGTGCCACCGGCGACGCCACCGGGGGCTCCCGGTTGCCCGGCGGCGCCGCGGGCGCTCCCGGCGCGTCCGTGGCGGCCGGTTCCCGGATCGCGGGCACCCTGGCACGAGCGGACATCCCGGTCGCGGGCACGACGCCGGGTGACGCGGTCGCGGACGGCGCCGCGGGCCCGGAGGGCGCCGGCGCGGGAAGCGCGGTCCCGGCCGGGGTGGGACCAGCGGTCCCGGTACCGGACCTGCCCGCCGCCGGGGCCGTGTCCGCGCACCCGCCGTTCGGCGCACCCGCAGGCGAGCACGACGGGCTCGCACCGTACGGCACGGTGGACCAGCCCACCATGGGCGGCATCGTCGAGCCCCCGGCCCGCACCGCGCAGTACACCCCGTCGATCCCCGTGCCGGATCCGCCCTCGGCCGGGAGCCCGTTCGCCCGCGGCGGCACCGTACCCGGCGTCGGCTCCGGTGACTCGACGACGTCCGCCTCGGCGTTCGGGCCGCCCGAACTCGACCGTCCGGGCATCGGCAAGGCCTCCGCACCGGGCTGGGCGGGCGGCGTTAACGGCGACAGCATCGCCGGGCGGCTCGGCACCACGGGGGGCATGACCAGCGGCGGCAGCGGCGGGGCCGCACTCGGCGGCCCGTTCCCGGGAGGTGTCGGCAGCCTTGCCCGGGAGACGGGCGGGGCGGGTTCGTCACCACGGTCCGGCGGCCCGGCAGGTTCCCCGGCCCCCGGCGGTTCCCCCACGGCGACCGGTTCCGGCTCGGGCAGGCCCGGCGGGCCTGCCGAGAGCGCCGCGGGCCGCCCGCCGGGTGGTGCGGCTGCCCAGGGCGGCCGCGGGGCGCCCGGGATGATGGGCCCCGCCGCGGCAGGGGGACGGCAGCGGGAAGAGGACAAGGAGCACCGGGTCGCCGGATACCTCGAAGGCGGCGACGAGCTCTTCGCGGGCGAGAAGGCGATCGCGCCACCGGTGATCGGCGACTGGAAGAACAACAAGGACAACGACTGGCGGTAGGTGGCGTGCCGTCCTCGTCCTCAGCCGTGGGACGGGGACGGCTGGAACGGGACGCACCGGGTGGTTCGCCGCCGGGAATCCGGCAAGGCGCCACCGTATAGGTCGTTATACGGAGATCACGTCGAGGAGCCGGTCGAGACCCGCGAAGTCGGCGGCGTTGCGGGTGACCAGCGGCAGCCGGCTCGCCGCCGCCGTCGCCGCGATCTGCAGGTCGAGCCGCCGCGGCCGGGGACTGCGGCCCGCCCGGCGCACGAGGGCCGCCATCGTGCCGTAGACCTTGGCCGCCGCCGTGTCGAACGGCACCACCTCGAACCGCCGCAGGGCGGCGTAGTAGCGCTCCGTGCGCGCCGCCCGCTCGACCGGGTCGTCGACGTCGAGGCCGTACGCCAGCTCGCCGATCGACACCGCGCTCACCAGCGGCCGCGCCTGGGCCAGATCGCCCAGGTCGAGCTGGTCCAGGTCGATGACCGCGCACGTGTCGAGCAGCACCTCATGAGGCACGGTAGGCCGATCGGGCACGGTGGGTGGCGTCACCGCCGCGACCACGGGTCCTCGGGCTCGTCCGGCCCGAACACCGCGTCGTCCTCCGCCCGTTCGGCACGCCAGCGCCGCCCGTCCACCGGCGGCAGCCGCCGGAACTCCTCCCGCACCTCGGCCAGGGTGTACCGCGGGGTGTGCCACGCGCGCCGGTGCGGCACCAGGTCCGCGACCGGCCGCCCGTGCCGGGTGACGACGAAGCTCTCCCCCGCCTCCACCCGGCGCATGATCTCCGCGTTGTCGTTGCGGAGCTCACGCTGGCCGATGATCTCTGCGGTCATAGCACAACCGTAGCGCAGTGGAGCACGTTGTGCTACGCGAGCGTGTCGGGGTGCGGCCCGATCCGCTCCCCCTCCTCCAGCGTGGCCAGCCCGGCCGTGTCCTGCGCGTCGAGCTCGAAGTCGAACACGGCGATGTTCTCCGCGATCCGTTCCGGCGTCACCGACTTCGGGATCACCACGTGGCCCATCTCCAGGTGCCACCGCAGCACCACCTGCGCCGGGGTGCGGCCGTGCTTGCGCGCGATCGTCTGGATCACCTCGTGCCGCAGCAGGTCGCCGCCCCTGGCGAGCGGGCTCCACGCCTCGGTGACGATGCCGTGCTCGTCGTGGAAGCCCCGCAGCTCCGCCTGCTGCAACCGGGGATGCAGCTCGATCTGGTTCACCGCGGGCGTCGTGCCGGTCTCGTCGAACAGCCGCCGCAGGTGCGGCACCTGGAAGTTGGACACGCCGATCGCGCGCGACCGGCCGTCGGACGCGATCTTCTCCAGCGCCCGCCACGTGTCCACGTAGCGGTCCCGGCTCGGCACGGGCCAGTGGATGAGGTACAGGTCGACGTAGTCGAGCCCGAGCTCACGCAGGCTCGCGTCGAACGCCCGCAGCGCGGCGTCGTAGCCGTGCTCGGTGTTCCACAGTTTCGTGGTGACGAACACGTCCTCGCGGGGCAGCCCCGAGTCGCGCACGGCCCGGCCCACCCCGCGCTCGTTGCGGTAGAGGGTCGCGGTGTCGATGCTCCGATAGCCCGCCTCGAACGCCGTGTGCACCGCACGCTCGACCTCGTCGTCGGCGATCTTGTAGACGCCGAAGCCCACACGGGGCATGCGGATGCCGTTGTTCAGCTCGACCGTCTGCTCCATGCCCAGACCGTAACCCGTCAGTGTGCCGCGGGCAGGAACACGGTCACCCCGAGCCCGCCGCCCACGACCGGTTCGGCGTGGACGGACCCGCCGTGCGCCTCCACGGCGGCGCGCACGATCGACAGCCCCAGCCCGGCTCCCGACCGCGCCGTGCGCGCCACACCGGCCCGCCGGAACGGCTCGAACAGCTCGGCCACGGTGGCCGGGTCGATCAGCGGGCCCGTCGAACGGACACGCAGCACGGCATACCGCTCGTCCGCGCCGGTCGACACCTCGATCCAGCCGCGGTCCACGTTGTGCCGCACCGCGTTCTCCAGCAGGTTGCCCGCCACGCGCTCCAGCAGGGCCGGATCCCCGTGGGTGACAGCGGGCGCGGTGTCGAACTCCACCCGCAGCCCCCGGTCCGCCGCCTCCGCCCGGACGGCACGCCACGCGCTGTCCGCGACCGCCGCCAGGTCGACCGGCTCGGTGACCGCGAGCCCGGCGCCGTCGGTGCGGGCGAGCAACAGCAACGACCCGACGAGCCGCTCGGCCCGCTCCGTCGCGTCCCGCACGACGCCGGCCATGCGGCGCAGCTCCGCCTCGTCGGCGTGCTCGTCGGCCAGCGTGACGTCCAGCTCGGTGCGGACCACCGACAGCGGAGTGCGCAGCTCGTGGCTGGCGTTGGCGACGAAGTGCCGCTGCGCGTCGAACGCCGCCTGCAGCCGGTCGAGCATCGCGTCGAACGTCTCGGCCAGCTCGGCCAGCTCGCCGCGGGCGCCGATGTCCCCGATGCGCTGCCCCATCGACTCGACCGAGAGCCTGCGGGCGGTGCCGGTGATGTCCCGCAGCGGGCGCAGCACGTGCGACGTCAGCGTCCAGGCGAGCACGCCGGTGGCCGCGACGACGAAGAAGAACGCCGCGGCTCCGGCCACCAGCATCTGCCGCCTCGCGTGCGCGCGCAGGTGCTCGGCCAGCGTGGACGCCTCGACCTCGACGCCGTCGACCCGCACCGTGGTACCCGGCGGCAGCTGCGGCACGGCCGCGACCGCGTCACCGACCAGCTGCCACGCCAGCCACAGCAGCACGAGGCTGACGGCGGCGGCCAGCGCGGTCGCGAGCAGGGTGATCCGGGCGCGCAGGCTGCGCACGCCGAGGGCGGCGAGGCCCTTCACCTGCTGCGCGAGCCGGCACCCGGTACGCGGTACCCCGAACCGACCACGGTCTCGATGATCCCCGGCTCGCCGAGCTTCTTCCGCAGGGTCATGACCGTGACCCGGACCGTGGTGGTGAACGGGTCGGCGTTCTCATCCCACACCCGTTCCAGCAGGTCCTCGCTGCTCACCACGGCGCCGCCCGCGGAGAGCAGCACCTCGAGCACGCCGAACTCCTTGCGGGTGAGCTCGACGGGCCGCCCGGAGCGGTGCACGGTGCGCCGGGCCGGGTCCAGCTCGATGTCGTCGGCCGTGAGCAGCGGCGGCGCGGCCGGGGTGGCCCGCCTGCCGAGCGCCCGCACGCGGGCCACCAGCTCGGGGAAGGCGAACGGCTTGGCGAGGTAGTCGTCCGCGCCGAGGGACAGGCCCTCCACCCGGTCGGCCACCGCGCCGCTCGCCGTCAGCATGAGCACGCGGGTCAGCTCACCGGAGGTGACGATCTCCTTGCACAGGTCGTCACCGGACATACCCGGCAGGTCCCGGTCGAGCAGCACCACGTCGTACCGCGTGACGCTCGCCTTCTCGTGGCCCTCGTCGCCGTTGTACGCGACGTCGACCGCCATACCCTCCCGGCGCAGCCCGCGCGCGATCGCCTCGGCGAGGGGCTCCTCGTCCTCAACTACCAATACCCGCACGTCAACACCGTGTCACACGTTCCTGAGAGAATTCTGTACGGCACCAACCTACACGGACTTCGCGACCGGACGGTCGCGCGCGGCGCCGAGCATGGCCCGCAGTGACCGCAAGGCGTGGTGGGAGCGCGACTTCACCGTCCCGGCGGGCACACCGAGATGGCGTGCGGCCTCCTCGATCGTGTGACCCCGGAAGTACAGTTCGGTGAGCACGTCCCGGTGTTCGGGCCGCAGCCGCGCGAGTGCCTCGACCACCACCAGGGAGTCCACGACGGACTCCGCGTGATCCCGCTGCACGGGCGGGGTCCGCGGGGTCTCGGTCACCTCCTTCGGCCGCGCCTGGCGCGCCCGGTGCCGGTCGGTGACGATGTTGCGGGCGACGGTGAGCAGCCAGCCGCGCACCGAGCCCTTGCCGTCGAGCAGTGCGTCCGGCCTGCGCCACGCCCGCAGCAACGTCTCCTGCACCACGTCCTCGGCGGCGGCGCGGTCGCCGGTCAGCCGGGTGACGTACGCCAGGAGCGTGCCGCCGTGCTCGGCGTAGAGCGAGCGGATCAGCACCTCGTCGGCCGCGTCCTCCCGGCTGGCCCACAACGCAGCCATCCGGCGGCCCCTTTCCTCCGCCCGGTCCGCGGCGGCGGTGGCGGTCCGGCGGGGGTGGTGAGGCGGCACCCCCGCCGGACCGCCGGTCCGGGTGCGGCTGGTCAGTAGTTGGAACTGTCGTACTCGCCCGAGCCGTCCGCGCCCGCTTCCCCGGCCGCCCGGCCCGTGGGCTTCTTGTCGGGCGAGACCTTGCACCCGTCGGGTTCGACGGCGTACCAGACGTCGCCCACACCGTGCCCGGCCGCCTGGCCGGGCACGGTGTCCTCGGCGTAGCGGTACACCGGCCAGCCGCCCACGGTCACCTGTTCGGTGCCGTCGGACCGGCGGACCTCACCGACGATGGCGGGGTCGACGCCGCTGAGCTCGACCTCGCCCTCGGCGAGCAGCGGCGGCCACTTCTCCGCGCAGTCGCCGTCGCAGGTGGCCTTCGGCGGCTTGCTGCCGTCCTCGGTGAACAGGTACAGCGTGCGGCCGTTCTGGTCGGTCAGGACGGTGCCGAGGCCGCCGATGTCGGTGGTCCGCACGGCGGTCTCGCCCGCCTCCCCACCGTCCGGGGTGACGGCCGCCCAGGTGCCGCCGACGCCCTGGCCGTTCGCCTGGCCGGGCGCGGTGTCCTTCGCGTAGCGGTACACCGGCCAGCCACTCACGGTCACCTGTTCGGTGCCGTCGGACCGGGTGAGCTTCCCGACGAGGTTCTGGTCCACGCCCTCGACCCGGACGGCACCGTCGGCCAGCAACGGCGGCCAGGCGGTGGCGCAGTCCGCCTCGCACACCGATGCCGGCAGGTCGGCCGAGTCGTTGGCGAACCGGTAGAGGGTGCGGCCGTTCTGGTCGGTCAGCACCTCGCCGAGGTCCCCGACCTCGGCGGCGACGAGTTCCACCTGGCCGTTCCCCTCCGCCTGCCCGGACGGCTGGGCCTGCTGCTGCACGGCGGCGGGTGAGGGCGTTCCGGCTCCGCCGGTGCCGTAGCCGCACGCCGTCAGCAACGCCAGTCCGGCGACAGCGCCGACGGGAACGGCGATTCCTTTGCGAGACATCGTGTTTCTCCTTGCGTGGTGGTCGATCCCGCGCCGTGCGGGTTCGGTCGGCAATGGACACACGCGGGCCGGATGCCCGTGGTTCACGGGATTCCGTGGCCCCGCAGGTTCACTCCCTGCACGTCTCGCCGTCGTTGATGCAGTTCACGACGCGGTTCATGATGTCCTGGGTCATCACGTTGGCGAAGTCGTCGTGATCGGAGGCCGGGTTGTTGTTCTCCTCGGGGAAGGAGTCGATGGCGTACTGCCCGGCTTCCTGGACCTCCCTGGGGATGTCGTAGGACAGGGTGATCCGCAGCTGCGGCACCGCGGTGAACCCGTCCGGGCACTGACCGGTCTCCTCGTCGGGGAAGACGATGTGGTCGCGGTGGTTGGGGCTGTCGATGTTCTCGCCGTCCCAGCAGCTCGGGAAGTCGTGGATCCGCAGGACGTCGCTGCCCTCGGGGCAGACGGGATAGCGGTCGATCAGCCGGTCGGTGAAGCCCTCGCAGGAGAACGCGGGCCGCGCGAGCGCGTCACCGTTGGCCGTCGGCTTCGCCTGTCCGGTCAGCACGCGGAGGAACCGCGGCATGGCCGACACGGGCCCGGCCGGGCTGCCCCGGAAGGTGATGTCGACGTCCGCGGCGCGCTGGATCTCACCCTCGTTGCCGGGCAGCTCGAAGTTCTCGCCCTGCGGTTCGGCGAACTCGCCGTCCTGCCCGCCGTCCGGTGCGCCATCGCCCTCGCTGTTCTCGCCGCCGTTGTCGATGCCGCCCTCGTCCTGGTCCCGCTCGGCACACGGCACCAGTCGGCGCAGCTCCTCCATCCGCTGGCCGAACCGGCGCAGGATCGTCCGGATACGGTCGATGGTGGCGGCCCGCCTGGCCTCGAGCGGCCCGAGGACGGCGTTGCGGACGAAGTCCGGCCCACCCTCGCCGCGGGTGGCCTCGATCCGCCGGTCGGCCTGCGCCTCCTGCCGGTCGAGGCTGGCCAGCTCCCGGTTGACCTGGCCCATCGCGGCGTCCGGCACCGGCGGCAGCTCGGTCACCACGTCGGGACACTCGACCCGGGGCAGGCGCAGCCGGTCGAGCGCACGCGAACGCAGGCTCGCGTTGCGCCGCACCTCGTCGCGCCAGCGTTTGCCCGGCCCGGCGTTTCCGCGGTCGCCGTCCCCGGAGCCGTCGCCTGCCTCGGTGTTCACCCGCAGCACCGGCCAGTAGTAGCTGGACAGGTCTCCGTTGGCACACGTGGTCTCGGCCGCGGCCAGGCTCTCGTTGGTGGACTCGGAGTTGGTCGACAGGTTGCCGACGTAGTCGTGCACGTGCTGGGCACCGTTGGCGACACCGGGCTGGGCGATGACGTTGTCGGCGTTGAAGTGCCCTTCCTCGTTGCGGCCACAGTCCACGGTGAACGTGCCCGTGGAGGCGTCCGCACCGGGTGGTACCGGGTCCACATTGGGCGCCACGGTCGTGATGTCGACGTAGCGCGGGTCGCCGGCCGTGTCGTCGGCACCCGCGCGACCGGGGTCGCCCGCCGTGGTGACCACGGCGAGCCCGCCGACGGCGAGAGCCAGAGCGATGGCCCCGGTCGCGAGCTTGGTTCTGCGGGTCACGCGGTGCCGCCCTTGGTTTCGGGGCATGCGGCATTCACCTCGTTCACGTTCCGCCCCGGGCACGGCAGCAGCGCACGCACCGGCGGGGCGACGGGTCGGGATTGTTCCGGCGAGGGGGAAACCCGGTCCGCACAAGGGATCCGGGACCGCCGGGCCGCCGTTTTGTTGCGGCACTGGGGAATACGGCGGCCGCAGGCGAGTAGTTCAAAACGCGATCTCGCCGTTATACTTCCGTTATCTGACGTGGGGCGGTGCCCGCGGTCAGCGCGCCACCGTGGCGAGCACCGTGCCGGTGTCGGTGCGCACCTCGAACCGCGCGATCTGCGCCGGGGTGAGCCCGGCGCCGCCCACGATCCGCAGCGGCTCGGGCGACCCGGGAACGCCGTAGCCCTCCTCGGGCACGGTCCAGCCCGCCGCGACATGGGTGGTGCCGTCCCGCTCGATCGCGACGAGCACGCACCGCAGGGGGCCGGTGACGCCGCCCAGCCGCAGCTCGACGGCACTGCCCCACTCGGTCGCCCGCACCGCCACCTCGGCACTCGCCGCCGCGTCCGCCTCCGTCGGGCGGAACAGGTCCACCTCGCCCGGCGGCGGCACGGAGGTGCCGGCCACACTCGCCACCGGAGCCTCGGCCCTGGGCAGCGGCACCCCGGGATCGGGAGCGGAGACCGCCAAGGTGACCAGCGGGCCCGCGAGCACGAGGAGCGCGGCCGCGACCCCGGCGACGCGGGCGATCCGGCGCCGCCTCCTCCGGGTGGCGGCGACCTCGCCGAGCAGGCCCTCCAGCACTCGCGGGCCCGGCTCGGGCGCGGGCGGTTCCGGCCAGCGCTGCCGGATCCGGTCCAGCACGTCGGGCAGCTCGTACAGCTCCAGCAGGTCGAGCTGACAGTGCGGGCAGTCGAGCAGGTGCGCCTCGAAGGCCGCGTTCTCGGCGTCGTCGAGGACTCCGAGCACGTAGGCGGCCACATCCGTGTGCGCGGCACCGGCCATGGTCACCTCACCCCCGATCCTGCAGTGCCCGGCGCAGCGCGCGCACCGCGTGGTAGATCCTCGACTTGACCGTGCCGGGCGGGACGCCCAGCGTCGCCGCGACCTCGTTCACGGTCCGGTCGCGCAGGTAGGTCTGCGACACGGCCTCCCGCTGCTCCGGCGAGAGGTTGCGCAGCGCCTCGTAGACCACCATCGCCGCGAGGGTCCGGTCCGACTCGTCGGGCACGCCCACGGCCTCGGCCGCGGCCTCCTCGACCTCCTGCGGGCGCGCGCGCCTGCTGCGCCAGCCGTCGATCACGATGCGCCTGGCCACCGTGTAGAGCCACGCCCGCAGCATCTCGGGATCGCGGTCGAGCTTGTCGGCGTTGCGCCAGGCACGGATGAGCGTCTCCTGCACCACGTCCTCGGCCCACTGCCGGTCGTTGCCGGTCAGGGTCAGCACGAAGCCCAGCAGTGGGCGACCGAACTCCGCGTACAGCGACTCGGCGAGATCGTCGTGCGGTTTCGGCGGGGCGGCCCGTTCGTCCACGGGTTGCAGCGTTCGGCTGTGGCGTCCCACGGGGCACATCCTTGTGGTGCGACCGGTGGTTCGTCCAGCCTCCACGGCGATCGAATGCCGTGAGATCTTTTTTTGAACCGTCTCCCCGCTTCGGCCGTATCCCCCTCCGAAAGGCCCCGACAATCCCATACCTCCCGCACGACGTCGTTCCCCCGCGACGCCCGGGAACTCCACTATGGACACAATTTGTCCACAGTGGATGAACTGCGCCCTCATGAGCTGCTTCCATGGCGATGGCGCACGCCCCTGGCCCCCGACAGGAGGAAGTCATGACACCGCCCCGCCGCGCCACCCGGCGCGTGCTCGCTCCCGCGCTCGCCGTCCTCGCGCTGGCCCCCACGGCCGCCTGCGACGAGACCGGCTCGTACGGCGGCTACTACTCGTCCGGATCGGCGCCGCACGGTTCCACCGACCCGGAGGCGCCGGCGACCCTGCAGGCCGCCGAGGCGTTCGACATCGGCTGGATCGTCGTCGACAGTGCCGGGCACGCGATCTACCGCCACGACCGCGACGACAATGACCCGCCCCGCTCCGTCTGCACCGGGCGCTGCGCCGAGACCTGGCTGCCCGTGCGCGCCCGCGGCGAACCGGCCCTCTCCGGCGTCGACCCGGCACTGGTCGGCACCACCACCCGGCCCGACGGCACCGACCAGCTCACGCTCGCGGGCTGGCCCCTCTACCGGTACTCCGGCGACGAGATGGCGGGGCAGACCGCGGGCCAGGGCGTCGACGACGTCTGGTTCCCCATCGCCCCGGACGGCGGGAAGGTCCGCGCCGCGAAGACCCCGGAGGACGCCGATGCCGGCGGAGCGTGACCGAGGGCGGCGGCGCCGCGCGCTCACCGTGCTCCTCCTGCTCCTGCTGGCCCAGGCGCTGCCCGCGCGCGCGGCGGCCGCGCCGCTGTCGGACACCGACCGGGAGCTGCTCGTCCGGGTCCGGCAGGCCGGTCTCTGGGAGATGCCGTCGTCGGACTGGGCGCGCACCTCGGGCACGCACTCCCGCGTCCGGGAGATCGGCCTGACCCTGCTGGTGGACCACGGCAGGCTGGACGCGCAGACGGTGGAGCTGGCCGAGCGCCTCGACGTCGAGCTGCCGGACCGGCCCACCGTCGACCAGCTGCGCTGGCTCGACGAGATGCGAGCCGCGCAGGGCGCCGAGTTCGACCGGATCTTCGTCGACCGGCTGCGCATCGCGCACGGCAAGATCTTCTCGTTCATCGCGCAGGTCCGCTCGGGCACGCGGCACGAGGAGATCCGCGCGTACGCCACCACCGCGAACGCCGCCGTGCTGCGGCACATGACCCTGCTGGAGAGCACGGGGCTGTTCGACTACGAGCGGTTCCCGGCCCCGGTGCTCGACGCCTCCGCCACCTCGGCGGGCGCCGCGCTCGACGTCGAGGCGAGCGATGTCGCCGTGCTCGCCGTCCTCGGGGCCCTCGTCTGCGGGGCGACGCTCCTGCTGCTCCGGCTGGCGGGCAACGCCCGCGCCAGAGCGGCGCGCGAACCCACCCACACCACCAGATCGGGAGACAGCCATGCCTGACGGATGGGACCAGGCCGTGCTGCACCTCACCCAGCCCGCGGCGGACCAGGGACTGCGCTACGTCGCGGCGTTCTCCGCCCGGCTGTCGTACGCACTGATGTGCCTGACGCTGTGCTGGGGTGTCCTCACCGCCACCGGCTGGGTGCAGCACCTGTGCGGGCGCAAGGCCATGCGCACCGGGCACACGGCGCTCGCCACGCTCGCGATCGCCTTCGGCGTCGTCCACGCCGCGGGCTTCCTGTTCGTGACGGCGGGGACGTTCAGCATCGCCCGGCTGGCGATCCCCTTGCTGCCCGGAACGCTCGCCCGGCACAGCATGGGCATCATCGGGCTCGAACTCGCCATCGCCGTGGCCGTGACCGCCAGCCTGCTCCGGTGGACGACCTACCGGCGCTGGCTGTGGCTGCACCGCCTCGCCTACCCCGCGTTCGCCCTGCTCGTGCTGCACTCCCTGTTCGGCGCGATCGCCAACGGCCGCCTCGCGCTGCTGTGGCTGGGCGGCGTCACGCTGCTGGTGCCCGCGCTCACGCTCGCGGTGCTGCGCTTCCTGCCCGTGCGGGTGCTCGAACGCATCGGCCTGGTCGAGGAGCAGGTGTGATGGCCGGGCGGATGCGGATGCGAGCCGAGGGCCCCCGGATCAGCGTGGACAACGAGCGCTGCGAACGGTTCGGCCTCTGCGAGTGGGAAGCGCCCGCGCTGTTCCAGCTGCGGCGCGACGGGCGCCTGCGGTACCGCAGACGGGCACAACCGCACGAGATCGAGCAGGCCGCGGCCGCCGCCCGGTGCTGCCCGATGCAGGCCATCGCGCTGACAGGGGTGACCGGACGATGAGTGACGGCGACCGGATCGTGATCGTGGGCGCGGGCGTCGCCGGGCTGCGCGCGGCGGAGCGGCTGCGCGAGCTCGGCTTCGACGGCGAGGTGGTGCTCATCGGCGACGAGGCGCGGCGCCCCTACCACCGGCCGACGGTGTCGAAGCAGCTGGTGCAGGGCATCGCCCGGCCCGGCGACGTGACGCTTCAGTCCTATGTGGATCTCGACGTGCACTGGCGGCTCGGCACGCGGGCCACCCACCTGGACACGGCGCAGCGGGTCGTGCACCTGCCCGGCGGCGAGGAACTGTGGTACGACGGGCTCGTCGTGGCCACCGGAGTGGTGCCCCGGCACCTGCCGGGCTCGCCCCGGCACGATCCCCGGGTGCGGGTGCTGCGGACCGTGGAGGACGCGGCCGCGGTCCGCAGGGCGCTCGCCACGAGCAGCAAACCCGCGGTGGTCATCGGCGGCGGGCTCATCGGCAACGAGTTCGCCGCGAGCATGCGCCAGATGGGCCGGGACGTCACCCTCGTCGGGCACGCCCGCGCCCCGCTGTACCGCTTCGGCCCGCGCGTCGCGGAATCGGTGACCGATCTGCACCGGAGCCATCGCGCCGCACTGGCGATGCGCACCGAGGTGCGGCACTGGATCACCACCAAGGACACCTTCGGACTGCACCTGACGAACAACCAGCTGGTGGTCGCGAGCTGCGTCGTCCTCGCCATCGGCAGCGTGCCCGCCGTCGACTGGCTGCGCGGCTCCGGCCTGACCCTGGACGACGGCGTGCTGTGCGAACCGACGCTGTTCGCGGTCGGCGCCGACGACGTGGTGGTGGCGGGCGACGTGGCGCGGTGGCCCAACCTGCGGTTCGACGACGTGCCACGCCGGGTCGAGCACTGGCTCAACGCAGTGGAGAGCGGGCGCGCCGCCGCGGAGAACCTGCTCGCCGGGCGCGCCGGGGCACGGCCGTTCACACCCCTGCCGCGCGCCTGGTCCAGCCTGTACGAGGTGCGGTTGCAGATGGCGGGCCTGCCCGCGCTCGCCGACGACACCGTGCCGCTCGCCGACGGCATCACCGGCTTCGTCCGGGCGGGTGAGCTCGTGGGCGTGTGCGGCTGGGATCGGCCACGCGCGATGCTGCGCTGGACCGCGGAGCTGGAACGGCGGCTGCCCGCTCCGGAGCACACCGGGACGAGCGTTCCCGCCGCCGGGGTACCGCTGGTCCCGGACACCGTGCCGGAGACGGTGCCGTGACCGCGGGCCACGCCGGGCCCCCGGACGGCGGCGAGGGCCGGCCGCCGGGCCCGTGGCGCGAGCACCTCGCCGCCGTCACCGCCCCGGGCGGCAGGCTGCACCGGTGCCTGTACGCGGACCTGCGGCAGCACCCCAGCGCGGCGCGCGCCACGGCCCCGCCCGCGACTCCGGACCGGCCGGATCGACGTTGAGGGCGCGCTCGATCCGGCCGGTCCGGGCCACCAGTGCCGCGTGCCCGCGCCGGCGATCCACTGTGGACGTCCGGGCCGGGCCGGTTCGCTGCCCGGCGCCGGGACGCGGCCGAGGCGCGGGGCGACGGCACCGGTCACGCCGGGCACCGGAGGACCGCGGCACAGGCTGACCCGATGGGACGAGCCGGGTGCCGTTTGACGTGCCACCGGCCCGGGTACGCACGTCCGTCCCGTACCCGACGCCGGAAAGGTCTGGTGATGAGCGGTCTGCGTATCCTGCTGCGGCTGACCGCGGCGGGCCTCGCCTTCGCCGACGGCATGCTGCACGCGGCGGTCACTCCCGAACACTTCGCCCAGGCGCGCTATCTGGGCATCCTGTTCGTGTTCTCGGTCCTCTTCCTGAGCACGCTCGGGCTGGCGCTCACCTACGGGGTGTTCGGCTCCCCCGCCGTGCCGACGGGCAAGCTGACCCGGTGGGCGGGCATCCTGCTGGTGGCGGGGCTGCTCGCCGGGTACTTCGCGACCCGCACGATCGGCTTCCCGGGATTCTCCGGGCACTGGGGCGACTTCGGCCTCGCGACGAAGGGCATCGAGGCACTGCTGCTGGTGCTGCTCGTGGCCGACCTCGGCGGCAGCCGGTCCGTCCCGGGCTCCCACACCCGCTGAACGGCTGTCCCCAAGGCCACCTTGGTCGCGTTGAGCGCGACCAAGGTGGCCTGGGGGGAACGAGCGGCTCAGTCCTGAGGGGACTCGACCGCGGTGTGCTGCGGTTCGCCGAGGCGGGTGGCGGCCCACTCGGTGACCTTGCGGGCCACGTCCTGCGCGGTGAGCCCGACCGACGCGAGCACCTCCTCGCGCGTGCCGTGCGCGTGGAACCGCTGCGGCACCGCGATGTCCCGCAGCGGGACGTCGCAGTCGGCGTCCCGCAACGCCGCCGCCAGCGCGGAGCCGAAGCCGCCGTGCCTGCCACTGTCCTCCACGGACACGACGAGCCGGTGCCGCGCCGCGAGCCCCGCCAGCTCCTCCGGGACGGGGACGACCCAGCGCGGGTCCACCACGGTCACGCCGATGCCCTGGTCCGCGAGCCGGTCGGCCGCGGCCAGGCCCAGCCGCGCGAACGCGCCGACGGCGACGAGCAGCACGTCCTCGCTGGCACCCCGGCGCAGCACGTCCACCGTGCCCGCCCGCTCCAGCGCGGGCACCGACTCGACCACGCCGCCCTTGGAGAACCGCAGCGCGGTCGGCCCGTCGGACACGGCCACGGCCTCGCGCAGCTCCTCCCGCAGGGTCTGCGCGTCCCGGGGCGCGGCCACCCGCATCCCGGGCACCATGCCCAGCAGGGACAGGTCCCACATGCCGTGGTGGCTCGGCCCGTCGGGGCCGGTGATGCCCGCCCGGTCGAGGACGAACGTGACGGGCTGGCGGTGCAGCGCCACGTCCATGAGCGCCTGGTCGAAGGCGCGGTTGAGGAACGTCGAGTACACCGCGACCACAGGGTGCAGCCCGCCCATGGCGAGCCCGGCCGCCGAGGTCACCGCGTGCTGCTCGGCGATGCCCACGTCGAACCAGCGGTCCGGGTAGGCCTCGGCGAACGTGTGCAGGCCGGTGGAGCGCAGCATGGCGGCGGTGATGGCCACGACGTCGTCGCGCTCGGCGCCGATACGGGTCAGCTCGTCGCTGAAGACGGACGTCCAGCTCGGGCCCTTCTTCGGCGGCAGCCCGGTCGCCGGGTCGATCGGGTCGGTCTGGTGCATCTGGTCGGCCTCGTGGTTGACCGCGGGCGGGTAGCCGTGCCCCTTCTCGGTCACCGCGTGCACGATCACCGCCCCGCCGAACGACTTCGCGCTCTGCAGTGCGCGCTCGAGGGCGGGCAGGTCGTGACCGTCCACCGGGCCGAGGTACTTCAGGCCGAGGTCGGAGAACATCACCTGCGGGCTGATGGCGTCCTTCAGGCCCGCCTTCGCCGCGTGCAGCGCCGCGTAGATCGGCTTGCCGACGACCGGGGTGCTCTGCAGCAGCTCACGCCCGCCGAGGAGCAGCTTCTCGTAGCTGGGACGCAGCCGCAGAGCAGCGAGGTGCTCGGCGAAACCGCCGATCGTCGGCGAGTACGACCGGCCGTTGTCGTTGACCACGATGACAACGGGGCGCTCGGGGTGCGCGGCGATGTTGTTCAGCGCCTCCCAGCACATGCCGCCGGTGAGCGCGCCGTCCCCCACGACGGCGACCGCGTGCCTGCCGCCACCCGCGAGCTGGAACGCCTTGGCCAGGCCGTCGGCGTAGGACAGGGCGGTGGAGGCGTGACTGTTCTCGACGAGGTCGTGCTCGCTCTCGGCGCGCGCGGGATAGCCCGCGATGCCGCCCAGCTGGCGCAGGGTGTCGAAGTCCCGGTGCCTGCCGGTCACGATCTTGTGCACGTAGGACTGGTGGCCGACGTCGTAGAGCAGCGCGTCCCGCGGCGAGTCGAACACCCGGTGCAACGCGAGTGTCAGTTCCACCACACCGAGGTTGGGCCCGAGATGACCGCCGTTCCTGCACACTTTCTCGACGAGGAACTCCCTGATCTCCCCAGCCAGCGCCCCCAGCTGCTCGTGATCCATCCGCTTCAGGTCGTCCGGTCCGTGCACCGACTCCAGCAACGTCACGCTCCACCTCGCTCGCCATCGGTTGATGCGTCGCCTGCCCAGTCTACGGAGCACCGGAGGGATCGGCCGCGTGTTGCCGGGCGCCGTGGACCCGTCCACCGTTTCCGCAGTTCACCACGCACGGGTGACGAACGTGGGGAGGACCACGGTTACCCCGCCGCGCACCGGCTTGCCGGGGCGCACCCACTTAGGATCGGCCGCGCATCGCCGAGTGGTCCGGCCGGAACCCGAAAGGTATGGTCACGAGCCATTGGCGACCACTCAGCCGCACACCGGCCCCGCGACGACGAAAGAGAGATGATGGCGGACTTCTTCATCGGAGGTGACTGGGTCGGCGCGACGGGCGGCGGCACCCGCGAGATCCGGTGCCCCGCCGACGGCGCCCTCGTGGGCACGGTGGACGAGGGCACGCGCGCGGACGCCGAAGCCGCGATCGCGGCGGCCCGCACGGCCTTCGACACCGGCCCGTGGCCCGCGACCCCCGCGGGCGAGCGGGGTGCCCTCCTGTTGCGCGTGGCGGAACTGCTGGAGCGCGACAAGGAGTCCTTCGCGCGTGCCGAGTCGCTCGACACCGGCAAGCGGCTGGTGGAGAGCGAGATCGACATGGATGACATCGCCGCCTGCTTCCGGTATTTCGGCAAGCTGGCCGGCAACCAGGCCGGGCGGGTGGTCGACACCGGGGACCCGGGCGCCATCAGCCGGATCGTGCACGAGCCGGTCGGCGTGTGCGGGCTCATCACGCCGTGGAACTTCCCGCTGCTGCAGACGGCGTGGAAGGTCGCGCCCGCGCTGGCGGCGGGCAACACGTTCGTGCTCAAGCCGAGCGAGCTCACCCCGCACACCGCGATCCTGCTCATGCGGATCCTCACCGAGGCCGGGCTCCCCGCCGGCGTGGCGAACCTGGTGCTGGGCCGGGGTCCCGACGTGGGCGCGCCGCTGGCCGAGCACCCCGATGTGGACCTGGTCTCGTTCACCGGCGGGCTGCACACCGGTCGCGCCATCGCGGCCGCCGCGGCGGCGACCGTGAAGAAGGTCGCGCTGGAGCTCGGCGGCAAGAACCCCAACGTCGTGTTCGCCGACGCCGACTTCGAGACGGCCGTCGACCACGCCGTCACGGCGATCTTCCTGGACTCCGGGCAGGTGTGCTCGGCCGGGTCCCGGCTCATCGTGCAGGAGGAGATCCACGACGCGTTCGTCGGGGAGATCGTCCGCCGCGCGGAGCGCATCCGGCTCGGCGGCCCGTTCGACCCGGACGCCGAGACGGGCCCGCTGATCTCCGCCGAGCACCGCGCGAAGGTGGAGCGCTACGTCGAGACCGCGATCGCCGAGGGCGCCACCCTGCGCACCGGGGGCCGCAGGCCCGACGACGAGCGGCTGGCCGACGGCTTCTTCTACCTGCCGACCGTGCTCGACGACGTGCGGCAGGGCACCCACGCCGTCGTCGAGGAGTCGTTCGGGCCGGTGCTGACCGTGGAGACGTTCACCGACGAGGACGACGCGGTCCGCATCGCCAACGACACCCACTACGGGCTGGCCGGCGCCGTGTTCACCGACGACGCCTCCCGGGCCCAGCGGGTCGCCGGGCGGCTGCGGCACGGCACGGTGTGGATCAACGACTACCACCCCTACCTGCCGCAGGCCGAGTGGGGCGGTCTCAAGCAGTCCGGCATCGGCCGCGAACTCGGCCCCGCCGGGCTGGCCGAGTACCAGGAGACCAAGCACATCTACCAGAACCTGCGCCCGGCGCCGCCGCGCTGGTTCCCCTCCTGACCGCGGACCGCCACGAGCGGAAGCCGCGCAGACCGAGTTCACCGTCCGGCGGGCGAAGGAAAGGAAGCCACGAGCACATGACCCGCGAGTACGACTACGTCGTCGTCGGCGGCGGCACGGCCGGTTCGGTCGTCGCCGCGCGGCTGTCGGAGAACGAGAACACCACCGTCTGCCTGCTGGAGGCCGGACCGTCCGATAGGGACGATCCGGCGGTACTGCAGCTGGACAGGTGGATGGCGCTGCTGGAGTCCGGGTACGACTGGGACTACGTCGTCGAGCCGCAGGAGTCCGGCAACTCCTTCCTGAGGCACGCGCGGGCGAAGGTGCTCGGCGGCTGCTCCTCACACAACTCGTGCATCGCGTTCTGGGCGCCGGCCGAGGACCTGGACGAGTGGGCCTCGATGGGGCTGCGCGGCTGGTCCGCCGAGGACATCTTCCCGCTCTACCAGCGACTGGAGACCAACGACGGCCCCGGCGACCACCACGGCCGCTCCGGCCCGGTCACGATCCGCTCGGTGCCGCCGCGCGACCCCGCCGGGGTGGCCCTGCTGGAGGCCTGCGAGCAGGCGGGTATCCCCCGCACCCAGTTCAACTCCGGCACCACGGTCACACACGGGGCCAACTGGTTCCAGATCAACGCGCGCGAGGACGGCACCCGCGCGTCGGCTTCGGTGTCGTACCTGCACCCGATCATGGGCAAGCGGTCCAATCTGGACGTGCGCACGGGTGTGCGGGCCAAACGGCTGACGTTCGACGGCACGCGGTGCACCGGGGTCGAGGTGCTGACCGAGGACCTGGTGCACAGCGAGGAGGTCCGCGCCCGGCGCGAGGTGATCGTGAGCACCGGCGCGATCGACACCCCGAAGCTGCTGATGCTCTCGGGCATCGGGCCCGCCGGGCACCTGCGGGAGTTCGGCATCGACGTGCTGGTCGACTCCCCCGGCGTGGGTGAGAACCTGCAGGACCACCCGGAGGGCCTGGTCCAGTGGGACGCGCGGCAGCCGATGGTGTCGGAGTCCACGCAGTGGTGGGAGATCGGGATCTTCACCACCACCGAGCCCGGACTCGACCGGCCGGATCTGATGTTCCACTACGGCTCCGTGCCGTTCGACCTCAACACGCTGCGGCACGGTTACCCGACGACCGAGAACGGCTTCTGCCTGACCCCCAACGTGACGCGGGCCCGCTCGACCGGCACGGTGCGCCTGCGCACCCGGGACTTCCGGGACAAGCCGAAGGTGGACCCGCGGTACTTCACCGACCCGCACGACCTGCGGGTGATGACCTACGGGGTGCGCCTGGCCAGGGAGATCGTGTCCCAGCCCGCGATGCGGGAGTGGGCGGGCGCCGAGCTCGCCCCCGGCCCGGACGCCACGACCGACGACGAGATCGCCGACTACCTGCGCAAGACGCACAACACCGTGTACCACCCGGCGTGCACGGTGAGGATGGGCCCGGACAGCGACCGGATGGCGCCGCTCGACGAGCGCCTGCGCGTCCGGGGCGTGCAGAACCTGCGGGTGGCGGACGGCTCGGCGATGCCGTTCCTCGTCGCGGTGAACCCGTGCATCACCACGATGGCGATCGGTGAGAAGTGCGCCGACCTGCTCGCCGAGGACGCCAGGGCCTGACCCCCGGCATCCCTGCTGGTCACCGCTCGTGAGTGGCAAACGTGGTAAGAACCACGGGGAACACTCACGAGCGGTGCGGCCACAGGGGCACGACGGCGTCCCTGACCTCCGCCAGCAGCTGGCGCATCGCGTTCTCGGCGGACTCGCTGCGGCCCCCGGCCACGGCGTGCGCCACCTCCTCGTGCAGGTCGAGCGCCTCCGGCACCGGCGTGCGCGGCATCAGCCCGAGCTGGGTCCTGCCCTGCAGCACGACGGCGACCACGTCGGCCAGTGCCCCGAACATCTCGTTGCCGCTCGCCTCCAGCAGCACGGTGTGGAAGGCGATGTCCAGGTCGAGGAACTCGCCGAGGGCGCCTGCCTCCCCCTCGCCCCGCATCGCGGTGGCCAGCTCCACCACCCGCTCACGCTGGGCCGCCGACGCGTTGCGCGCGGCCGAACCCGCGGCCAGCGGCTCGACGGCGATCCGCAGCTCGGTCAGCGAGCGCAGCTGGGCGTCCCGGCCCGGCCCGGAGAGCCGCCACCAGATCACGCGGGGGTCGAAGACGTTCCACGACTCGCTCGGCTGCACGGTGATGCCCACCCGGCGGCGGGAGGTGACCAGCCCCATCGACTCCAGGATCCGCATCGTCTCCCGCGCCACCGTGCGCGAGACGTGGAACTCCTCCCCGATTCGCTCCAGCGTCAGCACGTGGCCCGCGGGCAGGTCACCGCCGGTGATCCGGCTGCCGATGGTGTCGAGCACGGTGTTGTGCAGGACCTCGACCCCCACCGCGGGAGTGTGCCCCTGGTCGTGACCGGTTCTGCCCAACACGCTCTCCCGCTCGACGGCTCGTGGCTCCACCTGCGCAGGGTACCGGCGCGGACACCTCTTCCCCCGTCCACCGAATGGTGATATCTTTCGCCGCCATTGGTAATACCTTTGACGTTCGACGAGGAGCCTCATGAGTCCCACCTGCCTGGTGGTGATGGGGGTGTCGGGAGTGGGCAAGACCACGGCGGCCCGGCTGCTGTCCCAGCGGCTCGGCTGGCCGATGGCCGAGGCCGACGAGTTCCACCCGGCGGCCAACATCGCGAAGATGGCGGCCGGCACCCCGCTGACCGACGCCGACCGGACGCCGTGGCTGACCGCCATCCGCGACTGGATCGGTGCCCGGGGCACCGCGGGCGAGCACACCGTGGTCACGTGCTCGGCGCTCAAGCGGGCGTACCGCGACGTGCTCCGGCAGGCTCCCGGCACCCGGGTGCGCTTCGTCCACCTGCGAGGCACGCCCGAGACGGTGGCCCCCCGGCTGGCGGAACGCTCCGGGCACTTCATGCCGCCGTCGCTGCTGGAGTCGCAGTTCCGCGACCTCGAACCCCTCGGAGCCGACGAGGACGGCGTGACCGTCGACGTCAGCGACGCCCCCGAGGAGATCGTGGCGCGGGCGCTCACCCGGCTCGGGCTCGCGGGCACCTCCTCGGCCGTCTAGCCACCACTCCCCTTCCCCTGATGCGAAGCAACGGAGCTTTCCCATGAACACCGACGAGTGGACCCAGACCCTCGGCACCGGGCCCCTGCTCGGCATCGCCGCGGGGGCGATCGCCGTCCTGCTCTTCCTCATCATCAAGCTGCGCGTGCACGCGTTCCTGGCGCTGGTCACCGTCAGCATCGCGACGGCCTTCGCCACCGGCATCCCGGCCGGCGACGTGATCGACACGTTGCTCGACGGATTCGGCTCCACACTCGGCAGCGTGGCGCTGCTGGTCGGGCTCGGCGCCATGCTGGGCAGGCTGGTCGAGGTCAGCGGCGGCGCGCAGGCGATGACCGACGCGCTGGTCGGCAAGTTCGGCGAGCGCAGGGCACCGCTGGCGCTCGGCGTCGCCTCGCTGATCTTCGGCTTCCCGATCTTCTTCGACGCCGGGCTCGTCGTGATGCTGCCGATCGTGTTCGCGGTCGCCCGGCGGCTCGGCGGTGGTGTCCTGCGCTACGGCCTCCCGGTGGCGGGCGCGTTCTCGGTCATGCACGTGTTCGTGCCGCCGCACCCCGGCCCGGTCGCCGCGAGCGGGCTGCTCGGCGCCGACGTCGGGCTGGTGCTGCTGTTCGCCGTCCTGCTCGCCGTGCCCACCTGGTTCCTCACCAGCTACCTGTACGGGCTGTGGGTGGGCAAGCGGATCGTCCTTCCGGTGCCGGACATCCTCAGCGGCGGCGCCCCGGAACAGCACGACACCGACCCGCCCCGCCCGGGCACCGTCGTGGCCCTGCTGCTCCTGCCGCTCGTGATGATCTTCGCCAACACCGGTCTCGGCATGGCCACCGAGGCGGGCTGGGTCGACGGCGAGGCGGACTGGGTCCAGGTGGTCAGCACGCTGGGGTCCACCCCCATCGCGCTGCTGGTGACGGTGTTCGTCGCGGCGTACGTGCTCGGCACGCGGCGGGGCCGCGGCCAGGCCATCGTGGAGAAGCTGCTCGACTCCGCGCTCGGTCCCGTGGCCGCGATCATCCTGATCACCGGGGCCGGTGGCATGTTCGGCGGCGTGCTGCGGGCCAGCGGCATCGGCGACGCCCTCTCCGGCGCGATGTCCGACCTGGGCCTGCCGGTGATCGTCGCGGCCTACGTCGTCGCGACCACGCTGCGGGTGGCGCAGGGCTCGGCCACCGTCGCGCTGACCACGGCGGCCGGTCTCGTACAGCCGCTGGTCGCCACCGGGGACTACAACGCCGTGCAGCTCGCGGCGCTCGTGCTCGCGCTGGCCGCGGGCTCGGTCACGGCCGGGCACGTCAACGACTCCGGCTTCTGGCTGGTCGGCCGCTTCTTCGAGATGGACGTGAAGACGACGCTGAAGACGTGGACGGTCATGCAGACCACGATCGGCCTGATGGGCTTCGCGCTGGCGTCCCTGCTGTTCGCGGTGGCCTGACGTGGTGGCGGAGCTGTTCGACCTGAGCGGGCGGGTCGCGCTCGTCACCGGCAGCAGCCGGGGCATCGGGCGCGCCCTCGCCGCCGGGCTGGCCCGGGCCGGGGCGACCGTCGTACTCAACGGCCGCGACCCCGGCCGGCTCGAGACGGCCCGCGCGGAACTGGCGGCGGAGCACCCGGCCGCGGAGTTCCACCCGGCCGCGTTCGACGTCACCGACGCCGACGCGGTGCGGGCCGCGGTCGCGGGCATCGCCGACCGCGTCGGCGACGTCGACATCCTGGTCAACAACGCGGGCTTCCAGCACCGGCAGCCGCTGCTGGAACTGTCCGTCGAGGACTGGGAGGCGGTGCTGCGGGCCGACCTCACCAGCGCGTTCCTCGTCGGCAGGGCCGTCGCCCCCGGCATGATCGCGCGCGGCCGGGGCAGGATCGTCAACATCTGCTCGGTGCAGGCGGAACTGGCCCGCCCCGCGATCGCCCCGTACACGGCGGCCAAGGGCGGCCTGCGGAACCTGACCCGCGCGATGGCGGCCGAGTGGGCCCGCCACGGGCTGCAGGTCAACGGCCTCGCCCCGGGGTACATCGCCACGGAGCTCACGGCGCCGCTCGTGGCCGACGAGCGGTTCAGCGCGTGGGTCACCGAGCGCACCCCCGCCTGCCGCTGGGGGGACACCGGCGACCTGGTGGGTCCCGCGGTGTTCCTGGCCTCCGACGCCGCCGCGTTCGTCAACGGCCAGGTGCTGTTCGTCGACGGGGGCATGACCGCCGTCGTCTGACCCTGTCTGACCCCGCGTGCCCCCGCATGTCCTGAGTGGCTCGTTACCGACGATTTTCGCCAGTAACGAGCCACTCAGGACAGATCAGCGGGTGAGCAGGGCGAGGCACTCCACGTGGTGGGTCATCGGGAACGCGTCGAACGCCCGCAGCCGGTCGAGGCGGTACCCGTGCCCGGCGAACGCCGCCACGTCGCGGGCCAGCGCGGCCGGGTCGCACGCCACGTACACCACGCGCTCCGGCCCGCCCGCCGCGATCGCGTCCACCACCTCCCGGCCCGCGCCCTTGCGCGGCGGGTCGAGCACCACCACCTCGGGCCGCTCGCCGACGTCCCGCAGCACGCGCTCCACCCGGCCCCGGTGCCAGCGGACCTGCGGCAGGTCGGCGAGGTTGGCCTGCCCGTCGGACACGGCGCGGCCGCCGGACTCGACCGCGAGCACGCCGCCGTCCGGGCCCACCCGCTCCGCCAGCACCGCGGCGAACAGGCCGACCCCGGCGTAGAGGTCCCACACCCGCGCGCCCCGCGAGGGGCGGGCCCACTCCCCCACGACCGCGGCGAAGGTGTCCGCGGCCCCGGGATGCACCTGCCAGAACCCGTGCGCGGCCAGCCGCCAGTCGCGGCCCGCGGCACGCTGGTGCGCGACCCCGCCCGCGTGCTGCCGCGCCCGCTCCCGGCCGCGGACGGTCTCCACCACCCGGACGTGTGTGCGCGCGTCGGCGTCCGCGGTGACCTCGATCTCGCTGCCCGGCCGCCAGCGCCGCCGCAGACCGCCGCCGACGGCGGCGGGCGCCGTGATCGGGCAGTCGGCGAGCGGGACCACCCGGTGACTGCGGTGGGCCCGCAGCCCCGCGTGCCCGTCCCGGCCCGCCACGAAGCGCACCCGGGTCCGCCAGCGCAACGGACCACCGGGCAGCGGCTCCACCTCGACCGGCCACGTGAGACCGGCCAGCCTGCGCAGTTGCTCGGCCACGACGTCGGCCTTGAGCGCGCGCTGCGCCGCCGGGCTCGCGTGCTGCCAGTCGCAGCCGCCGCACAGCCCGGGGCCCGCGACCGGGCACGGCGGTTCCACCCGCTCCGGCGCGGCCCGCAGCACGCGCACGGCGTCCGCGCGGCAGAACGACCCGCCGCCGTCCTCGGTGACCTCCGCGAGCACCACCTCGCCCGGCAGCGCGTGCCGCACGAACACGACCCGTCCGTCCACTCGCGACACACAGTGCCCGCCGTGCGCGACGGGGCCCACCTCCGCCTCGACCGTGCGTCCCGTCCAGTCCGGCTTCACCGGCGCACCTCCCGCTCTCGCTCGCCGGGTGACTCGCCGTGCAGCCCGCGCCGGACGTCGCCCGCCACCGGCCGCGTCCGGTCGGCCCGCCGCGACGCCCGCTTCGACGACTCCAGCTGCCACGGCACGCTCGTCACCATCACCCCGGTCTGGAACAGCAGCCTGCCCTTGAGCCGCAGCGCGCTCTGGTTGTGCAGCAGCTGCTCCCACCAGCGGCCCACCACGTACTCGGGGATGAACACGGTGACGACGTTGCGCGGGTGGTCGCCGCGGATCCGCCGGACGTAGTCGAGCACCGGCCGGGTGATCTCCCGGTACGGCGACTCGACGACCTTCAGCGGGATGGAGAACCCGTGCCGCTGCCACTCGTCGACGAGCTTCTTGGTGTCCACCTCGTCCACGTTGACGGTGACGGCCTCCAGCACGTCGGGCCGGGTCGCCTTGGCGTAGGCCAGCGCCCGCAGCGTCGGCTGGTGCAGCTGCGAGACCAGCACGATCGCGTGGTTGCGGGCGGGCAGCGTCGTGGGCTTGCCCTCGTGTTCCCTGAGCTCCTCGGCCACCCGGTCGTAGTGCCTGCGGATGGCCGTCATGAGCCAGTAGATCGCCGCCATCGACACGATCGAGATCCACGCCCCCGCGAGGAACTTGGTGACGAGGATCACCACCAGCACCGACGCGGTCATGAACAGGCCGAACGAGTTGATCGCCTGGGCCCGGCGCATCCGGTGCCGCGCGGCCGGGTCGGTCTCCGTGCGCAGCAACCGGTTCCAGTGCCGGATCATGCCGCTCTGGCTGAGCACGAACGACACGAACACCCCGACGATGTAGAGCTGGATCAGCTGGGTCACCTCGGCCTCGAACACGACGACCAGCACGATCGCGAACCCGGCGAGGAACAGGATGCCGTTGCTGAACGCCAGCCGGTCGCCGCGCGTGTGCAGCTGGCGCGGCAGGTACCGGTCCTGCGCAAGGATCGAGCCCAGCACGGGGAAGCCGTTGAACGCCGTGTTGGCCGCGAGCACCAGGATGAGGCCGGTGAAGAAGATCACGTACCAGGTGGCGGGCGGGAACCCGGCGAAGACCGCGTTGGCCAGCTGCGCCACCAGGGTCTTCTGCTCGTAGCCCTCGGGCGCGTTGAGCAGCTGCTCCTCCGGGTGCTCGGCCAGGACCACGCCGGTCACGCGCGCGAGGAACAGCAGCCCCAGGAACATCGTGATGGCGAGCGTGCCCATCAGCAGCAGGGTGGCCGCGGCGTTGCGGCCCTTCGGCTTGCGGAACGCGGGCACGCCGTTGGCGATCGCCTCGACGCCGGTGAGCGCCGCGCTGCCCGAGGAGAAGGCGCGCAGGATGAGGAAGGCGAAGGCGAACCCGGCCAGGTGGTGCTCCTCCGCCGCCAGCTCCAGGTCGGCGCTCTCGGCCCGGACCTCCTCGCCGAGGGCGAACACCTGGATGCCGCCCCAGACGATCATGCCCAGGATGCCGGCGACGAACGCGTACGACGGGATGGCGAACGCCGTGCCCGACTCGCGCACGCCCCGCAGGTTCATCGCGGTCAGCAGCACGATCGCCAGCACGGCGAACGCCACCTTGTGGGTGGCGACGAACGGGATGGCGGAGCCGATGTTGGCCGCCGCCGAGGCGATCGACACGGCGACCGTGAGGATGTAGTCCACCAGCAGCGCGCTGCCGACCATCAGCCCCCAGCGCCGGCCGTGGTTGACGGTCGCCACCTCGTAGTCGCCGCCACCGGAGGTGTAGGCGCGCACGTTCTGCCGGTAGGAGGCGACGACCGCCACCATCACCAGCGCGACGACGAGGCCGATCCACGGGCTGTAGACGTAGGCCGAGGCGCCCGCGACCGAGAGCATGAGGAGGATCTCCTCGGGCGCGTACGCCACGCTCGACATCGGGTCGGACGCGAACACGGGCAGCGCGATCCGCTTGGGCAGCAGCGTGTGCGCGAGGCGGTCGCTGCGGAACGGCCTGCCCAGCACCAGCCGCTTGGCCACTGTGGCGAACTTGGACACGGCGAGAGCGTAATCCGCCGGTCCGGTGCCGTTACGAGACGGCGGCGATCACCGCTGCCGCCCCGGCGCGGTGGCGTGGTAGCGCACCATGAGCTCCCAGTAGACCATCGTCAGCCCCAGCTGTGCCGCGGTCGCCACGGCCGCCGGCACGGCGCGCCTGCGCCGGGCCGCGACCAGGGCGGCGAGCATCGCGGCGGTCGCGGCGGCGTTCACGGCCAGCGCGGCGTCGCGCGGCCGCTCGGTGATCCACAGCTCCTCGCCGAGCATGGCCCGGGTGGCCCAGGCGTCCTGGGTGCGCGGCCGGGGGAAGAGCACCGGGTTGACGACCATCCACGCGGCGAAGGCGACGGCGTGCCCCCGCCGCCGGGTCCACACGGGAACCAGCGCGAGGGGGGCGCTCAGCCAGCGCGTCCACGCGCTCCACGGGTGGGAGTGGCGCGCGAACACGGCGCGCCGCAGGGTGGCGATGGTACCGGCGGTGCCGGTTGTTTCCGCTGTTTCGGCCATGACCGCGGTCACTCCTCCCTCGGCAGGCCACGCTCGGCCCGCCACACGTCCATCAGCCGGGGCAGCTCCCGCAGCAGGTAGCGGTAGAAGTCGCGCATCTCGGCCAGCCTGCGGCCCGCGACGCTGTCCTCACCGGTGCTCTCGACGCCCTCCTCCGCCGCCCTGAGCATCGCGCCGACCACCTCGTTCTGCGCGGACATCAGCGTGGGCCAGCCGTCGTCGGGGAACCGGTAATGCTCGCGTCTGCTCCCGGGAACGGGCACGCGCTCGATCAGGCCGACCGGCTGCAGCATCTTGAGCGCTCCGGACACCGAGCCGGCGCTCACGCCGAGCCGTTCCGCGATCTCGCCCGCGGTGATGGTCTCCTGGTCGGCGAACAGCAACGCGCACAGCACCCGGGCGGTCATCCGCTGCATGCCGTTGCGGGTCAGGGTCAGCGCCATGCGCTCGGCGGCGTCCATCGGCCCGGCCATGCTCCTCCCTGCGTCGAAGGTCTTGACGGTATCCTAACACTTGCGAGTGTTCGGAAATTTCAGAAAACTGGATATAGTCACCGGCATGGACACCGTCATCGAGCTCGACCGGCTCACCAAGAACTATGGGCGCAGGCGCGGCCTGTCCGGCCTCACCCTGGACATCCACCGCGGGGAGGTGTTCGGCTTCCTCGGGCCGAACGGCGCGGGCAAGTCGACCACCATCCGGCTGCTGCTCGACCTCATCCGGCCCACCGAGGGCACCGCCCGCGTGCTCGGCCTCGATCCGCACGCCGACGCCGTGCGCCTGCACCGGCGGGTCGGGTACCTGCCCGGCGACTTCGTGGTCCCCGGACGCTGGACCGCGGGCGAGTGCCTGGAGTACCTGACCTCGCTACGCGGCGGGGTGTCCCGCGCCCGCCTCACGGCGCTGGCCGGGCGGCTGGACCTCGACCTGGGCGCCCGGATCCGCAGCCTGTCCAAGGGCAACCGGCAGAAGGTCGGGATCGTGCAGGCCTTCGCGCACGAGCCCGAGCTGCTGATCCTCGACGAGCCCACCTCCGGGCTCGACCCGCTCGTGCAGCAGACGTTCCTGCGCATGGTCACCGAGGCCAGGGCGGCGGGGCAGACCGTGTTCATGTCCTCGCACATCATGAGCGAGGTCGAGCGCGTGGCCGACCGCGTGGGCATCATCCGCGAGGGCAGGCTCGTCACACTCGACACCGTCGCCGCCCTGCGGGAGCACGCCGTGCGGCGCGTCCGGCTCACGTTCGACCGGCCGGTGCCCGCCGAGGGGTTCGCGCACCTCCCCGGCGTCGTGGACGCCAGCACGCAGGGCACCACCCTGCACTGCCGCGTCGAGGGCAGCCCGGACGCACTCCTCAAGGCCGCCGCGCGGCACACCGTCACCGACCTGCTCAGCGAGGAACCCGACCTCGAGGAGCTGTTCTTCACCTACTACGAAGGAGCTGAAAATGGCCACGAAGCCGGCCTCACCCCAGGCCGCTAGGATCTTCGCCCGCGCCGTGCGCGACCAGCGCCGGTCGCTGCCCGCCTGGGCGGCCGCCACCGCCGCGCTCGGCGCCCTGTACGCGTCGTTCTACCCGCAGCTCGCCGACGGGGCGATGGCCGACATGATGGCCGACTTCCCCGGACCCCTGCGCGACGCGTTCCGGCTCGACGACCTCAGCTCCGCGGCGGGCTATCTCGGCTCCAGCATCTTCGGGCTCCTCCTGCCCCTGCTGATGGTGGTCTACGCCATCGCCACCGGCACCCGTGCCATCGCGGGCGACGAGGAGGACGGGCTGCTCGACGTGCCGCTGGCGCACCCCGTCGCCCGGACGCGGCTGCTCGGCCAGCGGTTCGCGGCACTCGCCACGGGCACCGCCGTCATCGCGGCCACGGTGTTCCTCGCGATGCTGGCCGTCCGCGGCGCGGCGGAGCTGGAGTCGGTGAGCGTCGCCGAGTTCGCCGCCCAGTGCCTCAACCTGGCCCTGCTCGGCTGCTGCTTCGGCGCGCTCGCCGTCGGACTGGGCGGCGCACTGGGCCGCCGCACGCCCGTGCTCGCGGGCACCGCGGCCGTCGCCGTGGTCACGTACGTGTTCGACCGGTTCTCCGGCCAGCTGGGCGCGGACTGGCTGCGCCACCTCTCGCCGTTCCACCACTACCTCGGCGGCGAGCCACTGCGCACCGGTTTCCAGTGGGCCGACGCGGGCATCCTGCTCGGCGCGTCGCTGGTGCCGCTGGCGGCGGGCGCGGCGCGGTTCGCCAACCGCGACCTCGGCACCTGAGGTTCCCGCGCCGGAGGTAGGTTCTCCGCTGGCGCCGGCGACAGGCGGAAGTTCGAGGAGGCACAGCCGTGCACGTGGTGATCATGGGATGCGGCCGGGTGGGCGCGTCCCTGGCCGCTGCTCTGGAAAGGCTCGGCCACAGCGTCGCGGTCGTCGACAGATCGCGGGACGCGTTCCGCAGGCTGGGCGGCGACTTCCACGGCGAGCAGGTGGTCGGGATGGGCTTCGACCGGCAGGTGCTGATCGAGGCGGGAGTCGAGCGCGCGGGCGCGTTCGCCGCGGTGTCCAACGGCGACAACTCGAACATCATCTCCGCGCGGGTGGCGCGGGAGACGTTCGGTGTCGAGCACGTCGTGGCCCGTATCTACGACCCCAAGCGCGCCGCCGTGTACGAGCGGCTGGGCATCCCGACCGTCGCCACCGTGCCCTGGACGACGGACCGTTTCCTGCGCACACTGCTCCCGGAGGGCGTCGCGACCTCGTGGCGCGACCCCTCCGGGACGATGGCGCTGCTGCAGCTGCCGGTGCACGAGGCCTGGGTGGGCCGCTCGATCCGGGACCTGGAGGAGGCGGCGGGCTGCCGGGTCGCGTTCGTCATGCGGTTCGGCACCGGTGTCCTGCCCGAGCCCAAGACCGTGCTGCAGGCCGACGACGTGGTGTACGCCGCCGCGAAGTCCGGCACGGTCACCGACGTCACCAGCGTGGCCGCGCGGCCACCCGAGGAGGAGAGCTGATGCGGGTCGCGATCGCGGGAGCGGGCGCCGTGGGGCGCTCCATCGCGACGGAGCTGATCGACGCCGGGCACACGGTGATGCTCATCGAGCGGCAGAGCGAGCAGTTCGTCCCCGAGACCGTGGAGCGGGCCGACTGGGTGCTCGGCGACGCGTGCGAGGTGTCCACGCTCGAGGACTCCGGGATCGAACTGTGCGACGTGGTGATCGCGGCGACCGGCGACGACAAGGTCAACCTCGTCGTGTCGCTGCTCGCGAAGACCGAGTTCGCCGTGCGCCGCGTCGTGGCCAGGGTCAACAACCCGGCCAACGAGTGGCTGTTCAACGAGAGCTGGGGGGTGGACGTCGCCGTGTCCACCCCGCGCATGCTGGCGGCCATGGTGGAGGAGGCGGTCAGCGTCGGCGACCTGGTGCGGCTGATGACGTTCCGGCAGAGCCAGGCCAACCTGGTGGAGCTCACGCTGCCCGCCGACACGCCGCTGGCCGGCAAGGCGGTGCGCGACCTCGCCCTGCCCCGGGACGCGGCGCTGGTGACGATCCTGCGCGGCGACCGGGTGATCGTGCCGCAGCCGGACGACCCGCTCGAGCCCGGCGACGAGCTGCTGTTCGTCTCGCCGAGCGACGTGGAACCGGAGATCCGCTCGGCGCTGGGCCGCTGACCGCCGGTCAGGCCTCCTGCGGCGGGGCCTGGCCGTACTTCAGGCGCAGGCGTTCCTCGGTCCGCTCCTCCTCGGCGCGCTCCGCCTCGCTGAGTTCCTTGAGCCGCCGGTCCGAGCGGCGCACCGCCCACACGACGACGAGCAGCGCCAGCCCGTAGAGCGGGTAGCCCATGGCGATCTTGGCGAACGCCAGCCAGCCGGTGAGGTCCTCGTCGTACAGCCACCGCTGCACGACGAACCGCGCGGCGAACACGGCCGCCAGCGCCAGGGTCGCCACGTCGTAGCCGAAGCGGGACGGCTTGTCCCTGCGCCAGGCCGTGCCCGTGCCGTTGAGCAGGTTCCACACGACCCCGGCGAGCGGCCAGCGCACCACGATCGACAGCAGGAAGGCCGCGCAGTACACCAGGCTCGCCCAGATGCCGAACAGGAAGAAGCCCTTGGCGGTGCCCGTCCGGTAGGCGAGGAACGCCGCGATGGCCACCCCGAAGAACCCCGAGATCGCCGGCTGCAGCGGCTCCTTGCGGACGATCCGCAGCACCGTGATCGCGACCGCGCTGCCCACCGCGCTCCAGATGCCCACCTGCAGCCCGAACACCGCGTTGGCCAGCACGAACACGATCACCGGCACCGAGGAGTAGAACAGCCCCGACACCCCGCCCATCTGTTCGAGCAGGGTCGGCTGCCGCTCCTCACCGGCGGGCCGCTCCTCGGCGCCGTCCGCGCCCTCGGGCGCCGCGGCGGTGGGTTCGGGCTGGTCGGGCCGGTGGGAATCAGTCACGGTGCGCTTTCACTCTTCGCGGGCTCAGGTCGGTTGCAGCAGCTCGTAGTAAGGGTTGTACAGCACCTTCTGACCGTTACGGTCGGCCATCCGGCCGCGGACCTTGATGGTACGGCCCGGCTCGATTCCCGGAATGCGGCGCCTGCCGAGCCAGACGAGCGTCACCTCGTCCGTCCCGTCGAACAACGCCGCCTCCAGCGTGGCGACATCGCTGGCCGGGCACAGGTCCACGCTGCGCAACCGGCCGAGCACGGTCACCTCGTCGCCCGACCGGCAGTCGCACGCGCGCTGCGCGCCTCCTGCCTCGGACTTCTCCGACAGGTCGTCGGCGTCGAGCTCCTCCACGTCACTGGTCAGCTTGCGAACCAACCGGCTGAAGTAGCCGCCGTCTTTGGCGGGCATATTCGGTGCTCCTGTGCTCCGGGGCCACCCCGACTTCGTTCTGGCCCGTGCGTGGTCCAGCGTAGCTCGTTCGCCGCGAGGGACTACCGGTTGCGGCAGGATCGCAACGTGACGTCCGCAACCGCCAGGCGCGGCGGCAGCGCCCGTGACCACACCGTGATCCCGGATCTTGACCACGGCGACGAACCTCGGCAAAGGTGGTGCTCCATGGCGGCCTCCGGCACGGTTCCACACACGGTCGATCCGCACCGTCCCACACCGCTCGCTCGCCGGTGCCGCCGCGCCGCCCGGTGCGAACTCCGCACCGGCTGCGCCGGGCACGACGGCACCGGCGGCTACCGCGCCGAGACCGAGCGGGCGCGGGTCACGGCCCCGGTGCCCGCCGGGGAGCGGCTGCGCGGGATGTTCGCCCACCCCGGCGAGCGGGCTCGGTCCCGCCGGCTCCACGTCGGCCACCGGCGGCTCCACCGTGACCCGTAGCCGCGGCCCGCTGGTGCGCCCGGAACGCGCCGTGCTCCTGCCCGGAACGGGGTCCGACGAGGTGTTCGTCCGGTCCGCGTTCGCGGGCCCGCTGGCCGCGCTGGGAATCCCGCTGACCGCGCCCCCGCCGCCCCGGGGTGCCGCCGTGACCGGCGGGTCGCTGGACCTGCTCGACGAGCTCGCCGAGCGGGCGGGACGGCCGCTGCTGGTCGGCGGGATCTCCCTGGGCGCCCACCTCGCCGCCGAGTGGGCGGTGCGCTCACCGCACCGGTGCGCGGGCCTGCTGGTGGCGCTGCCCGCGTGGAACGGCCCCGCCGGCGGTGCCCCCGCCGCCGTCGCCGCGCGCGCGTCGGCCGACCTCGTGGCCCGCGAGGGCGTGGACAGGGCCCTGCGACTGGCCACCTCGGGGGTCGCACCGTGGCTGGCCGGCGAACTGCGCCGCGCGTGGCGGCGGCACGGCACCGGGCTCGCGGCCGCCCTGTGCGCCGCCGCGGGCCACCCGGCGCCCACGCGGGCCGCACTGCGGCAGCTGGCCGTTCCGGTCGGCATCGCCGCCTGCGCGGACGACCCCGTGCACCCCGCCCCGGTCGCGCACGCGTGGGCCGCCGCACTGCCCAGGGCCGCCGTGCACGAGACGACCCTGGCCGCCGTCGGCGCCGACCGGGAGACGCTCGGCAGGGCTGCGCTGCTCGCCTGGCTGCGCGCCGCGCGCGGCGTGCCCCGCTGACCGGCGGCGGGACCGGGTCACTTCAGCGTGGCGCGGACGACGGCACCCGGCTCCCGGCCCGCACGGGCGGCCAGGTCACCACCCGGCCGCCAGATGCCGGAACGGCCCGCCGTCCGGTCGAAGCCACCACCGGTGGGGCCCGCCCAGCTGGCCAGCACCACCCCCACGCCGTACCCGGTGGCCACCCGCCGGGCCCGCCGCGCGAGGACCGCCGTGTCCGCCTCGGCCTCCACGACGCCGGCGACGTAGACGTCCATGCCGAGGGCGGCCGTGTCCGCGGCGTGCCGGTCCACCCCGGTGTCCTTGCAGATCGCGAGGCCGAGCCGCCAGCCGCCGACCTCGTGCACGGCCGGGCCGGGGCCGGGCGCGAACCGTTCCGGTTCCGCGCCGCCGAGCCACGCCTTGCGGTACACCACCGCGGCCCCGGAGCCGTCCACGGCGAGCATCCCGATGGACGGCCTGCCGCCGTCTCCCGAAACCGGCGCGCCCGCCAGCGCACACGTCCCGGTGTCCCGGCACGCGTCCACGAGCGGGGCCAGCCGGGGGTCGTCCGGGCTCACCGGCTCCGCGTCCAGCTCGTACCCGGTCAGCGACAGCTCCGGGAACACCACCACCCGCGCGGCCGCCGCCCGCACCGCATCGGCGTGGGCGACGGCGTTGGCCGCCACGGCGTGCCCCGCGCCGGGTGGCTGCGCGGCGGCGACCGTCAGCGGGGCGCGGGTCACCGGGCCACCCGCCTACTCGGCCACGGCGACGAACCCGCCGAGCCCGATCATCGTCAGGCCGGCGGCCACCCGCTGCCGGACACGCCACCGGGGGTTCTCCAGCAACCGGGCGCCCAGCCCGCCCGCGAACAGGGCGACCGCGAGGTCGGCGAGGAACGCCATCGCGAGGGCGATCAGCCCCAGCAACAGGAACACCAGCGGCGCGGGCGCGGTCTCCGGGTGGACGAAGTGCGGCAGCAGCGCCATGAAGTACAGCGCCGTCTTCGGGTTCAGCAGCTCGGTCAGCACGCCCTGCGTCCACGGCGAGCGGGCCCAGCGCCCGCCGCGGCCCGCGGACGGGGCGGGCGCGTCGTCGTGCCGCCGGAGGATCGCCTGCAGGCCCAGGTACACCAGGTAGCAGGCACCGGCGATCTTGACGACGGTGAACGCGACGGCGGAGGTGGCGAGCAGCGCGGAGAGCCCCAGCGCGGCCGCCACGACGTGCACGGCGGCGCCGACGGCGTTGCCCGCCACCGACCGCACCCCCTCGCCCCGGCCGCCGCGCAGGCTGCGTGCCAGCACGTAGAGGATCCCGGGACCGGGGGTGACGGCGAACAACGCGGCCGTGCCGAGGAACACGGCCCACTCCGCGGCGGTGGGCACGGGCGGACCTCCTACGCCTGCTGCTGGGCCGCGATGTGCTGCTGGACGGCCTCCGGCAGGGTGATCGGCAGCGGGGTGCGCACCGGCATCGGCGAGTCCCCGCGCACCACGATCGTGTCGCGCACGATGTCCCGCAGCACGGCGGGCGCCTGTGCCGCCTGCGACTGGGGACCCGCGATCACCCCGCGCAGCATCCACCGGGGACCGTCGACGCCGACGAACCGCAGCGCCACCTCCCCGACGATGGCGGACAGTTCGAGGCCCCACTCGCCGCGGGTGGACGTCACCTGCGCGCCGTCGTTGCGCAGCTGCTCGGTCAGCTCGGTGCTGACCTCCCGCCACAGCCCGCCGGAGCGCGGCGCCGCGTAGCCGCTCACCGTCACCTGCCCGTGCGAGGTCACCACGTGCACGGCGCGGACGTTGCCGCTCTGCTGGTCCATCTCGACCTGCACCTGCGAGCCGTCCGGCACGGGCACGCGCACCGAGCCGAGGTCGATCCTCGGCAGCTCGTCCTCGGGTGCGTCCTCGACGTCGTAGGGCCCCTGGGGAGTCTCCACGGGCTCCGGACCGTCGTCCTCCGGCAGCTCGTCGGCCTCGGGGGCGGCGTGCCTGCCGCGGCGCGGCTCCTCCTCCGGCTCGGCCCCCCGGCGCTTACGTCCGAAAATCCCCACTAGTTCTCCGTTCCTTCCCGGTCCGGCCCCACCGGACCGAGTGCGGCATGTCCACCTGTCGAACCGTAGCCACCCGCGCCGCGTTCCGTCGCCTCCAGCTCGGCCACCTCGACGAACTCGGCCTGCTCCACCCGCTGGATCACCAGCTGGGCGATCCGGTCGCCCCGGTTCAGCACGATCGGCTCCCTCGGGTCGTGGTTGACCAGGCACACGCGGATCTCCCCGCGGTAGCCCGAGTCGATGGTGCCGGGTGTGTTGACCACCGACAGCCCCGCCCTGGCGGCCAGGCCGGAACGCGGGTGCACGAAACCGGCATACCCGGGCGGCAGCGCGATCGCCACCCCCGTGCCGACGACGGCTCGCTCACCGGGCGGCAGCACGATGTCGGACGTGGTCACCAGGTCGGCGCCGGCGTCGCCGGGCCGGGCGTAGGCGGGTGGCGGGACACCGGGGTCGAGCCGGGAGAGGAGGACCTGCACGCTGGACACGACCCGCGAGACTACCCTGGAGGCGTGAGTGACGACGCAAGCGCGGGCGGGGACGGCGCGCGGGACGCCGCGCCGGACACCGTGTACACGGAGCGGCTGTCCGTGTCCTGGTGGGCCTGGCCGCTGCCGCTGATCGCCGCGACGCTGCTGGCCGCCGAGATCCACATGGGCTACCCGGGTGTGCGGGCCTGGCTGCCGTACGCGGTGCTGCTGCCGCTCACCGTGCTGCTGATCCTCGGGGCGGGCCGCGCCCGGGTCCGGGTCACGGCGTGCGGCGCGGAACCCGAGCTGTGGGCGGGTGACGCCCACCTGCCGCTGCGGTTCGTCGGCCAGGTCGACGTGATCGGCAAGCGGGACAAGCGCAAGGCCCTCGGCCCCGAGCTGGATCCGGCGGCGTTCGTGCTGCACCGCGGCTGGATCCCCACCCTGGTGCGGGTGCACCTCACCGATCCCGCCGATCCCACGCCGTACTGGGTGATCAGCACCCGCAGGCCCGACCGGCTGGCCGGGCTGCTGCGCGCGCACGCGCCGGAGGCCACCAGCCCCCCGGCGGGCGCCGAGCCGACCGAACGGCCCTGAGCGCGTACGAAACGGGGCGGCCGGGCCTGCCGGCCCAACCACCCCTTCGTCGACCCCAGACCCCCTCCGGTGCCCGGTCACCTTCGTCCGCGCTCAGCGCCGGACGGACGGATCAGGCGCAGTCGCGGCAGATCATCCGGCCGCCGCTCTCCTCGGCGAGCCTGCTGCGGTGGTGCACGAGGAAGCACACGGAACAGGTGAACTCGTCCGCCTGCTTCGGCACGACCTTGACCGTCAGGTCCTCCCCCGACAGGCCCGAGAGGTCTGCCCCCGGCAGCTCGAAGTTCTCGGCGGTCGCGTCCTCGTCCACGTCGACCACGCCGGACTGGGTTTCGTTGCGCCGGGCCTTCAGCTCCTCCAACGAGTCCTCGGCCAGCTCGTCGGCCTCGCTGCGGCGCGGAGCGTCGTAGTCGGTCGCCATTGTCCTTTCACCCCTGCGATCAGCTTCGTGTCTGGTTACCGGACACCCAGACTCATCGCCCGGGAATCCGCCGTGCCGCTGGTCAACGTTCCAGCGCCCCTGTTTGTGCCCGAAACGGAAGTGAGGGAGGTCTCTTCCGCGAGATCCCGATCTACGTCCGGAGCCCGCAGAGGGTAGCCCACCGCCGCACACCTCCGGAAACGGGTTACCCAGGTCCGCCCCGGCATCACTCCTCGGGGCTAACCTGCGTTCCGCCGGGCGCTACGCCGTTCGGGTTGCGAGTGGGTATCGGCTGGCTGGGTGCCGGCCGTGACGGCTTGCTCACACCCCGTCTGACGTGGTGCTATCCGATTCGGGGCTCGTTCGGGGCGGCCGCGGGCGGCGGACGCCGGACGGGCACGGGATTCCACGGTGGGGCTGCTGCCCGGACAACACGCTGTAACGCCTAGGCTGATCAGCGACGACGGTAGCGGTGAGCACGTTCACGCGCGACGAAGGGAAGGGACGGGCAGGTGGCGTCGGGGAGGGCCTACGGTAGCCGCGGTGGCCGCGGAGTGAAGCCGTACCGCAGGCGCAAGCCGCTGCCCGCGCTCATCGTCATCGCGGTACTCGGGCTCGCGTCGGCGTTCGTCTGGGTCAACCTCATCACCACCAAGGAAGACATCAACGCGGCGATCCGCTGCGAGCCCGCGCCGAAACCGCCGCCGGGCACCACGTTCACCCGGTTGCCGCACGACGCGCTCGACGACGTCGAGCCCATCCCGCCGGACAAGGTGGCGTTGCGCGTCCTCAACGCCAACGGCACCCGCGGCCAGGCCTCGCTGACGACGCTGAGCCTCAAGGACATCGGTTTCACCAAGACCGCGGAACCCGCCAACGACCCGGCGTACCCCTACCCCAGGCGGACGGCGGCGTGCCACGGGCAGATCCGCTTCGGCGAGAACGGCCGCGCCGCGGCCCGGACGGTGAGCCTCGCCCACCCGTGCCTGGAGCTCGTGCGGGACAACCGCAAGGACGCCACCGTCGACATGTCCCTCGGCGAGCGGTTCACCGACGTCCGGCTCACCCCGGAGGCGAAGCGGATCCTGGACCGGCTCACGGAGTGGTCCGCCGAACGCGCGGGCGTGGGAAACAACCAGCAGTCCACCGCGCAGGCCGGGCCGGACCTCGACCCCGCGCTGCTCGAGGCGGCCCGCGACGTCACCTGCTGAGCCCTCGCGGAACCGGACGGCTCAGACGTCGGCGGCGCCGCAGTCGACCAGCACCGCCCGCAGCGCGCTCGCCACGGCGGGCGACGCGGCGAGCGTGGCGTCCGCGCCCAGCTGCGGATCCTCCCCCGGCAGGGACACCACGGCACCGGCCTCCGCGGCGATCAGCGCGCCCGCCGCCCAGTCCCACCGGTTCAGCCCGTGCTCGAAGTACGCGTCGTGCCAGCCCGCCGCCACCGCGCACAGGTCGAGGGAGGCGGCACCCGCCCGGCGGATGTCCCGCACGTGCTCCAGCACCCCCGCCATCAGCCTGGCCTGGCGGGCCCGCCGCCGCACCTGGTAGGCGAAGCCCGTCGCGAGCAGCGCCTGGTCCAGCCCGGCCGGCCGGGACACCCGCAGCGGCTCGCCGTCCAGCCAGGCGCCGGCCCCGCGCGTCGCCGTCCACCGCCTGCCGCTGACGGGCTCGACCACGGCACCCGCGACCGAGACGCCGCCGACCTGCGCGGCGACCGAGACGGCGAACACCGGGAAGCCGTAGAGGAAGTTCACGGTCCCGTCGATGGGGTCGACCACCCACGTCACGGCGGCGCTGCCCTCGGCGCTCTCGGTGCCCACCTCGCCGCCGCCCTCCTCGCCGAGCACCGGGTCGCCCGGCCGCAGCTCGGCCAGCCGCCGCCGGACGAACCGCTCGGAGTCGTGGTCCACCGCGGTCACCACGTCGGTGTCGCTGGTCTTGGTGTCGACGGCCACGCCGCGGCCCGCGCTGATGTCGGCACGTGCCGTGCGGACCAGGTCGGCGGCCTCCGCAGCGACGCGCGCGGCGACCTCGGTCAGGACGGCCGGGTCCGGCTCGATAGCTCCCACGACACCATGGGACCACACCCGGCTAAGGTCTCTGCCTGAGGCTTCTGAATCGAGAATGAAGGGACAGCGCCAATGACGGCGACCCGGGGTTTCGGCATCGACATCGGCGGCAGCGGAATCAAGGGCGCGCTGGTCGACCTGAACGAGGGCAGGCTGATCGGCGACCGGGTCCGGATCGACACACCGCGCCCCGCGACACCCGAGGCCGTCGCCGAGGTCGTCGCGGACATCGTCGCGCGGTTCGACTGGGACGGGCCGGTCGGCATCACCCTGCCCGCGGTGGTGAAGAAGGGCGTCGCGCACACCGCGGCGAACATCGACCCGAGCTGGATCGGCACCGACGCCGACGCGCTGTTCGCCAAGCGGCTGGGCAGGCACGTGGACGACGTCGCGATGCTCAACGACGCCGACGCCGCGGGCATGGCCGAGATGCGCTTCGGCGACCCGGCGGGGCGCAGCGGCGTCGTCGCGCTGCTCACCTTCGGCACGGGCATCGGCAGCGCGCTGTTCCACGACGGCACGCTCGTGCCCAACACCGAGTTCGGCCATCTCGAGGTGGACGGGCACGACGCGGAGAAGAGGGCGGCCGCGTCGGTCAAGGACAACGAGGGGCTGTCGTACCCGGACTGGGCCAAGCGCGTCGATCGTTACCTGACTGTGCTCGAGAACCTCATCTGGCCGGATCTGTTCATCGTGGGCGGCGGGGTGAGCAAGAAGTCCGAGAAGTGGGTGCCGCTGCTCGACATCCGGACACGCGTCGTGGTCGCATCGTTGCAGAACAACGCCGGGATCGTCGGTGCGGCGGCCGCCGCGGCGGAGGGCATCGAGCACTGAGGCGGGCGGCCGCGGCGGGTCTGCGCGGCCCGGCGGAACCCGCCGGAAATGTTGATCGCTTCGCGACGGTTGGCCCCATCGTCGTTACAATGGAACACGGCCCTCGGCTGCGGGAGGCAAAACCGCAGGCCAGGGTCTGTTCCCCCGAATCTGAGGCGGCCGGGACCGATGCGTCTCGGTGCGTCGTGATCGACCGCTGCGAAAGGGCGTACGTGGCAGCCGCAAGAACCGCAACCCGAAGCGGGACGAAGACATCGAGCGCCGCCAGCACCGCGACGGCCGACGAGAGCACCCCGGCCACCACCGAGTCGGCCACGCCGGGCGCCACGTCGTCGGGCCGCAAGAAGTCCGCCGCGAAGAAGTCTCCCGCGAAGTCCACCCGCAAGGGCGCCAAGTCGGACAGCGCGAAGACCGCCAAGACCAAGGGCGAGCCCGGTCTCGGCGACGACATCGACGCGGCCGAGCTCGAGGACGTCGACCTGTCGGACCTCGAGGTGGACGCGGTGGAGGTCGACGTCGTCGACGCGACCGTGACCGAGGACGTCGAGGAGACCGAGGAGCCCGACGCCGAGGAGGGGCCCAGGGGCAGATCGGCCAACGACCCCGACTTCGTCTGGGACGAGGAGGAGTCGGAGGCGCTGCGGCAGGCCCGCAAGGACGCCGAGCTCACCGCCTCCGCCGACTCGGTGCGCGCCTACCTCAAGCAGATCGGCAAGGTGGCGCTGCTCAACGCCGAGGAGGAGGTGGAGCTCGCCAAGCGCATCGAGGCCGGGCTCTACGCCGCCGAGCGGCTGCGCGTCGCCGAGGAGGAGGGCGAGAAGCTCTCCACCCAGATGCGCCGTGACCTGAAGTGGATCGTGCGCGACGGCGAGCGGGCCAAGAGTCACCTGCTGGAGGCGAACCTGCGCCTCGTGGTGTCGCTGGCCAAGCGGTACACCGGCCGCGGGATGGCCTTCCTCGACCTGATCCAGGAGGGCAACCTCGGCCTGATCCGCGCGGTCGAGAAGTTCGACTACACCAAGGGCTTCAAGTTCTCCACCTACGCCACGTGGTGGATCCGGCAGGCCATCACCCGCGCCATGGCCGACCAGGCCCGCACCATCCGGATCCCGGTGCACATGGTCGAGGTGATCAACAAGCTGGGCCGCATCCAGCGGGAGCTGCTGCAGGACCTCGGCCGCGAGCCCACCCCCGAGGAGCTCGCGAAGGAGATGGACATCTCCCCCGAGAAGGTCCTGGAGATCCAGCAGTACGCGCGCGAGCCCATCTCGCTCGACCAGACGATCGGCGACGAGGGTGACTCGCAGCTGGGTGACTTCATCGAGGACAGCGAGGCCGTGGTGGCCGTGGACGCGGTGTCGTTCACGCTGCTGCAGGACCAGCTGCAGTCGGTGCTGCAGACGCTGTCCGAGCGCGAGGCGGGCGTGGTGCGGCTGCGCTTCGGCCTCACCGACGGCCAGCCGCGGACTTTAGACGAGATCGGTCAGGTCTACGGGGTGACCCGGGAGCGCATCCGGCAGATCGAGTCGAAGACGATGTCCAAGCTGCGGCACCCGTCGCGGTCGCAGGTGCTGCGCGACTACCTGGACTGAGCGTCCGACGCCACGGGAAGGCCACCGATCCGCACCGGGTCGGTGGCCTTCCCCGTTTTCGTCCGCGGTGGAGCGTGTTGTAGTCCACTCAGGACGGTGGCGGGGTGGGTCAGTACCTGCTCTACCGTGGGACGAGTGGGTATTTTTCGAACGCTCGATGTGGACGAAGTTCTCAAGCGCCAGGAATCGGGCGAACTGCGACGGCGGCTGCGGGGCCGGGACCTGGTCGGCTTCGGAGTCGGGATCATCATCGGCACCGGCATCTTCACCCTCGCCGGGGTGGAGGCGAAGAATCACGCCGGGCCCGCGGTGACGCTGTCGTTCGTGATCGGCGCGATCGTCGCGGGCCTGGCCGCGCTGTGCTACGCGGAGCTCGCGTCGAGCGTCCCGACCGCGGGCAGTGCCTACACCTACGCGTTCGCGACCCTCGGCGAGGTCTTCGCGTGGATCATCGGGTGGGACCTGCTGCTGGAGTTCGCGCTCGGCGCCGCCGTGGTGTCCCGCGGCTGGTCCGGCTACCTCGCGAACCTGCTCGGCCTGCCGCCGGAGCTGTTCGGCGAGGAGGCGGTCGTCAACGTCGGCGCGGTGCTGATCATCGGCGTGCTCACCGCCGTCGCGGTCGCGGGCATCCGCCAGTCGTCCCGGGTGACCAACGCGCTCGTCGTCGTCAAGGTCGCCGTGTGCGTGCTCGTCATCGCCGTCGGCGCGTTCTTCGTCCGGACGGCGAACCTGACCCCGTTCGTCCCGCCTGCCCGGCCCGCCGAGGAGGGCGCCGACGCGCTGCACCAGCCCGTCGTGCAGGCCGCACTCGGCCTGGAGCAGTCCGTGTACGGCATCGCGGGCGTGCTCACCGCCGCGGCCGTGGTGTTCTTCGCCTACACCGGATTCGAGGCCCTGGCGAACCTCGGCGAGGAGACCCGCGCGCCGCACCGCGACCTGCGCGTCGGCATCCTCGGCGCGCTCGGGGTGTGCGCGCTGCTCTACATCGCGGTGTCGCTCGTGCTCACCGGCATGATCCCGTTCGTCAACATCGACGAGGGCGCCCCGCTCGCCCATGCGTTCGCCTCGGTGGGCATGCACTGGGTCGGCGCGCTCATCGCACTCGGCGCGGTGACCGGCCTCACCTCGGTGATGATGGTGGAACTGGTGACGATCGGCCGGATCGGCTACGCGATGGGCCGCGACGGGCTGCTGCCGAGGGCACTCGGCCGGGTGCACCCGCGCTGGGGAACGCCGCACCGCGTCACGATCGGCGGCGCGGTGCTCATCGCGGCGCTGGCGGCGTTCGTGCCGATCAGCGAGCTGGCGGACATGGTGAGCATCGGCGCGCTCTCCGCGATGATCATCGTGGCGGTGGCGGTTCCGGTGCTCCGGCGCACCCGGCCGGACCTGCGCCGCCCGTTCCGGGTGCCGTTCTCGCCCGTGCTGCCCGTCGCGGCCGCGCTGGCGTGCCTGTACCTGATGCTCAACCTGGATGTGCTGACCTGGCTGCGGTTCGCCGCCTGGCTCGCGCTCGGGTTGCTGATCTACCTCGGCTACGGCCGCAGGCACTCCCGGCTCGCCGAACGCGAACCGGTCGCCTGAGCCGCGGGTCCCCCCGCTCCCGCACGCGAGTGCCGCCTCCGCGTCGTCCATCGGGTCGGTCACGTGCGGGACGGCAAGGCGCGGCGGCACGGCAGTAAGGGCCACCTTCCGTGCGTTGAACGCAGGGAAGGTGGCCTTCACTGCTCGCGAGCTGCAGATGCGCGCCCCGCCTGCCCAGCGAGGGATAGGTGTCCACAATGCACAGTAATGTGCCGCTGGAGCCGGTGACGGCACCCGCGCAGCGCGGGCACCGTCCACTCGCCACACGCGGGCACCGCGGCCAGCTCACCGCCGGAGAGCCGCTCGACCGCCCGCGCCACGCCCACCGCCGGGTCCCGGCGAGCGCGGGATCCGCGGCCACGGGCAGCGCGAGCCGGAAGTCGGCGCGGCCGGGCTCACAGGCGGGGTGCTCGCGCCGGTCCCGAGCAGCGCGGTGCCCGCGGCGCGGGCGACCTCGTCCTGGTCGGCGCCGCCGACCCCCGCGGCCGCGAGCTCCGTGGCCGCCGCCGACGCCGCCTTCGTCATCGGCTCATCCTGCCAGCGCCGTGGGGCGGCGTCACGTGTCGCGGGCGGAGCGCAGGGCCACCCCCGCCACCACCGCGAGGATGCCCAGCGCCTCGGGCACGGTCGGCACCTGCCGGAGCACGACGAGCCCGGTGACGGTGGCGGTGACCGGCAGCAGCGCGAGCAGCAGCGCGAACCGGCCCCGGCCGACGCGGCGCAGCACCACCTGGTCGAGCACGTACGGCACGACGGTGGACAGCAGGCCGACGCCGACGCCCAGGACCAGCAGGTCCGGCGCGCCCCAGATACCCCCGGTGCCCAGCGCGAGCGGGGACAGCGCGACCGTCGCCACGGCGAAGCCCACGGCGAGGCTGTCGATGCCGTTGCCGCCGAGCGCGACCCGCTTGCCGAGCAGGATGTAGCCCGCCCACGCCGCGGCGGCGCCGAGCGCGAAGGCCACCCCGGCCGGGCTGCCCTCCAGCCGCACGTCGGCGATGCTCACCACCCCGGCCGCCACGAGCACCAGCGCGACGACGTCACGGCGGCCGCGGGAGCCGAACGCGGCCACGGCGACGGGACCGGCGAACTCGAGGGCGACCGCGGTGCCCAGCGGCAGCCGGGCGATGGCCTCGTAGAACAGCACGTTCATCCCGGCGGTCACCACGCCGAACGCCCCGGCCAGCAGCAGCGGCCTGCCGCGCCAGGCCGCACGGCCCGGCCTGCGCCAGGCCAGCAGGATCAGCGCGGCGCCGAGGCAGCGCAGCCACGCCACGCCCGCCGGCGTGGCGGCGGGGAACAGCCACACCGCGATCGCCGCGCCGACGTACATGGAAATTCCGCTGAGAACGAACAGGACCGGCGCCGGGACCGCGTCGATCCGCCGTTTCGGAATCGAAACATCCACGTGACGATGGTGCCTGACCATGGAAAACGTGGTGAGTCGGGTCATCGTTTCCCAGGGACCGGGATAGCTGTGCGGCAACCGGGGTAATTCGACGTGACACACCTCCCACACGCGTGGGAACACTTGCGGGCGCCGAAACGTCTGCAAGAGTGGAAGCAGCGAGCACCAGAGAGCACCACGGTGTCACCGAAGTGTTCGCGGCTGAACTGATGGCATCGGCGCAACCGATGCCGGGACGGAGGGAGACTCCAATGACTTCACCGACGCTCACCCGCCCCGAACTGACTGCTGCGGACCGCTGCGACCGTTGCGGTGCGGCGGCCCAGGTTCGCGCCATCCTCCGCAACGGCGGTGAGCTGCTCTTCTGCGGCCACCACGGCCGGGAGTACGAGTCCAAGCTCAAGGAGATGGACGCCGACATTCAGCGCTGATCCGTCAACACAGCCGCGAGACGGGCGGGGATCCGGGCGGGTCCCCGCCCGTCTGGCATCCGGAGCCGGTGACACTGCCGTGATCACCGTCACACGGAGTCGAGGACGCCCTCGAACGCGGCCTCGGCGGCGCCGAGCAGCTTGACGTCGGCGCCCAGCGACGACATCTCGATGCGGACACCGCCCATCGCACGGCTGACCATGCTGCGCCGCCGCACCTCACCGGCCACCCGGTCCAGCACCGGCTCCGGCAGCGCGGTGAGCAGGTCGCCGAGCACCACCAGCTCGGGTCCGAGCAGGTTCACCACGTTCACCAGGCCGAGCGTGAGCCACTCCGCGAAGCCGGCCAGCCGTTCCCATGCCGTGCCCGGGTCGCCGGACAGGCCCCGCAGCTCCGCGACGATCGCGCCCCGCGGGCTGTCGTCGGGCATCTCGAGCGCCCTGGCCAGCGCCGCCTCGCCCACCTCGGTCTCCCAGCACCCCTCGTTGCCGCAGTAGCAGCTGCGCCCGCCGGGTCGCACCACCATGTGCCCGATCTCGCCGACGTAGCCGCCCGCGCCGCGCAGTGACGAACCCTGGGCGATCACGCCCCCGCCGACGCCGACGTCGGCGGAGACGAACACCGCGTCCGCGGCGCCGCGGGCCGCTCCGCGCAGGTGCTCGGCGAGCGCGCCGAACTCGGCGTCGTTGCCCACCGTCACCGGGACGCCCAGGCCCGCCGCCATCCGCTCGCCGAGCGGCACGTCGCTCCACCGCAGGTTGGGCGCCTCGTGCACATGGCCGTCCGAGCGGCGGGTGACCCCGGGCACCGAGATGCCCGCCGCCACCGGCCGCACGCCGAGGTCGGTGGCGAGCAACTGGGTCGACTCGACCACGTGGGTCACCACCTCGCCCGGATGCCCCATCCGGCCGTGCAGGTTCCACCGGTTGCGGCCCAGGATCTGCCCGCCGAGGCCGACCAGCGCGATGGCGACGTGCTCCACCTGCACGTCCACCGCCAGCACCACGGCGGCCTGGGGTTGCGGCAGGACGAGCAGGGACGGGCGCCCCGCGCTCCGGCCGGGGCGGGGCACCCGTTCCTCCACCACGCCGGCCTCGGCGAGACCGTCGACGAGTGTCTTGATCGTGCTGCGGTTGAGACCGAGCTCGGTCGCCAGCGCCGCCCGCGTGCACGGGCCGCCCACGTGCAACAGGCGGAGCAGGCTCGACCGGTTGTACCGGCGCACCTCGTCGGGTCGGGCGACGGGTGTGCTGGTCACGGAGTCATCGTCTCATCGCCTCCGCGTCGTCAGCGCGCACCGGTGGCCGCGCGACGCCGGGACAGCGCGTCCACGGTCGCGGCCAGGAGCAGCACCAGACCGGTCACGATCGCCACCACGGCCGCGGACTGGCGCAGCAGGCCGAGCCCGTTGGCGACGATGGCGAGCACCGTGCCGCCGATCACGGCGTCGAACACGCGGCCCCGCCCGCCGAACAGCGACGTGCCACCGATGACGGCGGCACCGACGGCGAACAGCAGCGTGTTCAGGCCACCCGCCTGCGGGTCGACCGAGCCGACCTTCGACGAGTAGACGATGGCGCCGAGCGCGGCGACCGACGAGCACACGACGAACACGCTGGCCCTGATCTGTGTGACGTTGATACCGGCGCGGCGCGCGGCCTCCCGGTTGCCGCCGACGGCGTAGATGTGCCTGCCGTAGCGGGTGCGGTTCAGCACGAACGTGCCGATGGTGAGCAGGCCGAGCACGATCGGCACGACGTAGGGCACGCCGGAGATCTCGATGCTCGGGTTGGGCGAGCGGTTGATCGTCAGCAGCGCGGTCGCGGCGGCGCCGATCACGGCGACCAGGCCCACCTTGAGCAGCACGATCGGTGTCGGCTTGGTCACCAGGCCCCGGCGCAGCCTGGTGAAGTGCTGGCCGAGCTGCAGCGCCGCGAAGCCGCCCGCGCCGACGACGAACAGCGCCCAGCTGGCGACGAGGGACAGGTTGCCGTTGGCCACCTGGTTGAGCACCGGCGAGGTGCTGATGCCCAGCACGCCACCCTCCCCGATGAACTGCAGGATCACTCCCTGCCAGGTGAGGAACAGGGCGAGCGTCACCACGAACGACGGCATCCCGATCCTGGCGACGAGGAAGCCCGTGATGCAGCCGATCGCGGAGCCGACGCACAGGGCGAGCAGCATCTCGATCCACGGGTTGGCGGCGAGCCCGGACACCGAGATGACGATGGCCAGGGCGGAGAGCGCGGCACCGGGCCAGACGCGCAGCAGCACCGCGAGCACCACCGCGAGCAGCAGCACCGCGTTGAACGCGATGAACACCGTGGAGCCCATCCCGCCGAGCAGGTTGCCGTTCTCGACGTAGTGCATCGCCAGCACGGCGCCGGCCACGCCGGACGCGGTACCGGCGGAGAGGTCGATCTCGCCGACCAGCAGCACGAAGACGATGCCCATCGCGATCATCGTCTGCCCGGCGCCCTGGGCGAGCAGGTTGGCGATGTTGTTGAGCGAGAGGAACACGTCCGACAGCAGCGCGAACATGATCACCAGCGAGATGAGGCCGAGCACCGCGGGCAGCGAGCCCAGCTGGCCGCCGCGCAGGCGGGACAAGTAGTCGCGGATCGCCTCGCTCGTGGACATCGTCGTGGTGTCGATGCCGAAGTCGGTGATGGCCGTGTTCGGCGACGGCGCCGTGGGGGTCTGGGTCATGGCTTCTTCCTTGCTCACACGACTGCGGTATCGGGGCGGGCCAGCCCGAGGTCGCCGGAGCGTCCCGCCGTGATCAGTTCGACGACCTGCCCGTGGGTCACGTCCTTGGTCTGCACCTCGGCGGCCATCCGGCCCAGGTACAGCACCGCGATCCGGTCGGACACCTCGAACACGTCGGCCATGTTGTGGCTGATCAGCACCACGCCGAGGCCCTGCTCGGCGAGCCGGCGCACGAGGTCGAGGACCTGGCGGGTCTGCGCGACGCCGAGCGCCGCGGTCGGCTCGTCCAGCAGCACGACCTTGCTGTCCCACAGCACCGACTTGGCGATCGCCACGGTCTGCCGCTGCCCGCCGGACAGCGCGGACACCGGTGTGCGCACGGACTTCACGGTGCGCACGGACAGCGACGCGAGGGTCTGCCGCGCCGCCTGTTCCATGCTGGCCTCGTCCAGCAGCCAGGCACTGCCGCGCTCCCGGCCGAGGAACATGTTCTGCACGATGTCGAGGTTGTCGGCCAGTGCCAGGTCCTGGTACACGACCTCGATGCCGAGGTCGGCGGCGTCACGGGGGCCGTGGATGTGCACCGGCTTGCCCCGGAAGCGCACCTCTCCCGAGTCGGCCGCGTGGATGCCCGCGATGCACTTGACCAGGGTCGACTTGCCCGCACCGTTGTCACCGACGAGGGCGGTGACCTCGCCGGCGCGCACGGCGAGGTCGACGTCGTGCAGGACGTGCACGGGGCCGAAGCTCTTGTTCACGCCGTGCAGCTCGAGGATGGGCTCACTCATTCGTTGTCTCCTGGGTCTCCGTGGTGCCGGGGCGGGCCGCGCGGTCGGGGCGCGCGGCCCGCCCCGGCGGGTCGGTGTCGTCGTCAGGAGATGCCGAGGTCGGCGCAGACGGACTTGAGGTCGCCCGTGCAGACGTCGCTCGCCGGGACGTAGCCCTGGTCGATCACCGTCTTGACGTTCTCCTTGGTGATCAGCTTCGGCTCGAGCAGCACCGACTTGACGTCACGGTCGCCCTTCGGGTCGTGCTCGGTGTCGGTGGCGATCGCGTCGGCCGCGGCGGTGTCGCCCTCCGCCAGCGCGGCGGCCAGCTTGGCGACCGCGTCGGCCTCCTCCTGGATCGGCTTGAACACGGTCATGTACTGGTCGCCGCGCAGGATGTTCTTCAGGCCGTCGGGAGTGGCGTCCTGGCCGGTCACCGGCACCTTGCCGTTGAGGCCGTTCTTCTTCAGCACGGTGATGACCGCGCCCGCGAGGCCGTCGTTGGCGGCCACGACGCCGTCGACCTTGCCGCCGTTGCTGGTGAGGATCTGCTCGAAGGTGGTGCCGCCCTTCTGGTTGTCCCAGTTGTCGATGGGCTGGCTCTGCACCAGTTCGAAGCGGCCGGAGTCGTACAGCGGCTGCAGCACGTTGCGCTGGCCGCGGTGGAACAGCGTCGCGTTGTTGTCGGTCGGGGCGCCCTCGATCTCGATGATCTGCTGCCCGTCCGGCTTGCCCTCCAGCGCCTGCACGAGGCCCTCGCCCTGCAGCTCGCCGACCTTGGTGTTGTCGAAGGAGACGTAGTAGTCGGAGCCGCCGCCGAGGTTGAGCCGGTCGTAGTCGATGGTGGGAATGCCCGCGGCCTTCGCCTGGGCGGCGACGGCACTGCCGACCTCGCTGTTGATCGAGGCGATGATCAGCACCTTGACGCCCTTGGCGATCATGCCGTCGGCGAGCGTGGTGAACTTCTGCACCTCGCCCTGCGCGTTCTGCACGTCGGCCTCGAAGCCCTCGGCCCGCAGGGCCTGCTCGAGCATGGGCTTGTCGAAGCCCTCCCAGCGGGCGGAGGAGGCCGTCTCGGGCAGGATCACGCCGACGACACCCTTGGTGCCGCCGTCCGCCTGCTCCTGGCCGCCTCCGCCGGCGTCGTTGCCGGCCGTGTTGGCGCCACACGCCGCCAGCGTGAGTGTCACACCCAGCACCGCCCCGGCGATGGCAAGAAGTCGTCTCTTGGTCCGCATCCCTGAGAACCTTTCCGGATCCAGCGAACGGAGCGGCCGCCAGCGGGCGGATCACGCTCCGTCGCGTAAATGTTGTGGGCGACAACATATGTCGCCGACCGGAGTCACGGAAGAGCCTCTGTATCGATAAAGTCGCGGTGGTTCGGACACGGTTTGGCAACGACGCGAGTTCTGCGCTCCCGCTCGCGAGTCCCCGTTCCAGCCGAGGAACTCCCCGTTCGGACGTAGACGGAGGTAGACGAAGGTTGGAGTGGTGCGCACGCGCCGCCTCGCCGCTCATTCGCCGAGCGCAGCACTCGCGGTCCCGAACGCAGCACTCGCGGTGCGGAGCGCAGCACTCGTGGTGCGGAGCGGGGGGCTCGCGAGCCTGGGCGGGGGACTCGCGGTTACCAGGAGCGGAGCGTGGCGATGCGCTCCTCGAGCTGCTCGACCGTGGCCATCGCGGTCGGCGGGCCGCCGCAGATGCGGCGCAGCTCGTTGTGGATGGCGCCGTGCGGCTTGCGGGTGCGGTGGTGGTAGACGCCGACGAGGGCGTTGAGCTCCTTGCGCAGCGCCTTGATGCGCTCGTTGACCGGCTGCGGCCGCGGCTGCGTCTCCTGCGGCTCCTGCTGCCGCTCCTGCCTGGCCGGCCTGCGCTTCTTCGCGTCGGCGAGCTGCTCCTCCTGCCGCTTCCGCAACAGGGCCCGCACCTGGTCGGGTTCCAGCAGCCCGGGCAGGCCGAGGTACTCCTGCTCCTCGTCGGTGCCGGAGAACACCGCCGTGCCGAACGAGTTGCCGTCGTAGATCACCTGGTCGAGCTCGGCGGAGGCGCCCAGCGAGGTGAACGCCTTCTCCTCCTCACCCGGCTCGTCCTCGGTCCGGTTGGCGGCGACCAGCAGCTCGTCGTCCCAGCCGTCCTTCTCGCGATGCGGCTTGCCGAGCACGTGGTCCCGCTCGGCCTCCAGCTCGCTGGCCAGCTCCAGCAGCACGGGCACGCTCGGCAGGAACACGCTCGCCGTCTCCCCCGGCCTGCGGGACCGCACGAACCGGCCGATGGCCTGCGCGAAGAACAGCGGGGTCGACGCGCTCGTCGCGTACACGCCGACGGCGAGCCGGGGCACGTCCACGCCCTCGGACACCATCCGCACGGCCACCAGCCACCGGTCGTCCGAGTCCGCGAACTCGCCGATGCGGCGCGTGGCCTTCGGGTCGTCGGAGAGCACGACGACCGGCCGCTCCCCGGAGATCCGCGCGAGGATCTTCGCGTACGCCCGCGCGGAGTCCTGGTCGGTGGCGATCACGAGCCCGCCCGCGTCGGGCATGCCGCCGCCGCGCAGCTGGGTCAGCCGCGTGTCCGCGGCCTGCAGCACCGACGGGATCCACTCCCCGCCGGGATCGAGCGCGGTCCGCCACGCCCGCGCGGTCTGCTCCGCGGTCAGCGGCTCCCCGAGCCGGGCGGTGAACTCGTCGCCCGCGCTGGTGCGCCACGAGGCCTCGCCGGAGTAGGCGAGGAACACCACCGGCCGCACGACGCCGTCGGCGAGCGCGTCGGCGTAGTTGTAGGCGTGGTCGGCCCTGCTGCGCAGCGAACCGTCGGCGTCGGGCTCGTAGGTGACGAACGGGATCGGCGAGTCGTCGCTGCGGAAGGGGGTACCGGTGAGCGCCAGCCTGCGCACGGCGGGGGTGAACGCCTCGAACACGGCGTCCCCCCACGACTTGGCGTCACCCGCGTGGTGGATCTCGTCGAGGATGACCAGGGTCTTGCGGTTCTCCGTGCGCACCCTGTGCATCGTGGGGTGCGCCGCGACCTGCGCGTAGGTGAGTGCGACACCCTGGTAGTCGGAGGAGGTGACGCCGGTGGTGTTGCGGAAGTTCGAGTCGATGGCGATGCCGGCGGCGGCCGCCGAGACGGCCCACTGGTGCTTGAGGTGCTCGGTCGGCGTGACGATCGTGACGGCCTCGACCGTACGGTCGGACAACAGCTCGGCCGCGATCCGCAGCCCGAAGACGGTCTTGCCCGCGCCCGGCGTCGCGACGGCCAGGAAGTCCTTGGGCCGCTGCGTCAGGTACTTGGTGAGCGCGCGCCGCTGCCAGGCGCGCAGTGGCCGGGCGGTCGCGTCGTGCTGGGGCTCGGGTGCGGCGAACCCCTGCTGCGCCGTTTGCGACACCGACGGTCCCACTCCTCTCGCCACGAGACCTAGCGACACACGAATGCCCTCACGACGGTGCACCGGCGGCAGTGCCGGGTACGCGGTGAGGGCGCGGCCACGAGGGTACCCGGCGGCACCGACACCGGCGCCGCACGGCACGCCGGGAGGACACGCAGGCGGAGGCGACGAGCCAAATCGCCCCGGATGGACCATGCTTGGAGCCCGATGAACGAGCCAGACGCCGGGAGGGAGGGCGGCGGGGCCGACGCGTCGCCCGCCCGGCGGGCGGAGCGGAAGGGGGCCCGTCGCCTCCTCGGGCGCACCCTGAGCAAGGCGTGGGACGGCAACATCTTCTCCGAAGCCGCCGAGGCGGCGTTCTGGCAGACGCTGTCCCTGCCGCCGCTGCTGCTCGGGCTGCTCGGCAGCCTCGGCTTCATCGGCGACTGGCTCGGCGACGCCGTCGTGCGGGCCGTGCACGACAAGATCATCGCCTTCTCCGACACCGTGTTCAGCGACAGCGTCGTGCGGCAGATCATCGAGCCGACCGTCGACGACATCCTGACCACCGGGAAGGGCGAGATCGTCTCGGTCGGCTTCCTGATCTCCCTGTGGGCGGGTTCGTCGGCGATGTCGTCGTTCGTCGACGCCATCACGGTGGCCCACGGTCAGTACGGCGTCCGCAACGAGGTGTGGCAGCGGATCTTCGCGCTGCTGCTCTACCTGGTCAGCCTGGTGCTGCTGGTGATCGGCCTGCCGATCATCGCGATCGGGCCGGACCTGCTGCCGGAGTTCTTCCCGCCGAGCTGGGAACCGACGATCACGTCGTGGCTGAGCATCGCCTACTACCCCACCGTCGGCCTGCTGCTCGTGCTGGCGCTGGCGACCCTGTACAAGCTGGCGCTGCCCAGGAAGCTGCCGTGGCACCGGGGGCTGCCGGGCGCGATGCTGGCCATGGTCATCTTCCTGCTGTCCAGTGTGGGCCTGCGGATCTACATCGGCTGGATCACGACCACCGGCTACACCTACGGAGCGCTCGCGACGCCGATCGCGTTCCTGCTGTTCACGTTCTTCATCGGGCTGGCGATCGTGGCCGGCGCGTACTTCAACAGCGCCATCCAGGAGCTGTGGCCGGCCAGGATGACCCGGCGGCAGCGGCGCAAGTGGCGGCGGCTGGAGATGGAGCGGGCCAGCGAGCGGCTGCGGGAGGAGGAGAACCGGGGGCTGTGGGAGCGCACCACGATGCCGCTGCGCAGGCCGCGCAGGCCGGGGCGGGACGCGCCCGGCGTCAACGGGCCCGCCCCGGACGCTCCGGAACAGGACGGCGCTCCGGTCGCCGAGCCGGAGCCGGAGCCGGAGTCCGACCGCCCGCCGCGCTGAGCACGGCGGGCGGGGTGCGCGTCGTTACTCGTCGCCGCCGGGGGGCAGGCCGTCGAAGATGCGCTTGCACTCCGGGCACACCGGCGACCCCGGCTTCGGCGACTTCGTCACCGGGAACACCTCACCGCAGAGCGCCACCACGTGCGAACCCAGGACCGCGCTCTCCGCGATCTGGTTCTTGCGCACGTAGTGGAACATCTTCGGCGAGTCGTCGTCCGTGGTGTCGGTGCCCTCCGGACGGGTGTCGACGTCGGGAAGTGTCTGCGTACTCACCCCCCTATGATGCCGCACCGGCCGACCCACGGGCACGGCCAGCCCGCCCGTAGGCGAGGATCACCGCCGTGACCCCTACCCCTGGCCCCCGCCTCGCGATGTCCGCCGAGGTCGCCGACGCGCTGGCCGAGGGCCGCGCCGTGGTGGCCCTCGAGAGCACCCTGCTGTCCCACGGCCTGCCGCCCGGCCGCAACCTCGACGTCGCGACCCGGCTGGAACGCACGGTCCGGGACGCGGGCGCGGTGCCCGCCACCGTCGCGGTCCTCGACGGGCAGGCCCTCGTCGGCCTGTCCCCCGCCCAGCTGGAGCGGGTCTGCGCCGAGGGTCCGGAACTGGACAAGCTGTCCCTGCGCGACGTGGGCCCCGCGGTGGCGCTCGGCCGTTCGGGCGCCACGACCGTGGCCGCGACGGCGGCGCTGGCGGACGCGGCCGGGATCGCCGTCTTCGCCACGGGCGGGCTCGGCGGGGTGCACCTGCCGCCCCCCGGCGCCGCCGTGACCTGGGACGTGTCGGCCGATCTCGGTGTGCTGGCCCGCGTGGGCACCCTCGTCGTCTGCTCGGGGGTGAAGTCGGTGCTCGACATCCCGGCCACCCTGGAGGTGCTGGAGACCCACTCCGTGCCCGTCCTCGGCTACCGGACGGACGAGTTCCCGGCGTTCTACCGCCGCTCCTCGGGACTGCCCGTGCCGGGCCGGGCCGACGACCCCGCCCAGGTGGCCGCCGTGCTCACCGCGCACCGGCAGCTCGCGGACTCCGGGCTGCTGCTGGCCAATCCGATCCCCGAAGAGTACGAAATGGACGGTGCGCTGCACGACCGGCTGCTCGCCGAGGGGCTCGAGCTGCTGCGCACGCGCGGGGTCACGGGCTCGGACGTGACCCCGGTGCTGCTCGAGCACTTCCACACCGCCAGCGGCGGTGTGAGCCTGGACGCGAACGAGGCGCTCGTGGTCGCCAACGCCCGGCTGGGCGCGGAGGTCGCCGTGGAGCTGCGCCCGTGAGGGTGGTGGTGGTCGGCGACGCCGGGCTCGACGTCGTGGCCCGGCACGCCGAGCCGGTGGTGCACGGCGGCGACTCCCGCGCCCGGGTGCGGGTGGCAGGCGGCGGTGCCGGGGCCAACACCGCGGCGTGGCTGCGCGAGGCGGGCGCGGACCCCGTCCTGCTGGCGCGTGTCGGCGACGACGCGGCGGGCAGGCTGGTCAGGGCGGAGCTGGAGGCGGCGGGGGTCCGGTGCGCGTTCGCCGTGGACCCGGAGGCGGCCACCTGCTGCGTCGTGGTGCTCGTCGACGGCGAGGGGCAGCGCAGCATGCTGCCCGACCGCGGCGCCAACCAGCGGTTCCACCCCGCCGACGTCGACCCGGCCGCGCTGGCCGGGGCGGCGCACCTGCACCTGTCCGGCTACGTCCTGCTCGACCCCTCGTCCCGGCCCGCGGGCCTGGCCGCGCTGGCCGCCGCGCGGGACGCGGGTCTGACGACGTCGGTGGACCCGCAGGCGGCCGCGCTGATCACCGATCCGGCCGCGTTCCTCGCCGACGTGCGCGGCGTCGACCTGCTGCTGCCGAACGCCGCGGAGCTGCGTGCGCTCACCGGGGACGGCACGCCCGAGTCGGCGAAGGACCTGCTCGGCACGGTGGGCGCGGTCGCGGTCACGACGGGCCCCGCCGGCGCGGCGTGGGTGGACGCCGAGGGGGTGGTGCGCGTGCCCGCCGAGGAGGCGGAGTGCGTGGACAGCACGGGAGCCGGGGACGCGTTCGACGCGGGGGTGCTGTGGTCGTGGCTGCGGGCGGAACCGGTGCCGGAGCGGTTGCGCACCGGGGTGCGGCTCGCCGCCCGCGCGGTGCGCCAGGTGGGCGCGCAGCCCCGGCTCAGCCGTCGATGACGCGGTGCTCGCGGCTCTCGATGGCCGTGGGCTGCCGCTGGTAGCGGTTGACCTCCTCGCGCTTGCGCGGGGGCCGGTCGTTGGCGATCAGCACGGCGATCCACGGCAGCGGGACCGACAGCACGAGGAAGGCCAGCGCGAGCCACCACGTGTGGTAGAAGACCCCCGCGAGCACCAGGCACGGGAACCGCATGCCCATCATGAGCACGTACTTGCGCTTGCGCGCCGCCTGCTGGTCGTCGTAGGAGGGCGCCGCCTCGGTGATCAGGACCGGGGTGACGTGCTTGTCGTGCTGGCTCACCGGCTCCACCTCCAGGTCCATGCTCCCACCCCGCGGGCTCATCCGACACCCGGGGAGCCGAGCCGGTGCAGTGCCGCCACGACCAGCGTCTCCACCCCCGTGCGCAACGTGGGGTGGAGCACGGGCGCGAACAGCGGCGAGTGGTTGGACGGCACGTCCGACTCGAACCGGCCCCCGGCGATCGCGTCGAGCACCTCCCGCTCCGGCAGCCCGCCCACCAGCCAGAACACCGAGGGCACGCCCGCGGCGCAGCCGAACTCCCCGAAGTCCTCGCTGCCGGTGACGAGCGGGGCCTCGGCGACCCGGCCGGCGGGGAAGTACGCGTCGAAGGCGGCGGTGAGGGCCGTGGTCGCGGCCTCGTCGTTGCGTGTCACGCCGTAGGTGGCCAGCTCGGTGATCTCCGGTTCCGCGGGCGCGCCCGCGGCCCTGGCCTCCCCGCGCACGATGCGGTCGACGGCGGCCAGCACGCGCTCCCGCACCGCGGGCTCGAACGTGCGGATGTTGACGTCGAGCGTCGCGTGGTCGGGAATGACGTTGTGGGTGGTGCCCGCGTGCAGCGAGCCGACGGTGACGACGGCGGAGTCGCCCGCGGCCACCTCGCGCGACACGATCGTCTGCAGCCTGAGCACCACCGACGCCGCCAGCACCACCGGATCCACCGTGGTCTCGGGGCGCGAGCCGTGCCCGCCCCTGCCGTGCAGGGTGACGCGCAGCGCGTCGGTGGCCGCCATGAGCACCCCGGCCCGGGTGAGCACCCAGCCCGCGGGCCCGGGACACACGTGCTGGCCGAGCACGACGTCGGGCGGCCCGGCGACGTCGAACAGCCCGTCGTCGATCATCGCCCGCGCCCCGCCGCCGCTCTCCTCCCCCGGCTGGAACACCACGAGCAGCGTGCCCGACCAGCGGGAGCGATGCTCGGCCAGCAGCGCGGCGGCCCCGGACAGCCAGGTCGCGTGCATGTCGTGCCCGCACGCGTGCATCACCGGCACCTCGCGGCCCTCGGCGTCGACGCCGCGCGCGGTGCTGGCGTAGGGCAGCCCCGTCTTCTCCTCGACGGGCAGCGCGTCGATGTCCGCGCGCAGCAGGACCGTGGGGCCCGGACCCGTGCGCAGCACGCCGAGCACGCCGGTGCCACCGATCCCGGTGTGCACCTCGTAACCGTCGGCGCCGAGCCGGGCGGCCAGCGCGGCGGCCGTGCGGGTCTCGGCGAAGGACAGCTCGGGATGCCGGTGCAGGTCGGCGTAGAGCCGCTCCAGGCCGGGCAGCCGGGCGTCGAGACCGGCGAGCACGGCGGAGAGCGCGGAGACGGCGGGGCCGGAGGCGGCTCGGGTTCCCATCCGTTCATCTGACCACAGGCACGGGCGGGCGCACATGCGATGATGACGCACCGTGAACGGTTTTCTCCCGGAGCTGACCGCCGACGTCTGCGACCGGCTGCGCGCCGCCTTCGAGCGGGCCCGCTACGACGCCGACGGCGTCGTCGAGCTGCTCGGCGGGCAGGCGCACGCGGCGCTGGGCCGCGGCGAGCCGGAGCTGGCCGACCGCGCCACCCGCGACGCGGGGCACCTCGGCACGCTGGTCCGGCTGTTCCTGCTCGGCGGCACCGAGCCGGACACCGCCGTGCGCGCCGCGCTGGACCCGCTGCCGCTGGAGCAGGCCGTGGCCGCGGGGCTGCTGCGCACCGACGGCGGCGCCGTGCGGGCCGGCCTCGACGTGCGCCCGCACGGCGACGAGTCGGGCTCGTGGTGGGTCGTGTCGGACCTCGACTCCGACCACCTGGGCGGTCCGGTGCCGGAGGACCACGTGCTGGGCGTCGGGCACGCCTCGCTCAGCCTGATCAGGGCGACCAGCAGGCGCCCGGTGGGCTCCCTGCTCGACCTCGGCACCGGCAACGGCGTGCAGGCGCTGCACGCGAGCAGGCACGCCCGGCACATCACCGGCACCGACGTCTCGGAGCGGGCGCTGCGGCTGGCGGCGGCGACGTTCCGGCTCAACAAGGTCGATGTGGAGCTGCGCCGGGGCGAGTGGTTCGCGCCGGTCGCGCGCAGGCGGTTCGACCAGATCGTGTGCAACCCGCCGTTCGTGGTCGGCCCGCCGCGCGTGGACTACGTCTACCGCGACTCCGGGCTGGCCGGGGACGACGCGAGCGCGCTCGTCGTGCGGCAGCTGCCCGCGTTCCTCACCGACGGCGGTGTCGGCCACGTCCTCGCGTCCTGGCTGCACGTGCGCGGCGAGGACTGGACCGATCGGGTGACACGCTGGCTGCCCGGCGGCACCGACGCGTGGTTCGTCCAGCGCGACATCGCCGATCCGGGTCTCTACGTCGGCACCTGGCTGCGGGACGCGGGCATCGACCCGCGCTCGCCGGAGGGCCGCGCGCAGTCCGCGGCGTGGCTGGACTGGTTCGCCGGGGCCCGGGTCGAGGGCATCGGCTTCGGCTTCGTCACGCTCCGCCGCCTCCCGGAGGGCGCCGGTGCCCCCACGGTCGTGTGCGAGGACCTGCGACAGGCCTACGACGACCCCCTCGGCGGCGAGGCGGCGGCGTGGCTGGACCGGGTCGCCTGGCTGCGGGAACACGGCGCGGACCTGCTGGACACGGCGTTCCGGGTGCCGGACTCGGTGCTGCTGGAGCGCGTGGACGAACCGGGTGACGAGGGCTGGGCGACGACGATCCGCAGGCTGCACCGCACCGAAGGGCCCGGCTGGCAGCACGAGGTGGACGAGCCGGTCACGGCACTGCTCGCCGGCTGCCGCGGGCTGCTGCCGCTGTCCGACCTGCTCGACCTGCTGTCCGTGGCGCACGGGCAGGACCGCGCGGAGCTGGAGCGGGCGGCGCTGCCCGTGATCCGCGAGCTGGTGCGGCACGGCATGCTGGTCCCGGCACGGGAGGAGAACCGGTGAGGGCGGTCGCGGCACGGGTGACCGAGGCGAGCGTCACAGTGGACGGCGAGGTGGTCGGCGCGATCGCCGAGCCGGGCCTGCTGGTGCTTCTCGGGGTACGCGCCGACGACACTCCGGGCCAGGCCGCCACGATGGCCAGGAAGCTGCACGAGCTGCGCATCCTGCGCGACGAAGCGTCGTGCGCCACGGCCGGCGCGCCCCTGCTCGTGGTCAGCCAGTTCACGCTCTACGGGGACACCCGCAAGGGGCGCCGTCCATCGTGGACGGCCGCGGCCCGGCCGGAGACCGCGGAGAAGCTCGTCGACGCCGTGGTGGCGGAACTGCGCGAACGGGGCGCCACGGTGGAGACCGGGCGGTTCGGCGCGATGATGGCCGTGCACAGCGTCAATGACGGCCCCTTCACCGTCCTCGTCGAGGTCTAGACCTCACCCCGCTGGTCCCGGCGGTCCCGGGAGCCACTCGCGCCCCGGATGTGCCGCCCCGACGTTTCCGGGACGGGTTCTCAGGAAAACCTCAGCTTTGGTGGAGCAACCCGCCACTCCGTGATGTCGTCAACATGTCGAGCGGCCGGGAACGATTTCGAACGTGCACGCGTTGATCCCAGTGTCCAGCCAGAAAGCTGGTCTCGCGTGCCGGGTTCCACAGGCCCGCGCAGGCGACGCGCAGCGAGGCGTGGAGCAGGAGCACACGTCAGCCCGTTGACCGGGGAGGCAGAAATGTCCGTCCAGACTCTCGACCGTGAGGCCCGCGGTATCCGGGAGCGGGAGATCCCGACGACCACCTTCGAGACCGAGGTTGCCCCCGTGGCCGTGGAGGAGGCGGATCTCGACGCCCAGGGGCCTGCCGCGGACCTCGTCCGGGTCTACCTCAACGGCATCGGCAAGACCGCACTGCTGACCGCGGCAGAGGAGGTCGACCTCGCCAAGCGGATCGAAGCCGGGGTGTTCGCCCAGCACGTGCTGGACACCGACCCCGAGCTCTCCGCCGAGCGGAAGGCCGAGCTCACCGCGCTCGTCCGCGACGGTCACCGGGCCAAGAACCACCTGCTCCAGGCCAATCTGCGGCTCGTGGTCTCGCTGGCGAAGCGGTACACGGGCCGCGGCATGCCGCTGCTCGACCTCATCCAGGAGGGCAACCTCGGGCTGATCCGCGCCGTCGAGAAGTTCGACTACTCGAAGGGCTTCAAGTTCTCCACGTACGCCACGTGGTGGATCCGGCAGGCGATCACCCGGGGGATGGCCGACCAGGGCCGCACCATCCGCCTGCCCGTGCACCTCGTCGAGCAGGTCAACAAGCTCGCCCGCATCAAGCGCGACCTGCACCAGCAGCTCGGCCGCGAGGCCACCCACGAGGAGCTCGCCCGCGAGTCGGGCATCGCCGAGGAGAAGGTCGCCGCGCTGCTCGACCACGCCCGCGACCCGGTGAGCCTCGACATGCCCGTGGGCACCGAGGAGGACGCCCCGCTCGGCGACTTCATCGAGGACTCCGAGGCCACCGACGCCGAGAGCGCCGTCATCTCCGGGCTGCTGCAGGACGACCTGCGCCGCGTGCTCGCCACGCTCGACGACCGCGAGCAGCACGTGATCCGGCTGCGTTACGGCCTCGACGACGGCCAGCCCCGCACGCTCGACCAGATCGGCAGGCACTTCGGCCTGTCCCGCGAGCGGGTGCGGCAGATCGAGCGCGAGGTGATGGCCAAGCTGCGGCAGGGCGAGCGGGCCGACCGGCTGCGCGCCTACGCCAGCTGACGTCGTCGCGGACAGGAAGCACCCGGACGGCCGTGTTGACAGACACCGCACGGCACGAGACGGTCGGATAGCCGCTCGCGGACGCAACCCCGGCCCTGGCCACGCGTCTGTCGGAGTGGAGGCTTCGCGGTGGGTGCCCGCACCCGCCGCATTCCCCGGAAGGTCGGGTCCGTCGGGGTGGGCCCGGCCTTCCGTATGTCCAGGCCCGTGTCCGCCATCCGCGTCCGCGTGTCCGCCATCCGCGTCCGCGTGTCCGCTGGCTGGGGCAGTGCCGGTGCCGCGGAGGGCGGACACGTGTGCACAGGTCGCGGACACGCGTGCAGGGATCGCGGACACGGCGTGACGCAGATCGCGCCGCGCGCCGGTCGCGCTCCCCGGCCGAGCACGGCGTTGTACGTTCGAGGCCCCCGAACAGCGTGCAAGGGAGCCCGCGCCGTGACGCCTTCCACCACAGAGTTCCAGCACACCGACGTCCTGCCGCTGCGCGCGGACACCCACACCGAGTACCGGCTGGTCACGCCGGACGGCGTGCGGGTGGTCGAGGCGGGCGGCCGCCGCTTCCTCGAGATCGAGCCCGCGGCGCTGACGACGCTCGCGCGCACCGCCGTCACCGACATCCAGCACCTGCTGCGCTCCTCCCACCTGGCGCAGCTGCGCGCGATCGTCGACGACCCCGAGGCCAGCGGCAACGACCGGTTCGTCGCGATGGACCTGCTCCGCAACGCCGCCATCTCGGCGGGCGGCGTGCTGCCCATGTGCCAGGACACCGGCACCGCCATCGTCATCGGCAAGCGCGGCGAGGGCGTGCTCACCGGGGGCGCCGACGAGGAGGCCCTCTCCCTCGGCATCTTCCAGGCCTACCAGGAGCTCAACCTGCGCTACTCGCAGATGGCGCCGCTGACGTTCTGGGAGGAACGCAACACCGGCACCAACCTGCCCGCGCAGATCGAGCTGTACCACAAGGACGGGCAGGGCGAACCGAGCTACGAGTTCCTGTTCCTGGCCAAGGGCGGCGGCAGCGCCAACAAGACGTTCCTCTACCAGGAGACCAAGGCGGTGCTGAACCCGAAGCGGCTCGCCCGCTTCCTGGACGAGAAGCTCCGCGCGCTCGGCACCGCCGCCTGCCCGCCGTACCACCTGGCGATCGTCGTGGGCGGCATGTCGGCCGAGTACAACCTCAAGGTCGCCAAGCTCGCGTCCGCCCGCTACCTGGACGACCTGCCCACCGAGGGCTCCCCGCTCGGCCACGGGTTCCGCGACCCGGATCTCGAGCGGCAGGTGCTGGAGATGACCCGGCAGTTCGGCATCGGCGCGCAGTTCGGCGGCAAGTACTTCTGCCACGACGTGCGCGTGATCCGCCTGCCCCGGCACGGCGCGTCCTGCCCCGTCGGCGTCGCGGTGTCCTGCTCCGCCGACCGGCAGGCCAAGGCCAAGATCACCGCGGAAGGCGTGTTCCTCGAGCAGCTGGAGCGCGATCCCGCCCGGTTCCTGCCCGACGTCACCGACGACGAGCTGTCCGACGAGGTCGTCGAGGTCGACCTCAACCGCCCGATGGCCGAGATCCGCGCCCAGCTGTCGCGGCTGCCGGTGAAGACCCGGCTGAGCCTGACCGGCCCGCTCGTGGTGGCGCGCGACATCGCGCACGCCAAGATCGCCGAGCGGCTGGACGCGGGCGAGGAGATGCCGCAGTACCTCAGGGACCACCCCGTGTACTACGCGGGACCGGCCAAGACCCCCGACGGCTACCCTTCGGGCTCGTTCGGCCCGACCACCGCGGGCCGCATGGACTCCTACGTGGAGCAGTTCCAGGCCGCGGGCGGCTCGCTGGTGATGCTCGCCAAGGGCAACCGCTCGAAGAAGGTCACCGCGTCGTGCCGGGAGCACGGCGGGTTCTACCTCGGTTCGATCGGCGGCCCCGCGGCCCGGCTCGCCCAGGACTGCATCAAGAAGGTCGAGGTCCTGGAGTACCCCGAGCTGGGCATGGAGGCCGTCTGGCGGATCGAGGTCGAGGGCTTCCCCGCCTTCGTCGTCATCGACGACAAGGGCAACGACTTCTTCGCCGAGACCGCGGAGCCGGTGCTGCAGATCTCGTTCCGCTGAGCACGCGAGTCCCCGGGCGGTCAGGCGCGTTCGCTCACGAGCTTTTCCAGGCGCTCCAGCGACTTCTCCATGTTCGCCCGGTTCCGCCTCGGGAACGGGCTGAGCGAGAGGAGCAGCGGGAAGCGGGCGGTCGACCAGTCGAACGTCTCGGTCACCTCGGTGCGGTCCTCCCCCACCGGCTCCAGCCGCCAGCGCCAGCGGTGCCCGTTGAAGTGCCGCCACGCGATCAGCCTGCCCGGCTCGAACTCGACGACGGTGTTGAGGATCTTGTAGGACGCGCCCATCTTCATGTCCATCCCGAACCTCGACCCCAGCTCCAGCCGCTCGGGCCCGCCGGCCTGCGCGGCGCGGACCGTGCCGGAGCCGTCGAGCAGCGGATGCTTGGCCGGGTCGGTGAGCAGGTCGAAGATCCGCTCGGGTGGTGCGGGAACGATGCGGCTGACCGAAACCTGACGTCCTGACATGCGCCCACCCTAGGGCGGCCCGCGCTCGCGCACCCGGGAACGTGAGCTACGCCCCGCGGCGCTCGTGCCGCAGCACCAGTTCCCGGTCGCCGAGCGGCCGGTCGAGGGTCACCGACAGCAGCGGGTAGCGCATGTCCATCGTGCACATCTTCGGCTCGGCGGGCCGCGTCTCCACCAGGGTGAGCACGACGCGGCGGGCGCTCTGCTCGGTGAGCTCGACGCTCGCCCGGCCGCAGCCGCCCTCCTCCGCCACCACGGACAGCCTCCGGCCGCCGTCGGACACGCTGACCTGGCGGGGGTACTCCTCGGGCAGGGCGCGGTCGTCGAGCTGGTCCGGCGGCACCCCCGGCTCCGGCGACGGTCCCGGCTCTGGCGGCGGCCCCGGCTCCGGCTGCGCCCCGCCGTCGGCGGGCCTGCGCCCGCCCGGCTGGTCGCCGATCGGCGGCGCGGGCTGGGCGGCGGACCCGCCGGAGCGCTCGGTGCCGGACTCGGGCAGCACGGGCTCGCGGGTCAGCGCCGGTGCCGCCCCGCCGTCCTGCTCCGCGACGGGCGCCTGCCCGCACGCGGTGGTGGCGAGCAGCACGAGACCGGCTCCGGCGACAAGTCGTTTCCACCTCATGTTCGCTCAGACGGAACCGGCGGGGCGATAGGTTGCACGCATGAGCCCGATCCGGCCCGCGAGCCCCTCGCCCGCGCGCGCGAGTGCCGCGCTCCCGCGCCCGGCGTGCCCGTTCCCGACCGGCCCGCGCCGATGACGGACCGGCTCGCCCGCAGGCTCGGCACCGGCGACGCGGTGGTGCTCGGCCTCGGCTCGATGATCGGGGCGGGAGTGTTCGCCGCGTTCGCGCCCGCGGCCCGCGCGGCCGGGGCCGGGCTCCTCGCCGGGCTGGCCGTCGCCGCGCTGGTGGCGTACTGCAACGCGACGTCCTCGGCGCGGCTGGCCGCCCGCCACCCCTCCTCCGGCGGCACGTACGTCTACGGCAAGGAACGGCTCGGCGAGTTCTGGGGTTACCTCGCCGGGTGGGGGTTCGTGGTGGGCAAGACCGCGAGCTGCGCCGCGATGGCGCTGACCGTGGTGGCCTACACCGCGCCGGGCCTGGACCGGCCGTGGCGCGGGCTGCTCGCGGTCGCCGTGGTGGCGGCGCTGACCGCGCTGAACTACCGGGGGGTGCGGCGCTCCGCGCTCGCGACCAAGGTCATCGTGACGGTGAGCCTGCTCGTGCTCGGCTCCGCCGTGCTGGCGGTGGCCGTCGCGGGGGACCCCGATCCGGCCCGGCTGACCCCGTTCCCTGGCTCCGGCCCCGGCGGCGTGCTGGAAGCGGCCGGGCTGCTGTTCTTCGCGTTCGCCGGGTACGCGCGCCTCGCGACGCTGGGTGAGGAGGTCCGGGACCCGGCGCGCACGATCCCGAGGGCGATCCCGCTGGCGCTCGGGCTCGTCCTGGTGGTGTACGTGCTGGTGGCGCTGGCCGTCCTGGCGCAGCTGGGGCCCGGCGGGGTGGGCGCGGCGGCGGACCCGCTGGCCCGCGCCGTGGCGGACACCGGCTGGTCCGGGCTGGCTCCGGTGGTCCGCGCGGGTGCGGCGCTCGCCGCGCTCGGCGCGCTGCTGGCGCTGGTGCTCGGCGTGTCGCGGACGACGCTGGCGATGGCGCGCGACGGGCACCTGCCGAGGGCCCTCGCCGCGGTGCACCCCCGCTTCGGCGTGCCGCACCGCGCCGAGGTGGCCGTGGGCGCGGTGGTGGCCGTCATCGTGGCGTTCGCCGACGTGCGGGGGGCGATCGGCTTCTCGTCGTTCGCGGTGCTGGCGTACTACGCGATCGCGAACGCCAGCGCGCTCACCCTGCGCCGCGGCGAGGGCGCGGCGCCGAAGGTGGTGGGCGTGACCGGGCTGGCCGGCTGCGTCGTGCTGGCGTTCAGCCTGCCGCTGCCGTCGGTGCTCGCCGGGGTCGCGGTGCTCGCGGTGGGCGCCGCGGTCTTCGCCGCACGCCGGGCCGGTTTGTTCGGAACTACGTAGTTATGTATTTTTGAGGCATGACCGAGACGGCCGATCCGGTCCGGCTCGCCGGGGAACTGCGGGACCTCCGGCGCCGGGTCGAGGCACTGGAACGACAGGCCGCCCCGTCCTCCGGCGGCGAGGGCACGCTGTGGGCGCTGGAGGCGCTCCGGCGCAGGCTGCCCGAGCGCGAGGCCACCGCCGCCGGGGCGGTGCTGTTCACGGGCTCGCTCACGCTGCCCACCGGCGAGCCGGTGGAGTGGCAGCAGGGAGCGGCCAGCGCCGAGCTGCTCGACTCGGACTGGGCCGACCTCTCCCCCACGCTGGCGGCGCTGGCCCACCCGGTGCGTCTCGAGCTGCTGCGGCAGGTGCTGGGCGGCACCCGCACCACCGCGGAGCTCGCCGAGACGGGCGCGCCGGGCAGCACCGGCCAGCTGCATCACCACCTGCGGCAGCTGGTCAACGCGGGGTGGCTGCGCCAGGGCGGCCGGGGCAGCTACGAGATGCCCCCGGCACGCGTGGTGCCGCTGCTGGTGACGCTCGCGGCGGTGCGCCGATGAAGCGCATCGCCGGAGAGCTGCAGCGGCAGTCCACCCGGATCGTGCTCGCCGGGGTGGCGCTGGTGATCGTGACCCGCGTCGCGGCCGTCCGCTGGCCGGACGTTCTCCTCCTCGACGTCGCCACCCCCGCCGGGATCGTCCTGGTGCTGCTCGGCCTGGCCGCCCAGTTCGCGCCCGGACTCGACGCGCCGGGTCCGCCGCGGACCGTGCATCCGCCGGTGACCGGCCGCTGGCGCGCGCTGAACAGCCCGGCCTCGAAGGTGCCCAGCCACGGCGTGCGCGCCTACGGCCAGGCCTACGCCGTCGACCTGGTGTACGAACCGGACGACCGGGAGCGGCCGGCGTTCGGCGCCGGGCCGGGGATGCGGCCGCCGGAGGACTACCCCGCGTTCGGGCAGCCGGTGCTGTCGATGGTCTCCGGCACGGTCGTGCGCGTGCGCGACGGCGCCCGCGATCACCGCAGCCGCACCGCCTGGTGGTCCCTGCTGTACCTGCTGTTCGAGGGCATGGTGCGGGAGATCGGCGGCGCGGGCCGGGTGGTGGGCAACCACGTGGTCGTCGCTGCCGAGGACGGCACGTTCGCGCTCGTCGCCCACCTGCGGCGGGGTTCCGCCGAGGTGCGCGAGGGTGACACCGTCCACGCCGGACAGCGAATCGGGCAGTGCGGCAACTCGGGCAACAGCAGCGAGCCGCACGTGCACGCGCAGCTGATGGACCGCGCCTCACCCGCGGCGGCCAGGGGGCTGCCGCTGCGGTTCACGGGCATCCGCATCGGGGACGGGCCGGTCACCGACGGGATGCCCGCGAACAACGAGCACCTGTCCGTCAGCTGACGACGCCGCGCAGCCGTTCCACCGTGGCGGCGACGTCGCGCACCATCTCGTCGACCACCTCGGCGACCGGCCGGACCGCGTTCAGCCTGCCGACGATCTGGCCCACCGGCATCGACACCACCGACGGGTCGCCCGCCGCGTGGATGCGGTGGTGGGCGTGCGAGACGAGCAGGTTCTGCAGCGGCATCGGCAGCGGCTCGGGAGCGTCCGGGGCCGCCCAGGCCTCCGTCCAGCGGGTCTTGAGCAGGCGCGCCGGCTTGCCGGTGTAGATGCGCGTGCGCACGGTGTCCGCCGACGTGGCGTCGAGCAGCGCGCGGTGCATCGCCGCCGACTCCGGCATCGTCTGCAGGTACTCCTCGGTGGTGAGCCACACCGACCCGGTCCACACCCCGGCGGCGCCGAGCGCGAGCGCCGCCGCGGCCTGCCTGCCCGAGCCGATGCCGCCCGCGGCGAGCACCGGGACCCGGTCACCGACGGCGTCGACGACCTCCGGCAGCAGCACCATCGACGCGATCTCGCCGGTGTGCCCGCCCGCCTCGTAGCCCTGCGCCACGACGATGTCCACGCCGTTGTCGACGTGCCGCCGCGCGTGCTCGGCCTTCCCGGCCAGCGCCGCGACCGGCACGCCGCGCTCGTGGGCCTGCCCGATCACGTCGGTGGGCGGCGAGCCGAGCGCGTTGGCGATGAGCTTGATCGGGTGTTTGAGGGCGACCTCGACGTGCGCGCGGGCGACCGAGTGCAGCCAGCCGAGCACGCCCGCGCGCTCGTCGGTGTCGTCGGGCAGCTCCGGCACCCCGAGCTGGGCGAGGGTGCGCTCGACGAACGCGCGGTGCTCGTCCGGAATCATGCCCGACAGGTCGACCGAGCTGCCTTCGGTGGGGATCTTCGACGGCATCACGACGTCGACCCCGTACGGCCTGCCGTCGGTGTTCTCGTCCATCCAGCCGAGCACCCGGTCCAGCTCGTCGGCCTCGTTGAACCGGACGCAGCCCAGCACGCCGAGCCCGCCCGCCCTGCTGATGGCGGCGGCGACGTGTTCCGACGGCGTGAAGCCGACGATCGGGACGTCGATGCCGAGCGTGTCGCACAGCGAGGTGCGCATGGATCTCCTCCAGGGTCAGGACTGCGCGGCCGGCTGCGAGCGGTCCACCGCGGGCTCGTGCTCGGTGACGTACCGCTGCGCCCACGAGTAGTCGGGCTTGCCGGTCGGCGTGCGGCCGATCTCGGCGGTCAGCCAGACCGTGCGCGGCACCTTGTACCCCGCGATCAGCCCACGCACGTGCGCCTCGATGTCCGCGAAGTCGGCCTGCTTGCCGGGACGGATCTGGACGACGGCGCCGACGCGCTGCCCGAGCCGCTCGTCGGGCACACCGACCACCAGGGCGTCGAACACGTCCGGATGCGACTTGAGCGCACCCTCAACCTCCTCGGGGAAGACCTTCTCCCCGCCGGTGTTGACGCACTGCGAGCCGCGGCCGAGCAGGGTGACGGTGCCGTCCTCCTCGTACCGGGCGTAGTCACCGGGCACGACGTACCGCGCGCCGTCGACCTCGACGAAGATCGTCTCGCTCTTCGCCGGGTCCTTGTAGTAGCCGAGCGGCACGTGGCCGCCCCGCGCGATGCGCCCGGTCGCGCCGGGCACCGGGTCGATGCGCCGGTTGTCCTCGTCGAGCAGGATGGCGTCGCGGCCGAAGTTCACCCGCGGCCCCGCCGAGTGGTCGGCGTCCTTGGTGACCATGCCGATCCCGGTGAACCCGCTCTCCGACGAGCCGATGGCGTCGGTGATGACCACCTGGGGCAACAGCTCCAGGAACTCCTGCTTCACGCTCTGCGAGAAGAGCGCGGCGTGGCTGGAGACCGCGACCAGCGACGAGGCGTCGTAGGAACCGGAGCGGTAGGCCTCCACCAGTGGCCGGGCCATGGCGTCACCGACGATCGTGAGCACCTGGACCTTGTTGTCCTGCACGGCCTGCCAGATCGCGTGCGGGTCGAACTGCGGCACGAACACCACGGTGCTGCCGCCGAACAGCGCGCCGAACGCGGCCCACTGGGCGGCGCCGTGGATGAGCGGGGCGGCGGGCAGGCGCACCAGGCCACCCGACTCCTTGCCCTCGTTGGCCAGCTGCCACTCGTCGGCGACGTACTCGCCGGTGACGAAGTTGATGCCGCCGCCGAGGACACGCCACACGTCCTCGTGCCGCCAGAGCACGCCCTTCGGGTAGCCGGTGGTGCCGCCGGTGTAGAGGATGTAGACGTCGTCCGCGCTGCGCTCGCCGAAGTCCCGCTCCGGCGAGCTCGCGGCGAGGGCGGCCTCGTAGTCGACCCCGCCGTAGCGCTCGTAGTCGGCGTCCGGTGCGCTGCCGTCGTCGATGACGACAACGTGTTTCAGTTGCGGATGGTCCGGCAGCACCCCGGCCACCGTGTCCGCGTAGCGCCGTTCGTGCACGAGCGCCACCAGGTCGGCGTTGCCGAACAGGTAGTCCAGTTCGGCGTGCACGTACCGGTAGTTGACGTTGATCGCGACGGCGCGCAGCTTGTACGCCGCGATCATCGTCTCCATCGCCTCGATGGAGTTCCGGGAGTACACCCCGATGTGCGAGCCCTTGCCCACCCCGTGCGCGGCGAGGTGGTGCGCCAGCCGGTTGGCGCGCTGTTCCAGTTCGGCGAAGGTGACCCGGCGCGCGCCGCAGACGATCGCAGTGCGGTCGGGCACGGCGTCGACGGCGTGCTCGAGAAGATCCGCGATGTTGAGTGCCACCCGCCTAAACTAGAACATGTTATCGTTCTGGGCAATGGTGGAACCGACACCGGAAGGCGACTCGATGGCAGCCGACGCACCGCACGCCCTGGTGGACCAACGAGGACACACCCTCGTGGTCACGATGAACCGGCCCGAGGCGCGCAACGCCCTCACCGGCGACATGCTCGCGATCATGACGGAGGCCTGGGACCGCGTGGACTCCGATCCGGAGATCCGCAGCTGCGTGCTGACCGGGGCGGGCGGCGCGTTCTGCGCGGGCGCCGACCTGAAGTCGATGAGCCGGAACAGCCCGTCCACCGCGTTCGAGAAGGGCACGTTCGACCCGAGCCGGATCGACGGGCTGCTCAAGGGACGCAGGCTCACCAAGCCGCTGATCGCCGCGGTCGAGGGGCCCGCGATCGCCGGCGGCACGGAGATCCTGCAGGGCACCGACATCCGGGTCGCGGGCGAGAGCGCCCGGTTCGGGGTCTCGGAGGCGCGGTGGGGGCTGTTCCCCCTTGGCGGGTCCGCGGTGCGGCTGCCCCGCCAGATCCCGTACACGGTGGCGGCCGAGATCCTGCTGACCGGCAAGCACATCACCGCGGCCGAGGCGAAGGAGATCGGCCTCATCGGGCACGTCGTGCCGGACGGCACCGCGCTCGACCGCGCGCTGGAGATCGCCGAGCGGATCGCGGCGAACGGGCCGCTCGCCGTGCAGGCGATCCTGCGGACGATGCGCGACACCGAGGGCATGCACGAGGAGGAGGCGTTCAAACTGGACGCCCAGTACGGCGTCACGGTGTTCGCCAGCGAGGACGCGAAGGAGGGCCCGCGCGCCTTCGCCGAGAAGCGCACCCCGGACTTCCACGGCCGCTGAGCCACCCGCCCCCTGCCACGTGCAGTGAATGGCACATTCCCTGCGTTGAACGCAGGCGATGTGCCATTCACTGCACGTGGCTCAGATGGCGCGCTCGCGGCCCCGCCAGTACGGGTCGCGGAGCTTGCGCTTGTACAGCTTGCCGTTGGGGTCGCGGGGCAGCGCGTCGACGTAGTCGATGCTGCGGGGCAGCTTGAACCTGGCCAGCCTGCCGCGGGCGAACTCCAGCAGCTCCTCGGTCAGCTCCGGTGACGGCGTGACCCCCTCGGCCGGCTCCACCACGGCCTTGATCTCCTCGCCCCAGTCGTCGTGCGGCACACCGAACACGGCGACGTCGGCGACCTTGGGGTGCATGACCAGCTCGCCCTCGATCTCGGCCGGGTAGATGTTCACCCCGCCGGAGATGATCATGTCGTTCTTGCGGTCGTGCAGGTAGAGGTAGCCGTCCTCGTCGAGGTGGCCGACGTCGCCGAGGGTGAACAGGTTCCCGACCCTGGCCTGCTCGGTCTTCTCCCGGTCGCGGTGGTACTCGAACGTCGAGTCCCCCATGCGCATGTAGACGGTGCCGACCTCGCCGGGCGGGAGCTCGTTGCCGTCGTCGTCGAGCACCTTGATCGTGGACCCCGGCCACGCCCGGCCGACCGAGCCCGGCTTGCGCAGCCACTCCTCGCCGCTGATGACGGTCCCCCCGCCCTCGGTGGCCGCGTAGTACTCGGTGACGACCGGCCCCCACCAGTCGAGCATGCGCCGCTTCACCTCGTGCGGGCACGGGGCGGCCCCGTGGATCATGTTCCGCAGCGACGACACCTCGTAGCGCGCCCGGACCTCCTCGGGCAGGGCCAGCAGCCTGCGGAACTGCGTGGGCACCATGTGGCTGTGCGTCACGCGGTGCCGTTCGATGAGGCGCAGCATCTCCTCGGGGTCCCACCGGTCCATCAGCACGACGCGGTGCCCGAGCTGCAGCGAGATCGCCACGAAGTTGAGCACCGCCGTGTGGTACAGCGGCGAGCCGCACAGGTGCACGTGGCCGTCGAACGGCTTCAGCCCGAAGATGCCGAAGAACCAGGTGGACGCGGCGGGCACCGCGTCCGGGTCGGCCCCGGTGAGCGGCCGCCGCACGCCCTTGGGCCTGCCGGTGGTACCCGACGTGTAGAGCATCGGGGAGCCCGCGGTGCGGCGGTCCGGCCTGCCACGTCCCTCACCCGCGCCGAGCTCGGCGATCCGCCGGAACCCGGGCACGTCCCCGACGGCGAACCGCGCGCTCTCCGGCACCCCGGCCTCGCCGGCCGCGGCGACCGCCGTGTCGGCGAACCGCTCGTGCGCGAGGAACGCCTTCGCGCCGGAGTCGGAGATGATGTAGGCGACCTCGGGGCCGACCAGGTGCCAGTTCACCATCACGACGTAGAGCCCGGACTGGATGGCGGCGAAGTAGGCCGCCAGCAGCTCGGCGCCGTTGGGCTGCAGCACGACGACGACATCGCCGGTCTCCAGCCCGAGCGCCTGCAGCCCGCGCGCGTAGGCGTTGGCCTTGGCGGTCAGCTCGCCGTAGGTGATCGCGGTGCCGTCCGGGTCGATCACCGCGACGAGGTCGCTCCGCTCGGCGGCGATGTTCCACACACCGATCGTGTCCGTGGATGCTGCAGCATGGGCCATGACCAGAATCTAGAACGCGTTTCAGTATCGGGCAAGAGTGCCCGGGCGAGCGACTCGCCCATCCTTGCCGACCGAGCGAGAACGTGTTTCACTTTCGATCGTGAGTCCTGTGAGTGCAGCCGGAACCGAGGCTCCCGAGACACCCGAGGCACCCCTGTCGGCACCGCTCGAGGTGGGCTTCGACTACACCCGTTCGGTCGGCCCCGTGCTCGGCGAGTTCGTCAACGCCCTGCGGGAGCGCCGGATCCTCGGTGTGCGCGGGTCGGACGGCCGCGTGCACGTGCCGCCGGTGGAGTACGACCCCGGCACGGCCCGCGCGCTGACCGAGTTCGTCGCCGTCGCCGACGAGGGCACCGTCCTGTCGTGGTCGTGGAACGCCGAGCCGCTCGACGGCCAGCCGGTGACCCGCCCGTTCGCGTGGGCGCTCATCCGCCTGGACGGCGCCGACACCGCACTGCTGCACGCCGTCGACGCCGGATCCCCCTCGGCCATGCGCACCGGCATGCGGGTGCGCGCCCGCTGGGCCGACGAGCCGGTCGGGCACATCCGCGACCTCGTCTCCTTCGTCCCCGCCGACGCATCGCCCGAACCCGAGCCCGCTCCCCCGTCACCGCCGGTCGCGGAACGCGGCGAGGGCGAGCCGGTGAGCACGGTCATCACCCCGATCACCCTGCGCATCCAGCACTCCGCGTCCCCCGAGGAGAGCCGCTACCTGCGCGCGCTCGCTGAGGGCAGGCTGCTCGGCCAGCGCTGCCCGGTGTGCGGCAAGGTCTACATCCCGCCGCGCGGCGCCTGCCCGGTGGACGGCGTGCCCACCGAGGAGGAGGTCGACCTGCCGGACACCGGCATCGTGACCACCTTCTGCATCGTCAACGTGCCGTTCCTCGGCCAGCGGATCAAGCCGCCCTACGTCGCCGCGTACGTCCTGCTCGACGGCGCGGACATCGCGTTCCTGCACCTCGTGCTCGGCTGCGCCGCCGAGGAGGTCCGCATGGGCCTGCGCGTGCGCGCGGTGTGGCGGCCGCGCGAGGAGTGGTCCACCACGCTGGAGAACATCACGCACTTCGAACCGACCGGCGAGCCGGACGCTCCCTACGAGTCGTTCGCCCACCACCTGTGAGAACGGCGGGAACCATGAAAGACGTGGCAGTGGTCGGGTTCGCGCAGGCACCCAACGTGCGCCGCACCCACGGCACCACCAACGGGGTCGAGATGCTCGTCCCCGTCTTCCGCGAGGTCTTCGACCGCACCGGACTGTCCAAGCAGGACATCGGGTTCTGGTGCTCCGGGTCCTCGGACTACCTGGCGGGACGGGCGTTCTCGTTCGTCGCCGCCGTGGACGCGATCGGCGCGTTCCCGCCGATCCACGAGTCGCACGTCGAGATGGACGCCGCCTGGGCGCTCTACGAGGCGTGGCTGAAAATCCGCACGGGTGAGGTGGACACCGCACTCGTGTACGGGTTCGGCAAGTCCTCCGCGGGCACGCTGCGCCGCGTGCTCGCGTTGCAGCTCGACCCCTACGTCACCGCGCCGTTGTGGCCGGACTCGATCGGCATCGCCGGGCTCCAGGCCCGGCTGGGCCTGGAAGCCGGGCTGTGGAGCGAGAAGGACATGGCGGAGGTCGCCGCGCGCAGCCGTGCCGACGCGGCGGGCAACCCGTACGCGCAGGTGCGCGAGCCGGTCGAGGTGGCCGAGCTGCTCGACGCGCCGGTCGTCGCCGACCCGCTGCGCGCGCACGACATCGCTCCGGTCACCGACGGGGCCGCGGTGGTGGTGCTGGCGTCCGCCGAACGGGCCCGCGACCTGGTGGAGCGGCCCGCCGTCATCACCGGGATCGAGCACCGCGTCGACTCGCCCGCGCTGGGCTCCCGCGACCTCACCCGCTCCCCCTCCACGGAGGCCGCCGCCAGGGCGGCGGGAGCAGGCGAGGTGACCGTGGCCGAGCTGCACGCGCCGTTCACCCACCAGGAGCTCATCCTGCGCGAGGCACTGGGGCTCGGCGCCGGCGTGCGGATCAACCCCTCGGGCGGGCCGCTGACGGGCAACCCGATGTTCTCCGCCGGGCTCGCGCGCATCGGGGAGGCCGCCACGCGGATCCTGGACGGCACCGCCGAGCGCGTGCTGGCCCACGCGACCAGCGGGCCCGCGCTGCAGCAGAACCTGGTGGCCGTACTGGAGAGGGACTAGAACGAGATGGCCAAACAGCTCACCGCCGTGCTCGGCACCGGGCAGACCCACCACCGCGCCAAGCGCACCGACGTGTCGATGCCCGGGCTGATCCGGGAGGCGGTCGACCGGGCGCTGGAGGACGCGCAGGTCGACTGGCCGGACATCGACGCCGTCGTGCTCGGCAAGGCGCCCGACATGTTCGAGGGCGTGATGATGCCCGAGCTGTTCCTCGCGGACGCGCTCGGCGCGACGGGCAAGCCGCTGCTGCGCGTGCACACGGCGGGCTCGGTCGGCGGCTCGACGGCCCTGGTGGCCGCGACCCTCATCCAGGCGGGGGTGCACCGGCGCGTGCTGACCGTCGCGTACGAGAAGCAGTCCGAGTCCAACGCGATGTGGGCGCTGTCGATCCTGCCGCCGTTCCAGATGCCGGTGGGCGCGGGCGCGGGCGGGTACTTCGCCCCGCACGTCCGCTCCTACATCCGTCGGTCCGGGGCGCCGACGCACGTCGGGGCGATCGTGGCGGCGAAGGACCGGCGCAACGGCGCGCTCAACCCGTACGCGCACCTGCGGCAGCCCGACATCACGGTGGAGTCGGTGCAGGCGTCGCAGATGCTGTGGGACCCGATCCGCTACGACGAGACGTGCCCCTCCTCCGACGGCGCCTGCGCGATGGTGCTGGGCGACGAGGCCGCGGGCGACGCGGTGCCCGGCGGGGCGGCGTGGCTGCACGCCACCGCGATGCGCACCGAGCCCACCACGTTCGCCGGGCGGGACCAGGTGAACCCCCAGGCGGGCCGGGACGCCGCGGCGGCGCTGTGGCGGGACGCCGGCATCACGGACCCGATGTCCGAAGTGGACGTCGCCGAGATCTACGTGCCGTTCTCCTGGTTCGAGCCGATGTGGTTGGAGAACCTCGGCTTCGCGCCCGAGGGCGAGGGCTGGAAGGTGACCGAGTCCGGCGAGACCGCGCTCGGCGGCAGGCTGCCCGTGAACCCGTCGGGCGGCGTGCTGTCGTCCAACCCGATCGGCGCCTCGGGCATGCTGCGCTTCTCCGAGGCCGCCAAGCAGGTGATGGGCCGCGCCGGGGACTACCAGGTGGACGGCGCGCGCACGGCACTCGGCCACGCCTACGGCGGCGGCTCGCAGTTCTTCGCGATGTGGCTGGTGGGAGCTGACAAGCCCTGACGAACCAGACAGCGCCGTGGTCGTGAGTGGGAAACGTGGTTAGAACAACGTTTCCCACTCACGACCACGCTGCGTCTGCCTACCCTGTCCGCACCGGCTACTCGTAGGCGACCTGGTAGTGCTTGATGCCGTTGAGCCAGCCCGAGCGCAGTCGCTCCGGCTCACTCACCTGCCGGATGTTCGGCATCTCGTCGGCGATCGCGTTGAAGATGAGGTCGATCTCGAGCCGGGCGAGGTTGGCGCCGATGCAGTAGTGCGAACCGGTGCCGCCGAAGCCGACGTGCGGGTTGGGGTCACGCAGGATGTCGAACTTCTCCGGCTCGTCGAACACCTCGGGGTCGAAGTTGGCCGAGCTGTAGAACATCGCCACCCGGTCGCCCTGGCGGATGTGCTGTCCGCCGAGCTCGGTGTCGGCCTTCGCGGTGCGCTGGAAGGCCACCACCGGCGTCGCCCAGCGCACGATCTCGTCCGGCGCGGTCTTCGGCCGCTGCTCCTTGAACAGCTCCCACTGGCCGGGGTGGTCGAGGAAGGCCTTCATGCCGTGCGTGATGGCGTTGCGGGTGGTCTCGTTGCCCGCCACGGCGAGCAGGATCACGAAGAACCCGAACTCGTCGGACGTCAGCGACTCACCGTCCACATCGGCATGGATCAGCTTGGTGACGATGTCGTCCATGGGACACTGACGGCGCTGCTCGGCCATGTTCCAGGCGTAGCCGACGAGCTCGGCCGACGCGGCGATCGGCTCGACGTCGTACTCCGGGTCGTCGTAGCCGATCATCTGGTTGGACCAGTCGAAGATCTTGCCGCGGTCCTCCTGCGGGATGCCGATCAGCTCGGCGATCGCCTGCAGCGGCAGCTCGCACGCGACGTCGGTGACGAAGTCGCCGGAGCCCTTCTTCTTGGCCTCGCGCACGATGGCCTGCGCGCGGTCGCGCAGCGTCTCCTCCAGCCTGCCGATCGCCCTCGGGGTGAAGCCCTTGGAGACGATCCGGCGAAGCTTGGTGTGCTGCGGGGCGTCCATGTTCAGCAGGACGAGGCGGTTGGCGTCGAGGCCCTCGTCGGTCATCGTCTCGTCGAAGCGGATGATCGCCGTCTTCTCCCGCGAGGAGTACACGCCCTCGCTGTCCTTCGAGACGGTCTTGACGTCCTCGAGCCGGGTGACCACCCAGAAGCCCTCGTCGCGGAACCCGGCTCGGTTGAACGGCTGCGGGTTCCACCACACCGGCGCGGTCCGCCGGAGCAGCGCGAACTCCTCCAGCGGCAGCCGGGTGGCGTACAGGTCGGGATCGGAGAAGTCGAAGCCGGTGGGCAGCAGCGAGGAGCTCATGTGAAGGTACCTCCCGTACCTACTGGAACGCCGGCACAGCGTCGTGAAACACGTTCTAGATCTCGATTGAAGCATACGGCGTTCACTCACGGAAGAGCTGAAGTGAACTGTGTTTACTTCCTGTCCCGTGATCATGAAACCGCTGGTAGAGCAAGTGACAGCGAAGGGTCACCGAATGGCGGTTGACCTGCCCGGGCATTGCCCATTTCGAGAACGTGTTCTACTTTATGGTCACCGACCCGTTCGGACGTCAAGGAGTGCCCGTGGGAAGTCCCGTCATCGTCGAGGCCGTCCGCACCCCGATCGGCAAGCGTCGCGGCTGGCTGACCGGACTGCACGCCGCCGAGCTGCTGGGCGCGGCGCAGCGGGCCCTGCTCGACCGCGCCGGCCTCGACCCCGCGCTCGTGGAGCAGGTGATCGGCGGGTGCGTCACGCAGGCAGGCGAGCAGGCGGGCAACGTGACCCGCACCGCGTGGCTGCACGCGGGACTGCCCCAGGAGTGCGGCGCGACGACGATCGACGCGCAGTGCGGGTCCGCCCAGCAGGCCACGCACCTGGTGGCGGGCCTGGTGGCCGGCGGGACCATCGACATCGGCATCGCCTGCGGGGTGGAGGCGATGAGCCGGGTGCCGCTGGGCGCCAACCGCGGCACCGACGTCGGCGCGCCCAAGCCGGACTCGTGGTCGATCGACCTGCCCAACCAGTACGCCGCGGCCGAACGGATCGCGCAGCGGCGGGGCCTGACCAGGGCCGAGGTCGACGCGTTCGGGCTGGCCTCGCAGCGGAAGGCCGCCGCCGCGTGGGCGGAGGACCGGTTCGCGCGCGAGGTGGCGCCCGTCAAGGCGCCGGTGCTCGACGACGAGGGCCGGCCGACCGGTGAGACGCGCCTGGTGCACCGCGACCAGGGTCTGCGGGAGACCTCCCTCGACGCGCTCGGCGCGCTCAAGCCCGTGCTCGAGGGCGGGGTGCACACCGCGGGCACGTCCTCCCAGATCTCCGACGGCGCCTCGGCCGTGCTGGTGATGGACGCGGACCGGGCCCGCGCGCTGGGCCTGCGGCCGAGGGCGCGGATCGTCGCGCAGGCGCTCGTCGGCGCCGAACCGTACTACCACCTGGACGGTCCCGTGCAGGCCACCGAGCGGGTGCTGCACCGGGCCGGGATGTCCATCGCCGACCCGGACCTGTTCGAGGTCAACGAGGCGTTCGCCGCGGTGGTGCTGTCCTGGCAGCGGGCGCACCAGCCGGACCAGGACCGCGTCAACGTCAACGGTGGCGCGATCGCCCTCGGGCATCCCGTGGGCAGCACGGGCACGCGGCTGCTCACCACCGCGCTGCACGAGCTGGAGCGCCGCGACGCGGCCACCGCCCTGGTGACGATGTGCGCCGGCGGCGCCCTGTCCACCGCCACCATCCTCGAACGCCTCTGACCAGCCCCCCGGGGCGCCTCCAGCAGTGAATGGCTCATTGCCTGCGTCGAGCGCGGGCAATGAGCCATTCACTGCGGACGGGCCGGGATGCGCTCACGCGCCGTAGACGGGTTCCGGCTCCGGGGCCTCGGCGAGAAGTCCCGCCACGACCGGGCCCAGCTCGTCCGGCCGCCAGCGCGCCCCCTTGTCCTGCCGGGGGCCGTGCCGCCAGCCGTCCATCAGGCACACGCGCCCGCCGTCGACCTCGAACACCCGGCCCGTCACGGCCGCCGACCCGGTGCTGCCGAGCCACACCACGAGCGGCGACACGTTCTCCGGTGCCATCGCGTCGAACCCATCCTCGGGAGCGGCCATGTCGTCGGCGAAGGTCCGCTCGGTCATCCGGGTGCGGGCGGCGGGGGCGATCGCGTTCACCGTGACGCCGTAGCGGGCCAGTTCGGCGGCGGCGACCGTGGTCAGCCCCGCGATTCCCGCCTTGGCCGCCGTGTAGTTGCCCTGCCCGACGCTGCCGAGCAGGCCGGCGCCGGAGCTGGTGTTGATCACGCGGGCGTCCGGAGTCCGGCCCGCCTTCGCCTCGCCGCGCCAGTACGCGGCGGCGTGCCGCAGCGGCGCGAAGTGCCCCTTCAGGTGCACGCGCAGCACCGCGTCCCACTCCTCCTCGGCGAGGTTCACCAGCATCCGGTCGCGCAGGAAGCCGGCGTTGTTGACGAGCACGTCCAGCCCGCCGAACGTCTCCACCGCGGTGCGCACCAGCCGCTCGGCACCGGCCCAGTCGGCCACGTCGTCGGTGCTGGCCACCGCCTTGCCGCCCGCGGCCTCGATCTCGGCCACGACGGCCTGCGCAGGCCCGCCGGAGTTCCCGCTGCCGTCGAGCGCGGCGCCGATGTCGTTGACCACCACCCGCGCACCCTCCCGGGCGAACGCGAGTGCGTGTGCCCGCCCGATGCCGCGCCCGGCGCCGGTGACGATCACGACCCGGCCGTCGACGATTCCGCTCACGTTGACTCCCTTGCTGTACTCGCCGCCTGGAAGGCGGGCAGCTCTCCCCCGCCGTGCACGGCCAGCGCGGCACCGGACACGTACGACGCCAGCGGCGAGGCGAGGAACACCGCGCACGTGCCCACCTCGTCCGGTTCGGCGAGGCGGCCCAGCGGCACGGTGGCGGCCACCGCCGCGATCCCCCGCTCGTCGCCGTAGTGCAGGTGCGCCTGCTCGGTGCGGACCATCCCGACGGTCAGCGCGTTGACCCGCACCTTGGGCGCCCACTCGACGGCGAGGCTCCCGGTCAGGCTGGCCAGCCCGGCCTTGGCGGCGCCGTAGGAGGCGGTGCCCGGGGACGGCCGCGTGCCGCTGACGCTGCCGACGTTGACGATCGCGCCGCCGGAGTCCTGGTGCTGCATCACCGCGTTGGCGAACCGCGCCAGGTTCAGCGGCGCCAGCAGGTTGAGGGCCACCACCTTGGCGTGGAAGTTCGGCGAGGCGGCCGCGGCCTCGGCGTAGGGCGCGCCCCCGGCGTTGTTGACGAGCACGTCGAGCCTGCCGTGCCGCGCCGCGGTCTCCCCCACCAGCCGCTCGGCCTCGGTGGTCTCGCGCACGTCGCACGCCGTGAACTCGGCGGTGCGGCCCGCCGCCGCGACCGGGTCGTCCGGTGGCCGCCGCGCGCACGTCACCACCGTGGCGCCGGCGCGCAGGAACGCCCGGGTGATGCCCGCTCCCACGCCCCGGACGCCGCCGGTGACCAGCACCACGGCACCGTCGAGCCCGAACCCGCCGCGCATCTCGGCATCAGTCACCTCGCCAACCTACCAAGCAAGTGCTAGGTTTGTAACCCGTTCTACCCCCGGCACGCGGAAGGGACGCGCGCATGGCCATCACCACCACGCACCCGGAACCGGGCGTGACCGTCGTGACCGTGGACGCCCCGCCGGTGAACGCGCTGACCGTGCGCGGCTGGTTCGACCTGGCGCGCGCGATCACGGCCGCGGGCGAGAACCCGGACAGCCACGTCGTCGTGCTGCGCGCCGAGGGCCGCGGCTTCAACGCGGGCGTGGACATCAAGGAGATCCAGGCCGACCCCGGCTACGGCGCGCTGATCGGGGCCAACCAGGGCTGCGCGGCGGCGTTCGCGGCGGTGTACGACTGCGCGGTGCCCGTGGTGGCGGCCGTGCACGGCTTCTGCCTCGGCGGCGGCATCGGGCTCGTCGGCAACGCGGACGTGGTGGTGGCGGCCGACGACGCGACGTTCGCACTGCCCGAAGTGGACCGTGGCGCGCTCGGCGCGGCCACCCACCTGGCCCGGCTCGTACCCCAGCACCTGATGCGCGTGCTGTACTACACGGCGGGCACCGTCGACGCGCACCAGCTGCACCACCACGGTTCCGTGTACCGCGTGGTGCCCCCGTCCGAACTGGACGGTGCCGCGCTTGAGGTGGCGCGCGTGATCGCCGCGAAGGACACCCGGGTCATCCGGGCGGCCAAGCAGGCCATCAACGGCATCGACGTGCAGCCGGTGCACCGCAGCTACCGCTTCGAGCAGGGGTTCACCTTCGAGCTCAACCTCGCGGGCGTCTCCGACGGCGCCCGGCAGCAGTTCCTCGACGGCAAAGGACAGTGATGGCCGACAAGCGGATGACCGCGGACGAGGTGGTCGCCGAGCTCTCCGACGGCATGACGATCGGGATCGGCGGCTGGGGCTCGCGCCGCAAGCCGATGGCGCTGGTGCGGGCGATCCTGCGCTCGTCGCTGACCGACCTGACGGTGGTGTCCTACGGCGGCCCCGACGTCGGCCTGCTGGCCTCGGCGGGCCGGATCCGCAGGCTCGTGTTCGGCTTCGTCACACTCGACTCGATCCCGTACGACCCGTGGTTCGGCCGCGTCCGGGAGGCCGGGTCGATCGAGGTGACCGAGTACGACGAGGGGGTGCTGGGCACGGCGCTGTCGGCGGCGGCCAAACGGCTGCCGTTCCTGCCGACGCGCGCCGGGCTCGGCTCCGCGGTCACCGAGCTCAACCCGGGCCTGCGGACGGTGCGCTCCCCCTACGCCGACGGCGAGGAGCTGCTCGCGGTGCCCGCGCTGCGGCTGGACGCGGCGCTGGTGCACCTCCACCGCGCCGACGCACGGGGCAACGCGCAGTACCTCGGGCCGGACCCGTACTTCGACGACGTGTTCGCGCTGGCCGCCGACCGCTGTTTCGTGTCGGCGGAGCGGATCGTGGACACCGCCGACCTGACCAGGGAGGGGCCCGTGCAGAGCCTGCTGCTGCACCGCGGCTGCGTCGACGGCGTGGTCGAGACGCCGGGTGGGGCGCACTTCACGACGGCGGCGCCCGACTACGGCCGCGACGAGCGATTCCAGCGGCACTACGCGGCGGCCGCGAAGGACCCCGACGCGTGGCCGTCCTTCGTGGACCGGTTCCTGTCCGGCGACGAGGCGCACTACCAGGCGGAGGTCCGCAAGTTCGCCGAGGAGGCGGTATGAGGACGGCGATGTCCCCACTGTGGCTTTGGGTGCGTCCCGCGCACCCAATGTGGCGTTCGGTGCATCCCACGCACCCAATGTGGCGTTCGGTACGTCCCGCGCACCCAATGCGGCACCCGGTGCATCCCACGCACCCAATGCGGCGTTCGGTACGTCCCGCGCACCCAATGCGGCACCCGGTGCATCCCACGCACCCAATGCGGCGTTCGGTACGTCCCGCGCACCCAATGCGGCACCCGGTGCATCCCACGCACCCAATGCGGCGTTCGGTACGTCCCGCGCACCCAATGCGGCACCCGGTGCATCCCGCGCACCCAATGTGGCGTTCGGTGCGTTCAGCGCACCCAATGCCACATTGGGGAGCCACCCGGGGTGGGGGTGAGCGGGCGTGAGCGAGGCGACCAGGGCCGAGGTGTGCGCGGTGGCGTGCGCGGAACTGTTCCGCGGCGACGGCGAGATCGTGGCCAGCCCGATGGGGCTGCTGCCCTCGCTCGGGGCCCGGCTCGCCCGGCTGACCTTCGAGCCCGGCCTGCTGCTCTCCGACGGGGAAGCCTGCCTGCTGGCCAACACGCCCGGCCTCGGCGCGGCGGACGAGCCGGTGGTCGAGGGCTGGCAGCCGTTCCGGGCCGTCCTGGAGACGGTGGTGCCGAGGGGGCGGCGGCACGTGGTGATGGGCGCCAACCAGCTGGACCGGCACGGCAACCAGAACATCTCCGCGATCGGCGACCACGCCCGGCCGGCCAAGCAGCTGCTCGGCGTCCGGGGCGGCCCGGGCAACACCGTCAACCACCGCACGAGCTACTGGGTGCCCCGGCACGGCAGGCGGGTGTTCGTGGAGCACGTCGACGTGGTGTCCGGGGTGGGCTTCGCCCGCGCCCGGCAGGTGGGCGCGCGGTTCCACGACGTGCACCGCGTGGTGACCAACCTCGGCGTGCTCGACTTCGGCGGCCCCGGCCACGCGCCCCGGCTGCGGTCGGTGCACCCGGGCGTGACCGTCGCCGAGGTCGAGGAGAGCACCGGGTTCCCGCTCGACACGACGGGAACCACCGAGACCCGCCCGCCCACCGCGGAGGAGCTGCGGCTGCTGCGGGAGGTCCTCGACCCGAAGGCACTGCGGGAGAGGGAAGTGCCCTCGTGACCGCGCTGCGCACCCCGCTGACGGAGCTGACCGGGGTCCGGCATCCGGTGGTGCAGACCGGGATGGGCTGGGTCGCGGGGCCGCGGCTGGTGTCGGCGACCGCCGAGGCGGGCGCGCTGGGCGTCCTCGCGTCGGCCACGATGACGTTCGACGAGCTCGCCGCCGCGGTGCGGGACGTCAAGGAACGCACCGACCGCCCGTTCGGGGTGAACCTGCGGGCCGACGCCGAGGACGCCGACCGCCGGGTGGACCTGCTGATCCGCGAGGGCGTGCGGGTGGCGTCGTTCGCGCTCGCCCCACGCCGGGACATGATCGCGCGGCTGAAGGACGCCGGGGTGGTGGTCATGCCGTCGGTGGGCGCCGCCCGGCATGCCGAGAAGGTCGCCGGCTGGGGCGCGGACGCGGTGATCGTGCAGGGCGGCGAGGGCGGCGGGCACACCGGCGGGGTCGCGACGACCCTGCTGCTGCCGTCGGTGCTGGACGCCGTGGACATCCCCGTGGTCGCGGCGGGCGGGTTCTTCGACGGCAGAGGCCTCGCCGCGGCGCTCGCGTACGGGGCGGCCGGGGTGGCGATGGGCACCCGGTTCCTGCTGACGCGCGAGAGCACGGTCCCGGACGCGGTGAAGCGGGCCTACCTGGAACGCGGTCCGGGCGACACCGTCGTGACGCGGAAGGTGGACGGCCTGCCGCACCGTGTGCTGCGGACCGAGCTGGTGGACTCGCTGGAACGGTCGGGCCGCGTGGCGGGCCTGGCCAGGGCGGTGGCCAACGCGGTGCGGTTCCGCAGGCTCACCGGGGTGTCGTGGCGCGCGCTGGTGCGCGAGGGCCTGGCGCTGCGGCACGAGCGGTCGTGGGCGCAGATCGTGATGGCCGCCAACACGCCGATGCTGCTGCGCGCCGGGCTGGTCGAGGGCGACACCTCGGCGGGCGTGCTGGCGTCCGGGCAGGTGGTGGGACTGCTGGACGACGTGCCGAGCGTGGCCGAGCTGGTGGACGGTATCGTCGCCGACGCCACCGGGATCCTGGCCCGCCTGCCTGCCCTCGTGAGTGGGAAACGTGGTTAGAACAACGTTTCCCACTCACGAGGGCGGGTGAGGCAGGCGCGGGTCAGAGGCGTTCGATGATGGTGACGTTCGCGGTGCCGCCGCCCTCGCACATGGTCTGCAGGCCGTAGCGGCCGCCGCGGCGCTCCAGCTCGTGCAGCAGGGTCGCCAGCAGCTTCGTCCCGGTGGCGCCGATCGGGTGGCCCAGCGCGATGCCGCCGCCGTTGACGTTGACGCGCTCCGGGTCGGCTCCGGTCTCGTCCAGCCAGGCCAGCACCACGCTGGCGAACGCCTCGTTCACCTCGAACAGGTCGATGTCGTCCGCTGTCAGGCCGGTCCGGCGCAGCGCGTGCGCGGTCGCCGGGATGGGCCCGGTGAGCATCCACACCGGATCGGCCGCCCGCACCGAGAGGTGGTGGACGCGCGCCCTCGGCGTCAGCCCGTGCTCCCGCACGAACGACTCCGACGCCAGCAGCGCCGCGCTGGCGCCGTCGGAGATCTGGCTCGCCACGGCCGCCGTCAGCCGGGATCCGGGGTTCAGCGGGGGCAGCCCCGCCATCTTCTCGCGGCTGGTGTCGCGGCGCGGGCCCTCGTCGTGCGCCAGGTCGCCGAACGGCACGGTCTCCGCGGCGAACCGGCCCTCGTCGAGCGCGGCGACCGCCCTGCGGTGACTGGTGTAGGCGTAGGCCTCCATGTCCTCGCGGGAGAGGTCCCAGTGCCGCGCGATCATCTCCGCGCTGGAGAACTGGGAGATCTCGGCGCCGCCGTAGCGCTCCTGCCAGCCTGCCGACCCGGAGAACGGGTCGGCGAACCCGTACTCGCGCCCGGCCAGCATCGCGGCGCTGATCGGGATCCGGCTCATGTTCTGCACGCCCCCGGCCACGACGAGGTCCATCGTGCCGGACAGCACGGCCTGCGCGGCGAAGTGCACCGCCTGCTGGCTCGACCCGCACTGCCGGTCCACCGTCACCCCGGGCACGTGGTCGGGGAAACCCGCCGCGAGCCACGCCGTCCGGGCGATGTTGCCCGCCTGCGGGCCCAGCGTGTCGGTGCAGCCGAGGATCACGTCGTCCACCAGCCCCGGCTCGACACCGGCCCGCTCCACCACCGCCCGCAGCACGTGCGCGCCCAGATCGGCCGGGTGGGCCGCGCTCAGCCCGCCGCCGCGCCTGCCGACCGGCGTGCGGACCGCGTCGAGAAGGTACGCCTCCGCCATCACGACACCTCTACTTCCCCGCCCGGCGCCTGCCGGTGGCGATCCCGTCCAGGAGGATCCCGAGGTACTGCTTCGCCACGGCGTCCGCCGCCAGCGGCCCCTCGGGGTTGTACCAGCGCACGGCCACCCAGACCGTGTCGCGGAGGAACCGGTAGACCAGTTCGACGTCGAGATCCTCCCGGAACACGCCGGCCCGCACCCCGTCGGTGAGGATCCGGTTCCACAGCCGCCGGAACTCCGTGTTGCGCTCGTCCAGGTAGGAGAACCGCTCCGACTGCGCCAGGTGCTTGGCCTCGTTCTGGTAGATCGCGACCTCGTGCGGCCTGCGGTGGATCGCGTCGAACGAGGCCACCACCACCGCCTCCAGGGTCCGGCGCGGCCCCAGCTCCGCCGCCTCGATCTCGGCGTAGGTGCCGAACAGCTCGTCCAGGAATCCCCGCAGGATCTCGTCCGCCATCGACTCCTTCGAGTCGAAGTGGTGGTAGAGGCTGCCGGACAGGATGCCCGCCGCGTCGGCGATGTCGCGCACCGTCGTGGACACGTAGCCGCGCTCGGCGAACAGCCGGGCGGCCAGCGCCAGCAGTTCGGTCCTGCGCGGGGATTCCTTGCTCATCGTGCTCCTCATGGGTGCTGGCTGCTCACGGACACGACCTCGCCGGTCAGGTACGACGCGAGGTCGCTGGCGAGGAACACCATGACGTTGGCGACCTCCCACGGTTCGGCCGCCCGGCCGGAGACCTCGCGCTCGGTGAGCTCGGCGAGCAGTTCCTCCGTGGTGACCTTCGCCAGGAACGGGTGCATCGCCAGGCTCGGCGCCACCGCGTTGACACGGATGCCGTGCGGGGCCACGTCCACGGCCGCGCACCGGGTCAGCGCCATCACCCCGGCCTTGGCCGCCGCGTAGTGCGCCTGCTCGGCCTGTGCCCGCCAGCCGACCACCGACGCGTTGTTCACGATCGCGCCGCCCCCGCCCTGCGCCAGGAACCGCCGGGCCGCGGCCCGCGTGGCGCGGAAGGTGCCGTTGAGGGTGACGTCGACCACGCGCGACCACTCCTCGTCGGTCATGTCCAGGATGGACCTGCTCCCGCCGAGACCCGCGTTGTTCACCAGCACGTCGATGCGGCCGAACCGCCGCACGGCGCCGTCGACGAGGGCCTGGACCTGCTCCTCGGCGGTCACGTCGCACGGGATCGCGTGCACGGCGCCGAGCCCGGCCAGCTCGTCGGCCTTCTCCCCCAGCCTGCGCTCGTGCGCGTCGCTGAGCACGACCGCGGCACCCTCCTCGAGGCACCGCCTGGCGACCGCGGACCCGATCCCGGTGCCCGCCGCCGCGGTGACCACGACGACCTTGTCCCGCAACAGGTTCGCCCCCTGGGGATAGTCCGGCAGCGGGATCACGGTCGCGCCTCCCTCGGCAGGCCGAGCACGCGCTCGGCGATGATGTTGCGCTGGATCTCGTTGGATCCGCCGTAGAGCGTGTCGGCGCGGCTGAACAGGTACAGCCGCTGCCACTCGTCGAGCTCGTACGGTTCGGCCTCGGCGACCAGGGACGCGGCCCCCCGCACGAGCATCGCGAGCTCGCCCAGCGCCCGGTGCCAGTTGGCCCACACCAGTTTGGACACCTCGGCCACACCGGGTGCGGTGTCGCCGAGCGTGCGCACCGCGTGCGCCCGCATCACCTCCAGCCCGGCCCACGCCCGCGCGAGCCGCTCGGCGATCGCCGGGTCGCGCGCGGCCCCGCCGGCCTCGGCCTCCTCGGTGAGGGCCCGCAGCTCCCGCCGGAAGCCCACCTGCTGGCCCAGCGTGGCCACCCCGCGCTCGAACGCCAGCGTGCCGAGCGCGACGCGCCACCCGTCTCCCGGGGCGCCCACGACGAGATCCCGCGCCGTGCGGGCGCCGTCGAAGAACACCTCGTTGAACTCGGAGGTGCCGGTGAGCTGCCGGATCGGGCGCACCTCGACACCCGGCTGCCGCAGCGGCACGAGCAGGTACGACAGGCCGTGGTGGCGCGCCGATCCCGGCTCGGTGCGGGCGAGCACGAAGCACCAGTCGGCCACGTGCGCCAGCGACGTCCACACCTTCTGCCCGGTCACCACCCACTCGTCGCCGTCGAGCGCGGCGGAGGTGGACACCGCGGCGAGGTCGGAGCCCGCGCCGGGCTCGGAGTAGCCCTGGCACCACAGCTCCTCGACGTCCCGGATCGGTGGCAGGAACCGGCGCTGCTGCGCCGGGGTGCCGAACGCGATCAGCGTGGGACCGAGCAGTTCCTGGCCGAGGTGGCTCACCCGGGCGGGAGCCCGTGCCCTGGCGTACTCCTCGTGGAAGATGACCTGCTGTTCCAGGGTGGCGCCGGCCCCGCCGTGCTCGGCAGGCCAGCCGAGGCAGTTCCAGCCCGCGGCGGCGAGATGCCGTTCCCAGGCCACGCGCTCGGCGAACGCCTCGTGCTCGCGGCCGGGACCGCCGAGCCCGCGCAGCGCGGCGAACTCGCCCGTCAGGTTGTCCTCGAGCCAGGTCCGCACCCGCTCCCGGAACTCGTCGTCCCGCAACGGCTTCTCCTCTGTTCGCACCGCGGTCTGTTCAAAACTCGGCGTCGTGCGTAGGCTACCCTACCAAGCACTTGCTAGGGAGATGGTGATGCGCATCGACGAGGACGCGGAGACCGTCCCGGCCGCGCTGGCGCGGGCGGCGCGCCGGTTCCCCGAGCGCGAGGCCGTCGTGGACGGGCCGGTCCGGTTCGACTACGCCGAACTGCACCGGCGCGTGCGCGGCTGCGCGGGCATGCTGGCCGCACGCGGGGTGGCGGCGGGCGACCGGGTCGCCGTCTGCTCCCCCAACACCTGGCACTGGGTGGTCGCCGCGCTGGGCGCCCTGTCCGCGGGCGCCACGCTCGTCCCGGTCAACACCCGCTTCACCGGCCCGGAGATCCGGGACGTCCTCGACCGCAGCCGGGCCGCGGCGCTGTTCGTGGCGGGCCCGTTCCTCGGCACCGACCGGCTCGCGGCCCTGCGCTCGGCGGGCGGCACGCCCCCGCCGACCGTGGTGCGGATTCCCGTCGAGGAACCGCCACGCCCGGAGGAGGGCGTGGTCGAGTGGGCGGACCTGCCCGGTGACGACCCCGCCGCCGGCGCGCGGGCCGAGGCGGTGCGCCCGGACGACGTCGCCGACATCCTGTTCACCTCCGGCACCACCGGCCGCAGCAAGGGCGCGGTGACGAGCCACCGCAGCACGGTCGCCGTCGCCGCGGCGTGGGCCGAGCGCGGCGGGCTCACCGAGGGCGACCGCTACCTCGTCGTGAACCCGTTCTTCCACAGCTTCGGCTACAAGGCCGGCATCGTGGCGGCGCTGCTGCGCGGCGCCACGCTCGTGCCGCAGCCGACGTTCGATCCCGAGGCGGCCCTGCGCGTGATCGAGCGCGAGCGGATCACCGTGTTCCCCGGCGCGCCCACGATCTATCAGATGCTGCTCGACCATCCCGCGCGGGACGTCCACGATCTGTCCAGTCTGCGGCTCGCGGTCACCGGCGCCGCGACCGTCCCGGTCACCCTCGTCGAGCGCATGCGCACCGAGCTGGGTTTCGGCACGGTGCTCACCGCGTACGGGCTCACCGAGGCGGTCGTGGCCACCATGTGCGAGCCCGGCGACGACGTGGAGACCATCGCCCGCACGTCGGGGCGTGCCGCCGCGGGCTTCACCGTGCGCACCGATCCCGGCACCGGCGAGATCCTGCTGCGCGGACCGCACACCATGCTCGGCTACCTCGACGACCCCGCCGCCACGGCCGAGGCGATCGACGCCGAGGGGTGGCTGCACACCGGTGACGTCGGCTCGCTCGACGAGCACGGCAATCTCACGATCACCGACCGCATCAAGGACATGTACGTCTGCGGCGGCTTCAACGTCTACCCCGCCGAGGTCGAGCAGGCGCTCGCCCGGCTCGACGGGGTGGCCGAGTCCGCCGTGGTCGGTGTCCCCGACGACCGGCTCGGCGAGGTCGGCAAGGCGTTCGTCGTGCGCAGGCCCGGCCACGATCTGTCCACTGAGGACGTCGTCACGTTCTGCCGGGAGCGGCTGGCCAACTACAAGGTGCCGCGGCGGGTCGAGTTCACCGGGTCCCTGCCGCGCAACGCCTCGGGCAAGGTGCTGAAACGAGAGCTGAGGGAGAAGGCATGACCGAGACCGTGCGTTACGAGCGCACCGGGCCCGTGGCCGTGGTGACGATGAACCGGCCCGAGTACCGCAACGCGCAGAACTCGGCCATGACCTACGCGCTGGACGCGGCCTTCGCCCGCGCCGTCGACGACGACGAGGTCTCGGTGATCGTGCTCGCCGGCGCGGGCGAGCACTTCTCGGCCGGGCACGACATCGGGTCCCCCGGCCGGGACGCCGACGTCTCCTTCGAACGCAAGGCCGTGCTGTGGTGGGACCACGTCGACAAGGCGGGCGGCGACGCGCGGCTCGCCCGCGAGTCGGAGGTCTACCTCGGCATGTGCCGCCGCTGGCGGGAGATCCCGAAACCGGTGATCGCCGGCGTGCAGGGCGCGTGCGTGGCGGGCGGGCTCATGCTCGCGTGGGTGTGCGACCTGATCGTCGCCGCCGACGACGCCTTCTTCGCCGACCCCGTGGTGCGGATGGGCATCCCGGGTGTCGAGTACTTCGCCCACCCGTGGGTGCTCGGGCCGCGCGCGGCGAAGGAGGTGCTGTTCACCGGCGACCGGTTCGACGCGGAGCAGGCCCTGCGCTGGGGCATGGTGAACCGGGTCGTCCCGCGCGCCCGGCTGGCCGAGGAGACGCGGGCGCTGGCCGAGCGGATCGCCGCCATGCCCCGGTTCGGGCTCGCCCTCGCCAAGAAGGCCGTCAACCAGGCGGAGGACCTGATGGGCCTGCGCAGTGGCATGGACTCGGTGTTCGGGCTGCACCACTTCGCGCACGCGCACAACGCCGAGGTCTCCGGCGGCGACTCGCTCGGCGGGCAGACCGCGCGCTCGATGCGTGAGTCGGGGGGAAAGGGCTGAGCCGTGGACCTGGACCTGGACGAGCACGCCCGCGCGTTCCGCGCCGAGGTGCGCGACTGGCTCGCCGAGCACGTGCCCGGTACGCCACTGCCGTCGTTCGACACGGCGGAGGGCTTCGCGCGGCACCGCGAGTGGGAGGCCCTCCTGGCGGACGCGCGCCTGTCGGCGGTGGCGTGGCCGGAGGAGTACGGCGGGCGGGACGCGAGCCTGCTCGAATGGGTGCTGTTCGAGGAGGAGTACTACGCGGCGGGCGCGCCGGGCCGGGTCAACCAGAACGGGCTGTTCATGCTGGCGCCGACCCTGTTCTCGCACGGCACCGCCGAGCAGCGCCGCCGCGTGCTGCCCCCGATGGCGCGGGGCGAGCAGGTGTGGGCGCAGGCCTGGTCGGAGCCGGACGCGGGCAGTGACATCGCGGCCCTGCGCAGCACGGCCACCCGCACCGACGGCGGCTGGCTGCTGTCCGGGCAGAAGACGTGGAGCTCCCGCGCGGCGTTCGCCGACCGCGCGTTCGGCCTGTTCCGCAGCGACCCGGACAGCGAGCGGCACCGCGGCCTCACCTACGTGATGGTCGACCTGCGGGCCGAGGGGGTGCGGGTGCGCCCGATCGCCCAGCTCGACGGCGAGCCGGGGTTCGCCGAGATCTTCCTCGACGAGGTGTACGTACCCGACGCCGACGTGATCGGCGAGCCGGGCGACGGCTGGCGCGTGGCGATGACCACCGCCAACAACGAGCGCGGGCTCTCGCTGCGCAGCCCCGGCCGCTTCCTCGCCGCCGCGGCCCGGCTGGTGGACCTGTGGCGCCGCGAGGAGGCTGCCGACCCCGCGCTCGCCGGGCGTGTCGCCGACGCCTGGATCGGGGCACGCGCCTACCAGCTCTACACCTACGGCACCGTGACCCGGCTGGCCGAGGGCGCGGAGCTCGGCCCGGAGTCGAGCGTGAACAAGCTGTTCTGGTCACAGCTGGACGTGGCGCTGCACGAGACGGCGCTCGACCTGCTGGGACCGTCGGCCGAGCTGCGCGGGCCGTGGCTGGACGGCTGGCTGTTCGCGCTGGCGGGTCCGATCTACGGCGGCACCGACCAGATCCAGCGCAACACCGTGGCCGAGCGGCTGCTCGGCCTGCCGAGGGGGCCGCGATGAGGTTCGCACTCTCCGCCGAGCAGCGGCAGTTCGCGGAAAGCCTGACCGGCCTGCTGTCCGCCGCCGACGTGGCCACGGTCGCACGGCGGTGGGCGGGCGGCGAGCACGAGCCCGGGCTCAAGCTGTGGCGACGGCTGGCGGAGGTCGGCGTGACCGCGCTGGCCGTGCCCGAGCACCGCGACGGTCTCGGCGCGGGCGCGGTGGAGCTCGTGGTGGCGTTCGAGCGGCTCGGCTACCACGGCGTGCCCGGACCGTGGACCGACACGGCCGCCGCGCTGCCCGCCCTGCTCGACGACGAGCTGCTGGCCGGGGTCGCCGCGGGCGAGACACTCGCGTCGCTGCGCTGGGACCCGCACGTGCCGCACGCGCTGGACGCCGACGTCGCCGACACGCGGATCGCGGTGGACGGCACGGACCTCCGCGTGTTCACCCCGGGCCGGTCGCTGTCCGGTGTGGACGGTTCGCGGCGGCTGTTCGAGGCGGTGCCCGGCGACGTCATCGCGTCCTGCCCGGATCCGGGACGGGCGTTCGACCAGGCCGCGCTGGCGACCGCGGCGCAGCTGCTCGGCGCGGGCCGGTGGCTGCTGGACCGTTCGGTGGACTACGCCAGGCAACGGGTGCAGTACGGCCGCACGATCGGCGAGTTCCAGGCCGTCAAGCACCTGCTCGCCGACGTGGCCACGCGGCTGGAGCTGGCCGGGCCGCTGGTGTACGGCGCCGCGGTGGCACTCGACGCGGGCGGGGACGTGCCGCGCGACGTCTCGGCCGCCCGGGTCGCGGCCGCCGACGCCGCGTACCTCGCGGCGCGCACGGGGCTGCAGGTGCACGGCGCGATCGGCTACACCGCCGAGCACCCGCTGGGCCTGTGGCTGGCGAAGGTGCGGGCGCTGACCGGCACCTGGGGCACCCAGGCGTTCCACCGGAGCCGGGTGCTCACCGCGCTGCGGGCGGGGTCGGTCCGGTGACGTCCGCGGAGGAGCGGGCGGACCTGCGCGCCGCGGTGCGCGCGGTGCTGGAACGGGCCCCGGAGCGGGCGTGGCCACCACTGTGCGAGCAGGTGGGCGTGGCCGGGCTGCTGGTACCCGAGCACTGCGGCGGGCTCGGCGCCGGGCTCGCCGAGGCGGCGGTGGTCGCCGACGAGCTGGGCAGGGGCCTGTCCCCGGCGCCCTTCCTGGGTTCGGCGGTGCTGGCGACGACGCTGCTGGCCGCCGCCGCCGACGACGAGACCCGGTCGCGGCTGCTGCCCGGACTGGCCGAGGGCAGCGTCACGGCCGCGGTGGCGTGGACGGGGCCCGAGGGCCGGTGGGACCCGGACGTGGCCGCGTGCGCCGCGGACGGCGACGTGCTGGACGGCACGGCGCACTACGTGCTCGACGGCGCGGACGCCGACGTGCTGCTCGTGGTCGCCGCGACGGACGACGGCCCCGCCGTGTTCGAGGTGGCCCCCGGCGGCGCGGGGGTGCGGTGCGCGCGGGCGCCCGCGATGGACCAGAGCCGCGCGCTCGCGACCGTCACGCTGACCGGCGCGCGGGGCAGGCGCGTCGCGGGCGCCGGGCGTGCCGCGCTGGCCGGGGCCAGGGACGCCGCATGTGTCGCGCTGGCCGCCGAGCAGGCGGGCGCCGCGGCACGCGCGCTGGAGATCACCGTCGGGTACTGCGCGCAGCGCAGGCAGTTCGGCAGGCCGATCGGCTCGTTCCAGGCGCTCAAACACCGGCTGGCCGACGCGTACGTGCTCGTGCAGACCGCGGCCTCGGCGGCGTACGCCGCGGCCGAGGCCGCCGAGGTGGACCGGCCCCGGCTCGCGGCGGTGGCCAAGGCGCACTGCTCGGAGGCGTTCTCGGCCGTCGCCGCGGAGATGATCCAGCTGCACGGGGGGATCGCGATCACCTGGGAGCACGAGGCGCACCGGTTCTTCAAGCGCGCCCACGGCAGCGCGCAGCTGTTCGGGCAGCCGCACGAGCACCTGGCCCGGCTGCCCGCGCTCGTGGCCGGGGAGACCGGATAATTGGTTTAGACCAGTTGGCTCGACCTGGCCAGGGCCGCGTGCCAGGGTGGCGAGGATGGTGGATGCTCGACGGTTCCGACGAGGCTGGCTGGCCGTGCTCGTCGTCGCGGTGCTGACCGTGGGGGCGGTGTCCGTGGTGGTGTGGACCCGCCCCGACGTGACCGTCACCGGGCTCGCCGAGGACGCGGTCGTCAGCCCGTCGACGCTGCGGACGATGGCCGTCCGCACCGGCGACCCCGGCGCGGCCGAGGTCCTGCTGAACGGGGAGCAGGCACCGGTGATCCGCGACGGCGACCTGCTCCGCCTCGACTCCCCCGAACTCGCCGACGGCGCGCACCGGCTGGAGGTCCGCGTGCCGGGGGCCATGGCCTGGCTCCCCGGCGGCGGCACCAGTATCGAGTTCACCGTGGACGGAACGCCGCCGGAGCTGGCGCTGGAACCCGTTAAGCCGGTGGCCCCCGGCGAGTCCGGCGAACTCCGTGGCCTGGCCAGGGACGCCGAGTCGGTGCGGGTCGGCGGCGAGCCGGTGCCCGTGGCCGGGGACGGCCGGTTCTCCGCGCCGGTCGACTCCCGGGCCGGAACGGTCACCGTCGAGGCCAGGGACGCCGCGGGCAACACGGCCACCGAGCGCGCCACCGTCCCGCTGCGCCATCCCGGCATGCGCGCCGTGCACCTCACCGCCAGCGCCTGGGCGAGCGCGACGCTGCGCGACCCGGTGCTGCGGATGGCGCGGGAGGGCCGCATCGACACCGTGCAGCTCGACATCAAGGACGAGAGCGGCGAGGTCGGGTACGACTCGCAGGTGCCGCTCGCGCGCGAGATCGGCGCCACGCGAGGCCTGTACGACGCCCGGGCGGCACTGGACCGGCTGCACGAGCTGGGCGTGCGCGTGGTGGGCCGGATCGTGGTGTTCCGGGATCCCATCCTCGCGGAGGCGTCGTGGCACGGCGGGCAGCGGGACCGCGTGGTGCAGACCACCGGAGGGCAACCGTGGACGGGCGGCTACGGCGAGTACGCGTTCACCAACCTCGCCCATCCCGACGTGCGCGCGTACAACATCGCCCTCGCCGAGGAAGCGGCCCGGCTCGGCTTCGACGACATCCTCTACGACTACATCCGGCGCCCGGACGGCGACCGGTCGAGCATGCGGTTCCCCGGCCTGGAGGGCTCCGCGGCGGACGCCGTCACCGGCTTCCTCGAGGAGACCCGGACCGCCGTGCGCGAGCACGGCACGCTGCTCGGCGCCTCGGTGTTCGGCATCGCCGCCAGCAGGCCGGAGCAGATCGCCCAGGACATCCCGGCCATGGCCCGGCACGCCGACTACATCGCGCCCATGGTGTACCCCTCGCACTGGGGACCCGGGGAGTACGGCGTCGCGGACCCGGAGAGCCAGCCGTACGACATCACGGCGCGCTCGCTGGCCCACTTCGCGAAGCTGACCGAAGGGCGCGCCGACGTGATCCCGTGGCTGCAGGCGTTCAGCCTCCGCGAGAACTACGGCCCCGAGGAGATCCGCGCGCAGATCAGGGCCGCGGCGGACAACGGCATGGACTCGTTCCTGCTGTGGAACGCGCGGTGCCGCTACGATCCCGCCGCGCTCAGCCCCGGCCGATGAACGGCATCGCGGTGGCGGTCAGCGTGAGGAACTGGACGTTGGCCGACAGCGGCAGGCCGGCCATGGTGAGCACGGTGTCGGCGACGTGCCGCACGTCGAACACCGGCTCCGCCCGGACACTGCCGTCGGCCTGCTTCGCGCCGTCGGCGATGCCCGCCGTCATCTCGGTCGCCGCGTTGCCGATGTCGATCTGCCCGCAGGCGATGCCGAACGGCCTGCCGTCGAGCGAGATCGACTTGGTCAGGCCGGTCACCGCGTGCTTGGTGGCGGTGTAGGCGACGCTGTCCGGCCGCGGGCTGTGCGCCGAGACCGAGCCGTTGTTGATGATCCGGCCGCCCCGCGGGTCCTGCTCCTTCATCAGCCGCACCGCCTCCCGCGCGCACAGGAACATGCCGGTGAGGTTGACGTCGACCGCACGCCGCCAGTCGTCCACCGGCAACGTGTCCACCGCACCAGGAGGGCCGAACACGCCCGCGTTGTTGACCAGCAGGTCGAGCCGGCCCCAGGTGTCGCGCACCGTGCCGAACAGGGACGCCACGGCGGCCTCGTCGGTGACGTCGGTGGGCACGGCGAGCGCGCCGGGGGCGTCACCCGCCGCCTCCCGCAGCGGCCCGGGGCGCCTGCCCGCCAGCGCCACGCGGTAGCCGCCGGCGAGCAGCGCCCGCGCGATCTCCCTGCCGATCCCCGATCCCGCGCCGGTCACCACGGCCACCCGCCCGTTCGCCATGCGCCACGCTACCGCGAGTCCCCCGTCCGGCACCGCGAGTCCCCCGCTCAGGCACGCGAGTGCTGCGTTCCCGCGCACAGGTGCCGGACACGCGGGCGCGGTAACCTCGCGGGTCATGACCGACGTCGTGGTGCTCGACCTGCTGCGTGACCTGCGGCGGCTGCGGTGGGCCGCGGCCGCGGTGCTCGGCGCGGGCGGGGTCGTGGTGACGGCGCTGGCGATCGCCGGCGCGGCGGGCGGCGACCGGGGACGGCTGCAGGGGCTCGTGCTCGGCCTGCCGATGATCGCGTTCGCGGTGCTGCTGGTCGTGGCGATCTCCCGGCAGCGGCTGCTGCTCACCGTCGACGGGGACGGCTTCACGATCGACCAGCGCCCGGTCGGCGGGTTCTCGGTCACCTGGCGCCAGGTCCGGGACCTGCGCGTGGTCCGCGAGCGGCGGCGGGTGGCGCTGGTGTTCAGCCGGTGGGCGTACACGCTGGAGCTCACGCCCGCGGGCAGGCGCTTCGGCGGGCCGCTCGAGGACCTGCGGGACGGCACGGTGTACCGCTACGCCTTCGGCGAGATCGGTGCCCAGGGCCGCCGCGCCGAGGAGGTCCTCACCCGAGCGCGGCACTCGCGCGCCTGAGCGCGGCACCCGCGGTCGGGAACGGGGGGACTCGCGGGTCAGAACCAGTCGTCGGGACGCGGCCAGGTGAACATCTCCCCCGGCTGCTCGTCCTCGGTGACCGTGTAGCGGCCCCGGTAGAACAGCAGGGGCCTGCCGTCGGACACGTCGCCGAGCGCGGTGACCCGCCCGATCACGACATAGTGGTCGCCCGCCTCGTGCACGGCCTCCAGCGCGCAGTCGATCCACGTCAGCGCCCCGGCGAGCACCGGCGAGCCGGACGGCGCGGGCGTCCACTCCACGTGGGCGAACTTGTCCGCGCCGCGCGCGCCGAACGTCGCGCTCACGCCGCGCTGCTCGCCGGAGAGCACGTTCACCGCGAACCGGCCGGTGCGCCGCAGGACCGGCCACGTGCGGGAGCCGACGCCGGGGCAGAACAGCACGAGCGGCGGCTCCAGCGACAGCGCCGCGAACGACTGGCACGCGAACCCCACCGGCTCGGCGCCGTCGTGCCCGGTGACCACCGCGACACCGGTGCAGAAGTGCCCGAGCACCGACCGGAAGCGGGCCGAGTCGAACGGCTCCACCACGGGCGCGGCGGTCACGACGGCCGCGCCCCGACCGAGAAGTCGTGGCCCCACAGGCTCACCGCGGTGCTCTCCCTGGCGATCCACCGCTCGTCGTCGACCTGCCTCCCCTCGCAGCCGAACTCGACGTCGAACCCGCCGGGCGTCTTCATGTAGAACGACAGCATCAGGTCGTTGACGTGCCTGCCCAGCGTCGCCGACATCGGCACCTTCCGCCGCAGCGCCCGGTCCAGGCACAGCCCCACGTCGTCGGTGTTCTCCACCTCGACCATGAGGTGCACGATCCCGCTCGGCGTGGGCATCGGCAGGAACGCGAGGCTGTGGTGGCGCGGGTTGCAGCCGAAGAACCGCAGCCACGCGGGCTCGCCGTCCTCGGGCCTGCCCACCATCTGCGGCGGCAGCCGCATCGAGTCCCGCAGCCGGAACCCGAGCACGTCGCGGTAGAACCGCAGCGCCGCGTCGTCGTCGTGGGTGGACAGCACGACGTGGCCCAGCCCCTGCTCACCGGTCACGAACGTGTGCCCGTACGGGCTCACCACCCGCCGGTGCTGCAACGCGACACCGTGGAACACCTCCAGCGTGTTCCCGGACGGGTCGTCGAAGGTGATCAGCTCGGTGACCCGCCGGTCGGCCAGCTGCTCGGCCGTGCCCTCCTTGAACGGGACACCGTGCTCGGACAGGCGCCGCCGCACCTCGTCGAGCTCACCGGCGTTGGCCGCCTCCCACCCGGCCTGCGCCAGCCGGTCGGCCTCGCCCGGCACGATCACCAGCCGGGCCGGGAAGTCGTCCATCCGCAGGTACAGCGCCTCCGGGTCGGTGCCGGAGCCCTCGACCATGCCGAGGACCTTCAGCCCGTACTCCCGCCAGGCGGCCACGTCGGTCGCCTCGATGCGCAGGTACCCGAGCGAGCGAATGCCCATCGTCACCCATCCTTCAGGAAGTCGATCGCCAGCCGGTTGAACTCGTCGAACCGCTCCAGCTGCGCCCAGTGCCCGCACCGGCCGAACACGTGCAGCTGCGCGCGCGGGATCGTCTTCAGCGCCAGCAGCGCGCCGTCGAGCGGGTTGACCCGGTCCTCACGTCCCCAGACGAGCAGCACGCGCTGGCGCAGCCGGTGCGCCTCGCGCCAGAGCAGGCCCTGCTCGTAGGTGTCGGGCCGGGTGAACGAGGCGCCCATCGCGGCCATCGCCGCCAGCGCCTCCGGGGTGCTGGCCGCGGCGTACCGCTCCTCGATCAGCTCGTCGGTGATCAGCGCCTGGTCGTGCACCATGACCCGGAGGAAGTCCGCGAGCCGCTCCCGGGTGGGTTCCGCGCCGAACCGGGCGAGGTTCTGCACGCCCTCGGTCGGGTCGGGCGCGAACACGTTGACCGACAGCCCGCCCGGGCCCATGAGCACGAGCCTGCCCGCCCTGCCGGGGTGGTCGAGCGCGAGCCGCACCGCCGCTCCCCCGCCGAGCGAGTTGCCGACGAGGTGTGCCTTCTCGATGCCGAGCGCGTCCATCAGGCCGACGACCGCCTCGGCGCTGTGCGTGAAGTACTGCGGGTGGTCGGTCGGCTTGTCGGAGCGGCCGAATCCGGGCTGGTCGACGGCGATCGTGCGGAACGCCTTGCCGAACACGCCGATGTTGCGGGAGAAGTTGCTCCACGCCGACGCGCCGGGACCGCCGCCGTGCAGCAGGATCACGGTCTCGGCGTGCTCGGTGCCCGCCTCGTGGTAGTGCAGCCGCAGCCCCGGCCGCGCCTCGACGTAGCTGCCCTCGGCCATGCTCACACCATCGCGTTCTCGACGGGCAGCCCGAAGGCTCCGGTGCCGAACATGGTGTACGCGCGCTCGGGGTCGTTGGCCGCGTGCACGCGCCCGGCGTGCGCGTCGCGCCAGAACCGCTGGATCGGTGTGCCGACCTGCAGCGCCCGCCCGCCGGAGTTCTCGAAGAGCCGGTCGATCGCGGCGATCGCCCGTTCGGTGCCGCGCACCTGGTCGCGCCGCACCCGCAGCCGGGTGGCGAACGGCAGCTTCTCCCCCGCGCACGCGAGCTGGTACAGCTCGTCGATGTTGTGGGTGAGCTGCAGCCAGGCGGCGTCGATCTCGCTGGCCGCCTCGGCGATGCGGACCTTGGCGAACGGGTCCTCTTTGGACTGCTCACCCATGTACGCTGCGCGGACGCGGCTCTTCTGGTACTCCACGTGCGCGTCGTAGGCGCCCTGGGCCATGCCGATGATCGGGGCCGTGATCGTGCTCGGGTGCACCGAGCCGTACGGCAGCTTGTACAGCGGTCCCGGGTTCACCTCCTGGCCCGGCGTGCGGCACTTCGACGTCGCCTGGAAGCTCAGCGCCCGGTGGGCGGGCACGAACACGTCGTCCACGACGATGTCGTTGCTGCCGGTGCCGCGCAGGCCGACCGTGTCCCACACGTCCTCGATCGTGTAGTCCGCGAGGGGAAGCAGGTAGGTGCAGAAATCGACCGGCTTGCCGTCGGCGTCGAACGCCGGCGCGCCGAGCAGCACCCAGGTGGCATGGTCGCAGCCGGAGGAGAAGCTCCACCGCCCGGACAGCCGGTAGCCGCCGTCGACCACCCGCGCCTTGCCCATCGGGGCGTACGAGGAGGAGATCCGGACGTCGACGTCCTCGCTCCAGACGTCCTCCTGCGCCCGGGCGTCGAACAGCGCGAGGTGCCACGGGTGCACCCCCAGGATGGACGCGACCCACCCGGTGGAGCCGCACGCGCTCGCGACGAGCTTGACGGCGGTGTAGAAGGTCACCGGGTCGGCCTCGTACCCGCCGTACCGCACCGGCTGCAGCAGCTTGAAGAACCCGGTCTCCTGCAGGGACTTGATGGACTCGTCCGGGATCCGGCGCGCGTCCTCGGCTTCCTGCGCGCGTTCCCGCAGGGTGGGCAGCAGCTCACCGATCCCGGCGATCACCGCGTGGGTGCCCTGCTCGCTCATACTCCGCCCCGTTCTCGTTCACGAATCATGCCGTCACCTCGGCTTACCCGGCCAAGACTAGAACACGTTCTCGTTTTTGTCACGTCCCGCCCCGGCCGCGCTGTGCTTTCCCGCGCGGCGGCCGGAAAAGACGCAGTCCGCCAGCGACAGACCGCTGACGTAGGACCTGGAACAGATTCCCACCGCGGTGCGTCCCGCCGCGTAGAGCCCGCTGATCGCCCCGCCCCGCTCGTCCAGAACCCGCCCGGTGTCCTCGTCGACGACCAGCCCGCCGAGCGTGAGCATCGGGCAGGGATAGCCGGGGTTGGGCCGGATCGACACGTCGATCAGCGAGAACGGGGGCGAGGCCAGCGGCCGGACGAACTCCGCGGGCTTGCCCAGCGGATCGGGTCCCGGCCCGCCGTACTCCCGCACCGTGGCCGTCAGCCCGTCCGCGTCCACCCCGGCGCGCCGCGCCACCTCGGCGACCGAACCGGCGCTGACGCGGCCCGCCCGCAGCAGGTACAGGGTCTGCAGCCACTGGAACCACTGGCTCTCCCGCCGCGCCTCCCGGCGGGCCTGCCGCACGATCGCGTCGTCCACGAGCAGCCAGCCCCGCCTGTCGCAGCGCGTGACCATGGCCTCGCCCACGGCGGCGCCGTAGCGGGACTCGTCGATGAACCGGCGCCCGTGCTCGTCGACGAGGACCCCGCCGAGGAACGCGCTCGGCGGGGTGAGGAACCGCCACGCCGACACGCGGTCCAGCTCGGCGGTCGCTCCCCCGGCGGACACGCCGAGCCGGATGCCCGAACCGTCGTCGCCCGCGGTGCCCAGCGCGAGCCCGCCCCGGTAGGCGGGCGCGTGCTCGCGCAGCATCGCGCGGTTGGCGACGAAACCACCGGCCGCCAGCACCACGCCCCGCCGCGCGGTGAGTTCCGCCTCCCGGCCGTGCCGCCGCTCCAGCGCCTCGACGCCGCGCTGCAGGATCTTGCGCAGCGCGGGCACGTACAGCCCCGGTTTCGCCGAGTAGCGGCCCAGCACCGTGTGCGCCGCGCGGGCCCAGGGCGGCGCGTCCCGCAGGGTGGACACGCGCACGCCGGTCACCGTGCCGTCGCCCGCCACGACGAGCGCGCGTGCCGTGGACCGCGGCAGCACACGCACGCCCCGGCCCCGCGCGGCAGCGGCCAGCCGCGTGAACAGCACCTTGCCGGAGGTGCCCTTGCCCCGCACCCGGTGCCCGCGCGCGGCGGGCTTGGCCGTGTCGCGGAACCCGCCCGCCGCCTCGCTACCCGAGTAGTAGAGGTAGTAGTCGTCGTTCGGGTACGAGGTCTTCACCGGGCACAGGCTGCCCTCGAAGGGCACCCCGCGCTCCTCCAGCCACTCGATCATGCCCGCGCTCTCCGCGCAGAACCGCCGCAGCGTCCGCGCCGAGACCACGTCGCCCGCCTCCAGGCGGAGATAGTCGTACATCGCGTCGACCGAGTCGTCCACCCCGGCGGCCCGCTGCGGGCCCGTGCCGCCGCCCGCGTACACCACGCCGCCGCTGACCGCGCTCGCGCCGCCGCCCCCGAACCGGTCGAGCACCAGCACGTCGGCCCCGGCCTCGGCGGCCTCCAGCGCGGCGCACGCGCCAGCCACGCCGAAACCGACGACAATGACATCCGCGACGTCCGCGCCGTCCGCGCCCTCCGCGTCGCTCACCCCGTCCTGCCTCGCCACGTCACCTACCCTAGAACTGAAACACGTTCTCGTCTATCGTGACGCTAACGGCAACGAGCAGCAGGCGAGAAGTCTGTAACGTGTTTCAGGTTTGCGGAGGTGACATGGCTGCGCTGCTTCCGGACGTCGTGGCGGCCGATGTGGTCGTGGTCGGCAGCGGCGCGGCGGGCATGACGGCCGCCCTCGCCGCCGCCCGCCTCGGCCTGGAGGTCGTGGTCATCGAGAAGGCCGCGACGTTCGGCGGCTCCACCGCCCGCTCCGGCGGCGGTGTGTGGATCCCGAACAACGAGGCACTGCGTGCCGCCGGGATCGAGGACAGCCCCGAGGACGCCCGCCGCTACCTGGAGGCGATCGTCGGCGACGTCGTGCCCGCCGAGCGCCGCGACACCTACCTGGCTCACGGCCCGGACGTCGTCGCCTTCGTGCACGAGCACACGCCGCTGCGCCTGCGGTGGGTGCGCGACTACTCCGACTACCACCCCGAGGCTCCCGGCGGCAGGGCCCGCGGCCGCTCGGTGGAACCCCGGCCGCTCGACGGCACGGTGCTGGGCGCCGAGCTGGCGAACCTGGAGCCGCCGTACAGCGCGCCACCGCTCGGCGTGCCGCTCACCCAGGCCGACTTCCGCTGGCTGAGCCTCATCGCGCGGCACCCGCGCGGGATGGCGCGCCTGCTCCGGCTCGGGCTGCGCGGGCTGACCGGCCGGATCCGGGGCCGCCGCCTGCTGTCGATGGGCCAGGCACTGGCCGCCGGGCTGCGTGCCGGGCTGCTCAGGGCGGACGTCCCGGTGTGGCTGTCCACGCCGATGACCGGCCTGTACACCGAGGACGGCGTGGTGACCGGCGTGCTCGCGCGACGGGACGGCGAGGAGGTGCTGCTACGGGCCCGGCACGGCGTCGTGCTCGGTTCCGGCGGCTTCGAGCACAACGAGCAGCTGCGGCAGAAGTACCAGCGCCCGCCGATCGGCACCGAGTGGACCGTGGGGGCGAAGGCCAACACCGGCGACGGCATCACCGCGGGCATGGCGCTGGGCGCCGCCGTCGACCTCATGGACGACGCCTGGTGGGGGCCGACCATCCCGCTCACCGGCGGCCCGTGGTTCGCGCTGGCGGAACGCTCCCGGCCCGGCTGCATCCTCGTCAACGGCCGTGGCGAGCGGTTCGTCAACGAGTCGGCGCCCTACGTCGAGGCGGTGCACGCGATGTACGGCCCCGGCGAGGGACCTGCCGTCAACATGCCCACCTGGCTGGTGTTCGACCAGCGCTACCGCAACCGCTACCTGTTCACCGGGCTCGGGCCGCGCCAGCCGCTGCCGGGCCGCTGGTACCAGGCGGGCATCGCCGTCAAGGCGGGGTCGGTCGAGCGGCTCGCCGAGAAGATCGACGTGCCGCCCGCCACGCTGGCGGCCACGGTCGAGCGGTTCAACGGCTTCGCCAGGACCGGCACCGACGAGGACTTCGGGCGCGGCCAGAGCGCCTACGACCACTACTACGGCGACCCCCGCAACAAGCCCAACCCCAGCCTCGGCCCGCTGGAGCGGGCGCCGTTCTACGCGGTGCGGATCGTGCCCGGCGACCTCGGCACCAAGGGCGGGCTGCGCACCGACGTGCACGCCAGGGTGCTGCGGGAGGACGGCTCGGTGATCGAAGGGCTCTACGCCGCGGGCAACGCCAGCGCCGCGGTGATGGGCCGCACCTACGCGGGGCCCGGGGCGACGATCGGCCCCGCCATGGTCTTCGGCTACCTTGCCGCGCACCACATCGCCGCCAAGAATCGGACCCGGCCCACGGCCCGGAACGCTGGAGGTACCCCATGACGCAGGCCGACGCCGTCCGCACGATCGACGCCGGTGCCCCACCGGCCCGGTTCGCCCGCGGCTGGCACTGCCTCGGGCTGGCGGAGCACTTCCGCGACGGCAAGCCGCACGCGATCAACGCGTTCGGCACCAAGCTCGTCGTGTTCGCCGACTCCACCGGCAGGCTCAACGTGCTCGACGGCTACTGCAGGCACATGGGCGGCGACCTCACGCAGGGCACGGTCAAGGGCGACGAGATCGCCTGCCCGTTCCACGACTGGCGCTGGAACGGCAACGGCAAGTGCGTGTCGATCCCCTACGCCAAGCGGGTGCCGCTGCGGGCGCGCACGCGGTCGTGGCTGACCCTGGAGGAGAACAAGCAGCTGTTCGTCTGGCACGACCCCGAGGGCAACCCGCCGCCGGACGACGTCGTGATCCCCCGCATCGACGGCGCGTTCAGCGGCGAGTGGAGCAACTGGACGTGGGACTCGGTGCTGATCGAGGGCGCCAACTGCCGCGAGATCGTGGACAACGTCGTGGACATGGCCCACTTCTTCTACATCCACTTCGCGTTCCCCACCTACTTCAAGAACGTCTTCGAGGGGCACATCGCGACCCAGTACCTCAACACCAAGGGCAGGCCCGACGTCGGCATGGCGTCGAACTACGGTGGCGAGGAGAACCTGCTGCGCTCCGAGGCGTCCTACTACGGCCCCTCCTACATGATCAACCACCTGCTGAACACGTGGCAGGGCATCGAGGTCGAGAACGTCCTCATCAACTGCCACTACCCGGTCACGCCGGACTCGTTCGTGCTGCAGTGGGGCGTGATCGTGAAGAAGCTGCCCGGCGTGTCCGACGAGCAGGCCGACAAGATCGCGGGCAAGTTCGCCAAGAGCATCGGGGTCGGCTTCATGCAGGACGTGGAGATCTGGCGGAACAAGTCGCGGATCGACAACCCCCTGCTGTGCGAGGAGGACGGGCCGGTCTACCAGCTTCGCCGGTGGTACGAGCAGTTCTATGTGGACGCCGCGGACGTGACCGAGGACATGACGCGGCGGTTCGAGTTCGAGGTGGACACCACGCGGGCCAACGAGGTGTGGGCGAAGGAGGTCGAGGAGAACCTCGCCCGCCAGCAGGCCGAGGTGTGACCGTGCTCGCCGAACGCGACGAGTTCCTCACCGAGGGGCTGCGCCCCCTGGACTGCCGCTCGTGCGGCACCACGGTGCTGGTGAAGAAGAACAGCCCGCAGCACACCAGCATCCAGTGGACCACCGACGCGTCCACCAGCTGCCCGGTCCTCGCCGAGCGGGCCGCGGCGGGCGTGCATCCGGCGCTGCTGGACACGTGCGAACGGCTGAGCGACAGCATCACGGAGGCGGTCCGCGAAGGACGGTTGCCCTGCCATGGTTGAGCTGACCTCCCACGTGCTGCGGGTGGCGGAGGTGGTCGCCGAGACGGCCGACGCCCGTTCGGTGGTGCTCGACGGCGCGTTCGAGTACCGGCCGGGCCAGTTCCTCACCGTGCGCGTGCCCAGCGAGCGCTGCGGCTCGGTGGCGCGCTGCTACTCGCTGTCCAGCTCGCCGTACACCGGCGAGGCACCGCGGTTCACCGTCAAGCGCACCGAGGGCGGCTACGCGTCCAACTGGATCTGCGACCACCTCCGGCCCGGCGACGAGGTGGAGATCCTGCCGCCCAGCGGCGTGTTCACCCCCGCCTCGCTCGACCAGGACCTGCTGCTGTTCGCCGCGGGCAGCGGCATCACGCCGGTGCTGTCGATCGTGCGTTCGGTGCTGGCCGCGGGCAGCGGGCGGCTGACGCTCGTGTACGCCAACCGCGACGAGCGGTCGGTGATCTTCGCGGACCCCCTCCGGGAACTGGCCGCCGCGCATCCGGGACGGCTGTCCGTCGTGCACTGGCTGGAGTCGGTGCAGGGGCTGCCGGACACCGCGCGGCTGCGGGCGCTCGCGGAGCCGTTCGCGGAGCGCGAGGCGTTCGTCTGCGGGCCCCGGCCGTTCATGAAAGCGGCCACCACCGCGCTCAGGGAGCTGGGCCTGCCGCGCGCGCGGATCCACATCGAGAAGTTCGTCTCGCTCGGCGGCAACCCGTTCGAGCAGGCGAAGCCCGCCGGAAGCACCGCCGGACCCGGGGGCTCGGGGGACTCGGGGGACTCGGGGGACGAGGCGGACGCCGCCCCGGCGACGCTGACCGTCGCCCTCGACGGCGCCGAGCACACGCTGCGCTGGCCCCGCCGGCGGAAACTCCTGGACCTCCTGCTCGCCGAGGGCCTGGACGCGCCGTTCTCCTGCCGGGAGGGCCAGTGCAGCGCGTGCGCCTGCCGCATCGTCTCGGGCGAGGTGAAGATGCTCGACAACGACGTACTGGACTCCGAGGACATCGCCGAGGGGATCGTGCTGGCGTGCCAGTCGCTGCCGATCACCGACGAGGTCTCGGTCACCTACGAGTAGCCAGGGAGCCCGCATGCCCATCGATCCGGACGTCGCGATCGGCGCCGACCTCGGCGAGACCACGTTCTCCTGGACGGCAGGCGACGTGCTGCTCTACCACCTCGCGCTGGGCGCCGGGGCCGACCCGCTCGACCCGCGGGAGCTGCGCTACGCCTACGAGCGGGACCTGCGGGTGCTGCCGACGTTCGCGACCGTCGCGCCCCACCTGCGCGTGTTCGAGCCGCCCGCCGTGTCGTTCCCCGGTGTCGAGGTCGACCTGGCCAAGGTGGTGCACGGCAGCCAGACGGTCACCGTGCACCGGCCCCTCCCCGTGGAGGGCAAGGCGGTGGCCCGCTCGCGCATCGCCGACGTGCTCGACAAGGGCAAGGCCGCGGTGGTGATCCAGGAGAGCGAGGTCACCGAACCGGACGGCAGCCCGCTGTGGACGACGCGGTCCAGCATTTTCGCGCGCGGCGAGGGCGGCTTCGGTGGCCGGCGTGGTTCGTCGGACCGGGTCGCGCCGCCGGACCGGGCGCCGGACGTCGTGGTGGACACGCCGACGCTGCCGCAGCAGGCGCTGCTGTACCGGCTCTGCGGCGACCGCAACCCGCTGCACGCCGACCCGGAGTTCGCGCGGGCCGCCGGGTTCGACGTGCCGATCCTGCACGGACTGTGCACGTACGGGATCGTGGCGAAGGCCGTGACCGACGCCGTGCTGGACGCCGACGTCACCCGCGTCCGGTCGTGGTCGGCGAAGTTCGCCGGGATCGTCCTGCCCGGCGAGACGCTGCGCACCCGGGTCTGGCGGGACGGCGGGCGGCTGCTCGTCACCGCGTCCGTCGTCGAGCGTGGCGAGGCCCCGGCCCTGTCCGACGCGGTGCTGGACGTGTCCTGAGTGGCTCACAGCCCGGTGAGGAACATGTAGCCCATGCCGAGGCCCATCGCGGCCCGGCACAGCGCGCGGGAGCCGGAGCCGCGCGGCGGACCCTCCCCGTGCCCCGCCGCGCGCAGACCGGACAGCGCCGCGCGGCCGCCGTCGACGGCGAAGTACGCCGCCGCCACCACCGCGACGGCGGGCCAGCCGAACGTGGCCGGGTCCCCCGCCGCGGACATCGGGACGAACAGGTCGTGCGCGGACTCGTCGTGCGGCATGGCCACGAGCATGTAGAGCATCCCGGCCGAGGCGACGGCGTGGTGCGCGCCGCCGTCGCCGGCACCGGTGGTGACGCGGCGGAACGCCCGCACCGCGAACCACCCCGCGCACAGCACGAACAGCGCCTGCCAGCCCGCGACCGGGATCGGTCCGCCGACCGGCGAGACCATGGCCACCATCGCCAGCATCATCAGCAGCCACGCGAGGTCGGACTGCCGGGCGCCGCCGCCGAGCCTGCCGTAGTCGAGCCGCACGAGCCGGCCCACGCACGGCACGGTGAGCGCGAGGAAGGCAGCGGTGAGCGGCCACGCCACCACTGACGGAATGTTCACGACGACCTCACTGCGCGTCACGGGTACCGCCGATCACCGTGGCAGAGCCGCGCCACCGCACACCAGCCGTCAAGCAGGTGATCCCACCCGGTTCTGGCCGTCGTGGTGACGTCTCAGGCGGCGGCGAGGATCAGACCGCTGGTCGGCACGCCGGTGCCCGCCGTGACGAGGACGTGCCGGGCGCCGGGGACCTGGTTGGCCGCCGTGCCGCGCACCTGCCGCACCGCCTCGGCGATGCCGTTCATGCCGTGGATGTAGGCCTCGCCGAGCTGCCCGCCGTGCGGGTTGAGCGGCAGGCTCCCGTCGAGCTCCAGCGTGCCGTCGCGGATGAAGTCCTTCGCCTCGCCCCGCCCGCAGAATCCCAGCTCCTCCAGCTGGATCAGCACGTACGGCGTGAAGTGGTCGTAGAGCACGGCCACGTCGACGTCGTCCCGCGTGATCCCGGACTGCCGCCACAGCTGGCCGCCCACGACGCCCATCTCCGGCAGCGCGGCGAGGTCGTCGCGGTAGTAGCTGGTCATCACGTACTGGCCGGGCCCGCTGCCCTGGGCCGCCGCCGCGATCAGCGCCGGTGGCCGCCGCAGGTCCCTGGCCCGCTCGGCGGCGGTGACCACCAGCGCGACGCCCCCGTCGCTCTCCTGGCAGCAGTCCAGCAGGCGCAGCGGTTCGGCGACCCAGCGGGAGGCCTGGTGGTCGGCGAGCGTGATCGGCTTGCCGTGGAACCACGCGTTCGGGTTGGTCGCGGCGTGTTTGCGGTCCACGACGGCGACGCGGCCGAAGTCCTCGCTCGTCGCGCCGTAGTCGTGCAGGTAGCGCCGGGCGACCATGGCGACCGTCGCGGCCGGGGTGGCCAGCCCCATCGGATAGTGGAAGCCGTTGTCCACGCCCGAGGTGTTGACCTGCCCGGCCGCGGCGCTGGAGACCTGCCCGAACCGGTGCCCGGACCGCTCGTTGAACGCGCGGTAGGCCACCACGACGTCGGCCACGCCGGTCGCGACGGCCATCGCCGCCTGCTGCACGGTGGCCGCGGCCGCTCCCCCGCCGTAGTGGATCCGGCTGAAGAACGACAGCTCCGGGATGCCGAGCTCCCTGGCGACGGCGATCTCCGCGTTGCCGTCCATCGTGAACGTCACCAGCCCGTCCACATCGGAGGGCCGGAGGCCCGCGTCCGCGAGCGCGGCGCTGACGGCCTCCACGGCGAGGCGCAGCTCGCTGCGGCCGGAGTCCTTGGAGAACTCGGTGGCGCCGATCCCCGCGATCGCCGCCCGGTTGGCGAGTGTCATCGCATCCTCCGGCTTGCGATCGCACGCACCCCATGCGGCATCGGGTGCGCTCGACGCACCCAATGCGGCATTCGGTGCGCTCGACGCACCCAATGCGGCATTCGGTGCGCTCGACGCACCCAATGCGGCATTCGGTGCGCTCGACGCACCCAATGCGGCATTCGGTGCATGGAGTGCCCACCGCAGCGCGTGGCGCCTCCGTCGGGGCGGTGCCGCGAGACGGCTGGACACACCCCATGTGGCATTCGGTGCGCTCGACGTTCCCAATGCGGCATCGGTTGCGCTCGACGTTCCCAATGCGGCATTCGGTGCATGGAGTGCCCACCGCAGCGCGTGGCGCCTCCGTCGGGGCGGTGCCGCGAGACGGCTGGACACACCCCATGTGGCATTCGGTGCGTCCAACGCAACCGGTGCCACATCGGGGAGCTCTCCGCGGCCGGGATGGTGGCGTTCATCGTGTCTCCCCGGGCAGCACGAGGCGCACCGTGCCGCGCACGTGCTCGCCGAGCGCACCGGTGGCGGTCACCGCCACCTCGGCCTCGTCGCCGTCCCTGGCGACCACCCGGCCGGTGAAGGTCAGCGTGTCGTAGGCGTAGCACGGCACGCCGAGCCGGATCTTGATCGACTTCACGAGCGCCTCCGGGCCCGCCCAGTCGGTGACGAACCGCTGGACGAGGCCGGTGTCGGTGAGGATGTTGAGGAAGATGTCCTTCGACCCGCGGCGCACCGCCGCGTCCCGGTCGTGGTGCACGTCCTGGAAGTCCCGGGTGGCCAGCGCCGTGCTGATCACGAACGTGGGGGTGACCTCGACGGTCAGCGGCGGCAGCTCGGTGCCGGGCTCGGCGGTCATGCGCGCACCTTCCAGGCGGGGAGGGTCAGCTCGTCGTCGACGCGCACGAACGTCACCTCGACGGGCAGCCCGATCCGGACGTCCCCCGGACGGACGTCGAGCAGCTCGCCGAGCACGCGGACGCCCTCGGTGAGCTCGACGAGCGCGACGACGAACGGTGCCGTCCTGCCGGGCACCTTCGGGTGGTGGTGCACGACGTAGCTGTACACCGTGCCGGTGCCCTCGGCCACGACCCAGTCCGGCTTCGCGGCGAGGTCCCCGTCCGGCGGCAGGGGACCCGGCGGGTGCCGCAGCGTGCCGCCCCACCGCTGGATCCGCAGCTCGCCGGCGCGCGTGCCGGCCCAGAAGAACTCGGTGTCCCTGCTGATCACCGGCCGCAGCACCGCACTGGTGTCCGGAGTGGACGGTTTCTGGCCGCCGGGAGCGAACTTGAGCACCCGGAACACCATGTCGGCCACGGCCTCGCCGCCGACCCACCAGGTGGTGCGGGTGGTGACGAACCAGCCCTCACCCAGCGCCGTCCGCTTCGGCCCCACGACGCTCTCCAGGCGGGTGGACGCCGCCACGTGCTCACCGGGCCGCAGGTAGCGGTGGTAGGTCTGCTCGGAGTCGGTCGCGACGACCGAGGTGTAGCCCGCCTCGTCCAGCACGGCCATCATCGCGCCGAGTGGGTCGTCGTCGGCCCGGGTGCCGTGCAGCCCGGCCATGGTCCACACCTGCGCCATGGCGGGCGGGGCGACCAGTCCACCGTGGATGGAACGGCGAGCGTATTCCTCGTCGGTGTAGACGGGGTTCGCGTCGCCGATGGCCTCCACCCAGTTGTTGACCATGGCCTGGTTCACCGGGTCGCGGGCGGGGCGGGGCGCCGACTCGCCGCGCGCGGCGATGTCGCGGGCGGCGGCCTCGATTCCGGCGGCGCTCACCGCGGCACCCTCGGCAGGCCCAGTCCGAACATGGCGATCAGCTCCCGTTGGATCTCGTTGACACCGCCGCCGAAGGTCAGCACGAGGTTGCGCTTGGCCAGCACGTCGAGCCACTCGGCGAGCAGCGCGGTGTCCTCGTCGGCCGGGTCCCCGTGCCTGCCGACGATCTCCTCCAGCAGGCGGGCGGCGCGCTGGATGCGTTCCGAGCCGAACACCTTGGTCGCGGACGCGTCGGCGACCGCGCCCGGTTCGCTCGCGGCGACCTGCCAGTTGAGCAGTTCGTTGACCCGTACCACGGCGAGTGTCTCGCCCAGCGCGCGGCGCACGTCCGGCAGGTCGAGCAGCGGCGTCCCGGCAGGGGTCTTGCGGGCGGCGGCCCACTCGCGCACCCGGTCGTAGAGGCCGCCGATGCGCCCGGCGGGGCCGAGCATGACGCGTTCGTGGTTGAGCTGGGTGGTGATGAGCTGCCAGCCCCGGTTCTCCTCGCCGACGAGCATGCCCGCGGGCACGCGGACGTCGGAGTAGTAGGTCGCGTTGACGTGGTGCGCGCCGTCACAGGTGATGATCGGTGTCCACGAGTAGCCGGGGTCGGACGTGTCGACGATGAGGATCGAGATGCCCCGGTGCTTCGGCGCGTCCGGATCGGTGCGCACCGCGAGCCAGACGAAGTCCGCGTCGTGCCCACCGGTGGTGAAGATCTTCTGCCCGTTGACGACGTAGTGGTCGCCGTCGCGGACCGCGGTGGTGCGCAGCGCGGCCAGGTCGGTGCCCGCCTCGGGCTCGCTGTAGCCGATGGCGAAGTGCACCTCGCCGGCGAGGATCGCGGGCAGGAAGCGGGCCTTCTGCTCGGGTGTGCCGAACCGCTGCAGCGTGGGCCCCACCGTCTGCAGCGTCACGGCGGGCAGCTGCACGTCGGCTCTGGCCGCCTCGTCGGCGAACAGGTGCTGCTCCACGGGGCCGAACCCGCGGCCGCCGTACTCCTCGGGCCAGCCGACGCCGAGCCAGCCGTCGCGGCCCATGCGCCGCACCACCTCGCGGTACAGCGGGCCGTGCCGCTCCCGCAGCAGTGCCCTGCGCTCGGCCGGAGTGACCAGGCCGGCGAAGTAACGGCGCAGCTTGCCGCGCAGTTCCCGCTGCGCGGCCGTGAGCTCGGGATACATCAGGCACCTCCCGCGACGAGGTCGCCGAGCCGGTCCAGCCGGGTGGCCGCACCGCCCGCGGCGCGGGCGAGGTCCTTGACCAGCGCGGAGTAGCGGTGCAGCGGGTAGTCGGCGTCGACGCCGATGCCGCCGTGCAGGTGGTGGCACGCGGCGAGCGCGCGCGGCGCCTCCTCGGTGAGCCAGTACGCGGCGACGTCGAGGTCGGCGTCCGGGTCCAGCCCGGAGGCGAGGCGCCAGGCCGCCGTCAGCGCGGCGAGGTGCACGGTGCGGGAGGCGATGTAGACGTCCGCGACCTGCTGGGCCACCGCCTGGAACGTGGCGAGCGGGCGGCCGAACTGCTCCCGGCTGCCCAGATGGCTCGTGGTGAGCGCGAGTGCCCCGGCGAGGGCGCCGTCGCCCAGTGCGGCGACACCGGCGAGCGCGTAGCGATGCAGCACGGCCAGCGCCTGCCCCGGCTCCCTGCTGTCGAGCAGGTCCGTCTCGGTGACGGGAGCGCCGTCGAGCCGCAGGGTGTACTCGGGGTTGCCGGTGGAGGTCCAGGTGGCGGTCGGCGTCACGCCCTCGCCCGCCGGGTCGACGAGGAAGACACCCGTGCCGCCGGGCATGGTGGCCGGGACGAGCACGCGGCGGGCCTCGGCGGCGTACGGCACCGCGGTCTTGACCCCGGTCAGCCGCCAGATCCCCGCCTCGGCGGTGGCGGTCGTGGCGGGCCGGGTGGTGAACGGGCCGGACGGTTCGTGCAGGGCGGCGGTGAGCAGCGCGCCGCCCGCGGCGACGTCCGGCAGCAGCGCCGCCCGCTGGTCGGGCCCGCCGAGGTGCTCGACGGGGAGCACGCCGAGAGCGAGCACCGGCAGGGCGGGCAGCGCGGCGGCGGCACGGCCCACCTCGGTGAGCAGGACGGCGACCTCCAGCACGCCGAGCCCGTCGCCGCCGAGCTCCGGCGGCAGCGCGAGGGCGAGCAGGCCGGTGTCCGCCAGCGCCCGCCACGCCGCGTCCGGCTCACTCTCCCGCCGCAGCACGTCCGCCGCGAGCCCGGCGATCTCGCGCTGGTGCTCGTCGAGGTCGAAGTCCACGCCGCTCCTCACCCTCGCCAATACTGAAACCTGTTCTAGTCTTAACCACGCAAGGCGATCACGGCAACCCCACGGGCCCGGCGGGCGACCGGGAACGCAGGCGCGAGGACGGATGTCCGGCAGGACGGCGAGGGCCGCGGGCAGCACGCCGGCGAGCGACCAGTGATCTGGAACAAGTTCTCGCGAGCCGCGGCGGGCGTTCGCCTACCCTCGGGCCATGCCGCGGTCGTTCCGGACCCGCCGTGCGCTGCAACTGGCGCTCACGGCCAACGCGCTGCGCCCGCCGCGCGGGCCGAGGGCGTCGATCCCCGCCTTCTTCGCGGGCTGGCTGACCGCGGAGCTGGCGCCCCATCTGCTCGCGGTGACGCTCGCCGACTCCGCGGCGCACGTGGCCCGGCGCGGGCCGCGCCGGGCGGACCGGCAGGGCCTGGCGATGGCGGGGCTGTCGGCGGCGGGCCTGACCGCGCTCGTCGTGTCGGCGCACCGTGCGCGCGGCGCCGTGGCGGACGCGCTGGCCGAGAGCCTGGGCGCGGACTACCGGGACCGGCTCGGTCACCCACCGGACCCCGCCGACCTGGCGACACCGTGGGGACAGCTGGCCCTGCCGTTCCGGATGCGCGACCCCCACGTCCGCCGCGACCGGGACATCGCCTACGCGCCTGGCGGGAAGCGCTACCTGCTCGACGTCCACCGCCCCCGCGAACCGGTCCGCGACCGGCCCGTGCTGCTGCAGGTGCACGGCGGCGCGTGGATCGTCGGCAACAAGGATCAGCAGGGCATCCCGCTGATGCTGCACATGGCGCGCCGCGGCTGGGTGTGCGTGGCGATCAACTATCCGCTCTCCCCGGCCGCCCGCTGGCCGGAACACATCGTCGCGGCCAAGCGGGCGCTGGCCTGGGTGCGCGAGAACATCGCGGACTACGGCGGCGACCCGTCGTTCGTGGCCGCCACGGGCGGGTCCGCGGGCGGTCACCTGGCGGCGCTGCTGGCGCTGACACCCAACGACGCGGCGCTGCAACCGGGCTTCGCCGAGGCCGACACGAGCGTGCAGGCGTGCGTGCCGCACTACGGCGTCTACGACTTCGCGGCCACCAGCGGCTCACCGGCGAGCGCGGCGCGGCTGCGTGCGCTGCTGGCGCGTCACGTGGTGGGCAAGGACCCCGCCGAGTTCCTCGACGACTACATCGCCGCCTCGCCGCTCGACCGGATCACCGACAAGGCGCCGCCGTTCTTCGTCGTCCACGGCGAGCACGACACCCTGGTCCCGGTGCGGGAGGCCCGGGAGTTCGTGCGCAGGCTGCGGGAGGCCTCGCCGAACCCGGTGGCCTACGCCGAGATCCCGGGCGCGCAGCACGCCTTCGACCTCTTCCCGTCCATCCGCAGCGCCCACGTGGTGCGCGGTGTGGAGCGGTTCCTGGAGTGGACCTACGCCCGGCGGGCCGGTCAGCACCCGGCGTAGAGCAGATCCAGTGGCCGCGTGGCGCCGGGCCCGGTGAGCTCCCAGCCGCCGCCCGCGCGGCGGAACGGGTACCAGCGGCCGTCCTCGCCGTAGCGCAGCTGCACGCCGCCCCGGGTGACCCGGTCCCGCCACACGCGGGTGGGGCCGGGTTCGCCGGACTCCGCGAGATCCGCCTTCGCCTCGGCGAGGCACGCGGCCGGGGGCGCGGCGCCACCGCGCAGCACGGCGAGCCCGCCCCGGCCCGCGACCCGCCACGCCGCCGCGCGGCGGGCGAGCTCCCGCACCGGAACCCCGGCGGCCGCCGCCAGCGCGGGCAGACCGTCCGGCGGCCCCGCGGCCGCCCGGCGGGCGAGATCGTCCTCCCACGTCAGCTCCAGCCCGGTGTCCCCCGCACCCGCGAGCAGCGCCCAGGCCCGCTCGGCCGCGTCCGTGGCGAGCACGGACAGCGCGGCGATGCTCAGCCCGCTCGCCGGGGGCGGGCCCACCGCGGGCGGGATGGGCCGTCCCGGGGCGGGCGGCGCCGGCGCCGGGGCGGGAACGGCGGCGGGTGCCCGGCCGAACGCCTGCTCCGGCGCCACGCCCGGCTCGTCCGGGAACCGGGTTTCCCCGGTCGCGGCGCGGGGCGGGGCCCGCCGTGCCCGCACGTGCGCGAGCACGGTGTCGCGCTCCCGCCCGCGCAGCAGGAACAGCACGAACGGGTCGGCGTCCACCTCGTCGGCCACGAGATAGCAGACGGCCGCCGCGTGCTTGCAGGGGTTCGCCGTGTCCGGGCACGAGCAGCGGGGCCGGACGTCGCCGGGCCCGGGCAGCAGGTCGGCACCGGCCGCGCGGGCGTGGTCGGCGAGCTCCGGTGGCAGCTCGGCGTCGAGCAGTGCCGCCGCGTGCCCGGCCCGCCCCGCGACGGCGGTGAGCAGCACGTCCCACTCCCGTGCGGTGAACCGCCGCACCTCGACCGTCACGCGGTACGGCACGGGCCTGCTGCCGCGCACCCTGGCCGTCACGCGGCCCGGCACCACGGACAGGCCGCCGACCTGGCCCTTGCGGGCGTAGGTGCGGCCGCGGGGCAGCCGGTTCGGGTCGAGCCGGGCCCGCTGCTCCAGCGCGGCGACCCACGCCCCGCCCCACCACGTGGTGCCGAAGACGCGCCGGGCCATCAGCGCCCGCCGAGCCGGACGAGGTCGGCGAGCTCGTCGTCGGACAGCTCGGTGATCCAGTCCTCGCCCGCGCCGACCACCGCCTCGGCGAGGTGGCGCTTGGCCGCGAGCACCTCGGCGATGCGGTCCTCCAGCGTGCCCTCCGCGATCAGCCGGTGCACCTGCACCGGGCGGTCCTGCCCGATGCGGTAGGCGCGGTCGGTCGCCTGGTCCTCCACGGCGGGGTTCCACCAGCGGTCGTAGTGGATCACGTGGGTGGCCCGGGTGAGGTTGAGCCCGACCCCGCCCGCCTTGAGCGACAGCAGGAACACCGGCACGGCGCCGTCCTGGAACCCGGCCACCAGTTCCTCGCGCCGCCGCGCCGGGGTCCGGCCGGACAGCAGGGCCGTGGCCACGCCTCGCTCGGCCAGCCGGGCCTCCAGCAGCCGGCACAGCCGCACGTACTGGCTGAAGACCAGCACGGACTCGCCCTCGGCGAGGATCACGTCGAGCAGTTCCTCGAACGCGGCGAGCTTGCCCGACCGGCCGGGCAGCGGCGCCCGCTGCTGCAGGTACTGCGCGGGGTGGTTGCAGATCTGCTTGAGCTCGGTGAGCAGCTTGAGCACCTGTCCCCGGCGCTGGACTCCCCGCGACTCGCGGATCGCCGCCAGGTTCTCGCGCACCACCGCCTCGTACAGCGTGGTCTGCTCGGCGGTGAGCGGCACGTACCGGTCGGTCTCGGTCTTGCGCGGCAGCTCGGGTGCGACGTCCGGATCGGACTTGCGCCGCCGCAACAGGAACGGCCGCACGGCGGCGGCGAGCCGTTCGGTGGCCGCCCGGTCGCGGTCCCGCTCCACCGGCCTGGCCAGGGTGCGGCGGAACGTCTCCAGGGAGCCGAGCAGCCCGGGCGTCGTCCAGTCCAGAATGGACCACAGCTCGGTGAGCCGGTTCTCCACGGGGGTGCCGGTGAGCGCGACGCGGGCCGCGGCGGGCACCCGGCGCAGCCTGCGGGCGGTGACCGACAGCGGGTTCTTGACGTGCTGCGCCTCGTCGGCGGCGACGAGGCCCCAGCGCACCTCCGCGAGTGCCGTGTGGTCGCGGCGGAGCACGCCGTAGGTGGCGAGCACGACCTCGCCGGGCGCGAGCTCGTCGAGGTGCCGCGTGCCGCCGTGGAACCGGCGCACCGGCACCGCGGGCGCGAACCTGGCGAACTCGCGCTCCCAGTTGCCGAGCAGCGAGGTGGGGCAGACGACCAGGGTGGGCCCGGAACCGAGCGGCTGCCGGTGCAGGTGCAGCGCGATGAGCTGCAGCGTCTTGCCGAGGCCCATGTCGTCGGCGAGGCAGCCGCCGAGGCCGAGCTCGGTCATCCGGGCCAGCCACGCCAGCCCCGTGCGCTGGTAGGGGCGCAGGGTGGCGGTCAGCCCGGCGGGCGGCCGGACGTCGTCGCCGGGCGGGGTGCGCAGCCGGTCGACGAGACCGGTGAGGGCGTCCGGCGGTGCGAACTCGTGCCGCTCGCCGTCGAGCACCACCTCCCCGGTGAGCGCGGCGCGCAGCGCGTCGGCGGCGGTGAGCGGTGCGCGCGGGCGGCGCAGTCCGGCCAGCAGCCGGGCGTCGGCGCGGACCCACTGGCCGCGCAGCCGCACGAGCGGGCGTTTCGCCTCGGCCAGCGCGACGACCTCGTCGTCGGTGAGGCGTTCCTCGCCGAGGGTGAGCTGCCAGCGGAAGCTCAGCAGGTCGGTGAGCGGGAAGGCCGGACCGGACTCGCTGCCCGGTGCGGGGGTGGCGCTGGCGCGTGCCCGCAGCTCGTCGGCGAACAGCCCGCGTGCCCAGAGCACCTCGATCCCGGCTCCGGCGAGGTCGGCAGCGCCGCCGTCGAGCAGGTCCACCACCTCGTCGTCGGTCAGTGCCAGTTCCGTGGGCGTGGCGGCACGCAGCGCCCGCTCCAGCGGCGGCCAGGCCCGCGCGCCCCGGCGCAGGCCGAGCAACAGCTGCGCCTCGGCCTGCTCACCGAAGCGCGAGAGCACGGCCGCGGGGGCGGTCCAGAGGGTCGCCGCCTCCACGACGAGGCTGGGGTCGGCGGCACTGCGCAGGGCGAGCACACCGGTGAACTCCTCGTCGCGGGCCTCGATCCGCAACTGGACCTGGGCGCCCCCGTCCTGCTCGGGGTCCAGGCCGGCCAGCCAGCGCTCGACCTCGCCGGACAGCGGCAGGGCCACCGGATCGGCGAACGGGCCCGCACCGGGGACCGCACCGGCCGCGGACGTGCGGACCAGAAGGTCGGCCGTGGCGTCCCACAGCGCGCGGACCAGCGACTCCGGCGAGTGCAGGCGGATACGGCTCAGCCCGGAGATCGGGAGGGCGTGCGCCTCCGGCGGCAGCGCGGCCGCCAGCGCCCGCAGCCGGGCCTCGTCGCCGGTGTCGAGCGGGCCGACCCGCCACGCGGCGAGGCCGCCCTGGCTCGCCGCCGGGCGCAGCCGCCCGCGGGCGATCAGGTGGAGTCCGGCGTGCACGGCCGCGCCCCACGCGGCCAGGCACGGGCCCTGGTCGTCCCCGGCGGCGAGCAGCCGGGGCAGGGCGTCGGCGAGCGGCAGCACGTGCGCGTCGACGGTGGTGCGGCGGAACGACCGCCCCGCGGGCAGCACGAGCTGCACCCGGGTGTCCCCGGAGCCGTCCCCCCACAGCGCGAGGGAGCCGTCCCGGGGCGGATCCGCGGGAAGGTAGGTCGCCAGCGTGCCCGGCCCGAACTCCACGCGGCCACGATAGGCGGGCCCGCCGACACTTCCCCCGCCTGCCACGGCCTCGTGCGCGAAGAACGTCGTTCTCACCACGGTTCTCACTCACGAGGCAGGCCCAGCAGGCGTTCGGCGACCACGTTCAGCAGGACCTGCGTGGTGCCGCCCGCGATGCTCAGGCAGCGGGTGAGCAGGAACTCGTGCTGCGCGCCCGCCGCCCGCCCGCCGGCGTCGGCGCCCTCGGGACCGAACGCGTCGAGCGCCACCTCGGCCACGTCCTGCCGGTGCCACACCCCGAGGAGCTTGCGCACACTCGACTCCGCGCCCGGTTCCCTGCCGTCCAGCCGCAGCAGCGTGGCCCGCAGGTCGAGCACCGATCCGGCGCAGCCCCGCACGACGAGCGCGCCGAGCCGTTCGGCGTCGAGGCCGGGGTGCGTGGCCAGCAGGTGCTCCACGGCCTCCCCCACCGCCGAGCCACCGCCGAGGGCGACCCGCTCGTTGGCCAGCGTGGTGCGGGCGAGCCGCCACCCGTCGTGCACCTCGCCCACGACGAGCTCGTCGGGCACGAACACGTCGGTGAGGAAGACCTCGTTGAACCGCGCCTCGCCGGTGATCTCCCGCAGCGGCCGGATCTCGATCCCCGGCTCGCGCATGTCCACGAGGAAGTAGGTGATGCCCCGGTGCTTCGGCGCGTCCGGGTCGGTGCGGGCGAGGCAGATCGCCCAGTCCGCCTCGTGCGCCAGCGAGGTCCAGACCTTCTGGCCGGTGAGCCGCCACCCGCCCGGCACGCGCGTCGCCCGGGTGCGCAGGGCCGCCAGGTCGGACCCGGCGCCGGGCTCGCTGAACAGCTGGCACCAGGTGATCTCGCCGCGCAGGGTGGGCCCGACGAACCGGTCCCGCTGGGCCGCGGTGCCGTGCCGGAGGATGGTCGGCGCCGCCCACGCACCGATCACCAGATCGGGCCTGCGCACTCCGGCCGCGTCCAGCTCGGCGTCGATCACGAGCTGCTGGGCCGGGGACGCGCCCAGTCCGTAGGGCTCCGGCCAGTGCGGCACCAGGTAGCCGGTCTCGGCCAGCCGTGCCCTGACGTGGTCCGGGTCCAGCGCGGCGAGCTCGGCGCAGACCGCGCGCACCCGTGCGGTGAACGTGGCGTCGGCGTGGGCGGAAGGGTCGACCCCGAGGTCGCGCCGCGCGCCGGACCGGACGAGCTCCCCCGCCCGCCGCCGCCAGTGCGCGGACCCGCCGAGCAGCTGGCGCAGCGCCACCGCCCGGCGCAGGTAGCGGTGCGCGTCCTGTTCCCACGTGAAGCCGATGCCGCCGAGTACCTGGATGCAGTCCTTGGCGTTGTCCACGGCCGCGTCCAGCGCGCCCGCGGCGGCCACCGCGGCCGCCAGCGCCCGCTGCCCGGGTTCGTCGTCGGCGGCGCGCGCCGCGTCCCAGGCCAGCGCCGCCGCGAGCTCGGCCCGGCACAGCATCCCCGCGCAGAGGTGCTTGACCGCCTGGAAGGCGCCGATCGGCCTGCCGAACTGTTCGCGCACCCCGGCGTACTCGCTGGCCGTGCGCAGGCACCACGCGGCGACGCCGGACGCCTCGGCCGCCGCCAGGGTCGCCGCGAGGTCCTCGACCGCGACGCCGGGCAGCAGCGCCTCCGGCCGCACGGCGACATCGGTGAGCTCGGCGGTACCGACGGCGCGGGACAGGTCGAACGGCTCCCCGGGGCTCAGCCGCGCCCTGCCGGGCGGGAGCACGAACCACACGTCCTCCTCCCCCACCCGGGCGGCGAGCAGCAGGTGCGCGTCCCCGTCCGCGTCGAGCACCGGGCCGGACCGGCCGGTGACCGTGAGGCCGCCGTCCGGGGCACGGGTGCCGCGCAGGCCGCCAGGGCCGAACGCGGCGGCCGCGCGCGCGGTGCCGTCGGCGAGGGCGGGCAGGAGCTCCTTGGCCACCGGGGAGTCGGGCACGCGGGCCAGTGCGAGCCCGGCGAGCAGGCTGCTCAGCACCGGTCCGGGGACGAGTGCGGCGGCGGTCTCCGCCACGCCCGCGGCCAGGTCCGCCACGGTCCCACCCGCGCCGCCGAGCTCCTCCGGCACGGCGACCGCGAACAGCCCGATCCCGGCGAGCCCGCTCAGGTCGGTGCCGCCCGTGGCGGCCCAGGACCGGACGGACGCGGCGAGGGCGCGCTGCTCGTCGGTGATGGCGATCGGCACGGGGGTCCTCCTGGAAGCGATCGGCCTGCCAGCCGTGCCGAGTGTAGAACACGTTTCAGTTTTTGTCCGCCGCCGCCCTCGGACGCGAATAGTGCCACCTTTGGGTAGGCTACCGGGGCAGACTGGAACAGGTTCTTCGAACAAGGGGAATGCCGATGGCAAGCAAGCCGAAGGCGCCCGCCCAGGCCAGGAGCCGCGGGGGCGCCTTGAGCGCGATCGGCGACGGGGAGCTGGGCTCGGCCGCACAACGCGACCGCCGCAAGCGCATCCTCGACGCCACGCTCGCGCTCGCCGCCAAGGGCGGGTACGACGCCGTCCAGATGCGGGCGGTCGCCGAACGCGCCGACGTCGCCCTCGGCACCCTCTACCGTTACTTCCCCTCCAAGATCCACCTGCTGGTGTCGGGACTGGCCCGCGAGTTCGAGCGCGCGCAGGAGAAGCTGGACCGTGGCGCGATCCCCGGCGACACCGCCACCGAGCGGCTGCTGTTCGTGCTCGGCCGCAACACCCGGCTCATGCAGCGCGATCCGCACCTGACCGAGGCGATGGTGCGGGCCTTCATGTTCGCCGACACCACGGCCGCCGCCGAGGTGGAGCAGGTCGGCAGGCTGATGGAGAACATGTTCGCCAAGGCGATGGGGATCGACGAGCCCACCGAGCACGACCGCGCGGTGTTCCACGTCATCGCCGACGTCTGGATGGCGAACCTCGTGGCCTGGGTGACCCGGCGCGCCTCCGCCGCCGACGTCGCCCACCGCCTCGAGCTCTCGGTCCACCTGCTGCTGGACAAGGAACCGGCCGCCGCCGAGCGGCAGTGAAGGCCACCTTCACTGCGTTCAGCGCAGTGAAGGTGGCCTTCACTGCTCGCCCCTGCGGCGGGGCCGTGGTCAGGCGGTGAGCTTGGGCAGCACCTCGCGGCCGAAGACCTCCAGCCACTCGTCCTGGTTGCGGCCGACGTTGTGCAGGTAGATCCGGTTGAACCCGGCGTCGACGAACTTCTGCAACGCCGCCCGGTGCACGTCCGGGTCGGCCGAGACCACCATGCGGCCCTCGAAGTCCTCCCGCCGGACGAGCCTGGCCATCTGCTCGAAGTCGAACGGCGAGCGGACGTCGGCCTTGGGGAACTTCATCCCGCCGTTGGGCCACTGCTCCAGCGCGTTGCGCCAGGCCTCCTCGTCGGTGGCCGCCCACGACAGGTGCACCTGCAGCAGCTTCGGCATCGCGTCCGGGTCCTTGCCCGCCTTGCGGGCCCCCTGGCCGAAGTTGTCGAGGATGCCGGCCAGCTTCTCCAGCGACGCGCCCGGCGTGATCAGCCCGTCGGCGAGCTCCCCGGTCTTGCGCGAGGTGTACGGCCCCGCCGAGGCGATGTACACCGGCGGCGGCGCGTCCGGCATCGTCCACAGCCGGGTGGTGTGCAGCTTGAAGAACTCACCGTTGTGCTTGACGTCCTTGCCGGTGAACAGCTTGCGGATCACCTCGAGCGCCTCGAACATCCGGCGCACCCGCTCGGGTGCCTCCGGCCAGTACCCGCCCACGACGTGCTCGTTGAGTGCCTCGCCGGAGCCGATGCCCAGCCACGTCCGGCCGGGGTAGGTCGCCTCCAGCGTCGCCGCCGCCTGCGCCACCATCGCCGGGTGCTGGCGGAACGACGGGCAGGTGACGCCCGGCCCGAGGTCGCCGGTGGTGTTCTCGGCCAGCGACGCCAGCACGCTCCACACGAACGACGCCTCGCCCTGCGCGGGCACCCACGGCTGGAAGTGGTCGGCGGCCATCTGTCCCGAGAAGCCGTGCCGCTCGCCCAGCGCGGCGAGCCGGACCGACTCCCTCGGCGAGAACTGCTCGAGTGCCGCGGCGATCCCGATCTGAACGTCCGTCACGAAGAACCCCTCCTGCGAGCCCGATGCCTGCCCGGCCCAACCTACCCCGCCCCGCGGGTGACGATCACCGGTGCCGTTCCGCGATGGCGGCCAGCTCGTCGAGCCGGCGCAGGGTCTCGCTCTCCGGCCGGGTCGGCAGCAGGAACGTCACCCGGTCGACACCGGCGTCCCCCCAGCGGGCGATGCGCTCCTCGTCCCGGCCCGCGCCGAAGACGCTCACCGGCAGGCCGGGCCTGCCCTCGGCGGCGAGCCGGTCGCGCACACGCTGGATCTCGTCGGGCTCGAGATGTGCCCGGGGCAGCCACCCGTCGCCGTACCGGGCGAGCCGGGCCAGCGCGGCGGGGCTCTCCCCGCCGATGTAGACCGGCGGGTGCGGCCGCTGCACCGGCTTGGGCCAGGCGTACGCCGGGTCGAACGCGACGTGCGCGCCGTGGAACTCCGCCTTCTCCTGCGTCCACAGTGCCTTGACGGCCTGGATCTGCTCGTCCAGCAGCGCGCCGCGGGTGCGCGGGTCGGTGCCGTGGTCACGCATCTCCTCGCGGTTCCAGCCGACCCCGACCCCGAAGAGCACGCGGCCGCCGGAGAGCAGGTCGAGGCTCGCGACCTCCTTCGCGGTGTGGAAGACGTCCCGCTGGACGAGCAGGGCGACCCCGGTGCCGAGCAGCAGGTGCTCCGACGCGGCCGCGGCGGCGGTGAGCGCGACGAAGGGGTCCAGCGTGCGGTAGTACACCCTGGGCATCTCGCCGCCGCCCGGGTAGGGCGTCTGCCTGCTGGCGGGGATGTGCGAGTGCTCGGCGAGGAACAGCGAGTCGAAGCCGCGCTCCTCCAGCGCCCTGGCCAGCGCGCCGGGCCGGATGCCCTCGTCGGTCACGAATGTGGAGACACCGAACCTCATGTGCCGTGCCAACCACCGGACCCGCGCGATTGTTCCCCTGTGGTCATACGTTGCGCCGGTACTGGCCGCCCACCTCGAAGAACGCCTCGGTGATCTGGCCCAGCGAGCACACCCGCGCGGCGTCCATGAGCACGTCGAAGACGTTCTCCCCGCGGGTCGTGGCCTCGCGCAGCCTGCGCAGCGCCACGGTCGCCTCGTCGTGATGCCGCTCCTGGAAGTCGGCGACCCGGCGCAGCTGCGACCGCTTCTCCTCTTCGGTGGCCCGCGCGAGCTCCACCTCCACCTCGTCGTCCTCGGGGTGGGGGCTGCGGAACGTGTTCACGCCCACGATCGGCAGCGAGCCGTCGTGCTTGAGCCGCTCGTAGTACAGGGACTCGTCCTGGATCTTCCCGCGCTGGTAGCCGGTCTCCATCGCGCCGAGCACGCCGCCCCGCTCGGAGATGCGGTCGAACTCGGTGAGCACCGCCTCCTCCACCAGGTCGGTCAGCTCGTCGATGATGAACGAGCCCTGCAGCGGGTTCTCGTTCTTCGACAGGCCCCACTCCTTGTTGATGATCATCTGGATGGCCATCGCGCGGCGCACCGAGCTCTCCGTCGGGGTGGTGATGGCCTCGTCGTAGGCGTTGGTGTGCAACGAGTTCGCGTTGTCGTACAGCGCGCACAGCGCCTGCAGCGTCGTGCGGATGTCGTTGAAGCTCATCTCCTGCGCGTGCAGGGACCGGCCGGACGTCTGCACGTGGTACTTGAGCTTCTGCGACCGTTCGTTGGCGCCGTAGCGCTCCTTCATCGCGATCGCCCAGATCCGCCGGGCCACCCTGCCCAGCACGGAGTACTCCGCGTCCATGCCGTTGGAGAAGAAGAAGGACAGGTTCGGCGCGAAGTCGTCGATGTCCATGCCGCGCGCCAGGTAGGACTCGACGTAGGTGAACCCGTTGGCCAGCGTGAACGCGAGCTGCGAGATCGGGTTGGCCCCCGCCTCGGCGATGTGGTAGCCGGAGATCGACACCGAGTAGAAGTTGCGCACCCCGTGCTGGATGAACCACTCCTGGATGTCGGCCATCATCCGCAGGGAGAACTCGGTGGAGAAGATGCAGGTGTTCTGCCCCTGGTCCTCCTTGAGGATGTCGGCCTGCACCGTGCCGCGCACGTTGCGCAGCGCCCACTCGCGCAGCTCGGCGTACTCGTGCTCGTCCGGCTGCCTGCCGTGCTCGGCGACGAACGCCTCGAGGCGCTGGTCGATCGCGGTGTTGAGGAAGAAGGCCAGGATCGTCGGCGCGGGCCCGTTGATGGTCATGGAGACCGATGTGGTCGGCGCGGTCAGGTCGAAGCCGTCGTAGAGCGCCTTCATGTCGTCGAGCGTCGCGATGGACACACCCGACGTGCCGACCTTGCCGTAGATGTCCGGCCGCGTGTCGGGGTCGTGCCCGTACAGCGTCACCGAGTCGAACGCGGTGGACAGCCGCTTCGCCTCCGACTCCGACGACAGGTACTTGAAGCGGCGGTTGGTGCGGAACGGGTCGCCCTCGCCCGCGAACATGCGCGCCGGGTCCTCGCCCTCCCGCTTGAACGGGAAGACGCCCGCCGTGTAGGGGAAGTAGCCGGGCAGGTGCTCGCGGCGCAGGAACGACACCAGCTCCCCGCGGTCGCCGTAGCGCGGCAGCGCGACCCGGGGAACCCGGTTACCGGACAGCGTCTCCCGCCACAGCCCCGTGCGCAGCTCCTTGTCCCGCACCCGGAACACCAGCTCCTCGCCCCGGTAGGACTCGGCCAGCTCGGCGTAGTGCTCCAGCAGCTCCCGCACGTCACCGTCCACAGCGGACTCGGCCTGGTCGAGCAGGCGGCCGACCGCGGCGGTGTCGGCGCCGTCGGCGGCCAGCGCGTCCCGCGCGGTGGCGAGGTGGTCCCTGCGGCGGACCGCCTCCACCTGGCGGGCGGTGCGCTCGTGGTAGCCGCGCACGGTCTCGGCGATCTCGGCGAGGTAGCGCGTGCGGCCGGTGGGAATGATCGTGCCCGCCTGGGTGGACACCTTGCCCTCGACCGCGGGCAGGACCCCGGCCGACACCGAGAGCCCGTGCTCGGCCAGCAGGTCCCGCAGGTGCCGGTACAGCGCGGTGACGCCGTCGTCGTTGAACTTCGCCGCGCTGGTGCCGAAGACCGGCATCTCCTCCGGGTCGGCGCCGAACGCCTCCCGGTTGCGCACCAGCTGCCGGGCCACGTCGCGCCGCGCGTCCTCGGCGCCGCGCCGCTCGAACTTGTTGATGGCCACCGCGTCGGCGAAGTCGAGCATGTCGATCTTCTCCAGCTGCGACGCGGCGCCGAACTCCGGCGTCATCACGTACAGCGAGTGGTCGACGTGGTCGACGATGCCGGCGTCGCCCTGCCCGATGCCGGGGGTCTCCACGATGACCAGGTCGTAGCCCGCCGCCTTGCACGCCAGGATCGACTCGTCGAGGCCGGCCGGGATCTCGCCGCTGGTGGTCCGGGTGGCCATCGAGCGGAAGAACACCCGGTCTCCGTCGAGGCAGTTCATCCGGATGCGGTCCCCGAGCAGCGCGCCGCCGCCCTTGCGCCGCGACGGGTCGACCGCCAGCACCGCGATGCGGAGCTTGTCCTCCTGGTCGAGCCGGAAGCGGCGGACGAGCTCGTCGGTCAGCGAGGACTTGCCGGACCCGCCGGTGCCGGTGATGCCGAGCACGGGCACCGTCCGCGCCTGCGCGGCCTCGGTGAGGGCGGCCAGCCAGTCCTCCGGCAGCACCTGCTGCTGCAGCTGGGTGATGACCCGTGCGAGCGTGGGCACATCACCGGCGAGCAGGCGGTCGACCGAGGCCGGTGGCTGGGCGGCCAGGTCGACGTCGCAGGCCCGGATCATCGAGTTGATCATCCCCGGCAGGCCCATCTCGAGACCGTCGTCCGGGGAGAAGATCCGCGTCACACCGCGGGAGTGCAGCAGGTCGATCTCCTCACGGACGATCACCCCGCCCCCGCCGCCGAAGACCTTGACGTGCCCGGCACCGCGCTCGGCCAGCAGCTCCACCAGGTACGTGAAGTACTCGACGTGGCCGCCCTGGTACGCGCTGATCGCCACACCCTGGACGTCCTCCGCGATCGCCGCCGTCACGACCTCGTCGACCGAGCGGTTGTGCCCCAGGTGCACCACCTCGGCCCCCTGCGACTGCAGGATCCGCCGCATGATGTTGATGGCGGCGTCGTGGCCGTCGAACAGGCTCGACGCGGTCACGAACCGGACGGGATTCGCTGGCCGGTGCAGTTCGCTGGTCATGCCTCCAAAATACTTGGACTTCCTACTGTTTGAGAACCGACCAACGCCGTGACGGGCGTCTCAGCCCGGGGTGTACCGATTCAGTTGGCCTTGGCGGGCTGCCGCATCGCGATCCACTGCCGCATGGCGTACTCGACCAGCGTGATGAGCGTCTGCTTGGTCGACTCGCGGTCCCGCGCGTCGCAGCGCACCACCGGGATGCTCGCGTCGATGGACAGCGCCTCCCGGACATCGTTCAGGTCGTGCTGGAGCACGCCGTCGAACGTGTTCACGCCGACGATGTAGGGCAGCCCCCGGTCCTCGAAGAAGTCCACGGGCGCGAACGAGTCCGCGAGCCGCCGGGTGTCGGCGAGCACCACGGCACCGATCGCACCGCGTACCAGGTCGTCCCACATGAACCAGAACCGCTGCTGGCCGGGGGTGCCGAACAGGTACAGGATGAGGTCGTCGTCGAGCGAGACGCGGCCGAAGTCCATGGCCACCGTGGTGGTGGACTTGTTCGGCGTCGCCTCGAGGTCGTCGATGCCGGTGCTCGCGTCCGTCATCATCGCCTCGGTCCGCAGCGGCACGATCTCCGACACCGAGCCGACGAACGTCGTCTTGCCCGCACCGAACCCACCGGCGACGACGATCTTGGCCGACGTCATGGTCTTCGGCGCGGATTCCCGCGGTGCCTTAAAGCCGACGGAGTCCACTCAAAACCCTTTCCATCAACATCAGATGCGCCTCGGCGCCTTCGTCACCGGAGATCGTCTTGTGCACGGTGACCAGTCCCGCGTCCGCCACGTCACTGATCAGTACGCGCGCGACGCCGAAGGGTACCCGCAACGCGGCCGCGATCTCCGCGACCGACCGCGGGGTACGGCATTCTTCCATGATCATCTGGTGCTCGACCTGGTCGGGCACCGCCATCAGCGCACCTTCCCGCGTGGAGATCAGGGTCTCGAGTTCCAGCGGGTGGTTCGCCTTCGTCCGTCCGCCGGTGATGGCGTAGGGGCGGACGAACCCCGTCTCTTCGGCTGGAGGCAACGGGACGGCTTCGGCCGACACGGGCTGCTCCTCTCGGGTCGTGTACCGGGAGCCGGCGGGGTTGCCCGCTCCCGAGGGTGCCGCGGCGGGCGGCGGGTACCCCGGCCACACCGGGCTCGCCGCCGTGTGCTGCTCCGGCGCCCCCCGGCCACCGTCCTCGCCCGGCTCGGCTATGTCCTTGCTGCGCGTCCGACGGCCGCGACCGGAGTCCAGCGTGAATCCGTCGAGCACGTCCGCGACCGTGCTCCCGTCCTCCTCACCGGAATGTCCAGGCCCCGTGCTCATCGGCGGATCATCCCACCGGTTCGCCGATCAGCGAGCCGCCGGAGCCCTGCAGCTGCGCGCGCAGCTCCGGGGTGAGGATCTGGCCGACGCGGTCCACGAGCAGCGTCATCTCGTAGGCGACCTGCCCGATGTCGCAGTTCGGAGCGGCGAGCACGGCCAGGCACGAGCCGTCGCTGATGGACATCAGCACCATGATGCCGAGCTCCATCTCCACGACGGTCTCGTTGACCGCACCCGCCTCGAAACAGCGTGCGGCTCCCTGGGTGAGGCTGACGAGTCCCGACGCCACGGCGGCCAGCTGGTCGGCCCGGTCGAGCGGGAGCCGGTTGGACGAGGTGAGCAGCAGGCCGTCGGCCGACACCACGACCGCGTGCGCGACCCCCGGTACCCGCTCGGCGAAGTCGTTCACCAGCCACCCGAACTGGTTTTGCTGGGGCTGAGCCCGATCCGGCGCGGTCATTCACCCTCCACTTTCTCTTGGTTGCCTTCGCTCGCCTGGGCGGTCCGGTGCCTGCCGCGGCGAACTCCCTGTTGGAAGCTGCTGAGCCTGCCCCGGACGTCCGCGGGGTCCCGCTCGGACCGCGGCCGGTTCTCCGCCGTGGCCTGCGAGTTCGCGCTGCCCGGCAGGAGCCGCTCACCCCGGCGCCGCCTCGGCAGGCCCGCCGGGGTGAAGCTCGTCGGTGCCGGCTCGGTCACGGACTGTACGGCCTGCCACCGGTCGTCCGGCGGGAACGCCCACCCCGGACCGCCCGCAGGCGCCCCGCTCTCCGCGGCGGAACCGTCGTGGCCCTGCCGCTTCGGCTGCCGCTGGGGCAGGCCCGAGGCGGTGCCCTGCTGGGCGTCCGCCCGCTCGGATCCCGCCGCGCGGGCGGGTTCGCTCCTGCTCTGCCTGCGGCCCCGGCTGACCCCCTGCTGGAAGCTGCTCAGCCTGCCGCGGACGTCGGCCGGGTCGCGCTGCGGCTGCTCGGTGCCGGTCCCCGGCGTCCGCTCGGCCTGCTCGCCGCCGCCCGTTCCGGGTGCCGCGCTGCCCGGCAGCAGCTTCTCGCCCCGGCGCCGCCTCGGCAGACCCGCCTCCGTGTAGTCCGACGGGGACGTCCGCGAGACCTCCTGCACGGTCCGCCAGCTCTCGTCGACCGCGAAGTCCCACGGGTTCTTGACGTCCCGGTCCTTCGCGCGCTCGGGCGGGTCGTTGTCCGGGTCGGTGACGCTGCGGAACCAGGCCGACAGCATCTCGTCGAAGATCGGCGTGGTCTCCGCGTTGTCGACGGCGGCCTTGCGCTCGGCGTCGCTGGCGGTCGTGGCCGCGCTCCACCAGTCGCTGACGGCCGTGCTGTTGGCCTCGAACAGCTCCTTGCCCGCGGGCAGCTCGCCGCTGTCGGTGCGGTCGGGCGGCGCGCTCCGCGGGGGCACCCTGCTGCCGTTGACCCGCTCACCCTGCTCCGCGGCGGGTCCCTGCTGGTCCCGCGCCTCCGCCGTGCCGCGGCCGAGCGACTCGGTGTCGCGCTCGTCCGCCGCCGGTTGCCCGGTCCGCCCCGCCGCGCCCTGGGCGGGCACCTGCGGCGGTTGCTGGGCTTGCGGGGCTCGCGGGGTTTGCTGGGCTTGCTGCGGTGCCCGCGGTGGCGACGCCTCGTCGCGGTCGATCGGGCTGAACAGGGCCGTGCCGGAGATCTCCTGGTCGGTGGGCGGCGGCGCCAGCCGTCGCTCCACCTCGCTCTGCGTGGTGCCGGTCGGCAACGCGGCCTGCCTGGCCGCGCCGTTCACCGGAAGCCTCGGCTGCGCTCCCTGGTCGCCCCGCTCCGCCGGGGCGGCCTGAGCCTGCGGACGGTCCTGCCCCTGCTGGCTCATCACCAGCTCGGCGGGGACCGTGACGGTCGCCCGGACCCCGACGATGTCCCGGCCGCCGTGCAGGGAGACCCCGAAGCCGTGCCTTCCGGCGAGCCTGCCCACGACGAACAGTCCCATCCGGCGCGACGTGGCCAGGTCGATGGACGCGGCCTCGGAGAGCCGGGCGTTGGCCTCGGCGACCTCGGCCTCGTTCATGCCGATGCCCTTGTCCAGGATGTCGATCGACAGCGATCCGTCGTCGCCCGCCCTCGTCACCACGGTCACCTGGGTCTCCGGCGCGGAGAACGCGGTGGCGTTGTCGAGCAGCTCCGCGACCAGCCGCATGAGGTCGCTGGCCGCGTAGCCCACGATGCGGACCTGCGGTGGCGTGCGCACCACGACCCGCTGGTACTGCTCGATCTCGGACACGGCAGCCCGCAGCACGTCGGTGGCACTCACCGGCTGCCCGGAGCGGCGCCCCGGCTCGGCGCCGGAGAGCACCATCAGGTTCTCGTTGTTGCGCCGCATGCGGGTGGCGAGATGGTCGAGCTGGAACAGCGTGGCCAGCTGGTCGGCGTCCTCCTCGTCCCGTTCCAGCCGCTCGATCAGCTGCAGCTGCCGCTGCACGAGACTCTGGCTGCGCCGGGACAGGTTGACGAACACGCTCGCGTAGCCGGTGCGCATCGCGGCCTGCTCCACGGCGAGCCGCAGCGCCTCGCTGTGCACCGCGTCGAACGCGCGCGCGACCTCGCCGATCTCCTCGGCGGTGTCGATCGGCACCGGGCGGATGTCGGTGCTCTGCGAGCGGCCCTCCTGGATGTTGCGGACGGCGGAGGGCAGTTCCGACTGCGCGACCTCGAGCGCGCTCGACCGGAGGAGCCGGAGCGAGCGCAGCAGCTGCCGGGTGATGACGAAGACGACGAACGCCGCGAGCACCAGCGCGGCGAACAGCAGGACCGCGAGCAGCCCCGCGCCGGTGCTGGCGTTCTCGGCCAGCTCGGCCGAGCGCGCCGTCAGCGTGCCGCCCAGCTGGTCGGCCACCTGCCCGAGCCCGGTGCGGACGGCGCCGGAGGCGTCCGCCCACTGCCGCGCCGAGGTGGCCCGGAGCGCCGAGCCGCCGCCGGTGCCCTGCTCCGCGAGGATGTTCCCGACGATGCGCTGCCGGGTGTCGAACGGCTCTCCGGGCACGGCCGCCTCGAAGGCCGCGCGCTGGTCCTCGCTCGCCGTGGTCCGGAACTCCTCGATCCGGTCGCCGAAGCGCACCTCCTGCGTCCGGATCTCGTTGAGCTCGCTCGGCGCCAGGCCGCCGCGCGCCACGCCGTAGCCGACCAGTGCCTGCTCGACGGACACCGCCTCGCGGGCCACCAGGAGATTGTGCAGTGCCCCCGCCGTGCCACCGAGCTCGTCGTCACCGATGCCCGCGGTGAGCGCCGTGTCCAGGCCGAGCAGCGCGGAGGTGATGGCCGTGTACCCCGTGGCGGCCTCGACCGGGTCGAGCCTGCCCTCGGCGACCGACGTGCGGAGCTCGGCCAGCCCGCCGAGCCGCTCGGCCACCTCGTCGCCCGCCCCCGCGATGCCGGGCTGCAGCTCGGCGGCGCGCTTCGCGGCGTCGGTGACGGGACCGGTGGCACGGTCGACGTCGGCGCGGATGCCGTTCAGCTCGCGGTCGTCGCCGCCGAGTCCGTCGGTGAGCAGTTCGGTGGTCCGCGCCCGCTCGCGCTGCAGGCCGTCGAGCAGCGTGCGGACGGACTCGTTGAGCGTCACCAGCCGGTCGATCCGCTCGTACCGGTCCGAGCGGCTGACCTGGCTGGTGAGGGTGATGGCGCCGAGGACGAGCGCGATGATGATCGGGACGACCGTGACCGCGCTGAGCTTGACCGGCAGGCTCCAGTCCCGCCACTGGACGAGCGCACGCCACTTCGAAGGCTTGGGTGGCTGCTGGCCGAGGAGCTTCCCGACAGGCACTTGGCCTTCTCCTGCAACGGTCACGAAAGTGACTCCTCCTCCGGCATGTGCGGCGTGGTCGGTCCCTGTCGGAAGCGCATCGTCGTGGTCCCCGTGCCCGTTACCTGGCCGAACCGGGGTGCCCCGGCTGCGCCGGGTGGCCGGCTCTGTACCGCATGCACGTCCATTCTCTTCGCCGTGGGCGAGCGCGCCTCGCCGCGTGTCGTCCCGTGTCGTCTCGTTCCACCTACCGGTGACCGACCGCCGTCAACCCCCGGAGGGCGCTGCACGCGGCATCCTGCGATCTGCAGGACGCCGACGAGTGGGCGCCCAATTGATCCTCGGTCGGGTGGCGAGGAAAGCGTACACCAATCGGGTGCTCTCCAAATGTTCTCGAGAAGCACGGCGTGACCAGCGATAACGTCGATTCACACAGCTCACGGGCCAACGCATTCCCCGGCACCGGAACCGGGGCCCGCAATTCAGTCACGGCATTCATCAAGCACGGGGCATCAAGCCTCACCCACACAGCGTAACCGGAAGCCTGGGGGACACTCTAACGGACTAACGAACTTGTCCCCTCAGTCGACTTGACGACGCAAAGACTGCACGATCATGTGGCTTTCGCTGCGCCCGTCGAGCACGCGACCACCCGACGCCTTCTCACCAGATTGTGACGCTGGCCAGGTGATCCTCACGGACGGGTGATGCGCTACGCCACCAGGGGGTGACACTCCGCAGTCATGTGATACCGCCAGTGACGCCTACCCAGAGCAACACCAACCGGCCCGCGCACCCCTCCGCTCCTCACTCTTTCGCCGCCTCTTTTCGTATTCCGGCGACTGTGCGCCATCACATTACCCAACCCGTGTGAAAAGAACGGTCGGGCGCGCCTTTCCGCCGCTCCTGACCACCCGGACGTGCCGCGGACGCCCGCCCGGCCCCGCGCGCCGGGCGCGAATTCCGCGAGCGTGCCACGGACCGTCCGCGCTGTTCCGGGCACCCCGGTGCGGAATGGCCCGCCCGGACGTCCCCGGGCGGGCGCCCGTGGCCGTTCCCGCAATTCCGGCGTCATTCTCCGTGCCGTTTTCCGGGGCCCGCGGCACCCGCGCGGCCATTTCCCCGGATCACGAGAGCTCCGAATCACGAATCGCGTTTCGCACCCGGCTCCCCGCACCCCCACCGCACCGCGCACGCGGCATCCCCGGGCCACCGTCGCCGCCGCTCGATTGTCCAGTGAGCCGGGCGGTCCGGCGGAGGGTTCCCCCCACGCGCACCGCGCGAGCGGGACCGGTACCGTGCTCGTTCCCGCACCTTCGCCGACACGGTCCGGCACACTGGGGACCGGGCCGGTACGCGCGCCCGCCCGGATGACCGGGAGCACCATCCGACCGCCGACAGCACCGACACCAGCGAGAGCACCGAGACGATCGAGAGAGGCGAGAGACTGCGAGAGTGAGCACCCCGTTCGACCGGATCCGCCGCTTCCTGGACGACCAGCAACCCCCCACCCCGTGCCTCGTGGTGGACGTCGACACCGCCGCCGACCGCTACCGGGCACTCGCCGCCGCGTTCGGCCCCGCGACCCGCATCCAGTACGCCGTCAAGGCCAACCCCGAACCCGCCGTCCTGCGCGCACTGCGCGCGGAGGGCGCGAGCTTCGACGTGGCCAGCCCCGCCGAGATCGACCTCTGCCTCGCCGCAGGCGCGCGTGCGGACACGCTGTCCTACGGCAACACCGTCAAGAAGCCGTCGGCGATCGCCATGGCGCACGCCGCGGGCGTCCGCGAGTTCGCCTGCGAGGCGACCGACGATCTGGAGAACATCGCGCGGCATGCGCCAGGCGCGGAGGTCTCGGTGCGGCTGCTCGTCGACCCGCCGGCGTCGGTGACCCCGTTCGGCCGCAAGTTCGGCTGCGCGCCCGACGAGGCCGCCGCGCTGCTCGTGCGCGCGGCCGAACTCGGGCTCGACCCCGCGGGCATCAGCTTCCACGTCGGCTCGCAGCAACTCGACCCCGCCGCCTGGGACGGCGCGATCGCCCTGGCCGCCAAGGTCGCCACCGACGCGGCCGCCCGCGGAGCGCGCCCCCGCAGGCTCAACGTCGGCGGCGGGCTCGGCGTGAGCTACACCGACCAGGCCCCGCCCGTCACCGCCTACGCCGCGGCGCTGCGGTCCGCGCTGCACGCGCACTTCCCCGGCGAGGCACCCGCACTCGTGCTCGAACCCGGCCGCGCCGTGGTCGCCGAGGCCGGGTTGATCCGGTGCGAGGCCGTGCTCGTGACCCGGAAGTCCGCCATGGACCCGCATCGCTGGGTGTACCTCGACATCGGAAGGTACAACGGACTGGCCGAGACCGAGAACGAGGCGATCGCCTACCGTTTCGAACCTGTCGGCGAGCACACACCCGACGACGGTCCCGTGATCATCGCCGGACCGACATGCGATGGTGACGACGTGCTCTACCAGCGAACACCGTACCGGCTGCCGCTGTCCTTGCGTTCGGGTGACCGACTCGACATTCTCGCGGCGGGCGCCTACACGGCGAGCTATTCATCGGTAGCGTTCAACGGGATCGAACCGTTGCGCACGTACTGCATTTCTGGAGGGAGGCTGATCAGTGCCGAGTGAGTTCACCCCGGTCGGCGTGTTTTCCGGCAAGCATGTTCTCGCGGAGTTCGACGGGATCAAACCGGAGCTGCTGGACGACAGTGAGTTCCTGCGACGAACGCTTGCGGACACGTTGACCGAGGCCGGGGCCACGGTGTGCGAGGTGATCGCCCACCAATTCGAACCGCAGGGGGTCACGGTTCTGGCGATGCTCGCGGAGTCGCACGCGTCGATGCACACCTACCCCGAGTTCGGCTCGGTGTTCGTCGACGTCTTCACCTGTGGTGAGCGTGCCGATCCCCAGCAAGCCGTGCGCCTGCTCGCCAACGCACTCGGCACCGACTCGATGGCCGTGTCCACCATCCAGCGCGGCCGCCAGCCCGCCACCGTGGGGAAGTGAATGTCCACCCAGATCGTCGAACCGCTCGGCCCGGGCCTGACCCGGGTGTGGGACGTCTCCGACGTCGTCCTCGACACGCACACCGGGTACCAGCACGTCGTGGTCGGCCGCACCACGCAGGGCGTGTCCCTGTTCTGTGACGACGAACGGCAGAGCACCGAGGCGAGCCAGCTCGTGTATCACGAGGCGCTGCTCGTCCCCGCGATGCTGCTGGCCGACCAGGTGCGCCGCGTGCTCGTGATCGGCTCCAGTGAGGGGGTGGTGAGCCAGCTCGCGGTCGCCGAGGGCGCCGAGCTCGTCGACCACGTCGACATCGACGACGTCACCGTCCGGGCCTGCGCGGAACACCTCCCCTACGGCTACTCCCCCGCCGAGCTGGCCGAGGCGGAGCGTGGCGAGGGCCGCATCCGCGTGCACTACCGCGACGGCTGGGAGTTCCTCGCCGAAGCCACACCCGGCTACGACGTCGTGGTGATCGACCTGCCGGACGAGAACTCCGACCCGGCGGCACAGCACAACCGCCTGTACGGCAAGGAGTTCCTGCGCCGCTGCGCCGGGCTGCTCGCGCCCGGCGGGGTCGTGGTGTGCCAGGCGGGCTGCCCGACGCTGTGGCGCAACGACACCTTGATCGGCGCGTGGGACCGCTTCACCGACCTGTTCGGCACGGTCGTGTACTTCGGCTCGGACGAGCACGAGTGGGCGTTCCTCACCGGACGGCCCGACCAGGTGGAGGATCCCGTCGGCCGCATGGTCGAGCGGCTCGGGCGGGCCGGCTACCGCCCGGCCTCGATCGACGCCGACACCCTGCGGGCGAGTACGGTGCCGCCGTACTCGGTCCGGGTCAGAGCCGACGGCCGGCCCTGACCCGCTGCGTCACCTTGCGCTCGGCGTAGAACGACAGGAAGGGCACGCAGCCCGCGGCCAGCACGGCCACCGTGCCCTTCACCGAGAACCGCGCCTTCAGCGCCAGGTCGACGGCGACCACGAGGTAGATCATGTAGATCACCCCGTGGATCGGCGAGTAGACGGCGGACGGTTCCGGGTCACCGAACCCGTACCGCAGCACCATCACCGCGACGAGGCCCAGCAGGCCGAGACCGGTGACGAAGGCGGCGACCCGGAACCGCGCCAGCGCCCCGCCCACCGCCGGGGCAGGCGCCACCGTGCCGTCACGTTCCGTCGTCACCATGTCATTTCACCTCTTGATCGCGGGCGTTCAGTTCCGCCAGGTACCTGTTGTACTCGGCCAGCTGCCGGTCCTCCTCGTCCTCCCCGTCGGGAGGCGGTCCCCCGTGCCGCGCGGAGGGACGCGGCGCGGGCACGGCCGCGGGCGCGGCGCGGGCACGGCCCTCGGTGCTCTCGCCCTCGTGCTCGCGTTCCCGCCGCCGCAGCTTGCGGATCCGCCAGAACACGAACGCCGGGAACAGCCCGAACAGCGGCCACTGCAGCACGTAGCCGAGGTTCTGGAAGGTCCCGCCCGCCGAGGCGTACCGCTCCCACTGCCACCACGCCAGCGCGCAGGCGGCGACCAGGCTCAGCAGGCACACCGCGACGATCGCGAGTCGCCGAGCGGTCGTGGAGCGTGCGGACACGCCTTCGACGCTAGCACCCGCGGCGCGATGCGGTCCCGCAGGTGGCCGCCTCAACCCGAGGTGACGGCCCTGGCCTGCCGCGCATAGCCGTCGGCGAGGCCGAACACCTTCTGCGCGTACTCCACCGAGTTGTTGTAGGACAGGATGCCCGCCCACCAGCCGTCGGCACTGGCCATGTCCCGCCCGCCCGCGCACAGGTACCGGGCCGCCGACAGGGCGGCGTCGTCGATCTGCTGCGGGTCGGCGAGACCGTCCCCGGTGGCGTCGGAACCCCAGCGGGCCCAGGTGCCGGGGATGAACTGCATCGGCCCGACGGCGCGGTCGTGCACCGCGTCGCCGTCGAGCCGCCCGCCGTCGGTGTCGCTGATCGACCGCACGCCGGACGAGCCGTTGAGCGGCACCCCGATGATGGGCTTCGACGGCGTGCCGTCCTCGCCGAGGACCGCGCCGCCGTAGCGGCCGTGGTCGGACTCGATGCGGCCGATCCCCGCGAGCGTGGCCCACGAGACGCGGCAGCCGGGCTGCACGTCCCGCAGCACCAGCTCGGCGTTGCCGTACGCCACGAGCGCCCTGGCCGGAACACCGATCACGGCCGAGGTGCGCTGCGCCCAGTCGGCGAGCCCCGTCGGCCGCTGCCGTTGCGGCTGGGGTTGCGGGGCCCTGCCGCCGGGGCCCTGCGCGCCGGCGACGGTGTTGGCCACCGGGGCCGCCGAGCCCGGTTCGACGTCGGCCGCCTCGACCTGCAGGGCGGGGATGTCGGTGGTGGTGGGGCTCGCCTCCGGCGCGGCGGCCCTGGCGACGAGCCAGACCCCGCCCGCGGCGGAGCCGAGCACCGCGACGACGATCAGCAGCCTGCCGAGCACCGCCAGCGCGGGCCGGCCGGGTTGCCTGGGCGCGTCCACGGCGTGCACCGCGGTGTCACTGCCGTGGGCACCGTGGGCACCGTCGGCAGCGTCGTCCACCTCAGCGCCGTGCACGTACCCGAGCCTCCCCTGGACGTTCCACCGGCCTCCGGCCGGCCTGTTGGATGGACAACGACCGGGGCCAGGCTAGCGTTACGCGGCCGCGCGCCCCGTGCTCCCGGGCGGGCGCGTCACGGGGCGCGGCCGCCGAGGGTCAGCCCGCGGCCTCGCGGCGCTGCTGCCGGGACAGCCGCGCCACGCACCAGGCGGGGGCGCTGCCCCGGCGCAGGTGCTCGAGCACCGTCAGCGGGCCGAGCCGCTTGGCGAGGTCCTCCGGGGCGAGCCCGGCGGCGCGGTAGTCGAGCGCGCGCTGGTCGAGCGGGCTGATGCCGGCGTCCCACCAGCGCTCGGCCTCGCTCACGTCGCCGATCATCTGCCACCAGCCCGCGGCGGCGGTCAGCAGCTCCTCGGGGGCGTCGGGCAGGCGTTCCCGCATCGCCGCGAGGTAGCCCGGGTCGGCCGCGTCGACGGGCGCCCAGCCCGTCGCACCCGCGCGCCTGCGCTGCCCGGGAATCCCGGGAGCGGGCCGCGGGGCGTCCGCGAGCCACTCCGACGCGATCCGGTCGATCTCCCTGTCCTCCGCGCTCTGCTCGCGCTCGGCCGCCCACTGCCGGATCAACGCGTCAACTCCGGGATCTCCCGTCATCCCTGCCTCCTTCAGCAACGCACTGGTGTGTGTCAGGACTGGTCGAGCAACGTTGTTCGAGATATCGAGCGTGAGCCCTCCGATGACCGGTCGATCACGCAATGTGAGCACCGTAGGAGAGGGGGCCAGCCGTTCGCCAGACCTTCCGGAGGACGAATTCGGTGACCAGCGTGTTCAGCCCCGCAATCCACCCGGATGGTGCAGTAATCCAGGCCACATCCCGAGAAATGTGACACTGCGTAGCTGAGTGCGGGATGCGCAGCAAGAAGGCCGGCACCGGGTCCCGGTGCCGGCGAGTGCGCTGTGGGCTCAGGAGAACAAGCTCTGCACGAACGTGACGATGGCCTCCGCGCCGTCGCGGAGCCAGCCGAGCGCCGTCTGGACGGCTTCGGCGGATTCCGTGGGACGGCTGATCAAGAAGAACAGAACGAGGGCGACGACGCCGAAGATGAGGACCTTCTTGATTCCCGGCGACATGGCACCACCCGATTCCTGTCAGCGGGCCGGCCGGTAACCCGGCACCGCGTTCCTCCCTCAACCGCTACCGCCATCATGCCCCACCCGGGAGCCTTCCGACGGGTAATCACGCAGGCGGGGGACCTTCGTGACTCATCGTATTGGCGAATCGGGCCCAGTGTAGGAGAACACCAGGCGCCGGCGCAGGCGGACACGCCCGGAGCCCGCCGCGCTCGGGGCCGCCGGTGGCCCCGAGCGCGGCACGCGCGGTCCGGAACGCGGCACTCGCGGTGCTGGGCGGGGGACTCGCGCGGTCAGACGACCGCGCCTGCCGCGCGGAGCCGCTCGATCTCCCCGTCATCCAGCCCGAGCTCGGCCAGCACCTCCAGGGTGTCGGCGCCCTTGTCGTGCGGCGGCTCGGGCACGTCCGGTGGCGTGCGGTCGAACTTCGGACCGGGCGCGGGCTGCACCACGCCACCGACGTCGACGAAGGTGCCGCGCGCGGCGTTGTGCGGGTGCTCGGCGGCCTCCCACGGCGACAGCACGGGGGTCAGGCAGGCGTCCGTGCCCTCCGCCCTGGCGACGAGCTCGTCGCGGGTGTGCTTGCCGATGGCCTCGGCGAGGATCTTGCGCAGCCGTGGCCACTCGTTCTTGTCGAGATGCGACGGCAGCTCCTCGCCGTCCAGCCCGAGCACCTGCACCAGGGCGGCCCAGAACCGCATCTCGATCGCGCCGACGGCGACGTACTTGCCGTCGGCGGTCTCGTAGGTGTCGTAGAAGGGGGCACCGCCGTCGAGCATGTTCTCGCCCCGCTCGCCGCCCCACACCCCGGCCGCCTTCAGCCCGTGCAGGTGGGTGGTGAGCAGCGCGGCGCCGTCCACCATGGACGCGTCCACGACCTGTCCCCGGCCCGAGGACGTGCGCTCGTAGAGCGCGGCGAGCACACCCATCGCGAGGAACAGCCCGCCGCCGCCGAAGTCGGCGACGAGGTTGAGCGGCGGCACCGGCCGCTCCCCCGCCCTGCCGACCGGCTCCAGCGCGCCCGCGAGGCCGATGTAGTTGATGTCGTGGCCCGCCCTCGGTGCCAGCGGCCCGTCCTGACCCCAGCCGGTGATCCGGCCGTAGACCAGCCTCGGGTTGCGTTCGTGCACCTGCTCCGGGCCGAGGCCCATGCGCTCGGCGACGCCGGGACGGAAACCCTCCACGAGCACGTCGGCCTTCTCCGCCAGCTTCAGCACGACCTCGACGCCCTCGGACGTCTTGGTGTTCACGCCGATCGTGCGGCGCCCGCGCATCAGCGGGTCGTACGGGAAGCCGAGCACGTCCTCTCCCGGCGTCGCGCGGTCGACCCGGACGACGTCCGCGCCGAGGTCCGCGAGGATCGTGCACGCGAACGGCGCGGGCGCCAGCCCGGCGAGCTCCACCACCTTGAGCCCGCTCAGCGGTCCAGCCTTCATCGGTCGCACCCTTTCTCTACAGCGTCCGGGAGATGATTTCCTTCATGATCTCGTTGGTGCCGCCGAAGATGCGCGAGATCCGGACATCCGCCCAGGCGCGCGCCACGGGGTACTCCATCATGTAGCCGTAGCCGCCGAACAGCTGCACGCAGTCGTCGATCACCCGGTTGACCCGCTCGGTGGTCCACAGCTTCACCATCGCGGCGCCCTGCACGTCCAGCTCGCCCCGCAGGTGCCGCTCGATGCACTGGTCGAGGAACGCGCGGGCGACGGCGGCCTCCGTGGCGGCCTCGGCGAGGGTGAACTTCGTGTTCTGGAAGCTGAAGACGGGCCTGCCGAACGCCGTCCGGTCCTTGGTGTAGGTGATCGTCTGGTCGATCGCCGCCTCCATCCCGGCCACCGCCGTGACGGCGATCAGCAGCCGTTCCTGCGGCAGCTGCTGCATGAGCTGGACGAAGCCCTGCCCCTCCGCCTCGCCGAGCAGGTTCTCCGCGGGCACGCGCACGTCGTCGAAGAACAGCTCGGCGGTGTCCTGTCCTTTGAGGCCGACCTTGTCGAGCACCCGTCCCCGGCGGAAGCCGGGCGCGTCGGTCTCGACGACGATCAGCGAGATGCCCTGCGCCCCGGCGTCCGGATCGGTCTTGCACGCGACCACGACGAGGTCGGCGTGCGCGCCGTTGGTGATGAACGTCTTCGCTCCGTTGATCACATAGGAGTCACCGTCGCGCACCGCCCGGGTCTTGATGCCCTGCAGGTCGGAACCCGTGCCGGGCTCGGTCATGGCGATGGCGCCGACGTACTCGCCGCTGGCGAGTTTCGGCAGCCACTCCCGCTTCTTCCCCTCGGACGCGTAGGCCAGCAGGTAGTGGGCCACGATGCCGTTGTGGACGGAGACGCCCCAGGCTCCGTCGCCGGAGCGGGCCTGCTCCTCGTACAGCACGGTCTCGTGCGCGAACGTCCCGCCGCCCCCGCCGTACTCCTCCGGGACGGACAGTGCGAGCAACCCGACCTCGCCCGCCTTGGTCCACAACTCGCGGTCGACCTGCTTGGCCTCGATCCACCGCTCCTGGTGCGGCGTGAGCTCCTTCTGGCAGAAGGTCCTGGCGAGGTCCCGGAAGTCGTCCAGGTCCTCGGTCATCCAGGAGCTTCTCTGGGTCTGCAGCGGCACGACCGCTTCCTCCCTGTCCGGCGCGACTGGAAAACATGACGCTTGGAATGTAAGTTCTGACTGGAATGTACATGGGCTCCCGAGGCGGGTAAAGGCAGGCGCGTGACGACCGGCAACCGAGGACACCGCACCCAGGCGGAGCGGCGGGCGCAGACCAGGGCGGCGCTGCTCGACGCGACGATCGACTGCCTCGTCGAGATCGGCTACGCGCGCGCCTCGGTGCAGGAGATCTGCGCCCGCGCGGGCGTGTCGAAGGGTGCCCTGCAGCACCACTTCACCGGCAAGGCCGAGCTGATGGCCGCCGCGGTGGAACACCTCGCCACCAGGCTCAAGGCGCAGCGCGCCCCCGAGGTCGCCCGGCTGCCGGAGGGACCGGAGCGGGTCGCCGCGGCGATCGACGTGCTGTGGGACGCCTACTCGGGCACGCTCTCCACCGCGGTCACCGAACTGTGGATCGCCGCGCGCACCGATCCGCGGCTGCGCGCGGCCATCCGGCCGGTCGACCGCGCGCTCGGCCGCTCCACCCTCGAGCACATCGCCGGGATCGCGGGCGAGCTTCCCCGGGCCAAGCTGGAGATGCTGTACTGGCTGACGGTGAACCTGACGCGCGGGCTGGCTCTCGACGCCGAGCTGGGCGGCGACCCCCAGCGGCGCAAGCAGTTGCTGGAGGAGTGGAAGCGGATCGCGGTGTCCCTCTACGCCGCCCCGGCGTGACCGGAGACTGGCCCGGCATACCCCCGGTATGCTCTACTCGTCGGTAACAACGTTGTCCTCGAGGTGCTTTCGGAGGCGGCATGACGAGCACGATCCCGGCGAAGCCCGGCCGGCCGGCCACCCTCGGCGGAGTCGCGGGCGCTCCCCCGGCCTCGCGGGCGGCCACTCTGCTGGAGCGCGTGACCGGCGGCAAGGACTCCGCGCCCGTGGAGATGACCGCGCCGTTCACCGGTCAGCCGATCGCCACGCTGCCGCAGGCCACCGACGCCGACGCCCGCGCGGCGTTCCGCGCCGCACGGCGCGCGCAGCGCGCCTGGGCCGCGCGGCCGGTGGCCGAGCGCGCCCGCGTGCTGCTCGCCCTGCACGACCTCCTCCTCGAACAGCAGGAGGAGGCACTCGACCTCGTGCAGATCGAGGCGGGCAAGGCCCGGCTGGACGCCTTCGACGAGGTCGCCGCCACCGCACTGGTGTCGGCCTACTACGGCAAGCGCGGCCGCAAGCTGCTGGCGCCCCGCCGCGCCCCGGGCGTGTTCCCCCTGCTCACGAAGGCGGGCGAGGTCCGCCACCCCAAGGGCGTGGTCGGGATCGTCTCGCCGTGGAACTACCCGCTCGCGCTGACCGCGATGGACGTGCTGCCCGCGCTGCTGGCGGGCAACGCGGTGGTGCAGAAGCCGGACAACCAGACCGCGCTGTCGGCGCTGTGGCTGCACGAGCTGGCCGAGCGGGCCGGCCTCCCCACGGACACCTGGCAGATCGTGCTGGGCCGCGGCTCCCGCATCGGCGACGCCCTCGTCGAGGAGTCCGACTACGTCTGTTTCACCGGTTCGACCCCGACCGGCAAGGACCTCGCCGCCCGGATCGCGCGGCGCCTCACCGGCTTCTCCCTCGAGCTCGGCGGCAAGAACCCCATGATCGTGCTGCCCGACGCCGACGTCGCCAGGGCGGCGGCGGGCGCGGTCACCGCGTGCTTCTCCTCGGCCGGCCAGCTGTGTGTCTCCGTCGAGCGGATCTACGTGCACGAGGACATCCGCGAGCGGTTCACGCGGGAGTTCGTGCGCCGCACGGAGGCGCTGCGGCTCGGCGGCGCGCTGGACTACAGCGCGGGCATGGGGTCGCTCACGACGGCCGAGCAGCTGGCCGCCGTCTCCGCGCACGTGGACGACGCCAGGGCCGGCGGCGCGACGGTGCTCACCGGCGGGCGCGCCCGGCCCGACCTGGGCCCGCTGTTCTACGAGCCGACGATCCTCACCGGCGTCACCGAGCGGGCGAAGCTGTACGCCGACGAGACCTTCGGCCCGGTGGTGTCGATCTACGGCTACACCGACGTCGACGACGCGGTCGAGCGCGCCAACGACACGCCGTACGGCCTCAACGCGAGCGTGTGGTCGGGCGACGAACGGGGCGGCTGGGAGGTGGCCACCCGGCTGAAGGCGGGCACGGTCAACGTCAACGAGGGCTACGCCGCCACGTTCGGCACCGTCGGCGTCCCGATGGGCGGGATGAAGGAGTCCGGCGTCGGCCGCCGCAACGCCGCCGAGGGCCTGCTCAAGTACACCGAGGCGCAGGCGATCGCCGTGCAGCGCGGGCTGCGGCTGCGCCCGGTGCGCGGCCTGCCGCCCGCGCTGTGGGTGAAGGGCATGACCGCGAGCCTCAAGGCCCTGCGCCGCGTCCCCGGCCGCTAGCCCCCACCTGCGGGAATCTCACTCCGGGAGCGGCGAACGTGCGGCACCGAGCGCGGAACTCGCGAGTCTGAGCGGGGGACTCGCGGATCGGGCGAGCGTGCTCGCGGCGCGGACGCGGCGGTCAGCGTTCCAGCAGGCCCCGGTCGTAGGCGATGGCGACGGCCTCGGCACGCCTGCCCGCGCCCAGCTTCGCCATCACCCGCGACAGGTGCACGCTCACCGTCTTCTCGCTGATGAACAGCTCCTCGCCGACCTGGCGGTTGGTGCGGCCGAGCGCGACCCGTTCCAGCACGGCCCGTTCCCGCTCGGTGAGCGGGTCCAGCACGTCCCGGCGCGGGCGCTCGCCCGGCAGATCGGTCCGCGCCCGGTGCGCGAGCTCCCGCACCGCCTCCAGCAGCGGCCGGGCGCCCAGCCCGCGCGCCACCCGGTGCGCCTCCCGCAGCTCGTCGCCCGCGGCCCCGGCGTCGCCCGCGGCCAGCAGCGCCTCGGCGTGCCGCAGCCGGCACACCGCCTGGTCGTACACCGCGCCGTAGCCGAACGCCTCCACGGCCTTCGCCCACAGCGCCGGGTCGCCCTGCCCCGCGACGCCGGCGGCGGCCGCCTCGGCCCTGGCGAGCCAGGCCTGGCCCTCGCGCCCGAGCGTGCCGGCGCGCGGGCGGCCGTGCCGCGCACAGCCACGGACGTGCGCGAGAAGCCGCTCCGCCTCGGCCGCGGCCTCCGCCTCCGCCCCGGCGTCCCCCCGCCGCCGCGCCTCGGCCGCCCACGCGGCACACGCCTCCAGCCCGAGCGCACCCGCCCGCAGGCCTGCCAGCGCCCACGGGAAGAAGCTCTCCAGCCAGCCGATGCCCTCCCTGGCCCGGTGCACCGCCTCCGCGTGCTCACCCTGCCAGGACGCCAGCTCGGTGCCCGCGGCCGCCGCGGCAAGCGCGATCAGCACATCGGTGCGCCGCTGGGCGCGGAGGTCGGCGACGAGACGCTCGGCCTCGGCGAACCGCCCCCGCGCCACCACGAGGTACACCCAGGACGCCGCGAGCATGGCCGTCACCGTGCTCGACACCGGCGATCTCGGCTGGCCCGGGTCCGTGCCGTCCGGCCAGTCGCCGCTGACGTAGCGGAGGAAGAGATGTCTCGCTCGAACCCCCAGCCCGAACGAGCTCCAGCTCAGTCCCGTCTCCTCCGCCCGGTCGATGCCGCGCTGGTAGAGATCGATCGCGACGTCGATCTCGGCCAGGTCGTCGTGGCTGAGCGCGAGGAAGTACATCGCCCTCAGCTCGATGGTGATCGCCCCGGCCGCCCTCGCCTTGGCCACGGCCTCCCGCAGCAGTGTCCTGGCCCGCTGCGGGTCTCCCGCCGAGTCGGCGAGCGCGCCCAGCATGGTGAGCGCGGCGGCCTCCGCCCCGCCCGCCCCGACGGCCCTGGCGTCGGCCACCGCGGTGCGGGCACTCCACTCCGCGTCGTCGAACCGCTCGATCCCGCGCATGATCTGGGCCCGGGTCGCCAGCACCCACGCACGCGTGGTGCTGGCCTCGCTGTCGGCCACCAGCTCCCACGCCCGCGAGATCGGCTCGACCGACTCGTCGAACGTGCTGTCGGTCGCCATCAGTGCCTCGGCGAGCCTGCGCCACGTCTGCGCGGCCCGCTCGCGGTCCGTGTCGGGCCCGAGCGCGTCCACCGCCGAGCGCGCGAACGCGATCGCGCGCTCCGGCTCCCCGGAGGTACCGGCGAAGAACGACGCCTTGTGCAGCAGCTTCAGCTCGTCCACACCCTCGGGCCGTTCGCCGGCGGGCACGGCGTCCCAGATCTCCAGCGCCTGCTCGATGTGCCGCAGCGCGGCGCCGGGCGCGCCGAGTCCTTCGGCCTCGTGCGCCGCAGGCACGAGCGCGGCCAGGGCCGTCGGGAAGTCCCTGCTGCGCATGCTGTGGTAGGCCAGCTTGGCGTCGTGGCCCCGGCCCTGCGGCTTGGACCGGATACGTGCGGCGTAGGCCGCGTGCATCCGGCCACGCTCACCCGGCAGCACGTCGCCGTACACGGCCTCCTGCAGCAGCGCGTGCCGGAAGGTGTAGAAGCCGTTCTCGATGACGAGCACGTGGTGCTGCACCGCCTCGCGCAACGCCTCGTCCAGCTCCAGCTCCCCGAGGCCGGAGACCTCCGCGAGCGCGGCGTGGGCCACCGCGTCGCTCGCCACGGCGACCGCGCGCAGCACCCGCCGGGTGGCCGGGGCCAGCTGTTCGAGCCTGGCCAGCAGCACCTCGGCCAGCCCGGCGGGCAGGTCGGTACACGTGCCGGAGGCCAGCAGCTCCTCCGCGAAGAACGGGTTGCCCTCCGAGCGCTCCACCACGTCGGCCACGACCTCAGCGGGCAACGGCTCCTCGGCCAGCGCCTCGACGAAGCTCCGTGCCTCGGCCGGGCCGAACGGCCGCAGGTCGACCCGGTCCACCGTGGGCAGCCGCACCAGCTCGGACAGCAGCGCCCGCAGCGGGTGCCGCCGGTACACGTCCTCCTCGCGGTAGCTGACGATCACCAGCAGGCGCTGCGCCCGCAGCCGGGACAGCAGGAACGACACGAGGTTGCGGGTGGCGCCGTCGGCCCAGTGCAGGTCCTCCAGCACCAGCGCCACCGGCCGGTGCCCGGCGAGCTCGGTGAGCAGCCCCAGCACCGCGTCGAACAGCTGCAGCTCGCCGACGTCCTGCGCGGACCTGGCCCGGTGCGGCGACTCCGCGTCGGCCGTGGGCACCTGCGCGTACTCGCCGGTGGCGGGTGGCACGACCTGCAGCTGGGGCAGCAGCCTGCCGAGCGCGGGCCGCGACCGCAGCGCCGCGCCGACCCGGCCGTCCTCCATCGCGGTCAGCGGGGCGAGCGCCTCGGCGAAGGGCAGGTAGGGCACCCCGCCATCGCGCATGTCGAGGCAGCGGCCGGTGAGCACGAGGGCGCCCCGCTCGGCGGCGTGTTCGGCGAGGTCGGTGAGCAACCGCGTCTTGCCGACGCCCGCGTCCCCCGACAGCAGGACCGCCCCCGCCGTGCCGCCCTCCGCGGCCGCGAGCGCGGCGCGCAGCCTCGACCGCTCGTCGACACGACCGACGAGCGGGATCCCGGATCCGAGGCGAGCCACGAGATGCATTGTGGCCTACCCGTCCGACAATTCCGCTACTGATTTCGCGGAAGGGGAACCGCGCCACACGGCCGGCCCTCAGGCCGCGCGCTCGGGCGCCCGCTCGTGCTCGCCGGCGCGCTGCGGCGGTACCTCCACCCGCCGCACGCCGGAGCCGCGCCGCCGCCACGGGCGGGCGGCGCGAGCGGCACGGGCCGCCCGGCCGCCACGGCCCGCCCTGCGCAGATCCTCGACCCGGTAGGCGACCTCGGCCTGCAGTCCGTCCAGGCCCCATTCCCTGACCATCGACATGTCCTCTTCCACTCTCTCGTCCGTTCGCGACGGACTCGACAGTGGTGCTGAGGGCCGGGCGGCGGCATCGGGCGATCACGTCGCCCGGACGCGAACCGGCCCCTTACGCACGGTCGAGCGGGTGGGACCGGGGTAAGGGGCCGGGGCCGAGTGCCTCGGGACGGCACTCAGTGCGGGTCGAGTTCTCCCGTCCGGGCCGCGGCGAGCAGCGCGTCCCAGTGCGCCGCCGGGATCCGCAGGGCACCCGCGGCCGGGTTCTTCGAGTCGCGCACGGCGGCACCGTCCACGGTGAACGCCACCTCGACGCAGTCGTTGCCGCCACCGCTGTAGGTGCTCTTGCGCCATTGCAGCCCGGAAAGGTCGGCTTCGGCCACCATTTCCCCACTCCTCACTGTGCTCTGTCGTACGGGCAGGCCCCTGGGGCACTGCTCACTTGTTCCGATACCGCCTGCCCGCCTCGGCGATCAGATGGATCGAGTCGTCCGGCTTGAGCGCGGCGGCCCGCAAATGATCGAACATCAGCGAGTACCGGCGGACATCGGCCGCCATCTCGAGGTACAGACCGCTGGTGGTGCTGTCGACGTACACCACGTCGGGGTCGATCTGTTCCGGGAACCCGAGGATGAGGAACGGTCCCTCCATCCCGGGGTGCGCCCCCGCCCCGAACGGGACCACCTGGATCGTCACGTGCGGCAGCTGCCCCACCTCGACCAGCCGGGCCAGCTGCTCGGCCATGACGTCGGCTCCGCCGACGACGCGGTGCACCACCGCCTCGTCGATGACCGCCCAGTACTCGGGCGGCGAGGGGTCGGCGAGCAGCTGTTGCCGTGCCATGCGCGCCGCCACCCTGCGCTCCACCTCGGCCTCGGGCGCGTCGGGGCGCATCGCCCTGATCACGGCCCTGGCGTAGCGCTCCGTCTGCAGCAGGCCGGGGACCAGCAGGGCCTGGAAGGCGCGCAGCGAGCTGGCGTCGGCCTCCAGCCCGACGAAGGCGCCGGTGAACACCTCGTTGTAGGCCTGCCACCAGCCCCGCTTGCGCGCCTCGCGGGCCAGCTGGACCAGGGCCTCCTGCTCGTCCCCCGTGATGCCGTAGAGCTCGAGCATGTCGCGCGCGTCGCGCGGGGTGACGCCGACGTGGCCGGTCTCGATCCGGCTGATCTTGGAGGCGGAGCACTCGAGCTTCTCGCCGACCTCGTCGATGGTCAGCTCGGCCGCCTCCCGCAGTCTGCGCAGCTCGCTGGCCAGCCTGCGCCGCCGCACGGTCGGGCCGTGACCCCGTGTCATGGCTTCACCTCCGGCTCACGAGTCCCCTCTGGTCGCACATCTAACCAGCCGTTTGCGAAACCGGTGATGCATTTCCGGCGCGACCGGCAGGTTGTTGCCCAATCGGTGGACTGCAATTTGCAGGGTCGGTGGGTATTCTCACGCCGGACGTCGCTTCCGGGACATCCTGGCAGGAGAGTGGGGAGTACAGGTGGTCGCGCGCGATCCGATCGTCAGTCCGCTGCAGGCGAGCGTGCACAGCAGGCTCGCCGAGCTCACGGCGTCCGCGAACGGCGAGGCCGGCGCCGCGCACCGTGAGGTCGCCCTGCTGGTGGAGGCCCTGCGCGCGGTGCTGGCCGACCACCCGCTCGATCCCCGGGGGTACTGCTCCGTCTGCCACGGCCGCCGACGCGGACTGTCGTTCCGGCGGCGCCGGAAGCTGCCGTGCCGGGCCTACCTCGCCGCGCAGCTGGCCCTCGGGGACGGCGCGGGCGAGCCAGCGCCCGCCGCCGCGCGGCATCGGCGCCGCGCCGGTTCCGCACTGCACTACGCACGCTGACCGGAACACGAGTTCCACTTGCCGGGAGGCCACCCCGCTCACGACCGCAGCACGCGGATGAGCCCCTCCTGCACCACGGTCGCGATGTGCGTCCCGTCGCGAGCGAAGAACCGGCCGGTCGCCAGGCCCCGGGCGCCCGAGGCGGAGGGCGAGGCCGAATCGTAGAGGAACCACTCGTCGGCCCGGAACGGCCGGTGGAACCACAGCGCGTGGTCGAGACTCGCGCCCAGCACCGGGTCGGCGTCCCAGTACACCCCGTGCCGGGCCAGCACCGAGTCGAGCAGCGTCATGTCCGAGGCGTAGGTGAGCACGCAGACGTGCAGCAGCTGGCTGTCGGGCAGGGCGCCGTCGGCACGCATCCACACCTGGTTGCGGGCGGGCCGCTCCCCCGTCGTCCTCGTCACCCACGGCGGGTCGTTGACGTACCGGACGTCGATCGGGCGGGGCATGGTGCGCAGGCCGAGCTGCTCGGCGTAGCCCTCGGCCCGCTCCGCGAGGGTCGGCAGCGACTCGGGCGGCGGCACGTCCGGCATCTCCTCGGCGTGCTCGACCCCGTCCTCCTCCAGCTGGAACGAGGCCGACAGCGCGAAGATCGCCTTGCCGTGCTGGACGGCCACCACCCGGCGGGTGGTGAACGACCGGCCGTCGCGGATGCGGTCCACCTCGTAGACGATCGGCACCTTCGGGTCACCGCCGCGGATGAAGTACGCGTGCAGCGAGTGGACCTTGCGCTCCGCGGGCACCGTGCGCCCGGCCGCGACGAGCGCCTGACCCGCCACCTGGCCGCCGAACACCCGGGTCGGCGAGTGCGGAGGGCTCACCCCGCGGTAGATGTTCTCCTCGATCTTCTCCAGGTCCAGCAGGGCCACCAGGCGGTCGAGCACCCGCTGCCCGCCGACGCCGGTGTCCTCGTCGAGCCCGGACGCGGCCTCCCTCGCCAGCTCAGTCATGCCCGCGATTCAACACGGTCCGCCACCCGTCCGCGCCCCGGGCCGCGCCATCGGTGAGGCACGCAACCCTCAGGCGTGGTCCTCCTCGCCGAGGCGGTGCACCCGGATGAGGTTGGTGGAGCCGACCGTGCCCGGCGGCGACCCGGCCACGATGACCACGAGGTCACCGGGCTGGTAGCGGCCGGTCTCCAGCATCGCGTGGTCGACCTGCTGGATCATGCGGTCGGTCGAGTCCACCTGGGGCACGATCCGCGCCGTGGTGCCCCAGGTCATGGCGAGCTGGCAGCGGACGCTCTCCAGCGGCGTGAACGCCAGCAGCGGCAGCCGCGTGTGCAGGCGCGCGAGCCTGCGCACGGTGTCGCCGGACTGGGTGAACGCCACGAGGGCCTTCGCGTTGAGGCGCTCGCCGATGTCGCGGGCCGCGTAGGAGATGACGCCGCGCTTGGTGCGCGGGACGTGGCTCAGCGGCGGCACCGTCGGCATGTCCGCCTCGACGGCCTGGACGATGCGGCTCATCGTGCGCACCGTGTCGATCGGGTACCGCCCGACGCTCGTTTCCCCGGACAGCATCACGGCGTCCGCGCCGTCGAGCACGGCGTTGGCGACGTCGGAGGCCTCGGCCCGCGTCGGCCGCGAGTTGTTGATCATCGAGTCGAGCATCTGCGTGGCCACGATGACCGGCTTCGCGTTCTCGCGCGCGATCTGGATCGCTCGCTTCTGCACGAGCGGCACCTGCTCGAGCGGCAGCTCGACGCCGAGGTCGCCGCGCGCGACCATGATGCCGTCGAAGGCGAGCACGATCGCCTCGAGGTTGTACACCGCCTCCGGCTTCTCCAGCTTGGCGATGACCGGGGCGCGGCCCTTGCCGACGCGGTCCATCACCTGGTGCACGAGGTCGATGTCGGCGGGCGAGCGGACGAAGGAGAGCGCGACGAAGTCGACCCCGAGCTCCATGGCGAATTCGAGGTCCTCGATGTCCTTCTCGGACAGTGCGGGCACCGACACGTCCATGCCGGGCAGGGACACGCCCTTGTTGTTGCTGACCTGACCGCCCTCGGTCACCTGGCAGACGACGTCGGGACCCTCGACACCCTCCACGACGAGGCCGACGTTGCCGTCATCGACCAGCAGGCGGTCGCCGGGCTTGGCGTCCCTGGCCAGTCCCTTGTACGTGGTGGAGACCCGGTCGTGGGTGCCGGGCACGTCCTCCACCGTGATCCGCACGCGGTCGCCGGCCCGCCATTCGACGGGCCCGCCCGCGAACGTGCCGAGGCGGATCTTCGGACCCTGCAGGTCGGCCAGGATGCCCACGGCCTTGCCGGTCTCGGCGGCCGCGGCCCGCACGAGGTCGTAGACCTGCTTGTGGTCGCCGTGGCTGCCGTGGCTGAAGTTCATCCGGGCGACGTCCATGCCCGCGTCGACGAGGTCGCGGATCTTCTCCGCGGTCGCCGTCGCCGGACCCAGGGTGCATACGATCTTCGCTCGTCGGCTCACATTCACACACCTTAAACCCTCGGAGGCATCACGTCTGTACCGATCCCGAGATCGTTAAGGAAAAGGTCACCGGCGGGATCGCTCGCTGGTGCCGACGTGATCGCGTGCCCACTCGTTGAACGCCCGCACCTGCCGCCACGCCGCCCGCACGCGGGTCAGGCAGGCCCGCTCGTGCAGCGTGTCGTCCGGCTCCCACGCCTTCGTCGCGTAGAGCGAGCGATGCCGGAGCAGGTCGAGGCGCGGGTGGTCGGGCGGGAACCCGCGCGGCCGCGTCTTCAGCGCCTCCCCCGCGATCTCCCAGCCGGACCGGCGCAGCCGGGCGAGGATCCGCTCCAGCTCCGCGCCGTGGACGTCGGCGTCGACCGCCCGGCGGAACCGCGCGAGCTGGTCCGGCTGCAGGTGGAAGCAGCCGCCGCCCACCCGCAGCCCCGCGGAGCTCACCTCGACGTAGTAGGCACCGCCGCCGCGGCCTTGCTCGACGACCGCCCCGCAGTGCGTCTTGTACGGGCTCTTGTCCCGGGCGAAGCGCACGTCCCGGTGCGGCCGGAACACCTTCCCCTCGCCGAAACCCGGCCCGAACTCGGGGGTGAGCTCGGCGAGCAGCGCCTCCATCGGCGCCCGGACGTCGGTCCGGTAGGTCGGCAGGTTGTCCTGCCAGTACGTCTTGGAGTTGTCCACCTCGAGGCCGTCGAAGAAGTCGACGGCGTACTCGCCGAAACCCGTGAACGGCACGCCGGTCACGTTACTCGCGGGGCGTGCCCACCCGGAGGGTGACTCCCGTGCCCAGCAGCGCGCTCGGGGCGAGCCCGAACATCGCGCGGAAGCTGTCGCTGAAGTGGGAGGGGCTGGCGAAGCCCGCCTCGGCGGCCGCGGTGGTGAGGTCACCGCCCGTGGCGAGGGCCGAACCCGCGCGCAGCATCCGCGACCAGAGCCGGTACCGCCGGAAGCTCGTGCCGGTCTCCCGGCGGAACAGGCGCAGGAACCGGGACAGGGACAGGCCCGACTCGGCCGCCAGCTGCGCGGCCGCGAGCGCGGGACCCCGTTCGCCGCGCAGCCGGGCGGCCGCCGCCACGATCCGGTTGTCCGGCGCGGGCACCGGGACGGCGGGTGCGGCGAGCTCCAGCCAGCGGGCCACCGCACCGGGCGCGCCGAGCGCGGCGGCCGTCGCCGCCCCGGCGAGCGCGGCCTCGTCGGCGTGACCGAACCACAGCCCGTCCCCGCCCTCACCCATGCGGGACCGGCAGGCCCGCCCGCGCGCCGAGGCCGGATCCAGGTAGCAGAACACCATCCGCTCGCCCGCCGCGACGAGCCGGTGCGGCAGCCGGGCGCCGATCAGGGCGCTACGTGCGGTGCGCCCGTCGTGGTCCCGCGCGGGCACGGTGTGCACGGTGAACCCGGCGTCCACGCCCACCGCGAGGCAGTCGACCGACCCGGAGTGCGGGTCCAGCCGCAGCGAGGGCCCGGAGTACAGCGCGCCGCCCGCCCACAGCCACAGCGCCGCGCGGCACGTTTCCGGAAGCGCGCCGCCCGGCGCCGGGGTCATGCTGGCCTCCCCGGCATCACGAACCCGAAGGAGCGTGCAGTGGCCACCCTCGTCATCCTCGCCGTCGGCGTGTTCTTCCTGGGCATGGGACTGTACGCGCTCATCGCCCCGGCCGCTCTCGTCCGGCCGTTCCACCTCGGCGCCGGCACCCCCGAGGGCCGGTCGGAGGTCCGCGCCGTCTACGGCGGCTTCGGCGTCGCCGTGGCGGCCGTGCTGGGCGCGACCGCGTTCGGTGCCGGGTCCGTGCGTCCCGGGGTGGTGCTCACGGTCGGGGCGGCGCTCGGCGGGATGGCCCTCGGCCGGGTCGTCTCCCGCCTGGCCGAGGGCCGGGCCGCGCCGAGCGCCTGCTACCCCGTGTGGTTCTACTGCGCCGTCGAGGCGGGCGCGGCGGTCCTGCTGCTCACGCTGGCCCGGTGAGCGGCGCTCAGAACGCGATGCCGAGCACCCAGCCGCCCAGCGTGTACGCGGTCAGGGTGACCAGTACCAGGCCGATCGCGTTGAGCCACACGCCGCCGCGGATCATCTGGCCCGTGGTCACATAGCCGGACCCGAACACGATCGCGTTCGGCGGCGTGGCGACGGGCAGCATGAACGCGCAGGTGGCGGCCATCGCCGCCGGGACGACCAGCACCATCGGCCCGTAGCCGAGCCCGACCGCGACCCCGCCGAGGATCGGCAGGAACGCCGCCGCCGTGGCGGTGTTGCTGGTCAGCTCGGTGAGCAGCAGCACCAGCAGCACGGTGATCGCGACGAGCGCCAGCAGCGGCAGCACGTCCAGCGCGCTGACCCGTTCCCCGATCCAGGTGCTCAGCCCGGTGGCGGTGAACTGGCTGGACAGGCTGAGGCCGCCACCGAAGAGCAGCAGGATGCCCCACGGCAGCTGCTTGGCGGTCTCCCAGTTCAGCGTGCGCACCCCGGCCTTCCCGTCGACCGGGAGCACGAACAGCAGCACCGCCGCCGCCATCGCGATGCCCGCGTCGGACACGTTCGCCAGCCACGGCGCGGCGTTCGCGATCGACTCGACGTCCGCGAGCGTCGGGATGACGATCCAGGAGACGGCGGCCAGCACGAACACGGCGAGCGCGTTCCACTCGCCCCGGCTCATCGGTCCCATCCCGGTGAGCTGCTCGCGGATCAGCTCCCGCCCGCCGGGCAGCGACGTCAGCGCGGGCGGGAAGACCCGGGTGAGCACGAACCAGCAGATCGCGAGGAACACGACCGCGATCGGGACACCGAACAGCATCCACTGGCCGAACCCGATGCTGATGTCGTGGTTGTCCTCGAGGTAGCCGACCAGCAGGGTGTTCGGCGGCGTGCCGATGATCGTGCCGAGGGAGCCGATCGACGCGGCGTAGGCGATGCCGAGCATGAGCGCGGTGGCGAAGTTGACGTCGCCCTTGCCGTCCCCGAGCTGCCAGACGAGGCCGAGGACGGACACTCCGATCGGCAGCATCATCACGGTGGTGGCGGTGTTGCTCACCCACATGCTGATGAACGCCGTGGCGATCATGAACCCGGCGATCAGCATGACCGGCCGCGTGCCCACGGCGAGCACCGTGCGCAGGGCGATGCGCTTGTGCAGGTTCCACCGCTGCATCGCCAGCGCGATGAGGAACCCGCCCATGAACAGGAAGATGATGTCGTCGGCGTACGGGCTCGCCACGTCCTCGATCTCGGCGACGCCGAAGAACGGGAACAGCACGAGCGGCAGCAGTGCGGTGGCGGCGAGCGGCAGCGCCTCGGTGACCCACCAGACCGCCATCAGGACGGCGACCGCCCCGGTGATCCGGCCTCCGGGAGACAGGCTCTCCGGGAACAGCAGGTAGGCAATGATCGCGAGCACGGGCCCGAGGACGATTCCCGTCCACTGGCGCCGGACGGTGCCCCGGCTGAGGCGCTCACTCGTGACTTCCGCGGCTGCGGGCTGTGACATCCCTCACCTCCGTTGCTGATGTGCTCGGCAATGTACCGGGCCGGTGAGAAATGTTCACACCACCGTGCGAACCCGGGACGGAACAGGCCCCCGGGGGCGCACCCCGGGGGCCTGCCGGTCGACCGGATCAGCCGAAGAAGACCTGGGCCTCGGCGTAGCGCTCCGGCGGCACGGTCTTCAGCTCGGCGGTGGCCTCCGCGAGCTTGACGCGCACGATGTCGGTGCCGCGCAGGGCGACCATCGTGCCGAAGTCGCCCGCGGCCACCGCGTCCACCGCGTGCAGCCCGAACCGCGTGGCGAGCACGCGGTCGTAGGCCGTGGGCGTGCCGCCGCGCTGGGTGTGGCCGAGCACGACCGCGCGCGACTCCTTGCCGGTGCGGGTGGCGATCTCGTCGGCGAGCCAGGTGCCGACCCCGCCGAGCCGCACGTGGCCGAAGGCGTCCTTCTCCCCGCTCTGCAACACCTCGGCACCGCCCTCGGGCAGCGCGCCCTCGGCCACCACGATGATCGGCGCGTACTCGCGCTCGAACCGGCGCTCGACCCACTGCACCACCTGCTCGACGCTGAACGGCGTCTCCGGCACGAGGATCACGCTCGCGCCGCCGGCCAGGCCCGAGTGCAGGGCGATCCAGCCCGCGTGGCGGCCCATCACCTCCACGACGAGGGCGCGGTGGTGCGACTCGGCGGTGGTGTGCAGCCGGTCGATGGCCTCGGTGGCGATGTGCACCGCGGTGTCGAAGCCGAACGTGTAGTCGGTCGCGCCGAGGTCGTTGTCGATGGTCTTGGGCACGCCGACGACGTTGACGCCCTCGTCGGTGAGCTTGTTGGCCACGCCGAGGGTGTCCTCGCCACCGATCGCGACCAGCGCGTCGACGCCCTGCTCGGCGAGTACCGCCTTGATCCGGCCGGGGCCGCCGTCCTCCTGGTACGGGTTGGTCCGCGACGAGCCGAGGATCGTGCCGCCGCGGGTCAGGATGGGCTCGACGTCGTCCGCCGTCAGCGGCCTGCTGTCCCCCGTGAGCGGACCGCGCCATCCGTTGCGGAAGCCGACGACCTCCCAGCCGTGCTCCTGGATGCCCTTGAGGGTCACCGCCCGGATGACGGCATTCAGGCCGGGGCAGTCGCCTCCGCCGGTCAGCACACCGACTCGCATCAGATCAGACCTCCGCGTTGTCCTGGTTGTCCTGCGTCACACCTTTCGCCGCCAGCCTAGCGGCACCGGACTTGATCGGTGCAGGAGCATCCGGAGCAGCGGCGGCCGTACTCGCCGCGCGCTCCGGGACGTCTGTTACAGTCGGGCCCGTGCGGCGCTATTTCTGGTTTAGCGGACCGGCCCTGGGTGGGCCGGTCGGCGACGCCGCGCGCTGACCGACCAACCCACGAGCCGGACGACAAGCCGGCTCGGCGGGCTCCGGGGCGGCTTGCGGAGAGGAACGCCCCGCCATGTCACCCACCGCTGGAGCCGCGGACACCCACGACCCGCTCCAGGCACTGGACAACCAGCGCACCACGAGCATCAGCCCGCTGCTGTCCCCCGCCCTGCTGCGCCAGGAACACCCCGTCGACGCCGCCGTCGCGAAGACGGTCGCGCACGGCAGGGCCGACACCGTGGACATCCTCGACGGCCGCGACGACCGGCTGGTCGTGGTGGTCGGCCCCTGCTCCGTGCACGACCCCGAGGCCGCGCTCGACTACGCCCGCAGGCTCGCCGAGCATGCCGAGCGCGTGCGCGAACAGCTGCATGTGGTCATGCGCGTGTACTTCGAGAAGCCGCGCACGACGCTGGGCTGGAAGGGCCTGATCAACGATCCCGACCTCGACGGCAGCTTCGCCGTCAACAAGGGGCTGCGGCTGGCGCGGCAGCTGCTGCTCGACGTGTCCGCGCTGGGCCTGCCCGTCGGCTGCGAGTTCCTCGACCCGATCACCCCGCAGTTCATCGCCGACACGGTCACGTGGGGCTCGATCGGCGCGCGCACGGCCGCCAGCCAGGTGCACCGGCAGCTGTGCAGCGCCCTGTCGATGCCGGTCGGGATCAAGAACTCCACCGAGGGCGACGTGCAGGTGGCCGTCGACGCGACCCGGGCGGCCGCGGCGAGCCACGTGTTCGCGGGCATCAACGCCGACGGGCTCGCCGCGCTGCTCACCACCTCCGGCAATCCGGACTGCCACGTCATCCTCCGCGGCGGCAGCGCGGGCCCCAACCACGACCCGGAGACGGTCGCCGACACGCTGGCGCGGCTGCGCGGGGCCGGACTGCCCGAGCGCGTGATCGTCGACGCCAGCCACGGCAACAGCGGCAAGGACCCTGTGCGGCAGGCCGGGGTGGTCGGCGAGATCGCCGGGCGGATCGGCGCCGGTGAGCGCGGCATCGTCGGCGTCATGATGGAGAGCTTCCTGGCCGCCGGACGGCAGGACCTCACGCTCGGCCGCCGCGACGAGCTGGAGTACGGCCGCAGCATCACCGACGCGTGCCTGGACTGGACCACCACGGCGGGCCTGCTCGACGAGCTGGCCGCCGCCGTCCGCGCCCGGTGACCCCCCGGGCGGTGAAGGGCACGGTCCCCGCGTCCGGCGCGGGGACCGTGCCCTTCACCGCCCGTCAGGTGGGCAGGCCGAGGCGGCGGGCCGCGTCCTCGATCACCCGCCAGCGTTCCAGGTTGTGCCGGGCGTCGGCGAGCGCGTCGTGGGCGTCGCCCGGCGGGTCGGGCAGCCGGGGCTTGCCCACGTCCTCCCAGCGCTGCCGCAGATCGCGGGTGAAGCGCGGCAGCTGGCGCGGCAGCGCGGGCATCGGTCCCCACAGCTGCGCCAGCGCGACGTGGTCGTAGGCGGCGAACCAAGCCCACAGCTCGATCCCGCCGGGCGGTTTGCCGAGGAACTCCAGCAGGTCCTCGCGGATCCGCTCCCGGCTGCGCCACGCCGGGTCGCCCGGCGACGGCAGCTTCGGCAGCACGTTCTCGCGCACCCACGGCCCCGCCTTGTGCGCGTCGAACTCGGTGGAGACGGCGTAGAACTCGCGCCCTCGGGAGTCCACGACACCGATCGAGACCAGATCGATCGTCACGCCGTCCTCGATGAACTCGGTGTCGTAGAAGAACCGCACCGGGGCACCGTACTCGAACGGGTGTGCTCAACCCGCCTTGGTCTCCGGAAGGCGCGTCGCGTCCCGCGCCCCCGGCTGCACCGGCACCGCCGGCCGCACCCCGGCGGCCTCGGCGGCGAGCAGTTCCTTCGCCTTCGCGGCGTAGATGTCGACGTACTCCTGCCCGGACAGCTCCATCAGCGCGTACATGATCTCGTCGGTGATGGACCGCTCGACGAACCGGTCGCCGGAAAGCCCCTCGTACCGCGAGAAGTCGAGCGGCTTGCCGAAGCGGATCTCGATCCGGCGCGGCCACCACATCCGGGAGCCGATCGGGTTCACCCTGTCCGTGCCGACCATCGCCACCGGGATCACCGGGGCGCGCGACTCCAGCGCGATGCGGGCCACCCCGGTCTTGCCCTTGTACAGCCTCCCGTCGGGCGACCGGGTGCCCTCGGGGTAGATGCCGAGCAGGTGCCCCTCGCGCACCAGCCGGATCGCCGTGTCGAGCGCGGCCTGCGCGGCCGAACCACCGGACCGGTCGATCGGGAACTGGCCGACCCCGGTGAAGAACCACTTCTTGAGGCGGCCCTTCAGCCCCTTCTCCGTGAAGTACTCCTGCTTGGCGGGGAACGTGACGCGCCGGCGCACGTACAGCGGCATGAAGAACGAGTCGGCCACGGCGAGGTGGTTGCTCGCGAGGATCGCCCCACCACGGTCGGGCACGTGTTCCACGCCGGTCACCTTCGCCGGCCAGAACAGCCGGAGCAGCGGCCCCAGCAGCACGTACTTCATGAAGCGATAGAGCACCGCGTCAACCCCTCCTCCGGCGAACACCCCGCACCCGGTCAGCCAGCCTACGAATCGCGACCGGGCGGGCACAACAGGGAACGTCCCCGCCGGGGTGCCCAGCGATCGACATCACAACACGCCTCCGCACGCGGGCCGGCGTCCGCGCGTGCGAACATGGGGCGTACGTAGCTCGACGGGAGGGCGACCGGGCATGCCTGTCCTCGCTGGCGCGGAGCCGTTCGCGCACACCGGCTCGACGGAGACCGGGGTCCTGCTGATCCACGGGTTCACCGGGACCCCCGCGAGCATGCGGCCGTGGGGCGAGCACCTGGCCGCGGCGGGCCACACCGTGCGCTGCCCGCGGTTGCCGGGGCACGGGACCACGTGGCAGGAGCTCAACCGCACCCGCTGGCCCGACTGGTACGGGTGCGTGCGCGCCGAGTTCGACGCGTTGCGGCGGCGGTGCGACGCGGTGTTCGCGTTCGGGCTGTCCATGGGCGGCACCCTGGCGCTGCGGCTGGCCCAGGAGACCGGCCCGGCACTGGCCGGGCTGGTGCTGGTCAACCCCTCGGTGCTGACGCGGCGCCGGGACGCGCGGCTGTTGCCGCTGCTCGCGCCGTTCGTGCCGGCGGTCAGGGGCGTCGGCGGCGACATCGCCAGGCCCGGCGTCACCGAGCTCGCCTACGCGCGCACGCCGCTGCGCGCGGCGGCGAGCCTGTCCCGGCTGTGGCGGGTGGTCCGCCGGGACCTGCCGAAGGTGACGCAGCCGCTGCTGCTCCTGCACTCGGCCGTCGACCACATCGTGGAGCCGGAGAACTCCCGGGTCATCGCCGCGTCGGTGCGGAGCGCGGACCTGCGGGACGTGGTCTTGCACGACAGCTACCACGTGGCCACGCTGGACAACGACGCACCGTTGGTCTTCGAGCAGAGCGTGCGGTTCCTGCAGTCGGTCGGACAGGTTGGTGCCCGGTGAGCAGAATGTCAGGCGCGGACGGGCCGGAGGACGTCGACGCCACCTTCGAGGAGATCGTCGCCGGCCTGCGCGCGCAGGGGCTCGGCGACGACGACCGGCCCGCGGAGGAGCCGCCGTCGCGCGAGGACCCCGGCGAGGCCAGGACCCCCGCGGCGGCGACCGGGCCGGGCTGGCGGGAGAGCGAGACCGGCTGGGACGAGACCATGTTCGGCGCCGACCCGACCGCGGCGTCCGACGAGGAGCACTACGTTCCCCCGGAGCCGCCGCCGCTGCCGAAGCCGCGCAAGGGCGCGTTCGTGGTGCTGCTGTTCTTCGTGCTCGGCCTGCTGCTGCTCATCTCGCCGGGCCTCATCGGCATCCCCGCCACGGTCGGCACACCGGTCGGGATGCTGGCGCTGGCCACCGGGATCGCGCTGCTCCTGCTGCGCGTGCGGCAGGGGCCGCCGGACGGGGCCGACCCGGACAACGGCGCCCAGGTGTGACTCGTGAGTGAGAACCGTGGTTAGAACCACGGTTCTCACTCACGAGCGGTCGAGCAGGTCCCAGAGCGTCGCGGGACCCACGATCTCGGTCGCGGTGCCGCGCACCCGTTCCCGGAGTCCCCGGTCGGCGGTGACCACCACGACGTGATCGTCCGGCCGGGCGGCCCGCGCCGCGCGGGCCGTGACCACCACCGCGGTGTCGCCGTCCTGCTCGGCGGGCACCACCTCGACGTGCTCGCTCGGCTCGGTGCCGCGTGCGTGCCCCTCCACCACGAGCACCACCCTCGGCCACCACGACCAGTGCGGGCCGAGCGGCAGCGCGACGTCGCTCGCGCACACCCCCGACCGCACGAGCCCGCCGAGCCGGTCGCGCAGCCTGGCCGCGGCGGCGGCGCGATCACGCCACCAGCCGTCCGGGCGCGAGCCGACGACGTTGGCCGCGTCCACCACCACGACGAGCTCGCGGTCGAGCTGCGCGCGCAGCTCGGGCCAGGCCGCCGCGAAGTCCCGGTGCAGCGGGTAGCCGGCCACCTCCTCGGGCGGCACCCACCGCAGGTCGGTGCTCTCGGCGTTGGCCACGTGCGCCCGCACGCGCTCGCGCACCGTGGCCAGCACCGTCGTGTACCGCCAGGTGCCGTGGTCGACGGTGGCGGAGGCGCGCACCCGCACCGCGTCGCGCGGCACGGCGGTCTCCTCCTCGGTCTCCCGCGCGGCGGCCTCCTCGGGCGACTCACCGGACCGCACGGCACCGCCCGGCAGCGCCCAGGTGCGGCCGTGGTGGGTCCACCATGCCCGCCGTTGCAGCAGGACGCCGCGCCCCGGGTCGCTCAGCAGGAGGCCCGCCGCACCGTGCAGGCCCCAGTGCCGGTTGCCGCAGGCGCAGCGCACGAAGCCGTCGCCGTCACCGAGCTGCATCCGGCAACTGTAGAGGCCACGTCACCGTGGCCGCCGTGGGTCCCTGATGTCAGGAGTGGCTCGTTACTGACACTTCTCGTCAGTAACGAGCCACTCCTGACACGGGGAACGGTCAGCGGCGCAGGTGTTCTTCCCTGGCGAGGGTCGCCGCCCCCACGATGGCCGTCTGGTCGCCGAGCTGCGCGGTGCGCAGGCGCGCGAGCGGCCGGTGCCCGGCGCCGGTGACCGCGCCCGCGTAGTGCTCCCTGGCCTCGTCCAGGAACAGCGTCGCCGACTCGGACACCCCGCCCGCGATGACCACGATCTCCGGGTCGTAGACGTCGGCGACCAGCGCGAGACCCTCACCGAGCCACTTCGCCAGCTCCGCCATGGCGCGCTGGGCGATCGGGTCGCCGTCGCGTGCCGCGCCCGCCACCCGCCTGCCGGTGACCGAACCGGGGTCGCCCGCCGTCTCCCGCGCCAGCACCGTCGACCGGCCCGGGTGCCGCGCGAGCAGCTCCACCGCGGTCGCGGCGAGCGCGGTGCCGCTGCAGTAGCGCTCCCAGCAGCCGTACTTGCCGCACGAGCAGGGCCGCCCTCCCGGCACCACGCACAGGTGGCCGAGTTCGGGGGCGACGCCGTGCGCACCGCGGAACAGCGTGCCGTCGAGCAGCAGCCCGGCGCCGATGCCGGTGCCCAGCGCGATGAGGGCGGCCACCCGGGAGCCGCGCCCCGCGCCGAAGCGGTGCTCGGCGACGGCAGCCGCGTTGGCATCGTGTTCCAGCGTGACCGGCAGGCCCACGCGCTTGGCGATGCGGTCGGCCACCGGCACGGCCCGCCACGCCAGGTGCGGCGCGAACATGACCGAGCGCCGGTCCGGGCGCACGAACGCGGCCACGGCGAGTCCCACCGCGCCCACCTCGTGCCGGTTGCGCAGCTCCTCCACCACGCCGGTGATCGCGTCGTCGAGCGCGTTCTCCCCGCTCGGCGTGCCCACCCGCGCGGTGTCCAGCACGGAACCCCGCTCGTCGACGACGCCGGCCCGCACGCTGGTGCCGCCGACGTCCACGCCGATCGTCAGCACCGCCGCTCCCAGTCGTCCCGCCTGCGGACGGTGATGCGCTGCACGCGCTCCCGCCCCGCGGGCGCCGGTCCGCCGTCCGCGCCGGGCGAGGAGGACGGCCGGAAACCGGGCATGTGCACGCCCTCCTGGGGCTCCCACCGGTCGGCCAGCACCGCCCGCAGCAGCGCGACGAGCTGCGCGGCCTGCTCCAGCAGGCGGGCGGCGACCTCGGGCCGCTCACCGCGCACGACGGCGACGATGGCGCACAGCGGGCACCAGCCGCAGGCGGCCCCGGCGCGGTCCCGGTGCTCCTGCTGCCCCTGGTCGCCCTGGTCGCCGTGGCCCGCCGCGACCACGCTGTCCAGCCAGGGCGCGGCGCGCTCGACGACCATCTCGACGAGCAGCCTGATCTCCTCGGCCAGACTCGTCCCGTCGTCACGCGGGATGTCGCCCTCTGCGGTCATACGGTCCTCTCCAGGTGCACCAGCAGGCCGCCCGCGTCGGCCTCCGCGCCCGTGACCCGGCACGGCCGGAGGGCCGCGGGCAGCGCGACGAGCCGCCGGAACCCGTCGACGGTGACGGCCAGGTCGTCGTCGACGCGGGCGAGGTCCACGGCGGCCTCCCGGCTCAGCGGCACGGCGACGCGCAGCGTGAAGCCACCGTCTACTTCGGACACGGTCAGCAGTGGCGCCGCGGGCGGGCCCGCCCCGCCGAGGGGATCGGCCCCGTCGTAGAGCTCGGCGGCGATCTCCCGCAGCGCGGGCAGGCCGACCGGTTCGGCCGCCCGGTGCTCGACCGCGCGCAGCATCCCGTCGGGCAGCCCGGAGTCGCGCAGTTCGGCGAGGACCTCCTCCTGCTGCCTGCGCCGCGTGCGCAGCCACGAGGCCGCGGCCCCGCGCCACAGCCCGGGCGCGGGCATCATCCGGTTGGCGATCATGCCGTCGACGCGGATGCCCCGCAGGGCCAGCGAGGTCAGGGTGCGGCGGGTCTCGGCCACCACCATCCGCTCGGGTGTGAGCACGAGCCGCACCGACGTCACGGCCGGGTCGGTGAGCAGCCCGCGCAGGTGGTCGACGTGGGTGGCGAGGCGCTGCACCGACGCCGTGACCCCGCTGACCGTGCCCGCCGCCCTGGCGAACACGCCGCGCGCGCCGTACGCGCGCGCCAGGTAGCCGGACACCGCCTCCGGCAGCGCGAGCAGCCGCAGCGTCTCGGCGGTGGGCCCGCAGTCGACGACCACGTTCGCCCAGGGCCCGGTCTCGGCGAGCCTGCGCACCTCGGTGAGTGCGAGCAGCTCGTCGACGCCGGGCACGATGGTCAGCTCCTCGGCGTCGAGCGCGTCCAGCCCGGCCCCGGTGAGCGCGGTGCGCAGCCGCTCGCGCAGGGTGGCCCACGCGCTGTCGACGAGGTCCCGCGCGTCGATCTGCGCCGCGTGCAGTCCGGGGTCGACCTCCGCGGGCTCGCCGGTCAGCGGCCCGCCGAACGCGTCGGCGAGCGAGTGCGCCGGGTCGGTGGACACCACCAGGGTCTTGGCTCCCCGGCGGGCCAGCTCCGCCGCCGTCGCCGCGGCCAGGGTCGTCTTGCCGACGCCCCCCTTGCCCGTGAACAGCAGGACCCGCACGTCAGGCCATGCCCTCGGCGCGCCGCTTCAGCTCCTTGAGCGCCGTGTCCATGATCATCTTCTCGGCCTTGCGGCGGAGCAGGCCGATCATCGGCAGCGCCAGCTCGACCGAGAGCGTGTAGGTGACCCTGGTGCGGCCGTCACCGAGCGGCTCCAGTAGGTAGGTCCCGTCCTGGGACTTCTGCATCTGGCCCTTCACCAGGTGCCAGCTCACCGAGAGCCCGTCGTCGGCCCAGTCGTACTCGAGCGTGTAGACATCCTTCACCGGGCCGGAGTCGAGCGTGAACCGCACCTGCTTGGCCCGGCCCGCGTCGTCGGTGGCGAGGATCTCGGTCTGCCGGACGGCCTTGGCCCACTCCGGGTAGGCCGGCAGGTCGGCGATCACCGCCATGATCCGGTCCGGTGCCGCGTCGACCTCGATGGACTGCGTGGACTGCTCGGCCATGGGGCTAGAGCGTAGCCGCCCCGGTGCCCGCCGACGTGCGCGCGGGGGCTCCCGCGTGGCGCGCTCACCAGCGCAGCACGAACGGGCGCCCGGTCTGTTTGAAGTGGCCGACGTTGCGGCACTCGGTGCGGCCCGCCCGCGTCCGCGCGGCGAGCGGCTGGTGCACGTGCCCGAACAGCGCCCACCTCGGCTGTTCGGCCCGGATGGCGTCGAGCAGGGCCTGCGACCCGATCTCCGGCCTGCGGGCGACGACGTCGTAGGCGAGCTCGGGCACGGCGGGCGGGATGTGACTGCACAGCACGTCGACGTCCTTCAACCGCGCCACGGACTCCGCGAACTCGGGCGCGGGGCGCAGGTAGGGCCGCCACACGGCGCCCTTGCGCGGGGTGACGCCCTCGGGCAGCAGCGCGCCGCCGACGAACCCGAACCGCAGGCCGCCGAGCTCCACCACGTCGCCGTCGACCAGGTGGATGCCCGGCCCGGCGAACTCGGGCCACAGCGCGGGGGCGTCCACGTTGCCCGGAATGGCGTAGGTGGGCGCGGTCATCGCGCCGAACAGTGCCGCGTACTGCTCCCGGATCGCTTCGTCGACGGCCGCGGCCGGGTCGTCGAGGCTCGCCCACAGCGACCGGGAGAACGCCACCGTCTCCTCGCGCGTGCCCTCGCGGCGCAGCCGCGCGAACGTCTCGACCTGCTCGGCGCCGAACAGCGCGCCCAGGATGCCGTTGCCGTGCTCGTGGTAGTCGACGAAGTCGATCAGGTCGCCGAGCACGACGAGCGCGTCCGCGCCCTCCCCCGCGCGAGCGAGAGCCTCGGCGTTGCCATGCACGTCGGAGACGACATGAACCCGCACGGTGCCAGCCTACTCAGCGGCCGCGGCTCGCGGCGGCACGCCCGGCTCCCGCCCGTCCTCCAGCGTCTCCTTCAGCTCCAGGGCGATCGCCTTGGCGGCGCGCGCCCTGCGGTCGGCCTCCCTGCGCAGCGCGCGCGGCTTCAGCTCGGCCGACGGCGTGGCCCGCAGGAAGTAGTGCAGCACGGTGCCGTCGAGCACGGGCTCCAGCCACACCTCCATCGTGCCGACCAGGGCCCCGCGCACGGTCCAGCGGAGGCCGGCGTCCCCCCGGTCCGTGTAGACTTCGAGGACGAGATCGGGCCAGTAACGGCTCCACGACCGCGGGTCGGCGAAAGCCGCCGCGACCGTGCCGGGCGGCACCGCGAGGAACGTCTCGTCGACGATGTCCAGCGCTGCCGGTGCGTTCTGAGAAGCGGACACGGGTGCAGAATGACATGCTCACCGAATCGTTGTGCCCCGGCCATGGCGTGGCCGTACGGCAACGGCTAAGTTGACCCGCGAGTAACACAGGGTTGGACACGGAGGTTCACGTGCGCGAATACAGCGCCCCCGCAGTTCGGACGGTCGCCGACGACGAGAATCTGTCGGACGTGGTGTGGGCGAATGCCGAACGGTTCGGCGACACGGTGAGCTTCCGCAGGCAGGCGGACTCGTCCTGGCTCGACGTCACCGCGCGCGACTTCGCCGCCCAGGTGCTGGGTGTCGCCAAGGGACTGCTCGCCGCGGGCATCCAGCAGGGCGACCGCGTCGGGCTCATGTCCGCCACCCGGTACGAGTGGACGCTCGTCGACTTCGCCATCTGGGCGGCGGGCGGCGTGACGGTGCCGATCTACGACACCTCCTCGGCCGAGCAGCTGCACTGGATCCTCTCCGACTCGGGCGCGAAGGCCGTCGTCGTGGAGACCGCGGAACACGCCGGGATCCTGGAGAGCGTGCGGGGCAGGCTGCCCCAGCTGAACCACGCGTGGCAGATCGACGGCGACGAGCCCGCCGTCGACGCGCTGACCCGGCTGGGGCAGGACGTGTCCGACGAGGACGTCCACACCCGCCGCAGGGCGGTCGGCTCCGGCGACATCGCCACGATCGTCTACACGTCGGGCACCACGGGCAGGCCGAAGGGCGTCGTGCTCACCCACCACAACCTGCTGTCGGAGATCCGCGCCAACATCGAGGCGTTCCCCCGGCTGATGGAGGCGGGCAACTCGCAGCTGGCGTTCCTGCCGCTGGCGCACATCCTCGCCCGCGCGATCGTGCTGACCGCGTTCACCGCCAGGGTGACGCTGGGGCACACGCCGAGCACGAAGAACCTCGTCGCCGACCTCGGCACGTTCCGGCCGACGTTCGTGGTGGCGGTGCCGCGCGTGTTCGAGAAGGTCTACAACGGCGCCAAGCTGAAGGCGCACTCCGAGGGCAAGGGCAAGATCTTCGACGCGGCCGAGGCGACCGCGGTGGCCTATTCGGAGGCACTGGACCGCGGCGGTCCCGGGCTGGGGCTGCGGCTCAAGCACGCCGTGTTCGACAAGCTGGTCTACACGAAGCTGCGCGCGGCGCTCGGCGGGCGCTGCATCGCGGCCGTGTCCGGCGGGGCGCCGCTCGGCGCCCGGCTCGGGCACTTCTTCCGCGGCATCGGCAACCCGGTGTATGAGGGCTACGGCCTCACCGAGACGTCGGCGGCCGCGCACGTCAACACCGAGCACGCGTTCAAGGTGGGCACGGTGGGCCGTCCGATCGCGGGCACCACCGTCCGCATCGCGGACGACGGTGAGGTCCTGCTCAAGGGCGACGTCGTGTTCAGCCGCTACTGGAACAACGAGCAGGCCACCCACGAGTCCATCGTGGACGGCTGGTTCCACACCGGGGACCTCGGCGAGCTCGACGACGACGGATTCCTGCGGATCACCGGGCGGAAGAAGGAGATCATCGTCACCGCGGGCGGCAAGAACGTCGCCCCGTCCGGGCTCGAGGACACGCTGAAGGCCAACCCGCTGATCAGCCAGGCCATGGTGGTGGGCGACCAGCGGCCGTTCATCAGCGTGCTGGTGACCATCGACGAGGAGTTCTTCCCCACCTGGAAGCAGCAGCACGGCAAGCCGGAGAGCGCCACGGTCGCCGACCTGGCCGGCGACCCCGAGCTGCGCGCCGACGTGCAGGCCGCCGTGGACGAGGCGAACAAGTTCGTCTCCCACGCCGAGGCGATCAAGAAGTTCACGATCCTGCCGCACGACTTCTCCGAGGCAAGCGGGGAGATCACGCCGAGCCTCAAGCTCAAGCGCAACGTGGTCAGCAAGAACTACGCCGCCGACATCGAGGCCCTCTACACCAAGTAGCCAGGCGGCCCGGGGTCGTGAGTGAGAAACGTGGTTCTAACCACGTTTCTCACTCACGACCCCGCGGCGGCAGGGTGGCCTCGATCCCGGCGAGGAGGCGGTCGAGCGTGCGCTCGAAGTGCTCGCCGTACGTCGAGTGCGGGCCCCTCGCCTCCCGCACGATCCGCGTGAAGTAGGGGTACTCCCCGCTCGCCACGAGCGACTCGACGTATCCGCCCAGCTGCCGCTGCAGCTCCTCGCCCGCGACACCGCCGAGGTCCGCGCGCGCCGCGAGCTCGTTCTTGACATACCCGGTGACCCAGGCATCGATCATCCCGACGGTCTCGAACATGTCGTCGATGCCCATCCCCAGACCGTCCACGATGGACAAGGCACGTTCCAGCCCGGCCAGCATGTTCGGGCCGAGCGTCGGCCTGCCGCTCCACACCTCCGTGAGCCACGGGTGTTCGAGCATGATCGCGCGCTGTCCCCGGGCCAGGTCGCGCAGGTCCGTGCGCCAGTCGCCGGTGAGCTCCGGCCACTCCCGCCTGCCGAGCATCCGGTCGGCCATCAGCTCGTACAGGCAGTGCTTGTTCTCGACGTAGCGGTACAGGCTCATCGCCCCGGTGCCGAGCTCCGCGGCCACCTTCCGCATCGAGACCGCGCCGAGCCCGTCCCGGTCGGCGATGCCGATGGCGGCGTCGGCGATCTGTTCCCGGCTGTAGGCGGGCGCGGGGCCCCGGCCGCGTTTCGGTTGCGGCATCCACATCCGCACGTGTGCGGGCAGCGACGGCTCCTCGGCGGTCACGCGTTCACCTCGGGCGAAACTCGGTTGCGTACATCGTACTCGGTTCACTAGGTTGAGTTGCGTACATCGTACCCAGCTGAGGGGACCATCATGGGGACACCGGACGCGGCCGTCGTCGCCGAGGGAGTGCACAAGAGGTTCGGGGCCACCACCGCGCTGGCGGGCCTGGACCTGACCGTCCCGGCAGGCACGGTCTACGGCCTGCTCGGACCCAACGGCGCGGGCAAGAGCACCGCCGTTCGGGTGTTCGCCACGCTCACCCGCCCCGACGAGGGCCGGGCCGTCGTCGCCGGGCACGACGTCGTGCGGGAGGCGGACGCCGTGCGCCGCCGGATCGGCCTGGCCGGCCAGCACGCCGCCGTCGACGAGGACCTCACCGGCCGCGAGAACCTGCGCATCTTCGGCAGGCTGTTCCACCTGGGCGGACCCCGTGCCCGCAGGCGCGCCGACGAGCTGCTCGAGCGCTTCGGCCTCGCCGACGCGGGCGACCGGCTCGTCAGGACGTACTCGGGAGGCATGCGGCGCAGGCTCGACCTGCTGTCGAGCCTGCTCGTCTCCCCCGCCGTGCTGTTCCTGGACGAGCCCACGACGGGTCTGGACCCGCGCAGCCGCAACGAGATCTGGGACGCCGTCCGCGACCTGGTGGCCGACGGCACCACCGTGCTCCTCACCACCCAGTACCTCGACGAGGCCGACCAGTTGGCACAGCACATCGCCGTGATCGACACCGGCCGCGTGATCGCGACCGGCTCCCCGGACCGGCTGAAGGCCAGGATCGGTGGCCGGATCGACGTGGTGCTCGCTGACGGAGCCGACCTCGGCGAGGCGGCGCGGGTGCTGTCGGCGATCGCCGCCGAGGGCACGCGACCCGACGCCGACCCCGAGCGCCGGCTGGTGTCCGTTCCCGTCGGCGCGGACAGCGTCACCCTGCCCGACGTGGTGCGCAGGCTCGACCAGGAGGGCGTGCCCGCCGTCGACGTCGGCCTGCGGCGGCCCACGCTCGACGAGGTGTTCCTCACCCTCACCGGCAGGCCGGCCGAGCCCGCCGATCCGCCCGGGACCGCCACGCCCGCGCTCGCCGGGGAGGTGAGCCGATGAGCACGCCGGCTCCCGCTCCCCTGCCGGTTCTGCGGGCCGGGCTCGCCGACGGACTGACCGTGGCCGGCCGCAACCTGCTCAAGCTCAGGCACCAGCCGGGCCAGATCGTGGCCACGTTCGCGTTCCCGCTGGTGTCGGTGGTGCTGTTCGGCTACGTCTTCGGCAGCGCGATCCCCATTCCCGGCGGCGGGAACTACCGCGAGTACCTGATGCCGGGCCTGTTCGTCATGGGCACCGTGTTCGGCCTCGTCGGCTCGCTGACGGTGATCGCCAAGGACAACGGTCTCGGCGTGATGGACCGATTCCGGTCGATGCCGATGGCGCGCTCGGCGGTGCCGTTCGGGCAGACGGCGTCCGACCTGGTCGTGGCGGCGGGCAGCCTGGCCGTGATGGCCGGGTGCGGGCTGCTGTTCGGCTGGCGGGCGCATCACGGCGTGGGCGCGACGCTCGGCGCGTTCGGCCTGCTGCTGTTGCTGCAGTACGCCGTGTCGTGGGTCGGGGTGTTCCTCGGCTCGCTGGTGCGCAACGAGGAGACCGCGGCCCGCATCGCACCGCTGGTCATGCCCGTCACCATGATCTCCAACGTGTTCGTGCCCACCGAGGGCATGCCCACCGTGCTGCGGGTGATCGCCGACTGGAACCCGGTCAGCGCGGCGGCGGTGGCCTGCCGGGAGCTGTTCGGCAACCCCGGGCTGCCCACGGGCGACCTGGCCTGGCCGATCGAGCACCCGGTGCTCGCCACGGTCGGCTGGTCGGCGCTGCTGCTGGTGATCTTCGTGCCGCTCGCCGTCCGCCGTTTCCGCACCGCCGGCCTGTGACCCGCCCGCCCGTGCCCGGCCGTGTCCTGAGTGGCTCGTTACTGACGAAAGTGTCCCGTAACGAGCCACTCAGGACAGTCGGGACCGGTCAGGAGAGCACGAGGGGGACGACCGGGGTCGGCTGGTCGGACAGCGGGATCTGGTAGCGCTGCGCGAGGTAGGACGCGATGTCGTGGAACAGCGGCGCCGCCGAGCTGCTCGCCTGCGGCGCGTCGAGCCGGATGCCGACGACGAACCGGGGGTTGTCGGCGGGCAGGATCCCCGCGAAGGTGATGTTGTACAGGTGGTCGCTGTACGCGCCGGTGTCCGGGTCGACCTGCTGACCGGTGCCGGTCTTGCCGGATATCTGGTAGCCCTCCAGCGCCGCGGCCGTCCCGGTGCCCCGGTCGAAACCCTCGCCGTCCTGGGTGACCGCCCGGAGCATGTTCTTGACCGTGTCGGCCGTCCGCTCGCTGACCACGCGGGTCTCCTGCGGCGCGGGCTCGGGCACGCGCGCGCCGTCCGGCGTGATCTTCGCCTTGACCACCCTGGGCTCGACGCGCACGCCGTCGTTGGCGATCGCCTGGTACATCGACGCCATCTGCACGACGGTCATCGAGAGCCCCTGCCCGATCGGCAGGTTGCCGAACGTGGTTCCCGACCAGTCCTCGCGCGGCGGGACGTAGCCCGGGCTCTCCCCCGGCAGGCCGATCCCCGTGCGCTGCCCGAGCCCGAACTTCTCGAGCATCCGCACGAACCGTTCGGGACCCAGCTTCTCGGCGAGCATCAGCGTGCCGACGTTGGACGACTTCGCGAAGATGCCCGTGGTCGTGAACTTCTGCGTGGGGTGCTGCCACGCGTCGTGCACGACGTGGTCGGCCACCTCGATGGAGTCCGGCACCTCGAACACCGAGTCCGGCTTCGCGACGCCCGCCTCGATCGCCGCGGCCGCGGTGACGACCTTGTTCACCGAGCCCGGCTCGAACGGCAGGCTGATCGCGTCGTTGCGCAGCGCCTCGGGATCCAGATCCGAGGTGTCGTTGGGATCGAACGGCTTGCTGTCCGCCAGCGCGTACACCTCGCCCGTCTGCGAGTCCAGGATCACCGCACTGCCCCCCTGTGCCTTCGACTCGGCGACGTAGGAGGACAGCTCGTTCTGCAGCACGTACTGCGCGTCCGAGTCGATGGTCAGCTCGAGGTCCGAGCCGGGGACGGCGGGCCGCAGGTCGCGCTCGGTGCCAGGAATGACGACGTCGTTGCCCTGCGCGGTGTCCACGATCTGCCTGCCCGGCTGCCCGGCGAGGTCGTCGTCGCGGGTGAGCTCCAGCCCGGCGAGGCCGTGGATGTTGTGCTTGGAGACGTCGGGGCTCTCCATGCGCCAGTTGGCGAGCCCGAGGATGTTCGACGCGAGCTCGCCACCGGGGTACTCGCGCTCGGCGCGCTTCTCGAACCCGATCTCCGGGAACTTCTCGGTGATGTCGTCGGCCACCGAGGGCTCGACCCCGTCCACGAGGTAGGTGAAGCTGGCGTCCTTGTGGAACAGGTCGAGCAGTTCCTGCTCGCTGGTCCTGGCGGGCAGGCGGCCGGCGATGTAGGTGGCGATCTGCTCGACGCGCCGGTCGTAGTTCAGGTCCGTGCCGGGGTGTTCCCGCGCGTACTCGGCCCAGTTCTTGCGCATCAGCCGCAGGTTCGCCCACAGCGTCCTGGTCTCGACGCTGAACGCGAGCTTCGCCCCGTTGCGGTCCACGATGGACCCGCGCTGCGCCGGGATGTCGATCGTGGTCGTGCGCTGCCGCTCCGCCTTCGCCGACAGCGCCTCCGCCTCGAAGGTCTGGATGTGCACGAGCTTCAGCCCCGCGGCGACGAGCAGCACCACGAGCAGGATGCGGCCCGCCTTGAACCGGTTGCGGTGGCCGTGGTCGGCCGCGGACACACCGCCGCGGCGCGCCCGTGCCGAGTAGGTGCGGCGGGCCCCGCCGGCCGCCCGCGCCTTGCCACCGGCGCGGGCACCACCCCGCGTCCCGGCCGCCGCCGCTCCGGCGGCGCGGGCCCGGGCGCCTCCCCCGGCGCGGATCCCACCGCGCGGGCGTGCCTTCCCCGCCATCTAGTCCCCTCCAGACTCCTCGCGGGTGTTCCCCTCCTGCCGCGGCGACTCGTCCCCCTGCCGCGGCGCCCGTTCGGGCTGCGGAGCCTGCCGTGCCGGGGCACTGGCCGTCTCCGGCTCGCCGACGACCTGGATCGACCCGTCGTCGGACACGACGAGCCGCGCCGGGTTGCCTCCCGGCACCATGCCGAGCGCCTTGGCCCGGTCGGCCAGCGACGAGGGCGACTGCGCGGAGGTGACGTCACGCTGCAGCTGCTCGACCTGCTCGGCGAGCCGCGCGTTGTTCTCGCGCAGCTGCTCCAGGCGGTAGGAGTCGGTGATGGCCTGGGTGGACAGCCACAGCGTCGTCGCCACCCCGGCCGCCAGCAGGGCCATCTGGATGAGCACGAAGGTCGCGCGGGACCGCGGCCCGCGCAGCAGCCGCAGCAGGCCCGGCCGCCGCTCGCGCTCGGCGTCGGCCCCGGTTCCCTCGGCCCCCCGCCGCAGCGCGTCGGCCCGCTGCGCGCGCCGCGCGTACGCACGCTCGGCCGCGGTGCTGCGCTGCCGGGGCCGGGCGCGCTCGGGCGCGGTCCGGGTCGTGCCGGTGCCGGGGTTCTCCTCGACGGTGGTGGTCCCGGCCGGCGCCTTCGGCCGCTGCCGCGTCCGCGACGACGGGGTCCTGGTCCGGGTGCGGGCTGGCGCAGTCATCAGGCAGCCGCTCCAATCTTCCGCGCGGCCCGCAGCCGCACCGACGCGGCGCGCGGGTTCCGCTCGATCTCCTCCTGGCCCGCCTTCTCGGCGCCCCGGGTCAGCAGTTCCAGCTCGGGGCCGTGTCCCGGCAGCTCGACGGGCAGCCCCTCCGGCGTCCGGGACCGGGCGCGCCCGGCGAGCTCCCGCTTCACCATGCGGTCCTCGAGCGAGTGGTAGGACTCGACGACGATGCGCCCGTCCGCGGCGAGCAGGTCGATCGCGGCGGGCAACGCGGTTCGCAGCGTGTCCAGCTCGCCGTTGACCTCGATCCGCAGCGCCTGGAACGTGCGCTTGGCGGGATGCCCTCCGGTACGCCTGCTGGGTGCGGGCACGGTGTCGTACAGCAACCGGACCAGCCGCTCGCTGCGGTCGAACGGCTCCCGCTCCCGCTCAGCCGCCACCGCCCTGGCGATGCGGTGGGCGAAGCGCTCCTCGCCGTAGTCGCGCAGGATCCTGGTCAGCTCGGCCACCGGATACGTGTTGAGCACGTCGGCCGCGGTGGGACCGGTGGTGCGGTCCATCCGCATGTCCAGCGGTGCGTCCCGCGCGTAGGCGAAGCCCCGCTCGGGCAGGTCGAGCTGCATCGACGACACGCCGAGATCCATCAGCACACCGTCCACGGCGGACAGTCCGAGCTCCGCGAGCACGTCCGGCATCCGGTCGTAGACGGCGTGCACGAGGTGGACGCGGTCGCCGTGCCGGGACAGCCGCCGGCCGGAGCGCTCCAGCGCCGCGGGGTCGCGGTCGAGGCCGACCAGCCGCAGCCGCGGGTGCGCCGCAAGCAGTGCGTCGGCGTGCCCGCCGAGGCCGACCGTGGCGTCCACGAGCACCGCCTCACGTCCGGCGAGCGCGGGGGCGAGCAGCGCGAGGACCCGGTCCAGCAGCACCGGTACGTGCTCGGCACCGTCCGTCATGGCCGCCCCCTTTCGCCTCACCGCCCCGTGCGTTGTGAAAAACGGATGCCGTCAGGTCTCCGTCCGCCGCCGTGGACCTGGTGCCGGGGAAGGTGCACCAGGGCCGCCGCGCGGACAGAGGCCTCACGACATCCGTGTCGAACGCCTCCTGTTCCTTCGCCGCCGGGCCGGCTGGGGGAACCCACGCCCCCCGACGGCGCGGGTGCGCACCCGCCAGGCCGGTCGCCGTCAGAACACGCCCGGCAAGATCTCCTCCTGAGCCTTCGCGTAGCTGTCCTCGTGTTCCTCCAGGTAGCCCTGCCACGCCTGGGCGTCCCAGATCTCCAGCCTGGTGATCGCGCCGATCACCACACACTCCTTGTTCAGGCCCGCGTAGCGCCGCAACTCCGGCGCGATCGCGATCCGGCCCTGCCCGTCGGGGCGCTGCTCGTCGGTCCCGGCGAAGAGGTACCGCTGGTACGCCCGCACCGACTCGTTGGTGAAGGGCGCCTCCGCGACCTTGCGGGCCAGCTGTTCGAACTCGGCGCGCGGGAAGACGTAGAGGCAGTGATCCTGTCCCTTGGTGACCATCAGCCCACCTGCCAGCGCGTCGCGGAACTTCGCAGGCAGCGTGAGCCGCCCCTTGTCGTCCAGCTTCGGGGTGTGGGTGCCGAGGAACATCGGCCACCACCTCCCCTACCGGTCCGCGGACCGGCCACGAGGCTCCCTTCCGCCCCACGGATCACCACCGTACCCCACTTTGCACCACAGTCAACGGCGAAACGGCGGGATTCACCGGAATCGGATCGCGTTTTCCCAGGTCATAGCGGTGGGTGCAGGGTGGGGGCCGGTGGGGGAGATCGCCGCTGCGGGTGACAGGAACGGGCTCCGGAACGCCCGCCGGAGCCCGGTTCGGGACTGCCGGAGGGCCCTCCGGCACGGCCGCGCGGGGCCCGGTGGTGGAAGGTGGGGGACGCGGTGTCAGGCGCCCGCGAGGTCGGCCAGCCGCGCCACGAGCCGGTCGCTGTCCACCGGGGCGACCGTCATCCAGTCCTCGCCGCCGCGTCCGGGCTCGACCGTGCCGAGGTACGCGCCGACGTCGGTGGCGAACCAGCTGAGACCACCGAGCCGGCCGCGCGCGGCACGCACGGAGAACTGGCCCGCGGCCAGGACCGGCCGCGCCTGGATGGCCAGGACCTCCCGGATCTGCCGGTCGAACGGCCCGGAACCGGAGGCCTCGTCGAACACCGGATCGCGCAGCGCGCCGCCGAGCGCGGAGACGGGCAGGCTGACCCCGAACCCGGGACCCGCGTGCAGATCGGGCAGGACACTGACGGCGGCCACGTACACCTCGGCGTCCCGGATCGCGGACAGCCCGATCGTCTGCCTCGGCTGCACGGCGAGCACCCCGTCACCGGACCCGGTCGCCGCCGCGACGGCGCGCAGCGGCTCGGGCTCGGCCAGGTCGAGCAGCGCCTCGCACTCCACCAGGAACGACGCCGCCGCCAGCGTGTCCAGGCGGTCCCGCAGGCCGGGGTCCAGCTCGCCGCCCGCGTAGAGGCCGCGTTCGGCCAGGTTGTCGTAGACGGCCGCGCGGATCTCCGCGCGCTCGCTCTCCGTCCGGCCGACGCTGCGCACGCGCAGCGGGGCGGGCGGCCGCGCGTGCCCGAGGTCGGCCCACAGGATGTCGAAGGCCGACGCGGAGAGCCGGATCACCGCGAGCCCGGGTCGCCGTCCGCGGCGGGCGAGGCGGAGGTGAGCGGCGGCGGTGCGGAGAACGACTCCGCGGGCACGGCGGCCCGCAGCGCCTCGTCCCGCGCGTACAGCACGTCCACGGCCCGCTGCCGGGCGGCCTCCGCCTCCTCCCTGCGCTCCGTCAGCAGCACGGCGAGCCCGGCGAGCTGCCGGATGTCGCCGCCCGACGCGGCGTCCCGGATCAGGCCTGCCGGGTCGTACGGCACCGGCTCCGGCATCTCCGCCCTCGCCCGCGCCGCGGCCGCGGCCTGCTGCCCGATCGCGTCGCCGAGCCGCTCCGCCAGGGTGGCCGACTCGTCGGCCCAGCCCGTGGCCCGGCCCAGCACCGCCCGGAGGGCGTCGCCGCCCTCGCCCTGCCACAGGTCCTCGCTGCCCGTGGCGACCTCGCCGAGCGCGCCGGCGGCCTCGCGCAGCCGCTGGGCGAGCTCGCCCCAGTCGCGGCCGACCTCGCCCGCGGCGCCGGGGTCGTTGCCGTGCTCGACCTCCGCCTTCAGCTCCTCGTGGCGGTAGGCCTCATACCGCCGGTGCTGCGCGGGCACCGCCCGCTCGCTCGTCTCGCTCACCGTCGTCCTTCCCGTTCCGCGCGCCGTCACGGCAGGTCCGGCTCGATCAGCCGCGCCACGGTGTCGGCACGGGCACAGGCCTGCTCGGTGCCGCGGAAGCCCGCGTTGCTGACGTCGACCTGCACACTCGCCGCGACACCGACGGCCAGCAGCACCGCGCAGGTGCCGTCGTCGGCGGCCTCGTCCGCCACCCGCGCCGCCTCGTGCCCGCCGATCCACGTGCGCCGAGCCCGCTCCGGCGCGGCCTCGCCGAGCCCGGACCGCTCGTCGACGGTGATGGTGACGCCGAACGCGCCGGGCTCGGTGAAATCGCACGCGCGGGCCTCGCCGATCGTCGTCTCCGTGCCGGGCACGGTGAGCCCCACCCTCGACCGCTCGGACGGCGACAGCAGGTCGCACGGGTGCAGCGCGGACAGCGGAACCGGCGTGGCGCGCGGCGGGGAGGACGGCGCCGGGGACCCGCCGGGTTCGGACGGCGCCGGGCGGACCGACGCCGCGGCCGGGGCCACCCGCTCGCCCTGGCCGCCGGCCACCTGCGTGGCCCCGCACGCGGCCAGCGGCAGCGTCACGGCGCACGCCAGCAGCAGCCCGCCGCGGTTCCGCACACCGCGCATGCGCTAGCCGCCCGTGCAGTCGACGCCCGGGCCGCCGAGCCCGCCCGCGGCGCCGGTGTCGGCGTCGGTGTACCGCCGCATCGCCGCCTCGATCTGGGCCTTCAGGTCCTCGAGCTCCCGGCCGAACTTGACCAGCGAGTCGGCGGCGGACCCGGCACCGCCGATCCCGTAGCTCGCCATGAAGTCGCCGACCTCGCCCGCGTACCCCGCGCCGAGCGGGATCGAGCGGCCCAGCACGTTGGCCTGCCGCACGAGCTGCCCCACCTGGTCCTGCAGGTCGCTGAGCCGCCGGTAGGCGTGCGTGGCCAGCTCGGCCGACACCGCGAAACCCTTCGCCCCGGGTGGCAACCGCAGGTCCGTGTCGCTCATCGTCAGCGCCGTGCCTCTCGTGCTCGTCGGGCCCTCGCCGTGCCCCCGCGCGGTGTCACCGTGTCACTGTGCCACTGCGTAGCCGGCCGAATCCGTCCCGCAGCATAGGCCAGAAGGTCCCGGCACCGGGAGTCCCTCAGCTCATCGGGGACGCACTCGCCCGGTCGGCCCAGCGGCCGTGCTCACGGAGAGTGATCACGGGGTTCCGTCATCCAGTTCGCCCGGGTTTGACACACTTCATGGGAGGCTGGACGCAGCGAGGGTAGCCCGGACCGCGAACGCCACCCACACGTTCGTGGCTCTTTTCGCGCGGGCATTGGCACCAGGAGGTCGTGTGACGTCGAGAACGCAGTCCGCTGCGGCCGGCGAGCGGAACGAGCCGGCAACCGAGCAGGTGCCCTACCCACCCGCCGGGGCGCGGCACGGCGGGTATCCCGCCGCCGGGACGGCGGGCAACGGCCACGGGCCGCTGGCTTCGCTCGACGAGCTGCACGACACGGCGGGCCGGATCGCCGCCAACGTCGAGCGCGTGCTGGTCGGCAAGCCGGAGGTGGTGCGCATCGCGCTGGTCACCCTGCTCGCCGAGGGGCACCTGCTCGTCGAGGACGTGCCGGGCGTCGGCAAGACCTCGCTGGCGAAGGCGCTCGCCCGGTCGATCGACTGCACGGTCAGCCGTATCCAGTTCACGCCCGACCTGCTGCCCAGCGACGTCACCGGCGTGTCCATCTACAACCGGCAGCTCGGCGAGTTCGAGTTCCGGCCGGGGCCGGTGTTCGCGAACATCGTGGTGGGCGACGAGATCAACCGGGCCTCCCCGAAGACGCAGTCCGCGCTGCTGGAATGCATGGAGGAGCACCAGGTCACGGTCGACACCACCACCTACCGGCTCGAGCGGCCGTTCATGGTGATCGCCACCCAGAACCCGGTGGAGATGGAAGGCACCTACGCCCTGCCGGAGGCGCAGCGCGACCGGTTCACCGCGCGCGTGTCGATCGGCTACCCGGACCCGCAGGCCGAGATGGCCATGGTGGACGAGCACGCGGGACACAACCCGCTCGCCGAGCTGGAGCCGGTGTCCGACGCCGCCTCCGTCCACCGGCTGATCGAGGCGGTCCGGCACCTGCACATCGCGCCCGAGGTGCGGCAGTACGCGGTCGAGCTGGTCGCGGCCACCCGGCAGGTGCCCGAGCTGCGGCTCGGCGCCTCGCCGAGGGCGACGCTGCAGCTGGTCCGCGCGGCCCGCGCGCAGGCGGCGCTGTCCGGCCGGGAGTTCGTCGTGCCCGACGACCTGCACGCCGTCGCGGTGCCCGTGCTCGCCCACCGGCTCGTGCTCACCACCGAGGCGCACGCCGCGCGCCGCTCGGCGACCGACGTCATCCGCGGCATCCTGCACCGGGTCCCCGTCCCGCACGGCGGCAACGGGCAGGGCCGCCGGTAGCGCACGTCATGCTCCGGTCCCTGTCCGGCCTCACCACGCGCGGCCGTTGCCTGCTCGCCGCGGGGGTGGCCGCCGCCGTCTGCGCCGTCGTGCTCAACGAGCGGGACCTGCTGCGGGTCGCCGTGTTCGTGGTGGCGCTGCCCCTGTTCGTCGCCGTGCTCGCCTCGGCGTCGAAGGTGCGGATCGGCGCCGCCCGCAGGCTGCTGCCCGACCGGGTGGCCGTCGGCGGGCAGGGTGAGGTGCAGATCGACCTGTGGCGCACCGGCCGGCTGCCCGCCGGGGAGGTGCTGCTGGAGGACGGCGTGCCGTACGCGCTCGGCTCGCGCCCCCGGTTCGTCGTCGAACGGCTGCCCCAGCACCAGTCGGTCGCGCTGCGCTACCCCGTCCAGCCGGTGCTGCGCGGCATCCAGCAGGTCGGCCCGCTGCGGGCGACGATCACCGACCCGTTCGGGCTGTGCGAGTTCGAACGGGAGCTGATCGCCCATTCGCGGCTGGTCGTCGTGCCGCGCGTCGTGTCGCTGTGGGGTTTCCCGACCGGCGCCGGGCTCGGCTCGGGCGACGACGGCAGCATCCGCCTGCACGCGGGCCAGGGCGAGACCGACGTCGTGGTCCGCCAGTACCGGCAGGGCGACGACCTGCGGAAGGTGCACTGGCGCTCCACCGCGCGGCGCGACGAGATCATGGTGCGGGTCGAGGAACGGCCGTGGCGCGGCGGCACCACCGTGCTGCTGGACCACCGCGCCGCCGCACACCACGGCACCGGTCCCACCGCCAGCCTGGAATGGGCCGTCGAGTTCGCCGCCAGCGTGTGCCTGCACCTGCGCCGCGCGGGGCACCGGGTGCGGCTGGTCAGCGAGCACGGCCGCGTGCTGGCCGACACGCCGGGCGCGGGCGGCCCCCAGTACGACAACGTGGTGCTCGACGCGCTCGCCGCGCTGCAGCCCGCGCACGAGCGGGACATCACCACCGGCTTCGACCCCGCCGAGGGGCAGGAGCTGATCGCCGTGCTGGGCACCGTGAGCAACGAGGCCGTCGACCAGCTCGCCAAGTACCGGCCGAGGGGCGTGCGCAGCCTCGCCGTGCTGCTGGACACCCCGGCGTGGTCGGGCGGCGTGAGCGCCTCCGAGCAACGCTCGGCGGCCACCGAGGAGTCCGCCGCGTTACTGCGTGCCGTGGGCTGGGGCGTCGTGGTGGCCGGCCCGGGCAGCTCGCCGGCGCAGGTGTGGACCGAGCTGTGCCGGACCTCGGTGCCGAGGTCGTCGCTGATCGGCGGTTCGGCATGACCACGACGGCCGCGCCCCCGGCGCAGGCGGAGCCCGGCTCCGCGCCCCCGCCCCGGACTCCGCAGGTGCCGGCCGCGACCATCGCGACACCCGCCATGGCCGGGCTCGCCACCGTGTGCGCCTCCACCTCGCTCACCGGCGTGGTGCAGGGCCTGGCCTGGCTGGGCTACATCCTCGTGGCGACCGTGCTGGTGGCCTGCACCGGACTGGCGCTGCGCTCCCTGCGCGTACCGGGGCCGCTCGTGGGCCTCGCCCAGCTGTTCGTGCTCACCTGCCTGGTCACCGGCGTGTTCACCCGCAGCGGGATCCTGGCCATCCTGCCGGGGCCCGCCGCGTTCGCCGAGCTGAACGACGTGCTCGTGGCCGCGTTCGAGCAGATCCGCGGTGGCCTGCCGCCCGTCGAGGCGACCGCGCCGATCCTGTGCCTGGTGACGATCGCCATCGGCCTGGTCGCGATCCTCGTCGACACCCTCGCCGTGGCCGCCTCGGCCCCCGCCGCCACCGGGCTGATCCTGCTCTGCGTGTACGCGGTGCCGTCCGCGCTCGCGGGCGAGATGCTGCCCTGGTGGACGTTCGCCCTCGGCGCGGCGTCGTTCGCCGGGTTGCTCGCCGTGGACGGCAGCCACCGGCACCGCACCTGGCGCAACCGCACCGCGCCCGGCCTCGGCGCCTCGCCGGGCAGCGCGTCGGCCCCGGCCACCGTGGTCACCGCCGCCCTCGCCGTGGGGCTCCTGGCCGGGTCCACGGTCACCGTCATCGGCACCGAGGGCAGCCTGCCCGGCACGTCCGGCGGGCAGAGCGCCGCGGGCGGGCTGGGCGTCAACCCGTTCACGTCGCTGCGCGGCATGCTGCAGCAGGGCGGCGACGTCGAGCTCTTCCGGGTCCACGGCCTCGGCGACGAACGGCACCTGTTCCGTGCCTTCACCCTCGACACCTACCGGCCCAACCAGGGCTGGGGCCTGCCGGACGGCCCGATGCCCGCGGGCGTCCCGGCCGTGGGCAGGCTGCCGCTCGCTCCCGGGGACAACGGCACCGGCGAGAACCGGGAGATCCGGGTCGAGCCGGTGAACTGGGTGGACCTGTGGCTGCCCGTCTACGGCTCGCCGCGGGCGCTGCGCGGCCTCGGCGAGGGCTGGTACTACGACCGGACCAGCGGCACGGTGTTCCGGGAGCGGCGGCAACGCCCCGGGCCGTACGTCGAGGTCGCGTCCCTGACCGAGCCCACCAAGGACCAGCTGCGGGCCGCCGACCCCAGGGCCGAGGCGCTGCCCCCGGTCTACACGTCCATCGACGAGGTCGACCAGCGCGTGGTGGCGCTGACCCGGCGGCTCACCCGGGACGAGAACAACAACTTCGACAAGGCCGAGGCGATCTGGCGGTACTTCAGCGCCCGCAACGGCTTCGTGTACGACACCGAGACCGCGCCCGTCTCGGACGCCGACGCGCTCGCCGACTTCCTGCTCAACGGCAAACGCGGGTTCTGCGAGCAGTACGCGTCCTCGATGGCCGTGATGCTGCGGACGCTCGGGATCCCGGCCCGGGTCGCGGTCGGGTTCACCAGCGGCCAGCGCAACGGCGAGTTCCGGACCATCACCTCGCAGGACGCGCACGCGTGGGTCGAGGTCTACTTCGGCGAGCACGGCTGGGTCAGCTTCGATCCCACCCCGCTGGCCGACGGCCGCGGGTTCGTGCCGCCCTACCTGCGGCCGGACGACGCGGCGGACGACCAGCAGCCGCGGGCGGACGACGAGATCCCGACCGCGTCCGACGAGCCCGAGACCCCCACCAGCTCGGCGGAGCCCTCGGTGCCGCCGGGTGCCGCCGGTCCCTCCGACCGCGGCGGCCTCGCCGAACAGGCGCCCGGCTGGTCCGGCTGGGGTGCGCTGGTGTCCGCGCTGGGGGCCGTCGCGCTGACGGTGGCCACCATCGTGCTCGGCCGCCGGATCACCACGGGCCGGCGACACCGCTCGTCCGGGCCGCCGGTGCCGCCGTGGCTGGCCCCGGTGGCCGCCTCGCTGTGGCTGGTCGCGCTCGTGCTGCTCGGCTGGCAGCTGCACTGGACGGTCGCGGCGGGCCTGCTCGTGCTCGCCATCGCGGTGCTGGCGCCCTCGGGAGCCAGGGAGCTCGCCCGCAGGCGGCGCCTGCGGGCCATCGACGAGGCCACGCCGTCCGCGGCCGACGCCGCGTGGGCCGAGCTGCTCGCCGAGTGCGCCGACCGCGGCATCGACATCCCGCGCAGCGACACCGTCCGCGTCGCCGCCCAGAAGGTCGCGCAGCAGCACCACCTCGACGACTCCGGCAAGCGGGACCTGCGCACGGTCGTCACGGCCGTGGAGCGGTCCTGGTACGGCGGGCAGGGCTCCGGCGATCCGGCGTTCGCGAAAGCCTTCCAGGGGCTGCGGGAGAGCCTGCGGCGCAACGCCCCGGTGTCGTGGCGGGGCAGGCTGCTCCCCCGCTCGCTGCTGCGCCGCGGCTGACCGCCACCCGGCGTGTCCGCGATCTGTGCACACGTGTCCGCGATCTGTGCGCACGTGTCCGCGGGTTGTGCCCGCGTGTCCGCCACCGGTGTTCACGGCACGGGGAACCGGCCACCACACGCACGATGAGGAGCAGGGCGCCGCACGCGCCCTGCTCCTCATCGAGGCATCGTCGAGTCGAGCTAGCGGTCGTCGAAGCGCTGGCGGAAGCGCTCCTCCATACGCTCGGTGAACGAGTTGCGGCGACGTTGCTTGCCGCCGCCCTTCGAGCCACCGTCCTCCGGGCCGGCACTGCCGTCGACCTCGGCGGGTTGCCGCAGCGAGGTCACGGCGAGCAGGACTCCGAAGAACATCACCAGAAACCCGAGCACGCTCACCAACGGGATTTCGGCGACCCGGAACGGCACCATCACGCCAAGCACCAGAAGGGCGACACCGACGACGAACAGGGCGATGCCCTGGATGCGCCGACGGCGGGCAGGGCGACGCAGCCTGGTGCCACGCACCGTGGATGCGAACTTGGGGTCCTCGGCATAGAGCTCGCGCTCGATCTGGTCGAGCAGCCGCTGCTCATGCTCGGAGAGTGGCATCTTTCCTCCTCCGGCACAGCTGTCGCGGGCGCCGGGCCGCGCAACGTCGTGGACCCAACTTGACCCCCGGTCGGGGTGTCACCGTCCAGGATACGAGCCGCGCGCGCCGACGACTACCCGATCTCGCATCAAGCACCCGGAGATTTGCACCGAACGCCCCGGAACGACCACGCGGCCCCCGAAGAGCGACACAACTCACCCCTCATCGGGCGACAGCAGGGAGGCGGGCCGCACCGCACCCGCCCCGAACTTCGAGCGCGCCACGTCCGCCGCCACCTCCGCGTCCCGCCACCGCGGCTCGGGCCGCGCGAAGGTGAGCTGCTCCGGATCGGAGTCCTGGGTCAGGCCCTCCACCCGCAGCCCGATCAGCCGGACGGCCGCCCCCGAGGCCGCCTCCTCCAGCAGTGCCACCGCCGTGGCGTGCAGGTCCCTGGCCACGTCCGTGGCGGCGAACAGCGTGCGGGCGCGGGTGATCGTGCGGAAGTCGGCGAACCGGACCTTGATCGACACGGTCCGGCCGCGCAGTCCCTTGGCACGCATCGTCGCGGCGACGCGTTCCGCCAGCCGCAACAGCTCCCGCTCCAGCACTCGCCGGTCGTGGTGGTCGACGTCGAAGGTGCGTTCGGCCCCGATCGACTTCTCCTCCGCCTCCGGCACCACCGCACGGTCGTCCCGGCCGTGCGCCAGGGCGTGCAGATGCTCCCCCAGCGCCGTGCCCAGCGAGCGCCGCAGCCGGTCGAGCGGCGCCCTCGCGACATCGGCGATCGTGTCCAGCCCCAGCTGCCGCAGGTGCTCGGCCGTCTTCTGCCCGACGCCCCACAGCGCCGACACGGGCAGCGGGTGCAGGAACTCCAGTGTGCGGTCGACGGGCACCACCACCATGCCGTCCGGCTTCGCCATCCCGGAGGCGAGCTTGGCGACGAACTTCACCCCGGCCACCCCGACGGAGCAGGTGATGCCGTGCTCGGCGGCGACCGCGCGGCGGAGGCTCTCGCCGATCTCCGCCGGTGTGCTGCCGAGCCGCCGCAGCGCCCCGCTGACGTCGAGGAACGCCTCGTCGAGGCTCAGCGGCTCCACGAGCGGGGTGAGCTCCCGGAACAGCGCCAGCACACCGCGGGAGACCTCGCTGTAGAGGCCGCGGGTGGGCGGGAGGTACACGGCGTGCGGGCACAGCTTCCGCGCCGCCCCGACCGGCATCGCGGAGCGCACCCCGTACCGCCGCGCCGGGTAGTTCGCGGACAGGACGACGGAGCGTGGCCCGGAGCCGGCGACGACCACCGGCCGGTCGGCGAGCTCGGGCCGGGTGCGCAGCTCCACCGCCGCGAAGAACGCGTCCATGTCGACGTGCAGCAGCCCGCATCCCGTGTCGTCCGGCCGGTCCGCCGGGTCGGTGTCCGGGGTGACGCGGAACCGGGCGAACTCGGCGGGCAGCCCCGTGTTCCTTCCCACGCCGACACCGTAGCCGCGCGCACCGACAACCGCGCCGTGTCCGCGGACCGGGCACGCGTGTCGGCGTCGCACGGCGCGGGCACGCGTGCCCAGGCCGCGGACACGCGGACGGACCCGGCGTTCAGCGGCGGAGGCGGGCCAGCGCGTGCAGCCTGCTCGCCACGTCCCGCAGCGGCGGGACGGCCGCGGCGGCGGCCTCGAAGTCGGCGAGGTCCTGCTCCCCCGAACCGGAGGCGTCCGTGCCCAGCGCCGTGCCGTGCAGCGCGTCGGCCACCACGCCGTCGCCCTGCAGCAGCGCGATCTCCAGGCCCGCCGCCGACAGCAGCGCCTCCAGCCCCGGGGTGTCGAACCGGCGCAGCAGCGTCTCGCCGTCCTCGGTCAGCACGCCGTGGGCGCCGGTGAGCAGCCGGTGGGCCTCGCCGAGCCGCCCCGCCAGCGCGCGGTGCAGCGCCGCGGCGTGCCGGTTGGCCACCAGCACCGACACCGCGCCACCGGGCGCCACCGCCCGCGCCAGCGCCGCCGCGGCGGCGGCCGGGTCGTCGACGATCTCCAGCAGCCCGTGCGCCAGCACCAGGTCGGCGGAGCCCGGCGCGACGTGCTCGCCGAGCGCGTCGGCGTCGTCGGCGACGACGGTGATCCGGCCGGAGACGCCCTCCTCCTTCGCCCTCCGCTCGAGCGTGGCGAGTGCGTTCGGGTTCGGCTCCACCACCGTGACCAGGCATCCTTCGGAGGCGAACGGCACCGCCCAGACGCCGCTGCCGCCGCCGACGTCGACCACCCTCGGCCGGTCGCCGCTCCTGGCTCGCGCGTCCCGCAGCTCGGCCTCCAGCACCCGCCGCACGACCGCCGATCCGTGGCCGGTCGATGTCTCCGCTCGCATGGGGCGTAACCCTAGTTGGGCCGGGTGCGGGTTCTCACCTCGACCGCGCGGCACCGGCTACGCTCGGGGGGTGCACACGGTCGCCGTACTCAGCCTCAAGGGAGGCGTCGGCAAGACGACGGTTGCGCTCGGTATCGCCTCCGCCGCGCTGCGCAGGGGCGCCCGCACGCTCGTGGGCGACCTCGACCCGCAGGGCAACGCCACCGCCTCGCTCGACCCGCCGCTGACCGACGCGACGCTCGCGGAGGTGCTGGAGACGCCGCGCCTGGCCGTGCTGGACCAGGCGATCGCGCCAAGCGCGTGGAGCGACCGGCTCGACGTGCTCGTCGGCTCCGAGGAGCTGGAGCTGCTGAACGAGCCGGGCCCGGACAGCAAGCGCATGGACAACCTCGCCCGCGCGCTCGACGAGCTGCGCGGATCGCCGCGCGGTGAGCCGTACGAGATCGCGATCCTGGACTGCCCCCCTTCGCTGGGCAGGCTCACCCGCTCGGCGCTCATCGCCGCCGACAGCGCCCTGCTGGTCACCGAGCCGACGATGTACGCCGTGGCCGGCGCCGAGCGCGCGCTGGAGGCCATCGAGGCGATCCGCGCCGAGCACAACCCGAGGCTGCGGCCGGTCGGCGTGCTGGTGAACCGCCTGCGGGTGCGCTCCTACGAGCACCAGTACCGGATCGCGGAGCTGCGCGAGTCGTTCGGCAGGCTCGTCATGCCGACGGCCATCCCCGACCGGCTGGCGGTGCAGCAGGCCCAGGGCGCCTGCACGCCGATCCACGAGTGGCACTCCCCCGGCGCCCAGGAGATCGCGCTCACGTTCAACATGGTGCTCGCGAAGATCCTGCGGTCCAGCAGGGCAGGCAGGCACCGGCTGGCGGACGACGAGCCCGACGAGCATCCCGGGACAGGCGGGGCGGGCGAGGTGGGCGAGGCCGAGACCACGTCGGAGTTCCCCGCGATCCGGGAGTTCGCCGAGCGCGAGATCGGCTGACCGGTGCCCGAGGGCGACACCGTCTTCCGCACCGGCCGGACCCTCGGTGCGGCACTGGCCGGAACGACGCTCGTGCGCACCGACTTCCGGCACCCGGCGCTGGCGACGGTGGACCTCGCCGGGCGCACGGTCACGGACGTCCGCACGGTCGGCAAGCACCTGTTCGTGCGGTTCTCCGGGGAGCTGAGCCTGCACAGCCACCTGCGCATGGACGGGTCGTGGCGGGTGTTCCGGCCCGGCGCGCGGTGGACCGCGCCCGGTCACCACGCCCGCGTGATCCTGGACAACGCCGAGGCGAACGTGGTCGGGTTCCGCGTGCACGACCTGGAGCTGCTCCGCACACCGGACGAGTCGCGGCTCGTCGGGCACCTCGGCCCGGACCTGCTCGATCCGGAGTGGACGGACGAGCACGCGCGGCGGGCGGCGGCGGCACTGGCCGCCGACCCCGGGCGCGAGCTCGGACTCGCGCTGCTCGACCAGCGGGTCATGGCGGGAGTCGGCAACCTGTACAAGACCGAGGCGTGTTTCCTGCTCGGGGTCACCCCGTGGACCCCGGTGTCCGAAGTGGACGCCGAACGAGTGGTGGCACTGGCCCGCAGGCTGTTGCTGGCCAACGCCTGGCGGCCCGAGCAGAGCACCACCGGCGAGCTCGCCAGGGGCAGGCGGAACTGGGTGTACGAGCGCACCAGGCAGGGCTGCTTCCGCTGCGGCGGGCGGGTCCGCGTGGCCACGCAGGGCGCCGGGCGCGAGGGCAGGCCGACCTGGTTCTGTCCCGCGTGCCAGCCGGGACCGGCACCGGCCCGCTAGACTGCGGGCCGTGACGGCGTACAAGCTGCCGCTGTACGGCAGCGACCGCGAGCGCGGCGATCTCGCTCCCTGATCGCCGCGCGCCTTCCGCAACGGCACGCCGTCCACCTCGTTCCCAGGGAGTTCCCCATGCCCGTTCCCGCGTCCCTGCGCGCCCTCGTCGCCGCCCTGCCCAAGGTCGAGTTGCACGTCCACCTGGTCGGCTCCGCCCGGCCGGGCACGGTGGCGGCGCTCGCCCGCCGCCACCCCGGGTCCGGTGTCCCCACCGATCCCGCCGAGCTGGCGCGGTGGTTCACCTTCCGCGACTTCGACCATTTCCTCACCGTCTACTGGGCCGTGCAGTCCCTCCTGCGGGACCGCGCCGACATCCATGAGCTGGTGGTCGGGCTCGCCGCGGACCTGGCCCGGCAGAACTGCCGCTACGCGGAGGTCACCGTCACCCCGTACAACCACCTGCTCGACGGCATGCCCGGGGACGAGCTGCTCAGCGGGCTGGCCAGCGGCCGCGCCGAGGCCGCCGCCGAGCACGGTGTGGAACTGGCGTGGTGCTTCGACATCCCCGGGGAGAAGGGCACCAAGGCGGGCCGGGAGACGCTCGTGTTCGCCCTGCGTGAGCGCCCGGAGGGGCTGGTGTCGTTCGGCCTCGGCGGGCCGGAGGTGGGCGTGGGCCGCGCCCAGTTCGCCCCGTTCTTCACCGCCGCCAGGGAGGCAGGCCTGCGCAGCGTGCCGCACGCGGGCGAGACCACCGGCCCGGCCACCGTCTGGTCCGCCGTCCACGATCTCGGCGCGGACCGCGTCGGGCACGGCATCGGCAGCGCGACCGACCCCCGGCTGCTGGAGTACCTGCGCGAGCGCGACATCGCGCTGGAGGTCTGCCCGACGTCCAACGTGCGCACCCGGCAGGTCGCGTCGATCGGGGCACACCCCGTGCGCAGGCTCCTCGACCACGGCGTGCCGGTGACGCTCAACACCGACGATCCGCCGATGTTCGGTGCCACCCTCGACGGCGAGTACCTCGCGGTGGCCTCGGCGCTCGGCCTCACCCCCGCCGAGATCGCCGACCTGGCGCGGGCCTCCGTCCGCGCGTCGTTCCTGCCGGAACCCCGCAGAACGGCGCTCCTCGCCGAGATCGACCGGGTCACCGCCGCGCAAATCCGGTTGCCGAGGCCGGAACCACTCGCCTAGCGTTTCCGGTACACGAGAAGGGAGGTGGTCCGACGTTGAAGAACGACAGGACTCGTGAGGTGGCTGTCCGCTGACGGACGGCACGTGTATCTGGACTCGCCGCACAGGGCACGGCTTCGGCCACCTGTGACACGTGTGTCTGCCGGCGAATACCAGGCAGTCACCGGACCCCCGACGCTCCCGGGAACCAGTCCGACCCGGGCCCGGCCGGCTGACGACGGCCGGGAGCCGCGTCGGGGGTCTTCCTCGTCCGGCCCCGGTCACCGCAGGCCGGACCCCGTCCGGGACGAACGGGCGGACCCCTAAGGTCGGCTCATGTACCGCCCCCGGTTCCCGATCGGCACCGATCGGCTGCTCCTGCGCCCCTTCCGCCCCGACGACCTGGACGCGCTGCACGCCCTGCAGTCCCGGCCCGACGTCACGCGCTACCTCTACTGGGATCCCCGCTCGCGGGAGGAGACGGCGACGGCACTGGCGAAGCGGATGCGCTGCGGTGCCTTCGAAAAGGGCGGCGACGTGCTCGGGCTCGCGGTCGAGCGCGCCGACACGGGCGAGCTGATCGGCGACGTCCACCTCGAGTGGGTCAGCGAGCGGCACCGGCAGGGCGAGATCGGCTTCGTGTTCCACCCCGACCACCACGGCAACGGCTTCGCCTCCGAGGCGGCCGTGGAGCTGCTCCGGATGGGCTTCGAAGGGCTAGGGCTGCGCCGCATCGTCGGCCGGTGCGACGGCCGCAACACGCGCTCGGCCGCGGTGCTGCGGCGGCTGGGCATGCGACAGGAGGCGCACCTGCGGCAGAACGAGATCGTCAAGGGCGAGTGGACCGACGAGCTGGTGTTCGCGATGCTCGAAGACGAGTGGAGGGCCCGCCCCGTGCGGTGACGTGCGGAGCATGCGGCAGCATGGTGCCGTGCTGTTCGACAAGATCGTCCGCCCGGCGCTGTACCGCGCGGGCAAAAACGACCCTGAGGTGGTGCACGAGCGCACGGTCCGGGCGCTGGAACGGCTCTCGGCCGCGCCGCCCGCCCTGGCCGCGCTGCGCCGCCGCTACGCGGTGCCCGACCCCGTGACCGTGTTCGGGGTCCGGTTTCCCGGCCGCGTCGGTCTGGCGGCGGGCATGGACAAGGACGGGCGCGCCCTGCGGGCCTGGCCCGCGCTGGGTTTCGGGTTCGTCGAGGTGGGCACCGTGACCCGGCTGCCGCAGCCGGGCAACCCGAAGCCGCGGCTGTTCGTCCTGCCCGGCAGCGACGCGGTGATCAACCGGATGGGGTTCAACAACGCGGGAGCCGACGCGCTGGCGGCCCGCCTCGCCGCGGGCGGCCCGCCCGGAGTGCCGCTCGGGATCAGCATCGGCAAGTCGAAGGCCGCCGCGCTGGAGGACGCGGTGTCCGACTACTGCTACTCGCTGCGGGCGCTCGACCGGTTCGCCGACTACGTGGCCATCAACGTCAGCTCGCCGAACACGGCAGGCCTGCGCTCGCTGCAGGACCGCGCCGCACTCGCGGAGCTGCTCACCGAGCTGCGCGGCACGGCGGTGTCGCTGGCGGAGCGGGCCGGACGCGAGCCCACGCCGCTGCTGGTGAAGGTGGCGCCCGACCTGTCCGACGAGGCGCTGGCCGAGCTGCTGGAGGTGTGCGTCGAGCACGACGTCGCGGGCCTCATCGCCACCAACACGACGCTGAGCCGCGACGGCGTGGCGGACGCCGAGGCCCGCCTGGCGCGCGAGCCGGGCGGTCTGTCCGGGCGGCCGCTGGCGGCGCGGGCGTGTGACGTGGTGCGGTTCGTCAGCGAGGAGGCAGGCGACCGGCTGCCGGTGATCGGGGTCGGCGGCATCCTCGGCCCGGACGACGTGACGCGGATGCTCGACGCGGGCGCGAGCCTCGTGCAGCTCTACACCGGTCTCGCCCTGCACGGCCCGGGCCTGGTGCGCCGGGTGGCCCGCGCCGCGGCAGCCCACCGCTGAACAGCCCGCGAGTCCGCCGCTCCGATCCGCGAAGTCCCGCTGCGGGAACAGGGAGCTCGCCGCATCGAGCGGGGCACTCGCGGTCCTGGACGCAGCACTCGCGCGTCAGCCGGGAGCGGGTCAGGACAGTTCGCGCAGTGCGAGGGCCAGCCCGGCGAGGCGGTCGGTGGCGTCGGTGAGCGAGTCCTTCGCGGGCTGCACCCCGCCGCTGCTCGCCGCCACGGCGCGGCCCGCCGCGGCCACCAGCCCGGCGTAGCCCTCCACGCCGTCGTCGAGCTGTTCACGCAGGGCGTGCACGGCCGACTCGAGCGCGGGCCGGTCGGCCGCGCTCGCGGTGTCCCGCGCCCGCTCGACCGCCTGGATCCGGGCCGCCAGCCCGCGCAGGGTGGCCGCCGCCTCGGTGGCGGTGGCCCGGGCGTCCTCGACCGACACCTCGGGCACCGCCGCGGGCGCGCCGGGCGCCGGGACGGTGAGCTGGCGCAGCAGCTCGGTCAGCGACGCCTCGCTCTCCGCCAGCCGCTCCATCGGTTCCCGCGCCGCCGAGCCGGGTGGTGGCAGCTTCGGCGGGGCGGTGCTCACCGGCACCTCGGTGCGGTTGAGCGTGCGCAGTTTCAGCCCGGAGCGGACGGTCAGCGTCCCGAAAACGACGGCCGCGGTGATCGCGCCGAACGCGCCCGCGAAACCCTCGTTGCCGCTGAGCAGCCCCGCGTAGCCCGCGACGGCGAACAGCACGCTGAGCAGCGACAGCACCAGCCACAGCGTCATCGCGCGCGAGGTGCGGCGCTTGCGGCGCTCCAGCTTGGCGGCCGGCTCGTTCCAGCGCGACCACTTGTCCCGCACCTCCGCGACCATCGCAAGGTCGACCTGCGGGATCTGCCGGGGCAGCCGCGACGAGCGCTGCTGCGGCGGCCCGCCGCGCCCGCTCGCGCGAGGGCCGCCCTGCTGCCCGTTCTGCGGGAAGTAGCGCTGCAGTTTCTCCTGCGCGCGCTGCGCGTAGTCGGGCAGGCGCTCGATGTGCTTTTCCAGCTTCGCGTTGAACTCGCTGAAATCTCGTCTGCCCGACCCCATCATCCGTCCGTTCCCGACCGGCGCGGTCGCGTTACGCCTGGTTCTTCTGCTGCTCGGCTTGCACGCGGGCCTGGATCTCCCGCTGAATGTCCGCATTGGACGCGGCGGGCTTGGCCTGCTCGGCCTGCTGGGTCTGCTGCGCCGAGGCACCGTCGGTGACCTGGGCGACCGAGTCGCCCTTGAGCGAGGCGCGGATCTGCTCCAGCCGGTTGTGCCCGGCGAGCTGGGTGGTGGAGTGCTGCACCTCCAGCATGCGGCCCTGCACCGAGTTCTGCGCCAGCTCCGCCGAACCGAGCGCCGTGGTGTAGCGCTTCTCGATCTTGTCGCGGATCTCGTCGAGGGACGGCGTGTTGCCGGGCGCCGCCAGCTCGCTCATCTGCGTGAGCGAGGCCGACACCTGCTCCTGCATCTTGGCCTGCTCCAGCTGCGAGAGCAGCTTGGTCCGCTCGGCCAGCTTCTGCTGGAGCATGGTGGCGTTGCGCTCCACGGCCTGCTTCGCCTGCTCGGCCGCCTGCAACGCCTGGTCGTGCAGCGTCTTGAGGTCCTCGATGCTCTGCTCCGCGGTCACCAGCTGCGCGGCGAACCCCTCGGCGGCGTTCTCGAACTCGGTCGCCTTCTGCTCGTCGCCCTTCGACCTCGCCTCGTCGGCGAGGACGAGCGCCTGCCGGGTGGACGCCTGCAGCTTCTCCACCTCGCCCAGCTGGCGGTTCAGCTTCATCTCCAGCTGCCGCTGGTTGCCGATGACCGACGCGGCCTGCTGGGAGAGCGCCTGGTGATTGCGCTGCGCCTCCTCGATGGCCTGCTGGATCTGCACCTTCGGGTCGGCGTACTCATCGACCTTCGACGAGAACGCCGCCATGAGGTACTTCCAGAACTTCACGAAAGGGTTGGCCATCTCCTCCGCCTGCCTTCTCACGATCCACGTGCTTGCCCACCGGATGATCGGGGTGGCACGCCGCGCTCCCCTGCTCTCACTGGCAACGTGTCACGCCGGTGTCGGGTTCCATCGTGTCAGGTCAGCGGTCGCCGTTCCAGGCGACCCGGGGGGAATTCAGGGTTGGCCCTGAGATGCCCCGTGCGTCCTCGGGGGCGCGCATCCCGCCGCACACACGGCCGCCGCCGGGCGCCACGGTCCGCGGCTGCCCGGCGGCGGGACGATTTCCCAGGTCAGGCGGCCAGGACCGCCTTCGCCTTCGGTGCGCTGATCGTGGTCCGCAGCGCGGTGGACATCCGCGGGCCGGTGGCGGTGCGCAGGTCCGTCAGGTCGGTGCCGACCACCTGGGACACCATCCGGCCGCCCTCGAAACCACGGCCGTCGCCCGCGGCGGGAGCGGTACGCTTGCCGGCGGGCTCGGCGGGTCGCTCGTCGACCCCCGGGCTGTCGACACCGTCGAGAGCGGACACGTCGGCGGCGACGTTGCGCAGCAGCTCGGCCAGCGGAAGCTCGAGGGCCTCGCAGATCGACGCCAGCAGCTCGCTCGACGCCTCCTTCTGCCCCCGCTCGACCTCCGAGAGGTAGCCGAGGCTCACCCGGGCGGCGCGGGAGATGTCGCGCAGCGTACGGCGCTTGTTGGTGCGGGCATGACGGAGCCGATCACCGATCGCCTCACGCAACAGCACGGTCATCACGCGCCTCCCTTCGACTAGGCCCCACGGTACCGAGATCGGGCGACAGAACGCAGGTTCTGCGTGGGGCGTCCGCCAAGAGCGAACGTCCCGGCGCCGCCGTTTGTTCCGGGACACTCCCCGAGTACGCAGGTCAACGGCCCGCCAGCGCCGTCGACAGCAGGTCGAGGGCGGCCGTCACCGCCGCGGCCCGCACGGCGTGCCGGTCGCCGGCCAGCCGGAGCGTGCGGGTCGTCCGCGTCCCCGGCCCGGCGAGGCCGACGTGCACGGTGCCGGGCGCGACGCCGTCCTGCGGGTCGGGCCCCGCCACGCCGGTGAGCCCCAGCCCCCAGTCGGCGCCGCAGCGGTCCCTGGCGCCCTCCGCCAGCCGGGCCGCGACCTCGGGATGCACCGCTCCGCGCTCGGCGAGCAGCGCGGCATCCACCCCGGCGAGGCTGCTCTTGAGGTCGGTGGCGTAGACGACCAGCCCGCCCCGCACGACCGCGCTCGCCCCCGGGATGTCGGTGAGCGCGGCGCACACCAGCCCGGCCGTGAGCGACTCCGCGGTGGCGACGGTCTCGCCGCGCCGCGTGAGCTCGGCCACGACCCCGGCCGCGGGGCGCCCGTTCACCGGGACACGGCTCCCCGGGCCCCGGCCCGCAGCCGGACCGCGCGGACCACGTAGTCGAGCCCGGTGGCGACCGTCAGGAGCAGCGCGAAGCCAAGCACGGCCCAGCGCAGGGGGTCGAGCGCCGCCGGCAGTGGCAGCAGGTACAGCCCGATGGCCACGATCTGCGCCATGGTCTTGGCCTTGCCACCCCGGCTGGCCGGGATCACCCCGTACCGGATGACCCAGAACCGGAGCAGGGTGACGCCGAGCTCCCGGACGGCGATGACGATCGTGACCCACCACGGCAGCTCGCCGAGCGCGGAGAGCCCCACCAGGGCGGCGCCGATGAGCGCCTTGTCCGCGATGGGGTCGGCGACCTTGCCGAAGTCGGTGATCAGGTCGTACTTGCGGGCGACCCAGCCGTCGATGCGGTCGGTCAGCGCCGCGAGCGCGAACAGCCCGGCCGCCACGTAGCGCCAGGCGGCGCCGTCGTCCACGAGCAGCGCGGCGACGAACAGCGGCACCAGCACCAGCCGCGACAGCGTCAGCAGGTTCGCGACGTTCAGCGTGCGGGCCGCCGCGGGCGCCGGGCCGGCTGCCGGCTCCTCCCCGTCCGCCCCGGCGGGCCCGGGAGCCACCGAGCTCACCGGCCGCCGTCCGCGGCCGGGGTCACCGGCCGCACGATCAGGTCGACACCCTCGCTGGCGACGACCTCGCACCGGACCAGCTCCCCCACGGCCCGCTCCCCCGTGTCGAGCACGACGCACTCGCCGTCGACCTCGGGCGCCTGGTGCGCGGCCCGGCCGGTGCAGTCCTGCCCCGTCTGCACCGACTCCACCAGGACGTCGACGTGCTCGCCGACGCGGTCCTCGGCGCGCTGGGCGGTGAGCTCCTCCACGAGCGACGACACCCGCGTGACCCGCTCCGCGATCGTGTCCGGGTCGACCTTGCCGGGGAGGGACTCCGCCTCGGTGCCGTCCTCATCGGAGTAGCCGAAGACGCCGACGGCGTCGAGCCGCGCGGCCGTCAGGAAGCGTTCCAGCTCGGCCACGTCGGCCTCGGTCTCACCGGGGAAGCCCACGATGACATTGGTCCGGATGCCCGCGGCGGGCTCGAGCGCGCGGATCTGCTCGATCAGCGCGAGGAACGAACCGGTGGAGCCGAACCGGCGCATGCGGCGCAGCACGGTCTCGCTCGCGTGCTGGAACGACAGGTCGAAGTACGGCGCGACGCCGGGTGTGGTCGCGATCGTGCGGACCAGGTCCGGGCGCGTCTCGGCGGGCTGCAGGTACGACACGCGCACGCGGTCGATCCCGGGCACGGCGGCCAGCCTCGGCAGCAGCCGCTCCAGCGCCCGGGTGCCGCCGTTCTCCCGGCCGAGGTCCTTGCCGTAGGAGGTGGAGTTCTCGCTGACCAGAAACAGCTCACGCGCGCCGTGCTCGGCCAGCCACGCCGCCTCGGCGAGGATGTCGTCCGGGTGGCGCGAGGTGAACGAGCCACGGAACGAGGGGATGGCGCAGAACGAGCAGCGCCGGTCGCAGCCGGAGGCGATCTTCAGCGCGGCCACCGGGGCGTCGTCGAGGCGGGTGCGCAGCACGCGCGCGCCCTGGCCGTTCCGGCCCTGCTGCCCATGGCCCGGCACCGGCACGCTGCCGGAGGCCTCGGGCCGCCGAACCGGGCTGATCGGCAGCAGCGTGCGCCGGTCGGTGGGGGTGTGCGCGGCCACGGCGCGGCCGGCCACGACATCGCCGAGCCGGTCCGCGAGGTCCGGGTAGTGGTCGAAGCCGAGCACGGCGTCGGCCTCGGGCAGGCTCTCCGCGAGCTCGGCGCCGTAGCGTTCGGCCAGGCAGCCGACGGCGACGACCTTGGCCCCGGTGTCGGCCGCGGCGAGCAGCGTGTCCACGGAGTCCTTCTTCGCCGACTCCACGAAGCCGCACGTGTTGACCACGACGACGTCACTGTCCTCCGGATCGCCCGAGAGCTGCCAGCCGCCGGCGGCGAGCCGGCCCGCCAGCTCCTCGGAGTCGACCTCGTTCCGGGCGCAGCCCAGGGTCAGCAGAGCGACCCGGCGGCCCTCCGGGGACGGTTCGGGAGCGGGAGAGGAAGACACGCCGACCAGGGTAACCGCCGGGTCTCACCAGCCGGTCGCCGCCACGACCCGCTGCTCCACCAACGGCGCCAGGGTGCGCATGAACGTGCCGCTGATGTGGCCGGGATCCATGTGCACGAACACGTTGCCGACCACCGGCGGGCAGGCGGTCTCGGTGCAGAACTGGTCGGTGAAGTCGAGGAAGGTCACGGTGGGCGGCACGCCGGGAAGGGTCTCGTACGGCGCCGTCGGCGCGAACAGCTCCGCGCGCGGGGTGGCGCACTCGGGCGCGCCGGGTCCCTTCGCCGCGTAGCAGCGGGGCGGCGAGAAGTCGTGCTTGGCGTTGTCCCGCACGGCGAACACGCGGATGCCCGCCGCGGCGAGCTGGCGCCAGCGCTCGACGAACCCGGGCGGGGTGACCTCGGTGCGGCCGGGCCGCACGTTCCGGCTGGCGAGCGTCACGACGGCGTCCGGGCGCAGGGCGAGGATCTCGGCCGCGGCCGCGTCGGTCCACGACGCGCAGGCCGGGCTGTGCGGCGGCACCTCGGCCACCGTCGAGAACGGGCACGCGCCCTTCAGCATGGTGGTCAGCTGCCAGCCGCGCCGCTGCGCCACCGGCAGGAAGGCACCGGCGAACTGCTGCATGTGCGAGTCGCCGACCAGCACGATCCGCCTGCTCGGGCCGGGCCCGGTGTAGCCGGCGGTGCACAGCTGCAGCTCCTCGTGGCGCGGCGAGTACCGGCAGCCGCCGGAGGAGAAGTTCACCCAGTCCTCCGGCAGGGCGACGAGCGAGGGCACCGGGTCGGCCTCGGCGGGCGCCTCACCGGCGTACGCCGGGGTGCGGGCCAGCGCGCCCGGATGCGCCCCGCCGCCCGCCGCTTGCGCGGAGGCCGCGGCCCGCTCCGTGGCCAGCATCTGCCAGGCGCCCGCGGCCACCAGCACCGGCACCAGCGCGAGTGCCCCGAAGACGTAGGCGCCGCGGCTGCGGACGGTGCCGATGCGCGAGCGGCGCAGCGGCTCCTCGACGAGGTGGTAGGTCAGGGCGGCGAGCGCGAGGGACAGCGCCACGATGCCCGCACCGCCGACGAGACCGACCTCCGTGCGGTCGCGCACGACGAGGTAGAACAGCAGCACGGGCCAGTGCCACAGGTACAGCGCGTAGCTGAGGTTGCCGAGGTACTCCAGTGGCCGGGAGCCGAGGACCAGGTCGGCGCCCACCCTGCTGTGCGTCGCGCCCGCGACGAGGACGAGCAGCGCGGCTCCCGTCGGCCACAGCGCGGCGAACCCCGGGAAGGAGCTGCCGACCTGCAGCACCATGCCGCAGGCGACGAGGCCGGCGACCCCGGCCCAGCCGAGGACGATCCGCAGCCCGCGCGGGAGCACGATCGTCTGGATGGCCAGTGCCAGCAGGCCGCCGAGCGCGAACTCCCAGACGCGGGTCAGCGAGTGGAAGTACGCGAGCGGCTGGTCGGCCGCGGTCAGCCGGACGGAGTAGGTGAGCGACGCGGCGAACACGACCGTGAGCGTGCCGCCGAGGACCGCCCGCGGCGAGCGGCCCGCCGCGCGGGCTGCGACCGCGACCAGGGCCACGAGCAGCGGCCAGACGACGTAGAACTGGCCCTGGATGGACAGCGACCAGTAGTGCTGCACGACGCTGGCGGTGTTGTGCTCGGCGAAGTAGTCCACCGAGTCCGCGGCCAGCCGCCAGTTCTCCACGTACAGGGCGGACGCGACGACCTCGCGGATCGTCTGCAGCCAGCGGTCCTCCGGCAGCAGCAGCACGGAGGCGGCGACGACGGCGACGAGCACGGTCAGCGCGGCCGGGAACAGCCGCTTGATCATCCGGCCCCACAGCGGGCCGAACCGGATGCCGCCCCGCGAGCTGGCGCGGACGAGCTGGCCGGTGACGAGGAAGCCGGAGATGAGGAAGAACACGTCCACGCCGCCGGAGACGCGGTCGAACCACACGTGGTAGGCCACCACCAGCAGGGCCGCGAGCGCGCGCAGCCCCTGCAGTTCGGGGCGGTAGGAGCGCGCCGCCTGGGCGCCTTCGGCGGGAACGACCGCACCGGCGCCGCCCGGCACGCCACGCACATCCACGGTCACACCGGCCACTGCTCCCCCTCACGTCCCTCTGGCCGATGCGCCGACCAGCTCCGGGCCGGAACGCCGGACCCGGTCATGTCACTCGAAAGTGTCTACCTGATGCCACGCGCGCGGCGGCACGCGGGTTTGCCGAGCACCCTGCGCGGTGACCGAATCGAGACCGGATAGCGTCTGCGCACGTGGAGACCCCGCACATCCGCCGCGCCCGCATCGCGGACGTCCGCTCGATCAAACGGCTCGTCGACGCCGATGCGGGCAAGGTGCTGCTCGAGAAGAACCTCGTGACGCTCTTCGAGGACGTGCAGGAGTTCTGGGTGGCCGAGCTCGGCGGCGAGGTGGTCGGCTGCGGGGCGCTGCACGTGCTGTGGGAGGACCTGGCCGAGATCCGCACGGTGGCCGTCGACCGGGCGATGCGGGGGCGGGGCATCGGGCACGCCCTGGTGCGCGCGCTGATCGCGCTGGCCCGCGAGCTCGGGGTGCCGCGCATCTTCGTGCTCACCTTCGAGACGGAGTTCTTCCAGCGGCACGGCTTCGTGGCGATCGACGGCACCCCGGTCCCGCGTGAGGTGTACGAGGAGCTGCGGCGCTCGCCCGACGAGGGTGTCGCCGAGTTCCTGGACCTGCCGTTCGCCAAGCCGAACACCCTGGGCAACACCCGGATGCTGCTGGAGCTGGATCGCCGTCCCGGGTGATTGTCTCGAGTGATCACTCGAATAGTCTTGACTCATCGAGTCGCGGTGCGCAGGATCGGCTCGTGCCCACCGGAGATGCCGCCCCGCGGCTGTCGATCGAGCAGCTGGCCGCGGAGGCCGGGCTGCCCACGAGCACGATCCGGCTGTACCAGACGAAGGGGCTGTTACACCCGCCCGTCCGGCACGGCCGTACCGCCAGCTACGACACCGGGCACCTGGACCGGCTCCGCCTCGTCCAGAGCCTGCAGCGACGAGGGTTCTCCCACTCGGCGATCGCCGAGCTGCTCGCGGCGCGCGAGCGTGGCGCGAGCGTCGCCGCCGTGCTCGGGCTCGACGACAGGGAGCCCGACGACTGGGTTCCCGTCCGGCTGCGCGACCTCGCGGCGCTCGTCCCGGCGCGGGAGCTCCGGCCCGCTCTGCTGCGCCGCGCCACCCGGCTCGGCCTGGTCCGCTGGCGCCGGGGACGGCCGCAGGCCCGGCGCTGGGCGCTCGACAGCGGGCTGCGGCTCGCCCGGCTCGGTGTACCCGCCGACGAGGTGCTCGACCGGTTCGACCGGTTGCGCGAGCACACCCGGATGATCGCGGCGGACTTCGTCGCCCTCTTCGAGCAGCGGCTGTGGCCGGAACTGGAGCGCGGCACGGTCGACGACGACCGGCTGCGGCAGGTGCGGGACCTGCTGCTCCAGCTGGACCGCACCGCGGAGGAGGTGGTGCTCGGCAGCCTGCGGGAGTCGATCCGGGCCGCCGCCGAGGAGTTCGCCGGGCGGCACGGTCTCGTCCCGGGCGGCGAGCACGGTGCGCTGTTCCCGGCGGGCGAGGAGGCCGGATGAGCGCCGTGCTGGCCGACCCGGCCTGGCGCGTCGACGCCCACGACGACGGCCTGCTGCTGTACGCGGGGGCCGACCTCGCCTACCTCGTCCCCGACCTGCCGAGGACGCACGTCACCGCGCTGGTGTCGTGGTTCGCCTCCGCCGCGCGGAACCCGGCCGAACCCGGCCTGCTGCCCGACGAGCTGGCCCCCGTGGTGCGGCACCTGCGCTCGCTGGGCGCGCTGCGCCCCGCCGTCCTGCCCACCCCGGAGCGGCCCCGCTCGCTCGCCGTGGCCGTGCGCGTGCTGGGCGCAGGGGGCACCGCGTTGCGGGACGCGCTCGCGGCGGCGTTCCCGGCGCCCGCCGAGCCCGGCCTGACGCTCGTCGTGCGCACCACCGCCACCCTGCGCGAACTGGCCGGGCTCGCCGCTGAGCTCACCGGGCCGCACCTGCTGCTCGACCTCGCCTGCCACCACACGGTGTCGCTGGGGCCGCTCGTCGTGCCCGGCGGGAGCGCCTGCCTGGCGTGCCTCGCGGTGCGCACCGGCCGCCGGTGGGGCGATCCCCCGCCGCCACCGGAGCCCGCCGTGACCACCGCGCCGGAGTTCGCGGCCGCGCTGGCCCGGCACGCGGTCGGCAGGCTGGAGTCCGGCTCGCTCGCGCTGCTGGAACGGGTGGTGACCGTGCACACCGACGAGCTGACCAGCACGGCCGAGACCGTGCTGCCCGCCGCGGGCTGCCCCGTCTGCCCTGCGCTGCCCGCCGGGCCCGCCACCCTGCCGTGGGAGGACCGATGACCGCGCCGCTGCGCCTGCCCGACGCCTTCACCCCCGGCGCGACCCGCGCCGCCGCCGCGACGCCGACGTGCTCGTGCTGCTGTTGCTGTTGCTGCTGCGCGGTGTCCACGGTGGGCGCCACCGTCGCGCTGCCCGCGGGCTTCGCGAAGGACGTCCGCGCCGAACGGGAGGGGAACCCGCCGGGGGCCCGCGCCCGGCTCGCGGCGGTCCTGCTCGGCGCGTTGCCCGCGCTGACGATCGTCGTCGGATACCTCCTCGGGAGGGACCTCGAGCCGATGACCGTCCTGCAGCTCGCCCTGCCGATCGCCGCGGGCACGGCGCTGGTGTTCGCCGCGCTCGGCGGATCGCGAAGGCCGTGGCACAGCGCGGGCCGCGTCGTGCTCTGGGCGGCGGCGTTCATCGCCGAGTTCCTCGTGTTGCTGCCGGTGTTCCTGACCGGCCTGCACCTCGTGCTCGGCATCGCCTACCTCGCCGCGCTCGTCCTGGTGCCGCGGTGCCTCCTGCGCGCGTACCGGCGGCGACCGTGACCGCGCGGGCCACCCTGCTGGAGCGGGCCGTGGGCTGGCGTCAGGGGGTGGTGGCGGAGCTGCGCGCGGTCCCGCGCGGCGTGGCCGATGTCCCGCTGGCGGGCTGGGCCGCCGTCGCCGAGCCGTTCGGCCACGGCGGCACCTCCGGGGGCGCGGCGCCCGACGACGGCGGCGCGCGGACGGCCGCCCTCGCCGAAGCCCTCGAACGGTACGCGGCCGGGCGGTTCCCGCTGTCGGGCGACCAGGCGCCGCCGGGCGCACCGTGCTGGCGACTCGGCGAGTTCAGCCTGCACAGCGCGGCGCAGCGGGCCCGGCGCGGCTTCCCGCACCCCGGCTACCGCGACCCCGGTGCGACCCTGGCGTGGACGCTGCCCGGCAACACGGAGGTGTGGGTGCCCGCCGGGCTCGTCGGCCTGCGTCCCGAGCCGGGCCTCCCCGCGACGTCGTCGGGCCTGGCGGCGGAGACGTCCGTCGTGCGCGCGCTGCTGCGGGCCACGCAGGAACTCGTCGAGCGGGACGCGTTCACCGTGGCCTGGCTGCACGGCCTCGCCCCGGCCCGGGTGCCCGTCCCGGAGGACCTCGCCGCACCGGTGCGGCGGCTCGGCGGCACGATCGCGGCCCTGGACCTCACCCCGGCGTACAGCCCGCACCCGGTGCTCGCGGTGGCGGGCACGCTCCCCCTCGGCGGGCGCGAGCGGGCCACGCTCGGCCTGGCCTGCCGCGCCGATCCGGCGGAGGCACTGGCGAAGGCGTGGCGGGAGTGGTGCCAGGGCACCGTGTTCCTCTCGGTGTGGCTGGCCGAGCACGGCAGCGCCCCGCTGGAACCGCACGACGTGACCGGCTTCGACCGGCACGCCGCCTTCTACACCGGGCGCCCGGACCGCTGGGCGGCGCTGCCCTGGTGGCGGGGCCCGGAGCGGTCCGCGCCGGGCCGCTCGGCCGCGGCGGGCACCGGCGCCGCCGCGGAACTCGCCGAGCTCACCGGGGCGCTCACCGCGGCCGGGATCCGGCTCGCCTACCGCGAGCTGACCACGCCCGAGCTCGCCGCCACGGGGATCCGCGCGGTGCGCGTGCTGTCACCGGAACTGGTGCCCCTGCACGCCGACCACCGCTGGCCGCACCTGGGTGGCACCTGTCCCGACCTCGCGCGGCGCTTCCCCGGCGCGGCAGGCCACACGCCGTTCCCGAACCCCGACCCGCACCCGCTGGGCTGACCACTGTGGACACCGGAGACCGGGTCGGGCCCTCGCCGTTCGAGGACTTCTGGACGGCCAGCCGCGTCACCCCGCTCACCCAGCGCAGGCTCGCCGGGACGCTCGCCGCGTACCGCCCGGACGGACCGGCGCCCGACCCGTTCGAACTGCCGGGGCGCTACCACGCGCTGCGCCGGCCGCGCGACCGGCTGGCCCGGCTCCTCCGGCGCAGGCGCAGTGTGCGGACGTTCGGGGCGGGCCCGCTGCCGTGGCCCGCGCTCGGCTCCGCGCTGTCCGCGCTGGCCGCCGACGGCGGCGGCCGGGGACATCCCGCGGCGGGCGGGTGCCACGCGGTGCGGTGCTACCCGCTGCTGCTCGCCGTGCGGCACCCGCTGTCCGGCCGGGTGTGCCGCCACGAGCCGGACCGGCACGCGCTGCAGGACGTGGGCCCGTGCCCGCCGTGGCCCGAACTCGGCCCGCTGCTCGGCGCCTCGCCCGGGGCGGGCGCCCCGCAGTTCGTGCTCGTGTTCGTGCTGGCGGACGCCGCGCTGCTCGCCAAGTACGGCGAGCGGGGTGGCCGGTTCGGGCTGATCGAGGCCGGTGCCGCGGCGCAGTCGGTGGCCCTGCGGCTCGCGGCCGACGGGCTGGGCGGCTACCTCCTCGGCGGTGCCGCCGACCGCCCGGTGCTCGCCCTGCTCGGCCTGGCCGGCACCGGGGCGCGCCTCGCCGTGGCGCTCGCGGGCGGTACCGCTCCGTAGGCGACTGTTCACGCGGTGTCCGCCTTTCGGAGGTGGTGGCACCGGAGCCCGGCACGCCACGCTGATCCACCCCTGCCCATGTCGATCAGCGAGGGAGCAACCCGTGACCGCGTCCACCCTGCGCCGCACCGTCCGTGGAACCACCGCCACCGTCGCCGTGGCCGCGAGCCTGTTTCTCGGCGCCGGAACCGCCCCGGCCGTCGACGAGGTGACGATCACCGACAGATACCTGTACGAGGTCTCGCTGTCCCAGTTCGCGCAGCTCCGGACCACCACGCCGTACGACGACGTGCTCGACTGGTCGTCCGACGCGTGCTCGTGGTCGCCGGACAAGCCGCTGGGCTACGACTTCACCCGCGCGTGTCACCGGCACGACTTCGGCTACCGCAACTACAAGGACCAGGGCCGGTTCACCGAGGCCAACCGCAAGCGGATCGACGACAACTTCTACTCCGACATGAAGACCATCTGCGCGGGCCGCTGGCAGTGCGACAGCGCCGCCTGGACCTACTACCAGGCGGTCCGCCAGTTCGGCGCCAGCTAGCGAGCCCGACTGTCCTGAGTGGCTCGTTACTGACGAATTTCGTCAGTAACGAGCCACTCAGGACAGTCGTCAGCCCTCCTCGCCCCCGGCCGCTTCGCCGGGATCGCCGCCGCGGATCATGGTCAGCACCGAGTTCAGGTCCTCCGGCTTGATGAGCACGTCCCGCGCCTTCGATCCCTCGGAGGGGCCGACGATGCCGCGCGTCTCCAGCAGGTCCATCAACCTGCCCGCCTTCGCGAAGCCGACCCGCAGCTTGCGCTGCAGCATCGAGGTGGAGCCGAACTGCGAGGTGACCACCAGCTCGGCGGCCTGCAGCAGCACGTCCAGGTCGTCGCCGATGTCCGGGTCGATCTCCTTCTTCTCCCCGGCCTTGGCGGCGGTGACGCCCTCGGTGTAGTCCGGCTGCGCCTGCTCCTTGGTGAAGTTGACGATCGACGAGATCTCCTCGTCGCTGACGAAGGAGCCCTGGATGCGGACCGGCTTGCCCGCCCCCATCGGCAGGTACAGGGCGTCGCCCATGCCGATCAGCTTCTCGGCGCCGGGCTGGTCGAGGATGACCCGCGAGTCGGTGAGCGACGACGTGGCGAACGCCAGCCGCGACGGCACGTTGGTCTTGATCAGGCCGGTGACCACGTCCACCGACGGCCGCTGGGTGGCCAGCACCAGGTGGATGCCCGCGGCCCTGGCCTTCTGGGTGATCCGCACGATCGCGTCCTCGACGTCGCGCGGCGCGGTCATCATCAGGTCCGCGAGCTCGTCGACGATGGCCATGATGTACGGGTACGGCCGGTACTCGCGCTCGCTGCCCGGTGGCGCGGTGATCTCGCCCGAGCGCACCTTGCGGTTGAAGTCGTCGATGTGCCGCACCCGGTTGGCCTGCATGTCCTGGTAGCGCTGCTCCATCTCCTCCACCAGCCAGGCCAGCGCGGCGGCGGCCTTCTTCGGCTGGGTGATGATGGGCGTGATCAGGTGCGGGATGCCCTCGTACGGCGTCAGCTCGACCATCTTCGGGTCGATGAGGATCATCCGGCACTCGTCCGGGGTGGCCCTGGCGAGCAGCGACACCAGCATCGAGTTGACGAAGCTGGACTTACCGGAGCCGGTGGACCCCGCCACCAGCAGGTGCGGCATCTTCGTCAGGTTGGCGGTGACGAAGTGGCCCTCGATGTCCTTGCCGAGGCCGATCACCATCGGGTGGTTGTCCTTGGCCGCGGCGGACGACCGCAGCACGTCGCCGAGCCGCACCATCTCCCGGTCGGAGTTGGGCACCTCGATCCCCACGGCGGACTTGCCGGGGATGGGCGCGAGCAGCCGCACGTTCTCGGTGGCCGCGGCGTAGGCGATGTTCTTGGTCAGCGCGGTGATCTTCTCGACCTTCACGCCGGGGCCGAGCTCGACCTCGTACCGCGTCACGGTGGGGCCCCGGGTGAAGCCGGTGACCTGCGCGTCGATGTTGAACTGCTCGAGGACGCCGGTGATGGCCTCGATCATCGTGTCGTTGGCCTTGCTGCGGGTCTTCGGCGCGTCCCCCGGGGTCAGCAGGTCCGGTGGCGGCAGGTCGTAGTCGCCCTCGACGGTGCGGGTGACCGACAGCGCGGGCTCGGACTTGCCCCGCCCCTTGCGCGGAGCCGGTTCGGCGGTCTCCTCGGGCACCGGGTCGGCCGGGACGGCGGCCGCGGGGACGGCCGCCGCGGTGGGCGCGGCGCCGTCCGCCTCGCCGTCCTGGACGGTGCTGGCCTGCCTGCGCCGGGACGGTTTGCGCAGGCGCGCCGTGGCCGGGTCGGTGCTGGTGATGTCGTCGCGCGCGGGCTCCGGCTCCGCGACGGCGTCGTCGAGGTCCTCCGGGTCGGCGCCCCACTCGCGGAGCCGCTGCGGGATCTGGCGCACCGGCGTGCCGGTGAACACCAGGACGCCGTAGCCGAGGATGAGCACGAGCAGGGGCACGGCGACCCACACGGTCACGCCCCTGGCCAGCAACTCGCCGGAGAACCAGCCGAGCCAGCCGCCCGCGTACATCTGGTCGTCGAGCACCTGCGGCCTGCCGTTGAACAGGTGCAGCAGGCCGAGCAGGGCGAGGGTGACCAGCAGCGTGCCGATCACCATGCGCGGCCGGGTGTCCGGGCGCGGCTCCGAGCGCATCAGCGCGACGGCCGCGACGACGAGCGCCAGCGGCAGCGCCACCGCGCCCGCGCCGAGCACGCTGCGGGTGCCGATCGTGACCCAGTCGCCGACGGGGCCCGCGGCCCGCCAGAGCACGCCGACCGCGGTCACCAGGCCCAGCGCGATCAGGCCGAGAGCGACGCCGTCGCGGCGGTGCTCGGGTTCCAGCTCCCGGGTGCGCCCCACGGTGCGGGCCAGCGAGCCGACGCCCTTGGCGACCAGGTTCCAGCCGCCGCGGACGGTCCGGCCGAACGCCCCGCCGGACGACCGGCGCGGGCGGCGGGCGGGCTTGCGCGCGGCCGGCTTGCGGGCGGTGGACTTGCGCGGGGAGGTGCGGGACGAGGGCGGCCGGGAGCGGCCGGAGCCCCGTCCGGAGCTGCCGCCTCTGCCGCCACCGCGTGCCGTGCTTCTCCCCTTTGTCGTCGACCCGCTCGCCATATCTCTACGGTAACCGTCCTGGCGCAGGAATCACGTGCGCCACTCACGGCACGGGTGAAACATCCGTCACCGCGTTTTGCCGGAGCCCGCGACGGCGTCACCCCGCCGCGTGACATGCTGTTGCGCCATGGTGGCGCTGTACCACGACGACGGCAGGGCGACACGCCGGGACGAGCACGTTCCACTGGTCTGGCGAACGATGCTGGCCCTCGACCAGGGGCTGGTCGGGCTGGCCGGGAACCTGCGGGTGAGCGGTGGCGTGCCCGGCGAGCTGCGCGGGCGGCCGCTGCTCATGGCCGCCAACCACATCGGGGTGTTCGACGCGTTCGTGCTGATGGCCGCGTGCCGCCGGATCGGGCTGTCGCCGCGGTTCCTGCTGGCGGGTGGCCTGCTGGACGCCCCGCTGATCGGCCCGGCCCTGCGCGCCAGCGGGCACCTGCGGGTCGACCGCGGTTCGGCGTCGGCCGTGGAGCAGTTCGGGCAGGCCGTCGAGGCGCTGCGGTCCACCCGGGCGCCGATCATCGTCTACCCCGAGGGCCGGATCAGCCACGACCCCGGGCTGTGGCCCGAGCGCGGCAAGACGGGCGCCGCCCGGCTGGCGCTGGCGGCGGACGTGCCGGTGGTGCCGATCAGCCAGTGGGGCGCGCACGAGGCGGTGTACTGGGGCACGGAGACCGTGCGCGGGCTGTCCGACATCGTGCCGCTGGCCCGCTCCGGGTTCACGGCGCCGCTGCGCAGGCCCACGTTCCGGGTGCACTTCGGCGAGCCGGTCGACCTGTCGGCGTTCCGCGCGGGCAAGGCGGGCGACGCCGTGAAGGCACACGCCGAGATCATGCGTGCGATCACCGCCGGGCTGGCGCCACTGCGCCGCGACGAACCGGACCGGCCCCGCTTCCACGACCCCACCCGGCCGACCGACACCCGCAGCCCCTGGCGCCCCTCGTGAGTGGCGACCGTGGTTAGAACCACGGTCGCCACTCACGAGGCCGGTGACCGTCCGATCCCTGGATTCACCTCAGCGCCGATGGATCCGGACCGGCCTGGACGAGCCTGCCCGCACGGATGCGGAGGGAAGCCGCCGACGCGAGCACGTTGGCGCCTCGATGCCGGTTCCCAGCGTCGCAAGGTGACGGCCGCCCGGCCAGCCTTCCGCCCTCCCCATGCCAGGGCAAGCCATGGGAAGCCGCGCCGTGATCGTGCGAGAAGGCTGCCCGTCGTCCTCGAGCAGTGCTCGCACGCGAACCGGGTACCTACCCTTCGCCCGCACCTGAACGCACCCACCGAAGGTAACGCGATGACGGGTCGTATCCACCTCTGACTGGCCTTCTCGCGGGCCTCGTCACCGGAGGCCTCATCGGCCCTCGACACCGTCCCAGAAATCGGCCCTTTCGCAGCGACGATCGCGGTCGGCCCCCCGACTCTGGGGCCGATCACAGGCTTGCTTTCACGCGTATTGCGTCGCCTGTCAGGATGGATCGTCAGCGAACTCAGGGCCTGAGGATGAACCTGTAGGCCCCATCGGCTTTCGGTCATACGCCACTATGCGCGATCCTGCTCGGCGCGGCATGCGCAGCATCCACTTCGGCTGGAGGGCCTGGCAGTCGCAGCCTGGCTTCTCTTCGGACTCCTTCTGGCTGCGGATCGCCTGGGCAAGCTCGCGCTCCGTGCGCTGCAAGCGCCTCCGTGACCCCCATCGAATACGAAGCCAGGCCGCCACCCCGGCGGCCTAAACCACTGTCACAGATTCCATCAGCAGCCCCCTGCCGTCAGCATCGGTCGTTCCGTGCATTGCCTGTGATGCGATGACCGAGTCAGGGCGCCCATTTTGGTGGCTGGTCCGGCCGTGGCCGGTTCCCGGTGGCGAATTCGTCTGCCCAAATTCACGCCTGTCGCCGGATCCTGAAAACTGACCCCCTGTGGTACTCCGAAAGTTGACCCCCTCCTAGATCTTGGAGGGTGCTGAAGTTGGAGGATTGGGCTGAGATCCGCCGCTTGTATCGGGCGGAGGGTGTGCCGATCAAGGAGATCGCGCGGCGGCTGGGGGTGGCGCGTAACACGGTGCGGGCGGCGCTGCGGTCGGACGGGCCGCCGAAGTACCAACGGGCGCGCCGTGGTTCGGTGGCTGACGCGTACGAGCCGCAGATTCGTGCGCTGTTGCGGGAGTGGCCGAGGATGCCGACGCCGGTGATCTCGCAGCGGATCGGCTGGCCGTACTCGGAAGGGCCGTTGAAGAAGCTGCTGGCACGCATCCGCCCGGAGTACGTGGGTATCGATCCGGTGGACCGGGTGACCTACCAGCCGGGCCTGCTGACCCAGTGCGACCTGTGGTTTCCCGCGCCGCGGATCCCGGTCGGGCCGGGCCAGCAGCGGATGCTGCCGGTGCTGGTGATGACGCTGGCGTTTTCCCGGTTCATGGCCGCGACGATGATCCCGTCCCGGCAGGCCGGCGACATCCTCTCGGGGATGTGGGCGCTGATCTGCGGGATCGGCCGGGTGACCAAGACGCTGTTGTGGGACCGGGAGTCCGCGATCGGTGGTGGCGGGCGGGTCAGCACACCGGCAGCGGCGTTCGCCGGCACGCTGGCCACCCAGATCCGGTTGGCGCCGCCGCGTGATCCGGAGTTCAAGGGCATGGTGGAGCGCCACAACGGATTCCTGGAGACCTCGTTCCTGCCCGGCCGGACGTTCGGCTCGCCAGCGGACTTCAACGAGCAGCTCACCGAGTGGCTGGCCCGGGCCAACACCCGCACCGTGCGCTCGATCCAGGGACGCCCGGTGGATCTGCTGGAGGTGGACTACCAAGCGATGCTGCCGCTGCCACCGGTCGCCCCACCGATCGGCCTGACCCATCGAGTGCGGCTGCCGCGTGACTACCACGTGCGTGTCGACACCGTTGACTACTCCGTCGATCCGCGGTGCATCGGCCGGTTCGTGGACGTGACCGCCTCCCTGCGGGAAGTGACGGTGGTCTGTGACGGGCAGGTCGTGGCCCGCCACGAGCGGTCCTGGGCCAAACACGGCGTGGTCACCGACCCGGGCCACGCCGCCACCGCGCAGCAGATGCGCCAGGCACTGGCCGAGGATCGGCAACGACGTCAGGCAGCTACCCGCCACCATGCCGACGGCCACGCCGTCATGCTGCGGGCCCTGCCGGACTACGACGCCCTGTTCGGCGTCGACTTCAACCCGTCCGCACCAGTGACGAAAGCGAGGAACGAGTGACCACAACCACCACGGCGGCACCCGTCGCCGGGCCGAAGGACGGCCTGCCCTCGATGATCGCCTACCTCACCCGGGTGCTGAAGACACCCACCATCGGCGCGTTCTGGGAAGAACTGGCCGCCCAGGCCCGCGACGAGAACTGGTCGCACGAGGAGTACCTCGCCGCGCTCCTGCAGCGCCAGGTCGCCGACCGGGAGTCCAAAGGCACCATCATGCGCATCCGCACCGCGCACTTCCCGCAGGTCAAAACCCTGGAGGACTTCAACCTCGACCACCTGCCGTCGCTGCGCCGCGACGTGCTCGCGCACCTGGCCACCACCACCTTCGTCGCCAAGGCCGAGAACGTCATCCTGCTGGGCCCGCCCGGCATCGGCAAGACACACCTGGCCATCGGACTGGGCGTCAAGGCCTGCCACGCCGGCTACTCGGTGCTGTTCGACACCGCCAGCAACTGGATCGCCAGGCTGTCCGCCGCACACCACGCCGGCCAACTGGAGGCCGAGCTGAAGAAGATCCGTCGCTACAAACTGATCATCGTCGACGAGGTCGGCTACATCCCCTTCGACCAGGACGCAGCCAACCTGTTCTTCCAGCTCGTCGCCTCCCGCTACGAACAAGGCTCGATCATGGTTACCTCAAACCTGCCCTTCGGACGCTGGGGCGAAACGTTCTCCGACGACGTCGTCGCCGCCGCCATGATCGACCGGCTCGTCCACCACGCCGAGGTCCTCACCCTCACCGGCGACTCCTACCGCACACGGCAACGCCGCGAACTACTCGCCAAAGACAACCGCGCCAAACACGACTAACCCCAAGGGGGTCAACTTTCCCGGAACCGCACGGGGTCAGTTTTCTGCGTCCGTTGACACACGCCGCGGCCGGTACCGGTCGTCCGCAGATCCTTCCCAGGTGGGATGTGTGACGAGCCGCGCCGCGGGGGAGTCAGGCGCTGACGTCGGGATAGACGTCGGTGTCGAAGAACAGGATCGGAGGATTGCCATTGGTACTCCCCGCCAGCCTGGGACGGCCGCGGGGCGTGAACCCGTGCTTGACGACGTCGTTGGTGACTTCGGCCTCGAGTGCCTGGTCATGTCCGCCCTTGCGGTAAAGCGCCAGTAGTCGGCGGGCTTCCTCCCGGCTCTCGGCGGTGATTTCGGTACGTTTCAGCGGCATGTCGTTCAAGTCCTGTCTGTTGGGTGGGCCGGTGGCGGTGCAGGGGTCGCCAGTCCGGTGTCGGCCAGCAGTGCATCGAGCCCGCGCTCGAACAGGTCCGCGTCGCTCCAGCGCTGCTCGTCGAGGTGTCCCGATGCGATCAGAGTCGGGTATCGGCCGGGATCTGCCGTGATGAGGTCCCGGGCCCTGGTGCGCAGCGCGGGGTCGCCGGCCTGACGCCAGGTGGCCTCGGTCAGTGCGGATCCGATGACGAAGTTGGCCAACAGCCGGGTCCGCACGGTCAGCTCACACTCGCTCAGGCCACCGTGGGCGAGCGAAGCCTGCAGGAACTCGGTGCGGGCCAGCACGTTAGGCCCCAACATGGGGCGGCCGATCAGCGCCGGTGCCCAGGGATGGGTCAGCATCACCTCGCGCCAACGACTGACGAGGGTGCGAACGTCGGCCCGCCAGTCGTCCGTCTGCTCAGGGATTCGCACCTCCGCGAAAATCCGGTCCAAGGCAAGGTCGAGCACGTCGTCCTTGGTGTTCACATGCCAGTACAGCGCCGTCGGCGTGACCTCCAGCTCTTGGGCAAGCCGACGCATGGTCAGTCCGCCTGTCCCGGACTTGTCCAGCAACGCCACCGCCACCTCCACGATCTGCTCCCGGGTCAGAGGCGCAGCGCGTCGAGCGCGATCATGCTCTTTCCTCAGCCAGACCGTCCCCGAGGACGCGGCCGTCGCGAAACGCTGCGCCACGCCGGCCTCTGGCCGCTCGTCAGCGGGCCCGTCCAATCCAGTGGCTCTCATACCCACCATCCTATTACGGTGTTCAGGCAACGTAACACCGTTAATCTTTGGCGGCGCTGAGCCTGTGTCGACTGCGTCGAACCGTCAACGGTTGGTCCTGGCCACAGCCGGGCTGGCCCAGCGCATGGTCGCGCTGGATCCACGGTGGTGACGATCGCGTCATCCCCTCTCCAGATCAGCCTGGGCATAAGCGACGACTCGCGGACCTCGGTCATTTCCGCCTGTGCGCTCGCGTTCGGTGCGCACCGTGCGTTCGTCTGAAGCCTGGTCGGCCAGGCCCGATTGCGCGCTGCTGGCCGTGCCGCGCGAGGAGTCTCCGCCGCACTTCTTGACCCCGTCGCAATCGCGACCTTCACAACGCCACGCGAACGAGGAGCGGCCTTGGGTGTCTACGGCGCGCTCACCAGAGCTGGAAGCGTCCTCGGATTGTTGCTCGGCGGCTCGCTCACCTACCACCTCGACCGGCGTAGGTGCCTGCTCATCAACATCCCGACCGCCGTCCGCGCTCGTTCCGTTATCACACAACAGCCCACCTCGCGGGCTCTGCTTGGACCTGACCGGGACTGCAAACCAGCGTTGCCGGTGTGACCGCTCTTGTCTTCGCACTGACCGAAGTCCCGCGTAGAGAACGGGGCGACATCCTCGTTGTCGCGTACGCCACCGCGCCGCCACGAACCGCCCGCATACACGGGGAGCACCAGCTCCCGGCCGTCGACACCGTCGCGCTCCCCGGATCATCCCCGCGTGCGCGGGGAGCACGCGTCGGCCGCGTTTCGTCAACTACTGTGGTCGGGATCATCCCCGCGTGCGCGGGGAGCACCGACGCCGAGCCTCCCGCGACCTCGAACGCCTCGGATCATCCCCGCGTGCGCGGGGAGCACGGCGGTGTCCATGACGCGGGCCTGCCAGTCGGCGGATCATCCCCGCGTGCGCGGGGAGCACAAGAAGGGCTAACGCTTCCTGGACTTGTAGGTGGGATCATCCCCGCGTGCGCGGGGAGCACCGCCGGCTCTCTGGTCTCTCCGCTGTCGACGGTGGATCATCCCCGCGTGCGCGGGGAGCACATGGTGTGCAGAACCCCATCCAGGTACCACTCGGGATCATCCCCGCGTGCGCGGGGAGCACAGCGCCGTCTCTGAAGGCAGGGCGCCACCCACCGGATCATCCCCGCGTGCGCGGGGAGCACACTTCTTGACCTGCAACGTTACCGCGACCAACCCGGATTCTCCTTCACTTTCCGAGCGCCCCAGCACCCCCTTCCCCAGTACCGCAAACGGAGGGACCCGCTCACTCCGCCGCCCGGGTGCAGTGCTGCGGGAACAGGCCGACCTGCGGCAGGTCGTGGCCCAGCCGGTCACGTTTCGCGGTCAGGTAGCCGATGTTGTGGTCGTTGGCCGGGACGAGCAGCGGCACCCGGGCCACCACCGGCAGCCCGCCGGACTCCAGCGCCGCGATCTTGTCGGGGTTGTTGGACATCAGCCGCACCGAGCGCACGCCGAGGTACCGGAGCACCGCGGCCGCCGGGGAGTAGTCGCGGATGTCGACGGGCAGGCCGAGGGTGGTCGCGGAGTCGAGGGTGTCCAGACCCTCCTCGTCCTGCAGGACGTGCGTGCGCACCTTCGCGACCAGCCCGATCCCCCGGCCCTCGTGCCCCCTGAGGTACACGAGCACCCCGCTGCCCTCGCGCACGATCGCGTCGAGCGCCGCGGACAGCTGCTCCCCGCACTCGCACCGCAGGGCACCGAAGAGGTCACCGGTGAGACATTCCGAGTGGATGCGCACGAGCACCCGGTCGGTCCCGACCGGATCCCCGTGCACGAGGGCCATGTGCTCATATCCCCCGGCCCGGAAGGCGACCGCCCGGAACCTGCCCCTGCGGGTGACCAGTTCGGACTCCGCGACATCGTCCTGGCTCAGCGCCTGCTCGTACATCCGGCCTCCTCATCGCCTGCGTACGCTCGACCGAAAACCGTGCCGGATTCCACCACACCGGGAGGACGATCTGTTCAGCATCACAGTCCGTGACCACGTCATGGTGGCGCACAGTTTCCGGGGCGAGGTGTTCGGTCCCGCGCAACGTCTGCACGGAGCCACGTTCGTGGTGGACGCGACGTTCACCCGGGCCGAGCTCGATGCCGACAACATCGTCGTCGACATCGGACTCGCCACCGAGCAGCTGCACGACGTGCTCGGCGAGATCAACTACCGCAACCTCGACGAGGTGCCCGCGCTGGCCGGGGTCAACACGACCACCGAGTTCCTGGCGCGCTACATCGCCGACCGGCTGGCCGAGCGGGTGCGCTCGGGCGCGCTCGGCGAGGGCGCCCTCGGGCTGGCGTCGATCCGGGTGACGCTGCACGAGTCGCACGTCGCGTCCGGCAGCTACGAACGCGCGCTGTGAGGGTGCACGCCGTCCTGCCCGGCGACGTCGGCGACGCTGCCGCGCCCAGCGGCGGCGACGTCTACGACCAGCGTGTCGTCCGGGGCCTGCGGGAGCTGGGCGTCCCGGTGCACGAGGCGGCCGTGCCGGGCGCGTGGCCCCGGCCCGGCGCGGCCGCGCACGCCGAACTCGCCCGTACCCTCGCCGGGATCCCGGACGGCGCGGTGGTGCTCGCCGACGGGCTCGTGGGCTGTGCCGCACCCGGCGTGCTCGTCCCGCACGCGCGGCGGCTCCGCCTGGTCGTGCTGGTGCACCTGCCGCTCGCGGTCGAGACCGGGCTCCCGCCCGGGGTGGTCGCGGAGCTGGACACGGCGGAGCGGCGCTGCCTGCACGCCGCGCGCGCGATCGTGGTGACCGGCCCGTGGGCCGCGCGCGAGCTGGTCCGGCGGCACGGCCTGCCCCCGGGCACCGTCCACACGGTGCCGCCGGGAACCGACCCGGCGCCGCCCGCGCCCGGCACCGACGGCGGGTCCCGGCTGGTCTGCGTGGCGTCGGTGACGCCCCGCAAGGGCCATGACGTGCTGGCCACCGCGCTCGCCACGATCGCGGACCTGCCGTGGACCTGCGACTGCGTCGGCTCACTCGACCGGGACCCCGGCTTCGTCACGCGGCTGCGCGCGGCGATCGCGCGGCACGGGCTGGGTGACCGGATGCGGCTCACCGGCCCACGTACCGGACCACCGCTCGACCGGACCTACGCGGCGGCCGACCTGCTGGTGCTGCCGTCGCACGCGGAGACCTACGGCATGGTCGTGACCGAAGCACTCGCGCGTGCCGTGCCGGTGCTGGCCTCGGACGTGGGCGGCATCCCGGACGCGCTGGGCCGGGTTCCCGGCGGCGAGCTGCCGGGGCTCCTGGTGCCCCCGGGTGACGCCGGGGCGCTCGCCGACGGGCTGCGGCGCTGGCTCACCGACGCCGCGCTCCGGCGGCGGCTGCGGGACGCGGCGGTGGCGCGCCGGAACTCACTCACCGGATGGGACGTGTGTGTCCAGGGCATGGCTCGTGTGCTGGAGGGAGTCCGGGAATGAGTTTCGCGCCGGAATGGCTCGCCCTGCGTGAGGGCGCCGACGCCGAGGCCCGCTCCGCGGAGCTGCTGGAACCGCTGCGGCGGGCGCTGCGGGACCGGCGACTGAACCGGACCCCCCTGGTCGTTCGTGATCTGGGATGTGGCACCGGTTCGATGGGACGATGGCTCTCCGCGCGGCTCGACGGCCCGCAGCACTGGATCCTGCACGACCACGACCCCGCGCTGCTCGCCCGGGCCGCGGCGGCGCTGGCCGGGCCGGGCCGCACGACCGAACCACGCGAGGGCGACCTCACCGCGCTGCGCGCGGACGACCTGGCGGGGACGGACCTGGTGACCGCCTCCGCGCTGCTGGACCTGCTCACCGCGAAGGAGGTGCGGTCGCTCGCCGCGGCGTGCACGGCCGCAGGCTGCCCCGCGCTGCTGACCCTCTCGGTCACCGGCCGGGTCGAGTTCGACCCCGCCGAGCCGCTCGACGCGGAGTTCGCCGCCGCGTTCGACGAGCACCAGCGGCGCCGCACGAGCGGTCGCCGCCTGCTCGGCCCGGACGCCGTCCCGATCGCGACCGGCGCGTTCGAGGACCTCGGCGGCACCGTCCTGACCTCCCCGAGCCCGTGGTGGCTGGGCCCCCGGCGGCCGGAGCTGACCCGGTGGTGGCTGCGGGACTGGGTGGGCACCGCGTGCGAGCAGCGCCCCGAGCTCGCCCCGGAGGCGCCCGCCTACCTGCGGCGCAGGCTCGGCGCCCCGTTCCGGGTCTCGGTGTGGCACGCCGATCTCCTCGCCCTGCCGGGTGCGCCGTGATCCGGCGCTGCCAGGCGTGGCTGCCGTGGCTGCGCACGCTCGCGGCGGTCGCCCTCCTCGCCGGGCTCGGCTGGCGGTTCGGCACCGGCGCCGTCGTCGCCGGGCTCCGCGCGATCGACGCCGCCTCGGTGCTCGCGGCGCTCGGTATCGGGCTGCTGACCACCGTGGCCAGCGCGGCCCGCTGGTGTGTCGTCGCGCGCGGTCTCGGCCTTCCGCTGCCGATGCGCGGCGCCGTGTCCGACTACTACCGCGCGACCCTGCTCAACGCGGTGCTCCCCGCCGGTGTGCTCGGCGACGCGCACCGCGCGTGGGACCACGGCAGGCGCTCCGGTGATGTGGAGCGCGGGGTGCGCGCCGTCGTCCTGGAACGGTGCGCGGGCCAGCTGGTGCTCGCCGCCGCCGGCGCCGTGGCGCTGCTCGGTGCCCCCGCGCTCGTCGCCGCGCTCCTGCCCGGGCTCGGCGGCGCGCTGGTGCTGCTGGCGGTGCTGGCCGGAGCGGTCGCCGTGCTCGCCGCCCGGTTCAGGACGCTGCGCCCCGTGCTGGCGCGGAGCTGGGCGGACGCCCGCACGGCGGTGCTCACCCGGTCCGCCGTGCCACGGCTGGTGCTGCTGTCCGCGGCGGCGCTGGCCGGGCACCTGGCCCTGTTCCTCGTCGCGGCGCACGCCGCGGGCTCACCGCTGCCGCTCCCGCGGCTGCTCCCGCTGGGTGTCCTGGCGTTGCTGGTGATGGCGCTGCCGGTCAACGTCGGCGGCTGGGGACCGCGCGAGGCCTTCCTCGCGATGGCCTTCGGTGCCGCCGGGACGGCCGCCGCCCACGGGCTCACCGTCGCCGTGGTCTACGGGACCCTGGCCCTGGTCGCCGCCCTGCCCGGAGCGGTGCCGCTACTGCGGGGCCGCGCCCTCCAGCGCCGCGAGGTGGGCGCCGAACGACGCGACCAGCGCGGCGAGCAGCTTCCCGCCCTTGCCCGCTGACGCGCGGGACGGGCGGCCGACGACCCCCGACTCGGTGTACGGGCGCAGGCCGGTGGTGAGCAGGTGCCGCCGGTCGTCGGCGATCCGGTCGGCGGTGCCGTAACCGGGGCGAACCAGGTCCGGGTGCGCGTGCAGGAGCACGGAGGTCTCCACCTCCCCCGCGTGCATGTCGCTGGCGGACGGGGTCTCGATGCCCGCGGCGGCCCGCGCGTCCGCCCAGTCGCCCCCGCCGGGGAACAGCGCCATCGCGCCCATCGCCTCCTGCACGACGTTGGCCAGCACGTAGTTCCCGCCGTGCCCGTTGACCACGACCAGGTGGGGCACGCCGGAGCGGCGCAGGGATTCCGCGACGTCGCGGACCACCGCGTGCAGCGTGGCCGCGGAGATGCTGACGGTGCCGGGCCAGGCGGCGTGCTCGTGGGAGCACGAGATCGTCACCGGCGGCAGCAGCCGGACCGGGTGGGCGGCGGCGATCTCCGCGGCGATCGTGCACGCGATCACCGTGTCGGTGACCAGCGGGAGGTGCGGGCCGTGCTGTTCGAGGCTGCCGACGGGCAGCAGCGCGGTCGCCGCCCGGCGCTGCCTCTCCTCGACCGTGGTCGTGCGGGGAAGCAGGAACGGGTCAGTCATGCTCGGCACGGTAGTCAACGCGGTGGCACAGGCCGGGCGGCTCGCCGGAGGCCAGCCGGGGCAGCACGTCCGGGAGCTCGGCGAACGGGCTCTCGCCGGTGAGGAGCACGTCGAAGGCCGGGTCGGCGAGCAGGTCGAGCGCCAGCGCCAGCCGTTCGGCGGCGGTGCGGTCCGGGCGGGCGACGGTGCCCACCTGGCTGCCGCGCACGCGGAGCCTGCGCGAGTGGAACGACTCGCCCAGCGGCAGCCCGACCCGCCGGTCGCCGTACCAGCTGAGCTCGATGACCTCGCCCTCGGCGGCCAGCAGCTCCAGGGACCGCACGAGCCCGCGCTCGGTGGCGCTGGCGTGGAACACGCGATCGCAACCGCCGCGCGCCTGCTCCGGCGGGGCGAAGCCGACACCGAGCGCGGCGGCGACGGCCGCGCGGGCCGGGTCGGTGTCGACCAGCTCGACCCGGGCGCCGGGGAGCCCGGCCAGCACCGCGGCCACGGCACAGCCCACCATCCCGCCGCCGACGACCGCGATCCGGTCGCCGACCCGCGGCGCCGCGTCCCAGGCCGCGTTCACCGCCGTCTCCACGGTGCCGGCGAGGACGGCGCGCTCCGGCGGCACCGCGTCCGGCACCGGGGTCACGGCGTCGGCGGGCACCACGTAGTGCGTCTGGTGCGGGTAGAGGCAGAACACGGTCCGGCCACGCAGGTGCGGCGGGCCGTGCTCGACCACGCCGACGTTGAGGTAGCCGTACTTGACCGGCCACGGGAAGTCGCCCTCCTGGAACGGCGCGCGCATCACGTCGTGCTGGCTGGCGGGCACCCGCCCGCCGAGCACGAGCAGCTCGGTGCCCCGGCTGATGCCCGAGAACAGCGTGCGGACCAGCACGTCGCCCGGTCCCGGCTCGGGCAGGGTGCCCGAGCGGAGCTCGCCGCGCCCGGCCGCGGTGATCCAGAACGCCCTCGCCGCCCGTGTCACCCGTGAACCTCCCCGGTCGCTCGCCCGTGTCACTCCATGATGGACGTGCCAGACGACGGAACCGGCCCGGCCCCGCGGGAGCGGGCGCTGTGGGCGGGCGCGCAGGTGGGGCTGCTCGGCGTGCTCGCCGCCACCACCGGACTCGGGGCGGCCGGGTGGCTGGCCGGGCTCGGCTACGCGGGCGCCTCCTGGCTGCTGCTGGGCCGGTCGATGCGCCGCGCCGGGACGCGCGTGCCCGGCCCGGCGGACCGGGTCACCGCCGCGCGGATGGTCCTGGTCGGCGGGGTGACGGCGAGCGTGGCCGACCAGCTCGGGCAGGCCGGGCAGGCGGGGCCCGCGCTGCCGCCGCTCGTGCTCGCGCTGACGGCGACGGCGCTGGCGCTCGACCTGGCGGACGGGCGGGTCGCCCGGCGCACCGGCACGGAGTCGGCGCTGGGCGCGCGGTTCGACATGGAGGTCGACGCGTTCCTCATCCTCGTGCTGAGCGGGCATGTCGCCCTCAGCACCGGGCCGTGGGTGCTCGGCATCGGCGGGCTGCGGTACGCCTTCGTGGCGGCGTCGTGGGCGCTGCCGTGGCTGCGCGCGGACCTGCCGCCGAGCGTGCTCCGCAAGGCGGTGGCGGCGCTGCAGGGGATCGTGCTGGCGGTGCTGGCGTCCGGGCTGCTGCCGTACCCGGCCGTGGTCGCCGGGTTCGCGCTGGCCGCGCTGGCGTTCTCCTTCGGGCGGGACTGCGCGTGGCTGTGGCGCCGCAGGCGCGCGGCGGGTTCGATGACGGTCTGCCGAGCGGAAGGACTGCCCCATGCATGAGCGAACGGCCGGCGCGCGAGCCGGCGAGATCGTCCTCTGGATCCTGCAGGTGCTGCTGGCCGCGTACTTCGTCTACAGCGCCACCCTGTTGTTCGGCGACGACTTCGTACGGAAGTTCGACGAGATCGGGTTCGGGCAGTGGCTGCGGTACCTCACCGGCGTGCTGGAGCTGGCGGCAGCGATCGGGCTGCTGGTGCCCCGGCTGTGCGGACTCGCCGCACTCGGGTTGTGCGGTGTGCTGGTGGGGGCCGTCGGCACCGAGCTGTTCCTGCTGGCCGACGGGGACGCGGTGCTGCCCGCGATCCTGCTGGTGCCGGCGGCGGTGGTGGCGTGGTTCCGCCGGGACACGGTGCGAGCCCTGCTGCCCCGCTCCGCCGCGGGGCCCGCCGTGGGCTGAGGGCGGCCGTCAGCCGGGCGGCCGGAGGAGGTAGCGCAGCACGGCGACGTCCCCGGCCCGCGTCACCTCCGCCAGGTGGAACCGGCGGGTCGGGCCGCCGGGGAACGCGGCGGGACGGACGAACCGTGGGGCGCCCGCCTGCCCGATCAGCACGGGCGCGACCGCCATCCGGATCTCGTCCGCCAGCCCCGCGGCGAGGAACGCGGTGTGGACGCCTTCGCCGCCCTCCACCATGAGACGCCGCACGCCCCGGCCGCCGAGGTCGTCGAGCAGCCGCGCGAGGTCCAGGTCAGCACCCAGCGACACCACGTCGGACAGCCCGCCGAGCCGGGCGGCGGCCACGCCTTTCCCCCGCTCGGTGGTATAGACCAGCTTGCCGTCGCCGTGGTGCCAGAAGCGCAGCGCCGGGTCGAGGTCACCGCTGCCCGACACGGCGACCTTGAGCGGGTGCTCGGGCAGCCCGCTCGCGCGCCGCGCCGCCCGCCGGGCGGCGTCCCGGACCAGCAGGCGCGGGTTGTCGCTGCGCAGGGTGCCCGCGCCGACGAGGACCGCGTCGGACTCCGCGCGCAGCCGGTCGACGTGGTCGAAGTCCTCGGCGCTGGACAGCGGCAGGACGTCCGGGCCCGCGTCGTCGATGAAGCCGTCCACGCTGACGGCGACGCTGAGCAGGACGTGCGGTCGGGCCACGGCGCTCCGTTCGTCGTCGGTCGGGAGTTCGGTCGGGAGTTCGGGCGGCCGCCGAACACGGGCGGCCCATCGTACGTGTCGAGGGTGAGCGGCGGAACGCGACGAAAGGGCGGCCGGTGGCGGTGGTGTCGAAGGAGCCGGGCACGGAGCACGTGGCGGCGGAAGGCGCCCGCCGGGGCCGTCCCGCGCGCCGGGTGGTCAGCGGGACGGGCACCGTCGTGGCCGCGGCGCTGGTGCTGGCCGCGCTGGTCGTCCCGGCCGAGTTCGGCGGGCTCACGCCGGGCGCGTTCGTGCGCCTACCCCTGGAGGGCCTGCTCGGCGCCGCGCTGATCCTGGCGCTGGGCGGCAGGGCGCAGGTGGTGGCGGCGGCGTGCGCGGGAGCGGCGCTGGGCCTGCTGACCGTGCTCCGCGCGCTGCATCTCGGTTTCGACGCGGTGCTGCACCGGCCGTTCGACCCGGTGCTCGACTGGCCGATGCTGGGGCCCGCGGTGGACTACCTCGGCGTCACCAGCGGGCGGGCGGCGGCGGTCGGTGCGGTGGCGCTGGCCGTCGCGGGCGCGGTCGCCGTGGTGCTGCTGACGACGCTGGCGGCATGGCACCTGACCCGGGTGCTGCGGCGGCACCGGGCCGTGGCGCTGCGGGGGCTCGCGGTGGCCGTGGCGGGGTGGCTCGGGTTCGCGATCACCGGGGCCGGGCTCGTGCCGGGGACCCCGTTCGCCTCCCTCGGCACGGCGCGGTTCCTGCACGGCGAAGCGCACCGGGTCGCGGCGAGCCTGCGCGACCGCGAGGAGTTCGCCGAGCTGGCCGCGGCGGACGCGTTCCACGGCACGCCCGGCGAGGAGCTGCTGACCGCGTTGCGCGGCAAGGACGTCGTGCTCACGTTCGTCGAGAGCTACGGCAGGGTGGCGCTGGCGGACCCGGAGTTCGCGCCGGAGGTCGGCGCGGTGCTCGACACGGGGACGCGGCGGCTGCGGGAGGCGGGGTTCGCGGCGCGCAGCGCCTTTCTGACGTCGCCGACGGCGGGCGGCGGCAGCTGGCTCGCGCACGCCACGCTGCTGTCCGGGCTGTGGGTGGACAACGAGCAGCGCTACCGGACACTGGTGGCGAGCGACCGGTTCAGCCTCACGCACGCGTTCCGGCGGGCGGACTGGCGCACGGTCGGCGTGCAGCCCGCGATCGTGCGAGCCTGGCCGGAGGGTGCGTACTACGGCTACGACCGCGTCCGCGCCGCGGACGACCTGGGCTATCGCGGTCCGCGTTTCGGTTACGCCACCATGCCCGACCAGTACGTGCTGGCGGAGTTCGAGCGGGCCGAGCGCGCCGAACCCGACCACGGCCCGCTGGCCGCGGTGATCCCGCTGGTGTCCAGCCACGGTCCGTGGACGGCGACGCCGCGGCTGATCGGCTGGGACCAGGTGGGCGACGGGTCGGTGTTCCACCGGATGCCCTCCGGCGCGGCGGGGCCGGGGTCCGGCGCGGACCGCGACCGGGCCGAGCGGCGCGCCGACTACCGGCGTGCCGTCGAGTACTCGCTGAACACCCTGATCTCCTACGTCGAGACGCACGGGGACGACGATCTGGTGCTCGTGTTCGTCGGCGACCACCAGCCCGCCCCGACCGTCACCGGCCCCGACGCGGGCCACGACGTGCCGATCACCATCGTCGCCCGCGACCGGGCGGTCCTGGAGCGCATCTCCGGCTGGAACTGGGACGAGGGCCTGCGGCCCGGCCCCCGCGCGCCGGTGTGGCGGATGGACGCCTTCCGGGACCGCTTCCTGACCGCGTTCGGGCCGCGGGAAGGCGCGCCGGGGAGCTGATGGTGCTTGGCCGTAGGGACTTGATTTCCGGGAGCGTCGATCGGGCGGAGCTTCTCCCGGGGCGCGACGAGCTCTGCCGAGTGGCTGGGTCGGCGTCGTTTCGGAAGGCTCACCCCCGCATGCGCGGGGAGCACACCGGCCGCAGGTTCACCTGTCCACAGCCGGTCCGGATCATCCCCGCGTGCGCGGGGAGCACGCTACAGCGTCACGACGTCACAGCACCAAGGCCGGATCATCCCCGCGTGCGCGGGGAGCACCAGCCGCGCAACACCCGGCACGGCTACCAGTCCGGATCATCCCCGCGTGCGCGGGGAGCACTCGCCCGACGTGGTCGGGCTGACGAGGGGAGTGGGATCATCCCCGCGTGCGCGGGGAGCACGCCTTGATAGCCTTTGTGAGCTGCTTCTGAACCGGATCATCCCCGCGTGCGCGGGGAGCACATTCGGTAGTGAACAAATCGGATGTGACGCGTAGGATCATCCCCGCGTGCGCGGGGAGCACTGAGCCCGAGTGCGCACGTCGTCGACCCGACGTGGATCATCCCCGCGTGCGCGGGGAGCACACTTCCTGACCTGGGCCGATGTTACGGGACGAGCCAGATTTCATTCACTTTACGAGCCCGAGACATCCCTACCTACTGGGAGTAACGTCCTGCGGAACAGCCCTCTGGGACAAAGGCTAACCCCGTTGCCCGGATATCGCGTGCGCGGAGGCCACCGTGATCCTAAGGTCGCGGCGTGGTGGATTCAGACCGGCAGCGAGGGCTGCCCGAACGGTACGTGTCCGCCCGCGCCGAACCCGGCGTGGCGCCGGATAGCCGCGAACCCGTGGGCACGATGTTCGCCGCGCTGTACGGCGACTTCGTTCCGCACCCGTGGCAGGATCCGGACAGCGACCGGGACGTCTACCGCCTCTTCTACGACAGATCGCTCGCCCTGGGCTGGCTGGACGACCTCGGCGGCGTGGTGTCGCGGACCGCCGACGGCTTCGCGGAACGGGAGACCGGCGCGGCGGGCCTGTGGGGCATGAACGACGCCGGGCGGGAGCACCCGCTCGGCACGCCCGACGTCCCGCTGATCGCCTGGTTCCAGGTCGGGGCCGAGCCACCGGTACCCGGTGAGCGGCCGCTGCCGGTGCAGCCGTTCCTGCGGTGTGTCGACGATGTCATGGCTCGACTCGGCACGCTCACACTGCGGGCCGTGCAGATCTTGCTCCCCGTGCAGTGCCTCGGCAAGCCCCCGCGCCCGCACCCAGCCCTGCAACCGTCGCTGCCCACAGCGGCTTGGTTCGCCGACGGGAACGACCAGGCACGGACCCGCATACGGGTCACCCTGGACAGCGGTCAGTCCGCATCACTGCCTCGGGCGGTGCCGCGGATCCGACACTGGCTGAGCAGGCTGGACCAGGACGTGTTCGTGTGCGAGTCACAGTCACTCACCGAACATGACCCGCTCGTGGAAACTCTTCCTTTCGGCGACCACCTCTGGAACGGCCCTCCCCAGCACCGGGCCACCTTCCACGGAACGCTCACCGAATGGTCGCTGGACGCACTCGGCTGGCTAGGTGGCTTCTTCGCCGATCTCAGCATCCGGCACGACGTCACCACCCCCTTGGTACTCACCGCTTCCCGGACCTAACTGGTCCAGCGTCCGGCGACAAGTGACCATCGGCCCCACGAGCAGGGGATCCTCCGGTTCACCAGACGGACGGGGAACCTAGCTTTGCTCCGCTGTGCCAGATCGGCCTCCGCAGCAGACGTGTGCCATGGAGTCTTGCTGGCTTCACATGATCCAGCGAGCAGCGGCATCGAAGGTGTTCGACGGGGTGGTGTTGAACGCGATGGCCGCGTCGGGAGCGTGTCGTCGCACCAGATTGATCAGTCGCTCAAACAGCTCGACCTGATCGTCGGCCGTTCGCAGGCCGCCACAAACGATGACACATTCCCACGGTCGGGCGCGTAGCGCGTTGCCGACGACCGTTTCCACGTCGTTGCTGCCATCGAGGCCGATCAGGCAGGTCTCAACACCAACGTTGCGCTCAGCGAATCGCTGGAGCCCCGCATCGATCGCTTCAACGACCGGCTCAGGGTCCCAGGGGCCGGGCGCCCGATACGGATCAAGCCCGATCAGGAGGACGGGTGGCCTGGAGGCCGCAGTGTCCATCCCCGGACGCTACCTGCTGTGTCCGCGAGAACGAGACTGCAAGGGGTAGTCCGAAACCCCCGACGAGTGCGTCTTCGAGTTCTCCCGCGTGCGCGTCACGCCCTGTTGACCGAGACGCGCCTTTGGAACCCGGCTCATCCCCGCGTGCGCGGGGAGCACGGGGGTTCGGAAGGGTCGCCCTGCCGCGTGCGCGGATCATCCCCGCGTGCGCGGGGAGCACTCGCGGCGGCGGCGGAGGTCGTCGGCGTATTCCGGATCATCCCCGCGTGCGCGGGGAGCACCGCACCGGGAATGCGCGCATCTCCCCGGTGGCCGGATCATCCCCGCGTGCGCGGGGAGCACGCGGCGACCACCGCGTCGAGGTCCGGCTGGGCGGGATCATCCCCGCGCGCGCGGGGAGCACTTGTCGGCGGAGATCCGCCTGCAGCGCCAGTGCGGATCATCCCCGCGTGCGCGGAGAGCACAGCTGCACCGGCGTGGAGCCGTCCCGCGCCAGCGGATCATCCCCGCGTGCGCGGGGAGCACCCGGAAGGTCTTCGAGCCCTGCGCCTGGATGGCGGATCATCCCCGCGTGCGCGGGGAGCACGTCAAGGCCGCGGTGGATGAGCTGATGCGCCGCGGATCATCCCCGCGTGCGCGGGGAGCACACGACGATCCCCGCGTCGCGGAGCTGGCGCACCGGATCATCCCCGCGTGCGCGGGGAGCACCGCAAGAGGGGTCACCAAACCGTTGTGATCAACGGATCATCCCCGCGTGCGCGGGGAGCACTCAGTCACGACGGGTTGCACATCGCTGTACTCGGGATCATCCCCGCGTGCGCGGGGAGCACGGTACTCCCCCGGTAGCAGGCTGATCGATGCAGGGATCATCCCCGCGTGCGCGGGGAGCACCGAGCGGACGAACTAGGGTTCGCCGCATTCGGGGGATCATCCCCGCGTGCGCGGGGAGCACGTGTCGGCCGCCCACCACCAGTGCGGCCGACCCGGATCATCCCCGCGTGCGCGGGGAGCACTGTCCGACGCCGAGCGGGTGTACGGGGATGCGCGGATCATCCCCGCGTGCGCGGGGAGCACGATGACCTGTCCGATGATTCCCAGCGGATCTACGGATCATCCCCGCGTGCGCGGGGAGCACGCTACGCCAGCGCTACGACGAGGTCTCGCGTCAGGATCATCCCCGCGTGCGCGGGGAGCACCGTCCTGAAAAACTTGGGACAGAACAAAAAGCGGATCATCCCCGCGTGCGCGGGGAGCACGGCCTCTCGCCGGACAGGTGACGTGTCTCCTCCGGATCATCCCCGCGTGCGCGGGGAGCACCGCATGATTCCGCCCGTTTACGTTCAGTTTTCGGGATCATCCCCGCGTGCGCGGGGAGCACACTTCTTGACCTGCGAAGATACTACCCGGTATGCCAGATTTCCTTCACTTTGCCCGCCGCCCATACGACCGCATACCGGCGAGTAACTACTTGCGGCGGAACCTGCGCCTCGCCTCGCGGCGCTTCCACACAGTCTCGTCGCGCCTCGCGGCGCCCCGTAGACAGGGCCAGCCGTAGCGCGCCCGGCCTGACGTCCTCGAGGCAGAGCCGCCTACCGGCGCCCAGCATCACCGCGCAGGTCAGCACGATTCAGGTCGTGCTCAATCAGCGTCCGGATCTGGTGTCTCCTGGCACGGCACCAAGCCGACGAGATCAGGCGATATCGGGCACCGGTTCGTCCTCGCCCGGTACCTCGTCCCGGCCAGCCGGTTGGGGCCGGTCGAAAGGAGGCACGTTCCTGAGGTTCCTCGCGATGAGAGCAGCCACCCCCGCGAAGATCGCGGCCCCGACCACGACAACCACGTGCACCCCACTGGTGAAGGCTTCCCGGGCGACGGTGAGCAGTTCTTCACCTTGCTCGGCAGGCAGATCGCCGGCGACCGCCGTCGCACCGGCGAGACTGTCACCGGCGGTGGCGGCCGAAGGGACCGGGACACCGGTCGGTATGACGTCCTGCATCTGAGTCCGGTACACGACCGTGGCAAGCGTGCCGTAGAGGGCGATGCCCAACATCCCGCCGAACTCGTTGGCCAACTGCGCCAGGGATCCGGCAACCCCCATCTTCGCTGGCGGAGCGGATCCCACGACCAGGTTGGTGCCCAGCCCGACCGTCGCAATGCCGAACGCGGTGAGCGCGAACCCGACGATCATGAACGTGGCACCCGAGGTCGCTTCGAGCTGGGTGAGCGACATGAGGACGATCGCCTCGAGAATCAGACCGACCGCGATGACGTTGCCCGGGCGGAACCGGGCCGCCAGCTTCGGATAGATCTGGAAGCCCAGCGCGGCGGTGACCATTCCGGGCACCATCGCCAGTCCCGCCTCCAGCGTCGACATGCCCGTGACCTGCTGGAGGTAGAGCACCATGATCAGGTTGAATCCGGCACCGAAGCTGGCGAAGGCCAGCTGTCCGGTCAGGGACGAGCCGATGACACGGTTGCGGAACAGGCTCAGATCCAGCATCGGAGTGCTCAGGTTGAGCTGTCGGCGAAGGAACACCACGCCGGCGGTCAGCCCAATAACGAGGGCGACGCCTGGCCGCACGGCCCAGCCGTGGCGGGCGAACTCCTTGATGGCGTAGATGATCGGCAACACGGACGCCAGCGACAGCGCCACACTGGCCACATCCAGGCGCGCCGCCTTGCTGTCCCTGTACTCGGGCAGCACCCGCGGGCCCAGTACCAGCGCCAGCACCATCACCGGCGGCCCCAGCAGGAACACCGAGCCCCACCAGAACTGGGTCAGCATGGCGCCGCCGATGACCGGTCCGACGAGGCTGCCGAGGGTGTAGACGCTCCCCCACACGCCGAAGGCGGTGGCACGCTGCTGGGGATCCTGGAAGATGTTCCCAATCAGCGCCAGGGTGGACGGGCCGAGCGTACCTCCCGCGATGCCCAGCAACGCGCGAGCGGCGATCAGCATCCCCACGCTGGTCGCGAAGGCGCACAACAGGGAGGCGACGGCGAACATCACCGCGCCGATCATGAGCAGCCTCCGCCGGCCGATCCGGTCGCCCAGCGTTCCCATGGTGATGGTGAAGCCGGCAAGCAGGAACCCGTAGATGTCCGTGATCCACAGCTGTTGGACACTGTCGGCGCCGAGATCGGCAGCCACGCTCGGCAGCGCCAGCAGCAGCACGAAGAGGTCGATGGCGACGACGAAGGTGGGCAGGGCGAGCACCGCCAGCCCCATCCACTCCCGGCGACCGGCCTTGACCGGGACCTCGCCGGTCACCTCTCCTGTCCGTTCGGCTGTGTCAGGCGGGCGGAACCCCGCCGCCGATCGGCACTTCTGTGCAGATGCGGCACGAGGATCTCCCGAGGCGTGCCGGGAATCTCGTGTTGCAGCACGGTCGGACGCCAGTCGGGCAGTTCGTGGAAGCGGCGAAGCTCACCGACGCGAGCGAGCCACCCCATCCACTTGGCGTATGGGGGATGCTCGTCGTCGAAACCGCTCTGCACGAAGGTGAAGTACGTGCGACCGGCCGAGCCCGCCAGCTCCCAGGTCTCCACGAGGGCGCCCCAGTCCAGGACGACCTTCTTGCCGGGCACCAGCTCCACGATCCTGGCCACGGAGTTCTCCAGGTGGAAGCCCCCCATGGCCCAGCGCCCACCCACGGCCGGTTCGATCTCCATGGTGACGCCGAACCATTGCCGGAACAGTTCCGGCTCGACCAGCGCGTCGTACACGTCCTCGGGGCGGCGCGTCGATGGCGACCGTGGCCTGCAGTTGCGACGAGGCGAAGTCGCACATGGGAGTCAGCTCCCGGCCGGCGAGGTAGTCGGCGAGATTCGCCAACGCCAGTCCCCAAAAAGTGGCCAGCACGCATCGGACGCCGCGGCCAGCGACCACATCCTCCCAGCTCGGGACGTGGCTTTGGGTCAGCGACAGGACCGTGGCATCCGGCCTGTCCTCGGCCAGTTCGATCGCCACGGTGGTGTCCTCGCCGTCCAGCGACCAGGAGAACCGCAGGGTGCGATCGTCCACATGCAGCGGCCGCTGGCGGGGCACGTCGCCTTCTGGCGTGTAGCGGCCCCAGAACGCGTACGTCCCCGGCAGTTCCACTTCGGCGTGCTCGGCCAACCAGATCCGCAGCGCCTCGGCATCGGTGAGGGCGTGGTGAACCCGCTGAAGTGGCACATCGAAACGTGCCCGCATCGTCAGCGTCGAGCTCACGGAGCCTCCTTCGGAACGTTCGGATAGCAGGCCACCGCGAGCTTGAACGCGTCACCCTCGGCGCCGCCGTAGCGGGTGAGAAGTGTCTGCATCGTGGTCTTCAGCTCCGCGAGGAACTCCTTGCGCAGGTGCGGCGGCACCCGGATCTCACCGGCGAGCCCGATGGAGGGGAGTTCCGGAGCGGCTTCCAGGCTTGCGGTCTCGGCCAGCGCGGCGACGTCGGTATGGACCTCCTCCAGGATGTCCAGCAGAAACCCCAGGCTCAGCTCGTCACGCGTGCGGGGCCCGCCGATCCTGCCGACGAGCTGGGGCGACAGCCAGTAGGTCCGCGCCTTGGCCTGGTAGACGCCCTCGTGGATGCCGTGCACCCGACGCTCGTCCACCCGGCTCACCAAACCGGCGTCCACCAGGCGCTTCACGTGGTAGTAGACCCACTGCGGGGTCTGGTCGAGCCGTTCGGCCACCTGGGTGCAGGTGCCAGGCTCGGCCAGCTGCCGCAACACACCCACCCGCTGCGGTTTGAGCAGTGCCGCAGCCTGCTCGAACCGATCGAGGTACAAGACTTCCTTCACGACAAGAAATATTTGTACGTCGGTCGGGGCTTGTCAACCTTCTGCCGGGCGGCGACCCACTCGGGCGCCGACCTGAAGGTGCGTTGCGCCTCGGCCAGGGCGCGGGGACGGCGCGCGGTCAGCGCGGCATCCCGCAGAATCGAACTCGCCCGGTCCGCGGCCGGAGCGGGGTGTGGCGATCACCGGTACGACTTGGGACGCGTCGACGGCGACGGCCCAACACGCGGGATACACTCGCAAGCCGTCCGGCATGGCCCGCATGGTGACGCCGTCGGCGCCGAACTTGAGGCTGCTGATCCCGCCGTCGGCACGATGTCCGGTACCCGCCGAAACTCCGCGGGAAACGGCGCACCCCGCAACCTGCGACGTTCGACGTACACCCAGCGCGGCCGGACCGGTCATCGCCGCCGCACCCAGCGTCCTCCGCCACTACGCACGATCGGCCCACACCCGCGTGCACCGGGAGCACCTGAAACAGGTGTGGCCGCAGCCATCGCGTTCGGATCATCCCCGCGTGCGCGGGGAGCACACCGACGTCGGCGTGCACCGCGGCCGCCAACGCGGATCATCCCCGCGTGCGCGGGGAGCACCCCACCGAGGTGCCACTCGCGCCGATCGACCCGGGATCATCCCCGCGTGCGCGGGGAGCACAGCGTACGCGGGAATCATTTGCTGTTACTTTGCGGATCATCCCCGCGTGCGCGGGGAGCACGGTGGTGTCCGTCCGTCGTTGCCTCGCACGGTCGGATCATCCCCGCGTGCGCGGGGAGCACACGACCGGAAGGGAGCACCATCAGGTGACGCGCGGATCATCCCCGCGTGCGCGGGGAGCACGTCAACTCGCCGAGGAGTTCGTCACGCCTAGAGGGATCATCCCCGCGTGCGCGGGGAGCACAAGTCGGACAATCCGGCAGCGCCATCCTGCGCCGGATCATCCCCGCGTGCGCGGGGAGCACTCTCCTTCGTCTCCGGCCACGGTCACGTCGACCGGATCATCCCCGCGTGCGCGGGGAGCACGGAGATCGCTGGTTCGTTCAAGGCAGCGGCTACGGATCATCCCCGCGTGCGCGGGGAGCACATGCTCGCGCTCCTGCCAGATGGTGCGCTTCCGGGATCATCCCCGCGTGCGCGGGGAGCACGCCGAGGCCGCCGGGGACGGAATGGAGGTCGACGGATCATCCCCGCGTGCGCGGGGAGCACGGCGATGATGTGCGGGGCGGCTGCGATGACCACGGATCATCCCCGCGTGCGCGGGGAGCACGCACCACCGAATCGTGGCTTGACCTTCCCCAGAGGATCATCCCCGCGTGCGCGGGGAGCACACTTTTTGACCTGCGAAGATACTAGCGGGTATGCCAGATTTCCTTCACTTTGCTCGCCGCACACACGACTGCCTACCAGCGGGTAACTACTTGCGGCGGAACTTGCGCCTCGCCTCGCGACGCTTCCACACGGTCTCGTCGCGCATCGCGGCGCCCTCGTAGGCAGGGCGTTCGGAAGGTTCGCGCTTGCGGGGCGGCCGGTTCGCCGGAACGTAGTCGGGCACGGTCTGCCGACGCATCAGGGTGATGCCGTCGAAGTCCACGGGCGTCCAGTCGTGCCCGTGCACCTCGAAGGCCAGCCGCTGCTCGCCCTGCACCGAGTACACCAGCAGCGCCCGGCCGTCGTCGACGAACTCGATCACCCGGTCCCACATCAGCTCACGAACCCGCGCCGACAGGTAACCGACGAAAACTCCGGGGCTGATCTCCAGCAACCACCGGGTGAGGTGCCCGCGCAGTCCTGGCGGCACCGCCGTGAGCACCACGATCGTCACAGCACGCCCCCGTAGGATACCCCGCCCGGCACCTCGCCCTGCCGCTCGTCCCAAAGAGAAATGACGTCGACCTCGAAGTACTCTTCGCTGCCCACGGACTCCGGATCGGCGTCCAGCAACAGACGCTGGATGTCCCTGGCGCAGCGCTGCAGCAACTTGCCGTTGTGCAGCGCATCCCTGATCCGGCGCCGCGCCTCGCCCGCGATGTCCTCACCGGACCCCGCCGCGATGTCGAACGCCACCGGGATCGTCAGCTCCGCCTTGTACAGATCCGCGATGTCGTAGACGAACGACCTGTGATGTCCCGTGTGGACGAAACCGAGCGCAGGCGAGCACCCGAGCGCGACGATGACCGAGTGCACGACCCCGTAGAGCGCCGCGTTCGCCGCGGACAGAGCCTGGTTCACCTCGTCCCCGGCTTCCCAGTCGTCCACATCGTAACTGCGGCTGGTCCACTCCACACCGGTCCGCTCGGAGTGCTCCCGGTACACCCGCCGCACCCGCGCGCCTTCCCTGCCGCGAAGCTGCTGCATCGTCAGCCCGGACACGTCCTCGTCCGGAAACCGCATCTCGTACATCGCCCGCGCGACCCGCAACCGCGACCGGGAGTTCGTCACCGCCTCCGCCTGCGCCGTCAGCAGGCGCGCGGACCGGGCCAGCGAGACACCGTGCGCGTAGTACCGCACGCCCTGCTCCCCCACCCACACCACCGTGGAGCCGCTGTCGGACATCAGCATGATCGCCTGATGCGTCACGGTGGTCCCCGGCCCGAGCAGCAGGACACCGACCGCGGCCGCCGGAATGTGCACGGTGCCACGCTCGTCGGTCGCGGTGATCGCGTTGCTGTCCCGGTTGACCACACACCGGTCCAGGTACAGAAAGGACAGTCGGTCGGCCGCGCGGACCAGCTCTTTCGGGCTGGCGACATAGCGCCCGACCGTGTTCACCGGCCACCTCCCTGGGTGACGGCCAGCGTAAGCAGACCGCACCCGTAGGACTTGGCGCGCCCGAGACCGAACGTCAGCGTGTGCCGGAGCGCATCCGGGTCCACGACCTCGAGATGTCCCTCGAACGTCGCCGTCGACAGGGTGACCTGCCCGCCCTTCCGGCCGAACCGGCGCACCGCCCGGTCCACCACGGCCAGGTCCGGCTCCCCCGCCGCGACGGCACTGTCCGCCACGCGGAAACCGTGCCGTTCCGCCCGGTCGAGCAGCCAGACCTGCTGCTGGCGCACCGTGACATGCCCGACCGGCTTGGTGTCGGCCCACCGGCCGAGCCGCACCGACCGCACCGGATTGGCGGTCAGCCGGAACTGCCACCGCTGCCCAACCCGCAGCGAACCCAGCAGGCCGTCGTACGTCCGCGTCTGCCAGCACGTCTCGGTGGCCGGCCAGCCCGCCTGCTCCACGAGATGCGTGAAGTCCGGCTTGTCCGGGCTCGCCACGAACAGGCACACCCGATACGCCTCGTACGTGTCGAGCCGCCACAGCACCCGGCCCTCCTCGGTGGGCCGCGCGTCCGGGAACCCGGCGAGCACCGCGGCATGCATGGCCTGCGGTGACGACAGCAGCAACCGCGCGCCGCGCCGCCGCGGATTGACCGGCATCTTGGTGAGGAACACGTCACTCCCCCAGCAACGACATCGGATCGTGCACCCCCGTGGCCGGCACGGTGCCGTGCTCGTTGGGGATCTCCACAGTTCCCCGCACCACCGAACGCCAGGTGTACTCGCGCCGGTTCGGATCGAAGCTCACGGGCATGTCCCGCACCGGTTCGGCCTCGGGCGTCCCCGGTTTGGCATCGCGGATCGTCGCGAGCCACACGGTCCGCTCCCGGTGCGCACGCTGCACCCGCACGCTCGCCTGCCACGGCCAGGTGGCGAGCGCCTGCTCGACGTCGCCGTCCGCCGTGCCCAGCGCCACCGGCCCGGCGGGCGGGCACGACCGCCTCCCCAGGTACAGCGGGAAATGCGGCGCCCGCAGCGCCTCGTCGATCCCCTCGACGAGCGCCCGGTCGCCCTCCAGCACGGCCAGGAACACCGCGTCGCTGAGGTAGTAGCGCTGGGACAGCGGCAGCGAACGCCACGTGACGCTGCCGTCACGTTCCCGTTTCGGGCGCTGCGCCGTGTGAAAGTCGCGCAGCAGCTGCCCGGGCCGGTCCACCCGGACCCCATACCGCAGGCCGAGCAGCTCCTCCAGCGGGTCCTCCCTGCGCAGCCCGCGCGCGGCGGCGACAAGCCCGAGCACACCGCTCTTGGTGGGTTCCCGCTCGGTGCCCCGGCGCACGAACCGGCTGCCGGATCCCCACGACTGCAGCGGACCGGCCAGGCGCAGCGCGACGACACTCACCGCTGTTCCAGCCGCGTCGCGACCTGCGCGCCGAGCCGGTCGACCAGATCCGCCAGCGGCACGTTCTCGCCGAGGTCGTCCAGCGCCGCGGTGTCCGGTCCGACCCGCGTCACCCACGCCGCCACCGGCGTCTCGTCGTAGGCGCGCTCGATCTCGCGGGCCTCGTCCCGCAGCGCGTCGGAGGCCGCCTTGACCCGGCCCGCGGCGCCGAGCTCGCGGACCGGGCTCTCGAACGCGCCGACCAGGTTGATCGGCTGGCTGTCCCGCAGCTGCACGACGACCGCCTCCGGCAGGGTGCGGTTGGCGAACGTGTTCTGCTTCCCGGTCGGCATCGACCGCACGAACGCGGAGACGAACGCCTCCACGGCCCTTCGCGTGGCCGCGCGGTCACCGAGGTTGTCGGCCAGCCGGTTCACGTCGACGGTCGCGTACCGGTACAGCGTCGAGGAGTTGAACTCGACCGTGCCGATCATGCCGGCGCCGGTCTCCTCCTCCGTGTTGCGGTCGTCCACCGCGGTGTAGTAGTCGAACTCCGTCTCGGCCGGGTGCACGCTGATGGCGTGCGCGACCTGCGCCGCGGCGTCCACGGTGATGTCCGCCTGGTCGGCCACCATGCGGCCGAACAGGGCGATGTCCACGGAATGGTCGCGATCGGCGAGATCCTTGACCTTCGCGGCCTTGAGCGCCTTGCCGGCGTCCTCGGCGTCGGCCGCCTCGATCGCCGCACCGGCGAGGTTCTCGATCTGCCGTCTGCTGAAGAAGACCAGGTAGCCGGACTCCGGCGCGTCCCTGTTCTTCGGTTTCTCCAGCGTGATGCCGACCTGCTTCATCGTCTCCGCCGCCAGCTCACCGGCCTGCTCCGCCAGTTCCGGTTTCCGGGCCTCGATCTCCTCGGCCAGCAGCTCGACGATCCGTTTCGTGCGCACGCCCAGCTCCGCACGGTCCAGGTGGTCGTCGAACGCGACCCGGGTGGCGCGTTTCCACGCCTGGCTGGACACGCGGGCCCGGCGCACCCCGCCGTAGGTGGCCGTCTTCGGGCTGCCCGTGTCGTCGCGGTTGAGGTTGCTCGGCGGCACCGTCTGCAGGATGTGGATGTCCACAATGGTCCGGCTCATGGCTGTTCGGCTCCCTGTTCCGTGGTGTCGGTGGTGGTGCGGTAGAAGGCGCGGCCCCAGGCCAGCCGGACGCGCTGGGCTCCGCCGGGCCGCAGCAGGTCGTGCAGGTCGTCGGCGAACCGGGCGTAGTCGAAGCCGTACCGGTGCGCGCGCAGCTGCGTGACCAGGCCCCGCACATGGACCAGGAGCTCGTCCATCGACTCGGCGGTCGCCACCGCCATGAACCTGCGCGTGACGGCCTCCTCGCTGCGGGACTCGTTGTCGCGGAGGCGGCCGACCGCGTGTCCGAACGAGGTGCCGGGGACGTGCGCGGGCACTGGGAGGGACTGCTGGTGCAGGGCATAGAGGGTGAGGGCGGCGTGGGCCGCCTGCTCGGCGTGGCTCGGCTCGTCGTCCCGCCACACCAGCTCCGGCGGGACGGCGCCGACCGTCAGTGCCCAGATCTCCGGCACGCTGCCCGCCGGTTTGCCGAGTCCCCGCCGCAACTGAGCCAAGCTCGCCTTGGCGGCGGGCTGGTCACGCAGGTACGCGGTCTGCAGCCGGTCGATCCGTCCGGTCAGGGCCCTGCCGAGCACGCCGAGCCGCCGCTGCCTGCCGGTCTCCGTCGCCGTTGTCTCCGCTGTCATCGTGCTCCCTCGGTGTCCGCGTCCGCCGCACCGGCGGAGACGAGTTCGAGTGCCGTGCGCAGGGCCGCGCGGAACCACGCCTCGGCGAGCGGTACGTTGACCTGCCTGTTGTTCAGGGTGCGTCCCGTCCACGCCTTGGCCGGTGCGCCGGTGACCAGTTCGGCGCCGATGGCGTGGCAGGTGTCGAGCACCGTTCGCTGCCACGCGCGGCGTGCCTCGGTCAGGTCCCTGCCGGGCCGCAGTCCGGCGAGCCATTCCCGGTACGGCCGCTCCAGCAACCCGTAGAGCTGTTCCGTCGCCCGGTCGCCCGCGCCGGACTTCGGTTCCGCGCCCGCGGCCTGGGCGAGGTTCTCGGCGAACCGCCAGAGCGCGGAGGCCGCCCGCTCCGCGTCGTCGACGGCACCCGTGGCGGTGCGGCCCGCGTCCGGCCGGTCCTGCCGCAGCAGCAGGACGGGCACCGGAAGGATGTCGTCGACGATCTCGGCGTAGGTGGCGCTCTGCGCTCCGTACTCGACGCCCTGCATCCGCAGGCTCGGCACGAAGTCCTCGGCGAGCAGGCCTTCCTCGGCCAGGTCGTCCAGCCACTGCAGCACTCCCGGCGAGAGATAGCGCTGTGCCTGGTCACCGCGTCCGCGCCGGGGCGAGACCGAGGGCAGCAGAGCCTCCAGACCGCGCCACACCGAGCGGTTCGGGTCGTGCGCGCGCGGCATGTAGACGACGGTCTTGAGTTTCTTGCTCTGTGGCTCGCTGTGCCGCCAGGCGGTGTGCGGGTCCTGCTTGTTCCTGTTCTGTGGCTGGATCTTGTCACCGTTGGCCAGGACGACACCGGTGACGCCGTCGCGGTCGCCGTGCAGTCGGACCCGCCGGGTCTGCCAGGTGTAGAGGTCGATGGCGCCGCGTGGCTCGCGTTCCCGCCATCGCGCGGTGTCCGGGTCCCGTTCCCACGGCGGCCGATCGTCCGGTCCGCCGATCTGGACGTAGCTGGGCACGTCGCGCGCGATCAGGTTGAGCAGCAACGTCTCGCGGAGATCGGCGCCCTGGGCGAGGACACCGCCGAGCTGGCCGGACCAGCCGGTGCCGATCGGGTAGCCCTTGCCGCCCTTGACGGTCGGGTCTCCGACGGCGCCCGACTTGATGCCGGACGGGTCGAACGCGTGCACGTGGATGAGCCAGCGGGCGGCCTCGGCGGGCCGCAGGGACCGGAGGCTGGCCGCGGACCGGGTGGTGAAGAGCGGTTCCCCGTCGGGGACGTCGGCCACGATCTTCGCCAGCCCGGAAACCTCGCCCTTGCCGGTGCGCAGCCCGGCGACCTGGTAGAACGGTGTCTCGGGGTCGAACAGGTCGAACCGGTGGCGGACCCGGGTTGCGTAGTCACGGATCTCCCGCATCGGCAGGCCGGGCCGGGCCCACAGCTCCGCCCATGCCCGCTGGTCCTCGGGGCCGTCCAGTGCTCGGTGCAGGAAGGCCAGCAGCAGCCGGGTGATGGCGAACGACTGGGTCGGGACCTCACCGCCGATCACCGTCAGCTCCGGCGCCTGCTCGAACACGTCCACAAGGGACGCTTCGTGCTCGCGGCCCGCCCGATCGGTCACGACGATCCACGGTTCGTCGAGCAGGTTGAACCCGCGCTCATCCGGCACTGTCGAACACCTCCAGACCGCGCTCCGGGGTGTAGCGCAGGGAGCGATCATTGATCCGGCCGTAGCCGCCGCGGTCGACGACGAGTACCGGTTGCCGGTAGATGAGCGGCGACTGCTCCCACGCCGGTGGGGTCGCCTGCCACAACTCGTCCTCCGCATCCGGGTTGCTGAAGGTCAGCGGCAGCCGGAGCACGCAGGCCGCCATCGTCTCCGCGAGGTCGTCGGGCGGCGGCTCCTCGCGTGGGACCGGCAGGTTCCCGGCACCGTCCGGGAGCCAGCCCGGCGTCCGCCACCGGCCGTCCTCGTCGCGGACCAGGAGCAGCGCCTCCAGGCTCGGCGCGCCGTCGCGCACCTGCCCCTGCCCCTGTGCCTCGTCGTCGGTCTCGCCGATGCTGGCCGACAGCCACCCGATGATGGCCTTGCCCGGCCGGGACGGTGGCGCGATCTGGAAGGTGCCGGCCTTGCGCTCGCGTTTCTCGGTGCGCTCCAGCCACGTCGCCCGCGCGGCTGCCATGGCTTCCCGCCACTCGGGAGGGCCGATTTCGTCGGCACCGTAGGCGCGGCGCACCAGGTCCGCGATGTCGCCGGGCAGCTCGATGGTCCGGCCGAACCGCTCGGCCAGCACCACGGCCGAGCGCAGCAGCGGGTACGCGCCGTAGACGTGGCGCGCCGCGGCCGGTTCGAGCTCCGGAGGTGCGGCACCGAAGTCGGCACCGGTGAGGTAGACCCGCGCCGTGCTCACCCGCCGTGGCCGGTCCCGCTGGTGCCGGTGCAGGCGGCCCATCCGTTGCAGCACCAGGTCGACCGGGGCCAGATCGGTGACGAGGAGGTCGAAGTCCACGTCGAGCGACTGCTCCACCACCTGGGACGCCACGACGATGTGCCGCCACGGCCTGCGCGAGGCGCGGCCGGGCGCGCCGAAACCGTCCAGCAGTTCGGTGTCCTTGCGCAACCGGTCGGCGACGATGAACCGGGAATGGGCCACGGTGACCTCGCCCGGGAACTCCCGTTCCAGCCGGTCCGCGGCGGCGAGGACCCGGCGTACGGTGTTGCGCACGACCAGCGCGGCACCGCCGTCGGCCAGGGCGTCCCGCAGCACCGAGACCAGCTGGTCCAGGTCGTCCGTCAGCGCGGTCACCGCGACCGAAGTGGACCGTCCGGACGGCCGCACCGCCCGGCTTTCCGAGGACGTCCCGGTGGTGGAGGTCAGGGCGGGGTACGCGGTCCCCGCATCCGGCTGCCCGGCGGTGCCGCCACGACCGCGTTGGTAGGCGTCGACGAGGGCGCTGCGCTGTTCCGGTGGCAGTGTGGCCGACAACGCCACCACCGGCACCTTGTACGCGCCGAGCCACGTGAGCACCTTCGTGAGATAGGAGTTCATGTACGCGTCGTAGGCGTGAATCTCGTCGATCACCACGACCTTGCCCGCGAGCGCCAGGTGCCGCAGCATCAGGTGCCGCGACGTGAGCCCGGCGAACAGCAGCTGGTCGATGGTCACCACGGCGAAGTTGGCGAGCAGCGCCTTCTTCCGCCCGGTAAGCCAGGCGTGTGCCGCGACGGAATGCCGGGGCCCGTCCGCCTCGTCACAGCCGATCTGCGCCGGGCGGCCCGACTGGAACAACCCCTGGAACAGGCGGTTGAACCGGGCCTTGCCGTGGCCGAGCGTGATGGCGCCACTGACTTGCTGGTCGTCCGCGCCCATCGCGTCGAGCCAGGCGAGGACCCGCGCGAACATCGCGTCGGTGGTGGCCTGCGTCGGCAGGGCCACCAGAACGCCGCCGAGGTTCCAGCGCGCCGCGAAGACCTCCGCGGCGGCGAGCGCGGCCTCGGTCTTGCCCTCACCCATCGGCGCCTCGACCACCAGCAGCCCGGGCTCGGGCAGTTGGCACGCGAGTTCGTGCACCGCTCGCTGCACGGGCCGGGGCTCGGCACCGGCCGGAAGGCGGAACCGTTGGGAGAAAAGCGTGGACACGTCCGGAAGCGGCCGGGGCCGCCAGGGCTCCGGGAGCCGGAGCCGCCGCAGCGCGCGCCGCACCCGCGTCTCGTCGGCGCGCACCGGGGGAAGGCTGCCCCGGTGGTAGGGCAGCAAGTCCTGGTTGCTGGCTATCCAGTCGGAGACGATCACCAGCCCGGTCGCGAGCACCTGGAACTGCGCCGAGAGCCGGATGTCCGCGAGAGCGTCCAGTTCGGACTCGATGCCGGTTCGCATGGCGACGAAGCTCGCCAGCTCGTCCTGCACCTCCCGCCAGGTGTCCGAACCATACAGTTCGGGAACCTCGTCCGGGCGGGCCGCCTTCACGCTGTCCGAGTCGGGTGTGGTGCCGTGATGGCCGCCGAGCACCACGCCCCAGGTTCGGGCGGTGTTCTTCGGCCACCCTCGCCCGGCCAGCCAGCGGACCAGCAGATGGTGACCCGCGACGGAGTGGTGAGCCAACCACCGGTCCGGGAGCGCCGCCTTATTGGCGGGCATGTAGAGACCGTGCTCGCGCATGCGCTGGGCGAGGCTGATGTGCTGCACGGCGAAGGCCGGTGTCGCCTTGCCGAGGTCGTGAACGCCGGCCAGGAAGGTCAGCACCCGCCGCGCGACATCGCGCTCCCCGCCGAAGGGTTCGGCGAAAAGCCGGACCACGTTCGGCGCGAGCCAGTCGTCGAACAAGGCACCGGCAACCGCGGCCGAGTCCTCCATGTGCTGCCAGAGCGGAAGCCAGCCACCCTCGTCGTCCGGCGACTTGGCCCACACCGACCGAGCCGCATCGCTCAGAGTCATCGCCGAACAAGTCGAGCGATCCGGACCTACCGTTACCTCGGCGGCCCATGAGACAGCTCTGCGTTACTGTTTCGTTACATATGGCCGCGATCTCGTGGTCCCGTTCTCCCGGTCCTGCGCACGTGGGAGCGCCAGGTCCCGCGGCACCTGGTGCGAGCCATCCCCGCATGCGCAGGGAGCACGCCGCAGCTGCTCCAACGGAGTCGAGCGGACCGGATCATCCCCGCATGCGCGGGGAGCACGTGATCGTGGCCAGCGAGGAGTCCGGGACGACCGGATCATCCCCGCATGCGCGGGGAGCACCACGCCGCCACACCCGCCATCGACATGGCGGCCGGATCATCCCCGCATGCGCTGGGAGCACGCCTGGGGCAGGAATATCAGGTAGGCGCCCGTCGGATCATCCCCGCATGCGCGGAGAGCACAGGCGGGAGAACACGAAGCTCTGGCCGTCGCCCGGATCATCCCCGCATGCGCGGGGAGCACGCTGCGCGACGCCGGGGTGGGCACTCGCGAGTTGGATCATCCCCGCATGCGCGGGGAGCACCCCTTCTTAGAAGCCCGCCAGCGTTTCTAGCTCGGATCATCCCCGCATGCGCGGGGAGCACCACATGCCCAATGCAGTGGTGGCCAAGCAGCGCGGATCATCCCCGCATGCGCGGGGAGCGCAGCGCCGTTTTCATCGGTGAGTGACATGTCCTGGGATCATCCCCGCATGCGCGGGGAGCACGGCTTCCTCTTTCAGTGTCCGGGGTCTTCGAGCGGATCATCCCCGCATGCGCGGGGAGCACTGTTTACCTGGATCGGCGCGGCGTTCAAGGTGCGGATCATCCCCGCATGCGCGGGGAGCACCGGGACCGCAGCTGGCCGCAGCTCACGCGCCGGGGATCATCCCCGCATGCGCGGGGAGCACGCGGGGCTTCTGGCTCGCCTGTCGAGAGTTGCCGGATCATCCCCGCATGCGCGGGGAGCACAAGCGCGAGGTTACCGGCGAGATCGAGGTCAACGGATCATCCCCGCATGCGCGGGGAGCACGTAGAACGAAACGCCGTCGATTGTCCAACCGAAGGATCATCCCCGCATGCGCGGGGAGCACCTGTAGTTTGTCCATCTCGATGCGTGCGTGCCAGGATCATCCCCGCATGCGCGGGGAGCACCGGAGTCGGTGCCCTGGGTGCCAGCCGACCTGCGGATCATCCCCGCATGCGCGGGGAGCACGTAGGTATCGAGGTTAGTAGCCATGTTTCCGCCGGATCATCCCCGCATGCGCGGGGAGCACGCAGCGGGCCGGGTCACCGAGTTCGGTACCGCAGGATCATCCCCGCATGCGCGGGGAGCACTTCTTCAGCTTCTCGGTGGTGATCCCGAATTCCGGATCATCCCCGCATGCGCGGGGAGCACCTGCTCGACACGATCAACGAGTACTCGACCCAGGGATCATCCCCGCATGCGCGGGGAGCACACTTCTTGACCTGCGGAGATACTAGCGGGTATGCCAGATCTCATTCACTTTGCTCGCCGACCACGCAACCACCTACCCGTCAGTAACTACCTGGGACCGAAAGCCAACCTCGCGTGGAAGCGTTTCCACGACTTCCACGCAGTACCGTCCCACCTCACATAGGCCAGGCGTTCAGAGTTCTCCTCGCGTCACAGCTCCGCAGCCTCCGCGCCACGCTGGCCAATACCGCCGGTTCCCGCTCCGTCGCTGCGGCCGCACATCGGGCCACGCTCGTCGAGGTCGACGGACGACCACACCGGCCCCGACAGCAGGCAGGCATTCGGTCGGCTCGGCGGCGAAGCTAAAGACTGCGGCACAGTCTGTTCACCCGGTCGTCGGTCGCGAAATCCGCCACGCGATCCTGAGCCGCGCGAGCAGACCTTACGCGGAGCACGGGGACCGAAGCCCCGTTCCGCAGTGCCAATCGGATGACGTCGGCGGCGATCTCCTGCGACTCGTCGGCCTGGCCGCGGCAACGGGTCAGCCGCACCATCTCGTCGGCCGTTCTCACTGGCCCTCCTTCCTCACCTGTGCTGTTCAGAGCCGTCGCAGCGCTCGCGCCACTCCGGCCAGGAACGCCGGTTCCCGCTCCGGCCGCCGGGCCCGCACGGTCGCGCCCGGCGCGTCGAGGTCCCGCGTCGGCCACACGGGCCCAGTCGTGGGCAGGCGCTCGGTGGGTTCGAGGTCGGGCGGCCACCGGAACCGCGGCACGGTCGGCGGCTCAGTCACCGGACCGCCAGGCGAGCCACCTCACGGCGACGATGCCGACCGCACCCCAGAACCAGGCCAGCGCCGTCACGACGGCCCCTCGATGACGCATCCCTCGAACACATCGGCTCGGTCCTGCATCTCCTGTCCGAGCGCGGCGAGCGCCTCGCCGAGTTCGCGGCAGCCGCTGGCGGGCAGTTCGCCGCCGTCCTGCCCGTCGAGCAGCCTCACGGTCAGCTGACCGAGCTGTGTGTTCACCGTCATGAGCCGCGCAAGGAGATCACGATCGCGGGCGATCATCGTCGGCCACCTCCTCGTCAACCTGCTCGTCGTCGAGGGGGCCGTCACCGTCCGGGTCGTAGATCCGACCCCGGCTGTCGCGGAGCCAGCTCATCGGAGACCGACTCCCTCGCTGTGTTGCGTCACAACCGCCGGGCTACACATCGTCACGGACAGTAGAGACGATCCGCACACGTTCGTTTCCCGCCAGGAAACCCAGCCGGTACCGTGGGAAACATGGACTCGATCGGCACCACCATTCGCCGTCTTCGCAGGTGGCGCGGCCTCTCGCTGGAACAGGCCGCCGGATTGGCCGGCCTGTCCAAGGGCTACCTGTCCAAGATCGAAACCGGTCGCGCGCCCGTCGACCGGCGCAGCACGCTCGTGGCGATCGCCAACGCGCTGCGCGTCAGCCTGGCCGACATCACCGGCGACGGCCTGGAGATCCGCGACCCCGCCGCCGACAGCACCGTCCCCGCCATCCGCACGGCGCTGCTGGACACCGACCTCGACGACGGTCCGCCGCGCGGCGAGCTGCGCGAGCTCATTGCCGAGGCGCAACTCCTCGCGGCGATGCGGCAGGCCAACCAAGAGGCCGAGGTCGGCCACCGGCTGCCGCCGCTACTCACCGCGCTGCACACCCACGCCCGGCAGGCCGACGCGCTACGCGCGCTCGTCACCGCCACCCACACCACCGCACTGCTCGTGAAGGGCCTCGGCTCACCCGACCTCGCCTGGATCGCCGCCGACCGCGGCCACGCTGCCGCCGAACGGCTCGGCGAGCCGGAATGGATCGCGCTCGCCGAGTTCGCCCGCACCCAAGCGCTGTCCGGACTCGGTGCACACCAGCGCGCCGGCACCCTCGCCCGCCGCGGACTCGACGTCGTGCCCGATGACGCCCTCGACATCCGTGGCGCGCTCACCCTCACGACCGGCTTCGCCGACACCATCGTGGGCGGCGAACCCTCCGGCGCGCTCGACGAGGCCGCCGGGCTGGCCGAGCACGTCGAGAACGGCAACCGGCACCATCTACTGTTCTCCCCGGCCAATGTCGTGCTGTGGCGCATGTCCACCGCCCTGGAATGCGGCGACCACGCGCTCGCCGCGAGCCTGGCCGAGACGATCGACCCGGCCGAACTCGCGATCGACTCGCGACGCACCACGTACCTGATCGAGCACGCCCGTGCCCTCTACGGGCTGCGCAGGCCCGACGAACAGGTGCTCGACCTGCTCACACAAGCCGAACGGCTCGGCCCGGTCCGCACCCGCAGCAACGCATTCGCCCGCGAGATCGTCGCCACCATGCTCGAACGGGCGCGGCGCGAATCGGTCGTTCGGGAAGCGCGCGGCCTGGCTTCCCGGATGGGGTTGCTCAAGACCGCCTGACAATCCGATTGCCCGACGGCCGCGCTCAACGTCGATCAGCCGTCACACGGCGTCGGAGGCTGGTGTGGCGCAGCCATCGCCGGGCTCGGTGACGTGCTGGTCCGCAGGCGGCGTGTAGTCGAGCAGGCAGGAGGCGCAGTCGGCGACAGCTCGATCCAGCCGCAGCCGAGTTGCACGACACCGCCGATGATGTACGGATCATCCCCGCGTGCGCGGGGAGCACGCACACCACGCGGGCTCGGCGGTACCTGTCGCAGGGTCATCCCCGCGTGCGCGGGGAGCACACATCTGGAAGTTGCTCACTCGTTCTCCAGTAGGGATCATCCCCGCGTGCGCGGGGAGCACGCGCTCATCGGGCTCGCGCCGATCCTGCTGGTGGGATCATCCCCGCGTGCGCGGGGAGCACACTTCCTGAACTGCGGAGATACTACCGGGTACGCCGGATTTCATTCACTTTCCACACCTTGACGATCAGAAACGCAACATAGGAACGGCGTTGAGGTCGATACCGTAGCGGGCGTAGATCTTGATGGTGTACTCGCCGGTCAGGTCGGCTTCGGTGTAGCCGAGCAACCCGGCGACCCTGATCACCTCATCTCTGGATCCGGCTTCAATCTCCAGGTACGGGGGAATCCGGGGCCAGGTGTCGATCTCGACTTGTGCGCCATCGAGGATGAAGCTGGTGCGCTTGGTCTCCTGGTAGGACTTCGCGCTGAAGCCCATCACGCCGAGCAGTGCGTTGGTGGCGGCGAAATCATCGACACCCACTTCGATCTCGTGGGTGCCGTCGATGGCGTCGCTGGTGATCTGCTTGACGGTCAGCGTGGTCTCGTCGCCGGTGTCGCGGAGCCTGATCCACTTGGACTGGTCGCCAGGGGTGATGTCGTAGACGTAGCGGCGCATGAACCGTTCGCCGAGCTTCTGGCCGCCCTTGTCCAGGATCAGCCGTTGCATGGCGTCGGGGTCGATGTCGAGGACCTTGGCTTCGTGCTCGACGGGCACTGCGTGCTCCTTCCGGAAGGTGCTCAGTGGTCGACGTTAACCGGCGATGCGGGCGGTGAGCCGCTGGTGCTTTGTGCAGCGCCGTACCCTCAGTCTCATGGTTGATCATCTCTCCGTCACAACGACCACGCCCGACCGGAACTCGGCCGCCCAGCTCGCAGCCTCAGCGGTGCGGGCGAAGCTGGCCGCGACTGCACAGGTTCACGGGCCTGTCGCGAACTTCTTCTGGCACCTCGGCGAAGAGGGTCAGGGCGAAGAATGGCTCGCGGTGTTCAAGACCACCAGCGAACGCTATCCTGAACTGGAAGCGCACCTGATCGCCGAACACCCCTGGGAGAATCCCGAGGTGACCGCAGTGACGCTCGCCGCGGGTTCGGCGGGATATCTCGCATGGATCGAGCGCGCCACGACACCGAACGCGAGTTAACCGCGGATACGTTCCAGCGTTTCGCCCACCGCAGCCACGTCCCGGTAGCGCCCGAGTTGCCTGGCCACAGTCGCGACTCGCGCGATCGGGCGCACGGACGCGACCCCAGCAGCGAGATCATGGGCTTTGCGCTGTGCGGGACCCACTACCCAAGCCGTGCGGCATTCCAGCCGAAGCGCCGCCGAACCACGCTACGACTTCTCGTTCTGCGCCCTCGAATACACCGGAGCGGAACCGTGATCGAACACGACCGTGTCCTGCTGGCCCGCGCCGCCCATGTCAACCACAACTTCGGCATCGCCGTCGTCAGGCGGCCACCAGGACGGCGGTGAGCTACCCGCCAGAGAACTCCGCGCGAGCGCCTCGCGCTCGGCGAACCCCCCGCCGACTTCCTCACCCGCGTGGCCGAACCCAACGGACGCACGATCGACCCGGCGCACAGGCTGATTATCGAAGCCCACAACGACGGCTGAACGAGCAGCGCCGGCGTCGACGGTATGCACCGGTGCTCAGGTGCAATGTCGGCTTCTGGGCGGATCATCCGCGCGCGCGGGGAGCACTTCCGGCTCCACATCTCCGCGATCACCGGCACCGGATCATCCCCGCGTGCGCGGGGAGCACGACTCCCTGTCCCTATCCCAATCCCTAGTGGTCACGGATCATCCCCGCGTGCGCGGGGAGCACTGGTCGAGCACGAACGCAGCCTCCGTGTTGGCGGGATCATCCCCGCGTGCGCGGCGAGCACACTTCCTGACCTGCAACGCTACAACCGACAACCCCAATTCCCCTTCACTTTGCTCGCGCTGGTACGCCCGTCCCAAACCGTGAGAAACCAGCCGCGGATCGTCGGTGCGCGCGCATAGAGTCGCGGGGTGGCCGTCGACGTCTCCCCCGCTTCCCAGGCGCCCCCGGTGCGGCAGGGCCGCGGGCTGCTGCTGATCGTGCTCGCGTCGCTGTTCTTCGGCAGCTCGGGCGTCATCGGCAAACCCGCGATGCTCGCCGGGATGTCACCGGAGGAGGTGGCGGCCGCGCGCATCGGCCTCTCCGCGCTGGTGCTGGCGGCCGGGGTGGGGCTCGCGCGGCCGCGGCTGCTGCGCGTGCGGCGCACGGAGTGGCCGCTGCTGCTGGGATACGGGCTGCTCGGCGTGGCCGGGGTGCAGCTGCTCTTCTTCGTCTCCGCCTCCCGCATCCCGGTGGGTGTCGCGATCCTGCTGGAGTTCACCTCGCCGGTGCTGGTGGCGCTGTGGGTGCGGTTCGTCCGCCGGGTGCGGCTGCCGTGGGCGGTGTGGGGCGGCATCGCGCTCGCGCTCACCGGGCTGGCGATGCTCGCGCAGGTCGGCACCGGGCTGCGGCTCGACACGATCGGCCTGCTGGCCGGGCTCGGCGCCGCGCTCGGCTCGGCGGCCTACTTCCTGCTCGGCGAGCACGGCGTGGCCACGAAGGACCCGCTCGGCATGGTGACCTGGGGCATGATCATCGGCGCCGGCGCGGTCTTCCTGGTGGCACCACCGTGGACCCTGCCGATGGACATCGTGCTCGGCCCGGCCGAGTTCGGCCCGTGGCGGCCGCCGGTGTGGGCGCTGCTGATCGCCGTCGCGCTCGTGTCCACCGTGCTGGCCTACCTGTCCGGCATCACGGCCCTGCGCCACCTGCCCGCCTCCGTCGCCAGCGTGCTCGCCCTGTGCGAGCCGCTCATCGCCACCGCCGCCGCCTGGCTGGTGCTGGGCGAGGCCCTCACCTGGGTGCAGATCGCCGGGGCGGGCGTCCTGTTGACGGGGGCGACGATCGTGCAGCTCACCGCCCCCGCCAAGCAACCCAGCACCGCGGGCGAACCGCTGCCCGTCGAGGCGGAACCGTCGTGAGGGTCAGACGGGAATGACGGTGGGCACGATCATCGGGCGGCGCCGGTAGGTCTCGGCCACCCAGCGGCCCACCACGCGCCGCACCGACTGGGCGATCCGGTGCATGTCGGTGATGCCCTCCGCCTCGGTGCGCGACAGCTCCATCTCCACCAGCGCGACCGCCGCGTCGAGCGCCTTCGGGTCGTCGGAGAACCCGCGCCCGGACACGGTCGGCGGGCTCACCGCCCTGCCGGTCGTGGAGTCCACCGCCACCGTGATCGCGATGAACCCGCCCTCGCCGAGCACCAGCCGGTCGGACAGCGTCGACTCACCGACATCGCCGACGGACAGGCCGTCCACGTAGACGTGCCCCACCTCGACGCGGCCCGCGATCGACGCCTTGCCGTCCACCAGGTCGACCACCACGCCGTCCTCGGCGAGCACCACGTTCTCCGGCGCCACGCCCGTGCGCACCGCCAGCTCCGCGTTGGCCCGCAGGTGCCGCCACTCACCGTGCACCGGCATCACGTTGCTCGGCCGGATCGCGTTGTAGAGGAACAGCAGCTCCCCCGCCGACGCGTGCCCCGACACGTGCACCTTCGCGTTGCCCTGGTGCACGACGTCGGCGCCGAGCCGCATCAGCCCGTTCACCACGCCGAACACCGCGGTCTCGTTGCCCGGGATCATCGAGCTGGCCAGCACGACCGTGTCCCCGGCGCGGATGGAGATCTGCCGGTGCTCCCCGCGCGCCATCCGGGACAGCGCCGACAGCGGCTCGCCCTGCGAACCGGTGGACACGAACAGCACCTTCGACTCGGGCAGGTTCACCGCCTCGTCCAGGTCGATGAGCAGCCCCTCGGGGATCTCCAGCAACCCCAGCTCCGCCGCGATGCCCATGTTGCGGACCATCGAGCGGCCGACGAAGGCCACCCGGCGGCCGTGCTTCACCGCGGCGTCGAGCACCTGCTGCACGCGGTGCACGTGGCTGGCGAAGCAGGCCACGATCACCCGCTGCCGCACCTGCGAGATCACGTCGTCCAGCACCGGGCCGATGTCCCGCTCCGCGGTGACGAAACCGGGCACCTCGGCGTTGGTGGAGTCGACGCACAGCAGGTCCACGCCCTCGTCCCCGAGCCGGGAGAACCCGGCCAGGTCGGTCAGCCTGCCGTCCAGCGGCAGCTGGTCCAGCTTGATGTCGCCGGTGTGCAGCACGAGACCCGCCGGGGTCCGCATCGCCACCGCGAGCGCGTCCGGGATCGAGTGGTTGACCGCGAAGAACTCCAGCTCGAACTCGCCGACCCGGCGCTTCTCGCCCTCGCGCACCTCGGTCAGCTGCGGCCGCTGCCGGTGTTCCTTGCACTTCGCCGCCAGCAGCGCGAGCGTGAACCGCGAGCCGTACACCGGCAGGTCGGGCCGCATCCGGAGGAGGAACGGCACCGCGCCGATGTGGTCCTCGTGGCCGTGGGTCAGCACGAGCGCGTCGACGTCGTCCAGCCGGTCCTCGATCGCGCGGAAGTCAGGCAGGATCAGGTCGACGCCCGGCTGCTGGTCCTCGGGGAACAGCACCCCGCAGTCGACGATCACCAGCCTGCCGCCGTACTCGAAGACGGTCATGTTCCGGCCGATCTCGCCGATGCCGCCGAGCGCGACGACACGCAGGCCGCCTTCCGGCGGGGCGGGCGGGGCGTACGAAGGTCCGGGTCCGATGTGGAGCTGGCTCACCGATGAATGGTCCCAACGCTGGTGTGAGTGGTCGGTGCAACATACGCCGCGGCGGAGTCGGCCTGGGCGACCCGGGAGCCCGCCCAGTCGCTCGTCGGTGACTGTTCGAGTGGCACGCCCGCCTGGGTCAGGTCCGCCGCGATCGCCTCGACCTGCTCACTGCTGGCCGGCACGATCGGGAGCCGCGGCTCCCCGACATCGTAGCCGCGCATCCGCAGCGCCGTCTTGGCGAAGACGACGCCGCCGACCCGCGAGAACGCGCGGTACACCGGGAGCATGCCCCGGTGGTTGGTGCGCGCCGTGGACGTGTCGCCGTCCTCGTAGGCCTCGATCATGGCCCGGATGCGGCCCGCGACCACATGCCCGATGACGCTGACCACGCCGGTCGCGCCGACCGAGAGCCACGGCAGGTTCAGCGCGTCGTCCCCCGAATAGTAGGCGAGGTGGGTGTTCGCGATCACCTCGCTGCCCGCGAGCAGGTCGCCCTTGGCGTCCTTGACGGCGAGGATGCGCGGGTGCTCGGCCAGCCTGCGCAGCGTGTCCACCTCGATCGGCACGATGGAGCGCGGCGGGATGTCGTAGAGCATCACCGGCAGGCCGGTGGCGTCGGCGACCGACGTGAAGTGCGCGTACAGCCCGGCCTGGGTGGGCCGCGAGTAGTACGGGGTGACGACGAGGACGCCGTGGGCGCCCGCCTTCTCCGCCTGGCGCACCAGCTCGACGCTGTGCGCGGTGTCGTAGGTGCCCGCGCCCGACACGACGGTGGCCTTGTCCCCCACCGCCTCCACGACGGCCCGGACCAGGTCCGCCTTCTCGGCGTCGGTGGTGGTGGGGCTCTCGCCGGTGGTGCCGTTGATCACCAGCCCGTCGTTGCCCAGCTCCAGCAGGTGCACGGCGAGCTCCTGCGCCCGCTTCAGGTCCACGGCCCCGTGGGTGTCGAAGGGGGTGACCATGGCGGTGAGCACGCGGCCGAACGGCCTCCCGGGCGCGGCGGTGGGTGGGGTGGGCGGTGCGATCGACATGCCGTTGACGGTACCTCGTTCAGGCCGTCACCCGGTGCCGACGCCGCCGATCGCGGCGATCGCGTTCCGCACGCCGCGGCGCGGCGGAGAATCACCCGCCCCGCCGGGCTCGCGCGGGAACTTCTGCGGCTACTTGACCTCCACGGTCACCTGCTCGGTGAGCTGGTCGCCGCCCCGGTCGGCCAGCACGCAGTACACGGTGCGCCGCAGGTCCGAGTCGGACTCCTGGGGCTGCTCCCACAGCGCCTTGCTGGGCACCAGCGCACGGTAGGTCAGCGACGGGCGCGACTCCGCCGGGACGATGTCGGAGTGGAAGCCGAGCGCGCACTGGGTCTCGGCGAAGCTGCGCAGCCGCTCCACGCCGGGGTAGGCGAGCAGCTGGGCGTCGTCGGAGGCGTAGGCACCGGCGCCGAGGGCGTGCTCGGAGAGGTAGACCTCGAAGTCGTGCCGCTCGTCGCAGTCGGGCTGGTTGGCCGAGCTGATCTGGTAGCCGGGGTCGAACCGGCCGTTGAGGCAGACGTCCGCCCCGCTGCTGAGCGTGAACCCCACGTCGCCGCCGTCGCCGTAGGTGAGGGTGGGCAGCATCGCCTCGTCGGTGGCGGGCGACCACACCGGCCTGCCGAGGAAGAACCCGCCCGCGAGCAGCGCGACCGACGCCAGCACCGCCCCGGCGGCCAGGGCTCCCCGCCCGCGCCGCCGCGGCTCCCCCGCCGCGGGCCCCGGCGCACCGGGACCGGTGGGCACCGTCGGCTGCCCGGCGTAGGCGGCCGTCGCGGGCTGCCCGCCCGGCGGCGTGGACTGTCCCTGCTGCCGGGCCGCCATCGCCAGCAGGCCACCCGCCTGCGGAGCCGACAGCCGCGCCTCGGGCGCGGCCACCAGCAACCCCATGATCGCCGAGGCCAGCGGGCCCTGCGTGCGGGTCAGGTAGGGCACCTCGTGCAGGATCGCGTGCAACGTCGCCGCCGTGGTGGGCCGCTCGAACGCCACCACGCCCTCCACCGCGAAGAACAGCGTCGCGCCCAGCGCCCACAGATCGGAGGCGGGCAGCGCCTCCCGCCCCGCGACCCGCTCCGGCGCCATGAACGCCGGCGAGCCCACCAGCATCCCGCTCGTGGTCAGCCGCGGGTCGTCGACCGCCTGCGCGATGCCGAAGTCGGTCAGCTTCACCCGCCCGCCGGGCGCGACCATGATGTTGCCCGGCTTGACGTCGCGGTGCACGATCCCCGCCTCGTGCGCGGCCCGCAACGCCGAGAGCACCTGCTCCCCGATGGCCGCCACCCGATGCGGCGGCAGCGGACCCTCCCGGCGCACCAGCTCGGCCAGGGTCGGCGCCTCCACCAGCTCCATCACGATGAACGTGGTGCCGCCCTCGGTGACCACGTCGTACACCGTCACCACCGCAGGGTCGTTGAGCCGTCCCCCGGTGCGCACCTCCCGCAGCACCCGCTCCTGGAAGACGCCCGGCGCCTCCGCCCCGGACGGCACCGCCAGCTCCTTGACCGCCACCGGCCTGCCGATCACCGTGTCCTCGCCCCGCCACACCACCCCCATGCCGCCGCGGCCCAGCTCGCCGAGCAGCGTGTACCGGCCCGCGACCACCCGGGGTCCGGGCCCGGCACCGGCCGGGTGCGACTGCCGGATCTGCTCTTCGGTCACGGGGCGTCACTCCTTCGGGGGTCCGGACGGGGAGATCGTATCCGCGTCGCGCGACGCGGTCCCCGGACTCCCGTCAGGCGTGGAAGACGTCGTGCCCGGAGGCCTCGAGCGCCGCGACCGCCCGGTCGAGGTCGGCCGCCCGCACCAGCACGTGGTCGGTGTCGAAGGTGGACAGGGTGAACAGCGCGACCCCGGCGGCGGCCAGCTCGCTGGACAGCGCCGCGATCACGCCGGTGAGGGTGAACGCGAGCGGTCCGCGGACCGTGAGCAGCCGCCAGCCGTCCTGGACACGTGCCCCGGCCGGGGCGGCCTCCGCCGGGCAGATCACCGACAGCTCGCCGCCGGTGCGGGTCACCGACACCAGCGCGTCGCCGGACCGGTCGAACAGCCCGACCGGGGCCGCCGCGCCCGCGTCGAGCCGTGCGACCGCGTACTCGCCGGGCCGCACGTCGATGGCGAGCCTGCGCATCAGCCTTCGAGGACCTTCGGGCTCGACGCCACCTCCGTGCCGTCGGGCAGCGTGGAGATCGTGAAGTCGGCGAACACGTTCTCCGCCACCTTCTGTAGCTGCCGCAGGCACTCGACGGCGAGCGCGCGGATCTCGACGTCGGCCTGTTCGGTGGCGCGCATCGCGATGAAGTGCCGCCACGCGCGGTAGTTGCCGGTGACGACGATCCGGGTCTCGGTGGCGTTGGGCAGCACGGCGCGCGCGGCCTGCCGGGCCTGCTTGCGCCGCAGCGTCGCGCTGGGCGCGTCGGCGAACTTCTCCTCCAGCCCCGCGAGCAGCTCGTTGTAGGCGTCGACGCTGGCCTGCGCGGCGGCGAGGAACTTCTCGTGCAGCTCCGGGTCGTCGGCGATCACGGCAGGCTCGACGAACGCGGCGTCGCGCTCGGGCACGTAACGCTGCGACAACTGCGAGTAGGAGAAGTGCCGGTGCCGGATCAGCTCGTGGGTCAGCGACCGGGAGATCCCGGTGATGTAGAAGCTCGCCGACCCGTGCTCGAGCACCGAAAGGTGCCCGACCTCGATGATGTGCTCGAGGTAGCCGGCGTTGGTGGCCGTCTTCGGGTTCGGCTTCTTCCACGACTGGTAGCAGGCGCGCCCGGCGAACTCGGCCAGCGCCTGACCACCGTCGGCGTCGGTCGACCACGGCACGTCGGCCGGGGGGAAGAACTCCGTCTTCGCGATCAACTGCACCTGGGGCGACACCGTCTCGGCCACCTTCGACTCCCTCCGCCGTTGTTCCGCCCGCAGCGTATCTGCCGCGACGGACGATCCCGGGGTGACGCCACGACGGTGTTGCGTGACGTCAGAAGTGACGCCATAGTGGTGTCATGGATTTGACGCCGTATCTGCAGAGCCTGCGGGAGAGCCTGAACACGACGGCTTCCGCGGGCGACGAGCAGCTGAGACGCGCCGCGGCCGTGCTGTCCGCGGCGCTGGAGCCGGCCGCCCGGCTCGCGCTGATGAACGCGCTCGCCGACCTCGCCGCCGAGGTCACCGCCAACCTCCCCGACCAGGTCGTCGACGTGCGCCTCGACGGGCGCGACGTCCGGGTGGTGGTCACCGGCACCGCGACGGGTGAGTCCGCGTCCTCCCCGCCGCCGCCACCGCCCCCACCGCAGTCGCCACCGCCACCGCCCGCCGGGGACGGCGGCGACATCAGCCGCATCACGCTGCGCCTGTTCGAGCAGCTCAAGGGGCAGGCCGAGCAGGCGGCGGCGGCGCAGGGCGTCTCGCTCAACACCTTCGTCTCGCAGGCGGTGCAGGGCGCGCTGCAGGGCAAGCACCAGCACCACGGGCAGAAGCAGCACGGCGAGCGCTCCGGCTCGCACCTGCACGGCTGGGTGAAGGGATGACGGACATGCCGACGAACGACGAGCACCAGCAGGGCGAGGCGCCCGTCCGCAGCCAGACGTTCGACGCCGACGGGCCGCTCGAACTCGACGTGGACATCACGACGGGCCGGGTGGAGATCCAGCTCGGCGAGGGCGAGGCGAGCGTGGAGGTGCGGCACGAGCCGGCCGCGCAGGCGCCCTGGACCGAGGGCGTGTCCAACATCCTCAACTGGGTCGGCGAGCACTTCGGCGGCCAGCTCGGGGCGGAGCTGCACGGCTCGGCCGCGGATGCCGTGCGGCAGGCCCGCGTCGAGAAGGTCGGCTCCCGGCTGGTCGTGCGGGGCCCGAAACCGCTGCCGCTGCGCAACGTCCCGCTGGGTGTGCGGGTCCGCGCGCCCGAGGGTTCCCACGTGGACGTGCGAGCCGGGGCCGCCACCGTGACCGTGACCGGCAAGGCGGGACGCGCCGACGTGGCCACCGGCTCGGGAGACGTGTCGCTCGAGGGCGCGGGGGGCGCGGTGTCCGTGCGCACCGGGACCGGATCCATCCGGCTCGGCCCCGCCCCGGCCGGTGTGCGGCTGCGCTCGGGCAGCGGCGACGTCGAGGCGCCCGCGGTGTCCGGCTCGGCGACACTCGGCACCGGCACCGGCGACGTGTGGCTGGGCACCGTCGACGGCCAGGTGCTGGTGCGCAGCAGCAGCGGCGACGTGACGGTCGCCGAGGCGGCGGCTGGCTCGGTGGAGGCCATCACCGGCTCGGGCGAGATCCGGATCGGCATCCGGCAGGGGGTCGCGGCGGAGATCGAGCTCTCCTCCGGCGCCGGCCGGGTGTCGAGCGAGCTGGACGTGGCCGACACGCCCCCGGACGGGCCGGTCGCGCTCAAGGTGCGGGCGCGCAGCGGCGCGGGGGACGCGGTGGTGACCCGCTCGGCGGGCTGACCACGGAGTGCGCGCGGCGGCGCCGGGACGTCCGGTCAGGCGCCGTCGCCGGGCTCCGCTCGCGGTGCTCCCGGCACCCGCCCGTCACCGGGTTCCAGACCGAGCATCTCCAGCAGCCGCAGGCAGTCGGTCGCGTCGACCGCCTGCCCGGCCACGGTGCGCACTGCCCGCTGGTGCGTGACCAGCTGGTGATCCTCCTCGACGGCGCGGGCCTGGTTCATCCGTTCCGGGGTGCGCACGGCCCCGGGGCGGCGTGCCCACGTCATCCGGTTCCCTCGTCCGCCTGGCGGCGCGATTCCCACGACATGCCCGCACTCCCGTCCCCGGCCGGGGACGGCCGGATGGGCTGGCCGAGAACGACACCGGCCCGAACACCGGTATGCGAGAAACTCTCGGCATCAGTACCCTACTGCCCGCCGTGCCGGGGAATGAACCGGCCTCCCCGCCTGTTGTGCTGAGTGGTCGTCGTTCTTGCGTTCGCTTGCTTCAGGGTTCTGGATGGGCCGCGCTGCGAATCGGCCCGGGGGCACCGCACGGTGCGGGCCCCAGAATTCCTCAGAAGGAGCGATATGACTCAGGGAACCGTCAAGTGGTTCAACGCGGACAAGGGCTTCGGCTTCATCTCCCGCACCGACGGACCGGACGTCTTCGTGCACTACTCCGAGATCGACGGCTACGGCTTCCGTAGCCTCGAGGAGAACCAGCACGTCGAGTTCGAGGTCGCGCAGGGCCCCAAGGGCCCGCAGGCCAAGACCGTCCGCGCGGTCTGATCCACGGCACGCAGGGCCCGGCACCGCACGGTGCCGGGCCCTCGTCGCGCCCGCGCTGTCTCCGCCGCCCCCGGCTACCGGAGACAGCGGCGCAGCGTGGGCGCCAGGTCGCCCCGCTCCCCCACCGCGACCCCGCCGAGTCCGAGCCACTCCGCCATCGTGGTGAGCTCGGCCGCCAGCTCGGCGGCCACGCGGGCGTGGTCGGTGCCCGGCTCGGCGAACGCGCCCGGCACCCGCAGCACGCCCGCCGCGCGGTCGGCCTTGAGGTCCGCCCGCGCGACCAGCTCGCCGTCCAGCAGGAACGGGAACACGTAGTAGCCGTGCACGCGCTTGTGCTCGGGCACGTAGATCTCGATGCGGTACCGGAAGCCGAACAGCCGCTCGGTGCGGTCGCGTTCCCACACCAGCGGGTCGAACGGGCACAGCAGCGCGCGCCCGGCGACCGCCCTCGGCGTGCGCGCCGTGACATGCCGGTAGGCCTGGTGCCGCCACGTGCGCACCCGGACCGGCTCCAGGGTGCCCTCCTCGACCAGCTCGGCCACCGCCCGCTGGCTGGCCGCGGGAGCGAGCCGGTAGTAGTCCCGCAGGTCCGGTTCGGTCGCGATGCCCAGTGCCGTCGCCGCCCGCCGCACGAGCTCGCGGGCTCCCTCCGCCGCGTCCACGCGGCGCGCCAGCACCTCCGGCGGCAGCACCCGCTCCGGCAGGTCGTAGCACCGCTCGAACCCGCGCCGGGTGCCGGTGGTCAGCTGCCCGATGCCGAACAGCCACTCGCAGACCTTCTTCACCTCCGAGCGCTCCCACCACGCGCCCGGGGTGCGCCGCGCGGGCCCGGTCAGCTCCCGCTCGATCGCGCCCGCCCCGATCGGGCCCAGCTCCTTGACCACCGCGAGCACGTCGTCGACCAGTGCGGGCTCGCGGTCGGCGATCCGTTCGTACCCGCGCCACCACCCCCTCGGTTTCGCGCCCGAGTGCAGCAGCGGCCAGTCCTCGACCGGCACGAGGCTCGCCTCGTGGGCCCAGTACTCCACCAGCAGCCTCGGTTTGCGGGCGCTGTGCGCCCAGGCGGCGTCGTCGACCAGCGCGGGGTCGTACGCGCCGAGCCGCGCGAACAGCGGCGCGTAGTGGGCACGCACCGCCACGTTGACCGAGTCGAGCTGGATCAGCTGCACCCGCGACAGCACCCGGCGCAGGTGCCGTCGCGTCGGCGGGCCGTCCGGCCGCGGATCGGCGAATCCCTGCGCGGCGAGCGCCGTTCGCCGCGCGACCCCGAGGCTGACCGTTCTCATGCCGGAAGCGTCTCACGAACCACCGACGAAAACTCGGCGGTTACGCGCGGACCGGGCGAGCCGGGACGCTATGTTGCGGGGATGAGCACCGCCGACGTCCGCCCCGCCACACCCGCCGACGTCACCGAGATCGCCCGGATCCAGCTGGAGACCTGGCGCGCCGCCTACGCCGACGTCCTCGGCTCCCGCACCGTCGCGGAACTCGACCACGCCGATCTGGAGCGGCGCTGGTCGGGCGCGGTGGAGCACCCGGAGACCGCGGTGTACGTGGCCACCGAGGGGCGATTCACCGTCGGCTTCTGCGTGGCCGGTCCCGCCCCCGACGAGGACGTCGCGGCCGCCGACGGCAGCCTGCCCGCCGACGCCGGGCGGACCGGGCTGATCGCCACCGTCCTCGTGGAGCCCCGGTGGGGCAGGCGCGGCCACGGCGGCAGGCTGCTCGCCGGGGCCGCCGCCGGGCTCCGCGAACGCGGCGCCGAACGCGGCATCACCTGGGTGCCGCAGTCCGACCCGGCGACGCTGAGCTTCTACCGCGGCGCGGGCTGGAACCCCGACGGCACGGTCCGCACCCTCGACACCGGCGAGAAAACCGTCCGCGAGCTGCGCCTGACCGGCACGCTGGAGCTGCGCCTCACCGAGTGACCGGCCCGGGCGGGGTGCCCGCCGGAGGCCGGGGCGGCTGCGCTAGGTTGCCGCATCGGGTGACCGGGTGCTCACGGCGCGTCCACGGTCCCGGTTCCGGTTCTGGGGAGCTCTTTCTCACCGTGCGCTCAGCTTCGGCTGCTAGCGTGGAAACGACCTTCGCCTGGGAGGCCGCGTGTTCGGTTGGCTGTGCGTGACGCTCGGCGTCGCGTTCGGGTCCGCGGTCGTCCCGCTGATCAGCGTCGAGGTCTTCGTCCTCGGCCTGGTCACGAGCGACCCCGACCTTCCCTGGCCCGCGGTCGCGGCCGTCGTCGCCGTCGGGCAGATCGCCGGAAAGCTGCTCTACTACCTGGCCGCCCGCGGTTCGATCCACCTGCCGCGGTTCCTGCACGACCGGCTGCACCGCGAGCGGCCCCCCTCACCGCGCCGGGACGCCTGGCGGCTGCGCACCAAGCGGCTGCGCCGGTGGGTGGAGGCGCTGCGGGAACGCTGCCACCGGCACCCGCACTGGATGACCAGCACCTACGGCGTCAGCTCGGTGCTGGGCCTGCCGCCGTTCATGGCCACCACCGTACTGGCCGGGCTCGTGCGGATGCGCATGTCGACGTTCGTGGCGGCGGGACTGGTCGGCCGGTTCCTCCGGTTCAGCGTCCTCGCCGCGGCCCCCGCCGTGTTCGCGGGCTGGTTCCACCCCTAGCGTCGTGTACCGGGACGGACCCTGCCCGGCCCGAACCGGCTAGTGGGCGCCCCCGCGCAGCGCCTTGTCGAGGACCGCGCGGATGTGGTCCGGGTCGGCCTCCCGGTTGTCGAGCAGGATCGCGGTGCACAGGCCGTCGGACAGGGCGACGAAGGTCTCGATCGCGTCCGGGTCGCCGGTCCGCGTCCGGGCCAGCTCCGCGACGTGGTCGCGCCAGCGGCGCGCGACCGGACGGAGCGCGGGCCGGCGCGCCGCCAGGGTGGACAGCTCCCGTTCGGCGAGTGCTCGCTCCCGTCCCGGTCCCGCGGATTCGGCGATGAGCCGGGCGAGCCCGCCGACGGGGTCGTCGTCGGTGTCGATGAGCCGGCGGATGCGGTCGGTGTACCCGTCCGTGACGCTGGTCAGGGCGGCGAGCAGCAGGTCGTCCAGCGTGGCGAAGTAGTAGAGGGTCAGGCTGGTGGTGATCCCCGCCTCCTTGGCCACGGTCCGGTGGGTGACCCCGGTGGCGCCGTCGCGGCAGACGATCCTCAGCGTCGCGTCGATGATCTGGGCCCGGCGGCGTTGACCGCGCAGGGTGCGCCCATCGGCTCTGTCCTGGTCGGCCGTCATCGCCTCATCCGTCGTCGTCGCTCCCGCGTGCGGAGGATATCGGCTCCGCCTCCGGATCCGTCTCGCCGAGGGGCGGGAGGTGCCGCAGGGCCAGGAAGCAGGCCGACGCCGCGGCCGCGATGGCGGCGCCCGCCGCGACGGCGGCGACGTTGAGTCCGCTGGTGAACGCCGCCCGTGCGTGGTCGAGCGCCCCGGCCGGCAGCCGCCCGGCCACCGACACCGCGCCGGAGAGGCTGTCGCCGTAGCTCGTGGCCGCCGAGGGGGACAGCCCGGAGGGAGTCTGCACCGTCCTCCGGTAGACGGCCGTGGCGAGGCTGCCCAGGACCGCGACCCCTGCCGCGATGCCCAGCTCCTGTACGGTCTCCGAGAGCGCGGCCGCCGATCCGGACTTCTCCGCCGGCGCCGCGCCCACGACGACGTCGGTGCCGAGTGCGGCGATGACCCCGAGTCCGAGGTAGGCGAACGCGAACCCGGCGACCACGCTCCCCGTGCTGTCGGTCCCGGCCAGGGCGAGCAGTGCGTATCCGCACACCGACAGCGCCAGCGTGACCGCCATGACGACGCCCGGCGACCGGCGCCGCGCCACGAGGGGCGCGCCGACGGCGCCGATGAGCATGGCCAGCGCGGGCGGCCCCATCCACAGCCCGGCCGTTGCCGGCGCGAGGTCCGTGACGAGCTGCAGGTACTGGGTGACCAGGAACATCACCCCGCCGAAACCGACGAGGCCCACCAACAGGACGGCCAGGGCCGCGGAGAACGCCCGGCTGCGGAAAAGCGTCATGTCCAGCAGCGGCTCGCCGAGACGCGGCTGGCGGCGGACGAAGGCGACCGCGGAGGCGGCCCCGGCGAGCACGGCGAACGCCGCCTCGGCGTCGAACCCGTCGCCGGCCGCATGCTTGATCGCGTAGACGATCGGCAGCATCGTCGTCAGGGACAGCGCCACACTCGGCAGGTCGGGCCTGCCCGCACGGGCGCGGAACTCCGGAAGGAGCGCCGGCGCGCCGGCGAGCACCAGCACCGCGACCGGCACCGCGGCGAGGAAGACCGCGCCCCACCAGAAGGCGGAGACCAGCACACCGCCCACGACCGGACCCGCGGCCATTCCCAGAGCGAACATCGTGGCCCACACACCGATCGCCAGCGCCCGTTGCCGGACGTCGGTGAACAGGGTGCTGATCAGCGACAGCGTCGACGGCATCAGCGTCGCCCCGGCCACCCCGAGCAGCGCCCGCGCCACGATCAGCCACCGGGCGTCCGGGGCGAACGCGGCGAGCACCGAGACAGCGCCGAACGCGGTCATCCCGATCATCAGCAGCCTGCGCCGTCCGACCCGGTCGCCCAGGGTCCCCATCGTGATCAGGAACCCCGCGATGAAGAAGCCGTAGGCGTCCATGATCCACAGCGTCTCCGTCGCGGTCGGCCCCAGATCCGCGGCCAGGCTCGGCACGACCAGATAGAGCGCCGTCACGTCGAGCCCCAGCAGCATCGTCGGCAACGCCAGCAAGGCGAGCCCACCCCACGCACGCCGGCCGGCGGGTGCCCCCTGCCTCGCCCTCATCGCGCCTCCCCATAGAATTGAACGATCGTACTAGTTGTACCATAGTTCAAATCCGGAGCCGGGACTGCCGGACTTCGCTGAGTGGGGACCTCCGGACCCGCGCACCGTCCCGCGGGCGTGGCTCACCGGGTGATGCCCCGGTGGACAGGCCGGATGTCAGTCCCGGCCCAGCTCGGTGCAGAGACAGGCGTGGTTGCCGTCCGGATCGGCCAGCACGACGAAGGCCGGGGCGCGGCTGTCGTCGACGACACGTCCACCCGCGGCGATCGCCGCGGCGATCCGCCGGTCCGCGGCTTCCGGCGGGACCGTGACGTCGAGGTGGAAGCGCTGCCGATCGGGCGCCGTGGAGTCGGTCGTCTGGAACCACACCGGCGGCAGCTCGCCCGCCGGGTCGACGACATCGCCAGCCGTCTCGGCACCACCCAGCACGGCCGCCCAGAACGGCCGCACCGTGTCCGGCACCGGCGTGTCCAGGGCCAGCTCCAGCACCTGCACCCGCTCGGGGCGTGCGACGAGCCCCTGGCCGGACGCGAGCGCGCTGATCCGCTCGGCCAGCCGGACCTCCCGTTCGGTGACCCCTCCGGCATCGTGATCGCGCACCACGAGCTGAACGTGCCCCGCCCGCAGATCGACGTCGGGATGGTGACCGGCCACCTCGGCGAGCTGGGCGACGGCCGCGACGAACGCGGCACCCGCTCCGAACGAGCGGGTCTCGAACCGGGTCCGCAGGGCTCCCAGCATCCACCGCCAGTCCGCCAGATCGACCTGATGGGCCCGGAGACGAGCGGGCTGCCGCACCATGTCCCGACGATAGACCGCGGCTTCGCCGCCACGGTGCAGGCGACGCCCCGCCGCGCCGGTGCGGGCGGCCAGCCGGGCCACCGTCACCCGGGGCGGTCGCGCGGCGCGCGTGTCCCGTTCCCCGGCGAAGGGCTCACCCCCGGGCTCACGGGCGCGGCTCAGCGGCCTCCAGCTCGACCGCCCTGCGCATCGTCTCGCGCGCCCGGCGCCGGTCCCCCGCGACGTCGTAGGCGTAGGCCAGCCGGTACCAGCGCCGCCAGTCGGCGGGGTCCTGTTCCACCTCGGCGCGCCGCTCGTCGAACCAGGCGTCGGCGGCGGCGCGGTCGACCCGGCCCGAGGGCCTGCGCGGCAGCCCCGACACGTCCGGCAGCCCGCCCTCGGCCTCCAGCCTGCGGGCGAGCCGCTGGATCCGGACACCGGACCGCCACGTCGTGACCACCATCCACACCCCGAACAGGGGCAGGACGAGCACGCCGATCCCGAGCAGCACCGCCGTGGCGTCCCCCGTGCGCAGCAGCGCGACCGCCCGGCCGGCGAGCAGCACCAGGTACACCGCCACGGCGGCGGTGAGCAGGACGGCGACGTTGCGGGCGCTCACAGGTCGAGCACGTGTTCCAGACCGACCGTGAGGCCCGGCCGGTGCGGCACGGTGCGCACGCCGAGCAGCACCCCCGGCATGAACGAGACCCGGTCCAGCGAGTCGTGCCGGATCGTCAGCGTCTCGCCCTCCGCGCCGAACAGGATCTCCTCGTGCGCGACCAGCCCGGGCAGCCGCACCGAGTGCACGGGCACGTCCTCGATGTCGGCGCCGCGGGCACCCGCGAGCTGCGCCGTGGTCGCGTCGGTCCCCGGGGCGAGCCCGGCGTCGGCGCGGGCGCGCGCGATGAGCCTGGCCGTGTGGGCCGCGGTGCCCGAGGGCGCGTCGGCCTTGCGGTTGTGGTGCAGCTCGATCACCTCGGCGGCGGCGTAGAACCGCGCGGCCTGCTGGGCGAACCGCATCGCCAGCACGGCGCCGAGGGCGAAGTTGGGGGCGATGAGCACCCCGAGCTCGGGCTTGTCCGCCAGCCACCCGGTGACGGTGGCGATCCGGTCGTCGGTGAACCCCGTGGTGCCGACGACGGCGTGGATGCCGTGCTCGATCGCGAACCGCAGGTTGTCCATCACCGCGTCGGGGTGGGTGAAGTCGACGACGACGTCGGCCCCGGCATCGGTGAGCGCGGACAGCGAGTCCTCGACGTCCACCGCGGCGACCAGGTCGAGGTCGGTGGCTTCCCGCACCGCCTTGACCGCCTGCCCGCCCATGCGGCCGTGTGCGCCCAGCACTCCGACGCGGATCGGCTCGGCGGATGCGGTCATGATGCGATCACCTCGTGCAGCTCGTCGGGCAGGTCCTCGTCGTGAGCGTACGGTCCGACCACGGCGGCCGTGACGCTGCCGCCGAGCAGTGTGCGCGCGAGCACGCGGACCTCCTCGGCGGTCACCGCGTCGATGCGCTCGACCGTGTCGCCGACGCCCAGGTAGGTGCCGTAGTTGAGCTCGTTCTTGCCGAGCCGCGACATGCGCGAGGCGGTGTCCTCCATGCCGAGCACCAGCCCACCGCGCAGCTGGCCTTTCGCCCGCGCCACCTCGGCGTCGGTGAGCCCGTCGCGGGCCACCCCGGCGAGGATGTCGCGCACCACGGCGGCGACCTCGCCGAGCCGGTCCGCCTGGCAGCCCGCGTAGACGGACAGGTGACCGGCGTCGGCGTAGCTCGCGATCGACGAGTACACCTGGTAGGCCAGCCCGCGGCGCTCCCGCACCTCCTGGAACAGCCGGGAGCTCATCCCGCCGCCGAGTGCGGCGTTGAGCACCCACAGCGCGAACCGCCGGTCGTCGTGCCTGCTCAGTGCCCGCAGGCCGAGCATGAGGTGGGTCTGCTCGGTGTCGTCGGTGCGGAGCACGAGCCCGCGCCCGGCGCCCAGGCGGGCACGGCCACGCCGCGGCGGCACCGGGGTGTCCGCTCCGGACAGCCGGTCGCGCAGCGTCTTCCGCGCCAGGCGCAGGACCTGGCCGTGCTCCACGTTGCCCGCCACGGCCAGCACCATGCGCGGTGGGGCGTAACGGCGCTTGTAGAACCCCCGCAGCGCGGTGCCGGACAGGCCGGTCACCGACTCCTCGCTGCCGAGCACGGACCGGCCCAGCGGGTGGTCACCGAGGACGGCCTCGACGAACAGGTCGTGCAGCAGGTCCTCGGGGTCGTCGTCGCGCATGGCGATCTCCTCGAGCACCACGCTGCGCTCGGTCTCCACGTCGGAGTCGGCACAGAGGGCCTCGAACACGACGTCGGTGACGAGATCCATCGCCAGCGGCAGGTCCCGGTCGAGCACCTGCGCGTAGTAGCAGGTGTGCTCCTTGGCGGTGAAGGCGTTGAACTCGCCGCCGACCGCGTCGATCTCCTCCGCGATCCGGGTGGCGTCGCGGTTCGCCGTGCCCTTGAACAGCAGGTGCTCGAGGTAGTGTGCCGCGCCGGCCACGCTCGGCTGCTCGTCCCGGGAGCCGACGCCCACCCACAGGCCCACCGTGGCCGAACGCACGCCCGGCACCCGCTCGGTGAGCACGCGCAACCCCCCGGGCAGCACGGTGCGCTTGACCACCGCGCCGTCCGGCGCGGACTCGAGCGTGCGGGTACTGCCCACGGGCTGCTCGTGCCCGGGAATCTGTCGCACCATGGATCCTTGTCACCCCCGTGTCATGAGTGGCCCGTTACCGACGAAAAGTGTCAGTAACGGGCCACTCGTGACGGTTGCCTGCCTGCTTACTGGGCGGGGGTGTTCTCCTCGGCCTTCTCCTCCTCGGCCTTCTCCTCCTCGTCCTTGACGACGACGAGGCTGATCTTGCCGCGGCTGTCGATGTCGGCGATCTCCACGCGGAGCTTGTCGCCGACGTTCACCACGTCCTCGACCTTGCCGATGCGCTTGCCGTTGCCCAGCTTCGAGATGTGCACCAGGCCGTCCTTGCCCGGCAGCAGGGAGACGAACGCGCCGAACGCGGCCGTCTTCACGACCGTGCCCAGGAAGCGCTCGCCGACCTTGGGCAGCTGCGGGTTGGCGATGGCGTTGATCTTGTCGATCGCGGCCTCGGCGGACGGGCCGTCGGCGGCGCCGACGTAGATCGTGCCGTCGTCCTCGATGGAGATGTCGGCGCCGGTCTCCTCGGTGATCGAGTTGATCATCTTGCCCTTCGGGCCGATGACCTCGCCGATCTTGTCGACCGGGATCTTCACGCTGGTGACGCGCGGCGCGTACGGGCTCATCTCGTCCGGGCCCGTGATGGCCTCGGCCATCACGTCCAGGATGGTCAGCCGTGCGTCCCGCGCCTGGTTCAGCGCACCGGCCAGCACGTCCGAGGGAATGCCGTCCAGCTTGGTGTCCAGCTGCAGGGCGGTGATGAAGTCCTTCGTGCCCGCGACCTTGAAGTCCATGTCACCGAAGGCGTCCTCGGCGCCGAGGATGTCGGTCAGCGCGACGTAGCGCGTCTCGCCCTCCACCTGGTCGGACACCAGGCCCATCGCGATGCCCGCGACCGGCGCCTTGAGCGGCACACCCGCGTTGAACAGGCTCATCGTGGACGCGCACACCGAGCCCATCGACGTCGAGCCGTTGGAGCCCAGCGCCTCCGACACCTGCCGGATGGCGTACGGGAACTCGTCGCGCTTCGGCAGCACCGGCACCAGCGCGCGCTCGGCGAGCATGCCGTGCCCGATCTCCCGCCGCTTCGGCGTGCCGACGCGGCCGGTCTCGCCGGTGGAGAACGGCGGGAAGTTGTAGTGGTGCAGGTAGCGCTTGGTCTGCTCCGGCGACAGCGTGTCCAGCTGCTGCTCCATCCGCAGCATGTTCAGCGTGGTCACACCCAGGATCTGGGTCTCGCCCCGCTCGAACAGCGCCGAGCCGTGTGCCCTCGGCAGCACCGAGACCTCGGCGGCGAGCTGGCGGATGTCGGTCAGCCCCCGGCCGTCGATCCGGACCTTGTCCCGCAGGATCCGCTGGCGGATGAGCTGCTTGGTCAGCGCGCGGAACGCGGCGCCGATCTCCTTCTCCCTGCCTTCGAAGGCCTCGCCCTCGCCGATGCCGACCTTGGCCAGCACCTCGGCCTTGACCTCGTCGGTGGCGTTGTCCCGGTCCTGCTTGCCCGCGATCGCCAGCGCCCGGGTCAGGTCCTCGGTCGCGATCGCCGCGACGGCGTCGTAGGCGTCCTGCTCGTAGGGCGGGAACAGCGGGAAGTCACCGGTCGGCTTGGCGGCCGCGTCGGCGAGCCGCTGCTGCGCCTCGCACAGCACCCGGATGAACGGCTTGGCCGCGTCCAGGCCCTCGGCCACCGTCTTCTCGGTGGGCGCGGTCGCGCCGTTCTCGATCAGGTCGAGGGTGTTCTCGGTGCCCTCGGCCTCGACCATCATGATCGCGACGTCCTCCGGGCGGTCGCCGACGATGCGGCCGGCCACCACCATGTTGAACGTGGCCCGCTCCAGCTGGCTCCACGTCGGGAAGGCCACCCACTGGTCCTCGACCAGCGCGACGCGCACGCCGCCGATCGGGCCGGAGAACGGCAGCCCCCCGATCTGGGTGGACGCCGACGCGGCGTTGATCGCCAGCACGTCGTACGGGTCCTCGGGGTGCAGGCTCTGCACCGTGATGACCACCTGGATCTCGTTGCGCAGGCCGTCGGCGAACGACGGGCGCAGCGGGCGGTCGATGAGCCGGCAGGTCAGGATGGCGTCGGTGGAGGGACGGCCCTCCCGGCGGAAGAACGCGCCGGGGATCCGCCCGGCGGCGTACATCCGCTCCTCGACGTCCACGGTGAGCGGGAAGAAGTCGAAGTGCTCCTTCGGCTGCTTGGAGGCCGTGGTGGCCGACAGCAGCATGGTCTCGTCGTCCAGGTAGGCGACGACCGAACCGGCGGCCTGCCTGGCCAGCCTGCCCGTCTCGAAGCGGACCGTACGGGTGCCGAACCGGCCGTTGTCGATCACGGCCTCGGTTTCGTGCACGCTGATACCGCTTGCTTCCGTCATGAAAGTGGTTCTCCTCGTTCTGCTGCGGGCGCCGCACGACCCCCATCCCCTGGGGGCACGCTCGAGGAACGAGGCCGGTCTTCGATCGAAGCGCCCGGGGACGTTCCCGGGAGCCACTACCGAGGACCGGCGGACTTGTCCTCTCGCGCGGTGCGCTCGCCCTGTCGTTCTCGTTGTTCTTGTGCCGAGGGGGAGTGACCCGGCGGGTCACTCCCCCTCGGAGCTCGCTATCGGCGGAGGCCGAGTCGCTGGATCAGCGAACGGTAGCGTTCGATGTCCAGCTTCATCACGTAGTTGAGCAGCCGGCGACGACGGCCGACCAGCAGCAACAGACCGCGACGGGAGTGGTGGTCGTGCTTGTGCACCTTCAGGTGCTCGGTGAGGCCGATGATCCGCTTGGTGAGCAGAGCCACCTGCGCCTCGGGCGACCCGGTGTCCGACTCGTGCAAGCCGTACTCGGACAGGATCGACTTCTTCTCGTCGGTGGACAGCGCCACTCGTGTTCTCCTAGTTGTCGAGGAGGGCCGATGCCGTGCACCGGAACGCCTCCTGTGCGTACCGTGCGTTCCCGGACGCTCCCGCGCCGGGAAGGAAGGTCTCGGCCGCCACGGACTGCAGCCGGACTCAACAGTCGAGGGTAGCAGCCACGGTTTCAGCTCGCGGTCCCGGAGAGGGGAAACCGCTCGACGGGGGTGTACCGGGGGCCGGTGCCTGCCGGGTCGGCGGGGTCGGCGGGGTCGGCGGGGTCACTGCGCAGCAGGACGACCTCGCCCGGCGTCCAGCGTGGGCCGCGGTAGTCCGCGAGCGCCCGCGCCCACGCGGCCAGCGCGGCGGGCGCGTGACCCCGGGCCAGCGTGAGATGAGCGCGGAACGGGCGCTCCTCTCCCCTCGGCCGGACCGCCCCGGCCAGCTCCGGCAACCCGTGGCCGTGGACGCCGGTCCACAGCACGCCGGGGAAGCTGCCGCCGCCCGCCAGCCACAGTGTCGGCGCGACGGCGCCGCGCAGCCGTTCCCGCAGCCACGCGACCCGCTCGTCCGGCAGGTCGGACCCGTAGAAGCCGAGCGTGACGTGCCACTGCCGGGCGGGGATCCAGCGCAGCCGGTCGTCGGCGCGGGAGCGGGCGCCGAGCCACCGGCGCAGCGACTCCGTGGCCGTGGGCGAGGGCAGCAGCGCGCTGAACAGCCGGGCGCGTGCCGTCACCAGCCGCCCTTGCCCGCGCGCCGCAGCACGTCGGCGATCGCGGGGAAGTCGGGGTCCAGCCGCTCGGCGGCTTCCACCAGGTTCTCGTCCTCGGCGATCTCCCGCAGCGCCGAGAGTACGTGCTGGTCGTCCGGGCCCGCGCCGACCGGGAAGTTGTCCCTGCCGACGGTGGGCCGCGCGTCGCGCACGTCCTCCAGCGCCGCCCGGATCGCCTCCTTGTTGCCCGCCGCCACCTCGGGGGTGAGGACCTTGCGCTCCAGCATGATCATCCGGGCGAGCACCACCGGGTTGCCGATCTTGGCCCGCCTGCCGCTCATCACCTGGCTGAGCATGGGCGCGCTGATGCCGAGGACCTCCGCCAGGTAGGCCTGCGAGACGTCGAAGGCCACGACCAGCCTGCGCACGCGGTCCCCGAGCGGCTCCCCGTACCACTCCCGCTGGAGCGCGATGTTGCGCTGGACGATCTTGTGGTCCTCCACGGTGTGCCCTGCTCCCCTAGACGGCCTTGTTCAGACCTCCGCCGGCCTGTGCGAAGCATCTTGCCAGGTCGGCCCCGCCGGCCGGGCCGGTTCCGGGCAGCCGTTCGCATTTGCACCCGCCCGGGTGGGCAACCCGCCCGGCTGCCGCACCCAATGTGGCATTCGGTGCGACAGCCGCACCCAATGCGGCACTCAGTACAACAGCCGCACCCAATGCGGCTTTCGGTGCGTTCAACGCCACCAATGCCACATTGGGGAGGCGTCGGCCGCTGCCCGCGCCAGCTGTCGCGGGGCGGCCGGGTCAGGGGAGCCCGAGTACCGACCGCGTCCGCGCGACGTCGTCGTCGATCTGGGCGACCAGCTCCTCCGGCGTGGCGAACCTCACCTGGCCGCGCAGCCTGGCGACGAAGTCGAGCGCCACGTGCTGGCCGTAGAAGTCCTCGTCGACGTCGAGCACGAACGCCTCCACGGTGCGCTCCCGCCCCGAGAAGGTGGGGTTGGAGCCGACCGACACGGCGGCGGGCAGGCGCTCCTCGGGCTTGCCCGGGAGGGCCCGCACGAACCAGCAGCTGTACACACCGTCGGCGGGCACGGCGGCGAACCGGGGCGTCGACAGGTTGGCCGTCGGGTAGCCGAGGTCGTGGCCGCGGCCCTCGCCGCGCACCACGATGCCCTCCAGCCGGTGCGGCCTGCCCAGCGCGTCCGCGGCTGCCGCGACGTCGCCCGCGTCGATGCAGGACCGCACGTAGGTCGAGGAGAACGTGATCTCGCCGCCGTCCTGCTCGTCCGGCAGGGACCGGCCCTGCAGGCTGGCGCCATGCGCGACGAACCCGAACCGCCTGCCGAGGGTGCGCAACAGCTCCACGTCGCCCGCGGCCTTGTGCCCGAAGGTGAAGTTCTCCCCCACGATGACCACGGCGGCGTGCAGCTTGTCCACCAGCACCTCGTGCACGAAGTCCTCCGGCGAGAGCCGCGAGAGCTCGGCGGTGAACGGCAGCACGGCGAACACGTCGACGCCCAGCTCCTCGATGAGGTCGGCCTTGCGCCGCAACGTCGTCAGCTGTGCCGGGTGGCTGCCGGGCCGGATCACCTCGGACGGGTGCGGGTCGAACGTCAGCACGACGCTCGGCACGCCGCGCTGCCGCGCGGTCTCCACGGTCCGCCGGATGAGCGCCTGGTGCCCGCGGTGCACCCCGTCGAAGACCCCGATCGTCACGACGCACCGTCCCCAGCCTCCGGGAAGGTCCGCCAAACCCCGCCAACGCTGCACGGAACCACCCTAGGCCGGGCACCGCCACCGGCCGACGCCCGGTCACCTCTCGCGGGGTGAACCAGCGCCGTCACCGCGCCTGCCGCGCGCGGCGGGCTACGCGGGCGCCAGGACCACCACCGGCCGGGCGACCTCCCGGTCGTCCGCGGCCAGTGCGAGCACGCGGCCGTCCGGGTCGAACACGCCGTACGTGCCGGCGATGCCCGCCGCCGGGATCCGCTGCCCGTGCCGCACGGCCCGCGCGGTGGGGGCGTCGACGTCCCGCCGGGGGAACGCGGCGGCCACCGCGCCGTCGAGGCTCAGCGACAGCTCCGGCCGCTCCGCCAGCGCGTCGAGGGTGCGCGCGGTGGCCAGCGTGAACGGCCCGACGGTGGTGCGGCGCAGCGCCCGCAGGTGGCCGCCCACCCCGAGTGCGCGGCCCAGGTCCCTGGCCAGTGCCCGCACGTAGGTCCCCGACGAGCAGTCGATCATCGCGTCCAGCTCGATGCGGCCGGGCTCCCGGCGCGTGGCGAGCAGGTCGAAGCGGTACACGTGCACCGGCCGGGCAGGCAGGTCGACCTCCTCGCCCGCGCGGACCCGGGCGTAGGCGCGTTTGCCGTCGACCTTCACCGCGCTCACCGCACTCGGCACCTGCTGGATCTCCCCGGTGAGCCCGGCGATGCCCGCCTCGATCGCGGCGTCGGCGACCGCGTCCAGCTCGTCCTGGCCCGCCTCGGCCAGCGGCTCGCCCTCCACGTCGTCGGTGGTGGTGGCGGCGCCCAGCGCGATCGTGGCCAGGTAGGTCTTGCGGTCCAGCGCGAGGTGGCCGAGCAGCTTGGTGGCCCGTTCGATGCCCAGCACGAGGACACCGGTGGCCATCGGGTCGAGCGTGCCGGCGTGCCCCACCTTGCGCGTGCCCATGATACGGCGGGCCCGTGCCACCACGTCGTGCGAGGTCATGCCGCTCGGCTTGTCGACGATCAGCAGGCCGGGCGGGGGTGCGGGCCTGCGCTGCTGCTGGCGGGACACCGCGGCACTGTAACGACCGGCCGGTCAGGCCGCGGCGGCCACCCGATCGTCGCGCCGCACGGGGCCGTCCCACGGCCTGCGCCGCAACTGCACCGGCACGTCCTCGCCCCGCGCCTGCGCGGCGAAGACCGCCGCCCGCGCGCGCAGGTACCAGACACCGATCCGCCACGCGCCGAGCAGCAGCACGGCCACCACCGACAGCAGCGCGATCCGGTAGTTCCCCCCGGAGAACTGCAGCAGCACGCCGATCAGCAGCGCCGTCACCGTGGTGGCGACGAACCCGCCGACGTTGACCACACCGGTGGCGGTGCCCACGCGCCGCAGCGGGTTGTAGTCGCGGGCCAGCGCGAACCCGATCATCGAGGCGGGCCCGCCGAGGGACAGCACCACGAACGCGGGCACCAGCACGGCCACCGGGATGCGGCCCGGCCAGCTCAGCAGGACCGTCCACACGGCACCAAGCGAGGCGAGGTAGCCGAGCACGAGCGGCATCCGCAGCTCCGGCTTGCGGCCGGTCAGCCCGCCCACGGCAGGCCCGCCCACCATGGCACCGACGACGAACACCACCAGCAGGCCGCTGGCCGCGGTGGTGGAGTACCCCTGGCCGTCGACCAGGAACGGCACGCCCCACAGCAGCACCATGACGTTCTGCCCGAACGGGGTGGTGAAGTGGGTCCAGAACCCCAGCCGCGTGCCCGGCACCCGCCAGGCGGCGAGCACCTGCCTGCCGACCTCGCGCGCGGGCACGCGCTGCGGCGGCACCCGGCGGGCGGTCGGCGTGTCCCGCACGCGCCACTGCACCACGGCGACGAACAGCACGGTCACCAGCCCGGCGGCGAGGAACGTGGGCACCCAGCCGGGCCCGGCCAGCAGCAGGGCCAGCGGGACCGTCGCGGCGAGGTTGCCGGTGAAGCCGAGCGCGCCGGTCAGGCCGGTGACGAGGGTGTACTGGCGGCCGGGGAAGTGGTTGGCGGCGAGCCGGAGCACCGAGACGAACGTGAGCGCGTCGCCGAGGCCGAGCACGCCGCGGGCGACCAGCCCGAGCGCGTACGAGTGCGCCACCGCGAGCAGCACCTGGCCCAGGCCGAGGAACAGCAGGGCCGCGCTGAGCACCGCGCGCGGGCCGAACCGGTCGACCAGCACCCCGGTGGGCACCTGCATCGCCGCGTAGACCCCGATCTGGAGCACGGTGAAGGTGCCCAGGGCGGCGGCGCCCACCCCGAACCGCTCGGCGGCCTCGATCCCGGCGACACCGAACGACGTGCGGTGGAAGACGGCGAGGACGTAGACGAAGGCGGCGGTCAGCCAGATCAGCCACGACCGCGTGGTGGCGCGCGCGGTCACGGGGGGCGGCACGAGGATCCTCCAGGCGTTGCGACGGGTGTCCGGGTTTCGGGGACGCCCGCACTGCCGTCCCGTTAGTTGTATCGGCTACGCATCACCGAAACATACCCGTTACCGCAGTGCGATTGACCACAGCGCGCCGGTCAGCGCAGGGCACCGGTGACCGCCCAGCGCCCGGACCGCCAGCGCGTCACCACGAACGCCAGCCGCAGCAGCATGAACAGCGACAACCCGGTCCAGATGCCGGCCAGTCCCCAGCCGAAGCCCAGCGAGGCCCAGACCAGCGGCAGGAAACCCAGCACGGCGCTGCCGATCGTGGCGGTGCGCAGGAACGCGGCGTCGCCCGCGCCGAGCAGCACCCCGTCGAGGGCGAACACGACACCCGCCACCGGCTGCAGCGCCACGAAGAACCACCACGCGTGCGGGATCTGCGCCAGCACCGCCGGGTCGGTGGTGAACGCCAGCGGCAGCACCTGCGACACCGCGGCGAACACGGCGCACAGGACGCAGCCCAGCACCAGCCCGTAGCGGGTGATCTGGGCGGCGACGCCCAGCGCCCGCCGCCGCGACTCCGCGCCCAGCGCGGCGCCGACGAGCGACTGCGCGGCGATCGCGACCGAGTCGAGCACCAGGGCCAGGAACGTCCACAGCTGCAGCACGATCTGGTGGGCGCCCACCGCGGCCGGGGACGTGCGCGCCGCCACCGCGGCGGCGGAGACGAAGCAGGCCTGGAACGCGAGGCTGCGCAGCACCAGGTCGCGGCCGAGGCCCAGCTGCGCGCGCATCACGGCGGGCCGGGGCCGCAGATCCGCCCGCTCCACCACCAGCGCGCGCAGGAACAGCACGGAGACGATCACCTGCGCGACGACGTTGGCGATGGCGGAGCCCGCCAGCCCCCACCCGACCGGGTAAACGAGGACGGGGCACAGCACCGCGGAGATCCCGTTGCCCGCGAGAACGTAGCGCAGCGGCCGGACGGTGTCCTGCACCCCGCGCATCCAGCCGTTGCCGGCCAGCGTGACGAGGATCAGCGGGGCGCCGAACAGCGCGATCCGCAGCCACGTCACCGCCTCGGCGGTGATCCGCTCGTCACCCGACATCGCGCGCGCCACCGGCTCGGCCACCAGCTGCCCCACCCCGAGCACGACCACACCCACCGCCAGGGCGAGCCAGGTGGCCTGCACACCCTCGCCGACGGCCTCGGCGCGGCGGCCCGCGCCGTGCAGCCGCGCGGTGCGGGCGGTGGTGCCGTAGGACAGGAACGTCAGCTGCGTGGACACCAGCGCCAGCAGCGTGCCGCCGAGCGCGAGTCCCGCCAGCGGGAGCGCGCCGAGGTGACCCACGACGGCGGTGTCGACCAGCACGTACAGCGGTTCCGCGGCCAGCACACCGAGCGCGGGCACGGCGAGGCCGAACACCCTGCGGGCGGGGACGCGTTCGACGGTGCTCGTCACGAGGCGAGACTAGCCGCGGGGGCCGACAGGCTACGCTCGGCCACGATGCCCGAGTACGCGATCCTCATCCTGCCTTCGGCCAACCGGGTCTACACCGGAACGTCCAGCCGCCTGCTGTGCGGGGAGCTCGCCGCGTTCGGCGCGGCCGTGGTGCCGGGCGGGGTAGGCGAACCGGAGGTCCGCGAGATCGCCGGCGCCGACTACGTCACGTTCACGACGGCCGAGCCACTCGGCGAGGACGCCGTGGCGTACCTGTCCAACCTGTCGTCGCTGTACGTGCTGTTCGAGGTGACCGGTGCGCTGTTCCGGCCGCTGCCGCTGCGCCCGCTCGACCGCTTCGACTCGGACCTGCTGACCATCCAGAAATACCCGGGCAAGACCAACGAGCTGTTCACCAAGCTGCTGCTGAACCTGACCGTGCTGGCCTCCGACCGGCCCGGTGCGCTGCGCGGCGGGCGGCTGCGGCTGCTCGACCCGCTGTGCGGCCGGGGAACCACGCTCAACCAGGCGATGATGTACGGCTTCGACGCCACCGGAATCGAGACCGACGGCCGGGACTTCGAGGCCTACGAGCAGTTCATCAAGACGTGGCTGCGCACCAAGCGGATCAAGCACACGGCGGAGGCCGGGCAGCTGCGGCGCCACAAGGTCCGGCTCGGGCGGCGGCTGGAGGTGGAGTACGCGCCGACCAAGGAGGAGTACAAGGCGGGCGAGACGCGCACGCTCACCTACCTCAACTGCGACACGCTCACCGCGGACGAGCTGCTGCGGCCGCGGTCGGTGGACGTGATCGTCACCGACGCGCCGTACGGCGTGCAGCACGGCAGCCACCACGCGCGGGAGGCGGGCCCGGCCCGCAACCCCAGGGACCTGCTGGCGGCGGCCGTTCCCGTGTGGACCCGCGTGCTGCGCCCCGGCGGCGCGCTGGGGCTGTCCTGGAACACGAATGTGGTCAAACGCGCCGAGCTGGTGGAGATCCTGACACGCGCGGGCCTTGCCGTACGCGAGGGCGGGCCGTACGACGGGCTGGCGCACCGCGTCGACCAGGCGATCGTCCGTGATGTCCTGGTCGCAGCCAGGCCACGCGAGTGACCATCGTGGTCGGGCTCAGCCACCGGCCGTGCGGATTCCGCCTGCCGCCGCGGCACCTGTAACAGGAACGCCGGTAGCGACTGCGTCGCGCGCCAGCGGCGTCCCTGACGTCGTCGGGCACGTCCCGGACCGTCACCACCGCCAGGGTGGGCGGCGGCGTGGCGGGAACCACGGCCGCCACTCACGACTCGACGTCGTCCGGCTCCTCGCCGTCCTCGTCCTCCCCGGCCTGCCGGGGTGCCCGGTAGGGGTCGGGCTCACCGGCGGGTTTCGCGGACGTCGCGCGCCGCGCCACCTCGGCGTCCGCCTCGCGCGCCTTCGCGAGCAGCTCGTCGATGTGCCGCGCGTCGGCGGGCACCTGGTCGGCCACGAACGTCAGCGTCGGCGTGTAACGCACGCCGGTGCCCTGCCCGACCTTGGTCCGCAGCACGCCGCGCGCGGACTCCAGTGCCGCCGCGGCGCCCGCGAAGTCGGGAGCCGCGTCCAGGTTCTCCCCGAGCACGGTGTAGTAGACGGTGGCGTCACGCAGGTCACCGGTGATCCGCGCGTCGGTGATCGTGACATTGCCGAGCCGGGGGTCCTTGACCTCGTGCTCCAGCGCGGACGCGACGATCTGCGCGATCCGCTTGGCCAGCCTGCGTGCGCGAGCGTGATCGGCCACAGGTATCCCTTTCTCTACGGACAGGCGAACGGGCTACTCGTCCTCGGGACCGAGCAGCCTGCGATGCGCGGAGAGCAGCTCGATCTCCGGGCGGTCGGCGACCAGCCGCTCGCACGCGTCGAGCACCGCACGGACGTGCCCGCCGTCGGCGGCGACCACGGCGACGCCGAGCAGCGCGCGCCGGTGCAGCTCCAGATGGCCTGCCTCGGCGACGGCGACCTCGAACCGCTTGCGGATCTCCGCGATCACGGGGCGCACCACGGACCGCTTCTGCTTCAGCGACCGGACGTCGCCGAGCAGCAGGTCGAGTTCGAGGGCACCGACGAACATGGTCTTCCCGGAGTCGTGGAGGCGAGCGGAGGCGAACCCGGCCGGGCGGGGATCCCGCCCGGCCGGGCCGTCCGTCACGTCCGTGGCTTCTCGCGCTCCTCGTACGTCTCGATCACGTCACCGACCTTGAGGTCGCTGTACTTGCCGAGCGTGAGACCGCACTCGAAACCGTCGCGGACCTCGACCACGTCGTCCTTGAACCGCCGCAGCGAGCTGATCGGCAGGTTCTGCGCGACGACGACGCCGTCCCGCATCAGGCGGGCCTTGGCGTTGCGCCGGATCTGGCCCGAGGTGACCAGGCAGCCCGCGATGGTGCCGAACTTGGAGGACTTGAAGACCTCACGCACCTCCGCCTTGCCGAGCTCGACCTCCTCGTAGATCGGCTTGAGCATGCCCTTGAGCGCCTGCTCGATCTCCTCGATCGCCTGGTAGATCACCGTGTAGTACCGGACGTCGACGCCCTCGCGGGTGGCCCGCTCGGTCGCCTTGCCCTGGGCCCGCACGTTGAAGCCCAGCACGATCGCGTCGGACGCCGTCGCCAGGTCGATGTCGCTCTCGGTCACGCCACCGACACCGCGGTGCACGATGGTGAGCTCGACCTCGTCGCCGACGTCGATCTGCAGCAGCGCCGCCTCGAGCGCCTCGACGGTACCCGAGTTGTCGCCCTTGACGATCAGGTTGAGGGTGTTGGTCTCCTTCAGCGCGGAGTCCAGGTCCTCCAGGCTGACGCGCTTGCGCCGCGCCGCGTTCTCCGCGTTGCGGATGCGGGCCTGGCGGCGCTCGGCGATCTGCCGGGCCACCCGGTCCTCCTCCACGACGAGGAACGTGTCACCGGCGCGCGGCACCGACGTGAAGCCGATGACCTGCACCGGCCGCGACGGCAGCGCCTCGCTGACGTCCCGGTTGTACTCGTCGACCATCCGCCGCACCCGGCCGTACGCGTCGCCCGCGACCACCGAGTCACCGACCCGCAACGTGCCGCGCTGCACGAGCACGGTCGCGACCGGGCCGCGGCCGCGGTCGAGGTGCGCCTCGATCGCGACGCCCTGGGCCTCCATGTCCGGGTTGGCCCGCAGGTCCAGCGCCGCGTCCGCGGTGAGCAGGATCGCCTCGAGCAGCTGGTCGATGTTGATGTTCTCCCGCGCGGAGATGTCGACGAACATCGTGTCGCCGCCGTACTCCTCGGCCACCAGCCCGTACTCGGTGAGCTGCTGGCGGATCTTCTGCGGGTTCGCACCCTCCTTGTCGATCTTGTTCACCGCGACCACGATCGGCGCCTTCGCCGCCTGGGCGTGGTTGATCGCCTCCACCGTCTGCGGCATGACCCCGTCATCGGCGGCGACCATGATCACCGCGATGTCGGTGGCCTGCGCACCACGGGCACGCATGGCGGTGAACGCCTCGTGGCCCGGGGTGTCGATGAAGGTGATGAGCCGTTCCTCGCCCTCGAGCTCCGTCTCCACCTGGTAGGCGCCGATGTGCTGGGTGATGCCGCCGGCCTCGCCCTCGTGCACCCGCGTCTTCCGGATGGTGTCCAGCAGGCGGGTCTTACCGTGGTCGACGTGACCCATGACGGTCACGACCGGGGGCCGGACCTGCAGGTCCTCCTCGCCGCCCTCGTCCTCGCCGAAGGTGATGTCGAAGGACTCGAGCAGCTCGCGGTCCTCCTCCTCGGGGCTGACCACCTGCACGTTGTAGTTCATCTCCGTGCCGAGCAGCTCCAGCACTTCCTCGGAGACGGACTGCGTGGCGGTGACCATCTCACCGAGGTGGAACAGCACCTGCACCAGCGAGGCCGGGTTGGCGTCGATCTTCTCGGCGAAGTCGGTCAGCGAGGCACCCCGCGGCAGCCGGATCGTCTCACCGTTGCCCTTGGGCAGGCGGACGCCGCCGACGCTCGGCGCCTGCATGTTCTCCATGTACTCCTGGCGCTTCTGCCGCTTCGACTTGCGGCCCTTGCGCGAGGGGCCACCGGGACGGCCGAACGCACCGGCCGCGCCACCACGGCCGCCGGGACCGCCGCGGCCACCACGGAAGCCACCACCCGCGGGAGCACCGCCGCTGGGGCCACCGCCACCGCGGAAGCCACCACCGCCGCCGCCACCGCCACCGGGGCCGCCGCGGAAACCGCCGCCGCCACCGCCGCCGGGGCCACCACGGCCACCCGGGCCGCCGCGACCGCCGGGGCCACCACGGCCGCCGGGACCGCCACGGCCACCGGGACCACCCGGGCCGCCGCCGGGACGCGCCGGCCGGGCCGGCATCATCCCCGGGTTGGGCCGGGGCGGCATGTTGCCGGGGGTGGGCCGGTTGCCACTGGGGGCGCCACCGGGACGCGGGCCCGCCGCCGGGCGCTCACCGCCGGGGCGCTGGCCGCGCTCGCCGCCGGGCTGCCCGCCACCGGGACGCGGCTGCGCGGGGCGCGGCGGCGGGGAACCGGCGCCGACGCCGTACGGGTTGTTGCCGACGCGGGGGGTGCGCGGACCCGGCTTGGGGCCGGGCTTGGGACCCTGCGGCTTCGGCGGCACCACGGCCCCCGAACCGGACTGGTCCTGCTTCTCCTGCTTCGGCGGGGCCGACTTCGCGGCCGGAGCCTGCTCCTCCGCCGGCTTCGCGGGGGCGGGCTTCGGACCCGGCTTGGGGCCGGGTTTCGGGGCCTGCTGCGGGCCCGGCTTCGGGGCCGACTCACCGGCCGGCTTCGCGGGCGCCGGGGAGGTGCCCGATGCCGCGGACGACGCCTTGCCGCCCTGCGGGGCGGCCGGCTTCCGGTCGCCGGACTTCGACTGCTTGCCGCCGTCCTTGCCGCCGGTGAACGCGTCCCGCAGCCGCCGGGCCACGGGGGCCTCGACGGTGGAGGACGCGGACTTCACGAACTCGCCCTGCTCTTTCAGCTTGGCGAGAACTTCCTTGCTGGTTACTCCGAGCTCCTTCGCGAGCTCGTGTACGCGGGCCTTGCCTGCCACTGCTCTCCTCAACTGATGAGGTCAGGCGGCGGGACCCGCTGACCTCGTCCTAACGTCGCGCGTTCATGGCTTCAGCTTCACGGCTGACTCATGACGGGTCGACCTGCTTCCTTCTTCCGACTGGACCCGGGAACTCCCCGTGTCCGTGCTGCCCTCGGCGAGCCGCTCCACGTACCGGCGCACGCCGTCGGTGCCGAGCGTCCCAGAAACCCGTAACGCCCTGGGAAACGCCCGCCGCCGTTCGGCCTTGGTCAGGCACCCCGGGTCGGGGTGCAACCATGCCCCTCGCCCCGGCAGCCGCCGACGCTCGTCGACGACCAGGTGCCCGTCCACCGCGACCACGCGCAGCAGCTCTCCGATCAACGCCCGCCGACGACACCCCACACAGGTCCGGACCGGAGTGGCTCCGGAGCTCCGGCGTGCGGAATCCGACCGCGGGCGCTGCACCGTGCCCCAGTTTAGCCCCTCGCCTGTCACTCAGCCGAACCGGCCGCCGCCGCGTGCGGTGAGTCGTCGGGAGCCACCTGCTTCTGCGGCCCGCTCTCCGGAGCGGCGTCACTGCGGATGTCGATCCGCCACCCCGTCAGCCGGGCCGCCAGCCGGGCGTTCTGCCCTTCCTTGCCGATGGCGAGGGACAGCTGGAAGTCCGGCACGACGACGCGCGCCGTCTTGGTGCGCTCGTCGACCACCTTCACCGACACAACCTTGGCGGGCGAGAGGGCATTCCCGACGAACCGGGCCGGGTCCTCCGAGTGGTCGATGATGTCGATCTTCTCACCCGCCAGCTCGCTCATGACGTTGCGCACCCGCGCGCCCATGGGCCCGATGCACGCGCCCTTGGCGTTCACGCCGGGGACCGTGGACCGGACGGCGATCTTCGACCGGTGCCCGGCCTCGCGCGCGACCGCGGCGATCTCCACGGTGCCGTCGGCGATCTCCGGCACCTCCAGCGCGAACAGCTTGCGCACCAGGTTCGGGTGCGTCCGCGACAGCGTGATCTGCGGGCCCCGCGCGCTGCGGGACACGCCGACGACGTAGGCCTTGAGCCGGGAGCCGTGCTCGTAGCTCTCCCCCGGCACCTGCTCGGCGGCGGGCAGCACGCCCTCGGTGTCGCCCACCTGGACGATCACCATGCCGCGCGCGTTGGCGCGGGCGTCGCGCTGGATGACACCGGCGACGATCTCGCCCTCCTTGGCGGAGAACTCGCCGTAGGTCTTCTCGTGCTCCGCGTCGCGCAGCCGCTGCAGAATGACCTGCCGGGCCGTGGTGGCGGCGATCCGGCCGAAGCCCTCCGGCGTGTCGTCCCACTCCTCGGCGACCTGCCCGTGCTCGTCGAGCGTGTGCGCGAGCACCCGGACGTAGCCGGTCTTGCGGTCGATGTCGATCTTGGCGTGCGGCTGGTGGCCCTCGGTGTGCTTGTAGGCCGTGAGCAGCGCGCTCTCGATCGCCTCCAGCACCGTCTCGAAGGGGATGTCCTTGTCCCGTTCGATCGCGCGCAGCGCCGCGATGTCGACGTTCACCTCGACTCCTCCTTCGATGGTCCCTCGCCGTCGATCTTGCCCGACGCGTCGGCTTCCAGCAGCTTGAGCTCCCCGGCAGGCGGCTGCCGGAACTCGATCTCGATGACGGCCTTCGCGACGTCGCGGTAGCGGACGTCCCGGATCGTCCCACCGACCAGGAGGCGAACGGAGTCCTCACCCGCCTCGCCGACGCGGCCGACGAACTCAGCGCCCTCGGTGGGCGTGACGCGGACCTGCCGGAACCGCGCGCGCCGCCAGTGCCGCGCCCGCGTCAGGGGGCGGTCCACCCCGGGCGAGGTGACCTCGAGCGTGTACGCACCCGCGATGAGGTGCTCGTGCTCGTCGAGCACCGCGGACACCGCGCGGCTGACGTCGGCGACCTCGTCGAGGCCCACCCCGTCGTCGCCGTCGACCACGACCTTGACCAGCTTGCGCCTGCCTGCCTGCTGCACCTCGAGCGAGTCGAGGTCGAACCCCGCTCCCGTGACGGCGTCGGCCACCAGTGGCTCCAGCCGGCTGGCGAGTTCGTTGGGCACCGTGATGCTCCCCGTTGTCCTGTTCGCGATGGTGGTTCAGCTTATCTTGCCCAGCCCGGGCGCCGCCGGGCGTCGGGGCCTGCCTGGCAGGATGACTCCACGTGATATCCCGTTCCCCGCTGAACCGGCGTCAACTCCTCCGGGCGGCGGCGCTGACCGCGCTGGCGGCGCCGCTCGCCCCCGCGGTCGCGGCATGCGGCCCCGGCTACGCGGACGCACCCGACCCGCTGGCCCCGCTGCTCGCCCGGGCCGAGGCGGACGTGCGGGCCGCGACCCGGCTGGCGGCGGCCGGATCCGCCGACGCGGAGCTCGCCCGGCAGGTGGCCACCGCCCGCGCCGCGCAGGCCGACGCGCTGCGCGCCGAGGTCGACCGGCTGAACCGGCCGAAGGCGGAATCCACCGGCGCGCCCCCGCCCACGGTCGCCGACCTGGCCGCGCTCGGACGGCGGCTGCGGGAGGCGCGGAGCCAGGCCGTCGGCCTGGTCGGCGAGGTCCCGGCCTACCGGGCGGGCCTGGTCGGGTCCGTCGCCGCGGGCTGCGCGGGACTGCAGCAGCTGGCGAAGGTCCTCGGCCAGGAACAGCCCGGCGAGGTGGACCGGGTCACCACCGGCGAGCTCACCGAACAGGCCGTGACGGCGCTGCAGGAGGCACTGGCCGCCGAGCACGCCGCCGTGTGGGTGTACGGCCTGGTGAGCGCGTTCCTGCCGGCCACGTACCGGACCGGCCTCGAGGACGGCGCCGCGGCGCATCGGGACCGCCGGGACGCGTGCGAGCGGGTGCTGGCCGCCGCCGGGGCGACGCCCCGGCCGCCCGAGCCCGCCTACCCGCCGCCGGAGCCGGTGACCGACGCCGCCTCCGCGGAGTCGCTCGTCGTGACCGCCGAGGCCGACGCCGCCGAGGCCTGGCGCGGGGTGCTGGAGCGCACCGACGACGGCGGTCTGCGCACGCTCGCCGTGCAGTCGCTGATCGGCTCGGCCACGCGTGGCACCCGGTGGCGGATGGAGTCGGGCGCGGAACCCGCGGCCGTCCCCCTGCCCGGCACCCCCTGACCTCCGGGTCCCTTCGGCGCGGGCTCCGGAGGCTCAGCGCAGGGCGGCGGAGAGCTTCAGCGCGTCCTCGGCGATGCGGGCGAGCAGCGCGTCGTCGGAGTGGCCGTCGAAGAAGGCGCACTCGACGATGGTCAGCTCGCGGCCCGCCGACCGCGACTCGTACTCGCCACCGGCCACCTGCGGCGCACCGGGCAGGTTGGCCGTGCCGTCGCGGACGAGGTCGTTGACGTTGCCGGTGCCCTCCGTGTCGGTGATCACCTTCAGCCGCTGCGCCTCGGCGGCCGAGGGCATTGTCACCACGACCACCGACACGAGCGCGCGCGCTCCCGCGCTCTCCGTGCTGTACAGCGCCCGCACGACCCGCTCGCAGGGGTGCTCGGCGAACCAGCCCGCGACGTCGCCGTAGGCGTTGCCCGCGCAGTCGGTCGAGGTCTCCGGGCCGGACGCGGTGACGTAGTGGAACTCGCCGCTGGTCAGCGGGTCCTCCCGGGGCGCCGCGGCGGGCTGCCCGGCCACCCCGGAGTCGTGCCGGATCAGCCACCAGATCAGTCCCGACACCACCGCCACCAGGACCAGCACCCCGGCCTGGAGCGCCGGGTGCGGGCGCCGCGGCGGGGCGGGCGGCGGCGCGGCCCCCACCCTGGGCAACGGCGCCGTGTCACTCGCTCCGGGGATGTACTGCTGTCCAGCCACGGACCGTGACGGTAGTGCACCGGGGTCAGGCCAGGGCCGCCAGCACCCGGTCGACGTCCTCGGCCGTGTTGTAGAGGTGGAAACCGACCCGGGCCCTCCCGGCCCGCACGCTCGCCCGGACCCCGGCCGCGGCGAGCCGCTGGGCCGCGTCCGGCTCCTCGATCGTCACGATCGCGCTGCCCCGCGCCGCCTGCCCCAGCCCTGCCCGCAGCCGGTCGGCGAGCCCCGCGCAGTGCGCGCGCACCGCCTCCCGGTCGAGCGCGGCGAGGTAGGTCAGCGCCTCGGCCGCCCCCGCGAACGGCAGCCACGCCGGGGACAGGTCGAACCGCCGGGCGCCCTCGGCGAGGCGCAGCGGCAGCCCGTACACGGTCTGCCACGGGTCCTCCCCGGCGTACCAGTTGGCGGCGACCGGTGTGGTGCGGTCCAGCACGCGCGGGTGCACGGCGAGCCACGCGGCGCCGCGCGGGGCGAGCAGCCACTTGTACCCGGCGGCGACCACCCAGTCGGCCCAGTCGAGGCGCAGCGGCAACCAGCCCGCGGCCTGCGTCGCGTCGAGCAGGACCGGGACGTTCGCCGCCTCGGCCGCGGCACGCAGGGCGGCGAGGTCGGCGATCCGGCCGTCGGCGGACTGCACGACGCTCACCGCGACCAGGTCGTGACCGTCCACACGCGACGGTAGTGTGGCGAGGGCGGTCTCGCGCACCGTGACGCCCCGGGCGGCCTGCGCGGCGAACGGGAAGGTGAGGCTCGTGAACTCGCCCTCGGCGACGAGCACCCTGGCGCCGTCCGGCACGGCCGCCGCGACCGTGGACACCAGCTGCGACACGCTGCCACCGATGGCGACCCGCTCGGCGGGCACGCCGACCAGCCGCGCGAAGCCCTCCCGCGAGGCGCGCACGGGGGCGTCGAAGTCGCCCGGCGAATCGGCACCGGTGCGCCACCGCCGCACCGCCGCCGCCACCGCGTCGGCCACGTGCTCGGGCGGGACGCCGATGCTCGGTGTGTTCACGTATCCGGCCGGGACGGCGAAGTCGGCGTCGAACGCGTGGCGCATGCGACGACCCTAGCCCCGCGAGTCCCCCGCCCAGGCACGCGAGTCCCCCGCGCAGAGCTCGCGGACTCCCCTTCCGGCACCGGACGCCGAGTCCCGAACGCGGCACTCGGCGTCCGGAACGGGGGACTCGCGGATCAGGTGCGTTCCAGGAACGGACCGAACAGGTCGGGAACGGCCTCCTCGGCGAACGTCAGGCCCTCGCTCTCGCCCACGTCGTGCACGGAGTACGCGCCGCCGCCCGCGGCCGTGGTCGCGGTCAGCGTGAGCAGTCCGCGCCGCCGCTGGAAGATCGACTGCCTCGCCGTCCAGCCGATCACGCCGCGCCGTTGCAACGCGACGGTGCTGCGCCGCACCGCCCCGTGCCGCGCGACCAGGTAGCCGCCGGTGATGCCGTGCCCGAGGTTGCGGTAGGCGTCGAACGCGATCGCCACCGCGACCGGGGTCAGCACCAGCGCGCAGATCCAGGCCAGGTGCAGCAGCACCGGCGTGAGCACGAGCCCCAGCACCAGCAGCGGCGCCACGGCGACCAGCACGGTCAGCAGTGCCCACCGCACCCGCCTGCCGCGCGCCGCGCGCGGATGGCCCCGCAGCCGCACCGACGCCGTCGGCGAGACCTCCTCCCGCAGCACGAGCGCGGCGACCCGGTCGGCCTCGGCGCGGGGCGCGGCGGGCTGCAGCGTCTTCGTGTCGGTGCGCTCGCCCTCCTTCTGCCGGGACAGCCCGGTGGCGACGGCGTCCACCCGGCCCGCGCCGAGCAGCCGGTTGCCCAGCGGCTCGACCACCTCGACGCCGCGCAGCCTGCGCTCCTCCAGCGACACCGAGCGGGTGGTGAGCAGGCCCCTGCGCACGCGCAGCGTGCCGCCCGGCTCGCGTTCGAGGCGGTAGTCCCACCACATCTCCACGAACCACAGCAGTGACCCGACGACGCCGACCACCAGACCCGCGGCCACGAACGCCAGTACGGACACGACCAGCGGAAACGCGCGCAGCTGGTCGAGCGTCCACGAGATGACGCCCTCCTGCATGCCGAACCACTCGGCCACCTGCAGCACGGCACCGAACGCGGCGCCGCCGATCGCGGGCGTCAGGACCGACACCGGGGCGAAGCGGATCCACGACGGGTCGATGCGGGACAGCGTGCCGTCCGCCGCCGCGGCCCGTTCCCGCACGGCGGGCCGGTCGAGCAGTTCCCGGCGCAGCCGCTCGCCCTCCGCCGCGGCGACCGGGTGCAGCGACAGCGAGCTCTCCCCCGCCCCGGTCTGCTCTCCGGTGCCGATCTTGACGTGCGCCAGCCCGAACACCCGCAGCAGCAACCCGGCGGTGACGTCGACGCTGCGGATCCGTTCCGTCGCCAGGGAGCGCCGCTTGCGCACGACGATGCCGCTCACCAGCTCCACCCGCTCGGCGCCGATCCGGTAGCTCGTGCGGCGCCAGCGGATGTCGTCGCCGATGGCCACCGCCCCGATGATCAGCACCATGGCGGGTCCCACCGTGACCGCGGCCAGTGCCAGGGAGAACCTCCCGGACACCGCGACGACCGCGGGCAGCGCACCCACGGCGACGAGCCCCGCGGTCCGCAGCACGGACACCACCACCGTGCGGCGGTCCAGCTTGCGCCACTCGGTCTCGGCCGTGGTCACGTCGCGTCCCCCGGCGTGGCCTGCGTGGTCTCGGTCAGCTGCTGGACCAGGTCGGCCGCCAGCTGGTGATCGAGGCCCTGGATGGTCACCGCACCCTTCGCCGAGGCCGTGCTGACGGTGACGGTGGCGAGCCCGAACAGCTGCTCCAGCGGCCCGCGCTGGGTGTCCACGGTCTGGATCCGGGACATGGGCGCCACTCGCCACTCCTGCCAGAAGTAGCCGGTGCGGGTGTAGACGGCGGAGTCGGTGACCTCCCAGCGGTGCACGCGATACCACCACAGCGGCAGCAGGATGCCCAGCGGGAGTCCGGCCGCCGCGACGGCGGCGGCCGCCACCAGCAGCCACCCCCGCGCGGGCGGCAGGGCGAGCGCGAGGACGACGAGCACCACGAGCGGCGCGCCGGTGATCGCGAGGGTCTGCGTCCACCACCATCGCTTCGCCCGCGGATCGACCCGGTTGACGGGTGGCCGCAGGCGCAGCACCGCGCCGCCGTTGCCGCTGTCGTCGGAGCCTGGGTCGTCGTGGGCGGGCCTTCCCCCGGTCGCCGGCATGGCGCCAGCTTAGGGCGTGCCCCGGTCCCGCCGCGCGCCCTCCTCCGCGAGGACGTCGGCCAGCGCCGGCAGGGCGATGTTGCGGCCCGACACGACCGCCACGGTGCGCTCGCCGGCCCGCACGGTGCCCGCGAGCAGCGCCGCCACCGGAGCCGCCCCGGCGCCCTCGGCGACGAGGCCCCGGTCGGCGGCGAGGTGCCGGATCGCGGCGCGCACCTGGTCCTCGGTGACCGACACCAGCTCGTCGACGTGCTTGGCGATCAGGTCGATCGTGACCGAACCCGGTTCGAGGTTGCCGGCGATGCCGTCGGCGACCGTGGGCCGCACGTCGACGGGGACCTGGCGCCCGGCGCGCAGGGCGGCGGCCATCGACGGCGCCGCGTCCACCTCGACGCCGACGACGCGGACCCCGGGCACGGTGGCGGCCCACAGGCCCAGCCCGGACGCGAGCCCGCCCCCGCCCACGGCGCACACCACGGTCAGCGGGGTCAGCGGGGTGCCGAGCTGCTCGGCGAGCTCGTAGCCGATGGTCCCCTGGCCCGCGATCACATCGGGGTCGTTGTACGGGGACACGTAGTGGGCACCGCGTTCGGCCAGCTCCAGCGCGTGCGCCTCCGCCTCGGCGAAGGTGGCGCCGACCTGCACGAGCTCCACGCCGAAGGTGCGCAGGGCCGCGACCTTGGCCGCCGAGGCGTTCTCCGCCACGACCACGGTCGCCCGCCTGCCGAGCCTGCTCGCCGCGAACGCGACGCCGAGGCCGTGGTTGCCCGCCGACGCGGTGACCACCTGTTCGTTCCCGGGCAGCGCGGCGACCGCGGTGAGGGCGCCGCGCACCTTGAACGACCCGGTCGGCTGCCAGGTCTCCAGCTTCAGCGCGGGCGCGCCGGACCACACCGGGGTGGGCGCCAGCACGTCCCGCACGACGCGCCACGCGCGCTCGACGTCGTCGGGGGACGGGGTGCGTACGGATCGCATACCCCCAGCGTGCGCCGCCCGCGAGCACCATGACCAGTCCTGTCTTCTTCGGGTGAGCGTAAGTTGTCTCTATGCTCGATCCGCGCCGCCTGCGGCTGCTGCGGGATGTCGCCCGCACCGGCTCGATCGCGGGCGCGGCCCAGCGTGCCGGGTGCACGGCGGCGGCCGCGTCCCAGCAGCTGGCCGCGCTGGAACGGCACACGGGCGTGCCGCTGCTCGAACGCGGGGCCCGCAGCGTCCGGCTCACCGAGGCGGGCCGGGTGCTCGCCGAGCGGGCCGACCGCGTCCTGGCCGAGCTGGACGGCGCGGAGCAGGCGCTGCTGTCGGTCGCCGGGCTGCGCGGCGGGCGGCTGCGGGTCGCGGCCTTCGGCACCGCGGCGGGGTTCACCGTGCCCGCGCTGGCCGCGTTCCGCAGGCGGCATCCCGACGTGGAGCTGACGTTCCTGGAGCTGGAACCGGACGAGGCGGTGCCCGCCGTCCGGGCCGGCGACGTCGACCTGGCCGTGACCCACCAGTACGCCCAGCTGCCGAAGCCCGACCTGCGCGGGCTGCGCCAGACCGCGCTGCGCAGCGAGCGGCTGCTGCTGGCGGTGCCGCCGAGCCTGCGGCCCGGCTCCGGGGGCGCCGTGCGGCTGCGGGACTACGCGGACGCGGACTGGATCTCGCCGCGCCCGGCCACGGGCTTCCAGGCGCTGGTGGAGCTGACGTGCCGCGCGGCGGGCTTCGAGCCTGCCGTGCGTTTCCGCACCGACAGCTACGAGGTGATGCTGCGGCTGGTCGCCGCCGACTTCGGCGTGGCGCTCGTGCCGGAACTGGCCGCCGACGGCGGTCACCTCCACGCGGGCGTGACGTTCCGCGCGGTGGCGCGCCCGGCACCGCTGGCGCGGGAGGTGCACGCCACCACCCGGGCCGCCGACTCCTCACCCGCCGTGGAGCTGCTGCTGGCGCTGCTCGTCGAGCGGGTCAGCGGCCGGGGCGGGTCAGCCCGTCCTCGGCGCCGCCGCGGCTGAGCACGATCCCGTCCGTGCGCTCCAGCGCCTCGGCACGCCGGTCGGTCTCGGCACTGCTGGTGAGGTCGACCAGCCGGATCGGCGGCCCCAGCTCGACCAGGGTGGGCACGTACTCGGCGGTCTCGACCACCCAGCGGTCGCCGTCGCGGGTGAACCGGAACCTGGCCGCGATCCCCTCCTCGCTCACGCCCCGCGGTTCCGCGTGCCGGGCCACCGAGTTGCCGAGCCCGTAGGCGACCCATTCGCCGTCGATCCGCTCGATCGGCTGCACCACGTGCGCGTGGTGACCGATGAGGAGGTCGATCGAGTCCTCGGCGAGCAGCTGCCGGGCCAGCCGCCGCTGTTCCTCGGTCGGGTCGTGCTGGTACTCCTGGCCCCAGTGCAGGCTGGCGATCACCACGTCCGCCCCCGCGGCGCGGGCCGCCTCCGCGTCCGCCACGACGGCGGCCGGATCGAGCTCGTTGGCCAGCCACGGCGTGCCGCCGGGCTCGGTGAAGCCGTTGAAGCTGAACGTGTACGACAGGTGCCCGACCTGGGTGCCGTCCACGTCGAACAGCAGCGGTGTGGTGGCCTCCCGTTCGCTGCGGGCGGCACCGGTGTGCCGCAGCCCGGCCTCGTCGAGCGCGTCGAGCGTGCGGGTGACGCCGTCCGGCCCCTGGTCGAGCACGTGGTTGGACGCGGTGGAACAGCCGTCGTAGCCGGTGTCGGCCAGGGCTCCAGCCAGCTCGGGCGGCGCGTTGAACTGGGGATAGCCGCTGTACGGGCCGCCGTCCTCGGCGAGCGGCACCTCCAGGTGGCACAGCGCGAGATCCGCCCGGGAGATGAGCGGCCGGATGCCCTGGAACAGTGGCCGGTAGTCGAACTCCTCCCCCGCGCCGTCGGCGTCGCGGGCCGCCTGCTCGGTGAGCGCGGGGTGGATCAGCACGTCCCCGGTGGCCACGACGGTGAACGACGGCGGGGGCGGCGGGGTGGTGGCCGACGGTGGCGCCCCCGGGGGCGCCGGGACGGCCCTGGGGTCGGCGGGCGCGGCGGTGCAGGCGCCGCCGAGGGTCACGGCTCCGAGCAGGCACAGGGCGGCGGTGCGTCTCGCTGGCCGTCTCATGGGCAGCCTTTCCGGGTCGGGTGGCCGCCATGGTGCCTGGTTACGCAGCGTGCGCGGAAACCCCCGCCGGGGTCGCCAGCGCCTGCCACCACCCGTCGACCGGCGGCGGTGCGGCCACGTCCACGCGCTCGCCGGGGCGGGGCAGGGCCAGCGCGACCCCGTGCTGCTTCGCCGCCTGCCACACGCGGTCCGCCGGATCGGCCCACGGGTGCGGTGCCAGGTTGAAGGTGGCCCAGTGGATCGGCAGCAGCAGCCCGCCCCGCACGTCGCGATGCGCCGCGACCCCCTCCTCCGGCGTCATGTGGATGTCCGGCCAGGCGGCGAAGTAGGCGCCGACCTGCACGAGCGTCGCGTCGAACGGGCCGTGCTCGGCGCCGATCGCGGCGTAGCCGTCGAAGTAGCCGGAGTCACCGGTGTAGAACACGCGGTGCCGGTCGCCGAGCAGCGCCCACGACAGCCACAGCGTGTTGTTGCGCGCGAAGCCCCGGCCGGAGAAGTGCCGCGCGGGGGTCGCGACGAGGCGGGCGCCCGCGACCTCCACCGAGCCGCCCCAGTCCAGCTCGACGATCCGGTTCTCGGGCACGTTCCACCGGCGCAGGTGGGCCCCCACCCCGAGCGGCACCACGAACGGCGCGTCCTGCAGCTCGGTGAGCCGCACGACGGTCGCCATGTCGAGGTGGTCGTAGTGGTCGTGGGAGATGGCGATCGCGTCGAGGCGCGGCAGGTCGGTGAGCCGGTGCGGGACGGGATGCAGCCGCCGGGGCCCGACCGCCTGCGAGGGCGACACCCGCTCGCTCCACACGGGGTCGAACAGCACGCGGGTGCCGTCCAGTTCCACGAGCGAGGAGGCATGGCCGTACCAGGTGACGTGCACACCGGTGTCCGGCGCGGGACCCGCGGGCGGCACGAGCGGCACGGCACCATGCGGGCGCCGGTCCCGGTTGCCGAGGACCAGTTCGCGCACAGCGACCTGGCCGCTGCCCTCGGGGAGGAAACGGGGCCGCAGCGGGTTGTGGAACGCGCCGTCCCGGAACCGGGGCGAGGCCAGCAGCGTGGCGCTGTCCGGCCGTCCGCCGAGCGCGGGCAGCACGTCCCGCGCCGCGTACGCGAACCCGCCCGCGGCCGCCGCACCCACTCCGGCCGCCATGAACCCGAGAATCCGTCCCGCCGTCACGATCGCCACCTGCGTCTCCCTCCCGTCCGGTGACGGGGAAACGCGCGGCCGGGCGGCCGTGTTCCCCGCACGTGCGCGGAACGTGACGAGCGCGACGCGGGGCACCCGGCGGCTCAGGACGGAGGGCGCTCCTTGAGCAGGCGGCGCAGGATCTTGCCGGACGGCGATTTCGGGATGGCGTCGAGGAACTCCACGGCCCGCACCTTCTTGTACGGGGCCACCCGCTCCGCCACCCACGCCAGCACGTCGTCCTCGGTCAGCTCGCCGCCGGCCACCACGAACGCCTTGGGCGCCTCGCCGCCCTCGGCGTGCGGCACGCCGACCACGGCGGCGTCGCGCACCGAGGGATGCGTGAGCAGCACCGACTCCAGTTCGGCGGGGGCCACCTGGTAGCCCTTGTACTTGATCAGTTCCTTGAGCCGGTCGACCACCCAGAACCGCCCCTCGTCGTCGACGCGGACCAGGTCGCCGGTGTGCAGCCAGCCGTCGTCGGTGAGGGTCGCGGCCGTGGCCTCCGGGTTGTCGAGGTAGCCGAGCATGACCTGCGGGCCCCGGATCAGCAGCTCCCCCGCCTCCCCCGGCTCCACGTCCTCGCCGGTGCCCGGCCGCACCAGCCGCGCCTCCGTGTTCGGGGACAGCCTGCCGACGCTGCCCGCGGGCGTGTCCGGGAAGTCGGCGTCGAACACCTGGTGCGTACCGGGGCTCGCCTCGGTCATCCCGTAGCCCTGGCGGATGAGGCAGCCGAGCCCGCGCTCCGCCCGCTCGGTCACGTCCGGATCCAGCGGCGCCGCGCCGCACAGCGCGTACCGCAGCGACGACAGGTCGTACTCCGCCACCTCCGGCGCGGTGGCGAGCGCGAGCACCATGGGCGGGGCGAAGTAGGCACGGGTCACCCGGTGCTCCGCCAGCACGCGCAGGTAGGTCGCGAGCTCGAACCGGGGCAGGGTGACCACGGTCGCACCGGCCAGCAGGCCGGAGTTGAGGATGATCGTGAACCCGTAGATGTGGAAGAACGGCAGCACGGCGGCCTGCACGTCGTCCGCGCCGATGCGCCAGCCCGCCCTGGTCTGCGCGAGGTTGGCGACGAGGTTGCGGTGGGACAGCCGCACGCCTTTCGCGGTGCCGGTGGTGCCGCTGGAGAACGGCAGCGCGGCGACGGCGGTGGCCGGGTCGAGGGCGGGCCGCGGCGCGGGCCCGCCGCCGGCGAGCAGGCTGTCGAAGCCGGGCAGCTCCGGGTGCGTGCCGAGGACGACGACGTGCCGGACCCCGGCGGCGCGTGCCGCCCGCCGCACCTTGTCGGCGGCGGTCTCCGCGACGACCGCCACCGAGGCCCGCGCCGCGCCGAGCTGCTTGCCCAGCTCCTCCTCGGTGAGCACCGGGTTGGCCGGGGTGACCGTGGCGCCCGCGGCCAGCGCGGCGTGCAGGGCGACGGCGTAGCGGGGCTGGTTGTGGCTGACCAGCGCGACCACGTCGCCGGGGCCGACGCCGAGGCGCGCGAACCCGGCGGCACCGGCCGCGACGGCAGCGGCCAGCTCGGCGTAGGTGAGGCGCTCCCCCGTCACCCCGTCGACGAGCGCGACCTTGCCGCCGCGGGCGGCCGCCCCGCCGAGGACGTAGTCGGTGAGCGGGACGTCCGGGATCTCCACGTCGGGCAGCGGACTGCGGTGGATCATGCCGACTCCTCGTCGAGCCTGGGGTGGGTACCGCGGTGGTGTGCTCCGGTGTGCCCGGATGCTAGGCGTAGAACCGGACGACGAGCTGGGCCACGCACGCGGGTTTGCCGCCGCCCTCGATCTCGGCGACGACGTCGGCGGTCAGCTGCAGCCCGTCGCCCGGCACCTCGTCGACCTGTGCCAGCGTGCCGGTCACGCGCACCCGCGACCCGGCGCGGACCGGCGCGGGGAAGCGGACCTTGTTCAGCCCGTAGTTGACCTTCGTGGTCACCCCCTCGACGTCGAGCAGCTCGCCCCACAGCGGCAGGAGCAGCGAGAGGGTGAGGTAGCCGTGCGCGATCGTCCCGCCGAACGGGCCGTCCTTGGCCCGTTCGGGGTCGACGTGGATCCACTGGTGGTCGCCGGTGGCGTCGGCGAACGTGTCGATGCGCTCCTGGGTGACCTCGAGCCAGTCGCTGTGCCCGAGGTCGGCGCCGACCAGGGTCTTGACGTCGGCGAACGCGACCTTCGTCGTCACTTGTCCTCCTGCTGGTCCAGTTTCAGGACACGCACCGCGTTGTCCTTGATGATCTTGGGCCGCACGTGCGGCTTGAGGTCGAGCTGGGCGAAGTCCCGCAGCCAGCGCTCCGGCGTGATGAGCGGGTAGTCCGAGCCGAAGAGCACCTTGTCCTGCAGCAGGCTGTTGGCGTAGCGCACCAGCTGTGGCGGGAAGTACTTCGGCGACCAGCCGGACAGGTCGATGTGGACGTTCGGCTTGTGGTTCGCCACGGCCAGCGCCTCGTCCTGCCACGGGAACGAAGGGTGCGCGAGGATGATCGTCAGGTCCGGGAACTCGACCGCGACCTCGTCGACGAGCATCGGGTTGGACAGCCCGAGCTTGATCCCGCCGCCGCCGGGCAGGCCGGCGCCGATCCCCGTCTGCCCGGTGTGGAACAGCGCGGGCACGCCCAGCTCCTGCGCCACCTCCAGCAGGGGGTACGCGCTGCCGTCGTTGGGCGCGAAGTCCTGGATGCTGGGATGGAACTTCAGGCCCCGCACGCCGTACTCGGTGACCAGCTTGCGGAACCGGCGGGCACCCGCCCTGCCCTTCGCGGGGTCGATGCTGGCGAACGGGATGAGCACGTCGGCGTGCTCGGCGGCGGCGGTGGCGATCTCCTCGTTGGACAGCGCGGGGTGCCCGGTGGCGGACTCGATGTCCACGGTGAACACGACCGCGCCCATGTTGAGCCGCCGGTAGTAGTCGGCGATCTCGGGCAGCGTGGGCGCGCGGTGGTCGGCGCCGAAGTGCTTGGCCGAGGCCTCGAGGAACGCTTGCGGCAGCGACATGTTGCCGCGGCCGTCCGTCTCGATGTGCACGTGGACGTCGATCGCCTCGAGCCGGGTGTGGTCCATGGCGGGTCCCCTCACTGGTCGGCGGGTGGTTCGGGCAGCTGCTCGCCGACGCTTTCCGGCCGCGCGCCCACCGTCGTCGGCCACGCCTGCGCGATCGCGTCCGCGGACCAGCCACCGTCGGCGTAGGCGGAGACCACCTGGGCCGGGTGTGACCACAGCGAGAGGCGGTCGCCGCCGATACCGATGCACTGGCCGGTCACGTCGGCCGCCGCGTCGGAGGCCAGGAAGCCGACGAGCCCGGCGGCGTCCTCGGGGGTGCCGAACGCGAGGGCACGGCGCGCGAACGGGGGCATCGGCTCACCCCGGCGCTGGGCCTCGACGTACGGCGCGAGCGCCGGGATCGTCTCGGTCATGGCGGTGGCGGCCACGGGGATCACGGCGTTGACGGTGATTCCCGCCCTGGCGAGCTCCATGGACCAGGTGCGGGCGAACGCGGCGATGCCCGCCTTGGCCGCGGAGTAGTTGGTCTGCCCGAAGTTGCCGCGCTGCCCCGCGGGGGAGCCGACCAGGATGAGCCTGCCGCCCTCCCCCTGCTCGCGCATCCGCCGGGCGGCGGCGCGGGCGCACGTGAAGGTGCCGCGCAGGTGGACGTGGACGACGGTGTCGAAGTCCTCGTCGGTCATCTTCCAGAGCACCCGGTCGCGCAGCACGCCCGCGTTGGTGACCAGCACGTCGAGGCGGCCGAACTCCGTGACGGCCCGGTCGACGAGCGCCTCGGCGGTCTCGGTCGGGCCGACGGCGGCCACCTCGGCGACTGCGGTGCCGCCCGCGCCGGCGATCTCCTGCACCGCGGCCTCGGCCGTCCCGGTGTCCACGTCGTTCACCACGACCTTCGCCCCGGCCGAGGCCAGCTCCTTGGCGTAGGCGAGGCCGAGCCCGCGACCACCGCCGGTCACGATCGCGACCTTGCCGCTGAGGTCCATCCGGCGCACCTCCCAGTATCAGGTTTCCTGATATAAAGGTGTACCCATCAACGATTAGAGTTGTCAACCATTGGAATGCACATCGAGTCCGGGAGGGATCATCGACGTTCCGGCGGGCAGCGTCGGCTACCTGCTCGCCCGTGCGGGCGGGCGGGCGATCCGCGACCTCAACCGCGCGCTCGAGCCGTACGGGCTGCGCAGCAGGCACTACACGGTGCTGTCGGCGTCCGCCGCACGCGGCGGGCTGTCGCAGCGGCAGCTGGGCGGGGTGCTCGGCGTCGACCCGAGCGCCGTGGTCGCGCTGGTCGACGACCTGGAACGGGCGGGGCTGGTCAAGCGGGAGGCCGACCCCGAGGACCGGCGGACCCGGCTCGTGACGCTCACCGAGCGGGGGCACACGACCCTCGCCAGGGCACGTGAGCTGGCGGCGGAGACCGACAGCGCCCTGCTCGGGCCCCTCAGCGGAACCGAACGCGCGACACTGGAGTCCCTGCTGCGGCGCATCGCCGGCCCGCCAGGGTGAGCCACCGGCACCGGGCACGGGCAACCGTGACGCCGCACGAACCATCGGCCCCGCCCGCGCGGCGTACGGCGTGCCTCGTTCAGGCGGCCGGGATCTCCACCGCGATCTCTGCACGCGTGTCCGCGACCTGTGCACGCGTGTCCGCATCGCGCGACGCAGGCACACGTGCGCAGGTCGCGGACACGGACAGCCGACGCGGCAGCGCACGACGCAGCGCACCGGGCAGACCCAGGCGTTCCGCGCCTCCCCGAACGAACCCCACGGACCGTGCCGGTCCGGCACGCGTCAGCGGCCCTTGCGCAGGAACTCCCGCAACCGCCCCAGGGGCCACGTGTTGATCACCTCGTCGGCGGTCAGCCATCCACGCTGGGCCGTGCCGACCCCGTAACGCAGCACGTCGAGTGAGCGCACGGAGTGCGCGTCGGTGTTGATCGCGAACTTCACCCCGTACCGGCGCGCGTGCAGGATGTCCTCGTCGCGGAGGTCGAGCCGGTCGGGCGCGCTGTTGATCTCCAGGGCGGTGCCGGTGCGGGCGCAGGCGCGGAACACCTCGCCCAGGTCGGCGTCGATGGCGTCCCGGCGGCCGAGCAGCCGGGTCGTCGGGTGCCCGATGATGTTGACGCACGGGTTCTCGCACGCCCGCAGCAGCCTGCGCGTGGTGTCCTTTCCGGACAGTGTGAAGTGTGAGTGGATGGACGCGACGCACACGTCGAAGGTCGCGAGGAAGTCCTCGGGCCAGTCGACCTCGCCTTCCGGGTCGATGTTGAGCTCCGTGCCGTGCAGGAGCGTGAGCGCCGGGTACTCGCCTGCCACCGCGCGCAGCCGCTCGCGCTGGGCGAGCATCTTCTCGTCCGACATCCGCACCATCGGCAGGTTGGGCGCGTGGTCGGTGACGGCGAAGTACTCGTGCCCGCGTCCGGCGGCGGCACCGACCATGTCCTCCAGAGTGGACACTCCATCGGTGAGATCGGTGTGGGTGTGCAGGTCGCCGCGAATGTCCTCCTCGGTCACCAGCTCGGGCAGCTCACCCCGCAGCGCCGCCTCGACCTCGCCGCGATCCTCCCGCAGCGGCGGTGGGATCCACGGCAGTCCCAGCCGGGCGTAGACCTCCTCCTCGGTCTCCGACACGACCAGCTCGCCGGACTCGGCGTCGAACAGCCCGTACTCGGACAGCTTCAGCCCGGCGTGCACGGCCCGTTCGCGGATGCGGACGTTGTGCTCCTTCGAACCGGTGAAGTACTGCAGCGCCGCGCCCCACGCCTGCACCGGCACGACCCGCAGGTCCACCTGAAAGCCCTTCGTCGTGCGCACCGACGTCTTCTTCGCCCCGCGCGCGATGACCTCCGCCACGAGGGGCAGCCGGGTGAAGGCGTCCATCAGCGGCGCCGAGTCGTCGGCCGCGGCCAGGATGTCGAGATCGCCGATGGTCTCCCGGAACCGGCGCAGCGACCCGGCGTGCACGCACCGCAGGCAGCCGGAGACCCCGGACAGCTCGGCCACGATCTCGGCAGCCAGCTCCCAGGCGTCGTCGAGCGGCACCCGGCCACCCGCCTGCCGCAGCAGCGCCACCCCGTGCAGGATGTTCTCCTCGGTCTTCGGGCCGAAGCCCTTGAGGTCGCGCAGCCGCTCCTCGTGGATCGCGTCGACCAGTTCCTCGACCGAGCTGATACCGAGATCGTGGTAGAGCAGGGCGGCCTTCCTCGGACCCAGGGTGGGGATCGCCATCAGCTCCCGCACGCCGGCGGGAATCCGCGCGCGGACCTCCTCCAGCGAGCGGATCGTCCCGGTGCGGAAGTACTCCGCGACCTTGTCGGCGATCGAGCGCCCGACACCGGGGACCGCACGCAGCCGCTTCGCGTCGAGCGTGGAGACGTCCTCGTGGTGGCCGCCGACGGCCCGCGCCGCGCGCTCGTAGGCGCGCACCTTGAAGGCGTCACCACCGGTGATGGAAAGGAGGTCGGCGTACTCCTGCAGCAGAGCCTCGACCTCGTCGTTCCGCCGGGCCATGTTCCCCATCGTACGAGCCGGAGCCGCTCGCCGTGCCGATCCGCCCACGTTCAGTTTGCGTTGCAAACCGGTTTGCCGTAGCCTGACGGTCGTCCGTTTCGCTGGGGGAAAGGGAACGTCCGTGACCGACCACGCCGAGCTGGCGCGCATCCGCTTCGTCACCACGCACTTCGAGTACCTGCAAGGCCTGGCCGCGCTACCGGTGCTTGCCTGGATCGCCCTGGCGATGGCCTGGGCGAGCGACTGGATCGGTGGCTGGCTCGTCCTGGCCGCGATCCCGCCGCTCGCGGCGGCCGCGGTGGCCGCGATCGTCCACTACCGCCGGGCCTACGGCCAGGTGCGGCCCCCGCGAACCGGCACCCGGGACGCGGTCTTCCTCTGGCCCGTGCTGGCGACCGTGGTCGCGGCGGCCGCCGTCGACATCGCCGGGCTGACATGGCCGGTGAGCGTCGAGGGCATCGTGCTGTCCGGCGCCGCGCTGGCCGGTGCCGTGCTGGTCCGCCCACTGACCCCGGCCCTGCTGCTGGTGGGCGTGCCGTGGCTCGTGGTGAGCCTGATCCCGCTGGGTGGCTCCGCCGGTCCGCACCCGCTGTCCACGACCGAAGTCTGGATCCTGGCCTTCTGCGCGGGCAGCGCCGTCCTCCAGGTCTGGGGACACCTCCTCCTGCGCAGGACGCTCCGGCCGCGGCCGGCTCGGAGGGCCTCGGGAACGTGACCGGACCGTTCGAGGAGCTGGCCGGGCTGGACAAGCTGATCCACGAGCCCGCCAGGCTGGCGATCACCACCGCGCTGAACTCCTGCGCGGAGGCCGACTTCCTGTTCCTGCAACGCCTCACCGGCCTGTCCAAGGGCAACCTGTCGGCACACCTGAGCAAGCTCGAGGCCGCCGGGATCGTCGCGATCGACAAGCGGTTCCGGGGCAAGCGCCCGGAGACCTGGATCCGGCTGACCGGCGAGGGCGCGCGGGCGCTCGCCGCGCACTGGGAGCGGCTCGGCGCACTGCGCGAACGGGCCAACACCTGGAGCCCCGACGGCCCGCCGCGTGAGTGAGGACCACGCCGGTCAGACGATGGGGCGCAGCGGCCCGCAGTCGCTGGGTCCGTAGCGGCGCAGCTCCTCCCAGGCGGCAGCCAGCCTCCGCACCAGCTCCCCCATGACGTCGGGCGGGTGCGTGAAGGGCAGCCGCAGGTGGTTGTCGTGGGCACCGGTCGAGTCCATCGCCGAGCCCGGGATCACCTCGACCCCGTGCCGGAGTGCCACCTGGGCGAGCACATCGGCACTGGCGTCGGGCAGCGCCACCCACAACGACGAGCCGCCGTCCGGGTGCCGCCAGCGCCAGTCCGGCAGGTGCTCCCGCAGCAGCCGCTCCAGCAGCGCACACCGTTCCCGCTGCAGCACGGAGCGGTGCTCGGCGAGCTCCGCCAGCCGGGGGACGAGACGGGCCGCCATGGCCTGTTCGATGACCGGGCTGCCGAGGTCGGCCAGCGCCTTGCGGCGCGCGCAGCGTTCGATCAGCCCCGCCGGCCCGCGCACCCAGCCGACCCGCAGACCGCCCCAGACGGCCTTGCCGAGGGACTCGACCGTGATCGTCTCGGCATCCGCACCGGCGAACGCCGCGAGCGGGGCGGGCGGGGCCGTGTCCCCGGTGCCGAGATCGCAGCCCGCGTAGGCGTTGTCCTCCAGCACCGGTACTCCGTGCCGGGAGGCCAGTTCGAGCACGCGCCGCCTGCGCGGTTCGGACATGAGCACGCCGGTCGGGTTGTGGTAGGTCGGCATCACATAGAGCAGTGCCGGGGCGTGCGCGGCCAGCGCCGCGGCAAGGCCCCGCTCATCGATCCCCTCGTCGTCGAGCGGCACGTGGACCAGTTCGGCGTGCGCGGCGCGGAAGACGTCGAGGCAGGCGGGCCAGCTCGGGGCCTCGACCACCACCGTGGAGGCCTGCCGCAGGTACACCTCGGCCACCAGCACGAGCGCCTGGTGCGCGCCGGTGGTAACGAGCAGCTGGTCGGGGGTCGTGGGCACGCCGAGGGCCGTGTAGTGCTCGGCGAGCGCCTCCCGCAGGGCGGGCAGCCCGCGCGGGTGGTAGCCGGGCTCCGCGAGCAGGCTCGCCATGTCGTGCTCGGCCACCTCGCGCAACGTGTCGGCCACCTCCGGCGCACCGCCCTCGGCGGCGCACGCGAGCGAGATCAGCGAACCGGGGCCGTCGATGAGGCGCTGGAAGATCGCGGTGCCCTGGCCGCCGCGGACCCGGCCGTCGCTGTGCGGCGGCCGCACGCCCGCGGCCACCCGCGTGCCGCTGCCCTGCCTGCGCTCCAGTACACCCCGGTCCCGCAGCTCGCTGTAGGCGGCCACCACCGTCGCCCTGCTCACGGCGAGCGAGCGGGCCAGTTCCCGCTCGGACGGCAGCCGGTCCCCCGCCCGCAACGCGCCCTCCTTGGCCGCACGGGCCAGTGCATCCGTCAGCTTGAGATACAGCGGCCCGGAGCCGGCGGTCCAGTCGCCGAGGACGGACGCGAGCCCCGCACCCCGCGAAGAACGATCCACTTCACCCAGCATTGGCTCTTTCTCCGGTCCAGTGATCGGACAAATATAGGCGATAACCGGTCCAATAGCCAGCACTGGACGGCGAAGTGGACCGTGAATGAGATGTCTGGGTGAGAGGGGTTGGACCGTGTCGACGATCCTGTTGCTGCTCGTGGTGGGCGCACTGCTGACCGGACTGGGGCGGGCCGTCCGGCTGCCGTACCCGGAACCCGCCGTGCTGGCCGACACGGAACCGCGGCTCGCCCGGGACCTGGTGGCGGGGCTGCTCGTGCTGCGCGAGGTCAGCCTGGCGCACGGTGCCCGCCTGGACGCCTTCGCCGGACGGCCGCGGCAGCCTCACGCGTAGTGCGCGCCGGGCCCGGCCACGCCGGGTGCGATGTGCGGGCGCAGCACGAGGTCGTCGTCGTAGTCGCCCCCGTCCTGGTGGCGGAAACGCACCGGCTCGGTGTCCTGCAGGGTGGCGAGCCGGTCCCGCAGGCGGGCCGCCGCGGCCGCGTAGTCGGCCTCGGTGGCCCGGTCCGCGCCGTACACCGCGAACGGCGGCAGCGCCGCCATCCCCGTGTACCAGAACAGGCCGTGCTGGACGGGGAACAGCACCCCGTCCAGGTCGCCGTGGATGCCGCGCGGGCCGAACGACGCCTCCCGCGCGCCGATCGTGACCACGACCAGCGCCCGCCGGCCGGCGAGGCCGCCGTCGCCGTAGCGCCGGGTGCGCCCGGTGACCGGATCCGTGACCCCGAAGGCGAAGCCGTTGACGAACACGCGGTCCACCCAGCCCTTGAGGATCGCGGGTGGGCCGAGCCACCAGAGCGGGAACTGCAGCACCACCGTGTCCGCCCACGTCAGTTTCTCCTGCTCGGCGCGGATGTCCGGGCTCAGCGTCCCGGACCGGTGGGCACGGCGGGCCGCGGGGCCGACCAGAAGCCGGTCCTCGCTGCCGAGCCCGAAGTCGGCCGCCTCCACCACCGGGTTCCACTTCATCGCGTACAGGTCGGACTCGCGGACCCGGTGGCCGAGCCCGCGCAGCGTGCCGACGCCCTCCTCCCGCAGGGCCCCGCTCAGTGATCGCTCCTCCGGATGCGCGTAAACCCACAGCACGTTCATGCCCCGAGCGTGCCGCCCCGGCCGCGGCGGCGACGAGTGGCCCGATGGACAAGATGTGCAAGAATCGGGCCATGAAGGCCCCGCACCGCGTCGCCGTGCTCGTGCGGCACGGGGTGGTGCCGATGGAGCTCGGCCTGGCCCACCAGCTGTTCCGCCAGGCCCGCTCCCCCGGCGGCGCACCCCTGTACGAGGTGCTGACCTGCGCGCCCGAGGCGGGCGAGGTCCGCACCGACGCCGACTTCCCCATCCACGTCGCCCACGGGCCGGAGGCACTCGCGACGGCGGGCACCGTGCTCGTGCCCGCCACCCACGAACCGGACGAGCCGGAGACCCACGGGCGGCTCGGCCCCGCGCTCGCCGCCGCGCTCGGCCGGATCCGCCCCGGCACCCGGGTCGCCTCCATCTGCACCGGCGCGTTCGTACTCGCCGCGGCGGGCTGGCTCGACGGCCGCCGCGCCACCACGCACTGGCAGTCGGTGGCCGACTTCCGCGGGTTCTTCCCTGCGGTGCGGCTCGAGGAGGACGTGCTCTACGTCGACGAGGGCGACGTCCTGACCTCGGCCGGGGAGGCCGCGGGCATCGACCTGTGCCTGCACCTCATCCGCCGCGACCACGGCGCGGCCGTCGCCAACGAGGTGGCCAGGGCCACCGTGGTGCCGCCGCACCGGGAAGGCGGCCAGGCCCAGTACGTCCGGCGGCCGGTCCCCGAGCCGCGGCTGTCCTCCACCGGCGCGGCGCGGGCGTGGGCGCTGGAGAACCTGCACCGGCCGCTGTCGCTGCGGGAGCTGGCCGCGCGGGAGGGGATGAGCACGCGGACGTTCACCCGGCGGTTCCGGGAGGAGGTCGGCATGTCCCCCGGCCGGTGGCTGGCGCAGCGCAGGCTGGACCGGGCGCGGGACCTGCTGGAGCGCAGCGACCTGCCGGTGGACCGGGTCGCGGCCGACGCCGGGTTCGGCACGGCGGCGTCGCTGCGCCAGCACCTGCACGCCGCGCTCGGGGTGTCGCCGAGCGCCTACCGCGCCACCTTCCGCGGGCCCCGGGAAGCCGCAGGTCGCGCGGGAATTTCGGCACCCGCTTGCGCGTTGAGCTGAGTGCGCGTCGCGCCGCTCTCGCGAACCCCAGCCCCGACACCCCCAGCCGGCAATCCGCCTGCCGTCGCGGGCCGAATCCCTGCTGTCAGCGGCGCCGCGTGGAAGAGAGGTGACCACGATGGCCAACGCCACGAAAACCGCAGACCGCCGCGGCGCCCAGCACGGCCACGAGGAGCCGGACCTGGTGCGATTCTACCTGGACGAGGTCGGCAGCACCCCGCTGCTGACCGCGCAGGAAGAGGTCGACCTCGCCAAGCGGATCGAGGCGGGCGTGTACGCCGCCGAACTGCTGCGCCAGGCCGACGCGGGTGAACGCGACCTGGACATCGACCGGCGCGACCTGGAGGCCGTCGCTCGCGACGGGGCGGACGCCAAGAGCCACATGATCCGCGCCAACCTGCGGCTCGTCGTCACGGTGGCGCGCAAGAGCCGCAACGCGGCCCTGCCGCTGCTCGACGCCATCCAGGAGGGCAACCTCGGCCTGATCCGGGCCGTGGAGAAGTTCGACTACGTCAAGGGCTTCAAGTTCTCGACGTACGCGATGTGGTGGATCCGGCAGGCGATCCAGCGGGGCAACGCGTTCCAGGCACACACCATCCGGCTGCCGATGCACACCACCGAGCAGATCGCCAAGCTCGACCGGGTGGAACGCACGCTGCTCGCGCGCGGCGACCACGAGCCCACGGTGCAGGAGCTGGCGGACGAGTCCGGCCTGCCCGTCGAGCGCGTGACCGAGCTGCGCACGATCTCGCGCGCCACGATGAGCCTGGACGTGCCACTCGACGAGGACGGCGAGCTGCGCATGGGCGACCTCGTCGCGGGCGGGGAGGGCGCCGAGACCGTCCTGGCGTACGAGCGCGGCGCCCTGGCCGAGGACGTCAAGGCGTCCCTGGCGACCCTGCCGCCGACCGAGGCGATGATCGTCTCGCTGCGGTACGGCCTGCACGACGGCCACCAGCACACGCAGCAGGAGATCGCCCAGCGGCTCGGGCTGCCCCGCAAGCGGGTGCGCAGGCTCGAGGAGACCGCGCTCGCCCAGCTGCGGGAGTCCAGCCGCCGCGACTCGCTGCTCGCCTGGGCCAGCTGACCCGCGAGCCGTGTCCGCGCGCTACGCGCACGTGTCCGCCGTCTGTGCCCACGTGTCCGCCTCCTGGGTACGGCGCCACCGCGCGAGCCGTACCCAGGGTGCGGACACGTGTGCCTGGATGCAGGACACGCGTGCGCAGGACGCGGACACGCGCGGCGGCTTACGATCAGCGGGTGGACCTTCCCGTATCGCCGCCGGTCAGGCCGATGCTGGCGACCTCGGTGCGCGAGATCCCGCGCGCGCCCGGGCTCACCTACGAGCCGAAGTGGGACGGGTTCCGCTGCATCGTCTTCCGCGACGGCGACGAGGTGGTGCTCGGATCCCGCAACGACCGGCCGCTGACGCGGTACTTCCCCGAGCTCGCCGACCTGCTGCGGGAGGCCCTGCCGCCGCGGTGCGTCGTCGACGGCGAGATCGTGATCGTCACCGAGCACGGCCTCGACTTCGAGGCGCTGCAGCTGCGGCTGCACCCCGCCGAGTCCAGGGTCCGGCTGCTCGCGGAGCGGACACCGGCGAGCTTCGTCGCGTTCGACCTGCTGGCGCTCGGGGACAGCGACCTCACGGGCGAGCCGTTCCGCGAGCGGCGCCGGCTGCTGGAGACCGTTCTCGACGACCGCCTGGCCCGCGTGCACCTGACCCCGCTGACCACCGATCCCGAGGTCGCGCGGGACTGGTTCACCCGGTTCGAGGGCGCGGGATTCGACGGCGTGATGGCCAAGGACGGCGACCTGCCGTACGAGCAGGACCGGCGCACGATGTGGAAGGTCAAGCACGAGCGCTCCGCCGACTGCGCCGTGGCCGGTTTCCGCTGGCACAAGGACGGCAAGGGGGTCGGCTCGCTGCTGCTCGGCCTGTACGACGAGCAGGGCGTGCTGCACCACGTCGGCGTGGCCGCCAGCCTGCCCGCCGCCCGCCGCCGCGAACTGGTCGACGAGCTGGCTCCGCTGCGGGACAACGCCCTCACCGGACATCCGTGGCGGGGCTGGGCCGAGGCGCAGGGCGAGGTGGCCGGACGGGTGCCCGGCGGGCAGAGCCGGTGGAGCGCGGGCAAGGACCTGTCGTGGGAGCCGCTGCGGGTTGAGCTGGTCGCCGAGGTCCGCTACGAGCACGTGCAGGCGGGCCGGTTCCGGCACGGCGCCCGGCTGGTCCGCTTCCGACCGGACCGGGACCCCCGTTCGTGCACGTACGCCCAGCTCGACGAGGTGCCCCCGGCGGAGCTGCGGACCCTGTTCACCGAGGTGGCCCGGTGAGCGCCGGCGTGACCCTCGACGTGGACGGCACCGAGGTCACCCTCTCCCACCCCGACAAGGTGTACTTCCCCGAGCGCGGCGAGACCAAGCTGGACCTGGTGCGCTACTACCAGGCGGTGGCCGGGCCCCTGCTCGGCACGCTGCGCGGCAGGCCCCTGTTGCTGGAGCGCCACCCGGACGGCGCGGGCGGCAAGTCCTGGTTCCAGAAGCGCGTGCCGAAGTCCGCGCCCGGCTGGCTCACGACCGCCGTGGTGGCCACGCCGAACGGCACCACGAGCGAGGCGCTCGTCGCCGCCGACCTGGCGCACGTGCTGTGGGCGGTCAACCTCGGCTGCCTCGGCTTCCACGTGTGGCCCTTCCACGCCGCCACGCCCGAGGTCACCGACGAGCTGCGCGTCGACCTCGACCCCTCGCCCGGGGTCACGTTCACGCAGCTGCGGGAGGCGGCGGCGCTGACGCGGGCCCTGCTCGACGAGCTCGGCATCGAGGCCCACGTGAAGACCACCGGTTCCCGCGGCCTGCACGTCTACGTGCGGCTGGAACCCCGCTGGAACAGCTACGAGGTGCGCGCGGCGGCCGTCGCGCTCGCCCGCGAGCTGGAACGCCGCCACCCCGGCCTCGTCACCGCGCAGTGGTGGAAGGAGGAGCGCGGGGCGCGCGTGTTCGTCGACTACAACCAGAACGCGCCGCACAAGACCGTGTTCGGCGCCTGGTGTGTGCGGCCGCGCCCGCACGCCCCGGTGTCCACCCCGATCCGCTGGGACGAGGTGGGTGAGATCGACCCCGCCGAGCTGACGATCGCCACCGTGCCGCGCAGGCTCGCCGAGCACGGCGACCCGTGGGCGGGCATGAACGAGCGCCCGCAGTCGCTGGAGCCGCTGCTGGACCTGTCCCGGCGCGACCTCGCGAACGGGCTGCTGGACGCGCCGTGGCCACCGGTGTACCCGAAGCAGCCCAACGAGCCGCCCCGGGTCGCCCCCAGCCGCGCCCGGAAGCCCTGACTCGCCCGCCGGAGCACACACCGGGAGGCCGCCACCGGACGGCCACGCCCACCCTGAAATGTTACCTGATAACATTTCAGGGTGGGCAAGTGGGACCGGACGCATGAGCGGATCCAGCGCGTGGCGCTGGAGCTGTTCGAGCGGCACGGTTTCGAGGCGACGACGGTCGCGCGGATCGCCGCCGCGGCGCAGGTCACGGAGATGACCTTCTTCCGCCACTTCCGGTCCAAGGAACGCCTGGTCCTCGACGATCCGTACGACCCGCTCATCGCCACCGCGATCGCCGCCCAGCCCCTGTCGCTCGGCCCGTTGCGGCGCGCGGCCCGCGGCGTCCGCGAGGCGTGGTCCCGGCTCGACGAGCCGGACAGTGACCTGGTCCGCAGGCGGGTGCGGATCGTGGCGGGCTCCCCCGCGCTGCGCGCGGCCGCCTGGCGGGACAACGAGGCGACCCAGCGGCTCATCGTGGAACAACTCGTGGCGGGCGGCACGGAGCCCCTGCGCGCGGAGGCCGCCGGCGCCGCGGTGCTCGCCGCGATCACCGCGGCGCTCTACGCCTGGGCCCGCGACGACGATCGCGCCCTCGCTTCCGCCGTGCTGGGCGCACTGGACACTCTGGACGGCGGGAATGGTTGAGCGGCGCATCGTCGCGAACGGACTGTCGCGCGCGTTCTCCCCGGCCGCGGGTGTGCGCGGCATCGACCTCGCCGTGGCCCGCGGTGAGATCCACGCCCTCGTCGGCCTCAACGGCGCTGGCAAGACCACCCTGATGCGCCTGGTGCTCGGCATGCTCCGCCCGGACAGCGGCACGTGCGCGATCGACGGCCACGACGTCCGGACCGCGCCCACCGCCGTGTGGGCGCGGGTCGGGCATCTCGTCGACCACGCGCTCGTCTACGGCGACCTCGACACCCGCACCAACCTGGTTCTCGCGGCACGCCTGCACGGTGTCCCCCGCGCCCGCGTCGGCGCGGCGGTCCGGGACATCGTCGACGAACTCGACCTGGGGCGGTACCTCGGTGTGCGGGCGCGAGCGCTGTCCCAGGGCAACCGGCAACGTGCCGGTCTCGCGGCCGCGCTCCTGCACCGGCCCACCACGATCGTCCTCGACGAGCCGACCAACGGGCTGGATCCGGCCGGCGTCGTCGCGCTCCGCTCCACACTGCTGCGCCGCGCCGCCGGCGGCGCGGGCATCCTGGTGTCCAGCCACCACCTGGACGAGGTCGCCCGCGTCGCCGACCGCATCACCGTCGTCAACCACGGCAGGATCGTCGGTGGTCTCGACCCGGACGGCACCGACCTCGAACGCGCCTTCTTCACCCTCGTGCACCAGGACGACCAGCAGGCGGGAGGCGCCGCGTGAGCGGCGGGGCGGACCGGGAAAGCTCGGTGCGGAGGGACAGGGCCGACCGCATGACCGGCACCGCCGTCGTGGTCGAGGCACGCAAAACGTTCGGCTCCCGGGTCGTCCTCACCACCACCGCCGCCCTCGTCGCGGGCATCGCGATACTGGCGGGCGCGCTCACCGCCGCCGGCCGCGGTGGCAACGAGCGGGTCCTGGACCGGCTCGGACCGCTCGCCGAGCGCACCGGGTGGGACCTGCTGCTCGGTGTCGTGGCCCAGATCACCGCGCCCGCCGCGTTGCTGGGCTTCGGTGTCGTGCTGAGCTGGATGTTCGGCCGCGAGTTCGCCGACCGGACGGTCGGCGCCCTGTTCGCCCTTCCGGTACGCCGCACCGCCCTCGCCGCGGCCAAGATCCTCGTCTTCCTCGGCTGGGGCGCCGCGGTCGCCACCGCACTCGCGGCCCTGCTCCTCGCCGCCGGGCTGATGATCGGCCTCGGCTCCCCCGACCAGGGCGTCCTCGCGGCGCTCGCCCGCCAGCACCTGCTCGCCCTGCTGTCCGCGCTGCTGGCCACTCCCGCCGCCTGGGTGGCCACGCTCGGGCGCGGGCCGCTGCCCGGGATCGGTGCCACCCTCGGCCTCATCGTCGCCGCACAGGTCGTGGTCGTGGCCGGCGCCGGCGGCTGGTTCCCGGTTGCCGCGCCCGCGCTCTGGGCGATCGAACCGGCCTCGGTCACTCCGGTTCAGCTCGCCCTCGTCACCACGGTGCCGCTGATCTGCGCGCCCGCGACGCTCCTTTCCTGGCGGCGTCTCCAGCTCGACCGCTGACCACGGGCACCCTCGGTGGCACGCGGCGGCCCGGTGTCACCGGCCGCCCTCGCGCTGGCGGAGCCGGAAGAAGTTGCTCTCGTTGCCCTGCTTCCGATGCTCCTGGTAGACGAACTCCAGATCGCGCTTGTCGAAAGTGGACAGCCAGTCCTCCCAGGACACCGGCTCCAGGTTCTCCCCGCCGTAGCCGGGGAAGTCGAGCCGGAGCCGCCCGAGGTGGTCGCCGTACTCGCTCCCGGGAGCCCTGGCCGGGGTCGCGCCCCGATCCTCGGCCCACCGCCTGATCTCGTCGTGGTCCGTCGTCACGAGCGTCTGCCCGGGGTATTCCTCGTCGGCCACCGTGGATCGTCCTTTCCTTCCGCTGCGTGCTGCCGGGGAGGAGGTACCCCCGCGCTGCGGAGGTTTAACCCGGCGCACGGCGGTTACCCGGGTGCCGATGTGCGCCCTGACCGTGTCGCCCGCGAACCTCGTGCGGGGTCATCTCAACCCGCTCGACCGGACACTGGCCGTGCTGCGGCACCGCGCGGAGCTGCTGGCGCGCTGGGGCGGCGTGCTCGGCGAGCGGCTGCGGGCGGGGAACCGGTTGCTCACGGCGGGCGACGACGCCTCGGCCCACGCGGCCCGGTACTTCGCCACCGAGACCGTCGGCCGGGACGATCCGGCGCGGCGGCCGTTCGCGGCGCTCGCGCTCGGCCCCGACCTCGCATCCGACAGCGGCGAGGCCTTCGCCCGGCAGGTGACGGCGCACGCGCGGCCCCGCGACGTGCTCGTGCTGCTCGCCACGCCCGGCGGGGAGCACGTCCTGGTCCGCGCGGCCGAGGAGGGCAGGAAGGCGGGGGCGACGGTGTGGGCGCTCACCGGCCCGGAGCCGGGACCGCTGGCGTCGGCCGCCGAGGAGACCCTGAGCCTGCGGGGCACCGCGGCCACGGTGCCGGTGGGCCACCTCGTGGCCGTGCAGCTGCTGTGCGCCGCGGTGGAACAGGCACGGCCGCAAGGCCGCGACCACATCGGCGACCTCGCCGTCTGAGCCGCCCGGCCAGGCATGCCGCGCACGCCCGGCGGGCGGGCCCGTCCTACTTCTTCCTGGCCTTGGCGGTCTGCCGCCCGCTCGCCTTCTGCAGGGCCCGCACCAGCTCCTGCTTGCTCATCGAGGAGCGGCCGCTGATGTCCAGCTCGCGGGCCCGCTCGTAGAGGTGCTTCTTGCTGGCGGAGGCGTCCACGCCGCCCGCCGTCCTCGCGGGCTTCTGCCCCGCGCCGCGGCGGGCCTGCTCGTCGGAGGGACCGCGCTGCTCCTTGGGCTCCCAGTGGTCGCCGACCTTCTCGAACGAGTGCTTCAGCGCCGCGAACGCCGTCTGGTGCGCCCGCCGGCCCTCGCCGTAGGTCTCCACCGCCGAGTCGTGCGCCTTGATCCACGTGCGCTGCGCCTTCCTGGGCGACCGCTGGATCGTGCTGGGCAGTTCCTCACGTGCGGGCATCGGACTCACCTTCGCTCGGGTTCTCGGTTCCGATCAACGCGTACCGTGGTTATCCGGACCCGGCCCGGCCCAAACGCCGACGCGCGGCGGGTCAGTCCAGCTGGTTGGCGCTCTCCGCGGCCGCCCGGCGCCACGACTCGATCTCGGCTCCCATCCCGTCGAGCACGTCGATGGCGCTGGTCGCCCTGCCCTCCCGCAGCTCCTGCTCGGCGCGCCGCGCGAGCTCCGCCATCCGTTCGGGAAAGCCCTCCGCGGCGAGCGGGTCCCGCTCACCGTGCCGCCAGTCCTCGGGCCGCGGGCCCGGCGCGGCGCGGCGGATCTCGACCGGTTCGTCGTGCTGGCTCATCGTGACCTCGTGCGGAACGGTTGCGCTGCCCGGGGAAGAGATGGCTCGCCGGTGCTCGGCAGACCGGTCGGGGTGGGGGCAATCGGCCGCCGGCCCGGCGAGCCATCCTCGCGGGGACGGCCGCGGTACTCGGCGCGGCTGTCCCAGGCCCGGGACACCGGTGTGCCCGCGGACGGTCCCGGTCAAACATGCCCACCCGGTTTCGCGGCTGGTCCCCGGTGGTACCGCCTCCGGATGGAGGAACGGCAGACCCACCAGCATTCGCGCACCACCGAGATCGCGCACGCGGCGCTGCGCGGCGCGGTGGCGGCGATGAGCATGAGCGGGTTGCGGGCCCTCACCACGCGCCTCGGCCTGATCGCGCGGACACCGCCGGAAGTCGTCACCGAGGAGGGTGGCCCGGACGTGCTGCGGCGGCTGACCCGGCGGCAACGGGAAGGGCTGATCATCCTGCTGCACTGGGCCTACGGCGCGGGCGGCGGCGCCGTGTTCGGTGCGCTGCCCGACCGCGTCCGGTTGAAACCGTGGGCCGGGCCCGCGTACGGCACGGCGGTGTGGCTGGGGTTCGAGCTCGGCATCCTGCCGGTGCTGGGCCTGCGCCTGCTGCGGCAGCAGTCCACCCGGGAGCGCCTGGCGCTGGCCGCCGACCACCTCCTCTACGGCGCGGTCCTGTCCGAGCTGCGCGCCAGGCCGCGGGACACGGCCGGCTGAGCGGCCGCGGCACCGGTCAGCGGGCGGGCACCGGCACCGCCGAGGTCAGCCAGCCGTACCAGTCGTCGAGGCCCTCCCCGGCCACGGCGGACACCGGCAGCAGCTCGGCGTCCGGGTTCACCCGGCCGAGGTGCCGGTGGAAACGCTCGACGTCGAACCGCAGGTGCGGCAGCAGGTCCACCTTGGTCAGCAGCACGAGGTCGGCGCCCCGGAACATGTGCGGGTACTTCAGCGGCTTGTCCTCGCCCTCGGTGGTGGAGGCGAGCACCACCCGCCGCGCTTCGCCGAGGTCGAACAGCGCGGGGCAGACGAGGTTGCCGACGTTCTCGACGAACACCAGCGTGCCGCTGCCCGGATCGAGGGTGCGCAGCGCACGCTCGATCATCTCCGCGTCGAGGTGGCAGCCGGAGCCGGTGTTGATCTGCACCGTCCGGCAACCGGTGGCGCGCAGCCGCTCGGCGTCCATCGGGGTCGCCTGGTCACCCTCGACCACCATCACGGGGCGCGCGCGGGACAGCTCCCCCACCGCGCGTTCCAGCAGGGTGGTCTTGCCCGAGCCCGGCGAGCTCATCAGGTTGACCGCGCAGACGCCCCTGGCCCGCAGCCACTCCCGGTTGCGCCGGGCGGCCCGGTCGTTCTTGGCGAGCACGTCCTGTTCCAGGACGACGGTCTCGTGCTCGTGGCTGTGGTCGTGATTGTGCTCGTGACTGTGGTCGTGGCTGTGTTCGTGGCTGTGTTCGTGGCCGTCCTTTCCGAGTTCGTGGCCGGGTTCGTCGATCGTCCCGGCGCCGCCGTCACACCCGCACGTCGCGCACATCGCGCTGCACCCTCACTTCCCGGATCCGCAACTGTTCTCCCGAGAGCACCTCGAGGTCGAGGCCGCCGCACGCGCAGCCGCCGAGGAGATCGGCGAGCGCGGACTCCGCTCCGCACCCGCGGCAGCGGGCCCGCCCCGGCGGTTCGTCGATCACCAGCTCGGCACCCTCGACCGGCGTTCCCGCCGCCACGACGTCGAAGCAGAACCGGATCGCGTCGACCTCCACTCCGGACAGCCGGCCGATCTCCAGCCCGACGCGCAGCACGTTCCGGTCGCCGACCTGCTCGGTGATGCCCGAGACGATGCTCTGGGCGATGGACAGCTCGTGCACGGCCGCCGCCTCAGCAGATCCGGGGCAGCGGGTCGCCCACGAGCAGGTCGACGATGCGGGTGCCGCCGAAACCCGTCTTGAGCAGCACCAGGCCCGGCGGGTCGTCCCCGACGTGCCCGATCACCCTGGCGCCCGCGCCCAGCGGCTGCGACCGCAGCGCCGCGACCGCGGTCTCGGCCTGCGCACCGTCCACCACGGCCACGAACCGGCCCTCGCACGCGACGTACAACGGGTCGATGCCGAGCAGTTCGCAGGCGCCGCGCACCTCCTCCCGCACGGGCACCGCGTCCTCCTCGACCACGACCGACACCTGCGCGGCCCGCGCCACCTCGTTGAGGACCGTGGCGACACCGCCGCGGGTGGCGTCGCGCATGGCGCGCACGCCCGGCACCGCGTCGAGCAGCCCGCGGCACAGCCCGTTCAGCGGTGCGGTGTCCGACTCCAGGTCCGCGTCGATGTCCAGCTCACCGCGCTCCAGCATGATCGTCACGCCGTGGTCGCCCACCGGCCCGGAGACGAGCACGGCGTCCCCGGGCCGGACGGTGTGGACGCCGAGCGCGCGGTCCGGGTCGAGCGTGCCGATGCCCGTGGTGTTGAGGTAGCAGCCGTCGCCCGAGCCCTTGCCGACCACCTTCGTGTCCCCGGTGACGAGCGCGACGCCCGCCGCGTCGGCCGCGGCCGTCATCGACGACACGATGCTGCGCAGGTCGGCGACCTCGAACCCCTCCTCGATGATGAAGCCGCACGACAGGTACCGCGGGGTGGCCCCGGCGACGGCGAGGTCGTTCACGGTGCCGTTGACGGCAAGGTCGCCGATGTCGCCGCCGGGGAAGAACAGCGGCGACACCACGAACGAGTCGGTGGTCATCGCCACCCGCTCCCCGCCGACCGTCAGTTCGGCGGCGTCGCCGAGCGGCTCCAGCGCGGGATTGCGAAACGCGTCCAGGAACACCGCCTCGACCAGCGTCTGGGTGGCCTTCCCGCCCGCGCCGTGCGCGGAGGTGATCCGGTCCTCGCGGACCTTCGGCCTGCGCCTGCGTGCCTTGTCGATACGGTCGAGCACCCGCTGCTCGCGGTCGCCGGGATCGCCGGGGCCACCGGGGCCGCCGCCGGTGGTCGCGCCGTGCTCGGACACGGCCCGCTCCGCCCACGGCGCCAGTCGTTCGGTGCTCATGCGCCGGTCGCCTCCTTCACGCGCTGCCGGGAGAACCGGCCGAAGTTGTAGTAGGCGGCGCAGGCGCCCTCGGGCGACACCATGCACGTGCCGATCGGGGTCTCCGGGGTGCACGCGGTGCCGAACACCTTGCACTCCCACGGCTTCAGCACGCCCTTGAGCACCTCGCCGCACTGGCACGCCTTCGGGTCGGCGACCCGTACGCCCGGCAGGGAGAAGATCCGTTCGGCGTCGAACGCGGCGAACTGCTCCCGCAGCCGCGTGGCCGAGTGCGAGATGAAGCCGAGACCGCGCCACTCGAAGTACGGCCGCAGCTCCATCGTCTCGGCCATGGCGCGCAGCGCGACCTGGTTGCCCTGCCACGGAACCACCCTGGCGTACTGGTTCTCCACCTCGCTGCGGCCCTCCTTCAGCTGCACCAGCAGCTGGTAGATGGACTGCAGGATGTCGAGTGGCTCGAAACCGGCCACCACGAGCGGTTTGCCGTAGTCCCTGGCGATGAACTCGTACGGGCGGCAACCGATCACCGTGGACACGTGGCCCGGCCCGAGGAAGCCGTCGAGCCGCAGGTCCGGCGAGTCCAGAATCGCCTTGATCGCCGGGATGATCGTGACGTGGTTGCAGAACACCGAGAAGTTCCGGATGCCCTCCTGCCGGGCGCGCAGCAGGGTCATCGCGGTGGACGGCGCCGTGGTCTCGAAGCCGATGGCCATGAACACCACGTGCTTGTCGGGGTTCTGCCGGGCGAGCTTGAGCGAGTCGAGCGGGGAGTACACCATGCGGATGTTGGTGCCCTCGGCGTTGGAGTCGAAGAAGTTCCCGCCCGAGCCGGGCACCCGCATCATGTCGCCGAACGACGTCATCAGCACGTCCGGCGTGCTCGCGATGTGGATGGCGTCGTCCACGCGGCCCATCGGGATCACGCAGACCGGGCAGCCCGGCCCGTGCACCAGCTCGACGTTCTCCGGGAGGTAGTCCTCCAGGCCGTGCTTGTAGATGGTGTGGGTGTGCCCGCCGCACACCTCCATGAACTTGTAGTGCCTGCCCGGCTCGCACAGGCCCGCGATCTTCGAGGCCAGCGCCCTGGCCTTGCCGGCATCGCGGTACTCGTCGACGAAACGCATGGTCACCTACCGTCCCGCTCGCCTCGTGAGTGAGAAACGTGGTTAGAACGACGTTTCTCACTCACGAGTCGAGCATCGATTGCTTGAGGGCGTCGACCTCGTCGGTGTAGTTCTGTCCCATCCCCTCCAGGAACTCCAGCGTCGCCCGCGCCTCCTCCTCGTCGATCTTCGACAGCGCGAAGCCGACGTGGATGAGCACCCAGTCGCCCGGGCTGGGCGGCTCCTCGAGCAGACCCACGTTGATGGCGCGCCGGACGCCGCTCACCTTCACCCGCGCCAGGTCCGGTTGTTCCGGCACGGTCTCGACGACCTCGCCGGGGATGCCGAGGCACATCGGTGTCACTCCTCTCTTGTGGCGGCCGCCGGGGCGCGGGCGGCCTCCGCCGCGGCCAGCTGGAGTGCCCTGCGTGCCGCCGGGTCCACGACGGCGGCGACGGCCGGGCTGAGCCCGATCCCCTCGTCGACGCGTTCGGGTTCGCAGCCGAGGACGAGCACGCGGCCGGGCACGCCGCCCAGCCGCCGCAGCAGCGCCAGCACCGCCGCCGGGGTCATGGCGTGCGCGTCCACGTCCGCGTCCGCGCACGAGTCCGGGTCGGCCTCGATCTCGTACAGCGTGCCCGGGGCGCCGCCCCGCGACACCGTGTCCACCAGGACGGTGCTGGCGAACCGGCCGTCCAGCATCTCGTAGGCCAGGTGCATCCCCCGGATCCCGTAGTCGGCGACGCGCACCCGCTCCGGAACGTCCATTCTGGACATCCGGAGGGCCACCTCGCTGCCGAACCCGTCGTCGCCGAGGAAGATGTTGCCGATGCCGGCGACCAGCACGCGCGGGGTCACGGCGTCTCCCCTTCCGGGAGCGGCTCCGCCTCGGCGGTGGTGAAGTAGCGGTACTGCGCGCGCTCGTGCAGCAGCTCGGCGGCCGGGTCGCCGTCGATGGTCACCGCGAGGAACACGGTGCCGTCGACGTCCTCCCGGATCGCCCGCACGGTCGCCGTCCGGCCGGTGACGAACATGTCCTGCGCGTCGGTCCGGCCGGCGGGCCGCAGCACCACCCTGCTGCCCCGGCGCGCCCGCGTACCGCCGAGCGGCACGCTGTCCAGCTCCGGCTGATCGGTCACCTCCGGCCGGTTCACGTGGCCCACCCCGGCGCGGGCTGGTCGAACGGGTGCCCGCCGGGCACGCCGTCGGCGGCCAGTTCGGCGAGGACGTGGTAGATCGTCGTCTGCGCCTCCTGGATGCGGTGCACCGACGGCGACGGCACGACGAACAGGTGGTCGATCGAGCCGAGCTCGGCCATCTTGCCGCCGGTGTCGCCGGAGATGCCGACCGTCAGCATCCCGCGCCTGCTCGCCTCGTCGAACGCCGAGAGCAGGTTGGCGGAGTTGCCGCTCGTCGACAGCCCCACCGCGATGTCCTCGGGCCGGGCGAACGCGGCGAGCTGGCGGGAGAACACCACGTCGAACCCCACGTCGTTGCTCAGGGCGGTGACCACGGCGATGTCAGCGGTCAGCGCGAAGGCGGGCATCGGCGGGAAGCCGGGCGGCGGGTCCATGAACGTCGTCGCCAGGTCCTGCGCGTCGGTGGAGCTGCCGCCGTTGCCGAAGGCGAACAGGCGCCCGCCCCGCGCGAACCGCCCGGCCATCGCGGCCCCGCACGCCGCGATCCGGGCACCGTCGCGCCGGTGGACCTCCCGGCGCAGGTCCACGATCTCCCTCGCTTTGTCCACAGTGGACTGACGGACCTCCGCCAGCACGCCGTCGACGTCGGCGGCGCCGGACTCGGACCCGGAGTACAGGAACGGGTAGAGCGCCTCGAGATCCTGCTGCGAGGTCATGCGGGTGCCTCCTCACCGGGCTCGCGGGGCAGCACCGCGATCGCCTCCTTGGCGTGCACGAGCACGACGTCACCGGGTGCGGCGGCGACGAGCGCCACGCTCACCTCCTCCGCGTGCCCCGTCCCGGGGTCCACGACCGCCAGCCCGTCGGCGAGCAGCCGCGTCACGCGGACCGGGACGGCCTCGTCGGAGCAGGTCACGCAGACACCGTCCGGGCATTCGGGCACGGTCACCGGCTCATCACCTCCCCGGTGAGCACACCGGGATGCTCGAAGAAGACGTGCACCAGTTCCCACAGGACGTGGTACGTGGTCACGTGGACCTCCTTGACCACGCGCGGGTCGGTCGACGCCGCGCCGAGGACGTGGTCGACGGACCGGCTGCGCGCGATGTCGCCGCCGTCCCCGCCGACCAGCGCCACCGTCAGCAGCCCCAGCGCACGGGCCTTCTCCAGGCCGCGCAGCACGTTGTCGCACCGGCCGTCCTCGGAAAGGCCGAGCGCGATGTCGTCCGGCGTGGCCAGGTAGCGCAGCTGGTGGGCGAACACCTCGGCGAAGCCCACGCGCCGCGCGACGCCGGTCATGGTGGCCACGTCGGCCGTCAGCGAGATCGCGGGCAGCGCGCGCTTGCCGACGATCACCGGGTGTACGAACTCGACGGACACGTGCTGGGCGTCGGTGGAGCCGCCGCCGTTGCCGAACACGATCAGCTTGCCGCCGCGGTGGAAGCGTTCGGCCATCGCGTGGCAGGCGCGGGCGACCGGCTCGGCATCGGCGATGAGGGCTTCCAGTGGTGCGACCCGGGCGTCGAACGCCGCCGCCACGCGGTCGTCGAAGAACTTCCTGTCCCGTACCTCGGGGGACGTCATCGGCTCGTTCCCTTCCTCAGTCGCGCAGCCTCGCCATCCGCCACATGCGGATCTCGCGCACCAGCCCGGGATACTCGCGCACGAGGATGCCCAGGACCGCCGCGCCGATCAGGACGCCCTGCGCGATCAGGATCTTCTTCGCCATGGTTGGCCTCCGTCGTTGGTCACCGCTCAGCCCGGCGGGAGGTTCGGCATGATCTTGAGGATGGCGTTGTGCCGCTTGGGGTGGATGCCGGTGGAGCGGCGGGCGTCGGCGGTGCCGTCGTCGTGGTGCCCCGGCTGCTTGTGATACGGCCCCTTGTTGCCCTGGTGGATTCCCGGCACGTGGGTCGACTCGTCGATCCTGCCCTGTGCCGTGCCGACCCGGATCCGGCCCATCGTCTCCTCCTCTGGTGCTTCCGCGGTGCCACGGCGCCGCGGTGGTCAGCGTCGTTCGGTCAGTTCGGTGAAGAAGCGCTCGATCTCGCGCCAGACGGTGCCGCCGCCGGAGAGGCCCCGCCACTCCCGGCGGACCACGGCCACGAGCCGGAAGCAGTCGTCGAGCGGCACCAGCCAGTGCTCCCGCGCGCCGCGTGCCGTGTTGACCAGCAGCGCCTCCGTCTCCGGCGCCAGCTCCCGCAGCGCGGGCACCCGGTCGAGGACCGACCGCCACGCCGCGGGGTCGACGTCCCACCGGGTGGCGCCCACCGGGCTCGGGTAGTGCGCGAGCACGCCCCCGTCGTCGCCCACCACGACGTAGGCCAGGCCCACGGGGACGCCGAGCGCACCGGCCGGCACGTCGGGCAGCCGCGTGCGGCGGGTCGGCAGCAACCGGTAGTGCCCGTCGCTGGCGGCCTCCCGGCTGAACAGGATCGAGCACGCCCGGCAGCAGCACCGCGGTTCCCGGACCGCGGTGTCGAGCAGGTGCCGGTGGTCGCCGGGCACGGGCTCGGCGCACAGGTCACAGCGCTCACCGGCCTCCGCCCGGCCCGTGTTCGCCGACCGGACGACGCGTTCGAGCGCGGCGCTCCTCACGGGCCGCCCCCCGCGGCGGCCGTGCGGCTCAGCAGGGACTCCACGGGGATGAGCGAGGGTTCGCCTCCGCCCGTGGGTTCGCGCACCGGTTCCACGTCCCGCAGCTCGGGCGCCAGCGCCAGCACGGACTCCCGGACGGCCTGTTCCAGCGTGCCGTCCGGGGAACCCGCCGAGCCACAGCCGCAGCCGCCGCCGGAGACCCGCACGCGGGCGACGGCTCCGTCGATCCCGAGCAGTTCCACACCGTCGCCCCGGGTGCCCAGGTGCGCGCGGAGCCCGTCGAGGGCGCGGCGCACGCGGTCGGCGACCGGCTCGGGGTGGATGTCGTGCAGCACCATGAGGTGCCCGACGAGCTCGTCGGCGGAGAACCGGCCTGCCCGGTCGGCGGCGAGGTCCACCATCCTGGCCAGCGCCTCGCCGTAGACGTCGGTGAGCGTCCGCACCGCCTCCAGGGCCGTGTCCGCGGTCGGCCCCGGGTAGCGCTCGACGTGAGCCAGCAGCTCGTCCAGCCGGGCGAGCCGCCGCTCGACGGCGCCATCGTCGAGCCGCGTTCCGCCCTGGCTAGCCATTGATGCCCCCGAAGGTCGGCGAGTGCAGCTTGCGCAGTTCCTTGCCGCCGCCCAGGTACATGTGCACCCCGCAGGGCAGGCACGGGTCGAAGCTGCGGACGGCGCGCATGATGTCGACGCCCTTGAAGTCGTCCGGCCCGTTCTCCTCGAAGATCGGGGTGTTCTGCACCGCGTCCTCGTAGGGCCCTGGCGTGCCGTAGCTGTCCCGCGGGCTGGCGTTCCACGGTGTCGGCGGGTACGGGTGGTAGTTCGCGATCTTCTTGTCCTTGATGACCATGTGGTGGGAGAGCACGCCGCGGACGGCCTCGTGGAAGCCGCAGCCGACGGCCTCGTCCGGCACCTCGAAGTCGGTGAAGATGCGGGTGTCCCCGGCCCGCACCAGGGCCAGCCCGTCCTCGACGAACTTCAGCGCCATCGCGGCGGCGTAGGCGACGAAGTACACGCGGGCGCGGTCCCGCTCGATCGCGTTGGACAGCGGAGCGCCCTGCTTGTCGTGCGGGATCTTCCACTCCAGCGTCATGTCCGGCAGCTGCTCGCTCTTCGGCAGGGAGATCCGCACACCCGAACCGGTGGACTTCACGTACGGCGTGTCCACCATCCCGGACAGCGCGGTGGACCACAGCCGCGCGAACGGGCCGCCGCCGGTGTCCAGCGCGAGGTGGTCCTTGCCGTCGAACCAGCGCGGGCTCATCACCCAGCTGTAGTTGTTGTCGAAGTCGCGCTTCTGCGGCACCGGCACGGTGGTCTGGTTCCACGGGTGCCGCATGTCGACCGGGTTGCCGAGCGGGTCCCGGGTGACGAACGGCTCCTCGTTGACCCAGTCCTCGTAGAACGAGCTGCCGAGCATGATGCGCATGCCGAGGTTGATGTCGACGAGGTTGTTGGTGACGATCTCGCCGTCGACGATGACGCCGGGCGTGACGAACATGGCCTTGCCCCAGTCGTTCATCGACGCGTAGCGGTAGTCGCAGACGGCGGGGTCGTTCCACGCGCCCCAGCAGCCGAGCAGCACGCGGCGCCTGCCGACCTCCTCGTAGCCGGGCAGCGCCTCGTAGAAGAAGTCGAACACGTCGTCGTTGAGGGCGACCGACTTTTTCACGAAGTCGAGCACGCGGACCAGCCGGGACAGGTAGTCGGTGAACGTGGTGGGCTCCGGCATCGTGCCCACCCCGCCCGGGTACAGGGTGGACGGATGCACGTGCCGCCCCTCCATGATGCAGAACATCTCCCGGGTGATGCGGCTGACCTGCAGCGCCTCCTTGTAGACGGCGCCCTCGAAGGGGTTGAACGACCGCATGATGTCGGCGATGGTCCGGTAGCCGTGCACGGCCGCGCCGGGCGCCTCGGTCTTCTCGGCCCGCGCGAGGACACCGGGGTTGGTCTCCTTGACCATCGCCTCGCAGAAGTCGACGAAGACGAGATTGTCCTGGAAGATCGTGTGGTCGAACATGTACTCGGCGGCCTCGCCGAGGTTCACGATCGTCTCGGCCAGCGGCGGGGGCTTGATGCCGTAGGCCATCTGCTGCGCGTAGTGCGAGCACGTCGTGTGGTTGTCCCCGCAGATGCCGCAGATGCGGGTGGTGATGAACCCGGCGTCGCGAGGGTCCTTGCCCTTCATGAACACCGAGTAGCCGCGGAACAGGGACGACGTGCTGTGGCACTCGGCCACCTGGCGGTTCGTGAAGTCGATTTTGGTGTAGATGCCGAGGTTGCCGATGATCCGGGTGATCGGATCCCAGGCCATCTCGACGAGTTCGCCCTCCTCCTGGCCGGCGCTGCGCCGGGGTTGGGTGGCCGTCATCGCTGCCGTCCTCCTGCCGTGGTGGTGTGCGCGTCCGGGAATCGGGTCAGGGCCGGTATCGCGGGTCGTAGCCGCTGGTCAGCGCCGGCCCGTTGTGGTGCCACTTGGGTTCCTTGTTCGCGGCCACGTTGCTGATGGCACGCATGCGCCGGATGAAGGCGCCGTAGGGCTTGTTCAGGATCGACGACAGGCTGCCGCCCGTGGGCTCGTCCATGAACGGCATGAACATGTCCGGGAAGCCCGGCATCGTGCACGCGATGCAGATGCCGCCGACGTTCGGGCAGCCGCCGACCCCGGACATCCAGCCGCGCTTGGGCACGTTGCAGTTGACGATCGGGCCCCAGCAGCCCACCTTCACCTGGCACTTCGGCGAGTTGTAGTCCTTGGCGAAATCGGACTGCTCGTAGTAGGCGGCGCGGTCGCAGCCCTCGTGCACGGTCTTGCCGAACAGCCACTGTGGACGCAGCTTCTCATCGAGCGGGGGTGGCGGCGCGGCGCCCGCGGCGTGGTAGAGCACCCACGTCAGGGTCTCCATGAAGTTCTCCGGCTGAATCGGGCAGCCCGGCACGTTCACGATCGGCAGCGCCCCCTCGGACCGGAAGTCCCAGCCGAGGTAGTCGGCGAGTCCCATGCAGCCGGTCGGGTTGCCCGCCATCGCGTGGATCCCGCCGTAGGTGGCGCACGTGCCCGCGGCCACCACGGCCCACGCCTTCGGTGCGAGCTGGTCGATCCACCAGTTGAGGGTCAGCGGCTCCCCGGTGTCCGGGTCGTTGCCGAACGAGGTCCAGTAGCCGTCGCCTTCGATGATGTTCTGGTTGGGGACCGAGCCCTCGATCACGAGGATGAACGGCCTCAGCTCGCCCCGCGCGGCGGCCCGGAAGGGCCGGAGGAAGTCCTCGCCGCCCACGCTCGGGGAGAGCACCTTGTTGTGGAGGTTGACCTTCGGCAGGCCCGGGATCAACCCCAGCACCACGTCCTCGATCGCCGGCTGGCCCGACGCGGTCATGGACACGGTGTCCCCGTCGCAGCTCATCCCCTCGGAGATCCAGAGGATGCTGATCTCGTCGAAGCCCTGCCGGTGCTCCGCGCGGGCCGCCTCCCGGCCCGGTACGCCGCTGTCCACGCTCATGTCTGCGGTCTCCCTTGCAGTCGGTCTCGGAGCCGGTCGTAGATGGCGGCCACCGGGCCCGCGAAGGTCAGGCCCGGCGGCCGGTCCGGGGCCCGCGGGTGGGGGCGGGTCGGGGCGGTCCGCTTGGCCTTGTCCAGGGCCTCCCCCAGCTCGTCGAGGGCCTGCTGGTCGAGTGCGCCGCGCAGCTTCGGCAGCAGCTCGCCCTCCTCCTCCCGCACGTGCTCGGCGACCTCGCGGCGCAGCTCGGCCATCAGCGAGTCCATCCGCTCGTCGCCCGCGGGCATCGTGTCGAGTGCGGCCAGGGTCTTCTTCACGTCGCGGTGCTCGGCGAGGTGCTCGTCGATCTCGCGCGCGCCGTCCGGCAGGACCTTCCTGGCCAGCGGGTAGACCATGAGCTCCTCCAGCGCGGCGTGCTTGGACAGCTCGCGGACGGTGATCTGGACGACGCCGCGCCGCTGCTCGGCGGAGGCGGCCGCGTGGTAGTCGCGGAAGAGCTGCTCGACCATGCGGTGGTCGTGCGCGAGGAGTTCGATGGCGTCCATGCGGGCCATCAGGTCTCTCCTTCGTCGGTCGCGTTCGTGGTGGGTTCGCGGGGCACGGTGGGATCGGGGCGCAGCGAGCGGACCGCGCCGTGCAGCCGGGCCAGCACCTCCTCCGGCATGCCGTGCACGCGGTCGAGGATCTCCGCGGCGCGCGGGTCGGTGGCCCGTGCCTCGCGCTTCTCGTCCTCGGTCAGCGTCAGCGTGCGCAGGGAGAGGATCTCGTCGATCTCCGCGGCGTCGTGCAGGTCGCCGGGGCTTTCCGGGGCCACCCGCGGGTCGTCGTAGAGCAGGATCGGGGAGGACAGCATCCCGGTTCCGGTGCCCGGGCCGGCGTCGTCGCCCGCGAGCACGGGGAACGTGTGCACGTTGCGGCACCGGCGCGCGTGCGACCCGGCCCACGCGGGCGGGTCGATCAGCGAGGGGAAGCGCAGTCCCTCGCCGCGCAGCAGGGTGTGCGCCGCGATCAGCGAGTGGCGCAGCACCTCGGGGCGCGGAGTGTCCGGCCCGGCCGACGAGCCGGTGTTGGCGGTGGTCAGGGACAGCCGGAAGGCGGGCACCGGGGCGTCGAGGCGTTCCGCGGCGAGGGTGGCGGTGGCCGCCACCGGCCACCGCCACCGCAGCACGCGGCCGCGGTCGCCGAGCGGCTCCGTGTCGGTCGCCCCGGGCGCGCCGACGTCGAACACGCGGCCGCCGCCGAGGATCTCGGCCAGCGTCACCACGAGGTCGTGCTCGCGGGGCACCGCCTCGTCGAACGTCAGGTGCGGCCGCCCGCCGTACTCGAGCGACTCGACGGGTTCGTGGCCGCCGTCCGCCGTGCGGCGTTCCACCCGCTTCGCCTGCAGCTGCAGGTACCGGACCCGGGCGCGCAGCACGACCCCGGCGGGGTCGGCGCGGGTCTCCACGAGGCATTCGGTGTGCTGCCGCCACGACTCGACGGAACCGGCCACGCTCTCGGCGACCGGTCCCACCCGTTCCGCCCACGCTCGCGGCGCGAGGACGCCGAACTGCCAGCGGACCCGGTTCTTGGGCGAGGACTTCCGGTAGGGGTAGAGCAGGTAGCCCTCGTAGAGGATCGCGTCGGCGACGGCGCGGATCCGCTCGAAGCCGGAGTCGTCACCCGGCACGCCGGCCACGGTCCCCGCCGCGCTGCTCACCCGTCTCGGCCTCCCGCCACGGTCCCTCTCGCTGGGCTACGACCACCCGGACACTAGGAAGGCTCCCGGGCTCCGGTAAGTGCTCCCGCACCCATCGAGCGGCCCTGCTCCGGCACGGCCGAGGAGACGCGGTGGTACTCGGCGAGGAACGTGTCCAGCGTGTGCACCAGGTCGACCGCGGCGGCGCGGGTGAGCTCGAGCGCCTCCTCCCCCTCGGGAGTGATCGCGTAGACGCGGCGGTCCGGCCCGGTGCAGGCGGAGTGCTGCCACGACGCTCGCGCGAGGCCGTCGGCGTGCAGGCGGCGCAGCGCCCGGTAGATCGACCCGGGCGCCTGCTCGGTGAGGCCGAGCCGGGCGAGGCGGGACCTCAGCTCGTAGCCGTGCGCGGGACGCTCGCGCATCAGCAGGAGCAGACAGGCGTCGAGCAGACCTCTCGGATGGCAGAAGTCCCCGCCGCGGTGTCGTACGGCCCCGTCCGTCATGGCGTCATCGCCTCCTCGGCTCGCGCGTACCGCACGGCTCGCATACCCGGCCGCCGACCGGGCAAACGTCCCCGAACGGGTCACTCACGCGGTGCCGATCGCGGCGACCATGCCGCCGTGCCCCGGCGCGGCCGCCGCGGACGATCTCGCACGGCGCCGGTGACGGTGTCCATCGAGGACGCCGGGCCCGCCGGGAGTCCGGTTCGGACTGCCCGGGGGGCGTGGCCGGCGACGAGTCGATCGGCGCGGGCAGGCATGATCGGGGACAGGTGGGGAACAGCCTCACCATGCCCGTCCTGCGCGACCCCCGCCTCCGCCGCATCGCGCTGGTGCGGCTGAGCGTCGGCCTCGGCGACCTGATCTGCTCGGCGCCCGCCTGGCGTGCACTGCGCCGGACCCGGCCGGACCTGCGGATCACCGTGGTCACGTGGTCCGAGACGGCGCCGGTGCTGGCCCGCCTCCGGCGCTACGCCGACGAGCTGCTGCCGTTTCCCGGATATCCCGGCATCCCCGAACGGCCGCCCCAGCCGGAGGCGCTGCCGGACTTCCTCGTGGCGGCGCACGCCCGCCACTTCGACCTCGCGGTGCAGTGCTACGGCGACAATCCGCGCGCGAACGAGGTCACCGAGCTGCTCGGGGCGAACCGGATCGCCGGGTTCCGGCCCGGCGGGTGGGAACCCGCGCGCGATCCCGGGCTGCACGTGCCGTATCCCCGCGAGACCCACGAGGTGGACCGGCATCTGCGGCTGATGGAACGGCTCGGCGCCGAGGTGCCGCCGGGGGCGGGCGAGCTGGAGTTCCCGCTGCGGGCGGCCGACCACGCCGAGTGGGCGCGCCTGCGCGACCGGTTCGGGTTGCGCCCCGGCGAGTACGCGGTGCTGCATCCGGGCGCGGGCGCCAGCAGCCGCCGGTGGCCACCCGAGCGGTTCGCGGAGGTGGGCGACGCGCTCGCCCGGCGCGGGCTGCGGATCGTGCTCGGCGGGGTGCGGGCCGAGCGGTACCGGACCGGCCGGGTCGCGGCGGCGATGACCCAGCCCTCGCTCGACCTGGCAGGCCGGACGTCCCTCGGTGGCTACGCCCTGCTGCTCCGCGAGGCCCACGTGCTCGTGGGCAACGACACCGGCGCCACGCAGCTGGCCGCCGCCGTGGGCGGCCGGACCGTCACCGTGTTCCTCGCCGGGGATCCGGTGCGCTGGGCGCATCCGCCGCCCCGGCACCGGATCGCCCGGGTTGAGGTGGGCTGCAACCCGTGTCCCCACCTGGACTGTCCCATCGACTTCCGCTGCGCGTACCGCCTCGGGGCGGAGGAGGTTCTGTCCGAGATCGACGCGCTGGACGAGCCGGGCTGACCGGGTCAGGAACCGAGGCCGGTCCGGTAGCGGGTCACCGAGTCGGTCAGCCGGTTCAGCGTGACCCGCAGCTCGTCCAGCTGCGCCGCGTCGAGGCCCATCGCGTCCCCGACGAGACCGGGCAGCGGCACCGCCTTGTCGCGGAGCCGGTCGCCGTCCCCGGTGAGCGTGACCCGCACGGAGCGCTCGTCGTCGCCGCGGCGCTCGCGGCGCACCAGGCCGGCCTTCTCCAGCCGCTTGAGCAGCGGCGACAGCGTGCCGGAGTCCAGCGACAGCGCCTTTCCGAGCTCCTTCACGCCCCGGTCGCCGTGCTCCCACAGGTCCAGCATCACCAGGTACTGCGGGTAGGTGAGGCCGAGGTCGTCGAGCAGCGGCCGGTACAGCGCGGTGACGGCGCGCGAGGCCGCGTGCAGGGCGAAGCACACCTGCTCGTCGAGCCGGGGGGTGGCCGCGTCGACCGCCATGGGACCTCCTTCTCGGTAACTGCCCAGTCAGCCCATGCTGCCGCAGCAGGGGGCCGGACGCAAATGAAGTGGCCATCATCTCATCGGGCGCAATTTAGTTGTGCACAATTCAACTGCGCTCTACTGTTCTTCCTGTCCGCACCACCCACTCAGCACCCGAGGAGCACCGCATGACCGCCAACCCGCACCAGCTGTCCCTCGAACCCGCGGCACAGGCCTTCGTGGAGGCCACCGCGCAACCGCCGTTCCTGTACGAGCTGGGCCCCGCCGAGGGCCGCCGGACCGTCGACGAGGTGCAGTCCGGCGACATCGCCAGACCCGACGTGGACATCACCGACCTCACCGTGCCCGGCGGGCCGGACGGGGACGTCGACGTCCGCATCCTCCGCCCCGCGGGCAGCTCCGGCCCGCTGCCCGTGCTGGTCTACCTGCACGGCGCGGGCTGGGTGTTCGGCAACTCCCACACCCACGACCGGCTGGTCCGTGAGCTGGCCGTGGGCGCAGGGGCGGCCGTGGTGTTCCCGGAGTACAGCCGCTCCCCCGAAGCGCGCTACCCCGTCGCCGTCGAGGAGAACTACGCCGTGGCCGCCTGGGTGGCCCGGCACGGCGCCGAGCACGACCTGGACCCGTCGCGCATCGCCATCGCGGGCGACTCGGCCGGCGGCAACATGGCCGCCGCGGTGACCCTGCTCGCCAAGCAGCGCGGCGACGTGCGCTTCCTGCAGCAGGTGCTGTTCTACCCGGTCACCGACACCACCCTGGAGTCGCCGACCGAGTCCTACCGCCGGTTCGGCGCGGGCGGGTACTTCCTCACCACCGAGGGCATGCGCTGGTTCCTCGACCAGTACCTGCCCGACCCCGCGCGGCGCGCCGAGATCACCGCCTCACCGCTGCGCGCCACCGTCGACGACCTGGCCGGGCTGCCGCCCGCGCTGGTCATCACCGCCGAGGCGGACGTGCTGCGGGACGAGGGCGAGGCCTACGCCGCGAAGCTGCGGCAGGCGGGGGTGCCGGTGACCGCCGTGCGGTACCTCGGCACCATCCACGACTTCGTGATGCTCAACGCGCTGCGCGAGACCCACGCCGCCGAGGCCGCCATCGGGCAGGCGAGCGCCGCTCTGCGGACCGCGTTCGGCACCGCCTGACCGGCCCGGCTCCGGGGTGGGCGACGCGCGAGCCGCGTCGCTCACCCCCGGGGCAGTACGGCCAGCTCAGCCACGACGGCGTGGTGGTCGGTGCCGGGCACGACGTGCTCGCTCACCGACACCGCCGCCAGGCCGGAGCCGTACAGCACGTGGTCCAGCTGCAGCAGCGGCGGGAACGTCCCCCGGGCGGGCCACGTCGGCGCCCAGCCGTGCCCGAGCTCGGCGTGCGCGTCGGTCAGGCCCCCGGCGAGCAGCTCGCGCATCGGCGTGTGATCGAGGGTGGCGTTGAAGTCGCCCAGCAGGACGACGTCCGGTCCGGCGGCGCCCCGCAGCGCGGCCAGGTCGCGGGCCCACCGCCCGGGGTCGCCGTACGGGTAGTACAGGTGCACGGCCACCAGCCGCACGTCCCGGCCACCGACCCGCGCCGTCGCGGCCGTCTGCGGCCAGGTGGTGGGCGCGTCCAGCAGGCCCGCGTCCCGCAGCGGCAGCCGGGAGTAGATCGAGGTGTCGATCTCGGGGTGCAGCTCGCGGTAGGGCATCAGCTCCCACATCCCCGCGTCGTCCAGTGCCCGCACCGCGTCGTGGCTGGTGAACTCCTGCACGGCGAGCACGTCGATCCGCTGCTCGCGCACCAGGTCGACGAGGGCGTGCGGGTCGGCGCCGCCGCGCAGCGTGTTGCTGGTGGCCACGCGCAGCGTCGGCGCCTCCGGCGGGATGTCGGTGCCGTCCGCGACGAACCGCGGTGTCAGCAGGGCCAGCTGGACGACGACGAGCGCCAGCGCGGTCAGCACCAGCGCCGGGGAGCGCAGCGGCAGGGTCACCAGCAGCAGCACGACCGACACCGCCGCGACGTACGGCAGTCCGGACACCGGGATCGCGAGGTAGGTGCCGTCGTCGAGCCCGGCGAAGCGGACCACGAGCAGCGCGGCCACCCCGGCGAGCGCGAGCAGGCACGCCACCCGCAGCACCACACGCGGCCGCAACCACGAGCGCGCCGGCCTCCCCGCGGACCCGCGCGCGGCACCCGTCGTGCCCACGGTCCCCGTCATGGCGGCTCACCCCCTTGATCGCCCACGGTAGCGGCACGCTCGCCCGCGGTCCGGTGTGGTGGGTCCCACCCGGTCGCGACCCCGCGTCCGGCGGCTCCAGCCGGCTCGTGTCACCCTCGCCCCGCGGGGGACCGCGGAGGGAGAGGAGCAGAGCATGCCCATGCCGGCGGCGCAGGCCGACCCGGTCAGCACCTGGCTCGACCAGAACGCCAGCGGACTGATCTCCGGTGCGATCAACATCGCGATCGTCGTGGTCGTCGCGCTCGTGCTGCGCGCGGTCGTCGGCCGCGTCATCGACCAGCTGACCCGGCGCATGGTCAGCTCCCGCGAGCGGCTCAACCGCTCCCGGGTGGGCGGCCGGATCGTCCACGCGGCCGAGACCTCGCGCGGCGAGCGCCAGCGGCAGCGGGCGCGGACGATCGCCTCGGTGCTCAAGAGCGTCTCGACGTTCGTGATCTTCGGCGTCGCGTTCGTGACGGTCCTCAGCCAGGTCGGCATCGACATCGCCCCGATCCTGGCCAGCGCGGGCGTTCTCGGCCTGGCGATCGGGTTCGGCGCGCAGAGCCTCGTGCAGGACTTCCTGTCCGGCCTGTTCATGATGGTCGAGGACCAGTACGGCGTCGGCGACGTGATCGACGCGGGGGACGCGGTCGGGACCGTCGAGGCGGTCACCCTGCGCATCACGAAGATCCGCGACCTCAACGGCGGACTGTGGTACGTGCGCAACGGCGAGATCCTGCGCGTCTGCAACATGAACCAGGACTGGGCCAACGCCGTCGTCGAGCTGCCGCTGGACTACTCGGTCGACGTCGACGGCGCCAAGGACGTCATCCGGCGCAGCATCGAGGAGTTCGCCCAGGACCCCGAGTACGCGGCGAAGATCGTGGGGGCACCGGAGATCAGCGGGGTCGTGGCCATCGGCAACGGCGCGGTGACCGTGCGGGTGCTGGTCACCACGCAGCCCGGCGAGCAGTGGGCGCTGGGCCGGGCCCTGCGGGGCCACCTCAAGGGCGCCCTCGACCGAGCCGGGATCAAGGTGGCCTACCCGGTGCTGCCGGTGACCGGGGCGGGCGCGGCCCAGCAGGGCTGAGCCGCGGGGGCGCGTCAGAGCCTGCGGTGCATGACGTGCAGGCCGACGTAGCCGTGCTCCGGGTGCCGGAACGCCTCGGGCACCGTGCCCACGATCTCGAAGCCGAGCGAGCGCCACAGCGCCACCGCCCGGGTGTTGGTCTCGACCACGGCGTTGAACTGCATCGCGCGGTAGCCGTCCGCACGGGCCAGGTCGAGCACGTACTCGCCGAGCGCGCGGCCCGCGCCGCGACCGCCGTGGCCGGGGTCGACCAGGAAACTCGCGTTGGCGACGTGCGCGGCGGGCCCCTGGTAGTTGGGGCACACCTTCGCCGAGCCGACGACCACGCCGCCGTCCTCCGCGACGACCGTGCGGCCGGGCGGGTCGAGCATCCACATCGCCCGCGCCGCGTCCTCGCCCAGGTCGCGCGGCAGCGTGTAGGTGGTGCCCTCGGCGACGATGCGCCGCAGGAACGGCCAGATCGCGGGCCAGTCGGCGGCGGTGGCTTCGCGGACGTGCATGGCGCCAGTGTGCCCGACGGCCCCCGTGGCGCCGGGCGCCCGGTCACCGGGCCGTCCGGTCACCACACGACCACCGCGCGCAGGCTGGCGTGCGTGGACCCCACTCCGCATACGCGCGAAGCACGACACCCCAGTCCCGTGGCACCGTCCGGCCCGGTCACCATGCCGCCCCGTCACCGTGCGGCCCCGTCACCAATGCCGCCCGGTCACCAATGCCGCCCCGTCACCAATGCCGCCCCGTCACCGTGCGGCCCGGTCACCATGCCGCTCCGTCACCGCGCGGCGGCCGCGCGCAGGCTGGCGTGCGTGGGCGCGTCCGGCACGTGCGCCGGGCGCCGCGCGTCCAGCTCCGCCCGCAGGACGGGCACGACCCGCTCGCCGAGCAGGTCCAGCTGCTCGAGCACGGTCTTCAGCGGCAGTCCGGCGTGGTCGACCAGGAACAGCTGCCGCTGGTAGTCGCCGAAGTGCTCGCGGAAGGTGAGGGTCTTGTCGATCGCCTCCTGCGGGCTGCCCACGGTCAGCGGCGTCTGCTCGGTGAACTCCTCCAGCGAAGGCCCGCCGCCGTAGACGGGCGCGTGGTCGAAGTAGGGCCGGAACTCGGCCACGGCGTCCTGCGAGCGCTCGCGCAGGAACACCTGCCCGCCCAGGCCGACGATCGCCTGGTCGGCGGTGCCGTGCCCGTGGTGCTCGAACCGCTCCCGGTACAGGCCGACCAGCCGGATGAAGTGCTCCTTGGGCCAGAAGATGTGGTTGGCGAAGAACCCGTCGCCGTAATAGGCGGCCTGCTCGGCGATCTCGGGGCTGCGAATGGAGCCGTGCCAGACGAACGGCGGCACGCCGTCCAGCGGGCGGGGTGTCGCGGTGAAGCCCCGCAGCGGGGTGCGGAACCGGCCCTCCCAGTCCACGACGTCCTCCCGCCACAACCGGTGCAGCAAGTGGTAGTTCTCGATGGCGAGCGGGATGCCCTGACGGATGTCCTGGCCGAACCACGGATAGACCGGCGGGGTGTTGCCGCGCCCCAGCATGAGGTCCACCCGGCCGTCGGCCAGGTGCTGCAGCATCGCGTAGTCCTCGGCGATCTTCACCGGGTCGTTGGTGGTGATGAGCGTCGTCGCGGTGGACAGGATCAGCCGCTCGGTGCGCGCGGCGACGTAGCCGAGCATCGTGGTCGGCGACGACGGCACGAACGGCGGGTTGTGGTGCTCCCCCGTCGCGAAGACGTCGAGCCCCACCTCCTCGGCCTTCTGCGCGATGGTCACCATCGCCTTGATCCGCTCGGCCTCGGTCGGCGCGCGCCCGGTGGTGGGGTCCGGGGTGACGTCGCCGACGGTGAAGATCCCGAACTGCATCACGGCTCCTCGTCTAGTTCAACGCTCAACTACTGACGAGGCTACCCGCCGCCGGTGGCCGGCGGTCAGTCGGTGTACTTGACCGCCGTGAGGGTGACGACGGTCCCGGGTGGCACCCGCGTTCCCGCGGGCGGGTCCTGGCCGACCTGGACCCAGTTGCGGTCCCAGACCAGCATCCGGCCCTGCCCGGTGCCGTCCACCTCACGCAGGTTGAACAGGCCCGCCGCCTGCATCGTGTCCTGCGCCTTCTGATGGTTCATCCCCGCGACGTCCGGGACGGTGATCAGCTCCGCCGTGCTCGGCGCCCGCTCCGGCGTGCTCTCCACCGGCGGATCCGGATCGGGGCCGGCGGGCCCGCTCGCGGTCACCGTGACCGTGGCGGGCGCGCCCGGTGGCGTGCCCGGAGCGGCGCATCCGGCCGTCAGCAGGGCGGCGGCGAGGCATGCGGTGATGGTGTCCCGGCGTCTCACGGATGGTCTCTCGGTGTGCACGGCGCGGACGTTACGGTGCCCGCGCCGTACCCTCGGGCGGACCCGGCACCGAGCGCGAGGGGGACGGCCGATGGACCCGCTGGCCGACGAGGAAGAGGCGATCGTCGCGACCGTGCGCGCGTTCGTCGACCGGGACGTGCGCCCGGTGGTGCGCGAGCTGGAACACGGCGACGTCTACCCGGAGCGGCTGATCGAGCGGATGAAGGGCCTCGGCGTGTTCGGGCTCGCCGTGCCGCGGGCCTACGGCGGGGTCGCCGTGTCGGCGCCGTGCTTCGCGCGGGTCACCGAGGAGCTGGCGCGCGGCTGGATGAGTCTCGCCGGGGCGATGGGCGGCCACTCCGTCGTGGCCACGCTGCTCGCCCGCTTCGGCACCCCCGGCCAGCGCGCGCGGTACCTCCCGAGGATGGCGACGGGCGAGATCCGTGCGGCCATGGCGCTCACCGAGCCCGGCGGCGGTTCCGACCTGCAGGCGATCACCACCACCGCGCGCCGGGACGGCGAGGACTACGTGGTCGACGGCACGAAGACCTGGATCAGCAACGCGCGGCGGGCGGGCGTCATCGCGCTGCTGTGCAAGACCGATCCGGCGGCCACTCCCCCGCACGCCGGCATCGGTATCCTGCTCGCCGAGCACGGCGAGGGACTGGCGGTCTCGCGGGATCTGTCCAAGCTCGGCTACAAGGGCGTCGAGACCTGCGAGCTGTCGTTCGCGGGGTACCGCGCTCCCCGGGCCGCGCTGCTCGGCGGCGAGGAGGGCCAGGGGTTCACCCAGATGATGAAGGGGCTGGAGATCGGCCGCATCCAGGTGGCCGCCCGCGCGCTCGGCGTCGCCAGGGCCGCGCTCGACGACTCGCTCGCCTACGCCCAGCAGCGGGAGAGTTTCGGCAAGCCGATCTGGCGGCACCAGTCGGTGGGCAACCAGCTCGCCGACATGGCGACCCGCTACAGCGCCGCGCGGCAGCTCGTGCTGCACGCGGCGCGCTGCTACGACAGCGGGCGGCGCAGCGACCTGGAGGCCGGGATGGCGAAGCTGTTCGCGTCCGAGACGGCCATGGAGATCGCCCTGTCGGCCGTCCGGGTGCACGGCGGGTACGGCTACTCCACCGAGTTCGACGTCGAGCGGTACTTCCGGGACGCGCCGCTCATGATCGTCGGCGAGGGCACCAACGAGATCCAGCGGAACGTCATCGCCGCCCAGCTGGTGGCCCGCGGCGGCCTCCCCCGGTGAGCGCAGGCGGCACGAAGGTGGCGTTCACTGCCCGGGCGCCTCGGCGGCCAGCACACAACGGGTGCGCCGGTAGATGGTCGGCATGCACTTGTTGCAGTGCACGCACAGGGACCGCGCGCCTGGTTCGGCCTCGAGGCGGCGCGGCAGGCCTGGCTCGCGCAGCAGCGCCCGCGCCATCGCGACGAAGGCGAAGCCCTCGGCCAGCGCGGCCTCCATCGTCTCCCGGCGCGTGATGCCGCCGAGCAGGATCAGCGGCAGCGCCGTCTCGTGCCGGAACTGCCGCGCCCGCTCCAGCAGGTAGGCCTCCCGGAACGGGTACTCGCGCAGGAACGCCCGCCCGCCCAGCCGGATGCCCCAGCGCAGCGGAGGGGGGAACGCGGCGGCGAACTCGCGCACCGGCGCGTCGCCGGTGAACAGGTACATCGGGTTGAGCAGCGAGCTGCCCGCCGTGAGCTGCAGGGCGTCCACCGTGCCGTCCCGCTCGAACCAGCGGGCCAGTTGCAGGCTCTCGTCGAGCCAGAACCCGCCGGGCACGCCGTCGTCCATGTTGAGCTTCACGGTGATCGCCATCCGGTCGCCGACGGCGTCGCGCACGGCTCTCGTGACGGCCAGCGGGAAGCGGGCGCGGTTGGCGAGGCTGCCGCCGTAGGAGTCGGTGCGGGTGTTCAGCCGTGGACTGAGGAACGCGCTCGCCAGGTAGTTGTGTCCGCAATGGATCTCGACGGCGTCGAACCCGGACTCGTAGGCGAGCCGGGCCGCCCCGGCGTGCGCGGCGACGATCCGGTCGAGGTCGGCCTCCGTCGCCGCCCGGGTGAGGCGCATCCCGAGCGGGGAGAACATGCGGGTGGGCGCGATCGCGGGCGCCCGGTTGGAGGCGGCGTTGGCCACCGGGCCCGCGTGCCCGATCTGCGCGGCCACCGCGGCGCCCTCGGCGTGCACGGCGTCGGTCAGCCCGCGCAACCCGGCGACCGCCTCGGGGCGCAGCCAGAGCTGGTGCCGGTGGGTGCGGCCCTCGGGGCTCACCGCGCAGTAGGCGACGGTGGTCAGGCCGGCGCCGCCGCGTGCGGTGGCGCGGTGGAACTCGACGAGGTCGTCGGTGACGAGGGCGTGCGGGGTGCGGCCCTCGAACGTGGCGGCCTTGATGATCCGGTTGCGCAGCGGCACGGGGCCCAGCCGCGCCGGCGCGAACAGGCCGGTCACCGACGCTCCCCCGGGGGCGCGTCGAGCCCGGCGGCGACGAACGCGACGAGCACGTCCGGCGGGACGTCGGGCACCGCCTCGGCGCGGGGCACGTCGGCGAGCGGGTCGCCGAAGGCGTGCAGGATCAGCGTGAACCCGGCCACCCACCGGGCCCGCGCCGCGCCCGCGGTGAGCCCGGGGCGGGCCTGCCGGAGCAGGTCCACCCACGGTTCGAGGCCGAACCAGCGCGAGCTCCACTCCGGCGCCCGCCTGCCCAGCGTGAGCCGGGCGAGCATGTGCAGCCACAGCCTGCCCTTCGGCTCGGCCGCGAGCGGCAGCAGCGGGCCGACGGCGACGTCGACGAGCTCGCGCGCGGTGGGTACCGAGCCCTCCGCCCGGCGGCGTTCGAGCGCGGCCAGCGGTTCCTCCCACAGCGGGCCGAGCCGGTCCTCCAGCAACGCGGCGGCGAAGGCGTCCTTGGAGCCGAAGTGGTAGTGGACGGCGGCCGGATTCATCCCGGCGGCCGCGTTGACCGCCCGCACCGACACCCGCTCGTAGCCGGAGTCCAGCATCAGCCGCTCCGCGGCGGCGAAGAGCCGCTGCCGGGCGGACGTGGCCTCGGTCGTCCCTGCCATCCGCCCAGCACAGCACCCGTGCCCGCCCGCTGTCAATCAGTGATTGCATCAATGATGGGACACTCGTACGCTGGTGGGATGCGGACGATCGCGATCACGGGTGCCGCCTCAGGGATCGGCGCGGCCGTCGCCGCCCGGCTGTCCGGCCGGGGCGAGCGCGTCCTCACCGTGGACCTGCGCGACGCCGAGGTCGTCGCGGACCTCGGCACCCCGGCCGGGCGCGAGCACGCGGCCGGGGAGCTGACCCGGCTCTCCGGCGGGCGGCTGGACGGGGTGGTGACGAGCGCGGGGCTGGCCGGCACCCGGCACGCTCCGGCGGCGCCGGTGGTCTCGGTGAACTACTTCGGCACGGTGACCCTGCTCGACGCGCTGCGCCCGGCGCTCGCCGGGGGTGACCGGCCCGCCGCGGTGTGCCTGTCCTCCAACTCGGCGACGTGCCAGCCGAACTGGCCGGTCGAGCTCGCCGAGGCGTGCCTCGCCGGGGACGAGCGAGCCGCGTGCGCGCTGGCCGACGAGCACGGTGGGCTCGCGGCCTACCCGGCGACCAAGGCGGCCGTCGCCTGGTACGTGCGCGGCCACGCGCCGGGCGCCGGGTGGGCCGGGGCGGGGATCCGGCTCAACGCCGTGGCACCCGGCTTCGTCGACACGCCGATGACCGCGCGGGTGCGCGAGGACCCGGACCTCGCGGCGGCGCTCGACGCGTTCCCCGTCCCCCGGCAGGCGCCCGGCACCCCCGAGGAGGTGGCCGCGGTCGTCGACTTCCTGCTCGGCCCGGACGCGGCGCTGCTGTACGGGTCGGTGGTCTACGCCGACGGCGGCACCGACGCGCTGCTGCGCGCCCGCGACTGGCCGCGCGTGTGGTCGGTGTGAGCGGCGGCGAGGTAGTCGCTGGGCGAGGTCCCCACGGTGCGGCGGAACGCGGCGAGGAACGCGCTCGCGGTGGCGTACCCGACCTGGTGCGCCACCGCGGCGACCGGTCTGCCCTCGGCGAGCAGCGCCAGCGCCGCGCGCATCCGCACGTGGGTGCGCCACCGCTCGAAGCTCATCCCGGTGTCCTGGACGAACAGCCGGGTCAGTGTGCGGCGACTGACCCCGGCCGCGCGGGCGTGCTCGGCGAGGCCGCGCCGGTCACCCGGCCGCGCCAACAGCGCGGCCGCCACCGCCCGCACCCGCTCGTCGGCGGGTTCCGGCACCTCGACCGGCGTCGCGGGCAGCGGCCGGAGCAGGTCCGGCACGATCGCCTCCGCCCGCAGGCGCGCCTCGTCGGGCAGACCCGGCCGGTGCAGGTAGCCGATCAGCTGGGCGAGCATCCCGTCGACGGCCACCGGCGTGGGCTCGCGCCAGCCGATCCCGCAGCGGTCGACGTCGAGATAGAGGCTGCGCAGCTCCGCGTCGCGGGTGGCGCCGGTGCGGTGCACGAGCTCCGCGGGGATCCACAGTGCCCTCGTCGGCGGCAGGACCCAGTGCTGCCCGCCGGTCTCCACCACCACGACACCGCGGGGTGTCCACGCCAGCTGGTGCTGCGGGTGGCGGTGCGCCGCGAACCACCCTCCCGCCGAGAGCGGGAAGCTGCCGACGACGATCGCGCCCACGCCGATCGGCGCGGCACAGTCCTTTTCGGTCACGGCGGCGAGTCTATGGCCGTAACGCGCAACGACGTGTCCCCGGGAAGGATCGCCCGCCGGTACGCCCCGCCGCTAGCGTCAAGGCGTGACCGCGTTCTCGTCCCGCTCCCGCCGCTGGTCGGCGCTCGCGGTGCTGTGCCTGGTGCAGTTCATGCTCGTGCTCGACGACACGGCGGTGAACGTGGCACTGGCGACGATCCGCGCCGAGCTCGGCTTCGGCACCGCGAGCCTGACATGGGTCGCCGACGCCTACTTCCTGGCCTTCGGCGGGCCGCTGCTGTTGTTCGGTCGCGCGGCGGACGTGCTCGGCCGCAGGCGGCTGTTCCTCACCGGAGTGCTGCTGTTCGCGGTGGCGAGCGCGGCATGCGGGCTCGCCCGCGCACCCTGGCAGCTGGTCGCGGGCCGGTTCGGGCAGGGCATCGGCGCGGCGATGGCCGCCCCGGCGGCGCTCGCGCTGATCAGCGTGCTGTTCCCGGGCGAGCGGGAGCGGGCGCGGGCGTTCGCGGCCTGGGGTGCCATCGCGGTGGGTGGCGGGGTCTCCGGCCTCGTGTTCTCCGGTGTGCTCACCGGACTCGCGTCGTGGCGCTGGATCTTCCTGGGCAACGTGCCGGTCGCGCTGATCGCGCTCCTGTCGCTGCCGCACCTGGTGCCGGAGAGCCGCGCCGGCGGCGTCCCGCGCCTGGGTGTGCCGGGGACCGTGCTCGGCACGGGTGCCGTGGTATCCGGTGTGTACGGATTGCTGCACGCGGCGGAGTCCGGCTGGGCCGACCCGGTGACCGTGCTGGCGCTGGGGCTGGGTGGCGCGCTGGCGGTGGCGTTCGCCGCCGTCGAGCGGCGGTCGGCGGGGCCGCTGATCCCGCGGTCGTTTCTCGCCGCGCGGACGCGGGCGGTGGCGGTCGTGGTCAGCCTGCCGTTCACCGGTGGGTTCTTCGCGATGTCGTTCCTGCTCATGCTTCACGTGCAGACCGTGCTGGGCCTCGACCCGCTGCGGGCGGGGCTCGCGTTCCTGCCGTACGGCGCCGGCATCCTCACCGGGGTGGCCACGTCCGCGCACCTCGTCGCCCGGCTCGGCACGCGGCGCGCGCTGATCGCGGCGTTCCTGGCCGCCGCGTGCGGGCTGCTCCTGCTCGCCGCGGCCGTTCCCGGGGCGGAGTCCGCGGTGGAACTGCTGCCCGGCATGGTCGTCGCGGGCCTCGGCGCCGGAGCGGGATTCCCCGCCCTGACGGTCGCCGCGCTCGCCGGCAGCGGTGGTGACGACGCGGGCATCGGTTCCGCCGTGCTCACCACCGCGCAGCAGCTGGGCGGCGCCGTCGGTCTCGCACTGCTGGTCGGCCTCGCCGTCGCCCGCCGGGGCACCGACATCACCGACGGCGCGGCCTTCGCCTTCCTCGTCACCGCGGGCGCACTCACCCTCAGCTCCGCCGTGATCACCGCCGCTCTCCCCCGGGCACGAGATACCCTTTCGTCCACTCAGGACACACGTGGTCACGTTCAGTGAACTGGAATTCACCCGTAATGACGTGGACGTTAGCGAGCTACACGGCTAGCGTGGAGGTGTCTCTGGGGAGGAGTCGCCATGGTCACGAGCGGAGCGTACGGCCCGGACGCGGTGCTGGACCGGATCGTCGAGGACGCGGCGTCGGTCGCGCGGCTGCAGGCGTCGATACTGGAAGGGATGGCCGAGTTCCGCGCGTTGCGGGGCGGGAGCCGGGATGTGGCCGTCGAACTGGCGTTGGTGCTGGCGATGACGGAACGGTCCGTGGAGCGGCAACTCGATCTCGCTGACGCGCTGGTGACCCGCCTGCCGCGGACGTTGGCGGCGTTGCGACGTGGGGAGATTGACGCGGACAAGGCGTCGAAGGTGCACGAGCCCACCGCGTGCCTGACCGACGAACAAGCCCGCGAGGTGGACGCCCGGATGGCTGCCAGGCTGGTGGGCAAGAACCCGCCGAACCTGCGCGCCGCCGTGCACCGGCAGGTCCACCGGGTCGACCCCGAAGGTGCTGCTGAGCGGGCCCAGCGCCGCCGCGCCGAAACGCCGCGTCGAGCTGATCCACGGCGAGGACGGCATGGCCACCCTGGTCGCCGACCTGCCGGTGGAGGTGGCCAGCAGCATCTACGCCCGCCTCGACCACACCGCGCGCAAACTCCGCAGCGCCGGAGAAACCCGCACCCTGGACCAGCTACGCGCCGACATCCTCACCGACACCCTGCTGTCCGGAACCGGACTCCCGCCGGGGCCGAAAGCCGACATCCACGTCTACGTCGACCTCACCACCCTGGCCGGGCTCAACACCGAACCCGCCGAGCTGGCCGGGCACGGCCCCATCCCCGCCTGGCTCGCCCACCAGATCGCCCACCAACCGGGCAGCACGTGGCGGCGCATCATCACCGACCCCGCCACCGGCGCGCCCGTCGACGCCGGCCGGCAACGCTACCGGCCCCCGGCCGTGACGGATGATTTCGTGCGGGTGCGGGACCGCGAGTGCCGCCACCCGGGTTGCCGCCGTCCGGCACAGTTCGGCGACCTCGACCACGCCCACCCCCACGCCCAACACGGCACCACCAATGCCACCAACCTGGTCGGCTACTGCCGCCGCCACCACCGCACCAAACACACCCCCACCTGGCACCACCACTTGTGCCCCCACACCGGACAACTCACCCTCACCACCCCCACCGGAGCGACCTTCACCAGCAACCCCGAACCCCTCCACGAACCCCGCACCACCTGACCACCCCGCGAGACCCCTGTTCCGGCGCGCGACGTCCGCCCTCAGCACCGCGAGTTCTGCGTTCAGGACCGCGAAAGCTGCACTCAGGATCGCGAAAGCTGCGCCCACGGGCGCGAGTGCCACGCTCGGCACCGCGAATGCTGCGCTCCCGGACGCGCGTGCCGCGTCCGGCGCGGCGACCGCGGCGCCCGGGACCGCGAACATCGCGGTCCCATCCCCGCGCCGCACCGGCCCGCCGAGCCCGGACCCGCCGGGCCCGGGCTTGTCCGAAGACCACCGAGCCCGCGCCGGCACCGTCCGCCTTTCCCGGGTCTTCCACCGGGACGTCCCGTGCCACCGGCACCTCCGCGCCGCCTCACCGCTGCGCCAGCCCGCACCCGCCCCCGCCTCGACGCGCTCGGCCGGACCTGTTCACCGCACCGGCGCAGGAACGGCAACACTCCAGCCGCCGCAAGCCCCGCTCCTGGTGACGCCCCCACCTACCGGACGTCGCGATGCCCGTGTACCCGGACAGCTCGTGTCGAATCCACCCGGGCCGGACCGTCCACAGGCAACAGTCCATCCCCGCACCGGCGCCGCGGACCGGGCGCCGGTACGAGTCGGCACGTACTTCTACCGCACCGGGATCGGGCAACCACCCGACCGGGAACGGACACCTCGTCAGCCGGGTCTCACCCCGACGTCACAGCGCCAGCGGCAGACGCGCCTGCTCCACGAGGCCCTCTGGCCGGGCGCATTCGAGGATCGCCTCGGCGCGGCGTCCCGCGAGCTCCAGGGTCAGCACGGCGTTCCCGAAATGCGGGCCGGTGGTACGCGACCACTCCACCTCGGGTGGTTCGACCCCGGCCCACCGGGACCACCGTCGGGCGAGCCGCTCCGCCACGGACCACCAGCCGGCGCGCAGCACGCCCCGCAGGTACCACGGGACCTTGTTGTGCAGCGGGGAGCACGTCAACTGGAACACCGCCGAGGTGAGCCGCCACGGGAACCGCGCACCGGCGACGTAGCTGTGGTGCACGTCCCCGGAGAGCACGGACACCGTCGCGGGCGCGTCCCTGGACTGTCCGATACGGACGATGAGGCGGGAGAGCCGGTCGAACGAGTCGCGGAACGCCGCCCAGTGCTCCAGGTCCGCGGCCTGCCGGATCCACTCGGCGAACCTGCCCCGCCTGCCGGGACGCGTGCAGGCGCGCTCGTTGGCCGACTCCAGATGCGAGAAGGCGGGCGGCAGCAGCCACGGCAGTGACGAGCCGATGAGCAGGTGGTCGTGGTCGCCGACCGCGTTGTCCTCGACCCAGCGGAACTCGTCCTCGTCCAGCATCGAACGGCGGCCGCCGCCGAGGATCCGCCCCGCCCTGCTGTCGATCACCAGCAGGCGGACCCGCCCGAACTGGCGGCGGTAGCTCCACCGGACGTCCTTCCTGCCGTCCAGCTCGTGGTCGGCCCGGTCGGCGAGCTCCCGCAGCACCTCCGCCCGGTCGCCGGGCCCGCCGAGGACGTCGGCCACCGTGGGGTCGTCGGCGAGCTCGGCCGGGCCCAGGTTGCCCAGGTGCTGGTACACCCAGTACGACATGAACGCCGCGCGCAGCCGCCCCTCCCACCACGGCTGCCGCCGCATGCGCTCGCGCCACGCCTCGGAGGTGTTCCAGTCGTCGCGCACGTCGTGGTCGTCGAAGATCATCGACACGGGGAGCGTCGAGATCAGCCAGCGCATCGCCGGGTCGCCCCAGGTCTCGCGGTAGAGGTGCGCGTACTCCTCGAAGTCCGTCACCTCGCTGCCCGGCGCCCGGCGCAGGTCCCGCCGCCCCGCGAGCCAGCGCCGCGTGGCCACGGTGGTCTCGTCGGCGTACACCTGGTCACCGAGCAGCAGCAGCGCCTGCGGCCAGGTGTCCTCCGGCTGCCGGGCCATCCGCTCCGCGTAGGCCTCCAGCGCGTCGGAGCCGAGCGCGCCGAACCCGTTCGGCTGGCGGCACGAGCCGCACAGAAGCCGGAACAGCGCACCGCCCGCGGTGGGCAGCGTGCGGATCCGGCTGGCCGGGAACCGCGAGTCCGGCTCCGGCCACACGGCCCGCCCGTCGAGGCGCACCGTGTACGGCAGGCTCGCCGCCGGTTCCAGTCCGGTCAGCACCACCAGCGCGTAGTGGTGGCCGCTCACCTCGAACGTCGGTGCGCGGGCACCGGCGGTGCCCGCCTCGACCGCCACCTCGCACGGCGCGCTCGTCTCGACCCAGACGGTCGCCGAGGTCGCGTCGACGTGCCGCAGCAGCGGTCCCAGTACAAGCTCGGCCTGGCTCACGCCGGGCAGGCTAACCACGCCGCCTGGCCGCCGCAGCGCGACGCGCGACCGGGTGCCCCGGCGTTGCGGCATCCGGCGTCCGGCGTTGCGGTGGACGGCCCCGTCCAGTGACCGGAGCGTGGTCAGCCGGGCACAGCCCCGAGCACGGAGAACAGGCGCCCACAGAACCCCGCCCACAACCGCGACACCACCCACCCCAGCAGCCCCAACAACACCGGCAAACCCCAACCAGACACGACCACGAGCACCGAAAACAGACACCCACAGAACCCCGCCCACAACCGCGACACCACCCACCCCGACAGCCCCAACAACACCGGCAAACGTCAGCCGGGCACGGCCGCGAGCACCGAGAACGGGCGCTCGTAGAGCTCCGCGAGCAGGCCCGTGCAGGCGGCCATCGCCTGGACGTGCGGGCCGAACCGGGTCCGCTCCACGATGCCCGGCCGCGGCAGCGCCGTGGTCGCCTCGTAGGCCCGCACCAGGTCCCCGAAGTACTCGGGCGCGTCGGTGATGGCCTGCCCGCCGAGCACGACCAGGTCCGGGTTGACGATGTCACGCAGCAGCCCCACCGCGCGGCCGAGCGCCGCCGCCCGCTGCCCGAGCAGGCGGTGCGCGCCGGGGTCGCCCGCGCGCGCCGCGGCGTACAGGGCGCCGATGCCGGGTTCGGCGAGCACGCCCTCCCGCACGGCGTCCGCGACCAGCCGGTCCTCGGCGACCGTCACCTCGAGGCACCCGGTCCGGCCACACGGGCAGGGCACGTCCCCGCCGACCGGGAGGTGCGCGATCGTGCCGACCTCTCCCGGGCCGCGGTGCAGCCTGCCGTGCGCGGCGAAAGCCGCGCCGACCACCTGGCGCGCGTAGAAGTAGAGCGCGCTGTCCGCCCGGCCCGCCGAGCCGAACAGCAGCTCGGCGGAGGCCATCGCGGGCACGTGGGCGCCGAGATGCACGGGGAGACCGGTGGCCCGCCGCAGCACCTCCCTGGCCGGCACACCCGACCAGCCGATCCGGTCGTGGTCCAGCGTCCCCCACTCCTGGTCGACGCGGCCACCGGTGACCAGGCCGACGCCGATGATCGTGCGATCCGGGCGGCGCGCGCACAACGCGAGCACGCGCTCGGCCAGCTGTTCGAGCACGTCGGCCGCCGGGGCCGTGGGAACGTGCTCGCTGTCCAGCAGCCTGCCCCGCACATCCGTCAGCGCGTACGTCGTGGTGCTCACCCCGATGTGCACCCCGCAGGCGGCCACCACGCCGGTGTCCAGGTCAACGGGCACCGTCGGCCTGCCGAGCCCGCCGTTGCGGGCGGCGTCCGGGAGCTCCCGCAGCAGCCGGTGGTCGATGAGCACGCCCACCTGGCGGCTCACCGTCGGCATGCTCAGCCCGGTGCGGCGCGCGATCTCCGCCCTCGCCAGCGGCCCGTCCACCCGGACCGCGCTCAGGACGGCCGCGGCGTTGGACTCCCGCACCCCCGCGGAGGCCGCACCCGTTCGCGCCACAGAACCCTCACCCTCGCCGTGGGCGCGTTCCACGCCCGAAGGGAAACGATACGAGACGCTCCCTCCGGAACGGCACCAGGCGCCGCGTCCGATGTCCCTTTCCGCCCGGAAATCCGGTCCCGTTATGTTTCGCTCGGAAAGAAAGTCGCGCACCCGTGGACCAGCCCCGATGCGCCTGCCAGCATCGATTCCGGACCCGGCCGGACCACGTCCCCGTTCGGCTGCCCCGAATCCGAGGTAGGAATGCGCACGCTCCTGTTGTTCGGCATTGCCGGCTTTCTCGCCCAGCTCGTCGACGGCTCGCTGGGCATGGCGTTCGGCGTGACCGCCACGACGACGCTGGTCGCCGTCGGCACCGCCCCCGCGGTCGCCTCGGCCGCGGTGCACCTGGCCGAGGTGGGCACGTCGCTGGCGTCCGGTCTCGCGCACTGGCGGTTCCGCAACGTGGACTGGCGCACGGTGGGGATCCTGGCACTGCCGGGCGCCACCGGCGCCGTACTCGGCGCCTACGTGCTGACCTCGCTGTCCACCGAATCCGCCTCGTTCTGGATCGCGACCGTCCTGCTGCTGCTCGGCCTCTACGTGCTGGTGCGGTTCGCCTTCCTCCGGCTGGGCAGGCTCGTCACGACGAAGCGGCCCGGCGCCCGGCTGCTCGGCCCGCTCGGCCTCGTGGCCGGCTTCCTGGACGCCAGCGGCGGTGGTGGCTGGGGCCCGGTCGCGACCACGACCCTGCTCTCGTCGGGCAGGCTCGAGCCACGCAAGGTGGTCGGCTCGGTCGACACGTCGGAGCTCGTCGTGGCGGTGGCGGCCAGCGCCGGATTCCTCTTCGCACTGTCCGAAGAGGAGCAACTGAACTACACGGTCGTCCTCGGGCTGATGATCGGTGGCGTGCTCGCCGCCCCGGTGGCGGCCTGGCTGGTGCGCAAGCTCCCGCCGCGGGTCCTCGGCGCGGGCGCGGGCGGCCTGATCGTGCTCACCAACGCCCGCACGCTGCTGTCGGCCGCGGACGCGGGTGCCGCCGTCACCGCGGCGGCCCTGGTGGCGGTCTGCGCGCTGTGGGCCACCGGGCTGGCCGCCGCCGTCCGGTCCGTCCGCGAGGAGCGGCGGGTCAACGCCCTCGCCGGCGAGTCGGACGCACCGGAGCTGAGCTCCACAAAGGACGTCCACGTACGGTAGCGAGAGGTCACGGACCGCGACCATTCACTGAAATGGCGGTACCACCCTCTGCCAGAGAGTGATCACAGCCCGTGTCCAACGTCACTCCCAAAGTGGTACCTGCGGTATCTCGACCTGCGTAACCTCGGCAAGCGTGCTCAGCCGAGGGCACGAGTGACCAGTGTCCGCAAGACCACGGAGCGACTGTGAACGGCGCCGACGTTACTCTGTCCGATTACACGAGTCAGCAGCTTCGGAACCTCTGCCGAGAGGCCGGGTTCACGGACACGGACACCCCCGCCGAACTGCTACGGGAACTGCTCGGCGCGGCGGGCGGGCGACCGCTGTCCGCCGGGCCGCTCTGGCCGTCGGATGTCGCCGACGACGCCACGCCCGTCGAGTTCTCGTTCGCGTTCGACGACGGCGGTGACCGCGCCATCCGGGTTCTCGGCGAGACGATCGCCGAGCGGCCCGGCCCGGACGCCAACGTGGCGGCCGCGCGGCGCTTCCTCCACACCGTGACCGAACGCTACGGCTGCACCGCCGACCGGTTCGAGGCGGTGCAGGACCTGTTCCTGCCCGAACGGCCGCGCGGGAAGTTCGCCCTCTGGTTCTCCCTGATCTTCCGGCCGGGGGCGGCGCCCCGCGTCAAGGTGTACTTCAACCCGGACGTGCGCGGGCCGGAGCGGGCGCGCGAGCTGGTCGCCGAGGGGCTGCGCAGGCTCGGCATGGACAACGCCTACGACATCGTCCTGGCGCACGCCCTGAGCCGGGGAGACCGGGACCGGTTCTCGTTCTTCGCACTCGACCTCGACGACGACCCGCTGTCCCGGGTCAAGCTGTACGTCTCCCACGCGGCGGCCTCGGTGCCGGACGTCGAGCGGGCGGCCGCCGCCGTCAGCGGGATCGACCGGTCCGAGATCGGCCGCTTCTGCGCGCTCGTCGGCGGAAGCTCCGGGCCGTTCGCCGGGCGCCCGCTGATCTCCAGCTACTCCCTGGTCGAGGCCGACCCCGACCGCCCTGGCAACTACAGCCTCTACCTCCCCGTCCGCGACTACGTGCCCGACGACGAGACGGCGCGCTCGCGCATCCGGTCGTTCCTGGCGGAACACGGACTCGACCCGGCCGATCTCGACCGGGCGCTCGGCGCGGTGTCCGGCCGCCCGCTGCGGGACGGGCGCGGGCTCCTCGCGCACGTGTCCCTCCGGCTCGGTGGATTCGGCTCCGGCACGACGGTCTACCTTTCCTCCGAGGCCTACGACGTCACGCCCCCGCGGCGCGGGACGGCCCGGCCGGTGCCCGTACCGCTCGCGGACGCTCCCCTCGGCGGTTGACGACAGAAAGCAGGTGCGCCGTGAAGTCCTTCCCTCCGTACCGGATCCAGGTCGTCCGGGAGATCCCGATCACCACCCGGCAGGAGCGGGAAGAAGTGCTCGCCGGCGCCGCCTACAACATGTTCGACGTGCCGGCGAACAAGGTGACGATCGACCTGCTCACCGACTCCGGCACGGGCGCGGTGTCGGCGGCGCAGGAGGCCGCGGCGGCGGGCGCGGACCGCTCGTACGCGGGTTCCGACTCCTACTTCCGCTTCCGCGAGGTGGTCGCCGAGCTGACCGGGCAACCGCACATCCTGCCGGTCCACCAGGGCCGCGCCGCCGAGCGGGTCCTGTTCGGCTCGGCGCTGGGCCCCGGCCGGATCTCGCTGTCCAACACCCATTTCGACACCACGCGCGCCAACGTGGAGCTGACCGGCGCCGAGGCCCGCGACCTGCCCTGCCCCGAGGCGGCCGACCTGGACAGCACGGACCCGTTCAAGGGCAACATCGACCTCGACGCGCTGGAGCGGACCCTCACCGGTCCGGACGGCGGGCGTGTCGGCCAGGTGCTCGTCACGATCACCAACAACGGCGGCGGCGGGCAACCGGTGTCGATGGCCAACCTGCGGGCGGTGCGCCGGCTCTGCGACCGGCACGGTGTCCCGTTCTTCCTCGACGCCGCGCGGTTCGCCGAGAACGCGTGGCTGGTCACCCAGCGCGAGCCCGGCTACGGGGGGCATGCGCCCCGCGAGGTCGCGCAGGAGGCGTTCCGGCTCGCCGACGGGTGCGTCACCAGCCTCAAGAAGGACGGCATCGCTCCGATGGGCGCGTTCATCGCGCTGCGCGACGCCGGGCTCGCCCAGCGCTGCGAGGCCAACCTCATCGCCACCGAGGGTTTCCGCACCTACGGCGGGCTGGCCGGACACGACCTGGAACGCGTGGCGCAGGGCCTGCGGGAGGTGCTCGACCCGCACTACCTGCGCGCCCGCACGGCGGAGACGGCGCACCTCGCCGACCTGATCAACGAGGCAGGGGTGGACATCGTGCGCCCCGCGGGCATCCACGCGCTCTACCTCAACGCGGGCAGGCTGCTGCCGCACATTCCGCCGCGCGGCTTCCCCGGCCACGCGCTCGCCTGCGAGCTGTACCTGGCGGGCGGCATCCGCTGTGCCGAGCTGGGCTCGCTCTACCTCGGCCGGTTCGACGACGCGCACGAACTCGTCGCGCCGGCGCCGTTCGAGCTGGTGCGGCTGGCGATCCCGCGCCGCACCTACACCGAGAGCCATCTCGAGTACGTCGCGGACGTGCTCTCGTCGATCGCGAAGAACCCGGAGCGCGTGCCCGAGTACCGGGTGGTCGACGCGCCACCCGTGCTGCGGCACTTCAACCTCCGCATGCGGCAGGTGCCCCGCGACCGGTGACGAGCGCGGCACTCTCGCACCGAGAACGCGGCACTCGCGCGCCGGAGCGCAGAACTCGCGGCGCGCGCGAGTTCTGCGCTCGGGGCGGCGAGTGCTGCGCTCAGCCCGCCGAGGAGACCATGCCTGCCGGCTTCGGCAGCTTGCTCATCGCGTAACGGACGAGCTTGATCAGCGCCAGCTTGCTCGACTCCCGCTGCCGTGCGTCGAAGAACAGCACCGGCACGTGCGGGGCGATCACCAGCGCCCGGCGGATCTCCTCCTCGTCGTACTGGTCGGCGCCGTCGAAGCAGTTGACCGCGACGATGAACGGAATCTTGCGCCGCTCGAAGAAGTCGATCGCGGCGAAGCTGCTGTCCAGCCGCCGCGTGTCCACCAGCACGACGGTGCCGATCGCGCCCCTCGCCAGCTCGTCCCACATGTACCAGAAGCGGTCCTGGCCCGGCGTGCCGAACAGGTACAGCACGGTGTGCGGGGAGATGGTGATGCGCCCGAAGTCCAGCGCCACCGTGGTCGTCGTCTTGCGCTCGACCCCGGTGATGTCGTCCACGCCGTCGCTGGCCTGGGTCATCAGCTCTTCGGTGGACAGCGGCGAGATCTCGCTGACCGAGCCCACCATGGTCGTCTTGCCCGCGCCGAAGCCGCCGGCCACGACGATCTTGACCGGCGTCGGGATCACGTTCTCGGACGTGCCGGCGTCATAGTTTGTGGAGACCATCGAGTACCGCCTGAAGTAGTTCGTAGTCCGGGGCCTGCTCGGGCTGCGTGGGCGAACGGACGATCACGTCGCCGCGCTCGATGAGATCACCGCACAACACCTTCACCACGGCGATCGGAATCTTGATGTAGACGCCGAGCTCCGCCACCGAGAAGGGGCGCTTGCACAACTGCAGGATCGCCAGGTGCTCCGGCGTGAGCCCGACCGGGTCCTGTGTGGACGGGATCGCCATCACCTGCGTGGCCAGGTCCAGCTCGAACTCCGAGTCGGGAATCCGGCCACGGGTGATCGCGTAAGGCCGCACCAGCGGCCCCGCCGCCTCGTCGTACCATTCGTCCTCGTCCATCACGTTCCCTCGGCCACCGAGCCCGCCGCCTCCCGCGGGGCCGCCGACATGTAGTCACCCACCCGCTTGACCAGGCGGCTCATCTCGTAGGCGATCATCTCGACGTCGACGGTCTCCTCCGCCAGGACCGCGAGGCACGCCCCCTGGCCCGCCGCCGAGACGAACAGGTAGCCCTCCGCCATCTCGATGAGGGTCTGCAGGACCGGGCCCCGCGCGAAATGCTTGCTGACCCCCTTCGCCAGGCTCTGCAGGCTGGACGCCATCGCCGACAGCTGGTCGGAGTCGTCCTTCGCCAGCGCGGCGGACTTCCCCATGAGCAGGCCGTCGGCGGAGAGCACGACCGCGTGCTGGGCGCCGACCACACGGTCCACCATGTCGTCAAGCAGCCAGTTGAGGTCGGTCTTGGAGTTCCCGTTCTCGTTCATTGGTGAGATCCGATTCCCCTATCGATCAGTGGTTGCTCGTCTGGTCTTCTGGACCGTCGGCGTCTCGCCCTCTGCGGGTGCCCTTGTGGAACGCCGAGAGCGTGCTGCGAGTCCTGCCGGTGAAGGCTTCGATGTCAGCCGGGTCCCCCTCGGGGTCGTCCCGCAGCTGCGCCACGAGGTTCTGCTGGGGTTGCCGTTGCGGCAACGGCGCGCGCCGCCGGGGGCGCGCGGGGAGCTCGGAACTGTCGGGCTGGGCGGCCGGGATGGTGGGCGCCGGGATGACCCGGGTGTCCTCCTCCTGCCGCCGCGCTTCACTTTCGCTGCTCATCACCGTTCTCGACGCGATCGGCTCCGCACGGGACTCGACGACGGTCTGCGTGGACCGCCCGCCGTTCCCGTCACTCGCGCCGACGGGTTCCGCGGGCCGCTCCGGCTCACCGGTCGCCTGCACGCCACCGGCACCGTCGACGTCGTCGTCGCCGACCTCACGTGCGAGGTTCTCGGTCGGGATCAGCACGGTGGCGCGGGTGCCACCGTAGCGCGAGGAGTCGAACATGACCTTGACCCCGAGCCGCGCGGCGAGCCGCGCGACCACGAACAGGCCGAGGCTGGAGTCGGCCCGCAGCGCCATCGCGTCGAACTCCGGCGGCTCCGCCATCATCTTGTTCGCCCACTCCTGGACCTCGTCGCTCATCCCGAGGCCCTGGTCGGCGACGTCGACGACGACCCCGCGTGCCACCAGCGTGCTGGTCATGTGGACCGGCGATCCCGGAGGGGAGAACGACGTGGCGTTGTCGACGAGCTCGGCGACGAGGTGGATCGTGTCGGCCACGGCGGAGCCGACGATCGCGATCTTCGGCACGTTCTCCACCTCGACGCGGGAGAAGTGCTCGGTCTCCGACACCGCGGCCCGCAGCACGTCCATCAGCCAGACGGGCTTGCGCCAGCGCCGGCCGGGCTGTTTGCCGCCGAGGATGATCAGGTTCTCGGTGGTGCGGCGCGCCCGCGTCGCGAGGTGGTCCAGCTGGTAGAGACCCTCCAGCTGGTTCGGGTTCTCCTCGCGGCTCTCCATCCGGTCGAGGATCTGCAGCTGCCGGTGGACCAGGCCCTGGTTGCGGTGGGCGATGCCGAGGAAGACGTTGTTGACACCGCTGCGGGCCTTCGCCTCGCTGACGGCGGCGGACACCGCCGTGTGCTGGGCGATGTTGAACGCCTCGGCCACCTGCCCGATCTCGTCCCGGCCGTGGTCCAGCCTGGGCAGCTCGGCCTTGAGGTCGACGGACTCGCCACCTTTCAGCCTGCTCACGATGCTCGGCAGGCGCGTCCGGGCGAGTTCCAGCGAGTCGTTGCGCAACCGCTCGAGCCGGGTCATCAGGGTGCGGTCGACCAATGTCCGCGACACCCGGACGGCGACGATGATCGACGCGATCGCGGCGAGCAGCGCCAGCGCGCTGCCGATGACGACCGTGCGCAGGTTGTCGTTGCCGTCGGCCAGCGCCTGGGACGAGGCGCGGTCGGCCTGTTCGACGGTGAGGTTGGTCAGCTCCGTCGAGACGTGGCTGGTCAGCTCACGCCACTGCGTCTCGTTCACCACCGCGCCGACCCCCGGGTCGGGCAGCGACCCGGGGCCCGACGTGATGAGCGCGTCCTCGGCCGCACTGAGGCGCTTCCACGCGTCGCTCGCGGTGATCTCCTGGTAGTGCTCGCCCACCTCGGGGCGCATGAACGGGGCGAGCTTCGTCAGCGCGGCCCGGTAGGACCCGACGAGCTGGGCGAACCGCAGATGGTCCTGAGTGGAGAAACCGTCCTGCGCGTAGGCGCTCGACGCCAGCGACGCGGCCCGCGACATCTGGTCCGCCGCGCGGAAGATCTCGGTGGCGGCGATGCCGCCCTGCGTGGCGGTGACGTCGGGGACCATGCGCGCCTGGGCGTCGAACAGCCCCGCCGCGGTGTCGATCAGCTGGTTGTAGAAGTCGTTGACCTGCCCGGGCGAGATCGTCCTGAGGTTGATCTCCGCCCGGATCACGGGCAGCCGGTCCAGCCGGCTCTCCAGGTCGTTCATCCGGTCGGCGATCTCGGCGGGCACCAGTTCCTTGACCGGCGCCATCGCGCTCCGGAGTTCGGTCAGCGACCGGTCGATCTCCTGCTGCTGGGCCTGGAGATCCCGCAGGCCGACCTGCGGCCGTTCCAGGTAGACGAGGCTCAGCTGCCGCTCCTGCTGGATCGAACCCAGTGCCGTGACCGCGGGAATGGACACGTCCTGGACGCTGGAGGCGACGGTCCTGACGTACACGGCCTCGATGACGAAATACGCGGACACGCCCGTCCACATGGCGAGCAGCGCGATACTCGGTATCAGCACCGTCCCGGTCAGGCGTTTCCGGATCGACTTGTGATGTCCTTCGCCGGACTGCTTCTCTTTTTTCACGACGCTCCACCCGGGGCATGGCCGGTCACGAGGTCCGAACCATCGGCCCGGAGCGCACGCGATGCGATCGCGGAGGTGCGCCACCCACCCACCGGGGCTCGACGGTCACCCTGCGTAACGGTCACAGTCACCGACCACTCGTATTCGGACACTCTGCAGGGTGCAGATGATGGCGCATCCGGATTTCCCGCCGACCGCGGCCCCTCCTTCGCGGGGCCCGGGAAACCGCTCAACCGCCGGGAACTGCGAAAATCACCGGGCGGCCGCCGGCAGCTCCGTCTCCGGCCGCACCGGCCAGGCGAACGGGTCGGGTCCGAGCTCGCCGAGCGCGGACACCTGGAGCGCGCACCACGGTGAGACGGACTCGGGATCGTCTCGCACCTCGGCGACGAACTCGTGCCACGGCACCCATCGCGCATCGTCCACCTCGGCCGGGTTCGGCCGCAGCGGGCGCGGCGCGCGGACCGTGGCCCGGTAGACCGGGCAGACCTCGTTCTCCCGCGTGCCGTCCGGCATCGTCGCCTGGTAGCGGAAGGCGGGCAGCACGAGCTCGATCCGGTCGGCGGCCACGCCCAGCTCGTCGTCGAGCCGCCGGGCCACCGCCTCGTCGACCGGCTCGCCCGGCCCCGGGTGCCCGCAGCAGGAGTTGGTCCGCACCCCGGGCCAGGTGCGCTTGCTCCGCGCCCGCCAGCTGACGAGGAAACGTCCCCGCTCGTCGAACAGGTAGCAGGAGAAGGCCAGGTGCAGTGGGGTGTCACTGTGGTGCACCTCGGCCTTCGGCGCGTAGCCGACGGCCTCGTGGTTCTCCCCGCACAGCACGACGTACTCGACGCCGGGGTCGAGCGCTGGCGTCATGTTCCCGACCACCTTCCCTGTCGTCCGCCGGACGATCATCGACGGTGCCGCCCGTTCCTGGCAAGGCCGGTGAGCTACCCCATAGCGCTCCCCGGCTCCTCCTCCGGCGGCCCTCCGATGTCCACTGAGGACATCTGGACCAGTCCCGAGCCCACGACCAGCAACGACAGCCCGGCCACGCGGGCCGTGGTGAGCGGGCGGCGCGGCAGCAGGAACAGGCCGCGCCCATCGATCGCCGCCGACGCGAGCTGCTGGCCCGTCACGGTGAGCGCGACGGTCGTCGCCGCGCCGATCACGGGGATCAGCAGGAACGTCGCCGTCACGTACGCCGCGGCGCAACCCGCGCCGGCCCAGCCCCACCACGGCATGTCCGCCAGCGGGCGGACCGCGGGCCTCGGCGTCCGGCCCGCCACGAGCAGGGCGAGCGACAGCACGAGGATGGCCGCCGTCGCGACCGTGAAGCTGGTCAGCGCGACGGCGAACGGCTCGCGCAGCGTGCGCAGCAGGGCGGCGTTCACCGCGCCCTGCACGGGCAGCGCGGCACCGGCGGCGACACCGAGGACGATCCAGGCCGCCCGTGGGCGGCCGCCGCCCGCCACGGCGCCGTGCGTGCCCGCCCGCTGCCCGCGCAGGACGACCGTGATCCCGGCCAGCACGGCGAGGGCACCGAGCCCGGCGCCGACCGTCAGCCCGCGCCGGGGAACGCCGATCGGGCCGAACAGGTCGAGCGCCAGCGACGCCGCCAGCTGGCCGGTGACGAACAGCCCGACCGAGGACACCGCGCCGAGCCGGGGGAACAGCAGGATCGCGCTGGTGATGTAGAGCGGGCTGGCGAGCCCGCCGAGCAGCTGCCACGCCGGGACGTCCGCGAGCGCGGGCAGCGACCCGGTGGCGCCTGCCGCCACGGCGAGGCCGCCGAGCAGCGCGGCGGCGAGGCCGAGCTGGAGGGTGGCCGCCGCGTAGGGCGTGCCGACGGCCCCGGTGAGCCGCACGTTCGCCGAAGCCTGGACGGCGAGCAGGCCGCCGACCAGCAGGGCGGCGAGCAGGAACACGGAGTGCATGACGGACCTCCCCCATAAGCGGACACTGTGACCGTTTCACCGTAGCGACATCCGGACATGGTGTCCACTTTCTGCGGAGCGGGCTAGCATGAGGCCATGGCGACGGCGCGTACTCCCGCGGAGCTACCGGTCCTCGGCGACACCCCGGCCGGACGCGGGCCGCTGCCCCGCGAGCGGGCGGACGCGGCCCGCAACCGGGCGCGCGTGCTCGCGGCGGCGGAGCGGGTGTTCGCCAGAGGTGACGCGCGCCAGGTCACGATGGACGAGATCGCCCGCGAGGCCGGGGTGGGCAGGGCGACGCTCTACCGCCGCTACCCGGATCCGGCGTCGATCGCGACGGCGCTGCTCGACGAGCACGAGCGGCGGCTGCAGGACCGGGTGCTGCGCGGCCCCGCGCCGCTGGGGCCGGGCGCGGCACCCGGCGAGCGCCTCGCCGCCTTCTACGCCGCCATGGTGGAGCTACTGGAGCGGCACCTGCATCTCGTGCTGGGCGCGGAGACCGGCCGGGCCCGGTTCGCGGCGGGAGCCTACGGCTTCTGGCGCGCCCACGTCCGCGCGCTGCTGGCCGACGCGGGCACCGCCGATCCGGAGGTGCTCGTGGACAGCCTGCTCGCGCCGCTCGCCCCGGAGGTGTACCGGCACCAGCGGCACGATCTCGGCTTCCCGCCCGAGCGTATCGCCGCCGGGCTCGGCGGGCTCGCCAGGCGGGTCCTCGTCAGCGGCGTCAGCGGCTTCAGCGGAGAATGCCCACCGCCCACATCAGCGTGAGCAGCCCCATCCAGATCACCAGCGCGACGAGCACGCGCAGCCACAACTGTTTCAGTGCCATCACGACCCGCCGAGGTTGTCGACGACGAGCAGGACCGAGAGGAAGCCGAAGAACAGGAACGACACCGCCAGCACCGCCAGCCGGACCCCGCCGATCTTGAGTGGCGCCGGCAGCGCCTTGCGGTTGAGCATCATCAACAGTCCGGAGTAGATGAACATCTGCACGCCGGCGATCGACGACGAGATCACGACGAGCAGGAACGGCTGGTCCACACCGGACAGCAGGATCACCGAGCCCACGACGATCATCAGCCAGACGAACGCCGCATAGATCTTGCTCTCCGACCAGAACGAGCTGTCCTTGAGTGCGTTGATCTTGAGCTGGTCCGCGACCAGCCGGCACGTGTAGTCGATGATCCCGAGGTTGGTGGAGAACAGCGCCACGGTCGCCGCCGCCCAGAACGCGGTGCCGAACCACGGCGCCACGGTGTCCTGCAGCGCCTGCCCCTCCGTCTGCAGGAACGCGAGGTCCTGCTGTTCCACCTGGCCGACCGGCAGCGTCGAGTAGGCGAGCACCGACAGGATCACCAGGGAGACCACGCCGAGGAGGAAGAACGTGATGAACTGCTCCCAGTTCGCGACCCGCCACCAGCCGCGCCACCGGCGCATGTTGTCCTCGTCGGTCGGGAACACGTAGCCCAGGGACGGCCGCGCCTCCTCCTGCCCGGTGAGCGGCGAGACGATCCGCGGGATGCGCAGGCCCATGCCCATCCCCTTGTCGCGGATGTAGTTGCTCTGCACGAGGTTGTTCGCGCCGCCCGCGCCGGCGAACGCGAGCGCGCCGAGGAGCAGCGCGATGCTCAGGTCGTCGTGGCCGATCGGGAAGCCGATGTCACCGACGCCCTCGGTCACCAGGGCGCTCCACGCGTCGGTCGTCGTGGCCAGGGGAATGGCGACGATGACGAACAGCATGATCAGCGCGACGAGCAGGCCCTGGATCTTCTCGACCACCTGGTAGACCACCGGGGACAGGGTGAGCGTGATGCCGATGGCCACCAGCGCGGCGATCGTCACCGGCACGATCGGCGCGTCGTCACCGAGCCCGAGCGCGAACGAGAACGTGGTGGACGCGCCCGTCGCCCAGCCCGGCCAGAAGTTCTGCAGCAGGGCGAAGACGATGAACAACCACCACCACGGCTTCCACAACCGCGCGAAGCCGGTGATCGCGGTCTCGCCCGTGGCGAGGGTGTAGCGCTCGATCTCCATGTTCAGGAAGAACTGGATGGCGAAGCCGACGATCGCGGCCCAGATGAAGACGAACCCGATCTGGGAGGTGATGTACGGCCAGAGGATCATCTCCCCCGACCCGATCGCCGTCGCCAGGATGATCACGCTCGCGCCGGTGACCTTGCGCAGCGGCACCGGGTTGGGCAGATCTCGGAATTCCGGAGCCGGCAGGTGCTTGCTCGGCAGTGTCGGCTGGTCTCGCTTCGGGCCACTGGCTTTGGTCATATGGCTGCCCTCACCTCACCGCGAGCGAATGAGTCCTACCCGGCGCGCAGGCGTGCCGTCAGAGAGTGACGCACATCACCCGATGGTGTCAAATGATGAACAGCCGTGCACTGTCCGGCAAGCGACCGTCATGCCTGGTGCCCTCGCAGGAACGCCGGATGCAACAGGGTCGCCGTTCCCCGCCGGTACAGCTCCGCCGGCCGTCCGCCGTTGCGCGTCGTCTTCCGGCCGGTCGGCACCAGGAAGTCCTTGGCTCCGGTCACCTTGCGATGGAAGTTGCGGGGATCGATGATCTCGCCCCACACGATCTCGTATACCTCCCGCAACTCGGCGACGGTGAACTCCTCGTCGCAGAACGCCGTCGCCAGCGTCGTGTACTCGATCTTGCTCCGCGCTCGCTCCACCGCGTCGAGGACGATGCCGTGGTGGTCGAACGCCAGTGGCAGCCGGCCCTCGAGCACCTCAGCGACGGGAACCCACGACGCCGCCGAGGCGTCCCCACCGGCGACCGGATCCGGCAGGTTCGGAACCAACGCCAGGTAGCACACGGTGACGACGCGCATCCGGGGGTCCCGCCGGGGCGCCCCGTAGGTCCGCAACTGTTCCAAGTGGAACCGGTCGGCGTCCAAACCGGTCTCCTCCGCGAGTTCCCTGCGTGCCGAGACGTCGATGTCCTCCTCGACGGAGGACAGGAACCCACCCGGCAGCGCGCGCATTCCGGCGAACGGCTCGATCGCGCGCCAGACAAGGAGGATGTGCAACGCCCCGGAGCGCACGGTCAGGATCGCGACGTCCACGCTCACCGCGACCTCGGGGATCTTCCAGTTCCTCTCATCGTTCACCGGGCCATCCTGACCTGCCGCCCGCACGTCCGAGGGGGCCACCCTCGGACGTGCCATTAATCGTCATCTTGACGAGAAGATACCGCGTCGGTAACGTCAGCGCTCGCCATGGCACGGCGCGGGATCCGAGCGCCGCTCACGTCGACCGCCCACCGACTCGCATCACGCGACGCCAAACCAGCGACCACACCGGTCGCGAGTCGCCCTGTCCTGGGAGATGAACGGATGATTGTCGTGCTCACCGCACTGGAAGTCGAACACCGCGCGGTCCTCGACCGAATCGACGACGTCGAGGGTCACGAACACCGCTCCGGAACGCATTTCGACATCGGAAGAACGAAGGACGAGGCACGGACCGAGATCGCGCTCGCCTTCTCCGGAATGGGCAACCTGCCGGCCGCCACCCTGGCGGAACGCTCGGTGAACGAGTTCCGCCCGAGCGCGCTCATGTTCGTGGGCGTCGCGGGAGCCCTCCGTCCGTGGCTGCACCTGGGAGACGTCGTCGTCGCGACCCGGATCTACGCCTATCACGGCGGGCGCAGCGACGACACCGGCTTCCGCAGCAGGCCGCGGTCGTGGGACCTCACCCACACCTGTGACCAGCGGGCGAGGGTCCTCGCCAGGACCGCGCGCTGGCGGCACGAGTTCATCTCGCTCGACGGGCACGGCGAACCCGACATCCTGTTCGGTCCAGTCGCGGCCGGGGACGTCGTGCTGGACTCCGCGGCGTCTCCGACGGCGGCGCTCCTCCGCGACCGCTACAACGACGCGGTGGCCATCGAGATGGAAAGCGCCGGTCTCGCGAGCGCGGGCCACCTCAACGACTCGGTTCCGACGATCACCGTGCGCGGCATCAGCGACCACGCAGACGGCGAGAAGGAGCGCGGGGACAGTGCCGGCTGGCAACAGGTCGCCGCCCACAACGCCGCCCGCTTCGCGCTCGCCCTAGCCGGTGAACTCGACTCCCCTCGGGATCCCGCCCGGCCCGCGCCGGACCCGGACGGTCCCCGGCACGGAACGGGTACCGCCGTCAACCGGGCCGGCGACCACACGACCATCGGCCAGCAGAACGGCGTCAACTACGGGGTGTTCACCATGCACGTCGGGCAAGTCGGTGAGCACAGGTGACCGGGGACGGCGAGTGGCGGGCGGACACACCCCAGCCTGCCGGGGAGCCCGAGCGCTCCGGAGCGGAGGGGCCGACGACGGTCGGCCAGCAGAACGAGATCAACTACGGCGAGACGACGATCCACCTGTCGAACCACTACTCCTACCGCGATGACGACCCGCCGGAACGGAAGTTCGAAATCGCCCTGCACTTCCTGTGCGGTGGATCGCCGCGCATGGCGGAACGCATCCTCGACGAGGTGAGCCGGTCGGGATACGGACCCACCCGGTTCCGCTACTACCACGCGCTCGCCGTCCTGGGCGGGCGCTCGCTCAACGAGATCGACGACGTGGTCGCGGAGAAGGTCGACTACGCGACCCGGATACCGGACGGGACCGAGGAAGACGAGTGGACCGCCTCGGCGCTCGTCATTCGCCGCATCGTGGGCGCGGCGTGGTACCAGGACGGGGCGGCCACACGGGACCCGGCCTTGGCGAACGAGATCCTCGGCCGCATCGGCACGCTCCCACCGGAGCGGCGGACGGAGCTCCATCGCCATCTCGACATGCTGCTCAGCGGGGTGACCGAGAACGACCTCGGCACCGACCGGCTGCGGGCGCTCGACTCGGAGCGCAGGCGGAACTCACGGGCGTACCGGGCATGGAAGTTCTTCGAGCCCGACCCGGCAGCCCCGCGACGCCGGCGCACCGAGCCCTACCGGCCGGGCTGGCCGGAGGTGCCGCACACCGCGTCCGGCCTCGTCCTGCTCGTCGCCGGGGTGCTCGCCGGCGGCTGGGCCGCCACCGGCGCACGCAACCCGGCCCTGCTCCTGCTCACCGTGCTGGCACTGCTCGCGGGGATCGCCACCGCAACCAGGTACGACACGGTCCTGCGCACCCGCGCCATGACGCTACGGCGCAAGGAGAAGGAACATCAGGGAGCCGCGGCCGACCTGCCTGCCCAGCCCGGCCACTGGGTGACGTCGGAGTTCACGACACGCGTCGCCCGGCTCGTGGAGGACGAGTTCGCCAGGGCGGCACCGCCGTCGGACCCGAACTGGGAACGCACCACGAGCGGGATCCGCAAACGACTGGCGTTCATCGTCGCGGACCTCTACGGGAACTCCCGGGTCGAGCCCGGGCAGCTGCGCTGGCTGGTGCGGTTCCACGCGCGCGGAACGAGGGAGGCGTTGCAAGACGGCTCCCTGCGAAGCCACCGCGCCGACCTCGCGCCGCCGCTGCGGGAGCGGGTCGGTGTCGCCGCCGGCCGGTGCCTCGCCGTCGCGGCGGCGGTCACCATGGTGCCGATGGGCGGCGCCGTGGCAGCGCCCCTGCTGCTCATCGGTGGCGTGCTGGGCGCGCACAGTCTGGCCTCGATCGTCGCCGCGCGACAGGACGGCATCGCCGCCCAGGCGGAGGCCGACGCCGTGCTGCGCGACGAACAGGCCGAGTACGACCGGTGGCGGGGCGTGCTGGCGGACCGGCCCAGCGACGACGAGATGGGTGAGTGGCTCGACCGGGACAAGACCTACGTCCTCGCGGCGGCGGTGCGGGACTGCGGGCTCGCCTACCGGGATCTCCTGAGTCACGTCGTGCTGACCCAGGCCAGCGGCGGGGCGAACCGGGCGAGGGTGAGTGGCGGACCACTGAGATACTCCTCCTACCACGTCATCGTCTTCCTCCTCACGAAGAACGGCGTCCGGCAGGTCCGCTTCCGGCTGGACTTCCTCCACGCCACCCTCTGGAGCCAGGAGCGCACGGCGTTCCGCTACCAGGTGCTCGTGGCCGCGACGATCAGCCGGAGCGGGAACCGCTACCAGCCGGCTCACGCCGCGACGGCCGACCATCTCGTGGCCAAGGCCCCCTCGCTGGGTTTGCGGTTCGTCGACGGGACCTCCCTGACGATCCGGCCGGACACGGCACGCGAGGATCCGGCGGGCTCGCCGTGGAACGCGCCGGACACCGCAGAGGAACTCGCGTTGGAGAACTCCGGCATCACGGCCGCGCTGCGGATCCTGGAGACGGTCGCGGCCGAGGGCGGCGACTGGACCGCACGGGAGCAGCAGCGGAGGCAGCGCAGGATGCGGCGCTGGCTGTCCGACTCCGCAGGCGACTCGACCCGTCCGCGCCGAACACGACCGCCTGGGGCGGAAGGCGTCCACCCTCTGCCGGTGCGCGTCGGAGCACCGGACGACGCGCCGCCGTCGTGACGCCTTCGTCCCCGCATAACAGGCGCCGGGACCGGGTATGCCGGGGGCATGGTGCGCGAGTTCGACGACGACGAGGTACGGAGCGCGGGGCCCTCGGTGGTGTGGCAGGGCCCCGGGGAGGCGCCGGCGGTGCTCGTGCTCGACCCCGCGGGCGAGGCGAAGCACAACGAGCTGCCCGCCACGTGGCGGGACCTCGCCGAGCACCTGCGCGTCGGCTGGTGCAGGCTGCCCGCCGAGGTGGGTGACGAGCCGTCCGTCGAGGACATCCTCGGCGGCCTGCGGCAGCGGGCCCACCTGGTCGCGTCCGGTACCGCGGCCGAGCTGGCGCTGCGGCTCGCGCTCGAGCACAGCGACGTCGTGCGCAGCGTGATCGCCGTCGACCCGAGCCCGTCCGGGCCCTCCGCGCCGCGGGTGAACGACTTCTCGTCGTCGGCGGTCTGGTGGGACGACACCACCGCCGCGCGCCGCAAGAAGCTGCTCTCGCGCGGGATCCGCGTGGAGTGCTTCGTCCACCGGGACAGCGACCCGGCCGTCCGGGTGGAGCCGCCCGTTCCGCTCGGCCATCCCGATGTGGTCGGCCGCGTCGTGCAGACCCTGCTGTCGTTCCAGGGCGACCGCGCCGACCCGGAACCGGTCGAGCCGGAACGTCGGGAGATCGCCGAGGCCTGGCGGGCCGTGCGCGAGCGGTTCGGGCCCCCGCTGGAGCGGGCCCGGCGCTCGGGCGGCGGCAGCGCCTGAGCGGTCACGCCGCCAGCCGCAGCGCCAGCGCCGCCACGGCCAGGACCAGGAAGGCACCCGGATACCGCAGGTCGCCATAGCACCGGGCGCGGACGACCGTCCCGACGGCACCGACGAAGTAGCCGAGCAGCGCGGCCGCCGCCGCGATCCCGATCGGCGGGTACGCCAGCCCGGCGAGCAGGCCGGCCGCGCCCGCCGCCTTCGCGGCGCCGAGCGGATGGATCCACCGGTGCGGGATCCCGTACCGCGTCATGTTGGCGAGGATCCACTCCGCACGGACGAAGTCGGCGACAGCGGCCGCGACGTTGGCCGCGGCGGCGACGACCACCACCACGACGTAAGCGGTGAACACCCGGAACACTCCCTTCCAGCTCCGGCCCAGGGCAGGCCCGATCAACGGTTCCACCCTCACCGAGTGCGCACTCGACGTCCAATACCAGCGGCTATAACCTGATGGAATGGATGTGGACACGCGGCTTGTGCGGTCCTTCCTCGCGGTCGCGGACGACGGCAGCCTGACGCGTGCCGCGCAGCGCCTCTTCGTGTCGCAGCCCGCGCTGACCAAGCAGATCCGGTCGCTCGAGGCGCAGCTCGGCGTCCGCCTGTTCACCCGCTCGCGCGCCGGGATGATCCTCACCGAGGCGGGACACGCGCTGGCGGAGCGGGCACCGGAGCTGCTGGCCGCGTGCGACCGCGCACTGCGGGAGGCGAAGAGCGCGGCCAGCCGGGCGGCGCGGGTGCTGCGCGTCGGGTTCCTCGCCAGTGCCGCGAACGAGGCGACACAGGAGATCATCGCCCGGTTCGGCCGGGTCCGGCCGGAATGGCGGGTGGAGATGCGGCAGGCGGCGTGGTCGGACCCGACAGCGGGGCTGGCCGGTGGCGAGGTCGACGCGGCACTGCTGCGGCTGCCCTTCCCCGGGCAGGAGTCCCTGCGCGTGGAGGTCCTGCTCACCGAGCCGCGGTGGGTCGCCGTGCCCACCACGCATCCGCTGGCGGCACGGGACGGCATCGACTTCCGCGACCTGTGGGACGAGCCGTTCGTCGCCGCACCGCCGGAGACGGGAGCGTGGCGCGACTTCTGGCTCGCCACCGACGAACGGGAGGGCCACCCGCCCCGCATCGGCGCGACCACCGACCAGCCCGACGACTGGCTCCAGGCCATCGCCAACGGCTACGGCATCGCCCTCGCCCCCGCCTCGGCGGCGCGCTTCTACTCCCGGCCCGGTGTCACCTACCGTCCCGTCACCGGGGTGAGTCCCACCCGGGTCGCCGTCGCGTGGCCGCCCGCGGCCGACGGCAACCCCGCCGTGCGGGACTTCGTGCGCTGCTGCCGCGCGGTGCGCGACGCGGTCCCACCCGCTGGACGCCCTTGCGGCCCCGCCGCGGACCACTAGACTCGCCCGCGCTGGTGGTTCACCCCTCCCGGCCACGGGGCGGGGTGAGGCAAGAGGGAACCCGGTGTGAGTCCGGGACTGCCCCGCAGCGGTGAGCGGGAACGACCGCCGTCATCGAGCACTGGGCGCACACGCGCCCGGGAAGCGACGGCCAGTAGGTCCACCGGAGACCCGGTGGGTGCCCGCGAGTCCGAAGACCTGCCGCCGGCCCGCGCACCGCCGGTGCGCGGACGTCCGGCGCCTCGCGGGAAGGCGCACGCGGACGCGCCCACCGGGCGGGCCGGTCGTGCCCGCCCGCCGCGCTTCTCGTGTGCCGACCGCGATGTGCGCCGGACGCCACGCCGTCAGCTCGCGAGGAGAGAGCCTGATGACCGCAGCCACGCCCCCGATCGGATCCACCGTTCTCGGATATCCCCGGATCGGCCCGGACCGCGAACTGAAGCGCGCACTGGAACGCTACTGGGACGGGCGCCTCGACCAGGCGGGCCTGGCCCGGGTGGCCGAGGACCTGCGCACCCGCACCTGGACCGAGCTGGCCGGCTCCGGCCTCGACTCGGTGCCGGGCAACACGTTCTCGCTCTACGACCACGTACTGGACACCGCGGTGTTGTTCGACGCCGTCCCGCCCCGGTTCCGCGAGCTTGGACTGTCTGCTGTGGACAGTTACTTCGCCATGGCACGCGGGCACGGGAAGACCGCACCGCTGGAGCTGACGAAGTGGTTCGACACCAACTACCACTACCTCGTGCCCGAGCTCGGTCCCGGCACCCGGTTCCGCCTCGCCGGGGACAAGCCGGTCACCGAGTACCGGGAGGCCGCCGCGCTCGGCATCGAGACCCGCCCCGTCCTGCCCGGCCCCGTCACGTTCCTCCTGCTGGCCAAGCCGGAGCCGGGCGCACCGGCCGGGTTCACCCTGCTCGACCTGCTGGACGACCTGCTGGACGGCTACGCCGAGCTGCTCGCGCGGCTGGCCGCGGCCGGTGCGGCCTGGGTGCAGCTGGACGAGCCCGCCTTCGCCGCCGACCGCACCGAAGCCGAACTGGCCGCGCTGCGCCGCGCGTACGACCGGCTCGGCGCCCTCCCGGAGCGTCCCCGCCTGCTCGTCGCCGGATACTTCGGCGACCTCGGTCCCGCCCTGCCCGTGCTGGCGGAGACGCCGGTCGACGGCGTCGCGCTCGACCTCGTCGCAGGCGGGCCCGCCGCGGGCGCCGCCGTCCACTCGCTCCCCGGGCTGCGCGGCAAGACCGTGGTCGCCGGGGTGGTGGACGGCCGCAACGTGTGGCGCACCGACCTGGAGGCGGCCGCGTCGGCCTGCGCCAGCCTGCTCGGCTCGGTCGGCTCGCTCGGGGTGTCCACCTCGTGTTCCCTGCTGCACGTGCCCTACGACCTGGACGCCGAGACCGGCCTCGCCCCGGCGTTGCGCGACCGGCTGGCGTTCGCCCGGCAGAAGATCGCCGAGGTGGTGCTGCTCGGCCGCGCCCTCACCGACGACTCCCCCGCCCACTCCGCCGCGATCCGTGAGGCGACCGGGCGGGCACGCCGCGCGGGCTCGGCCCGCTCCCGGGACGACCGGGTGCGGGCGCGCCTGGCCGCGCTGCGCCCCGAACACCGTCGCCGCGCGCCGGCCGCCGAACGCGCCGCGGCCCAGCGCGAGCGGCTCGGCCTGCCCGCGCTGGCGACCAGCACGATCGGCTCGTTCCCGCAGACCAGTGAGGTGCGCAGGGCACGGGCCGACCTGCGCGCGGGCCGGATCGACGAGGCCGGCTACGCCGAGCGGATGCGCGCGGAGATCCGGCGCGTGGTCGCGGTGCAGGAGGAGGCCGGGCTGGACGTGCTCGTGCACGGCGAGCCGGAGCGCAACGACATGGTGCAGTTCTTCGCCGAGCGGCTCGACGGCTGCACCGCCACCGAGCACGGCTGGGTGCAGTCCTACGGCTCCCGCTGCGTCCGGCCACCGATCCTGCACGACGACGTGTCCCGGCCCGCGCCGATGACCCTGGACTGGACCACCTTCGCGCAGTCGCTGACCAGCAGGCCGGTCAAGGGCATGCTCACCGGCCCGGTCACCATCCTCGCCTGGTCCTTCGTCCGCGACGACCAGCCCATGGCCACCACGGCCGACCAGGTGGCGCTGGCGCTGCGGGACGAGATCCGCGACCTGACGGCCGCGGGCATCCGCGTGGTGCAGGTCGACGAGCCCGCGCTGCGGGAGCTGCTGCCGCTGCGGGCGGAACACCGCAAGTCCTATGTGGACTGGGCGACCGGCGCGTTCCGTCTCGCCACCGGAGCGGCGCCCGCCACGGTGCAGATCCACACCCACCTGTGCTACTCGGAGTTCGCCGACGTGCTCGACGCGATCGACGGCCTCGACGCGGACGTCACCACGATCGAGGCGGCCCGCTCCCGCATGGAGGTGGTCGGCGACCTGGACGCCGCCGGGTTCGCCCGCGACGTCGGACCCGGCGTCTACGACATCCACTCCCCCGCCGTGCCCACAGTGGACGAGCTGGTACGGCTGCTCGAGGCCGCGGTCGCGGCGATGCCCGCGGAGCGGCTGTGGGTCAACCCCGACTGCGGGCTGAAGACCCGCCGGTACGCGGAGGTGGAGCCCGCGCTGCGCAACATGGTGACCGCCGCCCGCACGGTGCGGCGGCGCCTCGGCGTGGCGTGACCCGGCCGCCGGTGTGACGGCGGCGGTTCCGGGTACCCGTCGGGCACGGCCCCTTCCCTCCACGGGGCCGTGCCCGACGGCGAGGAGGAAGCGGATGACCGTCAGCGGTGAGCGGTCGCTGTGGCTGGACCGGCCCGCACCGGCGGAGTTCCCGGAGCTGGCCGGAGAGCAGCGGTTCGACGTGGCCGTGCTCGGGGCCGGCATCACCGGCCTCACCACGGCGCTGCTGGCCAAGCGCCAGGGCGCCCGGGTCGCGGTGCTGGAGTCCGGCCGGGTCGCCCGCGGCGCCACCGGGAACAACACCGCGAAGGCCACGGCACTGCAGTCGATCGTCTACTCGACCCTCGAGCGGCGGCACGGGCCGCGGACCGCGGCCGCCTACGCGAGCGGCAACCTGGCCGCGGTGGAGACGATCGCCCGGCTGGCCGCCGAGGAGGGGATCGACTGCGACCTGGAGCGCAGGCCCGCCACGACCGTGGCCAGGAACGGCGAGGAACGGACCCTGGTCGAGCGGGAGGCGAGGACCGCGGCGGACGCCGGGCTGCCCGTGGAGCTCACCGACCGCGCCGACCTGCCGTTTCCCGTCGAGGCCGCCGTCCGCCTCGCCGACCAGATCGCCCTGCACCCGGCCCGCTACGCCGCCGGGCTGGCGGCGGCCGTCGACGGTGACGGCTGCCGCGTGTTCGAGGGCAGCCGCGTGCACTCGGTCTCCGCGACCGCCCCGTGGCGGGTCGGCACCCCCGGTGGCACGGTCGTCGCCGACGCGGTGGTCGTGGCCACCCACTACCCGCTGCTCGACCGCGGGCTGTTCTTCGCCCGCCTCGAACCGGAGCGCTCCTACTGCGTCGCCGCGCGGATCCGGGGCGAGCCTCCCGGCGACATGGCGATCACGCCCGGACCGCCGAAACGCTCGGTGTCACGCCACGGCGACCTCCTCATCGTCGGCGGCGAGAGCCACCCCGCCGGCGCGCGGGACGTCGGCGCGGAGCGCTTCGAGCGGCTGGAGGCGTTCGCCCGCGAGCACTGGGACGTCACCGAGATCACGCACCGCTGGTCGGCGCAGGACCCGTCCGGGTACGACGCGCTGCCCATGATCGGCAGCTACCTTCCGGGACACCCGACGCTGCTGGTGGCCACCGGTTTCGCCAAGTGGGGCCTCACCGGCGGCACGATGGCCGCGACCGTGCTCGCCGACCGGCTGGCCGGCCGGGACAACCCGCTGGCTCCGCACTTCTCCCCGCAGCGGGTGTCGCCCCGGTCGCTGCCGTCGCTCGCGCGGATGAACGCGAAGGTCGGCACCGACCTGGTGGGCGACCGGCTGACCCCGGCGGACGCCGGATCCGCCGCGGACGTGCCGCGGGGGCAGGCGCGCACCGTCCGCGACGGGCTCGGCAAGAAGGGCGTCTACCGCGACGAGGACGGCGAGCTGCACGCCGTCTCGCTGCGCTGCACCCACCTCGGCTGCCTGCTGCGGTTCAACGGTGCCGAACGCAGCTGGGACTGCCCGTGCCACGGCTCGCGGTTCGACGTCGACGGCGCCGTCCTGGAGGGACCCGCCGTGCGGCCGCTGGAGCGCCGCGACCCCTGACCGGCCGCGGGCGGCTCAGGGCCTGCCCGCCTTCGGCGCGGGGGCGGGCACGGCGAGCACCCGCCCGGTGCGGGCGGCGAACAGGTCCCCCATCGACTCGAGCCCGCGCCAGTCGGCCACCATCAGGAACAGCGTCCTGCCGTCCGGCCCGCCGAGCATGCAGGCGAAGCACGGCGTGTCGAGGTCGATGCGGTCGAGGATCTCGCCGCCCTCGCGCACGCGCTGGCAGACGGCCCCGCCGTCGGCCATGTCCGAGCACCACACGGCGCCGTCGGCGTCGAGGCAGATGCCGTCGCCGCCGACCCCGGCCCACACCCGGCGACGGGACAGCCCGCCGTCGGGGCCGATGTCGAAGGCGGTGAGCTTCTGGGCGAAGGACTCGGCCACGATCAGCGTCGAGTTGTCCGGGGTGACCACCATGCCGTTGGGGAACGCGACGTCCTCGGCGACTCGCCGCACCGTGCCGCCCGGGGTGACGAGCGCGATCGAGCCCGGGCGGAACTCCTCCGCGCCGAAGCTGAAGCCGATGTCGTTGACGTAGACGTTGCCGCGCCCGTCGACGACCAGTTCGTTCCAGTGCGCGCCGAGCCCGCTGAGGTCGGCGTACGGCTTCAGTGCCCCGTCCGGCTCCCTGACCAGCAGGTTCTCCTCGCCGGTGACGAGCAGGCGGCCGTCGGGCAACCAGTCGATCGAGTACCCGACCGGCTTCGGGGCCGTCGCGATCACCTCCGGCTCGCCGCCCGGGCCGAGCGCGACGATCTCCTGCGCGCCCCAGTTCGCGAACCACAGCCGGTCCTCGTGCCAGCGCGGCGACTCGCCGACGCCCAGCCCGGTCAGCACCTCACGCGGCTCGGTCATGTGTTCCTCCTTCGTCGGGTGTCCTCACTCCCCGAACGAACAGAACCGGGCCGGATCGACAGCGCCCGCCCGGACGCGAGGAGGTTTTTTCTCGCGCGTCCGGGCCGCGGCCATCGTGTGCTGGTCAGGCGTCGACCTTGGCCGGCAGGCCGAAGTTCTCCTCGGGCACCGGCCGCTTGCGGCCCGCGCCGGTGCGGGCGTGGGTCGCGTACAGCGTGAGGCCGACGAAGGTCAGCCCGCCGACGAGGTTGCCCACCACGGTCGGGATCTCGTTCCACAGGAGGTAGTCGGCGACGGAGAAGTCGCCGCCGAGCATCAGGCCGGACGGGAACAGGAACATGTTGACCACGGAGTGCTCGAAGCCCATGTAGAAGAACACCAGGATCGGCATCCACATGGCGATCACCTTGCCGGACACCGACGTCGACATCATCGCGGCGACCACCCCGGTGGACACCATCCAGTTGCACAGCACGCCCCGGATGAACAGCGTCAGCAGCCCGGCCGCGCCGTGGTCGGCGTAGCCCACGGTCCGCGACGCGCCGATCTCGCCGAGCTTCTGGCCGATCTCGTCCGGCTCCACGGAGAAACCGAACGTGACGATCACGGCCATCATCAGCGCGACGGTGAGCGCCCCGGCGAAGTTGCCGACGAACACCAGACCCCAGTTGCGCAGGACCGTCCGCAACGTGACCCCCGGCCTGCGGTCGATCCACGCCAGCGGGACCAGCGTGAACACGCCGGTGAGCAGGTCGAAGCCGAGCAGGTAGAGCATGCAGAAACCGACCGGGAACAGCAGCGCCCCGACCAGTGGCTGCCCGGTCTGCACGGTGACCGTCACGGCGAACGCCGCGGCCAGGGCGAGGATCGCCCCCGCCATGTACGCGCGGATCACGGTGTCGCGGGTCGACATGAAGACCTTCGACTCACCCGCGTCGACCATCTTGCCGACGAACTCCGGCGGGTTCAGGTAGGACATACCGTCGCTCCTAGGTAGGGGGCCACTGCCGTGTGCTGCGGGCAGCCGCCGCGATCCTCGGCACGGGATGTTTCCTCCCGGTGACGGGCCGGAGAGCAGCACGTCACGAGGTCCGCACCGCCGTCCCGGCCCGGCGGCGGCACACGTTGCCTCCGCGTCACATCGGTGCCACGAACCCGGCGTCGCGTGACCTGCCCGTGAAGATCGGGTGTCGGCGGGCGGGATCCATGGCTCCCGGCGCGCCGGGCCGACAGCCTGGGGTCATCCTGCCGACCCGAGAAGGAGTGACACCGTGGACCCGATCCTCAGCAAGTCCGCCGCCGCCGACCTGGTCGTCGCCGCCCGGCTCCGCCGCGGCCTGTCCTGGTCCGACCTCGCCGGGGAGATCGGAGCTCCCGTCGTGTGGACGACCGCGGCGCTGCTCGGCCAGCACCCGATGACAGCCGAACAGGCCGAACGGGTGTGCCGGATGCTCGGCCTGGACGAGACGGTGGCGGAGAGCCTGCGCAGGCAACCCACCCGGGGCACCGATCCGGCGCTGCTGTCCGACCCCACGATCTACCGTTTCGCCGAGGCCCTCGCCGTGTACGGGCCCGCGCTCAAGGAACTCATCCACGAGGAGTTCGGCGACGGCATCATGAGCGCCATCAACTTCCGGGTCGGCTTCGCCCGCCGCCCCGACCCCGACGGTGACCGGGTCGTGGTCACCTTCGACGGCAAGTTTCTCGACTACCGATGGTGACGACCCGGGCGGCGCCGCCGGGGCCGGCGTCCGTGCGGTGCGCTACGGGCAGTTCGTCACGGTGTCACCAGGATCGGCGAAACACTCGTCGACCCCCGGCCCGCCACCGGCTCGGTCGTTGCCGCGCACCCCGCCGACGTGGTCGATCGTGTCGGCGCCACGACCGCCGCCGGTGATCCGGTCAGGGCCCCCGCCGCCGAGGAGCAGGTCGGGCCCCGCGCCCCGTCGGGCGAGTCGGCAGCGGCGGCGCCCTCCAGGGTGTCGCGTCCCTGCCCGCCGATCAGCGTGTCCCGGGCCGCCCTGGAGGTGACCGAGAACGGTGTCACGAAAGAAAACTTTGTGTCCGAAAAGGACACCTGTGGTGACGATGCGTGTTCCCCTTACGCCCGGTCGAGCGATGAAACTAGCGCGCTACCCGGGTAGCGTCGTGGGTGAGCCGAGGGGGTCACATGACCGAGACGTTGGTTCCCGGTGTCGCCGAACAGGGTTTGCTGCGCCGGGCTGAGGAGTTCGCCGCTCAGGTGGCGCGCTACCAAGCGTTGTTGCTGGAGACGCTGGCGGAGTATCGCCGGTTGCGGGGCCGGGCGCGGGATGTGCCGCAGGAGGTGGCGCTGGTGCTGGCGGTGACCGAGCGGGTCGCCGCCCGGCAGCTCGATCTCGCTGACGCGCTGGTGACCCGCCTGCCGGAGACCTTCGCTGCTCTGGCCCGGGGTGAGATCGACGCGGACAAGGCCGCCAAGGTGCACGAGCCCACCGCGTGCCTGACCGACGAACAAGCCCGCGAGGTGGACGCCCGCATGGCGGAGAAGCTGGCGGGCAAGAACCCGCCGAACCTGCGCGCCGCCGTGCAGCGGCAGGTCCACCGGGTCGACCCCGAGGGCGCCGCGCTGCGGGCCTGGCGTCGGCGGGCTGAGCGGCGGGTGGAGCTGGTGCACGGTGAGGACGGGATGGCGACCCTGGTGGCGGATCTGCCGGTGGAGGTGGCCAGCAGCATCTACGCCCGCCTCGACCACGCCGCGCGCAAACTCCGCAGCGCCGGAGAAACCCGCACCCTGGATCAGCTACGCGCCGACGTGCTGGCCGACACCCTGCTCACCGGCGCCGGGTTGCCCGCGGGCCCGAAAGCCGACATCCACGTCTACGTCGACCTCACCACCCTGGCCGGGCTCAACGCTGAGCCCGCCGAGCTGGCCGGGCACGGCCCCATCCCCGCCTGGCTCGCCTACCAGATCGCCCACCAACCCGACAGCACCTGGCGGCGCATCATCACCGACCCCGCCACCGGCACCCCCGTCGACGCAGGCCGCCAACGCTACCGCCCCCCAGCCGTCACCGACGACTTCGTGCGCGTACGCGACCGCGAATGCCGCCACCCCGGCTGCCGCCGCCCCGCCCAGTTCGGCGACCTCGACCACGCCCACCCCCACGCCCAACACGGCACCACCGACACCACCAACCTGGTCGGCTACTGCCGCCGCCACCACCGCACCAAACACACCCCCACCTGGCACCACCACTTGTGCCCCCACACCGGACAACTCACCCTCACCACCCCCACCGGAGCGACCTTCACCAGCAACCCCGAACCCCTCCACGAACCCCGCACCTGACCAACCGCCGTGTCCGCGATCTGTGCACCCGTGTCCGCCGCCTGCGCACGCGTGTCCGCGATCTGTGCACGCGTGTCCGCATCGCACGACGCAGACACACGTACACAAGTCGCGGACACGGACAGCCGTCACCGACCCGCACGCGCGAACCACACAGCCCGCACCAACCGACAACACCACCCGCACCGCGACCGGACACACTGACCGTGAACCACCACCCAGGCAGGCCCACCACCGCGCCGCACACAGCACCCACCGCCCCAACACAGCACTCCCGTGCCCCCACGCAACACCCGCACACCCGAACGCAGTACCGAGCGCAGGACTGGCGTCCTCGAACGCGGAACTGGCGCGGCGCGACACCCACCGCCCCGAGCGCCGCGGTCACCGACCGCACGACGAACCGACACCAGCCACGCGGCACACACCCAGCGACACACCGCTCGCCCGCCCGGCCGTGACACCCACCGAGCTCCGCACCAAGCCGCTACCGCCAACCGCCGCACCCCCACCCCAACGCACCACTCGCCCCGCGAACACCTCACCCGCCCGGCCGTGACACACCACGGCACAGTCCGCTCCCCACCCGCGCCGCCTTCCGCCCCAGCACGGCACCGGTCTTCTGGCGCCCGCACGCGGTGCTCCGGTGGTGTCCACACGGCGCGGAACGCGCGTCGCCGAGCGAGACGTTCGGCGGCCTGGGCGCGACGGTCGGCGGCGTGGATGCGGCACTCGCTGTCCCGAACGCGGCACGCGCGCGCAGGAGCGCGGCGCTCGCCCGTCGGCAGGAGCGAGGCACGCGCGTGGCGGCCGCGGCAGGAACGCGGGCCCGGTGATGCGGGCCGGGCACCGGAGCCGGGCTCACGCCGCGGTACGTAACGCCGAGGGTCCCCGGTTCGAACCCACCCTCACACGTGCCGTCCGCCGACGGGAGGACAGGGTGGTCGAGAACTGGTCCGAGGGCCTGGTGATGCTGGGGACCGGGACGGCCGGGACGACCGTCGCCGTCACCAGGGAGGAGCACCACCAGGACGTGCTCGCCCGCTACCCCGTCGCACCGGGCGGGCAGCGGCACGTCGCCGTCGAGCTGGGCTGGTGCGTCATCGGCTCGGGCAAGTACCGCGGCGAGCACGCCATCGAGGTCCGGCTCGACAGCGCCCGCGTGGGCGAGCTGACCTACGCGATGTCGCAGCGGTACGGCCCGCTCGTCGCGCACGTCGCGGCACAGGGTGGCCGTCCCGGATGCGAGGCGGTGATCCGCGAGGGCAACCGCGGGCTGGAGATGGTGCTGCGCCTGCCCCGCGACCCCGCGAGCGCCGTCCCCGGCCCGCCGCCGTACGCCACCGCCCCCATGGCGGCGCTACCGCCCGCACCGGCGCCACGGCGCGGGATCCTCTCCCGTCGTCCACTGTGGATAGCGGCGGCCGTCGTCCTTCTCGTCGTCTTCTTCGCCGCGATCGTGAGCCCCGACGAACCGACCACCACCGGCGACACCGACGGCGAGCCGGACCGCGAGGTCATCGTCGCCACCGCCACCACCACCCCGTCGCCGACCACACCCCGCACGACACCCACGACCGCGAGTGTGGCCACGAAGCCGTCCGCGCCCACGACACCCCGGCGCTCCGAACCCGAGCCACAACCGCAACCGAAGCCACAGCCACAGCCCGAGCCCCAGCCGGAACCGCGGCCCGCACCCGGCCCGGAGTGCGACCCGAACTACACCGGATGCGTTCCCGTGGCCTCCGACGTCGACTGCGCGGGTGGCAGCGGCAACGGCCCGGCCTACGTGGCCGGCCCCGTGCGCGTGGTCGGCAGCGACATCTATCGCCTGGACCACGACAACGACGGCACCGCCTGCGAGTGACGCGCCGCCGCCCGCCCCGCGCACGGCGGCGCACAACGAACCGACCACGACAGGCGCCGCAACACGGCGTCGGCGATCTCCCCCAGCGCGCTCCCCCACAACACCCAGCCACCCACACACAGCGGCGCAGAAACCGACGTCACCACGGCAGGCGCCCCAACACGGCGTCAGCGCACTCCCCTAGCCCTCCCTCCACAGCGTCCAACCACCCGCGCACAGCGACACACAACCGAACCGACCACGACAGGCGCCGCAACACGGCGTCGGCGATCTCCCCCAGCGCGCTCGCCCACAGCACCCCAGCCACCCACGCACAGCGGCGGCGCACAACCGGCGTCACCACGACAGACGCCGCAACACAGCGTCAGCGCACTCCCCCCAGCACGCTCACCCACAGCACCCCAGCCACCCACGCACAGCGGCGCCGAAACCGGAGTCACCGCGGCAGGCGCCGCAACACGGCGTCGGCGATCTCCCCCAGGGCGTCCAGTTGCTCGGCGGTCAGCGCGTCGGCCACGTACCGCCGCACGGCCTCGTCGTGGCACCGCTTCGCCTCGGCCGCGAGCTCGCGGCCGTGCTCGGTGATCCGCACGACCGCGCCCCGGTTGTCCTCGGCGCACTCGCACCGGACGACCAGCCCGCGCTGCTCCATCCGGCGCAGCTGGTGAGACAGCCTGCTCTTCTCCCACTCCAGCCCGCAGCGCAGCGTCAGCGCCCGCACGCCGTCGCCATCCGGGGACTCGGCGAGGGCCGTGAGGATCTCGAAGTCGGCCTCGGACAACCCCGTCCGCGCCGCCAGCTCGCGGCCGAGCCGCCCGGCGAGCAGCACCCGCATCCGCTGGTACCTCGCCCAGACCGCCGCCTGGTGCTCGGAGAGTTCGGACAGTCCGGAGGTGCCCACGGTCCCAGTCTACCCACGTAGGTTGATGCATCAACCAAATCGGGCTAGGGTCGAGGCTGACGTATCAACCTCAGGGCCCAGCAGTGGCTTCACGGACCCTGCGACCGCATCGCCGGGAGGCGAACGATGACCGACTACGGCCACGACCCGCTGTTCGGCGCCTTCATCACCCCCTCCGTGCAGCCGGCGCGGCACGCGGTGGACCTCGCGATCGCCGCCGACCGGGAGGGCCTCGACCTCGTCACGTTCCAGGACCACCCGTACCAGCCGCGGTTCCACGACACCTGGACGCTGCTGTCCTACGTGGCCGCCCGCACCGAGCGGGTGCGCCTTGCGGGCAACGTGCTCAACCTCCCGCTCCGGCAGCCCGCCGTCCTCGCACGCAGCGCCGCCAGCCTCGACCTGCTCAGCGGCGGACGAGTGGAGCTGGGCATCGGCGCGGGTGGCTTCTGGGACGCGATCGAGGCCATGGGCGGCACCCGGCTGTCCCCCGCCGACAGCGTGGTCGCGCTCGAGGAGGCCATCACGATCATCCGCTCGATCTGGGCGGCAGGCGAGCGGGGCGGGGCGCGCGCCGGCGGCCGGTTCCACCAGGTACGCGGCGCCAAACGGGGTCCCGCGCCCGCGCACGACATCGGCGTCTGGGTGGGCGCGTACAAGCCGAGGATGCTGGAGCTGACCGGGCGGCTCGCCGACGGCTGGCTGCCGTCCCTGTCCTACCTCCCCGGAGGCTTCGCCGACCTGCCCGAGCTCAACGCGCGCATCGACGGCGCGGCACACGAGGCGGGCCGCGCGCCCTCCGCCGTGCGGCGCCTGCTCAACGTCGCCGGGGAGTTCGGCGGAGCGAGCCACTCACCGCTGCACGGGCCACCCGGCCGGTGGGCGGAGGAGCTGGCCTGGCTCACGCTGGAGCACGGGGTCAGCGGCTTCGTCCTGGCCACCGACGACCCGGCGGCCCTCCGGACCTTCGCGGCGGAGGTCGCCCCGGCCGTCCGGGAGCGTGTCGCGGCCGGGCGCGCGGCGGAAGGGAACGGTCCCGCGGACTGAGCCCGCGGCACGCCCGCGAGGCGAGACACCGATTTCAGCGGTTGGCCACCCTCGGCCCACCACGACGACACCGCGACGCCACTCCTCCCGCGCAGGCTCGCCGCATGACCCGACCCCGCCTGGCCGCGCTCGCCGCCGCCGTCCTGCTGCCGCTCACCACGCTGCCGCTCACCACCGCCCCGGCCACCGCCGTGCCCGACGGCACCTCACCGTCGCGGGCCCCGCTCACCCTCGCCGTCCTCGGCGACACGCCGTACGGCGCCGAGCAGGTCGAGGACTTCCCGAACCTGGTCCGCGCCGTCAACCGCGCCGCCGGGGTACGCCAGGTCCTGCACCTCGGCGACATCAAAAACGGCGGGAGCGTCTGTGACGACGCCTACTTCCAGCGGATCGCGGGCGACTTCGAGCGCTTCCTCGACCCGGTGCTGTACACGCCGGGCGACAACGAGTGGACCGACTGCCACCGCGCGAGCAATGGCGGCTACGACCCGCTGGAGCGGCTGGACGCCCTGCGCTCGGTGTTCTTCGCCGAGCCGGGTTCCGCGCTCGGCGTCCGGCCGATGCGAGTCGCGACCCAGGCCGGGGATCCCGCGCACGAGACGTTCGTCGAGAACGTCCGCTGGACGGCCGCGGACACCGTCTTCGCCACCGTGCACGCCGTCGGCTCCCACAACGGGCTCGCGCCGTGGTTCGGCGACGCCGAGACACCCGGGCAGCGGGAACGCCGGGAGGCCGAGGTGCGGGCCAGGACCGCCGCCGCGCTCGCCTGGATCGACGCCGCTTTCGACACCGCCCGCTCGGCCGGCGCCCGGGGCGTGGTCCTCGCCATGCAGGCCGACACGTTCATCGGCGGGGGCGGCACCGGCTTCACCGCGATCGTGCGCCGGATCGCGGACCGGTCGCGCGCCTTCCCCGGCGAGGTGCTGCTGCTCCAGGGCGACAGCCACCGGTTCGCGGTCGACCGGCCACTGCGCGAAGGACACGCCGGGTACGGCATCACCGAACCCGTGCCCAACCTCACCCGCCTCGTGGTCGAGGGCGAGACCACCGCGGAGTGGCTGCGGCTCACCGTCGACCCCACCGCCCGCGACCTGTTCCGCTGGGAGCGGGTCACGCGGAACTGAGGTGCGTGCGCAGAGTGACCAAGCGCACGCCCTGTCGCCGCGCCCGGGCTGCTAACTTCGGCAATCGCTAGCACGAACGCGGGACGCCGTTCACTTTCCGTGATCACTCGTCCACGGCGTCCCGCGTCGCGCCCGCGATTGTGAGGTTCGCACCCATGTCCAGTGACCTGACACCGGTCATCGCGGCCACCGCCCGGTGGCTGCTGCACGCCTACCCGGCCACCGGGGGCGCCTTCAGCGCCACCCTGGCCGAGGCACAGGCACGGCAGGCCGCGATGGTCGCCGCGTGGCTGCGGTACCCGACCGAGCTCGACGCGTCACTGCTGCACGTGGTCGGCCCCGGCGGCGCCGAGCGGCTGGACTGGGTCACCGGACTCGACATGGACGACGACCTCGACGGCGAGGGCGCGTGGCGGGGCTGGGTCGACGAGGTGGTCGCCAGCTGGGCCGCGTGCCTGCTCGCCGACAGCGAGCTCGCGGCGGCCGCGGCCGCCGCGGTGCGGGGTAGCTGCCACCTCGCCGGGCTGCGGTGCGACTTCCGCCGCCTCACCGAGCCCGACCGGTACGACCGGCAGGCGGCCGCCCTGCTCCGCCACCCCGATCTGCTGGCCCCCGTCGCCGACCTGCACGCGGCCGCGCTGCGGGAGCGGCTCGGCGACGCCCCGGCCGAGGCCGCCTGAGCGCGTCCGCCCTCGACCGCTCACGAAGGCCGGGCGGGCTCGCGCAGCCACCGGACGAGCGCGGTGAACATCAGCGCCGACGTCAGCCCGCTGCCCGCGACGCGGACCCAGTGGCCCGCGACGAACTCGCGCGCGGTCTGCCGCAGGAACTCCGCCGAATGGGTGCCGACGGGGTCGACGAACATGATCTCGTTGCGTGGCCAGAACCAGACGACCGAGAAGATCAGCTCGAAGCACAGGTAGGCCGCCGCGGCGCCGAGAACGTACCAGCGGATGCGCGGGTACCGCCAGGTGAGCAGCACCGTGGCGGCACCGGTGCCGAGAATCGCCATTCCCAGTGGCGGGAAGAAGTCGGAGGGGCTGCCCGCGACCAGGAACTCCCTCGCCCGCGCCAGCGACTCCGGCGGGTCGTGGAAGATGTTGGGGTAGAGGATGAACGTCTCCCCCAGGATGGCGCCGAACGCGACGGTCGTCGCGGCGGTGAGGGCGATCAGCAGCGCGGTCACGAGTTGTCGCATGCCGTGGACGCTAGGCCGGACGGGCCCGGCGGGTCGTCCTGCCGGAGTCGTCGTCCGTTGTCGCCTGCCGGGGTACCCGGCGGTCGCGCGGTGTCGACCGGGTGCGACCTCAGTCCTCGCCCGGGGTGACCAGCCCGCACTCGTACGCCGCGATGACCAGCTGTGACCGGTCGCGTGCGCCCAGTTTGGACAGCAGGCGGGAGACGTAGGTGCGCGTGGTGGCGGGCGAGAGGTACAGCACCCCGGCGATCTCCTCATTAGACAGTCCACGGCCCACTTGTTCGAGGACTTCCCGTTCCCGGCCGGTCAGGGCGGCGAGCCGCCCGCCGTCGGTGACGCGGCGCGGGGCGTGCGCCAGCGAGTCCATCACCGTCCTCGTGACCGAGGGTGACAGCAGCGCCGAACCGTCCGCGACGACCCGGATCGCGTGCCGCAGCTCGTCCGGGGACACGTCCTTGAGCAGGTACCCGGCCGCACCGCTGCGGATCGCCTCCACGACGAGCTCGTCGTCGTCGAACGTGGTCAGCACGACGACCCGGACGGCGGCCAGCTCCGGATCGGCCACGATGGACCGCGTCGCCGCCAGGCCGTCCATCTCGGGCATCCGGATGTCCATGAGAACGATGTCGGGCCGCAGCTCGCGCACCCGGCTCAATCCGGACCGGCCGGTGGCGGCCTCCGCGACCACCGCGATGTCGCCGTCGCGTTCGGCGAGCGACCGCAACCCGGCCCGGACCAGCTCCTGGTCGTCGACGAGGACGATACGGATCATGTGCGTAGTCTGGCCGGTAGCCGGGCGTGCACCTCGAAACCCCCCTCGGCGCCGTCACGCGCGCGGAGCGATCCACCCAGGAGGGTGACGCGCTCGGTCATGCCCGCGATCCCGTGCCCTCCGCCGCCGGGCGCGTCCGTCCGGCCCCGGCCGTCGTCGGCGATCCGGATGTCCAGCTCACCGTCGTCGAGGCGGACGGTGACGCCGACCCGGGTGGCGCCCGCGTGCCGGATGACGTTGGTGAGCGCCTCCTGCACGACCCGGTACCCGGCGGCCGAGGCCGCTCCGTCCACGTCGGCGGGGTCGGCGTCGACGCGGAAGTCGGTCGCCAGCCCCGCCTCGCCGGCCACCCGTTCCAGGGCCGGCAGCGCGGCGAGGCCCACCGCGCCGTGGCCGTCGTCGCCCGCGCCGGGCGTGCGCAGCAGCTTGACGGTGGCCCGCAGGTCGCGCATGGTCGCGGCGGCGGCGGCGCGGACGCGCTCCACGGCCCTGGCGGCCTCGGCGTCGTCGCGGCCCACGGCCTCCGCGGCCACGTTGCCGTGCAGGATGATGACGGAGACCGCGTGGCCGACCACGTCGTGCATGTCCCTGGCGATCTGCATCCGTTCGGCGTGCACCCGGTTCTCGGCGGCGCGGGCCTGTTCGAGCGCGGTCAGGGCCCGCAGGCGCTCCTGGTGGGCTTTGGTCTCGCGGCGCAGGCGCACACTGACCCCGAGCGCGATCGCCGCCGCGACCAGCGCCACGTTGGTGAGGAACTCGTAGCTCGCGACGTACGCGGTCGGCAGGCCCTCGTCGATCCGCGCGTAGGCGGCCACGACGGTCAGCACGACGCCGGCGAGCACCGCCGACCGGGTGTGCCCGCGCTCGGCGGCCGAGTACAGGGCCGCGACGGCGGGCAGCGCGATCCCGATCGGCGGGAGCCCGAAGCTGTAGTAGGCGAAGATCGCCAGGACCGTCAGCCACAGCAGCATCCGGGGCGCGCGGCGGCGGGCGAGGACGAGCGCGCCGAACCCGGCGGCGAACAGATAGGCCGCCGGGCCGCCGCGGCCGGTGCGTTCCACGTCGGCGGCGATGACGACGGCGACGGCGAGCGCCATCGCCACCGCCAGCAACGCGTCGACCAGCCGGGGGTCGGCGCTTCCGGCGTGCGCGGAACCCGAGCGTGGGGTCGTCCCGGACGGCATGGTGCCAGCTTACGAACGCTGGCCGCCCGCGCAGCCGGGCGACGGCGTGCCCCGGCCTCGCCTGCGGGGGACCCCACCCCTCGTCCCCAGGCGACCGGGACGGTCGAGCCGGGCCGGACGCGCCCGGCCCGCGGGCGGCCCACACTCGGTTCCATGCCACCGGAGCCCGACCACCGACCGGGAGACCCGACCGGCCCCGGGGACCCCGACGTCCCGGCGCGGCCGCCGGTCAGCTGGCCGCTCGTGTTCGGCCTGGGCGCGCTCGCGCTGCTCTGGCCGCTGACGCGGCTCACCGGGCTCGCCGGGACGCTGGGCACGCCCGGCACGGCACTGCTCGTGCTGGGCACGATCGCGCTCACCTGGATCGGTGTCGCCGGTCTCGGCCGCGTTCCGCGGCCGGTGCTCACGCTCGTCCTCGCCGGCGCGGTGCACGGCGCCGTGCTCGTGGTGCAGTCGCACACCCTCGGCTGGCCCGGCGCCGGGGCGGACGGAGCGCTCGCCGCCGTCGCGGCGGTGGCGGAGGTCGGCCGATCCGTCCTGTTCGGACTGCTCGCCGGGCTGGCGGCGCGCGGCCTGCGGCGCGCACGGGAAGGCGGGCGCTGAGCCAGCGCACGACGAGCGACCCCGCGCGCCGGGCGGCGTCACACAGGGCCGCACGCCGCGAGCGCCACCTCCACGCTGTCCACGACGGCAGCAACACCCACCGCACCACCCACCACACCAGACAGCGTCACCCGACGCCACCGGCCGCGAGCGCCACCTCCACGCTGTCCACGACGGCAGCAACACCCACCGCACCACCCACCACACCGGACAGCGTCACCCGACGCCACCAGCCGCGAGCGCCACCTCCACGCTGTCCACGACGGCAGCAACACCCACCGCACCACCCACCACACCGGACAGCGTCACCCGACGCCACCGGCCGCGAGCGCCGCCTCCACGCTGTCCACGACGGGCAGCTCCGCGCGCAGCCCGGTCACCTCCAGGGGACGCAGGACCTCCCGGGTGGCCGCCACGAGATGCCACGGCAGGTCGCGCTCCCGGCACCGCTCGTGTACGCGGACGAGCATGCTCAGCCCGCTGGACGCGAGGAACGTCACGCCCCGCAGGTCCAGCACGACCGCGCCCGCCGCCTCGTCGACCACGCGCACGAGCCGCGCCTCGACGCTCACGGCGTTGCGGACGTCGATCTCGCCCGCCAGGCGGGCCACGACGACCGAACCCACCTGGTCCGTGGTGACACGACAGACTTCCGACATGGGAGGAGACCTCCTTCTCCGGCCACGTCCGGCATCGACCCGACCCCGCGAGGCGCGCGACCGTCACCGGCGCGCTGGAGAGAAGGACTGCGAATGGCCCCACATCGTGCCCACACCTCGCGGGCGCGGCTGGCTGCTCAACCGCAGTGGACCGAACACTAGCACCGCTATTCGTGAATCTCAGGTCGGGCACCTGCAGCGCGCGCGTGGCGGAGACCACAGTCGCGTCACCACAATGGACCTCCGGTCGCCACCGCTCCACTGTCCGGCGCCGGCACCGGCGGCGCGTTACCGTGGGAGCGGAAGGGAAGGAGTGATCACCGGACGTGACTCCGCACCACCACAGCGCGACGGCGGCGGGGCAGTCCCCGCCTCGCGACGTCCCTGCGCACGGGACGGGCACCGGCCGCTCCACCGGCGACGTCCTCGCCCGGCGTGCCCGGGCGGGCCGCGGGCCCGCGGAGGCGCAGGTCCTGCCCGGGCTTCCACCCCAGCCATCCTCGGTGACCCGCGCCCGCGACTTCGTGCGGCGCGTGCTCGCAGGCTGGGCGCTGCCCCGGCGCCGGATCGAGGAGATCGCCCTGGTGGCGACGGAACTCGTCACCAACAGTCTCGAGCACGCGCGGTCGGCGTCGGACCTCACCGTGCGGCTGCACCGGGGCACGCTGGTCCTCACCGTCGCCGACCGTTCCAGCACGGCCCCGGTGCTGCGGCCTGCCGAGAGCCGCGCCGTGCGGGGACGCGGAATCCGGCTCGTCGCGGCCCTCGCCGACGACTGGGGCTGCACGCCCACCGGCACGGGGAAGCGGGTCTGGGCGCGCTTCTCCACCGCACCGGCCTGAGCCCGTCCGGACCGGCCGCCCACCAGGCCCGGCCGCGGGTGACGGTCCCCGGACCGACGTGCCGACCGGCCACAAGGGACAGTGCCGGTGCCCGCGGGTGCCGGGCGGCGCCGGGAGCCGCTACCCGGCGGGGGCGAGCACGGTGGCGGCGAGGGCGTACACCGCCGCGTCGTCACCGCGGGCGACCGTCCCCGCGGCGGCACCGGCGTGGCGCTCGAAGTCGGCGCCCGCCGCCGCGGCCGCCCGCCCAGCGGCGCGCGCCAGGTCGGGCTGCTCACCGGGCGGCAGCTCCCGGCCGGTCCGGCGGCGCAGCTCGCGGGCGGCGCCGGTCAGCGTCGCCACGTCGAGCGGTGTGCGCGCGGTCACCGCGGCGCTCTCCAGCGCGTAGGCGACCGAGCGGGGATCACCGGTGCCGAGCGCGGCCCGCAGCGCCTCGCGCTGCAGCGACCGGCGCTCGGCGGCGTCGCCCACCACGCGCGAGAGGGCCGCGGCGGTGAAGGCGACCCCCGATCCCGACCCGGTGTCGCGGTACCACCCGAGCGCCTCGCGATGACGGTGCCGGGCGCGGGCCGGTGTCCCGGTGCGGACGTCGACCACGGCCAGGCCGTTCAGCGCGTAGGCGGCCAGCTGGTGCGACCCGAGCTCGCGGCCCAGCGCCAGCGCCTCCGTCAGCCGGGCGCGACCCGCCTCCGGGTCGCCGGCCAGGCCGAGGACGCTGCCGAGCCGGGCGAGCTGCCTGCCCCGCGCGTGCGGCCAGTCCCCGTGCACCGCGTACTCCAGCGCACGCAGGTGGTGCCGGGCCGCCGCCCGGTACCGGCCGTGGACCTCGCTGGAGTACCCGAGCACGTCCAGCGCCGCGAGCTGGCCCGCCGGGTCCGCCAGCCGCTCGAACCGGGACAGCGCCGCCGTCGCGGCCCGGTCGGCCGCGTCGCAGGACCCGCTCAGCAGCAGGCCGCGGGCCTCGACAAGCTCGGCCAGCGCGAGGCCCCAGACGTCGTCCGCCGCGCGCAGCGAGCGCACGGCGCCGCCCAGCAGCTCCCGCGCCGCCGCGCGCTCGCCGCGCTCGTGGTGACGCTCGGCGACGAGGACGGCGGCGAGCGCGTCGGTGCCCGCCCACGACGTGCCCAGGGCCGCGAGCGCGTCCCGCGCGTCGCGCAGTGCCCGGTGCTGGTCCCGGTCGTGCACGCTGAGCGCTCCCGCCCACGCCCTGGCGCGCAGGTCGAGCGTGCGGTCGGAGCAGCCTCCATTCCGGTACCGCACGAGCAGCTCGTGGATGAGCGACCGGCCCCGGGCCCGGTCACCGGTCAGCCACCAGCCCCACGCGCACCGCACACCCAGCCGCAGCGCGGGTTCCACGTCACCGGCCTCGGCGAGCCAGCGGAGCATCCCGAGCGGATCCAGCACGCCGGGACCGGCGAGCCGGGTCCGTGCCCTGCTGCGCTCCTCGCGGAGGATGCGCTGCTGCAGGGATCGCAGTTCCGTGGCCGGTTCCAGCCCGGTGGCCTCCGCGACCAGCCGCCGTCCCGCCTCGTACACGTCGAGGGCCTCGGCGCGGCGGCCCGCGGCGTCGAGCGCGCGCATCAGCTCCGCCCTGCCGCCCGGCCACAGCGGGTCCTCCTCGACCAGGAGGCGGCCGGCCGCGACGGCGCCGTCCAGGTCGCCCGCCTCCCTGGCCGCCGCGCACCGGAGCAGCCGCGCCGTGCGGTGCAGCTCGCGCAGCGCCGCCACCGCCGTCGCGGCGAACGGTGCCTGCCCGTGCGGCGCGTACGGCTCACCTCGCCAGAGCTCGAGCCCGGCGGTCAGCACCTCCCCCGCCGCCACCGGCTGGTCGGCCCCGAGCAGCCACCGGGCCCGGTCGACCGCGTCGCGCAGCAGGTCGTCGTCGGCCTCCCCGGCCGGAACGCGCAGCCGGTAGCCACCGGAGCGGAACTCCAGCCCGGCGGCCCGGCCGGGACCGAGCAGCCCGCGCAGGCGCGAGATCCTCGCCTGCAGCGCGTTGCGGCTCGGCGCATCCCGCTCCGGCCAGGCCCAGCCGGCGAGGCGGCTCGCCGGGACGACCGTGTTGCGGTGGGCCAGCAACGCGGCCAGGACGACCTGGTCCCGGGGCGCCGGTGCCCGGTGGCCGTCACCGAGGGCGACGGCCACCGGGCCGAGGACGAGGAAGCGCGGGCGCACCGGTCCCGGCGCGTGCCCTCGGCTGGAGCGGCCGCTCATGGCCGCATGTTACGCCCGGGCGGGTGCGTTCCCCTCGGTGTCGCGCCGGGACCGGCGGCCGGTCAGGAACCGGTCGAGCCCGTCCCGCACCCCATCGGTGGGCACCGTGGTCGCGAACCACGCGGCCTCGATCGCCAGGCCCTCGTCGATGGGCACGTTGATGCCCCGGGTGACCGCCGCCAGGCACGCCGCGACCGCGGTGGGCGCGTGCCGGACGACCCGGTCCGCCAGCGCCCTCGCCGCGTCCGCGAGCGCGGCGGCGGGCACCACCGCGTTGACCAGCCCAAGCTCCCGCGCGCGGTGGGCGTCGACGCGGTCGCCGGTGAGGATCAGCTCCAGCGCCACCTTGCGGCCCACATGCCGGGGAAGCCGCTGCGAGCCGCCGAACGGGGGCGGGAAGCCGAGCGTGATCTCGGGCTTGCCGAACGTCGCGTGGTCGGCGGCCACCGCGAGGTGCGCCGCCTCGGTGATCTCGCAACCGCCGCCCAGCGCCATCCCGTTCACGGCGGCGAGCACCGGTTTCGGGAAGTTCTCGATGCGCCGGGTCAGCCCCTGCCCGCGCGCGACCACCTCGCGCAGCGCCCGGTCGGCGCCGCCCCGGATGCTCCCGGCGAGGTCGGTGAGGTCGGCGCCCGCGCTGAACGCGCGGTCCCCCGCACCGGTGAGGATCACCGCGCGCGTGCCGGGGTCGGCCTCGCACTGGTCGAGCACCCGCCGCAGCCGGTCGATGGTGGCGTAGTCGAGCGCGTTCAGCTTCTCCGGCCGGTCGATCACGACGGTGGCGATCGAGTCCACCGTGGTCACCCGCACGGTCATCGGCGTCTCCCTGGTCGGTGTCGGGACGAGGGTGGCGGCCGCCGCTGACAGGTGGCTGACGGGTGGCCGTCCGGTGCGGGGTCGTCAGCGATCCGTCAGCGCGGCTGCGCAGGCTGACGGCATGTCCGTGCTCGGGTGGCTCGCGTCCGTCACCGCGCTCGCGTTCGTCATGGCCGTGACGCCCGGCCCCAACAACGTCCTGTTCGCGGCGAGCGGCGCGCGCGTCGGGTACCTGCGCACGCTGCCCGGCCTGCTCGGCATGACCACCGGGTTCGCCGCGATCATCGCGGTGAGCGGCGCCGGCGTCGGGGCACTCGTCGCGCGCAGTCCCTGGCTGCGGCTGGCGCTCACCGTGGGCGCGTCGCTCTACCTGCTGTGGCTCGCGATCCGGCTGTGGCGGTCCTCGGGACGCCCGGCGTCCGCCGACGGCGCCGGGGCCGTGCCGGGCTGGTGGCAGTTCGCCACGCTGCAGTTCGCGAACCCCAAGACCTGGCTGGCCAGCCTCGCGTTCGTCTCCGGGTTCCTCGGGCCGCACGCCCCGGGCGGGCGCGCGGTCGACCTGCTCGGCGTCGCGTGGTTCCTGGGAGTGGTGTGGTGCGCCGCGAGCGTCTGGGTCCTCTTCGGCGCGGCGCTGCGCACCCGGCTCGCCGACCGGCACTGGTCCCGCTTCAACAAGGTGCTCGCGCTGCTCGCGGCGAGCACGATCGGCACGTTCTGGCTGTGAGCGGCCGGGCTCACCCGGGGAAGCCGACCGCGTGGGTGTCCATGAACTCGCGGAGACCCTCGGCGCCCCTCGCGCGGCCCATGCCGCTGCCCTTGACGCCGCCGAACGGTGCCCGCTCGCCGAGGTGCGGGCGCGGGAGAGGTCCGTGCCGTCCGCCACGGTGCCGAACTCCCTGACCTCGGCGCCCGCCCGAGCAGGTCGCGCACGAAGTCCCGCTGCGCTGGGGCCTGCGGGTGGACAGCTACCCGGCGACGCCGCACGTCGTCGTGGGCACCGGCCGGATCGCGCGGCATTTCGCGGGCCGTTCCGGCCTGCGGCTGCTCGACCGCCCCGGTGATCCACCGCCGATCGTGGAGATCCTGTGGTGGCACGAGCAGAGGGAGCACGACGAGGCGCACCGCTGGCTGCGGCGGATCGTGGAACGGGCCGCGCGGCGCTCCGACCGGGCGCTGGAACTCCCCGGGCCGCCGGGCTGACGCCGCCCTCCCGGCCGTCCCGCGTCCGTGTGATCTCCCTCAATTCCGCGGTATCGCGCGAAAACCCGCCCCCGCCGGCGCGCGGTTCGTGGCAGCGTCGTCCGTGGGACACCACGGGGCGCCCGCGCGGCGCGCGAGGGATCGGGGGGACGACCGTGACGGAGGTCCGGTTCGGGGTACTCGGGCCGATCGCCGGCTGGCGAGGGACGGAGGAGATCGGGTTCGGCGCGGCCAAGCGGTCCCGCGTGCTCGCGGCGCTGCTGCTGCACGCGGGACGACGGGTGGACCGCGAGACCATCATCGACGTGGTCTGGGGCGGCGACCCGCCCCGCAGCGGGGTGAACCTCGTCCAGAAGTACGTCGGCGACCTGCGGCGGGTGCTGCGGCGCCTGGGTTCCGGCGACATCGTCGAGTCGGCGGGGCACTGCTACCGGCTGCGCCTGGCTCCGGAACAGCTGGACAGCTGGGTGTTCGGCAGGCACCTGGAGCAGGCGCGGGCAGCCCGCGCCGCCGGTGAGCCCGCGCTGGCGGGGAAGGCGCTCGACGCCGCGCTCGGGTTGTGGCGCGGCCCCGCGTTCGGTGGCCTCGACGCCGGGCCGGTGGTCGTCGAACGGGCCCGGCTGGAGGAGAGCAGGCTGGCCGCGGTGGAGGAGCTGCTGGAGATCCGCCTGCTGCTCGGCGAGCACGCCTCCGTCCTGCCCGAGCTGTCCCGGCTCAGCCGCGAGCACCCGCTGCGGGAACACCTGCGCGAGCTGCGGATGCTCGCGCTGTACCGGGCGGGGCGGCAGGCCGAGGCGCTCGCCGTGTTCGACGACACCCGCAGGCTGCTGGCCGACGAGCTGGGGGTCGACCCCGGCCCGGCGCTGCGCGCGCTGCACGAACGGATCCTGCGGGCCGACTCCGCGCTCGACGCGACGCCAGGGCGGGCGGCGGCCGCGCCCGGCGGGCCTGCCGGCGCCGAGGGCGGGGAGCCGCCCGCGCGGCAGCTGCCCCGGGACGTTCCCGACTTCACCGGCCGGGCGGACGCGCTGGCGACGCTGGCCCGCCTGCTCGCCGATCCCGGGCATCCGCCGGTGGTCGTGGTCGGCGCCCCCGGGGTGGGCAAGTCGGCGCTGGCCGTACGGGCCGCGCACGCCGCGGCCGGGCTGTTCCCCGACGGTGCCCTCTACCTCAACCTCGCCGGAACGTCCACGGAGCCGCGCCCGCCGTCGGCGATGCTGGCGGAGTTGCTCCGCGCCATCGGCGTGCGCGGCGCGGCCATCCCCGAAGGGCTGGACGAACGCGCCGCGCTGTACCGCTCCCACCTGGCGGAGCGGAGAACGCTGCTGCTGCTCGACGACGCCGCCGACGCCACCCAGGTGCGGCCGCTGCTGCCCGGCACCGCCCACTGCGCCGTCCTCGTCACGAGCAGGCACCGGCTCACCGACCTGGCGGGCGCCCGCGGTCTCGAACTCGGCGTGTTCCGCCCGGACGAGGCCCGCGAGCTGCTGGCCAGGGTCGCGGGCGCCAACCGCGTCGAGGACGAGCCGGACCAGGCCGACGCGATCGCGCGGTTCTGCGGCTACCTCCCGCTGGCGATCCGCGTGGGGGCGGCCAAGCTGGCCGGCAGGCCCGGCTGGTCGCTGCGGGTGCTGCGCGACCGGCTCGCCGACCAGTCCCGCCGGATCGGCGAGCTGCGGGTCGGCGACACCAGCGTCCGCGCGAGCTTCGAGGTCAGCGTGCGCATGCTGTCCGACCGTGCGGCGCGCGCGTTCCGGTCACTCGGGTTGCTCGGCGCGCAGACGTTCCCCGGCTGGGTGATCGGGCCCCTGCTCGGCGAGCGGAACGCCGACGACGCGCTCGACGAGCTGCTGGACGCCAGCCTGCTCACCGTGGTCGGCACGGACGCCGTGGGGCAGGCCCGGTACCGGCTGCACGACCTGCTGCGGGACTACGCGGTGAAGGCCGCCGACGCCGACCCGCCGGAGGCGCGCGCCCGGGCGGTCGCCCGCGTGCTCGGCGCGTGGCTGCACCTCGCGGAGAAGGCGAACGAGGGGCTGCCGCGCAGCGTGCTCGGGGCGGGCCGGGGGTCCGCGCTCCGCGTCCCGCCCGGCCGGGAGACCGAACGGCCGCTGCTGCCGTGCCCGCTCGCCTGGTTCGACACCGAGCGGATCCCGTTGCTGGGGGCGGTCGCGCTCGCCGCCGACTGGGGGCTCGACGAGCTGGCGTGGGAGCTCGCCACGGCGGTGGTCCCCTACTACGACCACCGCGGCAACCACGACGACTGGCAGCGCGGGCACGAGGTGGCCCTGCGAGCCGTCGTGACGGCGGGCAATCGGCGCGGTGAGGCCGCGCTGCTGCGCGGGCTCGGGCAGGTGCGGATCTACCGCGAGGACTTCGGCGCGGCCACGCGGACGCTGCGCCGTTCGCGGCGGCTGTTCCACGCGTGCGGCGACGAGCGGGGCGAGGCGACGGCGCTGGCGGGCCTGGCCACCGCCTTCCGGCTGACCGGCCGGTTCGACGACGCGCTCGGCCACGCGGTCGCCGCGCTGGACCTGCTCGCCGGGCGGGACCGGCCGGTGGAGGCGCAGATCCGCAACGGCGTCGGGATGATCCGCCTCGCGCAGGGCCGCGACGACGAGGCGGGCGCGTGGTTCACGGAGGCGCTGCGGCTGGCGCGCGAGACCGGGGACCGGCACCGGGAGGCGGCCGTGCTGCGGGACCGGAGCGGGCTGCACGTCCGGCGCGGCGACGCCACCGCGGCACTCGCGGATCTGCACCGCGCGCTCGCGGCGTTCGAGGGCATGCACGACGAGCGCTGCGTCGCCTTCACCCTGCTGGCGCTGGGTGAGGTGTACGCGGACACCGGCGACGGGTCGCGGGCGGCGGCGTCGGTCGAGCGGGCGATGACCGTGTTCCGGAAGGCGGGCAGCGACACGGAGGTCGCGGCGGGCAGGCGGCTGCTCGGGCGGCTGGGGACGGCGTCCGCCGCGCTCCCCGCCCGGTGAGGCCGCGGCTCCCCGCGGCAGGGACCGCGGGGAACGCCCCGTCGCGCGCCGGTGGGCGGGGCGCCGCGCGGCGCCCCGCCCACCGTGGACCACGGCCGTCAGTGGAGACGGACGGCGTCGATCTTGTTGTTCCAGTGGCCGCCACCCGGGTAGGCGATCAGGCCCAGGTCGGCGATGGACCCGCCGTTCCGGAGGTTGAAGACCCGGTCCTGCACCGGGAACGACCGGAAGTCGATCAGCGCGGAGTACGAGGAGCGCCGGTTGTACACGCTGGTCGCCTTGTCGCGGAAGTCCACATCCTCCAGGTGATGGGTGCCCGCGCGGACGAACCGGACCATGGCCGCCTGGTAGTTCTTGTTGGCCCACAGGCAGAGGTTGTTGGACGGGCAGTCGGACTTGGCGAGGGTGCCGAAGCCGGAGTCGGCCCGCGCGAGCCCCTCGGCCTCCCGGTAGGTGGGCAGGTCGTCGTAGCACCGGAAGTCGACGGGGCCCGAGACCTGCTCGACGCAGACGGTGGCACCCTGCCACCCCTGCGAGAGGTCGATGACCTTCCCGTTGTACTCGGCGGTCGCACCCGCCCGCTCGCCCGCCGCCCTGCCGGTGTCCCCGGCGCCGGTGGTGGCCTGGGCCGCGGTGGCCAGGCCGGCGGCGATGGCCGCGCCCGTGCCGATCACGGCCATCGCACGCTGCAGTTTCCGCATGTCGTCGTCGCTCCTTCGGTTGGTTCGGACAACGGCTTCCAACCTGGCGGCGGGCGCTGCAGAACCGCTGCACACCGGCTGGAGTTCCACGGAAGCCCGCTGGTCCGGGTGCGGCCAGGAGAGCGCGGGCACCTACGATGTTCGCGCATCGGTCACCGGCAGGAAGGAGGGCGCGCGTCAGGCGCGCACGCCATGTCCGCAGACTCCGATCAGCTCGGGTCGGCCGCGTCCGCGACGGGGGACGGCCGGCGAGCGAACGCCCCAGAGGAGACCGCCGCCGCCCGGGGCGAGCCCCAGCCTGCCGGGGAGGGCGGTGCGGACCGCCCCGCCGAGACCGACCGCGTGGTGTTCGGGGTGGCCGGCGTCCTCGCCGTCGCGATCGTGGCGTGGGGCATCGCGTCGCCCGGCAGCCTCGCTGCCGTGGCGGACACGCTGCTCAACGACGCCGTCATCCCGTACGGCGGCTGGGCGTTCGTGCTCGGCGCGAGCGCCTTCGTCGTCTTCGCGCTCTGCCTGGCGGTCAGCAGGTACGGTCGCATCCCGCTCGGCCGCGACGGCGAGGGACCCGAGTTCCGCACGGTGTCCTGGGTCGCGATGATGTTCAGCGCGGGCATGGGCATCGGCCTGATGTTCTTCGGCGTGTACGAGCCGGTCGCGCACCTGGCCGCGCCCCCGCCGGGCAGCGCGGCGCCGAACTCGGCGGAGGCCGTGCACACGGCCATGGCGACGACGCTGTTCCACTGGACGCTGCATCCGTGGGCGATCTACGCGATCGTCGGCCTCGCCATCGCCTACAGCGCGTTCCGCAAGCAGCGCAGCCAGCTCATCAGCGCGGTGTTCGAGCCCCTGATCGGCAGGCGGCGCAGCGCAGGCCCGCTGGGCAAGGCCATCGACGTGATGGCCATCTTCGCCACGCTGTTCGGCTCGGCGGCCTCGCTGGGGCTCGGCGCACTGCAGGTCGGCGGCGGCATGAGCGCCGCAGGCTGGATCGACAGCCCGGCCACCGGGCTGCTCGTCGCCATCATCGCGGTGCTCACGGTCGCCTTCGTCGCCTCCGCCGTGTCCGGTGTGGCCAAGGGCATCCAGTGGCTGTCCAACATCAACATGGTGCTGGCGGCCGTCCTCGCCGTGTTCGTGCTCGTGGTTGGCCCGACCGTGCTCATCCTCAACCTCGTGCCGAACGCGATCGGCGACTACTTCCGGGAGCTGGCCGAGATGTCCGGCCGGGCCGGGGTGACCGGCGGCGAGGAGATGCGCGACTGGCTCGCCGGCTGGACCGTGTTCTACTGGGCGTGGTGGATCTCGTGGACACCGTTCGTCGGCATGTTCATCGCCCGGATCTCCCGCGGCCGCACGATCCGGCAGTTCATCGGCGGCGTCATCGCGGTGCCGAGCGCGGTGAGCCTGCTGTGGTTCGCCATCTTCGGCGGCGCGGCGATCGAGCGGCAACGGTCCGGAGTGGACATCGCCGGTGCGGGCGGGCCGGAGGCCGCCACGTTCGCCCTGCTGGAGACGCTGCCCTGGTTCCTGCCGATCGCGGTGATCGTGATGCTGCTGGTGTCCATCTTCTTCGTCTCCGGCGCCGACGCCGCCTCCGTCGTGATGGGCACGCTGTCGCAGCGAGGCTCCGTGCACCCGCACCGGAGAATCGTGATCTTCTGGGGCGTGCTGATGGGAGCGGTCTCCGCCGTCATGCTCCTCGTCGGCGGCGACGACGCGCTGACCGGCCTGCAGAACCTGACGATCCTCGTCGCGGTGCCGTTCCTGTTCGTCATGGTCGCGCTGTGCGTGTCGCTCTACCGCGACCTGCGCCACGACCCGCTCATGATCCACGAGGACGCGATGATGCGGTCCCTCGAGGAGATCCACGAGGAGCGGACCGAGGAGCGGCACCGGAAGAGGCGCCTGCTGCGCCGATCGTGACTACCGGCTCCCAGTGTTGTCCACAAAGGATTGTCGAGGTGGTGACCTTCCGTAGCGTTGGCTCCACCCGTGTGATTGGTGCACCTGACTCGCTACATCGCTAGTGTCGGTGGTGATCACTTCTACTGGGGAGAGTTCATGACGGACACGGTGGTTCCCGGTGTCGCGCAGTCGGGTCAGGTGTTGCTGCGCCGGGCTGAGGAGTTCGCCGCTCAGGTGGCGCGCTACCAAGCGCTGCTGTTGGAGACGCTGGCGGAGTATCGCCGGTTGCGGGGCCGGGCGCGGGATGTGCCGCAGGAGGTGGCGCTGGTGCTGGCGGTGACCGAGCGGGCCGCCGCCCGGCAACTCGACCTCGCCGACGCGGAGGTGACCCGCCTGCCGCAGACCTTCGCTGCTCTGGCCCGGGGCGAGATCGACGCATACAAGGCGTCGAAGGTGCACGAGCCCACCGCCTGCCTGACCGACGAACAAGCGAGGGAGGTGGATGCCCGCATGGCGGAGAAGCTGGCGGGCAAGAACCCGCCGAACCTGCGCGCCGCCGTGCACCGGCAGGTCCACCGGGTCGACCCCGAGGGTGCTGCTGAGCGGGCCCGGCGCCGCCGGGCTGAGCGGCGGGTGGAGCTGATCCACGGCGAGGACGGCATGGCCACCCTGGTCGCCGACCTGCCGGTGGAGGTGGCCAGCAGCATCTACGCCCGCCTCGACCACACCGCGCGCAAACTCCGCGTTGGTGGGGAGGTGCGCACCCTGGATCAGCTACGCGCCGACGTGCTGGCCGACACCCTGCTGTCCGGCACCGGGTTGCCCGCGGGCCCGAAAGCCGACATCCACGTCTATGTCGCGAACTCCGCACCTGACCAACCACCGTGTCCGCCGCCTGCGCACGCGTGTCCGCGATCTGTGCACCCGTGTCCGCGATCTGTGCACGCGTGTCCGCCGCCTGCGCACGCGTGTCCGCGATCTGTGCACGCGTGTCCGCATCGCACGACGCAAACACACGTGCACAGGCCGCGGACACGGACAGCCGTCACCGACCCGCACACGCGAACCACACAGCCCGCACCAACGCAGCACTCCGTGCCCCCACGCAGCACTCACGGGACCGAACGCAGCACTCACGAACCCGAACGCAGCACCCGCGGACCTGAGTACAGCACCCGCCCGCCCCAACGCGGCACTCGCGGGACCGAACGCGGCACTCGCGGGCCTGGGCGGGTGCACGGCGCCTGACCGGCCGCACCCGCTGGTCCTGGCGGCCGGTTCCGGGGACACTGAGCCATGGCTTACGACCGGCACCTGGCCGACCGCGTCCGCGAACTGGTCGCCGACGAGGACGGGCTCGCGGAGCGGCCGATGTTCGGCGGCCTGGCCTTCCTCGTCCACGGCAACATGGCGGTGGCCGCCGCCTCGCGGGGCGGGCTCCTCGTCCGGGTCGATCCCGCACAGTCCGCGGCGCTGACCGACGACACCCACGTACGGCCGATGGTCATGCACGGACGCCCGATGCGGGGGTGGCTGCAGGTGGACCGGGAAGCGGTGCGCACCGCGCCCCGGCTCGAGCAGTGGGTCGCGCGCGGCGTGTCCTTCGCCCGGACCCTGCCCGCGAAGCACGCCCGCTCCTGACCGCCGGTCCACGCGCGCACCCAGAGCGAGACCACTCACCCGAAACCCGTCCGCGCGTCCGCGCGCCCACCCGACGCCGATGACACCGAAGCACACGGGGACGGTGTGGCCGGGGCCACGGAGGCGGCACGTGTGGGCCCGGGCCGGAGCGGGTAGTAGCGCGCCATGGTTCAGCCCGCCCACACCGCCCCGCACCCGCGCCGTGCCCTCTCCCCCGCCGTCGCCGTGCTGCTCTGCGCCGCCGTTGCGGCCGTCGCGCTGCTGCTGGTCAAGTGGCTGCCGTACGGGGCGAAGACCGCCACGCTGCTCGGCACGCACACGTGGGAGGGCGGCTCGCTGCTGGACACCGGGCAGGGGCCGAGCCTGCGTGCGGGCTGGGATTTCCTCGTGCGCTACGGCGAGGCCGTGTGGCCCGCGCTGGTCGCCGCCGTCGTGATCGGCGCGGCCGCCGAGACGCTCCTCCCGCGTGACTGGGTCGGCCGGGTGCTCGGCCCGGGCCGGACGGTCAACGGCGCGCTGCTGGCGGTGCCCAGCATGATGTGCACCTGCTGCACCGCGCCGATCGTCAACGCGTTGCGGCGCAGCGGCGCCGGCCTGCGGCCCACGGTCGCCTACTGGCTCGGCAACCCCGTCCTCAACCCGTTCGTCCTCGCGTTCCTGCTGCTGGTGGGCCCCTGGCAGTGGGCGGCCACCCGGCTGGCGGTCGGCGCGCTGCTCGTCGCCGGTGTGTCCGCGCTGGCCGGACGGCTCGCGCGCGGCGGCCACCCGGCCGGGCTCGACGGCGTCCCAGGCCTGCCCCCGGAGCCCGCGGGCAGGCGGTTCACCGGTGCGCTGGCCCGCTTCGCCGTCGTGCTGATCCCGGAGTACGCGATCCTCGTGTTCGCGGTGGGCGCGCTGCGGGGCTGGCTGTTCCCGTTCGCCGACGGCGCGGGCGTCCCCGTGCTGGCGGCGGTCGCGCTGGCCGCCGTGCTCGGCACGCTCGCCGTGATCCCGACCGCGGGGGAGATCCCGGTTCTGCTCGCGCTCGCGACGGCGGGAGCCGCCCCGGCGATCGGCGGGGCGCTGCTGATCACGTTGCCCGCCGTGAGCCTGCCGTCCATGGTGATGGTCGGCAGGGCACTCGGCTGGCGGGTCACCACGGTGGTCGGCGGCGGCGTCGCGGCCGCGGGCGCGGCCTCGGCCGCGCTGCTGACGGTGCTGTCCTGACGCTGTTCCGGGGCCGTCCTGCTCAGGCCGACTCGCGGCACACGAGGTCGGTCGGCAGGATCACCGGCGCGAGCTCCTGCCCCGGCCGGTCGATCTGGGTGGTCAGCAGCCGGGCCAGCTCCTTGCCCATGTCGTGCACGGGCTGGCGCACGCTGGTGAGCGCCGGATCGGTGTTGCGCGCCACGTCCGAGTCGTCGAAACCGATCACGGCGACGTCGTCGGGCACCCGGCGGCCCGCCGCGCGCAGCTCCCGCAACGCACCCGCCGCCATGAGGTCGCTCGCCGCGAACACGGCGTCGATCCCGGGGTCGCGGGACAGCAGCTCGCGCATCGCGTGTTCCCCGCTCGCCTGACCGAAGTCGCCCTGAGCCACCAGCCTGGTCACGCCGCGCCGCCCCTTCAGCGCCGAGCGGAACCCGGCGAGCCGGTCGATGCCCGCGGCCATGTCCTGCGGCCCGCTGATCGTGGCGAACCGGCGGCGGCCCTGCTGGTACAGGTACTCGGTCGCGGCCCGCGCGCCTCCCAGGTTGTCGGCGTCGACGTAGGGAACGCCGTCCATACCGGACATCGGCCGCCCGCTCAGGGCCACCGGCGCGCCCGCCGCGGCCAGGTTGCGGGGCAGCGGATCGTCGCCGTGCAGGGAGATGAGCGCGACGCCGTCCACGTGCCCGTTGCGCACGAGGTGCTCGACCCGCTCGTGCTGCCGCGCCGTGCTCGCCATCATCAGGTTCAGCTGGAGGGTGGTCGCCGACAGTTCCTGGCTGAGCCCGCGGACGAGCGCGGCGAAGAACGGCTCGCTGAACACCCGTGCCTCCGACTCCGACACCACGAACAACACGGTGTCGCTACGCCGGGTCACGAGACTGCGCGCTGCCTGGTTCGGCACGTAGCCGAGCTTCCGGATCGCATCCTGGACCGCCTTCAGTGTGCCCGCGCTGACCTCGAGCGACCCGTTGACCACCCGGGAGACCGTGCCGCGCGAAACGCCCGCCTCCGCGGCGACCTGCTCCAGCGTCGGTCGCCCTGCCGTTCGGACCCGGCCTGACCCCGGCATACGGCACGCTCCCCTGATCGACTCGTCGTTCCCCACCGCGAACTCATCGTACTGGGAACGCTCACGAAACGATCCGACGTGCTCCGTTAGGGGCATCACACCGGCCGGGTGCGGCACCCGCGGTGGTCACGCACGGCAGGCGCGCGTGACCACCGCGTCACTCGGGCGGCGGTCCGGTACTCAGCCGAACAACCGCACGTGGGTGGAGAAGGCCGTCGCGATCTCCGCCTGTGCCCAGAACCTGTGGTAGGTGAACGTCGGCGCAGGCCCACCGTCCAGATAGTCCCGCACCTTCGGCCACTGCGGATCGTCCTGGTAGAACGAGCGGAGCGACAGGAAGGTCGAGTCCGGTCCGATGTCGTCACCGTTGGGCATCTGCCCGGTCCACCCCGGAGGGACGTAGGTGCCCTCGCCCGAAGCCGGGTCGTACTCGTCGTCGAACCTGGCGTAGTCGGTGCGGGTCTCCTCGGTCGCGATGCCGATCGAGTCGGTGTGCGCCAGCAGCGCGTCCAGCAGGCCCTCCCCCACGGCGCGGGACTCGCCGTCGCCCGAGGCCGCGGCGTAGTTCAGCAGCACCTTGGCGTAGGCCGCGGCCACCCCGACGTCCTGGCTCGTGCTCACCACGTCGACATGGAGATTCCCGTTGTCGCCCGGATCGTCCGGGTTCCAGGTGTCCGGCGCGCCGCTCCACTCCATGTCGGAGGGAATGGCGAACTCACCGTTCTCCCCGACCGTGGTGTGCGCGATCGCCCACGGCACCCACCTGTCCAGGATCCGCTTCGCCCGCTCGTCCCCGGTCTGCTCGTAGAGCTGGGCGACGCGCTCCAGCCCCCAGACCTGGAAGCCGAACCACCGGTTGCTCGGCGGGTCGTGCCACACCGGCTGCCAGTCGTAGAACATCCCGTAGAACGTCGGCGAGCCGGCGGGCGGCTGCCCGTACTGCCCGTCCCAGCTGTTGGTGGCCCCGCCGGCGATGCCGCCCTCGGCGGACTGCAGCCACTGCAGGAACTCCAGCTGCCGGTCGAGGCTCCGCCCCCAGTCCCGGGCCCCGGTCGGCGAGTCCGGGCGCAGCGCCGGGTCGTTCGCCAGCGCGTGGGCGGCCATCGGGTTCTGGTAGCCCTGGTGCGCCGCGCCGTCCCCGATCCGCCACGCCCAGCCCGCGGAGGTGTCGTAGGCCCCGCCCCAGGCGTAGTACCAGGACATCAGGTAGTGCTGGCTGTCCCTGCCTGCCCCGCCGGGGCAGGCCGCCGCGCCGACGCAGTCGCCGATCCGTTTGAAGTACTTGTCGAACATCGCGTACCGCAGGTAGTCGCCCATCTTCGACGCCTTCTCCACGACCTCGCCGATCTGCGCGCCCTTGCCCTGCTCCGTCGCCCACTGGTTGGCCAGGTAGGCCACCTGCACCGCCCGCGCGTCGGCGTCCGGCGCGTTGGTGTACTTCCACTGCCGGGCGTACTGGGCGTCCTCGACGAACAGGTCCAGGTACCCGTTCGGACCACCGAACGCGAAGGTGTCGCAGGACGGCTGCGGGATCGTCTCCCAGACGGACTCCGACGACCCCCGCTGGTAGGTGTTCAGGTACGCGGGCGCCGTCGTCCCGTCGCCGCAGCGGCCGAAACCGTAGGTGTTGTCGACGTCCAGCAGCCAGTGCATGCCGTAGATGTCGTCGGTGCCGTAGGTGGCGGCCAGCTCGTCCGCGATCGGATCCGATCCCACGGGTACCCCGCTGTCCAGCGGCACCGGATAGTCCTCCATCCTCGGCGACTCCGGCGCGTAGGTCGCCGGGCTGCCCGGGTCGTAGGCGGCGTTGGTCGGCTGGTCCGCCGCCGAGGGGATGAGGTAGGTCTCCATCGACTCCCACGCCGCGACGAACGGCTCCCAGTCGCCCTGGATCCGGCCGTACGCCGCCTCGAGCCACAGATAGTAGCTGAACGCCTCGGACGTCGTCTGGTGCCCGTGGTCGGGCGCCTCGACGATCAGCGTCTCCACCGAGTGGTACGGCACGAGCAGGTCACCGAACTGGCGGAAGTAGCCGCTGTCCGGATCCTTGATCTTGTGGTACTGCGTGAGGAACGCGGTCTCGTAATCCGATGTGGACGGATCGAGCTCGGTCGCCGTGACCGTCGCCTCGGCGTGACCGGGAGCGGACAGGGTGAAGGTGGCGGAGGCCGGCGCGCCGCCGTTGTCCGCGGACGCGATGGTCACCTGCCGAGGGCTGCTCCAGTTGCCCGCGTCGAAGGACAGTGCCGTCGGCGTGGCGGTGAGGTCCGCGCTGCCCGACGTGCGTTCGACGGTCACCGTCACCGGCGCCGCGGGGCTGGTGGCGAGCCGGACGTCGAGCGTGGCCGTCGTGCCCTGCCGGAGGTTCACCTCCGAGGGAGTGGCCCGGATCGCGGGTGCGCCGAGCACCTGGACGGCGATCGGCGCGGAGGTGGCCGACGCGCCCCCGTCGTCGTGGGCCCTGGCCGTGACCGAGTAACGGCCCGGCTCGGCACCGGTCCAGGTGTACTCGAACGGAGCCGAGGTGTCCGTACCGAGCAGCTCGGTACCGGCGTAGAACTCGACCCTGCTCACGGTGCCGTCGCCGTCGGTGGCGTCCGCGCGCAGGTCGATGGCCGCGGGCACGGTGTACGTGGCGTTGTCGGCCGGCGCGGTGAGCCGGACGTCCGGCGCCTCGTTCGGCCCGGTGCACGGCGTCCCGTTGACGGCGAAGTCGGCCGGGGCCCGGTTGGCGCCGGACTTGGCCGCGTTGAACCCGAACTCCACCGAGCCGGACACGGGGATCGTGGCGTTCCAGCCCGCGTTGCGGACGCTCACCGCGCCGCCGTCCTGGCTGACCGTGCCGTTCCACAGGTCGGTCACCCGCTGGCCGTCCTGGAACGTCCAGGTGAGCTCCCAGCCGTCGATCGGTTCCGCACCGGCGTTGCGGATCGTGACGCCGGCGCCGAAACCGGTGTCCCATTCGTTGACCACGCGGTAGTCCACAGTGCACTGCACCGCCGCGGCCGAAGCCGGAAGCGGGTTCACCGTCGCGACACCGGTCAGCGCCGTCAGCGCCGTCAGCGCGAGCAGTGCGGACACGGGGCCCGCCCGCAGGGGCCGGGCACGTCGTCGGGATCGCATGGGGGTCCTCCTCGTCTGCGCGGGGACTGGGTGGGACCGGTCCGTGAGCGGCGCCCTGGCGGCGACCGCCCCGGACCGGGACTCGAGGGGTGCCGGACCGTGCGGTCAGCTCCTCGCCCGGGCGGGCGAGGACCCGGCGCCGGGGAGCCCGGCGCGCGCCGCGGCACCGGATGCGGCACGGACGGAGCGGACGGCGCCGACGGAGACGAGACCGGGCAGGGGTTTCGCGGTGGACGACGGTGCGGAGAACGCTGGCGCACGACGGTGCAGGGGCACGGTTTCCTCCTCGCCGAGGACATCGCCGCCCGCCATGGCGAGTGGCTATGGGAGCGCTCCCAGACTCTACTCGCCCTCGCCCGCGAGGGGAAGGGTGCCAGCACACACGCCACCCTTCGGTTCTGTTGCCGGTTGACACCGGGGCCCGACGGCGGAAGCCTTTCGGGAGCCGGCCTGCTGGGAGCGCTCACAGTTCCGGGTTCGCCGGTGTGGCGTCACAGCACATTCCCGCCGAGTCGAGAGGAACCGCGATGCGCCGACCCCGAGGTCGTCCGAACACGACACTGCTCGTCCCCCTGCTCGTCCCCCTTGTCGTCACCGCGCTGACCGTGCCCGCGTTCGGCGGCCTGGCCCCCGTCGCCGGCGCCCAGGAACCGGCGGAGCAGGTCAGCAACGGTGACTTCGCCGCGGGCCTGCAACCCTGGTGGCACACCGAGACCGCACCGGCCGAGGTGGTGGACGGAAGGCTGTGCGCCGACGTCACCGGCGGCACGGTGAACCCGTGGGACGCCATCATCGCCCAGAACGGCATCACGCTGGCGGACGGCGAAGCCTACGAACTCTCCTTCACCGCGAGCGCGTCGGTGCCGACGACCATCAGCACCAACGTGCAGCTGTCCGCCGAGCCCTACACGACGGCGCTGTCCGAACGGGTCGCGCTCGGCACCGACATGACGGAGCTGCGCTACAGCTTCACGTCGAACCTGGCCACGGACGCCGCCCAGGTCGCCTTCCAGGTGGGCGGCAGCGCCGAGCCGTGGACCTTCTGCCTCGACGACGTCTCGCTCCGCGGCGGGGAGGCACCACCGCCGTACGAGCCCGACACCGGGCCCCGCGTCCGGGTGAACCAGGTCGGCTACCTGCCCTCGGGGCCCAAGCACGCCACCGTGGTGAGCGACGCGGCGGAGCCGTTCGCGTGGCGGCTGGCCGACGCCGGCGGCACCGTGGTCGCCGAGGGCACCAGCCGCCCGCAGGGCACGGACCCGACCTCGAACCAGCCGACGCATCACATCGACTTCAGCGGCTTCCGCGAGGAGGGCACCGGGTACACCCTGACCGCCGACGGCGCGACGAGCCACCCGTTCGACATCCGGCAGGACGTCTACTCCGCCCTGCGGACCGACGCGCTGGCCTTCTTCTACCACCAGCGGAGCGGAGCCGAGATCGAGGCCGAGTACGTCGGCGACGAGTACGCCCGGCCCGCGGGCCACCTGCAGGTGGCTCCCAACCGCGGCGACATCGAGGTGCCCTGCCAGCCCGGGGTCTGCGACTACACCCTCGACGTCCGCGGTGGCTGGTACGACGCCGGTGACCACGGCAAGTACGTCGTCAACGGCGGGATCTCGGCCGCGCAGGTGATGAGCACCTACGAGCGGGCACTGCACGCCGACGGCGGCGATCCGGCGGAACTGGCGGACGGCTCGCTGGCGATCCCCGAGCGGGGCAACGGCGTGCCCGACGTGCTCGACGAGGCGCGGTGGCAGGTGGAGTTCCTGCTGCGCATGCAGGTACCGGCCGGGCACCAGCAGGCAGGGATGGCGCACCACAAGGTGCACGACCAGAACTGGACGGGGTTGCCGTTGCTGCCGCACGAGGACCCGGAACTGCGTGAACTGCACCCCGTGTCCACGGCGGCGACCCTGAACCTCGCGGCCGTCGGCGCGCAGTGCGCCCGGCTGTTCGATGAGTACGATCCCGGCTTCGCGGCCCGCTGCCTCGGCGCGGCCGAGACCGCGTGGGACGCCGCCAAGGCGAATCCGGACCGCTACGCCGATCCGAACGACGGCACCGGCGGCGGCGCCTACAGCGACAACGACGTGACCGACGAGTTCTACTGGGCCGCGGCGGAGCTGTACCTGACCACCGGTTCCGACGAGTACTGGGCGGAGGTCGCCGCCTCCCGGCACCACGACACGGAGGTCTTCACCGACAGCGGCTTCGGCTGGGCCTCCGTGGCCGCGCTGGGCATGCTCAACCTGGCCACCGTGCCGAGCGAGCTGCCCGCGGACCGGCTCACCTTCGTCCGCGACGCCGTGGTGCAGGGAGCGCAGCGGTACGCCGCGACCGCGACCGCCGAGGCCTACGGCGTGCCCTACGCCCCGTCCGGCTACGAGTACGTGTGGGGATCCAACAGCCAGGTGCTCAACAACATGGTCGTCCTCGCGACCGCGTACGACCTGACCGGGCGCGCCGAGTTCGCCGACGCGGTGCTGACCGGGTGGGACTACCTGCTCGGCCGCAACGCGCTGAACCAGTCCTATGTGACCGGTTACGGCGAGCACGACGCGCGCAACCAGCACCACCGGTTCTGGGCGAACCAGGTCGACGCCTCGCTGCCGAACCCGCCGGCGGGCTCGCTGGCGGGTGGTCCGAACACCGGGATCCAGGATCCGGTCGCCGCCGAGCACCTCGCGGGCTGCGCACCCGCGATGTGCTACATCGACGACATCGGTTCGTGGGCGACCAACGAGGTGACGATCAACTGGAACGCCCCGCTGGCCTGGATGGCGTCGTTCACCGACGACCTGGCGGCGGGGCAGCAAAGCCCGGAGGAGAGCACCTGCTCCGTGTCCTACCGCGTGCGGGACGAGTGGACGGGCGGCTTCGTCGCCGAGGTGACCGTCACCAACACCGGCATCGAACCCCTGCGCGGCTGGACAGCGTCCTGGCAGTACGCCGGTGACCAGCGGGTCACCAGCGCCTGGAACGCACGGGTGACGCAGGCCGGGACGGCCGTCACCGCGGAGAACGTGGCGTGGAACGCGACCGTCGCGCCCGGCGGGTCGGCGCGCTTCGGCCTGCAGGGAACGTGGCAGGGAAGCAATCCGCGGCCCGAGGCGTTCACCGTGAACGGCACCGACTGCGCGTGACCGGGGAGGTGGGTGGCCTGTCCTCCCGGGCAGGCCACCCACGCGCCGGTCAGCGCACGGCGCACGCCGTCCCGTCGAGGGTGAAATCCTCCGGGTCGGTGTTGCCACCGGTCCACGTCCCGAGGAAGCCGAAGCCGATCGAGCCGCCCGCCGGGATCACCGCCGTGTGCGGCTCACCGGTCACGCTGACCCGCGCCCCGGTCTGGGTGACCCTGGCGTTCCACAGGGACGTGACACGCTGCCCGTCGGCGAACGTCCACCGCAGTGTCCAGTCCTCGATCGGGTCGGAACCGTCGTTGCGCACGGTCAGCTCGGCCTGGAACCCGCCCGGCCACTGGTTTCCGACCCGGTACCCGACGGTGCACGGCGCGGACCCGCCGGAACCAGGCCGCGTGGTCACGGTCACCGGCTCGGACCGGCCGGAGCGGTTGCCCGCGACATCCCGCGCGTACACGGCGAAGGTGTACTCGGTGGCGGCGGTGAGCCCGCCGACGGTGACCGAGGTCGTCGTAGCCGAGGCGACCCGCCGCTCCGCGGGCCCGTCGAGCCGCACGACGTCGTAGCCCGCGACCCCGGTGTCGTCGGTCGACGGCGCCCAGGACAGCGTCACGCTCTCCGCCGCGACCGCGCCCGCAGTGGGAGTGCCCGGAGTGGACGGTGGCGTGGTGTCCCCCTGCCCGCCGCCGTAGACGGTGGCCTCGCGGGCGGTCTCCCCGATGCCGTCCGGGCCGTGGAAGATCCGCTCTCCCCACGGGGTCAGGTCGGCCGCGTCGAAGTTCGCCGCCATGTCGAGGTACTCGACGCCGCCGCTGTTGCCGCTCCACGACCAGCCGAGGAAGCCGACCCCCAGCGACCTGGTGTGCGCGAGGATCGCGTCCTCGTCCGGGTCGCCGTCGGAGTGGTCGTGCCCGAACTCGCCCACCACGATCGGCAGTCCCGCTCCGGTGAACCGGCCGAGGTAGTCGCGGACCTCGGCCGCGGTGTCGAAGACGCCGTACATGTGCACGGAGAACACCGTGTTGCGGTCCGGATCCGCGGCGAACACCTCCGCCGCGTTGTCGCGCATGGTGAACGACCAGTCCTGTCCCCAGTTCGGCGCGTCCACCATGAGCGTGTGCGCCAGGCCGCCGGAGCGCAGCCGCTGGATCGCGTCGATGGTGTCCGGCGTCCAGGCGGCGTATCCCGTGTTGCCATACGGTTCGTTGCCGATGTTGACGATGACGTACCGTTCCTGGCCGAGCAGCGCGTCGCGGACGCTCAGCCAGTAGTCGACGGCCGCGTCGAGCGTGGCCGCTCCGCTCTGCTCGCCGTACCCCGTGGTGTCGTGCACCTCAAGCACGCAGATCAGCCGGTTCTCCTTGCACAGCGACACCACGTTCGCCACGTCGGCCGGGTCGTCGCGCGTCCACCGGTCACCGCTGCTGAGCACCACGCGCACCGTGTTGGCGCCCAGTGCCTTGATGTCGGCGAACGCCCCCGTCTCCCCGGGGAACCAGGTGTGCGGGTGGTTCACCCCCCGCATCACGAACTCGTTTCCGTTGGCCTCGTGGAGCCGTCCGTTCTCGATGTGGAACCCGGTCGCGGCCGCCGCCGGTGGCGCCGTCAGGACCGACCCGGCCAGCAGGGCCACGAGGGCGGTGCCCACCAGCGAACGTCGTCTTGTCATCGAACACCTCGCAATCAGGGAAGGGACCGACAGCGCGATGCCCGGGTGTTCCGCGGAATCGGCGGAGCACCCGGGCATCGACGGTCCTCACCGGCCGGTGAAGACCACGTCACTGCAGAAGTAGTAGGACTGGTCCAGATGGGACGCCTGCCAGATCGTGTACACGATGTGCCGCCCGGTGCGGTCGCCCGCGTCCACCGGGATCAGGGTGTCGTTGGCGGGCGGGGTCTCGCCGACCTCGGCGACGAGCTCGAGGTCGTCCCAGCCCAGTGCCTGCGTGGTGGGGTCGAAACCCTGCCGGGTGAGGTAGACCCGGTAGTAGTCCGCCCCGTGGTAGGCCTGGTCGTGGACGTTGACGGAGAAGCGGTTGTCCTTGGTGACGGCCTTCCACTCGCCCACGGCGTCCATGGCGGCGTACCGGCCGCCCTGCGTCCGCCCGGCGCTGCAGAGCTGGCCGTCCGGAATGGCGGCCCGGTGGTCACCACCGACGCCCTCGCGGTACAGGCCGTTCCAGTTCCACATCGCGTTCGGGTCGGCCTGCCAGGCCTGCCAGCACATCGGGTCCTCCGTGGCCATCTCCGGGGCCTGGAACCGGTGGCCCCACCGGTCGAAACAGCCGTAGTTGCGCGCGGGCGGGTCGGTGGCCGAACCGTGTGCGCCGGCGACTCCGGCCGGTGCCGCCGTGGTCACCGCGGCGGTCGCGGCGAGCACCGCCATCGCTCGCCGGGCGGGCGTCCCGCGCCCGCGTGGTCTCGGCAACGACATCGTCTTCCTCCTCATCGAGAGTGACGGAGCGCGCCGGGAACGCTCCCTTGACGTGCGCCCGGGTCAGGCGTGCCCCGGGCGCACCGGGTGGGTGGACGGCACCCGTTCCTCAACCTCCCGCCCGGTCGCAGGTGCCGCCGTTCAGCACGAACTCGTCCGGTGCCGCGTTGGTCTCCCCGCGGGTGGCCCGGAATCCGAAGGAGACCGTCCCGCCCGCCGCGAGATCGCGGTTCCACGCGGCACCGCGTGCCGACACCGTCGTGTCCTGTTGCGTGACGCCGGCGTTCCACGCGTCGGCGACCCGCTGTCCCGCGGGGAAGTCCCAGCCCAGCTCCCACCCCTCCAGCGGGGTGTCACCGATGTTCGTCACCGTCACCGAGGCGGTGAACCCGGTGCCCCAGTCGCTGTCGACCTGGTACCGGACCGTGCACCGCGCCGCGGGTCGCGCTTCCTGGAACCCGACCCGGTGCAGCTGGCCGGGGAGGTCGTTGACGACGTACAGCTCCCCGGAGTCATCCGCGGCGAACGCGGTGACCTGGATCGGGAAGGTGCCGATCGGCGCGCTGTCGTACGTGCCGTCGCCGGAGGGCCGCACGCCCCACACGGTCGCCGTGCAGAAGTCGGCGGCCAGGTAGGTTCCGCCGGCCAGCTCCGCGTAGCGGTCGCCGCGGTAGACCTGGCCCCCGATCACGGCGCAGCCCTCGGTGCTGGGGTACGAGAACACGGGGTCGACGTACTCGGCGCCGGGGCGGCACTGGGCCTCGTCGAAGGGCGCGGGTCCCTCCCGGCAGGACCACCCGAAGTTGTGGCCACCGGTCCCGGCGGGCACGTGGTTGACCTCCTCGAAGGAGCCCTGCCCGACGTCGGCGATCCACTGTGATCCGTCGGCGGGGTCGAACGTGTACTTCCACGGGTTGCGCAGGCCGTAGCTCCAGATCTCGCCCCGCGCTCCCGGCGTTCCGGTGAAGGGATTGTCCTCGGGAACGCAGTACGCGAGGTCGCCGCAGCGGCGGCTGACGTCCAGCCGGAGGATCTTGCCGAGCAGGGTGCCCAGGTCCTGCCCGCTGTCGAACGGGTCGGCGGTGTGACCGCCGTCGCCGATGGCCAGGTAGAGGTGACCGTCGGGGCCGAAGCTGACGTGCCCGCCGTTGTGGTTGTCGTACTCGCTGTGCGGCTGGCTGAGCAGGACCTCCTCGGAACCGGCCGGGTCCCCGGCGCCGAGGGTGAACCGGGACAGCGTCACGGCCCCGTCGGGCAGGCTCGTGTACGCGGCATAGAGCCGGTGGTCGGCGGCGAAGCCGGGCGAGGTGGCGATGCCCAGCAGCCCGCGCTCGTTACCGGAGGTGTCGACGCGGTCGCTGATGTCCAGCAACGGCTGGGCGGCCAGCCCCGAATCGGGGTGGTAGGTCCGCACCGTGCCGGCCTTCTCGGCGATCAGCAGCCTGCCGGTGCCGTCGTCGGGGACGGCGAGGGCGACCGGTCGCCGCAGGCCCGAGGCGACCTGGGTGGTGGTGACCTCCAGCCGTTCCACCGGCACCGCGGCCGCCCGCGCCGGTGCGGGCGCCTCCGCGGGCAGGGACCAGGCCGGCTGACCGGCGACGACGAGGGCGACGCCGACCGAGAGCAGTATCGTTCGAGCTCGTCTCAACATGAGTGACTCCCTGTCGCGCGAGCCGGCGCCAGCCGGGACGGGAGCGGGGACGCGCGCACCGCGCCGCCCGCTCCCGTCCGGTGCCGCCAGTTCGGCTCAGTCGCAGGTGGAACCGTTCAGCGTGAAGCCGGTGGGCGTGGTGTGCGCGGCGGTGAGCGTGCCCTGGAACCCGAAGCTCACCGAGCCTCCCGCGGGGATGCTCCCGTTCCATCCGCTTCCGGTCGCCGTCACCTGGTCGCCCTGCTGGCTCACCGTGGCGTTCCACGCGCTGGTGACCCGCTGGCCGTTCGGGTTGGTGAAGGTGAGCGTCCAGCCGGACACGGCCGAGCTACTGGTGTTGTGCACCGTCACCTGGGCGACGTAGCCGGTGTTCCACTGGTTCTGGACGCCGTAGTCCACCGTGCACGCACCCGCGGGGTCACCCGGGTCTCCCGGGTCACCGGGGTCTCCCGGGTCACCCGGGTCGCCGGGGTCGCCCGGGTCGCTGCCGATGGGCGGGTAGGCGTTGCGCAGCAACTGCTGGAACTGCGCGGAGAACCAGTGACCGGAGATCGGCGCGTCCGGCAGGGCGCCGGTCGCGCTGTTCCCGTTGCGCGGGTTGCCTCCGTAGGTGGGGTCGCACATCCGGTCGAAACCCTTGCCCTCGTCGTTCGGGATCTCCTCGCTGGAGCCGTCCGACTCGCCGGGCGGCTTCATCCAGACGTAGGCGTCGATGCCGGGCTCCGGGTTGGCCCGCGGCCGCTCGCCCAGCCCGGCGCCATCCTGGTTGCACCAGTTGCCCACGTGGATCCGGCGGTCCACGCGCCCGCCCTCGACGTAGGCCTCCGCGCTCGTCGTCGGTCCGGGGCCGTCCGGCCGGTCCGGACCGCCCCAGCCGTTGCGGGAGGTGTCGATCAGCATCCCGATGCCGGGATCGAAACCCTCCTCGACGGCCTGCTGGCGGAAGGCCTGGGCGAACGACAGCTCGTCCACGTACCGATTCCAGTCGATCCAGCTCGACTCCGCGCGGACCTGCTGCCCGTTGACCACGTCGTCGACGTCGAAGTGCGGCTCCTCCAGCGCGCTGTAGTTGGCGGTGTTGGCGATGAAGCCGTGCACGTCCGAGGGCTCCGCGCCGTTGGCGTTGGCGGCCTCGAACATGATCTCCGCGCTCGGCTCGAAGTTGTCGTCCCAGCCGATCCAGCCGTGGTGGCCCGCGTCGACGTAGTTGTACACGTTGGGGATGTCGCCCAGCTTGTTCAGGGCGTAGCCGACGCCGTTGACGTAGTTGCCGTTGGCCAGCATCTCGTCGCACTGCTCGGTCGCGGTGGGCCTGCTGCCGACGTTGGTGACCAGGTTCGGCAGCGAGTCGATCTCGATCGTGGCCACGATCCGCAGCCCGGCGTAGGCCGGGTCGGACAGGATCTCCGCGATCGGGTCGATGTACTCGGACTCGTACCGGTCGAGCTCGTCGGGACCGAGCTCGCCGTTGGAGGCCAGCGCGGCGCAGTCGCGGCCCGGCAGGTTGTAGATGACGATCTGGACCAGGTCGGCGTCCTGTTCGAGGGCTTCGTCGAGGTGGTCGCGAAGCCCGTAGCTGCCGGTCGTCGGACTGTCGTTGCCGTAGATGGCGCTGATCCGGTCCAGCCACACGCCGGTCGGCTGGTCGGCGACGGCCTCACCGCCCGGCTCGGCGGCGGCGTTGGCCGCCCAGATCGGGTTCACGTAGACCTTGGCGCCCTCGTACGGGTTGTCGACCCGCTCGGCCGCCCCCGCGGGAGCGCCGCCGGTGACGAGCAGCCCCGCGGCCGCCGTCGCCGACGCGGCCACACCCGCGAGCACGCGATGTGGTCGCCGCACGCGGCGTCTCCACGATCGAGAACGTACTGCTTCCATTTCGGGTTTCCTTCCTTTCTCCACGACCGCGGCGTCGCGGACGAGTTGCTCCCCCTGATCCGTTCCGGGAGCGCTCCCATGTCTCCGGGCGAAGGCGGCCGGCGCCGGCGTTCCCGCCCGGTCAGTCGCAGTCCGTCCCGTTGAGCCGGAAGCCCGAAGGCGCCACGTGCGCGCCGTCGAGCGTGCCCTGGAAGCCGAAGCTCACCGTGCCTCCGGCCGGGATGCCGGTGGTGTGACCGCTACCGGTCACGGTGACCGTGCCGCCCTCCTGGGAGACGGCGGCGTTCCAGGCGTTCGTCACCCGTTGCCCTTCCGGGTTGCCGAAGGTCAGCGTCCAGTTCGGCAGCGCGGCCGCACCACGGTTGGTCACCGCGACCTGGGCGACGTAGCCGTTGTTCCACTCGCTCTGCACCGAGTAGCCGACCTCGCAGTCGACCACCGGATCGACGGGGTCCACCGGGTCTCCGGGATCTCCGGGATCTCCGGGGTCCTCGCCGTTGCCGGGACCGAAGACCACGTCGGAGCAGTTGTAGAACGCCTCCGGGCTGTCCGACCGCTGCCAGATGGAGTAGATGATGTGCCGGCCGCTCTTGCCGGACGGAAGCCGCGCGTTCCAGGTGTACTCCGCGCCTTCGGGACCACTGCCGTCGATCGGCGGGTTGGTCACCTGGTCGAACGGCACCGGCTCCAGATCGTCCCAGCCCAGCGGCTGGTCCGGGTCCCAGCCGTCCTTCGTGACGTACTGGTACCAGGTGCCCGGGTGCGCCGCCCAGGCGTTGTACCGGAAGGTGATCGCCGCACCGGCCTGCACGGTCGTCGTCGGCCAGTCCGGGTGTGGCGCGTTGTAGGCGTCGAACGTCGGGCTCGGTCCGCACAGCTTGCCGTCGGGGATGATCTCCCGGTGCCTGCCGCCCGCGTCGCTGAGCAGGTTGCCGAACCAGTTCCACAGGGGTGTCTTGCCACCCGCCGCCACGGCGGCGGCGCAGGCCGGGTTGGTCGGGGCGAGGTCACCACCCTGGCCACCCTGCTTGCCGTCCAGGTAGCAGGCGTAGGTCCGGGTGGCCGGATACGTCATCCCGCCGTGCGCCAGCGCCTCCCGCGCGGGCGAGACCACCACGAGACCTCCGGTGAGCGCGGCGAGCAGGCCCAGCAGGGCGACTCTGCGCATGATCTTCACGTGCGTCCTCCTCACAGGACTCTCTGCCGACGAAGGAACCTGGGAGCGCTCCCAGACTCAGTAACCGCTCGGGACGTCAGGAAAAGATCGCGCGACGCGAGGCCGCGCCGGAACGGCGGGAGCCACTCCACGTCCGGAACCCGGGCCGGCCACCGGGATGGCGGCAGGCCGGCGGTGCGCCGGGGCGCTCCCTCAGCGCGTACCGCGGGGTCCCGCGAGGCGGGGGAACGCGGTGACCGGGGAACCGGCTCGCTCGGGCGGGATCGGCCTGGCCCTGAGCGAACCGCCAAGACTTCGCATGCTGTGATCCTTCGACTACGTGCCGTTTGGAGCGCTCCCAGGATGCGGGGGCGCGACAGCGGTGTCAATCACGTGGGTGGTTCTGCCACCGCCCGGCAACCCGGCATGCAGGGATTTCACCCGGAAAATTGTCCCGCGCAGACGGGAAAGAACAAGAAAGAGGAATGGCCCCCTACCGGGAGAGTGCCGGCCGCGGTATATCGAGGGCTCAGCTTCCGCCGCACCGGGCACCATCACACCAAGATCGCGAATGCGGCCGCCGGGCCATCCGGCGCGCCGGCCGCGCGCAGGGAGCCGCGGACCGCATTCGATCGCAGGTTGTCGAATCGACTCGAATTCGACGGGGAGTATCGCGCCGACCATTCTTTGGTCGTAGCCAGAACGGGCGTAGTCCTTGCGCGTTCTTTTCCCACTGCCCTAACTTCGGCGTCGACGCGCTTCGAAAGACATTCGGTCGCACAGACCACATTACCGTAGGCATCACCGTCGAGAACCGTCGAATCGATTCGAGCACGCCGCCCACCGGATTCCGGCACGTGCCGGGGCCGGAGGCGGACGAGGGGGAACGAACCCGGCACCGCAGGGACACCGTCGTCCGGATGCTAAGGAGAAACGTTCCATGACAAGGCGAACGCGACTGCTCGCGGCGTTGAGCGCGGGAATGCTCATGCTGACCCTGCAGGCCCCCGTGGCGCACGCCGCGACCTGGTACTCCTCGGACCGCTGGGGCAGCTGGTCGCAGAACGGGTACACGGTCCGGAACAACGTCTGGGGCAGCGGGCACGGGCCGCAGACCGTGTGGGCGAACTCGTACGGCAACTGGGGCGTCTGGGCGGACCATCCCAACACGGGCGGGGTCAAGTCCTATCCCCATGTCGCGCGGAACATCAACCGGAAGGTGAGCGCACTGGGCCGGCTGCGCAGCGGCTTCGACGTCCGCGTGCCCGGCAGTGGTGCCTACGCCACCGCCTACGACATCTGGGCCGGCAACGGCGCCTACGAGATCATGCTGTGGATGAACCAGACGGGTCCCGTCGGCCCCATCGGGTCGTGGCAGGCCACCGCGTCCGTCGGCGGGCACACGTGGGACGTCTACCGCGGCTCCAACGGGCACAACGCCGTGTTCTCCTTCGTGCGGCAGGGCAACGTGCGCTCCGGCACCGTCGACATCAAGGCGGTACTGGACTGGATCCGGTCGCGGGGCTGGTTCGGCGACGTGACGGTCGGCGATGTCCAGTTCGGATTCGAGATCACCTCGTCGAGCGGCGGCCTCGACTTCGTCAGCAACAGCTACTCGGTCACGACCGGCTGAGCGTCGCCCGATTTCCGCAGGAACAGGAGATGCCATGGGAATCCGTGGATCCACAGTGGCCATCGCCGCGTGCGCGGCGGCGGTGTGCGCGGGCGCGGCCCTCACCCACGCCTCCACCGCACCGGGGACGGCAGCCGAATGCGGCACCGGCTCGTTCCACGCCGAGGTGACCAGGAGCGGCGGCACGTGGACCGCTCGCAACGGCAGCAGGACCGTCTACAGTGGTGGTGACACCCGCGCGGCGGTCCAGGCCGCCCTCGACAGCCTCACCCCGGGGCGCACCGCCAAGCAACGCGTCGTCGTGCGGGGCTCGGGCTCGCTCAGCGCCGGGTCCCGGATCTCGCTGCCGAGCTACACGGCACTGGACGTCTGCGGCACCCTCGACGTGACCGGTTCGGGCTCCGGTGACCAGGCACCGGTCTACGCCCGCGACGTGCGCGACATCGAGGTACAGCATCTCACCGTCACCGGCTCGCCGGTGTACGGGATCTTCGTCCGCAACGCCACCAACGTCACGCTCGGCCGGATCGACCTGCGCCTGTCCCGCGGTCTCGGCGTGCGCATCGACAACCACGGCGACCGCGGCGTCCGCACCCGCAACGTCCGGATCGACCACGTGTCGGTCTCCGGCACCAGTACCCACGGCGTCGAGACCTACGGTGTGGACGGCCTCACCATCGGCACCGTGGTCGCCCGCGACACCGGAGGCTCGGGCCTGCTGCTCAACGACACCGTCAACGCCACCGTGGGGACGGTCGACGCCAGCGGCGCCGGGACCGGCACCGGGTACGCGGCGTTCCGCACGGCCAACCGCAACGGCCGCATCGGCGACGGCTACCCGGCGAACATCCGCGTGGGCCAGGTGATCGCGCGCGGCGGCGGCCGCGGGATCTTCTGCGTCTCCGAAAGTGGCGGACTCGTCGTCGACCGGGTGGACATCGCCGACACCGGCAACAACGCGATCCTGATCGAGAACTGCTCCAACGTGACCATCGCGGCCCGCGGCGGCAGCGTCTCGCGCGGTGGCGAGATCCGGCTGGCGGCACGGTCGGAGTTCGCCAACAACCGCGACATCACCGTGCAGAACCTCACGGTGACCGACTCCGCCATCACGGAGAACCCGTGTGGCGAGAACACCACCTTCCGCGGTAACACGCTCCGGAACAGTCGCCTGAACGTGTGCGGCTGAGCCCTCGCCGGCCACCGTCCGGCCGGGGAGTCCGGACCTGCCCGAACGGACGGTTCCGGCGGTCTCTCCGCCGTCGACCCTTCCATTTGGCACCCGGTGTCATTATGGTCGGGCTCACAGCACCCCCGCTCGACGAGGAGTGAAGCCGGATGGACGAGCCGGAGAACACCGAGGTCACCGACGCTGTTGTCGAGGAAGATCTGCTGGTCGAGGAGGTCTCGATCGACGGCATGTGCGGTGTCTACTGAGCCCTTCGACGCGGCCAGGCCGTACCGCCTCAGCCCCACCGTGGCGGTACGGCCGGAGCCGTTCGGCGCGCTGGTCTACGACTTCACCACGCGCCGGCTGTCGTTCCTGAAGACCCGCACGCTGGTCGAGGTGGTGCGGGGACTGGAGGAGCAGCCCGACGCGCACGCCGCGCTCGCCTCCGCCGACGTTCCGGAGGCCGAGCGCGGGCGGTACCTGGACGCGCTGGCCGGACTGCACGCCGCGGGCACCATCGTGGCCCGCTGACCCCGGGAGCCTGTCGTGAAACTGGTCGAGCATTTCCAGCATGGGCTGGACGCGCCCATCTGCCTGACGTGGGAACTCACCTACGCCTGCAACCTGGCGTGCGTGCACTGCCTGTCGTCGTCCGGCCGCCGTGACCCTCGCGAGCTCACCACCGCCGAGTGCAAGGCGGTGATCGACGAGCTGCGGCGGCTGCAGGTGTTCTACGTCAACATCGGCGGGGGCGAACCCACCATCCGCCCCGACTTCTGGGAACTGGTGGAGTACGCGGTCGGGAACCGGGTCGGCGTGAAGTTCTCCACCAACGGCGTGCGGATCACCCCGGACCGTGCCCGCCTGCTCGCCGCCACCGACTACGTGGACGTACAGCTGTCGCTGGACGGCGCCACCCGGGAGGTCAACGACGCCGTCCGGGGCCCCGGGTCGTTCGACACCGCGATGCGGGCCATGGGCAACCTGCGTGCCGCCGGGTTGCGCGGCTTCAAGCTGTCGGTGGTGGTCACCCGCCACAACGCCGGCCAGCTGGACGCGTTCCGGCGGATCGCCGAGGACCACGGCGCCCAGCTGCGCATCACGCGGCTGCGCCCCTCCGGCCGCGGTGCCGACACGTGGGACGCGCTGCACCCCACCGCCGAGCAGCAGCACCAGCTCTACGACTGGCTGCTGCGGCACGGCGAGCAGGTGCTGACCGGGGACTCGTTCTTCCACCTCAACGCGCTCGGCTCCACCCCGCTGCCGGGCCTGAACCTGTGCGGCGCGGGACGGGTGGTCTGCCTCATCGACCCGGTCGGCGACGTCTACGCCTGCCCGTTCGCCATCCACGACGAGTTCCTCGCGGGCAACGTCCGCGACCAGGGCGGGTTCACCGCCGTGTGGCGCGAGTCCGAGCTGTTCGCGCGGCTGCGCACACCGCAGACCGGTGGCGCCTGCACGTCCTGTTCGGCGTATGACGCCTGCCAGGGCGGGTGCATGGCCGCGAAGTTCTTCACCGGCCTACCGCTCGACGGGCCCGACCCCGAATGCGTCAAGGGCAACGGGGAGCCCGCGCTGGCCGCCGCGGGCGCGGGCACCGCGAAGCCCCGGCCCGGCAAGGACCACTCGCACCGCGGCAAGCGGGTGCCCGTCGCCATCGGCTGGGGGCCGCCCGAGCCGGAGCGGCTGCCCGACCGCACCTGCGACACCAGCCCCCTCGCCGGATTCCGGCCCTGAACGATCGTCCCTTGGGGACCGGAAAGGAACAGCCGATGGCCAGCACCAAGGACTGGTTCGAGACCGTCGCCGAAGCCAGGGAACGCGCGCGCAAGCGCGTGCCCAGGTCGGTGTTCCTGGCCTTGCACGCCGGCTCGGAGGCGGGCACCACCCTGGCCGACAACACGGCCGCGTTCGCCGAGATCGGGCTGCGCCCGCGGATCGCCGACCTGCCCGCCACCCGCGAGCTCGGCACCACCGTGCTGGGCCAGGAGATCTCGATGCCGGTGATCTGCTCACCGACCGGGGTGCAGGCCGTGGACCCCGGCGGTGAGGTCGCGGTCGCCAGGGCCGCCGCGGCGTCGGGTACCGCGATCGGGCTGTCCTCGTTCGCCGCCAAGCCCATCGAGGAGGTGGTCGCGGCCAACGACAAGACGTTCTTCCAGGTCTACTGGCAGGGGTCGCGGGACGGCATCCGCGCGCGGCTGGACCGGGCCAGGGAGGCGGGGGCGAAGGGGCTGATCGTCACGCTGGACTGGGTGTTCGCGACGGCCCGCGACTGGGGCGCCCCGCCGATTCCGGAGAAGGTGAACCTGCGGACCGCCGTCGCGTTCGCTCCGCAGGTCCTCGCCCGGCCGGGCTGGCTGGCGCGGTACGTGCGGTCCGGCCGCCTGCCCGACCTCACGACGCCGAACCTGGCCGCCGTCGGCGAACCGGGACCGTCGTTCTTCGGTGCCTACGGCGAGTGGATGGGCACCTCTCCCCCGACGTGGGACGACCTCGCGTGGCTGCGGCAGCAGTGGGACGGACCGTTCCTGATCAAGGGCGTCTACCGGCCGGACGAGGCCAAGCGCGCCGTCGACATCGGCGCCACCGCGATCTCGGTGTCCAACCACGGCGGGAACAACCTCGACTCGACCCCCGCCGCGATCCGCGCCCTGCCGGGCGTCGCGGCCGCGGTCGGGGACCAGATCGAGGTGCTCCTCGACGGCGGCATCCGCCGCGGCAGCGACGTCGTCAAGGCGCTCGCCCTCGGCGCCGACGCCGTGCTGATCGGCCGCGCCTACCTCTGGGGCATGGCCGCGAACGGCGAACGCGGTGTCCACAATGTTCTCGAGATCCTGCGCCAGGGCATCGACAGCACGCTCTACGGCCTCGGCAGGAAGAGCGTCCACGACCTGACGCCGGACGACGTGCTGCTGCCGGACGGGTTCACCAGGGGCATGTGACAGCTACAGGCTGAACGCGATCGAGCGGAGGATCAGCACACCGACGAACACCGCGGTGAACGCCAGATCGATCCCCAGCCCGCCGACCCGGGCCGGGCGCAGCACCCGCCGCACCGGTGCGATGACCGGCTCGGTGAGGCTGTGGGTCACCGCACTCGCCTTGCGCACCCACGGCCGGTCGCCCGCGGCCATGCCGACCCAGCTCAGCACCGCCCTGGCGACCAGCACCAGCATGAACGCCGTCAGGACGTACCCCAGCAAGGCTCCGATGAGGCTCATCACGATCTCCTTCCCGACGGCCTCGGTGACACTCCTGCCTGGTACAACGTCGGCGACCGCCGGATCGTGCCCGGTCCGCCGTTCTCGGCGAACGATCAGCCGGTGCCGTTCCCGGCGTCGCTGGGCAGGAGCTTCTCCCCGCCACCCGACACGGCTCAGGACGGGGCGGGAGGCCGGTGCCGGGAGCGGCGGGAGGTGCGGAGGTGGATCCGTTCGCCCTGTTTCCCGAAGAGACTGAGCACCTCGACGCTGCCGCGGCCGGTGGCGCCGAACCAGTGCGGGATCTGGCAGTCGAACTCGGCCGCCTCACCCGGCCCCATGACGAAGTCGTGGTCACCGAGGTGCACCCGGAGCCGGCCACGGAGGACGTAGAGCCATTCGTATCCGGCATGGGTTCGCGGGTGGGGCTGGTTGTCGTGGGCCGGGATCGTCATCTTGTACGCGCGCGGCTCGCCCTGCTGGCGGGACAGCGGAATCAGCACCCGGCCGTCTCTCCTGGTCGGGTGCTGCGGCACGCGCGGGTCGACGACGCGAGGGGCGGCGACGATCTCGTCGAGCGGGACGCCGAGCGCCGCCGTGATCGGCAGGAGAAGTTCGAGGCTCGGCTTGCGTTGCGCTGACTCGAGGCGGGACAGGGTGCTGACGGAGATACCGGTCGCCCGTGTGAGGTAGGCGAGGCTGACGCCCTTCTTCTCCCGGGCCCGTCTCAGCCGGGGAGCGATCTGCTCGATGACGGCGTCGACGCTGGGGTTCCCGTCCATACCGGCAGTTCACCAGTTCATCCCGGAATCGGCAACATTGTTTGCCGGAACCGGTCCGTTCCGCGGACCCTCTCGGCGGAGGTGATACGCATGAACCGCACAACGCGGTGCACGGGCCGCCCGGAGGGGCGGGGGCTGTGGGACGCCGTCGGCGGAGGAGGAGCCGGCCTTTCGGCGGGGATGGTCCTCACGAGGGCGCCGTTCACGACTGCGGTCGTGGACGGTGGCCAGCCCCGGAATGAGCCGGCGAACGACATGCACGGCTATCTGGCTCGCGACGGCATGGCGCCGAGGAAGTTCCTCGCGGTCGGAAAGGACAAGGACGCCCGGTACTGCGGGACACTGGCACGGGGGACGGTGGTCGACGCCTGCCGCTCCGCGGACGGCACCTTCGAGCTGGAACTCGACAACGGCGAGCTCTTGCGCTCCCGGCCGCTGCTGGTGGCGACCGGACTCCATGACGGGCCGCCTGACATTCCCGGGCTGCGAGAACGGTGGGGACCCGGAGTCCACCACTGTCCACACTGTCACGACTACGAAGTCCGCGAGCGCGCCATCGCGGTCGTCGCAAACCCCGCGACGGCGACGACGGAGTCGGGGTCGGCTCACCTGGCGGCGCCGCTGCGCCGCTACAGCGACCAGGTGGTCTTCTGCCTCAACGGCACGGAGATCGGCCCGGCCGGGCGGCGTCGGCTGGAGGCGTACGGCGTGCGCACGGTCGACGGTCCGGTCGTCCGCGTTGGACCAGGGCGGGGCCCGGCGGACGCGGGGCCGGTCACGATCGAGTTGGGCACCGGCGCGACGGTCGTCGCCGATGCGATCTTCGCGGCGCCACGTCTCGTGCCGCGGGACCGGATCCTGACGATGCTGGCTGCCCCGCCGGACCCGGCGAGCGGGCCGGTCGGCGTCGGCTCGGTCGACGCCACGGAGGTGCGCGGGGTGTGGGCGGCGGGAAACGTGGCCAACCCCCGGGCGCAGGTCGTCACCGCCGCGGGGGCGGGATCCGCCGCCGCGATCGCCATGACCGCCTGGCTGCTCGGACAGGAACTGGCAGCGGCCATCGCACCGGGCGGCCGCACCGCCGGAGGTGCGAGCCGATGACCGGTGCCGCAACCGAACCGGCACGCCGTCGCCGCAGCGAGGGGCTGCCCGCCGGCGTGTACCTGCTCGGGTTCAGCCTGTTCGCGATGGGAAGCGCGGAGTTCCTGTTGGCAGGCGTCCTGCCTGCGGTCGCCGCCGACCTCGGCGTCACACTGACCTCGGCCGGGTTCTTGATCACCGCCTTCGCGATCGGCGTCGTGGTTGGCGGGCCGCCCTTCGCCGTGCTCAGCCTGCGCTGGCCACGCCGCACCGCACTGGTGGCGACTCAGGCCGTCTTCGCGGTCAGCATTGCCTGCGGCCTGCTGGGCAACTACCAGATCTTGCTGGTCACCAGGGTCGCCGCGGGTGTCGCCTACGCGGGCTTCTTCGCGGTTGCCGCGGTGACCGCGATCAGCCTGGCCCGGCCCGAGCGGAGCGCCCGCGCTTCCGGAGTCGTGGTCAGCGGGCTCAGCGTCGCCATGGTGGCCGGTGGGCCCGCCGGTACCCTGCTTGGCCACTTCACCGAGTGGCGCGCCGGTTTCTGGGCCGTCGTGGTCCTGACGATCACGGCGATGATCGGTTGCCTCCGCGGAATCCCGGCGCGGAGCCCCGGCCGGCACCCGACGGCCGCGCCAACGATCTCGCGGGAACTCGTCACCATGCGCGACCCGAGGTTGTGGGTCGTCTACGCGATCACGATCCTGACCACCGCCGCGTACATGATCACCTACAACTACCTGGCCGCCATGCTCGAGGACATCGCCGGCCTGCCCGGGTTCTGGATCCCGGCGGTGCTCGCGCTCTTCGGTGCCGGTGCGTTCCTCGGCCTTTCCCTCGGCGGCCGTATCTCGGACCACCGCCCGCACCTCGCGCTCCTCACCGGCGCGGTGGCGACCCTGGCACTGTCGGCGGTGCTGGTCGCGGCGATCCACCACCCCGCCACAGCGGTGCCCACGGTGTTCGTGCTCGGGATCGCCGCGTTCGTGCTGAACCCCGCCCTCTACGGCCGTGTCTTCTCCATCGCGGCCCAGGCGCCGACCCTCGCCGGCGCCACCACCGTGTCGGCATTCCAACTAGGCATCAGCATCACCCCGGTGCTCGCCGCCGTCCCACTCAGCCACGGCGCCGCGCTGACGTCGGTCTGCCTCGTCGGGGCCGGACTCGCCGCGGCCGCCGTGCCGTTGATCCTCCGCGACCGGCGAAGCCACGCCGGCACGTCGCGCGCCCGGTGCCGGACGGCGCCGCCGCACGGCCGGATTCCGAGCGGCGCCGGCGGTGACCCACCACAGCGCCCCGGTGAGGACCGGGCGCACTCGGCCTGACGAAGGCGTCCCGTCCGGATCGCTGCCGGACACCTCCCTGCTGTGCCGGTCACACCGGTCGGCCGGGCGGTGTGACCGGCACAGCCGGGAGGCGGAGCGGAGTCGGTGCTGCCCGTGGAGTGGAACCAGGACCGGCAGGGCGTCTCGGCGTCGGGCGCCACGAGTGCGGAAGCGTGCCCGCGGCGAGTGTGCGGTGGACGCCACTCGCTCTCGCCGTTGGTCCCGGGACGGCGGATGTCCCTACGCTGGAGGGGCCGGTTCCCTCGGGAAGGAGACCCATGGCCGACGCGGACATCCACTTCTACTTCGACCCGGTGTGCCCGTTCGCCTGGATGACCAGCAAGTGGGTGCGGAAGGTGATGGCCCAGCGCGCCTACACGGTGGACTGGCGCTTCATCTCGCTGCGGCTGGTCAAAGCCGAGGTCGACTACGAAAGCCACTTCCCCGAGGGCTACGAGGCGGGCCACACCGCCGGGCTGCGCCTGCTGCGCGTGGCGGCCCGTGCCAGGGCCGAGCACGGGCGCGCGGCGGTGGGACCGCTCTACGAGGCGATCGGCACCGCGGTGTTCGACTCGGCGAACTCGCCCGAGCTGGCGCCGGGGGATCGCGGTGGCCGCGCGTTCGCCGAGCCCCTGCTCACCAGGGCCGGGCTGCCCGCCGGACTCGCCGACGCGCTCGACGACCCGGCCCTGGACGCCGAGATCCAGGCTGAGACGGACGAGGCGCTGTCCTTGACCGGCAAGGACGTCGGCACCCCGATCATCCACTTCGGACCGCCGCACGGAACCGCGTTCTTCGGCCCGGTCATCAGCAGGCTGCCGGGCGACGAGGACGCGCTGCGCCTGTGGGACCACGTCGTCGGCCTGGCCGCGTTCCCGGGGTTCGCGGAGCTCAAGCGCAGCCTGCGCGAGCGGCCGCAGCTGCGCGCGTTCGGCGTCGCCGACGGCGAGACCGGCGCGGAGGAGGACTGGCACGGCGGGAGCAGGCGGCTGAAGAGGTAGGGCCGCCCACCCCGCCACCGGGTGTCACGGCGAGAGGACGACCTTGCTGTAGCCCTCTTCCCTGCGGTCGAACCGCGCGTACGCGTCGGGGGCGTCGTCCAGCGGCCTGCGCTGCGAGACGACGAACCCGGGTGCCGCGCGGCCCGCGATGATCAGGTCGCGCAGATGCCGGTTGTAGGCCTTGACGTTCGCCTGCCCGCTGCCCATGCGCAGGCCCTTCTCGAAGAAGCGGCCCACGTCGATGAGCAACCGGCCCTGTCCGGCCTCCTCGCTCGGCGCGCCCGGGTCCCTCGGCAGGTACAGCCCGACGACCCCGAGCGTGCCCGTGGCCCGGACCGTCTCGATGAGGTCGTTGAGCACCACCGCGGGCTGCTCCTCGCCCTCGGGCACGGTCGCCTGGTAGCCGACCGCGTCGATGCCCTTGTCCGTGCCGCCGTCGGTGCGGTCCCTGATCTGTTCCGGCGCGCTGCCGCGCGTGAAGTCGATCGGCACGGCGCCGATCTGCTCGGCCAGCCGCAGCCGGTCCGGCACCTTGTCCACGACGAACACCTGGGAGGCGCCGCGCAGCAGGGCGGAGTAGGCCGCCATCAGCCCGACCGGGCCCGCGCCGTAGACCGCCACCGTCTCCCCGGGAGACACCCGCGCCAGCTCGGTCGCGTGGTATCCGGTCGGGAAGATGTCGGCGAGCATGGCGAAGTCGTCCTCGTGCTCCTCCCCGCGGGGCAGCTGGAGGCAGTTGAAGTCGGCGAACGGCACCCGCAGGTATTCCGCCTGGCCGCCCGGGTAGGGACCCATGCCGACGTAGCCGTACGCGCCGCCGGCGAACCCCGGGTTCACGGTGAGACAGAAGCCCGTGTTGCCGGCCAGGCAGTTGCGGCAGAAGCCGCACGCGATGTTGAACGGCAGGCACACGCGGTCGCCCGCGCGGACGCTCGTGACGCCGGAACCGACCTCCTCGACGATGCCCATGTTCTCGTGCCCGAACACGATGCCGGGCTCGGCGATCGTGCGTCCCTCGTACATGTGCAGGTCGGACCCGCAGATGGCCGTCGTGGTGATCCGCACCAGCGCGTCGGTCGGCTGCTCGACGCGGGGATCGTCCACCTCCCGCACCGCCACCTCGTGGGGACCCTGGTACACCACTGCTCTCATGCGGACCTCCTCGGCCGTGTGCTCCTGCCCCGGGACTACCCGGGTACGCGGGCGGGCATGCCATGCAGGTCACTCCGGCCGAGGCGGGCGGTTCACCAGACGAGCGCGCCGGGCCGCACGATGGTGGACGAGGAGATCACGGTCAGCACGGAGCCGAGGCTGGGCAGCCACCGCTGGGAGGGGTCGGGCTCGACGATCCACCGCGCCAGCGTGTGCGTGCCGCGTTCCCCGGGCAGCGGGATGGCCGAGCCGGCGGGCAGGACCCGGACGCCCGAGGGCAGCGGCGTCTCCGCGACCGCGACGTCGTCGGCCTCCACCAGCAGGACGGTGACTCGCTCGCGCCGCGTCGGCAGGGCCACCGCCGGGCCGGAGCAGCCCTGCCTGGCCAGGCTGGCCAGCACGACCTCCGAGAGCGCCCTCGGCACCACCACGGCGCCCACCCCGGAGCCGGTCACCAGCCGCAGGCCGCCCTGGTGCCACTCCACCGGCCAGCCGAACGTACCCCGGTAGTCCACCCCGGTCCCCGGCGACGGGGCCGCCTCCAGCTCCACGCTCATGGTGTCCCTCTTCTCTGCGGCACGTCCTTGTCCACCACTTCCGGGGATGCTAACGGCACGGAGTGCCACTAGCAAGAGGCACCTGCTACGTTCTGCGCATGTCCGTCGACACCCAGCAGGCACCCCGCCCCCGCGCCGGGCGGACCGTCGCGGGCCGGCGCAGGCTGCGCGGCGCGCTCACCCGGGCCGCGATCGACCTGTTCCTGGAACGCGGGTACGACACGACGACGGTCGACGACATCGCCGCCGCCGCGGGCGTCGGCAGGCGCACTTTCTTCCGGTACTTCCGGTCGAAGGAGGACGCCATCTTCCCCAACCACGACGAGCTGCTGGTCGACATCGAGCGCAGGCTGGCCGACTCCGACGACGAGCGGGATCCGGTCGAGACGGTGTGCGACGCGGTCCGGCTGGTGCTCGACTTCTACCTGCGCGATCCCGAGGTGTCCCTCAAGCGGTACGCCCTCACCCGCACCGTGACCTCGTTGCGGGACAAGGAGGTCGCCAGCGTCGACCGGTACCAGCGCGTGTTCACCCGGTACCTGCGGGCGCGCTTCCAGGCGGCGGGGGATCCGCTCGCCGAGATGCGGGCGCCCATCGCCGCCGCGGCGGTCGCCGCCGCCCACAACCACGTCCTGCGCCAGTGGCTGCGCGGCGACGGGGCCGTGGACGCGCACGCGCTCGCCGACCAGGCCTTCGCCACGGTCCGGCTGGCCCACTCCCCCGCCACCCCCGGCGAGCCAGGCGACCGGACCGTGGTCGCGGTGCTGCGCACCTCCGCACCGGCACCCGAGGTGGCCGAACGGATCACCAAGGCGCTCGCCCGGAATCCGCACGACGACGCTCGGTAACGGCACGGCGTGCCACTAACGAGCGCGCCGTCGCGCGGGGTCAGTGCGAGTCCCGGTGCACGGCCGAGCCGCTGGAGCCGGTGAGGAAGTCGAGGTCGGCGCCGGTGTCGGCCTGCTGGACGTGGTCGACGTAGAGACGTTCCCAGCCCCGGGCGGGATTCGCGAAGCCCGCCACGGTGGCCGCGTCCGGCGTCCGGCGGGCCAGCTCCCGCTCGGGCACCTCCAGCGCGATCCGCCGCGCCGGGACGTCGAGGGCGACGACGTCCCCGGTGCGCACGAGCGCCAGCGGCCCGCCCGCCGCGGCCTCCGGCGCGACGTGCAGCACCACGGTGCCGTAGGCGGTGCCGCTCATGCGGCCGTCGCAGATCCGGACCATGTCCCGCACCCCCTGTTCGAGCAGCTTCGCCGGGAGGGGCATGTTCGACACCTCGGGCATCCCCGGGTAGCCCTTCGGGCCGCAGCCGCGGAGCACCAGCACCGAGTCGGCGTCCACGTCGAGGCCGGGATCGTCGATGCGGGCGTGAAAGTCCTCGATGCTGTCGAACACGACCGCGCGGCCGCGGTGCCGCAGCAGGTGCGGTGCGGCGGCCGCGGGCTTGATCAGCGCCCCGCCGGGCGCCAGGTTGCCGCGCAGCACCGCGATACCGCCCTCGGCGAGGACCGGTTCGGCGCGGGTCCGGATGACCTCGGGGTCCCAGATCGGCGCGTCGTCGAGGTAGCCGACGAGCGGTTCGCCGGTGACGGTGAGCGCCGCGGGATCGAGCAGGTCCCGCACCTGGCTCAGCACGGCGAGCAGGCCGCCCGCGCGGTGCAGGTCGTCCATGAGGAAGCGGCCCGCGGGCAGCAGGTCGACCAGCAGCGGCACCCGCGACCCGATCCGGTCGAAGTCGTCCACGGTCAGCTCGACGCCCAGCCGCCCCGCGAGCGCGAGCAGGTGCACCACGGCGTTGGTGGACCCGCCGATCGCCGCCAGCGCCACGATCGCGTTGTGGAACGACCCCCTGGTGAGCAGGGTGCTCGGCCGCCGGTCCGCCGCGACGAGCTCGACGGCCAGCCTGCCGGTGCCGTGCGCGGCCTCCAGCAGCCGGGCGTCCGGCGCCGGTGTCCCGGCCACCCCGGGCACCACCGTGCCCAGCGCCTCGGCCACGAGCGCCATCGTGGAGGCGGTGCCCATCGTGTTGCAGTGCCCCTTGCTGCGGATCATGGCCGACTCCGACCGCGCGAACTCGTCCGCCGGCAGCGTGCCCGCGCGCACCTCCTCGGACAGCCGCCACACGTCCGTGCCGCAGCCCAGCGGCGCGCCGCGGAAGTGACCGGTGAGCATGGGGCCGCCCGGCACGACGACGGCGGGCAGGTCCACCGAGGCGGCCGCCATCAGCAGCGCCGGGATCGTCTTGTCGCAGCCGCCGAGCAGCACCACCCCGTCGACCGGGTTGGCGCGCAGCATCTCCTCGGTCGCCATGGCCGCCAGGTTGCGCCACAGCATCGCCGTCGGCCGCAGCTGCGTCTCCCCCAGCGACAGCACCGGCAGCTCCAGTGGGACACCGCCGGCCTCGTGCACCCCGTCCCTGACCGAGGCGGCCACCTCGGTCAGGTGCTTGTTGCACGGGGTGAGGTCGGAGGCGGTGTTGGCGATGGCGATCTGCGGCTTGCCGAACGCGTCCCCCGGCACTCCCCGGCGCATCCACGCGCGGTGGATGTAGGAGTTGCGGTCGTCCCCGGCGTACCAGCCGGCGCTGCGCAGCGGCCCTCCGGTCATCGGGAACTCGCCTGCGCCGGTGCGATGCGGGGAAGCGGCAACGGTCTCTCCGGGTTCGCGTCGGATCGGACGGGGACGGCGGTCGCGGCCGCTTCCACGGTATACCGTCGACAGCATCGCGTCGACGGTCGCGAACCGGGCACGGTGGCACAATCCGAACCCGTGACCACGGGAGACGCGACGACCCCGGCCGGACACGGCGACCACGCCGGCACGCTGACGGCCGCGCGCGCGGGCGATCCGGCGGCCTTCGCGCGGCTGGTCGACCCGTTCCGGGCCGAGCTGCACGCGCACTGCTACCGCATGCTGGGCTCGGTCCACGACGCCGACGACGCCGTGCAGGAGGCCCTGCTCCGGGCGTGGCGGGCGCTGGACCGCTTCGAGGACCGCGGCTCGATCCGGCCCTGGCTCTACCGGATCGCCACCAACCGGTGCCTGACGCTGCTGGAACACCGGCGCCGCCGGGAGCTGCCCACGGACCTCGGCCCCGGGGCGCCCGCCGCCGAGACGGCGTGGCTGGAGCCCTACCCCGACGACCGGCTGGGCGCCGCGGCGCCGGGGCCCGAGGCGCGTTACCTGGCGCGGGAGAGCGTGGAGCTGGCGTTCGTCGCGGCGCTGCAGCGGCTCGGTGCCCGCCAGCGCGCCGTGCTCGTGCTGCGCGAGGTGCTCGGCTTCTCGGCGCGCGAGGTCGCGGACCAGCTCGGCACCACGGTCGCGTCGGTCAACAGCAGCTTGCAGCGCGCCCGCGCGGCGCTCGGGCCGCACCGGCCCGGCACCAGCCAGCAGGCGGCGCTGCGTTCGCTGGGCGCGGACGCGGCCCGGGAGCTGGCGCGGCGCTACGCCGCCGCGTGGGAACGCGGTGACGTGGACACGATCGTCGGGATGCTCACCGAGGACGTCCGGTACTCGATGCCGCCGCTGCCGCGGTGGTTCCGCGGCCGGGACGCCGTCCGGGAGTTCCTGGTGGCCGAGCCGCTCACGCTGCGGTGGCGGTTCCTCCCGGCCCGCGCCAACGGGCAGCTGGCGTTCGGCACCTACCTGTGGCGGGCCGAACGCGCCGCGTTCGTGCCCGCGGGGCTCGACCTGCTGACGTTGCGCGGCGGGCGGATCGCCGAGGTGGTCTCGTTCCTCACCGCCGACTTCGCCCGGTTCGCGCTGCCCGCCGAGATCGTGCCCTGATCCGGCCGCGGGCGATGAGTCCGGCGCGCTTCCCGGGTTGTAGGGGGGACAGTCCCACCGAAGGAAGGAAAGCGCGAACGATGACCACGGACGAAGACCGGATCCGGACCCTCGTCGAACGCTGGGCCGCGGCCGTGCACGCCGGTGACCTGGACGGTGTCCTCGCCGACCACGCCGACGACATCGTGCTGTTCGACGTGCCGCCGCCGCACGGCGGCGTGCGCGGTCTCGAGGCCTACCGCGACGTCTGGCCCGGCTTCTTCGCATGGCAGGCACAGGGCGCGTCGTTCGAGATCGTGTCCCTCGAGATCACCGCGGGCGACGACGTCGCGTTCGCCCACGCCCTGCTGCGCTGCGGGACACCGCGGGAGCTCACCGAGCACCCGGACCGCAGGCTGCGGCTCACCCTGGGCCTGCGCAAGGAGCGGGGACGCTGGGTGGTGGCGCACGAGCACCACTCCTTCCCCCATCCCGTGGACGCGGACACCACGGAGGACACGGACACCGGGACGCCGTCCGCCGAGGACGAGGTGCGGGCACTGCACGACGACTGGTTCGGCGCCACCGCGCGGAAGGACCTCGCCGCGCTCATGGCGCCGATCGCCGACGATGTCGTCTCCTACGAGCACGACGCGCCGCTGCGCCACGTGGGGGTGGACGCCGTGCGGGAGGTCTGCGCGCGCGGGCTGGACGGCGCCACCGGGGCGGTGTCGTGGACCGTGCCCGACCTGGAGGTGCTGGTCCGGGACGACCTCGCCGTGGCGTGGGGGCTCAACCAGGTGCGCGCGGAGGCGGCGGACGGCACGGCCGAGGAGAGCTGGTCGCGCGGCACGCGGGTGTTCCAGCGCCGGGACGGCCGCTGGCAGCTGATCCACCAGCATCTCTCCTTCCCGTACGACCCGGAGACCGGGCGGGCGAGGACCGACCTCCGGCCGTGAGGGTGCGCCGGGTCGCGGCGTAACCGGCCGCGGCGGCGGGAATCCCGTCCCGGACGGGAACGTCCCACCGAGGGAAGGAGCACGGCATGGTCCGTCCTGTTCCGCCGGATCCCGGGCCGGGGCCCACACCGCCCCCGGAACCCGATCCGGCGCCACCCGAGCCGCCGCGGCCACCGGGCCCCGAACCACCACCCGAGCCGGAGCCGCCCCAGCCGCCGCAGCCGCCGGTCCCCGAGCCGGAACCACCACTGCGGGAGAACCGGCGGTGACGCCGGTGTGCCTCACCGGTCGCCGGGACGGGCCAGCACGGTGTCGTCGAGCGCCGCCCGCAGGTCGGGCAGTGACTCGAACACCGCGTCCGCCCCGGCCGCGGCGAGTTCGTCGACCGAGAAGCCGCCGGTCCGCACCGCGAGGGTGGGCACGCCGCGCTTGGCCGCGGCCTGGCAGTCCCACGGCGAGTCCCCGATCAGCACCCCGGAGCGGCCGCCCACCTCGCGCAGCGCGGCGTCGACGAGATCGGCCTCCGGCTTGGTGCGCGTGACGTCGTCCGAGGTGACCCGTCCGTGGGCGAGGTCGTCGCCGTCGAGGAGCGACAGCAGGTGTGCCACGTGCCGTGGCTCGCCCGAGGTGGCGAGCACGAGCCGGAAGCCGCGATCGCGCACGTCCCGCAGGATCTCCCGCGCCTGCGGCAGTGGCCGCACCTCGTCGATGAGCCGGTCGAACTCCTCGGTGTGCGCGTCCCGGACCCGATCTCCGCACTTCCGTTCCACGTCGTCACCCGCGACGTGCCCGACCAGCCGGTCACCACCCATGCCGATGGCCCGGTGCAGGTCCCACAACGGCAGCGTGATGCCGTACCGGCGGAACGCGCGGAACCATGCGAGGGCGTGCTGGTAGTTGCTGTCGACGAGCGTCCCGTCGACATCGAAGATCGCGGTGTCGGGCACCCGGCCGCTCCCTCGGTTCGCTCGGCGCACTGGCCGGAACCGGGTTTCCCGCGCGCGGCGGTTCCAAACGGGCCGTGCCGCGTCACGGCCCGGCGCAGGCCTGGTAGATCTGCTGGTAGCCCTCGGCCATCGCGTCGACGTCGAACCGGGACCGCGCCTCCGCGCGGCAGCGTTCCGGGGACAGCGACCCGGCCGCGCGGAGGGCGTCCGGGAGCTCGGCGGGGCGGTCGCAGATGTAGCCGGTCGCGCCGTGGGTCACCACTTCCGGGATGGAACCGCGGCGCAGGGCGATCACCGGCGTGCCGCAGGCCATCGCCTCGGCCATGACGAGCCCGAACGGCTCGTCCCAGCACACCGGGAAGATCAGGCAGCGCGCGGCGGCGAGCAGCTCGAGCTTCCGCTCGCCGCCGACCTCGCCCAGCCATTCGACGCCGGGACGCAGCCGGGGCTCGACCTCGCGCCGGAAGTAGTCGATCTCGTCGGGCTCGCGGCATTTCGCCGCGATGACCAGCGGCAGCCCGGCCTCCCCCGCGGCCTCGATGGCATACCGGATCCCCTTCTCGGGGCAGGACCGGCCGAGGAACAGGGCGAAGCCGTCCTTGCGGCGTTCGAACGGGAACTGCTCGACCCGGACTGCATTGTGGACGGTGCCGGCCCAGTTGAGGTGCGGCGCGATCCGCCGCTGCGCCTCGGACACGGCGACCAGGCACACGTGGTCGCCGAGCCGCCGGTAGTACTCGCCCATCTCACCGGTCACCGGGCCGTGTGTGGTGACCACCGTGGGCTGTGACCTGCTCCTGGCGAGCAACGGCCCGGCCATGGTGTGATCGTGGACGAGGTCGACGTCCAGCGAGTCCAGGATATCGGGCAGTGCGGCGGCGTGCACGACCTCGGGCAGCGCCTGCCCCAGCCGTTCGGGTCTCGGCACGTCCTGGGTCGACACGAACTTCACCGCGAGCTGGTCGCGCCCGACCCCGATCAGCGTGACGTCCAGACCGCGGACGTCGAGCTGCTCGGCGAGGTCCGCGCACATCGACTCGATGCCGCCGTACGCGGTCGGCGGCAGCTCCATCCATGGTGGTGCCACCATGGCGACACTCAACTGTCTCATGTGGGCGAATTGCCCGGCCGGTGTCGCGTGAAACCGCCACTTTCAGGTCAACGGCAGGGGTTCGCGGAGCAGCTTGACGCCGTCGGGCAGCCCGTGCACGTCCGCCTCGTTGTCGTCGACGTCGATCCGGATGCGGCCACTCCCGAGCGGGACGTCGTCGATAGTGAGGGTGGCGAGGGATCCGGGCAGTGCGGGAGCGATCCGCACGGTCCCCTCGGGCACGCACGGCTCCACGCGCAGCAGGGTCCGCAGCAGGTGCACCGGCGCCGCCGACGCCCACGCCTGCGGCGAGCACGAGGTCGGGTACGGCACCGGATCGGCGTACTCTGCCCGGTCGAAGCCGCACAGCAGCTCGGGCAGCCTGCCGTCGAAGGCCGCCGCGGCGTCGAAGACGGCCGAGGCGACCCGCTGGGCGTGCCCGACGAAGCCGTACCGCATGAGCCCCGCGGCGATCAGCGCGTTGTCGTGCGGCCACACCGACCCGTTGTGGTAGCTCATCGGGTTGTAGGCGCCCATGTCGGAGGCGAGGGTCCGCACGCCCCAGCCGCTGAACATCTCGGGCGACAGCAGGGAGTCCGCGACGCCGGCGGCCCGGTCCGGGTCGACGATGCCGGTCCACAGGCAGTGCCCGATGTTCGAGGCGACCGCGTCGACGGGCCGCTTGCCGCCGTCGAGCGCGACGGCGTAGCGCCCGGCGCCGGGCAGCCAGAACCGCCGGTGGAACAGCTCTTTCAGCCGGGCGGCGCGCTGCCGCCAGTACCGGCCGCCCTCCGGGTCGCCGAAGGTGTCGGCCAGTTCCGCCCTGGCGACGAAGGCGGCGTAGACGTAGCCCTGCACCTCGCACAGCGCGATCGGCGGCTCGGCGATCCGGCCGTCGGCGAAGTTCACCCCGTCCCACGAGTCCTTCCAGCCCTGGTTGACCAGGCCCCGCTCGGTCGCCCGCGCGTACTCCACGAAGCCGTCGCCGTCCCGGTCGCCGTACCGGTCGATCCACTCCAGCGCCCGGTCGGCGTGCGGCAGGAGAGCCTCGACCTCGTCGCGGCCGATGCCCCACCGGCTCAGCTCACCCAGCAGCATGACGAACAGCGGCGTGGCGTCGACCGTGCCGTAGTACACGCTGCTGCCGCCCAGGGCGAGGGACACGTCGGCGCCGAAGCGGACCTCGTGCAGGATGCGGCCGGGCTCCTCCTCGCTGTTGGGTTCCGTCCGGACGCCCTGGTGCCGCGCCAGGGTCTGCGCCGTGCCCAGTGCCAGCGTCGGGTCGATCGGCAGCGCCATCAGCGAGGCGAGCAGGGAGTCCCGGCCGAACAGCGCCATGAACCACGGCGCGCCCGCGGCGATCACCACGTCCTCGAGATGCTCCGGGTCGAAGATGCGCAGCGCACCGAGATCCTCCCGGCTGCGCTGCAAGGTCCTGGCGGTGGCCGGGTCGGCCCCACGGCGCACGACCGGGCTCCCCGCACGCCACCGGCGCAGCCGCTCGGCGGGCTCGGACTGCTCCACCGGGCTCTCCAGCGGGAACATCGGCGCCGCCTGCTCCCCGTCGACCGTGGGCAGCGCGACGACACTCGCCGACCAGTCCCCCTTGGGCGGGACGACGGCGTGGAAGGTGAGCCAGTCACGCCCGTACTCCGCGTCCGTACCCCTGATCCGGATGCCCCGGCTGCCGTCGCCGACATAACACAGCAGGGCGAGCGCGGAGTCGCTGAAGTCGATGTCGCAGCTGCCGCGGGGCCGGACGCGTTCCTCCTTGACCTCGAACAGGTCGGCGAAATCGGCGTCGGCGTGGAGGCTCACCGTGCAGCTGACCGTCCGCGTCCCGTAGTTGTGCAGCACGATGTCCTCCCGCATCCCGGCCGCCACGTACCGGTCGCGGCGGACCAGCAGGGCGCTGTTCGGGTCCTCGCTGCCGGGATGCCCGCGCCCGAGGAAGGTCGCATGGAAGGGCGTGGGGGTCACCACCGTGATCGGCTGCACGCGGCTGCCGTCCAGCCGCAGGCTCCACCGGGACAGGATGCGGGTGTCCTGGTAGAAGAGGCCCTGCGCGACGGCTCCGTCCACGTCGCCGTCGTTGCCGGAGATGCAGAACGACGTCCCGTGCACGAGCGTGACCACGTCCATGCCTGGCCTCCAGTACCGCTTGTTCGACATCGGGACGGGCGGTGCGCCCGGCTTCCCGCCGGCGGACCGCCGTGCGGAACGGCTCGGGCCATTGTCCCGCAGCGTCGCGGCTCCGCACGCCGTCGTGTGCCGTCCGGGTGGCCCCGGGTCCGCCATGATCGCCGGGCCGACCCGGTGTGGCGGGCGGCGACGCGGGGTATGCGCCCCGAAAGAGCCATGGTGAGGAGTCCCCGTGAGCAGCATCCAGCACTCGGTCGAGGTGGACGTCCCGGTGGCCACGGCCTACAACCAGTGGACCCAGTTCGAGACGTTCCCGCACTTCGCCGACTTCCTGCACCAGGTGCTCCAGCGCACGGACACCCAGGTGCACGGGACCATCGACGTGGAAGGACGACAGCACGTCTTCGAGATCGACCTCGTCGAGCAGCGGCCGGACGAGCGGATCGTCTGGCAGACGGCACACGGACCGGAGCACCGCGCGGTCGTCACCTTCGACGCGCTGGACGACCGGCACAGCAGGGTGACGGTCGGGACGTCGGTGCCCGAGGCGGCACGGGAGACCGCCGGGCGGCTCGTCGAACGCGGCCTCGCCGGGTTCAAGCGGTACGTCGAGAGCCGCGGCCGCGAGTCGGGCGCGTGGCGGGGGTCCATCACGTCGTCGTCCACCCCGGGCGGCACCGCCCTGCCACGCGTGTCCTACGGGCCGCCGCGGTGAATGGCACATCGCCTGCGTTGAGCGCAGGTGATGTGCCATTCACTGCCCGGCGGCGGGGCTAGAGCCAGCCCTGCCCCAGGGAACCCAGGTGCCGGTCCAGCTCGCCCGCCCAGTCGACGCGCCCCACGGAGTCGTGGTCGACGCGCAGCACGTTGGTGATGTCCCGGCCGCTGCTGAGCAGGCCCGCCTTCTTGTCGGCCTCGATCACGACGTCCATCCCGTCGCCCGCGGCGACGAACGTCAGCTCCAGCTGCGACAGCCGCCGGTACCGGGGCGAGCCCGCGAACTCGATCTCCTGGAAGAACGGCAGGGTCTGCCGGGTCCCCCGCAGGTGGCCCGCCTCGACGTCGGCCGACCGCAGCCGGAAACCGAGCTGTTCCACGGCGTCCAGCAGCTCCTGCTGGGCGGGGAGCGCGGTGATCGCGACCGGGTCGGAGTCCGTGGGGTCGACCGCGCCGCGGATGTCCAGCACCGTGCGGACGGACACGGCCGCGCCGGGCAGCGGCCGGTCCCGGTGGTGCGTGATCGGGGTCTCCCACGGGACGGGCAGGCGGAACGGCAGCTCGACCGTCCGCCCGGCGGCCAGCGCCACCTCACCGGCCACCGCGGTCCGGCCGAAGCCCCGGTTGAGGTTCACCTCCTTGTCGTCGACCTCGTGCTCGACCCGGGTCACGAACTCCACGTGCACGCCCTGCACGTCCTGCTCCACCTCGGCGCCACGCAACCGGATCACGCCCTCGACCACACCACCGGGCGGGACGGACGTGGTGTGCAGCTCGGTCTCGACTTCGGCTCCGCCGATGCCCACGGCGGCAAGGATCTTCTTGAACACGATCACGGACCCTAGTGCCCCCGGCCCCGGCGGGGACCAACTTTCCGGTAACGCCGGGCCGCGGGCGGCTACGTCATTCGTCGTACGCGGACCTGCCCGGCGCGCACCGGCTCGTCGCCGAGCTGGTCAGCTTCGGCGCCCTCGAACGCGGGCACGGCGGCCGTTACCGCGTGGGGCCGCGGCTGCTGGAACTGTCGGCACTCGCCTACCGCCGGCGACCGGCCCGGCCCGCCACGATCCCTGCCGCGCCCCCGGCGAGCACGGCGAGCACCACGGCCCGTCGCGGGTCGCGCCCGCGCGGCGGCGGCTCGGCGCCCGCCTGGAGCGAAGCCCGCCAGGCGACCGGCCGGTCCGCCAGCAACCGCCGGTACTGCTCGTCGAGAATCCGGACGAACCTGTGGTGCGCCCTGCCGCCGGCCGACGCCATCCGGGCGGCACCGAACCGGCGCCAGTACTCCCGTCCCTCCGCCCCGGGGAACAGCCGGTGGGCGTTCGCTCGGAGGGTGCCCTCCGAACGATCCCCGGCCAGGTAGATCATCTCCCAGAACGAGATGATGAGGTTGATGTACATCGACCGCTGTGCCCGCTCGTGCGTGGCATGCTGATGCGGACCCCAGCACTCGAAGTATTTCGGATCGTCCATCGCCATCTTGAGCAGTTCGTGGTGAAACGTTCTGGCGCTGTCGCTGCGGTTGATCCTGACCTCGCGGTACTGCAGGAGAATCGTGCCGACGACTCCCGCGACCGCGAACACCGAGATCAGCGCCGAGGTCGGCCCGTACGTCTCGCCGATCGCGCTGAGCCTGTCCCAGTCCACGCCGTCGATGCCGGCGAGGCCGCGGAACGCGAGCGGCGACAAGGCGACGGCGGCGACGGCGAGGACGATCAGCAGGGCGACGAGAAGCCCCGGCGCGGATCTCCGGAGCAACCCGCTCGCCCGTCGCGACCCGCGCATGACACCGTCCAGACAGCCGCCACGGTTTCCGGTCCGGCCGCAGACCAGGGACACCCGCCCAGGGACACGCCGAGGTTCGACGGCGATCACCCGCACAGAGCAACGGGGCCGGTTCCGCACGGCGCCGTCGCGTGGCCGCGGGACCGGATGCGGCGAGCGGGTGTGCCAGGATGGGCCGCGTGAGCCCGGTTCCAGGACGCCCCGCGTCACCCGCCGATCCGGACCGGGCCAACGACTACGACAGCGTCGCCGTGGCCTACGCGGCCGCGAACGAGACCGGCATCGACAACGCCTACCACGAGCGGCCCGCGATGCTCGAACTCGCCGGTGAGGTGGCCGGACGGCGCATCCTCGACGCGGGCTGCGGCGCGGGCGCCCTGGCCGCGGCGCTGCGCGACCGAGGTGCCGTCGTGACCGGCATCGACGCGAGCGCCGGGATGCTCGAGCTCGCCCGGCGGCGGCTCGGCGCCGACGCGGACCTGCGGGTCGCCGACCTGGCCCGCCCGCTGCCCTTCCCCGACGGCGCGTTCGACGACGTCGTCGCGTCCCTGGTGCTGCACTACCTGGAGGACTGGGGACCGGTCCTCACCGAACTGCGGCGCGTGCTGGCCCCGGGCGGCCGGTTGCTCGTGTCGGTCGACCACCCGTTCGCGGTCCACGCGATCCAGCGCGGGGCCGGGCACGCCACTCAGTACTTCGAGACCTACCGCTGGACCGAGGAGTGGACCCTGGGCGGCCGGACCGTCCGGATGAGCTTCTGGAACCGGCCGCTGCACGCGATGACCGACGCGTTCACCGCGGCCGGCTTCCGCCTCTCCGTCGTCAGCGAGCCGCGGCCCGTGCCTGCCGCCCGCGCGCTGTTCCCCGAGGAGTACCGCGCGCTCACGAGGAACCCGAGCTTCCTGTTCTTCGTCCTGCACACCGGCTGACCCCTGTCCTGAGTGGCTCGTCACTGGCGCTTTTCGTCAGTAACGAGCCACTCAGGACACCCGGCGGCGCGCCACCCACCCTTCCGGAAGCTCCCCAATGCCACATTGGGTGCGTCACGCGCACCCAATGCGGCATTCGGTGCGTTGAACGCCACCAATGCCACATTGGGGAGCTCCGGGAGCGCGCCGGGAGCGAGGGGACCGGCCTACCGGCGCCGCCTGCCCGCGGTCTCGCGTTCGCGGCGGACGGTCGGCCGTTTGCCCTTGATGGTGCTGCGGCTCAGGGCCGCGATCACCTCGTCGGCCGCCGCCTCGGGCACCTCGACGAGCGAGAAGCGCTCGGCGATCTCGATGGCGCCGATGTCCCGGCCACGCAGCCGCGACTCCCCGGCGATCGCGCCGACGAGGTCCTGCGGCCGGATCCCGTTGCCGCGGCCGGCGCCGATGAACAGCCGGGCCACCCCGCCGTCCGGCTCCCGGCCGCGGCGGGCGGCGCGCCCGCCCGCCTGCCCGCGCTCGGCCCCGCGCCGGCCGGTCACCGGGGCGATCTCGGGGATGTCCTGGTCGTCGGCCTCGACGCCGGTGGACTCGTGGGCCACCCGCACCGCCGCAAGCGCCACCTCCATGAGGTCGAACTCGTCGGTGAGCGGTTCCACGACGGCGCGGAAGCGGTCCAGGTCGCCGGCGAGCAGGCTCTCCCGCACCGCGGCCCTGGTCAGTTCGAGGCGCCGCGCCCGCAGGTCGGCGACGGTGGGCACCTTCTCCACCGCGACCCGCTGCCCGGTCACCCGCTCGATCGCCTTGATCATGCGGTGCTCGCGCGGCTCCACCAGGGTGATCGCCACGCCTTCGCGGCCCGCCCTGCCGACCCGCCCGATGCGGTGGACGTACGCCTCGACCGCCGACGGCACGCTGTAGTTGACGACGTGGGTGAGCTGCTCGACATCCAGTCCCCGCGCCGCGACGTCCGTGGCGACAAGCAGGTTGACGGCGCCGCCGCGCAGCCGTCCCATGACCCGGCCGCGGTGTTCCTGGCTCATCCCGCCGTGCAGTGCCTCGGCCTGGTGGCCGCGCCCGGCGAGGATCTCGGTGAGCTCGTCCACCTCGCCCCGGGTGCGGCAGAAGACGATCGCCGCCGTGGGCGCCTCCAGGTCCAGCACCCGGCCGAGGGCCGCGGGTTTGTGCGCGCGGCTCACCAGGTAGGCGCTCTGCCGCACGAGCGGCGCCGTGCCCTCGGCGGCCGCCGCGGCGCCCATCCGGATCCGCACGGGATCCCGCAGGTGCCGCCGGGCGATCCCGTCGACCCTGGCCGGCATGGTCGCCGAGAACAACACCGTCTGCCGCTGCTCGCCGGTCTCCTCGAGGATCGCGTCGATGTCCTCGACGAAGCCCATGTCGAGCATCTCGTCCGCCTCGTCCAGCACGACGGTGTGCACCTCGCCCAGGCGCAGCGTTCCCCGGCTGAGGTGGTCGAGCGCCCGGCCCGGGGTGGCGACCACGACGTCGACGCCGCGGTCGAGCGCCTGCAGCTGCCTGCCGATCGGCTGTCCGCCGTAGATCGGCAGCACGCGCGCGCCCAGCTCGCGCCCGTACCGGTGGAACGCCTGCGCGACCTGGACGGCCAGCTCGCGGGTGGGCACGAGGACCAGTGCGGCGGGCCCGGCTCCCCGCGCGCCGTCGGTCCACCGCTGCAGCACCGGCAGCGCGAACGCCGCCGTCTTCCCGGTCCCGGTCGCGGCCTGGCCGAGCAGGTCGCGGCCCTCCAGCAGCGGCGGGACCGCCTCCCGCTGGATGGGGGTCGGCTCCTCGTAGCCGAGTCCGGCCAATGCCCGCAGCAGCTCGGGCCGCAGCCCCAGCTCGGCGAAGCCGACCGGGTCGGAGAGCTCGGCGGGGTCGGCGGGGGTGGTCGGGCTCATCGGTTTCCTCGTCTCGGGCCGAGTGGGCGGCGTGCCTCGCGTACCACGTCGGCCGCGGACGGAAACGGCTCCCGGAATCCGTTCCGGCCGCCCAGCGTACGTGGTCCCGCAGAACCGCCCGGCCCCCCGGTCCGCTCCGGTGCGTGATCGACGTGATTGACACCAGCCCGATCGGGTGACAGGATTCTCCGCAATCCGCTGGAAACGTTTCCAACCGGTTCCACTCGCTGGTTTGGAAACGTTTCCAGTACCGGCCCCGCCCGGGCCGCCGCGAACGACACGGAGGGACGATGACGTCGACACGCGCCACGCTCATGCAGGTGGCCGAGCGCGCGGGGGTGTCGCTGGCCTCCACCTCCCGCGCCCTGCACGGGACGGGCGCGAGCAAGGCGATGGTCGAGCGGGTCCGGGCGGCGGCCGCCGAACTCGGCTACAGCGCCGACGCCATCGGTCGCTCGCTGCGCATGAAGAAGACCTCCCAGATCGCGTTCGCGGTCGCGGACATCGGCAACCCGGTCTACGTCGAGATGATGCGTGGCATCCACGAGGTGCTCGCCCCGCACGGCTACCGGGTGGTGGTCATGACCACCGGCGACACCGCCACCTCCGCCACGGAACTGGTGCGCAGCCTCAACAGCGGCTTCGTCGACGGCATGATCCTCATCCCGCTGCGCACCGACGACCGGCTGATCACCGAGATCCGGCGGGCGCCGGTGCCCGTCGTGGTGATCGGCCGGGCACTGAGTGAGCACGGCGTCAGCTCGGTGTCCACCGACTCGGCGGCCGGGATCGGCCAGGCGGTCCGGCACGTGCGCTCCCGGGGCCGCCGCCGCATCGGGTTCCTCAACGGCCCGCTCGACACGACGCCGGGTGCGGCCCGGCAGCGTGGTTTCGACGCGGCCGTCCGGGCCGACGGGTTTACCGCCGACCGCGTCGAGACGGAGGTCGCCGACGACTTCACCGTGGCCGCAGGCCTGGCCGCGGCCCGGCGGCTGTTCTCCCGCGGGGCCGGGCGGGCGGAGCGGCTCGACGCCGTCGTGGCGGCGAACGACCTGCTCGCCATCGGTGCGATCCGCGCCGCGCGCGAGGCCGGGTTGTCGGTGCCGGACGACGTGGCCGTCACCGGCATGGACGACACCGAGCTCGGCCGCGTGTTCCTGCCGAGCCTGACGAGCGTGTCCCTCGGGTCGGCCGAACGCGGGCACGCCGCGGCCGGGCTCATGCTCGGCCTCACCGACGATCCGGACCAGCCCGCGCGCCAGGTCGCCGTCGGTCCCGAGCTGATCGCCCGGGAGTCCACAGCGGACGGATCACCGCGATGAGCACGCCGTCGCTGACCACGCGGTCCACTCCGGACTCACCCGTCACCCCGCCGGGCCGGGGACCCGCGCGCCGCGCGCGGAGCGCGCGCGTGCGCGCCCGGCGGCGGGAGGCCATCGCACTGGTGCTGCCGTCGCTGATCCCGATCCTGGTGCTCAGCGTCGCGCCGCTCGTCGTCGGCATCGCGCTCGCCTTCACCGACGCGCGCCTGGTCCGCCGTCCCGACTACGACGTGGTGGGGCTGGAGAACTTCGGCCGCCTCACCGACAACCCCCTGTTCTGGGAGTCGCTGCGGATCGGCATGATCTGGACGGTCAGCGTGACCCTGCTCCAGCTCGTGGCGGCGATGGGCCTGGCCCTGCTGCTCAACTCGGGTCTGCGGCTGCAGGGCCTGACCCGGGTGCTCGCCCTCGTGCCGTGGGCGATGCCGCCCGTGGTCGTGGCGATCATGTGGCAGATGATCTACTCGGCCAACGGCGGCCCGCTCAACGCGGTGCTGGACACCGTCGGCCTGCCCGGCGACGTCAACTGGCTCGGCAACTTCTCGACCGCGCTGCCCGCCGTCATCCTCGTCGGGGTCTGGGTCGGGATGCCGCAGACAACGGTCACGCTGCTGGCCGGGCTGCAGCAGATCCCCGCGGAACTGCACGAGGCGGCCGCGGTGGACGGCGCCGGAGCCTGGCGCCGGTTCACGGCCGTCACCTGGCCCAGCCTGCGCCCGATCGCCACGTCGATCACGTCGCTGAACTTCATCTGGAACTTCAACTCGTTCGCCCTGGTCTACGTCCTCACCGAGGGCGGCCCCGGCGGCCGGACGATGGTGCCGGTGCTGTTCGTCTACCTGGAGGCGTTCAAGAACCGCAACCTCGGCTACGCCGCGGCGATGGGCGTCGTGCTCGTCCTCGTCATCGTGACCGTCCTCGCCCTGTACCTGCGGTCGCAGTTCCGCCACGACAGCACCGAGAAAGCGCGGTGAGTGATGCGTGCCCTGACCCGCCCCGCCCGGTACCTGGCGCTCGCCGCGTACCTGTTCTTCCTCGGCTTCCCGCTGCTGTGGCTGATCTCGGCGTCGGTGAAGTCCTCCGCGGAGCTCAACTCGCTGTCGGTCAGCCTGCTGCCGGACCAGTGGCACTGGGAGAACTACACGCAGGCGCTGGAACGGCAGGGCATCGTGCGTTCCGCGGGGAACAGCCTCGTCGTGGCACTCGTGTCCACCGCGCTGGTCATCGTGATCGCGCTGCCGGCGTCCTATGTGCTCGCCCGGATGCGCGGGAAGGTCCGGCTGGCCGGGATCTCCTGGATCCTGGTCAGCCAGGTGTTCCCCGTCGTCCTGGTGATCCTGCCGCTGTTCCTCATCCTGCGCACGCTCGGCCTGGCCGACAGCCTGACCGGGCTGACGCTCGTGCACACCACCTACATGCTGCCGTTCGCCCTGTGGATGCTGCAGGGCTACGTCTCGGCGGTGCCGGTCGAACTGGAGGAGGCCGGGGCGATGGACGGCGCGAGCCGGTTCACCGTGCTGCGCACGATCGTGTTCCCCCTGCTGGCGCCCGGCATCGTCGCGACGGCGATGTTCGGCTTCGTCGCCTCGTGGAACGAGTTCTTCTTCGCGCTCGTCCTGCTGCAGTCGCCGGAGAACTACACCCTGCCGATCACCCTGAAGATGTTCGTCGGCGGCGAGGGCAAGGTCGCGCTCGGGCCGCTCGCGGCCGGCGCGGTCCTCGCCGCGATCCCCAGCATCGTCTTCTTCTCCCTCCTCCGCCGGAAGCTCACCAGCGGGCTCATGGCCGGAGCGGTGAAGGGATGACCCGCACCACCCCAACCGTGAAAGGTCGACAATGAAGTCTCCACGCACGTTGCTCACCGCCTGCGCCCTGACCACCGGCCTGCTCCTGACCGCCTGCGGCGGGGGCGGGGAGGGCGGCGGCTCGGGCCCGGTCACCCTGACCTTCCAGTCGCTGTCGGACCAGCCCGCCGCGATCGAGGCGACACAGAAGATCGTCGACGAGTGGAACCGCGAGCACCCCGACGTGCGGGTGGAGATCGTGCCCGCCGGCTGGGACGGCATCTACGACAAGCTCATCACCCAGTTCAACGGCGGCAGCGCGCCCGACATCGTCCACTACGAGGCGGCCGGGATCGTGCCGTTCGCCAAGGACGGCTACCTCGCCGACCTCACGCCGTACCTGTCGGAGGAGACCCGCGCGGACATCCCCGAGGGCATCCTCGACACGGTCACCGTCGACGGCAAGGTGATCGGCTACCCCACCGAGCTGCAGTCCTACATGGTCTTCGCGAACAAGACGATGCTGGAGGACGCGGGCGTCGAGATCCCGGCAGGCCCGACGATGACCTGGCAGCAGCTCCGCGACATCGCCAAGGCCACCACCGGGGACGGCCGGTACGGGCTCGGCTGGGGGCTGTCGAGCCCGACGGCGGCGTTCCTCGCCCTGGCACCCGGCTTCGGCGGCCAGTACTTCGAGGGCACCGGCGACAGCACGTCGATCACGGTCGGCGAGGCGGAGACCGCGCTGCCCGAGCTGGTGCACGCGATGGCCTACGAGGACGAGTCGATCATGCCGGTGACCCTGACCCAGTCGGGGTCCAAGACGCTCGCCCCCTTCTACGAGGGACAGATCGCCATGACCGTCCAGGGCTCGTACCAGGCGGCGAACATCGCACAGGACGCCCCGGAGGGCCTCGACTGGATCGTGCTGCCGCCGCTGGCGGGACCGGAGGGAGCCGCGCAGGCCACGAGCCCGCAGACGCTGTCGGTCAACGTCGACTCCGAGCACGTGGAGGAGTCCGCCGAGTTCCTCGAGTTCTTCACCAGCACCGAGAACCTCGCGGCGATCAACGAGGCCGACGCGCTCATCCCGCCGACGAGGTCCGCGCGGGAGGCGCTGGCCGACAAGCTCGGCTCGCAGCACGGCTGGGACGTGATCCTGTCCTCCGGCGAGCACCTGACCTCCGCCCCGTACCTGTTCGTCGACAAGTACGCGCAGTGGAAGGACACCGTCGCCACCCCGGCGTTCCAGCGTTTCCTGGGGCGGGAGACCGATGCCACCGGGCTGGCGCGGGAGCTGCAGGACGGCTGGAAGAGCATCGCGAACTGAGGCCGGGCCGGGCCGGCGGCGCGTCCGTCACCGGCCCGCCCCGGCACGCACGCACGCGCGGGCGGCCCGCCCGCGCCCGACACGGAAGGGACCTGATCCGGTGACCTGGCTGGAGGACCGTGCGGTGGCGGTGATCACCGGCGCGGCGGTGGGGGACGCCCTCGGTGGGGCCACGGAGGGGTGGACACCGGAACAGATCGAGCAGCGGCACGGCGGCCGGGTGACCGGCATCGTCGGGCCGTGGTACCCGAACTGGCGCGACGCCCGCCCGATCGCCCCGTACCACAAGGGCGACGGGCACATCACCGACGACACCCTGATGACCCGGGCGATCGTCGAGGTGTACGCGAAGCGGCGCGCCCACCTGGACGCCTACGCGATGGCCGAGGACCTGGTGCCCCTCATGATGGGCGAGCCCCGCTGGGTGCCCGAGCTGGAGTCCACCGCCCTGCTGCTGCAGCGGGTCTTCCTCGCGGAGAAGTGGATCGTCACGCGGCTCCACTACGGGCACGCCGACCCGCGCGAGGCCGGGGTGGGCAACGTCGTCAACTGCGGCGCGGCCATGTACGTCGCTCCGGTCGGGATCGCCAACGCGGGAGACCCCGGCGGGGCCTACGCCGAGGCGATCGACCTCACCGGCGCGCACCAGTCGAGCTACGGCCGCGAGGCCGCGGGGGTGCTGGCCGCCATGGTCGCCGCCGCGGTCGCTCCCGGCGCGACCCTGGCCGACGTGACCGACGCGGGCCTCCGGGTCGCCCACGACGGGACGGCGGCGGCGCTGGGCGCCGTGGCCCGCGAGTTCGCCGACGGCGTGCCGCCGCGCACCGACGACGAGGAGCGGGAGCTGGCGCGCCGCGTCCGCGAGACCGTCGCCCCGTTCGACTCGGTCGGCCCGCACTACCGGGAGATGTCGCTGGACGCCCGGCGGCCCTCCCGGACCAAGTCGATCGAGGAGCTGCCCGCCGCGCTGGGGTTCGTGCTCGGCCACCGGGGCGACTACCGCGGCGCGGTGCTGGCCGCGGTGAACTACGGCCGGGACGCCGACTCGATCGCCTCCATGGCCGGTGCGCTCTGCGCCGGGCTCGGCGGGGCCGCCGCGGTGCCCGCCGAGTGGCTCGCCGCGGTCAGCGAGGCCAGCCGGATGGACCTGCGCGAGACCGGGCTGCTCATGGCCTCGGCCGCGGCCGACATCCTGCGCGCCGACCGGGAGCGGGCACTCGCCCGTGCCGCCGCGCTGGACGCGCTGACCGCCCCCGGCGCCGTGCCGATCGGAGGCCCGGCATGAGGCTCACCTGGGCGCGGCCCGAGGACCTGCTCGCGCACGAGCTGGTGCAGTCCGCCGCCGAGGGCAGGGACGTGGCGGACGTGCGCGCACGGTGGGTGGCCGCGGGCGGCGACCCGGTGCCCCCGGCCGGCGGCGCGGGCCCGCACCCGGCGCCCCCGGAACTGCGGTCGCTGGCGCGGGCGCTGCTCGACGAGCTGGCGGCACTGCCCGCCCCGTCGGCGCCGGACGAGCCGGACGGCTGGGACGCCCTCGCCGCGCGGCTCGCCCCTCCCCCCGACCTGCCCCGGACCGGGCGGGACCGGGCCCTCGGCGCGTGGACCGGCCGCGCGGCCGGGTGCCTGCTCGGCAAGCCGGTGGAGAAGATCCCGAGGGAGGGCATCGAGGAGATCCTGCGGGCGACCGGCCGGTGGCCGCTGGACCGGTACTTCACCGCGGTCGGCCTGCCCGCCGAGGTCGCGGCCCGCTGGCCGTGGAACCGGCGCTCGGCGGCCACCTCGCTGGAGGAGAACATCGCCGGGATGCCCGAGGACGACGACCTCAACTACCCGATCCTCGCGCTCACCCTGCTCGAACGGCACGGCCGGGACTTCGGCACCGACGACGTGGGCCTGCTGTGGCTCGACACCCTGCCCGCGGGCCGGGTGTTCACCGCCGAGCGCGCCGCGTACCGCAACCTGCTCGACGCCAGGCCCGTGCCCGAGACCGCGACCCACCACAACCCGTTCCGGGAGTGGATCGGCGCGCTCATCCGGGCCGACGTGTACGGCTGGGTGTCGCCGGGCGATGTGCGCACCGCCGCCAGGCTGGCGTGGACGGACGCCCGGCTGAGCCACACCCGCGACGGGATCCACGGCGCGATGTGGGCGGCGGCGCTCGCGGCGGCGGCGATGGTGTGCGACACCGTCGACGAGGTGCTCGACGCCGCGGACACGGTCGTCCCGCCGGGCAGCGGGCTCGCCCACGCCGTCCGGTCCGGCCGCGAGGCGGCCGCCGGGCCGGACGTGCGCGACGGGCTCGACCGCCTGCACGCCGAGTTCGGGCACCTGCACTGGGTGCACGTGCTGAACAACGCGGCGGTCATCGCCTACGCGCTGGCGCGGGGCGGCGGGGAGTTCGGGCCGAGCGTGTCGATCGCGGTGACGGCGGGCTGGGACACCGACTCGGCGGCGGCGACGGTGGGCGGCGTCGTCGGTGCCCTGCGCGGCGCCGAGGGCATCGGTGAGCGCTGGACCGCACCGCTCGCCGGGCGGATCGCGACCTCGCTGCCCGGCGGGGAGCAGTCCATCGCGGACCTCGCCGCCCGCACCACCGCGCTCGCGGCGGGACGGGAGGAGCCGTGACGGGGCGGGGCCGGGTGGTGGTGGCCGGATCGGCGAACGTCGACCTCGTCGTCGACGTTCCCCGGCCACCACGAGCCGGGGAGACGATCCTCGGCGGGGACCTGCGCCGCAGTCCCGGCGGCAAGGGCGCGAACCAGGCGGTGGCGGCGGCGCGCGCCGGCGGCGCGGACACCACGTTCCTCGGCACCCTGGGCGACGACGAGCCCGCGGGCCTGCTGCTCGCCTCGCTCGACGGGGCCGGGGTCCGCACCGACCTCGTCGAGCACGTGAGCGTCCCCACCGGCACCGCGTTCATCACCGTCTCCCCCGGCGGGGAGAACACGATCGTCGTCGCTCCCGGCGCCAACGCCCGCCTGCGGCTCGGAGCCCGGCACGGGGACCGGATCGCCGCCGCCGACGTGGTGCTCACCCAGCTGGAGGTGCCGCTCGACGTGGTGCGCGCGGCCGCGGCCGCGCGGCGGCCCGGTGCGCTGCTGGCGCTCAACGCCGCCCCGTCCCGGCGGCTGCCGCGCGACGTGTGGGACACGGTCGACCTGCTCATCGTCAACGAGCACGAGGCCGCCGAGCTCGCGGGGGACACCGCGGGACCGGACACGCTCGCCCGCGCGCTGCGGGAACGCGTGCCCGCCGTCGTGATCACCCTCGGCCGGCAGGGGTGCCTCGTCGCCGAGGGCGACCGCGCCCCGCTGCACATCCCCGGGGTCCCGGTCGAGGCCGTCGACACCACGGGCGCGGGCGACACCTTCTGCGGAGCCCTCTGCGCGGCGCTGGCCAGGGCGCTGCCGCTGCCGGAGGCCGCCCGGCTGGCGGGCGCGGCCGCCGCGCTGGCCGTGACCCGGCCCGGTGCCCAGGCGGCCGTTCCCACCGCCGACGAGGTGGCGGCCTTCGCCGCCGGAGGAAACGCACGATGACGTACACGTTCGACCCGCTCGTCCCCCGGCCGATCGACCGGCCGACCGAGGTGCCGCTGGGCGGCCCGCCGGACGAGGGCACGCTCGCCGCGCTGGACGAGGCGAAGATCTTCGCCGGGCCGCCCGACCCCGCCGACCGGCCCGCGTGGCGGGAACGCCTGCACGCGTGGCGCGCCGACGCCCGGCACCGCCACGGTTACACCGGGGCCGCCTACGACCGCCCCGAGGCGGCGTGGGCGGCGGGCTGCCACGCGGTCGCCCAGGTGTGGCTGTGGGACGAACTGCTCTACTCGTTCTCCGAGCGGCGGTTCACACCGGAGCGTTTCCTCGCCGACGCGCGGGAACGCTTCGGCGGGCTCGACGCGGTCGTGCTGTGGCACGCCTACCCGGTGATCGGCCTGGACGACCGCAACCAGTGGGACTTCTACCGCGACGTGCCGGGCCTGGCCGGGCTCGTCGGGGCGCTGCACGACGCGGGCCTGCGCGTGTTCGTCGACTACAACCCGTGGGACACCGGCACGCGGCGCGGCGCGGACGACGCCACCGAACTGGCCGCGCTCGTCGCCTGGCTCGGCGCCGACGGCGTCTTCCTCGACACCCTCAAGAAGGCCGAGCCGGAGCTCGTCGACCGGCTGGAACGGGCCCGGCCCGGGATCGTGCTGGAGGGCGAGTCGAAGCTGCCCGTCGAGCGGATCGAGGACCACTCGTGCTCGTGGGCACAGTTCTTCGCCGACTCGCCCGTGCCGGGGGTGCTGCGCGCGCACTGGTACGAGCGGCGGCACCTGCAGCACCACGTGCGCCGCTGGCACCGCGACCACACCGAGGAGCTGCAGTCGGCGTGGCTCAACGGCGTCGGCGTGATGGTGTGGGAGGTCGTGTTCGGGGTGTGGGTGGGCTGGTCCCGGCGCGACGCCGCGACCGTGCGCCGCATGGTGACCGTCCAGCGCGCGGCGGGCGAGCTGCTGCGCGACGGCACGTGGACGCCGCTCACGGAGCTCCACGAGGACGCGGAGGCGGCCGGGGTGTACGCCTCCCGCTGGGAGCTGGACGGCCGGACACTGTGGACGATCGTCAACCGCGGCGCGGACGACTACACCGGGCCCGTGCTCGCCTCCGGTGGCGAGGGCACGCTGGTCGACCTGTTCGCGGGCGGCCCCGCGGGGGAACGCGTCACCGTGCCCGGGCGCGGCATCGCCGCGCTGCTGCGGCTCGCCCCGGGCGTCGCCGAGCCCGGCTGGCTGCCCGCGCTGCTGCGCACGCTGCCCGGCCTGCCGCACGACCCGGACGCGCGCTTCCCGCACCGCGTCGCGGTCCGCGAGCGGCCCGGCCCGGCGGCCGGTGCGCCGGAGCCGGACGCGGTCGTCGTGCCCGCGGGCCCGTACGTGCTCACGGTGCGCTACCGGGCCCGGGAGACGGGCATGTACCAGGGAGCGCCCTATGTGGACGAGTGGAAGCCGCTGCCGCCCCGGCTGCACGACGCCAGGACGCTGCAACGCGACGGTGAGCTCGCCGCGCCCGTCGCGGTCGGCGCGAGCGAGGTGACCAACGCGCGGTTCGCGGAGTTCCTCGCGGCGACCGGCTACCGGCCCGCCGAGCCGCACCGGTTCCTCAAGCACTGGGTGGACGGCCACCCGCCACCCGGCACGGCAGACGAGCCGGTGACCTTCGTGGACCTGGACGACGCGCGCGCCTACTGCGCGTGGCGCGGCGGCAGGCTGCCGACCGAGGACGAGTGGCAGCTCGCCGGGGAGACCGGCCTGCTGCGGCGCGGCGAACCCGCCGTGTGGAACTGGACCGAGAGCGAGCACTCCGACGGGCGGACCCGGTTCGCGATGCTCAAGGGCGGCTGCGACCACCGCGCCAAGGGCGCCGACTGGTACTTCGACGGCGGCAGGCGGGCCCCGGACTTCAGCGCCAAGCTGCTCCTGCCGGGACTCGGTCTCGCCCGCGGCGCGACCGTCGGCTTCCGGTGTGCCTGGGACGTGCCGGAGGTGCCGCGGTGACCGTCTCCCGGGACCCCTCGGCGGGGGCGCTGGCCGGGTTGCGGGTCGTGGACGCGGCCACCCTGTTCGCCGGGCCGATGGCGGCGACCCACCTCGGCGACCTGGGCGCCGATGTGATCAAGGTCGAGCACCCCCGCAGGCCCGACCCCGCGCGCACGCACGGCGCCGCCAAGGACGGCGTCAACCTGTGGTGGAAGACGCTGGGCCGGAACAAGCGCACCGTCACCGCCGACCTCGGCAGCGACGGCGGCCGCGCCGTGTTCCGCGCGCTCGCCGCGACCGCCGACGTGGTGATCGAGAACTTCCGGCCGGGCACGCTCGAACGGTGGGGCCTCGGCTACGACGTGCTGTCGGCGGACAACCCCGGACTCGTGCTGGCCCGCGTCACCGGATTCGGGCAGATCGGCCCCTACCGGAGCAGGCCCGGCTTCGGCACCCTCGCCGAGGCGATGAGCGGATTCGCCGCGATGACCGGGGAGCCGGACGGCCCGCCGACGCTGCCGCCGTTCGGCCTCGCGGACGGCATCGCCTCGCTCGCCACCGCGTTCGCGATCACGGCCACACTGTCCACACGCGAGCGTACCGGCCAGGGCCAGGTGGTCGACGTGGCGATCGTCGAGCCGATCCTCGCGATGCTCGGCCCGCAGATCACCCGCTGGGACCAGCTGCGCACCGTCCAGCCGCGCACGGGCAACCGCTCCGCCAGCAACGCCCCGCGCAACACCTACCGCACCCGCGACGGGCACTGGGTCGCGGTGTCCACGTCGGCGCAGTCGATCGCCGAGCGGGTCGTGCGGCTCGTCGGCAGGCCCGACCTGGCCGAGCGGCCGTGGTTCGCGCACGGCGCCGACCGCGCCCGGCACGCCGACGAGCTGGACGAGGCCGTGGGCGGGTGGATCGCCCAGCGCACCCGGGACGAGGTCATGGCCGCCTTCGAGGAGGCGCAGGCCGCGGCCGCGCCGGTCTACGACGCCGCCGACATCGTGGCCGATCCGCAGTTCCGGGCACTCGGCACGATCCACGAGATCACCGACCCCGAGCTGGGACCCACCCTGATGCAGGGGCCGCTGTTCCGCCTGTCCGGCCACGACGGCGTCATCCGTTTCACCGGCCGCCCGCACGGCGCCGACACCGACGAGGTGCTCCGCGAGCTGGGGTTCAGCCCCGACCGCGTCGCCACGCTGCGCGCCGAGGGGGCGGTGTGACCCCTCCCCCGCTGACCCTGCTGTACGTGCCCGCCGACCGGCCGGACCGGGTCCGCAAGGCGCTCGCGTCGGCCGCGGACGTGGTGCTCGTGGACCTGGAGGACGCCGTCGCGCCGGCGCGGAAGGACGAGGCCCGCGCGGCCGCGGCGCGGCTGCTCGCCGACGCGCGGCGCCCGGTGCAGGTGCGGATCAACCCGCCGGGCACCCCGTGGCACGACGACGACGTCGCCGCGGTGGCGGGCCTGCCCGGAGCCGTGGGCGCCCGCGTGCCCAAGATCGAGACTCCCGGCGCGGTCACGGCGCTCGCGGCCGCGCTGCCGGGGCGCGCGCTGCACCCGCTGATCGAGTCGGCGCTCGGTGTCGAGCACGCGCTGGCGATCGCGACCGCCTCGCCGCAGGTCGCCTCGATCGGGCTGGGCGAGGCCGACCTGCGCTCCGATCTCGGCGTCGACGACGAGGCCGGGCTGGGATGGGCCCGCAGCCGGGTGGTGGTCGCGGCGCGCGCCGCCCGCCTGCCGCCGCCCGCCATGTCCGCCTACCCGCACGTGCGGGACATCGAGGGGCTCGTGGCGTCGTGCCGCGCCGGGAAGGCGCTCGGCTTCCTCGGCCGCACCGCGATCCATCCCGCGCAGCTGGACCCGATCCGGGCGGCGTTCCTGCCCACGGCCGACGAGGTGGCGCGGGCGCGGGAGGTGGTCGCCCGGCTGGACGGCGCGCGGCGCGCCGGGACCGGGGCGCTCGTGCTGGCCGACGGCACCTTCCTCGACACGGCGATGCTGGAACGGGCCAACACCGTACTGGCGCTCGCCGGGGTTCAATGAACCATGACCAGCGAACCCGGCCCCCGGGGCCAGCGGCGCCGCGACCAGCTCCGGGACTTCCTGCGGACCCGCAGGGCGCGGCTGTCCCCCGAGGACGTCGGCATGCCCACGGCGGGCAGGCGCCGGAGACCCGGGCTGCGGCGGGAGGAGGTCGCGGTGCTCGCCGGGGTCAGGGTGTCCTGGTACACCTGGCTCGAACAGGGCCGCGCCATCAACGTCTCGGCGCAGGTGCTCGACGCGATCGCCGGCGCGCTGCGGCTGACCGAGCCGGAGCGGGCGCACCTGTACCTGCTGGCCGGGCTCAACCCGCCGCGCGCCGAGGGCGGGCGCGACGACCGGGTTCCCGCCGCGATGCGGGGGCTGCTCGACGCGTGGTCGCCGCGGCCCGCCCTGCTCCGGGACCGGTACTGGAACGTGCTGGCGACCAACGAGGCAGCACGGGTGGTGTTCGGGGACGGTGACGACGACCACAACTGCCTCACCGCGTTCTTCACCAACCCCCGGTACCGGGGCGTGCCCGCGCACTGGACGTCGGCCGCGCCCGCCGTCGTCGCCGCCTTCCGCGCCGACGCGGCGCACGCCCCCGGCGATCCCGGCTTCGGCCGGGTGGTCGACGAGCTCGGCGCCGTCAGTCCCGAGTTCGCCGCGCTGTGGGCCCGGCACGACGTGGGTGTGCCGGGCCCCGCGGTGATCGCCGTGCGCCATCCGGACGCCGGGGAGCTGTCGTTCGACAAGACGACCCTGGTGCCCGCCGACCGCCCGGACCGGTACGTCGTGCTGTACCTCCCGGTCCCCGGCACCGGCACCGGGGACCGGCTCGACCGGCTGGTGCCCCCACCGGCCTGACCCGCGGCGGGTGGTGGTGCCACACCCAGGTCCGGCGCGCACTGCCGGCGCCGGGCCACCGGCCGCAGGCTGTCCCCATGACCCGGCACGGATTTCGCTTCGACGGCAGGATCGCCCTCGTCACGGGCGGGACCAGCGGCATCGGGCTGGCCACCGCGCGCAGGCTGCTCGCCGAGGGCGCCCGGGTGGTCGTCACCGGCCGTGACCCGGACCGGCTGGACGCCGCGGTCGCGGAGCTGGACGGCGGGGACCGCGTCCTCGCGGTGCGCGCCGACGTGGCCGAACCGGCGGGTCCCGGCCTGCTGGCGGCCGCGATCCGGGACCGGCACGGGCGGCTGGACGTGGTCGTCGCCAACGCGGGCACCGCGTCGTTCCAGCCGCTCGGCGACGTCACCGGCGGCGAGTTCGCCCGCGTCGTGGACGTCAACGTCAAGGGCGTGCTGTTCACCGTCCGCGCGGCGCTCCCGCTGCTGCCCGACGGGGCGGCGATCGTGCTCACCGCGTCGTGGGCGCCGCACCGGGGCGTTCCCGGCGCCGCGCTGTACGCGGCGAGCAAGGCGGCGGTGCGCACCCTGGCGCCCAGCCTCGCGGCCGAGCTCGCGCCCCGGCGGATCCGGGTCAACGCGGTCAGCCCCGGCTACATCGAGACCCCCGCGTTCCGCGCCCACGTCTCCCCCGAGGCGCGGGCCGCCGCCGTCGCCGCGGTGGCCGCGGGCAGGCTCGGCACCCCCGGCGACGTCGCGAACGCGATCGCCTTCCTGGCCTCCGCGGAGGCGTCCTACGTCAACGGTCAGGATCTGCTCGTCGACGGTGGGCTGACCGCCGCCGTCCCGGAGCGCCGGGTGTAGCCGCGGCCAGGCAGTCTCGCGGCCCGCTGACGCACCCAATGTGGCGTTCGGTGCGGTGGGCGCACCGAACGCCACATTGGGTGCGCGTGGCGCAGTGCGATACTGCCGGCACGTCCCCGCGAACGCGGGGCGCCGGACGGCGATGGGGGTCGGATGCTCATCCAGGAGCTACAGGCACAGCGGCAGTTCCACGTGCACCAGAAGATCACGATGATGGTCAACCGGTACGAGGTGTTCGCCGACGACGGGCAGGGTGAGCCGGGTCCGCTCGTCGCCTTCGTGGAGCAGAAGCGGATGGCGTTCAAGGAGCACGTCACGCTCTACACCGACCAGGGCAAGCACTCGGTGCTGGCCGAGTTCCGGGCGCGCAAGGTGATCGACCTCGCCAGCGCCTACGACGTGACCGACGCGGAGGGGCGTTCGCTCGGCTACTTCGGCAAGCGGTTCGGCAAGTCGCTGCTGCGTTCCACGTGGCAGCTCGACCAGCCGGGCAGCGACCCGGTGGACATCAGCGAGCGCAGCATGGCCATGGCCCTGTTCCGCCGGGTCTGGGACTTCCTGCCGTGGGTGGGCGACCTGCCGTTCCCCTGGATGTACCACTTCGACTTCGTCCGGGGCGGCGAGACCGTCGCCGAGTTCGAGAAGAAGACCCGTTTCCGGGACCACTACCGGCTCCGCGTCGACGATCCCGCGCTCGATCGCAGGCTGGTGCTGGCGCAGGCCATCGCGCTGGACGCGTTGCAGTCCCGCTGACCGGGTCTCCCCGGCGGGGACCGGTAGGTTCGGGGCATGACGACAGCCAAGCGGTCGGTCCGCATCGAACGTGTCTCGGCGGGGCGCTACCTCGCGCACAGCCCCAGCGGCGCCACCATCCGCCTCGGCGGCGAGGACGAGTTCAGCCCGGTCGAACTGCTGCTCGCCGCGATCGGCGGCTGCACCGCCATCGACACCGATGTCGCGACCAGCAGGCGGACCGAGCCGGAGTCGTTCACGGTCACCGTCACCGGGGACAAGGTGTCCGACCGGGATTCCGGCAACCGGATGGAGAACCTCACCGTGACGTTCGCCGTCCGGTTTCCCGACGGCGAGCAGGGCGACGCGGCCCGCGCGATGCTGCCCCGCACGGTGGCCCTGTCCCACGACAAGCTGTGCACGGTCAGCCGCACCGTCGAGCTCGGCACCGCTGTCCGCACGGTCATCGAGTAGCGCGGGAGGCCCGGTCCGGCCCGTGTGTGAACGGCCCGCAGGGGGTAACCCGATCGTATGAAGAGGATCGCGGACGTTCTGCAGATGGTGGCCAACACGCTCGTCAACGTCGTGACGTTGCCGTTCCGCGCACTGGCGCGGGTGTTCCGGGGCCGCCGCTGACCCGTTCGCCCAGCCGCGCGGCCAGCTCGGTGAGCGCGTGACCCAGCGGACGGTCCACCCGCACGCGGGCGTAGCCGTCGCCGCGGGTCTCCCCCTGGTTCACGATCAGCACCGGTGTGCCCGACCCGGCGGCGTGGCGGACGAACCGCAGCCCCGACATGACGGCCAGCGACGAGCCCAGCACGAGCACCGAGCGCGCCTCGTCGATCAGCCGGTAACACGCGTCCACCCTGGGCCGCGGCACGTTCTCGCCGAAGAAGACCACGTCCGGCTTCAGCAGGCCGGACCCACAGGCGGCGCAGGAGGTCATCCGGAACCGCCGCACGGCGTGCTCGGGCAGGTCGACGTCGCCGTCCGGGTTGAGGCGTGCCGCCTCGGCGCGGAAGGACGGGTTGGCCTCGCGCAGCCGCCGCTCGAGATCCCGGCGAGCCTCGGTCCGGCCGCAGTCGAGGCAGACGACGCGGCTCAGGCCGCCGTGCAGCTCGACCACTTCGCTGGCTCCGGCCGCCTGGTGCAGGCCGTCGACGTTCTGCGTGATGACCCCCGAGACGTACCCGGCGGCCTGGAGCGCCGCCACCGCGTGGTGCCCCGCGTTCGGCCGGGCCCGCGCGACCGCGGCCCAGCCGAGGTGGCCGCGCGCCCAGTACCGGCGCCGGGCCTCCTCGCTGCCGACGAACTCCTGGTAGGTCATCGGGGTGTGCCGCCGCAGCGTGCCGTCCGGGCCGCGGTAGTCCGGGATGCCGGACTCGGTGGACAGTCCCGCCCCGCTGAGGACCACGACGCCGCGCTCGCCCACCACCCGGGTCACCTCGCCCAGCTCCGTGGTCCGGGCGGCCGGGACACCGGACGGCGTCCAGGTCAGGGTCGGCCTCGTCCGCACCAGCCCAGCGTACCCGTGCTCACCGGTCCCGGGTTGGTTCCCGCAGCCCGCGCGCGACGCGCAGCAGCGTCGCGTGTGCCGGTACGTCCTCCAGGACGGCGGGCGGAAGTACGGGCTGCGCCCAGATGTCCTCCGGCTCCGGGAGCCGCCCGCGCAGGCCGGTCCGCACGAGGTAACTGTTCGTCGCGCTGGACCAGCTGACCGCGCGGGCCGTCGGCCTCGCCGTTCCCGGTTCGAGGTCGTCGTAGGCCGACGCCTCGTGAGCGCCGACCGGCACCGTCCCGGAGGGTGTCCAACCCGGACCGAGTGTCGTGAGGCCCCGCCCGAGTGCCTGGACGATGCGGATCTCGTGCGTGAACCCGCGGATCGGGGTGCGGGTGATGTACACCCGGCTCCAGGCCAGGACCTCCGGCGGGAAGGGGCCTCCCCGGAGGGTGTGGGGGTGCGCATCCGTCTCGAAGCGGTAGCCGTCCGGAAGCCACGTCACCTGCGCCAGCCGGTACGCGTGGAAACACGGGACCTCGCGGCCGGTGGCCGAGTCGACCAGCCGCCGCCCGCGCAGCGGATCCGGCAGGGTTCCGGTGACCGTCCGGGGCCCGATCAGCACAAGAGGAACCGCCGCACCGGGCGGGAGGACCGACCGTCGGCGACGGCGCAGCACCACCTCCACCGCGTCCCGGTCCTCCCGCACGACCTCCAGCGCCGGGGGCAGCTCGCCGCCCGGGTCGTGCCAGACGGCGAGCACGCTGACCCGCCTGCCGTCGGCGCCGACCAGCGCGGGGCCCTCCTCGATCGGAACGGAGCCCACCGGCTCACCTCCCCCTGCCTGGCCTCGCGCACGGTAGCCCGCCGCGCCGCGCCGGGCGAGATACCGCACGGCCGCCGCCGTCAGGTCAGGTGGTCGAAGTCGCCCCGCACCCAGCCGATGTGGCGGTCGGCGGAGCGGCGCACCACCGCCCTGGCGTCACCGTCGATGACGTTGTCGAAGTTGCCGTAGAGGCGGTCGAACGCGAACCGCTCGACGTGCCGGGTGACGCGGTCGACAACGGCGGCGGACAGCGGGATGCGGTTGGGGAAGCTGCGCATGAAGCTCACCGACGTCCGGTCGGGGTTCGCGAAGATCGTGTCCCCGCTCAGCAGCACTCCCCTGCCGCCCGCACCGCCGGACCAGTGCACCACCGAGCTGCCGGGAAAGTGCCCGCCGGGCTGCGACAGGGTCACCCCGGGCAGCAGGTCCAGCGTGCCCGACCAGGGCCGGATCACCGGGTCCGGCCTCGCCACCCACTCCAGGTCCGGCTCGGCCACCAGCACCGGCGCGTCACCGAGCCGGCGGCTCCACTCCACCTGCACGCCGAACATGTGCGGGTGGCTCGCCGCGATCGCGACCACCTCCCCCAGCTCCCGGATCCGCCGCACGGCCGCGTCGTCCACGAAGCCGATCGGGTCCCACAGCAGGCAGCCCTCCGGGGTGGCGAGGACCTTCGTCTGCTGGCCGATCCCCGCGCTGGGCGTGCTGGTGACGCCGAGCAGGTTCGGTTCCAGCTCCACGACCTCGGTGCGGGTTCCCGCGGCGGCCAGCTCGTCGAGCGTCGTCCACTGCTGGCCGGAGGAGGGCACCCACTGCCGCTCGTCGGCGCAGATCGCGCAGGTCGCGGGCCGCTGCCCGTGCTCGACGGCGCAGGTGCGGCAGATCCAGAAGTCCATGCGCGGATTCTTCCACGGGCCACCGTCAGATCGCGGCACCTGGCGGGGTTCCCCGGCACCGCCCCGGTCCGGCCCTGGCACCCTGGAACGCCCGCGCGGCCGGGCGCCGGCGGGCGGTGTTCAGGCTTCGTGCCTGGGATCCCACAGTCCGCTCGCCGAGCCGGCTCGGAGGTGTTCGGTATAGACGCCGACTTTCCACTCGATCAGCGCTCGGCACTCTTCGAGCGCCTGGATCTGGGCCTCGACGCGCTGACGATGCTCGTCGAGGAGTCTCAGTCGGTCCTCCTCGTTGCCCGGCCCTCGCCTGACGAGGGCGGCGAACCTGGTCAGGTCCGCCAGCGGCATGCCGGACTCGCGGAGCCTGACGCAGATCCGGAGCCAGTCGACGTCCACGGTGGTGTAGCTGCGGCGACCGCCGGACGTTCGCCGCACTGGTCCGATGAGCAGGTCCTGCCGCTCGTAGTAACGCAGCGCGTGGACGCTGAGGCCGGTGCGCTCGGCGACCTCGCCGATCGTGAACGTCTCCTCCTGCTGGGCCGCGGTCGCCATGGCGAACACCTTCCGTGCTTGATCTAGAGTCCGCTCTAGATCCTAGGTTCGCGGCATGGCAGTCAATCAGCAGACACCGCTCCAGTCGGGATTCACGGCCGCGTCCACGGCAGACGAGGTGATGACCGGGGTCGACCTCGGCGGCAAGACGGCGTTGGTCACGGGTGGCTACTCCGGCCTGGGGCTGGAGACCACCCGGGCCCTGGTGAAAGCGGGGGCGCGCGTGCTGGTGCCGGCGCGGCGGCCGGAACTCGCGGACGCCCGGCTGGATGGCCTCGCACACGTCACCGTGTTTCCCATGGACCTGGCCGACCTCACCAGCGTGCGGATGGCCGGTGAGCAACTGCGCGACTCCGGAGTGAGGCTGGACATCGTCATCGCCGCCGCCGGGGTGATGGCGTCACCGGAGCGGCGCGTCGGGTCCGGCTGGGAGAGCCAGTTCGCCACCAACCACCTCGGCCACTTCGTCCTCGTCAACCTGCTGCTCCCGTTGCTGTCGAACGCCGGCGGTGCACGGGTGGTGTCGTACTCCTCGGCCGGACACCACCTGTCCGACATCCGATGGGACGACCTGCACTTCGGCAACGGCTACGACAAGTGGCTGGCCTACGGCCAGTCGAAGACGGCCAACGTGCTGTTCGCCGTGCACCTCGACGCTGTCGCGAAGAACGAGGGGATCCGCGCGTTCGCACTGCATCCCGGATCCATCATCACCGGACTGCAGCGCGACATGACCGCGGCCGAACAGATGGAGCGGGGGTGGATCGACGCGGAAGGGAACATCGTCGGGCCCGGGTTCAAGTCGCCGAGCCAAGGCGCGGCGACCGGACTCTGGGCGGCGACATCTCCCCTCCTGGACGGCCGGGGCGGCGTGTACTGCGAGGACTGCGACATCGCGCCGCTCGCCGGTCCTGGAGGATCGATGGACGACGGCGGTGTCCGTGACTACGCCGTCGACCCCGGGAGCGCGGAGCGGCTATGGCAGGTGTCGGCCCGGATGACGGGCGTGAACCCCGACGGAGGGACATGAGGTGACGCGCGCCAACGTGCCACTGTCCATCGCGGGACGTCGGCGGCCGAGCGGGGCATCTCCGCGTCCGCGCGTCAAAGCCTGGCGACGCGACCACACGTGGCCGCCCCAGCGCATCCACGGCCGCGACAGCGAGCAGGCCACGGCCGCGGCCGGGCGGCGTCAGCGGGAGGCGGGTACACGTCTCCGCGCTCCGCCGTCACGGCAAGGTGGAGCGCTGCCCGCGCGTCCACGCCGAGGTACCGCGCTACGCCGCGCCTGCACCGGCGAGGACGCCGCTCGGCGCCGATCGCGGTCCGGAACGTCCACCACAAGGACCACCGACCGCACAGCGGAGCAGGCGGCAAGCCGCCGGACTCAGGCTTGCGGAACGACGTCACCACGTCCTGCGCCGACAGCGACCCGGCCGTGCACGGCTTCTTCATGGACTCGGTCTTCCCCGGCCGCGGGTTCGCGGTGCTGCCCTGCGCCGGGTGGCCGGCACAGGGCCCGGGTACGCCGGGATAGGCGGGTCGCGGGTTCAGGACCCGCCGGCCTCCCAGGACTGGAGCACGATCAACGTCTTGGTGCTGGTCACGCGGTGGCTGCGGCGCAGCTCGTCGATGAGGTGCTGCAGGTGGGCCATGTTCCTGGCGCGCAGCCAGACCAGCGCGTCCGGATCTCCCGCGATGGTGAACGCCGCCTGCGCCTCCGGCATGCGGGTGGTGGTCTCCACGATCTCGTCGACGTGGGTGGTGCCGAAGAACCGCAGTTCGGTGAACGCCTCGACCTCCCAGCCGAGCTTGGCGTGGTCGAGGCGCACGGTGTAGCCGAGGATCACGCCCGCGTCCTGGAGGCGGTCGATGCGCCGCTTGACCGCGGCCGTGGACAGGGTGACCCGGGCCGCGATGTCGGACAGCGTGCGGCGCGCGTCCTGTTGCAGCAGCGCCAGGATCTCGCGGTCGGTCGCGTCGACGAGGTCGTCGGTCATGAGGTGATCGTACGCAAAGAATCGACCGGTGAACCGCTTGATTCCTCGGTTTCTTTGCGTCACGGCGGGGTTCTTGCCAGGCCTTGTTGCGGCCCGAGGGAGGTTTTCGTTGAGCTGGCTTTCGCGTCGGGTACAGGCAACGAAGGGATGGGCAGCGTGAGCGACGATCGCTATGTCGCCGAGCAGGGGACCGTCTACCTCACGGGTGTGCAGGCGCTCGTGCGGATGGTGCTCGACCGGGTCCGCCTCGACCGGCGCACCGGCGCGGACCCGGCGGCGTTCGTGTCGGGATACGAAGGTTCGCCGCTGGCCGGGTTCGACCTGGAGCTCGCGCGCCGTTCCCCGCTGCTGGACGCGCACGCCGTGGTGCACCGGCCGGGGGTGAACGAGGAGCTCGCGGCGACCTCGGTGATGGGCAGCCAACTGGCCGCCGGGCTGGCGCGGGGACGGCGGGACGGCGTGCTCGGCCTGTGGTACGGCAAGGCACCGGGGCTGGATCGCGCGACCGACGCGCTGCGGCACGCGAATCTCGCGGGCACGCATCCGCGCGGCGGTGCCGTCGCCCTCGTCGGTGACGACCCGAGCGCGAAGTCGTCCTCGGTACCGTGCGCCTCCGAGCACGCACTGGCGGACCTGGCCATACCGGTGTTCTCGCCCGCCGACCCGCAGGACGTGATCGATCTCGGCCCGCACGCCGTCGAGCTGTCCCGCGCCAGCGGGCTGTGGACGGCGATGAAGGTGGTCACCAACGTGGCCGACGCCGCCTGCACGGTGCGGCTCGATCCCGGGTGGACCGCGCCCGCGCTGACCGGCGCGGCCGCCTACCGGCACCGGCCGAGCAGCAGGTTGCTGGGCCCCGAGCTGGCGGCGCTGGAGCACAGCCTGCACCGCACGCGGCTGCCACTCGCCCTCGAGTACCTCCGCGCGTCCGGCGTCAACCGCGTCGTCCGGTCGGGACCCGCCGACCGGGTGGGCATCATCGCCGCCGGAAAATCCTATCTGGACCTGCGGCAGGCGCTGCGGATGCTGGGCCTGGACGACGCCGCGCTCGCGCGGTTCGGCATCCGGATTCTCAAGCTGGGGGTGATACACCCGGTCGAGCCCGTGGCCGTGACCGAGTTCGCGGAAGGGCTCGACGAGATCGTCGTCGTGGAGGAGAAGCGTGCGCTGATCGAGCCCGCGGTCAAGGAGATCCTGTACGGCCGCGGCGGTGCGCCGAGGGTGCAGGGAAAGCAGGGGCCGGACGGCAGGCCGCTGTTCAGCGAGCTGGGTGAGCTGGACCCGGACACCGTCGCCGCGGGGCTCGCGCGCCGACTGGCCGGCCACGGCGAGATCGGGCGGATCCTGGTCCGGCGGCCACGGAAGCGGCGCGAGCGGATCGCCGTCCCCCTGCTCTCCCGGACGCCGTACTTCTGCTCCGGCTGCCCGCACAACTCGTCCACCAAGGTGCCGGACGGAACCCTGGTCGGCGGCGGCATCGGATGTCACACCATGACGTTGTTCATGGAACCCGAGCAGGTCGGCGACGTCCTCGGGATCACGCAGATGGGCGGGGAAGGTGCCCAGTGGATCGGCATGGCACCGTTCGTCGGGACCCGGCACCTGGTACAGAACATCGGCGACGGCACGTTCACCCACTCCGGCAGTCTCGCGGTCCGGGCCGCGGTCGCGGCCGGCGTGAACATCACGTTCAAGCTGCTGCACAACTCCGCGGTCGCGATGACCGGCGGGCAGGACGTGATCGGAGCCCTGCCCCTCGACCGGTGCGCCGCGCTGCTGCTGGCGGAGGGGGTCGCGAAGGTCGTCATCACCTCCGACCAGCCGCGACGGCTGCGGCGGCTGCGCCTTCCCCGGGGCGTGACGGTCCGGCCACGCGAGGATCTGCTCCGGGTGCAGGAGGAACTCGCCACCGTCCCCGGGGTCACCGTGCTCATCCACGACCAGGAATGTGCCGCCGAGAAGCGGCGCAAGCGACGGCGCGGCGCGCGGGACACACCGGCCACCAAGGTGGTCGTCAACGAGCGGGTGTGCGAGGGCTGCGGCGACTGCGGTGTCAAGTCCAACTGCCTCTCGGTGCGGCCCGTCGACACCGAGTTCGGCCGCAAGACCCGGATCCACCAGGGCTCGTGCAACGCCGACTACTCCTGCCTCGACGGCGACTGCCCCTCGTTCCTCACCGTCGTGCCCGATCCGGGACACCGCCGGACCGAGCCCGCGCCGCTCGCGGCCACCGCGGTACCGGAACCCGGTGTGCCGGCACGGGACGTCGCGGTCCGGATCACCGGGATCGGTGGGACCGGCGTGGTGACCGTGGCGCAGGTCCTGGCGACCGCGGCCGTCCTCGAGGGACGCCAGGTCCGGACGCTCGACCAGACCGGGCTCGCCCAGAAGGGCGGCGCGGTCGTCTCCGACGTCAAGATCACCACGGAGCCGGTCGAGCAGGCGGCGAAGCTGGCCGCGGGCGAGTGCGATCTCTACCTGGCCTGTGACGCGCTCGTGGCCACCGATCCGGTGCCGCTGGCGGCGGCCGACCCGGATCGCACCGTGGCCGTCGTGTCGACCGCCGAGGTCCCGACCGGGCGCATGATCGTCGACACCGCCGTGTCGTTCCCGGACCAGTCGGCCATCCGGTCGGTACTGGACGGGGCCACGGCCCGCGCGCGTTACCTCGACGCCCGCGGGCTGGCCGAGGCACTGTTCGGCGACGACCAGTTCGCCCAGATTCTCCTGCTCGGCGTGGCCTGCCAGAGTGGCGAGCTGCCCGTGGCGCCGGCGAGCGTCGAGCGGGCGATCGAGATCAACGGCACGGCCGTGCCGGCGAACATCCAGGCGTTCCGGCGTGGCCGCCAGCTCGTCGCTGATCCGGACGCCCTCGCCGCCGCCCTGTCGCCGGTGGCGGACGCCCCGGCACCGGCCGCCGGGCCCGCGAAGACCACCGAGGCCACCGAGGCCACCGAGGCCGCGGAGCTCTCGGTGCGCCGCGTGCGCGCGCTGGTGCGCGCCACGGACGGCACGGAGCTGGCCCGGCAGCTCGACGTGCGGGTGCCCGATCTGATCGCCTACCAGAACGAGAAGTACGCGCGCACCTACGCGGAGACCGTCGAGCGGGTGCGTGCCCGGTTCGGTGACGGACCGATCACGCGGGCCGTCGCGACCAACCTGTACAAGCTGATGGCCTACAAGGACGAGTACGAGGTCGCGCGCCTGTCCCTGGACCCGGCCCTGCGCGCCGGCATCGAGGCCCGGTTCGGCCCGGGCGCCCGGTACGCCCACCAGCTGCACCCGCCCGTGCTCCGTGCGCTGGGCGTCCGCCGCAAGATCGCCTTCGGCCCGGGTTCCCGGCCCGTGCTGCGCCTGTTGCGTGCCGCGCGGCGGCTGCGCGGCACGCCTCTCGACCCGTTCGGCTACGCCCGGATGCGCCGGATCGAGCGGGCGCTGGTCGCCGAGTACACCGCCACGGTGACGCGGGTGCTCGAGGCGCCACAGCCCGACGAGGCCGTCGTACTCGACCTCCTGGGCCTGCCCGACCTGGTGCGCGGCTACGAGGACGTCAAGCTCGGCAACGTCGAGAGGTACCGGCAGCGCCGGGCCGAACTGCTCGCGGAACTCGACCGGGCGGCGACCGGCTGCCGACCGGCCGGGACCCCGTGAGCCCGGCCGGAGCCCGCCCGGCGGCCAGCAGGTCCGGCAGCGAACCGCCCGGACGAACTCCGGGCCCGCGCTGGTACCGCGGTCCGCCTCCCCGCACTGGTCCCGAAGCTGGTGGCGAGAGAACTCCGATGTCCTCGCCGTACCCGTGGCGCGCGCAGGGGTAGCGGTCATCGGCATGACGGTGAGCCGCGCCAGGACGGCGGCGAGGTGGTCGGCACACTCGCGAACAGGCGGGCGAGCGCCCCGGCGGTGCCGGGTATGTACCCGGCGCGCGCCGTGGCAGTCAACACAGACACCGCCGGAACGCCTCGCATCGACCGGCTCATCTCGCCTGCCGACCGTGCCGCGGAGGAACCGGCGCGGGCAGGCCCCCGAAGCGCCACCGCCCCGCCGGGCGCGAGCGAGCCTCCGCTGCCCGCAGGCACCACCCGCACGACGTCCACGCAACCCGAGGCGGTCGTGAGTGAGGAACGTGGTTAGAACAACGTGATGCACTCACGAGCACCACACCGGCGCCCTGCTGGCTCCGCGGCTTCGGTGGCGACGCACCGCGCCGCACGGCGTGCCGGTGGATCAGCGCGGCAGCACGACGCGGGCGTCGCCGCCGCCCCGGCGTTCGGGTTCGGCGACCGCGCGCAGCAGGCCGCCGGGGAGGATCTCGACGGCCGCCGCGGCGCCGAGTTCGGCGGTGGCCGCAAACCGGTGCCCATAAGCGGCGAGGTCGTCGCCGAACGACTCGATGAACTCGTGCTCGGCCACCACGTTCGCCGTGTTGCGCTGGCTGGCGCGGGGGGCGGCAACGGCCGCGGGCAGGTCCATCCCCAGGTCGATCCGGTTGATCAGGATCTGGGCGACGGTGGTGATGATGGTGGAACCGCCGGGCGAGCCTAGCGCCAGCCAGGGCTCGCCGTCCGCGAGCACGATGGTCGGCGACATCGACGAGCGCGGCCGCTTGCCACCGTCGATGCGGTTCGGGTCGTTCTCGTCGTAGACGTGGCTGAAGTCGGTCAGCTCGTTGTTGAGCAGGAAGCCGCGCCCGGGCACGGTGATGCCGCTGCCGCCGGTCTGCTCGATCGTGAGCGTGTAGGACACCACGTTGCCCCAGCGGTCCACGACGCTCAGGTGCGTGGTGGACAGTCCCTCGGTGTCGGGCCGGTCGATCGCCTCCGCGCCGGTACCGCAGCCCGCGCCGTAGTCGCCGTCGGCGTCGCCGGGCGCCACCGGCTTCGCGGCCGCCCGCTCGGCGTCGATCCGGCAGGCCCGCTCGGCGGCGAAACCGTCGGAGAGCAGTTCGGCCAGCGGCACGTCCACGAACCGGCCGTCGCCGAGATACTTGGCGCGGTCCGCGTAGGCCAGCGCCGAGGCCTCGAAGTAGTGGTGCAGGGCTCGTTCGGTGGGCATCGCCCCGGCGGGGAAGCGCTCGAGGATGTTCAGCGTCTCACCGACGGTCGAACCACCGCTGGACGGCGGCCCCATGCCGAACACCTCGACGCCCCGGTAGTCGTGGCTGGTCGGTTCCGGCCGCAGCACCTCGTACCGCGCGAGGTCGCCGGTCCGCATGGCCCCCGGCGGCACGGGCAGGCCGGTCCCCGCCACGGTGGGCGGGTCCTGCACGGCGGCGACGATCTCCCGGGCCAGCGATCCCTCGTAGAAGGCGTCCACGCCCTTGCGGGCCAGCAGCCGGTAGGTGTGCGCGAGGTCGTGGTTGCGGAACACCGAGCCCACCTTCGGGGCGTCCCCACCGGGCAGGAACAGCTCCGCGGTGGGCTCGATGGCGGCGAACCGTTCCCGGTTCTGCAGTGTCTGCTCGCGGAACGTCGCGTCCACCACGAAGCCGCGGCTCGCCAGCCGCGTGGCGGGCCGCAGCGCCTTCGCGAGGGAGTAGGTGCCCCAGGAGTCGAGCGCGGCCTGCCACGTCGCCGGTGTTCCCGGCACCCCGACGGACGCGCCGCTGGTGACCATCTCCGGGAAGAACGGGTACGGCTCGCCGGTCTCCGGATCGATGAACGCGTCCCGCGGCATCGCCAGCGGAGCGGTCTCCCGCCCGTCGATGGTCTCGACCACTCCGCGGCGGGCGTCGTAGTGCACCAGGAAGCCACCGCCGCCGATGCCCGCGCTGTAGGGCTCGGTGACGCCGAGCGCGGCCGCCGTCGCGACGGCGGCGTCGGTCGCGTTACCGCCACGGCGCAGCACCTCGATTCCCACCGCCGTCGCCTCGGGGTCCACCGAGCTCACCGCTCCCCCGGCGCCCACCGCCACCGCGTTCTTCTCGGTGTGGCGCGGGTGGGCGGCCGCGGACGGCTGCGTCGCGTGGACCAGGCCGGCCGCGGACAGCGCGGTCGCGAGAACGCCGGCCAGCAGCCGGTGACGGGTCGTGGTGCCGGCGCCTCGGAACATACGGCCTCCGTCGTCGTCCTCGCCCTGGTCGTCGAGGCGATCATTCTCATCGGCCCGGCCCGGCACGGCAAGGGTGCGTTCGGGGCACGCTCCGGCCAGATCAACCCAGGTCGTCAACGACGAACGGCCGAACACCTCCCCGTTGCTCGCGCCGGTGTTGAGCGGGACCTGTTCTCGGAAGGTCATCGGCACACTCACGATCCACGAGGTGATCGATCTGGCCAGCACCCACGACGGGACCGCGGACACGCGGAGATCGGCGTGTTCGGCAAGCGGTTCGGGCCGCCCCTCCTTCGCTGCAGTGGTCATACCACCTCGGCGCAGGCGTTACCCGGTGCCGGCGCCGCTCGCGCCCGGCAACGCGTCGATCAGCGATGCCACCTGGTCGACCAGGTGCGCGACCTCGCCGGCGGTCGGTGTCAGCTCGTAGGCGTGGTGGTGACAGAGCCGGCTCAGTCCCCACCACGCGGCGCCCGCGAGATCGGCGGCGCCCTCACCCACGAACCACCGCAGGACGATCAGGCGTGATCGCTCGTTGGCCCCGGGAAGGTCGGCGCCAGCCGCCGTGCAGAGTCGCCTGGTCGTGTCTTCGAGCGCCTGCCGCGCGAGGATCGCCGCCGCCCGTGTCCTCTGTGCCGCGGGGATGCCGCGCCTGCCCGCGAGGACGGCCCGAGCATGGTCGACCAGTTCAGCGGGTGCCGTCGTGCCGCCGGACGTCACCGTGCACCGCCCCGCAGGTCTTTTACCATCCGCTCGACAGACCGGACGGCGTCCACGGGCTGGGTGGTGAGCGTCCCGTGGAGACCACGGGTCACCAACGAGTAGGCGGCCTTTCGCCGCAGTGTCGCGTCGCGCCACCGGCTGAGGTCGGCCTGCGGGTCGTCGTGGATCGCGAGCGCGATCCGCTGCCGGGTGCGAGACGTCGCCTGCCACGACTCCTCGACGTCCGCTCGCGCATCGCCCCTGGAGAGGCGGCGCGTCATGTAGATGTCACGTGCCGCGGCCTCGACCGCCGCCCGGCAGAGGCCCGGAAGCACCCGGGAGCGGACGTCGGCGGGGACCTCGTCCTTGCAGATCGCGAACGCGTCCTGCAGGAACCGCTCGGCGGGGTCGAGACACGGCGAAACGGTGACCGAGGATTCGCCGTCGCGGAACACCTGGAGGATCCATGCCTCGACGCCCAGCTGGCGAACAGCCTGGGGCAGGCGGTCGTCGTGGGAGAACACGACGACCTGGCGTTCCCGCGCGAGCCGGGCGAGGATCCGGACGAAGCTGTCGACCTTCGCCGGGTCCATGGCCTGGATCGGGTCGTCCAGCACCACGAACCGGAACGGGCTGCCGGGCATCGTGGCACGGGGCAGGAAAAGCGCCAGCGCCAGGGAATGCAACTCGCCCTGGCTCATCACGCCCAGCGCTTGGGCTTCGGCACCGTCGACGTCCGCGTAGAGCTCGACGCGGCGGCGGTTGGCGGAGCCCTTCAGTTCGATCGCACCGAGGTTGACGTTGCTCTCCTGCTTCAGCGCCGCCCAGATCTCCCGCGCGGCTTCCTTCAGCCCGCCGAGCCGTCGCGTGCGCAACTGCTCGACCGCCGTCTTCATGAACTCGCGGGCGGCGTTGACGAGGCGGACCGTCGCCTCCTTCTCCCTGGCTTTCCTGGCCAGGCCCACCCATGCGGCCAGCCTGGACGCATGCGGTACCCACAGACCCTCACGCCGCTCGAGCAGTTCCCCCGCCTCGGCGCGGAGAAGCTCGAACGCGGCCTGCACGTCCCGGTAGGCGGTGTCGAGATGGTCGGCGAGCGCTGCGGCCGGTTCCGGCGCCTGCGTCCAGCGTTGCCACGCCGCGACCGCCTCGGCGTAACTCACCAGCTCGAACCGGCCGGGATCGGGCGGCCGGTGCACCGCCCGGAGCAGCTCGTGAGTCTGCTGCCGGACCTGTTCCAGTAGGCGATGCGCGGCGCGGCGCCGCTCGATCCGTTCGCGTTCCGATGACAGCTCGTGCTCCACCCGCTGCCGCCAGGCGCCGTCGAGCGCACCCTGCCCGCACACGGGGCACGGCCCGTCGCCCCGATGCTCGTGGAACTCCAGCGCTTCGCGCAGGAGGGTCGCCCGCCGGTCCGCGTCCTCGCTCGCGGACCGCTGCTCCCGCGCCACGGCCTCGGCTGCCTCGCGCAGACTCCGCGCGACCTCGGCGACGTGATCTTCGGCGGGGAGCCGCAGCTGGGCCAGCGCGCGGAGGGCACCGAGGTCGCTAGCGGTCTGCCGGGTCGTTCCGGTGGCGATGGCCTCTACCGCGTCGAGGTCGGGCCGGTGCTTGCGAAGGTGCCCCAGCGCCGCTTGCGCGCGGCCGTCGTCCAGCACGGCCAGAACCTTCTTCAGTTCTCTGGCCTCCGCCTTGGCGTTGGTGTCGTCAGCCTGAAGATCCTTCGTGGCGGTGGCCAACCGCTGCTCGGCGTCGGTGGCCTGCTCCATGCCGAGCAACGCGTCCAGCTTGTCGAACAGCTTGCTGGGACCGGCTTCGAGCAGGCCGCCGAGTTCGTCGTAGGACAGGATCGGCTGGTACAGCTCCAGGGTACGGTCCCAGCCGAGGGTGGTCACGCCCGTCTCGCGCTGCCTGCCGGGGCGCTGCACCCAGGTGGTGCGATCGGTAAGCTCCCCGTCCTGGGGCCAGTCCACGCCCACAGTGGTGACGCCCTGCCCCTCCTCGGTGACCTCGATGCGCAGCTCGCAGGGGTGGCTTTGGTGGAGGTTGCGCCAGTGCTGCGCCCACACGGCGGCCTGCTTGCTGTTCTGTCTGTTCCACCGGTAGGTGTTGCCGGTCAGGGCCAGCTCGAGCGCCTCGGAGAAGCTGGATTTGCCCGACCCGTTCCGCCCGGACACGATCGTGAGGCCCGGGACGGGCCGCAGGTCCAGTGTCGCGGCCGGCCCGATCCCGCGAAAGCCGCGGACCCGGATCGACTTCACGAAGGCGCCGGAGGGGGAGGGTGCCGCCCCGGAAGGTTCCGGTGTGGCCGGTGGGGAGCCGCCGGAGCCGGGCAGCGCGCCTTCCAGCACGCTCGCCAGGGCCTCGTCACTGTCGAGGGCAGCGAGAACGATGAGCTTGGCATCGTCCGAAAGGTCACCTTCGGCCGCGACCATCGCCTCGACTTCTTCCCTGATCAGCGCCCCGTCCGCGTCGTTGTGCGTGCTGTCCATTCCAAACCCGCCTTTCCTGTCCGTTTCAGGGTCGGACGAGGCGGCCGCCTGTGTTACAGGTCGAGGCGAATCGGACGCGGAGCGTCGCCACGCGCACGGTGGAGTTCCGCGTTTCCCACGGGCGGCGGGCACTACCGACCCGCCGTGGCCGCGACGCTCGGGCGGGTCCGAAGTCTCCAGCAGGTCAGCGTCAGGCCGTCATCGCCGGCGGGTGGAATGCTTACCAGTCGGCAAGGTAACCACCTGGGCACGAGCGGGAATTCGTCGCCACCACGGTGGCCGAATACGGCAACACCGAAAGGCGGGCTGGCATCGGCGAAACCGCCGTCCACGCGATGTCAGCGGGTCACGAGGCGAAGCTGTGACACATCAATGGATCACCGGAGAGGTCAAAGACGTGTCACAAACCGGATACGAGAGGTAACCCCGCGATGACCTTTTCCGACCTCACTGCTGAATGCTTGGTCTTCGGCCTGCCATTCCGCGAGGGAAGCGAAGGCACTGACGACCCGAGCGGCACCTGGCAACGACGGGAGGACCGGCAGTGGACGTGGGGACGCGAGTCCGGCGGCGCGGAAGCGAATCCGCCGGCGTTGTCGTCGGCACCCATCGCGGTGGCCTCGTCGAGGCGGCCTTTCCCGAGGGTGTGTCGACAATCCATCGCAGTGAACTGCTGCCGCTCGAACCGGACCCTGCCGAGCGTCTACGGCAGTCCGACGTGGGATCGCCCGAACGGTTCCGGCTGCGCCTGCACGCGCTGTTCCTCAAGCACGCCTACAAGTACGATCCGATCTCCGCGCTGTCCAGCGCGCGCATCGAGCCGGAACTCCACCAGGTTTTCGTCGCCCACCGGGTGACCTCGAAGCTCGCGCCGCGGATGATCCTGGCCGACGAGGTCGGCCTCGGAAAGACGATCGAGGCCGGGCTCATCCTGAAGGAGCTGCGCGCCCGGGGTCTCGTCGATCGTGTCCTGGTGTGCGTTCCGGCATCACTGCAGCTGCAGTGGCAGCGAGAGCTCGAGTCGAAGTTCAACGAGCGTTTCGAGATCATCGATGGTGCCGCCGCCAAACATTTCGGCCGCGGCGGCAAGAATCCGTTCCAGGCACAGCCGAACGTCATCTGCTCCCACAGCTTCGCGATCCGGGATCCTCGAGCGGAGCAGATCACCGAAGTGCCATGGGATCTGGTCATCTTCGACGAGGCCCATCGGGTCCGGCGGAATCTGCGGGGCGGGAAGACCGAGTCGACGAAACTGTACGAGCTCGCCGAGCAGCTCAAGGAGTCGAGCCATGGGATGCTGCTGTTGACGGCGACGCCGATGCAGCTCTCGCCGTTCGAACTGTGGTCGTCCATCGAACTGGTCGAGCCCGGTCTGTATCCCTCCTACGAGCGGTACCGCACGAAGGGCCATCTGCTGCCGGCACTGAACGAGGTGATGCGCTGCGTCCAGGGGTGGGGTGCCTTGAACCCGCAGGACAAGGCCGCCTTCCGCCGGTCGGAGGCGGCCAGGACACTGCGCTCGCTGATCGACGTCTCCCCCGATCTCGCCGAGCTGGAGGACCCCGAGCGACGGGACCGGCTTCGCCGGGAACTCATCGAGGCCCACCCGCTCACCCAGGTGCTGATCCGCAACCGCAAGGTCAACATCGGTGGGTTCACCAGACGAATCGCGTACCGTTTACCGGTCACGCTGAGCCCGGCCGAGCAGGACGTGCAGGAACGCGTCTCGGGCTACCTGAGGGACGGCTACCGCCTCGCCTTGCGGGTGAAGAACCAGCCGCTCGGTTTCCTCATGGTCACCTACCACAAGATGCTGGCCAGCAGCTCGCACGCCATCCGTGGCAGCCTGCAACGACGCCTGACCATGCTCGAAGACCTTCGAGAGAGGCGCGCGACGCCGCCGACGTGGAGCAGCAGTCGCGAACAGGACCTGCGGGACACCGACACGCTGTCCGATGCCGTCGACGAGCTCGGCGGCGTGGTGGATCCCGAGTCGCTGGATCACGAGATCGCGCAGCTCACCGAACTGGTCGCCCTGCTCGGCCAGCTGCGGGATTCTAAGGCACGCGGGTTGCTCTCACTGCTGGCCAAGACAGCCGAGCGTGAACCGGGCGCGAAAGTGCTCGTGTTCACGCAGTTCATCGAGACCCAGCGCTTTCTCCAGCAGGCCCTCCAGGCCAACGGCTTCCCGGCGGAGATCTTCAACGGGCGCATGGCGCTGGACGAGAAGGAGCGAGCCGTCGACGCCTTCCGGCACGGCGCACAGGTGCTCATCTCGACCGAGTCCGGCGGCGAGGGGCGCAACTTCCAGTTCGCCCACATTCTCGTGAACTACGACCTCCCGTGGAACCCGATGAGGGTGGAGCAGCGCATCGGGCGATTGGACCGGATCGGTCAGCGGCGAGATGTTCTCATCTACAACCTGGCGTCGGAAGGCACGGTCGAGGACCGCGTCCTCGAACTTCTCGAGGAACGCATCGGGTTGTTCGAGACGTCGGTGGGTTCCCTGGACCCGATTCTCGGGCGGGTCGAGCGGGACATCGAGCAGATTGTGATGACCGCCCACGACCTGAGCGCCGAGCTGAAGGACTACGGCGCGAAGGACCTCTCCCAGCGCCTGGCCGAGGCACAGGAAAAGGAGAGCGCACTCGCGGATTTCGTGCTGGACGAGGCAAGTCTGCGCCACGACGAGGCCAAACGGCTGCTCGCCGACGCGGACCCTTACGCGCGGGCCCAGGACCTCGAACAGCTCGCCGCCGACATCCTCGACCACTACGGCGGCGCGCTGACCCGCACCGACGAGGGTGAGGTGGCGATCACCGTGTCCCCAGGTCTCGCGGCGAAGATCCGTGCCGCCGACCGCGTCTCCGTCGGGGTGTTCGATCCGAAGGACGCCCTCCGCCTCGAGCATCGCCCCTTCTTCGCCTTCGGGCACCGATTGATCGACGCACTGGTCGAGCTGCCGATCAACGACCACCCCGTCACCGCATCGGTCCAACGCCGCGACGACGTGACCGAACCGCAGCTGGAGCTGACCTACGAACTGGTCACCACCCGCCCGATCAACCAGGGAGTGCTGATCCGGCACGTGGTCACCGCGGACCTGCGGGTCTCGTCCGCGCCGGTCAAGAGCCCACCCCCGGTCGGGGCCGTGGTCATCGACGCCGAGATCCCGACGTGGGTGTCCGCCGCCCTCGACGCCTCCCGGGAGACGATCAGGGGTGAGTTCGCCGGCTGGCGGGCCGACATGGCGGAGCGGGATGCCGCGGTGCGCGCCCAGCGGCTCGAGCGGGAGAAGCGTGTGCACGACGACGCGGTGCAGCGGATGAGTCTCCGGATCACGGAGTTCCGCGAGCGCGTCAGTGACCTGCAACGACGCGGAAGTGCGCAGCAGCGGCGCATCATTCCCGCCGTTCGGGGACAGATCGAGCGCACCAAGGAGCGCATCGCGGAGCGTGAGGCCGTCCACGAGACGCGAATGCGTGAGATCGAAACGCAGGAGTCGTCATCGGATTTCAAGCTTCTCGCGGCGAGCCTGGTGGTGCCGTCATGAGCAAACCCATCGCCTACGGCATCGACTTCGGCACCACCAACACGCTGCTGTCCGTGGCACGGGACGACGCGGTCGATCTCCTCGCTGTGGACGGCGACAGCGAGCTGCTTCCGTCACTGGTGTACCTGCACCGGCAGCCGCTTCGTTCGGCAGGCACGGAGGCCGTGCGCCAGTACGTCCTCACCGCCCGGAACCAGACCCGGTGCGGATCCTGCTCGCTCGTCCACCGCACCAAGAATGGCCCGGTCACCAAGTGCCAGGCGTATACGCGAGGTGCCGGGTGCTTCGACTCCAGGCTTGTCAGCGAGATGAAGCGCGAGCTCGCCGCAGCCGACCGCGACCACACGCACTCGTGGGCGCGCGACTTCGACTACCCCGACCTGGTCTCCACGATCTTCCGGGCGCTCAAGCGCAGGGCGGACGCCGCGGTCGGGGCGAACGTCGAGCGCGTGATGGTCGGTCACCCCGTGGCGTTCGAAGGTGCCGACGGCGAGAAGTTCGCCGATCTGCAGCGCCTCGCGAAGGCGCGGATCCGGATGGCGGCCCGGCGCGCCGGCTTCGCCGAGGTGGAACTGCTGGAGGAACCGTCCGCGGCGACATTGCTGGAGGCCGATGAGGGCATGGTGCTCACGGCCGACTTCGGCGGCGGCACCTTCGACGTGTCCATCATCGAGCTGACCGCGACAACCGGTGTGGTGAAGGCCTTGGCAGGCGCACCCGTCGGCGGTACCGACCTCGACGGCATCCTGTTCCGGCGCGCGTTGTTCCCCGTACTGGGCCTGGCCGACGACGGCCGGAAGGGACTTCCGAACAGGTACCGCAACCGGTTCAGTCGCCGCGACAAGGCTTTGCGCACCCTGGGCGACGCGGACCTGGCCCCGATCCTGTCCGAGCTCCAGCGCGACGGCGGCTTCCACGGCGTCGAAAAGCTTCGCGCGATCATCGACAACGGCTGGATCAACGAACTCTATGACGCCGTCGAGACCGCCAAGCGCGAGCTGTCGGTGGAAACCGCCACGACGATCCGGTTCGACAGGCCCGGCGTCGACATCCGGGTCAATGTCACCCGCAAGCAGTTCGAGCAATGGATCTCCCGGGAACTCTCGCGAGTGCGGCAGGCCGTCCTCGACGCGCTCACCCAAGCCGGCCTCACGGCCGACCAGATCGACCTCGCCGCCTGCACCGGCGGTTCGTCGCTCCTGCCGGCCTTCCGCCGGGATCTAACGGACGTCTTCGGCGAGGAGAAGATCGAACAACGCGAACCCTACTCCGCGATCGCCCTCGGGCTGGGCCTGCACGCGAGGACGCTGTGGCATGGATGACGACTTCTTCATTCCCACGGGGGACGAACTCGATCGTGGCGCGGTGCCCGATCGGCCGAAACGACGTGGCCTGCTCGGGTGGTTGCCGGGCAGAAAGGAATCACGAGGCGGCGAACGAACGCGGGAGCCGAAGCGCCGCACGATCGACATCGAGGTGCCGGAGGACGTCGCCGACGGACGGCGAAGCCGCAGGGACCCGCCTCCGGCGAAAGACGCTGAGCTGGTGGACAGCGGAAGCACCGGACGAGTAGTGCGATCGATCGACATCTCCCGCGAGGTGACCAGCCGCGAGCTGATCATCCCGAAGGAGCTCCGCGACAAGTACGGGCTCGATGGGTGAGAGCCCGAGCTCACCCTCAATGGCCGCCGGGCACGGAGGGCAGGAACGGGCTGCGCGTCCCGCTCCAGGACACCGCGAGCCGTTCCCGCGCCCGCGTACACGCGACGAAAAGCAGGCAGCGCTCCTTCAGCATGTCGCTGGCGTACTGTTGGCTGTCCACCTCCTCCGGAGTCACCTCCTTGCTGAACGGGATGGCGCTCGCGGTGGCTCCCACGACAGCGACGCAGCGGAACTCGAGCCCCTTCATGGCGTGCATGCTGGCCAGCCGCACTCCGTCGGTCTGAGGGCCGGGGCGGTCCCTGACCCGCACGGCGGGGATACCCGCTGCCTTCAGTCTGTCGAGGACCTTGTCCTGGAGGAGGTTGAACCGGGTGCAGACAGCGATCTCCTCGGCTCGCACCCCGTGATCGAGCCATTCCCGCACTCGCTCGACCAGCGCGGCGACCTCGTCCTGCTCGCTCGTGTATCCGGCCACCTGCGGCCGGGTGCCACGCAGCAGCGAGCGGTAGCCGATCAGCGTGTCGCTACCGTCGCCGCTCAGCTCGTCCACGGCCGTGTCAGCAAGGACGCCGACGGACCAGGACAGGATCTCCGCCGTGCTGCGGTAGTTGATGCGCAGTCGGCTGCTCCGGCCCGTGACCGGGATGCCGAGTGCGCGGAGCGAGACGCGCGAGTCGTAGATGCGCTGGTGCGGGTCTCCGGTGATGAACAGGTCGTCCGGCCCTTCGGGGACCGCGGCCCGGATCACGCGCCATTGCGCCGGGTGCAGGTCCTGGGCCTCGTCGACCACGGCATGGGTGAATCGGTGGGCGCCTGCGTCCGGCGCGCCGAGCAGTTCCGCGGCGCGGGCGCACACCTGCAGGTGCGTGGTCTTCCTCGCGGATCGCAGCTCGTCACCGAAGGTTTCCACGGCTTGCCAGATCTCGTCCCGCTGTCGCGCCCGCACGGCCGATCCGCGACCGCGCCGCTCGGCTCGCCGGTACTCCGCTCGGCTGGTGATGTTCTGGGCCAGCACGACGTGCCGGAACTCCTGCGCCAGGAACTGTTCCGTCCACGGCAGGTCGAGCCTGCGCCGGACCCGGCGCCAGATCTGCCTCTCGTCGGCGTCGGTGATCGGGTCGGGTGGCTGCCCCGTCCGTTCCCGCACCACCCGGTTGGCGAACGCGTCGACCGTGGTGACCTGCACGCGCGTCAGCTGCGACTCGTCGCCGTCGAGGAGCAGCGCGAGGTTCTCCCGCAGCATCCCGGCCAGGGCGTTGGTGAACGTGGTCAGCAGGATCCGGCTGCTCGGCGACCGGGACAGGAGGTGCTTGACCCGGTGCAGGGCGACGACCGTCTTCCCGGTGCCCGGACCGCCACTGACCTGCGCGGGCCCGTTGTAGGACACGCGGTACGCGACGCGGCGCTGTGATGGGTGCAGGAACACCCGCCACGCGGCGAACGGCTTGTCGAGAATCTCCGCGAGCTCGTCGGGGCCGGTGACGAGGGTGATGCGGCTGGGCGTGTTGCGGATGGCCATCTCGAGACTGTCCTCGGCCTCCGAGCCGGCCGCGGCGGGCCTGCGTTCGGTGACGACGTCCCGGTAGACCTCCTCGGGCGAGAAACCCTCGGCCAGGAACTGCAGGACCTCGAACTGGTCCTCGGGCAGTACCCCGCCGAAAGCTTCCAGCTGTGACGTGTCGGCGATCGCCCGTGCGGCGCGAAGTACCTGGTCGTCGATGCCGAGGTCGCGCAGGACGGTGTCGGAGAAGCGTTCGAACAGCCGCGTCGGTGCGTCCGCGGATGCCTGCTCCAACGAGGGCGTGAGCTGTTCGATGGCGACGACGTTGCGCACCTCCAGCGCACGGGTCGCGGTGTTGACGGTGTAGAGCCGCTTGGCCGCCCACGAGTACGCGTCATCGTGTGGCACCACGTTGAGCAGGAGAAACACGTCGCTGCCGTCATCGGGGGCGAGGACGACACCACGCCAGAAGTCGGTGATCCGGATGGTCCGCATGCGCGGGTCGCGCGCCTTGTCCACGGATTCCAGGTGCAGGCCCTTGTCCGCGTACAGCTCCGCGATCGGCAGCTCCTGGAACTTCGCCATCGCCTTGCGCACGCCGGCCTTGACCGGCTTCTCCAGCAGGTCGTAGGTCTCCCAGAAGCTGCTGGCCAAAGCGAGCTGCGGCATAGTTGACGATCATATGGCCGTCGTGGGGCGAGAGACCACCGCTTCCGTACACGTTCGCGGAGCGGAGAAGAACCGGGCGCGAAACGATCGGTTCTCGCGGGCCAGTGGCCCTTCAGGTCGTCCCGAGCCGTCTCGCCAAGAGGCTGATGGCGCGGAGCAGGTCGCCGGGTGGCCGGTCCAGATCGAGGGCGTGCTGGTGGATCGTGACGCCCGCGTGTTTGACGCGGTGGGAGCCGTGCGGTGCGTTGCCCTTGGCGTAGATGAGGTGGCCTTCCCGCAGGTTGAGCGCCGTGCAGTAGGCCAGCATCTGGTACAGGTCGGCGTCCGGGAAGCCCGCGGGCTGTTCGGCCTTGTACTTGGTGTCGGCCACCGCCAGCGGGGTGCCGTCTTCGGCGTAGGCGACGAGGTCGGGGACGATGCGGATGGCGTTCGACTCGTCCAGGTGGTGGGTGGCCTGCAGGACGCAGTGGCCGCGATAGTCGCCGTCTCCGGCCAGTGCGTCGCGAAGGGCCGCGGTGACGAAGTCCTCAAAGACCTTCGCCAGGTCGAACAGGAACCCGTGCACGGTCACGTCCCCGGGCCGGTGTTCCACGGAAGCCCCGCGCAACACGAGGCCGGCCAGCCGGAGAGCGTCGTGGTAACGCGCGTTGAGGCGGGTGGGCCGCCACGTGGGCGGCGGGTGACCGCGTGGGACCGGGGTGAGGTCACCCAGGTGGGCTCGCAGGCGGAGCAACCGTCCGCGCACGTCAGCGGGGATGCCGCCGGGGCTCGTGCCGGGAAGGCGCAGCAGAGTGTCGCACGCGGTGCGCAGCAGGCGGTTCTCCGCGATGTCGGTGGTGTACTCGTCATGGGTGAGTTCGAGCGGAATGAGCCTGCCGTGCTGCCGGCTGACCTGGTCGGCGTGCCGGACGCGGCCACGCATGACCAGCGCGGTCTCCTCCACCTCGCGATAGCCCTTGAGCAGTCCCTGACGCAGCGATTGTTCCGCCTGAAGGGTGAACAGCTGGGCGAACGCGGGCAGCAGGTCTCGGTGCTCGCCGACGAGGACGTGATCGGTGCGCCACCGGATGCGGCTGTAGCCGAGCAGGAACAGCAGTCGGGCGATCGGGATCTTCGGCGCGACCCGCACGGTGATCGCCGCACCGTCGCTGGTCCCGATCGCCGCGACGCCGACCAGGTTCTTGGCCCGGACCCGCCACTGCCCGGCCACGTCCGGATCCGGCGCCGCGTCGACCACGCCGGAGCGGAGCAGCGCTCGACCCGCTGCTTCGGCCAGCGGCACTGACCGCGGCGGGCCGTGCTCGGCCAGGTCGATCGTGGTCATTCCGGGTTCGGCGGCTCTTGTGGCGTGGTTCCGATGGCCTTGCGGAGTGCGCGCAGCCCGTACCGCTGTTCCACGTCGAGTCCCTCGCCGTAGTGGTGTTCCTTCAGCAGGGGCAGGATCTTCGTGCGCCAGGCGCGTTCCAGCCCGCCCTCGCGGTGGACCCCGTTCCTCATCAGGAAGGACGGGCCGACCTGGAAGTCCGGGTCGTCGATCCGGGCGTTGAGCGCGTCGAGCAGATCGGCGGACTCGAAGTCGTGACCCTCGCGCTTCAGCCACCGGCGCAGCAGCCCGCTGGTCGGTTCGGCGCGGGGGGACAGTTCGACGAAGGAGAAGCGCCGCCGCATCGCGGCGTCCACCAGCGCGATCGAGCGGTCGGCGGTGTTCATCGTGCCGATGACGAAGAGGTTCGGTGGTAGAGCGAAATCGTCGCCGGAGTACGTGAGCCGCACGGACCGGTTGCGGTACTCCAGCAGGAAGTACAGCTCACCGAACACCTTCGCCAGGTTGGCCCGGTTGATCTCATCGATGACGAGAAAGTGCGGGAGGTGCCGGTTGCCCTCACGTGCCGCGGCGTCGGCGAGCTCGCGCAGCGGGCCGTCGGTGAGCCGGAAAGCGACCTCGCGGGTGACCGGGTCCTCCTGGGGACGGAACCCCTCGAAGAAGTCCTCGTAGGCGTACGAGGGGTGGAACTGCACGAGTTTAACCTGTTCCGGCCCGCCGGCCAGGTACTCGGCGAGGCTGAGGGCCAGGTAGGTCTTGCCGGTGCCGGGTGGGCCATAGAAAATGATCTGGCGGTCGTCCCACAGCAGATCCCGGACCTCGCGCAGCCAGGCCACGTCGTGGACCAGCAGGCGGCCCGCGAGCCCGGATGTCGGCTCGGGAAGCTCCAGCTCCCGCCGGGCGAGTGCAGCGATCTCCACGCTGGTGTCGCCGGGCGATTCGCGTGCCTCTTCTTCCAGCTCCTCGTCGGTACGGCCCAGCCCGGCGACGAGCCCTTCGACGGTGGTGAGGTCGACGACGTCGTGCTGGACGGACAGCTTCTGCTGTAGCTCCTCGGGCAGCTCGTGGTACGGATAGCCCTCGTCGCGCCAGTCGACCGGGCGGCGCAGGTTCGAGCGGCCACCCTCCGACGCGACCTGCTCGACGTCACCGGTGATCTCCCCGACGTAGAGCGAGCCGTTGGAGATCGTGCAGACCGTGTCACCCGGTTTCATTCTGGTCAGGAACGCATACAGCTCATCGACGAGCCGCAGGCGCTGGTTGTAGGTGAGGGTGGACTCGTAGTCCTCGTCAACGAAGGTGCGGAGCAGGTCCTTGCTGACGCCCTGCTCAACTCGCCGCAGATGACCGGCCGCAAGGCTGACGACCCGCTCCGGTAGCCACAGCCGCTGCACGAGGTCGAGACCGAGCACGTTGGATCCGCGCACCAGCCACGTGTGGTTCGGACCGGACCACGGAGGCTCCACGAAGTCTTCGAGGGGGTGCCCGTCTGCGGTCTTCCAGATCTTCCATCCGTTCGCGTTCGTGCCAAGCAGGATCGCCGCAGCGGCGGACGGAGCTTCGCACACGATGTCCCGCGCGGTCTCCAGGTATCCAGACCACGTCTGGGACGGAACGATCGAGCCATCGGCGATGAGGCTCTCACGGAGGCTGGAGAAGCTTCTGACGTGCCGGCCGAACGACGGCGAGACGTCGGCACGTGCCGGTGAGCCGGCGAGTACTTCAAATCTGGGGCTGCCGCCGGCACCCTTCTCACGCAGCAATCGCCCCCGCGCGACCGGGCCGCCGCGCGGCAGGCGAAGCTGGAACTCGGGATACTCTTCGGACATCATGGAAGCGCCGAGTCGAGAGCCGATTGCCAGCCAATTGTCAGCGGGCGCTTCGCCGTTTCCAGGAACTCGATCAGCGTCTGCGTGATGACATTGACGGGCAATTCGCAGTCGGGCGGGAACTCGTCCGTCTCGTACAAGACACGGTGATCGGGCTCCTCACCGTGGCTGTATAGCTGTACGGACTCCGCGCCATGCCCGTCCGCTCCGCGACAGCTGATCGCGCCTCGATCGCCGCGAACGCCGACGATCACCGAGTGATCCGGCATGGTGAGACGCTCGCCGGGATTTGCGTCGTCGGGGATGAGGGTCTCGACGCGGGGCCGCCCGGTGTGGGTGAGGATTGCGCCACCGACCTGCCCGTGGGCCAGCATCGCGACGAACGTCCTGACGTCCTCGGCGGCGGCCAGGTCCATGATCTGTTCACGCGGCGGTTGTCCGCGCTCCTGAGTCCTGCACCGTCATGACGTGCTCCTCCCCTCATACACGAAACCTCTCGAACATCAAACATTCCCCGCGGACGGCGCGGGGGCGTGCCGCGGCCCCTGACCAGGCGGCGGGGTGAGCGTGGACGTGTAGTTCTCACCGTCGACGAGCGGATTCGTGAGGCTCAGTCCGGCTTCAGCCATGCGGTCGTACTCGGCGAGGATCAGGTCCTTGGTGCGGAAGGTGCCGTACTTGGCCTCGTCCTTGCGCTTGACGATCGGGAACGTGTCCAGGATGTAGTCAGTGTCTTCGCGCGAGATGCCGTACAGGTGGAAGAACAGGGCGTCCAGCTCCGCGCGGATCACAGCCCGGCGCTCCTCATCCCATACGAAGGGCGGACCCGTGTCGCCAAGGTCGCGGGCGAACGGCTCCATGTCGTTTGCAGTGTAAACGAGCTCCAGCACACGTTGTGAGATCCATCCGGGAGTCTGAGCCCCAAACAACCCCCTTGACGATATCATCTCAGGAGGAGCTATCGGAAATTGCTTAAGATAGAACCAGTTAAGACTCGTTCGGCCAAACTTTTGTCTCGCGCAGTAATCTACCACAAAAGCCGAAAGACAAGCCAAAAGGCATATTGACGACACATCCCTGCTATTCCGCATAAGCAAGGGAAAAGCGTTTGCCACGGCAGCCCTTGGAATTGCCGCCGGTTCCAAAGTACGTTCATTTGTCGGACTGGTGATATCACCATAGCCGATAAACCAATCCGGAAGTCCAGCCGTGAGCTCAGATTCGCTGACCCAATAATAGGGGATCACGTGGCGTCCTGGATCCAGTCGCTCATCCTCGCGTATTGGCCGCGGTTGTTGCGGCCGCTGCTTCGCCGTTGGGCTCTTGACGACGTCGGCCTCGCGGTGATTGAAAAGCGAAGTCATCATGCCTTGGTAGAGCGGGAGCATGCGCTGGTCGCCCTTGGTGAAGATGTTGCCGGTGAGCGTCCAGCCATCCGCCTCCAGCTCCTCTCGCGTGTGGAAGAGGTGGGAATCGTTGGACATGTGGAACATCGTCATGAACGACACGCCCCACGGGTTGCTGCCTCCCTGGCCACGTTCGTCCGGTTCCTTGACGAGGACGGGGATGCGACGGTAGATCCCGAGGGTGATCTCCGCGTCACGGCGGGAGCGGAACACCGGGCAGGTTCCGGTGTTGGGGTTGAGAAGTTTGATCTCCTCGGGCGTCAGGGAGAATGTCTTGTCGGCTTCGTCCAGCTCCACGGGGTCGTGCACGAAGAACGCGAACCGCGCGGCCGGCTCTCGTGCGGCGCGGCCAGCGAGTGACAGGATGCAGAACTTCATGCGCGAATCGACGTCAGGAAAGAGGCCGCTGCGGTTCTCGAAGTCGTAGAGGGCCACCAGGGAACCGTGTTCAACGAGATCTTTGAAGAAGTACTGCGTAGTGGCATCGGTCGCGATACCGGTCGGGACGATCACGCCCATACGACCTCTCGGCCCGGTCAGCATACGATCGGTCTCGGCGAAGACCGCGTAGGTGTTGATGTCACCTCGGCCAGTAAGCGGGTAGCGACCACCGAGGCGGAGGAAATGGCTTTCGCCCTCGGCCTTACGCTTGGCTGCCTCGAACTCCGTGTACAGCGCCACGCGGTCGGGATCGTTCTTCAGGGCCTCGATGAGGTTCTTACGGGCGGCGGCGTTCCTTGCCTTGGCGATCTCCTCGTCGCGCTGGGCGAAGAACTCCTGCTCCTGCAGCTTGATGCGCTCCCACGGCGGATTGCCCAGCACGCAGGAGAACCCGCCCGACCAGCCACTCTCCTCGTCCACTCCCGCACCACTGTCCGGGACGGTGAACACGTCCGGGAACTCCAAGTGCCAGTGGAAGAACCGGTACTGGTCACGCAGTCGCGCGATCTCGTCGTGGGTGCGCTGTGGTGCCGCATCCGCGTCCGGGTCCTGCAGGTTGCGGAAGACCTCCTCGGTCACCGCGAGCGGCGCGTCGGGCATCTTGTGCCACAGGAACGCCGCGCACCAGGAATCCGCCACGTGCCGAGCGTTCCGGTACTCCGGCGATCCGGCCAGTTCCCAGTAGGCCGACTCCTGGCGGCGCACATCGGCAAGATCCTCCGCCGGGGCTTCCGTGATCCGGCGCACGCCGGTGGCGAACACCGTGTTCGCGACCTTCGCCTCCGCGGCTAGGTCGAACAGGCTGTGCTGACCGACGCGTTCGGCCTTGTTCTGCTTCTCCAGCGCCCTGGCGAACTTCTTGTCGTCACCCTCGATCGGCTTGAACGCCTCATCCGGAATGCCCTTGCGCAGCAGCGCCGGTGTGGCGCCGACCAGGGCGTTGCCACACTTGATGTGCGCATCGAGGAAGCTCAGCGGCCTACCCGGCTCCAATGCTTCCAGCCACAGCGACACCTTCGTCAGTTCCACGGCCATCGGGTTGAGGTCGACACCGTAGACGCAATGGGCGATCACCTCGTGCAGCGCGTGACGCACCGCGTCCACGGTCGGCTCGGGGTTGCGCTCCCGCACGGCAGCCACCCGCTTGGCGATGCGGCGCGCCGCCGCCACGAGAAAGTGGCCGGATCCGCACGCCGGATCGCACACCGTCAGCGACAGCAATTCGCGGGTGATCGCCTCGGCCGCATCGGACTCGCCTGCCGCCGACGCCGCCTGCTCACCCCGTTTCACCGCGTCGTCGATCACCGGATCCAGCGTGGAGTCCAGCAGGCACTCGATCAGCGAGGACGACGTGTAGTACGAGCCCGTGGTCTTGCGCTCGTTGCCCGCCAGCTCCTCCAAGTCGAAAGTCCGGTCAAAGGGACTGTGCTTCGGAACGAGCTCCAGCAGCGACTCGTAGATCGAGCCCAGCTCCTCGGCATCCAGGTGCTGGTAGTCCACCGCGCGTACCCGGCCGGATCCGGCATCGCGGATCTGCGCCAGATGCCGCACCGCGCCCAGCAGATACTCGTTGGACAGCGACAGACCGCGGAGCGGGGCGTCGGCCTCGGTGTCATCGAAGATCCCGCCGAGCCCCGGCAGGGCGAGCTCCGGCCGACCCTGCTCGTCACCGAGCGCGTCCAGCACGATCCGCAACGCGCGGTACAGGTCGTCGTGCGCGGTGCCCCGGCGGCGGCGCGCATGCGCCCGCAGCTTCGCCGTCGAGAAGTACCGCGCGTAACGCTGCTTGGCCAGCACGTCGGCATCGGCGGGGTGCAGCACACCCCGGTCCTCGGCCACGAAGACGAACAGCAGCCGGTAGACCAGCCGCAACAGGGCCCCGTGCAGCGCCTGCACGTCGACGTTCTCCCGCAACCGGGTGTTGTCCGGATGCTTCAGGAAGCCGGTGCCCAGCGTGGTGATGGCCGCGCGAACGCTCTCCCGGAGCTGGTCGAGTGCCCGCGTTCCCGAGGTGATCGCGTCCAGCCGCCACCGCTCCAGCCAGCACGTGGCCGGGGACGCGCCGTCGGCGATGGCGAAGCGGGACACGTGCAGCAGCCGGTACAGCAGCACGAACTCGCTGAACAGCTCACCGTCGAAGATGGCTTCCAGGTCGAACTCGACGTACGACGCGGTCGCCAGTGCGCTGGAGTCACGCAACAACCGCAGCTGGCGGCCGTTGGTGACCACACCCCACAGCTGCTTCTCGGTGCGGTTGAGGCATTCCTGCACCAGCGACTGCGGCGGCACGGTGCCCGCACCGCCTGGCCGCCGGTCCAGCGTGTGGTGCCACGCCGCCAGGTGCACCGGCACGTGGTTCCAGCGGTGGCTGACCGGGAAGGTCTTTCCCGTGATGTCGCTGTCGTCGGCAGGGATACCCGCGGCGCCGACCGCCGTCAGCTCACCGAAGCCGAGCTCGGCGAACAGCGGGGCGAGCCACTGGGTGCCGGCCAGCCCGGTGGTGTCCTGGGGAGTCGCCGCCTCCGGAGCCGGGGGCAGCTTCTCGCGCAGCTCGGTCCACACCGAGCGCAGGTAGTCCCAGTGACGTTCGGCCTCGTCACTCACCGAGCGGGAGCCCACGACGCGGTAGTCGGACGGCAGGCTCCCGCTGACGTCCTTGCCCTCGGAGATGCGCACCAGCATGTCGGCTGGCAGCAGACCGCCGACCGTGTGCACGGCGGAGAAGACCTGGTTTCGGGAGACGGCGGACATCAGGCGTTCCCTCCCGACACCGGCAGGTAGACATAGGCACCGAGGACGTCGGCGGGCCTCTGGGCGGTCACGTGCAGACCGCGCACGATCTCACCGGCCGCGCTGCGCACCCGGCGATGCGACGCGAGCAGTTCCGCGGCCAGTTCGTCCCCATAGGACTCCAGATGTGCCGTGGTCGCGTCCAGACCATCCAGGACCCGCTGCATGGTGCGCTCGGCGAACTCCCGGTCGGTGTTCTCGTCGGCACTCGCTTCGAGCAGCGCCACGGCGTCGGCCGAGGGTAGCCAGTCGGCGTTCGCGGGCGAGCCCCGGAAAGCGAGCAGCCGAGCGTCCTCGGCCACCAGCTGCCGCTGTCCCGACCGGGACGGCAACGTGAGGTGGAACCGGTAGCGCACCAGCAGCAGCGTGGTCCGGGTGTCCACGGCGCGGGTACGGATCACACCGCAGCGGCGGGCGGGCCGTGGGCCGCTCGCCTTCTCGTCGAGTGCGGCGTTGAGCACATAGCCGGCGATGGCGCCGACGACCGGATCGGTGCGCACCAGCGCGGCCTCGCCCCGCGCGACGGCCGCGGTGTCCCGGAACGGCACCTGGCGTGCCGCGTCCACCACATCGCCACCGAGGATCGGAGCGAGGGCGTCGCGCAACCCGACCGGCGCGCCACTCAAATCCGCGGTGAACCCGCCCGCGCCGTCGTCCCGCAGCACGGCCTCCATGGCGGAGAGCGCGTGCCGGACGAAACCCCGGATCTCCGCCGCCCGGCCCAGGACATCGCGCACCGCGGCGACTTCGCGGGCCACCTCCTCCGGGTGAATGGCGCGCTGGGCGAACCGCGAGCGGGACGTCTTTTCCCGTTCGGCCGCCGACTTCCAGTCCGCCTCCAGCGCGTCGGCCTTCTTGCCGACCGCCTCGACCTCGAACAGGCCGGCCTGCTCCGGCTGCTCGTTGCGCATCAGCAGCCATTCCACGATCGCATCGGTCACGCCGGCCGAGGCGGCGTCCGGGACCGACACGGAGATGCCCAGGTCCTTCTGGATCTGGCGGTGCTTCTTGATGAGGACCTCGAGCACCTTGCCGTCGATCCCGTTGTCGCTGCCGTACAGGGTGATGACCTTGACCGTGTCCCGCTTCTGGCCGTACCGGTCGACGCGGCCCTCCCGCTGGTCGTGCCGGGTGGGGTTCCAGGCGAGGTCGTAGTGCACCACGGCGTCGAAGTAGTGCTGCAGGTTCACGCCTTCGGACAGGCAGTCGGTGGCGACCAGCACGCGACGGGCCGCCGGGTCCTCCCCCGCCTCCGTGGCCAGGTCCTCGATGCGCTGCAGGCGCTGCTGCGGCGAGAGCGTGCCGGTGACGGCGCGGACCACGGTGCGCCTGCCGAGCCTGCCGTCGAGGTGCTCCGCGACGTACTCGGCGGTCGGGATGTAGCGGCAGAAGACGATCGGGTGGTAGCCGTCGGCGAGCAGCGCCTTGACGTGCTTGACCAGGGCCGCGAGCTTGCGGTCCTGCTCGGTGCCTTCCAGCGAGGCCGCCCGGTCGGCCAGCTCGGCCAGGCGCGCGCCCGCCTCCTCTGTCTCCGCGCCAGGAGCCACATCGAGGCCCTCCAGCGCGTCGCTGTCCGTCGAGTCCCTGGTCAGCGGCGCGCCGAGCCGGTCGGCTTCCTCCGCCGTGGCGGCCAGTGCGGCCGCCGACCGGGTGCGCAACGTCTGGGCGGCTGCCCTCGGCGAGGAGACCAGCGAGCGCAGCAGCGCGATCGCCGACCACCACGCGATGCGGGCCTCCCGCTTGCCCTGGTTGCCCGCGGCGCTGACCCGCTCGCCCGCGTAGGCGATGGCATCGTCGAGCAGCGCGCGGTACGCCGGGGACAGCTTGTAGGTCTCGTCCTTGAAGTACCGGTCCGACGGGAACGAGGTGTCCTCCCGCAGGCTGTCGTCGGCCAACCCGTCGTTCCTGGTGAGGAACTGCCGCACGTCCGCACGCTTGCGGTGCACGAAATGCGCGGCGAGCAGGCGCCTGCCCGCCTCGCTGTCCAGGTCGACGGTGGCCAGCTCCGGCCGGACCAGGCCGAGCAGGGCGCGGAAGGCACTCTCCTTGCCGCTGTGCGGGGTCGCCGTCACCAGCAGGAGGTGCCGTTCGTCATCCGCCGCGACGCGTTCCAGGAGCTCGTGCCGCAGCTGGCTCTGCGTGGACGCGCGCTCGTCGGCCGCGACGCAGGTGTGCGCCTCGTCGACGATCACCAGGTCCGGGCAGTGCTTGACGAAGTCGTCACGATGCCGGGTCGACTTGATGAAGTCCGTGGAGACCACCACGTGCGGATGCCGGTCGAACAGCGACTGCCCCAGGTCCAGTCCGCGTTCCAGTTTGGACACCGTGGAGGCCAGCACCAGCTCGGCGTCGATGCCGAACTTGGTCCGCAGCTCCTCCTGCCACTGCTCGGCCAGCGCCGGCGAGCACAACACCGCCAGTCCACGCGCGCTGCCCTGCGCCAGCAGCTCCTTCGCGATCAGCCCCGCCTCGACGGTCTTGCCGATGCCGACGTCGTCGGAGATCAGCATGCGGACCACCCGCTGCCGCAGCGCCATCAGCAGCGGCACCAGCTGGTAGGCGCGGGGCTCCACGGCGATACCGGCCAGTGACCGGAACGGCCCGGCGCCGGAGCGGAAACCGATCCGCAGCGCGGAACGCAGCAGGCCGGCAGCGAGCGCATCGCCGAGGTCGTCCGGCGACGGCCGCTCGAACTCGGCCTGCCGAACCTGCTCGAACGCCGGGAACACGGCCGCGACATCGTCGTCAGCGCCACCGAGCGGGCGCAGGACCAGCATGTCGTCGGCGCTTTCGGGCAGCACGACCCAGTCGCGGCCACGCGCGGACACCAGGGAACCTGCCGTGAAGGTGGTCGTCATGTGCTTTCCGTCTTCTCTTTCCTCGTCAGACGCCCACGCCGGGGCCGAAATAGCGCTCGAAGCGCTTGGCGATGCCGGACCAGTCACCGTCGTGCGGGAAGCGCACCACGTCCCAGCCCTTGTCGAGCAGCCGGTCCTCCGCCTCCAGATCGCGTTCGGCGACCACGCTGTGCTCGTGCACGGGGCCGTCGACGAACACCGCGACGTTGACACCGTGCAGGCGGTAGACGTAGTCGGGACGCGCGAGCGCCTCGGCCACGAACGTCTGTGCCTCGTCCGGAAGTCGCAGCCCGTGCTCCTTCAGCCACGTGATCAGCTTGCCCTCCAGCCCCGTGTCCGACTGCGCGGCCAGCCGCTCCAGCTGCTCGGAGCGCGACTCGCCCCGGCCGGTGGCCAGTGCCCTGGCGCTGGAGAGGCGCACCAGCAGGTCCTTGATCGAGTGGCGGTCGATCGCGCCGTGGTCGGGCTGGTTGCCGTAGGTCAGCAGGCACTCGTAGCAGCCTCGTGCGCACGGCCGGTCGGGATGGGCGCCACCCCGGTCGGCGCCGTCCGGGGCGAAGTGGCAGATGTCCAGCGCGACCTTCGCCGCGCGCTGGAGCGCCTCGGGGTCCGCCTGCATCAGCCGCAGCACCCCGGCGCCGCCCTCCGCGGCCTCGGTGAACAGCATCCGGTCCCGATCGCCCTCGTCCGGCGGCAGGAGCTCGCTGGTCAGCTCCGCGTCCTCCAGCTCGAACGCCGCCTCGATACCGCGTTCCAGCGCGTACATCAGCGACAACGCCGTCGCCTCCGGCAGCGCGCTGGCGAGCCTGACGACGAGGATGTTGCGGCGGTCCTCGACGTAGGGGATCACCCGCTTCTTCCGGCGCTTCTCGTTGCCGTCGGCGTCGACGACCGGCATCTCGCTGGAGTCACCCGACGCCTCGGCGGCCTTCCGCTCGTTCATCCACTCGCCGCTGGCGGGGTCGAGCCAGAAACCTGGCGGCTCGTCCTCCGCGGCCCGGAGCCTGCCGACGTTGGTGATGCGCACCGTGGCGGAGTCGCCGTAGGACACGGTGGCGAGGGCGCCATGTTCGTCGGAGACCGTGGCATCCCGGCGACCGGGTCGCGCCCCGTGATCGTGAAACCGGTAGGAGGTCACCAGCCGGAACCCCGCCCGCCTGCGCTCCTCCTCGTCGGAGGAGATCCGCTCCCGGCGCTGGGTGTAGACGGTGTGCAGCTGGAGCAGGCCCGTGGCGACCTCGCGCAGCGGTTCGTCACACATCTGGCAGCGGTCGAGGTTCTCTTTCGCGTCGTGGTGATACCCGCAGGCGGCGCAGCGTTTCGCGCTGGTGGTCACCACGTCGCCGGTGGCGTCCGGCGGCAGCTGGATCCGGGTGACCTGGTACCGCGACCCCTCGTGGTAGATGAGCGCGCCAGGGCCGAACTCGCGGATGGCGAGGAACCGTGGTCGCTGCAGGTAGTCGCCGTCGCCGAACCGGCGCCCGGTGGTGGGAATGTAGGCGGCCAGCGGCAGCCGGGGGAACGAGTAGCCCGGCAGGAAACCCTCGCTGGCGAGGTAGCGATAGGGGTAGAAGTCCGAGAGCACGGACTTGCTGTCGGCGCTCTCGTTCTTCAGCAGGTTCAGCTGGGTCTCCGCCTCCTTCCGGCGCCGGACCGCCGCGTTGCGGTCGCGCTCGGCCAGCGTGTGGTCGAGCACCCTCCGGTTCTGCTCGGCCTGGTCCACCAGCGCGGCCCGGAACAGGTCCCGCCAGCGGTCCAGCGCCCGGTCGAACTGTTCCCCGGCCGCCCGGACCGTGTCGTCGATCCACTGCTCGTGCCACCACGCGCTGTCGGCGAACTCGGTCAGCAGCCCGCCGAGCACCTGGCGGGTGGCCGCGGCGGCGCGCCGCCATGCGGCGCCGTCCCGCAGCGCGGCGGCGACGTGATCGTGCAGGGGCAGTTCCGGATCCGGCCTGCGGCTGTCCTCGGCATAGCTGATGTCGACGATCTCGGGAATCGACCTGCCCAGCTTGAGGCCCGACTCGGCCAGCCAGATGGCCTGGACGTGCGAGCGCACCAGATCCTCGTTGGCGAGGTCGAGCCGTGGCGGTGCGACCGCCCCGGCGACCATGCGGTCGGACCGGCGGAAGTAGTACTGGTCGTGGCTGTTCCCGGTGGCGCAGTAGGTGGTGACCAGGGCGGGCTGCCCCGACCGGCCTGCCCGGCCACTGCGCTGGGCGTAGTTGGCGGGTGTCGGCGGCACGTTGCGCATCATCACCGCGTTGAGCTCGGAGATGTCGACGCCGAGTTCCATCGTCGGTGAGCAGTAGAGCAGCTTGAGGTCACCGTCACGGAACGCGTCCTCCCGCCGTTCCCGCTCCGCGGGGTCGACCTGAGCGGTGTGTTCCTTGGCGCCGAACCCGCCGAGGGCACCCGCCGTGCCCCGGTACAGGTCACGGAAGAACGCGTTGACGCGCGGCCCGTCCCCGCTGGCGTAGGTGCGGGTGAGCGGATCGTGAGTGCCGCGCTCCCCGGTTCCGGCGCGCCAGATCAGCGCCCTGGCGGCGATGCGGTAACCGGTCAGGGCCGGACCCGCGGAGCGCCGGAAACGACCGGCGCGCTGCGGCGCGGTCTCCACCTTGCGCAGCAGCTGAGCGTCGGCGAGCACCTCCAGCAGGTCCGCGATGACATGCTGGGCGTCGTCGGTCGACAGCTGGGAGAAGTGCGCCCTGCGCAGGTACTTGCCGAACTTGCCGCGTCCCGACAGGAACAGCCCGGAGCGGTCCATGCCGGGCTTGGAACCTCGTGGATAGGCGGTACCGACCTGTGGCTTGTCACTGCCCGACAGCACCCATGGTTCGATCAGGCGCTCCTCGCTGGCGCGCTGCAGCGTGTCGAAGTCGTCCCGGAAGTACTGCACGTCGATGGCGAGCGCCCGGCGCATCTCGTCCAGCAGTACGCGCATGATCTCGATGCGGCGACCCGGCTCGGCATCGCGGAGTTCCGGTTGTGTCGTGGCCCAGCGTTCGCCGTGGGCGGCCAGCCACTCCAGGTCCTCGTAGCGGATCTCCAGCAGGCCGGTCTGCTCCAGGTTGGGCATGGTGACCCGCCAACCGCGCTGCAGGTCCAGGTAGAGCCGGAACGCGATGACGTCCCGGAGTGTCTTGGCGGCGTTGCGCGCCAGCGAAGGCGGCAGGTCGGCGGTTCCCGCGTAGTCGGCCACGGCCAGACCCAGCGCGTCGGCGACGCGGGAGGCGAGCTCCTCGTGCCGGATCCCCTCGTCGCCCGCCTCGACCGTGGCCTGGTACAACGCGGCACGCAACTGGGTGATCTGTACGAAGTCGTTGAAATGGCCCGCCTGCAGCGAGGCGTCCTGCCGGTTGTCGACGAAGGTGAGCAGCTTGCGGGCCTTCTTGTCGAGCGCCCCGGCCGGAGCCTGTTTCAAGGACCGCACGATGGACGCGGAGACGAGTGAGGTCGCCGACGAACGGCCTTCCTGGTCGAGCGTGGCCAGCTTGGCAAAGTCCTTCCCGCGTACCTGCTCGTAGCTCACGGCGCAGTGCAGGCAGAACAGGAACGGCGCCGGGATGAACGCGGCGTCCAGCTCGCCCTGCCCCTCGTTGCCGTAGGCGTCGACGGTCACGGCCCGGGGCAAGCGCTTCTGATACGAATCCCGCACCGTCTCGTGGCCGTGGTCGTCGACCTGCAGCCAGGACTCGGGAAGACGGCGGTCGACGATGGCCTCTTCCGTCGTGCGGGGCCACGGCCGGTCGGGGTCGAGGTAGAGATAGCCGTCGCCGGCGCGTCCACCCGTCGCGGCGGTGTCCCGGCGCGGCTCGTAGCGGGTTCCGTCGGAACCGGTCTTCCGCCAGACCGTCAGGTACTCCTGCCCGCACTCGCGGCAGAAGGCCAGTGGCAGCAGGATCTTCCCGCCCGAGCCCGGCTGGACACGTTGGTAGTCGCGGGTGAGGTGGCGGCTCTCCTTGTCCTCGAGAGTGACGTAGACCGTGTCGCCTTTGGACAGAAACTGGTGCAGCCGGAACGCGAACAACGGACGGTCGGTCACCGGGTGCCGTGCCTGCGAGCCCGCCTCCAGTGTCCGGCGGATCGCCTCGGCGCAGACCTCCGCTGAGACGCCGCTGGCCCTGGACAGCTCGCCCGCTGCCTCCTCGATCTTCACGGGACGCTGCCTGACGAGCCTACCGGAGCCCTCTTCGGTGGCGAGGCCGAACCGGGTCTCGATCCACTGCGCCAGCGGGTCGGCTACGAGGTCCGCATACGCTCGCGGCGGGTCCTGCGCCAGGAGCCGGTCGGCGGGCACCGTGCCGGGCGCCTCGCCGGTGGCACGCACGAGGGTCTCGCCGATCACGTGCTCGGGGCGCACCGGCGCGCCGAACAGGGTCGAGGCGACCGAGGCGACGACGGCGCGGCGGTCCTCGTTCGTGCCTTCGCTGGACATGGTGGCTGAGGTGCCCACGCACTGCAGCCCGTCCGCCTGGCAGGCCTCCCGAACCCGGCGGATGAGCAGCGCGACGTCAGCACCCTGGCGGCCACGATAGGTGTGCAGCTCGTCGAAGACGAGGAACTCCAGCCCGGTGGCCATCCTGATCAGCGAGCGCCGGTCGTCGGGCCGGGTGAGCATCAGCTCGAGCATCACGTAGTTGGTCAGCAGGATGTCCGGCGGGTTCTGCTGGATCTCCCGGCGCCGTTCCTCGCCTTCCTGACCGGTGTAACGGGCGTAGGTGACAGGTTCACGGCCGGCGCCGTAGCCGTCGAGGAGGAACTTGTCCAGTTCCTTGAGCTGGCTGTTGGCCAGCGCGTTCATCGGGTAGACGATGATCGCGCGTACGCGTCGGGCGGGTTCCGAACCTTCCTCGTCGCGAGCACGCAGCACCCGGTCGACGATCGGCACGAGGTAGGACAGCGACTTGCCGGATCCCGTGCCGGTGGTGAGCACGTAGGACTCGCCGGACCGCGCCACGTCGATCGCCTCGCGCTGGTGGCGATGCAGGGTGACCGGGCGGCCGTCGCAGACGGTGCCGCCCTCGGTCTTGCCGGTCTGGAAGATGTGCTGGCACTCCGGGTGCAGCACGCCCGCGTGCACGAGCTCCAGCACGGTCCCGCCGGAGGCGAAGAACGGGTTGAGCGACAGCCAGGGATCCGGCCACTGCGATTTGGCGTTCAGGTCCTCCTCGACGAACGCGGCGATCCGCTGGTCCCGGATGACCGTGCCGCCCTCGGTGAACGCACGGTAGTCCTTGATCAGCTGACGATGGATGCCGAAGACGTCCATGCCGGAGGGCGCCACCCGGATGTCCGACGCTGCCGTGACTTCCCTTCGGGACGGCGCACGCAGGGCGCGAAGCTCGGCGAGTCCCGCTACCGGGTCAAACGCCTCCCACCCGTTGACTGCCTCATCGGCCGAGGCCGGTACGTGTTCCAGGAGGGCGTCTCGAACCGCGATCGCGTCCACCGGCCGATCCGCCGGATCCTTCGCCAGCAGCTTGTCGATCAGCCTCGCGATGTCCAGCGGGACGTCAGGCCGCAACGGCCGCACGGGCGGTGGCGCCTCGTTCAGATGCTTGTGCCCGAGTTCGTGCGCCGACTCGCTGTGGAAGGGGGGAACCCCGGTAAGGAGCTCGAAGAGCACGCAGCCAAGGGCATACAGGTCGGCCGCGGGACCGACCGCGGACGCCTGGAACTGCTCGGGCGCCATGTAGCGCGCCGTTCCGACCGTGACACCGCTGCTCGTGAGGTGGGTGGTGTCATCGGCGATCCGCCCCATGCCAAAGTCGAGGACCTTGACGACACCACCGCGAACCACCATCACGTTCGACGGCTTGAGGTCACGGTGAATCACGCCCTCGGCGTGGGTCGCGGCCAAACCGTCCGCGATCTGCGCGCCCAGAGCCGCGACCCAGGAGACGGGTGACTGTGCGCGCTCGGAAACGAGGTCGCGGAGTGACCTCCCGTCGAGGAACTCCATGGCCAGGTACGGCAGGCCGTCGGCATCCACCCCGCCGCCGACCAGTCGCGGCAGGTTGGGATGGTGGAGCTTGCGCATGATGCGCAGCTCGCGTTCGAAGCGCTGGACCGTTTTCGTGTCAGCGCTGGCATCGAGGATGGTGCCCGAGCGGGTACGGAGGATCAACTTCACCGCAACGACGCGACCGCCTGCGCCGTCATCGGCGTGCGCGTCCTGGGCGCGATGCACCTCGCCCATGTTGCCCTTGCCGATCGGGCCGAGCAGGCGGAACCGGCCTGCCACGACTTCCGGTCTCGCTGACACTCGAGCCCTCCCGCACCGTCATCGCCAAGGTCTGCACGTCTATATCGGGCAGCATGCACTGTCTGTGACACCACGTACATGCGCGGCAACCCGATCGTTGCACGTGTCTGTTAACTATGTCAACAAGCAATCCAAGTGAAGCGTCTGTTGTCGTCTTGGAACGCCGACGCCCGCCGACCGGGGTAGAGAAGCTGTGAGGCTGCACCCGATGCGTCAGCTCGCTGGGATACCGCCGACATCGGCCAGAGCAGCCCGCAACCGCCGCTGACGATCGATGAACCACTCGATCAGCGTTTCCCAGTTGTCCCGGTCAGTGACCACCCCGGTTCCGATCTCGCAGATCCGGCATGCCTTACGGCCCTCAAGGGGCTGGAAGGTCAAGGTGCCTCCGTATGCGGCTTCCAGCTCGGTCCGGGCCTGCTGGAGCCGCTCGAACCGGGACGTGTTGACCTCGGAATCGGGGTGACCGAGGTAGAGCTCGGAGCGCACCGCGTCACCCCGACCGAAGCTGACGCTGAACTCCGCTCCGGCCACACCGCTGGTCGTGTTGAACCAGTTCTGCGCCGGTCCCTTCCGCGCCCGCGACCAGTTCAGCCCCGCGTCCCGCACGGCGGCGATGTAGCGGCCCCAGAATTCGGCATAGAGCAGGTTCTTGTCGCTTCCGCTGCCCTCTCCGCCGTGAGCATGGCTGCGCACCGACTTGCCCCAGTCGTTGGGCTGCACGATGACCCGGAACAGCGGCGCCGGCACGGACTCGCCGATGCGCACCGCGGAAATCTCCACGCCGAAGAAGCGCGTGTCGGGATCAGTCCGCGCATTCAGCCAATCCAGAGCGGCACGATGCTCCTCGCGAAACTCACGGGCGATCCAGACGACGTTGACCGCGTCCGTCCCGCCTGCGTATGTGAGCAGCTGTCCGAGATGCGCGTGATCGGTCGTCTCAAGCTGGTTTTCGACAATGACGCTTTCGTTGGTGCTGAGGTCACGTCCGACGAGATCCAGCGAGAAGCCACCGACCGGGTGTTCCGCCATGGTGATGTCCAGCTCCATGCCCAACGCCTCGCCCAGGGCATCCGCGTTGTCGAGCAACCATGGGGTGAAATCGAGCGCTTCATGCGGCCAGAGCTGCCGGAGGGTCACGGGTTCCAATCGCCCGAGTACCGGACTCGTACGTTCGCCGTTCCCCGTCATGCGCGGAAGTCTACGAGACACGTTTCGGTGGCTGTACGTACAGCGATCGGCCCAGCCGAGCTGCCAACCTGTCCCTGAACTCGGGAGATCGTCTGCTTCCCGCGACCTGACGCCTGGGATCGACCACGTGGTCCACGACGAGCCTGCCCCGGTACATCGGTCACTGGTAACCGCCGAGGTGAAACAGGGCGACATCAACGTCGCGGGCCCTCCAGTCGGCTCCGTGCTCGGCCGCGAGGGCACGCAGGGCCTCGACGCGTTCGAGGTAGCGGCCGTAGAGGTCGGGCCCACTGTCCAGGTCGAGTCCCACCCGGGACAGTCCAGCCACCGCCCGCCGGTCGTAGACCGCCATGCGATCCGGCGCGGCTGCCGTGAGCAGGGCGGACGCCAGTGCGGGTCCGTGCCCGAACCCGGGAAGGCTCCGCAGCTCGGCGCAGCCCTGCCGCCCGGCGTCCGCGACCGGCAGCCGGTCAGCGGTCACGGCGGCGACCGCGGCCGCTGTGGCCGCACGCACCTGCTCGTCCGGCGTGTCGCCCAGCCTGCGGGCCCACAGCGTGTCCGCGCGGATCCGTTTCCACAGCACAAGTGCCCCGATGTCCGTCTTGCCGATCGAGCCGGTGGCCGCGATCCGGGCCGCCACCTCGCGCAGCACCTCGTCGTAGGTCTGCTCTGCCTGCGTGCCATAGCTGGCGCGAGCGGCCGCCAGCAGCGGCCATGCCGAGTCCGGGATGCGTTCCCACGAAACTGTCACACGAGTACTTCGGTCGGGGGCCGTGATCCGCTACAGGCGGCGCGGGGCCCGGCGTTCTATCGTGCCTGGGTGGCTCACTACCTGCTCGTCATCGGCGACCGTGAGGCGCTCGGCTGGGTCCTGACCGAGCAGCGCATGGCCTTCCCCGGATTCGGCCGGACCGAGGTACGCGCGCTCACCTCCGGCGACACGCTGCTGCTCTACACCACCCGCGGTTGCTTCAAGAACCCCACCCGCGACCGTGGACGCGTGATCGCGGCAGGCACCGCCCGCACCGCGGTGGCGACCCTGGAGCAGCCCGTCGAGATCGCCGGCCGGAGCTATCCGGTTGGCTGCCATGTCGAGTTCTCCACGGCAACACCGTGGCCAGGCGGGGTGGAACTCGGTCCCCTGGTCGACGAGCTGGACACCTTCGCCGACCTCGGCCGGAGCTGGAGCATCCGGCTGCGCCGCCCATTGGTCCGGCTCACCGACCGGGATGCCGGGCTACTCCACAGGCGGCTCGACGCGGCGGAGCCGGAACCACTGGGGCGAGTGCTCGACCAGTACGCCCGCTGGTGGCGCTCCGGCCCGTTCCGGGCATGAGCACTGCCTGAACCTCCGCGCAGTGTGACAACCGCAGAGCACAAGCGGACAGGGGCAGGTGGGACGCCGTGGAACTTGGTCACCGGTTGCTACGCATGCCCGCCCCGGCGCCGCGGCCGAGACTCCCGGAGCGCATTTCGCCTGCCCTGCCTCCGTCGCCACGCCCCCATGAGCGGCGGTCAGCGTTCCGATGCGTGGAACCAGCACACTTCGCCACTGTCCGGCAGGTAACCACGCGCACGTACTTCGTCGCTGAGCCGAGCGAGGAGTTGCCGTTTGTCGCCGCGCCAAGCGACGAAACCCGGCTCCTCCTCGACGAGATCCTCCTGGCAAGACGCCACGATCAATGAGGTCCCCCGCCAGGTTCAGCAGCTTGTCCAGCTGCGTCTCAAAATCCGCGTCCTTGCCTGCTTCCGCGATGGCGACCGGCGTGAGAACTGACATGCCGACCCAGTGTTCCTTACCGTAATCGGTGATGTAGTCCAGTTCTTCCCGGCAACTCGCCCGGGAACTCACCCATTCTCCCCCTGTGCAATGTGGAAACGCTTCACGTCGATCCCGTCGAGGCGGTTGACATCGATCATAGGGCCACCCGAACCGCTGTATGACCGTCGCATCGGACGGCGGAAGATACCCCTGACTACTGCGTCACCGATGGCGTCGACAACCCGAAGAGTTTACTCGAGATTCCATCGTCCGAAATAGAAGTGGCCACAGAAGTTTCGCTGACACGTTGCGGTAAAGGAATCAGATGGGACCGGAACCGTCAATGCCTGCCAATAGCCGACGCCATCTCTTCATACTGCACGGATCGTAGCCCTCCTCCCGGACATGCGAGTGAAGTAGCTCGAAGCCCCCTGAGTTCGGTTCTACATCCCGCTTCCAGATGTCGAGGAACGGCCACCGTTGAAGCTGCTGCCGCATGCCGCTGGACCACACAGACCACGTAGCCGTGCTGATCCATCCCCCTGCCCGAAGCTCAAGTTGGTCCTCGCAAAGCCGGAAGTAGGCCCATACCGCCATCTCGTCCTGAAGTGCAATCGAGTCGCAGGTGTCCCCTCGTAGGCCTTGCAAGGTCAGGCGGTCCATGATTTCCCAATAGCGCTGGACATAGAGCGTCTCAAACTGCCTGCGCCGTTGCAGTCGCGACGCACGTAGACCAAGTACGGCTACGATCACACCACCCGCGGTAATCCACGTCCCGATAGTCTGGATCATTCAGCAAACCCTCCCGATTGGGACACTAGCGCCCTGGATTCGTCATGCCTGGCCCCGCATACGCGCCAGCCCAAGGATCGGGTCCAGCAGTTCGCGGGCCTGTTTGGTCAGCCTGCCAACGCCGAGACGCTGCGCGGTGCCCCGCAGGACACCCTCGGTGTCGGGCCAGCCGCACTCCTCGGCAGCCATCGCCATCACCGCGGCCAGCTCCGACGGCGGGACCTGATCCAACGCCCGCGGCCCGCGCTCCCGGACCCGCACGGCCGGTTGTTCCGGCAGCCGGTAGGTCAGCGGCTTGACGCCGGACTCGCCGAGCGGGTTGTCGGCGACGAGCACACGCTTCCGCACCGCGGCGCTGATCGCGGAGTTCAGGGTGCGGGCGATCTGCTTACCCACACGCTGGCCGCCCGAGGCCCGCACGTAAACACTGTGCAGCCGATCGCCCAGCACAGGCCCCTCCACCGCGACGATCTCGCGTAAACCGGCGACGAGCTGGTCCCGAGTCGCCTCGGCGACCGGCGGCACCGAGCCGGTGAACTCCTCGTATGGGCGCAGACCGCCGTCCGGAGCCGCTTCCGGTTCCGGGGTCTCGGCGACCGGTTCGGCCAGCTCCAGCAGCCCGGCGAGCGAGCCGGACAGGACATCCGACTCCGGTTCCCGCTCGGGCTCTGCCTCCATCGCAGGCGGTTCCGGCTCGGCGGCCTCCGGCTCCCTGACATCCGGCACCGCCTGAACGGGCGCGGCAGCGGCCGGGAGCGGGTCTTCCCACTTCCCCGCCGGATGGATGTCGAGGTCCTGCAGCGCCTGCCACAACTCGGCGAGCGCCGCCGCCGGATCGACGTAGAAGGTCGACTCACGGATGCGGAAGAACCGCCAGCCGCACCGTTCCAGATCCCGCTGGCGCGCGAGATCCCGCTCGAACGCCTCCGGACCGTGCCAGTGGTCACCATCGCACTCCACCGCCAGGCGCGTGTCCCCGCCGATCACCACCAGGTCGATCCGGTAACCCCCCGCCGCGTCGTACTGCGGGAACACCGTGTAGCCACGGTCGATGATCCGGTTGTACACCCGCTGCTCGAACAGCGAGTCGAACGGCGGCACCCGCTCGTCCTCCGGCACCAGCTCGCCGGTGACCCGCTCGTCGGTCGACCGGCCCCGCTCGATGACGCCGTAGCAGTAGTCGAGCAGCTGGAAGCGCATGTCCTCCGGGTTGCGCAGGTCCTGCCGGTCGATCGAGTGGAACACCCACACCTGGTCCTTCGCCCGCGACACGGCCACGTTGTACCGCTGCACGTACAGGTCCCGCGTCAGCGCCGCCATGCGGCGGTCCTGCTCCGGTGCGGCGACCATCGACAGGAACATGACGTCCCGCTCCGAACCCTGGAAGTCCGGGGCGTCGCCGCAGCGCAGGTCGCGGGCGGTCCACTCCTGCTTGCCGATGCGATCCAGCAGCTTCTTCTCGATGTGCCTGGCCTGCGTCGCTCCGAGCAGCGAGATCACCCCGAAGGTGCGCCCTGCGTAGGCGGGATCGGCCAGGCACTTCTCGATCGCCTCGACGATGGCGTCCGCCTCAACCGGGTTGTACGTGTTCGTCGCGCCACGCTGGTACCCGTCCGGCAGGTAGACGGCCTTGATCGGCTCCAGCCGGTCGGCGCCGTACTGCCGCACGGGAACCAGCCGGATGTTGTCCGGCTCGTAGGCGATCCGGTTGGAGAAGCCGATGATCTCCGGGACACACCGGCGATGCTCGGTGAGCGTGATCAGCCCGCCATAGCGCATCTTCGCCTCGTCGAACAGGCTCCGCTGCGGGTTCTCCCACGAATCCCGGTACCGATCGCCCGGAATGTACTGACCGGCGAGATCACGCAACTGCTGCTGGTCGACACCGACGGCGCTGGGCGAGACCTGCTTGTCGTCGCCGATCACGACGATCTTCGGCGCGATGTACTGCAGGAACGCCGCTTCCAGCCCCGCCTGCGAGGCCTCGTCGACGATCACGACATCGAACATGTCCGGCTGGATGCGCAGCTGCTCCGCGATCCGGTAGATCGGCATGATCCACACCGGCACCGAGGGACGGCACCGGTCCATGGCCCTGCGGATCGCCGACTTCTGCTGCCCCGCGTACTTGCCGGTGAGCTTGCCGGCCCGCTGCACCAGCTGCGCGTACTGCGTCAGGTCGGCACGGGCGGTGCCGCTGAGCCGAGCAGGTGAGGCGGCGTGGTCCCACGAGCGACGCGCGGCCAGGATCTCCACCTTCTCCCGGATTCGCTCGTCGATCCGGCCGATCTGCTTCTGCAGGGCATTGAGGTCCTTCGCTTCCTGGACGCGGACCCACGTGCGGGCGGACGCCCAGGCCCACGCCTGGCCGAACCGCCCGAGACGCGCGGTCCAGCGCTCGTCGCCCGGGCTTGCCGCGATGGCCTGGAACAGGCCCGGCGCCGCGGCGGCGAGTCGCTGGCCGAACCCGTCGCGCCGAGCGGCCAGCTCGCGTACCCGCCGCAACCGGGCCAGCCGGGCGTGGGCGGCGGCGTAGGCGTCGCGGTCGCGCGCCTCGACAGCGGCACGCAAACGTTCCCCACACGGCGCCGCGTCGGCCCAGCGCGCATGCTCCGCGAGCAGCTTCGCCAGCTCCGCCAGCGGTTCGGTGGCCGCCGTCCACGCCTCCTCGGCCGCGGCGGCGTCGACGAGCGTGGCGTATGTGCGCACGGCGTGCAGATCGTTCCAGTCCGGCGCGGGCAGCTCCAGTTGCGCCAGCCGCTGCTCCTCGGCAGCCAGGTCGGCGGCGAGCTTCAGCACACGGAGCAGCTGCTCGAGCTCGGTCCGGTGCCACTGCAGCCGCTCCTGCAACGTGTCCTCGGCCGGGATGCGCACGTTCTCCGGCCAGGCCCGGTCCAGCGCCGCGAGCACCCTCGTGGCCTCCACCCACGTGACCACGGCGTCGAGCTGCTCCCCGCGGACCGGCGGCAGGCCGTTGACCCGCACGTCATCGAACAGCGGCTGCGCCTGCCTGAGCACCTTCGGGGCGAGGCGGCCGAGCTTGGGCGAACCGTCCGCCATTGTCTTGATCTTGCCGCCCCCGTCGAGATACGCGCGCACCTCGCGGGCCAGCGTCGCCAGCCGGGGGCCGTCGCCTTCCGGCAGCTCCACCTCGGTGAGCGGGCCGAGCCGGTCCACCTGCTCGGCACCTTGCTCGATCAACGTGCCTACCTGCTCACCGCGGGCCTGCCAGCCCGCCGCGCGGCCGGACCGCACGTCCGCCAGCGCGTCGTTCATCCACTGCTCACGCCTGCCCGCAAGGGTGTCAGCCTCGTCGGCAAGCCCGTGCAGCCTGCGTTGCAGGTCGTGGCGCTGCGCCTCGTCGAGCCGGAGCACCGTGTCGAATGCCGAATGGTCCTTCAGCCGCTGGAACCGCGTCCCGTCGGCGGCGGCGCGCGCCTCTGCTCCCACCAGATCCGCGAACGTCTCCGGGCCCGGCAGCGCATCCAGTTCCAGCAACCGCTGCCGCGCCTCGGGTTCGTCCGCGGCCAGTGCGCCGTCGAGCAGATGCCGCCGCCACTCGACGATCTCCCTCGTTTCCAGCGGTGGGGCCTCGTCGGCATCGACGGCCACGAGCTCCGGCAGCCAGCCGTACTCGCCCGCTTCCGCCTGAAGCCGTGTGGCGATCGCGGCCAGCGTGCCCCGGTACCCGGCGTGCTGGTACTTGGTCACCTCTCGCTCACGCACGGCGACCAGCTCGCGGTAGACCTCCGCACGCTCGCGGCGCAGCCGGTCGATCTCGCCGAGGCAATCCTGGATGATGCCGGCGTTCTCGCGCGCGTCGTACTCGTGGGCCGCGGTCGCGATCGTCTGCACGGCCACCTTCAGGTCGGCCATGTCCTGCCGTGAGGTGCCCACCACGCCGACCGACAGCGGCTTGATCTGCTCCGGCAGCTTGTCCCGGACCTCTCGCAAGGCACGGTCGGTCTGCGCGGTGACCAGCACCCGCTTGCCCTGCGCGAGCAGATGTGAGATCAGCGCGGCCGCCGTATGGGTCTTGCCGGTCCCCGGCGGTCCCTGCACGAGTACCTGGGCGTGGGTGTCAACGCGCTCGATGATCCGCCGCTGCCTGTCGTTGACCGGCATCGGCAGGAACGGCTCGTCGTCGACGGTGACCAGCGCGCCGTCGCCGGAAGGGGCGTCCACCCGGGGCACGTAGTCGGCGTCGACGAGCGGAATCACGCCGTCGGGCACGGTGTCCGCGTGCAGCAGCTGCTGGACGATGGTCTGGAAGATCTCGACCAGCCCGCGCTGTGCCCGCTTGCGCAGGATCAGCGCGGGCGCGAAGGCCGCCCGCGCGCCCGTACCGGGATCGGGCGCCTCGTCCTCGTCGCGGTACACCCCGTCGGCGTCCAGGGCGTGTACCAGGCGCCGGGCCAGGCCGCCCAGTACGTCCCGCTCGAGCGGGTGCACCTGCAGCTCGCGCACCTCGGTCCGGATCTCGTTGATGTTGTCGCTGGCCTTGAGCAGGCCCGGGTCGAGCATGTCGAGCTCGGTCCGGAACGGCTCGGGCGACTCCGCCGGGTACACCGACAGGCGTGCGGTGCCGTCGTCGAAGTCGATGGTCAGCGGGCTCGTGAACAGGTGCCTGCGCACCGCGACGTGATGTGCCGGGAGCCAGGACAGCAGCGCCGTCCCGGCGACGAACTCCAGCTCCTCGGGACTGTCCTTGATCTTCAGGAAGGCGGTGAACAACTGGTTGTAGAGCTCACGGGCGGGGCGATCGCGCAGCTCCCGCTCGGCCCATTGCCGCCAGCCACGAATCCAGGTCTCGTACGCCGCCCGGACGTGCGCGTGGTCCGCGAGGGAGAGCTCGCGCGTCACCGGGCCCTCCCCCACCGGTCCGTCCTCGACGGCGGTGATCGTGGCCCGCAGCTCAGGGGCGCGCCGAGGGTCGTCGCCCGGGTCGGTCAGCCAGCGCTCGAGCTCCGCGCCCGGCTCCGGCGGATCCGCCCGCTCGACGCGGTCGACCACCAGCAACGGGTCGTCCGGCGCCGGAGCATCGGTCCCCAGGGTCAGCGTCACCGCCGGGTGCTCCGGGATCTCCGCGAGCCAGCGCACCAGGCCGTCGCGCTGGTAACCGTCGACATCGGCCGTGCGCAGAGCCCTGGCCTTCAGCTGCTGAGCGCCCAACAAGAACTCGAACAGGCCGCGGGCCCGCTCCACCACCGGATTGTTCATACGACCTACGCGCCCAAGCTGTGAGTTGAAACAGGTGCGGTAGCTACGTCGATACAGACTGTTGGTGTATTACCGAGGGTTACCAAGTTGTGAGGATGCGTCGCGCCGGGCTGACCAAGGGGAACGCGCTGGCGCAACGGATCTGGGCGGCGGATGCAACGCCTCGACGAGCGCGAGCTGGCGACCGCACGGACCCGACTGGAACAGTTCGGTCACTCCCGTCTCTCGGCCAGCTGAGTGACGACGTGAATCCACCGGTCCTCGACGCTGAGCACGCCGTCGGCGAGCCCGTCGCGCAGCTCAGCGGTGAGGAGGTCGCTGAGCTCGGCCGCCTCGCGGATCGTCGCGCTGAAGGCGCGCAGGGCGCGGAACGCCCTGCCCAGCCGCCGCTGCTCGTCGATCGGCAGCAACGGCACCTCGACCCGGCGGACGTCCAGTCTCCGTGCCCCCGACACGGTGGCGCTCGTCGTCTCGATCACCCGGCGGGTGGTGAGCTGCCCGGCGAGGAAGTCGGCGTCCAGCCGCGCCGGGTCCACCCGCAGCAGCGTGAGGTTCGGTCCCAGGACCAGGTCTGCCCGATCGATGATCCGGATCGCACCGGTGCGGTCACCGGCCACGAGGGTCGGGACGACGAGGTCACCCGGTCGCAGGTACACCAGCTCGCTCTCCGGCGCCGAGACCAGCCGCATCGTGGGAGGAGCCCCAGCGGCGACATCCCGGCCGGTCAGCACGAGCTCGCCCGCGGCCCCGGCCGCGTCGTCGAGCTCGAGCTTTCCGGGCTGGTGGCGCACGGTGAGCGCCCCGGCTTTGGCGAGTTCCCCGATGGTCATGGTGGGGTGCGCCTCCGGACGCCGGCCCGACACGGCGGGAAGGAGTTCCGGTGCCGATCCCAGCAGCTCACCGAGACGTACGCGCCGCTCGTCCAGCTTCGCGACGTCCACCGTGGCACGCGGCAACGGCAGATGGCGGGCCGGGGTGAGGTCCACGTCTTCATCGAGCAGATCGATCGCCGGGACGACACCCTGGCGGCCCGGCACGGGCTCCACCGCGCCGTCCGCGGCGAACGTGCGCCACGGTTCCAGCACCGCCGAGCGCAACGCCGGCCAGTCGGCATCGCCGCGCTCCCGGCCACCATGACCGCTCGCGTCGACCAGCAGCACGGAGCCCGCCGCGTCCTCCTCCGTGGGCGCGCGCAGCAGCCAGAGGTGTACCGGTATCCCGCTGGAGGACAACACTCCCGCGGGAAGCGCGAACACCGCACGAACCACGCCTCGCCGCACCAGCTCCTTGCGGATGAGACGGCCAGATCGACGCGACGCCACCGCCGCGGGCAGCAGACCGAGCACCGTGCCACCCGGGCGGACATGCGCCAGGCAGTGCTGGATCCACGCCAGCTCCGGCTCGTTCTTCACCGGCAGTCCGTACTCCCAGCGCCGGTCGACGCCCAGCTCTTCGTAGCCCCAGTCCCGGTAGCCGAAGGGAGGCTCGCAGAGCACCACGTCCGCCCGCGTACCCGCGTGGCCGTCGGCGCGCAGGGCGTCCCCGGGCACGATGGTGGCGGGCGCATGGTGCCGCAAGCGTGCTCGCGCGAGCTCGGCAAGGCCGGGATCCAGCTCCTGACCACGTAGCCGGTCCGCTCCGCGGGCAGCCGCCGCCCAGAGCAGGTTGCCCGGCCCGCACGCTGGGTCGAGCACCACTCCGTGCGCGTCCGCGAGCTCCGCCATGAGCGCTGCGAGCTCGGGGGCCGTGGCCAGGTGCCGGCGCCCGAGCCGCTCCGCATGCCGGGCACAGAGCTGCTCGACCAGATCGGCGCGCGAGCCATCAGCGGTCTGTTCGAGATGCTCGCGCACTGCTTCCGGAACCGAGCCGGCCGCGCCGGGATCGTGCAGGTGGTCCAGCAGTTCCCGAAGGAGCCCGGTGATCTCCTCGTCGCCGCGCCCCAGCGACAACGACCGCCACAACGCATCCCGCCGGGCGGGAGCACGCAGCTTCCCCTGCGCGCGAAGCCACTGCTCCACCTCCGCGAGCCGGAACTTCGGACTGGTCGACGTGCCGCCCACCTGCTCCGGAAAGTCCGCGTGGCGGCGCCGCCAGTTGCTGACAGCCGCCCTGCCGACACCGGCCAACCGGGCGACCTCAGCGGCGCTCACCAGATGCTCGTCATCGCTCACGACCACTCCTTCCCGACGCTGTGAACCTACCACATACTCGAATACCTGTTGACTATGTTCACACTGAATGCTTAACTCAGCACGTTCACATGGAGGTCCGCCACCGGCAAGCCACGTCTCGACAAGGAAGCGTCCGATGAAGGAGAAGGAACTCGCCGAGCTGGTCGCGGCCGCGCGGGCCGGTGACGAGGAGGCGAGGAACGAGCTGTTCCGAACGCTGTCGCCGGTGATCGTCCGCTACTGCCGCGGTCGGATCAGCCGGAACGGGCACGGCCATGCCTCAGCCGACGATGTCGCCCAAGAGGTGCTCCTCGCCGTCCTGCATGCCCTGCCCCGGTTCACCGGCGCCGAGGCCGGCTTCCTGCCGTTCGTGTACGGGATCGCGGCACACAAGGTCGCCGACTACTACCGTGACCCCCACCGGAACCGCGTCCATCCGGCCGCCGAGCCCGCCGACGAGGCCGACCCGGACCCCGGACCCGAGCAGCAGGCGCTGCGCGGCGATCTCGGCTCTCGCGTGCGGGAGCTGCTCGACCTGTTACCGCCGGTCCAGCGCGAGATCGTCGTGCTGCGCGTCGCGGTCGGCTGGACATCCGAGGAAACGGCCGCGGCGGTCGGATCGACACCCACCGCCGTGCGTGTCGCGCAGCATCGCGCCCTCGGCAAGCTGCGCCGCCACCTCGGTTCCGGCGCAGCCGCGGACTGGTGACAGGCTCCTCTCACCGCTGCCCGGGTGGCACGTGCGGCAGGTCGGAACCCGATCACGGTGTCCACTCACGACTGTCGCTGCCCATCAGGTCGCTGGTCGGGCCCTGATCGCGGTTTCCGCGCTCGCCGGGACTCGGGTGGCGACCGCCGTGTCACTCGCTGAGGAGCTGCTCACGCAGGATGTCCGCGTGCCCGCAGTGCTGCGCCAGCTCGCGCAGCACGTGCAGGTACACCCAGCGCAGCGGGAGCGGGCCGCGCCGGTTGCCGTGGACGAGATCGTCCAGCCCCAGCGATGCTGTCGCGCGGCGCGAAGCCTCGCATGCTTCGCGGTGCGCGCGCCGCACCGTGGCGATGGTGTCGTCCTCGTCGAGGACGAACGACTCGTCCGGCGTCGCGGGGATGCCGATCTCCGCGCGGGACCGGCACGTCAGGGCTTCGTCGAACCAGACCTTCTCGACGAAGGCCGCGTGTTTCACCAGGCCCAGCAGCGTGGTCCGGGAAGGCACGAGCGACCGGCGCACCTGCTCCTCGCTGAGCCCGTCCAGGCAGCTGTGCAGCGCGCTGCGGTGCGCGTCGAGGAACGCCTCGAACTGGGCCCGGATGGGCTGGTGGAGAACATCGGCGGTGGACGCGGGCGAGTGGGAGGTCATCCGCGAAGCCTCGCAAGGCCGTCCGCCGTGGGCAAGCAGCCGAAGCCGGTGGTTTCAGCGGAGCTGTTCGGCGAGGCCGACGACGATGCCCTCCGGGCCGCGGACGTAGCAGAGCCGGAAGATGTCCTCGTACTCCGCCAGCTCGCCGACGAGTTCGGCGCCACGAGCACGCAGGCGGGCCACGACGTCCTCGATGTCGTGGACAGCGAACATGATCCGACGAATGCCCAGCGTGTTCGCCGGTGCTTCCCTCGGCTCCGGGCTGATCGCCTTCGGCGTGCGGAACATCGCCAGCTCGACCCGGCCGTGGCCGTCCGGGGTCCGCAGCATCGCGATCTCCTGCCGGACGTCGTCGACCCCGATCACACGCTCCACCCACCGTCCCTCGACCGGCCCCCTGCTCTCCAGCTCCATGCCGAGTCCGACGAAGAACGAGACGACAGCGTCGAGGTCGTCGACAACGATGAGGACGTTGTCCATCCGCTGGATCGTCATGCTGGATCTCCTTGGTGTGGTAGGGGCGCGACCGCCGTGTCCGCCCTGAGACGGAGTCACCGGGCGGTTCTCGACATCTCCGAGTACGTGGAGCCGTGCGCTCGCGACGCTGGCACCGACCCGTGGATCGTCGCTAGAGTGCGTCGGTGAACGACTTCCACCTCGCCCAGGTCAACATCGCCCTGCCCGTCGCTCCGCTGGACTCCGCGGAGCTGGCCGACTTCGTCGCCGCACTCGACCCCGTGAACGCCGTGGCCGACGCCGCGCCGGGATTCGTCTGGCGGCTGCAGACCGAGGACGGTGACGCCACGGCCGTGCGCGCCTTCGGCGACGACCGGCTGATCGTGAACATGTCGGTGTGGGAGTCCATCGAGGACCTGGCCGAGTTCGCCTTCCGCGACCAGGACCACCAGGCCGTCCTGCGCCGCCGCCGCGAATGGTTCCACCGGATGCGCGAGGCGCACTCCGTGCTGTGGTGGGTGCCTGCCGGGCACCGGCCCACCGTGGCCGAGGCCGAACACCGGCTCGGCCTGCTCCGCGAGCATGGCCCCACCCCGGAGGCCTTCACCTTCCGCGCCCCGTTCCCGCCCCCGGGCGCGCCCAGCATCACCGCGGACCGCGACTGGTTCTGTCCCGCCTGACAGCGGGCCGGCCCCGGCTCACCCGGTCAGACGACGAAACCGCCCGTGGCACGCACGTTCTGCCCCGTGATCCAGCCCGCGTCCGGTCCGGCGAGCAGGGCGACGGCGTTCGCGATGTCGTCCGGCCTGCCGAGGCGCCGCAGCGCGGTGAGCCCGGCCATCTGGGCGATCGCCTCCGGCGGGTTGGTGGCGTGGAGCAGGTCCGTGTCGGTGGCGCCGGGTGACACCGCGTTGACGGTGATCCCGCGCTCGCCGAGCTCCCGGGCGACGACCGCGGTCAGCTGCTCCAGCGCGCCCTTGCTCGCGCCGTAGAGACCGTGTCCCGGCGCGGGGATCACGGTGTTGGCCGTCGAGATGTTGACGATGCGGCCACCGTCGGGCATGAGCTCGGCGGCGCGCCGCATGAGCAGCAGCGGGTACTTGGTGTTGACGGTGAACACCCGGTCGAACTCCTCGGCCGTGACCGCCGCGAGCGGCACGGCCGGGTTGACCGCGACGTTGTTGACCAGGATGTCGAGCCGCTCCCCCACCGGCTCGAGCAGCGCGTCGATGCTCGCCACGTCGGCCTGGTCGGCCCGCACCGCGACGCCGCCGGTCGCACCGGCCAGCTCGGCGGCGGCCGCCGCGCTGTCCCGGTAGCTGAACACGACGCGCGCGCCGTCCCTCGCCAGCCTGCGCACGATCGCCCTGCCTATACCCCCCGACCCGCCCGTGACCAGGGCCGTCTTTCCCGTGAAGGCCATGCGTTGCTCCTATGTCAAGCCGCTGCCGTGAGGCGGGGTGATTGGTGGGTGGTGCTCTGCTGGAGGGCGTTGTAGACGATGCGGGCGAGGTGTCGTT